>NZ_AP024702.1 GCF_037076345.1 Haloferula helveola
AGCCTTACCTCGACTGGGCCGCAGGCTATCCGCTCACGGGGACCGGCCCGGATGACGATGATGATCGTGACGGACTCCCGAACCTGGTCGAGATGACCTTGGGCACGCGCCCGGACCAGTTTTCCTCACCTTTGACAGGAGATTGGAAGACCGGCCTGAGCTGGACCCCCGACCCGGTCGGCATACGCTATGCGAGCCTTTTTGCCGAAGAGTCGTCGAATCTCACCGGATGGACGCCGGTTCCGGAAGCGCGACTTTCGGAAAGCGGCGGAACGATCACCGCCTATCCGGCTCCCGGCCTGCCGGCCTCTTTCGTGCGACTGAATGCCGCACCCCGGCCGTAGAGGACTGGACCTACGAGAGATCCAGTAGTCCGCGGCGGATCGCCTCGCTTACCGCCGCAGGCAGACTCCGGACGTGGAGCTTGTCGAAGCTGCGCCGGATATACTCGGTCACCGAGTGCTGGCTCAGCTTCAGTTCGTCCGCGATTTCCTGGCGCGTAAGCCCCTTCGCGGAAAGCTGAAGCACCTCGCACTCGCGCGCCGACAGCGTTTCCGTATCGGCGATCGGGCTGAGCTTGCGGAAGCTTGAGAGAATCATGCCGGCAATCTTCGGATCGAGCGGCGTGCCGCCCGCCAGCACTTCCTCGAGGGTTTCGATCAGGCGCGTCGCGCTTCCCGCCTTGACGAGGTAGCCGTGCGCGCCGGCCTCGAGCGCGGCGAAGACCTTCTCCTTGTCGGTGAATGCCGTCAGGACGAGGACCTGCGACAGCGGCAGCAGCTCCCTGACCTTGCGGATGCCATCGATCCCGCTCATTCCCGGAAGCCCGAGATCGGAAAGCACCAGATCCGCCTCCAGGCCGCCGCGAATCGCCTCGAGGGCGTCCTCCATGGTGGAGAAATCTCCGACACATTCGTAGCCGCGCTGCTCGAGAACCATCGAAACCGACTCGCGGAAGTCGGCATGGTCCTCGACCAGGATCAGACGGATCGGCTTGTCGCCTTCTTTGGATTTGCTCGCCACGGCGGCATCATGACCCCGCGGCGGCCGGTTGCGCAATCCCCGGCGTCGGCGACTTCCGGCGCCGCTTCTCCAGAGGGATGCTCAGAACGAGTCCGGTGCCTTTGCCGGGTTCGGTATCGACCTCAAGCTTGGCCCCGAGTGCCTCGGTTCGCTGGTGCAAGGCCCGCAAGGTTGAAGGACGCGCCATTTTCTCCGGCGGGATCCCCTTTCCGTCGTCACGGATTTTCAAGATGAAGCGTCCGTCCGTCTCCTCCGCCCTCATGGTCACCACCGATGCCTCGGCGTGACGCAGGATGTTGTGCAGGGCCTCGCGAAAGAACAGGAACAGGTGGCGGCTCGCCTCGTCCTCAAGCTCGCACTGCCACGCGGGTTCGTTGGCGGTGAACTTCCATTCGACCGGCTCGAGCATGATCGAGGCGGTCTCGCGCATGTGCTCGACCGTCCCGATCCGATGTCCGCCCTGCGGTCGGAGTAGCCAAACGATGTCGCGCACGGCACTCACCGTCTCGGCGGCGATCCGCTGGATCCGCTTCAGCTCCTTGGTTGGCCCGATCCGACCCTCCGCCAAGTCGGCGAACATCTGGATGCTGCCGAGATTGCTTCCGACCTCGTCGTGCAGGTCCCCCGCGATCCGCTCGCGGACCTTTTTCAGTTCCTTACGTGCCCGCACCCGGTAGCGCAGCGGCAGCACGATCAGCGCGAAGGCACCGGCCAGCCCGATCAGGCCGAAAGCGGTGAGTCCCATCCGCCGCCAATGATTCACAATCGCCCCGGCCTCTTCGCGCAACTCGTGCCGCTCGGTCTCGAGCGCAAGCCGACGGTCCAGCTCAACCAGCCAGTCCCGTGGCGAGACCAACTTGCCGTCGGGTCCGAATCCGTCGCAGAGACTGACGGTGCTCCAAAAACGTGCTCCCGAAGCGATCACGTTTCCCATGCCATCGGGAGACCGGACCGCGGCTCCGAGGGCGAGATTCTCGGGACCGGATAGGACCTCAACCTCGCTTAGTGCGAAGAATGCGGGAAAGCTGTCAAAGGGCTTCCAGAGCTGGGTCGCCTCGATCCGGACGTACCGCCCCGTCTGCTCCCCAAGCGGAACCGCAACCGGATTGTGCCCGGGATTGCGCATCGAAAGCACGACAGCATCCCCGGCGGGAGCGCCGCTTCCGGACCCGCTCCGCTCCTCGGAAACACTGACCCGTAGCTCGCGCGGAAATCCGAACCCGCTGGGAAGGTCGGACGTCGGACGCTTGGCCGGGATGAGCCGCAGGGCATCGAACGACTTCGACTCGCCCAGATCCAGCTCCAGCCATGCCGCTTTGTCCGCCCGGTCGCGACCATTCGAAAGCCAGCCGATGTTCCGGTGTTCGCCGGCCGGCAACTCCGGCAATCCCAGCGGGGTCTGCCCGTCGGCGAGAAACTCGCGATTCCAATGCCACGGCGCCGATGGCGTCAGGACGTTGTCCTTCTCCGACGGAATCACCTCGGTCGCGCTCGGAGCAAGATTCCGGTCGCCCGCATAGACGAACCACTCGGCCCACGCGTGAACGAACTTCTCGCCGTCGATCGGGAGGCGGGTGGCGACGACCCGCATGCCCGAGGCCTCAACAGGAGAAGGCAGCGGAAACACAAACGGATGCCCGTCCCGGACCGGATGCGCCCAGACCCGGTCGACCTCCGCAACCGTCGAAACCACCTCCCCGTCCGGTCCGAGCAATTCGACCCGGAAGGCGTCCGGCGTCCCATACTGCGACTCAAGCCCCTCGACCCCGTAGCGGCGTGGCGGGACCAGCGCGACGAAGTCGACAGCTTCACTCCCTTCCCACATCAGGCTGATCGGAAACTCCCCAACCGGCTCCGGATAAAGTGTGGCGAATCCGCCGGTCCCCCCTTGATCATCGACCGGCAGCGACGGCAGATCCGGCAGCACGGCCTCGACCTTCTCGATCTCAAGATCGATCTCCGAAAGCCGCCCCGAGAAGGCGTTTGCGAGATCCTGCTCCCATGTTTCCCCACTCGCCATCTGGGCGGAAAAAACGAGCGGTAGCGCGATGCGCACCATAAGGCGGCCGGGAGTCATCGGGCCGGACCCTAGCGACTCGCCCCCCGCCGCGGGAGTCCGGATTGTGACGAATCTTCAATTCCCGACGAAATCGGCGCCATCCGGAGATTGCGTCGATTCCCTGCCTCTGTTCCACTGCAGGCCATGAGGTGCTTCATCGCTGTCCTGCTCGGCTTGGTCGTTCCGCTCGTCGCCGGAGAAAAACCGCGGGAATGGACGGATTCCCAGGGCCGCAAGATGACCGGCACCCTCGTCGAGAAGAACCAGACGCACGTCGAGATTCTCGTCAAAAGCAAGCGCTACAAGCTGCCGATCGAGTCGCTTTCCGAAGACGACCAGGAATACATCAAGAACGCCGACGTTTACCCCGACGTCGAACTGGACGTTCGAACGGTGAAGGTGGAATCGAGCGGAACCAGCAGCTTCACTGACGTCGACGCCCGCAAGATCGAGGTCTCGGTGAAGAATGTCTCCGGCCGCAAGCTGACCGTTCGCTGCGTCTGGATCGGCGATGGCGGAAAAGCGGTCGGCTTCCACACCATGGACGAGCACACGCTCACCGAGGACAGCACCCTGGAGTTTTCCACCACCTATGACTTCAAGGGAGGCAAGCTCCGCGAATACCGGGGCTACGCCGTCGGCGTGAAACACAACGGCATCTGGAAGGCGGTTCAGGCGAGCATGAAGCCCTACGAGCGCTTCATCTACAATAACATCGACGGCGAGGAGCCCGAGAGCCCCGAGGAACCCGAGCGGGTTCGGGTCGTTCCGAAGTGAGGATGGAGCCCGTTGCCGGATTCGAACCAGCGACCTGATGTTTACAAAACACCTGCTCTACCAACTGAGCTAAACGGGCATTTCCTCGCCGGGCGAAAGCTTATGGACCGGCAGCGGCTGCGCAAGGAATTCCACTCCCCTAACTGCCCAACGAGGATTCGAGTCCGCTCCTGCCGATGGGTTGGGTGCCTGCGAACGCAAACCCGCGGGATGATCCGCCTTCCGTCGGAGATCGGAATCGGTTCTAGGCGCGAGAATGCGGATGATACGGTCGGGAGATTCCTCCTGTGCAAAGGGCCCAATCTGTCTATTCCATACGGAAAATGAACCCTCTCATGAAAACCGCAGCGCGGGTCGGAATCGCCGCTCTGATCGTCAAACTCGCCGGCGGAGCTCCCGTCCATCTCGTCGAAGAACCGCCGGCCAAAATCAGCACCCCGGAACCCGGCGTGATTCTTGTGGATTTCGGCAAGGTGGCCTTTGGCAATCTCGAGCTGTCACCGCCCGAAGGAGCGAAGGGACGCCTGAAGGTGCATTTCGGCGAGGCCGAGGAGAACGGACGCATCAACCGCAAGCCTCCCGGAACGGTCCGCTACGCCGTGGCGGAAACCGATTTCACCGGAGGCACTCCGCTCATCGCCGCGCCGCCCGCGGACGCCCGCAACACCAAGCAGCCGGCCGCGATCCTCACACCGAGCGACTGGGGTGTGGTGCTCCCGTTCCGCTGGGTGGAGATTGAGGGCTGGCCGGGTCAACTGGAGCCCGACCAGATCCTCCGGCGCTCGGCATTTGCTTCGACGTGGAACGACGACTCCGCGGCCTTCGACTCTTCCGACGAAACGCTCGACCGGATCTGGGAGCTTTGCCGCTACTCGATCAAGGCGACGACCTTTGCCGGAGTGTATGTCGACGGGGACCGCGAGCGGATCCCCTACGAGGCTGATGCCTATCTCAACCAACTCAGCCACTACGCCGTCGACAACGACATCCAGATGGCCCGCGACACCTACGACCGGCTGATGGCGCACCCGACGTGGCCGACCGAATGGGCGCCCCACATGGTCTTCATGGCCCACGCCGACTGGATGCACACCGGAGATGCCGAATGGCTCAAGCCGCGCTACGAGGCATTGAAGTCGAAGCTTCTGATGGACCGGGTCCGCGAGGACGGATTGGTGACCAGCAATGACCGCCAGCAGAAGCGGGATGACATCGTCGATTGGCCCAAAGGAGAACGCGACGGCTACGTCTTCCGCGAGATCAACACCGTGGTGAACGCCTTCCACATCGCTGCCGTCCGGAGGATGGCCGACATCGCCGACGCCGTGGGCAAGACCGATGAGGCCGACTCCTACCGCCAACGAGCGGAGAAGACCGGAAAGCGGTTCAACGAACTGCTCTTCAACAAGCGGACCGGTGTCTATCGCGACGGCATCGGAACCGACCATGCCTCAGCGCACGCCAGCCTTTTCCCCCTCGCTTTCGGACTGGTCCCGCAAGAACACATCGGCACCGTCACCACCCACCTCAAAAAGCGCGGCATGGCCTGCTCGGTCTACGCGGCCCAGTACCTCATGGAAGCGCTCTTCGAGAATGGCGCGGACAAGGCGGCACTCGACCTCATCCTCGCCAAAGGCGACCGCAGCTGGCGGCACATGCTCGAGAGCGGCACTACCATCAGCTGGGAGGCGTGGGACCAGCGCTACAAGCCGAACCAAGATTGGAACCATGCGTGGGGCGCCGCTCCCGCGAACCTGCTCCCCCGCTACGTCATCGGTGCCCAGCCGTTGACCCCGGGGTGGAAGACCACCCGCATCCGTCCCTGCCTGTCGGGCCTGACCGAGACGAAGGGCAAGGTTCCGACGCCGCACGGACCCATCCATGTCCACTGGAGCAAACGTGGTGCGGTTCTCGGGCTTCGGCTCGAACTGCCCGAAGGAATCGAAGCCAAGGTCGAACTCCCCGCGATCGGCGGCAACAAGGTGACCGCCGACGGTCATGATGTGCCGGTCACCAAGGAAGGTTCCGTTCTGAAACTTGAAGAGAAGTTCACGGGATCGACCGAGTTCACGGTTCGCTGACGAAAGCACTCATTTGACCCGAAAGGGTCGGCATCGCCCCGGTTTCGGACAAGACGGCGACTGAGATCGGCGGCTAGCCTCCCGGTCGTGAAAATCGGCATTCCTAAGGAGATCAAGGCTCAGGAGGCGCGGATCGCAATGATCCCCGGAGTCGTTGGCGAACTGGTCCGACGCGGCCACGAAGTCTTTGTCCAGCAATCGTCCGGCGAGGGTTCGAGCTACACCGACGAGCAGTATGTCGCCCAAGGCGCGACGATGGTTCCGGACGCCGCCGCGGTCTTCGGCAGCGCCGACATGATCGTGAAGGTCAAAGAACCGCAGCCTGAGGAAATCGCACTCCTTGAACCGCGCCACATTCTATTCACCTACCTGCACCTCGCGGCATCGAAGAAGCTCACGGAAGATCTGGTTGCGACCGGCTGCACCGCGATCGCCTACGAGACGGTCGAGGTCAAAGGCCGGCTGCCCCTGCTTGAGCCGATGAGCGAGATCGCCGGGCGGATGTCATCCATCGTCGGTTCCTACCACCTCGCCAAGCACGCCGGCGGACGCGGCATTCTCCTCGGCGGAGTGCCCGGAGTCGCACCCGGAAGGGTCGTCGTTATCGGCGGCGGCACCGCGGGCGTGAACGCTGCCCGCGTCGCAACGGGCATCGGCGCCGACGTCACCATTCTCGAGGTCGATTTCGACCGGATGCGGTTCCTCGACATCACCATGGATGGCGCGCGCACCGTCTACTCCAGCGAAACGAACCTCGCCGAACTGCTGCCGCGCGTTGATCTCGTCATCGGGGCGGTGCTCGTCCCGGGCGCCGCCGCACCGAAGCTGATCACTCGGGAAATGCTCCGCATGATGCCTTCCGGCAGTGTGTTCGTCGACATCGCGGTCGATCAGGGCGGCTGCGCCGAGACCACCCGGCCGACAACTCACCACGCCCCGACTTTCGTCGAGGAAGATGTCATCCACTACTGCGTAGCCAACATGCCCGGTGCCTATGCCCGCACCGCCACCCAGGCGCTGTGCAATGTGACCCAGCGCTGGGTCGGCCTGCTTGCCGACGAGGGAGTCCAAGGCGCCTGCACCCGCCAGCCCGACCTGATCGGCGGCATCAACTGCCACGGCGGCCAACTGACCTGCGAACCGGTCGGCAGCGCACACGGCCTGCCCGTCACGCCAGCCCGAGAAGCCCTCGGAATGTCGTAGCCCCGACCACGCGGCTCCAACCGCGCATCAGGAAGGTAGGGTCGACCGCCCTCGGTCGACCGCGAGGCCGCCTGCCACGCCGTAATCACCCTCCTTCCTCAACGCTCCGGCCCGGCAGGCTCTCCATCCGGAAAAATCCCATCGATCTGCGTCTCGGCGTGATCATCGATCCACGCCTCCAACGCCCTGCGCATCGGCGCCACGACCTCCGGCCGTTCCTCGGCGAGGTCTTCCAGACTGTCCGGATCCGTTCGTGTGTGGAAGAGACCGAAGTGCCGCTTCCCATCGACATCGGGCGTGCAAACCAATTTCCAATCCCGCGTCCGGAGACAACGTTGCTTGGCATCGATCAGCGGCTGGAGGTACTCCGGGCGTAGTACGAACTGATGGTTGAACTCCGGGGCCACCCGGGTCAGGCCGTCCATCGGAGGAAGCTCAGGGCGATCGACTCCCGGGACCTTGAAATGGATGAACGGGAACTGGGTTTCGCCGTAATAGGCCCGGTCCGCCGCAGCCTCCGGGTCATCCAGCCAAGGCTTCAGGCTGCGCCCCTCCCATTCTTCCGGAATCGGGACATCGAGCAACCCGGCCAAAGTCGGAGCCAGATCGATCGTCCTAACCTGCTCGTCGAACCGTTGGCCATCGTTTCCAGGCACACGGATTGCCAAAGGAACGTGATACGACGCATCGGCGCCATTGAATCCGAGTCCGTGCCCGAGGGTCACTCCCGGCTCGTAGAGATCATCGCCGTGATCGGCCGTGAGCACCACGATCGTGTTCTCGAGCAAACCGTTTTCCTCCAGCGAATCGATGATCCGGCCGAAACAATGGTCGAACTGGCGCGTGCATCCGTCATACAGCGCCCGGATCTGCTTCGCCTCCTTCTCGGGCAGCGCCGACCACTTCGACTCGACATCGGTGCCGCCGATGAACGCATCGATGTCGAAGTCGACCCCGGTCGCATTCGGTCCACGATAGTCGGGGTCCCCGAACATTCGACAGTATGGCTCGGCCGCCCGATACGGGAGATGGTTGCACGAGTAGAAAACGGACCAGAAGAACGGCCTCCCGCTCGAAGCCTGGCTACGGATCCGTTCCTCGACCCGACGCGTCACCACTTCCGGAGTCACAAATTGCGCGAACGAGCGGATCTGAGGAAACAGATGGTAGCCAAGCGCGTTGTCGAAATACAGAGGCACGACGAAGTGCGCCATGACCACGGCCTGGCTGACGTAAATCTGGAAGCTGTCGAAACTGGAGACATCGATGTCCTCAAATCCGAGCGGGGTCAGTTCGTAAAAGCCGGCACACCAGTCACCAATCGCGGCGGTGTCATAGCCCCGTTGGCTCAGTAGCGAGGCAATCGGCGTAACTCCGTCCCTAACCGCCTCGATCTGCTCACGGCTGGCGAACATCTGCCGCAGTCCGTGGGTATGCGGATAGGTCGAGGACATCACCGAAACACCGGACTCGAGAGTCGATCCGATCGGTGTCCGGCAAACCTCGAATACCGCCGCGCTCTCCGACCACGTGTCGATCTCCGGTGACACACCGGCCGCTGCCGGGCCGTCAGTCCGCCCCGGCCGATATCCCGCATAACCCAGTCGATCTCCGCGCAGGGAATCAGAACCGATGATGATCACATTCGGCGGCTGGCCCTCACTCGTCGCCGTCGCCGATGCGGCCGCACGCCAGCCTCTCTCGTTGACGAACCCGGTAACAGCCAACGCGATGATCATGGACCCGACAGCAAGCCGCCCGCGATTGCCCATCCGGCTGAACCACCAGAAGATCACCCCCAACAACATGGCCCATGGCAGGGCGTCGAACAGAAGCCCGTTCACCAACGGTCTCCACGAAACGGGCGGAAGCTCGAGCACTCCGTAGTACCAGCTCCCGAACGCCGCGTCTCCGGTAAAGTAGGGTCGCGAGTGGACGAGCCGGAACATGAAATACCCGTGCAAGAGGGACGCACCGACCAAGCCCGCTCCGAACGCAGACCAACCGCTTTTCCATCGGTTGCGCACCCGGTCGACCAACGGCATCAGGAGCAGCCATGCAGCCATTCCGACCAGAACATAAGCGATGAGCACCATCAGGTTCTGACCGATCAGGTAACTGCGGTAATCGTCGATCGCCACGCGACTGAACTTGCTGTCCATGCTTCCCGAACCGTTCGCCAGACGCCACAGCGCGTGGCCATACTGATAGGCGAGGAACACGCCGATCCCCAGCGCGGCTCCGAGACGGCCACGCGGCTTGGGTATGACTTCCGCTCCGCTCACGACGGCGGGAACGTGGCAGGCACCGGTCAAGGGTTCAAGCGATCGGTCGGGGAACCGCCCGAGACCAGCCAGTGCTTGCTCAAGAGCGTCTCGATCCTCACCCCCCGTGGAGAAAGACTCCCCTCCGGACGCAGCAACTCCAGCTGCAAGGCCACCGGATTCCGCCGGTTTTCAAACCATAGATCCAGCAACTCGCCTTCCAAGGCACTGCCGCGCTCGACGTACCCGACGAGATACTCGTCCGAATCCAAGGCGGTCAGATTGAAGCCCCGCCAGTTCGATTCGTCCGCATATTCGTGACTGTAGAGCCCCGCGATGTCCGGATTGAGATACACCCGAAAGGCCATCAAATCTCCCTCGGGGCGATCGAGGACATACTCATCCCAATCCATCGGCTGGTAGCAAACCGAGGTCTCCCAGTCCACTTTCAACTCTCCGTTCGGATACTCTTCCAAAAGCAATTGCACGATGGGGATCGAGGTGGACCCGGAGGAGACTTCCGATGAAGCCCGCCAAAAGGTTCGGCCGTCGATCACATAGGGACTGAAGTTTCTCAGGCTTGCAAACTCGCGGGAAACCAAGCCCCGATCGCGATACCAGTTCCGGATCAGTGGTTCGACCCGCTCCCGATCACGCACCAGCGGCAGCAGCGCCTCAACCGTGTCGGCCCGCAGGTAGGCCGCCAACAAACGCTCTGCCGACTCAACCAATCGAACGGCCTCGGCCGTCTCCGCCTCCTCCTCCTCGAGACGATCGGTCGCGGCCTTCTTCGAGATCTCCGTGACCCTCTCCTCCGGTTTGGAGAGAATTGCGACAGAGACCACCACGGCTACCGCCAGAAAAAGCACGATCAGAACAAACCAGCCGTACGGCACCGGCTTGCGGGTGGCCGTTTTCCAATCCTCTTCGGGATCCACCACCGTGTCCGCCTCGTCGAGGATCGCGTCGATGTCCGGCTCGTGCGAGCGCCGCTCCAGATCAGGGTCCGCGCCCGCCAGCCGGGTCGGCATCTCCGGAGCGGGAGCCACCGGCAACCGCGCCACGGATCTTGCGGGCTCCTCGTCCTTTCCGAGGCGCAGCACCTCCTCCGAGGAAACCTTCTCCTCGATCACCCGCAGATGCTGGTCCGCTGTATCGTCGTCCTTGGACACGCCTGCCCACAAAAACCCCATTTGCGGTTCGACGCAATCCCGTCCTCCGCCCTAAAAACGATGAACTTCCGCGCCGCATGCCTCCCCGGATCCTGATCGTCACCGCCGCCTTCGGAGAAGGACACAACAGCGCCGCCCGGAATCTGTCCCTCGCCTTGGACGAACTTGGCGCGGAAACCAAGGTCGCCGACCCCTGCATGCTCGCCGTCCCGCGAGCCACCGGCACCCTGAGCAAGGCCTACCGGCTGGTCACAACCTACTCGCCGAAACTCTGGCACCAGATCTACGAAACGACGGGCAAGGTCGACTTCTCCCGGCAGCGGATCCCGCTGATGCGCCAGCCGGAACGCTTCCTCGCCGACCTGATCCGCGACTTCCAACCGCATGCCGTCGTCAGCACCTACCCGCTCTACCCGTATTTCCTTGAGCGCATCTTTGCCGAGTCGGGCGAACCGGTGCCGGTGTTCACCGTGGTTACCGACTCCATCGAGGTGAATTCCGCGTGGCTCGATGCCCCCGAAACCCGCTGGCTGGTGACCGACGAGTTCACCCGCCAGTCGATGATCGATCACGGCCTTCCCGCCGACCGGATCGTCGAGACCGGCTTCGCGGTGAACCCGGACTTCTCCCGACTCAGCCCGCTGCGCTCCGACGCCCCGGTTTCGCCTTTCGACGTCCTCTACTTCGCCACCCCAAAGCTACCCCACGTCCGCCGCATCACCAAGGCAGTGCTCAATGCCCATCCGGACACCCGCGTCACGATCGTGCTCGGGAAAAACGTCAGGCTCCTCTATCAGCGCGCCCACGAAATCAAGGAGCGCTTCCCGGGCCGCGTCCGGATCAAAGGCTGGACCCGCAAGGTCCCGCAACTCCTTGCCAGCCACCACCTTGTCATCGGCAAGGCCGGCGGGGCCACAGTGCATGAAGCCATCGCCGCCTGTTGCCCGATGCTCGTCCACCACCTCGTTCCCGGACAGGAGGAGGGAAACCTCGAACTCCTCAAGCGCATCGGTGGCGGCAGCCTGGCGGCAGGCCCCGACGCCATCGCCCGCCAGACCGCCGAGATGCTCGCCGACGGCGCCGCAGGCTGGCGCCGCATGAAGTCCGCCCTCTCGCGTCATGGCCGCAACGCCGGCGCCCTCACCTCGGCGCACTACATCCTCGGAACCATCGATCACGAAACATCGGGCATTGATCAATGATCCCTCATCCCCGATCGATGCCCCGTGACCTTTCTGTTCGACATTGGCAAAGTCATTCTCGACTTCGACTTCGAGACCTCGCTCGCCCGCCTGCTTTCCCCCGGCGTCCCGGCCGAGAACCTTCACGAACTGCTCGGCGACAAGGACGCTTTCGAGCGCGGTGATATTCCGCTCGACGACTACATCGACCAGGCCCTTGCCGCCCTCGGCCCCGACGTGACGCGCGAAGCGTTCGAACATGCGTGGCGCGACATCTTCACGCCCAACCGCCCCATGTGGGCGGAAATCGAGCGCCTCTCGGAAGCCGGACACCGTCTCCTTCTTTTCTCCAACACCAACGCAATCCACACCCCCTGGATGCTGGAGAACTACGAGATCTTCGCCCGCTTCGAAGCCGGCACGTATTCCTTCGAGGCGAACTCGATGAAACCGGAGGAGTCAATCTACCGGCAGGCGATCGCCAACCATGACCTCGAGCCCGCGGAAACCCTCTACATCGACGACCTCCCGGCCAACATCGAAACTGGCCGGCGACTCGGCTTTCGTGCCCACCAGTACCGTCTCGACGATCACCCCGCCTTCGAATCCTGGTTGGCCAGCGAACTCGAAAGCGCCGCAAGGAGCGGCACCTTCCAGGTGCCGTAAGTCGCCAAGCGTCACCAGCGCTTGAGCCCCCTGCCGAACCATCCTTCGCGCTACTCGCTGCGAAGGAAACCGATCCCCTCAATGCCGCTGGTTCTCCAGCAAGCTCCGGAACAGGTCGTGGCCTTGCTCCAGCTCCTCAAACGTCCCGTCACCCACGATCCGCCCCTTCTCGAACACCAGGATCCGATCGGCAATCCGGATCGTGCTGAAGCGGTGGGCGATGATCAGCGTCGTGCGCCCCTTCGCCAGATCCGCGAGCTCCTTCTGAATCTGCGACTCGCTGTCACCGTCGAGCGCCGCGGTCGCCTCATCGAGAATCAGCACCGGAGCGTTCTTCAGAAACGCACGCGCGATCGAAATCCGCTGCTTCTGTCCGCCCGATAGCTGAGCACCACGCTCACCGACCTGCGTCGCGTAGCCATCCGAGAAGCCGCTGATGAAGTCATGCGCGTTCGCCAACCGGGCCGCCTGCTCGATTTCCTCACGACTCGCGGACAAGCGCCCGAGCCGGATGTTCTCCTCAATGGTTCCCGAGAACAACACGGCCTCCTGCGGCACCAGCGTGATGAAGTCGCGCAGCTCCTTCAGCCGCAGAGTCTTCAGATCGACCCCGTCGAGCCGGATGATTCCATCGACCGGATCGTAGAAGCGCGGAATCATCGAAGCGAAGGTCGTCTTGCCCGCACCGGACGGACCCACGAGCGCCACGATCTGGCCCGCGGGAATCACCGTATCAACCTCCTTCAATGCCGGTGCCTTGCCATAGGCGAAGTTAACTCCCTCGAAACGGATCTCCCCCTTCACCTTCTGGATCCTCACCGGATCCGGCGGATCGGTAACACCTTCCTCGGCATTCAGGATCACCTCGAGCCGGTCAAGCGATGCCTCACCCTGCTTGAGCCGGTTGTGCACCTCGCCGAGCTTCTTGATCGGGTCGTAGCACATGTAGAGCGCGATCACGAGGGGCAGGAACTGCTCCAAGGTCATTCCCTGAACCGAGCCGAAGGTCAGCGCCGCCGCCACCGCACCGGCGGCGAGCATTTCGATGATCGGCGGGACGAAGTAGCGATACTTGACCACCTTGAGGTGCAGATGGGTCCAGCGGGCGACTCCGTCGAGGAAGCGCTTCGCCAGCATGTCCTCCAAATTGAAGGCACGAACCTCCCGCGTGGCACCCAAAGTCTCGGCGAGGATCGCGGTGTTGTTGCCCGCTTCCTTCTGCATGTTGCCCGCGCGACGCATCAAACGTTTGCCTAAAACGCGTATTGGAAGCACCGCGATGGGAATCGTCAAAAGGCAGAGCAGAACAAAGAAAGCGCTCTGATTCTCAATGCTTTTGTAGACCAGATAACCCAATGCAAACAGCAGAGTGAACGGCTGTTTGATAAGATCGTTTGAAATGGTTGTTACGACTCCTTGGAGAATTCCCGAGTCGCCGTTGACGCGAGCGATGAGATCTCCGGTTTGCCGCCCGCTGAAGAATCCGAGCGGCAGGCGCTGGAGCTTGTCGAAAACCGACTGCTGGATGCGTCGCAGCACGTGGAGACCCGCCGAAGTGATCCAGTAGACATTGAAGAAGCCCGCCATCCCCCGCAGCAGTGCCGTGATCGGGACCAGCATGGCAGCGGCGACCAGCATCGCGGTGCGCCCCTTGTCGTCGCCGAATTTCTCGTTGAACCAGAGCTGGACCTGCGCGGTCTCCTCACGGCTCTTCATGTCCCCCGGGAAGGCCTCCTGCAGCAGCCGGTCCGCCTCCTCCGGACCTTCCGCCTCAACCAAGCGGTCGATCACCGCCTCGATCTCAGGCCTGGAACCGAAAATGACCGGGAAGACCTTCTCCACCATGAACGGCATCCCGAAGCCGCTGAAGGCCGCGAAGAGCAGCCCGGACAGAATACCGGCCAGAAACCGGCCCTTCGCCTCGGCGAGGTAGGCGAAGTATGGATAGAAGCGCTTCATGCGGTGGCGGAAAGCCTCCCCGCCTAACCCGCCCCCGGCAAGTCCGGATGCGAACACGCCGGGAACCCCGAAACGGTCAGCCGGTGATCCGTTCGTAGACGCGCAGCACCTTGTGAGTCATGGCGTTTAGCGTGACCTCCTTCGCCACCAGATCGAAGGAGGCCTGCAGGTGCTGGCGCAGACCTTCCGGATCGTCGAGAGCCAGCTGCAACCCGCGCTCCAACTCGTCCACCGAGTGCGTTTCCATCAGCGCCTCGTCGGGCAGGAACTCCGGCGCGAATCCCACCCGGGTGGAAATGCACGGCACCTTCATGTGCAGCGCCTCGGCCAGTGTGTAAGGTCCACCCTCGTTGCGCGATGCCACGACGAAAAGATCGGAGCATCCCATCAGCCCCACCGCATCGTCCCGATGCCCCGCCATCCACACGCGCTCCTCAAGCTCATAGCGTTTGATAATCGCCTGCAGTTCCTTCCGTTGGCTCCCCTCACCCACCAACCAGAGTTTGAAGCCCGGCACCTTGGCCATCGCCTCAAGCAGCAGATCCATCCCTTTCGCCGGCACGAGCCGTCCGACCGTGCAGAAAACCGGCTCACCTTCGCCGAGGAACGGAGGATCGGTCGCCAACGCGGCCTCCTTGGTTCCGGGCGGCGGCGGCTCGATGGAATTCCAGATCACGGTGGCATCGATCCCACCGAGCGAGTCGCGCACCTGGGCCGAGGCGGTGATCACCGCGTGGTAGTCGCGGAACGGCCTCGAGCTGCGCTTGATGTTCTGCACCGTGGCCACCCGCTTCATTCGTCCGAGCCCTTTCCGGATCGACCGCACCAATGCCCCGGCCTTGTTGGCATGGGCATGGACGATTTGCGCGCGGGTCGAGAGGATGCGCTTCAACAGCGCGGCGCGGTTCAAGGGGTTGAGGCGCCCGGCACGCATCGGATGGGCGATGAACCTCACGGCCTTCGAAAAGTGGGGACGCATCGTTTCATCGGCGACCGCGCTGACCTCGTGACCGAGCGAGGCCTGGCGGTTGGCGAGCTCGATCACGTTCTTCTCCAGACCGCCCTTTTCCCCGACGCTGGCCAGCACATGACAAACCCTGAACACGGGCCGATTTCAAGGCTCCGGGATGGAAGTTCCAAGTTCCAAGTTCCAAGTTCGGGCCCCGCACGGCACTTGACCCTTGGAACTTCGAACCTCGGAGGCCTAGCCTTCGCCATGCGCATCGTCCACGCCTGCAACCTCCAGTTCGACAAGGATGGGGCGCACCTTTGGAATCAGGACCAGAAGATCCATCACGGTCTGGTCCGGCTCGGGCATTTCGTCTACCCGTTCTCGATCAACGACCGCGCCAGGATGTTTTCGCCGACGGGCAGCAAGTCGTTCGGCAAGGGCAAGACCAACAAGGCGCTGGTCGAGACCTGCATCAATATCCACCCCGACCTCCTGATCCTCGGCCACGCCCAGTGGATCTCCGCCGATACGCTGCGACAGATCCGGGAAGCGCTGCCTGAGATCCGGATCGGGCTCTGGTATGTCGACCCGCTCTGGGACGAGGAACCGACCCGACACCTCCGCGAACGGGCGCCTTTGCTCGACGGACTCTTCTGCTCCACCGGCGGCCCCTTGCTGGAATCCTTCGCCACTCCGAATTGCCCCGCCCGTTTCATCCCGAGCGCGGTCGACGCGGGAATCGAGTGCCATCGGGCGTTCGAAACTCCCGAAGGGGAGTTCGTGCACGACCTGTTGTTCTTCGGTCGCGACAAAGGACAGCCGGAGCGCCGGGCGTTCCTGAGCGATCTGCGCGACCGGCTCACCGGACTCGATGTCGGCTACTATGGCTGCCTCGACCAGCCGCTCATCATGGGGTGGGAAAAGGAGCAGATCATCCGTCGCTCGAAGATGGCGCTCAATCTGAGCCGGAGGAACGACGTCGAGCTCTACTCATCGTCCAGGATCGCCGAGCTGATGGGCAACGGGATCCTGACGCTCACCTCGCGCGGCGCGGGGCTTGAGACGCTCTACGGAGAAGACGAGATCGTCTACTACGACGGCATCGATGAACTCGCGGAGAGGATCCGTCACTACGCCAACGACCGTAGCTCGCGGGTGGCCATCGCCAAGAAGGGCTGGGAGCGGAATCACCGTGACTACTCCGGCACCGAGATCGCGCGGACCATCGTCGATGCGCTGACCTCGCCAGTCGACCGGAATACCCCCTGAAGGGGGAGCTACAAACCCCACGAGTCGGCTCCAAGGGTATGTAGTTCCCCGTTTACGGGGTCCACGGGGCCACCAGCCCGCATTTTCCGCATTCACAGCCGCCGCTCCCCCTCTAGACTCCATCCGTGCGCCCTTTCCTGCTGCTTCTCGCCCTCGTCCCCACCGTCGCTCCGGGACAACCGACTCCGCCCGACCCTGACGAAGCCGCCTACCCGGCGATCGAGCGCTTTGTCGAAGTCCTCGAGCAAGTCCGCCAGCGCCACCCTGATGTCGACAGACTGGCCTACGAACGTCTCGTGAACCACGCGCTCGAAGGCATGCTGGCGTCACTTGATCCGCACTCGTCATTCATCCACCCGGAGATGGCCGCGATGATGAAAAGCCACCCGGATCTCGATCCCCACGTGGCATCGCTGGGACTGACTCTCGGGTGGCGCGACGACGGTCCCTACATCGCCAACGTCCTCCCGGGCTCCGCCTCCGCCGATCTGCTTCCGGGCTCGTCGCTGTTGGAAGTCGACGGCCGGGCGACGAAGGATGTCGGCCTCCCGCTGATGCTTTCGTGGCTCTCCGGCGAGGCGGGAAAACCAGTCACCCTCAAGCTCAAGTCGCCGGCCGAACCCAAGCCCGTGGAAATCAAACTCGTCCACCGCGCGGTCGACCAACGGGCAGTGACCGATTCGCGGATCCTCGAAGACACGGACGCCGGCTACATCCGGCTCTCATCCTTCACCGATGCCTCACCGCGTGAGATCGAAGCAGCGCTCGACGAACTCGAAGACGCCGGCATGAAGCGCCTGATCCTCGACCTCCGTGGAAATCCCGGCGGCTCACTTCCCGCCACCGTGAAGATCCTCGGCTACTTTCTTCCGCCCGAGACCGCGGTGGTGACCACCCGCGGCCGAGAGGGCGAAAGCGATCCGCTGAAGACTCCGGAACGCCAGCGCCGGAAGCGGGAGTATCCGATGGCCGTCCTGATCGACCGGATGTCGGCTTCGGCTTCGGAACTCACCTCGGGCGCGCTCCAGGACCTCAAGCGTGCGACCGTCGTCGGCGAAGTTTCCTACGGCAAGGGCTCGGTCCAGAACATCATCCCTATGGGTGGTGGCACCGCCCTGCGCCTTACGATCGCCACCTACCACACGCCTAGCGGCCGGACCCCTCACCTGACCGGAATCACTCCGGACATCGAGGTGGAAATCGATGACGACCTGCGGGAAAAGACCGCGCTTTCGTTTCGGCGGGACGCGCTGACGCCGGACGAGGCCGCCAAACTCGAGGATTGGACTGACCCGGTGATCGAGGCGGCTCTCGCAGCGCCCGGGATGCAATGATCCGCCGGGACGGACCGCGAGCTTCAGCTCGCCCCGGAGCCAAAGCCACGCGAACCGCAGCCCGGAATCCATTTCCAACTGGCGGACCGCGGATCATTCCGCGAGGCTCCACCTCATGAAAACAATCCTCACCTCCCTCGTGCTCGTCTCCCTCGGTCTGGCCCAAGCCGCCGATCTCTCGAAATTCGGTGAAGGCGACGCCAAGCTCCGCGAGCGGCTCGCCAAGATTCAGGACAATCCGGCGCCGGAGATCTCGCTCGACAACTGGATCAACTCCGACGCCAAGACCCTCGCCGACCTCAAGGGCAAGGTGGTGGTGCTCGACTTCTGGGCGACGTGGTGCGGCCCGTGCATCGCGAGCATTCCCCACACCAACGAGATGATGGAGAAGTATGGCGATGACGTCGTGATCATCGGCGTGTGCCATCCCCGCGGCGCCGAAAAGATGAAGGCGATGGTCGAGTCGAAGAAGATCCAGTATCCGGTCGCGGTCGACACCGACGGAGCGGCCGCGAAGGCCTATGCCGTGAACGGATTCCCCGACTACTATATCATCGGCCGCGACGGCAAAGTCCTGCTCGCCGACTGCGGCAACGGCAACGTCGAGAAGGCTATCGACGCTCTTCTTGAAAGCGAGTGACGTCGGCTTCGGCCTCGGCCACAAATCCTGCCGTCGCCAGCGCGTCCGCCCTGGCACACGACTCCGCTCTCACGGTCACCGGTTCCCCGGGCGGCAACGCCCAGCCGGTTCGGGGGTTGATGATGTGTGACCAGAACCCGCGGCTCTGATGCTCCGATCCACTGGTGGCGACCGCCTCGTCCGTTAGAACGATCCCGGATTCCAGCGATCCCCCACCGACGACCCAGCCCTCCGCTCCCGGCGCAGCCCCGCTGGCATAGATCTCCCCGCCGAACTCGACGACGAAGTTCCGATAGCCCGAATCACGGAACAGATCGGCCATCCGGTCGACCGTGTAGCCTTTCGCGATCGCGGAGAAATCCAGCATCAGATCCCCGTTCCGCTTCGCGACCCTTGCCCCTTCGATCACGAGATTTCGAAACCCGCAGGCGCCAAGGGCCGCATCGACCTCCTCCTGCGTGGGTTTCTCCCATCCTTCGCGCCGGTTTGGTCCGAATCCCCACAGCTTCACGAGCGCTCCGATGGTCGGATCGAAGCGTCCTTCGGTCTCTTCCGACAACCGGGAGGAAAGCTCCAGCAACTCCGCGACCGAGTCGGGCATTTCATGGCCGGACCCGGCCGCCGCGGCGTTGAATCGGGAGACCCAACTGTCATCGCGCCAGGTCGAGAGATCGCGATCCAAGCCGTCGCACAACACTTCGATCCGGGAGACATCGAACTCGGCATCACCGACATACTTGATCCGGTAGGTCGTCCCCATCGCCTCACCGGTCAGCACACGGACGCGCTCAGGGTCCCGACAGGCGGTGAGAAGCAGCAACGCCACCGGGAAAACAAACGCCGCCTTCATTCCGCCGCTGGAGCGACCTTCACCAGCAACAGATCGACGAGGCGCTTGGCACTGTCGATGCCCTCGAAATCATAGGCAAGCGTTCCACCCTTCTCCGCCTCGCCACCGTGTGCCGTCAATTCGAGCAAGGCATACGCCGCACCCTCCTCCGGCTTGAGATACGCCGTGTATAGTAGCGAAGGCTGGCCCACCTCCGAATTAGGAAACGCCTCGTTGCTGTCACCCGCCGCATTGACCTCCACGCAGATCACCATCTCCTCGCCCTCGGCGAGCTTGAGATACTTGTCGAGGCTGAACGAATGCGAAGGCGTCGAGCCGGTGAAGGCATCGACCTCTCCATTCGGATCGATTCCGGAAACCATCGTGTAGCGATGACGCCAGATCGGCAGGACCCGGTGACGGCGTGTCTTGACCCCCTGCCACTCCACCTCTTCTCCGTAGGCCAGCGACTCGTCGAGGTAGAGTGTCTCGATCATTGTCCCGGTCGTCGTCTCCGCCCACACAGCGACCGCCGGCGCCTGCTCCAGGCCATCACGGAAACGCACCAGCAATGAGACCGCCGCGGACCCGGGCTCGGCCGGTTCGCGGGCGACGAAGCGCTCCGTGTCCTCGGTTTCGAGGAAACCGGCCATCGGGGAAGACCGGACGATCTCGGCGCGATGACGCGCCTCGTAGCCGGCATCGATGACCTGCTTCGACGGCCAGACTCCACCCACCGCGAGCGCGGCCAGCCCGCAGGCCGACGCCGCGACCAGCGCGACCATCCCCCTCGACGACTGCTTGCCCTTAAGCTTGCCGGAAAAGTAGCGGGTCCGGGAAACGAGATGCAGGACGACGAGGACGATTGTGAGGAACCCGAAGAAGACGTGAACCCGGGTCGTCGCGATCGAGAACGGACGCGTGAACGCCATCACGCCGCTAACCATCAGCGTGAGGAAACTGAAGAGCAGGCCGAAGTTGACCCAGTGGCGCATCACGCTTCGTAGCCAACCAGCTTCTTGAGCTCGGCGACATGTTTTTCACCGACCTCCCGCGGCAGCGCGCCGTGTTTCTTGCAAAGCGCCGCCGCATAGCCGGTCGCGAGACCCATCTGGCCGCAGGTCAGCATGACGCGCGGGCCCGACAGCCCGATGTGCGAGCAACTGAAGCAACGTCCCGCCATCATCAGGTTCGGAATGTTCTTCGAATAGAAACAGCGGAACGGGATGTAGTAGAGTCCACCAGTCTTGCGGAAGATCGCCTTGGACAGGAAGTCGGTCGGGGCACCGGTCTCCTTCAGCTGGTAGTGGGTGTCCAACTCCCGCTTCTCCTCGACCACCACGTCTTCGAAGGTCCGGCGCTCCGTCGCATCCTTCATCGTGTAAACATAGTCGCCCATCAGACGGCGCGACTCGCGTTTGCCGCCGACGTAGGCGACCCACTCGAGCGCGACCGTCGCGTTCTTCGGCTGCTTCTTGGCATTGGCGAACGACCCGAAGATCGCGCGCAGCATGTGGTCGCGGATCCGCTCGGCATCCTTGACCTGATCGAGGTCGGGCGATGAATACTCCCAGTACCACTCGCCGTTGATCGCCGCGTGCTTGCCCGCGACCGGCATCGCCCACGGCACTTCCGGGAAACGCGAGGGGGTCGTCCCCTTCGTCGAATTCCACAAAACGCTGGTGCCCATCACCTTGGCATCCGGCTTCTCCGGACTCCAGAGGTCGCCGTGCTTGTCCCAGCCCTCATCGAACTCGCTGCTCGCCTCGCGACCTTCACGGTACTCCGCCCCGGCCCAGAAGCCGAGCCAACCGTCACCGGTGGCGTCGATGAACACGGGCGCCTTGAAGCGACGGATCTGCCCACTTGTCACCTCGCGGGCCTCGACACTGGTGATGCGCTCACCCTCCTGTCCGAGCCCGATCGCAATGTGATGGGCGAAAATCTCGACGCCCGACTCCTTCATCGTGCGCTCGCGCTTGTCCTGGTCGAGCTTCGCCTTGGCGTCGCCGTTCGGGTAATGCTCGGTGTCGATCTTCTTCAGGAGCCCCGCGCCCTTGCCGTGGATTCCGATGGTGTGCACCCGGATCTCGGCGCTGGCATTGCCGCCGAGCATCGGGCGGTCCTGGATCAGGGCGACGCGAAGCCCTTGCGTCCTCGCCGCCAGAGCGGCACCGCAACCGGACATGCCGGCACCGACAATCACGACGTCGAATTCATCCTCCTCAATCACCTGGCCGGTGCGACCACTCAGCCGATCCTTCCAGGCCGCGAGCTCCGGCAGATCCATATTCGGCAGCTCCGGCTTCTCCTCACGGGTGAAAAACACCGCGTCGCAGCGGCCGTCGAAACCGGTCAGGTCCTCAAGCTCCAAGGCGTGTTCGCCCGCGGCGTCCACCTCGATCGCGCCGCCCGCCTGCCATGCCCAGCCTTCCTCGGTCCCGAAAACCGGCTCGAGCGCCTTGCCGTCGACCTTGACTCGGAACCGGCCCGGGGCCTCCCACTCCCCAGGGCACCAGTCGCGCGTCCTTACCCAGACGTACCACTTCCCACCTTCCGGCAGCTTGAACTTCGTCTTGGCATTGGCAACCGGCTTGCCCATCCCGTGGGCCAGCAGAAACGAGCCGCCCATCTGCTGGTAGAACTGGGTATCGATCACCCAGCCGCCGGGTTCGTCGAAACCACAGGCTTCGACGAGAACACCCGCCGACCCTTTTCCTTCGGCACCGAATCCGTAGCGCGGTGCGGTGGCGGCGGTGAAGGCAAGGCCTCCGATGATACGGACGAAGCGGCGGCGGTCGATGGTGTCAGGCATGTCGCGGGAAGGGGTGGGTTCGTAGATTTGGATCGCCGCCCTACGCGACCGATCCCGGGTCTCTTTCCACCAGCCACTTGCCAATTCAAGCCGGATCCGCCACACCGGCGGCCCGTGCCGACGCTTCTTGCCATCGAAAGCTCCTGCGACGAAACCGCCGTCGCGATCCTGTCGGGCGAGCCGGGCCAACCGGCAAGAATCCTTTCCTCCGAGATCGCCAGCCAGATCGAGCTTCACCGGCAGTACGGCGGCGTGGTTCCGGAACTCGCCTCACGCAACCACTCGCTGCACCTCCGGCCGCTGGTCGAGACCGCCCTGCGGAATGCTGACACGGATCTCTGTTCGATCGACGCCTTCGCCGCCACCTCCGGCCCGGGGTTGTCCTCATCCCTCCTGATCGGCTCGACCGCCGCCAAGGCGCTCGCTGTTTCCACCGGGCGACCGTTCCTCGCCATCAACCACCTCGAGGGCCACCTGCTCTCTCCCTTCGTAGGACTGGGAGAGGTTCCTCCCCATGTCGCGCTGATCGTATCTGGTGGCCACACGCTGCTGCTCGATGTCGAGATGCCCGGCCGCTACCGCAAACTCGGCTCGACCCTCGACGACGCCGCCGGCGAGGCCTTCGACAAGGTCGCGAAGATGCTCGGGCTGCCCTATCCCGGCGGGCCCGAGATCGAGAAGACCGCGATGGGCGGAAATCCGGAGGCCTTCGAGTTCCCCCGCTCGATGATGAAGGACAAGAGCCTCGATTTCTCCTTCGCCGGGCTGAAAACGGCGGTGCTCTACACCCTGACCGACCGCAATCCCGAGACCGGCCAGCCGAAGACGGAGGATCTGCCGGACCTCTGCGCATCGTTCCAGCAGGCGGTGATCGACGTCCTGGTCGCCAAAACCGTGAGGGCCGCGCGGGGTCGGGGTCGCGATACGATCGCGCTCTCCGGCGGTGTGTCGCTCAATCGGACACTCCGAAACGCCTTCCAGAAGCGCTGCGATGCCGACGGCATCCGGTTCCTCACCGCCGAACCCGGGCTATGCACCGACAATGCCGCGATGATCGGCTTTGCGGGCCTGCTGCATCATTTCGCGGGACAGGAGTCCCCGTTGGACGAGGACATCCATCCCAATCTGCCGCTGCCGACCCTCTAACCGCCCTCGGACGATTTCTTCCTTGGCGTTGCCGGGAAGATCACGGTTCTTTGCCTCGCCTCCATGGCCTACCGCACGATCATCTTCGATTTCGACGGCACCCTCGCGGACACGCTTGAGGAGAGCCGGCGCATTTTCAATGCGATCGCGCCCGATTACGGAATCCGCGAGGTCACGGCGGAAGAACTCCCGTCGCTTCGGCACATGTCGATCAAGGAGCTCATCGGCCACCTCAAGATCCCCAAACGTCGCGTGCCCGCCTTCATCGCGAAAGGCACCGCGATGATGCGCGGCAACATCGTCCGGTTGCAGCTCATCGAAGGCATCGGCGAGATTCTCCCCGTGCTGCGTTCCCGGTGCCAGTCCTTCGGCGTGCTGACCTCAAATGCCCCGACCAATGTCGACCTGTTCTTGCGGGCCCACGGTCTGCGCGGGTTGTTCAACTTCATCTCGTCGACCTCCAAGCTCACCGGCAAGGCCAAGCACCTGAAGGCGATCCGCAAGACCTTCTCGCTGAAGTCGGAGGAGATGCTCTACGTCGGCGACGAAATCCGCGACATCAAGGCCTCGCAGAAGGCCTCGATCCCAGTCGCTGCCGTGACCTGGGGGTTCAACTCGCCCGAGACCCTGGCGGCGGAAAAGCCCGACCACCTGCTCACCTCGCCGAACGATTTTCTCGAGATCGTGCCGCAGGCATGATCGACCCGGAAGCGTGGTTCCTCGGATGCGGGACCCCATTCCCCGGGTGACGGAGGGCTAAATCGAGGTTCGACAACTCCCGCCGAACCCATTCCATTTCCTACCATGCAAGACGAAACGCCAGCCCCCGACGAGTCGTCGGCTACCGAAACCCCGGCCACGGAGACCAAAACGGAGTCGACGAACGAGTCCGCCACGCCCGCAAGCCGCCAGGTTTCGCCGATCGTGCTGACGATCAGCTTCATCATCATCACGCTGCTCGGGATCGTGATTTTCCAGAACCTCTTCCCCCGCGGCGGCGGAGGAGGCGGCAGCAGCAAGGGCAACGCGACGGTCGATGTCCTGCGTGCCGACATCGAGACCCAGCGTGCGGAAATCAACCGCCAGCGGATCGCGCTCGGCATGGAGCCGCTCGAAGGCACCAGCGGCATCGAGACCGCCGAGGAGGTCGCCGCCCGCCTGAAGGCTGACGCAGACACTTTGGCATCGCTCACCAGCAGCTATCAGGACCTGCTCGAACGTAAAGAGGCCCAACTCGACGAACTCCGCGCGGAATCGATCAAGGCGCTCAAGGACCAGCAGTTGCTGCGCGAGCAGTTGAACCGGGTGAACCAGGACCTGCGGGCCGCGATGGTCGACGCCTCACTCGCCACCACGCTGAAGGGTGACCTCGACAAGGCCAACGCCCAGATCAAGGCGCTGCAGGAGGAACTCCAGCGCTCGCGCGACGAGCCATCCGAGCTGCGGGCCCAACTCATCCAGTGCAACACGGAGCGCAACCGCCTGCTCGCGCAAGTCGCCGAGCTTGAACAGCAACTCCGCAAGGTGACGCTCTTCGCCAGCTCCGAGGACGAATTGATCAAGGAAGCGGTCGCGCTTTTCCGCGCCCTCCGCGAACTGCAGGGAGCCACCAAGTCGGAACTGGCATCGGCCTACAGCCGATTCGGCGCCGAACTCGGAGCGACCGTGCTCCAGACCTGCGACTTCGCCACCGGCTCGGCCGAAGTGCGGGCCGACCTCGAAGCCCAACTGCGGATGCTTCCCTCCGAGATTCCCGAGAACGCGATGATTTTTGTTGTCGGCTACGCCTCGGAGACCGGCAACGTCGACAGCAACCAGACGCTCTCGTCGGACCGCGCCACAGCCGTCGCCCGCGTCCTCGACACCATCAAGCGCCCGACCCAGCGGGTTCAGGCGGTCTACCTTGGTCAGACCAAGCGCTTCAGCCGCGAGGTTCCCGAGGAAAACCAACGGGTCGAGGTCTGGCAAATCGTCCCGCAGGGGCTCTGATCCGGACCGCGCGAACCCAGTCGCGCACTCGCATGTCGAACCGGGACGCGAGTCACACGGTGCGATTTTCGGCAGCCTCTACCGCATGAAATCCAGGTAGAGGACCGCGAGCTTCCACCCGCCGAAGAACCACGCCAGGGCGCCGAGCACAAGGAACGGGCCGAATGGCAGCCGGACTCCGAAACCGATTCTCCCCAGCACGGCGGCGAGGATCGCGAAAAGCGAGCTCGCCATCAGCGAGAAAAATACGCCGATCGGACCGAAGAACGCGCCGATGACACCCATCAGGTGGACATCGCCCATGCCCATCGCCTCACGCGGCACTACGGCCTTTGAGGATGTGCCGCTCAAGGCCTTCAGCTCTTCGATCTGAATCACCTTTCCGTCCGGCAGGGTCACGGTCAGCTCACTGATGGTCACCAGACCGGGGTCAGTCTTCTCGCCGTCCACTTCAAGCGACTGCGCCTCGATGATCAGCCGGTCGGTCTTGCGAAAGAAGATATCCCACCACTCGATGCTCTCCTCTCCCATGTGGAAGAGAATCGGATCCTCATCGCCCTTGGGTTCCTCCAGCCGCCAGTCCACCGGCTCATCGTGCTTCAGCTCGAAGCGTCCGAACGCCAGCTTGCCGAGCAGGACGATCGCCCACAGCCCGAAGTAGCCGAGAATGAATCCGAGCAGGGACTGCCAGAGCCCGCCTTTCCACGTCGGATCCGGCGAGTTCCATGCGACGAGGTCGGGCATCACCGGCAACAGAGCCGCCGTCAGGAAACCCGCCACCGTTCCGCTGACCGTCAGCTCGAGCGGGATGATCATGTGCTCGGCGTCGATGAACACGATCGCCACGAAAGCCGCCAACATGAACCAAATCGGGATCAGTGCGAGGAGACCGATCTCGAACTGTGTCGTGCTGACATGACCAATCAGCACCCAGTAGCCCGCGACGAACAGAATCCCGGTCAGAAGCTCGACCACGAAGTAGCGGACCGAGATCGGAGTCTTGCACTCCTTGCATCGCCCTCTCAGCCACAGCCAGCTGATCAGCGGGACGTTCAGCCTCAGCGGGATCTCCTTCTTGCAGTTCGGGCAGAACGAGCGTTTCGGATCATTGACCGACAGCCCGAGGGGCAGGCGGTAGATCACCACATTGAGGAAAGACCCGATGCAGGAACCGACCAGAAACGCGATCACGAGCCACAGCGGATGATCAAGAGGAGGATAGATCACCCCGCCAGTGAACCTCATCCCGATCATTTCGGAAATCCGAAATTTCTCGCCGAATGCCGACAGGCGGACCGCGTGGCTCCGACCGCGCCGCGGAAACCAAGTCTTCTTCGGCCGGAACCTGTCAACAGACCTCCCCGCGATCCGGAATCGACCTTTCCCCCGCCCCGCTCCAGTTTTTCCCCGTGACCGCACGCGACGCCGCCGCCGATCTTGCCGCCCGGCTATCCCGGGCCGGGCACACGGCGTACTTCGCCGGCGGCTGCGTCCGCGACCGGCTCCTCGGCCGTGAACCGAAGGACTACGACATCGCGACCTCGGCGACGCCCCGCCAGATCCTCGAGCTCTTCCCCGGCTCGAACGAGGTCGGCGCGCACTTCGGCGTGATCATCGTCCGCCACCACGGCTTCCACACCGAGATCGCAACTTTCCGAACCGATGGATCCTACGGTGACGGCCGCCGCCCCGACTCGGTCGAATTCTCGACACCCGAAGAGGACGCGCGCCGCCGTGACTTCACCATCAACGGCCTGTTCGAGGATCCTCCGAGCGGCGAGATCATCGACTACGTCGGCGGCCGTAGCGACCTTCAGGCGAAAACCCTTCGGGCAATCGGCGAAGCGGCCGACCGTTTCGAGGAAGACGCGCTGCGGCTGCTGCGGGCGATCCGTTTCGCGACCACGCTCGATTTCGATATCGAACCCACGACTTGGCAGGCGATCGTCCTTCACGCCGAAGGCCTACGACGCATCTCGCCCGAAAGAATCCGCGATGAGTTCTCCCGGCTCATCGTCGCCCCGAAACGAGCTCGAGGCCTCGAACTCCTCGTCGACTCGGGACTCGCCAAGGTTTTCTTCCCCGAAGTCCTCGATCTCATCGGCTGCGACCAGCCCCCCGAGTGGCACCCGGAGGGCGACGTTTACATCCACACCCGGATCATGCTCGACCTGCTGCCGGACGATGCGCCGCTCGAGCTGTGCCTCTCGGTACTGCTGCACGACATCGCGAAGCCGCCGACCCGCACCTTCGACGAGGGGGCCGACCGGATCCGCTTCAATGGCCACGACGCGCTGGGTGCGCGAATGGCTCACGACATCCTGCGCCGCCTGAAGTATCCGAACCAGGTCATCGAGGACGTCGAGTTCATGGTCTCGCGCCACATGCAGTTCATGAACGTCCAGCAGATGCGCACGGCGAAGCTGAAACGTTTCATGGCCGCGCCGACCTTCCCTCTCGAACTCGAGCTCCACCGGGTCGACTGCGCGTCGTCCAACGGCTTCACCGACAATCTGGAATTCCTGATCGAGAAAGGCGAGGAGTTCGCCTCCGAGCCGCTGGTGCCGCCCCCGCTGGTCAATGGCCGCGACCTGATTGACCTCGGGCTCAAGCCGGGACCGCGCTTCAAGGAGCTGCTGGAAGCCGCGCAAACCGAGCAACTGGAAGGCCGCCTGACGACCCGGGAGGCCGCGCTGGACTGGCTGCGCGAGGCCGCGCGCTAGTGTCGGGAGCGCGGAGATTCGCGCAATTTCCGCGTGGCGACCCTGCAATCCTGCCCTTAGCGTCCCGGCATGCCTACGGTTCCTGTCGAACACACCGACCCGATCAACGCCCGCATCCTCTCGATTTCCGAAGACCTCGTCGCCGGCTTCCACGAGCACCCTTTCCACCTGATCGCGGAAAAGAGCGACACCGACCTCGAGACCGTGCTGGAGCGGATCCGCGCGATGCTCGAAGCGGGCGTGATCCGTCGCGTACGGCAAACGATGCTCGCCACCAAACTGGCCCACGGCGCCCTCGTGGCGTGGCGACTGCCGGAAGAGAAGCTCAACGACGCGTTCGAGTTCATGGCCAAGGAAGACCCGTTCTCCGGACACGTCGTGATTCGGTCGACTGACACCGAGGTCTCCGGCTCCGGCTACCGGCTCTGGACGACCCTCAAGGTGCCGGTTGGCGAGTCACTCGACGACCATGCCACCGTACTCAAGCGCATCGTCGGTGCCGACGAATACCTGCTCATGCCCGCCAATGGCGTCTTTGCTCTCGGCGTCGGCCACGTCCGCCGCAAGGGCCTGCCGCCCGGGGAGAAGGCCGACAGCCCGGCGGTCATGATGACGACCACTCCGGTCGATCTGACGGACGAGGAGTGGAAGGTGCTTCTGATTCTCAAGGAGGAGCTCGAGCCGGACGAGATCGTCGCCAATCCCTGGAACGGCCGTGCCGCCAAGGCGGAGATGAGTGTCGAGCGCTTTTGCGAGATCGCGCGAACCCTCAACGAGAAGAAGGTCATTGGCCGCTTCTCGACTTTCCTTGAGCACGTCAAGCCGTCCGCCACCGGCGAGAGGGTCACCCGTTTCAACGGACTCTTCCACTGGGCCGTACCGAAGGGCCGCGAGATCGAGGCCGGCGGCGAAGTCGGACGTCACTACTGCATGACCCACTGCTACTGGCGCGAAGGCGGACCGCAGTTCGGAGACGTCAATGTCATGGGCGTGGTCCACGGCACTGAGAAGGAAACCGTGCTCGCGCACAAGGCGGCGATCGACGCCCACCTCGAGGCCCAAGGCATTCCGGTCAGCTACACCAATGTCTTCTGGGGCGGGCGGTCGGAAATCAAGCCGTCCGAAATCTCGCCCGCGGTGTATCGCGACTGGCACCGCCGGCACGCGACCTGACACGGCTTCCGACCGGACGGGACAGGTCACGATTTTGTCACCCGCCTCCGGTTCTTAAGGTGACCAAAACGAACTACCCCCCACCTCAACATGCAGCGCATTCTGATTGTCGAGGACGAGCGGGACATCACCGACCTGATCGGATTCAATCTCGAGCGGGCAGGATACTCCGTCCTGAAAGCCCATGACGGGATCACCGGCGCGAGCATGGCGATCCATGAACAACCCGACCTCGTGGTGCTCGACCTGATGCTTCCGGGCAAGGACGGCTACGCGGTATTCAAGGAGATCCGGCGCGACGCCCGCAGCCGCGACATCCCGGTCATCATGCTTACCGCCCGGGCGCAGACCGAGGACCGCATTCAGGGACTCGAGGCAGGGGCCGACGACTACCTCACCAAACCCTTCTCCCCCAAGGAACTCATGCTCCGCGTGCAGGCTGTGCTCAAGCGGTCGGACGGCACCCCGGGAGCCGTCACCGTCCAGCACGGCCCCTTCAAGTTCAACAAGAACGACCTCAAGTTCTACCTCGATGGCGAGCCCGTCGACCTGACCTCCACCGAGTTCAAACTCCTCCTCTACCTCACCGAGCGGGCCGGCAAGGCCCAGGACCGCAACGACCTGCTGCGCACGGTCTGGGGATACAGCGACGACGTGCACTCCCGCACGCTCGACACCCACATGAAGCGTCTCCGACAGAAGCTCGGAACCCACGCAGACCGGGTTGAAACGGTCCGCGGCATTGGCTACCGTGTGACACCGACGGAGAATGTCTGACCCCTTTGTCACCCTCGCGGTCCTTGCCGCCGCCGCCGCCCTCGTCGCCCTCACCCTGGTCGCCCTCCGACTCCGCCGTGCACGTCAGGATTTCCAACAGGAAGTGGCAGCCTGGAAACTCAGGCTCGACCTCGACCTCCAGCAGGCCCGCAAGGAGCGCAACCAGCTTCTCGACGCGCTGGCCGAAGCCTTCCTCCTCGTCGATTCCGAGTCCCGCATCATCTTCGCCAACAAGTCCGCCTCCGCGATGTTCCCCGACCGGACCATCCTCAACCGGACCGTTTCGGAGGTCTTCCTCGACCGACGCCTGGCGAGTTCGGTTCTCGATTGCCTTGAAACGGGAAACCCAGTTACGGCACGTGTCGTACTCCCGCAGCAGTCGTCCCCGCTCGGCCGCCTCGAGCAGCGCGGCGTCAACGCTTGGGTGGTCGACGCCGCCCGCATTTCGGAAACCCCTGACGACGATCCGGAAATCCGGGTCGTGATCCGCGACGTGACCAGCGAACACAAAGCCGAGCAGATCCGGAAAGACTTCGTGGCCAACGCGTCGCACGAGCTTCGGACGCCACTGGCCATCATCAACGGCTACCTCGAAAACCTGCTCGACGATGAACTGGTCAGCGACCCCGAACTGACCCGGCGATTCCTCAAGATTATGAGGAAGCACACCGAACGGATCGCCCGGATCGTGGAGGACATGCTGGTCATCTCGCGACTCGAATCCGGTGAGGCCGCCGCCCTCAAGGTGAAGCCGTTCCGTATCCGCTCGTGCATCCAGGATGTGCTCGAACGTCTGGAGTCGATGATCAGCAGCCAGGAAGCGACCATCAAGGTCGAGATGCCTGATGAGGAACTAAGCCTCAACGGCGACCGCTTCTACTGGACGCAGGTCCTGTTCAACCTCGTCGAAAACGCCCTCAAGCAGAACCCCCGGAAGGGGCTGAAGGTCACCATCGGATGCACCCGCAACGACGGAGGAACAACCCTATGGGTTTCCGACGACGGCATCGGCATCCCGAGCAATGACCTGCCGCACATCTTCCGGCGTTTTTACCGGGTCGAGAAGCACCACTCCCAAGAGGAAATCAAGGGTACCGGCCTCGGGCTCTCGATCGTCAAGCGCGCGATCGAGGCTCACGGTGGATCGATCCGAGTGACCTCGATCCCGGGTGAGGATACCCGGTTCACCATCGAGATTCCGAAGGACGCCGAGAAGCTCATAGGGCTGGAAACCTCGCCGGAAAACCACGAGCAAGCGTCGGCTTGACGCCATTGCCTCGGCCAACCGCCGAGCGGCAGACAGCATCCTCTGATGTCATCGAAGCGCGCCTTTTGCGTAATATTACGGACTCAGGCCACGGGACTGCTGACCGAGATCTGCATGGCAGTTGCGGTTTGACACATTGCGTTTCATGGGACTTTTTGTAGTTCCCCTACTGCCCCCGGCGGTAGATTTCACTGCTCAAAAGAACCCTGCCAAAACCCATGAAAAACCCTCAGGGGAGGTGTGCCCGCACCTCTCGCCCAAGCGCCTACCTGCCTCTCTGTTTCGCTGCTCTCGCCCTTGCCCCTGCAACCGCGTTCGGCCAAATCGTTGCCAACGACGACGGCTCGCCAGGAAGTCCGTTCGAGACCACAGATGAGGACACAGCGACCGTTTCCGGAACACCCGCGACCTCGAACGACACCGGCACCTTCGATGTGCTTCCGGGCATCATCATCTCCGGAGACGGCGTGCTGGTGCCGATGCAGGATCTTACGGGAACGCTGGGAGAGTTCACCTACGACCCGACCACCAGCGGCGATGCGCAGGCGCTCGCATCCGGCGAGTCGCTCGAGGATACCTTCGACTACAGCATCTTCGAATTGCCGGCGACCGCCGTCGCACCAAGCCAGCAGTTCGCCGCCAACACCGGCGTCAACACGCTGAGCTGGACGGCCCTGCCGTCGCTCGACGCAGCGACTGGAACCAGTCGACCGCTACCGATCCAGAAGGCCTACACTTTCGCCGGAACCAACGCGACCCGTAGCTCCTTCAGCGGCGTCGGAAACACCGCGGACTTCACCTTCGAGTTCTGGTTCAAGGCGGACGCTCTTGCCGATCAGGTCCTGTTCGAAACAGGAGGCGCCACGATTGGCAGCAGCATCCTTCTGAACAGCGACGGCACCATCAGTTACTACTTCTCCGTCACGAATCCGGAATCTATCGAGATCCGGTCGGACGGTCTCATTGCCACCTACGTCGCAGATACCTGGCACCATGTGGTCGTCACCGGCGACCTCGACACAGCGGGTGGTTCGGCCGACCGAGTCCGGATCTACTTGGACGGAGTTGTCGTTGCCGATGACTCGTCCAACACGGGACTGACCAACTGGAGCGGAGGAGACGCCGCCGGCTTGGGCGGAGGAGCAGGTGGCGACATCGGGGGGGACGTTTCGGGAACGGGCCCGATCGAAACCACCTATGTGCGATTCCAAGGACAAATCGCGACCATGAATTTCTACCAAGGCACCGTTCTCTCCGACGCCGAGGTCATCACCAACCGGGACGCCTACACGACCGCCGCCACGGATACCGCAACCGTAACCGTCGGTGTCGACGGAGCAAATGACGCTCCGGATGCGACCGGCGACTTCATCGGAGACGGCCCGTTCGAGGATGGTCCCGCCTACGTCAGCACGGTGGACCTGACGCTCAACGACGGAATCTTCACCACCATCGAACTTCCTTCCGGTAGCGATCTTACCCGTGCGGGCCTCGCGACCGTCACGGCATCGCAATCGCCAAGCGTCGGAACACCGCCGGGCAACGGCTTTCCAGAAAACGCCTTCGATGGCGACCCATCGACCTTCACCCACACCGAGTCCTTCAACAATTCCGTCAACCATTCGTGGGAAATCGATTTTGGAACGGCAGTCTCTCTTGAGAACATCACTCTTTATAACCGACCCGACTGCTGCGGCGAGCGCCTCCGGGACATCACCGTAACCGTCGAGGATGCAGGTGGCGCCACCGTTTTCACCTCAGCTCTTCTCAACCCCGCCAATGCCGAAGGTTTCTCGGGCAACTCCGGCGGCATCCTCTTCGTCGACTTCGTGGCCGGCAATAGCGGAAGTCCCGTTGCGGGACAGACCGTCGTGGTCACCCGGACCGCCGATCTTGCGGATGCGAACGCTTCCGACGGCAGCGTGCTCTCGCTCGGAGAAGTGACCATCATCGGCAGCACCGATACCAGGGTCGATGCCCGCCCGCTCTTCAATCACGACGCGCGCGAGTCCAGTAGCGATGACGTCTGGAGCAACCTCGGCACCGGTGGAGGCGAGGAGGCGGACTGGATCCTCGGCAGTGGCGTGACCCACAACCCGTCGGTCACCAGCACCCGGGCCCAGATCACGCAAGCCTACGAATGGGACGGCACGACGAATGCCACCGCCGTGCTGCGCAACGACAGCCCCAACGACATCTTCGGCAACGGAACGGTCGACTCGAACGATGCCACGATCGAGATCTGGACCAAGCTCGGCGCCTCCTACAACACCCAGAACAACACCCTTTTCGAAACCGGTGGCGGCACCGGAGTCGGCATCGTCGTCGACAGCGCCGGCATCCTTCGCGCCGCCAACGGCAACAACCTTTTTGAGATCACCTACGATCTCGTCAACGACCCGGCCGGCGTCATGGGCGGCTTTGCTCCCGATGCCGAGTTCTTCCAGGTCGCGCTGACCCACGACATCGGAAACCAACGCAGTTACCTGTTCGTGAACGGCCAGATGGTCGCCACCACCGCCAACACGACCACCGACTGGGACGGCGGCGACGATGCCGGCCTCGGCCACTTCGAAGGCGCCAATCATGCCGGCTTTGCCAACCCCGGATCGGGAACCGCCTATGACACCCACCTCAACGGCTCGGTGTTCGCCTTCCGTCTCTATGACCGCGCGCTCGGTGAAGCCGAGATCCGCCAGAACTTCGAGGCGGTCGCGAATGATACGGATGTCGACGGCGACCCGATCGCGGTGACCGGCGCCATCGACGGAACCGGATCGCTCGTCACCCTAGGCAACCCCGCCACGCTCGCTTCGGGCGCGATCGTGACCATCACCTCCGCCACCGGAGACTTCACCTACGATCCGAACGGCAGTTTCGAGAGCCTGGTCGGTGGCCAGACCACGACCGACACGTTCGAGTATCAGGTCACCGACGGCAACGGCGCGACCAACACCGCGACGGTTGAAGTCGTCGTCGAGGGCGTGACCGACGCCATCGATGACACGGTGGCGGCGACCGAACTGATCGTGACGGAGATCCCGGCGAACTTCATTGTTGGCAATGACCAGCCGCCCTTGGGAACACCCGGCGCCTATTTCACCATCGATCCCGCAACCGCCTCGGGAGCGACCATCCCCAATACCGGCTCCGGCGGCTCGACCTACGACCTTGCCTTGTCCGGCGGAGTGATCGTCAGCCCGCCCAACCTCGCATCGAACTTCGGTGCGGTGGGCGCGGCGCTCCAGAACGGCGCCGGTGTCTTCGCCTCGCTCGATCCGATCTCCACCGATGACGCGACCTTCGAGATCTGGTTCCAGCCCCAGCCGCTGCAGACAGGCAACCAGATCCTGGTCGACTCGGGCGGCAGCGGAAACGGGCTGTCCATCATCTACAACGCCGACCTCAATGAACTGGTCTTCACTGTCGACGGAGGCGATGACACCACCGCGCGAATTCAAGCGACCGCGACCGGTGTCGTGCCCGGCGAGTTCAACCAGCTGGTTGCCGTCTATGACAAGGACAGCTCCGGCAACAACGACAGCATCGAGCTCTACCTGAACAGCAATCCGGCCAGCTTCGACAACAGCGTCAAAGCCAGCGACACCAACACGAACGGCTCCGCCAATGACTGGGCGGGAACCGACAATTCAGGCATCGGCGAATACACCGGCACCGCTGCGCTCGGGGAAGATCCGGATCCGTTCATCGGCCAGATCGGCATCACCCGGATCTACCCGATCAAACTCAGCCTCGCGCAAATCGAAGCGAACTACGACGCCGTCGTGCGCCCGATCCTGAGCATCGGCGCCGGCAGCCCGGTCACCACCGCTCTCGGCGCGACCGTGACACTCAACGCCGACCGCTCGATCTCCTATGACGCGACATCCCTCAACTCGGACATCCCCGACGGAAATGTCGTTCAGGACACCTTCACCTACACCATCAGCGACGATAACGGCGGCACCACAACCGCAACTGTGACCGTCGATGTGACCGGCGTCGGAAGCTTCCTCGCCGTCGATGATGACTTCACGCTTTCGGAAGACGACGGCGCCACCTCGCTCGACGTGCGTGCGAACGATCTCGATGCCGGATCCGCAACGGTCCTCTTCCAAGAGGTCAAGGGGACCTTCACCGATGTCATGACGACTGCCGCGGCATCGGCGACCCCCGGTGACCCCGCCGACTTCACCGATGTGAACGGCTACGGCTGGCGTCTGATGTGGAATGCGCCGACGGACTGGGATCTTCTTAACGATCCGGCATCCACCACGGCCACCGGGGGTGCGCTCGGATCCATCGCTGACTACGAATTGCTGGTCTGGACCGACAGCGAGTGGTCACCCGACGGCGACGAGGACAACACCAACAACAGTCCGGCAGCCTACGGCACCCTCCTCCCTTCGGGCCTCGGCCATCCGGGGGCAGGCGCGACCAATGATGGCGGAAACGGCAACGATGAAGACCGCGCGGTCATTGTCGCCTACACCGTTCCCAGCACCGGCTACTACGGCATTGCGAACTCGGTGGTCCATCCGACCACAGGCACCGGCGTCCGAGCCCTGGTGTTTGTCGAAGCCTCCGAAGTGATCAACGTCCCGGTCGCTGGAGGGGCAACCAGCGACTTCGACGGCGCCATCGGCCTCGTCAACCAAGGCGAAACGATCTACATCGCGCTCTCGCCCGACGGAACCGCCACCAGCGACTCGTTCAATTGGGACTTTGACGTCGTCGAACTTCCCGGTCCCGACGCTGTTCCGACGGTCACCTTCGGAACCGTGACGACCGATGGCACGACCCTCAGCTACACCCCGGCGCCCGCCTTCCAGGCGCTGAAGAACGGCGAATCGATCACCGAAACGATCAGCTACACGATCGACGACGGGGGCACCCTTTCGACCGCCACGGTCACCGTCACGATCGAAGGAGCCAACGACCTGCCGGTCGGGCTTGCCGACAACGGCGGCACTACCAACGAGAACCGTCCCCTTGAGGGCAGCAGCGTGCTGGCCAACGATACGGATGCCGACGCCGGAGAAACCGCGACCCTTGTCGTCTCGGAAGTCCAGGGGGCCGGGGCGAATGTCGGCATTTCCGTTGCCACCGACCTCGGAGGAACGGTGACGATGCAAGCCGACGGAACCTTCGCCTACGATCCGACCGGAGCCTTCGAGGCGTTGACCCTCAACGACCCCGATCTTGTCGATACATTCACCTACCTGGTGCAGGACATCAACGGCGTCGATGCCGCCTCACCGACCACCGTCTCCATCACGGTGGTTGGCTTGGAGTCGAACCAGCAGGTCGTCGGGACGGGACTGACCCAGACCTTCGAATACCTCGCGGGTTCCGCCGAAGCCGGCATGTTCACGCCGCCGTCGGTGGCCGACCCGAACGGAGACTCCCCGGTAGCGTCTACGGTGGCATCCGAATACTCGACGACGGGAGCGGTCTCGGCCACCATCTCCGACCCGGCGAACCACAACAACGGCTTCTCGGTCGCGCTCGTCTTCACACCCGATGCCGCCGATCTGGCGCCGGGAGCGAGGGTTTCGGTTTACGAAAACGGCGGCACCTCCAACGGCAATGGAATCTACCTCCTCGACGGGATCCCGCACTTCGTCGCTTCGATGAACGGCAGCGGTTCCACCGCTCCGGACAGCCGCAACGACATCAGTTGGCTCGGCAAGAAAATCTGCGTTCCCTTGTCCGGATCCGCGCTACCAGCCGACGTCCCGACCGAGATCGGCATCGTGTTCTCCCTCGATGCGGTTGACTTCACGATCAACGGGTCGGCAGCGACGATCGTGCTGCTTACCGACCGCGTCGCGGAGAACAATTGGAGCGGAAGCGACACGGTGACCTTCGGAGAAATCAATTCCGCAGGAAATCGCGGAGCCCTTCAAGACACCGGAACCAACGCCGATTTCGAGGCCGGGCTGTTCACCGCGTTGGCCGGCACGGTCGAATACGGCGAGCTCTGGTTCGAAGGGCGCCCGCAGGGAAGCGGTCTGACACCCGAATCCCTCACCGCCACACTGACCGTCAACATCGCGGAAGGCGACCTGACCGCACCCGATGGCGCGAGCTACGACGGCGGCACCGGCGTCTGGACGGCGACCGGAAGCGAAGACCGGATCAACGGGTTGATCGCCAACACAACCTTCGTGCCCAACGGCACCAGCCCGGTCGATGTCGCCATCGGCATCGAAGACGGAGGCGAGTCGGGCACGGTCCCGGTCGCAGGAACGCTGACCTTCGTCGGCATCGTTGCGGACGAGGGCACCGACACCGATAGCGACAACCTGAGCGACTTCCTTGAGCGCGCCTTCGGCACCGATCCCGGAACTCCGGACAATGTCGACCTCGCCTTGGACGGCACGGTCAACGGTCGCCCGATTATCAACATCGAGTTCTCGCCCAGCCTGACCTTCGAAGCGGTTTACATGCGTCGCGACGACCATGGCGTGCCGGGGAGCTTCATCTACACGGCACAATTCAGTTCGGACCTCAACACTTGGTATGACAGCACCGACACGCCGACCGTGCTCGCCGATTCCACCGTTGATGGAGACTACGAGGTTGTGTCCGTCCCCTACCCCTTCCTGCTTCCGGATGGCAAGAAGGCGCGATTCTTCCGACTCAAAGTGGATCCGGCAAGCTGATGCAACCACCGATGAAATCCTCCATCATCCATTCGGCGCGGCTTCTGCCGATGATATTGGCTCTCGCCACCAAGGCGTGGGCGGCCGTGGTCTACAGCGGCATCCAGGACATCCCGATACCGACGACTTTCGACGGTGTGTATCTGGATATCATCACGGAAACCGCCACCGAGCCGTCACCCTCGAGTGGCACCGCCGACCCTGCCGGAGACACCTTCACCATCAGCTACAGCGAACCCGCCGAGTGGGATGTGAACTTCTTCTTCGGCGGTCTCGGCATCGCCCACAGCCCGACGTTCAACCCCTACCGTGACGACGCCGCGGACATCCTCTCGCCGATCCACAATCTCGGACTGAACACTTACATCGACGGCGGCACGGCAACCGCACCGGCACCTGGCGATCCACCGCTTCCGGCCGGCGGCTCCAATCCGCTGACTACCCCGAGCTACGGTGGATCGGGAGACAGCAGCGGCAGTTCGGCAACCAACCATGTCGGTTCCAACGCCTTCCAGTTCCAAAGCGGCACCGAGGGCTACATCGCCTTCGTCCTCGACAATGGCGGGACCACCTACAACGGCTGGATGAGGGTCACGCTCACCGACGACGGCACCCCGGGCACCATCCACGACTGGGCCTACGACACCGACCCGATCCTTATCGGCGCGATCCCCGAACCGGGGGTCGCCTCGCTTGCCCTCGTCGGTGCCTTGTTCGCCGTCACACGCCGACGCCGGTCAACCGGCCGCCCCCGAACCTCCTGAGCCACCGGCACCCGTCCGCCGAATACTGCCCGGCGTGACACCCCGCTCCCGCTTGTAAGCGGAGGAGAAGTAATGGACCGATGAGAACCCGCAGGCGTCGGCCACTTCGCTGACCGTCATGTCTCCGGCGATCAGCAGACGGGTCGCATCGTCCATCTGCCGGTTGAGGATCGCCTGGTGCAAGGTCGTGCGGGTTTCCCTCTTGAAACGCTGCTCAAGCGTTCGGCGCGAGACGCCAACGTAGCGCACCACCGCGTCCACCGACAGGATCGAAAGATCGCTCTCCTGAATCCCGTGAAGCGCTTTCACCACGGCTGGATCCTTTGTCGTGAGACTTCCGGTACTCTCCCTCCGCACCAGCTGGCAGAACTTCGAACGAACCACTTTGCGGCGACCGGGTTCGAGACGCCCTTCGAGCATCTCGTAAGCCAAGCGCGCCGCCTCGTAACCTTGCTGCCAGAAATCCGGGACCACGGCGGTGAGCGGAATCGGCGACATCTCCGCTGTCCTCTGCACGTCCTTGTCGATCACGATCACCGGAATTCGCAGGTCGCGGCGGTCCATCACCTTCATCATTGAATAGACCAACCCCGCATGGGCGCAGAAAAACCCGACACCTTCGCCCAGAGAGCCCAAAGCATCCACCAACCGCTCCGCCGACTCGCCGAGCTTGTAACCCGACACCCAGCCCTCGATCGGAACCACGGTCAGCGCACTTTTTCTCGCTTCCACGAGGAGCCCTTTCCGGGCGTGACGCTCGACGGGATCCGTCGGCCAGTCGACGACAGCAACCCTCTCCAACCCAAGGCGGACAAATTCCTCGACCACCGGTGCGGCACATGACGCATAGTCGAAAAGCGCTTTCGGGAAGATATGCTCGGTCCTCTGGTTCATATTCACCATTGGGATCCGCAGGCTCGCCACCCGGCCCAAAGACTCGTCGTGATCGACGATATTCACGAGCACCGCATCCCAGCCGGGTTGATCAGGCATCCAATCCGCACGCACGGCCCAACGGGGATCGATGATCAATCCGTGCTCTCTCGCGAAGGCTCCCGCGCCCTCAACCAGCCCGGGCACAAAGAAATCCATCAAAACCCCAATCGTCCGTTTCATTAGCACTTTGCGGATTGCGTAGCGATTGCTCAGCCGCTGCGCGATATCCAAAACAAACAACGCAAGAGTGCAAAGACAAACCGGGCACCGGTTGCTCCCATGCCCATGCATGAAAAACACCGCTGCCCTCCTTCTTGCGTGGCCCCTCGCCAACGCGGAGATCGTCGCGAACTACGATCTCGCGACCATCACCGACGACAATCCCGAAGTCGCTGAGACCTTCCTCAGCCCCAGCATCGACGCCGAACCCAACAGCGTTGCCTCCGACCTCACGAGTCCGTCGACCCATGGCGACGACGCCAGTGTTCCCGTTGGCACGATCAATCCGGAGTTTGGTGACCCGTTGAACAACGGCGGCAACCCGGCGATCGGGTGGAGCGGCCGCGGCATCAATCCGGCCGCCGGATTCTCGATCTACTCGCCCGTTGATACCGATTTCACTTTCGATCTGACACCGAACGCACTGAGTGACCTTGAATTCACGTCGCTGAGCCTCACCGCGGGCGTCTTCTCCGGGATCGGTGGTACGACGGCCTACGACTACACGCTTCTCTACAGCCTCGACGGATCCGTCTTCACGCCGGTTGCGACCGTCGCGGCAGGCACCAATCCCGGAGACGCTCCGATCATCACCACTTCGACCACCGCCACCGCCACCATCAGTTTCGATCTGACCGGCGTTGTCGACCTGCAGTCCCAAGCGGGACAGGTCTACTTCAAACTGGACGTCGAACCCGCGGCAGGAGCCAGCACCAACGGCGTACAGTCGCAGCGTGCCGGCTTCATCGACGATCTCACGGTCGAAGCGACCGTAAACACCACCCGCGATCCAATCATCAACGATCCGGGAGACACGGACTTCACCGACGACGGCTCGGGAGTCGCCATCATGATCCCGATCACCAATGACGGCAGCACCCAGAACCTGAGCATCAGCGCGGTCAATCTCACGGGTCCGGACGCGGCCGACTTCGGCCCCGCGATCCTGCCGTCCGACATTTCACCAGGAAACACCGACACGATCGAACTCCCCTTCACTCCAAACGGATCCGGCACCTATGAGGTGGATCTCGAGATCGTTTCGAACGATCCGCTCGAACCGAGCGTCACGCTGACCCTGACCGGAGAGGTCACCGACCCACTCATCGACGTCGACACCAGCGTCGTCAATTTCGGTTCTTTCCCGGCATCTCCCGGCCTGCAAACGACCACCCTCACGATCGGCAACCTCGGAGGAGGAGCGGCCGGCCTGACCCTCGCCGATACCAGTGAGATTCTCGGCGACGCCGGCTTTTCGATTGTTACTCCGCTGCCACTCACCATTACCGCGGGCGGCAGTACCGATATCGAGATCGGCTTCGATCCCAGCAGTGACGTCGGACGTTTCAACGCCACCCTGTTCCTTGATTCCGACGACTACTTCACTCCGACCCAACTGATTCCCCTCACCGCCAGAGTGGAACCATCGGGAACCATCGTTGCCCGTTTCGACTTCGATCCTGCCGAGCTCTCCGGCAGCACCCTCGACCTCGACGGCTCGGCAGCCACGGACTGGACGACCGGCGACCTCACCGATGCCGCCACCGGCAACGGCGCTCTCGGCGCTTCGAATCAGGCTGCCGCCAACCGGGACCTCACTGGCGGACTTGAAGGAAACTTCCTCCGGCTGTCCTCGAACCGCGAAGGCGATGCCCAGACACCTCTTGCCGCGGGGGGGAACGATGAATCGACGTGGAGCACGACGACGGTCGCAGCATTCGGCAGCGGAGGCTCGATCGACTTCACGGGCGGGATCGCCCTCGTGGACACCTATGCGTTCACCAATCTCGGTTCGAACACGGCTGCCGATTGGACGCTCTACTATTCGACCGATGGTGGAGCGACTTGGACCTCGCTCGGCACAAGCAGCGGAGCGGCGACCAGCGATGGCCTCAGCCTGCCAATCGGTCTGTCTTGGGACCTGAGCACCATCGGCAATGCGACCGTTCCCGTGACATTCCTTCTCGACCCCGTCTCTACTGGCGGTACCAATGGCTCGGCAGCCCAGCGAAGCATCGGCTTCGACAATTTCCTGATCTCGGCGGCTTCCGTCACCGCCGGCACCGCCGGCTTTGCGGATTGGGCGACGGGTGAAGGCATCCCGAACGATCCGACCTACGACGCAACCGACAAGGACGGCATCCCGGCGCTCGTCGAATACGCGCTCGGCCTGAGCCCGAGCGTTACCGAGACTCTCGCCGACACCTTCGACCCGGCGACCGGCACCCTGAGCTTCGACCTCGATGCGACCGCCCTGGCGAATGGCGACATCACGGTGGTAATCGAAGAGTCCGACGATCTTGGAGTGACCGACCCCTGGGCCACGGTGGCGACCGACACCGCGGGCAACATAATCGAATACACGCTGCCGACAGGCCAACCGAAGGTCTTCGCCCGACTGAACGTGACTCAGAATCCCTGAGCGGCAACGAAGCTTTCCGACCCGCCCCGGCAGCGTGCCGCGGCGGGTTTCCTTTTGTCTTCAGCCCGCCATCTTTTTGACCTCGTCGCGGACCAGGCTCTTCAGTTCACGCGGAGCGATCACCTTCGCCTTGCTCCCGAAACTCAGGACCCACCGCACCACTTCCTGGAGCGCTCCCGCTTCGAAGCTCACCTCCACCCGGTCGCCCTTGGCATCGAGCACTTTCACCTCCTGGGTCGGATGCCACCGACGCTCCTGCGCCAGTCGCGCCGCGTAATCGCTCAGTATCACCCGGACCACGCTCGACTCCCCCTCGCCGCTCCAGATTCCGAAGCTTCGTCGCAGGTGCTCCCGCCCGTCGAAACCCGGCGGCCGGTCAAAATGCTTCGTCCCGACCTTGAGCCGGGTGATGCGTGGCAGGGCAAAGGTCCGTAGCGCCTCCCTGACTTCGTCGAACGCGATGAGATACCAGCCGCCGTCGACTTCTCCGAGATGCAGCGGGCGCACCTTTCTCGTCTCCGCGGCGTCTCCACCGAGCTTGCGGTAATGGAAACCGATCCCCAGCTGACGGACCACCGCGTCGGCCAGCTCGCCGAAGAGCTTCACCTCGCGTGCGGGCATGTTCGGCACCTTGCGGGAGAACGCCTCGTCGAGGTCCGCCCAATCCAGCGCCACCCGGTCACCGATCGACCGCGTCAGCTTCCCAAAGGCTTCGCGCAACCGCCCGGCAAGCTCCGTGCCGCGGATCGACTCCAGCGCCGTACGGGTGAAGAACAGCGCGGCGATCTCCTCGGCACCGATTTCGAAACTCGGGAAATCCGAGACATCTCCCTCATAACGGTATCCGTGACGCTCGGCGTCATACACCAAGGGTAGTCGGAAGTTGTCGCGCATGAAGGTGATGTCCCTCATCACCGTTTTCGGGGTCACCTCGAGTTCCTCGGCGAGACTGCTGCAATTGGGAAGGCGGCCATCGCGAATCGCCTGATGGATCCGGTGCATCCGCTCGAAAGGCCGCCGCGTGTGCTTCACCGGAGGGCCGCTTGATGGGCTGAAATCTTGCACCGCTCCTTCCATCAAAAACGGTTCAATCGATCCAGAACCAATGTCACCCCACCGATGTCCGACCCCCTCGTTCACCATGGCTTAATGATCCTGCTTCACCCGATCCACAACCTCACCCGCATCCTTCCCTCCTGCCCCAAGCTCCGCGGTCGGAGATCCGCCCCGGAAACCAAGGCCCTGCCCCTCGCGCCGGTACTTCCGGTCGGTCCGACCCGGGATCCGGTGGTGGCATCTTTCCAAACGGCCATCCACGAATGCCGGACCCTCGCGTTCTTCTACCAAGGCGGGAGCACTCCGGGAATTCTCCGCCGGTTCCTTCCGGTATCACTCTACCGCCTCGAGTCCGGCGGACCGGTGTATGCCGTCGGCCGCTGCGCCTTGCGCAACGAAACCCGCACGATCCGCCTCGACCGAGTGAGACTCGGATAGGCGCCGTGAGCACAAAGGACCGCGCGGCTCCGACCGCGCCCCGGAGCCCACGCCATTGCCTCACCCGGACGCACTTCACCTTGCTGTGGGCTACCCTTCCGCCGCGACCGTTCCCGCCTTCACCGCGAACCGTGCGAGCTCCTGGAACTCGGGAGACGCCTCGAGCCAATCCAAGTGGGTGGTCGTGATCCACTTCTGGGCATTTGGCGGCAAGGCCCGCAGCACCGCATTGCGCCGGCCGACATCGAGCTCACCGAAGATGTCATCGATCAGCCAAACCGGCTGCGTCCCCCGACGATCCGCGAGCACCTGCCCTTGGGCCAGCTTCAATGCCAGCGCGAGCGTCCGTTGCTGGCCTTCACTGGCAAAGCTGTCCGCGGCGAGACCGTTGATCTTGAGCACCAATTCATCGCGGTGGGGTCCCACCAGCGTTCTCCTCTGCTTTCGCTCGCGTTCGGCAGCCTGCTCGATGGCAACGCCGAGATCCATGCCGCCCGCCGGCTCATAGACCACTTCGATTCCCTCCTCATGCCCGGCGATCGACGACTGATACCGTGCAACCTCAGGAGCGAGCCGAGCCACCAAATCCGAGCGAACCGGTCTCAGCACTGCCGCCGACTCGATCATCACCGATTCGTAGGAACGGATCTCCGCCTCCCGCGGTCGCGCGTCCTTGAGAAGGAAATTCTTCGCCTTCACGGCCCTCCGGTAACGACCCAACGCCCTCCGGTAGGCCGGCTCCACCTGCATCCCGATGAAGTCGAGGTAGCGGCGCCGCAACTCACCACCGCCCCGCACCAGATCGAGATCCTCGTTCCCCATCCAAACCAACAGACCACCGTCTTCGAGATAAGCCCCCTGGGTGCTCCGTTCCTCCCCATCCGAACGATATCCCATCGGCCTCCGTGGCGCCCAATCGACCCGCCGCTCGGCTCCCCACGCTTCGCCCGCGACTCCGAACCCGCCCGCACCACCGACGCGGGCCAGGGTTGCCATCCGACTCGTCCTTGGCGACTGGAGCCGGACCAGCAGGCAGACCGCCTCCAGCACTGACGTCTTGCCCTGCGCGTTCCGGCCGGTGAAAACCGCGCCCGAATCCGGCACTTCGAGGCCAAGGCCCGGGAAGCAGCGGAAATCGACCACACGCAGACTGCGAAGCATTGCTGCCCCCTACACTGCCCGCGGCCGACGGCAAGCGGCAATGCCCAATCCCGCGGCCAATCCCGCCTTGAAATGCCTGCGGCGGCATGCATCCTCCCCGCCCGCTCCCGGCAACCGCCCCCGGATCCATGGCAGCCCCACGTTTTCAAGCACTTCCCGGCTTCCGCGACTTCCCTCCGAGGGAGTGCGCGGTACGGAACTATCTCTTCGAAACATGGCGGTCGGTCGCCCGGACCTACGGCTTCGTCGAGTATGACACTCCGGTGCTCGAGGACACCGCCCTCTACCTGAAGAAGTCCGGTGGCGAACTTTCTTCGCAGCTGTTCCGCTTCGAGGACCAGGGTGGCCGCGACGTCTGCCTGCGCCCGGAGGTCACGGCTTCGCTCGCCCGCCTGGCCGCCGCCTCCCAGCGCGAGTTCCCCAAGCCGCTGAAGTGGTTCGAGATCGGCCAGTGCTTCCGCTATGAGAAGCCGCAAAAGGGACGCGGCCGGGAGTTCTACCAGTTCAATGTCGATATCCTCGGTGAAGCCGGACCACGCGCCGACGCCGAACTGATCGCGCTGTCGATCGACACGATGCGGGCATTCGGTTTCCGCACCGGCGACTTCGTTGTGCGTGTGTCCGACCGCCAGGCCTGGCTCGACTTCGCCGGCCGCCACGCGATCGACGAGGAACGCATCCCCGACTTTCTCCAGATCATCGACAAGCTCGAACGCGAGAAGCCGGAAGTCACCGCCGAAAAGCTCGCCTCGTTCGGACTAGAGACCGCTCAGATCACCTCGTTCATCGCCGATCCGAAGAGCGCATCATTGGCGTTCGAAACGATCCGTGAGGATCTCGAGGCCCGCGGACTCGCCGGGTTCGTCGAACTCGATCTCTCGATCGTCCGCGGACTGGCCTACTACACCGGTGTCGTCTTCGAAGTCTTCGACAGCGGTAAGTCGATGCGCGCCGTCGCCGGCGGCGGCCGCTACGACACGCTGGTGTCCACGATCGCCGACGGCAACGTCGACCTCCCCGCCACCGGCTTCGCGATGGGCGACTACGTGATCCGCAACTTCATCGAGGAAACCACCGACGCGCTGATGCAGATGGAAGTCTGGCTCCAGCGCCAGCAAGCCGGTTGCGACGTCTACCTTGTCCTTGCCGACGACTCGAAGCGCAATGACGCGCTCGGCATCATGACCGAACTCCGCGAGGCAGGCATCTCCTGCGACATGCCTTTCGGCAGCCTGAAGATCAACAAGCAGTTCCAGCGGGCCGAGCAGACCGGCGCCCGCTTCGCGCTGGTGATCGGCAGCGAACTTCCCGAGCTCAAGCTCAAGGTACTGGCCTCCCGCACCGAAGAGAACTGCCATGTGCTCGGTCTCGCCGACTGGCTGACCGACCGCCTCCAGCAACCCGACGGCCCACTGCTCGCCTGAGACAGGGACCGCACGAATTTTTTCACGAGAATGAGAACGCACCACTGCAACCAACTCCGCGCATCCGACACCGGTGAAACCGTCACCCTGATCGGCTGGGTCAATTCGGCCCGTGACCACGGAGGCGTGATCTTCATCGATCTGCGCGACCGCGAGGGGCTCACCCAGTGTGTGTTCCGGCCGGAGGAGAGCGCGGACGCCGCCAAGCTCTCCCACCAATTGCGCGAGGAAGACGTGGTCCTCGTCACCGGCAAGGTCTCCAAGCGACTTGAAGGCACGGTCAACGAGAAGATCGGCACCGGCGAGATCGAGATCGTCGCGACCTCGCTGACCATCGTCAACAAGGCCGAGGTGCTGCCGTTCCAACTCGACAAGGAGCTTTCCAACGAGGACCTGCGGATGAAGTACCGCTACCTCGACCTGCGCAGGCCGCGGATGACCCGCAACCTGCGAACCCGCCACCGGATCACCAAGTCGGCGCGCGACTTCCTCGACGAGCACGGATTCTGCGAGATCGAGACTCCGATCCTTTCCAAGTCCACCCCGGAAGGCGCACGTGACTTCCTGGTTCCTTCGCGCCTCCAGAGCGGACACTTCTACGCCCTGCCGCAGGCACCTCAGCAGTACAAGCAGCTGCTGATGGTCGGCGGTATCGAGAAGTATTTCCAGGTCGCCAAGTGCTTCCGTGACGAAGACCTGCGCGCCGACCGCCAGCCGGAATTCACACAAATCGACATCGAGAGTTCGTTCGTCGGACAGGATGACATCATCGAGCTCGTCGAAGGACTTCTCGTCCGCGTTTTCAAGGAAGCGATCGACGCCGACGTGGCGCCGGGCTTCGACCGCATGACCTGGCGCGATGCGATGGACCTCTACGGCTCCGACAAGCCCGACCGACGTTTCGACCTGAAATTCGTCGATCTGACCGAAGAGTTGCGCAACTGCGAGTTCCGCGTCTTCTCGGGTGCTGTCGCGGCAGGCGGTGTGGTCAAGGCGATCAACGCCAAGGGCTTCGCCGACATCTCAACCGGCCAAATCGACAAGCTGACCAAGCTCGCGCAGGACGCGGGCGCCAAGGGGCTCGCCTACATCCAGGCGCGTGGTGAGGAGCGCGAATCCTGGCGCTCCCCGTTCGTCAAGCGCATGACCGACGAGGAGGTCGAGGCGCTGCGCACCAAACTCAACATCGAGCCCGGCGACCTGATTCTCTTCGCCGCCGACCAGTGGGAAAGCGCCTGCGACGTACTCGGTCGGGTGCGCCTCGCCTGCGCCGACATGCAGAAGCTGACCGAAGGCAGCACCGAACTCGACTTTCTGTGGGTTACCGAATTCCCGCTTCTCGCCTTCGACGAGGAGGAGGGCCGCTACGTCGCCGTTCACCACCCGTTCACCCGTCCGCACCCGGACGACGAGCAGAAGCTCCTTGCCGGCGAGCTTTCCACCGACATCCGGGCCCTCGCCTACGACGTAGTGCTGAACGGCCACGAACTCGGCGGTGGCTCGATCCGGATTCATGAAGCGACCCTGCAGAGCGCGATGTTCAAGGCTCTCGGCATCAGCGAGGAGCAGGCTGCCGAAGAATTCGGCCATATCCTCGACGCCTTCCGCTTCGGAGCCCCTCCCCACGGCGGCGTCGCACTGGGCCTCGACCGGCTGGTGATGCTCGTTTGCGGTGAACACTCGATCCGCGAGGTCATCGCATTCCCGAAGAACAACAAGGGTAGCGACCTGATGTCGCAATCGCCTGCCGAGGTCGACCCGAAGCAGCTGCGCGACCTGCGGATTCAGTCGACGGCACGCAAGCCAGCTCCCGGTTCGACTCCCGAAGCATCCTGATACCGGATACGGACTTCAACATTCCCGATCGCCGGGCGTGTACACGGAAATCGGCTCACCCCGGTGATGTGGGTGAGCCGGGTTGGTTCGAGTTGCCTGAAGCAACCCGGAGAAGCCGATCAGGCTGCGATCTCGTAGTGCTCGGCGATCTGGCGGAAGATCCGGTCGCGACGTTCGCGGGCTTGTTCGACGTCGCGGGTCTTCAGCGAGAAGCGGAGGCGCTCGGCAGTGGCGTCCGGCTTGTGGACAGTGAGGTGGCACCACCACACTCCACGATTGTTCCAGAGATGGTGGTTGGGGTTGTCATGATTCACCCTGAGGGCGAGTTTGGGCTTACGTTTCATGCGGATTGGTGACGATGCTGGGTATACGGGCACCTGAAACACGGGCAGTCCAATAAGGTATTGGCGGTTTCCGGCACCGCCATTCCAGCGGATTTCGGACGCCACGCAAGCCATTTTACCCAGACCCGAGTGTTGCGTCGGTTTTCCGCCTAAAACCAAGCAGGAGCCTCAACCGTGGCGCAGCGCCTCGGAAAACACCTGTTCAAGATGCCCGGGGTCCTCCTCCCCCACGGAAACCCGAAGCAAATGGGCCGGAACCCCACATCCCTCCGCCCAATCAAGCTCCTGATAATGAGCGAGCAGCGTGTACGGGCACGCCAGCGTGAAGCGGGTGCCGAAGCTGGGACCTTTCGAGACATTGAGCGCGTCATAAACCTTCGGCGCCTTGCGTGGAGACTTGAGAACGAAGGAAAAAAGCGCCCCGAAACCACCATCAGGTGACATCACCTTCTCGTAGCGAGCGCGATGCACCCGCGACGGGTGCCAGACTTCCGCGACCGCCGGGTGTTCCGCGAGGAACTCGACCAAACGCAGCGCGGTGGCATTCGGCTTCGCCATCCGGGCACGGTAGCCTTTCAGATTCGACAGAAGGACCTGCACATCTCCGAGATACATCGGCGATGTCTCCACCGCCTCGACCTCAAGCGCCGCATGCAGATCAGTCGCGAACGGAGAATCGCTACGGACCACCGCGGCGCCACCCATCACGTCGCCCGCCCCCGACAGCCACTTCGTCAGGCTGCAGGTCACCACGTCCGCAAACGGCAGCACCCGCACATTGAAGGGCCCTACCGACGAGTCGTCGACAATCAGCGGCGTCCCTCCCTCGGCACATGCCGATGCGACCCGCTCGAGATCGATTGTCCGCAGCAGCGGATTGCTCGGCACTTCCGTGAAGACTCCGGCGAATTCTCCGCGCCCGATGCGCTGGAGAGCCTCTTCGAACGACTCACCCTCCGCTTCGTTGAGAAACACGACGCCACTGCCGAAAAACTCCTGAACCTTCAGCGAGTCGACATAGGGAAACTCAAGCTGCAGCGTCTTCCGCCCCTCGGCCACTCCGGGCAGGGAGCGCAGTAGCGCCGTCACGGCCGACATCCCGCTTGAGAACACGCTCACGTTCGATGACTCCGTGCCGTAGAGCGTGGCGAGCCGCCGCTTCAGCAAATGCAGCTTGGAGCCCTCCTTGAGTCCCCCGTTCAGCCAATCTTCCGCCATGCGGCTGCTCACCAACTCTCCGGTGAACCTTTGGTACTCGTTGGCGACCGATCCGGCCTTCGCCGGAACCACCACCGCCTGGAAGCCATGGAATCCGGAAGAACGCGCGGCGATCTGAGCCTTCTTCTCAATCCAGCGCTGGGCCCGTTGGGCCGAACCCTTGGTTGGGAAGAGAAACACCTTCTCTCCATCTCCTGCGAGTTCCTCCTCCGCCCTCAGGGTCAGTCTTCCAAGGAGCGGGTTCCGGACAAACCGGGGATAGCCCGATTTCAGCCGCCGCATGATCTTGTCGCGGCCCTCTTCATAGCCGGTCACCGACGCCCATGTCGGTAAGCACACCGAGCAGGCATGCGGAGAGTCCGGAAGCGGGACACCAAGGTCACTTTCCGAGCACGCCGGCTGGTCGACAAAGTTTCGCATGCGCGCCTCCTGCTTGGGACCGAATGCCTTGATTGCGCAAGCGGTTTTCGAGCCCGACCAGAAATCAGCCCCGCTTCCCTTCCCTTGTGAATCGGAGCCTCCGTCAGGATTCGCGATCAAGGATGCTAACGAGACAACCCAATCGGGTCATAGCGGAGCACCCCGGTTCTGCGCCATGATCCGAGGCAAGTATTCAACGGGCTGCATCTCGAGTTTTATCTCAATCTGCTATGTAGTTGCTTTCCGGGCAACCCTATTTGTATTTACAACCCGTATCACTGGCTATACTGTGTCCATGAATTAAATGAAAAGCACTTTAAACCCATCTTTTCGTGCCACCCAACACCATCGAAGGCAGCCCGGCTTCGCTTTGGTGATCACTGTGACGCTGATGGTCCTGCTCGCTCTGCTGGCGGTCGGACTGCTTAGCCTCTCCACGATTTCCCTCCGAGCGTCGTCCCAAGGCGACGCCATGCAGCAGGCCCAAGCCAACGCCCGTCTCGGTCTGACTTTGGCAATCGGGGAAATCCAGAAGCGCCTCGGCGACGACCGCCGCATCACCGCGCCCGCCACTTTCGAAGATCCCAATGCCCCCGCCCATCTTGCGGGCGTCTGGGAGGGGGTGCCGCAGAACGTTGAGCAGCCGTCGGCTGAAGCTGCCGACCGCTTTCTCGGTTACATCTCGTCCGGGATCGAGGAGAACCCGAGGGCTTTGCCTGCCAAGGACGGCATTCCGCTCTTGGATGAAGGGTCCCTCGGACCGAATCCCGATCCGGAAGATATCGTCCTCGCGCCGACCGTCGATATGGCGATCGGAGGAAACCGGACCGACGGGCGCTTCGCATGGACTGCGTTCGACGAAAGCCTGAAGGCCAAGGCGGACCTCGTGCGCGAGGAGCCGCGCCTGCCGATCGCATCCCAAGCCTTGCTCGGGGCCGCGCCGCGTTTCGGCATGGAGCAGTTCCCCGAAGTCGAAAGCTTCAATTGGTCCCGCGAGACGTCCCAGAACAAGCTCGTGAGTCTCCAGAGCTCCGACCTGCTCCCGGGATTGGCCGAACTGGGTGACCTCCAGCATGACGTCACCGTGTTCAGCCACGGCGTGATCTCCGACCCGGGCAATGGCGGTCTGAAGCGCGACCTCAGCCGGATCGCCGACGACCTGCCGTCGGACATGCGCCGGGAGCCCATCTATGACGACCGCTCCCTCGTCCGAGCGGAGAACAATCCGCTGTGGTCGCACCTCGCCGACTACGCGTCGCTCTACAAGGAAACGATCCGCTCCAGCAACGGAGGCTACGAGATCGAAGCCGCCGCGCCGAGGGATGGCGAACCCCGCCTCAACCGTCGCGACAACGCCTACACCGATCCGCAGACTCCCAGCGAGACGCCGCTGACCCCGGTGGTCTCGAAGGTCGAGCTCCAGTTCACGCTCATCGCCAAGGACGCGCACGGTCACTGGCCGGGAACGATCCGCAACAAGACCGGCGACAGCCGCCGGACTTACATGCTCTACCTGATCTACACGCCGATCGTCACTTTGTACAACCCTTACAACGTGCCGATCGAAACGCAGGGCATGCGCATTGATTTCGCGGACGTGCCGATCGGCTTCCGCTTCTATCGCGGCGACAGCCAGCGCGCCCTCCAGCCGCAGACGACCGACCTCGCCCACTTCAATCAGCTCTACCTTTACCACGACTCCAACAGCAGCACCGCGAAGGCGTTCGGATTGAATGTCCGCGGCGCCTACGGTTCGGGCAGTAGTTCCGTTCCGATCCGTTTGCTTCCGGGTGAGTCGAAGGTCTTCGGCGAGTCGGTCGACGGCAATTGGTCGTGGAACAACAACGGCGGTGTCTTCGACTGGGCCGACCGCGACGGCAAAGGGCTGACCGCCGATGTCACCCTCGGCCCGGGTTACGCCCGCGGCATGGGCTTCTGGGTCGACTGGCTGACGCCCGACCACATGCTCACCGCCTACGACGACGGCATGGGCATCTACTCGATGCGCTCGACCGACTTCATCGACGTCGAGTTTGCCCCGATGCCCTCCCAGGCATCCGGTAACAAGCTCTCGATCGACGTCTCGCTGGTGACCACCGACCGCCGCCGGGAGACGACGACCCGCGTCGGAACCTACTTCCTCAGCTTCAATGACCGGCGCGACCCCGCAGGCCTCCTCACCAAGGCGATGTCCACCGGGCAGGAACGGGTGCGTTATCCCGCCCGACTCCAGCGTCCCTACCGCACGACCGAGATCTACCAGAGCCCGGCCGACCGGATTAAGGATTACTCGCGGGTGAAGCCGTTCGCGACCTTCAGTTTCGAAGCAAAGACCACACTCGACGCGAAGACACCGTCGAAACCGTGGGTCCAAGGTGCCCAAGCGAGCAACATGAGCGTGATCCGTCTCGAAAGCGAGAAGGCCGACCACGCGACCCATGATGTCGCGATGCGCCAGATCGGACCCAACGACGAGTATCCGTGGGATCCGCTCACCGACCGCGCCTTCTTCTTCACCGCGAAGGACGCCGACATGGGCATCACCTCGGCACCGCAGTTCGAGATCCCCGCCCTTCCCCTTCAGTCTCCGGCCCAGCTGCGCCACGCCCGTCTCGCGCCGCAAGGCTTCCTCGGATCGCCGAACTACACCGTCGGCGAATCGTGGGCGAGCCCGCTAATGCCTCCGAACCGCGTCACCTATGATGCCGGCCAGGGTTACGAGCTGCTCGACCACTCGTGGCTTCTGAACAGCAAGCTGTGGGACGGCTACTTCTTCTCGACCATCTGCCAGCACGGCGGAGCGGCGATGGATTCACGGCGCGGCGCCGCGGACGTGGCCAAAGGCTTCTTCGATGGTTCGGAGCGCCTGCTCAATTCGCGACTGATCAGCTACACCGACCGCCCCACCGAAGAACTGGTGGCGGACGTTGTGGACGAGACCGGTTATCTGCACACGGCCGCCCACCTCATGATCGACGGACCGTTTAACGTGAACACGCTGTCGATCGATGCATGGAAGACCTTGCTCGCCTCGCTGAACGAGGAGGACGTCACCTACTACGACGGCACCGGAGGCCCGGCCGGCATCGGTGAGGAAGACACCATCTCAAGGGCGGACAATCCGCTGAGCAGGATGCGCCGTCCCACCGGCCGACCGGTCGAGGATTCCATCGGCGCTCCTCCGGAAGTTGCCCGCGAAGGGCGCTGGAAGGGCTTCCGCACGCTCGACGACGACCAGATCGAGCGACTGGCCGAAGAAATTGTCGATGAAGTCCGCGAACGTGGCCCGTTCCTCTCGCTGGCCGACTTCGTTAACCGCCGCGTCGGCAACGACAAGGATCTCGCCCTGAAGGGTGCCCTTCAGGCGGCCATCGACCGGACCGACATCAATGCCGAGTTCGATGAGGACTCGATCATTTACGGTGCGGCTGAGACCGCCGATTCCGACTTCCCGTTCGAGGAGGCGATGCACGGCCCGAGTGCCACCGGAGCTCCCGGTTTCCTCACCCAGGGCGATATCCTGTCGACTGTCGGCCAAGTCATGACGGTCCGCTCGGACACCTTCCGCATCCGCTCCTATGGTGAGGCGGTGGACAGCTCCGGCCGCGTCTCTGCCCGTGCCTGGTGCGAAGCGGTGATCCAGCGGACTCCCGACTACCTCGACCCGACGGACGAGGCTTTCGACGAGCCGACGACCGCAGCGAACGAGACCTTCGGTCGCCGCTTTGTGGTGACCGCCTTCCGTTGGCTGGCTCCCGAGGAGGTTTGATTCGGATGCCACTTGTCCCGATGACCCAACGGCAGCAACTTCCCGGCATGCTTCGCACGTTCGCATTTCTCATTGCCGCACTGGTTCTGCCCGTTGCCGGGCAGAGCGAGGAGCGCCTGCTCAACGTCCGCACCCTCTGCTTTTCCTACATCGATGACGTCAAAAGCGTCTTCGTGCCGGGTGAGCGGAAGGGCGAGATGCTCGAGCAGGAGCTCTACACCGCGGTCTACTCGCTTCCGTTTCAGATGAGGGCCACGGGGGGCAAGGGTGTCTTCTTCCTCCCCAACGACGATCCGGAGAAGCCCTACAAGGCGCTACCGGCGGTCGAGCTTCCCGCGACCTCGGAGATCCTCTTCCTGTTCCTGCCCTCACCCGACAAGGCGAAGTCACCGTACCGGATCGTCGCGCTGCCGGACGACACGCGCAGCTTCCCCTACGGCTCGGTGCGCCTGATGAACCTTTCGAACCACAACGTGCGCATCCACATGGGTGAACATAGCGGCGGCAAGGCCGTCAACCTGACCCCCGGGAAATCCAGACTCGTCGATTCCGTCCGCAAGGTCGACGGGCTGAACCGTTATCCGGTTCTGTCCGAGTATGAGACCGACAAGGGATTCGCCCGTTTCCACAACACTGCATGGCGGTCGATCAAGGACAAGCGGGACCTCGCGATCATCTACACCGAGCCCAAGTCCGGACACCCCCGGATCAAGCACTACGAGGACGCGGCGCCCGCCGACCTCGGCTCGGGTGACCCGGGCTGAAGAATTTCCGCTACCCAACGGGCGGATTCGGGTTCTACTTGGGGTATGAAAGGTTGGAAGCCGTGGGCCGCCCTCGTCGCAATTGTGGCGATCGGCCTCGGCGTCGGCCGGTGGATCGGTAATTCGGCGACCGGCACGGTGGATCCGGAGCTGCCACCTGTCACCAAGCTGCGCGCCCCGAAGACGGAGCGTGACTCGGTGATCCGAACCCCGAAAACGTCGGAGCGCCCCCCGTCCCAGCCGAAGTTCGATCGCGAGGCGTCCGAACTCGGAGCCCTTCCCGGCCAGCGGACGATCACCTTCCGCGACGCCGAGTCGATGCGCCGGTTCCTCGAGGCGATCGCCGGCAAAGGGATTGCGGTGCTCGGTTCGATCGATGCCCTTAACACATTGCGGGTCGGCTTCCTAAACGCGGACGAGCTGGCGGCGCTGCTCGACGGAACCGAAGACACGGGCTTCATCTTTCCGGTTTATGTGCCGGGTGGCGGAAGCATCCAGGACGGAGCTATCGGCTTCGGCGATCAATTCCTCCGCTGGCTCGGAGTCGAGGGAGAAACGATGGGGCTCGGCAAGGGGCTGAAGATCGCGGTGCTCGACACCGGCATCGCCGCGAATGGACAGTTTACCAACAAGGTCATTTCGACCAACTACGTCGAGCTGCCGGACAATCCGGCAGACCAGAACGGTCACGGCACCGCTGTTGCCTCCCTGATTGCCAGCGAACTCGGACTCGCTCCGGACGCGACCCTGCTGTCCTACCGGATCGCGGACGACGGCGGGTCGTCCGATACCTTCGTGCTGGCGCAGGCGATCATCGCCGCCACCGACGCCGGCGCCGATCTGATCAACATCTCGCTCGGATCGATGAGTCGCAGCGCGATTCTCGAGAATGCCGTCAACTACGCGGCAGAAGCCGGAGTGCTGATCGTCGCTTCGGCTGGCAACGACGGGTTCAACCGGATCGCGTATCCGGCCGGCTACGATCAGGTGATCGGAGTCGGCGCGGTCGACGCCAAAGGCGAGCACCTCCTTTTCTCCAACTCGGGCGACGTCTCGATCGTTGCCCCCGGGCTGGCGCTCACCTCGGCGTGGCCCGACGACCAGACGATCAACTTCACCGGCACCTCGGCCAGTTCACCGGTCGTCACCGGTGCCATCGCCGCCGTCATGACCCAGTTCCGTGTGCCTGCGGCAACCGCATGGCAGATGCTCGTCGACTCGGCCAACGAAGCCGGCCCGCCGGGTGACGACTCAAGCTACGGTGCCGGAGTCCTGAATGTCGGGCGCACCTTCGACAGCAAGACCACCGGCATCACCGATCTCGCCTTGGCTTCGAACTACGTCACTACCGACGCACAGGGCCAGACGGTGCTCCAGGTGACCGTTGAGAACCGCGGAACCTCGCGGATCATCAATGCGCCGGTCAGCGTCACCACACCGGCCGGATCCACGCAGTTGAACGTCACCACGCTTTCGCCGGGAGAGATCCAGACCTTCAACCTTCCGCTGACCCTCGGTTCGGAGGAAATCCAGATCGACTCGGTGGTGAAGGTTTCTGGTGGCGGCACCGATGCGAATCCGGCAAACAACCGGCGAGTCGATGTTGTCGTTCCCGCGGAAGATCCCTGAATTGCTCGCCACCCTGCTGCTCGCGGGTTCGGCCATGGCCGACGAGCGCTGGGCACCCCATGCGGTCGCCGGCCCGGTAGATCAGCTGAGTGTGGCTGGCAATGCCTGTGGCCCCGCCGCGCTGCTGGCGTCGCTCCGTTGCGGCAGCGAGAAATGGCGGGGCGTTCCGGAGCGCATCCCCGGCAGCAGTGACAAGTCGAAGCTGCTCTACATCATCCGCGCCCACGGCATCCGCCCCTCCGCCAGCCTCAAGGGGCGCAACCGCTGGACCGGCGCCGGGATCAACGCGGAAGACCTCGCCGACATTGCCGAGGAACTCGCCGCCATCGGTGGCCTCCCGAATCCCAAGACCGAGAGCATTCTCCTCCAGAAGCGGGAGAAGCCCGACAAACTACTGCGCCGCAGCCACGACCGGCTTCGCGACTCGTTGAAGGACGGATTTCCACCGGTGCTCAGCCTGCGCCGCTACGTCTGGCGAAATGGAGCATGGCAGGCACTCCAAGGGCACTTCGTGACGGTCGTCATGGTCCCGGAGAAGCTGGAACGTGGCGCATCGAGTCACGAGTTCGTCTACTTCGATCCATGGGGAGGAAAGAAGGTCCGCGGTTCGTTCCGCATTCCGCCGCTTCCCGTACTCAGCACCGACGGCAAGACGTCATCCTGCCTCGAGGCGGTCGTTCCCGACGCCAACATCGGCCGCTCCAAGGTACGGTCAGGCGAGCGGACCGTCGTCGTTCCCACCGTGATCACCGGCCGTTGGTAGCCATGCTGATCTACCTCCACATCCCGTTCTGCCACCGGATCTGCCCTTACTGCTCGTTCTACAAACACACCCCGGGCGCCACTCCGATCCCGAGGTTCATCGACGCCCTCCTCACCGAAGCACGGCAGCGAATGGCGCCCCCTTCTCCCGTTCCACGGACCCTCTATCTCGGCGGCGGAACCCCATCGATGCTGTCGCCGGGGCATTTGCGCCGCCTCTTCGATGGCCTGGCGGCGATCACGAACCTCGAAGCACTCGACGAGATCACCCTTGAGGCAAATCCCGCGACCTTCGACCTCGCGAAAGCCCGGCTCTTTCGGGAACTCGGCGTCCGCCGCGTGTCGCTCGGCATCCAATCGTTTCACGGCCCGACGCTCGGCTCGCTCGGCCGCGAACACACGCCTGAGCAAGCCGCGGAATCGGTCCGGCTGCTTCGCGAGGCAGGCATGCCCTCGGTCAACATCGACCTGATGTTCTCGGTTCCCGGGCTCGCTCTCGACGACTGGCGCCGCACGCTGGAGCAGACGCTCCGCCTCGAACCCGACCACGTGTCCGCCTACAACCTGACCTACGAGGAGGACACCGACTTCTTCGAAATGCTCGCCAAGGGTGAACTCGACGCCGATGAGGATCGCGATGCTGATCAGTTCCTCCTCGCACGCGAGATGCTGACCGCCGCCGGCTTCGAGCACTACGAGACATCGAACTACGCCCGCCCCGGGCAACGCTCGTCCCACAATCACGGCTATTGGAACGGCGAAGACTACCTCGGACTCGGGCCGTCCGCCGTTTCGACCGTATCAGGCATCCGCACCCGCAACGTGCCCGACACCGAGCGCTACGTGAAGATGATCGAAACCGTCGGCAACGCCGCCACCGAGTCCGAAGCGCTCACTCCGGCCCAACTCCGCATCGAGCGCATCGCGCTGCTGCTCCGCACCTCGGAGGGAGTTCCGGCCGAGCTGCTTGAGGAGACCGACCCGTCGCGGGTCGTCGACAGCGGTCTCGCCAGCCTGAAGAACGGCCGTCTCGTTCTGACCCCCGAGGGTCTCCCTCTGGTCGATGCCATCGCTGCCGAGATCATCTGAGCGGATGTTCAGCGTTGGACCCCCGGCCAAGGATGTACAATCTCCCCCCGTGTCCGCCGCCTACTCCCTCGCCCGTTCCCTGCTGTTTCGACTCGATGCGGAAAATGCACACCATTTGAGCCTGCGCGCCCTCCGTGCCGCCGAGCGGGCCGGCATCCTTCCCCTGCTCTACCCGCAGCCGGAGTGCATCGCCCCTGTCGAGGTGATGGGCCTGAGATTTCCCAACCGGATCGGACTGGCCGCCGGCCTCGACAAGGAAGGAAACACGATCGATGCGCTCGGCCGCCTCGGATTCGGTTTCATCGAGATCGGCACGATCACCCCACGCCCACAGGCGGGAAACCCGAAGCCCCGGCTGTTCCGGCTCGTCGAACACGAGTCGATCATCAACCGCATGGGATTCAACAACCCGGGGATCGAAGAAGGCGTGCGCAATGTCCGGGCGTCGCGTCGCTTCGAAGGCGTGATCGGGTTCAACATCGGCAAGAACAAGGACACGCCCAACGAGCGTGCGGCCGATGACTACCTCATCTGCCTGCGGGAGGCCTACCCGGTCGCCGACTACATCGTGGTGAACCTTTCCTCCCCCAACACCCCGGGCTTGCGCGACCTCCAGGGAGAAGAGGCTTCGGCGAAACTTCTGGAAACCCTCAAAGCGGAGCAGGCGAAGCTCGAGCAACAACACGGCAGACGGGTGCCGCTGCTTTTCAAAGTGGCGCCGGACCTCGACCCGGAGCACATCACCGGATTGTCGCGGGTGTTTCTCGATGGCGGTCTCGACGGACTCATCGCCACCAACACGACCATCACGCGCGACGCCGTCGCAGGGCATCGCCTCGCCGATGAGGCGGGCGGCCTGTCCGGCCGTGTGCTGCTTGAGCGCAGCAACGAAGTGATCCGCGCGTTCGCCACGGAACTCGGCGGACAGGTCCCGATCATCGGCGCCGGCGGCGTCTCATCACCCGGCGATGCGGTATCGAAACTCCGGGCGGGAGCTTCCCTCGTCCAGATCTACTCGGCCTTCATTTTCCAAGGGCCGGACTTGATCCGAAACTGCGCCGAAAGGCTCGTTTCCGAGCCCCTTTGAAAGGTTTTCGGATGATTCCCGCCGCTTCGCCCTCACAATCCCAAGACTCATGAAGCCCCTGAACCGCCTGATCCCGATCTTCTACGCCGCGACCGCCATCGCGGGCAGCGCCCAAGTCGAGCCGTTCTCGCTGGACGCCTCAGACCCGAAGGAAATCGGCAAGGGCACCATCACCTCCGAGCAGTCGGCCATTTCTCCCGGTACGCCATTTACCGTAGCGATCCATCTTTCCCACCCGGAAGGCTGGCACAGCTACTACAAGAACTCGGGCGGCATCGAACTCCCTCCGGAGATCACGTGGAACCTGCCTGACGGTTTCAAGGCGGCCGCATTGCAGTGGCCCACACCCGAGCTGTTCGCTTCCGACTTCGGAACCAGCATCGGTTACGCCGAAGGCCCAACCCTGCTCGCCGAGATCACTCCACCGGCCGACCTCAAGCCGGGAACCAACGTCACTTTGGGAGCCGAGGCGACATGGCAGTATTGCCAGCCCGGCAAGTGCATCAACGACGAGGAATCCCTCAGCCTCGAGCTTCCCGTGGGTGAACAGGCCGTGACTGATCCGGGTCAGGCGGGACTCTTCTCCGAAGCCCGGGCCGCACTCCCCCAAGCTCTTGCGGCGTCGAGCGGTTCTTCTTTTCCGGGGGCAGCGGGTGATGTGCTTGTCATACGCCAAGGCAAGGAGGTGACACTCCAGATCTCGGGTCAGACGGCCGAAGCGATCAAGGGCAACATCGCGTTCGCACCTGACCAACCGTTCGTTGCCCCCGTTGATTTCACCGCAGCGTCAGTTGAGGACGGGACCATTTCCCTCCCGCTGAAGCAGGCCATCGACATCGCCGACAAGCCTGTCCCAATCGAAGGCGATGGAATCAGTGGCATCCTCCTCTTGAAGGACGGACCTGCGGTCGCCATTCCATTCACGAAGTTCGGCAAAGCGCCGGCACCGCCTGTATCGTTCTCGCAACTGCTCCCCATCTTGGGCGGCATGCTCATCGGCGGCCTGATCCTCAACCTCATGCCCTGCGTCTTCCCGGTCATCGGGCTCAAGATCATGGGCTTCGTCCAACAGGCGGGCGAGGACCGGAAAAAGATCATTTTCCACGGCCTCGCCTTCACATTGGGCGTGCTCGTTTCCTTCTGGATCCTCAGCGGCATCCTATTCGCCCTGCGTGCCGGCGCTGCGCCGGGACAGGAGATCGGCTGGGGTTATCAGTTGCAGAATCCATGGACCATCCTCGTCCTGATGCTCCTGATGTTCGTTCTCGGACTGAGCATGTACGGAGTCTTCGAGATCGGAGCATCCGCGACCGGATTTGGAGGATCCCTCCAATCCAAGCAGGGGCTGAGTGGCTCGTTCTTCTCCGGCATCCTCGCCACGGTGGTCGCCACACCCTGCTCCGCTCCATTCCTCGGCGCGGCGATCGGGGCGGCGATCGCACTCCCCGCCCTTCAGTTCTTCCTCGCCTTCACCTTCATGGCCCTGGGGCTCTCCCTACCCTACCTTATCCTGTCGATTTTCCCCAAGTTGGTAGAGATGCTCCCGCGGCCCGGTCCTTGGATGGAATCCTTCAAGCAGGCGATGTCATTCCTGCTTTTCGCGACAGCGGGATTCCTTCTCTGGGTCTACACCGCCCAGATCGGATTGGGCAACATGCTCAACGTCGTCGTGGGACTTACGCTAATCGCGATCGCAGGCTGGATTTTCGGTCGCTGGGATACGCCGGCCAAGAGCCCTGCGGTCCGTTGGGCCGCCAAAGCGCTGGTTGTGGTGTTTGCGGTCTTTGGATTCATCGCATGCAAGCCTCCGGCTGAGTCATCGATCACCTGGGACACGTGGAGCAGCGACAAGGTCGAGGAACTGCTCGCGGACGGGCAACCGGTTTATGTCGATTTCACCGCACAATGGTGCGCCACGTGTCAGGTGAACAAGAAGCGGGCCTATCCTGAGGAAGTCGCGACACTGATGAAAGAGCGTGGGATTGTCGCGCTCAAGGCGGACAAGACCAAAGCCAACCCGGAGATTGACGCTAAGCTGGAAGAGCTCGGCCGCAGTGCAATCCCGGTGAACGTTCTCTACGTTCCCGGCAAGGAGCCGATCATTACCCCCGAAATCCTGTCGGCCGATTACCTCAAGGACTTGTTCACCAAGGAGGTTCCTGCCCCCACCGAATAGCGAAAGCCAACCGGTGGCAGCCGTTTCCCTTAGCTTCACCTCCCATCCTGACCGACTCCACTCTTTGCGTCGGCCCGGAAGCTGCTCATGGTGTTGCCATGAGCGAGACTCCCGTGTTGGTGAAGAACGATCCGTGGCTGGAGCCACAGACCCCTCACATCCTCGCCCGGCGCCAGCGGTTCTACGACTCGCTGCCCCACATCGCCGACGCCAACGGCAAGATCGCCGGCTACGCCAATGGCCATCTGCTCACCGGCCTCCACCTCCAGCCCGACGGCACGTGGCTGGTCCGCGAGTGGCTCCCGGCGGCCCAAGCGGTCAGCTTGGTCAGCGACTTCAACGACTGGGATGGCGAGGCTTCCCCGCTAACCAAGGGATCCAACGGCATCTGGTCGGCGAAGCTCCCTGCGGATTCGGTCCGCCACGGGCAGAAATACAAGCTCCGCATCACCGGAGCGGACGGCACGACCCGTGACCGTATTCCAGCCTGTGCCCTGAGGGCGGTGCAGGACCCCACGTCCCACGATTTCGCCGCCCAAGTCTGGCAGCCCGACGAAAGCTACCAGTGGAAGAACCGGTTCGATCCGTCATCGGTCAAGGTCCCGCTGATCTACGAAGCCCACGTCGGCATGTCGGGCGAAGAACCCCGCATCCACAGCTACCGCGAGTTTGCCAACACCGTGCTGCCGCGTATCGCCAAGGGCGGCTACAACACGGTCCAGCTGATGGCCGTTCAGGAGCACCCCTACTACGGCTCGTTCGGCTACCACGTCTCGAACTTCTTCGCGCCCTCGTCCCGCTTCGGCACTCCGGAAGACCTGAAATACCTCGTCGACACCGCCCACGGCCTCGGGCTGGCGGTGCTGCTCGACATCGTGCACTCTCATTCGGTGAAGAACCTCGCCGAGGGCCTCAATGACCTCGACGGCTCGGGCAATCTCTACTTCCACGCCGACGGACGCGGCGAACACCCGCAGTGGGACTCGAAGTGCTTCGACTACGGCCGCCCCGAAGTCCGCTGCTTCCTGCTTTCGAACATCCGCTATTGGATCGAGGAATTCCACTTCGACGGCTTCCGCTTCGATGGCGTCACCTCGATGCTCTACTGGCACCGCGGATCGACCGCCTTCGACCACTACGACAAATACTTCGTCCACGACGTCGACAACGACGCGATCCTCTATCTCCAGCAAGCCACCTCACTGGCCCGCGAACTGCAACCCGGCTGCCTGCTGATCGCCGAAGACATGTCCGGGATGCCGGGCCTCTGCCGCCCAATCGAGGAAGGCGGCGTGGGATTCACCCACCGGCTGGCGATGGGTGTGCCCGACTACTGGATCAAGCTGCTCAAGCACACCCGTGACGAGGATTGGAACCTCGATGAGATGTGGGGAACCCTGATCAACCGCCGCTACGGGGAGGCCAACATCGCTTACGCCGAAAGCCACGACCAGGCATTGGTCGGCGACAAGACCGTGGCCTTCTGGCTCATGGACAAGGAGATGTACTGGCACATGGGAGTCGAAGACCCCCATCCCGTCATCGAGCGAGGAATCGCCCTGCACAAGATGATCCGGCTCGTGACCTTCGCTCTAGCCGGCGAAGGCTGGCTGAACTTCATGGGCAACGAGTTCGGCCACCCGGAGTGGCTCGACTTCCCACGGGAGGGCAACGACTGGTCCTACCACTACTGCCGCCGGCAATGGTCGCTGGTCGACAACCCGGCACTGAAGTACAAGTTCCTCGCCGCCTTCGACCGCAAGATGCTGCAACTCGGCAGGGACTACGGACTGCCGGGCAACGAGGCTGCCGAACTCCTCAATCTCGACAGCACCAACAAGGTGCTCTGCGTGTCACGCGGCCCTCTGATCTTCGTCTTCAACTGGTCAACCGACCGCTCGGTTCCCGACTACAAGTTCCACGTAAGTGGCTCGGGAGACTACAGGATCGTCCTCTCAAGCGATGACCCTGAAACCGGCGGCCACGACCGAGTCGACACCTCGTGCATCCACAGCGTCGATGCCGACAGCAAACTGAGCGTCTACACTCCGGCTCGCACCGTGATTGTGCTCGCACCGGTCTGACCGGCGCTCCAATCAGAAATCCTTCCTGCAGAAGGAGAACAGCGCGAGCCCGAGAACGACCGCCTCGAAGACCGCCGAGGTGCCGAAAATGTACCACAGCGAGTGCCTTTGCTCGTATTTCTCGGTGACCTGGCGAGCCATCGGGTCGCCCGACATGCCGGCCAAGAGCATGTCGAAGGTAACTCCGGAGAGAAGCGACGGCCGTTCCTCGAAGCGGATCAGCTTCTTCATGTAGATGGTGCATTCGCGGGTCTTCGGAAACGGGGTGCCGATCGCCTTGAACGTCTCGTTCCAACTACGCGCACCCTCGCCCGCACCCTCGTCGGCGTCGGTGACCTGCCCCGACTCCAGACTGATCTCGGCCCCCATCTCGGGGAACATGACACCCATCTTGTAGGATACATCCTCGGCCCACCCCATCAGGAGGGACACGCCCCAGATCCCCAGTCCGCCGAGCAGGGCAAAGGCCGTCGAGCGCGTCCACACCGCCAGGAGCACGGATACGCAGTAGATCAGACTGAAAATGAAGGTCACCAGCGGCACCGCCCAGAAAACCCCGAGGTTCCATTCGGCAATCCTCAGTCCGAGCGCGAAGAACACCACCAGCGAGAAGATCGCCACCTGGACCGCAACGAACCCGAGTGCGAACAGATACTTGAGCAGGAAGATGCCGACCCGGCTGACCGGCTTCGACAGTGTCGTGCCGATCGATCCCTCGGCGAGAAAGTCGGGAAAAATCGACACGGCCGAAATGAGACCGAGCAAGACCACCACCCAAGCCAGCCAAAAACGCACGATGACGTCGGTGAACAGCAGGATGTAAAAAGCCACCGACTCGTTGGTGCCCGCGGCGAAGGCCGGCTCCTCGAACTTCTTCAGGCCGAAGAAAAACGTGATGCCGTTCTCATCGAAACCGATCGAGGCATAGAAAAGCGCGACCATCAGCGAGATCGCCATCGAGATCCCGAACAACTTTCTCGCCCGTAGCAAGCGGACCGAGTCGGAGAATACAGCCAGCATCACTCTCATGGCGCCTGCCTCCCTTCGAACTTCACCGTCTCCATGAAGACCTCCTCGAGCGACGACCTCGACTCCTTCACCTCCCGCACCGGGACATCGGCGGCGCGGAGGGCGTCGATGACGGACTGAACGCCCCGGGCATCGTCCGCGGCTACGGTTACCCGGTCGCCTGCCACCGTTGCCCCGTCCGCCTCGAAGCGATCCTTCAGGTCGAACGGAACCGGCCCGAGGGACCGGACCTCGAAAGTCCGCGCCCGATGGGTCAGCTCGTCGGTCGTGCCGGACTTGACGATCCTACCCGCCGCCATGATCGCGACCTCGTCAGCGATCTGCTCCACTTCGCCGAGAAGGTGGCTGTTGACGAACACCGTCCGGCCCTCGTCGCGCATCCGTTCGATCACCTTGCGGATCTCCACCCGACCCGGCGGATCGACCCCGTCCGTCGGCTCGTCGAGAAACACGATGGCGGGGTCGTTCACAAGAGCCTGCGCGAGTCCGACCCGCTGGCGCATGCCCTTCGAGTAGGTCCCGTTCTTGCGGTCCGCCCAGTCGCTCATCCCGACGGTTTCCAGAAGTTCTCCGGTGCGCTGACGCGCGAGCTTGCCGGGGACTTTCGCCAGCCCAGCCGAGTATTCGACGATCTGGCGGCCGGTCAGGTAATCGGGAAACCGGGCATGCTCGGGCAGATAGCCGACCTTCGCCAAAGTACGTCGGTGACCGATCCTCTCCCCCAGCAACCGCCCGCGGCACTCGGTGGGCCGCACGATGGTCAGCAGTGACTTGATCAAGGTGCTCTTGCCGGCGCCGTTGGGACCGAGCAGCCCGAACACGCACCCCTCGCGGACCGAGAGTTCGACACCCTTCAGCGCCTCGAAACGCCCGTAGCGCTTGCGCAGCCGCTTGATCTCGATTGCCAATCCATCCACGGTGCCTGTCATAGCGAGGCCTCCCCGGGGTCCGAAAGAAAAACCGAGGCGACTTTACGTCTGCCGGATCCCGGCTAAGTTCCCCAGCAAATCGGAATAGGGGCGAACCCCCGAAACTCCCACTCCCATGAAAGCGCTTGTTTCCCTTCTCACCCTGTTCGTGTTCAGTTCCTGCAACGCCATGTCCGAAGAAGAAAAGAAGCCCGCAGAGGCCCCCAAGGTTCCCGAAGGAGCCGAAGTCATCACTCTCGGAGCCGGTTGCTTCTGGTGCGTCGAAGCCGTCTATGCCCAGCTTGACGGTGTCCACGCCGCCGTTTCCGGCTACATGGGTGGGACCGTTGCCAATCCGACCTACGAGCAGGTCTGCAATGGCACTACCGGCCACGCCGAAGTGGTGCAGGTCGTCTACGATCCGAAGAAGATCTCGACCGAAAAGGTGATCGCCTGGTTCTGGCAGCTACACGATCCGACCACGCTGAACCGTCAGGGCGCGGACGTCGGCACCCAGTACCGTTCCGCGATTTTCTACCATACGGACGAGCAGAAGAAGATTGCCGAGGCTTCGAAGAAGGCGGCCGCCAGCGACTTTGAGGACCCGATCGTCACCGAGATCACCAAGGACTCGACCTTCTATCCGGCCGAGAACTACCACCAGGATTTCTATGCCGAGAACAAGTCGAAGAACGGCTACTGCCGAATGGTGATCGAGCCGAAGCTGAAGAAGCTCAAGCTGGATCACTGACGGACCTTTCGGCATTTGCCGTTTGTCATTCCGGACTTGGAACCGCAGTTTCCGCGGCATGTCCAAATATGCCGGTGAAGAGGTTCTCGTCGTACCCCGCTCCCTGTTCGATGAACTCGGAGCCTTCGAAGGAATCCGGACCGAAGGTCTCGATGGGGCCATCGCCCGCTTGCTCGATCCGACCAGCCACTTCTTCATGGATCGGGCGGCCGCCGAGGACGATCCGACCCACAAGCAGCTGATTCCCTACTGCGTGATCCGCTGTGGGACGCGGGTCCTCAATTACACCCGCGGCAAGTCCGGGGGCGAAAGCCGCCTCCACGCGCTGCGCTCGGTCGGCGTCGGCGGCCACATCAACCCGGTCGACACCGGTGGCGGCAAGACCGGCCCCGACGCCTACCAGGCCGCCGTCGAGCGGGAACTCGAAGAGGAACTGCGCTTCGATGTCCCGCACACCAACCGGATCATCGCGTTGCTCAATGACGACACCAACCCGGTCGGGCAAGTCCACTTGGGGGTCGTCCACCTGATCGAAATCGAGTCCGACGCCATCCACTCCAACGAGGATGCTCTCGCCGACCTGACCTTCACCGAGCTCGAGGAACTCAATGGCCCGATGTTCGACCGACTCGAAACCTGGTCACAGTTCTGCGTCCGCCACCTGGCGGAAGGCTAAGCCTTTCCGGGGCATCGACATTCCTGTCGATGGGCAGAGGTCTTGATCGACAGAAGCGTCGATCCTCCGAACAGAACCGCTACCACTCCTCCCCGAGCCCGTAGCGTCCGGCAAGCTCAAGCAGGTCCTCGCGCATCGGCCATTCGTCCGGACGCTCGCTGACTTCGTGGCGCTTGCTGGCACCCTTCAGCATCATGCAGCCGGTGTTGTCACCGATCGCCTTCACCTCCTCGACTTCTTCTGGAGAAAGCCGGACGTCGGGCATCACCGCGAACTCGCGAATCCGGTCTTCGATCGGACGCGCATCGTCGCCCGCCTCCTGAATGAAGGTCGGCACGACGCACTCGACGGGTTTCTGGCTAAGGTTCCAAATTGCGGCGAACTCGACCATGCTCAGGCCGTGACGCTCGGCGATCGGCTTCATCTTTTCGATCTTCTCAAGACCGTGCTCGACCCAACCTTCGGGACGATACGCCCGATGATCGCCCGGCTTGAACTCGTGACCCGGCTTCATGTCGCCGAAGAACAACCCACCGAAGTCGACCACCCGCGTCAGCACCTTGACCCCGTGCTTTTCACAAGCGGGTAGCGCCAGTCCTACCGGCCATGGTTCGAGCGGATTCAGGATGAGCATCGCCCAGTCGATCAGGTCACCGAAGTTTTCGAGGCAGTGGATCACATCCAGCGTGAAGCCGTTGGCCGGGCCGGGTGCGATGCCGAGCCGATCGCTCAGACCTTCTTCCTTCAACGCGTTCATGCCTTCCCACACCGCCGGACTGGTGTAGCCCGCCTCATCGGGATTGTGGAGCATCACGAGATCGAAGTGGTTGGTCCGGCAACGCTCGAGCGACTTCTCACAGGCCATCCGCAGGTAGGCCTTGTAGCCTTCGGGACCACGCAGTTCCGGGTCGGTGAAGCGCGGATAGCCGCGGTTCCCCTGACGCTGACCTTGGTAGAAATCGTGCCCGAGTGTCCCAACAAGACAGTAGCTGTCCCGATCGATCCCAACGAGTGCCTCGCCGAGAAGTTCGTCGGCCTTGCCGTTTCCGTACACGTCGGAGGTCACGAAGGTGCGGAAGCCCGCCTCATAGGCCGTGCGGATGCACTCCATGTAGCGCTCCTCGCTCAGCGTCTCGCCGAAGTGCATGAAGCGTCCCCCGCTCCAGGTGCCGTAAGCAGTCGTGGTCAGATCCATGCGGGGGAAATAGTTCGGATGATCGCTGCGGTCAACGGCGTGAGGGAATCCGCGGGAATTCTGAGCGGATTCGGGAACTGCCGGCCACTACTCCCTCGGTGCCCAGACCCGGGACCGGATCTCCGAAACGCTCCCCTGCATCCGCGCGCGCGGACCACTGCCGCCGTCGGAGTCGACCGTCTGGACTGACTCGTATTCCTCCCGCATCAGGAGAGGATAGAGCAGCGAGGCCCAGATCCGGCCCTGCGTGATGGTGATCTCGGAATCGACCTTACGACCGTCGAGACCCGCCTGGTCGTCGAGACTGAGTTCGCCGACCACGGAAAAGACGCCGCAGGGGTGACCTCCCACCGCTTCCTCACCTTCGAAAACGAGCTCCACGCGACCCACCACGTTGTAGGGATCGAGCACCTTGACCGAACTTCCGGTTAGCACGATGCGATCGCCGGGCTTCCACTTCCGCGAGGACGAGAACCACTGCACACGAGGATGGGCACCGGACTCCACCATCATCATCGCCACCTGATCCTTGAGCGCGTCAGCCCAGACCACCTTCTTGAAATTCGCCTCCTGCCCCATCGAACTCGGCTTCCAGCCATCCGTGGTCAGCAGGAATTCCAGACTCTCGCCCTCCAGTTCGCGTCCCCCCTGCACGTCGGCCGCCGAATTCGGTGTCGCGTCGGGAGCCTGTTGCAGATGCTCCTTGTCCTTCTCCTCAATGATCCTCCGGCTCGATTTCACCAACGTCATCCGGTAACTGCCGGGCTCCTTCACGAAGGTGACCTCTGTTTCGATCTTGTGATTGAGAACGCTGATCTCCTTGCCGAGGGCGGAAGTCTCGACCTTCCGGAAATTGTCGAACTTCCGCGTGATGTTGAGCCGACCATCAATCTGGCTCGGGTAATCCAGGTCCCGTCGGAACGTGACTCCATCGGCCGACCGCTGGACTTGGGAGGCCAACGCCGGATCAACGTCGCCGCCGGGAGCGGGAGTTGATGAGGCGATCTTTCCACCACCGCCCCCAAACAGCTTTCCGGCCTCGTCACAACCACCCAACAAGAGCAGTGCGGCAAGCAGCGGAAGGCCTCGGAAAACACTCATGAATTGCTGGGATTCAAGCACCTAACGGGCGATTTGGCGAGCGCCATCAGGAGCTCCTTTCCTGCGCCCGCCGGCAGAGCAGGCTCTGGTCCATTTCGAGCGCCGGCGAATCCTCGCCGGCCTCGCCGACAATCTGCGCCGGAACGCCGGCAACCGTGGTATGGGGAGGCACATCCGCAAGTACAACGCTGCCCGCGCCGACTTTTGCTCCTTCTCCGATCTCGACGCGTCCCAGGATTTTCGCGCCGGCTCCAAGAAGCACGCCGGATCGGACCACCGGATGCCGGTTGCCGGTCTGCTTGCCGGTGCCCCCGAGCGTCACCTCGTGCAGAATCGAGACATCGTCTTCCACGATCGCGGTTTCCCCGACGACGAAGCTGGTCGCGTGGTCGAGCAGGATTCCGCACCCGATCCGGGCTGCCGGATGGATATCCACGCCGAACACCTCACTGGCGAGACTTTGGAAATACAACGCGAGATCGCGGCGGTCCCTCGACCACAGATGGTGCGAAATGCGATAGGTCGAGATCGCCATGAACCCCTTGAAGAAGAGCAGCGGCTGCAACGGCGTATCGCAGGCCGGATCCCGTTCGACGATCGCGCAGAGATCACGGGCGATACTCCGGACCAGCGATTCGTCCTCCCGCAAAATGCCCGCCAGCAGCGGATTCAGCTCCTCCCGGGTCATGTCCTCCCGGGCGAGCTTCCGCGCCAGACGCACTCCAACCGCCGAACCAAGGCACGGCTGATCGAGAATCACCCCTTTCACCAGCATCCGCAATCCGTGCTCTTCGTCGTGCACCTTGGCCGCGGCATCCCGGATCCGCTCCCATACCTCCGCGACATCGACCGATGCCGACCGGCAGATACGGACATCCTTCGCCCTTTCCCGAGCGTCTTCGCTGTGCTGCTTTGAATCCATGCGTATCTCCCAGAAGCTCGAGTATGCGTGCCGCGCGATGGCGCAGCTCGCCCGCCGCCATGACGGGCGCACGATTACACGCCTTGAGGAGCTTGCGCAACGGGAAGCCGTGTCCGCCAATTTTCTGGTACAGATACTCAATGACCTCCGGCGGGGCCAACTGATTGAGAGCCGCCGCGGCAAGGGCGGCGGATATCTGCTCGGCCGACAACCGGATGCGATCTCGCTGCTCGACATCGTCGAGGCGGTCGAACCGTCGCTGCTCGCGACATCGACGCAGCCGGAAGGCGATTGCGGAGCGGCTGTGAAGCGCGCGTGGGAGTCCGTGACCACCGCCACTCGCGAACAGCTTGCCGCCATTCCCCTCAAACAGCTCGCCGAACGCGGAGGCGAGCCGATGTACTACATCTGAAGCCGGTCAATCCCGGCTCCTGCCCGGCGTGACTTCCATCACCACGTCGACCGTGCCACGTCGCACCTTGACTTGGACCGACACCTCCGGGCGAAGAAGGTAGAAGGCGTTCACCGCGTCTCCGTAGTCGCGAATCCGACGCCGGTTGATTTCCAACAACACATCGCCGGCCTTCACACCGGCCCTACCTGCCGGCGAATCCGCTACCACCCGGCCAATCTCTGGCGGATCGGCGCCCGGCTGCAGCGTCAGACCGACCCATCCACGGGTGACGGAGCCGGTGCGGGCGCTCTCCAGCACATGATTCAGAACCTCGGCGGGAATCGCATAGATCGAGTCCTCGTCCGCAGGCCGGTGAGCGACCGCCGCAACCAAGCCCGAAGCATCGAGAAGAGGAGTGCCCGGCTGAGGAGCCGGACCATCGCCGTGACCGAGACGCAGCAGGGTAAACGGCAGGAAACGACCCCCGATTTCCTCAACCTGCGCCTCAATTCTCAGGCTGCCAGCCGCACCGGGAAGCTTGAGCACACCGCCCGCGGGAGCCTGACGGGAAAGATTCCAACCCGTTCCCAGCGGCGCGCTCGAACGGAAAACCACAAGTCGTGAAACCGGATCGACCACGGTTTGCGTGATGGGGCTCGGGGCTCCCACAAGCTGCACTTGCTTCGGATCTTTCCCGGCCACCGCGAGACCGATCGCTTCATGGCCACCCTGAATCACGAACGCAGCGGCGGATGGCGACTCGGAGCCGAAGCGGGTCTGCAACATGTCACCGCCAAGGCAGACGGCGATGCATCCAAAGAAGACGCCCGCGGCGACGGCACGCCGGGTTTTCCCGAGGGGGGACATCCGAAAGCGCCGCTCTTAGAACTCCTGCTCTCCGATCTTCCCTTCGGAAGACGGACGGAGATCAAGCTCGTCGAGCTGGGTCGGAGCCACATTCTCGACCGGGGCGACCACACGATGGTCAACGGCTTCCGGAACGATGGACTCCACTTCCTGACCGCGGGGCATCGAAATCACGATGGCGAGCACTGCGGCGTAGGCTACTCCGGCACCGTAGGCCCACTTCGCCAGACCCGGCTCGGACAGCCAGTCGGTGAAGCGCTGCCACAGGACCGAAACCCGGCTCCCCCGAACCGCCTCTTCACGGCGGCGTTGGTGGAACTCGCGAAGGAAATCCTCCATGTAACTCTCAGGCGGCCCTTCGTGGCGCTTGAGAGCAAGTAGGTTTCCGATCTCTTGGTCGCTGATTTTCACGGCGGCGAATAGTTAAAGAATCTAAACTTTTAACCAAAATGCAAGGATTTTTTAAAATCTCTGTTCCCAGAAGTCTTGCAAGTAGGTCTGAAGGTGCTGGTGGGCATAATGGAGACGTGATCGGACCGTCCCCACCGAAACCTTCAGGATCTTCGCGATCTCGGCGTGTGGCAGGCCCTGCACGTCGAACAGTGTCACCACCGTTCTGTGGGATTCAGACAGGCTCTGCATCGCTTCGTTCAATCTTTTCTGCAGTTCGTGGACATTCGCCTGCCGCTCCGGGTCGGCATCCCGACCCGTATCCACCAGTGCCGGATCCTGGTGAACCGACGAATCCATCTCGTTCAGACTCAGCCCCGTGCGCCGCTTCCGTTTTTTGAGGAAGTTGAGGGTCATGTTGACCGCGATCTGGTAAATCCAAGTGTAGAACGTGGACTTTCCCTTGAATTTCGGCAGCGAATGATAGGCCCGGGCAAAGACGTCCTGCAGGAGGTCGTGGGTATCCTCCTTGTTGGAAGTCATGTTGTAGATCAGGCCGTACAGCTTTTCGCCATACTTCAGGATCAACGCGTCAAACGCACGCGTGTCGCCCTCTTGGGCGCGCGTCACGAGATCTTCGTCCGGATCCGGCCTTGGGGTGTCATCCGGCATTTTCGGGGGAACAGGGGTGAACGAGCCCAAGGCTACACGCCCGGCGGCCCCTGTCAGCAGCAAAGCGGTCCAGCGGATCACGCTTGGCCGGGCCCGCCGATTGCTCCAGCCTCCGCCCATGGCTTCCGCCCAATCGATCCGCTCCGCGATCCGCGACATTCCGAATTTCCCCCAGCCCGGCATCGTCTTTCGCGACATCACGCCGGTGCTCGCGGATCCGGGACTTTTCAAGGACTCGATCACGCTGCTCTGCGACACCGCCGGCGGCACGGCCATCGACAAAATCGTGGGCATCGACGCCCGGGGGTTCATCTTCGCCGCCGCGGTGGCCGACCGGCTCGGCGCCGGGTTCGTCCCGGTCCGCAAAAAGGGCAAGCTGCCGTGGAACACCCGGGGACTGTCCTACACGCTGGAATACGGCGAGGCCGAGGTGGAGATCCACGAGGACGCCGTCAATCCCGGCGAGAAGGTGCTGCTAGTCGACGACCTCCTCGCCACGGGCGGCACCGCCTCCGCCGCGGTCCAGCTGCTCGACGGCCTCGGCGCCGATCTCGTCGCGGTCTCGTTCCTGATCGAACTCAACGGCCTGTCAGGCCGGGACAAGCTCGGAGACCACCGGATCGAGTCGATCGTCCAGTATGAATGAGGCCAATTCATCCGCGGCAGCAGTAATCCGGCGGATCACGACACTCCCGCCACTTGCCCATCGCCTCCCGCTCGCCTAAGTCCCCTCCCCGCCCCCCTCACCATCCCGATCATGTCCTTCGATACCTACTCCGCCTCCGTCATCCGCTATCCCGAACTCGGATTCTCCCTCGACTCGTCGTTGATGGACCTCGACGCGTCCTTCCTCGCCGAAATGGAGCCCAAGGTGGCAAAAGCGTTCGACGACATGAAAGCACTGGAATCCGGGGCCATCGCCAATCCGGATGAAGGACGGATGGTCGGACACTACTGGCTCCGCCAGCCCTCCCTTGCCCCGAACGACGAACTGCGCGCCCAGATCACCGAGCCACTGACCGCCCTCAAGGAGTTCGCCGAGCAGGTCCACACCGGACGGGTCGCTCCTCCGGGCGGCGGCCAGTTCCGCAGGATCCTCCTGATCGGCATCGGCGGCTCGGCCCTCGGCCCGCAGCTGGTCAACGACGCAATCGGCGACCAAGCGAGGCTTCCCATCCTGTTCTTCGACAACACCGACCCCGCCGGAATCGACCGGACGCTCGCATCGATCGGCAAGGAAGGCCTCGCGACCACCCTCGTTTTGGTGATCTCGAAATCCGGAGGCACGCCGGAGACCCGCAACGGCATGGTCGAAGCGAAGGCCGCCTACGACGCCGCCGGCCTCGACTTCGGCAAACACGCCGTAGCCGTCACCGGCACCGGGTCGAAGCTCGACAAGTTCGCCGACGAGCACGGTTTCATCACCCGCTTCCCGATGGAGGACTGGGTCGGTGGCCGCACCTCGGTGATGTCGACCGTCGGACTCGTCCCGGCCTCGCTGCAGGGACTGGATATCGACCCGTTCCTCGAAGGCGCCGCAGCCATGGACGCGGAGACCCGCAAGACCGATGCCTCGACCAACGCGGCGATGCGGCTCGCGCTGTGCTGGTATGCCGCGGGCAACGGCAAAGGCGAGAAGGACATGGTCGTCCTTCCCTACAAGGACTCTCTGGTACTATTTTCGAAGTACTTGCAGCAACTCGTGATGGAGTCGCTCGGCAAGGAACTCGACCTCGACGGCAACAAGGTGAACCAAGGCATCGCAGTTTACGGCAACAAAGGTTCGACCGACCAACACGCATACGTCCAGCAACTCCGGGACGGCGTCCCGAACTTCTTCGCCACCTTCATCGAAGTCCGCAAGGGCCGCGACGGCGACACCATCGAGGTCGAGCCCGGCAGCACCTCCGCCGACTACCTGCAGGGTTTCCTCCGCGGCACCCGCAAGGCCCTCTACCAGTCAGGCCGCGGATCGATCACCCTCTCGATCCCCGAGGTCAACCCGTTCCAACTCGGCCTGCTGATCGGCCTCTTCGAGCGTGCCGTGTCGTTCTACGCGTCACTGGTCAACATCAACGCCTACCACCAGCCGGGTGTCGAAGCCGGCAAGAAGGCGGCTGCCGATTTCCTGGATGTTCTCAACGGCGTCCGCAGCCGGATCACGGCCGACGCCAAGACCGCCGGCGACATCGCCTACGAGATCGATGCCGATCCCGAAGACGTCTACCACTGCCTGAACCACCTCGCCGCCAACGGCGAGGTCCAATCTTCCCTCGGCAAGGAACCGAACGAAGACACCTTCTCCCTCTGAAGGTAGGGCGGAGCGCCCCCGCTCCGCCGCCCCAGGAACTTTCTTCTGATGCAGGACGGCTTCCCAGCCGTCCCGCCCGTCACTCCTTCAGGAGAAACTTCGGGAAGTCCGCGACCTTCGCGCAGCCGACCTGCTCCATCACCTGCTGGAGCTGTCGCTTGAGCATGTTGATGGTGTGGTGACCGCCATTGCGGCCCAGCGCTCCGATTCCATACATGAAGGTGCGCCCCATGAACGCGAACTTGGCTCCGCTGGCCAGCGCCGACGCGACATCGGGCCCGGCCCGCAGACCGCTGTCGATCATCATCGTCGTCCGCTCCCCGAACTTCTCGGCCAGGGCGGTGAGCGGCTTGATGGTCGACTGACCGGAGTCGAGCTGACGACCGCCGTGGTTCGAGACGATCATTCCGTCGACGCCGAGTCCGATCGCCTTCTCGGCGTCCTCCTCGTTGACGATGCCCTTGATCACGAGCTTGCCCTTCCATCGCTCGCGGATCGCGCTGATCTTCTTCTCATTGAGCCGGCCCGAGAAGGTCTTGTTCATGAAGAGACCGAGGTGCTTCATGTTCAGCCCCTTGGGGATGTACGGCTTCATCGTTTTGAATTCCGGAATGCCGGCTCCGAGCTGGGAGAATGACCACGTCGGATGCGTGCACATCTGGAACACGTTGCGCAGCGACATCTGCGGCGGAATGGAAAGTCCGTTGCGGATCTCCTTCGGCCGATAGGCGAAGGTCGGCGTATCCGCCAGAATCACGAGCACCGGACACCCGGCAGCAGCAGCGCGCTCCAGGAGCTTGTCGCGAAGGTCATCCTCGGCCGGGTGGTAGAGCTGGAACCACGCCTTCCCGCCGGTGATCTCGGCGACCTCCTCGATGCTGGCGGTACCCACCGTGCTCAGAACGAACGGAATATTGTGGGCCGCCGCAGCCTCCGCCAGAAACTCGCAGCACTTCGGCCACATCAGCCCCTGCAGCCCGATCGGGGCGATCCCGAACGGCGCGTCATAGGTCTCTCCGAACAGCTCGGTCTTGAGGTCCGAACCCGGGTAGTCGTTCAGATAGACCGGCTTCAGCTGGACCTCCCGGATCTCGTCGGTATTCCGCTTCAGATTGACCTCGGAAAAGCAGCCTCCCTCCAGATAGTCGAAGGCAAAACCGGGCATCCTCCGCTTGGCCTTTGCCCGCAAATGCTCGGTTGAAGGAACTTGGGAATCGAAAAAATCGGACATTGTCGCGGCATTGATGCTCCGGGCCGCGAGCCGCCGCAAGTCCGCATCGTGGCTTGCGTTCCGGCCGCAACTTCCTTCTCGCCCGCCGGTTCCAAACGTGGAGCATGAGCGCGATCGCAACGCCCGTCCGGTTTCTCACCATGCCCGATACACCCCCAGCGCCTACCACCGACGACGACAACGCGGTGGATGTGGCGCTCATGGAGCGTATCGGCAGGGGCGACGAACAGGCGTTCCGTGCCTTGGTCGAGCGCCACCAGAATGCCGTGGTCGGCACCATCGCGAAGATGCTCCGCGATCCGATCGAAGCAGAGGACCTTGCCCAGCAGGTCTTCCTGCGGATCTGGAAGCACGCCAAGCGCTGGCGCCCGGAAGCGAAGTTCACGACCTACCTGTTCACCATCGCGCGCAACCTCGTTTACAACGAATCGCGCCGTCGTTCGCGACGGAAGGAAATCTCGGTCGATGAGCGTCAGGAGGACCGCGGCTACGAGCCTGCCGGTGACTCGCGGGCGGAGCCGGATGCGGAGGCCGAGCGCTCCGAGATGCATGAGGAGATCGACACGGTGATCGCTTCCCTGCCGGAGGCCCAGCGAACGGCTGTCATTCTCTACTCGTACGAATCGCTGGCTTACGAAGAGATCGCCGAAGTACTCGGGACATCCGTCTCGTCCGTGAAGAGCCTGCTGTTCCGCGCCCGGACCACGCTCAGGGACAAGCTCTCGCACCTGACGGGCTACTGAGGCGGCCGAGGAATCAGTTTCCGGAACGGAACGCTTTCCGGAGTGGCAGCCCCCCCAGGACTCGAACCTGGAAATACTGAACCAAAATCAGGTGTGTTACCAATTACACTAAGGGGCTCCGGTGCCTGCGGCGGGGCGAAAGCTAGGGTCATGCCCTGCGGATGGCAATAGGGAAATTGCCGCCCGGAATCGAAATTTCAGCGGAGTGAAAACACCCGCAAACTCAGGGATTTCCGTAGCAAATCAAGCTGCGGTCACCCCGGATCAGGAGCTTCCCGTCGAGGACGACCGGCGACGCGATCACGCTCTGGCCGGTCTCAACCTCGACGATATCTTCAAGGCCCTCGTCCGTCACCTTCGCGGCAAACAGGACACCATCCTCGCGAACGCAATAGAGGACGTTCCCGGCAAGCACCGGTGACGAGTAATAGATCTGCGCACCCTTCGGCAGTTTCGATTCCCACAGCACGTCGCCGGACTTGGCGTCGAGGCAGGTGATCTGGCCGCGATCCTTGCCACTGTCGGTCAACAGGTAGACCTTGCCGTCGTGAGCCGCCGGAGAAGCGGCGTCGGTTCCGAGGTCCTTCTTTTTCCAGAGGAAAGCCGAGTCGGTAATGTCTCCCGATCCGCCGAGTTTCACACCGGCGAGCTGCCCGCCACGCGCGTAGGGCACCACCGCGATCCCGTCGGTCGCGACCGCCGAGGCGATCACCCGCCACATGCCGACCTTCTCCGGGTTGAATCCACCACAGGTCCAGAGCAGCGAGCCGTCGTCCGCCGCGTGGCCGGTCAGGTGATCCGCACCCCAGTTCACGATCGTTTCCTTGCCATCGAGATCGAGCACCAGTGGCGTCGTGTAGGAGTCCCCCGATTCCTTCGCGGTATCGAATTCACGGTCGACCTTCCACGCGACCTCTCCCGACTTCTTGTCGAACGACACCATGTAGGAATTGCCGTCCGTCTGCATGACCGAAACCACCACCCGGCCGCCGGCGAGCACCGGCGAGGTGCCGACATCCCACCACAGCTTGTCCTCGCCAAAACGTTCGAAGAGGTTCGTCTTCCACAGCAGCTTGCCCTCGAAGTCGAAGGCCGCCAGCTCGCCCGACTTGAAGTAGGCGAAGACCGACTCTCCATCGGTGACCGGGGAGGAATTCGCGGAGCTGCCGACGCGCTGGCCACGGCCAGGGCGGATTTTGCCGAGCGAAGTCCGCCACAGCTCCTTCCCCTGCATGTCGAAAGCGACCAAACCGTCCTTCCCGTCGATCGGGGCACTGACGAAAATCCGCTCCTTGGCGACGATCGGAGTCGAGCACGCCCGCCCCGGAAGCTCGGCCTTCCAGAGCACGCCTTTGTCTCCCGCGAACTTCGACGGGGCGCTGTCGATCTCGACCGATCCATTCTGGTTCGGTCCGCGCCACGCGGGCCAATCGGCCGCGATCAGGCATCCGGCTCCGAGGGCTCCGATAGTGAGGGAAAGACAAAGGTTTCTCATGCTGCTCCCTTACTCGCCGATTCGCCCTGATCTCTCAAGCCCTGATGGAGGAACGGGTTCGCCCGCCAAATCCACCTCCTGTCGGAATTCGCCACAAACTATGCGAATTCCTCCTAGAACTCGGGCGCTCCTGCTTCATCGTGGGTTACTGCCATTTCAAACCCAAATCTTCCCGTCTCCTGCAGCCTGCCCGGGCTGGGGTGCCGGGCCCCTTGCACCCATGACTGGATCCACGAAGCCCGGCGCTCGCCACGTGGCACCGCTATCGATCGCCCTCGGACTGGCGGTATTGCCCGTCCATGCCGCCCTCGTCCACCGCTGGTCGTTCAACGAAGCCCCCGGCGGGGCTCCGAACAATTACGAAATGATCGACAGCGAGTCGGGTTGGTCCGCTTTTGTGAAGGGACAGGACTCAACCTTCGATGGCACGACGCTGCGCCTGACCGGCACGTCGAACGGCAATCACTCGACCAATTTCCTGTCCGGCTACGTCGATCTCCCGAACGGCATCATTTCTTCGAAAACGAACCTGACCGTGGAGGTCTGGGCAACGCCGGAGGGGTTCGCAAATTTCGCGCGGATCTTCGACTTCGGACGCGTTGCCGGCTCCGGGTTCGGCAATGGCGAGGACGGTGAAATCATCGACAATCCAGGCCAGGGCCAGATTCCGGGTACCACCGGTGCGGAGGACACCCTCTACCTGACCTTCTGCCGGGCCGGCAGTCTGAACGAGCAGCGGATGGACGCGTTCATCGCGACAACCACGGGCGTGATGACCGATACCAATCACGCCACGACGTCAGGCATTCGGCACCACTACGCGATGACCTTCGAAGACGGGGTCGGAAACTTCGGCGGGTCGGGTGGCCGTGTCCGGTGGTTCCGCGGCGGAGTCGAGATCGCCTCGGCGGATGTCGATTTCCACCTGAACGAACTGGAAGACGTAAACAACTGGCTCGGACGATCCCAGTGGACCGGCGACACCCTCGCCAACGCCTCCTACGACGAGTTCCGTATTTACGACCACGCACTCACGCAATCGGAACTGCTCGCCAGCATCAACGCCGGCCCGGATTCTCTTTCCACCACACCGGTCTCCGCCCCCGCTCCCGACAACCTGTGGATCTTCGACGACGGGGAGAATTCAGAGCTCGCGAGCGGCGCCGAGTTTGTCGACACCATCGGCTCCGAAATCGCCACCGTGAGAGGCCAAGGAGCCACCTTGACCCAAACCGAACTGACGCTTCCTGGAACCACCGACGGCAACCAGCCGGGTTCGACCATCTCCGCCTACCTCGACCTGCCCAACGGAATCGTTTCCGCAACGCCGGGCGTGACCTTCGAAGCCTGGGTCACCCCCCTGTCTTCGAACAACTGGCAGCGCCTGTTCGACTTCGGCCGCTGCACCGGCAGTTCGGGACTGGGCGCGGAACCGGGAGAGATCATCGACGGACCCACCGCACCCGGCGGGACCAGCGGCTACGATAACCTGAGCCTGTCGCTGAACGACGGCGGCAACATGAACTCCCAGCAGCTTGAGGGAGAGTTCAACGATGGTGGCCCGATCTACACCTTCTCACCCGCCGTCACCACAGCCGGGACCGAGTATCACTACGTTCTCGTGATCGAGGATGGAATCGGTGAATTCGGTGCCAGCGGCTGCCGCGCAAGCTGGTACCGCGACGGCATCCTCCAGAATACCGACGACTTCCCGTTCCTGATTCAGGACATCCAGGACGTGAACAACTGGATCGGACGTTCGATGTATTCCGGTGACTCGAACTCGAACCTCGCCCTCAACGAACTCCGCATCCATCGACGCGCGCTCGCCCCCGCCGAGACGGTCGCCAGTTTTCTGGCGGGAGCCGACCCGACTGCGGGACCTCCCGAACCGCCCGCACCCGCACCCGTTCCGGCGCGGCGCTGGGACTTCAACACGCCTGTCGAACCCGCCCTGCCCGATACCGAGTTCATCGATGCGGCAACCGGCGAGGTCGCGACGGTCCGAGGCAACGGCGCCCAACTCGACGGCAGCCAACTGGTCATCGGCGCGGGACTCACCAACGGCCAACAAACCGGCGAGAACATCTCCGCCTACCTCGAGTTGCCCGACCACTTTGTCTCCGGCTTCAATGACATGACGGTCGAGCTCTGGCTCACCCCCCTGTCCTCCAACTGGTGGCAGCGGATCCTCGACTTCGGCAATTGCACCGTGACCCACGGCACCGGCGCGGAACCTGGCGAGATCATTGACGGACCGGTCGCCCCCGCGGCCTTCGAAGCCAGCGACAACCTCTTCCTCTCGCTGAACGCCGGCGGCACGCTGGGTGAGCACCGGTTGGCGGCGAAGCTGAACGCGGGAGGTGAGACCGGATGGAACTCCAACCTCTCGGCATCCACCTCGACCGGTCAGGAATACCACATCGTCATGACGGTCGAGAACGGCGCGGGTGGGAGCGGGACCACCGGATGCGAAGTGAAGTGGTACCGCGACGGCGTCCTGCAAACCACCATCTCGGTGCCATTCCGCCTCAAGGACATGGAGGACGTGAACAACTGGATCGGGCGCTCGAACTGGTCGGGCGACTCGAACTCCCACATGGCAATCAACGAGCTCCGCGTTTACGACCGGGCGATCACCCAGAAAGAGGTCAATACCTCGGAGACGAACGGCCCCGATGCCGTTTTCCCTCCCCCGGTCGCGATCAACGACTCCGCCACCCTCAACTTCGGTCAGAAGGTGCTCGTCGACATCCTCGCCAATGACACGGGCGGCCCGCTTGGATCCACCGTTTCGATCCTCTCTCCTCCTGCAGCGGGAACCGTTACGGTTCAGGCCGACGGCAGCATCCTTTACGCCCACGATGGCAGCGCGACGGCGACCGACAGCCTGATCTACGAAGTGAGCGGTATCGGCGGCACGTCGGCACCTGCAACGGTCGACTTCACGATCACTTCGGAGCTGAAGATCGCCAACCCGTCGCTGGCGATGCCCGACGCACCGCCGCCGACCTCGTGGGAACTGGTCGATGCGCTTCCGGGACTCACTTTCAACGAACCGCTCTGCATCAGCTTGATCCCGGGCAATGACAAGCGAATGTTCGTTTGCGAACGGATGGCCAAGATCAAGCACGTGCCGGATGTCACCTCGGCCAGCCCGACACAGAACACCTTCCTCGACCTGCAGGCGGTGGTCGCCGGCCGCACACCCACTGAGACGATCGAGGATGGCGCCAATGCCGAGCACGGATTGCTCGGGCTCGCCTTCCATCCGGACTACGCAACCAATGGCTACTTCTACGTCGCCTACACGGTTCGCATCAACGGCGGCTCCTACTACCAACGCGTCTCGCGATTCGAAGTGAGCACCGGTGATCCAGATGTCGCCGACCCCGCTTCCGAGTCGGTCCTGATCGAGCAACTCGACGAAGGTTCGAACCACGATGGTGGCGACCTCCATTTCGGACCCGACGGCTATCTTTACTACGCCGCCGGCGACGAGGAGAACTCAAACCGCGGCCAGCAAAACAGCCAGAAGGTCGACGGGGATTTCTTTTGCGGGGTGTTCCGCATCGATGTCGACAAGCTCCCGGGCAACCTCGAGCCGAACCCGCACGCGTCGATTCCGACCGATGGCGGCATCGCGCGATTCTCGATCCCGGCCGACAACCCGTTCATCCACACCTCGCTCGGAGGAACGTGGGACGGAGCCTACAACGGCATCGCGGTCGCCGACCTTAACGCGGTCCGCACCGAGTTCTGGGCCACCGGCCTGCGCCACGTGTGGCGGATGTCATTTGACCCCGCGACCGGCGACCTCTGGGCCGGCGACGTCGGACAGAACACCTACGAGGAGATCAACCTCGTCGAGAAGGGCGTGAACTACGGCTGGGCCTACCGCGAGGGCGCCCACGACTTCGGCACCGTGCTCGGTTCACCGCCGCCCGGATTCTCCAGCACCGATCCGGTCTACGAATACGTCCACACCGGCATCGCCGGCGGCGACGCCAGCTTCAAGGGCAACTCGGTCGTCGGCGGCTACGTCTATCGCGGCACCCGTTTCCCCGAGCTCGTGGGACGCTACATCTTCAGCGACTCGGTCTCGGGACACGTCTGGGAAATGGAGACCGGCACCGGCGCGACCACCCGTCTGACCGGCCTGCCCGGGGCCTACGGCGTGATCTCCTCCCAAGGCCTCGACCCCTACAATCAGGACCTGCTTTTCTGTGCCTACCTGACCGGCAAGATCATGCGCCTGACGAAGAGCAGCGACCTTGCCAGCGGATTCCCGCAGACGCTCAGCGAAACCGGCCTCTTCGCCGACCTCAGCGACCTTTCGCCCTCCCCGGGGCTCGTCCCCTACCTGCCGAACCTCAAGTTCTGGAGCGACCACGCCGACAAGACCCGCTGGTTCGCCATCCCCGACGGCACCAGCAGGATGACCTGGCAGAAGGAAGGCCCATGGGACTACCCGACCGGCGCGGTCTGGGTGAAGCACTTCGATCTCGCCCTGAGCCGAGATGATCCGGGTACGAACAAGCGGATCGAGACGCGCGTGCTCGTGAAGACCGACGACGGAGTCTATGGCGTCAGCTACCGCTGGAACGACGCCGGGACCGAAGCCTATCTCGTGGAAGACGCCGGCACTTCGTTCGATCTCGCGATCGACGATCACGGCACGCCTCACACCCAGCGCTGGGAAATCCCGGGCCGCACGAGCTGCCTGACCTGTCACGACGACCGCCCGCTGTCCTTCAACACACGGCAGCTCAACCGGATCGCCGACATCCATGGCATGCTGGGGAACCAGATCGTGACGCTGTCTTCCGCCGGCTACCTCGACAACTCACCGGATCCGGTGGACACCCTGCCCTTCCACGTCACGCCGGAGGAAACCCAGTATCCGCTCGAGCAGCGGGTGCGTTCCTACCTCGACGTCAACTGCGCCTACTGCCACCAGCTCGGCGGGTCGGTCGCGGGATTCTGGGACGGCCGCGAGAGCCTGACCTTGGAACAAACCGGATTGATCCACGGAACCGCCGTCAACAATGGCGGCGACCCGTTCAACAAGTATGTCGTCCCGGGCGACACCTTCCACAGCATCGTGCTCAACCGGGTCGCCGAGACCAATGGCTTCACCCGGATGCCGCCGCTCGCGACCTCCGAGCACGACGAAGTGGGCATCGACCTCCTGACCCAATGGATCCAGAGCGAGTTGCCAAGCCATGTGCTTTATGACGACTGGGCGATCAACTTCCCCGGCATCGGCGGACGCAATGACGACGGCGACGGCGACGGCCGTAGCAACTACGACGAGTTCGTTCTCGGCACGAACCCCCTGTCCGCCTCGGATGCTCCGGTGGTTCAGGCGGCGGATGGCTCACTGAGTTTCAACCGCAAGGCCTTCCGGATCTACGACATCCGGACCAGTACCAACCTCGTCGATTGGGAAAGCTGGAACGTTCCGGAGAACACGTCGATCTACGAAACGAGCGACCGGCTTGAGACCATCGCTCTTCCGATCGGCAGCGACCCTGCGCGCTTCTTCCAGCTCAACGTGGTCGAGCCCTAAGAGTCCGGTCGAGCGGTCTTGCCAGCCACCGCCCCGCCGTCCAGCCTTCGGACCGATGAAGCCCGAAGACGTCGCGGCGAGCTACGACAGGCTCGCGAGCCACTGGGATGGCGACTTGTTCCATCGCGAGAACGGCATCGCCCAACACCGGCGTGCCTTGGCATTCCTCGACCACCGCGGGCGGGCCATCGACATCGGCTGCGGCAGCAGCGGACGGATCGTCGACCTGCTGCTGTCCGAGGGCTTCGACACCGAAGCACTCGACATCTCCACCGAAATGCTCGCGCTTGCACGGAGGCGACACCCCGATCTCACCTTCCACCATGCCGACATCTGCAAGTGGACGCCGCCGGGCCTCTACGACTTCGTCTCCGCGTGGGACAGCATCTGGCATGTGCCCATGGACGAACAGGAGCCCGTCCTCCGAAAACTCTTCAACGCCCTGAGTCCCGGAGGCATCTGCATCTTCACCAGCGGCGGACTCGATGAACCGAGCGACACCGACAACCCGTGCATGGGGGAGCCGATGTACACCGCGGCTCCCGGCATTCCGGCCCTACTCGAAGCCGTCTCGGACTGCGGCTGTGTGTGCCGGCACCTCGAATACGACCAATTCCCGGAGAAGCACCTGTATCTCATCGTCCAGAAGCAGGCGCATCCATCCGGCTGACAGCCTTCCCGGGCTTTCCACGTTCCCTGTCGGCAGATGACCGTCCGATTCGCCCTCATCGCCTGTCTGCTCTCGGCTGCCGCCGCGGAATCGAAGCCACGTCCGAACGTCCTGTTCCTGTTCACCGACGACCAGCGCTTCGACACCATCCACGCCCTCGGCAACGAGCGGATCAAGACGCCGAACATCGACCGCCTTGTCGAAAACGGCCTCAGCTTCACCAACGCCTACATCATGGGCGCGAACTCGATGGCCGTCTGCACCCCATCGCGCGCCTGCCTTTTCAGCGGTCGCACCCTCTGGAATCTGGAAAGCCAGGGGCCGTGGGATTTCGCGATCCCGGAGCGCTACACGACGATGACGGGGGCCTTCCTGAAGGACGGCTACACCTGTTTCGCCGCCGGCAAGAACGATCCCGGCTTCGGCAAGAACGACCACTTCTTCCGCTCCTTCAACGCGGGCGACAACCTCTACTACCGCGGCGGCCACCGGGGGCAGAACCAAACGCCGTTGTTCTCGATCGATTGGGACGCCGATCCACCTGCAAAGGAGAAGCAAAAGCCGGACGGCACGTTCAACGCTGACCTGTTTGCCGAGGCCGCAGTCGAATTTCTGGAAAAGCGCAACGACGGCGACCCACCCTTCTTCGCCTACGTCTCCTTCATGACGCCTCATGACCCCCTCAACTGCCCGGAGGAATTCATGAAGCTCTACGCAGGAGAGGACATGAAACTCCCCGCCAATTACCTGCCCGAGCATCCCTTCGACGCGGGCGTCCATGACATCCGCGACGAGAAACTGATGAAGCGTCCGCTCACCGAGGACGGAGTGCGCGATCGGCTCGCGAAGTACTACGCCCTCGTGACGCACACCGACGCCCAGATCGGGCGAATCCTCGAAGCCCTGGCGCGGAGCGGCGAAGCGGACAACACCATCGTCGTCTTCAGTTCGGACAATGGCCTCGCTCTCGGAAGCCACGGACTGACCGGCAAGCAGAGCGTTTACGAGCACTCCGTCCGGGTGCCTTTGGTCATCGCCGGCCCCGGGATCCCGAAAGGCGAGCGGCGTGAGCAACTCTGCTACATCTACGACGTGTATCCGACCCTTTGCGAAAGGGCGGACGTTGAGATCCCGGACACCGTGCAATTCCGCAGCCTCGACCCCGTCATCGCCGATCCGGAAGCGAGCCATCGGGATCACCTCTACTTCGGCTTCATGTCATGGCACCGGGCGGTGAGGGATGATCGCCACAAGCTGATCAGCTACAGCGTGAACGGTGAGAGCCACACCCAGCTGTTCGACCTGGAAACGGACCCCGGCGAAACCCGCAATCTCGCCGGAGAGAAAAAAGTGCAGCCCGTTCTCAAGCGCATGCGAAAACTTCTCGAAAGCGAGCGGGACCGCCTGAACGACGGCAAGGCTGATGCCGAGCACATCAACGAGATGTCCAAGGCGTTCTGGGAAACCTACCGCCAAGCGGCGGAGTAGCATCCGGCCGCGGAGCAGCACCCAGCCCCGGAGCCCCCCTGATCAGCCCATGCAGCCCTCCGGAGTTTCTTAAGCCCCGACGGGGCGCCGGCATCTAGCCCCCGGGTTCACCCGGGGGTATTTGACGAATACACAATTGAAGCGCCGAAGGAGCGCAGGCGGAGCTGGTCGAGCGTGCACGTCTGCGTGGATTCCAGCTTCGCCTGCGCACCTTCGGCGCTACCCGTGAAATCGCGTCCTTCCAATCCGGCGAACCCTCCCCCACACGCAACAATCCCCCGCCGCCGGATCTCGGCGACGGGGGATGCTACTTTGATCGAATCAGTCCGACCGAATCATTGGACGTCCAGGCGGGCGAAGAAGCTCACCGCACCTCCCGTCGGGATCGAGGCCGTGATGGTGTCCGGTCCGGCGCCATTCTCCACAACCGTGAAGGTGACCGCACCGACCATGCCGCTTCCGGCCGGAATGGCCACCGTGGTCCAACCCGACAGGTCACTGCCGTATTGGAGGTTCTGGACGGTGTCGCCTTCGGCTTCATCGCTCCGGTTGAAGACCAGGATGAGGTTACCGCCCGACACGGTGCCGGTCGGCAGACCGCCGAGGTCGGAAACCGTCGGATCGAGACCGAGGAAGAACTCGAGCACGTTGGCGATACCGTCGCCATCGTTGTCCTCCTCACGACCGGTCAGAGTCATGCCCGGATAGTTGGTGAGCCAAGCGTCATAGCCGGCGAGTCCACCGGTGCTCAGGCTCAGGACTCCGGTCGCTTCGGTAAACGTCCAGGTGTTGGGACCGTCGGTAAGCGTCCACACATTCGCCGACTCGCTGAATGCACCGAGGCTGCTGTTCACCGAGAAAGTGAGCGAATACAGGGGAGAACCCACATCCTCCAGCGTCCAGGTATTGCCATCGGTCAGATCGGCGTTGCTGAGATCGAGGTAGAAGGTACCGTCGAACTGGGCGTTGCCTGCACCGGTGACCTTGTTGGTTACCGTGTCAGCCATCGGCGCGAAGACCAACTGTCCCGCTGCACCGAGAACGAGGTTGGATCCGGTATCCACGGTCGTGTTGCCCGTGTAGGTATTGACGCCACCCATCGTGGTCACGCCGGCCCCGGTCAGGGTCATACCGCCACTGGTGTTGGCTACGATGGTCGGAGTGCCGGTAACTGCGGCGGTATTTCCGATACCACCTCCCGACAAGCTGACGCTGGCGGTCGTGTAGCCGATCCCCGGATTGGTGATGGTGATTCCGGTCAGGTTTCCGCTGCCATCGAGCACCGCGACCGCCGTCGCACCGACACCGTCACCGGAAATCGTGACCACCGGCGTATCGATGCACCCGCCACCGCTGAAGCTGAGGCCGGCAGCACTCACGCCACCACCGGTCGGAGCAAGCAGGGACTGACCGACGGTGATGTTGTTGCCACCGTTGGAGATCACGCCGCCACCCGAGTGAACGTAGGCTGCGGTGAGGCCCGTGAGGAAGTTGGCGTTCGCCGCGTTCGCCGTGAGGGAACCCCCGTTGAAGTTCAGCGTCGCACTGCCACCGCCCTTGTAAACCGCCTTGGTCGTCACGTTGCCGCCGCGCAGGTTGACCACGCCGGCACCTGCGCCTCCACGCGCCAGTTGCAGGCCGTCGTTCGCCGCGACAATCGTCAGGCTCGCGCTGTCGGAGACCGTGAGCACGCCGGCTCCGTTCTCACCAATCCACATTCCGAGGTCACCCGTGCTGGTGTGATTGTAAACGGCGCTGCCGCTCAGTGACATCACGCCGACGCTGCCACCGGCGGCACCGAGCGTCACCGGACCCGCTTGGTTGTATGCGGCGGTTCCGGAAAGATTGACCACGCCCTGCGAAGGACCAAGGCCAACGGCAAGGAAGCCTCCGATGTTCGCGGTGCCGCCCGTTTGGCTGTAGGCGGCGAAGGCGCCGTTCGCACGGCCGACGGCGAGCTGACGGAACACATCGAGTGATCCCGAATTCAAGTGGACCGCTCCGGCACCGGTGCCGCTGCGTCCGATGTCGAGCGTCGAGTGGTAAGCCAGGAACGCACCGTTGGCCGCGCTGTTGTAGTTCACGGCCGCTCCGTTGATCTCAAGAACGCCATTCGCTCCTCCGTCGAAGCCGATGACTGCCTGAGCCCCCACGAGCGTCGAACCGTCGCCGGCCTGCCTCTTGTAGGAACCGTCCTGCAGGATCAGGGATCCGTTCTCGACCTGCAGTTGGGCCGTCGTGTCATTGAGCGCGTTGGTCAGAGTCAGCGAGCCGATGCCGCGCTTCACGATTCCGAGCTGGAAGTCGTGCGATCCGTCGTTGTCCCGGATGTTCAACCCTGAAGTCTCGGCTGTCGCGAGGTTCCAGAAGGTCCACTTCGTTCCCACACCGCCCGAGTTCTCAAGGATACCGGTTCCGACCGGAGCACGGCCGAGGAAGTCCTGATTGAGGGCGACGACGCCGCCCTGGACGTCGAGGTCTCCGGCGATATTGCCACCGTTGAGAACCAGCGTGCCGTCGCCGGTCTTGAGGAAGTCGTAGCCCGCGCCACCGTCGTTCGGCGCACCCATCCCGAAGTTGCTTCCGGCAGGAACGTTAACCGACCGGGTGTCGGTGAGGGTCACGGCACCGTTGGTCAGGAACAGGTCGTTGGTACCCAGGAACGAAAGGTTCGCGTTGAGGGTGACCGGCTTGTTCGGAGCAAGGAAGACCGGACCACCGCTGGTGTTGTCGATAACCCCACCGTTGATGATGAAGGCATCGAAGGCGTCATCCGTGGTACCGAGGGCTCCGGCGCTGTTGAGATTGAGCTGGCCGGCTTCGAGCGTGAAGTCGCCCGCGAAGGTATTGGCACCCGAGAGGGTCAGTGTGCCCGTTCCATCCTTGGTGACCGGACCGGTGCCCTGGATCGGGTTGGCGTATTCATCGCTGCCGGTCAGATCGAACACCAGTTCACCGAAGTCCCCGATCATGATCGACGAACTGTCCGCGATCGATCCGGTTCCGGAAATCACGAGGATACCATCCGTGACACTCGTGGCGCCGGTGTAGGCGTTGTCGGTCGTAAGCGTGACCGTCCCGCCGTTGTCGATCGAAACCGAAGCGCTGCCGTTGATACCGAAGCCGCCGCTGCTGGAGATCGTGTAGTCGTCGTTGAAGTTGCTGAACTGGACCAGTCCGGGCTCGACGTTCTCGGCAAGATTCACGTTGAAGAAGCCCGCACCGTCTTCAAACAGAACGGACTGGCCTGCGGAGAAGGTCGTGTCTCCGCCGGTGTTCGCCCAGTTGACCGACGCGGTGTCCCAATTGGCGTCGGTCATGCCGGTCCACGAGAGCGGATCGCCGGTGACCACCAGCACGATCTCGAAGCCGTTGTCCTGAATCTCGGCGGTCTGGCCACCTGCGAGAGGCGGAGAAAGGGTGCCAACCGCGAAGTCGGTCGCGACGGTTCCGCCATAGAATCCGCCGTGGTCGATGATCGGGTATTCCCAACCGCTCGGATCTCCGGTCCAGATACCGGCGGTGTTGGTCACGTTGACCGTCACCACTCCGTTGGCCGGCGTGGTCGTGATCGCGGTGTTGGCAACGACCACCTGATCCATCGAATCGCCGGCAGCCTGCAAGGTGAGCTGGGCATCACCTTGGAAGGTCAGGGTTTCAACGACAGGATCCGAAGTCTTCGCGGCAACATTGAACCCGGCACCGTCGGCGATGGTGAGCCCGCTCGAATCAACGACGCCGCCAGCACCGCCGAGGGCGAGTGTTCCCTCCGAAACCAAGGTCGGCCCGGTGAAGGTGCTGTCGCCAAGCAAGGTCAGGGTTCCCGATCCGGTCTTGGTCACACCCCCATTCAAGGAAATGCTGTCCTCCAGAAGAGGATTGTGGATCGTCACGTTGAACGCGCCCGTATCAAATGACGCGCCACCGCTGAGAATGTTCACCGCCCGGGTTCCGGTTCCGGCGAGGTTGATCCAGTTGCCGTCACTCGCAACCGCCTTCAGGATCCCGCCGTCGAAGTTGATGACCGCGGAATTCGTGTTGGAATTGGTGAAGATCGCATTGATCTGAAGCAGGCCGCCGTTCTCTAGGTTCAGCGTGTCGCTGCCACCGTTGTTGGCCGCACCCATGACGAGGTTAGAAGCACTTCCGCTGGCAGGCGGGCTACCGAGAATGGCGCTTCCGGCACCGTTGACGGTCACTTCCCGGTTGCCGGTGTTGTTGTTGATCCCCATCTGGATATCCGAACCGGCATTCAGATTGATCGTGCCGCCACCGGTGACACTGACGGTCGGGTCGCTGGCGTCGTACTGACCGACAATCAACCATCGAAGAAGCGTCGAGGCGACGTTCACCACCCCGCCGTCGACGTTGAGCGCGCCTTGGGAGCCCGCAGCGCCGGCGAAGCAGATCCGAAGGTCGTTCTCGACGTTCAGCGTGCCGCCGGTCTCAACCGTGACCGTTCCGTTGGCTACGTTGGTGTTGTTGCCGGCCCGCGCGATGTCGAGACCGACCGTTCCCGCACCATTGATCGGTCCGGTCACGTCCACGGTGCCACCCGTGATATCGAGCGTCGCGGTGCTGCCGTTCTCGGCGACATAGAGTCCGCGGGGGGCATTGAAATCACCTGTGCCGCTGACATTCACGTCTCCGACCGCGCCGTTGAACGAGCCGATGACCGCAAATCCCTGAACGGTGGCGGCATTCACGGTTCCGCCGCTGAGGTTATAGGTTCCGTTACCCGTTCCGTCGCGACCGACCACAAAGTAGGCTCTCGAGGTTGTCACGCCAGCGGTCTGGTTGACTGTTCCCATTCCGCCTTGGCCAACCCAAAGCTCGGCTTGCGCGGCGGGCTGCCGTTCGCTGCCGTCACCGCCTACGTTGAAGAATCCACCGTCAATGTTCACGACCCCTACGGAACCGTTCGTGTTGCCGAGCACCGCGTGGTCAAAGCGGGTGGCGGCATTCATCGTGCCATCCGTCAGGGTGAAGGTTCCGCTGCCCCCATCGCGACCGACGATGAACCAATATTTGGAGCCGATGAGAGCACCCGCCCCGTTCAGGGTCACCAAGTTGCCGGTGGTTCCGCCATCGGGAGCAACGATATGCTGCCCTGTGATGAGCGAACCGCCGGTAACGGTCAGCGCAACATTGGAAGTCGTGTTGGCCCCGGTAAAGAGCGCCCCAATCGTGTCCAGAGAACCGCCCGAGAAGGTCGGCTGGAAGGTCACGCCCGGAACGAGAAGAATGTCACCATTCGGTGCAGGCACACCGTTGTTCCAGTTCGCAGCGTCTGCCCAGTCGGTGCTGGTATCACCATCCCAGGTCGTCTGGGCCTGGAGTGAAGTGATCGCGGCCACGCTGGCGGCGGCGAAGGTTGCAATGAAGGGACGATCGGCCAGCAAGGCACACGTCCCCAAGCGGGGTCTCGTAGCATTCATGGGTTTCTGATGGGTTATGACTGGGGGCTTGTTGCGCGCTCCTGGGTTAAGAGGGCATGAGACAAGCTTGTGATATATAGGTAGCCCACGATTGCGTGGCGTGCATGTATCATCGCGAAGTAATTGTGTAATTTTACGACAAAACTTGGACTCCAATCCGGACGAACGGTTTGAAGATGCTTTCGACCAACCTGGGATTCTCCCGACGCGCCACCGGGATCCGAATTTTCCGTGCATTCTGACCACAAGCCCTAAATCCCTTATTTCCAGAGCATTCCATTACGTAAACCCACGCATACCAGGTCTCGATCAAGCTTGGCGGAAGATTCCCGGAGCGGCTGTCCGCCATCTTAAGACGCCAGCTTACGACCCGAAGAAAATGGGTGAATATCACCAGAACCGCTGCATTTTGTCCCATACTTTTGCGACACGCCGAGGGCTGAGATCACTCACCCGCCTCCCCACTTGAACGACGGGCGGAATGATTCGGATTCATCATTCCGAACTTTCGGAACGGCGCCCGAATGGTGCCCGGCTCTGCCAGTCAGTTCGCGGTGCCGGCCGGCAGCATGTCGAGACAGTCGAACGCGTAGCCCGGGCTGAGGAAATCGCGCGCCTGCTGACCGCTGATCGGCCAGATCGTGACCGTGTTGATTCCCTCGACGAAGGCCTCCGCCGGGACGTCGAAACGGTAAGTCACGTTGTTGCCCCGGTAAGAGCCGATGGTCATGCCCCGCGACTGCGGTTGGGATGAAGGGCCGGGATTCCGAGCCGACCAGTCATTGACGTGAATCTTCGGCCGGCCACCACTGTGGGCAGTCGTAATCCCGATCCGAATGGTGTGCGCCTTCAGCTGATCGGCGCTCAACTTGAAGTGGATCTCCCTCGACCCGTTGACCTTCGCCCACTGACAGGCGGGGAAGTTCGCGGCCTTGTCCTCCCCCACCGTGAAATTGTCCTCCATCCAATCCTCCATTCTCGGATCGGAAGGATGCATCAGCGAGAGCTTCGAGCCGTTGCGGAACTCGAGCGGCGTGCCATCCCAGTCGCCGATCCGCCAGACCGGCTCATCGGTAGACGGATCCTCATCGATCCGGATACTCGGAATCACGAGCGTTCCCTTCGCGCTGACCACGATCTCATCGCGATGCACCACGAGTTCGCCCTTGAAGATCACCATCTCGTACTTGCCCGGCTTCATGCCCTCGCACATCGCCTCACCCTTCCGAACTTCGGCCCAGTACTGCGCGTCGGCATTCGAGAAGGCCACCATGTAGGGGAAGCGTTCGTCCATCCCATCGATGTCCTCTACGTGCACCGCTCCCCGCTGATCCGATGGCACCATGCCCTTGAGGTTCAGCTTCGAGACAAAATCCATGTCAGGATACTCCGGCGCGCTTCCGTCGGTGAAACACAGCGCGTAGGGTCCGTAGAGCACACCGGAGCGTCTCGGCTCCGTCTGCAGGTGGCCGGAGTTCATGTAGTTGTAGACCTCGAGCTCGCTCCCGCTCTGGTTCTGGATGTCGCGGAAGAACGGGCCGCCCGATGAACTTTCGCGGTTTCCATACACGATAAACGCGCCGATGCCCTCGCCTCCGACTCCGCGGATCGAAAGATCCTTCGCCTGCTGGTTGCCGTAGTACTTGCTACGCGTCGTGCGGTCGGGCATCCGGAAGACATCCTGCGATTCAACCGCCCCGGTATTCCCCGCAACATCCGACGGCTCCGGGATCCGGCTGAACGGTTCGCGCTTGAGCCGCGCGATCCAGCGAAGCTCCCCGACGCGCGGCTGCTTCTCGGCATGGGTCGCCATGTAGATCGTGTTCTCGCCCTTGCGGACGATGTAGTAATGCGTCAGGTCCTCGACCACGCCGTTGGTCGAGTCGGTCTTGAGCGTGATCACGGCCATGTCGTCCTTCCTGCTCAGCTCGACCATGGTGCCCTTCGACCCAAGACCCGAGGCGATGTGGGACGTCTTCCGTCCCCGAAGCTCCATCCCCTTCCAGCGGATCGAGTCGATGTCGCCGTTGCTCCGCAGCACCCGGAAGACGAGCCCGGCTCCGGTATCGACCGTGTAGCGCTCGTTTTCCTCCGTCACCCCGAAATCTCCTGCCGATGCGAAACCCGACATCAGCAACATCCACCCGGCGGTTCCCAAGGCAGTCAGCATCCTTGACCCGCTCGCAGCTGAAACCCGTCTCATGACCCTCATGGGACCGGCACCCTAGGACCCAGCCCGCGGCGAGTCCAAGGCAACAGTGGGACGGCGCGCGACATGCGGCCTTGGACAACACACGGATTTCACCCGCGAGTCGCGCGGGTTCGAATCTTGGGGTTCCGGAATCCGAGCCTGGCGCTGACGCTCGCCGGTCGAATTTGCACGACTGATTTCGGCGGATCCTGCAGTATGACAGGAGACCCATGGAACGACGAGCCGGACCGCCAGCCCGCACCACCGCCCTTGCCTTGCTTGCCCTCGCGGCGAGCGCTTCGGGAGATGACGCCATCGAGTTCAATCGGGACATCCGACCGATCCTCTCCGAGAAGTGTTTCCACTGCCACGGTCCCGACGAAAAGACGCGCGAGGCGAAGCTCCGGCTCGACGAGCGCGACAACGCCTACAAGAACGCGATCGTCCCGGGGTCGCTGAAGAAGAGCGAGTTCTGGTATCGGGTCACGACCGACGACGAGGAGGAAATCATGCCTCCCCCGGAGACCGGCAAGGATCTGACGAAGGAGGAGATCGATCTGCTCAGCCGCTGGATCGAGGGCGGCGCGGAGTATCAGGATCACTGGGCCTTCATCCCGCCCGTCCGGCCCCAAGCCGCGGCGGGTTCGGCGGGCATCGATGAGCTGGTCGGCAAGCAGCTCGATGCGAACGCGCTTTCCCGATCGAAGCCGGCAGAGAAGCACATCCTGCTCCGCCGGCTCTCGCTTGATCTTACCGGCCTCCCCCCGACACCTGAGGAACTCGAGGCCTTTGTCGCCGACGAGTCTCCTGATGCGGTCGAGCGCGTCGTCGACCGGCTGCTCGCCAGCCCGCACTACGGCGAACACATGGGCCGCTACTGGCTGGATGCCGTCCGCTACGGCGACACCCACGGTCTGCACCTCGACAACTACCGCGAGTTCTGGCCCTACCGCGACTGGATCGTCCGCGCCTTCAACGAGAACAAACCGTGGGACGACTTCCTCACCGAACAACTGGCGGGTGACCTGCTCGAGAACCCGACCGTCAGTCAACTTGTGGCCACCGGCTACAACCGCGCGCACGTCACGACCGCGGAAGGTGGATCGATCAAGGAGGAGGTGCTGGTGCGTAACGTCGCGGACCGTGTGTCGACTTTCGGCACGGTGATGCTTGGCCTGACCACCGGCTGTGCCGCTTGCCACGACCACAAGTTCGATCCGCTGACCCAGCGCGAATACTACCAGCTCTTCGCCTACTTCAACAGCCTCGATGCCGACCCTATGGACGGCAACAAGAAGGACCACGCCCCGGTCATCCGCGTGCCCGGTCCCGATGATGAGGCGAAACTGACCGCCTCGAAGCACGCCCTTGAGCAAGCCCGGAAGGCGCTGGACGACTCGATCGCCAGTTACGACTACCAAGAACCTAAGACTCCGGATCATGCTGGTCCGGTCGAAGTCACCTGGATCGATGACGCCTTGCCGAAGGACGCCAACAAACAGGGTGGCTGGAACTGGGTCACGTCCGTCGAAGGGCAGGCGGTGCTGAGCGGAGGCAAGGCACGCTCTCAGTCAGGCGAAGGGACCGTGCAGCACTACTTCGAAGGAAAGAAGGAGCCCTACATGGTCGGCGAGGACGCCACGTTCTTCGCCCACGTTTTCATCGGCAAGAACGCGCCCGAGCAGATCATGCTGCAGTTCAACTCCGGCAAATGGGAGCACCGCGCCTATTGGGGAGCGGACAAGATCGATTGGGGAAAGAACGGCACGCCGAGTCGGCTGAAGAAAGGCGACCTGCCGAAGTCAGGCGAATGGGTGCGTCTCGAAGTCGACGCGTCGGAGGTCGGGCTGAAGCCTGGAGACAAGATCAACGGAGTGGCGTTCACTCAGTTCGGAGGCACGGCCTACTGGGACGCGGCCGGCATGCGTTCGATCGGGTCCGGTTACACTTCGTTCAACAAGTGGGTTCACGACGAACGGGCGAAGAAGAAGTCCGGACTCCCCGCCGATCTGGAGAAGATCCTCCGCAAGGATGGCCCGAAGGTCACGAGCGACGAGAAGGACCGTCTGCTGCGGCACTACATCGCCGATGTCGACCTGAAGGCTCGTGAAGCCTTGGCGCCTCTTCGGGCAGCAGTCAGCGGTCACGAGCAGGAAATCACCAACATCGAGAAGAACTTCCCCTCCACGTTGATCTGGAAGGAAAAGGCGCAGCCGCGTCCGTCCCGCGTGCTGGACCGCGGCGAGTATGACCGTCCGACTGGCGACCCGGTTCCAAGGGCGCTGCCATCTTTCCTACCTCCGCTTCCGGAGACCGCTCCCAACGACCGACTGGGAATCGCGCGCTGGCTGACCTCGAAGGATCACCCGCTGGCCGCGCGCGTGGCGGTTAACCGACTCTGGCAGCAACTGTTCGGCATCGGACTGGTCAAAACCGCCGGCGACTTCGGCTCCCAAGGCGAGTGGCCGAGCCACCCCGAGCTCCTCGACTGGCTCGCGGTCGAGTTCCGGGAGTCCGGCTGGGACGTGAAGCGTCTGATGAAGCTCATCGTGCTTTCGAAGACCTACCAGCAGACATCCGTCGCGTCGCCGGAGGACTACAAACGGGATCCGGACAACCGGCTGCTCTCGCGAGGCCCGCGCTTCCGGCTCGATGGCGAGGTCCTGCGCGACCAGGCGCTTGCCGTCAGTGGCCTGCTTGTGCCGAAAGTCGGAGGACCGGGTGTGAAACCGCCGCAGCCCGACGGCCTGTGGAAGGCGGTCGGCTACCAATCATCGAACACCGTGAAGTTTGTCGCCGACAAGGGCCCGGATAAGGTCCACCGCCGCAGCCTCTACACCTTTTGGAAACGCACGTCTCCCCCGCCCCAGATGATCGACGCGCCATCACGCGAGGCCTGCGTGGTGCGTCGCGAACGCACCAACACGCCGCTGCACGCGCTGATGTTCATGAATGACCCGCAGTTCGTGGAAGCCGCCCGCTATTTCGCGGAGCGATTTATCGACCTGTCTGACGACGAGATCGTCGGAGCGCTGTTCGAGCACGCCCTTTCGCGATCGCCATCGGCCGATGAAGCCAGCCTGACCGTTGATTCCTTCAAGGAACATCTCGCCCACTACCGGACCAAACCCGATGAGGCGAAGAAGCTGATCTCCATCGGCGACTCGCCATCCGCATCCGACCAGCCCGAACGCCTCGCCGCATGGACGATGGTCGCGAGCATGGTCCTGAACCTCGACGAGTTCGTCACCAAGAACTGAATCCCATGGATCACCCCGTTTCAGACAGCCTCGCCTTCCAAACCCGCCGGCACTTTTTCAAGACCAGCGGGCTCGGACTCGGCAGCGCGGCGCTTTCCTCGTTGCTCACCCGCGACGCCATCGCAGCCGGCGAAATCCCGCCCGCCTTTCGCGCCGTCGCACCGAAGGCCAAGCGCGCCATCTACCTGTTCATGTCCGGCGCGCCGTCGCAGCAGGACCTTTTCGACCACAAACCGAAGATGGCCGAATGGTTCGACAAGGACCTGCCCGACAGCATCCGCAACGGGCAGCGGATCACCACGATGACATCGGGGCAGAAGCGCTTTCCGATCGCGCCGACCAAGTATGCCTTCGAGACCGTCGACAACAACGATGGCGGCGCGACGATCAGCGAGCTTCTCCCTTACACCCGGAAGATGGCGAAGGACCTGTGCATCATCAAATCGATGCACACCGAGGCGATCAACCACGACCCGGCGATCACCTACATCTGCACCGGCAACCAGCTTCCGGGACGCCCGAGTCTGGGGTCGTGGCTGAGCTATGGCTTGGGAAGCCTGAACGACAACCTGCCCTCGTTTGTCGTGCTCAACGCGACGTGGTCGGCCAAGCGCGACGCCCAGGCGATCTACAGCCGCCTCTGGGGCTCCGGCCCGCTTCCGTCGAAACATCAGGGCGTGCTCCTGCGATCCGCCGGCGACCCGGTCCTGTTCCTCAACAATCCCGACGGCATCGATCCGGCCACCCGGCGCCGGATGCTCGACACGCTGAACCAGATCAACGCCAAGAACTTCGAGCACTTTGGCGACCCCGAGATCCAGGCGCGGATCGCGCAGTATGAAATGGCCTACCGCATGCAGACCTCGGTGCCGGAACTCGCCGACCTATCAAAGGAACCCGAGTCGACCTTCGAAGCCTACGGCCCCGCGTCAAAGCAACCCGGGACCTTCGCCTACTGCGCGCTGATGGCCCGGCGACTCGCCGAAAAAGGCGTGCGGTTCACGCAGGTCTTCCACCGCGGCTGGGACCAGCACTTCAACATCTCCCGTGACCTCCCGCTGCAATGCGGCGACGTCGATCAGGCGAGCTACGCGCTCGTTCAGGATCTCAAACAGCGGGGCATGCTCGACGACACGCTCGTCATCTGGGGCGGTGAATTCGGCCGCACCATCTACTGCCAGGGCAAGCTGACCAAGGATGACTACGGACGAGATCATCACCCGCGATGCTTCACCATCTGGATGGCAGGCGGCGGCGTGAAGCCGGGCATCGTTTACGGCGAGACCGACGACTTCAGCTACAACGTCACCGAGAACCCCGTGCACATCCACGAACTGAACGCGACGCTACTGCACCTGATGGGCCTCGACCACCAACGCCTCGCGATCAAGCACCAGGGCCTCGACCTGCGCCTGACCGGCGTGGAACCGGTCAAACCGGTGAAGGACATCCTGCTTTAGCCCCCCATCACCTCAAACCCCTCGGCGTAGGCCGCACCGACTTCCGCCCCGATCTCGCGGTTGGTCGCGAGGATGCGTTCGTCGAAACCGATGCCCCTTGATCGCAAATTGCGCTCGTGCTGGGAATGATGGCATCTCAGAAGCTCCGCCTTCCACTCGGCGGCTTCGTCATCGAATTCCGTCACCAGATCCAAGCGCATCCCAAAGGTCTTCGGGTCGCGGACGAGTAACGCAAGCGGCTTCTTCTGCTGCTCGCCCCGCCACCGCTCGAAGCAGCGGAATACCCGGCGGTGGTCGGCATTGCTGTCTCTACCATGCGGCAGTACCACCGCCTCCGGACCCACCCGATCCAGGATCTTCCGGATCGCGGCATCGTTCGCTTCATCATCACGGATGTAGCCCGCCTCGTCCTCCGGGAGCCGATGAAACTTTAGACGTTCCAACGGCAGGCCAAAGCGCTCGCAGGACGCCTTCTGCTCGGACTCGCGGGCTGCCGTCTTTTCTTCCCAACTCTCCGCAAAAACATCCTCAACACCGCTGGCTCCCCCACTGAGAACTTCGAGGAACAGATCGCATCCGCGCTCGGCAAGAAGACGCATCGTCACCGCCACGACCTCGAAGTCATCCGGATGCGGCGCGAGGACAAGCCACCGTCGCGGCTCGTCCCACGGACCCGGATCGAGACCGAAACGCGCCGGCTTCATGGCTCCACCTTGACCGGTTCGAGCGGCAGGAAGGTGAACATCCACTTCCAGCCGTCGCGCTTCCTCGGAGCCTTGACCAGGATCCGGTTCCAGCCCTTCTGCAGAGGGACCATCGTCGGCTCCCGATAGGCATAGGCTTCGTCCACGAAAGGCACCTCGTCGGCCCACGTTTGCTTCGGCTTGTAGGAAGGGTTCTTCCACTCGGGGGGCGCCAGCGCGTTGCCATTCACCCAGACCATCCCGTCCTCGTGACTCCACTTGCCCTCGACCGTCGGACCGCAGCGCCGGTCGGATGTCGATGGCGTGTTGAAACCGATCCAGCACGCAAGATCCATCGCTTCGTCGGACCAGATGCGCGTCTCGGCGTAAGCCGTTCCCTCCTGCGGATTGCCTTCCAGCACCCCGCCGGTTCCGAAGAAGTGCCGGAAGTGAATCGTCGCACCCACCACTTCGACCGGCTCGAACTGCGTGCCGCCGAGCTCGACCGACTCGACGCGCTCCATCTTCTCCGGAGGGAAAGACTTGGCCGTATCGCCACCATGCGGGAAAGGTCCGATCACCCGCCAGCGCAACGGAGTCTGCGCGAGATACGGGAAAGGCCATTGCTCGCCGAGACGAGCACCAAGCGCGACCAAGTCCCGCTCGAAAAGCCGGAAAGCCTCGACGCGCGGATCACCCGGAGCCGGCAGCCGGGCCCAGAGATCCGGATGGGCCTCGGGCAGCCCACGCCAAAAGCGTTCCGCGCCGGCAACCATCGCCGGCACCACCGGGCTCTGACGGTAAACATTTTCTTCGCCCCCGGTGTTGATGTCCGGCCAGTGGCAAAGGATCGAACCCAGCGCCTGGCCGTCGCCTTCCGGCCTCCAGCACGGCTGCCAGAAGAACGCATGCGGCGGCCCGTCGAGGAAGTCCATGTGGTTCACGTAGTTCACCGCCGAGTCGATGAAGCGCACCCCTGACACTGGGCGGCCCTTCGCCCACAGCTGGGTGATGCAATTCTTATCCGGCAATGCACCCGGGCGCCATACGACCACATCGAGATCGTGCCCTCTCAAGGTCTCGACCATCTTCGGCAGGAAAGCCTTGTTGGTGATACCCACTTCATCGGAGCCGAGATGAAAACGTGGCACCGCGATTCCTTCTTCCCGCAGCGGCTTGATCACCTCGTCGCAGAACTCGTCGAGAAGATCCGCGCAGATCTCCGTCCCGCGAGGGTCCTGCATGCCGAACCCGAACGCCTTGCCGAAATATTCGCTGTGCCCGGGCATGTCGATTTCGGGAAGCACCTCGACACCCAGCGAGTGTGCCTTGCGAAACAGTCCGCGGATTTCCTCGAAGGTGTAGAACCTCCCCGGCTGGCGGGTTTCCCGATACGAGGACTTCTTGTTGAGTTCGGGATGACGCTTCGACTCGATCCGATACCCCGGGTAATCGGTCAGGTGCCAGTGGAAGACGTTGAGCTTGAGTCCGGCCATCGTCTCGACGAAGCGCTCGACCGTTTCGATCTCCTGAAAGTTGCGCCCGACGTCGTGCATGAAGCCGCGCACCGGAAACGCCGGCCAGTCGTGAATCGTGACCAGCGGCACGCTGCCTTCCGCGGCAAGTTGCTCAAGGGTCGCAAGACCACGAAGCACACCCAGATCGCTCGCCCCTTGGATCCGCACGCCATCACCGGCGACCGACAACGCATACGCCTCGGGACCTCCCGCGACCGGGCCAATCGAAATCCTCAGGTCAAGATCACCCTCGGGCAGCGCGTCCAACTTCCGCTTCGCTACGCCTGGATCGCCGACGACCTGCACCCTCCATCCACTCCCCTCGATCGCACCCTCGCCCCACTCGACTTCGCGGGGAAACGGGACCAGCGGCACCGGAGAATCCCGCCGTGCGCCGCTTCCGGGATCAAATGCGTCAACCGGATCGCCTTCGAGCAACTCCTTCACCGGCAGTCGGAGGAAGTAGATTTCCGCAGGCCCTTCGTAGAGCACTCCCAAGTGACCCTCACCGACCGGAGCCAGGCAGGAGTAGCCCGAACCACTACGAATGTCGTACAAAGCATGGAACTGCTCCGGCCAGCTCATCCCCTTGTCGTCGGACACCTTCACGGTCATCGTGTGCCGACCTCGGGTGGTCGCCGGATTTGAGAAGAAGAGCCGCTCGCCGACACCGGGCACATCCCACTTCAGCAGGCTCGCCATGCAGACGCTCTCGGGCAGCGCCTTCCGGTCCGTCGGGTGAAACTCCCACGTTTTGCCGAGATCACGCGTGGTGGCCACGGTCCGGGCGCCACCGCGGTTGTCGCGGCAGTTGATCATCAGCACGCCTTCCTCGACCTCAACCAGTTGGGCTTCGGTGGTGTTGTCCTTCACACCGGTGCCGATGTGCCACGTCTCGCCGCGGTCCTTCGACCAGATTAGGGTCGACCATGGCAGACCGTCGCCCGCCCGATACTGTGCCGGAAACACCAAGGTGCCGTCGGCCATCGTGATTCCGGTCCCCGGACCGTCGAGCAGGAGCCGCCAGTCCGGATTCTTCACCTCTTTGGTGATGTTCCTCGGCTTCGACCAAGTCTTGCCGTCGTCGTCGCTATGGACCAGCACGAGCTGGCCCGTCTGGGACGGTTCGAGCCCGGGCCCCGAGCCGTTCCATGCCCGGTTGCCGTGACTCCACAATGCCGCAATCCAGATCCTTCCTGTTTTGCGGTCCACGAAGACGCAGGGATCACCGACGCCGTCACCTCCACCCTTGCCCATGTCGATTCCAACCCGCATCGGCTCCCAGTTCGCACCTCCATCGGTCGATCGTGAAACGCCCACGTCGATGTTCCCGGGAAGATCGCCGGCGTTATCATAGCGGATGTCATAAACCGCGATCAGCGAACCATCGTTGGTCTCCACCATGCCGGGGATCCGGTAGGCTTTCGATCCGTCATCACCACGCTGTCGCAGCGCCACCCCGATTCGCTGGGATCCCGGAGCCGAACCCGCGACCACCTCCGTCACCTCCCCCGACGCCTTGATTCGGGCGACCGACGCATCGACACACCCATCGATGTCCGCCTCCTCCTTGAGGCGCACCGAAACCCAGAACCAGTTGTCGCCCGCCTGAAGCGCCCGTCCTCCGGAGAAGGCCACGGTTTCACCCGTAACCTCGCCACCGAACCGTTCGCCGAATCCACCGGTCGGGTCCTCCTGCCCGCGCAAAAGCTCCACAGCAGCGACATCCTCCAACCGGCTCGTGCCCTGCAGGCTCACCTCGACCGCCTCAAGATTCAGCGGCTCCAGGGCGCCCTCGGTCACGATCTTCAATCCGAGCACCGGGTTGATGTTCTTGCCCCTGAGCACCGGAACAACCGGTTGGGAAACGCTCACCTCCTTGACGCGCATCGGCTTCTCCTCCGTCACGTCGATCAGATCCAGCATCACGCCCGACTTCTCCGGCGCCGTGCACCGGAACCGCAACGTGGCGGTTCCCGCGGCCAGCGGCACTTCGACCCGTGTGTGGAAACCACCCACCTTCACCACAGCGTCGCCGTTCCAGATTTCGACGAACCGTCCGTCGGTCCCCGCCGCATCGATCCGGAACTGGAACGGAGCATGTGCCGTCCATCTCTCCGACCAGAACGAAAGCCGTGCGCGCTTCGCGAGTGGAGAGGCGAGCGACAGTTCCATCGCCTGCTCACCCCCTCCCACCAGACGCAAGGAACGGTTCCCCGCCTTGGCGTGCCCGGAGTGAACCTCAGCCTGACCTTGCGCTGCCGACCAAATTCCGACCTCCGATTCGAGACGTTCGAAGCCACCCGCCGGCAGATCCTCGAAGGACTCCGCACCCAATGCCGCCCACGACAGGGACAGCCAGATCCATTTCACAAACTTCATGCGCCGACTAAACGATCGGGCCTGCCCGCTTCCGTTCATCAACCCACTGGTTTGCTCATCCATCCAGTCCGGCAGCCGACCGTCCGAGCCGCTGGCCGACGGGTTTCTTGTCGGGCGGATGCACATCCGGGCTATCCCAACCGAGATCCTTGGTCTCGATCAACTCCACATGGTCCATCTTCGCAGCGGCCCGGGACTGGACTCCGCGAAACTCCGGCCACCACTTGCGGCTCGGGTCGTTGCCCCCGATCCGCGGCAACTGGACCATGTGAAAGGGCAATTCCGCTTGTCCGAGTTGCGCGCGCCAGCCTTCGACCAGATCCGTGATCAGACGTTCGTTCCACGCATCGTCGTGGACCGCCGCATTGGTCTCGCCCTGATACCAGAGCACCCCGGTGAAGGGAAAACCGCGCCACCAACGGACACCGCTTTCGTAGAGGAATCCCGGGGTGAAAGGATGCTTCGCGTCCCGGCCCGCGAGATTGAGTTGGGCCCGCCCCCGTGCCCATGCGCCGATCCTCTCCGACTCGATCCACGACGGTTTCAGTAGTTCCGCATACTCGTTGCGGGCTTCGAGCGTCTCTGTCGGCAGCCACGCCTCCGCGCCACTTCCGCCCACCGAATTGTCGATCAGCCCGACCGGCACACCGGCGGTGGCATGGATCACCTTTCCCGCCCACCAGCCGACCGCCGAAAACTCGCGAGCCGAAGCTTCCGTCGCAACCTTCCACTCGCCTTGAAAGCAACGCCCGGGGGTCAGGCGATCCACCTCGGCATCGGTATACGCACGACCACCCGTCGGAACCGCGGTCAGGTTGAGCAGACGGATCGTCGGGACCTCCCCTGCCGTCTTCGCTTCCTCCGCGCCGCCCACCGCACGGCCCAGCGGAAAATCCATGTTCGACTGGCCGGAGCACAGCCATACCTGACCTACGAGGATGTCTTCGAGAGCCACCGATTCGCCCCCGGAGGTGACCTTGAGAACGGCAGCCGCATCACTGGCCGGAAGCGACGGCATCGTGACCCGCCACTTGCCTTGGTCACCCGCCTTCCCCGAAATCTCGTTCTTTCCCAAAGCCACCGTGACGTCCGCTCCCGGCTCCGCATCTCCCCAAACCTCGAACGGCCTCTCCATCGGGAGCACCATGTGGGAGCCGAAGGGCCGGCCGAATTCCAAAGCGGAAACGGGCAAAACTAGGAATGCCGCTAGAAAAAGACCGAGCTTGTGAGGCATGGAGCCAATCCACACAGCCTGAAGCGGAACAGCAAGCACCGCCAAACTGGTTGGATCAACCGACCATCAATGCAAGGATGACCGGCGGCCAGGCTATTTCTCAGATTGCGATTGATGAGGTTTCGTAATCTTCCGGTGCTGGGCTCCATTCTCTTGGCGACCGCTTCCCCCGTAGCCAAGGGCGCGATCACCGTCACGAAGGATTCCGGAGACTTCGGATACCTCTACGAGATGTCCACCAACCCGTCGGGGCAGGATCTCGACGGCAACTCCACCGGCGACTGGTTCAACGCGACCGCCAACGGACTGACGATCCCGCAGACGTATTCTGGTGGAGTGGCGGTTTCCAACCAGTCGGCAGGCACCCCCGAAACTCTCTTCAGGACCGACTACGGCGGAAGCATCACCCGCAACACCCTCGCCAACGCCAACAGTCCGTGGACGGTCGAAGTCAGCGTGCGCAAGACAGGGGGCACGCAGGGCGCGGACGGCTGGTTCGGCGTCGCGATGCAGAACCCGGGCGCGAGCCAGTCCGTCCGGGTGAACTTCGAGGATGACCGGGTCAGCTACCGGACTTCGCCCACCAATACCGACTATCTCCTCGGGATCAATTTCGCCGACGGCGAGTTCCACACGATGCGGATCGCCTACGAGGGGTCCGACAGCTACTTCGTGTGGATTGACGACACCCTTCTCAATACGGATCTCTCGACGGGCTTCGCGGGAGGCAACGGAAGCTTCAACACGGGCGGCAGTTGGTTCATGGGTGACTTCTCCGGCGGCATCGCCGGCGACTGGGAAGTCGACTACATCCGCTACGATGCGGGCACCGCAGCCGCGCCGGTTCCGGAGCCCGGAATTATCCTCTTGGGTGCCATCGGCGTGCTTGCCCTTCTCCGGCGCCGGCGCTGAACGGCGTCCGGTCTGGAAAACCAACCGGCGCCCGTCACTGGCGGAGACCTGAGAGCGATGCGACTCTTCAACATGCGCTTGCGCCGACCGGCTCCACTCGCCGCCCTCACCCTTGCCGTTTGCCTGACCGTCTGTTCTGCCGTCCGGGCTGAGCACTATCGCGTCTTCGTTCTCACCGGCCAATCTAACTCCCTCGGCACGACCAACGGGTCGGAAGCCGACGTCACTCCCGGCACCGACCCTGCCGATTCGCGGCTGCGGTTCTTCTGGCACAACGTTGCCGATGCCTCGACCTCACTGGGTGACTCCGGCGGAATGTTCTCAGATCTTCAGTCGCAGCAAGGCGGCTACTATCCGGGCAGTAGCACTCACTGGGGACCGGAGATCGGGTTCGGACGCACGCTTGTCCGGGCCGGAGTGGAGAATGTCGCGATCATCAAGGCGTCCCGCGGCGGCGGCGGAAACACCAACTGGTCGAAGGCCGCGACGGGCCACATGTACTCCCATGTCGTCAGCACGGTCGGCACCGCGACCTCCGCACTGAGCGGCGAAGGACACACCTTCGAGATCGCCGGCCTGCTCTACCTGCAGGGGGAAAGCGACAACGCCAGCGAGGCGGACGTCGCGGGCACCCGCTTCAAGGAACTCGTCGACAACCTCCGGACCGACCTTCCGAACGCCGCAAGCATGCGTGCGGTGATCGGCGGCATCGCCGCATCCGGAGGCACCCGGGACACCGTCCGCGCGCGCCACGAGGCGATCGCGACCGCAACCTCCTACATCGACTTCTTCCCCAATCTGGATCTTCAGGCCGAAGTCACCGACGGCCTGCATTTCAACAAGGCCGCGAAACTCCGGATCGGCGAGCGTTTCGCCCAGGCATTCCTCGACAACGGCACAGTGGATCGGCGCTACGGGAAACTCACCTTCATCGGCGACTCGATCACGCAGGGCGGCAACGGCGACCACCCAAGCTACCGCTATCTGGTCTTCAAGAGGTTGGCGGAAAAGGGCGTGCCGATCGATGCCGCGACCGGCTACCGGTTCACCGGGTCCGTGACCGGGCCGCAGACGACCCCCACGCTCACCACCCCCGACGTCAACGGCCAGACCTTCGAGAACGTCCACGACGGCCACTACGGCTGGCGCGCGTCGTGGATCAACGGCCGCATCCGGCTACCCGCCAACCGCCGTTCGAACAACCGGGGCGAGGGAACGCTGCTCAACTGGACCGGCCAGGCAGCGCCGCAGACTTACGGCATCAGCGGACCCGACCTCACGGTCGCCTACCCCGACCCGACCGCGACGGGAACAGGAAACACCGGCACGACCTACACGCCCGACACGGTCTCGATCATGATCGGCATCAATGATCTCGGCGACGACCCGTCATCCGCGGTCCAAGTGATCGCCGACATCGGCACGCTGGTCGACCAGCTCCGGTCGGCGAATCCGAATGTTCGGATTTTCATCCATCAACTGCTCCACACCAACCAGACCCAGGCCATGCGCGATGGAGTCGATGCGGTGAACGGACAACTCCAGTCGCTTGCCGACACCAAGAACGCATCCTCGGCGACATCACCCGTGTGGATCATCGACGCGAGCACCGGTTTCGACCCGGTGACCATGACCTACGACAACGTCCATCCGAATGCCGCCGGCGAAGTTCATGTGGGCGATCGAATCGCGGCCGCGCTCGGTGTGATCGAAAGCCCGATGCCATCCGCCAGCGCGCTCCCGCCGCACCTCGAGCGGGACTCGTCGGCTTTTGACACCACCTTCGAGGGGAACGAAATCTGGGACGGAAGCGGCTACGTCAACAACTGGTCGCGGACCGGCACCCTGACCGAGTCGCTCCCAACCGCCACCGACCTCCGCATCATCCACCCATCGACCAACGGCCGCTGGATCGAAGGCACCAACGCCGGGTGGTCGGCCGCCGCCGCGGGATCATGGACTTTCGAAGCGCGACTCAACTTCAACTCGAACGCCAACGGTTTCGCGCTCTGGCTCGGAACCGGGTCGAAGCGGATCATCATCGAGATCCACGGTGATCGCACCCAGGACAACGGAGGCGAGACCTTCAACGTCGCGCAGAACAACATCGATGGTGCCTTCCACGCATTCCGCGTGATCCACGATGCCGATGCGGCGAAGTACCATGTCTTTCACGACAACGTACGCCTTACCCCGCTGGAAGGCGTGGACTACGACCAAACCGCCACGGACAACCGTCTGATCCTCGGCGACTACACGAGCGGGACCTTCGGCAACGGCTTCGATACGACCATCGACCATGTCAGTTTTACTCCGGGGACGTGGCTGCCGGCCGGAGTCGACACGGATGGCAATGGTATGCCCGACGCTTGGGAGTATCAGTATTTCTCCAACCTCACCGGCACCGACCCTTACGGCGACCCCGATGACGACGGCTCGGGCAACCTCGAGGAGTTCCAGAACGGCACCGACCCGCTGGTCGCGGACACCCTGACCTCGAATCTCCCGGTCTTCCTGATCGCGGGCGCCGGCAATGCACTGGGCAGCCCATCGACGACGGTTCTGAACTCCACACCCGTCGGATCCCACCCGGCGGAGCAAAGTGGAGGTGTCTGGTTTCACGATGGGTCCGGATGGAGCACCCTCTCCAACGCCCCGGACGGATCGTTCGGTCCTGAAATCGGCTTCGCCCGGATGCTCTGGGATGCGGGAGCCCGCGAGTTCGGCATCGTGAAATCCGCGGTCGCCAGTGGCGGCAACACGCTCTGGATCCAGGGCGACCCCGCAGGCACGGCTTACGATGGGCTCGTCTCGGTCGCGACCGCCGCATCGTCTTCGCCGCCCGGCGACTTTGAGGGCCTCACCTTCCGCTCGCTGATCTACCTGCAGGGCGAAGACAACGACAGCAGCGAGGCAGCGGCCGCCGACGCGCGATTCTCGGACCTGCTGGACAATCTGAAGACCGACATCTCCGGCGCTTCGACCCTGACCGGCATCATCGGGGAAATCGCCGGAAGCGGCAGCGATCGTGACACGACCCGCTCTCTCCTCGCCTCATTGGCCGCATCCCGAAGCGACATCGGTTTCGCAAGCGCATCGGGAGCGAGCACTCACAACATCGACGGCCTCGAGATTCACTACGATGCCGATAGCCTCCTCCTCATCGGCGCGCGTACGGCCGCGGAGGCGTTCGACATGGGAGTGCTGCCGGCACCGCTGCCGGCATGGGCGAATGTTCACGCCTGGTTCGTCGCCGATCATGGGCGGGAGTTTGCAGGTAATGGAACGGTCGCCCGTCTTGGCAACCTGCGCAACGGTTCCGGCAACCGGGATCTCGCACGCACGGTCGGGCTTCCTCCGGCGCCCCGCCCCGTCACCAGCGGTGCAGGCGGACCACGCGAGGCCCTGCGTTTCGACGGAACCAACGACCTTTGGGCAAATTCCTCGACGGAGTTTGGCACGATCGCGGGTCCACGCAGCGTGGCCATCCTCTGTCGCGTCACGTCCGAAGATGGTGGCTTTCTCTTCGACGGAAGCACAGGAACCGGGAAGACACGGGCAAAGGTCGACGCCGGGAACTGGCAAGTCGGCTGCTCGACTTCCGGCATGGCGTGGAACGGCGCGGAGGAAACTTCCGTCGCCCGCGACACCGGCGTCTGGCAGCAACACGTCTTCACCTACGATTCCGACGGATCGGGCGGCACCGACATCACGCACTGGATCGACGGTGCCCAAGTCGCCACCCTGAACGATTCCCAGAGCGCGAATCTCGGCGGCTTCATTCTCGGATCGAACGGCGGCTCCCCTTTCACGCGGAAGTCCACCGACATCGCCGAGGTCGTGATCTTCAACACCGCACTCGACGCCGCAGCGATCGCGGAACTCACCACCGATTGGGATACCGGCTGGGGCGAGATTGCCGGCCCTCCGTTCTCCGCCTCGGTGAGCCAGAACCCGCGCGATGTGGCACGATTCGGCCAACACGACCTGCTGGAGATCGAAATCGGAAACGACCTCGCAGCCTCGACCACGCTAGAGCAAGTCGAGATTCAGCTGAGCCCCGGCACTCGCGAGTCGGTCACGGATGTATCGCTGGTCGGCGAGGATGGCACCTTGCTCGGCACGATCTCCGAGCCGGCCACCGACCTCCTGACATTCTCGCCGTCACTCGTCCTCGCGGACGAACTGCAAACCGTCCGCATCGCGGTCACACCAAAACGCTACGCCGCGCTCGGCACCACTCTCGATGCCTCCGTAATCAATCTCACCTTTTCCGGAAGCAACGCCGGCACGCTGGTTCCGACAAACGCCGACCCCGCCGGAGAACTCACGCTCGCCCTTGTTCCGCTCTTCTCCGACGTCCGCACCAGCGGTGAAGGTGGAGTGAACACCTACCGGATCCCGGGTATCGTCTGCGACGGCGACGGGGTTCTGCACTCCGTTTACGATCATCGCTACGCGGGTGGCTCGGATCTGCCGGCCGACGTCGATGTCGGCTACGCCCGCAGCACGGACGGCGGCGCGACCTGGTCAGCTTCACAGGTGATCCTCGACTATGATTCCAGCGTCCCCGGTTCCGCAGGAAACGGCGTTGGCGACCCGTGCATTCTCTGGGACCCGATCACCGACACCCTGTGGGTTGCCGCATTGTGGTCGTTCGGAAACAACGGCTACAACGGCTCCGGGCCGGGCACCGATCCGGCCGACACCGGACAATACGTTCTCACCAAATCGACCGATGGAGGCGCGACCTGGTCGGCGCCGATCAACATCACGGTCCCCGTGAAAGATGACCCGAACTGGCGTCTCATTTTCCAAGGCCCCGGGCACGGCCTCGCCATGCGCGATGGCACGCTCGTCTTCCCTTCCCAGTACCGCGACGCCTCCGGGACGGTCCGCGTCTGTTCGGTCTTCAGCACCGACCACGGCGCCACCTGGGACTTCGGCTCGGGCGTGCCAACCAGCTCGCCACAGACCAACGAGAACACCGTCTGCGAACTCGACGACGGACGACTCCTTTTTTCCATGCGCACCCCCGCGGGATCGAACGGCCAGCGTGCATGGATCCGCTATCAACCCGGTGGTGCGACGCCCATGCGCGACGGCTCGTGGGAAAGCCTTTTCCGGCTCCCCTCCGTTCCGGACCCTGTCTGTCAGGGCAGCGTGATCCAGTGGACCAGCACCCACCGGGGCGACCCGTCCGAATGGGTGCTGTTCGGAAACCCGGGCAGTTCAAGCTCGCGCATCAACTATACTCTCCGTATTTCCGCCGATGGCGGCGACTCGTGGCCGGTGTCGCGACTGCTCTACGGCGGATCCTCCGCCTACTCGTCGCTTTGCATCCTTCCCGATCGCTCGATCGGAATCCTGTTCGAGAAGGACAACTACACCCGCATCACCTTCGCCCGTGTCGAGGAAGCGTGGCTGCTGGATCCCGCGACCGACAGCGATGGTGACAGCATGCCGGACTCTTGGGAAATCCTCATGGGACTCGACCCGGCGACCGACGACTCGCTACTCGATCCCGATGGCGACGGACAGACCAATGCCTTCGAACACGAAGCCGGCACCCACCCCCTCGATGCCTCATCGTTTTTCGCGCTTTCGTCCTACGGAGTGGGCGGGAGTATCGACCTCGAGTGGCACAGCGTTCCCGGTCGTTCCTATGCCATTGAGGAAAGCACCACGCTCGGCGCATGGCAGGACGTCGCAGGTTTCGAGCGGATTCAAGCGACGTCGAACCTGACTGCGACGAGCATTCCCCTCACGGGTGATCCAAGACGCTTCGTCAGGGTTCGGGCGCTTCGCTAAACCGGTTGCCAAACTGGTTTGCCAACCCATCCAGCTGCTACCGGTTGTGGATTGGAGTGAGCCGGACGATTCTTCGTCCGTAACGATGAAAAAGCTCCTACTACCCACCCTCATCCTACTGGCGGTCCCGGCCAGCGGGGAAACTCTTGTGACCTATCTTTCGGGTGTCACTCCTACCGCGGGAACCACCGGCGCAGCGGACCCGACCGCGCAGGGCTGGACCTACTTCGGGGCGACCACAAACAACTTTGTCTACGGGGGAGATTCCACCCTGGGTGGCTGGCGCATCACCGACGGCTCGACCGGAGGAGGAACAACCGCATTCTACCAAGCTGCCATTCCGGGAAGCGGCGCATCCGCCATGCAGGTCCGTGATTGGACCGCAAGCTGGACGGTCGCCGTCAATGCCGATGCAGCCAGCAAGGCCGGTGGCGGCGTGGACAACTACTATGCCGCTCCGAACAACGGTCGTCAGGCGAACAACGCAATGTGGATCGAACTGGCCAGCGGCCTCCGGTTCATCCTGCTGCTCACGGTGGATGCCAATGACGATATCTTCATCAACGACGGCACCACATCCCACGCAATCACAGTGGCGGGTAGCCAACTGAGCGAAGAACTCGGCACCGGCTCTCCATTGGCCAACTACATCACCTTTACCCTGACCTACTCCGGCGGTGTCGCGACGCTTACCGACAGCTTGGGTGGCAACAGGGTGGTCGCGACCTCAGGCACGGGCACACAGGACCGCGTGGTGTGGGGCGCGACCGGCAGCCCTTCCCAAGGATCGACTGTTTGGAACGAAGTCACGCTCGAGGTGGCTGATCCGGTGACCCAGGACCTTACATGGACGGGAGCGAACGGCTCGGCGTGGGACATCGACACGACGGTGAACTGGGAGCTTCCCGATACCACTCCTTCGACATTCACCGACGATGACAACGTCACGTTCGACGACACCGGCGCCACCGGAGCTGTCGTGGTTTCGGGCAGCGTCAGCCCGAACTCCGTGACCGTGAACAACGATGCGCTGGCTTACACCCTGAGCGGTGACCCGGTCGGTGGTATCGCCACCCTGACGAAGCAAGGACCAGGCTCCCTGACTCTCGCGTCCAATTGTGGCTATGTTGGCGGAACCTCGATCGAGGGTGGAACAATCACTGCCGGTGACGGTGCGACCGCGGGCGAAATTGGCGAAGGCCCTGTCACCCTCGCCACAGGAAGCTCCCTCACCATCTCCCGCTCCGACGACCTCGACTACAAAGCAACCCAGAAGCTGCGCGACGTTTCCGGTGACGGCGACATCGTTCTCGATGGTGGCGGACTGCTGTGGATCTACCCGGGCGGAGGTCTCGACTTCAACTCGGCCGACACCTGGGCCGGGTTCTCGGGCGACATCACCATCGTCAACGGCTCCGAACTTCAGTCCATCCGCAACGGCGCGACCGGTCGCGGCACGGGCTCGCTGATCCTCGGTGACGGCGGCAGCAGCGGTGCGCTTTCCCCGATCGAGGGCAACTGGACGTGGACCAATCCGATCGTGGCCGTCGGCTCCGCCAACGCCATCATCAACCGCTCGGCCGGCGCGGACCGCTCGTTGAAACTCCAGGGACCGATCTCCGGTGCGGGCAATCTGACCTTCCAGGACGCCACCTCGGCGATGAATGATGCGAACCGCGGGTTCGTCATCACCAACGACGTGACCCTCACCGGAACCCTGACCATCGATGTCGGCGCACCGGTCCGAATCGGCGGCGTTCCCGGCGAAGTGGACGTGTCGGGCACCGGACTCGATGCCGACAGCTTCGGCTCGCTCGGCACCACGACGGTGGTCAATGACGGCATCCTCACCTTCTCCCGCACCGACGCCCACACGATCGACTCGGCCATCAGCGGCATCGGAGCTGTTCGGATCGGTATGCCATCCACCGCCAACCGCGGTGACACCTCGACCCAGGTGGTCACCATCGCCGACAACACGAAGACCTACGACGGCACCACCGACATCGAGAGCGGAACGCTGCTGGTCAACGGCACGCTCCCGAACTCGTTCGTGGACGTGAATCCGGAAGGCACACTCGGCGGCACCGGCACGGTGTCCCTCTCCACACTCGTCTACGGCAATCTCGCTCCCGGCGCTTCGGTCGGCACGCTGGCCTTCGGTGACGAGGTGATCTTCGTCGCCGACTCCAGCTACACATGGGAGATCAGCGACTTCACCGGGTCGGCCGGCGCGGGCTACGACACCTTCACGGCAGCCTCGATCGACTTCGAGGGCACCGACACCAACCCGAACACGATCGTGATCTCCCCTCTGTCGGTCGTGAACTTCAGCGAGGCTCCCGCCACCTTCACGATCGCCACGTCGGCCGCACCGATCACGGTGTTCGACCCGGCAGGCATCGCGATCGACGACAGCGCGTTCGCCAGCGCCACCGGCAGTGCCGGATCGTGGGCGGCCCAGCTCAGCGGTGACTCGCTTTCGGTGGAGCTGGTCTACACGCCCGGATCGCCCGACAACTACGCGAACTGGATCGACGGCTTCTTCCCCGGAGAGGCCGACCCCCTGATCATCGGCTTCGATGCCGACCCGGATGGCGACGGCATCGGCAACGGCGTTGAGAACTTCCTCGGCACCGCGCCGGACGAGTTCAACGCCGGCCTGACGGTGACCGGATCGACGGCCAACAGCCTGACCGCGACCCACACCCAGACCAACGACCCCGCCAGCGATGTCACCGGTGGCTACGAGTGGTCCTCCGACCTGCAGAGCTGGAACGGATCCGGCGACACCGACAGCAATGGCGTCACGGTCACCATCGCAACGGTCGTCACCGACGACCAAGCCGCACCGCTCAACGACACCGTTGAGGTGACGGCCACCATTTCCGGTGGACCGACCACGCGCCTCTTCCTGCGCGCGACGGCCACGCAAACCCCTTGATCGGCTAGTCACCGATAAGGCAGTGGACCCGGTGGAGTTTCGACTCCATCGGGTTTTCCTTTTCAGGGAGGAGGCACGACCGAAGCCCCCTTCACGACTTCGGGCATCAGCCACGGGTCGCCTCCGGGTGCGACATTGCCCGCGACGATCTGCTCGAGTCGACGAACGACCTGCTTGGCGACCGATGCCGGATCCGAACGGTAGCCGGTGATCTCCGGCACCAGATGCTCGAGGAAAGGTTCACGGGCGAGCGAGACGAGACTGAGATCCTCCGGCACCCGCAGTCCGACCCGAGCCGCACAACTGAGCAAGGTCGCCGCCTGCCGCGGCCGGTTGGTGACCATGGCCGTCGGCCGCACCTTCAACCCCATCGCGCGACGGAACACCTTCTCGACGCCCGCGGTGGTTCCGTCTTCGACAAACTCGACCACTTCGAATCCGTCGTCGGTCAACTCACGCAATCCCCGCAACGCCGCATCCACCCCGCGCAGCTGGTCCGGCGGGGAAAGAATGCCGACCTTCCGGTGACCGAGCCGCCAAAGAATGCCGGCGGCGTGTCGTGCGGTGGCTTTCCAATCGACGTCCAGGAACGGCAGCGTGATTCCCTCGTGAGGCGTACCCCGCACCAGACACGGGATGCGCTGTTCGGCAAACCATCGCTGCACCGGCAGGCTCGAGCGATGGAGGATCCATGCGCTCCGACGCTCGGATGCGATGAAGTCGGCAATGCGTTTCGAAGGTTGCTTCGACTCGAACCAACCGGGTGCGATCACTTCGAAGCTCCCGCCCTTTTCCGCGAGCGCGCGACGGATGTGGTCGACTTCGAGCAGCATCGGTTGGCTCAGTCGCTCGAGGCGAAACGGCGACAGCATTCCGATTCGCAACCGCTCCGAACGCCCTGCCTCCTCCGACTTCCGATCGCCTCCGATTTTCCGCCGGCAGCCCGCCGCGGCAGGCTCGATCCATCCGCCGGCCTCCAGTTCCGAAAGCGTCAGCCGGACCGTGTCGCGTCCGACCTGCAGAAGCTCCGCCAACCTCCGCTCGCCCGGAAGATGCTGCGGCCACTCGCCGGCCTCGATGCGCAGCTGCATGACCCGCACGCACTCCGCCACCAAACTCCCCCGCTCCGGCATCCAATGCTCCGACATGCTTCCGCATATGCCTGATTCCCGCCGCCCACGCAACCGGTATGATTCACCAACCAGTTTCCTAGGCCCGGATCTGCCGCACATCGAGGGCCCGCCCCACGGCGGCTGGTCTGTTTTCCAGACCAAGAATCCGCCGTCTCCGCAGCGTCAACGATCTGCCACCGTGTGCCGGATCACGAGACTTCCCATTCCCTTCTCCGGATGCCCGCCCTGCCGCAATCCAAGTTCGCCCAGCTCTCCGAATTGATCCGCGAACGGATCGAGACCGGTGAGTGGACGGACAAGCTCCCGTCCGAAAGAATCCTCGCCGACGAGTTTCTCGTGAGTCGGACGACTTTGCGGCGTGCCCTTGAGATCCTGACACGCGACGGCCTGATCGAGGCTCCGTCGGCACGCTGCACCCTGCGCGCGATCCGGAAGTCCAAGGCACGTCGTACCGCGCCCACCCACCGCGAGGTCTGCTTTCTGACGCCGACACTCCACGTCTCTCCTCTGCTCACCGAGCAGATCGCGACGATGAGAGGCCTGTTCACCCAAGCCGGGATCAAGGTCGCATCGGAAGAGAGCGCATCGCTGGTCGACCGCCGCGACCCTTCCGCCCACCTGCGCCGCATCGTTGCCCGCCACCCGGACGCGATGTGGGTCCTGCACAAGATGCCGGAGTCGGTGCAGCGTTGGTTTCAAGCGAATGGCCTGCCCACCGTCATCTTCGGCTCGGCGTTTCCGGAAGTTTCTCTGCCCAGCGTGGATGTCGACTTCCGTGCCGCCGCCCATCACGCAGCCGGTCTTTGTCTCGCCCGGGGCTGTCGACGCATCGGACTGCTGATTCACCGCACTCCGCTGGCAGGTGACGAGAAAACGGTCAGCGCCGTTTCCGCCGTGCTCACCCGGCAAGGTTCGCCTGCTCCCAAAGTCATGCGTCACGACTCGAATCGCGCGCGCCTGATGGATGCTCTCGACCGCGAGTTCCTCGACAACCCGGATGCCTGCGACGCTTTGATCGTGGCCAATCACCACCACCTCCTCACCGTGCAGTCGCACCTCTTGCATCGCGGCATCCGGTTGCCGGAGCAGCTCTCCCTCGTCTATCTCAGCAACGACCCGTCGGCCGAGCGACTCTCTCCACTGCCATTGCGCTACGAGTCCGGTCCCGCGCTCATCCGGCGCTTGGTGGCGGCGGTAAAAACCCTCGCCGAAGGCGGCAATCCACCCTCCTCCTCCATCATCCCCAAGCTGCTCGATGGCCAGACCATGAGAAGGGCAACTGGTCCGGAAAAGGACCAATGACTGACAGATCCAAGCTGCCTTTCGCAGGCGTATTTTGCCTCCGATGAATCCAAAGCTTCAAATCCCGGATCCACGGCACGTCCTCGCCTTGTCCGCCCTCTTTCTCTCCAGCATCGGTCTCGCCGAAGAACCATCGCTGACTGAAACGACCGTGTTCGCCAACGAGGCCGACGGCTACCCGGTGTTCCGCATCCCGGCCATCGTCCGATCGAATGCGAACACCCTGCTCGCCTTCTGCGAGGGCCGCGCGGGCTATGGCGACGGTGGCAACATCGATCTCGTTCTCAAACGCTCCACCGACAACGGTGTCACTTGGGGACCGGTCATTCTGGTCCACGAAGAGGGAGGCACCGCCGGCATCACCATCGGCAATCCGGCACCGGTGGTCGACCGCTCCACAGGCCACATCCATCTGCTGTTCTGCCGGGAGAACGACACCGTGTTCCACACCGTCTCCACCGACGACGGGCTCACCTGGTCGAGTCGCACCGAAATCACGGACAACGTCAAACAGGAGAGTTGGGGTTGGTATGCGACGGGTCCTGTGCATGGCGTGCAGCTCGCCCGCGGTGAGCAGGCAGGCCGCCTCGTGATTCCCGCAAACCACCGCATCGGCCCGGATGGCTCGGACTCCGGGGCTTTCGGTTCACAGATCCTCTACTCCGACGACCACGGTGCGACTTGGCACATGGACGCGGTGTTCGAGGCCGGCAACGGCGCAGCACCGAACGAAACCACGCTGGTCGAACTGGCTCCATCCGCCACGGGCGGCTCCCGCGTTTACATCAACTCCCGCGACTACGGCAGCGATCCCGGCAACCGTTCCGAAGCATGGTCCGAGGACGGCGGCACCAGCTACTCGGGACCTTTCGATGGCAACCCGCACTTTGTCACGCCTGTCTGCCAAGGCGCGCTCCTGCGCTACAGTTCGACCGATGACGGAGACAGCGTGAGCCGCATCCTCTTCTCCAGTCCGAACGGAGGATCACGTTCGAATGGAGCGATCTGGGTCTCCACCGACGAAGCGGCCACATGGAGCCAGCCGAAGCCGATCCATGCCGGAGCCTACGCCTACTCCGACATGGTCCGCACCGCGGACGACCACCTCGGTGTGCTGTTCGAAACGGGCACCAGCTCCGCCGCCTACCAGACGATCAACTTCATCCGCGCCAACGAGGCGTGGATCGATACTCCTCCGCCGCCTGCCGAGAATCCCGGATCCGCACTGTGGAATCTCGAGGAAACGGAACCCGGACAGACCTGCCCGACCACGGATGAGGCGATCCTCGACGTCCACCCTGAAGAGAACGGTCTCCACCTCACCGCCACCACAGCCTTTGCCTCCACAGCCGGCGCTGCGGACTTCGGAAACGGCCGCGCGCTCTCGTTCCAAAACGACGGCGGATTGCGCCTCACCGATGGCGAAAGCGACAACCGCTTCGACTACGGAGCGAACGACTCGTTCACCATCGAGGCGGTATGCCGCATTCCGTCCGGTCACACCGCGACCGACGCCATCGTCGCCAAGGACCTCGGGCCGACCTCACCCTCGTGGTGGCTGCGCCTCGAGAACGGAAAGCTCCGCTTCCTCGTCAGCGACAACGCCACCGAAGCGTTCCTTACTTCGACTGCCAACGTGAACGACGGTGAGTGGCATCACATCGCCGCCGTCCGTGACGTCTCCGATCCCGCATCGCGCGAACTCCGACTCTACATCAACGGTGCGCCCGCCGGCGAGACTACCGATTCGACGACTGGCAGCCTCGCCAACACCCAGACCCTGTGGATCGGCCGCTTCAACGCCTCCGGCCGAGAGCTCACGGGCGACATCGACTTCGTCCGGATCACCCCGGCTGCCCTCGCCCCGGAGGATTTCTGCGGCAAGAAGACCCAGTTCGACGCCGACGACGACAGCATCCCGGACAGCTTCGAGCGCGAGGAGTCGGGATCGCTCGCACCGATGGGACCGGGCGACCTCGACCTCGACACCACATCCGACCTGCTCGAGTTCGCTCTGGCAACCGACCCGACCGTTCCGGATGCTCCCGCACTGACAGTCGCCCACCTGGGCACCTCGGTGGAGGTCAGCACGCGCCAACGGCTGCTGCCCGACTGGCTCGGATTGCAACTCACCATCTCCGATGACCTTCGTACTTGGTCGGATGCCGGGTCATCCGTGAGCCTTGCCGCTCTTGATGACGGCATCTGGGAGCGCACCGACCGCATCGACTTCCCCGCAGGCACGCCCGCACGGGGATTCTTCCGTTACGAACTGCGCGAGCTTCCCTGATCCGCGGCTCCGCGAGACCTGGTCTTTTTAAGAACCAAACGCCGGCACTTCCGGGTGGGCGAAACCGCATCGCATCTTCGACGCGGAAAACACCACCACCATGAGAAACATGCCCACCATCAAAACCCTCCGTCACCTGCTACCGATCACGTTTGTGGCGGGAAATGCGATGGCCACCGCCATCGTCGATGTCGACTTCGCCCACCTCGCCCCGCTCGTCGGTGATCCCGACGGCCTCGATGACGGTGATCGCATCGAGGAAGTTTCCGGCAACGGCTACCACGGCTTCTGGGGAGCCACGAACAGCAACGTGCCGGTCGTGACCGCGGGCTCCGGCACCGGCATCGACACGTCGGGCGACCGGGTCGGCAAGGTGTTCCTGCGCGACGGACTCGGGGGAATCCCCGAGGAGTGGGACGGGCCGACCACCTCGGTATCACCCTACTTCTCCTTCGACGGAACCCAGAGCTACACCTTCGAGGCCGTGGTGAACTGGAACTTCACCGCCCAGGCCGTCAACGGCCTGATGGGACAGGTCGGCGGCAACGAAATATGGATCCGCGAGTCCGGCGGCTTCCTCAACTACGCCTTCGTCAGCGGCGGCGCCAACGCCAACCTCTTCACCAGCACCATCGACATCTCCGCCGCCAAGGCGGATGGCGAGTGGCATGTCGTTTCGGTCGTCTACGACGCCACCGCGGGAGAGATTCGTTCATATCTCGACGGGGTCCTCAAGCACACCAACACCGACGCGGACATCGGAACGCTCGGCACCATGGTCAGTGCGACCGGTGACTTCTACCTCGGCGCCTACAATGGAACCTCCTCAAGCTACTTCGACGGCCTGCAGGACCGCTACCGCATCAGCACGGGCGCCCTCGACCCGGTCAATTTCCTGACGGCACCGGCCGTCGCCGGAGGCAACGCCATCACGTGGACCGGTGGAACCGACGGAAATTGGGATGCGACCACTGCGGGAAACTGGAAACTCGACGCCGACGACTCACCGATTCTCTTCACCGATGGCGATGATGTGACCTTCGACGAAGACGGTGCCACCGGCCTGATCTCGATCACTGGCACGGTCCAACCGGACGGGATCACCGTTTCCGCAAGCAGCGTGGATTACACCCTTTCCGGTGGCACGCTGGGCGGAACCGGGACGCTTCTGAAGTCCGGAACCTCAACCCTCACTTTCGCCGGACCTGTGTCCCGCACGGGAAGCACCCAGATCGACGGCGGCATCTTGGTAATCGGTGACGGTGCCACAGTCGGAGACGCGCCAGCGGGCGTCACCACCATCGCCACGGGCGCATCGCTTGTCGTCTCCCGCTCCGACACCGTCGACTACTCGGGCAGCGCCCAACTCAAGCAGATCGATGGCGACGGGTCGGTTACCATCGACGGCGGCGGGACGGTGATCGTCAACCCAGGCACGGGCATCGGCTTCGACGAGGCTTCCTCGTGGAGCGCTCTGAGCGGAGGCGTCACTGTGATCGGAGGCTCCGAACTCCAAACCCTGCGCAACGGACGCACGGCGATGGGCTCCGGCCCGGTCACCCTCGGCGACGGGAGCTCCAGCGGTGCCCTTTCGCAATACAACGGCAGCTGGACATGGACCAACGACATCGTGCTCGTCGGCACCGACAACGCGATCCGCAACCGCTCGTCCGCCGCCTTCGCACGTCAGCTCAAGCTGCAGGGTGTCATCTCCGGCTCAGGCGGCCTCACCTTCGAAGACCCGAACAGCTCCATGACCGACAACCAGCTCGGCTACATCCTCACCGGCGAGAACACGGCCGACGGCACCATCACGATCGACAGTGGCGTTCCGGTCCGTGTCGGCGGGGTCCCCGGCGATACCAATGTGACGCAGAACGGCCCGGATGCCGCGGGATCGCTCGGCACCGCAGCCATCGTCAACAACGGCTCACTCACCTTCTCGCGCACCGACAGCCACACCGTGGCCAACACGATCACCGGTGACGGCGAGCTCTTCGTCGGACTCGACAGCGACACTCCCGATCAGGTCGTCGACCTCACCGGATCCGCGACCAACACCGGCGACACCACGGTTCGTGCCGGCACGCTGCTCATCAACGGCCTGCACGGCAGCCAATCTCCCGGCCCCCTGAGCCTCCTTGAGGTTCTTCCCGGGGCCACTGTCGGAGGCGGCGGGCAGACCGCCTCCGACATCAATCTCGAAGGCACACTGGCACCGGGCAACAGCACCGGCACCTTCACCACCACCAACTGGATCTATCTCTTCGGGAACTCGACCTATGCTTGGGAACTCACCCAATGGTCGGGCGGCATCCCCGGCACCGACTCCGACCTGCTTGTCGCGGACGAGATCCAGATCGACCTCACCGCCACACCGCTGGCACCGGTCACGATCGCGATCCTTCCGGACTCGATCGGCGACTTCACCGAATCGGCCATGACCTTCGTCATCGCCCAGTCCGGAAATGGCATCACCGGCTTCGACTCCGATCTCTTCGAGATCGATGACAGCGCCTTCGCCACCGCCACAGGCGCGACCGGGACGTGGACGATCCAGCAGAACGGCAACGACCTTGAGCTCGTCTACGCTCCCGGTGCCGGACTGACCGGATTCGCTCTGTGGATCGACGGATTCTATCCAGGCGAAAGCGACCCGCTGATCATCGGCACTGACGCCGACCCGGACAAGGACGGCATCGGCAACGCCCTCGAGATGCTGCTTGGCGGCAATCCCACGGCTCCGAACGACGTGGCCCTTCCCGATGTCTCCACCACCGCAGGCGACCTCGTTCTGGAGTTCACCCGCGACGACCAGGCAATCGGAGTCCTCGACGTGATCGTCGAAACCAGCACCGACCTGTCGACGTGGCCGGTCGAGGACCAGATTACGGTCGGCGAAACCTCCGGCCCCGGAGTCACCGTTGTCGACAACGGCAGCACCGATCTCGTCACCGTCACGATCCCGAAGGCCGGGGCTTCCGCGAAATTCGCACGTCTCCGTTTGGTGGTTCCCTGACCAGGAATCGGTGAGCGGGTGGGCCGAACTGGACGGCTCACCCGACCACTTTCCGAGCAACGCTCTGGGCAGCCCCCCCATCTAGCATTCAGAGTCTTTCGAAGTGATCCGAATCCTCACCGCCATCCTCTTGCTCGTGCATCTTCCAACCGCGCGGGCCAGCCTCGACTGGACCGACCTGCCGGCCCTGCCCGACCCCACGGGCTTCGCCGGAGCCTTCGCCGGCGTGTCCGCTGATGCCCTGATCGTTGGAGGCGGAGCGAACTTCCCGGACGCGGCGCCTTGGGATGGCGGCAGCAAGGTTTGGCATGACCGGGTCTTCGTTCTGACAAAAACCGACGGCGCCTGGACCGAAGCCGGACGCCTCCCCCGCCCGCTGGCCTATGGTGTGTCGGTGACCACCGGCGCCGGCTTGGTTTGTATCGGTGGGTCGGATGCCGACCGTCACTACGCGGATGTGTTCCGACTGACATGGGGCGGCTCGAAGATCGTAACCGAGACGCTTCCTCCCCTGCCCGTGCCCTTGGCGAATATGGCGGGCGCTCTTGTCAATGGTGCGGTCCACATCATCGGCGGAACGGATTCGCCTGACGCCACGACAGCCTCGAACCGCCACTTTGCTTTCGCGGGAGACCAGTGGACCGAACTCGCACCTCTTCCGACCGATGGCCGGATTCTCCCCGTTGCCGCCACGAGGGACGGATCGTTCTTTGTCTTCTCAGGCGCCTCGCTGGCTCCTGACAGTGACGGCAAGCCGGTCCGCACCTACCTGCGTGACGCTTGGAAATACGATGCATCTGGTAATTGGGTCCAGCTTGCCGACATACCCCGCGCCGCGGTCGCCGCGCCCTCGCCCGCTCCCGCCATCGGTGCATCCCATCTCGTCGTGATCGGCGGCGACGACGGCTCCCTGGCCGATTTCCAACCGAAGTCCGAACATCCGGGATTTCTCCACGAGATCCTCGCCTACGACACCATCACCGACACCTGGACTCCGACGGTCGAGTTGCCTTCCGCCGTGCGCCCGCCGGTCACGGCTCCGGTCACGGAGTGGAACGGCAACTTCGTGATTGCCAGCGGTGAAGTGAGACCTGCGGTCCGTTCGCCCCAGGTCATCGCCCTCAAGCCACAAGCCAACAAGTCCGCCTTCGGGGCCATCAACTGGTCGATCGTCGGCATCTACCTCGCCGGCATGATCGGCATCGGCGTGTTCTTCATGAAACGGGAGGCGGCAGGTTCGACCGAAGCCTACTTCCGGGGCGGCCAACGCATTCCCTCGTGGGTCGCCGGCCTCTCGATCTTCGCCACGATGCTCAGCGCGCTGACCTTCATGGGGATTCCCGCAAGAGCCTACCGCACCGACATCTCGTGGTATCTCGGCCAACTGCCGATCCTGCTCATCGTTCCGCTGGTCGCGGCCTGCTACCTCCCGTTCTTCCGCAAGCTCGACCTCACTTCGGCCTACGAATACCTCGAGCGACGATTCTCACTCGCGTGCCGGGTGTTCGCCTCGCTGTCCTTCACCGCTTTCCACCTCGGACGGATCGCGATCGTCCTCTACCTCCCGGCCCTCGCGCTCGCGGCGGTCTCCGATATCAATGTCACCACCGCCATCATCGTCATCGGCGTGCTGTGCCTGATCTACACCGTGATCGGCGGGATCGAGGCGGTCGTCTGGACCGATGCCATCCAGGCCCTCGTGCTGATGGCGGGCGCCCTGCTCTGCTTCGGGCTCGCGGCTTTCCGTGTCGACGGTGGCCCGGCCGGCTTGTTCGAGATCGCGAGTCAGGATCACAAGCTGTTCGAGAATCTCCGCTGGGATTCGTTCGACATCGCCGACGGCACCACGTCGGTCGTGATCCTCTTCATCGCATTCTTCTTCAACTCCTTCGTCCCCTACACCTCCAGCCAGGATGTCGTGCAACGCTACGTCACCACCCCCGACCTTCCTGCCGCACGCAAGTCGCTGAAGGTCACGATGTGGATGTCGGTGTTCGGATCGCTTGTCTTCTTCCTGTTGGGCACCGCGATCTACGCCTTCTACAAAACCCACCCGGCAAGACTCGATCCGACCCTCACCGCAGGCGACTCGATCCTTCCCTTCTACATCGTCCGCGAGCTTCCGGTGGGCATCTCCGGATTGGTAATCGCGGCCATTTTCGCCGCCGCGCAATCCACGGTCTCCTCCTCGCTCAACAGCGTGGCAACTGCCTTCGTGAAGGACTTCGACTCCCGCCTGTTCCGCCCGGGACGTTCGGACCACAGCTACCTCCGCTCCGCCCAAGCCGCGGTGATCATCGCAGGAGTGATCGGTATCGGCATCGCGGTGACCATGGCCCAAGCCAACATCGAGTCCGCCTTCAAGACCTTCAACTCGATGGTCGGCCTGACCGCCGGCTCGCTTGGCGGACTGTTCGCCCTCGGGGTCTTCACCCGGCGCAGCCACGGCACCGGCGCGATCATCGGCGCGGTCACCGGACTCGTGACGGTGCTCATTCTCCATCTCACCGGCGCTCCTGTGACCGGTCTGCTCTACGCCTTCATCGGCTTCTCCAGCTGCTTCCTCGTCGGCTGGATCGCCAGCCTCGTGCTTCCCGGCCACGGCGACTCCACGCTTTCCCTTCGAAATCCATCATGAAGTTCCAACTTAACGGCCTCGTCGCCGCCACCCACACCCCTTTCCATCCCGACGGATCGCTCGCTTCGGAAGTCGTGCCGGTCCAGGCCGCGCATCTTGCCGAACAGGGCATCCGCAGCGTGTTCATCACCGGTTCGACCGGTGAAGCCCACTCGCTGACCCGCGACGAGCGCCTTGCGATGTTCACCGCGTGGGCCAAGGCCGGTCCCGAGCACGACATCAAGGTCGTCGCGCATGTCGGATCGAACTGCATCGAGGACGCGAAGGCTTTCGCTGCCGCCGCTGCGGATCTCGGACTCGACGCCATCTCCGCTCTCGCTCCCAGCTACTACAAACCGGCCAGCATCGAGGATCTCGTGGAATGCTGCGGTGCGATCGCCTCGGCCGCCCCATCCCTTCCCTTCTACTACTACGACATCCCGGTGCTTACCGGTGTCCGGTTCCCGATGTCGGACTTCCTCAAATCGGCAACGGGGCAGATCCCCAATCTGGTCGGAATCAAGTTCACCAACGACGACCTCGACGAATTTCAGGTCGCCCGTTCGGTCGGTGACTTCGATCTACCCTGGGGCATCGACGAGAAGCTCCTCGACGCGCTCCAGACGGGTGCGACCGGTGCGGTCGGCTCGTCCTACAACTTCGCGGCCCCGCTTTATCGCGATCTGATCGATGCCTACGAGGCCGGCGACATCGACACCGCACGGAAGCTTCAGCAGCAGGCGATCGACCTGATCGATACCCTCGCCGCGATCGGCTACCTTGGCGCCGCCAAGGCGGTGATGGGCTGGCAGGGCGTGCCGGTCGGTCCGGCACGGCTGCCGATTTCGAATCCGACCCCGGCACAGCTCGACGCCCTACGCGAAAAGCTCCATCCTCCGGTTCTGCAATCGTGACCGAGGATCTTGGCGAGTTCTACCTCAGGCAGCTCCGCGACGACTGCCTGCCGTTCTGGTTTCCCCGATCGGTCGATGTGGAACACGGCGGTTTCCTGCACTGCTTTGATCGTGACGGCTCGCTCGTCGATACCGACAAGTCCGTCTGGGCCCAAGGACGGATGAGCTGGATGCTGCTCGTCCTTTACCTCGAACTGGAACAACGGCCGGAGTGGCTGGAGTGGGCCGAATCCGGGCTCCGATTCCTCGAAGAAAAGTGCATCGATCCTTCGGACGGCCGCATGTGGTTCCACGTGGCCCGCGACGGCACCCCGATCCGCAAGCGTCGCTACGCCTACTCCGAGAGCTTCGCGTCGATCGCCTTCGCCGCCCATGCCGCCGCGACCGGCTCCGACCGGTCCGCCTCGAAGGCGCGGGAACTCTTCGAACGATTCACCGACTGGAATTTCACGCCGGGAAAGATCCCGCCGAAGTTCACCGACGCACGGCCCATGGTCGGGCTCGCTCCTCGGATGATCACGCTGGTGACTGCCCAGGAACTCGAACTCCGCCTCGGCAAGTCGGACGCGACGACTGCGTGGATCGACCGCTGCATCGAGGAGATCGAGCGCTACTTCGTGAAACCCGACCGGAAAGTCGTGATGGAAGTGGTGGAGCCAGACGGCTCGATCTCGGACCACTTCGACGGCCGGACGCTCAACCCCGGCCACGCCATCGAGGGCGCCTGGTTCATTCTCGAGGAAGCGCGGCGACGGAACGATTCACGGCTGACGAAGCTGGGCTGCGACATGCTCGACTGGATGTGGGAGCGGGGCTGGGATCAGGAGCATGGCGGCATCTACTACTTCCGCGACGTCCACCACCACCCGGTGCAGGAGTACTGGCACCACATGAAATTCTGGTGGCCGCACGACGAGACCCTGATCGCGACCCTGATGGCCCACCGTCTCACCGGAGAAGACCGCTACCTCGTCATGCACGAAAAGTGCCGGACGTGGTCCTTCTCCCGCTTCGCCGATCCGGAGCACGGCGAATGGTTCGGATATCTCCAGCAGGACGGATCACCTTCAAGCACGCTCAAAGGCAACCTGTGGAAATCCTTCTTCCACCACCCGCGCGCACTCTGGATCTGTCACTGCCTCTCGGCAGCCGCGGAAGAAGAACGCAACGGAAAGTAGTTCATCGACCGGCTCGGGCCTCGACGACCCGACCGTCAGCGCACCGCCGCATTGACGGCGGCTTCGTGAGCCTTCGCTTCGGCCAAGGATACCATGCCGTCGCCATTGGTGTCCGCCTCGTCGAATGAGACACCCATGGTCTCCACGATCGCCGGAGTGTTCTGGGCGTCCGCGAGCGACATCTTGCCACCCGAAGCCTTCGTCATCTCACGGAACTTCGCCTGATCCCCTCCTCCGGCAGTGAATTCCGCCTCGTCGACGATTCCGTCCCCGTTGGCATCATAGCGCGCGAATGCGTCGGCGATGAAAAGATCGGTCGCGGCCTTGCGCGATACCAGACCGTCGCCGTCCGTATCAGCGGCGTTGAATCGGGTCTCCAGCGAAGCCGGCTCAGTAGCGCAACCGGCAAAAAACAACGGAATGAGGCAAGGGAGGATCTTTTTCACGGAACGATGACTATATCTCCGGTGCCATGCTGTCGACCCAGTTCTGTCGCCGGGATCACGATCGGGCGGACTCGCCTCGAACACCTGCCCGATCCGTCCCCCGGCACGAAACAGAACCGCCCGAACGCCGTATTCATTCCGATTACCGGCCGGACACTCATGACCCATCCCTACATCCTCACCGTCACTTCCGCCCTCGCCAGCGTCTGCATGGCAGTCAGCCCGTCTCGAGCTGAACCAGCACCGACCTTGGAACCCGTCATGCCCCTGCCTTTCCAGGACAACGCGGTCCTGCAGCAGAACATGGAACTGCCCGTCTGGGGTCAGTCACTGCCCGGCGCCGAGGTCATGGTCAGTTTTGACGGCCAGTCGAAGACCGTCACGGCGGATGCCGAGGGAAAATGGCGTGCGTTGCTGGATCCCATGACTGCGGTTCCACTCAAGTCGGTCAACGATGCGCCCGCGGGCAAAATCCTCACCGTCGTCTGCGAGAAGGATGGCAAGCAAGCCCGCAAGGAGATCCGCAACCTTCTCGTCGGAGATGTGTGGCTGTGCGCCGGCCAATCCAACATGGCCGGTCGCATGAAGACCGGCACCTCCCGCCACCATCCCGAGGACTCGATCCAGAAGGCAGACTATCCCGCGCTCCGACTGCTGGGTGGAGAAGGCTGGCTGGTTTGCTCGCCGGAGACCGCCCCCGCCTTCAACAAGGTGGCCTTCTTCTTCGCCCGCCGCCTTCAACAGGACGCCCTTGTTCCGGTCGGCCTGATGGTCACGGCGGTAGGCGGCTCGAAAATCGAAAGCTGGCTGAACCAACCACCCCACCCGGTGGGCAAACATTACCAAGAGCTCCTGGAACCTTTGGTCGGCTACGGGATCCGCGGCGCCATTTGGTACCAAGGGGAAAGCAACGAGAAGGGCGGCCGGGACTACCACCCGAAGCTCAAGTCGCTGATCGAAGGCTGGCGGAAGTCATGGGGACAAGGTTCCTTCCCGGTCCACTTCGTCCAGCTTCCCGGCATTCGGGAGTCGGGCTCCGACAACCCCGCTGGCGGAGACGGCAGGGCCGAAATCCGGCAGGCCTACGTCGACACCTTGGCCGTGGAGGATACCGGCATGGCGGTCACCATCGACGTCGGCACCAAAGGTGAGCACCCACCCAACAAATACGACACCGGCGTTCGGTTGGCCCGCTCGGTCCTCAACAAGGTGTATGGCCTCGAGAGCATCAGCGCCTGCCCGCTCTACAAAAGCCACGAAGTCGAGGGCAACACGATCCGTGTTTCGTTCTCCAAGAACGCCGACAACGGCCTGATGATCGCGAAGAAAGCGGAAGCCCTGCCGGACGGATTCCTCCCGCCCGTTCCGACCCCCGACGCCAAGCTGCAGTGGTTGTCGATTCGCGACGCCAGCGGCCAATGGCATTGGGCCGACGGCAAGATCGAAGGCTCCGAGCTGGTCGTCTCGGCGGACGGCGTGGAAAAGCCCGACGCGGTGCGCTACGCCTACACCACCCAGCCTCTCGGCCACCTCCTCTACAACATCGACGGCATGCCCGTAGGCCCCTTCACGACCTGTGGCTACGATGATGCGGTCGAGCCGCCCCGTTGATTGGCAAGCCCGAGCTTCCCGCGCTGTACAGCTTCCTCCTCGTCCGATCGGGCGGCGGGAGTCCGTGTGTTTTGCAGTGAATCGAACGAAGTGCTCGGGGCGTCAACCGAACAGGCCGGGAGTCCACATGAGCCCCCCGAAATAGTTCGTCCGATTTGGTTCTTCGACGGCTGTAAACACGGAGTCGGCCTTCCTGCCGAAGAATCTCCATGAGAATCGCCTCCATTCCTCTCCTCACGATCGCACCATTCGGCTACTGCCACGAGTCCCACGACCATGCACTACCGGTTCCCACACCCGGACCTCACGCCAGCCCGGAAAAGCGCGATGTTCATGAGATCAAGGCCCGCGCGCTGCGGTTGCCGGCCGGGCTTCCCCAAAGCTTCACCACGGCGATCGACATCGGGAACGAATCCCTCCTGCTGAATCTGGCGAAAAGCCAGGTTCTCGGACCCAACTCAAGATGCCTCGTGGATGATGGTTCGGGGAATTTGAAGGAAATCGAGCTGCAGGAAGACGGCAGCTATCTCGGCCACGTGATCGGGCACCCTGAATTTGCCGTCAGCGCCGTCCTCACGGAAATGGGAATGCTGGCAACGGTCGTCCGCCCCGGGAGAGAACCCATTCTCGTCGAACCTGCGCCGGGTGGTGGAGGCGTCCACCTGATCTGCGAGGGCAGTAGCGGTGATCACGAAGCGACATCGCAGCCTGCTGCGATTCTGCCCCCTGAAATTGAGGCTTCGACTGGGCCCATCACCACCGTCCTCGCTCCGGTGGCTGGTGCTGCGGCACCCAAATCGACCGCAACGCTGCCACCAACCCGGGTGATGGATGTGCTCGAATTCGAGATCGGAGCCGAGATCAGCTCGAAGGCATTTCTCGCCGACTCCGCTTACAAGGGCAAGATGGAGATGGCCCAGGCGTCTGCGCAATCTCTGGTCGGAAATCTGGATGCGCGGTTTCTCCACTCCGCGGGCATCAAACACCGGCTTGGCACGGTGATCATCCGTACGGACTCAAAAACCGATCCGCTACGGGACCGTATCCACAAGGGAGACGTCGGCGGGCTGAATGCTTTCCGCGACTATTGGAACAAGAACCCGGACAAAGTCGGCAAGACCCATGACCTCGCCGTTTACCACGTCTACTACCCGCCCTCCGGAATCGCCTACGTCAATACCGTCGGCGGCGGCAACCGCTACGCACTTTCATGTGGACGGGGCGCAACGAGTTGGGCCAATGGCACGATCGTCCACGAGTTCGGACATTCGTGGAACCTCCAGCACAACAACAAGTCGGGCTTCTTCTACGAAGCGAGGCCGAGGAGCAATGACGGCGCCGGGAAGCCCGGAGGAAACGACTACCACGTGAGCATCATGCATGGCGGCGGCAACCACAACATCGGGCGACTCGCCACCGAGGAAGCCGATTGCGTGTTCCGCGCGAGACAGGCCAGACGACGCTTCGGCGATCCCGTCAAGGACCCGGGTCCGATCCGCCCCTTCGGCTATCGCGATCTGGCGACCACCGAGACGGGGAAGCCGGTGACACTCGACGTCATCGCCAACGACTACGACTGCAACAACGACGTGCTCGATGTGCAACTGCTCGACACGGTCAGCTTCAAAGGCGGCTCCATCGCGCTTTCCACCGGCACAGGGCCGGGCCGCAGGAATGAAGTCGTCTACACTCCCCCGGAGGCATTCACCGGGCGAGACTTCTTCCACTACAGCGTGGTTGATGCCACCGGCAGGAAGGACTGGGGTGCGGTCTACGTCACCGTCGAGGGCCCTTCCGTCGTCGATCTTTCTCGAAACTCTTACCATTACGACCTCGGACCCTCGGGATCCCCGGTGCAGAACGATTGGATCGCGATCACTCCGAAGACCCGCGGCGACATCGAATGGATCTTCGGAAACGGCAGCCCTCCGGATGCCCGTGAACGGGGACGCAAGAACGGCGTCAACGACATCAACCGTGACTTCGTTTTCGGCCCGGACACCACGATTCTCCGGCACAAGCTCACCAACGGACGCTGGAAGATCACTCTCAACATGGGTGATCTCGACGACCCCCACGACGCCATGCAGGTCCGGGCGGAAGGAACGCTTCTGGGTGATCGCGTCTCAGCAGGAGCAGGGAAGTTTCCCTATGTCACCGGCACCGTCGAAGTGAGGGACGGCACGCTTGATCTCGAGTTCTCCGATCAAGGCGGAAAGGACCCGAACTGGGTCGTGACGCGACTTTCGATCGAGAAGGAATAGAAGACTCCGGCGAGCTAGGACTCTGGAGCAGACCAGTCCGTCAAGGCGCCACGGTCGCGGCAACGCGGGATCTGAAAATCGACCGCAAAGGATCCGTCTCTTGAAATGGTGCGCGGACTTCAGTCCGCCCCGGAACCCCGGCCGAGCGAAATGCGGACTGAAGTCCGCGCACCATTCCCCCGCTCTACGCCCGCGAGCGCGCAGCGTTCCACCGTCCACACGCCTGCCTGTCCTCCTTTGCTCGCAGCAAAGGCGGCCTCTCTCCATCACCCACTTGAAAATTGGGAATGCCTTGTTGGATATTGGATATTCCCCCCGACCGCCCCTGCCTTCCGAATTCTGACCCCGGGTAAAAACGAAACTCCCCGGACCGAGTGAACGGCCCGGGGAGTTGTGCACTGCAGACCTCCATCTGCAAATGGTTCGGGCGACCGTTACTCCTCGGCAATCGCGTAGAACTGCTTCGGTCCGCTCAGGAGCGCATCGGTGATGACCGCCGAAGTTGTGGCTCCCGCATTTGGAATGCCGGATCCTCCCGGCACGGTCGGCCAGGTGGTCACCGCGGTCGAAAGGTCAGCGCTCGACACAACCTTGTAGGTCGCGGCACCTCCCGACGAATCCCACGTGATCGTGATGTCGTTCGGGTTCGGAACGCCGGCTTCGATGCTGATCACCTTGAGCGGTCCTTCCACGATCAGGTCGGTCACCGGAATCCCGGCAAGGCCGGCATAGTAGATGTCCTTGATGTCATCGTCGCTGATGACGCTCTTGAACACCGCCATGTCATCCATCGCGCCGGTGAAGCGGCGGCTGTCCGTCAGACGGTCGCGACCGAGATACCAAGTCTGGGGACCGGCGTTGAAGGCCAGCGCGATGTTGTCAGCCTCGGTCTTGGTGACGACCAATTCGCCGTCGAGGTACGTCTTGGCCGTTGCAGCCACACCATCCGAAGTCCAGGACATCGCGATGTGGTGCCACTCGTTCTGAGTCGCGCCGGGCATATCGAGGCCCTGGCTGCCACCGCCGTTGCTGGCGATACGCATATCGAACTGGCGGCTGCCCTCGACGTTCAGACCCCAGTTCTCGCTACCACCGGCCGCACCGGTCGTGTAGATGCCCTTGTAGCCCGACTCTCCCGGAGCTTCCGCTACCCAGGCCGAGATGGTGAACGATGTCGTCCCGTTCGGCAGCGGGCTAACACTCGTCATCACATCAGCGGTCAGGACGATCGCGCCGTCAATCAGGCCCGGCGCCCATGCGACACCGCCGGCAACCTGCGTGAAGTCCTGCGCGCCGTCACCCGTCGCGCTGTCGGCGGCGGTGATGCCCGAGGTTTCGTCGAAGGTGTAGTAGGCGCAGAGCGCACCGGCAATGGTCGGAGGAATCACACTTCCGGCATCGGTCGGATCGGTTCCGTCGAGGATTTCCTGGCCGTCCGAAACACCGTCATTGTCGGAATCGGGATCGGTCGGATCCGTGATGAAGCCGTCCGCGCCGAGTTCGATCTCCTCACCGTCGAGGATCCCGTCGCCGTCGGTGTCGTCGTTGAAAGGATCGGTGAGAAGAATGAACTCTTCCCGGGCATCCTCAATCCCGTCACCGTCGTCGTCCCCATTGATGCTGCCGTAGAGATCGATCTCCCATTGGTCGCAGATCTCGTCACCGTCGGAGTCGGGATTCTGCAGTGCCAGCGGTGCGTTGGGGAACGCAGTCGGCATCGGCTGACCCGCGAGACCGTTGGTGTAAACGCTGTTGATCACGGAACCGGGAAGGTTCGTCTTGAACACGGCGAAGTCGTCGAGCGCGCCGTTGAACTGACGGTTGCTCAAAGCCGGATCGTCACCCATGAAGAACTTTCCTGCCCGGGTGATCTCCGTCACCAGTGGATTGGCGGAACCAACCTCTTCGCCGTTCAGATAGGTCCTGCCGGTCGTGCCATCGTATGTCATGGCGACGTGATACCACTCCGCGGTTGAAGCGAGTTCGCCCACTCCGCCCGGCGGATCGATTGCATTGCCCGAGTAACGGCCTTCGACATGGGTGGCGTCGAGCGCGAGTCCGTAGTTCTGGTTGGTTCCCGCCGAGCCGTTCTGGACATCGTCCACGTCACGACTGAAGAAGATACCGCGGTAGCCGGTGCTGTTGCGCCTAACCCAGCCCATGATCGTGAACTTCGGAGTAGCGCTCACCAGTCCCGGAATCTCATCAATCTCGAAGTAAGCGAGGTTCGAGTTGTCGGTTTCGGCATAGCCGCAGATCCCTCCACCGCTTCCGTAGGTGCCACCAAGAGCCCACGTGAGCCCGTTGCCGCCACCGTCGGCGAAGACAGCATCGTCGACACCTGCGGTCACGATCGCATTGGGATCGGTGATGCCCGTGGCCCTGTCCAGCGGCCAGTAGCCGATGCAGTGCTGGAAGAAGTCCGGGAAGCTCGCGGCATCGCTCGGATCGAATCCGGTCGCGATCTCGGCACCATCGAAGGTCAGGTCACCGTCGGTGTCACCGTTGTTCGGGTCGGTGGATTCACCCGGAGGCGAGCCCAGCACTCCCCCGCTCCACGGGTTGGCATCGCCGGTGATCTCGTCGAGGTCATCAATGTCATCGCTGTCGGTGTCGGCCGCATTCGGGTTGGTCGGATCACCTGCCGGATCGCTTCCCGAATTGTAGGGATCGCGGAGCGCTCCGCTCAACCAAGGGTTCTCCACACCGGTCACTTCCTCGCCATCGAGGAGACCGTCGTTGTCGCTGTCGTCATCATTCGGATCAGTAGCCTCACCACCGAACGGGTTCAGCGAACCGTTGACTTCCTCACCATCGGTCAGGTTGTCGAAGTCGGTGTCAGGATCACGGGGATCGGTCAGATAGGTAACGATCTCGTCCTCATTGGTCAGACCGTCCGAGTCCGGATCGCCAAGCGCACCCTGGGGACCGTCACCGGCACCACCGCTGGTTTCGCCCACGCTGCCATCGACGTTCGGATCGAGGAGATTGTCGATCTCCTGCGGGTCCGTGAGGCCATCACCATCGCTGTCCGCGCTGTTCGGGTCGGTCGGATCACCCGGCGCGCCGGTCTCAAGTCCCGCGGTCCACACGTTGAACGTGCCGTCGATTTCCTGATCGTCGAACAAACCGTCATCATCGCTGTCGTTGTCGTTCGGATCGGTCGGATCATTGAAGAACGCCACGTTGAGCGAGCCGCTGGTTTCCTCACCATCAGTCAGGAAGTCGTCGTCACTGTCGGAATCCTGCGGGTCGGTCGGACCGTAGCCCGCCAGTCCGTTCATCTCGTCGATGTTCGAAACATTGTCGCCATCCGGGTCACCTGCCGCGCCGTTGTCACCGGTCGCGTCGTTCGGATCGAGTCCGTTGTCGATCTCGTACTTGTCGTCCATTCCGTCGTTGTCCGTGTCGGCCTTGTTCGGATCGGAGAAGAACGCAGAGCCCTTGCCGGTATCGATCTCGTCGCCGTCGGAAATGCCGTCACCATCGGTGTCGTAAAGCGCCGGATCGGTGCCGGTGTCGGACGGGCTGACGTAAGTGCCGGTATTGGTCTCGTCCGTGTCCTGGATACCATCGTAATCAGCGTCGCCAGGGAACGGGTCGAACGTCAGCGCGAGTTCGGCGCCGTTGCCATCGCCCTGAAGGGAGTCGAAGAAGAGCTGGTTGGTTCCGCCCGACTCGACCGCAATGCCTGCATTCTGAGTGCCGTCAGCCAACCACTGGGGCAGGATGGATTGCAAGGTTACCGCATCAAGAGTGATTGAAAGCGTGTCGGAAACACCAGTTGCGAAGTTAACGGTACCGCTGCCGAGAGAAGCGCCGGTATCCGTTCCGAATTGGAACAAGGAAGGGGATGGCAGGGCGCCGGCCGGAGTCGATCCACCGCCCTGGCTGAACCACTGGGTGCCGTCGGTTCCTCCGAGCGCCGCCGGAGCGGCCAGATAGAGATACGATACGGAGCCCGCTTCTGCTGAGTAGCCTGCAGAGCCTCCGGTCTTCGTTCCTTCCACCCATCCCGCATTGCCCGCCACCAGCGGAAACGCGTCAAAGGTCTGACTGAGGGTTCCGTTGTTCCCGTCGCGCGCCGCCCGCTCGAAAAGGGTAAGCGTCGCCGAGTTGAGGGTCGCGCCCTCGGTGATCGGACCGATCAGTGAACTGACGTCGAATCGAAACAGTCCATGGCGAGGATTGTTGGTGGATCCGTTCCCACCGAGGATCACTTCGCTTCTTGCTCCGAAGTTGTCCTCACAGTCTCGGGTGTCCCCTAAGCTAGGTGCTCCGGAGTTCGAGAGCATGATCGTGTCGGCGATCGCCTCAAGCGTTTGGCCGGTGGCCGGGGGAATGGCGACCAGCAAGGTCGTGGCGCCAAGAATGAGTTTTTGTTTTGGATGCATGGATATTGCGGATTTTGTGGGGTTTTCGTGGCCATCGGATCCGCCCCGATCGGAATCTTCGGCGGTTCACCCGGCGGTGATGGGATTTGTGCCCATCCCCCACGTCTGATGCCCGGGACGGCCGCAGCCACTGCTGCTGGACCGGGAGGCAAAAATACGAGGGGAACGGACGTTCTTGGTAATGTCTCTACTGCCCCCACTGCTGCACATTGCCCCACTCAATTTGAAAATTGTATGACATGTGTCTCCGGGAAACCCGGATCCCAAGAGGGCTCATCGCCCGGAACGCCCAAGGCAAAAGGGTTTCTTCCGGTCGAGTCGGTGATACCGGGTCGGTCGAATCTCGGACGCTCCCCTATTTCGTGAGCTTCCGGATCCACCCCTCGACCGGGGAAATTCGCGTATAATTTCCCCAGTCGCCGGTTCCCGGATTCCGGGAATTGGTGACGGTCGAGGCGATTCCCGCCAGCCGCCACTTGCCCTCCACCTCTACGAACAAGGGTGATCCGCTATCCATCCGGGCCGGCAGGACCTCGGGCGTCTCACCCTCTCCTTCCTTGCTGAGTCGGATCGAAAGCTTTCCTTTCCTGTAGGCCTCGACGCGATTGAAGCCACCTACAAACCCCTTGGCTCCGCCAATCGATCCCGCTTCCCCGGAAAATCCGAATCCACCGAGCCAGGCGCGCTTCCCGGTGCGGTCCTCGACGGTATCGAGTTCGAGTTCGGCGGCCCCGTCGACCTTCTTGTCCAGTTCCAGCAAAGCCAGATCCCCTGCAGCGGGAAAATGGACGGCCTTGACCCGGTAGACCGCGTCCGAGATGGCCGGAAAACTGACCGCCAGCATCTCCGGCTTCCACTCGTCCGTACCGTGGCGGCTGGTGAGCGCCCATCGCCCCCCGAGCGCCACGCAACTTCCACCGAGCACGCGAAGCGGCGAATAGAGGAGTTTCCCCGCGTTCTTCATCTCGCCCTCCTGGACCTTCTGCGGCTCCGCTCCCTTCTGCCAAACGATCGCCCCGGCAGGACCGGCCGCTGTCAGAAGGCCCAGAAGAGCGATAGCTGCGAGGGTCGGGCGGTTCATGGGATGGCAGGGATCAGTCGAGTTCCGTATGCGGGCGGCGGGAGTCCGGCACCCCGTGAAGCATTCCGCCCATGTCCCGGAGAAGCAGACCGGTGTTGAAGTAGATCTCGCCATTGATACGGCGTGGATCGTACTTCGCCTTGGGATCAAAGCTGCGCTTCCCGTCGAACCGGGAGCGTACCGCGCGGCGATAACCATCCTTCTCCGGCAAACGGGCCCGGTAGATATCCTGATACAGCCCGATCTTCGCAAACGGAATCGCGGGCATCGCAGGAGGCGGCGCTCCGCGACGCACCCGGAAATCCAGCGCATCGGGGTCGGCGAATACCGACATCCTGATGTCCACATTGTCCGTGCTCCGGATGAAAGGGACCTGACCGATGTCCTTCACCCCGTTCTCTCCTCCACCGACCCGGTGCTCGATGTTCCGCCAGTTGCCCGAGAACCGGTTTCCCTTGTACTCGCACTCGATCGGATAGAAGCGCATCCGCTCCTGGTTCATGATTTTCCGGAACGTCGGATAGCGGCTTCTCCACGGCTCCCGGTTCCACCCCTCTTTACCGACCACCTGTTCCGTCCGCCAGATCTGGTCGTCCTTGTCGCCGCGCTTCAGCTCGCCCGACTCGTATTTCGCGATTCTCGCGTAGGCTTTCTCGGCGCTGGCCTCGGTGTTGTAAATCCCGATATAGCCCTCAAGAAACAGGTTATCCCTCACCGCATGCCCCGCACCGCCGTTGATGAGGACGGCCCGATGCGCGGCCTTGTAGAACACATTCCCTTCGATCGTCTCGCCCTGGTCACCATCATCCGGATAGATCCCACCCCGCGGGTGCGCCTGCGGGAGGCACATCAGATGATGGAGGAAATTGTGTCGCAGCACATTGCCCCAGCTCCACCTCGAAGCCCCGCTGTAGATCGCTCCGCCATCCCCTTCCTCGAAGCCGATATTGAAGAGTTCGTTGCGTTCGATGCGATGATCGCAGTCGCCGAACACCAGCACCTGTCCGGGGAAATTGTGGAGCAGGTTGTTCCGGAAAATCTGGCCGACGCCCCGGATCTGCACCCGACCGTAGAAGTCGGACGCGGACACCTGGGTGAAGTGGCAGTTGACGGCGAAGTTGCCGGCCGGCCTCAGCGTCCTGACATCACCACCCGTCAGGGTCAGATGGTGCCTCAGGTCGTAAAGATCGCATGACCGCAAGCCGCAGTCGTTCCCTCCCTCGATGACCACACCCGGACGCGTCGAGTTCCTCACCGTGCATCCGGCAAGCACCACGTGACTTGAATTCGAAACCGACACCACGGCCTTACCGGTGCTCACCCCTTCCGCTACCAGGCCCTCGAAAGCCAGATGCGAGGCACCATCGACTTCAAGAAGCCCGGGGCCACCCCAGATGCTCAGAGTCCCGTTCCGTTCCTGACCGGGAAACGGAATGAAGAACAGGCGGGAGTCGGCACGATCGAAGTAGAACTCGCCAGGCGCATCCAACTCGCACAGGAGGTTGGTCACCTTGAGCCGACGGGGAATCTTTTCGTTGTTCTTGATCCCGTAACGGCTCGAGTCGGCCAGACGGAGCACACCATCTTTGATCGAAGCCAGCGGGTGACTCTGCAAATACCAATCGTTGGCGAGATACCCGGTAACAGTCGCCAGCTTCGCGGTCTCATACTCCCGCTCCCAAGCCGCGGTGTCCTTGTCGCGAAGCGTAAAGCTTCCGCCGACAGGCTTGTCGATCGACCACGACGGCCGGGGCCCTAGGGTTCTTCCTTCCGCATAGACCGCTCCCGGATTCACGATTCGATCGATGTGCCCGAAGCCGACATTAGGGTAGCCAGCCAGAGATAGGGTCCGGCCGTCGATGCTGCAACGGACCGACGGATTCGCCAGAGCATCGCGGGCGTCCTTGTCGTCAATCTTCAGCGACAGAACCTGACCGCGGACGGACTCGGCCAATCGCTCAAGGCCGTCCGACTCCGAAACCGGGAGTGCCTTCGACAGGCCGACCGCCAGACCGGAGTCAAAGACCGGCACCTCTCCCTCAACGGCCCGGAACCGAATCGGGGCATCGGCATTCCCCGAGAACTCCTTTCCGAAACGCACGGTCTCCGTCACCGGGTAGCGTCCTCCATGAATCCAAACCGTCACCGGCTCCGACCCGGGCTTCGCGGCCAGCACCCTCTCGGCCGCGACGGCGAGGCTCCGCACCGGCGAGTCCGCCAAACCATCCGCATCGTCCCGACCATCGGCGGCGAGATGGATCTCCGCAGCGCTCGCCGCGCTCCACAGCGAGCATGCAACCCAACAGGCTGACCCGAATCGGGACCTCCGATGAAATTCGCTACGCACGGAACTGTGACAGGTAAACGGAGCAGCAACTCGATCAACGATCGGAGTCTTGCTCGCGCGCCTCTGTTGCCATCTTCTTCGAGCGCTTGAAGAAGGCCCTAGCCTCCGGTGTCACAGGCTTGAGACGGTCCGCCAGTTGAAGGAGGGATGGAACACCGCGGCGGGTCATCTCCACAACTTCCTCTTCGGTCAGCGCGCGATCCCAGATAGCGAACTCATCCATCTTTCCACGGAATCCGCGCAGCGGATACGGGTCAGCCGCCTCCTGAACCCAATCGCCAAGCTGAGACAAGCCGGGAGTAATCAGGGACTCCGCCGGAAGCTTGTTCACTTGGGCGAGTTGGCCGTCGACGTAGTAGCGGGTTCGCCCTTCGCTCTTCGACAGCACTGCCGCCACGTGAACCCAGCGACCGAAACGGATCGGGCGCTCAAGCAAGGCGCCGCGTTCGTCAATCGCGTGCACCGCAAGGATCGGGTCCTGTGTCCGTAGAATCTGCCAGTGCAGATCACCCGGCGCCCACCCGTTGCTGACGAAAATCGCGTTCACCGCGTAGTCGAGACGGTCGACATAGATCCACGCGGACATCGAAATCTCATCAAACTCTCCGGCCACCTCCAGTTGCACGGCATCCCCGACCCGGTCGAACAGCAGCGCCTGCTTCTCCGACCAACGGCCCGAAACCCAACGGGCTCCACGGATAAGACCATCACTGACCCGGCTCGCGCCTTCCTTTCCGGCAACGACGTTGCGCAGCACGTTCGGCTTCTCCGGATCCGGCTCGAACGGGAAATAACCGATCAGACCGTCTGGCAAAGTAAGCGGCGGCTGGTTCACCACCCAGCCCTCGTAGCCCACGTCCTCCGGCGTCGGGAAACTGATCTCAGGCACGGTCCGGCCGATCTTCACATCCGTACCCTGCTGGCGCAGCGACTCGCCCTCGAAGACCGAGGACACCTCGCCCTCTTCGCCGACACGCCGCACATCGACCTGGCCGGTGAAGACATACATCTCGCTCTCACCTTCGCCGACCGAAAGACCGAACTCGGTTCCGAGGTCCTCGAAAAGCATTTCGGGTGAAGCGATCGTGAATCCCTGCCCGCTTTCGGGCACGATCGCCCGCACCACGCCGCGTTGGAGACGCATGTCCAGAGGGTTCACCAGTTGGAAGTTCGCCGGTCCGCGCATGACGACGTCCACTCCGTTCGTCAGCCGGAAGTGCACGATCCCCTTCGCCAGTTCATAGTCACCCGCGACAAGACCGAAGGGAGATTCGTCGGACATACCACGGAATTCGGCCCCGCTCTGGTTGACCATCACGCCGAGCGCCTCCTCATGGTCACCGGCCGGTGCCGGCTCGATCAGAACGACCGGCTCGGGCTCCGGCCCGAGAATATGAAGCATCGAAAAGACCAGCGCCACCGCGGCCGCGACCGCCCATCCGCCCCAGCTCATCCACGGAATCACTTTCCGCTCGCGCGTCCGATCCTCGTCTGACGGCGCCAGACTTCCCTCGCACCAGCTGTGGAGGGCGGCGTGCAGGTTCATGTAGCGGCGGTAAAAGGTGCGGATCTCCCGCCCCTGCCACAGCAACTCCTCCAGGCGCGCGACATCCGCTTCGTCGGCCTGCCGGTTGCACCAGCGCTCGATCAACTCGGTCAGCTCTCCACGGTCGCCGGGCTCGGCGTTCTGCCGGGTGGGATTCATACGGTCTTCAGTTGGGACTCGACGCATGTCAGCAGTTTGGCACGCATCCGGTTCAATCGTTTGTAGAGCGAAGTGGCGGTCCGCCCCGTGGCCTCCGCCAGCTCGTTGATCTTCATATCCTTCGAGTAGATCGTGATCAGGGTTTCCCGATCCGATTCCGGAAGCTTCTTCAGGCAGCGGTCGAGCGCGGTCCGCTCCCTTTCGAGCACGTCCTCGTCGTCCTCGTACTCCTCTCCGAGCAGCTCCAGCATCTTCTCGCTGAAGCACAGACGGTCGCGCGCCTTCTTGCGGCGGTAGAGCAGCACCTCGTAGCGGGCCACCACATAGGCCCAGCGGATGAACTCGGTGCCCGGCTCGTACTGGTCGAACTTCTTCCACAGTACGATCGACACCTCCTGCATGATCTCGTCGACGTCCTGCTGGCTCGGAACCATGCCGAAAACGAAGGACCGGAGCCGACGCTCGCTCGAGGTGAAAAGGGGTACGAACAACGCCTCACGCCGCCCGGCGGCGTCCGACGGCAGGTCTTCGATTTTCGGGATCTCGGGCTGATTCTCCATTCGCTGTCTTTTTCACTACCGAAGCACAGGGAATCTCCCCGGCGAATCCTCGATTTCTCCCGGTTTTTTCCGGATTCCTTGCCAATCCGCCGGAAATCCCCCGGAAAAACAGGGAACGATTCCCATGCGGGACGTCCAAACTTCGTGGCGGCGGCAGTAGATCGGGGCTGTCGGCATCCGTGCCAAACCGTGCCATATGACCGAACGACCCAAGCCCTGATCCACAATGCCTTTCCTCTTCCGACCTTCCGGTTCCGCCATCCTGCCTGCCGCAATCGCCCTCCATCTGGGTCTCGGCGAAACCCCTGCCCTTGGCGAAACCCTCCGTTCCCCGGACGGCCGCCTGCACCTCGACCTCGAACTCAAGGATGGCCTCCTCTGTTACTCGCTCGACCGCGACGACACGCCTCTCACCAACCTGAGCAAGGCAGGAATCCGATGGCACGACGCGGCACCCCGATGGTCGGACCTCCAGATCGAAACCTCCACCCATGACTCCCGCTGGAAGCCGGTCTGGGGCAAACGGGAGGAAGTCCGGGATCACTACTCCGAGGCGCGGGCCACCGTGACCCTGCCTGACGACACCGCGACCCCCCTGACCGTAGTGTTCCGGCTCTACGACGAAGGACTCGCCTTCCGCTATGAACTGGCCGACGCCGGCGGCGAGTCACGCTCCGTCCGATTGCTTGAGGATCTCGCCGAGTTTCATTTCGCCAAGGACGGAACGTGCTGGTCCTACAACGGCGAAAACCCGAACAAGGGTCCGGAACCGCTGGGCGCGGCCAGCGGAACCCGCCGACTCCCGCTGACCGCCCGTCTTGACGAGAAGACCTATGTTTCGATCGCCGAAGCCGACCTCGACAACTTCGGCTGGTTGGAACTCAAGGCAGCCGGTGGTTCAGCATCATTCACCAGCAGCATCGAAACCACCCCTATCGAACTCCCCTTCCGTTCCCCGTGGCGAGTCCTCGTCATCGGTGACACCCCGGGCTGCCTCGTCGACGCCGACCTGTTGGAAAACCTCAATCCGCCCTGCGCGATCGATGACCCTTCGTGGATCCGACCCGGAGTCACTTTCTGGGACTGGCGGACCTGGGGATACGAGGCGCCGGACGGCTTCAGCTACGGCCTCGACATGGCTTCTTGGAAACGCTTCATCGACTACGCTTCGGAGACCGGCGTTCCTCACCTGTTGCTCGACGCGAACTGGTACGGGCCCGAGTTCGATCCGGCCTCTGACCCGACCGTCAGCCGCGACCATCTCGTCAAGCAGCTCCCGTCGGGCGAAGTCGTCCGCGAACCCGCGCCCGAAGATTGGAAGGAACCGATCGATGTGCCCGCCCTGATCACCTACGCCAAGGAGCGCGGGGTCGGCATTTTTCTCTACATCAACGACAAGGCCCGGATCCGCTACGACTTCGAAAAGACACTCGCGACCTACCGTGAATGGGGCGCCGCCGGGATCAAATACGGCTTCATGAAGGCGAACAGCCGCAGGCAAAAGGTCACCAAGACCCGCGAGATCATCGAACTCTGCGCGAAATACCGGCTGATGTGCAATTTCCACGACGGTCCCATGCCGCCCGGCGGGCTCCACCGCACCTGGCCGAACTGCATGACCGTCGAGTTCTGCCACGCTCAGGCCGACGCCAAGAAGTCGTTCTCTCCCACGACCTTCAACACCTCGGTCTTCGTCAACATGATCAGCGGCCCGATCGACATGAACAACGGCATGTTCGGACTGGCCGACGCGCACAAGGCACGTCCGCGGGTGTTCCAGCCAATCCCGTCGACCATCGTCGGCGAGTGCGCGCGCACCCTGATCGCGTTCAGCGGACAGGCGATCGTCCTCGATGCTCCCGAGTCCTTCGCGGCCCACCCGGAGCTCTTCTCATTCCTCACCGCGCAGAAGCAGCCATGGCGCGAGAGCGAGACCCTCGACGGTGCGATCGGCGAATTCATCGTCATGCGGAGGACCGCGAGTGACGGCACCATCCTGCTCGGTGCCACCACCAACGAAAAAGGCCGAACCGTTGAGGTTCCCCTCTCCTTCCTCGAATCCGGGACCTACTCGGCGACCATCTTCGAAGACAAGCCTGACACCCACTTCGAAACCCGGAAGGAATCGTACCGAAGCCGCAAGGCGGAGGTCCGGGCGGATGACACGCTCACGCTTACCCTCGCACCGGGAGGCGGAGCCTGCGTCCGCTTCACCAAACAATGATCCCTGCCGCTCAAAAGCCCATCCGACGCAGCAGCGCCAGGCCGCTCGCGGTTCTCGCCTCGCTGCTTGCCCTCATCGCGCCCGCCGTGGCCGGCGGACCGGTGCCGGTCGGGGCATTCCTCAACGGTGCCTTTCCCGAGGAACCGCCAGGCTCGGCGACGGGATTCACGACGGTCAACGCGTTCCCGAACCTTCGCTTCATCGGACCGCTGTGGATCACCACCTACCCCGGTCCCGGAAGCGACCCCGACCCGGCGGTGAAGGACCTCGTGGTCGTCGGCAAGGCCGGACACGTCTGGCGGTTTCCGAACCGCCCCGACGTGCTCCCGTCCGAGGTGAAGCTGATGCTGAACCTTTCGAAGTATGGCGACGGCGTCTACCTCCCTGGCGAGGTCCTGCCGGACGCCAACTTCGAACCCGCCGTGATCACCGGGAAAGTCCCTTCCGTTCCGAGCGCGCCCGACATCGCCTTCTACAACCTCACCTTCCACCCGAACTTCGGACAGGCGGGAATGACCGGTGAGGACCACGTCTACGCCTGCTACGTCCACCTTCCCGACCTGCCCGGTGCCGACAACGAGAAATACACCTACGTCCGGGTCTCGAGGTTCACGGTGATCGAGGATCCCGTGGACGGTCCGGTGATGGATCCCGCGTCGGAGCTGGTGCTGATCGACCAGCACGACCAGGACCGGAACCACTCGGGAGGGGCGATGTTTTTCGGCGACGACGGCTTCCTCTACATCTCCACCGGCGACGGCGGCTTCGCCTACTCGAATTCACCTTCGGAACGGATGTCGCAACGCCTCGACACCGCGCTCATGGGCGGAATTCTGCGGATCGACGTCGACATGACCGGTGGAGCGGTGAGCCACCCGATCCGCCGCCATCCGGACGACTCGGGATTCAACAAGGGAGGCCTCGAGCCCCCGTCGCCGCCCGAAACCCCGGTCACCTGGCCGCCGAGCTTCAGCGGAAACTACTACATTCCCAGTGACAACCCGTGGGTCGATCCATCACCCGGCAGCGGAATCCTCGAGGAGTTCTGGTCGATCGGCCTGCGCAGCCCGCACACCATGCACTTCGACCGCGTGACCGGCCGGGTCTGGGTCGGGGATGTCGGCGGCAGCGACGAGGAAATCCACCTCGTCGACAAGGGCGACAATTCCGGATGGGATTACACCAACGGTGGCGGGCAGGCACAGCCCAACCCGCTCACGGGCACCAACGATCCGGCAATCCTGACCGTCACCGAGTACCGGGCGATCATCGGCGGCTACATCTATCGCGACGCCGAGTTTCCCAACCTCGAGGGCAAGCTCCTCTTCGGCGACCACGTCACGGGGAAGGTGGAGACCCTTAGCTACACGGAGGGCCAGCCGCCGGTCCGGGAATTTCTCTGCGATTTTCCCCGGACCGGATTCAAAGAGGGGCTCGGCAACTTTTGCCGGGGACCGAACGGCGAGGTCTTCATGACCGACCTCGGCGGATTCAACGATACCACCGACATCGAGGACAACGACGGCACGATCCAGAAACTCGCCGCAGTGGGCACGACATCCGACGCCCCGCCCCTGCTGTCGCAGACTCACGCTTTCCTCGACCTCCCCACGCTCACGACGAATCCCGCTTTCCTGCCATACGGAGTCCTGTCGCCTTTGTGGTCCGACGCCGCCGTCAAGGACCGCTGGATCGCGCTGCCGAACGATGGCGGCCACGATACGCCGGCAGAGCGAATCGAGTTCAGCGAGAGCGGCAACTGGGAGTTCCCGGCGGGCACGGTGCTGATGAAGCACTTCGAACTGCCGGTCGATGACACCAACCCGGACACGACCGTCAGGCTCGAGACGCGATTCATCGTCTGCACCGAAGGCGGCGGCAAGTACGGCCTGACCTACCGCTGGCTTCCGGACCAGAGCGATGCCGTGCTTCTGACGAACTCGGAGACCGGCGACTACACGATCTCCGAAGCCGGTGGCGGAAGCCGCCTGCAGACCTGGGTGTTCCCCGGACGCAGCGACTGCCTCCAGTGCCACAATGCCAGCTCGGGCCAGGCCCTCGGCGTGCGCACCCACCAGCTCAATGGCTTCATCCCGCATCCTGATACCGGACTGCTAGCCAATCAGCTGCTGACGTGGAGCGAACGCGGGATGCTCGACGTCACGCTGAATGCCGAACAGGTGGCGAATTTCATCCAGTCGCGGCCGATCGACGAACCCGAAGCACCCGCCGAACACCGGGTCCGTTCCTACCTCGATGCGAACTGCTCGCATTGCCACCAACCGGGTGCTCCCGGAGGCAACTTCGATGCCCGACTCGCGACACCGCTCCTGCGGCAGAACGTCATCAATGCCAAGCCCGATCGCTTTCAGGACCTTGCGCCCGACGGCCGCTACGTCAAACCGATGGATGTCGCGAACTCGATCTTCCACTACCGGATGAACCATGCCCTTCCGGACAACGCCGCGATGCCGCCGCTGGCGAAAAACGTGGTCGATGACGAGGCGGTGCAATTGCTGGCGGACTGGATCACCAACGATCTCAGCCCCGCGGACTTTCCCGCACTGCCGACCCACGTCCGCCCGGTCATCAGCGCCCAGAGCGACACCAGCGGCGATTTCTTCGTCACGATCGTCTTCGACGAGGAGGTGAACGGGTTCGAAGCCGCCGACCTCGACGTCACCAATGGAACGGTCCTCCGGCTTGAGGGCAGCTCCTATTACTACGCCGCAAAGATCCGCCCGACGGCTGACCCGGTGAGCGTGCGACTTCCTGCCAATCGCGTTACCAGCGGCACCTCCGGCAATCCCAACAGCTCGTCCGTGCTACTGAATATCCCGTACGTGGATGACCAGCCTCCCGAGCCCGGCTGGGTCGGACTCCCGCCTGACGGCCGGTTCTCCGGAACCCTTGCCCTCGGTGTCGGATTCGGCGAGGCGGTCACCGGCCTTGAGACCTCGGACTTTGTCGTCACCAACGCGACCGTCACCAACCTGCGCGAATTGGCGGGTGTTTACTACGTGGACCTCATCCCGAGCGGCCTCGGTCCTGTGCAGATCGAACTGCTCGCAAGCTCCGTGAGCGATGGCCAGGCACTCACGAATCCGTCCCTCACCGCCGATCTGCTGGCGGTAGAACCGGACGCGGATGGCGACGGCCTCTCGGACGCCGACGAAGCACTCTTTGGAGGTGATCCCGGCAACCCGGACACCGATGGTGACGGGCTATCCGACGGCGATGAGGTCCATCGTTTCGGCAGCAACCCGTCGCTGACTGACTCGGACGGTGACGGTTTCTCGGACTCAGCCGAGGTCTACATCGGCAGCGACCCCGCACTCGGCACGATCACTCCTCCCTACAATCCCCCGCCCGGTCTGGTTTCCTACTACAACTTCGACGAAGGCACGGGCAACAACGCGACCGACACCGCTCCGCTCGGAGCGCCGGAAACCGCGAGCCGGGTGCAAGGCACGGTGCTGTGGGATACGGCCGCTCCGCTGATCGGAAACGCATCGCTGGACCTGAACGGCAGCACCAGCCTTCAGGCGAACACGCCGCTGACCGTTGCCACCCGTCAGTTCTCGATCAGCGTGTGGGTGAAGTCGGACTCCTTCAACGCACCACGTGAGGGCATTTTCAACCATCGCGACGCCTCCAATCAGAACTTCTGGGGCATCGCGATCAATCCGGAGATCCCCGGCGGCAGCGACTTCCGCATCAATGGAAGCAACGGCGGCGTCTCGGTGCCCGCCAGCACCTTCGTAACCGGCAAGTGGCAGCACGTGGTCGCTACCTGGGACGGCGACACACGGGAAGCGCACACCTACGTCGACGGCAAGCTCCTCGCGTCGGCGACCGGGGTCTACGACATCTTCACCGCCTTCGACCGACCGTGGCAGATCGGTGACGATCCATGCTGCAGCGGACGCGAAATGAACGGCCGGCTCGATGACCTCGCCGTCTTCGAACGGGTCCTCTCGGGCGAAGAGATCCATCAGATCCAACAGGGCGGACTGCGCGGACTGCCGGTCACCCAGTCGATCCGTTCCCTGCCATTCGTGCTGACGATCAACTCACCGCTTCCGGTCGCCGCATCACCACCGTCGCCTCCGGCTGAACTGGTCTCCTACTACAGCTTCGACGAAGGCAGCGGGAACAACGCCGCGGACACCGCCCTTCTCGGCAGCCCAGAAACGGCGACCCGGGTCCAGGGATCCGTCGGCTGGAATACCACAACCCCGCTGATCGGCGCGGCCTCGCTCGATCTCGACGGGTTCACCAGCCTCGAAGCAGTGACGCCCTTCACCGCCGGGGACGAAGCATTCTCGATTAGCGTGTGGGTCCGCTCGGGCAGCTTCAGCACGAGCAAGGAAGGCATCATCAACCATCGTGACGACAGCAACGGCAACGTTTGGGGCATCTCGGTGGCACCCAACTACCCGGGCGGCAGCGACTACCGCATCGCGACCGACAATGGCGGCGTCAGCGTGCCCCCTAACACCTTCGTGACCGGCACCTGGCAGCACGTCGTCATCACCTGGAACGGACTTGCAGGAACCGCCCAAGCGTATGTCGACGGAGTCTTGCTCTCCACCGCCACCGGACTCTCGGAAGTCTTCACCGCCTTCGACAACCCGTGGCAGATCGGAGACGACCCCTGCTGCAATGGCCGGGAAATGGACGGGCAACTCGATGACCTTGCCCTGTTCCGGGGAATCCTCAGCCCTGTCCAGATCCGCGACATCCACCTCGGCGGCCTCGCGGGCAACCCGGTGCCGACTTCCTTCCAGCCGACACCCGATCCGACACCGACGGCGGAGATGACACCCGACGGACGGACGGTCCTCCGCTGGTACTCGACCCCCGGCGCGACCTATTCGGTCCTCACCAGCACCGACCTCGCGCTGCCGACCGATCAGTGGACCGTGCTCTACCGACAGGTCGCCACCCAAAGTTACTCATCCAGCTACACCGTTCCCTTTTCTCCCGTCGCGGACCTGTTCCATCGCCGGTTCTTCGTCATCCGGTTGGAAGAGGATTGAACGGAGGCACCCGGAAAGTGGAGTAGTCGTTCCACTCCCCCAACATGCATCCCCACCGCCCACATCAGGTCCTGCCGTTTCTCACCTTTCTTCTCGTTATTTCGTTCCGGCTCCTCGCTGCCGAAGAGAAGCCGAACATCATCGTCATCATCACCGATGACCAAGGTTGGGCCGACATCGGCTACAATAACCCCGGGAGGGCCTACACTCCCCATCTCGACCGTTTGGCGGCCAACGGGGTAACGCTGACCCGCCACTACGTCATGCCGCAGTGCACCCCGACGCGGGTGGCGGCAATGACCGGCCGCTATCCCGGAAGGTTCGGCACCGTCCCCCTCGAAGCATCCAACGAGCCGGCGTTCCCCCATGGCACGCCCACGCTTGCCAGCATGCTGAAGGAAGCCGGCTACACGACCCACCTGAGCGGGAAATGGCATCTCGGTTCATCACCCGATCACGGCCCGAACCACTTCGGTTTCGACAGCAGCTACGGCTCGCTCGCCGGCGCGGTGGGCATGTATGACCACCGGTACAGCACGAAGTCTCCCTATTCGGTCACCTGGCACCGGGACCACGCCATCATTCCCGGCTACGAGAACGGCACCCATGCGACGGATCTCGTGGCGGCCGATGCGACCCACTTCATTCGCCGCGAGCACGAACGCCCGTTCTTCCTCTATCTCGCCTTCCATGCGCCCCACACGCCGCTCGACGAACGCGGTCCCTTTGTCGACACGCCGACGCAGCTCGACCCCGACAACCCGAAGCGGTGGCTGAATGAGAACAAGATCAAGTGGTTCAACGACCCGAAAGGCGTGATCCAGCGCGAGCCCGATCCCGAGAAGCGCCTGTTGCTCGCAGCCGTGCACCATGTCGATCATGCCGTCGGCGAGGTGGTAACCGCACTGCGGGAGACCGGACACTTCGACAACACCCTGATCCTCTTTTCCTCCGACAACGGGCCTCAAGGCAGCTGGGGCGGCAACGCCTACCCGAGCGACCTCAAGCTCACGGATTTCAACCAGCCGATTCCCATGAAAGGCCGCAAGCTCGATGTCTGGGAGGGCGGCATCCATGTCCCCGGATTCATGCATTGGCCCGCCCGACTGAAGCCGCGTCGCGAAGAAACGCCCGTCCACATCGTCGACTGGTTTCCGACGCTCGCCACCATCACCGGAGGAGTCCCACCGGAAAGGCCGGACGGCCGGGACCTCTCCTCGCTTTTGCTGGATCGGGAGCGGTTACCGGAGAGGGACTTCTACTGGACCTGGCATCCCACGATCAACCGTCGCGCGCTCAGCGACGGTGAATGGAAGATCGTCCGCTACGGCCACGGAGAACCGAAACAGCCATCGGACTGGAAATTGTTCCGGCTTTCGGACGATCCCAAGGAACAGAACGACCTCGCGAAAAAGCACCCGGACGAGTTGAAACGCCTCCACGACCGCTACCTCTCCCAGCGGGCGCTCGACGGCGGCCGATGAGACGCCGAGAGCTTCAAAGCTCGCGCAGGCGATTGAGCAGCTTCGGGACCTCGACGTAGGGGTCTTCCTTCTCCTCGTATTCGAGAACCACGTATCCACGGTAACCTCCGTCGCGGAGGATCTTGCCGAACTTGGCGAAGTCGGTCTCGCGCCTACCACCGTGCCGCATGAAAGCCTTAACCTGCACATTGAGCGCGTAGGGCACACAGGCCTCGATCTCGGGATAAGGGTCATCGACCCGGAAGTTCGCGGTATCCAGATTCACTCCGAGCCACGGACTCTTGACCGCCTTTACCACTCGCAGGAGGCGTTCCGCGGTGCTGCTCAGTTCGTCGTGATTCTCGACTCCGAGCATCACGCCGCGGCTCGCTCCATAGTCGGCCGCCTCTTCCAAGGCTTCGCAGACATTCCGCTCCGCCTCATCGAGGCTCATCCCTTTCGGCTGCACGCCAGCGAAGACACGGATATGGGGAGCCCCCATCACCATCGCACGGTCGATCCACTGCTTGGTGTAGGCCATCTGCTCGTCCCGCTCGGGAGTGCCTTTGGCGAAGGTGAAATTGTTCCCGATCGAAGTACCGGAAACTTCCACGGCCATCTGATGTCCAAGCAAACGGCAATCCGCCAGCTCCCGGTCGGGCACGTCGTCGTCGAAAACGTAGCTCGTCAGTTCGGCATCGCAGCCATTCTCCGCGCAGAGGCGGATGAACTTCGGGAAGTCCATCGCCATCTCCTCCGGCACCTTCGCATTTGGCTTCCCGCGAACCGCCGGGAAATACTTGAGGAACGAGTAAGCCGCCAGACTCAAGCGGAGCCGGCTGCCACCTGGTCGCACATAGGGGTCGGTGGCGGCGGCAACCCGGCCAGGTGAACCGAGAAACACACCCGCTCCGAGTGCGGCGGTCTGGAGAAAGGATCGACGGTTGGAGATCGGCTTCATGGGTCTTGCCTCACTGGATCAGGCAAAGAGATCGTGCATTACCTTCGGGTGGTTGGCCGGCCCGATCAACCGCTGGTTCAGCCCCTGATAGGGAAAGCTGAAGCGGTGCGGCTCGATCCCCAGGGCCTGCATCAGGGTGGCCTGGAAATCCCGGACCGTCACCGGATTCTCAACGACCCGGTAGCCGAGCTCGTCGGTCGTTCCGTAGCTCAGTCCGGGCTTCACTCCTCCACCGGCCATCCACACCGTGAAGCAGTCCGGGTGATGATCGCGACCCAGGAACTTCGAGCCGTTGCGAGCCTCGTTCATAGGGGTGCGACCAAATTCCCCACCCCACACGACAAGGGTATCCTCTAGCATGCCGCGCCGCTTCAGATCCGTGAGCAGCGCGGAAATCGGCCGATCGATCTCACGACACTTCGCCGGCAGCCCTGCCTCCATGTCGTTCTCCGCCGAAGTTCCGTGCATGTCCCAGCCCCAATCAAAGAGCTGGATGAAGCGCACGCCCTGCTCGGCCAGCCGACGCGCGAGCAGGCAGTTGTTCGCGAACGATGCCTCGCCCGGCTTGGCGCCGTATTCCTCCAGCACCGCCTGCGGTTCCTTCGAGATATCCATCACGCCCGGCACCGCCGTTTGCATGCGGAAGGCCAGCTCATACTGCGAGATCCGGGTCTCGGTTTCGGGATCGCGGAACTGTTCAAGCTCCATGCGGTTGAGTTGGTTCAGCGCATCGAGACTGCGGCGGCGGATGCTCCGCGACATGCCGTCGGGATTGCTCACATAAAGGATCGGATCCCCTTTCGCCCGGCACTGGACGCCTTGGTAGATCGAAGGAAGGAACGAGCTCCCCCACAGCGACTTGCCGCCCGACGGCATCTTCCCGCCGGAAACCATGACCATGTAGCCTGGCAGATCCGAGTTCGGCGAACCGAGGCCGTAAGTCACCCAAGCTCCCATCGACGCGCCACCGAACTGCTGGTTGCCGGTGTGCAGCAGGAGTTGTGCGGGCGCGTGATTGAACTGGTCGGTCGTCATCGACTTGATGAAGCACAGGTCGTCGGCATGCTTCGCCAGCTCCGGCAGCGTATCTCCGATCCAGGCACCGGAGTGGCCGTGCTGCCGGAGTTCGTGCACCGAGCCCAAGAGCTTCGGCGTCCCCTTGATGAAGGCGAAGGTCTTGCCCTCGAGCAGTTCCTGCGGGCACTCCTTCATGTGAAACTCCTTGAGTTTCGGCTTGTGATCGAACAGCTCGTGCTGCGGCGGCGAGCCCGCCATGTGCATGTAGATCACCCGCTTCGCCTTGGGTGCGACCATCGAAGCGCGGGGCGACATCGGGTCGGACCCGATCTGCGGGAAACCGGACGCGCCTGACGCGACGCCACCCGAGAGCTGGGCCAATGCAAGACCGCCGAGACCGGCATTGCAGCGGCGCAGGAAATGGCGGCGGGTGATCGTCTGTGCCTGGCGGAGCCGAAGCTCGTCTTGAAGTGGAATTCGGGCCATGGGGTCAGGACTTGGTCAGGAATCCGTCGAGGTTGAGCATCACGTTCGCGACCACTGCGAAGGCCGCCACGGTGGCATCATCGGGCGGTGGCGCGATTCCATCGCGACCGAACGCGCCTGCCATCTTCTTCGCTGTTTCCGGAGACGCGCGGTATTCCGCGAGCGTGTCGTCGAGCAGACCCGCAAAGGTCTCGATTTGCTCGCGGCTGGCATCGCGAAGCATGACCCGGCGGTAGCCGTAAGCGATGCGCGAGGCATCATCGTCGCCGTTCCGGAGCATCTCGACCGCCAAGGCCTGCGCGGCCTCGATGAAGGCTGGATCGTTGAGGGTCATGAACGACTGCAGCGGCGTATTGGTCCGGAAACGACGCAGGCTCGTGACCTCACGGGTCGCAGTGTCGAAGGTGTCGAACAAGGGATGCGGCTGGGTCCGTCGCATGTAGGTGTAAATCGCCCGCCGGTAGCGATCGCCACCCGCGCTTTCCTTCCAAACGACCGGCGCGGTGAAGGCCGCGACAAACTCCTTGATCGGGTTCGGCGGGTAAACCGGCGGCCCGTGGAGCTTCCGATCGAGGAGTCCCGACACGGCCAGCGCCTGATCGCGCACCATCTCGGCGCTGAGGCGGAAGCGCGATCCCCGCGAAAGGAACTGGTTGCGAGGATCTTTCTCGAGCCGCTCCGAATCGGCCACCGATGACTGCCGGTAGGTCGAAGACAGGACAATCGTCTTCAGCAACGCCTTCTGGTCCCAACCGCTGTCCCGGAATCGAAGGGCGAGCCAGTCGAGCAGCTCCGGATGGCTCGGCAGCGTGCCCTGAATGCCGAAATCCTCCTCGGTCTCGACGATTCCGAGACCGAACAGGCGCCCCCAGAAGCGGTTGACGGTGACACGCGCCGTCAGCGGGTTGTCATCGGCCATCAGCCACTTCGCAACACCGAGCCGGTTCCGCGGCAGATCCTCCGGAAACGGGTTGAACGCCTCCGGGACACCCGCCGTGACCCGGTCGCCCAGCTGCATGAAGTTGCCGCGAATGTTGATGTGCGTCTCGCGACGCTTGCTCTCCGGAAGCGCGACCATCACGGGCACTTTCCGGGTCTTTCCGTCCTGAGCCTTCCACTGCATGTGCGGGGAATCGTCCTGCGCGTCCCGGTCGGCAGTCTGGTTGAAGAAATCGAGGAAGGCGTAGTACTCGGTGTGGCTGATCGGATCGTACTTGTGCGTGTGGCACTCGGCGCAGCGCATCGTCACGCCCATCCAGGCATTGAAGGTGACACCGGCACGGTCCTTGACGGCAATCGTCCGGAATTCCTCGTCATTGGTTCCGCCTTCGGTATTCGACGGCGTGTTGCGATGGAAAGCGGTCGCCAGGATCTGGGACTCGGTCGCATCGGGAAGCAGGTCACCGGCGAGCTGCTCGATGGTGAATCGGTCGAACGGCAGGTTCCGGTTGTAGGCATCGATCACCCAGTCCCGCCACGGCCAGATGTCACGATGCCCGTCGACCGCGTAGCCGATCGTATCGGCGTAGCGCGCGACATCGAGCCACACGGCCGCCCAGCGTTCGCCGTAGGCGGGCGATGCCAGAAGTTCGTCGACAATCTGCTCGAAGTTCCGGTCGCTCGGATCCGTCGCAAAACGGTCGACCATTTCCGCCGAAGGCGGCAGCCCGGTGAGATCGAGCGCGACCCGGCGCACGAGAATTCGCGGATCGGCATCCGCAGAGAGCTGGAGGCCGAGGGTCCGCAAGCGCGTCGCAACGAAGGCATCAATCGGGCTGCGGACACGACCCGCATCCTCGACCTCCGGAACCTCCGGCATGACCGGAGGGACGAAAGCCCAGTGGGTCTCATACTCCGCGCCTTCCTGGATCCACTTGCGCAGGATCCCGATCTGCTTGTCGTTCAGGGAATGGCCATGGTCGGCCGGTGGCATCCTGAACTCCGGATCGTCACTGGTGATCCGTTTCATCACCTCGCTCGAATCCGGATCGCCCGGAACAATGCCCGCCGCGCCGTCACGAAGCTCGGTTGCGCCCTCGAAGGTATCGACGCGGAAATCCCCGCCCCTTTCCTCCTCGTCCGGGCCGTGGCAGCCGATGCAGTTGGCCGAAAGGATCGGCCGCACGTCGTAATTGAAGCTAATCCCGGACCCGGCAAAGGCCGGGCCCGCCGCGAACAGGAGAACGGGCAGACAGCGGAAAATCATGGGCTGTGGAGGATACTGCCGCCGGGCCCGGAATTGATCGGCAGGCGGGCGGGAAGGAATGGGGTCGGAAGGTGGCCGCCCGATACTTCGCGAAGCTCGACATTCCTGCACAAAGCGCGGCTCCAACCGGTCATCAAACGGTGGATCGGCAGTAATCCGGAGCGTGCCGCCATGCAAACCCGTGTAGGCGCGATTCCATCCATGTTTGTTGCCCGTATCCACTTCTCCATTGCCCTGATTGGTTCCCTGCTCCCTTCGACCTCATTGGCACAACGGCTCGAGGATGCCGATTACGCCAAGCCGGGCTACAGTTCCCGTTTCGTTCGCGGTTCGATGACCCCGCTGGTCGCGCCGGGCAAAGTGATTCACGTGTCGGCGGAAAGCGGGAAGGACAGCAATCCCGGCACGGCTGACGCGCCCTTGAGAAGTCTCGACGCGGCGCGTGACGCGGTCCGACTTCACCACGGCAAGCTTCCTTCAGGCGGGATCGAAGTCCGTATCGGCCCCGGGATCTATCGGCTTTCGAAGTCACTTACCTTTGGACCGGAGGATTCGGGAACAAGAGAGGCGCCGATCGTCTGGCGTGGAGCCGATCGCTCCAAGGTGATCTTGAGCGGCGGCACCCTGCTCGATTCAACAGATTTCCAAAAGGCGGACTCAGCCGAACTCGACCCGCAACTCCACCCTGATGCACGGGGAAAACTTTGGTCGATCGTGGTGACCGGCAAAGCCGGCGACGATCTTCGCTCCACGGATGGAAAGAGCCGTTTCATCTCGATGGACGGCCACATGCTCGGCGTCGCCCGCTGGCCGAACACCGGCTACCACCACATCGGCGAGATCCTCGACCCCGGACCGGCGACCCGTCACCTCCCGCCCGGCAAGAAACCGCCGGAGTACAGCCGCGAGAATCCAACCGGAGGTCGCTTCCGGTTCCGGGAGACTCTCTCAACCGCGGTGAACGATGAATTCCTCCGGACCGGCCGCATGTGGGTCGAGGGCTATCCGCACAACGATTGGTATTTCCAGCGCGAACCGGTGGGACGAATCGAGGATGGCACCGTCCAGCTGCTCCGCCATACCCGCTACTGCGTTGAAGACCACATCAAGTCGATGCCCCGCCGCGTCCGGTTGGTGAACGTTCTCGCCGAACTCGACCAACCCGGAGAATGGTACTTCGACGAGAAGGGCGGACGCTTGATCGTCTGGCCGACACCCGGCTTTGACCCCTCGAAGTCCCGCGTCACGATTCCAGAAGGCCCACCGCTTGTGGCACTTCGGAATACGAGCCATCTCACACTCAGAGACCTCACCTTCGAAAATACCGGGGATGTCGCCATCACGATTGACGGAGGCCATCAGAATCTCATCGCGGCTTCGACGATCCGCAACGGTCTCGGCCGGGGAGTCCGCATCGAAGGCGGCACCCGGAACGGAATCACCGGATGCGACTTTCACGACCTGTTCAGCGCGTTCTCGATCCGCGGCGGCGATTTCAAGTCCCTCGAGCGCTGCTATCACTTCGCCACCAACAACCGGATCCATGATTGCCGGCTCCGGGGCTACGGCGTGGTCGGACTGGACGGCGTCGGCCTCCGTTTCGCGCACAACCTGCTGCACGACATGAACGGCGCGGTCTCGTTCAAGACGGCGGACCTCCTGATGGAGTACAACGAGTTCTTCAACATCGGTTACGAGATGGGCGACTTCAACGTGGCCTACACCGGAGCCCAGTGGCACACGATGGGCAACGTGCTGCGCTACAACTTTGTCCACCACTTGCTCGAACCCGGGGGCCACCCGGTCTGTCCGTTCCGCAACGACGATGGCGGCGCCGGACTGAAGATCTTCGGAAATGTCTTCTACCGGGCCGGCCGCTGCGCCGCCCAGTTCCACGGACCGGCGAACACGCTGCAGAACAACATCTCACTGGAAGCACCGGTGTTCTGGTGGACCCTCAAGCGGCCGATCACCGAGGCCGGTGTCAGCCGGGAGTGGGACGACCTCGCACGCTTCGGCCGCGACCTGCCGAAAGGCGACAAAGGAGACTTCCTCCATAACCTCGAAAGCCGGATCGGCGAGGACGCATGGAACCGCAGCCCGTGGCAGGACCAGTACCCCGAACTACGGCGATTCATCCGCTCGAATCCTTTCGCGCAGACGCTGTGCTGCGTCGAACGCAACTACGCCTCCGGCTGCCGCGAACCGTTCCACATCCACGGCGGCGACGGAACGGTCCGCGGCATGGAAGACAAACGGACAGGCACCTTCGCCGACCTTCCGAAGGAAGGGGTGTTCGAACTCCCCCACCCGATCACGCTCGATGCCTTCCGCGATATTGAAGCACTCGACTTCAGGTTCGCCGCGGGCTTCTCGCCCATGGAAGGTTTCGCGCCGATACCCTTCGACAGGATCGGCCTCCGCAAGGACTCATTCCGGACCAGCGTTCCTGACCGAACGACGTATCGCTCGGCCACCTACGAGAAATTCGAGAAAGACCGTGGCGGGAGATATCAACCCGAGAAGGTCAACGCCCGTTACCCGACGCCCTCCTATCTCAGGTGACGGCCGGCCTCAGCGACCATCGTTCTTCTCCTCCTGCTGCTGATAGATCGCCACAGGAGTCAGCTTCGGACGCTTGTCGCCCGCCTTGCCGTGGCAGAAGAGCAGGTGTCGCGCGCCCTCGTCCTTGAAATAGAGACTGCTGCTGAACTCGACCGGCTTGCCTTCGGATCCCTCGTAAAAGACCGACTGGACCACCTTGTCCTCCTTCGGCGGAGGGATGCTCGCGGACTTGCCCGGGCGAACGAAGACCGGTCGGGATTTCTCACCACATTGGACCGCGACGGGAACCGACAGCAGGTTGTAGACGAACTGCCCGCCCGGCTCGAGGCGCAGCTCCTTCAGATCAAGCAGCACCGGCTTCACCTTTCCTTCCTCCTCGATCAGAAGCACGAGAAGATCGCTGCGGTTCCCTGCCGGAACACTCAGTGAAAACACGGGCTCCTCGCCACCCTCTTCGAAGAAATCAAGAAACTCGCCCTCGCGCAGTTTCGCCTTCACCGGATTGCTCACATGGGCCCGGAAAACCTCCACCGCATCACCTCCCGGCGTGTTCGAGTAGCGGTGTTCGGCGGCCTCTCCTGTCCCGAACGAGGTGATCCTGTAGGTGGCGGATGGCGATTCCTGCGCGGTCAGCCAGCCCATCGCGAGCAAAGCTCCCAGCGGAACAGCGGAGAGCGTTCGAATGATGCGGTCGGGAAGAGTCATGATCGTAAGAGTTGCGGAAGCTTGGTCGTGCGAAACTCTCACTTACACTTCCGACGGCGTGAGCCAGCGGAAGGCGACGATTTCCAGACGACGACCGAAGGACTGGCTGACATCCGTCAGGTCCACGAACTCCCCGGCCGGATCGTCACCCGGGTCGACCCAGTCGGCGACCCGTTGCACGGTCGCCTCGCACCACGCTTGGGCGGAACCGTCAGACGACTCGCCGTAAGCGCGAACCGTAAAGGTATCCGAGCGCACCTGAACGAGTGGCCCGATCGACTGGAGCAGATCGCCTTGCATCACATACTCCGGGCTGCCGGCGTGGCGCGAAAGCAAGGCCGCGGATTCGTTGGCATAGTCGGTCCCGAAGATCTCCGACGAGCGGATCGTGTCGCTTGCCAGATCCGCATTGACGGATGAGCGGTCGAGCGCGGCCTGCAACGCGCCCCGCAGCGAGAGATCACCGCCACCGGGTTCGAGGCGTCGGTTGACGAACTCGCCGATCGAACGGAACGGGCCGCGTTCCTTCACTTCCTCGACCATCTTTTCGGCAAGATCATCGAGGTCCTCCTCGGAAACGACCCGGTAACCGAGCCACTTCTCGCCGGACGACTCCCCGACTTCGAACGACTCGCCATTCGCAAGCGTGCAGCGGCTGATCACGTACTCCTCGAGATCCGACTTCTCGACCTCGGTCCTGAGCCGGCCGCGTGAATCGAAGGCCACCTGGTTCTTCCGCAGATTGCTGGCGAGGAAAGCCTTCCAGGCCTGCTTCGAAACGGAGTTCACGTTGAAGCCGCCATCCACTGTGATGTAGGCGGCGGCCCTGCGGTAGCCACCGGCCTTCAGCACATCGCTGGACACCTCGTCCGCAGTCCTGCCACCGAGACTCGGCCGGTGCCGGGAATTCGGGAGCGTTTCACCGTCGCCAAAGAATCCGTCCACGACGTCATCGAGACGCCGACGCTGCCCCCCGGCCCTCGCATAGAAGTCGCCGGTGTATTCGGTCAGGCCGGAGAAGAAGAAGTCATCCCACAGCAGGGAGTTCGCGACGTAGCTCCGGTCGAGATGTCGCGTCGGCTTGAAGTGCTCGGATGGCGGGCCCGTTCCGTTGACCGTCACATACCACTTCTTGCCGTCGAGATCCGCTTCCTGATTGGACCGGCTATCGGCGTTGTCGACCCGGTTGTCCAACCACACGAGCCACCCTTCCGAGGTGATCTGGTCACTCGGCAGGTGGGGGCTGGCGAACGAATTGGCGATGGCGTAGTTCTGCATACCGAGGCCCGACCACCGCGTGGCATCGATCGGAACCTGCGGCACATGCTGCAACTGGGCGATCGACTGCAGTGGCACCAGCGGCATTTCCATGGCCACAGCCTTGTGCTGGCCGCCCGGATAGTAGCTGTTGCCCATGAACGGCCGCACCTCTCCGTCGATCGAGTCCAACTGAAGCTCGTTCCACGCGGCACCCGCCGACTGGACCGGCGCGTAGTGCATCGTGTAGGGATTCGAGTGGGCGGCGGTTACCACGTTGCCCGCTCCGGAAACCTGCACACCCGGCGTTCCTTGGCCCGAGCAACCCGCGTAGCCGTGGGCAGGAATGTTGTGCAGCCACGTGACGTTCGGGTTCCGCTGGTCGTCGTCCGCCTCGGTCGACTTCAGCCGCAGATCGACCACCATGAACGGCTGGCGCCGGCCACCGACAAGGTCCGCGACATTGAAGAAGGCGTTGATCGGCTGATTGAGCCTCACCGGATTCTCATCGTCATTGCGCCAGCCGACTTTCCCCGACCACTTGGACGCCTGGGACGCCTTCGCGCGGTCGCCGCCCCAGTTGATCCACCACAACGCCGGATAGCGCCAACCGTTGCCGCCGCCGAAGGATCGGCTGATCATCCGGACGTCGAATGAGGAATAGGTGCCGTAGTAAATGAGGCCGTTGAAGTCTTCCCGGGGGCCGGCGGCACGGGAACCCTGGGGGGTGAAGATGTTGGTCGAAAGACGGATCTGGTCAGTGCGGTTGGCGAAGAAGCCGTAAAGCAGCTTGTCGCCCGGGAAGTTCCCGTCACCCGGATTGAAGGTGTTCGGCATCACGCCGTTTTTGACGACACCCGCCCCGAAGTCCCCTCCCAGCGGAGAGGCGTCGAACGAGACGTCGCGCAGGCTCCGGACCACACTGCCTCTCGCGTACGACTGGGCCTGGTCACGGTGGACTTCCTTCGAGCCGAAGAACATCTTCACCTCACCCGGTGCCAGGGTGAACGAGTTGTCCACGGTCATTCCGGTAACGTGCCATTGGCCACCTTCGGTCGAGTAGTTGTGGTTGATCCACTGATAGTCGAGACTCTTGCCGCCGATGGTCACGGTGTTCTCGATCGACATCCCCATGCTCCCGATTGAGAAACCCGGGCACTCCATCGGGAGGTTGTAGGGATTCCACAAGGCGGCCACCGGATAGGCGTGGAAGGTGACCATGTACTTGTTGAGCTCCGGATCATAGGTCCGTGTCTTCGGGGAGATCTGGTTCAGTTTGTCGGCCGACACCCGACCCCGGCTGGCGTCCTCCACTCCAAGCGAGAGCACGAAGGCGAAACGCAGGATCACCGGACTGACCCGCGTCCGCTGGTAGTTCCAGCTCGGATAAGGCGCACGGAAACGGCTCGGCGGATTGTAGTCGTCGACCGCCCTGAGGGTATCACCCATCGTTCCGGTAAGCAGCCCGTCCCTGTCCGAACGGCGGAACTTGTGAAGCGCGTAGTGCTGGCGAAGCTGCTTCCAATCACCGGTGTCGAATTCGTTGTGGGGACTCAATGCGGTTTCGCCGTACGGCCCGACCGGAGCATCACCACTCTTGATGCTCCCTTCCCAACTGCCCTCTTCGGGATCCCCCTCGAAGAAAAGACTCAGATCCTTCCTGAGACCACCCTGGGTCACGTTGACGAGGAGGGACGAGGCGTCGGAGGTCAGATCATGGTAGTGCGACGCGAGAACGTCGGCGGGAATCAGGCCTCCATCACGGGTCGGGAGCAGAGCGGCCTCTTCAATACTCACCACCTTGTCGGTATCGGTGGTGTTCGCCTCAACCGAAAGTTCCGAGAGAGCCTCAAGCCCGTACGGCCCGGGCGTGGCCGCCGAAGCCAGCGCCTCCGCACGGGTCGGCTCACGATCCCGGATCGACTCGTCGCGCACGCGCACCGAGGCCTTCGTCGCATTCTCCCCGACCCACCACGCGAGCCGCCCGCGCTGATCGGCCTGCTTTCCCTCCACCGCGATTCCACCGGCAACGACCTCGTCCTCCGGATTGTCACCGACCGTCCCGTCATCGATGATCCTGACCGGATCCTGGATGTTTGCCGCCGCGGCGAAGTTCTCGCCGCGGGTCGCTTCCCAGTTGCTGTTCGAAACCAGCCAACGGTCGAACGAGGCGGAGCTCTCGTAACCGGGTGTCCGGCCGAGACCGTCGGAGGCATTCGAATCGCGCGGATTTCCCCGGGCTTCCCAAGCCCCCGTGTAGTGCGGCGGTTGCGCACCATTGCCGGCAAGAATGCCGGCCGGCGCGGTGATCTTCTGGTCGGGACCGGCGGCACGCTGAAGCTCACCAATGGCCATCACGAGCGCCATCCGCGCATTCGAGCGGGCTTCCGCCTGGGCACCGAGGGCGCGACTGCCTCTGAGCGAGACGGTGGAGAGACTGAGCAATCCGACGGCAAGCAGCGACAGCAGCACCATCAGGCTGACGGTGATCACCAGCGCGAATCCCGCAGGAGAGCTTTTGGCCGGACGACCATGCGGCCGACGGACGGTTTCCGATCGATTCATAAACGGGCAGTGGGTTTTCAGGGGACGGGCAGCCCCTTTGGCAAAAGGCGCAAAATACATTGCAGTTACATCACTGCTGCCCGGGTCGGGATTTGACCGGATGTTCGCCAACTTTTTTTGTCAGCCCGGACGGATGAGCGGACCCACTTGCTCAGGAAACCCTTCTTTCGAACGTCGACTGCAACGGCCCGCCGAATTCGCGTCCAGATTCGCGATCCAGCGGCAGTACGGGATGAGACTTTCCTTACCGACGCGGTCGACCCGCGTTATCGATCAACCCCTACTACCACTAGAAGCTCCGTAGCATTAGGGCGAACTACGGAATCGGCGCATCTCCATCGGAGCCGTGCCGCGTTGAAGAGTCCGGTCGCGTTTCGACCGACCGAGGGGCCGGCCAGGTTTTGGGTTTCCTGGCCGGCCCCAACCCATCGCGGCGACCGCAAACCTGAGTCGGTCCGGCAAAGGTCAATTCCGCGGATACCGGCAGTAGGAGCGCCTACGGCGACGCTTCCCTCTTCCGAAGTCCGTGACCGAACGCCAGAACCCATGACCCGCGTCCTGCCCCTGCTACTCGTCCCGATTCTGCCCTCCGCGGCGGCAGAGCCGTCCGGCAAGGAACTCTACACCACCTATTGCTCCGCATGCCACGGAGCTGACGGCAAGGGAGCGGCCGGGCAGCCCTTTCCCCCGCTGGCCCGAAGCAACTGGGTCCAAGGCGACGGAGCACGGATGACCGCGGTGATCCTCCATGGACTCGAGGGGCCGATCCCGGTCTCGGGCAAACCATACAACCTGCTGATGCCACCCCAAGGTGCCGTGCTCAACGATGCGCAGATCGCTTCGATCTCAACGTTCGTCCGCTCGAACTGGGGCAACCGCGAGAAAGCGGTCAACGAAGCATTCGTCGCCTCGATCCGCGCGGAGACGTCGTCTCGCAGCAAACCGTGGCGGGCCTCCGAGATCCTCGGGCGCTATCCCCTTCCCTTTACGGACAAGGCACACCGCTGGAGTGCCCGCAACGTGGTTGCGAAAGTATTCGAGGGACGCTGGAAAACCCTCCCCGACTTCGCCGAACTCGATCCGGTCTCGGAGGAAAAGGAACCGGGGCTGATCAGCCTGCGCCACGCCGGCGGAAGGAGCGAAGACTTCGCCGTCGTTTGGGAAGGAGAATTCGAGTCTCCCGACGAGTTCGACAACCTCTTCTGGCTGTCATCGGTCGGCGAGGCCCGGTTGACGGTCAACGGTCGCGAGGCCGCCCATCTCAAAGGCCAAGCCGATGACTTTCGGACGACCGTTGTCCGGCTCAAGGTGAACAAGGGCATGAACCGGTTCCGCCTTGAGTACGCCCAGCATGAACCCGGAGGAGGCATCGCTCTCTCGCGCGCCGGAGGCGGCCTTGGCGGCGAACATGCGTTTACCGATGTGACACGCGGCTCAGGTGCCCAGGAGTATCCGGACATCCTGTTGTCTCCGGAGAACGGCAAGGCCGCCCTCTATCGCAATACCATCAAAGGTGTCAGCCCGCGCGCGATCGGAATCGGTCTGGCAGGTGGAGTAAATTACGCGTTCAGCGCGTCCACGGCCGCACTCGAACGGGTCTGGACCGGCAAGTTCATGAATGCGGGCCGCCACTGGACGATGCGCGGCGCCGGTGAGGAACCGCCGGCCGGTGAGAACATCGTCACCCTGTTCAATGGCCCGTCCGTCACACTGCTCGCCAACCCGGACGACGCGTGGCCTGCAGCGTTTCTGGACGGCTCTTTCCGATTCGTCGGCTACGACCTCGACGATTCGAACCGGCCGACGTTCCGCTACGAGGCGTTCGGCTATGGATTCGTCGACCAAACAATCCAGAGCCCGACAGCTCCGGCGCTTGAGCGTCGAATCGAAGTCACCCCACCGGCGGACAAGTCCGATCCCCCACCTTGGCTGCGGCTCGCCACCGGTACGACGGCGACGGAAGCACCCAACCGTTTCACCCTCGGGGACGGACTTGAGATCCGGATCGATGGCCCTGTGCCTCCGGCACTCCATGGCGGCACACTGATGTTTCCGCTGAAGCTGCCAGCAGAGACCTCCCGCTTCACGATTGAATACCGCTGGATCCAGCCATGACCCTCCCCGCCATTTCGAAACTCATCTTCCTCGCAGCGGCAGCGCTGATTGTCCCGCTTCCGGCAGCCGAGGAGTTCTACACCCGGGAGTCGATTCCGCTACCCGGCGACAGCGTGCCGGAGGTCGGCAGCATCGCACTGCTTCCCGACCAACGTCTCGCCATTTCCACAAGGCGTGGCGAGATCTGGATTGCCGAAGGTGCCTTTGCCGATGACCTGTCGAAAGTCCGATGGACCCGCTTCGCCTACGGACTGGAAAGCTCCTTCGGGATGTTCTGGAAGGATGGATGGCTGTATGTCACCCAGCGCACGGATCTGAGCCGCCTCCAGGATCGCGACGGTGACGGCGAGGCGGACCGCTTCGAAGTCATCAGCCAGGACTGGGGATTCGACGGAGACTACCACCAGTTCGCCTTCGGCTCCAATCCCGATCACGACGGCAACGTCTGGGTTGCGCTCTGCGAGCTCGGAGGAAAATCCAAGTGGCGCGGTTGGGCCGTCATGGTGAAACCCGACGGAACCACACTCCCGATGGCTTCGGGCTTGCGATCCCCGGGAGGGCTCGGATTCAACGCCAAGGGCGACGCATTCTGCACCGACAATCAGGGAACATGGAACGGCTCGTCCTCCCTGCGGCACCTGAAACCGGGATCCTTTCAAGGCATGCCGAGCAGTCTCCATCACTACGACCGGATCCCCGGCCTCGATGCACCCCCGACCCCGGTCAATGAAAGCCGGATCACTGACGAGTTGAAGCGCAGTCCGACACTGGTTCCCCCTGCCGTCATCCTGCCGCACGGCAGGATGGGTGCATCACCGACCGCGATCGTCCTCGACGACAGCGGCGGAAAGTTCGGACCCTTCGCCGACTCGCTGTTCATCGGCGAACAGAGCCACTCCCAGATCCAGCGGGTTTTCACCGAGCAGGTCGACGGGGTTTACCAAGGAGCCGCGTGGCACTTTCTGAAGGACTTCCAGTGCGGAATCGTGCCGGGCAAAATGGCAGCCGACGGGACCATGTTCGTGGGTGGGACCAATCGCGGTTGGGGCTCGCGCGGCACCCGCGGCTTCAGTCTCGAACGGATCCGATGGACAGGTCGGACTCCCTTTGAGGCGACCCGAATGAAGGCCCTCCACAATGGCTTCGAGTTGAAATTCACCGAGGCTCTCGACCCGGAAACCGCGACCGACCTGTCGAGCTACAAGATGGAATCGTGGACCTACATCTACCAGTCTAGCTACGGCAGCCCCGAGGTCGACAAGACCGTCCCGGAAGTCGTCCGGGCCATCGTCTCGGACCACGGCAAGACTCTGACATTGGAAGTCCGCGGACTGGTTCAAGGGCACGTGCATCTGCTCGATTGCGCCGGGCTTCGTTCTGCCGAAGGTCGCAGCCTCTGGCACCCCGCCGCCTACTACACGCTCAACCGCATTCCGGAGCCGCCCGCTCCCAGCGTGATGAGCCCGCCCCGGCCTCCGAACAACTGGCCAAAACTCCCGTGGCCGGAGAAACGCGAACTCCTGACCGGCATCTTTGCGCCGACCCCGGCGGACAAGCAGCGGATCGAGGAAGCGGTACCGCGAAAGGCAACCGTCACGACGGACGAACCCGCCGAGGCCCTCCTCTTCTGGCGCTGTCAGTATCCCCACGTCAGCATCGCCACGGGCAACCATGCCCTCGAACGGATGGCGGACTCTACCGGTGCCTACCGTGTCACGCTCAGCGACGACCCGGCCGACTTCACTCCGGAGAACCTCTCCAAATTCGACGTTGTCATTTTCAACAATACCACCAGTTACGACGTCACGCTCGGCGAGCAAGGTCGGGCAGCATTGCTCGACTACCTCAAGCGCGGCGGAGGAGTCGTCGGCATCCACGCCGCGTCGGACAGCTGCCGCGAATGGAAGGAAGGAATCGGCGTCATGGGCGGCGTGTTCAAGTGTCACCCTTGGTCACCGAAGGGAACGTGGGCGTTCAAACTCGACGAACCCGGACACCCGATCAACAGCGCCTTCGGCGGCTTGGGCTTCCGGCACCGCGACGAAATCTACTACTACCAGCCTGGTAGTTTCTCGGAATCGCGCTCCAGCACGCTCGTCAGCCTCGACATGCGGGAACCGGAGAACAGCACATCGCCCGACCTCTATCCGAACGTCCGCCAGTTCGCGACAACCGACGGGCACCACCCGGTCTCGTGGATCCATCAACTCGGCAAGGGCCGGATCTTCTACACCAACTTCGGCCACAACGCCTCGACCTTCTGGGACGGACGCATCCTCAAACATCTCCTCGACGGCATCCAGTTTGCCGCCGGTGATCTGGCCGCCGAATCGGCACCCTCGGGAGAGGCCGCAAACGCGACACCGCACCGCTGATCCCGATCAGACAGCCGCCACGTTAGCCATCTCCCGATGTCTCTTGGAGCTAGAGGGCAACAAGGGTAGGGAACGACGGTCCTACCCTCGCAGCCATTAGGGATCGATGTTGTGCCGCACGATCACAACCCAGTCCTTTTCCGCTGAACCCGGTGGCTTGCCCAGCAACTGCGCTCCCGGGCCACTGACGCTTTCAACCGAGCCTTTCTTCAGACCACCTCCGTGCCGCGGATCAAACCAGCGGACATCGAGTCGGTCGTCGGAGTCCGTCAGATCGAGGCTGGGTTCGCTTGATCCGTCGCGAAGGAGAATCAGATACACCTCGCCGCGTTTCGCGAGGCAGTAGCCGTCCGCTCCAGCAAGCAAACCGTCCTCGTTCGTCATTTCCGTCAATGGCACGTCTATCATGCGGAAGAAGTCTCGGGCGTGCCGGCACTGGTCCCACATGCGGTCCCGACTCCGGAAATCCTGACAGGTCAGATCGGAATGCGGGTGCTTGTAGCCGAAGTACCACTCGACTCCCCATCCGCCCGCCAGGAGATTCCCCCATAGCGCACCCTGCCGCGCATTGTCGTGGTCCGGATCCTCCGCATCGGGCAGCAAGGAATGCTCGGCGTCGCCCGGTTCATCACAGGCCACCATCCACTGCTTTCCTTTTCGCGCGCTACTTCGCAAGATATTGAGCGTCGCTTTGTGAACCTGGGAAAAGTCAGGCTTCGATGTCTGAAGCGACGCCCCGCAGTACGGAGAATTGTCGCCATAAACGTCGTCGAACCATTGCCCGTTGTGGATCACGATCGGATGATCATAGGGATCGATGCGCTGGATGAATCGCCCCATCTCCAGCCTCTGCCCGGTCGTCTGGGCCAGCTTCCGGTGAGCCGGATTCTTCCACTTCCCGTTTTCCTCACCCATGTTCCAGTTGAGGGCGGGATGATGCGAAAAGCGGGCCACCAGTTCCCGGTAGTACAGCTTGCGCAACGGTCCCGTATCCCCTTTGTCCAACAAGGTCTCGTTCTCGCTCTCCTGGGTCTTGAAGTGCAGGAACATCCCCTTGGCCGTCGCGTGGGCGAAGACCACTTCCCACTGGTCCATTCGCGAGACGTCGATCCGGTCGAGTTCGTCCGGACTCCTGTAAGGGAAGACATTCGCGTCGTCCCCTCCGATATTCATCGTAAGAAAGGAGATCGAGTTCAGCCCCTTGCCAGCAAGGTAGTTGACCGCACCGATCAGCCCCTTGCCCTTCCCCCCGCTCCAGACCGGATCACCTTGACGCCAATCCCGAACGTGGGGCTGCCACGTCTTGATCAACTTGTCCTTGATTCCGTCGGAGGCGAAATCGCCATCGAAATCGGCGTAAGCGAGGAGGTTCTCCGGGGCATCCACGCCGGTTTTCAGGAAGACCCTTCCGTCACCCAAGGTCCGGGGATAACGGTCACCGACGTAGGCGAGACGTCCAAGCGCCCGCATGTCGGGTGAATGCTTGTCGCTCGCTCCGATCGTCAAACTGCCGGTGTCGCCGTCGAAGTGTCCGCCCGGCATTCCGGCATCCGGCCCTGCTTCGACCGCGACTCCCGGCCCTTTTCTAAGCGATGCTTTCCAAGTCCACTCGCCGGTGAACGGCGGTGAAAAGTGAACCCGCCACCGATTGCCCGCCTCCGCGGATGTATTGGCGCTGTCGCCATCCGCGGCGAAGTAGCCGGGGACCCGCATCTCGGTGTTTCCATTCTTGAAGCGAACCTCGAAGCGATAGTCGGCAAACGGATTGGGTGTCGCGGTCTCGGCCGACTGCGGCCCCTCGAAGGTGAGGGTCACCTTGTGCCACTGCTTGAGTTCTCCGGCGATCTCCGGCGGTGTGGCGTGTGCGGAAACTCCTGCAACGAGCAGTGCCAGCATACCGGTCCTCTTCCGGCGGGATTGGGATTTCATGGAGCGAGATGGATCGGTCGGGTGGAGTTTGATCACTTGAAGGTCGAAACCTTCCCGGGCCGGTAGCCCGCCTTGGTGGCATCGCCCGGAATCGCTTCGAGGAAGAAAGCATCCCGATCCCGGTGGTAGGCCTTGTAAGGCATCAGACGGCACGGGACGTTCCCTTCATTCCATCCCATCCAATCCGTCTTGAGACGGTCCGCCTGCTCCGTTTCCTCCCGGGCGAGGTTCCGGCTTTCGGAAACATCCTCGGGAAGCCGGTAGAGTTCGGCCTTTCCTTTGCCTTGCGATAGCAGCTTGTCGCCTTTCGAAGAGAGCACCGCCCAGCGTGGACCGTTTTTCCAGAACAGCATGTCATGCGGAGGCGAATCGGTCTCGCCGGTCAGGTGCGGAACCAGGTCGACGCCTTCGAGTCCTGACCCGACACCCCTGCCCGTGCCCGCGCAGGCCAGAGCGGTCTTCGCGATGTCGAGGGCGATCACCGGATGTTCGAAGGATGATCCCGCAGGAATCCTCGCCGGCCAACTGGCGATGAACGGCACGTGGATGCCTCCGTCGTAGACGTCACCCTTGCCACCCCGGAACGGCTTGTTCGATGATCCGTTCCCCTTCGATGGCGAGTCGGGACCTGCCTGAGGACCACCGTTGTCGCTCAGGAAGAAGATGAGCGTGTTATCGCGGTGGCCGGCATCCTCGAGGGCCGAAACCACCTTCCCGATCCCGGCATCCATCACATCCACCATCGCGGCATAGATGCGCCGGTTCCGGTCTTCGATGTGTGCATACTTCCCGATCGCCTCCTTCGGCGCCTGCAGAGGCGCGTGGGGTGCGTTGTAGGCCAGATAGAGGAAGAAAGGCCGGTCGCCGGAGTCCCTGACGAACCCTGCCGCGTCTTCGCTCAGCGCAGTGGTCAGGTAGCCATCGAAGGCGGCTGGCATTCCGTTGCGCTCGAGCGCCTGGAGATAGCCCTCGGCCACCGGTTTCCGGAGATCGATGCTGATGTAGTCATGTCCACCGCCGAGAAATCCGTAGAAGTAGTCGAATCCGCGGTGGTTCGGATGAAACGCGGGTGCCGAGCCCAGATGCCACTTCCCGATCACGCCGGTGCGGTAGCCGGCATCCTGAAGGTGCTTGGGGAAAAGCACCTCGGCAGGGTCGATTCCCATGTAGGGGTTGGACGCATCGTAGGCCGGGTTCGTCTCGAAGCCGAAGCGATGCTGGTAGCGGCCCGACAGCAGCCCGGCCCGACTCGGTCCGCAAAATGGATGGGTGACGTAACCCTGGCGGAACACCACACCCGATGCAGCAAGCGCATCGAGATGCGGAGTCTTGATGTCGGTGGCCCCGGTGAAACCGGCATCCGCATAGCCCATGTCGTCGGCCATGATGACGATGATGTTCGGTCGGTCGTCCTTCGCGAGCACCGGAAGGGTAGCGCTACAGAGGAACAGAGCGAGGCAGAGGATGGGTTTCATGGGTATCTTGATCGGACGGACTCTACCGCTTTCGCTTCTCGGCCGCCTTCTTCAGCTCGGCTTCGCGAAGCTTGAGAAATTCGTGCGAGATCTCGACGGCCTCGGCCCGGTTGGCCTCGCTGTCGCCCCAGAACTCCCGCAGCACAGCCTCCGTTTCAGGGTAATGCGAGCCATCGTCTCCCACCCTTTTCCGAAGGGCCGCCAGCCTTGTCTTCAACTCGCTGGCAACCGCGGCGTAGGCAGGATCGCCATAGCGGTTCACCGTTTCCTCCGGATCCTTGGCCAGATCATAAAGCTCCCATCCCGGTGGCGTCCGATAGCCACCCTTGTAGTCGGCCCCGTAGTAGAAGATCAGCTTGTGGGTCTTGGTCCGGATTCCGACCTGGCCGGGATTGTCGTGGTGGGCCATGTGCATCCAGTACCGGTAGTACGCCTCCTGCTTCCAACCGGCCGGTTCCTCGCCCGTTTCACAGATTTCTTTGAACGACTTTCCCTGCATCGACCCGGGCGTTCCGATCCCTGCGAACGCAAGCATGGTTGGTCCGAAATCCACATTCTCCACGATCGCGTCGCTGACCGTCCCCGCCCTGATTGACTTGGGATATCGGACCAGGAACGGCATTCGCTGGGTCTCGTCAAACATCCACCGTTTGTCCTGGTAGTCATGCTCTCCAAGCATGAATCCCTGGTCGCCGGTATAGAGAATCACCGTATTGTCCATCTGTCCGCTCTCCTCGAGATAGGCGAAGAGTCGAGCAAGATTGTCGTCGATACCCCGGACGCATCGCAGGTATTTCCGGAGGTAGGCGTTGTAGGCCAGACGCTTGTTCTCCCGCTCGCTGTGATCGGCAGGATCGTAGTTCTCCGGGAACTCGTCCGGATACAATCGGGAAAGGTCGAGGACGTAGTTTCGTCGGGGGTTGCGCAGGCCGATCGAAGTGCCGATGTGCGGGATGAGCTCATCATCGGCACCCCGGGTCGCGATCGACCCGAATCCCTCGGGATGCGAATCCCATAGCGTATCCGGAGCGGGAATGTCCGTGTCGGAGAGATAGCTCTTATACCGAGGGGCGTTCTCGAAATAGTCGTGCGGCGCCTTGTAGTGGTGCATCAGGAAGAAGGGCCGATCCTTGTGCTTCCTGCTCTTCAGCCACGCCAGCGTGCGGTCGGTGATGATGTCGGTCGAGTGGCCTTCGGCGGACTCGACATTGCCAGGCCATGGCTTCTCACCCCGCACCCGGAACTCGGGATTGAAGTAGCTGCCCTGTCCCGGGAGCACGCAGTAGTAGTCAAAGGCAGCCGGCTCGGCCTTCAGGTGCCACTTGCCGATCATGGCGGTCTCGTAGCCGGCCTTCCCCATTTCGATCGCGAGCGTTTGCCTCGACGGCTCGATCCGCCCACCCAGATCGAACACGCCATTCGTGTGGTTGTACTGCCCGGTAATGATGCAGGCTCTCGATGGCGTGCAGATGGCGTTGGTGCAGCAGGCGTTTTCAAACATGATCCCCTCCTTCGCCAACCGGTCAATCGTCGGAGTCGGCGCGATTTCCGCCAACCGGGATCCATATGCGCTGATCGCCTGCCGGGTGTGGTCGTCCGACATGATGAACAGGACGTTCGGACGTTCGTCCGCAAACGCGGGCACCAGCAACAGAATCAGGAGTCGTGGGATACGGGTCATGAAAGTCGGACGGGGAATGTGTGGACGAGGGTGCTCCATGCAGAAATCCCCCGGAGGTTGCCCATTCAGGCGAGGAGCCCCTTCACCAGCTTGCCATGCACATCGGTCAGTCGGAAATGCCGCCCTTGGTATTTGAAGGTCAGGCGTTCGTGATCGATCCCCAGCAGATGGAGAATGGTCGCGTGCAGGTCATGCACGTGCACTCCATCCTTCACGATATTGTAGCTGTAGTCATCGGTCTCGCCATGGGTAAGGCCGCCTTTTACTCCACCGCCCGCCATCCACATCGTGAAGCAGCGCGGGTGATGGTCGCGACCGAATCCGTTCGGAGTCAGTTTGCCCTGGCAGTAGTTGGTCCGCCCGAACTCCCCACCCCAGATGACGAGCGTATCTTCCAGCATCCCCCGGGACTTGAGGTCCTTGATCAGAGCGGCCGACGGCTGGTCGGTAAGCCGGCACTGGTTCCGGATCGCACCGGGCAGAGAGGCATGGGCGTCCCAATCCTTGTGATAGAGCTGGATGAAGCGGACGCCACGTTCGGCAAGACGCCGGGCGAGCAGGCAGTTGTGGGCATACGTTCCGGGTGTCGTCACATCGTCGCCATACATCTCGAGAGTCGCCTTCGACTCGGTATGAATGTCGGTCACCTCCGGAACCGAAGCCTGCATCCGGAACGCCATCTCGTATTGGGCGATCTGGGTCTCCAGATACGGATCCGCCGTCTTCTCGAGCTGGAGCTGGTGGAGGCGGTTAATGTGCTCGATCACCGCCCGGCGGTTGGCCCGGCTTACCCCTTCGGGACTGTTGAGATAGAGCACCGCGTCCTTGTTCGGCGCGAACCGGACTCCGTCATGTTTCCCGGGCAGGAATCCGCTGCCCCAATAGCGGGACGTCAGCGGCTGGCCGCCAGCGCCATGCGTCGTCAGGACCACGAAATCCGGCAGATTGCTGTTCATCGTGCCCAGACCATAAGAAAGCCACGAACCGATCGACGGTCTTCCGGGAAACTGGGATCCCGTCTGCATCATTGTCACCCCGGGACCATGGTTGATGGCCTCGGTGTACATCGACTTGATGAAGCAGAGGTCGTCGACCACCCCTGCCGTGTGCGGCAGCAGTTCCGAAACCGTGGCTCCGCTGTCACCGTGTCGTGCGAACTTGAAGGGCGATCCGACCAACGGGAAACTCGCCTGATTCGTCGACATCCCGGTCAGCCGCTGTCCCATACGGACCGATGCCGGAAGCTCCTGACCGTGCTCCTTCTCAAGCCGCGGCTTGTGATCGAAGAGGTCCATCTGCGACGGCCCGCCTGACTGGAACAGATAGATGACCCGCTTCACCTTCGCAGGAAAGTGCAGTCCCTCGAGAGCGCCACCATCGAGACCCGCCGCCTCGGCGCGGCCCATCATGTGGGCCAATGCGATCCCGCCGAGGCCGACTCCGGTGGAGTTCAGGAAGTCCCGTCTGCTCAATCCGACAGGGCTGGCGTGTCCGGTGCAAAGGGGTGTCTTCATCGTTCGATCAGGGACTCGTCGAGGTTCATGATGGCGTTGACGACCAAGGTGGCCGCCGCCAAGCGGGGAAGCGGAATGTTCTCCTCCCGGGGTGCTGCGCCGACCTGCAGCAGCTTCAGCGCGGCGTCGGAATCGGAGGCATAGCTCTCCAGTTGGAGCTTGAAGAGATCGAGCAGGACCTTGCCCTCTTCCTCGGTGGGGGGACGACTCGTCAAGCGCCTGAAAGCCTCGGCAACGAGCCCTCGCCCATCTTCTCCGTGGCGTTTGCAAAGATCGGCCGCGAGGACGCGCGAAGCTTCGAGAAACTGGGGATCATTCAGCAGGATGAGGGATTGGAGAGGTGACGTAGTGACCTCCCGCTTGACCGTGCAGACGTCCCGCTTGGGTGCGCCGAAGGTGGTCAGCACTGGGGCCGCGGCATTGCGTTTCCACCAGGTATAGACGCTCCGGCGGTAGAGCCCGTCGCCCTTGTCCGGCTTCACCGGCTTGAAGGACACCTCGACCTGATAGGGCTTGGCCGTCGGTCCGCCCCACTTGTCCACGAGGAGCCCGCTGACCGCGAGAGCATTGTCGCGGATCATCTCCGCCGCAAGACGGGTCGTGTGGCTCCGGGCAAGATAGAGATTCTCGGGATCCTTGTGTCGCATCTCCGGAGTTGCCTCGGTGCTCTGGCGATAGGTGGCGGAGAGCACCATCATCCGCAGCAACCGCTTCACGTTCCATCCGTGGTCCATGAAGTCCCGGCTCAGCCAGTCCAGCAGCTCTGGATGGGTCGGAGGCGTCCCTTGCACTCCGAAATCCTCCGAAGTTGCCACCAGGCCCCGGCCGAAAACGAGCTGCCAGTAGCGGTTGACCGTAACCCGACTCGTCAGCGGGTTGCCCGGGTCGGTCAGCCAACCGGCGAAACCCAGACGGTTCTTCGGCAGATCCGGGGCCATCGGCGGAAGAAATCCGGGAGTATCGGGGCTGACTTCCTCTCCGTGACTGTCGTAAGCGCCGCGTTCGAGGATATAGGCCTTCCGTGGCGTTTCCATTTCCCGCATTACCGAGATCGCAGGAATGGAGTCCATCACCTTGTTCCACCCTGCCCGCTCCTCTTGAAGCGCCTGTCGGGCCGTCCGGCTCGACGGATGAACGGCGAGCAGGAAATGCTCCCTTAGGCGGCTCCGCTCCCCTTCATCGAGTTCGTCCGGTGCCTTGGCGAGCAGCTCCGACAGAGTCCCCACGACGCAGGCTTCGGCGATCTCCAGCGAACTGGCTTCCCGACTCCAGAAGCGGAAGCCGTCGACCAGGCCGTTCCGCAAGCCGGAGTCCCTGAAGCGTTCCCCGAGAACCAAACCCAGCTTGTCGCCGTTCCCGACCCGGGTGAACTGGTTGATGCTCCGCGTCAGGCCGTCCCGAACGACCACGGTCTCGGCCTCGCTGCCATTGACGAAAATCCTGAGACCGGAAGCCTTACTGGATCCATCGTAGGTCACGCCGAGATGGACCCACTTGCCCGCCTCCACCGGCTCGCGCGTCTGCACCCTCACGGCGTCACCCGGCCAGAAGTGGGCAAGCGAAGCCGTCGGCTTGCCATCGCTCAGAAGGAACTCATAGCCCATGCACGCCGAGTCGTCGGCACCCTTGCCACGGCTCAGGATATTGGCTCGCGGCGCAATCTCCGACGGCTTGATCCAGACCGCGGCCGACCACGGCTGATCCCGGTCGTAGGCTCCGACATCATGCACCTCAACCGAATCGTCACCGGTAACCAAGATCGCGCGACCGCTCCGTCCATTCTCGACAATCCGGTTGAGCAGCTTCGTCGTTCCGGAATGCTCGGGATTGGCGTCGTTCACAAGCCGTCCTTGCCTTCCGTCGATCTTTTCTACGGACTCGAAGTCGAGTGCGACCTCAAGGCCTCCGGACTCGCCGCCTCTCTCCGGATCCGACAGCCATGCGACGAAGTCCGCCTCGGCAGCCCCGGCGATCTGCCGCAACTCGCTTTCCGCAGCCTCGACCGCCGCCTTCCCGGCGGCGAGGGCCGCCTTGTCTTCCGGAGTTGCCAATGGCATCGCGGGCGTCGGAGCAGCCTCGCTGAAATAGGCGATCAGTCCGGACTCATCGACATTCGCGAAGAACGATCCGAGCGAATAGAAATCCCGCATCGTCAACGGGTCATACTTGTGATCGTGACACCGCGTGCAATTCATCGTGAGCCCGAGGAATGCGGTGCCCACGGTTTCGACCCGATCCGCGACATACTCGCAGCGGTATTCCTCAAGAACGCTTCCCCCTTCCATGCAATGCCCGTGCAGCCGACTGAAGGTGGTCGCGAGGCGTTGTTGGTCAGTCGCCCCGGGAATCAGATCGCCGGCAACCTGCTCGGTGATGAAGCGACCGTATGGCATGTTGTCGCGGAAAGCCCGGAGCACCCAGTCCCGCCACGGCCAGACGCGCCGCTCATGATCCCTCTGGTAGCCGTAGGAGTCCGAATACCGCGCCACGTCCAACCACTCGGCCGTCATCCTCTCGGCATAGGCATCCGTCGCCAGAAGCCTGTCGGCAACCTTCTCGTAAGCATCCTCCGAAGTGTCGGACTCGAAGGCGTCGATCTCCTCCAGTGTCGGAGGCAGCCCCGTAAGATCGAAGCTCACCCGGCGCAACCACTTCGCCCGGGGTGACTCCGGTGCGGGCTTCATCCCACTGTCCGAATGGCCGCGCGCGACGAACCGGTCGATCTCGTTGAGCGCCCAACCGCCTCCGGCCGAGGGCACCTGGACGGTCTCGGGCACGGGCACGAATGACCAGTGCTTCTCGTACTTCGCACCCTGCAGAATCCAACGGTCGATCAGATCCTTCTCGGCGTCACTCAACGTCAGGTTCGAGTCGGGAGGCGGCATCATCTCATCCTCATCTTCCGATCGGATCAGATGGTGCAGCTCGCTCTTTTGGAGATTTCCCGGAACGATTCCGAAATACCCGCCGAGGTCCTCATGGGCATGCTCTTCGGTATCCAGCCTGAAGTCGGACTTCTGGTTCTTCGCATCCGGCCCGTGACACTTGAAGCAGCGATCCGACAGGAGCGGCTTGATCACGTTTTGGAAGGATACACGCTCCTCCGCAAAAACCGCGCCTGCAAGCAGGACGGATCCGAGGACGATGGAGGATCTCAGGTTCATCTGGAAAAGATACGCTGGCTCTCGTCTCACCTTTTGGACAACTGGAGATACAATTTGTGTATATTTTGACGGTCTTCGAGCCAGACGCGGATCAGCGGAAGCGCCGGCGATACTGGGCTGGTGTGATTCCGAAGCTCCGACGAAACTTCCGTGTAAGATGACTCTGGTCGTAGAAGCCGCACTCGATGGCGATCTGGGTGATCGCCTTCTTCGTGGCCACCAATGCCCTGCGCACGTGTTGCAGCCGGACCGTCAGCAGGAACTCGGTCGGCGACATGTGCAGGATGGCACGGAATCGCACGTTGAACTGGGTGGACGACAGCCCGACCTTGGCCGCCATCGAAGACATGTTTACCGGCTCTCGGAAGTGTTCCTCGATGTGCCGGATGACCGGCACCATCTCTTGGAAGTGGCTGAGCTCGGCCTCGGGCGTATCGATTCGGTACATGACGCCGGCAATACCCTCGATCCGGTCGTCGTCTCCGATGAGCGGGATCTTGGTCGAGACGTACCATCGTGCGGGCCCCTTCACCTGGGGCACCAGCCAAACCTCACTCGGGGTCCGCTGCCGGGTCTCCATCGCCCGCCGGTCCTCGGCATGATAGGCCTCGGCGAGCGCAGGTGGCTGGAAGTCGTGGTCCGTCTTTCCGACCAGATCCCCCATCTCCTTCAGTCCGAAGACCTCACGCAACACCGACTCACTGACTCCGATATAGCGGTGATCCCGGTCCTTGGCATAGAAGTAGGCGTTCGGCAGGAAGTCGAACAACTCGAACACCCTCGCCGCCATCGGATACCTGCAGGCGAAGTCGGTTTCTGCGATCGAGGCGTTCATTGAAAATCGGCAAAGGACGAGGGTCCCTGATGCGGCTACACGGTTCCGAATCGAAACACGGTGCGGGATCGAAAGGCGTCGCCCGGCCGCAGCACGCTGTCCGGAGCATCCGCAAGGTTCGGGCCGTTCGGGTAGCGGGATGTTTCACAGCAGAAGCCCCGGAACTGACCGTATCGCATGCCTTCATTCCGGCGCAGCTCATCGGAGGTATAGAAACCGGTGTAGAAAAGCATCCCGGGCTCGGACGTCAGGACCTCCATCCGCCTTGCGCTCGAGGCATCGACGAACTCGGCGACCTTGCCGAACTCGCCCGCCTTCTTCCGAAAGACATAGTAATGCTCGAACCCCTTCGATTCCTCTGCGAACACCTCGCCAATCGGCTTCGGACGGCTGTAGTCCCAGACACTGCCCGAAACCTCGAACTCGTCACCGACGGGAACGTTCGACCCATCGGGGACAAGGAAACGGTCGGCATCGATCATCGCCTCGTGATCAAGGATCCGGTCGGCGAAGCCGTTCAGATTGAAGTAGGCGTGATGGGTCATCGAAAGCGGCGTCGCACGGTCGGTGACCGCACCATACTCGATCGAGAGTTCGTTCTCCTCGGTCACGGTGAACGTCACCGACATCTCCAGGTTGCCCGGGTAGCCGTTGTCGCCGTCCGGGCTCGTGATGGTCAGACGCAAACCGACCTTTCCCGGTTCCTCGAAGGTTTCGGCTTCCCACACGCGCTTGTCGATCGAGTCGATCCCGCCGTGAAGGTGGTTCTCCCCATCGTTGGCCGGGACCTCATGACGAACGCCGTCAACCCCGAATGCGGCATCCTTGATGCGACCGGCATAGCGGCCGACGACGCAACCGAAGTAGGGTGAGTTGGAGCGATACGCCTCGCTGAAGTACTCCCCGAGCGAATCGAAGCCGCAAGTGATCTCGCCCGGTCGCCCGTCGCGGTCCGCCACCCGCAGCGAGGTCAGGATACCGCCATAGTTCGTGATCCGGGCGACAAGTCCGTTTCCACTTGAAAGGGTGAAGAGATCCACCTCGCGCCCGCCTACCTCGCCGAACGGCTGCCGTTCAACTTTCATGGCGCTTCCTCCGCTACGACCACGGGCTCGCCACCTTCGGGGGCTCCGGCGGCCATCTTGTTGCCATACGAGATGATCAGGATACCGATCACCATGCAGCCCAGTCCGGCGTAGAGAAAACGTCTCGCCCGCCCCGATGCCTTGGCCCACTCACCGACCACGATCCCGCTGACGATGGCCGTCACGACACATGCCGTGTTGAAGATCGCATAGCCGACGGTGTTCCCGACACTCCCCAGCTTGAACGCGGCGAAGGCGAACACGGCTGAAGCGGCATAGTGGAAGAACGCCATGATGAAGATCAAAGAGAGATTCCGTAGGAAACTCGGCGTCCCGAACGACGGCCAAGCCTTCTTGCTGGTCAGCTGCCACGCGAAGTAGCCGGCCATGATGACCCCTCCGCTGAGAAAAATCGGCAGCATCACCGCAAGCGCCGTGACCCACTCCGGATTACCCTGTGCCTGGCTGGCCGCATGCAGAGGAGGCCGCCCTACCGCATTGGCGAAACTGAAGCCGGTCGCCAGCAAGCCCCCGGACACCGCGATCATGATTCCAGCCGACATCGAACCCTTGCCGTCGTCAGCACCCTTTGGTGAATCGTTCTCCCTCGCCATGCCGGCCTTGCCGTTGGCGACAATCCCGACCAGCACGAAAAGCAAGCCGACCAGAATCGCCGCGAACGCGCCCTGCGGCGGGAGTCCGTCGACAAAGAACGGCAGCAGGGAACCGACCAGGATCACCGTGCCGATGAAGATCGAGAACCCGAGCGACATCCCGATGTGATGGATCGCTTTTCCCCACATCATCACTCCGATTCCCCAAAGCACGCTTGTCGCTACCATCTTCGGCAATACCGCCTTCACTTCCGGTGCGGCGTAAATCTCCCCCGCTCCTTTCATGATCAGAAGGGTTGCCACCAACGGCACGACGAACATCGTGAGCATGAAGAACAGACCCCAGGTGTTCTCTTCCTTGAAGTCCTTCGTGAATTTCCCGGGCAAGGCGTACAGCCCGAGCATGAGTCCGGCGACGAGCGCCCAAGTTATGCCTTCGATCATGGATTTTGGTGGGTTCGGTTGATTCGGGTTTTGGAAAATTGGCGGGCTCAGCGGCCCATCCAGCCGCCATCGACGAGGAGCGTGGCCCCGTGCACGTAGGCGGAGGCAGCGGAGGCGAGGAATACCGCGGCCCCCTTGAAGTCAGAGGGTTCGCCCCAGCGACCGGCCGGGATGCGTGACAGGATCTGCCCGCTTCGCACCGGATCGTCGCGCAGCGCCTCGGTGTTGTCGGTGGCGATGTATCCGGGTGCGATGGCATTGACGTTGACCCCCTTCGCAGCCCACTCGTTGGCCAGCGCCATCGTGAGCTGGCCGATGCCGCCCTTCGATGCGGCGTAGCCAGGCACGGTGATGCCACCTTGGAAGGTAAGCAGGGAGGCCGTGAAGATGATCTTGCCGGAACCGCGGGCCACCATATCTTTGCCAAGTTCGCGACTGAGCACGAACTGCGCGTTCAGGTTCACCTCCATCACCTGGTCCCAATACTCGTCCGGATGTTCCGCAGCGGGTTTCCTCAGGATCGTGCCGGCGTTGTTCACGAGCACGTCGATTGCCGGAACGTCCGACTTGAGATCGGCAATGAACCGGTAGAGTTCCGCCCGGTCGGAAAAATCGCACCGATACCCGCGGAACGAACGGCCTGTCGCCGTGACGCATCGCTCGACCTCGCTACCGGCCTCTTCAAGCGAAGCAGAGACGCCGATGATATCCGCTCCAGCTTCGGCCAGACCTTCCGCAATCGCCTTTCCGATTCCACGTTTGCAGCCGGTTACCAGGGCTGTTTTGCCTTCGAGCGAGAACTGGTCGAGAATGCTCATGGGTTGGAGAACAGAGGTGCCCGGGCGCCGTTCAACTGCACCGAATCAGGGTTTTGATTCCGTCGGGGTTCGCATCGATCGCTGCAAAGGCATCACCGACTTCGTCGAGCGGGCGGACATCGGTGATCAAACGATCGATCATCAGCCGCCCGGCAGCCGCCAACGCGATGGCCTCGTCGAAGTCCCTTTCCTCGTAAAGCCGGGCACCGATCAACCGGAGTTCGGACCAGAAGAAACGGAACAGGTTCACAGGCTTCGGCTGGGGGTGGATCGCAACCATCACGATGCGACCCCGCACCGCCGCAAGTTCGGTCATCACTTCGACTCCCGGCGCCGACCCGGAAACTTCGAAGACGCAGTCCGCCATCCCGCCCGACGTCAGCTCGGTGACGCACTCCACCACGTTCCCGGAAATAGGGTTCACCGCATCGAAGCCGAGGGAACGCACAAGTTCGATCCGTTGCTCGTTCGGTTCGGAAACAATGACCCTGGCGCCCTTCTCGCGTGCGACCAGGGCAATCAGCAATCCGATCGGGCCGCCGCCGATCACCACGCAGGTCTCACCGCGGGACACTTCGCCAAGACGCACATCATGACATGCGACCGCCGCCGGCTCGATCAGGGCGCCGTGCTCGAGCGAAAGCGATTCAGGCAGCCGGTGCAACGTGTAGGCCGGAACGGTCCACGACGACTGCATGCCGCCGGGCAGATCGATTCCGATGAACTTCAGGTTCTTCCCGACGTGGGAATGCCCCCGGTCGAAACCGACCGGATCGCCAAACTTCAGCGGGCGCACCGCCACCCTGTCGCCGACCGACCAACCGCCCACCCCATCGCCAAGGGCCGCCACCGTCGCGGACACCTCGTGCCCGAGAATCTGCGGTTTCGCCACGCGAGCATCCATGTGGCCGTGATAGATGTGCATGTCGGTTCCACACACGCCACAGAAGCCCACATCGAGCCTGACTTCTCCGGGCCCGGGCGGCAGCGATTCGCCCGCACCTGCCTCAACCACCCGGTCTCCTCGATAAAACGCGGCCTTCATACGATCAGCGTGTCGTTTCGAACGGAGCCAGCCTGTCCCAATCGAACTCAACTCCGGTACCGGGTTCGTCCGGGGCGACGGCGAGATGGTTTTCCATCCTCAACGGACGGGTCGTATACTCGTCGATCGGAAAGCTGTGGACCTCCAACCATCCGCCGTGAGCTTGTGAAGCGACCAGCGACACGTGCAGTTCCTGCATGCCGTGCGAACACACCGGGATACCCGCGTCCGCCGATAGCCTGGCGACCTGCAACCAACCGGTGATCCCCCCGCAGTTCGATGCGTCCGGCTGGATGAAGGAGAGCTTGGCCCGACGGAACGCATGGCCGAACTCATGGATGGTGTGGAGATTCTCCCCCATCGCGAGCGGTACTCCTGTCTCATCCGCAATCCTTCCGAAGCCGAGATAGTCGTCGGGCAGAGTCGGCTCCTCGAACCACAGGATACCGAACTCACCGAAGCGCCTCGCGGCGTCGATCGCCCGCTCCACGCTCATCGAATAGTTCGCATCAACCATGAACGCGACATCGGGCCCGATGGCGTCGCGCACCGCACTCACGCGGCGCAGATCCTCGTCAAGCGTGGGTCTGCCAACTTTGATCTTCACCCCGTTGAAACCCTCGTCGACGTAGCCGCAAGCGCTCTCGACGAGCTTGTCGAGCGGATACAGGAGGTCGATACCCCCACGATAAGCCTTGCAGGTGCGCCCGGCACCTCCGGCAAGTTCCCACAGCGGTTTCTCGAGCCGTTTGCCCCGGAGATCCCAAAGAGCGATGTCGATCGCGGAGATGGCAAAGGACGAGATCCCGCCACGCCCGACGTAGTGGATGCGCCACTCCATCGCCTCATGGATCTCTTCGACCTTGCTCGCGTCCACCCCGATCAGGGACGGCGCGAGATCCGACTCGACCATCGCCTTGATCGCCCGCCCCCCGAGCCCACCGGTGTAGGTGTAGCCGGTTCCCTCGGTGCCGTCGGCAAGACGCACCGTCACGGTGACCAGTTCGAAATGGCTGTGGTCCGGATGCCTCGCGTCCTTGAGCACCTCGCGCAGTGGCACGGTGAAATGCCGGGCCTCGATCGAGATGACGGTCGACGTCCCGACCGCTGCCCCCGCTTCAATGGATTCCGATTCGATCAACATCCTAGTCTCCGAAGTTCACGTAGAAGGTTTTCTTCTCGAGATAGTTCTCGAGGCCGTATTTGCCGTCCTCACCGCCGGTTCCGCTGAGCTTGTGCCCGTTGTGGAAGCCCTGGCGCTGTTCACCCATCGCGCGGTTGACATAGATCTCGCCGAATTCCAGTTCGAGCACCGCCCGCTGGATCTTGCGCATGTCCCGGGTGAAGAGGAATGCGGAGAGCCCGTAGTCGCTGTCGTTGGCAAGCCGGATCGCCTCCTCGAAGCTTCCGATCCTCATGATCGGGCTCACCACACCGAAGACCTCCTCGCGCATCACCTCCATTTCGTTGGTGGCACCCGTCAGGATCGTCGGCTCATACCAGTAGCCCTTCCCGTATGCCGGACCTTCCGGGCGTTTGCCCCCGAGGGCCAGCGTGCAGCCCTGCTCGATCGCTCTCGAAACCATGGCCTCCATCCGCTCCAGTTCATGGCGGTTGACCTTCGGACCGAGGTCCGTTTCGGGGTCCATCGGATCGCCAAGCTTCAGCTTCGCGCTGGCATCGACGAACTTGCGGACGAACTCGTCGTGAACCGCGTCGTGAATGTAGAACCGCTCGCTGCAGGTGCAGACCTGGCCGCAGTTCAGGTAGCGCGACACCATCGCCGCTTCCACCGCTTTGTCCACATCGCCATCCTCAAGCAGGATGAAGGGTGCCTTGCCTCCGAGTTCGAGGCGCACCGCCGTCAGGTTGTCGGCGCACATCCCGAAAATCCGCTGACCGGTCGCGGTGCTTCCGGTCATGGTGACCAACCGGGTGATCGGATTCGTCACCAGTTCGGTGCCCATGGTCGAGCCCCCGCCCGTCACCAGATTGAGCACACCGGCCGGCAGGCCCGCTTCGAGCGCCAGCTGCCCCAATGCCATGACCGCTGCCGGAGTTTCACTCGGCGGCTTGATCACCATGACGTTTCCGGCCGTCAGAGCCGGTCCCAGCTTCCGGCAAGCCAGCGCAAGCGGGAAATTCCACGCGGCGATGCCCACGCATACGCCATAGGGCACCTTGTGGATCCAGATGTGTTCGTCGGGATTGTCGGATGGAAGAATGTCCCCTTCAAGGCGCCGGGCTCCATGGGCGGCAAACTCGATGAAGTCGGCCGATACGTCGACTTCGCCCAACGCGAGTTCGTAGGTCTTGCCTTGCTCGGCAGTGAGCATTCCCGCCAGCCGTTCGCGATTTTCCCGAATCTTGCCTGCGAAGCTCACCAGCAAGCGACCACGCTCCACCGCCGGCATTGCAGCCCACTCCGAACGAGCGGCCTCGGCCGCCTGCAGCGCGAGCCGGGCGTCCTCCGCACCCCCTTGCGGGACCCGGTAGACAGTCTCCTCATTGGTCGGATTCTCGACGTCGATCCATCCTCCATCGAAGGACTTTCGGAACTCGCCGCCGATCAACATCAGCAGTTCCGCTACAGGTGCCTTTCCCGACGATTCGTCACTCATCCAGTTCTACTAGGTTCTTCGTTATTGAATGTTCTGTTCCAACGCCGCGATCGCCCGGGACAGATCCCGGTCACGCACCGCTTCGAAAATCGCATAGTGCTCGGCATGGATCTGCTCCATTTCCAGCAAGCGGGAGTAGTGGAGGATCATGCGCGTGACAATCGGCCGCCACACATCAAGCAGGTCGGGTTCCCCCGCGCACTCGAGCAGGCACTCGTGGAACGCCAGATCCAGCTCGCCGATGCGCGACATGTCGCCTTCCCTGCAGACTTCTCCCAACTCGTCCACGATCGTCTCGAGCCTCTTCAGATCCGCCTCGTCGAGACGCCGGATCGAACGCCTCAAGGCCCGGATCTCGATCTCCCGGCGCACTTTCACAACCAATGGCTGCATCCACTCGGCCGGTGCATCGCTAACCCGTGACCCACAGTTCGGCTCCGACACCACGAGCCCGTGCTGACCCAGTTGCATCAGCACGTCGCGGATCGGTCCCCGACTCACCCCGAAGCGCTCCGCGAGCTCCTGCTCACGCAGCTTCGATCCCCGCGGCAACGCTCCCGACAGGATGTCCGCACGCAAACGACCCGCGATCTGCTCCCGAATCGTCCGAATCGGGGCCACGCGGCCGTTCTGCGGAGGAATCTTGCTCATGTTGATTGCAGATTGTCGACAAACGACAAAGCCGTCAACTTCTGATTGTGGTACCTGCGCAATTTCCGCGAAAAGCGCGTTTGGAATCACTCGGCCTTGCCGTCAGCCCCTTTCGCGACATGCCGAACCACCCGTCGCGAACGGAAGCCGCGGATGTATTGGTAGTCGCCGGTCCGATACTGGTGGGTCAGCCCCCATCGCAGCGCCTCGGTCGGCTCCTCGTCCGGGTCCAGCGCACGATTCACCCCGATCGCATGGGGGGCGCTCTTGATCACCGACATGATCTCGAAATTGACCCCATCCGGCGCCCACTGGATCGTGTTCTTCTCCGGGCCGTCGGTGGTGATCAATGAGGCGATGCCATCCTTGTAGGGCCAAACACACACCTCATGGCCACTATTGCTGACCGGGTTGTAGGGTGACTTCTTGTAGGGGCCCTTCGGGTCGTCGGCGATCGCGACACCGTGCCGGATTTGCCGTCCGCCGAAGGTGATCTCTTCCCCCATTTGCTCTCCTTTGTAGTAGAGATAGAACCTTCCGCGATACGGCAGGATGCAGGGATCATGGACCTTGTGGCTGTCGAAGTCGCCCTTCTTCTCGACCAGGAAGCGGTTCTGCTCGGTCCCCTTCCACACACCGTTGTCCGCGGGACTGAGAATGGGCTCGTCGCTCTTCGTCCACGGCCCGCGCGGCGAATCGGACCAAGCGAGTCCGATCTGGTTCTTGACCCTGACGTTGTACGGCGACTTCACGGTCTGGTAGCAAAGGTAGTAGGTCCCCTCCCACTCCATGATCTCCACGGTAAAGACGGATCGGTCGTCGTAGGCCCCCGGCTCTCCACGGGGAACCGCCAGTCCCTCCTCTTTCCAAGTGATGCCGTCGTCCGAAGTCGCGTACCAGATATCGCATCGGTCCCACGGGAACACCTTGTCCTTCTCGATATCGCCACCGAATCCCTGGGTCGGCCCGGTGCTGCGCGTGTACCAGCAGTAGTACTTGCCGTCGTGTCGGATGATCGCGCTCGGGTCCCGCCGGACAACACCTTCCTCATAGGCGAAGTCACCCTTCAGATCGAAAACGGTGAACTCGATGAACCACTCGCTGCCTAGGTCCGGCCACTGCAGGGCCCTCTTCGAGGCCGCGCTCAACTTGTCGGCGTTGGTGATACCGAGGCGGTCCATTTGCTCCGCGGAGACCGGAGTATCCGGCTGTTCATCCGCGAAAGCCGCCGTGGCCACCACGGCTGACACGAGTATGACGACGATCGGAAGATTCGATTTCATGGGCTTGTGGGTTCGAACGGCCGCGGCTCCGAGCACGACCGGCCAAACAGCCATGTCGGATGCGACAGGATCTCTGCAACCGATTGGTCAGCGGAGCAAGCCCACTCCGAACTCCATTCCGGAGATTCAGCGAATGTTCTGCTTCAACGCGCGGACCGCCCGTTGGATATCCTTCGCTCTCACCGCCTCAAGGATCTCGACGTGCTCCTCGTGAATCTCCTCCCGCTCCACCAACCGGGTGTATTGCAGGATCATGCGGGTCACGATGGGGAGCCAGATCGCGATGAGATCAGGCTCGTCGGCACAGGACAGCAACGCCTCGTGGAACGAAATGTCGAGGTCGGCAACCGCCGCCATGTCTCCGTCGGCACATGCCTTGCCGATGCCCTCGACCAGTTCCTCAAGGCGGGCGATGTCGTTGTCGCCAATCTGCTTGATGGATTTCCGGAGCGCGAAAATCTCGATATCGAGCCGGATCTTCACAATCAGCGGCTGCATCCACTCCGCAGCCCGCTCGCTGACCGTCGCTCCGCAGTTCGGCTCTGAAACCGCCAACCCCTGCTGGGTCAGTTGCATGATCACGTCGCGGATCGGGGCCCGGCTCACTCCGAACCTTTCCGCCAGCGCCTGCTCACGGAGCTTGGTTCCGCGGGGAAGCCGGCCGGACAGGATGTCGGCACGCAACATCCCGACAATTTGGTCACGAATCGTCCGAACCGGGGTAATCTTCTCCTTCATGATGCAGGGTCACCGCGGGCCGCCTTTGACCGGAACAGCGAGATCAACCGGCACGGGAACCTACAGCACAAGCAGCCTGTAGGCGGCCCAATGCAGCGTCAACCGCGATCTCCCGAGGTTCGGGTGGCGCTGCGGCACGCTCCACCAAATGGCGATCCACCCCTGCAATATCATGGGTGACTTTTTTGTAGACAATCTACAACAAGTGAACCAACGTGGCTTTTGTATTCAATCTACAAATCGGAACCGATTGGTTGGACACCACCCGAAACCCTCTCCCGAAGCCCTCCGTCCAACCGGCTCCGGAACACCAAAATCCATGAAGAACCCCAACCCATCCTGCCTGCTCGCAGGCCTTTGCCTTCTGGGTGCGCTGCCTCTGCAGGCCCAGACCACCATCACCATCGACAATCTCCGCGTGATCCCCACCGGAGGTTTGGTACAAGGATCCCCGTCCGAGGGAACGCTCGTCGCCAACGGAGCCTTCCCCGGAGAATTCAATCAGGGAACCCCGACCGACGCGCCGATCCGGATCGACGGGCTTGATCTCGACGGAGTCGGAGGCAACGACGACTACATCGACTTCACACTCCGGTTCGAGGCCACCCGCGACAGCAACCCTCAGGTCAACTGGACCGGTGCGGGCCAAGGGGTGACCGGCGACCTGAGCCCCGGCAACCTCGAGGAACTGACCATCACGGTGGTCGATATCGTCGCCAAACCCGGACTGGCCGGCTTCGCCAACTTTGACGGTTTTACCGCAGCTTCCCTCTACCTCGGCGGGAGCGGAATCATCACGGACGGTGAGGCCGACATCAACGGCACCCCCGTCGCGGACACTTTCGACGCGACCGGTGGATTCACGTTCAACGTGACCGAACTCGCCCTTCCCGGCACTCCGGCCACGGTGGTCATCGACAACGTGGTGGCGAGCGACGGCGACTTCCGCTTCCGCCAATGCGACATTTCGATCACCTATGATCCGAACGCCCTTCCACCGCCCGTGACCGTGACTTCGGTCGGCACGAACCTGCGAAACGACAACGTCTACCCGACAGTCGGTGGACCGCTGCAGGGCGGCGCGAGCATCGGTGACATCATTCCGAATCCCGACGCGACCTACCCTCCGGCCGGCAGCCCGGCTACGGACTTCCCGCTCCGCTGGACCGGACTCGATCTCGATAGCGACGGCCTCGCGGATGACTATTTCAACTTCTCCATCCGCTTCACCAACGCCTCCGGCATCGGTGAGAACATCGCGACCAGCAACCAGGGGGTCGGCGTCAAGGGAGGTGCCGGGGGCGAACTTGCCAACGACAACCTGAATGACGGAGACGAGATTCTGGTCGAGGTCGTTGACATCCAGGTGAGCCCCGGCCTTGTCGGGAGCGTGATTTTCGACGGCTTCAGCGCCGCAGGCCTCGGGGCCGGCGTCGGAGCGAGCGGCGGCGCGGTTTCGATCGGCTGCGATATCAATGGACAACCGGTGTTCATCGATCTCCCGGACAACCTCGCCTACCAATACGCCACCGACAAGGCGACGTTCGCCTCGCTCATCTCCACAGTCCTGTTCGACAACGTTAATGAAACTGCCGACCTCAAGAACCCTACCGGCCGGGTCCGCGAACTGGACATGCAGTTCACCTACGACGCGTCGGTCGCGCCGCCGCCGGTATCGTTGACCACGAATGATCTCAACCTCAGGAATGACGCGGCATTCACCTATCCGGACGTCGCCCCGCCCGGACCGGGCAAGGGCGGTTCGAACCTCGGCAACATCGTGGCTCAGCCCGGCTTCGACGCTACCGCGGTGGTCGCCGCACCGACCATCGACCTGCTTTGCCGCTGGCAGGACCTGGACCTCGACAACAGCGGATCGGCCGATGACTACATCGACTTCACGGTCCGCTTCAGCTCCGGCACGGCGGACAATGTGAGCTTCGGCGGCGAGGGAATCGGCATTTCCGGGAACGGCTCGGCGGGAATCGATCCCGGCGAGGTGCTGACCGCGGAGATCGTCAATATCCAGCTCAGCCCGGGCACCCTCGGCAGCGTGACCTTCGGTGGCTTCTCAGAGGCCGGCTTCTTCGCCAGCGGCAGCGCGGGCGCCGGCAACCCCACGTCCGGTGACGCGACCTGCGACATCAATGGCAATACCGTGATGATCAACCTCAACGGCACCGGCTATACGAATCAGACCGTGAGAGCAGCCTTCGGGAGCCCGACTTCAACGGTGGTGTTCGACAACGCCACCTACACCGCAGGCACGATCACCCCGGTCGGAAGGGCACGGGACTTCGACTTCGCGTTCACCTACAGCCAGTCGGGCGCCCCCCTGCCGGACGGCAACCTCCGGATCAGCAGCGTCACCTTCAATTCGGGCGACCTGACGATCACCACGGTGGATGTCGTCGACGGCGCGACCTATCATCTCGAGCACTCACCCGATCTCACGACCCCGTTCGCCCCGCTCGCCGGTTCCGAACAGGTCGGTGCCGGCGGCCAATTGGTCCATGTCGTCAGTGTCGGAGGTGCCGATAAAGGATTCTACCGGGTGGTCGAGGGGCCCATTCCCTGAGATCCACGTCAGCCGCCCCACCAATGATCCCGATCCTCTCCGCATATCCGTATCCCAGATCGCTGCGGAGAGGTATTGGGCGCGCTGGCGGAGGCCGCTTGCCCGCTAATCGTTCAGGGCTTCCCGCTTTCCCAATGACGCGTGACTTCCTCAGGAGTCCAAGCCCGCTTGAGGATCAGAAACTCGTCGACAACGCCATCGAGGTTCCGGACCTCGAACTCAGTACCGGCCGCCCATTCGTGATACGGCCAGTTGCCGATGTCCGCCACACCCACTCCCAGCTTCCGCTTCTCAATGATTGGCCGGGCATCGATCGGAACGCCGTTCAGATAGTGGCGGACGAGTTCGGCCTCCGGATCGTAGACCACCACCAACTGCATCCAGTCACCGAGCTCGCCGCCGGGCTTGGAAAACAGGTTGAAGTCGGCGTGGTAGTGATGCCTAACCGGCTCCCCCACCCCCTCGTTCAGTGTTTCGGAAAAGTGCACGTGCACCTTGTCCTCCGCGACTTTCACCAAGGTCCAGTGAACGAACCTCCGCTGGTTGGTCTCGGGGTGGAGCAGGGCGACCTCCTGCGAGTCGAGATCATCGAGACGGACCCAACAGGCCATCGTCAGAGCGTCGTATTCACCGGGAAGGTTGAGCCTGACCCGGTGCGACGAGTTCGAAAAACGAAGTCCTCCCTTCCCCGGCCAGCGGCCCTGCGTCCACTCGCATCCCACAACCGCACCGTAGCTTCCCGGGAGGGCCGTGGCGGCACGGTTCTCGACCTGGCGTTCCCATGGGGAATCGGACATGAAAGAGTAATCGACCAGAAGGTCGGGATCCTGCCGCAAGGTCTCCGAATAGGCTTCCCAGCGATGGAGATTCTCGCGTGCAGCGCGTGCGATCCCCTTCGAGGCATGAAATGCTTCCGGTCGCGCGTCGATCGCCTCCCGCACGCCTCCGGCGGACCACCGGACTCCCTGCCCGCGGGTCAGCAACTCGAGCTTCTCCGTCTCGCCGCCGTCGGCATCGGGAAAGACCTCGACCTCGCCGTCGAGCACATGCACCTCTCCCTCGCCCTCAGCGCCGACCCGGATGCCGAACTCGGTGCCGAGATCGACCACGTCATACTGGCGGGTCTCCACCCGGAAGCCGCGGGCAGGAACGGGCACCTGGGCCCAGAGATTCCCATAGTCGAGACGGCTGAGCATCGGGTTCGCCAGTTCGAGCTTGGCCGGAGCCTCAAGGATGACCGTCGCGCCCGAGTAGAAGTCGATCTGCACCAGCCCTTCCGTCAGCTCGATCATTCCCGGTCCAACCGGCAAGCCACTCTCAAGACGCGTCACCTCCAGCGAGGTCGACGCGCCCCACACCGCTCCCTTGGTTCTGGAAATCACCGCGATCCCGTCGGCATCGAGTTCGCCGGACTCCGGCGGGCCCGCGGTCGGCGGCACATCGGAAGGCATGTTCGCCTTCCAAGCGTATCCTAGCACGAGGGCTACCGCCGCCGCGATCGGCAGCAGTGCCCGGCGGACCGCCGGCTGCCGGAACCACGCAATCCGCGCGGGAACCACCTCGGACGGATTGCCCTGAAGTTGGTCCCTGAGTTCCGCGCTCAGGTAGAGGTGCTCGGCCAGCCGCCGCCTCGCGGCGGGATGGGAGCGGATAATCTTCCTGAGCTTCTCCGCATCGGCTTCCTGCAGCGAGTCACTGCGCAACAGCTCGGCGAGGCGATCCACCTCCTTGCTCGTGATTTCGGATTCCATGTCAGGTGGGGTTGGATGCGCGGTTGCAGCGCTCCCGGATGCAATCGAGCAGCATGCCGTGAGCCTTTTCGAGAAGCAGATAGATGGAACGGACACTCAGGTCGTTGCGTTCGGCGATCTCAGGGACGGTGGCCTCATCCTGATACCGCGCCCAAACAACCTTGCGGCAACGCTGCGGCAGCCGTGGCAGGCATTGCTGCAAAGCGTCACGGCGGTCATCAATCTCGCAGGCCACCGCCATGGCGTCATCGGCCAACCTCATCAGGTCCTCGTCGTCAAGGGCAAGGGGCAGCTTCGCCTGCTTGCGCCGCCAGTTCAGCGAGCAAAAACGCGCCACACTCATCGCCCACGCCGCGAAATCGGTGCCTTCTTCGAACTGGTCGAACTTCCGCCAGAGGACCATCGAGACCTCCTGCATCAGGTCCTCAGCACCCTGGTGGTTGTGAACCAGCGAGAAAATGAAGCCGTAAATCCGGTGCCGGTTGGCGATCAGCAGCTGCGAAAACAACATGCCTCTGTCCTCGGCTCCTGCGATCCCTGGCGCGGTGGGGTTTGGAGTGGGTTCCTCGCTCACGGATAGGAAATGTGTCTTGTACACGGATCGCTGCAAGGGATCCGGCACTTTTTTCGGATCACCGAATGGCAGCGAATCACCGCATGACCAGCGATCTCCGGACGATCAGGAACCCTTCGTCGGAACCTTGCTGCGCCGGATCTCGAGATAGCGTTTGAGCATCGACTGGACGCGCTCCTTCTCTGCCGGATCACCGACGAGGTTGCCCGCCTCCTTCTCCTGCGGATTCTTCCCGAGATGGAACAACGCCATTGGCTCGAACTTGCTGAGGTTCCGATCGGTCTGAATCACCAGCTTCCACGGCCCGTCGCGGAAGATCAGCTCGTTTTTGCTGCCGGCCTGCAACAGCAGCTCCGAAGGCCTCCTGAACGACGGATCCCCGAGAAACAGCGGAAGCAGATTCGTCGAGTCCATCGCCTGATCCGCCGGAACATCGGTACCTGCCACCGCCGCGAAGGTCGCGAGCAGGTCATGGGTGGTCACCGGTATCGGGCTGCTGCCCGGCGCGACTTTCCCCGGCCAATGGACGAAGAACGGCACCCTGTGCCCCCCCTCGAAAGGCGAGTTTTTGTTCGACCGGAACCCGCCGTTCGATTGGTGGCCGGCTTGCTGTCCCGCCTTGTCGACCAAACCGCCGTTGTCCGAGGTGACCACGATCAGCGTGTTGCCCAACGCTCCGGTCTCCTTCAGCGCCTCTACGATCATGCCAATCTGGACATCGAACTCGATCACGGTATCCAGGTGCTTGCTTGGCGTCCGCCCGGCAACCTCCACGCCATCCAGCCGATCCGGAGGGCAGTGCGGCAGGTGGACATTGGGACTCCAGTAGCAAAGGAAGAACGGCTGGTCCTTCTTCTGACCCCGGATGAACGAAACCGCTTTTCCCGCAAGAATCCCGCTGACCTTGCGGGTGTCCCAGCCTGAGTCGCCCGGGCCCGGCCCCTTGTCGGAGACGAATCCGGGATCAAGCGCGCTCTCGCGATCGAGGTGGATGATGGAGGAGTCCTTTGAGAAAGGCGACCACTCGCCATTCTCGTAGGCGAGATACACCGGTCCCTGAATCCCGCAGGGAAGGGTGAAGTCATACTGGAACCCTAGTGATTGCGGACCTCCGGAGACCCAGCGCGTGAGGTCCACCGGAAGCCCGGCCTTTCCACGGTCCTCTCCCCGGTAGATTCCGGGGCCGTCGCTTCGCTTGAAGTCACCGCCCAGATGCCATTTGCCGATGAACGCGGTGGCATAGCCGGCGTCACGGGTCACCGTACCCAAAGTCACCTGCCCCTCGCCAAAGGGTGACTCACGGAAGGTTCCCCAGACTCCCCACGGCGCGTAGCTGCGGTAGTTCAAGTTGCCGCTCATCGTGCAGTATCGTGTCGGCGAGCAGAGCGCGGTCGACGAGTGCCCGTCGGTAAACCAAAGCGAACCCTCCGCGAGCCGGTCGAGATTCGGAGTCGGCACGATCACCTCCTTGCGTTCGAATTTCCGACGGTGGAATCCAACGTCCCCGAGTCCGAGATCATCCGCCATCACGAACACGATGTTCGGGCGTCCGGGTTGTTCCTTCGAGTGGACGACGGAATGGACCGCCAGGCTGATCGAAAGCAGATGCAGGACCGCGTTGTTCATGTTCGCCAAGGATATGTCACCCCAGCCGGGCTCCCTGCAAGGGTCGCGCTGGCCGGCTTCAACTCCAAGCGTACCGGCCCCTCCGAAAAAGATTTTTGAGCAATTTCCTGCAAGCATTCCGAACCGCGAACATCTCCCTGTATCGGATCGTCCGCAGTGCGGCCGCTTCCGGTCGAATCAGCCGTCCCGCCCCCATCCGGGAGACTGCCCGAAACCCTCAAAAACCGACAACCCGTCACGACTCCGGTTTTCCAATCCGGAGTCGTGTGAAATCCGAAAAACCATGAGAAAAGCCCACCTTGTCCCTGCGCTAGCTGTGTCCGCGCAACTCGCCGCCCTGCCGGCGGCGTCCGGAGCCATCGATACCGATATCGACGGATACAGTGACTCCTTCGAAACGAGCAACAGCTTCGATCCTCTCGATCCCCACAGCAATCCGCTGGTCGTCTTCCACTCCGACTTCTCGAACGCGGGAGGTTTCGTCGACGGCAACCTCAGCGGACAGTTGGGGTGGCTCGGCCAGACGACGACCCAGGTCGAGACGGCCACCGCCACGATCAGCAACTCCGGCGTCGGCTATATCCGCAACGCTCACGGCGCTGGCGCTCTCGGCAGCACCGGTGGTGATCCGGGAACCGCCGTCCGGACATTCATGACCGACGACATCCTGTCGATCGAGTTCGACTACCAGTTCACCCTTCCTCCGTCGGTGAACGTGAACATGGCCAACGTCGGCATCCGCGGCGAAACCGCCAACAACTGGACCGCCGTGCAGGGATTCAAGCTCGCCTACAACCAGTTCTCCGCGGCAAGTGGCGGCTCGGTCAAGTTCTGGCCGGACCGTAGCGACACTGCAAATGCCGACGCCTTGATCATCGACGGAGCCCTGCTGGGGCTGAACGCCGCGGGAGATCCGGGAGTCGGCGACGGCACCGCGGACTTCGAAAGCGATGACATCCGGGTTGCCTACACCGCGCGTTGCACCGATGCGGCCACCCAGGCCTGGGAAGTCATCGGCTTTACCGTGACCAACCTGACCACTGCCCAAACGTGGGACTACAGCGGACCCGCCCAGACCTTCACCTATGACGACGATGGCGGAGCGGTTCCCGCCACTCCCGTCGAGGCCTTCCTTGCGCAGCAACTCGCTCCGAACGGCAACGCGGGCTTCGTCGGCAGATCCGGCCGGGCCCTGTTCCGCTATGCCTCGGGCGCGATCGACAATGACTCCGATGGCCTCACCCAGGCCGAGGAGTTCGCCCTCGGAACCTCCGATGGCGAAGCGGATTCCGACGGCGACACCTTCAGCGATGAAGATGAAGTTTACGTCCACGGCACGGACCCTCTCGACAACACCAGCTACCCCGACTCGCCGGAAGTGGCATCCGACGACTTCTCGACCTACTCCGCCGGAACCACTCCTTCGACTTCCGACTGGTCAACCAAGTGGGATGGCTCCAATCCATCGCAGCGCAACCTTTGGAGCGTCGGTGCGACGAATGGAGTCGACGGCGGCCAGGGCTATGGTCTGGACGTGACCAAGGCTTGGCGGAACTACCACACCGTCAACCAGACACCCGTGGCTGGTGATGTCGTCATCCTCGAATCCGACTTCCAGTTCGCCACCACAGGAGCGGCGCTCAATGAAAGCGGCACCGGAGGAATCAACGGCGTCAACGACCGCTTCATCGGACTCGCCGCCGTGGCGACCGACAACGCGTGGTGGCAGGTAAACGGAAGCAACAGCTTCACCTTTTCCGTCTGCCGTCGCGCCGACGACAACTTCGGATTCTTTGTCGGCAACTCGCTGACGGGATGGGTCTCGAACTCGGCCATCGGCCTCGATCCCGGACTCACACCCTCGACCAGCGGTTGGTTCAAACTCCGCATAGAGATCTCGGAGACCAGTCCCGGCTCGGGCACGATGCAGGCGGTCTGCAAGGCGTCCTACAACGGCTCGGTGTTCTTCACCAGCGACCCGACCGCCCTTCCCGCCGCCTTCGACGGAACCAATGACGTCTACGGCATGCTGACGAACAGCTACAACACGGACCCGAGCAATGACACCGCGGCGCCGATCGACCCCCTCGATGCCGCGCCAGCGACTCCGGTCGGAGATCTCGCGAAGATCTCGGCCCTCGCGACCGACAACTTCAGCTCCACCGGCTACAGCGCTTCAGTCGACATCGATGGCGACACGCTCAGCCAAGCGGAAGAGGCGTTGCTCGGTACCAGCGATCTACTGACTGATACGGACGGCGACGGCTTCAGCGATGATGCGGAGATCACGGCGGGCACCGATCCGCTCGACGAGAACGACTTCCCGGTCGTCGTTACTGTCGACCCGGAGGTGACCTTGTTCCAGTTCGTCGATGCCGACACCATCCAGGTCGACTTCACCGGTTCGCCTTCGGCATCCTACAAGCTCACCTACTCACCCGACCTCGCGACACCCTTCAGCGATACCGGACTGACCACCGCGGCCGACGGTTCGGGTGTCGGATCGTTCACCTTCGATCTCCCCCTGCCCGTGTCAGCGAAGGGCTTCTTCAGGGTGGAGGACAACTGAACCGACTTCCGCCAACCGAGTGTTGGCAATCATTGGGGTTGGCCGGCCGGGGTTTCGAATTGGGTTTCCCCGGTCGGCCGCTTTCTTCGAGGCCGCTTCGGAGACCTTACTCCCGGGTTCCCACGCGATACGGTCCCGAGGCCTGAAGGTAGGCAACACACCCACATTCCGATGCGGAAACAACGTGACGCGACCCGTTGGCGGGAAGTTCGAAGTATTCCCCGGCACCCAGTTCCGTCGTCTGGTCTCCGTCGGATTCGGCGTAGCCGATTTCGCCCTTCACCATCACCACTCGAAGCGGACCCGCGTCTGACGCAAGCGCCCCGCTGAATCCTTTGGGAAGCCGGAGGAAGGATCCGAACTTGTGTCCGGAACCGGGATCTCCCCAGAGGAACGCGATCTCGGGGGTCTCGCCTTCGGACGACTCTGTCCCGTCCCCAATCCAATCGGTCTCGGATCCCGACAGCCAGACGAGATTTGACGGCACAACATTCACCGGTCGCTCGCCCTTGTCGAAAGCCTCCTCTTTCGGAAGCACCAGATACGGACCACTGTCGATCTCGATGTAGGCCATGACGTTCTCCCCCTTCGCTGCGGTGATATGAACTTCTCCCGCCGGTTGGGTCCAGAATGAGCCAGGAGGCATCCACATTTCGGCTGCCTCGGGGTCGTCGTTGTGGACCTTACCGCTGATCACGACGCCTCGGTAGGTAACGTTGTGAATGTGAGGCGGAGAGGAAAATCCGTCGGCGAAGCGCACCAGGAAACCGGAAGCGTCTCCGGCTGTGCGGTCGTTCCACAATGAACCGGCGCGGGGACCCTTCTCTCCCCTCGCGGGGTTCAAAGCTCCCCACGCAACGTCATCCGCCTTCACGATCTTCGGGGCCTTTGACCCGACCTTGTCTTTCGCAACCTGAGCGATCGCCGCTGTGGCCGCCGTGCATGCCACCAGAATGGGGAAACGTTTTTTCATGGAATACTCTATGGGGTTGGGATCGCCGAAATTCTAGGGACGTAAATGATATTCACAGAATGTAGATCGCCGAGTGCACCCACCGGCACAGCTTTTGCCACAAGGATCCTCACCGTCCGGCCATCAGGGAACTCGGAATCCTGCTCACCTTCACTGTTTCTCAGACCGCTTCTTCCTCTCCGCCGGCGGCAGGCTGTTCATGAAGTGAGTCTCCGCAGGGATGAAGGTGTTGGTCTTCTTCATCGAGGGGCTCTCGATATCGCGGCTCAAGTCGCAGTCAAAGCGGCCGAGAATACTGTGGCTCTTGCCCTTCCCTCCCTGCCACGTGAAGTGGCACAGCCCCCAACTGATGCCCCTGCCATCCTTGGTATCGGTGAAGGCGTCGGGTACGTAAGGACCGCCGGCCGTCGGCATGAGGATCGTCTGGGCGACCACCTTGAAGTCGACTCCGTCCGACGCGAACTGGATGGTGTTGTTCTCATTGCCATCGCGGATCACCAGCGCCGCAACACCCTCCCGGTAGGGAAAGAGCGTCGTCTCGTGCCCCGAGTTGATGACCGGATTGAGCGGATGCTTCCGGAACGGGCCGAGCGGATCATCGGCAAGCGCGAGACCTTGGGAACGGATGTGATCTCCATTCCGCCTGTAGTCGGACTTGAAGTAGAGAAAGATCTTCCCGTCCCGCACCAGCGGATAGGGGTCATGGATCGAATACTGGTCCCAACTCCCTTCCGGTCCGTTCGCTACCACGATCTTATGGGTCGGTGTCCACGGACCGTCGGGTGAATCGGCTACCGACACCGACACCGGACAATCGTCACCACGTTTCCCCGAGATCTCCAGAAACGCCTGGTAGTAGAGGTAATACCTGCCCTTCCACACAAGGATGTCGGGCGTGGAGACGGAGCGCCATCCGGGATGCGGCTTCGGTGGCCGGGGAACCGCAACGCCCTCCTCTTTCCAAGTGAAGCCGTCCTCACTGGTCGCATGCCAAATCTCGGCGAGGTCCCAGTCACTTGACGGTGTCGTCTCATTTGCCAGATCGGCTCCGCGGGGCGGTGTGGGCGTGGCGCGATGGGTGTACCAGACGTGGAACTTGCCATCGACCCGGATGACCTTGGTCGGATCGCGACGCGAGACGGTTCCATCTCCACCGTGGTAGTCGAAACCCACGAGGCGGGTGTATTTGAAGCTGGAAAAGAGCTCGTTCTCCTCGGGACGCGCCCCCGGATACTGCTCATAAAGCCGCTCCATCGCGGGGCTGAGCGGGATGTCCGGCTTCTCAGGGGGCAACTCGTAGGGAAACTCGCCGAGGGCGGGCAAAACTGCCGCCAAGAGCGCACCGGTGGAAAGAATTCGTGCTGGCATGGGTAGAAGAACAAACGCTGGATTGTAGACAATCTATCATCCGCGATCCAGAACAACCTGTCGCGGCTTCGGCCTCCCCGCCATGCGTCCTCTCAACACCCTTTGCGCTCTCCTCGCGGGCATCTCCTGCCACGTCGCCCCATCCGTGGCGGAAGACCGGCCGAATGTGATCCTGATTGTCACCGATGACCAAGGCTACGGCGATTTGGCCTGCCATGGGAATCCATCCCTACGCACACCGAATCTCGACCGACTGCGGAGCGAGAGCGTCAGTCTCACCAACTTTCACGTCGACCCCTACTGCACACCGACCCGGGCCGCCCTGATGACCGGGCGATACTGCACCAAGGTCGGGGCGTGGACCGTGACGCGCGGGCGCCAACTCCTCGATCCGGGAGAACGGATCATGCCGGAGTACTTCGCCTCGGCGGGCTACCGCACCGGCATGTTCGGCAAATGGCACCTCGGCGATCCATATCCCTACGCCCCGCGGTTCCGAGGGTTCGAGGAAACCGTGCGCCACAAAGCCGGCGGCGTCGATGAGCTCGGCAATCCACCGGAGAACTCGTTCATCGACGATTCTTACTTTCGAAATGGCAGGGCGGAGAAATTCAAGGGCTACTGCACCGACGTCTTCTTCCGGGAAGCGCTCCGGTTCATCGGCACGGACGACTCCCGTCCGTTCTTCGTCTATCTCGCCACCAATGCGATGCACTCGCCATTCGGTGTTCCAGAGCGTTATCGCAGACGGTTCGACGAACAGGGCCATCCGGAGAACCGGGCGAAGTTCTACGGCATGATCGAAAACTTCGATGACAATCTCGGCCTGCTGATGCGGGAGTTGAAAGAGCGGAAGCTTGAGGACAACACGATCCTGATCTTCATGAGCGACAACGGCACTTCGGCGGGAAGCGACGGAAAGCCGGGATCGGCAGACGGATTCAACTCGGGGATGCGGGGGAAGAAAGGATCGGTCTACGACGGAGGCCATCGCGTCCCTTGTTTCGTCCGGTGGCCGGCAGAGATTGCGGGAGGCAGGGAATTCAGCGGACTCACGACCCACCGCGACTGGCTTCCGACCCTGATCGAAGCCTGCAACCTGAACGCAGGTCCCGTCCGATTCGACGGACGAAGCATGGCAGCACCGCTCCGCGGCGAATCCTCCACTTGGCCCGACCGGATGCTGGTCGTCGAGCACCAAGACGGCATGCTCGAGTCCGCCCTACCGAACGGCAGCGTTTCTCACCCCTTCGCGGTGCTCAGCGAGCGCTGGCGGTTGGTGAACGGCAAACTCTACGATGCCACGAAGGATCCCGGTCAGACAAACGATGTCGCGAAGGCCCATCCCGCCGTCGTGAATGCGCACCTTCAGGCATACCGGGACTACTGGGAAGAGATTGGTTCAGCCAAAGAGCGCTATTCCCGATTGCAACTGGGACATCCGACGGAGAACCCCACCGAGTTCACCGCGAGGGATTGGTTCCCCACCGAAGGAAAGGTTTTCTGGGCCACCAGCCAGACCTCGGACGACGCGCTGTTCCCAAATGGCTACTGGCCCGTCCACGTGCGGGAGGCCGGAACTTACCGATTCGAGCTTCGGAGGTATCCGGAGGGCGTCACGCAGCCCATCGGAGCGAGTCGGGCACGCATCTCGATCGGAGAGAAGAGCGCTACCGCAGACACTCGTCCGGAGGCGGAGACCGTCGCGTTTGAGCTCCTCCTGCCCCAAGGTCCAGCGATGCTGCGGACGTGGCTCACCGATGCGGCGAGTGGCCGGGAGCGCGGAGCCTACTTCATCAAGGTTCTCCGGCAAACCGGCTCCGGTCCGCAGCCGGAACGGTCGGATTGAATCCTGTCATCAGCTTCACGTCGTCATCCCCCGTCGACATTCCCCATGAACATGCGTCAACCGCTTCTCACACCGATCGTCGCGCTCTTCGTTGGCCTGCTGGCGCTTTCGAATGCAGCCGGTGCCGAGCCCGAGCGACCCAACGTCGTGGTGATTCTCATCGACGACCTGAGTCACTACGGCGTGACCGCCTATGGAGCGAACCGGATCCGGATTGGGGATGACGAAGTGCCGCAAACGATCTCAACCCCCCACATCGACCGCCTGGCTGACGGTGGACTCCTCTGCGAAAACGCCTTCGCCTATCCACTCTGTGAACCGACCCGCATCGCGCTGATGAGCGGCCAACTCAATGGCCGGAACTTCCTCGCGCCGAAGTCGCAGCACGCGTCGGACATCACCTTCGGCGATGTCTTCAAGAGGGCGGGTTACGCCACCGGCATCTTCGGCAAGTGGAAGCAGACCCGCGGAACCCGCGAGATCAAGGGCAAGGACTACATCCGTGAATTCGGCTGGGACGAGTTCTGCTGCTTCGATGTCGTCGGCGAGGGGCAACGCTTTCTCGCTCCGAACCTTGTCACCGACGGCGTGCCGCGGGACTACGGCAAGGGCGACCCGATCGACCCGAAGACCGGACGACGCTGGTACGGGCCCGACATCTGCCAAAGGCATGCGCTGGACTTCATCGAACGCCATCGCGAGCGGCCATTCCTGCTCTATCTTCCCTTCATGCTGGTTCACGACCCTCACCAGCCAACACCCGACACGCGCCCACCGGAGCGCTTCGATGAATTCCGCGAATGGCAGGACAGGAAGGCGAACAAGAAGGGAGACGACCTCGGATTCCTTCCCGACATGGTTGCCTACATGGACAGGCAAGTCGGAGAGGTCGTCGCTGCGATCGAACGGCTGGGGCTCCGGGAGCGCACCCTGTTCATCGTGATGGGCGACAATGGCACCAAGGAGAACTTCACCCACATCCTGCCGGACGGCGGCGACTACCGGGGCGGCAAGGGAGACACCAAGGACAACGGCACCCACGTTCCGCTGGTTCTTTCCTGGCCGGGAACGATCCCTGGGGGCACAAGCTATGAAGGCCTCGTCGATGTGACCGATATTTACCCGACCATGTGCGATGCCGCGGGACTCGAGATCCCGAATCCCCGTTCGATCGACGGCATCAGCTTCTGGCCCCACGCCATTGGAAAGCCCGGCGAGGCCCGGGAAGTGATCTACACTTGGTACAATGCCAACCGGCCGGGCACCGACACTTCCAAGCTGATTCGTTACGCGTTCACCAAGGACTTCAAACGTTATGCTCCCCACGCCAATTTCCCGGAAGGCCGCTTCTTCGACCTGCGGGAAGACCCCCTCGAGGAATCGGGAGAGCACTCGGTAAAGGTCGCGTGGTGGCACAAGCACCACAGCGGCCTCGATACCTCAAGCCTCACCAATGATCAGCGTGAGGCCTACCGGAGTCTCGGTGCCGTGCTGGACCGGCATCACCACGTCCCGGTGAAGTCACTGGAGGTCATTCCCCGTTCCCTGAAGCTCGAAGAAGGCGCGAGCACATTGATCCGCTGCCGGATCACGCCGGAGAACGCGACGCGACAGAACCTGATCTGGGAGTCCGGGAATCCGGAAGTCGCCACGGTCGACAAATTCGGAATGATTCATGCCATCGCCCCCGGAACCACCGAGATCACTGTGTATTCGTGGGATGACGCCCGCCCGCTGGCCGACAACCGGAGCGAGACGTTCTCGCGCGACGGATTCACCGACCGCATTGTCATCGAGGTCGATTGACACTCGGTTGCACCGTTCCCGCCGAATCCGACATACCCCCTGAAACCATGCGAAACCCGGTTCAGATCATGCTCCTCGCGGCTCTCTCGCTCGGCGGTGTGAGCGCTGCGGCCCAGCCGTCGCGGCCGAACGTGATCCTGATCTTCGCGGACGACATCAGCGCTCGGGAACTGCCGGTCTACGGTTCTTCGGTATGGACCGACCCGTGGAGCAAGGACTCGAGCGATCCCCGGTTCCGCGCCCGGACGCCTGCCCTTGACCGGCTCGCCGAGGAGGGTTGCTGGATCACGAATGCGTGGGCCTCAACGGTTTGTTCGCCGAGCCGGGCGATGATGATGACCGGTCGTTACGCACACCTTCACAAGTGGTGGGATAACAAGGACAAGGGGAATTACAGGAACACCGACGGACGCCTGACCACGTGGCCTCTCTATGAAAGCTCGCCACTGCAACTCGGGCACGTCGCGCAGCGCGCCGGCTACGCCACCTACTGGGCGGGCAAAACGCAGATGGCGGGGGACCTCACCCGGTTTGGCTTCGACGAAGGCTGCTTCACGCCCGGCAACCTGTCCGACAGGGACAACCCCTACACGGACTTCAAGATGGAGATGAAGCCGGTCAACGGGAAGAAGGTGCTCGTGAACAGCGACACGGGAGAGCCCCTCGACACCTATCTCCAGCACGGGTGGTACTGGAACCCCCATGTCCGACTGATGAACCAGCCCGGATCGCCGAAGTTCTGCTGGTGGCCGAACACCGAAGAGTCCCGCGAGCAATTCGGACTCAACACCTATGGCCCTGATGTCGAACTCGACTTCGTATTCGAGTTCATGGAGCGGCAGCAGGACGCAGGCAAACCGTTCTTCATCTACCACACCAGCCACCTCGGCCATGATGCGTTCGACTGGTTCAATCCGGACTCGGACAGCAAGTGGCCGGGAACTCCGGTGATCGAGTGGAAGGACGGACGTTATTTCAGAACCGAGCCGCACGTCACCGGTGACAAAGGTGACTACGACACCCACGGGACGGTCACCGGACCCGGGGTCCACAACCACATCAACTACCTCGATTACCAGGTCTGGCAGTATCGGAAGAAACTCGCGGAACTCGGCATCGCCGACAACACGGTTCTGATCTTCTGCGCCGACAACGGAACCAGCGGCTACGGCAAACACAACGCGGACCGGCAGAAGGGAACCCACGTGCCTCTCATCATGTATGCCCCGGGCATGACCAAGCACGGCCGGCAGGATGTCCTCGTGAACATGTCCGACTTCCTTCCGACCCTGGCGGAGCTTGCCGGCACGCCCATTCCCGAGGACTACGAGATCAACGGCGAAAGCCTCGTCCCATTCCTCTTCTCGGAAAAATCGGAGCACCGCGACTGGATCTACGGATATCAGGGAAACAAGCAGATCATCCGCGGCCGCCACGTTCTCAGGGACGGGTTTGGCAAATGGTGGGACGTCAGCACGTCACCCGAGAATCTCATCAGTTTCCCGAGAATCGATGACTGGACCGCAGTCAGCGATGCCCACCGAAAGGAGCGGGATGCCCTGAAGGCGATCCTGCCCCGTTTCGACCTCCACGCATCCGCTCCCGACGCGCCAGGCGTGCCTGCCCGCAAGACACAACCGGTCCTCCCGAAGCAGAACGCCAGTCGGAATGGCTGAACTCAATCTCAACAACCCAACCCAAACAAGACCTCCATGCAACGCCTGTTGACTCTCGCCCCTCTGCTGGCGGCCATCGTAGCGCCCTCACCCGCCGCCCCGGACCACCCGCACCTAGTCCCCGGCCAAGCGGCCGGAGCCCTCAGCCAGAAGTGGCTCCCGGTCAAGAACATGTCGGACGAGTTCGAGGGATCCGCCATCGACGATTCCAAGTGGCAGACCGAACCGGTCGGCAACGGGTGGTCATGGTATGGCCGCCCGCCCGGTCTCTTTGTCCCGAAGAACGCGCGCACCGCTGACGGCAACCTCAAGGTCACCGTTTCGAAACTCGACGAACCTGTCGAACGCGGAGGAAACCGCTTCACCCATCAGGGCGCGATCATTCGGTCACTTCATGCCGGACAACCGGGCTGGTTCTACGAATGCCGGATGAAGGCCAATCAGACGGCGATGTCGTCGACCTTCTGGCTGATGACCAAAGCCAACCACGTCAAGAAGCTCGAGCTCGATATTCAGGAGTGCGTCGGCAGGACTTCCGATCTCACCTCACCATGGGCCAAGAAATGGGATCGGATCTTCCACTCGAATCTCATCCATCGTACGAATCGACACAACCCGACAAAAGCCCAGATCCAGAACTCAATCCCGACCGAAACGGCGAACTGGGAGCGCTACTACGTTTACGGCGCCTGGTGGAAGTCACCCGATGAAGTGCGCTTCTACCTCGACGGCAAGCACGTTTACAGCATCGAGCCGAAAGTTGAGTGGGACGTGCCGGCATTCATCCAGATGGCGATCGAGACCTACGACTGGAATCCGATCCCTGCCGACGGCGGGCTGGTCGAAAGCGGCACCGAGGAACAACGGACCACGAGCTACGACTGGGTGCGTGTCTGGAAGCCCGCCGACCCGATCCCGGCAGCGGTCGAGGCGAAGGAGTGAAGAGACGCAGCCCGTGGTGGCTCAACCTCCAACTTCCTCTCGATCGCGCATGCCTGCGAGTGGACAGGTGAATCCGCCCGTCGGGCTAGTGCCCGGGATCGACCGGCAGCCCGTTCCACTCTCCGAATTCTCCGGGGAGTTCCTTCAGGAATTCTCCGAGACGCCCCTGCATGGCTGCCAGCCGCTCGGCGTGGGCGGGATCTGACGCGAGGTTGGTGGTTTCGAGCGGATCCGCGCCCAATTCGTAGAGTTGGTCGGGATCGAAGTAGTTCTTCTTGTAGGGAGGACTCGCGTGAAGTGTCAGGCGCACGAGAAAGTCCCCGCCGGGAGGGCCTCCGACATGCGGAACCTTCGCATCGGGATCCGGTTTCCAGTCCACCCACGGGTGCCTGCGCTTGATTTCCTCCAGCATCGCGAACTGCTGGCGCATTCCCTCATTCTCGTCCGGCACCTGGCTCGGCGGCAAACGAAACGCGAGGTACTTCCGCTCCTCCGTAACCACAGCGCGGGTGAATCCGATTTCCGCGTAGATTGCTTCACGCCACACGGCAGCCGGGTCCTCAAGCACCGGAAGATAGCTTCGCCCGTCGAGAATCATTTCCGGCAGCGGCGGGACTCCGCAGGCATCAAGGATGGTTGGTGTGATATCCACGTTCGAAACCAGTTTCCCGCACACCTGCGGCCGGATCCGACGTGGCCAACGGGCGGCACTCGGCGTGCGCAGGGCCCCTTGGTAGAGAGTGCTCTTGCTCGAGTGCTCCATCCCGTGGTCATTGAAGTAGATGATCAGCGTGTCGTCCGCGATCCCATGCTTCTCAAGCCGCGCGAGGATGGCCCCTACCCCGGCGTCGAGCCAGGTATTCCCAGCGGTCTTCTCCGCCAACCCGGCCTCCGCAACCGTCCGAAAGATCTTCTCTCTCGCGGGCATTCCGGAGGCTGGCGGTTCGTCGAGAAATCCGACCGGCGTGCTTCGCGGATCCTCGCGCATGCCGCCGACCGGATCGGGAGCGTGAGGCAGCGTGGTCGAGAAGTAGAGAAAGAACGGCTTGTCGTGATGCGCATCGATAAAGTCGACCGCTCCCTCGGTGACCCACTCCATGTTGTGATGGGCAAGACCGGCATTGCGGAGGCTGACCGAGTCGAGAGGATTTCCCGCATAGATTCGTGAGACTTCATCGAATCCGTGAACCTTCAGCTCCTCGCAGAGATCGCGCTGCTCCCGCTCCAACTCGGCCCGGATCGCCGGATCCTTCGGGTCCGCATTGGCCGGCACATTCCCGCGCCGAAAACCCTGCAGTCCGAGATGCCACTTACCCACGAGCCCGGTGGTGTAGCCCGCCGCTTGCAGCGCCTTCGGAAGATTCGGACGGTCTGGCTCGAGATGCGTGTTGAAGTAGACCTTCGTCACCCGTTCCGGCGTGATGTCGCCCAGAAAGGACGGCGATGTGCAACGGCTGGGAAATCGGCCGGTGATGCAGGCGTAGCGACTCGGCGTGCAGACGGTACTGCAGGTGTAGCTATTCTCGAACCGAACCCCCTGCTTTGCGATCCGGTCGAGATTCGGTGTGAGTGCCTTCCCGGTCAGGAATCCGACATCATCCCGCTTCTGGTCATCGGTGATGATGAAAATGACATTGGGACGCCGCACCGGAGATTCGGCCCCGAGCAGACCGAAGCCAAAGAGAAACGAAATCGCGAAAAGCAGGCGGACCATGAGACGTGCGGATCGGGCGTTCGCGTTTCCGGCATCACGGCTCCGGCCTCTGTGTGGCAATGCGCTGCCGCTGCTCGCGAGTCAGTCCCTGGCTGAAGTACACTTCCGGCCGGTGCCAGATCCCGGTCTGCTTCATGGCGGGATCGTGCCAGTCGAGACTCAGATCGCAATCGAAGCGCGCGAGAATCGTGTGCTGATGGTCGCGATCGCCGGCATTGATGAAGTGGCAGAGACCCCACGTGACCCCCCGCCCGTTTCCCGAACCTGTGAAGGCGTCCGGCGTGAACGGACCGGCGGCGGTCGGCGTGAGGGTGAGGACACTGGCGATCTCGAAATTCACACCGTCCGGCGCGTACTGCATCGTGCTGTGCTCGTTTCCGTCCTTGATCGCCATCGCCGCCATTCCCTCCTTGAAAGGAAAGTAGGTCGTCTCATGCCCGGAATTGAGGACCGGATTGAGCCGGTGCTTCACGAAGGGACCGAGCGGGTCTTCCGCCACCGCGAGACCCTGCGCCACCGCGTAGTCCTGACGATGGTCCGGCCACTTGTTGTAGGCAGATTTGTAGTAAAGGTGGATCTTGCCCTTGTAGACCACCGGCTGCGGGTCATGGATCGCATCCTGATCCCACTCCCCCTTCTCTCCGAACGGCACCACTTGGCGAAGCGTCGGGGTCCACGGACCATCCGGAGACTCCGACCACGACACCGAAACCGGACACACATCTCCCCGGATACCACTCGTCTCGACGAAGGCCTGGTAGTACAGATAATACTTCCCCTTCCAAACAAGGATGTCAGGAGTGGCGACCGAACGCCATCCGATGGCGGGCTTCTCCGGGCGACGCACCGCCACCCCCTTCTCCTCCCAAGTGAATCCGTCCTCGCTGGTCGCATACCAGATCTCGGACAAATCCCAGTCGGTGGAGGGGATCGTATCCGTCGCTTCCGCAGCGCGCTTCACCCCGAGCGGAGGCCGAGGGGAATCGCGCTTCGTATACCAGACGTAGTAGCGCCCGTTGGCCCGGATCGGGCGCGACGGATCGCGGCGCGATACCGTGCCGTCCCCATCACGGTAATCGAAACCCTTGAGGCGGGTGAACTTGAACTGCGAGAACAACTCATTGTCCTGCGCCCGGGGCGCCGGATAGTCGAACATCCGTTCCATCGCGGAACTCAATTCGATGTCCGGCTTGGACTCGGGCATCTTGTGGGGAAACACACCTTCGCCCCCCACGGCAGCGCCTGGCATACTGATTGTGACCCCAAGAACTGACTGTAGAAATCCGTCTCGCATTTGACTTCCCGAGCATACCGGAGGTCATCCGGAGCTATTTCATCTTTTTGTCGATTGTCTACATTATTGACCGACTGGCGAGTCGATTTCATTCCGACTCGCTACCGATCAATCGCGACCCGTACCCGGCAATGAGCTGTCCGTCCGGAAGCAAGCTGAGGTCATCCTCGGTGTAGGCAACCCGATCCGGTCCCGCACTCCGGAGTTCGAGAAGCCCGGTGCCCAATGGGTGAATCACGATCGGGCTTCCCCACCGGTCCGCCATTCTTCCCTCTCCGTCGAAGACGGGATGGGAGCGGTCGAGATAGGCGAGCCGTTCCGGATTGGCACCGGTAATGAAATCGGAAAGCTGACGGTTCGTCGCGATCAACCGGGTATCGAGCCCCTTGAACAGCAAGAGCATTCCCTCGACCGCGCGCCCCAGCTTACGCATATCCTCTGCCGGCGTTGAACCGGCATCACTGTAGCCATCGAGAAAGTCCATTCCGCTGGGCCCATCGCTTTCGCTCTCACCGCTCGGCTGGCCGGCCTTGGCCTCCGCGCTCCGATTCGCCTCCGGGGCGGAAACCTCCTGCCTCCGGAAAAGCTGCATAAGGATTCCGACACCGAGCACGACCGCAAGGACCGAGACGAGATACCGCGTTCTCATCATGGCTCAGGCGATGAATCCAACCGGCGGTTCGCCCGAGAAACTACCGATGTTCGGCAGGATGAGCGGCATGTCGGTCGACGACACACCGAACCACGCGGCGATCTCCTCGAAGAACTTGTCGATCGAGGTCGACGGCAACAACCGGCCACCGAGTCCGACATCATCGGGGCCGTCGAGGGCAAGACTCGGAAAGGTCCCGAAGACCTTTCCCCCATCCACCGGGCCACCCCAGACCATCTGGTTGCCGCCCCACGCGTGATCGGTACCGCGCCCGTTCGAGCGCAGGGTCCTGCCGAAGTCGGAAGCGGTGTAACTGATCACGTCGTCGGCCACACCGAGGATTTCGAGAGCTTGCTGATAGGCCGATATCGCTGCAGCGAGTTCGTCGAGCATCGCCGCCTGCGTGACCAGCAGTTCTCCGTGATGGTCCCAGTTGCCGCGCTGGATGAAGATGGTGCTGCGACGCAGTCCGAGCGCATCGCGCGCCTTGATCGTCTTCGCCGCGGCAAGCAATTGCTTCGCGATCTTCGAGTTCGGAAACAGCGGCGCGATCGCGGAGTCATCGATCGACTGGTAGACGGCATTGAACGCTGCCTGCGCCTCGTGACTGTGCTTCACGTGCTTCGCGAAGGCGTCCTGCATCAAATTGTTGTAGGACTCGGTCAGCAACCCGTCGACCGCCAGATTCTTGCGCGCTGTCGTGCTCCCCAGACCGGCCGTATCGCCCGTGGGCAGCAGGGCTCCGCTGTCCGTAATCGAGAATTGCGCCACCTCATTGCCGATCTGGAAGACATTGTTGCCGGCCAGCGAGATCGACATCGAGGTTGCCCCGGTGTTGTAGGTCGAGTGAAGGACATCGGCCATCCGGCCCGCCCATCCGGTCAACTCGCCGAGCCCCTGGGGCACCGAGGTCTGCCACTGCGTGATCTGGTCGATGTGGGAGAACAAGGACTTCGGAAGGGAAACCGTCCCACCCAGGTAGTCCGCCAGCGTCGTCGGCTGGACCAGCGTTCCGATATTGGCAACGAACGAAAGCCGTCGGCCGCTCCCTGCGAAGGCTCCGGAGCCATTGAACATGTCCGCCAGCCCCTGGCATCCGGGGTGCACTCCGTACAGGTTGCCATCGCCCGCTCCGGCCTGATTCAGCGGAATGAGATCCTCGGAGGCCAAGGCCAGGTTGGTACGGGATCCGGCGTATTCCGCATGCCCGGCGGCATCGCGGCGCACAAGCAGGTTGAAGGTATCGCATCCGCCGGCGAGCAGGATGCAGACGATGGTCTTGCAATCCTCACCTGGCGTCAGATCCGACGCCGCCGCCTGGTTTGCCAGCTTCAGGTTGAGCAGGGTCGAGAGCACCGATACGGAGCCGATCGCGGCACACGAGGCTTCTCCGAGGAACTGGCGTCTGGATCGGATCATCGCTGGGGTCGGATCATGGATTCATTTCAGGCACGAGCCCTCGGGAGCGACGAGGACAAGGTAGGCCGCCAGCCGGGCCCGTTCGGTCAGATCGGATTCGGCCTCGAGAGAGGTCGTGATCGTTTGACGACTGGTTGCTCCCAGCGTGCCTCCGCAGTAGTAGAGCGACAAGCGGTCGAGGAGTGCCGGGATGTTGCCGGCAAGTGCCTCAAGCTCGCTCAGGTCTTCCGACTGCTCGGGATAATACTGGTCACCGTTGGGATGTTTGAACCCGACATTGCAGGTGCGCCACAGCCAGTTCGGAAACGACACGGACGAATAGGAATTGACGATTCCGAACGCAGGCGAGTCCAGCTGGCGTTCCGCCAGGTCCCCGAAGAGCCGGAAGTCCGGACGGAAGTAGTTGAACACCGATGGCGAGTGCATCGGGTCCTGGAGCGAGACCTCCGTGTAGGTTCCCCAGTCCCACCATAGAAGGTTGTCGTGGCGGCCGATCTTCAGCACGCGGGAGAGATGCATCAGACGCACGGTCGGCTCGCGGAGCTGGCCGAAATGCCCGATCGCAAGATGCTGCAGCGGATCCCGCGCCTCGTCGTCCGTCAGGATCGCCCTGACCACCGCTTCAAGATCGCCGGTCACGCCTACGCCGTTGTCGGAGAACACGGATGCCACCCGCTGGACATACTGCGGTGAAGGATTCGAAGTAACGAGGAACTGGATCAACTGCCGGGAGATGAACGGAGCCGTGTTCGGATGCAGCACGAGCTGATGAACGGCGTCCGCGACATCCTGCAGCGCGTTCGCATCCGAAGCGCCGCGCGCCGGAATCGTGTGCTTGGTGCCATTTCCGGTGACCACCGTCTTCGGATCAAAGTCGTGCTCCGAGGCGAAGACCTTCATCGGCGCCGTCATGTAGCGACCGTCATCTCTCCAGCCGCCGCCGAAATTGTTGGCCGCGTAGTGGGTGCCCGTGAACACGCGTGCCAGCTCAGTGATGTCACCGTTGTCGTAGGTCGGGATCGGTTCTCCAAAGGCATCCGTTTTGCGGGTTCCGTCCGGGTGGAGCTCCCACAAGCCGATGCTGAAAAGCTGCATGATCTCACGCGCGAAGTTCTCGTCCGGATACCTCTCGATCGACGGGTCGGACTTGCGGTTTCCCAAGTGGCTGAGGTAGTGCCCCATCAGCGGGCTCAGCGAGACCTCACGGAGCAGATCCTCGTAGTTCCCGAAGGCGTTCTGGACCAGCAGGTCGTAGTAGTGGGCGACCGCCTGTCCCTGGTTCGCCAGCATCGGACCGCCCCGCGAGGTCACGAGGATCTGGCTAAGCGCCCATGCGACCCGCTGGCGAAGCTGGTCCGGTGCCGACAACGCGTTGCGCGCCCACGGCGTCACGAAGTTGTGCCCGAAGACGATCGTCTCGTTGCTGGAGTAGCCGGCCAGAGCCGGATCGGCCGTGCCGTTCGTCCAGTCGTCCTTGATCGCGATCATGTAGGGCTCCGTCAGACTCGGAGGCAGAGCGATCTGCTCCTCGATCCACGACTCCACCCCGATGCCCGCCACCCGGTCGATCTCGGCGATGTCCGCCGGTCCGAAGGTTGACTGGATCAGGAACCGCGCCGCCTGCGCCCGGGTCATTCGGGTTCCGGGTTCCGAGCTACGGTAGATCTCGTTGAAAGCGGCAAGGTCGCCACTGAGTGTTGTGTCCGGAATCTCGTCTCCGTCGGTGTCATACGACCTCGGAAGCCTCGCGGACTCCGCCCCTCCCGGCCCGCTGAGGAAGCCGAGCATGGGTTCGATCCAGTCCGGAACCCCATCGCCATCACCGTCCGTCTCCGCAGATCCGATCCGGAAGAAGCGCCGGGAATCCGCCGCACCCAGCGGCAACTTCCACTCGCCCCCGTCGATGACCGGCACTCCGGGAAATGCGGTCCACGCATCGGCTTGCCCCAGATCGGTAGAACTCTCCGGCTGCCCCGGACGCAGATCCAGATGCGTCCAGCGCAGCGACAAGCCACCCGCATCTCTCACCATCCTTGCTTCGAGAAGGCTCGTCGGATCGAACGGATCGGTCCCGAACCCCGCCTCGTCCCCGTTCCTCATGCCGTCACCGTCCGAGTCGGCCGAGGGATCGACGTCCCACGCTCCGTAGAGGGCTTCCCACAGGTCGGGCAAACCGTTGCCATCGCGGTCCTCGCCGCCCGGATCCGTGGTCAGACCGTGCATCGGAAGCTCCGGAGCCACAAAGCTTGCGGCCACCTCGAAGTCGTCGACCTGGAGCGAAGGGACCTGCCCCATTTCGAGCACCTTGTAGCTGCCGGTGCTGATCCATGGGATCTCGATGGTTCCGTAGAGATTCTGGCCAGGAGAGAAGATCGGTGTCGCAGCGGGATCGTTGGGATTGCCCGCACTGCTGGTGATGACCCGACCCTCGACCAGATGGGAAAAGATCACGGTTCCCGACTCGTTCCGCACCTCACCCAGCACGTCCCACAGCGGACGTCCGAGGCCGTCCGCACCGCCGGTCGGCGTGACGGTGAGTTTCAGGTTGAGCCACTCGCTGGTGGCGGTCGTCCCCGGCAACGTTCCGGGCAGCCCGATCTCGGAGTTGGCTTCCCACCCCTTCTGCTGCCATGACTGCGGGTTCGCCGCGTCCGATCCGATTCCCGAGATCCCGAACCGCTTCCCGCCGTCGCGCCGGGAAAGGAACAGCCCGATCGAGTCGCCATCCCACCAGTTCGGTGTCGTGCTGAGGCTGACCCCGAAGCAATTGTGGTTCGCCTGGTCCGGCACACCGCTCCCGATCGTCATCCGGAAACTCGCGGAAACCGAGTAGCTTCCACCGGCAACCGCGTGCAGATAGGTCGCGTCGTAGTTGCTTTCAACGACCGCCGCATCGATCTCCACTCCGTTCGTGCCGCCGGCACCCGACCCGCCCGCGACCTGCAGCAGGTTCTGCTGGGTCGAAGGGCTATCCACCCATTTCACCGACCAGTCCGCGGCCGGAAGCGGACCCGGAGCAAGGGCGTCGAAATCCTCACTGGCGGCCGTTACAGGGCCCAACGACAGTAGCAGGATGGAAAGATGTGCTCTCACTTCAATTCGATGTCACCACGATGCTGGCCGGGCGAAGTCCCTCACCGGTTGCGGTGAGTTTGATGCGACCCGGACTGTTCTTCGTCGCCCTGAGAATCACCAGGGCCATTCCCGAGAACGCTTTCCTTTGGCTGGCTTGGAAAGGTTCGGTCGAAGCCGCATTGCCGTTGTCCACCGCGACAATCTCTCCACTCCCCTCGACCGAGAAACGGATGAGATCGTCGGCCGTCGGACAGGGAACGCCGTCCTTGTCGGTCACCGCCACGGTCACGAAAGAAAGATCCGACCCGTCACCCGCAATGGTCTCCCGGTCCGCGACCAGCGATATCGCGGCAGCAGGTCCAGCGGTTCGGCGAACGTCCTCGGCAACCGCTTTGCCATCCTCGAAGGCGACCACCTTCAGCTCACCGGGTTGGAAAGGCACCTCCCAGCGCAACCGGTAAGGGGTCTCATAGTCGCCCGCAGTCCAGTTCTTGAAATCCACCTTGAGAGGCGGCTTATCCCGTCCCTTGCGCTTGCGCCCGAGCGACTCGCCGTTGAGGAACAACTCTGCCTCCGAGGCATTCGTGTACACATAAACCGGGATCCGTTCATGACCACTGCCTTCCCAGTTCCAATGGGGCAGGACGTGAACCATGGGAAACTCCCGGACATCTCTCCATTGGGATTGATAGAGGAAGTAGCGGTCCTTCGGAAATCCGCAAAGATCCACCGTCCCGAAGTAGGAGGAACGCGAGGGCCAGTCGTCATTCCAGTATCCATCCGTCGAGTTGTCCCTTCCGCCGTAGGGTGTCGGCTCGCCGAGATAGTCGAATCCCGTCCACACGAACTCGCCAATCACCGCGGGACTCCCCTCCAGTGCCATGAACTCGATATCCGGCGGATACGCCCACACGGGCCCGATCAGGTCATAGGAAGTGACCTGGTTGTCGTCCGCCCTCTCGTACTTCTCGATCGGCAGATGGTAAACGCCACGGGACGACACGCACGACGAGGTCTCCGACCCGAGCACGTGCCACTCCGGGTGCTGACGCCGGACCTCGGCGTAGGCCAGAGGCTTGTAGTTGAATCCGGGGATATCCACCTCGGCGGCGAGACCGTTGGTAACCGATGCCGGATAGTAGTTGAACCCGGCGGAGGTCAAACGGGTCGGATCCTCGTCCTTGCAAATCCGGTGCAAATGCCTCGCCAGCTTCCATCCGTCCTTCTTCGACTGTTCGAGAATTTCATTGCCGATCGACCACATGATCACACTGGGATGATTGCGGTCGCGCCGGATCATGTCGCGCAGGTCCCGCTCATGCCACGCGTCGAAAAACTTGTTGTAGCCGTTCGGCACCTTCGCCATCTGCCAGCAGTCAAACGCCTCGACCTGGACGAGAAGACCAAGCCGGTCGCAAAGCTCCAGTTGCTCGGGCGAGGGCGGATTGTGGGACGTCCGGATCGCGTTCACCCCCATCTCTTTCATGATCTCCAGTTGCCGCTCGGTCGCCCGCCGGTTGACGGCCGCGCCGAGAGCACCGAGGTCATGGTGCATGCACACCCCGTTCAGCCGGACGTGGCGCCCGTTGAGATAGAAGCCCTCACCGGCCTTGTATGTGATCGTGCGGATTCCGAAAGGCGTCTCCGTCCGGTCGACCGCGACACCTCCGGTCAGAACCGTCGAGACCACCGTATAGAGTCGCGGAGTTTCCAGATCCCACCGCTGTGGCTCGCTGATCTCCATCGTGTGGGTGACCGTGGCGGTTTCTTCCGGCTGCACCTCGACCGGTGAAGAGGCCGACCCGACTTCTTTCCCCGACGGGTCAAGAACACGCGTCTCGAGCCGGAGCGCGATAGGTTCATCGCCATGATGCTCAAGCCGCGTGCGTGCGCAGACCTCGGCTGAGTTGGCGGCGACCGTCGGTGTCGTCACCGTCGTCCCCCAGTGGGACACGTGCGTCTCCTGTCGGTAACGAATCCACACGTTCCGGTATAACCCGGCCCCGGGGTACCATCTTGAACTGAGATCCTCGGGCTGCAGCCGCACCGCGATGACATTTCCGCCATCCGTGTTGAGATACCTTGTGACGTCGAACTCGAACCCGACGTAGCCGAAGGGCCGGTGCCCGGCGAAATGTCCGTTGACCCAGACATGCGCGTCGTACATGGCCCCGTCGAACTCGATCGCGACGCGCTTCCCGCGTTGGTCTTCGGGAATCTCGAAGCGCTTCCGATACCAGCCGGTTCCATGAATCGGAAGTCCGCCACTGCGGGCGTTGTACTTCACATCGAACGGCCCTTCGATCGCCCAGTCGTGGGGAACCCGCACTTCGCGCCACCCTGAGTCATCGAATGCCGTCGTCTCTGCGCCCTCCGCAGGACCGGTCAGGAAGCGCCAGCCGTCATTGAACGAATTCTTCTCGGCAGCCGTCGCGACAACGACGCCGAAGACCACCGCAAGAAGTCGGATCACTTGCATGAAAGGCGGTTCCCTACGGCTTCATCAGCCGCTTGGCCTCGTCGAGATCCGCCAGCTTGGTGTTGTCGATCAGCTCGACGTGGCCGTCCACCATCAGGCAATGGGTCTTGTCCTTGTAAGTGCCCTGCGGGATCGCGTTGGCATAGGGTCCGAACCAGATCGCGCCCTTGTCGGGATTCTGCTCTGCCACGAGAATGATACTCGCAGGGCGTTTGATGCGGTGGGCCCGCGTGCCTTTGACTTTCTCTTCAGGAGTCGCCGGCCCGACCCATCCTTCAATGAGATGGTTGTAGGCGTAACCTCCACGCAGCCCCTCACCCGCCTTGAAGGTTGCATTCTCGATGCTTACGATCGGAGTGTCGCCACAGAGCTTGTGCTCCGAGAGAGGGTTCTGCAGGAAGGTTTCCGAAGGATGGACCGACCAGCTGTACTTGTTCCCCTCAAGCTGGCAAAGACCCGCTTCTTCTCCGAGCAGTTCGTAGAGATTGAACTGCGCCCACACCGGCGATTTGATCCAGCCGGCGTACGGCGGATACGTTCCCCGTATGTTGTGGCCGTTCTGCACGCCGTCCGCCATGATCGATTCGATTCCGAGACTGATCTGCTTGAGGTTCGAGACGGACTTGGCCGACTTGGCGCCCGAGACGGCTCGCTTGACGCCGAGGAAGACGAGACTTGAGAGAGCGGCGACAATCACGATGACCACCAGGAGTTCGATCAGCGTGAAACCGGAGGGTTTCTGGGTTCTGTTCATGGGTTGATGAGGTTTTGGATGGGTTTTGCAGGGCATGTCCCGCTGACCGGAGGCAGTGCAAGAAATCGTGCCGAAGTTCCGCCACGCTTGCTGCTGCTTTTTGGTATATTGTCTACAATTAGACCCACGCGCCAATCCTGCAAGCTTTTCTTTCATCTGCTCAGGCAGACGAGGTTCTCTCCGGGAACCCGCGTGCTTCCCTATTCAAGGGCTTCGTCTCCACCACGGTCCCCGATGGACAATTGCGCCCTCATCGGCAGTAGTCTTCCGGACCAACCAATCGCAGTCTCATTTGAAAACCTTTCCTCCGTTCCCGGTCATCCGCTTCCGCACACTTCTATTCTTCGGTCTCAGCATTCCCGTGATGGGTCAATTCACGTATGAGAGGGACGACCGCGTCCTGTCCGCTGAGGAACGCGTGATTGGTCACGGCCAACTACGCTACCGGGTGGTCAGAGATTGGACCAAAGCCGATCCCGCCGTGGCCCCGGTGGTCAACGCCCACGCAATGGCGATGGGGAATGACGGGCTCTATTATCTCGTCACCGACCATCCCGACCACGCGTTCCATGTCTTCCGCCCCGACGGTACCTTCATTCGCAGTTTCGGCACTGGACTGAAAGGCGGACACGGGGTGGCGATGCTGCCAGACGGTGACAGGGAACTCGTCGTCCATGTCGACTGTGGCTGGGAATTCGATGCAGCCGGCAAGGCCACGAAGAAAACCGGTTCGGTCAACTTGCTCACCAAGGACGGAGATGTGGTCCGGACCCTGCCGGACACCATCGATCTCGGACTTGAGGCCAAGGGAACCTTCTACGGACCATGCGACGTCGCGATCACTCCCGGCGGTGACATCCTCGTCATCGATGGCTACTCCTCCGACCGGGTCCTTCACTTCACCAAGAAAGGAAAGCTTGTCCGGCATTGGGGTGGCCACAAACCGGACGATGCGTCCGACATCCGGAACGGCCACGGCATCTCGATCGATCCGACCGACCCGGACAATCCCGTCGTATGGATCAGCTCGCGCGAACAGAACCAGCTCAAGCGCTTCACCCTGGAGGGCAAGCACATCGACACGATCGACCTTCCCGGGGCCTACGCCGGTCAGGCAGTGTTTCACGACGACAAGGTGTATACCGGCGTTTGCTGGTCAAAGGATCCGAAGTCCGGATCAAAGAAGAGCGCGTCCGGCTTCGTCCTCGTGCTGGATCGCAAGACGGGCAGGGTCCTCTCCGCCCCTGGCGGAACACCTCCCCCTCCGGATGCTTCTCATACCGATCACGGACACCCCCACCTCCACGGCCAGAAGCACCCGGTATTCCGCCACGTTCACGATCTGATGGTCGACGCTCAGGGAAACATCTTCGTGATGGAGTGGAATGCCGGACGCCGGTATCCGTACAAGCTCGAGTTGGTTGAGTAACCACTCCCCGGCAACACGTGGTTCGGAGCGTCACACCGCGTAGCCGGGTTCCACCGCCTCGTCGGCGGCAAGGCTCCGGACCAACCTGAGGCATCCTCGGCAGCGAAGACGGACACCGCGGGCGGATCGATCAATCGAACGGAAGAGAAGTGGTCGGGGCGGCCAGATTCGAACTGACGACATCCTGCTCCCAAAGCAGGCACTCTACCAGGCTGAGTTACGCCCCGGACGCGCGGAAGGTTCCTAGACAACCGCGGTTTGACAAGCGGGAAGTCTCGCATTCTCGGCCAAGGCGGCTTGCCACCCGCGAACGCCTCCCCCACTCTTCGCCCGTGGCTTATCTGGAAATCAAGGACCTGCACACCCACTTCACCAAGAAGAGCGGCGGCTGGCTCAGCGGCCAAACGGAGACGATTCGGGCCGTGGACGGAGTCAGCCTCGATGTGCAGAAAGGCGAGATCCTCGGTCTGGTCGGCGAGTCCGGCTGCGGCAAGTCCACCCTGTCGCGCACGGTGATGCAGCTCATCCGCCCGACCTCGGGGACGATCACGATCGACGGCACGGAGCTGACTTCCCTGCCAGCCCACGTCGTGCGCCGCCGGCGGCTCGATTTCCAGATGGTCTTCCAGGACCCCTACGCGTCGCTCAACCCGCGGATGACCGTATCCGCCACCCTCACCGAGGCCATCCGCCAGCGCCACCCGGGCGTGAAAGGTGATGACCTCGCACGCCGGGTCGCCGAATTGATGGAAACGGTAGGACTCGATCCCCGGCTTCAGCGGAAATACCCCCACGAGTTTTCCGGCGGCCAGCGCCAGCGGATCGCGATCGCCCGCGCCCTCGCCCCGGAGCCGAAGCTCATCATCGCCGACGAACCGGTCTCGGCTCTCGATGTCTCGATCCAATCGCAGATCCTGAACCTGCTGAAGAAGCTGCGCGCCGATCTCGGACTGACGATGATCTTCATCTCCCACGATCTCGGCGTGGTGCGCTACCTCGCCGACCGCATCGCGGTGATGTACAAAGGAAAAATCGTCGAACGTGGCGACGCCGAGGAGGTGTTCCGGAATCCGCAGGACGAATACACCAAGCGCCTCCTAGCCGCGATCCCGAGCTTCTCGGAAGCCGGTTGAGCCGAAGGCTTTCCGCTCTCAGGCGTCGAGGCGCTCGACTTCGACGGTGACCGACAGCATGCAGTGGCCAGTGCCGCGATAGCTGCCCTTGATCGGTGCGACGTCGTCGTAGTCGCGTCCGACCGCAACCTTGATGTATCGCTCGTCGGCGAGGTTGTCATTGGTCGGATCGAAGCCGACCCAGCCGACATTCGGCAGGTAGACTTCCGCCCACGCATGGGATGCCTGGGAGCCGACCAGGTGATCCCGCGGCCCATTGTAGAGGTAACCGGAAGCATACCGCGCCGGAATTCCCACAGCCCGGCACAGGCCGATCATCACATGCGTGAAATCCTGGCAGACGCCATGGCGGTGCGCGAAGGCCTCCTCAAGGTGCGTGTTCACCTGCGTCGATCCGGTCTCGTAACGGAACTCGCGGTGAATCCAGCTCATGATCGCGCTGGCCTTGTCGAAGATCGAGTGGATCCCGGTGGTCAGATCGATCGCCTCCCGCCATATCTCAGGGTGACTGGAAACGTAGTGACTCTCCTGCAGGAACGGCCAGATGCGCTCACGGGTCTCAGGATCTTCGTAAGCCTCCTCCCCGAGTTCGCGCGCTCCGTCGGGCAGTTCGAGCTTCAGGTTCTGGATCCGGATCCGGCTGGTGATCTCGAGCCTCTGGTGGGGCGGCAGAACCTCGAAGTGATGGGTGACGTTCTCGAACAGGTCATGGAAGCGCCGCAGGCGCGTCGGCGGCGTCACTCCGACAAAGGCTTGGAGTGTCCGCTGGAAAGGAAACTTGCGTGGCTCGAGATGCAACGCGTTCACGCTTTCCGTGACCGGCAAGGCGTATTCGAAAACCGTGCGATGCAGCACCTGATACTTCGGACCGGGAGTCACCGGGAGCGAGAGAACGCTACCGCCCTCTCCTTGGCAAGCCGGTGACGAGGGATTCGGGAGCGAACTCACTGCTGCTGCTGTTCCATCTGCCAACGAACCACGGCGGAGACGGTATTCGCCGGAATCGGCGGCCGGTCTTCGATCTGTTCGGGCAGAAGCACGTAGGTCCGGAAAATCTCCTCGCCGATGTCGTTCAGACGGGTCTGGAGGCTGTCAAGATAGACGTGGAGACCTCCGTCGAGCACATCGTCGATCGATGCGTAGGCGAGCGCGGACAGGAGCTGGCCCGACTTGATTTCGGCATCGTCGCTGAAGCCGCCGCGGGGAGTTCCTGAAATCGCGTGGAGGCTCTGGTCGACCCGGTCGACGCAGAACCGCACCGAGCGCGGGAAGTCCGACGACAGGATGAGGAACTCGGCGATGTTGCGCGGCTTGAACTTGGCCCGGTATTTCATCCGGAACGCACCAAGACCGCCGCACGAGCGGAGGATCGCCAGCCAGTGTTCGTCGACCGTCAGGCCGAATTCGTCGATCCGGCGCTCGAGGAAGGTCGTGATGTCGAGGAAGCGCGTGGTCTTGTCGGCCCGCTCGAGGTGTCGGCCGAGATCCATGAAATCCCACGCCTCGCCGCGCAAGGTCGTGGCCGCGGCGATGCCGTGGAACGAATGCGTCGCCCGCCGGATCTGCTCGTAGTAGCCAGCCGCGTCATTCGCCAGCTTCCATGCGCCTTCGTCCGAATTGACGAAGAGGTACAAACCGTTGAGTTCCTCCCAGAGGGCTTCCGCAAGTTGGTCGCGAACCATCCGCGCGTTCTCGCGGGCCAGAGCCACGCACGAGGCGATGCTGTTGGGGTTCTCGCGGTCGACGGTGAGAAAGTGGATCGCCTCCGACTGCTGGCCGTCGGGATGGGCCTCGTCGAAGAGCTCCTCATCCCCGGTGCTGGCAATGACCGGGCGCCACAACGCGGCGAGCGTCTCACGGTCGATTTTGCCGAGGTCGAGCACGAGTTGCTCATTGACCTCGATCAGGCGGGCGAGGTTGTCGGCCCGCTCGATGTAGCGGACCATCCAGTATAGGCTGTTGGCGACTCTCGATAGCATGACTCAATCCTTGAGAACCCAGGTATCCTTGCTTCCCCCGCCCTGCGACGAGTTGACGACGAGCGAACCCTTGTTCAACGCCACCCGGGTCAATCCGCCGGGCACGATTTTCACCTGGTTTCCGTAAACGATGTAGGGACGGAGGTCGACATGGCGGCCTTCGAAGGACCCGTCGCACCACGTCGGACATCGCGACAGCGAGACGACCGGCTGGGCGATGAAGTTTCGCGGATCATCGATGATCTTGTCGCGAAACTTGGCGATCTCCTCCCTGCTCGCGGTGGGTCCCATCAACATCCCGTAGCCGCCCGATTCGTTGGCCGACTTCACCACCAGCTCCGGCAGGTGATCGAGGATGTACTTCCGGTCCGAGTCCTCGTGCGCGAGATAGGTCGGCACGTTCGGCAGGATCGGTTCCTGGCCGAGGTAATACTCGATCATCTTCGGCACGAAGTAGTAGGTCGCCTTGTCGTCCGCCACCCCGGTGCCGACCGCATTGGCGAGCGCCACGTTGCCGGCGCGGTAGGCGCGCATGATGCCCGGAACTCCGAGCACCGAGTCCTTTCGGAAAACGGTCGGGTCGATGAAGTCGTCGTCAATGCGGCGGTAGATCACGTCGACCCGGACGAGCCCTTTCGTCGTGCGCATGTAGACGAAGTCGTCGATCACGACGAGGTCATTGCCCTCGACGATCTCGATCCCCATCTCGCGCGCCAGATAGCAGTGCTCGAAGTAGGCGCTGTTGTAGCAACCTGGCGTCAGCAGCACGCAGACGGCATCGCCTTCGCGGTGGGGCGAGATGAACTCGAGCATGTCGCGCAGCTCCCGCGGGTAGGAATCGACCGAGCGCACGCCCATCGAATCGAAGAGAGCGGGAAACGCCCGCTTCAGCGCGTTGCGGTTCTCAAGAAGGTAGGAGGCACCCGACGGACAGCGGCCGTTATCCTCGAGTACGTAGTAGGTGCCGTCGTCGCCGCGGATCAAGTCGGACCCGCAGATGTGGATGTAGATGTCCTTCGGCACGTCGACGCCGCGGAACTCGGGGCGGTAGTGCTTCGCCTGCTCGACGTAGTAGCGCGGGATCACGCCGTCCTTGAGGATCTGCTGCTCGTGGTAGACGTCGTGCAGGAACAGGTTCAGCGCGATGATCCGCTGTGAAAGCCCGGCCTCGAGGTGCTCCCACTCGTTGGCCGGGATCACCCGCGGAACCGGGTCGAAGGGAAAGATCCGCTCCGATCCACGATTGTCGTGGTAGACGTTGAAGGTTACGCCCTGCTTCAGGAAGTGGGCGTCGCAAGCGTTGCGTCTCGCTTCGAATTCCTCGGGCTCGAACTGGGAAAAGCGCTCGAAAAGGTCGCCGCACTGCCCCCTCAGGGAACCGTCGGCTTCGAACATCTCATCGTAAAAGGAATCCGTGGTGTAGCGATCGAACATGGGTTGGCTAAAGGCCTAGCATGGCATCTCAGCACGGGGCGGGCCAAGGGATTGATTTTCCAAGGCAGCGGAACGGCACGGATCAGCGCCTCAAACGCCAGCTCTCGCTGCCGTAGCGTTTCTCCACAATCGACTCGATTTCAGCAGCTTCCGCCAAAAAGCCGGAGACCTCGACCCGATCCGCAAGTCGGGCGGCAAGTTTTTCCCCGAAAGCTCCGTCGACCGGGCATGCGAGCGACCCTTGGTGCAGCAGACCGTCGGCGGTCCGGCGCTGTCCGGCACCTGCAATTTTCCGGCCCTCGGGATCAGTCAGATCGTATTCCACGGGATGGACGAAGCATTCCCCGCCGCGAGCCGCTTCCCCGGCTGGAGACAACCGGACACCGACGCCCGATTCGGCGAGGGCTCCCGCCAGCGCCTCGTGGATGACCCGGTAGCTCTCCGCGCCTTTTGCCCCTGCCAAACCCTCGCGGCCCGGCAGCACGAGCGTGTAGGTCCAGTCCTGCCGGTGGTCGACGATGCCGCCGCCCGTCCAGCGCCGCACCCGCTTCAGGCCGGGCAAGGCCGCCGCGGCTTCGGCATCGGGCACGAAATACCCGTAGCTGCCCCAGTCCGGCTCCCACCGGTAGATCCGCAGTACCGGCCGCTCTGTCGTCCGCAGCAGCCACTCGTCGACGGCCATGTTCCGCCAGCCGTCGCGGCGGGCGTCGTCGGTCCACAGCTGCAGTTCCGGAATCACGGCCCCATCCAAGTCGTTCCGGCCGGTTTCGACAACCCACACCGTCATTGCTCTTGCGCGTTCGCCGTTCCCACGCAGGGTCGGGCTCATGCCATCCAAGCCGGACACCGCCCTGCTGATCGTCGGGCACGGTTCGACCGAGAACCCGGACTCCTCGACGCCCTATTTCGACCACGCCGATGAGATCCGCTCGCGCGGAGTTTTCTCGGAAGTCCACTGCTGCTTTTGGAAAGAGGAACCGTCGATGCGCGAGGCCCGCTACATGATCGACGCCGACGAGGTCTACGTCGTCCCGGACTTCATCAGCGAGGGCTACTTCACCCAGGAGATCATCCCCCGCGAACTCGGGCTCGACGGCCCGACCACCGAGCATCACGGAAAAACGTGGCACTACACGCTGCCGGTCGGAGTCCACTCGTCGATGACCGGCCTTCTCCTGCGCCGGGCGAAGGACGTCGCGCCCGACGTCGACCCGTCCGAGATCACCCTGTTCATTGTCGGCCACGGCACCGGCCTGAACCAGAACTCGACCAAGGCGATCAGGGACCAGGCCGAGGCGATCAAGGCTTCCGGTGCCGGCTACGCCGAGGTGCTCGACGCCTACATGGAAGAGCAGCCGTTCATCGCCGACTGGGACAAGTTGTCGAAGACCGACCACGTCGTGGTGGTGCCGTTCTTCATCGCCGACGGATTGCACAGCTATCAGGACATCCCGGTCCTTCTCGGCTTCGAAAAGGACGAAGGCGAAGCCGCGAGCCAACGCGAAGTGTTCCGCAACAACCCTTATCACCTGCGCGGCAAGACCCTCTACTATTCCTCCGCCATCGGCACCGAGCGCCACATGGCCGATGTCATCCTCGACCAGGTCGCCGACTTCGACAGCAAGCACCTCTCATGATTGCCGAACGACTTCAGCAAGCGCTCGACCGGGGCATCAACCGCATCGGCGAGCTGATCATCCTGCGCGACGTGGCGGACTCGGCATTCGCACTGTGCCACATCGATGACAAGGACCGGCTCGACGAACTCGAGATCCACCGCGGTGCCGGAGCGGCGCGCGACCTTTCGACTTGGGCCGAAGACGGCCACTACCGGTTCACCAAGGGCGAGCTCTCGCTCAAGAAAGGTTGGATGCTGTTGCTGACCGACCTCAACGAACTCCGGCAAGCACTCGACCTCTTCTACCCTGCCGCCCTCGGCGTGTGGATTGCACAAGAGGACGGAACGCTCGAGGTCCAGCACCTCCGCGACAAGCTCGGCCGCCAGACCGGGATGTACAAATTCGCCAAAGGCATCAGCGACGCCGGTGCCCAACGCCTCGTCCGTGAGGTCTGTGGTCCGGGCAACTGCTGCGTGAAGAAGATCCTGTGGCAACTCGACGCCGACACCCCGCTCGAGGACAGCGAAGCCAGCCGCTTCGATGGCACGCTCGGCGAGCCGGCCCGCTCGATTCCCCTGCTCTGCCGCGAGGCGTGCAACCACTTCGTCGCCGAGTGCCGCAAGGCATCGAAGGCAGAGTTCGAGGCGGCGGGTGCGGCGAAGGGATAAAAGCCACGGAACTCGCCTGAGGCACCCAACACCCCTCAGTCAGCCAACCTCCTCAGGAGCCCGCTTCCTCCTGCCCGGTTCGCGCAAACTCTTCCAGCGTTCCGTTCTCCTGCATCCTCAGCAGGTGCGGGCGCAGGCGCTCATAAAGCCGTTCCTCAAAACGTGGATCATATTGGGTTCCTCCCGGCGCGAAAAAGTTCTCCCGCCGATCTTGGAAAAGATACCGCCGAACCCACTCAACGTAATCGGGTCGCCGGCAGTAGTCTTCGATGTAACGGTCCCACCCTTCCCATTGGCCCGCGTCCGATCGGGAGTTGTCGATCACGTAGGTCAGAAACGCGGACTCGAAAATCGAAGTGAGAATATCGAATGCAATGTCCCGTCGCATTCGGGCCTGACTATCGAGGCAAGCTTTCGGCTCTCCGGTCTCAAGGGAAATCTCCGGATACTGCAGGCAAATCCGGAGGAACTCACGATACCTCTCGATCACGTAGCGATGATTGGTAATCCTCGCTAGTTGGAGCTGCTCACGCTGGTTTTCGAGCTGCTCCTTCTGCCGCCTGAGAAATATGATGACGCTTGGTATAATTGCGACAATAGAGGCAAGTGCTGCGAGCCCCTGCATCAGCTCGCTGAATTCGGAAATGTCCATATTCGTGCCTCAATTCTGGTGGGAGCTTTGAAACTCGAAAAGGATATACATCGCACGTCAGAGCAACCATCGAAGCGTCCGTGGACCTGTTCAGGCCCTTCCACCCAAGGGGCGGTTCGACGCAGATAACCCTCACGTGATCCGCACCTGATCCGCTTGAAGGATCGGCCGAATCCCATCGGATGATTCAAGCAGGAGTTCACCGTGATCCCCGATCCCGCGGACGACTCCGGATTCCGAACCCGCAGCGGTATCGAGAGTTACCGCGCGCCCGGTCAGAACACATCGCTCGCGCAGGCTGCCGAGCAACTCGCCGAAGTCCCGGCCAATCCTTGCTGACCATGCGGCGAGCGGAGGAAGAAGGATCTCCAGCACTTCTTCACGCGTCCGGTCGACCCGGTCCGCCAGCCACAGCGACGTGGCCGTGTTTGAGATGTCCTCGGGAAACTCCCGCGTGCCCACATTCAGCCCGATTCCGACGATTGCGCCTTCAGGCACCGCTTCAACGAGAATCCCCGCGACCTTCTTGTCGCCGATCCAGACATCGTTCGGCCACTTCACGCCGGCTTCGATTCCCAAACGTCCCAAACCTTCGGCCACCGCAAGACCAGCCGCCAAGGCCAGCCTCGGCCATAGCCCGCGAGGCTCGGAAGGACGCAGCATTACAGAAAAGGCAAGTCCCCCACCGGGTTCGGAGTGCCACACCGCACCGCGACGCCCCCGACCATGGGTTTGGCGATCCGCCACGACGACATGCCCGTGCTGATACGAACCGCGCTTGAGGTGCTCGTTGGTCGAGTCGACTTCCTCCAGCCACTCGATCGACCAGCCGTCGGGCAGCGCGATCATTCCTCCTCCAGAGGCACAAAATCGAGACCGAGATCGAGCGCGACCGCCGAGTGGGTGATCGCTCCGACCGAAACGAAATCGACTCCGGTCATCGCGATCGATCGCGCTGTCTCGAGCGTCACTCCACCACTCGCTTCGAGTCGCGGAGTCAGGCGGTCGCCGCGGAGCGCCACCGCTTCGGTCAGATCCATCAGACTCATGTTGTCGAGGAGGATGTGATCGACGCCTTCGAGTTCGAGAAATATCGCAACCTGTTCGAGCCGGTCGGCTTCGAGTTCAACCTCGACACCGGGATGCTCCTCTTTCAACCGGCGGATCGCCGCTTGCAGCGCCTCGGTGTCGTGCTGCGCGACGAGATGGTTGTCCTTCACCATCACTCGGTCGTAGAGACCCATTCGGTGATTCGTCCCTCCACCTGCAACCACCGCCGCTTTTTCGAGCAAACGCCAGCCGGGTGTGGTCTTGCGGGTGTCGAGAATCCTCGCCGAGGCATCGGCGATCTCGTCGACGTAGCGGCGGGTGGCCGTGGCGACTCCGGAGAGTCGTTGAAGGAAATTCAAGGCCGTCCGCTCGGCCGTGAGCACACCGCGGGCAGGACCGGTCAGCGAGATGACGTGCGCACCCTTTCCGACTTTCGCGCCTTCATTGACGAGAACCTGCACATCGATGTCCGGGCTCACCCGTCGGAAGACCTCCACCGCAACTTCGGTGCCTGCGAGCACCCCATCATCGCGCGCCACGACAAAGGCGCGCACCTTTGCATCCGCCGGAACGAAATACTCCGAAGTCAGATCCCCGGGGCCGATGTCCTCTTCCAGCGCGGCGTCGATCAGTTGCGATACAGCTTCATCCACAGCCGGAGGCTAGGCCACCCGACCAACCCGGGACAACAACAACCCACGGACCGAAACTCAGGCACCCGCCCATTCGCGGATCGCGGCCACCAAGCCGGGGATGTCGTGCTGCTCGGCTTCGAAGGCCGGTTCGACCCCGTGCTTGCGCAGCGTCTCGCTGGTGACGGGACCGATGCTGCCGGCAACACAGCCTTCCGGCCACGGAAGCCCCATCTTGAAGAAGTTTTCCACGGTCGAACTCGAGGTGAAGGTCACGAGGTCCGCGCCCTCGGTCTTGAAGCGGTCAACGGCACCCGTCGGGTCCTCCGTTTCCGGCACGGTCTTGTAGGCGGCACACTCGTCGACGATCGCCCCCATCGCGTTCAATCCATCGAAGATCACGTCGCGCGCTTCCTGCGCCCGCACCCACAGCATCGTGAGGTTCTCGATCGACTCGTCCTTGAACGCCTCGATCAAGCCCTCCGCCACGAAGCGCTTCGGGATGAGGTCCACACCGAAGCGGTATTCGCGCACCTTCTTCGCCGTCCCCTCGCCGATCACCGCAATCTTCGGATTTCCCAAACTGCGGGCATCCTCGTAGGCGGCGAAAAACGCGTTGAAGAATCGCTCGACTCCGTTCGGGCTGGAGAACACCAGCCAGTCGTACTCGTGGGCATGGGCTACCGACTCAACAAAGCCCTGCCGGTCGTCGGGAGTTTCGATCCGGATCGTCGGCAACTCGACGACATCCGCCCCGAGCCCGGACAACTCACGACTGAGACCGCCGGCCTGCGCCCGCGTGCGGGTCACGACAATGCGTTTGCCGAATAGCGGCCGGTTCTCGAACCAGTTGATCTTCTTCCGCTCGGTGACCACCCCACCGATCACCGCCACCGCCGGACTCTTGAAATCCTCGCGCTCGGCGATGTCGGCAATGTCCGCCAGTGTTCCCTCGATCGTCTTCTGCGAACCCGTCGTCGCCCAGCGGACCAGCGCGATCGGCGTCTCGGGCGCCGCTCCGCCATCGACCAATGCAGAGGCGATGTCGCGAAGCCGAGAAACGCCCATGAGGAAAACCTTGGTTCCCGGCGCACTGGCGATCTGCCCGTAATCGATCGAGCTTTCGCCCTTGGTCGGGTCCTCGTGGCCGGTGAAGATCGTCAGCTGCGAGCAGTGGTCGCGATGGGTTACCGGGATCCCCGCGTAGGCAGGCCCGCCGATCGACGAGCTGATTCCCGGCACGATCTCGAACGCCACTCCGGCCTCCGCCAGTTCCGCAGCCTCCTCGCCACCGCGACCGAAGATCATGGGGTCGCCGCCCTTCAGCCGGACGACCTTCTTGCCCTCACCGGTCTTTTCGACGATCAGCTTGTTGATCCCGTCCTGCGAAAGCGCGTGATCCTTGGCCCGCTTGCCGACGTAGATCTTCTCGGCCCCCGGCTTCATCCAACGCAGGATTTCCGGACTACTAAGCGCATCGTAGACGACCACGTCCGCCAGCTCCACGACCTCTTTCGCCCGAAGCGTGACGAGCCCGAGATCCCCCGGACCGGCGCCAACCAGATAACAGATGCCTTCGTTCTTCATGCCAGTGATTCGAAAAGTTCCTTTGCCACGGTGATCGGGTCCGAGCCGCCAACCCGTCCCGTTTTCGGCTCCCCTCCCTCGTCGGGGAACACGCGAGCCGCCATTGTCAGATTTTCGCCGTCGAGAATCGTGAATACCCCCACCGGCGTGTGGCACCCGGCGTCGAGCAAACGCAGGAATTCGCGCTCAGCGGTGACACGGACCAAAGTCGGACCGTCGACAATCGACGCGATCCGCTCGCGGGTGACATCGTCGCCACTCCGGATCTCGAAGCCGATCGCACCCTGCCCCGCCGCAGGAAAGAACTGTTCCTCATCAAGCGGAGCGAAGTGCAGCGACACGCCCTCCACCTCGCACACTCGGTCCATCGGGTGTCCCAGACGCACCAGACCGGCCTCGGCCAGCATGATCGCATCGAACTCCCCGGCCGCCACCTTGCGCAGGCGGGTCGGGACGTTACCTCGGATATCAACCACCTTCAGATCCGGCCTCAGCCACTCCAGCTGACGCGCGCGCCGCACGCTGCTGGTCCCGACCGTCGCGCCTTCCGGCAGAGCATCGATTCCACCCGGGACGGTCATCACGAGCACGTCGCGGATCGGCGCCCGCGGGAGTGTCCCGGCAATTTCGAAACCGGGCTCAAGAACCGTCGGAACGTCCTTCAGCGAGTGGACCGCGACATCAATCGATTTGTCCTCCAACGCGATCTCGAGCTCTTTGGTGAACACTCCTTTGTCGAGCACGCCTTCGACCTTCGCGACTTCGGAAAGCGCGACATCGGTCCTGCGGTCGCCGGTCGTCCGGATCACCTCGCGCACCAGCTCCAGTTCGGGAAAGGCGTCGCGCAGCGCCGCTTCGGTCGCGGTCGCCTGGACCAGCGCCAGATCGCTGCCGCGGGTTCCGATGATGATTCGTTGATTCGTCATGTTCCGGGAAGATTCAGCTTCACGAGTTCGTCGTCGATGATCCGCCGGCATTCCTCGATCTGGCGCTCGCGACGCCCCCGGGCTTCCGACGCCAGTTGCTCGAGCGTGTCGATGTCGTAGAGGTAGACCTCTTCGATCTCGGCGACCGCCGGATCGATGTCCCGCGGCACGGCGATGTCGATCAGAAACAGCGGGCGGAACTTCCTCACCCGCCGGACGGCCTCGATATGAAAAGGCATCACCACCGGGTGTGGCGCGCTGGTTGAGGAAATCACGACATCCACCCCGGCGAGTACCCCCTGCCACTCGTCGAAACTCACCGCACGCCCGCCCATCTCCTCGGCGAGCTGCTCGGCGCGCTCAAAGGAACGGTTCGTCACGAACACGCTGGAAGCCCCGCGCGAAACCAGAGCTTGGGCCGTCTGGCGGCTCATTTCGCCGGCCCCGATCACGATCACGCGGCAGCCCTTCAGCTTGCCGAAAATCTTCTCGGCCAGCTCGACGGCCGTGCCCGCCACCGAGGTCGCCCCTTCCTGGATCTTCGTCTCGGTGCGGATCTTCTTACCGACCCCGAAGGCCCGCTGGAACAGGCGGTTGAGCGTGCCCGATGTCGCACCGGCCCCGTGGGCGCAACGGTAGGCCTCCTTCACCTGCCCGAAGATCTCGGTTTCCCCGAGCACCATCGAGTCGAGCCCGCTCGCCACCTGGCATAGGTGCCGCGCGGCATCGATACGGCGTTTCTCGTACCAAAATTCGGCACCCCCGGTCTCGATCTTCTCGTGAAGCGAACGGATCGCATCGTCGGCCGAGGGAGCCGCGAGATAGAACTCGGTGCGGTTGCAGGTCGAGAGCACCACGCTCTCCTCGATCCCCGACAACTTCGCGAGTTCCATCGCCCGCTCGCCGAGCTTCGACGGAGGCACGGCGAACCGCTCCCGGACCTCGACCGGGGCGCTGCGGTGATTCAGACCGAGACAGACCAACTCCATCAGACCAAGGCAAAGACCGAAAGCGACGCGACGAACAGCACCACGCAGAGCACCGAAAATTTGCGGCCGGTCAGACCGCGGAACTGGGCGACGCCGACCAAAGCGGCATAGGCCACCCACACGGCCACGGCCGCCACCAGATGCGCACCACCACCATCGCGCTCCATCAGGAATCCCGCCGCCACCCCGATGGTGAGCATTCCCCACCCGAGCCAGAGCAGGCGGCGGCCGGAGACGAGCAACTCCCGCACCGGCGGCAGATTCCGGAACAACCCCGAAGCGAGATGGTGGTCCTTGAGCTGCCGGTCGAGGACCAGAAACATGACGGAGGAAACGGCAGCCAGAGCGAGGGCTCCGTAACCGAGCACCGACATCGCGGAGTGGGTCTCGCGCCAGGCATCGGTGGTGGCGACTTTCGTCGGATCGGGATCGAGCACGCCGGGAATCAGGGCCACCCCTTGGAAGAGCACAATCACCGGCGCCGAGAAGACTCCGAGCAAAGACAGCCGGTAGGTCGGTCCGACGAGCAGGTAAATCAGCGTGAGCGACCACGCGAGAAATACGAGAATCTCCCCGATCCCCACCAGCGGACACGCGCCGCGGGCCTGACCGCGGATTGAGAGGAAGCCGAGCTGCGCCACGAATACCGCGATCATCCAGAACACGGTCGCCTTGCTCCGCCGCCCGTGGTGCAGCGAGCGCATGCCCAGCGCGCCGCCAACGGCGGCAAGCAGGGTGGCGGCGATCAGAAAAGCAAGATCCACGCCCCTTCCCATGACCCCCGAAGCCGCTTCGCGCAAGTCCCGGAAACTTCAGGGGAATCGACATTCCTGTCGATGGTCCTTTCGCGGTCGCGACTCGACAGAAATGTCGGTCGCCCTGAAAGCCCGATTCAGCCGAAATCCCCGAAGTCGTCGCCTTCCTCCTCCCGCAGGTAGGCCGAGATCTCGCCTTCCCCCTGATACATCAGCAGCACGGCGCCGTCGGAAGCCACCTCGTCGAAGAGCTGGCGCATGAATTCCTCCTCGTCCGGCCACGGATAGACAAAGAACAAATCCACCTCAGCCGGATCGATTCCCTCATAAGTCGGCGCATCAAGCGATCCACCCCGCGACTGCCCCCCACTCGGCACCACCAGATCCTTGCCGCCGATTCCCTGCACCGACTCGTATCCCTCCGGCAAATAGCTCTCGTTGAGGATCTCGACATCGAGTCCGACATCCCGATGCAGCGCCTTGGCGCGCTCGAAGAGCTCGGTTTCCAGCTCGATTCCGCTGGCGCGAAACCCGAGCAAGGCCGCCATTCCGGTCGCAATCCCGAATCCGCATCCGAGTTCGCAGAAACGCATGCCGCGCAACTGGCGGCTCTTGACCAGATAATCCATCGCGCGGAACACAACGGTCGGATCGCTCGGCACGTAGCGATAGTAGCGCGGCCCGAGACCTTCGGCGTAAAATGCCTCGCACCGCCGCTCGGCGACGTCGAGCAGGTCGGCGACGTCATCGGGAAGGTCGACGGGATCGTGTTGCAGCGGGATTTCCTGAAGCACGGCGGAGAATGGTCCGGGAGAACCGGAGCCAAGCGGATTCGCCGATCCGGTGCCAGCCCGGGATGGCGGGAATTTCAGATCCGTCGCTAGACTAGGGGCCCTCCCCGGCGTATCCCACCCGCACATGATTCAGTGGTTCGCGCGCAACGACATTGCGGCCAACTTTCTCATGATCGGCATCTTGCTGATCGGAGGTTGGTCGTACTTCAAGCGCGTGCCCCTCGAGGTTCAGCCGGGTCTGCAGTTCAACGAGATCCGGATCGATGTCGAATATCGCGGCGGCAGCCCGGAAGACGTCGAGCGCAGCGTGGTCATCCCGGTCGAACTCGCGCTCGAAGGGTTGGCCGGCGTGAAGTCGATCGAGTCGGAAGCCCGCGCCGGAAGCGGCGAGATCGAGGTCAACACCAAGGACGGCGTCGATCCGAAGGACCTGCTCGAGGAAGTCCGCCAGCGCGTTGACCAGATCACCAGCTTCCCCGCCGAGACGGAGCCGCCCCGGGTCTGGATTCCCGACACCGCGCGCTGGTTCGATGTCATCAAGATCGCCGTCACCGGCGAGATGGCCGAGGCCGACCTCGTCAAGGCGGCGCGACGGATCCGCGACGACCTGCTCGAAATGCCCGGGATTTCCCAAGCTGCGATCCAGGGGGAGACCCGGCAGGAGATCGCCATCGAGGCCGACCTCGAGCGCCTGCGCGACTACGACCTCGGATTCTCCGATCTCGCCGACGCGGTGCGCGGTTCTTCGGTCGACATGCCGGCCGGGGCCATTCAGACCGACGAGGGCCGCCTGGTCATCCGCTCGAAAGGCCAGGCTTATGATCAGGATGAGTTCGGCAGGATCGTGATCCGCAACCGCGAGGGCGCGGATGTCATGCTCAAGGAGGTCGCCCGCGTCTCGGACGGCTACGAGGAAAACCGCAAGATCCTCCGCTTCAACGGCGAGCCCGCCCTGCTGATCGAGGCGCTCCGACTCAACGAGGAGAACGCCCTCGATATCGCCGACAAGGTGAAGCACTACGTCGCGACCCAACGCGAACGCTTTCCTCTCGGCATCAACCTCTTCGTCTGGGACGACAGCTCGGTCGAACTCCGGGGCCGGCTCGGCACGCTGGTGGTGAGCATGCTGCAGGGCGGATTCCTCGTCATCCTGGTCCTCGGCCTGTTCCTGCGCCCGTCGGTCGCATTCTGGGTGCTGCTCGGCATCCCGATCGCGTTTGCCGGCGGTCTCGCCACCCTGCCCTTCTTCGACATGACCCTGAACTCGATGAGCATCTTCGGGTTCATCATCGTGATCGGACTGGTGGTCGACGACGCCATCGTCACCGCTGAAAACGTCTTCACGAAGTTGAGGGACGGCGTGCCACCGGTCCAAGCCGCGGTCGAGGGAGCAAAGGAAGTCGCGGTGCCGGTCACCTTCGGCGCGCTCACCACCATCGTCGCGTTCCTGCCCCTCTTCTTCCTCTTCGACGGTTTCTACGCCAACCTCACCCGCCAGATCCCGCCGGTCGTGGCGGCGGTGCTCGTCTTCTCCCTCATCGAGACCAAGCTAGCCCTCCCCTGCCACCTCAAGCACCTCAAGGTGGGCAGGACCAAGATGAACGCGATCGCGAGGTTCCAAAAGACCGTGGCCGACGGACTCGAAAGATTCATCGAGCGGATCTACCGCCCTTCGCTCGAGCTGGCGACGCGCAACCGCTACACCACGCTGGCCGTCTTCGGAGCTCTGGCACTGACCTGTTTCGGCGTGGTCAAGAGCGGCCGTCTCGGCTTCGTCAACATGCCTTCGATCGACCGCAACCGGATCGTGGCGATGATCCGGATGCCCCGGGACACTCCACTCGAGGTCACCCACCAACGGGTGCTCCAGGTCGAGTCGAAGATCGAGCAACTGAAGAAGGAATTCGTCGATCCGGGCACGGGCGAGAGCCTGATCGAGGACACCCTGACCGCCACCGGCGGCTGGAGCGGCCGACCCGGGGTGAACGCGAGGGAGGGCTTCGTCACGATTTCGATCGTCGATCCGGGCCTGCGCTCCGAGCCGGGTGCGAAAAACAGCGAGATCGCCAAGCGGTGGACGGAACTGGTCGGCGAGATGCCGGACGTGCAGTCGTTTTCGATCTTTGGCGACCGCGGCGGCGGATTCCGGGGCGGCGGCGACGACCTCGAATCGATCGAGGTCGAGCTCCGCGGCCCCGAGTCCTCCCTCAAGCAGGACCTCGCCGAGAAAATCGTCGACGAACTCAAGAGCTACGAAGGGATCGCCACCGCCTGGAGCAACACCGGCCGGTCGGGCCGTGAGATCCACCTCACGCTGACGCCCGAGGGCGAGGAACTCGGACTCAACCAGCGCGAGCTCGGACGGCAGGTCCGCAGCGCGTTCTTCGGTGAACAGGCGCAGCGCGTGCAGCGCGGTCGCGACGACATCCGCGTGATGGTCCGGCTGCCACTCGAAGAACGACAGTCGCTGCACACTCTGGAAGAGCTGAGGATCCGCACCCGCGACGGCGGCAATGCTCCTCTGCATACCGTGGCGGATGTCTCCCTCGAACCGGCACGCGCCGACATCAACCGGATCGATGGCGCCCAGGTCTCTTCAATCTCAGCGCGGCCGGATGACGAGACTGTGGATGTGATCCGGATTTCCCGGGACATCTCCCCCCGGATCGATGCTTTGCTCAACGAGCACCCCGAATACTCGTGGCGCTTCGACGGCTACGTCCGCGAGCATGAAGAAACCGGGCATAGCTTGTTGATTGCCTTCATCGGACTCGCACTGGTTCTTTACGCGCTCCTCGCCATACCATTCCGATCCCTCGCCCAGCCCTTTGTCGTTCTTTTGGCGGTTCCCTTCGGAGTGATCGGCGCCTTCGCCGGTCACCTGATTCTCGACATCGTGCCGTCGTTCCTTTCGATCTTCGGCATGCTGGCTCTGGCCGGCGTGGTGGTGAACGACTCGCTGGTGATGGTCGATTTCGCCAACCGGCGAAGGCGTGAGGGCGATGCGACCATGAGCGCGGTGGTCGATGCCGGAACGCGTCGCTTCCGACCGATCCTGCTGACCTCGCTGACCACCTTCGTCGGACTGCTTCCGCTGATGCTCGACCGCTCGCTGCAGGCACAGTTTTTGGTACCGATGGCCGTCTCGCTCGGATTCGGGATCCTTTTTGCAACTTTCATCACCCTCTACCTCATTCCTTCGGCCTACCTCGTAATGGAAGACTTCCTGCGGGGTCTGAGAGCCGCGAGATCTTGGTATGTGGCGCCTTTCCGCAAGGAGGAGGCCGAGACCGGGCAGGACGCAATTATTCAGGAAAGCTGAAACATTTCACTGGCACGAAGGGGGGCGATTCAGTAAAAAATCTCCGGCTGTCCCGCCAACCTTTGCACAGGAATGCCTCCTGCAACCGAGCACACCCACCACATCCGCGTCCGCAACACCCAACTTGAGATGGACCCCAACCGCTCCGCTTCCGGCGGAGACGACGTCGACGGCCGACTCAAAGTGGCACAGTCCCAGCTCGAGCAACTCCAGGCCCAACGTGAGGAACTGGAACGTCTCAAGCAGGAGACCGAAGCGCTGAATTCCCGCCGCCGCGATCTGATCGCCTCACAGGTCGAAATGACCGAACGCCTCTCCTCGTCGGTGACCCTGATCGATCGCGAGATCTTCGAGATGCGTCAGGAAATCGACGACCTCGAGCAGTGCCGGTCATGCTTCTCCGGTCACCTGACGAAGATCGAGAAGCTCAATCCGGAGAGCTGGTCCCGTGACCAGCTTGCGACCCAACTCGATCGCGCGCTGGCAATCGTCGAGCACGCCGAAGACGAGTATGGCCAAGCGGCCGACCACTTCTCGCGCACCCGCAGCGCCGGGATTTTCTCGGGCGTCCGCCGTGCCAAGGCTCCGCGTGGCGAGTTCAGCCAGCAGTTCATCCGCGGCCTCGCCTTCAATCTCCCGATCATCAGCCTCGGCGCGATGGCGCTGATCGTCTATCTGATCAAGTAACCGTGCCCGCCAAGGCCAAATCCCGCTCCCGCCGAGACGAAGCGGTCGACGAAATCGAACTCGCCCGCCGCGAGCTCGAGGAGAAGATCGCCGCGCTCGAGCAACTGCCCGCGCAGTTGGAGATGGAGATGATCGAGTCGGAAACGACGATGCCGCCGCCCGACGACATCGTCGACCGGCAGCGCCAGCGCGACTTCGAGGAAAAGGCCGCCCGCGGCCAGATCCGCAACGAGCGCCGGACTCAAGGCCGCAGCCTTCTGCTGATGTTCCTGCTGCTCGCCGCCACCGCCGCGATGATCTCGTGGATCGTCACGCTGTCCGGGCAGTAGAGCACCCTTGAACCCCGCCATTGTGGTTCGTAGTTCCCCGTTTACGGGGTCACACCGGCCCGGAAACCGCCTGAGGGCGGAACTACAAGCCCCCTTGTTCTCGTGCCACTCCTTCGCAACCAAGCAAGCCCGCCACTGTGGTTCGTAGTTCCCCGTTTACGGGGTCACGCCGGTCCGGAAACCGCCTGAAGGCGGAACTACAAACCCTTGTCTAGCGCCACCTCAGACACCTTCCAGCAATCCGAATCTTCCCGACGTTTCTCTCCTTGCTTCGGAAGCCGGAGCCCGGAAGATGGCGGGAGCAAATTTCCCACCCATGAAGTCCGCCGCACTGCTCCTCGCCCTCGTTCTGCCCGCCCCGGCGATCGACCTCGCCCGGTACATCGACGTACTCAGCACCCGCTCGGTCCACACCTCCGGGATGGACTTCAACGAGCTGACCCGGGGCGATGCGGACTTCAGCCAGTCCAGCCTGTTCGCCCTGCTCGGCAAGGTAGGCGACTCGGAACTCACCTGGGTTCCCGCCCTCAACTACGACTACTCCACCCTCGACCTCAACGCCTACCCCTTCGGCGCCAACCCGGCCGCCCCGCGCTTCGACCGCGGACTGCACCGGATCTCGATGCCGAATTTCCTCATCTACAGCCCGTCCGGCTCCCGCTGGTTCCACGGTGCTTACATCGCTCCCGGTCTTTACTCGGAGCTTGATGACGTCAACTCACGCGACTTCTTCCTCTCCGCCGCGATCGGCACCGGCTATCAGGTCAGCGACTGCCTCACCGTCGGTTTCGGCGTCTACGCCGCGGACATCACCAACGACCCCTTCGTGGTTCCCGCACCGGTCTTCTTCTGGACTCCGAACGAGGAATGGCTCGTCGCCTATTACGGTCCGCGTTTCGTTGCCCGACGCGACATCGGCGACAACCACCAGCTCGGATTCGAAGCGGCATGGAATGGCGGCTCGTGGAGTGTCGATGCTTTCCGCGACGACGCCCGGCTCGACGTGAGCTCGGTCCGCACCGGTCTCTACTACAAATACCGAGTTGCCGGCCAGGTATGGCTCGAGCTCGGAGCCGGCTACACCTTTGCCAACGAGGTCAAGATCCACTCTCCGGGAGGACGCGACCTTTTCCCGGCAGCCTACGGCGAGGCAGACTCCGCCCCGTACGTCTCGTTCGGTATCAGCGTCAACCGCTGGTAAGACCTCAGGCCTCCACCGGGGTCTCGGCCTCGGCGAGCCGCTTGCGCAGCTCGTCCCACTGCTCCTGGCTCACGATGAAGCCGACGCACTTCTCGCTGCCACATCGGCACGGGTGGTCTTCGTAGCAATCGATATCGAAGCCGTAGTCGAAGCCAAGCTCCTCGCCCTTCGCGATATCGCGAAGCGAGTGAATGAAAATCCGTTTGCCCTCCACCCACGCCTCGCAGTTCGGGTCGCAGGAGTGGTTGATCAACCTCGCGGTATTCCACGGCACGTTGCCATCGATGTCCCAGCGCTTGTCGAGCGTGAAGATGTAGACCGCGGCATCCCCGGTTTCCTCCGCCTTGGCGTGCTGGGCCCAAGCACGGCGTTCGCTCTCCTCCTTGTCGATCAACTCGCCGATGTACTCGATGACCTTCGTCCCGGCCGGAATATCCTCGGTAGCATAAACGCCCCGACCGTGGATCGATGATCCCCGGACCTCGCAGAGATCGCTCTGCCCGCGTTCCCACAGCTTGGTCATCTTGCGGCGCAGCCGTGCCTCCTCCTTCAGCTTCTTGGTCTTCTTGCCCATGGCGGTGGAATGAGAATGAAGTTATTCGGCAGCCTCGCGCCTCACTTCGGGGAGCTCCATGTTCGCCGGCAGCGCCGGGAACAGCGAACGAAGATCGGCGACCGTCACGTCCGAACCGTTGATGAAGGTCCATTCCTGCCGGCCCTTCTCGGAAATGGCGATCTGGAATCCGTGGAGATTGATCACGTGGCCCTTCGGGTCGTCGCCCTGCATGATCCGGATCTGCATGACGGTCGGAACCAGCATCATCCACTTGGTGAAGACCGGCTCCCCGGCATTTGCTCCACCGGCGTCCTTGCCGGGCCAGACCTCGTAAACCCGCGGAGCGCCCTGGGTCTTGAACGAGATGATGTTCACGCCGTTGCGGGCCATCATGCCGCCGATGCCTTCGAGTTCCTCCTCGAGCTTCTCGATCCCTCCGCGACGCTTCGCCATCCGCTCCTTCCACTGCGGATACATCTTTTCGATCGCCACCTTGTGGTTGCCGAGAACGACCTGCTTGCCGAGTGCCTCGACCGATTCGACCGCCGAGGTGACGACCTCACGGGGAGCCACCGCCTGTGCGGCGAGCGGCTGGGCCAAGCCGATGGCAACCGCCACCGACATCCATTGCACGAGCTTCATGCAGGATGGATGACCCCGCTGGCAGCGACAGTCAAGTACGGCCACCGGTTGCGACACGCGACGTCACGTTCGATACAATCGGCCGCCTTCTTGCAAATCCGCTTTGCTTCCGACGCGCGACTCTGCAAGTCTGCCTGTCTCATGTCGAAGCAGGCTCTTGGAAAAGGACTCGGCGCACTCATCCGCAAGCAAGGCGGCGCCCCTTCTCAACCGAGCACCGGGGATGCCGATGCTGCGGCCGGCAGGGCGCGCGAGGTTCCGATCGACCAGGTGGTGTCGAGCCCGCTCCAGCCACGTACGCACTTCATCGAGAGCCCGCTCGACGAACTGGTCGAGTCGATCCGGCAACACGGCATCATCCAGCCGCTGATCGTCCGTCGGGTCGAAGACAAGCTCGAACTCATCGCCGGCGAACGACGCTGGCGGGCTTCGCAGAAGCTCGGACTCGCGACCGTTCCGGTCATCGAGCGCGAGGCTTCCGACCGCGACGTCCTCGAAATGGCCCTCATCGAGAACCTCCAGCGGGAGGATCTCAACCCGATCGAAGAAGCCGCAGGCTACGTCCGCCTCGCCAAGGAGTTCGCGATGAAGCAGGACGAGATCGCCGGCCGCGTCGGCAAGTCGCGGGCCAGCGTCGCCAACGCGATGCGCCTGCTCGAACTTCACAACGACGTCCAGGTCCTCGTCGCCCGCGGGCAACTCAGCGTCGGCCACGCCAAGGCCATCCTTTCGATCAAGGACAAGGATTCCCAGCTGCTCGCCAGCGACCAGATCCTCAAAAGGGGACTCACCGTCCGGGCCGCCGAGAAACTGGCCCACGATTTCGGCGCTCCCGGCCGGGAAAAGAAGGGCGCCCCACCGAAGCCCGAGGTCGATGCCCACATCCGGGCCATCCAGAGCAAGCTGCGCGACCATTTCGCCACCCACGTGCAGGTCCAGCACGGAGCCAAGAAGGGCAAGATCGAGCTCGAGTACTACGGCGACGACGATCTCCAGCGCTTGCTGGATCTCCTTGGCATCGGCGAGATCTGAGGCACCCTGCGCAGCGTGAAGCCTGCCGCCGCCCTGCTCCTTCCCCTCGCCTGTCTGGCGGGCGTCCTCAGCCACTGTTCCAAGCCGAAGGACGCCGGACCCGAGCAACTCCAGGTCGATAACACCAAGACCGAGCTCTCTTCCGAGTTCTCCGGCGCCAACGCTTTCGCCCATGTCGAGCGGATCGTCGGATACGGCCCCCGTCCGCCCGCCAGCGAGGGGTTTGAAAAGATGCTCTCGGATCTCGAGAAGAGCCTTGCCGACTTCGGCTGGAAAACCACGCGCCAGAAGTTCCGCGCCGCCACACCCGACGGACCGGTCGACTTTACCAACCTGCTCGCCCGGCACGGGTCCGCCAAACCCGAGCCCGATTCCCTCCCTTTCATCATCGGAGGACACATCGACACCAAGAAGTTCTCCTTCCCCTTCGTCGGCGCCAACGATGGCGGATCCTCGACCGGAGTCCTGCTTGAGTTGGCCCGCGTCCTCTCCACCGATCCCGCATCGGCCGCCAAGGTCGAGCTGGTCTTCTTCGATGGCGAGGAAGCCTTCCGTCCCGGCATCACGGCGACCGACGGACTCTACGGTTCGAAATACTTCGCCCAGAAGATGGCGACCCGGCCGACCTGGCCCGCGGCGGGCATCGTGATCGATATCGTCGGCGATCCCGACTACGAACTTCACTTCAACCCGGAGACCCCCGAGGGGTTCGCAAGCGTGGTCGAGCGTCTCGGCGCGAAGCAGAACTTCACCAAGCCCTTCAAGGCCTCCGTCTTTCCGGTCATCGACGACCACGTGCCACTGCAGAATGCGGGCGTTCCGTGCCTCCACCTGATCGGACAGTTCGGCTCCATGCCTTACTGGCACAAGGAGGGCGACACCCTCGACAAGGTGAAGCCGGAGATGCTCGAAAAAGTGGGACGCCTGGTCCTCGACTTCCTCGCCGAGGCCCCTCAACCGGCCGCCGCAAGCGCCGAAGAGTAGGCGCCCAGAGGCCACCGGAGAGGTGAAGCCCGTCGATGAAACGCGGACTTCGCGATCCGGGGTCAAAGCCCCTCTTCCTTTAGCGGATTTTCACAAGTTTCGCGGTTCCCGTCCCCGGTTTGGAGAGCTTTGGAAATCCTCCATTTTTCGGTTGTCAAACCCCGGACCCCGACCCTAAATCCCCGCCCACCTTTCAGGGCACCAAGGCTCGGTAGCTCAGTTGGTAGAGCAGCGGATTGAAAATCCGCGTGTCGGCGGTTCGATCCCGTCCCGAGCCACCACCCCCCCTCAAGAAGTCGCCACTTCAGGCGCACCCGCCCCATCGACAGCCGCCGACACGAGTCGGCAACGCACGGCGAGACGAGCGCAGTGAGTCGAGTGGACTTCAACCCGGCGAAGCCGCAAGACGCGTGGTGAAGCGCAGCTTCACAATTCGATTCCGTCTCGAGCCACCACCCTCCCCTCAAGAAGTCGCCACTTCAGGCGCACACTCCCATCGACAGCCTCCGATGTGAGGTGGATCACCTGATCGCTCACTCCACCTTCCACTGCGCGTCCTGCAGGGCCTTGAGGCGCTTCACCTCAGCGGGACGTTCGGCCGCAAGGTTCTTGGTTTCCGTTGGATCGGACTTGAGATCGAAGAGTTCGACCACACCGGCCGTCGAAGAAAATCGTGCCTTGTTGGCATCGGGGCCGACCGTGCCGGGCAGGATCAGCTTCGACCAGCCGTCGAGAACCACGAGTGAGGTCACACTCTTTGACGGGTCATCGATATCCATGATGTCGTGACGGAAGCTCTCGATGAAAATCGTGTCGCGCTCTTCGACCGCCTCGTGGTCCCGCAGGTCCAGGCCCGGCATGACATCGGGCACAGAAATCCCGGCGACCGACAAAAGCGTCGGCACGACATCGACGATGGACACCAGGTTCGAATCGTCGCGGGTTGGCTGGACTTTCCCCGGCCAGCGGATGAACACCGGAGTCCGGATTCCGTTTTCATACGGGGTGAGCTTGGCCCGACCGCCTCCATAGCCCGCGAACGGATCCCAACCATTGTCCGAAAGGTAGATGATGAAGGTGTCATCCTTCAGACCCTTCTTTTCCAGGTATCGGTCAAGGTCACCGCAGGTCTCGTCAAACCACTCGATCATCGCGTGATAAACCTCACCGTGCTTGGTAGGGCCTTTGCCGGCATACTTCTTCTTCAGTCTCTCCGGTGGATTGTGCGGATCATGCGGCAGCAAGGGCGCGTACCAGACGAAGAAGGGCTTCTCCTTCTCGACCGCCATGTCGATGAACTCGTGAACCGGTTCCATGCCCTTGCGTCCGATGCTCAAACCGGCACCGCCGTGACGGGACCGCTCCTTGGTCATGCCATGAGTGAAGCCGACCTCGCTGAAGGACGTGTTCCAGAGCTTGCCGGTCTGGAAGGTCAGGTAGCCGGCGTCGCTCAGAGTCTTCGGCAGGATCAAGGGATTGGCCAAAAGCCGGTCGCGGAGCGGATCTCGATTGGCCCGACCCGCCTTCGGAGCTTTCGGGGATGACGCATGGAGGTCGTTGCCGGTGATGCCGTGGCGACTCGGCAAGAGGCCGGTCAAGAGCGTCGCCAGCGACGGCGAGCAGACGGGCATCGAGTAGCCGCGGGTGTAGAGCAGGCTCTCGCCCGCCATACGGTCGAGGTTCGGCGTTTCCACCATTTCGTTCCCCATGAAGCCGTAGTGGCTGTAGGTGTGGTCGTCCGAAAGGATCAGGACGATGTTGGGGCGCTTGTCCTCCGCGTGGAGGAGACCCGGAAGCAACAAAGCGGCGAGCAGGAACAACCGGTGGATCATGGTGCGGAGATAACGCCACCAAGAGCGGCAAGCTGTCAGGCGGGGTCACCGAAAGCTGGCCTCGTCCTCGGACCACGCACACCGCCACCGCAGCACAAGACAAGCGCCGAAGGTGCGCCGGCAGTTAGCCCCGGGGTTCACCCCGGGGGTGGGGTCGCAGGGAACGATTGAGCCCCGCGAGGGGCGTAGGCGGAGCCCGCAACGTCTTTGGGGCCGACCCCGCCTGCGCACCTTCGGCGCTTCAATAATCCTGCCCTTGGTTCCCCCCGGGGTGAACCCCGGGGCTAACCGCCTGCGTCCCTTCGGGACTGTTGAAACACAACCATGCCTGGCGATCTTCAACAGGGGCTCTGCCAGATGGCACTACCCCTCAAAATCGAGCGCCTGCATCAAGGCCTGCCGGTCATCCTCGGAAAGCTTGTCCAAGGGGTAGTCGATCCACTCGCCATCCACCTGCAGGTGGATCACCTTGCTGCCGGCCTGATAGACCCCGGCCGCACGGATCTTTTGTCCGTCCGCGTTGGTCCAGGCGCGCTCCGGGATCTGGAGCCCGTCAGGCGACGGGTCGGGATCCGCTGGCTCCGGTGGTTTGGAGGGAGCCTGCTTCTCCACCGCCAGCTCCGGCTTGTAATCCTTGGGGTCGATCCCCGCCCCGGTCACGAAGATCATCGCATCGTGCCGCATCTCGTTCCCGCCGACATACATGCCCCATCGGAACGAGGTCACGCCACTGGGCCGCGCATACGAACCCTCCCCCTGCTTCACGCCGTTGAGGTAAACCTCGTAGTCGTGCCCGTTGTCCCGCACCCGGATGTGGAACGGCTTTCCGACCATGTTGCGGGCCATGACCTTGTCCGTCCCGCGACGATGGTTGAGGCGGATGTCGCCGTTGTCGCCCATGTTGATCTGCACCGACCAGTCGTTCTCGTTGTTCTTGGCCTGGAAGATCGCCGCGCCGTGCGGCTTGATGATCGTGTAGGTGCCGACCCACTCGTGCCATGCTCCCTTTTTCCACGACAGCTCGCTGAAGCTCTCGACCCGCGCCGCGAGCTTGCGGGTGTTGCGGACATTCTCTTCGCCTTCGAAGAGTCGGAAGACCTGGGTATTCCCATCCTCCTGATACCAGCGGGTCCACTTCTCGAAGTCCGACCGGCGGATCGCACTGTTGGCAAGGGTGTGCAACTTGATCGCCGAGGGGATCTTGCGGCGCTCATTGGGACCCGAGGTGACGAGATCACCGGAGACACGGATCGTTGAGCCCTTATACCCCCCTGACGAGTTACTCCCACGCGGAAGCCCGTTCCGCTTCATGATTTCCCCGAAGGTCGGATCCGTTCCGCGCTGGCTGTAGAGCGCGGCGACGTCAACCGCTTCGGCCGATCCAATCAGCCCGACGACTGCCAGACCGACGGCGAAGAAAAACGTGTAGTGCCTCGACATGCCGGATGGATGAACGCGGTCAGGCAAGAATGTCCTTCACCACATGCCCGTGAACATCGGTGAGCCGGAAATCGCGACCTTGGAAGCGGAAGGTCAGATGCTCGTGGTTGATCCCGAGCTGGTGAAGGATCGTCGCCTGCACGTCGTGAACGTGAACGGGATTCTCGACGACATTGAACCCGAGTTCGTCGGTGGCTCCGTAGGTGATTCCCGGTTTCATACCGCCGCCGGCGAACCACATGGTGAAGGCCTGTGGATGGTGATCGCGCCCCTGGGACCGACCCAGCGCCGCACTCGCCTCGACCATCGGGGTGCGGCCGAACTCTCCACCGAAGATCACCAGGGTATCGTCGAGCAACCCGCGCTGTTTCAGATCCATGATCAGGCCGGCACATCCCTGATCGACATCCTTCGCCTTCGCGGTCACACCGCCGGCAACCTGCGAGTGGTGATCCCAGCCACCGTCGTAGAGTTGGACGAAGCGCACGCCGCGCTCGACCAGACGCCGCGCCAGCAGGCAGTTGTTGGCGAAGCTCTTCTTGGAGTTCCCGGGTTCGCAGCCGTACAGCTCGCGCGTTTCCTCGGTCTCATCGGAGAAGTCCATCAGCTCGGGCGCCGCCGACTGCATCCGCCACGCCATCTCGTAGGCATTGATCCGGGTCCGGATCTCCGGGTCGCCCACCCGGCCCAGTTGCCGCTCGTTGAGCTTGCGGATCAGATCCAGTGACTCGCGCTGGGCCCTGTCATCATAGCCCTTCGGATTGGCGATGTGCAGGATCGGATCACCTTGGGCTCGGAACGGCACCCCCGCGTGACTGGTCGGCAGGAAGCCGGAACCCCACATCGCCGCTCCCCCGCTCACGGTGCCTCCGCTGCGCAGCACCACGAACGACGGAAGGTCCTGCGAGTCACTACCGATGCCGTAGCTGAGCCAGGAACCCATTGAGGGCCTACCCGGGATCGGGCTGCCGGTATTGACAAAGATCTGGGCCGGAGAGTGGTTGAACTGGTCGGTATGGACCGACTTCACGATCGTCAGTTCGTCGGCCACCTTGGCGAGGTGCGGCAGCCGGTCGGACAACTCCGCCCCCGACTTCCCGTGTTTCGCGAAAGGAAACTGGGGCGCCAGCACCGCAGCATCGGGCTGAATGAAGGCGTAGCGCTGCCCGGCGATGACCGACGGAGGGATCGGCTTGCCACTGAGCTCGGTAAGCTTCGGCTTGTAGTCGAACAGCTCGAGTTGGCTCGGCGCACCGGCCATGAAAAGGTAGATCACCCGCTTGGCCCTCGGCGCGAAGTGGGTTGGCTGCGGTTCGAACGGCGTGCCGCCTGAAGCGAAGACCCGGTTGGTTCCGCCGGCAAAGAGCGAGGCGAGGGCAATCTTGCCCAGTCCGATCCCGCAGGTATCGAAGAATTGTCGCCGGGTCTGTTCGTGTAGGAAGGACATGGTGTCAGTTCCGGGTGATCGCTTCGTCGAGATTGTAGAGCACCCGGGCGGTCATCGCCCAAGCGGCAAGTTCAGGCGTCGCCCCGCCACCCGGAAGGATCTCTCCGGGTTTCAGGTCTCCACTGCGCACCCTCTCCACCTGATCGGCATGGTACGCAACCAATGCTTCGAGTTCCTCCGGAGCGGGCTCCCGGGACAACACCCGGCGGAAAAGGTCCGACGCGGTCTCGGCGGGTGCGGCATCGACATCGACCGCATCCTTTGCCAAGGCCACCGCGGCCTCGGTGAACATCTCGTCGTTGAGCAAGGTGAGCGCCTGCAGCGGGGTGTTGCTGCGCTCCCGCTGAACGACACACGACTCACCCGTCGGCCCGTCGAAGGTCAGGTAGGCCGCGAACGGCGCGGTGCGTTTCGAGTAGGTGTAAAGGCTGCGACGATAACGATCCGGACCACTCGAAGCGTTCCACTTGGGCGCGCCGTAGGCGGCCGTCGTCACACTGTCGGGTTGTGGTGGCCGCACGCTCGGACCGCCAATCTTGTTCTGCAACAGACCGCTCGTTGCCAGCGCGGCGTCGCGGATCATCTCGCCGTCCATCCGGAACCGAGGACCGCGGGCGAGCAGTTCGTTGAAGGGATCCCGCTCGAGGAGAAGTGAGTCCACCGCGCTCGACTGGCGGTAGGTCGCGCTGTCGACGATCAGCCGGTGAAGCGCCTTGCGCGACCAGCCACGCTTCACGAACTCGACCGCCAACCAGTCGAGCAACTCGGGATGGACCGGCGGCTCGGATTGATAGCCGAAGTCGCCCGCGCTACGGACCAGACCGCGACCGAACAGGGCGTTCCAAGCGCGGTTGACCGTCACCCGGGCGACCAGCGGATTCCGTTCCGGGTCGACCAGCCATTTCGCGAACTCAAGACGGTTCGCAGGCGCTCCCTCCGGCAAAGCCGGGAACACCGATGGCGGCGCCGCCGATACCGGCTCCTTGCCCTGCAGATATTCGCCCCGGTGGTGCCGCTGGGTGACGCGCTGATGGTCAGCCGGGCGCTCCTTCATCACGAGGCTCGTCGGAAACTTGGGAAAGCCTGACTCCAGTCGCTCAAGCGCCGCCCTCGCCTTCTTCATCGAAGGATCGGTCTTGGCGAAGGCGAGGCGCAAGTCCCGCTCAGGCGATGAAAGCGGATCCACGGGAGGAAACACCCGCGCCTCGAGGGGCGAATCGGCGCTCGCCACCGAAATCCGGAACTTCCCGAGCCCGGCCACGAAGTGGCGTTCGAAAAGCATCTCGACCTCGATCACCCCTTCTGCAGCGACGGGGTCGGCGAGATTCAGCACGATCTCGTGGGGTTCCCCTTCACGCGTGGCGGCCGACCAACCGGTCGAGCCGTTGCCGTCGTGCACGTTCGCTGCCTTCGCATCACCCGAACCGATCGCGATCTTGCCGAAGTCCACACTGCCGTCGCCGAACCGGACCGGCTTTCCTCCGACCGACGCCTTCAGCTCGCTCAGGAAAAAGTCTCCACTACGCCCTTCGTAGTAGGAAACGCCGGGACCGCCGGCCGGAAGGCGTTCGTCCGGCAACGCCTCGATCCGCAGCGCGGTGACCGGAGCCGCGCCATCGGGGAGCGGAAGCTTCAGGCGATAGACGTCCCTTTTGGTGAAATCTCCTTGGGCGAACACCACCCCCCCGCCCTCGTGCGTGAGGCGCAACCCTTCCGCCTGCATCTCGGAGGGCTCCAGCGCGGTCCATTCCGCCGAAACCGCCTTGCGGCCTTCCAGCCACTTCGAGAATGCGGCCTCGTCCACCCCGGCAACGAGCTTGTCCTCAGCCGCCGCGATCTTCTGGCTCCATTCGTCCTGACGACGCTTCGTGTCCGGATCCGGCACCGCCATCTCCGGTTCGTCCGCCTGATCGAAGAAGGCCATCATCGAATAGTAGTCGGTGTGGGTGATCGGATCGAACTTGTGGGTGTGGCACTGCGCGCACTCGATCGTCAGGCCCATCCACACCAGACCGGTCGTGCCGACCCGGTCGACCAGTGCGTGATACCGGTACTCGAGCGGATCGATGCCGCCCTCCTCGTTGAGCATCGTGTTGCGATGGAATCCTGTGGCGACCTTCTGGTCGACGGTCGCGTTCGGGAGCATGTCGCCTGCGAGCTGCTCGATCGAAAACCGGTCAAAGGGCATGTCGGCATTGATCGCCTTGATCACCCAGTCGCGAAACGGCCAGATGCTCCGAGGCCGGTCCTTCTCGTAACCGTTGGTGTCCGAGTAGCGGGCCGTATCGAGCCACCGCCTCGCCCATCGCTCACCATACCGGGGACTGGCGAAGAGCCGGTCGAGCAAATCGTTCCACGCCTGATCCTTGTCCTTCCGCCAGGCGGCGAGGAAGACATCCGTATCCTCAGGTGTGGGCGGCAGACCGGTAAGATCGAAGCTGACCCTGCGGAGCAAGGTCACCGGATCGGCCTCGGGCGAAGGCTTGAGGCCCTCATTCGCCAGACGCCCGGCGATGAAGCGATCGATCGGGTTTCTCGCCCACCCGTCACCTGCGGACGGCGGCTCGGCCTGCTCCGGAAAAGCAAACGCCCAATGCGGCTCGTAGTTCGCCCCCTCGTCGATCCACTGACGGAACAGCTCGACCTGCTCGGTCGTCAGGCGCTCCTTATTCCCCTTGGCGGGGGGCATAACCTCCTCCGGATCGTGCGAGGTGATCCGCTTCATCAACTCGCTGGCATCCGGATCCCCGGGCACGATCGCCCGTCGTCCGTCGAGCTCGGCCGTCGCCATCTCGAAGGTGTGCAGCCCGAGATCCGCCTCGCGCTTCTGATCGTCGAAACCATGACAGGCGAAGCAACGGTCCGACAAAAGCGGTCGAATCTGGGTGCTGAAATCGACCTCACCCGCGGCCAGCGCAGGTGCGAGAAACACAGCAAAAATCGGCATCTTCCTTACGAGAAGCATCGGGGTAGCTACGAACACAGGTCATGCCAGCTAACGGGCGATATCAGGAAAATTCCCCATTAACCACGGGGCCTCAACCGGAATCGGGAAGTGCGTACATAACTCATCTGCTGTATTGCACTTATGAGATCTCCCCTTAAACTTCGCAAACCCGGCCCGTAATTACGAAGTGAAGACAAAACCCAATTATTCACGATTGTACAGGAAACCTGTCTTATCCAGAGCTAAACCCCCCTCCGGTTTCGCCCTGATCGTCACGGTTTCGTTGATGACCCTTCTTGCCCTCCTCGCGGTCGGACTTCTCGGCTTGTCCGCAATTTCAATCAGGTCGAGCGATCAGGACTCTCTCCGAGCCGAAGCCCGTTCGAACGCGCGTCTGGCCCTGACCATGGCCATTGGCGAATTGCAGAAGCAGGCCGGGGCTGACACCCGGGTGACGGCCTCGGCGAGTTTGCTCGACGACGAGAACCCGCCGCTGACCGGTGTCTGGCGGAGCTGGGAAGGCAGCGACCACGAGTCCGGCCGCCGTTCGCGTTTCTCCGGCCGGCCGGTTCCTCCCGAGTACGACGAGAAAACCCGCTCCGAAACGGAGAACGGGCGCTTCCTTTCGTGGCTGGTCTCCGATGGCGACGAGCCGATGGCGCCCGACGATGCCGACAAGCTCGCGCGCACCCAGCCTTTCACCGACTCGATCCCGCTACTCTCCGACGGCACGCTCGCCGACGACGATCAGCGTCAGGTCCACGTGAAGCCGATCACGATCGGCGACGACGGTGGCTTTGCGTGGTGGGCAAGCGGCGACAACCAGAAAGCCGCCCTCCCCCGCCCCTACTTTCCGGAGGACGACAGCCCGGCCCGCTACTCCGTGCTGGCCCGGTCCCACGCGGTGCCGGATCCGAAACCCTTCGAACTCGATTCCCTCCTGCAGGACTCCGCGATCGCCGAGAAGACGATCACCCGAAGCACGGTGAAGTTCCTGACCGAACCCGGCAGCCCGACGAACCCGGGCGAGCGATTCCACGACTTCTCGGTCGCTCCCGTCGGACTTCTCACCAACACGGCCACCGGCGGCTGGCGCAAGGACCTTTCCCTGCTCAGTGAGGCATGGGGCCAGCAGCGCCGGAGCGGCCAGCCGCTGTTCCGCCTGACGTCGACCAGCGACACCTCGGCCAGCATTCCCACTCGCAGCGATCCCTATCCGGAGGAATCGATGATCTATCCGTGGGCAACCTATCGTGGCGGTGACAACAACCCGCCGATCTACAAGCACGGTCCGGTATCCAGTTGGGAGAACCTGATGGACTGGATGACCTACTACAAACGCGTCTCCGCATCCTCCAGTGGCAAAGTTTCGGGACCGACGCACTCGGTCGCGATCGATGACGGCGGCAATCACTTCGGCTTCATCCACGAAGTCCGGATCCTGCCGATCATCGCGCGCATTCAGTGGGTCTTTTCGCACAGCGCGGGCAGCCCGCCCGGCAACCCGCCACGCGGCACGCTGGAGCCCCGCGTCCTCGTCACCCCGGTGGTCACGATGTGGAACCCCTACAACGTCGAGATCACCTCGCCCGGCACCATCGACTTCACGATTCCGAAGCCTCTGCCGGTCGCCTTGAAATACACGATCAACGGTCGCGCCAACCCGAACTACAACGCGGTGATGGCGGCCACCAACAACCAGCCCAGCCTCGGCGGTGGAACGCTCCGCTTCAGGATCGACGAACGGTTCCGGCTCATCCCCGGCGAGACCCGGCTCTACAGCCCGGCGTCGGCCACGCCTGTCGCCGACAACCAGACCATCACGCTCAGCGCGGGCTATCGGTCCGGAGGAGGACACTACTTCCCGGTCAAGGGTTCGCGCGGCGAACGACTCACATTGCCGAGTTCGAGTTCGATTCGTGCCGATGCGAAGTTCGACACGACGTATTTCGATGGTGCCCTGATCAATCCGGAAGGGGTCGGCATCTATCTGGACATGTCCCTCTTCGGCCGTCGGCACCTCGTTTACCGGATGATCTACACCGAGGACATCGCCAGCATCGTCTACCCGCCGCTGACCAACCTGGCCCAAGGCACTCTCGGACAGTGCGAACGGAACCCGCTTCCGTTCCTGTCGACGATCTTCGGCGCCCGCACCGCAAGCAGCACCCACCTCGCATCGAAGGGCTTCGTCCAGTCGAGCCCGCTCGTGAACTACACCGCGATGGGCAAGAAGGACGAGGCGGAGCGAACCATCGCCCGCCACTACGGCGGCACCGCCCACCCGGTCAACTCGCCCTTCGACTACAGCTTCGTGAAGCACGCTCCCGGCGGTGACAGCCTGCTGCCGAATGCAAGCGACCGGACCGGACGCGGCTACATCGTCACCGGCTTCAACAAGGCCGACGGGCTTTCCCGCTGCGTGATCGCCGAGCTCCCGACCCGTCCCGTCGCCTCGCTCGGCGAACTGACGAACTGGGACATGCGCTACGAGAATCCGATCCCGCCCTATGCGATCAATCTGATCGGCAACTCGGACGCATCGCCACTGCTGCCGCCGAACGCGGTGGTCAACGCACGTGACTCCAACCTGACCGAGAACCTCCAGTACGACGACTCCTACTGCGCGAACCACCTGCTGTTCGACGACTGGTTCGTATCGTCAATCACCCCCGACCCGACCGACTTCGGAACACGGGGCCGTGACCAACAGGACACCTACATGGACTTCGTGAGTGGCGAGGAACCGCTCGCCAACCAGGCCTACCGGCCGATCCTCGAGGACCGTGCCAATGCCGCAGCCGGCGACGCCCGGCAACTCTACCGCGACCATGTTGCCGAACGCGAAGCGTGGAAGACGATCGCGTCGCGGCTCGAAGTCGAAGGGATGTTCAACGTCAACTCCACCTCGGTGGTCGCATGGCGCGCGCTACTTGGCCACGCCCGCAATCTCCGCGTCCCCTACATCCGCGAAGCCGGCGCGACCTGGAACGCCGACCTGTCCGGCGAGACCGACCACGCGTGGAGCCGGTTTTCCGTGGCGGCCGACAGCGAGGCGGGAACTCCCGGTTCGTCGGGCGCATTCCCGGAAGCGACCGAGTTCGCCGGCTACCGGACTGTTGATGACGATTTCCTCGACGCGCTCGCCGAAGAGGTCGTCGACCAGATCCGTCGCCGCGGCCCCTTCCTCTCCCTCTCCGAATTCGTGAATCGCCAGCTCTCCTCGGGCGACCTGGCGCTGGCCGGAACCGTGCAGGCCGCGCTCAACGAACTCTCGAAGCGCGCCTCCACCGACCCGTTCTCGGACCTCAAGGCACTGTCGTCCGAATCACTCGCCGTGCCGGACCGCGCGGCGGCTGCCGAGTACCGTTTCCCCGAAGCCGCCGAAGGCTACAGCTCCTACGGCCTTCCCGGCTGGACGCGGCAAGCCGACATCCTTCGTCCGCTTGCTCCGGTCCTTTCCGCACGCGATGACACCTTCACCATCCGGGCCCACGGCGACGCGCGCGACAAGGACGGCAACATCCTCGCCCGTGCCGTTTGCGAAGCCACCGTCCGGCGCGTGAGGGACTTCGTGGATCCGAGTGAGGAAGCCGACATCACCATCGCTCCTCGCCGCCCGGCCAACAGCACCTTCGGCCGGCGTTTCGAAATGGTGTCTTTCCGCTGGCTCAACCCCGAGGAAATCTGACCCACTCGCGTTGTGAAGCTTCCCCTTTTCTGCCTGGCCCTTCTGGCTGCTGTCGCGAGTGCCGCGCCCGGCGCGAAACACACTTGCCGCATCCTCTTCCTCGACGGGCCCGATGACGCGCCGCGCACGCTCCATCTCTTCGACGGTGCGACTTCCCGTGAGGTCGACTTGCCTCGTCTGAATCTGTCCGACGTGTATGACCTCCCCGGTGGACCGCTGACCCTCCGTCTGCTGCCGGAGCCGCCGGCTGACCCCGAAAAGATTCCCGCCGGTGCGCCGTCGGTGTCGATCGCCTCCGAAGCCGGTGACTTCTATCTGCTCCTCACCAGCGACCCGCAGAACAAGATCGCGCCGGTCAAGATCCGGGCCATCGATGCGAGCACCGACAAGCTCCGTGCCGGGCAGATGCTCTGGTTCAACCTCACACAGAGCATGGTCGGCGGAACGATCGGATCGGAGAAGCTCGTGCTGAAACCCGGCACAAAGGTCACCCTCAACCCGCCGGCGAAAGGCAATGACAACTACCCGGTGCTGCTCGACTACAGGATCCCCGGCAAGGAGTCGCTCTACCCGCTTTGCGAGACCAGTTGGCGGCATGACCCGCGCAGCCGGAGCTTGGCTTTCGTGGTGCCGGGGAAAAACGGCCGCACGCCACGCGTGATGGCATTCCCGGACTACCGGGAACCGGAAGAGGACGCGGAAGGCGCACCCTGACCGACTATCGACCGAACTTCCTTCGGTAATCGAGCGGTCGCATACCGGTCTCGGCGCGGAACCGTTTCACGAAGTGACTCTGGTCACAGAAGCCGCACTCGAGCGCGATTTCCGCCAGCAGCGAGTCGCCCTCGGACAGCCGCTGGCGTGCCGCCTGGATCCTGACCCAGGTGAGATACGCACTCGGCGTCATGCCAAGCAGGCGCTTGAACTCACGCTGGAACTGGCTCGTCGAAAGCCCGCAAAGCCCGGCCAGTTCTCCAACCCGGAGTCCCTCGCCGTAATCCCGAAGCACCTTGCGGATCGCCGGAGTCAATCGCTGGAGCATCCCCGGCGCGGCGCCGGCTTCATCATGCGGACGCAACACACCCGCAAGTCCGGTCACACGGCCGGACGAGTCACGCAGAGGAATCTTGCTCGACCAGTACCACTGCGGATGCCCGTGAGCTCCCGGAACCAGCCACAACCGATCGATCACGCGCTCCCCCCGCTCCATGACCCAGCGATCCTCCTCGATGTATTGCCGGGCGAGTTCCGGAGCGTGAAAGTCATAGTCGGTCCGCCCGAGCATCTCGGACTCCGAACGGCAGCCGTGAAGGTTCCAAAGCGCCCGGTTCGCGGCCTGAAATCGACTTTCGCGATCCTTCTCAAACACAAAAACCCCGGGGATCAGATCCATCACTTCTCCCAAAGTCCCGACTTTCATGCCGCAAATATACAAAAATAGACCCCGGCAATACAAGACACCAGGCAGAACTCGGGCGAAGCTTGCGAGGTGAGATTCGCACCGTCGTCTGCCGCATGGGTTCTGGCCAGCGCCTTGGCCGGTGGTGCCACGCTGGAATTCAATCGCGATGTGCGGCCGATTCTCTCGAAGAACTGCTTTCACTGCCACGGCCAGGACCCCGCGCACCGTGACTCGGGCCTGCGTCTCGACACCGAGGAAGGACTCCACGGCAATGGCGAAAGCGGAGATCCGGTGATCGTTCCCGGAGACCCGGAAAAGAGTCTGCTGTGGAAGCGCATCACCAGCAAGGACCCCGAAGTGGTCATGCCGCCGCCCGACTCCCACAGGAGCCTGACCGGACCGCAGATCGAGACGCTCCGCCAGTGGATCGTGGAAGGCGCGAGTTACCAGAAGCATTGGGCTTTCGTTTCTCCGACGAAGAAGCCGCTGCCAAAGACCGACTACCCGGCAGCCGAGCCGTGGGATGCATGGGTTCATGCGAAGCTCGCGACTCAGGACCTTACGCCATCGCCACCGGCCTCCCCCGCCCGTTGGCTGCGTCGTGCATCCTTCGATCTCACCGGCCTCGCTCCGACGCCGGAGGAAACGGCGGCTTTCGAAGAACAGGTCACCGCGAAAGGCGAGGCCGCCTACGAGACAGCGGTCGACCGCTTGCTGTCCTCCAAACGCTACGGCGAGCACATGGCGGCGGCGTGGCTCGATGTTGCCCGATACGCCGACACCCACGGCTTCAACAACGATAGTTCCCGTAGCATGTGGCGGTGGCGGGATTGGGTGATCGACGCCTTCAACGGCAACCTCGCCTACGACCGCTTCGTCACGATGCAGCTCGCGGGTGACCTGCTTCCCGATGCCGATCTCGAAAGCCGGATCGCGACCGGCTTCAACCGCAACCACGTCATCAACTCGGAGGGCGGCATCATCGACGAAGAATACCGCGTCGAATACGTCGCCGACCGCGTGCGGACCGTCAGCACCGCATGGCTCGGACTCACGATGGAGTGCGCGCGGTGCCACGATCACAAATACGACAACGTCTCGCAAAAGGACTACTACCGGATGTTCGCCTTCTTCAACCAGGTGCCGGAAGTCGGAGAAGCCGGGCGTCTGCGAAACGCGGCACCCGTGATGCGGGCTCCCACCCGCGAGCAGCAGGACAAACTGGCGAAGCTCGATGAAGCGCTCGCCCGCGCCACTGCGGAACTTCCTGAGATCCGGCCGGAAGGAGATTTCACTCCGCCTCCCGTCGAAGCGGACAAGGAGCGGATGGATCTGGTCGAAACGCTTGAGTCGCCAACCAAGGATCAAACCGGACACGCGACCCAATGGAAGCCCGGTGCCGGGCCGGCCCACACCTTCGCCGCATGGGTTCGCTGGCAAGGCGAGGAAGGCGTCATCTTCTCCTCGATCAACTATGGAGGCGAACCCTCCGCCCAAGGCTACGCCCGCGGTGTCGAATTGCGGGTTCTCTCCGACGGCCGACTCGACTTCCGGGCTTCGGAACGCTGGCCGGGTTACGCCAACGAACTGCGCTCTTCGGCCAAACTTCAGACCGGTCGCTGGCACTTCGTCGCGCTGGTCAACGAGGGCGGCAGCAAGAACGAAGCGATGCGCCTTTACGTCGATGATCGCGAAGAGGAAATGGAGTTGGTCCTCGACGGACTCAGCGGCGGAGCCCGCGCCGGCGCGGTGGTCCTCGGCAAGGCCCGTGGCGGAACTCCCGACGAGTGGAATGGCACGATCGCGATGGCATCCTCCTGGCCGAAGGCGTTGAAACCCGAAGATCTCGGGAAGCACCTCGACAGCACCCTGAAGTCCGACTCGCCATGGACGCGTGACCGGTCCGATCTCGTGACTCGCCGTCAGGCACTCGCGAGCCAAACCGAATACCGCTCGGCATGGAGCCGTCTCGAATCGCTGCGGGCCGAGAAGTTCGCTCTCCAGCGGTCGCTACCAAACACGATGGTGATGACCGAACTCGACGAGCCGCGTCCGACCTATCTCCTCGAGCGCGGAACCTACGACGCCCATGGCGAGCAGGTCGAAGCCGGGGCCCTGGAGGATCTCCTCCTCGCATGGCCGCAAGGCGCTCCCCGCAACCGATTGGGTCTGGCCCGGTGGCTTACCGACCCGCAGCACCCGCTGACCGCACGCGTGGTGGTCAATCGCTTCTGGCAGCAGGTCTTCGGTACCGGATTGGTCAAGACCGCCGAAGATCTCGGCGTCCAGGGTGAATATCCGAGCCATCCCGAACTGCTCGATTGGCTGGCGCGCGACTTCATCGAAAGCGGTTGGGACGTGAAGCGCCTGATGAAATCGCTCGTTCTCTCGTCCACCTACCGGCAGGACTCCGCCCAAAAGTCCGGGATGACGCGTCTCGACCCGGAGAACCGTTTGCTGGCCCGTGGTCCCCGGGTGCGACTCGATGCCGAGTGCATCCGCGACCATGCCCTGAACACCAGCGGCCTATTGGTCGAGAAAGTCGGGGGCCCCAGCGTGCGGCCGTTCCAGCCGGCGGACTACTACAAGGGCATGGTGGTCGGCGCGAACTACCCGAGCACGACATGGACCGACGGCACAGGCGACGAGCTGTTCCGTCGTAGCCTCTACACCTTCTGGAAACGCACGGTCCCCCATCCCGTGACCACCAATTTCGACATGCCGGACCGCGAGTTCTGCGTCGCAACCCGCTCCCGGACCAACACACCCCTACAGGCGCTCACGTTGATGAACGAGAAGGGCATGCTATACGCCGCGGCAGCGCTGGGAGCCAGGATCCGGTCCCACTCGCCCGAAGATACAAAAACCGCGCTCGCCTACGGCTTCGAACTGACCACCGGCCGCGAGCCGACAGCGGAAGAAGCCCGGGTGCTACGCCAGGAGTGGGACACGTCGCTCGCCGATTGGCAGTCCGACCCGGAAGCGGCGAAGGCATTCCTCTCGGATTGCGGCGTCGCTCAACCGACCGATCCGCCAACCGAGGCCGCCTACACCCTGATTGGCAATCTCCTCCTCAATCTCGACGAAACCATCACCAAGCACTGAGCCATGATGACCGATTGCGCCCGATTCGAGTCGTTTACCAGCCGCCGCCAGTTCCTCTCACGGACCGGTCTCGGCCTCGGTGCGCTCGCGCTCTCCCAGCTTGAAGCGAATGCCGCGAGCCTCGGCAGCGCGCACCACAAGCCGAAGGCCAAGCGCATCATCTACCTCTTCCAATCCGGCGGACCGCCGCAGCACGAACTGCTGGACCCGAAGCCGCTGCTCGACGAGCGCTTCGACGAGGACCTGCCCGCATCGGTGCGCGGCAACCAGCGCATCACCGGAATGGTCAGCGGCCAGAGCCGTCTCGGCCTGCAGCCGAGCCTCTACGGCTTCACGCCATCCGGCTCCAGCGGGTTGCAGATCGGCGACCTTCTTCCGCACACGCAGAAGATCGCCGACGACCTCTGCATGGTCCGATCGATGCACACCGAGGCGATCAACCACGATCCGGCGATCACCTTCCTCCAAACCGGTAGCCAGCAACCCGGCCGGCCGAGCTTCGGCGCCTGGCTCGACTACGGTCTGGGCAGTAGCAACAGCAACTTGCCGAGCTTCGTGGTGATGACCAGCGTTCCGGGCGAAGGCGCGGCGGGCCAAGGACTGCTCGCCCGGCTCTGGGGCGCCGGTTTCCTGCCGAGCAAGCATCAGGGAGTGCTTCTCAGGGGAGGCCAGGACCCGGTCCTCTACCTCGGCAACCCGTCGGGCATGACCCGCGCGCGGCGGCGTCGGATGCTCGACAGCCTGCAGGAACTGAACCGCCAGCAGTTCGCATCCCAAGGCGACCCGGAGACCGAAGCACGCATCGCCCAGTACGAGATGGCCTTCCGAATGCAGGCCTCGGTGCCGGAACTGACCGACCTCGACAGCGAACCCGAGAGCACCTGGAAGCTCTACGGGGAGGACGCCAAGAAACCCGGAACCTTTGCCCGCAACTGCCTGCTCGCACGCCGGCTCGCCGAGCGAGGTGTGAATTTCATCCAGCTCTACCACCGCGGCTGGGACGTTCACGGTGGCCTGACCAAGAAGCTACCGATGCTTGCCCGGGAGACCGACCAGGCCTCCGCCGCGCTCGTCACCGACCTGAAACAACGCGGCCTGCTTGAGGACACCATCGTCATCTGGGGCGGCGAATTCGGCCGCACCTGCTATGCGCAAGGTCCGGCGCGACGTGACGCCTACGGCCGCGACCACCACGGCCGCTGCTTTTCCCTATGGATGGCAGGCGGCGGGTTCAAGCCGGGTTTCGAGTATGGAAAGACCGACGAGTTCGGGTTCAACATCACCGAGAACCCGGTCCACGTACACGACCTCCACGCCACGCTGATGCACCAGTTGGGCATCGATCACGAACGCCTGACCTACCGGTTCCAAGGCCGGCAGTACCGATTGACCGATGTCCACGGCCACGTGGTGAAGGATCTGCTCGCCTGATACGAGTTCTGCCGATCAAGCGGTCCCCTCCCGAAGACGATCTACGGAACCGCCAAGTCGCCAAGACCGCCAAGCAAGGCAACACCATCCGTCTTGGCGTCCTTGGCGACTTGGCGGTGAATCCAACCGAGTCAGAATCTATGCCGAGAAAGGTCACAGATCCGAACCGGATCACTTTCGTCCCGGCTTGCCCTTTACGACCTCGAGAACGGCAGCGGACTTCAACTCACTGCTGAGTTCTTCCGCGCGCTTCTCGATCTCCGAGACTTTGGCAGGTTCGTCGCTACTCCGGTCCACGACCTCACCCGGATCTTCGTCCAGTTGGAAGAGCATCGGGGGATTCTCACCCTCCTTCCCGAGCCCTTCGGCATAAGCCGCCGCCTTCTCCAACTGTTCCTTTGTGCCGAGTGAAGTTCCCATACCGCTGACCGCATCGAAGCTGTCGAAGAACAGCTTCCAATCGCCGACGACCAACGCTCTCGGTTCCGGCGACATGCCCTGCCAGTGGAGCAACTCGTTCCTGGGATGCTTGCCGTCCGATCCGCGGAGCGTCGCCCTGACATCCACTCCATCGATCACCGGCTTCCCGCTACTCTTCGATTTCCAGTCGATCCCGCAGGCAGCGCAGAGCGTCGGCAGCATGTCGATGGCGCTCACCAACGCGTCGCTCTCGCCGCCTTCCTTCACCACTCCGGGCCAGCGCATCACGAAGGGCACACGTGTCCCACCTTCCAAGGCACTCCACTTGGCCCCTCGAAACGGGAAAGCTGTGGATTGCTCGCCCTTCTGCGGCCCGTTGTCCGACGTGAAAACCACGATCGTCCGCTGGTCGATCTTCAGCTCCTCGAGAACCGCCAGCAACTCCCCGATCCGATGGTCCATCTCTTCGACCACGTCGCCATACTTCCCGAAGGACGACTTGCCCTTCCACTCAGGATGCGGCTCGACCGGGAAGTGCGGAGCCGAATACGGGAGGTAGAGGAAAAACGGGCTCTCGGCATGTTCGCGGACGAACCGGATCGCGGCGTCGGTGAACTTCTCGGTCAGCAGACGGTTCTCGAAGGGGTCCTCGAGGACTTCGTCCGCGCTCATCAGCTTCTTCGTCTGATTGTTGCTATGCGAGATGTAGTAAGTCTCGTCAAAACCCTGACCGTGGGGACGGGTAGCCGGCTCATTGCCGAGGTGCCACTTGCCGGAGATCCCGGTGGCGTAGCCCTCGGAGCGGAAGATCTCCGCGATGGTCAACGCCTCGGGATTCATCCCGTCATTGAATCCCATCTTGTAACCCATCACCCCCTGGGTCCATCCGAGCCGGACCGGATAGGCACCGGTCATCAGGGCCATGCGCGACGGCGTGCAGACCGAAGCTCCCGAGTGGAAGTTCGTCAGCCGGATACCCTCCTTCGCCAAACCGTCGATGACCGGCGTCTTTATCGAAGGATGGCCGTAGCAGCTGAGATCCCGGTAGCCGAGGTCATCGGCCATGATCAGGATCACGTTGGGCTTTTCCGCCAATGCGGGCGCTGCGAGTAAAGCGAGGGCAATGAGTCTCGAAAACATGGCAGCTCGCGTCTCAGAGTTTGCCCCAGACCCGCTCCATTACGGCGAAGACCTTCGGGTCGTGCTTCCGGAGTTCGGCCGCGACGAAGGGAAAGAAATCGTTGCGGTACAGATAGGCCTCGGTGGCCTCGGCGAAGTACTCCTTGTGATCGGTCGCTGCGTAGTGCCGGACTTCCCTGCCGGTGTGCAGCATCACCTTTTCATAGGTGCCGTCCTTCATCGCCTGCTTGTAGCACTTCAGAATTTCCGGCTCTTCGAAGCCCAGGATCTGGTGATGGTAGGCGTGGGCCAGCTCGTGAAGGATCACCGCGGGGTGCTTGAGCATCTGCTGCCGTGAAAGGAGCGATGCGGCACGCGGAATGTGCACCTTCTTCGAAAGCTTCGGATCATACCCCTTCCCCTCGAGCCAGCCAGCCGACGGATGATACTGCATGGATCCCAGCTCCGGATGCTGGTGCTCGATCCAGATCTCACAGGTGCGCATCTTCCCGAGCGGTTCCTCAGGCAGAAGGATCGCGATGCGTTGCAAATGGTTCGCCAGCATCTTGAGCGCCTTCCCGCCCTCTTCGGCATGCTCGCCTTCCGCAAGCAGCGCCGGATCCACGTGAACCGTCCAGCCTTCGATATTCTTCTCCACCGGCTCGATCCAGCCGATCTTCGTGGGGGCGCCTCCGGCCGCCGGAGCAAGCGCAGCGAAAGCCACCGAGGCGGCCGCGGTTGTGAGAATTCTACGAATCAGGTTCATCATTGGTTCTTGGATTCACCGCGTCATTCGAGGTCGAAAATCGAATTGTGAAGCAGACGCTTCACCTCGGTGCCGTCGGCCCCTTTCAGCGACATGTCGATCGACATCCCCCAGGTCGGAGCCAGATCGGGCACAGTGAGGGTGACAGTCTTGCCGTCGTCCGATAGAGACGCCTTTTCGACCGCCAAAGTCCGCTCGTTGTAGTGCTTCGAGCCATATTGCTTCGAGCGTTTGAGATCCCATGCGCGTAGCACCCACGACGAGGAATCCTCGCTCGACTCACGGTCGAGGGGATCGGTGAACGTGATCGTCACGGTTGCCGGGTCGGTGGTCAGACCGACCGGCTGATACGCCGGCCCACCCGTGTAGCGGATCCGGTAGAACCCGCCGGGCTGATGACGGTTGCCTGCCCAGGCAAACATCCCGCAGGCGTAGAGCTGCCCGTCCTTCGGACTGAAACGGCCGCGCATCACGCCAGTCGGGAACGGCTCGATCGGAAAAGCACACATGCCGCCCTGAACCGAACCTCCCACTTTCTCGAACGGGACGGTGTAGATCTTCCCGGCTCCATAGGAGAGATTGAGCAACGAACCATGCAGCGGCTTCCACGCCGAATCCTCCGGCACCCAGAGCAGCTCCGCCGGAGACCGGTCGAAGGCGTTGGTGATCCAGCAAAGCGGTTGACGCATCGCCGAGTCGGATTCGTCGGTCACGTCGTGGTAGCCCCACATGTTGCCGTAGAACTCGCCCGCTCCGGTCCCGTCGACCCAGTTGATCCGGTTCTTCGGATTCCAGTGCCCTTCCTGGTCGGTGACCATGAAACTGCCATCCGGATTGAGACACACCCCGTTCGCCGCCCGGAAGCCGGTGGCGAGGATCGAGGTCTCAGACCCGTCGGCGCTGACCTTCAGCAAGGTCCCGTGGTGGGGCACCACCGGAGTCTTCGCGTGACGGGCTGACTTCGCGTAGTAGAAGTTGCCGTCATCATCCGTCTGCAGCCCCATGGCGAATTCATGGAAGTGCTCGGTGACCTGATGATCGCTGTTGAAGTTCTCGATGTAGTCGGTTTCACGATCCCCGTTCAGATCGCGCAGGATCGCGATCATGTCCCGGCAGCCGACGTAAATCTCGCCATCCACGATCTTCAGTCCGAGCGGCTGGAACAGCCCCGAACAAATCCGCTGCCACGTGAGTTCGCCCTCGGCCTGATCGATTCCGTCCACGATCCAGACGTCGCCATTCCAAGTGCAGACCGCGGCGCTCTTCCCACCTTCGAAGAAATCGAATCCGCTTGCCCGCATCCACGATTGCCACGGGTTCTTGTCCGGCTCCGGAAGACTGATGACATCGACCGCCCAAGCCCCTTCCGGTTTGCCGGGTTCCATCAGCGTCGTCACCCGGCCTTCGAAGCGTTTCGCCACCGCCTTCTCCTTGAACAGCGATTCTTCGGAATCGAAGAAGACCTCCGCCTTTCCTTCGCTGTAGCGAATCCCGAATGCCACAGGTTTCTCTCGCGGCTCGACGACATGCTCCTGCTCGGCATCGATGCGCAGCTTCAAAAGCTTCTTCCCGGGCCCGCATTCGATCCAGCGCTCGAAGGCACCATCGTCGGACAATCTCGGACGCTCGCGGACCTCGGTCTCCCCCACGGTGTAGCGCAAGAGCGGCTGATCTCCGTGAATCTCGATTCCCTTCAGGCGCACCCACTCCGTCGGTAGCGGTCCATAGCGCACTCCGTCGCGTCCGGTGATTCGTAGATCCGCATAGTCGCCCGTTTCCGGATTCGCCCACATCGGTTCGTTGGGGAACACAAACTGCTTTTCGCCGACAATGCTGGTATGCGTGCCGTGGGAGCCGTCGAACGCGATTCCCTTCCAGTCCACGAACCTGTCGCCGGTCCAGCATGCGGCGAGACGCATCGTGTCGTGGTCGTAGAGCATCCACGCACGCCCCTTCGACACCCCGCCCGGTCCGTCATCGACGCGCACCACGATGCCCTTCTGGGCGATGTTGTCGGGCTCGACCTGCAAGGTCCACTGGAGGACGTTCCCGAAATCCTGCAGGAGATACTGCGGCAGCTTTTTCTCCGCCTGCTTTTCCTTCCGCAGGCTCATGCCGCGGGGAAGCTTGGCGAGGTAGGCTTCATCAACGGAAACGAACTGATCCGCGTTCCGATCCTTCAGGAAGGTCTCACGCAGGTAGTGAATGACGTCGTACTTCTGCGCCGTCGTGTACTGCGGCTGCGGCACCATCTGCCCGTATCCCTTCTCAAGCGTCTGAAGCATCCGATACGGGTCCGTGCCATTGTGAAGGTCGTTCAGATGGAACCTTGGGGCGGTCGGCAACGAACCCGCCGCCTCGAGCGTGCCGTGACAGGTCACACACAGCTGGTTGTAGATCTCGCCGCCCCGCTTGAGGCTCGCCTCGTCCCATCCGGCCACAAACCCGGCATGATCGGACATCGCCAATGGCTGGACAAAAGCCTCCCGCAAAACGAATCCGTCGCCCGCCTCAAGGATCGGTCGAACCGCATAGCCGGGCACCGCACCGAATTCAACAAGCTCACCTCCTCCGTCGGACCCCGGACTCCAGTTGAAGTCAGGAGTGTTCACCGACGCCTCGTTGCCATTCGAAAGACTGGCGATCTCCTTTTCGTCGAGGGCACGACGCCAGAAACGCACTGTCGAGATGGAACCGCCGAAGGCGCCCCCGAAATCCGAAGCCGCCTCACCGATCTTCATCACCGACTTGTCGGGATCGGGAGCGGTAAAGTCCGGCTTGGAGGCATCGAGGCGACCGTCGACAAAGATCTTCAGCGCCCCCCCGTCGGAGACGAGGACGGCGACGTGCTCCTTGTCCGCACTTAGCTTCCGCTTTCCACGGACGGCACCCTTCCACCCGAGGTCGTAGGTGAGTCGATCGCCCTTGATGAACAGAGCCTTGGCATCCGCCACCCACTTTCCTTCGGGCATCGCCTTCGCGATCAGGGTGCCACCGCTTCCCTCGGTCCGGAACCGAACCATCGCCGTGAAGTCACGATCGAACCGGAGTTCCTCCGATGAGGTCTTCGCATCCACCACGGTCGAGGGTGACCCGGATCCGGCGCCTGTCTCTCCGGAGACCATCTTCCCGTTCTGCCAAACCCTCATCCGGGCCGGCGCACCGGGGATATGCTCAAAGGCGACATCGACTGTTTGGCCGCTACCGGCGGGCAGATCGACCACCTCATCTTCCCCGAATTGCAAACGTGCGTCCGCGCCTTCCTTGGCATCGTAGCGGAGGACGAGCCGGAAGTTGGCGAACGCCTCCTCCGATGTCACTTTGCCCGGCGCGCGGAATTCCGAAAACACCGACAACAGCGTGTTCTCGAGCGGGACCGAGGTCGCGGGTGGTTTCTCCTCGGCAAACGCCGGAACGGCAAGAATCGCCGAACCGGCGATGGAAAAGGCTACGAGTTTCATTCGGCGGAAGCGGAGGCCATCGGTTCAACGGCGGGCGCGGCCTTCCCGCACCCCTTGCATCCGCCGGAAGCGAGTTCGCCGGCAATGCGCTTCGAGGTCGGACTTACCGAGAGCCCGCCGAGCGCGGTGCAGCAGTGCTCGCGAGGCATTGCGTGGGCCACCGAGTTCATCGCCAGAATCACTTCATCGAGCGGCACCAGATGCTGATAGCCTGCGAGCGCCATGTTCGCGCAGGCGAGCGCATTGGTCGCGGCCATCACGTTGCGACCGAGGCACGGCGCTTCGACCCGGTTCGCCACCGGATCGCAAATCATGCCGAGGCTGTTCTGAAGGGCCAGCGAGGCGGCGGCGATCGATGTCTCCGAGTCACCCCCGGCGAGATAGACCATCGCGGCCGCGGCCATGGCCGAACCCGATCCGCATTCCGCCATGCAGCCGCCCTCCTCGGCGGCAAAGGTCGCGTCGCGCGCGATGAACACGCCGATGAGCCCGGCGATGAAGAGCGCGCGGAGCACCTTCTCCTCGTCGGCGCCGACCGCATCCGCCACGGCAAGAACCGCTCCGGGCATCGCGCCGCAGGATCCCGCGGTGGGCGCCGCGACGATTACCCCCATCGAAGACTTCACCTCCATGATGGCGGAGACGTAGCGGATGATCCGGTTGTTGACGTCGGCCGGCACCAACCGGCCTTCCTCCTCGGCCTTTGTGAAGCCCGGCGACTGCGATGGAAGGATCCGGTCGGCATACTCGGTACCCGAAAGCCCGGTCTTCACCGCGTTGCGCATGACTTCGGAAATGAGCCGCATCCGGTCGACTGCTTCGGACTCGTCCACCCCGCCGCGGGCCGCTTCATAGCGGATCGCAAAACTGGCTATGTCCCCGCCGGAGAAACCGTCGATCGCGCGCATCGCGGCACAGGTCTCAAACGGCACTTCGAGGTTCTTCCGCGAAAGGATGGGCAGCACCGCCTTGAGCACGCGGACCCTGCTGGCTCCGAGCGCTTCGGCTAGACCATCGATGTCAGGGAGATCATCACGACTGCGGAGAACCAGAAGCCCTCCGTCCGGACCGGAGTGCCATTCCACCTTCTCCGCTTCCCGGGAAGCGGGATGCGACTCCCAAGCCGCGGCTTCCGGTTCGCCGGCGAGCCACAGCAAGGTCAGATCCAGGTCGCCTGCCCCGGCCAACGGGATTCGATCGATCGCCACCAGTTCGATCATTCCTCCACCGGTCGAGATCGCGTCGAGATGATCGACCCGGCCGCTCTCACCGATCAGTTCCAGCCGGTAGAAATTCGGATGGGGCGCGTCGAACGACTCATAACGGACATCGACCTCGATCCCCGCCGCATCAAGGGCCTCGGGGTAGGTTGGCAGGCGTTCGTCTTCGGGCGGCCAGCCGAGCAACCCGCTGTAGAGCCCGAGATCGGTCCCCTGGTCACGGTGGGTCGTCACCAAAGACCCGTTCGGATCGTAGCGGACAATCACCTTCCGCAACGGCTCACCCAGAAGGTCGCGCGCCAGGCGACCGATCCGGTTCGCCGCGGCACTGTGCGAACTGCTCGGACCCCGCATCACGGGACCGAGCACGTCATTGAAAATACTCGGAGGAAGGGACATTTGAAGACAGTTGCTGGTGTTCGGGGAGAAGCACAGGATCCTAGCGGTTTACCGCCGATCCAACGAGAATCTTAATGCAGTTTGCGGCCAAGATCCTCCAATTTCCGGTTCTCCGGCGCCTGCGGGCGCGCGAACTCGCGGACGGCCAGCCTACAGAGAAGGCAGGGTCAGGCTCTCATAGTCCACCCGGTTGAAATTCGCATCCCAATTGAAGATGCACAATTCGCGGCGGGTGGAGTAGAGCGCTACGGTCGAGGCGGTGATCATGGACCATTCCTCCCTAGTCGGATGGAAATAGCTGAGCCGGATCGGCAGGCTGGCCGATCTCTCGGATCCGAGCGGGTTATGGCTCCTGAGCTTTCCGGGCTCGACCACGAACTTCGATTTCCCCAATTCGATCCCGATCCTGAAGTTGGTCATGTTCAGGAACATGCTCTCACCGCCCTTGTAGGCGTCGAGGTCCAGCACCTGGGTCTTGAACAGCAGACCTTGTGGATTCTCCGCCATGGGCATGAGGATCACCACAGCTTTGGAGACGGACTCGGGGACGCTGGCTTGGGCGAGTGTCTGATACTGGGGAGTCTCCGCAGCCGCGGCATTCTCCACTTGGCGGACAATGCGCAGAATGCCGTCGGCCGGAACCTTTACGGAGTCGCTGGGAGAGAACTTCGAGAGCAGCACCTCGCTCACTTCCTTGCCGGCCAGAACGGTCACCGGGTTCTCGAACCCCTCGGGCAAACTGGTGAAGACAAACGACGCCACCCGGCCCCGTGGAGCGCGTTCTTCACTGCCGGTCTCGGCCTCCTGTGCAACAAGGCCGACAGCGGTTCCGAGAGAGAGAACGAGGGACAATAGCGGAATTTTCATAGGGAATGCGGGGGCCGGACCGGCTCAGACTTCATCCGGATGGAGCCAACGGAATCCTTCAATCACGAACTTCCGTCCATATTTGCGGTTGGTGTCCGAGAGCGCGTCATTGTCCCTGAAGGCACCATCGGTGCTCATCAAACGGACTGGCTCGGAGGCGTCATTGGTGGGATCGGCGTATTCGGGCACACGCTGGACAATGGCCTCGCACCACGCACGTGCGGCGACGCTGCCATCGGAATCGAGCGCCTCGCCATAAGCACGGATGCGGAAGGTGTCGTCGCGGACCGACAGCGTGTTGGCGATCGGCTTGAGCAGGTCGGACTGGATCACGTAGCCGGGAACGCCGGCCAGGCGCGATCCCTCGATCGCCTGAGGAGTGCTGAAACTGCTCCTTCCGACATCCGAGGCCGAGATCATCAACGCCGGAGAGTTCTTGAACCGGTAGTTGATGGAAGACGATTCGGGTGAATCGTCGTCGTAGTCGATAGCGCTCTGCAGCGCCCCCATCAGGCCGAGTTCATCATTGGACAAACGGCGGTTGATGAACTCCGAGAAGTTGAGGAACGGGCCACGCTGCTTCACCTGCTTGACGCACTCCTCGGCCAGCTTCCTGAGTTGCTCGTCATCGAGGAAACGGACGCCGGACCAGCCGCTCGATCCATCGGGCATCACAACGCCCCGCCCGGCATCGTCCATCTCCTTGTCGGAGACTTCCGTGTTGAAGCGGGTCACGACGATATGGCCATCTGGCGCCTCGATCTCTCCAAGTTGTCCCGAGCGGTCACGATAGACCGCCTTCCGCTCGCGGATGCCGGCGAACACGGCGTGCCATGCATCGACGGAAGTGCTGTTGACGTTGAACATGCCGTCGACCACGAGATGTTCGGCAGCCTTGAGATAGCCATCCGCGGCCTGAAGTTCGGTTTCGACTTCAGCAGCGGTCTTCCCGCCGTCGTTGTAGCGGTATCGGGAGTTGCCGATCTCTTCATTGGCAACCAGGCGGCCGATGTTTTCCTTCAGACTGAGCGCCGAGCTGGCCCCGGGGCGGTTCTGATCAGCCAGCGACGACACGAAGTAGTCGTCCCACAGCGCGTCATTGAGAAGAAAGACATGATCCCAGTAGTCGCAGTAGGCCTGGGTATCGACCTCTTCGGTCACGTCAGGATTGGTCCGGTCGATGACATCCCGGCTCACCGAGTTGTTGATGAACCGGTAGACATCCGACCTCGGCAGCATCGGATGCATGAAGGAATTGCCGATGCCCGGGCCGGTGACGCCGCTCTGGTAGGCGACGCGCTTGCTTTCGGACGAGTAGAGCGAGCACTTCGCCACACTGCTGCCGTTTCCGGTGAACTGCTGGGGCTTGAGCTGGAGTGGATCCGAGGCGCTCAGGCCGCGCTTCAGATACTGGTTGGGACGCACCCAGCCGGGGTTGATCCGCATGCCGGCGAAGCCCGCGAGACTGCCGACCGGTGCGGTAGGCAGTTCCAGAAGCGCTGCCGAGGTTACCTGCTCGTAGGCCGGCGCCCCGGAACCGAGGAACGCCTTGTCGCCGATCTGCCCGATGATCTTGCTGATCCCGAAAGTCGTGGTGGGGCCGAAGTTCACGATGTACGGGCAGTCCACCCGCTGCGTGTGGGCGATCGAGTCGTCGAGGGACATGTACATCCCGCTTCCGAAATAGAACGGCGGCGCCTGGATCCAGTTCCGGCAACGCCAATCCCTTTCCCAATCGATGCTGGGGTAATCGAACTCGAACACCCCCTTGATCGCCATTTGCGTGTAAGCCACGATCTTCGGGAAGCCATCGAACTCCCACAACGCGAGGTTGCTCTCACCGGGAGGGGTGATCGGGGTGTTGGTCTGATCCCTCCGGTGGGGACTGCGCTGGAGCCAGTCGTTCGAATACGTCATGGGCAACTTGCCCGATCCACCCGACAGCGACGACTCAAGGAACATCGCGCCCGGAGTGTTTCCGACATTCACTCCTCCACCCCACTGGGCGCAGGAGAACTCGTAGGAGACCCCCGGTTTCTCGGACGGAGAGAATGTGGTGGTCTTGTTGTTCCCGCTACCGACGGTCCACGTGCGCTCGTCGCCCGCAACCACGCTCGGGTCGAATCCCGGGACGAGGTCGACCTCAAGCCCGCCTCCCGTGGAGCTGTCGATCGTGGACCGCATGGAAAAGACCTTCAATTCACCAGGTTCGAAAACGATGTCACCACGACCCGAACTCTTCAGCCGGCCCGTGAAGTTCTTGGCTTCGGCATATCCGTTCTTGGCCTTGAACTGTCCGTTCAGATGGAAGGCCATGTTGGTGGGCCACATCCGGTAGGCCTTGCACGAAATCGTCATCTGGCCGGACGGCACGACCATCTGGGTGTTGTAGGGATTCCAGAACGTGAAGACGGGACTGTAGTACTGGCGGCAATAATACTTCCCTCTCTCAGCCGGCTTGGCCACCAGGCTGTAGACCAAGGTGAGCTTCGCCAAGACCGGCGCCCGCCAATAGTGGTTCGATCCGTCCCACCGCGGATTCGTCTGCTGCATCGACGTCGATGTCGCGTAGTCGGTGGAGGGCTTGGCCCTTGACCACTGCAGCGATCCGGCAACGCCCTGTTCTGTCGGGGTAGCATCACTCGAATCGCGGTACATTCGGTAGAAGTGCCGCATGTTGGTCCACGACTGGAAGTGGCGGTTGGGAATCACGGCCTCCTTGGCCGCCAGCTCCTCGCTCATCGGCCGGATCGAAGGCTCCTGGACATCCGAGCGCGAGTTGAAGCGGTAAGGTTCGGGCAAGCGTGAAGCGTCCTGCTCGAACAACAGGCTGAGATCTTTCTTGAGATGGCCCGTCCTCACACTGGCCAAAACCCCCTCGCTGTGCGCGGTGAGATCGAAGAAGCTCTCCTTCACCTCGTCTTCGCCGACAGAAGCGGGAATCATCGTCTGGGTGGACACCAGCTTGTCGGAAAGGCCGGGCTCGTCATCAAGTGCCTCAAACCCGGGCAGGGCGCCGACACCCACCTCGGCCGTGCCGCCATGAGCGACTTCCCATCCATCGGCACTCAGGTCGCGGGGCCGATGGGCGAGGTTGACCTTCGCCTTGTGATTCTCGGGACCGATCCACCATGCCTGGCGGCCGGTATCTCCTACCGGAACGAGATAGGCCCGGGTCACCCGGTCAGGCTCCGTGTCCGCCCGGTCCCCAAGGCTGCCGGCACCAACCATAATCACCGACTCATCGGGATCCAAACTGCCGGCCGCCAGGGGAGCGTCGGCATCTTCCGCCATGTCATTGGGAAGCGACAGCAACCAGCGTCGGAACATCGGTTCGCGGCCCTTGGCGTAGGTATCCTGAATGGTGAGCGATCCCGATCCGTCTGGCGGCGAGTAAGTGTCGTTCAGCCAGCCGCCCCATGAATCGTAGCTCGCGAGCCAACGGGACTGCGAAACCCCTTCGATCTCCTCGGTCTCCTCATTCGAGTCGAGCAGGGCCGACTCGGCACTCACGCGCATGTCGGGCCCCATCTCCCGCTGCAATTGACCGATCGCGATCGACAGCGCCATCCGCGCATTTGCTTTTGCCTCTGCCATGTTCTGGGCGGAGGACGACGAGCGCAGCGTGACGACCGAAAGCGACAGCATTCCGACCACCAGCAGCGACAGAAGCAGCATCAACGAAACCGTGACGATCAACGCGAACCCGCGAGGGCCCCGAAGAGTCAAACGGCGCAGGAAACGTTCCTTGGTTCGTCTCACGGCGAAAATTTCCCACGACTACTCCCTAAGTAAACCGAAGGGTTACGCCATGGGACCCAATCCGCCACCAATATGCGTATTTCAGACGCTCAAATACGCCACCATACCCCTTTAGGGTCAGGTTAACCGCACTCGCCGGACTCGGCAAAGTCACATCACCGCCAGCATCCGCACCTTGAGCGACTCGTATCCGTTCCGCCGTTCGTATTCGGCTTCCCTTTCGATTTTGGGCATCGCCTCCAGGACGTCGATCGCGGTGACCCGGTCACACAATGCGGCAACCAGCGACCGCAGCACCAGCCGCGCATGAAACGCTCCGAGGCAGAAATGGTTGCCAACACCGTAGGCAACATGCGGGTTCGGTTTGCGATCGAGTTGAACCTCATGCGGTGATTCGAAAACCTCGCTGTCGAAATTCGCGGACGCCCAGCACAAGGCGACCCGATGACCCGCGGCGACCTCCTCACCGTGGACATTCGTCCCGACCGGACACACACGGCCGATGTGGGTCAACGGCGTCATCACCCGAACGAACTCCTCGACCGCCAGCACGATTTTCTTCGGCTCCCCGCGCAACTGCCCGAGTGCCTCGGGATGATCGCCAAAATAAGCGACGATTCCGGCGATCGAGTTGATGATCGTGTCGCGCCCTCCGGCAAAGGCGAGGTTGGCGTAGCCCATCATCTCTTCACGGGTCAGCCTCCGCCCCCGGAAGGTTGCCTGCGTGAGCGCGCTGAAGAAATCCTCTCCTGGCTCTTCCTCTGCCCGATCGAACTGGCCGGAGATGTAGTCCTCCAGCACCTGTCCCTTCTTTCCCCCATCCCCTTCGCGGAAAACGTGAGTGCCCCACCCGATCCAGATATCCGCCTCGCTCTCCGGCACGTTGAGCAGATGGGTCAGCGCCTGCGATTGGATCGGCAATGCGAAGTCATGGACGATCTCGATACTCTCGCGATCCAGCGCTCGATCGATAAAGCCGCCGATCAGCTTGCGCACGGGATCGGCAACTTCCGGCTTCAGCGCCCGACGGAAGAACGGCTCGACGATGGCCCGGTAGTCGGCGTGATCCGGCGGATCCGTCTCAATCGGAAGCTGCCGCATGCGGCGCATGTCTTCTTCCGAGGGAATCGGCACGCGGAAAGGCGCATCCGAGCTGAAGATCTCCCAGTCCTTCGCCGCTTCCCTCAGGTCGGCATGGCGGAGGATCATCGGAATCCTCTCGCCGTCGAAGTCGTTCGCCATCACGCCGTCCGACTCGCGCAGCGACCGGAACGGATCGTGGGGGCAGAAAGAGTTCATTCCGCCTTCTTGATCTCCTTGATGCGGACGTTGCGATACCAGACCCGCTTGGCCTCGTCCTGGAAGCCGATGAAGCCCTCGGCGGGCCGGTCCTTGAGGCCGGTTTTGCTGAGGTCGAGATCGATGATGGCCTCGCCGTTGAGTTCGACGTCGAGCTGGCTGCCGATCAGGGAAATCCGGTAATGGTTCCACTCCCCCGCCGGCTTGACCATGTTCTTGGATGGCCCCTGCGTCTTGATCACTCCGCCGCAGTCATGGTGTCCGACATTCTCCTTGCCGAAGGTGTCGAGAATCTGGACCTCGAAGCCGGTATCGACCGGGCTCATCGGGTCGGCGACCCTCATGAACACTCCGGAATTCCCGGTGTTCTCGAACTTGAAATCGAGCTCGAGCACGAAGTCGCCGTACTTCCGCTCGGTCATGATGTAGTCGCCGAAGCGCTTCCATCCGGTCTCGCCCGGACGAGGCTTGAGAGTCAGGATATTCCCTTCCTCGATCATCCAGCTCCCGGTGGTCTTCCAACCGGTCAGATCCTTGCCGTTGAACATCTCGACGAATCCACCGGTCTCTTCCTCTTCGGAAAGCGCGGCAGGCACGACTGCGGCAAGGCCGGCAACTGCAACGGAAAGCAGGCGGAGCAGGCTTCGGCTTCTCATGATTTGCTGCGGCTTCATTGGGATGGTCGGATGGGTAATGTCATTCGCCGGGGATGGCGCGCAAAGTAAAGTATCCCTCGAGCGATTTCCACGCGGGGGGATCCCCGAAAAGCGAGTCGGCGCCCGCAAGCTGGACATGGTAGTTCCGGTCGACCCACTTGTCGCCTTCACCGAATCCTTCGAAGGAAATCACGAGCGACTTGCGGTCATCCGAAAGGGCGACACCGGTGATCTTCTCACTGCGCTTGTCGCGTTCCGGAGATCCGTAGTCCGGCAGGTTTGTGTAGAACCAAGACTCCGCCTTCAGCGCCTTCGTCAGATCCTCTTCCGACACGCCCGCGCCGAGCGGCCGCGTGAACGAAACCTTCAAACCGGTCGGCGCCGAGTGGATCGCTTCGATGTCCGCAGGAAGCGTCTTCCCGTCGTAGACGACCTGCTGCAAGGCTGCCTGTTGACCGCCACGCGCACCCCAGCCACGGCCGGTCTGGCCGATGATCAGGCTGCCGTCGGGAAGGAAAACCGGACGCATCAGACCCGAAGCGAGACCCTTTCCGAACGGAATCACGCAACCCTGATCCTGACCGTCGACCTGCTCCGTCACCACCCGCATCAGCTGCGAGAGCGTCTGATCGCCAATGAACATCTGCCCACCGAACGGACCGAACTTGCCATCGGTCAGATCCCACGCCGGGCTTCCCGGAGAATTGGCCATCTTGCCGTGAGGCAGCCAAACCGCTCCCTTCCGCAGCTTGTCCTTCCAGGAATCGTAATCGAGACCCTCCGCCTCAGGCTTCATGCCCGGCAAGTCGATCAGGCCGGAAATGTGCCCGTAGAACTTGCCCTTTTCGAGCGGGACGACCTTCGAGGATCCGACGTATTCACCCTGATTCTCGGCATACCAGATGCGGCCGTCGGGCGCGACACCGATCCCCGCCGGGCTACGCAAGCCCATCGCGTAGGTCTCGAACTTCCCTTCAGGCGTCACCCGGCATGCCCAACCGCGGTAGCCGCCCATCGATCCCATGAACTTGCCGCCGGCCCGCCAGGACACGCGCGGCGCGTCGTGGTCGTGCGACAGATTCAGCAGGAAGTAGTAGTTGCCGTCGGCATCGCAGACGGGACCATGCGTGTATTCGTGATAATTACCATGGAAGCCGTAGTCATCGCAGACGGTCTCGAACGACTCGGCCCGACCGTCGCCATCGGCATCACTGATGCGCGTCAACTCCGGCTTCTGCGCGATCACGATCACATCACCCTTGTCGTCCTCGATGACGACCCCGAGCGCCTCATAGATGCCTTCGGCGAAGAGCGACCACTTGCCGTCGCGGATCCGCCACACCCCGGCGGCGCGCGTCGCGAGCACGATCGTGCCGTCCTTCGCCACCGCGATACCGGTTGGCTCGAACAATTGTTCCCGACCGAGCAGGTCGAGCGGCGAGATCCAATCCTTCAGCGTGTAACCGGCAGGCAGTTCGAGCGGGCGCCGCGCCTTCTTGGCCGGCTCGATCACCAGCGACTGCGGCGACCAGTCCTCTTTCCGATCGGCGGTCTCGCGAGCCACGATGCCGCCCGGCAGTTGACCGGTCAGCACGAACGGCCCCTTGCCTCCGGCGGGCAACACCCACACTCCGTCCTCAAGGGCACCACCTTCCACCGTGATCGACGACAGGCCGCTGTCACCCACATTGAAACTCTGCTCCGTCTTCAGATCACCACCGAGCGAGATCGCCACCTGGCCGGCATCGCTGATCGAGACCGCTTCGGAAATCACGTTTGATCCCACCCGGAACTCGAAGGTTGGCTGACCGGTTGCCGGGTCGAGTTGGTGACCGAGAAACTCGGCATCAATTGCCGCCAATTTGTCGGCGAACTCCAGCCCGTCCCACAGCAAGCGCTCGATGGCCTCGTAGTCGTGTGCGTCCGGCTCCTTGAACTCGAAATCGATCACCTTGCCGTCCTTCGACAGCGGTGCGAGGACCGCCGGCCCTTCAAGATAGGTCTGCGCCTTCCAACCCTCGGACGAAAGCCCGCGACCCCGGTTGGTCCGTTCCTCCTTGAGATTCAGATAGCCGCCCGTCCAGACCCGCCGGACCGACAGCATCCGCGGATCGAAAGTGTAACTCATTCCGTTCGGCTGCCCGACATGCAGTGCCCGGGCGCTGGTGCCCTTGAGCGGCGCGCGCATCACCCGGATCCGGTCGGCCACGACCTCCTCGCCGGGAATCTTCAGGATGTCGGTCGGCTCGGGAGCTTTCTTCCTTTTGACCATCACCTTGGCCGGGCCCGACTGACCCTTGTCAGCGAGCGTCCTCAGATAATGCCAGAGCGCCTCGCCATCATCCTTGGAGATCAGCTCCTCGACATACATCGGCATCAGCGGTTGGTAGGTGGTACCTTTGGTCGGTCCCTTCTCCGAAATCGCGAGCGCATCCCACGACTTCCGCAGCGAGTTGTCGAAGTAGGCCTTGTCCGCCTTCACCGTCGTCTTCTTGCCACCGACAACCACCTCGCGATCCCGCGGTTCGCTGAGAAAGAGCCCGTAGAGATTCGGACCGGATTTCAGAGAGAGGTCACCCTTCTCGACGGTGTGGCATTCCGCGCACCCGACGGATTCGAACACCTTCTTGCCTTCGGCGACCGCATCCACTTCCTCGTGCTGCGCCATCGCCCAACCGGCACCCAGCACCGGAGCCATCATCCAACCTGCGAGTTTCATCATTCGATCCATCCTTGATTGATTCATTCACCTTCAGCCGCCTCCGGCGTCTCCGCATCCGGCGCCTTCTCTTCGGCCTCCTCCTCGAACTTCGGCTTGAGCCGGAGAATCACCTTGGTGTCCAGCGGAGGCAGATGGGTCGGGTCAACTTCCCAGACCAACGAACCGTTGTCCTTGGCGTGGACTCCCGGGAGGCAGAGGAGCTCGTCACCGAAGGTTGAAATGGAGATCACATTGCCGCTCTGGTCGCAGAGATACTGAGGCGGCGCGTCGCCCTCCTTGTAGAGATGGGATCCGGCAAAGAGAAAGCTGTGGGTCGGGAACTTGACCTGCTCAGCACCCTCGCCTCCGTCGTCGACCACATCCTCCGGACCACGGCTGATGAACTCGTTCACCGGGTGCTCCTTCATCTCTCCCTTCTCATCCTTGAAGACAAGATACACCTCGATCTCCTGTCCCCGTGGAGCAATGTCCACCCAGTGGCCGTCGATGCCACCGACCCGCTTCTGGATCGCCGGGTTGCCGGGCTTCGCACCAAGGAGGAGCAGGGCGGCGTGGATGTGCGACGGCTTCGCTTCCACCGCGACAATCGATTCGTGTTCCTTCGTCTGCTTGGTACAGGCAAGGAGCTCGAGGAAGCCTTCGCGCAGGCAGACCGTCGCATCGACATCGACCTGCCGCCCCGCCACATCGATCTCCAATCCGGGAAGCTTCAGTTCCTTCGCCGCCTTGGCGGCATCCCCGGCATCCTTGGTTCGCGGCTCGGTCTCTTCGGCGGCGATCCAGCCAATTGAAACCGTGAGCCCCACAGCGAGCGTTGAGACGAACCTGACGATGGACCGGAACGGGCCGGCCGGCTGCTTCCGCAAGAGGAGTTCGAAAATCATCAGGATCGGGAATCTATGGGGCTCGGTGATGGACTCCGCCATCTTCCGATTCCCCGGAGCCTACCGAACGCAAGGTCGTGCCGCCAACTTACTTCCAGCGAGATATTTGAAACGCTTATTCCCGCATTTCACTCGCGGATTGCCGAAGACCGGAGCGCTACCCTGGTCGCAGCTCCGCCGAGCATTCCGCGCGGCAAGAATCCGCCCCCCACGCCAGCCACCGTTACCGACGCACAAATCCCCCCTTTTTCGCGAATTCCTGCCGTTCATTTGCGCCAGTTGCGGTGTGCAGCCTTGCGGCCTAAGATGTTGAGCAGCCAAATCGTCCCACTCATAGGATCGCGCTTCCCCGTTCTCAAACCCCGGCGCGTTCCGATTCCCGTTCCCTCATGAGCCTTCACGCCCAACTCAGCCCCGAAGCCCGCGCCCGGCTGGCCGCCCAGCGTCGCGCCTCCACGATCTCGTCGATCGCCATCTCCCTGCTGCTGATCGTCCTCATCGGCTTGGTGCTCGCCTTCATTTTCCTCCCGCCCCTGCTCAAGGAGACTCCCACGATCGTGAGCTACTCGGCTTCGGTGGATGACAACCAGGAGCTGGAGACCAAAAAGATGACCAACAGCGTGGAGCGGAAGCCTTCCGCCCCATCGTCATCGATGGCGAAGGTTATCGCCGCCAACACGACTTCCCCGACCGCGGTTCCCGTTCCGGACATCGACGTGCCCGAGCCATCGACCGACTTCGGCAATGGCGATGATTTCGGCGACGGCTGGGGTTCCGGCGGCGACGGTGGTGGCGGTGGCGGCTTCGGCAACATCCCGGCTACCATGAGTAAGCGTTGCTCGAAGGAAGACCGGATGCAGCGACTGCTTGAGAACGGCGGCAACGAGCAATGCGAAGAGGCGGTCGTGAATGCCCTGCGCTGGCTCCAATCCACCCAAGCCCAGGACGGCAGCTGGACCGGCAGCAACAAGGGCGCGATGACCGGTTTCGCGCTGCTTGCCTTCCTCGGCCACTGCGAGACTCCGGTCTCCGAAGAGTTCGGCGAGACCGTCACCGACGCGATCATTTACCTTGTCGACCTCGGCATGAAAAACGACGGCCGTCTGGCAACCGCCGACGTCAAGAGCCACCATTGGGTCTACGAGCACGGCATCGCCACCTATGCGCTCGCCGAGGCCTACACCTTCTGCCACCAGCTCAAGATCAACATCCCGAACCTCGGTGAAGTGACCCGCAAAGCCGGCGATATGATTATCAAGGGCCAAGGCGACCGCGGAGGCTGGGTTTACGGCTACGCTGGCGGAAACGGCGGCGACAACTCGGTTGGCTTCTGGCAAATCCAGGCCCTCAAGGCGTGCAAGCATACCGGCCTATGGGACAGCGGCGCCTTCAAAAAGGTTTCACGCAAGGCTCTCGACTGGCTCTCGGAAGTGCAGGGCTCCAATGGAGCGATCGGCTACCGCGGCAATCCCGGTCAAAGTCCGGGCCTGACCGGCGGCGGCGTGCTGGCATTCCAGATGTGGGACGAGGGCAAGTCGAAGGAAGCCCGGGCCGGCATCAAGTATATCAAGGAGTCGGCCAAGTTCGATTGGAACGATGACTCGTCGAATCTCTACTACCACTACTACAACGCCCAAGCCATGATCAACTATGGCGGTGTCGCGTGGAAGGAATATAACGACATGTTCCGCGACACGCTGCTTGAGAAGCAAGGCGCTGACGGATCATGGAACCGGGGCCGCAAGATCAAGCACGGCGCGGTCAACGTGCACATGAGCACCTGCCTCGCCACCTTCATGCTTGAGGTCTACTACCGCTTCCTGCCGGCCACCGGCGCGGGCGTGAAGTAAATCCCAGCCAAAGCACGGGAGCGACTCGCTCACTCCTCCCCCACCCCCGCCTTCGCCCTTTCGATCACGAAGGCGGCCATCTTCTCGGACTGGAACCAGCCCTTCCACATGTCGTGACCTCCCTCCTTCACGACCTCGAGCTCGATCGGGCCACCGAGCGCACGATAGCGCTTCGCTAACTCACCCGAGTTCGCCTCCAGCGGAACCGTGCGATCCTTGTCTCCGTGGAGGTGCAGGATCGGAACCTTGGCCTTCGCCAACGGCTCCAGCCGATCGATCGGATTGTGCTTGGCCAGCTCCGCCTCCAGCGCCTCCGGTGACAGCCCGTAGGCCCCGGCGGCCTTCGCCACACCCGGATAGCTGGCGATGTTGCACACCGGATAGATTCCGGCGACACCCGCGACCTTCTCGGGATGCTCGGTGGCCCACGAGTAGAGCATCAGGCCACCACGACTTCTCGCGAGCAGGCATGGCTTCTCCGCGAAGCCCCTCTCCGAAACGAGATAGACCCGGAACTCCTCGAAGATTTTCCTGCCCTCAGGACTGCCATACGATTCGCCCACATCGACCCCGGCGATCGCCACGCCTGCTTTCAGGAAACGCTCGAAGAGCCAATTCTCCGCGCTCCCGGGTAGACGGGGCAGGGTCGGCGCATACCAAACCCATGGCTTTCCTTTCGCGGCGGTTTCGGGAGCGATGACGAAAGCCTCGTGTCCGTCGAAGAGGATCGACTCGCCTTCCATCGGCAGCTTCTTGGTTCCTACTTCGATCCGGTGCGTGGACTCATCGGCATGGGCCACCGGGGAGAAAGCAAACGCAATGATCGGAGCGGCGAGGTGACAGAGCGTGCGAAACATCGTAAGTTTGAAGTTCTCCTTCCCCACGCCCGCCAACAATCCCACAACCCCTCGCATTTGCGTTTATCGCTCGCCGATCCACGCCCGCTCGGTATCGAACACGCGAAGTTGCCCGATCGGCACCTTCCCTCACTTCGATCTCGCTGGACCCCGATGGAACCAAGGCTAGCTTCGCGAGGTGCACCCACGCTCCCGCATGAATCTCGCCCGGGCAACGGGCATCGGCTCACTCGCGTTCCTCCTCGTTTCTTCTCCGGCAGCTGCCGAGCCGGTCGTCGCCGGACTGCACCGGAACGATCAGTTGTCGGAACGCGACAAGGGCCATCTTCTCATTAGCGAACTCCGGTGCGCGGCCTGCCATGAGGGACTTGGACAAGCACCGTCCGCTCCCGACCTCCGCGGTATCGGCGAACGGGTGGACGCAGCCTTTCTCGAGAAGTTCATCCTCGCTCCCGCAACACATGATCCGGGAACGAACATGCCCGATGTCCTCGGTGATGCAGCAGGTGAAGAACGCCAGCAACTGGCCGAATCGCTGAGCGCCTATCTGCTGTCAGTGCCGCGTCAGGCGCCAAGCGAAGAAAAACTCGCCGCCGGAGATCCGGAACGCGGGAAGGAGCTCTACCATCAGGCGGGTTGCATCGCATGCCACTCGCCGCTCGACGGTGAAGGCGAAGCGCTGCCGGGTGATGTCGGTCTGGCGCACGTCCCGACGAAGTACTTCCGCCACGGCCTCGTCGAATTCCTTCAGGACCCGGTGAAGTTCCGCCCGGCCGGACGGATGCCGAACATGGGCCTCAGCCGCAGCGAGGCATCGGACCTCGCCGCCTTCCTTCTCGGCCCCGATGCCAAGGATTCGCCGGTGGAGAAACCCGAGTCCCCGCATACCTTGGTCGAAGCAGGCGAGAAAGCGTTCGCCGAGCTGAAGTGCGCGTCCTGCCACGACACCGATTCCTCCTACAAGCCCCTGCTCTCTCCGGCCGGCAACGATCTCGATCTCTCTAAGGGCTGCCTGTCAGCCAGCCCGGGCAGCGCACCCAACTACGGACTGAGCGAGGCCCAGCGCGAATCGATCCGGGTCGCACTCGGAAAGGAAGATAAGCCGCCTGCTCCGGCCGACGCGGTGAAGATGCGGCTCACCCAGCTCAACTGCATTTCCTGCCACCAACGCGACGACTTCGGTGGTGTTCCGCAGTCACGCGACGGCTACTTCCATTCCACCGAAGAAGCGCTCGGCAACGAGTCCCGCATTCCACCGCCCCTGACCCTTGCCGGCGCCAAGCTGAAGCCCGCATGGATGAACAAGGTGCTCTATGAAGGCGAACAGGTCCGCCCCTACATGACGACCCGAATGCCGCAGTACGGCACCGAGGCGCTCGACGGCCTGACCGAGCTGTTCGGCAAGGCGGACGAGATGGAGCCCTTCGAGTTCGCCGAACTCGACCGCGAGTCTGCCCCGATGATGCGCAATGGCGGACACCTTCTGGTCGGCAACCAGGGCCTCAACTGCATCGCGTGCCACAACTTCAACGGCAAGGAATCGCCCGGCATGAAGGGGCTCGACCTGATGACCTCCTACCAGCGGCTCCAACCGGCCTGGTTCGACGCCTTCATGCGGAACCCCGGCAAACTCCGTCCGGGAATCATCATGCCAAGCTTCTGGCCGGACGGCAAAGCGGTTCAGACGGAAATCCTTGAAGGTGACACCGACGAGCAGATCCGCGCGCTGTGGCACTTCTTCTCGCTCGGTCGCTCGGCTCGCGATCCTGCCGGTCTGAAAGCGGAGGACTCGCGATTGGTCGTCACCGACAAAGCCCGCACCTACCGCGGACGTAGTAGTGTCGCCGGCTACCGCGGCATCGCCGTCGGGTTCCCGGGTGGCCTCAACTACGCCCTCAACGCCCAGACCGGAGCCCTCTCCGCTCTCTGGACCGGCGAGTTCGTCAAGGTCGGCTGGCAGGGCCAGGGACCGGGAAACTTCAACCCGATCGGACGCGCGATCCAGCTTGCCCAGGACGTTCCCCTGCTCCCCGAGCCGAAAGATCCCTGGCCACTCCATCCCGTCCGGAGCAAGGAGGTGCCGGTCAACCCGGACCCGCTGTATCCGCGGCAACACGGTTACGCCTTCAAGGGCTACTCGATCGGCAAGGGCGGCGTTCCGACCTTCCGCTACCAGATCGGGGACGTGCGGGTGGAGGACTCATCCGTTCCCCTTGTTGGCGGATTCCTTCCGGCGCTTCGCCGCACCCTGACCTTCGAGTCGCCCGAGGCTACCGAACTCTACTTCCGCATCCTGACCGGCGGCATCGAGAAGGACGATAGTGGCGCATTCCGCACCAAGGAGGTGGCCGTGGCCAGCGACAGCGAGACTCCGGAGTCCATCCTCCGCCCGGCCGCCGACGAATCGGCGGACAAGGAACTGATCTTCAAGTTGGCCATCCCGGCCGGGAAGTCGTCCCACTCCTTCACCTACTCCATCCTCCGCTGAACGACCCGACATGAGCATCCGCAAACTTGTCCACTTCGGCCTGCTTTCCCTGCCGCCGATCCTGTCCGCCGAGGAAGTCGGCGAACGCTGGGGCACTGCCGACCGCGAACGCGAGTTCTACCAGCTCGTCGATCTGCCGATCCCCAAGGACCTCGTGATCGAGGCCGGAGCCTTCGCCGATCTGCCCGACGGCCGGCTCGCCATCGGCACCCGGCATGGCGACGTGCTCTTTGTCTCCGGATTCGATTCGCCGAATCCGGAGCCGGATTACCATCTCTACGCTTCGGGCCTCGACGAGATCTTCGGCCTCGCGTGGAAAGACGGCTCGTTGTTCGTCACCCATAGCGCTGAGCTGACCAAGCTCACCGACACCGATGGCGACGGTACCGCGGATCGCTACGACACGATCTCCGACGCTTGGGGCTACGGCACTTATCACGAGTATGCGTTCGGCTCGAAGTTCGATCCCGAGGGCAACCTCTACGTCGCCCTCGGTCTCTCGAGCTCCTACCGCTCCGAGGAGTTGTTCCGCGGTTGGGCAATGAAGGTCACGCCGGAAGGCAAGACCATCCCGATCGCCAGCGGCCTGCGCAGCCCCGGCGGCATCGGCTTCAACGAGCACGGCGCGTTGTTCTACATCGAGAGCCAGGGACCATGGAACTGCGCCTGCAGCCTGAAATTCGTCAAGGAAGGCGGGTTCATGGGCCACCCGAAGAGCTACAACTGGTATCCGTTCGCCCCCAACATGGGCGAGACGCCGACCGAACCGAATTCGGGGTCGACGATCCTCGCGGAAATGGAGCGCGTGCCCGAGCTGGTTCCCTACGCGGTGATCTTCCCCTACATCCGGATGGGCCGTTCACTCGGCGGCTTCGAGGTGAATGCCACCAGCGGCAAGTTCGGCCCGTTCGAAAACCAGATCTTCCTCGGCGACTACACCCAGTCGCTGGTCGTCCGCGCGACGACCGAACAGGTGAACGGTGTCTGGCAAGGCGCGTGCTATCCATTCCGCGAAGGCCTCTCGACCGGCATCCTCAACGTGCACTTCACTCCTGACGGAAACCTGCTGACCGGCGGCACCAACCGCGGCTGGCCGGTCCGCGGACTCAAGCCGTATGCACTCGAGCGGCTCGACTGGACGGGCAAGATGCCGTTCGAGATTGAACGAATCACGATCGCCCCGAAAGGCTTCAACATCCGCTTCACCAAGCCGGTCGATCCGGAAACCGGCGCCGACAAAGACTCCTACAAGATCACCACCTTCACCCACCCCTACCACGGTGCCTACGGCGGACCGGAGATCGAGCAGACCACTCCGAACGTGACCGGTGTGACGCTCTCCGAAGACGGACTGACCGCGACCGTCACTCTCGACAAGATCGAGCGCGGGCACGTCCACGAGTTTTATCTCGACCCTCTCCGTGACCGTGACGACGGCGAACTGGTCCACACCTTCGCCTTCTACACCGTCAACGAAGTCCCTGAATGAACCGGCCCACCGTCACCGTTCCCTGCCGCATGAATCCTTTCCGATCCGCTCTCGGCGGCTGCCTCCTCGTCGCGGCAATCGTTCTTCCCGCCAGCGCCCAGAAACTTCAGATCATCAACGCGAGCCAGGAGCCCGCGGAGGTCTTCTGGCTTTCGGAGGATGAAAAGGTGCCCCAAGGCACGGTCGCGCCCGGCGACAATACGATCATCAATACCACCATCGGCCACCGGTTTCTGGTCGTTGGACAAGAATCCGGAACCGAATCCACGGTGACCAGCAAGGTCCTCGTGCAGGGCTTCTACTTCGACCCGAAGGGCAATGACGGTATCCCCGCCTTCTACACCCAGCGGGAATACGCCCAGGGGTTTCCCATCGTCGCATCGAAGACGGTGAACCCCTACGCACTCAAGGAGGCAGCCTACCTCGCCGACCTGATGATGGCGAAGCGCCCGGACGTCCGCGAAGCGATGATCAAGAGCGGCGCGCGATTGTGCATCATCGCGTGGAACGAGTTCACCACCGACCTCCCGGAGTTCTCCCACTTCGCACCGAAGGACTACTGGGATGCGCGTGCCCGTGGCACCGGTGGCAGCGCGACCGACCCCTACTGCTCGTGTGGCGAGGAGAACCTGCTCGGCTATCCCGGCGACCCGTACTCCACCGAGAATATCCTCATCCACGAGTTTGCTCACAACATCCACCTGCGGGGACTGGCAAACGTCGACCCTGCCTTCGATGACCGGGTGAAGGCCGCCTACGAGGACGCGATGGCGAAGGGACTGTGGAAGGGCAAATACGCGTCGGTGAACCACTACGAGTATTTCGCCGAGGGCGTGCAGTCATGGTTCGACGACAACCGCGAGAACGACCACGACCACAACCACGTCAACACCCGCAAGGAACTTCTCGAATACGATCCGGGGCTTGCCGAGCTCTGCCGGGAGGTTTTCCGCGACACCGAGTTCAAGTATACCAAGCCCGCGACCCGGCTGACCGGGCATCTCGAGGGCTACGATCCGTCAAAGGCTCCGACCTTCGTCTGGCCGGAACGCCTGAAGAAAGCGAAGGAGGAAATCAGTGAACAGGTCGCCAAGCGCAACAAGGAGGCCAAAGCCGAGGACCGGAAGATTCGCGGGTGGCAGGTCCACATCGATCCAGTTCTGCTCAACGACAAGAACCTCAAGGCCACGGAGCACGCGCTCGAACTGATGGAAGCCCAGCTCGATGAGATCCTCGAGGTGGTTCCGAAACCGGCGGTCGCCGAACTCCGGAAGGTCCCGCTCTACTTCAATCCTCCCTACGAAAAGGGTAAGCACGGGGCCGAGTATCACCCTGGTGCCCAATGGCTGAAGGACAACGGCCGGGATCCGAAAATGGCCAAGGGTGTCGAGTTTACCAACACCGAGGTATTCGAGGAAGACACCCGCCGGATGCCGAACTTCACCCTGCACGAACTCGCCCACGCCTATCACGACCGGTTCCTACCCGAGGGCTTCGAAAACCCGGACCTGAAGAAGGCCTACGAGCGGGCGAAGGACAGCGGCACTTACGACAAGGTCGAGCGCCGAGATTCCGAAGGTCGGACCCGGATGGACAAGGCCTATGCCATGACCGACCCGATGGAGTACTTCGCCGAGTCGACCGAGGCCTACTTCTCCACCAACGACTTCTTCCCCTACACCCGCGAAGAACTCCTCAAGCACGACCCCGAGATGCACGATCTCGTGAAACGCCTCTGGGGCCACTAGGAGTGGCGCCTTCCAGGCGCCATATCCGGGCGCGGCGGTCTCCCGACCGCGCAAGACCCTCCCAATTCTTGAGGCGTCGCGGCGAAGCAGTAGCCGTAGCCGGTTTACCTGTCCTTCACCAAATCGGTGAACTGCCCGATATAGTTTGCGATCGTCTCGGACTCCAAGGACGAAGCACCCCCGGCCTCCTTCCCGGTAGCAGGATCGAAGAACCGGATCCTCGTATTCGTTTCTCCATAGATCTGGGGTCGAAATGTGTTCGGTTCATACCGGACCTCGATCTCATACTTGCCGAAATTGCCGAAATGCTGCCAAGGGTCGAAGCCCCTCATCAGAATCGCAGCACTGTCTGCACCAAAAGTATCCGCAAAGTTCTGATACATTGCTTCAAGGGCGGCATCTCCCTCACTCGGAAAGGAGGCAACTCGATATACAAAAACGCGGTTCTCCGCGTCTGAAGAAGTGGCATCAAATCTGGCCCGACTCGCCATCGCCGCCGACATCTTCTTCCACGCATCGGCGAGGGCGCTTTCAACAGCGTCGATATCATCCGTCTCGAGTCCAGCCATCTCGATCGCGCGCGCCGTGACCTTCCCCGAGCCGTCGAGGAGCACGAAACCTCGAGACTCCCGGTCGCCCAAATTCCCCTCGCGATTGACCTCCCAAGGACGGCTCTCGTCTCGATTCGCTGGGGCAGTTCTTGCCGCACTCTTTGGACTCAGAGGAGCATCCCGGTTCTCGGCCCGCTCGACTTCACTCATCCGACCTTCATCAGGTGTACCCCCACCGATCTTCGAAGACACATCACTACCGTTTATGCTGCGAAGCACTACCAAGAGTATTACGAGAATCAGCAGCAGCGCGCCGACCCCATAGAGCACCGTCGGTTTCAGCATGAGGGCACTACTCTTCACCTGACGAGCAACCGCGTGTCAACCACGGTCGGATACTGCGCGCGAAAATCCATACCCCCCCATCATCTCCACCATCTTGGTGTAGAACGCATAGACACCGGCGACCAACAGCCCGGCACAGCTGATCCACAGTCCGACGTCCCAGACCCGGCTCGGAGTCAGGCGCTCATCACAACGGCGGTACCGAAAGTACAGCGCCGCCGCGCCGAGCATCGGCAGCATCAGCGCGCCCATGAAGCCGCCGGCGAGAACCAGTTCCTTCGGCGCCTTGAAAAACGCGTAGCTCGCGAGGAACAACAGCGGCAAGCCGATGCAGAAGCCGCGGACCCACGCGCGGTAGCTGGCTTCCCCGCCCTTCGAGACACCGAAGACCCGCAGCGCATCCGCACACACACGCGCGTGACTGGCAGTCGCGACAAAGAAGGTCGAGTAAAGCACGGCAAACGCCCCGAATAGGAACACCGCCTGCGCCGCCGAACCGAACACCGGCACATACATCTGCCCGAGCGTCCGGACCATCTGATCACCCGACGGGTCCAAACCGGTCCGCCCGAGAATCGCGGCCCCGAGGAGATAAAAGGCCACGGTCGCGAAGGTGTAGACGACCATCGAGCACCACGCGTCCCACCGCAGCACCCGCACCCAGCCCTTGGCCCGCTCGGCCCACTCCGGGGAGTCGTCGCGAGGGCCGGTCCACTTCGCGTAGCCTTTCTCAAGACACCAGTAGGGATACTGAATCAGCTCGGTCGCCCCGACCCCGATGATCCCGAACGCAGCAAGCGCGACCGTCAGGCCCTTGCCCTCGGGAATCCGGAAGCTCATGCCGTCGACCAAGTCCGCCCACGACACCCGCCACTCGGGCAATGCCTGCAGGTAGAAGAGGTTGATGATTGTCACCAAAGTGAAACTCGCGACCAGCGCGGTCGAAACGTTCTGGATGAGCCGGTAGCGCCCGATCACCAGCAGCACGATCGAGACGATGGTGACCAGCGACGCCCAGAGCATGGAGTCGTGCGACACCACCTGCTCCTTCCCTTCGAAACCCGACAGCACCTTCTGCGCATCGGCTTTCTCCACCGCGAGCTTTTCCATCACCGGCGCCATCGCTTCATCCTCCCCGAAGCGGTCCGCAATGCTGTCCGCGACCTTGATCTGGATCACCGCGTCCTCACGGGCATTCACCACCTCGCCGGACTCGGTCAGAGGTTGCTGGATCGCAAGGGCCTGCCCGACCCCGCCAATAATCCCGCCGAGCTGGATCAACGCGACCACGATGAACACCAACCAGAACCAGCAAAGCCAGTTCACCCGAAGCCGCGGCCCCGGCACCTCGTTCAGACCGTCGAGTGTCGTCCTCCCGCTGGTGATCGCATAACGCCCGAACTCAATCTGGACGAAGACCTTGATCAGGCAGCCGATGATGATCAGCCACAGCAGCAGGAAGCCCGCTTCGGCCCCGACCGCCGTGGTTGCGATCAGTTCACCGGAGCCGACAATCGAGCCGGCGATGATGAGACCGGGCCCGAGCTGTTTGAGAATGCCCCAAAGGGTCTTGGGCGGATCTGCAAGATCCGAGGATTCATGGGTTTTCATGGGTTTTGTCGCGTCCGACGCCAATCCGCGTCAGGGATCGAGATCAAGCGGGTCGAAGGTCGGAATCGGAGCCTTGTCCGGCTGGTGGACCTTGAGCAAGACCTTGCCGGCACGCGCCTGGAGCGCCTTCCACTCGGCATACTTGTCTTCCTTGCGCATGTGCGCCTGCGGTCCTCCGCGAAGGTGGGTGACTTCGATATACTCGATCACATCCTGCAACGCCTCCGCCGCGATCTTGCTGTCCTTGTCGGAAAGTTTGCCCAAGCCCTCGGCGCAGGTGATCAGGCTGTCGGCCGCACCGCTCACTCCCTTCTCCAGGCAGTACATCAGCGCGCGCATCGCACGCGCCTCGTGGACCTTTCCGAGATAGGCGATCACCTTCCCGTCCAAGACGATCTTCAGCATCGCTTCCGCGAAGTCCATCCGCTCGTCGCCCGTCAGGTCGCCGTAACCCTTCGGACCCAGAACCAACCGTCGCACCGATTGCGACCCGACGACCTCCGCGGTTCGCTTGTCCATGGCAGCCAGCTCCAACATGACCCGGTCGACATCGCGGCTCGGGGAGTAGGAAAGCGCGAACACCACGTCATTCAGCACGGTGAGGTCGTCGCCCTTCGCCACCATCTCCAGATGGGCGATCGACGCCGGATCTGCCAGTTGACCGAGGACGTAGTAGATCGACCTGCCCAGGTCCGGTGATGCACCGTCCAGCATCCCGATCAAGGCATCCCGCACGCGGTCGACATGTGCAGCATCAGCGCGCATCGAGAGCAGCGCTTCTTCGCAGCCCAGCAGATCCTCGATGGTTTCCGCCGCCTTCATGTGGGAAAGCACGTCCGGCAACTTCTCTTCTCCACCCAAAGTGAAGAGCGTGGTGACGGCAGCCCCGCGGACGACCGGCTCGGCATGGCCCATGGCCTCCTCCGCAAGCTCCAGCCCGGAATCGGCCTCACTCTCGGCGAACACCTCAAGAATCCCCGCAGCCGCCGCCGGGTCCTGTGTGGCCGGGAAGAGTGCCGCGAGTTGGCTCTCGCCGCCGATCGTCACCAGCTCGGACGCGAGCTTCCTCGAGTGTTCACGCAGGCGCCAGTAGTCATGGCCGAGGTAAGGAACCAGATCCTCCAGCGCATCGGTTCCGAGCAACTCGACCATCACGTCCATTGCCGCGATCTTGCGGAAGGTATTCTTGCGCTGCGGATCTGCGAGTTCGGCCCTACAAAGCTTCATCTTGGCTCCGGTTCCGTCGGCCTCCTCGATCTCCGCCCGGAACAACTGCTGCACGTCCGCCGAAATGCTCGGCAGGCCGGATGGCTTCTTCTGCGCTTCGATCAACAACAGCATGTCGTCGAGGTCGGTCACGACCGTTTCCTTCCCGATCTTCTGGCTGATCTTGGAGAGCGGGTTATCGATGAGCACCGTCTTGAGTGGCTCCTCGAAGTCCTTGAACGCAGCAGGCTGGGCCTTCACCACTTCGGGATCCATCAACGGCCGCTTGAACCCGACGAAGGGGCGCACATCCCGCCGGACCGCCGCCAGCTTGCGCAGCCGGTGGGCGGTTGCCTCGGCCGCTTCGCGGTAGCCGAACTTCGACAGCATCGCCTGCGCCGGAGCGGCTCGGTTGGCGAACATCTGGTCGGCGATCTGTTCCTCCTCGGCGGCGTAGGTCAGCGGCCCGGCAATCCGGATCACGGTATCCTTCTCCCACACACTGGTGCGCGACCCGACGAAGGTTTTGCCCGCGGGATCAAGGAGCAGCAGATTCTCTAGCGCCTGACGCATCTTGTCGTCATCGACCTCCGACTCGAACGGCTTGTTGGCCAACGGGTTGTCCTTCCCGAAAAGCGCGCCTTGAGTGACATTCCGGACGCTGTTCGGAGCGATCGACTTCGGTTCGTCGAGTGTCGCGTCGAGCATCGCGAGCTGGGTTTCCTCGCTGTCGGTCGCGCCTGAAACCACCTTCACCGCGGTGATCCGGACAAAGTCGGCGGGATCCTTCAGGAGCGGTGTCACTTTCGATAGCGACTCGAGCACGGCATCGTTGCCACAGGCCCCGAGCGCCTTCAGCCCGCCGTCGCGGAAGCGCGGCTCCTCGCTGTCCAGCAACGCGACCAGCTTCGGAAGAATGTCCTTTTCTCCCGCCTGATAACGCTTGCCTACCTCCTTGGCGAAATTCTGGCGGGCTTTCGGATAGAAGATGTCGAGCAGGTCGATGACCTCGTCCGTGCTTCGCTCCCCGACCGGCTTGCCTGCGAGCTCCTTCAGCCACGGATCATTGAACTGGCCCGCCGCGCTGGTGAGGAGTTGCTTCATCTCCCGCTCGGTCGGATACAGGTTCTCGTTCGGATCCTTCCCGGTGATCAGCGTCTGCTTGAGATAGACCGCCTGGTGCAAGACCTCGGTCGCGGTCGGATCGCGCAGCGCGCCGTAGGTTCCCGTCGGTGAATGATAGACGAAACTGCCGTCGAACATCCGGCAAAGGGTCCGCCGCCAGCGGAGATTGCGCTCGTTGTAGGCCCGCACCTCGGGACCGCAAAGCCCGGCTGCCCACGATGACCAGTTGCCGTGGTAGTCGTGGCCGTGACCCCCGCGGCGCGTGAACGCGCAGTGGCTCGACATCATCGCGAAATACTTCGCGCCGTACTCATCACCGAGGAGCTTCAGCGAGAACGCCACGCCGGTGTTCTTGCCGTTGCTGTCGTCCGAACCGTAGGCCGCATGGTCGCCGTAGGGGATGCAGCCTTGGTCAATGTAGGATCCGAAGAACTTCCGCGCCCGATCGACCGCCTGATCGATTTCCGGATCTTCGATCCCAAGCTTCTGCGCCAGCGTGATCAGGAAGAAGCAGCGATTGCCCGCGGCATTGAGGGCGCCGTATCCCGGATTCATACGGTGGAGCTCACCACCGTTGAAGGAAGGATAGGAAAAGGTATGCCCCCACGATCCGTGGCCGCTCTGACCCATCGCGGTCTCGACGGCCAACTTGCGCAACGCGGGCACCACGTAGTCATCACCCGTCGCTTCGTAGTAGAGCGCACAGTTCAGCCCGACGTAGCCCTTGTGCCAGCTCTGGTAGCCCTTATAGCCGCGGTAGCCGGGCTTGAACATCGCCCCGATCGGTTCGGTCGGCGGCTTCCATGGCGAATGCGGTCCCCTCACCCAATCGTGGATGAGCTTGCGGTGCTCCGGCTTCCCGGAGGATACCAGCGCAATGGCTTCGACGATCCCTCCGCGGCCGCTGCGCTTGTCCTGGGGATTCGCGATGAACTTCTTTTCCAGCACCTTCCACGCATCGTCGAGAATGGCGGCCGTCTTCGGGCAGTCGTAGGGTGCGGTATCACTGTAGTCGGGAAACACCCGAAGCTTCAGTTCGACTTCGAGCGTCTCGGGATCGATCGGATACTTGTCGAAGCCCATCTGACGGACTTCCTGCTCCCGTTCCTCCTCGGGTTTCCAGTCGTAGAGCGAGTTATCGTCGCGGGCCTCAGCAAAGATCTCGTCGATATCGACGCTTGAGACATCCTGCTTTCCCGTACGGGCAACGTAGTTCTTGTCGCGCCAGACCTCGAAGGTGATGAGCCCGCCGTTCTTCTCCCGCTCCGCCTCGACGATCGCATCGCCGATCAGGATCGCGAGATTGCCGCCGGCCTCGAACTTCCTGCCGTTCATTCCGACCAGCACGTCACCCGTCACGAACTTCCCATCCGCAGGCGAACCCTTGAGTGCCCCCTGCACCTGGAGTTGATCGCCGGCATAGCGCCCGGCAAACGTCGCCACGATTCCCGTCGGGCCCAGCGTCCAGGTCGGCGGTGGATTCTTGCCACCCGCAGGGATCGGATCGCCCTTCGTCAGGTCCGGAAGATTCGCCGGACGGGGCGCCACCTCCTCTTGCAAGTCACCCGCATTCGCGAGGGCCTCCATCTGTTCCGGGGTGAGCGTGCGTTCATCGGCCGACACCGGGATGACGAAGCATCCGGAGAGTAGCAGGAGCGCCGGGAATTTTACGATCTTCATGGCAGGATGGGCGTTTGGGGAAACAGGGTGCGGTGGCGTCACTCGATGCGCTGGTCATCGGCGAGGAGCCGCTCGCGGAGCTTTTCGTAAGGAACTTTCTGAACGGTCGTGTCGAGGTCGATCGCGATGCAGGCCGCCGTGGCGGCGCTCTGGCCGAGAACCATGAAAACCGGCTCCATGCGGATCGAACCGAAAGCGATGTGGGTCGATGACAACGCCCACGGCACCAGCAGGTTCCCGCATTCCTCTTCCTTCGGGACGATCGACCGGTAGGAGATGCCGTAGGGCTTGCCGCCGAGGTGGGTTTGAATGTCTCCCTCATTCTTGACCATGCCCTTGTGAACGAAGCGCTGGGTATTGTGGGAATCGAGAGTGTAAGCCCCCATCCCGACCGGATCGTCAACCGGCTTCTTCCGCTTGCAGTGGTCCTCGGTCATGACGAAGTCCGACTCCATCCGGCGCGCCTCGCGAACGTAGATGTTGTGAGGCCAATGCCCGTTGTCCGGGAATTCATCCTTGGCCAAACCCCATCTGGCGTAGGCCTTGCGAATGCCCTCGGGAACCCGGGGATGATTCTGCACCGTCCACACCAAACCCAATTGCCAGTCGCGATGCTTCTCGCCGAGCTTCTCCCGCTCGGCGTGGCTCAGGGTCGCCCAATTCCAGTCCTTGCCGTAGTTCATCCCGATGTAGTCGCAGGAAATGCCGCCCGTGTTGTTCGAGTCGGTCTTGCGGTTGGGCATCATGCTGGTCTTGAAGAATCCGCCCTTCTGCCCCGCCTCGATCGCACGGAACAGGATCTCGTAGTCGGCTTCGTCGTATCCCGCGGGTTTGGTCACAGCCACACGGTTCGATTCCAGATCGGTCAGCACCATGCGATAGCAGTAGGCCTGCAAGCGGTGGTCACCCTCGCCCGGCTCACCCCCGGCATCGGCATTCACGCCATCGAGCAACCCGCTCGAAGGATCGCCCGCCACCTTGTAAGGATCGATCCCGTTCGGCAGCTGGTTCTTCCTCGCGACGCCGGTGTTGCCGTTGCCGGTCTCCCCATACTCCGAGTTGTTCTCGCGCCCGATCATGAAGGAAACCCCGGCCGCCGCCATCAGGTCGCCCTCGTAGGAAGCGTCGATGAACATCTTCCCGGCCGCCTCATCACCCCCCTCGAGGTGCATGGTCGAAATCCTTGAGCCGGACGCGGTCACGCCCCGGTCGAAATCGAGCCTTCCCTTGATGAGTTTCACCCCCGCCTCCTCGACCATCCCGTCGAAGATCGCTTCCGCCACCTTCGGTTCGAAGGTCGATGCGAGTTCCTTCTCGGGATCCAATGCCTTGCCGGCACCCTGCCGCTGGTTTGAGTAATCCTCACGCGCCTCGTGCACCCACGCCTCGTCCTTGAGGTAGTGCTGATAGGCCCGGTGGTAGAACTCCCGCGACAAGCCGCCGAGAATCGCGTCGTTGCCGATATCCGTCCACCCGAGCCCGGAACTCGTCATGCCCCCAAGATGTCCATACTGGGAAACGAGGATCACGCTCTTGCCCATCCGCGCCGCTTGGACCGCGGCCGTGACTCCGCCGGAAGCATCACCATACACCACCACGTCCGCCGTGTGCCGTTCGGCACTCGCGATGGATACGAGTGGGATGCATGCGAGAGCGGCAAACGCCATCCTCAGGATGGCTTTCGGCAAAGTTTGGTCATTCCCAGTCATCAGATCGTTCTTTCAGGCCGCCTTCGCTCCGGGCTCGACGATGAACAGCGAGAAACCCACAAGAGCCGCGGCATCCACAAAGGCCGCTTCCAGCTCCGGGGAAATCGGGCGCTTGGCATCCCAGACAACGTGAACCGTCTGTCGCACCTTGGCCCGCGTCTCACGGCGCTTTTTCATCAGCTCAACGAATCTCCCGAGCATTCGCTCGGCGCTCTCAACCGAGCCGGTGACAAACGAGCTGCGCCCGTGCCAGAGGGATTCGAAGACAAAGTCATCCCCAAGTTTTTCCTGCCCGCTCTCCAGACGAATGAGCTCCATCGGGGCGAGCGGAGGTCGGGGAAACTGCGACGGCAGACTCTTCGCCAGCTCCCCGTCATCGGTCACGCACAGGAAGCTGTCCCCTCTCCGGCTCAACCACTGCAACTCCTGCGCGAGACTTCTTTCCGCTGTGCCCGGACGTTCGACACGCGCCGGCATCGGAGCCGCCGCGTTGACCCACGAGCTCGGGAGCGGCAGCGGAAGATAGGCCTCCCGGTAAACGTTCACGCGTCGCAGGTAGTCCACGATGATCACGAGAACCGCTATCCAAAGCAGCGCGCGAATCACCTTCAGGTTCAGACCGTCCAGACGGTTCGCCGTTTCCAGATCCTTCGCACTCATGACGATCGGATCTTCCTCGATGGCCTCGTCCAGAGTCTCGCTATCGACGCCCTCGGTCTCCTCGACCGCGCCGATCATGTCTTCAAGTCCTCCTTCCTCCCCACTCCCACCGGATCGGGTCTTCTTTTCCTTCTTCCAGGCAGGGTCCTCGCCCGAACGGAGCTTCTCCATGTACTTCAGATCGGCCTCATCCATCCCGGCTTGGTCGAGGAAGTCGTCACCGTCGTCCTCGGCGAAGCGGATCTGCGCGACCTCGTCGCCCCGGCTTTCAAGCACCGCCTCGACCTTCGCCTGCTGCTCGGCCTCCCTCGCCGCGAGTTCCTCCGTGCGGTCCAGCTGGATCCGGTTGACGTGCCCCGATGAATTCAGTTCGGCGAACATCAGCGCCACCAAACCCACCACGAGTGCGACGTGGCACAGCCAGCGCCTCGGCTTCATCCGCGAGTGGACCATCCACAGCAACGGCATCGACAACCAGAGCAGGACGCCCAGGTAGCCGAAGATGTTGAAGTAATTCCAGTTCACGGGATTCGTTTCAGTCGGGGCGGACTACTTCCGCTGTTTCGCAATGGCGTCGTTCCATTGGTTGAAGGAGTAGTAGACGAGGTTGATGCCGAGGTTCATCGCGGCGTCGCGCATCTCCGGAGTCACGTCGGTGTAGCCGGGCGACTTCCACGCGTCGTTCATGTCACCCGGATGGTAAAAGGCGATCCAGCGGCCCTCGTGCTTGATCCCGAGGGCGCGGCGTCCTCCGTGGTGCCAGAAGGCGGGCGCACCATCCGGGAACCCGTATGGCAACTGATAGAGCATGTCGTCGTCCGCGATGTCGAGCAGCGGCTTGTCCGGGAACACCTGCCGAATGAAGTGGGTGAACGACCGGTGGAAGCTCTCGCTGCCGGCGTCGGCGATGAGCATCCCGCCCTTGAGACAGTATTCGCGGAGGATCTTCGCGTCGGCCGAGCTGACCCGCCCCATATTCCCGTTGCCGGTCAGGTAGACAAACGGCGGGAAGCCGTCATCGGGATACTTCGAGAGCAATGCGATCGAGTGGCTCTCACCCTTGCGCGCGATCTTCTTGAAGCCGGTCGCTTGGGCGAAATTCCGCAGGAAGTTGATATCGGCGTCGGTCTGGTCCATCCCGTCGTCCCATCCGGCACCGCCATGATCGAGCCGGATGAAACGAACCTTGTAGTCCTCCATCCCCTCGGGCCAGCCGCCGTCGGTGCCGCCACCCTTGCCCATCTTGCCGGCCTTGGCATTCGCAGAGGCCTCATAGGTAAGCTGGGTCTGTTTCTCCATCACCTGGTCCACCTCGGTGTTGTCGAGATCGGGCTGGTCGAAAATGATCGCGGAATTCGGCCGCAAGGTGAGCGTCTTCTTCTTTTTCTTCTTCGGCTGGACGACCTTCACCATCGCCACCACCGGATTACCGCTGCCTTTCGGCACCTTGTAGGCCTCGACGCACCCGCCGATGCTCAGGAGATAGGGAATGATCACGAGGATCATCAGGTGGGTCAGGACACTCGCATAAAGGCTCTTCCGGTGACGGGGATCGCGTCCGTGCGTCCGCAGATCCTCCAGCGTGCGGTCGCCCGACATCGGCGATCCCGAAGCCTTGAAGAAGACCGCATGAACCGAGCGACTGCGCAGCATCACGTTCAGCCACACCGCGTATGCCAGCACCAGAAGCGCAGGCCAGCTGACTTTCCACCACAACTGAAGCGTGGTGGCCTTGTCCAAGGGACTCCCATCGAGCTCGATATCGGCATCGAGGATCGAAAACACCCCGCGCCATGTCAGCGAGACATACGCGACGGTGACGACATAAACCGCGATCAGCGTCGCGAGCAGCAGGTAGTAGCTGGCCCGGATCCTCGTCAGACTGATGGCCCCGGCGGCCACGCAGAGCGCCGCCACACCGAGGAAGCTGACGAAGCAGATCCGCAGAGACGGCCCGATATGGTTGTTTTCCAACAGGATCGCGACATCCGCATTCCTCCCCCCAACGTAGACGAGCAACCACGGCATCAGGAAACCCGCGGCGACACCAAGCCCGCCGAGCAGGATCAGCGCGATGCTGACCACACCCGCCTTGAATGGCGACGGCCCCGTGGGGATCTCGTCGACCCATTCGGTCGGCAGTTCGATGCGGCGGTTTTGCATGATGGTCCTTCGAGGTCAGTCGCGGCGCTTCACTTGAAGAGGTCCTCTTCCTCGTCTTCGACCGATGGCAACTCGGGCCCCGGCTCGACCTTCTCGATCTCTTCCTCGATGGCTGACTTCGGCTCGTCCGGCTCTTCGGTTGGAGGCGTGTCGACAGGCGCAGCGCCGCCACCTTCGGCATCCGTGGAACCCGGGGCGCTGACCGGCTTAGGAGCTCCATCGGCAAAACGGCTGCTGAGATCCTGCGCCTTGACTCCGTGCTCGCCGGCAATGTCGCGCAAGGCCGCCTGGGCCTCACGCACCGCCTTGTCCATCCGCTCCGCCTCGGTGAGTTCGGCGGTTGCGCCGCCGGAGACCGACTTCAGGAGAAACGGAATGCTGGTCCCTGCCAGCAGGATCACGTGGACGATCACCGTGAACACGATGATCGACTTCATGCTCCGTCCCTCGAAGCCCTTCAGCAACTCGTCGGGGGTGACTTCTTTCTTATCACTTGGGGTCATGGCTCTGATGCTTGTTGGATTCACTCGTCTTTCTCTCCCACCGCCTCGATGATCCCGCCTCCGGCGGCGATCGCTTTGAGGACGGGTTCGAACACCTCCTTGGGCAGGGTGCTGTCACACTTGAACTGAACATGCCGCTGGTCATCGGATACCGTGCCGGTGAGGAGCGAACGCACGCCCCACTCGACATCCTTGGCCCCGTCGACCTGCGACCCGTCGAAATAGATGGTTCCGGCCTCGTCGACGGCCACACGCGCGACCACCGGGACCTTCACCTTGTTGACATGCTCGGAGAACGGCAGCGTGAGCTGGAGATCGTTCTTCTCCTTCGAGATCTCGCTGCAAACGAGGAAGAAGATGATCAGAAGGAAGGCGATGTCCCCCATGCTCGCGATCGGCACGGGAATCGGCTTCCTCTTCTTGCGCTGCAACTTCTTCATTCCTCAGTCCTCCTCCACAATCGCGACCACACCGTCATTCGCACTGATGGTCGCGAGGGCCTTGAAATAGTTTTCGTAGGGCGTGCCCTTGGCCGACTCGAGCATGATGACCCGTTGCTCCGGATCCTTGCTGCCGAGTTCGAGTGCGGCGAGCCGGTCGCCCAGTTGCTCGATGTTGACCTGCTTGTCGTTGAAGAATATCTCGATGCCGCGCAGGTTCACGATCGGCGTCTTGTCCGACTGGGTCTCGGGCGCCTTCTCACCCGACGGCAGGTCGGCGGTGATGGTCTTCACCTTCACCAGCGTCGCCGCGACGAGGAAAAACACGATCAGAAGGAACGCGATGTCCGAAAAGGAACCCGTGGGGACCTCCGCGGTGCGGTGCTTCTTTTCGCGGCTGTAGCGCTTTCTCGACATCAATGGTGAGTCAGGATGAATTCGACCGCTTCGCTCGTGCTTTCCTCGATCTCGAGTTCGATCTCGTCGCTCCAGCGGTTGAAGACACTCTGGGGGATCACGGCCAGCAGCGCGACGATCAGGCCGACGGCGGTGGTGACCATGGCTTCGGCGATACCGTCGGCCACCGCTCCCCCGCTGCCGCCGATACTCCCGGCCTCGGCGAGCCCGGCGAACGAGGCGATCATGCCGGTGACCGTTCCGGTCATGCCGAGCAAGGGCGCCGCCACGGCAATCGTCGTCAGGACGTCGAGACGGCGATTGACCACGCTCATCGCCTGGGCGCTGTAGTCCTCCATCACCTGACCGACGACCAGACGCATCGTTTCGGAACTCTCGTTCTTGCCGCGCAGGTGCTGGTAGGACCGGAGACCGGCGAGCAGCACGGACGCGATCGGTCCCTTGACCGTCTCGCACTCGGAAATCGCCGCATCGATGTCACCCGCCCGGAGGTGCGACAGCACCCTCGACCGGAGCGACCGGGTATCGATCCTGCGGTTCTGGCGGAAGGCCATCCAGCGATCGAAAACAACCGCGAGACTGATCATGCTGCAAAGGATCAGGGGCACCATCAGCGGGCCGCCTTTCAGTAGATGCTCTAACATGGTTCTTGTTGGGGATGAGGGTTCTGGAGTTTCAGAGAGTCAGGGAGAGGGCTTTCGGATTGATGACTTCCAGGAGTCGGATCGCATTGCCCGGCGACATCGGGAAGCGGCTGACCCAGAGATCCTCCCCGGGCTCGATCACCAACTCGCCGGAGGCGTGGTTGTAGTGGGTGGAGGGACAATCGGCGATGGACACGCGCTCGATGAACCGGCGCCGGGCGACAGAGAGCATGACGAGCTGGTCACCGACCACGCAGAGCCACACCGGAGTCCGGCGCCACCACAGACCGGTGTCGATCTTCGCCTTGCTGAGCACGACGAGCCGCGGTTCGGCGGGGCCGACCTCGTCCTGCAGCAGCTGTCGTTCCTTCTCGTTCACGGCTCAGCGGTTCTCCTTCAGGGCTTCGATCATGCGTTCGCGTTCCTTGGCCTCCAGCTCGATAATTCGCGCGAAGACAGGATCGGCCAGCCTTCCGCGAGCATACTTGGCCCACTTGCTGTCGGGGAAGTCGAAGGTGATGCGGCGGTAGGTTTGGTAGGCCTCGTTCAACGAGTTGCCCCGCGCCTTGTAGTTGCCCTCGGCCATGATTCCGATCCAGCGCTCGTGGCTGAGACCGCTCCAGTAGAGGGCCTGCGCACGAATCTCGCGGTCATCGTATTCCTCGTTGGCGACCACGATGGCAAAGCCCCGGATGGCTTCCTCATACTGGTGGGCCCGCATGTAGTTCTGCGCCGCCCGCAGTCCCGCAAGCCCGGCAAGCGGATCGTCCGGGAAGCGCTCCTGAAGCTTGGAGAAGACCATCGCGGCATTGAGGAACTCGGGGTAGCTCAGTTCGTCATACTCGAGAACCTTGGCCTTCGACTCGTCGTCTACCTTCTCGCGATACAGATCCGCCTTCTTCTTGGAGGCCATGCCCTTGGCCTGGAAGTAGCCACCGAGACGCGACATCACGGTCGGGATCAGCTCATCGTCCGGATACTTGTAGGCGAGCTTCACATACTCCTCCACCGAGTTCTCGATCTCGCCCATCTTCTCGTAGACAAGCGCTGTCTTGAATTGCGCCTTCGACGCGAACTCGGTCTCCGGATAATCGCTCGGGATCTTCGAGAACCGGGCCAGCGCATCCTGATACATCGGCAGCTTCGCCTCCTCGTTCTTGGCGAGGTCCGCATACTCCTGCGCGAGGTTGCCGAGCAGATACTCCGCGTGCGCCTTCAGCTCCGGATCATTGTGACTGGCGAGCGCCTCGGCCAGCAACTTGCGGGCATGACCGATCTCGCGACGCGCCAGACTTTCCTGCTCCATCTCGCGGTGCTTCTTCGCCAGCTCGAAATAGCACTCCGCCAGGGTGAAGCCGGTCCTCACCGCCATCTCGTCGCCTGTGTAGCGTTTGGTAAACGGCTCGATCACACCATCCGCACCCTTGTTCACCGTGACCTCGAAGCTCTGCTCATCATAGCTCACCGTGATGTCGTCACCGTAGCGAACCGGGAAGCCGTTGAGTTCGACCGGCGGGAGTTCCGCGGGCGGATCCTGGTCGGCATAGCTGATGGTGAAGACACCCTTGAAGACACCCGAGTGCGCCTCGGTCTCGCGAACCTGGTAACTCGTCGTCGCACCGCTGGTCGCCTTGAGTGTGACCTCGGCGATCTCCCGGTCAGGACCCCGGTCCAGTCCCGGCGCCAACAGGCGAAGATACACCTTCTCTCCCACATACGCGCTGGTCAGCGCTTCGGAGAAACCATTCTCCATCACATCGAGGAACGCATGGCTCCCGACGGTGAAACTCGTCGTCTTCCAATGGACGTTCTCCTCCTCGTCCTGCCATGGGAACCCGATGTGGACAATATCCCCGGCCTTCACCGCCAATCCGTCGGGAATCGCCGAATCGGGCAACTCGGCCGCGGACTTCGTCGCGAAACTGCGGGTCGGCGGGTCGCCCAGGATCAACGGCACGCTGAACGAGAAGCGACCCTCCTCGAGCGGCGGTTCATTGGTCGGCGGCACCGGAGGATGATCGAGGATGTATCCTTGGGGAGCTTCGATCGACTCGGAACCCAAGACACCGGTCAGCTTCAGCGTGCCGGGCACTTTCACGTCGAAATCCGAACCCGTGACTCCCGCTTCCTTGCGGGCGGCCTCCGTCTGCACATAGGCGCGGATCTCACTGCTCGGTGCGAGCGCCAGATGGGGAACGACCACATCGAACCGAACAGGCGATCCCAGCACCGCTTCCTGAGGGTCGCCGGCAAGGCCGTCCTCAGGGACGTGGGTGTAGATCAGACCACGCCGCGGATGCACGACTTCCGGGCCGACGCTCCGCTTGTCCTTGGAAGCCTCCTTCTTCGGCTCGTCCTTTCTCTCCGGCGCGGGCGGCAGCGGCTCGCTGGTGACGGCATATGCACTCAAAGCCGGAACCGCATACCGTGCATGACCGATCGTCACCTCGCGATCGGCCGGGATGCCCGGGTCGAGGTTCTCCATGTCCCGGTAAACCGCCGTCAGCGTTCCGCCGGGAACCATCTTGATCTCGGAGCTCCGGGACGGCTCGCCTTCGACCGGGAAAATCCGCCCGACGAACTGGCCGCTGTGCTCTTCCGTCTCGACCGCCACCAGCTTTGCCGTCTCGCCCTCGCTGGTGGTCACGGCGACCTCGATCGTGTCTCGCTTTTCGCTGCCATCGAGATCGGCATCCTCAACCACGATTCCGACGGCATCGTCGAAACGGAAACGCCGGATCGGCTCGAGGACCAGCTCGCGCTCCCCTTCCCGGTTGACCTCGTAGTTGAGGAACGACGCGGTGATGGTGCCGTTGTTGAAGGCAACCGTCAGCCGCCCCTCGTGACGCGTTCGTTTCGGAGTGGCCGATACCGGGTCTTCATAGCGTGCGACGATCTGGTCGCCCGGAAGCACCTCAAGCTGCTCGTTCTCCCGCAGCGCCTTGTAGTCCTGCTTCACCGGCAAGAGCATCTCGCCGTCACGGTTCGAAAGCGTCACCTTGCGGATGACCGGGGCCACCCCTTTGAAGCCGACGATCACCATGCGCACGAGACGCGCCTGCGCCTGATCGCCGAAGTCGACTTCCAGACCGCCATCCGTCCCGGAGCTGATCTTCGCCGGCTGCGCGATCTGGCTCCGCACACCCTCCGGGAAACTCGCAGGGTCGAACATCGAGTCCGGACAGCGCACGAGTTCGTCCTTACCGGGCTCGTCGCAGAAAAGGACCGGCTTGCGTTCGAGAAGCGTGTTACGCCCCTCATGCCGCCAGACCTCAATCTCGTGCAGTCCCGGTCCAAGCTCGCGCTCGATCAACATCGGATTCTCCGACTCCTCACCCGCTGGCTCACCATCGATCAGGAAGATCGTGTTGATCTTTCCGTCCTTGTCGGTCGGCGGGTAACCATCGAGGCGGAAGCGACGGATCGCCGCTTCGGGCTGATAGAACAACGCGCGGAACTTGAGCAATCCCGAGTAACCCGGGTGACCGGTGCTCACCATCGGCATTTCCTCGACCGAGAGGCCGGGAACCGTCGCGGAAAGGAACGCCACCGACTCACGGGCGGAACCGATTTCCATCGCTTCGAGCCAATCCTCGGGAAGCTCGCGGTCCTCCGGCACCGATAGCGCGATCCCGCCGCGGAAGGTCGGGAATGAGGTGACCAAGGGCCGGCCGTCCCATGGCGCAGGGTCATCCGGATAGCGCGCCCGCGTTTCCCAGTCCTTGCCGTTCATGGACGTCTGCAGAACGAAGTGGGTCAGGCTTTCGCCACCGTCGCCGGTATCGACCGTCATCTTGCCGAGTCCGACTTTGTCATTCAGATCGACGCCGAAGATCCGGACCGTCGATTTGTCGCCGACCTCACCCTGCCAACCCGGGTAGTCGAGCGAGCTGATCGCCATGTTCGGATCGCGACCGGGTGCACTCTCCGACGCGAAGGCAAGGGCCTGTGCTCCGGTCGTCGGCACCACCGCCTCGAACTCGCCGCTGAAGGGTGCGGTTTCCTTGAGCACCAGTCGGCGAATCACATCACCGCTGGAGGCCTCGAGAGTGACAGGAATCTCGTCGATGCCGGGCGTCACACTGCGGTCGGCATCGGTGATGCGCAGGTAGACCGGATTGCCCGGGCGCACGGCACGCGTTCCAAGCGCTGCCTGCGCGGAGGAAAGTCCGAGCTCCTCGATATCGAGCCGACGCTCCCCCTCACGCGGAGGAAACGCACCGGCGGAGAATGCCAGATGGGCGTCCGAAGCCACGCTGATCACCACCTCGGGATCCGGCGGCAGGTCATCCATCTTCGCACGGAAGCGTTCGGAGTAGCCGAAACGAATCTCGTCCTCGCCGAGAATCTGCAAAGTCTTGTCGCCCGGCGTCGGTGGGCCCAACGAAGTCGGGACCTCGGCGCGGAACTTCTCCTTGCTGTCGCCGAGTTGGTGAAGGAGCACCCGCTCCTTGTCGCCCGACTTGGCCCAGATCTCGACCTCGATGTCGGCGCCGACACCCGAAACGCTCAGGGTCGGATCGCGCAGGTTGATCTTCACCGCCTCGCCCGGCACCAGCACGGTGTCATCCTGCGAAGGGCCGAGCTCGATCTCGCTGGCCTCCACCAGCTTGCGCATCTCGTACTGGATCTTGCCCCGCAGGATCAGAGCGTCCGGGTGCTTCGGCTCCTCACGCAGAACCGCCTCCACTTCGCCGAGCGCGTCGGCGTAGTTCTCCTGATCCATCATCACCTCGGCCCGCGCGTAGCGGACCCGCATCCGGAATCCCGGATTCTTGAGGCGCATCAGCTTGTCGAGTTCCTCGAGAGCCGCACTGAAGTTCTTCGAGACCCGGTCGACATTCACCGACCCGAGCGCCGCCGTGAGCTGCATCTCGGATCCCTCGTACTCGGCGGCCTCGGCGACCTTGCGATACCACGCGCGCGACGTCGGCAGCGCACCCTTGCGGAACGCGAGATCCGCATAGGCGATCTTGAGCTGAGCCTCCTGCTCGAGGCTGAACGTACCGGCCGCTTCGCGCGACCAGATCGTCAGTTCCTTGACCAACTCCTCCGCCTCGTCCGTCCGTCCGGCGGCCGTATTGCGTTCGAGCAGCCAGAAGCCGTACTCGACGGACAGTTCGCGAAGCACCGGTTGCAACTGGTCGGCATGCTCGGTGTAGAGGCTCCAAGCCGACTCGACATTGCCCTGAACGAACTCGGCGTTCGACTTGAAGATCGGATAGCTCGCCGCAGTCTCCTCGACCGGAATTTCGACAGCGCCAATATCCACCGCCGCCTTTCCGGCGACACCACGGAGGCGTCCCGCCACTTCCGACGGAGGTCCATCACTGCTGGTCGAGAGAGCGCGTCCGGTGCGGCCGTTCATTCCGCCCCGGGCCACGGTCATCGCGATCGACGAAGCACCGTTCTCCTGAGCTGCCTCAGCGAAATCCGCGAGGAACTGCGCTCCACGATAGTGCCGGTTATCGTCGGGCGCCCCGGCAGCATGCCAGAGACCGGCCGAATAGGCTTCGATCGCCCCCCAGTCGCCTGCCTCACTGAGATCCTTGCTCAACCGCTCGATCAGCTGTTCGTATCCTTGGCGATAAGGATACTCGCCGAGCGGCGCTTGCTCCGCGAAAAGCGAAAGCACCATCTCCCGGGTCGGGGCTGACCATTCGGGCAAAGCGGCGACCGGCTGCAGACCGAGCACCGCGACCGGAACTGGCGCCTGCGCGGCACGCTCCATGACCGCCTTGAAGGCCGCCTCGACCGCGGCGGCATCCGCGCCTTCCTCCAGAGCAAGCAACTCGGCGCTCACCTTCCGCGGGTTCTTCGCGGCGAGCTCCCCCGTCATCGCAATGTAGCCGAAGTGGTTTGAATCGGCGGCCGCGGCCCGGTAGACGGGATCCAGTTTCGTGTAGGCGGGGGACGCGATGATTTCACGGATCAGTTCGATCGCCTCGTCGGTCCTGACATCGACGCTGTGCAGCCACATGCCGAAGATCGTTTCGGAAAACTCGCCGGCCTTCATCTGTGCCCTCACCATCCCTTCCAGATGCTTGAGGAGTTCGGGCGCCGCCTTCCGGGTCGGCTCCTGATGGTATCGGAAATGATTGTCGTAGATCCCCGCCTGCCACGGCAGTCTTCCGTTCTTCGCGAACTTCGCATGGGCCAGCGCTTCGTGCAGCAGGACCTCCCGTTCTCCTTCCAGATTCGAAGTCAGAGCCTTGATCATTGTGACCAGGTCATCGGCCGGGGCATTGGCGAAAAGCTCAGTCCACAATGGGCGTGATCCGGCGACCTTCGGTGCCGGCGACAACAGATCCGCCTGCAGCAATCGGAATGCCGTCATCCGCTCGCCGCTCGCCGCCTTTCCGCCGACCTGTTTCCTGAGCTTCACATACTCGGCGTTGAGATCCTTGTATGCTTTCAGCGGCTCCTCGAACTTCCCCTCACCCCGATCGAACATTCCGCTGTGCCAGAGTTGATGGGCGACGTCGTCGATCTTCCCGAAGCGCCAGAGTTCGGTCTTCACCATGTCATCGACGACCGCCGAATATCGTCGCTCGTCCTTGGCGAAGGCCCGCACCAACGCCGCATCGAGATGAGGATTGCGGGCCAGCCCCGTTGCCAGCGCCTTGGCCTGCTCCTGGGTCAGCGTCTTGTCAAAAAGCGGAACATCCGGAGCGAGCAAGGTATTGAACACTTCCGGCAGGGCCGGCACGAGATTCCTCAGCTCTCCCGGACTCAGGAGATACTGCGCCATCCTGCGCCCGCGGGCTTCTTCGACCGTGAGTGAGAGAAGCGAACGGGCTTCGTCGGCCGACATCCGCGACAACGCCCTGATCACCGGCGCCGCCTTCTCCTCACGACGGGGATCGACGAAGCGCGAGAACACTCCGGAGTCGCCCGCATTGTAGTGCATCCAGCCCTTCGCCACCGCGACGGATCCTTCGTAGGGAAGGAGGTTGACCAAGGCTTCCGCCGTCTGGAGCGGAAGGTTGAGCGACTCATCGTGTATGGCCTCCTTAGCCCCCACCTTCTCGGCCATCTCAGGAGCGAGCGGGACGATCTGCTTCACCCACTCGATGCGGGCTTTGGTTGCGGCGGTGGTTCTCTTGGCTGCCGCGACTGAGTCGAGTTCACCGAAGAGGGCCTCACCTCCATGCTTGAAGGTTTCGAGCTCCGCGAGGAGCCGGTCGAGCGCCTCATCATAGGGCCCGAGTGCATCGTCGGAGTTGTGGATCGCCGCCAGCCATCTTGCCAGCGCGACGAGATCGTTCCGTTCGACCGCTCTCTCAAGGAACCACTGGTCGAAATCCCGGGCATTGCCGAACTCGCGCAATCGCGCTCCCTCCTCCCGCATGAAAAGATACGCGGCCTCCGGGTCGCCCAGATGGTTGATCAGGAGCCGATAGGCGGCGGGAACCGCCTTCGCCCCGATCTGCCCGTTCAATTGCCGCATTTTGAGAAGCTTCCGGTAGAAACTCGCGGCGGCGGTCCAATCGCCCGCGAATTCCGCCGCTTGGCCGGCTTGAAACAGCAACGACTGGGAATCCGACGGATTCGCGTTGAGCCACGGCTTGACCGCCGCGATCGCCAGCGCCGAACGCCGCTCGGCGAGTCCGGTCTTCAGGATGTCCGCTACCGCTCCTTCGGTCTGGGTCGGAGCCTCCTTGAAGGCGGCGATCCGGTCATCGAGTGGCGACGCCGCCACGAGCGCGGCAAGGAACCACGAATGGACACCAATGGACACGAATGCTCTCATAAGACGACCCGCTTCCATTCCAACTTGGCGTGTTTGAAGTTCAGGATCAGCCCGACCTTGAGGCCGGTGATCTTCAGGTAATTCATCATCTGGCCCAATTCATGGCTTGTGATTCGATCGATGACTTTGGTGTCCACCACCAATTGGCCGTGAGTAATCAGATCAGGCACATACTCACCGACCTGCACATTCTTGTAGGTCACGGGGAACCGTGGCTGTTGCTCGAACTCGACACCCTGCAATCGAAGTTCAACCGCCAACGCGTTCTCGTAAGGCTTCTCCAGCAACCCATGACCAAGCCCCTTTAGAACCTCAAGAGCGCAACCGACCACCGCGTAGGCCTCCTCCTTCAGGAACAATTCGTGTCCATTCGTCTCCATTCGTGGTTCCGAATTCATTGCCCGGCCTCCAAGCGTTCGAGTTCCAGTTCATTCTCCAGCTTCAGCAGGGAGTCCTGCGAAAGCTGGCCGCGTGCGTACGAGGCCCACTTGCTTTCAGGGAAGTCATAGGTCAGCCGCTTGAAGATCGAATAGGCTGCCATCTGCTGCCGCAGATCGAGGTAGCACATGCCCGTCCAGTACATCGCCTGCGCCCTAACCTTCGGACCGTCGTAAGCCTCGTCGTCCGTCACCCGTTTGAAGGCGTCCACCGCTTCCTGCTCCTTGTCAGCCCGCATGTAGGCCTGACCTGCCCGAAGCCCCGCCTCGCCGGCGAGCTCGTTTCCTGGGAAACGCTCCTGCAGACGACCGAAAATCTGCGCGGTCTTGATGTACTCGCGCACGGCCATCTTGTGCATCGCCTCGCCTTCGAACTGCGCATCCTTGTTGTCGACCTGCTCAAGCAACGGCTTGGCCTTTTCCTCATAGGAGGCGGCCTTTTTGAGGAAGTGCGTGCCGAGCCGCGCCATCGACGTCGCGAGGAACTCGGAGTCCGGATACTTGTAGGCGAGTTTCACATACTCCTGAGCCGCGATCTCCGGTTCCTTCAGACGCTCGTAGAGCACCGCGATCTGATACTGCGCCTTCGAGGCAGGCAGAGTCTGCGGATAGCTTCCGGTGACATTGAGGAAACGCGACAGCGCCGCGCGATACCGTGTCTCCTGAAGTTCGCCTTCTTCGGTCGCGTCGGCTTCCTCCATCGTCAGGGTTCCGAGCAGATACTCGGCATTCGCACGGGTCTCCGGATCAGTGAACTGGTCCATCGCCTTCGACAGCAACTGCTTCGCGCTGGAATATTCGATCTCCGCAGCCTCCGGCTCGTTCAGCCTGCGGTGTCTCTTCGCCATCTCGAGGTAGGCCTCGGCCAGCGAGAACTGCGTGCGCATCGCGATCTCCGGATCCTCATACTGCTTGGAGAACGGCTCGATGGTGCCGTCCGCCCCCTTGCTGATCGAAACCATGTGGATCTCCGACTTCACGCCGTTGGCATCGGTGTAGCGGGCCGCCACGGTGTCGCCATAGATCACCGGGAAGCCGTCGCGGCGGACGTCATGCCCGGCGGCATCCACACTCGCTTCGGGCTGGTTCGCCTTGGCATACGACAACGCATAGCCGGCTTTGAAGATTCCGGTGTGTGGCCCGCTCTCGCGGAGCTCGACCCGGTGCTTCGCTCCGGACTTCGCCTGCAGCAGCACGGTGACAACGTCACTTTCGTCACTGACGTCCCCGCCGAGGTCGACCACCCGGAGATTGAGCGACTCGCCCACATACGCGCTGGTCATCGGCTCCCGATAGTCCTCGGCCATCACATCGAAGGCCGGATGGGTGATGACCGTGGTCGAAGCCGTGAGCCACCGCTCCTGACCCTGCTCGTCGGTGTAGAGGAAACCGAAGTGAACCTTCTCGCCCGGCTGGACAACCAATCCACCGATCCGGCGCATCTGGTCGAGCGCATCGGCGGCACTTCGGGAGTTCTTCGCCTGCGCCTCGAGTTCGTCCATTTCCTCCTCGGTCATCGACCCGAACGGCGGAAGCAGTCCGGCCACCAGTGGCACCGACATCCGGAAGCGGTCGAAATACACCTCGTTCGAACTCGCGACACTACCGCCCGCGTAGATCGGATTCTCGGGAATCGTCCGCCATTCGTCGCGATGCGCGAAGGTCGAACCGAGCCCCCCGGTCAACGCGATCGTTCCCGGCACGGTGATGTCGAAGGGAGCGTCAGCAGCACCGGCTCCATCCGCCGCGGCAGCCTTTCGGCCGGATTCCGTTTGAGCATACAGCATCACCTTGGAAGCAACACCCAAGGCCAGCTGAGGCGCGACGAGCTCGAGGTAGAGCCGCCGTCCGTGAACCGCGGCAAGCCCGCCCTCGGGCGACTCGGTGCTGGGCACCATGGTGTTCTCGATTTGCCATCGTTCGCGGATCCGCTCGCTCGCCACCCGCTCGCGTTCGGGGTCGCGGTAGTCGCGACGCTCGAATCCGTGAACCAGAGTGCGCATCGCTTCTCCTTCGAATGGGGTGACCGTTGCGTGCGACATCAACAGCTGCGGCTCGGAAAAGGCAGCGTGCTCGATCGTCGCGATGCGGTCGTACGGCACGCCGGGCCGGTCGTTCTCGGCGTCGCGGTAAGTCGCCAGAATCGTCCCTCCCTTTCCGACCTGAAACTGGTCCGGCTCGGCCGGCGCTCCTTCAACCGGCACGATCCTGAGCCGGAACGTTCCGGTCGAATCACCGGTCTCGACCGCCTCGAACTCACGACTGCCACCCGCCTTGCTCTCGAGAGTCACCATCACGGTGTCAGGCTCGATCGAGGTGTCCATGTCGGCGTCGTGGATCGCCAGCGACAGCGGCTTGTCGAAGGGGAAACGCAGGAGTTTCTCGTAGTAGGGCATCTCCTTGCCGTCCTTGTTGCTCCAACGCGGCTCCATGTCGGCGAACTCGACCCGCGCGTCGGTGAAGGAGACGTCGAGCGTCCGTTCGAGACGTTGCTTCTCCTCGGTCGCGAACCGGTCATCGACGTAGCGCACCGAGATGCGGTCGCCGGTGAGGATCTCGAGCGTGTCGTTCTTGTTCAGCTCGGCGAAGTCCTCCTTCACCGGCAGCACCTCGGTGCCATCAGGCTCCGTCAGGATCATCGCGTTGAGCGCCGGCACCGGTCCTTCCTGAGCGAGCATCACCAATCGCAGCACCCGGCCGCGCGATCCCTCGGCAAAGTTCACCTTGAACTCCGTTCCATCCGGCCCCGATACCACCTTGGCTGGCGAGTTGCGGTGGTCGAGCACCCCTTCCGGGAACTCCGCCGGATCGAAGAACTCCGCCGGACACTCGGCCAGTTCGCCGGAGTCATCCAGATTCGTGAACAGCTTCGGCTGTCTCCCACCGAAGCCCATGTTCTTCACCCATCCGCTGCCCCAGATCTCGAAACGGTGCACCCCCGCCCGAAGATTGATCTCACCCTCGAGACGTCCTTCGGCATCGGTGATCGGGCGACCGTCCACCGCGATCATGAAGTGCGGTGTGCTCGCGATCGAGGGATGCGTGTCCTTGGGAATCGTGAACGCCCCGAGATCGACACGGAACCTGCGGGTGACTTCGCGGGGCTCGTAGAAGTAGCTGCGGAAACGGTAGATCACCGAGGAAACGTCGTGGCGGTTCTGGCGTTTCCACTCGTTCGACTCGAGCGCCTCGGCCGGCATCGCATCCGACACCCCGCCGACATTCGACGCATACCCCTGGTGATACTGCTGGGTCAGCCAACCGCGCTCGACCTGCGCGATGACGTCGCGGAAATCCTCGTGGAGATCACGCTTGTCGTTGTTGTGGAACGCATCGGCATCATTCATCACCAGCACCGACGGCTTCCACGGGTCCTGCGCCTCCTTCAGGTCGATCGGATAAGCCGCCACGGTGTGGAACTCGCCGCTGTTCAATCCCGCCTGGACGAGGAACCTCTGCAGCTTCGCGCCCGGCTCCGACGCCGTGATGGTGAGCTCACCGAGTCCGACGTTGTCATTGAGATCGACCATGAACTCCGGCGTCTCGTTCTCCGACAGCACCGGCCGCCACGCAGGATACTCCGAAGCCTTCGGGCTGATCACCATGTTCGGATTCCGGCCCGGCTCCGAGTTGCGCGCGAAGGCCAAGGCCTGCGCTCCGGTGGTCGGAACACTGCCTTCGAACCATCCGGTGTGCGTTCCGGTCTCCTTCAGGGTGATCCGTGAAATCGTATCGCCGCTCGTGCTGCTCGCACTGACGGTAAGCTCGTCGATCCCATCGGTCCGACTGCGGTCCGGATCGATCACCCGCACGTGGATCGGGTTCCCCGGCTTGGCGACTTTGGCGATGAAGCGCTGGAACTCCGCCTCGGAGAACCCCTGGTCCTCGGCACGCGCCTCGGCACTCATCGCGCGGGCCGCCACCGCGGCCCGGGCGGCGCCCTCGGCGGTAGCGCTTTCACTCGGCTTGTGCCGGATCTCCGCCATCACCGCCTCCATATCGGCGGTCCGCTGCTCGGCTTCAGTAAGCAGCTTGCGGGCCGAGGCCATCAGCAGCGCGTCGGACGCGATCCGGATCGGCCCTCCCCGCTTCTCTTCGAGATTGTTCATCTTCTCGCGGAAGCGCTCGGAGTAGGCGTAGAAGACCTCGTCGTCGCCAATGACTTGCAGCACATCATCGCCGGGCGCCGGGGCGCCGAGGTCGGTCGCAACCTCGCCGCGGAACTTCGTCTTCTGGTCACCGAACTGGCGCAGGAAGAAGGTCTCCTTGTCTCCGGATGTGGCCCACACGACGACTTCGATCTCGGTGCCCGCACCCGACACGGCGAGGGTCGGATCGCTCAAGGTCACCTTCAGGTTCTCGCCGGGCACCAGCGACTTCTGGCTGGTGGCCGAGCCGAGCTCGACCTCAGTGGCCTCCATCAGCTTCTGGCGTTTGAGCTGCACCTTGCCGAGCAGGATCTTGGCATCAGCATGATTGGGCTCCCTCGCGAGGATCGAGTCGATGTCGTCCTTGGCGTCATCGTATTCCTCCATGTCGAAGTAGATCTCCGCACGGGCGTATCGGATCTGTGTCCAAAGCTCGGGAATCCGCTCGAGCTCGAGTTCGTTAAGGGTCTGAAGGGCGGCGTCGAAGTCCTTGGCGATCCGCTCGGCACCGGCACGCTTCAGGGTCGCCTGATGGCGGATCGGAAGCTCGGCATAGGCTTCGTTGTTCTGGGTGCGGACGTAAATCTCATGAGCTTGGCGGAGCTGGCCACGCTGCATCGCGATGTCGCCATACATCAGTTCGACTTTCACCCGCTCCTCAGGAGTCAGCGGCGTCCCCGCCTCCCCTGCCCAGCTGAGCAAAGACTTCACCAGTTCCTCCTGCCGGGCCTCGTCGCGAGCGTAGAGCGTCCGCTGCAGTACCCACAGCAGGTAGTTCACCGAAAGTTCACGATGCACCGGAATGAACGCCTCCCAGTGTTCGTCGAGCTTCTCCCATGCGCTGTCGTCATTGCCGGTCACCCAATCGGCCTGCGATTCGTAAACCGGATACGCCGGATGATTCTTCGGAACCGGGATCACGATGAGACCCAGCTTCATCGCCGCCTTGCCACGCAACGCCTTGAGGCGGGGAATGTCAGACTCGCGATCGAACCATGTGTGGCCGCTGCGGTGACGTGCGATGGTTTCCAGTCCCGCCCGTGCGAAGGCTCCTGCGGCCTCGGGTTGGGCTTCAAGGAGCGACTCGGTGAGAGCCATCACCAGCGGCAGCGCACGGTGGTTCAGTTCAACGTCGCGCCAGACGTAGGCGGCCGACTTGAGAAGCGTTGCGGGATCCCTCTCTTCGGAGATCTTCGCGAGGAAGTGACTGCTCACCGTTGCATCCACTTCAACGATTCGCAGCGAGTCGGCCATTTCGACCAGCAACGCCATGACCTGCGGATCCTTGAGCACATCGCCTTCGACTTTCCCCAATCGATCCAGTCCCCGCACCTCCAGGCGGACCGGCGAGGATTTCAGCCCGTCAATGGTTGAGCGCAGAGCCGCCACGGTCCTTTCCAGACCGGGCTGAATCACCGTCGCCGGGTCGTTCTTCTTCTTTTTCTTTTTCGGGCCATCCGCAGCCGGATCCGGTTCGGGCTGCTCGACGCCTGGCGGAAGGAGGAGACCCAGCAGTGGCTTGCAGACGACATCGGCGTCGGCCGACTGAACGACTGCGATAACTTCCGGGCTCATCACCCTCTCGCCGAACCACATGCGCGCCCCGTATCGAACCTTCGGCGGCATGCTCTTCCACGAGGGTGACTTGTAGAGCTCTTCGATCAGCTTCACCGACGCCGCGTTGTCTTCGGGGAACTGCGCGTTCAGCCAGATCATTGCCAGGCCGGCATCTGGCTCGTTCTTCTTCAGCTGCTCGGCGAAGTGTCCCTGGATGGCTGACAGCAGCGGGTGAGGCGAATACATGCCTCGGTCAGTCAGTGTTCGCACGTCGCGATGCCGTTTGATCAGACGGTCGAACAAGGGACTATAGACGCCCGCGCTGAGCCCTCTCTCGGCGGGTTCACGACTGAGTGGCCCTTTGCCATCGGAGACGCCCCTGACGATCGCATCACGTGCCAGAATCTGCGCCATCGGGCTCGGGTCACGGAGGAGTTCAATGACCGCTTCGGGCGTGACCAGGAGGATCGGCGGAATGCGGCCGAGAACGTCGGCGATCGTCGGCTGGTTCGATCGGGCGTCATTCCAAAGCCTCCGGAACTCGGCGAGCCGCTGTGGAGCGGGCGTCTTCTCGCTCACCGCCTGCTTGTCGATTTCCTGGATCAAGGCCTTCGAGCGCGCGACCAACTGATCCCGTTTCACATTGCCCCCGGGGCGACCGGCCCAGTGCCACAGCTGGTCGGCAGAACTACCGTTGAGTTCGCCGCGACCCAGGCGCCAGAGACCTTTGCCAAGCAGTGCGTCGATTGCGTTGTCGAGGTTCTTCTCCTCTCCACCGGCGGCCACCGCCTCGAGCATCGAGATGTCCGGGCTCGGGTTCTTGCCGAAAGATGCCACCATCGCTCTCGCGTCGGCGGGACTCGTGTTCTTCCAGTCGAACGGAATCTTCGGGGCGAACTGGGTATTGAAGAGTTCGGGATTCTGTCCGGCGAATTTGCGGAATTCGTCAGGGGTAAGGATTTCCGGTCCCCGCTCATAGTAACCCGGCCTCCAGGTCTTCAGGAGCTCGGTCAGTTGGAGCGGACTAAGCTTCGGAATCGCGTCGCGAATCTGCGACATCTTCTCGTCGGCGCGATCCGGCCAGTACTTCACCGGATCATCCCGATAGTGAGGGCTGTTGCTGCCGCCTGCCCAGTCGGTCTGGACGCGTTCGGCGTAACCGGGGAATCTGGCAAGCAGGGCCTTTGACTCGGCAAGCGGAGCTTCCACCTGTTCTCCGTCGAGCATGCCCATGATGTAGGCTTTGACCGAAACCTGCCAGTCGAGCAGCAGTCTCAGCTCTTCATCGAACGTCATGCCCTCCGTCAGCTCCTTAACATGGCTGACGAACTCGTCGCTCAGGCGATCCTGCGCCATATCGAGGCGGGTACCGCGAATCGAGTTGAGAAGCCAAAGGAAGTCACCCTCGTAGAGCGCGAGCAACAGATCATCCGATACCTTCGTCTTCACCAGCCCGAGCAAACGAAGCGCGACCCCTTCCCGGTCATTGCGGCGCTCGGCTTCGTCCAGGAACCAGCGGTCGTACTGGCGGAATCTCGCGTTCGACGCGAGATGCAGCGCTTGGGTGCGTCCGAAGGCGTAGGCCGAAGCACCATCGCCGAGGCGGTCAATCAGCAGGCTGTGAACCGCGATCACCGCATCGTCGGCCTCGGGCCCCGTCGGGTCGGCCGCTTTCCGCAGGAACTGCTGATGGAATGCCGCCGCCCCCTTCCAGTCACCGGCGAGCTCGGCGGCCCGACCGGCGTGATAGAGCAACACGGCATCTTGCGGAATATTCTGGCGCAGCCACTCCTCGGCCAAGGTCACCGCCTGGGCCGGCCGACCTTCGTCGATCCCCGCCTTGAGCAGCGAGAGCATGGCCGACTCCGGCTGAGTCTCAACCGCTGACGAAACGGATGCCCGCTGCTCTTCGAAAGACGCGGCGTACATCCGCTCAGGGAACGCGACGAGCAGTGCCCCGCAGGCGAGCGGAAAAACAGACCGGACTCGGAAAATCGCCATCATGGTCAGAGGATTGGATCGGGACCGGGAAGTCATTTACTCGCCGCTTTCCGACTCCTCCTCGAGTGCCGCCAACTTCTTGCGTGCCTCGGTGACGTGCTTGCTGGTCGGGTAGTCGAAGATCAACTGCCTGAGCTTTGCCTTCGCCGTTTCGTTGTCGCCCATCCGGAAACCGACGTTGGCCCACAACAGCAGCATCTCATCGAGGAAAGCCGCATCCGGATAGTCACTGAAGACGCTCTCCAAAAGATCCGCCGCTTGGGCGAAGTCCTCGGTATCGACGTAGTGACGGACCACCCGGCCGAGGGCTTCCGCCGCAAACGAGCTCTCGGGATAGGTCTCGTAAGTCAGCCGGTAGGCGCGGATCGCCGGGCTCATCCGGTTCTGCAAGGCCGTCTCCTTGCTGAGACCCGCTTTGCCCCACTTGCTGTTGTGCTCGTCGGCCGCTTCGGCCATCTCCTCGGCCTCCTTCTGCAGCGCCTCGCCGATCCTGAACTGCGCCTCGGCACCGGAGATCGGATTCTCCAGTTCCAGCACGCGACCGTAGACATCGACCGCCTGCTTGTAATCGCCGCGGTCGGTCAGACTGCGGCCTAGCGTCATCAGCGCCTGGTCCGCCAGAACGGACTCGGGGTAAAGCCGGTTGAAGGCCAGACAGGTCGCCGTGGCCGCATCGAAGTCATCCTTCAGCAGCTCACTCTCCCACTTGAGCTTGAACGCCTGCTCGACAAGATCGCCAGGCAGCTTGCTGCGGTTCACGATGATCGGGTCGACCTTGTCGAGCGCCTCGTTTGCACGCATCGCCGCCCGCTGATCGAGACCCATGTCCTTGTAGATGCCACCAAGGCCGGCAAGCGCCTCGGCTTCAACCGAACCCTTGCGGGCCTTCAGCAACTCTTCGAAAACGACATACTGGTCAGCCGTCACCCCCGAGTTCACCGAACCGGACACCTTGATCTTCGTCTCGGTCTCTCTCGGCTCGTCGCCGTAGAGATGGACCGCGTCGGTATAGGTCACCACCAACTCATCGAGCTCGTCGCAATGCAGGACGTTGTCCTTGCCGTCGGGCGTCACACCATCCTCCACAGGTGCCAGCTGAATCTTGCCAAGGAACGCCCCGGTCCGGATCTGGTCACCCTCTCCGGTTTCCTCGAGCTTCACCGTCACACTGTCGCGCTCCTTCCAAACGTCCTCCTCCTCGTCCTCAAGCGCGAAGATATCGAGCATGTCTTCCGACTCTGCCGCGTCCTTGGCCTCGACCTTGTAGCGGGAGGTCACCAGCAAGGTCAGCGACTCGGCCTTCGGCGACGTATCGAGATCCGCGTCGCGCAGCATCACCACCTGCGGCTGACCCGGATAGGCGATGTAAGCGGGCGTCGAGTGGTCGCCGAGGTAAAACCCGACGGTTCCGGTGCTCACCGCCCGGACCTTGCCGGTGCGTTCGACCCCCTTCTCGCCATCCAGAGTACTGTCATCAACGTAGGTCACCGTCAGCGTGTCACCACCGACCATCTGGATCACCCCGTCGTTCGGCTTCGGATCACCGAGCGCGGTCGGGGCCGATGCAAGCATCTCGTGCTGTTTCCCGGGGACCGGAACACCGGTGATCGTCTCGACGTCGCCACTGCTGACCTTGACCTCGGCTTTGACCTCGACTCCGAGCTTGCGCATCACCGGCACGTCCGCGTCCTGGATCTTGGCGTAGAAACGCTCGCCGATCTCGATGCGGCCGAGATCGTCACTCCCCTCCTCCGTACCCTCGACCTCGGTGCCGACCAGCGAAAGCGAGTCGATCGCCTTATTCCAGTTCTTGAGGTTGTAGTGGCTCATGCCGATGTAGAAGTAGGCCATGTTCGCCCACTTCGTCCGGCCCGCGACTTCCGTAAGGCGGCGGAAAAGCGGGAAGCCCGCGGCATACTGGCCCGACTGGTAATGGCAGAAGCCGGCTTGGAACAACGACTCGTGGTAGAGCGCCTCCTCGTCCTCCGGCTGCTTCTCTCCGGGAACCGGCGCGAGCAGACGGGTCAGCAGCAGGAAATGACCGAGCGCCTCCTGCGTGTTGCGCTGATCGAGGAAGTGCTTGCCCATCGCCATGTGCGCCATGTGGGCAAGCATCGTGCCCTGGTTGTCGCGCACGACGGTGTTCAGCATCGCGAGCCCGCGCTCGTATTGCTTGTACTCCATCAGCTCGATCGCCTTGTCGTAGAGGTGTTTGGCCTGGCGGTCGATGTCCGCCGAAACCCGCTCGCGACCTGATCCGCCTTCCTCTTCCTGCGCGGGCAGGAGTCCGGGGATCAACGCGATGCAGGCGGCCGCCACGATCCGGCGGTTCCACTCGTTCTTACTGAAGCTGCTCATGATGGGGGTTCGCCGTGCGGCGGAGATTCTCTTTTCCTGATGGTCTTTCATTCCTCGGCCTCGGCCTCGCCTCCGGTCAGCGCGACGCCGTAGCTCTCGAGCCGGTTGTGGGCGTCGCTCGACTCCCTGCTCTTCGGGTAACGCTTGAGGACCGTCCTCAACTGGTTGACCTCCCTGCCCTTGTCGCCGGAGACCCGGTAAATATCGGCCGCCTTCATGCAGGCCTGGGAGGCGACTCCGCCGCCGACCGCTTCAAGCTCACGGACGGTCTTGATCGCCTGGTCATAGCTTCCGAGGGCCACCAGACAGTCGGTGATGCCCCAGGTCGAAGCGGGCTGCTCGTTCGCCGCACGAAACGCCTTGATCGCTTCCTCGTGCCGACCCAGCCCCTGCAACAGGCGGGCCTTCGTCAGCATCAGCCCGCCCGAGTATTTCGGCGACTTCAGCAATTCCGGCAACTCGGCGAGCGCCTTCTCCATGTTCGGAGGATTCCGATGACTACGGGCATTGTAGTAGTCGAACCGGGACTTCGTAGCGAAGAGCTTGTCCTTCATCCGGGCAAAGTAGCGGAAGACAACCTCCTCCGATTCGTAGTTTGCGACGAAATCGGCGAATTTCCTCAGTTCCTCGTCGCTCATGCCGTCGGTGCTGACCGTACGCATGACCTGTTGAGCCTCCTCGTGCATCCCCAGCGGGTGCCGCAGCCGGTTCATCAGGGAAAGCTTCTCCGGCGTCTTGAGACCCGGGAGGAACTCCTTGATCCTGTCGGCGAAGAATTTCGCGCGGAGCTCGGGCACAACGTTGTAGTAGCCGCACCACTGCAGGACCCGGTCGACATCCGCCGACTTCTCGGCGAACTGCTTCTCCATCCGCGCCACCCACGAGTCCCGGTCCTTCTCGTGCGCCATCTGGGCATCGCACCAAAGCTTGCGGAGGTCATCGTGTTCCTTGAACCGGTCACCCATCTTCGCACTCCAGTAGGAGCAGGCCTCCACCCGTTTCTCCGGATCACCGGTCCCGAGCGCCGAGCCGAGAGCCGCCGACCAGTAACGCGGGTCTTCCTCCGGGTTGTCTGTCTTCTGGCCGCGACCATCGAAGCCGTTCGCCGCCACGTAGAATTCCTTCAGCTTGTCATGGTTCGGACTCCGCACCGCGTAATGGGCAAGCACCGCCTTGCGCGCCTCCTCGGCGGCTCTCGGATTGCTCTTCAGGAAAGCGACAGCGGTTCGCCAGTGATACTCGGCCGCTTCGTCGAACCGTCCCAACTCCTCCATTGCCTTTCCGAGGTATGTCAGCGCGGACCCCGAGTTCGGCTGGGCGACGTAGTCGTCGTCCTTCACCATCCGCGCCCACACAGCGGTCTTCTTCGCGCCGTCGCCATTCTGACCATGGCACTCGCCGATGTGATAGAGCGCGGCGGCGGCGTAGCGGACATCATCGGGGAAGTAGTCGACGACATCCTGGTAGGCCTTGATCGCGGCGTTGCGCTTGTCGAGTTTGTGCAGGCAGCGACCCATCCTCAGCAGCACGTAGGGCAGCGCCTCGCTCTTCGGGAACTCGAACGAGTAGGCCTTGTAGGCCGCATACGCTCCCTTGAAGTCCTGCTTGTTGTAGAGCTTGTCCGCATCCTCGAGATTCAAGCCTTCGAAGGTGTCGAGCTTGGCAAACGCCTCGCCGGGATACCCGATCTCCTCCCCCGCCTTCTGCGCCTGCAGGTCGCCGGTAGCCAACCCCGCGGCGAACAGAATCGCCAGCATCCGAAACGCGGTGTTCGCCCCTTGTCCTTCCTTTCTTCTCGTCATGAATCGATGGGTATCGCCCAGCTCTAAACTACCCAGACGCCGAAGGAATCTTTTCCACGATCCGCGGCGTTTGACTTGGATAGAACCGGACATCCGCACCTACGAGACCTCGGCCCGTATGCGGTCAGCTTAAACGCGAATTTTGATCGCGGATTCGCGCCATCCGTGAGCCGGGGTCTGGAAGCCATCCCGAACCCCGGAATTTCCCGGCCGTTCCGGGCTTGCGGGGGCTCGCGGTTCCCCTCACTTGTAGGTTGTGAAACGACGCCAATTCCTCCGCTCATCCGCCGCCATCGCAGCCACCACCGGCAGCCTGTCCGCCACCGCCGATGCAGCCTCCGATTCCGACGCCTCGACGGTCACCCTGAAGAAGGGCGACGTGGTTCTCTTCCAAGGAGACTCGATCACCGACGCGGGTCGGAACCGCAAGACGCAGGCGGAGCCGAACAACGGTTCCGCCCTCGGCCGCGGATACGCCGCGATCATCGCCGGCGAGCTCCTCGTCGACCACAGGGAACTCGAACTCAAGACCTACAACCGGGGCATCTCCGGCCACAAGGTGCCGGACCTCGACAAGCGTTGGCAGGAGGACACGATCAACCTCAAGCCCGCGGTGCTCAGCATCCTGATCGGCGTGAATGACATCTGGCACAAGATGAACGGTCGCTACGACGGCACGCCGGAAACCTACCGCGACGGATTCGCTGCCCTGCTCGAGCGCACGAAGAAGGCGCTACCCGATGTGACCCTCGCGATCTGCGAGCCATTCGCGCTGCGCTGCGGCGCGGTGAAAGACAGCTGGTTCCCCGAGTTCGACGAACGAAAGGCATTCGCGAAGGAGGTTGCCAAGGGCGCGGGCGCCATCTGGGTTCCGTTCCAGGAAGCCTTCGATGACGCCGTCGCGGCCGGAACCACTCCCGATTTCTGGGCAGGTGACGGCGTGCACCCGTCGGTGGCCGGCCACGCCCTCATGGCGCGTACATGGCGGAAAGCCGTCGGCATCTGACCTCGGTGTCCCATGAGAATCACCCCACCCCTTCGAGTCCTCGCCCCGATCGTCACCGCTGGTATGGCTTTTGGCGCGGATCCCCACCCGGTTCCCGATGGTGAGCAATGGCTGACCTATCCGGGAGGCGACGGCCCGGGCGCGGGCAAGCACGTGGTGCTCATCGCAGCCGACCAGGAATACCGCAGCGAGCAGGCCATGCCGATGCTCGCCGGGGTCCTCTCGAAGCACCATGGCTTCCACTGCACGGTGCTCTTCGGAGTGAATGAGGACGGCCTCGTCGACCCCACCCTTCCGGTCTATCCGGAGAAGGGAAAGGAGTCGGAATTCAAAGAGCACCACATTCCCGGCATCGAGCACCTCGCGAAGGCCGATCTTGTGATCTTCTTCCACCGGCTGCTGACCCTCCCGGACGATGAGATGAAGCCCATCGTCGACTACCTCGACTCGGGCAAGCCCTTCATCGCGCTGCGCACGGCCAATCACGGATTCCGCGGCAAGCTCCCCTACGAGATCGACGGCAAGAAAGTCGGCTTCGGCGAAATCGTCGGCGGCGCTTTCATGAGCCACCATGGCAACTGGAGCCGCGACTCGACCCGTGGCGACATCGTTCCTGCGATGAAGGACCACCCCATCCTCACCGGGGTGAAGGACATCTGGGGAACGACCGACGTCTACCGCACGTTCAAGGAAGGCGAAGGCCTGCCGGAGGGCTGCACCGCCCTCGTCCACGGCCAACCGCTGATCGGCCGCGAGCAGGGCGGCGCCGACAACCCTGACAAGGAGCCCTTGCCGGTCGTTTGGTTCAAGAACTGGAAGACCAGCAATGACAAGGAGGCACGGGTCCTCCACTCGACCATGGGCAGCGCCAAGGACCTCAGAAATCCGGGACTTCGCCGACTCGTGGTCAACGGCGTTTACTGGGGTCTTGAGATGGAAGACCAAATCACCCCGGACAGCAGCGTCGACTACGTCGGAAAGTATGAGCCGCTCGATAGCGGGTTCGCCTACGAGAAGCTGGGAGTGAAACCGCATCCGGCTTCCCACTACCGGTAGACCGTTTGCCGCAAGTAGTTGCCGAAACGGCCGAGCCTGCGGGAGCCAAGACCAAGGCGCGAGGAAGGACGTGGATCAAGATCCACAGCCGACGAGCAACGCTGGCAATGGCTCCCGCAGGCCGGAACCCCGAGAACCGATCCGCGAAGCGGCTTTCGTTCCAACCAAAAGACTATCCCGCTTCGGCAAGGACTTCTGGCAAGTGGTCTAAAGAAAAAACGCCGGCCCCGCTGTAGCGGAGCCGGCGTGGGAATCGATTGGAACGGATCAGTTCTCGGCCGCGCTGAGACGTCCGAACAGGGTGCCGCTGCCCGACGCGAAGCTGTCGGGAATTTTCACCGTCACCGTGTCCGTCGGGCTGCCGTCAACAACGACCACTTCCACCCCGCTTCCGAGCGTCTGGCTCGTCAGCGGAATCACGTCGCTGTTCGACAGCGAAAGGTCGCCTCCGTAGTCGACGCTCAGCACCACAGGCGCAATGCCGTCGAGACGCTCGAAGGTGAGGGTCAGGAAACCCGGCTCGGTGGCCACCGCCGGCAGCAATCCGAGCGCGTTGGCATTCACGTCCGACGCTCCGAGTGCGAAGGCCAAGCCGTTGTCGACCCCGTCGCCGTTGGCATCATCTTCGAACAACGCGCCTCCCGACCACGCCGCATACGGCGTCTGCCCGGTGCCCGTCAGGTTGATCACATACGGATTCTCGTCGCCGTCGTTGTTGGCGATCGACAGCGCCGCGCTCTTCGCTCCGGCCGTCGCTGGCGCGAACTGGATCGTGAACGTCGTCGTGCCGCCTGCCGACGCCACCGGCGTGACCGGCACCGCCGTCACCGTGAAGTCCGCCGCGTCCGTTCCGGTCACATCCACCAGGGGTGCTCCCGTCAGGTCCAGTGCGGCCGAACCGCTGTTGCGGATCGTGAAGGTCAGCGGGGCGTTGCCTCCCAGCGTCACCGTGCCGAAGTCCTGTGAGCCGCCGCTGGCGATCTCGGTCAGCGCCGGTTGCTCGACGGCGATTTCAGGCGCGCCGCCTCCCACTCCGGTCACCGTCAGCACGCCGTCGCCGAGGATCCACGGCACTTCGAAGTCCACTCCGCCCAGACCCGTCCGGCCGTAGGTGCCCGCGGGCTGCGCCACCGTCGCCACCACCAGTTGCTGGATCGTGTCGGTGTTGTTGCCCATCTCCAGTAGGATCCCGTTGTAGGTCCCGCTCGGCCATCCGCTGTTCGCGTTGCCCTGGCTGTCGAGCGTCAGCGTCGCGCTGTCGGCGAACACGTCGCTCGCCTCGAGCTTCAGGATCGCTCCCCGGTCGTCCGCGTTGCTGCGCGGGTTCACCGTCACGTCTCCGGCTCCCGCCGATCCCGCGGCCTCGAATTCCACCAGATATCGGTCTTCGGCATCGAACACCAAGCCGCCGCTGAAGCTGTTGGCCTGCGTGAAGCGCACGATCGCCCGGTTGTCCTTCAGGTGCACCATGCTCCCCGTGCCGGTGATCGGACCGGAGAAAAGCCGGGTCCGTCCGTGCGTCGCGTTGCTCTGCGAGCGGAACTCGTTGGTCCCCGTCAGGTCCAGCCCAGGGTAGGTCGTCGTATACTGCGTCTCGTCCTGGATCGTCGCGTCCTCCATTCCGATCGTCCCCGTGCCCAGCGCGTTCTCAGAGCCTGACACGTTGTTGATCCGCAGCGAAGAGCCCGATTCCATCGTCAGCCCGCCGGAATACGGGAAGGTCGATCCGTTCTGCACCTGCGCCGCGATCCCGGTGGCGATGGTCGCCGGATACGTGCCGAAGGGCGGAAATCCAGAGTCCCAGTTCGCTCCCGTGTTCCAGCTGTCCGAGCCGCCCGCGTCGGCCGTCATCGTGATATTCGGCGGAGAGCCCGCCAGCACCGTGAAGGTCGTGTCGTCGGCGAACGGACCGTTGAGCGTGTTGCCGAAAAGGTCGTCGAAGCTCGCGCTCGCCGCCGCTCCGAGCGTGAAGTCGCCCGTCCCGGTCACCGTCGCCACCACCTCGAACTCGTTGACGTCGGTCTGCGTCACGCTGTCGATCGTGAACGGCGCGCCGCCGCCCGTCGCGTTCTCGAAGTCCGCCACCGTCACCGCCGAGTTCACCACCTCGTCGAAGGTCAGCGTGTAGAGCACCGTGCCGCCCACATACAGGTTCGTCGTGATCCCGGAGATCGGATCGGTGATCGCCGGCGGATTGACCACCACGTCCGCCGGAGCGCCCGTCACCGTCAGGACCGCGTCCCCCTCGATCCACGACACCTCGTTGTCCGGCGCGCCGGGAGATCCCACACGGCCGTACGTCCCGGCAGGATAGGCGAAGCCCTCCTTGTTGAGGAACTGCACCGTGTTGTCCGCGTCCATCCGCAGGCTCGCGTTGCTCGTCCCGTTCGGGCCTTCGCCGAAAATGTTCAGCGTCGCAGTGGCCGCGATCGCACCGCTCGCGTCGAACTCGAGCTTGTGCATCCGGCGGTCCGTCGAGTTGACCGGGCTCAGCGTCACGTCACCCACACCGAATGCCCCGGCCACCGAACCGGTCACCGTGCCCGCGTTGCCGCCCCGGCCGGCGATCGTGCTCACCACCAGACCATCGAATGTGTTTGCCGCCCCGAAGCTGTGGTTGCCCGTCGAGGTGTTCGACTGAAGCGTGAACTGGTGGGCTCCGGTAATCGGGTTGGCGAAGGTGAAGTTCGCAGGAGTCTGGGTCGACTCGCCCGCGCTGAACGTCGCGTCGCCGAGCAGTTCTACCTCCGGGACCGTGACGTTGGTCTGGGTCCGGCCCTTTACCAGCGCACCGTCGCCCATCGTGATCGTCGTCTGGCCCGGGGTGCCCAGCGCGTTGTACGAGTTCGGCCGGTTGGTCGTCCAACCGATCTGGAGCGTCGAGTTCGACTCCATCGTCAGGTCGCCCGTATATGCTGGCGTGGCGTCGTCCCACGCCACCACGTAGGCTCCGGAGGGAATCAAAACATTGAACGAACCGTTCGGCACCTGGGTGCCGTCCCAGTTGCCGGCCGTGTTCCAGGTGTTCTGGCCCCCCGTGCTGTTCGGGCCCGTGTAGGTCAGAACCGGCTCGAACAAGGTGACGCTGCCAGCCGTCGTCGACGTCTTGCCGAGCGAATCGGTCACCCGCAGCTGGATCGTATTCTCGCCCTCGACCATTCCGTACACGCCGGTAAGGGTGGCGTAATCGATCGACGCCGGGGTCACACCCGTGATGTCGAAGACCGTGTCGTTGTCGACGTCCCAGTCGTAGGTCGTGATCGTCTGACCGTCGGACGGTAGTGAATTGCTTCCATCCAGAGAAAGCGAACCACCCGGAATCTCGACCGCGTAGGGACCACCTGTGTCAGCGATGGGCTCGGCGAGCGTCACACTCAGTTGGACATCATCGAAGTTCACGTCACTTGTTCCCGCACCCAGCGCCTTGCTCAACAACCGGATCTCAAGCGCCTCTCCCACCAGTCCGCTGTGAAGACCTGCGTTGTAGACATAGTTCACGGTCGAGGTCACGAAGCCGTCATCCACCGGTGCCTGGGTGTTGTCGTCTTCAGCAAGCAAAGTGCCGTTGGCCAGCAACTGCACCGTGTAGCCATCAAAATCCGCATCCGCCGGATCTCCGACTTCAACCGTCAGAGTGTAGCTTGCGTCCGCTTGGAAAAGCCCCGTCGCACCGGCAAGCACCTGGGAGAGGCCGTCGCCGGCCGAGCCTTCGAAGACCGAAGCCACGTTGTCCCCTTCCGCGGCACCGGAAGAGAACTGGGTTGCGCTCGGATTGAACACGGTCGCGCCGTTCGCGATATCGGTCCAACCCGGCACGGGGGAAGCGGAGTTGCTGTCGGCCAACACGGGATCTTCAAATCCGGCATTGGTGATCGGCACCGATGTCTGACTCCACACGGGAGCACTCAGACCGAGGGCGGCAAACGCCACCAGGGGGTAGGTAGGATTGGTTTTCATAACGTCTCGGGTTTTCGAACGCGACTTGCCGGGGAACAGGCAAGAGCGCGGAGTAGCAAGGTCGATCCAATCCATTGGCACACCTTGAGACAATCTCCACAGAAGGGAAAATTCGCTATCAACCATCCTAATTTCCAGTAGCTTTCAGAAATGCGGAAAATTCATATCCTTACCGCCGCCGAACAGGCCGCAAACCATCTGCGCGATGAGATTCAAGAGGGCAGGATCGGGCCGGTCATGCCGGGCGTCATCACCCTGGAGCAAGAAACCGGAGTCAATCGCAACACGCTCGAAGCCGGCCTCCGGATTCTCGAGCGGGAAGGACTTATCGCCTCCCAAGGGACGGGAAGGCGGCGGAAGATTATCGACACCGAAAAGCGCGATGATGGAGGCCGTTCGATACGATTGGCCATGCTCGAGTTTGACGAGGCATCGAAGGGCGAAAGTTATGTGGTCGAGATGCGACACCGACTCGAAGAGGCGGGGCACCGTGTTCTCGTCACTCGTGAAACCCTCCAACACCTCGCGATGAATGCATCGCGGGTTGCACAACTCGTGGCCCGCACCCAAGCCGACGCCTGGATTGTCGGCGCCGGGTCCAGAGATGTGATCAGCTGGTTCAGCCGCCGCCCCTTTCCCACCTTCTGCGTCTTCGGCAGGCGCCGCGGACTCCCCATCGCGGGAGCGGGGCCGGACAAGACCGGCGCGATGCGAAAGGCCGTCAGCCGTCTGGCTGGACTCGGCCACGTCCGGATCGTGCTTCTAACACGCACGGATAGGCGCTTGCCCGTACCCGGGGCCTCGGAAACCGCATTCCTTGAAAGCCTTGAAGAGATGGGAATCGCAGGTGGTGACTACAACCTCCCATCATGGGAGGACCACCCGGAAGACTTTCAGCGAGTGCTCAACTCCTTGTTCGCGGTCAGCCCGCCGACCGCAATCATCGTCGACACGGTCGAGCTCTACCTATCGACCCAGCAGTTTCTTCTCAAACAAGGCCTAGCGGTCCCCCGGGACGTTTCGCTGGTCTGCACCGACTCGTCACCCGTCTTTGATTGGTGCCAACCGAGAATCGCTCACATCCACTGGGATACCCGCCCCTTGGTTCGCCGCGTCGTGAGATGGGCCGCCAACGTCAGCAAACGCCGACGGGACCTGCGGCAATCCTTGATTCGCGCCACTCTGGTCGAAGGAGGAACCATCGCACCCGCCCCCGGTCGGGCAGGTGCGCGTTGAATCATTTGCCATTGAGTTGCCTCAGTTCTCGGCCGCGCTGAGACGTGCGAAGAGGGTGCCGCTGCCCGACTCGAAGCTGTCGGGGATCTTCACCGTCACCGTGTCCGTCGGGCTGCCGTCGACCACTTCGACAACCACCCCGCTGGGCAGGGTCTGCCTCGTCAGCGGAATCAGGTCGCTGTTCGAGAACGACAGGTCTCCGCTGTATTCGACACTCAACACCACAGGTGCGATGCCATCGAGACGCTCGAACGTGAGTGTCAGAAAACCCGGTTCGCTTCCGATCACCGGAAGGAGACCAAGGGCATTCACATTCGGGTTCGCCGCACCAAGCACGAAGGCGAGGCCATTCTCAACGCCGTCGCCATTCGCGTCGTCGTCAAAAGCGGCACCGCCGGACCAACTGGCGTAGGGCGTGACGCCTCCCACTCCGGTCACCGTCAGCACACCGTCGCCAAGGATCCACGGCACTTCGAAGTCCACTCCGCCCAGACCCGTCCGGCCGTAGGTGCCCGCGGGCTGCGCCACCGTCGCCACCACCAGTTGCTGGATCGTGTCGGTGTTGTTGCCCATCTCCAGTAGGATCCCGTTGTAGGTCCCGCTCGGCCATCCGCTGTTCGCGTTGCCCTGGCTGTCGAGCGTCAGCGTCGCGCTGTCGGCGAACACGTCGCTCGCCTCGAGCTTCAGGATCGCTCCCCGGTCGTCCGCGTTGCTGCGCGGGTTCACCGTCACGTCTCCGGCTCCCGCCGATCCCGCGGCCTCGAATTCCACCAGATATCGGTCTTCGGCATCGAACACCAAGCCGCCGCTGAAGCTGTTGGCCTGCGTGAAGCGCACGATCGCCCGGTTGTCCTTCAGGTGCACCATGCTCCCCGTGCCGGTGATCGGACCGGAGAAAAGCCGGGTCCGTCCGTGCGTCGCGTTGCTCTGCGAGCGGAACTCGTTGGTCCCCGTCAGGTCCAGCCCAGGGTAGGTCGTCGTATACTGCGTCTCGTCCTGGATCGTCGCGTCCTCCATTCCGATCGTCCCCGTGCCCAGCGCGTTCTCAGAGCCTGACACGTTGTTGATCCGCAGCGAAGAGCCCGATTCCATCGTCAGCCCGCCGGAATACGGGAAGGTCGATCCGTTCTGCACCTGCGCCGCGATCCCGGTGGCGATGGTCGCCGGATACGTGCCGAAGGGCGGAAATCCAGAGTCCCAGTTCGCTCCCGTGTTCCAGCTGTCCGAGCCGCCCGCGTCGGCCGTCATCGTGATATTCGGCGGAGAGCCCGCCAGCACCGTGAAGGTCGTGTCGTCGGCGAACGGACCGTTGAGCGTGTTGCCGAAAAGGTCGTCGAAGCTCGCGCTCGCCGCCGCTCCGAGCGTGAAGTCGCCCGTCCCGGTCACCGTCGCCACCACCTCGAACTCGTTGACGTCGGTCTGCGTCACGCTGTCGATCGTGAACGGCGCGCCGCCGCCCGTCGCGTTCTCGAAGTCCGCCACCGTCACCGCCGAGTTCACCACCTCGTCGAAGGTCAGCGTGTAGAGCACCGTGCCGCCCACATACAGGTTCGTCGTGATCCCGGAGATCGGATCGGTGATCGCCGGCGGATTGACCACCACGTCCGCCGGAGCGCCCGTCACCGTCAGGACCGCGTCCCCCTCGATCCACGACACCTCGTTGTCCGGCGCGCCGGGAGATCCCACACGGCCGTACGTCCCGGCAGGATAGGCGAAGCCCTCCTTGTTGAGGAACTGCACCGTGTTGTCCGCGTCCATCCGCAGGCTCGCGTTGCTCGTCCCGTTCGGGCCTTCGCCGAAAATGTTCAGCGTCGCAGTGGCCGCGATCGCACCGCTCGCGTCGAACTCGAGCTTGTGCATCCGGCGGTCCGTCGAGTTGACCGGGCTCAGCGTCACGTCACCCACACCGAATGCCCCGGCCACCGAACCGGTCACCGTGCCCGCGTTGCCGCCCCGGCCGGCGATCGTGCTCACCACCAGACCATCGAATGTGTTTGCCGCCCCGAAGCTGTGGTTGCCCGTCGAGGTGTTCGACTGAAGCGTGAACTGGTGGGCTCCGGTAATCGGGTTGGCGAAGGTGAAGTTCGCAGGAGTCTGGGTCGACTCGCCCGCGCTGAACGTCGCGTCGCCGAGCAGTTCTACCTCCGGGACCGTGACGTTGGTCTGGGTCCGGCCCTTGACCAGCGCGCCTGCGCCCATCGTGATCGTCGTCTGGCCCGCAGTGCCCAGCGCGTTGTACGAGTTCGGCCGGTTCGTCGTCCAACCGATCTGGATGGTCGAGTTCGACTCCATCGTCAGGTCGCCCGTATACGCCGGTGTGGCGTCATCCCAAGCCACCACATAGGCTCCGGAGGGCACGATCGCACCCACCGTGCCGGCGGGCACCGCAGCAATGTCCCAGTTGCCCGCCGTATTCCAGGTGTTCTGGCCACCCGTGCTGTTCGGGCCGACGTAGGTCGCCAACGCACCCGGAACCGAGGTCGTGAACGCCCAGGTCGCGCCTCCGCTGATTCCGCCGAACGGATTATCGACAAGGTCAAGAATCGAACCAGCGTCGATCTCGACGTAGTAGTCGACACCGCCCGTCAGGTCGGAACTCGGATTGATGGTCACACTGCTGCCGGCAAACCCAGCGTTTCCGATCGGAATCGTCTCGAACACGGAACCTCCAAGTTCGGTGATCGTCACGTTGCCGGTGCCAGCTTTAACATCTTCGTCAAAGGTAATCACGAGGCTTGCCGAAACCGAGACCGTGGACGCCCCATTGACCGGATCGAGGGAAACAACAACCGGAGCGGTTGTGTCGGGAACATCCGTTGTCGCCGCCGCCGGAGCCGATGCACTACCGACATTCTGAGCCGGACTCTTGTCGCGCGCCTCGACGGTGTAGGTATACTCGGTGCCCGGCGTCAGGCCGGTGTCCTCGAAACTCTCGCCGTCCTGCCATCCGCTGTTGGTGCCAGCCGTCAGGTTGTTGAACCGGTATTCCACCCCGCTCGGGTCCGACGCCACGACCGCCGTCATCGCAATCGAGGTTTCTCCCGTCGAGGTCGGTGGTGTAGCGAACTCCATCGGACTCGGTGTCGGCGCGGCAAGGTCGGGCGAATCGGTCGTCGCCGAAGCCGGCGGCGAAAAGCCGGTGGCGTTCTGACCCGCGCTCTTGTCCCTTGCCCGCACCTCGTAGGTGTATTCCGTTCCGGCGGTCAGGCCTGTCGGCGTGAAGGTCGGGCTGTCCTGCCAGCCGCTGCCCGGACCGCCACCCACCGTGCAAACAAACTCGTATTCGACATCATTGATGTCGGTGGCAGCGCTGGCCGTCATGGTGATCGATGTTTCACCCAGCGCGGTGGGCAGCGACGCGAAACTCATCGGATCCGGAGTCGGCGGGGTGACATCGCTGCCGGCAACCGCACTCGACACCGCCGACCAATCGCCCTCGTTGCCCAGCGCATCCCGCATCTTGAACTGATAGTCGTAGGTGACTCCGTCGGTCAGCCCGCTGTTGTCCCAGAAATTGTCTGTGACCCAACCGCTGTTGTCGCTGTTCGTCGTGTTCTCGAAGAAATACTCAACCGGACCGGAGGGATCGAAGGCCACGGTAGCGACCATCCCGATCGTTCCCGACACAACCGCCGTCGGAGCGATCTCAAAAGTCGGAGGATTCGGGGCCGGCGGCGAGACGTCGTCCTGAAGATCGATCATTGCTCGACCGACCGCGTCACCGACCAGCATGTAGGTTTCGGCATTCCAGTTGTAGTGGAACCCCTCGCCGCTCGGCGAGATCGACACGTCCCGCCAGTACGGAGTGGTGTCGACCGAGGCGACCGTACCTGCGAACGCCGGATGCTGGACCGGGTCGCCCACCGCCATCTGTGCATTGAAGATCGCATCGCCGCTGCTGCCGGGACTCCATCCGCCGCCATCAAACCCGACCGAAGCCACCACAAACGGAGCGCTCGGCACGGTATTCGCCGGATAACGGGTTTCGTAGTAGCTGCGGAGTTCGTTGATGAACTGGACGAGGTTGTCCTCGTAGCGCGTCGCATAGACTCCCGCCGTCCCCGACCCGGACTGACCTCCGTCCTTGTGGCCCTGCCACCATACGTAACCGGCGATCTCGAAGCCCTGAGAGGCATATTCGGGATACTCGACCGCGAAGTCGTCGAGAATGTCGACCACGTTGGTAACCGCACTGCCACCCGCCGGCGCGTGATCGGCCTCGTCGAGGAAGTAGTCGTCATACTGTTTCCCGGCATACCAGTTGATCGGCACCGGGGTGGAACCGGTCGGCCACGACGACGGAGAATCCCCGTAACCTGCATAGGTTGTGCCGCCGACTTCATACTGGGGACTCCCCGGAGGAAGACAGTCCCAACCAAGACTACGGTTGCCGATCGACGACTTGATGAGAAGGACGGGCTCGTCGAAGTACCAACCCATCACATGTCCGAAACCGAGCTCCGGACCGAAAGATCCGCCACCGGCACCGAACTTCGGCTCGAGGGGACCGTCGCCGATGGCCGAAATCACGCCACGGTATTTGACGTCGTTGCGCGTTGTGAACCCACCTCCCGCTGCCGCGAGATTCGGAAATTTGTTCTCACCCGTGATGGTGGCCAGCGTGCCGGGTGCCGTACCGAAGACCTGGGCGAAGCCAACCATGTTGGACTGGCCGGACATGATGAAGACCTTCACCGGCTTGGTCGTGACGCCGGTAGATCCGTCAGGAGCAGGCAGCGGGTAGGGAATGTTCGGCTTATCTCCCGGCAGGAACGGATCGGTGAAGGACGCGGTGAGCTCATACCAGTCCCCCGCCCCGTCGGCATCGGTGTCCGCCAGAAGCGGATGGGTGCCGGTGTCGGTCGGACTCACGTAACTCCCGGTATTCGTTTCCACGCCATCCGACAGCGCGTCTTGGTCGGTATCGATGTCGAGCGGATCCGTGCCGGTACTCGAACTGCTGATCCACGTTCCGGTATTCGACTCATCCCCATCGAGCAGACCGTCGCCGTCGGTATCGTCGTCCAGCGGATCGGTGCCCGTATCCGCAGCACTCACCCATACTCCGGTATTCGTTTCCTCACCATCGAGAAGGCCGTCGTCGTCCGAATCCGGATCGGTCGGATCCGTGCCTGCCAGATACTCTTCAAGATTGGTCAAACCATCCCCGGCTCCGCCATTCTCCAGGTCGTCACCCGGATTGAGAGCCGTGGTTGATGGAGGACTCGTGTAAAGTTCCTCCCAGTCGTCCGGCAAGCCATCGGCATCGGTATCGTTGACCACGAAGTCGTAAACCGCTCCCGTCTCGGGTGTACCGGTGTCGGTGCCGTCGAGATGGGAATCGACACGCCAGTAGTAGCTATCCGCCGCTGGAGCGCTGACGGTGAATGTTTCGAGGTTCAGCTGGTTCGAAGCCACTTGGGCGAGCGAACCCGGATCCGTACCGAACCAGACATCCACCCAGACGTCGGATCCTACCGATGGAGCCAGATTGGACCATGTCAGGTCGACATCCCCCAACGGCACCACCGCTCCGAAGGCAGGAGCGGGATTGTTCGGGCTGATGAAGAGGACGGTCAGCGTGCCCGGCCCCTCGATCCATGACTGGCTGCTCGTGTACGTTCCGGCCGGCTGCTCGACTCCATCGAGCGTGAGACCGCCGATGGTCACGTCCGTGCCCAGATAGATCCGGTTGTTTCCATTCCCGCTCGGCCCGCCCCCATCCAGATGCAAGCGGCCGGTAATCGACATCGCATTGGCATCGTTGAAGCGGAGTTGGGGGCTCCGGTCGTCCGACGAATCCCCCACGAGAGTAACGTCCCCTGTTCCCAAGCATCCCGCAACATTCGCTTCGGCATCGGGCATTGCCTGACCGCGACCGAAAATGCCCGTGATGGTGAGAGCGGAGAAGCCGTTCGCCGCATTGAGTTCGATCCCGCCGCCCGCTGCGTTGGTCTCGATCGAGAAAGCATGCGGACCGCTGACCGGGTAATTGAAAACACCCTGAGACGGCACCTGGGTCGATTCACCCAGTCTCACGGACGCATCGCCGGTCAACACCACTTCCGGAAGGACGAAGCTGCTTCCGGTACGGGAGCGGATGAGCGAGCCGGCGGCCATCGTGATCACAGTCGTGCCCGGCGTTCCCAAGGCGTTGAATGATGCCGGCCTCCCCGTCGTCCAACCCATCTGCAGGGTCGCTCCGGTTCCGAGCGAAAGGTCTCCCGAATGAACCGGAGTGTCGTCACTCCAAGCCACGACACCACCACCTGCGGAAATCACCACGTCAGTGGTCCCGGTCGGAATCGCGGAAGTGTCCCAGTTCGAAGGAGTGTTCCAAGTATCCGTCCCGCCGAGGCTGTTGCTACCAATGTAGGTGGCGGTCTGTGCATCGAGGGAGACTGAAAGTCCGAGCGTGACCATCATCGCGATGCTCGGACCGGCAATTCGGGATTTTCTCATGAATCGGTTGGGTAAGTTTTCGACACGCCCAAACCCGGACGTGAGGGGCGCATGAAATTCGGCAGCACCGGACCGTTAGGGAGCATCAGTCGCACTGAGGCGTCCGAACAGGGTGCCGTTTCCAGACGCGAAGCTGTCGGGGATCTTCACCGTCACCGTGTCCGTCGGGCTGCCGTCGACCACGACCACTTCCACCCCGCTTCCGAGCGTCTGGCTCGTCAGCGGAATCACGTCGCTGTTCGACAGCGCAAGGTCGCCTCCGTAGTCGACGCTCAGCACCACAGGCGCAATGCCGTCGAGACGCTCGAAGGTGAGGGTCAGGAAACCCGGCTCGGTGGCCACCGCCGGCAGCAATCCGAGCGCGTTGGCATTCACGTCCGACGCTCCGAGTGCGAAGGCCAAGCCGTTGTCGACCCCGTCGCCGTTGGCATCATCTTCGAACAACGCGCCTCCCGACCACGCCGCATACGGCGTCTGCCCGGTGCCCGTCAGGTTGATCACATACGGATTCTCGTCGCCGTCGTTGTTGGCGATCGACAGCGCCGCGCTCTTCGCTCCGGCCGTCGCTGGCGCGAACTGGATCGTGAACGTCGTCGTGCCGCCTGCCGACGCCACCGGCGTGACCGGCACCGCCGTCACCGTGAAGTCCGCCGCGTCCGTTCCGGTCACATCCACCAGGGGTGCTCCCGTCAGGTCCAGTGCGGCCGAACCGCTGTTGCGGATCGTGAAGGTCAGCGGGGCGTTGCCTCCCAGCGTCACCGTGCCGAAGTCCTGTGAGCCGCCGCTGGCGATCTCGGTCAGCGCCGGTTGCTCGACGGCGATTTCAGGCGCGCCGCCTCCCACTCCGGTCACCGTCAGCACGCCGTCGCCGAGGATCCACGGCACTTCGAAGTCCACTCCGCCCAGACCCGTCCGGCCGTAGGTGCCCGCGGGCTGCGCCACCGTCGCCACCACCAGTTGCTGGATCGTGTCGGTGTTGTTGCCCATCTCCAGTAGGATCCCGTTGTAGGTCCCGCTCGGCCATCCGCTGTTCGCGTTGCCCTGGCTGTCGAGCGTCAGCGTCGCGCTGTCGGCGAACACGTCGCTCGCCTCGAGCTTCAGGATCGCTCCCCGGTTGTCCGCATTGCTGCGCGGGTTCACCGTCACGTCTCCGGCTCCCGCCGATCCCGCGGCCTCGAATTCCACCAGATGGCGGTCCTCGGCGTTGAACACCAAGCCGCCCGTGAAGCTGTTGGACTGGGCGAAACGCAGGATCGCGCGGTTGTCCACAAGGAACGACAGCGAGCCGCCGCCGGTGATCGGACCCGAGAACAGCCGGGTACGCCCGTGCGTCGTGTTGCTCTGCGAGCGGACCTCGTTGGCGCCCGTCAGGTCCAGCGCTGGGTAGGTCGTCGTGTAGCCCGTCTCGTCCTGGATCGTCGCGTCCTCCATTCCGATCGTCCCCGTGCCCAGCGCGTTCTCCGAACCCGACACGCTGTTGATCCGAAGCGAAGAGCCCGACTCCATCGTCAGCCCTCCGGAATACGGGAAGGTCGATCCGTTCTGCACCTGCGCCGCGATCCCCGTGGCGATGGTCGCCGGATACGTGCCGAAGGGAGGAAATCCAGAGTCCCAGTTCGCTCCCGTGTTCCAGCTGTCAGAGCCGCCCGCGTTGGCCGTCATCGTGATGTTCGGCGGAGAGCCCGCCAGCACCGTGAAGGTCGTGTCGTCGGCGAACGGACCGTTGAGCGTGTTGCCGAAAAGGTCGTCGAAGCTCGCGCTCGCCGCCGCCCCGAGCGTGAAGTCGCCCGTCCCGGTCACCGTCGCCACCACCTCGAACTCGTTGACGCCGGTCTGCGTCACGCTGTCGATGGTGAAAGTAGCGCCGCCGCCCGTCGCGTTCTCGAAGTCCGCCACCGTCACCGCCGAGTTCACCACCTCGTCGAAGGTCAGCGTGTAGAGCACCGTGCCGCCCACATACAGGTTCGTCGTGATCCCGGAGATCGGATCGGTGATCGCCGGCGGATTGACCACCACGTCCGCCGGGGCGCCCGTCACCGTCAGGACCGCGTCCCCCTCGATCCACGACACCTCGTTGTCCGGCGCGCCGGGCGATCCCACACGGCCGTACGTCCCGGCAGGATAGGCGAAGCCCTCCTTGTTGAGGAACTGCACCGTGTTGTCCGCGTCCATCCGCAGGCTCGCGTTGCTCGTCCCGTTCGGGCCATTACCGAAGATATTGAGAGTTCCGGTCGCGGCCATCACACCGGTCACGTCGAACTCCAGCAGGTGGCAACGCCCTGCTGGCTCCGCCGGACTCAAGGTCACCACTCCAGAACCGAATGCGCCGGCCACCGAACCCGTCACCGTGCCGGCATTGCCGCCCCGGCCCTGGATCGTGTCGACCACCAACTCGCTGAACGTGTTCGCCGCGTCGAAGCTGTGGTTGCCCGTCGAGGTGTTGCTGCGCAGCGTGAACCGGTGCGCGCCGGTGATCGGGTTGGCGAAGGTGAAGTTTGCAGGCGTCTGGGTCGACTCGCCCGCGCTGAACGTCGCGTCGCCCAGCAGTTCGATCTCTGGAACCGTGACGTCGGTCTGGGTCCGACCCTTGACCAGCGCACCGTCGCCCATCGTGATCGTCGTCTGGCCCGGAGTTCCCACCGCGTTGTACGAGTTCGGCCGGTTCGTCGTCCAACCGATCTGGATCGTCGAGTTCGACTCCATCGTCAGGTTACCCGTATATGCCGGTGTCGCGTCGTCCCACGCCACCACATAGGCTCCGGACGGCACGACAGCGCGTACAAAGCCGGCGGGCACCACAGCGATGTCCCAGTTGCCGGCCGTGTTCCAGGTGTTCTGGCCACCCGTGCTGTTCGGGCCCGTGTAGGTCGCGGTCTGAACGAGGGCAACGGTCGTGGAAACCGCCGAGGTCTTCGCGGACGAGTCGGTCACCCTCAGCTGAATCGTATTGAGCCCCTCGAACATGCCGTAGGTGCCGGTAAGAGTGGCATAGTCGATCGCCGCCGGAGCCGCTCCCGTGACGTCACCAAAGGTGCCGTCATTGTTGAGATCCCAATCGTAGGCGGTGATCGTTTGGCCGTTGGAAGGAATGGATGCGCCGCCATCGAGTGACAACGTCTCCCCCACGGATAGCTCGTAAGGTCCGCCAGCATCCGCGATCGGATCTGCCGTCGCGACAGAAAAACTCCACGTGGAGTCGTCCGCGATCCCGACGAACGGATTACTCGAAGCATCCACGACCGAGCCCGCATCGATCCAAACCGCATAGGTCTTGCCGATGATCAGGTCCGCCGCCGGATCGATGGTCAGGGTGTCACCAACAATCGAGACCGAGGGATCGCTGATATCCACCAGCACCTCGGTCGCGTCGGTCAGGTTCTTGATGGTGATCAAACCGGTCGATGCCACGACATCCTCATCGAACACCGCGACCAGATCGGTCGCCGGGTCGAATGTCGTGCTGCCATTGGCGGGACTGAAGGTAAGCACCTCAGGGGCGGTCGTGTCCGGAATATCGGCGGTATTGGCGGTCGCGGGATCGGACCACCCCGTCAGGTTGCCTACCCCGTCCCGAGCCTGGACCCGATAGCCGTATTCGGTGTCCGGCGACAGGCCAACGTCGGTGAAAGTCGGACTCGCCTGCCAACCGCTGTCGTTACCGCCGCCCAATGTGCACTCGAAGTAGTACTCCACCCCGTTCACATCGAGCGCGGTCGACGCGGTCATCGTGATCGAGCTCTCATCCACCGTTGACGGTGCCGAAGCGAAACTCATCGGATCCGGTGCGGGCGCGGTCACGTCACTTCCCGGGGTTCCCGTTTCAACCGTCGACCAGTCGGTCTCGTTGCCCAGTCCGTCGCGGGCCTTGACCCGGTAATCATACGGCGTGCCCGTGGTCAGGCCCGTGTTGTCCCAGTTCGGCGAGGTGCTCCAGTCGCGGAAGTTTCCGTTGGTCGTATTCTCGAAGTAGTACTCGATCGGTCCGACGTCCGCGGTCGCGGTGGTGGCGACCATTCCGACGGTCGCACCATCCACCGCACCTGGCGCGATCTTGAAGGTCATCGGGTTGGGCGTGATCGCGCTGGGGTAGTACAGATCGACCAGTTCCTGAACGCGGTCGCGCACCTCGTCGGCACAGGCCGGGATATATTCCTCGTTGATGGTCACGCCAACGCGCTGCTGGGTTCTTCCCCATGCCGTGTAGTAGTCGCTCTGGTCCCATTGCCGCGCATGCTCGGTTTCCGTCCAGTAGGCGCTCGGGCTGGGGATCTTCCCCCACCAGTTGAAGGCCCATGTCTGGAAGGCCGCGTTGTCGGCGGGAACCAGCGCCTTGTAATCGAGAAGAAGGTTTCGAATGGCAACCGATGGTTGGATGGCGGGATCCGCCGCGATCGCTGCGGCAAGCGCCTCGGGATTCGCGGGGTGAATGCCCCAGAAGTGGAAGAGCGGGCGAATGTCGTAGCCGACATGATGCGAGAGGCGCAGCATCTTGTCGTCGTCGGACGTGCCGTAGGGAATGCCATTGGCATCATCCTCCATGAACGAGCGCCAGTAGTCATCGAGCCCTTCCCAACCGAAGAGGCGCGCGATGTCCATGAACTTGGCATGCCCCTTGAGTTGGTAGGACTTCTCACCGGAATTCATGGGCACTTCACGGGGAGAGAACGCGAAGCTGAGCATCCACGCCACGGCGGTGTTGTCCAAGGTGCGGTAGGTGTTGCCGAAGCCGAGCGATCCCCGATGGGAGGTATCGATGTCGTAGCCGAATGCCCGATTCAGCATCGCCGCCTGGAGCAGGTTCACATTCGATTCACTTTCGCCGCCGAATTTCGGAAACCCGTAGGCATGCCCCTGCTCGTGAAACTCAACATGTGAGGCTGTGGGGTTGGCACCGGGGCCACGAACGAGGTAGCTGCCCGCATAACCGAGCGGACTGACTTCGGAGTTGGGGTTCGTGGTCACGTTGACCGCCGGATAGCCGGGCGCATGGACCGATGAGCGCAGGATGACGTCGGGCTGGCAGTACATCGTCTCCTTCCCCCGATCGCGCGGAAAGCCCATCAGATCGTTGATCGCATCCATCGCCGCATCCCAGTCGGCCATCAACTGCACGGCCTGCGTCCCCGTCATGTTGTAGATCCACTTCGTGGGCACCTGGATCATGAACTTGTCGGACTGGAAGTCGGCCCAAGGCGCGACGTGCGTACGTTCGACATCCCACTCCGCAGGAGTGGTCGAGTGGAAGCTCTTCGCCGAGAAGTAAGGCGAGCGAACGCCGCCGGTGACGGTCACCGTCACCACCCCGGCGTCGGCTCCGATCGGCACCTCGACGTAGATGCCGCCACCGAAGGGATTGGCCACCTTGATGGTGGTGGCATCGATCGGATAGAGGCGCGACTCGCGTTCGAGGCGTTGCACCGGGGCCCGACCGGAGAGATCCCATGAATGGGCGCCGACACGCACCTTGTAGCCGGCGTTGACCAATTCCGGGGGCACGGTGACGGAGGCGATGGTGCCGGGAGCGAGATACGTGCCGGTAGGTTTGCGCGCGGGGTTGGTCCACGCTTGGGTGTTGCGGCCGAAGGTGATCGGGAAACTGCCGTCGATCTGAATGTTGTGGGTATTCGCCGGATTGGCGGGCGGCGCACAGGGACCGGGGAAGTCGGCGTGACTGCCGAAACTGTAGCCATCGAGCTCGGCCTCGTGGGCGGCAAGCACCGGCGCGGTGTAGATCACGTCCATGGCGTGCTGCATGACCGAGTAGACGACCCAATGGACGTTCTCGCTGCTGACCGACTTCTTGTCGGCCGGGTTCGTATTGTTGCGGCTGAAGTCCGTGACGAAGCTGCCGGAAACGAACAATGGCCCGAAAGTCGCGTCGTAGGTCGAGATGAGATCGAAGACCGCGCCGATGGTGGCGGTGCTTTCCCCACACCGCTGCCGCAGGTCGTCGATGATCGTCTTCTGGGCCGCGATCTCCGGTCCGGTCAGGGTGGCCGCACCGGTAACGTGGTCCTTGATCGCGGCGATGGCGTCCAACAGCGGATCGCCGGGCAGCGTGGAGAAATTCAAGGTGACGTCGTCGGTGATCGCGTCGATCGGCGCTCCACCGTCACCCAGGATCGTGCCTGCATCGATCTGGATCGCGTAGTCCTTGTCCCAATCCAACAGGCCGGAGGGATCGATGCGGACCACGTTCTGGTCGTAAGTGAGGCTCGGGTCGCTGGCAGGAATGGCAGTTTCAACCGGACTGCCGGGGGTGGTCAGGTCACGGATGCGAATGTTGCCGGAGCCCGGCGAAACATCCTGGCTGAAAGTGAGCACGATCTCCCGGCTGGCCAACGCGTCGGTGGCGTCGTCCGCAGGACTGGCGGAGACCAACTCGAAAACCGGTCCGAGCGGCGGCTCGATATCGAGGTGGAAGATTCGGTCGGCGCTGATGGCGATGCCCACGCTGGTGTCACCCGTTCCCGAAACGCCGGACGTGTACCTCGATCCACCGGAGAAGTCGTCACCCGTCACCTTCAGATACGGGATGCCGGTCTGCCATGCCGAGGTGCTGGTCAGCATTCCCACATCGATCCCGTAGGTCGTGAAGGGTTCCAGAAGGACCGGCGTGTCGAAGGTCCACGTCATGAACTCGTCCGAGTTCCAAGTGAAGCTTTGCGTCGCCGTCTCTGAATGGACCACATCGAACGTGGTGCCGGCCACCTTCCCGACCCGGATGGCATAGGTTTTGGTCGGCTCCGCTTTCTGGGTGTCGCTGACCTGATAGGAAATCGATTTCAGACGCAGGGCCGCACCGCCGGTGGTGAAGGTCTGGCCCTTGGCCGCGCTGTCGGCACTGGTGCCGGTGAACCACTTGTCCGTCCCCGAGACGGCACCGTAGTTGGCGATATCCTCGTCATCGACGACCGGTGCGGTGGAACTGGCCGACATGGTCGCGCCGGGGCTAACGGTCGGGACAAAGCCGAGAATCGGCAGCGCGATCACAGCGGCAACGCTTCCGAGGAACCCGCGTGAGGCTCCGGATGGAGTGGTGGTCATGGGATTTTTCGAAGGGTTTTTCTAGCGGTGTCGGATCAACAACACTCGTCCAAGTATTAACGATGTAAACGCGGAGCCTAGATGCCCGACAAAACAAGCAAAGTGGATTCAATCTCCGAAATGCGGCGACTAAACGCTTATTTACGATCCACCTTCCAATCCCGTGCATCTTTCCCGAACAAAAGAAGAACGCCGGCCCCGCGTGAACGGAGCCGGCGTGAGAATCGTCGATGACCTCAGTCGATGATCACTCCTGGCCGTCGAGGCGACCGAACAATTTGCCACCTGCGGCCTCGCCGGAGTCGATCGTCGCCGTCACCTTGTTCAGCGGAGCTTCGGAAACCGTGTCGACTACGAAGGTCACCCCATTGTCCGGCACCGCGTCGTCGGCGTCGGGCACCTCATCGACCGTAGCCAGCCACGGATCCGACACCCCGATATCACTGCTGTGCTGCACCCTGAGCGTCGAACCGTCGCGGTCAGCGATGGCCAGGCAGTTGAAGGTCAGAATGAGACTGCCGCCGCTCTCGGTCACCGTCGGCAGGTTGCCGTTGGCATCGTCGTCCGGATTGGCCACGCCGAGCAGGAAGGCCAAGCCGTCCTTCACACCGTCGCCGTTGGTGTCGCCCTCGAAGGTCACCGGACCCATGGAGCCCAGTACCTTCCAAGCATCGAAGCCGGTGGGAGCTCCACCGCTGACGAGCTTGATCTGCCCCGGGGTGTTGTAGTCGACCGTGTAGCCGGCAGGAAGGGTTCCTTCGCTGCCAAACGGACCTGGGCCACCCGGAGTGAGCGTGCCGGTGTAGGTCACGATCGTGTAGCTCCCCAAGGTGGCGCCCGCGCCGGGCTCGGTGATGCTGAGCGTGGCGGTGGTGATATCGAGATCGCCGTCGATCGCGAGCAAGTCGGCGGTAGCGCCATCCACCTCAATCGCAAGGGTTCCGGTGATCGTGGTGTTGCCGGTGACGCTCAGCGTTCCGACCGACGTTCCAGGCGCGACGGTGCCGGCTGCCGAGACCGCACCGGTGACCGTGCCGCTGCCGGTCAGACTATTGCCTGCGGAAATTGTGACCGTCGTCGCGGAGGCATTACCGTTGACCACAAGTTGGTTACCGGTCTCGGAGCCAGAGCCGTCGCCTACGATTAAGCTGTCCACATTGATCACGGACCCATCGGCACCCACCGTCAGAATGTTGTTATCCGAGTTGGCGGTAGCGTTGTTGGTGTAGCCGACATATACGGTCTGGTTGTTGGCATCCCACTGTGAGCCGGTGCCGGAAACCGTCAGCGTGTTGGCACTGGACTCTGAACCGGAGTTATTGGCACGACCGACATAAGCGCTACCGCCTGTCGACAGCTGCCCGCCGCCGGTCACTCCCACCCCATTGGCATTTGCCCTTCTGTCGTTGGTTTGAACGTATCCAACGGAGAGCTGATTCATGGCTGCCGAGCCACCGGTCACCAACAGCTGGTTCGCAGTCGAGACATTGTCGCCATTCTGGGCATTATTGATGTGGCCAACATACATATGCCTGATGTTGGTCAGCACACCGTTTTCGCTGACGGTGACCACGTTGTTGTTCGAACCAGTCCGCTCGCCAAAACCGATGTAGAAATCCCGGCCTGTGTTACCGGTAAAGGTCGAGGTGGCGGTGCCGCCTCCGATGGTCATGTGGGAGCCACCGTTCGTGTTATAGTAGGGATTACCAATCCGAACGTCGCCACCCGAGACATTCATCTGACCACCATCGGTAATGGTGATGGTGCTGTTGTTGTTGGTCCGGCCCCATACCAGGGTATTCACGCCAGTCACGACCGCGCTGCCCGCGAAACCGGCGCCATCGATGACCAACTGCTGATTGTCGTGGGACGTGTTCGAGGTGCTGAGATCGTTGCCGCCAAGATCCCAAGTCGAGGTTACCCCGTTGCCACCCACAATCGACATCGTGATATCGTCTGCTTGGAATGTCTGATTGCCCGAGCTGTTCAGGGTGCCGCCATTCGTGACGGACATCGAGCTGCCGTCTACCGTGAACCTCACCTGCGTACTGTTGCTGATCGTGCCGCCGTCGAGAACGAGCAAGCCGTCACCGGGGGTCGTGTTGCCGCTATACGAATTGTTACCGCTTAGCGTCAGCGTGCCGGTGCCAACTTTGGTCAGGCCACCCGTGTTGGTGCTGTCGATATCACCTGCCAAAGTCACGCTCTCGCCATTGGTATCGATGAGGATCGCCGATGCGCTGTTCTTGAGTCGAGCCGGGGTAGAGATGTCTCCGGCCGCACCCGCCGTGTTGTAGCTCAGCGTGCCTCCGGCGAAGGTGACATCGCCCCCGCTTCCGAAGGCCGTCGCCGATCCGGCGATCAAGGTTCCACCGTCGATTCGGGTCGTGCCGGTGTAGGTGTTGGCACCGCCGAGGGTCAGGGTATTCGGGCCGCCCTTGGTAAGGGCCCATGCCGTGCCGTCATCGGTGATCGGAGCGTCAACCGTTCCCGTTGCCCCGGATTGCACGAGGGCGAGGGCGTCGCTCTTGAGGACAAGGGATGGGGCAGCCCCACTGGCGAGCGTCACGTCCCCCTCTTCGAAGGTAAGGCCACCGATGTCCCGGGTTCCGTCCACAGTGACCGTGGAGATGTCGGTGGCGGTATTGCCGGCCGAAAAGGTCGCTATGCGGCCGGCCGTCCATGCAGCGGTGGCGACGTCGCCGGCTGCCGACTCGCTCCAGTTGGTATTGCCTGCGTTCCAGGTGCCGTCGACAACACCTGCGGTGTCGCCGGGGCCCGCAACGCTGTCATCGAGGTCCCAGAACGATGGAAGCGCACTTCCCACGGTGAGGGTGCCTGCGCCGCTGAGCCATCCAAAATCGGCGCTGGTGTAGACCCCGTTAGGCTGCTGGAAACCGCCAACGTAGAGCGCCGGGACGGTCTGATTGGCATTGAGAACCAGGTTGCCATTGTTGCGGGTAAGAGGACCGGCGCCAAGTGCATCGACGGTGTCCACGATGAGCGTCCCCGCAGACAATTCGGTGCCTCCTGTGTGGGTGTTGGCTCCGCTGAGCGTCCACTCGCCGTTACCGGCCTTGCGGAGCGAGACCGTACCACTGCCGTCCGAGATCACCCCGGAGAAGACGTTAACCGGGCCCGCGCTGCCGGCATACAGTTGAAAGCTCTTGAGACCGGTACCGGAGTTCACAAGATCCGTGCTGACCGTCACGGCATGGGTGGCATTGTCATTTCTGAGGTAACCAATGGCATCGTTATCTCCTTCAAATTCGATAGCCCGATTGGCCAACGTGAGAGGAGCTGTCGCAGAAGAATCAAAGTAGAGGATCTGACTGTTGTTGTCATTGAGCGTGTTGTACTCGTCACCAAAGATGATGTTGCCATTCTGAGTCGGACTATCCGCAAGATTGGAAATCCAAACCCTCATGGCACCACCGCTGGTCCCCTGGATTCTGAGCGGACCATTGAAGGAGTTGGCACCGAGGAGGTGACCTTCCGTATCGCCGTTGGGATTCTGCCTGAGGATGATCCCTCCGTCGCCAGAGATCGGGCCATTGATCCACCAGTCATTATTCCCCTGGAAGAGGATCGTGCTTCCGGGCACGTTATTCAAAACGAAGCCACGTGTGGAGGGTGAGGTCATCGATGTCCCACCACCACCCTGGACGTAAATCGTGCCGCCGTTGAAGATGACATCGCCGTTGGGATCCCCGAGACTCTTATCGGCGTAAACCTTGAGCCTGTGGGAGATCGTCCCATCTCCGTCAACTTGAGTGCCGCCGGTATGGGTATTGTCCGGGGCGCTTCCGCTGTTGGTACCGAACTGATGCTGGGCCGTTCCGGCAAAGATGATTTTTCCGCTGCCGGAAAAGACGCTCCGGCAGGTGCGATTGCTGGCGTCACCGAATGTCAGAGTGCCGGCGCCGAGGGTAACGCTGCTGCCATCACTGGTCTCCAGACCGCCGATGGTGACGTCGTTCCCGGCGACGTCCAGCGTGGTTCCGCCGGCCAAATTCACATTGTCGTCGCCGAAGACCGAACCCGATGCGCCTGCGCGCACCGTGCCCGCATCGTGGTTGAGGCGGCCAAAGGTATTCGCGCCTGAGAGCGTCAGCACGCCCGGACCGTTCTTGATAAGTTGACGGTTGCCATCATCACTGATGATGCCGGAAATCGTCAGGTCGTGATCCGTGTTGGTGGTGACGATCCGATCTGCATTTAGAGCCACATCAAGGCTGATGACATCGGCGAACGGTGTGCTTGTGGCCGTGGTCGTGACATTGCCTCCGAGCACGATGGAGTCGCCCGCGAGCGTGAAGACGCCCGTCTGGCCCGCGGACCCATTGTTGGTAAAATTGATGCCTCCGTAAGCCAGCGCCGCACCGAGGTCGTTCACCGTGCTGGTCTGCAGTTCACCGGCGAAGGTCAATGCACCGGATCCCGGAACGGAATCGTCGTCCCAGTTCTCGACAGTACTCCAGTTTGCGTCAGCACCACCGCCGTCCCAAGTGTTGGCGGCGTAGAGGGCGGGAGTCATCGGCAAGAGCAGACCCGCCATGATGATGGGATGTCTGCCACGAGTTCGGAGGGATGATATCGGTTTCATGGATTTGGGTAGGTCGGAGTCGGGGTTCGGGAGCCGTCCGTGGCGATCGAACCGAAGGTTCGACATGTCAGTGCTTTGGCGGGCCGAGAGTTTGAAAAAGTGAACGCTCAACCATGCGGCTCACGATTTTCGTAACGGTCACGGAAAAGCATTCCGCGCAGCCGGTCAAAGTCTTCCCTCCTCGACATCTGGACCATTTCTGGCCAGGTTTTTGCAATGGCTGCGAAGAGGTTCCTGACGATTTCAGAACAGTTGGCCGAACACCTGCGCCGCGAGTTGGCGCGGGGACGGTGGAACGGGCTGATGCCGGGCAAGCATCGGATCGCGAAGGAGTTGGGCCTCAACAACAAGACGGTCGAGTCCGCCTTCATACAGCTTGAAAAGGAAGGCCTGCTCGTCTCCCAAGGTGCCGGACGAAGGCGCCTCATCCAGCTTCCCGATTACTTCGGGTCGAAACGTATTCTACGCTTTGCCATCCTGTTCCACGACGCCGAAGACCGGGGACAGAGCTATCTGGTCAAGCTTCAGGATGAACTGGTACGATACGGCCATGCTGTGGTTTCCCCCTCCCAGCATCTGGTCGATCTGGGAATGAAGGCGGAACGGGTCGCTCGCGTCGTGGAGCGCACCGAGGCGGACGCATGGATTGTCATCAGCGCATCCTCCGACGTGCTGGAGTGGTTCCTCGCCGAGAAAAGGAAAGTCTTTGCCCTGTTCGGCCGGCGCCGGGAACTGCCGATCCCGGGGGTCGGCCCGAACAAACCGGATGCCTATGCGGCGGCCACGCGGGAGCTGATCCGGTTGGGACACCGGCGCATCGTGCTTCTTTGCCCGCCCGAACGGCGTCACCCCGAACCCGGCGCTTCCGAGAGGGCCTTCCTTGCGGAACTGGCCTCTCAGGGAATCCCCGTCGGCAGCTTTCACCTCCCGGAATGGGATGGAAGTGTGGAAAGCTTTTACCAGCGGTTGGAGTCGCTGTTTCACTTCAACCGACCCACCGCCCTGATCCTCGACGAGGTGCGGCTCTTCGCTGCCGCAAGATCGTTTCTCGCGGCATACGGAGTCCGCGTTCCGGAAGATATTTCCCTCGTTTGCACCGACTACGATGCGTGGTTCAACTGGTGCCGACCGACTGTCGCCCACCTCCGCTGGGACACCGGTCCGGTCATCCGCAGAATCGTCCGCTGGGCGTCGAACGTGAGTCGCGGGAAGCCGGACCTCCGCCAAGTCGAAACCCCTGTCGAATTCGTGTCGGGCGGAACCATCGGCCCACCGGGCGGCTGACACTATCCCCGGATGGAAGCACCGCGTGACGACCGGGGTGCTTGGACTCATCGCACGGTAGAAGCCTCCGACCGGATCGGATACCGATCGTCACATCAACAGCTGTAGGATACGAAAGGCCGTTGCGCATCCTTGGGGATGCCTTCGAAATCAATCTGATTCCAGCGCCTTCCAATCCGCTTCGGTGACGGCTTCCTTCTGATACTCCATCAGAATCTTCCAGCCGTCGTCTCCTTTCACCAGCAGCGCTTCGAACGCGACATACTCGGAAACCGGCTCACCTCCCTGCTTCTGCTGTGTGTAGAGAAATACACCGGATTCATGAGCGGTCTTGGCATCGCCATAGCGGTGCGCGAACCGGAAATCGACACTCGCCTTGATGAGCCCCGCCTTGGTGTCGATGAACTCCTGTCGCCATCGGGCCAAGGCCTGTGACAGCGGATAGCTGACCTTCTTCGAGCCGGAAACCAGTACGGCCTCCGGATGGCAGGTCGCCTTGTAGGCTTCGAAGTCACCTGTGTTAACCGCGCGGGAAACCTCGGCCCAGTAGGCATCGAGCTCCGCCAACCGCGTCGCATCCAGATCGGGCAAGGGCGTCACCTTGAACGAGCGGATCGCCACCGGGCCATGGTCACCCTGGATCGCGATGGGACCTTGAGCCGCATCGCCCTCAAGTGGAGCCGAGCGCGTCGGACCGGTGACTCCCACGCTGTCGTGCACCAGCTTACCGTTGATCAACACCTTCTCGAACGTGGCATCGCGGGTTTTCTTGCCGTCGGCATCGAAACGCGGCGCACGAAACACGATCTCCATCGTCTGCCACTCGCCTGGCGGCTTGGCGGCATTCACGAGAGGCGGAATTCCGCCGAAGCCTTCTCGCCCTTTGCCCCGGCTCGGGTCCCAGCGTTGATAAATCCCGCCAAGATCACCGGAGCCCGGTTTCCCCCGACCGAAGCTGTCGAGGATCTGAACCTCGTAGCGGCCGGCAACATAAACCCCGGCATTCGATCCCTTCGGCACCATGAACTCCAGTTCGATCCGGATGTCGCCGAACTCCTCCTTGGTCAATAGGTAAGGCGCCTTCTCGCCGCGCCTCTCCGCGTTGACCAGCACCTTGCCTTCGCCATCCAGAGCGAATTCGCCTTTCCCCTCGGTCTCGCGAACCGATCCGACCGAACGCCATCCCGAGACTGGACGGAAGTTCTCCAACACGTTACCCGCGAGAAGGTCCCGTGCTTGGGCATGGCACGGCGATGTCGCCGCAAGAATGCCCAAGGAACCAGCCAGAAACAGTTTCCTCATCATGCTGCCAATGAATACGACGCGGCTCCGGGCACCCAGTACGAACAGCCGGCTCAGCGCTCGGTCTTCAGCTTCCAGTCGTCGGTCCGGAACAACGAAGCCGGCAGACCCTCACCGTTGACGAGGTTGGCTCCCTCCGGATTCGACGCCCACGCGTAACGGACCGCGACGGGCTTGCTCACCTTGTCACTCGAGACGATCACGGACTCGCCGTCGATCTTGGCATCGGCCCAGAACCACTTCTGATCCTCGCCAGCGATCTCGAAGCGCTTCAGCGGTCCGCCGTCGCGACTCTTCAAACCCTTGGCGTGATCGAACTCGATGCGCACCTTGTCAGCTTCGATCTTGGAACCCTTGTAGAGCGGGCCCGAGATGACGATCCCGTCCTTGCCGTAATCCTTGGCGAGCGCCCAGCGTGCAAGGCGGTTGCCGACATCCAGCTTGTTGGTCGGGTGGATGTTGTTGGCCATGCCGATGTCGTTGATCACCGCCATCCCGGTCTTCGGCAGGGAAAGGGTGAGCAATTGGGCGTTCTGAAGCTCGGCCCATTCATCGGGTACCCCCGGCTCGGTGCTGGCCTTCTTGAAGTTCGCGAGCTGCACGAAATAGAACGGCAGCTCCTTCTTCCACAGGCGGCGCCAGTCGAGGATCAGCTGCGGGAAGATCGTCTCGTACTGCTTGGCACGACCGGCGTTCGATTCACCCTGATACCAGATCGCACCTTTCATGGCATAGCCGACCCACGGGTGGATCATGCCGTTGTAGATCGAGTTGGGGCGGTTCGGCTGAAGCGCCGGCGACGACGGCTTGCCCGGCTGGCGGGGAACGTTCTGCTTCTTCTCGGCCGTCTTGTTCGCCTCCTTGATTTCCGCGGCCTTCTTCTTCCATGCCGCCAGGGCCTTCTCATAGTTGGCGGTGGCACTACCTTCGTCGTACGACTTCACGGCCGCGTCGAGTTGCTCGACCAACCCCTTGCCTTCAGGCTCGGTGAGAAGCCCTTCCCTGCTGGTGAATGCCTCGGAGGGCTTGCCACCCCACGACGTGCTCAGGATGCCCACCGGCACACCGAGCTCCTGATGCAGCTTGAGGCCGAAGTAGTATCCGACGGCGGAAAACCGACCCACCGTCTCGGGACTGGTCACCAACCATGCTCCACCGACCTTGGTCTGGGGCGTCGCCGCCGTGACCCGGTCCGACTGGAAAAGCCGGATCTCCGGATAGTTGGCGGCCGCGATATCTTCCTTCGCCCGCTCGGTCTGGGAAAGCGACCACTGCATGTTCGACTGGCCGGATGCCATCCACACCTCTCCGACCAGCACATCGGCGACCTTGGCACTGCCGCTCGAGCTGCCGGTCACGGTCATCTCGCGGCCTTTGGCCTCGGCATCCATGGATGCCAGCTCGACCCTCCAAGCGCCGTCCTTGTCGGCCTTGCCGGTGACCTTCTGACCGCCGAACTCGACCGTCACGGTCTCACCCGGCTCTCCCCATCCCCAGACGGGAACCGCCTCACCCCGCTGGAACACCGCGTGGTCGCTGAACATCTTCGGCAACTCCACCGCCGCCGAAACCGACACCATCGCTCCCGAAAGAAGCGCCATCTGAAAAGGGCTTTTGAACCGCATCCTGCCGATACGCCGGACCCGGTCCGGAATTTACATTCCTTGCGGATCATTGTCGCTCATTTCCGACAGCCGGACCATTGCCCTTGCGATGCCCGATGCCGGTTGCATCTCTTTGCAGTCCAGCAGTTCGCGCGAACGATCCGCCGGACCACCTTTTTGCCCCCACTTCTCATGAGACTCCGCGACCTGTTCACCGTAGCTGTCCTCCTTCTCGCAATCCACGGAGCTCGAGCCGAGTCCGACCTTGAGCGGCCGGTTCATCTCCTCTGCGAAGGACAATCCGATCCGATCGCGACACCGGCCAAGCCGCGATTGACGTGGCGGCTGCTTTCGGAAGATCGCGGCGTCCAGCCCACCGCGTGGCAAGTGTTGGTCGCGAGTTCGGAAGAACTGCTGAGCAAGGACGAAGGCGACCTTTGGGACTCAGGCAAGACCGGCACCGAACGCCTGCCCGGCACGAAATACGAGGGCAAGGCCGTCGAGACGGGCACGGTTTGCCATTGGAAAGTCCGTTGGTGGGGTTCGGGCGACCAGCCCTCCCCATGGAGCGAGCCGGCCACTTGGGAGCCGGCACCCGGCAAGCCCGCCGACTGGAAAGGCGCGCGCTGGATCAATGACGGCGGCACCAACCCCGATAACGACGCCGACTTCTACAAGCCGGACCCTGCTCCCCTGATGCGGAAGGAGTTCAAGATCGGCAAGCCCGTGACCCGGGCACGGCTCCACGTCGCCGGGCTCGGATTGGGACATCCGAGCATCGATGGCGAGCGCCTCGACGACCACGTTTTCGACCCGCCGTGGACCCGCTTCGACAAGCGGATCTTTTTCCGCACCCACGATGTGACCTCCCAACTGAATGAGGGAACCCACTGCTTGGGAATCGAACTCGGAAACGGCTGGTACAATCCCCTCCCCTTGCGGATGTGGGGTCGCCGCAACCTCCGCGAGGCCCTGCCGGTCGGCCGGCCGCGCGCGATCCTCTGCCTTGTCGCCGAGCACTCGGACGGCACGACAACGGTCGTGACCTCCGGGGAGGAATGGAAAACCGCTCCCGGACCGACCTTACGCAACAGCATCTACCTCGGCGAGGAGCGGGACGCGCGCCTTGCCGTCGATGGCTGGAGCAAGCCCGGCTTCGACGACGCCAAATGGCAACCCGTCAAGGTCGCCGGCGAACCGCTCGAACCTCTTCAGCCATTGCTCATGCCACCCGTGCGGTTGGCTGAAGCCCTGCCCGCCAAAGCGGTGACCTCCCCGTCGGAAGGCGTCCACATTGTCGACTTCGGAACCATCTTCACCGGCATCCCCGAGATCGCGATCAACGCCCCGGCCGGCACCCGGATCGGTTTCCGCTTCGGTGAACTGCTCCACGAGGACGGTACCCTCAATCCGATGACCAGCGTCTGCGGCCAGATCAAGGGCACCCGCAAGGGACCCGACGGCAAACCGATGTCCGTCGGAGGTCCCGGCGCTCCCGAGATCGCTTGGCAGCAGGACGTCTACATCGCGCGCGGCGAAGGCGAGCGCTACCGCCCCGATTTCACCTTCCACTCCTTCCGCTACATGGAAGTGACCGGACTGTCGGAAGTGCTGGCCGACACCTGTCAGGCATTCCCGATGCGCACCGACCTCGCGGACACAGGCTCGTTCTCGTGCTCGAACGAGTCGCTCAATCGCATCCAGGAGATGTGCCGCCGCACCTTCCTCGCCAATGTCGTGACCGTGCAGTCCGACTGCCCGCACCGTGAGCGCTTCGGTTACGGCGGCGATATCGTGGCGACCAGCGAGGCCTACCTGATGAACTTCGACATGGCGAGCTTCTACGCGAAGACCGTCCGCGACTGGGCCGACTCCGCCCTTCCCGACGGACGCCTCACCGACACCGCACCCTTCGTCGGTGTCGACTACTGCGGCGTCGGCTGGGCCATGGTCCACCCGCTGCTGCTCGAGCAACTTTATCAGCACTACGGCGATCGTAGTTTGATCGAGGAACAGTTCCCGGTAGCGATGAAGTGGTTCGAGGTCGAAGCGGGACGCCGGAAGGACAACCTCGTCACCATCGGACTCGGAGACCACGAAGCCCTCGACAAGGGCCGCGGCCCGGCGGTCTCGACACCGATGTTCATCGACACCGCCCTGCGCATGGCCCGCCTGGCGAAGATCATCGAGCGGGGTAACGACGCCAAGCAACTCGAGGCATGGGCGGAGGAGTCACGGAAAGCCTGGGCCGAAGCATTCCTCAGCGAAAAGGGCGTGGTTGCCGACGGTTCCCAGTCCCAGCTGTGCTTCGCACTCGGATTCCACGCCGCGCCCGAAGGCGCACGGAAGGATGTTTTCGCGCGCCTCATCGACAACCTCACCGCCCCCGAGGACAGCCCGCGTCTGAGCACCGGCATTTACGGGACGCGGATCCTTCTGGAGCAACTCTCGGCCAACGCTCGTTCCGACCTCGCCTACTCGCTCGCCGATCGCGACACCTTCCCGTCGTGGAAGTGGATGCTGGAAAACGGTGCCACCACCTTATGGGAACACTGGGCCGGAAGTGACGGCACCTACTCGAACAACCACCCGATGTTCGGTTCGGTCTCCGAGTGGTTCTTCCGCTGGCTCGGCGGCATCCAATGCGCGCCTGACGCCGTCGGTTTCGACCGCGCCGTCATCCGTCCCCAGGTGGTCGGCGATCTCACGTGGGTGAAGAGCTCCCATGAAACCATCCGCGGCACCATCACTTCGGACTGGTCGATCGACGGCAAGGTCCGCCAATTCGACATCACCATCCCGGTCGGAGTCACCGCGAAGGTGGAACTGCCCGCCAAAGCCGGCGACATCATCACCGAAAGCGACAAGCCTCTTCAGGACCGCAGTGACATCGGCTTCACCGACCGCGGTGACGGACTCGGCATCGAAATCGGCAGCGGGAGCTACAGCTTCAAGGTGACCACTCCCTAGTGAATCCGGGTCACGGGATCTCCCACTTGTAGGGAGCCTTCGAGATCAGCTCGTTGCCGCCCGGGGTCACGTGGATCGTGTCCTCGATGCGGACGCCTCCGATGCCGCGATAGTAGAGACCTGGCTCGACCGTCACGACCATCCCCTTCTTGAAGCGCCACTTCGCACCGAGCCGCATGAACGGCGCTTCGTGGACCTCGAGGCCGATTCCATGTCCGAGACCATGGAAGAATCCTTCCGGCTCGGTGGAGTTCTTGATCGTCTCGTAGCCCTCCTTGGCGAAGAACTGCTCGATCGCCTGCTGGACCTTACCTCCTGACACACCCGGCTTGATCATGTCGATACCCATTCCGTGGGCCTTCTTCACGGTCCGGACGAGCTTCTTCTGCGCGTCGCTCGCCTTTCCCTTCAGGAAAGTGCGGGTCATGTCGCCCCAGTAGCCGTCCTCGGTTCGCCGGGGGAAGATATCCACCACGATAAGCTCGTTGGGCCGGATCGGTCCGGAGCCGGCGTTGTGGCATTCGCAAGCCTGGTCGCCACCCGCCGCGATCGTGTGCTGGGCAATGGCGTCTTTCTCTAGCGCCGCCTGACTGATGAGTTCCCGCAGACGCTCGGAGGTCAGCACCCGCCCTTGGTGGATCAGCTTGCCGCGTTTGACTTTCGATTCGGCCAGCGTCTTGGCGACGATCCGGAAACCGGCGGCGCTGGCATCGTTGCCCTTGCGCAATGCCTCGACCTCTTCCGCGGTCTTCTGGACACGCTCCGGAAACAGGCCGCCGTTTTCATCCGGAGTAATTTTGAGTCCGGCCTCGCTCAGTGCGAAAGCCAGCCCTGCGGGGAACCGGTGGCTCACCCGGAACTCGTTCACACCATAGACTTTGGCGAGGTGACGCACGATCTGCGTCTCGTCCGGCTTCTTACCCTTCGGCAGCTTGAACCGCTTGGCGGCCTCGCTTTCGACTTCGGGCAGGAGGAGCACTTCATCGAATGCCGACTCATCCTGCATTCGGCCGTACTCCATACTGCTGGAGAGGCCGACCTTGCGACCGTCGACACCGAAGGCAAGATAGGGATCGAATGCGGAGAAGCGGCTGAAGTACAGCATGTCCGGATCGCTCGCATCCGCATGGAAAAGGATAGAACTCGTCTCCGCCGCGCTGCCGTTTGCGGCGCCTTTTTTTCGGTTCAACATGGATTTGGAGGGGTGCGACCCATTGCGGGTCGCGGGGATACTGACCACAACGGCACCCGCATGGCCATCTGTCTTTGAACTGCAAACCCTTGGAATATCGGAATATCAGGCGATCTAACCACTGAACTCATCTTTTCCGCAGGCACGCCATGATCTTCTGCAACCCTCCGCACGACAACGAAATCAGAGTCGTTCCATGCGGCTTTTTGACGCGTATTTGCGGACCCGGAACAGACGAGAAAATGCGCCTTGAGACCACCTATTTGCTATCTTCACCAAGCAGCGGAACCCCGTAGAAACCAGCGGCATTGCTCCCCATGACTTTGGCAAGGACCCCGTCACCCTTATCCCGGAAGTAGCTGCGGGTCAGATCCAATACCGATGCGTAATCGCCCGTGCGCCGCGTGACCGGCCAATCACTTCCGTAGATCAAACGGTCCTCTCCAAAGCAGTCCCATGCCAGATCGAGGATCTCCCTGTAGGCGGACAGAACTTTAGGCGCCGGCGGACTCTGAAATCGGCCATAGAGGGCGGAGACCTTGCAGCGCACGTTCGGGCACTTGGCCACCTTGCGGAACTCGGCAACCCACGCCGGATCGAGCGGCTCGCCGTCGAGCACCACGTTGCCGAAGTGATCGATGATGATCTTCAGCTCCGGCACTGCCGTGGCGATCTCCTTCACGTCTTCGAGATCATATTTGCCGACAAGGAAGTCCACCGTTCGCCCACGCTCGGCGGTCAGCTTCAGGTCACGGTAGAACGCTTCGTCGAGATCTTCCCGGAGGCGACCGGAAAGCCGGTAGCCGACGTAGCGCGGATCCTCGCAGAGCTTATCGAACAGAGGGCGGAATTCATCGCTGCCGATCACTTCCGACAGATTCCCGACCACGCCGCGGAACAACGACCTGTTCTTCGCGGTGACATCGAGATTCCACTGGTTGTCCGGAAGACTCTGACCTGCCTGCACGACCACCACCCCGCCGACGCCATTCTCCTTCGCCAGCTTCTCGAAATCCGCAGGCGTATACGAACGGCGAAGCACCTTGTCGTCCTCCTTGATCCAATAGATCCCCTCCGGCCTCGACAGATCCCACAGGTGCACGTGGGTGTCGATGACTTCGGCCCGGACCATGAGACCGATCAACCAAAGCGCCGATCCGATTCGGAGAGCATTCATACTCCCACTACGCATCACGCTGGCCTGCCTTCGCAACACGTTTGCCAGGGATCACTCGAGGTAATCGCGGATCGAATGGAGCCTCAACTTCCTCGACGACGGATCGTGATACACGAAGAGCATCGCCCGGGTGTATTCGCTCACCGGCCACGTCGAACTGAAGAAAGGCACGGGCTTTTCTTCCTGCTCGTAGAACAGGGATGCGTGGCACAGGCGCCCGTTGCCCTTGTCCGCCTTAGGCTCGACGATCGCGTGTTCGCCAGGGCGAAGGGCGAACTTCCTAGTGCCGACCACGCCGCCGATACGCACGCCGGCGGCGTTCACAAACAGCATCTCGCCGCCACCGAAGCCGTTGGCTCCATCCTCGATTGCAACCATCTCGAAACCGTCGGAGTTATCCGCCCCCTTCTTCACGATCAGGACCAATTGCTTGGAAGCTGACAGCGCGGTGGCTTTCCCCAGCACCTTGAACACCGGTTCGTCATCTTCGTTGAGCGTCGTCTCGCCGATGACCCACGCGGATTGCGCGGGAACGGAGTAGGTCTTCGACAACTCGTTGCTGAACACCTCCAGTTCCTCCGTCTTCCCCTCCCCGATCAACAGCTCGACCTTCAGCGGCTCGACCGACTTAGGGAAGCATACGAAGCGGAGGCTGACCTTCGACACATCCTGTGAGAACGCGAAAGGCGCAGCGGCACAGAAGACGGCACCAAGGACGGCGAGTCGCGAAATCAGATTCATGACGATCATCAGATTTCCGAAGGCGTCAGCCAGCGGAAGGAAACGAGTTCGAACTTCCTGCCGAACTGCCGGTTGGCCTCCACGGCCAGCTCGGCCTGTTCCGTTTCGGGTTGATCCTCGGCATCAAGATACTCGGGCAACCGCTGCACGACGGCCTCGCACCATGCGCGGGCCTGAACCTTGCCGCTCGGGTCACGGGAGTCGCCATAGGTCCGGATCACGAAGGTGTCACCACGAGGCGTCAGCTGGGCACCCAGATGACGGAGCACGTCGGCTTGGTCGACATAGGCGGCACTTCCATATGCCACCGGCCCCTCAAGCGCTTCACGGAAGGCCGGGGTCATGCCACCGGTCTCAAGTTCCCGTTTCTGGTTCCGGAACCCTTGGTTGATCGAAACCTTCGGGTCGTCGAGAGCGGCCTGCAGCGCACCCTTGGCGGAGAGTTCCCCGTTTCTGGAATCGAGGCGGCGGTTGACGAATTCGGACAACGAGAGGAACGGGCCGCGTTCCCTCACCTGGCGGACCATCGCCTCGGCCAGTTCCTCGATCTCCTGATCGCTGAGCTCACGTGCCCCCAGCCATTGGTCCGGTTCGCTCGGATCATTCGGGCTGCGGTCGATCGGCCGACCTGCCGGGACATTGAATCCGTTGACCGGGGTCCCGTCACTGGTGCTCGTCTCCTCGAGTTCGGTGCCTCCGTTCATCGAGCCTTCCTTATCGAGATACGCGACCGGTTTCCCGCGCAGGCTCGAAAGGAACACCTTCCATGCGTCCACCGAGGTGGAGTTCACATTGAACGCCCCCTCGACAATCAGGTGCGCGGCGATCCTGTCCGCCAATCCTCCGCGCCATTGCTCGTCGGTCCTGAAAAGATCGGTAAGACCGTTGGGACTCAGGCCTCCGATGTACGGGACCATGCGGCGATTGGGCAGCGGCTCTTCTCCGAAGAAAAACTCCGACGCGATTCTCTCGGCGGGCTTGTTGGCACGCGTCTGGAACACCTTGGCACTCGCGCTTTCGGGAGTGATCGACGAGAAGAAATAGTCATCCCAGAGCGCCTTGTTCGCGAGATACGAGTGGTCGGCGAGGGTCACGCGACTCGCGCCATTGTCGGCATTGAAGGTTCGCTGGAAGTCGCTCACGAACGCACGGTCGGCCGGAATCAGCGGGTGGGCGTAGGAGTTGCCGATCGCCTGCAACGTATGCGGGAACAGACCGGCCTGACCGGTGGCGGTGACATTCTGGTTGAGGTGCTTCCCTCCGACTTCGTCCCGCGCGATGCTGAATCCGCCGAGGTGCGCATGACTCAGGGCCGCGATCGAGATCGGCGGAACGAGCGGCACCTCCTGCTGGACCACATTCGTGACGCCCGATTCCGGCGTGTAACCGCCGCCATAGTAGCCCTGGTCATCGACGCTGACCTGCACCGGAGCCTCGAACACGTCGTTGATTTCCTCGACCCACCAGTTCCAGCCAACGTTGTAGAGGGCGTTGCCCGAGTGATCGTCGATGAATGGAGCGGAAAGCGCACTCGAGTGAAGGAAAGGCCGGCTGGCGAACTTCCGGCCACCGGCGACTCCCCCGTTCGAACCCTCGCTGGTTTCGGTTCCCGCCATCAGGGAGAATTGCATGAACGGCCAGCCCTCCTTGCGGTCGGAGCGGGCAATGATGTTCGATCCGCTGCGCGAGGCGGCAGTGATCGTCGCACTCCCGCGCGGAAATCCCTTGCCGATCAGCGTCTCGTTGAAGCCGACCTGCTGCCCCCCGCCACCATTGCGCGAGTTGAACTGGTAGTTGCGGCGCCACCACGTTCCGCCACCGGCGTAGCTCTGGTGGTTGGTCTGGATGAAGTGGAAGAAGAAGGCCGCTCCTTTCGATCCGTCGCCATTCGGAAGTTGCGAGTTGTCGCCGGTAATCTCGAAGGAGATCCGGTCGCCGGAACTGAACGGTAACTTGCTATCGATCACGCTGACCCCGGTATCCGGCGCAGCCGAACGGTTGAAGAACATGAACGACTCGGGATCCCAGCCCGGCGCGGCCTCGTGACCTTCGTAGTACTTGTCCGTCTTGAAGAGGAACTCGTCCTTGAACATGTTGATGTGCCCGTCGCCGTTCTTCTTCATACCGCTGACGTCCCCGCTGAAGGGCAACGAGAAGGTCTTCACCTCGCCGGGTTCGAAACGGATCGGACGTTTGCCCGAGAAGTACATGTTGAAGATGTGGGCCTTGCCGCCGCCGTCGCCGCAGGCCAGCCACGACATGTTCTGCGGCTTGCTCCACGGGTCACCGTTCTTCCTGAACTTGATCCGGATCGGCAGATTGCCCATGCGCGTCATCTGGGCGTAGAGGTTGGGATCCGACGCGCAGCGCATGACCAACGGAACATTGGTCGGATTCCAGAGCGTGATCGCCGGCGTGATCCCGATGCGCAACAGGTGGCTGTCCGGATTGGGATTCGCCCGGGTCGGCTTGGGCTTCGGGTTGATCTCCTCGGCGAAGAGACTCAACAGGAACTGGACTTTGATCGGAACCGGCTGGCGGTAGAGATTGGTGTAGGCCTTGAGATACTTCTTCTGTCCCTCGGGATTCTTTTCCCCGAAGTCGGTCGAGACGACCTGATAGCCGTCGCTCATCAGATTCGACGAGTAGAGCAACCCCTCGTTCCAACCATCGCGGTAGGAATCATAGAGCTGGTAGTAAGCCGCAAGGTCGTGGATCGGCACGCACTCCTGGTTGTCGGGGCCACCCATCCACTGGTCCTTGGTGTTGAACTTGTAGAGCATGAAATCATCGCCCGTCTCGCGCGGCATGCCGCTCCGGTCGTCCGCGATCGGCCGCTCCAGCAGCGTGCTGAGATCGCGCTTGAGACCGCCCTCCCGAACGTCCGCGAGCACGCTGTAGGAATAGGGTGTCACCGAATGGAATCCCTCCGACGGGGCCCCGGCGGCACCATCGACGAGATCCATCGTCTGCAGCGATGGCAGACTTCCGAGCTGAACCTCACCCTCGGCGGTCACTCCTTCGAGACCGTCAACCGCCTTGGTCCCGGTGGAACCCGCCGCCTGCTGGCGGAACAACCGCTCGGCAAGTGTGGGGGCCTTCGGATCCGTCTCAAAACGGTCGTCCATCACCCGCGCCTTCTGACTTTCGTCGCCAACCCACCATGCGTAGCTCCCGGTATCCGTTTCGATCAACCTCGCACTGACGAAGTCCAGCGGATCGGAGTTATCGCCCAATGACCCCTCGCCCACAAGCAAGGCAGCTTCGGTGTCTTCTTCGGGCAGCAACAGGCCGTCGAGATCGATGTTCTCCGCGGAGGCGAGATCCTCGAGTTCGCCGGGCGTGAGAGACAGCAGCCAAGAATGGAAGTGATCCTCGCGGTGCTTGTCGTAGGTCGGCTTCATGCCGCCGATGCCGCGACCGTCAATCGTGGCGTGATAGCTGATGCCGTCGACGGCCGAGGTGTCGCTCTGCCCTGCCTTCCAGGAGCTCCAGACTCCGGTCCAATGGGGATTGGGAACCGCTCCATCACCTGAGTCCGCGCTCGCCAGAATTGACGCGTTAGCGGAAACGCGTTGGTCGGGCCCCAAGGCCTCCTGCAGTTGACCAAGAGCCATCATCATCGCCATCCGGGCATTCGCCCGCGCCTCGCCTTGGGCGGTCGCGCGGCTTGAGGAACTGACCGTGATCGAGGCGAGACCGAGCAGGCCGACTGCTACCAGTGCAATCAGGACCATCATGCTGACGGTCACGACCAGCGCGAAACCTGCATCCCGCTTGCGGCAAAGATGTATGGTTTGAGAGATTCGGGGTCGGATGCGTGAAGAAAATCTCATGGTCGTCACCACCTTGTATTCACGCTAAGAAACTACATTTCACCCCTCTCCGCATCCCAAAAAGGCCAACCACGGACTCCTATTCCCGCCTTTCATTCATCTTTTTGCGCCTACTCAATATCCGCATTTTAGCGACTCCCGGACGCATCGGCGCCTCTGAGGATGAACATAACAGTCCCGCAATCAGGGACTCGCAGCCGCCAACCCCCAAATCACCAGCAAGATTACCCCGATTCGATCGGCGCGGAATTCCACCCCTTTTCCAAGGGGTCCCGCCTTCAGATCGCAGATCAGCAGGAATCAGGCGAGAACTCCCGCGGCACCGGGATACCACGCCGGCAGAACGGTCGGAGTCTCCTCAAAGTAGGCGAGCACCTCATCCGGCACATGGCGCCGGTGGACGATCACCGTGTAAACGTGCTCGTCGAACCAGTCGTCGTGGAGACTCCAGAACCCCTCGTCTCCCTGCTCCTTGCCCCAGCTGTTTTCCACCAGCCACTTTTTCGGGCGACCTTCCGAGTCGAGATCGACACCCATCAGCGCCATCGCGTGATTCGACACATCGGAGTGGAAGCGAGCGCGGTCAGCCTTGCTGAGCGTCAGGTCGATGCCGAACAGCGCCTCGTAGTCGAGCAGCTTGTCCTGCATGATTCCGAGCTCCCTCGACTGGTCGTAGCCCATGTTGACGGCGAACCAGAGAGGCTCATTGGCCTTGATCGAGCGGATCGACGCCTGCCGGATCACGTCCATGTCGACATTGACGAACCCCATGTTCTCCGAGTCGACCATGTTGCGGGCCCGATCGAAGCGGTAGTGCCGGTTCAGTTCGTTCTTCGGATCGTTGTAGAGGCAAACGAAGTCGGACATCGCGCAACCGACATAGCGCTTCCGGAATGACTTCGGAGTGAAGGATTCGGACTCGCCGAGGGCGGGATCCGTCACGGTCCGCATCTCCGCCTCGGGATCCGAGCGGTCCGGCTTCGTCGTCCGACGGTAACGCCACTCGAACTCCGTCGGCGGCTCACCCAGATTGATCACGAGGAAGCGGTAAACCTCAGCGAGTGCCTCGGACTTGATGGCTCGCAGCTCGGCCATCGTTCCGCCATCGGCATGACGGTTGAGAAGCTTTGCCGAGTAGGTTCGGATCAACCGCTGCAGAACCAGATTCATGGTCGCGGTATTCGAGCTGCCGTGGGTCTCGGGCATCACACTGCTCGGAACGACTCCGTATTTCTCCACCAGTGCGGCGAGATAGTTCCACCATCCGCCGTCTTCCATGCCCCAGCGGTTCAGAAGCTCCCAGTCCCGCTCAAGGTAGTCGATGTCCCGGAGGTCGATGACCGACTCGAGGAAAAGATTGGCCCGCTCCATCCGGTCCCAGAATTGGAGGAAGGCGACGGAGAACTCGAATTCCTCCATGCCGTGGTCGCGAATCACCTGCGGCCGGATCACGTTCAGCGCCGCGAACATCCAGCACCGGCCCGATTTCTTCTGGTTCGTCACGCCACGGCTTCTGATGCGGTGACTGAAGTGGTCGTCGACCTGGCTCAACGCCTGGCGGTTGAGGGCCAAGTCATCGATCGCGTTGTTGGTCACCGCGTTGTGCCGGAGACGGTCGGCCTCCACCATCCGGTAGCCGGCGCGAATCTCTTCGACGACCTCGGGGTCCAGGCTGCCCTCGCTGCTCGGGGCCGGGGCGTTCGCGGGTCTGCGGGCAAGGGCTGCTTCTTCAGGTGTCATTGCGACCTAAGATGAATGCTGGAATCTGACAGGTCGCAGCAAGTCCGCTCAAGACCCATGATGCGACAAAGGAGTTCGTTTTTCCGACACGTCCCCGATCCCTACCTTGGTTTATTCGGGATGATACAAGACTTGTCAGAGGCCATTAAAGCTCTATCTGGAGAGCCATCGGAACCATCCATTTCATTCTCGGATTTCCGGCTTTCTCTCGCATCTGCACGCCCACACCCATCCACCAAAGACATTGGTGTTCATAAGGTTTCATAAGCGCTGGAGCCACGTTTCGGGACCATCTCCGCCGCAGGATCCGAACCGAAAAGCGGGCAAAAATCGTCTTTGGAATCACTCAATTCGGTCCTGATCATTCCATATGCGCGCTTAGCTCGCTTTTTTACGTCAATCCGACCTTGTGCTCCCCCAATTGCTGGGCAACGATGCCCCCCAGCGCCCCGGAAAACCATGGCCCGGGCATGCGGCAGCCCATGAACAACGAAGCGGGAAACAGGAAACTCAAGGTGGCCATTTCACTGGAAATGGATTGGGGGTTCAATCGACATCAGGAGACCTTCGCCGGCTGTCATGCCTACGCCCAAAAGGCCGGCTGGGAGTGCCAGATCCACCCGGCACCGGACCGCATGCTGACCAGTTCGGGCAAACTCCCCTTCGATGGCATTCTCGCCCGGGTGACCCCCGACATGGCCAAGGCGGCGAAGCAGGCCGGCATTCCGATCGTCAACGTCTGGATGAACACCCCCGCCAAAGGGGTGCCCTCGGTATTCGCCGACTCGGCACTCGCAGGACGGATGGCAGCGGAGCACCTGATGGGCCGCGGTTTCCGACAGTTCGGCTTCCTCGGGCACCAGCGCGACATCGACTCCCAAAGACAGTGGAACGGGTTCAGCGAGGCGCTGCGCAGTCATGACTTCACGGCCTCACACCACCGCTTTCCCCGGGTCAGCGTGGAGGGCGTGGCCCCGGGCTGGGAGCGTTTCATCGCACGTCTCAACCGTTGGATCGATTCGTGGAAGACGCCGATCGGCGTCTTTGTCACCCAGGACATCTACTGCCGGTATCTGATCGATGTCTGCCGGTCGAAGGGACTCCATGTGTCGCAGGACGTCGCGATCATCGGCGCCGGCAATGAAACGATCGTCTGCGACAGCCCCCCTCCCACCCTTTCCAGCATCGACTTCGGCTTCTCCCGGATCGGCTACCGGGCCGCGGAACTGCTCGACGACCTGATGCGTGGCGGTGTCGCTCCCTCAAGTCCGATTCTCGTTCCACCGGCAGAGCTGGTGCCGCGTCAATCGACCGACGTCTATGCCGCGGACGATCCGATGGTCACCAAGGCGCTCCGCTTCATTGCCGAAAACAGCCATCACCGGATCGAGGTGAAGGAAGTGGTGACCGCGGTCGCGACCAACCGTCGTTCGCTGGAGCGGAAGTTCAGGCAGTTTGTCGGCACCAGCATCGCCGGGGAGATCACCCGGCTGCGCCTCGAGCGTGCCAAGCGCCGGATCGTCGAGACCGACGCGCCGATGAAGGACGTCGCCCTCGACGCCGGCTTCCGCAATGCGGACCACTTCTACAAGGTCTTCTCGCGGGTCGAGGGGATTCCCCCGAGCCAGTTCCGGGAAGAGCACCAGAAGGTGTTCCTTCAGGAGTAGCGCGCGTCCTCAGTCGAGTTCGAGAGGCACGATCCACGCGTTGCGGAAACGCACCGGGTTGTCGTGTCCTTGGAACTTGATCGGCCCCGGTTCCGGTCCCTCCTTCTGGCCCGCGCCGGTCTTGCGCGGGATCTCGAAGTCATCGTGGATCAACTTGCCGTTCTGATAGACGGTGATGCGGGCGTTCTCCGTCTTCTTGTCCCCGTCGAAGCGCGCCGCGCGGAAGACCATGTCGTAGCTCTGCCATTCCCCCGCCTTCTTGCAGACCAATTGGTCGGGCTTCTTGATCTTGTAGATGCTCCCGCAGTAGCTCGCTTTGTAGTCCTCCTCGGAAACCCCGAACGAGTTGAGAATCTGTACCTCGTAGCGCTTCTGGATGTAGATCCCGGAATTCCCGTTCGCCTCCGGATTGTCGGTCTTTCCGTTGTCGTTGACGTTGAATTCCACGTGTAAGCGGAAGTCACTGTAGTTCTCCTTTGTCACCAGACTGTCCCACTTCGGCGAAGCGGTGAGCACACCATCCTCGAACACCCACTTGCTCGGGATGTCGTCTTTCTCGGGAACCAAGGCGTGCCCGTCCTCGGAAATCAGAAGCGTCGCGTTTTCCGGACGCTCCATCGATTCGGGGCCGATCACTCCTTTGGTGGTTACGCCATCAGCGGCGAATGCGGAAGGTGAGATCAAAAGGGCGGCGAGAAGCGGAAGCGGTTTCATGGTAAACGGTGGATGGAGGCAGCAGGCTCAGTTCTTCATCGATCCGAGGAAGGCGATCAAGTCGCGGACCTCTTTCTTGCTCAAAATCTGAGCCATTGGCGGCATGGTCGAAACCGGACTTGAGACCGACGCGACATCCTTCCGCGGGTATTCCTTGCGGCTTGCGTCGACCGGATCAGCGAGCGCGACGAAGTCGTCCGCATCCTCAAGCAACAGGCCGGCCACCACGTTTCCATCCTTCATCGTCAGCGAAACCATGCCATAGCCCGAGGCGATCCGTGCGCCGGGCTCGATGATCGACTCAAGGATGTAGGCGGCGTCGTGCGCCTTGCCGATGCTACGCAGGTCGGGCCCGGCGACGCCTCCGTTCCGGTTCGGCAGCGCCTTGTGGCAACGGGAACATTGTGCGGCTCCGTGGTTGTAGAAAACCTGGCGACCCTTGCCGGCATCGCCACCCTCAAGGGTCAGCTGGAACGCCGCGAGAGGATCATCCTGCGGGATTCGCGAGCGATAGTCCTCAAGCGCCTTCCTTACCTCGGGCTCGGGGCGCTTCGCGGCGGCCTCGATGACATCCAACTGGATGGCGAGTGGCAGCTCCGCGACCCCGAGCAGCATCTCCATCGCAACCTTGGCAGCCTCCGGCCCCTTCAGTTTCGCAAGCTCCGCAAGCGCGACTTGCTGATCAAAGACATCCTTCCCGGCAAGCATGCGCTTCACCTCCCCGAGTGCCACCTCGGGCGCGACTTCAGCGAGCGCCTTGAGGCTCGCCTTCCGCACTTCAGGATCCTTGGAACGGACACTTTGCCCGAGTGTCGGCACCAGTTCGTCCCCGGCGTGCTTCCGCATGCTTTTCAGGGCCGCGAGCCGGATGTCACGAAGGTTGTCATCGCTGAGGAACTGCTGGCGCAGGGTTTCCGGTGCCGGAGCCACATCGAAGATCTCTCCCGTCTTCAGCGCCTCGGCGAGAACCAGGCCCACCGCGTTGCGGAACAAGCGCTTGAGGCCGTCAGCGATCTTGCTCCGGACGCCATCCAGATTCCGATCACCCGTGATCGGGCGGACCTTCCCGGTGGTAGGATCGGCACCCGGCGGCTTTTCCCAACGACCCAGCTGGAACAGCGCTTCGACCCTCGTCTGCTCGGGCACGGCATCGTCCTCCGCCAAGGCGAGCAAACTCAGCGCGCCCTCCGGTTTGCCGATCCGCATGATCGCATTGATGATCCGGTAGTCGATCGCCTTGGTCGACTTGCCAATCAGATGGGTCGCCGCCGCAAGCGCCGGACGGGCACCTTCGATGTAACTGTCGTTGATCGCCTGGATCGTCTCGATCACCAGAGCCGGATCCTTGTCGGCGAGGAAGTACTCGATACCCGCATCTCCCAACCAACGGAGTGCGATGATCAGCCCGAGCCGGACCTCGCGCGACGGATGATCTTTGAAACTCAGGATGTCCTCGGCGGTCTTGTTGGCCTCCGCGATCAGGCGCATGCCATGCACGGCTCCGTGCCGGAGGTAGGGGTCACCGTCCTTGTTGGCTTCAAGCATCTTCACGAGTTTCGCCACGTCCTCCCGATGGCCGAGTTTGCCCAGAGCGATGGCCGCAAGCATCCGGGTGTTGGCATTCGCATCTCCAAGCAGCGAGCTCAGCGCGTCGCGTCCCGCCTGGGCCTTCGCATCTCCGAGCGCCTGCGCGACCTGCCCGCGGACCCGCCATTGGTCGTCGCTCGCAAGCTTCACCAGGGCCTCGACCGACTCCGCATCTGCCTTGAGCCGAGCCAATTGCCCCAGCCCCCAGACGCCGTGCAAGCGGGTCACCATGGAATTCCCGGTCTCCGTGGCGGCGACGAAGCGGCCGCGGTTGGACGCATCCTCGGCCAGAGCGAACTGCGCACGCTGGCGCACCCGCATGTCCTGATGCTTCAGCAATCCGGCAAGCTCATCGGCCGATCGCTGATCGAAGCCATCGGCAAACAGGGAGCGGACCTCCTTGACCACCGGCTTGGACGTTTCTTTCGGATCGTGGAAGACGAAGACCGTGCCGAACTCATAGGTCTTCCAGCCGCCAGTGAAGTCACTGACATAGACCTTTCCATCGTAGCCGAACTCGATGTCCGTATTGAGGAACCCTTTGATGAACGTCTCGCTCTCGGCGATCCGAAAGCCTGCCCCGTTCGGCTCCATCTCGAAGGAAATCACCTCGCTTTGGCCACCGCGGTAGTCGCAGACGAAGAACCGGTCGTCCCATTTCTCCGCCAGTCCCGTGCCCGGATTGTAGGCGAGCCCCGAAGGCCCAACGCTCAGATGCCCGGCAGGGGGAAGCAACGCGTTCGGGCGGTTCTCCGCCTCGATCTCCCACCACAGCTCCGCCATCCACGGTGTGTCGTGGCGCGACGTCACGTCGATCGCGTGCGGCCAGTTGCGGAAACTCTGATTGCCGCGATTCCATCCCGACATCGCACCTTCCACCATTTGCACGACCCTCGCCTTGTCACCCATGTCGGCGTTGTTATCCACCGAGAAGGCAACCCCGTACTGATCGAAGGCGATCTCCTTGGGGTTCCGCAGATTGTAGTGGACGACTTCCAACCCGCTGCCGTCCGGCTCCATCCGGAAGATCGCTCCACCATACTGGTCGTAGAGATGCCGGCCGTCGGCGGTGTGAAGATCGTAGCCGCGGTCACCGATGGTGAAATAGATCCGGCCGTCCGGACCGAAGGCGAAGCCGTTGAGGTCGTGCCCGCTCAGGCTGACGCTGATGCCGTAACCGTCCTGCAAGGACGTGCGGACATCCGAGACACCGTCGCCATCCTTGTCCTGCAGCATCCAGACGTGGGGAATGCATGCGAAATAGACCTTTCCGTTCGCGGCCAGGATCCCGGCGGCGGTCCCGTCGAGCGGATCGTTGAAGCCGTCGGCATACAGCCATGACTTCTCGGCCTTGCCGTCGCCGTCCTTGTCCTCAAGCACCCGGATCTTCTCGGCATACTTGGTGTAATACCCGGGCTCCTTCTTGTCGGCCCACTTCTCGTAGAGCTTCAGCCGGTCCTCCACCGTCTTGAGTGCGACCTCGTCCCGGAGCCAGTGCCAGTTGCGGCGGTTGTCCTCGATGCCGCGGTCGAAGCGATGCGTCTCCGCGACAAACAGCCGGTTTTGCTCGTCCATCGAAATCGCCGTCGCGTTCATCACGTCGGGCTCCCGAGCGAAGACTCCCGCCACCATGCCTTCGGGATAGAGGATCGTGGACAGGATCGCCTTGTCCGGGTCCACCGGTTCGACGGGATCGGTATTGGCCGTGCCCTCGATCTTGGCGGCGCCGTCCTGATCGGCCTTGGGAAGAGCGAGAACCGGGTAGGCGAGAGTCAGGACAAGGGTCGGTGTGATCCAGCGGGAGACGAGTGGCGAAATCATGGAAGGCTTGTCGGAATCAAAGGATGAACAGATCGGTGACGCGCGCGCGCGAGGGCCTCTTTCAGCCAGATCCGGCATCGTCGGATATGACGTGAAAATGCCGCATAAGAGCGCGGCAAAGGAGAGCTTCGGGAACCACTTGTCCATTGCCCTGCCTCACCTGTCCCCTAGGCTGGACCTCATGATTCGATGCATCCTCGCCCTCCTTTTCGCCGGCACGTGGTGCCATGCCGCCGAACCCGCCCCCAAGCCGAATGCCATCGTAATTCTCCTCGACGATCTCGGCTATGGCGACCTCACCTGCTACGGAGCCAAGGACATGCGGACGCCCCGTATCGACACGCTGATGTCGGAGGGAATCCGGATGAACCGGTTCTATGCCAACTGCACCGTCTGCACGCCGACCCGCGCATCGCTGATGACCGGCCGTTACCCGGATCTCGCCGGAGCGCCCGGAGTGATCCGGCAGTGGGACCACAGCAGCTGGGGCTATCTCCGCCCGCCCGGCCCGACGCTTCCGGAAATGCTCAAATCGGCGGGCTACCACACCGGCATGGTCGGCAAGTGGCATCTGGGCTACACGGCTCCGAACGTTCCCAACGAACAGGGCTTCGACCACTTCCACGGATTCCTCGGCGACATGATGGACGACTACTACACCCATCGTCGTGGCGGCGTGAACTGGATGCGGCTCAATGACGAGACCGTCGATCCCGAGGGACACGCGACCGAGGTTTTCACCGATTGGGCCATTGATTACCTTGGGGAACGAGCGAAGGCGCCGGACACTCCTTTCTTCCTCTACCTCGCTTACAACGCGCCCCATTTCCCGATCCAACCCCCAAAGGACTGGCTGGAAAAGGTCCGGAAGCGCGAACCGGACCTCGACCCGAAGAGGGCCGCCAATGTGGCCTTCGTCGAACACACCGACCATGAGATCGGACGGGTGCTCGACAGCCTCACCGAGCTGAACATCAAGGACCAAACCCTCGTCATCTTCTCATCCGACAATGGCGGATCCATTCCCCACGCCCAATCGAACGGCGACCTTCGGGGCGGCAAGCAGGACCACTGGGAAGGAGGCATCCGGGTGCCGACCTGCGCCGTCTGGCCCGGCAAGATCCCTGCCGGCAAGACCACCGACGCTCTGGGAATGACGATGGATCTCGTCCCGACCCTTTGCGAACTGGCCGGAGCCGGGAAACCGGAAAGCGACGGCCAGAGCCTGCGTTCGGTCTGGCTCGACGGGGGCGTCGGCGACCCGGATCGAACCATGATCTGGGTGAGGCGCGAAGGTGGCGACCGTTACGGAGGACGAGCCTACTATGCCATCCGTAGAGGCAAGTGGAAGCTGCTCCAGAACCACCCGTTCGAACCGATGCAGATGGTCGATCTCGAAGCCGACCCCTTCGAGCAGGATCCGAAGCCCGCGACCGGCAAGGTGGCGAAGCAACTCAAGGAAGCTCTCATGGCGCACATCCGGAAAGCGGGTGCCGTGCCGTGGAAACCGATGCCGGACGAGCCGTGAAGCCGCAGGCCGTCAGACTTCGCGTTCCCGATCCCTCCAGCTGACAGTTGTGATTGGGATCACGGAATGAGGTCCGCCACCCTCCAAGCGAATGCGGCGGTTCCCCTTCCGGGAAACCGCCGCTTCGAAGTTCACTCTGAGTCGCTCGTGATCCTCACGGGGTGACTTGGATCACTTCCAAGTCCACGAACAACTTGCTCACCGCCGTTCCGGTAACCGTCGCGGTCACCGTCGTGAATCCCGCGATTGGCGTGTCCTCCTCCACGGTGAAGTCGACTTGGGTGCCGTAGCCGTCGGTCGCACCTCCGTAGTTGAAGCCGGCGAGGTCCTGCGTCCACCGGTAGGCGGCACTCAGGTCGTCGGCCGGTGACGCGTTCTGTGGATGAGTGAAGGTAAAGGTGTTTCCCGCGGCAGCCCCGGATTCCAGTCCACCGGAAAAGGCGCCCGGATCCGTGCCGAGGAAATTCTCAAGCCCGCTGCTGAGCCCGTCACCATCCGGATCGTCCTCGAAGCCCGTTTGACCACCGACGTCGTAGCCGGCGATCCAGTCGGAGAAATCGTTGCCGCCGCCTCCGCCGCCCGAGGTGCTGACCTGGATGTTGTCGATGGTAGCAGAGGTCGTCGAGCCCTTGAAGCGGATCGCGAGGTCATGCCCCATCACCGAGGCATCGAGGGAGGAGTCAGGAGTAAACTCGAAGCTCACCGTCTTGTAAGAGCCGTCGCCTTCCGCATTGCCGCTTTGTGAAGCGAGCACCTTGCTAACGAACGAGTCGCTGCGCACGTCATTGCGGGTTCCGGCACCGTTGAAGGTGACGAACTGGACATTGTAGGGCGTGCCACCGGAGTCGGCGACAACGTCGAAGGAAACCGTGTAGGTGGTCCCGGCGGTCAGGCTGCCGATCACACCGAACTTAGTCGTCAGGCCCGAGTTGGTGTAGCGGAAGGCGAAAGCCTGATCACCAACCGGATCGGCGAAAGCCTCGGCGGAATCGTCGACAAGCCCGCACCGGGAAGCCCCGAAACCCTCGGTTGCCCTGGCCCAGAGGGCCGTGTTGGAGGCTCCTGAGGTGAAGCCGTTACTCTGGTCGGAGTCCACATCAGGAGTGTCCGAGTAGCTGCCGGAAGTCGCGGGAAGTGCGCTCGGGTTGGCACCGGATTCGAAGTTATCGAAGAAAACCACCCCGACCGGAGGCGGCTCGGGAGTGGAGAAATACCACGTCAGGTCATCCGCGACACCGACAAAGCTGTTGCCGACAAGGTCGTCGATAGCCGTCGCATCAATGCGGACGGCGTAGTCCTTGCCGCCGAGCAGATCGCCTGTTGGCTGAATTGTAAGAACCGCTCCGGATACCGATACCTGGGTGCCGTCGGTGACCGGAATCACCACATCACCTGCAGCACCGTCGGTCAGGTTCTTCAAGGTGATCGCGCCACTGCCGAGGGCGATCGGTTCGCTGAAGGTTGCCTCGAGAGCCGTGTCGACCACCACGGTCGAACCGTTCGCTGGGTCCGTCGCGGAAAGCGTCGGCGCGGTCAGGTCCGGTGCCGCTGTGGTAAAGCGCCACTCGGTATCGACGAGAATGCCCGCGAAGCTGTTGCCCGCGAGATCGTCGATCGCGGTGGCATCGATCAGAACCGCATACTCCTTGCTCGTCGCGAGATTCGCCGTCGGATTGATCGTCAGGGTGCTTCCCGAAACCGTGACCTGCGAGGCGTCGGTGACGGAGATTACCACATCACCGGAACCGTCGGTGGGATGGAGGGTGATGTTGCCGCTTTCGACGGTGATCGGTTCGTTGAAATTGACCACGATGTTCACTCCTGCCGACACCTCCGTGGCGCCGATCGCCGGGTCGTTGCCGATCACGACCGGCGCAAGCTCGTCAGGTCCGGCGGACGCTTCGACCAACCCGACCATCGCGCGTCCGAGAGCGTCCCCGACCAGCATGTAGGTCCCGGCCCGTTCGTTGTAGTGACTGTTCGAGGCTCCTCCCTCGCTGAGCGGATGGGAGTAGACCGTCTTCACGTTGTTCTCGTACTGAGGATAGAGCCCGGAGTCTCCGTCCACCGCCAGCTGCGCGTTGAGAATCGCCTCGTCCGCCAGACTCGAGCTGTCGCCGATTGCCGTCTGGCCAAGGGTCGCCAGAACAAAGGGCGCGTTGTTGGCGACCTTGCCCGGGTAGCGGTTCGAGTAGTAGCTGCGCAGCGAATTGATCAGGTTGACCAGGTTTTCCTCATAGCGGGTGGCGTGACCCATGTCATAGCGATCCTTGTCGCCTTGCCACCAGACGAAGCCGGCGATCTCGAATCCCTGCGTGGCCCAGTCGGGATACTCGGCAGCGAAGTTGTCGAGCACGTCCACCACGTTGGTGGCCGCCGGGTCAGGATGGGCCCATTCGCTTTCGTCGGTGAAGTAACGGTCGAACTCCTTGCCCGCATACCAGCTCCCGGGAGCCCACGTCGCCGGCGAGTCACCGATCGCCCACTTCAATGTGGCGTCGCCATAGGCCGCGTAGTTGTTGCCGTCGTACTGATACGAGGGACTTCCCGATGGAAGCACGTCCCAGCCGAGGCTCCGGTTCCCGATGCATGACTTGAGCAACAGCACGGGTTCGTCGTGATACCAGCCCATCACGTAGCCGAATCCGAGTTCGGGACCGAACTTCGAATCGAGACCACCTGGCGAAAGCTGGGCGTTGCCGATGTCCGAAATCACTCCGCGATAGCGAACATCCTGACGGGTCGTCCATGCGTTCGATCCGTCCACCAAATCCGGGAACCGGTTCTGGCGCATCGCCATGGTCTCAAGCGTGCCGTCACCCGTGCCGCTCACCGTTCCCATTCCGACCATGTTCGACTGACCTGACATGATGTAGACCTTCACCGGCTTGTTCGTCGCGCCGGTCGAGCCGTCGGGATCGGGCAATGGATAGGGAATCGGAGGCACGTCGGTATCGACATGGGGATCGGTGAACGAGGCATAGACTTCGTAGTAGTCCCCCGCCCCGTCGGCGTCCGTATCGGAAACGTAGGGATCGGTTCCGGTATCGTTCTTGTCGACCAAAGAGCCGGTCTTGGTTTCGACGCCGTCCGCAAGCCCGTCCTTGTCCCAATCGGGATCGACCGGGTTGGTACCGGTGTCCGCTGAGCTGACCCAGGTGCCGGTATTCGATTCCACCCCGTCGCTCAGCCCGTCGCCATCGGTATCCGGGAGCAGTGGATTGGTCACCGGCCGCAGTCCGGCGGTGCCGTTGATCTCCGGACCGTCCTCGAGACTGTCGCCATCGGTATCGGCATTGTTCGGATCGGTGCCGTAGTTGTATTCCTCCATGTTGGTGAGGCCGTCGCCCGCACCGCCATTCTCGAGGTCGTCCCCCGGATTCAGGCCGGTATTGGTTCCTGTATGGAGAAACTCGTATTCATCGGGGAAGCCGTCGCCATCCGTATCGGCAATCGTGAAGAACAACTCGTCGCCGACAACCGGAGTGCCGTTCGGATCCCCGTCGGGATAAGAATCGATACGCCAATAGTAGGTTCCCGCCATGGGGGCGCTGACGAGGGTCGAAGACAGGATCTGACCGTCGACGACCTGCGAAAGAGCGCCGGAGGTGGTGCCGAACCAGACATCGACATAGGTGTCGGACGCAGGTGCCTCGGGTGGCATGTTGGTCCAGCTGAGGTTCACATCGCCACCGGCCGAAAGGTCCTCGCCATTACCGGGATCGGGATTCAGATCATGACCGGACAACAGGCGGATGTTGTCGTAGAGCACGCTGCCACTGGCTTTCACCAACCGGATCCCGAGTTCCTTCCCGAGATCAGGACTCGTTCCGTCCGGCGTGTAGGTAATGAAGGCCGTGGCCGACATGTCCGTGGTCGTCACGGAGCCGGAGGCGGTGCCCACGACGGTTCCCGGACGACCACTTTGACCGTTGGTGCGGGACGAGTTGTCGTCGGACGCACCGAACGCGACCAACTCGACCAAGTAGTTGGAACTCGCAGTGCCCTCGGTGACCGCGATGTTGAACGTAAGGGTATAGGTCACGTCCTGGGTGACCGTCAGGCCCGTGGCGCCTTGCGCGGTGGTGAGAGCGGAGTTGGTGTAATTGAGGTAGTACGCCTGATCCCCGTACGGTGTGCCGAAGGGCGGAGTCGCAGGCCACGCTACGGTTTCGTTGAACAGTCCGCGATTGCTTGAGCCGAAGCCGTTTGAAGCACCGATCCAGTTGCCTCCGCCGGGGACGGTGTTGTCATCGAAGCCCGCGACCACGGGACTTTCGAAGCTTTCGGAAAAGCTCACGCCCGTTGTGGCCGGAGTTGCGGACAGGGTGAGGCCGGCGAATGCGGCGACCAAGGTCGGTGGCGTGGGAATCCGGTTCATGAATGCTGGTGTTTCAGGTCGGGATGCTGGTGTTGAACGAGAAGCAGAGAGGAGACTGGGGAAGCCCAAGGGCGCGGCGGGCCATGCGGACTGGCGGCCGCTGTTCCCAATGGCGTCCACGCCGGCGGGATGCGTGGAGACGATCCAGGTGCTTAACCCCGGCGTCGGCGGAGCAAGAGCAAGACACCAATGGCTCCCAGAAAGACCACGCGGGCTTCGGGAACCGCAGGAGAGATGTCGACCGAGACGTTGTCGATGCTGGCGAAGGAAGTGGCGCCCTGGAACCGGATGGCGATGTCATCTCCGAGAACCGCATTGTCAAATGTGGTGCTCACACCTGCCGCCGCGCCGTTGGCATCAATGACGTCGTTACCAACGACGTAGCTGAAGCTGACGGTCTGGTAGGCACCACCCGCCGCGTTGCCGGATATGCTCGCCAGCATCGAAGTGGTGCCTTGGATGGCGCCACCGCCATTCATTTCGGTCCGTGCGCCGCCATCGAAGGTGGTCAGATAGCAGTTGTAGGCGGATCCACCGTTCCATCCGTCGATGAACACATCGAAGGAAACAGTAATGGTCGTTCCAAGCGCCAGGCTGCCGATCACTCCGACGTCCGACGTCAGACCGGAGTTGGTGTAGCGGAAACCGTAAGCCTGAGGCCCGGCCCCGTCCGGCGTGAAGTTTCCTAGATCGGTCCCCCCGGCTCCTCCATCAATGAGACCCTGCCGGTCGGAACCGAATCCATTGGTGGTATCAACCCAGAGCGAACCGTTGAAGACCCGGCTGGTGTTGGCAACGTTGTAGGTAAGAACATCCTGAGTCGCTGTGACCGACTGCTGGCTGGTGATCCCGGACGTCCCCGCTTCGAAGTCGTCCGCGAAAACCACTGCAGCATCGGCGGAGCCGATAGCGGCCAGAAATGGCAGGACAGCTAGCAGGGAGGCAGGAGTCGGTTTCATGGCTATTTTGCGATTCCGACAACGATCACTCGCAGACGGTAGGGGCGCGGGACTTGGGTTTTCGCCGTGCGGGTTGGAAACAAGACGGGGAACTGCCGATACGAAAGAGAAATACCTCTCGCCATCTGGCCCCCATTTAGGACAGATTTCTACGTAGATTTTCGATGGCCGATTTCCACGTCAGCTCCGGCAGCCGCCAGGTTGCGGACTTCCTCCGCAACGAATTGGCGCGTGGTCGATGGACCGGAACCATGCCGGGAAGGTCGCGCCTGGCCGCCGAAATCGGGGTCAGCGGCAAACTCATCGATGCGGCACTGATGATCCTCGAGGACGAAGGCCTTCTAATCTCCGGAGGACCTCGAAGAAGGCGCCGCATCCGTCCGAAGTACGAATCAGCTTCGACTCGGGCGCTTCGCGTGACCATCGCCACATCGGAAGCGGCCGACCGCAATCTCCCTTACATGGTCGATCTCCTTCACCAGCTTCAGGAGTCGGGCCACGCCGCGACATTCGCACCGAAGACGCTACTTGAGCTCGGACGGGATCCGGCACGGGTTTCGCGGATGGTCGACAGGACCGAGTCCGATGCATGGGTGATCATGTCGGGCTCCAAAGGGGTCCTCGAATGGTTCGCCTCGGAAGGCATTCCAGCCATCGCCCTCTACGGCCGCAGGCGGAGCTTGCCGATCGCCGGAGTCGGCCCGGAAAAGCAGCCCGCTGTCGTCGAGGCCGTACGAAGGACATTCCAGCTCGGCCACCGCCGGATCGTGATGCTCTCCCGTCGCGAACGCCGGCTGCCGGCACCCGGCGCCATCGAGCGGGCGTTCCTTGAGGAGGTCGCCGCCCATGGAATCGAACCTTCAGCCTACCATCTGCCCGACTGGGACGAAACGCCGGACGGCTTCCACCGCGGTCTCGCCCGGCTGTTCCAGATCACCCCGCCTACGGCGCTTATCGTCGATGAGGCCCCGATGTTCTTCGCGGCCACCCAGTTCCTATCGAGCCAGGGACTGAAGGTCCCCGACGACGTCTCGGTGATCTGCATGGATCCGGATCCGAATTTCCTTTGGTTCAAGCCGACCGTCTCCCACATCTACTGGGACAGCCGACCGGTGATCCGTCGGATCGTCCGTTGGGCAGCCAACGTCAGCAACGGTCGGGAAGACCTACGCCAGACGCTGACCAAGGCCGAGTTCGTCGAAGGCGGCACCCTCGCCCCGGCTGCCAGCCACCGTTGAGACCAATGCCACCATGAGACGCCGTAATTTCCTGAAAACCTCCACGCTCGGCCTGGTCACGGGCCTTGCACAGGCAAGGACTCCCCTTCCCCCGATTCTCGGCCACGGCGAATTCCGCTACCGAATCGTTCCCGGGTGGGGCGTTCTCGGCGACAAGACACCCGTCAACAACTGCCACGGGATCGTCGAGGATGCGGAAGGCCACATCATCCTCTTCACCGACCACACCGACAACAACGTCATCGTCTACGACAAGGCCGGGAAGCTGGTCCACAAGTGGGGAACGACTTTCCCGGGAGCGCACGGGCTATCCATCGTCCGCGAGGGGCGACGCGAGGTCCTCTACCTGACCGACCTCAAGCGCAACGCGGTTTTCAAGAGCACGCTCGATGGCGAGATGCTCGACGAATGGAACTGGCCGGAGACATCCGGACACTACGAGAATGCCGGGCAGTACCGCCCGTCATGGACACTTCACCCGCCGGACGGACGGTTCTTCGTCCTCGACGGCTACGGCAAGGACTTCATCCAGCGCATTTCCAAGGATGGGAAACAGGAGGCGGTCTTCGGAGGACAGAAAGGCGGCATCGAGCACTGGGGTCCGCACGGAGGCATCTACGACGACGGCCTGCTGATCGCGATGAGCGACAGGCAGTACCTGCTCAAGCTGGACGACGACGGCCGTGAGAAGTTGCGCATTCCCCTTCCCGGCGGAAACCCGCGGCAGATTCAGCGGGTCGGCGATCACTACTACGTCGCCCACCTCGCCGACAACTGGCCGGCCGACCGCGACTCACGCGGTTTCCTCTCGATTCTCGACAAGGACTTCAAGGTGCTCTCGAACCCCGGCGGCACCGCCCCGGAATACGATGACGACGGCAAGCTGGCGAAGATGGCTCACAAAGAGCCGGTGTTCTTGCACCCGCACGACCTCGTCGTCGATGGCGAGGGCAGCATCTACGTCGCGCAGTTCAACTCGGGAAACACCTACCCGATCAAACTCGAGCGGATCTGAACCGTCACTTCGAACGCATCCGCCGGTAATCGCGGGGCGACATGCCGTGGAAACGGTGGAACTCGCGGGTGAAGTGACTAGGGTCGTAGTAGGAAAAGTGTGCGGCAATCTCGGCGATGCTCGACTCGGTCGTCAGCAGGCGGCTCGCCGCCGCATGGAGCCGCACCCGCTTGATGTACTGCCCCACGCTCTCGCCGAAGCTGGCGCGGAACAGCCGTGAGAGCTGGCTTCCGGAGAGCCCGATCATCGAGGCCAGCTCGGCATGCCGCAGCGGCTGGTCGAGATTCGACTGGATGTGCACCAGCACGTCGGTGAGCCGGCCGGAGCCGATGTAGCCGCCATCGTCTTCCTTGGCCGGATACATCACGCACACGATTCCCATCGGCCGGTCGTCCCCGTCGAATACCGGGAACTTGCTCGAAGTCCAGATCAGCGCCTGCCCCGTCGGCTCGACCACCAACCACGGTTGCGACACCAGCGGCTGTCCCATCCGGAAGACCCGCCAGTCCTCGGCGAGATACTGGTGCACGAGTTCCTCGGGGTAGAACTCGAAGTCGGTTCTCCCCCGGATCTGCGCGACCTCACTCAGTCCCTTGTCGGCCAAAAACCGGCGGTTGGCGGTGAGAAAAGGCCCCGCCTCCCCCTCCTCAATTCCCCGATAGTCCTTGGCCGAGAAGTGGCACACCGGGAGCACGTCAAACACCTCACGCAACGCCTCGTCGCCGTCGTACAGCGTCCGAAGGGCTTTTTGATCCACCAATTTCATGCGCGGATTTTACAACAAATTGCCGTCATTGCTCTATTTTTTCGGGAGTTCCCTGTCGTATGCTGTTTCCGATTGTCATGAAGTTCCCGGCCGTCCCATTCGCCCTGCTCGCGATCAGCCCGCTTTCGCCCGCCGCTGACGTCCCGGGTTTCAACTCCGACATCCGTCCGCTCCTCTCCGACCGCTGCTTCGCCTGTCATGGCTTCGATGCGAACACCCGGGAGGCCGGCCTCCGGCTCGACACCCCGGAAGGGGCCTACGCGGAACTCGAGGACGGCCCTGCGATCGTCCCCGGCAAGCCCGACGAGTCTTCCGTGTGGAAGCGGATCATGTCGAAGGACCCGGAGGTGGTCATGCCTCCGTCCACTTCGCACCTGAAGCTCTCCGACGACGAGAAGGATCTGATCCGGCGCTGGATCGAGGGTGGCGCGAAGTACGAGAAGCACTGGACTTTCGTCCGAGCCGAGCGGCCCGACGTTCCGGAGGGATCTGGTCACCCGATCGACGATCTGGTTTCCGAGCGGCTTCGCGAGGATAGCCTGGAGCTTTCGCCGGAGGCCGACCGACGGACCCTGATCCGACGCCTTTCGTTCGACCTTCGCGGTCTGCCACCCACCCCGGAGGAAGTCGAAGCGTTCGTCTCGGACCCCGCGGATGACGCTTGGGAAAAGGTTGTGGACCGCTTCCTCGCCGACCCGGCCTTCGGCGAAAGGATGGCGTGGCCTTGGCTCGATGCCGCTCGATACGCCGACACCAACGGCTTCCAAGGCGACGACGAGCGAACGATGTGGCCGTGGCGCGACTGGGTGGTCGACGTCTTTAACCGCAACCTGCCTTATGACGACTTCACCGTCTGGCAGATCGCCGGCGACCTTCTCCCCGATGCCACCCACGAGCAGAAGCTCGCCACCGGCTTCCTCCGGAACCATGCGATCAACGGTGAAGGTGGCAGCATCCCCGAAGAGAACCGGGTCAACTACGTCATGGACATGTCCGAGACGGTCGGAACGGTCTGGATGGGGCTCACGCTCAACTGCTGCCGCTGCCACGACCACAAGTACGATCCGCTCAGCCAGAAGGAATATTACGGCCTCTTCGACTTCTTCAACCAGACCCCCGTGGACGGATCGGGTGGCAATCCACAGACCCCGCCGGTCATCTCCGCGCCCTCCGAATCGCAGGCCGAACGTGAGCTGGAACTTGCGAAGCGGATCCCTGAGTTGGAAAGCCAGCTTAAGATCCTGGCAGTCAAGGTCGGCCCGGGACAGGCGAACTGGGAGAATGCCCGGACAAGCGGCACTTCCGCCTCCGATTCGTCATGGCAGACGCTCGACATCGAGAAGATCGACAGCCCCCACGCCGACTTCCGGATTCTTGAGGACAAGTCCGCGCTCGTCGTTGGTCCTGTGCCGGACCGGGGCGACTATGGAGTCACGCTCACCGCCCCCCCGGGACCTTTGGCCGCCCTCCGGCTCGAGGCGCTCCGACACAAGTCGATGACCCAGGGCGGAATCGCCAAGTCGGACTCGGGCAATTTCGTCCTGACCGGGTTCGAGCTGTTTGTTGTCGGACCAGACGGCAAGCGGAGCAAGCTTCCCATCAAGGCCGCCGAAGCGACGATCGAGCAACGGGGATTGCCGGTCTCCGCCGCTCTCGACAGCGACCCCGCGACCGGTTGGGCGGTGTGGCAGGGCAAGCCGATCGACCGCGACCACGCGGCAGTTTTCCGACTTCCGGAACCCGTTCTAATCCCGGCCGGTTCCACGCTTGAAGTCCGTCTGCGGCACCAGTCCCGCTACAAGAAGCACCTGCTCGGCCGCTTCCGGATCTCGATCACCGACACCGCCCCACCCGCAGTGGATAGGGCCGACCCTTCGCTCGCGACAGCGATCCGCATCCCAGTCGCGAACCGCTCGAAAGAACAGGCGGCCCTCGTTCGGAGCGCCTATCTCGAGAGCCACCCCGCCTATGCCGAACTTCTGGCGGAAGTGACCCGCCTTCGCGTCGAGCGGGACAAGCTGACAAAGTCGGTGCCCAAGGTCATGATCATGGCGGACCGGGAAAAGCGCCGCGACTCCTTCATCCTTGCGATCGGATCTTACGAGCAGCCCGGCGAGAAGGTGGAGGCCCACACACCGGCGACCCTGCCTCCTTTGAACGTCGAGGGTCGCCCGCCGAACCGGCTCGACCTCGCCCGCTGGCTCGTTTCCCGAGACCACCCGCTGACGGCGCGGGTGACCGTCAACCGCTTCTGGCAGGACCTGTTCGGAATCGGACTGATCAAGTCACCGGAAGACTTCGGCGTTCAGAGCGAGATCCCGAAACACGGGCAGCTCCTTGATTGGCTCGCGGTCGAGTTCATGGAAAGCGGTTGGGATACGAAGCACCTCCTGAAAACGATCGTGACCAGCCGGACCTACCGTCAGTCGTCGCGAGCCACGTCGGAACTCCTGGCGGCCGATCCCGACAACCGGCTGCTCGCCCGAGGCCCGCGCTTCCGCCTGCCATCATGGATGATCCGGGACCAGGCGCTCGCCGTAAGCGGATTGCTCGTGCCCGAGATCGGCGGCGAGCCGGTCTTCCCATGGCAGCCGCCCGGTCTGTGGGCGGAAGTCACCTTCGGCCGGCGCAAGAAGAGCTACACGCCCGACACCGGGGAGAAGCTCCGTCGCCGCAGCCTCTACACCTTCTGGCGAAGGATCAGCGCGCCGCCGATGTTCTTCGACAACGCCAAGCGCGAGATGTGTGAGGTCGGCGTCGGCCGGACCAACAGTCCGCTGCACGCACTCGCCACGCTGAACGACCCGATCTTCGCGGAAGCCTCACGCGCCTTGGCCAGCCGAGCCTCCGAGGGCCGCTCCGATGACCCCGCCCGCACCCTTGCCCGGGCATTCGAGATCGTTCTTCTCCGCCCGCCGAGCGAGATCGAGTCCGCCGTCCTGATGGACAGCTATCGCGAAGCCCGATCCGCCTTCGATCCCGAGACCGCGCGCGAGTTCCTATCCATCGGCGAAACGCCCGCGGACCCGGAGCTCGATCCGGTCGAACACGCCGCGCTCGCCGCCGTTTGCCTTTCCATTCTCAACACCGACGAAACCCTCACCAAGGAGTAGCATGGATCCCCGCCTCGAACGCCAGTATCTGATCAACCGCCGCCACTTCTTCGGCAAGAGCGCCACCGGCATCGGAGTCGCCGCCCTCGCCTCACTGCTCGGGGAGGATGCGCTCGCCTCCGAGGAGAAGGTGATGGAAGCGGTCTCGCACTTCGCCCCGAAGGCCAAGCGGGTCATCTATCTTTTCCAGAATGGCGCACCGAGCCACGTCGAGTTGTTCGACCACAAGCCGCGCCTTGCCGAACTGCATGGCGAGCCGGTTCCACCGAGCTACATGGAAGGCAAGCGGTTCAGCACCATGTCGGCCGCCGCCGACAAACGGAAGCTGCTCGCTCCGCTCGAGGCGTTCAAGCAGCACGGCGAAAGCGGTGCGTGGGTCAGCTCGCTGATGCCGCACACGGCGAAAGTCGTCGATGACTTGTGCTTCGTGAAGAGCATGCACACCGAGCAGGTGAACCATGCACCCGCGATCAACTTCTTCCTCAGCGGCTTCCAGCTCCCCGGCCGTCCGACCGTCGGTTCATGGCTGAGCTACGGGCTCGGAACGATGAATGCGAACCTACCGACATTCGTCGTGATGACCTCGGTGACGAAGGACACCTCGTGCGGGCAAATCTTCTACGACAGCTACTGGAGTTCCGGCTTCCTTCCTTCCCGCCATCAAGGCGTCAAACTGCGCGCGGGAAACAGTCCGGTGCTCTACCTCAACAACCCGAAGGGTGTCGACGGCACCCTGCGGCGAAAGATGCTCAACGGGATCTCGAAGCTCAACGAGGCCAAGCTTGCCGACTTCGGCGACCCGGAGATCGCGACCCGCATCGCGCAGTACGAAATGGCCTACCGCATGCAGACCAGCGTGCCGGAACTGGCCGATATCTCCGGAGAATCGAAGGCCACGCTCGACCTCTACGGACCGCAGGTCCACGAGCCCGGAACCTTTGCCCGCAATTGCCTGCTCGCGCGCCGGCTTGTCGAGCGCGGCACGCGATTCGTCCAACTCATGCACGCCGGATGGGACCAGCACAACTCGCTGACCACCGAGCTCTACAACCAGTGCCGCGACACCGACCAGCCGTCGGCCGGGCTGATCACCGACCTCAAGCAACGCGGCCTGCTCGATGACACCTTGGTCATCTGGGGCGGCGAGTTCGGGCGCACGCCATTCCTCCAAGGCGACATCAGCAACCGCCCGAAGTGGGGTCGCGACCACCACCCGTATGCCTTCACCGTCTGGATGGCCGGCGGCGGAGTGAAACCGGGGATCAGCTACGGCGAGAGCGATGACATCGGCTTCAACGTGACCAAGGACCCGGTGCACATCCACGACTTCCATGCCACACTGCTCCACCTGCTCGGCGTCGACCACGAGAAGCTCACCTTCAAATTCCAGGGCCGCCACTACCGCCTCACCGACGTCCACGGCCACGTGGTGAAGGACATCCTTGCCTGAGCCTTGAGAGAAAAGGACCGCGCGGCTCCGACCGCGCACCACAGGTTCGGAAGAAGATGCGCGGTCGGAGCCGCGCGGTCCGATTCACAACGTGCTCAACCGCTCTTGCCGAGCGCACGCTTCACCGCGCCGGCAACGGCATCACCGAGGACCTTTTTCTCCTCGGCCTTGTAGAAATGGACGTCGTTCTGCTTCCGCCATCCATCGAACACCGGTGATCCGCCGATCAACCCGTAGAGGTCGTTGATGAGGATCTCCGGGTGCCGCTTCATCACTTCCAACGCGGCGGCGTTGAATTCCGCCGATGCACCTTTCCGCCGGGCATACTGGCTCTTGTTGTCGTTCGGCACGGGGGTGGTCGCACACCAGATCAGCTTGGCGCCGGTCTTCTCGAGGATCGCGATCTGCTTCTCAAGGTTGGCCTTGTAGTCGTCGAGCGGCACCGCGTATTCACCGAAGGTGTCGGTCGCCTTGTCGTAGGTCTGCTTCAGGTCGTGCAGACCGTGATTGAACTGGATGACGTCCCACTGAAATCCCGGCTCCTTGTAGTCACCCAGCCAGAGCTCGGAATTGGCTACGCCGTGTGCGCTCGAGAAGGCATTCCCTTCGTTGCGGTGATAGTTGGCCACGCCCTCAAGCGCCTCTTTGGCCGCGTCGTGGTAATTCATGCTGATCGAGTCGCCGATCACCAGAACGCGCGGCAGTTTTGGATCGTCGGTTTTCCTCGGGTCGGGCAACGGTTCGACCTCCATGCTCGCGACGACGAACTTTCCGTCCTCCTCGGAACCCTGAAGCGTCGCCTTCCAGAACCCCGTAGCAAGATCGGCGGACTTCAAGGGCTGATGGTGATAAATCCGGCTGAATCGTTGCCGCAGCGACACCGGGACAGCTTTTCCCTTGATCTCGATCACACCGCCACGCGGTTTCTCCCCATCTGAGGGAGCGAACCATCCGACCACCCCCTGCTTTCCTTCGAGGGACTTCCCGGCTGCTTGGAGGTCCGAGCCGGAATGCAGGACAGCGACCCTCGCTTCGAATGCCTCGCCCGCTTCCAAGGCCTGCTGGTTCGGCTTGTCGATGCCGTAGAATGCCGCAGCGACCGGTTCGGTGATGCCGGCGAAATTCTTCAGCTCCTCAAGCCGGGTCACGACCGTCGCGTCCGACCAGTGGACGGTGAAGCGCGACTTGCCGATGTCCGTCTTCGGGTCGTACTCGGTCTCCTTGAGCAGTTCAAAATGCTTGCCCTCCGCATCCACCTTGAAGATGTGGCCGTTGGCCCCGTCGAGACCGTCACCGGGAGCGGCGAACGAGACCCCGGCAAGCATCAGACCGGCAACCAAACACCGGGGCATACCACGCGAAACCCTCATCGGATGGACGCCGGTTCCCACATCGGAATTCCGCCCTCCTGTTCCTGTTTCCGGTAGTCTTCGTGGAAAGGGCGCGTCTTCGACATCGGCACCTTCTCGTTGACCATCAGTGGCACTGCCTCCTTCCAGAAATCCTCGTAGGCGGCGGCCATCCGCACGGCGACTTCCGGGTGTTCGGAAATCACGTTGGTGGTCTGCGCAGGATCCTTCTCCATATCGTAGAGCTGATCCTTTCCGACCATCCGGAAACGCTGGTTGCGAACCGCGAACGACTTCCACTTGAACTTCTCGACGTCGGCACCGGTCGGCCAGCGTCCGATGTGGTTGAAGAACATTCGGTCCTCCCACGTCGCGTCAGGATCCTTCAACAAAGGCAGCAAGCTGCGGCCCTCCACCTGCTTCTCCGGGACCTTCGCGCCCGCAAGCTCCGCCAAGGTCGGTAGGATGTCGAGGTGGGCGGCGATCGTTCCGATGTCCCGACCCGCCTCGTAGTGACCGTCCCAGCGCACGAAAAACGGCACCCGCACTCCCCCCTCTTCCGTTGAATTTTTCAGCCCCTTCATCCCCGCGTTGTAGAACTCCATCGGGGTGCCGTCCGGCAGCTTGCCGAGCGGCTTCTTCGGATTCCCCGATCCACCGCCGGTCATCCCGTTGTCGGACATGAAGATCACCACCGTGTCATCAAGCAGCTTCCACTCCTCCAGGCGCTTCATCATCCGGCCCATGTTGACGTCGATGTTCTCAATCATGCCGTAGAACCCCGCCTGTGCCTTACCGAAGCCGAGATCCTGGAAATACTTCTCGTCCTCCGGCGGAGCGATGAACGGACCGTGAGGCGCATTGGTCGAGATGTAGGCGAAGAACGGCTTTTCCGCATCCGCCTGCTCTTTCATCCAGCCAATCGCCGCCGTGAAGAACAGGTCGGTGCAGTAGCCCTTGGTCTTCACGAATCTGCCGTTGTGACGCAGCACCGGATCGAAGTACTTGTTTCCCGGCGCATCCGCGCAGGAGCAGTTGTAGCTTTGCCCGATTCCTCCCCCACCGTGGATGAACTCCTCATCGAAGCCACGGTTCCTCGGCTGGTATTCCTCTTCATCACCAAGGTGCCACTTGCCGAAAATCCCGGTGGTGTAGCCCGCCGTCTTCAGAACCTCGGGCAGCGTGGTCGCATCGAGCGTCATACGCTCCCTTTCGAGAATCGTGTGCGTCACCCCGTTCTTCATCGGGTGACGGCCAGTCATGATCGCCGAGCGGGTCGGCGCGCAGGTCGGACTGACAAAGAAGCGGGTGAAGCGCGTGCTCTTGTCGTAGAGAGCGTCCAGATTCGGCGTGCGGATCCACGGGTGGCCGTGGCGCCCGACCGGGCCGTAGCCTTGGTCGTCGGTCATCACCAGCACGATGTTCGGCTTGGGTCCTTCCTTCGCGAACGAAGGAAGGATGAGCAGCAAGGAGAGAAGAATCGGGAATCGGGTCATCGGTGTGGCTTTCATGGTGAAACGTCCGCCACCACCGCATCGATCAACTTTTCGAGCGCGACCGCGTCATCCCAAGCACCCACGACAACCCCGTGGCTCATGCCCTCGATCGACTCCGGCCCCGTGATCTTCGCAGCCAGCTCAGCGCTCGGGATGGTGTAGAAGAAGTGCGGGTCGCCACCACCGAAGCGCTTCTTGAAGGAGTTGCCCAGAGCGGACAGCTCGGACCCGTAGTTCGCTCCTTCGTCCGCCTCGACCATCTTCTCGCTGCTGAGGAAGATGATGCCTTTGAAGGCGCCCGGCGTGAACGAATGGACGAGGGCATTGTAGGCCTCGGATGCCTCGCTCGTGACCTCCGAGGCAAGCATGGGATAGGTTCCCCACGGCACACCGTCGGGCACCATTTTGGTCGCGATCATTTCCGGAACGTATTCGTTCCAGTAGGACTTCCATGCGTCGATGTAGCGTCGGGCATTGGCGTCGTAGTACTCGTTGCCCGGTCGCACGGCGGCGAGATCCTTGTAGTCCTCCATCAGACTGGGAGCCATCTTGAGATCCTCGGGGTTCATCCAGCTCTTGAGCTCGATCGGGTTCTCCGCCTCCTTGCCCTTGCCGCCCTCCATACCGGTCTGCATGAAAATGACCCCGACCGGCTTGCCGGTCTTGCTGGCGACCTTCTGCCCGAGCGCTGCGGCGAATCCGTCGGCGTTTTCCCAAACGCAGGCGAAGCGGTTCTCCGGCGTGGTCGAGACACAGACACTGAAGCGGCTCGGCCTGTCAAAAGTGAAGCGCTTTGCCTTGCGGGTCATCATACGCACGAGCCCGGAGCCGGACTTCGGCGCATCCAACTTCGCAGCCAGCGGCGGAGCGGCGACGTAGAACACATCACCGAAGACCACGTTTTCACAGACGCGCTCGTGGGCGAGCTCGCCGTCGATGGTGAAAGTCACCTTCAGCGTCTTCGGCTCGGCACTGGCTTCCATCGCCGGCATCACGACCTTCCACTCCTTCATTCCCTTGGTCACCGGGATCGTCTTCTCGACGCCCGCGAAGCTGAACTGAACGACCGCCTCGCCCTCGGCTTCGTAGCCCCAGTCATGCACCGCCGAGCCCCAGATCGTCACGGGCACGCCGGCCTGCAGCACGGCATTGTCGCGGAACTGGGTGCTAAGAAGAGGCATCTTCCGATATTCGTAGCTCTTGCCGACGGTGCTCGGGTCGATCGTTTCACCCGCGATCTTCAATTTCTCATCAGGCCACATGTCGCTGGTGACCTGCTTGCCTTCGAACTGGATGAACGGGGTCGTCGGCAGCATCGCGCGGTTGTAGAGGTTGGGCTGCGGACCCACTCCCCCGGTGCCATAAGAAACGCCCTTCGGGGAATTCACGGCCGCGGAGGTGACGATCACCTTGTTGCCGTCGATCTCGATCTCCGCCGGATGCCAGACGCGATTCTCGTCAGCAACGTAGAACAGTTTCACCTGCTTCGCTCCGTCAGGAATCACGGTCGGGATCGCCAGACCATCCTTGCTGTTGGTGGCGGTCTCCCCGACCACAAGGCCGTCGTCGGCATTCGCCAGCGTCACGATGACCTTGTTGCCCTCGACCTTGTAGGACTCGAACATCGGGCCGTCGGCGGCGACATCCTTGCCATACTGGTTCCTGAGGGCGTGGAGCGCCAGACGCTGCCCGGGGAGGGTCTTGTTCGAGTAGTGGATCGCGCCGGTGATGTCGATCTGGCTGGCCATTCCGGTATTCGGAATATCGCGGGCCATCCAGGTTCCGAGACGCATCTCGGCGGGACCATCGATGCTCGGGCTGTTGTCCCACTCGCCCTTCTGCCCCGGGCAATAGAACTGATGGAAGTAGACCGGGAGCTCCGGTCGCTCCCACGACCCGCGCCAGCCCCGGATCATGCTGTGGAGGTTGTGGTAGTAAACCAGTCCCTCGCTCATGTTGGCGTAACCCTGGTTCCAGATCGCCCCGCGGATCGCGTAGGGAATCATCGGATTCAGACGGGCATTGAAAAGCCAGGTGGCGTCACGGTTGCCGGCCATGTTCCCGGGGGTCTTGATCGAAATCCCTTCCGCTTCCTCTCCCTTCGCCACTCGCTTGGCATTCTCGGCAAGGGTGTCCTCGATCGAGTGATAGAAGGCATCCCATGCTTTCCGGTGCTCTGCTGACGTCGGATCGGTCTCCATGACCTTCCGGCGGATCGCATGCGTGTACTCGTCATCTGCACCGGCGAACCCGTCCCGTGGAGTCCACGCCTGGATCGCGGTCTGGCTGAACGAGCAGTTCAAGATGCCCACCGGCACACCGAGTTCACGATGCAGTTCGTAGGCGAAAGCATAAGCAATCGCACTCGAGTCGCCGTCGGCCGGGCGCCATTCACCCGTCGCGTGCTCGATCGGGTGCAGGCACGCGAAGTAGTCGGTCACTTTCGTCTCACGGATGAGCGGTTCCTTTTCCTCGCCGGCGGCCACCCGCTCGGCGATTTGGGCCATCAGCACGCGGCCGACATCGCACTTCGATGCGACCCACTGCATGTTCGATTGTCCCGACGCCATCCAGACTTCCCCGACGAGCACCTGTTGCAACGTGCGGGAATCCCCCGTGCTCTCGGTGATGACCATGTCCCGTGGCTCCGAGCTGGCCTCGAGCGGATCAAGTTCGAGCATCCACTTGCCGTCCTTCCCCGCGGTTGCCTGCTTCTTTTGCCCGGCAAACGAGACCTCGACTTTCACACCGGGCTTCGCCCAGCCCCAGACCGGCAGTTTCATGTCGCGTTGCAACACGGCCTGATGGGTGAACGGAGCCCCCAACTCGACGGCCGGAGGAGGTTTCGGGGATTCATCGGCAACAGCCGCAAACGGAACCGAGAGGACCCACGCGAAGACGAGTCGAAGGGATGTGGTCATGGATTTTGAAAATGGGTCGCCGCCCGGGGGGATCGCTCCGGGAGAAAGCCCGAATGACGCGGACGACGCTTCGGCAACGGCTACCACCCGGCCGCATCCGGGCTTTCACGGATCGACGTTCCCGCCTGACGGATTTGCGGATTCTTCTCTCCGATTTGCGCCAACGAAGACTGCCGCCAAGTCAGCCCCTCGACGACACCCGATTCACTTAAGTCCGTGACTGCGGAAGAACTTCAGGGTCCTCGCTGCCGCGTCATCGAAAAGGCCCATATCGTTGTTGATGTGCCCGTGCCTGCCACCCTTCTCCAGCACCAACTCACAGACGTTGCCCTCGTCCTTCATTCGCTTCACGAACTCCATGAGGATCGGCTCCGGCGCCACGTTGTCGCGGTCGCCATGGAAAACCAGCGTGGGCGGCATCCCGGAGCGGATCCGGTGCAGTGGAGAGATCGATTTCCAGTCCTTTCCGACCCGGGCATTTCCGTAGCCCTTCGATGAGGTATCGAGCACCGCGAAGAGCAGCACCAGCGCATCGGGCCGACACGACACCGACAGGTCCTCGTCGGCATGGTCGAAGTCATCGAACAGTGCGGTCCCGAGGGCGACATGCCCGCCAGCGGATCCGCCGCCGACGCCGATCTTTTTCGGATCGATCCCGAGCTCGGCCGCGTGGGCCCGGATATATCGGATCGCCGCCCGTCCGTCCTTCACACAGTCGAATACCGTCACGCCCGTGCCCGGCTTCGCCAGACGATACTCGACGCTGATTCCGACGTATCCCTCGGGCACCAGACTCTGGGCGTAGGGATAAAACCTTCGTGGATCACCACCGACCCATCCGCCACCGTGGATCACCACATAGGCCGGCCGACGGTCGCCCGGCTTGAACCCGTCGGGATGGAAGAGATGCAGGGTCAGCTCCCGATCTCCGACCGTCTTGTAAGGGATGATCTTGCTCGGCTGCAGCTCCTTCTGCATCGACGCGAAGCTGCGGACCTTGCGCGGTTCCGATCCGGCAATCGCCTTCTCGATCTCTGCCACGACCTGGCGGGCCAGCACACCATAGCCTGCGCCAGTGAAGTGGACGTTGTCCGGCCCGGTGGCATACTTTTCCAAGTCCGGACGGATCAGCGAGTGCAGGTCGTTGATCCTGACACCATGCTTCTTCATCACGCCGCCCGCCGCATCGAGATACCGCTTCTCCAGATCGGGCGAGATCTTCACTTCCGTCTTAAAGCGATTCTTCATGGTGACTTCCGGCTCCGGGCACGCCGGCGTCGTCGTCGCCCAGATCAAAGTCGCGCCGGTCTTCTCCAAACGGGTCACCAACTTCTCCAGACGTTCGGCATAGGCCTGCGGACTGCGATCCTCATTGGCGAACTCCCAGCCGTACATGTCCCACAGTCCCCAGTTGAAATGGATGACGTCCCAGTCGCCGTCGCCGAGCCACTGTTCGATCTTCTTCACCCCGGTCCCGGTGTACTGGGCGTTGCCCTCGTTCTTCACCACCACCGCCTTGCCATCGAGCAGACGCTTCACCTCCTTCTGATACCCTCCTGAGATCGAATCGCCGATCAGCAGGACTTTCGGCAGACCCGTCTCCGCCGCAACGGCAAGCGGCAGAACCGCCACAGCGATGGCAGGCAGGACGTAGCGGAGTATTCTCGAAACCAGTCTCATGATAGCGCGTGAGCTTCGTTACTTCTTACCCTTCGGCAAAGGGTAAACGCGCGTCCTGTTGGCCTGCTTTTCCCACAGACCGGCAAGTTCCTTGGCCAGTTCCGGCTTCGTCTCGGAAAGATCGTTCAGCTCGGTTCGGTCGTTGTGGATGTCGTAGAGCTCCCACGGCTTCTTGTAGCCCAGCCGGACGAGCTTCCACTTCCCCTTGCGGATCGCCGCCTTGCCGTAGTGCTCGAAAAGCAGGACGCGGTCGGGGTCCTCATCCTTCGAAAAACTCGCCACCAAGCTTCTGCCTTCCATCGGCTGGATTTCCTGACCCGCGAACTCCTTCGGATAAGTCGCGCCCGAGAGCTCGACGCAAGTCGCCATGATGTCGATCAGGTGACCCGGTCGCTGCCTCAGCTCATTCTTCGCCGATATCCCCTTGGGCCAATGGGCGATCAGTGGAGTGGATACCCCTCCCTCGTGGTTGTGCGACTTGTACTCCCGGAACGGCGTGTTGGAGACGTTCGCCCAGTTCCGGCCGTAGCCGATGTAGGTTTCCGACGGCCCCGGCATGACGTCCGGCCCCATCAGAACCGGGCGACCGGCACGACTGCTGGCTGGAATCATCGCCGTCTGAAGCTCGTCCTTGCCCATCGGCTCAACTCCTTTCGCGGGATTCTTCCGCGGTTTCCGGCCCATCGCCTCGTGGCAACCTCCGTTGTCTTGCAAAAAGAGAATGAGAGTGTTCTCGAGCTGCCCGGTCTCCTCGAGGGTTTTCACAAGGCGCCCGATCCCCTGATCCATGCTGTCGACCATCGCGGCATAGACTTCCATGCAGCGTGCCTCCCATGCCTTATGCTCGTCCGGAAAGCTCTTCCAGGACTGTGGAGCCGGACTGAGCTTCCAGTCCTTGATCACCCCGAGTTCCTTCATCCGTTCGTAGCGCGCCTTGCGGATCGGCTCGTAGCCGCCGTCATACTTCCCCTTGTACTTGGCGATGTCCTTGTCGAGCGCGTGCATCGGCCAATGCGCTGCCGTGAAAGCGACGTAGAGGAAAAACGGATCCTCCTTCGATGTCTCGGCGTGCTCCTTCACGTAGCGCGAGGCGTAGTCACTGATCGCATCGGTGTAGTAGTACTGCCCGGGTTGATATTCTTCGTCGTTGTCCGGCGTGATCGCCTTCTCGCCCCGGGTCAGGGTCCACGGATCGAAAAGACTGCCCGCACCGATGATCGTCCCGTAGAAGCGGTCGAAACCCCTCTGGAGCGGCCAGTTCGATTTGTCCCCGTCGGGCTTGAGCTGCTTGGTCACGTGCCACTTGCCCGCCATGTAGGTCCGGTAGCCGGCCGCCTTGAGCACCTCCGCCATCGTCACCGCATCGCGACCGAGATCCCCCTTGTAGCCAGGCTGACCTCCGTCGTTGGTCATCTGACCGATGCCGGCCTGGTGGGCATACAGCCCCGTGAGAAGGGACGCACGGGTCGGACAGCAGCGTCCGGTGTTGTAGAACTGTGTGTATCGCAAGCCACCGGCAGCGAGCCGGTCGAGGGTCGGCGTGGAAATCTCGCTCCCGTAGCATCCGAGGTCCGAGTAGCCCATGTCGTCCGACATGATCACGATGATGTTCGGGCGTGGTGCCGTTTCCACGGCCAGCGCCACCGGGAGAGAAAGCAGGCCAAAGACGGCGGCCAATCCTGCCAACCGTGACGATAGTTCGCCCTTTCTCCGGACGTTTGAGATGAGTTCGATCACGACACCAAAACGCCCGTCTCCGACACCATTCTTTCAGCCCCGATGTCCCTGCTCCGCCTCAGAACGTCCCGCCTCGCCTGTCTCGCGCTCGCCTTCGTCTCAAGCTTCGCGAACGCCGCCCGACCGCCGGGCGAAAAGCCGAACATCATCCTGATCATGGCGGACGATGTCAGCTGGGAGGCATTCGGGTGCTATGGCGCCAAGGACTACCGGACACCGAACATCGACCGTCTCGCGAGTGAGGGCATCCGTTTCGAGCACTGCTACTCCACACCCATCTGCACGCCGAGCCGGGTCAAGCTGATGACGGGGCAGTACAACTTCCGGAACTACACCCACTTCGGATACCTGAATCCTGCGGACAGGACCTTCGGCCACCTCATGAAAGAGGCCGGATACAAGACCGCCATCGCCGGCAAGTGGCAGCTCAACGGACTCTACAACAAGCTTCCGGGTCACGATGATCCGATGCGCCCGGGCAAGGCCGGCTTCGACGAGTGGATGCTGTGGCAGGTCACGACCGGCAAAGGTGGTGGCAAGGGCGGCGAACGATTCTGGAGTCCGCCCCTCGAGCACAACGGCAGGTTCGTCACGATGGAGGAGAACCAGGGCAAGTACGGGCCCGACCTGCTCTGCGACTTTCTTTGCGACTTCATCGAGCGCAACCGGGAACAGCCGTTCTTCGCTTACTACCCGATGGTGCTGGTCCACGATCCCTTCGTTCCGACTCCGGACACGATCGGCGACGCGCCCCGAACCCACGCCGCGAACAAGGAACCGAAGGGAGCGGCGGCGCAGAAGGAAAACTTCGTGGCAATGGTCGAATACGCCGACAAGATCGTCGGCCGTATCGACGCCAAGCTTCGCGAACTCGGCCTCGCGGAGAACACGATCCTGATGTTCACCGCCGACAACGGCACCCACACCCGCATCACCTCGCGGTGGAACGGAATGGACATCACCGGAGGCAAAGGCGGGATGACCGACATGGGCACGCATGTCCCGTTCGTCGCTTCATGGCCCGGCACGGCTCCGAAAGGTGCGGTGTATCCCGACCCCATCGAATTCACCGACTTCTATCCGACGCTGCTGGAGGCGGCGGGGATGAAACCGGGGGGAAACGATCCGGTTGACGGACGGAGTTTTCTTCCCCGCCTCCGCGGCGAGCCCGGCAACCCGCGCCAGTGGGTGCTTTGCCACTATCAGCCGTACTGGGGCAAAAAGCCCGGGCAGTTCGTCCGCGACCAGCGGTTCAAACTCTACCGCGACGGCCGGTTCTTCGAGGTACCGAACGACTTGCGGGAGACGAACGACCTGTCGAAAAGCGATACCGGAGCGAAGCAGCGCACCGAACTTCAGTCGGTTCTCGACAAGTGCCCTCCTGCGCCGAAAGGCGACGGTCAGCGCAATACCAAAGACCGCCCAACCTATCCCGACTGGATGGATCTCGTCGACTGAACCGACGGCCTACGGCTTGGCCTTTTCCTTCGGGGGAACAAACTCATCGACGGCCCGGAAGTCGACATCTCCGCGTGTCGGATTGTCGAAGAAGAACACATAGGTCCGGTTCTGCTCGTTGAGCGGCCATCGCGAGCTCGTGATCAGCCTTGAGCCGGTTTTCTCCTTCACGCCGATCATCACGTCGTAGAAGCGGTTCTCCCGAGCGCCCTTCGGACGAACCACCTTACCGGTCCGACTCGGAATCAGGAGTTCGGTAGTGCCCACCTTGCCTCCGATCGGCAGACTGGAGACGTTGTGGAGATAAAAATCGCCCGGCCGGAAGGAATCGCTTTCGTCGGGAATGACCACCGGCTCGAAGCCCGCCTTCTTGGCCGGAACCAAAAGGATGATGAACGCTTTGCCGTCCTCCGGCAGCGCGACTCCGGCGAGTTTGACTGACTTCTCCTGCGTCTGGAGTTGGAAGCTTCTCGCCGGGGCCTCCAGTGGCTCGGAAAGGTTGTTGAGGGGTAAATCGAAGGCCTCGCTCCGTTCTCCCTCGGCGGCGGCCATCACCAGCATTCCGAGATCCTTCGGCGCGGTCTGGGCGACGTAGCGCACCGTCACCTTCCCCGGCGCCGCCCAAGCAGTCGCCAGACACGTGGTCGCGACCGCAAAGGTCTTCGTAAGCAATCTCATGAAGCAGCTTTTGCTCAGACCTCGGCCGGGGTCAACCAACGGAACGACCTGAGATAAAATCGACGGCCGAACTCCTCGTCGACGGCTTCCCTCAATTGGTCCGGCCGAACATCCGGATCACTCTGTCCGGTCACGTAGTCCCTGCCGCGCTCGACCAGCGCCTCACACCATGCGCGGGCAACCACCTTGCCGGTCTCATCGACCGACTCCCCGTAGGCGCGGATGACGAAGGTGTCGGAACGGGCCGACAGAATCGGAGCAATCGGTGTCAGGATGTCCGCCTGCTTCACGATGCCCGGAATGCCTGCCGCAGTCGCGCCCTCCTCGGCTGCCGGGAAGGGAAGGCCGTTCGTCGCAATCGCAGCCACACTGCGATCTCCGCGATAGGCCTCGTTGATCGAGACCTCATCGGCATCAAGAGCCGCCTGGATAGCACCCGCTCGCGCCAGCTCCTCGTCCGACCCGACCCTGCGGTTGACGAAATCCGCCAGCGAAAGGAACGGCCCGCGGCGACGGACTTCGCGAACGATCGCTTCGGCCAGTTCGCCGATCTCTTCCTCGCTCAGAACCCGGCGCCCGACCCACTGGGCGGGATCGCGCGCGGGAACCGCACCCTGGCCGTCCGCGATCAGATCGTTCGGCACGACAAGGGAAGCCACCGGCACACCGTCGCCGGCCGGGGTCGACTGCTCGTCTCCGGAATCGTTCTGAGTCACGATCTCCTCATCGAGCAGGCTTGAGAGCAAGACCCTCCATGCCTCCACCGAAGTCGAGTTCACATTGAACATGCCCTCGACCCGGATCAGCGACGCCATCAGGTCGACCGCCTCGGCCTTCGGACCGTTGCGGTCGAACATGCGGGCGAGCAATCGGGCGGTGTCCTCATTGCCGATGTTCGGCTTGTAGTGGGCAACCGGCAGGGATTGCTCCCCGGTGAGGAAGTCGTCCGCCACATTACGCTGCGCCCGGCGACGGGCATACGTGTTGCGCTCCTGAGGCGCGACGGAAGAAAAGCACCAGCTGTCCCAGAGCTCGAGGTTGGCGAGATACGAATGGTCCGCCACCGGCCGGCTCCCCGTGGTCAGACGGCTGGTTTCGTAAGGTGAGAGCACCGATGGGGCGAGCGAGTTGCCGATCGCGTGGGCGATCAGCGGCATCATCGGCTGTCGGCCGTTGAGGGCCGTGTAGCCTTGCTGGGGCGCCTGCAGCAGGAAGCCGTTGGCGGTCGAGTGCTGCAGCGCGGCCATCGAATGGATCGGCTCGCGTGGAATCGCATGGGTAATGACGTAACTGTTGCCGTCCGCCGCATCGTAGCTGCCGCCGAAGAAGCCATTTCCGTTGGCGCTGGTTTCGAGGCGACGGTTGACCCAGCTGTTCAGGGCGTCGACACGGACTTCCCATCCTTTCAGCCTGCGCTCGTATTCGGTGAGGTCGTAGAAGTCGATCCGGTGGGCGCGCGGATTGAGCCGGAGCATGCTGCGACTTCCCGTGAGCGAGTCCCTCTCGGTTTTCGCATCATAGGAATACATCATGATGGGCGCCTTGGCCGCCCGCATCTGAGCCGCCGAGAGCCGCCGAGTTTCCGACACACCGAACTTCGGGAACACGTCCGAATACTGCCGCCGGTCGGCGTAGATGCGCTCACCCGACGGCTTGGTTCCAGGCGTGTTCGATTGCCGGACCGATCCGGGCTGGACGCGTTCGTTGCCGAAGTCGAAATCGATCACCATGCCGCCGAAGCCGAGACCGCCCGCATTCGGCCGCTCGCTGCCGACAAACGCCTCGTTGTAGTTCATGCCGAAGTGCCGCGAGTGCATGTTGTTGCCAGAGAGCGTCGATCCGCTCCGGGAGGTCTTGCCGCAGGTCAGGCCGTTGGGCTCGATGGTGTAAGAGATGGTGTCCCGGGGGTTCAGGTCGATGTAGGCGCCGTTCTTGTCCCGCATCGGCCGTGCGATCCCGCCACCGTAGTTGAAGCCCTTCCGAGCCTGCATCGCACGGTTCGGGCTGTTGCCCTCGACCTGCATGTCTCCGGTCTGCGACACCTTGATCACCTCGCCGGGTTTGAAGATGAGCTGTTCGACATCGCCCACCCGCAATGCGCCGAAGTTCATGTCGGAGTTGTTGTTGGTGAACACTCCGGACAGTGACGACGTCAGGGGGCATTCCCAGGTCTGGCGGCCCGCGGTGATGTTGATCGTGTAGGGAAACTGGAAGAAGTTGAACGACATCCACGCCGACTGGGGGATCACCAGCGGAACATCGTGAGGATTCCAGAAAGTCAGGATGGGATCGAAGACCAGATACAGCCGGTCCACCTGGTTCCGGCCGCTGCCTTGGGGCCGGGTCCGGAGCGAAAAGGCAACCTGCTGGCTGATCAGGGCGGGCATTTTGAAGTGGAAGCTTTCGTCCTGCTCGCATTCCCGAGGATTCGCGCCCAGCACGAGACCCATCGTCCCGCCCGGAATGCGCCCGCCCGTGGTGTAGGTGCCCCGGATCGGCTCAAGCTCGTTGGGAAGCTGGTAGAAGGTCTTGAGTTCGTCGAAAGTGATTCCCGTCTCGCGGTTGACCCTGAAGAGCGGTTCCGGAGTCCGGCTTCTCGATTCGAGCTCGAGCTTCATCGACAGGTCGCTGCGAAAGCCGCCCCGCCGGACGTCGACCAGCAGCCCGCTGGTTCGCGTCGCCAGGTCATGGAAGAGCCCCTTCGGTGACTCGATATCCGACGCGAGAAGCGACGATTGCGGCCAGTCGGTCAGGGCTTCCAGACGCGGATCCGCACGGTCGAAATCCCGAAACGGCTGCCCGCCGCCGGCCAACTCGGCAACGTCTACCGGGTGACTCGGCGCGGCTTGCATGCGACCGCGAATCTCCGACAAGTTCACCGCCGGCTCGGCCGGAGGTGTCGCCAACATGGCCTTGAGCCCTTGGTCCCCGGTCCACCAAGCAATGTTCCCGCTCAAACGGTTCCCTTTCTTCACCCCGACCCGGGGTGCATCGATCCAGTCCTCTTCCAATTCGCCCGCACTGTTTTCCCCGACCAAGCGGATCATGGAGTCGCCGCCCGACGTCTGACTCGCGAGACTTTCATCCCCGAAGGTCGGATCGGAGACCAGCCACGACCGGAAACTGGGCTCGGGACGCGCGGTGGTCTCGTCCGCCCAAGCGTCATAGACACCCGTCCAGTACCGTCGCCCGATTGAAGCCGAAGTTTCGCTACCATCGCGGTCAGCGGACAACTGATCGGCCGCGACCGTGATCCGGCGGTCATCTCCCGCATGTTTTTGGAGCTGGCCGATCGCCATCACCAAGGCCATCCGGGCATTCGCCCGGGCTTCCGCCTGGGCTGAACCCTGCGAGGATCCCCTGAGGGAAATCGTAGAAAGGGAAAGAAGCCCCACCGCCAGCAAAGTCAGCAGAAGCATCAATGAAATCGTGACGATCAAGGCGAAGCCGCCCTGAAGTTGTCGGACAGGTTTTTTCATGGGTTTTGCAGTTACAATATACCTCCAATCCGCGAAAGGTTAACGGCGCCATGAAAAAAATGTCATACAACCCCGACTTTTTCCATCCCTCAGTGGGGGTAGTTCGCGACGGCACCAATCCTCAAATTCCTCCTTCCACCCTTCTCTAGGGCCGAGTTGGCTCGCTCCACCGCGTCAGCGGCCTGCCGCCAGCGCTGTTTCCGCTGTCGGAACCGAAATCTTCTGTCCGACTCGCAAACGTCGCGGATCGACCGCCGGATTCGCGGCCAGCAGATCGTCCAGATCCACCCCATACCTCAGCGAGATCCGGTAGAGGTTTTCGCCGGATTGGACCACGTGGGTCCGCCGCTCCGCCCGCTCGAGCTTCGGCAACAGACTGGCATCAGGGCCCGGCATCACGATCCGCTGGCCTACGGCGATCCGGGATGGGTCGGGAATCCGGTTCGCCTCGAGCACCGCATCGAGTTCGACGCCGTGCGTGGACGCGATCTTCGAAAGCGTGTCACCTTCGCGGACCACGTGTGCCCTCCCCTCCGAGCCCCCTTTCGCCGCCGCCGGCTTGCCCGAGACCTTGGCGCCATACAGCGGGTCCGTCTTCGGTTCATCCGCCTCGGTCAACATGTAGCGAAGCCGGGCGTTCTCGATCTCCAGACGCTTGATCTGGCGTTCCTGTTCCTGAACCTGCCGACGCAGCGTTTCAAGCGACTCGGGAAACGCGGTCGCGATGCCCGCCAGTAGGATCCAGATGCAGCCGATCACTTTCATGACTCGGCCGGTCAGACGAGGATCTGCCGCGCCCTATTCAGACGAATCGATACCACCTGAGAACTTCAGACCGGATGCCTCTCAATCGCCCTGCAGCAGACTGAGCATTCCGTTGCCCATCGCCTGCCCGACCAGCATGTAGGTTTCGGCATTCTGGTTGTAGTGGAAGTCCTGCGCCTTGGGCGACTGGTCGACCGGGCGCCAGAAGTCGCGCGTCTCGACCGTCTTCACGTTGCCTTTGAACTCCGGATACTTCCCTTTCTCGCCACTCACCGCGAGCTGCGCATTGGCGACGGTCACAGCATCACCCGCCATTTCCCAACCGCCGAAGCCGATGGTCGCAACCACAAACGGAGCCTCGGGAGCTTGGAACTCGCGCCGCAGCGTCTTGATCAGATGCACGAGGTTCTGCTCGTAGCGCGCGGCGTAAACCTCGCTGCCCTGGTCCTTGTGGCCCTGCCACCAACCAAAGCCTGCGATCTCGTAGCCACGTCCCTTCCATTGGGGAAACTCGTTGTCGAAATTCTGCAGAACCACCTTCGCGGCACCGAAGCAATCGTCGTACTGCTTGCCCGCATACCAGTTGATCTTCTCCGGCTCGCTTCCCTTCTCCCACGATGCCGGCGAATCCTTGTAGCCGGCATAGACCGTGCCATCGACTTCGTAGCGCTCGCTGCCCGGCGGCAAGAAGTCCCAAGCGAGCGAGCGATTGCCCTGCGACGCCTTAAGGATGAGAACCGGCTCATCGTGGAAGTCACCCACGATATGACCGAAGCCGAGCTCGGGACCGATGTTGTTGCCGCCCGCCCCGCAGCCGACACTCAGCCACTTGTCCGCAGTGGCCGTCACCACGCCTTTGTACCAGACGTCGTTGCGCTCGGTCCAGTTGCCCTCGCCATCCACGAGAAACGGAAATTTGCCGTTCTCCTTCACCACGGTGGAAAGCGTGCCGGGAATGTCGAGCCGGGCGTACCAGCCCAAGCCTCCGGCATCGCCCGTGAGATAGGTGATCTTGAAAGGCACCTTCTTGCCGGCCTCCAGCTTGATCGGCGTGTGGACCGACTCCTTGCCAACCTCCTTGCGGTGCACTTCCTTACCGTCGACCACCATGATGTTGTGGGTCGAGCCACCGTAGCCCGGCCGGAACTCGTACACACCGGCTGCCTTCATCTCGATCGATCCGCGAACGACCTGCGTCCCTCCGCCCGGATAGGGAGTCGGACTGACTCCACCGAACTTCTCCAGCTTCACCTCTTTGACCGGCTTCAACGAATCGTAGTCCGCCTTCGGGTCATACTCGCCTTCGTAAACCGAGACGGTCGGGTCGATGAACTCGGATCCCCAACGGCTTCCTCCACCCGTCACCTGACCGATCCCCACCATGTTCGACTGCCCGGCGAGGATGTAGACCTTCACGGGTTTCGCATCGGCTTCCTGTGCCGTGACCGGTGAAGAGAGGACGGCGAGGGAGAGGCTGCCGAGGATGATGGATCGTTTCATGGGATGCTTCATTGTCGGGAAGAGTAACGCACGCCGTCCACCAATGCGAACCGACTCTGCGCCGCTCCGACCTCACCCGGAGGTCAGGTATTCGGAGACGCGGCTGGGGCGCTACAGAGCGCCTTACATCAGGAACTCCTTGATGGCACCGGTCTGGTCGCCGATCAGCGCCGGATCGAGGACACCGAAGTGTTTGATCGGGTTGCCGTAGGCGTTGAGGATAGTGGTGTAAAAGTTGCCGAGCGTCTTGTGGTTCTCGCTCCCCCAGTACGGCAGACGGACGTAGCGGCGGCCCATGCTGAGTTTGGCGTTGTCGCCGGCCATGACGACGAACGGGAACTCGGTGCCGTGGCTGTGGTGGGTTTCTCCCCCGTCCGGGAAGTAGAATACCATCGTGTTGTCGAACATCGTGCCGTCGCCTTCGGGAACACTCTTCAGACGGGTCACGATCATGTCCACAAGCTTCATGTGGTGGTGCTCGCTGCGCTTCCGGATCTCCTCGGCATTGACGCCACCAATCACCTTGCCGTGGCCGACGTCGTGCATGTTGACCTTTTCGCCCTCGAGTCCGGGAATACCGGTGTACTCGTGGCCGAGTTCATCGACCGTGAAGGCGACCACATTCGTCAGCCCCGAAATCAGCGAGGAGAGGAGCACTTCCGTATGTCCGACCTGACGATCGAGCGTCGAGAGTTCCTCGGCGAGATACTTCGCATCCAGCTTCGGCGCGTGACGGCGCACCGCGTCCGCCATCATGTCGACCTTGCGGTTGCGTTCGCGGATATCCTCGATCGACTCGGCGTAGTTCCCGACCTTCTGCCTTTCGATCCCGTCAAGTTGGCGCGCGATCTCAGAGTGGTTGCCCGCGGCAAACTCAAGAACCTTGCGCTCGAGTTGGTAGCGCACCTGGTCGTCCTCGTTGGCCGAGACCGACTTGAAAATCTCGTCGACCGCGATCTTCGGCGAGCCGAAGGCATAGTTCGGCTGCTGCGGACCACGGGCCGAAAAGCCTTTCGCAATACCATCGAGACTGCCGCGGGCATTGCCGCCACCGGTCGGGAAACACGCGAGTTCGATGTGCTCCATCGGTGACGGGAAAAGCTTCGCGAGTTCGAAGTCGACGGTCGCCCACTTGATCGAGCTCGGCCGCTCGTTGGCCTTGTAGACACCGAGCGACGAGCACCAGGAGTGGTGACCGACCGTGCACATCTTGCCGGAGAGGCCCTGCAGAATCGTCAGGTTGTCCTTGTGCGCCTCGAGCGGACTCATCCAGTCAGGAAGCTCGTGACCGTCGAGATCGACCTCGAACGCTTCCTTGGCGTTCTCCTTCTTCATCTCCTCCGGACCGAAGGACGGCGGCACCATCACCTTCGGGAACAGTCCGTTGCCACGGTGCATGAAGATGAAACGCATCGGTGCCTTGCCCGATCCGGTCGGGGCGGCGGAAAGGCGTTGCATCCCGCCCGGGAGGGAGAGCCCGCCCATGGTGATGAAGGCGGTCTTCAGGAAATCACGTCGTGTGTTCATGGTGTATGGAAGTGCCGGTCGGCATGGTTCGGGAACAGGCCATGCCGGCCGCGCCCGGAAGGGTTACTTGCGGTAGATGAAAGAGTCCGAGGTCAGAAGGGAGAGGATCACGGCTTTGAAGCTGCCGTCGCTTTCGAGGTAGGCCTTGTCGGCGTCAATGAGCGTGCGGGAGTCCGAGAGCTTCTCGTTGCGCCCCATGTAGAAGCGGAAAGCATGCCGGATGATCGATTGGCGCACCCGGTCGGATTCGGCGAGACGGTCGATCATCTCGAAGGCATCCTCCACTTCCCCGTCGAGCGCGGGATCGCCCGTTCCGTCGAGCTCGCCGGTGGTCACGATCGGCGCGGTCTTGTACACATCGAAGGTCGTCTTGCCGTTGCCCTTCTCGAGGAGGTTGTCGGGATGCTCCATGATCTCCTCCAGGCGGTATCGACCGAAGTCATCGTACATCTCGAAGGCGAACCCGAGCGGGTTCATGTGCTGGTGGCACTTCCAGCACGCGGAGTCGGCGGTCACGTCCTCGACCCGCTGCCGGAAGGTCCGGTGCGGATCCTCGGGCACCTGCGCATCCACGGTGATCGGCACGTCCGGAACCCGGCCTGCGAGCAGCTTCTCCCGAATCCAGCGACCCCGTCGGATCGCGTCGGCATGGAAGTTCGTGGAGTGCGCGATCAGCCACGCCGGGTGGGTGAGGATTCCTTTGCGGTTCGCGATCCGGAAAGGCTGGTGGGTCGGGTAGTCCCAAAAATCCTCCGACTCCAGTTCGGGAACCTTGGACGACTTCCAGCTACCGTATCGCCAGATGCTCGGCGTTGGCGGCAGACTGTAGAACGGAGCGTGGTGGTAGTAGTAACCGTGGCTCCATGGAATCCGCGTGAAAGGCGTGATGCCCTTCCCGAAGTGCTCCTCGAAGAAGAGCATGTAGTTCACGATCTCGCCGGGCTTGGAGTTGTCGACGATCCTCATCGATTTGATCGTCTTGAGGAACTCGAGATGCTCATCTAGAACCTTCTGGGGTTCCGTCCGCCAGGGCGTGTCCTTCAGGCGCTCATAGACGCTACGCCACTCGCTGATCGTCTGGTCGCCCTGCTCGTTCTCCATGTTGTGGTAAACGAAGAACTCGTCCGACGTCAGAAGCGTCTTGAAGACGTCGCGGTCTTTCTCGACATGCCATGTAACGATCCGGTCCGCTTCGAGCGTGAGCCACCCGGGGGTTCCCTGAGTGCCGCGGTCGGGGTTGCTGTATTTGCCCTCGCTACGGGCACCGTCCTTGAACACCCGAAGTGAGGCGGGATAGCCGAAAAACTCGCGGAAGAAGCGGATGATCTTCGGATGAGCAGTCTCGTTCGACTTGTAGTGCTTGCCATCGAGCGAGCTGTCGACCTCGCCACGATAGTACTCCGGGTCTTCCAACAGCCGGGCCACCTCCCGACGGTAATCCTCCCTCGTCTCCAGACGTCCCTCGGCCGCAGCGGCGGTCAGCTCCGCATCCGGACCCCGGTCGCCGATCGCGTAGGAGATCGCGAAGGCCGCCTCGCGCGGGGACAGCTTCTTGCGACCATGCCCGTCCTCTTCCCCGGCACCGAACTCAAGCCGGTAGAGGAACTCGGAATCCAACACGACGGTCACGAGCATTTGGCGCAGTCCTTCGGTGTTTCCGCCAAGCTCGACCGCGGAACGCGCCAGATCCAGATACTCCGAGAGTTCCTCGGTTGTCGGATCCCGGCGCAGCACCAACTGGAACTGCTTGCGGATGGCAGCTTCGAGTTCGGCGTCGTTCGGAGCGCCATCCTTGAGAATCACCGTTTCGAAGGCCTCGGGCGTCGAGCGCGGCGCCCAGCGGTCCTTCTGGTCGGGAAATTCATCAGCCTTGATCTCCCCCTTCTTCACCCGGGCCGCGCGGATCTGCTTGGCGGAAATCCAGTCGGCATTCTTGAGCATGACCAACAGATGGCCGCCGTCGAGGATGCCATTGTCGTAGTAGCGCACGCCCGAGTTGTCCGGGAGCAGGAATGGATTGGTGACACCATACAGCGGGCGCATCCGGTCCCTGCCTTCCAGTTCGAAGACATCGAGCACCCGCTCGTTGAAAATCTGCGGACTGACCAACCAGCGGCGCGCGGGCGTGTAGGCCGCCTCCTCGACTTCGCCGCTAAACAGCGCGTCGTGATCGATCGCGTTCCCGTAGGCCGGATAGCGGAGCTTTTCCTCAAGCTTGCCCGCTCCATGGGCATCCAGCTCGCCAGAGATCCATGCCATCAGCTTCGCACGCTCCTCATCCGTCGGCTGGCTCTTCTTGTCCGGCGGCGGCATCTGGCTGAGGAACACCTGCTCGTGCGCCCGGTTGAGCATGTCGAGTCGGGCCTCGAGGGAAAGCTCACCCAAATTGTCGAGCCGCACGTCGCCCTTCTCCGTTCCGTCCTCGTGACAGGTGAAGCAGTAATCCTCGAGCAGATACTCGATGTCCTGAGGCATCTTGAGTGCCTGTTCGGCCAGCACCGGTAAGGTCATCGACGCCACCAACGGAAGACAGGTCGCCCTGCAGGAAAGTCGGATCAGTTCGGTGGTCCTCATGCGGCTTGATGGAATCCAGCGCGGCAGGTGAAGACCGGATCGCATTCCGGCCTCTCTCCACGACTTGCGAAACTTCTACCCGCTGCCGAAACCTCACCTATCCGAAATAGAACGGAACTCGCGCGTATTCCCGGTTATCAAACGCCCAATCACGCCACTCCGTTCAAGCACCCCCACAGCGCTAATCCAAGGCCCGACGGGGATCCGGGACGGATCTGCGAATCAGGAGAGCTTCCCGGTTTCCTCCATCTGCGCGACGATCGCCCTCTGTGCTGCGGCGATGCCTTTGTATCCGGCGACATCGTCCGGCATGGTGCGGAGCTTCTCGCTGAGACAGCTCCAAACCTCGCGATCTTCCGATAACTCGAGAAGCGGACAGACTTCGATCCGGAGCCCCATCAGCACCCCGCCGGGAATGCCGGTGAAAAGCTGGTGCTCGACCCGCAGGAATACCTCGTCAAGGCCGACGGACTCGTCGAGACGACGACGGCCCAGGTCGGGGTGGTAGTCGTACTCGCCGGAGCGGGTCAGGCCCCAGTTCTCCCGACGGAAAGACTTCCCCGGAGAAAGGCTCGCGAGAAACCGGCGAATGCGTTCTCCGATCTGCGGGTTGAGTTGCGGCACAAACGCGTGGATTTCCTCGACGGGTTTGCCCAGTGCATGCCGAAGCGACCATGAAGACGGGAAGCACACGGCTCCGGCCACCATCGAGGAATGCGCGTGGTCCATGACGAGCAGGTCCGGTTCCCATTGTCGGGACAAGGCGTGGATCCCGGCATCGCCATCACCCGGCGCATCGACCTGCCCCCACCCCGCCGCGAGCTTCCACATCTCGGCGATCAGCGGCCGTCCCTCTTCGGTCGAGCCCGCGTAGCGCTCGGGATGCCGGTCGAGCCGCTCCGCCCTCTCGCGCAACAAACGCCCATCCGGATCGGCGGGAGCGAAGAACGAACGCGCGTCGCCCGCCCGCATCTTGAAAGCCCACTCGAAGCTTCCCGGAGCGAACAGACGCCGCCAGAACGGCTCGTCGCCGGCATCACTCATCGCGCCACCGTGTAGGGCAACTCGCGTGCGGTCAGCCAGACCTTCGGCTGCAGGTCCTCGCCACCGCCCTTCATGCCGAGCAGAACCACATCGAGTTCCTTGCCGACATGCGATTCGTCGAGCGGGAAGAAGTACGTGTAGCCCGACTTCTGTTTGCGGACCGGGTACTCCCAGGCATTGCCCGGGTAGGACGCCGCACGATCCGGCGCACCGATCAGCTGGTCGCCCATGCGAATCGCCGCATAGCAACCTTCGATGCCATGCTCACCTTCGACCGCCACGCAGAGGTAGGACGTCGGCGTGATTTCATCGACAGTCACCTTGGCCGACCATGCGCGGACCGCCGGCACCGCCGCCGGGTGCGCGAACAGGTTGTTCGCACGCCAACCGTCGCGGGGAAGCTGGGTCTCGCCGTTCAACGCTTCGACTTCCGCCACCCTCTCAGGCGCCAAACGCATCCGGAAGTAGCGCCACTTGCCGGTCGGCGGGAACACGTTCATCACGCTTCCATCCTGGATCATCTCCTCGGCCGAGTGCCACGACCGGAGATCCTCGCTGAACTCGGAGCCTTGGATCGCGTTCCGGATCAGTGTTTTGTCCAAGGCCTGGGTGCGGAGCACCAGCTGCGTCAGCTCGGTCGGGCTGCCGAAATCGACCCGAAAGCACCCCTCCTCGTTCAGTCGGAGGTCCGCTCTCGCAAAGGCGTCGAACACGGTGGCTTCATCTCCATCGAAGAGGAACTCGTCGCTGATCGCACGGCTGCGTACCAAGGCCTGATCGAGGAACTCCTCCCTCGCCTTCGAAACCGCTGCAACCTCTGACTGACCCGAGCGACGCAGGCTCCTCACCTCGAGAGCGTTGTTGTCGGCAGCAAACATGGTCGCCTCGTAGAGAGCCTCCCAATCGGCCGGCAGATCGACCGGTTCGAGGTCGGCGAGTTTCCGGTGCCATGGATTCTTCAGCGGGATCGGTTCGAGCTCCTCGATGACCGGCTCAGAGCCCTCGACATTCTTGATCACGCGGTAGGGCCCTTTCGGCAACGACGGTTCGTCGCAGCCTTCGGTCGTCGCGAGCAGCAACAGGGAACGGAACGGATAGACCGTGACTTTGACCGAGTCGGCCGGCTTGAAGTCCTTGCCGAGGATTTCCTCGTAGGGATGGAACAGGCGCACCTCGCGAACTCCGACGTCCGAGAAGCCGATGCTTTCATCGAGCGCGATCTCATAGGTCACCGGCTCCCACGTGAGATTGCGCAGCGTCACCAGTCGCGTTTTCCCATCGCCCCGCGAGACCGCGAAGGGGCCGTATTTGTCCTCAGGCAGCACCATTCCCTTCACCAGGATATCGCGGTAGCGGCGGTGCAGGTTGAAAATGCGGGCGAGCTTCGGATACTCGTCGTCGCGCAGAAACCACGGGCTGCCGTAGAGCTCCGGCGCCAGGATCATGGACCGGTTGAAGGCCTGCAGAACGAGATCGTCCTCCCAGTAGTCGAGGCACGAGGAAAGGCAGACGCCGTGGTCCTCGGCCAACCGCTTGAGTTCGGGAGGTAGCCCACGGCCGAGCGCCTTGGCCCGGTTGTGCGGAGCGGTCATGTTGTTCGACATGTGCACGTCGATGTAGGTCTCCGCCCCCTGCCACAGGAAGGTTGTCGCGTACTGCTCGGCAGGCCCGAGATTGAGCCGGTGGTTCAGCAGGATCAGGTCCGGGCTGTGCTTGCGGCACTCCTTCATCAGTTCGATGAACGCCGGCTGTTTCTCATCGCGAAGCTGGCCACAGACAGCATCCATCTTGAACAACTCGAACTGGTGATCCCGGCAAAGCGACGAAAGGAAATCGATACGCGCCTGCTTTTCCTCATCGGTGTCGCCGAAGCCGTCCGGCCCGAGCCACACGCCCAACCGACCGCCGAACCCCTTCGCCTGCTCGGCGACGGGACCGAAGCCGTTCGGGAACTGGCCCTTGAACTTGCGCGTATCCGGCGAGCCGTAGTACCGCGGGGCGTCGACCGCGCCCGCGTCAAAGGCATAGATGTCGAGCACCATGCCATACTCGTCGTGGAGCCACTGGAAGAAGGCGAGGTTCGCCTCGGTCTGCTCGATGGTCGGACCTTCGTTTGTATTGTTGATCCAACTGAAGTAGTGGGCTCTGGAGGGAGAACTTTCGTCGGCACCGGGGAAGACGTCCTCGGCAAGGAGCGGCGCCACGGCCGTTGCCGCCAAGACTGCGGAGAGAATGCGTTTCATGGGAATCGGGTGGTGGATTGGAGAGGAAGACGATTCAAGGATAGCAGGGATTGAACGGAATCTCGCGTCAATCGACGGGAGGCACGCCCTCGTCGTAGACGTCGGTGGCGCGGGGCCCGCTGTTGTCGGGCTTGAAGACCGACTCCGGCTTACCCTGGTGAACGCGCTTGAGCCGCAGCTCGCGCGACTCCCAGCCGCGGACGCTTGCACGGACGATGATCTCGCCGGATTCGCGTTTCTCGTTGGGCTGCACGACATCGTCGCCTGGCGTGGACGCGACAATCACGCGGGCCAGCCCGTTGAAGGTGCGGACGGTGTTCGACTTGAACGGGTGATGACTCAGGGGGTCTCCGTTGTGCACGCCGAGAATGCGGGCCGGACCGCGCACCTGGAGGGAAACCCACCGCTCGCCCTTCGGATCAAAGTTCCCGTCGGCATCCTCAATGCGCACGGTGAGGTAAGCGAGGTCGCGTCGACGCGGATCGAGTTCGACCTGATCGGCCTCCAGCTGGAACCGGGCGGGCGGGCCGGCCGTGTGGATCGCCGTTTCGGCAATCTCGTCCCCTCCCTTGCGAGCCACCGCCCTCAGCTCGCCGGGCGCGTACGGCACCATCCACTCAAGGTGGTAGGGATTCTCCCCACCGAACTTTCGAACACCCAGTGACTCACCGTTGAGGAACAGCTCGGCCTCGTCGCCGGTGGTGTAGGCGTGGACCGGAATCACCGTCCCTTCCTTCCCCGGCCAGTTCCAATGGGGCAGGATGTGGATCATCGGTGTGTCCGTCCACTGGCTCTGGTAGAAGTAGTAGGTATCCTTCGGAAAATTGCAGAGATCGATGATGCCGAAGTTCCCCAGAACCCGCGGCCAACCGCCGGACTCGCCGATGTAGTCGAAGCCGGTCCAACGGAACTCCCCGAGGACGTAGGGAAGTGTCTTCGTCAGGTGCCACGAGTCGCGCGCATTGATCCGCACGCCGGCATTGTCATACGATGATTCATACCATGCGTCCGTCTCCGGGAATACCTCCTCTTCGGTGAGGTTCGGGATCTCGTGCTGCTTCTCCCGGTAGTTGGTGTGCGTTCGGTATTCACCGCGGGTCTGGAGCGAGTGCGGCACTTCCGACGCATAAATGATCCGGTTCGGGAACCGCTCGTGGTCCTTCTCATACAGAAAGCACGACCCACCGCCGCCGTTGTAGCCGACGATATCGAGTTCCTCGAGAAAGCCCGTCTCGTTAGCCGTGTGGATGTGGTTGATTCCCGCGGTCACCGGTCGGGTCGGATCAATTTCCCGGACGAGGTCCCGGAGCACCTTGACGGTTTCGATCTCCCCGAACTTCTGCGCCTCGGGAACCTCATTGGCGATGCTCCACATGATCACGCAGGGATGGTTGCGATCGCGCTTCAGGTGATCGGTCAGATCGCGCTCGGACCACGCGGTGAAATACTGGTTGTAGCCGTAGCGTGCCTTGCCGCGGTCGTTCCGACTGGAAACGAGTTGGCCGTCGACGAAATTCCAACCCCGTCGCCATTCGTCGAAGGTCTCGTTCACCACAAGAAAGCCCATCTCGTCCGCCATCCTCATGAACTCCGGGGACTGCGGGTAATGGGACGTCCTCAACGCGTTGCATCCCATGTCCTTGAGCATACGGAGGCGCCTCTCAAGCGCTTGGTCCCACAGCGCCGTGCCGAGAGGACCAAGGTCTTGGTGGTTGCACATTCCGCGCAGGATCACCGGCTCACCGTTGAGGAAGAAACCGTCGTTGGCGTCGAAGCGCAGTGTCCGGACGCCAAGCGGAGTATCATAGACATCCAAAACCTTGGCGCCGACCCGCAAGGTGGTGCGAACCTTGTAGAGATTCGGAGACTCGGGCGACCAGAGCATCGGCTCTTTGAGGTCGAGAAACTGGGCCACCGTCATCTCCGACCCGGCCGGGATCGACACCTCTTTCGAGCCGGCCGCTACAAAGTAGTCGCTACCCGGCGGATAGATTCCCTGATCGACCTCCACGAGCATCTCTTCTTCCTCACCGTTGATCACGGTCGTATCGATCGCGACACGGGCAGACTGCCTCGTCACTTGCGGGGTGCGCACATAGGTTCCGTGATGCGCGACACGCACAGGCTGCGTGATCGTGAGCCACACGTGCCGGTAGATGCCGGTTCCGCCATACCATCGCGCCGAGGGTTGCTTGAGGTCGTCGACCTTGACGGTGATGACGTTTCTGCCTCCGACCTTCAGGTGAGGTGTGAGATCATAGCCGACACCGATGTAGCCGTAGGGCCGTTTGCCGAGGTGGTGACCGTTGATCCAGACCTCGCCGTTCATGTAGATCCCGTCGAATTCGATGAACACGCGGCGGCCGGCGATGTTGTCAGGAACGAGGAACGCCTTCCGATACCAGCCGACCCCGGATGGCAAATAGCCGCCGGGAGCCCCGGCCGCAGCGTCGGCGTCAAAGTTGGCTTCGACGCTCCAGTCGTGAGGGAGATCAAGCTCCCTCCACGCGGAAGCGTCGTAGTCGGTCGCTTGGGCGCCCTCGGGATCCCCCAAGGCGAACTTCCAATCGGTATCGAAGTTGAGCTTCTGGCGCGGAATATCTCCGGCGGCGGAAAGCATTCCTGAAAAGACGAACGCGACGAGGCAAGTCAGGCGGCTCAACAACATCGGAATCGGGGAGTGCTACCAAGGGAGGCCATTCAAGTTCGTCGGAGCGACCGGCCCATTCTCTCCCCACCCGGCTTTTCACGACGTCCCCCGGTCATTGGAACTCGTAAACCCAAAACGAGGGAATCCAATGACCGGGGAAACTGCCCGTAATTACACGCAAGGGAATAAGCTCAGAATCCGGCTCCGTCTAGCATGCTGAGTCTCGCATTCGCGCTTATAAATCTCCCATTCACGACACGCCTCGTCGGTGAGAGCATAACAACCCCGAATGTTCGAATCCTCCGAACCTTAAGAGCCGCAAGGGTTAACCCGGCCCGACCGGCTCGAAATCTGACATTCTGAACACTACCCGCCGACCTCGAACAGCCGGATTTCCGGGCGGTTTCGAAGGCGCGACACGTCCAAATCATGAAACCGGTCAGCTCCAACGATCCTCCATTTCACGGCTGAAACCTCTCCGACAGCACGGCTTTCTTAACAAAACTTTTACAAGAATGACCCCTCTCCCCATCCGCAGCTTACAATCTCCGTCTTCAGTCGCGGCAGCACTGAAGCAAACGCCATGACCACCAATCCGATCATCCCCACCCTGCTGCTGACGCTCGCGTTCCCCGCGTTGGCTCAGAACATGCCACCGGGACCGCCCCCCGACCCGGTCGGCATGGCAATCGACAAAAACCACAATCAGGAGTTGTCGAAACGCGAGATCCGCGACGCCACCAAGTCTCTCCTCAAGCTCGACGAAGATGACGACGGAGCGCTGAGCGCCGAGGAACTTCGTCCCGAGCCGCCCCGCCACGAGCGTCGCCGTAATCGCGATGACGAAGGACAGGCTCCGCCTCCCCCACCACCCTCGCCACTGCTTTCGGCAATCGATACCGACGGAAGCGGTGATCTCTCGAGCAGTGAAATTGAGGCGGCCCCGGCAGCCCTCGCCAAGATCGACAAGGACGGCGACGGCAAGATCGACTCCGACGAGCTCGGCGTCGGCGGCCCGGGCGGTGGAGGCCCCGGCGGCGGTGGGGCTCAAGGCGGACCGCCCGGCGGCGGACCTCCTGGAGGAGGACCTCCCGGCGGCGGTGGCCCGGGACGCTGATCCGGCCCCTTTCAATGTGTGTGTTTCCCGGGATCGCCCCCCAACCCCGGGAGGCCGGGAGGTTGCCCCCCAACCTCTCGGCCTTTTTGCGCACTTCGGACGGTAGGAGTGTGCCATCCATGAAGGACCGCACGTCGGCAGGGCGTTGATCTACCATGCGCTCGATCTTCGTCGTTCCATTGATGGCCGCCTTGTTCAGCCTTCCTGCCCTTTCCAAGGAGTCCTACCCCGTCCACCCCGACTCGGTTCGTCAGCAAGGAGTACCGGTGGGCAAGGTCACCCGCCACCTCTGCAAGTCGGAAATCTATCCGGGAACCATCCGCGAGTACTTCGTCTACGTCCCGGCCCAATACGACGGCACCAAACCCGCGGCGCTGATGGTGTTTCAGGACGGCCATGCCTTTGTGAAGGAGAAGGGAGAGTTCCGCGTTCCCGTCGTATTCGACAACCTGATCCACAAGGGAGAGATGCCGGTCACGGTCGCCGTGATGATCAATCCGGGTGTTTTCGGAGACCACCTCGATTCGGCCCAAGGCTGGAACACCCCCAAGGACATGAAGAGCAACCGCAGTGTCGAATACGACACGCCGGACGGCACTTACGCGCGGTTCCTAGAGACCGAGATCCTGCCCGAGGTTTCGAAGTCGGTGAAGCTTTCCGACGATCCTTCAAAACACGCGATCTGCGGCAACAGCTCCGGCGGAATCTGCGCCTTCACCGCTGCCTGGGAACGTCCCGACCTGTTCCGCAAGGTGGTGAGCCACATCGGCAGCTTCACCAACATCCGTGGCGGCTATCACTACCCCTACCTGATTCGGAAAACCGAGAAGAAGCCGTTGAAGATCTTCCTGCAGGATGGCTCGGGTGATCTCGACAACGCGCACGGCAACTGGTGGCTGGCCAACCAGCAGATGGCCGCCGCCCTGAAGTTCGCCGAGTGGGACTACAAGACCGTCTGGGGCGAAGGCGGCCACAGCGGCGCGCACGGCGGGTCGATCTTCCCCGACACGCTGCGCTGGCTATGGCGTGATTGAGGCCTTACTCGGACGACTCTTCTCGGGTCGCCGCATCCTCGATCTTCTCGCCCACCTTCTTGAGGAACTTGCCGGTGGCGTCCGCGGCCTTTTTCACGCCTTCCTCGGTCTTCTCACCTGCAGTATGAAGGGCCTCCTCGGTTTTCTCGGCGGCGGTTCCGACTCCGTCGGCGGTCTTCTCGCCCGCCGTCTGAAGCCCGCGTCCGGTCGCCTCGATCGCCCGATCCAGACGCTCGCCAGGTGTCGGGCGTGACTCGACCACCTCCCCATCGGCCACAGGCGCCTCCAGCATGGGAGTCGGCTCAGCCTCCACAGGAGGCATCTCGGCCGTCTCCTCCTCGGGAACGATCGTCGCCTTCGGCGCTTCCTCCTTCTCGCAGCCAACCGCAAGCAAAGCCACGAACAAAGCGGACGGGAAATATGCCTTCATGATGCGAAAGCATCGCCACTTTTCGCCAAAGCGCCATCGAAAACGGCTCCGGGAGCCGCTCAGTAGACGTCGCGCTGGTAGCGTTTGTCCTTTTTGAGCTGCTTGACGAACTCGGCAGCCGCTTCCGCATCCATGCCACCGTGCTTCTCCGCAATCTCGTGCAGGGCCGCATCGACATCCTTCGCCATCCGCGACGCATCACCGCAGACGTAGAAGGCGGCACCCTCCCCAAGCCACTTCCAGAGCTCGGCGCCGTTTTCGGTCATCAGGTTCTGCACGTAGACCTTCTGCTTCTGGTCGCGAGACCAGGCGAGATCGAGACGCTGCAGCGTTCCGTCCTCCTTGAAGGCGGTGAGTTCGTCTTCGTAGAGGAAGTCAGTCGACTGGTGCGGGTTGCCGAAGAACAGCCAGTTCGCGCCCTTCGCCCCACTGATCTTGCGTTCTTCGAGAAACGCACGGAAGGGAGCGATACCGGTTCCGGGTCCCACCATGATCAGCGGCGTGTCGCCGCTCTCGGGCAAACGGAACGCTTTGTTGCTGTGAACGAACACACCGGGCGTGGTGCCGTCGGAACGATCGGAAAGGAAGGTGGAACAGATTCCGCCACGCTTTCTACCATGACTCTCGTAGCGTACGATCCCGACGCAGAGATGAACCTCACCCGGGTGGGCATTCGGACTTGAAGCGATCGAGTAAAGACGCGGCTGCAGCTTCTTCAGGATGCCGACGAAGTCCTCGCCATCGGCGAAGTCGGCCGGATGATCGACGACCAGATCGATCAGGTCGCGACCCCACGAGAAGTCCTCGAAAGCCTTCTTGTCGTCAGCCTCGACCAGCGAGCGAAGGAACGGCGAACCGCTGCGCTCCTGCCATTTCTGGATGAGCGACTTGTTGATCGTACCTATGTCGTAGGAATAGATCAGCGCATCACGGAGTGGACCTTCGGTGCCGTCAGGCAGAGGCACTTCGGTGTCCGTCTTGAACGGCAGATTCGCGAGAATCTCGTCGACCACTTCGGGCGGGTTGGCCGGGACCACGCCGAGCGCGTCACCGACCTCGTAGACGAGTTCGGAACCCTCGAGGGAGAGCTCGACGTGATGGGTCTCCTTGGCCCCGCCGGTATTGAGGTTGAAATTGTTGAGGATCGTCGACGGGAACGGGCGCTTCTTCGAGTAGCCTTCCTCTTGCTGGTCGAGAGCCGACACCGCACCCGGCACCACCTCGAACTCCGGAGAAAGGACTCCGATCACCCCCTCCGACCAAGCCTTGAATTCGTCGTCGAAGTCGACATCGCAGTCGACCCGGTCCTGGATCTTGCTCGCTCCCAAGGCGGCGAGGCGCTGGTCGAAATCGATACCGCACTTGCAGAAGTCCGGATAGCTCGTGTCACCGAGCGCCAGCACCGAGTACGAGACATCCCCGAGTTGCGGGGCGGCGTCGCTGAGAATCCACTCGTAGAGGTCCGCCGCATTATCAGGGGGCTCTCCATCACCGTAGGTCGACGTGATGATGAGCAGGTTCTTTTCCTTCGGGAGCCGCTCGCGGTCGTACTCCGCCATATCGAAGATCTCGGGCTCGAAATTGCCCTTCTTCATCCGCTTGCCCAGCTTGCGGGCAAGCCCTTCGGCATTGCCGGTCTGGGAACCCCACAGGATGGTCACCGGCACTGCGGGACCGGTCGGGGCACTCGGGATGGCAACTCCGGCGAGGGCCTTGCTGAGGAAGTCCTCAAGCCAGGCACGTTGCTCGGGTGTGAACGGTGCGTCGTCGGGAAGTCGGATCATGTCAGGAAATCAACCGGCGTCCGGGGCCGCGGAACATGCGACCTCGCCGGTAGGGGTTCAAGCCCCTTTCATGCCAACGGGAGTCCGCATGGAGGGGCGTGTGGGGCATGGGCGGGAGAGCCGGAAACATGCCAATATCAGCAGGAAAGGAGTTCAAGGAATCGCGGCAGGATCTTGCGGTACAAGGAGTTCTTGCCACCGCGGGAAAGCTGCTCACCGACGAGTTCGACCGAACCGTCAGGATCCACCGGTGCCGGAGATTCGGAGCGGTGTCCTCCGCATTCGAGACGGCGGAGAAGATGGCTGCTGCCGGGATCGCGGACGACATCGATACGAACCTCACCGGCCTCAATTTCGAGCCTTCCGAGCGGCGGACCGTCGGCATCGGGCACCAAAGTGGCCGTGATCGCCTGGCCCGTGGCCGACTCAAACGAGAAACTCTCCCCATTCCCGCCCCGGCGGGAGTCCGCCAGATGCAGCTCAAGCCCGTCGCGCCAACCCGCTTGAACCGCGAGCCAGGCCAGAAGCTGCAGGGCGGTCAACCGATGGTCCGGGTGATGGACGATTCTCACCGATTGGATCGCCCCGGCCGACTCGGAAGCCACCGGGTCGTCGAACAGCGCCGCGACCGAAACACGGAACTGGTAGCAGCGGGTCCACGACAGGTCCTGCACAACCAGTCGGTTCGACGTCTCGCTTGCCTCGAGGATCCGGCTGAAGGAATCGAGTGGATCCTTCCACGACGAGCTATCGAAGACGAATCGGTCGACGAGACTGTAGAAGCGCTCGCTGAAAATCGGGCTGAGCTCCCCCTGCCACCAAAGAATCAGCGGCAGATCGGAATTCAGGTGAGCGAAAACGGTGTTCCGGAGCCGGCCCGTCGCCCGACCGGTGAGCGCGAAAGCGATTTGCTCGCAGCAAACCGACTTCTGACCGTGGCTGAGATGGCAATGCGCCGTGATCCACGCCCGGATCGAGGCCTCCTCGGCCTCACGGTCGATACCGATCAGGATCGCCCGGCAGGCATGCTCGCGAGTCAGCTCACGGACGGCTGCCGAATTTCGAACCAGCGCGTCGGGCTCCTCGGAGTAGACGGCGAGATTGATCAGTGAGGCGTTGGTCCGCGCATCGTCCTCCTCCCACAGTTGGTGCAGTTCCCGATCGATCGAGCCGATCGGGACTTCGCGACCCAGTTCGGGATGCATGGAAAGGGTTTCGCTCATCGTCGCTGCAAGGGATCAGAGTCTGCGCCAGGAATGACCGTCGGCCGTGAGAAGATCGTCGGCCTCCTTCGGCCCCCACGTGCCGGCAACAAACTCGGCCATCGGAGGCGGGGAATCGCTTTCGTGCCACGCACGCTCGATGTGGTCGATGAAACGCCATGCCTCCTCAACCTCATCCCGCCGCGCGAACAGGGTCGCGTCGCCCGCCATCGCGTCGAGCAACAGCCGCTCGTAGGCTTCCGGGCTGCCTTTGCCGAAGCTCGTCGCGTAGTGGAAATCCATCTTCACCGGTTCGAGACGCAGGCTGGTGCCCGGGATCTTGGAAACCATGCGCAGCGAAATTCCCTCGTCCGGCTGGATCCGGATCACCAGCACGTTACCACCGGGCACACCACCCGGAAGCGCGCTGAAGAGAACGCAGGGCGGCGCCTTGAAATGCACCGAGATCTCGGTCGCCTTCTTCGGCAGACGCTTGCCCATGCGGATGTAGAACGGCACGCCGCTCCAACGCCACGTGTCGATCATCAGACGCAGCGCGACATACGCCTCGGTCTGGCTCTCGGGATCCACGCGGTCTTCCTCGCAGTAGCCGGGAACGCTCACCCCATCGACATGGCCGGCGGTGTATTGGGCACGCACGACATTCTCCGCGACCTTCTTGGCGGTGTCCCACTGACGCAGCGAGCGGATCACCTTCACCTTCTCGTCCCGCACACCGTCCGCGCTGAGGTCGGTCGGCGGCTCCATCGCCACGAGACTGAGAAGCTGCAACAGGTGGTTCTGCACCATGTCCCGCAACGCACCGGACTTGTCGTAGTAACCTCCCCGTCCGCCTTCCATGCCGAGATTCTCTGAGCAGGTGATCTGGATCTGGTCGATGTAGCGGCTGTTCCAGAGCGGCTCGAAGATCGCGTTGGCAAACCGGAGCACCATCAGGTTCTGCGCCGTTTCCTTCCCGAGGTAATGGTCGATCCGGTAGGTGTCCTTTTCCTCGAAGGTCCGGTTGACCACCTGGTTGAGGTGCTGCGCCGTCGCGAGATCGGTACCGAACGGCTTCTCCACGATCACCCGCGACCAGCAACCTTCGGCCGACTCGTTGAGACCCGCCTGTTTCAGGTGTTCGAGGATGTCATCGAAGAACTCGGGAGCACTGGCGATGTAGAACAGGCGGTTGCCCTTGCCTCCGCGATCCCGATCGATCTCGTCGAGGCGCTCGGCAAGACGCCGGTAACCATCGTCATCGGTGAACTCGCTCTTGTGATAATGAATGCTTTCGACGAAGCGGTCCCAGATCTCGTCGTCGTGGCCGGAGCGCGACACCTTGCGGTTGAGTTCCTCGAGTCCGGCACGGAATTCGGCATCGCTTTTGTCGCGACGCGCGAAGCCGACGATCTTCACACCGGGAGGCAGTTCGCCGTCCACCGCGAGGTTGTAGAGTGCCGGAACCAGCTTGCGGTGCGTCAGGTCGCCGGTGGCGCCGAAAATAACCACCGTGCAGGGCTGGGGACGGTTTCGTGAAACGAGATCTTCGCGGAAGGGATTGCTCATGGACGGGCAGGCGGTTTCGCTCATCTTGCAGCTCTGGAAAAGCCAAATGGCAATGAATTCCCGTCACGCAAGCCATGAACGCGAAAACGCCCGGGGTTTCCCCCGGGCGCCGTCGAAAAAATGTCCTCCGGATCAGCGCGAGTAGAGCTCGACGATGAGCTGCTCGTTGACCAGCGGATCGATGTCGGAACGCTCGGGGACGCGCTCGACGATGCCTTCCATCGTCTCGCGATCGAGAGTGAGCCAGTCAACCAGCGGAACCGACTGGGTCAGGTCCATCATGCGCAGCGCGAGCTGCTGGGCCGACGGCTTCGAGCCGATCTTGATCTTGTCACCGGGCTTCACCTGATAGCTGGCAACGTCGACCTTGGTGCCGTTCACGAGAACGTGGCCGTGATTGACGAGCTGGCGCGCGGCGGCGCGGGTGTTGCCGAAGCCGAGGCGGTAGCAAACGTTGTCGAGGCGCTGCTCGAGAAGCTGGAGCAGGATCTCACCGGTAACACCCCGGCGACGTGCGGCCTCTTCGTAATAACCGCGGAACTGCTTTTCGAGAACGCCGTATTGGAAGCGGAGCTTTTGCTTCTCGCCAAGCGCGATCGAGTAATCGCTCTTCTTTTTCCGGCCGGCACGGAGACCGTGCTGCCCGGGCGGGAAGTTGCGGCGTTCGAGGGCCTTCGAGGAACCGAAGAGAGCGACGCCAAAGCGGCGGCTGATCTTCGCGCGGGGTCCGGTGTAACGAGCCATGATTCAGTAAAGTGTGGGGAAATTAAACGCGGCGGGCCTTCTTCGGACGGCAACCGTTGTGCGGGATCGGGGTGACGTCGCGGATGCCGGTGACATCGACGCCGAGTGCTTGGACGGCACGAACGGCCGACTCACGGCCCGAACCCGGACCCTTGACGCGGACTTCAGCCTCCTTGAGGCCGTGGCCCATCGCCTGGCGGCAGGCGTCTTGCGAAACCACCTGGGCGGCGTAGGCCGTGCTCTTGCGCGAACCCTTGAAGCCCATCTTGCCGGCGCTCGACCAGCCGATGGTGTTGCCGCTGGCGTCGGTGACGCTGACGATCGTGTTGTTGAAGGTGGCCGTCACGTGGACGATGCCCTTCGAGATGTTCTTCGATCCCTTGGCCTTGTGGATCTTGATCTGACCCTCTTCGGCGCCGGCGATCTCGGCGAAAATGTCGCGCTTCTCCTCCTTCTTCGGAGCGCCGCCATCCTCAGGCTTTGCTTCCTCGCCCTTGGCTTCGGCAGCAGGTGCCGCGGGAGTCTCCTCGGTCTTCGGGGTCTCCGCCTTCGGGGCGGCAGCCGCTTCCTCCGAACCAGTGTCAGGAGCTTCGTTCTTGGTTTCTTCGTCAGCCATCGTCGGTGAATGCTAGAATCTCAGTGTCGCCCTTACTTCTTCACGCCCACGGTCTTCCGCTTGCCCTTCCGGGTGCGGGCGTTGGTGCGGGTGCGCTGGCCACGGACCGGAAGGCCTCGCTTGTGGCGGATGCCGCGCACGCAGTTGATCGAGGTCAGGCGCTTGAGCTGGGCCTGCTTCTCACGGCGGAGGTCGCCCTCGATGATGATCCCCTCGCTCTGGATCACGGTGCCGATCTTTACCAACTGGTCCTCGGACAGCTGTCCGGTCCGGAGGTTGGGGTCGATGCCTGCGTGTTCAAGAATGCGCGACGCGGTGGTTGTTCCGATACCGTAGATGTAACGGAGCGACGCCTCGATGCGCTTTTCGTTGGGGATTTCGATGCCGAAAATTCGTGCCATGGGACTCGTTGGTGAGCGGATGCCGCCACGCGGCGGATGGCGACGACAGGTCGCGCACCGGTGCGGAGCGGGCGGGCTGTTTAGCAGAGGATTGGGGGCTGACAAGCGGGAAATCGAAATTTTCCGACCGATTTCCCCGCCATCCCGAGGAGTGTTTCAGAGTGCTCGAATGCGAAGCGATCGAAACCAAACTTCCCCGCCATGATCCTGAAGCAGGATCTTGCCCGGTCCCGGTTCCCCATATCCCTCGATTTTCGCGAACTTGCTCGACTTCTTCGCCGCCGCCCAAGCTTCCGATCCGACCTCGGCCGCCACAACGAGTTTCCCGTTGAGCCAGTGCTCCAGTTTCTTGCCCGAGACCACGATCTTGGACCGGTTCCACTCCCCCACCGGCGCGAGTGCTTTCGACTCACTCGCCGGAAACATCACATACATCGCGCTGGCCGAGGTCTTCGGGTTCTTGCCGTTGGAGTGCTTCGCATCGTCGAGGATCTGGTATTCCGGACCGATCCACCCGGCGGGCGTCTTGCGGACCCGGTATTTCAGTCCGCTGTTCACTCCGGGTGACACGCGCCACTCGAACTCCAACTCGAAATCGTCGAACTCCTCGGCGGAGATCAGGTCGCCGGACTTGGCGGCACGGTGGATGCTACCGTCGACCACTTCCCACCCCTTGCCGGGCTTGCCGCCATTGGAGGAGGTCCAGCCCTCAAGGGTCTTGCCATCGAACAAGGACACCCACTTGCTTTCCTCGGCCGTAGCCACCGAAACCAACGCCATCGCAACCAGCAAACGAATCAACATGCCGCACCTTCACCGCACCCCGTCCGGGTGGCAAGTCCGGCGAAGATTCTCATGACTCGACAAAACGAAGCCCGACCCTAGCGTCGCTTTGAAGCCGAATTCCCCATATCCATGGACGACACCCTGACCGATTCGCCCGCGCCCGAACCCGTGCCCACCCCTACTTCCGATCCGGCGCCTGCACCGGCTCCCGAACCGGCACCCGCCTCCTCCGAATTCCAGCTCCCTCCCGACGACGTCGCGGCGATCGATGATCTCGGCAAGACCTACGCGGCTTTCAAGGCGGAGCTCTCCAAGGCGATCATCGGCCAGGAAGACGTGATCGAGAAACTCGCGATCTGTCTCTTCGCCCGCGGTCACGCGCTGCTGATGGGTGTGCCGGGACTGGCGAAGACCCTCTTGGTTTCATCCGTCGCCCAGACTTTCGATCTCAGCTTCAACCGCATCCAGTTCACGCCCGACCTGATGCCCGCCGACATCACCGGCACCGACATCATTCAGGAAAGCGGCGTCGGCGGCCGACGCGAGTTCGAATTCGTGAAAGGCCCGGTCTTCGCCAACATCGTTCTGGCGGACGAGATCAACCGCGCTCCCGCCAAAACCCAGTCGGCGATGCTTGAGGCGATGCAGGAGCTCAAGGTGACCGTTCTCGGTCACACCTACGACCTGCAACCTCCGTTCTTCGTCCTCGCGACCCAGAACCCGGTCGAACAGGAAGGCACCTATCCCCTTCCCGAAGCGCAGCTCGACCGCTTCATGTTCCTGATCGAGGTCGACTATCCGGACGCCGAGGAGGAAAAGCAGATCGCCCGCGCCACGACCGGCAGCGCCCGTCCGGAGCTCAACCATCTTCTCGATGGCCAGAAAGTCATGGCCTACCAGTCGCTCGTGCGTCGCGTTCCGGTCCCGGAACACCTCTACGACTACGCCGTGGCGATCGTGCGCAAGACACGCCCCGCACTGACCGAAGCCCCCGACTGGATCCGCGACTACGTCGCATGGGGCGCAGGCCCCCGTGCCGTCCAATACCTGATCCTCGGAGCCAAGGCCCGCGCGGCGCTCCACGGCAACTACATGGCCAGCCTCGAGGACATCGAGGCCGTCGCCGCATCCGTCCTCGGCCACCGGGTCATCACCAACTTCGCCGCCGAATCCCAAGGCATGAGTTCGAAGAAGGTCGTCGAGCGCCTGATCAAGGAGATGGCGGAAAGTTGAGTCGCTCCGGAGCGGGCGATGCCGCCCGTCCACCGGCGTTTCCGACGACTGACGACCCATGAGCTACGAGTTCCTCGACCACGACCTGCTGACCCGCCTCGGCGCGCTGCCGGTCGAGAGTCGCATGCCGATGATCGGCAACGTGGCGGGCAAGCACCGCTCGCCGAACCGTGGCTCGTCGGTCGAGTTCGCGGAGTATCGGAAATACGTCCCGGGCGATGATACACGCCGGCTCGACTGGAAGGCCTTCGCGCGTTCCGACCGGTTTTACATCAAGGAGTTCGAGGCCGATACCAACCTCCGTGCCTACTTCGTCGTCGACGCATCCGGCTCGATGGCCTTTTCCGGCCACGGTGAGTCGAAGGTCGAATACGCCCGCCGCATCGCCGCTTCGCTCGCCTATCTGCTGGTCAACCAAGGCGACGCCGCCGGCCTTTCGCTCTGCACGGAGAAGCTCCATTTGGAAGTCCCGCCCAGCAGGCGGGCGGCGCACCTACAACGGATCTTCGAGACCCTCAAGAACCTCGAACCCGAGGGCGAGACCGGCCTGGTCCCCGCGCTCCATACGATCGCGGAGAAGATCGGCCAGCGTGCCTTCGTCGTCATCCTTTCGGACCTGTTCACGGACCCAGAAGGCCTCGCCGACGCACTCCAGCACCTCCGCTACCGCAAGCACGACATCTCGGTTTTCCATCTGATGGATCCGCAGGAACTCTCGTTCGACTTCGAGCGTCCGCACCGCTTCGTCGACATGGAGGATGGTACGGCACTCGTCGTAGAACCCGCGCTCGTCGCCGAGGAATACCACTCGGCCCTGAAGGACTTCATGGCCGCCGTGAAGGACAAGTGCCACGACGCCAACGCGGACTACCAACTGGTCCCCACCGACACCCCCCTCGAACCGTTGTTGAGGGAATTCCTCACGGCACGGTTGCCGAAGGGGAAATGAACACCACCGGAGCACGATGACTTTCTTACAGCCATGGATGCTCTGGGGCATGTTCGCGGCCTCGGCTCCGATCATCATCCACCTGCTCAACCGCCGCCGCCACAAGACGGTGAAATGGGCGGCAATGCAGTTCCTGCTCAAGGCGACCCGCGAGTCGCGCGGCAAGAAGCGACTGCGGCACATCCTCATCCTCACCTGCCGCGCTCTCGGCATCGCGGCGCTGGTCGCCGCCGCCGCCCTGCCGGTGATCAGCAGCTTTCTCGGTCTTGGCGCCGGCAAGCCGGACGTCGTGGTCCTGATCCTCGACCGTTCGGCCAGCATGGAGTCGAACCCGGAGTCCGGCGGTGTGCCGCGGCGCGCCTTGGCGATCCAGCGGATCGGGGACGCGATCGCCGACCTCGGCGGCACGCGCCTGGTGCTGATCGACAGCGCATCGGGAAAACCTCAGGACATCCTGTCCCCGGAGGTCCTTCCGGAACTCTCGGCCACCGCCACCACCGACACCGCCGCCGACTTTCCCGACCTGTTGGCCGGTGCCACCGAGTTCCTCGCCGAAACGCCGGGCCGGAACGAGTTGTGGATCGCCTCGGACCTGCAGGGTTCCAACTGGGCTCCGGGAGACGATCGCTGGAGCAACGTGCGCGCCGCTCTCACCAACCTGCCCCAGCCACCCCGGATCCGCATCCTGTCGCTTTCCGGAAAGAGCGCCGGCAACCAGTCGATCCGGGTCGTCTCGTCGCGTCGCGCCGGCGAACGCCTCGAACTGGAACTCGAGATCACCCGCTCGGGCGACGCGCTCACTCCGCTCAATCTGCCGGTCACCACCACCCTGAACGGCACCCGGTCGACCGAAACCGTGCGCATCCCCGGCCAGCAGCTGCGTTTCTTCCGCTCCATGCCGGTGCCCGATACCGAGCGCAGCGGAAGCGGCTGGGTCTCGATTCCGGGCGACGGCAATCCACGCGACAATGTCGGCTACTTTGCCTACGGACCGGCGCTTCCCGTGCGTTCCGCGGTCGTGGCGTCGACCGGCGAGTCCGCCGACTACCTGCTTCTCGCCTCCGCTCCGGGCGGCTTTGGCGGGCAGACGGCCGAGCGGATCGATCCAGCGGCACTCGCCAGCTTCCTCACCGAGGGGATCGCCACCGTCTTCTGGACCGCTCCGCTGCCCGAAGGCCCGGTGGCCGAAGAACTCGATCGCTTCATCAACGATGGCGGCCACGTCGTGTTCCTCGCTCCCGAAGGCGATTCCGCAGCCGAGTTTCTCGGAGTGGCGTGGTCACCGATCAGCCGCCCACCCGCCGAGCAGTTCTTCATTCTCGACAGTTGGAACCGCAATGACGGCCTGCTCCGCGACGGCATCGACGGTACCCCGATCCCGGCTGACCGACTGCGTGCCGTAAAGCGCCGCGTCCCTACCGGCGAGAGCACCATTCTCGCCCGCTGGGACGACACCGAGCCATTCTTGGTCCGGCGCGTCGTTGGCCGCGGGACCGCATGGTTCGTCGGATCCCAACCGGACTACTCGTGGTCCAACCTCGCCGACGCCGATGTCCTCCTTCCGGTGGCCCAGCGAGCGGTCCTCGCCGGTGCCGGACGCTTCGACAGCGGCTACGTCGTTGAACTTGGATCTCCCGAGGCCCAGCCCGGCCCCAACGAGGTCCGCGAGCGTCTCGACGAGTACACCGATGAAGCCAGCGCCGAACCCGAGTTCGTGGCGGGGGTCTACCGCTTCGGCGACCGCATTCGCGCGGTGAACCGCCCCGCCGTTGAGGATCTCGAGGGCCAGATCGAGGCAAAGGCCTTCGAAACCCTCCTCGAGGGCACCACCTATTCCCTGTTCGAGGACACCAGCACATCCGGACAGGAGAACATCTCGCGCGACGTCTGGCGGGCCTTCCTCGTCGCAATGCTCTTCTTCCTGCTTTCCGAGGCGCTGCTATGCCTGCCGAAACCCGTGACGACGGTCGAGAAGCCGACCGCAGGCGCCCAGCCCTCATCGCTCCGCTGACCACTCCCATCCAGTGAGTTTCACCCTGTTCCAGCACCTGCACTTCTCGCCCACCCCGCTGACACTCGGGATCGGCATCATCACGCTGGTGGCCATCGGCGCCCTGTGCGTGCTGGCCTGGGGCCGCAGCCCGCACAAGGGCCGCACCGGATTTCTTGAGGCGCTGCGCTTCCTCATCGCACTGGTCGCGGTGCTGCTGCTGTGGAAGCCGGAGTGGCGGACCGTGCTTCATCCCGAGAGCAAACCGTCGGTCGCGATCCTGACCGACGCCTCGGGCTCGATGACCACCCTCGACGCCGAAGTCCCTGCGGACATCGATATATCCCGCCCCATCGTCACCCGGACTGACTGGGTCGAAGCGGTGGTTACCGACGAGCTCCGCGCCTCGCTTGCCGGCGACGGCTCCAACGAACTCATCGAGCGCGATATCGCCCTACCCCCGGAGGACAAGGGACAGCTCGCCGGCACCGATCTCAGCGAACCCATTCTCAAGCTGCTTGAGGAGCAGGACAACCTGCGGGCCGTGGTGCTGTTCTCCGACGGTGACTTCAACCTCGGCCAGCCACCGGTCGTGGCCGCTCAGAAGCTGCTTCAACGGGGCGTTCCGCTGTTCACGATCCCCACCGGAAGCGGCACCCGCCTGCCCGATCTCGACCTGCTGTCCGTCACGGCGCCAACCTATGGCATTGTCGGTGAGAACGTCCAAATCCCGTTCACCATCCGATCCTCTCTTGAGCGCGAGGTGAGGACTGTCGTCCGACTCCGCGACAAGGACGGTCGCGAACGTACGAAGGAAGTCGTACTTCCCCCCGGCGAATCGACGTACGAGTCGATCCTCTGGAAGATCGAGAACGAAGGATCCAACACGCTGGAGCTGACCGTCCCGCTGGCCGATGGCGAGCGCATCGAGACCAACAACTCCCGCCGCTTTACCCTCTCGGGCAGACCGGAGTCGATCAAGGTGCTGGTGATCGAGTCGGAGCCGCGCTGGGAATACCGCTACCTTCGCAACGCGCTCTCCCGCGACCCGGGTGTCGATCTTTCCTGCATGCTCTTCCACCCGACCCTCGGGATGGGCGACGGCCCCGACTACATTCAGGAGTTCCCGTCGGAACCCGAGGAACTCGCCCGCTACGACGTGGTGATGATCGGCGACGTCGGCAACAACCCCGGCCAACTCACCGAGGAGCAATGCGACATGATCGCCGGCCTCGTCGAGAACCAGGCAAGCGGAGTGGTCTTCCTGCCCGGGCCGAAAGGCAACCAACGCTCGCTGATCGAGACGAAGCTCGGTGAACTGATGCCGGTCGTGCTCGATGCGGACCAGACGGGCGGCATCATTGACACCATCGCGTCTCCGCTGGAGCTCACTGGCGAAGGCCGCGGCTCGCTCCTGACGCTTCTGGCCGACACCGAGGAAGGAAATCCCGACGTCTGGCGTTCGCTCCCGGGCTTCTACTGGCACTCGGCTGTCCTCAAGGCCAAGGGCGGCGCGGAGGTCCTCGCCGTTCACGCCAACCGCAGGACGAATTTCGGCCCCACCCCGATCATCGTCACGGGCACCGCCGGCAACGGCAAGGTGCTCTACATGGGCATCGATTCCGCCTGGCGCTGGCGGCGCGGCGTGGAGGACAAATACCACTACCGCTTCTGGGGCCAGGTCGCCCGCTGGATGTCCTACCAGCGGAACATGGCCGCCGGCCAACGCATCCGCCTCTATTACTCTCCGGAGCGTCCGAACCCGGGCGATACCGTCACGCTCAACGCCAACGCCTTCGATCCGAACGGAGCTCCGCTCGAAGAAGGACGCGTGGTGGTTGATGCGACCCTGCCCGACGGCTCGAGCCAGCGGGTCTCCCTTGAGAAAAACGAAAGCGCCTGGGGCTCCTTCAGCGGCCGTCTGCGGATCACTCAGCCGGGCGAATGGAAGCTTGCGGCCAAGATCGGCGGCGATGAGGGCGAGGCCGTGGAAACCACGCTGCTGGCCCAAGGGGTCGAACTCGAGAAAGTCGGCCAACCCGCCCGCCCCGAAGTCCTTGAGGAAATGGCGCGCATCGCCCGCGGCCGGATGATCGAGCCCGCGCAGTTGGCCGACCTGATCCGCGAGATCGAGGCGCTGCCGGAGCCCCGTCCGATCGAGAACCGACTGCCGCTGTGGACCCAGTGGGTGACCATCGCGGTGGTGGTCCTGCTGCTCTCGATCTTCTGGACCGGCCGCAAGCTCAACGGCACCTTCTGAGGTGTGCCCGCTTGAGTTTGGGGATTTTCAGGGCACACTGAACTCATGCGGTTCATCCCCTGTTGCTTGCTTCTTGTCGGATCCTTGATGGCGGCTCCCGCCCCGGCGGTCGACGACGGCGTCCGGGTTGCGGTGCTCGGTTACCACGACTTCTCCGAGTCGGAGCCGGAGACCGAAATGCGCATCCGCACGGACAAGTTCCGCAAACAGATGGAAACCCTGCGCGAGCTGAACCTGCCGGTCATCCCGATGGCGGATTTCCAGGCATGGAAGCGGGGCGAGAAGGAGATCCCCAAGCAATCGGTGGTGATCACCATCGATGACGGCTGGAAATCGACATACACCGACGCCTTTCCCGTGCTGAAGGAGTTCGGCTACCCGTTCACCCTTTTCCTCTACAAGAACTACGTCGACGGCGGTGGCAAAGCGCTGACCACGGAGATGATCAAGGAGATGAAGAAGCACGGCGGCACCGTCGGCAGCCACTCGGTCAGCCATCCGTATCCGGGAGCGGTCAAGACGCACCGCCGCGAGGGGCCCGACGCCTACGACAAGTTCCTGCGCGACGAGATGGGCGAGTCGAAGCGCTTCCTCGAGTCGAAGTTCGGAGATGCCGTGACCACCTACGCCTACCCCGGCGGTTACCACACCGCCGAAATGTTCACCCTCGCCGAAGAGTTCGGCTACGGTCACCTGTTCACCGTCATCCCCGGCAAGGTGAAGCGGGATACGGACAATCTCACCCTGCCCCGCTACGTCGTGCTCGGGACCCACGACCCGATCTTCGACCAAGCCGTGAGATTCGTGACGCCTTCCGCCGGAGACACCGCCGGAGCGATCGCGGCCGTCGCCGCGAGCACTCCCTACCCGGTCGAACCCCGCCCCGGCGCCCTGATCGGCGACCGTCTGCCGGTGATTTCTGCCGACCTGTCCGAAGCAGAGGACCTCGATCCCGAGTCGCTTGTGATGAAGATCGGCGGTTTCGGCACGGTTCCCGCGAGCTGGGACGCCGATTCCAAGACGGTCAGCTGGAAAACCAACCGCCACCTTCGCCTGCCCCTGTGCAAGGTCGAGGTGACCTGGAAGGACTCGGACGGCGAGCCCGCACCCGAGCCCCTCCGCTGGACTTTCCGCATCGACCGCGAGGTCGCCTACGTCCCGAGGGACTGAAACTTCCTATGCCGCAATTCCAGCCTTGGCGTCCTTGGCGTCTTGGCGGTTCATTGCCCCGCCCACCGATCACTTTCCACCATGTTCTCATCCCTCTCCGATTCCCTCGACAAGACCTTCCGCAACCTGCGCGGTGTCGGGAAGATTTCCGAAAAGAACATCACCGACGCCCTCCGCGAGATCCGGCTGGCGTTGCTGGAGGCGGATGTCGAGTTCACCGTGGCGAAGACCTTCATCGCCCACGTGAAGGAAAAGGCCATGGGGGCCGACGTCCTCAAGTCGATCAAGCCGGGCGAGCAGATCGTCAAAATCTTCCACGACGAACTCGCCGAACTGCTCGGTGGCGACCAGGTCCCGCTGAACCTCGACTCGCCCGGCCGGATCCTTCTCTGCGGGCTCAACGGCGCCGGCAAGACGACCACCGCCGGCAAACTCGCCAACCGCCTGAAGCGCGAGGGACGCAAGCCGCTGCTGATCGCCTGCGACCTCTACCGACCCGCGGCAATCGACCAACTGGCGACCGTCGCCGGACAGGTCGGTGTACCCGTCTACACGCCCGACGCCTCCGAGTCCGATGTCGTCAAGGTCGCCAAGGAAGCGCTTGCATGGGCCGACTCCCAGGACGGCGACGTCGTGATCTTCGATACCGCAGGCCGCCAGGAAATCGACGAACGCTTGGTGGAGGAGCTCAAGCAACTCCATGCCTTCCTGAAGCCTCAGGAGACCCTGTTGGTCGCTGATGCGGCCACCGGCCAGGGCGCCGTTTCGGTCGCCCGCCACTTCGACGAAGCGGTCGGCATCGACGGCATCATCCTCACCAAACTTGACGGTGACGCCCGCGGTGGCGCGGCGCTCTCGATGCGTGCGGTCACGGGCAAGCCGATCAAGTATGCCGGCGAGGGCGAGAAGCTCGACCAGCTGTTCGAGTTCCATCCGGACCGCATGGCCGACCGGATCCTCGGCATGGGCGACGTCGTCGGAATGGTCGAGCAGGTCGCGACGCGGATCGACGAGAAGGACGCGATGAAGTCGATGGAGCGCCTCGCCTCCGGCAAGTTCGACTTCTACGACTTCCTCGACCAGATGAAGATGATCGGCAAGCTCGGCGACATGAAGGGTCTTCTTTCGCTGATGCCCGGCTTCAGCAAGATGAAGAAGCAGCTCCCCGACGCCGCTTTCGATCCGAAAAGGCTCAAGCGTACGGAAGCCATCGTACTTTCCATGACTCCCGACGAGCGCCGCCGACCGGAGATCATCAAGGGATCGCGCCGCCAACGGATCGCCAACGGCTCGGGCTCGACACTTGTCGAGGTCAACCGGCTGCTCAAGCAGTTCGGCGAGATGCGCAAGATGATGCGCTCGCCGAAGAAGATGAAGAAGATGATGGGCGGCCTCGGAGCTCTCGGCGGCGGTGGAGGCTTCCCCGGAATGGGCGGCGGCATGCCCGACCTCGGTGACCTCGACAGCCTGATGAAGGGCCTCGGCGACAAGAAGCGTTAGCGCCACCCCAACGCCTTTCCGAGCGTTTCGGACGAATCCGCCCTCGCCCAGCCGCGGCTTTCGATCACCTGGCGAGGCGTCACCACGTCCAGTCGTCCACCACGATGGACGGCATCAAGTTCATATCCGGCGTAGTGAAGACCCGCGACCACGAGCGTGGCACAACTGTAGCTCTCCCCGACATCCGCCACCGACTCCGGCTGCCAAGGCCGGTTCTTCCAACCGAGCACACCCCCGTAATCATAAGCCTCCTTCGGGTCGTCAGCCCGCTCCACCACCGTACGGGTGAACTCGCCCAGACGATTCACATTCACGCTCCCCGATGGCGGGCGATAAGCATGCCAGCGTTTGCCATCGAGATACCCGAGTCCCTCGTCGGCATTCACCGCCTGTTTCATTGCGACCTGCAGCAGCTTCGGCTCCCCGGTCCCGGCCGGATCGGGCACCACCAACGCCACGTGGCCGTATCGGAACAGCTCATAGGGAACTTTCTGGATCGTTCCCTTCGATAGCGCCGACAGCGATTCGTCGTGGGTCATGTAGAAGGCGACAACGTCCCCGTATCGAATCCTTCCCTTCCGCTCGGCCGTGACGGCGCCGCCCGGATGTTCGGCCACCCGCTCCATTCCCTCGGGCGCGCCTCGTAGCGAAACCTTCCGCTTCGCCTCGGCCCGTGGCGGGCCCTCGAGCAGCGAGAATGGCAGACGCCCGTTGTGCATCGTGTCTCCTCCGCAGGAGACCAATCCGATGCCGGCGACGACCGCGATCAGCATCGGCTTCCGCCGCGACTTCCCCTTTTTCGTCCGGATCACTTTCATCCCGGTCGTGTAGCACGAGATTCGGGAATCCACCGAATCGAAGGTTTTTCAACAAACATCAGGCAAATCGATTGAGCCCGGGATTGCCTGTGCGAACGCTTCGGTTTCCGCTCGGCGCGTGCTGCTCGTTTTTCACAAGCCCTACGGCGTACTTTGCCAATTCACGCCCGATCAACCCGGGCAACGGACCTTGGCGGACTTTGGCTTTCCAAAGTCGGTCTGGCCAATCGGCCGCCTCGACATGGATTCGGAAGGTCTGCTTCTGCTGAGCGATGAGAAACCTTTGGTGGACCGCCTGATGAACCCAGCCTCGAAGGCGCCGAAGACCTACCTAGCTCAAGTCGAGGGTGAACCGGACGAGAAAGCTCTCCAGACCCTCGCGGAGGGAACGCTCGTGATCCGCGGCCATCGCGTCCTCCCAGCCAAGGCCATCCGTCCCGACCCTCAACCGGAGTTTCCCCCGCGCGATCCACCGATTCGCTACCGGGCCTCGATCCCGACCACCTGGATCTCACTCACATTGACCGAAGGAAAAAACCGGCAGGTTCGACGGATGACCGCCGCAGTCGGATTCCCGACGCTTCGTTTGATCCGTACCGCCATCGACCGGCTGGAACTGGGAGATCTCGAAGCGGGAACGTGGCACGAGGCCGCTACCGACGAACGCCGGCGTCTCGGTCTCAGAGTTTGATCCTGAAAAAGTCCTTCATGACCTGCCGGTAGACGTCCCGTTTGAACTCCGGCAGCCAATCGAGATCGAACTCCTCCGGCGGAATCCAGCGATGACGCGCGAACTCGCGCGGACGCTGGTTGACATCGACCTCCGGCGCACCGTCCAAGAGGCGGCAGAGGTAGTAGACCTGCTCTTGCCCCTGACAACCGTGCTTGCGGACCTTCTTTGAACGCACTTCCTCGGGATAGAGGTAGCGGTAGCCCTCTCTGGAGCGGATGACCTCGTAGTGCGACGGCGACAGACCGATCTCTTCCTTCACCTCGCGGTGCAGCGCCTCGAGTGAGGTTTCGCCCGGATCGACACCACCTTGGGGAAACTGCCAGGCACCGGGCACGGTCCACCGCTCGCAAATGAGGAGTTGCCCCTCATCGCGGGTCATCAGGGCGGCGACGTTGGGTCGGAAGCGGACCACGCCCGAAACTTATCCGCCCATCCGGGGTTTACCTCAATACTTAAGTTTTCCAAAACATCCTCAGCGCGGACTGGCATTCTGCCGGTTCGTGGTGTCCATTGCCCCATCATGAGAATCCTCAATCTCCTCCTCGCCCTGTTCCTGACCACCGGAACCGTCGCTCTCGCACAGAACAGCGCCTTCAACAGCAACCCGCCGAGTCAGCCGAACAACAACAACACTGACGAAGAGGAAGAAGAGAACGAGAACATCAAGGACGAGGAAGACCGACGCCGCTTCTGGCAGGCGAGTCTCTCGGGCGGCCACTACATGGTGGCGCTCGATCGGATCTGCAATATCAGCATGCACCAGTATGTTCTCGATGGCTCACTGATCGTCAACGAGGTGACCATCGACACCACCGGTCGCGCTCTCGCCCGTTTCTACCACATCCAGCCGGTCACCGATGCCATGGGCAGCGACGGACTCGGTGCGGTGGTCGATCGCGGCCGGGATCTGATCGAGCGTGTCGGCCAGCGCGCGGGGACCGAAGTCCACAACATGGCGCAGAAGAAGTACCCCGATACCACCCACGCTGGGACCATCGAATACCGGATCCTCGACCTACGCGACCTCGATGCGCTCTACGGCAGCGTCAAAAAGGCTTGGGAGACCGGCAAGGGCCGCAGACTGACGATCAAATAAGCCCGCCTTACTCCGGCTCGCGCGGCGACTCCGGCGGAGTGCGTGGCGCGGGCTTTTCCTTGTCCTTCCCACGGATCACATCCAGCAGGCCGCCTACTTCCCCGACGACATCGGTGCCTCGCCGGATGACGTCCTCGGCCTCATCGAGAACATCCCCTTCTCCGTCGAGGAGTCCCCTGCCGCGATCGATCAGGTCGGTTCCCTGCTCGATCACGCCACCGGTTCCCGCGATTCGGTCGGCGACATCCTCGCTCATCACCCTCTCGGTGTATTTCAGCACCCGCTCCCCGGTTTCCGGCAGCACCTCGAACATCCGCAATCCAGCCGCGGCGATCAGGCGGTCGGTCAGATCTTCCTCAGGATCGTCGAGCGTGCCGGTGACGTGAAGCGGAGCCCACAACAACCCCCGCTCGCCGGGTAGGAACACTTTGGTCTCCGCTCCCGGAATTCTCGCCAAGGTGCCGGGCGTCAGACCGACGCGGAAGCGCCCGTCGATCCGGTCATCCTTTTCGACCCGGAGCAGACCCTCGACCCTCATCAGCCCTTCGCTGCCGATCTTGATATCGGTGAGCAGCAGGGAACCGTCCTCCCAATGAAAATCCGCTGAGGCCTCGCTCAATGCCAGCCGGCGGAATCGCGGATTGCCCCCGTAGGCCCCCAGTGAATCAAGCACCGGCAATCCTGTGAGAACTCCATCGAGGAGCCGAACCCGGCCGCTGACCGAAGGGCCGTTCTCTTTTCCCACCACCGAGAAGTCCGACTCCACTTTGCCTTCGATCCGTTGCCTCCAGTCCTCGGTCACGACCTCGTCGGCCATGACATCGGTGAGCGTTCCGGTGAATGCATACCCACCGCTCCCGCCGACCGAGGCTTCACCGACCAAGGTCGCGTAGCCTCGCTCGTAGACCCGGAAGTCGGACTCGGTCAGAAAGACCGTCGAGTCCTGGTAGCGAAGCCGGGCTTCGTTCAGTCTCAACTCCGGAACGAACTCCCACGGGAATCGGATCTCGCCGCCGGAACCGATCGCCTCGTAGCTGCCGGACGAACGCCCGGGCTCGACACTCCACGCGGTTCCCGAGAACTCGATCGGGCCGTCCCCGAGTATCAGTTCGACCGACGAGCGCCCGACGTCCAATCCCGTGAGTTCAAACTCGTTCGGAACCCACCGGTCATACCACTTCGGTTCCTTCGGGGCGGAAGGCGTCACCGGCGGAGGCACCGGTTCCTGTCGGCCGGCATCAGGTTTATCCCGGAGATCCAGCCGGACTTTGATCTCATTGATTCGTGCGGTCTGGAGTTCGAGCACCCGTTCGCCCACACGGTCGAGTCCGATATTCATCGAAAGGCCGCGGGCATCGACCTCCCCGACCACCGCTCCGCCTGACGCATCGAACGACTTCGTATCCACGGTCGTCCCTTCCCAACGAAAGGTCCCGAATTCAGCCTCGGCACCGAGTGCCTTTCCGACTTCGGCGGAAAGCATCGTCCGAAAGTCCTCGCTGTGGAGCCACGACCGAAGCCAAAGGTAACCGCCGCCCATCGCCACCACGGCCAGCACCAGCAGCACAATTACCGCGCGCAACCACCACGACCCCTTGCTTGCGGGCTTCCCGCGGCGCTTTCTCGATCTCCGACTCATCCCCACAAGCATGCTTGAAATCCGGGCCGTCGCAAGCCGCTTGCACCCGGGTGCCTCCGACCTACACTCCTCCCCATGCAAGAGGAGATCACGCTCACCCGCGACATCGACGCGATCCAGATTCCCAGCGGTGACTCGGTCAACCTGCCCGCAGGCACCCCCGTTTTCATCACCCAGCGCCTCGGCGGCACCTTCACCGTCGCGACCTCGGCCGGGCTCGCCCGGATCTCGTCGCAGGACGCCGACGCCCTCGGCGTCGACCTTGAGGAGGAACAGGAAAAGCAAGCTGCGGCGGACGCGCTCAAGGATGCCCCGGTCGAGGACCAGGTCTGGGCGCAGCTCAAGGGAGTCTACGATCCGGAAATCCCGGTCGACATCGTCAATCTCGGGCTGGTCTACGACTGCCGTGTTGACGATCAGGACGGCAGGAAAGTCGTCGAAGTGAAAATGACCCTGACCGCCCCCGGATGCGGCATGGGCCCGGTGATCGCGGCGGACGCCCAAGCGAAGATCATGACCATCGAAGGTGTCGACGACGCAAGGGTCGAGCTCGTCTGGGACCCCGCGTGGAACCAGGACATGATTTCCGAGGAGGGAAAGATGAAGCTCGGCATGATCTGATGCCGTGGGCGCCAGCCGGATCTTCACCGCCGCCGCCCTCGGCATGATCCTGATGGCGATGGCGCTGGCCTTCAGCGGCATGTTCGGCTTGGCCTTGCTGGTGCTCGGCGCGGTCGTGGTAGCGGGATTGGCTCTCGCCTTGCTCGCGTGGCGGAACGGTCACTAAATACCTCCGAAGCCAGACTTGTTCGCACTATCCGGGCTTGCTAGGACCCCCGCGCCAACACCCCTTTCACCCATCAGACCCGTATGAACATTACGATGATCGGCACCGGCTACGTCGGGCTTACCAGCGGAACCTGCTTTGCCGAAGTCGGCCACCACGTCACCTGTGTCGATATCAACCCGGAGAAGATCGACATGCTCCTGAAGGGCGAGATTCCGATCTACGAGCCAGGTCTTGCGGATCTTGTTAAATCGAATGTCGATGCCGGACGACTGAAGTTCACCACCTCCACGGAGGAAGGCGTGAAATTCGGTGACGTGATCTTCATCGCGGTCCCGACCCCTCCCCAGCCGGATGGATCGGTCGACCTGAGTTTCATCGAAAGGGTCGCTCGGGAAATCGCCGAGTGCCTCACCCCCGAGATCGGCTACCGCGTGATTGTCGACAAGTCGACCGTCCCCGTGAAGACCGGCGAAAAGGTGGCCCAGACGGTCCGGCGCTATGCTCCGGATGGGGTCGAGTTCGGAGTTGTCTCGAATCCGGAGTTCCTGCGTGAAGGTTGCGCGGTCGACGACCTGCTCCATCCTGACCGTATTGTCATCGGCTCGAACGACGACAAAGCCCTGTCGCTGATGCAGAAACTCTACGAGCCGTTCGTCGCCCCGGTGCTCGTGACCGACATCAACTCGGCCGAACTCATCAAGCACGCGGCAAACTCCTTCCTCGCCCTGAAGATTTCCTACATCAACGCAGTCGCCAATGTTTGCGAGGCGTCCAATGCCGACGTCGAGAAAGTTGCCGAGGGTATCGGCATGGACAAGCGCATCGGCCGCGCCTTCCTGAATGCCGGGCTCGGCTACGGCGGTTCCTGCTTCCCGAAGGACATCAAGGCCTTCATCGCCATTTCCGAGGCACTCGGACAACCGTTCGGGCTGCTCAAGGAAGTCGAGCGGATCAATGCGGAACAGATGGATCGCTTCCTCAACAAGATCCGCGAAAAGCTCTGGGTCTTCCGTGACAAGAAGATCGCGCTCTGGGGACTCGCTTTCAAACAGAACACCGACGACGTCCGCGAGTCGGTCGCGATCAAGCTGGCCAAGCGAATGCTAGAGGAGGGCGCATCACTCGCCGCGACCGATCCGGAGGCGATCGGAACCGCCAAGCGTTTTGGCGAACTCACCGGTGAGATCACTTTCTCCGAAGACATGTATGGCACGCTGGACGGAGCGGACGCCCTGGTGATCGCCACAGAGTGGCCGCAGTTCGCGAACGCCGACCTTACGGAGATTGCCAAACGCATGCGGACACCGCTGGTCTTCGACGGCCGCAATCTGCTCGACCCCGAGGATGCCAAGTCCGCCGGCCTCGAGTACGAATCGATCGGTCGCGCCGCGATCGTCTGAAGGCACTGACCCCGGTCTTGCCCGCAGCGCGACGAGACTTCAACTTCGGACTTTCCGGCCGGCTCCGTAGGCGTCCGGCACCATGCCATGAAGTCACCCCGCCGCGCCGCCGTATCCATCCTCAGGGCTTGGGCGAAAGGCCACGCCTACGCCGACAGCCTGATCGAGCGTCACGCCTCAAGGAACAATCTGTCCGCCCCCGATCGGGCGCTCCTCAATGCGATCGTCATCGGCGTCCTTCGGAACCGGCGGTTGCTTGACCACTGGATCGGTGAACTCCGGAAAGGCAAGCTCGACCATGAAACCCGCGACATCCTCCGGGTCGGACTCTGCCAACTGCTGATCCTACAACTCCCGGATCACGCCGCCGTCTTCGAAACCGTCGAACTCGGCAAGGCCCCGGTTCGCGGACTGATCAATGCCGTGATGCGTCGCGCCGCAGGATCACGCTCGAAGCTGCTCGATACCTCCGCTCTTCCTCCGGCGGTCGCCCATTCGCATCCCGACTGGCTCTACAACCGGTGGAAAAGGCAGTTCGGCACGGAAGCCGCATCCGAACTGATGGCCTTCAACAACCGTCCGGCACCGACAATCGCGCGGATCAATCCTCTCTGCGAGAGAAGCTCCGGTTGTGAATCCGGCACCGATCTCCCCAACGGCTACTTCGAGATCGATGGCCCCATCCCGAACGACCTTATCGCTTCGGGTGCCATCTACATCACCGACCCCGCAACCCGCCACTGCGTCGAACTGCTCGCACCACAACCCGAAGAGCTCGTTCTGGATGCCTGCGCCGCCCCGGGAGGAAAGGCGTTCCTGATCGCGGCCGCCCAAGGCTCAGGGGAGTGGCTGACCTGCAGCGACTCGAACGAGAAACGCCTTCCCCGACTCCGCGAAAACCTGGAACGGCTTCACATCACGGCCAGAGAAGTCGCATGCCACGACTGGACACGTCCCGCGCCGGAGCGCTGGCACGGAGCGTTCGACGCGATCCTTCTGGATGTTCCCTGCTCGAACACCGGCGTGCTGCGTAGGCGGGTCGATGTGCGATGGCGACTGCAGACTTCCAACATCGAAGAACTCGTCGCCATTCAGCGCAGAATCCTCGAGAACGCCCTGCCATGCCTGAAACCGGGCGGCCGGATCGTCTACTCCACGTGCTCCATCGAAGCCGAGGAAAACGAAGCCCAGATCGCGGCATTCGTCGGGGACCACCCGCAGTGCCGGCTTGCCGAAACCCGTCAGGCGCTGCCGCACCGCGACGGCACCGATGGCGCTTTCGCGGCTTTGCTTGAAACTTCAGACTGAAGCCGTGAGACTCCGCCCATGAAGTCCTGCCTCGGCATGCTCATTGCCATTCTTCTGCTCGTGGCCGTCCTCGGCACGCTCGGCGGGATCTACTACCTCAGCACGACCGCGGAGTTCTCCCGACTGGATGAGTCCGGGCAGTAGGCTCCTGACGCGACGCAGGTGAAAAAGCCGTTTCGGGTGCCTGCGTCATCGGATCACCACGCGCCCCCTTGGTCATTGAGCGATCCTTGCCGAATGTTGAATGTTCCTCTCGACGAGAAATGGGGCGCGTCACGCTGAGCGACGTCTGCAACCCATTGGAAATTGAGCATTCCTTGTTGGATATTGGATGTTCAGCACCCTCCGACCCGGATCCATCCCGCCAAAGCCGACGAAAAAGCCGCCACCCCTTTCGAGGTGACGGCTGGAATCGAATCGGTCCGAATCACTCGGCGGCTGCCGGCTCTTCAGACTGCTCGGCCTTCTGGTCGCGGAGATAAGCGCGGCGGCTCATCTTCACGCGGCCCTTCTCATCGACGCCGATGCACTTGGCGGTGATGTTCTCACCCTTCTTGACGACATCCTCGACCTTCTCGGTGCGGCCTTCCTGAAGTTCCGAGATGTGGACGAGACCGTCCTTGCCCGGGAGCACTTCCATGAAGGCACCGAAGTTGGTCACCGAAACGACCGGGCCGGTGTAAACCTTGCCCACCTCGATCTCGGCGAAGATGCGGTCGATGAGTTCCTTCGCACGCTGGAGACCTTCCTCCTTGGCGGCGTAGATGTGCACGGTGCCGTCATCCTCGATGTTGATGTCGGCGCCGGACTCGGCCTGGATGCCCTTGATGTTCTTGCCGCCAGGGCCGATGAGCTCGCCGATGCGGTCGGCCGGGATCTTGACCGACACGATGCGGGGAGCGTGCGGGCTCAGTTCCTGCGGGCCGTTGACCGCTTCGGTCATCTTGGCGATGACCTTGGTGCGGCCGTCCTTCGCGATACGCACACCCTCTTCGAGGATGCTGAGCGGAAGGCCCGGCAGCTTGAGGTCGAGTTGGAAGCCCGTGACACCGGCGTCGGTGCCGCAAAGCTTGAAGTCCATGTCGCCGTAGAAGTCCTCGGAACCGATGATGTCGAGGAGCACCTTGTGCGCCTTCATCGTACCGTCCTCATTCCACTCGGTCACCAGACCGGCGGAAATGCCGCCGACCGGAGCCTTGAGCGGCACACCGGCGCAGAGCAGCGACATCGTGCCGGCACAGACGGTCGCCATCGAGGTCGAGCCGTTCGACTCCATGACTTCCGAAGAAACGCGCATCGCGTAGGGGAAGTCCTCTTCGTCGGGAATCACCGGAGCGATCGAGCGCTCAGCAAGGGCACCGTGACCGATCTCGCGACGGTTCAGGCCACCCATGCGGCCGGTCTCGCCCACCGAGAACGGAGGGAAGTTGTAGTGGAGGATGAAGCGCTTGCTGTCCTCACCACCGGCGTAGTTGTCGAAGAACTGCTTCTCGTCGGCCGGCGCCAAAGTGCAGATGCCCATCGCCTGGGTTTCGCCGCGGGCGAAGATCGCCGATCCGTGAACGCGCGGCAGCGAGTTGGCTTCCGCGAAAAGCGGACGGAGATCACCGACCTGGCGGCCGTCGGCACGAATGCCCTTCTCCATGATCGAGAGGCGGAAGGCCTTCTTCTGAATGTATTCGAAGACCTGCTCGATCTCGAAGTCGGTCGTCTCCGGGTACTTCTCCTTGATCGCAGCTTCAACCTCGTCGCGGAGGGCGCCGACCTTTTTGCCGCGCTCGACCTTCGACGGCGCGTAGATCGCGTCCTCGATGCGGTCGCCGGCGACGGCGTAGCCGACTTCGAGGAGTTCGTCCTTGGCGACGGTCACGGTGTACTCGCGCTTCGGCTTGCCGGCCAGCTTGACGAGTTCCTCCTGGGCCTCGACCAGCTTGGTCACGCTCTCCTGGGCGAAGTGAAGCGCCTTGATGAAGTCGTCTTCGGGAAGCTCGTTGGCGGCGCCTTCGATCATGATGACGTCGGTCTTGTTGCCGACGTAGATCAGGTCGAGGTCGCTCTCCTCACGTTGTTCGAAGGTCGGATTGATGACGAACTCGCCATTCACGCGTCCGACACGGACCGCACCGATCGGGCCGGCGAACGGAATGTCGGAGATCGCCAGGGCGGCGGATGCACCGTTCATAGCGACGACGTCGGAGTCGTTGATCTGGTCGGCCGAAAGGAGCAGCGCGACGATCTGGGTGTCGTAGAGGTAACCCTTCGGGAAAAGCGGACGCAACGGGCGGTCCGTCATCCGGCAGGTAAGGATTTCCTTTTCGGTCGGTCGGCCTTCGCGCTTGAAGTAGCCACCGGGGAACTGGCCCGCGGCCGAGGCCTTCTCCTTGTACTCGACGGAGAGCGGGAACCAGGTCTGGCCCTCGCGGATCTTGGTCTGCGAAACGGCGGTGCAGAGCACCACGGTCTCACCGCAGGTCACGACGACGGCGCCGTCGGCCAACTTGGCGAGCTTGCCTGTTTCGAAGGTGATGGGGTTCGAGCCGACCTGGCTCGTAATCGTATGGATGTTCATTTGTCTTGGTTTGCTGTCTTGCGTGTCGCCCCGACGGAGTGCCGGGGACTTCGGATGCTTCGGACAGCCCCTGGAATTGAAAAGGGGTTGGCGGGTCTGTCCACGAGGGTCCGAACCTTCGGAGGCCCCGTATTCAAGCGAAACGGCCACGGGGGATTCCCGTGGCCGTTTCGAAGGAAAGGTGTTAGCGGCGGAGGCCGAGTCCCTTGATCAAGTTCTGGTAGCGCTCTTCGGAATGGGCTTTCAGGTAATCAAGAAGCTTCCGGCGCTGTGCCACGAGCTTGAGGAGGCCGCGACGAGAAGAGTTGTCCTTCTTGTGCTCGCCCAGGTGTTCGGTCAGGTGCTTGATCCGCTTGGTCAGAAGCGCGACTTGGTAATCGGCGCTGCCGGTATCGGTTTCGTGGACCTTGAAGTCCGCGGGATTGATGGTGCTTTCGCTCATTGTGTTTTCTGGTTCGGTCCAGCCTCCTTGGCCGGTCCGCCCTTGGTCGGGACGGCGGAGAAAAGCGGAAATCCTTCGTTTTGCAAGGACAGAATCACCCTGAGCACCCCTGAATTGGCGGCATTCCTCAGACATTCAACCCGATTCCTGACGATCGGAGCCTCCAACCGTCGCCGCCCTCCCCGATCAGCCTTGGGCCTCCCGGATCACCAAATTGCGGATTTCGGTCATCTCCTCCATCGCGAAACGGACGCCTTCCCTTCCCAGACCGCTGTCCTTGACCCCTCCGTAGGGCATGTGATCGACCCGCCAGCTAGGGACGTCGCCGATCACCACCCCTCCGACCTCCAGCCGATCCCACGCCTGCAGAGCCTTGTAGAGATCGCGGGTGAAGATACCGGCCTGAAGGCCGAAATCGCTGTCATTGACCTGATCCAGCACCTGATCGAAAGCACTGAAACGCGACAGGACCGCGACCGGGCCAAAGACCTCCCTGCGGTTGAGGTCCGAGGAAGCGGGGACATCCTCAAGCAGGGTCGCGTCCATTAAGGCACCCTTGCGCGTCCCTCCACAGAGGAGCGTGGCTCCTTCCTCCCTGGCCGACCCGATCCAATCGTCGATCCGCTCCGCTTCGGCTTCCGAAATCATGGGACCGACGAAGGTCCCCTCCTCCTTGGGATCGCCGGTCACCAATTCCCGCGTCGCCGCGACGAGGCGATTGCGGAATTCGTCGTAGATCGACTCGTGCACCATCACCCGCTGGACACCAACACAGCTCTGGCCGCTTTGGTAGAACGCACCGAAGACTATCCGCTGAACGGCATCGTCGAGATCGGCATCCGAGTCGACGACGCAAGCCGCGTTGCCACCGAGTTCGAGAACCACCTTCTTCTTCCCCGCCCTGCTTTTGAGGTTCCAGCCGACTTCCGGAGAGCCCGTGAAGCTGAGCAGCTTCAGACGCTCATCGGTGGTCAGCGCGTCGGCGGCTTCGCGGCTGCAGGGCAGAATCGAAAACGCCCCGGGCGGCAAGTCCGATTCAGCCAGAATCTCTCCGATCATCAACGCACCCACCGGCGTCAGGCTCGCCGGTTTCAATACGAACGGACAGCCGACCGCGATCGCCGGCGCGACCTTGTGAGCCGTCAGGTTGAGAGGGAAGTTGAATGGCGAAATGAAAGCGCACGCTCCGATCGGCACGCGTTTCCACATCCCGCGGTAGCCTTTGGCCCGTTCGGAGATTTCGAGATTCTGGACCTCGCCGTTGAGGCGGACCGACTCCTCCGCCGCAAATCTGAAGGTATCGATCAGGCGGGTGACTTCTCCGCGGCTGTCGCGAATCGGTTTGCCTGCCTCGATGCACAGGGCCATCGCCAGTTCCTCCTGTCGCTCCCGAAACCGGTCAACGCAGTGCTGTAGGACCTGCTGCCGCTCGTAGGGTCTCATCTCCCCCATCGCGGGCACCGCATCGGCGGCGGCTGCAATCGCCTGATCGATCGCCTCCCGATCAGCCAATGCCACCTTCGTGGCGACCTCGCCCGTGAACTTGTCGGCGACCTCCAGGTCCTTGTTCGGGCGCTCCGGCCGGTTCGCAAGATAGTAGGGATAGCTCGGTTCCAGCATGTCGTCCGAAGCTATGGCCTGCTGTCGCCACGCGAAAGCAGTCTTTGAACGGAAATCGGCCAAGTCAGGCCGACACGGTGCCGTCGCGATACCCCGACCTCAGGCGTCCCACATCGTGATCCGAGCCGTAGACCATGATGAGGTCCCCTTCTTCCAAGACCTCGTCGCGGCCCGGCGCGCCCACGAACCTGCCGTCTTTCCGGTAAACCCCCAGAATCACAATCCCCTGGTCTCCCGGCCTCGACTGCCCCAGTGCCTTGCCGATGAACGGATGCCCCTCAATCAGTTCGACTTCGGCGACACTGAATCCCTGCTTCACCCTTAACAGAACATCATAGTCGAGGGCCTGAACCACGCCGAGCCGCTTCAGCAAGCTCCGCATCAGACTGTCCATCGGCTTTTTGACAAAACCTACATTGAGCAACAGGCCGACACCTACGAGCGCCCCCAAAATCCACAACAGCAGGACACCTCCCGCCATTCCTTCCGGGTCGTTGTTCATCAGCGTCACGATGAGTGTCGCCAGCGCCGACGTGATCCCTACGTTCCCTGCGATGATGAGATGCAGGATGATCCGGCGGCGTACCGGATGATTCACGACCATCTCGGCCTCCTGCGTGGTGAATCCGACGCCGAAGAAGGCCGACGCCGCCTGAAAGCGCGCCGCCGCCTGCGACATCCCGGTCAATGCCAGGGCATTCGCCCCCAGTTGGACGATCAGAAGCGCGACTACCACGATCGTCGCCAATGCGATCATCGAAACCATCATAGCGATGCGAGCAGTCGAGTGAGCCGTTTCTCCAAAACCCCCGTGAGCACACCGGCGCCTTCTTTCTTCGTCAACTCGCCGCTCTCGATCAGATCCGACACGCAGATCGGATCATCCGCAGCGACCGCGGCACGGCGCTCGGTCGGGTAGGTTGGAAACCCGAACAGGTCCTCTTCCAGTTTCATGATGGTTTCGGCATGCCGGTCGACCGTCGGTTCGGCAAGCAGGTAGTCACCGACGTAGCTGTGAGCCTGCAGCGCGGTGAATACACGATCAAGGTCATCCAGTAGAGCGGCCCGCGCTTCACCGAGCGCTGGCTCTTTCTCATCCAACAACCGCCGGCGAAGGCGGTAGCGAAGCGCACGTACCCGCTCGGGAGGCGTGCCGGCCTTGGGATCCCGACCATGCCGCTCTTCCACTTCACCGAGAAGTCTTTCGCAAAGACCGCAAAGCCGGTCCTGCAACTCGCCGCGGATCGCTTCACCGAGGAACTCGATCTCCTTGAGTCCCAGCAAGCCCGTGCCGAGCCGGATGGTGCGGTCCCGTGTCGGCATCGACGGCCGTGGCGTCCATCCGATCCGATCCTCGAGCCGGTTCAGCCGCCCGACGAAAGTGCTCTCGACAGCAGGGTCATGATGAAACCGCATGCCGACCGGTACCAACCACGCCTTACGACCGTCGGACAACCGACCCGCCGCCTTGAGCAAGATGGAAGCGACACCTTCATGCAAGGGATCAAGCCGCTCGTGGTGATGGTAGATCTCACCCTCGGGATAGACCACCAGGGGCACACCGTCCGCGAGGAGTCCGATCGCCGTCTTGATCGCCGATAGATCGGGGCCGTCGCGATCGACGGAAAACACCCCCATCGACTGCAAAGCCCACGATGCCCGCGAACTGACCTCGAAGATCTCGCGAGCGCCCATGAAATGCAAAGGCATGCGATGCCGCGAACCGATCTCCATCATCAGATGCGGATCGGAATGGTCCGCATGGTTCGGAGCGAGCAGCACCGCATCTCCGGCATCGACCAACTCCTTCACCTTCCCGAAGCCCCGTTCATCGATCGAACCGATCCGGTACTTCTTCTCAAGCAGGAGCCGCCGGTTCGCCCACTGCAGGAACGGCCGCACCCACCATCGCACCTTCGGTGGTCGGAAGGTGTAGGGAAGGTCGTTCCGCAGTCGCCGCATCCCTTCTAACTAGCCGACACGACACGCGTGAGAAATCCAAAACAGCGGATGACAAGCGCCTGAAAAGCGGGACCGACCCCCACCCCCTAGCGTGCATTTTTGAAATCGCGGCCCCCGGTCCCGATTGATAAAGTAACGTTCACCATCAGGAAATCCGATGTTTAGATCTCTGCTTTGTGCCGTAGGGGGCTCAGTCGTCACGATTCTGTCGTCGCATGGCGCCTTCACGGTCAATCCGCCCCAAGCCATCACCCACCGGGTCGAGGTCCAACCGATCATTGTCTCGAAGACCAACGGAGCCACCGCGGTCTTCATGGGCCATACTGCTTCGGAAGCCTACATCAAGGGCCGGATCAATCAGGCTTGGGCCCAGGTCGGCGTGGAAATCTCATGGCTGGCGCCGGTGAGCTATACCAACAACTTTGCCTACGACGGATCCCCGAACAACTACAGCAGCAACTCGCGACCGCAGAGCCACCTCGACCAGATCGTCGACAATGCCGGGACTCCACCGAAGAATCCGGACTCGATCGTCCTCAACCTGTTCTTCGTCGAAATCGTTCCGGGCTTCTCCCAAACACCCGACAACGCCGCGAACGGTCTCGCCTTCGTCGACGACAACGGCAGCGCCATCCACGTCGGTGCGTTTCTCGTCGCCGACGGCCCCTACAACTACACCAATGGCGGGCGCGACGTCGCCGCCGCGGTGATCGCGCACGAAATCGGGCACTGCCTGGGTCTCTCCCACTACTCATCAAGCTCAAGCAACCTGATGTACGGCGGTTCCGGAAGCGGGGAGCGTTTGATCGAGAGCCAGAAGAACACCATCTTCACTAACAACTGGTGGCTCGACGGCTACGACATGCTGCAGGTGATCCCTGAAGAGTCGAACTTCGTTGTATGGGCCGACGGCTTCGGCATCGAAGGCGGTCCCGACGACGATGACGATGGCGACCGACTGAGCAATGCCTTCGAGTTCCTGAACGGCACCCTGCCCAACTCTCCGAACTCGTTCCCTCCACCGGTTGCCACCGCCGCGGGTCCGGTCTGGAGCCTCGCGAAGAACCCGCTCGCGGTGGAAGACGGCTTCGACTTCGAGATCGAGACGTCGCCAACACTCGATGGCTGGCTGCCCGCCGGCAGCAACGGCAGCGGGAGCACGGTCCTTTTCGACACCACCGACGCTGTCTCGGTCCGGCTCAACTCGGGGGCGCCTTCGGCATTCCTGCGGGTCGGCGTTTCAATCCCCGAGATCGCCGCCGCAACCGTTGCGAGTGTTGCCCCACCAGAGGCGCCCGAACGGGTCTATTCCAGTTGCGCCACCGGCGGGTGCGGCTGCCAAGCCGCGGTCGCTCCCTGATCATGAATGGACCCGGCCACTCCCAAAACGACAGTTCGTGGCAATTGATTCGGATCCCCGTATTTCCATTTTCCTTCTCCGAAATGTGACCCAAGTTCCGGATTAAAGTCCATGGCACGCATCTTCAACCGACTTCGCAAGCAGGGGCTGGGAACTCTCCGGGCCCTCCGTTTCTTCTCAGGATGCCTGCCCGCCTTGGGTTGCGCTTCGGCCATCACCATCGAGTTCGACTACACCTACGACACCAACGACTGGTTCGAGGTCGGCGAACGAAAGGCGATTCTCGAGCAGGTCGCGTCGCTCTACGAGACCATCCTGACCGACACCTTGCTGAGAATCGATCCGGCCGATTTCCCCGGTTCGACCTGGACGGTTTCGGTCAGGAACCCCCAGACCGGGAATACCGTCTCGCTTCCCAACTTCGTGGTCCCGGATGATACCATTGTTGTTTTCGCTGGTGCCCGTGAACTCGGAGGCACGGTTCGCGGCCAAGCCGGCAACGCCGGGTGGAGCGGGAGTGGCTTCAGCTCCTGGTTCTCTCGTATCCGGGCTCGGGGAGGAAATCCCGGCGCTGACTATTCCTCAGCAGATGCCGAGCTGATCACGGACTATGCGCCGCACGTCGGCTTCCTCAGTTTCGACATCACGACCGACTACAACTACTCGACGACCCAGAACCTGTCCGGAACCGACTATGTCTCGGTCGCCCTCCATGAGTTGGGCCACGTGCTGGGCATCGGGATCTGCGATTCATGGGACAACCTGATCAACAGCGGTCAGTTCACCGGCCCTGCCTCCCTGCGGGCGGCGGGAGTCATGCCGGCCGTGCAGTCCGGCAACGGACACTTCGACCAGAGTGTCACCAACAAGCCCGCTTTCGGCTCGTTCGCGACGCCCCACGGTTCATCCACCCCGGTGCTCATGCGCCCGTCGCTGACGACATCCGGGGGACTTCTGACGGTCCTGACCGACCTCGACCTCGCCGCCCTCGTCGACATCGGTTGGCAAGTTGAACCGCCACTCGGTCCGACCTACCCTTCCCTCGGCCCGGCCGGCACTCAGATCAACTGGCCGAGCTCCAGCTTTCGCTCCTACGTGGTTGAAAAGAGCACGGATCTCGACTTCGGATCGGCCACCACCGTGGCATTCGATGGCGACGGCTCCGTGCAATCCTGGACCGACCCGTCACCACCCTCAGGACGTTGTTTCTACCGCATGACCGACACCGCCTACCCGGCGCCAGCCGCGGTCACGCTTCCCGCACCTGCGATGCTGGCGGCAGCCGGTGACGACGAGATCCGGACCGAAACGGTCGCGCCCCGCTGGGTCGAGGGCTGCGAGTGCGGCGGTCACTGACCGTCGCGGCCTTACTGGCGATTGAACCGCGCGACCTCACGCTGGGCTTCACGCAGCTCGACCCGCTTCTTCAGGTCGTGGCGTTGGTCGGTATGCGACTTGCCCTTGCCGACACCGAGTTCGACCTTCACCCGGCCGTTCTTCCAATACATCCGCAGGCAGGGCAACGTCGAACCCTTGGCCTGAAGCGCGTGCTCGAGGGCTTCAATCTCCTTCTTGTGGAGCAGCAACCGCCTGGGGCGCCGCGACTCGTGCTGGAAGAAAGCCCCCGCGGTCTCCCACGGCTGGATGTGGCAGCCGTAGAGAAAGATCTGCCCGCCCTCGGGACGGGCGAAGGCGTCGGCAATGTTCACCTTGCCGGCACGGACCGACTTCACCTCGGTGCCCTTGAGTTCGACGCCCGCCTCGTAGGTGTCGCCGATATGAAAATCGCGACGCGCCTTGCGGTTGTTGGCGATCTCGTTGCTCATCGCCGTGATGGCCCCTCGGGGGCTTCGCGGATTGACCCGCTCACATGTTCACGCCCTCACCGGAGAGCTTGATCTTGCCCTCGATGATTTCCTGAAGCGCGATATCGGCGGCTCCCATGCTGGGAACGGTCGGAATCAGCGGCGAACGGCCGCTGTTGAGTTGGCGGACCCGCTTGGAAACCATGTTGATGAGAACAAGGGGGTCACTGACGACTTCGGATGCCTTCTCGACAAGATCGCTTTTCATGGGTGTGCCTGCAAACCGGGAATGGGGCTTCGGCTGCTCGATGGGAATGATGTTGTCTGGAGACATGCCGCGCCGTCCGGTCCTCCACGACCGGAGGGCGCGAGAAACCAGAGAACCAGCCTTTTGGCAAGCCGAAACCGGTCCTAATCCTCAGAAATCCGAGATTCCAGACCTCACCCTCACTTTGGCATCAAATCCGTGCCAAAATGGCGCAGTATGACCACCGTCAGCCAGAAGCAGCCGATCGTGATCAGGCAATTGGCTCCCAGCGCCGGCCAGAAGCCCCAACCGGAGCGTAGCATCCATGGCAGGATCAGGAACATCGGCAGGGTCGGCAGGACGAACCAGAAGGTCCCCTCGGAGTGATTCGCGATGCGGTCGGAGGACTGCTTTTCGACATTCATCCAGACCATCGCGATCAGCGAGGTGAACGGCAGCGCGATCAGCAGGGCCGAAAGACGGTCGTTCACCACCTGGATCTTGGTGACGAACAGGATGACCAGCGCCGTGACGAGCAGCTTCACCACATCCATCGCGCTGAAGCTGAAAACTTTCTCCCAGGGAATCTTGCTCATGGTCCTACTTGCGACCCCCCCAGCCTGCGGATAAGCGTTAGGCATGCAAGTGCTTCGTTTCTCCTGCCTGCTCATGCTCGGCATCGCCTCGTGCGGACCCGCCGCTCCTCCCGAGGCCCCGCCGGCCGCCAGCAGTTCGCTCAGTGCCGCCCAGAAGAACGCGATCGGGAAAAAGATTTGGCAGAACGAATGCGGTGGCACGGTCGATGGACTCACCACCTGGAATGCCGGAGAGGAATTCCCGTCGCTCGGCATCGGCCACTTCATCTGGTATCCCGCCGGCTTCAACGGCCGCTGGACCGAGTCGTGGCCGCAATTTGTCGCCTACGCCCGGAAACACGGCGTGCAAGTGCCCGAGATCGGCACCCGCGCCGACGCCCCTTGGTCGACCAAGGCGCAGTTCCAGGCCCAATTCAACGGTGCCGAGATGAGCGGCCTGCGCCGCTGGCTCGCCTCGAACGTCACGCTGCAGACCGACTTCATCATCGCCCGCTCGCAGGCTGCGCTGCCGAAGATCCTCGCCGCGGCCCCTGCCGCCGACCGGGCCCGGATCAAGGCGAACTACGAAAAGGTCGCCACCACCACCAACGGCACCTATGCCCTGATCGACTACGTCAATTTCAAGGGCGACGGCACCAATACGACCGAGCGCTACAACGGCCAGGGCTGGGGGCTCCTGCAGGTGCTTCAGGGCATGAAGAACGTCCCGTCGGGCCAAGCGGCCGCCGCCGAGTTCGCGGCCTCCTCCAAACGCGCGCTCGACCGCCGCATCGCCAACTCCCCTCCCGCCCGCGGCGAGTCCCGCTGGCGTGCGGGCTGGCACAACCGCTGCGATACCTACGCCCGATCTCTCTGACTCCGAGCTCTTCGCTCAAAGTTCCAGGCTAGCATGCGTCGCCACCACCATGGACTCCCCTGGCCCCGCAGGGACCGCGACGAGCAGGTCGCGTGCGAGTTCTGCGATGCCGTGCAGCCCGCGCCGCGGTTGAGGGAAGGCGAAGGCGCCTACTGCGGCAATTGCGGCGAGCTTCTCTATCAGAACCGCCCGAGATCGCTGTCGCGCGCGACCGGGTTCTCGATCGCGGCCCTGATCTTCATGCTGCTCGCCCACAGCTTTCCCTTCCTCACGATGTCGGCGGCGGGCGCGAGTACCAAGCTGAGCCTGATCCGCTGCGCGCGGGCGCTCTCGCACGATGGCGACGTGCTCCTTTCCTGGCTGTGCATCTTCTTCACGATCATCGCCCCTCTCGCCCTCGTCGGCAGCCTTCTCTACATGAGCGCTCCCCTGCTCTACGGACGCGCCTTGCCCGGCGCCCTGCAAATCGCACGCTGGTTCCAGCGCTCCGAGCCTTGGGCGATGCTCGAGGTCTTCCTGTTAGGCTTCATCGTCTCGCTACTGAAGCTCGGACACCTCGCCGAGATCCATTTCAACATCGGCCTCTGGTCACTGGTCGCCCTCGTGATCTGCATCGCCGGCGCGACCGCCGGCATCGACCGCCGCGAACTGTGGGACCGGCTCGAGTTGGCCGTCGATCCCGCTCCAAAACCCGAACCCGTGGACCGAGCGGGATGAAGTCGGAACCGGTCCGTTTCGCCGCCGACCTCGGGCTCGCTTCCTGCCACACCTGCGGGAAGCTCAGTCCGGTGAAGTCCGGGCATTGCCCGCGCTGCGGAAGCGGCCTGCACCTCAGGAAACCCGACAGCCTCGCGCGCACGCTCGCTTTCCTCCTCGGCTCCATCGCCTTTTACATCCCCGCCATGTCGCTCCCGGTGATGAACGTCAGCGGACTCGGTGGCGGTGAGCAGAGCACGATCCTATCGGGCGTCGTCACCTTCTGGGAAATGGGCTCCTATCCGGTTGCGATCATCATTTTCACGGCGAGCGTGCTGATCCCGATCCTCAAGATCGCGGCACTCGCCTGGCTCTGTCTCGCAGCGACCGGCCGCTTCAGCGGCACTCACAAAAAGATGGCGCTCACCTATCACATCACCGAACTCGTCGGCCGCTGGTCGATGGTCGATGTGTTCGTGGTCGCCATCCTCGCCTGCCTCGTCCGGCTCGGCAATCTCATGACCATCACTCCCGGCCCGGCCGCTTTATCCTTCGCGGCCGTGGTGATCCTGACCATGCTGTCGGCGATGTCCTTCGACCCGCGGTTGCTTTGGGACCAACGCCGCGCCACCCCCACTCCATGAGCGAGTCCTCCAACGAACTCCAAGCGACCGTCCGCAAGCGCCGCCGTCTGAGCAGTGTCTGGCTGGTGCCGCTTGTCGCGCTCGGTCTCGCAGGCTGGTTGATCTGGAAGAACCGATCCGACCTCGGACCACTCGCCATCGTTTCGTTCGAAACCGCCGAAGGCATCTCGGCGAACAAGACCGAAGTCCGCTGCCGGTCGGTCAAGGTCGGCATGGTCGAGAACGTCCGTCTCGCCGATGACCTCGGAAGCGTCGACGTGGATCTCCGTATCGCGCCCACCTACTCCGAGTTGCTGCGCGACGGCACCCGATTCTGGGTCGTGCGACCACGGGTATCGACCAGCACGGTCTCGGGCCTCGGAACCCTCATCACCGGTGCCTACATCGAACTGGACCCGGGTGAAGGCGGAGCTGCCGCCGAATTCTTCACCGGCCTCGAGGAGCCGCCGGTCACCGGCGCGAACGTGCCCGGACTCCGCCTCAGCCTCGTCGCCAAGGACGCCGGGTCGCTGAGCGTCGGCTCGTCGATCTACTACCGCGGATTCGTCGTCGGCCAGGTCGAGCGCAGCAGCCTCGATGTCGATGCCCGGCGGGTCCGCTTCGACGTCTTCATCCGCGAATCCTTCGCTCCGCTGGTCCGCACCGGAACCCGATTTTGGAACACCAGCGGGTTCGACGTGAGCGCCGGCGCGGAGGGTTTCAAGTTCAAGACCCCGTCGGTCCAGGCGCTCGTCAGCGGAGGCGCCAGCTTCTCGACTCCGACCGAGTTGCTCGCGACTCCCCCGGTGGAGAACGGTGCTGTCTTCACCCTCCATCCGGACGAGAAGGCAGCCATCGATTCCACCTTCGAACCGGACCGCAGGCTGCTGCTTCTGTTCAACCAATCCGTGCGGGGCCTCCAACGTGACGCTCCGGTCGAGTTCAGAGGCATCCCTCTTGGCCGGGTGGTCGACATTCCGCTCGCCCTGGCCGAACCCGGCGACCAGCGGATTCCTGTGCTGATCGAGCTCGACACCAAAGCATTCCGGCAGGCATCCGCCCGCTTGCCCGACGATGCGATCGACTTTGCCAAAGCCGTGGAAGCGGGACTTCGGGCGCGCCTGGCAACCGGCTCCCTCATTACAGGAGCGCTTTACGTCGACCTCGACATTTTCCCGGACGCCGAACCTGCCAAACTCGAGAAACGCGGCGAGTATGACGTGATCCCGACGCTCTCGTCCGGCCTCGCCCAGTTGGAGGCGAAGCTGAATTCCATCCTCGCAAAGATTGAAGCGCTTCCTCTCGACGACACGCTTACGAAGTTCGGCAATGCCGCGGACGAAGCGGCAACGACGCTGGCGGAGTCGCGGCAGAGCCTTGCGAAGCTTGAGGAGACACTTGGCGAGATCCAGACCTTCGTAGCCGCTGATTCCACCCAGCAACTTCCCGAAGACCTCAGCAACACGCTTGCTGAACTGAAGACATCGATCGAGTCCCTTGGGCCCAGCGGTGCGGTCCAAGGCGATCTCCGCCGCACGCTCGACGAACTGCGTGCCGCCCTGCGCTCCTTCGAGTCCCTTTCCAACACGATCGATGAGAAACCGAACTCGCTGCTTTTCGGACGCGACTCATCCGGTGACCCGATCCCGAAGGCTCGTCGCTGACGCTCCTCGCCCAATGATCCAATTTCCAATGCCAAGTTCCAAAACGAGCCGCTCCGACTCCAAACCCGCCAGTGCCCGGATTTCTTCGTTTTGGCATGGCTGCTTGGTCATTGGAAATTGCTGCGCCCTTTTCATCGCGCTCGGTTTCCTGAGCGCCTGCGCCCCCGCCAAGCAGTATTACCTTCTGACTCCCGAAGGACCCGCGCCATCCGGCGGCGGAACCGGCATCGGAGTCGGACCCGTGGCGCTCGCTGCCTACCTCGACCGTCCCAACATGGTCTTCCAGCAAGGCGGCAACCAACTCGCGCTTGCCGAGTCCCATCGCTGGGCTGGTGATCTGGAGGACAACATCTCATCGGTGGTCGCCGCCAATCTGGGGCGCCGCATGAATACCGGCAATGTCCGCAGCTATCCGTGGGCCGACGACAGCGACCTGCGATACCAGATCAGCATCGACATCCGCCAACTCCACGGCACGCCTGACGGAGATGCTTTCATCGAAGCCGCGTGGCGCGTCTACTCGCTGCCCGACCGCCGGATGACGACCACCAAGACCTGGTCGGGCCGTGAACCGATGCAGGCCGACGGCTACGATGCCCTCGCCGCCGCCGAGTCACGCCTTCTCGCCCGCCTCGCCAGCCAGATCGCTGCGTCGCTCTAACGGAGTGGTGCTTTTCAAGCGCCATGACCAGTGCCGAGCGGATTTCAACCGCCCCGCGCCGGTGGCTCGAAACAGTCCCATTGACCGCCGAATCGGCTGGGTCTACAAGCGAGTCATACCCATAGCTCTCCATGCGCCGTTCGCCTTATCCGGCAAACGTTCGCAATGAGCCGTGGGGGCAATAAACCCCCTCCATCCATGAAGCCCCACTTGCGCGCGCTTATCGCCGCCACTCTCGTTTCTTGTGCTCTTGGCGACACTTCCACCTCCCCGCCCGTCCTCCAACTCGCCAGCGGACTCCCGGGCCAGCAGGTGCGATTGGGCTGGGCATCCGAAGCAGGCCTCCGCTACTCGATCGAGCGCTCGGAGGTTCTTGGAGCGGGAAGCGACTGGAGCGTGGTCGCGATTGTCGATTCGACCGGTGCATCGAGTGAGTGGACCGACCCGCTGCCGACGAAAACGCGGGCCTTCTACCGAATCGTCCAACCGCAGGCCGAGGTGTTTTCAATTGCCGAGCCCATCCTTGCATCAACCGGCGGAGCGCTCGTGATCCGGGGCCAGTGCATCCCCAACAATTCCTTCCTCACCCTCGACATCGACGGACTCGGCCTGGCCTCGGCAGCGCTTGTCGCCAATGGTGCCGGTGAATGGATCGCGACCTTTCCCGGTCCCTATGCGCCGGGCGCCCTCGTTCTCTCGGCCGAGATCATCGATGGCGGCGGCAGTGTGCTCGCGCCCGTGGACATCGGAATCACGATCACCGAGACCGGCTTCGCTTCCGACGCGCCACCAAATACCCTGCCACCTGCGGCGCCGTACCCGATGGGCGCATCGATCCCCGTCCCCGGTGTCGGGGTCGTCATCAAGAAGCACCCGGGAAACAGTGCCGCCCGCAACGGCGTGGACGACGACTGCGACGGACTCGACGACACGTCACTGAATCCGCTCGCCGCCTCGATCCCCGTACCGGGAGTCGGCGTGGTGGTGAAAAAGGGCAGCGGGGGGAATGCCCGGCGCGATCAGGACGACGACGGCGACTGCATCCTCACCGCGCCGGAATACTCGTCCGCCGTGCGATTGCGCCCGGGCCAGAACGGAATGCCCGGTGAGGTCTCGCTCGAATATGACGCCATCACGCTCGTAAGCCCGGCAGGGCCACCGGTTTCCTGGATGATGTGCTATCGCTCGATGGCGGAAGTAAGCTCCGGCCACGGATCAGGCTGGGACTTCGCCTACAACATCTCGATCGACGCCACTTCAAACGTCGCGCCGGTTCTCCGGGTGCGGGACGGCAGCGGCCGCAACGACGAGTTCCGGCGGGCGAACGACGGCACCTACAGCGCCGATGGCTTTTCGCGGGTTGGCGAGTTCGTCGGCGATGTCTTCACGCTCACGTTCGCAAACGGTGGCACCTGGACTTTCCATCCCGTCGACGGCTCCACGACCAGCGGGAAGATCGAGACGATCACGGACCCCAATGGCAACACACTCACCTGCACCTACGACCCCTCCGGACAAATCAAGGAGGTCGAAGACGGCTTCGGCCGTGATCTCGGCGTCGCTTGGTCCGGGAATCGGATCATCTCGATCACCGATCATACCGGACGGAGCGTATCGTTCACCTACTACGGCGCCTTGGAGAGCGGCGGATCGGAAGGAGATCTGAAGTCGATCGGTTGCCCGACGGAATCCGGGCTTGCCCCTCTCGCCGGCGACACCGTGTTTACCTACTCCACCGGCACGGGCATTTCCCGCCTTGATCACAACCTGCTGTCCATCACCGATGGTGCCGGACGGGTACTGGAATCATTCACCTACGCGGCGACCGCCAACTCGCGGGCGCTTGAGTTTGACTCGGTTGTTGCTCACAGCGCGCATGTGCTGCCGGCCAAAACCGAGATCAGCCATTCGATCGTCGCGGGTCGCCACGTGGTCTATGACAACGACGAACTCGGCCGCGTCACCGAGGTCCACTTCGACCGCCTGCATCGCCCGCTCGTCTGCCGGTCGCACACCGGCTTTCACCCCACTCCTGGCAGCGCGGTCGCCCCTTCTGATTTCCCGCTCCCTGGCAAGCTCCGCAGTTCGGACCCGGAGTTCTTTGAAACCACCTGGACCTACAACGCGGACTCGAACGTCAGTTCGATGATCGCTGCCGACGGTTCCGGGATGCTCACCACCTACGAACAGGATCTCAATCCCCGATGCCCGGTCATCGAACGCGGCAACGCACGCGTTCAGACGCTCGTTTCCTCGCTTGGCGAAAAGCGCAGCATCACCATGCGACACGAGCCCGGCTTCGGCACTCCGGAGTGCGCCCGGCCGGGCAACCCCATTGGCGGGCTTCTGGTCAAGGGAGGCAGAAACCCGGGAAGCAGCCCCTCGTGCCGCCCCGGCAATCCGATCGGAGGACTCAACATCAAGGTCGGCAAGAACCCCGGCGGAAACTACTCGGGAAGAAGTTCGGCATCCGGCACGACCACCCGCCGCCGCGTCGAAGTGCTGAAGTCGAACAAGCAGGGTGATCCGAATGCCAACCGATACGACTTCGGCAGCTCCGGTCACACCACCCGCCGCCGGGTCGAGGTTCTGAAATCAAACAAACAAGGCGACCCCGACGCCAACCGCTACGACTTCGGCACGGCTACGCCCGGTCACTCCACCCGACGCCGTGTCGAGGTGCTGAAGTCGAACAAGCAAGGCGACCCTGATGCCAACCGATACGACTTCGGTTCCCCTTCCCTATACGCCGGAAAGAAAGGCTACGATGCTTACCAGGTTAGAGCCGACATGGGGCCTGCCGGAGCGTTTTCCGAACACGTCGACGACGACTGCGACGGTTCGGTCGATGACAGCCCGATCGACACGTTCACGTGGACCCAGACCTCCGGTCCATACTCCCGGCTGAGCAGCCTGACCACTTCGCACGGTCAGACCTTCACGTGGGCCTACGATGCCAATGGCAACTGCATCGCCGCCCAGTCGCCGGTCACGGGAGGAGGAGCGATCTACCTCCACGACGGGCTGGGCCGTCTGACCGAAATCACCATCGGCAACGGAGCAACGGGCGAATTCCACGACACACTGACCTACGGACCGGACGGCTACCTCCAGTCGTATACCAAAGACAGCACCGCCGGTGGCAGGAATCTCGTCACGGCTTTCGAATACGATGCGCTGGGTCGCTGCACGCGGATCGTGGATCCGATGAACGACGATTGGTTGCTCGACTGGAGCGCCCTCGACGTCTGCACCAAGACGCAGTCACCGCCCGTCGCCGGACAGCGCATCGCCACCGACTTCGTTTACGATGCGTCGGGCCGGCTGGTCCGGTGCGACATCGAACACCGTGACTCGACCGGAGCTCTCGATCCCACCAACCCCGCCTACTCGACCTTCTGGGTTTATGATTCCCGCGGGAGACTGTCTCGAATCGCGGACGAGGATCGCCCCACCGACAACACCGGCCTCCTCGAGCCCGACCCGCTCACGGTCGACAGCTTCGCCCTGACGGACTTCACCTACGACGATGCCGGCCAGCTCCGGCGTGCCAGCACCCCGGCCGCGAACCGGGGCCAAGCCACCGATTCCGCCGTCGACCTCACCTATGACGAACGCGGACTGCTTCACCACGTGATCGCCGGCGGCAGCGGCAACCCCGACGCGGTGACCACCGAATACGACTACGACACGCTCGGCGCCTGCGTCCGCGAAGCCTGCCTCGCCCCCGACGGAGGGGAAACCTTGTACGGCTACGACGGCTACCATCGTCGTTCGTCCGTCACCGATGCGATGGGCAACGAAGCGGTCTTCAGCTATGACGAAGGTGGCCGGATCACGACCTCGATCTATGGCGAAACCAGCGACGTTCCGGGAAGCACCAACAACACGCTGCTGGCGCGGACTACCGCGGAATACGGCAACAACGAGAACTGGGACTTCGGCGGCGGAACCGATTTGAGGCGAAGGTTCATAGCCCGGGGAATCAAGGCCGAGGTCCGGCGATTGGTAGACGTGAGCGGATCGAGGAAGAAGGACGACGGCAGCGGTTACAGGATGCCGACCGTTGCCCGACCCTGCCCCCGCGACCGACCCTTCCGCTGCGGTGACGGCTCCTGCCGGGCCTTCTTCGACGTCTATCAGGAGGACGACGTGATCGAGACCGAACGCTTCTCGCCCGGTGACAGCCCGCCGTTCGATACCGAAACGCTTGTGCTCGACCGGTCTCCCGCCGGACTCCTGATGAACGTCACGCTCAACGGCGATCTGCTCGACTCCTTCACCTACGACAGCAACGGTGCCTTGAGTTCGATCTCGAACTCGGCCCGCACGGTCGACTTCAACCGCGATGGGCGGGAAGACATCGTGCTGTGTACCGTGAACAATGTCATCAAGGTCACCCTTCCTCCGCCCAACATGGCACTGGTACACACCATCAGCCGGAATGCTCTCGGCAGAGTCACAGCCGTCACCGATGGCGCGGGCAATGCGAGCACCTTTACCTACGACTCTCTCGGGCGCGTCACCTCCGAGACCGCACCCGGCCGTGCTCCTGTCACCTTCGCTTACGATGGCACCGACGCGACTGGCGACTACACCGTGGTCTCCGCATGCGACATCGACAACACCGGCGCGGTTCGGGAAAACGGGCGCTACGTCCTTCGCGCCGGTGTCCCGCTGAGCTTCACCGACTCGAACGGTTACTCCGGCGGCTTCACCTATGACGGCCTCGACCGCCTGACCCGCTGCGACTACCCCGACGGCACCTACGAGGAGTTCGATTATGACTCGCGGGGCATCCTCAGCAGCATTCGCCACAGGGACGGCAGCACGACCAACCCGCTCTCCGATCCTTTGACCCACATCAAGCGGATCAGCCACACGAGCCCCCCTCCCGGCGTCGTCGCAAGCGGCGACATCTTCTACGAATACGATGGCCTGGGCCGCCTCGTCAGCGCGTCACAGGATTCGTCGCTGGTGACGATGACTTGGGATTCGATCGGCAATCCGACCAGCGAAACGAGCAACGGCCTCACCGTCTCACGCACCTTCAACCATCGCGGCCGCACCGGCGTCACCTATCCCGACTCGACCTCGGTCAGCGAAGCCCGCAACGAACTTGGGCAACTGACCGACGTCGGCGGCAACCTGATCCGCTACGTCGGCACACGGATCTACCAGACGGAGCAAACCAACGGCGTCATCACCACCTACTCCTATCGAGGAGAAGGCGACACCTCGCCGCCCGGCGACGCGTCCTACGGAAGTTGTGTCCGGGTGACCGCGGTCCATGGCACCACCACCCTGGCCGACACCTTCATCCAGCACTCGCCCGACCAGCTCGTCACCGAAGCCCATACCCTCTTCTCGGCCGATGTCACCGGCCCGTCCCGGACGAGAACCTATGGCTACGATGGACTCGGACGACTCACCAGCGCACTCACCCAGCGGCGAGAAACACTCGGCGGCGCCGTCCAGACCGAGAGCGATATTTCGTACACTCTCGATACCGCGGGCCGTCGCCTCGTCACGACGGGCGGACGGTATTCCGGCAGCTATACCCAAGACTCCGCCAACCCGCCCGGTGACCATCAGGCGGGCCAGTACACGACGTGGCCCGGCGGCAATCTCGAATGGGACGAGCGGGGCAGCCTGACGTTGCTGGGTGACGGCCCCGACTACATCGATTTCGACAGCGACAACGACGGCCGCCTCGTCGCCCTCAACGATCCTGCCGTCGGCACCCCGATTGTCGGCTACACCTACGACGCCCTCGGCCGTCTCTCCACGCGCACCGAATACGACAACGTCAACGGCCTTCCTCCCGTGACCACCTCCGTGGTTTATGACGGAACCACGGCGGTGCAGGAACTCGACGACCCGAATGGCACCGGCCAACTCTCGGCGGCACTCACGTTCGTCTGCGACGACGGCGGCTTCAAACACTGCATCTCCACCCGCAACGGGACCTACTATTACCCCATGAACACCTCGTCGAGGCAGACGCCGGGGTATCTTCGCGGCATCAAGATCAACCTTGGTCTCGGACTCACCTCCAACACCGGCGCCGTGCTCGAGCGCTACGATCAGGATGAAGCGGGTGAGCCGCTGCTGCTCGACCCGGACGGCCAGACCAAATCGAGCGGCATCGGCCCGGTCCGCTGGATGGCTCCGGAAGCGATGAAGGAGAAGAATTACTCGGTCTTTATCGGCTCGGGCGGCAGCTACAGCAGCCAGCTGCGGGCCGATGTCACCGTCGAGAAATTCCATGTGCGGCAGGATTTCGGCCCCGTCCAGACCCGCCCCTGAGGCCCGACGCATCCGAAATCGCCCCCGCCCGGGCACCCGAAAGGGCTTGCCAGCCGGGGCCCCGCCACCTACCTCCCCGCCCATGGCTCTCGAGACCACCCTCATTCTCTTCAAGCCCGACGCCGTGTCCAAAAGCCTCGTCGGCACCGTCCTCGCCCGCTTCGAAACGGAAGGCTTCAAGATCCGCGGCCTGAAGATGATGGCCCTCAGCGACGAAATCCTCGCCGAGCACTACTCGCACATCGCGGACAAGCCCTTCTTCCCGGACGTTCGCTCCTTCATGCAGGAGACCCCGGTGATCGCCCTGGCCCTCGAAGGCGAAGGTGTCATCGGCAAGGTCCGCGACCTTCTCGGTCCGACCGACTCGAAGGAAGCCGCACCCGGCACGATCCGCGGCGACTTCGGCGACAAGGAAGGCGACGCCAAGATGCGCAACGTCTGCCACGCTTCCGACGGCCCCGAAGCGGCCGCCGCCGAACTCAAGCGCTTCTTCAACGACGGCGAGGTCTTCTGACGCCGCGCCGGTCCCGGATCGGCACGCCAATCTCTCCAAAAGGCCGCTCTCTTCCGGGAGCGGCCTTTTTCGTGCACCCGCTGCGACCCGATTCTAGGCCTTGTTGTCGGCCCCGGGGCTTCCGTAGAGTCCGGAACCTATGAAAGCCGCGTCCGTTTGCCCCGATTGCGGATCGCCGCGCCAGTCCTCACCATCGGGTGACTTCTGTCCGGCATGCAGTCTCGCTGTCGGGCTCCAGGGGCTCGATGAACCCCAGGAGGAAACAATCGACGAGATCGCGGAGAAGCCGGGCGACACGATCGGGCGCTTCGAATTGGTCGAGGAGATCGGCGAAGGTGGCTTCGGTGTCGTCTTCCGCGCCGTACAGCACAAACCCGTGCGGCGCACGGTCGCCCTGAAGGTCATCAAGCCCGGCATGGACACCCGGGAGGTGGTCGCCCGATTCGAGGCCGAACGCCAGGCACTCGCCCTGATGGACCACCCCCACATCGCCAAGGTCTACGACGCGGGTACGACCAACTACGGCCGCCCGTTCTTCGCCATGGAAATGGTCGAAGGCCTCCCGCTGACAACCTTCTGCGACCGGCACCGCCTTTCCATCCGTGATCGTCTCCGCTTGTTCGTGAAGATCTGCGGCGGCGTGCAGCACGCTCACCAGAAAGGCATCATCCACCGCGACCTCAAGCCGAGCAACATCCTCGTCCATCCCGACGACAGCGGTGAGCCCTGCCCGAAGATCATCGACTTCGGAGTGGCCAAGGCGATCGGTATCGAGCTTACCGAGCAGACTTTCTTCACCATGTTCGGCCGTCTTGTCGGAACCCCGGAATACATGAGCCCCGAGCAGGCGGAGCTCAACGTGGTCGATGTCGATACCCGCAGCGACATCTACTCACTCGGCGCCATCCTCTACGAACTGCTGACCGGCTCCGCTCCCCTCAGCCGCGACCAGTTGGTCAAAGGCGGCTACGACGAGATGTGCCGCCGGATCCGGGAACAGGAACCCCCGCGACCTTCCAGCTATGTGGCGACTCTCGATCCGGAGAAGCGGGATGCGGTCGCAAAGCGCCGCGACACCGACGGGCCGCGACTCCAAAGAAGGCTGAGGGGCGACCTCGACTGGATCGTCATGCGAGCCGTCGAGAAAGATCGGACCCGTCGCTATGAAACCGCGCAAGGCCTCGGCCTGGATACCGGCCGCCACCTCGAAGGCCTGCCGGTCACCGCCGGGCCGCCAAGCACCAGCTATCGAGTCGGAAAGTTCGTCCGGCGACACCGGGTCGGCGTACTCGTTGCCAGCTTCGCCATCCTCGCCCTGATCGTCGGCACTGTCGCCCAGCGATTGGCCTACCTTGAGAACAAACGCCTCGCAAAAGAGGCTGCCGAGAAGGCGATTGAGAACGAACGCCTCGCCAGAGAAGCGGCGGAAAGGGCGGACGAGATCAAGAGGGAGTTGAGAGAGAAGCTCATCCTATCCGCAAGGAACAACCGGACCGCACGCGACGAGGGCTGGCTTCGGGATGCTCTCGACGGCATCCGGCAGGCATCGGAGATCGAACTCGGTGAAGATCTCCGAAACGAGGCCTTGGCCTGCCTGGCCGGCACCGACATGGAGAAGAACGACCTCGGGGTCGATCTCGCCAACCCGCAGACTCCTGTGACATTCAGTAGAGACCATCAGCTCATCGCGGTCGCCCGCAGCAATGAGCAGATCGAGATCCTCCGGCGATCCGATGGAGAAAAGTCCGCTCCATCTTTGGTCGGCACCGTTTCGACCGGGCTTCCCATCAGGAACAGCCAATTGACGTTCGCGGGCAAAGGGGATCGCTACCTCATCATTGCCACGGACCCCGCGCTTCATCCAAAGCTGGAAGTCATCGATCTCCAATCGGGTGAGGTATCCCTCCCCGCAACCGAGATCGCCCACCACTCCTACGACCTGCTGCCCGGGCACCGGGGCCTGGTGATAGGGAAGCCCGACTCCCTCATGTTCGTGGACTGGACCGGCGAGCCGGTGGACGAACCACTTCCACTTTCCAGACCTCCCCTTTCGCTCTCCCTGAGCCAGGCAACCGGACAACTGGCAGTCGGCTTCAGCAGCCCTTCCGGCGAAGTCCCGGAGGGAAGCCTCTCGATCTTCAATCCCCCCTACGAAACTTCGCAGCCACGCAGCAGATCCTGCACCGAACCCTGGCTGCTTCAATGGAGTCCGAGAGGAAAGTATCTCGCCATCGCGGACGCTGAAAAGTCCCTGGTGGTCTGCGAACCCGACGTGCCGAATAGCGACGAACCGCTGACGGGGCACCAGACGCGAATCTGTTGGATGGCCTGGGGTCCGGAAGAACGTCATCTCGCCACCGGAACCCGGTCGGACCGGAAAATCATGCTATGGGACACCTGCCACTGGCAGAAGCTCTGTTCCCACAATGCTCTCGCCGGAAACTTTTCTTTCGCATCGGACGCAACCCGGCTCGGCCCGGTGGTGGCCAACCGCGAACTCTTCACCCTGGCGATACGCAACTCCAAGGTTTGCCACCACGCCGTCGGCCATCGTGGCCATGGAGGCATCGTGGCCTCCGCGTGGGACTCCCATGTGTCGCCGAGGAGCACTGATAAGAAGAACGACCACTACAGTCTCGCCTTCGCCACCGCCGGTGACGACTCCGTGATCATCTGGAGCCGTGATGGAACCCCCCTCGCCACCTTCAAGAACGATGTGACCAAGCCTGCGGGTCTCGCCTTCTCCGAGAAGCAGTTCTACATCGCCGGGGAGGAAGGAATCGTACGCAGAAGCCTGTCGACCACCGACCTGACAGCCTCCATGCTCGGCGGCCGCGAACTCGATGCATTCAACCGATACCGGGCTTTCGGCATCACCCCCTGCGTGATGCATGTCGGACCGAAACAACGGTTCAGTGATCTTGAAGGCTGCCGTCAACTCGACCTGACTCCGGACGGGCGATTCCTTGTCACCGCCAGCAACACCGGGATCTGGGTCGTCAACACCCGTGACGAAACGAAACGGCTTATCGACAACGCTCCCCCGGACACCCGTTTCGACATCGACTCGGAAGGCCACTGGCTCGCCATCGCTGACGGCAAGGCTGCCAACGGAGTCAGCGTTTATCCGTTGCCCGCGAGCGGAGATGCGTCCGCCGACAACGGCAAGCCGTTCAAGTTCCTAGATGCCCCGGGAACCACGGTGGTCGAGTTTTCCCCCGACATGGAGGGAAACGGGGTGCTGCTCGCCACCGGTGACTCGAAGAACTACCGCTTCTGGAGCGTCAATGACAACTTCAAGGAGAGGACGGAACTGACGATCCCGAACGAGATGTATGTGCGCCCGCCGCGAATGGTTTTCAGCCCCCGAAGCACCGCTGTCGCCTTCTCCTACGAGGAAGACAAACTGCAGGTTCGCAATCCGCGCACGTCGCCGATGGATGTCCTGACCATGCCGAGTTTCGACAGTCAGTGGCCGCTGGCGATCAGTAGCGATGGCGCCCTCATCGGCACTGAGGGGCACGACGGGTTACTCTACATCTGGGACCTGCGGGCGGTGCGCAAAGAGTTCGACAGACTCGGGATCGACTGGACCAACATGGAGAAGTTCAAGACACCGCTCGACATGCGGATCCTGTTCAAGGTCATCGTCCAGCCCTGACGGTCGAAACGGGTTCCTCCCTTCGAAACGGTCAACCGGCCGTGCCGAACGTCGTTCCGGGCTGAAACGGCGAATCCCGAACTCTCTTCCCAACCGCATGTAACCTCGGCGATCCGACCCGGAAGATACGGGTAGGAAGCCGAGCCATGCACGAGACCACCCATCCCCTTTCCGTCCTGATGATCCTGACCGCGTCCGCTTGCGGCGCCACGGGATCATTTCTCTACAAGACCGGAGCCGCCCTCGGCCGCAACACACCGCTGGGCTACCTGACCAACCTCCGGTTGCTCGCCGGCGTCGCGTGCTACATCGCGGTGATGGTGCTGTTCGTCGCCGCCTTCCGCAAGGGCGGCGCCCTGACGGTCCTCTACCCGGTCTACGCCACGACCTTCATCTTCGCCGCGGCCATTTCTCTCGTCGCCTTCGGCACTCCGATCCGGCCGGTGAACATCGCCGGGATGGTCCTTCTCGTTTCCGGAATCTTCCTCATGGGCAAGTCATGATCACGGTCCAACAACAAACCGAAAGCCGCCGCCCGCTCGCCTTGCGTCAGTTGGGTTGCTGGAACTGGCTGCTCAAGCGCCTCGCCGCCAGCCGCGTCACCCCGAACCACATCTCGGTGCTGGGTGTGGTCTTCGGCATCGGCGCCGGCGTGGCGTTGGCCCTGACTTCGGGATACGAAACGGGAGCCGTCTCCCAGCGCCTCCTGCTTCTCGGCGCCATCCTGCTCGTGGTTCTGCGCGGCGCCTGCAACATCTTCGATGGCGTGCTCGCGGTGGAAACCGGGCGCGCCTCCCGCGTCGGGCTTCTCTACAACGAGGTGCCCGACCGCATCTCGGACATCGCGATCTTCATCGGAGCCGGCTTCGCCGTCGGAGGTCATCCCATGCTCGGCATGGCCGCCGCACTCGGGTCGCTGATGACCGCCTACACCCGGGTTCAGGTCCACCTCGCCGGAGCGCCCGCCGACTTCAGCGGACCCATGGCCAAGCCCGCGCGGATGGTGATCCTATGTCTTGCTGCCGCCTTCCTCGCCTTCCTGCCGACGGGTGTCTGGCCAACCGGCTCCGGCGGATTCGGAATCATCGGCGCCTCTCTCACGCTCATCACTTGCGGCACCGTCTTCACCACCATCGTGCGCCTGCGAAACGCCGCCGCTGAAATCCAAACCATCGGCCCCGATGAATGCGAGTGAATGGATGGCATCGGCGGCCGAGTCGATCGATCCCCGCCAGCTCTGGATCGCCGGCATCGCCTGCGCCGCCATCGCCCTCGGATGGGTTGTGTCGGCGACGCTCCATCGTCTCGGCACGACGTCCGACAAGATGCACCGCGAGCTGATGCTGCGGCTCCGCACCTGGGCCATCATCACGCCTGCAACCGTCATCCCGATCCTGATCGGCCCCGCCGGTATCGCCTGCGCCATCGTGATTCTCGGATGGGTCTGCTTCCGCGAACTCTCGCGAGCCTGCGGTGTCGACGCGGATCCGGTTCGTTCGCTTTGCGTCATCGCCGGACTCGCCACAATCGGAATCGCGATCCTCAGGCACGACCACCGGCTGCTGCTTCTCAGTGCCCCCGTGGTCGCCGTCCTGACCGCCGCCACGGCCCTCCTGAAGGACCGCCCCGAAGGCTACCTCCGACAGCTGGCCGTCACCAATCTCGGCTTCATGCTTTGCGGTCTCTGGCCCGGACACCTCGGTTTTCTCGGCACCGGCTACGCGAACGCGACCATCGCCCTTTGGTTCATCCTCAGCATCGAACTCAACGACGTCTTCGCCTTCGTTTCCGGCAAGGCCTTCGGACGCACCAAGCTCTGCCCGCACACCAGCCCGGGCAAGACCCGCGAGGGTCTCCTCGGAGCCATCCTTCTCACGACCGGATTCGTCGTCCTCAGCGGTCACCTCCTCTTCCACGGCCAAGGTCTCGGAAGAATCGCCATCCTCGTTCCGCTCGGTGTCGTGTTGTCGCTTTCCGGCACGATCGGCGACCTGGTCGTTTCCTCCATCAAACGCGACCTCCACCTCAAGGACCTGTCGCACTCGCTACCCGGCCACGGCGGGATGCTGGACCGTTGCGACAGCCTCATCTTCGCCTCGCCCGTCATCGCCATCACCTTGGCCATGCTCGATTCATTCGGACCCCTCACCAACCCGTTGCCATGATCGCCGCCTCACGCACTCTCGCCCGGCCGACTCCGCCCGCCTCGTGGATCGAACACCTCGTTCCGCCCGACCGCGTTCCTCGCCGCTGGGAAACAGTCCTCCACCATCTCACGTGGTCCTTCGTCCGGTTCGGAGTCACCCATCGGTTCCAACTGGCGATCCGTGGCACCGATAACATTCCTGCAAGCGGACCGGTGGTCATGGTCGCCAACCACAATTCGCACCTCGACACACTGCTTCTCGCTTCAGCCGTGCCACGATCGCTCAGAGCCCGATTGTCTCCACTTGCCGCCGGCGACACTTTCTTCCCCAACCCGACCCAAGGGTGGATCTCCTCCCGCTTCCTCAATCTCCGCCCACTTTGGCGTCACCAGCGCGGTCCCCACGGACTCCTCCGACTCCGCGAGTGCCTGCAATCGCAGGACCAGTGCTTCCTCATCTACCCGGAAGGCACCCGCTCGCGATCCGGCGTCATGGGACACTTCAAGCCCGGGATCGGCACGCTGGTTGCCGGAACCCCCATCCCGGTCATCCCCTGCCACATCCGAGGCACCTTCGAAGCCTGGCCTTCCAGCAAGCGCCTGCCCTCCCACGGCGATCTACAACTCGTAATCGGTCAGCCCAGAACCTTTCCCCATCACTCGAACACCGCGGCCGACTGGCGGGACATCGCCCACACCCTCGAGGACGACGTCCGTGAGCTCGGCGACACGAGCCACTGATCACTCCGCCTTCGGCGCTTTCCTCCCCCACCACGCCGCCAGAGCGCTGCCGATGATGCAGTGATACACCGCCGAGATAGCGGCCGGCACCGGAGCGAGTGCGAACTCGGCGAAGTGCTTGGTCGCCAACGCCGCCCCGAGTCCGCTGTTCTGCATCCCGACCTCGACGGAAACCGTCCGGCACATCGCTTCATTCCTCCGCAGGAGTTTCATCACTCCGTAGCCGACTCCGAATCCGAGGGCGTGCAGCACGAAGACCGACACGAACAACGGCACCGCCGCCGCGGCGATGAACTCCTTCTTCAGCGCCACGATGCAGCCGACGATCAGCACGATCACCGCCACGCTCAGCACCGGCCCGATCGAGTGGACCCAGGCCCGGATTCTTTCGGGACTCCGCGTGCGACCGACTGCCGAGTTCACCGCGATCCCGACCGCCAGCGGAATCAGGACCACCACCACCATCGAACGGAAAAGCGCCCACGCGTCGACCGGCAGCACCTTCCCGGCGAGCAGCTTGGTCAGGATCGGCGTCAACGCGATGGCCGCGAAGGTCGAGGCCATCGTCATCAGCACGCTCAAAGCGACATTCGCCCGCGCGAGGTAGCAGATCACATTGCTCGCCGTTCCGCCGGGACAGCATGAGACAAGGATCAACCCCAGAGCCAGCGCCGGCTCCAGAGCGAAGAGTTTCGAAACCACCCATCCGGCGGCCGGCATGATCAGGAACTGCGCCGCCACGCCCGCGCCCACTGTCTTCGGCTGGCGCGCCACCTCGGCGAAATCGGCGAAGCGAAGCGTCAGCCCCATGCCCAGCATGATCACACCGAGCCCCGGTTCGATCCACGGACGGAACCATGTCCAAGCCGCCGGCTGAAACCACGCCCAGCCGCAACCGAGCACGATCCACAAAGGAAACGCCGCCGCGATCCACTGGCACAACTTCCGCATCCCCGATCCCAGCCGAGATCAACGACCCACGCAATTCATTCGAAATGGAGCGCCGGTTATGAAACCGGCTTTCCGCAGCTCTCCAATGGTGCCGGCTTCATGACCGGCGCTCCACCACCACCAGAAACGGCGCCCCTTCCCGCGCCTGCGGGTGAAGCACCCCTCCGTGCCGCTTCGCCCACCCGACGACCGCCGCGGCCTCGTCATCACCACCGGCATGCCCCGGATAGCACACCACCGTGATCAGCCCGCCAGGACGGAGCACGGTCATCGCAGCCTCGAGCGCCTCGATGGTTTCCCCGGCCTCCGTGATCAGTGCGTGATCCCCGCCCGGCAGGTAGCCGAGATTGAACATCACCGCAGCCGCCGCCCCCGGTTCCAGCCTCGACGTCATCGCGGTGTGAGACTCCCGGTGAAGCGTGACATGCCCTTCCATTCCCGCGTCCCCCAGCCGCCGGCGGGTCGACTCAACAGCTTCCTCCTGGATATCAAACGCAACCACCTTGCCGCCCTGCCCGACGAGCCTTGCCAGAAACAGCGTGTCATGGCCGTTGCCCGCCGTCGCATCGACCACGGTGTCACCGGGGCCGACCGCCGCCGCGATCACCTCGTGGGCCAATTGGGTCGGTCGTTTCACAGGCCCCATCCTGCCGCTTAGTCAAGGTCTTGAAACTTGAAACTTGAAACTTGGGACTTCTTGTCCAGCCTGCGGCCCCGCCCGCGCGGAAAAGCGGGCGACACCAACCACTTACGACTCCAATCCATGGCCGCGAAAATCTACAGCAACAAGGACGCGTCCCTTGCCACCATCAAGCGCAAGACGCTTGCCGTCATCGGCTTCGGCTCCCAGGGCCACGCCCACGCCCTCAATCTCAAGGACAGCGGCATGAAGGTCATCATCGGCCTCTACGCGAAGTCCAAGTCGCGCGAAGTGGCCAAGAAGCTCGGCTTCGAGGTGATGGACACCGCCGACGCCGTCAAGGCCGCCGACGTGATCTTCGTCGCCGTGCCCGACACTAAGATCGCCGCAGTCTACAACAAGGACATCGCGCCCAACCTGACCAAGGGCAAGACCCTCCTCTTCTCCCACGGCTTCGCCGTTCACTTCAAGACGATCGAGCCGCCGGCCGACGTCAACGTGATCATGGTCGCGCCGAAGGGCCCGGGCCACACCGTTCGTTCGCAGTTCGTCGATGGCAAGGGCGTGCCCGGCCTGATCGCCATCCACAACGACGCGACCGGCAACGCCAAGAAGATCGCCCTCGCATGGGCCCGCGGCGTTGGTTGCACCCGCGCCGGCGTATTCGAAACCAACTTCAAGGAAGAGACCGTCACCGATCTCTTCGGTGAGCAGGTCGTCCTCTGCGGCGGTGCTTCGGCACTCGTCAAGGCAGGCTTCGAGACGCTCGTCGAGGCAGGCTACCAGCCGGAGATGGCATACTTCGAGTGCCTCCACGAACTGAAGCTGATCGTCGACCTGATGAACGAGTCCGGCATCGCCGGCATGCGTTTCTCGATCTCGGAAACCGCCGAGTGGGGCGACGTCTCCGTCGGTCCGAAGATCATCGACGCTTCGGTCAAGAAGCGCATGCAGAAGCAGCTCAAGGTGATCGAGTCCGGCAAGTTCGCCAAGGAGTGGATCGCCGAGGCCGACAGCGGCTGCAAGAACTTCAACAGGATCCGCCGCGAGGAAGCCAAGCACCAGATCGAGAAGGTCGGTGAGCGCCTCCGCTCGACCATGAGCTGGATCAAGCAGAAGAAGCTCAAGAAGGGCGCCGCCCAAGCAAGCTACGTTTCGGCTTCCAAGTAACTTCAAGGAGCGGCTCCTTCCCGGTGCCGCTCTTCCTTCCCCAAACCCGGGCCTCTCACGAGGTCCGGGTTTTTTCATGGAGTGGCGCTTTCCAAGCGCCATACCCCGGGCCCGGCGGTCTCCGACCGCTCAGCAGTATCTGAAAACAACCCGTCCGCCTTCCCTCAACCCTACCTTTTCCCACAGGGCCTGCCCCTTCCCCGAACAAATTCCGACATGACCGACAGAACGCGCTTTTCCGACGCGTTTTCGCCTGCTCTGAAGGCAAACCGCGTGCTTGCCAGCATCTTCTGACGTCGTTAGACCCTACCCCACCATCGAAACAGCGAACCCATGAGTGATTCAACATCAGCAGACCAACCCATCGCGCCCAACGCCAACCGGCTCCTATGGGCCGGCTTCGTCGCCATTCTCGCAGCCGGTGTCGGCTTCGGTGTCCGGGGCGGACTCTTCGGCACGTGGGAGACCACCTTCAATCTCAATGGAGCCCAGCTCGGGGCGATCAGCCTGGGAGCAGGCTTCATCAGCTTCTGCTTCGGCATCATCATCGGGGGTATCGTCGTCGACAAAGTCGGATACGGGAAACTGGTCTTCACCGCATTCCTACTTCACGTCCTCTCGGCCTTCGTGACGTTCGCGGCGAAGCCGGAGATGTCGAGTGAGACCGCTTACCAATTCCTCTACTGGGGCACCTTCCTGTTCGGCCTGGCCAACGGCACGCTCGAAGCGGTCGCCAACCCGCTCGTGGCAACCCTCTACCCGAAGAACCGGACGCACTATCTGAACATTCTTCACGCGTCATGGCCGCTTGGCATGGTCTTCGGCGGCGTCATCGGCTGGACCCTCGGCACGGGTGACAACGCTTGGGACTGGAAGTGGCAGCTCGCCCTCTACCTCGTCCCGACCCTTGTCTACGGGGTGATGTTTCTCGGACAGAAGTATCCGAAGTCCGAAGCATCGGCCAAGGGCCTCAAGCTCGGAGAAATGTTCAAGGATGTCGGCATCCTCGGAACCCTCATCGTTTCCGCCCTGCTCTTCTTTTTCCTCCGGCGTGACTTCTTCGGCGGACTGATCGGCCTGAACGAACTGCTCTCGAACGTACTCTCCGCCATCGTTGCCCTGGCCCTCCTCGGCTGGGTCGCAACCCTCACGAAGTTCGCAATCGGCCACTGGTTGATCTTCGTCCTGTTCATCGCCCATGCCCTCGTCGGCAGCGTGGAGCTCGGAACCGACGGCTGGATCCAGAACATCACCGGAACCATCCTCAATCCCGAGCAAGGCAAGATCCTCTTCGTCTTCACCTCACTGGTGATGTTCGGCCTCCGATTCTGCGCCCACTTCATCGAGAGCAAGGCCGGCGTGAAACCTATCGGCCTGCTCTTCATCTGCTCCCTCCTCGCCGTCGCGGGCCTCAATCTGGTCAGCGCGGTCGATTCCTTCGGAGCCGCGTTCGGCGCCCTGCTGGTCTACGCCATCGGCAAGACCTTCTTCTGGCCGACCATGCTCGCGGTGATCGGTGACCGCTTCCCCCAAACCGGCGCGGTCGCGATGAGCCTGATGGGCGGCATCGGGATGCTGTCGGTCGGACTGCTTGGCGGTCCCGGCCTCGGCTATGCGCGGGACCGATTCTCCGCGGGCGAGCTCAAGGAGACCGACGCGGCCCTCTATGAGCAGGTCAAGAGTGCCGGTCCGGCGAGCGAGTTCCTCGCCTTCGAGCCCGTGCAACCGATCGATCCGAAAGTCCTCAATCCTGCGAAGGACGCCTATGCCGCCAAGGTCGCTGTCGAACGTGGAAACACCAAAGAGGACGTGATTGCGAAAGCCGAAGCCATCACCACCGATCAGGAGGTCATTGCGAAGTCGGACATCATGGGCAACCGCAAGGTGCTCAAATACGACTCGCTGATCCCCGCGGCGATGGCGGTGATCTACTTGCTGCTGATGCTCTACTTCCGCGCGATCGGCGGCTATAAGCCGTTGACCATTTCTCCGGAGAAGGCTGCAGGTGGCACCCAAGGGCCATCGGAATTCTAGAACCACTCCGCTCTCAAACCATCTCAGGCGCGACCTCCACCGGGGTCGCGCCTTTTTCATGGGAGGCGGGACGCCCCCGTCCCGCAAGGGTGAGGTTCGTTCCCTCCCGTTCGACATCTGACCCGGATTCCAACCTCCTCGATTGCGGGACGGGGGCGTCCCGCCTCCCAACAGCGCCATCAAGCCGCCTCCCGTCAGCCCTCTCCGGGCGGGAAGATGACCGCCACCCGGTCGATCCCGTTGCGTTCGAACTCCTTCCAGTAGTTCTTCTCGATCTCGGACGTACGCTCCCGGCGCTGTTCCTCGGTCAGCTTCTCCCAAGCCTCCTTGCCGATGCTTTTGGCAAGGTCCCGATCGGCCAGCCGGATGACCAGTTCCTCCCAGAAGTTCTCGTTGCGGAACTCGTCGTAACATTCCTGGAAAAACGAGCCGGCCTGGAAGTCCATCGTGACCTGGTGCCGCTGCTTCTCCTCGTCGAACTCGACCACATCGCCGAGTCCCGCATGCTTCGCCTTCTCGAGAATCTTGTTCTCGAGTGCCTCGTAGGCACCCAAACCCTCATCCGCACCCGGCCGGTGGTTCCACGACGCCACACTCGCGGCCAGCGTAACCATCTCGATCAGCGTCGCGAGTTCGTCTTCGGTGAAGCGCAGGTGCACGGCGGGAAAAAACCATCCCGCCGCGCCCTGCACAAGCCCATGGTAGGGACGAGCGGCCTTCGCTCGTCCGCTGGTCGGCCGCCCGACGGACGAACGGGCGGTCTCCCCTACCTCATTTGCTGAAGACCACCGCCCCGTCCTTGACGTCGGCCTCGATCACATCGCCGTCGACGAACTTGCCGTCGAGGATCTCCAGCGAGAGCTCGTCGAGAAGGTGCCGCTGGATCGCCCGCTTGAGCGGCCGCGCGCCATAGACCGGGTCGTAGCCCTGGTTGCCGATGAATTCCTTCGCGGCCGGAGTCAGCGCTAGTCCGAGCCCTTGCTTGGCGAGACGCTGGCGGACGCGCTCGAGCTGCAGATCGACAATCGTCGTCAACTCGTCGCGCTCAAGGCGGTCGAAGATGATCGTCTCGTCGATCCGGTTGAGGAATTCGGGCCGGAACTGAGCACGCAGGGCTTCCATGACCTTGGCCTCACGCTGCTCCGCATTCTCCTCCCCGAGGATGAACTGCGAACCGACGTTCGAGGTCATGATCAGCACCGTGTTGCGGAAGTCGACCGTACGGCCTTGGCCGTCCGTGATCCGTCCGTCATCAAGCACCTGGAGCAGCACGTTGAACACATCCGGGTGCGCCTTTTCGATCTCATCGAAGAGCACCACCGAATACGGCTTGCGTCGTACGTGTTCGGAAAGCTGGCCGCCCTCGTCGTAGCCGACGTAGCCGGGAGGCGCTCCGATGAGACGCGCGACGCTGTGCTTCTCCATGTATTCCGACATGTCGATGCGGACCATAGCGCTCTCGTCATCGAACAGGAACTCGGCGAGCGCCTTGCTCAGCTCGGTTTTACCCACACCGGTCGGACCGAGGAACAGGAATGAACCGATCGGGCGGTTTTCGTCCTGCAGCCCGGCCCGTGCGCGGCGCACCGCGTTGGAGACCGCTTGGACAGCCGACTTCTGACCGACCACCCGTTCACCGAGTCGATCCTCCATGTGCACCAGTTTCTCCTTCTCGCCTTCCTGGAGGCGGCTGACAGGAATCCCGGTCCACGAAGAAACCACGCGGGCGATATCCTCCTCAGTCACCTCTTCCTTGAGCATCGCGCCACTGCTTTGGAGCGAGGCGAGTTCGTTCTGCGCTTCATCAAGCGCCTTCTCGGCATCCGGAATCTGGCCATACGTCAGCTCCGACGCGCGAGTGAGGTCGCCGATCCGCTTGGCCTGCTCGGCCTCGGTCTTCAGCGAATCGATCTTCGACTGCTGCTCGCGCACACGGTCGATGACCTCCTTCTCGTTGCGCCATTGGGCCATCAGTCCGGCCGACTGCTCCTTCAGGTTCGCCTGCTCCTCACGGACCTTGGCCAACCGCGCCTCCGAGGCCTTGTCGCTCTCCTTCTCCAGAGCCTTCTTCTCCATCTCGAGCTGCATCACCTGCCGCTCGATCTGGTCGATCTCCGTCGGCATCGAATCCAGCTCGATCTTCAGGCGCGAGGCGGCCTCGTCCATGAGGTCGACCGCCTTGTCCGGAAGAAACCGGTCGGAAATGTAGCGGTCGGAAAGCACCGCCGCCGCAACCAGTGCACCATCCTGGATTCGCACTCCGTGGTGCACCTCATAGCGCTCCTTGAGTCCGCGCAGGATCGCGATGCTGTCTTCAACCGAAGGTTCTCCGACCATCACCGGCTGGAATCGCCGCTCGAGGGCCGCGTCCTTCTCCACATGCTTGCGATACTCATCGAGCGTGGTCGCTCCGATGGTCCGCAGCTCGCCGCGGGCGAGTTGAGGCTTGAGCAGGTTCGAAGCGTCCACCGCACCCTCGCTCGCACCCGCACCGACGATGGTGTGGAGCTCATCGATGAAGAGAACGATCTCGCCTTCGGATTCGGTCACTTCCTTGAGAAAGGCCTTCAGACGATCCTCGAACTCACCGCGGTACTTCGCACCTGCCAGCATGCCACCGAGGTCCATCGAAATGATCCGCTTGTTTTTCATCGCATCGGGCACGTCTCCCGACACGATGCGTCGTGCGAGCCCTTCCACGATGGCGGTTTTGCCGACACCGGGTTCACCGATGAGCACGGGATTGTTCTTGGTCCGGCGGGAAAGCACCTGGAGCACTCGGCGGATCTCGTGATCGCGCCCGATCACCGGATCGATCTTCCCTTCACGGGCCAGCGCGGTCAGGTCGGTGCCGTACTTCTCAAGGGTCTGGTATTTGCCCTCCGGATTCTCGTCGGTGACCTTCTGCGAACCCCGGATGCTGTCGAGTGCCTCCTTGGCGTTCGATTCGTTCAAGCCGGCTTCGGTCAGCAACTTGCCCGCGGGCGAATCAGCGGTGAGAGCTCCGAGCAGGAAGTGCTCTACGGAAAGGAACTCGTCACCCATCGACTCACGGATCTCGTCCGCCTTGTCGAGGGTCGCGCGCAGCCCGTAACTGAGCTGCGGCTGGGCGCTCGCGCCCTGCTGGCTCGGTTCCTTGGCAAGCGCCGCCGCAACGGCCGCCTTGAGTTGGGTCACGTCGACGCCAGCCTTCTGCAGAATCGGCACGGTGATGCCGCCCTCCTGCTGAAGCAGTGCCAGCAGCACGTGAATACTTTTCAACTCCGGGTGCGCCGACTTCGATGCCAGCCGCTGGGCTGACTGAAGCGCTTCCTGAAGTTTGGTGGTGATCTTATCGAGTCCCATATTGGTGGATTTGTAGTGAGTTTGTCCTGGTTCGCAAGCAGGCGCTCCGCGCCAGTTGCCGGTTTCTGCGCTTTGGATGCCATAGCAATTTCTTTATTCAAATTCTTTGCGCCATTTTATCACTATGTCCAAACCAGGCTGAACCGTCCTTGAGCGCTCTTGCCAGCGGCTGATCAACCCCGGAGACTGAGGGCGTGAGAGCTCTCTGCATCGTTCTCGATTCGGTCGGTTGCGGCCACGCTCCGGACGCCTCGGCTTTCGGCGACGATGGAGCGAACACCCTCGGCCATCTCTTCGAGCGGATCCCCGGGTTCGCTCTGCCGAGCCTCGCCGGACTCGGTCTTCACGAGGTGCTGCACGACCTCGACCCGGAGTTTCCCCTTCCCTCCCCACCCTTGCTGCCGGGAGCACAATTCACCCACCTCACCGAGCAATCCACGGGAAAGGATACGACGACCGGTCACTGGGAACTGATGGGAGCTCCGCTCGAAGCCGCACTCGCGACTTTCGAGCGCTTTCCGGACGACCTCGTCTCCGCCTTGGAGCAGGCCGGGAATTGCCGGTTCATCGGCAATGAGGCGGCATCAGGCACCGAGATCATCCAACGACTGGGCACCGAGCACCTCGCGAGCGGGAAACCCATTCTCTACACCAGCGCCGATTCGGTTCTGCAGATTGCCGCTCATGAAGATCCGGCGGTGTTCGGACTCGAGCGACTGCAGGCGCTCTGCCGCACCGCCAGACGAATCCTCGACGAACGTGAGATTCGGATCGGCCGGGTCATCGCCAGACCGTTCGTCGGCAGCTCGCCCGAGACCTTCAAGCGGACGTCGAACCGGCACGACTACTCGCTCGCTCCTCCTTCGACGATTCTCAACCGACTCGAAGCGGCAGGAGTCGAAACCGTCGGGGTCGGCAAGATTTCCGACATCTTCGCCCAGTCCGGGATCGCGGAGTCCCATCCCACAACATCAAACGCCGACGGCATGGCCACCATCGAGCGCCTGTGGCGTGAGCAGCGAAGTTCCCCGCATCTCGTATTCGCCAATCTCGTCGACTTCGACATGCTTTACGGCCATCGGCGTGACCCCACGGGCTATGCCCAAGCCCTGATCGAGTTCGACCGATGGCTCGGAGGCTTTCTTGCCGACTTCCATGCCCCCGACCTCCTTCTGATCACGGCCGACCACGGAAACGATCCACACCACACCGGCACCGATCACACTCGGGAACAGGTTCCCCTGCTGACGCTGAACGCACCGGATGATCTCCTGACAGCGAGCGATTTCGGTCTCGTTGCGCGGATTCTGGAGGACTTTTTCACACCAACGGCAAGCTGGACGCGGTAAAACATCCGTTATAACATACTGGCATGAACATGAGCCTCAAGATCACCTCGATCGGCAATTCAGCGGGAGTCATCCTGCCCAAGGAGTTGCTGGAGAAGCTTCGCGTGAGCAAGGGTGACACCCTGTTTGTCACCGAGACGCCGAATGGAGTCGAACTGTCGGCTCACGATGAGGAGGTCGAACGCCAGATGGAGATTGCGGAGAAGTTGATGCGTGAGAATCGGAATCTACTCCGGAAACTCGCGCAATGACCGAATCGGAGCCGATCTGGTTGAAGCTGGAGTTCATTCTCAAGCTCCATTCCCGCCAGCTTGCCGAGCACGGAGGATCGGATGGGATCCGGGACGAGGGAATGCTGGTCTCCGCTCTCAACCGGCCAGCCGACAAGTGGCACTATGCGGATCCCAAGCCCGATCTCTGCGAACTGGCCGCCGCTTACGCCTTCGGCTTTGCGAAGAACCATCCCTTCATCGACGGCAACAAACGGACGAGCGCGATGGCATGCGAAACCTTCTTGGTTCGCAACGGCCTCCTTCCGACCGCTTCGGAGGACGAGAAGTATCCTTACTACCTGTCGCTCGCCTCGGGAGATGTATCCGAAACGGACTTCGCCAGCTGGCTTCGCGAAAACACCGCACCGATCGAATGAAACCCCACATCCCCACCCTGATAAGCCGCAAGCGTGACGGAGAACACCTGAAGCCGGAGGAGATCCGCGGGCTGATCGATGGCTACGTGACCGGCGATGTTCCCGACTACCAGATGTCCGCCTTCGCGATGGCGGTGTTCTTCAAAGGCATGAACGCCGCAGAGACCGCCGCGCTCACGACCTCGATGCTCGAGAGCGGCGACCGCTTCACCCACACCAAGGGTTCTCCGGTCGTGGACAAGCACTCGACTGGCGGCATCGGCGACAAGGTATCACTGGTCCTCGCCCCGCTCGTCGCCGCCGCTGGCTCACGCATCCCGATGGTTTCGGGCAGAGGCCTTGGCATCACGGGCGGCACGCTCGACAAGCTCGAGTCGATCCCGGGCTTCAACGTGCACCTGAGCCTTCCCGAAGCCGAGAAGCAATTGGACGAAATCGGGGTCGTGATGATGGGCCAAACGGAGCACTTCTGCCCGGCCGACAAGAAACTCTACGCGCTCCGCGACGTGACGGGAACAGTCCCGTCGATTCCGTTGATCACCGCTTCGATCATGTCGAAGAAGCTCGCCGAGTCCTTGGACCGGTTGGTCCTCGACGTGAAGTTCGGCTCCGGCGCGTTCATGAAGACAGAGAAAGAGGCATCGGCGCTGGCGGAGTCGATGATCGCGGTCGGCCGGGAAATGGGGGTCGATGTCCGCGCCCTGCTCAACCCGATGTCGGAACCGCTGGGGAGAGCCGTCGGCAATTCGTTCGAGGTTATCGAAGCCATTGACTGCCTCGATGGCGGCGGACCGGGAGACTTGAGGTCACTCGTGCTCGATCTCACCGAGGCGATTGTCGATGTTCCGCGAAGCGATCTGGAGAAGCTCCTCGATTCGGGGATCGCGCGGGCCAAGTTCGACGAACTGGTGGCAAAGCAAGGCGGTAAGCCCGGTGATCTTGGCAAGCTCGGCGAACTCCACGAAGCTCCCGTGATCCGCGAAATGCCGGCCCCTGATACGGGAACCATCGTAACGGTCGACGCCGGCCTGGTCGGTCAAGCGGCCCTCCAACTCGGCGCCGGACGCTCCAGGGCCGACGACGGCGTCGATCACGCGGTCGGGTTCGACCGCCTCGTGAAGTGCGGCGAGTCGGTCCATCAGGGCCAAGCCCTCTGCCGGATCCACGCCCGCAACAAGGTCGACTTCGATCTCGCCGAGGCCCTTCTGGACCAAGCCATCAAGGTCGAACCATGAAGCCCAAACCCCACCCTCTCGTCCGAGCGGCCGCCCTGCTGGTGCTTCTGGGCTTCGCCGGGGTCTTCATCTGGAACCTCACGCGCCCTGCCAAGCGTCCGTCGTCCCCCCGCATCGAGGAGCTGAATTCCATCGCCGAGGCCAGTGCCGAGATCAAAGCCGAGCGCCGCGATGCCGCCTTGGTTCGCCAGCTGATCGAGGAGGACCTCGGCGAGCGACGCTTCCGGTTTCCGACGGTAATCCACGCGAGTTCCGGATGCCATGTGCTCCGCCTCGATCCGGAACGACCGTCCCACAAACGGATCCTCGACGCCCTCGGCGAGGCACTCGGAAAAATCACCGAAGAACTGGCGCGACCGGGTTCGGCCGCCCTTGAGGAACGCCGCATCAACGAGGTGTCCCGACACTTCGAGGACGCGCTGAAGGCCGAACTCGATGCCGTCGACGGTCTCGCCTGCACCATCCCGCCCAACAGGGACGGCGAAGAACAACGGAGTGGCTACCCGGACCTCCAGGTCACCGACGAGCAAAGCGGAGAAGTCTTCTACCTCGATCCCAAACTGGTGGAGAATACCTCGTGGGACAGCAGCTTCCGCAGCTTCTACTTCGAACCGAAGGACCGCAGCCTGAAAATCACCAAAGACGCGGTTCATTTGCTTGTGGGAATCGGCCACAACGGCGAGGATGGCCGATGGGTTTTCGGTCCGTGGAAGATCGTCGATCTCTCGTCCCTCGCGCTGCGTCTGAAACCCGAATTCCAAGCCTCGAACCGCGATCTCTATCCTTCCGCCGACCCGTAATCCTCATTCCACGACCCACCGTCATGAAACCGATCCTCGCCCTCCTGCTGACCGCCGTCGTTTCCCAAGCCAATCCGAAGCAGCCCTTCGATTTCAACTTCGACGGGCACGAGGACTACCGGGTGCTGACGTTCTCCAATTCGAAGTCGTCGCTATTCGACGTTTTCATCTTCGACCCCAAGTCCGGCAAGCATGTGAAGGACGCGGTTTTGTCGGGGACCATCTATCCGACTCCCGACCCGAAGGCCGAAGAGGTCCGTTGCCAGTTCACCGGAGGTCACAGCGGGGCTCTCTTCGTCGCCGATGTGTATCGGTGGACCGGCGAGAAGTTCGAGTATGTCCGGAACGAGCGCCAAGACTCGATCACCATCGGCGATCAGATCCACTACGTCCTTGCCAAATCGGTCATCAAGGAAGGCAAGCCGCTCGTCGTCTCGATTGAAACCGCGAAACCCCACTGGGCCGAGTAACACTCCGGATCAGTAGCGCCGCCAAGCGGCCGGCACGAACAAAACAAGGATCGCGAAAAGCTCGAGACGGCCGAGGATCATCAACCCGGCCAGGAAGGTCAGCGTCGGATCGCGAAGATCAGAGAAGTTCTCGGTCGGGCCGAGGTCGGCGAAACCCGGCCCGATATTCGACAGCGTAGCAAGCACCGCGGCGAGGCAGGTTTCCAAGTCGATCCCCTGCCCGGCCTCAAGCATCCCGACGACCACCGCGCCAAGCGCGATGATCAGAAGGTAGAGCGCGACAAACGACGTCGTCCGGGCCCGTGCCGTTTCGTCGATCGGGTTGCCATTGACGACCAAACGGAACACCTGGTTCGGACGGAAAGCGCGGATGATCTCGTGGGCGGAGGACTTCAGGAACACGACCAGACGGTTCACTTTCATGCCTCCCGCTGTCGAACCGGAGCAGCCACCGACCACCATCAGGATCGCCAGCAACGCCTTGCACCACGCGGGCCACAGTTCGTAGTCGGTCGCGCCGAATCCGGTCGTCGAGGCGATTGAAACGACAATGAACCAGCTTTCGCGCAGCGCCTGCACAAAGCCGATCGAGTAGCGATCGTCCAGACTGAGTCCGATCCCGATTCCCAGGCTCACCACGACGCAGATTCCGATGAACCAGCGGACGTCGTTCTGCTCCCTCACCCGGTCCCACCGCTTGCGGACGACGACCGCGAAGATCAGGAAGTTTAGACTGCAGATCAGCATGATCACGCTGATCCAGAGCTCGATCGCCCAGCCATTACCCCAGCCCGAATAGTAGCCGATGCTCGCATTGTGCGGGCTGAAGCCTCCCGTGGAAACGGCAGTCATCGAGTGGCTGACCGCGTTGTACCAACTGAGCCCGCAGGCTCTGAGCCCGATCACACAGACGATCGAGATCACGAAGTAGATCTTGAGCAGGGTCATTGCCGTGTCCCGGATCCGCGCGGTCGAAGCTTCGCCGGACTGGAACGACGACTCGTTCCGGAAGAGCGACTTCGATCCGACCCCGAGATACGAAAGCACCGCGACGAAAAGCACCAGAATACCGATGCCGCCCAACCACTGGGAAACCGCCCGCCAAAGCAGGAGACCACGGGGCCACTTCTCAAGATCGGTGATGACCGTGGACCCCGTCGTCGTGAAACCAGACGCCGCTTCAAATACGGCTCCGCTCCAACCGAGGTGGGGCGGACACAGAAGATACGGCAGCGATCCGAAAACGGCTGAAAGCACCCAGCCGAGTCCGACGATGACCACGCCCTCCCGCCTCGGGATCTTCTCGATCTTCCCGAGCCCGACAAAGATGAGGATCGTCCCGGCAAGGAAAGTCACCCCGGCCGATGTGAAGAGGGCAACCATCGCCTCGTGGTCGCCGGCGACAACATCGAGACCGGCAAACAACCCGCACGCCGCCATCGACACGCTCAGCAGCAGCAACAGCAGTCCGAGGACCTTGGCGAGGATTCGGTAATTCATGGGACAGGCCCGGAATCAGGAGAGGAGCTTGACGAATGCCTTGCGGGCCTTCGGTGAAACAACGGCGTAGATGTGGTCGCCGGCCTGCACGACATCTTCCGGTCCCGGGACGTCGGAGTGGGTGCCCTGCATCAGGCCGACCAGCACGCAGCCTTCGGGCCAGTCGACTTCCTTGACCATGTGGCCGGCCGCGATCGATCCCTTGCGCACACCCATCTCGATGATCTCCGCCCCGGGCAGCTTCTTGACCAGGTGGAACTGGTCCGACGTGATGAACCTCTCGATGTCCCTCCGGGTGGCATCCCTCGGACTGACCGCGGCGGCGATGCCGAAGTGCTTGCCGGAGGAACTGATGGCCGCCGCGTAGTCCGCGCGGTGAATCAGGGTCAGGCAGTTTTTCGCGCCTAGGGTGTGGGCCTGCAGGCAGGTCATCACGTTGTCCTCGTCGCTGTTGCTTGTCGCCACGAAAAAGTCGACACCGTCGATCTGCTCCTCTTCCAACTCGGCGACCACGGTCGCGTCGGCATGGATCACCGTCGTGTTCGAAAGCCGGTCGACAAGGTTCCGGCAGATCGCCTCGTCCTGTTCGAAGATCCGGACCCGGCAGTCCCAACTCTCGAGCATCTGGGCCAAGGAGAACCCATATTCCCCACCGCCGAAGATCACCACCCGCAAGGCGTCGCGCTCCTCACGTTTCCTCTGCAACCGGTCGGCCAGGGTCCGCAGCTTTCTCGGTTCACCGAAAATCGTCACGATGTCCCCCGCTTCGATCACGGCGTCTGCCGTCGGCACAAAATGCTCCGCTCCGCGGCTGATCATCGCGATCCGGGTCCGCTCGGGAGCCTTCAGGTCGACCAGCGACCGGCCGACCGCGTCCGACTTGCCATCGACCACCACTTGCTGGAGTTCGATCCGTCCGCGGGCGATCTCCTCAACGGCCAGCGAATCCGGATTGCGGATGAACTTCGCGAGCTCGATCGCTGCCAAGCGCTCGGAGGAAAACAGATGGTCGACTCCGAAAGTTCCCTTGAAGTCGAACAGCCATTCCTCGCGCTGGAGGCTCGGATGAACCCGGCAGACGACCTGCTCGACACCCATCTTCTTCGCGATCGAACTGCTGACCAGGTTGGCCGTGTTGGAACTGGTAAGCGCGAGGAACAGCTCGCACTCGCCGACGTTGGCCTCGACGAGGGCACTCACGCTCGTCCCGTCCGAGCCTACAACCTTGGCGTCGATCGACTGCTCGAGATCCGCTGCGAGGCCGGGATCGTACTCGATCACCGAAATGCTGTGGGCCTCTTTCGAAAGGGAGGTGGCCAAGTGGCGGCCGATTTCTCCGGCACCGACGATGATGATATTCATGTCAGAAGGCGAATGGACACCCATTCCCCGGGTGCCCCGCACACCGGAAACTCAACAGGACGCAGGTCCGCGAAACCAGCGGAAAATCCTGCTAGGAACGGAGGGAGAACCGCTGGCGATCCCGACGATCGGTCACCAATCGACGTTCTGGCCGCGGGTGTCGATGTGAGTGAACGAGTAGTACCGTCCCACACCGCCGCGGAAGTGGCCCTTCGATCGGAGGCTGCGGGCCATCGAGGCGACGCTGGAAGCCCGCACCGGGAACTTCACGTCGACCGCGACGTTGGCCTGGTGCCACGAACCACGGCTCGCACCGGCACAACGGGCGTTGTAGGCGGGTGAGCGGTAGGCCGAAACGATCTCCTTCACCGGCTGCCCAAGATGGGACGCGACACGATCGACCGCCTTCAGGGTCGGACCCATGTTCCGCCAGTATTGCTTCGGAGGAAGCGAGTTCCACACCGAACCGCGGCGTTTGGCATGGGCATCGATGACCTGTCTCGGGGTCAGGCGATCCAGCCGCAGACCCGCGAGGTAGTCGGCATAGTCTTCAAGATTCTTGCCCTGCATCCGGACCCATGTCGCGGGCAATCCCGAAAGATCAACCTTCTCCTTCTTCTTGAAAAAGAAGGCCGAGGCCGGAGTGGAAGAGGCGACCAGAGCGAGGCCGCCGACGCCAATGGTTCCGATCACCTTGCGGCGGTTCAGATTCAATTCTTGGGGGACGTCGGTCAGGATCTTTGCTTCTGGCATGTGTGGGTATTTTGATGGGCCGGCAAGCACACCGCATGCCGACAGCGGTCATTCCGTGGGGATCTCCGGAAAAGTTGGCGCAGAGGAAACCCGCCAATTGCCTGAGCATCAAGGAATTTCCCTAACATTCGCTAACAAGTCGAGGTCTTGCCTTCCCGGCGGGTCCGGAGAGACTGCCGCATGCGTACGCTCTGGGTCTGGCTCGGCCTCGTTCTGCTCAGCATCGCGCTGGCTCTGGCTACCCCATTTTCCGGGATCGCCCCTTTCTGGCCGGCGGTCGCGGCGCTGGCCGTGATCCTCGTCACCCGGCAGGCCGCCATCGGCCTCTCGGCGGGAGTAGTCGCCGGCTCGATCATCATCGCCGGCGGCAACCCGCTTGAAGCCGTGCGGGTGATCTTCGCCGACCACCTGTTTCCCGCCCTTGGCGGATCGTGGCATATCAGCGCCCTTGTCTTCACCCTTCTGCTCGGGGCCTTCGCCGGAATCCTCGAGTCGTCCGGCGGCTTCGAGCGCCTTCTCGGCAAACTGCTCCGCGGCTCCCGGACCCCCGAGCGACGCGTCCTCGGATCGATCTACGGGCTCGGGTTGCTGTGCTTCTTCGACGGCCTCGCCAATAGCATGCTCACCGGCCGCATCTCGCGCGACGCGGTCGACCGGACCGGAATTTCGCGCGAAAAGCTGGCGTGGGTCGTCGACTCGACCAGCTCGCCCGTAGCATGCGTTGCCTTCATTTCCACTTGGATCGCCACCCAGCTCACCCTGATCGGCGACAACCTCCCCGGACTGAACGCCTACGAACTCTATTTCCGCTCGATCCCCGGCAACCCCTACTGCTTGCTGACACTCCTGCTCGTCCCTCTGGCCATCTTCGTCCGCTGGGAACCGGGACCGATGCGACGTTTCCAGCCACTGACTCCGGAGGGCCCGGGCACTCCCCGGCCGGACTCCGCCGCATGGCGTGCGCTGGTTCCGCTTGGTGTGCTCGCCGTGTGCATCGCCCTGTCATTCCAGATCTGGTCGGGTGAACCGATCCGTCTGTTCTCCCTCAATGCATGGCGAGAGGCCGCGAGCGGCAATGCCGGTCCGATCGCCCTCGTCGCGGGCGCAATCGGCGGCCTCATCGCGGCGTGGCTTTGCCATCCGAATTCCAACGAACGAAGCGCGGGAACCGCCGCCGTCGAAGGTGCCGGGGGACTGCTCCCGGCCATCGTGATCCTGATCCTCGCCTGGAGCCTCGGCAGTGTCTTCGAGGCCCTCGGAGCGGCGGAAGCAGTGAAAGGTATGCTCGGCGAACACGTTCCGACCGCATGGCTGCCCCTCGCCGTCTTCGCGACCGCGGCGGCCACGGCTTTCATCACAGGTTCGTCGTGGGGAACGATGGCCCTGCTGATGCCGCTGGCGCTCGGGGTGCTGGATCCAGCCGACGCGCCCACGATCGCGCCGGCCGTCATCGGAGCCGTCTTCGGCGGCGCGGTGTTCGGAGATCACGCGAGCCCGTTTTCCGACACCACGATCGTCAGTGCCCTTGCCGCCGGCTGCCGCCCGTTTGACCACGTTATTTCGCAACTTCCCTACGCCCTGACCGCGGCGTCCGCGGCCGGCGCCGCCTATCTCCTCATCGCCGTCGGAATTCACGCGGCACTTGCGACGGCTATCTCGGCGTTGGGGATGATTCTCGCCATCGTCGGGGTGAGCCGCAGGCAGGCGGCGAATTCCCGATCGTGAATCATCGCCACTCGACACGCCTCGCCCGCCTGACCAAGCTGCGGCAGTTGCCACCATGCGGATTTCGGACCGATACATTGGACGCCATATCTTGTCCGGTACGCTCTTCGCCATCGTGCTCCTGAGCGCCCTGCTGGTCCTCGGCAACCTCTTCAAGGAGATCCGACCGCTGCTGGTCGAGGTAGGCGCGCCGCTCTGGGTCCTTTGGGACTTCCTGCTGGGCATCATTCCCGTCTCGCTGATCTACACCGTCCCCTGGGCCTTCCTCTCGGCGGTGCTGCTGGTATTCGGACGGATGTCTTCCGACAACGAACTCAATGCCTTCCGGGCCGCGGGTGTCAGCCTCGTCCGGCTCTCCGCTCCGGTCGTCATCCTCGGCCTCGCCTTCTCCGCGCTGTGCCTGTGGCTGAACCTGCAGGTCGCCCCCGAGGCGAAACGCCGCGTCGAGGACATCGTCACCCGTACCATCATCCAAGATCCCCGTTCGCTGCTCCGCGCCGGCGTCGATCAGAGCCGGATCAAGAACGTCAAGGTGGACTCGGAAAGCAGTGAGGGCGACGTCTTCCACAACTTCCACATCTTCGTGATGGAGGACAACGACGACAGCACGGACGGCGGTGCCTACATCCATGCCGACACCGCGAAGACGGTGGTCGACGAGGAGAAGCAGCAGATCCGGCTGCGCCTCACCGGGGTCTATTCGGATGGACCGGCAGGACCGTCGAAAGACTTCACACTGATGTCCGGCGACCTTGAGTGGATGGTCGTCGACTACTCGGAAGACGCCCGTCGCAAGCCGAAGCCGAGCGCGATGACCAACAAGGAGATCGACGATTTCCTCGCGTCCTGGCCGACGCTTCCTGAGAAATACCGGGCACGCTACCGGGCCGAGCAGATGCGGCGCTACAGTTCGTCCTTCGCCTGTCTTGCATTCGCCTTCATCGGCGTGCCGCTCGGCATCAAGGCACGTCGCCGGGACACCTCGACCGGCCTGATCGTGAGTCTTGCCGTCGGCGTGACCTACTTCCTTGCCGGATCCATGATCGAAAACCCGACCGAAGACGGACAGTGGGTCCTCTGGATCCCGAACCTGCTCTGCCTCGGGCTCGGCATCTTCCTTTTCCGCCGGGCGAGGTTCCGTTAGAATCGATCCCATGTCCGTGTCTCCCCTGCAACGGTTCCAGCGACGGGTGCGCGAGTTCTTCGGGGAGGGGAACGTCGACTTCAAAGCCGTCATCGGCCCAATCCGGCGTTACAATGTCGCGAAGTTCAAAGCGGACATGGGCGCGGCACCCAACGTCGCGCTGCTCGCGGTACCGCAGGGAATCGCCTACGCGGCCATCGCCGAGCTGCCGATCTCCTTCGGTATCATCTGTTCGGCGGTCGCGGCTCTGGTAGCGCCGGTGTTCGCGGGCTCCCGCCACACCATCCTCGGCCCGACCAACGCCACGGCGTTCATGGTCTTCAGCTTCTTCGCCGCGGAATCCGCACTTGGAGCACGCGAGGCGGAGCTCGTTCCCCTGATGGTCCTGATGGTCGGTGCGTTCTGCCTGATCGGTGGACTGATGAAAGTCGCCGATCTGCTGCAGTTCGTCTCGCGCTCGGTACTCGTCGGCTACGTCACCGGGGCCGCGGTGCTTATCATGGCGAACCAGTTCAAGCACATCCTTGGCATCGCTTCATTCGTCGATGCAGCGGAGCCGAGCAACTTCGTCAGCCTCGCATCCGCGCTCTTCACTTCTCTCGGACACCTCCAATGGCCGCCGTTAGTCATGGCCGTCGCGACCGGCCTCCTCTACTTCGGCCTTAACCGGTGGAAACCCCGATGGCCGAACTTCTCCATCTCGCTGGTGATCGCGTCAGCCGTGTTCGGCACTCTGGTGCATCACCGTGGCGGAGTCTTCGAAGGCGTCGCGACCTTCTCCACTTTCACGTTCTCCGAGTTGGTCCCCCGTCTCCCCGATTTCGGGTCCAAGCAGATCTTCAACGACATCAGCGCGCTCACCGGTGTGGCTTTCGCGGTCGCCTTTCTCGCCTGCCTCGAGAACACCGTGATGGCCAAGTCGCTCGCTTCACGCTCCGGCGACCGCGCCGAAGTGAACCAGGACATGTTCGCGGTCGGAGCCGCCAACGTGGCCTGCGCTTTCACCGGCGGCATGCCGGCCTCCGGATCGCTCACCCGCTCCGTTCTGAACTACAATTCCGGGGCATTCACCCGCTTCGCCTCGATGTACGCCGGCTTCCTCGTGCTGATGGCCGCGCTGGTCATCGCCTGGCTGCCGTCCTTCGGAATCGCGCTGATCGACTACGTTCCGAAGGCCGTCCTCGCCGCGCTCGTCGTCGCGATCGGCGTCAGCCTCGTCAACCCGCAGAACATCCGCATCTGCCTGCGCTCGACGCCCGATGATGCCGCCGTCGTCATCACCACTTTCGCCGCCACCCTGCTCGCGCCGCTCCACGTCGCGATCTTCATCGGCGTCGGCCTTTCGATCACTCTCTTCCTCCGCCGCGCCAGCCGCCCGCACCTCGTCGAATACGAGTTCAGCGAACAGGGCGAACTCCGGGAGATGGGTGAGAAACGCAAGCGGCCGAACCCCGCGATCTCGATCGTCCACGTCGAAGGCGACCTCTTCTTCGGCGCATCCGAGCTTTTCCGCAACCAGGTCCAGCGCACCGCCGCCGATCCATCGCTGCAGGTTCTCATCCTCCGACTCAAGAACGCCCGCCACCTCGACGCCACCTCGGTCCTCGCATTGGAGGAACTGATCAAGTTCATGCGCGGACAGGACCGCCACGTGCTGATTTCCGGCGCACCGAAGGAGGTCTACAAGGTGCTCAAGAACTCGGGCACCCTGAAGCTGATTCAGGAAGGCGCCGACCGCGAGGCGGGCGAAAGCAACATCTTCATGTACCGGGCCAGCAACCCGAACATCTCGACCCGCGACGCCCTCAAGCGCGCCCAGCAACTGCTTGGCGGCCAGAAGGCCGACATCCGGATCTTCTATGATCCGAGCCAGGCCTAGGACGCCGGTCCGCCCCCGCACTACACGTAGAACTACCCGTACGAAAACGGGTGGTCCCCGAACTCCACGAAGCCGGGTTCGCGGGCATCATGGGTGGTATGGCTTCCGCCGCCACCAGCATCGCCAGCTGCCTCATCGTCGACGACCACGAGAAGATGAGGTCCTTGCTCCGTTCTCTCGTCGGGGCCGGCATTCCCGAGATCCGCGAAGCCGGCAACGGCGCCGAAGGCCTCGATGCCTTTGAAGAGCACCGCCCGGATCTAGTGCTGATGGATATCGAGATGCCGGTGATGGACGGCATCAGCGCGACCCGCGAGCTCGTGCGCCGGCACCCCGACGCGGTCGTTGTGGTCGTCACCCATCACAACGACCCCGCCATGCACGAGCTCGCGCTCGCGGCGGGCGCCCGTGCTTTCCTGCTCAAAACGAAGCTCTCCCAACTCCCGCACCTCATTCGCGAACTCCAAACCGAAGCATGAAACCTCCCATGAAAACCACACGACACGCGGGCCTCTGCCCCACCCCAGATGCTGCCGTTCCTCCGAGGAAACGGCGAATCACGATGGCGACGCTCCTTCGCCCCATCCTTCCGGCCATCCTCATCTCGACGTCCGCGCTGGCTGACGGCCAGATCATCTTCGAGTTCACCAACTCCAACGGCAACCTCGACTTCCTCGACGCCGGCAACTGGACCACCACAAGCGGTCGGACACCCGACCCCGCCAACATCCTCATCGACGAATCCTACAGTTCGACCTTTGCCATGACTGCTGCGGGTGACATCGCCCTGAACGGCAGCATTGAGGTCGATCCGGGCGGCTCATTCACCATGACCGACGGCACCCTGTCGGGTCCGGGTCTCATCGACGGAAGCCTGACCCTTGCCGCCGATGCAGGCGGAGAACCCGCGATCGCCCCGGGGCTCCTCTCGCTTACCGTCACCGGAGACCTGATCACGATCGGAGACGATCCCGCCCGGGCAACCTACCACGTCGTCCTCGACGGCGCCGACTGCTCCCATCTCCATGTCACGGGCGAGTTCGACACCATCGACATGGTGATCGATTGCAGCACTCCGTCCGGTCTGGCCGGCCTGACGGAAGACGTTTACGTCATTGCCAGCTACGGGACGCTCAACAACGGGGTCGATCCCTTCATCGGTCTCCGGCTCAAAAACGGTCCCGGCTATGAACTGGACACGGCCTACGACGACGGGGTCAGCACCAACAACATCGCGCTGGTGCGGAACCGCTCGCTGGAACTCTCCGGTCCGCCGACCGTGACGATAAGCGAGGCCCCCGAGTCGGGCCTGGGCAGTTCGTTCTTGATCGAGTTTTCGGAACCCGTGTTCGGCTTCGAACTCGAGGACCTTCAGATCTCGACAACCGGCACACTTTCCAACCTCTCCTTCGATCTGTTCGAAGGAGCCGTAGTCAGCGGCTTTTCCTCCCTCTACATCCTGACAGTTATCGACGGCGAAGGGCTTGGCGACCTCAGCATCACGCTTCCCGCGGGCACCGTCACGGACCTCGAGGGGAACCCCTCCACCGCGGCAGCCACGGCAACGATCGGACCGATCGATTTCGAATCTCCGACGATTACCTCCATCGACTTCGTGGAAGTGCTTCCGGGAACCGACACCTACCGTTTCGAACTCACCTATTCGGAACCGATGGGCGAAGGCACCCTTGGCGAATTTCAGTCCGAGGTCCTCCACAATGGCACCAATTCCACCGCTGCTTCAGGCATCAATGGAGGTGCCGGCTACACCACCTCCTTCCTCGATGTTCTGGGTGTCAGCGGAGACGGCAGCTTCAGGCTGAGGATCCGCCCGAATCCATCGATCGGCAATTATGGGGGAATCAGAGACCTCGCCGGCAATCGCCTGGTCGGCATTTATGAGAGTGCACCGGTAGTCGTGGATACCGACAACATGCCCACTCTCCTGAGCATCGTCCCGGACACGACCACCCCGGCCGCCGGCGCACCGGTCACCTTCACGTTCACCTTCAGCGAACCCGTGCAGGGGTTCGACTTCGGGAACCTCCAGATCAACCCGGCACCCGGGACCGGCTATGTGCAGTGGGAACACGCTTCCCAGTCTCAGACCGGACCTGCCACCTATGAAGGAGTGGTCTACTTGTGGCGCGATCCGGCACAGCCACCCGGCGATATAGTTCCCACACTGGGAGGCATTATCACCGATCTGGCCGGAAATCCCGTGGACCTGAGCGCGAGCTCACCGCCCATCACCATTCAGCCCTGGGATACGGACCGCGACTGGAACGTGACGGGGCCTGCCGATTTCTTCGACTCCGCGAACTGGGATCCCACGAACACGCCGGACGCGCTCAATGAAGCGGCCTACATCCGCAACGCGGGCACGGCGGTGGTTGACGGATCGAACGGTGGCAGCCCGGACACCCTCGAGGTTCGGGAAATCATCGTCGGCACCCAGACGGGCTCGGGAGACCTGACCATCCGAAACCTCTCGAAACTCCGGGTCTACGACTGGCTGACCGTCGCCGACGACGATCCCAGCAGCGGCGCCGCTCCTTGGGCAATCGATGGAAGCCTGCTGATCGAGGGGGTCCAGGAGACGGATATCTTCGAGCTCACCGTGGGCACTGCCATGTTCGACGTGAACGGAAGCGCCACAGCGAACGCAACGATCCGGCAATGCACCAACTTCATCGCGGACCAATTCTACATTTCAAACCCCCTTCCGTTTCTGTTCCCGACACAGCAGATCGACCTGACCCAGCACACGACGGCATTGGTGGAGGACATTACCTCGCTCCAATGCGAGATCGCCCTCGTGATCGGAGGCGGAAGCGCCTGGGACATGACGTCCTCGCAACCGACTTTCGACGTCACCTTCCGAAACATCTCCAACCTTGAGGTGGGAGGAAACTTCGCCGTGGCGCCATCGAGCACTTCGGGTACGGGGCCTGACGCCGGACATGTTGAAAACGACGGCACCGTTCGGCTCGAAAATGTTAACTTGGAAACGACTGGCACCGGCGAGTTCCAATTCTCCTATGCGCTTGTCCGGGAGGATAGCTCGGTGATCTCGGACGTGGCCTTTGAAGTTGTCGACAGCCACGTGTCGCACGGCCCGCCAGGCGTCGGCGAGACCTTCCGGCTGGGACTGCTGCGGGGAGGAAGCACGAACACGGCCACCAGCATCACCGCCGACATGACTCTGGACGGAAGCAGTCTGGAAGCGCCGTCGATCTCGATGAATGAAGTGCAGGATGCCACGGCCGGCACGCTTTCCTCATCGCTGACGCTGCGGAACGGCAGCCATGTTTCCACCGGTTCGATGAATGTCCACACGGGCGGCGTGCTGAATTTCGAAATCGGCGGCCTGACCCGGGCGACCCAAGAGACCGCGGGTGACACCGGCACCTATCCGGCCATCGATGCCATCACTCCGGGCGTCACCGGCACGTTCACCAACAACGGCTCGATCTCGGTCTCGGTGACCGGCGACCTGCCACCGGGCACGCACACCTTCGACCTGATCACCACGCAGGGCTCCCCCACTTTTGGTCCCGTGTCCGTCGAGCTTCCCGAAGACCTCGCGCACGTTTCCACCGACATCGCGATCGGCATCAGCACCTCCACGCTCCAGGTGACGATCTTCAGCCCCCCTGCCGGCTACAGCCTGTGGGCGATCACCCGCGGACTGACTCCGGGCGTGAACGACGGGGTTCTTGATGACGCCAATGGCAACGGAATGCCCAACGCGTTCCACTATCTCACCGACACGGATCCTCTGGGCTCCAGTTTCAATGCCGAAAGCAAGGTCCGCTACGCTTTCGTGACCGATCCGGTCAGCGGTGAGAGCCATTTCTCCGTCACATTCCCGATGACGAATGGAGCCATCCTCACCGGGGGAAACAGCAAGAGCGGGCTCATCATGATCGAGGGAAACCCTGTGGTATTCTCGGTCTCGGCGGACAGCAATCTCGCGAGTCCCGTTGATGACCTGGAGGTCGAGGAGGTAACGCCTGCAGCCGCCGACGGCATGCCACCACTCACCGGCGACTTCGACGGTTTGTCCGGGCCGGACTGGGAATACCGCACGTTCCGGCTGGCGATGCCCAAGTCGGCGTTGCCGAAGGGCTTCATGTACTTCGAAGCCGGCACACCTTGACGATTGCCAGACGCCTAGAGCCTGTCCTTGTGCTCGAAGGCGAACTTCACCAGGGAGTGTGCGCCCGCGAGGCCGAGCTTCCTGGTGATCCGGGCGCGGTGTCCCTCGATGGTGCGGACACTGACGCCCAGGTCGGCGGCGATCTCCTTGCTGGTTCGGTCGCTGGCCACAAGCTGCAGGACCTTGCGCTCGCTGGGCGTGAGTTCGGAGAGGCCATCGACCTCCTGCGCCAACTCGCGCCCCGCCTGCACGCGGGTCACCAGAAGCTGCGCCACGGCTGGGCTGAAGTACTTCTCACCACCCGCCACCGTACGAACCGCCTCGATCATCTCGCGAGCGCCGGAGTTCTTCAGCACGTAGCCATTGACCTCCAGATCGAGAACCTGACGCAGCGCCATCGAGCTCTTCTCCATCGTGACGAACATGATCGCGGAGGAGATGCCCCGCTTGCGGATCTCGGACGCCACGTCCACCCCGTCCATGTCCGGCATGTTGATGTCGAGGACGGTCACGTCCGGATTCAACTCGGCGGCTTTCGTCAACGCCTCGCTTCCGTTCGACGCCTCGCCGACCACCTTGATTGATGGATCGGTTTCTAGCATGAGCCGCATGCCATCCCGGAAGATCGGGTGGTCGTCTGCCAGAAGGACTCGAATCGAACTCACAATCTGCCGGAACCGGGTGACTTGACGGTGACGGTGACGAGCGTGCCACCTCCGGGCTTCGACTCGCAACGAAAGACTCCTCCAAACAACCTCGCCCTCTCCCCCATTCCATTGACCCCGAGCCCCGGCCGCTGCGTGGCGGTCGCAGGATCGAAACCGCGCCCGTTGTCGCGGATCTCCAGCACCACGCCGGATCCCGCCCGATGCAGGGTGATGCCCACCTGGCTCGCTTCGGCATGCTTGATGACGTTCGCCACCGCCTCCTGCGCGATCCGGTAGAGCCCGATCTCCAGTTCCCCGGGCAATCGCGGATTCAGTTCGTCAACTCGGGTGACCACCTCGAACTTCGCTCCACTCCGAAGGTCCTCACCGAGCGCCTCGAGAGCCTTCGAGAGACCAAACCGCTCCAATCTCGGAGGCCGCAGATCATGCGAGAGTGCCCGGGCATGCTCGATGGTCTCGGAGATCTCACCCGACAACTCCTCCAGAGTTTCCTCCGCGTCCGGGTGCTTGATCGCTGCCAGCTCCAGACGGCCTTTGAGCACCAGCATCTCCTGCCCCAAACTGTCGTGCAGCTCTCCGGCAATCCTCGCGCGCTCCTCTTCCTGGGTCGCGATCAACTGCCGTGAATACGCCTCACGCCTGCTCTCCCGGGCCCGCACGGCCCGCTCCCTTAATGCGAAAGCGAGAGCGATCGCCGCGAGCACCAACAACACGGCTGCAGCACGCGCTGCGGGTCGTTCCCACCACGCCGGCTCCACGAGAACCGCGAGGCCTACCGGCTCTGGACTGGCCGCGCCCTCCCTGCCTGTCGCCACCACTTCGAACGTGTACGACCCGGCGGGCAGGTCCTGATAGATCGCCTGCCTCCGGTTCCCCGCCGACACCCATCCGTCGTCATAGCCCACCAGCCGGTATCGGTATCCGACCCGCTCCGGGGCGACGAGATCGATCCCCTGGTAATCGACCTGCAACCGTCGGGCGTCGGCCGCAATCGAGATCTCCTGACCACCGCGGAGCTGTTCCATGCGGGATTCGTCGTCAACAAACGCACCGGTCAACACGATCGACGGAGGAGTGCTGCGCTGGCACTCCGCCTCCCAAACCGCCGGATCCATGGCACACACTCCGGCACTCGTCGTGACCCAGATCCGGCCATCGCGGGCCTCGATCATCGAGTGTCCGAGATTGAAGGATGCGGTCGTGCTCAACCCATCCTCCACACCGAACATCCGCGACTCGATCGCAACATCGGTTTCACCGTCCAAGTGCTTCAGAACCGCATCGCGATCAAGACGCAGCACTCCAGTTCCCGGACCGTAGAACCAGAGCCAACGCTTGCCGTCGTCGACCATATCGAAGCGGGCGGGAAGCTCGAAGCCCTGAGGCTCGAAGACCTTCCACGTCCCATCCGAATACCTTCCGAGAGTCGTGGCCCCGGCCCTTGCCCAGAAACCTCCGTTCGGATCGAAAGCCACCGTTTGAAGAATCTCATTTCCCTCCGGACGCCCGAGCGGCACCCACTCGCCGGAAGCGCTTCGCCGGAAAAACCCACCGGGCCGGAACGACGCGATCAACTCACCGTCATCGGTCGCGGCGACTGCCGGTTCCGCGGCGAGGTTCTTGTCCCCGTTCGGATGATCCAACACCCACTCTCCCTGCTCGAACCGCGAAAGCAGCGACCCCGACACCGCCCACAACACATCTCGCGTGGCGGCGACAGATTCGATGTAGCCCAGACGTTCCGGCGCGAAGGGATGCGGTGCGAAATGGGACATCTCCTGTTCGGTCTGCATCCAGAATGGCCCGCCCCATCCGACCACGATGGCTCCCGCGTCGCATCCGATGACATGGGTTCGTCGGACCGCCACCGCCCCGAGTGCCACTTCGGCGAACTGTCCGGGCCGTAAATGAAACACGTCCTCGTTGCTGGTGAACCACATCGTGCCCGTTCCGTCTTCGGCCATCGCCCCAACCGGCGAGGACCGGTGGACTTCCCAAGCCGGCCAGCGCACGAACGGCGGCCGGTAGAATTGGAAAAGGCCCGCATCCGTACCGACCCAGATCGATCCGGACCGGTCGATGAGAAGATCGGACACCAACCGCGAGAGCTGCCTTCCCGGGATCACCACCTTCGCAGGAGCAGAGTCCCTCTCCCAAACCCAGAGCCCTTCTCCCGTCGTGCCAATCCACAGGTCCCCATGCAGGTCTTCGACCGCATTCGACACGGTCCTGTCGCCGGTGAAGGTCACCCCTCCAGGAAACTGACGCACCGAACTCCACGCTCCGTCTTCGTAGGCGTAAATCCCGCGAGACCCCATCAGGTGAAGCTTTCCCTCCTTCGTCACGAAGAACTCAAGCCCCTGTCCCGCTTCAGCCGGCACGAGCCGGGGCGTCACCACTCCGTCGATCAACTCGAACAGGTTGGTGTTTCCCTCCAACGGCTTGAGTTTGAGAATTCCCCAGATCCGTCCGTCGTCCGTGAGGCGGAGATCATGAGGAACCGCATAAGAATTGAACTCGGAAGTCTTGCGGAACGTCCCGTCCCGTCGCTCGAAAACCCCGATCGTGGCCGAGTTTCCCGCCACCGTCCAAAGCACTCCTTCCCGGTCTTCGCACATCGCCATCCAACCTGCCGGACCACCGTCAAGCGGTTGGAAGGTATCTCCATCGAGCACCGAGAAAGGTCGGGTGGGGCCAACCACCAGCACCTCATCCGAAGACGTTCGGTGAACCCGCGAGACATTCCACACCCGCGGAATCTGGTCGGGCCGAAGCGGCCCTTCAATGGATGCCATCGTCGATCCATCATAACGGGCCAACCCGTTCTGGGTTCCGACCAGCAGGCGCCCGTCCGGAAGCTGGCAAAGTGACTTCACCCGCGGGTGCGGCAAGCCGTCCGCGACCGTCCACGAACGCACCTCGCACCGCAATTCGAAGGGTGTGGTCGTAGTCGCCGGTTCCCACGCCAGACCGGAAAGCGGCAAGCACAGCGCCCAGACACCGGCCAGACCGCCGGAAACGAGAGGGATTCGCCGCCACATCAGACACACACCTTCCCAACTCGCTAAAAGCCCATCAAACCAAATCACGCCGGGCCGATGGCGGGCTGCAGGGGGAGCTAACTACGAACTTTTGCTCCGATCACCTGCATTGCGGGCGTGAGGCGGCACGCTTGGAAGGGCGGGACCGAGCTGGTTCACCCGGTCCGCAGTCAATCGGTGCCCGTTGACAGCCTCAGTCCCGCCCTTTGCAGAAGCTTAACAATTATGAAATTGTTTCCTCAAACGCGATTGGGAACCGTGGGCGCATGCGTGTTCTCAGTCAGGAACGAATCATCGAGGGCCTGCGTCGGACTGCTCTGACTCTTACTACCGGCTTGCTTCTGGGGTTTCCGGAGGCCGGAGCCCAATCGACGTGGAGCGGCGGCACCAACAAATACTGGGGCAACGGCCCCAACTGGACACCCTCGGGCGTTCCCGCATCCGGAGCCGACGTGAGTTTTCCCGGAAACGCCACCCGATTCACCGTGGACCTCGGTGGCGCCGACCGCACCGTGGGCGATGTCTCGATCAATTCGGCGACGGCTTACACCTTCGAGGACGAGATCGGCAGCGAATCGCTGATTCTGGACAACGTCACCATCTCCAGCGGCTTCGGCCATTCCTTCCAGCACCCCGTCGTCCTCTCCGGCCCCACCTCCACCTGGGATCTCGCGGGCGGCGCCTACATGTTCGTCAATGGCGTCATCTCCGGCAGCTCCGGTCTCACCAAGGACGGCGACGGCCTGCTGACGCTCAACAACATCATGACCTACACGGGCACCACCACGGTCAATGACGGCACCCTGGCCGTGGCGCAGACGAAATTCACCGCGCTGGCCAACAGCCCCGTGGTCGTGAACGCCGCCGGGCGCTTCACCCTCGATGACAATGGCAAGGGCGACAGCTTCTTCGTCGGCTCCCTCGCCGGCAGCGGCATCACCGAGATCGACGGCGGCCACGTCACCTTCGGCGGGGACAACACCAGCACCACCTACTCCGGCTCCATCATCGATTCCCTCGGCGGCGGCAGCGTCATCAAGGGCGGCACCGGCACTTGGACTCTCTCCGGCACGCTCGACGACGACAGCCCGGTGACCGTCAGCGGCGGAACGCTCGAGATCCCCAATGGAAGTCAGGACGTGCTGGCCGACAGCGCCGTGACGATCAACAGCGGCGCGCAACTCAACATTCCGGACACGCTCGGGGCCACCTACGACCTGGGTTCCCTCGCAGGGGCGGGAGCTGCGGACTTCAGTGCCGGGGATATCGATCTCGGCTTCGACAACTCGAGCACGACCTTCTCGGGCACGATGACTTTCGACACCGTCGAAGGAACCGGAGACCTCACCAAACGGGGTTCCGGGACATTTACGTTGGGCGGCTCCGGCCACAACATCGGTAAGATTGAAATCCGCGACGGAGGCCTGACCGTGGACGGAGCCAGTGGCTCAATCGGTCGGCTCGAAGTCATCGGAAGCGGCCAGGTCGGAATCATCCGGAACACGACGAGCGCACTGAACATCAACTCTCTCGAAAGCAGCGGAAGCCTTACCATCACAGGGCCCTTCACGGTGGTGGAAGTGCTTGGCCCGACCAACAATTCCCAGGACTTTGTGGTGGAGGATGGTGCGGTGCTCACGGTCGGCGATGTGTTCCAGCAAAACGGCTTCGGCTCCTTCGTGGTGGACGGGGGCTACCTGTCCTTCGAAGAATTCGGCACATCCAACTTCGGCACCATCTCACTGACCGATCCCACCGGGGGCACCGCGTTGACCATCGGCGGCAGCGCGGCGGACTCGACCTTCAACGGCATCATCCAGGACCATACAAGCGGCCCCGGCTCGGTGACGAAGACCGGCACCAACAGCATCACCTTCAGCGGAGCAAACACGTATAGCGGCGCGACCCTCATCGAGGGCGGTGAGCTGGTCGTCGCCGATGGCAACTTCAATGCCTTTGGTAACAGCGCCGTCACCATCAACAGCGGCGCGCAACTGACCATCCCGGACACCACCGTTGCCGAATACCGCCTCGGCTCCCTCTCCGGCGCAGGCCCTGCCGATTTCGGCCAGGCGGATATCGATGTCGGCCGTGACAACTCCAGCACCACCTACTCCGGCACACTCACCTTCGACACCTCCGAGGGGACGGCCGTCATTGAGAAATGGGGAACCGGAACGTGGACGCTGACCGGTTCCAACCACAACATCGGGAAAATCGAGGTTCAAAACGGAGGTCTCGTCCTCGACGGAGTCGCCGGCAGCTTGGGCAACCTCGATGTCATTGGAAATGACGAGACCGCAATCATCCGGAACACGACCGCAGCAGCCGACGTCTCCAGCCTCACCAATAGCGGCACCCTCACGATCACCGGGAATTCGACGCTGGTGGAGATCAGCAACTCGATATCCAACAGCGAATACATGGTCGTGGAAGACGGGGCCGTACTGACCATCGGCGAACTCTTCCAGCAATCCGGTGGCAACACCTTCGTCGTGGACGAGGCCTACGTCTCTTTCGAACAATTCGGCACGAACAACTTCGGCACCATCTCTCTAACCGATCCCACTGGCGGCACCGCCCTGACCATCGGTGGCAGCGCACCCAGCTCGGAGTTCGCAGGCATCATCCAGGACCACACTAGCGGCCCCGGCTCGGTGACGAAGACCGGCACGAACAGCATCACCTTCAGCGGAGCAAACACATATAGCGGCGCGACCACCATCGAAGGCGGCGAGCTGGTCATCTCCGAAGGCAACCGGCTCGCCCTGCGATACAGTGACGTGACGGTGGCCAGCGGCGCACAACTCACCATTCCGGATACCACGGGCGTCAGCTACTTCCTCGGCTCCCTCGCCGGAGCGGGTCAGGTGAACTTCGGCGAGGCAGAGCTGGATATCGGCAGGCTGGACACCAGCACCACCTTTTCCGGAGCCTTCACCTACGATGACACCCTGGGCTCCGGCTACGTGACCAAGCAGGGCGCCGGATCATGGACCCTGACGGGCTCCGGCCACCAGATTGGCAACCTGCAGGTGGGGAACGGAAGCCTCACCCTCGATGGGGCCGGCGGCTCCTTCGGCAATCTATGGGTCCTCGGAGAGGATCAATCGTGCACCATCCGGAATACGACCAGTGCCGATGTCTTCACCAATATCTTCAACACCGGCAGCCTGACCATCAGCGGAGCCTCCACGGTGGTGGAACCCAGCGGGCTGATCTCCAACGCCGGAGTGAACAGCGGATCCGCCACCCTCACGGTGGAGGGCGGCGCCCAGCTGACCCTCGGTGACCAGTTCACACAAACCAGCAGCGGCACGCTGGTGGTGGACGAGGGCCACGTGTCCCTCGGCGAATTCGGCTCGAACAAGACCGGAACCATTTCCCTGACCGATCCCACCGGCGGCACTGCCCTGACCATCGGCACCAGCGGTTCCAACTCGACGTTTTCCGGCATCATCCATGACCACACCAGCGGACCCGGCTCCGTTACCAAGACCGGCCCAGGCACCATCACCTTCAGTGGAGCGAACACCTACAGCGGCACGACGCTCATCGAGGGCGGCGAACTGGTCATCTCCGAAGGCAACTTCACTGCCCTCGGCAACAGCGCCGTGACGATCGACAGCGGCGGGCAACTCACCATCCCGGACACCACGGCGAGCGACTACCGCCTCGGCTCCCTCTCAGGAACGGGACCCGCGGACTTCGGGGCGGGCGATCTCGATGTCGGCCGCGACAACTCCAGCACGACCTACTCCGGCACGCTCACCTTCGACACCCTCGAGGGCACCGGAGACATCGACAAGTTCGGGAACGGCACATGGACGCTGAGCGGCTCCGGCCACAACATCGGCGTGATCAAGGTCCAGAACGGAGGCGTTGTCCTCGACGGGGTGGCGGGCACCATCAACTCACTCAACGTTTTTGGAGATGGCACCACCGGAGTCATTCGGAACACGACCGCTGCCGCAGAACTCGGATCCCTCACCAATGGCGCAACCCTGACGATCACCGGGCCCTCCACGCTGGTTTCACTGACCAACTCAATCAGCAATCCCGGCTCCATGGTGGTGGAAGACGGAGCGGTGCTGACAATCGGCGATCTCTTCCAGCAGTCCGACGGCGGTATGTTCGTGGTGGACGAGGCCTACGTGTCCCTCAAGGAGTTTGCCCCAAGCAACCAGAAGTTCGGAACCATCGCCCTGACCGACCCGGTTGGTGGCACCGCCCTCACCATCGGCGGCAGCGCGCCGAGTTCCGAATTTGCAGGCATCATCGAGGACCACACCACCGGCCCCGGCTCCGTCACCAAGACCGGATCGAACAGGATCAGGCTCACCGGTGAGAACACCTACAGCGGCGGCACGACGGTCTCCGGCGGACAACTCATCGTGAACAACACCAGTGGCTCCGGCACGGGCAGCGGCGCGGTGCAGGTAGCCAGTGGCGCACAATGCGGCGGCACCGGGAGCATCGGCGGCACGCTGACCGTCAACTCCGGCGGCACGGTCATCCCCGGCGCGTCCGATGGCAACGGAACCGGAACCCTCACCCTCGGCGGCCTGGACCTGGAGGGCACCTACCACTGTGACATGAGCGGCACGGAAACGGACACCCTTGCGGTCGCGGGCACCCTGACACTCGGCGGCACCATCACCTTCGATGTCGGCACCGCACTCAGCGAGCCCGTCTACATCATCGCCAGCTACGGCAGCCGTAGTGGAACTTTCTCCACCGTCTTCGGCCTCCCCTCCGGATACGGCATCAGCTACGCCCACGATGACGGCATCTCCACGAACAACATCGCACTCGTCGCCCTGACCACCTATGACCAATGGGCCATCGACAACGGCCTGACCCTCGGCGTGAACGACGGCATGCTTGACGACCCCAACGGCGACGGCCGCCCGAACATCGAGCACTTCGCCTTCAACACCGACCCGCTCGGCAACGGCAGCGACGAGGGCAAACTGCGCACCGGCTTCACCGATGACGGCGGCAACGACTACTTTTCCATCACCGTGCCCGTCCGCGATGGCGCCGTCTTCACCGGCAGCCCCAGCCCCACCGCCACCATCGATGGGATCACCTACACTGCCCAGGGCACCGGCGACCTGACCACATGGGATACGACCGTCGTGGAACTCATCCCCGCCAACTCCGCCGGCCTCCCCGGCCTCGACACCGGCTGGAGCTACCGAACCTTCCGGTTGGACCTGACTCAGGGCGTTCTTGGGGAGGGGTTCCTACGGTTCGTGCTCGAGGGCGAGTAGAATCGTCCCTACCGAAGATCGGCTAGAGTTCACACGAATCTGTTTGGAGTCGGTTCTGACCCTCAGTTTCGGCAAATCCCGTCGCAGATGAGGGCGATAGCGGACCGGGTGGGATTGCCGTCGCTCTGCTCCGGCCATTCCAGATTGGGTGTCCGCCGGACACCGGAAGGATGCCGTCGGCACAGCCGACTTCCTCCTTCGCTCTGCGAGCTACGGCGGACAAGTTCCGAATTCAAACCCGACTCGCTGCGCTCGTCAGCCCCCTCGGCCCAGCCCTGAAACGCCAGACCCCGTCCCCGGGCGAGCCGGGGACGGGGTCTGGCGGAGAGGGTGGGATTCGAACCCACGGAGCCCGGAGGCTCTCCGGTTTTCAAGACCGGCGAACACTCACTAAAATAGAACTTTTCAGAACCTTGGGGACGAAATGGGGACGGATTTGACTTCCTCAAGATGCCACTCCCTGCCACTCTTTGCGCATGCCGGCGAAGAAGAAACTCAGGATCGAGCGCGGCCCCAACGGCTACGTTGCTAGGGTAGGAGATGACTCCAAAGAACTCCCCACCAAGACACTCGCCGAGGCATGGGGCAAAGTTCAGCTCGCAAGCCCGCTGAAGCATGTCCGCTACCAGTTCAATGCGGAGGAGCGCCGACCGTTCATCGTCGCCTTTCCCGAAATCAGCGACGCCGGCACCCGCAACACCAAGCGGAAGAAGTTTCCGACATTCACAGCCGCACGCGACTTTGCCGAGAAGCGCAGTATCGCGATTGAGAACCACGGGCGGAACTTTACTAGCGAACTCTCCCGCGACGAGGTTGCTGCCGTCACGGCATGGCGGCGAGAAGCCGCACGTCTTCGCGATGGCGGCGTAGCGGTCCCGACGTTGGCCGACACGCTACGGGAATCCCTCGCCCGCCTGACCGCCCGCCCCGATGGCCGAAAGCTAACCCCTGAGCTCATCGACGACTTCATCGCCCACAAGAAGGACCACGGCATCGGGAAGCGCCAGCAAAACGACTACGAGACCCGGCTCCTTCGCTTCCAAGAATCCTTCGCCGACCGCTTCGCCGCCAGCATCTCCGCCGACGAGATTGAGCAATGGCTCGCCGGCCTGACGAACCGACGAACCAAGACGAAGGCCAGCCCTCAAACCCGAAAGCACTACCGCGCCAACCTCAACGCATTCTTCGGATGGCTGCTGCCCGAATCGAACCCCGTCGCCAAAATCACCGCGCCTCGCGTCCCCGAGCCAGACCGGAAACACTACACCCCGGAGGAAACCAAGCGGTTGCTGGCCTATCTTCGCGACCACGAGACCGACCTGCTCGCATCGGTAGCACTCGGCCTATTCTGTGGGCTTCGTACATCAGAAATTGCCCGCGTTGACCTTGGAAGCCTCGACCTCTCCAAACCCAACCAGGAGGGCGAGTTCATCCTCAAGCCCAGTCAAACCAAGACCGGGCGCTCCCGTGCGGTCCCGTTGCCGCCAGCCGCAAAGCGATGGCTTGCGGACCAACCCTTGCGGAGCGGACCCGCCGTGCGCACCGGGCGCCGGCAACATCACAAGCGCATTGCCGCCGCACTCGACGCAGCGAAGGTGCCTCGATTGGAGAACGGGGTGCGCCACGCGTTCGCCACCTACCGCGGAGCAATCATTCGGGACACGGGACGCCTAGCCGATGAAATGGGGAACTCCGCCGCCGTGATCGCCCGCCACTACCGCGACGCAAAACTCGAAACAGAGGCCAAGGCATTCTTCGCCATCCGGCCGGGTGACAAGCCCAACGATGCCGTGCCGTTTGCCGCCGCAGGGTGAAAGCCCAGCCGACATCGATTCAGTCAGCCTTCAGCCTGCCGTCTCGCAAGCCGGCCATGTAGCCCTCCAAGGCTCGGACTCCGATCCGGAACCCCTCCTCTTCCTCGGGGGTGAGCCTCTCCAAGTCCAGTAACTCCTCGGCGGGAGGAAAGTTTCCATCAGGATACTGCTGCCGAATTGCATTCTCCACGGCCTCCACCATGGGCTGAGGGCCGCTCTGAAGCTCCCCGGCATCCCGGAGCTTGTCCGCCCCACCAGCTCCCAACCATTTGCGCAGCAATCCGTCACTCATCGGGACCGGGCGAGGCAAAATCGGGTCGTCGTTCATCAGCGTGCTTCGGAAGGAAAGTGGGGTTCTCCGTCTTCTGCGAGGTCCTCGCCCGCAACCGCATCCTTGAATGCCGGGCTCAGATGCAGGAAAGCTCCCTTCAATCGTGCGTTGACCTCCCGCTTGTCGGCTTGGAGTCGCTGGACCTCCAGCGGACTGAGAAACGACGGATCGAGGAGACGCTCCACAGGAGGCGAGTTCCCGTCGCCATACTGCTCACGTATCGCCTCCTCAATGGCTAAGGTGATCCTTTCCCAGACGTTGCCTTCAAAGAGCCAGCGCCGGACACCATCATCCCCTAGCCATTTCCGGACGAGCGCTTCACTCAACGCCAGCGGTCGGGGCAAAATCGGCTCATTCTCCACAAGAGCGACGCTACACCGCCATGCATTCCCTTGCCACTCCGCATTGACCTTAAAAGGGCACTCCTACAGTCTAGCAGCATGCCGAGTCTCCACCTTCTGAATCAGGAAGGCCCCGAGTTCCCCCAACCCGCCGAGACTGCTCCAGGCGTCATGGAGTCCGGCTACTGGCTCGTCTCCGAAGACCGGGCATGCGCAACGATCGGAAACCCGATCCACTTCCACCGCAGGAAGAAGGACCCCGCTTTCCTATCCGGCACCGTCACCGAGTTCCGCCGCGACTACTACCCACCCGGCGACCCGAAGGCGAAACACCGCACCGTCTTCATCTTCACCCCCGACCCGCATCCTTCGGGCTCGACCACCCCGGACGGCTGGACCCCTGCCGGCGTGAAATTCATTCCCTGACACCCTTCCCTATGGCCGACACCACCATCCACGACATCCTCGCAGAGTTCCGGGACGCCGCCCTCAACAACCGCGACCTTGGCGACAAGTTCGAGCGTCTCATCTGCCGCTACCTCGAACTCGACCCCCAATACGCGGAGCGCTTCTCCAACGTCTGGCTTTGGAACGAATGGCCGCGGAAGGGTGAAGTCGGGGACATCGGCATCGACATCGTCGCCGAGGAGGAGGCCACCGGCGACATCGTCGGCATCCAGTGTAAGTTCTACCTCCCCGAGCACCAGCTTTCCAAAGGTGACATCGACAGCTTCCTATCCGCCCTCGGCAAGAAGCAATTCAGCTCCGGCATCATCGTCTCCACCACCGACAAATGGGGCTCGAATGTCGAGCACACCATCAAGGACCAGAGCAAGCCGATCCAGAAGCTCCGCGTCCAGGATCTCGACGCCTCCCCCGTGGACTGGTCGAGCTTCACGCTGGATGCCATCAACAAGCTCAAGCTCCAGAAGAAGCGCGAGCCACGCCCCCACCAGAAAGCTGCCATCAAGGCAGTCGAGGAAGGCTTCACCGAACAGGACCGCGGCAAGCTCATCATGGCCTGCGGCACCGGGAAGACCTACACCTCACTCGCCATCACCGAGGAAATCGCCCTTGGCGGAAATGTTCTGTTCCTCGTCCCGTCCCTCGCCCTGCTCGCCCAAACCCTCCGCGAGTGGACGGCATTCTCCAAGAAGCCGATTCACGCGTTGGCTGTCTGCTCGGATTCCAACATCGGACGCCGCAAGCAGAAGGACGACGACAATGCCGAAATCGACGTCACCGACCTCGCCTTCCCCGCCACGACCAACACCAAGTCTCTCATTCGCCAGTGGGAAGCACTCCAGCGGAAGATCAAGAAGCGGAAGCAGTCGAAGGAGAACCGTGGCACCGCTGTCGTTTTCTCCACCTACCACTCCATCGCCGCCGTCCATGAGGCGCAAAAGAAGGGTCTCCCCGACTTCGACCTCGTCATCTGCGACGAAGCCCACCGCACCACCGGCGTCACCCTCGCCGATCAGGACGAGTCCCATTTCGTCAAGATCCACGACAACGACTACATCCGCGCCGGCAAGCGCCTCTACATGACCGCCACCCCGCGAGTCTATGGCGACGAGACGAAGTCAAAGGCCGACGATGCCGACGCCACGCTTTGCTCCATGGACGACGAAGAGCTCTATGGACCCGAGTTCCACCGTCTTGGCTTCGGGGACGCGGTCGAAAAGAACCTCCTCACCGATTACAAGGTCCTCGTTCTCGCCGTGGACGAAGCCTACGCCCACCGGACCTTCCAAAGGCAGATCACCGACAATGACAACTCCCTCGCCCTCGACGACGCCGTCCGCATCACCGGCTGCTGGAACGGCCTAGCCAAGAAGCTCGACCACACCACCGCCGACGAGGCGGAGCTTTACGGCGACCTCGCCCCGATGCGCACCGCCGTCGCCTTCTCCCGCTCCATCGCGGACTCCAAGGCCTTCTGCGCCTACTTCGAGGAACTCGTCGAGTCCTACAAGGCAGACCACCCCGACGAGGAGAACCTGCTCGACGTACAAACCGACCACGTGGACGGCGGCATGAACGCCATCACCCGCGCCCACAAGCTCGACTGGCTCAAGGAACCCGGCCCCGCTCTCCGCTGCCGTATCCTCTCCAATGCCCGCTGCCTCTCCGAAGGCGTCGATGTCCCCAGCCTCGACGCCGTCATGTTCCTCAACCCGCGCAACTCGGTCGTCGATGTCGTCCAGTCCGTCGGCCGCGTCATGCGCAAGGCCACCGACAAGCAATACGGCTACATCATCCTCCCCATCGGCATTCCCGCCGGCGTCACTCCCGAGGAGGCCCTCAAGGACAACAAGAAATACGCCATCGTCTGGCAGGTGCTGCAAGCCCTCCGCTCCCACGACGACCGTTTCAACGCCACCATCAACCAGATCGAGCTGAACAAGAAGCCACCGACACAGATCGGCGTCATCGGCATCGGCGAAGGTGGCGGCGCGGGTGACGACACCGGCTCGAAGTCCGACGGCGACGGCAAGGATAAGGTCAGCGACAAGAAGGAAGGCCAAGCCACCTTCGACTTCTTCCACCAGCTTCAGGAATGGAAGGACGCCCTCTACGCCCGCATTGTGAAGAAATGCGGCGAGCGCCGTTACTGGCACAAGTGGGCCGAGGACGTGGCCAAGATCGCCCAGCGCCACACCGACCGCATCCAGCAGCTCCTCAAGGATGGCAACCCGAAACACGTCAAAGCCTTCGACCGCTTCCTCAAGGGCCTGCACCGCAACATCAACCCCGCCATCTCCCCGGACGAGGCCATTGAGATGCTCTCCCAGCACCTCATCACCAAGCCCGTCTTTGACGCTCTCTTCGCCGACTACGCCTTTTCGGCTTCCAACCCCGTCTCGCAGGCCATGCAGTCCATGCTCGATGCCCTGCACGATCAGGCGCTCGAAAAGGAAACCGCTAGCCTCGACAAATTCTACGCCTCCGTCCGCACCCGCGCCGCCGGCATCGACAATGCCGAGGGCAAGCAGAAGGTCATCCTAGAACTCTACGACAGGTTCTTCGCCACCGCGTTCAAGAAGATGTCCGAGCGCCTCGGCATCGTCTACACCCCCGTCGAAGTCGTCGATTTCATCATCCACTCCGTCGAGGACGTCCTCCAGAACGAGTTCAAGTCCTCCCTCACCGCCAAGGATGTCCACATCATCGACCCCTTCACCGGCACCGGCACCTTCATCACCCGTCTCCTCCAGAGCGGCAAAATCAAACCGGAAGACCTCCACCGCAAGTTCACCCAGGAACTCCACGCCAACGAGATCGTACTCCTCGCCTACTACATCGCCGCCATCAACATCGAGGAAACCTTCCACACCCTCCAGCAGGACGCCTTGGAGAAGCAATACGAGGGCAAGGCCAAGAAACCCGAGCCACCCGGCTACACCCCTTTCGACGGCATCGTCCTCACCGACACCTTCCAGCTCACCGAAGCCTCGGCGCAGTCCGATATGGATGACGCCATGTTCCCCGTGAACAACAAGCGGGTAACCCGCCAGAAGAAAGCCCCCATCCGCGTCGTGATCGCCAATCCGCCGTATTCAGCTCAGCAGGAAAGCGAAAACGACGCCAACAAAGGGCTCAAATACGAGTTCCTCGACCAGCAGATTCGTGACACCTACGCCGCCAGATCCAATGCTACCCTCGTCAAGAATCTCTACGATTCTTACATCCGGGCAATTCGCTGGGCCAGCGACCGCATCGGAGAACAAGGCGTCGTCGGCTTCGTCACCAACGGCTCGTTCATCGACAGTAACAACATGGACGGGCTTCGCGCCTGCCTCGTGGACGAATTCACCTCGCTATACGTCTTCAACCTGCGCGGCAATCAACGCACTTCCGGCGAACTCTCCCGGCAGGAAGGCGGCAAGATCTTCGGTTCCGGCTCCCGCACCCCCGTCGCCATCTCCATCCTCGTCCGCAATCCCGCCAAGGTCACACCCGGCGAGCTTTTCTACCACGACATCGGCGACTACCTTACCCGCGAGGAGAAACTCGCCATCGTTGCCAAGTTTGCCAGTCTAAACGGCCTCCACCGCGAGAAGAAATGGCGCAAGATCAGGCCCAATGCAGAAGCCGATTGGATCAACCAACGCGACCCGTCTTTTGAGGCGTTCACTCCCCTCGGAGACAAATCCGATCCAAAAGCGCAGGTGTATTTCGAGAACTACTCTCAGGGCGTTCTAACCAGCCGCGATTCATGGTGCTATAATTTCTCGGCGCGGGCCGCCGCCAAAAACATGCGGCGCATGATCGAGTTCTACTCCGAACAAGCAGCGGCCTTTGAAAAGAAGCACGGGGCCGAAACTCCAAAAAAGCGGAAGGAACTGGTCGAGAAGTTCATCGACGCCGATCCGAAAAGCATATCGTGGTCGAGAGCGTTGAAAGCGGATCTTTCACGAGGTAAAAAGCACAGCTACACCGCCACAAGTTCGAGGACCGGCGTATATCGACCTTACACGAAGCAAGCCGTCTATTTCAGTCGAGCGTTCAACGAAATGGTCTACCAGAATTTCCAGCTCTTCCCTGAGCCGGATTCCGAAAATCTGGTGATTGTCGTTTCAGGAATTGGAGCATCCAAGGGATTCTCAATCCTTCTAAGTGATTGCCTGCCGAATTACCACGCCCATGACACCGGTCAATGCTTCCCCCTCTACCTCTACGAAAAGGCCGAAGCCAAGGACGGCGAACTCGACCTTCTCAGCGGTGACGACGGCTGCGAGATCATCGACGGCTACCGCCGCAAGTCCGCGATCACCGACGGTATCCTCGCCGAGTTCCGCAAGACCTACGGCAAGGACGTGAGCAAGCAGGACGTCTTTTACTACGTTTACGGCATCCTCCATTCGCAGGATTACCGCGAGCGCTTCGCCGCCGACCTCAAGAAGATGCTGCCCCGCATCCCGCTGACTCAGGAACGCGCCGACTACGAAGCCTTCACCCAGGCCGGCCGCGACCTCGCCCACTGGCACCTCAACTACGAGACCATCGACCCGCACCCCGCCGTCCACGAGGAAACCGAACAACTTGGGCTCGATCCGTGGGAGCTCTACAAGGTGAAGAAAATGACCTTCGCCCGCCCCACCGCCAAGCAGAAGGCCGAGGGCGAGAAATGGGACAAGACCCGCCTCATCTACAACAGCAAGGTCACCCTCACCGGTATCCCGCTCGAAGCCTACGACTACGTCGTCAACGGCAAGCCCGCCCTCGAATGGATCATGGAGCGCTATCAAGTCACCGTGGACAAGAAGAGCGGCATCAAGAACGACCCCAACGACTGGTGCCGCGAACACGACGACCCCCGCTACATCATCGACCTCCTAAAACGCGTCACCCGCGTCTCCCTCGAAACCAACAAGATCGTCGCCGCCCTCCCGGCGCTGAACGAGCGGACAAGCTGAGGCCATGGCATCCGAGGAAACACCCTCGACTCCCGCGCAGGAGTTAGCGCCCGAAGAGGCTGAACTACTGGCCGAACTCGAAGCCATCTTCAACCACCCGAGGGCTCACGAGATCCTTCTTTCGGATTGGCTTCACGACGGAGGACTATCAATGCCCTCGACTCGGGCAATCCTTCACATCGGCCATCGAGTTCTCTGGGGGCCGGGAATTTCAGAGGAAGCGGGGCGATTGGATCGAACCGCCCTCGCCAAAAGGGTTGTTGAGGCATTCCAAGAGGAAACGAGCGCGCAGAGGGTTGCGTCGGTGAAGCGGACTTCAGCGATGCTCCGCGCCGTTGAATTGGAGTTCTCCGGAGGGTCCAAAGGAATCTCACCCTACGCCCACGAATGGGTTACGGTATTGGAAGACTTCCTCCGCCCGTTTGACCGATGGAGCAACAATGAGCCCGACACTTACGTGCTCCACGGCCAGCGATCGTTGGCCCGGGGAGTCGTCGAGGCCCTCGTGCATCGAGCACTGTTCGACATGGACGGGGACCGAATCCGCGGCCTAGCTCAGGCGGTCGATCACGTGGAGGGAAAGAAGACGATCGAGGCCCCGCAAGCGCGCAGGCTCGCCGCCGAAATCATCCGGTGGACTCCTCTCCTTGAGAGAGAACTCGAACACCGTCCCAGCAAGACCGAACTCAGGGCATTCATCGTCGGGATCGACCCCGATTCCACGCCCGATCACTCGACGACTTGGAGAGACGCCTACCGCATCGCCGGAGTCCCCGACGAAGACGACCGCTCCCGACAGATGGACGCCGACAAAATGACCCGTCTGATTCGGGCTTTTCTGGCCCAATTCTGAAGAGGTACAAGCGGGGCCAGTCGTCTGGATGTCTTTTTTCTCAGCATTCTCGCAAGGTGATGCCGAGCTATGAATCCTGTTGAATCCACCCCACCGTCACTCCTCACCCGTCGCGAAGCCGCCCGTTTCCTGAGCGTCTCCGAGCGTCAGGTTTGGAACCTCCAGAACGACGGACGCCTTCCACACGTCCGCATCGGCCGATCCGTCCGCTTCCGCGTCACCGATCTCGAAGCGTTTGTCGCCTCCCGCACCGTCAAAGCCCGCTGAAAAGAAACCGGGCCGACCTCGTGGGAAACACGCTGACGACCCGGCAGACTTGAGATCCTGCCGATAGAGTAGCGCCCACGAGTTCACCCGCAACCCTCGACTTGCGCCGTGAGCAACTCACCACAGCCGAAGCCGGTCACCGCTTCATCGATCTTGCGCTCCCTCGATCCAGCCCCCGGGGAAATTGGGGATATTGAGGAACCCGCCAGTTCTTCCCCAGCTTCCCCATTTTCCCCACCCCCCCAGAAAGCGAGGATTCACCCGGTACCTGAAGACTCGATTATTGCCGATGCTATCAGGTTCAACCGCGCATGCAGCGAGGCCCCGGATAGCTTCACCGTCGCCCCGCTGCTTTGTTTGGCAGGCAGACTTCTCACACCGGGTTGCTACTGGCACTTCGCCGGCATCAAATACCCAAACCTGTTCAACTTCGTCGTCGGTCCTCCCGGCATTCGTAAATCGACCTCATTCGGGCTGGCAGAGCAGCTCGCAAAGCACGTCCTGCCCGAGTCAGCGTTGCATGAGGGAAGCGCCAGTGACTCCGCCCTTTTCGAGCGCTTTGAAGCCGAACCCCACATGCTCCAGATCGAGGACGAAGGAAACACGCTTCTGGAATACTGGAACCGGCAGGGAGTAGGCAAGGAACTGGCCTCCAGATACCTGAAACTCTACGACGGAAAATCGTGGAGCCAGACCTTCAGGAACCAGGCGAACTCGAACGGCGGAGCGCATCGCCGGATCGCCCGCGCCACACTAAGCTTCGCCCTTGGTGGCACTCCAAACACGGCCAAGTTCGCCGGCATCAACAACGCGTCCGGCCTGCGCCGCCGTTTCGGCTACTACGTTGCCCTCCGGACGGCGAGACGTATCGCTTGGCCCGAAGCTCCCGCCGCGATCGACTCCCTCGCAGAGGCATTCCAGGACCTTTCCAAGCTGAGCGGCGTATTCCGCATGTCCGATGAAGCGCGTCTCCTCTGGGCTGAGATCCACGCCCAATTCAGCGACGCGCTAGAGTCCATCACCAGCTTCGATGCTGTCGCCGAGGCGAAGCAGGCCGCGCTATCCGAAGCGGCCTCCCGAACCGTCAAACTCGCCGGAATATTCGAGGCAGCACGATGGGCTAAAACGAAGGAAGGCGACGGACTAACGATTCGAGACGAAACCCTTCAAATCGCCTTCGAGCATCAGAAAGCATGCCTCGATGCAGCCGACGAAATGGAAACTATTGGACGCCGGGCAGCAATCGAAGAGCAAGCGGACGTTATCCTAGCCGGTATTCGAACTGACTCTCGATTCTCCTCTGGAGACGACTGGCACACGCTCACCCGGAGCGAACTAACGAGCAAGTTCGCCAACAACTCCGGCCGTGCCGGAAGCCTGACTGTCCGCCAACTCTACGATGAAATCGTGCCAAATCTGATTACCCGCGGGCTTTGCCGACGTGGGGAGAAGGTAGGGAGGCTCGAACGATACCTGTTTGCCGCGGAAACCACCGGGGAACTCTGACTCGCAACTATCATGCCCCTCGATCTAGCCCTCCTCGAAAAGGTCCGGCATCACCCTTCCGGCAAGATCACCGCCCGCTGCCCCGCCTGCGCCGAGGACGGCGGAGACCGCACCGGCAATCACCTCGCCGTCTTCACCGACGAACGATTCGCCTGCGCCGCCTGCCCCGGTGATGGCGAGCACCGCCAGCGCATCCACACCATCGCCGGCATCAAAGCCGACTTTCAACCGGACCCGACACAGCGCCGACAATACCACGCCCGCCGAGCAACCGCACGCCGTCACAAGCTCGAAGCCGACCGCCTCGCCGACACAGCCCGCAAATACCGCCAGGAGCTCGTTGAATGTTATGCATGGAAACTACCCGACCTTTGGGACGACAGCCCCCAGCGCATCGACTGTGACCGCGTGGGAACCTGCCCGCGCCACTTCCTCGCCACGCTTCTCCCGCCCCATTCGATTCTCTGGACTGGGGAAGTCCATCACAGCGGCAAGCCCGAACACGCCGCCCACTGGCGAACCTGCGACGAATGGCTTCATGCCGGCGACCCCATCGGCCCGATGACAACCCCCGCCACATGGAAAACCGGCATCCATTCCCGATCAGGGGACAACGTGGCATCCGCTCCATTCACCGTTCTCGACTTCGACGGTTTCGACGGCATCAAGCCACGCACCGGCGACGAACACCGCGCCCACCTGCGCGCCTCCCTCGCATTGACCCGCTGGCTCCGCGAGTTCCTCCACTGGCAACTCGCGGCCATCCTCCACACCGGCGGGAAGAGTCTCCACGTCTGGTTTCACAACCCGGGTCCCATCGCTCTCGACAGCTTGCGCCACACCTCAGCCCCGCTCGGCATCGACGCCGGCCTCATCGGCCGCCCCGAACACCCCTGCCGTCTCCCCGGCCAGATCCACGCCGGCACCGGCCGCAGCTCACGGGTCCTTTGGCTTCAGAATCCAGCCAGTGCCGCTCCATGAAGCGAGCCATCCGCGACCGCTACTTAGTAGAGCGGACGATCCTCCACGCGGTCCGGTTGGGCTACACTATGAAGGGTGCCGCGAGGGCGGGAGGAGTCCACCGATCCACACTCTACCGTTGGCTCGCTGCGGATACCGAGTTCGCCGGACGCTTCGCAAAGGCATGGCACGCCGGCAAAGAACGTCGGAACTTCCGAAAGTGGCTGTCTCATCCTTTTAGAGGCTACCGACCGCCGACAGAGAGACGAACAAGACGTTTTCCCCGATACCGACACCGAGGCTAACGAGGTTTTTGCGACACTCCCCCCGTCACACGCGCGCGTATGTGTCCGGAAATTCCGACAGTTTCATCCTACGACCTAACCCGAGCATGCATCCTTTGAAGCTCTCGCTAGACCGCCTCCACCGCATTCTCCGCGTTTTCCAAAAGGAAGGTGACGAGGTGACCGTCCGACGATTCCGCCGAAACTTCGAAGTCTACGACTGGGAACTTGAACAGGCTGCGGAACTCGGCTGGCTCGCCATCGAGACCCGCAAGCCCAAAACCGGAAGACCGTCCATCGTCGCCAGAAAACTTAGCAATTCTCCAACCGCGAAACTCCCGCCCCGGCGCTCCGTCATCGGCCGCGGAATCTCCATCCGACATCAGCGATTCGTGGAGCACTACCTCTGCGGAGGCGGATTCCTTAGCAAACCAAACGCACGGCGTGCCTATCGGCTTACCTATCCCGAGGCCCGAAGCCTTTCCGGGATCGATGCCAGCGCAAACCGCCTCTTCCGACACCCGGACGTACTGGCCTATCTCGCATGGGTCCGCGCCTGCTCAGGCTCGGAAATTCCATGGCAAGCCAGGCAAAAACACCCCCTGACACGGCAGGAGATCATCGAAACGTTGAGAGCGCACGGCTGCTGGATGCGCGTCCGGCAGTGCTACACGTCTTGCCGTTAATCCAAGCTGGGGACGAAATGGGGACGAAATCGGCGTCAACAAGGTGCCAATCGGTGCATTTGCATGCGTTCATACGAACAATATTGCTCGCCCAGCGCAGAGATCCCCAAATCTACGTAAACCCTTTTAAATCAGGGTTTTAGGCTGGCGGAGAGGGTGGGATTCGAACCCACGGAGCCCGGAGGCTCTCCGGTTTTCAAGACCGGCGCATTCGACCACTCTGCCACCTCTCCTAGGTGCGATCGAGTCGTGCCGAGAGCCAACGCCGTCCCCAACCGGATTTCAAGTAGCGTTCGCGTTTTTCGCAATTTGGCGAAACGGACTTCGGCCTTCCTACTCCGCCGGAAAGTCGCCGTGGCGGAAGCGGTCGTTTTGACGGAGCAATCCGTCATCACCAGGCTCGCGGGACATCGCCTTGTCCGACCACTCGACCGCCTTCTCGCGGTTGCCGCGGGCGAAGAAGATTTCACCGTAGGTATCGAGGTAAGCGGCCTGGTTGGGCAGGATCTCCAAGGCACCGGAAACGAGCTTCTCGGCCTCATCGAGCCGACGGTTGGCGCGCGATGCGGTCCAAGCGGCCGTGTTCATCGTGTTATGGCTCCCGGGATAGCGATTGAGGACCTTTCCGAACGCCTCCCACGTATCTTCGAACCACTCGTCATGGAGTTTGCCCAGCCCCGCCTTCCGCAAGGCGGGGAAAAAGTAGTCCGCCATCGAACCGTCGGTGAGGGCGTTCTTGTGGCAGCGGTCGAGCGTTTCGATGGACTGGCTCCGGGAATCCCCGAGGCGGGCGAGCGAACGACCGATCTCCACCTCCATCCGCCCGCGAATCACCGAGGCCGGATCGTCATACGAGTCACCCCGCATCACCTGATAGAGCAGATACATCTCGCCCAGTGAAGCCGCGAGATTCCAGTTGCCGACGTACTTGGCCTCTTCCATCAGGAGCAAGGCCGAGTAGTAGAACTCCCCGTCGTCCTCGACCGACTCACCGGCGGCACGCAACCACCAATCGGCCGCGCGCTGGAACTCGCCGGCACTCGCATAGGCCTGACCGATCCGACGCATCGCCCCGGGATCACCCAGCGCGAGGCGCTCGGCACGGTCATCGTAGTCGGCCGCTTCGTCCGGTTGTCCGGCGCGGCGGAGGGCACCCGCCAGATAGGCGAGCTTCATCGGATCCGATGGAAAGTGACCCACCTGATCCTGCCAGTGCTTTGCGACCTCTTCCCACTTTCCGGCGGCACCGAGACAGAGGATTTCCTGCCCGGCGAAGCGGTACTCATCGCTGTAGACACCCAGTTCATCGAGTGAGAATCCCGCCTCGCGAACCCGCTCGGCGGTTTTGATGAAGCGGTTTGCATCGGGATTGGAAAGCGCGACCGCGAGCATCAGGCCGTAGTCATTCGCCCGATCCAGTTTCTTCCCTTCTTCCGCGGATTCACTGATCCATTTCCACCATTCGGCGGTTCGCTGTCCGACGTCCGGGATCCGCCCCAGCAATGCCGCCAGAAGTTCCAGTCGCTCGCGCGGAGACATGTCGGGCTGGAACGTCTCGAAGCTGTCCCAAACTCCGCGCACCTGCGCACCGTCGCCGAAAAGCGTGGTCCTAACCATGCTCCATCGGGCGTCGTCATCGCCCGCGAAAGCGGTCGCCGCGGGAAACACCGGAGTGGAAACCGGAAAAGACGAGTAGGCGGAGAACAACTCGCCCAGCGCCTGGATGAACCGCTCTGGGTCATCGCGCCCCAACTTGGTGAGCGGCTCGACATAACCCTCGAGGAGCACCTGTTTCAGACCCCGACGCTCGAGGAATCCCGCGAAGCTGAAAAGCAATTCGGCCTCCGATTCGGCATCGTCGGGATCCTTCAGGTAGCGTTCGAACTTCTCGTTGATCCAGCTGAGATAATCGGGATCAACCGGGTCGATGCCGATCACGTCGAGCGCTTCGCTGACCCGCTCGGTATTGTCGAAATGGAAGAAGGCCATCGAGGGCGACAGCTTGGCGAAGAGCGGATCGGCCAGCTTCGATTGACCGAGCGCGTAGAGCACCGACAGCGAATGCCAGCTCTCGTCATCAAGCTCGTGCTTCACCCCGCCGGCAAGCGCGCGCAGCAAACGGTCCGAAGGAGGCCGACCGTTCCAAAGTCCCTCAACCGATTTTCGGTAGGCATCGATCGAGTCCGGCGGAATCTCACCGCGGGGAACCGGCGCCTGCTGGACCCAGCTGATCGGATTGCCGGCGAGCAAACGCAACCGGGCCGCCGTCCTGAGGTCACCCGCCGCTTCGGCTTCGCCCGCCGCTTCCTCAAACTCCCCCTTGGCGGAAAGCAAGGCGTAGCGCCACAGGTGACCGGCCTGTCCCTCGAGCTTCCGGGCGCGCTCCAGTTCGGCATCGAGCGTGCCGCGGACCCGATGGAAATCCGCCAGCGACATCAACTGCCGCGGTTCGGGCCGGCCCATCTCAAGCAGGGCCTTGGCCTCGTCAAAGTCGGGTTCGTCCCCCGTCAGCACCTCGCGGGCCGCCTCGACCGAAACACCCTCCATCTCCGAGGCGATGCGTCGGAGCGTATCAGGGTCCTTCTCGAGCTCGTGAATCTTGAGCACCTGCCGCCAGGCCCGGAGTCCCTTGAGCGCGCGGATGATCTTCTCCCGCTCGAGCGCCGACGCCGAGTCGTAGCGGACGACCAGGGAGACGACTTCCGGCGGACTGTCGGGCAGAATTCCGAGCTGGATCTTTCGAAGCAGTTCCTGGGCGCGGATCGCGACCTCGGGATCGGCACTGGCGGCAGCCTCCCGGAGCAGGGCCTCGACCTTGTCCCCCATCCCCCAGAGTTCGTGGCTGGCGCGGACCCGGACCGGGTAGCGCTCGTCGCCCAGATCACGCACCAGCTCCTCGAAAGAAACGGCCTTGGCCTTTTCCTTCTCCTCCGCGCCACCCCCGGCGGTCACGGCGGCCGCTGAGAGGAGCAGCACGTATTTCCCTAGCTTCATCACGTCAAAAGCGTCCCGAGTTTCGAACGAAAAGCAAACCCGGAATCTTGGGGGCTCTACGTGACAAACGTCGCTCGCCTCTCGGATCGTCTCAATCGGCGCCGAGAAGCTCGTCCACCCACGCGGGAACCAGTTCGCCCGCCCGTCCCAGCCGGGATTCGTCGAAAACCCCCGACTGCTCGCTGGGATCGAGATTCAGCTCAAGGGTCCGCGCCCCCGCTGCAGCCGCCACGCGGACGAATCCGGCCGCGGGATACACCCGGCCCGAGGTTCCGATCGAGACGAACCAGTCGGCCTGATCCAGCGCCCGCTCGATCTCCTGAAGATGGAAAGGCATTTCGCCGAACCAGACGACATGCGGTCTCAGGCAGTCGATCCCTTCACACGCATCGCAGATCGATGCTCTGGACAAATCTCCGGTGCAGGATCTGACCGCGCCACATTCGTTGCAACGGCTTTTCAGCAGCTCCCCGTGCATGTGCAGCACGTCGGGCGATCCGGCACGCTCGTGAAGGTCATCGATGTTCTGCGTGACCAGTGTCAGCTCGCCAGACCATTCCCGGGCAAGACGGGCAAGCGCCTCGTGGGCGGCATTCGGCTCCACCTCCTGCACACGAGCGCGCCGGCCATTGTAAAACCGGTGCACCGTCTCGGCATCCCGGGCGAATCCTTCCGGCGTGGCCACATCCTCGACCCGATGGCCTTCCCACAAGCCGTCGTCGCCCCGGAAAACCGGCACCCCGGACTCGGCCGAAATCCCCGCCCCGGTCAGCACCACTGCCCTCATTTGCCGATGCAGAACTGGCTGAAAATGGACCCGAGGATCTCCTCGGTATCGACCCGCCCCGCCACCTCGCCGAGATAGTCGAGCGATTCCCGCAGCGAGAGCGCCGTGATCTCGGGGTCGGCGCCTTCCAGCAACGCCCCCTCGGCCGCATCGAGCGATGCCGCGGTCCGGGTGAGACAATCACGATGGCGCGCATTGATCGCGACCGAGTGCTCGCCCCAGTCCGCTTCGCCGAGATCGGCCAGTTCTCGAATCCGGTGACGCAGATCCTCCAGCCCCCTGCCGTCGGTACAGGAAACCCGCACGGCATCCGGCACGTCCCATCCCGCTGCCTCGCCGAGGTCCGCCTTGTTCAGAATCACGATCGAACGCGAAACCGACGGCAAGTCGGCCGGCATCGCCTCGGCTGGAGGCAACGAGCCATCCACCACGATCAGCAGCAGATCGGCCCGGCCTGCCTCTTTCATCGTGCGGCGGATTCCCTCCTCCTCGATGACATCCCCCGCGGCGCGCAAGCCTGCCGTGTCGATCATGCGCAGCGGAACTCCATCGACAACCAGCAGTTCCTCAATCGTATCCCGCGTGGTCCCCGCAGTCTCACTGACGATCGCCCGGTCCGAGCCTAGCAGGGCGTTCATCAGACTCGACTTCCCGGCATTCGGCCGACCACAGATCACCGTCCTCAGACCCTCCCGCAGGATCCGCCCTTGGTCGGCGGTCGACAGCAGCGCGCCGACCTGTTCACGAACGGCCCGAATGCGCGCGACCAACGCTTCGCCGGTCTCCGGGTCGATGTCCTCTTCGGGAAAATCGATCCATGCCTCGAGCTGGGCCACCGTTCCGATCAGGTCCTGACGCAGCTCGTCCGTCCGCCTGCCGATTCCCCCTTCGAGTTGTTCGTGGGCGGCGCGCAGTGCGAGATCGCTCTGAGCCGAAATCAGGTCCATCACCGCCTCGGCCTGCGTGAGGTCGAGCTTGCCGTTGAGGAACGCCCGCTCCGTGAACTCACCAGGAGCCGCCGAACGGGAGCCACATTCGAGCAAGCGCTCGAGCACCCGCCGGGTCACCAGACGCCCACCGTGGGTCGCGACCTCCACCACTTCCTCACCGGTGTAACTCCGGGGAGCTTCGAATCTCGTCACAAGAACCTGATCGAGCACACCACCGTCGGCAGTGCGGATCGTTCGCAAAACCGCGCGGCGGTCGGGAAAGGGTCTGTCCTCATCACAGGCCTTCGACACGACCGCTCCGGCATCGGGTCCGGAAACGCGGATCAACGCGACGGCCCCGGTACCACCCGCGGTCGCGAGAGCGGCGATGGTTTCACCCGCCGCCATGATATCAGCGGGAACCTTTGACCGCTTCGCCCCCGACGCCGAGGAACTCCCAGCAGAGGAAACGGCTGATTTGCAACTGGGGCGTTTCGTCACCGCTCCACTGCAACTCGATCGTCGCCGTCTTCGAAATCGCATGCCCGTCGCGGGTGCCTCGCCAGTTGAGGATCGACAGCGCCTGACCGATCTCGGAGTCCACAGGAACATTGACCCTCGCGGAATCTTCCGACGAATAGGCCGGATCGGTGACCAGATAGGTCCGTGTCCCCGGCGGCACCTGACGGTTCTCGGGAACGGTCTCCGCGATGATCACGCGGAACACCCCTTTCCGGCCCGCGATCGGCAGCTCGATGAAATCCCTCATCGTGCGGTACTTGGTCTGCACAAAGGTCTCCCAATCAATTCTAAGACCCTCCGGCGTGCGCTTGTAGAGCACGTGCACCTTGAGCGGCTCGGCGGTGAAGTTCGAGGAACGCGCGACGGCCGACAGCAGCATACCCGGTTCCTTGAGACGGTACTGCACTTCCAGTGGCGAGATCGGAGCGAAGAACTCGGTCATCTCGAAGACCGGCGGCTGGTCGTAAGTGAGCATGAAGATACCTCGCTCGCGGTCCTTCATGGCCAGAGGAAAAACGGAGAACGCACTGGCCGGCGTGTCCGAATCATCGATTGGCACCCCTTCGTAAAAATCCTCCATCTCCGCCAGCAGATCGCTGCCTGCAATCGAGTAGGCGGCCTTGCCCGCCGGTCGTTCGGCGGCGAGGAATTTCCGCAGAACGTCGCGAGCATCGGCCTCCCAACCCTTCTCCAAGTACTCCTTTTCCCGTAGTGCCGCGCCGGGATCGTCCATCACGATGGGCGGAGCCACCTCGGGATTCAGGAATTTCTTGGCGGCAAACCATGCCCCGCCGGCAAGCGCGACAAGCAACAGGAGCACGATCAGCGGAGCGAGCGAAAGCTTCCGTTTCCGGTTCTTGGACTCGCCCTTCTTGCCGTCGTCCGCGGCTTCCGGCGATGGAGGCCTTGAGGATTCCGACGGTTCGGCGTCCGGCTTCGATGCGGACTCCGGCGCAACGGATCGTGGTTGCGCGGCCTTGACGGGAGCGGCTGCCCGCTCGACCGGCGGCGAAGGAGCCGGCTCGGGTGTCGCCGAGAAATCAGGAAGAATTTGCAGCGGTTCGAGCGCCCGCTCCGAACCCTTGGGTTTCGGTGTTGTGTCGGCCTGCTTGATCGCATCCTCAACGGAGCGCGCCTCCAAGCGCTCTTCGGCAAGCTGTTTCTTTTCCTCCGCGCCTCGGCGCTCGGCCTGTTCGGCGGCATGCTTCGCGGCCTTTCTCTCAAGCTCTTTCTCTGCAGCCTCGGCAGCCCTCCGACCCACTTCCGCAGCCGCGGCCTGCTGGGCTTCCTCGGCTGCCTTGCGCTCAGCCTCCTCACGGGTTTTGCGTTCCGCCTCCTCGGCAGCCTTCCGTTCGGCCTCTTCGCGTGCCTTCCGCTCCGCTTCCTCAGCCGCCAGACGCGCGGCTTCTTCGCGAGCTTTGCGTTCCGCTTCCTCGGCTGCTTTGCGCTCGGCCTCTTCGCGTGCCTTCCGCTCCGCCTCCTCAGCCGCCTTGCGCTCCGCCTCTTCGCGTTCCTTCCGCTCCGCCTCCTCAGCCGCCTTGCGCTCCGCCTCTTCGCGTGCCTTCCGCTCCGCCTCCTCGGCAGCCTTGCGCTCGGCCTCTTCACGAGCCTTCCGCTCCGCTTCCTCAGCCGCCTTGCGCTCCGCCTCTTCGCGTGCCTTCCGCTCCGCCTCCTCGGCAGCCTTGCGCTCGGCCTCTTCACGAGCCTTCCGCTCCGCTTCCTCAGCCGCCTTGCGCTCAGCCTCCTCACGAGCTTTCCGTTCCGCTTCTGCAGCTGCCAGACGTTCGGCCTCTTCGCGGGCTTTGCGTTCCGCTTCTGCAGCTGCCAGACGTTCGGCCTCTTCGCGGGCTTTGCGTTCCGCTTCTGCAGCTGCCAGACGTTCGGCCTCTTCGCGGGCTTTGCGTTCCGCTTCTGCAGCTGCCAGACGTTCGGCCTCTTCGCGGGCTTTGCGTTCCGCTTCCTCGGCTGCCAGACGCTCGGCATCTTCGCGGGCTCTGCGTTCCGCTTCCTCAGCAGCCTTGCGCTCAGCTTCTTCGCGGGCTTTGCGTTCCGCTTCCTCGGCTGCCAGACGCGCGGCCTCTTCGCGGGCTTTGCGTTCCGCTTCCTCGGCTGCCAGACGCGCGGCCTCTTCGCGAGCTTTGCGTTCCGCTTCCTCAGCAGCCTTGCGCTCGGCCTCTTCGCGAGCTTTGCGTTCCGCTTCCTCGGCTGCCTTGCGCTCGGCCTCTTCGCGGGCTTTCCGCTCCACCTCTTCGGCCGCCAGACGTGCGGCCTCTTCACGAGCCTTCCGCTCCGCTACCTCAGCCGCCCTGCGCTCGGCCTCTTCGCGGGCCTTCCGTTCCGCTTCCTCAGCCGCCTTGCGCTCGGCCTCTTCGCGGGCCTTCCGTTCCGCTTCCTCGGCTGCCTTGCGCTCGGCCTCTTCGCGGGCCTTCCGTTCCGCTTCTGCAGCGGCCAGACGCTCGGCCTCTTCACGAGCATTCCGCCCCGCTTCCTCAGCCGCCTTGCGCTCGGCTTCAGCGGCAGCTTGGCGAGCCGCTTCGGCAGCGGCCGCCCGTTCTGCAGCCTCCGCTGCGGCACGACGTTCGTCCTCCGCCGAAATCATCGGGGCTGCCGCCGAGGCCGCGACGACAGGAGGAAGATTCGGACCCGCGGCGTCTTCCGGAATCGGCTTTCCGAAAATTGGATCCAGATCCGGAGCAATCTCCGGCCCGGGCGACGTGATTTCCTTCTCGCAATGAGGACAGGGACCCGATGTCGGCGGCAGGTTCCGGGGCACCAGAATCTTGCCGTTGCAATGAATGCAGCGGAACTCCCGCTGGTTGTCGGTTGCGGACGGATTCTGCATGATCTGTTAAGAAGTGTGAGATATTTAGGCCACCCACTCAAGCGGTGATCTCACCCGTTTCGCGGATCTGCGCCAAAACCTCATCCATGACCTCCAGACAGCGGCGGTTCTGCACCTCCGTCCCGGTGGAAATGCGAACCCAGCCCGGCAGCTTGTAGCTGCGCATCGCGCGCACGATCACGCCACGACGGAGCATGCCTTGGAAAACGGCATCGCCATCGCCAACCTCCACCAGCACGAAGTTGGCGACGCTTGGCACGAAGTTCATTCCCCGCTCGGCGAAAGCCTGGTGGTAGAAGGCCAAGCCCTCGTGATTCATCTCACAGGTCTTGCGAACGTGTTCGTCGTCCCCCAGCGCCGCCAACGCCGCCGCTTGGGCAAGCGCGTTGGTATTGAACGGCTGCCTCGCCTTCTGGAGGATTCCGGCGACCTGCGGCGAAGCGAGCCCGTAGCCGATCCGCAGAGCGGCCAATCCGTGGATCTTCGAGCAGGTCCTGAGGACGCACACGTTCCGCCCTTCCCGAACGAACTTCAGCGTGTCCGGCGGCGTTTCCAGAAACTCATAGTAGGCCTCGTCGAAGCAAACGACCACGTGCTCCGGCACCCGTTCCATGAAACGGTCTATCTCCTCCTGCCCGACGATCGTCCCGGTCGGGTTGTTGGGATTGGCGATGAACACCAGCCGCGTGCGGTCGGTGATGGCCTCGGCCATACCGTCGAGGTCATGGACGAACCCCGGATCAGGGACCTCGACGTAGCGAGCACCGAACAGGGTTGCCATGAGCTTGTAGACGACAAAGGCGTGCTCGGCCGCGATCAACTCGGCATCCGGATTCAGAAAGCTGTGGCAGAGCAACTCGATGATCTCGTTCGAGCCGTTTCCGAGCACCACGTTCTCCAGTCCGAGATCCAGACGATCGGCGATCGCACTGCGAAGCTTGTGCCCGCTGCCATCCGGATAGATGTGCGCCTTCTCGATGGCAGCCCGCATCGCCTCCTTTGCAAGTGGAGAAGGCCCGAGCGGATTCTCGTTCGAGGCCGCCTTGATGATCGAGGCCGGATCAAGGCCGAGTTCGCGCGCGGCCTCCTCGATCGGCTTCCCAGGCTCGTAGGCGTGAAGGTCGCAGACGAAGCGGTTGGCGAAGGAGTCGATGCCCATGCCCGAACCTAGCCCGCGGCCCCGGTCGGGCAATCCCGAACACCTTCGGCAGCGACCTTCTCCCAGTCGTCGGGCTCGAGGCAGCAGGGATCGGCCGCGACCCAGTGACCGGGCTCGATCTCGACCAACGGCAGTTCCTTACCAATCGTCTCGTCGTAGCGCGGATGTCCGATCCGGTGACCGAAAGCGCTGCCCTTCGGAGGATCGATCGGCGAAGGCACGTCGCCCTCAAGCAATTCCCGCGTGATCTCACGCGTCGGATCCGGGTGCGGGATCGCCGACAGCAGGGCCTTGGTGTAGGCGTGCTTGGGACGCTGGTAAATGGCGTCGGAACTCGCGAGTTCGACGATCTTGCCGAGATACATCACCGCGACCCGGTCGGAGATGTGTTTCACTACGGCGAGATCGTGGGCGATGAAGAGATAGGAAAGCCCCATCTCGCGCTGCAGTTCGAGCAGCAGGTTGAGAACCTGGGATTGCACCGATACGTCGAGCGCCGAAACCGGCTCGTCGCAGATGACCATCCTCGGCTTCAGGGCGATCGCCCGCGCGATCCCGATCCGCTGCCGCTGTCCGCCCGAAAACTCGAACGGGTAACGGTCGGCACTCGCTGCCGGGAGCCCCACCCGGTCCAGCAACTCGTTGACCATGGTCCTCCGCTGCGCGGGTGTCGTCCCGCCATGAATGATGAAGGGCTCCTCGAGGATCTCCCGCACGCTATGTCGCGCATTCAGGGACTCGACCGGATCCTGGAAAATCATCTGCAGGTCGCGGCGGATCGGACGCATCGCCCCGACCCCGGCCGTCGTGATGTCGCTGCCCTCGAACACGATCCTGCCCGAGGTCGGCTTCAGCAAACGGACGATCGCCTTCCCGAGCGTCGACTTGCCGCAACCGGACTCACCCACAAGCCCGAGGGTCTCGCCGGGAGCGATTCCCAACGACACGCCGTCGACGGCCTTCACCGCACCGCTCTGCCGCATCAGCACGCCACTGTGCACCGGGAAGTGCACCTTCAGGTTCTCGACCCGCAGGATTTCGCTCATGCTTCTTCCTCCTTTCCCGCAAGCGCAACGTCGGCGCCGGCATAACAGATCGGACAGGCTTCGACCCAGTGATCCGGCGACGCCTCGATGAATTCCGGACGCTCCCGCAGCGTCGGACCCCGGCGCTCCATGCGCTGGCAGAACCGGCACCCCGGCACGAAATCCCGCAACGAAGCCACCATTCCGGGAATCACCGGCAGGATCGACTTGGGCTCGGTTTCCAACCGCGGGATCGAAGCCAACAACCCGCGGGTGTAGGCATGCAGCGGGTTGGCGAACAACTCCTTCACCGGAGCTTTCTCCACCACCCGGCCAGCGTACATCACGACCACCTCGTCGCAACTCTCGGCGATCACTCCGAGGTCATGGGTAATAAGGATCATCGACATGCCCAGCTCGCTCTGGAGCCGCTTCATCAGATCGAGGATCTGCGCCTGCACGGTGACATCGAGCGCGGTCGTCGGTTCGTCGGCAATGACCAGATCCGGACGGCAGGCCAAGGCCATCGCGATCACCACCCGCTGGCGCATCCCGCCGGAGAGCTGGTGCGGGTAGTCGCCGATCCGCTGCTCGGGTGCAGGGATCCGCACCAGGCGCAGCATCTCGATCGACGCCTCCCAAGCCTCCTTCTTGCTGATCTTCTTGTGCAGGAGGAAGCACTCCGAGAGCTGCTTGCCGATCCGGTGGACCGGATTGAGCGCGGTCATCGGCTCTTGGAAAATCACTCCGATCTCCCCACCCCGGATCTTGCGCATCTGCCTCGCCGAAATGCTGGTGAGATCCCGCCCCTTGAACATCACCTCGCCCTGAAGGATGCGGCCCGCCGGCTGGGGCAGCAGGCGGATGATCGACATCGCGGTCACGGTCTTGCCACAGCCCGACTCTCCCACGATTCCGAGCGTCTTGCCCTTGGGCACATCGAAGCTCACCCGGTCAACGGCGCGGACAAGACCACCATCGGTGTCGAAGGCGGTGATCAGATCGCGAACCTCGAGAATCGAATCACTCATCGGCCCCCTCCTCATCTTCAACGGCCGGCGGCGTTTCATCTCGCTCCGTTCCGTCGGTTTCGGACGGAGCGGCGGACTCCCCGCCGGCGTCCGTTCCTTCATCGGCTTCCGGCGTTCCCTTCTCCGGCTTCCTGAGGGTCCGGTATTGGTCAAACAGCAGAATCTTCTCACCAAACACCCGTCCTTCGCGCATCGCGGCGAGCGTGTCCTGCTTCATGTCCTGATCGATCCAGTGCAGGTGCGTCATTTCGGGCTCCGACGCGAGCCGCACGTTGAAGTCGTCCGGCCAGCGCACCCACCGCCAGTATCCGAGGCGGTAGAACGGCCGCTGGTACGACGGAATCCACACCGCACGGTCGTGGAAGATCTGCTCGAGTTCGCGGCTGGTGTTCTTGATCACCTCGTAGCTTCTCGCGTTGCGGTTCGCCTCGAGGATCTTGTCGACCTCGGGATCGGCGAAGATCGACAGGTTGTTCGTCATCGGCCGGGGCTTCTTCGTCCCCGGAATGTAGGCCTCCTTGGAGTGGAACTGCTGGTAGTAGTCCGGGAACGGCGGAGTGATCGCCCAACCGGAGAAACTGATCTGGTGCTCCTTGCGCGAGGTCTTCTGGAACGCGCTGGTCGGATCGAGCGCTTCGATCTTGTACTCCACACCGGCGCGGCGCGCCTCCTCTTTCAACCGCAGCATCATCGCCTCGACCGCAGGGATCTTGTAGGTCGTGATGGTGAACGAAAGCCGCCGCCCCTTGTCGTTCTCCAGGATCCCGTCCGGTCCGGACTTGGTGTATCCCGCCCGCGCGAACGCCTCGCGCGCCTTCCTCACCGAGTAATCACGGGCACGGATGTCCGGATTGGAAATGTCGCCGAAGCCCTCGTTGAGCAGATTCAGCCGCTCGGCGTCGCCCCGGAGATCCAAATCGATGACCTTCCGCCAGTTCGTCGCGTGGGACAGCCCGATCCGCACGTCCGGATTGTCGAGCGGCTTCTTGCTCAGATTGAAGTAAAGCCCCCTCGAGACCCGCGGGTAATCGTTGTAGAATGTCGCCCGCTCGAAGTATCCCTTGAAGGCGGCGTCTACCTCGGTCTGCTCGTACCACTTCTTGGCGTCGTTGAGGTAGTAGATGTCGATATCCCCCTGGAGGAACATCTGGAACTGCTTCTCCTCGTCGCGGACCTGCCGGTATTCGATCCGGTCGACATTGAAACGGTTTTTGTAGTACTTCCGGTCCTTCGCCCACCAGTCCTCGACGAGCGACAGCGAGATCGAGCGCCCCTTCTGGATGTCTTCCTCGCGGATCACGTAGGCACCCGTGGTCGGCCTCGGCCGCCAGTTGTAGCGCTCCTCGAAATCGGGACCGAACTCCTTGTAGAATCCCGCCTGTGAGGGAGGAATCGCGGCCCAGAACGGCGCCAGCGGCTTTGGGAACGCGTTGCGGATGCAGAGGTAGTCCTTGCCGTAGGTCGTGATCCCCCAGAACTGCTCGGAGTAGTAGTTCTTGTAGAAGGCCACGCTGAGGTAGTCGGAAAGGTAGATATAGAAACTCATCATCCAGTCCTCCGACGTCACCTCCTCGCCGTCCGACCAGCGCGCCTCATCGTCGATGTGGAAGAACACGGAGCGACCGTCCTCACCCACCGCCCACCTGTCGGCGAGGCCGGGGATGATCCTGTTGGTGTTCGGATGCAGCGAGATCTGGGCCATCTCGATGTCGTCCCAGTGGTACGAGCGGAACGAGTTGTTCGCCTCTTTGCCGCACGACCGGATGTTCGGCGGGTAAGTACCTCCCGGGATGTAGCTGTGCAAGGTCCCGCCCTTCTTCGCCTCTTCGGAGCCGAGTTCCGGCTGGTCCATTCCGAACTCCCACTCGAGATCTGCCGGCAGATCCTCAACCGACTTCCTTTGGAAGAAGTCCGGATCCCTGAGCCGCTCGCGTGTTTCGTCGAGAAGCTGCTCGGCCTCCTTGCGCTCGGCGTCGGTGAGCTCGCCCTTCAAGGCTTCCTCGAAGTCCGCGACGCGCTTGCCCAGATCCGCCCGGGTCTTCTCGTTGTAGCGCTCGTAGAACTTCATCCGCTCCTCCGTGCAATCGTACGGAGGATACTCGTCAGACGCTTCCCGGCAGGCTCCGAGCAGCAGCGGCAGCGCGGAGAGGAGAAGCCATGGAAGACGTCGCATCATTGGTAGGTCGTGAATTTCTTGGGATCGAAGGCTTCGCGGATCGCTTCGCCAACGAAGGTGATCAGCAACAGCAGGGTCACCATGATCGCGAACACCGAGCTGACGATCCACGGGGAACCGAGGTTCTCAACCCCGTCGTTCAGCACCCGGCCCCAGCTCGGATACGAGTCCGGAACCCCGAAACCAAGGAAGTCGAGGGCCGTCAGGGCGGCGATCACCGACGACACGCTGAAGGGAACAAGCGTGACGATCGTCGAGATCGCGTTCGGCAGGATGTGGCGGAAGATCACGCGGCCGGTGCCGGCACCGAGAACCTTCGCGGCACTGGCGTAGTCGCGCGCCTTCTCCTTGTAGGTCGAGGTCCGAAGATACACCGCGATCTGGATCCACGAGAAGATGCAGAAAACCAGCAGGATGGTGCCGAGCGTGATGTTGTCGCGGCCGATGTTGTTGCAGATGATCATCACCACCAGCAGGAAGGGCACGTTGCTCATGACCTCCATGATCCGCTGCATGACGAGGTCGTAGACGCCGCCGAAGTAGCCCATCAGGCAACCGAAGGTGATCCCGATGCCGTAGGTCAGGGCGAGGTAGATGATGGCCGCCTTGAAGATCACCTGCAGACCTCCGTAGAGCTGCGCGGCGATGTCCCAGCCCTTCTTGTCGGTGCCGAGGAAGTGCTTCCGCTGAAGGCTCGGCGGCAGCGGCGGATAGATGCGGCGGACCCAACCGCCCTCCTCCGCCAGCTCGGCGTTGTCCGGCACGGTGGTTTCGACCAGCCGTCCGTCCTCCCACTTCTCGCGACCGACCGGATCGCCATCGACATCGAAGACCTCGACATCCCACCGCAGCCGGCCTTCGCGCACCCGGCCGGAGCGCATCACCTTCGTCGGGTCGTCCTTCTGGTGCTGGTAGGCGTAGCCGTTGTAAGCCGTCTTGCCGTCCGGACGCGAAATCAGCCCGTCAATGATCGGAAGCGACAGCTCCATCTCATCATCGGAATCGAAAGTCGGATCCCATGGCACCGGGGCGAGGATCACCACGGCATCGGTATCCGATAGCCGCTCCTTGAGCTCGCGGTAGTTCGTCTCCTCCTCCCCTTCGGCACCGAAGAAGTGGGCGGGGTAGCGGTGGTCGACGAAGGCCGGGAAGTGCCACTCACCTTGGTATCGCACGGCCAGGGCTCGCTTTCCGACCAGCAACTGGTCGAGCATCGCAAGCACGAGCAGCACGATGAGGATCCGGAAGGAAACATAGCCCCGCCCGATCGAACGGAAGCGCTCCATCCGGCGCAACGTCAGCGGATTCCATTGGAAACCGCCGCCGAACGCCAGCAGCAGCATTCCCGCGATCAGGAGCAGCGAACTGAAGGTGATGCCGAAGATCTCCGCCCTCCACATTTCGAACCACGAGTCATTCGCCTTGTTCGGATCTCCGTCGAAGGAATAGAACCACCGCAGGCTAGGCAGCTCGAGACCGCAGAAGTGGGCTGCCGTCGCGGCGATCGCCACGAGGGCCAGAAGCAGGCCGATTTTGCGGGGAAACGTCATCTCACTTGTAGCTCACTCGGGGATCGACCAAGGCCACGCAGAAGTCGGAGATGACATTGCCCAGAAGCATCAGCAGGGCCGACACGAAGAGCACGCCCATCGTTACCGGGCGGTCGAACTCAAGCAGCGCGCTGAACCCGAGCAGGCCGAAGCCGTTGATGTCGAACACCCGTTCGATCAGCAGGCTGCCCGCGACGAAGATAGTCAGGTTCGCCCCGAAGGTGGTTGCGATCGGGATGATCGAGTTGCGGAACGCGTGCCGGAAGACCGCGACCCGGAAGCCGGTTCCCTTGGCGATGGCCGTCCGCACGTAGTCCGCGGCGAGGTTATCCATCAGGTTGTTCTTCATCAGCAGCGTCATCATCGCGAACGAACCGATGAGATAGCATGCGAGGGGCAGGACGCCGTGGTAGGCAAGGTCGTTGACCTTGCCGAGGAACGACAGGCTTTCGAAGTTATCGCTGGTGAACCCCCCGAGCGGGAACCACCGCATCTTGGCGGCCAGATAGACCACCAGCAGCGCGCCTAGGGCGTAACCGGGAATGGCGTAGCCGGCGAAGACCAGAACAGACGAGAAGTTGTCGAGCCAGCTCCGGTGTTTGATCCCTTTCAGAACACCGAGCGGAAGACAAATGCCGTAGATGAGCACCATCGCGATTCCTCCGTAGAAGAGCGACACAGGCATCCGCTGGACGATCATCTGCCAGACCGGATCCTGGTATTTCTGGGAGTAACCGAGGCTTCCTTGGAACAGGCCGGCGAACTTCGGCTTGTACAGCACCGCCCGGTAGTTCGGCATGCTGCCGATTTCCACACCCTTCACCCATTTCTCCCACCGGCGCGCCTGATCCTCCGGTGTCAGCAGCCGCACCCGCCAGGCCGAGGTGTCCACCCCCTCCTGGGGCACGATCTCCGGTTGTCCCCCGGAACCCTTGCTGACGGTTACCTCGTGGACGGTACCCGGCAGCGGAATGATCACCTCATCGGATCCGTCGGGGAACTCCCTGCCAATCGTCTCGATATCCCGGGGCAACATGCCCAGCCACTCGAAGTAGCCTCGGAAGATCCCTTTGTGCTCGTCGTACTCCTCCTCGATCTCGAGCACCTGCGAGGCGCTCAGCGAAGCTCCGGCCTCGGCCCGGCTGCGCTTCGAGTCGCCACTGCCCATGAGCCGCGATAGAGCCTGCTCGACCGGCCCGCCGGGTGTCAGACGCATGATGGAGTAGACCAGCAGCGTGATTCCGAACAAGGTGATCGGAACCAGCAGGAGGCGGCGGATGAAATAGGCTTTCAAGCGGTGGGCGAGTCAGGGATCGGCAGCTTCCGGGTGGTTCTAGCGACCCCCTTCCGCCATGCAAGCCCCCTCCATCGGAAAGGACCTGATTCGCCGAATTTGTTGGAAAAGCGGCAAGATCGGCGGCGTTGGTTCCACGTCCTGAACTTTTTCCCTGCCAATTTGGCGCGCCCCTCGCTTAGTTCCCCGCAAGCCATGCCCCACCGCCTGCTGAACGCCCTCCTGTCCGCCGCCTTCCTCGTCGTGGCGTCCTGCAACAAGGAGACTGCGGTGGACAAGGCCAACCGCGACGGAATTCTCCTCATGGGCAACTCGGCCGAGCCCAAGTCGCTCGACCACCAACTCGTCACCGGAGTCCCGGAGAGCAAGATCATCGGCGCCCTCTTCGAGGGACTCGCGGGCGACCACCCCTCCGAGGACGACACGATGTTGCCCGGCGCCGCGGCATCATGGACCCACAACGAGGGACTCACCGAATGGGCCTTCGAACTCCAACCGGAAGGCAGGTGGTCCGACGGCGAAGACGTCAAGGCGAGCGACTTCGTCTTCGCCTACCGCCGCCTGCTCACCCCGGAATTCGCCGCCCCCTACGTCGACATGCTGTTCCCGATCGAGCATGCCGAGGAGTTCAACAAGGACATGCGCGGCGAGATCCTCTTCCGCATCTCCCCCACACCGGAGCTGCCGTGGGAAGATTGTTCGGATGTCAATTTCCATGGCGACGGCTCGGTCGACATCGAGGACATCAAGGACAAGGACTGGGACGACCTGACCGCCGAGGAGCGCCGGCTCTACGTCCGCGCCAAAGGACTCGACCCGCTGACGAAAGAGAAGCTGGAGTGGATTGCCGAGGACACTGACGACCGCTTCGTCTGGCCCGATGGATTCGGGAAGCAGTCGGTCGTGATGGACCGCATGCTCGAGTTCGCCGGCAAGGACCTCTGGGACATGGCCAAAGTCGGCGTGACGGCGCCCGCCAAGCGCACTCTTTCGGTGAAACTCAAGGAACCGGTCCCCTACCTTCCGGCACTGAGCCGGCACTACACCTGGTTCCCGGTTCCCGAGCACGTGGTAACCCGCTTCGGCAAGCTCTCCGACCGCTTCACCGACTGGTCCGATCTTGGAAACCTCGTCGGCAATGGTCCGTTCCAACTCAAGGAATGGCGATACCACGACGTGATCGAGGTCGAACAGAATCCGCATTACTGGGACGCCGGCAATGTCGGACTCAAGGGCATCCGCTTCTTCCCCATCGAGAATCCCTTCACGGAGGCGCGGGCTTTCATGTCCGGACAACTCCACTCGATGTATTCCCTCCCGACCGACCTCATCGAGTGGTCCAAGAAGAACCATCCGCAGTATTTCAGGCAGGAACCGTACGTCGCGACCACGTTCATCCGGATCAACAACACCCGGCCCGGCCTCTCCGACCCGCGCGTCCGGCGCGCGATGTCGCTGTGCATCAACCGCGAGGAGGTCTGCAAGTACATCCAGGAGGGCTACACTCCGGCCAACTCGATGACGCCGAAGATGGGCGCCTACGAGCCGAAGACGATGCTGTCGTTCAACCCGGAGGAAGGTAGGAAACTGCTCGCCGAGGCCGGCTACCCGAACGGCAAGGGTTTCCCGCGCTACTCGATGCTGATCTCGAAGCCGACCGCCCGCGCCGCCGCCGAGGCCTATCAGGCGATGTGGAAGGAACACCTGAACATCATCATCGACATTCAGAGCATGGACTGGGGTTCCTACAACACCGCCCAGCAGAATCTCGACTTCGACCTGAGCTCCGCCGGTTGGGTCGGCGACTATCTCGACCCGACCACCTTCCTCGGCATGTGGACCGAGGGCAACGGCAACAACAACACCGGCTGGGGCAGCGAGGAATACGAAGCCCTGCTCTCCGATGCGGCCAAGCAGGCCGATCCGGCAAAGCGCCTGGAGACGCTCAAGAAGGCCGAGGAATTGCTGATGACCGAACAACCGATCCTGCCGGTTTCGTTCTACGCGAGGAACTACCTGCACCGCCCGGAGGTGAAGGGATGGCACCCGCTGCTCCTCGACAACCATCCTTACAAGTTGCTGAGTCTCGAACCATGATCCGTTACTGTTTACGTCGGCTCGGTCAGGGCGTCCTCGTCCTGTTCGTCCTCCTGACGATCACGTTCTTCCTCGTCAAGGCCCTCCCGGGCGGACCCTTCGACAAAGGCGAACGGGCGATTCCCGAACACTCGCGGGAACGTATGGAAGCCTACTACGGTCTCGATAAGCCACTGGTGACCCAGTACTTCCTGCGGATCAAGAACCTCGCCTCGGGAAACCTCGGCGTGAGCCTGCGGCTGGAGGGCCGTGAGGTCAGCGAGATCATCGGGCAGGCCTTCCCCATTTCCTTCCAACTCGGATGTGTTGCCATGCTGACCGCCCTCGCGATCGGTGTGCCGCTCGGCGTGATCGCGGCATGGAAGAAGAATTCCGCCATCGACTACGGTGCCATGGGCATCGCGATGATCGGCATCTGCGTGCCGTCCTTCGTGATCGGACCGGTGCTCGCCGACTTCTTCGGACGGCGTCTCGAACTTCTGCCTTCGATCGGCTGGAGCTTCACCGACCCCCGGCACTGGATCCTGCCCGCCTTCACCCTCGGACTGATCTATGCCGCTTACCTCTCCCGGCTAACCCGCGCCGGCATGCTCGAGATCCTCTCCCAGGACTACATCCGGACCGCCCGCGCGAAGGGCGTCTCGGAAAAAAACATCCTGATCCGCCACTGTCTGCGGGGAGGCCTCATTCCCGCGGCCGCCTACATCGGCCCGGCCTTCGCGGGGATTGTCTCGGGATCACTGGTGATCGAGGCTGTCTTCGCCATCCCGGGCCTAGGCACCCACTTCATCAAGGCCATCGAGAACGAGGACGAACCGGTGCTCACCAGCATCGTCCTGCTCTTCGGAGTCCTTATTATCCTCGCCATTTTCGCCAGCGACGTGCTCGGCGCCTGGCTCAATCCGAAGATCCGCCGTGGCAACTGATTACCAGAAGTCCCTCGAGGACCAGATCAAGGGGAGCTCCCTGTGGCAGGACGCTTGGGCGAGGCTTCGCAGGAACCGCGCTGCGGTCGTATCCGCCTACGTGCTGGCGACCATCGTGCTCTGCTGCATCATCCTGCCTTTCATCACGCCGATCGTTCAGGACCCGAACCTTCAGGAACTCTCGAACAAGAATGCCGGACCCTCGGGCGAGCATTGGTTCGGCACCGATCACCTCGGACGGGACATCTTCTCCCGCGTTCTCTACGGGGGGCGGATCTCGATGCTCGTCGGCCTGGTCACCACCGCGGTCTCGGTCACCATCGGCGTCGTGTGGGGCGCCGTGGCAGGATTCTCCGGCGGCAGGACCGACGACATCATGATGCGGACCGTCGACATTCTCTACGCGCTCCCCTTCCTCGTGATCGTGATCCTGCTTGGAAAGGTGATCGCCGAGCACACATCGGAACTCACCGACAACGTCGTTGCCTTCATCGCCGGTGAAGATGCCGAAATGAAACGGCAACTCGCGGTGAGGACGTGGGTGGAGCCGATCACGACACTCGTTCCGTTGTTCATCGCGATCGGCGCGCTCTCATGGCTCAACGTGTCGCGGATCGTCCGCGCGCAGGTCCAGAGCATCGCCAGCCAGGAGTTTGTCGAGGCGGCCCAGTCATTGGGCATTCCGCGCTTCAAGATCCTCTTCAAGCACATCCTGCCGAACGCGCTTGGTCCGATCATCGTCTACACGACCCTGACGATTCCGGGCATCATGCTTTTCGAGGCCACCCTTTCTTTCCTCGGTCTGGGCGTGAAACCACCGAACAGTTCGTGGGGCATCCTCATCGCGGAAGGAGCCGACCGGATGAGCGCGAACTTCCCGCTCCTTTTCTTCCCGTCGCTGTTCTTCGCGGCCACCCTGTTCGCCCTCAACTTCCTCGGCGACGGCCTGCGCGACGCGCTCGACCCGAAGTCGTCCAAAGACTGATCTTGCCTTCACGCATCATGCTGTTCATAGAAACAGCATGATGATCCGGGATCTGCCCGACCGTGAACGCCCTCGCGAGAAGCTCGCCCACCGCGGCGCGGCCAGCCTCGACAACGCCGAACTGCTCGCCCTTTTCCTGCGGACCGGAACGAAGGGCAAGAGCGCGATCGAGGTCGGGCGCGAGATCCTGAACCACTTCGGCTCCCTCCATGCCTTGGGCTCGGCCGGCATCGATGCCCTCGTCCGCTGCCCGGGTCTTGGTCTCGCCAAAGCCTGCCAACTGGCAGCCGCCTTTGAACTCGGCGCCCGCGCCGCCCGCGAGCAGACGGGGCTCAAGCCTCTCGACTCGCCGGAACGGATCCACAAGTGCTTTGGTCCCCAACTGGCATGGCTGGGAGACGAGAAGCTGGTCGTGGCACTCGTGAACAGCCGACTCCAGCACCTTGCCACTGTCGAAATCAGCTCCGGAACCCTCACCGAAACCACCGCCCACCCCCGGGAGGTCCTGAGGCCGGCAATTTTACAAAAAGCCTACGGTTTCGCCCTGCTGCATAACCATCCCTCAGGGGATCCCTCTCCAAGCTCGGCGGACATCCGATTCACCCGAAGCATCGCCGAGGCCGCGAAACTCATGGAAATCCGGCTGATCGACCATGTGATCATCGGCCGACCGTCCCCCGGCCGGGACCCATACTTCTCCTTCCGAGAGGGCGGAATTCTTGGATAACGCTACGCGATCACGTGTATTTGGTTAAGATATTTTAAAATTGTTTGAAGATTGATATTCGGGTATTGCCCCTAGGCGTTCCCGATGAAACCAGCCACTCATCTCATCCTCGGCGCGAGCCTGCTCGCGATTTCCGCCCTCTGGGTCACCCAACGACCGGCTTCCGAATCAGACGAACCCAGCAAGAACGAGGCAAAGCCAGCAAACCGGCAGTCGGCCAATCCCTCGGATGAGGCTTCCGGTCACAGCTGTGATGGCTCATGCAACCATGCTTCCGGCCCGGTTTCACTCCGCCGGGTGCAAACTCCCGCCCGAACAGGGTGGCAGACCGCCGACCCGGGTGAGTGGGTCGATTTGGGCTTCGCTCTCGAAGGCATGACCCAAGCCCGGGTGATCAGCCGCAAGGCATTCGATGACGGACGAATCACGATGTCGCTCGAACTGCCCAACGGCGAAAGCCTCTTCATCAGCAGGATCGGAGATGAATGGGAGGGCCGCATGCTCCCCCGCGATCCGGGCAACGGCTGGATTCTCCGGGGCAAGGGCAACGAAGTGGAACTGGTCGAATTGCCCTTCAGCTCGATGATCTGCGCATCGACCGACCCTCAAGGCAACGAATTCGGCGGACTCCTCGCCGCTCCGGCGCCAGACCCGGAAGAGGGTGAGATCGGTCCTCCGGCCCAAGCCGTGGTGGCTCCGCCGATGAACAGCCTCCCCGGCGCCAACGGCGTCATCTATCTCGACTTCGACGGCGAGAACGTCACCGGCACGTTCTGGAACTCCTACAGCGGGATCGATCCGATCGTCGCCCCGGAGTCCGGTCTCACCCTGAGCGACATCGACCTGATCTGGGAACGGGTCTCCGAGGACTACAGGCCGTTCAACGTCAACGTCACGACCGACCGCAGCGTCTACGACAGCTATCCGGTCAACCGGCGGACGATGGTGATCTTCTCGCCCTACAAGGACTGGTACAGCACCAATCCGGCCGTCGGCGGCGTGGCCAGCACCGACATCTTCGGCAGCAGTTTCAGCGACACCCCGGCGTGGGTCTTCACCGCCGCGCAATCCTACATCGCGTCGAATTGCCACGAAGCCGCCTCCCACGAGGCCGGGCACGTGCTCGGACTGCATCACGACGGCAACAGCAGCACCGCTTACTACGAGGGTCATGGTAGTGGGCTGACCACTTGGGCACCCATCATGGGCCTCGCCTACACCCGGATCGTCAGCCAGTGGAGCAAGGGCGAGTATGCCGGCGCCAACAACGCCGAAGACGACCTCGCCATCATCACCAAGACCTACAACGGACTCGGCTATCGCGACGACGACTACGGTAACGATATCGGCAGTGCCTCCCCGATGACCACGTCCGGCACCGATTCGGCCGCCTGCAGCGGCATCATCGAGCGCAACACCGACGCCGACGTCTTCAGCTTCAGCACGGCTGGAGGAAGCATCTTCCTTTACGCCGACAACAATCCGGAAGATCCGAACCTCGACATCCGCATGCGCCTCCTCGACGCGGCCGGAGCCCAGATCATCGATTCGAATGCTTCGTTCGAAATGGAGGCCAGCATCTCGACCACGCTGGCACCGGGCACCTACTTCATCGAGATCAGCGGTGCGGGAGCCTACGACCCGTCCACCGGCTACAGCGACTACGGCAGCCTCGGATCCTACTCGGTGAGCGGAACGGTGCCTCTCCCGATGGAACTGACCGCCGAGATCACTTCCCCCTCCTCCGCCCAAGTCAGCCTTCCCGAAGGCACCGGGTTGGTCCTCGAAGCGGCAGGAACCTCGGGGACGTTGTCATGGCAAACCGTCGCCGCACCCGCGGGAGGGATCGTCGACTACTCGTCGCCATCGGCCGGCTCGACCCACGTCACTTTCTCGACGCACGGCATCTATCAGATCCAGCTGACAGCGACTTCCGGTCCCGACGTGGAAACCGACACTATCGAGATCTCGGTCGATGAATCGGGCGCAGTACCGCTCTATGCTGCCCAAGCCGCGGGCGTCGACCTCGGCCCCGACGGCAATGTCTACGGAAAGCAGATTGCCCTCAACCCGACGATCTCCGACGACGGACTCCCCGCCGCGCCCAGCTACGAATGGACCGTCCTCTCGGGTGACGGGCTGATTTCTTCCGGCACTGCAGCCAACCCCACCCTCACTTTCCCAACAGCGGCCACGACCCGCCTCCGCCTCACCGTGAATGACGGCGACCACCGCACCTTCGATGAGATCGAACTGACCGCGGTGTTCGAGGATCTGACCTTCATCGCCGGCGCCGCGTCCGCCACCGTGACCAACTCTACGAGTGGAGTTTTCGACCTCGCCTGGAAGACTCCCGGATTCAACGACACGGCGTGGACGCCAGGCTCGCTCGGCACCGGCTTCGACGTCAACAAGGGCAATGGCAACCAGCCTTATCTCGCCCTGATCGGCTCGAACCTGAATCTGGCCACCAGCATGAAGGACAACTCGGTCGGGTGCCTCATCCGCGTACCTTTCGAAATCACCGACCCGGCCGCGGTTCTCTTGATGGATCTGCGGATCAACTACGACGACGGCTTTATTGCCTACATCAATGGCCACGAGGTTGCGCGGGCGAACGTCCCCAACGGTCCGCCGGCATGGAACACCGCCGCCTCGTCGGACCGGCCGGACCCATCCGCCATGACGCCCTCGGTCTTCCAGCTTCCGATCGCTCCGGACATGTTCGTGGAAGGCACCAACATCCTCGCGATCTACGGAGCCAACTGGTCGATCGACAGCCGCGACGACAAGGAGTTCCTCATCTCGGCGACACTCGATGGCACCGTCACCACCTTTCCCGAACCTCCGTCCTCTCCCTTCCTGACCGCAGTCTCGGGCATCGCCGATCCCGCCATGCGAACCGAGGAAGCGGATGCCGACGGAGATGGCCGCAGCAACTTCTACGAGCACGGTGCCGGCACCGCTCTGGATTCAGCCGACGCCAGCTACCCGATGGTCGGTCCGGCCGATCCCTCAAACTTCCGGATCACACTTCCCGCGAGCCCTCCCTCCGATGTGGTCTACCGGATCGAGCACAACAACGATCTCGGAGGTTCCTGGGACGTGATCGCCCAGCGGACGGGCGCCGGACCATGGTCGGGCGCAGCGCCTGCAAGCGTGACCCCGGTCCCCGGGAATCGGGAAGCGTTCGAGTTCGCAACACCCGCCGGAAACCGCGGATTCTTCCGCCTCCGGATGGAGCTTGCGACTCCCTGAGGGCTCCCTTCGCGCGTGGTTTTCCCTCTTGCGGCGGCGTGGGGGCTTCCCTAGCCTCCGCCCGCTATGCCACGGAGCGCCAGAGAGTTGAGGCCGATCCTACTTGCCGCCGCCGTGGCGGCTTGCACCGGTATTTCCCCCTCCCTCGCCCAGCAGCCTGCCGCACCTGCACCAGCACCGGCCCAGTTCGATCCGTCGGACGTCTACTTCCAAGGCTGGCTTCTTTCTCGCGACGCCGAAAAACTGGCTGACCAAGAGAAATACTCCGAGGCCCTCGAAAAGCTGCGTCGCGCCCAGCAGCTCTTCGACACCATTTCCAAAACCTTCCCCATGTGGAAGCGGGAGATGGTCCAGGGCCGCAGGACCAAGACACTCGACAGCATCGCAGTCGTCGGGCCGAAGGCGCTGAAGGAGCGCGAGGAACGCGACAACGTCGTTGCCGAACTCGAGGGCGGCGCACGGGTCGCCGGAGTGGTGGAGGGTGAAACGCCGCGCCCGCTGAACGGCGGTATCCCCGAAGCACCGATCCGTCCCGCCCAGCCGGTGGAGACGCTTGAGTCGCGCCGCATCGCCGAACTTCAGCGTCAGGTTGACGAACTTCAGCAGCGAATCCGGGCGACCGAAGGCGGCCGGGACAGCGATCGTGCCACCTCCGAGCGCATGAGGGATGCCGCTATCGCCGAGTTGCACAAGACCCGCGGCGAACTCAATCGACTCCGCCGGGAAGTCGCGGAAGGACCCGTTCAGGAGGAAATCGACGCCCTCGCCCGCCGGATCAACGGACTTGAGGAAGAGAAGGCCGTGATGGGACGCGCCTTGGACGCGAGTCGCACCGAGACCCGCGAAGCCAAGGCGCAGATCGACGCTCTCCAGGCGGAACGGGCGCGCCTGATCGGCCAGGTCGAAGGTCTCCGGCAAGAGGTCGCGGACAACAAGGCCAAGCTTGAGCTCGAGCGGAAGACCTCGAACGAAGTGGTCGCCGGCCAACTCAAACAGATCCGCCAACTTCAGGACGAGCTGCGGCTCAAGGACGATCAATTGGGAAAAGCCAACCGCCGGATCACCTCTCTTGAGGCGGAACTCAAGGAAGTCCGCGAATCCTTCGACGAGCTTCAGGAAGAACGCGACGAATTGCTACGGGAGCGAGACCAGATGGCAGCGCTGCTCAAGCTCAATGAAGCGGGCCAACTGCAGGAGGTGATCGACCAGAATATGGCTCTCGACCGCGAACTGCGGGAGGCCAAGAAGCGTCTCGATCTGCTGCAGGAGGACAACGACGCCACCAAGGACGACCTTCTTCAGGCACTCCGCGATCTCGCAATCAGCAAGCTCAGGATCCAGGAGTTCCGTCGCGAGCGGGACGAACAACAGCAGCGGATCAACCAGTTGCAGCAGCGGCTCCAGCAGGAAGCCCGCGGCCTGGCCGACAACTCCGACGACCCCGGCGAGGCGGAGATGCTGCGATCGATCATCAATAAGCAGCTCCGGATTCAGAAGAAGCGGTCGGAAGCGCGTGACATGCTGCTTGCCACCCTGAAGGAGAAAGCCTCGGGCGATGTCGAAATCCGTCGCGCGGTCGAGACTTATCAAGGAGCCGAACTCAACCTGACGCCGGAAGAACTCAAGGTCATTGACGGCCAGGAGGTCGATGGCGTGATCATCTCGCCCTACGCACGACCCCGCTCGGAGGTTGAACGCAGCCTCGCCGGCCTCGACCGGGAATTGGAACCCTACCGCAAGGCGGGCGTCCGGGCCTACCAGAACGGACGGCTTCGAGCCGCACGCGAGGCGTTCGAGATGATCATCGAGCGCCATCCGGGTGACTCGACTTCCATGTGCCGGCTCGGATTGGTGGAATACAAGCTCGAGGAAACAATCGGTGCCGCGGAGATGTTCCGCCGGGCGACGGAAATCGACCCGAAGAATCCTTACGCCCACCGCATGCTTGCCCACTTGCTGAGCAAGCTCGGCGACCAGCGGGAGGCCGCGATCTCGGCCCGACGCGCGGTCGAGCTTGCCCCGTCGAACGAGCAGGGCCACCTGATCCTCGGCAAGATCCAGGCGCTTTCGGGAGACTTCGATCTCGCAGTGGAATCTTTCAAGATCGCGATCTCCTGCGACCCGACCAACGCCGAGGCCCACTACAATATCGCCGCGCTCTGCGCCCGGCAGGGACGCAAGAAGGAAGGTCTCGAGCACTACAAGAAGGCGCTTGAGCTCGGCGCACCTCCGAATCTGGATCTCGAGAAGCGGCTGAGCCGGTGAAGCCGGCATGCCCAAGAGGCCGGAAACGGCAGAGGAAACCGGTTTCCCGCCAACTCCGTGCGGTTGATAGCCGTTTTGCCTTTGACTTTGTTCCGGTCGCCCCCCATTTCCCCGCGCCATGACGCGATCCCCAAACGTCACGATCTTCGCCGACAAAGCCGCAGCCTGCCGGTCGTTGGCCGCGGAGTTGGCGAAGCTCATCCGGGAAACCAACGCCACCGGGCGCTCGGTCGTACTGGGTCTCGCCACCGGTAGCACCCCGATCCCTCTCTACCAGGAACTGATCCGCCTGCATTCCGAGGAGGGACTCTCCTTCTCCCAAGTCATCACCTTCAATCTCGACGAGTATCTCGGCCTCGAGCGCCAACACCCCGAAAGCTACTGGACCTTCATGCACCGGCAGCTTTTCGACCATGTCGATATCCCTGCGGAGAACATCCACATCCCATCCGGTACGGTTGGGGATGTGGCGGCCCACTGCGCCGAGTATGAGGCGGCAATCGAAGCAGCCGGAGGCATCGACTTCCAACTTCTGGGCATCGGCCGGACCGGCCACATCGGTTTCAACGAGCCCGGCTCGCCACGCGACAGCCGCACCCGCCGGATCGAGTTGGATCCGGTCACCCGTGAGGATGCTGCGCCGGCCTTCGGCGGGCTCGACAAGGTTCCGACCCACGCCATCACGATGGGCTGCGGCACGATTCTCGCCGCCCGCCGGATCGGCCTCCTCGCTTTCGGCGCCCACAAGGCGGCCATCGTCCGTGAAGCTATCGAAGGCCCGGTCACCGATCAGGTGAGCGCCTCCTTCCTTCAGGATCACCCGGACGCCTGCTTCTATCTCGACCGGGCTGCGGCCGGGCAACTCTGAGCCTTCCCGGGCTTTTCACAGAAAAATCGCATCGCACGGCGCCGCTTCCGGGGTATGCTCCACGGCATGTCCGAAAAGACGCCCAGCAAGGATCTGCAAGCCGCATGGTCCCGCGCAGCTGACAAGGTGGCCCGCCAGGTCAACCTCGGCTGGTGGACCCAGACCCTCGCCGCGCCCTTGGTCATTCTGGGCCTCGCCGGAGCCTGCGCCCTGCTGCTGGTGCGCCGTCAGCTCCCCGATCTGCCGGTCTGGCAGCTCTCCCTTTGGACCACGGGCACACTCCTCATCGTCGCCGCCGCGGCCTGGCTTTTCGCGAGACGCCGTTTCGAACACCGCGAAGCTTCGATGGTCCGGATTGAGGCGGCGATGCAGATGCGCAACTCTCTGTCAGCGGCCCGCGCGGGCGTCGCTCCTTGGCCGGCCCTTCCGAACCACATCGACCCCGGCCTCTCCTGGAACTGGCAGCGTGTCGTGATCCCGCCGGTGGCGGCGCTCGCGTTTCTCTCGGCCGGTCTCCTGATTCCGCTTTCGGCGGTCGGGGAGGATCCGGGAGCCACACCGGATGAACCGATGGCTTGGGAAAAGATTGAGGCCGACCTCGACCGGCTCGGTGAGGACGATGTCATCGATGAAGCCTATCTCGAGGAGACCAAGAAGAAGCTCGAGGAGCTTCGTTCGAAAGACGAGGAGGAGTGGTTCAGTCACTCTTCTCTGGAAGCCACCGACTCGCTTAAACAGCAGCACGAGTCGGAACTCGAACGGTTGTCCCGCGACCTTGAGCGAGCGGATCGGGCTCTCGGCAGCCTGCAAAAGAATGCTGGCGCAATGCAGCAGGGGCAGAAGGACCAGCTGATGAATCAGTTCGATCAGGCTCTTCAAGGCTTGCAGAACGGCGCCCTTAAGCCGAACCCGGACCTCCTCGACCAGCTGCGGCAGCTCGATCCCAACGACCTCGGCCAACTCAATCAGGAGCAGATCGAGCAGCTTCGGGAAAACCTCCAGAAAGCCGGTGGCGCCTGCAAAGAGTGTCAAGGCGGCGGTGGTGGGCAAGGCGAGGAATGGCTCGACGAACTCATGGACGGCGAAGGCCAAGGCGGAGGCGAGGGTCAGCAACCCGGACCGGACGGAGAGGACGGCCCCGGTGGAAAAGGCGGCGTCGACCGCGGCCCGGGCCACGCCGGAGGAGTTCTCGGCAAGGAAGGGGATCCCCTGAAAACCGGAGACCTCGAGGCTCTTGAGGCCAAGGACCTTTCACGCTCGCTCCCGGGTGACCTGCTTCAGTTGCAGGATGGCGAGCACGAAGTCAGCAAGGATCCGACCAAGCCGCAGACGGGCGGAAGCGTCGAATCCACCGGATCGGGTGGCGATCGGGTCTGGCGCGAGTCGCTCGATCCCGATGAGCAGAAGGCGCTGAAACGCTTTTTCGAGTAATCCCGGATCCCCGGAGTTGGCCCGCTGGAGCGTGAACCCGGAGCCAAATTCCTGCTTTCCAAGCGGGGTTTGGAGCTGCTAGGGTTGCCGAGTCGCAGGGATTTTTCCGCTCCTGTCCCCGATTTTGGAGGAGCGAGCGCCATCTCTCGACAGCAACCCCACCCCACCCTCCGACATGAATACCTCCCTCGCGATCACGCTTGCGGCCGGAATCGCAACCACCGCCGCCTTCGCGGAAAAACCGGTTGATTGCTCGCCGATCGCTGCACGCACGCAGACCACGGCCGAGCGGGCCACCGTCGATCCGATTGAGCTCCTCAAGTTGGTCGACAAGGAGGTCGCCGCCTATCCCGATTGCGCTTGCGAAGTCGTTCGCGCGGCCATCATCGGAACCAACTGCGACGACGCGATTGTCGGCTACGTGGTGGAAACCGCCGTTCGCGCCGCTCCCGAGCACATGCGCCTGATCGCCCAGTGCGCGATCGCGACCGCTCCCGATTCCCTCACGCGAGTCCAGGAAGTCCTCTCCCGCCTCGACCCTGCCGCCGGCAAGGAAGGCAAAAGTGCCAAGAGCGCCAAGGGCAAGGGTATCGAAGTGAAGCCCGCCGCGACCCCACCCAACCCTCTCGACATCCCGCGGATCGAAATTCCGCCGATCCCGCCGGTGATTGTTCCGCCGCCCTCGACTCCGACCGATTTCCGTCGGCCTCCGGTGGAAGAGGAAATCCCGGGCTGAGCAACGCTGGGAACATTTTTCGGAAAAGCCGGAACCTCAGGGTGCCGGCTTTTTTCGTGCTTGGACTCAGCGCTCGGCCGTGCCGCGGACTCCCGGGACCAGGATCACCGCCACGATCATCGAGCAGAGGATCCCAAGGACCGCCACCTTCCCGAGGCTCGCCAAGGCGTCGATCGAGGCGAACGCGAGCGATCCGAATCCGATCGCGGTAGAGCAGCCGCAGAACAGGACCGCCTTCCCGGTACCGTTCCAAACCGCCCGGACATTCCCTCCTGTCCGACGCAGGGCGAGCAGGATGTGGATGGCATAGTCCAGTCCGGTTCCGAGAAGCAGCGGCGTCGCCGCGATGTTGAGGAAGTTCCACTCAATCCCTGCGAGCCTCATCGCTGCCAGCAACAGCAGGCCGCTCAGCGACATTGCCAGCACCGCGGTTGTTACATCCTTCACGCGTCGGAAGACCAGCGTCAGCATGAGAAGCATCAGTCCCGCCATCGGCAGAAAGACATCGATCAAGTCCTTCTTCACCAGCGGCAACACTGCGGGTTTGAGCAAAGACCACCCGGCGAGATGAATTCCTTCGCCTCCGAGACGACGCAGGTCCTTGAGATCCTCAACCCCGAGGCCATCCGGATCCGAAAGCTCCAAGGTTCCCAACAGATACCCGCCGCCGTCCGTCGCACGGCTTGCCACACCACGCAGGATCTCGGCCGATGCCTCACCGTCCGGCATGCGGCCGTCCGACAACGATCCGACCGAGCCCATCGCTTCGAGGACGGACCTTCCGAGGGCCGTCCCCTCTTCGGAAAACCCGGCCGCATCCGCCGCCGCAATGAGCCGATCCTTCGACTCGGCAAGTTTTTCGATCTGCTCGCGGTTGGCAGCCATCCGACCGGGTTCGGGCCACCATAGCGATGGAAGCTCGAATGCCTCGACCAGATCGGGACGCTCGGACGCCAGTTCTTCCAGAGAAGATTCCAGACTCGCGATCCGCCGGCTCACCTCTTGATCGGTGTCGCCCTCGACCACCAATCGAATGGCCGGAGATCCCCAGTCCGGGAAGTGCTCCTGAATCCGCTCGAAGGTCGCCATTGAGGCGCTGTTTCTCGGTCGCAGCAGGCTGCGGTCGAACTCCACCCCGGGGAGGCCCCGAATTCCGAGAACCACGAGCGCCGCGAGTGCCAGACCACCCAGCAGCGCCAGCGAACCGACACGCCCCGGAACCCAAGCGGTCTTGTGCCCGATCGCCGGACGGCCCGCGCCGACCCGAGCAACCCAAGGCACATAAATGCCGAGCATGAACAACGCCCCGAGAACCACCCCGATGCCCACCACCGTTCCCAGCTGCGCGATTCCGGGCAAGCCGCTCAGGTTGAGGGCAAGGAACACGGCTGCTGTCGTGGCCGCGGCCCAACCGATCGACCGGGCCGTGGCCCGATAGATGGGTAACTGGTCGTGGCCGCAGACCTTGGCCTCCTGGCAGATGAGAACGCCATAGTCGACCGCGAGGCCGATCAGGATCGCCGCGAACCCGGCCGCCATGATACTGAGTTCACCGTAGACCCAGCCGGCGATCCCGAGCGTCGCGACGAAGACCAGCGCCAAGGTCACCGACAGGCCGGCGAGCAGACCGATACGGCGCTGCATGAGCAGGAATAGCAGACCGATCACCACCGAGGTGATCCCGACAGTGCCGCGCATGTCGCCCTCCATCGCGCCACCGATCTCCGCCTCGAAGGCAGGATCACCGGTATAGGCGGCCCGGATTCCGTTCTCATCCGCCCACGGGTCGATCACCGCCCTGACCTCACTCAGCCAGGCATCCGCCTCGCGGTAGCCGGCTACGGGACGTGGCGCGTCGATAAAAATCAACTGCGCCATGCCATCGGCGCTCTCGAATCCTTCACCTCCGCCCTCGGACGCTGCGAAAAACGACCGCAGAGCCGAGTGATCGAGAAACCCAAAGGGATCATGCGCCGACTGGACGATGTCCATGCCGTCCAGCGCGGTCGCCACCCGTTCCATGGCGTCCTCCATCGAACCCGCGATTTCTTTCTCGGATAGACGGCCAGCCAGTGTCTCCAACTCCTCCGGCTCACCGTTAAGCCACAACCAGGCGAACAACTCGGCCATTCCTTCCGGACTATCGCGCCAGCGCGGCTGCCAGCGCACCGAGTCGCTTGCTCCCGAGTCCTTCAGGAGTTCTCCCAGCTCGGCCGCCCGATCCGGCAGCATTCCTGCCATCTCGTCATCAGCCTCCAGCAGCACGATCAGCTCGCCCTTCTTCGAGAAGACCCGCTGGAAAGCCTGAAGTCCGCTGACCTCGGGCATAGCATCCGGAAGAACCGCGAGCGGATCGGTCTCGAACCGAATGCGCCCGAGCCCTGCCGCCCCGATCAGCGCCAGCAGCAACAGAAGCGCAACCTTCCACCATTTCCGCATCAGCGCGAAACCACGGGAAGCGGCCTCAGGTTCCAAGCACCAAATTCGACCGCATCCACCGATTTCCCCTTGGCAAAGCGCCGCACCCGCGACGACCTAGGGGCATGCGCTTTCTTCTCGCCCTGCTCCTGCTCGCTCCGCTGCGCGCCGAAGTCGACACCGCCCCGCTCGAAGCGTGGTTGAAACGACAGGCCGGCATCCGGACCTTGGAGGCCGACTTCACCCAGGAACGCAAGCTTCCCGCACTGAAGAATCCGGTCACCACCCCGGGGACATTGGCGATGACCCGCGATGGAAAGCTGCGCTGGGACCTCGGTCAGCCCGCCAAGACCATCGCTGTCTCCGATGGTGAGAAGGTCACTCTCGTCGATGTTGAAAAAAAGCAAGCCCGCAGCATCGACGCCGACTCGCCCCGGGCGCGTTCATTCACGATGTTGTCCGGCGACTCAATCAATGGCGGACTCGAGAGCTTCAGGAAGTCCTTCGATCTCGTCGAGTCACGCGTCACCCAAGGCATCTACCAGCTCACCACCCGCCCGAAGGACCGCAACATGCGGGGCAAGGTGTCGTGGGTGTTCTTCGACATCGACCCCGGCAAGAACGAGCTGCGCGCACTCGAGATCCAGCTCGATGACAAGTCGCGGATCCGAACAATCTTCCGCAACAGCCGGTTCAACCGGGATATTCCGGCAGCGAGATTCAACGTCGACCTCAGCGGCTACGAGGTTCGCTGAGCCCTTCGCCGTGGTCCGGCGGCTTCGGCCGGCCCATGAGGGGCGGAGGTTCCGGAGCGATCGGTTCTCCCAAGAGGACCTCATCCCCCGCCGGCGGACCGGGAGGCAATGCGACGATGCCGGTGAGGGGCGGGTGCTCACCCATGACCGGCGGTCGCTCGTCGCGCTTCGCGCAGCTGGCAAGAGCAAGAGCGCTTCCGGCGAGACCCGCGCCCGCCACTTGTGACGCCAGCCGCCGGGCGGAGCGGGTCCTCGGGCAATCCTTCACGACCGTCGTGCCATCCGCCCGCCGGATCATCCGGATGCAGGCACCACCGCGCGAGATGAGATTCTCGGCCTCATCGCGGGTCATTTCGCTGAGGTTGTGGACGTGCTTCCGGCAGTGCGAACAGAAGCGCTTCCGATCGTCACCTTCCATCTCCTCCCAATGGGCAGGGCACCGGAATGACAGTTGCAGGCGGTCGAGCAGATTCATCGTTTCAGGTCCATTGCCGGCAGCCACCCGAATCGTGACAGGTTTCTCCGCTCAGGGAGCGGTCGCGAAAGGATTCGCGGTCTGGCGGGTGCGCACCTCGCTGGGCATCCATGTCCATGGATTGACACCCTTCTCGCCGAACACCGCCAAACCCACCACTCCAACGTTCCGGGTATCACCGTGACGGCGATTCGTGTACGAGCCGCCGACACTGGAGAACTCGAATCTCGCGACCCGGTCCCAACCGCTTCTCCATCCCTTGACTTCGAGGGTCTCGCCGGGGGCGATCACATAGCCTCGTTTGGAGAATGACGCCGGCTTGCCATCGATCACGTCGAGTCCGTCCACACTCAACACCACCTCAAGCCGGCTTTTGCAGCGGTTCTTCAGGAAGATCAAATAGCTGCTTCCGGGCGAACCGACCGTGAACCTCTTGCCGCCTGACTTGTAGCTGGGCAAATACCGGAAGCCGCCCTTGATCCCCCATTCGATCACCTCGCCAGCCGCCTTCTGCGCTCCGTCGACCTTGTACTTGTATCCGGTCATGGCATCCACCCCCTTACGATCATTGTAGTAGATCACATCGGTTCCCAACGGCTTGGGTGACGCCCGCACGAATGTCTGCTTGTGCCATTCGTCTCGGACTTCCTCACCGAACCCCGTCGCCAGCCCCGGCCGCTCTTCGGGCTTCACCGGAGCATTCCTGGGCTTGGCACCCGACGGCGCTTCAGCCGAGATCGGCATAGCGGGCGAATACTCGGCATCCACAGGAACGAAGTTGGGCCTACATGAGGAGACCCAAACCACCACCGCCAACGGCAAAACCCATCGACCCGGCTCCAACTTGCGAAACAGCTCAAATCCCATGATGCTAGAAAAGCAGCATATCATCGGCGGCCCCGTCAATCCTTTAGTGCTGTTTTTTTAGCACTTGTGCATTGAACCGGCCCCACCTTGTGCTAGTTTTCCCGCATGAGCGAACCTGCCCTTGCCCGACGGGAACGTCAGGTCATGGACCTGATCTACCGCCTGGGAGAAGCCTCGGCGCAGGATATTCAGGACGAGTTGCCTGATCCTCCGAGCTATTCCGCAGTGCGCGCCCTGCTCGCCACGATGGTCGACAAAGGACTGATCAAACACCGGAAGGAATCCCGTCGCTATCTCTACAGCCCCGCGGTTTCCGAAAAGAAAGCGAAGCGGTCGGCGCTAAAGCAGTTGCTGGGCACCTTCTTCGACGGCAAACCCGAGAAGTTGGTAGCCTCGCTGCTGGATCCTTCGGAACAGAATCTCAGCCGGGAAGAGATCGAACGCATCCGGGAACTGATCGACCGCCAGGAAGAATGACTTCGACACCCATCGCCGCCATCCTCTTTTCCCTCGTCGCGGCCACCGCCGTGCTCGCGCTCGGGCGTCGCGATGGCGAGAACTCCAGCCGGATCAGCGGGCTTGCGTTGCTACTTCTGCTCGCCTTTCCGCTGCTGAGCCTGCTCCCGAAGATTCCGATCCTGCCGGCAGCGGAGAACATCGCCTCCCAATCCTATTCCGTTTCCGTCGTGGTACTCGTGCTGCCGTTCGGTTCGCTGGTTCTCCTCGCCCGTCTGGCGATCGCGGGATGGACCCTGCAGCGGTGGAGGAAAGGGTCGAATCTTCTTGAGCAACGGACCACCCGCCATGGCCGCGCGGTGGAAGTGCGGTCGCTTCCGGAACTCGCCAGCCCCTGCGCGGCCGGCGTCTTCCGCCCTGTCATCTTCGTCCCGGCATCGTGGACCGAGTGGAATCTTTCGACGCGCGAAATGGTGCTCGCACATGAACTCGCCCATCACGCCCGACACGATCCCCTTTGGCGCTGGCTCGGATCCCTCGCCTGCGCGCTGCACTGGTTCAATCCACTGGTGTGGTGGCTGGCCCGTCGCCATGCCCTCCAATCGGAGTTCGCCTGCGACGCGGCAGTGGTCGCCTCGGGCGTCGATGCTTCGGCCTATTCCCATACCCTCTGCGATCTGGCCGCCGCCCGCACGCCCTCGCTGGCACTGGCCATGTCCGGACCGGCTCTGGGCGAACGCATCAAGCGGCTGCGTGACCGACCTCGCCGGGCCTCGCGCACGATGGCGGGCCTCGCATTGGCACTGCTGATCGGCAGCGCGCTGACAACGGCGATCTGCCGCCGGGCCGCCCCACCGGAGCAACCGGCGCCCGATCGTGGCGAGGTCATTCTCCGTCTCACCGCGGACCCGTTTCCGGCGAACCCGTGACCCGTACGCGATAAGGGGCCGACTATGCGTCGGCCCCTCGGAGATTCGGGTCTCAGTATTTTACCCCGCAGCCATAGGGCGGGGCTTTCGCCGTCTCGACCGGCTTGCCTGCGAGCAGGGCATCGACCGCGGCGACAACGAAGTTGGTAGCTCCCTCGACATCGGCAGCCTTGGTGCTTGGCTTGTTATCGATTCCACCCCCGAAGGCGAGCTTGCCGTCCTTGCCGATCACGAACATGTGCGGCGTCGTCTTCGCTCCATAGGCCTTGCCGACCTTGCCATCGGTATCGAGGACGATCTGGTCCGCCTTGCTCCCTTCCTTTTCGGCACGCTCGCCGAGCTTCTCCGCAGGCATGTAGCCGCCCTTCCCTTCGGCGGACGAGTTTACGGAAATCCAGACCACTTCGTCGTCCGAATACTTCTCTTGCAGCATCGGCATGTTGCCGCTGCCGTAGTGTTTCTTCACGAACGGACAGCCGAAGTTGATCCACTCGAGGACCACCACCTTGCCTTTGTAGTCGGAGAGCGAGACTTCCTCGCCCTTCACGCTCGGCAGGGTGAATCCGGGAGCCGTGTCGCCGGGTTCGACCGCGTTCGCAACGCCGCAGGCGACAATCGCCGCGGCCATCCATGTCATCGTGCTCTTCATTTTCATTGGAATTCAGATTGGGGAGTTAGACCCCTCCCATTGCTGAGCCGGATGTCCAACGGGAATTCGTCACTCAGCTGTCCATCGGAGCAGCAACGGCTTCTCCAACCTGCCTCCCGACAAAACGAGCTCGAGTTCTTCGGGCGCACCCGTGGCGTACTCGTTCGCTGGCACGGTCGCCTCCCAACCACCCTCGACCTCCTCAAGCCGGATCGGTTTCGAGTGATCCACGGTCGCAGGCGTCGCGGGAAACACCTCGCAACCGGTCGGATCCACACCTTTGGGCAGCGCCACGTGCAAACGAAGCGAGTCCTTGTCGACATCCACCGACAAGCGACTTCCCGCAACCGGCTGCGGAACTTTCTCCAGCGCCTTGGCGATCACACCGGCTCCCGGTCCCGGCCCTTTGTTCTCGTGCTCGAATGAAATCGACAGGCTGGCGTCACCCGGAACGCAGGCGGAGTCATCACAGGTCAGCCAGCTCAGTTCGGCGGTGACCTCGGCCCGGCCCTTTGCCGATGCGCCCGCGGTCATGAAAACCGGAATCACCACCTCCTTCTCATAACCGTAACCGGGAAGCTCGCCGGTCATGAAACGAACCGGAACCGGATGCAACAACGGGCCGGCCACCCAGCCATCCGGCAGTTTCCAATCGACCGACAGCGCCATGCCGCCTTCTCCGGGATTTCTCCAATAGGTATGCCAGCCGTCGTCCAGCTTCAGCCGGATCCCGACCTCGACCGGTTTGCCTGCCTGATATCCCTCGCTCGTCTGGATCAGCTCGGCTTCCGCGTGCCCCGAACGGACTCCGGCAAACGCCGAGCCGATCGCCAGCAAACCCGCTCCAATCGTCTGTGTCTTCATGACACCCAACCTATCCGGAAGGACGGGCGCATCCACCGGTTTCTGAGCGGTCTCAACCGACCGTCCACTTCAGCCACAGCACCACCAGCGGAGTGAGCAGTCCGACCACGAGACCCGGCACCAGGAAATCCCGGGAAGAGATTCGCCCCGAACCGTAGGCGATCGCGTTCGGTGGCGTGGAGATCGGCAATGCCATCGCAGCGGAGCATCCGATCGCCACCGAAAGGATCACGATCCTCGAGTCTTCGGCCGCCACCAGGCTCGCCCCGAGCGGCACAAGAAGGGCCGCGGCCGCGGTGTTGCTCATCAGGTTCGAGAGAACCAGTCCGACAAAACAGAAGACCGCCGCAATCGCCAACGGGGGCAAGGTGTTCGGCACCTGATCGGCGAGCCACGCGGCGAGCCCGGTCTCCTTCACCCCGACTCCGAGCGAAAGACCGCCGGCCAGCAGTAGCAGCACGTCCCACGGCAACTGGCGCATGTCGGTGGCACCGATCACCCCGGTGACCGCGAAGACGACGATCGGCACGAACGACACGACTGGCGACGGGATTCCCAATACTGACTCGGACATCCAGAGACCGACGGTGATCGCGAAGACCAGCATGACGATCAGCCGGTGCCGAAACTGGCGGTCGTCACCCTCAATCGCAGAATCGAGACTGCCTTCGATGCCCTTCTCACCGCGAATCCAGCGCCACCAGACAACGCCATATCCCAATGCGGCAAGAACCAGCGCCGGCGGCAGCGCGATCATCATCCAGCGCATGAAGTCGATCTTCTGCCCGTCCGCCAATTGACCGGCTGCGATCGCATTCGGCGGCGTGCCGATGATGGTGCCGATTCCGCCCAGATTGGCGGCAAGTGCCACCGCGATCACAACGCCTCGTCCGAGGCGGCTACCTTCTGGCAAGCCGGCGATCACCGGGGCCGTCACCGCCACCATCATCGCTGCGGTCGCGGTGTTCGACATGAACATGCTGAAGACAAAGGTCACCGCCATGACTCCCAACACCAGCAGTGGAGGACGTCCGACAAAGCGTCCGAGGAGGTGGCCCGCCATCCAACGGTCGAGCTGGGTCTTCGAACATGCGTGTGCCAGCACGAAGCCGCCGAAGAAGAGCCACATCGTGGGTGAGGACCACGGCTTCACAAAAAGCGTCCACGCATCCTTCGAATCCGCCGGCGCCCACACCCCCCCGGGATTACCGAGGATCGCGATCTGCAGCCCGATCACCAGCAGCGCGACCGCAAAGGCGGGCATTGCCTCGGTCACCCAGAGGCCTGCAGCGAAGACCATGATCCCCAGCGCCGCCTGACCTCCGGGCGAAAGGTCGGCGTAGAGGTCGGACCCGAGCCAACCCGGCCCCCACACCACGGCCGCGGCCAACGCGGCGCAGCCGAGCGTTTTCAGGATGGATGCCAGCTCGCCACGATCAAAATGCCCGAGTAGCCGGAAGGACTGGGCGCGGGTGTCCAGAGACATAGTGAAAGCGTGAGAGCACACCCCGCGCCGGACAAGATCCAAGGTTGCGCCGAAGTTGCGCGAAACTCGTCATGGATTGTTCTGCCCGTGGATCAACTCCCCCAACAAGCCGGCCTCCCCTTCCCATCCGAGCCGCTTCAGCCCGGAAAGAACCCTATCGCTGTCAGGAAAGACCAACTCCTCCCGATCTGCCTGCAATTGATCCCGGGGAAAGTCAGCTTCGGGCAGGATCTTCTCAGCCAACCGAAAACAGGCCCAGGCCCGCCAGCTCCGGATCTCGGCGTCGCGGCCCCGGACGCGCGTGGCGAGATGCTGGAAATGCCTGACCGGGTTCCCGATGAAACAACCGGCAGGTCGCCGCTCCAGCATCCAAGTCAATGCCCGATAGGGTGGCGGCCACTCGGACAGCACGAGATCCTCCGGATCCAGTTCGGCCGACCACGCCCGATTCAGCTGCAGGATCGCTTGAGCAGGCATGCCGCGGCTCCATAGCGTCTGCGCGTAGCGGAGCGCGGTTACGTAGAATTCGGCATCGCGTCTTTGCCCGAGGCTGCGCAGGTTCCGATAGGTCATATCGGATACCGAAGAAGGCAAAAATGGACATTCTTCGATCATCCGTACATCGGTGTTTTCCCGCACATCTTCATTCACCACACGCAGCACGTTGGAAGCGACGCTTTTCCGGGTGAGATTGCCGCTTTTCCGGGTGAAAGAGGATGCTCCTGCCGCCGGTAATTGCCAAGGCTCGAACGCACGCCTATTCTGACACGAATCGACATGGTTTTTCGAAAGTTCAACGCCCATCCGGGGCCGATTCTGGGAGTGGTCGCCATCGCGACCTCGTTCCTTTGCATCCAATGCACCCGTTCCTCCAAGGCGACTGGCCAGAAGGGAGAAGCTACAGCTCCCGAGCAACCCGGATTGGTATCGGAAGAGTCGGCACGACCGGTGTCCATCCCGGATGAGGTGACCTTCAACGAGCACATCCAGCCCATCCTCTCCGAATACTGCTATCAGTGCCACGGACCCGACGAAAAGACCCGCTACCCGGAAGAAGAACCGTTGCGTCTCGATCTGGCGGATGAAGCCTTCAAGCCGCGGGAGAACGGCACGCCGGTGATCATCAAGGGCGATGCCGAGGCCTCCCTCTTGGTCAAGCTGCTTCACAGCACCGACAAGGACACCGTGATGCCTCCTCCTGAGTCTCACAAGGAGCTCGATGCGACCCAGATCGCGCTGCTTGAGGCATGGGTCGACCAAGGAGCGGAGTATCAGGACCACTGGGCCTTCCTTCCGGTCGAGCGACCGGAAGTTCCGGAAAGCGACTGGGGCCGCAACGGCATCGACCCGTTCGTGGAGGCCCGCCTGCGGTCTCACGACCTCGAACCGAATCCAGACGAAGATCCGGCACGTCTCTACCGCCGGCTTCACTTCGACCTGACCGGGCTTCCACCCTCTCCCGAAGAACTCGACAACTTCCTGAAGAGCGCCGGATCAGGAATCGACGCGGCCTATGAAGCCGAGGTCGACCGGTTGCTCGCCACCACCGAAAGTGCCGAGCACTTCGCACGCTACTGGCTCGACGCCGCCCGCTACGCCGACACCCACGGCATCCACATCGACAACTACCGCGCGATCTGGCCCTACCGCGACTGGGTGATCCGCGCACTCGAACGGAACATGCCGTGGGACGAGTTCACCATCGAACAGATCGCCGGCGACATGCTCCCCGATCCGACGCTCGACCAGCAGGTGGCCACCGGCTTCCACCGTTGCTTGCCAACCACCGGCGAGGGCGGCGCCATCGCCGAGGAGTATCTCGCCATCTACGCTCAGGACCGCACCGACACAACTGGTGCCGTCTGGCTGGGCCTGACCATGGGCTGCGCTTCGTGCCACGATCACAAGTTCGACCCGATTTCGATGAAGGACACCTACTCCTTCAATGCCTTCTTCCGGAACACGCCGATGTCGGCGCTCGACCGCAACAATGCGGAGCATCCGCCGAACGTCTTTGTCCCGCTTCACGAAGACCGCCCCCGTTTCGCCGCTCTGGCCGACGAAAAGAATAAGGCGGAGGAGGATCTGAAGGCGCGTCGCTCGGGCGCCCGTCAGGATTTCGACCAGTGGCTGGCCGCGGCGAAGATCGACGGCGGCGTCGAAGTGGATTCCACCCTCGCCCTCCGTCTCCCGCTCGCTTCGGAGCAGGAGTCAATTGTCGGCGAACTCGATGGTCAGCCGCAGGAGTGGCAGGCGAAGCTGCCGAGAATCGACGCCCCCCTCGGCAAGGCTGCGGTTATTTCCGAAAAGCCGCTCGATCTTGGTGATCACCTGTCGTTCTCACGCTCCGACCAAGTGACCTTCGGCGGATTCATCTACACCGAAGGCAAACCGACCGGTGCGGTCATCGCACGGATGGACCCGAATGCCGCCTACCGTGGTTGGGACCTTTACCTGCAGTCGGGGCAACCGGCCGCGCATGTCATCGACCGCTGGCCCGATGCCGCGAGCAAGATCGTCGCCAAGCAGGCACTCAACCAGAAGAGCTGGCAACACGTGATGGTGACCTTCGACGGCACCAAGTCCGGCCATCAATCGCTGTCGGTTTACGTCGACGGTAAACGCGTCCCCTCGTCGACCGAACCGAACACCGTCGGCGGCACCATCGAGACGAAGGTTCCCCTGCGTCTCGGCTCCCGCCACGGCGACGATTCCAAGCTCACGAAGGGCAAGGTGGCGCTGCAGGACTTCCGTTTCTACCGGCGCCTGCTGACACCCGCTGAGATCTCCGACCTCGCCTCCAACGCCCTGCTCAGGGATATCCTCGAGACACCTGCGGACAACCGGACCAAGAAGCAGATGGACCGCCTGTTCGAATACTACGTTTCCAGTATTGATCCCCCGTCCATCGAACTGCGGAAGAAAATCGACGCCTTGGCGAAGGAGGAAGCCGACATCCGTTCCCGCGGCTCCGTTTCGCTGGTGATGGAGGAGAAAAAGGACTCCGAAGCTTTCGCCCACATCCTCAACCGCGGGGTCTACTCGGACAAGGGAGAGAAGGTCACTGCCGACACCCCCGCATCCCTGCCACCGATGCCGGAGGGCGCGCCGAAGAACCGGCTCGGCCTGGCGCAGTGGCTGGTAGCGAAGGAGAACCCGTTGCCCGCCCGGGTCGCCATGAACCGCCTGTGGGCCCAACTCTTCGGCACCGGGATCGTCGAAACCGTCGGCGACTTTGGCATCATGGGCGCGCGCCCGACCCATCCGAAACTCCTCGACTGGCTGGCTTCGGAGTTCATGGACAACGGCTGGGACTACCGCCGGATGATCAAGTTGATGGTCATGTCTTCGACTTACCGTCAGTCCGCGACGATCCCGCCGGCAAAACTGGAGACCGACCCTTCGAACGCCCTGCTTTCGCGGGGTCCCCGTTTCCGTCTCGACGGTGAGGAACTCCGCGACATGGCTCTTGCCGCGTCCGACCTCCTGATCGACGAGGTCGGCGGACCACCCGTGAAACCTTACCAACCGGAAGGCATCTGGTCGGCGGTGGCGATGCCGCAGTCGAACACCCGGAACTACAAACAGGACACGGGCGAGAAACTCTACCGGAGGTCGATCTACACGTTCTGGAAACGCACGGCGCCCCACCCGGCGATGGAGATCTTCAACGCCCCGACGCGGGAGGTGACCTGTGTGGCACGGGAGCGGACGAACACGCCGCTCCAGGCCTTCGTCACCCTCAACGATCCGCAGTTCGTCGAGGCCTCGCGGCGGCTCGCGGAGCATGCGCTCTCCGAAGGAGACTTCGACAGCCGACTCGACTTCATCAGCACCAGGCTGATCGCCCGCAAGCTCGTCGACGAGGAGCGCGCGGCTGTCCGCAAGACGCTCGACGATGCGACCAAGGCATTCACCGCGGACAATGAGGCGGCCAAGACCCTGATTTCCGAAGGCGAGTCGGAGCCGAACCCCGACCTCCCGGTTGCGGAAGTCGCGGCTTGGACGATCGTCTCAAGCCAGATCCTCAACCTCGATGAAGCCCTGACCAAGTGAACGGAACACAGAGCTCCATGAACTCCATTTTCGACTACAACTCCGCGATCAACCGCCGCCAGTTCTTCCGCAAGAACGGCACCGGCCTCGGCGTCGCCGCGCTCTCGTCACTGATGGCCCGCAGCGGTCTCGGCAGCTCCTCGCCGATGCCCGACCTCTCGTCGGTCCAGCACTTCGCGCCCAAGGCAAAGCGGGCGATCTACATCTCGCTCATCGGCGCGCCGTCGCAGATCGACCTCTTCGACTACAAGCCCGAGCTCAAGAAGCGCTTCAAGGAAGACCTCAAGGACTACCTCGCGAAGCAGGGCGAGCGGCTCACCGGCATGACCTCCGGCCAGGCCGCGTTCCCGCTGGCACCCTCGATCTTCAAGTTCGCGCAGCACGGTCAGTCCGGCGCGTGGATTTCCGAGCTGCTGCCATGGACCGCGAAGATGGCTGACGACCTCTGCATCGTGAAGTCGATGCACACCGAGGCGATCAACCACGAGCCCGCGAACCAATTGGTCTACACCGGCTCGATGCAGTCCGGAAAGGCGTCCATCGGCTCATGGCTCTCCTACGGTCTCGGCAGTATGAACGAAGACCTGCCGACCTTCGTGGTGCTGCACGCGACCCACAGCTCCCCCTACGCCAATGTCCAGGCGATCTCCGCACGCCTGTGGGGATCCGGATACCTCCCCGGCAAGCACGCCGGTGTCGCCTTCCGCTCGAAGGGAGACCCGGTGCTCTACCTCAAGGACAACCCGGGCATCTCCCGCGAACTGCGCCGCTCGATGCTCGACGGCCTGAACGCGATGAACCAGCGGTCGTACGAGGCCGTCGGCGACCCGTCCATCCAGACGCGCATCCAGCAGTACGAGATGGCCTTCCGCATGCAGGCCAGCGTGCCGGAGCTCGCCGACATGTCGGGCGAACCGGAGCACATCCACCAGCTCTACGGCGAGGACAGCAAGACGCGCGGCACGTTCGCCAATTCCGCACTCATGGCACGCAGGCTTATCGAACGCGGCACACGCTTCGTGCAGATCTTCCACCGCGGCTGGGACCAGCACGGCAACCTTCCGCGTGACCTGACCTCGCAGTGCAAGGACGTCGACCAGGGCATCTACGGACTGGTGCAGGATCTCAAACAACGCGGCATGCTAGAGGACACCTTGGTCGTTTTTGGCGGCGAGTTTGGCCGCACCGTTTACTGCCAAGGCGGTCTGAGCGAAACCAACTACGGCCGCGATCACCATCCCCGTTGCTTCTCACTGTGGCTTGCGGGAGGCGGCATCAAGGGCGGCCAGGTCTACGGCGAAACCGACGACATGAGCTACAACATCGTCGAGAATCCCGTCCACATCCGCGACCTGCACGCGACCATCCTGGACCGCCTCGGACTCGACCACAACCGGTTGAGCTACAAGTTCCAAGGCCTCGACCAACGCCTCACCGGTGTGGTCCCGGCAAAGGTCGTGAAGGACATCTGCGCATGACCTTCCGACTCCGTTCCATCCTCCTTCCTCTCGCGGCTCTTCCGACATTCGTCGGCGGCGCGCCGCTCGGATTCAATCAGGACATCCGTCCGATCCTGTCCGAGAAGTGCATCGCCTGCCACGGGCCGGACGAGAAAAAGCGGGAGTCGGATCTGCGCCTCGACACGCCCGAGGGTGCCTACGCCGCACTCAAGGAAGGCGACGGATACGCGATCGTTCCGGGCAAGCCTGAGGACTCCGCGGTGATCAAACGAATCCTTTCCAAGGATCATGACATCGTCATGCCTCCACCCCACTTCCACAAGGAAGTGACGGAGGAAGAACTCGCGATCCTCAAGCAATGGATCCGCGAAGGAGCCGAATACGAGGCCCATTGGTCCTACACGCCGCTCGAACGGCCCGGAGTCCCCAAGCCGGAGCGGCACGCGGACCGGGTCGCCAATCCGATCGACGCCTTCGTTCTGAAGAAACTGGAAGCGGCCGGCATCGAGCCATCACCCCTGGCCACGGAAGAGGAACTTTCCCGGCGTCTCCACCTCGATCTGATCGGGCTACCTCCGTCACCCGGAAATCCGATCGAGCCCGACCAGGTGATCGACGCCTGTCTGTCGAATCCCGCGTATGGCGAGCGCATGGCGGTGCCGTGGCTCGACGTCGCCCGCTTCGCCGACACCGTCGGCTACCACGGTGACCAGAACCAACGGATCTTTCCCTACCGCGACTACGTCATCCGTAGTTTCAACTCGAACAAGCCGTTCGACGAGTTCGTCATCGAACAACTTGCCGGCGATCTTCTTCCCGACGCGACCGACGAACAGCACATCGCCAGCGGCTTCAACCGCTTGAATCTCGTCACGCGCGAGGGCGGTGCCCAATCGAAGGAGTATTTCAAGAAGTATGCCGCCGACCGGGTCCGGGCGGTCGGCGCCGCCTTTCTCGGACAGACAACCGGTTGTGCCGAGTGCCACGACCACAAGTACGATCCGATCAGCCAGAAGGACTTCTACTCGCTCGCGGCGTTCTTCGACGACGTCCAACAATGGGGTGTCTACAACGGCTATGTCGGCGGCACGAAATACAACGGCAACAACGACGCCTACACGCCGGAACGCATCGTCCGTTCGGAGTCATTGTTGAACCAACTCTCCGGTTTGCAGACAGCCGCGGTGGAGATTCTCGCGGCCCACGCCGTGGAGGATCCGGATCGCGATCGCAAACTTTCCGAACTCCGCGATTTCGCCGCCCGGAATCCGGATGGCTGGCAGGTACTGGCACCCGGCGATGCGCGCACCAGCGGAAAGACCGGCGCCGAACTTATTGCGGACGATTCCACCGTCCGGTTCATTGGCCCGGCCGATCCCAAAGAACGGACAGAGGTCGATTTCCCGCTCGGAGCGGGATCGATCGGCAGCATCCGATTGGAGGCGCTTCCCGATCCGGCCAATGGCGGCGCCGTCGGCCGTGACAAGGGTGGACATTTCACCCTGAAGCCCCAGCTGCAGCTCATCCGTCCCGGAGAGAAGCCACTCGACCTCAAGATCCGCTGGGCACAGGCGGACCTCGATCGGGAGCACGGCTTTGCCGGTGGGCTCGAACACGGTGACCGCAACCGCAACGACCTCGACCCCAAGGCGGGATGGCAATCCGCGCCGAAACCCGGCTACGAGGGACCGGACTCGCTCACCCAACGTACCCAAACCGCGGTCTTCTGCCTCGACCAACCTTTGGCAGCCGAATCCGGCGCCACCCTCCGGGTCATTCTCGGGAGCAACACCGCCCGTCTGATCCGTGTTTCGCAGTCACCCGTGCTCGACCCGTCACCCGGCATGGACGCGTTCACGGCCCCTTTCCTGCATTCCCTCGAATCCGACGATCAGGGAAGCAATGCTGCCTACCATCTGTGCTTCACTCCGACGACCAAGCTGCCCACCGAATCCCAGCAGTTACTCGACCGGATCCGCGACTGCCGCTCGGGCTGGACGCGCACACTGGTCACGGTGTCGATCGAAAAGCCCGAGTTCCCGACCCGCGTCCTGCCCCGCGGCGACTGGCAGAACGACTCGGGCGAACTCGTGGACCCCGCGGTCTTTTCCTTCCTGCCATCCGAGTCGGTTCCAACTGACCGGAAACTCAATCGGCTCGACCTCGCCCGTTGGGTTGTTGCCGATGAGAACCCGCTGACCGCCCGGCACTTCGTCAACCGTCTTTGGAAACAGTTCTTCGGCCGAGGGCTTTCCAACATCCTCGATGACCTCGGCGGACAAGGCGAACCGCCATCCCATCCGGAGCTGCTCGACTGGCTCGCGGTCGAGTTCCGCGAGTCGGGGTGGGACGTGCAGCACATCGTGAGGCTGATCGTCGGGTCGAACACCTACCGCCAGGCAGCGGCCCAGCGGGAAGACCTCGCCGAGGTCGATCCTTACAACCGACTGTTCGCCCAGCAGACCGGCCGGCGTCTCGATGCCGAGTTTATCCGCGACCAGGCACTGGCAGCGGCGGGACTGCTGGAGCGAGATCACATCGGTGGACCGTCGGTCCGGATCTACCAACCGGAGAACTACTACTCGAATCTGAACTTCCCGGTCCGCAACTACACCGCCCACCTCGACTCCCGCCAGCACCGCCGCTCGGTCTACGCGCACTGGCAACGGACGTTCCTGCTTCCGACGCTTGCCAACTTCGACGCGCCGGCGCGCGACGAATGCGCCGCCGACCGCCTGCAGGCAAACATCCCGCAGCAGGCTCTGACTCTCTTGAACGACCCGGTCTACGTCGAGGCGGCCCGGGGACTGGCAACCCGCGTCCTGACCGAGCTTCCAGCCGGCGGTGTCGATGAGAGAATCGACCGGATGTTCCGACTGCTACTCGCGAGATCCCCCGACGAGACCGAAAAGGAACGCCTCACCTCCTTCTTCGAAACCCAACTCACCCAGTTCAAGGACGGCACTGACGACGGGAACCTCTATCTTTCGATCGGAATCACCGATGCACCGGCGGCCCTGGACCGCGACGAGCTCGCCGCATGGAGCCAGACCGCCCGTCTGCTCCTCAATCTCCACGAAACCATCACCCGCTACTGATCCGACCATGTTCCTCCAACCGGACCACGCGCTCTCGATCAACCGGCGCACCTTTCTCCATCGCTCGTTCGCCGGCATCGGCGGGATGGCGATGGCGTCGCTGGCCCAGCGCTCCGGCGCCACCGAGTCGGCATGGCCGGGTGTCTTTGACGACATCAAGCACTTCGCTCCGAAGGCCAAACGGGTGATTCACCTGTGCATGGCGGGCGGGCCGTCGCACTTGGAGACCTTCGACTACAAGCCGGAACTCGCGAAACTCGACGGCAAGGCCTTCCCCGACTCGTTCACCGCCGGCCAACAACTCGCCCAGCTCCAGGGCAAGAAGCTGGTCGCGCTCGGGCCGGTGAAGGGTTTCCGCCAGCATGGCGAGTCGGGTCTTTGGATATCCGACTACTTCCCGCACCTCGCCGAGATCGCCGATGACCTGTGCATCATCAACTCGATGCGCACCGAGCAGATCAACCACGATCCGGCCCACGCCTTCATGAACACCGGCTCGATCGTCAAGGGCCGCCCGTCGATGGGTTCATGGATGCTCTACGGTCTGGGCGCCGAAACCGAGAACCTTCCGGGTTACATCGTACTCATTTCAAAGCCGCCGGGCGGCCGGAATCCCCAACCCGTCTCGTCGCGCCAGTGGTCGGCCGGTTTCCTTCCCAGCAAGTTCCAAGGCGTGCAGTTCCAGTCCACGGGCGACGCGGTCCACTTCATCGGCAATCCCGAAGGAATCTGCCAGTCGACCCAGCGTCAGATGATCGACGAGGTCAAAGCCTTCAACGGTCACCTGCGGAAATCGCGGATCGATCCGGAGATCGACACCCGCATCTCGCAGTATGAGATGGCTTTCCGCATGCAGGCATCCGTGCCGGAGCTCACTGACATGAGCGGCGAGTCTCAGCAGATCCTCGACATGTACGGCGTGGAAACACCCGGTGACGGCAGCTTCGGTTCGAACTGTCTGATGGCCCGCCGGATGCTCGAGCAAGGCGTTCGTTTCGTGCAGCTGTATCACCGTGGCTGGGACCACCACGGCGGCATCGAGAAATACATGGGCGTCTCGGCGCAATCGGCCGACCAGGCTTCGGCGGCCCTGATCAAGGATCTCAAGCAGCGCGGCATGCTTGAAGACACCCTGGTCATCTGGGGCGGCGAATTCGGCCGGACGCCGATGGGCCAGGGCAATGGCCGGGACCACCACATCAACGCGTTCTCCATTGCCCTCGCCGGCGGCGGAATCAAAGGCGGTGTCCAGTATGGCAAGACGGACGAACTCGGCTACGGTGTGGCCGAGAACGAGGTCACCGTCCACGACCTTCACGCCACGATGCTCCACCTCTGCGGCATCAACGACGCCCGATTCACCTACCAGTTCCAAGGCCTCGACTTCAAACTGAGCGGCGTCGAGCCGGCACGGGTGGTGAAGGACATCCTGGCCTAACGGGCGGGCCCCCACCTTGACTTCCCGCGGTGCCCCGCCACACTCTGTCCAACGACAGGGGTGTCCGGCGACCGGCGGGCCGAGATTTTCCGACGCGCGGGAAAGACCCTCCGAACCTGACGCGGGTCACGCCGCCGTAGGAAGTCGATCCCGTCCTCCTCAAAGCCGCGTGACTCACGCGGCTTTCTTCATTCCAACGACAGGCAATCCCATGATCTCTCCCGACTCCAAAGAACTGACGCCCGAGAACGCCCACCGCCGCGGCGATTACACCGGCAACTTCATCGAGGAAATCGACAACAGCGACGAGATCGCCGCGATCGAGAAGGACCCGACCGTCTTCCCCAACTCCTCCCGGGTCTACGTGAACGGAACGGTGCACCCGACCGTCCGCGTGCCGATGCGCGAGATCCGGCTTTCCGACACCGAGCACCCGAACGGCCGGACCGAACCGAATCCGCCGATCCGCGTTTATGACTGCTCCGGTCCGTGGGGTGATCCGTGCTTCGAGGGCGATGTGACCCAAGGCCTTCCCGCCTTGCGCCGCGACTGGATCCTCGGACGCGCCGATGTCGAGGAATACGACGGCCGGAATATCAAACCCGAGGACAACGGCTACATTTCCGATGCCCACGCGGAGAAATACAACGAGAACAAGGCGGCGAAGAACAAGCTGAAGGAATACCCGGGCCTCAAGCGAAAGCCTTTGCGCGCTTCGTCAGGCCATCCGGTGACCCAGCTTTGGTATGCCCGCCAGGGAGTCATCACTCCCGAGATGGAGTTCATCGCGATCCGCGAGAACATGGGCCGGATGGAGGAGTTCAAGACGATCTGTGACCGTTATCCGGATCCGCAAGACCTTCCCGATGACGCCTCCGAGCGCCTGAAGCAGCTCTGCGCGACGCCCGAGGGCTACAACATGCCCCGCCCGTCCGAGATCGACCCGCACCGGCAGGTGGCCCGCAACGCGATGAACCACCAGCACCCGGGCCAGGCCTACGGTGCGATGATCCCCAAGCTCATCACCCCCGAGTTCGTCCGCGATGAGGTCGCACGCGGCCGGGCCATCATCCCCGCCAATGTCAATCACCCGGAACTCGAACCGATGATCATCGGCCGCAACTTCCTCGTGAAGATCAACGCCAACATCGGCAACTCGGCGGTGGCATCGACCATCGACGAGGAGGTCGAGAAGATGCGCTGGGCGACGAAATGGGGCGCCGACACCGTGATGGATCTCTCCACCGGCAAGAACATCCACGCCACCCGCGAGTGGATCCTGCGCAACTCCCCCGTCCCGATCGGCACCGTGCCGATCTACCAGGCGCTTGAGAAGGTCAACGGCCGGATCGAGGACCTGAGCTGGGAACTGTTCCGCGACACGCTCATCGAACAGGCCGAGCAGGGCGTCGACTACTTCACGATCCACGCCGGCGTGCTGAAGCGCTTCGTCCCCCACACCGCCAAGCGCATGACCGGGATCGTGTCGCGCGGCGGATCGATCATGGCCAAGTGGTCGCTCCACCACGACGAGGAGAACTTCCTCTACACCCATTGGGACGAGATCTGCGACATCTGCGCCGCCTATGACGTCAGCTTCTCCATCGGAGACGGGCTGCGCCCCGGATCGATCGCCGACGCCAACGATTACGCCCAGCTCGCGGAACTCGAGATCCAGGGTGAGCTGACGCTCCGAGCGTGGGAGAAAGGCTGCCAGGTGATGAACGAAGGACCGGGACACGTTCCGCTGCACCTCATCCAGGAGAACATGCAGAAGCAGATCGAATGGTGCCACGAAGCGCCCTTCTACACGCTCGGCCCGCTGACGACGGACATTGCTCCGGGATACGACCACATCACCTCGGGTATCGGAGCGGCCAACATCGGTTGGTACGGCTGCGCGATGCTCTGCTACGTGACGCCCAAGGAACACCTCGGCCTCCCGAATCGCGACGATGTGCGCGAGGGAGTCATCACCTACAAGATCTCCGCCCACGCCGCCGATCTCGCCAAGGGCCATCCGGCCGCCCAGGAGCGCGACAACGCGATCTCCAAGGCGCGCTTCGAATTCCGATGGCGCGACCAGTTCGCCCTCGGTCTCGACCCGGCCCGGGCGATCAGCTTCCACGACGAGACCCTTCCCGCCGAAGGAGCCAAGTCCGCCCACTTCTGTTCGATGTGCGGACCGACCTTCTGCTCGATGAAGATCACCGCCGACGTCCGGAAGTACGCCGAGGAACACGGCTACGTGGAGAAGAGCTAGGCCTCGTCGGTTGGATCACTTGACACAACACATTCTCTCATTTGATTGACATCGGATGATCTGCGGCTAAGTTGATCCCATGAAATATGGTGATCCACCGGTCGTTCGCAGCCTGCTGCCCAAGCAAGACGAGGTGGGCACCTCCTCTCTTAGGGAAGGCCCCGCGGACTTGACGCCGATGGTTCTTCGGATCCGGGAAGGCCTGCCATTTGGTGAGTTTCATGCACTTCGCGCACTTCTGGCGATCCCTGAGGAAGAACTCGGCAGACTACTGGGGATCTCCCCCGCCACCCTGAACCGCCGAAAAAAGAGTCGGCATCTCGGCACCCCGGAGAGCGAGCGGGTGGTTCGTTTCGCCCGCCTGTTCGGCATCGCCATGGATGTTCTCGGCACCGAAGAAGCGGCCCGCGGGTGGCTGAAGACGGCGAACCCCGGCACCGCCGGCGAGTGTCCGCTCTCCTATGCCGACACCGAGTTCGGCGCCCGGGAGGTGGAGAATCTTCTCGGCAGGCTGGATCATGGCGTCTTCTGAAAAGCGAATCACCGCCTATCGGATCGTGGCCCCCCGATGGGTGGACACCGCCTTTTCCGGTGACGGCGCCCAGAAGTTCGGCGGCCGGTGGAATTCGCCTGGCCGACGCGTCGTCTATCTGGCCAACAGCAGGGCTCTGGCGGCGCTCGAAACCCTCGTGCATCTGACCACCCCCGGCAGCCGTGCGAAGGCATTCGTGATCATCCCGACTTCGATACCGATAACCGGAGTGATTTCTGCGGAAATCACAACCGAACCGCGGGCCACTGGCGATCCTTGGATCACCAACCGGCGCTCGCTCGCCCTCCGCGTTCCCTCGGCAATCGTTCCAGGGGAGTTCAACTTCCTGCTCAACCCTTCCCACCCGGATTTTTCGAAAATCGAGGCGGGAGACCCGCAACCATTCGGATTCGACGACCGGCTTTGGCCCTGAAGTCGCGACGGAACCTTGAGGACGGTCGCGACCCGATCCGCAACTTTGCGATTCGATGATGCGTACAAAAGCAACAGTCCTCGGGTTTTGGCAAAATGTGCACCGGTTTGACCTCGCCATCGTTCCGGGGGGTGTGGGAGTGTCGCGGTAAATCCCCAACCCCCTGCCCTCACTGGACATGCTCCGCCCCATTCTTGCCCTCACGGGTGCCTCCCTGCTGGCTTCGACCTCTTCCGCCCAAACCACCGCCAACTGGACCGGCAGCGCCGACCAGCAATGGCACAACTTCGTCAATTGGGACATCCTCACGGTTCCGAACAACGGTCCCGGCACCTATAACGCGTTCCTGGGCGGCGGTGCCGGTCTGGTGTTCGTCAATGCGAACACCACCATTGAGGACCTGACGACTCAAGTGGGCGCCGATCTCTCGATCAGCGACGGCTTCACGTTCACGATTCGGGATGTCGGCGACAACAACGGCGTCATCACTCTCGGAGGAAACATCAACATCTCCCGCTTCGCGTTCAACGACTCGTCCGGCGATCTCACGGTGCAACTCTCCGGCAACGGCACCATCAAACTAGACCACCCGAACGACCGCGTCGGCGGCGGCACGAACCACACGTTGGTGCATAGTGGCGGACACACGATCGAAGGCCACGGCTCGGTAGGAGAAAACGCGCTGAATTTCGAGAACTCCGGTTTCCTGATCGCCGACTCCCCCGGGAATCCCCTGATCCTCGATCCCTTCTCTTTCTTCAACAACGCAGGCTTCCTCTGGGCGTCCGGCGGCATCCTCCAGCTTCAGCCGGGCACCTACAGCAACACTGGCTTCGGAGAACTCAGGGTGGCCGATGCCTCGGAGATTCTGGTGAACGGAATCACCCTCAATGACGGAGCGATCGAGGTCCTTCAGACCAACGGCATCGCCAGTGACAACAAACTCACCATCAACGCCACCTCGACTTTCCGAAACATCCGCAACGAGGCGGCACTGACGGTTAACGATGGACGCACGCTCACCCTCACAGGAAGCGGCTTCACCAACAACGGGCCGGTCGTGCTCGCATCCAACGTCAACCTGACCCGCCTGAGTTTCACAGGCTCTCCCACGTCGGAGATCAAGCTGGACGGCAACGGCACGATCTTCCTCGATCACGCCCTCGACGAGGTCGGCGGATCCACCAACCACACGCTCACCCTCGACTCGCCTCACGATATCGTCGGCGGCGGAAGAATCGGGGCGAACGCCCTCAACGTCGTCAACCGAAGTACCGTTTCGGCAACCAACGGATCGGTCCCGTTGGTCATCGATCCGTTTTCCACGTGGCATAACGACGGCGGGGTCCTCTCGGCGTATGGCGGCGCGACCGCGCTGCTCAACCCGGGAAACTACACCTGCCTCAACGCGGGGCGGTTCCTGATCGGCGACGGCTCGACGCTTGAGCTGAACGGCATCACCGCCTTCGACCCGGTATTCGACGTCGACAACGCCGACCCGGACCCCCTCAACCACCTTGTCCGGGTCACGGCGACTTCCATCTTCAATTCGGGAACCTGCGATGCGGTGATCCGGGTCGACGACGGACGCACGCTGACCCTCCAGGAGGACATATTCACCCACAGCACGGAGATCCACTTGGATGCCGTGACCAATTTCAGCACTCTCTCGATCAATGGCGGCGGTGACCTGACCATGGAGTTGGCGGGCACCGGCACTCTGTTTCTCGACGACCCGCTTGACCAGTTGACCGGCGGCACCAATCACACCCTGATCCACAACGCCAGCCATCGGATCGAGGGATTCGGAAGACTGGGTACGAACGCCCTGAACATCATCAACCGGGGGACGATCGAGAACGGAGTCGGCGGTCAAATGCTTGATATCGACCCGTTTGTCAGCTTCACCAACGACGGCGGCACCACAACCGCATCGAACGGAGCGACGAACCGCTTCTTCTCGGGGAGCTATGCGGTCGCCAACGGTGGTCGTTTCATCATCGGTGACGGGTCGACCTACGATCTTCGCGGCGGAACGTGGACCGACCTCACGTTCGAAGCGGACGACCTCGACGCGAACCCCGACAACCACATGCTTGATGTGAACGCATCAATGACCTTCGACCGGATCGTCAGCGATGTCACCACAACGGTCGCGGATGGCCTGACACTGACCCTCGACGAGTCATTCACCAACAACCGCACTGTCCATCTTCAAGGTTTGACCAACAACAGCTCGCTCAATTTCTCGGATCCGACGGACCTTTTCGTCGAACTGAACGGAACCGGAAGCATCATCCTCGATTCTCCAACGGACCGCGTGACCGGCCCCACCAATCACACTCTCGTCCAGGGACCGGACCATGAGATCCGCGGAGGCGGCCAGATCGGCACCAACGGCCTGAACATCGTCAACCGGGGATTGATCCTCGCGGAGTTGCCCGGAACAGACCTCCTGATCGATCCCTTTGTCACGTTCCTGAATGACGGCGGCAGCCTGCACGCGGGACCCTCCACTTCCGTCCGCCTTGGCGCAGGATCCTATTCGGTCGCCAACGGCGGCACCTATTCCGTAGGCGAGGATGCCGGATTCGTCTTCCAGGGAATCACCATGTCCGACCTCACGCTTTCGGCGGACGACACCGACTTTGACCCGCTCGACCACCACGGAACGATCGTCAACACATCGACCTTCGAGCGCGTGACGAACGAACTGGCGCTTGAGATCAACGACGGCATCAGCCTGACGCTCTTGGGAGGCGACTTCATCAACAACAACCGCGTCAGTCCACTCGCCGGGTCCAACCCCAGCACCATTTCGATCAACGGCACGGGTTCGGGCAACGAGGTCGGCGTTCTCGGCACCGGTGAGATCCTGCTCGACCACCCTCTCGACACCATCACCGGACAAACCAACCACCTCCTCGTCCATGGTCCGGACCACACGATCACCGGTTTCGGCAGACTCGGCCTGAACAGCATCGATATCGTGAACAAAGGGCAGATCGTCTCAGCATCGGCGGGACAGACCCTCGACCTCAGTCCGCGATCCACATTCACCAACGATGGAGGGCTGCTTCATGCGGTCGACAATGCGGCCATCCACTTTTTCCAAGGTACCTACCGCTCTCAGAATTCAGGCGTTTACTCGGTGGCCGAGGACGCCCTGTTCGAACTCAGCAGTGTCATCCTCGAGGATCTGACCCTGCACGCCGACAATACCGTCGGCACCTACGAGAACCACTTTGCCAACGTTTCCGCGGCAAGCACCTTCCGGCGGATCACGAACGAGCTGGCAGTCAGTGTGAACGACGGACTCACTCTGACCCTCGATGGCGGTGACTTCACCAACCACGGCGGCGTACATCTCGACGCGAACGTCAATCTCTGCAGCCTCTCCATCAACGGAACCGGAGTTGGCAACGAAATCACGGTCAAGGGCACCGGCGCCATTTTCCTCGACCATCCGAACGACCGGATCACCGGACAGATCAATCACCTCCTCGTTCAGGGAGCGGGGCACCGTATCGAAGGGTCCGGCTCCATCGGAACCAACAGCATCTACTTCCGCAACGAAGGGCTGGTGGATGCCAACCGGCCGGCAGAGAGCCTCAACTTCGACCTGCGGGGCGGATCGCTGGAGAACCGCGGCACGTTGCAGGCGACGAACGGAGGGACTCTTGCGACCGTCGAGCCGATCTCCGACATCAACGGCACCATCTTCGCGGGTGCCACGAGCCTGATCGATGTGAACGGAACGGTGACCCAGAACTCCGGCACCACAGCCGTCGACGGCACTCTGGAAGCCACATCGCTCTCTCTCGACCAGTCGCTTCTCAAGGGCACCGGTCTCGTCGACTGCCCGACCGACGCGACCTTCTCCTCGGTGACCCCGGGGAACTCCACCGGCACGCTTTCCATCGGCGGCACCACCACTCTTGGCGTCGGCACTTCGCTCGGGATCGAGGTTGCCGCCACCTTGGACCACGATGTTCTCACCGTGACCTCGGGAGTCCTCCAATTGACAGGCTCGACCTTGCGCCTCGACTACCTCGGCGGCCCGACCGATGTCCTGGCGACCGACACCCTGACCGTCGTAACCGCCGCCGGCGGAGTCAACGGGGTCTTCGTGAACATTGGTGACGGCGAGCGGCTCTACACGGTCGATGGTGTCGCCAGCTTCATCGTCAACTACCTGCCGAACTCGATCACCTTGACGGACTTCATCTACGATCCGAACGGACCTCCGAACCAACCGCCGGTTTACACCGCGTTCGTCGAGAATCTGAATCTCGACGAGAACACGCCTGTCGGGACACTGGTCACGACCTTCCATGCCTACGACCCGGAAGGAGCGATCATCGAATACTCGATCGGCACCCCGTCCGTCCCGTTCTCGATCGACCCGGTCAACGGCGAACTGCGCGTTTCCGGAGCTCTCAATCACGAGGTGCAATCGAGTCATCTCATTACCATCCGGGCCTTCGACAACCTCAACTACTCGGACATCGTCCTGACCGTCGATCTCAACGATCTGATCGACACCAACGAAGAGATCACCGAGTCGCTACTGACCGAAGTCGGGGGACCGTTCGAAGGAGAAACAGACCCGGCGATCATCGCCTACGACGCCGACCCCGATCAGGACGGCAGAATCAACCTGTTCGAGCTGTGGCTCGCCACGGATCCTGCCGTCGCCGACCTGCCGACTCCCTTCCTCCTCGAGCCGGTCGATGTCTCCGGGTCGGATCACGGTTCGATCACCGTGGTCGTCGATGGCGATGTCGAGGACCTGCTCGACGTCCGGGTTGAGTTCTCGTTCGATCTCACCCTGTGGCGCGACGCCACCGCCAACCGCTTCCTCGTTTCGAGTTCCCCACCGCTCCGCACGCTGCGGTTCACCGACACCGTGCCGCTCGGGCCCGCCCGGAGATTCTTCGTCAGATTCCGTGCCGAGCCCGACGCCGAGAAGTAGACACAAAAAAGGCCCGCCGGAACCATCCGGCGGACCTTTGTGAGAATCACTTGCGAGCTCAGCTACCGGCCTTGAATTTGCCGGTGCCGTAAACCGCGTCGTTGCCGAGTTCCTCCTCGATGCGGAGCAACTGGTTGTACTTCGCGATCCGGTCGGAGCGGCTCATCGAGCCGGTCTTGATCTGGCCGCAGTTGGTCGCCACGGCAAGATCGGCGATCGTGTTGTCCTCGGTCTCGCCGGAACGGTGGCTCATGACCGCGGTGTAGCGGTTCTCCTTGGCCAGTTCGACGGCATCGAAAGTCTCGGTCAGGGAGCCGATCTGATTCACCTTCACCAGGATCGAGTTGGCGACGCCGAGGTCGATCCCCTTCTGGAGGAAGTCGACGTTGGTGACGAAGAGGTCGTCGCCAACCAACTGGATCTTGTCGCCAACCTTGTCGGTCAGGGCCTTCCAGCCATCCCAGTCGTTCTCGTCGCAGCCGTCCTCGATCGAGTCGATCGGGTACTTCTCGCAAAGCTCGGCGAGGTAGGCCGCTTGTTCTTGAGAGCCGCGCTTGGCACCGCCTTCGCCTTCGAACTTGGCGTAGTTGTAAACGCCGTCCTCGAAGAACTCGGAAGAAGCGCAGTCGAGGGCGAACTTGATGTCATCCCCCACCTTGTAGCCGGCCTTCTCGACCGCCAGCGAGATGGTGTCGAGAGCGTCCTCGGTACCGCTGAAGGTCGGCGCGAAGCCACCTTCGTCGCCAACCGCGGTGCTGAGGCCACGGTCGTGGAGAACCTTCTTGAGGCTGTGGAAGACTTCGGCACCCATTCGGATCGCCTCGCTGAATGTCGGAGCGCCCACCGGACGGATCATGAATTCCTGGAAGGCGATCGGCGCGTCGGAGTGTGAGCCACCATTGATGATGTTCATCATCGGCACCGGAAGCACCTTCGCGTTCGGGCCGCCGAGGTACTTGTAGAGCGGCAGGCCGCAGGCTTCGGCAGCGGCCTTGGCGACCGCCATCGAGACACCGAGAATCGCATTCGCACCGATCTCACCCTTGTTGCGGGTGCCGTCGATGGCCTGCATCGCGGCATCGATCGACGCCTGGTCGGTCGCCAGCATGCCGCACAGAGCGGGCGCGAGCTTCGTGTTGACGTTCTCGACGGCTTTGAGCACGCCCTTGCCGAGATAGCGGGACTTGTCGCCGTCGCGGAGTTCGTGGGCCTCGTGCTCGCCCGTCGACGCGCCACTCGGAACAGCGGCGCGGCCGCGCACGCCGCAGTCGAGGATGACGTCGACTTCGACAGTCGGATTGCCGCGCGAATCGATGATCTCGCGGCCGCGGATTTCAACAATGGTCGTATGGTCCATGATAAGAATGATTCAGGGGTTGTAAGCCTTGATTTCGTCCACCGTCCACGACTCCATCAGATCGGTGTCGTGGTTGCGGAACTCGACCGAATCGCCCGGCTTGGCCCCGAGCAGGGCGGCACCGGTCTCGGACAGATAGGATACGAGGTTCTTTTCCGGATCGGAATCCCATGCGCCAAGCACACTGTATGTCACCTTGGCACCGTCGCTCGCCCGGGTCATCGACACAACCGTGCCGATGTTGACCGCAGACGGGTCGGCTCCCTTGAAATCACTGCCTCGTGCGAGGTCGACCTCGCGTTCCAGCTCGCCCTTCCGACGCATCAGGACCTTCTGCATGTCCTTGGCGGACTTGTATTCGAAGTTCTCCCGAAGGTCGCCGTAGGAGCGGGCGATCGCGATATCCTTGGTGTTCTGGGGAATCCGGTTGCGGATGAGGTCGTCGAGTTCGGCCTGCTTGCGTTCCAAGCTTTCCCACGAGACGACCAGATTCTCGACCTTCTTCTTGGTATCACCGCTCACCAGTTCGCCGGTTTCAGGGCGGGCCTTGATGATCCGAGCCATCAGTGACTTGCGGTCGAGATCACTGAAAACCGGACACTCCATGAGGCGTCGGCCGAAGTTGCGCGCCTCGGTGGCACCCATCGTGTTGACGATGTCGGCGAGCAACTTCTTGTCATCGCTCAGCAGACTCTGAAGCCGGGTCGTGGTCCGCGGGCCATCGGCAAGGTGGTCGGTCTCGAGCAGGTTCAGGATCGCCGCGCCGACCTCGGGGCCGAACACATTCGCCGCCATGCCCTTCCGTTCGCGGGCCACCCAGATCAGGGCGTCCGGACCAAGATCGCGACGCGCCAGAGCGGCACGGATGTATTCCTCGAGGTCCGCGATCTTCTCCTTCTCGTGAATCAGCTTGGCGATCTCCGCGACGCCGCGGGTTCCCACCTGGTCGAAGATGCCGGTGATCATGGCGACCCAGCGATCTTCGAAGGCCTCCGGAAAGACTTCGAATACGGCACGCTGGCGGGCCGTCGAGAGACCGCCGATCTCGTCGCCGAGCCGACCTTCCTCGGCCAACAGCACGTTGGAAAGGCGGAGAGCATCCGCTGCCAGTTCCAGCTCCTTCAGAGCTCCGATGACTTCGTCACGGATCGAAAGCAATTCGATCGCGGGACCGAGCTGCAAACGGGTGCCCTTCTTCGCCGCCTCGTCGACCTGATCGATCACCGGCTTCAGCGGTTCGGCATCCTTCTTGAACAGGGAGATGTCCGAAGAGATCGCTTCGAGGGCCTTGCACATCGCCTTCAGATCGCGGGCGTCGGCGAAGTCGGCCAACAGGGCCTCGGCCGGGGTGAGGTCCCCTTCACGCAGGTTCAGCGATTCGGTTCGACGGGCCGGGACGATCACCCGCTTGCTCTCGCGCAAGGCACGCTTGGCTCCCTCCCACCACTTCTTGAACTTCTCCTCGGGAACGATCGCGCCGGATACCTGCTTCTCCATGGCGTCGACCGTCATCGAGCCGCCATGACTCTCGAGCATGAACACGACGAGTCCGACCGGATCACTGGTGGCCAACTCGCGGAGGTGCTCGATCTCCTCGACCTTCTTCGCGCGGAAGTCATCGGCCTCCAACGGCGACAGCTTCTGAAGCGCGAACTGGAGGTCCATCACCTGACCGTCGCGGCTCTCGAAGTCGATCGTCACCTTCTTGGCGGGGAGATCCCAGCTGACGACCTTTCCCGCACCCCAGGAATTGTGGAGGATGAACTGTCCCGGTGCGACCTGATCGAGGCGCTCGGCAAGAGCGTCGTTGATTTTCCCAGCTTCGATCAGTTTTTCCAGATCCGGATGCATCGGCGCGACGTTGCGAATCCGAACCGGAAAACGCAAGGCCCATCCGGGCATTTTCGGATCAAGTCCGTCAGCTGTCGGTCTTCCCCGGCGGAAGCACGACCCTTGGCCGGGGCGATCTCGGCTTCCAGCCGTCTCCCTTGGCCCGATGCATCGTCCGGAGCAGGGCTCCAACCGAGCAATTCCACTCTTCCGGCACGGCGAACTTGCCGTCCTTACGCAGCGGGCCGTCATACACGGTTTCCCCCTCCGCATCGACGATCAGGACTTGAGGCTCGTCCTCCTTGTAGTGGAGCTTGGCCACACTTCCGTCCTCACGGGTAACTTCAGCGGTGCGTTCGAGCGGGTAGACGATGGTCTTCGGCATTCCCGGAATGCCGGAAGGATAGAGCGGAATCTCGGCGGCGGGAATCTCCGCCAGCACCGGGGCCGGAGGGGCTTCCCCTAGCTCGATCGTCACTTTCTCGTGATGGCCCGCGCGGACCACCGAAAGCTCGACCTCATCCCCGGCCTTCCGCAACCGGAGAAGCGTGCCGAACTGCGCCTCGTTGATCAGCAGCTGGTCCTCAAGCTTCCAGAGCACGTCAAAACGCTGGAGACCCGCCTTCTCCGCAGGCCCGTCGGCCGTAACGGAGGTAATCAGGAACCCAACTCCTTCGGGAACGTCGCTGACGTGGGCGCGCATCGCACGCTCGAGTTTACCGACCTCCAGCCCGATCCACGGCATGGGTGGGCCGGGCTGTACCGGTGCCTTGATGGCACGGGGTTGGGGTGCGGGGGCATCCGCAGGTTCGTCCGCAACCAGCACCCCCGGCAGGCCGGTCAGGCTGAGCATCAGAAGACGTTGGAAAAGGTTCATCGGTTCGAATCAGAAAGCGGTCACCGGGATCAGGACCAGTTCGTCCCGCGGTTGGATCACCCGCACCTCATGGCCGGTTTGCTCATCCCGGAAGAGCTCTTCGTTCACCACCGTCACATTCCAAGCCTGCAGCAAACTGCCGTCGGAATCGGTCAGCAGTCGGTCGTCCGCCTCCGTGGAAACCACGCCGACACTCTCGGAAAGCAATTCGACCTCCGCCAACCCACCCATCCCAACGACGGGCACGGACTCCGGCACGCGCGGCCAGACGCCCCACGACACACCGGCGGTCAACGCTACGGCTGCCGCGGCTCCCCACCACAGCGTCCGGCGCTGGCCCGGAGCCGGGGTTTCGTCCGCAAGCTCGTCGATCAGTTCGTCGAGCGAGGCGGCTCCACGGTCGCTGAAGCCACGCGGCACCAGCCGCTCCATCAGCGCGCGTTCGATCTGCTCAGGCGTTTCCATGGCGGGCCTCCTTCACGCGGCGCATCGACAGCGCCAATTGCTCCAGTGCGTACCGGTATCGGGACGCGGCGGTGTTCGGGGAAATGGCCAAACTCTCGGAGATTTCCGCGAAAGTCAGCCCGCCCCAGATCTTCATCGTAACCACTTCCTTCAGCTTGGGGCTGAGGCGGTCGACCTCGTCCCTCAGCATCAAAGCCTCCTCGTCCTCCTCGACCGACGGGTCGAGCCAGACATCCTCGAAATCGTTGAGGTAGATGATCGACTCCTCGCGCTTCCGTCGCCGCTTGTCGGAGCGGTGGCGGTTGAGACCGCAGAATCGGATCGTCGAGAAGGCCAGCGGCAGGTCCGGCGGATGTCCGCCGTGCTCTTGCTGGACCCCCCAAAGGCGCATCACCGCCTCCTGAACGAGGTCCTCGGCGTCCGCCTGAGCCGGAGCCCAACCGCGGGCGAATGCAAGCAATCGGTGCCCGTAGTCGGACAGCCATTGTTTCCATTCAGCCGATGCTCGCGATCCCATTCACTCCGAAAATGCCGCGGGCAGGTCGACTTGTCTGCGAAAAATTTGCGAATTCCGCCCATTTTGAGGGAGCCCGGAGGGTCGGATCCCCAGGGCCTTCGACCCCATCACGCCCTTGGACCCGTGACGATATCGGAACGATCCGTGCCTTCTGCAATGACCCATCGAAGCGCCAGAAAGCGCCCGAACGGGCAAGCTGGCCAGACGGGCCGGATCCCGAATCGGACCCAACCCCTACCCCATCCATGATCTCAAGAATCACCCTCGCGGCCACTGCCGCCCTTACCCTCCACGCCGCCGCCGGCGAAACGCTCGAATTCACCCCGCTGAGCACCGTTCGCCTCGGCGACCCGATTTCGCTTTTCGATGCCTCTGCTGCGGAGATCGTCAAATTCGACGCCGCCAGCCAACGCATGTTTGTCGTCAACGGCGACTCGGACAGCATCGACATCTTCGACATCTCCACCCCCGCGGTCCCGGTCTTCATCAAGTCGGTGGACCTCTCCGCCTACGGCAACCCGAACAGCGTGTCGGTGAACCCGCGGCAAGGCGTGGACGAAATCGCGGTGGCGGTCGGCGCCAGCTCGAAGGACCAACGCGGAACCGTCGTTTTCCTGACCACCGACGGCGTCGAACTCGATGCGGTCACGGTCGGCTACCTGCCTGACATGCTGACCTACGACAAGTCGGGCAGGATGATCGTCGTCGCCAACGAGGCCGAGCCGACAGAAGACTATTCGTTCGATCCGGAAGGTTCGGTCTCGATCATCGAGATGCGCGGCCGCAAACGCCGCCACACCGAGGTGACCTTTTCCCACCTCACGGAAGCCGACGTCGTCGGGGTCCGCATCACCGGCCCTGAAGGCACCACGATCGCCCAGGACCTCGAACCGGAGTTCGTCGCCATCGAAGGCCGATACGCCTTCGTCAGCTGCCAGGAGAACAACGCCGTGGCCAAGATCGACCTCCTCCGCAAGTCGGTCGACTCGATCCTTCCCCTCGGCCGGATCAATCACGGCCTGCTCGGATACGCCTTCGACGCGTCCGACCGGGACGACATGATCAACATCGCGAACTGGCCGGTCTTCGGCCTGTTCATGCCCGATGGCATCGCGACCTACACCGTCGGCGGCACGCCGGGCCGCTTCGGCCTCGGACGTAGCGAGCAAACCTACTTCCTCACCGCCAATGAAGGCGATGCCCGCGAATGGGGCGACTACATCGACGAGGACCGCATCAAGGACCTCGACCTCGATCCAAGCGCCTTCCCGCTGGCAGACGTCCTGCAGGAGGATGAGAACATCGGCCGCCTCGACGGCATCACGACCGAAGGCGACATCGACGGTGACGGCGACTACGACGAGCTCTACCACTTCGGCACCCGCTCGTTCTCGATCTTCGACGCCGACGGCCATCTTGTCTTCGACAGCGGCGACATGATCGAAACCTATCTGGCGGAGAATTACCCGGAGAACTTCAACTGCGCCCACGACGAGAACGACAGCTTCGACAGCCGTTCCGACGCCAAGGGCGCCGAGCCGGAGTCGGTGGAGGTCGGCACCATCGATGATTGCACCTACGCCTTCGTCGGACTCGAGCGCTTCAGTGCCATCATCGTCTTCGACATCACCGACCCGACCGATGTCTCGATCGCCGGTTTCGCGATCAACCGCGACTTCGGAGTCGAATTCGACGAGGACGACCTGGCGAACTTCCCGCTCGCGGGTGATCTCGGACCGGAAGGACTCGACTTCGTTCCGGCTTCCAAAAGCCCGACCGGCCAGCCGCTCCTGATCGTCGCCAACGAGGTCAGCGGCACCACTACGATCTACTCGATCGGCGCCGGAGAGTAACCACCTCCCCAAATCTCCCCCGACCGGGCCGGGCATCCTCAAGGGTGCCCGGTCCTTTTCTTTTTCCGACGTCGAACCGTCATTCCTTGAATCGCTGGCCAGATGGCGGGATTTCTGCTGGCTTCCCTCCCACATGAGTCGCGAGCACGAACGCCTTGCGGAATCCGTCATGGCGGATTCTCCCTGGCGCCGTTGGGGTCCTTACCTCAGCGAGCGCCAATGGGGCACCGTGCGCGAGGACTACTCGTCGAGCGGATTCAGCTGGGGCGCCTTTCCCCATGACCACGCCCGCAAGCGCGCCTACCGCTGGGGCGAAGACGGCCTGCAGGGTTGGAGTGACGCCGAATGCCGCCTTTGCTTCGCACCCGCACTCTGGAACGGCAAGGACCCCATTCTCAAGGAGCGCCTCTACGGGTTGGGCGGGCACGAGGGAAACCACGGCGAGGACGTCAAGGAGTGCTACTACTACCTCGATTCCACTCCTACCCACTCCTACACGAAGGCGCTCTACAAGTATCCCCAGGCCGAGTTCCCTTACGCGCTGCTCCAACAGAAGGCGCTGGCAATGTCCAGGAAGGACCCGGAACTGGAGTTGGCCGACCTCGGCATCTTCAAGAACGGGCGCTACTTCGATGTGATGCAAGAGGTGGCGAAGCGTTCGCCCAATGACATCCTGTGGCGGATCACGGTGACCAATCACGGCCCAAAGGCCTCCGACATCCACGTCCTGCCGACGCTTTGGTTCCGCAACGTCTGGTCATGGGCCGGCACCCGTGAGGAACCGATCGCCAAACCGACGATCCAGTACGACAAGGGCTCGGTCCTCGCCCACCACCCCAAACTGGGAAGGTTCCGGTTCCACGTCGACTCGCCCGACTCGCCCAAGGAACCGCGGTGGCTCTTCACCGAGAACGAAACCAACCACCCGACGGTTTTTGGCATCGCACCCCAGGGCAAATACGTGAAGGACGGCTTCGACCGCTTCATCGTCCACGGCGAAAAGAAGGCAGTGTCGCCACGCCGCATCGGCACCAAGTCGGCCCCCCACTACAAATTCAAGGTCCCCGCCGGCGGCTCGGTGACCATCCGCTGCCGGCTTCACGAGCTCACCGACGACAACGGGATCGCGGGACTGGAGGGCTTCGAGGAAACCTTCGAGCAACGGATCGCGGAGTCGGACGATTTCTACGCACGCATCATCCCCGACGGAGCCACCCCCGAGGAAAAGATGATCTCGCGCCAGGGATACGCCGGACTCCTCTGGACCAAGCAGTTCTACTACTACGCCATCGACGAATGGCTGAAGGGCGACCGCAACGCCCCGCCCCCTCCGCCGGAACGCATGCGGGGGCGAAACCACGACTGGCGTCACTTCCACGCCCGGGACATCCTCTCGATGCCCGACAAGTGGGAGTATCCGTGGTTCGCCGCGTGGGACACGGCCTTCCACATGATCCCGTTCGCGAAGATCGACCCTTCCTTCGCGAAGCACCAGCTGCTGTTGCTACTACGGGAATGGTACATGCACCCGAACGGCCAACTGCCGGCCTACGAGTGGAATTTCTCCGACGTCAATCCGCCGGTCCACGCGTGGGCTGTCTGGCGGGTCTACAAAATCGCCGACCCGAAGGGGAACCGCGACATCATCTTCCTCGAACGCTGCTTCCAGAAGCTGCTCCTGAACTTCACTTGGTGGGTGAACCGCAAGGACACCGCGGGCCGGCACGTGTTCGGCGGCGGCTTCCTCGGCCTCGACAACATCGGGGTCTTCGACCGCTCCCACGCCCTGCCTGACGGCTCTCACCTTTACCAAGCGGACGGCACCGCGTGGATGGGTGGCTACTGCCTCACGATGCTCACCATGGCACTCGAACTGGCCGAGCACAATCCGGCCTACGAGGACATCGCGTCGAAGTTCTTCGAGCACTTCGTCAACATCACCGAAGCCATCAATGCCGACGACGACCGCGGCCTTTGGGACGAGGAGGACGGATTCTACTACGACCAGCTGATCTTCAACGACGGCTCCCCGCCGGTTCCGCTCCGCACCCGCTCGTTGGTCGGTTTGCTGCCCTTGTGCGCGGTCACCGTGCTGAAGCAGAAACACTTCGAACGCCTTCCGGGGTTCCGGCACCGCGTCGACTGGTTCCTCTCGAAACATCCGGAACTCGCGCGTTTCCTGAAAGTCCGGCGCATGCCGGGCGAGAAGGGCTCCGGCCGCTGCCTGCTCGCGATTCCGCCTTCGTCCCGACTGCGCAAGTGCCTCGAGCGGTTGGTTGATCCCGACGAGTTCTTCTCGCTGTTCGGCATCCGGTCGCTTTCCAAGGCCCACGACAAGAAACCGTTCATCTTCGAGCACGCCGGTCGGCGCAACGAGGTCCGTTACACCCCCGGCGAGTCGGACACCGACATGTTCGGCGGCAACTCGAACTGGCGCGGCCCGATCTGGTTTCCCACAAACTACCTCATCATCGAGGCACTCGAGCGTTATCACTATTTCTACGGTGACTCCTTCACCATCGAGTTCCCGAAGGGCTCGGGCCGTCAGGCCAATCTGCACGAAATTGCTGTAGAGCTCTCGGAGCGCCTGATGGGGCTATTCAAGGGCGACAAAGACGGGCGCCGCCCCTGCTTCGGCGACGCCCACCGTTACGCCGACGATCCTTCGTGGCAGAACCTGCTGCTCTTCCACGAGTACTTCCATGCCGAAACCGGCGAAGGACTCGGTGCCTCCCACCAGACCGGATGGACCTCGCTGGTCGTCCGGCTGATCCGCGAACAACGCGAGCGCCGGTAATCAAGGTGCCGGCCACGGCCGGCATGCCTCACCTTCACAGGCAACGATCTCACCTGGCCCGAGTGACCTCGTCCAGACGGCGGTCGGAAGAAATGCCTGTCGGGCCCTCTCGGCCAGCGATGCATCCAACTCGCCGCGGGCTTCCATTTTCACAACGCCGCGCAACCACGAGTCATACGCCCCGACCAGAACCGGACACGTGAAGCCCTGCTTGGACAGCCGGGTCGAGCCCGCTCGTAGGATCGACTCGGCGCGGCGACCGAAATCGGCATCGCCGGTCAATGCCTCCAGATCCAACAGGTTTCGCGCCGCCACATGCGTCGGCGCGGGCTCGGCACCATCGTAGTCTTCGACAAAAGCCATCAGGGTTTCGCCGCCAAGCTCGGAACGCATCGCGTAGCCGACCCTTTCGGAATCCCAAAAGCGGTCATCGAGCTCACGCTGCAGCTCCATTGCCCACTCCAGCCAGCGCGATCCCTGCTCCAGCGAGTTCAGTTCGAGAAGCCCGGAGATCAGGAAAGCGTAGTCCGCCGGAAATGCGGGAACCTCTCCCGCACGCCCTCGCCAGGTTCTCAGCATTGTTCCGTTCCCCCGCAGGTTCCGCTCGATAAACTCCGCCGCCGCCACGGCGGCCTGCTCGAGGTCGTCACGACCAAGCACCCGTGCCCCCCTGGCGAGCGCGGCAATCATCAGACCGTTCCACGCGGTGATGATCTTGTCGTCCCGATGCGGAAGAGGACGTTTCGATCTAGCCTCCAGAAGAATCTTCCGGCTCCGCTCCAACGACGCGCGAACTTCCTCCGGCTCCATCTCGAATCGTTCACCCAGCAGGGCATCAGGGGCGGCCCGGAACAAGGTGTTCTGCCCTTCAAGTTCGCCGTGCGGATCACTCTCCGGCCTCGCATTCCCCTCCGCCTCAGCGCCATAGGCAGCACAGAACAAAGCCGCCGCCTTCGGATCCAACAGGGACGAGATTTCCGTAGCCTCCCATGTCCAGTAGGCACCCTCACGTTTGGGACCTCCAGCGGCAGGCTCACTGTCGGCATCCTCAGCCGCGTGGAACGCGTCGCCGTCGTCGCGAAGGTCGCGCAGCACGTATTCGAAGACCCCCTCGGCAACCTCACGGAAAAGCGGCTCACCTGTCACCTGCCACGCATCCAGGTAGAGCAAAGCGATCTGGCCCTGGTCGTAGAGCATCTTCTCGTAGTGCGGAACGTGCCAGAAACGATCGACCGAGTAGCGGTGAAAGCCGCCGGCGAGGTGGTCGTGCATCCCTCCCGCCGCCATCGCCCTCAGCGTGCGCTCGACCATCTGCAGGCAGGCACCACCTTCGTCGGTCTCCGGACCGAAGCGCTCCGAAAGCTGCAGAAGCAGACGCGGCACGACAGGACGGGGAAATTTCGGCGCCCCACCCCAGCCGCCCCAGTCGGGGTCGAACATCGCCTCGCAGCGGTCGATGAAGTCCCCAAACACCTTCTCCCCCGGCAACCCGCGAACCACGGCATCCGGCGTACTTTCCTTGCGCAGGTGCTCCATCAGCCGCGACGCGCTCGCCTCCATCTTCTGCCGGTCCTCCCGCCACAGCCGGCCCAGTTCGGCACATAGCCGGGGAAATCCCGCGCGACCGTAGCGGTCCTCGGGCGGGAAATACGTTCCACCGACCACCGGGCGTCCGTCCGGAGTCAGCCACACGCTCATCGGCCAGCCACCCTGCCCGGTCGTCGCCTGAACGAAGGCCATGTAGGTCGCGTCGATGTCGGGCCGTTCCTCACGATCCACCTTCACGCACACGAAGTGCTCGTTCATCACCGCCGCGATCGCCTCGTTCTCGAAACTCTCGCGCTCCATCACGTGACACCAGTGGCAAGTCGAGTAGCCGACCGACAGGAACACCAATTTGTCGTCCCGTCTGGCCGTCTCGAACGCGGCCTCGTTCCAAGGCACCCAATCGACCGGATTGTCCTTGTGCTGGAGCAGGTAGGGAGAAGTTTCGTTCGCCAACGCGTTCGGCATGGGCCGACCCTGTAGCGGGATCACCGGGATGTCGCCCGAAAACCCGGCGATCCACTCATTCGAAGGGCAACTTGCCTTCGCCGCGCGCCGGAATCTCACCGTAACCACCGGGCTTCTCGAAAACGCGCACGTAGTCGATCTGCATCTCGGCGGGAAATGACGTGGACGCATCGGGATTGCCGAGAAATTGCCCGCCCACCGCGAGATTGATGACAAGATGGAACGGCTTGTCGAACGGCGCCGGCCAGGGATTCAGATCCGCCGCCGACTTCGGCTGCTCGCCACCCTTCGAGCCACTCCACCAGAATTGCTTGGTCGAGAACTTCTTGCCATCCACGAACCAACGGATCTCTCCCGGCTCCCATTCGACCGAGTAGGTGTGGAAGCCGTCAATGCCTTCGCCCTCCGGAAACTCATGCTCGCCGCCGGAGTGGACGTTCGCAGGCCACTTGCCGCCGTAGTGGATCGTCCCGAGCACCTTGCCCGGCTCCTGGCCACGGGCCTCCATGATGTCGATCTCGCCCGATGCCGCCCAGCCGCCGTACGGATTGTCATCCGGAAGCATCCAGATCGCCGGCCACAACCCCTGCCCTTTCGGCAATTTGGCGCGAACCTCGAACCTGCCGTAGCACTGTGAAAAGAGCGGCTTGCCGTCGCGGGTCATCGTCCTCAGCCGGGCCGACGTGTAGCCGCAGCCGTGGAGCGATTCCTTCCTCGCGGTGATCACCAGTTTGCCGTCGCGCACCGCCGCATTGTCCTCGGTGTAGTACTGCAACTCGTTGTTGCCCCAGCCATGGATCCACTGGTTGGCATCGTAGTTGAAGAAACCGTTGCCGATCTGGAAGCCCCACTTCTTCGGATCGACCTCCGTCCCCTCAAACTCGTCGGACCACACCAGTTTCCATTCCTCGGCATGCAGCGGCAGCAGGACGAAGAAGAGAAGCAGGAGATGTTTCATGAATCCGAGGGATGACTCTTCACGAATAGATCGCCACCGGTCCGGTGTTGCCACCCTGAACCCGGCGCAGCTTCTCCACCGAGACGATCAGGTCGGTTGCAGCCCTCTCAGCCTCCTCCTCGGTGGTCATGTGGGAGAAACCGAAGCGCAGGCTGCTCTTCGCCTTCGCGTCGGAGAAGCCCATCGCCTTCTGGACATGGGATGGCTTCATCTTTCCCGTCATACAGGCGCTCCCCGCCGAACATGCGACGCCCTTGTCGTCGAGCAGGATCAACAGGCCCGCCGCTTCGCACCCCTCGAAGGACAAATGGGTGGTATTCGGCAACCGGTGGATCAGATCCCCGTTGACCGTGACACCCTTCAAACCCTCGACCACCCGCTCTTCGAAGAGATCACGAAGTTTGCCGGTCACCCGACCATGAGGATCGTGCTCCAACCTCAGTCGCGCCAACTCCGCCGCCTTGCCCAACCCCACGATACCGGCAACATTCTCGGTTCCGCTCCGTCGGTCGGACTCCTGACCGCCACCCCGGACCATCGGCTCGAAGCGGCAGCCGCTGCGGATGAACAACGCGCCGACCCCCTTCGGCCCGTGAAACTTATGGCCGCTGAGCGAAAGGAAATCGACCGGCACCTCCCGGACGTCGACCGGGATCTTACCCACCGCCTGGATCGCATCGGTATGGAATGCCAGACCGCTCTCCTTGGCATGGATCAGGGCATCCGCCACCGGTTGGATGGTCCCGGTCTCGTTATTCGCCCACATCAGCGATGCGAAACCGCCACCCTCGCGTGCCGCGCGGCAGGCCGACGAAAAGGCATCGAGATCCAATCTGGCGCCGGCATCCACCGGGCAGCGCTCAACCGCGTATCCGACATCCTCGAAGGTCTGCACCGGTTTGAGCACCGCACTGTGCTCGATGACCGAGGTCACCACGCGACCGGTCTTCCGCCCCACCCAGCGGGCGAGCCACTTGAGCGCCATGTTGGTGCTCTCGGTCCCGCCGCCCGTGAACACGATCTCGTCCGGCTCCGCACCAATCAGCGCGGCGACCTGTTCACGGGCCGCCTCGATCGCCTTCCTCGCCTCCTTGGCACCGGCATACGAGGCGTTCGGATTGCAGAACTTCTCGGTCATCCACGGCATCATCGCCTCCACCACTCCCGGTGACATCGGGGTGGTCGCATTGGAATCGAGATAGATCACGGCCGGAGCCTAGGGTGGTCTCCCGACATCATCAAGCGGCCTGCTCCAGTGGTTTGTAGTTCCGCCTTCAGGCGGCCCCAGGTGTCCAGCTCCCCCCCCGGAAACGCACCGGATTGCCTCTGGACACGCCGCATTCCGAAACTACCCCTGCCCATGCGCCACCTTATCGTCATCCTCGGGGACCAGCTCGACCACGAAAGCCCCGCCCTGACCGATGCCGACCCGAAACAGGACCGGATCTGGATGGCGGAAGCGTCGGAGGAATCCACTCATGTCCCGTCGCACAAACAGCGTATCGCGCTGTTCCTCTCCGCCATGCGACATCACCGCGAGTGGCTGGAGAAACAAGGCTACCATGTCGACTACACCCAACTCGACGCACCGGACCACTCGGGCACCTTGTCCGGCGAGCTGACCAAGACGATCGAAAAGCATTGCCCCGCAAAGGTGATCATGGTCGAGCCCGGCGAGTGGCGGGTGAGGAAGTCTCTCGAGGGATGCTGTGCGAGATTGGGCACCGATCTCGAGATCCGCACTGACACCCACTTCCTTTCGACGGTCGATGACTTCCGCAAACACGCCGAAGGACGGAAATCGCTGCGGATGGAGTATTTCTACCGCGAGATGCGCAAACGCCACGGTGTCCTGATGGACGGCAACCAGCCGGAAGGTGGCGATTGGAACTACGACAAGGAGAACCGGAAGAGCTTCGGCAAGGCCGGCCCCGGGGAGATTCCCACCCCCACCGAGTCGCGCCCCGACACCATCACCGAGGAGGTTGTCGAACTCGTCAAGAAAACCTTCCCCGATCATCCCGGCTCCCTCGAATCCTTCAACTGGCCGGTCACTCGACGCTCCGCCTTGGCCCAGCTTCGCTCGTTCATCGAAGAGAGGCTGCCCAACTTCGGCGATCATCAGGACGCGATGTGGACGGACGAACCCTTCCTCAACCACTCGCTGATCTCCTCATCCCTCAATCTGAAACTCCTCCACCCCAGGGAAGTGATCGAGGCGGCGGAAAGCGCCTACCGCGACGGCAAGACTCCGCTCGCGGCGACCGAAGGATTCATCCGTCAGATCCTCGGCTGGCGGGAATATGTCCGCGGAATCTACTGGCTCCACATGCCGGACTACATCGAACGCAATGCGCTCGATGCAGGGGAATCGCTGCCCGACTTCTATTGGGATGGCAACACCGAGATGAACTGCCTGCGTCAGGCGATCGGCCAGACCCTGGAGCACGGATACGCCCATCACATCCAGCGCCTGATGGTCACCGGACTCTACGCAATGCTGCTCGGGGTCGATCCCCGGAAGGTCCACGAGTGGTATCTCTGCATCTACGTCGATGCCGTCGAGTGGGTCGAGCTTCCGAACACCCTCGGAATGTCGCAGTTCGCCGACGGCGCCGCGATGGCCTCCAAGCCCTACTGCGCCACTGGCAAATACATCCAGCGGATGAGCAACTACTGCTCTGGATGCCGCTTTGATCCGGCGAAGCGGACGGGCGACGACGCCTGCCCGTTCACCACCCTCTACTGGGACTTCCTCATCCGCAACGAGTCACGCCTCCAAGGCAATCAGCGGATGACGATGCAGCTCAGGAATCTGGAACGGATCGACTCCGAGACGAAGGAAGAGATTAGTGATGCCGCCGATCGAATCCGGAAGAACGGAGGATGCCCGACGAGCTGACCAACCCTCCAACCGAGCGCCTTCGAGAGGCTCCGTCAACATTGCCACTTCCGCGTCACCAACTCGTCACTTCCGGACGCCCCCGGAACCACTAGAAGCGACGTAATTGCCACGTGAGAATTTCGCCACAACGAAAAGGATGCGGCCTGAATCCGGAAATGATGCATGACGACCGACGCGCGTGGGCACCCCGCCCGCATCCCCGTCGAACAAACCAACAATGCTTCATTCCGAATGAAAACTTCCATCCGCACCCAGCTCGCCCTTACGGCAGCTCTCGTCGGCACCGCGGCTGCGGGCACCGACACCTGGTTCACCCCGCTCACCGAGTCGGCCCTCGTCGTTCCCCCGAACGGTCTTGAGGAACTCGCCTCGCCGTGGGTCACCCCGACCGGCATCAGCCAGAAGAATGCCGTCAGCATGCGCGAGGTCGAGGACGCAGTCCTCAGCCCGCTTCAGTCGATTGTCCGGGTTCCCGGCCTCGGCACCAGCGCGTCGATGTTCGACATGCTTGCCTACGATCCGAGTGGCGAATTCCTCTTCATCCCTCACGAGACCTTCGTCGGCGCCGGTGTCACCCGCTACAGCGTCTACGACAACTCCTGCGAAGTTCTCTTCAGTGGCGACGGCACCGGCAACTGGGCCAACGACTACGGCGCCTTCGATCCCTGCCGCTTCACTCCGAACGGCACCCTTTTCCTCGCTGAGGAGTGGTCCGGCCTCGGCCGCGTCGTCGAGGTGATGAACCCCTTCGCCCCCGCCGACCAGATCCAGACCCGCGTGCTCACCAACTTCCCCCGCGTGTCCCACGAAGGCATCAACTTCTCGAAGAAGTTCGACGACACCATCTACTTCGTCGATGAGGACCGCGCCGGCTCGATCTACAAGTTCGTGATGGCCACCCCCGGCGACTACACCGTCGGCCAGACCTTCGTGCTCGTCGTGGATGCCTTTCTTGGCGATCCCTCGGTCAACGCCCCGACCGGTTGGACTCCCGACCGGATCGGTTCCGCCACGTGGGTTCCCCTGACCGACGCTACCGGCACCCCGCTTCCGGGCATTCCCGACCCGACCGTCGATCCCGGCCGCGCCGGCCGTGGCGCCGCTGACGCCGCAGGCGGCACCCCTTACCGCCGTCCGGAGGACATGGCCGTCGGCAAGCTCGCCAATGGCAACGAGGTGATCTACTTCACCGCGACTGAAGAGCAGACGGTCTACTCGGTCGAGATGCTCGAGAACCGCCCGGGCAACAGCCAAGGCAAGGGTCACCAGAAGGGCCACAAGGGCCATAATGACGGCCCTTCCGGAGCAGCGATTGTGCGTGTGTTCGCCAGCGAGACCAGCACCCCGAAAAACGTCGGCTTCGATCCGACCACCGGTGTCATCAATTCGCCGGACAACCTGTCGATCGATGCCCTCGGCAACATCTACATCATCGAAGATGCTCCGAATGGCGCTCCTGGAGGTGGCGACATCTGGTTCGTCCGCGACACCGACAACGACGGTGTCGGCGAGTCGGTTGACCACTTCATGACCATCCAGGTCGACGGCGCGGAAGCCACCGGCATGATTTGGAACCCCGTCATCAAGAGCGAGTTCGCGGTCTGCGTCCAGCACCCGGACAGCACCAACCTCGACAACGTTCCGAACGGATTCGGTGACGCGGTCTGGATCTTCAACGTGACCCCGATCCCGAATCAGGAATTCGTCGAGCAGCTCGACGCCGCCGAGGCTCCATTCGGCGAATGATTCTGACTTTCGTTTGAGTTCGATACCTCGGGGGCGGGTCGCGAGACCCGCCCCCGTTCTCTCTTCACCCGCTCCTGTTTCGAAATCGTTGCAGCTCCCGGATTCCCGATACCGCAACTCCTTTCGGAAGTTCCTCCGCGTCCCATGAAGCCCAGAATCTCCCCGCTCCTGCTCTTCGTTTCGGTCGGCATCTGCCACGCCAGCGATCCGTTCGAGTCACGCTCCACCAATCCGAAAGACTACGACCCGGAGGCGCTCCGCAAGGAACTCATCGAGTATCTCCGGACCACGGACGACGTGATCCCGAAGACTCCTCCGATCCACCCGAAGCACTACATTTCCAATCCGGAAGCCCCGATTCCGCCCCAGTGCTACACACGGCACGAAGCACGTCACAATCCGTGCTTCGTCTGCCACCAGGACACCATCGAGGGCCGTGAAAACGTGATGAACGACGGTGACCTCCAGCGGGACTACTCGTTCAGCGATCTCGGCCTCACCAACCACTGGAACAACCTTCTCGAAGACCGCACCGGACGCATCGCGAAGATCAGCGACGAGGAAATCCTCGGCTACATCGGTGAGGACAACTACACCGAGCTGCCCGGTCGGCTCAAAGAGGCAGGCTTCAAGGGCTGGATTCCCGACCTGAAGAATCTTCAGCTCGGCGCCGGTGCCTTCGATGAGAATGGCTTCGCCAAAGACGGCAGCGGCTGGGTCAGCTTCAACTACAAGCCGATGCCGAGCACATTCTGGCCGACCAACGGCTCGACCGACGACGTCATGATCCGGATGGGTGAACCTTTCCGGACCGATGCCGAGGGAGCTCCCTCGAGCGACATCTACCGCGCCAATCTGGCGATTCTCGAAGCGAAGATCAAAGGCCTTGATGCCATCACGTGTCTGCCAGTCGACGAGGTGATCGTGAACGCCGACCTCGATGGGAACGGTGAGCTCGGCACCGCCACGAAAATCACCAAGCTCGACTCGTGGGTCGGACCGGCCGCGGGATCGTTCATCGACTCTCACATTTACCCGCAAGGCACCGAGTTCCTCCACACCGTGCGCTACGTCGGTGTCGGACCGGGCGACGAGATCGGAGTCTCGACGCGCATGAAGGAGGTCCGCTACATGCTGAAAGCCAAGGCCTACCCGAAGCAGGTCTATGCCCGGCGTTATGAGGAGGAGTCGTTCGAGAAGGAAGCTGGCAACACCCCAGGCTACATCTCTCTCGGCGGCTATGGCTTTGACAACGGCAGCGGCTGGGCAATCAGCGGCTTCATCGAGAATGCCAAAGGGCGCCTGCGGGCCCTCACCTACGAAGAGAACTTCTCCTGCATGGGGTGCCATAACTCGATCGGTTCGACCATCGACAAGACCTTCAGTTTCGCCCGTAAGGTCGACGGCGCGAAGGGCTGGGGATACATCAACCTGAAACGCATGCCTGACGCACCCAGCAAGGGCGACGAGACCGGAGAGATCGCGACCTACATGGCCCGCGTCGGTGGCGGCAGCGAGTTCCGAAACAACGACGAGATGCTCGCCCGCTGGTTCACCAACGGCCGTCTCGACCGCGTGAAACTGAGCGAAGCGAGGGACGTTTACGATCTTCTCGCCCCGTCACCCGAACGCGCGTTGGCACTCAACAAGGCCTACCGCTGCATCGTCGAGGACCAGGACTTCATCTACGGCAAGGACGCCACGATCACGCCGCCGAATAACGTCTACGACAAGATCGACAACGACGACACCCCGACGCTCCCGGAAAGCCGCACCTTCCGCTACAACATCGTCCTCGACTGGCCGGAGTAACGCGATTTCCGGAGAACGAGCGGCCTTTTCCCGAAGGCGGTGGATGGAACCGCCAAGACGCCAAGGCCGCCAAGGCCGCCAAGGCCGCCAAGGAAAGAATTTCGACTATCCTTGGAGGTGATCCTAAAAGCGTCAGAGCACTTTCAGGAGCTGGTGTAAGAACTGGCTCAGCAGCCCGCCACGGGTGTTTGTAGTTCCCCCTTCAGGGGGCTGCCGAGCCACAGGTTCTTCGAAGAACCCCCTGAAGGGGGAACTGCGAACCTCGTGATCCCGCTACGGGGACGTTCACTTGCCCCAGCGCTCGAGCAGCGTAGTCGCCATGTCGCTCGGAGTTTCGGCGACGGCGATCCCGCACTCGGCGAGAATCTTCTTCTTGGCTTCCGCCGTGTCCTCGTCGCCACCGACGATCGCACCGGCGTGACCCATGCGGCGTCCGGGAGGTGCGGTCGCACCGGCGATGAATCCGGCGATCGGCTTCTTGCAGTTCTCCTTCGCCCAACGGGCGGCCTCGGCCTCGGCGTTGCCGCCGATCTCGCCGATCATGATGATCGCCTCGGTCTCCGGATCGTCATTGAACATCTTCAGCACGTCGAGGTGGTTGGTGCCGTTGATCGGGTCACCACCGATGCCGACGCAGGTGCTCTGGCCGTAGCCGAGCGAGGTGAGTTGGAACACGGCCTCGTAGGTCAAGGTGCCCGAGCGGGAAACCACGCCGACGTTGCCGCGCTTGTGGATGTAGCCGGGAGCAATGCCGATCCGGCAACCGCCGTGACTCTTCTCGCCGAGACCCGGCGTCACGAGGCCGGGGCAGTTCGGACCGATCAGGCGGCTGCCCGAGTCCTTCATCGCCTCCTTCACCCGCATCATGTCCATGACCGGAATGCCTTCGGTGATCGCGACCACCAGCTCCACGCCGGCGTCGACCGCCTCAAGGATCGCGTCGGCCGCGAACGGCGGCGGAACGAAGATCGCGGAAGCGGTGGCACCGGTTTGGGACACGGCCTGGCCGACGGTGTCGAAGATCGGGACCTGATCCTCGAACTTCTGTCCGCCCTTGCCCGGAGTGACCCCGGCGACCACCTGGGTGCCGTAGGCGAGGGAAAGCGATGCGTGACGGGCGCCGAAGCTGCCGGTGATGCCCTGGATCAGGACCTTGGTGTTTTCGTCGATGAGAATGGCCATCGTTCTGAAGGAGTTGGGATCGGAAAAGCGGTGAGGTTCAGCCTACGGCAGCGACAATCTTCTGGGCTCCGTCGGCCATGCTGTCGGCGGATACGATGTTCAGGCCACTTGACGCGAGCGCCGCCTTGCCGGCTTCGACGTTGTTGCCCTCGAGGCGGACGACCAGCGGCAGCGGAAGGCCGGTTTCCTTGGCGGCCGCGATCACGCCCTCGGCAATCACGTTGCAGTCCATGATGCCGCCGAAAATATTGATCAGGATGCCTTTCACGTTCGGGTCACCGAGGATGATCTTGAACGCTGCGGCCACCTGCTCCTTCGAGGCGCCACCACCGACGTCGAGGAAGTTGGCGGGATCGCCACCGTAGTGCTTGATGATGTCCATCGTGGCCATCGCGAGACCGGCGCCGTTGACGAGGCACGCGATGTTGCCGTCGAGACCGATGTAGTTCAGGTCGAACTCGGAAGCGGCGACCTCGCGGGGGTCCTCCTCCTCGGTGTCGCGCATGGCGACGATGTCCGGGTGGCGGTAGAGCGCGTTGTCGTCGAAGCCGAACTTGGCATCGAGGGCCAGCACGCGGCCGTCGGGAGTGGTCACCAGCGGGTTGATCTCGAGCATCGAGCAATCGCAGGAGATGAAGAGCTTGTAGAGGTTCTTGAGCAGCTTGCCGAACTGCTTGGCGATGTCGCCGGAAAGCCCGAGCGCGGATGCCAGCTTGCGAATCTCATAGGCCTGCAGGCCGAGGAGCGGGTGGACGAACTGGCGGATGATCTTCTCGGGCGTGTCGTGGGCGACGTCCTCGATGCTCATCCCGCCTTCGGTCGAAGCGACGATCACCGGCCGGCAGGTGGCGCGGTCCATCAGGATCGACAGGTAGTACTCGTGGGAAATGTCGACCGCTTCGGCGACCATCACCTTGCGGACCAGACGGCCAGCCTCACCGGTCTGCACGGTCACCAGCGTCTCGTTGAGCATCTTGCCGGCGAATTCCGCGGCTTTTTCGGGCGACTCGATCAGGTGGACACCGCCTTGGAAGCCGTTCTTGAAGTGTCCCTTGCCGCGTCCGCCGGCGTGGACCTGGGCCTTGATCACCAGCTGCGACCCGGCGAATTCCTTCGCCGCCTCCGCGGCCTCTTCCGGGGTCGAGGCGACCTTCCCTTTCGGGCTCGGCACGCCGAATTGATCAAACAGCTCCTTGGCCTGGTACTCGTGGATATTCATGACGCGGAAATTTCCGGCGCGACGCTGGGGGGAGCCGCGGGGGCGGTCAAGATTCAATGCCCGAGGAGGCTTTCTCTCCACAGAACGCTCCCGGATTTGCGTTTCGCGGCCGCGAATCCGCGCCTAGAAAACCCGGGTGGATGACCCTTTCACTCCGCTGGTAGCCCTCGTCGAAGCACTGGTCGCGTTGCTCGGCGCACTCGTGGAGGGTCTGTTCGCGCTCATCGAGTTGCTGGCTCTCCTGATCGAGCTGCTCGTCTGGGGAATCCTGTGGATCGTCGGCAAAAGGCGGCCGCGACCGTCCAAGCGACACCTTTCCCGTCCCAAGTTCCTGCAGAGGCGGGCCCGAACACTCTGGATCTACCTGATCATCGTCCTCTTGGGAGGCACCGTCTTCGGTGGCTTCAAACTGTGGGAAAACGTCTGCACGGTTCCGGTCGTCGTGAAGCGCGAGTCGGGCGAGCCGATCGCGAACATCACAGTGGAGTGGATCGATGACTCCGGAGAACCACGCCGCGAGCAACTGAAGAAAGGACGCACCCGCTACACGAAGTGGTCATGGGACCGGATCAGGATCATCGACTCCCGGTTCCTTGAAGCGACCGTGGACCTGACCAAGGAGCCTCAGGAGATTGTCGCGATTGCCACCACTCGTGAGGCGCTGAAGGAAAAAGCCCTCGAAAAGGCCAGCGGTGCCGCGGCCCGGCTTTTGAGAGCGGCTTTCGACGAGGCCGCCTCTGCCCGTGAATACCCGGTTGGAAGCCAGGAACCCGAACGGGACGAATGAATCACCCGGGACCGCGACTTTCGCTTCAAGCCCCTAGGTCTCCCGCTCCCCTCTCTGAAAAGCCTCGTCGAGCATCGCCAGATACTCCGCCCGCGGCACTTCGTAGCCACCGAACTGGCGGAGATGGTCGGTCATCCACTGGGTATCGAGGAGGATGCTTCCCTTTTCGCGCAGCCACTCGACGAGATGCACCAGCGCGATCTTCGACGCGTCGGTCTTCCGGGAAAACATACTCTCGCCGAAGAACGCACGCCCGAGACGGACGCCATACAGTCCACCTTGCAGACCGTCTTCGTCCCAGCACTCGATCGAGTGCGCCCAGCCGAGTTTGAAGAGCATGACGTAACTCGCGATGATGTTGTCGTCGATCCACGTCTCGTCACGCTCCGCACAGGCCTCCATCACCTCCTTGAAGGCCGTGTCCATCCGGATCTCGAAGGGCTGCTTCTTCAGCGCCCGCCGCAGCCCCTTGGGAATGCGAAAGCGATCATCGAGCGGAATCACACCACGCATGACGGGCGAGAACCACGAGATCTCACCATCGTCCGACATCGGGAAAACTCCCTGCGCATAGGCGCCGAGCAGAATTTGGGGCGGGATCGGCTGGTTCATTGGCCGCCGCCGGACTCCGTCCTCTTGACTTCACTGACGACTTCCCCGTCGCGAAGCTTGGTTCGCAACTCCCCGCCTTTTTTCACCTGATCGACCGAGCGCACGACCCGCCCCTCGGCATCGAGGGTGATCGAAAAGCCACGCTCGAAGGCCGACTCCGGTCCAAGCGCGCGCAGCATGCCGGAGAGACGCTTCAGTTGCTGTTCGCGGTCGGCGAGGCCCGCCTGTCCGGCACGCGCCAGACGGCCGGCAAGTCCCCGGGCGAGTTCCGCCTGCTGGGCCAGCAGTCTCTGCGGGTGCCGCGATTCCAGAGCGCGTCGCAGCGACCGGACATCGATCACCTTCTCGCGCCAGACTGCCTGGGCCGCGACATTCATCCGGTCGCGCAGGGCATCGACCTTCATCGCAGGCTCGCGCAGCAGCCGCTCGCCGCCGCGGGAAAGAACGCCGCGCTTGGCATTCTCGAGCACAAGCTCCAAGCGTTCGACCCGCTCGGCGACACGCCTCGAGAGCCGACGTCCCAAAGTCCCGAGCCGGGTTCGCAATTCGTCGCCATCCGGCACCGCCAGCTCGGCGGCAGCGCTCGGCGTCGGCGCCCTCAGATCCGCCACGAAGTCGGCGATCGTGAAGTCAATCTCGTGACCGACCGCCGAGATCACCGGCAGCGGACAATCGGCAATCGCACGGGCAACAATCTCCTCGTTGAAATTCCAGAGATCCTCGAGCGAGCCGCCTCCGCGACCGACAATTAGCAAGTCGCAGCGGGGGATCTCGTATTTCTCCGGATCGCCCATCTGCCGGATCGCCTCGGCGATCTCGCGCTCAGCCCCCTTCCCCTGCACCCGGACCGGGAAAAGCACCGGTTCGACCCACGGCGCACGACGCTCGAGCACGTTCAGCATGTCGCGGATCGCGGCGCCCGTGCCGGATGTCACCAAGCCGATCCGCATCGGGAATGCAGGCAGCTTCTTCTTCCGTTCCGCGGCGAACAACCCCTCCGCCTCCAGCTTCCGCTTCAACGCCTCGAAACGGGCCTGGAGTTCCCCCTGGCCGGCGAGCTCCACCTTGCTGACGATGATCTGCAGTTGCCCGCGCGCTTCATAAACGCTCGGTTCGGCGAACACCCGGACCTTGGCTCCGTCATCCAGCACATCCGCTCCCGGTCGCTTGCGCGCGCCGAACATCGCGCAGGAAATCTGGGCCCGCTCGTCCTTCAGCGAGAAATACCAGTGACCGCTGCCCTGCTTGCGCAGGTTCGACACCTCTCCTTCCACCCACTGCTCGCCCAGCTCGATCTCGAGCAGGTTCTTCATCCGCCGCACCAGCTGCGTGACACTGAGCGCCTTCGGTTCCGACGGCTTGTTCGGCGAGAAAAGATCCACTCCGGAAATCATGAACGGTCGGGAGGAGGCATCAATCCCGAAGAGCCTTTGCCTGCTCAGGGGAGCTTGCCGCTCACACGCTGCAACCCGTCCGCTTCGGCGATCAGCTTGCCGTCGGCAAACACTTTCAGCCCCGCGCCGTTGCCGAACCGGCTGCCATCGCGATCCCACTGGATGGTCAACAGGCGACCGCGATAGAGCAGGTTGCTCATCCGGCACCAGTCCCAGCCGTCCTGCGGGATCAGCGGGTTGACCTCGACCACATCGTCCGCCCGCGGCCGGAGCCCGACCAACCCGGTGATCACGAGATCGCAGAAGGTCGAGTGGTTGTAGTCCTTGCCCCTTTCCTTCCCGCCCTTGCCCGGGTCCCAGGTTCCGTCTTTCCACGACTTCAACCGGGTGCGGGAAATCCAGTCGCCGGTGAGCGGGTTCAGGTTCTCATCGATCCAGCAGACCACACTGCCGTCATCTTTCTCCCGCTGGTGACTTCGGGCGTAGGTCTTGAGGACCTCCAGGTAATCCTGACGCGAGATCGCCTGCTGCGGATAATCGTTCAACACGTTCGCCATCGCCGTGAGCGTGACGCTCGTCGCGAAAGGCCAACTCGGTCCATTCCACTGGCACTCGTGACCTTCGTAGGAAATCTTGAAACCGGGATGCCTCCGCTCCGCGGTCGTCGGGCCGAACGGCGCGCGGAACCCCTTCGGATCCATCAGTTGCCGCCATGCGACTTCGCGCCCCTTCCCCTTCTCGGGAAGATGGAAATACCACGGCGTGAATCCGTGCTGTTCGCGCACATCAACCCACTCTTCGGCCTCCTCGGAACTCGCCGCGCTCCCCTTACCCGGCAGGGTCTTGTAGAACTTGTCCTTCTCGCTCCACAACCGCTCGTTGACCAATTCACGCAAGCGCTCCGCCTTGGCAGTGAACTCTTTCGCGATCTCGGGCCGACCTGCCTTGGTGGCGATCGACGCGATCGCCCGCGCGTCGCCAAACATGTAGCTGTTGATCGTCGGACGCCTGCCGCTGCCACCGACAGACACTTCCATCCCGTCGCGATCGTCAATCTGCCAGAACAGCCCGTCTGGAAGCAGGCGGACCTTCTCCCACTCCCGGTAGTTCCCAACCAACTCATCCAGCAGATCCAACGCGAGCGTGTCATCTCCACGGACCATGCAGTAGTTCAGCACCGAATCGGCGGCCCAGAAGCTGTACTGCCGCGGCTTCCCACCACCGCCGAAGTAGAAGCGGGCATAATCAGATATGATTTCGCCATCGTGCAGCCAGCGCCCTTCGCGGAACTGGTGTCCCGCCGGACAGCAGATCGTGTTGTATTTCCTAGACCACGATACCTGCGGAAGAAACTCGGTCACGACGTAGCCCTCGGGCGTCTTGCGGACGTGCTTCCGGTAGGTCCACCAGCGGAAGTAGTAGGTGCGTTCGATATCCTCGTCCGGACATTCGAAGAGCGGAATGTTCTTCCGCAAGAACGCGAGCGCTTCCGAGTTCGGGATGTTCGAATAGAGCTCTTCGTCCTCCCGGTTGAATCGCTCCACATAAGCGTCGAGCCCGGCGGCCGTTGCAGAACCGATCGCGAGGAGAAGCGACGCACCGAGAATCACCCGTTTCATGCAAAACCTATGGCAGCTCCCCATGCCACGCTTCAATCCTCGGATCGCCGCAATTCGATCCATCGCACCTCGGCCACGGAATCGCCCGGCACCTCGATCGCCTTCAACCGGAGTGTGCCTTCGCCCTCTGGCAGATCAATCTCACCCAACCGCATCGGCTTGAAATCCTTCACGAACGACTCCGACCCACCGCGATCGCTGCGGTCGCTTTCCATGCCATACAGGGGCGGGTCATGGGCCTCGGTGATGGTGGCATGCAGTTTGGCATCGCCCAGCGAGAGCTCGATCGACGAACCGACGTCGGACTCCGGGCAGGTGTAGTGTAGGATCGCTTCGTATCGACCGGCTGAGCCCACCTTGACGTGCCACTCGATCGAGTCGGACGGCTTGGTCCAGTGGGTGAAAAAGGAGCAGTTCGGAGCCCGCCCGCTACGCTTCACGCCTCCTTTCGGAACTCCGTCGCGCGCCGGAAGCCAGGTCACCGGACTGTAACCCACCGTGAAGGGTCGTTGGTCGTTCTTCAGGTTCGGTGCGACCTCGGCGAGATACTTTGTGGCGAAATCCCGCATCCTCTTCCCCTCATCCGGATACTCCGCCGTCAGGTCCTTCTTCTGTCCAGGATCCTTCATCGGATCATAAAGTCCCCCGCCTTTCACCCAGCGAAACCGCTGGCTCCGCACACTGCATCGGGCCCGCTCTCCACGACCTTGGACCGAGATCAACAGACGATCCTGCGGAGTCTCTGCCTTCCCTTCCAACGCTGGCAACAGATTCACACCGTCGAGAGGCTTCTCCGCACCCACCGACACTCCGGCCGCCGCAGCGAGGGTCGGTAGCAGGTCCACCGCACCGGCGACCGACTTGATTGCAGTGCCCGGCTTGATCCGCTCCGGCCATCGCACCACGCACGGCACCCGCACGCCACCTTCGTCGACGCTGCCCTTCGTCCCCTTCATCCCGCCATTCCATCTTGGGCCGTTCGGACCGTTGTCGGAGAAGTAGATCACGATCGTATTATCGGCGATGCCTGACCGCTTGAGACTGTCGAGCACGCGACCGACATTCTCATCGACGTTCTCCACCATCGCCAGCGCGGCGCGGGTGTGCGCTTCGCGACCGGGAAAGCCACCGTATTCCATCTCCAGCTTCTTGTCGGCGAACTTGTCGAAGAACCGGTCGGGCACCTGCATCGGCGAGTGCGGCGTGCAGTAGGCGATGTAGCAGAAGAACGGACCGCCGGTATTCTCCCCCATGAATTTCAAGGCCCGATCGGTGAGGTCGTCGGTGATGTAGCCGGCCGCCTTGAACAGCTCGCCATTCCGCTCGAGCCACGGATCGAAGTAGTGCCCCCAATGCCCCGAAGTAAACCCTTCGTAGTGCTCGAAGCCACGATCGTTGGGGTGATAGGGCGGTTGGGTTCCGTTGTGCCATTTCCCAAAGGCCGCCGTCGCGTAGCCCGCTTCCTTGAGCACATCGGCAAGCGTGCGTTCGTCGGGATTCAGCCGTTCGTCACCCGTCGACACGCCCCGCACGCCCGTGCGCGAAAAGAACCGGCCCGTGAGGAATTCGGCCCGCGTCGGGGCGCATACGGGCTGAACAAAAAAGCGGTCGAAACTCGCCCCCTGCGCCGCGAGCGAATCGATGTGCGGAGTGGAGAGGTCCCGATTGCCGTTCATGCTCAGATCCCCCCATCCCTGATCGTCAGCGAGGATGACGATCACGTTCGGAGGCTTGGCGCTGGCAGCGACGACGAGGAAGAGAGCGAGCAGGAATCGGAACATCGTCCGAGGCATACGCACCGGGGGAGTCATTACTTCCGATCCTCGATCGTCTTGAGCAGGATTCTCAGGGCGCCTCCGGAAATCCAAACCTCGACCATCAGGCACGCCAGCGAACCGCCCATCAGGACCAAGGCGGTGGCGAAACAGGGCACCGCGATCTTCTGGACCCCGGCGACCACAAGCACCATCGCGGTCACGCAGAGAAACAAGCTGACCGCCCCTAGAAACTGCATCCAACGGATCAGTACGAGGCGCTTCCTGAGATTCGAGATCTGGTCCATCAGCGTGTCGTCCCGACGTTCAAGCCAGTCGCGATGCAGTTCACGGATCAACGCTGACAGATGGAGGAAGCGGTTGGTGAACGACAGGAACAGCAAGCTGATCGCCGGAAAGAGCAGCGCAGGCGTGGAGATCTCAAGCGTCACGCCTCCCGGTCTAGCCAGCGATGGATTGGACCGCGAGCTTTAGCTCGCTCCGGAACCATACGCGAAAGGCGCGGATGAATCCGCGCCCTTCCAATTCCTCCCTGACTTCCCTCAGGTCCGCCTCGGCTCTCCGCCGATGCCGGTCGTCTATCTCAAGCCATCTTCGTTCCTCCAGCGCACGCATGAAGACCGCCTCCCCTCCGTGTCGGTCGATCCACCTTTGGATCTCGGCAAGCCGTGCCTCGGCCTCCGGTTGCACGATGCGCCGGTGGGTGACCATGAACGGTTCGATCCGTGGCACCAGCCACTCGGGATGGCTGAAGCGGACCACTCCGCCCCATCCGATCGCAATCAACGAGCGGAGATGGCCGCTGCCTTCCACGGGCCGGCGACTGGAGATCTCGAAATACCGGGTCCACCCCGGAGACTCGCAGCGACGAAGCAACTCACGCGGTTTGAACTTCAGATAGGGAGCCCATCTCATCCGGCCCGTCCATGTGAGCCAGCGCGGAGGACGGAAGTCGGAAAAGCGGGACCACTGCTCGCACTGAAAAAGGGCCAGAAGGCCTTCGAAGTCATCGAAGTCCTTCCGACCCCGTGCGGTCTCGCTCCACCGGAAGCTACGCAACCAGCCCCGCTGGTAAGGCTTCTCCAACGGAACCACTTCGGCATCGCGGGTCGCCCTCCACAATTGGCGGCGCTCCCGATGGAGAGCCCGGACCTTCTTTCGAAAGCAGTCCTTCTCCACGCGCTTGGCTCGTCGCAGACTCATCGTCACCACTCGCGCAGGTCCTGGTTCATCCGACGGCGATCCTTGCGGTGCTGGATCTGGCGCTTCTGTTTCGGCGTCAGAGGCTTTTCCCGATCACGCCAAGAGCGACCGGAATCGCCCGCCATGATGCAGCCAAGCGGACGGATCTCCGCGACGACTTCGGCCAGGCCGAACTCGCCGATCTGGGCTTTCACCGAGGCGGCGTTCTTGTAGGCACAAGGCGTTTCGCTGAGGTCCGGCTGACCGCAGAACCAACGGACGTCGATTCCCTCGGTCGAACGCTCGATCTCGGCTCGCTTGGACGCTTCGTCGGGAAACTTCCGCTTCAGAGCCGTGCGCGACATGTTCCGGCCGGCACCGTGCGGCGCGAACGAGAGGAACTCCTCGCGGTCGCCGCCCAGCACCAGCAGGATCGGCTCGGCCATGTTCAGCGGAATCAACCCGAGCTGCGGACGTCCGTCGCTGTCCTTCCACGCCGGAGTCGCCCCCTTGCCGTGGAAATACATGTCGCCACGCTGCCACACGAAGTTGTGCTCGTTGCCGACGTCCGCGACCGACGCCCCGCCGATCCGTTCGAGGAATCGGCGATGGATCGCGCGGTGGTTCGCCTTGGTCCAGAGACCGACGTATTCGAGGGCCTCCCAGTATTCGCGACCTTCGGGCGACTTTGCATCGATCCACGCCGCGGCAGGCGGGATATGGTTCCCCGCCCGCTCGGTGTGCTTCAGCGCCACCGCCTGGCCGCGCTTGTAGACGTGCGCGCCGAGCCCTCGCGACCCATGATGGGTCACGAGAACGCGGTAACGCTTTGCCTCGAGCTTCGCTGCCAGTTCGCCGTGCCCGGTCAGCCGAAGCATTGCGAGCATCGACGGGTCGACATCCACCTCACCGAGATAAGCGAAGTGGTTTCCATCCCCCTGGTCGGCGATGTGTGCATGGGCGCGGTCACGCATCCCGGTGAGGAAACGGTTGCTCCACACATCCTCGTCGAGGACCGGGTCGTGGACGAGGTCATCGAGATGACGATGGCCTTGGCCGAAACGCGTCGCCGTGGTCAGCGCGTCGAGTTCCTTCGCCACCTCACTACGGGCATCGTAGAAGGTCGCGAACATCGAGCAGCAGATGTCGGCCGAATGCGCCGACGGAATGATCGCGTTCTCAACCGCGATCGCGCCGCCAACCGGGATCACCGCCTTGCCGGCACCCGCAGGGCAGGCGTCGGGCATGATCGAGCCACGCGCGATGACCGGCACCTTGAGCAGCTCGTCCATCTTGCGACGGACCGCTTCGACGTTCGACTTCTCGTCGTCGGTCTCCGGCCGGATCGCCTCGGCGACGGGTGCCGCCTTCTTGCGCATCATCGCCTTCGGCGACGGCTTGCCGAACTCGCGGGCGAGCAGCTTCAGCGCGTACTTCTTGTCCGTGATCCCGCGCTCTTCGAGTTCCGCGAGCTTCTCGAACATCTCCTTGAAGACCGGTCCCGGCTGGTAGCCGGCGGCAATCAGGTCCTCTTGTGTCAGAATTTTCATTTCAGGTGGTTCGGGCGTTCTCGCCCGTAGTTCTTAATTCGATGGCGGCGGCCCGCCACTCGTCATCGGTCAGACCGTAGTTCACTCGGTCGTATAGTTGGTCAAAGCGGGCCGCCCTCAGCTTCTGGGAGCCTTCGTAATTCATCCCGGCCTTCTGCATCACGCGGCCCGAGGCGGGGTTGTGGGCGAAGTGGTGGGATTCCACCCGCCGCAATCCAAGTTCCTCGAAGCCGTACCGGATCATCTCCTGCAAGGCCTCGGTCATGTAGCCGCGGCCCCAATGGTCGATGCCTAGCCAGTAGCCGACTTCGGCCCAGAAGCCATTGGCTTCCGGATGGATCCCGATGACCCCGACGAATTCGCCGCCATCGCGCAACGTGATCGCGAATGTATGGAATCGGCCATCTTCTTGGGCACCAAGGATGCGCACGAGCCACTCGTCGGCGTGATGGCGTTGGTAGGGCCAAGGCACGACAGCGAGGGTTTCGACGACCCGCCTCTCCTGGAGCAAGCAGGTGATCGGCTCCGCGTCGGTGACCTGCATCGGGCGAAGCAGCAGCCGTTCGGTCAGAAAAGTTTTCATGGTTTGAAAAATGGGGAGGGAAGAGCGCCTCCCTCCCCGGGATTGTCATTTTTTGAGGAAATCCAGCCACTGCCCGGCGGCTCCGAGAGCGAGGGGCTGGGTGATACCTCCGTCGGCCCGTTCGAGCGTCTGGAGGAACTTCAGTTGCAGCAAGGCCGGGTGGGTCTCGAAGACCCTCGCGCCGTTTGCCAGCGTCCGCATTGCGGCCGCTTCGGCACGGGCCTTTTCGAGGCTGATCAGCGACTGCTGCCGCACGGTCAGTGCCTCGGTGAAGACCCGACGGATGTCGCCGGAGATCGAGAGATCCTTGACCGCGACGGACGAGACTTCGATCCCGAGTTCGGCGGACTCCTTGCGGACGCGCTCGGTGAGCGCGTCCGTCAGGGATGCCTTCCGTTCGAGCACCGCTTCCAGGTCGAGCCCTCCGATCCCGTCACGCAACGCGAGTTGCGCCGAGATGTAAAGGGCACCAACCGGATGGTCGGAAGCCGACTGGAAGACCACCGGATCGGCGATCCGGTAGCGGACGACTCCGCTGACCTTCACGCCCGCCTTGTCGGCGGTCATGAATTCCTGGCCTTGGATCGGCATGTCCTTCCAACGGGTGTCGAAAGTCAGGACTTCGTGCCCTGCCCCGACCAACCGGTGGCGGCCGGCCTCAAGCTGACGCAGCAGCTTTCCGTAGCGGAACAGCAACGTCGCCTGGTGCTGGTGAACCGTCACGGTCGTGACCAGTTTCAGCCAGACGTTCCGTGCGATGATTGCGAGAGTGAGCGCAAGCGCGCCCACGACGATGAGAATGGTGGTGAATGGTTCCATTGGTTTGTGAATGAGGGTTGGAGGTCCTCCCGCTCCACCGTTTCCGGGCGGGAAGCACCGCGTCACCGGTCGCCGCGGCGATCCGGGAGTGGCGGCCTTCACAAGGCCCGTCCGCGGCTGCCGCTTGCGGGACCGGAACGGGAGACCTCCGTGTGTTTTGGCGGGAGTCGAACCCGCGACCGTCGAGTTTCAGTCGATGCTCTACCTTCCTGAGCTACTGTTGGGATGCGACCTCCTGAGGCGGATGTGCGGAACCGATCCGGGAAAACCCTTCGCGGCCGCTTCGCTTTCGGACGTCGAGATTCATAAGAAATGATTCCAGTCTTCGATGTTCCAGAAGTTGCGGATTCTCATGGTGGCCGGAACCACCGACGGGATCCGCGGCTCCCGCAGCAACCGCAGTCCGGCTTCTTCGGGGGTCCGCGCACCCTTGCGCGTATTGATCCGGCGGTCGGCGAGCACGCAGTTCTCCCAGTGGTCGCCGCCACCGCGCGAGCGCGGCACGACATGGTCGATGTTCGCCTCGCCCGGCGAGAGCTCCCGTCCGGAATACTGGCACCGTCCGCCGTCCCGCTCCCAGATGCCCCGGAACCCGAATACCGGCCGGACCATGGGGACGCGATCGAAGCAGTTGAGCACCAGCACCGTCGGGATCCGGACCCGCCGACCGGGTGTTCCGACCGATGCGACACCTTCCGGAACTTCGAGGCCTGTCCAGTCCTCCCATTCGAGAGGCTGGAACGATCCGTTCGAAATCCAGAGTGCCCGCGCCGTGCCGGCAGCCAGGTGCGTGAAGGCACAGGCCGGGGTCGTCGCGTCGATCGCCAACCAGTGACGGTTGAGGATCAGTACGGTGATACGATGGAGAACGGGAGTGGTCATGGCTTAGGAGAAAATGGGGTGACCTGACGGATTCGAACCGACGCCGCCGCGCTCACAACGCGGGGTGCTACCGCTACACCAAGGTCAACGTTTTATCTTCCCCCGCCTCGAAGGCATAACTCTTCCGTAATCGTTTTGATATATCTTCGGTGTCTATCGAACACCTGGATACAAAACGTTGGAGCACGCCTCCGACTCGCGGAGGGAATGGATGTGGGAATGACTGATTCGGTCTCAGGACCTGTTCATGAAGAGATCGGGATGGGATCCGCGCCCTTTCCCAACGATCTCGGAGCACAAAAAACCCCGCTTCCGTTGGGAAGCAGGGCAGCGAAATCGTTGATTTTCAGCTGTCTGGAGCCGCTAGAGCGATCTCCCCCTGCTTCCGGGCATCTTTTCGACCATCGGTCCGGTCCAACCTGCCGGCAGACTCTCGGATGGCCGCGATCCATGAAGGCACGCACCCGTGAACCCGCCGCAAAGATCGCGGAGATTCGAGTCGGTAATGGGCGCTTGATACAACATGGTTCGGAATTGGGTTGGCGGGGAGATATAGATTTACCATATCCGGGTCAATCGATTTCTTTATCTTTATATCACTTCACCCGCACGGCACCCCTCCCGTTCGTGCTTCCCTCCCCCTTCCCGGCTGCTAGGCTGGCGATGTGGGACAAATCGAATGGTCCGCCGTTGGCGTCGCACTCGGACTGCTTCTCTTCCATGCGGTCGGGGTGGTGCACGTCATTCACGTGCTGATCCACGGGCGCACGGCGCAGGGCACGATCGCGTGGATCGTCTGCATGCTGGTGGTCCCGTGGATCGCCATCCCGTTCTACTGGATCGCCGGGCGCAGGCGATTCTCCGGCTACGTCCGGGCCCGCCGGGCGGAGGACCGGGATCTCCGGACGCTTCATGAAAATCTGCACGGCCACCTGAAAGAGTTTGAGTTGAGACCCGATGACGCTTTCGGCCGGGCCGCGGAGCAACTTGGCGGCCTACCCTTCACCAAGGGCAATGACATCGAACTCCTCATCGATGGAAACGAGACCTTCGAGGCCATCTTCCGCGCCATCGAATCGGCGGAACGCTACCTCCTCGTGAACTTCTTCATCGTGAAGAACGACCGGATCGGCACCAAGTTCCAACAAGCGCTCATCGGTCGTGCGAAAGCCGGCGTTCGCGTGTTCTTTCTCTTCGACGAGATCGGTTCCCACAAATTGCCGCACAGCTATCTCCGGGAGATGGAGATCGCCGGAATCGAATGCCATTCCTTCGGCACCAACCGATTCTGGTGGTCACGGCTGCAGATCAACTTCCGCAACCACCGCAAGATCGTGGTGGTCGACGGCCGCGAGGCCTTCATCGGCGGACTCAATGTCGGCGACGAGTATCTGGGACGGGACGAGAAGTTCGGAGCATGGCGGGACACCCACCTGCAGTTGCGTGGCCCGACCGTCCAGGCAATCCAACTCGTATTCCTCGAGGATTGGAATTGGGCCGCCGACGCGCGGATCGAGGACCTCGACTGGGACGGTGACCCACAGCCTCACGACGAGATCACGGCGATTCTTCCGACGGGTCCCGCCGACCCGGCCGATTCGTGGCAGTTGGTGGTCGCCGAGGCCTGTGCCAGCGCACGGGACCGCCTGTGGATCACCTCACCTTACTTCGTTCCCGACGCCGGCGTGCTGACCGCCCTTCAGACCGCCGCACTGCGGGGTGTCGACGTGCGGATCCTGCTCCCGGAGAAAGCCGATCACCTCATGGTCTGGCTCGCCGCATTCACGTTCTACGAGGAAGCGCTCCCCTACGGCATCCGCCTCTTCCGCTACACGGCCGGCTTCCTTCACCAGAAAGTGATGCTGGTCGACGATCGATACGGATTCGTCGGCACCGGCAATCTCGACAACCGGTCTTTCCGGCTCAATTTCGAGATCACCGCGGTGACGACCGACCGGGCATTCATCAGCGACCTACGAGAGATGCTGGAGCACGACTTCGAGCGCTCCCGGGAAGTGGCGATGGAAGACTTCACGGAGCGCAACGTCGCCTTCCGGCTCGCCTGCAGGGCCGCCCGTCTCGCGGCACCGGTCCTGTGACGGGGTGGATTCCCTCAGTTTCATGTCACAGACGGACGGCAGGGATTCAATGGTGGATAACCATGAAATCCACACTCCTCATCGCCGCGGCCCTGACGCCGCTGCTCTCCGCCGAAACCGCCCTGACCATTTACAACCGTGACCTCGCCGTCATCCGTGAGACGGTCCCGCTGAAACTCAGGGCCGGTGAGACATTCGTCAGCTTCGACCGCGCAACCGCCCGGGTCCAACCGGATTCGGTGGTTCTCCGTGATCCCGCCGGCAAGGCGGATTTCTCGATTCTCGAGCAAGGCTACCGCAACGACCCGGTCAACCGTTGGCTGCTGCTCAACCACTTCGAAGGCCAGACCATCGACTTCCGCACGACTTATCCGGACGGCAGGGTCGAGAAGGTCCGGGGCAAGATTATCCGTTCCGGTTTCGTTCCCGGTGGCCAGAGTCAGGAGCCGATCATCGAAGTCGACGGCAAGTTCCGCTTCCAACTCCCGGGCGAGCCGCTTTTCCCGACGCTCGGCGACGGCTCGATCCTTCGCCCGACCCTCTCGTGGCAGATCGCAGCGGCCGAGCCCGCCGAGTTCGATGCCCAGCTTTCCTACCTGAGCAACGGCTTTCGCTGGGAAGCCGACTACAATCTGGTGGCGCCGGAAAAGGGGGAGACGGTGACGATGACCGGCTGGATCACCATCGGCAACCACAGCGGCACGGTCTTCAACGATGCGAAGGTGAAACTGGTGGCGGGCGATGTGAACATCATGCAGCCGGATCCCACCGTTCGACGGGCGATGATGGAAATGGCGAGGGCCGATCAGGCGGGAGCGGGTCATGTGGAAGAGAAAGCCTTCGACGACTTCCACCTCTACACCCTGCCCCGCCAACTCACCATCCGCGACAAGGAGACGAAGCAGGTCGAATTCATCCGGGCACCCGAAGTCAAGGCCAGCAAGGCCTACATCTATGATCCGGTGAACATGCGCTACCACGGCGGACGCAGTACCAATCCGATTCAGGGACAGAAGTTTTCCAAGGACGTCGCGATCTTCTGGGAGTTCACCAACAACGAGGAAAGCGGCCTCGGCATGCCGCTTCCGGCCGGCCGGGTTCGCTTCTACCGGGCGGACGATGCCGACGGCAACCTGGAGTTCGTCGGCGAGAACAACATCGACCACACACCACGAAACGAGGAACTCAGCATCTACACCGGGAACGCCTTCGATCTCGTCGGCGAGCGGACCATCACCAATTTCGAGCGCAAGGACCGCGAAAGCTGGATGCGCGAGACGATCGAGGTGGTCGTGAAGAACCGCTCGAAAGAGCCGAAGACCATCCTTGTTCGCGAGCACCTCTGGCGTTGGTCGAACTGGGAGATCCGGGACGCCAGCATGGAGTTCGAGAAGAAGGACGCCCAGACGATCGAGTTCAAAGTGCCGTTGAAGCCGGATGAGGAAAGGAAGATCACCTTCAAGGCGCATTACACCTGGTGATGCTTCTAGGTAGGGACGAGCGCCTCGCTCGTCCGTCGCCGAGGGCAACCAGACGGAACCCCTCCCACCAGTCACGCAGCAGGGTTCGTAGTCCCCCCTTCAGGGGGCTGGCGAGTCCGCCCGATCACACAGTCGCGTACCTACCTTCTTGCGCTTCCTCCGCTCAACTCACTCGCCAGAAGACCGCCTAAAGGCGGAACTACGAACCCTTGTTTGCGGGGCCGCCGAGAAAGCAACTGACCGAGTGATCATCCACCATGCCGACCGCCTGCATGAAGGCATACATCGTGGTCGAGCCGACAAAATTGAACCCGGCCTTGCGGAGGGCCTTGCTGAGGGCGTCGGATTCGGGCGAGGTCGTCGGGTAATCGGCCATCACCTTCGGTCGGTTGACCTTGGGTTCGTCCCCGACGAATCCCCACAGCCACCCGACCTGGTCCCCTTCCCTGTCCGCGAGATCCAGCCACGCCCGGGCGTTCTGCCGGACCGAAAAGATCTTTCCTCGATGACGGATGATCCCCGGATCCGCAACGAGCCGCTCCAGTTGGCGGTCGGTCATCCGGGCCACCTCGGCCGGCTCGAAATTCCGGAACACCTCGCGATAACGGTCGCGCTTGCGCAGCACCGTCCACCACGACAGACCCGCCTGGGCGCCTTCCAGGCAGATCATTTCGAACAGATACCGGGAGTCCCGGGACGGCACGCCCCACTCGGTGTCGTGATAGGCGACGTAGGCATCAAGGTGCTCCGGCACCCACGGACAGCGGACCATGCCGGAGTCTGGAGCGTCCGGACAGACCGCACAATCCCGCCTTGCCCGCGGGGAGTCGGGCTGATTTCCTCCCCGCCCACCTTTCCCGGACAAGCTCATGGCCAACAAAGACCACACCGACCCCGTACGCATGGAGAAGATCGTCTCCCTGTGCAAACGCCGCGGCTTCATTTTCCAAGCAGGCGAACTCTACGGCGGACTCAACGGTTGCTGGGACTACGGCCCGCTGGGCGCCGAACTGAAGCGCAATCTCAAGGACTACTGGTGGCGCAAGACCGTACAGGAGCGCGATGATGTGCTCGGCATGGACGGCTCCATCCTGACCATGCAGCAGGTCCTCAAGTCCTCGGGCCACCTCGATGGCTTCAGCGATCCGATGTGCGACTGCCTGCTCTCGAAGGCCCGCCTCCGCGCCGACCAGATCGAGCCGCAGGACGGCACCGCCGTTTGGTACTCCGGTGCCAAACACGAGGCATCCGGCTGGAGCACCGACAAGGCGTTCGCGGTGCTCGTTCCGACCGGCAAGGAACCCGATTCCGCCAAGAAGACGGCACGACAGTTCTACGGCCAGTTCATGCCCGACAAGAAGGTCTCGCCGAAGGAACTCGAACTGCTCGAGGAGAAACGCGAGGAGCTCACGGGAACCACCCGTTTCAATCCGGAGAACGGCTCCCTCCTCACGGAGGCGCGCGAGTTCAACCTGATGTTCCAGACCCGCGTCGGCGCTTCCGCTGACGACAACGATCCGAACGCGATCGCCTTCCTCCGCCCGGAGACCGCGCAGTCGATCTTCTGCCAGTACAAGAACATCCTCGATTCGAACCGCATCAAGCTGCCGTTCGGTATCGCACAGGTCGGCAAGTCGTTCCGCAACGAGATCAACCCGCGCAACTACACGTTCCGCAGCCGTGAGTTCGAGCAGATGGAAATCGAGTATTTCTGCCGCCCGGAAGACGGCCTGCGCCTGACCGACGAGTGGCTTGAGAGCCGCCTCTGCTTCTACGAGGAGATCGGTATCCCCCGGGAGAAACTGCACATCCTCGACGTTCCCGACGACGAGCGCGCCTTCTACTCGAAGAAGACCTACGACATCGAGTTCGAGTTCCCGTTCGGCATCCAGGAGCTGGAAGGAGTCGCCTATCGGACCGACTACGACCTCGGTGTCCACCAGGAGGGCTCCGGTCGACCGCTCGAATATTTCGACGAGGAAACCAAGGAACGCTTCATCCCGCACGTCGTCGAGCCGTCCGCCGGCTGCGACCGGACCGTTCTCGCCCTGATCTGCGAGGCCTTCGACGAAGAGGAAGTCACCGGTGACAAGGGCAAGACCGAGACTCGCACCGTGATGCGCTTCACGCCGCGCATGGCGCCGATCAAGGTCGGCATTTTCCCGCTGCTGAAGAAGAACGAGGAGCAGGTCCGGATCGCCAAGGAGATCCAGAAGACCCTGCAGCCGTGGATGACCGTCTTCTACGACGACGGTGGCGCGGTCGGACGCCGCTACCGTCGCCAGGACGAGGTCGGCACGCCTTTCTGTATCACCATCGACTTCGACACACTCGGCGAGAATGGCGACGAGAACAAAGGCACCGTGACCGTCCGCCACCGCGACTCGATGGAGCAGGAACGCCTGCCGGTCGAAGCGCTGCTGCCGTGGCTGCTTGAGCGGATCCGCTGACCGCTTAGGCCACTACTGGTGCTCTGGAAGCGGCGAGTTGATCGCGTGCTGGGCCTCCCAGCGTGAGATCCCGCCGTCGTCGTTGATGTCGTAGTGCTTCATCAACGCGTCGATCTCTGCGGGAGTCACTCCTTCCACGGACGATTCGCGCAGTCCCTGCTCGATCTCCGTGCGGGTCAGCTTGCCGTTGGCATTGTAGTCAAAGCGATCGAACTTCTCCTGAAGCGCCATCACCTTGCGGTTGTGGGCGACCTCCGAATGTGGATCGGTTCCGGTGCACGACACGAATACCGGAAGGAGAAGAAGCAGATACTTCATATGTCCTAAGTATTCTCTGCCCCGCGCCGCCCCGCAAGCCTCGACTTCGACCCACACCCGCCCGGAAACAATTCCCTTGGTCTGGCCGGTCCGGCGCCATTGGATCGCCCCGTGCGCATCCGCATCATCGTCGCCGGAAAGCCCGCTCTCGCCTACGCCAAGGCGGGCGTGGCCGAGTATCTCAAGCGCTTGGGACGCTACGGGAACTACGAGCTGGTCCACATCAAGGCAGGCGACTCCGAGAGCGTCTCAGCCACCCTGTTGGAGCGCTCCGAAGGCGACTATCGGATCGCGCTCGACGAACGGGGCACGGCGCTCGAAACCGCCAGCTGGGAATCGCGGCTGACCTCCCTCGAAATGCGCGGTGACATCAAGAGGGTGTCGTTCCTGATCGGCGCATCCGATGGCCACACCGAAGAACTTCGGAAAGCCGCGGACGACCTCTGGCAACTCTCGAGCCTGACCCTCCAGCACGAACTGGCACTGGTCGTCCTGCTTGAGCAGCTCTACCGGGTCGCCACGCTCAAGCGCGGCGAACCATATCACCGATAACCGACGAATCCGGCTAGGATCAGCGACGCATCTGATTCGGCAGCGCACCACCGATCGCGCCGCCACCTTGACCGGAAATCGGACGATTCCACGGATTCTGGCTGGAACTCGACTGTGGGGTCGTCGGTTTCGGGTCCAGATCCGGATCGCTGGTCGTGCACGAACCGAGGGCGAGAATCAGTCCGAGGACCGACAACAAACCGAGGAACTTCATCAAGCGCATGGCGGGAGCATAAAAAAGCCTCCGCGGCGATCAAGCACGCGGAGGCGGGAAAATCAGACCGAAGGACGGCTCAGTTCGCGGCCGGCTTGGAGATGATGACGCGGTCGCCCGGCTGGATGCGGACTCCCGGGACTACCGTTTCGTAGTCGATTTCGGCGATCGTCTGGCTGGCCTCGATACTGGAGGGCTTGACCTCGGCGATCACGCGGCCGTCACGCTTCACGATCAGACGCTTCTGCGGGCTAAAGCCGCTGTTGCTACCGGCTCCGACCACGACGAAACCCCAGTCCTGGTCGACGGCCGTGATGACCGACTCCATGGCGTTGGCGGCGATGCGGCGATTGCGGGCCTGCTTGCGCTGGGAAAGGCGATCGATGTTGTCGCGGTTGCGAGCAACCGACTTCTCGGCGGCGCCGATGTTGTTCTCCAGCTCGCCAATCGATTGGGTGAGCTCCTTGCGCTTGTCCTCAAGCAACTTGATATTGCCTTGAATGCTGTCCATCGTGAACGGACCTTGGAGACCCATGTCGGTCAGGGCCTTCTCGACCTCGAGACGAGCCTTCTCGGCATCGGCGAGCGTCTGCTCCTGCTCTTCAAGTTCGGCTTCGATCTCGCCGAGCTCGCGCTTCAGGCCCTGCGCCTTGCCTTCGAGGCTGGCGATGCTCTGAACCACTTCGGCGTTTTCCTCCTTCGCGCTGGTAAGCTTCTTCTTCTCGTCCTTCAGCTGGGCTTCGGTCTTGTCGCCTTCGGCCGAAACCCGGCGATTCAGAGCGATCGTGTCCTTCCGGACCTGCTGCTGCTCGAGGAAGTTCGACTTGTTGACGTTCGAGAAATAGGCCGCCGCACAGATGGCGAGCACCGAGAGAATGTAGAATAGGACCTTCATTGGGTTGTTTGAAAGGGGTTCGAGCGGCTCAGGCTTCAGTCGACGGAAAGACCATCTTCGGCCGCCTCTTCCTTCGGTTCCGGCTTGGCGGGCTCATCGGCAGCGGAGGGAACCACCCGATCCCCAACCATGAGCGTGATGTCTTCGGAAAGCGAATCCGGGACGACGTCGGCCGCGGCACGGCCGGACTCGACCGAGCGGACGCGGAGCTTGGCGACCGTCTCACCGTCGCGAACGACGTCGAGCGAAGAGCCGCTCACCACACCTGCGCCGTTACCGGCGTTCAGCGTGACGAAACCCCAAGGGGCGTAGATCGCGCTGATCCGCGCGCTGTCGAAGAACGAACGCTGATTGGTGATCGCCTCGTTCTCCGTGTTGTAGTTGCTAATGGTCGCCTCGGTGGACGACTTCTCGCCCAGCAGTCGGGCCAGAGTGGCTTCCTTGTCGGCCTGCTCGTCCTCGAGGGAAGCAATCTCACCCTTCATGCGGCGAATCTTGGCGGCAATGTCGCTGATCTCACCCAGCTCCTTCGTTTGCTCCTCGATCTCGGCGATCTTGCGGGCGTTGTCCTCGACCTGGCTCTTCTTCGAGTCGATGTCGTCCTGAAGTCCGGTGTTGGTCGCCTTCTGCTTTTCTTCCTGATCCTTCTTCACCACGGTGTCTTCCTCGACCCCGGTGCGCTCGGCGATGGTGTCGTCGCGCTGGGTCCTCAGACTGGTCAGGCGGTTGCGGCTGGTATCAAGGCGGCTTTCCTCCGACTGGCGGTCGGAAATCTCGTCCTTGTACATCTCGTTATTCTTGAACGCGAGGTAGGCGGAAGCCGCCAGGAGCACGGCGGTGATGATGGCAAAAATGTTGGCCATAAGGTTTTGTTTGAAAGATTGGGTCTTCTTGGAGGCGAAAACTAGGGATCCGCGCCCTCCCCCGGCAACCTTTAAATGCTTCATTGCGAGCCTTGGCTTTACAAAGGATGGACACTGCCACAACGGTGCGCCGCCCGATGAATTCCGTCCTTCGAGTTTTCGCCTACCTGAAGCGCTATCCCGGCCTCGCGACCGCCCAATTCTTCTGCGCCACGCTGATGGCCGTGGCGGTGATCTTTTTCCCCTCGATCACCGGATTCGTGATCGACGACATCCTCCCAGATCCGGCGCGCCACGGGGAGCTGCTGATGTGGGTGCTTCTGGGGATCGGCAGCTTTTTCCTCAAAGACGGCCTCAATTGCGCCCGAATCTTCGTCAACAACCACTTCGAGCAGAACGTCATCTACGACATCCGCTCGGATCTTTACCGGAAAATCCAGCGGCTGCCGCTCAATTGGTTCGACTCGCGTCGCACGGGCGACGTGATGACCCGCGTCGTCGAGGACGTCACCGCGATGGAGCGGGTCCTGATCGACGGCATCGAGCTCGGGCTGGTGGCCGGCATTCAGCTGATTGCCGTCGGCTTGGTGATGTATCTGACCGACTGGCAGGTCGCGCTCTGGGCCACCATGCCGATCCCGATCCTGATCGTCGGCGCGTGGATCTACTCGAAGGACGCCCGACACCGTCACAAGGCCGAGCGGAACGCGACATCCGCGCTGAACTCCCTCCTGCACGACAACATCGCCGGCATTCGCCAGATCAAATCCTATGCCGCCGAGGCGGACGAACATGCGAACTTCAACCGGCTGTCGGACAAGGTCCGCAAGGCGACCCTTTACCTGATGAAGTGGTGGGCGATCTACAACCCGAGCATGTCGTTCGCCGGGATGCTCGGCTACGGACTCGTCCTCGGCTTCGGCGGCGTAGCGGTCATTCAGGGACGGATGGAGCCAGGCGAGCTGGTGACCTTCTTCCTGCTCCTCAGCCTCTTCTACGAACCGGTCACCAAGCTCCGCCAACTCAACCAAATGATCTTCTCGTCGCGGGCCGCGGGCGATCGGGTATTCGAGATCATGGACTCCGAGGACGAGCCAAACGCGGCTGACGGAGATCGGCTGCCCGAGTTGATCCGAGCCCATGTGCGGTTCGAAAACGTCTCGTTCGCCTACGGTGACCAGCCGACCCTGAACGAGGTCGAACTCGATGCCGAACCGGGCAAGACGATCGCTCTGGTCGGTTCGACGGGCGCTGGAAAGTCCACGGTCCTCTCGCTGCTCAACCGCTTCTACGAGGTCAGCTCGGGGCGGATCACCATCGACGGCACCGACATCGCCACACTTGCAAAGACATCGCTGCGCGAGCGGCTGGGATACGTCACGCAGGAGCCCTTCCTCTTCAACGGCACCGTCCGTGAGAACCTGCTGCTGGCCAAGCGCGACGCCACCGAGGACGAAATCTGGACGGCCCTCGATGCGGCTCACGCGGCCAAATTCACCCGCGAACTTCCGAAGCAACTCGACACGAACGTCGGCGAGCGGGGCGTGAAACTCTCGGGAGGCGAGAAACAGCGGCTGTCGATCGCCCGCGCGCTGCTCAAGAACGCCCCGATCCTCCTGCTCGACGAGGCGACGGCCTCGGTCGACTCGGAAACCGAGCGGCAGATCCAGGACGCGCTCGACGCCCTGATGCGTGACCGCACCGCGTTCGTTATCGCCCACCGCCTGTCGACCATCCAGAACGCCGACCGGATTTACGTCCTCGAGGCCGGCCGAGTGATCGAGCAGGGCAACCACGAGGAGCTTCTCGCTAGGGCAGGCAAATACGCCGAACTTTGCCGCAAGTCCTTCCTCGACCAACAGGCGCCCGCCTCCGCCTGAGCGGATGCCGTCCGAATCCGCTTGATGTCGCGGGACGGCCCGCATCTGTTGCAGGTCGATGGCCAAGAAGCGACTTCATCCCCTGCTCCGCCTGCTGCGAGGCATCGCCATCATCTGGTGTGCGCTTGCGGTGTTCTCGTGCACCATGGCGGACAAGCTGATCTTCTTCCCGCCCCGACCCGGATACGTTGCCGATGCCGAGGGCATCGTCAGCTTCGACACGACCAAGGACGAAACCATCCGGGCCCTGCATTTCCCGGCCTCGCCGGGTCAGCCGACCGTCCTCTACTCGCATGGAAACGCCGAAGACATCGGCGGTTCGATCGACCTCTATCAGGAATGGCGCCGCCGTGGCTGGGGAGTGCTGGCCTACGACTATCCCGGCTACGGGCACTCGACGGGATCACCGACGGAATCGTCGTGCGAGCGCGCGATCGACGCGGCATGGAATTACCTGACCGAAGACCAGCAGGTCGCCGGCAAGGACATCGTGATCGTCGGACGCTCCGTCGGCGGTGGCCCGTCGGTGTGGCTGGCTTCCAAGCAGGATCCACGCGCCCTCGTGCTGATCTCGCCCTTCACTTCGACCTTCGCCGTCCGTCCTCCTGCCAACTACATCCTTCCCGGCAACCGCTTCCCGAATCTCAAGCGCGTCCGCCGAATGGACACGCCGCTGCTGGTGATCCACGGGCTGCGCGACGGTGTGATCCCAACCGACCATGGAAGGCAACTGGCCACGGCCAGTCCCGCGACCTTCAAGCGTTTCACCGGTATCGAACGCGCCGGCCACAACGACCTGTTCGCGATCGCCGGCCGCCGGGTTTTCGACGAGATCGAATCGTTCGTCGCGGAAATCCCCGCACCCTAGGATCTGTTCACGAATTAAATCTGTACTTTTCCTGAAGCGTTTGTTTCAAGCTTCGGATGCCAGCTGGACATCCTCGAAGCATGATCACCGACGAGATTTGGGAGCAGATTGAAAGTGCTCTGACCAAGGCGAAGCATTCGCGTGCGGGAGCTCCACCGGCCATGAGTGATCGCGAATTCATGGAGGCGGTTCTTTATCTGAACCGGACAGGTTGCCCGTGGCGCGATCTACCTCCTGAACTGGGCTATTGGCATGCCGTCTACATGCGTTTCCGGCGGTGGCAGGAGCGTGGTGTGTGGAAGCGCCTTTGGCAGGAAATGCAAGGCGGGCACTTTGCCGGAGCTCGTGAACTGATGATGGACTCCACCACAGTCCGAGCTCATCAGCATGCGGCCGGAGCGCCAAAAAAAACTCTTCCGATCAGGCTCTCGGACGCTCTCGAGGGGGATTGAGCACCAAGATTCACGCAGCAACCATTGATGAGAACTGTAGCGTGGCGCTGCATCTTACCCCTGGCCAGGCCCATGATGGCAGGCAGTTCGAGACACTCTTCGAAAGCCTCCAGCCGGAGAACGTTCTGGAAGCAGCCATGCTCGACAAGGGTTACGACGCCAATCGCATCCGCGAGCGCCTGAACTTCGAGGGCATTGAAGCGGTGATCCCGCCGATCAACTCAAGGGCAGGCGTCATCCGGTATGACCGGAATCGCTACCGCCGCCGAAACCGGGTCGAACGGTTCTTCAACAAGATCAAACACTTCCGACGCATTGCCACGCGCTACGACAAGCTTTCTCAGACCTTTTTCTCTGCGGTCTATCTGGTAGCGGCATTCATCATCGCACGCAATTCGTGAACAGATCCTAGCGCAAGGGCCGCTTGCGCCCGGTGTCGTCGACGCTGACGTAGGTCACCTTGGTCGAAAAGATCGGGGGTGCTCCGGCATTGCGGCGGTTCACCACTTCCACCTTGTAGGTGACCGAAGTGGTCCCCTCTCGCTCCAACTCGCTGCGGATCGAGAGGATCGTTCCTTCGCGGACCGAGTGCAGGAACTCGACACGGTCCATGCCGATCGTGACGAACTGGCAATGCGGATACTCGAGCGACGCCGCGATCCAGCACGCCTCATCGACCCATGCCAGCAGGCGGCCGCCAAACAGGAAGCCGAGATGGTTGAGATCCTCGGGAAGAACGAGCCGTTGCGTTTCCATGCTCAGAAAAATCTCCGCTTCTTCTCCTTGTAGATCAACCCGTCAGCCGACCACCTGCCGGCTCCCGAAATGATCAGGACCAGGCACGGGAACAGGTAGAGGAGAGCGGGTTCCTTGGCACCGTCGGCCGGCAGGAACACAGGACCGCCGCCGTGAACCTGGAACGCAGCCACCAGCATCGCGAAGCCCAGAATGAATGCGGCCGGCCGAGTAGCCAGGCCCAGCACAAGCAAGGCGGCGCAACCGATCTCCGCCACCAGGGTGGCCACCAGGCTGACCGGCGGCGACATGGTGGAAAGCGGCCAGATCGCAGGAACCGCCCAGCCATCCTTCATCGCCTCGAACTTCCCGAGCTTCGGCCAGCCGTGGCCGATGAGCATCATCAGCCCGAAGGCGGCCCGGAGGACGAGGAGACCGCTCGAGGCGAGCGAGTCTCGCGTGCCGCAGTCGAACAGAAAGCGCTTCATGCGTCTTTGGATTTCTTGGGTTTGAGAGTGATCCGTTTCAGGCGGTCATCGCCGCCCGGCGACGAGCTTGCGACTTCGTCGTCATCGACCAGCGCGTTGTGCACCAGCCGACGGTAATACGCGTTGAGCGGGCGCATCTTGAAAGGTTTTCCCGATGCCTTTACCCGCTCCGCCAGACCCTTGACCTCTTCCACGAGGTGATCCTCCTGGATCGCCCGGTAGTGCTCGCAGTCGATCTTGATCCGCTTGGCGTTCGGAAAGTGCTTCTTGAGAATGCGGTTCACCAAGTACTGGAGATCATCGAGGCGCTCGCCGTCGCGCCCGATCAGGAACTGGCTTTCGCTCGTCAGGATCTGGAGGCACGGCCCGTCCTCGGTTTCCTGAAGCTCGATATTCACCGGGAAATCGAGATGTCCCAGCATCGTATCGAGGATCTTCTTGGCCGCTTCCTCCGCTTTCATGCCTCCAAACTAACAACCCCGCTGCGTCGGTCAATGGCCGGACTCCGCTTCCCATGCGGCCGCGACCTCCCGGGCCTTGGCGGCAAGCGACGCTTTCTCAGCATCGGAGAAGTCGTAGGGCTCGAACTTGCCGATGCCCAAGGTGCCGAGCACCCGGGATCCGTCAGCGGAAAAGACAGGCACCGCCAACGAGCCCGAGACCTTGGTCTGACGGGCGCCTTCCTTGGCGACCCCTCCGAGGTCCTGCTGCAGGTTGCACAGTTCCACCGGCTCGCGGGTCGAGGCCGCCGCACCGGCGATCCCCTTGCCGAAGGGAATCTTCGAAATGGTGCCCATCAGCGACTCCGGCACACCGATCGCCACCACCAGATCAAGCCACTTCCCGTCCGGCGAGCGGTGCAGGGTGCCCGTCTGGCATCCGAAGCTTTCCAACACCGACGACAACCACACGGCCGGTTCGCAATCCGCAAATTCTGAGCTCATCCTGTCGTCATTCCACCGTGCCCTCCAAGGAAACGCAAGCGCCCGGGAGATGGCCTTATCGCGCTGACGGCACTCGGCATCGGCAAGTGACAACCGCCGCGTCGCGAAATTCTACCGCACGGTTGCGCAGCCCGCGAAATGACTTGGCGGACGGCTCCCGATCCGGGAGACAGGCAGAGCGCCGGACTTCGGCGTGATGCCCGCATCAAACCGAAATCAACCCATGAAGACTCGATTGCGCCTTTTCCTTGCCGCCTCCGTGGCCGTATTCGCCTCCTGCGACACCTCCACCGAGAACAACCCAGAACCCCAAACCAGCCTGCCTGTGGAAAACTTCGGAACCCTTGCCGACGGACGTGAAGCCAAGGTCTACACCCTGACCAACAAGAACGGCATGACGGCCCGAGTGACGGATTTCGGGGCCACGCTGGTTTCCCTCACCGCCCCCGACAAGGACGGCAAGCTCGCCGACATCACTCACGGCTTCGACTCGGTCGAAGGCTATCAAGGCGATACCAATCCCTACTTCGGAGCCTCGGTCGGACGCTTCGGTAACCGCATCGCCCACGGCAAGTTCACGCTCGACGGCGAAACCTACGAACTCGCCACCAACAACGACCCCGGCGGCATCCCCTGCCACCTTCACGGCGGCGACGTCGGGTTCAACAAACGCATGTGGACGGTGACCGAAACCGCGCCCGGCTCGATCACTCTCCAATACGTCTCCGCCGACGGCGAGGAGGGTTATCCGGGGAAGCTGACCGCAAAGGTCACCTACACGCTCACCGACGACAACGAGCTCAAGTGGGAGGCCAGCGCCACCACCGACAAACCGACGGTGCTGAATCTCGTCCACCACACGTACTGGAACCTGTCGGGAGATCCGAAGTCCTCGATCAACGATCACATCCTGACCCTCCATGCCGACCGTTTCCTGCCGACCGACGCCGGTCTGATCCCGACCGGTGAGCTCGCTCCGGTCGAGGGCACCCCGATGGACTTTACCGAGCCGGCCGTGATCGGCGACCGCGTCGAAACCGACTACGAACCGCTCAAGCTGGGCCTCGGCTACGACCACTGCTGGGTGCTCACCGAACCCGATGCCGACGGACTCGCGCTGGCCGCCCGCCTCAAGGATCCGAAGACCGGCCGCGTGATGGAGATCACCACCAACCAGCCGGCCATCCAGTTCTACGGCGGCAATTTCCTCGACGGCAAAAGCGTCGGCAAGGAAGGCACCGCCTACCCGCACCGGACCGCCTGCTGCCTCGAGACCGAGAACTACCCGGACGCCCCGAACCACGAGAGCTTCCCGAGTGCCGTGCTCCGGCCCGGCGAGACTTACCGCCACGTGATGGTCCACAAATTCACTGCGGAGTGATCCGCGAACCACTTCCAAGAGGCCGTCGGAGTTCCCGGCGGCCTTTTTCAAACCCATCCCTGCTCACACATTCCAATCTTGCCGTGCCCCGGCCGGCCCCATTTGAATCTCCCACCCCGAACCCATCCACCCGAACCCATCCATGACGCTTCTCTCATTCCTCGCGTTCACGCTCTTCGCGGCGTTCATCACCTTCCTGATCACCCGCAAGGATGAGAAGGGAACCTCGGACGGATTCTTCCTCGGCGGCCGTTCGCTCACCTTCCCGATCATCGCCGGCTCCCTGCTGCTCACCAACCTGTCGACCGAACAGATGGTCGGCCTCAACGGTGCGGCGTTCAAAGACGGCCTCTGCGTGATGGCATGGGAGGTGGTCGCGGTCATCGCGCTGGTCATCATGGCGCTGTTCTTCCTGCCGCGCTTCCTCAAGTCGGGCATCACGACCGTGCCGCAGTTCCTCGAGAACCGGTTCGACCGCTCGACCCAGACGCTGGCCAACATGATCTTCCTTCTGGCCTACGCCTTCCTGCTGATTCCCATCATCCTCTACAGTGGTGCCGTCGGTCTGTCGGAAATGCTCGACCTCAAGGCGCTCACCGGCATCAACCAGCCGGTCGACATCCTCGGCAAGAGCGTCGAGCCCGACACGGTCATCCTGTGGCTCACCGTCTTCATGATCGGCATCATGGGTTCGCTCTACTCGCGCTTCGGCAGCCTCAAGACCCTCGCGGTTCTCGACACGATCAACGGGATCGGCCTGCTCGTCGGTGGCTTCATGATCGCGTGGTTCGCCCTCAACCGCGTCAGCGACGGCGGCGGTGTCGCCGAAGGCTTCAAGATGCTCAAGGAAGCCAATCCGGAGCGCCTGAACTCGATCGGCACACCGGAGACCAGCGTACCGTTCAGCACCCTGTTCACCGGTGTCGCGCTGCTCAACCTCTTCTACTGGTGCACCAACCAGCAGATCATCCAGCGGACCTTCGGCGCCAGCAGCCTCGCGGAAGGCCAGAAGGGCGTGCTGCTGACCGCCCTCCTGAAGCTCCTCGGTCCGGTCTATCTCGTGCTGCCCGGCATCGTCGCCTACCATCTCTTCGCCCAGGACGGCGTCTCGAACGACAAGGCCTACGGCACCCTCGTCCGCGAGGTCCTTCCTCCCCACCTCACCGGCTTCTTCGCGGCGGTCATGGTCGGCGCCATCCTGAGTTCGTTCAACGCCGCACTCAACAGCACCTCGGCGCTGTTCAGTATCGGCCTCTACCACCACGTCATCAATCCGAAGGGAAGCGAGCAGCAGATGGTCAAGGCGGCCAAGATCTTCGTCGTCGCCATCGCCATCGCCGCGATGTTCGTCGCACCGCTGCTGGCCGGCCAGGACAGCATCTTTGCCTACCTGCAGGACATGAACGCGATCTACTTCATCCCGATCTTCGCGGTGGTCGTGGTCGGCATGCTCCACCCGCGGGTGCCGGCGAAGGCCGCGACGGCCGCGATGGTCACGGGCCTGGCAATGATCGCCATCAAGTATTTCGTCCCGGGCGTCGCCCCCGCCGTCGACAAGGTCTTCCGCTACAACTTCCACTTCCTCGGCTTCACCTTCGCCTTCCTGATCCTGATGATGGTGGTCTGGGCTGCGGTCGCCCCCAGAAAGACCGCGTGGAAACTCGAGAGCGGCACGCCGATCGACCTGACCCCTTGGAAAGGCGCCAAGTGGGCGAGTGTCGTCCTGGTCATCATCGTCATCGCGATCTACTCGACATTCGCGAAGTTCTGAGCTTTCCGGCATCTGCCAACCCGCCCGGTCCTCCGGGCGGGTTTTTTTGTGTCCGCCAGCCCCCGGGGTGACCCACTTCCCCTTTGCCTCGCCCTCCCGAATCCATCAGGATTCCGCCCGACCCCGCCCCAAACCCGACCGATGAAGGTTCTTCCTTACCTGCTCCTCCTGACCCTCCCTGTCCTCGCCCAACCCGACGCCCCGGTTTGGGAAAACCAAGCCATTTTCCGAATCAACAAGGAAGCGCCGCGGGCGACATCAGTGCCCTACCCTGAACGGGCGGAGCTGCTGAAAAAGAAGCCGGAACCCACTCCTTGGGTTCAATCGTTGAATGACCGTTCGGGTGCCTTACCTTCCGGAGGAGAAAGCATCGAAGGCGAATGGAAGTTCCACTATGCCGGCACTCCGTCCGCGGTTCCCGAAGGCTTCGAAAAGCCCGGGTTCGACATCAGCGCCTGGCCAAGTATCCCGGTTCCCTCGAACTGGCAGCTCCATGGCTACGGCGTGCCGCTCTACACCAACTCGGAGTATCCGTTCAAAGCCGACCCGCCACGGGTAATGGGCACCCCGCCCGGACACTTCACCAACTTTCCGGAAGACGAACGCAACCCGGTCGGATGCTATCGCCGCAACTTCACGGTCCCGAAGGATTGGGAGGACCGCGAAACCTTCATCGTGTTCAACGGAGTCGACTCCGCATTCCACCTGTGGATCAACGGCGAACATGTCGGATATTCCCAGGACTCCCGAACCCCTGCCGAATTCAATATCGGCAAGTTCCTCAAGTCCGGCGAGAACACGCTGGCCGTGCAGGTGTTCCAGTATTCGGACGGATCTTATCTGGAAGACCAGGACATGTGGCGGCTCTCCGGCATTTTCCGCGACGTCTATCTCTGGTCATCCGCCTCCCTGCAGGTCCGGGATATCTGGGTCAAGGCCGGGCTGGCCGACGACTACCGGACCGGAACGCTCGAGGTTGAAGTCGAAGTGCGGGATCTCTCCGGAGAGCAGCCCGCGGGAAGTGTGGAATTCGAGCTTCTGGGTAGCGACGGCAAGACCATCGCGAGCGCCTCGTCGAAACTCTCCGGTGGCACCCTTTCGCTCAAACCTGACCGCCTGCCCGACATCGAGCCTTGGTCCGCGGAGATTCCGAAACTCTATGCCTACCTGCTCACGCTGAAAAACGCCGATGGCGAAGTGCTCGCGATCCACCCGGGGCAGACCGGCTTCCGGAGGAATGAAGTGAAAGACGGCAACTTCCTCCACAACGGGAAACCGATCCTGTTCAAGGGAGTGAACCGGCACGACCACAATCCGCGAACCGGGCACTACGTAACGCCGCAGGATATGATCGCCGACCTCCTCGAGATGAAGCGCTCCAACATCAATGCCGTGCGCTGCTCCCACTACCCGAACGAACCGATCTTCCTCGAACTTTGCGACCGCCTCGGATTCTACGTGATCGATGAGGCCAACGTCGAAACCCACGGCATGGGCTGGGGTCCCGATGCGAATCCCCTCGCCAAAGACCCGTCATGGGGTCCCGCTCACCTCGATCGGATGAAGAACTGTCTGGAGCGCGACAAGAACCATCCCTGCGTCGTGATGTGGTCGATGGGCAACGAGGCGGGTGACGGCGTGAATTTCCAAGAGATGTCGAAGTGGATCCGCGAGCGCGACCCGTCCCGACCGGTCCACTACGAGCAAGCCCGTCAGCGCCCGCATGTGGACGTTTTCGCACCGATGTATGCCCCCGTTACCGAGAGCCTTCGCTACGCGAAAGAGGAAGCGAAGAAGCCGCTGAACGAACAGCGCCCCATGATCCAGTGCGAATACAATCACGCGATGGGCAATTCTTCCGGCAATCTTGCGGAGTATTGGGAAGCCTTCCGTTCCGAACGCCTGCTCCAGGGCGGATTCATCTGGGATTGGAAAGACCAAGGGCTTTTCTCCATCAAGCACGCCTACGACGCCGTGGAGGACCGCTCCGGCAACGGGCACAAGACCGCACTGTTGGGCTCCCTCTCCACAGATGAAGGGCTCTACGGTGGCGGCTTGACCGCATCCGACTCCGCAAAGCTCGGACTGACGGAATCCGTCACCCTGCATGTTGAGGCGCGAGGCAATTTCGGCGGTGCCCGTTCCCAAGGTGGCGGCGACAACAACCGCAACGCGTCGGACGGCTACCCTCTGCTGACCAAGGGCGACACCGCCTACTCGCTGAAAATCGATCCGTCCGGAAGCAATCTCGAGTTCTTTGTCTACACCGACAACTGGCAGACCCTGAGGGCGCCCCTTCCCGAAAATTGGCGAAGTGAGTTCCACGATCTGGTCGGCACCTACGACGGGGCGAAAATGACCATCCGAATCGATGGAAAGGAGGTCGCCAGCAAACCCACTTCCGGCCGGATCAATGTCAATGGCTTCGATCTGGGTGTCGGACTTAATACCGAGAAGCCAACCCGCCGCTTCGATGGGTCGATCCGGCGCGCGAGGGTCTACGCGAAGGCTCTCGGTCCTTCGGCTGATCCGGCCAAGCAACCCGCACCGGTGATCGATCTCCGCTTCACCGAAGATGCTGCCAAGAAGAAAACCCGTCCCTTCTACGCATACGGAGGCGACTTCAACGACCGGCCGAGCCAGCGCTCATTCTGCCTCAACGGCATCATGATGCCGAATCTCACGCGGAACCCCCACCACGCCGAGGTCTGGAAGGTCCATCAGGAGATTCACACTTCCATGATCGATGACTCATCCCCGAACCTGCAGGTGAAGATTCTCAACGAGCGGTTCTTCCGCCCGCTCGACGACGTCTCCGCCCTATGGGTGCTCTTGAAGGACGAAGAAATGGCTGCCTCCGGAAAGCTCGAACTGCCCCCCGTCGAACCGCAATCGACCCACGAGGTGACCATCCCGACCGGAGTCAAACCCACGGACGATTCCGCTTGGACCCTCCAGATCCGTTTCGTCCGCACGACTGCAACCATGGGAGTTCCGAAAGGCGGCACGATCGCCCTCGACGAACACAAACTGCCATGGGGCAAACGGACCCCACCGGAGGCTCTCCCCTCCGAGGGTGAGATAACCTTTAAGGACGGGGATGACGGGATCACCATCGCTGGCGAGAGATTCGAGGCAGCCGTGGATCGATCGACCGGAATGCTCGAGTCTTGGAAGACCGGAGCGACTCAACAACTCGCGAGCCCGATGCAGCTGGATTTCTGGCGACCGATGACCAACAACGACGAGGGAGCCGGATATCCGTCGAGGCTGTCCGCTTGGAGCGAAGCAGGCGCGAAGGCCAGCGCCACTTCGGTTGCGGCAGAAATGCGCGACAACGCCTGTGTCGTGAAGTCAGACATCGAAGTCCCGGTGGGCAATAGCACGGCAACCCTCGTCTGGAAGTTCCTGCCATCGGGTCAAGTCGAGGTCGAAGCAACGTTCCGACCCTCGGGTGGCAATCTCCCCATCATTCCGCGGGTTGGACTCAGGGCAGGCATCCCGTCGACGAACATCGACTGCCACTGGTTCGGCGCGGGCCCCGGAGAGAACTACGAAGACCGCCATACCGGCGCTTGGACCGGTGTCCACAGCAGACCCGTCAGCGGCTTTTTCCACAATTACCTCGATCCCCAGGAAGCAGGCCTGCGCACCGGCGTCCGCTGGCTGGAGATTACCCCGCGCTTCAAAGGAACCGGTCTCAGGGTGGACGCGCTCGGGGAACAACTCCTCCAGATGGCGGTTCTACCCTGCGACCCGCTGCAGCTTGAACTCGCACGTCACAGTGTCGACGTTCTTCCGGGTGACATCTACACGATCCGGATCGACTGCCGCAACATGGGTGTCGGCGGAACCAACTCGTGGGGACAGCAACCGCTCGAAAAGTACCGCATCAAGCCAGAAGGCGAGTTCCGCTGGTCGTTCCGCCTGTCTTCGCAGGAAGCGGACCCGACCCGGCACGGACGCGGCATTTATCGGAAGCCCCCCGGCTTTGAATCGACCGATCCGTCCGCTACCGAAGAACCTTCGTCCGAGGAGAACTGACTTTCCTTCCCATGCCGCTCCAACTCAACACACCTCTCGCCGATCTCGCGGCCGACGCCGCCTCGGAACTGCAGGAACGCTACGGCGTCGAACCGACCGTCACCGCCGCGGCCCCCGGGCGGGTCAACCTGATCGGCGAACACATCGACTACTGCGACGGGTTCGTGATGCCCTTCGCCATCGATCGCTACATCGTGGTCGCCGCGGCGGCGAACTCCAGTCGTGAGGCCCATATCGTTTCATGCGGCGAAGAGCCGGTCACGCTGAACCTCGACAAGAAGAAGGAGCCGGGACAGCCGAAGTGGGCGAACTACATCCGTGGAGTGATCCGCGGGTTCCAGGACCGCGGCCATACGATTCCCGGTTTCGATGCTACGATCGTCTCGTCCGTTCCGCTCGGCGCGGGACTTTCGTCCTCCGCCGCCCTCGAGTGCGCGACAGCGACCCTTCTCGAGGGACTGCTCGATACGGTGCTCGACACCAAGGAGAAGGCTCTCCTGTGCCAACGCGCCGAGCACGACTTCGCCGGCGTCCCCTGCGGCATCATGGACCAGTTCGCCTCCGCCTTCGGTCAAGCCAACCGGCTGGTCCTGATCGATTGCCGTTCGGGCGAACCCGAGCTGGTTCCCTTCGGAAATCCCGACCTGACGGTCATCGTCGCCAACACCAAGGTGCACCACGAACTGTCCGACGGCGGCTATGCTTCAAGGCGCAAGAACACCGAGGACGGACTGGCAGTGATCGGCAAGAGCACGTGGCGCGATGTGACGATGGCCGATGTCGAAGCGAACTGGGAGCGCCTCGGTGATCCTGTGAACCGCCGCTCCCGCCACGTGGTCGGCGAAATCGCCCGCACCATCGCCGCGGCCAAGGCACTTGAAGCGAATGACTTCGAGGCTCTTGGCCCGCTCATGGCCGCCAGCCACGAATCCCTGCGCAACGACTTCGAAGTCTCCTGCAAGGAACTCGACACGATGGTCGAGATCGCACGGGCGATCGGACGGGCAGGCGGTGTGATCGGCGCACGCATGACCGGCGGTGGATTCGGTGGCTCGACCGTTACCCTCTGTGAAAGCACCCGCGTTGAATCGATCGCGGAAACACTGGAGAAGGAGTACCAGAGCGCGACCGGCATCGCACCCGAGATCTTCGCGTCACGACCGTCGCTGGGAGCCCATCTGCTTTGACCCGCGGATCCCGGAGCGGCCACGATCCCTTGAAAACTCGGCCACCGGGGCCACGTTTTCAGCGCCATGCGCCCGCTCCTTGTCATCGCCCTCGCCATCGCGGCGAAGGCCGACGATTTCGCCACCAAGGCGGTGCCTTTCCTCGAAAAGCACTGCTACGAGTGCCATGGAGCGAACGACCCGGAGGGCGGCGTCGAGGTCCACGGGTTGACCTCAACGGACTCGGCATTTCGCCACCATGAGTTCCTCGACAAGATCGCGGAAGCGGTGCGCTGGGAGGACATGCCGCCCGAGGAGGACGTCGACGAGTTGCCGTCCGAGGACGAGCGGAAGGTCTTCCTCGCCGAGATCGACCGCGTCCGCAAGAAGCTCGCCAAGGGCGACTTCCCCAGAAAGGCGGGCCGACCGACGATCCGTCGCCTGAACCGCGACGAGTATTCCTACACGGTCCGCGACCTGTTTGGTGTCGACTTCCTCGCCGGCCAGGGGTTCCCCGCCGACGGCGCCGGCGGCTCCGGCTTCAACAACACCGGGGACGCGCTGTTCGTGCCGCCGGTTCTGCTCGAGAAATACCTCGGCGCCTCGCGGAAGGTGGTGAAGTCACTCTACGGGTCACCCAAGGACCTCGATAAGATCCTGCTGTCGCGTCCGGACGACAAGAAACCACCGGAACAAGCCGCCCGCGAAAACCTCACCATCCACGGCTCTCTCGCGTTCCGGCGACGGATCACCGACGAGGAAACCGACCGCTTCATCAAGCTCTTCAAAACGGCGAAAGAGCGCGGCGACTCGTTCGAGGAAGCGATGCGCGCCCCTCTCCAGGCTCTTCTCGTCCATCCCTCGTTTCTATTCCGCGTCGAGCACGACGAACCGGGCAAGGCCGAGTGGCGGCTCAACGACTTCGAACTCGCCGTCCGGCTCTCCTACTTCTTGTGGGCATCCATGCCCGACCGGGAGCTGTTCCGTCTGGCCGACGAGGGAAAGCTGTCGCAGCCCGAGGTCCTTCGTCAGCAGACGCTGCGCATGCTCGATGATCCGCGGATCGAGTTCTTCGCACGCCACTTCGGTGGCCAGTGGCTGGGTTTCGATGAGTTGCGGGAAACGGCGAATCCGGACACCGACCGCTACCCCGAATTCACACCCTCGCTCCGGGTCGCGATGTACCGCGAATCGGTCGACTTCCTGAAACACGTCATCCGCAACAACCGGCCGGTCCTCGAACTCATCGATGCCGACTACACGTTCCTCAACAGTGAACTCGCCCGCCTCTATGGAGTTCCAGGCGTTTCGGGAGACGAGATGCGCATGGTCCGGCTCAAGGACCGCAACCGCGGCGGCGTGATCGGGCAGGCGTCGATCCTGACCGCGACCTCGATGCCGCTCCGGACGAGCCCGGTGAAACGCGGCGTGTGGATCCTCGACAACCTGCTTGGAACACCGCCACCTCCCCCGCCCCAGAATGCGGGGGTGCTCCCCGCCGATGACCGCTCGGCGGAAGGGCTCTCTTTCCGCAAGCAACTCGAACTCCACCGCGACAAGGCCGGTTGTTCCGGCTGCCACTCGAAGATCGACCCCCTCGGTTTCGGGCTCGAGAACTTCGACGCCATCGGCCGCTGGCGCGACAAGGACGTCAACGGGCAGCCGGTTGACTCCCTCGCCGTCATGCCGGGCGACATCACTTTCTCGACGCCCGCCGAGCTGAAAGACCTGCTGCTCACCAGCGACGATCTTTTTCTGAAGAACATCGCACGGAGGATGCTATCCTATGCCCTCGGGCGGCAACTCGAGTACTACGATGAACCCGTCATCACCGAGCTCGTCGACCGGCTGAGAAAAGACAAACTGAAGGCCCGCTCGCTGGTCCTCGCGATCGTCGAATCCCACCCTTTCCAACACCGCAGCGCGACCCGCTAGCACCCACCCCGATTCCGCCATGGCAAATCTCCAATCCCAACGCTGGCTTCTGCCCCGCCGGTCTTTCCTCCGCGGCGCCGGCGCCACCCTCGCCCTGCCGTTTCTCGATGCGATGCGCCCGCTGATGGCAGCCGGAACCGGCACGGCCGCACCGGTTCGACTCGGGCTCCTCTACATGCCCAACGGCGTGCGGTCCGACCGCTGGACCCCCGACGGCAAGGGCGGGTCGTTCGAGCTTTCACCGATCCTCAAACCTCTGGAGGCCCACAAGCAGGACCTGCTGGTATTGACCGGCCTCCAGAACAAGGCGTCGTTCACGGGCGACGGCCACTACGTCAAGACCGGCGGCTGGCTGACGGGCACCACGATCTCGAAGACGACCGGCTCCGACATTTCGGCCAACGGCATCTCAATGGACCAGATTGCCGCGCGGCAGATCGGCCGCGACACCAAGCTGCCGTCCCTCGAGCTTGGAACCGAACCGGTCGCGACCGGGATCGACCGCAACGTCAACTACACGCGGCTCTACGCCTCCCACATCGCATGGAAGGCCGCCAACTCTCCCCTGCCTTGCGAGATCAATCCGCGCATCGCCTTCGACCGCCTCTTCCGCACCCGCTCCGCCCGCGGCGAAAAGCAGGCGGCGGATGAGAAGTCCGTCCTCGACCTCGTTCGCGAGGACGCTCGCCGGTTGCAGTCGCAGCTCGGTTCCTCGGACAAGGCCAAGCTTGAGCAGTACCTCGAATCGGTGCGCGAGGTCGAACGCCGCATCGAGCAGGAAGCCAACACCCTCGGCGCCGGTGAAAACCTTCCACCGGAGCTGCTCGGCAAGATCTCGGAACTCGACAAGAAGATCTCGAAGGCGATGGGCAAGGCCTCGCGTGAGGAGGAGCTTAACTCGCGTCCGCGTTTCGACCACGGCGAGCACTGCCGCATCATGATGGACCTGATGGCACTGGCCTTCTGGTCGGACTCGACACGTGTCTCGACCTTCATGTTCGGCAACGATGTCACCGGCCGGAACTTCTCGTTCCTCGACGGAGTGAATGGTGGGCACCACGAGATTTCCCACCACAAGAACGACAAGGGGCAGCTCGACCAGTACGAGCGGATCAACCGCTGGCACGTCGATCAGTACGCCTACCTCCTCGGACGGATGAAGGAACTGAAGGAAGGTGACGGCACCCTGCTCGACCATTGCATGATCGGCTTCGGCTCGCCGATCCGCGACGGCAACAGCCACAATCCGCGCAACGTCCCGATCGTCATTTCCGGAGGCTCGAAGGCCGGGCTCAAGACCGGCCGGCACCTCGTCTATGACGACGGCACACCGCTCTGCCGACTGTGGCTTGGACTGCTGGAAAGGGCTGGTGCGGACGCCAAGTCGCTCGGTGATGCGAGCTCGCCACTCGCGAACCTCGGCTGACCTTCGCGACCGAAAAACGCAGGTTCCGCATTCCCCTTGTCCGGAGGTCCGGGGTGCCGTTGAATTCATGGCGCCCGTACCATGAAATCCATCCTGCCCCTGCTGCTCGCAGCACTCCCGTCAGTTGTCCAGGCCGCTCCCGATTGGGAGAACCAGAACGTCTTCCGGATCAACAAGGAAGAGCCTCGCGCGATCGCGATGCCCTTCCCCACCCGTGAGGGCGCCCTCACGAAGAAGCGACTCGAGTCACCGTGGTGCCAGATGCTCAACGGCGACTGGAAATTCCACTGGGTCGATCATCCCGAAAAGCGCCCCGCCGATTTCTTCAGGGCCGACTTCGACGACAGCTCATGGAAAACGATTCCGGTCCCCTCGAACGTCGAACTCCACGGCTACGGAACACCGATCTACTGCAACCATCCTTACCCGTTCCAAAAGGACCCGCCCCGGGTGATGGGCGAGCCGCCAAAGAACTTCACCGCCTACAACGAGCGCAATCCGGTTTCGTCCTACCGCAGGACCTTCACGATTCCGGACACATGGAAGGACCGCCAGACCTTCATCACCTTCAATGGCGTATCGTCGGCCTTCTACCTCTGGGTGAACGGCGAGAAGGTCGGCTACTCGCAGGACTCGCGGACCCCGGCGGAGTTCGACATCACGAAGTTCCTCAAGGACGGAGAGAACACCCTGGCAGTGGAGGTGTATCGCTACTCCGACGGGTCCTACCTTGAGTGCCAGGACTTCTGGCGCCTCTCGGGCATCTTCCGGGATGTCTATCTGCACTCGTCATCAGCACTCCAACTCCGTGATTTCTTCGTGCGGGGAGGCTTTGAGGACGATTATGCGACCGGACAGATGAACATCCGGCTCGACCTCCGCCAACCTGACGGGAAGCCGGCTCCTTGCAGCGCCACGGTAGAGGTCCTCGACACCGAAGGAAAGCCCATCGCACCACCCCTCGACTTCAGCTCGGCACAAACCGAACCGCTCCACATCTCGGGAATCGGCGGAGTGAAGCCGTGGTCCGCCGAGGAGCCCAACCTCTACTCCCTGCTGATCACGGTAAAGAACCTCGACGGAGAACCGGTCGACTACTACGCCACCCGGATCGGTTTTTCGCGAAGCGAGATCAAGGACGGCCAACTGCTCGTCAACGGCAAGCCGATCCTGATCAAGGGAGTGAACCGTCACGACCACCACCCGGACCTCGGGCACTACATCACCGAGGAACAGATGCTGGAAGATCTGCTGATCGCCAAGCGCAACAATATCAACGCGATCCGAACCTGCCACTACCCGAACGATCCGCGCTTCTTCGAGTTGTGTGACGAACTCGGCCTATACGTCTGCGCCGAGGCCAACATCGAATCGCACGGCATGGGCTACGGCCCGGAGTCACTTGCCAAGGATCCGTCGTGGGAAGGCGCCCACGTCGATCGCGTCCGGAACATGGTTGAAGCCTTCAAGAACCATCCGTCGATCATCCTCTGGTCGCTCGGCAACGAGGCGGGCGACGGCGTCAACTTCGTGGCCGCCTCGAAGTGGATCAAGGACCACGAGCCATCCCGTCCGGTCCACTACGAGCGCGCCGGACAGGCGGCCCACGTCGACCTCTACTCGCCGATGTATGCGGCTCCGCAAGGCTGCATCAACTACGCCCGCAACGAGGAGAAGAAGCCGCTCGATCAGCAACGACCGCTGATCCAGTGCGAGTATTCTCACGCGATGGGCAACTCTTCCGGCGGCATCGCGGACTACTGGGAAATCTTCAGGAAGGAGCGACTGCTCCAAGGCGGTTTCATCTGGGACTTCATTGACCAAGGCCTGCGGCAGACACGGCCCGTGCCGCCAACCGTCAACGACAGATCTCCTTCGAAGCTTCCCGTCGTACTCGGCGGTGAAGTCACCGCCGAAGCCGGCCTGACCCGCGGCAGTGCGACCGTCGCATCCGCAAAGCCGATCGAAATCACCGGACCATTCACGGTGGTGGCGGACATCACCCCACGCGGAAACGGTGGCAACAACGACATCGTCACCAAAAGCGACCAATCGTGGGCGCTGAAGATCAACGCCGGCGGAGACCTGGAGTTCTTCGTCTATCAAGGCACCTGGCATGCGGTCACGGCACCCCAGCCGGATGGCTTCGACGGCAATCCTCACACCCTCGCAGGCGTCTTCGACGGCAAGACCTTGAAGCTCGTGCTCGATGGCCGGGAAATCGCGTCGGCTCCATATTCCGGCGGGATTGCCCCGACCGACAAGCCGCTCGGAATTTCCACCAATGCCGATCATCCCGACCGCAGCTTCAATGGGGAGATCCGACGCGTCCGTCTCCATGCCGACGCGCTTCCGGTGAACCGCCTCGCCGCACCGGGTTCCGTCCTCGACATCGACTTCACCAAGTTCGCGGCATCCGGCGAGACCCGTGAGTTCTTCGCCTACGGCGGCGATTTCGGTGATGCGCCGAACGACGACAACTTCTGCTGCAACGGCATCGTCACCTCCGACCGCAAACCGACCCCGCAGCTCCCCGAAGTTGCCGCGGTTTACTCGGACGTTCGGATCGAGCTGATCGACCGCACGAAACTGCGCGTCCACAACGAGCGCTTCTTCAAAGACCTCGGCGACCTCAGGCTTTTCACCGGTCTGCTCACCAACGGCGACGGCTCGGTCGATCAGGAGATCGAACTGCCCGATATCACCCCGGGCGAATCCGCGGAGATCCCCGTTTCGATTCCGACCTTCAAACTCGCCGCGGGAGCCGAGGTGGCGTTCGCCGCGGAGATCCGCCTCGGAAGCGACACCAACTGGGCAAAGGCCGGCCATGTCGTCAGCCGCGCGCAGTTCCCGGTGGCAGGCAACGCCACAACTCTGCCACCTTCCGGTTCTTCCAAGCCCGCGCCGGAGATCGCCAGCAGGGAGGCGGGCATTTCCGTGATCTCGGGAGAAGGATTCTCCGTCACGATCAACGAGGAGACGGGCACCATCGACCAATTCCAGGCAAGCGGCCGCAACCTCCTCGCAGCCCCGCTCCACCTCAACTTCTGGCGCCCGCCCACCGATAACGATCGGGCGAATGGCTACGCCAACAAGTGCGGCGTTTGGCGCAAAGCCGGCGCCGGGGCGAAGGTGACTTCCGCAGCGATCGAAAGCGATGACCTCACGGTTGCGGCCAAGTTCGGCCTGTCGCTACCGGCGGGAAAATCGACCGCCAAAGTCATTTACATCATCGACGGTCATGGCCGGGTCTCCACACAGATCGAGGTCACGCCTGTCGGCAACGGACTCGGCCCGATCCCGCGCCTGGGGATGCAGTGCCGCCTTGTTCCCGAACTCAACACCTGGGGTTGGTATGGCCTCGGCCCTCACGAAACGATGCGAGACCGCAAAGCAGGAGGCATCCTGGGATCCTGGAGCGTGAATGTCGCCGACGCCTGGTTCCCCTACGTCGAACCACAGGCAACCGGCAACCGGACCGACGTCCGCCATGCGAGTTTCACCGATGCAAACGGCAAGGGGTTGGCGATCCGGGGAATTGGCGAGCCTCTGGAAATGTCGGCTTACCCGTTCGCTATGGATGACTTGGAAGGCCCGAAGCACCCGAGCGACATCCCGTCTCGTGACTTCATCACCCTGAATATCGACCACGCCCAGATGGGGGTGGGAGGCATCAATTCATGGGGGGCTTGGCCGCTCGGGGAATACCAGATCAAGCCCGCGGGTAAGCATGCCTGGAAGTTCGTGCTCGAGCCCGCTCGCTGAGGGCTGCGAGAAGTTCCGCATTTTGCATTGAACAGGAAGCGTGCCGGGGGCGTTTACCCATCATGGCGCGCTTCCTTTTCCCCCTGCTCGTTCTCAGCTCGCTCCACGCTGCCCCGCTGAAGCCATTAGCGGACGCGGTGGGAACCGAGTTCGTCAACCCCGAGACCCACGATCGGGTCAGCTTTCTATACACCGTCCGGGGCGTCTGGGGCTCCCGCGAGGAACGCCGCATCGCGGGGTGGCAGAACAAGGAGTCGAAACGGCTGATGCTCGATGACGGCTTCCTCGTGGGAAACGACGACAAACGGGAGCCGCAGCCTGTCGAACTCGACCAGACGATCCCCGCTCCGCCTGCCCCGGAGGAAGAGGATGACCCGTTTCCGCGCATGCGCGAGAACGCCCTCGGTCTCGGCAACAGCGGAGCGATCCCCCACGCGGCCTGGCTGGCAGCCCTCGGCCGCGACAGGGAAGCGACCGAGGTGGCGAAGCTGATTCCCGAAAACGAAGAGACTTCTCCCCTCGAAACCTGGCAAGGCCAGCGAGTCTGGTTTCATTTCGCGGCAATGGTTCATGCCTTCATGCAGGAGCAGGACGATGAAGCCCTCGCCCACGGCGAGTTTCTGGCGAAGCGCTATCCGGACCTCACACGCGAAACCTACCCGCAAGCGGCCGACTTGGTTGCCGATCTGCGTCGACGGAAAGAAGCTGGAGAAGCTCCGGGCGAAGAAGCCATTGGCAAGCTGCCCGAAGAGGCTCAGATCGACAGTTGGATCCGACGACTTGAGGACATCAACGTGATGCAAAGCGGTCAACCGGGCGGCGTCGACCTTGGTGAGGCGGCTGCCGTTCAGGCGCTCATCAGGATCGGGGAACCCGCGATGCCCAAACTGATCGAATGCTTCGAATCCGACAACCGGCTCACCCGTTCCGTCCACTTCTGGCGGGACTTCCATCAGTCCCGCACCGTCCTCGGCGTTCACGAGGCGGCACTTGTCGCGATCATGTCGATCCTGCGGACCGAGTTCTACTCCCCCGCGGCGACCGGATCGAATCTTACCAGCAGCGGACCGGACCGGCGTGCTGCTGTCGCCGGCCAACTCCGAACCTACTGGGAAACCTACGGGGCGATGGATTTTCCGAGCCGGATGATGAAGATCCTGACCGATCGATCATTGCTGCCGGAGGCACGTCGGGAGGCGGCGTCCAACCTCGCATCCCCCTTCGCCGAGCAGCGGCTCGGGACCACGGTTTGGACCGGTTCCTGGAAGGACCCAGGAGGCGATAACCCTTGGATCAAACGCTTCACGGATCCTCCCATTCACACCGCGATGCTGTCCGCACTCGACGACGAGCTGGCGGGAATCCGACGCGAGGCGAAACGGCGCGGTGAAGCGAAGGACGATGACGAACCGGTGAACATCTTCGGCGGTGGCGATCGGCCCGTCGATGTGAAGGCGGAGAGCCGTGACGCGATGGACTTCTACATGTGGACACTCCGGAAACTTGGAGATCCGGCCGCAGTAGACGAATTGCGGAAGCGCATGGCCATCGCCACGGATCCGACAATCCGAGCATTCATCGCGCGTTCCTGTGACCAACTCGGCGATCACGACACGCTGGCCACCTTCGCCAAGGAGCTCGCAGCAGGCGAACTCGACCCCCCCGGCGCCAATGACCGGCTTTCCTACCCGGCCGCCTTTGATGCGTTGGTCAACGCCGAAGACCCGAAGGCTGCCGATGCTTTGGTGAAGACCATCGAAGCCGGACACCCGTGGCGGGAGACCGGCCTGAAGCTGCTACTGACCGAGATCTCGAGTTTCGACGATTTGAAGGAGCGGATGTTCTACCATCCGTGGTGCCTCGCGGCCCTCGCCCGCTTGCTGGAAGACCGCAGCGAGTGGGAGGAAGACGACCGGATTTGCGACGCCGCCGCCCGCCAACTCCATGTGTTGCTGGGCAACCTCAAGGACAAAGGATACGAGCCCTCGGATGAGGCCCTCAAGGCGTTGGGCAAACGGGTCCGACGAAATCTGCCCTACTACCGGGAACTGGATTACTACCTCTACGACAGCTCGGGGTTCGCCACGAGCGGAGGCCGGTTTCTACCAATTCTGCCGCCGCTCGGACGCGCCGCGACCGCCCTGGACGTCTCCGAGGGCAAGGCACATTTCCATCTCGAGAATCCTGCTAACATGCCGGAATTCCGGCTTCCGCTCAATGCATGGTGGCATCCGGAGTCGGGCGACAAAAACGAACGGCACGAGGTGGTGATCCTGCAAGCGGAGCGGGATGCCGATGGCGGGATCCGGTTCGGTGTATCGGACGGGAACGGCTTCCACGTTGTCCCGGACCGCGAGATCGGCGTGCTGTATCCGATCCCGGACCCCTGATCACTCGATCCCGATCTCGTGAACGATCAGCCAATTCGTCTGCGGAGCGGTCACAAGCACCCGGACGGCCCGGGTGCCTTCGGGCAGGGTTCCCTCGGCGACTCCGTCACGAAAACCTCCGACATCTTCCCAAACTTCTTCGCCGACTTGGGCCTGCAGCACGCCGTTCTCCAGCTTGTCGCCATTCTGGCTCGCCGGACCGCCGGTCTCGACCCGGACTTTGCCCGACCTTGGCTTCTTGAATGAAAGCGTGAGGTGATCCCCCTTCTTCAGCGCGCGGTCGGCCCAAAAAAACGTCTTTTCGCGACCGTCGAAAGCCAACTCCGGCCAGTGGTTCTGATAGATCCCGAGTGAGGTCGAAACGGTCGACCCGTCCTTGGTCTCCCGCTTCGGAGGATCCATTGGCTCGGCTCGGTTCACCCCGGCCGCATCGTAGCACTTCATGATCCCGTCCAGCCTTTTACGGAAATCATCGTAGTTCTTCTTCTCGACAGGCGTCCACGCGATCTCGGCGAGCGCGGCGATCCGGGGAAAAGCCATGTATTCGACCTTGTCCCAGGTCTTCATGTACTCGGTCCAAAGCTGGGCCTGAACCCCGAGGACGTGCTTCGCCTCCTCGGCCGTCAGGGCCGCCGGCACCGGATCATACGAATAGACCTTGGCGATCGGCAGGAATCCGGTGATTGCCTCGAACTCGGGGCCTTTCGCCAGTTCCTCGCCAGCCGAGTGCTGGTAGTGATCGAAGTAGAGGTGGCTGTTGGAGGCCATCACCACGTCGTGGCCTTCCTTTGCGGACTGGATCCCGCCCTGCTCGCCACGCCACGACATCACCGTCGCACTCGGTGCGAGACCGCCTTCGCGAATCTCGTCCCAGCCGAGGAGCCGGCGACCCTTCTTCTCCAGCATCTTCTCGACCCGCTTGATGAAGTAACTCTGAACATCGTGCCCGTTCTTCAGTCCGTTCGCCTTCATGATTTCGCGAACCCGCGGCGACTTCTCCCACTGGCCCTTCGGCGCTTCGTCACCGCCAATGTGGATGTACGGAGAAGGAAACAACTCGCACACCTCGGTCAGGACGTCGTCGACAAATCCGAAGGTCTCCTCGGTTGGCGCAAGGGTGTAGGGATGGACGCCCCAGCGGGTCATCACCTTCGGCTTGTAGCCGGGAATGTCCGAATTGCCGAACTGCGGATACGCCGCGATCGCCGCCGCCATGTGACCCGGCATGTCGATTTCGGGAACGATGGTCACGTGCCGCTCGGCCGCATACGCCACGATCTCCCGAATCTGCGTCTGGGTGTAGAACCCACCGTAGCGTTTGCCGTCATCGGAGTTCCGGTTGCCATAGGGCGGCGTCGAATCCCGATAGGCGCCGACCTCGGTCAACTTCGGGTACTTCTTGATCTCGATCCGCCAGCCCTGGTCCTCGGTCAGGTGCCAGTGCAGAACGTTGAGCTTTTGGAAGGCAAGCCAGTCGATGAATCCCTTGATGTCCGCGACCGGGTAGAAGTGGCGACCGACGTCGAGGTGCATGCCCCGCCATCCGAAACGAGGCTGATCCGAAATCGAGACCGACGGGATCTCGTGCGAGTCCTTCTTCTCACAGCCGATCAACTGCATCACCGTCCGGGTGCCATTCCACACTCCGGCCGCATCCTTCCCGACCACACTCACGCCGCGCGGCGTCACTTCGAGACGGTATCCTCCCGGGGCCAAGGACAGGCTGTCATCGACATCCAGGCGGATCTCCGAGTGGAGCATGATCTTCAGTTCCTCGGCGTAGGTCTGGGGATCGTGGCCCGTCGCCTTGGCGAGGTCTGCGGCAAGCAACTTCGCTTCGCCCGCGACAGCCCGATCGTGCCGGATGGCAGTCGCTTCCGTCAGCAGGAATGCGCCTTCGCCATCGGTAACCTCAACAGGTAGCGGGATCAGGGAGGCGGCGCTGGCCGCCACGGCTGACATCAGAAGAATCGCGGGAGTGGTCATGGACAGACTGCAGGTCGCGATCGCCTTCACTTCAACACTTAATGTCATCAATTAGATGATAAAATGACTCCCCGAGAACCTTGCTCGACAATGTTCCATTCCCGGACTCATGGTAGGCTGAGTTTATGAGTCTCCCTTCCGAGTTCAGTTTTACCCTCCGCCGGATCGGGGTCCTGATCCTTCTGCTGACGGCTCCTCTGTCGCTCCAAGCGCAGGAAAAAGACGTTCCTCCCGCCCAGACGAAGAGCGTCGCCGCACTGGAGTCCACCCTGCCCCTTCTGAAGAGGGAGAAGGAGGAACTCGAAGCTTTGCTCGAGCAGCTGAAGAGCGCGCCGAGCGATGCCGAAAAAGAGAAAATCGAGGCTGAAATTGCCGAGCACAGGGCGCGGATCAAGGAACTCCTCGACAACTTCCGCACGATCGCATCGGGGGTCGATGAAGCCGCCTATTTCGACGAGCGCAACGAAGCCGTCACGCTCAACGAGGAGTTCCAAGAGATCCTGCAGCCACTCCTTCACGAGCTCCGCGACGCGACCTCGGCTCCACGTGAGATGGAGCAGCTGCGCGATGACCTGGAGGCCGCCCAGGAACGGGCCGCCCTGGCCAACTCGGCGATCCAGCGCCTCAACGAGCTGCTCGACCGCGACAATCTCAGCGATGCCCTGCGGGAAGAGATCACCCGGACGCGGGATGATTGGAAAGACCGCATGGACGAGGTGAACGGCAGGATCGATGTGATCGAGGCCAAGATGGAGGAACGTCGACTCAACAGCCCCACCCTCCTCGAGGCCGCTTCCGAAGGCCTCTCGACCTTCTGGAAGAGCCGGGGCCTCAACGTGTTGCTCGCGATCGTTGCGTTCTTCGTCACCTTCATCGTTCTTCGGAAGCTCTACTTTCTCTTCCAACGGATCAGCCCCTTCCACCGCAAGGGCAGTTTGAAATTCACCTCGAGACTGGTGGACCTGACTGCAGCCGCCCTCTCGATTCTCGCCGCCCTCTCGGCCACCCTGATCGTCTTCTACCTGCGGGGTGACTGGTTGCTCCTGACGATCGCGGCCATCCTCCTCGCCGGGCTGATCATCGCCTCGCGCAATTCCCTGCCTCCTTACATCGACCAGATTCGGACGATGCTCAATCTGGGTTCGGTTCGTGAGGGGGAACGGATGATGTACGACGGCATTCCCTGGCGTGTCGACCGCCTCGGTGTCTACTGCCATTTCACCAATCCCCTGCTCGGAGGAGGCACACTGCGTCTTCCGATCCGAGCAGTGGGCGATCTTCACTCGCGGCCCACCGACAAGAAGGAGCCGTGGTTTCCGACGAAAGAGGGCGACTGGGTCGTCCTCGGCGACGAGGTTTACGGGAAGATCGTACAACAGACGCCCGAACGCATCACGGTTCTCAAGCTGGGCGGCAGCCGGAAGGTCTATCCCTCCGCGGACTTCCTCTCCCTATCGCCGGAGAATCTCTCAACCGGCTTCCGGGTGACCACCGTCTTCGGCATCGACTACGCCCACCAGGAGTTCTGCACCACGGAAGCTCCGGGTATTTTCCAGAAATACATCGAGAACAATCTCATCGAGACCTTCGGCCACGACGTGCTTCACAATCTGAACGTCGAGTTCAGCGCCGCCGGCGCTTCGTCTCTCGATTACACCGTCCTCGCCGACTTCACCGGTGAAGCGGCACCACGCTACAAGGCCATCCAGAGGCGCCTCCAGAAACTTTGCGTCGACGTCTGCAACGAGCAGGGTTGGACGATTCCGTTCACCCAGATCACCTTGCACCAAGCCTGATCCGGGTTTTCCGTTGACGCTTCCGGATCGCGACTCTAGCCGTCGCGTGACGGGCACAGCCCCCGCACACCTTTCCCGATGAAGATCGCCGTACTCTCCAGAAACCCGAAGCTCTACTCGACCCGCCGCCTCATCGAGGCCGGTAAAGAACGTGGACACGAAATGCGCCGGATCGACTACCTGCGCTGCCACATGAACATCACCACGATGCGTCCAAAGATCTACCTCGGTGACGAGGAGCTCGCGGACTACGACGCGGTGATCCCCCGCATCGGGGCATCCCACACCTTCTTCGGAACCGCTGTGGTGAGGCAGTTCGAAATGATGGGCACCTACCCGGCAAACGAGTCGGTCGCGATCTCGCGTTCGCGGGACAAGCTGCGCTCGCTGCAGTTGCTCGCCCGCAAGGGCATCGGTCTCCCGGTGACCGCATTCGCTCACGACACCAAGGCAACCGGCCACCTGATCAAACTCTGCGGCGGTGCCCCGATCGTGATCAAGCTGCTCGAAGGCACCCAAGGGGTCGGCGTCGTTCTCGCCGAAACCCAGAAAGCGGCCGAGTCGGTGATCGAGGCGTTCCGAGGCCTCGATGCCAATATTCTCGCCCAGGAATTCATCAAGGAAGCCGGTGGCGCGGACATCCGCTGCTTCGTCGTCGGCGACAAGGTGGTGGCCGCGATGAAACGTCAGGGTGCCGAAGGCGAATTCCGCTCGAACCTGCACCGCGGCGGCTCCTCGTCGGTCATCAAGATCACTCCCGAGGAGCGCTCGACTGCGGTTCGTGCGGCGCGCGTGATGGGCCTCAATGTCGCAGGCGTCGACCTGCTGCGCTCCAACCACGGCCCCGTGGTGATGGAAGTGAACTCTTCCCCCGGCCTTGAAGGGATCGAGGAGGCGACCGGCAAGGACGTGGCCGGCAAGATCATCGAATTCATCGAAAAGCACGCCAAGAGCGGCTCGACTCGGACCCGCGGGCAAGGCTGAGTGCAGACGCGCTCGCCGCTCGACCCGGGTGGGCATTCCATCCACTCTGGCCCGGCGGATGCCACGACAACCCTCCACTCCGTCCTTCACGATCGGCGACGCGATGATCCCGCCTGGATCCCGGCAGCGCGTGTCACTGGAGGTCGGCACTTTCCTGACCTCGGAGGTCCTGCGGCTGGACGTGCACGTGATCCACGGCAAGCGCCCGGGACCTTGCCTGCTGCTCACCGCCGCGATCCACGGCGACGAATCGAACGGCACCGAGATCATCCGCCGGATTCTGCGCGACCCGCGGATCCGCCGTCTGCGCGGCACCCTTCTTGCGATTCCAATCGTCAACCGTCCGGGTTTCGTCACCCGGTCCCGCTACATGCCGGACCGACGCGACCTCAACCGGCTGTTTCCCGGCACTGCCACCGGATCGCTCGGTGGCCGGCTCGCAAGGGTGCTCGTCGAGGAAGTCGTCCCCCGTGCCGATGCCGTCATCGACCTGCACACCGGCGCGGTCAACCGACCGAACTTTCCCCAGATCCGCATCTGCCCGGACGCTCCGGATGATCTCGAACTCGCCCGGACCTTCGGCCCGCCGGTCATCCTCATCGGCCAGCCCCGCGAGAACACCTTCCGCCACACCTGCCAGCAACTCGGCAAGCCGATCCTGCTCTACGAGGCCGGTGAAGCGCTGCGACTCGACACGCCCGCCATCCGCTTCGGCGTGCAGGGAATCCTCGCGGTGATGCGGAGCATGGAGATGCTGTCGGGTCGAGGACCCGCACCAAAACGGCACAAACCGCTCGTCTCCCGCCGCAGCTTCTGGGAACGCGCGCCCGCCGGCGGGATCTTCACACCGCTGGTCGCGCTTGGCAAAGCGGTGGAAGCCGGCACCCAGCTCGGCTTCGTCGCGGACCCACACGGCTCGGGCGACACGCCCGTCGTTGCAAGCAAGGCGGGAGTGCTCATCGGTCGAACCAATGACGCGGCCACCGATGAGGGCGATGGCCTCTTCCATGTCGCGACGCTCGACAATCTCGGCACCGCCGAGAACCGCATCGCGAAGTCGACCGAGATGCTCCCTTCCGCCGAAGACAACGAGGACGACCACCCGGTGCCCTACGACTCGCTGACCGACACGATCTGACGGCCCGAGCTCAGTGTCCCCCGCGGGCGTCGAACATGCCCATCAAATGGTCGCGCGCGGTATCGATCAGGAAGTAGCCGGAAAGCGCCCGCCGCCCGAGCAGCATCGAGCACAGCATACGGCTGCGGTTGGCCAGTGTCAGACGCGCCCGCCAGCGGAAGCCGCCGGGAAGTTCGAGCTCCGTCTCGACCCAGATCCGCGGCTTCGCCTCGCCGGTCGAACTCTTGACCCGACTCACGCCGCCGACCTTCATTTCGCACCACTTACGGCGTCCATAGTGGTCCCGGGTGAAAAAGCCGACCGATGAGCAGTCGTCGGACAACACGATCTGTTCGGCATGGATGCTCGAACTCCGCGCTCCGCTGTCCGTCTTGGCGTGGAAGGGCCCCGCATCGAACTCCGGCAGCATCACCCACTCGCGCCGGCCGATCACCAGCTTCTCCGCCTGGCGCCGCCGGGTCGGCAACCCGAGCTCGGACGCGACTTCTCCCGCCGGGCGGCCGTCATGGCGGACCTGTCCGACGTGGCATCCGGGTTTGCGTGTTCTTCTCATGCCGTTTCCAAAAGGCTTTGCGCCATGTCGCGCGCCGAGCTTCCGCCGCCGCCGAGCATTCTCACCAGTTCGTCAATCCGGGCATCGCCGGTGACCGGGAAGAGACGCGACCGCGTCCTTCCGGAAGTCACCTGCTTCTCGACCACGAAATGTCGCGCCGCCGTAGCCGCCACCTGCGGAAAGTGGGTGATCGCGACCACCTGGTGGCGTTCTCCCAGCACCGCCATCTTGCGTCCGACCGCCCGCGCGATCTCTCCACCGACATTGGCGTCGATTTCGTCGAAAACCATCAACGGCGTCGAATCCTGATCCGCCAGCGCACTTTTGACCGCCAGCATCACCCGGCTGACCTCACCGCTCGAAGCGATCTGCCGCAGCGGCAGGAGCGGTTCTCCGGGGTTCGGCCCGAAGAAAAACTCCACCGTTTCGAATCCCGAAACTCCCGGATCCCGACGCGCCTCAAGACGGATCTCGAACGAGGACTGCTTGAAACCGAGGTCGCGAAGCTGGGCGGCGATCTCCTTGGCCAACCGTGGCGCGGCCTTCTTCCGGCGCGTGCCAATCAGCCGGCCCGCGGCATCCACCGCTTCCCGCAATTTCGCCGCCTGTTCCTCAAGCCGCTTGAGTCGTTCTCCCCGGTTCTCGACCGAGTCCAGCCACTCGGCACAACGGTCGCGATGGGCCAGCACCGCCTCAAGCGTCGGGCCGTATTTCCGCTTCAGGGACTCGAATAGATTCACCCGCTCCTCCAGCTCCGCCGCTTCGGATGGATCGAGATCGAGTTCTTCCGCGTAGTCCCGGAAAGACCGCTCGAGTTCCTCCAACTCGACCACGGCGCTTTCAAGACCGATTGTTTTCTCCGAAATCGTCGGATCGAGCTTCTCCAACTCGCGCACCAGCCGCTGGACTTCGCCCAGCATGTTGACGATGCCGCTCTCGTCCTCGCCGAGCAGGTTCGCGGCCGCTCCCGACAACTCGACGAGCCGGCTCGCATTGCCCGCCCGGCGCCAGCGGTCGGTGATGTCATCCTCCTCGTCCGGCTTCAGCTCGGCCGCATCGATCTCATCGACCTGATGCCTGAGGAGTTCAAGCTCCTGCTCGCCCGCGCTCTCGGCATCGCGCAGGTCGTCCAGTTCGGACTGCTTCTCGCGCCATGCGTGCCACGCGCTGCGGTAGGATGCCAAATCGACATCGGCGTAGGCGTCGAGCATCACCAGCTGACGCTCGGTCGAAAGCAACGACTGATGGTCGTGCGGACCATGCAGATCGACCAGCAACTCCCCCACCCGCTTGAGCAATGCGAGGGTCACTGGCGAGTCGTTGACGAACTGCCGGTTCGCGCTGGCCCCGATGACCCGGCGCACGATCAGCACTCCTCCCTCGCAAACATCCAATCCTCCCTCCTCCAGCACCGCATCCACCTCGGCGGAATCGCCCAACTCGAAGACGGCCTCGACCGTGCAGGTCGACTCGCCGGTCCGAATCAGCGACTTGTCGGCCCGCTCGCCGAGCACCAGCTTGAGCGCGCCGACGATCACCGATTTGCCGGCACCCGTCTCGCCGGTCACCGCCACCAGTCCCGAGCCCAGTTCCCAGACGAGTTCATCGACGAGCGCGAGGTTGCGGATCTTAAGAAGGGTGAGCATGTCGGGCGTTCACCGGCGAGTATGCCAATGCCACCCGCCGAATCAACACCGGCGAGCCTGACAACGATTTCACTTGGCCTGGGACCGCATCGGCCTCGAATGGGTGCGTGCCCAGCTCCGCCGAATGGATCGTGCTTGTCGCCGGCTTCCTCGCTGGCGCGATCAATGCCATCGCAGGCGGCGGCACCATGCTGACCTTCCCCGCCCTGCTCGCCGCAGGCCTCCCGCCCGTGCTGGCCAATACCACCTCGACCGTGGCCCTCTACTTCGGCATGCCGGGGTCGGTCTGGGCCTTCCGGCGGCGACTCGCCGAAGTGAGCAGGTGGATCCTGCCGCTTGCAACTGTCTCGCTGGTCGGCGGCCTCCTCGGCGCCATCCTCCTCGTCCAGCTGCCGGAGTCCGCCTTCGAGACCGCGGTGCCATGGCTGATCCTCGGCGCCACCGCGCTGTTTCTCGCCAACGAACCGATCCGACGCTGGGCCCTGCGGAAAGCGGCGGACACGGACGAGCCGGACCATCCGCCCCGCTGGGGTGGCGCGTTCCAGTTCGGTGTCGCGGTCTATGGCGGCTACTTTGGCGCGGGTATCGGCATCATGATGCTCGCCGGGCTCGGTCTGCTCGGCCTGCGCGATCTGAACCGGATGAACGCGCTGAAGAACCTGCTCGGCCTGCTCTGCAACACCGCCGCGATGGTCTACTTCCTCGTGACCGGTGCCTTCGACGGCCGCCTGACCGTCTTGCTTCTGATCGGCTCGATCCCCGGCTACTTCCTCGGGGCCCACTTCGCCCAGCGGGTCCCCACGAAAGTCGTCCGTTTCATTGTCGCAGGCATCGGGATCTCGATCGCCCTCAGCCTGCTGATGAAGTCCTGAACCTCCGGGCAGTGCCGGCAGATCACTCCATCGGGTGCTCTTTGAGCAGCTCCTCGGGTTTCCAGAAAATGCTCCGGTCGCTGGTCGCGGCACGCGCCTTCTTCACCGTTTCGGGCTTCACCGGGGCCGCCTTGTTACCCCACGAATTCCGGACATACGTCATGACGGCCGCAGCCTCCTCGTCGTTCAGGAGAGCTCCGAACGCGGTCATCGGAGGCACTCCCTTGGCCGGATCGTAAACCGTGCCGTTGACTTCCAGTTTTCCCCAAAGCCCGTGCAACACGAGCTTGGCCAGGCGCTCGTCGCTGCCGGTCACCCAAGCGGTCCCGGCGAGCGGCGGGTAAGTCGGATTCATGCCCTTGCCGTCGGGCTGGTGGCAGGTCGCACAATGGGCATCACGGTGGTAAACCTCCGCGCCCAGCTTGTAGGCTTCCGCGTCGGCACCGGTAAGATGATCCGGCACCTTGACCTCGATCTTCTGCTCCTGCTCGTCGACCTGCGTCGGCATCTTGCCCTTGGTCGGATCCGCCGGTCCCCAGTGATGTTTCACGGTTGCGGCCGCGACCCGGGCGTGCGGCTCGGGAGAATTGAGCATCGCTTCCAGAAGACCTTCGTTCCGCACGTGGAACTGCTGGTGGACCCAGAGTGCCTCCAGCAAAGAGTGCGCGTCCTCTTTCTTCTTAGGATCAAACTGCTTCATCCACTCGGTCACCGCCGCGATGACCTCGCCCCGCTCGCGTTCGCTGAGCTCGATCCGGGTCCGGTGCCGGACTCCGTCGACAGGATGCTTCAGGTTCTCCAACAGCGCGGCAATCGGCTGGCCATCGATCGCCACCGGCTCCTGCAGCGGCCGATCCTTGTAGACCATCCGGTAGATGCGCCCGTGCCTCTTGTCGCGCTTCGGGTCACGGATGTTGTGCTGCATGTGGCCGATGATGATGTTCTGCCAGTCGGCGATGTAGAGCGCACCGTCCGACCCGAACTCGGCGTCGGTCGGCCGGAAGTTCTTGTCGTCACTGTAGAAGAAACTGTCAGTCGGCGTCCCCCAGACCTCGCCGAGCTTGAACTCGGTCTTGCCGTCCTTGTAGCCGTCACGGTGCAGCTCGTAGCGCTTGATGCCGAGGTAGCCGATGGAGTTGCAAACGAGGAAGTCCTGCTGGAGGTCATCGGGGAAGTTCGCGCTCGAAACGATCGCGTCGGCCGGCACCGGACGGACTTCCTTCTTCACCAGCGGGAACATCTTGAAGCCGTTGCCGTTCGGACGCACCTGGTAGGACCGCCCGCCGGTTCCATCGTTGGCGAAATGATAGCCCCAGCGGTCGAAACTCGTGCCGTGGGGGTTCGGGCTGTTGCCGGCGTGCACCGTGATCGTGTAGCGGCGCGGGTCGAACCGATACATCGCCGATGCCGTCGCGTGCAGCGCCGAACCCCACGGATGCTCGAAGCTGTTCTGAAGGAAAACCCCGCTCTGCCAGTAAAGCGCGCCGTCCGGGCCGATGATGAAGTTGTTCGCCGAATGGTGGGTGTCAGACGAACCGATCCCCTGCACCAGGACGATGCGGATGTCCGCCTTGTCGTCACCGTCGATGTCCTTGAGGAAAAGAATATCGGGTTGGGACGCGACGATCACCCCACCGGCCCAGAACTCGAAGCCAAGCGGGTTGTGGACCTTGGCGAACTCGATCGCCTTGTCGGCGACACCATCGCGATCCTCGTCGGGAAGAATCAGGAGGCTGTCCGTCATCTCCTTCAGAGGCTCCCACTTCGGATAGGTGCCCCAGCACGCGGCCCACAGCCGGCCTTTGCCATCGACCTGCATCTGCACCGGGTTCGCCATCTCCGGGAACATCTTCTCATCGGCGAACAGATTCACCTCGAAGCCCTCCGGCATGTGCATCTTGGCGATGGCCTCTTTGCCGTCGAGATACTCCTCGCTACCCTCCTTCGCCGCACTCGAGCTCTTGCTGCCGCCGCCGACGTTCGAGATCACTTCGACCGGTTCGGGCACGTTGGAATCATCCACTTTGTAAGTCTGGTCCTTCGCCACCGCCCAGATCTTGGGATCCCTGTTGGCGGTCATCACGTCGAGCATGTCGAGTTCGTGCGCCAGCACCTCACGGTTGGTCTGCCCGTTGACGAACTTCAGGCCCGAGCGGCCACCCCAGATGTCATTTCCATCGACCGCGCGGTAGCGGTTGTGCCAGTGCCAGTTCTTGTCGAGCACCGCCTCCCGAAGCGGTTCCATCGAAGGCGACGCCTTGACCTCCTTGCCGGCAAGCGCCGATGCGATCACTTCGCCGAGCTGCCGGTTGCCTTCAGGCAGAAGGTGGATTCCGTTCATCGTGAGCGGAGTGTCGGCCTTCGAGTACAGGCCCTGGGTCGGAGAGAACAGGTCGACGAACGCGACTCCCTTCTCTTCGGCGACGTGCTTGATGGCGCCGGTGTAGAGAGCCAGATTGACGTTGTTCGCCTTGCCATCCGGAAGCAGCGGATCCCGGAGGTCCTCATGCGCGATCGGAGAGAAGAGCACGAGCCGGGGTGCTGACTCACAGTTGAATTTGGTGGCGCGATACTTGTCGACCATTCCGCCAAGGTCCTGCTTGAACTTGTCGACCCCCTTGTCACCGGCGAACGACTCGTTGTAGCCGAAAAAGACGAAGACCACGTCCGCCTTGCAGTGGCTCAGGTAGTCTTCCGGAGAGGTGAATCCCTTGCTGCGCGGCCTCGACGTCACCGTGTCGCCGGTGAAGGCAAGATTGCGGAAGCTCAGCTTCTTGTCCGCGAGTTCACTCTGGATCAGCGTCTCGACCCAGCCATCGTGCTGCATGCGATCGGCGAGACCATTGCCAACGATGCAGACGGTGTCGTTGTCCTGCAGCGGCAGTTGGGCATCGGCCTGGGTGGCGAGAAGTCCCGCGCTTGCCAGCGAAAGCAGGGCGAGGTTGAGGGTCGAACGGACGGGTGATTTCATGAATGGGACAGTTACCGTGCCCGCGACGCCCCTCTTTCCCCGGAAAAGCGCGAAACCGAAAAGCACAAGGCCACCTTCCCGAATTCGCAAGCCGTGGGCCTATTCAAGGCAATCGACCAGCGCCGCAAGAACGAGGTCGACGTTCGCTTGGGTCGCCGAATGCCCCATCAGCCCGATCCGCCAGACCTTCCCGGCCAGCGGACCGAGTCCTCCACCGATCTCGACCCCGTAGGTATCGAGCATCGTCGCCCTCACCCCGGATTCATCCACACCCTTCGGCACCAGCACGCAGTTCAGCGTGTGGAGGGATTGCTCGGGAAGGTAGTCGAGACCGATCTCCTCAAGACCCGCACGCAGGCGCCGGTGCATCTTCGCGTGACGCTCGATGCGGGCGTCAATCCCCTCTTCCAAAATGATCCTGAGACCCTCGTGCAGGCCGTAGATCGAGTTGACCGGCGGTGTGTGGTGGTAGGCCCGTTGGCTACGCCCTTGATAGTACTTCGCCAGCATGCCGATGTCGAAATACCAGCTCCCCACCGTCGACTTCCGTCGCTCCATCACCTCGACGGCCGCGGGAGAAAACGATACCGGCGCAAGCCCGGGTGGACAGGAGAGGCACTTCTGGGTCGCCGAGTAGGCTGCATCGATGTACCAGCCGTCCAGGTCGACTTCGTGTCCGCCGAGCGACGTCACCACGTCGACCAGCAAAAGCATGCCCTCTTCGTGAAGCATCTTCGCGACCCCCTCCAGAGGCTGATGCGCTCCGGTCGAGGTCTCGGCATGGACGATCGCCAACACCTTCGCCTTCGGATGTCGGTGCACCTCCGCTTCGATTTCCTCGACCGTGAACACCTCTCCCCACGGTTTCTCGAGGCGGTGGACCGTCACACCGTAGCGCTCCATCATGTCGGCCATCCGGCCGCCGAACAGGCCATTGATGCAAACCAGTGCCTGATCGCCCGGTTCGAGCAGGTTCGCCACCACGCACTCCATGCCGCCCATGCCGGTGGCGGAAACCGGAAAGGTCAGTTCATTGGAGGTCCGGAAAAGCTCCCGTAGCATCGAACTGGTCTCATCGAGCAGTTCGACAAAGCGTGGATCGAGATGCCCCAAGGTCGGCGCCGCCATCGCGCGGCGCACGCGGTCGGGCACGGTGCTCGGTCCGGGGCCCATCAGAATTCTCTCGGGAAGCGCCATTTGCTTAGGATTTCCTAAACAAAAAGGCCCAGAGAATTGGCTCCAGGTCAATCCCGGGAAGCCCCGGAACTCAGAAAAGCTCGTCCAGTTGCTCGGCCTCCATCTCTCCGAAGAGCAGGAACACCCGTCCCTTCTCCTTCCATCGGGCGACCGCCCACTTGCCGCGCTGTTCGGCAGCCGGAGCACCGCCGGGCAGCTTGGCTCCGTCCACATCGCCGGCCTTGAACACGACCATGTGAACCTCGTCGCCCTCCCCGCGACGGAAACAGACGATGACCCCGGGCTTGCCGTCGACGTTGAGGTCCATGCAGCCGATGCCGGGCACTTCGCTCAACCCCTTCGGCAGACAGCCTTCCGGGCAGGCGCGGCCGCGCGTCCGAATCGCCTGGAACAGCCGCTTGTGATCATCCTCCTTCAGGTCGAGTTTGAACTTTGTCCCCAACCGGGAGAGCGCCGCCTCCTCAACGTGCGAAATCGGCACTGCCGAAGAGACAACGTCACTCGGACCGGAGGGCGGATTGCCCGGCCGGGACATGACGAAAGCGAGTGCGATCCCGGCCGCAGCCGCGAGCGGCACGCCGAATCGCCACCAGTGACGGCGCGCACCGGAAGCCTCCGGAGCTGTGGGCACGGACCGCTCCATCGCCGCGAGAATCTCCCCACGCAACTCACGAGGCGGAGCCACCTGCGACAGCGCGCCGATCAGCGAGCCATCAAACTCGTCCTTCTCGGGGTAGTCCCCCCTCTCGGCCGCCAGCCCGGCAAGGATCTCCTCGCGAAGTCCGTCGGGCAAGGTGAGACGCGACAACGCCTCGGAGAACTCGGCATCCTTCGCGCGCTCCTTCGACAACCACTCTCCGAGTTCGCGGTCGGCGGCGGCCATGCGCAACGCTTCCGAGAAGTCCGAATTGTCGGCATCCGCACCGTCGGGGCGGAAACACTTCAGGATGAATCTGGCTTCTTCCTTATCCATGTTGGTTCTTCAAGGTGTCCGGTTGGATCTGCAGGATGTTCCGGGGCGCGCTCGCCGGCTCGGCGGTCATCCGTTTGCGCAGCGTTTCTTTCGCCCGGGAAATGCGGGACATCACGGTGCCGATCGGGATGTCGAGAATCGACGCGATCTCCTTGTAGCTGTGCTGCTGCAGGTAAAAGAGGGTGATCGGGGCGCGAAAGGTCTCATCAAGCTCCCCGAGAAGATCGAGCGCCCGCTGTGCGTCCATATGGCGATCCGCCTCGTCTTCGGTCGCCTCCAGCCGCCCGGCCACCGCCTCGGTCAACTCCTCGTCGGAGTAACGCTTCGACTTCCTCGCATGCGAGAGGAACTCGCGATGCAAGGTGGTGAACAGCCAGGTCTTGGCCTTCGAGCGATCCTTCAACTGGTGACCCTTCTGTGCCCAGATGCAAAAGGTCTGCTGCACCAGATCGGCCGCCGTCTCCCGGTTCTTCGCCATTGAGAGGGCAAAGCGGTACAGCGGCTCGTAGTGAGCATCGACCAGTTCCTCAAATTCGCTCATTCGCCCCGGTCAGAGAGACCCGGGCGGCGAATTATTCCAACCGAAATTCGGCAGGTCCGCGGTCAGCGGCATCCGGGAAACGGAATCACGTTGTCGGGCAACTCCCGACGCTCCTCGGACGAACGCCTCCCGGGGCGCTCGGCGATCTTGTCGGCGAGATTGAGAATCCAGTGGAGATCCTGACGGTCTTGTGGGGCCTTCGCGATGAAGGCGACTTTTTGTACGGCCTGACGGCTCATGGTGATTGGAGTAGGGGTTGGGTGAGAACCTCGACTCCCGTTCGGCCTGTTCCTTGGGGGGCACGGGCACAGCAGCCATGCGGGTGCGGGTGAACGTGTTGAAAACAAACAAAACCCAATATCATTGCAAGCCATAAATCGCTTATAGTTAGATACTTTCGATATGTTAACTATCTGTGAATAACGACTTTCAACCTGCAACCCCATCCGCATACCCCATTCTGGGGTCTTGATCCCAGCCATGGATCGCCTTGGATGCTCCCATGCGCTCAACCCACCTGATCGCCGTCGCCCTGCTCACCACCGCGACGGCCCACGCCGCCTTCGAAATCAAATCCACCGATGGCAAGGTCGAGATCCTTGAGGACGGTAAGCCGCTCACCGCTTACTACGCCGCCCGCTCCCCCTACGTTTATCCGCTTCCCAGCGCCTCGGGAGCCAACCTCGCCCGCAACTGGCCGATCAAAAAGGGCGTCGAGGGTGAGCAAACCGACCACCCCCACCACACCTCGCTCTGGCTCAGCCACGGAGCGGTCAACGGTCACGACTTCTGGTCATGGCACGGAAAGGGAAATCCGGAAATCCGTCACACCGGCACCAGCGACACCGAAAGCGGTGAAAAGCACGCCGCGTTCACCGTCGATCTCGAGTGGGTGGCGGACGGCAAGACCCAGCTCACCGAGAAGCGTCGTTACCGCTTCGAGCGAACCGACCCCAAGACCCTGACCATCGAAGTGGATTCCCAGCTCACGGCCGAAGGGGCGGACGCGGTCTTCGGTGATACCAAAGAGGGCACCTTTGCAGTCCGGGTCGACCGCACCCTCCGACTCAAGGGATCGTTGGCAAAAGGTGGGATCTCCGACAGCGAGGGCCGCAAGGACGGCAAGACCTGGGGCAAGCGCTCGAAGTGGGTCGCCTTCCACGGTCCCGACGAAAAGGGCGAACCGGCGGTGGTCGCGATGTTCGACCACAAGGACAACCTCCGCCACCCGACGTGGTGGCACGCCAGGGACTACGGTCTGCTCGCCGCGAACCCCTTCGGCATTCACGACTTCGAGGGGAAAAAGGACCGCAAGCTCGGTGAGTATGTGCTGAAGAAAGGCGAAACCCTCCGGCTGCGTTACCTTGTCGTCCTTCATCACGGCACAGTCGAGTCGGCCGGACTTCCGGAAAGATGGAGCGCCTTCAACCCATGACTCCGAACCGCCGCAACTTCCTCCGCACCTCCGCCCTCGCCTCAACCGCCGTTTGGTTCGCACCGAACGCGAAGGCAGCCCCCGCCTCCGAAACGCTGCGCGTCGCAGTGATCGGTTTGCGGGGACGGGGCAAGAGCCACGTTTCGGAGATCCTCGGCGCGAAGGGCGCCAAGCTCGTCGCGGTGTGCGATGTCGATCCGGAGGTGCTCGCGAAGACCGTCAGCGATCTCGACCGGAAATCGGTCAAGGTCACGACCTACAGCGACTTCCGGAAGCTCTGCGAGAGCCCGGAGATCGATGCCGTCACGATCGCCACTCCCAACCACACGCACACGCTGATTTCGGTCACGGCCGCGGCGAACGGGAAGCACGTCTATGTTGAGAAACCTGTCTCCCACTGTGTCTGGGAAGGCCGCCAGCTCGCCCTCGCCGCCGAGAAATTCGGGGTGATCATCCAGCACGGATTCCAACGCCGGTCCGAAACGGCCTGGAAGGATGCCTTCGAGTGGGTCCGTGGAGGCGAACTCGGCAAGCTCAAGATCGCACGGGGATTCTGCTACAAGCCCCGTCCCTCGATCGGCAAAGCCAAGGGCGCCCAGCTCGCCCCCGAAGGACTCGACTACGATCTCTGGTCGGGTCCCCGGATGCTCCAGCCGATCCGGCGCAAGCAGTTCCACTACGACTGGCACTGGCAGTTCCCGTGGGGCAATGGCGACCTCGGCAACCAAGGCCCCCATCAACTCGATGTCTGCCGCTGGGCCTTGGACGACCCGAAGGACCTCCCCCGCTCCATCCGATCGTTCGGCAACCGGTTCGGCCACGACGACGATGGCCAATGGGCGAATACCCAGATCGTCGCATTGGACTACGAAGCCGCACCCATCCTCTTCGAGGTCCGGGGGCTTCCCAAGAAGAACCTCGACTACAAGTCGGGCATGGATGAATTCCGCGGCCAGCGGATCGGAAACGTCATCGAGTACGAAGGCGGTGCCCTTCTCGGCGGTCACGGCGCCCGATGCACTGCGGTCGATTCCGACGGCAAGGAAGTGCGCAAATTCTCAGGTAGCAAATCCCACTTCGTCGCGTGGATCGAGTCCATCCGCAGTGGCAAGCAGGACCCCGGGCTTTCCGCAGAAAGCGGCCACCTTTCCTCGGCCCTCGCCCACCTCGGGAACATCTCGTGGTTGCTCGGGATTCCCGGTGGCGACGACTCGGACATCGACGACCCGGCCGTGCAGGACGCGCTCGACCGGATGAAGGGACACCTTGCGGCCAACGGCATCGATCTCTCGAAGACCCCGATGCGGGTCGGCCCGAAACTCGAGACAGTTCCCGGCGAGGAGAAACTCACCGAGCCGTGGAATGCCCGCGCGGCAGGCCTTCTCAAGGACACCTACCGCTCGGGCTTCGAGCTCCCGATCTGATGCGGAGCGGGTGTTGCATTGCCCGCGATCGCGGCGCTAGCCTCCGGCCGTGAAGCCCTTCCTTCTGTCCGTTCTGCTGATCACCGTGGCATCCGCCGATCGGGTCGCTCCGGTGATCTCGCCGCAAACCGAACGACCCTGGCCCGGTCGCGATTTCTGGGCAAATCCCTCCGAAGACTGGATGCTGGTCGACGGTCGGATCGAGAACCGCTTTTCGGGCGGCAACCGCAACCTCGTGGTGCTGACAGGAGAGATCGGCCCCGCTCGTGAGGCCTTCACGCTGACGACCAACGTCGACCAGATCTCCTTCGAGACCCGGGGAGAAGGCTATGTCGGCTTCGAGGTCGGACGTCAGGGCGATTTCAACGACTATCGGGACTCCGCGGTCAGCGGCTCGGGCCTTGCGGTGGGTATCGACTTCACCGGCCGACCCTTCATCGGTTCCGCCCTTGAGGAAACCTCCACGGTACCGATGCCGATTCGAAATCTTGATTTCGAATTCAAGGCGGAGCCCGCCGAAGGTGATCTCTACCGCTGCACCCTCCGGGTCACCGACGCCACGGGGAAGATCGTAGGCAAGGCGACGACCGAAGTTCACGGCTCGAGGCTTGAGGGACTGGTCGCGCTGATGGCTTCCACACAACTTCCGAAGCCCGTGAAACTCACCGAGCCGCGCCCGGCCAAGCTGCCCGCGATTTCCCAGCTCCGGGGTGACGAGGGCCGCTTCGCATTTTCGCGAGTCGACCTCAGCGGCGGCAAGATAGTGGCCCGTCCCGAACGTGCCTTCGGTCCCATCCTGTGGTCCACCTACACCCTCGACAACGCGGGAGTGCTCCGACTGCTCATCCAGGCGGCTCCTTTCTCCCGCAACGCCAAACTCGAAGCCACCCTGGACCTGCCGGGTCGCGAGCAGGTCCTCGCCGATCTCGAGCCCAATTCCCGCACCGCGCTCTTCCGGGTCCGTAACGTCCCCACCGACAGGCCGACCGAGTTCACGGTGACCCTGACCGGAACCAAATGGACGGGAACGATCCAACCTCTGCCGAAAAGCGGAAAGGTCACCGTCGCCTCGCTGTCGTGCAACGACGCGACCGGTTTCCCCCACAACGATCTCGTCGCCAATGTCACCGCTCAGGAACCCGATCTCATCACGTTCCACGGCGACCAGATCTACGAGGGCATCGGCGGCTACGGGCTCATCTACGACCAGAAGCCGAACGATCGGGCCCTGCTGTCGTACCTGCGCAAGTACGCGATGCACGGCTGGACCTGGCGGGAATTGCTCAGGAACCGGCCTTCGATCACCATCCCGGACGACCACGATGTCTTCCACGGCAACCTGTGGGGAGCCGGCGGAAAGGCGGCCGATGTGAGCCGCGGATACGGCAACCCCTCGCAGGACTCCGGCGGCTACAAGATGTCGGTCGAGTTCGTGAATGCCGTCCACCGCAGTCAGGCCGGCAATCTCCCCGAGCCCGCCGACCCGGCACCGTGCCGCAGCGGGATCAGCGTCTACTTCACCCGCTTCGCTTACGGGCCTTTGGATATCGCGGTGCTCTCCGACCGTCAGTTCAAGTCAGCCCCCAGAGACCTCCTGCCTGTGGCGGAGATCGAAAACGGATGGCCTCGCAATCTCCGCTGGGACGCCAAGACGGAGTCCTCCCACCCCGATGCCGAACTGCTCGGCCCTCGGCAGGAGGCATTCCTGCGACGCTGGGCGCGCAACCCGGCCAAGGGAACCAGCTTCCGGCTCGCCATTTCACAGTCGCCGTTCTGCGCTCCGCAGACCCTGCCGAAGGACATCCACGACGATACCCGCGTTCCGAGCCTGCCGATTTACAAGGATGGCGAGTATGCACCGGACGACGAACCCAAGGCCGACTTCGACACCAACGGCTGGCCGCGCGAGAAGCGTGATCTTGCGCTCGAGCTGATGAAGGAAGCCAAGGCCCTTCACATCACCGGCGACCAGCACCTCGCCACCACCGGCCAGTACGGGATCGAGAAATGGAAGGATGGCACCTGGTGGACCGCGACGCCGGCCACCGCCAACGTCTGGCCACGACGCTGGATGCCCTCCGAGCCCGGCAAGAACCGGCGTTCGGACGACCCGAAATGGCTGGGTGACTTCACCGACGGCTTCGGCAATCCGATCACCCTCCATGCCGTCGCTAACCCCCGGGACATCGACCGCGAACCCGCCCGGCTCTTCGACCGCGCGGTCGGCTACTGCGTGACCACCTTCGACACCTCCAGCGGTCGGATCACCCTCTCCACATGGCCCTATTGGGCGTCGCCCGCCAAGGCCGCCCCTGACAACCAACCGTATCCGGGCTGGCCGATCGAGATCGACCCGCAGTCCGGCCAGCGAGTGCGCTGAGCAGTTGCCGCGATTTCCCTTGACGGCCGGGGGCGCCCGTGCATCCTTCGCCGCCCGTTCAACACGAACCCTTTTCCCACCATGGCCCGCGTCTGCAGTATCCGAGGAAGCCGAGTCCGCTCCGGCGGCAAAATCAACCGTTCCGGTCTCGCCAAGAAAAAGGGCGGCATCGGCCGTCACGTCACCAAGGTGGTGAAGCGCAAGGTGACCCCGAACCTTCAGTCGAAGCGTATCTGGGTGCCCGAGCTCAACCGCTGGGTCCGCGTGACCCTCTCCTGCCGCGCGCTCAAGACGATCAACAAGAACGGCGCCTACGCGACCCTCAAGCAAGCCGGCATCATCTGATCGGCATTCCAGCTTTTCCGAAAGGCCCGGGGCAACCCGGGCCTTTTTCGTGTCCGCCACCCGACACCTCAGGCGGGAGCACACGGCAGCAGCACCGCGTCGCGCATCCCGTGGATCTTCTTCTTGTCCGCCGGGGCAAGCGTCGCCAGACAGCCGCCAAGGCTCGTCTCTCCGGATCCGTCGATGAAGTAGTAAGGGCAGAGCCGGACCCGCCCGCGAAACGTCTCGATCGAGCCGTCATCCCGATACACCGGGTGCTCGACCACCCGGGTCTCCCGGAATTCCTGCATGATCCATGGCTGCTGGCCGGCATCGGCAAGGGCATGCCGGATGCGCTGCTTCCACTCGGCCGCAGGCAGGTCATGTCCGACGAATACCCCGCGCGACCCCCATGCGGTTTCGTGGAATCCGCTGATTTTGAGAACCAGCTGCCGCTCCTTCTGACTGAACTCCGCGACCTCGTCCCATGAGTGGACTTCCAGTCGGGGCAGAGCGGCCTGAGGCGGCAAGGGCGACGGGTCGAGCACCCAACTGAATGGCACCAGTTCGCGGATCCGGTCGAGGTGGCTGCCCCGCATCATGTCGCGCCAGAGAGGCTTGAACGCGGGTGTCCACAGAAGCGCCAGCCAGAGCTTGTCTTCCAGATGCGGCAGACACGGCGGGTTCATCTTCACCGCCCCGGTGACGGACGCCTCCGCCAAGGAGCGGAACAAGGGCAGACTCTCCCAGTCGAACCATTCGAAGAAGCGGTAGACCTCGTCGGCGCCCCCTTTGAAATCCGCCGCCGGCACCACGCTGCGCCCCCCTCCGGCTTTCGCCACCAGCCACTCCATCTCCGCCAGGTAGTCCTCCGATTCCTCCGAAATCACCACCGAGCCCCCTTCCCCGAGAATCGACGAGAAGCCATCGAGCATCCCCGAGGCACCTCCCAGAACATCGAAACCCGCGGAGGCGTAGAGCTCGGACAACCATGCCGTGATCCCCATTCCGCCCGGCACGGCATCGAGTTCGGTCAGCGCAAATCCTCGGTCCTGCAACAGCAGGTCCGGCCGGATCACGCGCGGACGCTGACCTTGGCGTCCTGCCTCGCGCTGAAGCTCGATCATCCATGTCGGCTTGCCGGTATCGAGCAGCTCGGCGATCCATCCCGGCAGGGAGCCTGCCGCACTGCGGCGATAGATCTCGTCGCAGGCGTGCTGGAAACGGGCCAGCGGATGACCCAGCCCTTGTAGGAAACGCGTCTCCGCCTTGGTCAGCCTAAGCGGCTCCGGAGAGAAGCGCCAGCCACCTTCGTGCAATCCCCCTTCCGGAAGGGCGCCGCGAATTTCTTCCAGCGACAAACTCATGTCATCGATTTCAGGGCGCCACGCACCAACTCTTCGGTCGAAGCATCCGGCCGCTCGTCGAGCAGCTTCCGGACCGCCTTACGGGCTTCCACCTGCTTGTAGCCCAGTGCCACCAATGCCAGCTCCGCGTCGGCCGCCTTCGGCTGCACCTCACCGGCCTCCACACCCCGCCAGGTCTCGGCGACGCCCACCTTGTCCTTCAGCTCGAGAATGATCCGCTCCGCGGTCTTCTTGCCCAAGCCCTTGATCTTCGACAGCTCGGCGCTCCCTCCGGACGCCACGCAGGCCTTGAAACGGCTGACCGGCATCCCGTTGAGGACCGCCATCGCGATCGCCGGACCGATTCCGCTGACCCGGTCGATCAAGAGCAGAAAGACGTCACGCTCCTCGTCGTTGGCGAAGCCGTAAAGCTGCTGACCGTTCTCCCGAATGTGGTGGTAGGTGCGCAAATCGACCTCGAGCCCCTCAACCGGCTTGAGCCCGTCCATGCTCGAGAAAGGCACCAGCACCTCGTATCCTACCCCTCCCGCGTCGACCACCAACCGGTTCGGATAACTCTCCCACACCTTCCCTCTCAAGCGGACGATCATGGGGCGGCAGCTTGCGCCGCCCGCCGCCTGCGTCAACCCCTTCCCTCACCCCTTGAACAGCGATGAAAATTGTTTAAATTGTCTTAAATTTTTGTATTGCAAAATATTTCGGCCTATTTTTAATCGTTACCTTTTTTTGAGTCGCTTTTGTTACAGGTTGCTGCTATCCTGCCGCCGCTATGGCAACCACCACGAAACGCACCCGGTTTTCACGCCGGCTTCCAGATCACGTTACGGATGAACTCTGCAATGTCCTCGCGGAAGATAAGGTGTTCGGTTTCAACGACCTGTTCGAGCGTGTGTTCGAGAACCTGAAGCTTCGTAACGCCGTCAGCGGAGGAGAAGAGATGCTCCGCCTGCGTGCCTACGAGAAGCTCCAGAACCTCGTTACCCGCGGTCTGGTCGAGAAAATCGGCAAAGAATACAAAGGAACCAATCGAGTCCACGAGGCTTCCAGCGAATGGCTCGCGAAGCAGCAGCAGGAAGATTGATTCCCCACCCACTGTGCTTTCCCCTGAAACCCGTGCCGGAAGTTCCGGCACGGGTTTTTCTTTGCCCGGCCAGACCCTCCTTTTTCGTTCTTGGCAGCCATCCGGGCTCTTCCTATCAACGGCGCGGAAACTTCGATGAGCAGCCAGTTCCTTCCCGTATTCTTCCAGATTCTCGTGGCCGCAGGCTTCGCGGCCGTCACGCTCACCCTCAGCGTGCTGCTCGGGAAGTCCGCCCGCCGGAACGACACCAAGGACACCGCCTACGAATGCGGCATGCTCCCGATCGGGGAAGGCGCTCCGCGCTTCTCGGTGAAGTTCTACCTCGTCGCGATGCTGTTCGTGATTTTCGACATCGAGGTGGTCTTCATGTACCCGTGGGCGGTTCAATTCCGCGATCTCGTCGCTCAGAACGCGACCGCCTTGGTGAGCATGACCGGATTCGCCGGCATTCTCGCCTTCGCCTACGTCTACGCGCTGAAAAAGGGCGCGCTCAGCTGGAAGCCGGAGGTCAAGGGCGCGACCGAACCCGCCGCGGCAGCGGTCGAAGAAGGCGCGACCGCCTGAACGGACCTTCATCCTCTTTCTTTCGCTCCGGCAACCGCTAGGGCAAGGGCCCGGAACACCGGCCCTACCCGATCCGCCCGCTCTCAGTTCAGCGGGCTAGATCGAGGCAGGAGCAGTGTCTAACGCGATCAAGCTTCGTCGGCGGAGTCGCCTTCGGTCGATCCGGCCTCAGGTGCCTCGGGTTGTTCCGATTCCTCGGACTCCCCTTCCTCGTCCTCGTCCTCATCGGGGATCACCCGGGCGATATCCTGGAGCTTCTCGTCACCCTTCAGCGACAGCAACTTCACGCCCATCGTGTTCCGTCCCGCCTCGCGAACTTCGGAGACCCGAATACGGATACTCTGGCCACCCGAGGTCATCAGCATCAGCTGGTCCTCGTTGGTCACGGCCACCGCGCCGACAAGCTCGCCGGTCTTGTCGCCGACCTTCATCGTGATGATGCCTTTGCCTCCGCGGCCCTGGACGCGGTACTCGTCGAACGGGGTGCGTTTGCCGATCCCCTTCTCGGACGCCACCAGCAGCGTGCCGTCGTCGGTAACGAGGGACAGGCTGACGACGTAGTCATTCTCGACCGGACGGATCCCGGTCACCCCCGCGGTCGCCCGTCCCATCGGCCGGGCCTGATCCTCGACAAAGCGCAAGCTCATGCCCTGGCGGGTCACAAGCACGACCTCGTCCTTGCCGCTGGTCAGGCGGACTCCGATCAACTCGTTGCCCTCCTCCAGCTTGATCGCGATGATCCCGTCCTTCCGGTAGTTCCTGAAGTCGTTCAGCGGAGTCTTCTTCACCTTGCCGCTGCGCGTCGCGAAGAACACATAGCCGGCGTCCTCACGGAAGGTGACGTCGTTGCCATCGTCATCCGTCGTCCGCTCAAGGCGCAGCATCGCCGCGATGCTTTCCTCAGGCTGCAGATTGAGAACGTTCTTGATACTCCGCCCCTTCGCGGCCCGTGATCCCTCGGGAATCTCGTAGACCCGCTCCACATACACCCGTCCGGTGTTGGTGAAGAACATCAGGTAATCGTGGGCCTGGACCGAGAAGAGCTGCTCGACGAAGTCCTTGTCGTCCTCGTCAGCACCCCGCGTTTCCATACCGCGAACCCCCTTGCCTCCGCGACCCTGCACCCGGTACTCGCTGGCGGGCGTGCGCTTGACGTAGCCACGGTGGCTGAGGGTCACGATCATGCCCTCGTTCGCAATCAGATCCTCAATCGCGATCTCACCCTCGTCCGGAAGGATCGGGCACCGGCGCGGCGTGGCGTGCTTCTCTTTGATCTCGAGAAGCTCGGTCTTGATGATCTCAAGCACCCGAGCCTCGCGGGCAAGGATATCCATCAGGTCCTTGATTTCCTCGATGACCGAGTCGTATTCGCCCTTGATCTTGTCCTGCTCCATCGCGGTCAGCTGATAGAGCCGGAGTTCCAGGATCGCGTTGACCTGGCGGTCGGTGAATACGTAGCGGTCCCCCACGAGGCTCGGTTGATCGCGGATCAGCACACCCAACCGCTCCGCCGTCGCGATGGGGAAATCGTAGGCCTTGAGACGTTCACGGGCCTCGTCGCGGTTCCTCGACTCCCGGATGATCTTGATGAAATCGTCGAGGTGACCGAGTGCCAACAGGAAGGCCTCGAGGTTCTCGGCGCGGTCCTCGGCTTTCTTAAGAAGGAAACGGGTCCTGCGGATGACGACGTCACGGCGGTGCTCGATGAAGGCGTCCAGCGCGTCCAGCACCGACAACTGCTTCGGGCGGCGCTCGTGGATCGCGAGCATGTTGACCCCGAAGGAGGTCTCCATGGCGGTCAGCTTGTAGAGCTGGTTGACGACGACCTGCGGTCGCGCGTCGCGTTTGAGAGTGATCTCGATCCGCGTTTCCTCGTCGGAGAGGTCGCGCATGCCGCTGATGTCGGTAAGTACCTTTTCCCGCACGAGCTCGGCAATCCGGATCTGCAGGGTCGCGCGGTTCACTCCGTGCGGCACCTGACGGATGGTGATGGTCGATGTACCGGAGGCATTCTCCTCGACCTCCATCGTGCCGCGCATCTTCACGCTGCCGCGTCCGGTGCGGAAGTAGCTGTCAATCCCCTTGAACCCGCGAATCTCGCAGGCCGTGGCGAAGTCAGGCCCCTTGATGTGCTCGCGGATGCCGTCAATCGTGATCTGCGGATCATCGATCCGCGCGCAGACGCCGTCGATCACCTCACCGAGATTGTGGGACGGGATATTGGTCGCCATCCCCACCGCGATACCGGTCCCGCCGTTGACCAGCAGGTTGGGAATCGCCGCCGGAAGCACCACCGGCTCCACCGAGTTTTCGTCGTACGTGACCTGAAGATCGACGGTCTCCTTCTCGATGTCGGTCATCATCGCCGACCCCATCTGGGTCATGCGGGCCTCGGTATAACGCATTGCCGCGGGGGCATCGCCCTCCACCGAACCGAAGTTGCCCTGACCATCGACGAGCGGTTCGCGCAGCGTCCACGGCTGGGCCATGTTGACCAGTGTCGGGTAGATCGCTCCGTCCCCGTGGGGGTGATACTTACCCATCGTTTCACCGACGATCCGCGCGCACTTCAGGTGCGGCTTCCCTTGGGTAAGGGAAAGATCGTGGTGCATAGCGTACAGCAAACGCCGCTGCGATGGTTTGAGCCCGTCCCGGGCATCCGGAAGGGCGCGCGAAATAATCACGGACATCGAGTAGTCCAGGAAGGACTTCGACATCTCGTCCGCCACATTGATCGACTTGATCTGTTCCTCTGACATTATTCTGGAAAGTCTCTGGGTTCGCCTCCGGGCCTCAGACGTCGAGGTTTTGCACGTTCAACGCGTTGTCTTCGATGAACCGCTTCCGCGGCTCGACGATGTCACCCATCAGGACATCGAACATCTTGTCCGCCTCCAGGTTGTTCTCGTCATCCAGCCGCACCCGGAGCAGCTTGCGCGTCGCGGGGTCCATGGTCGTCGAATAGAGTTCCTTGGCGTTCATTTCACCCAGTCCCTTGAATCGCTGGATGCGCATCCCCCGCCGGCCGATTTCGAGCACCCGGTCGAGGATCTCGAACAGATTGAAAACCGGACTCGGATCGGTGTCCTTGCCGTCGCCTTCGACCAGTTCGTAGAGCGGCTCGTCGTCCGCGAAGAACGGATCCGTCCGCACCCCGAATTCCTGCAAGCGCGCCAGCAGCTTCGAAATCGCGTGCGACTCGTGCAGCTCATACTTCATCGCACGCCGGGGCATCGAGCCGTAGCGTTCCTTGAACTCGGCTTCCTCGGTCTCGGACAGTTCCTCCTCGAACAGCCGCAGGTCCCGGTTCTCCGACGCGAAAGCGAGCAAGTCGCGCTCGATGGCGAAGTAGTGGATCTCCTCGTTGTTGCCCTCCCGGACCCGGACCATGTACTCCGGAAGTTTCCCGTCAACGCGCGCATCCAGCAGGTCCCGGAAATTGCCGCCGTGTCCTTCCAGCGTCCGCGTGTAACGGGTCAGCTGTGCCAGCACTTCGAGGACCGCCTTGAGCAGGTCGCTCTCGACGAACTCATCGGTTCCGGGCTTTTGCAGCCGCACGTCGTCCGAGCCGAGGGAAATGAGGATGCGGTTCAGCGACGCGTCGTCCGCCACATACTCCTCCCGCTTCTTCCGGGTGACCTTGTAGAGGGGCGGCTGGGCGATATAGAGGTATCCGGCCTTCACCAGCTCCGGCATGTGCCGGCAGAAGAAGGTCAGCAGCAGCGTCCGGATGTGGGATCCGTCGACATCGGCATCGGTCATGATAATGACCTTGTGGTAGCGGACCTTCTCGAGCTGGAACGCACCCTCCTGATCTCCTTCGCCGATCCCCGCACCAATCGCGGTGATCATGGCCTGGATTTCCCGGTTCTGGAGCGCCTTGTGGAGCCGGGCCTTCTCGACGTTGATCACCTTGCCCCGGAGGGGAAGAATCGCCTGCGTCTGCCGGTTGCGGCCGGACTTGGCCGAGCCACCCGCGGAGTCACCCTCGACAATGTAGATTTCCGACTTCGCAGGATCCCTCTCGGAGCAGTCCGCCAGCTTCCCCGGCAAGCCGCCGCCTGACATCACCGACTTCCGGACCGTTTCGCGAGCCTTGCGGGCCGCCTCCCGGGCACGCGCGGCATTCACCGCCTTGTCGATGATCGTCTTGGCCAGATTCGGATTCTCTTCGAAATAGGTCTGGAGGCCGTCGTACACGATCGAGCCGACCACGCCCTCGATCTCGGCGTTCACCAGCTTGTCCTTGGTCTGCGAACTGAAACGCGGATTCGGCATCTTCACGCTGATCACGCACACGATGCCCTCGCGGACGTCATCACCACTGAGCGCCGGATCCTTCTCCTTCAGCAGCTTGTTTGCCTTCGCATACTGGTTGATCGCCCGCGTCAGGGCGCCGCGGAAGCCGGTAAGGTGAGTGCCTCCGTCCGCATTCGGAATCGAGTTGGCGAAGCAGAGGATCTGATCGTTGTAGCTGTCGTTGTACTGGAAGACGACGTCCGCGAAGACATCGTCCTCCACCACCTTGCCGTCGTAGTCGACCGTGATCTTGCGCTTGCCCTTAAGAACGACCGGATCGGCGTGCACCAAGGTCTTGTTCTCACCCAGCTGCATCACGAACTCCTCGATGCCCTTGGCATAGAAGAACGTGTCCTTCTTGGCCGACTCCGGACGCTCGTCCTCGAGATCGATCGTCAGGCCGGGATTGAGGAAAGCGAGTTCGCGCAGGCGCTTCGCCAAACGTTCGAACTCAAACTCGATCGTATCGGTGAAAATGGTGGCGTCCGGGAAGAACGTGACCGTCGTGCCGGTCTGGCCCTGAGGCACCTCGCCGATCACCTCGAGAGGCTTCGTGGTCACCCCCCGCTCGAAGACGATCGCATGCACCTTGCCCTCGCGACGCACCTCGGCCTTGAACCAGTCGGACAGGGCATTGACGCACTTCGCCCCCACCCCGTGGAGACCGCCCGAATACTTGTAGGCTCCCTGGCCGAACTTGCCGCCGGCGTGCAGGCTCGTGAGCACCAGTTCGACTGCCGGAATTCCGAACTTCGGGTGGATGTCCACCGGAATGCCCCGCCCGTCGTCCACGATGCTGATCGAGCCATCCACATGGATCGAGATGCGGATCCGGTTGCAGTAGCCTGCCAGGTGCTCGTCGATCGAGTTGTCCAGAACCTCGAAGACGCAGTGATGGAGGCCTCGGACATCGGGGTCACCGATATACATCCCGGGCCGCTTTCGCACCGCCTCGAGACCCTCCAGCTTGTCGATCTGCTCAGCACCGTACTGCTGCTCCCCACTGACCTTGGTTTCGGCCTCTTCAGGCTCTTTGGACTCGTCGGACATGAACCCCCAAAAGGTCCGAAATCCGGAGGTTCGAGACAAGGCCGATTGTCCTCAAAACGGACATTTTTCGGGCTTCTCAGAGCAATCCCAAGCCGCTGATTTTCAAAATTTTACAGCGCGCCGGAAAACCGCTCCGAGTTTGAAAAATCAGGCCAGTCCCAAGCACTCTTTTTGCCAGTCCATCCACTGGCTCTCGTAGCCCTCGTCTTCCGCTGCGAGAGCCTCGATCATCGCCCTGGAACCGAGCAGCGAGGAATCGATATCGAGTTCCTTGGCGATCTTGTTGCGGCGGCCGATGAGATCGTTCACGCGCTGGTCGAAATCCCGGTCACGGCGCCTTCTGAGCCCCTTCATCTTCTTCGGATACGACGAAGGATCCGCCGCTTCCGCTTCCTTCAGTGCCGCCGACAACCGTCGCTTGCGGTCAGGACGGTAGTGATGGGGAAGATCAAGGCGCCCGCCTGCCGTGAGAATCTGGCTCCACTCGACCAACTGCTTGTTGGTCACGACCATAAACGAAGGACGGTCCCATTGCTCGGCCTCGCTGTCCCTCCAGTTCCAAAGGCACCGGAGATAGTTGAGCCCTTTCCGATCCAGGCGCCCGGCGCCTTGGATTCTCCACGGCTCGTCTTTCAACTCGTCCCTCTCGAGCACCTTGGCTTTCGCCCACTCGCAGCTCTCCACAAACCAGCCGAACCGGCCCGACTCCTTGAGAGCCTTGACGATCATCTCACCCATCGGGAGCAGATAGCGGACATCATTGAGCGCGTAGTCCACCATCTTCGGAGACAACGGTCGCTTGCCCCAGTCCGCCTTCTGCGAAGACTTCGAAAGGGAGACGTCGAAATAGTGCTCGACCAGATTTGCCAGCCCGAACTTTCTCACACCGAGAAGCCGGGCACCGATCTGGGTGTCGTAGACCTTGACCGGAAGCTGATCGCACTCCCGGCGGATCATGGTCATGTCGTAGTCCGCCCCGTGCATCCAGACCGTCGATCCGGTCAGGTAATCGTAGAAGGTTCCCAGATCCTCGATCGCAAGCGGATCAACGAGCACGCAGCGGGAACCCCAAGCAAACTGGATCAGGCACAGGCTCTCCCGATACCGGTGAAGACTGTCAGCTTCCGTATCAACGGCGCAAACGGGCTCATCTCCAACCTCGGCCAGCAGTGCTCCGAGAGCGGCGGGGGTATCGATGAACTCGCTCGAAACCGACTCCATGCAGGACGGATTGGGAAGGGAAGGCGAAATGACGGACGTGGGGGGAGAGGCGGCTCGGGGAAGCCATCAGTTGATGGTGACTTCGCCGACGCTCACTTCGGCGATGAAATCACCCAACATGATGGGATCCGCGTCGGTGGTCGACCGTTTCGCGGTGATGACCAGCGACGTGTCGTCGTTGGTCGTGATCGCCCAGTCCGGATCGTTGGCCTTGACCGTGCGGAACGTGACGCCGCCATCCTCGGACACACGGAAAGAGTAGTTCGCGAGGGCGTTGGCCAGCTTGTTCACGGTGAAGGTCACGAAGTCATCCGGGCCGATCGTCACGGTTGCTTCGGCCGGAGGCGCCGGGAAGTCGAGCGGATCGGTTGGATCCGTGCCTTGGGCCCATTCCTCGATGTTGGTAAAGCCATCACCATCGAAGTCCCGGTTCGCTTGGGTAAGATTCGAAGCTGCGGAGCCTGCACCGAAACCAAAGGTTCGGAAACCGGCATAGGTGGCGACGAAACGGATCGGGAAATTGAACAGACGCACCGAGGTTTCAAAGGTCACCGGGGTTGTGCCAAGGAAGCGGTCGAGGCGAAGCTGGCAGATGCCCGTGTCACCCGGCGAGTAGAAGCCCGGGGGAATGGTGTAGCCCCTGTCCTGAAGCACCTCGCTGAGGGTCAGCGCGATTGGTGTGGCGCTGGGCGGGAAGGTGATGATGTCCTCGTCGATGCTATCGCGGATGGAGAAGCGGTACTGGTCGGTCGGATAGGTGTTCGAGAGTTCCACACCCTGCCACGACACACGGTTGAGCAGGCGCGGATCCATCAGGCGATTGCCCATGCCGTCCCAGCGGCCACCGAGGAACTTGAAACCGAGGTCCGGATAGATCGCCGTGATGTCGACCGCTTCCGGGATGACCTGGTAAGCAACATTCAATCCCAAGCGGGCACCCGGCTGGTTCAGCGATGGGAAAGTGAAGGTATACACACCCTCGACCAATTCAGCATCGAACTGGTCCCTACCTGCCACACCCGGAGGATAAACCCGGAGAAGATCGTAGAGGGCGACATCATACTGCCGGACCGTGTCCGCGAACAGGTTGTAGAACACCACCAGACCGACGTCGGCGAAAGGACCGAGCGGACGGGGAAGATCCGACACCGGGCCGGCCTCGAGGCGGCAGTCGTCCGGCTTGAACGGAGCGATGGCGAGCGCCGGGATCACGTCGGTGATCGACCAGTAGCTCAGGTCGTCCCGCAGACCATCTCCGTCGGCATCACCGAACGCGATGAAACCGGTCGTCCCGAGCGGGCAGAAGAGGTTCGGCGGGATCAACACCGGCGATGGATCCAGCACGCAGGCCGGGTCGATGAAGACGATGCCGTCACGCAGGGTTACGGCAAGATCGCCGCCCCGGAAACTCGCGGCAAATGGCGAAGTTTGGATGTAATCCGCTCCGGTTGAAAAGGTCAGTGCGATGTCCGCTTGGGCGACGGACGTCATGCTCCCGGCCAAGAGGCTGAGAGTGAGTTTTTTGAGCTTCATCATTTTCTGGAAATTCGTTGATAGGACGGGGCCTTACAAGTGTTTTTCTCGCGCGCGAAACGCCAACTCTCAGCGAAGCCCCCGTAGCAAGAGCTCCGTGTTGTTTTGAGTGGCTGAAAGATTCTTCATCAGGGTCTCAATCGCCTCCCCCACAGGCAGTTGGGCGAGCTGGCGGCGCAAATCGAGGACCCGCGGGAACTCGTCCGCATGATACAAGCGATCGTCATTCCGGGTTCCGCTTTGGGGAATGTGGATTGCCGGGAAAATTCGCCTTTCCGCAAGTTCCCGATCCAGCCGCACCTCCATGTTGCCGGTGCCCTTGAATTCCTCGAAAATCACGTCGTCCATGCGGTTTTCGGTCTCGATCAGGGCGGTGGCGAGGATCGTCAGGCTCCCCCCCTCCTCCACATTCCGGGCATTGCCGAAGAATTTGCGCGATTTCTGAAGAGCGACCGGGCTGATACCTCCGGAGCCGATCGGACCTCCCTGATTGGCGGAATTGTGGCCACGGGCGAGGCGGGTGAGACTGTCGAGGAGCAGAACGACGTCCCGCTTCTGCTCGACCAGCCGCTTGGCCCGCTCGATGACCAGATCCGCGACCTGGGCATGGCGCTTCGGCATTTCGTCAAAGGTGGAGGCGTAAACCGTGGCGCCGACGGTCTCCTCGAAGTCCGTCACTTCCTCCGGCCGCTCATCGAGAAGCACCACGATCAGCTCGACCTCCTTGTGGTTGGCACGGATCGCCTTGGCGATCTGCTTCAGGAGAATCGTCTTACCGCCGCGGGGCGGAGCGACGATCAAGCCGCGCTGGCCCTTGCCCAATGGCGCGATCAGATCGATCGCGCGCGGACTGAACCCGGCCGGCCCCGGCGCCTCAAGCATCAGGCGCTCGTCCGGGAAAAGAGGCGTCAACTTGTCGAAATCCTTCCCCGGATCGAACTCGGCGGCGGGCTTGCCCTCGATCTCCAGCACCTCGACCGCACTCAGGAACTTGTCCCGCTCCCGTGGGCAACGGACCCGGACCTTGACGCGGTGACCGGGCTTGATGCCGAACTCACTCAAAAGATTGCCGTTCAGGTGCAGGTCGTCGGGGGAAGTGCGGAAGCTCCGCGAAGGGTCGCGCAGCATCGCGTAGTTTTCCTTCGCCTGCTCGACGATCCCCTCGCCCACCAGATCGGCTCCTTCACGGGCATGAAAACTCAGCAGTTCGAAGACCAGCTGCGCCTTGGTGGGTGCGGCCGACATCCGACCCGGCACGGCATCGGCCATGGCCTGCAACTCACCGAGCGGCTTGGTGCGGAACTCGTTGATATCGATCACCATCGTCGGCTTGGACGGAACTTCCTCGGAAGTGGTGACGGGGTCGGGCGTTTCTTCGCTCATGTTGGAGTGGGAATTCAGAAAGCGCTGGATCTGGGAGCGCAGCAGACGCGGCGGGCCTTCGTTCCAGAAAACGACGTCCGCCCGGCTCATTTTCTCCGCCGTCGGCATCTGGGCCGCGAGGATGGACCGGGAGAGGTCGTCGTCAAAACCGTTGCGATCCTTGAGCCGGCGGAGCTGGGTGTCCACGCCCACCGCGATCAGAAGATTCATTTCCTGCCCGAAATCGAAGCCGTTTTCGAACAGCAGCGGAATGTCCGCCAAAAACAACGGCGCGCCGAGTTTGCGCGCGGATTCGAGGGATTCAAGACATTCCTCCCTTACCCGGGGATGCAAAATCGCCTCCAAATCCCTGCGCGCTGCGTCATCCCCGAAGACCCGGCCCCGCAACACACTGCGATCGATGCCCCCGCTTTCAAGAAGGCACCCGTCGCCAAACCGCCCGGTCACGTCCGCGATGACTTTGGCGTCCTCGGCCAACAATCGCCGGACCGAGGCATCCGACTCGAACAGGACGAGCCCGGGACACAACTCCGCGAACAGGCGGCAAGCGGTCGACTTGCCGCTTGCAATCCCTCCTGTCAGCGCAAGCACCCGCATGGCTTCGGTCAGCATGAAAAACGGGCGGAGGATCGCCCCCCGCCCGTTTGTGAATTCCTTTGGCTCCGAACCGTCAGTCCAACGGAGGAAGCACACCGACACCGCCACCGACGGGATCGACACCACCTCCAGGAGGCGGAGCGGCCGCAGCACGGTTGATCGGGCGACCGGTGGCATCGATGATGTTGGCGGTCACGAAGATAATCAGGTTGCTCTTGATCCGGTTCTCGGCGGTCGACTGGAACAGGCGGCCGATGATCGGGATGTCACCCAAGATCGGCACCTTGTCCTCGACGTTCTGCACGTCCTCACGCATGAGGCCTCCGACCGCGACGGTGTAGCCGTCGAAGATCGTCAGCGCGGTGTTCACGCTGCGCTTGGAGAAGACCGGCATTTCGATGCGGTTCTCGGTGATCGTGACAGTGGTCGGGTTGCCGAGCAGGTCCGTCGAAGGCGACTGGATCGGGCTGCCGTAGTTCACGAAGCCTTCGAACTCGACGATCTCTGGAGCGAAGTTGAGGTCGATCACGAAGTCGTTGGCGCCGATGTTCGGGGCGATCTCGAGCGTCACACCGGTGTTGCGGGTCTCGAACGCGGTCGGAGTCGCCGGGGTCACCGGGAAGCTGCCGCCACCACCGCCGAGGCCGATGCCACCGCCGTTGTTGACGCCACCACCGACGGAGTTCGGAAGTTCCGGCGGCTCGTATTCGGTCGGGTAGATGAATTCGCGGATGATCTCGATCGTCGCCTTCTCACCGGAACGGGCGGTCACGCTCGGAGCGGTCATCAGGTCGGTGCCCTTCTTCTGGGAAAGGCCGCGCATGATCATCTGCACCTGGCCATCCGAGAACAGACCGGTCAGGGCGAGGATGCCGGGAGCGGCGCTCGCGTTCTGGGCGGTGCGGGTCGGATTGTTCAGGATCGCGTCGATGCTGTTGCGGGCGATCGCGCCGTCACCGCTGCGGTTGCCGGCAGTGGCGATGTTGTAAACGTTCTGACCGGGAGTCGCCGGGATACCCGGGATGTTCACCCCAGCCACAGGGCTGAGGAAGTCGGCATTGGTGCGGGCCTGGCCGTTGCCGACCGTGCCACCGCTGGCAAACACCGAGTTGGCGGAGAGTCCGAACGGAGTGACGATCCAGTCGAAGCCGAGCTCGTCGCTGTTCTCCTGGGAGATTTCGACGAACTTGGTCGAGATCTTCACCTGCTTCGGCGCGTCGGTCACGGTGCTTGCCACGATCTGCTCGACGAGGTCGAGGTTGGTCGGGGTGTTGCGGACCAACAGGGTCGAGTTGGAGGCGAAGAACTGGGCCGAGGCATCCGGCGGGAACTTGACGCCGTTGGCCTTGAGGGCCTCGACGATGTTCATGCGGGGCTTCAGCGAGGTTCCGCCGCCACCACCACCGGCAGGAGCGAACGGATCGTCGATTACACCGCCACCCTCGTCACCGCCGCCGTTGCTGATCCGGTTAAGGAAGTCCGGCGGGACGTTGAAGGTACGGGTGAAGAGGTCTTCGCCGACCTCGGTCGCGGGCTTGATGGTCACCGCGAAGTCATCGACCGACCAACGCAGACGGGTCGCTTCGCAGATGTAGTCGAGCGCTTCGGCCAGAGGCACGTTGCGCAGGCGCAGCTCGCTGATCCGCTGGGTCGCCGGCTCGGGAGCGCCACCGCCGACCTCAAGGCCGTCGTCAGCACCGCCCGCGGCACGCGGCTTGCGGATGAAGAAGTTGATGCCCTTCTTGTCCGGATCAAGTTCGAAGGTATCGAGCTCGATGGAACGGACGCGGAGGTAGTCGATCGCCTCTTCGACCGAGGTGTCCTCGAAGTCGATGATCGGGATGACGATGTTGCGCAGCTTCTGAAGGATGTAGGTCGCACCGGCACCCTGGGTCGGGATGGTGCCTTCGCGGTAGTCGACGGTCGGAGCATCCGGCGGCACGGCCATTTCCCATGCGGCGTCAACCTGCGAAAGCAGCTCGGCGCGGGTCTGGTCGTAGGCGGCACGGTAGTAGCTCGTCTTGGCGGCGGCGACCTTCTCCATGCCGCGGCGGGCAGCGGAGTTGTACTTGTCGACGCGGAGCACCTTCTCGTACTCCTCGTGCGCCTTGTCGTAGTCGGCGAGGTCGTAATAGCCCTGGGCCATGTAGAGACCCTGGCGGACCTTATCGATGTTCTTGCTGTGCTCCTCGGTGAGGGCCGGGTTGGTCCGGATCGGATCGTCCAGCCACTCGAGCTCACGCTTCGCATTGAAATTCGTCGGATCGGCCTCGATCACCGCCTCGAGCATCGTGCGGGCCTCGTCGTACTTGCCGAAACGGCGGTACTCTTCGGAGAGCGCCACCGCGGCGTCACCGAGCGATGCCTTGAGGAAGTCGCGACGGTCCTGAAGAAGGGGCGCGTCGGGAAGGAGTTGGAGGGCCTGCGTGTATTTGTCGTAGGCTTCCTTGTAGTCCTTGTTGGCGTAGGCCATCCGGGCCTCGTCACGGAGACGGTCGGATTCGGCGACCGCCTGCTGGCGACGAAGCATCTCCTTTTCGGCGAGGCCGCTATAGCCACCTCCGGAGTATCCTTCGCCAGCATGGGCAACGGTCATGGTGACCGGCATCACAGCGGCCGCCGCCATCAGTGCGGCTACGGTGGTGCGGTTGGAATGCGTTGGCGTTTTTTGCATGGTTGGGCGTTGGTTCTGCCGGTGTCCCCGGCGTTTGGAAAGCGAATTTTTCGGGCAAGTCATGAGTCTTTCAGCAGATTTTCAGGAGATCACTTCCTCGGAATGACGAGGGACTTGGTTTCTCCATCGGCGTCCCACTCGACCTCGATCTCGTCGGGTGTGACCCGCTTCAGCAGGTAGTTCTTCTCCTCACCACCGGAGGGCAGCGAGAACTTGGTGTTTTCCTCGACCTTGAACTGCTTGCCCCCCTCGCCCACGGCGTTGAGCTCGAGGATGGCAGTGCGGTCGTAGTGGTAGTAATCGGGCTTCTGCGCCTTGGGCACCCGGTTCGGGACTTCGTACTTCTCGCCCTTCTTGTTCTCCTTGAGGTCTTCGAACAGTCCGAAACGAAGGGTTTCATCCACGTTCAGGCGCTCGTTCCGGACCTTGCGTTCCTCAATGCCGGTGAACTTGAAGCGGTCCTTGAAGGGATCTTCCGCGAAGAAGGTATCGCCCGGCTCAAGACCACCTTGGAAGTCGACCCGGTTCTTCTGCCCCTTGCCTTCACCTTCCAGAATCTCGACTTTCGGGATCCACTTGCCGCCGGCCTCGAAGCCGAACTCCAGCAGCCAAGTTACCGTCTCATCGCCGACGTACGCCAGCTTGGTCGCGAGTTCCGGATGACTGTTATCGTTGGCCGGGTGGGTCTTGGCGGTGAACTCCTCGAGGTTCGAGAAGCCATCGCCGTCCTCATCGCGCTGCGGCGAATCGGCGAAGTTCGGAGAGACGCCGTTTTCGATCCACCAGATGTTGGGGATCTCGTCGTGGACGTCGGGGCTGTTGAGCAGATCGATCGGCTCGTTCGGATTCTCGCGCTGGGCGAAAAGCGGCACGCCGATGAACAGGTCCACCGGACGCTCGCCACCTTTGAGTCGGTCTGAAGGCACGGTCGCGGCGGCGATCGTACGGTCGCTCGCGAGTGAATTGATCACGCCGGGCACCTTCTCGGCACCCACCACGGCGGTCTCCCCCGGCCGCGGCTGTCCGCCTGCGTCCGAGAATTCCTCTTCAACCTTGCCCAGCTTCATGAAGCCGACCGCGGCGAGTCCGCCACCGACGACCACGGCCGCGCCGAGGAGGATCTTTTCGATGTTCTTGGGAGCTTTTGACATGGAAATTTCGGTTCGGTGCCTCAGGGCGTCTTGGGTTCGAGGAATTGGACGACGTCGATCCGGAGGAAGACATCGAGTTTCTCGCTGCCGAGCACCTGCTTGAGAATTTCACCGCTGTCGGTCGGACCGGCGGGTTCGGGTTCCGGCGCGGGCGCCGGGGTTTCTTCTTCGGCCGGGGTCTCGCCCTCGGCGCCACCGTCCTCTTCCGCAGGCGCGGGAGCGGGATCCTCATCCGGGAATACAAAGCCACCCGTCGCGAACGGATCGGCCGGCTTCGGCGCTTCTTCCGGCTTCTCGAAGCGGGCATCGGACGCATTCGGCGCGCTCGCCCGCTCGTTCTTCACCCGCATGGTGCGGACGATGTAGAAGTATTCCTTTGAGTCATCGAGCGAGCTGAGGAACTTCCGCAGCGATGCCTCGGTGCCGGAGAACGTCAGCTCGATCGGGTGCTCGACCACGGCGTCGCCTTCCTGAGGCGGATTCGGCAGGCCGGGCCAGTAGGCGTTCTTGAACTTGTCCGGTGCTGCCTCGGCCAGCTTGGTCAACAGGTTCGCGAATGCCTTCATTTCGAAGTTCAGCATTCCCGTGTCCTTTTTCGCCGGAAGAGTGTCGGAGAACTTGCCCAAGCCGAGGAAGAAGGTCTCCGGCATTTCGGTTCCCGAAGCCTCGAACTTCGCGATGAGGTCCTTGCGGGACGCCAGCAGCGCGTTCTGGAATTCGCTCGGTTCGATGTTTTCGAGCTTCGGCTGACGGAGCGGATCGAAGGCCTTCTGCAGGTCGGCGACGCTCGCCTCGTAGTCGGTCACCGCCTTTTCTTTCTCCCGCGCATTGTCCTGGGTCGGCGGGATGTTGGCGCGCAGCATCTTGCCGATCTGCGCCTGGGCGGAATCGAACTCCTCTTTCGCGGTGGCGTACTTTCCGCCGCTCTTCATGCCCCAGAAAATCAAGCCTCCGGCTGCCACTGCGGTGACGGTGCCGAGGATGATCGGGAATTTGTTATCCTGGAAACTCATGGATCTTCGAAATGGGGATCAGCGATACGGGACGGGTTCGCTCAGCGGGAGGATGATCTCGAAGGGTGCCGCATACTCTCCCTCGGCCGGCGCGGCCTCGTTGGTGGGGACCAGCTGGCTCTTTTCGAGCTCGACCTCCTTGGTGTTCTTGCCGTCGCCCTGGGTGATCGAGAACTTGAAGTGGCTGCCGTCCGCGGCGTTCTCCTTGAGCTTGTCGAGGAGGTCGAAGACGATGTTCTGGCTCCGGGTATTCTCCTTGCTCTGCAGCCAATAGCCTTTCAGGCGGACCGCGTTAACCGGCGTCGCGACGGGATCGGGCCTCTCCGCCTTGCTGTTCTTCGGCGGCGGTGCCTGCGTCGACACGTTCTCCAGCGCCCCCAGCCCGTAGGCGATGGTGCCGAAGTCCAGCTTCACCACCGACTTGCCTTCAGGCTTCTCCGCCAGCGGGTTGTAGCCGGCGATTGGATCGAAGTCGGTGATCCACACGAACTCGCTGGCGAAAGCTGCGGCGAGTTCCTGATAGGCCTCGAGCCAGAACACGCGGGCCTTGTCGGCCTCGATGTAGGTCGAGGCGATCGCCTTGAGCCTCTCCTCCTTCTTGACCTGCTTCTGGATGGCGTTGGCCGGACCGCTGAGGGTCTTGGCCTGGGCTTCGGCATCGTCCTTGGCTTCGATCGCCTTCCCGGCAGCCTGCATCTGGAAGACACCGAACAGCGCCGCACCGACAATCGCGATGGCGGCGGCGGCGATCAGGAACGGCTTGCGTTTCTCGGCCGCGCGGGCCTCGCCGACCGCGGCCGGAACGAGATCGATATTGAGCTGGGACTTGCCGATGCCGCGAAGTCCGAGACCGACGAGTTCACCCATCGTGTGGGCTTCCTTCGAAAGGCGGTCGGTGTCGACGCCCTTGCCGATCGAGATCGCCGGCAGCGGGTTGAAGTAGTCGACCGGCAGGCGGAGTTTCTCTTCGAAGAACTCCTTGGCGTAGGGAAGATTGGCACCACCACCGGCGAGGTAAACGTGCTTCGGCGCGTTGCCGTTGTGCTGACTGCGGTAGTAGTTGGTCGTGCGCGGGATCTCCGTCGCGAGACGGGTCATCGCGTTGCGGATGCACATCGCGAGCGCGGCCGTGGCCTCGTCGAGTTGCTCGGTGTGGCCACCGCCCAGTGCAACAAGTCCACCCTGCGTCTTGTGAGCTTCCGCCTCGGCGAAAGGAACATTGAACTCCTTCGCGATCGCGGTGGTCACCGCGGCACCTCCGACGTTGGCGCTGCGGGTGAAGAACCGGTTGCCCTCGATGTAGAGCAGGTCGCTGGTCTTGGCGCCGACGTCGATCAGAAGAACCGGATCGGTGACGTCCGGATAAGCGGCGCGGAAGGCGTTGTAGAGGGCCATCGGGGCGACATCGACCTCGGCGGTGCCAAGTCCAGTCGCGTTCACGCCCTCGTTGGTTTCCTCGAGCGCGTCTGCCTTGATCGCGACGATGACGACTTCCTTTTCGCCACCGGCCTCGAGGATCTCGTAGTCCCAAACGACTTCCTCGAGCGGGAACGGGACGTGTTGCTGGGCCTCGAAGGTCACCAGCTGCTCGATGTTGTCGTCATCCAGCGGCGGCAGTTTGACGAAACGGATGAAGACCGACTGGCCGGAGATCGAGTAGCGGACCTTTCCCTTCACGCCCATGCCCGCGACCAGCTCGGTCACGGCCTGCCGGATCTGGCTGGCGCGGATGGTGTCGGTCGCCGGATCGGCGAGAATGGCGGTATCGTCGTACTGTTTCAGGACCAACCCGCCCGACTTCGACGTATCGAAGACGGCCATGCTGACCCGCTGGGTACCGATGTTGAGGGCGATCGTGGACTGGTTGTCAGCCATAGTGAAGTGTCTGGAAAATGTCGTGGCCGTCCCGGCGTGGTCCGGGCGGCGGAGGAAGGATCAGCGCTCTTCCTCGATCTCGGCGTAGCGGTCCCACCAGTACATCTTGAATGGTGTCTCGGACTTGTTGAGGAGCGGGAAGCGATCGCCGCGGGCAAGGCTCGGCGAGTTCCACCATCCGCTCTTCATCTTTTCGCTCTCCTCCGCAACCTTCACGCCGTTGAGCAGCACCTCAACCGCGATGGCTTCGACCGCACTCTTGCCCGCGCGGTCACTTCCGGTCAGGCGCTTGAGGGTATTCGGCGAAAGATAGACCGAGCTGAAGAACTCCTCATCGATCGGCACGTTGATGTGATTGATGTCCTTCGTCAGGAGCATCGGCCTGCCACTCGCCTTCTCTTTGATCGCGACGTACCATTTCACGAGCACGCGATCGACGAAGCCCGAATCGAGCATCGTCTTGTTCTGTGCCGGGATGGTGATGCCGACTTCGACCTCGAGCCAGTCCTTCGGTTTGAACGACTTGTTCTTGGTGCCTTGGAGATCCGGCGAGGGAAGATTGTCGAACTCAAGCTTGCCGACGGAGACCTTGCCTTGGGCGTTCAGCGAATCGGAGGCGCCGATGAAAAGCAGCGCGCCACCGGCGAGCGCGGCCATACGAAGGGTCGATAGGAAGTTTTTCATGCGGGTTTTGGTTTTTGGAGAACTAGGAGTTGGTGCCCCGCATTGGCCAGATAAAACCTCGTAATCGAATCAAAAAAAACCCTTGGTATATACAAAGGAAACGCGGTGCATCGACGGTGGAAGTGGACCGCGCGGTTGACATCCCGAGCGCCCCCCGCTTTCGCTCGGCCCGTGGCCCGTTCCCCGCTCGTCCTCGAATCCGGCCGACCGCTTGTCGTCGGCAGCATCGGCAACTCCGAAAACCTCGAGCGGGTCAGCCCCGAAGAGGCCTCGGAAGCCTGCGATCTGGTCGAGATCCGGCTCGACCTGCTGGACCCTAACACCATCGGGGAGAAGCCATGGCGGAAGTTCGCCGAACTCCCCCTCCTTTTCACCGCCCGTTGCCAGACCGAAGGGGGTGCCGCGGGGCTGACGCCCGACGACCGGGTGAAACGCGTCCTTGCGGCGCTCGATGACGCATCTCTGGTCGATATCGAGCTCGCTTCGGCTTCGACGATGCGCCCGCTGTTGGGCGAGTTGGAGAAGCGTGGAATCCCGTGGGTCGCCTCGTTTCACGACTTCCACGGAGTGCCTTCGATTTCCGAACTCTCGGCTCGCAGCAAAGCCGCGAGGCAGGCGGGCGCGGCCGCCTTCAAGGCCGCCATCGAGCTTGGCTGGCGGATGGAACAGCTGGGACCCCTCGCCCTTTTCCTGCAGCGCAGCGGTGACTATCCGGTGTCCCTGATGGGCATGGGGCCGCTGGCCCCAGTCTCCAGGGTGCTCTTCGCACAGGTCGGGTCGGTGCTGAACTACGGCTACCTCGGCAATGCTCCGACCGCACCGGGGCAATGGAGCGCACTCCGGCTCAAGGAAGCGATCGAGTCGGTGCAGAAGGCCGGCTGACCGAAAGGAGCGCCGATTATGAAATCGGCATTTCCCGAACCCGACCAAGAAGCCGATTTCATAATCGGCGCTCCATCTCCGCTGACGCTCGTTCCCGCTACCCGATGATTTCCCGCGGCGCCTCGGGAAGCGCCTGCAGGAACAACCGTCCGTAGCGTTTGCTCAGCACCCGCTTGTCGAGCAGGCAGACCATGCCGGAGTCGGAAGCGGTCCGGATCAGCCGCCCGACTCCCTGACGCAGCTTCAGGATCGCCTCGGGAACCGAGTAATCCATGAACGGATTGCCTCCGCTTTCCTCGATCGCCTCCAGCCGGGACTGGGTGAGCGGGTGGTCCGGCACGGCGAACGGCAAACGCGTGACCACCACGTTCGACAATGCCTCGCCCGGCACATCGACACCGGTCCAGAAGCTGTCGGTGCCGAACAGCACGCTGTCGGTATCCTCGCGGAAGGTCTCGATCATCCGGTGGCGCGGCATCCCCTCCCCCTGCACCAGCAGCCGCCAGCCGCTGCGCTCGAAGCCCGCCCGCAGTTCGTTGGCGGCGTCGCGCATGGTCCGGTAGCTGGTGAAAAGCACGAAGGCCCGGCCGCGGCTCGCCTCGACCGCCTCGCCGATGCAACGGACAAGCGCCTTGGCGTACTCGGGCTCGTTCGGTTCGGGCATCGACTTCCAGATCTTCACCTTCATCTGCCGCTGGTAGTCAAACGGGCTGCCAATGACCCGCGCCTCGACTTCCTCGGCGCCGACGCGGCCACGGAACCACTTGAGCGACGGATCGCCGACTCCGAGCGTCGCGCTGGCCATCACGCAGGTCTTGTCCTCGCCGAAAAGCAGCGGCCGCAGGCGGTCGGCCACATGCACCGGCGCGGCGTGCAGCGAAAGCAATGACTCGTCGCGCCCGGTTTTCTCGACCCAGTGGACGCTGCCCTCCGAGCTCTGCTCGAGGAAGGCCGCGATCGACCCGTGGAACTCGCGCAGCTTGCGCGACGCGTCCTGCAACTCGCTGCGGCTGGTGTCGTTGTCGACCAGCTCCGCCACCGCGTCGATCTCCTGCCAGAGCTGCCGCAGCGGCGCGCCGGCCGTATTCGGCACGACCTCCGGATCGCGGACCCGGCACTCCTTCGACCACTGGCCGAACGAGACCGCGCCGCCGATCGCCTCGAAGAAACGCTCGGCACCGACCCGGGCCTCCTCGACCGCGCGCAGCAGCGAAGCGTTTCCGTAGCTCTTCAGCAGGCCTTTTCTACGACGGCTGTCGTACAAGCGCTGGAGGTCGAACCGCAGGCCGGCCTGGCTGACCCGCAGCCCGAGCTGGACCGCGGCCACCTGCTCGACCGTGTGCGCCTCGTCGAGAACCGCGAAGTCATCGGGAAACAGAAATCCCTGGGCACGGCCGTCCTCCGACCACTCGCCGGTATCCATCAGCGCGAAGAACAGCGTGTGGTTGACCACCAGGATCCGGGCATCGGCGGCCGCCTTGCGGGCTTCCTGAAAGAAGCAGTTCCCCCGCGGACCGCAGTAGCGGGCGGTGCAGATGTGCGCCTCAGAGCAAACCTGCAGCCAGACCTTCATCGACGGCTGGAAGTCGAGATCGCTGAGCGTGCCGTCCTTCGTGCCCTCCGACCAGCGGGCGATCGCCTCCAGTTCCTCGTTCTCACTCGAGGTGAAGAGGTCGGCCGTCTGCTGGCGCGCCCGGCTCAGCCGCGCCGGGCACAGGTAGTTCTGCCGGCCCTTCAGCAGCACCGCGGGCAGCGGATCGTCGATCAGGCGGCGGACGATCGGGATGTCCTTGTGGACGAGCTGTTCCTGCAGGTTGATCGTGTGGGTCGAAATGATCGCCTTGCGACCGCTCTCCAGCGAGTAGCGTGCGGCGGGCAGCAGGTAGGCCAGCGACTTGCCCACGCCGGTGCCGGCCTCGGCCACCAGCGAGCGACGCTCCTGCAGCGCCTGCGCGACGGCCACCGCCATCTCCATCTGCTCGGGGCGGAACTCGAAGTCGCGCGACTTCGCGAGCATGCCGCCCGGCGAGAAGGCACGCCCGATTTCCTCGGCGAACCCCTCCGGAACCGCTTGCTCACCCGCCAGTCCGATCATGCGGAGGCATTTCGCGGCGAGCGGGGCGGACATCCAAGCGCGAAGTTGCGGGTCGCGATCTTTACAACATCGCCATTCCCGCCATCCTCCCGCGCAAGGCTCACCATGCGGCGTTTCATCATCCCCATCCTGCTCGCCGGCGCCGGCTTCGCGCTGGCCGGCAAGCTGGTCCCCGCCGAGCAGACCGCGGTCAACGAACACCTCGCGAGCTTTCCCGACGCCGACGTCTGGACCCACCAGCTGAGACCGGCGGTGCTGACCGGCATTTGCATGATCCCGGCCGTCGCCGCGCTATTCTACTGCCTCGGCGGCACCATCGCCCGCTACGTCACCCGCCAGTTCCTCGCGCTGCTCGCCGTGACCTTCGGCGGATTGGCGGTGATCTGGCTGCTGGTCGACTTCCAGGACAACCTTGAGGAAATGAAGGCGAGCCAGGACGTCGCCAATACGGCACTCCGGCTCTACGCGGCCCGCCTCCCCGAGCTCACCGTCACCCTGCTGCCCTATGCCCTGCTGCTTTCGTTGCTGTTCTGCCTCGGCCGGCTGTCGTCCTCGCGGGAAATCGTGGCCATGATCCAGAGCGGCCGCGGCCTCGCCCGACTGACCTTCCCCTTCATGCTGGCCGGACTGCTGTCCGCCTTCCTCTGCGCCGGGCTGAACTACCACTGGGCGCCGCGCGCCAATGCCGCCGAGAAGAAGATCCTCGATACAGCCCGCGGGCTCGATGAAACCGCCGCCGAGGTCGTGATGTTCCGCAATCCGCGGAAACCCCGGCTGTGGATGGTCGGCAGCTTTCCGCCCGACTACCAGAAGGGTGCTCCGCTCAAAAGGGTCCGGGTGGTCCGGGAGACGCCCGACTCGAAACTCAAGAGCGTGCTCATCGCGCGCACCGCATCGTGGAGCCCCAGCACCGGTGCTTGGTCATTTGAGGATGCCACCGTCCGCGATGTCCCGGAGGGCGACCCGCAACCGCCTCCCCTCTATCGCACCGACCTGCCCAACCCCTACGTGGTGAAAACCTGGCGCGAGACCCCGGCGGAGATCATCCAACCCGGCCTGCCGGCCAACCAACTGGGCATTCCCGACCTCGCGGGCTGGCTGGCGTCGAACGAAGGCCGCAAGCCCTCCACCAAGGCGCCCTACCTCACCCAGTGGCATCACCGGTTCGCCCAGCCCTTCAACTGCCTGATCGTCGTCCTGCTCGCGACCCCGCTCGGAGTCGTCTTCTCCCGACGCGGCACATCCGGTGGCGTGGCCATCGCGGTGTTCCTCGCGGCCGGTCTGCTTTTCCTCACGACCTTCTGCCTCAGCCTCGGTGACGCCGGCCACCTTCAACCCGTGATCGCCGCCTGGCTGCCGAACCTTGTCTTCGGGATTCTCGCGCTCTACCTCTTCCGCCGCCGACTCGCCGGGCGACCGATCTACCAGACGATCCGCCGCCTGATCCCGAACGAGGCCTGACCTTTCCGCGACTCTCCATTCGTCATTCCCACCAATGGCCCTTCAAGAATCCTGGCACATCCGATCCCGCGCACGCCAGTGCGCTGTCACCGAGCAGCCCTTCTGTTTCGGTGAAACCATCATCACCGCGCTGTTTCCCGATCCGGAATCGAGCGGCTACCTGCGCAAGGACTTCACACTCGAGGCTTGGGAGGAACTCGGCGAAGAGGCCGAAAAGGCGTTCTCCTTCTGGCGCAGCACCTACGAGCCGCCGGTCCATGACGAAAAGCCGGACCCGATGAAAAAGGAGGATCCGGAAACGCTGCTTCGGCGGCTGGTCGACGAGGACGAGGAGCACACCGAGAACGTCCGCTACATCCTCGCGGTCATGCTCGAGCGCCAGAAGCTGCTGCGCGAAACCGACGCCCAAACCATCCCGACCGGCGTGCTGCGGGTCTACGAACACCGCAAGACCGGTGAGGCCTTCCTGATCCGCGACCCCAACATCCCGCTGTCCGAGGTCGAGACCGTGCAGGAGGAAGTGATTCTCCTTCTGGAACACGGTGGCCGCATCCCCGAGCCGGAACCGGAGGAAGCAGAAGCAGAAGCAGAAGCAGAAGCAGAAGCCGAAGCCGAAGCCGAAGCCGAAGCCGAAGCCGAAGCCGAAGCCGAAGCAGAGACCGAGACCGAGACCGAGACCGAGACCGAGACCGAGACCGAGACCGAGACCGAGACCGAGACCGAGACCGAGACCGAGACCGAGACCGAGACCGAGACCGACGAGGACGAGGACGAGGACGAGCAGAAGGACGAGACGGCCTCCGATGGACAAGCCAGCCCCGAAAACGGGGAACCGGACGAATTGAAGTAAACGCCAAGGACCGCGCGAGCCCACTCGCGCCCCGTCGGTCCGGAACAGCCTTTCCGCTTGCCCCCATTCCGCAGGTTCCCGTAGTACCCCGGGAATGTATCGGAAGGATCATCATTGCCACGCACCCGACGGCAACGGCTGCGCCCGCAGAAACCACTCCTTGCACAGAAGGCGCGCGCTGGCGGTGGCCCTTCTCGGCTTCTTGGCAAGCCCCGGCCACGCCCAGTACATCCCCGACTCCGTCTCCACCAGCACCAGCTATCGGAACCTGAACGCCGCTGTTGGAGAAAGCGGCGGCAGATCGACCGGCGCCACCGTCACCCTCGACGCAAGCGTGGGCGGCGCGATCACGGGCGGCATCTCGTCCTTCACGCCGTCCTTCGTCGACGATCGTGGCGGCTTCACCGGCCAGCTCTTCGACATGAAGTCGATCAATCTCTATCCCTCGCCAAGCGAGGTCGATGAAGATCAGTACTTCGGATACGATGGAGAGATCAACCTGGACGACCTCTCGCTCCTTGAACCGAGCCGCGACGAGTTCACGTGGTCGGTGGTCAGCGGCCCCCTCTCCCAGGTCGGGGACATCTTCCTCCTGCACGCGGTTTTCGAAGATACGCCAGCCACCGTGCAGGCCGAATACCTGTTCCTTACCGAGCAGGCCACCTTCACGATCAGGAATTCGGACCCGGACAACTATGAGTCTTACGGAGGCGACGGACTCGATGACGCCTGGCAGGTTCAGTATTTCGGAGCGCCGCCCAATGCTGATGCGGCTCCGACCGTCGATGCCGATCACGACGGCGACACGAACGAGTTCGAGTGGCTGACCGACTTCGACCCCACCGACGGGTCGTCCCGCTTCCGGTTCGCGATCACCGGAGCCGATCCCGCCAATGACACGGTCACCTTCAACCTCAACAAGGTCGTCCCCAACCGCACCTACCGCATCCTCGCCGATTGGGACCTCTCCGGCCCCTTCAGCGAGGAGGTCACGTCGATCGTGGTCGGCAGCGAGGAATCGGACCGGTCCGCCCAGGACACCAACGCGACCACCGCGAGAAAATTCTACAAAATCCAAGTCACCGCACCATGAACCCCCTCCGAACTGCCTGCTTCTTCCTGCTCTCCGCTTCCGCCTGCTTCGCGGCCGATCCACCACCCATCCTGAGCCATCAGGGCCGGATCTCGGTGGGTTCCACAAACTGGAGTGCGCTGGGTTACTTCAAGTTCGCCTTGGTGGATGCCGCCGGCACCGCGACCTACTGGAGCAACGACGGGACCGGCACTGGCGGCGGCGAACCCACCGCTGCGGTCGAGGTCGTTGTGGCAAACGGCCACTACGGCGTCGGGCTTGGTGATGCATCGATCGCCAACATGACGGCGATCCCGGCATCGGTCTTCTCCGACAACGACGACGTGCGACTGCGGGTCTGGTTCGGGCAGATGGCCACCGGTCCGTTCGAACTGCTGACTCCGGACCGGCGCATCACCAGCACCGGCTATGCCTTGAACGCCACCACCGCCCAGTCGGTGCCCGATGCCAGCATCACCCTGGGCAAACTCGACCTCGGCGGAGCATCCGGGCAGGTGCTCACCACCGATGGCTCCGCAGCCTCTTGGGCCGATCTCCTCGACAATGACGCCGGCAACGAGGTGAACACATCCCTCGTCCTCAACGGAACGACTCTGGAACTGACCGATGCAGGCGGCACGCTGTCGCAGGATCTGGCCTCCCTGCTGGGCAACGACTGGGGCTCGCTCACGGGGGTCCCGGCAGGCTTTGCGGACGGAGTGGACGACGTGGAAGACGGCGACACCGACGACACCAACGAATTGCAAAGCTGGAGCACCCTCCCCGGCATCCCCGGCGGATTTGCCGACAATATCGATGACGTCGACGATGCCGATGCCAGCACCACGAACGAGATCCAGGACCTCTCACTCGCGGGCGACACGCTGTCGATCAGTGGCGGTGGAACCTCCGCCGACCTGAGCCAGTATTTCCTCGGCGACGGGTCGGAGAGCTACAGCGGGACCCTGACTGCGATCGGAGGCGGCGTCCGGGTGGACAACAACGTGGCTTTTTCAGCCAAGGACTCCGCCGGCACCTACCGGGAAATGCTGAAGAAGTCGGTCAACGACGAGACCCAGCTCGCGACCGCCACCGGGGAGAACATCATCTTCAAGGACGGCTCCAACGTGAACATGACGATCACCGGAAACAACGGCTACGTCGGCGTCGGGGAAGCCACCCCGTTGGCCCGGCTTCACATCCGGGGGTCGGATACAGGCTATTCGGCGAGCGACACCGCGGACGTCTACATCGAGGATCAGGACGCGGGATTGAGCCTGCTCAGCACGCAAGCGTCCTCGCTCGGATCCTATCTGAATTTCGTGGAGGTGGACAGCGGCACCGGCAAACAGACCGACCGCTGGACCCTTGAGCGAGAAACCACCGGCGGCACGGGCGACAGTTCGATCCGCCTCGAGTACTTCGATGGCGCTGTCACTGAGGCGGTGTCCTTCGCCACCAACGGTGATGCAACCTTCGGCGGAGATCTGAAACTGGGATCAGCAAAGGCGGGAAAACTTCAGATCCCTTCCTCGGCATTCAGTCCAACTCTGGCATCTTTCGCTTTCTACAACGGCGACTGGATATCGCCCTTTGGAAACGACACCATAGCATTTGTCGCCCCGGTATTTCTTCCCAACGGATGCACGGTCACCGCCGTGCGCTTTCACCTCTTCGACGACGCCCCCGATGACTTCACCAATTTTGACGGTGCGCTTAGAAAGCGGGTTGCGGATGAGGTAACGACGACTCTGCTGGCGGAGTTGACGGGGGCAACCACCTCCAGTGCGGCACCCTCCATCACGACCCGATCGGACATAACGATCACCGATCCGGTCATCACGAGTGAAGCAGCCTACTCCATATCCGTCGAAATGACCTTCAACACGACAAGCTCCTTCGGCCTGCGCTTTTACGGTGCCACCATCGAATACCAATACGACACCGTGACTCCCTGATCTCCAGCGTTAGCCCCCCTGTTTACTTCGGCACCTTCACGCCGGCCATCGAACAGACCTTGCGGAAATGCTTGGCGGTGACCGGGGTAATCGAAAGACGGGTCCCCCGCTGGGTGACCATCATTCCTTCCAGCGCCTTTTCGGCCTTTAGTTCCTCGAGGCTGACCATTTCCGGGAACTCGAGGACGAATTCGAAGTCGCGGAGCATCCAGCGCGGATCATCCGGGTTCGACTTCGGGTCGTGATACTTCGACTTCTCGTCAAACTGGCTGGGATCCGGGTACGCATCGCTCGCGACCCGCGCCAGTCCCACCGCCCCGGGTGGCTTGGCGTTCGAGTGGTAGAAGATCGCGAGGTCGCCGATCTCCATCTCGTCGCGCATGAAGTTGCGAGCCTGGTAATTGCGGATCCCGTCCCACGGCTCGCGCTTCGCCTTCTTCAGGTCCGCAATCCCGAAGACGTCGGGCTCCGATTTGATCAGCCAGTATTTCACGCGCGGACCCTATGGACCGCAACGCCCGACGCGCAAGTCGTGCCTGCCAGGAGTTGGTGACTGGATTTGGCGGGAAACCGGGTCCACATTTCTCCATGGACTACTCGGTCGAGCGCGAACGGATGCTCCGCGACCAGTTGATGGCCCGGGGCATCGACGACCCGCGGGTGCTCGATGCGATGGCGGCCGTGCCGCGCGAATGCTTCGTCCCCGAAGAGTCCCACGGGCTGGCTTACGACGACCACCCGATCCCGATCGGCTACGGCCAGACGATCTCGCAGCCCTACATCGTCGCGCTGATGACCCAACTGCTCCGGCTGCCCGATCGCGCCACCGTGCTCGAGATCGGCTCCGGCGGCGGCTACCAGACCGCCATCCTCGCTCACATCGCCGACCGCGTCTGCGCGATCGAACGCGATCCGAGACTGGCAGAACGCGCCCGCGAAACGCTCGACGGGCTCGGCTTCGGCCACTTCGAAATCCACGTCGGCGACGGCTTCGACGGCTGGCCGGACGAGTCGGCTCAATTCGACGGAATCCTGATCGCCTGCGCGCCCGATCACTTGCCCGAAAAGCCCGCGGCAGCCCTCAAACCGGGTGCCCGCATGATCGTCCCCATCGGACCGGAAGGCGGGATGCAGGAGCTCAACATCGTCACGCGGCAATCCGACGGCAGGCTGAAGACCGAAGTGCACAGCCACGTCCGCTTCGTCCCGATGGTCTGATCCTGCCGAAATTCAACATTCAACATTCAACATTCGATGTTCGATGTTCGATGTTCGATGTTCAGAACAGCTCCCCTTGCCCGGGCGACAGCCGCCGGAAATGCTCGGTCGTCAGTGCCGGCGGACTCGGCCGCAAGCCGTGCCGCCGGCAGCACGCGTGGAACAAAGTCCGCAGTGCTTCCGCCCCGGCACCCGTCCCCCGCATCCTCGCTCCGGGCTCGCTCCGGTTCAACGCCCCGCCTTGCGCCGCACGGATCCGCCCGAGCACCTTGTCCTTGCGGTCGGGCATGTGGCGGTCGAGCCAGCCACCGAACACGTCCGCGACCGCGCCGGGAAGCCTCACCGTGGAGTAGGCCGCGAAACTACCGCCCGCCTGCTTCACTTCTTCAAGAATCGCCGGCAACTCGTCGTCATTCAGTCCCGGAATCATCGGCGCCGCGCTGACGCCGCACGGAACCCCGGCTTCGGCGAGCTTCGAGATCGCCTCCAGCCGAGCCCTCGGCGAAGCGGCCCGGGGTTCCAGGATTCGCGCCAGCTTCGGATCAAGGGTGGTGATGGAAAGATAGACCGCCACCGCGTTCCACCTCGCGAGCTCCGCCAGATGGTCGAGGTCACGGGTCACCAGCGCGTTTTTGGTGATGATCACCACCGGCTGACGAAACCGCGCCATTACCCCGAGGCATCCGCGCGTCAGTTCCAGCTTCCGTTCGACCGGCTGGTAGCAGTCGGTCACGCCGCTCATCGAAATCTTCCCGACCCGGTAGCCGGGTTTGGCCAAGGCTTCCTCCAGCAGGGCCGGGGCGTTCCGTTTCACGACGATTTTCGACTCGAAATCCAAGCCCGCCGAGTAGCCGAGATACTCGTGGTAAGTACGAGCATAGCAGTAGCTGCAGCCGTGCTCGCAGCCGCGGTAAGGATTCACCCCGTAGTCGAAGGAAAGATCCTCGGCATCGTTCTTCGCAAGGATCGAGCGCGAGTCGTCGGCCAGGAACTCGGTTCGCAGCGGACGCTCGTCGGCGTCGACCCACGCGTCTTCGTCCACCTCCACACGCATCGCCTCGAAGCGATTCGCGGGATTGGAGTCCGAGCCACGGCCACGATGACTGCTCATGCGAACATCATCGGGCCGTTTCCCCGACGCTCAAGCGCAATCCGGCCTCGTCACCTTTCCATTTCGGATTCGGAACCGCGAATGATCGCGAATGGACGCCAATACTTGCTTGGAGAGAGCCGGGCACCTCGTCCATGGCTTCGAGGTCCCGACCTCGAAGCGATCGATGCGTTCCATGACCATTCGCGTGAATTCGCGTCCATTCGCGGTTCTCAATCCGCAAGATCAGAAGCCTTGGAAGACCCGCCTTACTGCGGAAACTTCGCTACGAAGGACCGCGAACTCGCCTTGGCGAACTTCAGATTGCCGTTGGTGACGTCGTAGTAGGCGATCCATGGACGCCCGAGGCGGCCCAGCGCCAGCGAGGCGTATTGGCCGACGTCGCCGTCGCTGTCGACCGTCGACACCTTCCAACCGCCGTCCGAATTCCGTTCGGCGTATTTGAGATCCCCGTTGGTGCTGTCGTAGTAGGCGATCGCCGGGCGGTCATCGGTGGTGAAGGCCAGGGAACACCACTTGCCGACATTCGCCGAGGCGTCGACCGTCTCGCTCGACCAGCCACTGCCCGGCTTCGACGCATACTTCAGCGACCCCGAAGCCTGATCGTAGTAGGCGATTCCCGGCTTGTTGGACGAATTGAACTTCGCCGACGTGTACTGCCCCGACTGCGCGGTCGAGTCCGGCGTGGTGAAGGACCACCCGCTCGCGCTCTGCTCGATGAACTGCACGTTGTATCCCCCGCCGGGCAATCCGTGGGAGATGCCCCACCGGCCATCGCTCTTGAAGTCCAACGACGGGTGGTAGCCGCTCAGATCGGCCATCAGGCTGAAGGTATTCCAATTCGCCGAAGTGAACTCGCCGGGAGTCTCGGTCACGGCCTGGTCGAGGTAGCTGACGTAGAGCTTCAGCGCATCCTGATCACGGTGCGCGATGTAGGGGCGTCCGTTCGGCGCGAAGGCCAGCGAGTTGTAGGTGCCCCACACCTGCGAGGCATCCGGCGACTTCACCCGGTAAGCGAGGAAGCTCGAGCTTCCTTCATACCGGCACGCGAAGTTCAGCGCGCCGTCCGACTCGTCCTGATAGGCGATACCCGCGTGGCCGTCGTCGGAAAATGCCAACGAGCAATGTACGCCCGCATAGCCATAGGAGTCGATCGTCTCCTTGTCCCACGTCGATCCATCCTGCTCGATGAAGAGGAGGTCGCGGTCGGTCGCATTGTAGTAAGCAATCGCCGGGTCGTGGTCGCCGCTGATCGCCAGCGAGGCATACTTGCCGACATCGTCGGTGCTGGAGTCGATCGTCGTCACGCTCCAGTTGTATCGGGTGGTGGCACCCAGCACCTCGCCGAGACCGGCGAGCGCGTCCTCCATCGACGACGCTTCGTCGCTCGCGTCGCTCTCGAGCGCACCGACCCGCTCATCGAGTTCACAGAGTTTGTCCCAGATTTCCTGCAGCGACTTCATCGTCGGTGCGGGCGTCGGGCTGTCGGGCGTCAGCGCCCCTTGACCAAAAACGGCAACCGGAAACCCGGTCGCCACCGAACAGAGGATCATGCGGAGATTCATCGCCGCCCCCAACCGCAGCCCGTCCGGCGTCTTGCCAAAAAACATCGCAATTTGCCGCCATGCCCCGAATTCCTTGGCCTACCGGCGCCCGCGGCGATTGAATGCCGCCGTTGAAAAGCCCGCCCGGAACCGTTCCCGCCACCTCGCTGGTCGTTGCCTCGATGATCGGAACCGGCGTGTTCACCTCGCTCGGCTTCCAGTTGCTCGACCTGAACTCCGGCCCGCAGATCCTCTACCTCTGGCTGCTAGGCGGACTCATCGCGCTGTGCGGCGCCCTATGCTATGCGGCGGTGGCCGAAGCCCTGCCGAAGTCGGGGGGCGAGCATCACTTCCTCGGCCGGATGTACCACCCGTCGCTCGGCTTCATGGCCGGCATGCTGTCGGCGATCAGCGGCTTCGCGGCCCCCACCGCGATCACCGCGATGGCCTTCGGCGCCTACCTCAACAAGTCCCTGCCCGGTGTCCCTGCCCAGGCCGCGGCGATCGGCGTGATCCTGATCGGCAGCGCCGCGCACATGGTCGACTCGAAGACCAGCGCCGTCGTCCAGACCGCCGCCACCGCGATCAAATTGCTGCTCATCCTCGCCTTCCTCGCCGCCGCCTTCCTGCTCCCGGGCGAAGGCGACATCCGCTGGCCGATCGATCCGGGTGCCGACTTCGCCGCAACCGTTTCCCCGGCCTTCGCGGTCGCGCTGATGTGGGTCCTCTACTCCTACAGCGGATGGAATGCCGCGGTCTATGGGCTGGAAACCTGGGACCAGCCGGCGAAGACCGTCCGCCGCGCGTTGATCATCGGCACCGGCCTGGTCACCGTGCTCTACATCGGCCTCAATGCCGCCTTCCTCAAAGCCGCCCCGACCGGCGAGCTGCGCGGCGTGATCCCGGTCGGCGAAGTCGCCGCGGTCTCGCTGTTCGGAAAGTCCGCCGCGAGTTGGATCTCGATGCTCTTCTCGCTCGGCCTGTTCGCCTCGGTCAGCGCCCTGCTGTGGGCCGGACCCCACGTGCTGTCGGCGATGGGCCGCACGACCCCGGGCCTCGCCTTCTTCAATCCGAAGGACGGCTCACCCCGTCTCGCGCTGGCCTGCCAGACGGGACTCGCGCTGGCTCTCGTCACCCTCAACCGCTTTGACGATCTCGTCACCTTCACCACCATCGGCCTGACGCTCTGCACGATGCTGACCGTGTTCGGGGTGTTCCGGCTCGAGCGACCTCACGAACGATGGCGCCGTCCGTGGTTTCCGGCAGGCGTTTTCCTCGCCATGACCGCCTTCATCCTCTTCTATTCCATCATCAACAAACCTTGGCCTTCGGGGATCGGACTCGCGTGCGTGGCCGTCCTCAGCCTGATCGGCCACTTCATCCATCGACGGACGCCATGAAACGCCTCGCCCTTCCCATCGCCGCCCTCCTGCTCAGCCACTGCAGCACCGATCTGCCGCCCAGCGGTGAGACGCAGGCCGCGCTCAATCCCGCGAACGACTACGGTGGCGCCACCGGCGAGGCATCCTACGGCGACATCGCCCGCTTCATGGCCGGACGCCCCGTCCGCGCCGGCGCGGATCTCTCGGCCTTCCAGAAGAACTCCGGCGACTACCACACGCATGCTCTCGAGCTCGACTACATCTGGCGCAAGATGGGCTCGAAGCGGAGCCTACGTCAGGCACAGTACTTCCACGACGACCTGCGTCCGCTCCTCGGTTCGCCCTCGACCGTCGTCTACCCGTTCGGAGGACCGGACATCCTCTACGCGTCGTCGATCTTCCCGCGCGCCTCGACCTACGTCCTGATCGGACTCGAGCCGGTCGGTTCGGTTCCCGACGTCTCCAGCAGCAATCCCCTGCCCTTCCTTTCCCGGATCTCCACCGTCATGGAGGAACCGATCCGGCACGGTTACTACATCACCGCGGAAATGCGGAACGCGCCTTCGGTGACTCCGATCATGATGACCAGCATCGCGCTGATGGGCGGCGAGGTGCGGAACGTGCAGGCGATCTCCGCCGGCGGACGGTCCGGAGTGCAGATCGACTTCAGCTCGCCCTATGGCGGCAACAAGAAGGTCATCTACGTTTCGGCCGACCTGTCGAATTCCGGCTTCGGCGCGATCCGCGGCTGGCTCGACGGCTACTCGGGCGCCACCGGCTATTTCAAGGCGGCTTCCTACCTCCCGCACGACGGCTCCTTTTCGGGCATCCGCGACTGGATGCTCGGCAATTGCCGCGCGATACTCCAGGACGACTCGGGGATCCCCTACCGCTACTACGACTCCAATAGCTGGGACGTCACGCTCCTCGGCAACTACGAGCGCCCCATCCCGCTGTTCGCGAAGTGGAAGCAGCCCGATCTCGCCGCCGCCTACGATGCGGCAGGCCCGCGCGAAGAAATCCCCTTCGGCTCCGGCTATCACATGAAGATGCGCGACGCCAATTTCCAGGTCTGCAAGAGGAAGTAGTCTGGATGGACCGCGAGCTTCAGCTCGCCCCGGTGCCTCCGATGCGAGCTGAAGCTCGCGGTCCATTCAAACCACCCGCAGGAGCGGGCCGTCCTTCCAACTCCGCGAGAAGCCCAAGCGCGCGACCACCCGGCCTTCGTCGGGCCAGATGAACACCCGCTGTCCCGACGAACCGACGAGGGCGACCATCGATGACGGCTGGCTGCGCGAGATGCAGGCGCCTCGCCAGAATCCACTACTCTTCGGCGGATCGAGGGCGTCCTCGATTTCGATCGCGTTTCCGCCCGACGCACGGCGGTTCCGCCACACTCCCCCGCCGAACATGGCATTCGCGGAGGAAGGCCGAATGACCTCACGGTAGGCCGAAGCCGGAATCCCCGCCGAGTCGCGCCCGCCAAGAAGCTCACCGATTGTCCGCCCCAACCGACCCAGCCCCGTAACGGTCAACTCGGTACCCGTGGAAAGATAGAAGCGCCCCTTTGAATCGGACCGCCAGTCCGGGCTGCTCAGACCCACCGGCCTCATCACTGCCCGGTGTAGCAACTTCTCCAGCGTCTCGCCCCGTGCCACCGCCTTGCGATGCAGTAACTCTCCGAGAACCTCCCAGCACGCCGGACCATAGCGAAAGACCGACCCGGGCGAGTCCTGAAGCCGAAGCGCCAGCGCCGACTTGCCCTTGTCCGCCACCACCCGACGGTAAAGCGCTCCCGCGCCACCCTCGAGTCCCGCCGTCATCTGCAGCAGATGGCTCACGCGGATCGACTCTTTCCCGCCGGCGCCCTGCCACTCGCCGAGAGTGTCCGCCGCCCGTTCATCGACACTCAACCACCCCTCACCGACCGCCTTGGCACAGGCCAGACCGGCGATCGCCTTGGTGATGCTCAATGCCGGACCGCGCTCATGCGTCCGCCACGATTTCCGCAGGCTTCCACCTTCCCATGCGCCCCAACCTTTGCAGCCGCCCCGCCGCACCACGGCGTCGGCACTTTCGAGAGTCTTTCGATCCCACTTCTGCGCGGAACCGCCCCCGCCGAACGGCACGCATCCGCCCACCAGTCCACCACCCGCCAGCACCAACCATTCGCGTCGCTTCACACCCCACCTTCTCACCCGGACCCACACCGTTGCGCAAGTACGGACGGCCCGCCCCGACGCACGTCGCCCCCGGCCCGTTGCGGACCGGAGGCTTTCGTTTGGACCTCGGGCGTGGCCCAAGTTCCGGGTTTTTTGTTTCCTCTGGGGGGAGAGTCTCAGGGAAGGGATGACTCGACTCGGAAGAACAACCTCGGCACACCCCCGGTCGGAACCAGGGCGGAGAAGGAGATCGACGGTGCGCCGGTCGAAGTCCACGCGCTGAGGTCGGTGCTCTTCCAGACTTCCGACAGTCGGCGCGGGCTGCCGTTCCACGTCAGGCTCGCGATTCCACCGGATTGGGAAAACGACGTGATCCGGAGGTAATCGGTCGGATCGAACGGATCGGTGTCGTCTTCGTATTCGTCGACATCCGGAACTCCGTCGCCGTCCGAATCCTTGCCGCCCAGCGTGGTCAGCGAAAGCGGTTTGCCGGCCAGGGTCAGCATCTCGAATTCCCACGCATCGGCGATCCCGTCGCCATCGCTGTCCTCGCCCATGCTGATCGAGGTCACGAGACCGTCGAGCGAGATCCAGCCGACGTTGGCTCCGTAAACCGCACCGCTCATCGCACCGGTCACCAGGTCGACCCGCGGCGGGGTGGCGATCGACGGATCGAACTGGATCCATCCGATGTTCGCGCCGTAGGCCCAGCCGGAAAGTCCGCCGGAGCCGTCGTGGTTGACTCCCCATTCTCCGCCCGTCTGGGCGTAGTAGATGCCGCTTGCCGGAGTACCGCTTCCGGTGTCGATCCAGCCGGTGTTGGCCGAGTAGATCTTTCCTTCGAGCCGGTAGCTCTCGACCGTCACGCCCTCGGGCGAAGCCGTGTCGTATTGCCAGTCGAGCCAGCCGATGTTCGCGCCGTAGCCGCGGCGGGCCGTCGGGTCGATCGTCGACCCCGCCCGCCCCGCGATCACCGCAAGGGCAGTGACCGCGAGGATTCCAATGATCGTTCTCATCTTCTTGTGGAGGTTCGAATTTCGATTCCCGCTGCCGGATCAGAAGTCGTAGTTGGCGTGCGGGTTGGTGCCCACGGACGGCAGCTCGAACGGAGCGATGCTGCCACCTGCCAGGTTGATCGGACCCACGACGTTGTCGCGGATGTAGTTGCGGACGACCACGTTCTCCGGAGTGAGCACCGCGACACCGAATCCGGCATTCGACTGAACCGTGCAATTGGCGATCATGTTGGTGCGGAGTCCGGTGACGCCGTGCTTGAAGTTGTGCGTCGCCACGCAGTTCTCGAGCTTCGAGCCATCGGCCACATCGTAGCCGTCACCGTCCGGAGCCGGAGGCATCAGCGGACCGTCGGGGTCGATGGGTGCGCCATCGTCACGACCGTTGTGGTCCGCGGTGCAGTGGGAGAAGAGCGTGTTGATACCGGTGCGGAAACCGTCGCCGATGTTCCGGCTGGCCGAGCACTGCAGGAAGTTCACCGCTGTCTCGACACCTTGCTCGCCATCGGCTCCGGTGACCGACTCCGCAAGGAAGCCGTCGAGTCCGTTGCAACGCGCGACCGAATTCTGAACCGTCGTGCCGGTGCGCACCTTGAAGCCCTCGGTCATGTTGTCGGACGCCACGCAGTCAGCGATCGAGCAGCCGTCGCCGAAGTCGATGCCGGTGGAGCCGTTGTGCCGGGCGGTCGAGCCGCGAACCGTATTGCCTTTGCCCCCGACGATGCCGCAGCCGACGTTGCCGCAAGCGGTGCAGTTCTCGATGGTACTGCCGGTGTCGGTCTCGATGCCCTTCCCGAGAATCCCGTGAGCCGTGCTGCCGGTGATCACCGAACAGCTGCCTGCCCAGATTCCCGAGTGGGGTCCGGGAGTCACCGGTCCGCCCGGTTCGGGATCGACCTGCGGTCCTTTCACCTGGCAATCCGCCACCCGGCTGGTGCCGCCGACGTAGATACCGAAGGTTTCGATACCCGCGACCTGCAGGTCGCGAACCAGCGACTGACCGCCGAGGTGGACACCCTCGGTCCAGCCACCGACGATGCGGCCGTTCTTGACCGTGATGCGTCCGAGATCGATGCCGCTCGCACCCGATGTGATCGCCACCGGAGGAGCGCCGGCACCGCCGGGAACGTAGCGCATTTCGAAGCCGCGTAGGTCGATCGTCACGCCCTCGACATCGATGACGATCGGCTTGTCGCCGACGAGGTCCTGCGTGAGGAAGTAGTGACCCGGCGTGGTGATCGTGTAGGCGGGCCCGGAACCGTTCAGGTCGATCGCGCCGGGATCGAGGCTCGGGATCGGCTGGCCGGGATCGGTCTGCGTCAGCGTCTTCATCGAGATCTTCGGCGCACCGGTTGAATCAAGAGCTTCGTCGCTGGCCGGCAGACTGCCGAACGGCGGCGGCGAGAGCGGACCTTGTGCGTGCACCGCGAGCGGCGCCGTCAATGTGAGCCCGAGGATCAGGAAGCGGATGGATGTGTTCGTTTTCATGTTTTTCTTTGGTTGGTAGTGGAAGCAATTGGCGGAGCTGTTCCCCGCAACGCCGCCCCCAACCGCAGGGCGTTTTCACGATTTCCAAACGGCGTGAAAAAAATCCGGAACTCGACCGGATCGCCGAAATTCCCTACTTCTTTTCCAAACCCCTACCCCTTCTCCGGTTGAAGACCCGATGAGACTCGTCAACAGCCTCTCCCTGATTCTCGCCGGCTCCGCGTTCGCCCAGCAACTCGAGTGGCAGGCTGCCCTCAGCGCCTTCGCCGACACCTCGGTCTTCACCTCCATCGAGGCGCTTCCCGATGGCGGCGCCGGCGTCCCCGCGCGGGCCTTCGCCTGCGGGCACTTCGTCGATGACTTCAACATCGGTCCCGGCGCCCCGCTGATCAACCCGGCCGGGCGAGACGGCATCGTCTTCCGCATGACGAACACACCGCCGTGGGATGTCGCATGGAAAGCCCAGGCCGCCTCTTCCGACACGGTCATCCTCCGTGACCTGTCGATCGACCCGGACGGCGAGGTGCTGGTCTGCGGATTCTACGTCGACAACGTTCAGTTCACCGGCTCGGGACTATCGTTCTCCAGTCCCGGCGACACCGTCGGCTTCGTCGCCCGGCTCGACCCCGATACCGGTGACTGGCTCGACGCCTACGAAACTCCGGGAATTCTTCCGGTAAGCCTGGTCGCAGGCCCTGCCGACCAAGCCGTCATCACCGGCCCCGGCACACTCGCGGCACGCTTCGACTCCGGCTCGCAGACATGGTCGACGCCGGCACCCGCCGCCACCGACAGCTGGCATCACATCGCCGTCGATCCGCAAGGCGAGTTCGCCTACGTCCTCACCGAACTCCCGCACGCCAGCAGCAACGACATCTCGCTCGACAAGCTCGACCTCGGACTTGGAGGAACGATCTGGAAGCGCCGCATGGGCAGCCCGGGCGTCGACACGCCGGGCGGCCTCGATGTCGCACCCGACGGCGACATCCGCGTGACCTGGGCGAGCAACCATCCCCAACCCCGGTTCGAAGCCGACCCGGTCCCTGGCATCCCGAACATCGCCGCCACCCACAGTTCCATCGGACGGATCCACCCCGACGGGTTCCCGCTGTGGCTCGCGCCGGTCGGGATCGCGCAGGCGCCCGGGGTCTTGACCACCTCTGACCTCGACATCGACGCCGCGGGAAATGCGTGGCTCGCGACGCGATTCAATGGCAACTGGTTCATCGAGGACCAGGTCGAGACGGGAAATGCGGACTCTGCCTTGGTGGCGGTCGACGGCACCGGCGACTTGTACGACTTCCACCGTAGCACTGGCGCTGCCACGGAAAACGCCAACGCGGTCGCCGCACCGGTCCGCGACCTCGCCATTCTCGTCGGCGAGTATTCGGGAAACGGTACCACCTTCGCCCCGTTGCCCACCTTTCCCAACCAGGCGAACCCACAGGGCTTCGTCGCGATCGCCGCACCGGTCCCGAACCAGCAGCTCTACGTTTTCCGACCGGCCGGCGGCGCTCCTCCCACCCTGCTTCAGCTCACCAACCTGCTCGAGCAGAGCGGCCTCCAGACCTACGTCACGGTGGCCAACAGCAGCACCGAGATTTCGGTGTCCGCCTACGCCACGCCGAGCCAGATCAACGACCTCGACCCCAATCCGAACCTCACCTGGGAACTCGAGTCGTTTCTTGCCGCCAACGGCACGAACACTGACGCCGGCTGGGCTCTTGCGCGCCTCAACGACCCGTCTTCCCCCAGCCCCTACACCTTCGACTTCCCCGACACCGGCGGCGAGGTGGTCGTTTATCTGATCGATACCGCCGTCGACGAACTCGGCGGCTGGTTCTCCGCCAACTCCAACCTCAGCATTGCCGGTTCCACCCTGATCCGCGGCGCGGGCGACCCAACAACTTCCTCGACCTTCGAACACGGCACGCAGGCGCTGTCCGTGATCGCCGGCCCGGACAACGGCGCCGCCGCCGGCACTCCGATCATTCTGGTCAACTACGACATCTACCCGGACGGGATCACCACCACCTCGGCCCTCCTCGCCGATGCGATCCTCGAGGTGCTCGACGATCACGCCGACAACTACCCGTGCACTCCGGCGGTGATCGGGATCGCATCAAGCTCCACCGACGTCGCCACCAGCGCCTCGCTCTCGATCGCGATGTCGCTCGCGACGGCCGACGGCATTCCGATCGTGCTGTCCGCCGGAAACGCCTCCGACGACGCGGCACTCTACGTCCCGCAGGCCTACGCCGGGGCGGGCATCCTCTGCGTCGGCGCTTCCGACCTTTCGAACATCGCCACCTCGATCTCGAACTACGGCTCGCCGGTCGACCTCCACGCCCCCGGCGACGCGGTCCGCTCGGTGCTCTACACCGCGCCTTTCTCCGGAAGCTACGACACCTTCACCGGCACCAGCGCCTCGTCCGCTCTCGTCACCGCGATCGCGGCCGTGCACCTGTCGGTCAACCCATGGCAGTCGCCGACCGAACTCGAGGCCGCGATCCTTGCCGAAACCTCATCGGGAACGATCGATCTCGCGCAGCTTTCCTCCGGCGGTCCATCTTTCAGCGGATCCTTCACCGCATGGGCGAACTGGCACGGACTTGCGACCGTCGACACCGCCGCGGACTCAGACGGCGACGGACTCGACGACGGACTCGAGTTCGTTCTCGGCTTCGACCCCTGCACCAGCGATTCGCCCTCACCGCTCGACATCACCTACTCGGGCGGGACGTCCGAGATCTCATTTACGATTTCCGCCGTACTTCACGACTCCTCCAGCCCGGGCACCCTGCGCGATGGCACCACCTGGGAAATGACCTCGTGCACCGATCTCTCGAGCTGGTCGACCGCGTCCGGCTCGTATTCCTTCGGCAGCAGCAGGGCTTCCCGCATTCCCGTGACCCTGACCGACACGCCCACCACCACCTCATGTTTCCATCGGCTCGAGATCTCGTTTGCGCCCTGATTCTGGCGCTCGCGTTGTCGGCCCACGCCGATCTCGAAGCCAGCCTCGGATCCGGCGACCTCGCCGCCGCCGAAGCCGAACTCGAAGGACTGGCAGCCGATTGGGAAGCGGCACATGCAGCCGATCCAACCGAGGAGAACCGGGAACAATGGGCGGTCACGCTCAGTGCCTTGGGCACGATCGAGCGGGCGCTCGGCCTCCCCGACGAAGCCCGCGCCCATCTGGAAAAAGGAATCGGACTCGCCGTCCAACCCGCGACGAAAGCGAACCTGAAAGAAACTCTCGCCCTGACCCTCGCCGACCTCGGTGACCCTGCCAAAGCCGAAAGCCTGCTCCGGGAATTACTGGCATTCCACGCCGAGTTGCCCGAACCGGGCCGCAGCGAAGGAGTCGCTCGAATCCAGGAACAACTCGGACTCATCCTTCTCACACTCGGGCGCTACGAGGAATCGGGAGAGCTTCTCGAGTTCGCTTTCAAAGCCACCCCGGAGAACGACAACGCGAATCTCGCACGGCGGCACGCCCGGCTCGGTCGATACCACCACACCTTGGGCAGTCACCAGCGCGCCATCGACCACTTCAGCGCCGCGCTCGAGATCGTCCCGGAGGCTGACGGCGAGTTCCGCATCGCACTGACATCCGACCTTGCCCTCGCCCGACTCCGCCTCGGTGAGATCGATCTCGCCGGCCAAGGATTCGCACAGGCCGCCGACCAAGCCCGCCGTCTCTATCGCGACAAGCGCCCGACCTTCGCCATTCCCTACATCAACAACCTCGGCACCTTCGCGATGAGCGCCGGGCAGCCCGAGGAGGCGATCGCCGCCTTCACCGAGTGCATCGAGATGCTGGAGGCTGCGAGCGGGACCGACGATGCTTCGCTGATCGGACCGGTTCACAACCTCGGCGTCGCCCGTCTCGAAACCGGAGACTACCCCGAAGCCCGACGTCTTCTCGAGCGCGCCACCGCACTCCAGACGGCCCACCTCCCTCCCGGACACCTGCGGGTCGCCGAGACCGCACGCAACCTCGCCCGCTGCGCCCTGCTCAACGCCGATCCGGACGCGCCGGAGCTGATTGATCGCGCATCGGCCCTTGGGCTCGATCTCCTCGAACGCCTCGTCGCCCACGGCACCGAGACCGAAAGACTGAACTTCCTCCAGCGCATCGATTTGCTTTCGCTGCCCTGTGCCGGCGGCGATCCCGCGATTATCGCCCCGCTGCTCGCCGCTTCCAAGAACCGGCTCTTCGACAGCCTCCTTGGGGAAAAGGACACCGCCCCCGGACCCGATGCCGCCGAGATCGGCAACGCCCTGCCGCCCGGTTCCGTCTTCGTCGATTTCTGCCGATACGCTGAAACCACTGCGGATCCCGTACTTCGCTACGGCGCCATCGTTTACGCCCCTGACCTCCCGCCTGCATGGACTCCTCTCGGAACCGAGGAAGAACTGGCGGACTGGCTCTCCGCCCTTCGCTCCCGCCTCGACTGGAAGGCGGACACGCTCTCCGGCAATGATCGTCCGCCTCCTCCTTTGCAACTTCGCGGCATCCTCCGCGAACTCCACCGGTCGTTCATCGAGCCGCTCGGTCTCCCGGATTCGTGCTCGACCGTGATCGTCTCGCCCGACGCCTCGCTCCACTTCCTTCCCTTCGCCGCGCTCATCGATTCCGAAAGCGAACTGATGTGCGAGCGCTTCGACCTGCTGGTCAGCATCGGCAGCGCTCGCGATTTCCTGGGAACCGCGCCGACCCGGCGCCTCGACAGCGCCCCTTGGCGGCTGGCTGGTGTCACCCGCTTCGAACCGCGCGAGACTTCCGGATCCACCAAACTCGACGAGATCCTCGACCACCTCGACCCGCTGCCGGGCACCCGCGACGAACTGCGGCGGATCGGACGTCTCGCGCCCGAAGGCAGCGTCACGCTCACCGACGACGCCGTCGCCGAGCCCAATCTCATCACGAAAGAGATGCCTGCCGCCGTGCTTCATCTCGGCACGCACTCATTCTTCCTCGACGGCCCGCACGACCCCCTCTCTCCGATCGACTTCGACCGCTCGGCCGATCTGCTTTTCTCGTCCGGGATCGTACTGCCTCGCGCTGCCCGGCGCTCTCCGGACGCACCCCTTCTCGATCCGGCGGACGACCTCCTCTTCCCGCGCGAGATTGCCGCGCTCCCCCTCCATGGCACCCGTCTCGTGGTGCTTTCGTCCTGCCGATCCGGTGCCGGAACCGCGCTTGCCGGCGAAGGAGTGCTCGGTCTGCAACGCGCTTTCCAACTCGCCGGCGCCCGTGAGGTGCTGGTCGCGCTGTGGCCGGTTTCCGACCGGGCATCGCCCGCATTCATGGAAAGCTTCTACCGCCTCTCCAAGCACTCCGACCACCCGGCCCAAGCCCTGTGGGAGACCCAACGCCGGTTCCTGACTCAGCCGGTTGACGACTTCGAGACCGCCGTCCTCCACGCCGCACCCTTCGTTATCGTCCAGAACGGCCCGCCACTTCCACTTGCCGAGCTACCGCCGGAAACGACCTCCCGTTTCCCGTGGAAGGCGCTGCTCGCCAGCCTACCGCTCGCGCTTTTTGTCGCGGCTTGGTTGCGCCGTCGATCCGCCGCGCATGCCGAAAAACGACTGGCGGGTTAGCAGCTTCGGCTTCTGACGGCTCGCCACCGTCCTGCGCTTGGCGCGGTCGCGTCCCGAATCGGCGGAGGCCGTCATCGGCGCCTCGACGCTCAGCTCACGTGCCTTGCTCGCCACGCTGCCGTCCGGACGACGAACTTCCGGGAGTCGCGACAGCGAAGAATTCACCACACCGATCTGGTCACCATCGTCTCCGCCGAGAATCACCCCGTCGTTGTCGAAGTCGCCCGTGACCTGGAGGATCCCCTGAATCACTCCCGTGCCTTCGTTCAGCACCGTCCCACCGGGACCGACTTCGAGGAAAATCTTGCCGCTCGCACCCGGCGTCTCGAGCCGACCCGCATTCGCGACCTGCTGGACACCGACCAATTCGAGCGTCGCCGCGCGGCTCGTTCCGAGATGCAGCACGAGACCGGTGCCCATCGATGAAAGTCGCTTCTGCCCGGAATCGGCCACATCGACCCGCGAACCACCACCAACCCTTACCGCCTGTGACGCATCGATGGTGGCGCCGCCGCGGATCCGCACGATCTCGCCGGCCATCACCACATCGCCACCGGTCGCGCGCACCTGACCGTCCACCGTCAGCCGTCGGGAACCACCCGCCCCGCCGTCGAGCGCGTACGCCCCGCCCGAGAAGTAGTCGCCGGCACTCTCCAGTTTTAGTGCCGAAAGCGTCACCGACGCCCCCTCCACGAGGCCGTCGACTTGCAGGCTTCCGCCGTCGGCGAAAAACCCGATCGCGCCCTCGGCACTCACGCTGCCGTCGATGCGGTGAGTGCCCCCCGCCGACAGCAGGTTCACGACGCCCGACGAACCCTCGAAAATCAGCTCATCCCCCGCCCCGACCCGCAGCGAACCCCACGAAAGCACGGTGTCGCCGGTCAGCGTGTAAACCGTCCGCTCACCGAGCGGCGTGGTGGTGCTCTGCCACGTCGCGGAACCGGGCGTGAGCAGCTCCGGACCTCCCGGTGAGCCGGGAAACAGGTCGCCCGACACCAGCGTCGGCGTGACCATCGAAATCCACAGCAAGGAGCGTCTCATGCCCATCCCAACCGCAGTCCATCCGCGCCGCTGTCAAAATTCAAATTTCAAATACCCCGCATCCACGTTCTTCTACCCGCGACTCATGAGCGAACTCCGTCCGTTCCTCCAAGCCTGCTGGCGCGCCTGCTGCCAGCGCGCACGGCGTCCTGTCGAGGGCGTCCTTGTCGAAAAGTCACTCGCGGTCAGCGTCGCCGAGCGTGCGCTGCGGAATGCCGCCATCGATGCCGAGGACCCCAGCCAGCCGAAGTTTCTCGCCGCCGCCCTCGAAGAAACCGGCCGCCACGCCTCCGGCACCGTCGCCGCCGAACGGACGAGTTCCGCGGACCCGCAGCGGCATCACGATCCCGCCGACCCGCGGTATCCGGAGAACCTCGACCTCGACCGTCTGCAGCGCCACGACGCCGATCGCGGCTTCCACGACTCGGAGTGGAACCAGCTCCCGTCACTGCTCCGCCCGCTCGCCTACGCGCAGTTGGCGAAGAAAGACATCCGCCCGCCCGATGCCGAGGACCTGTTTCTTGAGATTCTCACCGAGCTCGCCCGTCCGCGCGGCAGCGACAACCGCGCCCCCATCACCGACCTGACCGTCTTCGAGGAGATCGTCCCCTACCAGAGCCGGATGCTGCAGTTCCGGTCGATCGATTTCCACCGCCGACGCTCGGCCCTGCGGAACCAGACGAATACCGGACCCAGTCTGGATGCCTTGGCCGACGATCCCGATCGGCCGATGCAGTTCGCCGACCCCGGGACGGAAGGCGGCGCTCCACCGCGATTCGAGGAGATCTACGCCCAGTGCGAGGAGGCCCTCGAACCCGACGAGTGGCGGTTGGTCTTCGACCTCTACGTCGCGCAATCGGTCACCATCCAGGATCTGGTCGATGACCCGGAATTCACCGACACCCTCGGCCTCAAATCCGGCGCCTCGGCATCGACGCGGCGGCGGGCGATCAACGCCCGGATCGAGACCGCCTTGGAAAAACTTCGCGATTGTCTGCTTCCGTGAAAATCCGCCCCGCCACCTGCGGTTGAGGCCGCATCCGCCATGAAAGACGAACTTCCCGAACATCTCCGCCCGGTGCGCGACGCACTGATGCAGACGGCCCACGGCAGCGAGCCCGAGGATTTTCCCGAAGCTTCCGAGGAACTTCTCGATGACCTTGAGGAGAAGCTGCGGGGCCGCATCCCCCAACGGGCGGCCAAACCGGCGGTGCCGTGGTATCAACAGGTGATGAGCTTCCTCGCCACCCCGGCCTTCGGTGCCGTGGCGGCGCTGGTCGTGATCCTCTTCTTCGCCGCGCCCCTGTTCACCGGACCCGACCGCTTCCGCGATCCGGGTGACGGCTCCGGATCCACCGCCCGCATCGTCCTCGTCGGCGCCGACCAAGGGACCTTCGATTCCCTCTCAAGCGACGGGCTGATCGATCCGGCATCGGTGGTCCGGACCGAAGAAGCGTCGGAGGCCGAATCGGTCGAACCACCCAAGCTGATTGTAGATTTCAAGGCGGGCACGCTGCGACAAGTCCGGGCCGACGGCACCGTGGTCGACTCCGACCTCCCCGAAGATCCGGCTCTTTTGCCGGGCGCCATTGCCAAGTCACTGAGATCGCTCGACACCGCCGAATCACCCTGAGCTCCGCCCCATTTCCGAGTTCGGAGGATTCGGGATTGATGATTTCCCGAAGCCACCCTACCCCCGACGCGTGCTCAGCATCCACAAGCTCACCAAGGTCCTCGGCGGCCGCACCCTGTTCCGCGACGCGGAGCTGACCGTCAACTGGGGAGAACGCATCGCCCTCGTCGGTCCGAACGGCGCCGGCAAGTCGACGCTCTTCAAGATGATCCTCGGCGAGGAGGACATCGACTCCGGGACGGTGGAGCGCGACGAATACGCGATCGTCGGCAGCCTTGAGCAGGAAGCGGGCGATCCGGGCGACGAGACGGTCCTTGAGATCGCGATGGGCATCAATCCGGAGATGGTCGGCTACCTGCGCACCATGCGCGAGCACGAGAAGGCCGGCACGATCGAGGCGAAGGAATACGCGCACGCCCAGGACCAGTTCAATCTGCACAACGGCTACCAGCTTGAACCGAAGGCCAAGAAGATCCTCGCCGGCCTCGGCTACAAGCAGGACGACTTCACCCGCCCCGCCTCCGAATTCTCCGGCGGGTGGGTCATGCGCGCCTACCTCGCGCGCCTGCTGGTGATGGAGCCCGACCTGCTGATGCTGGACGAGCCGACCAACCACCTCGACCTCATCACGCTGCTCTGGTTCCAGCGCTACCTGTCGAATTACCCGGGCGCCATCTTCCTGATCTCGCACGACCGCGACTTCATGGACGCGATCGTCGAGACGGTCGTCGAGATCGACCCCGACGCCGCCGAACTGATCACCTACACCGGCAACTACTCGTCCTACCTCGAGCAGCGGGAGAAGACCTACGAACAGAAGGTCCAGGCCTACCGCAACCAGCGCAAGGAAATCGAAGGCCACCAGGAATTCATCGACCGTTTCCGCCAGGTCGGATCGAAAGCCGCGCAGGTCCAGTCGCGGATCAAGTTCCTCGAAAAGCTCGACAAGATCGAGAAGCCCCGCGCTCCGCGCAAACCCTTCAAGTTCACCTTCCCCCAACCGGAGCGGTCGAACCAGAAGGTCGTCGAGCTCAAGAAGGCCGACTTCTCCTACGGCAACGACAAGAAGATCTACGAAGGCCTCGATCTCACCGTCGAGCGCGGCGACAAGATCGTCTTGGTCGGCCCGAACGGCGCCGGCAAGTCCACCCTGCTGAAGATCCTCGCCGGACAACTCGAACTGACGGGTGGCGAGAAGGAGGTCGGCTACCTGACCAAGCTCGGCTACTACTCGCAGCACCGGTCGGACACGCTCAACGAATCGAACCGCGTCCTCGACGAGGTCATGGATTCCTGCCCGACACTCCGCGAGGAAGACGCGCGCGCCATCCTCGGCTCGTTCCTGTTCCGCCGAGCGGATGTCGAGAAGCGCTGCGGCGTGCTGTCCGGGGGCGAGAAGTCGCGTCTCAACCTGGTGAAGTTCCTCGTCGACCCGCCGAACCTGCTACTGATGGACGAGCCGACGACCCACCTCGACATCCTTTCGATCGACTCGCTGGTCAACGCGCTGAAGTCCTACGAGGGCACGCTCGTCTTCATCTCGCACGATGTGCACTTCATCCGCCACCTCGCGGAAACCACGCTGCACATCAGCCGGTCGGAAGACGACTCACACAGCATCCTCACCCGCTACACCGGCGGCTACGACTACTTCCTCGAGAAATCCGGTCTCGACGACGACCGCAGCGCCGTCACGGCATCATAAAGGAGCGGCGTCTTCCAGGCGCCGACCTTGGACATGGCGGTCTCCTGACCGCGCACTTTCCCTGAATCTTCAGGAGAAGCGCCACGTATCGCTCCCCCATGCTCCGCCTCATCGCCTTCCTCGCGCTCGCCGTTTCCGCCATCGCCGCCCCCGATCCCGACCCGGCCCGCTTCGCCAAGGAGATCGACGCCTTCGATGCCCAAGACGCGAAGTCCCCTCCGAAGAAGGGCGGCATCGTCTTTGCGGGATCGTCGAGCATCCGGATGCTGAAGCTCCCGAAGGTTTTTCCCGGCATCGAAGCGCTCAACCGCGGCTTCGGCGGCGCCCATATCTCGGACATGAACCACTACCTCGATCGCGTCCTTCTGCGCTACGAACCGTCGACGGTGGTGTTCTACTGCGGAACCAACGACGTCTGGGCCAAGAAGCCGCCGGAGCAGGTCGAAGAGGACTTCAACGAACTGCGCGAACGCCTCTTCAAGCGCTCTCCGAAAGCGGAACTGATCATCCTGGCCATCCGCCCCAGCCCGGCCCGCAAGTCGATCCTCGAGATCGAACGGACGATGAACGGACGTTTCGCCAAAATCGCCGACGCCGACCCGCGGATCACCTACGTGCCCGGCACTGCCGACCGGTTCATCGAGGAGGACGAAACCTTCGACCGCTCGCTCTTCGCCAAGGACGGCCTGCACATGAGCGACAAGGGCTACGAAATCTGGAAGGAACTCATCACCCCGCTCCTCCCGGAAGCGAAGTGACCCGCCTCACACCGTCCCGAGCAGAAACGCGAGGACGAACACGCCGGCCGAAATCACCAACCCTGCCCCGAAGATCAGCAGGCGTCCCCTCCCGATCGACTCCCCCTTGCGGAAGATCGCGCGGAAGTAGAGTTCCGCGGCCGGACCGAGCAGGAAGGCCATGTTGGCGCCGATCGCGATGATCACCGCCTCGATCACCGCGAGAACCGGCGGCATGCCCTGACGGCCGATCCACACCACCATCACCAGGATGCCGGGAACCAGCAGGATCAGGTTGTAGGCGATCCGGAGCTTCTCCCACCCCTTCACGATGTCGACAAGGGCGTGACGGTCGAAGATCCCCGCACCCGGATCATCATCGCTGCGCGGCGGGCTGTAGGGATTCTCGCTCATGCTCCGCCGCGGAGTTAGAATCCGGGCTCTCCCCGGCACAACCGAAATCCCGTGCCGGGCCGGCCAACCGGAATTTCCGCTTTCCGATCCGCCGACTTTGCTCCCTGTTCAGCGGCGCATGGATTTCCCGCCGACCACCGCCTCGCTCGACACGCTTGCCAACGGCCTCTCCCTGATCCTCGACCCGTCGGACGACGCTCCGGTCGTGAGCGCCCAGCTCTGGGTCGAGACCGGGTCTATCCACGAAAGCCGCCTGCTCGGTTCCGGGCTGTCGCACTTCCTCGAACACATGGTCTTCAAGGGCGCGGGAGAATTCGGCCCTTCGGAACTTGCCGAAACCGTGCAGGCCGCCGGCGGCCACTGGAATGCCTACACGACCTTCGGCCGCACGGTTTACTACATCGACGGCCCCTCGACCGGCCTCGGCGACTTCCTCCGCGTGCTGACCGCGATGGTCTTCCGCCCCCACCTGCCCGAGTCGGAGTTCGAGCGGGAAAAGGACGTGATCCGGCGCGAGATCGACATGGGACTCGACGACCCCGACGACCGCGCCCAGCAACTGCTCTTCTCCACCGCCTTTGTCCGGGATCCCCGACGGCATCCGGTCATCGGCCACCGGCACCTCTTCGACGCCATCACCTACGATGACCTTCGTAGTTATCACGCCGGCCGCTACTCGCCCGACCGGGCATGCCTGTGCATCTCGGGAGCTTTCGACGAGACGGAGACGCGCTCCCTCGTCGAGTCGCTCGTTGCAGGCATCGAACGCGTCGGCGGCGAGGACCCCTTCCTCGCCGAGGACCCGTCCCAACTCGGTCCCCGGAAGGCACGCGACACTTTCGCGATCCCAAGTTCGAAGATCTCGATGACTTGGAAGGTTCCGCCACTCGGCCACCCGGACGTCCCCGCGCTCGACCTCGCCGCCGTCATGCTCGGAAAGGGTCGCGCCGCCCACCTTTACCGGTCACTCCGGCAAACCCGCGAGCTCGCCCTCGACATCTCCGCGTGGTCCTGGACAGGTCCCGCGCGCGAAGGGCTGTTCGGTGTTTCGGCGGAAGCCGATCCCGGAAAGCGGGACGAGCTGGTGAAGGCGGTGCGCGAGGAACTCGCCGCCTTTTCCCAATCCGCCCTCGAAGACGATCTGGCCCGCGCCAAAAGGCAGGTTGCGGCATCGCAGTTCCGCTCGCTCACGACCGCCTCCGGCCGTGCGACCGATCTCGCCTCCAACTGGCACGAGGCACGCGACCTCGATTTCACCCGCCGCTATCTCGGCGAGCTCGAGAAGGTGAACGCCGCCGACATCCGACGGGCGCTCGCCCGACTCGTCGAGTCGGGCGAAACCCTGACCATCCTCGACCCGGAGGACGCTCCGGCGCCATCCACCTCCCGGCGCGGCCGCAAGACCGCACCGGAAGCAGAGACCTTCACGCTGGCCAACGGCACAACCGTGGCCCTTCTGCCGAATCCGAAGGTTCCGGTGATCGCCATGCAGGCGGCGGTCCGGGCCGGTGCGGCATCCGAGACCAAGGCCACCGCCGGTCTCAACCGGCTTCTCGCCGCCACGCTTCCGCAGGCGACCCGGCGTCACAGCGCCGAGGAACTCGCCGACAAGCTGGAGTCACTCGGCGCATCGGTCGGCGCCAGCGCCGGCAACAACTCGCTGCTCGTGCAACTCGCCGGTCTGAGTCCGGACCTCGGCACGCTCGCTCCCCTGTTCGGCGAGATTCTCGCCGAACCGGCATTGGCCTCGGATGCCATCGACCGCGAACGGTCATCCCAACTGTCAGCCGTCCGCGAAGCCCTCACCGACCCGCTGTCCGTCGCTTTCCGGCAACTCCGCGCCCACCTTTTCGGCTCCCACGGCTTTGGAGTTCCGACCCTCGGCGAGGAGGACTCCGTCGCCGGCCTCGACCGCCTCACGCTCGCCGCCCATCATTCGCTCCACTTCCGCGGTCCGAACCTGACGGTCGCCCTCGCCGGCGATTTCGATCCCGCGACTGCCAAAGAGATCCTGGCGGAAGCGCTCGATCCCATCCCGGGTGGAGACGCATGGCACCCGGATCCGTCCGAAGTACGGGATCCCTCGGAGCAAGTATTCCACCTTCCGAAGAAGCAGGCCGTCCTCGCACTCGGCTACCCCGGAGCGGCCGCGCTCGGACCGAACCGTCACGCGCTGCGCTTTCTCCAGGAATGGTGCAGCGACATGGCCGGTCCCCTTTTCACCCGGATCCGCGAGGAACTCGGGCTCGCCTATCAGGTCGGCGCCACCCAGTTTCACGGCCACGATACCGGGCTCTTCGCCTTCTACATGGCCACCGATCCCGGTCAGATCGAACTCGCCGAAGAAGAGCTCCGCTCGCAAGTCGCGTCCTTCGCTGCGGAAGGCATTCCGGATGACGCCTTTGAGCGCGTCCGTTCCACGGTGCTCTCGGCCAGTGCGCTCGACCAACAGTCGCCCGGCGCTGTCGCCCGTCACGCCGCGATCGACCTGCTCTTCGGCCTTCCGGCGTGTCATCACCGCGAGCTCCCGGAAATCTACGCGGCACTCACTGCGGAGGAAGTCCGTGATGCAGCCCGGGATCTTCTGGCCCATCGCCAGCCGGTGCTGATCCGGGTGACTCCGGAAGCCTGAGTCCCAATCGGCCTTCCGCACCGACTCCTATTCCACCGCGCAAACGGTTCGGCAGGGACAACCGTGCCTGCCAACTCACTGATCCTTAATATTCAACATACCTTAACATTCAGGCTGACTATTGACTTATTTTAAATTTTTAGGCTACCGTGGTGATCACCCTTACAACCATGAAAACGCCTCATCTCTCCCTGATGGCGGGTTCTCGGAAAGCGCTCGTCGCCCTCGCCGGGATCCCTGGAATCCTCGCACTTCAATCCGCCGAACTTGAGTTCTCACTCGCACCCGCGAACCAGAACTTCCTGCTCGGCACCAGCTTCGCCGCGGTCGGCGATCGCGACTTCGACGGCATCGTCGACTTCGCGGTCGCCGACCCCGGCGCAAACGTTGGAGGCGCTTTCTTCTCCGGGACGGTCTACCTCGTCAGCGGAGCGGACGGACAGATTCTCCACGAATGGAGCGGGACTCCCACCCCTTCCCAAAGCTTCGGTTCCGCGATCGCTGCTCTCGATGCCGATGGCGACGGAATCGCCGATCTCGCGGTCGGCGCGTCAGGACAATCGTTCGGAGCTGGCGCTCTCTCGATTTTCTCCGGAGCCGACCATGCGCCGCTACTCCAACTGCTCGGACCATCCTTCTCCTACTACGGCTCGGCTCTCGCGCCGGCTGGCGATCACAACGGCGACGGCTGTGAGGACCTGTTCGTCGGTGCTCCCCGTGCCAACGGCGGGCTCGGGTCTGTGGAACTACTCTCCGGGGCGGACGGAGCCAGTCTGTGGACGGTTTCTTCAACTAACGCGGCGAGTTCGTTCGGCATGACCCTTGCGACCGTCGGGGACATCGATGGCGACGGAAAACCAGATGTTGCTGTCGGGAGTCCGGACTACCGCATCGGGGGTCGTGTGAGCCTGATCCGCAGCAGCAACCGCAGCGAGGCCGCCCAGATTACCGGTGTCGGATTCTATGACCGCCTCGGCAGCTCCCTGAAGTCGGTGGATGATGTGGATGGCGACGGCTACCCAGATCTCCTGATCGGTTCCTACTCCGGCGGCGCGTGCTATGTGGCATCCGGCGTCGATCTCTCGATCCTCGTGGACCTTTCGATCCCCACCCAACCGGCCTTCCAACCGCTGGTGGCGGGCGGCAGCATCGACATCGACGCCGACGGAACTTCCGACTGGCTCGTCGGTTCGCCCGGTTTTGAAGTCGACGGCTTCGAAACCTTCGGAGGGTTCCGGGTGTTTTCCGGAGCCGACCAATCCGTGATCCTTGCAGAGAACTCGGACCTTGCCCGTTCGGGTCTCGGCCTTTCGCTGGCGGTCCTTCCGGGCTTCGGTTTCGCCGTGGGTGAACCGTGGCTCGTCGACCCGCTTTCCGGAGGTCGGGGTGGAGCGCATTTCTGGAGCGTGGCGAGCGATCCCGATTCGGACGGAGACGGCATTCCCGACAGTCAGGACGCGGTGCCGAACTCCAACGTCGGTCCGACCATCGCCGTCCAAGGCGGCGAAAGCGGGGTCGAAAACCGGATCGGCGAGGACGGAACAACGCTCGCCGACCGCTTCGACGCCCTCCCCGGACCGGAGGAACTCGGCAACCAAGGTCGATACGTGGCCTCGCTCGCCGATCTGCTGAAGGAACTCCAGGAAGAAGCGCTGATTTCGAAGGATGAGGCAAAGGCCATCCACAAGGCGACGGTTCAGGCGCTCGCGCATCGCGACCGGGACTGACACCCTGCCGGCCAAAGCCGATCTTCGCGCGACCCGGGCCTCACCGCCCGGGTCGTTGCGTTTGCCGCAGAGGACTCCCGGCCGGACTGGCCCGGAATCCGCTTGCGTGGCTACTGATCGGAGGTTCTCTGGAGCCTCTCAGGTCAAACTCGACACCGTTGCCATGTTCACGAAGCCGCTTCTCCTCCTCTGCTCCCTTTCATTGCTCATCACTCCGCTCTTCGGCCAAGACGAGCCGGCAGCCACCACGGTCGGCGACCCGACCATCGAGTTGCAGACGCTGAAGTATGAACTCACTCCGCTGACCGTCGCGGATCTCGAAGTCGAGGCCACCGCATGGCGTGACCTGCTCAAGGCGAAGTCGACGGAAATCGCCAAGGCACAGATTTCCTCCGGCGCCGGCGACAGTCCGGAAATCGAGGTGCTCCGGAAGGAGGAAGACGAACTCATGAAGCGGCTGAGCACGGTCCTCGACTCATGGGAGGCAAAAGGCGGCGACCCCGAGGAAATGCGCGCCTACCTCGTCGCGATCAAGGGCGCCGAGATGAATGTCGACAACCCGACCGGATTGATTTCGGCCTTCCGCCGCTGGCTCCAAGCCGAGGACGGCGCGGTGAACTGGGTCAAGAAGCTCTGCATCTTCGGAGTGATCGTGCTGATATCCGCGATCGTCGCGTCGTTTGCCGCCAAGCTGGTCTCGAAGGCCATGGACAAGCACAAGGGAAGCTCGCAGCTCCTCGACCGCTTCGCAGGCAAGGTCGTCCGTCGCGGCATCCTCGTCATCGGCATCATCGTCGGACTCGCCACACTCGGCGTGAAGGTCGGCGGCCTGCTCGCCCTGATCGGCGGCGGCGCCTTCATCATCGCCTTCGCCTTGCAGGACACCCTCAGCAATTTCGCCAACGGCGTGATGCTGATGATCTACCAGCCCTTCGATGTCGGCGACGCGGTCGAGATCGGTGGCGTTTCCGGCAGCGTCGATTCGGTGAGCCTCGTCAACACGACGATCCGCAGCTGGGACAACAAGATCATCCTCGTTCCGAACAAGAGCGTGTGGGGCCAGACGATCACCAACATCACCGGCGCCGACACGCGGCGGGTCGACATGATCTTCGGCATCAGCTACTCGGACGACATCGACAAGGCGCACGGTATCCTTGAGAAGATCGTCTCGGAAACGGAACTCGCCCTGGAAGATCCGGCACCGGTCATCCGGATGCACGAACTTGCCGATTCGTCGGTCAACTTCATCTGCAGGCCGTGGGCGAAGACCTCCGACTACTGGGCGGTCTATTGGGCCATCACCAAGCGCGTGAAGGAGGAATTCGACGCCAACGGCATCAGCATTCCGTTCCCGCAAACCGACGTGCACCTGCACCAGGCTGGCTGAGACACTTCAAAGCCCCTCGACCGAAGCCTCGGACTTGCTGACGACCGGTGGCAAGGAGTCGAGCGGGCGCATGCCGACCCGCACCAGCACCGCGCCGGCGAAGAGAACCATCGCATTGTAGTAGATCCAGATCTGCACCACGAGGAACGAGCCGATCACTCCGTAGACGCTGAAGTTGCTGCCGAACGAAAACAACCCCATCAGCGCGCTGCCACATTCCCAGAGGGCCGCCGCGCAAAGGCTGGCGACGAGGCAGAGCTGGGTCCTCGGCCGCTCCTTCGACAGGAAACGGTAGAGCAGGAAAAACACCAGTGTGTTGACCGCGATCCCGATCAGCGACGATCCCACCCACGAAAGGCTCGCCGTGGCGGGAAACCACTCGCGCAGGACGCCGTTCACCAGCCGCATCGTGACGCCGGCGAGGAAAACGAGGATCACCACAAGTCCGGTTCCGAAGAGCATCGTCAGGGAGCGCAGCCGAGCCACCGCCATGCGCCGCAGGGCCGCCGCCAGACTCTTCGGGGTCTTGCGTTGGCGGACATCCCAGATCCGCATGAACCCTCGGTCGATTTGGAAAAACACAACCGAGGCCGTGAACAACAGCATCACCCCGGCAACCGGGCCGGTCACCAGCGCGCCGGAACCGACCTTGCCCAGGATATGTCCCAACGCCTCGCCCATCTGCGGGGAGACCTGCTGGGACAGGGTGGCGATGATCTGCTCCTTCGCGTCACGACCTCTCTCGACGAACGAGAAGAAATAACCGACCCCGGCGATCAGCGCCAGCATCAGCGGAAAAAGCGAGAGCCCGGCATAGAACGCCACTCCGGCCGCCAGAGAGGCGCACTCGTACTGCAGCCACGCCTTCCCGGCCTCAGCCAAACGCTCCTTCAGTTTTTCCCACACCTCCCCACCCTAACGGCATGCCGGAGTCGCACAAGTGACGGCTGGCCCGTTCGGATGATTCGACATTTGACACCGGCCGCGAGGTCCCCTTTTTGGACGATGTTCCGAAAACGAACCGCGACCCCACCCAATGGCCCCGCACTTCAGAACCGCCCTCTTTGCCCTTCCGTTCGCAATTCTCACCGGCTGCGTGGCACCGATCTCCGTGCACGAAGGGACGGCGAATCCCGCCGAGCCTAAGACGGTCAGCGTGGAGAAGCTGATGGCCACGGCCGATTCGGAGCCCGATCCGATGACAGCAGCCGGGCGCACTCTCGACGCCCTCCGCGTGGCCGCACGAGCGGTGGTATCGGGCAAGGACAGCGCGATTCCGGAATACAATTACCTGACGGGACGCCTCATCGACCACCTGATCGCGGCCGGTGTGAGCCCTTGGCAGAAGTCGCTCGAAGTCGAGTCGGGATCGACACGCTATCTCCTCCGGGGAACCGAACCTGCCGACCTCAAAGACCCCGGCCGCACCTTCGTGACTTGCGACCGCCTGAGTTTCACCGGTCGCTACGCGCGCGAGGAAGCGGTGAGTCCGGGCATCGGAGCACCACTCGTCGCATTCCTCTCGAAGAACGGTCAGAACCTTCGCAAGAAACAGCTCCCCTACCGTTCTGTCACCGCGGTGGTCCGCTTCAACGGCAACGAGGCGACCGTCGACCTGCTCGATCCCTACGAGTCGCTTGAGGTGCGGGTCGGAGGACGGACCCTTCCGCTCAAAGCCGACTTCGGATCCAACATCGCCTACGGACTCTCCAAGGAACGCATCGACAAGCTCGGGCTCGCCCGTCTGATCAATCCGTCCCGATACGACGACACAGCGCGGCTGTTGATGGTCCAGCCCTACGATCCCGACCGAATCCCGGTGCTGTTCGTCCATGGCCTCCAGGACACGCCCGCCTCGTTCGCCCCGATGTATTTCGATCTCATGGCCGATCCGGCAATCCGGGAGAAATACCAGTTCTGGGCCTTCAGCTACCCGAGTGGCTATCCCTACCCGATGCCTGCCTCGCTGCTCCGCGAGCAACTTGACGAAGTCGCCGCCCTCCACCCGGGCCACAAGGACATCGTGATCATCGGACACAGCATGGGAGGACTGATTTCGCGGCTGATGGTTACCGACGTCGGTGACGGCATCTGGCGCTCGATGTTCGGCACGGCACCGTCGGAAACTTCGATCAGCGGCTACAGCCGGGAGCTCCTCGAGGACTCGCTGCTCTTCAACGCCCGAAACGATATCGACCGAGCCATCTTCATCTCCGCCCCTCACCGCGGCAGCGAGCTAGCCACCAACATCATCGGTTGGATCGGAGTCAAACTCGTCCGCTTTCCATCCACCCTCGCCGACCTTCGAAACACGTTGGTCACCTCCCTCAGCCTCGATGCCTCGGGTTTCCAGCTCGACCGCTTCCCGAGCAGCATCGACACGCTCTCGCCGACCAATCGCTTCGTCCGCCTGATCAACGAATACCCGATCCGCTCCACGATCCCCTACCACACGATCGTCGGCGACCGCGGCAAAGGCGACACCCCCGACTCCAGCGACGGCGTGGTTGCCTACTGGAGTTCTCACCTCGATGGTGCCGTCTCGGAAAAGGTCGTTCCCTCGGACCACAGCGCCCACCAGCACCCCGAGGGCATCGAGGAAGTGCGCCGCATTCTGCATCTCCATGCCGGCATTCCTTACCGAGCCAACCGCAACCTCGAGGCCCCGCCCGAGAAGGAGCCCTTCCGCCCGCTCGGACGTCCCCACGGCCGCCGCTGAGAAACGGCCGGTTTCCGGCCCCGGCGGAAGCGTTCCGGTGATGACGGGAACCGTCGGAACTCGTTCATTGACACGGGTTTCCCGCTCCCTAAGCTCCGCGCGTCCGCGCCGGAGGGGTCTACACTTTGCTCGCGCCGCCGGTATTTCCACGGAAGCAAACACATCCACCACACAAGATGGCTACACGCAAAAAGACCGCGAAGAAGGCGGCGACCAAGGCTGCCGCGAAGGCACCGAAGTACGTTTACACCTGGGGCAACGGCAAGGCCGACGGCAACGGGAAGATGAAGGCCCTGCTCGGCGGCAAGGGAGCCAACCTCGCCGAGATGACCCGCATCGGTCTCCCGGTCCCGGCCGGCTTCACGATCACCACCGAGGTCTGCACCTACTACTACGACCACAAGAAGACCTATCCGAAGGTCCTCCGCGCCCAGATGGAAGCCGGTGTGGCGAACATGGAGAAGATCATGGGTTACAAGTTCGGCGACTCCGAGGGCTTCCCGCTCCTCGTCGCAGTCCGCTCCGGCGCCCGTGACTCGATGCCGGGCATGATGGACACCGTCCTCAACCTCGGCCTCAACGACGCCACCGTCGCCGCCCTCGCCAAGGCCACCGACAACGAGCGTTTCGCCTGGGACTGCTACCGCCGTTTCATCCAGATGTATGGCGACGTCGTGCTCGGCGTTCAGAAGCGTCCGAACGAGGACCACGAGCCGTTCGAACACGCGATCGAGTCGTACAAGCACAAGGTTTACGGCAAGGACATCGTCGACTCCGACCTCACCGCCGAGGACAACAAGAATCTCGTCGACCTCTTCAAGAAGCTGGTCAAGACCCGCACCGGCCACGGCTTCCCGGAAGATCCGTGGGAGCAGCTCGAAGGAGCCGCCGGCGCCGTCTTCAGCTCGTGGATGAACGACCGCGCGATCGTTTACCGCCGCAAGTACGGCATCCCCGCCGAGTGGGGCACCGCCGTCAACGTGCAGGCGATGGTCTTCGGCAACACCGGCACCAACTCCGGTTCCGGCGTGGCCTTCACCCGTAACCCCGCCAACGGTGAGAACGAGCTCTACGGTGAGTTCCTCGTCAACGCGCAGGGTGAGGACGTGGTCGCAGGTGTCCGCACTCCCGACCCCGTCTCGGGCATGGCCCAAGCTCTGCCGAAGGCCTACAAGGAACTCCTCAAGGTCCGCCAGATCCTCGAAAAGCACTTCAGGGACGTCCAGGACGTCGAGTTCACCATCCAGGACGGCAAGCTGTTCATGCTTCAGACCCGGAACGGCAAGCGCACCGCCGCCGCCGCGCTGAAGTTCGCCGCCGACATGGTGAAAGAGAAGCTCATCGACTGGAAGACCGCGGTGCTCCGCAACCCGGCCGACCAGCTCGACCAGCTCCTCGCCCCAGTCTTCGACGCCGCCGAGGTGAAGAAGGCCAAGGTGGTCGCCAGCGGTCTCCCGGCCGGCCCCGGTGCCGCTTCCGGCAAGATCTATCTCAACGCCGACCGCGCCGAAGCCGCCGCCAACAAGGGCGAGAAGGTTCTCCTCGTCCGCGTCGAGACCTCCCCGGAAGACCTTCGCGGCATGATCGCCGCCGAGGGCATCCTGACCTCGCGCGGTGGTGTTTCCTCGCACGCCGCTCTCGTCGCCCGCCAGATGGGCAAGGTCTGCATCTGCGGCGCCGGTGGCGTCGAGATCGACTACGACAAGAAGACGGTCAAGGCCGGTGGAAAGACCTTCAAGGAAGGTGACTACCTGTCCATCGACGGCACCGCCGGCACCGTTTATGGCGGTGAGCTCGCAACCGAGCCGTCCGAGATCATCACCGGTCTCATCCAAGGCAAGAAGGCCTCGCAGAAGACCGAGAAGTTCAAGAACTTCGTCCAGCTCATGGAATGGTGCGCGCAAGCCACCAAGCTGGGTGTCCGCACCAACGCCGACACTCCGGAGCAGGTCAAGACCGCGGTCGCCTTCGGCGCCCAGGGCATCGGCCTCACCCGGACCGAGCACATGTTCTTCGAAGGTGACCGGATCGACGCCATGCGCGAGATGATCCTCGCCGACAACGAGCCGGCCCGCCGCAAGGCGCTCAAGAAGCTCCTGCCGCACCAGCGCAAGGACTTCTTTGGCATCTTCAAGGCCCTCGACGGCAAGCCGGGAACCATCCGCCTGCTCGACCCGCCGCTCCACGAATTCCTGCCCCACACCAAGGAGCAGCAGATGGACCTCGCCCGCAAGCTGGGCGTGAAGGTGGAGACCATCATGCAGCGCGTGCACGACCTGCACGAGTTCAACCCGATGCTCGGCCACCGCGGCTGCCGCCTCGCGATCTCCTACCCGGAAATCGCCGAGATGCAGGCGCAGGCGATCTTCGAAGCCGCCGCCCAGTGCGTGAAGAAGGGTATCGAAGTGGAACCGGAAGTGATGGTCCCGCTCGTCGGCTACGCCCGTGAGCTCGAGCTTCAGGTGGAAATCATCCACCGCGTCGCCAAGGAAGTGATGAAGGCCAAGGGCGTGAAGTTCAAATACCTCGTCGGCACCATGATCGAAGTCCCCCGTGGCGCCGTCACGGCCGATGAGATCGCCAAGCACGCGCAGTTCTTCTCCTTCGGCACGAACGACCTCACCCAGACCGCGCTCGGCGTCAGCCGTGACGACATGGGCTCGTTCCTGACCAGCTACACGGAGAACGACATCTATCCGAAGAATCCGTTCGCTTCGCTCGACACCACCGGCGTCGGCCAGCTCATGGAGATCGCCGTCGAGAAGGGCCGCAGCACCCGCCGCAGCATCAAGCTCGGCATCTGCGGCGAGCACGGCGGTGATCCGGATTCGGTGAACTTCTGCCACAAGCTCGGACTCGCCTACGTCTCCTGCTCGCCCTACCGCGTGCCGGTCGCCCGCCTCGCCGCCGCCCAGGCCGCGATCAACAGCGGATCCGTCCCGCGCGCCAAGAAGGCGACGAAGAAGAAGACCGCCCGCAAGGCCGCGAAGAAGTAATTCGGTAAGGGTCGGACACCCTGGGCCGACCGCGGACAAGCCCCGACTCCGTCGGGGTCCCTACCTCTCAAAGCCGCCCCGGATCTCCGGGGCGGCTTTTTCGTTTTCCGAACCATCCACATGTTTGTCACCGGCGACGGCTCCTCCTTCGAGCGGATCGGATTCATGGTTGGATCATGTCCCGCCCGTCTTCTTCTCCAACGCAAGCCGGACCCAACGAATCCGGAGTCGATGCGATCGTCCGCCGCTTCATCGAGCGCCATTCCGATCCCGACACCTCAGATTTCGGAAAGGGGAAATCCGGTGAGGAATTCCCCCTCGAAGAACTGATCGCAGACGATCCGGCGGACGCCGAGGAGTCCTAACTCGACATCGCGGCGAACGACGGGAAGCTCGTTCCGTGAGCCCCGACTTGGATGAAGAGCTTCGGACCGCGGCGGTCGCCGCGGGTGTCGGACGCGGAGAGTGCCACATTTTCCTCTGCGCGGATGCCTCGAAGCCGAAGTGCTGCGACCCGGCGGTCGGTCTCGCGTCGTGGGAGCATCTGAAACGACGGCTCGCCGCCCTCGGACGCGGTGCGCCACTCATTCTCCGATCCAAGGCCGACTGCCTGCGCGTCTGTGTCCGCGGCCCGATCGCGGTCGTATACCCGGAGGGTGTCTGGTATCACTCGTGCACTCCGGATGTCCTCGACCGAATCATCGAAGAGCACCTCGTCGGCGGCCAGCCGGTGGAGGCCTTCCGGCTTCGCACCTGAGAATACGGAGCTCATCCTCCGCGAATTCCCCACCTAACTCTTCGTAACCTCCGCCCCACAGGCGGTATTTTGTTGAGAAGACATGCAAAACGACGAGTTCGCGCGTGAGATCACCGGAAGCCAGCAACGGCTCTTCGGCTACATCTTCTCGCTGCTCGGTGACGAGGCCGCCTCATGGGACGTGCTGCAGGAGACGAACCTCGTTCTCTGGCGGAAGCAAGCCGACTTCCGCGCCGGAAGCAACTTCGGCGCGTGGGCTTCCACGGTGGCCCGTTTTCAGGTCCTCGCGTATCTACGCGACCGGTCACGAGACAAGACCAGCGTGCTGACGGCCGAGGTTTTGGAAGCCCTTGCCGCCGAAGCTGAACTCGCAGACGGCCAGTTCGATGGCCGTCGCGACGCCCTGCGAGATTGCCTCGCCCACCTGAATGGTTCGGAACGTTCGTTGATCCGGCGCTTCTACCATGAGCGTCATTCCACCCAGTCCATCGCCGAGGAAAGCGGAGGCAATCCGAATTCGGTGAAACAAGCGCTCTTCCGCGTCCGAAGAAAGCTGGCACACTGCATCGACCAACGGCTGGCGACATGAAGAGCTTTCCCACTCCCGAACACCGGCGTCGCTGGATAGAGAACCTGCTTCTCGATCTGAGGGAGGGCCGCGCCGGGGACGAGGATGTCTCGAACTTGCGCGAGTTGCTGCTGGACGACCCCGATGCCCGCCGGGACTACATCCGAGCCAACCAACTCGACTGCCTACTTCAGAGCGTGCCGGCCGTGCAACAGCGCCAAAAACGGCGTTGGATCCTTCCCACCGCCGCTCTCGGCGCCGCCGCGGTTCTGACGGTCGCCTTGGTCGTCGGAAACCGAACGGGGGACCGGCATTCACCGGACACCGCCAATGCCGACCCCGCTTCCGTGAGCTTTGAGATCGGAGAAAGCTTCAACGCGGTCGCCGACGGCAGCGAGCTCGCCGACGCTGGCGAACTCGGTCCCGGGGAGCACTCTCTCCAATCCGGACTGGTGGAGTTGAAACCTGCGCCCGGAATCACCCTCGTGATCGAGGCTCCTTCCCGGTTTTCCATTTCCCATACAGGGGGACTCAAGCTGCACCAGGGACGCGTCTGGTTCGAGTCCACAGCCAATGCCGGACCGCTCCGGCTCACGGTTGCCGACACCCGCTTCCGCGGCTTCCCGGCTACCCAATTCGGTGTCTCGGCTGACGGAGACGCCGTAGTCGCCCATGTTCTCGACGGCAAAACTTCCTTCGCCATCAACGAGGCTGCCGAGCAGGCCTTGAAGGGTGGCTTCAGACTGCGTGCCGGTATCGTCGAACTTGCCGACGAGAAGGATTTCGACGCCTATGCCGCGACTGCCGAAATCGCACGCCGTCGCTGGGAAGTGCATTTCAAGAGGATGGTCTCGCACCCCGACCTCGCGTTCTACCTTCCGTTCACCGATTACCGATCGCAGGGCAAAGTCCTCCCCAACGAAGCGATCAACGGCCCGGAGCTTCCCAAGTCGGTCGTCTACGGGGCAAGCCGGGTCAGCGGCCGTATCGAAGGCAAGGGTTGCCTGCTTTTCGATCGGCCGAATGACGCCGTCGAGGCCCGCCTCGATGAGCCTTTCGAAAGCCGCGGCTTCACGATCGCTCTGTGGCTGAATGCCTCCCACTTTTCCAATCGGATCAATTCCCTCGTCACATCGATCGGTTGGGAGCACGGGGACATCCACCTACAAGTTACCGAAGAACGCCGTGTGGCATTGGGCATTCACGAAGCGGCAGCATTTCAATCGCCTCGCGGGACCGTCTCCTCCGGACGCTGGCAGTTCATCGCAGCGACCTACGATCCGGCTTCCGGAAAAGCCGCGCTTTTCGTCGACGGAAGAAGCATCACCCTAAGTCTCCGTGATAACGGTATCCCGCGCCGGGGCGCGACGCCAAACTTCGGCGACTTCCAGATCGGCTCGTGGAGCGAAATGACCCGGGCCAGTTACGAGACCCCTCCGGGCACAAGTCTTGCAGACGGAAGCACTCGCCCAACGATATCCCGTCTTTCCCAGCGGCGCCGCTTCGAAGGCAGAATTGACGAAGTCCTAGTCTTCCGTCGCGTGCTGAATTCCGACGAACTCGCCCGCATCTACGAGGAGAGCAAACCCTGACGCTTCCTTACGACCGGGCCCGAATCGGAGTTGTTTAAGGTCTGGATACGGCATCCAGTGGAGTCACTCCGACATTTGGGGAATCGATTGCCCCGTATTGGAGGGGCCTACCTCGTCTCATAGTAGGGCGAGTGCCAGCGTCAGTTTCGCGACGGAATCCAAAAAAGATCCACAGATTTCGTAACCGCAGGAACGGTCACGGTATCTTGATCGAAGGGATGATTACTTCCCACCTCCCCATGTCTTCCGTCACCTATCCACCGTCTCCCCGACCTCTCGTCTTGGCCTTAGGGGTGTATCTCTGCTGTTCCCCATTTGCGGGTGCCGCAGTCATCACCTGGGGTTCCGCAACAAACATTTCAACGGGCCCGGGCAATTCGTCCGATGTCGTGACGACGGGGACACTGGTGGAGGCATTCAACGGCGTATCGTCGAACCAGACGCCAGCCAGCTTCGACACCACCGTGAATGGCGTCACCTTCCTCGGAAACAACACCCTGTTCTCCGAAACAGGCTCAGGCACCAACAACACTTCGGACTTGTCCGCCGGCACCAACGCAGGTGACGCCACCTACGATCTACTGCTCAGCAACGTAGAATTCGGCGGGCCTGCATCCCAGACCATCAGCGTCGGCAATGGGAACCTCGTCATCGGGAACCAGTATCTCATCCAGGTTTGGTTCGTGGACGACCGAGCTGCCCAAGACTCCCGCGTCATGCTCTTTGGCGACGGCAACGGCAGCAACGTGCTCCTCAATGATCAGTATGCCGTAGGCACCTTCACCGCAGACGCCACCTCGCAAGACCTCCTCACGGAGGCCCAAGGCTTCGGCCGCGCCCATCTCACCGCCTACCAGATCCGAGCGATCCCCGAGCCTTCCTCTCTGCTCATGCTGTCTCTCGCGGGAGTCCTGTTCTTCCGCCGTCGCCACTGAACCCAATAAAAAACCAAAACCCAATGAATCCCCGAAAAACCATCAGCGCATGCTGCGTCGGTGCACTCGGCTCGTGCTGGCTTTCCGCCGCACCCATCTCCTGGAGCCCTGCAGTCGCCACCAGCGGCAAGACCAACCTGATCGAGGGCAACGTCGTAATCGCTCTTACCGGGGGCTCCAGTTCGCGCTCGATCACCAACGGAGGCGCCAGCGGAACGTCCACTTACAATTTCATCTCCGCCAATTTTACAACCCTCTCGCCCCATGTATTCACCGCCACTGCCGGTGGCCCGAATCCGCGTGCACGGGTGGCGGACAACGTATACGGCGGGAGTTCCATCTCGTCGACGGGCGATTCGGACTTCGACACCGTGATCGCATCTGTGACCGATTCCTACGGCTCACCCTCAGGAATCACCGGCGGCACCCTGACACTTGACGGCCTGCTCGATGGTGGCAGTTACACCATTCAGGTGTTCTTCAACGATCAGCGCGAGGCGTCCGACGACCGGGTCATGCGCTTCGGTGATGGAATTGGCACGCCGGTCGATCTGGCAGGCGGAAACCCTGCGGCCGGAGTACAGACCAGTGAATATGGCCAGCATGCCATCGGTACTTTCAGCGCTTCCGGCACATCGCAGGATCTCACCCTGACCGCATTGGGCTTCGGCAACGTCCACTTCAATGCGATTCTCGTCACGGGTCCTCCCGGCGTCCTTCCGAATCAGGCACCGGTATTCGACGAGAGCTCTTACGAGTTCGAGGTTTTGAACGAATCCGCACCGAGCGCCGTCGTCGGCACCGTTTCAGCCACCGATCCGGACACTGGACCGTCCGCCATAGAATACTCGATTACCGCCGGGGACCCGGGCGGCGCTTTCGACATCGATTCCGTCACCGGCGAGATCACCGTCGCGGGTACGATCGACTATACCGTTACTTCTTACTATCCCCTCGATGTGACCGCCTCCGATGGTCAAGACGCCACCGTGGTGTACGTGGACGTGTATGTCGTCGGCCCGCCGGCCAACGTGGCTGCCGCCGGCTCCGCCTCCGGCAACGGAAGTTGGAACAACTCGGGCTATGGCAGCTTTGGTTATCTCTTCGTCGGCACCGACGATGACGACATCGAAGCAGGGACCTACAAGCGGGGCGGAGCGATCTATACCGGCATCGAGACTCCCGTGAGTGGTCAGACCGTGCGCTTCGAGAAACTCTCCTCGTCCTTATCCGCTTGGAACACAAACCAGCCGACGAGCCCGATCAATCCGGCAATCACCGCAGAACTGGAGAATCCCGACGGGGGAACCTTCCGCTGCGGCTCGCTGTACAACACCGGACTCGCAGATAACACTCCAAGGAACATCTTCCGACTCACCTTCGACGAAGCCGTTCCTGATGGTCTGCGGCTGGCCATTTGCGTTGGAGCATCCGAAATCCAGGGAACCGCGGCGACTATCGACTCCACCACCGGCAACCTCCGCGACGTGCCGTTCTCCGTGGCGGTCGACGGCATGGAGTCCTTCACCACGCAAGCCGCCCTCGCCGGTCCTCCTGCCCCGGAATGGCTAACCGTCAGCCCGGACGACCCGAATACCGGAGTCCCCGTTCCGGACTGGTACTTCTTCGACCTCACCGGCATCGAGGCCGGAACCCGCGTCACCATCTCAGCCTCAAGGATCTGGTCCGATGCCTCGCACAAATTCAATCCGATCAACGGCTTCGCCCTTGCTTCGCTGGCTGCTCCCCCGGCCGTGATCACCGGCGTCAGCCGCACCGCCAATTCCTTCATCATCAACTTCCTTGGCGACCCCGGTGTCACCGACTGGAAGATCATGGCCAGCACCGACCTTCTTTCCTTCCTCATCGACGAAACGCCGGACACCGTTTTCAACGAAAGTCCTGCTGGAGTCTATAGTGCCACGGTTGACGTTACAGGAGACCCGGCTAGCTATTTCATGCGCATCGAGCGATGATTCCCGATGCCCTGGCGTCCGGGGAGACACGCGAATTGCAGTCCCGTCAGCAACCCGGCAGCCCTCTTCCAAAGCCCGAAACCCACCCTATGGACCGCTCCATCGTCGTCCACCCCCACCCCGGTCCGATGCGTGTCGCGATCGCGTGTTGGCTCACAAGTCTCCACGTCGTGACCTTGCACGCCGCCCCGATCGTGTGGGGAACACCCACTGCGGTCTCCACCGGAGCCGGCAACTCGTCGGACGTCTCGACCAACGGCACGCTGGTCGAGGCCATCAACGCCCTGTCCACCGGCGATCCGCTGACCAACACGACGATCAACGGCGTCCTCTTCACCGGAAGCCAGTCCATTTTCTCAGAGGACCCCGCATCGGCCGCCGGAGTGGACCTTTCTTCCGGCACGAATGGTGGCGATCCTGGCTACGATACCATGCTGAGCACCGTCGACTACGGAGCTCCCGCATCCCAAACCGTCAGCATCGGCGGTGGAGCCCTGAGCGTCGGTGCCGAATACGAGATCCAGATCTGGTTTGTCGATGACCGGGCCTCCACCGACGGACGCGTCATGCGCTTCGGCGACGGATTGGGCAACAATGTGGACCTGAACGACCAGTTCGTCATCGGCAGCTTCACCGCCGATGCAACGTCACAGACATTGTTCGCCGAGGCCCAGGGATTCGCACGTGCCCACATCAGCGGGTACCAGTTGCGTTTGCTGCCGAGCGGTCCCCCACCTGCGCCGGAAACGCCAACCGGCCTCGTTGCAACCTCCGGCGACACGGAGGTGGCGCTCGACTGGGACGACAACTCCCAGTACGGCTTCGCCAATTTCATCGTGCGGCGCTCGACCTCGCCGGGCGGCCCTTACGTCGACGTCCCCGGCGCCACGCCAAGCGAAAGTGAGTTCACCGACACCGGGCTGACCAACGGGGTGACCTACTACTATGTCGTTGCCGCGGAGAATACCGAGGACGACGTCTCCTCCGATTCGACTGAGGCTTCGGCCACGCCGATGGCCTTCGTCCCCGATCCGCCACAGGTTCCCACCGGGCTCACCGCCAATGCGGGAAACGATCTCGTCACGCTGAACTGGGATGACAACACCCAACCCGGCTTCCTTGAGTTCCGGATCAAGCGCGGAACCGGTCCCGGCGGTCCCTACTCCCAGATCGGCACCTCCGGAAACAGCGGATTCGCCGACGATACAGCGATCAATGGCAACACTTACTACTACGTCGTTACCGCGGTGAATATCGACGCGGTCGAGTCGGCACCCAGCGACGAAGCCTCCGCCACTCCGTCGGTCAGCGCATCGCCACCGAACTTCCTGTTCATCATCACCGATGACCAGGACACCTTTTCCGTCGGTGCCTACCGCCGCAGCGAACCCGCAGAACCGGATGGATCAGGCAATCCCTACGTGATCGACACCCCGAACATCGACCGTCTTGCCGACGAAGGCATGCTCTTCCATCAGGCACGCCTGATGGGCTCGGAGGTTGGAGCGGTCTGCACCGCCTCGCGCACCTGCATCATGACCGGGCGGAGTACCTGGCAGCGTACCAACGGCATGACCGCCGCGCTGACCTTTCCCGGGATATTCAATCGCGGCGTCAGGAGCAGCTTGCCCGACCTGCCCTACGCCACCTACCGGACCTGCAAGTCCGGCAACAGCTACCCCACGGCGAACAACGAGTTCACAATCGTCAACGACGCGAGCAAACGGGGCAACACGGACGGCAGCGGCAGCGAATGGCACGCCGATCGGACCCTCGAGCATATCGACCACTGGCGCGCCAACCACCAACCCAACGGCAAGCCGTTCCTGATGTATCTCGGCTTTTCCCATCCTCACGACGAACGCAATGCCCGGACCAACCCGAACCTCACCGGCCGCTACGGCTGCATCAACACCACCAGCCCCGGCAGCCTCACTGTAAACCCCGCCGCTCCACCGATTCCCTTCAACCATTTGCCGGTCAACGCCACACTCGGCACACCCGCCAACTATCCTTTCCACCCATTCGATCACGGGCACTTCGGTGTACGCGATGAAGTCAATGTCGCCGGAGTGCTTGAATACCGCAACGAGGCCGTCATCCGCAACGAGATCGGCCGGAACTTTGCATGCGTCGACTGGATTGACCGACAACTCGGTCGGGTCCTGGCCAAACTGGAGGACCCGGATGGCGATGGCGACAACTCGGACAGCGTGATCAACAACACCTACATCGTGTTCACGGCAGACCATGGCATCGCCGTCGGTCGACATGGCTTGATGGGAAAGCAGAACCTCTACGAACACTCATGGCGCGTCCCCTTCATCGTCCGCGGACCCGGTATTGCCGCAGGCAACGAAACCGATGCCCTGATCTACCTACACGACACCTTCCCCACCTTCTGCGATCTAGCGGGAATCGCATTACCGTCAACGATCGACGGCAACGACGGCGCCAGCTTTCGTCCGGTCCTCGAGGGCATGACGGACGTCCACCGCGACTACGTTTACGGCCTCTATGCGGGGGGTGACAAGCCTGGTATGCGTTCGGTCACCGACGGACGATTCAAGCTGATTCGTTACGACGTGGGAAACAACGCCACCCAGGTCACACAGCTTTTCGACCTTGAGGAGAATCCTTTCGAACTGCTGCCGGAACACGGCGTACCCGGCCTCGCCGAGCAAACGTCACACTGCCTGATCCTCCGCCGTCTGGAGGAAGCGCTGATGACCGAGCGAGTGAAGAATGCGGACCCCTACGCTTTCCTTGGCGACCGCGTGATGTTCCGTTTTGACAACAACCTCACCGACCGCATGCCCTTCGGTCATGACGCCGCTCCGGGACCTTCCGCTCCGGCATTCTCAAGCGAAATCCCCTTCACGACCGACCCGCTGCTCGGCGAACCGAACGCCGCATCCCTCGAATTCGACGCAAGCCAGCAGGACTACCTGACCTGCGCGGACGGCCGCGAATTGGATTTCGGCTCAAGCGACCCATTCACCGTATCGGCCTGGGTGAAGCTCCGCAGCCTGCCAACCGGCGCCAACACGGCAAGTTCGGCACCCTTGGCCGTGAAGAAGCCGCTGGGATCAGCCGACTCCGAGTTGGACTACATGTTCCTCGCGGCCGCCGGCAGCTACGGCAACGCGACAACCTACGGCAATCTCGCCCTCCATCTTGGTTCAAGCATCGTCACCAGCCAGCTCTCGATTCCGGACACGAACTGGCACTTCGTGAGCGTCGCCCTCGATCCGGTGGCAAACACTGCCCGTTTCACACTCGACGATCAGGTCGATGTAGTTGCGACGAGCGCCACGGGCACGGCGAACTCGGGCCCGTTGATCATCGGCGCCCACCTCAACTCGTCAAATGCGGTCGACCGGGTATTCGACGGCTGGATGGATGAACTGACGATCACCAACGGCGTCGTGCCCGTCGAGCAACTCCACCCGCTCTTCGGACTCCCGGAAGTCGGACCGTTCCGTGTGCTGAGCCTGACCCGTAGCGAGACCGCCCTCGAACTCGAATTCGAGTCACGGGACGACCTCCTCTACGATGTCGAGTTCTCCGAATCGCTTGAAGGCGGGAGCTGGACCACGCTGAAAACCTTCATCGGAGGAAGCGCTAGCGGCGGCAGCACCGTGGTCAGCGACCTTCCGCTGCCCTCATCGGCAACCGGCTTCTACCGCGTCCGGTCCTATCCGCCCGCCGACGGCGCCGCGCCCTAAAGCGCTTCAATCGATCCTGTAGCCATTCGTCACTGACGGGCTTCGGAATCTCCTAGTCCCACTCAAGCACGTGCAGGGATACGCCCTGACGGGGCAGATCGAGTTTGAATGCAGTCGCCCCCCCTTCGGCTACGAGATCAATCCCATCGTCGAGCTTCACCAACTCGGAAGCCGCTTTCAATTCCGTGACCTGTGCTTCGGTTGGTTTCTGTGGTGATCCCATCGCCTGCCACATCGTGAAGCTGTTTGAGTGCTCCTGATCGACCCGGTAGTGCGCCACGCTCACAGGCTTCCCTTCCGGAGCTCCTACAAGTGTGATGCTCACTGCCGCCTCGGCTCCCGGCAGATCGTCGTCGTGGTAATGCCAAGTCAGGATCGTGATCCTCTTCCCGTCACGAGCCGCGAGCGCCCCGACATCCGGCCGCTCCCGCACCCCTTTCTCAACGATCTCATCAAGCGGCAACGCACCGTCACTGGCGACCGGCAGACGCTCACCCGACATCATCGAGAACATCCGGAAGACATTGAGGACCGGCTTGTTGATCCCGTTTGTCGCGAGCGAGCGGAATCCCGCGAAGTAGGGTTGATCCTCGAACTCGAAGGCCCAAGTCAATGCGCCTTCGAGATTCACGCCCCGCTTGCGTGCCAGGTCGAGTTTCCGGGGAAACGACGCGGCCGTGTAGCTCGAATACATCGTCCCGTTCCGGTAGGCGAGCTGGTCCCCTTGGCATGCCGCACATCCTTCCGGATCCGACTCACCGATGACGATCGGCGTCTTCCTCAACTGCGGATACCTCGCGATCACCTCGAAGGCGCGGTCAATGTCGCGGAGCTGGTTGGCAATCCCCATCTGCACGCGTCCGTCCACCGTCTTCGGCCATCCCTTCGCGTGAAACGAAATGAAGTCCATCGGTGTGCCCGTTTCACCGGTCGCGGCATTCTTCCCTTCCATGCAGTGCTTGATGAAGGCCTCGAGGAAGTCGCCACCCGGACCGCCCGCAACGTCCGGACCACCGACCTTCGCTCCGGGCAGGGCCCGCCGGACCGCGTGGATCGCATGGTCATGCAGCTTGAAGAACTCCTCCCGACTTCCCCGCCAGTAACCGATATTCGGCTCGTTCCAGGTCTGCCAGTACCAGCGGAGCACCTCCTCCTCGCCATACTTCTCGACGCAGTGCTTCGCCCACTGGAAGACGAGTTCCTCCCACTTCGCGTAATCCTTCGGCGGGTAAGCCCAGCCTGTATAGATCTCGTCGTACTTCGCCCGCGGTGTCCAATGGTGGCGGTAGGGCTGTGGCTTCACCGAGAGCGCTTCGGGCATGAATCCGATCTGCACATAGGGTCGGACGCCATTCTCAAGGTAGGCATCAAAGATCCCGTCGACGATCTCCCAATCATAGATCGGTCGACCGCGCCCGTCTTCTCCATACATTCCCGTCGAGCCCCACTTCAGCGCCGGTGTCCCGTCGCCACTGGTCATCAGGTTGTGCGTTCGGAAAAACACCTCGCCCGGCTTCATCTCACCGAGATCGCCCAGCAACTCGCGGCCGTTCTTCATCGTCGCGTAGTTCGGTTCATCGGCGCCGAAGAACCGCCAGATCGGTTCAAGCGGGCCCATCGACCCACCGGCATCCACGCGGATGTTCACCTCGAATTCCTCGGCCGCCGCGACCGCGGTCAGGACCGATGCAAGAAACGGGAGCGCTCTCTTCATCGTTCCATGGAAACCCGCTCCGAGTGGGCCAAAAATCCGGAATGTCGTCATCCTGTGGCAGCGGACATCCCGGGTCCGATTAAGCCCCGGTTTTTCCTTCCGCCACCGCTACGGAATGGTTAAGAAAAACGAAACCCTGATCCGATGTCTCAAGCATCCGCTTCCGCGCCCCAGGCGCTCCGCAACGCCGTTATCCGCCTCGCCGGACACTCCCAAGACGGAATCCAGTCGATCGGCGCCTTCCTCGCCCAGCTCGCGGGTTCGACCGCCCAGGACGTCATGACCTACATGACGATCCCGAGCACGATCTCCGGCGGACCCAGCATTTTCCAGGTCCACCTCGGATCGGGCAAGGTGCTCCATCCGGGCGACGAAGCCGACACCTTGGTCGCCTTCTATCAGGACTCCTACGACAACCACCTGCACTCGCTGCGCGACGGAGGCATCTGCTTCTATGACAGCGACCACGTGACCGAGCTGAAGGAGGAACGCGACATCATCCACATCGGCATCCCGTTCACCTCCGCCTCGATCGAAGCGATCGGCGGATCCGCCAAGGACCGCGGCAAGAACATCTTCGTCCTCGGCACCCTGTGCGCAGTCTACAAGCTCGACCGCGAGAAGCTCGTTCAGATCATCAGCCGGAAGTTCGGCAAGAAGTCGGAGGACGTTCTGCGCAACGCCCTGCTCGCCTTCGACGCCGGCTTTGCTTGGCAGGTCCACGACATCAATCACATGCCGTTCGCTCCCGGCGAGAACGAGGAGCAGAACCGGATTTCGACGGACGGCAACACGATGCTCACGCTCGGCCTGATCGCCGGCGGCTGCCGCTACGGTGCCGGCTACCCGATCACCCCGTGGTCGAGCATCATGGAAACCCTCCGCTCCGAGTTGCCGAAATACGGCGGCATGTTCATCCAGGCGGAGGATGAGCTCGCCGCGGTCGCCCTCGCGATCGGAGCCAGCTACTCCGGCCACCTTGCGATCACCGGCTCCTCCGGTCCCGGACTCTCCCTCAAATCCGAGGCGATCGGCTACGCCACGATGGCCGAGCTGCCACTGGTCGTGGTCAACATCCAGCGCGGCGGCCCGTCGACCGGCATGCCGACTTCGGTCGAGCAATCGGACCTGATGCAGGCGATCTACGGTTCCCACGGCGATTCGCCACGCGTCGTGCTCGCCCCGCGCGACGTCGAGGACTGCTTCTACACGGCGATCGAGGCCTGCCGCATCGCGCGCGAGTATTCGACTCCCGTCATCATCCTTTCCGACCAGGCGATCGCCACCCGCATCGAGGCATTTCCCGAACCCGACCTCGAGAAACACTGGATCGAGCCGATGCTCGACCTCTCGACCTGCCCGGCCGACTGCAAACCTTACCCGCTAGACGCGATCACCCGCCACGCACCGCCGGGCTGCCCATCGCCCGACGGCCGCTACCCGGTCGTGACCGGCCTTGAGCACGACGAATGGGGCCACCCGTCGGGCAACCCGGTGATGCACGAGAAGATGACCGCCAAGCGGCGCGAGAAACTCGTAAAGCTGGCGAACTCGCTGCCCGCACCGGACTTCTTCGGCGACGAGCAAGGCGACCTCCTGTTTGTCGGCTGGGGCTCGACCTTCGGCCCCATCAAGGAAGCCACCGAGCGGCTTCAGGACGCCGGTCACCGGGTCGGCTCGCTCCACCTCCGCCATATCCATCCGCTGCGCAACGGGTTGGCCGACATCTTCCACCGCTACACGCACGTTCTCGTTCCCGAGATGAACGACTGCGGCATCTACGGCTTCGGCCAGCTCGCATCGCTGCTGCGGTCCGTGACCTGCAATCCGAACATCCAGTCGCTCAACAAGGTCCAGGGACTGACCTTCCGCGTGAAGGAAATCGAGGACGCCGCCCTGCAACTTCTCCGCTAAACCCGCCAAACCCATGTCCGAAACCGCTCCACCCGCCAAGAAGCTCACCAAGAAGGAGCTCAAGGCCGATCACCCGACCTGGTGCCCCGCCTGCGGCGATTTCGCCGTGCTCGCGTCATTCTTCAATGTCGTCGGCAACCTCGGGATTCCGCACGAGAAAATCGTCTGCGTCGCCGGCATCGGTTGCTCGTCGCGCTTCCCTTACTTCGTCAACGCCCACGGCATCCACTTCATCCACGGCCGGGCCCTGCCCCTCGCCACCGGCATCTCGCTGTCACGTCCCGATCTCCACGTGTTCGTCTTTGGCGGGGACGGCGACGGCTACTCGATCGGCGGCAACCACCTGACCCACGCCGCGCGCAAGAACATCAACCTGTCCTATGTGATCATGGACAACTTCGTCTACGGACTGACGAAGAACCAGACGTCTCCGACCACACCGATCGGCCGCAGGTCCAAGACCGATCCCCGTGGCGCCATCGACCGCCCGATCAACCCGATGGCCCAACTGGTTTCGAGCGGGGCTACCTTCATCGCCCGCACCCACGCGGCGCAAGTGAAGCACATGAACGAGATGTTCGAGCGGGCGATCCTCCATCCCGGTTTCGCGGTCGTCGAAACGCTGTCGGAGTGCACCATGTTCTACCCCGGCGCCTTCGATGCCGGAAACCCGCGCAAGGGCGGTACCTTCGATCTGGTCGACGAATCATCGCGCGACATGGAGTCCACCGCCGCAGCCATGGAACTCGCCGAGGAGGAGTTTCCCGGAAAGTTCGGGGTCTTTTACGAGACCAAACGGCCGACCAAGAACGAGCTCGAGTGGGCGTGGATCGAAGACGCCAGATCGAAGACTCCCGACCTCTCCGAACGCGACCTCATGCGGAAGCGGTTCGCAGGAATGCGCTAAGTCCGCCTCGCTCAATCGGCGCGAACACGGAACTGCATCTTCGGTGCGGTCCCGACGACGTGGTCGAGTTGGATCGTTCCGCCTGTTCCCGCGGTCGAAGCTCCATCAATCCAACCGGACAGCGTGGTCGCATGCTCCAGCGTGTAGTTTTTCCCGAGCTCACTCATGATTGAGACCCGAACCGTCCGGGGCGTTCCCGGAAGAAAGACGAGGCTATCGATCCGGAATTCCTCGGGCACGAGACTCTCGATCAACCCATCCATCGTCAGGGTCGCCAGACCTCCGGTGGCCTCCCAGAAATTGTACGAACTGCCACCACTCGCGGCATTTCGGGCGAACACCTCGACATCGGCATCGAAGTCGGCCCACTCGCCGAGGGTTAGTGGCCCATCCGTTAGGATGAGGTAGAGAACCCGGAAGTCCTTCTGCGACGTGCTGCTGTCCGGCGTCCGAGCCCCATCGGTCGACACGACCTCGGCCATCGTCAGACTCGTGATGCTGGTCGCCGTGAACTGACCTGTGGCGTAGTCCGCCCAAGCGAAGCCATTCGCAACCTTGATCTCCTGGGTGATGTCCTCCGCATCAATCAACCCCATCGTGTAGAGCTCGAACTGGCTGTAGGGCAGCGAGTTGCCACCGTTCGCATTCCCCCCGAACCCTTGAAACGTGAGGGTTCTCGGATTCTTCGCCCTGTAGAGGTTCCCACCAAGACTTTCCAAGGTTCCGGGTGCCCAGCCACCGAGCTGGCCACCGATATTGGAATAGCCCCAGTGCCCTCCAACCGCGGTTGGAACCGATGCCATCGAATTGCCCCAGTTGTGAGCCAGCTCATGCAGGCTCGGACCGCCGATGAGGCCACCGGTCGAAGTCAGGTGGATCGCTCCCTGAAGTTGGCCCGACGAACCGAACAGCGCCGTGCTGTCGAAAGTGCTCTTGCCGATTCCACCGATGTCATTGCGGGCGTTGTAGAAGCGCCCGTAGTAGCTCCCGCCAGGAACGGACGCCTGATTGGACGCGATCATGATGAAGTCGAAGTCGTCCTGGAAATGCTCATACACCCGCTGCGCCACGCCACGGGCTTCCGTCGTCGACATGTCATCGAACGTGCTGCCGAAGAGCGAGGCGGACTCGATCACGGCGACCCGGCCGGAGCCCAGCACGGTCAGGATATGGTCCGAACCCGAGCGCACCACCATCGGGTCGGCCACCCCGGGATTGGGATCGATCGAATCGCGGATCCCGTCGCCGTCGATGTCCGTGTTGAAGGTGTAATCATCGATGTAGTACTGTCCGCTTCCCGACGAGGTTTCGCACCACAGCCGCACGTAGACCGGGCTTGCGGTCGGAACTCCTGTGACCTGCCTCGATAGCGTTCCCGGCGCGATGTATCCGGAATTGTGGATGTCAAAACTTCCTACTGAGGTTCCGACATAGAGATAATAGCCACCCGGCCCGGCCGTCCACGTGAAGGTGACTGTCGAATTGGCCAGCGTGGATCCCGGTTCGGGGCTGGTCAGCGCCGCATCGGTGGCGAACAGGGCCGATGATGAGAGAATTGAGAAGAAAAGTGTGGCGCCAAAGGCCTTGGAGGCAGCAATCATGAATCAGTCCGTCGAAGCGGAGTCAGGCATTTTGGGAGGGGTCGCGGGAGAAGGATTCGGAGTGGCCTCGCCAGGCACCTCGGACGCGGCCGGGGCATCCGTCGGAGCGGCGGCTGGCTCCGGGGGCGGAGAGGCGCCCGGGACGTTTGCGGCGGGTGCCTTGACCCAGGCGGGCGCCTTTGGAGTCACATCGGCATAGATCGCCACCAACCCCATTCCAACCAAACCCACCAATCCTGCGAATCCGGCCGTCATCGCCGTCGTCATTCCGACGACGAAGGGCGTGAAGAACAAGAGGCCCACGACCATGAAGCTCGGTTTCACTTCGTAGGCATGCACGACGAGGCGCAGCCGGGAGCGCGCGAGCCCCAAGCCCATCATCACGAAGCAGGCCGTCGCCGCGAGCGCGTTGAGGTGCCAGAAGACACCGGCCTCATCGGTCACGGCACCACACGCGGCGATCGCCGTGCCACCCGAGGCGAGCGCCGAGCCAAGGAAGAGCAGCATGGTGGCCATGCGTGCACCGAGTCCGCGGAAGGAAGACGCACCGATCGCACCGGCACAGACCACCGCCGAGAGTGCCAGAACCGTCAGCGTGCAGGCGAGGTCACGGACCAGTTCGACACCGCCGATCTGGTAGCGGACGATCACATAGGGCAGCAGGGAAAAGAGTGTGAGGACACAGAGCGACCAGAGGCTGAAAAACTTGCCCCGGACCACCTTCCAGCGGCTCAATTTGGTCAACAGCAGCAACTCGTGGTTCCCCTCCTCAAGCTCCTGCCCCATCAGCACGAGGCCTCCAAGCGGCATGATCAGGGCGCAGACGAGGCTGATCGCGATCCATAGCGGGCCTGAGGTGCCAAGAAGACCGAGATTCAGCATCCCCACCAGATCCGAGTAGCGGTCGGTGGCTCCGGTTTGGAATTCGACAATCACCGCTGCCACCGCCAAGGCGTGCACGGCGAGGAACGGAATCACGAAACTGCCGCGCCTCATGTTCTGGCGCATCTCCTTGACCAGCATCGAACCGAAGCGGTCCGGGAGATCGTGCTTCAAAACAGCTTCCATGGGATCATCATCCGGTTCCGGCGTTCTGGCGGCAAGCCACGAGGCGGCCGATCACGAGAAATTCACCGTAGATTCCCGCATTCTCAGCGGAAAAAACGATCTAACGCCACCTCAAAACGGATTTGTCAGATCGACCGATTCCGGGTAATGATCCGGGGCGGTCGCGACCGCAGCAATTTGCGCGCCCATGAGCCGGCTCCCCTTTCTGATCCGACTGACCCTTATCCTTGCGGCTTGTGCCCTCACGGCACACGCCGGCTGGGATGAGCGCACGATCCATGGCCGGGGCTACGTCAGCGTGAATTCGATGAAGGAATTCTACGGATTCAAGCGCCTCAGCCAGTCGGGCAAGTCGATCGTGCTCGAGGACGACGCCGTCGAGATCAAGCTGAGCACCAACTCCCACGAGTGCTACATGAACGGCGTGAAGTTCGTCTTCAGCTACCCGATCGAAAGCTCGGGAGGGAAGGCGTGGCTCTCGAAGATCGATCTGATGAAGCTCGTCCACCCGGTGCTTCGCCCGAACATCATTGAAAACGCGGGGAATTTCCGGACGGTGATCATCGACGCCGGGCATGGTGGCAAGGACCCGGGCGCCACCAATTCCATCGGCACCGAAGCCAACTACAACCTGAAGGTCGCCGGCTTCCTCAAGGATTACCTGGAGAAGGAATACAAGTACAAGGTCATCATGACCCGCGACTCGAACCGTTACCTTTCGCTTCAGCAACGGGTCGACATCGCCAACCGGATTACGGAAAACGCGATCTTCATTTCGATCCACCACAACTCGACCAGTTCGAACCGGTCGGGTGCCCGGGGTATCGAAACGTTCACCCTTTCACCTGTCGGCGTCTCCCACTACGGCCGCGGACTCAAGGCCAGCGACTTCAGCCCGAAGACCGGCAATCACCACGACTCCGCCAACGTCGCATTGGCCACCGCGGTGCACGGCACCCTCCTCAGCACGCTCAAGGACAAGAAGACCGGCAAATCCTACACCCTCGACCGCGGGATCAAGCGGGCACGGTTCAGCGTCCTCAGCGGAGTCAAGCACCCGTCGATCCTGGTCGAGTGCGGGTTCATGACCCATCCCTACGAGGCGAAGCTGATCCACGACTCCGGCTACCAGCGGACCGTGGCCAAATCGATCGCCTACGCGGTGCAGAAATACCGTTTCGCGGTCGCCCGACCGAACACGGGTCAACGTTGAGGACTTCCGCCGAGAGGCGGAAACTGCTTCAGATCCCGAGCAGCTCGGGCGTCGCTGTCCGGGGTCGGTTGGTCAGGAGCTCCGGATCACCTTCGGTCACCAATACCGTATGCTCGAAGTGAGCTGACGCCTTGCGATCCGCGGTAATGACGGTCCAGCCGTCATCCAGGATCCTGACGTGGGGCGACCCGGCATTCACCATCGGTTCGATCGCGAGGATCATTCCAGGCTCCAGAATCGGTGTCTTTCCGCTGGGACGATAGTTCGGGATCTGGGGCTCTTCGTGGAGTTCTCGACCGACCCCGTGCCCGACAAACTCGCGCACGACGGTAAATCCCAACGGTTTCACGTGATCCTCCACCGCCCCGCACAACTCGGCGAGCCGGAGACCGGCCCGGGCCTTGTCGATCGCGGCGAAAAGAGACTCCTCGGTCGCCGCCAGCAGACGCTTCGTCTCATCGGGAACTTCGCCGACCGGAACCGTCGTCGCGTTATCACCGATCCAGCCGTTCTTCACGATGCCGACATCGATCTTCAGAATGTCACCGGGGTGGATCACCCGGGGACCGCCGATCCCGTGAACCACTTCTTCATTCACCGAGATGCAGGTGTAACCGGGAAATCCCCGATAGCCCAGAAACGCGCTCTTGCAGCCGTTTTTCTGCATCAGCTTGGCAGCCTCGGCATCGATCTCCCCGGTGGTTACGCCGGGCTTCGCCATCGACGCGACCTCCTGCAGGATCTCGCTCGCGACCTGACCCGCCGCCCGCATCAGCTCGATCTCGCGGGCGTTCTTGATCCGGATTTTACGCCGTTTCGCCATCGTTGGTCAGGGTTTTCAGATTTGCCTCAATCGTTGCCGCGACCTCATCGACCGAGCGGGTCGCATCACAGTGAAGCAGGGTTCCCGCCGCATCGTGACGTTCGATCACCGGCACGGTTTGCTCGCAGTATTCGTCGTAACGGGAAAGGAAATTCGTCAGATTGTCGTCGGACCTCGGCCCCGCAGCTCCACCACATTTCGGGCAGCGCCGCCCCTCGTTCAGTTCCTCCTTCTGCCCGCTCCAACGACAGTCGGGACACTCGACACGACCCTCGATCCTGCGGATGAGTTCGTCCTTCGGAACATCAAGGGCAACCGCCGCATCCACCCGCTCGCCTCGCTCTGCCAGCCAAGCAGCCAGAAAATCGTCCTGCATCAGTGTCCGCGGGAACCCGTCCAGCACCCAGCCACCCGGATGGTCAGCCAGCCACTCGCGCATGATTCCGCACATCAGCTCGTCCGGAATGTAGCCCCCCCGATCGAGGATGGGCCGGATTTCCCTGGCCGCGGGCGAGTCCTCCTTCAGAACTCCACGGAGCAGCGCCCCCGTACTGAGGTAGTCGAGCCCTCGATCCGCAGCTAGCCGCCGCCCCTGGGTCCCCTTGCCCGAAGCGGGAGGACCCAGAAGGATCAAATGAAGCGCCATCGCTTCTTTAGCGAGCGAAGTAGGCCACCGCGCCGATCACCAACAGAAGACCGATGAAGGCCCACAGGTAAACGATCGCCGTGCCGCCGGTCGAACCCGACGACTGCGAGAGCCGGTCGTAGCGCCCCTTCAGCTTGCCCTTGCGGAGGAAGCCGTCGTAGTGGCGCTGAAGCAGGTGAGTCTCCACCTGACGCATCACGTCAAGAACCACACCGACCAAGATCAGCAGGCTGGTGCCCCCGAAGAACTGGAGGACCATTGAACCCGGCGGAAGACCGACGATTTTGCCGATCGCCACAGGAAGGACGAAGATCAAGGTCAGGAAGATCGCCCCCGCGAACGTCAGGCGGGTCATGGTGAAATCGAGGAAGTCAGCCGTCGGTTTGCCCGGACGAACTCCGGGAATGTAGCCACCGTTCCGCTTGAGGTCCTCCGAGATCTGAGACGGCTGGAACATGGTCGCGACCCAGAAGTAGGAGAAGAAGAAGATGAAGATGGCACCCAGCACGTAGAACCATGTTCCACCTGCAAGCGCTTCCTGCAGAGAACGCGACCAGCCGGCCTCGGGGAACATCTGGGTGAGAATGATCGTCGGCAGCGAGAGAACCGCGGTCGCGAAGATGATCGGCATGACACCGGCGTAATTCACCTTGAGCGGGAGATACTGGGTCTGGCCACCGAACTGTTTCCTTCCGACGACACGCTTTGCGTACTGGATCGCGATCCGACGCTGGGCCTGGGTGATCGCGATTGTGCCGGCAATCACCAGCAACAGCATGGCGATCATGACCACGAGCATCATCACCCGGAACTTGCTGGCGTCCGGATCGGCGACGAAATACTGCCAGGTCTGGAACAAGGCTCCCGGCAACGCCGCGATGATGTTGACGGTGATGATGATGGAGGTGCCGTTGCCGATACCCTTGTCGGTCATCTGGTCACCGATCCACATCAGGAGCAGCGTGCCGGCGACAATCGTCAGCACCGTGATGATCTGCCAGAGCACCGTCGGGTTCGGAACGAGATCACGTCCGAGCCGGTCGATCGTCTCCCCGATACCCCCCATCAGCGGATTGGTCCCCGGATTGATCAGGGCCTTGGCGACAAAGATGCCCTGCACGAGGGCAATCACGATCGTCAGGTAGCGGGTATACTGGGTGATCTTCTGGCGTCCGCCGTCCTCGCGGGACAGCTTGGACAGCTTGGGCACCACCGCCGTCATGAGCTGCATCATGATCGAAGCGGAGATGTAAGGCATGATCCCGAGGGCAAAAACCCCCGCCTGCTGGAGCGCGCCACCGGAGAAGATGCCGAGGATCGCCTGCAGGCCGCCGGCCGTCGTGGCGTCCGACTTCTGTTTCGCGTCCTCGATCCAGGCGTCGATCACCGTCGTGTCGACGCCGGGAAGCGTGACGTGCACGCCGAGGCGCACGATCACGATCATGGCAAGGGTGAAGAGAATGCGGTCGCGGAGTTCGGGAACCTTCCAGGTGTTCGCGAAAGCGGAGATCATGGGTGTCGGGTTCTGGGGAAAGGAGTCGTTCTGTTAAACGCGTTGAGGAAGCGGACAGGCGCTTCCTCAACGTTTCGGGATCATAGACGGGAGAAACCGACGCTTACTCGGCTGACGGCGTTTCGACCGTGCCACCGGCCTGCTCGATCTTCTCCTTGGCCGAAGCGCTTACCGCGTCGACCGCCACAGTCAGTTTCTTGGCGAGCTGCCCTTGGCCGAGGACCTTGACGATGTCGCACTTGCGGCTCACCAGACCCTTGGCGCGGAGCGCCTCCTCGTTGACCGTGTCGCCATCCTCGAAGCTCTTCTCGAGCTGGGCGAGATTGACGACCGAAGCCTTCGTCTTGAAGTTGATGTTGTTGAAGCCCTTCTTGGGAAGGCGGCGGTGAAGGGGCATCTGGCCACCTTCGAAGCCGGGGCGGACCGAGCCGCCCGAACGGGCCTTCTGACCCTTGTTGCCCTTGCCGCAGGTCTTGCCGAGGCCGGAGCTTTCGCCGGAGCCTAGCCGCTTGATGCGGTGCTTGGCACCCTTGTTGGGCTTGAGTGTGTGAAGTTTCATAATTCGAGATTCAACGTTGGACGTTGGGAGTTCGAAGTTTCTCAGATGGATTCCTTCTTCTGCTTGCCGCGGGCCGAGAAGATCTGGTCGCGGGTGCGGAGTTGGCTCAGGGCCTTGAGGGTCGCCTTCACCACGTTCGCGTGGTTCGCCGAACCGAGGGACTTGGCCAGGACGTCGCGGATGCCGACCGCCTCACAGACGGCGCGGACGCCGCCACCGGCGATGATGCCCGTTCCCGGGGACGCCGGCTTGAGCAGCACCTTGCCACCACCGTATTCGGCGTAGCTTTCATGCGGGATCGTGCCTTCGGCCAGATTCATCGGGACGAGCGACTTGCGGCCAGCCTCGCTGGCCTTGCGGATCGAGTCCGCGACCTCGTTGGCCTTGCCGAATCCGAGTCCGACCTTGCCTTCCTTGTCGCCCACGACGACGAGCGCCGAGAAGCTGAAGCGGCGGCCGCCCTTGACGACCTTGGCGCAGCGGTTGATGAAAACAACCTTCTCGGTCACTTCCTTACCATCGACGGTCGGAACAGGACGCTCCTCACGGCGAGGGCCGCGGCCCCCTCGGTTTCCACCGAAGGAACGTCCGCCGCCCGGACCACCGGGACCTTGGCCTTGTTGGCCGCCTTGACCGCCGGTTCCGGAAACCGGGCCGACGGCATTGCCGCCTTGCTCGGGTTTCGGAGCCGAGGCTTCCTTTGCGGCGGGAGTTGAATCGTTGCTTGTCACCATGACAGATTGGGTCGGGAATTAGAACTGGAGGCCGGCTTCACGGGCGGCGTCGGCAAGTGCTTTGATCTTGCCGTGATACAGGTGACCGCCACGGTCGAAGACCACGGCGCTGACGTTGGCAGCCTTCGCGCGCTCGGCGAGAAGCTGACCGACCGATGTCGCACAGGCAACATTCGATGCGGCCTTCTCGACGGATTTGTCGAGGGTCGACGCCGCGGCCAGCGTGGAGCCGGCGTTGTCGTCGATGATCTGTGCGTAAATGTGCTGGTTTGAGTAGTGCACGGCGAGGCGCGGGCGCTCGGCGGTGCCGGTAACCTTGCGGCGGATCCGCTTGTGGATCCGGCGGCGCACTTCCTTTCGATTGAGTTGACTCATGGGTACTTGGATGGTGCGGGTTATTATTTGCCGACGCTCTTGCCTTCCTTGCGGCGGACGCGTTCTCCGGCGTAGCGGACGCCCTTGCCCTTGTAGGGTTCCGGCGGGTAGTAGCTGCGCACTTCGGCGGCGAACTGGCCGACCTTCTGTTTGTCGATGCCTTCCACCTTGATCTTGGTGTTCTCGGCGACGCTCACGGAGATATCGGCCGGGATCGGGTGGAGGATCGGGTGGGATTTTCCGAGCGCGAGGTCGAGGTCCTTGCCCTTGACCGAGGCCCGCATACCGACGCCCTGGATCTCAAGCTCCTTGACGAAGCCTTCGGTCACGCCGGTGATCATGTTGTTGATGATGCTGCGCACGGTGCCGTGGAGGGCACGGTGCTCGCGCAGTTCGGTCTCGCGGGCGACGACGACGGCGCCGTCCTCTTCACTGACCTTGACGCCGTTCGGCAGGCAGAAATCGAGTTTGCCCTTCGGGCCTTCGATGAAAACCGTGCGGTCGGCGACACTGAACTTCACCTTGTCGGGCAAGGCGATCGGTTTGGTTCCAACTCGTGACATGGTGGTCTTTCCTTTCTCGTGTTGGGGTTACCAGACCTTGGCGAGGATCTCGCCACCCAGGCGCGAACGCTTGGCGGTGGCTCCGGACATCACGCCCTTCGAGGTCGAAACGACAGCGATGCCGAGACCGTTGAGGACGCGCGGGATGTCATCGGCACCGGCATAGACGCGGCGACCCGGCTTCGAGACCCGCTTGAGGTCGGTAAGCACGGGGCGGCCGTCGACGTAGCGGGCCTTGACCTTGATTTCGGGGAACCCGTCGGTCGTGACGACCTCGTAATTCCAAATGTAGCCTTCCTCCTGGAGGATCTTGGCGATGTCCGCCTTGATTCGGGAGTAGGGTGCGGAGAATTCCTCGTTACCGGCCCGGCAGCAGTTCTTGAAGCGGGTCAGGAAATCGGAAATGGGATCTGAAACAACAGCCATGATATCGTGATGTTAGTGCTGCGGGACGGCTCAGGCGGCCGCTCCCTCCTCGGCGGGCTTGTTTTCGCGGAACGGCATACCCAGTTCGCTGAGCAGCGTGCGTCCCTCGTCGTCGGTCTTGGCCGAGGTCACGATGATGATGTCGAAACCGATCTGGCGCTTGATCTGGTCGAGTTCGATCTCCGGGAAGATCGACTGGTCGGCGAAGCCGATGGCGTAGTTGCCCTGGCCGTCGAAGCTTTTCGAGGTGATCCCCCGGAAGTCACGGATGTTCGGCGAGGTCACGTTGATGAAGCGGAACAGGAACTCCCACATGCGCTCGCCACGGAGGGTGACGCGGGCACCGAGGGGTTCACCGGCGCGCAACTTGAAGTTCGCGACGGCCTTCTTCGAGTAGGTGATCGACGGGCGTTGGCCGGTGATCTTGGCGATCTCGAGGACGGCATCGTCCACCGCGACCTTGCGGTCGGGGGCGTTGCCCATGCAGGTGGTCACCACGACCTTCTCGACGCGGGGCACCTGGTGCGGATTGGCGTAGCCGAGCTTCTCGGTGAGAGCCGGCACAACCTTCTCCTTGTAGTGTTTCTGTAGTAGCGGTGTGCTCATGGTTTCAGCGGGTCAGCGCTTGTTGGATTGCGCTTAAGCGCGGGCGGATGCCCCGACGGTGTCGGTGCTCAGCCCAGTTTTTTCACATTGGAAATATGGATGGGACCGTCTTCCTCGAGAATCCCGCCGTCGGGATTCTGTTCGGAGCGGCGGACGGCCTTCTTGATCTTGCGGACGCCTTCGACGATGACCTGTTCCTTGGAGGCATTGACGAGCATCACGGTGCCGCGCTTGCCCTTGTGGTTGCCGGCGATCACTTCGACTTCGTCGCCTTTCTTGACGTGTGTCTTCATGGAAAAGGGATTCGGTTGGGAAATTTCAGAGAACCTCGGGTGCGAGGGAAACGATCTTCATGAACTGCTTCTCGCGAAGCTCGCGGGCGACGGGTCCGAAGATCCGGGTGCCGCGCGGGTTGTTGTCCTTGTCGATCACGACGATGGCGTTGTTGTCAAAGCGCAGGATCGAACCGTCGGAACGGCGGATCGGCGCGGCGGTGCGTACGACCACGGCCTTGACCACGGATCCCTTCTTGATGGAGGCGGTAGGGATCGAATCGCGGATGTGGGCGGTGATGATGTCGCCGACGTCGGCACTGCGCGAGCGCTTGCCGAGGACGCCAATCATCTTGGCGGTACGGGCGCCGGTGTTGTCGGCGACCGAGACGAGGGATTCCATTTGGATCATGGCGTGAAAAAGGCGGATGGTTGGTTCGCGAAGAGTTGGATCAGTGGGAGATGACCTCCTCGAGCTTCCAGCACTTGGTCTTGGAAATCGGCTTGGTCTCCACGATCCGGACCTTGTCGCCGATCTTGGCTTCACCGTTCTCGTCGTGGACGTAGTACTTCTTCGACTTCTTGACGATCTTGTTGAAGGCCGGGTGCGGAACGCGCGCGACGTGCTCGACCACGAGGGTCTTGTTCATCTTGTCGGACACGACGATGCCGACGCGGGTCTTGCTGAGATGGGGACGGCTGTCCTGCTGGGTCTCGCTCATTGCGGTGGAAATGGGATGAAGTTAAGGACGGCTCAGGCCTGCTTCAGGCGGGCCTTGAGGTAGGTCATGACGCGCGCGGTGTCGCGGCGCACGATGCGGATCCGGGCCGAGTTCTCGAGTTGCCCGGTGGCCTGTTGGAGGCGGAGGTTGAACGCCTCCTCCTTGAGGTCGCGGAGCTTGGCCTCGAGTTCGGGCACGGTCAGCTCGGCAAATTCGTTGGTCTTGGTCGATGCCATGATGGGAGCGCGGTTAAAGGCTTCAGGAATGCTGGTTGCGGACGACGAAGCGGGTCGGGACGCCGAGCTTGTAGGAAGCAAGGCGCATCGCCTCGCGGGCTTGGGATTCCGAGACACCGGAAACTTCGAAAAGCATGGTGCCGGGGCGGACCACGGCGACCCAAGCGTCGACGGCACCCTTACCCTTACCCATCCGGGTTTCCGGCGGGCGGGAGGTGATCGACTTGTGCGGGAAGATACGAATCCACACTTTTCCCTTCCGCTTCAGGTAACGGTTGATGGCGATACGGCAGGCTTCGATCTGGCGGTTGCTCATCCAGCCGCGACCGAGGCACTGGAGTCCGAAATCACCGAAGGCGACGGAAGTTCCGCGCTGCGCGTTACCGGCGCGGCTGCCGCGGTGCGACTTCCGGAACTTCGTGCGTTTGGGCATCAAAGGCATGACAGGGTCCTCCTAAAAAGTTTGGGTTGTGGGAATCAGGCTTGAGGGGCGGCAGGTGCCGGGGCGTTGTTGCGCGGACGGCGCGGCGGGCGGCGGTCACCTTGCGGCGACGGACCCTTGTCGGCGTCCTCCTTCTTGTTCACCCAGCACTTCACGCCGATCACACCGTAAACGGTGCGGGCTTCGGCGAAACCGTAGTCGAGCGGCACGCGCAGCGTCTGAAGCGGCACCTTGCCCTCGCGATACCATTCGGCACGGGCGATGTCGGCACCGCCGAGGCGGCCGGCGCAGCGGATCCGGATGCCGTCGGCACCGAAGTCCATGGTGGTCTGGACGGCGCGCTTCATCGCACGGCGGAACGAGATCCGGCGCTCGAGTTGCACGGCGACCTGTTCGGCGACAAGCTGGGCATCGAGTTCCGGCTTGCGGATCTCAACGATGTCGATCTTGACGTTGCCATCCGAGCAAAGCTTCTGGAGATCCTTGGTCATCCGCTCGATCTCCGAACCCTTGCGGCCGATGATCAGGCCGGGACGAGAGGTGTGCAGGGTGACGCGGACACTCGCCCAGGCGCGCTCGATGACGACCTTCGAGAGGGCGGCGAACTGCAGGCGGTCCTTGATGTATTTGCGGATCTTGAGGTCCTCGTGGAGCTTCTCGGCGTAGTCCTTGCCGGAGGCATACCACTTGGAGCGCCAGTCCTTGCTGACGGCGAGGCGGAATCCGATGGGATTGACTTTCTGGCCCATGATAAAATTCGGTGTCGGGGATTGGGATCAGGCTTCGACCTTCTTGGAAACGTGAACGCGCTTCGGCTTCTCTTCGGCCTCGGGCGTTTCGGCAAGGGTGATGAAAATGTGGCTGGTGCGCTTGAGGATGCCGCCGGCGGAACCGCGGGCACGTGGCTTGAAGCGCTTGAAGGTGGGACCGGCGCCGATCACAGCTTCCTTGATGTAAAGGTTGTCGACATCGAGCGCGAAGTTGTTCTCGGCGTCCGCGATGGCGGTCTTGAGGGTCTTGTTGATAAGGAAGGCCGCCTTCTTCGGGGTGAAGGCGAGGATGTCGAGCGCGGCGGACACCGGGAGACCTTGAATCTCACGGGCAACGTCGCGTGCCTTCTTCGGCGAGAGGCGGACGAACTTGGTGGTGCTCTTGACTTCCATCGGACGGTCGGTTGAAGGGTTGTCTGGGGCCTTGCGGCGGGATTATTCGGTTTCGAGAATGGCACGGTCGCCGATGCGGACGGGCCCTTGGCCGGGCTCGAGCGATTCGACGAAGGCACCGCTCACCCGACGTCGGACGTCTGCGATGATTGCGGTGCCGTAGGCTTGGTCGCCCCGGTAGAGGCGGTAGGTGGATCCGATCCGGGTGGTCTGCTGTTCCCCGATGTTGAGGACAAGCAGGCCGCTTTCCGAATCGATGCTCATCACCGTCGCACGGCCTGCCGTGCCACTGGTTGGAGCGTTGGGGGCGGGCTTCTGCCTCAGTCCAAGGACCGAGTCAAGCTCCCGCATGGCGGTTTCGACACGAAGCCTCGTATCCGGGTCGGAAGCGAGGGCCTGGCGAAGGAATTCGGACACGGTGCCGGAGAGACGCATCGCGCTGCCTTCGAGCTGCGCGACCCGGTCGTTGAGCACCTGGATGTCCGACATCGCCTGGATCAGGCGATCGTCGCCGCCGTCGAGAAGGTCCCGTCCGAGTGCCTCGAGGCGCTGGCGCACCTCGGCGAGCTGCTCGGATGCCTCCTTTTCGGCCCGGTTGGCCTCGGCGATCCCCTGCTCCAGAGCCTTGTTGCGCAACCGGAGTTCGGCGAGCTGGTTCTGGAGTTCCGCGAAATCCTCCGCCTGACCCGGGCACGCGCCCATGCCCGCGAACCACCCGAGGGCAGCGACGGTAACAGGACGAATGACGGAAGCGAAGGACATGGCGCGAGGGTGATCGAGGTCTTACTTTTTGCCGATGCCGCCGTGAGCGCGGAAGATCCGCGTCGGGGCGAATTCACCGAGCTTGTGGCCGACCATGTTCTCGGTGACATACACCGGGACGAAGGTCTTGCCGTTGTGGACGGCGAAGTTCAGGCCGACGAAGTCGGGCGTGATCATCGACTTGCGGCTCCAGGTCTTGATCGGCTTCTTGTCGTTCGAAGCGACAGCCGCGTCGATCTTGACCAGAAGCTTCTGGTCAACGAAGGGGCCTTTCTTAAGGGAACGTGACATGTTTCAGTGGATCGGTTCGGAGTTAGCGCTTCTTCTTTTTGCGGCGCTCGACGATGAAGGTGTTGGTCGGCTTTTTCGGCTTGCGGGTCTTCTCGCCCTTGGCGTGACCCCACGGGCTGAGAAGGTGCTGGCGGCCACCACCGGACTTGGACTTGCCCTCACCACCACCGTTCGGGTGGTCGACGGGGTTCATGCACATGCCACGGACGGTCGGACGGGTGCCCTGCCAGCGGGTGCGGCCGGCCTTACCCGAAACCTCGTTCATGTGATCGCGGTTGCCGACCTGGCCGACGGTGCAGTAGCACCGGGCGTTGAAGCGGCGGATCTCGCCGGAAGGCATCTTCACGAGGGCCCATTCGCCATCGCGGTTGGAAAGGATGGCTTGCTGGCCTGCGGCGCGGGCGACCTTGCCACCATTGCCCGGAGTGAGCTCGATGTTGTGGATCGCGGTTCCGAGCGGCACCTCGCTAAGCGGCAGGGCGTTGCCCGGCTTCGGCGCGGCCTTCTCACCGGAAAGCACGGTCGCTCCGACCTGCAGTCCGACCGGTGCGAGGATGTAGCTCTTCTGGCCGTCCTCGTACTGGATCAGGGCGATGCGGCAGGTGCGGTTCGGGTCATACTCGATGCCGAGGACCTTGGCCGGCACGTCGTGCTTGCGACGCTTGAAGTCGACGAGGCGGTAGTGACGCTTGTGACCTCCACCGATGTGACGGGTGGTGATGCGTCCGGTATTGTTCCGGCCGCCACTCTTCTTGAGAGGGGTAAGCAGGGACTTCTCCGGGCTCTTCTTGGTGATTTCCTCGAAGGCGGGCAGCACCTTGTAGCGCTGCGGCGGGGTCAGGGGTTTGAACTCTTTGAGAGGCATGGCTCGCTAGAGGGTTGCGCAATAAAGCGGGTTGAAAAAATCAGACGAGGTCGAGGTTTTCGCCCTCCTTGAGGCGGACGATGGCCTTCTTCCAGTGGGCGGTGCGTCCGGCATCGGCCCGACGCTCACGCTTGGACTTGCCGGCTTGGTTCAGGGTGCGGACAGCTACGACTTTCTTGCCGAGGAGCGATTCCACGGCGCGCTTGATCTCGAGCTTGTTCGCACGGCGATCAACTTCGAGGACAACCTCGTTGTTGAGCTCGTTGAGCATCGTGGCCTTTTCCGAGACGCGGACGTTCTTGATGACTTGATAAAGGTCTTTCATGGTTCGTTGCTTCGGAAAGCGGTTAGGCGGTGCGTGCCGCGAGGGTTTCCAGAGCGTCCTCGACGAGGAGCACCGTGTTAGCGTGGAGCAGCTCCTCGACGTTGACGCTGTCGGCGGTCACCAACTGCGCCCATTGGACGTTGCGGGCAGCAAGGTAGGTGTTGTCATCGAAGCTCTTGGCGACGATGAGGACCTTCTTCGGATCCGCCTCGGCGCTGACCGCTGCGACGAACGCCTTGGTCTTCGGCTCGGAGACAGCGAAGGACGGGAGCACCTTGAGGTTGCCTTCGGCGATCACATCGGCCAGCACGCGGCGCAAGGCGAGGCGGCGGGTCGACTTGGTGACCTTCTTCGAGTAGTCGCGGGGACGGGGTCCGAAGACCGTGCCACCACCGACAAAGATCGGGGCGCGCTTGTCGCCGTGACGGGCGTTGCCCGTGCCCTTCTGGCGGTAAATCTTCTTGTTGTTGCCGCGCACCTCGCCACGGGTCTTGGTGTTGGCGGAACCGGTGCGGCGGTTGGCGCGGTAGGCGACGACGAGATCGTGCACGGCCTGGGAGCCCTTGCCCTCCTCCGCCAGCGTGATGTTGGCGGCCTTGGCGTCGTCAGCAGTGAATACTTTCGCGGACATGGTCGGAAATGGTGTTTGGGTTCAGGTTCCCGCTCAGGCGGTGGCGGGCTTCTTGACGGCGGGGCGGACGGTCACGTAGGCGCCCTTGTGGCCAGGCACGGAGCCCGAGATGAGGATCACGTTGTCCTCAGGACGCACGGCGACGACCTTCAGGCTCTGCACTGTGCGGCGGTCGGTGCCCATGTGACCGGGCATCTGCTGGTTCTTCCAAATGCGGCCCGGAGTCGAGCCGGCGCCGACGGCACCGGTCCGGCGGTGCATCATCGAACCGTGGGTCTGCTTGAGACCTCCGAATCCGTAGCGGCGCACCGCACCTTGGAATCCGCGACCTTTGGTGGTGCCGATCACGTCGACCCACTGGCCGGCCGAGAACAGTTCCGCACCCGGGTGCTCTTCGGGAATCTCCTCACCGTCGGCGAGGCGGAATTCCTGAACGAGATACTTGGGGTCGGAACCGTGCTTCTTGAAGTGACCGACAAGAGGCTTGTTGGACCGTTGTTCCTTCTGGTCGTCGAAACCGACCTGCACGGCGGTGTAACCGTCGGATTCGACGGTCTTGGTCTGCAGGATCGTATTTCCGCCGACCTCGACAACGGTCACGGGAATCATGGACTGGCTCTCCTCGTCGAAGAGACGAGTCATGCCCAGTTTTTTTCCGAGAAGTCCGAGAGACATGGCTAAAAGAGAATTGGAGATTTAGGAAATTGGGGATTCGGGATCCCGGCTCAGATGCGGATGGCGATGTCGACACCGGCGGGCAGGTTGAGCTTCTTCAGCTCGTCCACCGTGCGGGCGGTCGGATCAACGATATCGAGGACGCGCTTGTGGGTGCGGATCTCGAACTGTTCGGCCGACTTCTTGTTGACGTGAACCGAGCGGTTGACGCTGAACTTCTCGATACGGGTCGGCAGCGGAATCGGGCCGGCCACCTTGGCACCGGTGCGTTTGGCGGTCTCGACGATCTCCAGGGCGGAGCGGTCGATCGCACGGTGGTCGAATGCCCGGAGGCGGATGCGGATCTTCTGGTTTTCCATGGCGTCGGAAGGTGTGGCTGGGTTGACTTGAGGGGCTGTGAATCAGCGTTCGTTGATGATTTCTTCGACGATGTTCGGCGGCACTTGCTCGAAGTGCGACGGGGTCATCGAGTAGGAGGCACGGCCCGAGGAAAGCGTCCGAACGGCGGTCGAGTAGCCGAACATTTCCTTGAGCGGAACCGATGCGTGAATGACGGCGACGTTGCCTTTCGACTCCATCTCGCCGATCTGGCCGCGGCGGCGGCTGAGGTCGCCCATCACGTCGCCCTGGTAGTCGTCCGGGGTCGAGACCTCGACACCCATGATCGGCTCGAGGAGGATGGGTGAGGCCTTTTTGAAACCGTCGCGCATCGCGAAGATGGCGGCCATCGTGAAAGCGTTCTCGTTGGAGTCGACCTCGTGGAACGAGCCACCGAGGAGGTCGACGTGGACATCGACCACCGGGTAGCCGGCGACGATGCCGTTGGTCATCGCGTCGCCGATTCCCTTGAAGCAGGCGTTGTGGAAATCCTTCGGAATCTCGCCGCCGACGATCTTGTTCTCGATCGTGAGGCCCTTGCCCTTCTCGTTCGGGCGCATGTGGAGGCGGACATGGCCATACTGGCCGCGGCCACCTGACTGCTTGACGAGCTTGCCTTCGCCATCGGCCTCACCGGTGATGGTCTCGCGGTAGGCGATCTGCGGGGCGCCGGTGTTGGCCTCGACCTTGAACTCGCGACGGAGGCGGTCGACGATGATCTCGAGGTGGAGCTCGCCCATCCCGGAAATGATGGTCTGGCCGGTCTCCTCGTCGGTCTTGACGGTGAAAGTGGGATCCTCTTCGGAGAGGCGGACCAGCGCGTTGGCGAGCTTCTCCTGATCGGCCTTGGTCTTCGGCTCGACGGCCATCGAAATGACCGGTTCCGGGAAGGTCGGGGGCTCGAGGACGACGTCGTATCCGGTGGCGGCGAGCGTATCGCCGGTCTGGACGTTCTTGACGCCGACCATGGCCGCGATGTCGCCGGCATAGCAGGCGTCGATATCGGTGTGCTGGTCGGACTGGATGCGGATCAGACGACCGACGCGCTCCGACTTGCGGGTCCGCGGGTTATATACGGTATCACCCTTGCGGACGACGCCGGAGTAGACGCGGAAGAAAACGAGTTTGCCGACGAACTTGTCTGCCCAGAGCTTGAATGCCAGCGAGCAGAACTTGCCGTTGTCGTCGGTCGGAACGGTGATGTGTTCTTCCTCGTCGTCGGGGTTCATGCCGACCGCGGAGGGAATCTCGAGCGGGCTCGGAAGATAGTCGATGACCGCATCGAGAAGATACTGAACGCCCTTGTTCTTGAAGGCGGAACCCCCTGCAACCGGCACCAGCTTGTTGGCGATGGTTGCACGGCGGATGGCGAGCTTGAGATCCTCGCGGCTGATCGGCTCCTCCATCAGGAACTTCTCGGCGAGGGCATCGTCGACACCGGCCACGGTCTCGACGAGTTCGGAGTAGGCGAGCTCCGCGGTCGCCTTCAGGTCACCATCGAGATCCTTGATCTCGTAGGTCGAACCGAAGGTGGCGTCGTCAACGTAGAGGATGGCCTTCTGGTTGACCACGTCGATCTGGCCGCGGAGATCCTCTTCCGAACCGATCGGGATGAGGATGCGCACGGCGTTGGCGCCGAGCTTGTCCTTCACCTCTTCGACGACCGACTCGAAGTCGGCGCCGACGCGATCCATCTTGTTGACGAAGACGAGGCGCGGAACCTTGTATTTCGTCGCCTGGCGCCAGACGGTCTCGGTCTGCGGCTGGACTCCGGCCACCCCGCAGAAGACGACGATGGCGCCGTCAAGAACCCGGAGCGAACGCTCGACCTCGGCCGTGAAGTCGACGTGTCCGGGAGTGTCGATGATGTTGATCCGCTGTTTCTCCTCCTCGAAGGACTTCACGATCCCCTCTTCCCCGCGCTGCCACCATTCGGCGGTAACGGCGGCGGAGGTGATCGTGATGCCGCGTTCGCGCTCCTGTTCCATCCAGTCGGTCGTGGCGGCACCGTCGTGCACCTCGCCGATCTTGTGGATCATCCCCGTGTAGAAGAGAATGCGCTCGGTAAGCGTCGTTTTTCCGGCGTCGATGTGCGCCGCAATCCCGATGTTCCGAGTCCGCTCGAGCGGAAACGGTCGATCTGGATGGTTGGCGGTCGCGGTCATCGTAGGAAAAACGTGGAAACGTCAGCAGGGTCGGAAATTACCAGCGGAAGTGGGCGAAGGCGCGGTTGGCCTGGGCCATCTTGTGGACATCGTCGCGCTTGCGGACGGAGCTGCCCTGGTTGTTGGCGGCGTCCTTGATCTCGTTGGCGAGGGCGACGTGCATCGGGGTACCCTTGCGGCCGCGGGCGTAACCGACGATCCAGCGCAGAGCGAGGGACTCGGAACGGTCGGCGGCAACTTCAAGCGGCACCTGGTAGGTCGCGCCACCGACACGGCGGCTCTTGACCTCGACGCGCGGCTTGGCGTTCTCGATCGCGCGGGTGACGACTTCGAGGGGGTCGACGGTGTCGACACCTTCGTTGGCCTTGTCGATGGCGGCATAGACAATGCGCTCCGCAAGGGAACGCTTGCCGTCACGCATCACCTTCGAAATGAGGTGACCGACGAGGGCGCTGTCGTAGCGGGAATCGCGACGATCGGGCTTGTGGAAGACTCGCTTGCGGCGGGACATGGTAAAAGGTCAGTTGGGATTCGGGAGATTACTTGTCGCCCTTCGGACGCTTGGCGCCGTACTTCGAACGGCCCTGGCGACGCTTGTCGACGCCGAGAGTATCGAGCGCTCCACGGACGATGTGGTAGCGGACACCCGGAAGGTCCTTCACCCGGCCGCCACGGACCAGGACGATGGAGTGTTCCTGGAGATTGTGGCCCTCACCCCCGATGTAGGCGATGACTTCGTAACCGTTGGTCAGGCGGACCTTGGCGACTTTGCGGAGAGCCGAGTTCGGCTTCTTCGGCGTGCGGGTCATCACCTGGAGGCAAACGCCACGACGCTGCGGGCAGTTGGCCATGGCCGGCGACTTCGATTTCTCGACCGGCACGTGACGTCCCTTGCGGACAAGCTGGTTGATGGTCGGCATATGATTCCTGCGGGGTTTGGGTAGTTGCGTTTGGGGCGCACCGACCACCGGCGAGAAATTCCCTCGCAGGAGCCAATTTTCCGGTGCTGCACCCGATAGTTTAGGAGATTGTCGTAGCGGTCCGCTTCGCCTTCGCGATGGCAGGCCGCGCTGTGGGGGCGGCGAATCTAGCCATCGAACCTTAGCTGACAAGCCCTATTTTGAGAAAATTCGGAGCATTTCGGATCCCCGAATTTCCGGGCTTTCCCGGGGTTTTTAGGGCCTTCCCCCGAGGTGCGCCCGAGAAACCCGCGAACGTTTCCCGCACCCCGGCAAAAAACCACCAGAATTCCGCTCTCCGCGAGCGATTCGGGCTCTTCGGATTTCCGATCGCTCACCGGCCGGTTCGGAACGGGGCGGCGGGGAGCCCCTCCGAATTGCAGAGATTCGCCTGCTGCGGGTGATCCGCCCATGCGTAGCGGACGTGCACGGGATCCGAGATGTCCGGATGGGACACCAGCACCGACTCACCCTCGATCACGGCGGTGGCCCAGACGAATTCGCCGTCATCGCCGGCCACCTCGAAACCGCGAAGCGGGCCACTCTTCGCCATCAGCCCCCCGGCGACACGATCAAATCTCACCCGCACCACGTCGTCGGCAACCACCGCGTCCTTCATGACCGGGCCTCCGGCGACCATTGACACACCATAGGTCTCCGAAATGGCAAGCCGGGCGAGGCGGTGCCCGACATCCTGCTTGTTCCGCGGGTGGATGTCGGCGCTCTCACCGAGGTCGATCGCGACCGCCATGCCGGTATTCGGCAGTTCAAGCGCTTCAGCCTGTGCCTCCCGCAGCTGCGCCAGACTGCTCTCGGCGGGCGATGTCTTCGGTTCGCGATAGCCCGCGAGCTGCACGAAGTAGAACGGGAAGTCGCCAATTGACCAGCGTGATCGCCAGTCATGGATCAGGGTTTTCTGCAACTGACCATAGATCTCACGGGTGCCGACGTTCGACTCGCCCTGATACCAGATCGCCCCGCGGAGCCCGTAGGAAACGATCGGAGCGATCATCCCGTTGAACAGGACCGCGGGGTTGTGCTGGTCCTGCACCGGGTCCGGGTGCTTGGGCGCTTTCGGTGCTTTACGGCCCGCCGCCTTCGCATCATCGGCCGCCTTCCTCCACCGCTCCAGATCGGCCCCATAGCGGCGCATCGCCTCCGGATCGTCGCGAAACTGCAGGCACTTCGCCCGGTAGGCCTTGAGCAGCGGCTCGAACTGTGGATGGGCCCTGAGACTCTCATCGCTGATCCAAGCCTCCGCCGTGCTTCCCCCGAACGCGCAGGCAATCAGCCCCACGGGCACGTCGAGTGCGTCCTGCAGATCGCGACCGAAGAAATAAGCGACCGCCGAGAAGTCACCGACCGCCTGCGGCGAGCAGACCTTCCATTCACCCGCGACATCAGCCTGCGGCGATTCGTGCAGCGCCCACTCGGCGGTGAACATCCGGATCCCCGGAGAATCCGCCGCAGCGACCTCCTTTTCCCAATTCGCGGTTCCGGACCAGGGTCGCTTCTCGGTGGGTGCCACCGTGAAGTCCATGTTCGACTGCCCTGAGCACAGCCAGACCTCGCCCACCATCACGTCTTCAAAACTCCGTGTGGCGGACGAGGAGACCACCATCCGGTAGGGACCTCCGGCTTCTAGCGGAGGGAGTCGGAGCCGCCACCGGCCTTTCGGACCGGCTCTCACCACCCGGGACTCACCGGCGAGCGTGACCTCCACTTCCGCGCCCGGCTCCGCCGTCCCCCAAACGGGGATATCAAGATCGCGCTGGAGGACCATGTGGTCGGAGAAAACGGACGGCATCCAGAGATCCACCGGCTTCAGGTGACTCGCCAGCGGGCACCCGTCCAGACCCCGGATCGCCGCAGCCAGTTTTGCCGCGTTGAACGCGGCACCTTCCGGGCCGGTGTGGGTGTGGTCGGTCCCGCAGAAGAGATCCGAAGTGGCATCCGGCCCGAGGTCCTCGTAGGAGTCCGCCAGCAGGGAATTGAAGTCGATGAAGGCCACATCCTCCTGCGAGGCTGCCTGTCGGGCCCATAGACCGTAGTCCGATCCGTTGCGCGTGATCCGGCCGTCTTTCCAGATATTCCGCGGAATGAGCGAGAGAATGACCGGCGTGGCGCCACGCTCCCTCGCCTCGCGGGCGTAGCGGCGGAGATACCAGCCGTACGAACGGACGACCTCCTCTTTCCCGGTCGCTTTGACGGTCCCGGTCTCCATTTCCTCGCCGTTGCCCTTGATCGACGCGCGCGGTCGGTCGCCGGCAAACATCTCGCCGCCGTCATTGTGACCGAACTGCATCAGCACGTAGTCCCCTTCCCGAAGATTCGCCATCACAGCGTCCCAGCGACCTTCGGTCCGGAAGGTGCGGCTCGAACGACCGCCGATCGCCCGGTTCACCACCTCGATCCCGGACTTGTCAAAATGCTCGCCCAGACAGTCCCCCCACCCCATCTGACCGGGCGTCGAGTTGCGCACGGTGGAGTCACCGATAATCCACAAGGTCGGGTTCTCGCCTTCCGCCGACGCAATCCCTGCCCATGCGAAGACCGCAAGAACGGATAGTAGCCGCTTCATCATGACGGGAGGATAGGTTCCGGGGCGCGCGTCAGCCCATTACCCAAGTGGGGGATAAACCGACGATTCCGGCAGGGTAGCCAAGGTCCCCGCGCCGAAACCAGCGGATTCCGCGTCCTCCGGATCCGCTCAGGCCAAGAGCGGCTTCACGACATGCCCGTGGACGTCCGTCAGCCGGAACCGGCGGCCCTGATACTTGAAGTTCAGATGCCGGTGATCGATGCCCATCAGGTGGAGGATCGTTGCCTGCAGGTCGTGGATGTGGACGGCGTCGGGGTGGACATGGTGCTTGGTCGGATGGATCACGTTCCCCGCAGCATCCACGATGTTGTAGCCGTAGTCGTCGGTCTTGCCATGGGTGACACCCGGCTTCGCTCCTCCGCCCGCCATCCACATCGTGTAACAGCGCGGATGGTGGTCGCGACCGTACGTCGTCTTGGTCAGGGCCCCTTGCGAATAGGAAGTCCGTCCGAACTCGCCGCCCCAGATCACAAGGGTCTCATCGAGCATGCCGCGCTGCTTCAGATCTTTGATCAGGGCCGCGGAGGCCTGATCGGTCTCCGCACACTGCCCACGGATCCCTCCAGGCAGGTTGCCATGCTGGTCCCAGCCTTGGTGATAGAGTTGGATGAACCTGACACCCCGCTCGGCAAGCCGTCGCGCCTGCAGGCAGTTGGCGGCGAAGGTCCCGGGCTTGCGACTGTCCTTGCCGTAGAGTTCGAAAGTCGAGTCCGGCTCATCGGACAGATCGGTCACCTCGGGCACGCTGGTCTGCATGCGGAAGGCCATCTCGTACTGGGCGATCCGCGACTCGATCTCCGGATCCAGTTCCTTGTCGAACTGGTGCCGGTTGAGCGTCGCGAGCTTGTCGAGCATGCCGCGCCGGCCGGCCGCCGAGACCCCTTCGGGATTGGTCAGATACAGCACCGGTTCTTTTCCCGAACGGAAACGCACGCCTTGAAAGCGGGAATCGAGGAACCCGGAACCCCAGAGCCGAGAATACAGCGGCTGCCCCCCCTGCCCCGCCGATACGAGCACGATGAACGACGGCAGGTTGTTGTTCAGCGAGCCGAGACCGTAGGACAGCCACGCACCCATTGATGGTCGTCCGGACAACTGCGACCCGGTCTGCAGGAAGGTGATCGCCGGGTCATGATTGATCGCCTCGGTGTACATCGACTTGATGAAGCAGATCTCGTCCGCGACCGACGCCGTGTGGGGAAGGAGTTCGCTGAGCTCCGCACCGCTCTGGCCATGACGCGCGAACTTGAACTGCGACCCGGCCAGCGGGATCGATGACTGGTTGGCGGACATTCCCGTCAGCCGCTGACCGGCACGCACGTGCTCCGGGAGCTGTTGCCCGTTCATTTCGCGCAGCAGCGGCTTGTCATCGAACAGGTCGAGATGCGACGGCCCTCCCGATTGGCACAGGAAAATGACCCGCTTCGCCTTCGCCGGGAAATCCGGCGCGAGCAGGTCGCCCCTGCCGGGAAGCATCGAGGCCAGCGCCGCTCCGCCGATTCCCGCCGCACTCTTCTTGAAGAAGTGGCGGCGGGTCATGCCGAGAAAGTCGTCGATATCCGGGGAAGCATTCATCGTTTCCAAATGGTGGCATCGAGATTGAGAACGGCCTGGGCGACGACCGTGGCGGCTGCGAGTGTGGCCGGATCGGCGTCGGACGCGGCTGGCGATTCGCCGCTCTTCAGGAGCTTCTTCGCACCCTCGGGGTCGGCTTTGAAGATCTCCAACTGCTCGTCGTAGAGTTCCTGGAGCAGGGCCTTCTCTTGGTCGTCCGGGGGTCGACCCGCCCAGCGCAGCATCAAGGTATCGATCTCGACGGTTCCGTCAGCCAATGCCTCCTCCGCCAGCTTGCGGCTCGCCTCGACGAACTGGACGTCGTTGAGCAGTACCAAGGCCTGAAGCGGAGTGTTGGTCTGGGCCCGGTCGACGGTGCACACCTCGCGGCTCGTCGCATCGAAGGCCATCATGTTCGGCAGCGGCGCGGTACGCTTCCAGACCGAGTAGAGACTCCGCCGATGCAGGGCCTTGCCGGTGCTCTGGCGGAACGGAGGGCTCATGCCGTTGGACTCGCGCCAAAGGTCGCCTCCAGGCTGGTAGGGAGAGACGGGCGGCCCACCGCGGGTGTCTTCCAGGAGACCCGACCCTGCCAGCGCCATGTCCCGGATCATCTCCGCCGAAAGCCGCCGCGAAGGCCCTCTCGCGAGATAGACATTTTCGGGGTCCTTCTCGAGTCCATCCGCGCTGGCTCGACTCGATTGCCCGTAGGTCGAGGAGAGCACGATCTGCTGACACAGGCGCTTCACGTCCCAGCCGTTGCTGACGAAGTCGCGCGCCAGCCAGTCGAGCAACTCGGGATGCGACGGCAGGTCGCTCTGGACGCCGAAGTTCTCAATACTTTTGACGATTCCGCGCCCGAAGAACTCCTTCCACATCCGGTTCACGAAGACCCGTGCGGTGAGCGGATGGTTCGGGTCGGTCGTCCACCTCGCGAGCCCGAGCCGGTCGCGCGGAAGTTCGTCGTCCATCGGCGGCAGGAAATCCGGAACGATCCGCGGCACCGGGTCTCCCGTCGGCGCGTCGTATTCCCCGCGATCCAGAATGAAGGTCGGCTTCGGCGGACGGATCTCTTCCATCACCGCCACCTCCACGACCCCCTCCTCGGCATCCACCACGGCCTTCCGTGCCTCGCGCAAGGCGCCAAGGTGGGACCGGAATTCGGCATCCACCGCCGTGAGGTAGTAGTCCCGCAGCTCATCCGCTCTCCCCGCGGCGAGCGCTGAGGCGAGACTGCTGCCGTTGTGGAGATCCGCCACCTCAACCGGACTCAATGCGCGCGAAAACACTTGGAAGTCGTCCACCCTGCCACCGGCAAAACCCAGATCCCGGAAGCGGGAGCCGATCGTGTAGTCGCCGCGACCGTAGGTCCCGATCCCGACCTTCTTCTTCATCGGACCGTCCGCCAGCAACTCCGTCTCGACCTCGCTGCCGTCGATGTAGATCCGGATCCCGTCCGCGCTACTGGATCCATCGTAGGTCCAAGTCACTTGGGTCCATTGCTTCGCCGGGATCGCGGTTTTCGTCCGGATACCAACCGCGTTACCCGGCCACACCCGGAACCAGCGTGCCGACAGGTGGCCGTTCTCCAGCATCAGGTCGTAGCCGTTGTAACCGACATCCGTACCGTAAGTTCTCTGCAAAACCACAACCGGCGACTCATTGCGCTCGCCGTCGTAGATCCACATCGAATGGGTCACTGCATCCCAGCGGTCGACCTTGTGAAACCCGGGAATCACGATGCCGACGTCGCCATTGAGCGCGACCGCCCCGCCCTTCGCTCCCTCGGCACCGGGGAGACCGTTGCGCTTGGCGTGCTGTTTGGCTCCGGGCGCGACATTCGGCAGCTCGTTGTCGTTTCCGACATCGAAGGGAAAGTGACCGACGAGATCAGGCAGGACCGGTTCCTTCGCGGGCAACACCAGCCAGTCCGCGAACGCCTGCTCGCGGGACTTGGCAATGGACTCGGTGGCCTGCTCCAGTTCCGCGAGCCTGGTCCGGGCCGCAGTCAGCGCCGTCTCCTGCGCCTCCGTGGGAAGCAGCAGCGACGGCGACGGCGTTACCGCGGCGTGCGAGTAGAGCCCGTTCTCGGCGATGGAATTGAAGAAGCCGAGCATGCCATAGTAGTCCCGCATCGTGATCGGGTCATATTTGTGATCGTGGCAACGTGAGCACTCCATCGTGAGCCCGTAGATCGCGGTGCCCGCCGTGTGCAGGCGGTCGGCCGCATACTCGACGAGGAACTCCTCGGCGATCGACCCTCCCTCGTTCGTCATCCGGTGGAGACGGTTGAAACCGGACGCCAGCCGCTGGTCCCGTGTCGCGTCGGGAAGCAGGTCGCCCGCGAGATTCCAGGTCAGGAACTCGTCATACGGCAGGTTGTCGTTGAAGGCCCGGACCACCCAATCGCGGTAGGGCCACGACACGCTCAGGTTGTCCGATTGGTAGCCATAGGAGTCGGCATAGCGGGCCGCATCCAGCCACGGCGTGGCCATCCGTTCGCCATATGTAGGCGACGACAGCAGGCGCTCGACTACTGCCTCGCGCGAGGCGGAATCCATCCCGGAATCCTCGAAGGCCTCAATCTCCTCAACCGTCGGCGGGAGTCCGGTCAAATCGAAGGTCACCCGCCGGAGCCAGATCAAACCGTCCGCCGGTGGCGAAGGTTCAAGACCGTGAGGTGCCATCCCGGCAGCGACGAACCGGTCGAGTTCGCTGCTCGCCCAGCCATCGCCCGCTTCCGGCACTTCCACCTCCGCCGGCAACGGCACGAAGGCCCAATGCGGTTCGTATTCCGCACCCTGCTCGATCCACGCCCTGAGGATCTGTTTCTCGTCGGAAGTCAGCTCGAGTTTCGATTCCGGCGGCGGCATCACCTCTTCCGGGTCGTCGCTGTTCACACGGTGCCAGAGCTGGCTCCCGTCCGGATCTCCCGGGATGATGGCGAAGCCTTCCGATTCCGTCAGAGCCGCGTAGGCGTCCTCGGCCCGGTCAAGGCGCAGTCCGCCTTTGTTGTTCGCCACATCCGGCCCGTGGCAAAAGAAGCACTTGTCCGAGAGAATCGGTCGGACATCGAAATTGAAGCTGACGTCGAGGGCGTGCGCTACGACTGACTCTCCATCGGACGCCTCTGCCTCGAGCGAGGACTTCTCGCAGGAAACCATGGCCACCAACGGGAAGAGGCCGGATAAGATCGAAACAACACGCATGCAGTCCTACGACTACGGGTATCGGATTTGACCGCTATCAGCCGGAAACACCACCTTTCCCAGCCCAAGCTGTCGTCGAACGACACAAAAGCGAGCTGGTAGCAGGGGCGGGAATTGAACCCGCGACCAAAGGCTTATGAGTCCTCTGCTCTACCTCTGAGCTACCCTGCCATTTGTCCGGCCGACCCTATGCGGGGCGGGGCGCGGGAATTATAGTCTGAACGGTGGACTGACAACCGAAAAATCCCCCGGAGCAAGGAAACGCGGGGATTGGCGGCATCCTCAACGGCTCAGGCCTTGGTCACCCAACCCCGATAGAGATAGCCGTGGGTTTTCGATTCACCCTCAAGATAACCCTCCGCCAGGTCGGCCACATCAAAGCCAGCCTCCTGCAACTCTTCTTTCACCGGCACATCGAGGACACAGCCCGCCGCGAATCGGCGCTGGATCGGATTCAGCCGCCGCTGCCAGCGTGCGACCCGGACATCGGGGCTCAGCCCGTGCTCCAGCAGCAGCAGTCGGCCGCCCGGTCGCATTACCCTTCGCATCTCCCGCAGCGCCGCGGCTCGATCGGGAATGCTGCATAGGGAGAGCGTGGAAACGACGGTCTCGAACCGGCCGTCCACGAACGGCATCGCTTCCGCACCTGACGCAACCACTTCCAGCCGTAAAGACGCTCGTCGCGATGCGCCCTCGAGCTTCTTCCGCATGCCGGCGTTGGGTTCCAGACCGACGACCCGGTCGACCCCTTCCGGATAGTATCCGAGATTCCGCCCCGTCCCGATACCGACCTCCAGCACCTCACCGCAGGCGGTCGACAGGTGCTCGGCCCTCAAACGGTCAAAGCCACCGAGCCCCATGAGCACGTTGTAGAGGCGGGGGAAAATCTGGCTGCGGTAGAGTCCCATACGCCTGCGGACAACATTGCATCCCTTTGGCATTCTCAAAACCCTTCCATCACGGCCACCGGCGGCCAGATTCCGGGTTCGACATTTCGCAGGCCGTCTCCATGGTGCGCCGCAATGCTCTTCCGCAGCCTTTGTCCCGCCGCCGAGATCGGCGCGAACTCCTACCTGCTTGAGACCGACTCGGCACGGATCGTCCTCGACGCCGGCATGCACCCGAAGCGCGAGGGCATGGATGCGGTTCCGCGATTCGACCGACTCGAGGAGGGAACGATCGATGCGGCGGTGATCACCCACGCCCACCTCGATCACATCGGCTCGCTGCCTGTCTTGCTGCGGAATCAGGCGCAAGCCCGAGTATTCTTCTCACCCGCCGGCGCCGAACTCGGCTTCGCGATGCTTCACAACTCAGTCAACGTGATGCAGTCGAAGCGCACCGAGTTGGGTATCACCGAATACCCCCTGTTCTCCCACCGGGAGCTCGACGAAATCGAAGCCTCTCTCGAGACACGGGCGATCGAGAGACCGTTCGATCTCGATCCGGACGGGACGATCCGCGCGACCTTTCACGACGCCGGCCATGTCCTCGGCTCGGTCGGGGTCACGCTCAAGAGCGGCGACCACACGCTGCTGTACACGGGCGATGTCAATTTCGAGCACTCGACGCTGATCAAGGCCGCCCATTTTCCCGAGGACCCGGTCGACACCTTGGTCATCGAGACCACCCGGGGAGCGAGCCCGCGGGACGTCGACTACACCCGCGAGGCCGAGGAACTGCGTTTCGCGGAAACGATCGCCGCCACCCTCAAGCGTGGCGGCACGGTGCTCGTGCCCGTCTTCGCGATGGGCAAGACCCAGGAGGTGCTGACCATGATCCACCGCTTCAAGCGCCGCGGACTGATCCCGAAGAAAGCCCCGGTGGTGATCGGAGGGCTCTCGACCAAGATGACGGTGATCTACGACCGCTTCGCCAAAGGCCAGACTCGCCGTAGCGATGATGACTTCCGGATCCTCACTGACATGGATCTGAAGGCCGGCAGCCGCCGCCGCAACCGAGCCCCCATCGTACCCGAGGCCGGGACTATCTACTGCCTTTCCAGTGGAATGATGACCGAGAAGACGGTCTCGAACGCCTTCGCCCGGGCCGGGTTCCTCGAGAACAAGAAGAACTCGCTGCTGTTCGTCGGCTATGCCGACCCTGATTCACCGGCCGGCCACATCCGGGCCGCGGCCCACGGTGACAAGATCGTGCTGGACCCGTCACATCCGCCGGTGCCGTTCCGGGCCCGGATGGACATCTTCGACTTCAGCGGTCACGCGACGCGTGACGACCTGCTGAACTACATCCTCAAGGTCCGCCCCAGGCAGACGTTCCTCGTCCACGGCGACCCGGAGGCGAGCCGGTGGTTCGAGCAGCAGCTCGCCGAGCGACTGCCCTCGACGCGGGCGATCATTCCGGAACCCGGCGTTGACTACGATCTAGCCTGAGCGCGGCGACGCCCCTTCGGCTTGAGCTGTTCGGTGATTTCCCCGGCGAGGCGTGCAGCCTCGTGGTCGCTGAAGAAGTCGAAATGGCTCACATCGCGCGTCACCTCGATCACATCCGAGGAACTCAACGGCCGACCTTCGACCGCACCCGCCCACGGATGGTTGCCGCGCCAGACGTGGACCTTCGTGGCGATCGGATCAAGGCTCGCCTCGCGACCGAGTCCAGCGTGGTGGAGATGGACGTCGAAGAGGAACTCGATCACCCGGTGACCGATGCCCTTGGCGAAGCTTCCCTGCTTCTCGAGCCACTTGCGGATCCGCGTGGTGCGTGCGCGACTTGAAAGTCCGATCACCTCCATCACCAGTTCGTGGAGTTCCTCCACCATCGTCTCGTCGAGTTCCTCATCCTCGCCCAGAAGTTCGCCGAGCAGGACGGAGAAGTCCTCGATCTGCCAGCCGATGATTTCGTGTTCGCGATCCTCCGAGAATCCGGGAATCGCCTCGATCGGATCGACCAGACCGATCCATGCAACCTTCCGGTTCGCCTTCTCAATCCGGCGGGCGACAGCGTGGGCCAGCCATGCTCCGAACGAGAAACCGAACAGATGGATATCGCCTTCCGGCTGCCGCTTGAGGATCGCATCCGCATAGGCGTCGGCCATCGTCGCGAACTTCTGAAACTCGCCTCCGTCGGAGAAAAAGACCCGCGACTGGATCGCAATCACCGGTAGGTCCTCAGGCAGCCCGGCTGCCAAGCCGTCGTAGAGTCCGACGAGTCCGCCAGCCGGGTGAATCATGAACAGCGGATCGCGATCCCCGGTCTTCTTCAGGTCAACGAAGCACGCCGGCGGAAGGTCGAGAACCCGCTCGCCGCCTGCGTCACCCTCACTTTCAGCCGCATCGGCACCGGCACCGCCAGCGGCAGCTTCCATCTCGCCGCCCGACTGGCCGGAAATGAGCTCCAGCAGGTGGATCCCGACATCCGCAAGGGTGGTGCCCTCTTTCATCCGGGCCGGAGGCAGGGAGATCTCGAACTTGCTCTCAAGGCGCATCAGCAGTTCGAAGGTCATCAGCGAGTCGAGGCCCAGCTGCGTGAGCGGCCGGTCGTCACGGATCTTCGACACCGAAGTCCGGAGCACTTTGGCGACTTCCTCCTTGAGCATGTCGGACAGAACCGAACGGCGCTTGGCAGGAGGCGTCTCGAGCAGGATCTCCCGCGCCGAACGGGCACCGACCTCATCGCCATCGTCCGCCGCCTCGCTGAAGACATCCGCATAGCGCGTCGATCGCTCGAGTTGCGGGTGCGTGCTGCGGAACAACTTCCAGTCGATCGGAATGATGCCGGTTTGCAGGTGGTCGTTGGCAATCAGCTTGGCGAGAAGCTCAAGCGCCCGGTCCGGCGGCAGCGGGATGATCCCCTGACGCGTCAGCTTTTCCTTCAGGGACTCATCGGCGGCGGCCACACCGACATCGGCGAGTTGGCCCCAGTTGACCGTCAGCGCGGGCAATCCGGCCGCATGCCGGAAGTGGGCCATCGAGTCGAGGAAGGCATTCGCCGCGGCATAGTTCCCCTGCCCGGCATTTCCGAGTGCGGAACTGACCGATGAGAACATGACGAAGCTGTCGAGGTCTTCGCCGAGCGTCGCTTCGTGGAGGTTCCAGGTGCCCTGCACTTTCGGCGCGAGGACCCGTTGCATCTGCTCCAGGGTCATCTTGCCCATCGTCTGGTCATCGAGGACCATGGCCGAGTGGACGATGCCCTTCAGCGGGTGGCCGCTGCGACGGATCTTGCGCACGAGCGCGTCGACATCCTTGCGGGACGTCACGTCGACTGCCTCGACGTGGACCTTCACCCCGTCATCGGCCGCGCCACGGATAACCTCCTGCAGCGCCTCGTCGGCCTTGCCGCTACGACTCACCAGATAGAGGTGCTTCACACCCTGCGCGAGCATGCCCAGAGCCACCTCCCGTCCGAAGCCCGAGAGTCCTCCGGTGACAACATACGAACCGTTCGGATCGAACGGCCGCGTCCCCTGCACCGGTCGCAAGGCCGGTTGGATCTCCGACCCTTCCGTCGACAGAACGATCTTCCCGATATGCCGGGCCTGGGCCATGCAGCGGAACGCATCCTTCGCCCGATCCATCGGGAACACGCGGTGTGGAAGCGGGCGCAGGCCTTGCTCGGCGAAGAGCCGTGAAACCTCGCCCAGCAACGTCCGCAGGCGGGCGCCACCGTCGCTCATCGCGTCTCCGAGATCGACGACCGACATCGTCAGGTTGTGGCGGAAGGGACGCAGGCCGACCGGCGTGTTGCCGTAAATGTCGCGCTTGCCGATTTCGACGAACCGGCCGTAGGGAGCCAGACAGGAAAGGCCCTTCTCGATCGCCAGTCCCGCAAGCGAGTTGAGGACCACATCGACGCCTCGCCCGCCGGTCACCTCTCGGACTTCATCGGCGAAGGTCAGCGAGCGTGAATCGAAGACGTGCTCGACCCCCAGGCCGCGGAGGAAATCGCGCTTCTCCGGATTGCCCGCGGTGGCGATCACGTCGGCGCCCAGCGCCTTCGCGAGCTGGATCGCGGCCAGACCGACACCACCGCTTCCCGCCTGCACGAGAACGGTCTCGCCGGCCTTCAGATGGGCGATCTCGCAGAGCGAGTACACCGAGGTCATGAACGCGACCGGCAAGGTCGCCGCCTCCTCGAAGGTCATGCCTTCCGGCACCGGCAACAGCAGCGGAGCAGGCGCGGTCAGGTGGGAGCCGAAGCAGCCGGCACCGAGGGAAATGACGCGGTCGCCGACTTTCCAGTCCGTCACGCCGGGACCGACACGCTCGATCACTCCCGAGCATTCGTCGCCGATGAGCATGTCGATCTCGCTGTCGGACGGATAGATGCCGAGCGACTTCAGGACGTCGCGGAAATTGAGGGCCGCTGCCTTGACCGCGATCTCGACTTCCCCTGCGCGCGGCTTGCGACGCGGCGTCTCGATGAAGGTCATCGAATCGAGCATGCCCGGGGTCAGGATCTCGAGCCGGTGCCCGGCCAACGCGGACGAACGCCGCTTGCGGGCCAGGTCCTTGCGACGGAAACGCAGCGCCTTCCGGCCGGTGCGGCGCAGCGCGACCTCCTCTTCCGAACTGTGCGCGCGGATCTCCGCGAGGAGCTCGGCCGTCTCGCGTTCGCCGACCACCTGCGGCAGATCCACCAACCGCACCCGCATGTTCGGATTCTCCGAAATCATGCTGCGTCCGAGACCGATCACGGTGCCCGACACGGGATTGACGCGGGTCTTTCCGAGTCCGACCGGCTGCCCAGCCCGACTCAGCAACATCACCGAACGCGGAAGAACCTCGCGGGTCGGAGGCAGCGCGTGGAAAAGCGAGAGTAGCGGTGAAGTGGTCACCGACTGCGCATCCACCAGCACCTCGGTGGACAGCGAGTCACCTTCCGGAACATCCAGCGCCCAGCCAAAGACGATCTCGATCCGGCTCAACGAAAACCGCCGGTCCAGTTCACGGAACAAGCGCTCGGCATCGCGAACCTCGTCCGGACGGATCCGGTACTCGGAGTCACCCATCCGCCGGTAACGATCGCCACGACGGATACGGATGACCTTGTCCTTCAGGTGGGCGCCGAGGCTCGCGCAGATCGGGTCGAGCACCGCGCCCTCGTCGGTGAAGACCACCCACACCGTCGCCGGCTTGTGCCGCAGCCTTTCGAACGGGAACGGCTCTTTCTTGGCGAGGGGACGCTTTTGCGGCCCGCGAAGGGCAAGCATCGTGGTGCCGGAAGCGGGCTCCCGATGGAGACCGAGGCACTCGAAACCGAGCTTCTCCGCCCGACCGGACAATTCGTCCGGGCTCTCTGCTATAGCTGGCAGGAAGCGGCTGCGCACGACCGGGTCGAGCCCGAATGCGACCTCCCTCCACAGCGGCGGATCGACGGTTGCTTGCACAAGGCAAAGCCCTTCCGACCGGAGCGAGCGCAGCAGACGCTTCGAGCCCGAATCCGTGAACGCGGCTTCGGCTTCGGAACCCAACACGATAGCCAGATCGAAACGCTGCGCCTTGAACAAGGAGCCCGCACCCTTCGCCGTGAGCCCGCTTGTCACATACTCGACGAAGTGGTGGTCGAAGAACTTCTGCTCCGCCAGAGTCGAACGTTCGACGTCCGGGTCGGCATAGATCACCCGCGTGCAATGCGGATCAAATTCGCGGAGCAACTCGGCCACCGGCCCTCCCGAACCCGCACCGAGGATCAGGACATTGAGCGGTGTTGCTTCGGGCAACTTGGACAGCATGTCCCTCAGGGCATCGCGAAGCCGGGCATGCTCGAAGCGCGACGACGGAGCGTCCTGCAGAAGATGTTCCTCAAGTCCCGGCGAGCCGGTCGGCGAGAGCACCTCGGGCAGCTTCTTGCGGCCGCGCAGCAGCGACGGCAGTTCGGTGCCGACCCGCTCGATGAAAGTGGTTTCCGGATAGGCCTCCGGATACTTCTCTAAAAGCTTGCGAAAGACCTCTCCGTCCGGCCGGTCCGACTTGCCCTTCGGCAGTTTCGCGGACTCGATCCACGTCTCGACGACGGGCCGGAGTCCGGCTTTGACCCGATCCAGCGGACCCGCCCCGCGACCTGTCTTCTCCAAGGCAACGAGCCCGTCGGCAAGGTAGGTGGCGGCAGCGCGATCCAGCGCGGTCTCAACGCCGCGCACACGCCGGGAGGACTCACGGTCGAGCGAAGGCCACTCCGGCGCCGGCAGGACCACCGGCTCCTCGGCCTCCGGTTCCTCAAGCGGCGCATCGATCCAGCCGTTCTCGTAAAGACACTCTTCCGGGCTCGTCGCACGGAACTCCTTGGTCCGCACCACACCCTGGACTTCCAGGCCTTTCACTTCGGCGACCAACTCCCCCGCCTCGTCCTGAATCATCAGGTCTCCGCGGATCGTCTTGCCGCCATGGTGCGTGATCCGGACACGGCAGTAGAACTTCCGGCCTTCCGGGCGACGGAAGAGCCGGTAGGACTCACAGTAGACCGGCATGAAGCCGGTCTCACGGATGATGTCGAAGTCCGAAGGAACCGCGGAGGTGAGGCACTGGAAACAGCAGTCGAGAAGAGCGGGCGCCAGGTGGAAGGTCTTGCCCGAGCGCTCGACCTCGCGGGTGATCTCGATCTCCGCAAGCGTGTCGAGCGGCACATAGTGGATCGCCTTCACTCCGCGGAACAGCGGGCCGTAGTGGAGCCCGACAAAGTCGCAAGTACGATAGATGACGTCGTGCGGGATGATCTTGTCAGCCCGCTCGATCATCGCCTGCGGATCGAAGCGCTCTTCGGGTATGGGCAGCGTGTCGGGCCGCAGCTGACCCTTCACGTGAAGCGTCCAGTCGTCGTCCTGTTCGTCGGTGCGGCTGCGGATTTCGAAGCCCGCCGTCGCCGGCTTGTGCTCGAACTGCATAACCGTGGTCTCCGCCCCCTCGGGCAGGAACATGGCCTTGATCAGATCGACATTCTCCACCCGGACCGGCTGGTCGCCATAGACCTCCCTGCCGGCGGCGATCGCGGCCTCGAGGTAGCCCGCGGCAGGGAACACCGGGTGCTCCTGAATGACGTGGTCGCGAAGGTAGGCGTGGACATCGAGATCCAGCCGCGTGTTCCAGGTCGGGTCGGCCGCGGGCAGGCGGTCGTCGAGCATGGGGTGCACGATCTCGTCCTTGCGCAGGACCCGGTAGCGGACCGGCTCGGCCCAGTAGTGGGCGCGTCGGAACGGCATTTCCGGAAGGTCGAAATCATCGCCAGCCTTCGGGTAGAGGCTTTGCCATCCGATTTCGGCTCCGAGCGTGTGCATCCGGCCCAGCGCGCGCAGCATCGCCACGCTCTCGTCGGTCTTCCGCTCGAGGGAATGGACGACCGCGCCGTGGGCCGAGGCTTTCTCGAAGCACTCGGAGACCGAGGCGCTCAGCACCGGGTGCGGACTCACCTCGAGGAACAAGCGATAGCCTTTACCGATCAGCCCGTCAATGGCACCCGCAAAGCGGACCGCCTGCCGGACGTTTCGCCACCAGTAGTTGGCATCGAAGGTCTTCGCCGTCGCCGGACCACCCGACACGGTGGAGTAGACCGGGAGCGTCGCCTTCGATCGATCGACGGTCCCGAGCTTCTCGAGGAGTGGCGCTTTCGCCCCCGCCATGTGGTGACTGTGGAACGCGTAGCCGACCTTGAGGAAGCGATTGAAAACCTGGCGTGCTCCGAGTTCGGCCGCGATCTTCTCGAGAGGCGCCGCGTCGCCTGACAATGTCACCGAGTTTGGCCCGTTGATGGCAGCGAGGTGGACCTTGCCGCGATGGGGTTCGATGACCTCGAGCGCTTCCTCTTCGGTCAAAGAGGCGGCAAGCATCCGCCCGCGGTCCGGGGTTGCTTCCATGCACGCCCCGCGCCAGAAAATCACGCGGCACGCTTCCTCGAGCGTCAGCACGCCCGCCGCGTGGGCGGCGGCCACTTCTCCGACGCTGTGACCGACCGTCGCGGCCGGCTTCACTCCCCACGACTGCCACAGTGCCGAAAGACCGGCCTGGATCGCGAAGATCGCCGGCTGCGCGATGGCGGTTTCGTTGATGCGCGACTTCGACTCCGGGCGTCCGAGTTCTTCGAGCAGCGACCAGTCACCCCACTCGCCCATCACCGCATCGCAACGCTCGATGACTTCGCGGAAGACCGGCTCGCGCTTCAGAAGGTCGCGGCCCATCGCATACCACTGCGGTCCCTGACCCGAGAAAACGAACACCGGACCGGGATGGTCCGCTTCGAGAGGGTTGCCTTCGACCACACCCGGGGACGACTCACCCTTGGCGAGTTGCTCCAGCGATTCACGGAGGTCGTTTCGCGTGCGCCCGAGCGCCACCGCCCGGTGCAGGAAGTGCACGCGCTTGGTGGCGGCGGTGAGGCAAATGTCGGCGGTCTTCGATGGCGCCGACGTCTCAAGCAACTCAGCAAACTGACCGGCGATGTCCCTGACTGCTTCGGGCGAACCGCCCGAAATCGGCAATGCCCAACCGGAGAGCCCCGGACTGTCGGAGGCGGCCTTGGAAACGACGCGCGGCTTCGGCTTCCGTGCCGGCACCGCCTGCAGGATCGCGTGGGCATTGGCACCACCGAAGCCGAACGAGTTGACGCCCGCGTATGGCAGCTCCTTTCCGTTCGGAAGTTCCTCTTCTTCGGTCACCACCCGCAGCTTGAGCTTCTCGAGATCGATGTTCGGGTTGGCCTCCTTGAAATGCAGGCTCGGCGGAATCCGGCGGTGGTAGAGCGAGAGCGCGGCCTTGATGATCCCCGCCGCACCAGCCCCGGCCTCGAGGTGGCCGATGTTTCCCTTCACCGAGCCGATCGCACAGGGGGTGTCGGACCTCCGCCCATCCCCCAACGCCATGCCCAGCGCGTGAGCCTCGATCGGGTCACCAATCGGCGTCCCGGTCCCGTGGGCTTCCATGTAGGCGATCTTCGAAGGCTCGATGCCCGCGCGCAGCAGCGCCTCACGGGTGAGTGCCTCCTGCGATGTCGGACTGGGCACCGTGATGCCATTGGTGCGTCCGTCCTGATTGGAGGCGGTCGCCGCAATGGTCGCGTAGATCCGGTTGCCGTCCTTGATCGCCTGCGAGAGAGGCTTCAGCAGGATCATCCCCGCCCCTTCGCCTCGGACGAATCCGTCGGCTCGCGAGTCGAAGGCCCGACAGCGCCCGGTGGGCGACAGCATGCCCATCTTGCAGAACGCCAGATATGGGATCGGCCCGATGATCGAGTTCACCCCGCCTGCCAGCGCCATCTCGCAGTCTCCGCGGGCCAGACTTTCGCAGGCGAGGTGGATGGCGACGAGCGCGGACGAACACGCCGTGTCCACGGCCACGCTCGGTCCCTTGAAATTGAAAACGTAGGAAATCCGGTTGGCGGCGATGCTGTGGACCGAGCCCGTCGCCGCGTAGATGTCCGTCTTGCTCCCCATGTCGAGGTTCGACTGCATCAGGTGGTAGTCGAACGTGGAGACCCCGGTGAAGACACCAATCTGCCTGCCCTGCTTGAAATCGAACACTTCCCGCCCGTCCTCGATCGCCCGCCACGCGGTTTCGAGAAGCATCCGCTGCTGGGGGTCCACGAAGTCGGCCTCGCGCGGGGAAATTCCGAAGAACGACGCGTCAAAGGCGTCGAACTCGTCCACCAAGGCACCCCATTTCGAGTAGGTCTTGCCCTCGATGCCGGCCTTCGGGTGGAAGTATCTGCCTTGGTTGAACCGCTCGTCAGGCAGGACCCGGACCGTGTCCATCCGGTTGCAAAGGCCGTTCCAAAAGGCTTCGGGACTGTTTGAGTGACCAGGAAAGCGGCAGCCAATGCCAACGATGGCGACGGGGTCTTGAGGCATGAAGGGATGTCCGTGAAGGACTGAAGTTCAGCAGTTCGGGATGGGGCGCCAGTTCTCTACTGACTGCCGCTGAGGCAGAGCAAGCAGGAAGCCAACCTCATGCCGATCGGGATACCGGTTGCGTTTTGCCCGATACTTCCCCGGGGCCGATGGATTCAATGAGATCGAGGGTTTCCTCCATCCACCCGTCGACGTCGAAACGGTCGCTGATCTCGCGGGCTCCAGCGGCGATCGCAGGGTCGTTCACCACCGCATCGAGCGCCCTCACCATCATCCGGTAAGTCGTGGTCAGGGTGAACAGCCAGCGCCCGGCCGAAAGTCGCGTGACCCGCTCGCCATTGTCCGGATGGTCGATCGACTGGCCGAGGATCAGCTGGGGGATCCCGAACCGGAGCGCGTCGGCCATCGCCCCCACCCCGCCGCGGTGGACCAGCGCCTTGCAGCGCGGCAGGACGCGGCCGATCGAGACCGGCGCGGAGACGCAGTGGTCGCCGTCAACCTCGGGAGGGCCTTGATGGTCGAAGGAAAGCAGCAGTGATCTTTGCCCCAGTTCGCGACAGGCGGATTGAATCCGTTCGACGAGATCGTCGGCGTAGCGCAAAGCCGAGCCCCGGGAGATCACGACCGGAGGCGGGCCATCTGCGAGAAAGGCCTCCAGTGCCGGATCCAGCGGCGTGGTCTCATCGGTCGGCAGGAACGCGAATCCGGTATTTCGGAAACTCGGGGTGAGATGCTTGCCACCGAAGCCGTACCACTCCGGATACAGCCCGATCGTCATCCTCGTGCCCATCAGCCAGTTGCGGATGTGGCCCTCGACCTTCGGAAGTCCGATCTCCTGCCTCAATCCGTTGACGGCAGGGAGCAAGGGACGGTCGATGAAGCGCTTGAAGTAGACTTTCTCCGCGAAGCTGAACAGCCGGGCCGGCATGTGCCGCATGACCGGATTGAAGATGTGCCCAAGCCCTTGGGGCCGGTCCTCGACACCGCTCAACTCGATGGCGGTGAGGTAGACCCCGCACGCCGGATTGCCGAATTTCTCTTCGACCAGGCGGGGCGCCAGCATCGTCCCGCGATAGACGATCACCGTGTCCGGCGTGATGTTGGCGGCGATTGCATCATAGTGCTCCCTGAGTTCGGCGGTCGCCGCTTCGCTCAGGTAATCGATCACGTGGAGCAGATGATTGACCCGCGGATCCCGGAAGCGGCTCTCCATCGCTTCCGCGTCACCGGCCGGCACCATCTCAAGGCCCCACTTCTCGAGAACCTTGCGATGATACGGATTGACCACGAAAAGAACTTCGTGGCCGCGCTCCTTCAGCCCCAGCGCGATGCTGATGAACGGGGCGACGTCCCCGAAACTTCCGAGGGTCGAGATCAGGAACCGCATTCGTGGGAGGGGGAAACCGCGAAATGTCTTGGGACCGAGGAGCCGATCAGTCGATGAACTTCACCTTGCCGCCCGGAACCTCGCCGCGGGCCATGGCTTCGTGATCCTCGTCACTGCAAGCGGAGTTGGTCGGGGCGTCCGCTTCGGTATCGCTTTTGTCGATCTTGCCGTTCTCGATCATCCAGGCCTCGACCTCTTCGCCGGAAACGTCGGGGAGCATGACGCCATCGATCACGACGCAGGGAGAAAGCGGCTGACCGCTCTTCTGTTCCATTTCCCAGCGAAATGCCGGATTCTTGATGATGTCCTTCTCCTCAAACTCCAGATCGTACTTCCGCATGATCGCGCGGACGCCCTCGCTCCAGCCGCAGTAGGTCTTGAGGTAAGCGGTGATTTTCGGTTGGGATTCGCTCATGGCGGGGAAGATAACGACGCCGACCCTCACCGCAAGCCCGATAGATTTGGCATCGCCACCCGCCCAGCCGAGCCCAGATGAACCGGCCCCACATCAGCATCAATTTCGCGATTTCCGCCGACGGCAAGATCTCCAGCGCGGAGCACTGTCCGTCGGGCTGGACGTCGCGGGCGGACTTCGAGCGATTGAAGACGCTGAGGGAGTCGGCCGATGCGTTGATGGTCGGCCGTGGCACGCTGGAATCCGATCGCATGACGATGAACGCGCCACAGAAGCCACTTCGCTGCGTGGTTTCCTCAAAGGGGAGGTTTGACCCGGGCCATCCGCTGTTCGCCAGCGACGGTGGCCCGATCCATCTGCTCGGGACTGACCATGCGCCCGACGAGATTCCCGGGACACACGGTCACCACGGCTCCCTCGCCGCATTCGTCGAAACCCTTGCTCAGGAGTTCAACGTGAAGCGTCTCCACTGTGAAGGCGGCGGTCAACTGGTCCGCGAACTCGCGACGTTGGACCTGATCGATGAGATCCACCTAACCTGGGCAGGTCATACCCTCTTCGGAGGTGTCGACGCGCCGGGAATCACCGGCTCGCCCGGCGATTTCCTCGAAGCGTCGCGTCACTTCGAACTGACCGAATTCACTCCGCTCGGCAACACCGGCGAGTGCTTTCTCAGCTACCGGAGAAAAACCGGTTGAGCCGATCAGTGATCGTGACCCGCGTGGTCACCTTCCGCAGCGTGATCGCCCTCAGCAGCGTGGCCGCCTTCGGAACTGTGGTCGGCGTGATCGCCATGATCCCCGTGTCCGTGCTGTTCATGCAGCACCTTGGTCTCCTCCCAATCATGACGCTCGCAGGAAACGGCGGCAAAAAACAGAGCGGCGGCGAAGACGTGGAAAAGTTTCATCTGCCGCCCGATGTATCGCGTCCCCGGCCGCTGACAAGTCTGAACCCGCGCTGGAGCCAGCCCCTCAGCCCGGGAACCAGCGGTTGACCGCCCCGGCCGCGCGCTCGTGGGCGCCCGTGCCCCCCAGTAACGCGACCGTCTCGGCGAGCCGCTTCTGCAGGGCCTCGACCTCGTCGGGCTGGCACAGGAAGCATTCGAGCGTTCTCGCCACCTCGCAGGGATCCGCGTCGCTCTGGATGAACTCCTCGATCACCGCATCGTCCGCCAGAATGTTGATCAGCCCGATGAAGCGGATCTTCACCACCATCTTGGCGATCATGTAGGTCGGCCAAGCCAGCTTGTAGACGAGGCAGTAGGGCAAGCCGTAATAGCCGGCCTCGACGGTTGCGGTGCCACTCGCAACCACTCCGCACGCGGCGCGCTGCATCAACTCGTGCGCTCCGCCGTCGCGAATCACCAGCGCGTCCCCCAGCCGGATCTTCTCCGCCATCTTCTCCATCCGCGCCCGCAGCGACGGCCGCGCCGCAGGAACCTCGAACACGAGGCTGTCGTCTTGGGAGTACAAGCGTTCGGCGGTCTCAAGCATCATCGGGAAAAGCTTCTCGACCTCCGGCGCCCGGCTGCCGGGCATCAAGGCGACGACTTTCGGGTCGCGCTCGACCGACACCCGCTCCGCCTCAAGCTCGTCGACCAGCGGATGCCCCACGAAGGTCGCCTTCAGCCCCGTGCCCTCGAAGATCGCGGGTTCGAATGGCAGCAGACACAGCACCTCGTCGAACAGCTCGACCATCTTCGGGATCCGCCCCTTCTTCCACGCCCAGACCTGCGGGCAGACGTACTGGATGATGCGCGTTTCCGGAAGATGCCGTCGGACGGCCGCAGCAAAGCGGAAGTTGAAGCCGGGGTAGTCGACCAGCAGCAGGACATCCGGCTTCATTTCCCGGATCTCCCCGAGCATCTCCTCGAAGCTGTTCTTGAAAAACGAATAGTGCTTCAGCACTTCGACCACCCCCATCACCCCGGCCTGCTCGACCCAATCGCGGATGCGTTCCCCGGCCACCGCGCGCATTTTCGCCCCGCCAGCCCCGGCCACCTCAAGGCCCGGCCGCAGCCGGATCAGCGACTCCAGCAAGCCGGCAGCGTGGGCATCGCCGCTCATCTCTCCGGCGACGACATACAGGGATCCGCTCATCTGCGCGGGACGCTACCTGCGGCCCCTCCCGCTCCGCAATTCGCAACTTGCGATCCACCCCCTCCGAACCCGTTTCCGATCCGCCCAATTCGTCATTGATTTCCCCTCAACCCGCCCCTTAATCGCTGCCCGCGCAACGCGCCCGACCACCATGGCAGAACCCACCGAGCAGACCCCGAAACCGATCGCCGAGATCTCCCACGCCCCGTCGGCCTTCGAGAGCTTTCTCGATCGCAATCAGAAGTCGATGATCCTGCTCGCCCTCGTGCTCGCCCTCGGTGGCGGAGTGTGGGTGGTGATGCAGGGAATGAAGGAAGGCGCCCACCTGGATGCCGGCATGGCACTGGTCGATGCCGAGGACCTCGCCGCCATGCAGGATGTGGTCAAAAATCACGCCGACACCCCGTCGGCGCCGACCGCCGCCCTGCTGCTCTCGGACCTCCAGTGGGACGAGGGCCAGCAAAGCTCTTCGCTTGAGACGCTTCGCGAGGAAATTGCCGCCAATCCGGACCATCCCGCCACCGCACCGGCCCGCGCCCGCCTCGGTGCCCGCCTGCTTGAGCAGGGCGAGACCGAAGCCGCGAAAGCCGCTTTCCAGGAGATCCTCGACCGTCCGGCCGCGTCCTACCTCGCCCCCTACGCGCTGACTTCCCTTGCCGAAATCGCCCGTGAGAGCGGCGATATCGATGGCGCCAAGAAGCTGCTCGCCGAGGCCACCGATAACTACCCCGCCAACCCGCTGGGCAGCAATGCCGGGCAGGCCGCCCAGTTCGTCTCCTTCGAAATGCCGGAGGAAATCGATCCGCCCGCGCCTGAGCCCGACCCGACCGGGCCTGCGGATACCGACCCGGACATGGGCGACGCCGGGCTTCCTGATCCGGACCTTTCCACCCCCATCGAGCTCGACCCGGCCAACCCCCTCTCCGGTGGTGGTTCGAATCCCCTGCTCGACAACCTCACCGGCGGCGCTGCCGGCGGTGAAGACGAGGCCATGGAGCCGGAAGAAACGGCTCCGACTGATCCGCCTTCCGACGAGGACGAAGCTCCTGCCGACGGCACTGACGATTCCGCCCCCGCCGAGGGCGAATGACATTGACAATCAACCTATCAAACTCCTCATTCGAAAACCGTGAGCAATAACATGTTTCGTAAGGTCATCGGGCAGAAGCCCGCTGACGCCAGTGATGACCAACCGGCTTCCGCCGCACCTGCTTCTCCGGCCCCTTCGGCACCCGCATCCGCGCCTGCCTCGGCTCCTGTGAGCAGCCCGGCACCAGCTCCCCAGCCGAGCTCATCCCCATCGGCCACTCGCAACGTTCTCAGCTCCGATGTTGAGATCAAGGGTACCGTCAAATTCACCAACGACCTGGTTGTCGACGGTAAGATCGAGGGCGAAATTTCGTCCGACGGCAACCTGACGGTCGGCGAGAACGCCCGCCTCAAGGCCGAAATCAAGACCGCCACGGTGGTCGTTTACGGCAAGATCCACGGCAACATCATCGCCTCCGACCGGGTCGACCTGAAGGCCAGCGCGGAAGTGGTAGGCGACATCAAGGCCAAGACCCTCTCGATCGAAGCCGGCGCCATCCTGGTCGGCAAATCGACCGTGGGCACGCCTTCGACCCCGGCCTCGGGCGGCGGATCCTCGCAGCCCCAGCAGAAGCAGCAGGGTGGCGACTCAAAGTCCCAAGGCGGCAATCAAGGTTCGAACAAGCCCCAGCAAGGCAATCTTGCGGGCATGAAGAGCTGAGCAGGCTCCTGATTTTCCCAAGCGGCGCGCTCCCCCGGGGCGCGCCGCTTTTTTGTGCCGCTTTCGCATCGGCGAATCCGGTCTAGAGTGCCCGATGCGCGCCATTCTCATCGCCATCGCAATCTCGCTGCCCGCCTCGGCCGAGAACGTCCGGGTCACGGTCGATGGAGCCGGATGCCGCACCCGCCAACTCGCCATCCAGCGGATCTGGGAGAAGCTGCCCTCCATCGATGAGGTCGAAATCCTCCCGCATGACGAGCGCCCCGCCGACAATCAGCGGATTTTCGTCCTGAATTGCCCAGGAGACGCTCCGAGCCGGGAACAGTTGATCGAAGCACTCGGCCGCCGGGCCAAGCACTACCGGGTCCTCCGGGTGATGCCCGAAGGGCAGTGATTTCGACGTTCAAAGTTGGACGTTCGATGCTCGATGTTCGAAGGTTTCCCCATGCCCAGCGCCGCGCTCGATCTCAAGGATGCCATCCTCCGCCTGAAGAAGGAAAAGAACGCTGTCATCCTCGCCCACAACTACCAGACGGGCGACATTCAGGATCTCGCCGACTACGTGGGGGATTCGCTCGGCTTGGCCTTCCGAGCGAAGGAGACCGACGCCGACGTGATCGCCTTCTGCGGCGTTCATTTCATGGCGGAAACGGCCAAGATCGTGAACCCTTCGAAAACCGTCGTCCTGCCCGACAAGGACGCCGGGTGTTCGCTGGAGGAAAGCTGCCCGGGCCCGGAACTCGAAGCCTTCCTCGAAGCGAACCGGGAGAAGAACTACTACGTCATCGCCTACATCAACTGCTCCGCCCACGTGAAGGCGCTGTGCGATGTGATCTGCACCTCCGGAAATGCCGTGCGGATCGTCGAACAGGCTCCTCCGGACCGCCCGATTCTTTTTGTGCCGGACGCCAATCTCGGCTCGTGGGTCATGGAGCAGACCGGTCGCAAGATGGATCTCTGGCAGGGTTCGTGTTACGTCCACGTCGAGTTCACCCGCAACTCGATCCAAACCATCAAGGACGAGTACCCCGATGCCCTCGTTGTCGCCCACCCGGAGTGCACCGAGGCCGTTCGGCTCCTCGCCGATGAGGTTTGCTCGACCGAGAAGATGGTCTCGTTCTGCAAGAACGCTCCAGTGAAGAACATCATCGTCGTCACCGAAAGCGGCATGCTCCATCGCCTCCGCAAGGAGGCTCCGGACAAGAACCTGATCGCCGGTCCGACCGATCGCTGCGCCTGCGCCGACTGCCGGTTCATGAAAATGAACACCCTCGAGAAGCTTCACGACTGTCTCGAAAAACTCGAACCCCAAGTGATCCTTCCCGAGGACATCCGGTCCCGCGCCGAAGCACCGCTGCTGCGGATGCTCGAGCAGTCGAAGTGACGGATCGTGCGCCGCTTCGATTCGAACTTGGCACTTCTCACTTGGAACGTCGCAGCCGTAGGCTGCGCCCATGCCGTCCGCCGACCCGCGCTTCAACGACTTCGTCCTCTTCCAGGCCCAAAATGCCGGGCTTTTCCTCGGCCAGATCCCGAACCCGGCCACCGGCGAGAAGCACCTCAACCTGCGCGCCGCCCGCTCGGTGCTGGATTCGCTGGAGATGATTGAGGTCAAGACCGACGGAAACCTGACGACCGAGGAGGAAAAACTGCTTCGGGCGGCCCTTGCCAACCTCCGCCCACTTTACGAGAAAGTGGCGGCGAATTCTGACGATTGAGCCATTTCCCCGATCCAGTTTCCCCATGCATTTCGAACCCTTCCAAATCGGCTCCGTTCCGGTCGGCGGCCCGCTCCCGATCTTCATCCTCGGCCCCTGCGCGCTGGAGAGTGAGGAATTCGCGTGGGAGATGGCCAAGTCGGTGCACGCGATCGCCACCAAAACCGGAATCCCCTTCATCTTCAAAGCCTCCTACGACAAGGCCAACCGGACCTCGGTGAAGTCCTTCCGCGGCCCGGGAGTCGAGGAGGGCTGCCGGATCCTCGGCGACATCTCCAAGGAGCTGAAGGTGCCGGTAACCACCGACATCCATACCGCCGAGCACGCCGAAATCGCCGCCGAGCACATCGACTTGCTCCAAATCCCCGCCTTCCTTTGCCGTCAGACCGACCTGTTGGAAGCCGCCGCCAAGACCGGGCGGGCGGTGAACGTGAAAAAGGGCCAATTCCTGGCACCATGGGACACGGTCAACATCGCCGACAAGATGCGGGCCTTCGGCTGCCACAACTTCTTCATCACCGAACGGGGAACCACCTTCGGCTACAACAACCTCGTCGCCGACATGCGTTCCCTTTACTGGATCCGTAAGGAAGGCATCCCGGTCATTTTCGACGCCACCCACTCGGTCCAGAGGCCGGGAGGCCTCGGAGGCGCCACCGGAGGCGACGGCGAACTGGCGCCGGTCCTCGCCCGCGCCGCCATCGCCACCGGCATCGACGGCCTATTCATGGAGACCCACTCGGATCCGGAAAACGCCTTCTCGGACGGCCCGAACCAAATTCCGCTCGAATTTCTCGAGGATCTTCTCGTCCGACTGATTGCTGTCCATCACGCCGCCCACGGCGCTTGAACCTTCCATGATCCTCTGTCGCTACTTTCCGACTCCGTTGCCTTTGCTCCTTGCTGGCATCGGCGCGCTCGGGAATGGATCGGCACTCAGCGCACAGGATCTCGAGGAAGCGGAGGAAAACGACTCCGGGCTCCCGGCCATGGAGATGCTGGTCGAAGGCAGCATTCTGCAGAAAGTGCTCATTCCGCAGTACGACGAGGAACGGCGACTCAGTTCGACCCTCCGCGCCGCCAAGCTTGAGCTGGTAAACGATACCCTCATCAACGCGACGACCGTCCGGATCGAGTTCTACCACGCTGACCAGTCCCTGCGGGGCGGCATCGATCTCCAGACCGCCCAGCTCCAGGACCAGAAGATTCTCCGTTCCTCCGAACCCGTTACTTTGGCATCGGGAGACCTGACCGCCAAGGGCACCGGAATTGTCTACGAACTCGAACACTCAAGGGGCTTCCTCAAGGGCCCGGCCACAGCGACCACACTCATCGACACATCCACGTCCATGAACACCAACTCACCCCTCCGACTCGGCGTGTCAGGCCTCACCATGATGGCCGCCGCCGCACTGCACGCCCAAGGCCTTGGGGAACTGTCCGATGAGGAACTCACCGGACTGGACCGCCTGGCCGTTTCGAAATCCTCGGAAGCCGAGGCAGCAGCCAATGAGGCATCGGCGATGATTCGCGATACCGCCGAGCAGTCGAAGGCCGCTGATCAAACGCTCTCGGCCTTCCTCAAGAAAGCGGCAGTCGAGATCAAAGACGGTCCCAAGCCTGACCTGACCGCCAAGGTTGCCGACCCCGAGTTGGACAAGAAGATGGAACTTCCCGCTTCGATCGAGGCCAAGGAAGGCATCTATTTCGATTCGGTGGAGGGACTCCTCGTGTTCCTCAAGGATGTGGAAATCGACCACCCGGAATTCACGTTGGTGGGAGCGGACGAAGTGAAGGTGTTCATGGAGAAAGCCGAGTCGAAGGATGCCCCGAAAGAGAAGCCCGACGAAACAGAAGACGGAAAAAGCGACGAGGTCTTCGGTTCCGCGAAGTTCGGCGATCCCACCCGTATCGTCGCCACCGGCCAGGTCGTCGTGGAGCGCAAGCAGTTGAAGCCGGGCGACAAAAAAGCCAAAGCTTCCGGCCGGCAGATGCTGATGGACCTGAAGACCAACGATCTCATCATTCGCGGAGGAGAACCTTGGGTGATTTCCGACACGGCCAACGGCCGCGTTGTCGATCCGAACGGCTACATCCGGATCAATCTCGAAACCGGCGATGCCTCGTTCGTCGGCGATTCGAAAGGCTTCATCGAAACCAAACGCTGACTCTTCCGATGGTCACCCCCATGCCTGTCGCCGAACCGCTCCTCGTCGCCGAGGGCCTCCGCAAGTGCTACGGCGGGCGCGCCGTTGTCGATGACGTCACCATCACCGTCGCTCCCGGCGAGATCGTCGGACTGCTCGGTCCCAATGGAGCCGGCAAAACGACCTCGTTCTACATGATTGCGGGAATCGTCCCTCCGGATGCGGGACTGGTGAGGTTCGGCGAATCCGACATCTCCAGATTCCCCATGCACCGTCGTGCCCGGCTCGGGCTCGGCTACCTCCCGCAGGAGGAATCCGTGTTCCGCAAGCTGAGCGTCTTCGACAATCTCCTCGCCATTCTCGAGACCCGGACCGATCTCAATCGGAAGGAACAGATCGAAAAAGCCGAACTGCTGCTCGAACGCTTCAAGATCACCAAGGTCCGCAAGTCGGACGCCATCACGCTTTCCGGCGGGGAAAAACGGCGACTCGCCATCGCGAGAACCCTTTGCACGGAGCCGAAGTTGCTGATGCTCGACGAACCCTTCGCCGGAATCGATCCGATTGCCGTCGACGATATCCAGAGCATTGTCCGCGAGCTACGCGAGCGCGACGGACTGGCGATCCTCATCACGGACCACTCGGTTCGCGAAACCCTCTCGATCGTTGACCGGGCCTTCCTGATCCACGACGGCAAGGTGATCCTTGAGGGACCGTCGGAGATTCTCGTGAATGATCCGATCGCGCGGAAGCACTACCTTGGCGAGGACTTCCGGATGTAAGGCGGCTTACGACAGCGACAGACGCTCGTCGCTGTCGAGCTTCTCGGTGAGCGTCTGCCAGCCACCCGGCACCTGCAGGTTGAAAACCGTCAGGTAGAGCGTGACCACCTTGGGGTCGAAATCGGCAAGCAAGGCATCCACCGCGGCATCAAGCTTGGCGGCATCCAACTCGGCCGGAAGTTCACCGGTAACCGAACCCTTGCCGTCGTGCTCGATTCCGACTTCGTCGCAGAACTTTGCCAGCATGTCCTGATGGCCTGCCATCAGCCACGCCTGCATCAGGTGCTCCCCGATCGTGTCCGACTGCTTGGACTTCAGGGTCTTCAGAATCCACGCATACTGCTCGGGAACCGGCTTCTTCTGGATGAAGACGAGGCGCAGCTTCCGACTCTGTGCCAAAGACGCGAGCGCCGACTTGTAAACGTTCCGGTCGTTGTCTCGGAACCAATCGAGCATCTGGGTGACAACGGAAGGATCAACGGTGGAATAGATTTCGTGCGCTTTCACGGTCGGAGTTCTGGGAGCGCCGATTGCAAGCGGCCACGATTGGAAATCCAAGCTTTTACCGCCTGTCCTGAGAATTCCCGACCAGTGCAGGCTTCATCCTCCTTGCGCGAACCCTGCACTCCCGTAGCTTCCGAAACTGAATGGAAGATGACCTCATCGAACTCCAGCGGTTCCGCCACGGCGAACCTCTGAAAGAACTTGCAGACGCGCTTAAGCTCGCTGGAATCGAGTTTCGTCGGTCGTCCACCGCCCCGACATTCGATCTATCCACGATCGGCAGTGACCGTGAATCAGAGGTCATCATCTCGGTCGCAAAGAGCGACTATCCCGCGGCGCGCTCCAGCCTCGAGAACCTTTATGCCGACTCGCCTCTGCCAGAGGACCACCACCTCCTGACCGCTTCGGACGAGGACTTGATCGAGATCCTTTCCCACGAATCGGAGTGGAGCGCTTTCGATGTCGCCCACGCACGGAAGATGGTGGCTGAACGGGGCATTGAAGCCGACGAAATCCACCGTCAAGCCGCCCAGCGACTCAAGCTCTTGGAACAGGGCCGCCAAGCTTCCAGACTCCTCGTGCTGTCTGGATACGGATTCGCGATTCTGGCCGCCTGCGGCCTTCCAGCCTTGGCTGTGTTGGGAGGCGGAATCGGATGGTCGCTATGCAGCATGAAAAACAAGACCATCGACGGTACGTTCCCATGGTTCGATCAGCAGTCCCGTGCATCGGGAGTGATCATGGTCATCTTCAGCATGTTCGCGGCGGCTATCGGTATCGCTGCCGTCCGACTCCAACTCGGGCTCTTCTAGCCGTCAGCACCCCCCGGCAACGTTGATTTTGGTGTGGGTGTGGTCTGGTGCCCGGGGTCCGGGGGGCGGGGTTCGGGGGGCGGGGTTCGGGCGTGCCGTGGGTACAAAAGAAAGCCCGGCATCCCCATTGCTGGAGATGCCGGGCACAGACCTGGCGGCGACCTACTCTCACAGGGCCTATCGCCCCACTACCATCGGCGCTGCGGTGTTTCACTTCCGGGTTCGGAATGGGACCGGGTGGTTCCACCGCGCTATGGCCACCAGAGTTCGATCCTGCCTGTCGTTTGTCAGGGTCGCGGCTCTGGCTGCCTTAGCTTGATTGGGTCTGTTTCGGATCAGGGTTTGGAGATCTCCGGGTTGCGGTCGGCCACGGGCAGGCCCGGGGGCCGGCGGCGGCGTTCGCCGCTCCCTGACATCCGCATGGAGGGAAAGAAAGTTCCTTTCCAAGACCGCTTCAACCGCTCCCCTTTCGGTGAGCCTCGCGGTCCATCGGAAACCCTTCGGTTCCGACAAAGAAAAAGAGGAATCAAGCCTGACGGATGATTAGTACTGCTCGGCTACGCACATTGCTGCGCTTCGACCTACAGCCTATCAACGTGGTCGTCTTCCACGATCCTTCTGGGAAAACTCATCTTGGGAATGGCTTGGCGCTTAGATGCTTTCAGCGCTTATCCAGTCCGAGCTTAGCTACCCGGCCATGCCGTTGACACGACAACCGGTGCACCAGAGGCTCGTCGTTTCCGGTCCTCTCGTACTAGGAAACGAACCCCTCAGTTTTCCTGCGCCCACAGAGGATAGAGGACCGAACTGTCTCGCGACGTTCTGAACCCAGCTCGCGTGCCGCTTTAACCGGCGAACAGCCGGACCCTTGGGACCTTCTCCAGCCCCAGGATGCGACGAGCCGACATCGAGGTGCCAAACTTCGCCGTCGATATGAACTCTTGGGCGAAATCAGCCTGTTATCCCTAAGGTACCTTTTATCCGTTGAGCGACGGCAATTCCACATTCAACCGCCGGATCACTTAGGCCTACTTTCGTATCTGCTCGGCTTGTAGGCCTCACAGTTAGGCGGGTTTATGCCTATGCACTCGACACACGGTTGCAAACCGTGCTGAACCCACCTTCGCGCTCCTCCGTTACTCTTTGGGAGGATACCGCCCCAGTAAAACTGACCGGCTGACACTGTTCCCCGGCCGGTTGTACGGCGCGGGGTTAGACTCTCCAATACACAAGGGTGGTATCTCACTGATGGCTCAGATACCCCCTAAAGGGCACCTTCAACGCCTCCCACTTATGCTGAGCATGCAAATCAAAAAGCCAATGACAGCTTACAGTTAAGGTCTATAGGGTCTTTCCGTCCTTCTGCGGGTAGGCGGCATCTTCACCGCCACTACAATTTCACTGAGCACCTGGTTGAGACAGCGCCCAACTCGTTACACGATTCGTGCAGGTCGGAACTTACCCGACAAGGAATTTCGCTACCTTAGGACCGTTATAGTTACGGCCGACATTCACGGGGACTTGGGTTCGGAGCTTCGCGTAAGCTAACACCTCACCTTAATCTTTCCGCATTGGTCACGTGTCACATCCTATACTTGGACTTGCGTCTTGGCAGAATGCTGTGTTTTTGCTAAACAGTCGGTTGGGCCTGGTCACTGCGGCCCCCCTAGAGGGGCACCCCTTCTTCCGAAGTTACGGGGCTAATTTGCCGAGTTCCTTAACCAGGGTTCACTCTTGCGCCTTAGAATACTCATCCCACCCACCTGTGTCGGTTTACGGTACGGGTCGCTTAGCGTACGCAGGGGCTTTTCTTGGCACAACTTCATGCAATGCGGATCGGCCGTAGCCTCACCTCGGAATTCAATCACCTGGTTGCAATTCGTCATGCGTCCCCCCTGTTTAAGGGTCGCGAGCGCGGGAATATTAACCCGCTGTCCATCGCCTACGCATATCTGCCTCGGCTTAGGCCCCGGCTAACCCAGGGACGAAAAACGTAGCCCTGGAAACCTTGGGTTTACGGCGGACCGGGATTTCACCGGTCTTATCGTTACTCATGTCTGCATCCTCTCTTGTCAGCGCTCCACTTTCAGTCGCCATCCAGCTTCAACGTACTGACAATGCTCCTCTACCGCGCCATGCCAAAGGCATGACACCCAGAGCTTCGGTATAACGCTTATCGCCAATCATTTTCGGCGCAGGGTCTCTCGATGAGTAAGCTATTACGCATTTTTTAAATGGTGGCTGCTTCTAAGCCAACATCCTCACTGTCTGTGAAACCCCACATCCTTTCCACTTAGCGTTATTTGGGCACCTTAGCTGCTGATCAGGGTTGTTTCCCTTTTGACGATGAAGCTTATCCCCCACCGTCTCACTGCCGCGCTCCACCCACCGGTATTCGGAGTTTGATAAGGTTTGGTACCCGGGTATGGGCCCTAGCCTTGTCAGTGCTCTACCCCCGATGGTCAGCACGCGACGCTGCACCTCAATGCATTTCGAGGAGAACCAGCTATCACGGGGTTTGAATAGCCTTTCACTCCTACCCTCAGCTCATCCGAGAATTTTTCAACATTCACCGGTTCGGTCCTTCACGTCGTATTACCGACGCTTCAACCTGGCCAAGGGTAGGTCACCTCCGCTTCGGGTCCGGCACCTGCAACTCATCTCGCCCTGTTCGGACTCGCTTTCGCTTCGCCTCCGTCCCGGAAGGACTTAGGCTTGCCACAGATACCAACTCGCAGACTCATTAAGCAAAAGGCACGCCATCACCCCCGAAGGGGCTCTGACACCTTGTAGGCACAGGGTTTCAGGTTCTGTTTCACTCCGCTCGCAGCGGTACTTTTCACCTTTCCCTCACGGTACTGGTTCACTATCGGTCGCTAACTAGTATTTAGCCTTACGCCGTGGTCGGCGCAGATTCATGCAACGTTTCACGTGTGCTGCATTACTCAGGGACACCCTAGGGCCGTCTCGGATTTCGGTTACGGGGATTTCACCCTCTGTGTCGGAACTTTCCAGATCCTTCACCTATCCTCAACGGTCCCATGTCGGGGCCCTACAACCCCGGGAGCAAGCTCCCGGTTTGGGCTGTTCCGCTTTCGCTCGCCACTACTTACGGAATCGATTCTCTTTCTTTTCCTCCGGTTACTGAGATGTTTCACTTCACCGGGTATCGCGTGCCCTTCCCTATTTTGTTCAGGAAGGGACGACGGAGTTCTAACTCCGCCAGGTTACCCCATTCGGAAATCTCCGGATCAAAGCGTATTTGCCGCTCCCCGAAGCTTATCGCAGCTTATCACGTCCTTCATCGCCTGTTAGCACCAAGGCATCCACTCTGTGCCCTTATTAGCTTGATTCCTTGCTTTCTCTAAATCGGAAAAAACCGAAAAAGCGAACAGCAGGATCAGCTGTCTGTTCTTTTAACGCGCCCCGGTCCGGTCAGACCGTCCGGGACGTGCCGTAAAAAAGACAATCTCTTGTCTTTGTGGAAATCGAGTGTTTCCAAGGACCGCAATCATGGCTCTCAGAGAGCGATTGTATTATTTTGCAGTCTTGAAAAAACTTCTTTTCTCCATGCGGATGTCAAAGAGCGGAAAAGTCCTCCGCATTCATTTGCGACGCCGGTCCGGAACGATCGGGAGATGGTGGGCCAGACAGGACTTGAACCTGTGACCCCACGCTTATCAAGCGTGTGCTCTAACCAACTGAGCTACAGGCCCCTGTTTCAGGAGCTTGCACTCCCTGGCGGTCGCCCGCCGAAGCTGGTGGAGGTAACCGGATTCGAACCGATGACATCCTGCTTGCAAAGCAGGCGCTCTACCAACTGAGCTATACCCCCTTTTTCCCGCCCCGGAGGGCGTGGAGATGCCCGGACTTGGAGAGGCAAAGGCAAAATCGTGCGCTGCGTGACACTGGATCGAACCTACGTCGTCCGGATCCGCGCGGCATGAATAAACATTGTCGGTTCGTAATCGGACGGAACTCGCGTCCCGTCCAAACCCCGCGCCCAAAAGACACGGGGCTCGACCTGCTGCAGGGACCGCGTGATACGGTTTGTCAGCTTCTCCTTAGAAAGGAGGTGATCCAGCCGCAGGTTCCCCTACGGCTACCTTGTTACGACTTCATCCCAGTTACCAGCTTCACCTTAGGACCTAATAAAAGATACTTCGGGTGCTACCGGCTTCCATGATGTGACGGGCGGTGTGTACAAGACCCGGGAACGTATTCACGGCACCGTAGCTGATGTGCCATTACTAGCGATTCCAACTTCATGGAGGCGAGTTGCAGCCTCCAATCCGAACTGGGCCCAGTTTTACGGATTTCCTCCACCTCGCGGCATCGGTTCCAATTGTACTGGGCATTGTAGTACGTGTGCAGCCCTGGGCGTAAGGGCCATACTGACCTGACGTCGTCCCCACCTTCCTCCCAGTTGATCTGGGCAGTCTGAACAGAGTCCCCACCATTACGTGCTGGCAACTGTTCACAGGGGTTGCGCTCGTTGCGGGACTTAACCCAACATCTCACGACACGAGCTGACGACGGCCATGCAGCACCTGTGCAAAGTGTCCGAAGACTCACCCGCTTTCACGGGATTAGCGATGCATGTCAAGCCCAGGTAAGGTTCTTCGCGTTGCATCGAATTAAGCCACATACTCCACCGCTTGTGCGGGTCCCCGTCAATTTCTTTGAGTTTTAGTCTTGCGACCGTACTTCCCAGGCGGCGCGCTTAACGCGTTAGCTCCGGCACAAGGGGGGTCGAAACCCCTCACACCAAGCGCGCACCGTTTACTGCCAGGACTACAGGGGTATCTAATCCCTTTCGCTCCCCTGGCCTTCGAGCCTCAGCGTCAGTAAGTGTCCAGTAGATCGCCTTCGCCACGAGTGTTCCTCTCGATATCCACGCATTTCACTGCTACACCGAGAATTCCATCTACCCCTCCACTACTCAAGTCCGGCAGTATCGGATGCAGTTCCGGGGTTGAGCCCCGGGATTTCACATCTGACTTACCAAACCGCCTACGCTCCCTTTACGCCCAGTGATTCCGAACAACGCTCGGGACCTTCGTATTACCGCGGCTGCTGGCACGAAGTTAGCCGTCCCTTCCTCTTCGGGTACTATCAACCCTGTGGGCTATTGACCCCCAGGTCTTACTCCCCGATGACAGGAGTTTACAATCCGAAGACCGTCATCCTCCACGCGGCGTTGCACCATCAGACTTTCGTCCATTGTGAATTATTCTCGACTGCTGCCACCCGTAGGTGTCTGGACCGTGTCTCAGTTCCAGTGTGACTGATCATCCTCTCAGACCAGTTACCCGTCGTAGCCTTGGTGGGCCGTTACCCCGCCAACAAGCTGATAGGACGCGAGCCAATCCCGCAGCGGCAGCCGAAGCCACCTTTAACCCGAAGGTACCATGGGGTATTAATCCGCCTTTCGGCGGGCTATCCCCCACTGCAGGGCATGTAACTCACGTGTTACTCACCCGTGCGCCACTAGGAATCTCCAAAGCAAGCTCCAAAGATCCCTCGTACGACTTGCATGTCTTAAACACGCCGCCAGCGTTCGTTCTGAGCCAGAATCAAACTCTCCGTAAAAAACGTATTGCTGTGTTTCCACAGCCAAATTGACCTCGGTGAAAAACACCCGCAAGGGGCGCCTCACCGAACCGCGCGACCGGGATCCTTCCCAATCCACGCAGCACACAATTTAGCCTTTTCCTCTCCGCTCGATATCCCCTTCCCGCATGGCCACCCGAAAACGGTTTCCCGTCCGGACCCACACGGCATGAATACCGAGCCGTCGCTGTGAAAGATCTCCTTCGAGGGGACTAAAAAGCCGATCAGACCGTCCGACCCGTCCCGAAGGACCACTCGAAGCTCCGATCGACTTCCGTCTCTCGTGCCACCCCCGGAGGCGCGGCGGGGGGGAAACTACACCCCAGCCCCCGACCGTCAATACCTTTCGGAGAGATTTTTTCACACCTCCCAAACCACCACTCAATGGGCGGTTTTCACCCCGATCAGGACTATCCTCCGAACCCGTCCGGGAGGGTAGCCCCCGAGGCCAATTGCTGTCCGGATACCTGCCGGATACCGAGCCCCTGCAACCAAGCACCTGCTACTACTGTAAGTATCGTAGTTAAACCGCGGCAAGCTCGATCCGAACCTCCAGCCCGCCCAGGTCCGAACGTCCGGCTCGAATGCTGCCACCGCAGGCTTCGACCGCGCTACGGACGATCGCCAAACCGAGCCCTACCCCTCCCGCTTCGCGGGTGCGGGCTGTGTCCGGACGGAAGAAAGGCTCGAAAAGCTTCTCGGCATCTTCAGCAGCAACCCCGGGGCCACTGTCTCCGATGGTCAGCAGCACGTCATTGGACGACTTTCTCTTGCGGGCACGGACGGCGATCCTGCAATCGGCACCGCCGTGCCGATTGGCGTTCCGCATAATGTTGGCGATGGCCCGACCGAGCAAACGTCGATCGGCCGATACTTCCAGATCTTCCGGCAAGGCGAGTTCGACCGAATGCCCCGGACACTCGCGGTGCATCGCCATCTCCACCATTTCCCGGAGCTTCACAGCCTCGTATTTGACGCTTTCCGGAGCGGTCTCGGCACGGGTGAATGCCAGCACCTCGGAAACCAATTCGGAAAGCTCTTCGACGTCTTCCTCGATCGAGGCCAAACGCTCCTTCTCGGAGTCGGCGGATAGTTTGTGGTCCAGGATGCCCAAGCCGGTGCGAATCCGGGCAAGGGGCGAACACAGCTCGTGGGCTACATCACCAAGGAACCGCTTCTGGCCGCGCAGTAGGTGATCCAAGCGGTCCGACATGCGTTCAATCGACTCTCCGACCGAGCCTAGTTCGTCGCGACGTTTCCTCCCCACCCTCGACTCGAAGTGCCCTTGGGCGATCTGGTCCGTGACTTTCGAAAGGCGTGATGCGTATCGCGTGATTCCGAGCACGAAAGGAGCCCAGAGCAGGAGGCTCACGGCAAGCACTGCCAACCCGCCAAGTAACCATGGGCGAAGATCGAAGAACAAGCCCCCAGCCGACGGGTCATCGGAACGCAGGAGCAGCATACCATGGAGCGGGCGGTCCCGCCCGGGTCGAAACAGCGGCAGGTCGATTCCCGCCCAGTAGCCATCGCCTGAAGACGCCCGAGTGAGGAACAGAGGCTGGGTCTCCGGTCCCTGCCTCGTTGAATCCGGACCCTGCCTCACCGAGTCTGGGCCCGGACCTGCCGAGTCCGGCCCGATACCGCGACGGGGCGGCAGCGGACGATCAGCGCCCGAACCCGGCGGGCCCAGCCTGTCCCCGGGCCCCTGGGGCCGGGCACCGTCGCCACCCCCTCCGGGTTTGCCCCGGGCGAAGCTGCGCATTCTCTCATCGATATCCGGAGGAATCTCGATGCCTTCTCCCACGACGGGCTTGGGCACCCCGATCAACAGGACGGCCTGAACGCCGTAGGACTCGGTGTGAGATTCGACAATTCCCGGCCATTCGGTTCTGGGAGATTCCCGGAGTTCGGCGGCAATCCCCGATCCGAGAGCCTTCAGCCGGTCACCGGATGCACCACTCAGCAACGAATCCAAGCCCAACTGGAGCTGCCATCCGACAAACACCGCGAAGGCCCCGGCAAGCACCGCCAGATGCAGCAGCAGCCACATCAGCATTTTCGCCATCAGCGGAAACTGGACCCGGCGTTTCATGACCTCTCGACGTCACCTAGTTTGTAACCGACACCGCGGACCGTGACGATATAGCGGGGATGCCGGGCATCGTCGCCAAGCTTGCGGCGGAGTTGGGAGATGTGCACGTCGATCGAGCGGTCGAACACATCGAACCTCCGTTCCGAAACGTCTTCCAGCAGCGACTCCCGGGTTTTCACCCGGCCCTTCGCTTTCATCAACGTCGCCAGGATGGCGAACTCCAAGGCGGTCAGTTCGAGAACGTCGTCCCCCAGTGTCGCGACATGGGTCGACTCATTCAGACGGAGGTCACCCGCCACGAGGTCGACCTGCTCCTCGGCAGCCGGATCCTCGAGGACTGCCCGACGCGTAACCGCCCTCAGTCGCGCGAGCAGTTCCCTACTGGAAAACGTCTTCGGCAAATAGTCGTCGGCTCCCATCTCCAGCCCGACAATCCGGTCCGCCTCTTCCCCCATCGCGGTCAACATCAGCACCGGAACATTGGAATGCTTGCGCAGTTCGCGAAGGACCTCGAATCCGTCCATGCCCGGCATCATCACGTCGAGAATGACCGCATCGTAGTCCCCAGATTTGGCTTCCTCAAGCCCCTCGGGCCCCGTGTGCCGCATCTCCACGGTCCAACCGAGTGGAGAGAGATAGTCCCGAATCAGGGCACACAGCTTTCGGTCATCGTCAATGACAAGGAGCGGTCGGTCTCCTGAACCTGATCGGCCTTCCATGCCGGTAGCATGCCGGTTGTCTGCCACCCGTGGCGACCACTTTTACGGAAGCTTAACAGAACGACGCGGGCCCCGACATCATTCCCTAACTTCCTTTGGCGAGAACCCAGGCAACAACCCGAGCCATGAATACCAAGCCCATCCCCATCATTGCCCTGGCGACCTGCTGCACGGTCGTCGCAGGAACCCGCAGCCCGGAGCATCGCCCTCCCGGTATTCCAATGCCCCGCCCCAAGGAGGAGGCCAAACTCGCCGAGCCGGCACCCGGCGAACCTGCCACAATATTCCCGCAGGAATTCAGGACCATCGACGGCAGCAACAACCACCTCGATCGCCCCGAATGGGGCATGGTCGACCAACCGTTCCGTCGACGGCTTCGACCCGACTACAGCGATGGCTTCGGGACGCCCGCCGGGGCCGTGCGGCCGTCGGCACGGGAGATCAGCAATGCCGTTGCCGCGCAGGACGAGGACCAACCGAACCGACGGGGGGCGACCGACTTCCTCTGGCAGTGGGGTCAGTTTCTCGATCACGATATCGATGAAACGCCGGTGCTCGATCCTCCGGAGCCCTTCGACATCCCCGTGCCTGCTGGAGACCCGTGGTTCGATCCGTTCGGTTCGGGAGACGTCCTGATTGCTCTCGATCGTTCGTTCTACGTCCAACCCAACGGCATCCGGGAACAGATCAACGGAATCACCGCCTACATCGATGCGTCGAACGTCTACGGATCGGATACGGTTCGCGCCTATGCCCTGCGTCGCCTCGATGGCACCGGCATGCTCAAGACCACTCCGTCGGATCACGGCGACCTTCTTCCCTACAACGAAGGGGGGCACGCCAACGCACCGGAGCCCTCTTCCCGTTGGTTCATCGCCGGTGATGTGCGAGCCAACGAACAGGCCGCGCTCACCGCGATGCACACCCTCTTCGTCCGCGAGCACAACCATTGGGCGCTGGCCTACAGGGAAGCCAATCCGTCGGCGACGGAAGACGAGGTCTACGAGTTCGCGCGGATGATCGTCGGCGCCGAGATGCAACACATCACCTACACCGAATTCCTTCCGCTGCTGCTTGGGCCCGACTCCCTGCCTCCCTATCGCGGCTTCAGGCCGGAGCTCGACCCGTCGATCCTCAACGAATTCGCGACCGCGGCCTACCGCTTCGGCCACAGCCTGCTGCCGACCACGATCCGGCGCATCAACGCCGACGGATCGACAGATAAAAATGGCGACCTCGAGCTCGCCGAGGCGTTCTTTGACCCATCGATCATCGAGGATGGAGGAATCGACACGCTGCTCCGCGGACTCGCTTCCCAACGCTGTCAGGAGCTCGACGGCCGACTGGTCGATGGCGTGCGCAACTTTCTCTTCGGACCGCCGGGCGCCGGAGGCTTCGATCTGGCGTCGCTCAATATCCAGCGCGGGCGCGACCACGGGCTTCCGTCCTACAACGACGCGCGGCGCCAACTCGGCATGCCTCCGGCCCGCAACTTCCGCGACGTGCATCCCGACCGCCGCGTCGCCGACCGCCTTGCGGAGGTTTACACTTCGGTTGAAGACATCGATCTCTGGGTCGGCGGACTGTGCGAACCGCACGTTCCCGAGGCCATGGTCGGGCCGGTCTTCCATCGTATCCTGACCGAGCAGTTCATCCGGTTGCGCGATGGCGACCGCTTCTTCTACCGGAGTGCCCTTGAGCCGGAAACTCTGGCTCTCGTCGAGCAAGAGACGCTCGCATCCGTGATTCGTCGCAACACCGAGCTCGGCGAAGAACTGCAGGACAATGTCTTCCTCGTGCCCGACGCGGGGCGCGGTCCACGCCGCTCCATCCGGCGTTGAATCCCGCTCACCCCCCGGCAGAAAGAGTCCCCGGTTTCATTTCGAAGCCGGGGGGCTCCATGGCCAAACTCATCCTTTCAACCCTCCGGTTCCTCGCCTAACATGAAGCATGGGCGTGATCCCGGAGTCGGACATCCCCCTGGTGATTCCCACACAGGGTTATACGCCGAACTGTTGGGAGAACCGGAGCGTCATCTTCTTTGCCAATCTGCTCTCCCTGTTCTTCGGAAACCGCGGCGGAGCGAAACTGCTTGAGGATGAGATCAGCTGTGTGGACTCCTACGGTGGTCGTCTCGCACCCGTGTTGGGTTTGATCTTCGGCGGTGGGGAGAATGTCCTCGTTCTCGAACGCAAGCCGGACCCGGCATTGACGGACTTCTTCCGCTCAATCGGACTAAAGTTGCCCCGCCTCGAAATCCTTCCGCGGAATGCTTTCGTCTCCCTCGGTGACCTTCTCTCGCGCGGACAAGCTGCCGGACACCCCCTGCTCGACCGGTTGATGATCGAAAGGGCCGAAATCCTCGACGGGTTCGTCACCGACGAGACCATCGCGTTGTTGGCGGCCACTCTCGGCAAGCGCACCCTCTCGTCACTTTCCGGGAGCCACCGCGGAAACAACAAACTTCTCCTCCACGAGCATCTTGAATCGATCGGGCTACCCGTATTTCCCACCCGTCTCGCGAACAACACCGGCGAGGTCGCCGCGGCACTGGACGAGTTTCGGAACGAAGGCCGACGCCACGCGGTGGCCAAGGCGCAGATCGGCGCTTCGGGAATCGGACTCGTCAGGCTGGCAACCGACGAACACCCCGGAGAGCTTCCCGGCGCCTTCTTCCATGAGGGCCCCTGCATGGTCCAGGCGTGGCTTGAGGCAGGGAGCGATGGCATCCGCGAAATACTGAGCCCGAGCGTTCAACTCTTCCTCAACGACGACTCCGCCTATCTCTACGACGTGACGGAGCAAATCCTCAGCGCACACGAGAGCGTTCACGAAGGCAACGAATCGCCACCGACTTATCTCGACGACTTCCCCGGGTTGCTGAGGGAACTCTTCCGCCAGGCTGGAGAGGCCGCCCGATGGCTCCACCGGCAGGGCTATCGTGGTGCTGCCAGCGTCGATTTCCTGCTGACGCTGCTCGATGACGGCTCGTTTGTTGCCTACGTGTGCGAAATCAACGCCAGGGTGACCGGGGCGACGTACCCTTCCGTACTTGCCCGTCACTTCCGTCCCCGAGGCGCATGGAGGATGCGCAACCTGCGTCTCACCACCCCCCTACCGGGCGCCCTCCTGCTCGAGAAGCTGCAAGCGCACGCAGAGTTGTTCACCAAGGACAACGGCAGGGGAATCCTCCCCGTGAACTTCAACCTCGAACCCGACGGACTCGTTCGCAAAGGCCAGTTCCTCGCCGTCGCGGAAGACGTCCCGTCCTGCCGCGAGCTGCTCGAAATCGCCCGCCACGACCTACCCGTCGCATGGGACTACACCCGCGACCGCTGACCGCCATGGACTCCGACCTCACCGACCGCCTCGTTGCCCTGTCGCGCGACCTGATTCTCATTCCGAGTACGGACAGCCAGCCCCAGGAGCGGGCGCGCGCGTTCTCGTTTTTCCGGAATCACCTGGAACCGCTCGACCACATCCGCATCGAGCGCCATGAGTCTGGAAACTACGAGTCGCTGGTGGTCTTGCCCGCCGACGTTCAGCACGCGGAGATTCTGATGATCGGCCACCTCGACGTGATCGAACACCCGGACCTCGACCTTTACCGATCGCATATCAAGGACGGAAGGCTCTACGGCCCGGGAGCTGGTGACATGAAGGGGGCCCTGGCCATCATGCTGAAACTCTTCTGTGACCTTCACCGGGCACAGCCGGGGATCCCGCTGGGCATGGTGATTACCTCGGACGAAGAACGAGGAGGCGAGCACGGGGTCGGATATCTCGTCAGGGAGGCGGGATTGAGGGCGAAACATGCGATCGTACCAGACGGCGGCTCGATCCACAATGTAACGGTCGAGGAGAAGGGCATCGCCCACCTACGCGTCCACACTGTCGGAAAGGCGGCCCATGCCGCACGCCCGTGGCTCTCAGACAACGCGGCCACACGCCTCGCGACCGCACTCGCCCGGCTGCCGGCGGCTTTCCCCATCCCAACCAATCTTGAAGGCGAGCACTGGCAGCCGACTTGTTCTCTGACCACCCTCCACACGCCGAACCGGACCTTGAACTGCATCCCGGACCGGGCCGACGCCACGCTGGACCTGCGCTTTCCTCCACCCCATCGACTTGCCGACATTCTGGACCGATTGCAGGATATCCTCGGACCGGAAGTTACTCTCGAAACCGTAGTCGCCGCCGAACCGTCGCAGCTCAACCCGGATCCGCTCTGGTTCGATATCACCGAAGAGATCACCGGCGAACCGGTCCGCGAGGTCCGCGCCTCGGGTGGCAGTGACGCCCGCTTCCTTTGTCAGGCGGGAGTCCAGACCATCGTCGCCCGCCCCGAAGTCGGAAACCTCCATGCGGCCGACGAGTGGATCGACATCCGGAGCATGGCGACCTTCTACGAGATCGCACGCTATTACATCTTGCGCTCGCTTGCCTGAGACGCCGCGTCTCAGAACTTCTCTTCGACGAAGTTGCGCTCCTTCAACACCAGTTCGTCGGAGAAACCCTTGGAATCCTGAAGTGGCGGCAACTCCACTTTCTCCTTTGGCACATCCTCGTAAGGAATTTGATCGAGGAGGTGGGAGATGCAGTTCAATCGGGCTCGCTTCTTATCATCCGAACGGACCAGGTGCCACGGAGCGTGGGACGTGTCGGTCGCGGTAAACATCCGGTCGTAGGCGCGGGAGTAGTCGTACCAATGGGTCCTTGCCTTCACATCCAGCGGGCTGAGCTTCCACTGTTTGGTCGGATCCTCGATGCGTGACTCGAATCGTTCCAACTGCTGATCGTGGCTGACCACGAGGAAGTATTTGATCAGGCGGATTTCGGACCGGATCAGACCGATTTCCCAAGACGGGCACATCAGCAGAAACTCCTCGTACTCCTCCTGCGTGCAGAAGCCCATGACCGGCTCGACACCGGCCCGGTTGTACCAGCTCCGGTCGAAGATCACGACCTCACCCGCCGACGGCAGGTGCGCGGCATAGCGCTGGAAGTAGAACTGGGTCTGCTCTTTCTCCGTCGGCGCGGGAAGCGCCACCACGCGAAACACCCGGGGGCTGACTTCTTCCATGATGCGCTTGATCACACCGCCCTTCCCGGCGGTATCGCGACCTTCGAAGATCACGACGATCTTGGCGCCGGTCTCAACCACCCACGACTGGAGCTTGCAGAGTTCGATCTGCAAACGGCGCAGCTCTTTCTTGTAGGTTTTCTTGTCCAGCGGATCGTCGTGCTCCTTGCCCATAGGAAACGAAGTTAGGTCGATGCCGTCGCATGTCAGCCTGAAAACCTACACCAGCATGCGTTCGGCGACGTCGATGCCCGACCGAATCGCCAAGGCAATCCGCCCCTTCCCGGCCTGACCGTCGCCGGCAAAGAACAACCCGTCATCCTCGAGCGGCTTCAGGGAAGACGCGTCCCACGATTTCTTCGGAAGGGCATAGCGCCAGCGCTGGCTGTCCCACCACTCCGGATCAGGCACGGGCAGGACGGATCGCAATTCCCGCATCACCTCAGGCAGGAGTGTCTCTCGATCCACCTCCATGTTGCGCATCGTCCAATCGGGAGACATCTGCACGACAAGAATGGTCTGTCCTGAGGGGACATGCCCTGCCTTGTCCTCTTCAAAGCCGATCCATGCGATCGCGTGGCGGCGATCCTCATTCAGAAGTGCGTGATAGGATCGCCGGGGTTCGACCTCCCGGCAGAAGCCGAGCACGAAGGAGAATTGGGGCGCGTAGTCGATCCCAGCCAAGGAGATTTCGGCGCCGCTGCCGGCAACCAGTTCTCGTGCCTGCGGAGCGGGTGCCGTGACGAGCACCTTGGCGAATTCGCCCTTCTCTTGCCCGGACTCGTCCCGGATCCGCCAAGCTCCGGACGAGCGCTCGACACGGCCGACCCGACACTCCCTCTCGACCACCGAGCCCGGGGACGCCGCATGGAGCAGCTTCCCCAAAGTGCTGATGCCTTGGCGATAGCTCCAGGCCGGCTCGGCGTTCTCCACCCGGTCCCCTTCCCGGATCCTGCCATCGTGACCGAAGACCCAGACCGGCTTCTTGATCCGGACCAGGTCATCGGTGGGGAGCCGATCCCGGACGAGCCGGGCCACAACGGGATCATCGAGTCGGAAGAAGTTGGCCCCGTGATCGTAGCAACAACCGGCCCGTCTTCGGGTTGCGGCTCGTCCCGAGAACCCGCGGCTTTTTTCAAATACCCGCGTCGGGATTCCCGCTGAAGCCAGCGAGTGGGCTGCCGCAAGGCCCGACATTCCGGCTCCGATGATCGCGACCTCTCCCGTCATTCCGCGCCACCAGACAACTCATGGCCGGTGGTGCAAGTGGAATTCCTTACTCGGCGGCCTCGGGTTCGTAAGCAAAACGATAGAAACCGTTGGGCTGACCTTCGGGTGCGGGAATCGCCACCACGACGTTGCCGTTCGGGTCAGCCGTGACGGGAAACGAGTTCCAGCTGTCGAGTTGATTGCTCCACTGGAACACATAATCGACATTCGGGACTCCCGTCATGCGGACTGTGAGACCTCGGGAAGCTCCGGATCCCGCGAACTGGATGCCCAACCCTTCGGAAGGCAGCACCACCAGAGAGAGCAAGCCGTCCGCCCCGTACGGATCCGACCACTTCGGATCGGTGTAAATGGAACTTCCGGTGAGGGTTTCAAGAAACGCTTCCAGATCACCCCGCTCCTGGACCGTCAGATTCAAACGTTGCGGCTGCGGTGGCTGGCCGGGACCACCGGGGCGGGTCAGACGCCGGTCAAGTCCGGTGACTACCGCCGGGATCGCGTTGTAGTGGTTGATCACCTGCGCCAAGGTCGCGAACTGCGCGGTGTGCATGAAGCCGCCGTGCGGGGCTCCGTTCTCGTCGACGAGGTCACGCAGACTTGGCGAGCGGGTGACGGCGAAGTCGTTTCCGCCCGAGAAGGATCCGACCACCCCGTTGTTCCCGGAGTTCGGATCGATATCGAACTCGGGCGGCCTGTGGCAACCCGCGCAGCCGGCGCCCTGCCCCGGAGGCGCGAGGAAGAGCTGTTTGCCGCGATTCTCGGCGGGCGTGAAGTTCGGGAAAGGCGGCCCGTCATTGCCGACGATCGTACGACCCTCGTCGTACTTGCTGTCAAACGACTGGATGCTCCTGATGAACTGGGCGAGCGATTGCTGAACGCGTTGCTCGGTCACGCCCTCGTCGCCATAGACGGCAGTGAAGAGCACCTGGTATTCCTCGATCGACGAAAGCTTGTCCACGAGGTCGGCAAATCCCGGATCGCCATCGGCGCCGCTGAAGCCCATCTCCACGTGATCCTGGATCGGCCTCGTCGTCTGGTCCTCCAAGGTCACCGCCCGCTCATCCCAGAAGAACCGACGTTCCGCGGCAAAGCGGGAGTTCACCAGTCGCATCGAGTGCCTCCCGGTCGTGCCGGCCACACCCGTGCTGGCAATCGCCAGATCGGAGAACGCGTGTTCCTGCTGATGGCAGGACGAGCAGGAGATCGAATCATTTCGAGACAGCCGCTTGTCGTAGAAAAGCACGCGTCCCAACGTCGCCCCGAGATCGGTGATCGGATTCCCGGGCGGCGTGTTGTCCCGATTGATGTACGCCGGAACCGGCTGGTCCGCGTAGGCCTCGGGCCGGGTCAGGTCGAGGACCCCCTCGGCGGTTTCGGCGGCCGAGGCAACAGCGGAAATGGCGGCAAGACAGAGGGCGGTTGGGGTTTTCATGACCCCAAGTGCAATACCCGGGCGTGAAGCGATGATGCGGAAAGGGACCTTTTTTGTTAAGATCGGGTTAATCCGGCGATGGCCGGGTCATCGCCTCGAAATCCATCAGTCGGTCGAAACGGCTCGCGTCGACAACCCCACTCGCCAGCACCTCTTCCCGGAGCGTCGTTCCGTTCCGGTGCGCAGCCTTGGCGATCTCGGCCGCCTTGTCGTAGCCGATTTCGGGCACCAGAGCCGTCACCGACATCAGACTGCGCTCGAGCGACTCCCGGATACGGGTCTCGTTGGCCCGTATCCCTTCGACGCATCGCTCCGTGAAGCTGGCGGACGCGTCGCCCAGCAACCGGATGGAACGCAGAAGATTGTGAATCATCACCGGCTTGAAGGTGTTCAACTCGAACTGTCCCTGACTTCCGGCCATCCCGATCGCCGCATCGTTTCCCATCACCTCGATGCAAACCTGGGTCAGAGCTTCGCACTGGGTCGGGTTGACCTTACCCGGCATGATCGATGATCCCGGTTCGTTTGCCGGAAGTTCAAGTTCTCCCAAGCCGCACCGGGGACCCGATCCGAGCAGGCGAAGGTCGTTCGCGATCTTGAAAAGCGAGGCAGCCACCGACTTCAGTGCACCCGACATGGCCACCACCGCATCGTGGGCGGCGATGGCTTCGAAGCGGTTCCCGGCAGGAACAAACGGCTCTCCCGTGAGCTCGGCGAGACGGGCAATCGCCCGCTCGGCGAACCCTTCCACCGTATTCAGGCCCGTTCCCACCGCGGTTCCTCCGAGGGCGAGCTCGTGAAGTCCGGCGAGCGCTGCCTCTACCCTCACCACTCCCAATTCGACCTGCCGCGCGTAGCCGCTGAACTCCTGCCCAAGGGTGAGCGGCGTGGCGTCCTGGCAGTGGGTTCTGCCGGTCTTGACGATGTGGGAAAACTCCCCGGATTTCGCTTCCAGCGCCCTCCGCAGCATCTCCAGCCCGGGCAGCAAAACCCGGCGAGCTTCTGCAACAGCCGAGATATGCATCGCTGTCGGGAAAACGTCGTTCGATGACTGGGACCGATTGACGTGGTCATTCGGATGGACCGGGTCCTTGCTGCCAAGTTCCCCACCGAGAATCTCGTTGGCCCGGTTCGCAACCACCTCGTTGACATTCATGTTGGTCTGCGTACCGGAGCCCGTTTGCCAGACCGACAACGGAAAGTGCTTGTCCCACTTGCCGTCGAACACTTCCTGAGCGGCATCGGCAATCGCCCTGCCGATGTCTGCCGGGATCAGTCCCAGTTCCCGATTCGTCTCGGCGACGGCGCGCTTCACCAGCCCGAGAGCATGGATCAACCGAATCGGCATGCGATCGGAACCGATCGGGAAATTCGTGAGCGACCGCTGGGTCTGAGCGCCCCAGTAGCGGTCCTCCCTGACTTCAACCGACCCGAGACTGTCCGATTCAAGACGCGTCTTCATGGCGAACCGTCCGAAGCGACTTCAGGATGCCGGACTCTATCAATCGGTCGCCTCCTCGATGGCATCACCGATCTCTTCGACCGCGTCTTCAATGGCCTCGGCGGCCTTTTCTTCAGGAGTCTTCTCCTTACAGGACGCAGCCACGAAAAACGGCAGCACGGCGATGGGAATGAGTAGGAGTCGTTTCATCGGTAATCGGGTGGCAACGGTTCACTATCTTTTGACTGCATTCAGGATCAGGGAAAGGACCAGCAGGACAATGAAGATGTAGAAAATGATCTTGGCGATTTCCGCGGCTCCAGCCGCGATGCCACCAAATCCGAAGACGGCGGCGATGATCGCCACCACGAGAAAGATAAGAGCCCATCGTAGCATGACCTTGTGTTGGTTGGTTTTCGAGTGCGTCCAAATCTCGGACCCACTTCAAACCTTGCATGGAAAACCCTTTCAGGCACGGACTAATCTCTCTCCGCCGCCAGACCTGAGGCCGCGAGCCCCCCGACGGCGCAAAAGACCGAGTAGACGGCGAGCAGGGCCAGTGGAGACCACGCTTGCAGGGGCGACGCAAGGGCGCCGACAATCAGGATGATCACCGCAATCAGCGTATTCGAGGCCGAGACATAGTCCGTTCTCCTATCCCCTTCCGCCGCGTCGACAACCCAGGTCTTCCGGCCGAGCCGCACCCCCGCGTAGCCGATGTTGAAGAGCAGGTAGAGAAATGGCCACACGAGGAAATGCCCGGACCACCCGGGCGCCCGCCAAGCGATCAACATGGCGCTGAAGCCCACGAAGGCTGCAACAGCGCCACCGAATGCCATGGCGAGGCGACCCGCCCTGTCAGCCAGCTTGCCCCAAAGGAACGAACTGGTTCCGCTGGCGACACCCGACGCGACCAGAAAACCGACGAGCGCCCCCATGGATGCGTTTCCGCCATGGCCCAGCACGACGAAAAGTGGCGACGCCAGCGAGCTCCCCAACAGCAGGCTGCGGGCAATCACAAACCGTCGGAACCTCCGGTCATCACGCACCATCCGGAGTCTCGAGCCGATGGTTGCAGCCGGTTGCTCGCCGGACTCCTCCGACTCCGGAACCGGTTCCTTCACCATGGCATAGGCCGCGGCACCGAGGACCCAAAGCATCGATGCTCCGAGAACCAGCCAGGCGAGGAACCGCGTGGCATCACGCTCCGGCCCGACCAGCAGCGCCACCGCCGCTCCTGCCGACAGCACCCCCGAAATCGCGTTGGACAGGCCGCCGACTCGACCGCGGAAACCCTTCGGAATCGTTCGCCCCAACACATCCTTCGAACTGATCGAGCAAAACGATCTCGCGAAAGCAAAGCCGGCCAGAGCCACGACGATGACGACGCCGGCGGCGGTTGGCGGGCACACCAAGGCAGCGGCTCCCATCGACGCGATGCATACCGCCTGGCCGATCGCCCCACCTGCAAACACCCATTTCCGCCGCTGAAATCGCTGCACCCACCCCGAGACGAAAAGTTGAGGAAGCATCGAACCGGATTCGCGAACCGGCACCAGCATCGACAGGACCGCCCCCGACGTCCCGAGGGAGGAAAGCAGCCAGGTAAGAACCGTCTTCGGGTTGGTCAGGACGTCACCGAGTTTGGTGCAACTCTGGGCCGCCACAATCAGTGCCGCCGCCCGTTTCTGGCTGGGTTGAAGGTCCGACATCAGGAAGGACCTCATCCTAACCGCGTCCCGGAGTCCGCCAAGTGCGACGCCGGAAATGTCGGTTGGTCCTTGCCAAGCGGCGGATCCCCGCTATGCCTCGGCCGCCCTCCCCACCGGGAGGCGCGCGGACGATCCGAAGTTCCGCAACCGATTCCGGTCCCCGTTCGATGAGGGATCCGACGCGGCTTCACCCTCCATTCCTCATCGTCCCGCCGACGCGCCGAACCCCGGCCTGCGGCAATCCCAAATTATGAATATCACCCGCTTCGCGGACCTACCATTGGCCGCCCCCATTCAGCGTGCACTCGCTGACCGCAACTACACGACCCCCTCACCTGTCCAGGCGCAGGCGATCCCGTTGCTTCTTAAAGGCCGCGACCTCCTCGGCTGCGCGCAAACCGGAACCGGCAAAACCGCCGCTTTTTCACTGCCGATTCTTCAGAAGCTTCACGACAACCCGAAGCGGACCCGACCCAAGCAAGCCCGCGTTCTGGTGCTCACTCCGACCCGCGAACTCGCAACCCAAGTCGGGAAGAGCCTCGAAACCTACGGCAGCGGCCTTGGGTTCCGTCATACGCTGATCTACGGCGGTGTCGGCCAGCGCCCCCAAGTTCAGGCGATGCGCAAGGGGATCGACATTCTCGTCGGTTGCCCCGGTCGACTTCTCGATCTCGTCGATCAGGGATTCGTCGACCTGTCCGCAGTCGAGTTCTTCGTCCTCGATGAAGTCGATCGCATGCTCGACATGGGCTTCGTGAGGGATGTCCGGAAGATCGTCTCCCACCTTCCGGCAAAACGACAATCCCTTTTCTTCTCGGCGACCTTGGCTCCGTCGATTGTCGAGCTCGCTCACAGCATTCTCCGGGATCCGGCAAGCGTTACCATCGCACCGGAAACCACAACCGCAGAGAAGGTCGAGCAGCAGTTGCGCTTTCTCTCACCGGAGCGGAAGCGGCCCCAACTCGTCGAACTCCTCAAGGCCCGAAAGTCCGGCGAACTCAGTATCGTCTTCGCCCGCACCAAATATGGCGCCGATAAACTTGCGAAATTCATCAGCAAGTCCGGCATCGATGCCGAGGCCATCCATGGCAACCGTTCGCAGCCACAACGCGACCGCACCCTCGAGCGCTTCCGCAACGGTCGCCTCCCGGTGCTCGTTGCCACGGATGTCGCCGCCCGCGGGGTCGATGTGAAAGCCGTCACTCTCGTTGTGAACTTCGATCTCCCCAAGGAACCGGAGGCTTACGTCCACCGGATCGGCCGCACCGGGCGCGCCGGAGCCGTCGGCCAAGCCCTGTCTTTCTGCACAGCGGATGAACTGAAGGAACTCCGGCAGATCGAGAATCTCATCCGGATGAGTATCCCGATCGATAGTTCACACCCTGATCACCTCGCAGGGGTTGCGGATTCGCACGCCAATCGCAGAATCCCGAAGAAGGATGCCGGTACGGGCCAACGCCCGTCCCGATCCCGCCGCCGGGGAGGGAGGAGACGACGGCCTCAGGAAAGGCGCTGAGCAAAGCGTTCCCCGCTTGGAGATGCCGCCGGGGGCACTTGGCCGGGAGCGTCGCTCTGGGCTCGATCGAGCCGTATTCGAGAGACGCCTACGCGATTGGGAGTCGCTCCACGAGACTCTTTTGGAACAATGCTTGACTTTTTTAAAATTTTAAGAGGTTCTAGTGTTCCGTAACTCCTAGGCTTCCGCGTCCCCCGCGCCCCCCCGGCAGGCCCTTCCCACCTGATCCGATGAACAAGCTAGCACTTGCAGTGACCGGTCTCACCGTGTCCTCGATCCTCGTCGCCCAGTCGGCCGACACCGCCCGAATCCACGTTGATGCCGCCGCCGATCCCGGTGGCGACGGCAGCACTTGGGAACTTGCCTTCCAAGACCTGCAATCCGCGCTCGCCGCCGCCGCCCTGACCACCAGCGACGATGAGATCTGGGTCGCGCAGGGAACCTACACTCCCGATCCTGGCGGGACAGACCGAACCAAGAGCTTCGTTCTCCTCAACGGAGTCGCGATCTACGGGGGCTTCAGCGGAAGCGAGTCCGACCTGTCGGCCCGGAACCCCGACCCCGAGACCAACGGCACCGTTCTCTCCGGCGACCTCCTCGGCGATGATGCACCCGGCTTCACCAACGTCGGCGACAACTCCTATCAGGTGGTCACCGGCACCGGCACCGACGCGTCTGCCGTGCTTGACGGTCTCACGATCCGTGGTGGCAACGCCAATAGCTTTCCTCAGAACCGGGGTGGCGGACTCGTCTGTATCAACAGCGGATCGCCGACCATCAACCACTGCATGTTCACAGCGAACAAGTCTGGTCAATCGGGCGGAGCCGTCAGCCTCAGCACACTGTCGCCCGGCGTGTGTGCTCCGGTGTTCACGGGGTGCCGGTTCGTTGGCAACGAGACCTCCACTTACGGTGGCGCGGTGGATAGCGCGTCGTCCCTTCCCGAGTTCATCGATTGCCAATTCGACTCCAACTACTCCGGATACTATGGAGGCGCGTTCTTCAACTACGCTTCCTCAAGCAGGTTTGAGCGTTGCATGTTCCGTGGCAACTCCGCAGGCCAGAATGGTGGTGCGCTCTATTTCAACAACTCCGGAACCGCCGGGCCTCCCGTGCTCTTCAACTCGACGTTATCCGGCAACCAAGCCCGATTCGGATCCGCCTACTACGCGATCTCTTTCGCGACTCCGGTCTTCACCAATGTGACGATCACAGGAAACCGCGGAACCGAGGCAGCCGGCTCAGCCTGCTACCACAGCACCAACTCGAACCCTGCCCTGAACAACTGCGTCATCTGGAACAACTCCGCGGCTGGCGCCACAAACGTCCTTGCGGCATCGGTAACGAACTTCAACTCCACCCCCTCCTTTTCACACTCCATTGTCGCCAACACCGGTGGCAGCACCTCGTGGAATGCGACGGCGGGTTCTGATCTCGGCGGCAACCTCGACGCCGATCCCGTTTTCACTACACCGACAGACCCCGCGACCGCTCCGACCACCACAGGTGACCTCCGCCTCGGATCCGGATCCGCCGCGGCAAACGCGGGCCTGAACAGCGCCGACCTCGATGGCTCAGGCCTCGGAACGGAAACCATCGCCGATATCCTCACTGACCTCGCCGGCAACGACAGGATCCAGAACGTGACCGTCGACCTCGGAGCCTACGAGGGCATCTTCGTGAACACGCAGGACTCGTTCACGTCACTCTTCCCCGCCCTCTCGACCTCGGGTGACGAGAACGGAAACGGTCTCAGCAATTTCCTCGACTACGCACTCGGAGCGGATCCGACCTTGGAGCACGACTCCGATGCGATGCCCGCGATCAATGGCCACCAACTCGTCTTCTCGCACCGGACCAACGCGTCTGACGTCACCCCGGTCTACAAAATGTCGTCAACGCTCGGAGGATGGACGACGATGGTTCCCGGTGTCGACTACTCGGTTTCGTCCACGACAACGACCGGCAGCCGCGAAGTGGTGACCTTGCAACTCCTGATCGACACGGGTTCCAATCCCCGGATGTTCTTTGTTCAGGAGTTCCCCGAGCCTTGATCAAGGAGAGACTCGGCGATCACCAGCCAACGGAGGACGGTGGCTGGTGGTCAGCGGCGGCGGCCAGCGAACAGGCGAGCGCCGGAACTCCGATTGGAGGAAACTGCTTGGCGAACTCGTAAGTTCCGCCGCCCGGACAAATCGGCTCGATCTCGATAAAGTTGCCGCTGCCGATAAGATCTTCCGCCATGTCGAGGGTGGCACCTTCGGGAAGATCGCAGAGATTCTGCAGGGATCGGGTGGCCTGCTGCGCCATCCGGATATTCATCAGGCACGCGGTGCGCTCCGACCCGCGCTTCCACGCACGGGCACCGACGAACAGGATCGTGACCAGCGACAGCAGGACGAGGATGATGACGGTCAGCTCCAGCAAGGTCACTCCACGGCTGCGGTGACGAAGTGATTGAATCTTCATAGCTCTGAGGTGGTTGGGAACGCTCAGGCAACCGTCGGAAACACTCCTGCCGGCTTCTCCCCCTGATCGTGGAGGGATTACAACCCGGAATCGTCACCACGTCTGCTACGCGATCACGGAGCAAGGTCTGAAGGCTCTGGGAGCTCCCCGCCGGAGTTGGAACACTGAGTTCACACCGAAAGCACCGCCCCTTCATCAGGGATTCACCTGGCCGTATTCGTATGGCGAGGTCCAATGCGGGAATTCCTCAATCCTCCGATCGAAACCCTCAAGCGCGCATCCCGACGGGATCTGGCCCGCACAGGGTTGGTGACCGCTCTCGGATTCGCACTCTACGGACTCACGGTCGGATTCTGGAGATCCCCGGTCATGGGCCTGTATGTGGCGATCAAGATGCCCCTCCTGATCGCCTGCACCTTGGGATGCAACGGGATGCTCAACGGAATGCTTGGCTTGCTTCTCGGCAGCGGACTGGGATTCCGGCAATCGCTGCAGGCCTTGCTCGGCGCATTCGCGATTTCAGGCCTGATTCTGGGATCCGTCGCGCCGGTCACCTTCTTTCTCGCCCTCAACGCACCTCCGCCGGACTCTCCCGAAGCCTCATCGGCTCATGCCGGATACCTTCTCGCCCACACTTCCCTCATCGCGGTCGCGGGAGCCATCGGTGTGATCCGGCTCGGTCAGTTGCTGCGCGAGCACTGCACGTCCCGCCACGTGGCAATAGCCACACTTCTCGCCTGGCTCGGAGGCAACGCATTCATCGGTGCCCAGTTCTCGTGGATCTTCCGGCCCTTCTTCGGGTCGCCTTCGCTGGAGGTTGCCTTCCTCCGCCCAAATCCGATGCGGGGCAGCTTCTACGAGGCGGTCCTCGCATCGGCCCGCAAAAGTTACGCGTCTCTCGATCCGGGAGCCTTCGCGGTCACCTGCATGATCGCCGTCGTCACCGGCACCCTCCTTCTCGCTCGAATCCATCATCACCGAACCCGAATCCAAACATCATGAACAACGACAATCCGCCTCCGATCCCCGGCTCCGAACCGTCGGCTCCCGCACCCCATCCGCTGCCCGACAGCTCCAAACTCCGGGACCTCTTCGAAGCACTGCTACGGCGACCGGCCGACCTCGCCGGGCACGAATGCATCGAGCGTCCGAGATCACTCGCCAATCTCGGCATCATGGCCCTCGTTTCGATGCTCGTATTCGGCTTCGTCCTTGGGACCTTCGCTTACCATGAGCAACTCTGGGCCGCTCCTCTCAAGCTTGGTGCGGGTCTGCTCTTCGCGGGCCTGATTTGCTATCCCAGCCTGTACATCTTCTCCTGCCTCGCGGGCTCAACAGCATCCGCTGGGCGTCTCGGCTCGCTCCTCGGCGCGATGCTCGCTCTCGCCGGGCTCCTCCTGCTCGGCTTCGCACCCGCCGTCTGGATCTTCACCCAAGGCACGCGCTCATTCGGCTTCATGGGCACACTGTCGGTCGGATCCTGGCTGGTCGCGCTTGTCTTCGCGTTCCGCTTCATCCTTACGGCCCTGCGCGTCCATGGAGCAAAGCAGAAGGGACCGCTGGCGATCTGGTGCTTCATCTTCCTCCTCGTGACTCTCCAACTGACCACCTCACTGCGGCCGATTCTCGGAACCTCCGACCGGTTCCTGACGGACGAGAAGAAGTTCTTCCTCCAACACTGGGCCGAAAGCGCCGGCGAGAACCTGCCTGATACAACCATCGAGACGGCGGCGAACGAAGGGCCTTTCGAACGATGAAAAGCCCCGAACCACCACCGCCACCGGAGGAGGATGACCTGTTCCAGGACCTCCGCGACGAACTCGGCCTGTGAATCCCGCGCAGCCGGGCTCGCCCGTTCCCGGTAGAACCCCGAGCAGGATTGTCAGGATAATGACTGGAAGCGACCGCCGCGGGATCCTTTGATCACCAGCATGTTCCTCGGTCTCGACTCCTCCACTCAGTCGTTGTCGGCCATGGTGATCGACCCCTCCAATGGGGTCATCACTCATGAAGCGTCCGTCAATTTCGGCACCGACCTCCCGTCCTACGGCAGCCCGAGCGGCTTCATCCCGGGCGGAGAGAAGGGTGAAGTTCATGCCGACCCCCGGATGTGGATGGAGGCTCTGGATCTCCTGCTTTCCAAGCTTTCGGAGACGTTTGACCTGTCATCCGTTGAGGCGGTCGCAGCGTCAGGACAACAGCACGGATCAGTCTACTTCGATGAAAGCCTCGAACGGCGACTCGGCTCCCTCGATCCCGCCAAGGCTTTGGTCGAACAGATCTCTCCGGCCCTGTCGAGAGCGACCGCCCCGATCTGGATGGACACCTCGACTTCCGAGGAGTGCGCCGAAATCGCCGCAGCGGCGGGTGGAAACGCCGAGGTCTGCGCCCGCTCGGGTTCGATCGCCATCGAACGTTTTACCGGCCCCCAGATCCGGCGCTTCTTCAAGCAGGATCCCGCCGGCTACGAGCGCACTTCGATCATCCATCTGGTATCTTCGTTCGTCGGCTCCCTCCTCGCGGGGAGATCCGTCGCCATCGATCATGGAGACGGAGCCGGGATGAACCTGCTCAACCTGCGCCTTCTTGATTGGGACCCCGGCCTGCTCGACGCCACCGCTCCCGGACTGGGCGCGAAGCTTCCGCCCACCGCGCCATCGGCGACGGTTGCCGGAACCATCTCGAACTACTTTGTTTCCAAATACGGATTCTCCAGTAGGTGCAAGGTGATCCTCTCCACCGGCGACAATCCTTCCTCGCTGGTTGGCATGGGAGCCACCGAACCGGGCACATTCGTGATCTCACTCGGCACCAGCGACACATTCTTCGCCGCGATGTCCGAACCGGTGACCGATCCCAAGGGCTTCGGGCATGTCTTCGGCAATCCGGCGGGCGGGTTCATGTCCCTGATCTGCTTCCTCAACGGCTCGCTGGCTCGCGAGACCCTTCGCGACCAGCTCGGACTTTCGTGGGCCGACTTCGATACCGAAGGACTTTCGGCGACACCTGCCGGAAACGATGGCCGGGTGATGCTTCCCTTCTTCGGCCCAGAGATCACACCCCGTCACGACTTCGCCGGACCGACCCGCAGTTTCCCGGCCGACCAACCCGCACCGGTCGAAGTGAGGGCTCTGCTCGAGGGCCAGTTCCTCAACATGCGGCTTCACTCGCAGTGGCTCGGGGAGCAGCCCACATTGATCCGCCTGACCGGGGGCGCCTCGCAGAACGACGGCATCGCCCGATTGATCGCCAACATCTTCCAGGCTCCCGTCGAACGATTCGCCGTCGCGAATGGCGCCGCACTCGGCGCCGCACTCCGGGCGGGCCACGCCTGCGGAAGAAGCCTCGCCGAACTGACCGCGACCTTCTGTCAACCCGCCGCAGACTCGCGAATCGAACCCGACCGTTCTCTTGCACCCGTCTACGACGGCGCTCTCCAAACCTATCGGGACCTTCTTTCCTCGGTGACGGATCGATGAACTATCTCGCCCACCTGTTTCTCGCCGAGGACCATGCCGCCTCGCGCATCGGAAACCTGCTGGGCGACTTCATCACGGGGACCCCCGAGGAGATCCCGCTGCCGGACCGCGTGGTAGCCGGCATCGTGCGGCATCGGAAGATCGACCGGTTCACCGACGATCATCCGGCCGTCTGCCGCGCCCGTGACTTTTTCACCGGACCGAGACGCCGTTTCGCGAACGCGATCCTCGATATCTGCTTCGATCATGTGCTGGCGACCACATGGGAAAGCAGGCATCCGAAACCCCTTCGCGATTTCCTCGACGGTTTCTACGACGAACTGAAGGAAAACTCGTCATGGCTGCCCATCGAGCTTTCCGGGAATCTAGAAGACCGCATCAACGACGACTGGCTGGGCCACTATGGGACCGGCTCCGGACTTCAGGAAGTCTTCAATCGCGTGGCCGAGCGCCGGCCTGCCTGTGCCGCGATCGCGACCGCGATGGTCGATTTCAACCGACGCCGCGATGACATCTTCGATACTTTCGACAGCTTTCTGCCCGACCTCCTCGGATACATCGAAGCACTGGGCAAAGAGCAACTCGACTAGGCCAGCTGCGTCAGAACCCGTAAGGACTGCCAGACCGCCTCGACATTGTGGACGCGCAGGATCGAGCCTCCTCTGCGGACGGCCGCCGCGGCACAAGCTACCGTGCCGGCATCGCGCTCGACCGGATCGGGAAGGTCGAGCACCTCGCCGATGACCGTCTTCCGGCTCACGGGAACCAGCAACGGACGCTCGAAACGCCCGAGGCGCTCGAGATCGCGATAGACCGTGAGGTTGTCATCACGCTGCTTCGCGAAGTCGATACCGGGATCAAGCACGATGCGCTCCGCAGCCAACCCCGCCTTTTCCGCCATCAGGACCTTCTCATCGAAGAAGCGCTCCATGGCAGCGACCACATCCGTCCAGCTCTGGTGAAAGTGTGGGACCTTCGGCTCACCTACGGTGTGCATGATCACGAGCGAAGCTCCGGTTCTCGCGCAAAGCCGGGCATTCCGGTCGTCGGGAAGTCCCCCGATATCATTGATCAGCTCCACTCCCTGTCCGAGCACGGCCTCGACGACCTCGGGGCGCCACGTGTTCACCGAAATAACCGGTGGCCACACCTGTTCGGAATCTCTCGGAACCGCTTCCGCAACCACCAACTCCCACCGCTCAAAGAACCCGTACAGACGCCGGACTTCCTCTTCGATCGCTACCGCCTCTCGATTCGTCCGGGCACTCTCGGCCCCGACGTCGATGATATCCGCCCCGGCTTCCGCATGAGCTCGTGCGATCCCGAGCGCGTCCTCGATGACGAGCGTACCGTCGCCTGAGAAGGAATCGTCGTTGACGTTGACGATTCCCATCACCAGCGGACGGCGGGGAAACCGGACTTCGCGATGCGGAAGCTTCCAGATCACCCGGTCAGAATCGACCAACGGTGAACCATTGCCAAGTCACCTCTCGGGAGCCACAAAAGGTTCGGCATCTTTCAACCGCTTGCGGACATAGCTGACACTGACGCCGCTGGGCTGGGCCGGACTTGCGGGAGCTCGCCACGCGATGAGGAAAACCCGCTCGTCTTCGCGCGGACCCACCAGCGTCTTCGAGAGTTGCGCCCAGTCGGCACCGCTCTGGGCCGCCACGATGAGCGGCATCTGGCCGTCGGCATTCATTCCGAGTTCGACGGTGCCCATGAAGCCCGAATCGATCTTGAAGGGCGCATCGCCACGATGCAGGGCCAGATCACGCCCGGAGGCATTGACCACGACGACTTCATTCTTTTTCAGGGAGCTTGGAGAAACGTCGATCACCCGGAAGTTCGGCTTGGTCCAGAGCTTCGACTTCGGATCTTTCCAGAGAATGACGACAAGATGGGTGGCCCCGGGAGGAACACCGAAGCCCGCGATCGCGCGGAGGTCGGGATCCTTCGATTCCCGGACTTCGCCATCGCCCAGCGGAACCTCATATGACAACGACACCTCCGAAGTCCGCGGAATCCGGGTTGGCGGACCCACCTGGTTCTGCGAACCCATCACCCGGATCGTGCCCTTCTCGGTCTTCACGTGGTACACCACAGGTGGGTATTCGAGCGGATTCCTGTAGGTCTCCTTCGGCATGCCGTTCTCATCGAGAGTCATGATCGGCGGCGGCACGAAGCCCACCGGGACCACGGCGATCTGAATCGGAATCCCCTTCCTCTCGGCGGACGTCAAGTCGGGCTCGCGTGCTTCCCGATCAGCCTCCGGAATCGGAACCTCGCTGAGATCGATATTTCTCCGAGGCTTCTGGTCCTCGCCCTCCTCCGGCGGGGGTGGAGGCGGGGGCGACTGCCCGAAGGCCAGGTTGAGACCACAGACAAAAACAAGAAGGCGCAAAATCATCGCGACGGAAGAAGTCAGATCTCGGTGGAATTCAGCCAACGGAAGGAAACGATCTCGAAGCGGCGACCGAAGCGGCGGCTGGCTTCCGAAATCTGCGAATTCGGCTGGCCGTCGGCATCGAACGGAGGTTCCTCCGCCGGGTCTGTGCTCACCACGTAGCCGGGAAGGCGCTGCACTTCGGCCTCGCACCACGCGCGCGCCACCACTTTGGATCCATCCTCGCTACGGGCATCGCCGTAGGCCCGGACCACAAATGTGTCACCGCGGGCGACTAGCATCGAACCCAGTGGCTGAAGCAGATCACCCTGCTGGAGGTAGGTCGGCATACCCACGGCCTTCGATGAACGAAGATGCTCCTGGGGCGCCCACTCGTCCGACTTCGATCCCGGCTCGTAGGACGCGTTGCCGTAGCCGGTCGAGAGCATTGCGACATCTCCACCTTCCAACCCTTCATTGATCCCGGCATCCTCGATCGCCTGCTGCAGCGGCCCCATCAATCCGTGCTCGGATCCACGGCCGCGGTCGCGCGCCAACCGCCGGTTGACGAAATCACTGACCGAAATGAACGGCCCTCTCCGCTTTACCTGATTGACGAGGGAAGTCGCGAGCGAGTCGAGTTGTTCGTCGCTCAGTGAACGGAAACCGCTCCAGGCCTTCGGATTGTATGGATCGGTCGGATCGTGTTCGTCGTCCTCGGGATCTTGGAATCGCGGGAAGCTCGCTCCCGAGCCCTCGCGGTCCTTCAACGACGCGAACAACGCCCGCCAAGCGTCGACGTCGGTGGTATTCACGTTGAACGCGCCGGCCAGCAGCATTTCGGAAGCAGCCTGGTAGAAATTGTCGAGACGCTCGGCTTCGGCTGTGGAACCGGCGATCGGCACAAGCCGCGAGTTGGGCAGCGGAGAAGCGGAAGGATTGACCGAGAACCGGCGTTTTTCATCGGCCGTGGCTCCGCTCAGGAAATATCGGTCCCAGAGCTCGTGATTCGCCTCGTAGGCAAGGTCGTAGATGACTTCTTCATCCTCGTCCCTCCCTTGCTTCATCCACTCGGGAAGGTGGGGCACGTAGTCGTCCCACGCGGTGTCCATCACACGGGACGAGTCGGTGCTCTGTTCGCGGCGGGTCAGGTTCGGCGGAACCCACGAGTTTCCGATAGGAAAACTGGTGTGCCAGATGAACGGCGTCAGCTGGGCATTCTGAAACCGCCCCAGAGAAACAATCCGCTCCCCGTCCGTGGGCAGGTCGTAGATCGGGTAAACCGTTGAGGGCTGGCTGGACGCGCCACCGAAGAACGGGTTGCCGCGGAAGCCGTTGGATCCACCGTGGGCCGCACGCTCCGGAGACACGAACGGGAGCCCTTGCTGGCGGTCGCAGGTGTAGGGTCCCCACATGTACCAGTGGTGCTCCTCGCCATTGTCGGTCACCGCGTCGAACGGGCTGCGATGGCAGAATGGGGCGCGCACGTTGTAGTCGGCGGTAACCGCCGCTCCCCAGAACCGCTGGCCTCCGGTTCCGGCATAATTGTAGGGATTGCGCTCGACCCACCACTTGTAGCGGATGCCGTAAACCCCACGGGTCCACGGTTCGAAGTCGGCGGTGCGCTCGTAGTCGTAGACCGGCTCAACACCTCCGACCCTCCAACGGCCGTTGTTGAAACCGCCCTCGTAGCCACGGCGCCAGTTGTCGGTGTCGATGAGCTGCAGGAGCGGCAGATCGAGACGATCCCCGTAGCTGTTCGCACTTCCGAGATGGAGGCTGATCTTGAGGCCGTTGTCCGGATTGCGCTCCCACCAGTCCATCATGTCGACCCAGTAGTAACTTCCCCGGTTGTGGTTCGCATACAGGGGCAGGTCCCGCGACGAAACCCCGGAAAGCCGGTTGCCCAGGACCAGATAGAAATTGGTGAGCTGGTTCGGATCAATCTCCGCACTGAGCACGTTGTTCCCGGTCGCGTCGCGCTGCACCAGAGGAGTGGCCCGGCCGGCAAGCGTGCCCCCACCCGGCTTGGCGGAGAACACGAGGGCCTCTCCCGGTTCGAAGGCCGTCGCCTCGATGGTGAAGCTCAGGCGGTCGCCCTTGTTCCCCCGCGGGTTGTAAGCACGGCCACCGACATCGGTCGTCGAACCGTTGCGCTTCTCGATGGTCATCGAGTCGTTGATGCACTGATTGAAATCGAGCGTGTAGGACTGCGATTTCAACGGAGCGTTGTATGGATTCCACAGAACGACCCGCGGATAGAAATGCATCGTGATGTAACCGCGGACGTAGCACACCCGCGTGTAAATCTCGGCTTGGGCGATGACGGGGTGAACCGGCTGACCGGTGTAGCGCGTCAGGTCGGGAATCTCTCCGAACTTGTCACCCGCAACGAGGTTCGGACTGGCCGAGACTTCGACATCTCCCGATGACCCCCGCTCCGCGAGCTTGGCGAAGGAACGCAACACCCCGAGCTTGGGACCTTGGACCTTTCGCTTCTCGCCCTGCAGAAGCGGAGAGTTTTCGGTCAGCGCCGGCAGGTTGTCTCCGAGGCTTTCGACTTCACCATCCTCGATGAACACCGTGAGGTCCCGCTTGAGGCCGCCGCGCAGCGTGTCGGCAAGAACAGCAGACGCGCGGTTGCCCGCGGAGTGGAAATTTTCGCGCAGTGCCGCCGCATCACCGATACCGGCGAGCTCCGCCTGACGATAATCGGTCAGCTTGAGCAGATCTTCGTCCCGCAGTCCACGGTAGCCATCGAGCCCCGCGAGATCCTCAATGCCATACCGCTCCGGCGGCTCGACGCCTTGGGGATCGTCGCCCGGTTCGGCCAAGGGAACGTTCAGGCTGACCTTCATCGACTCGTCCGAGCACCAGAAAGCATACGATCCCGGCTGGCCCTGACTGTCCGTCACCGTAACCAGCGGCACGCTGACCTCGTCTTCCGCACGCGCGACGCTACCGGAACCCACCAACTCAATCGTCGGTCCTGAGGCCGAATCCGGATCATCGCCAGGTTCGCCACTGACCAACCATCCTTCGAAAAGATCATTCGAGCCGACACGACGCGCCTGCCGGGCATCAACTAGCGCGGAGTCGCGTCGCGACCAATCGACCAGCGGCGTGCCGAGTTCCTCATCCTCGTTGCTGCGCCACACGCCGACCCAGCGGGGGTTGTTGTCGCTCGCGACGATTTCGGCGCCCGCGGTGACCCGCTGGTCGGGACCGGCATAAGTCTGAAGCTTGCCAATGGCGATCTGGAGAGCCAGCCGAGCATTCGCCTTCGCACGCGCCTGGGCCTCGCCGTTGCGCGACGATCGCGTCTGGATCGTTGCCAAGCTCAGAAGCCCCACCGCCAGCAATGACATCAGCACCATCAGCGTGACGGTGACGACCAAGGCAAAACCCTTCCGGCTCGCCTTGCGCGACCGGTATCCACGAAATCGAAATGAATTCATTTTCTAGCGAAGACAGCTACTTTCCTCAGGAATCCGCTCCCTTAGAGCCAAATATTGCCACTTCAAACCCGCAAACTCAAGTGAGGTTGCGGATTTGTAGGGATTGGGCTGTTTCTCTGGATGATTGATCAAAAAGCCATCCAGGACCGTGATTTCTGACACTGACCCTCATATGTGTTCCGTTGAGAATGCGCCCACAACGACACGAGTCGCGGGGGAGGACGACTGCATCCTCCCCTATCCTACGGGCGGGATCGCGGTAGCAATCGCCAGACCAAATCTCAGCGAATGGACTCACCCATATCGGTAATCCACGCTAAAACAGGCATTCCACGCCAAATCTGCGTAGATCCCCGCGGAATCCCTCGCCCGAAATCAGCGAAGGTGCTCGCCAAGCCACTCGTGGATTGCCGAGACCAAAGGTTCGTATCCGGACTCTTCGAAGGAGTGCCCCGCGCCCTCGATGCGAATCAAACTCTTGGGCTCCGATGCGGCTTCGAATGCCTCCTCACTGTCTTCCGGCAGGACCACATCATCCGCCGTCCCGTGGATCAGTAGCAAAGGACGAGCGAGGCCGCCGACTTCGTCCAGAAGATCTCCGATGGACTCCATGTCGTCCACGTAGCCGCGCGACAAGGGACAACCCGGCTCATCCCACATGCAGCCCTCGTCGGGTTCGACGTCGCCGAATTCGCGCTCCAGAAACTCCTCCGTCCGGATCATGCCAGCGAGATTGACGACCACACGGATCCGATGATCCACCGCCGCCGTCATCAGGCCGACGGCCGCCCCCATACTGTGGCCGCAGTAAGCGATCTTCAGGTCATCCGGCAGCTGGTCCAGAACATCGCGGAGATCCTCGCTCTCCTTGGTGACCGTCGCCTCCCCAAAGGATCCTTCCGAATCGCCATTGCCTGAAAACGAGATGCGCAAACAGGGCCAGCCGAGAGCCGACAGACCTTCGGCCACTCCGACGAGCAGGGGGCGATCCTTGTTGCCGGTGACGCCATGACCGAGAATCACCAGACCGCGATCCGGCTTGCCCGGATGGAAGGCGGCATCCAGCCGCTCACCCTGCCGATTGGAGAATTCGATCGTTGCCAGGTCGGTGCTCATTCGTTTCGTCCGGGAAAAGTCAGTTCGGCCACCGCGGATTTGTCCAACTCTCCTTTGCCAAGTTCGATCAGGCGCCGGTACTGGGCTTCTGTTGCGAGGGAAAGCGGCACCTCGACACCGGCTTGTTTCGCCAGATCATTGGCGATCCCGCTGTCCTTTGCGGCATGGGCGGCGGAGAAAAAGCAATCGTGATCCCGGGCAAGCATGTCCTCGCTGTCGGTCTCGAGGACTCTGGAATTGGCACCGGTCTGCGAGAACACCTCACACAGCTTCTCAAGGTCCAGTCCCAGCGCTGCCCCGAGGCCCAGACCTTCGGCAAGGGCCGCGGTGTTGATGTTCATCACCATGTTCACGAGCGCCTTGACCTGGGCGGCCTTGCCGGTGGTCCCGATGTAGCTGAGCGACTTGGCAAGATCTTTGAGCAAGGGTTCAACACGGTCGAACACCTCGGGATCTCCGCCGATCATGAGGTAAAGGGTTCCTTCCCGCGCCTGCGGAATGCTCGACGCCATGCATGCTTCAAGCGAATGCGCACCGTGCGCCTCGCACAGCTCCCCCACTTCCGCGTGCACCGCCGGGCTGACCGTCGCGCAGTTGATGAAAACCGTTCCTTCGGCGTCCTTGAGCAGGGCATCGGTCGAGAAAATCGAGCGCATGGCCTCGTCATCCGTCACCACGGTGAAGACCACGTCGGCTGCTGCTGTCACCTCCGCGAGATCCGCAGCGGCGTTCGCTCCCAGCTCGTCCGCCACCGACGCAGCCACCTCCGACCTCACATCATGAACCACGACGACCTGATGGCCGCAATCCTTCATCCGGCGCGCCATGTTCGCACCCATCCTCCCGAGGCCAACCACTCCGATTTTCAGCTGTGACATGGGGCGACCATGTGCCGGTTGCCCGCGACTGTCCACCCGGGGATTGCGAGAAACGGCGACTGCCGGGGACACCCGGCAAAGCCCGACTGCGCTTTCCCGGTTGAGAATGCGTCGAGAGCGCGCGTCACTGCTGCGAACCGTGCAGCCACAGCAGTTGCGTTGCGGATGGCACAATCCTTGCAACTCCATCGACCTGCATGCCGCTTGAGCAGGGAACAAGCACGACTTTCCCAGCTCCCAGCAGTTCCAGAGAGCGACCTCAAGAATGCCCTGATGGGCTGTGAGGATTGACGATCAACCGACGTAAGGATTCCCCGTGCACACGCTTCGAATCGCGCTGTTTCTCCTGCCCGGACTGCTTCGGGCCGGGACGCCCGCGGACAGTTGGGACAAGGAAGTGCTGCCACTTCTGGAGAATTACTGCTTCGACTGCCACGGCGACGGAGTGAGCAAAGGCGATCTCACCTTCGACGACTTCGACAGCATCGAGTCGATGGTGGCCGACCGCGAGCGCTGGAAGCGCATCCGCACCCACCTTGAGCAGCGCCTGATGCCTCCAGTCGATGAGTTCCAGCCGAAGGTCGAGGAACGCGAAACCATCGTTCGCTGGATTGACGAAGCGATTTTCCCGGTAGACCCGGAGAATCCCGATCCCGGTCGGGTCACTCTCCGTCGCCTGAACCGAACGGAATACGAGAACACGCTCAACGACCTGCTCGGCATTCGGGTGGATGTCCGGAGCCTCCTCCCGCCCGACGATTCCGGCTACGGCTTCGACAACATCGGAGATGTCCTCACCCTCTCGCCGGCCCACCTCGAACGCTTCCTCGAGGCGGCGCGAGTCGGGCTGGACAAGGCGGTCCACACGGGCCCCATGCCGTTCCCGAGCCGAACCCTGCCGGGGGGCGAACTGCGGGGCGACGGCCACCGCAGCGACTCCGGCCACTTCCTGACCCAGAACGGTGCCGCGTTCAGCGAATTCCGTTTCCCCTCCGCAGGCCGCTACCAAATCACGATCGTCGCGGGTGAGACCCGGGCGGGCGGCGAGCACGCGAAGATGGAGTTCCGCCTCGGTGACAAGGTGGTGAAGGAATGGGAGGTGGATGCGCCCGTCGACCAACCGCGGGAGCACACTACCGAGGTAAGCGTCGCCGACCGAACTCCGCTACGGATCTCCGCCGCATTCACCAACGACTTCTATCAGGACCGCTCGCAGGGCGACGGCGGTGACCGTAATCTGATGATTGAGGCACTCCGCGTGACCGGACCTCTCGACGGTCCCCGCGAGCCGAAACCGGCAAGCCACGTGAGAATTTTCGGTGAGAGACCTGGCGACTCCGCCGATGAAGACCGTTGGGCGGTTGGAATTTTCAAACGCTTCGCACGACGGGCCTTCCGGCGGCCGCCTCAAGACGGTGAAGCGGAGCGCTACCTCCACTTCGTACGACTCGCGAAGGAAGAAGGCAGGGACATCGAGGAAGGCATCCGGCAGGGTCTCGAGGCAATGTTGCTCTCCCCTGCTTTCCTTTTCCGGCACGAACCCCAGCCCGAGCCGGACAACGCCGAGCGCATTCACCGGATCGACGAGCACACCTTGGCCTCGAGGCTGTCCTACTTCCTATGGTCGACGATGCCGGACGAGCATCTGATGCGGCTCGCGGATGAAGGCAAATTGAGAGAGAACCTTCCGGCGGAGATCGATCGCATGCTGGAATCGGTGCGAGCCAATCAGCTGGTCGAGAACTTCGCCGGACAGTGGTTGCAGTTGCGCGACCTGAGGAGTGCCCGCCCCTCGCGGAAGTCCTATCCGAGGTTCGACCTTCGCCTGAAAGCGGCGATGCGGATGGAGACGGAACTCCTCGTCGCGCATCTCATCCGCGAGAACCGCCCGCTCGCCGACCTTCTCTCCGCGGATTACTCTTTCCTGAACGAGCCTCTCGCCCGGCACTACGGAGTCGCCGGCGTCAAAGGCAACGAGTTCCGCAAGGTCTCGCTCAAGAACACGCCCCGCCGCGGCATCCTCGGACATGGCTCGTTTCTCCTCGTGACATCCCACCCGCTACGGACGTCGCCCGTCCTGCGAGGAAAGTACGTGCTTGAGAACCTCCTCGACCAGGCACCTCCCCCGCCCCCGCCGAACGTGCCGTCGCTCACCGCCAACGGGGGCCATGACGACAGCCTGAGCCTGCGCGAGCAGATGGTGAAGCACCGCGAGGATCCCGGGTGCGCTTCGTGCCACGCCCTGATGGACCCGATCGGCTTCGGGCTCGAAAACTTCGACGGTGACGGTTCCTACCGCATGAAGGAGAACGGCCGGCCCATCGACGCATCCGGCCAACTCGCCGACGGGCGGAAGTTCCAAGGCAGCGAAGAACTGAGACGGATCCTCCTCGACGAGCACCGCAGTGACTTCCACCGCTCGGTGGCTTCCAAGATGCTCACTTACGCCCTCGGTCGCGGAACCGATTGGTATGACAAGCCGGCGATCGATGCGATTGTCCGCGAGACCGAGGCCGCCGGCGGAGGTGCCCGGGAAATGGTCAAAGCCGTCATCCGCTCCGTCCCGTTCCAGTTCCGCCGCGGTGAGGGCTGAACGATTTCAACCCAGAGTTCCGTTATCTTCCCCAACCCGACACCACTGCCCGTGATGCACAGCCGAAGAAACTTCCTCAAAGGGATCGCGGCCACGCTTGCCCTTCCCTCGCTCGACTCATTCGCCGCAATCGGTGGAGCCGCCCCGGCCAACCCCACCCGGTTGGCCTTCGTCTACATTCCGAACGGCGTGAACCTCGCGAAGTGGATGCCCTCGGGCAGCGGTCGGGACTTCAAGTTGTCGGAGTCCCTCCAGCCTCTCGCCGGGGTGAAGGACCAACTGTCGGTGATCCGGCATCTCGATCACGACAAGGCCTTCGCGAACGGTGACGGCGCCGGAGATCATGCACGCGCCAACGCCACCTTCCTGACCGGTTGCCAGGCGAGGAAGACCGCCGGTGCGAATATCGAGGTCGGCATCTCAGTCGACCAACTCGCGGCTCGGCAGATCGGTCACCAGACCCGGGTTCCTTCGCTCGAACTCTCGACCGACCCGCCCCGACGCTCCGGCCATTGCGACTCCGGCTACTCCTGCGCGTACCAGTACAATCTCTCGTGGCTCGACGAAAACACTCCCGCGCCGGCCGAACGCGACCCGCGTCTGGTGTTCGAGAAGCTCTTCGGCTCCGGAGATCCGAAGGAAGACGCGCGCCGCAGGAACTACCGCAAGAGCATCCTCGATTTCGTCCAGGACGACGCCAAACGGATGCAACGCAAGCTCGGTGCCAGCGACCGGGGCAAGATGGACGAATACCTGACCGCCGTCCGAGACATTGAGAAACGGATTGAGAACGCGGAGCGCTTCCGCGCGGAGATTCCTGAGGACAAGCGTCCGCAGGGCATTCCCGAATCCTATCGGGAGCACATCCGTCTCCAGTTCGATCTGATGGCCCTGGCTTTCGAGACCGACTCGACCCGGATCTCGACCTTCATGCTTGCCTACGACGGTTCGAACCGGTCATTCCCCGAGCTGGGCATTCACAGCGGCCACCACGAGCTGTCCCACCACCGGGGCAACCCCGAGAGCCTCGAAAAGATCGCCCAAATCGATCGCTTCTACATCGAAGAGTTCGCCACCTTCCTCGAACGGCTGAAGAGCACCCGTGAAGGAAATGGTAACCTGCTCGACCACTCGATGATCGTCTACGGTGGCGGAATCGGTGACGGGAACCGGCACAACCACAACGACCTCCCCCTGATTCTCGCGGGCGGCGGCAACGGCACCCTGAATCCGGGCCGACTCATCGAGGCGGCGGAAGGGACCCCAATGACGAACCTGTATCTCTCGCTTCTTGAGAGGATGAACGTCGATGCGCGACGGATCGGCGATTCAACCGGAGTTCTGCAGGCCATTTGACAGGCTTCTGTAGATCCTGAGGAACCGCTCCGCGGCACAGGCCCAAGTCGAATCGGCGGCTTCGGCCCGAGCTTGCCTGCCCCGGCCAGCAAGCCGTTCCGGATCGGAGAGTAACTCGCAAACGGCATCCGCCATCGCGTCGGGCCCGGGTTTCTTCACGATCTCTGAAGAGGCAAGGACTTCGGTCGCACCACACTGAGGAAAAGCTACGGTCGGCACGCCGAATTGAGCCGCTTCAAGCGCTACCAATCCGAACGGTTCGGACCGAGACGGCAAACAGAGCAGACTCGTGGTCGCCAATTCTGCATTCAGCTGACCGCGCTGTAGGAAACCGGGAAAGCGGATCCGGCCGGCGAGACCGAGTTCCGCCGCAAGCCGGCGCATCGGATCGAGCAACTCACCATCGCCTGCCATGACGAAGGTCGCTTCGGGAATCCGCCTCGCCACTCGCTCCGCCATCCTCACGAACACCTCGGGTGACTTCTGATCGGTGAATCGGCCGACAAACAGCAGCTTGGGAGATCCGGTATCCACCTTCCAAGTTTCCACCGGAGTCACTCCGTTGTGAACCACTTCAAGCCGCCTTGGCCCGATCCCGTATTCGCGCACACAGACTTCCGCCATGTAGCGGCTGACCACCACCACCCGGTCGGCGGTTCTCATCCCTGTCTGCTCGATCCGCCGGATCCATCCGCTCCCACCGGAGCCCGCCCGGTCGAACTCCAGCGAGTGGAGATGAAGAATCATTGGGCGCCCCGTCTTTCCCCGCACCGCCCACGCCGCCGGGATCGTCATCCAGTCGTGGGCATGGATCACATCAAACTCACCCGCATCGGCGCGATCCGCCGCCCACTCCGCGAAACTCTTCACGCGCTGGGCCAAATCACTCCCGTAGGCCCCGCCCCCGCCAGCGTAGGGATCCAATGGCGACACCTCCGCACCCCCGCTACCACTGGCCATGCCCGGCAACCACAGCCGCAACGGAACCATCGATCCGAGCGCCCCGACCAATCCTTCGCACGCCACACCCAGCCCCCCGGTCAGTGCCGGGGGGAACTCCCACCCAAGCATCAGGACCCGCGGGCTCGAAATCTCCATCGACCCAGCTAACAGGGAGAACGCATCCCTGTCCAACTGCGATCCGTTCGCACGAAAAAGGCCGGCTCCGCAATGCACGGAGCCGGCCTTGGGATGATGATTCAGTCGAAGCGGATCAGGCGCTCTCGGCCTCGGACGATGCCGCGGCACCTTCCTCTTCCTCGGGCTTCTCCTCGATGATCGGCTCGGGCTCTTCGACGGTGAACTCGATGTCGCTCTCGCGGTGACGTTCGAAGCCGGTTCCGGCCGGGATCAGGTGACCCATGATCACGTTCTCCTTGAAACCGCTGAGGTAGTCGATCTTGCCGAGCGTCGCCGCTTCGGTGAGCACCCGGGTGGTGTCCTGGAAGGACGCCGCCGAGATGAACGAGTCGGTCTCGAGCGAAGCCTTGGTGATACCAAGCAGCACCGGTTCGGCTTCCGCCGGCTTACCGCCGTTGGCGACGATCTCCTCGTTGACCTGGTTGAAGGTCGTGCGGTCGACCTGATCGCCCCAAAGGAACTGATCGGCGTCGCCCGGCTCGGTGATCTTCACCTTCCGCAGCATCTGGCGGATGATGATCTCGATGTGCTTGTCGTTGATCTCAACGCCCTGCACCCGGTAGACCGACTGGACCTCATTGACGAGGTGCTCCTGGAGTTCCTGCGCGCCGCAGGCCTCGAGGAGATCTTCCGGAGAAACCGGTCCTTCGGTGATTTGGTCGCCGCGCTTCACGAGGTCGCCGTCCGTCACGATGATGTGGCGGCCCATGGGGACAAGGTGATCGACGGACTCGCCGGTCTCAGGATCGGTCGCGATGACCTTCTTCTTGCCGCGGACCGTTCCTCCGAAGGAGATCTCACCGTCAATCTTGGCGATGACGCAGGCATCCTTCGGCTTGCGAGCTTCGAACAGCTCGGCAACGCGGGGCAGACCACCGGTGATGTCCTTGGTCCGGGCCACCTTACGCGGGGTCTTGGCCAGCTGCGTGCCGCCTCCGACCTTGCTCCCTTCCTTGACCGAAAGGTGAGCACCGACCGGAATCGAGTAGCTCGCCAGCACGTCGCCGGTCTTGTCGTCCACGACGACCACCTGCGGGTGAAGGTCTTCCTTGTGCTCGGTAACGACCATGCCCTTCTTGCCGGTTTCCTTGTCGGTCTCCGACTGGACGGTGATGCCCGAGATCATGTCGCGGAATTCGACCTTACCGGCCTTCTCGGTGATGATCGGCACGTTGTAGGGGTCCCAGGTCGCGATCGTCGCGCCCTTCTTCACGTCGTCGCCATCCTTGATCTCGATTTCGGAACCGATGACGATGTTGTGGCTTTCCAGTTCGAGGCCGTCCTTGTCGCGGACCGAGAGCGAACCGTTCTTGTTGAGAACAACCCACTTGCCTTCGGCGCTCTCAACCACCCGGAGGTCCTTGTAGACGACCGAGCCGTTGTTGCGGGCGTTGATGATCGGCTGCTTGAAGGCCGAGGTCGCCACACCACCGACGTGGAACGTCCGCATGGTCAGCTGGGTGCCCGGCTCACCGATCGACTGGGCGGCGATGATACCGACGGCCTCGCCGATCTTGACCTCCTTGCCGGTGGCAAGATTGAGACCATAGCAATTGGCACAGCATCCGCGCTCGGACTCACAGGTGAGCACCGAACGAATCTTGAGCTTCTCGTAACCGATGCGCTCGATGGCGGCTGCCTTGTTCTCATCGATCAGGTCGTCCACCTTCACAATCACCTCTTCGGTGACCGGATCCTTGACCGTCTCGCACGAGACGCGGCCGTAGATGCGGGTCGCAAGCGAAGCCGCTTCCTCGTCACCGTCGTAGATCGGCTGCACAATGATGCCGTTGACCGTCGAGCAGTCGTGCTCGGTGACGATCACGTCCTGGGCAACGTCGACCAGCTTCCGGGTCATGTATCCGGAGTCCGCGGTCTTGAGCGCGGTATCCGCCAGACCCTTCCGGGCGCCGTGGGTCGAGATGAAGTATTCGAGCACCGACAGACCCTCGCGGAAGTTGGAGGTGATCGGACGTTCGATGATCTCACCGGACGGCTTGGCCATGAGGCCGCGCATGCCGGAGAGCTGCTTGATCTGCGACTTGTTGCCCCGTGCACCGGAGTCGACCATCATGAACAGCGGACTGATGCCCTTGCCGTCGTTGTGCTCGAGCTTGCGGTAGAGCGCGGCAGCGATCGTGTCGGTCGCGTGGGTCCAGATGTCGACCACCTTCTGGTAGCGCTCGCCATCGGTGATGACACCGTTGCGGTACTGTTTGGTGACCTTCTCGACCTTCTCGTAGGCGTCCTTGATGACCGCCGGCTTTTCTTCCGGAATCACCATATCGACGATACCGATCGAAGTTCCGGAACGGCTCGCTTCGCGGAAGCCGAGGCCCTTGAGGGCATCGAGGGTTTCCACGGTTCCGGCCTGACCGGCAACCTGGTAGCAACGCCAGATCACGTCGCCCATCTGCTTCTTGCCAACGGTCTTGTTGATGAAGCCGAGTCCTTCGGGCCAGATCTCGTTGAAGCGGACGCGGCCCGGGGTGGTTTCGATAATCTTGTTCTCGCTGTCGCCGAAGACCGTCTTGGTGCCGGTGTCCGGGTTGCGGAGGCGGATCCACGTGTGGTAGCCGATCTTGCGCGAAGCGATCGCGAACTCGACTTCCGAAGAGTTCTCGAACAGCGGCAGGTGCTCCTGCTTCTCGCGATCCTTCTGGGTGCGCACCGGCGCCCAGGTCAGGTAATACGAACCCAGAATGATGTCCTGCGAAGGCGTCGTGATCGGACGGCCGGACGCGGGCGAGAAGATATTGTTCGGCGCGAGCATCAGCTGGCGCGCTTCCATCTGGGCCTCGACCGAGAGCGGCACGTGCACGGCCATCTGGTCACCGTCGAAGTCCGCGTTGTAGGCGGTGCAGACGAGCGGGTGGACACGGATCGCCGAACCCTCGATCAGCTTCGGCTCGAAAGCCTGGATCGAGAGGCGGTGCAGCGTGGGGGCGCGGTTGAGCATGACCGGGTGCCCCTTGGTGACCTCGGCGAGAATGTCCCACACCTCGGTGGTCTTCCGATCGATCATCTTCTTCGCCGAGCGGACGGTGTGGCAGTAGCCGAGTTCCTTGAGGCGACGGATGATGAACGGCTCGAACAGCGTCAGGGCCATCTTCTTGGGAAGACCGCACTGGTTGAGCTTGAGGTCGGGACCGATGACGATCACCGAACGGCCCGAGTAGTCGACCCGCTTGCCGAGGAGGTTCTGACGGAAGCGACCGCCCTTGCCCTTCAGCATGTCGCTGAGCGACTTGAGCGGACGGTTGCCGGCACCGGTGACCGCACGGCCGTGACGGCCGTTGTCGAACAGCGCGTCGACCGCTTCCTGAAGCATGCGCTTCTCGTTGCGGATGATGACCTCCGGAGTCTTGAGCTGAAGGAGGTTCTTGAGACGGTTGTTCCGGTTGATGACCCGGCGGTAGAGGTCGTTGAGGTCGGAGGTCGCGAAACGGCCACCTTCCAACGGAACCAGCGGACGAAGGTCCGGAGGAATCACGGGAAGGACCGTCATGATCATCCACTCGGGGCGCGACTTGGAGCCGGCGAAACCCTGGGTGATCTTGAGACGCTTCGAGAGCTTCTTCTTGTTCTGCTTCGAACGGGTCGCCTCGAGCTCTTCCTCAAGCTGCTTCTGCAGCTCGACGAGATCGACCTGGCCGAGGAGGTCCTGAAGAGCCTCGGCACCCATGCCGGCACGGAAGCTTTCCTCACCGTAGGTGTCCTCGGCTTCGCGAAGCTCGGTTTCGGTCAGGAGTTGACCGCGCTCGAGCGGGGTGTTGCCCGGCTCGGTGACGATGTAGTCCTCGTAGTAGATGACGCGCTCGAGTTGGCGGGCGCTGATGTCGAGCACCAAGCCAATGCGCGACGGCATGCACTTGTAGAACCAGATGTGCGAAACCGGCACGGCGAGTTCGATGTGGCCCATCCGCTCGCGGCGGACACGGCTCAGCGTCACCTCGACGCCGCAGCGGTCGCAGACGACACCCTTGTGCTTGATCCGCTTGTACTTGCCGCAGGCGCACTCCCAGTCCCGGGTGGGACCGAAGATTCGTTCGCAGAACAGGCCGCCCTTCTCGGGCTTGAAGGTCCGGTAATTGATCGTCTCCGGGTTCTTCACTTCGCCTTTCGACCAGGACCGGATGACATCGGGCGACGCGACCGTGATCGACACCTGGTCAAAGGTGTCCGGACGCTCGTCGACTCCGAAAAGTTCGCGCAGGTTGGTATCAACGCTCATGATGTAGGGAATCTAAAGTTAGGTCTCGGGGTTTCGGGCGATTAGAGTGTGAGGTCGTCGAGCGAGAAGTCGTCGCCTTCCTTCGGAACGGCGCCGAGCTCGGAACCGAGCTTGCCGGGCCGGACGTCAAGTCCGAGCGACTGCATCTCCTTGATGAGGACGTTGAACGACTCGGGCGTTCCCGCTTCGAGGTTGTTGTCGCCCTTGACGATGGCTTCGTAGATCCGGGTCCGTCCTTGGACGTCGTCGGACTTCACGGTGAGGAGTTCCTGAAGCGTGTAGGCGGCGCCGTAGGCTTCGAGCGCCCACACCTCCATCTCCCCGAAACGCTGGCCACCATACTGGGCCTTACCACCGAGCGGCTGCTGGGTAACGAGCGAGTAGGGACCGACCGCACGGGCGTGGATCTTGTCAGCCACAAGGTGGCCGAGCTTCAGCATGTAGATGTATCCGACAACCACCGGCTGGTGGAAGGCCTCGCCGGTGCGACCATCGTAGAGGGTCGACTTACCGCCGGTGGAACCGTCCTTGCCGTCGCCGATCCAGGTGAATCCGCGGCCTTCGGGTTCGGTCTTCTTCCTTTCCCGGACCGTGCCCTTGTCGCCGATGAAATTCACACCGTCGACCTTCTTGGCCTCCGACATGAACTCCCAGATCTTGGCTTCCGGAATACCATCGAAAATCGGAGTAGCCACCTTGAATCCGAGCGCCTTGGCGGCGACGCCGAGGTGGGTCTCGAGGACCTGCCCGACGTTCATCCGCGACGGCACGCCGAGCGGGTTGAGGCAGATGTCGACCGGAGTGCCGTCCTCAAGGAAAGGCATGTCTTCCTCGGGAACGATGGTTGCGACAACACCCTTGTTTCCGTGGCGACCGGCCATCTTGTCACCGACCGAAAGCTTGCGCTTGGCGGCGATGAAGACCTTCACCTCCTTGATGACGCCCGGATCGACTTCGTCGCCCGACTCAAGTTGGTCGAGCTTGCGCTCACGCTCGGTGTCGAGTTCCTGGAAGCGGCCTTCGAACGATCCGATGATCTCGAGGATCTTGTTCCGGATCGGCGAGGGATCGATCTCAATGTGATCGTGGACCGATGCCAGCTTGCGCAGCAGGGTCTTGGTGATCTTTCGGTTGGCCGGGATGATGATCTCGCCGGTCTGGGCGTTGACCACGTCGAGCGGGATCTTCTCGCCGAGCAGGATGTCCGAGAGCTTCTCGGTCAGGTCGTCGGTCAGCTTGTCCGATTTCTTCTTGTGCTCGTCGTTGATCTTCTTGAGCTGCTTCTTGAGCTCGGCCGGATCGATTTTCTCCGCCTTCTTGCGCGGCATGCCGCTTTGGGAAATCCGGATGTCCTGGACGATGCCGGTGCAGCCGGAAGGAACACGCAGCGAGGTATCCTTCACGTCGGCGGCCTTCTCACCGAAAATCGCGCGCAGCAGGCGCTCTTCCGGGGCAAGCTCGGTCTCGGACTTCGGAGTGATCTTGCCGATCAGGATGTCGCCCGGCTTCACCTCGGCGCCGATCCGGACGATACCGTCGTGGTCGAGATTCTTGAGCGCTTCCTCACCGACATTCGGAATGTCACGGGTGATCTCTTCCGGACCGAGCTTCGTGTCACGCGCGGCGACATCGAATTCGGAAATGTGGATGGAGGTGTAGACGTCCTCCTTCACCACCCGCTCGGAAATCACGATGGCATCCTCGAAGTTGTAGCCGTTCCACGGCATGAACGCGACGAGCACGTTGCGGCCGAGGGCAAGCTCGCCGTCTTCGGTGTTCGGACCGTCGGCGAGAACGTCGCCCTTCTTGATCTTGTCGCCCTTCTTGACGATTGGCTTCTGGTTGATGCAGGTGCCGGCGTTCGAGCGCATGAACTTGCGCAGCGGATAAGCGAAGATTCCCTTCTTCACGTTGGTCTTCACCGACTCCGGGTCAGAGAGGAACTTCTCGTCAGCGACGGGGAGCGTTCCATCCTCGGTGGTGACGACGATTTCCGCGGTGGCGGCGGCAACGATGCCGTCGGCTTCCGAAACCACCACGGCTCGGGAATCCTCCGCCGTCTTGGCTTCAAGGCCGGTGCCGACCAGCGGCGACTCGGAAACGAGGAGCGGCACACCCTGGCGCTGCATGTTCGATCCCATGAGCGCGCGGTTCGCGTCATCGTGCTCGAGGAACGGAATCAGGCCTGCCGCAACGGACACCAGCTGCTTCGGTGAAACGTCCATGTAGTCGACCGCGGACGGGTCGACTTCGATGAACTCGCCACCCGCCTCACGGGCAGTGACCTTCTCGTTGAGGAACTTGCCGGTCTTCTCGATCGGGTTGTTCGCCTGGGCGATGAGGAACTTCTCTTCCTGGTCGGCGGTGAGGTATTCGATCTCATTCGAAACCTTGCCGTTCTTGACCCGTCGGTAGGGCGTCTCGATGAAACCGAACTCATTGATGCGCGCGTAGGTGCACATCGAGTTGATCAGACCGATGTTCGGACCTTCCGGGGTCTCGATCGGGCAGATCCGGCCGTAGTGGGACGGGTGGACGTCACGCACCTCGAAGCCGGCACGGTCACGGTTCAGACCACCGGGGCCGAGTGCCGAAAGGCGGCGCTTGTGAGTCAGCTCGGCCAGCGGGTTGGTCTGGTCCATGAACTGCGAAAGCTGGGACCGGCCGAAGAAGTCACGCACCACAGCCGACAGGGCCTTCGGGTTGATGAGCTTCTGTGGGGTCATGCCCTCGATATTCACGTCGAACAGGGTCATCCGCTCCTTGACCAGACGCTCCGTGCGGGCGAGGCCCACGCGGCACTGGTTCGCGAGGAGTTCACCGACGGCACGCACGCGGCGGGAGCCGAGGTGGTCGATATCGTCGATCACGCCCTCGCCCTTCTTGAGGCGAAGGAGATACTTCACGGCGGCGAGGAAGTCCTCCGACACCATGATGCGTTCGTCGGAATCGACGCCGATCTCGAGCTTGCTGTTGATCTTGTAACGGCCGACGCGGGTGAGGTCGTACTTCTTCGGATCGAAGAACAGACGCTTCAGGAGCGCGCGGGCGTTCGAAGCGGTCGGCGGATCACCGGGACGCAGCTTGCGATAGATGTCCTTGAGCGCGCTGTCCTCATCATGAGCCGGGTCCTTGCGGAGCGACTTGAGGAGAATCTCGTCCTCACGGCCGTCGATCACCTCGACCTGTTTGTGGCCGAGCGCGAGAAGCTGGCGGACGATGCCGATCGTGAGGGGTTCGTAGGCCTTCGCCACGATCACCTCGCCGTCGAGGATGTCCTCGAAGGGAACCATGTGTCCGAGCTCCTGCTCGTCCATGTCCTCCTTCAGCTTCAGCTTCTGGACATTGTAGAAATGGGTGACGATGTCGCGGTCGGTGGGGAAACCGAGGGCACGAAGGAAAGTGGTCGCGAGGAACTTGCGACGACGACGACGGCGGTCGAGGTAGACGTAGAGCAGGTCGTTCGTGTCGAACTGGACCTCAAGCCACGAACCGCGGTCCGGGATGATCCGGAACGAGTGAAGGGTCTTGCCGTTGAGGTGTTGGGAAGTCTCGAAGCAGATGCCCGGCGAGCGGTGCAGCTGGGAGACGATGACGCGCTCGGCGCCGTTGATGATGAACGTGCCGCGGCGGGTCATCATCGGCAGCTCGCCCATGTAGACGCGCTCCTTCTTGACGCCGGTCTCGTCCTTCAGCTTGAAGGTCACGTAGAGAGCGGCGGAGAAGCTTTCGCCACTGCGCAGGGCTTCGAGCGAAGTGATTTTCGGCTCTTCGATGTCGTAGGCGACAAAGTCGAGTTCGATCGCCTCGTCGTAGCTCTTGATCGGGAAGACTTCGCGGAACACGGCCTGAAGCCCGGTATCGGCGCGGTCGCCGGGAGCAACATCCTTGTGCAGGAAGTCTTCATAAGAACGGCTCTGGACCTCGATGAGGTTCGGAGCGTCGATCACTTCCTCGATTTTCCCGAATTGGAGACGGTCGGCCATGGTTTCTGGAGTTAGGTGCGGAGTGCGGGTTGAGCCCGGCCGTATTCACGGGCGGGCGATCAGATTTTCAGGAGATGGAACGGAGGTCCGGTATCGGCGGAAACGGTCGGGTTGTCGGCCGCTTTCGCCGCTGCCGGGGCAGGATTCCGGAGCCACCGCGAGGACGGCTCCGGAATCACAAAACCGCAGGGGCTTACTTGAGCTCGACCTTGGCGCCAGCCTCTTCGAGCTTCTTCTTCGCTTCTTCGGCGGCGTCCTTGGCGGCACCTTCCACGATCGTGGCGGGAGCGCTTTCGACGAGCTTCTTGGCGTCGGCGAGGCCAAGACCGGGCGACACTTCGCGGACTGCCTTAATGACGGCAATCTTGTTGCCACCGGCTTCAGCGATGACGACGTCGAATTCGGTCTTTTCCTCGGCAGCGGCACCAGCGTCACCACCGGCAGCAGGGCCGGCTGCGACAGCAGCCACAGGAGCAGCGGCGGAAACGCCCCACTCTTCTTCGAGTTTCTTCACAAGTTCGGCAGCTTCCAGAACGGTAAGCTTGCCGAGTTCTTCAGCAATTGCAGCAATATCAGCCATTGTATTTCTCCAGTGCGGTATCGTCGCGTCCGGAAGCCTCCGGGCATTTCAGCCCCGCAGCTGCGGGGACCGACGAGGAACCATTATGTGTTCAGGTGACAAGCGGAGAGCCCGCCACCATCCGTTCAGATCGTTTCGGTTCAGCCTTCGGGGTTGAACTTGGCCTGGATGACCCGCGCGAGCGAGGAACCGGGCTCGTTGATGGTGCGCACCAGCTTGGAAGCCGGGGCGTTGATGACGCCGAGGAGGGTCGCAAGCAGGACCTCGCGGGACGGAAGTTCGGCGATCGCCTTGACCTGGGCCTCGTCGAGGATATCCCCATCGAGGATGCCAAGCTTGATCGCCGGCTTCTGAAACTCCTTCTCGAAGCTCTTGAGAACCTTGGCCGCGGCGGCGACGTCGGACTCACCCGTGACGAAGGCGGTCTGGCCGGCGAGCGCGTCGCCCGTATCAGGGAGACCCGCTTCGGCGAGCGCCTTCTTCATGTAGGTGTTCTTCGCAACATGGCACTCGGCGCCGGAGGCGGCGAGGCGGGTGCGCAGTTCCGAGAACTGCGGCACGGTCATGCCGGTGTATTCCACCACAAGCACGAAGGGCGAGGTGTTCACCCGCTCGAGCAATTCGTCGATGATGATTTTCTTGTCGGGATTCATGGCGGTGGTGGGAATCAGTTGGTGGCGAAGAGGGACGACTCAAGCGGCACTCCCGGGCACATGGCGGCGGCGACGGTGACGCTGCGGATGTAGTTGCCCTTGGCCGAAGCTGGCTTGGCGCGCTTGACGCTGTCGATGAATGCCTGGGCGTTCTCGATCAGGGCGGCTTCGTTGAACGAGGCGCGGCCGATGGAACCGGCGACGTTGCCGTTCTTGTCGAGCTTGAAGTCGATCCGGCCGGCCTTGACCTCGTTGACGGCCTTCGCGGTGTCGTCGGTCACGGTGCCGGTCTTCGGGTTCGGCATGAGACCGCGGGGGCCGAGGACCCGTGCGATCTTGCGGACTTCGGTCATTGCTTCCGGCGTCGCGATCGCGACATCGAAGTCGGTGAAGCCTTCCTGGACCTTCTTGATCAGATCTTCGAATCCGACGTGCTCGGCTCCGGCCGCGGTAGCGGCTTCGGCGGCGGCGCCAGCGGCGAAGACCGCAACGCGGACGTTCTTGCCGGTGCCGTGAGGCAGCGACACGGATCCGCGGACCATCTGGTCACTCTTGCGGGGATCCACGCCGAGGTGGAAGGAAACGGTAACGGTCGGGTCGAACTTCGGCGCCGGGAATTTCTTCACGGTTCCGACGGCCTCCTCGAGTCCGTAGGTCTTGCCCTCTTCGACGAGAGCGGCGGCTTTCTGGTAGCGTTTGCTGCGGTGTTTGGACATTGCGGTATTTTGCAGTGCGATCGGACTCCGACGGAATTCGGTGCCCTCCTGCGGGTTTCCGGTGTCCCGGCGAACCGGGACGGAAAGGGATTACATGCCTTCGATTTCGAGACCCATCTGGCGGGCGGTGCCGGCAAGAATGCGGGCGGCTGCCTCCGGGTCGTTGGTGTTGAGATCGGGCATCTTGGTTTCGACGACCTCCATCAGCTTGGCCTTGGATATCTTGCCGATCTTCTTCTTGTTCGGCTCACCCGAACCCGACGCGATACCCGCGGCCTTCTTCAGAAGGTTGGCTGCAGGCGGCTTCTTGGTGATGAAGGTGAAGCTCTTGTCCTTGTAGACGGAGATCACGCACGGCAGCACCTCACCGGCCTGGGCCTGGGTGGCGGCGTTGAACTCCTTGCAGAAGCCCATGATGTTGACACCGGCCTGACCGAGGGCGGGACCGACGGGCGGGGACGGATTGGCGCCTCCAGCCGGGATCTGGAGCTTGATGACGTTGACGATTTCCTTGGCCATGATGCTGAGGTGTTACGGTGGTGGTTTTGAAAACGGGGCGCTTCAGGCGCGCTCGACCTGCCAGTATTCGAGTTCGACCGGCGTCGCTCGGCCGAAAATGGTGACCGAGACGCGCAGCTTGCCCTTTTCGGGGTCGATCTCCTCGACCACGCCGTTCTGGCTCTCGAACGGGCCGTCGGCGACCTTGACGGTATCGCCGACCTCGAAGCTGATCGCGGGACGGACGCTCTCCTCGCGCTCCTTGATCTGCGAAAGCATCGCGTCGACCTCGCGCTGGCGCATCGGGATCGGACGGTCCTTGGTGCCGGCGAAGCCGATCACGCCTTCCATCTCCTTGATGAAGTACCAGGTCTTCTCGACGAGCTGGTTGTCCTCCGTCAGGAGGTTCATGTTGACGATGATGTAGCCGGGGAAGAATTTCTTCTTCGTCTCCGTCTTCTTGCCGCGACGGATTTCGGAAACCATTTCCATCGGGACCAGCACTTCGAAGATGCAGTCGCCGAGCTCTTCGGCTTCGGCTTGGCGCAAAATGCGGTCGCGCACCCTCCCCTCCTGACCGGAGAGGACGTGAACGACATACCACTGCTTCTCTGCTGGAGGAATGACGGGCATGAGTTTGAAAAATGGCTGTCTCTTCAGACCGGCGGCTTACTTGCTGCCGAGGCTGGTGAGGAAGAAAATGACGTTGGTGTGGATGATGTCCCAAAGGGCCACGAATCCGGCGAGCAGGATGGTGGCGATGAGTACGACCACGGTCGAATCAACGAGCTCCCTGTATTTCTTGAAGCCCTTGATCTTCGGATCGGACTCCCAGGGCCAGTTGGCCTTGCGGAGCTCACCTTTCACTTCACCGATGAAGCGGGATACTTTCGCGAACATTTGAGGTCGTTGGGACGTTAAGGCGTTTCAGGAGGAAGTGGCACGGCAGGAGGGACTCGAACCCGCAACCCTCGGTTTTGGAGACCGATGCTCTACCAATTGAGCTACTGCCGTCTTGCTTCCCGGTTGAGGCGATGGCGGGGCACCCCGGAAACGAATTCCCAAGGTGCCCCGAAAGTAAGACCAGGTCCTTTGCCGCCGGGCGGACCGGCAACTTGGGGTCCTGACCGGTGATTAGTCAAGGATATCGCCCACGCGGCCCGCACCAACGGTGCGGCCACCTTCGCGGATCGCGAAGCGCATGGTCTTCTCCATGGCGATCGGAGTGATCAGTTCGACCTCGAGGCTGACGTTGTCACCGGGCATGACCATCTCCACACCGTCGGGGAGCTTGATCGAACCGGTCACGTCGGTCGTGCGGAAGTAGAACTGCGGACGATAGTTCGAGAAGAACGGGGTGTGGCGGCCGCCTTCGTCCTTGGACAGGACGTAGATCTCGGCGGTGAACTTCTTGTGAGGAGTCACCGAACCGGGCTTGGCGATCACCTGACCGCGCTCGACGTCGGTCTTCTTGAGACCACGGATGAGCAGGCCGACATTGTCACCCGCGCGACCCTCGTCGAGGAGCTTGCGGAACATTTCGATGTCGGTGACGGTGGTCTTCTGCGTGTCGCGGATGCCGACGATCTCGACTTCCTCCATCTTCTTGATGATGCCACGCTCGACACGGCCGGTGCAGACGGTGCCGCGACCTTCGATCGAGAACACGTCCTCGATGGGCATGAGGAAAGGCTGGTCGATCGGACGCTCCGGCTCCGGAATGTAGGAATCGACCGCTTCCATCAGCTTGAGGATGTTGGCCTTGTGGTCGGCGTCGCCTTCGAGAGCCTTGAGTGCCGAACCCTTGACGATCGGAATGTCGTCGCCCGGGAATTCGTAGGTCGAGAGGAGGTCACGGACTTCCATCTCAACGAGTTCGAGGAGCTCCTCGTCGTCGACCATGTCGACCTTGTTGAGGAAGACCACGAGAGCCGGGACACCCACCTGACGGGCGAGCAGGATGTGCTCACGGGTCTGGGGCATCGGGCCGTCCGCGGCGGAAACCACGAGGATACCACCGTCCATCTGGGCGGCGCCGGTGATCATGTTCTTCACGTAGTCGGCGTGGCCGGGGCAGTCGACGTGCGCGTAGTGACGGTTTTCGGTCTCATACTCGACGTGTGCGGTCGAGATGGTGATTCCGCGCTCACGTTCTTCCGGTGCACCGTCGATTTCGTCGTACGCCTTGGCGACGGCTCCACCCGTTTCGGCGAGGGTGTTCGTGATTGCTGCGGTGAGGGTGGTCTTGCCGTGGTCAACGTGACCGATGGTCCCGACGTTGACGTGGGGCTTGTTCCGCGTGAATGCTTCTTTGGCCATAATGGATGATGATTCGGACTGCTGGTCTTGGATGCACCGATGGAGCTTGTGGGGGGAATTGAACCCCCGACCTCACCCTTACCAAGGGTGTGCTCTACCCCTGAGCTACACAAGCCTTCGGCTATGATGCGAAACCCGGTTGACCGTCCTTCCGCCTGACTGGCCGAATCCGGCGACGTCAGGGTTCCGTGGCAGCCCCCCGGGAAAAGCGGGCGGACGTTAACAAAGCCGACCACCCTGTCAAAAAAAATATCGGAGGAAAGGCTTTTTCTCGGGAAGCCTTGATTTTCGGGGCTTCCAGCGGGTTCTGAGCCGACTTTCGACCCCTCTCCGCGCGGGGCTCAACCCTCGTCCTCCGAAGCGTCGATCCGACGTGAAAACCGTTCGATGCGAAGGCACCTTCCGCTCTCGGGATCAAGGTCCGCCACGAGGCCACAAAGACGCACCGGTCCCTTGGCCACGGGAAAGCGGGTGGGCATGCCCGTCCGGAACCGCCAAACCACGGATTCGGCGGCCCGTCCGAGCACCGAATTCTCAGGCCCGCACATCCCGGCGTCGGTCAGGCAGCCCGTGCCGCCGGCAAGAATCCTGTCGTCCGCGGTCTGGACGTGGGTGTGGGTGCCCGCGACCACCGACGCCTTGCCGTCGAGCGCATACCCCAGCGCGATCTTCTCGCTGGTGGTCTCGGCGTGGAAGTCGACGAAGATCATCCGGATCCCCTTTTCCCTGAGTCGCTCGATTTCCTGCTCCAGCAGGAGGAACGGATTCTCGAGCGGAGGCTGGATGAAGGTCCGGCCCTGACCCTGCAGGACCGCCACTGGCCCTTTGGGCGTCTCCAGCACGACCGAACCCGCGCCGGGAGTCCCTTCCGGGTAGTTGATCGGGCGCAACAGTCGGGGTTCGGTGGGAAAGTAATCGACAATTTCCTGCTGATCCCAGACATGATCGCCGGTGGTGATGACGGCGGCTCCGGCGCGAAGCAGATCGATCGCGATTTTCGGAGTAATACCCCGGCCACCGGCCGCGTTCTCGCCGTTGACGACGATGAAATCGAGACCGAGTTCTTTCTTGAGTGACGGCAATTCGCCGATCACCGCCCGTCTTCCCGGCTCCCCGACCACGTCCCCGAGGAAAAGCATTCGCAAGGCATCCATGATGTGCTGTTCCTTCATCGCAGCCGCCCACTCCCCGGCAGCCAAGTAAATTCCCGATGAAGGCCGCCCGTTCCATCGTCCCGCTCCTGCTGGTGGGGATCATCGCCATCGGGGCAGGCATTTGGTTCTGGCTCGAATCCTCGGGGGAAAAGGAGGATCCCGCAAAGCAACCCGAGCTGCCCGCACCCGCAGCCGGCCAGCCCGAGCCGAAGGGGGGAACCACTCCGACCCCACCGGTGCCGCCAAAGCGCCCGCCGCTCTCCGATCTGGCGGAGGTTCCCGATTGGAACGAACTCAACCGATGGCAGTCGACCGTGACCCGATCCGAGTTCACCAGCATGCTTCAGGAGGTATTCACCGTTTCGCCGGCTTGGCGGCAGTGGTTCCATATCGGCGAGTCGGACGTGCTCATCGAAACCGGCGTACCCGACGAGCGGTTCCGACTGCGGTTCGCCAAACCGGGTCTCGCATCCGAGAATCCGCGCGATTGGAGAGCGGCAGCCGAGTTGGGCCCGGCACCACCCGGGCTTCCGCTCGACGGGCTGAGGATCGCGATCGATCCCGGTCACATCGGTGGCCCTTGGGCGAAGATCGAGGAACGCTGGTTCCAGATCGACAGCGAGATTCCTGTGAAGGAAGGAGACCTCACCCTGCTGGTGGCCCAACTCCTCAAACCCCGTCTGGAAGCCCTTGGGGCGGAGGTCGAGCTCGTCAGGGAAAGCACCGAACCGGTCACCGACTACCGGCCCGAGACCCTGATGGAAAAGGCGCGGGAAATGCAGCCCGACACCCCCCGCCAGCTCGCCGAGCGACTTTTCTACCGGACAGCCGAAATCCGGGCCCGTGCTGACCTGGTGAACCGCCGGCTGCGCCCCGACCTCGTCCTTTGCCTGCACTTCAATGCCGAGGGATGGGGAAACCCGGCCAAGCCGACTCTGGTCAACCGCCACCACCTCCATCTGCTTCTCAACGGCGCCTACACCGACGACGAAGTCGGCCTCGCCGACCAGCGCTACCAGATCGTGCGGAAGATCGTTGAAAAGATCCACCCGGAGGAAACCGCAGTGGCGAAGTCGGTCGCGAGCCGTTTCGTCGAAGCGAGCAAGCTTCCTCCCTACCTCTACGAAATCGACTCGCGCCGCGCGGTGAACATCGACGGCAATCCCTACCTCTGGGCACGCAACCTCCTCGCCAACCGCCTCTACAACCGTCCGGTCGTTTTCCTCGAGCCCTACGTGATGAATTCGAAGGCCGACTACGCCCGGATTCAGGCCGGTGACTTCGAGGGCCGGCGGCCCGTGGCAGGGAAGCCCCAACCATCCATCTTCCGCGAATACGCCGATGCCGTCGCGGGCGGTCTGGCCGACTACTATCGCGACGCCCGGCCGGCCGGATAAAAACCGCCGAAAGTCGCGGGAGCACGAAGCCGTTAAATGGCCTACCATGCTACGGACGATCCTCGCACTGGCGATCCTGCCACTTGCCGCAACCACGGCCCAAGACGGCGGCCAGCTCTACACCACCTACTGTTCGGCCTGCCACGCCCCGAATGGAGAAGGTGCCACCGGTGGTCAGTTTCCCCCGCTCGCGGGCAGCGAATGGGTCGAAGGTGATCCGGGTCGCTCGATCAGCATCGTGCTCCACGGACTCGAAGGTGAGGTGGAGGTAGACGACAAGACCTACAACCTCCTCATGCCACCTCAGGGCGCGGTCCTACCCGATGACCAGATCGCGGCGATCCTGACCTACGTGCGCAGTTCGTGGGGAAACAAGGGAGGCAAGGTGGACGCCGCGATGGTGAAGAAGATCCGCGCCGCGACCGAGAAGCGCAACAAGCCGTGGACGGCCAAAGAGCTGCTCAAGAAGTATCCGCTGCCGAAGAAGGAGCAGTATCTCCGCGATCTCACGACCAAGATCTACAAGGGCAGATGGAACAAGTTCCCGGATTTCGATTCGTTGACGCCCGAGGCGGTCGAGGAGGAGCAGGACGGACTGATCTCCCTCGAGAAGATCAACCACAAGGACCACTACGGCGTTGTCTGGGAAGGTCAGCTCTACGCCCACAAGGATGGCGACTTCACCTTCGGTCTCGATTCCGATGACGAAGCCCGCCTGATCATGGGTGGCAAGGTGGTTGTCGAGATCAAGGGAGCCGGACCGATGGGCCGCGGCCGCGAGGGCCGGGTATTGCTCAAGAAGGGGGCCAACCCCTTCCGGCTCGAGTACCGCGAAATCGAGGGTGTCGAAGGCATCAGCCTCTACTGGAAAGCCGGTGGCATGAAGATGAACTATCTCAGCAAGGAGAAGGCGAAGCAGAAGAACAACAAGAAGTGGCCGGACATTCCGATCACTCCCACAAGCGGCCATACCGCCACCTACCGCAACTTCATCGAAGGCACGACACCCCGCGCGATCGGCTTCGGTTTCCCGCAGGGCGTGAACCTCGCCTACAGCGCCGACCACCTTGCCCCGGAACTCGTCTGGACCGGAGCCTTCATGGACGGCGGGCGCCACTGGACGAACCGCGGCCAGGGCAACCAACCGCCCGCCGGCGAAAGCCTGCTGAAACTGACCGGCTCGCCCGCCTACTCGCGTCCAGGCCGTTTCCGCGGCTACAGCACGGATCCGGAGGGCAATCCGACCTTCGTCGTCACGGTCGACGGACTCACGATGCGTGATTCAATCAAAGGCGGGGACCGCATGCTGGTCCGCGCCATCTCCGCCGAAGGCTCAGGTACTCCGGTCGAACTGACGCTTGCCGAAAACCTGCCGATCGAGGCGGCTGGGAAAGGCGTCTGGACCGTCGCCGGGGCTCTCGAACTCAAGGTTGAGGGCGCCACGGCGGAACTCGCCGACAAGAAACTCGTCATCAAACTCTCCGCCGACCAGGCCGCCACCCTTACCTACTTGTGGAAATGACACGTTCGCTCCCTACTCTCCGAAATGCCGCCGCGGGCGCGCTGCTCTCATCTGTCGCAGCCGTCGGAACCTCATCGGCCCAGCAGCAGTCCGACTTCTACCTCCGCGAAGAGATCCCCCTTCCGCCCGGAGAGGTGATGGAGGTCGGTTCGATCGCGCTGATGCCCGACCAAAAGGTCGCCGTCGCCACCCGTCGTGGCGACATCTGGATTTGCGAAGGCGCCTATGGATCCGACCTCTCGAAAGTCACCTGGAAGCGCTTCGCCCAGAACCTGCACGAACCGCTTGGCATGTTCTGGAAGGACGGCTCTCTGTGGCTGACCCAGCGCCCCGAAGTCACCCGCATCACGGACAGCGACGGTGACGGACTTGCTGACCGCTTCCAGACGATCAACTCCGACTGGGGCATCAACGGCGACTATCATGAGTATGCATTCGGCAGCACGCCGGACGACGAAGGCAACATCTGGGTCGTGCTTTGTCTAACCGGTTCGTTCCACGCCCGCTCCGACTGGCGCGGCTGGTGCGTGAGGGTCACCCCCGAGGGCGACATGATCCCGACCTGTTCGGGCATCCGTTCCCCCGGCGGCATCGGCTTCAATGCGGCGGGCGACACCTTCTACACCGACAACCAGGGTGTCTGGAACGGCTCTTCGTCGCTGAAGTGGCTGCGCCCCGGATCCTTCCAAGGGAACCCGACCGGCAACAAGTTCCACAAGCTCGCCGACCTCCCCGCCCCACCGGACCCGAAGGACGGCTCACGCATCACCACCGAGCGTGAACGCTTTCCCGAGTTCGTGCCACCCGCCGTCGTGCTTCCGCACGGCAAGGTCGGGCAGTCGCCGACCGCGGTGATTACGGATGGAACCGAGGGCAAGTTCGGACCCTTCGCCGGCCAGGTCCTCGTCGGTGAGCAAACGCATTCGCAGGTTCAACGCGTCTGCCTCGAGAAAGTGAACGGCATCTATCAAGGCGCCGTGTTCCACTTCCTTGAAGGTTTCGAAGCCGGGATCGTCCCGATGCGTCTGGACGGAGACGGCACCCTGTTCGTCGGTGGCTCGAACCGCGGTTGGGCATCGCGCGGCAGCAAGCCATTCACCTTCGAACGGGCCCGCTGGAACGGGACCGTTCCCTTCGAGATGCACACCATGTTGGCGACCCCCGACGGTTTCACGCTGACCTTCACCGAGCCCGTCGATCCTTCCACCGCCGGCGACCCCGCTTCCTACTCGATGCAGGCGTGGACCTACATCTACCAGTCGAAATACGGATCGCCGGAAGTCGACCAGGCGACCCCGAAGATCACCGCTGCAAAGGTTTCGGGTGACGGCATGACGGTCGCCCTGACCGTTGACGGCCGCGTCAAGGGCCATGTCCACCAGCTCGATGCCAAAGGCGTGAAATCGAAGTCCGGATCCAAGCTCTGGCATCCGACCGCTTGGTACACGCTGAACGAGATTCCGAACTGAGGAGACAAGATTTCAGTTTCAAGATGCCGAAGACGGGTGGACGCTGCCCAGGGCATCTTGAAACCTGAATCTTCCAACCCCCATCTTCTCGTCTGCGGCCATGGCTATCTTGGCCGGGCCGTGTCGCGGGAGTTCCTTGCCGCCGGCTGGCATGTGACCGCCGTGTCGAGGAGCGATGCCGATCACGGCTCGGCGACCCCGTTGCTCGACGAGCGCTCGGCCGATCTAGCATCCGCCGAGAGCGTCGCGGAACTTGCTGGTTCGATCGCCCCGCCCGACTTCATCGTTCACTGCGCCTCCTCCGGCCGGGGTGGTGCGGACTCCTATCGCGCCGTCTATCTTGGAGGCTGCCGCCACTTGCTCGCCAGCTTCCCCGGAGTGCCCCTGCTGTTCACCTCGTCGACCTCGGTGTATCCGCAGACCGACGGCTCCGAAGTGACCGAGGACTCCCCTGCCGAACCGGACCGCGAGACCGGGAAACTGCTTCGAGAAGCGGAGCAAACCGTGCTGGATGGCCGGGGGATCGTCTTCCGCCTCTCGGGCATCTATGGCCCGGAACGGAGCGTCATTCTGAAAAAGTTCCTCTCGGGTGAGGCGACGCTCGAGGAAGACGGACGTCGGATTCTCAACCAAATCCACCGCGACGACGCGGCTGCCGCGATTTTCCACGCTGCAACCCAATCCGTGCCGTCCGGGATCTGGAATGTCAGCGATTCGAATCCGCGCAGCCAACTCGCGACCTTCAAAGCGCTGGCCAAGCGCTTCAACCGGCCAATGCCTCCGTCCGCGCCGCGCGATCCGAACCGCAAACGCGGCTGGACCCACAAGCGGGTTTCCAATGCCAAGCTCGTCTCCGCCGGCTGGCACCTGCAGCACCCCGATTTCCTCGAAGCCGCCGGGAGCGTCGCGGACACTCTTAAGATCGGGTAGAGCTGCGGGGCGGACGAGTGAGTGTCCGACTAGGCTTCCAATACTTTGCGGAAGCGTTCCAAGGTGGCGGTGTTTTCGCAGACGATCTTGAAGCTCACCAGTGCCGGCATCGCGATCAGCATGCCCGCGATCCCCCAGAAGCCCGCCCAAGCGAAGATCCAGAGGAACACCACCAGCGGGTTCAGGCGGAAGCGTTCTCCAAGAACAAGAGGCGTGACGACATTTCCTTCGATTGCCGTCAGCGCGAAGTAGACACAAGGAACGATCAACACGGCGCCCGGTGTGTCGAAGCTCGCCGCGGCGGCGAGGAATACCACTCCGGTCCCGATCAGCGCGCCAACGTAGGGGATGAAGTTGAGAAGCATCCCAAGCACACCCCAGAGCGCGGGGTTGGGCATGCCGAGCAACCACATCGCGATCCCGATACCCGTCCCGAGGCAGAAGTTGATCAGCGTGATGGTGAACAGGTAGCGGGAGACGTCGTTACCCATCCGATCGAGGATGATTCCCGTCCCTTCCGATTCGCCGAGGCAGCGGATGATCCGGTTTCCGTAGGCGAGGATGAAAAGCACCAGAAACAGGAACGCGACCAGACCCAGACCGATGTCCTGGAGGGTCGACACAACGGCTTCGAGAGGATCCTCCCGAATCTCAACCGTCACCGGCTCGGGTTCGGGCTCTTCCTCAGCAGGAGCTGACTGCTCCTCTTCGACTTCCGACTCGGGTTTGTCGGATTCCTTATCGACCGAAACCACAGCCAGCTTCTCATCAGGCTCTTCGTTTGTTGCATTTTGCGAATCCTCATCCTCCGGAGCATTGCTTTTTGCATCGTCATCCTTCGGTGGAGTCTTAGCTTTGGTCACCCGCTCGACCTTGTCCGCAACCTCCTTGAGACCGTCCTGAACCTCCTTCACCGGCCGGAAAACTTCCTGAACGCGGGTCGCCACGACCTCACCATCGATCGACTCCATCCACTGCGCTCCCGGCTCAATCAGTTGGTAGGAACCGAAGCCCACCAGCCCGACCAGCCCAGCCACCGTTGCGCTGGAAGCAACGATTCTCGGCAGACGCAGCTTACGAAACGCAAGGTAGACCGGGTAAAGGACCAGCGAGGCGAGGATCGCCAGAACCACCGGAAGCAGCACCACCCGGCTGTGGTGGAGCACGTAGCCGGCGACCAGAAGGAACAGGCCGACCTGGGAAACGCTGATCAGGCTGACCGACTCCTTCAGCCGGCACCATCGCGTCCGCCGGTCGCCAAAACTCTCCTCATCGGCATCGGACTGCGGTTCGCTGGACTCATTCGGCATGCGATCTCCTATCGCACGCCGCGGACCAACCGTCCCCGCCCACCGATCGCCATCGACGGTCAACCGGTCATCCGGCTCCCGGAAGGAGGCCTCAATCGTCGGCTTCGTCGCGGCCGCAACAGTCGCCCTTGATCAGCAGATAGGCGCCCACGGCGACCGCGCCCAGCAGCAGCAGGCCACCCGCGGAGACTCCCGCCGGATGCTCGCGAGCGGTTCGGCTGACGCGCTCGATCCCGTCCCGCGCGTAGCTGCGACCGCTGCTCACCAGCTCCCGCACGCCCGTCGGCAGCGTGTGCTGGCCGGTGTGACGGACGAGATGCTTCATATCCATCCTCAGGCTTGCGAGATCGTCTTTGACTCGCGCCAGCAGATCGGCGGCCCGTTTGTCTTCGAAAGGTGAATTGCTCATGGTCGGGGGTTGGGGTTGAGGAAGAGAGCCTCCCTTCCACTAACACCATGCCCCATCCCCGCCGCAGAGCAAGAAACGGTCTTCAGGAAATCCTCTACTCGGATGCGGCCGATCGTTCGAAGGTCGGCGGCGTGAGCGGGAACAGCGGGTTCTCGTCGGTCTGCTCTTTGAGCAGTTTGGCGGCCCGCTCGATCAACTCGGGGTGTTCCGCGGCGAGGTTCTTCGTTTCACCGCGATCCTTGACCACGTCGTAGACCTCCCACGGATCCGGGTTTTTCCGCTTCAGTCCGCGACGCAGAACCTTCATGTGGCCGAAATTGACCGCAACCTGTCCCCCATACTCGGGATAGACCCAAACCATCGGCTTGCGCTCGCCTCCGTCCTTGCCGGTCGTGATGGCCGGCCACAGCGACTGGCCGTCGAGACCGTCCGGCTTCTTCAGCCCGACCGCATCGGCGAGGGTCGGAAACCAGTCGGCGAAGTAGCCCGGCGTATCACTGGTGCTGCCGGCGTCGACTTTGCCCGGATAGCGGACGATCATTGGCACGCGCAGGCCGCCTTCGTAAACGCTTCCCTTCCAGCCCTTGAGGTCGAGCGTGCTGTTGAAGAAGTCGGCATCGACACCGCCGATATGGAAGTGGGTGGTCTTGACGCCCGGATGCGTCGTGCCGTTGTCGGAGGTGAAAACGACAATCGTGTTGTCGGCCACACCCGCATCTTCAAGAGCCTCCATGACCCGACCGACGTATCGGTCGAGATCGTTGATCATCGCGGCATAGCCCGCGCGCGGACGGGGATGGGGCAAGTAGCCGCACTGACCGCGATACGCCTCATTGTCCCAGTCCTTCGGAAACCGGTCGACCGCCTCTTCCGGCGGGTGCATCGCCACGTGAGGTTCGATGAAGGCCAGATAGAGGAAGAACGGGTCGTCCTTATGCTTGGAAATGAAGTCCTCGGCTTCGTCGATCATCAGGTAGGGTGCGTATTGCTCGGCCTGATAGTCCTCCAGCTTCACTTCTCCCGTCGGCTTCTTCCTGTGGCCGGGGATCGGGTTCGGATTGATCTCGATCTGCTCGTCGTTCCTCCAGATGTAGCGCGGGTAAAAGCTATGGGCCACCGCCTGGCAGTTGTAGCCGAAGAACAGGTCGAACCCCTGCTTGTTGGGATCACCGGTGCTCCCCACCGGCCCGAGACCCCACTTGCCCATCGCGCCGGTGGCGTAGCCCGCTTCTTTGAAGGCCTCGGCCAAGGTCACGACGCCCTCGGTGATCGGATGCTGCCCCTCATTGAACTGCGGAAAGTTTTTCTTGGCCTGCAGATTACCCCGGATCTCGGCATGCCCGAGGTGCTTGCCACTCATCAGCACGCAACGCGCCGGAGCACAGACCGGCGCCCCGGTGTAGTGGCGGGTGAAGCGCCGGCCCTGGGCGGCGAGCCGGTCGATGTTGGGAGTCGGGATCTTGCTCTGGCCGTAGCACCCGAGTTCGCCGTAGCCGAGATCGTCAGCGAGGATGAAGACGACATTCGGTCGCTCGGCCGCATTTGCTTGCGCCAAGACAATCGATGCAAAAAATACCGCCAAATAATGAGTTTTCCGTCTGGGCATGATCCGCATCTACGCCACCGACCCGGGCTTTCTCAACCGGGAATGGCAATTTGCGGTGAAATCGCAAATCTTTGACGGAAAAGCGTAACCGTCGTCGCTGGCTTAGCGTACAGCTGACGCAACCCCGAGCTCTCCCCCTTTTCCCGAACCCCAACATGAAACGAAACGCAATCATCGCCGCCGGAGCCGCCGTGCTCCTGATCGGAGTCGTCGCCATCGCCATGAACTCCGGCAATTCCGGGGACACCGACGATTCGGGCGGGTCCACCACCGAGAACATCCCACCGCGCGGGACCACTGGAGGATCCGATGGGGAATTCCAGCCCGACATGCCTCCCAAGGCCTCGGCGAGGAGCGCACGCGAGGAGGCACAGTCGGAACTGGTCGATCAGTACGGCGAATCCCGCACCAAGCTGGCCCGCCACGTCTCCGAGAATGTCGTCGGTCTGCTCGATGACGTGATCGCGATGGGCGAAATGATGGTCGAGGGCCGCAGCGGCGACTTCGGTGGAGGCCGGGGCGGCGTTCGCTGGGCGCTCCGCGGCACCGGGGTCGAACTCAACGAGGAACAGGAAGAGCAGGCCGCCGAGCTGATGAAGGATTTCCGCAAGCGCGAGCTGGAGAAAACCAAGTCGTCGGTGAATGACCTCCGTAAGGACCCGACCGCCCTGATGGGCATGTTGCTCGCCGGCGACGCGCGCTCCCGTGACGAGCTCAGCGAAGCCGACTACGCCGCTCTTCAGGAAGCCAATGCGGATGCTCTCGGCGACATCATCAACCCGCTGGATCGAAACAATTTCCGAGGCGGATCGCCCATGGAGGACGAGTTGTTCCGCAGTGGATTCGAAGCGCTGCTCGACGAGGAGCAGGCGGCCGCCTTCGCGGAATCCCAAGCCAAGAAGGAGGAAGAAGCTGCCTCGGAGGAGCCATCCCGCACCGACATCACACAGCTTCCCGTCATGGATCTCGAGGCCGCCGACGAGGCGATCCGTTCCACCCGCCAGATGACAGCCGGCTTCAAGCAGGTGGTCGAAGGCATGGGCAACCTCGGGCCACTTCTCGAGCAGCAGCGCCGCAACCGCGGCGAAGAAGAGGCGGAGTAATCCGAGCGGGCGGACCTGAGGTCAACTTAGACGGACGAGCAAAGTTGCTCGTCCCTACCTCAGAATTCGCCCCGGAACGAACAGCGGGCCGTCGGCGTCTCGAAGATCTCGATTTCGGTCAGCCCAGGTAGATCCACCTCAAGCTTGCGCCAGAACCACGCGGCGAGCCGCTCAATGGTCGGGCTCTCGAGTCCTTCGATGTCGTTGAGGTAGCCGTGGTCGAGCTGGTCGAGGAGGGGGCGCATGGCGTCCGAGATCCGCTTGTGGTCGTAGACCCAGCCGATCTCCTCATCGACCTCGCCCTCGATCGAGATCTCGACCTTGAAGCTGTGGCCATGCATCTGCCGGCATTTGTGCCCCTCCGGCAGGCTTGGCAGCGTGTGGGCCGCCTCGAAGCGGAATTCCTTGGTCAGTCGCGCTCGCATCGCGCCGCGAACCTGACAGCCGCCACTCCCCACCGCAAGTGCGCGCCCTCGGCACTTGCCCCGCCATTCCCCGGTCCATAGAAACCGTCATCCGATGTCCGAGCCGCGCTTCACCCTGCTGATTCCCAGTTACAACACAGGGCCCATCCTCCGGCGGACCATTGAGGCCGCGCTCACGACTTCTCTCCCGGTAACGGTCGTCATCGATGGCTCAACCGATGGCTCGGACACCGACCTTGAGGATCTCGACGACCGCCTGATCGTTCACCGACTTCCGGAAAACCGCGGCAAGGGCTCCGCCGTCCTGCACGGCATCCGGCTCGCGGCGGAAGACGGCTTCACCCATGCGCTGGCGATGGATGCGGACGGCCAGCATCCGACCGACTCGGTGGAGAAGTTCGTCGCGATCGGCCGACGCCACCCGGAAGCCGCGGTCTTCGGCAGCCCGGTCTTCGATGACTCCGCCCCAGCACTGCGCGTCAATGGACGCAAGCTGTCGAACTTCTGGGCGAACCTCGAAACGCTTGGCTGGGGCATCGACGATTCGCTCTTCGGCATGAGGCTATACCCGATCCAGCCGCTGATCCGCGTGCTGGAGGAAACGCGTTTCGCCCGCCGCTTCGACTTCGATCCGGAAGTCGCCGTCCGGCTCTGCTGGCACGGCGTGCCACTCATCAACCTGCCGACTCCGGTCCGCTACATCGATCCGGAAGACGGCGGGGTCTCGCAGTTCCGCTACCTCCGCGACAACACCCTGCTGACCTGGATGCATCTTCGGCTCTTCGCCGGTTTCCTCGCCCGGGCGCCATGGCTCTTCATGCGCGGCAACAACCCCCTGCTCCACCTCAGCCCGTCCCAGGCGCCCCCGTCGGCATGAATCCCGTCCATCGACACTTCCGGCGCCACTGGGACAAGCACTACGTCGCCGCCAAGCTGCGCTCGGATCCGCTCTACGAGGCGGTGCTCGATGAGCTTCGGGGCAGCGATCTTCCCCTGCTCGACCTAGGATGTGGTCTGGGTGTGCTCGCCTTCTACCTTCGCGAACACGGGCTCGAGGTTCCGATCCACTCGCTCGACTACGACGATCGCAAGATCGCCGAAGCCCAGCGTCTTGCCGAAGACCGTGGCACCAGCGGGTTGAGCTTCGCCTTCCACGACGCCCGCGAGGGGCTTCCGGAACACCACGGCAACGTCACGATCCTCGACATCCTCCAGTTCTTCAGTCCGGAGCAAATCCGGACCTTGCTCGGGCTCGCCGCCGACCGGGTGGCACCGGGCGGCAAACTGGTGATCCGTTCGTGCGTCCGTGACGAGTCGCTGCGGTTCAAGGCGACGGTTGCGGGAGATGTCCTCGCCAAGGCGACCTTCTGGATGAAGGCGGCACCGACCCACTACCCGACCTCCGAGGACTTCCGCGAAACGCTGTCACCCCACGGAGAGGTGGAGATCACACCGCTGTGGGGCTCCACTCCGTTCAACAATCACCTGATTGTTCTGAAGAAGGCCTGAGCCGGTCGAGTTCGGCCAGCGCCCGGTCTGCGAAATCCACCGCCACCGGCGTGGCCTCGTGAAGCAACAGGATGTCACCGTCCGTGACACCTTCGGTAAGGCGCAGGACGAGTCTGTCGGGATCGTGCTGGATCGTATCGAATGACCGGCGGCTCCATGCGACCACATCGAGTCCGAGTTCGCGGGTGACCGGGTGGGTGAAGAAATTCCGGTGCCCGACCGGCGCCCGGAACCACCGGGGCCGAACGCCCGTCGCTTCCTCGACCGCGTCCTGACATTCACAAATCTCCCGTCGGGTACGCCCGGGCCCCAAGCCCCACATCCGGCCTTGGGGGTGGGTCATGGTATGGTTGCCGATTTCATGGCCGCGCTCGACGATCTCGCGCGCCAACTCGGGGAACTCCCGTACTTTGTCGCCGATCACGAAGAAGACCGCCTTCACGCCGTGGCGGTCGAGCAGGTCGAGAATGGCGGGCGTGTCATTTGGGTCGGGGCCATCGTCGAAGGTCAGAAGAATCCGCCCGTCCTTGATACGGGTGGCAAGCGGACCGAATAGCCGGCTCGACGTCCGGAACGTCCCCCACGCCCAGCACCCCGCAAACACCACAGCCGCAGCGGACGCCGCAACCCAGCCGAACTTCCAGAGCAACCCGCCCATGATCAAATGCGCGACCACGAAGATCGCGATCCGAATCGCGATTCCCACCGACCCGGCCACAAGCATCAGCCGCTTCCACAGCAACGCGCCGACCGCCATGAACTGGGCGATCACGAAGCCGATCCAGCCCCATGCGACCCAGCGCACCGGGGTGTCCCCGCCACGCCACACCAGCCACTCGGCCCACAGCGTCAAAAGAAGCACCCAACCCCAGAATGCCTGGTCCGGCTTCCGCAGACGCAGCCCGAAAGCCAGCACGTGCAGCAACACGAAGACCGCCGGAACGACCAGCAGCGATGCCACCCACGCGCCACCGAGACGCCACAGCGCGTCGAACACCGCGACCCCCACCACAGCTGGAAATATGATGCCGAGTGTCCAGCATTCCAAAGGATTGCTTCCCGGGTAGGCGCCGCGTTTCGTCCGATCCCCTTCCGGGGGGCCATCCGGGCCTCCGACGAGGCGGAACAACGGCGAAACCGCCCGGTTCGGCTTTCCAAGATCCAACTCCGCTCTCACTTCGCGCCTCCTTCCTCACGCCGGAATACCGGCTCGAACACAAACCACTGCGACCAGTTCGGCCGGACGGCTTCCAGAATCGCCTTCGCCCAGAGTTTCGCCGCTTCGTCCGCGTCGGCACCCCGGCGTCGGGCCGGCAGTTCGAGCCGAGGGTAAAGTTGGACCCGGTAGCGTCTCCAGCCGTCGCGGAGGATGAACAATGGGAACACCGGCACCTTCGACATCTGGGCGAGGAACAGCGGCCCGCGGGGCATCCCCATCACTAGGCCGGGCTCGACCTCGACCTCCATCGGCGAGACTTCGAAGATCACCCGGTCGCCCTGCACCGCCACCACGTTGCCCTCGCCCAGCAGTCGCGCCAGCTCGACGCCGAGCATGTCACCGCCCTTGTTGTAGAGGGTCCGGAAGAGCGGGTTCTCTCTTTCCTTCTGCCGCAGTTCCGCCTCCTTGATCTTCTGCATCTCGGGGTTCCGCTCCGGGGCGCGGACCGCGTACACCGGTCGGCCGAATTTCTCGGAGAACACCGGTGCGGCCATGTCGTAGTTGCCCATGTGGGCCGTGAGGATGATGCAGCCGTCCGACATCTGCTCGACCTGTCCCGCCCAGTCCTCGCCCGAGATCTCCCAGTCGACCTCGCCCGTCTTGGTCTCGCAGCGCATCGCATCGACGTAGGTCCCGGCAAAGTTCCAAAACACGAGGTAGGCACCTCCCAAACAACGCAGCGAGCCCCACTCGGGAAACAGGGCCTTCAGGTTGGCCGCCACCGCCCGCCGCTGCTCACCTGCGACACCGAAGAACACCAACGTCCAGACGGCGACCAGAAGGGGTTCGAGAAACCAGGGCGCGACCTTCAGCCCGCTGATCAGGAAACGGGTCGGCAGATCCCCGAAGACCCCGAATCGTTCTTTCCACGCCCCTTTTTCCTGATCCTCCGTCAACGCCCGCTGAGAAAAGCGATCCACCGCGACTTCCGCAAGCTCCCGCACCGCCCTCCGACGATGCGCTTTCCTCGGAAACCGAGCTTTTTCGTGCGATCTGCGTCCGATCCGACGTAGGAGGGGGCCTTCCGACCGTGCCCATGAGAACCCTGCTGATCTTGCCCCTGCTATTCAGTCTCCCCGCACTCGCCCGACCCGCACTGGAGAAGCCGAATGTGATCATGATCTTCCTCGATGACTGCGGCTACGGCGACTTCTCACACACCGGCAATCCGACGATCCACACGCCCAACGTCTCGCGGATGGTCGCGGAAGGCGCCAACTTCCCGCAGTTCTACGCCGCCTCGCCCGCGTGCTCGGCCTCGCGCTATGCACTGCTGACCGGCCGCAACCCGGCCCGCTCCGGACTCGGCACCTGGGTCCTCGGACCGGGGTCGAAGAAGCACATTCACCCGAAGGAGGTCACGCTCGCTGAAGGACTCAAGAACCGCGGCTACGCCACCGGCTTCTTCGGCAAGTGGCACTTGGGAAATCCGAACAAGGGCAACAAGCTGACCCCGGATTCGTTTCCCCTCGCCCACGGCTTCGACGTCTGGGAAGGCACCAATGTCTCGAACGACTACGACCCGGGCGCGAATCTGATCCGATCGAATCCCGAGGGGAACGATCCGGTCCGCGGATACGAAATCATCGAGAAGGACATCTGCTCGAAGCAACCGCTTCACGAGAACCTGACCCGACGCTACCGCGACCGCGCCGTGGACTTCATCAAGAGCCACAAGGACGAACCGTTCTTCCTCTACGTCGCTCCGAACATGCCGCATCTCCCGGTGTTCGCTTCTGACGAGTTCAAGGGCACTTCGAAGCGCGGACTTTATGGCGACTGCATCGAGGAGATCGACGCGATGACGGGAGCCATCCTCGGGACCCTCGAGAGCGAAGGCATCGCGGAGAACACCCTGGTGATCCTCAGCTCGGACAACGGCCCATGGATTCGTTTCCAGGATACGGCGAAGCATCCGAAATACGACGAAGCCCGGATTCTGGTCGGATCCGCCCTCCCCTTCCGCGACGGCAAGGGCTCGACATGGGAAGGCGGGGTCCGCGAGGTGGGCGTCTGGTACTGGCCCGGCACCATTCCCCCGGCGACGGTCGTAAAGTCGCCTGCCTCGACCATGGACATCCTGCCCACCGCCTTCGCGCTCGCCGGCGAGCCGCTGCCGGAAGGCCGCACGCTCGACGGACGCGACCTCCGGCCGTTCCTGAATCCGGTGACGTTTCCGGGCGAAGTCGCCAATTTCTCGTTCGTCTACACCGGTGCCGGCGACAACCGCATCTACGGTGCCCGCAAAGGTCCGTGGAAGCTGCACACCAAGCTCTATTCGCAAACGGGCGACAACTACGGCTTCACCGCATCGGAGGAAACACCGCTGCTGTTCGACGTCGAGGTCGACCCCTCCGAGCGCATCGACCGCGCCAAGGAACAGCCCGAGGTAGTCTCGGAACTGAAGAGCGTGCTTGATGCCTTCCAAAAGTCCCTCGAATCCGAGGGCACGTTTTGGGATTGAGAACTGCGATCATGTGACCGTGCCGAACCACCCTGGCGCGGGCCGAGGGACAGTCCCGAAGGGACGTCGGCATTTAGCCACGGGGTTCACCCCGTGGTTTCCGTACGATCGGGGAATTTCAGCCCCGCGAGGGGCGTTGGCGGGGAGGTCATTGCTGGCGACACCGAACTTCGCCTGCGCTCCTCTGGAGCTTGAATGACTTTCAAACCCATACCACGGGGTGAACCCCGTGGCTAAATGCCGACGCCCCTCCGGGGCTCCGACCGGCCGAAAGCGCGTCTCGACAAGGAGTGGAAGATCTCACCCAATCACCTCGTGCAGCTTGGCATCGAGGGTCGCGAAGGCGTCGTCGCCCATGGTGAAGCCGCAGTTCGCATCCCAGCCGTCGGGAGGTTCGGGAATGTCGATCCAGCTACGGCATCCGCCGTATTTCTTCTCGTAGGGAAACACCCACGGCTCGGCAAGCTGCCGCACCCTCACCAGCGCCACATGGATGCTCCCGGTCGCCATCCCCTTGCCTTCCCAATCGAAACGCTGGCGGACGGTCTCCTCGGTCCAGATGTGGAACGGCTCGAGGGCGGCGACCTGCCCCCAGTCGGTCAGCGTCCTCGCCCACAACGCGTCGCAGTGGTGGGTGACCGCGATCTCCTCGCCGACCTCCCACTCCGGTTTGGGATCGACCGCCCCTTCGCGCACGAACTGGTCCTGGTTGTGGAAGCGGGTCGGGAAAAGAAAGAACGACTCGGCCCCGAAGGAGAAGCCCTCCCGGCCCTCGTGGATGCCGCCCTTCCGCAGGATGATCGATTGCCGGCCGCTGGCCAGCGCGTCGCAAATGACCTGCCATTCCTTGAATCCCTTCGCCATGCGGCGAGTCTGGAACGGACCCCGGTGCAAGTCAAAGCCCGCGCTTTCGACACTTGGCACGGCGGGTCCGACACCCTAGACAGCCCTCCCCGTGGCCGACGTTTCCACCCAGTTCCTCACCTTTCGCGATGACGCGCCGTTCCGGCTGCGTTCCGGAGGCGAGTTGCCGGAGGTCACGATCGCCTACGAGACCTGGGGTGAGCTCAACGAGGACCGGTCGAACGCGATCCTGCTCTTCCACGCCCTCTCCGGCAGCCACCACGCCTGCGGCCGCAACCCGGAGATCCCGGGGGTCGGCGACCTCTGGCAACCGGAGATGCACAACGGCTGGTGGGAAGACCTGATCGGACCCGGCAAAGCACTCGACACCGACCGCTACTTCATCATCTGCGCGAACTATCTCGGAGGCTGCTACGGATCGACCGGGCCCGCGTCCGATGACCCCCGGACGGGCAAACCTTACGGCGGTTCTTTCCCGCAGGTCACCGCGGCCGACCAAGTCGATTTCCAAGCCCGCCTGCTCGACTCGCTGGGCATCGGAACGCTGCACGCCACCGTCGGCCCGTCGGTCGGTGGACTCGTCGCGCTCAGCTTCGCCACCTTGCTTCCGGATCGGGTGCAACGGGTGATCTCGATCGCATCCGGCTACAAGACGACCGTTCTCAACCGCCTGATTCTCTTCGAGCAGATCCTCGCGATCGAGAACGACCCGTTCTTCAACGGTGGAAACTACTACGACAACGGTCGCCCGGACTACGGCCTCGCGCTGGCCCGGATGATCTCGCACAAGACCTTCGTCCACATCGATGCCTTCGAGCGACGGGCACGGCGCGATGTCATCCCGGAAAAGGAGATGCTCGCGTGGTACAAGGTGCGCGACCAGTTCCAGAGCTACATGCTCGCCCAGGGAAAGAAGTTCGTGAAGCGTTTCGACGCCAACACCTACCTTCGAATCATCGATCTCTGGTCGCACTTCAACCCGACCGGCGAAGCTTCCTCCGACACCTCGGCCAAGCCGCTCGAACGTTGCGCGGCGGCCGACCAGAAGTGGCTGGTGTTCTCGATCGACTCGGACTTCTGCTTCTATCCCGAGGAGCAGGCGGAGCTTGTCACGCATCTGCGCGAGGCCGGAGTCGACCCGATGCACATCACGGTGCACTCGGACAAGGGACACGATTCGTTTCTCCTCGAGCCGCACCTCTACACGCCCCACATCCAGTGGATCCTGGCGCAGTGAGGTGATGTGCTTTGGAATATGGACCGCGAGCTTCAGCTCGCCCCGTTGGCCCGGTGGCTTGAATTCCGGGGCGAGCCGAAGCTCGCGGTCCACAGCCAGGGTCCATCCCGAACCTGTTCGACAGGCACGGGTCGACCGCATTAGGCTCCCATCGTGGTCTTTCGATCCATCCTCCTCGCTCTGCTGATCCTCCCGGCAAGCGCATCCAAACATCGCGGGCTCTGGTTCTGGGCGGCAAGCAGCAGCCCCTACGGCTCGGCCAACATTGTCGGCAACAACACCCTCGAAAACCAGACGATCGCCTTCTTCAACGCCCGCTCGATCAAGCGGGTCTACGGCAGCTACGGAGTCCGTCCCGTTTCGGAGGCAGCCACGATCGCGGCGTGGAACGCCAAGCTTCAGGCCGAAGGCATCCAGTCGCAGTTCCTGATGTCGGAGAACACGTGGATCTTCCCCGCCAACCACGCCAGCTTCCTCGACAAGGTCCAGCAGCGGGTTATCGATTTCAACAACGCCCCGGGGCGGCTGGCGGCGGAGAAATTCGACGCGCTCCATCTCGACATCGAGCCGCAGGCGCTTCCCGAGTGGGGCTCGCTGACCGACTCGCAGCAACGCGACTATCTCTTCCTCCTCCGCGACACCTACGCCGCCGTTCGCCAGCTCTTCGTTGATGCCGGCATGCCGACCTTTCCGATCTACGCGGATCTTCCGGTATGGTTCGACACCTACCCCGGCGGCTCGATCGGCTGGACCGATGCCGCCGAGCGCGACCAGTGGTTCGACGACATCTCGGCCGAGCTCACCGGCATTTCCCTGATGCCCTTCGACCGCGATACCTTTTCCAACATCGACAGCGGCGTGACATGGGAACTGGCCAACGTGCCGAATGTCCGGGTCGGCATCGAGTCGGATGTCCCCGGAACCTGGCCCGACGTTCCCGCGTTCCATGACATGATGGAGCAGCTCGAAATCGCCTACGGACCCGCCGACGCCGTGGACATCCAGAGCTACCGCGGATGGCGGGAGGTGCTGGCGGCCCAACCGATCATCGCAATCGCCGCCGACCTTCAGCCCTACTCTCCGCAGTTCGGCGACATCGTCTTCGACGGCGACACCGGCTGGAACTACGTGATCCACTTTACTTCGAATCTCTGCGAATGGCGCGAGGTTGCCCGCATGCGCGCGACAGCCCCCGGTCCGATGACCTGCCCGGTCGAGTTCACGGGTAGCCGCGGCTTCTGGAAAGTTTCCCGTTTCCAGGATCTCCCCAATCCGGAGTAGACTGCGGCCGTGGACGGGCAACTCGCGATCATCCTCCTCACCCTGCTGGCGGGAGCAACCATTCCGCTGGGCGGCCTGCTGGCCTCGTTCGAGTCGATCCAGCCGCGCTGGATGAAGGACGAGCTCCGTCACTTCATCATCGCCTTCGGCGGCGGCGCCCTGCTTGCGGCAGTGGCGCTTGTGCTCGTCCCGGAAGGCATCAAAGCCGTGCCGGTCTGGCAGGTGGCCCTGTGGATGGTGACCGGCAGTCTCGCATTCATGGGGCTCGACCTACGGCTGGCAAAGAACGGCAGCCCCGCCGCCCAGCTCACGGCGATGCTCGCCGACTTCGTTCCCGAGGCGCTCGCCCTCGGTGCTGCCGCCGCGGGTGGCGGCAGTGCCGGACTCGTCCTCGCCTTGCTGATCGCACTGCAGAACCTTCCCGAGGGATTCAACTCCTTCCGTGAAGTCCGGCATGCGGGGAACTCGACACGCCACGTGCTGCTCATCTTCTGCATGCTCACCCTGCTCGGCCCGATCTGCGGGCTCACCGGCTACCATCTGCTCGCAGGGCACGACGCGCTGATCGGGGCGATCATGCTCTTCGCCTCCGGGGGCATCCTCTACCTCGTGTTCCAAGACATCGCACCGCAGGCCAAGCTCGCCCGCCACTGGACGCCCCCGCTCGGCGCCGTCGCCGGCTTCCTCCTCGGCCTGATCGGCGAGCTTCTCCTCAATCCGGGCTGAAGCGCCACACCCCGGTCACCTCGCCGAGTTGTCGCGGAGGCCCCGCCACCACCCGGCCGCAGCGCAGCCATCCGTCGTGCCACTCGACCCACCAAGCCGGGTGTGGGTTCACGAAGGCGCCGGTGTTGATCACCACCGGGCCATCCCCTCGCCAGATGCCGGGCCAGTGGAAATGCCCGACCACGATCAACTCGGCCTGAGGGAAATAGCGCCTTGCGAACTCCGCGCTCACCGAACCGTGACGGAACCAGATCGCGAGGATTTCCCATGCCCGGCGCGGCGGACTGATGGCATCGATGACCCGCCGAAACAACGACCGGCCTTTTGGCACCGATGCCGCCTTGAGCGTTCGGGCCACTTCCCGTGCCAGCCGCAGACGCTCGCCCGCGTCGTCTTCCGCCCCCCGGTGTTCTTCCCACAGCCGCCGAACTTCGGCCCCGCGGCTGAATGCCTCGCGGCTCCATGGGGAGCCCGACCAAAGCACCGCGTCGCCGTGCGTGACCACCACCTTGCCGCCCGCGATTTCCAACCAACCCGCCCCCGGCCAGCCGGGGTCGTGATTTCCGGAAAGGAAAACCGGCTCGGCCCCGAGCTCGGCGCAGAGGTCCTTGAGATCCGCCAGCAAGCGCTCCGACTTCGGCCGGAAAGCGGACGCCAGCTCCTGCCAGGTGTCGCCATTGAAAACGACCGTGCCCGCGCCCGCAATCAACGGCCGTAGCTCCTCCGCGTCGCGGATGGTTGATGCCGCATGCCCGAGATGCAGATCCGACAGGATGCGGACCGGCTCTTTCATCCGGCGTGACGCTGCCGCACCGCCTCATAGAGACACACGCCGGCAGAGACCGAAACGTTAAGACACTCGACCTTCCCGGCCATCGGCAGGCTGGCGAGAAAGTCGCAGTTCTCCTCAGTGAGCCGGCGCATCCCCTTCTCTTCGGCACCCAGTACCAGCGCCAGCGGACCTTTGAGATCGAGTTCGTAGAGCGATTTCTCCGCCCGGTCGGAGGTCCCGACGAACCAAAGCCCCGCCTCCTTCAGCCGTTCCATGGTCCGCGCGAGATTCGTCACCTGAACGAAGGGCACATGGTCGGCAGCCCCGACCGACACCCGGCGGACGGTCTCCGTGATCCCGACCTGCTTGTCCTTCGGCGCGACCACGGCATCGACTCCGGCGCCGTCGGCCGTCCGCAGGATCGCACCGAGATTGTGGGGGTCCTGCACGCAATCGAGCACCAGCAGGAAAGGCGCGTCCTTCTCCGCGACGATCCGCATGAGGTCCTCCTCGTGCATCGAGGGCACGGCGATTTCGGTCGCCGGCCGGACGTGGCGGTTCTCGCGGGCTTCCTTTCCGTGACGGCGGGGTTTCACGGCGGCAGCATGGAAACTCGCCCGCCCCATCCGCAAGCTTTCCCGATGCGGTCATCCGCTCTACGCTTTCGCATGCCTGAGCCGCCGTTCGCTCCCTTCACCTCCCAGCATGGCATGACCGTCATGATCGGGGCTGCTGCGATGGCCGTTTTCGTGATCCTGGGCCGACGAGGCGGGCAGTGTGAGAGAATCACCCGCACCGTTCTCGCCTTCCTCAACCTGACGGCGGTCGGCTTCGGCAGCTGGGCATGGTCCCACGTGCAGCGCGAAACCGACATAGACAATGTCGTGCCGCTCCATCTCTGCGACCTCGCCGCCATCCTCGCCGGCTTCGCCCTGATCACGCGGAACCGGACCCTCGCGATGCTCACCTACTTCTGGGGCCTCGCGGGAACGGTCCAAGGTGTCGCCACACCGGCGATCGACATCGGTTGGCCGCACCCTGCGTTCCTGTCGTTCTTCATCCACCACTTCGCGGTGATCACGGCGGCCTTCTACCTCCCGCTGGTGCTTGGCTGGCGGATTGAAATCCCGTGGTGGAAAAGCCCGCTCAAGGCATTCGGCTGGTTGAATCTCTATGTCGTGGTGGCGGTGGCGGTGAACGCCATGCTGGATACTAATTTCGGCTTTCTCGCCCGCAAGCCCATCAATCCGAGCCTTCTCGACCACCTCGGTCCGCACCCGATGTACATTTTCTGGCTGGAACTGATCGCGATGCTCCTTTTCCTGCTCCTCGCCCTGCCGGTGCGGGACCGGAAGACCGCCCTTTAGCCCGTAGGCACGGGTGCCACGCATTGGCACTTGGAAGTTCGGACATCGATCCTACCCTTTCCGCATGCCGCAATCCGCCGGGAAAGAGAAACGCAAGCGCGTGAACGTCCGCCGTCCGGACGTGATGGAAAAGGTCACCGCCGAGGTCGAGGCCCACTACCGGTCATCGATCGTCGAGAAGATCAAGAACCACGGCGGCGAGCTGACCATCGGCAGCACCACAGTGCGCCTCGCCCAGTCGTTCGGCTTCTGCTACGGCGTCGAGCGCGCGATCGACCTCGCCTACGCCGCCCGCCGCGTGTTCCCCGAGCAGAACATCTTCCTGATTGGCGAGATCATCCACAATCCCGAGGTCAACAAGCAGCTCAGCGAGATGGGCATCGTCTCGCTGCCGTGGCAGGAACTTTCCGACGACTACGACCGCCTCGAGGCGGAGGACGTGGTGATCGTGCCCGCCTTCGGCGCCCCGACGAATTTCATGGAGAAGATCGCCGACAAGGGCTGCTACGTGGTCGACACCACCTGCGGCGACGTGATGAAGGTCTGGCGCCGCGTCCGGACCTACGTCAACGAGGGCATGACCTCGATCATCCACGGCAAGGCCGGCCATGAGGAGACGCAGGCGACCGCCTCGCGCGCACTCGGCGAGGACGGCAGCGGGCACTACGTGGTGGTGCTCACTCTCGATGACACCGACTTCCTCTGCCGCTACATCCGCGAAGGTGGCGATCGTGACGCCTTCTTCGACCGCTTCAAAGGCGCGCTGTCGCCCGGATTTGATCCCGATCAGCACCTCAAGCGCGTCGGGGTGGCCAACCAGACCACCATGCTCAAGAGCGAGACCGAAGAGATCCAACGTCGGGTGCGCCAGGCAGTCATCGACCGCGACACGGAGGAGACGAACTTCAAGTTTTTCGACACCATCTGCGGCGCCACCCAGGAGCGCCAGGACGCGCTTTTCGAGATGCTTCGCAAGCCGATGGACCTGCTTCTGGTCGTCGGTGGCTACAACAGCTCGAACACAAGCCACCTCGTCGAAATCGCGGAGCAGCAGCTGCCGACCTTCTTCATCCGCAACTCGAAGTGCCTCGATTCGCTCGAGCAGTTGGTCCACTACGACCTCCACGAGAAGAAGGAGGTCGCGAGCAGCTACCCGGAAGCCCTGCTCGGCGACGGGCCGGCGGTCGTCGGCATCACCGCGGGAGCATCGTGCCCCAACAACCTGATCGAGGACGCGATCATTCGGGTGTTCGGGATGCGGGGGATCTCCGAAGACGAAGTGCGCGCCGCCTGAAAGGCGGCCCGCTTCACTCCTTCAGCATCGCCTCGATACGGGCGGCCACCTCGGCGGCCTCGTCCTTCATCCCCTGTTTCGCGAAGAGGGCCTTGAGGCGGTTCAGCAACTCCCAGTCGTTCGGATACTCGTCGAGCCCGGTCAGCAGCGACTCGATCGCTTTGTTCGGCTCATCACGATCTTCATAGTACTCCGCCAGCCGGTATTCCATCGGCAAGAGAACGGAGGGCGGCATCATCAGGCTGGAGCGCACCTGCCGGTCGGCGGCCGCGCTGTACCAGTTGAAGGCACTGCCGCGGTCCTTATCCGGCCCCGCCATCGCCGTCAGGCCCCGGAGTTCGCTCGCCATCACCTCGAACGCCTTGAAGGCCCGCAGCCAGTGCGAGCGTTCCCCGTTGGCAGCGGCGATCTCACGTGTCCGGACGAAGTTCTCCCCGATTCCCGTGATGTTGGTGGTGACCTCCCGCGCGGTATCCAGCTCACCGTTTTCAAGTGCCAGACGCCCTGCGACGGCGGACGAGTGGACCTGATAGGACCAGAGGGCGAGCGACTTCTTCCCGTATCCCTTGACGCTGTCCAAGCTCGGCAGCACGCCTGCCGCGCGCTTCATGTCACCCGGCTTGCCGCGCTTCATGAGGATCCGCACGGGCAGGGTCTTTCCCTCCCACATCAGCATCCGGGCGCCGGACATGTGGGCAAGTTCGAGCGGCACCGGGATCGCGGCGATCCCATCCGCCACCGCCAAGGCCGTCTCGTACTCGCCCTTCGAAGCCAAGGCTACCGCACGGTAGCTCTCAGCCTTGGTCCAAAGCGCGCAGTCAACCGCCTTGAGTCCGGTCGCCTTCATCCACGCGGCATACAGATCGGCCGCCCGACCGAATGCCTGGGCAGCGCGGCTGTGGTTGCCACAACGCCACTCGTAGTGGCCGAGCAGATGGAAATACGGCGCATATTCGGAGTCTCCCTCGCACAGCTTGCGCGCCATCGGCAGGTCGTCTTCCAGCGAAGCCGCCTCGGCCTTCATCGCAAGGTAGGCATACTTCAGATAGGAGGCATCGGGATGCTTCTCGGTTTGCTCGAATACATCCTTCTCCGCGCGGAGTTCGTCCGGCGTGGGGTCCCCGAGCGCGTCGTAACCGCCACGACCGAGCAATGATTTGAACAGCACGATCTGGGGGTCACCGGGGAACTCCTCGGCCGCCGCGGAAAACGCGTTCGCCGCTTCCTGGGTGCCCTTGGTCAGCAGGTTGACCAGACCGAAGACGTAGCGCTTCTCGAGTTCGGTCCCAACCCCCTTGTCGACCAGCGCGAGCATGCGGGTCATCGCGGCGTCGAGTTCCTCCTGCAGTCCGTCGCTTCCGTGCAGCAGCGACATTCCGATACCCCAGTGCGCCATCAGGCAGTCGGAGTCACCGTTCACCGCCATGCAGAAATGCCGGTAGGCTTCGAAGTCCCAACCGGTCTGGAGGCAGTGCATGCCGTAGCGCACCGATTGCTCGACCTCCTTCGAACTCGCCGTGATCGCCATCTTCACACCGGCATCGGTGATCGCGGGCGGCTTCGGTGGCGGCAGGGTCGCGACCTTTTCCGAAATCACCTCGGTCGCCTTGGGAACTTCCGGAAGGACGTCTTCCGGAGCCAAGTCCGGCTCCTGTCCGAAACACGGCATCGCAGCGGCGAGCAGCAGAATCCATCCACGCATGGCGGCGACGATGCGAGCCCGCGGGGACCGCACCAAGCAAAATGAACGCTGGCCGGACCCGGACGGACCGTTAGCATCGCGAACATGAAACTCGGTGTCATCGGTTGCGGGAAAATGGGATCGGCATTGGTCGGCGGAGCGATCCGCGCCAAGGCGGTGTCGGCGGGCGACGTGCTCGGTTACGACCCGTTCCCGGCCTCCGCCGAGGCGTTCACCGAGACCACCGGTGCTTCGACCGTGGCGGAGATCGGCGGTTTGTCGGGCTGCGACACCTTCCTGCTCTGCACCAAGCCCCATCAGGCCGAAGCCGCACTACGGCAACTGGCCGATGGAGGAGCCTCGGGCGCCCTGCTCATCTCAGTCGCTGCGGGCCTTTCGATCGACTGGCTCCAGTCCCACAGTCCCGCGGGATTCCGCGTGGTCCGCTGCATGCCGAACACCCCGGCTCTCGTTGGCGAGGGCGCAGCCGCCTTTGCACTGGGCACCGAAGCCAGCTCCGACGACGCATCCGCCGCCCGTAGCCTGCTCGGCTCGGTCGGCATTGCCCATGAAGTTCCTGAAAGCCTGCTCGACGCGGTGACCGGGCTCTCCGGGAGCGGACCAGCCTTCGCCTTTCTCATGATCGAGGCGCTTGCCGATGGAGGCGTCCGCTGCGGCCTGCCACGCGCCCAAGCTCTCGAACTCGCCGCCCAAACGCTGCGCGGCGCCGCCACGATGGTGCTTGAGACCGGCGACCATCCCGCGGTGCTCAAGGACCGTGTGGCCTCGCCAGGAGGCACAACCATCGCCGGCCTCGCAGCCATGGAAGCGGGCGGAGTGCGGGATGCACTGATCGAGGCCGTGACGATGGCGGCGCAACGCTCCGCCGAGCTGGGAAAGGCCTGATTTTCGCTTCCCGCCCCTCCCCGGCACCGCTTAGCGTTCCGCCATGCGCCAAATCCTCCTCGTCCTCCCCGCCGCCGCCCTGCTGTCTGCCTGCGGCGGCGACTCCGAGCTCCCCCCGATGGTGGGCGCCGGCGCCGCCGACAACCCGCGCGCCGAGGCGCTTTTCCAAGAGGCAAAGGCGGCCGACGACGCCGGCAAGTCCGGCAAGGCGATCAAGATCTACGACGAAATCGCCGACGAGATCCCCTACGCCGACCGCGCCCCCGAAGCACGCTTCCGTCAGGCCCAGCTTCTCGAGCAGGAAGGTGAAACCCTCGACGCCTTCGAAGCCTATCAGGACCTCCTGACCAAGCGTCAGGGCAGCGGCTTCTACAAGCAGGCCTTCGACCGTCAGTCGTCGATGGCCTTCGCCGCCGCCGACGGCCAGATCCGCAACAGCTTCCTCGGACTGAAGTCGAAACTCTCGGTCAACAAGATGACCGAGATGCTCTCGCAGGTCGCCGGCAACGCTCCGCGCTCGCCCGTGGCCGCCAAGGCCGGCTACCGGATCGGCGAGATCTACGCCAGCGATGGCGAAACCGCCAAAGCCGTCCGGGCCTATCAGGCGGTGGTCGAAAACTACCCCACCTCCCCCGAAGCTCCGGAAGCCCAGTTCCGGATCGGCGAGATCCTTTTGGAAGAGGCGCGCGACGGCAATCAGGACCAAGCCAACCTCGCCCGCGCCAAGGAGGCCTTCGAGGACTACCTCAGCCAGTTCCCGGGCCACAAGCGCGCCGGCGAGGCCCGCCAGAAGATCTCGAACATCGGCGGCCGCGACCTGCAGAACACCTACGAAATCGGCCAGTTCTACGAGAAGAAGGGCGATATCGGATCGGCCAAATACTACTATCAGGAAGTCGTCCGGAAAACGAAGTCGGGCGAGCTTCACGACAAGGCCCAAGCCCGTTTGAGCGCCCTCGGCGGCAACTGATCCACCGGCCTCCCACTCCCCGTTTCCCATGATCCGCCTGCTCGCCCTGCTCCTCCCGATCGCTTTCGTTTCCTGCGCCGGTTACCAGCTCGACGGCGCCAAGCCCGCCGTGCTCCAGGACGTCCGCTCGATCGCGGTGCCGATGTTCAAGAACGACACGCTCCACCCGCGTGCGGAAGCGATCGCCACTTCCTCGGTGGCCGATGCGCTCGTCGAAGACGGCACCTATCGCATCGCCTCCCGCGCCGATGCCGACGCCGTCCTCGAGGGCACGGTGCACCTGATCGACTACGTCCAGATCCGTTCCGCCCGGCTCGACACGCTCCGCCCCGAGGAACTGCAGAACACCGTGACCCTGAACTGGACGCTCCGCGACGCGGCGGACCCGAACAAGGTCCTCGCCACCGGCACGTCGAGCGGCACCTCGCGGTTCTTCGTCGACTCGAACCTGCAGACCTCGCGAAACAACGCCCTTCCCGACGCCCTCCAGCGTGCCAGCGAAGCGCTTGTCTCGCGCATCGCCAACGGCTTCTGAAGGAGCGCCGGTTATGAAACCGGCATCCACGAAGCCGGCATCAACACCGCCCCCGATGCCTGAAGGCCGCGTCCTCCTCGTCCCCACTCCGATCGGGAACCTCGGTGACATCACCCGTCGCGCCGTGGAAGCGCTGGAGAAAGCCGACCGCATCGCCTGCGAGGACACACGGCACACGTCGAAGCTCCTCTCCCACCTCGACATTTCGGGCAAGACGCTCGTCTCGCTTCACGAGCACAACGAAGTACGGCGGATCCCCGAATTGATCGCCGCCGCACAGTCCGGCGAAATCATCGCCGCCGTCTCCGATGCCGGCATGCCAGGGGTTTCCGACCCCGGCTACCGCCTCGTCCAGGCCTGCCTCGAAGCTGATGTTCATTTCGAAGTGCTGCCCGGTCCGTCGGCGGTTCTGACCGCCCTCGTCGGCTCCGGCCTACCGGTCCATGCCTTCCATTTTCACGGCTTCCTGCCGGTCAAGAAGGGCAAGCGCTTGAAGATGATGCAAGCCGCTACCGAAGCCGATGGCACGACGTTGTTCTTCGAGTCTCCCCACCGCTTGCTCTCGACCCTCGAACTGCTCGCCGAGAATCTCCCCGACGCCCGATGCTGCGTCGCCCGCGAGCTCACCAAGAAATTCGAAACCTTCCACCGCGGCACCGCACCCGAACTCCTCGAACACTTCCGTGCCCACCCGCCGAAAGGAGAGATCGTCTTCCTGATCGCCGGTGCCTGAAGATCAGAATCACAACAACGCGGCGTCGCCACGGAGTTCGATGGGAACTTGGCACTTCTCACTTGGAACTTCGGAGGCCTAGCCTCCGCCAGTGCTCGCCTTCTCGACATGCTGGAACAACTCCCGTCACCACGACGGCGAGGCGATGATCGACGAGATCGTCGAGTTCGGCATTTCCCACATCGAGCTGTCCCATGGCATGACGATCGCCAAGCTTCCGGGGATACGGAAGGCTTTCGAGGGCGGCCGGTTCACCTGCGTCGGCGTTCACAACTACTTCCCGTCGCCGGTCGAGGTGATGATCGACGCGCCCGACGCCTACGAGTTCACATCGCACCGCGCCGGCGACCGCGAGCGGGCGATGGACATGACGCTCCGGACGCTCGAGATCGCCGCCGAATTCAAGGCGCAGTATGTCGTGCTGCACATGGGATCGGTTCCGCTGAATCCCAGAAAGTGGACCAAGCGGCTCACCGCGATGGTCTCCGACGGGCTACGCGACACATCCGAGTTCGCTGCCGAGCGGATCGCCTTCGTGAAAAAACGGGAAAAGGTCGCGCCCCTGTACTACCGCCGGGCGATCGAGACGCTCGAAACGCTTGCCGACAAAGCGGCGGAGTTCGGAGTGAAGCTGGCGGTCGAGTCGCGGTCGCGTTTCGAGGACATGCCGACCGAGCGCGAGATGGAACAGCTTCAGGAACACTTCAAGGATCACCCGAACGTCGGCTACTGGCACGACTTCGGCCACGTGCAGCTCAAGCACAACCTCGGACTGCTCGATCACCCGGAGTGGCTCAAACGGATGTCGCCCTACCTGATCGGCGCCCACGTGCACGACGTTCAGTGGCCGGCCCGCGACCACCGCGTACCCTTCACCGGCGAGCTCGACTACAAGTCGCTGCTCGGCTTCTTCCCCGAAGGTGCTCCGCTGACATGGGAACTCTCGCCGACACGGAAGTCCGAGGAAATCCGCGAGGCGCTGGCGGTCTGGAAGCATCTGTTCCCGGATCGCTGAGGCGCCGCAGAACGCCGGGACCACTTCGGCATCGAGCGTCCCCGGCGCTTGGATCGGACGGGTTCAGCCAACCGACATCTCCGCTTCGATCACGTTCTCGGCGAAACTCGCATAGGCTGCACCGACCTGCTTCGCCATCGAATCCGGATAGGCATGGAACGCGCCGCTTTCGAGGGCTTCGAGGATCGCCTCAGGGACCAGCTCGGCGGGTTCGGCGATCTCGCTCAGTCCGGCCGCGTCTCCCATGTCGGTAGCGATCGGTCCGGGGTGAACGCTGATCACTTGCGTGTTCTGCGCGGCGAGCAGGTCCTTCAGTGATTGGGTCACCGAATAGGCGGCCGCCTTCGACGCCGAGTAGGTGCCAAAATCCGGGAAGTTCTTGAACGAAGCCACCGAATTGAGCTGCACGAAGGCACCGCCACCATTGGCGGCAAGCACCGGCGCGAAAGCCTGGGCCACCCTCATGAGTCCATAGACATTGACGTCGATCTCGAAAGCAAAGGCTTCGAAAGCCCCGCTCTCGAGAACCTTCGCGGTCTTCAGCACACCGCCGTTGTTCACGACGATATCGACATCCGAAGCAACCCGGGCCGCCTGCTCGATGGAAGCCGCATCCGAAAGGTCCAATGCGACAGGTTGCACACGCTCGCCGAATTCATCGACGAGCGATTGTGCCGATCCGACGTCCCGCACTGCGGCATAGACTTTCGCTGCTCCGCGCTTGAGGAACACTTCGGCAATCGCCTTGCCGATTCCACGGTTCGCTCCAGTAATCAGGACGCTCTTGTTCTCAATGGTATTCATGGTCTGGTTGTTGTTCGTTGGTGTAGTTTTGACCGTTCGGTCTAGGTTCAGGCAAAAAAGAGATCAGAGGTTCGCGAGCAGGTTGTTCATCGCAGTACAGGCACGGTCGACGGTTTCGGGTGAGCCTTTAACACGTCCCACGAGCGCCAACCCTTGGGTGAGGCAAACCAACATCGATGCCGTGTCCCGGATGTCGGTTTCGGGAGACAGCTCCCCGGCCTCACGCGCCTGTTCAAGAGCCTCGGCGAAGACCGCTTCAATCTGCTGCAACTTCTGGTCGAACACTGCGGACACCTGCTCGTCGCCGTCGTCGAAGTCGGCGATGCAGGTCCCGATCAGGCAACCCCGGCTGCCCGGCTCGGAATGCTGGACTCTCAGTTGCTCGATGAAACTCCTCAGGTTCCTGATGGGCGAGCCCTCCGCCAGCAGCAGACTCCGGATCCGCTCGGTGTTGATCTGGGTATACTTCTCAAGGGCTTGGAGGAAGAGCGACCGCTTGTTTCCGAAGGTGTCGTAGAGGCTCTTCTTACCGATGCCCATCGCGGCGGTGAGCTCGCTGAGGGAAGCCGCCTCATACCCGCGCTCACCGAAAACACGCATCGCCTCGACCAATGCCCGGTCGGGATCGAACTGCTTGAGCGGGCCGGGCTTCATCTGGGCGCAGGTTAGCAACCTAGACCGATCGGTCAATAAAGAGTTTTGAGGCGCCCGACGCACGACCGATCACGCCCGGTCATCACCTTCGCACGCGCCTTGACCTGGAATGCGGCACGCGCTGTGGTAGGTGACAGATGGCTTCGATCAGCATGTCGCCGCACCTCCAGACCCATGTGGGCATCACGCCGGGCGAAGTCCGAGGAGACACGGTTCGCGAGGCTCTGGAATCGCTTTTCACCGAACACCCGAGGCTCCGCAGCTACCTGCTGGATGATCGCGGTGCCGTGCGGAAGCATGTCGCCGTATTCGTCAATGGCGAGTCGGTGAAGGACCGCGCGACCCTTTCGGATCCGCTGCCGCCCGACGGCGAGATCTTCCTCATGCAGGCATTGTCGGGCGGCTGAACCCCACTCACCATGAGCGACCGCATCGACATCGGCACCCGCAAGGGCCTTTTCTCCTACGAACGCCGTAGCTCGGGATGGGAGCCCGTCGGTGCGTCCTTCCTCGGCATCCAGGTCCCGATGCTCTTCCACCACCAAGGTGTGATCCTTGCCTCGGTCGAGCACGGGCACTTCGGAACCAAGTTTCACCGCTCCGCCGACGGCGGCTCATCGTGGGAAGAACTCGACGCTCCGGCTTACCCGGAGAAACCCGACGACGTTCCCGACATTCTCGATCCTTGGCGCAACACCCCGGTCCCGTGGTCGCTGGAGAAAGTCTGGTGCCTCGAGTCGGCAGGCAGGACCGGTGAGCTTTGGTGCGGCACCCTGCCGGGAGGCCTTTTCAGATCCTCCGACCAGGGCGAAAGCTGGAGCCTGGTCCGCAGCCTGTGGGATCGACCCGAACGCGCGAAATGGGCGGGCGGGGGCTACGACTGGCCGGGCATCCACTCGATCTGCGTCCACCCCGACGACCCGATGAAAGTCGCTGTCGCGATCTCGTGCGGGGGCGTCTGGCGCACGGAAGACGGTGGCGAGTCGTGGGCCCAGGGAGCCCACGGCATGCGCTTTGATTTCGTCCCCGAAGACCAGGGCGGTGCGGACCCCGAAGCCCAGGACCCGCATCGGATGGTGCAGTGTCCCTCGGCTCCCGACCGGCTCTGGGTCCAGCACCACTGTGGCATCTACCGCTCCGACGACGGAGCCCGCTCGTGGCACGAAATCCGGGACGTGAAGCCGTCCGGCTTCGGCTTCGCGGTGGCGGTCCATCCGGAGGCCCCGGACACCGCTTGGTTCGTGCCCGCCAAGAAGGACGAATTCCGGCACCCGGTTGACGCCCGCTTCGTCGTCACGCGCACCCGGGACGGTGGCCGCACCTTCGAAACGCTTGAACGGGGGCTTCCGGAGACGCCCGCCTACGACATCGTCTTCCGTCATGCACTGGACGTCGACCGTACAGGACACCGGCTCGCCATGGGGTCGACCACCGGCTCGCTTTGGGTATCGGAGGATCAGGGAGATTCCTGGCAGCATCTCAGCGCCCATCTCCCGCCAATCTACTGCGTGAGATTTGCCTGAGCGTGAGGCAGCCTTCCCCGTCGGGTGGGCGTCATGGTGACACGGATAACCCCGACACAGGCAGCCGTACTCGCCCTCTCGCTTTTCGTTCCCGAACCCTCAAACCTCTTCTGATCGGCCATCCTCCGGCGGCCCTCCACCGGGCTGGAGTACGAACAGTGAGGCCAGCTTGGCCTTCGACGACGGCGTTGCCCTCACTCGCGAGCGGCCGCCCGGACGTAGTCGATCAGCGCGGTCTCGTCGGCCGGCTTGAGTCCGGCATTCCATGACATGCCGCGCATCGTCGGGTGCCAACTGGGTTCCCCCGTCTCTACCGCGATCCGTGGTTCGTGGCAGCGGGTGCAATTGACCATGAAAACCGAATGACCCCGGCGAAGATGCTCCAGCGAGTGACCGGAGCGCGAGGCCATCTCCTGAGTCGGGGGCGGGACATCCGAGCGGGTCTTCAGCACCCGCATCGGATCGTCGGGCATCGCGTCGTGCTCGTCGGACGCACATCCCGCAAGCAGCAGGATGCCAAGAAGTATTCCGATTGGTTTGATCATGTCACTCGATGCCGACCTCACCGGCAGGCTCCAGCGTGGGAAAGACCGCAGGGTGGTGACAAGAACGCATCACCGATGCCTCACTCCCCTGCGGATAGCCACCCAATACCGGCAGCCCCTTCCCGTTTCGACTTCAAAGCTCCTTTTCCTTCCCATGCCGACCGCGATCGGTAGTATCCGCCAAAGGGAGGATGAGTCGTGCAATTGCGGCATTTCCCTCCGATTTGCGAACCCGGGAATCCACACCCACCAAGAGTCTCACCCATGAAGATGACAGGAAATCGATCCTTCTCCGCAATTGCCGCCGCTGGCGCCGCCTCTGTCGCGCTTTCAATCGCCCCGACCTCATGGGCGCAGGACTTCATGGCGAAGGACGATGGCTACTACACGCCCGAAACCACTCCGCTCTTCAATCCCTACCCAAAAGTCACCGACAAGAAGCCGTGGCTGGTGCGGAACTTCGGACCGGTGGGTATCGGCATCAATCTGGTCCGCCCGGGGATGACGATGCAGATCCACAACGTCGAACCGGGTTCGCCGGCCGAGAAAACCGGCAAGCTTGAGAAGGGTCAGATCATCGAAAGCATAAACGGCCGCGTGCTCGAGAAGATCGACCCGCGGGTGATCCTCGGCGACCTCATCACCGAGGCCGAGGCCAAGGACGGCAAGGTCGTCCTCAAGATCAAGGATGTCGGTGATGTCACCGTGAACATTCCGGTGACGGGACCCTACAGCGAAACGTGGCCGATGGACTGTCCGAAGTCGGACAAGGTCGTCCGCCAACTTGCCGAGGTCCTCGCCAAGGAAGAGAAGCCGCAATGGGGCTCCGTCCTGTTCCTGCTCTCCACCGGTGATGAGGGAGACCTCGAGGTGGTCAAGGGCTGGATGAAGGACATCGAGACCATCGGCGGCATGAATTGGGAGAAGGGCTACAAAGGCCCGGGGCTTTGCGAATACTACCTCCGCACCGGCGACCAGAGCGTGCTGCCGGTGATCAAGCAGATGACCGAGGAACTCCGGGTCAACATGTACAGTGGCGGCTGGAGCGGTCGCGGCGCACCGGCGGCATTCACCTACTCGGTCGGCACCGGGCAGGTGCATGCGTCCGGCGTGAACTGCATGACCTTCCTGCTGATGGCCAAACTCTGCGGCGTCGAAGTGGACGAATACATGTTCAACGAGGCCTTCACCCAGTTCTACCGCTTCGCCGGACACGGCAACGTCGCCTACGGCAACACGCTCCCGGAAGGCGGCTTCCGCGACAACGGCAAGACCAGCGGACTGGCAATCGGCCTGACCGCCGCGGCGATGGTCGACCCGAAAGGCGAGGACTCGGTCTACGCCAAGGCGCGCGACAACTCGGCGATGAAGGCTTTCTATGCCACCAACTGGTTCCACGCCGCCCACACCGGTGGCGGCATGGGTGAGATCTGGCACCACGCGGCGATCAGCAAGATGCGCGAGAAGCGCCCGACGCCCTACCGCTCGTTCCTCGACACCCGTCGCTGGGTGATGGATCTCTCCCGCCGCTTCGACGGCAGCATCGGAATCGCGGGCATGGACGACCGCTACGACCGCTCCGCTACCGAGTCACAAGGCGGCCGGGCATGGGGCACATACTTCGCGCTCACCTACACCTATCCGCGCAAGCACCTGCAACTCTTCGGCGCACCGCGCAGCAAGTGGGCCAAGACCTTCGAGCTCCCCCGCCCTTGGGGCAACGAGGCGGACGACACGTTCCACTCGATCGAACCGATCCCCGGTGGAACGCTGACGACCGAGGACCTCGAGAACGAAAAGGTCGAGACAGATGCCTCGCTCGCCGTGCTCAACAAGCTGAGCGATCCCAACCTCACGGATGAAACCCTGATCCGCTACATCCAGCATCCCGAGTATGATTTGCGCAGTATCGCGATGGACCAGGTCGTGAAACGCGGCAAGACCGAGATGGTGGTGCCGCTTCTCAAGTCGGACGACCCCCGCCTGCGCCAGGCCGGCCTTCTGGCACTCACCGGCATGTTCAAGGGACGACCGCTCCCGCCGGATCAGGTGACACCGGAAATGTACGATCTGGCGGGAAGGATGATCGAGAACCCCGACGAGTCGTGGTGGGTTGCGCTCCACGCGATCGATGCCTTGGCGCGGGCCAAGCCCGAAGTCATCGCCAAACACCGCGACCGCCTGATCGAGTTCCTCGACTACGACTCCTCCTGGCTACAGACAGCCGCCGTGTGTACCTTGGCGAAAATCGCTACCGCTCCCGAGCACTACAAGGCCGTGCTTCCGGTGATCATCAAGAAAGCTGCCGCCCTTCGGGTGGACTCCGCGTCCTACCGCAGCCTGAAGGCGATCGCCGATGCCGTGCAGGCCGCCAGCCCGGAGGTGAAGGAGTTCGCCTCACCCCTGCTGAAGGAAACCTACCGGGATTTCCCGGACGTTCTCACCGAACCCAACACGGGTGCGGTGATGAACCGCGGCGCCCAAACCGTCCGATCGCGGATCGGCACGATCCTCCAGCAGGTCCCCGACGGCATGGAATTCGTCCGGCGCTTGCCGAAAACCACGGTCGCCTCCCACATCAGCGGCAAACCGTCCGACATGTATGCCTACGACGGCAACTTCAGCAAGAACCCGGACATCGTCGGCACATGGGCATGGGCGGTTTGGCCCCAGCCGTCGAAGCCCTCGGAAGTCGACGATCGCATCAAGGCCTACCTGAAAGGAAGGAAAGGCAAGGATCCCACCAAGGTCGACAACCCGAAGGACATCCTGCAGCTCGCCGACGGAGGCAAGGTCGGAAGGTCGAAGTTCTTCAGCGGTTACTTCTGGTCCGGCGACATGCTGATCGGCGTGAACGAAGACCAGGCCCTGAAGATGGAGGTGCGAACCGTCGACGGCGTCGATTTCCTTGTCGTCGAAAAAGGCGGCTTCAACGCCATTCCGAAGACCGAGGAGGAAGCGACCGCCGGTGTCCCGGCTGATTGGCACTGCGGCTACCACGTCTACGTCAGACAGAAGTAGGGTGCCGCACCTCACGGAGCCGAGAGCTCGGACCCGATGCTGCGGATCCGGTAGAAACCTCTCGGCCCCGGCGCCTGAAGCGTGAGAAACCGGTCCCAGAGGTGGCCGGTCGCCGGGGTGAATCCGTCCAGAGCACTGCTCGTTTCGAGCACGTATGGCGGCTCGCCTCCCGACCAACGAAGCGAGAAATCGGTTCCGGCGCGGTCGATACCGTCGATGAAGACCGGTCCGATATCGTGGGAGAACACCTGCCCGAAGCGGACGTTCTGAAGCGAGTTGATGAAGTATCCGAACCGCCCGGATGTGTGGGTGGTGTCGGCAACGGTCCATGTCTGAATGACCGTCTCCCCTTCCCAGACACGGATCGTGAACGCACCCGGCGTGAAGCTCAACGAGAAATCGTAATCCACGCCGTCGGCCCACGGGATGTTGTTCTGCTCGAGGACGGTGGTGTTGGCCGCGATATCCGAAGCCCAGAAGTCCCGTCCCGACGGATCGGCCCCATCAACATGAAATGCGGTGAGGCGCATGCCGGAAGTGGCGGCGCCGAAGCTGAGATAGCTGTCCGTCGTCTTTTTCCAATCGAACAGGTAATAGTGGCCCCGGTCCTGATAGCCGAAAACGAAGCCCATGAAATCCGGCGCGCTTCCCGAGCCGAATTGACCCCAAACGACCTTGTAGGCGACGTCGATGTCGCTGAGCAGAATGGAGGCGTCCGCATTCGTCGACTGGTCGGCACGGGTGCCTCCGAGATCGAAGGTCCAGTTCGCGTCCGGTTGGGCGCCCAACTCGTACTGGATGACTTCCCAGTCACTCAGCACTTCCGCCTCCGGCTTGAAGAAAGCCGGGATGGAAGCCTTCTGGCGGAGATATTCCTCCACCTCCGTTCGTTCCGATTCACTGAGAGTGCGGTCGTAGACGATGAGTTCGACCAGGTCCCCGACATGGCGATAAAGCCCGGAAGACCAATTGCCGATCACGCAGCCCGTAACATTCGCGGAGTAGGGTCCGCTCGCGTTGCTACGGACGACCGCGGAACCATTGAGATAGAGATCGTGGCTGTTCGGCCCGTCCTCTCCGAAGATCTGCGAGGAAACGAACCACGTGTCCCCCGGCATCGCTCCGTTGACACTCTGGTTCTCCAGAGCTCCGTCATAGTGATACGCCCGGTTGCCGGTGTCGCGTGAGAGCGCCATCTGGCTTCCGCTGCCACCATCGGTGCCGAGCGTGTAAACGTAGTCGTTGTTTCCGTTCTCAAGCGTGCAGCGGAACAACGCGAAGATCGAAGCGGAGCTAAGCGGTGTGGCACCCAGCGAACCCGTGAGTTGAGTCGAGCCATCGAAATACAGCGACGGAAGCGAGTTCACCTGATTTGGAAGCAACTCGGGGCCGTCGATCGGCGGCGTCATCGTAAATCCCCCTACCTGATCAGTCCACTCGAGCACCTCGGTGCCATCGGTCGTGACACCGGCATCGGCGACGAACCAGGCATGGATGTCGCTATCGAGCGGCGGAAGGGCTGCGGCGGTGCCGCCGATGACAAGAATAGCAAACAGGGGGATGAAGGTTGGCTTCATTGGCTCAAAGGTTCTCGGGAGCTTACGAACGATCGGGCGAGCCCGGTTGACAGGAAAAGAACTCCCGAGTGACGATGGTGACGAGAACCGTACCTACCAAATCCCGCCACAGGATCAAGGTCGCCCTCCACCACGCCGTCCCCCCTACCCAGCCAACGGAAGTCCACGGACGTTGCCGGCCACTCGACCCGGTGATAGCCTTCCGCCGTGAACACCGACATTGCATCCGGTACGGGCTCTGGCGAAAACGGGTCAGACGCTTTACCCGATTGAGGCCCGTATGCAGCGCAAGCGTTCACCGAATCCCTCCGCCTCGGCACGCCGGAAGAACAGTCCGGAGAGCCGCGGAGCCGACTGCGTGAAAACCGCCGAAAATTCGGACGGGATCGTCGCCCATCCCCTCGGGGCAGCGTTCTGGCTGATGCTCGGCTTGTCCGGTTTCGCCTGCCTGACCTATCAGATTCTGTGGATGCGACAGGCCAGACTCCTGTTCGGCAGCACTTCACAGGCGGCGGCGCTGACCCTCGCGTTGTTCTTCGGCGGACTCGCGACGGGTGCCTGGCACTGGGGCAGACGCTCCCGGCATGTGTGCTCTCCGATGCGCACCTACTCCCGGTTGGAATGGGGCATCGCGCTCGCGGGGATCATCGTCCTCGTCGCACCTGCGGTCGTCCCCCGGGTCTATCCCCTCGTCGGTAGCGGGGCAGCTCTCGCCGCCTTCAAAGTCATCGCCACCTTGCTGATGGTCTTCCCTGCATCGTTCCTGATGGGTGGCACGCTGCCCGTCCTAGGTCAGGCCGCCATCCGCAGCAGGGAGTTGTTCGGAACGATCACCGCCCGGATGTATGCGGTGAACACGCTGGGTGCGGCCTGCGGGGCGTTTGCTACGGCATTCGTCTTCGTCGCCTGGTTCGGACTTCGCGTGACCTGCCTGACCGCCATGGCAATTTCGGTAGTGACCGCGCTCATCGCCCGACGTCTTTCGCACCAACCGGCCTTTGCCAATTGTTCGGAGGACGCATCCACGAAAGTGGCGTCGGCGAACCTCGAACCGATGGGCAAGCCGCTGCCACGCCTTCTCCTTTCGGCTCTGGCTTTCGTCTCCGGCTTCAATCTTCTGGCACTCGAGGTCGTTTGGACGCGGATGCTGGCCCAGGTCCACGAGAATTCGGTCTACAGTTTCGCGACGGTCCTCATCGTGGTGCTGACGTGCCTTTCGCTCGGTGCGTGGCTGGCCTCGCGGTTGGCGCGCAGCGGAATGCCCCCCGCACAGGTGCTCCTCTGGTTGCTTGCGCTGGGCGGCATCGCCCTCGCCCTGACTCCCCTGCTTTCGATCAATATCACGGGAAACATGACCATGCTTGAAACCCGGCACACCTTCACCGGCTACGTGCTCCGGCTTTTTGGCACAGGATTCGCGACGATCGGCCCAGCCTGCCTGCCGCTCGGAGCGGTGTTCCCTTTTCTCATGAAGGGAGAGGAGGCATCAATGACCCACGCCGGGAAGAGCATCGGGCGGCTTGCCGGCATCAATACGATCGGAGCGATCCTCGGCTCACTCGCCGCGGGGTTTCTGCTTCTCGAGTGGCTGGGGCTGTGGAGCACCGTCCAGGTGATCGCCTCGGTCTACCTCGTTGCCGCCTTTATCACGCCTTCCCGGGCGAGCGCCGCCTCGATCTCGGCGCGGATCGCCTCCGGAGTCATGCTCGTGGTGGTTTTTACCGCTCTGGATCCCTCCAAACTCCCCTCCCCGTCCGGCGCGGAAGTTGCGGGACCGATTGTCGAGAAGTGGGAAGGAAGTGACGGCACCGTCAGCGTCACCGGAGACGCAAACGACCCGAAAACCGGACTCAGCATCCGGATCAACTCGAACTACAGCCTCGGTTCCACCGCGGCCTACGGCTCGCAGATGTTCCAGGCGAGAATCCCCCTGCTCGCGTGGCCGGATACCGACAGCGTCTTCTTCCTCGGCATGGGAACCGGCGTCACCGCCGGCGAGGCGTTGAACCGCGACGACTTTGCGAAGGTCGAGCGGGTCGTCGCTTGCGAGCTTTCGCCCGACGTCGTCAACGCTTCGGAGAAGTACTTCACCGGCGCGACCACCCGGGGCTTCGATCTCACCAACGGCCTATTCGAGGACCCGCGGGCCGAGATCATCATCGGCGACGGCCGCAACCACCTGCTGGCAAATCCCGAGCGCTACTCGATGATCATCGCGGACCTCTTCCTCCCCTACCGCCGGGGGTCCGGAAACCTCTACAGCCGCGAGCACTTCCGGATCGTCCGCGATCGCCTCAAGCCGGGCGGCGTCTTCGTCCAGTGGCTGCCGCTCTACCAGATGTCCGAGCGGGAGTTCGGGACGATCGCACGTACGATGATCGACGTATTTCCTCAGGTCTCCCTGTGGCGCGGAAACTTCCAGCCCGGCGCGGAGATCGCGGCCATGATCGGCCACGTCGATTCCGCCCCGCTGCCGGCCTGCTCACTCCATGCCGAACGCGACAAGATCATGGCGGTCGAGGGAGCTTCACATCTCGACCTGCAGAACCTGATGCTGCCCATCAATCCGCAGACGATCACCCTCTTCTACGGCGGCGACCTGAGCGCGGCTGCCGACCTCTTCTCAAGGTATCCGCTCAACACCGACGACCGTCCCGTCATCGAGTTCGGCACGCCGCGTTCCCTGCACCAACCCGCCGATGCCGACCGGCCGCAATTTCTCGAGGCCCGCTTCGCCGGGATCATCGACCAACTCCAGCAGCGGACTCCTCCCACCGGGGATCCTTTCCTTTCTTCCCGCAGCCCCTCGAACCGCCACCTCCCCCTCGCGGGCTCCGCCTTCCACCGCGCGTGGATCGCCAGGGTTCATGACGACGAGGAGCAATGGATCCAAAACTGGGAGACATTCCTCGGCCACTGGCTGGCAAGGGATCCGGGCATACCGGCCACGGACTGAACCATCCGGACGCCGCTCCGGATGCGCAACTTGGAAGGAGGTCAATCCGTCCAATACCAAACCGTCACCACGCCGTCGGAGTGATCCGCGCTATGCGAAATCGTGACCAGACGCTCCGGTCCGACCGTCGAGGCAAACTCGGCCGCCCTCTGAAAAAGCGTGTCCCAAGTGGCCAGCGTGCCGCGAAAGATCCTGTACTCAACTCGCATCACTTCGTTTGTTGATCGTCTGTCGGAGTCTGATCTGGCGAACGTGGCAAGTCGAGTGAATGAGCGGTCGCGCCCGCCTGTTCTCACGCTTTGACATGCCCCGGCACCGAAAGGAAGAATGGCCGCCATGAAACGGGCCACTGCGCTTCTGACATCCCTCGTGCTCGCCGGATCGGGCCTGCAGGCGAAACCGCTCAAGGTCTTCATCCTCGCGGGACAGTCGAATATGGAGGGCACAGCCAAGGTCTCGACCTTCGATTACATCGGCGACGACCCGGCCACCGCGCCCTTGCTCAAGACCATGCGCGGAGACGACGGGAAGCCGACCGTTTGCGACGGTGCTTGGATCTCTTACCTCACCGGTGCCAAAGAGAAGAATTTCGACCTCCATGGGCGGCTGACGGCGGGCTACGGATCGATGTGGGGACAGGATCCCACCAAGCCCGGCGACAAGATCGGACCGGAGTTCGGCTTCGGGCTGACCATGGACGCGGCATTCGATGAGCCGGTCCTCATCATCAAGGCCGCATGGGGCGGCAAGAGCCTGCACACCGACTTCCGGCCTCCCGGTTCCGGGCCTTACGAGCTCAGCTCGTTCCAGCTGGAGAATTATCCGAAACAGGAAGGCCACGGAATCCCGAAGGACTTCGAGCAATGGAAGGCCGACAAAGCAACGGCGACCGGACTCTACTACCGACTGATGATAGAGCACGTGAAAGAGGTGCTCGCCGACCCGAAACAGGTCTGTCCGGACTACGATCCCGGTCAAGGGTTCGAGCTCTCGGGATTCGTCTGGTTCCAAGGTTTCAACGACATGGTCGACGGACACGTTTACCCGAAACACAACCAGCCGGATCAGTTCGACCTCTACTCGGAACTTCTGGCGCAGTTCATCCGCGACGTGCGCAAGGACCTGGAGGCGCCGGAGTTGCCCTTCGTGATCGGCGTGATGGGAGTCGGCGGGCTCAAGGATCAGTCACCTCGCATGACAAATTTCCGCAAGGCGATGGCGGCGCCCGCGGGCATGCCCGAGTTCAAAGGGAACGTCAGCGCCGTGGAAACGGCCCCCTTTTGGTCCGACGAACTCGGCGCCATCGAGGAAAAGCGAGGGAAAATCAACCAGATGCGCTACTTCCTCGACTCAAAGCACAAGGACCACGCCAACGCCGACGGCCAGATGACCCAGGAGCAGAAGAACGAATATCTGAAGAAACTCGAAGCCGAGCTCATCAGCCCCGCCGAGGTCGCTTTATGGGAACGCGGAGCCTCCAACGCCGGCTACCACTATCTCGGCTGCGCGAAGACCTTCGCCCAGATCGGGAAGTCTCTCGCCGAAGCAAACCTGGCCATGATTCGCGACAAGGAAGCTCCCTGAAGTTTCCTCCGCTTCGTTGGGGATGGCGGTCCCCGCCGGCATTCGAGGTCCGATTTCGTCTTTGCACCGGACCCTGCCGATCCGGCATCATCACGACAGTGACCGAGACGCGATGGCTCTACGCAAAAAACTCCCCATACCCCGTCTGCGAACCAAGTCGCGGCTCGGGAAATACCGGATTGAGGGAGTCCTCGCCGAGGGTCACTACGCGACTCTCTACCGGGCTCTCGACACGATCGAGGCGCGACGCGTTGCGCTGAAGATCCCCCACCCTCATCTCGCCGACGAGGAGTTCATCGAGAGTTTCCTGAAGGAGGCCCGTCTCGCCGCCAGCGTGGATCACCCGTGCCTGCTTTCACTGAAGGATGCGAGCTACATCAATGACCTGTTGGTGATGGCCTATCCGCTCGGACAGGAAAGCCTCGCCGACCGGCTTACCCGCCGGATCGCCTCCGCCAGTCTGAGCACGTTCATCGAGAACTGCCTCGAAGGCCTCGCCGCGCTGCACGCCCGCCGCATCATCCACTGCGATATCAAGCCGGAGAACTTCATCGTATTCCCGGGACCGACACTGCGACTGGCGGACTTCGGCATCGCACGTCAGGCGCGCCGCACCCTCAACGCTTCGGGTTCGGGAACCCTCGGCTACATGGCACCAGAGCAAGCGATGGGGCGGGCGTCGACCCGCTCGGATGTGTTTGCCATCGGCTTGCTGCTCCACCGGATGATCACCGGGCACGTCCCCGAGTATCCTTTCAAGTGGCCGGCGAAGGGCTACGACCGGCTCCGGCGCAAGGCGCGGCCCGAGTTCATCGCCTTGCTGAAAAGGGCACTCGACGTCGAGCCGCGCAAGCGTTTCCGGGATGCCGGAGCATTCCTGGCAGCCTATCGCCAAACCCGGAAGACCGCCCTCATCCTCCGCTAACTCCGTGAGCCGCGCATCGACCAAGGATCCCGCCGGCCCGGTGCTCGCTGTGGAAGCCGACTACGACGAACCGAAGACCCTCAAGCTCCCGGGTGGCACGGCGGTGATCCTGTCACGCCCCAGTCCGGTGCCCGACCGCATCAACCAGGACGCCGCCGCCATTCTCGGAGCAGGCGATGAGTCGCACCTGCTCGTCGTCGCCGACGGCATGGGGGGCACTCGCCAAGGCGGAGCGGCCGCTGCGGCTTTGGTCCGTCAGCTGGCCGCGCAATTCACCCCGCCCGACCCTGCGAAGCCGGTCCGTGCGGCCATCCTCGACGGCATCGAGGGCGCCAACGCCGAGATCCATCGCGACCTGCCCGGCTCCGGCACCACCTTGGCGGCGGTCGAGATCACCGGCACCGCGATGCGCGGCTACCACATCGGCGACTCGAGCATTTTCGTCGTCGGCCAGCGCGGAAAACTCAAGCTCCGGAGCGTGTCCCACTCTCCGGTCGGATTCGCGGTCGAGGCCGGACTGCTCGGCGAGGACGAAGCGCTGCTGCACGACGAGCTCCATCTGGTTTCGAACATGGTCGGCTCGCCCGAGATGAGGATCGAACTCGGTGCCCCGCTGGAGCTGGCTCGTTTCGACACCGTGCTCGTCGCCAGCGACGGCCTCACCGACAACCTGACCGTCAGCGAGATCATCGAATCCATCCGCAAGGGTCCGCTCCGGGAAGGTGTCGCCCGGCTGGTCGAACTCGCCCTTTCCCGGATGAACTCCGAAGACACCGGGCAGCCCGGCAAGCCGGACGACCTCAGCCTGATCGCCTACCGCCGCGACCGTTCGCAAAAAGGTTGATCATCATTCATCGGAATCACGGCTCGCCGCCGACAGACTGACATGGGGAGACTGCAGCCATGAAATGTGTCCAGGTCCGCGAGTTCGCTCAGCCCCTCGAACTGGCCGAGGTCGCGGAGCCGAGCCCGCCACCGGGAGGCGTAGTGATCGAGGTGAAGGCGGCCGGCCTGTGCCGCAGCGACTGGCATGCATGGCAAGGGCATGATGCGGACATACGCTCCCTTCCCCATATTCCCGGACATGAGTTCTCAGGGACGGTCGTCGCGGTCGGACGAGGAGTGGAACGCTGGCAACCGGGCGACCGGGTCACAGCCCCCTTCGCCTGTGGCTGCGGTAGTTGCCCCGAGTGCGCTTCCGGAAACTCGCAGGTCTGCCCCAGTCAGTATCAGCCAGGCTTTTCCGGACCTGGCGTGTTTGCCGAGTTGGTCGCGTTGCCGCATGCGGACCACAATCTCGTCGGACTTCCCAAGTCCGTCGGCTTTGGCGAGGCCGCCTCTCTCGGATGCCGCTTCGCCACCGCCTTCCGCGCTCTCGCTCATGCCGACCAAGCCGCGCTGAGGCCCGGCGAAACTCTAGCCGTCTTCGGTTGCGGAGGCGTGGGTCTTTCCGCAGTCATGATCGGCGCGGCACTTGGAGCCGAAGTCATCGCGATCGACCTGCGCACCGAGGCCCTGCAGCAAGCCCGGGAGTTCGGCGCCGCCCATGTGTTGAATGCCGGTGATCTGGAGGGCATCGCCGAATGGACCCACGGCCGCGGCGTGAACGTGGCGGTCGATGCGATCGGCAGCCGCGAAACCTGCATTCAGGCGATCCACTCCCTCGCACCGCGTGGCAGGCACATCCAGATCGGACTGATGTTCGGCGACGACGCCGCACCTGCCCTGCCGATGCCGTCCATCATCGCCAAGGAGCTGAGAGTCATCGGAAGCCACGGCATGGCGGCATCGAGATATCCGGAGATGCTCGAAATGGTGGCGTCCGGACGGCTGTCCCCTGCCCGACTGGTGTCCCGCTCGATCGCGCTTCACGAGGTGCCTGCGGCACTTGAGGCGATGGGACGTCATCAAGGCGCCCCGGGCATCACGCTGGTCGAGCGATTCGAGTAGGCTGCCCCGACCACCGGAGTCAGGCCTATGAGTCCGCCACTCAGTCCTTCAGGTTCGCCTCAAGGAATGCCCACTGGTCCGCGGCGAGATCGATGACCTTGTCGAGCGCGGTGCCGGCGCCGTGGCCGGCGCTGGTGTCGATGCGGATCAGGACCGGCGGGGCGTCGGACGGCTGGCACGCCTGAAGACGGGCGGCGAATTTGAAGCTATGGGCAGGGACGACGCGGTCATCGTGATCGGCGGTCGTGACGAGCGTGGCGGGATAACGGATGCCGGGCTTCAGGTTGTGGTAGGGCGAGATCTTCAGCAGGTTCGCGAACTCCTCGGGGTCCTCGGGATCGCCGTAGTCGCGCTTCCACGCCCAGCCGATCGTGAACTTGTGGAAGCGGAGCAGGTCCATGACACCAACCGCCGGCAGGCATGCGCCAAACAGCTCGGGGCGCTGGGTCATGCAGGCCCCGACGAGCAGGCCGCCATTGCTCCCGCCCTGGATCGCCAGTTTTTTACGGGAAGTGTAGTGGTTCTCGGTCAGCCACTCGGCAACAGCGATGAAGTCGTCGTAGCTGTTCTGCTTCTTGAGCTTGATCGCGGACTCGTGCCATTCCTTGCCGTACTCGCCACCCCCGCGGATGCAGGCGAGGACAAAGATTCCGCCGCGTTCGAGCCAGACGGCGCGGCTGACGGAGAACCCGGGAGTCATCGGGATATTGAAGCCACCGTATCCGTAGAGCAACGCGCGGTTGGAACCATCAAGTCCGATCCCCTTTTGGTGAACGATGAATGCGGGGACCTTGGTTCCATCCTTGCTCGGAACGAAGACCTGCTTCGCCACGTAGCCCGAGCCGTCGAAGTCGATGTCAGGTTTGCGCCACAACTCGCTTTTGCCGGAGGCGATCTCGTAGCGGTAGATGGCACCGGGGTCGGTGAACGAGCTGAAGCCATAGAAGGTGTGGGTGTCGTCGAGCCGGCCACGAAACCCGCCAGCCGAGCCAAGCCCCGGAAGATCAACATCGCGCACGTGCTTGCCTTCGAGGTCGTGCACTCGAATCACGCTGCGGGCGTCCTTCAGGTATCCGCAGACAAGATGACCGCCAACGAGCGAGACTTCGTCGAGGTTTTCAGCCGTCTGCGGAATGACTTCCTGCCAACCGTCACGAGCCGGTTTTTCGATATCGATCGCAATGACCCGGTAGCGCGGGGCATCGAGATTGGTGCGGTAGAAAAAGCGGGAGCCGACGTTTCCGATGAAACCGTAGGCGGCATCGGCATCCTTCAGCAGCTCGACGATCTCGCCGTCGCCGCCTTCCCCCCCGAGCTTTTGGTAAAACGAGCGGTTGCTGGTCGACGTGCCGTCGAACACGTGGATCACGAGGAACTTGCCGTCATCCGTGACACCGCCCCCGAACCCCCAACCGGGGTGGTCCTTCCGACGGTAAACCAGCCGGTCTTCGGACTGGGGTGTGCCGACCTTGTGAAACCACAACTGGTGATTCTCGTTCTTGGCGGTCAGCTCGGCATTGTCCCCCGGAGCATCGTAGCGGCTGTAGTAGAATCCGGAGCCGTCCGGCAGCCACGAGATCCCGCTGAACTTCACCCATTGCAGATGGTCATCGAGATCCTTGCCGGTCGACACGTCGCGAATCCGGATTTCGTTCCAGTCGCTACCGCCACGGGACAGTGCCCATGCGAGCAGCTTCCCGTCCTCGCTGGGAGCCCAGTCGGCGAGCGAGACGGTGCCGTCTTCGGACAATGTATTGGGATCGAGCAAGAGCTCCGGCTCACCCCCGAGCGACGCCGAGGTCTTCAGCACGCTCTGATTTTGCAGACCGGAGTTGTGGGTGAAGAACCAGCGCCCGCCGAACTCCCGCGGTGTCCCGATGCGCTCGAAATTGAGCAACCCGGCGACACGATCGTGGATCTCCTGACGCTGGGTGAGGTCGGCAAGGTAGGCTTGGGTAACCTCGTTCTGTGCCGTCACCCACGCCTTCGTTTCCTCGGAATTGTCGTCCTCGAGCCAACGGTAGGGATCGGCGACTTCGCTGCCATGGAGCGTCTCGACAGTCTCTTCGGTCCGGGTGTCGGGGTAGGAAATGGCGGTGGCAAGTGCGATCAAAGCGGCGGTCATGGACTGCCGGACTCTGGCATGGAAACGGGCGGCGTCACGGCCAAGGACCGACTTTTTCAGGCGCAGTCGATGCCGCACCTCGGCCACGGCGTGCGGGATTTTCCTCCGAAATGAAAAACGCCGGCCCCATGGAGCGGGACCGGCGTTTTAATTCGATCATGCCGGCAACCGGATTACTCGGTGGCCTGCAGGCGGCCGAACAGCCGACCTCCTCCCCCGGCGGCTGCCGCATCAATGGTCGCCGTCACGCTGTTGAGCGGAGTGCCTGGCGTCACCGTGAAACTCACATTGCTGGCAGGTCCCCCGCTCGCGTCCCGCACTTCCACTCCCGTCGGTGACGGCGTCCATGTGCCAAGGTCGGTTCCGTGCTGCACATACAGCTTCGCCGTGCCGCGGTCGGCGACCGGCAGGCAGCTGAAGTTCAGCTCCAGTCCGCCGGCGGTTTCGGTCACCGTCGGCAGCAGGCCCGCCGCGTTGGCGTCGACATTCGGATTGGCCGCACCGAGCAGGAAGGCGAGGCCGTCCTTCACCCCGTCGCCGTTGGCGTCGCCTTCGAAGGTCACGCCCGTCGCTCCGTCCAGCACCGACCAGTCCGCGAACGGATCGCCCGCGACCACCTCCGGTCCTGTCAGCACCGTGCCGAGTCCGCGGCCGTTGCTCGAATACCATTCATACTCGAGCACGTCGTACACGCCGTCGGTCACGAAATCGATCTCCGCCACGTAGTATTCCCCGTTGTTGGCCGCATCGCCGTTGCCTCCTCCGAGGACGCTGTGCGCGTCGTCGATCACGATGTCCGCACCCACGTTGTCGAGGTCGTGCAGGATGATCCTGAGCGTCGGCGTCGAGTTATACGCGCCGTAGTAGATGTGCACCGACCCCGACGCCAGACCGCTGATGTCCACCAGACCCTTCGCTCCCTGCCAGTCCCGGTAGCCGTAGTTGCCCACACTGGCGAATCCGCTGGCGCCCGTGCCGTCGCCGGTCGCCAGATCCGCTCCGGGATCGTTCCCCGTCCACAGCCTCATCTGCTGCTGGCCGAAGCCGTCGAAGGTCACGTCGTCGGTCTCGTAGGTGATGCGCCCAGGCTCCCCGCCCTCTCCGGCGGTGCCGCTGACGCTGTTGTTGCTGTTGCCCAGCATCTTGTAGGCGATGACAGGACCGGTGTAGTTGCGCACTCCCGCGGGCTTCGGTGTCCCGGTCGGATCGTTGGCGCAGTACCAGCCCGTGCCCGGATTGTCCTCATTGACCGAGACGTGGAAGTAGCGACCCTCGCCGCTCCCCGTCGTGTTCGGATTGAGCTGCGACGCGATGGTCGTCTGGAAGTCGTTGGTAACGCTTCCCGCGTTGGCCACAGGATCGTTCACCGTCAGCGTGTTGTCCGAGGGAATCGCCGTCGTCGTGTCGAGGTCGTTGCCGTTGAGGTCCGAGATCACCGCGCTCGCCACGATCTCCAGGGTCAGGCTGCCCGACGTGCCGCCGGTCGATACCTCGACCTCGTAAACCGCGGGGTCGCCCGTGGCGTTCACGGCGTCGACGGTGACCGGCACGCTGCCGGCGCTCGCACCGAAATCGGAGGTCTCGACCGAACCCGCGTCGATCGGCTCGCTGAAGGTCACCGTGTAGACCAGGCGTCCGGAGACGTTGGTCAGGATCGGCAGCGGGTGCGTGTTGTCCGCGAAGGTCGTCACGCTCGGTGGCGTGTCGTCGATGGTGAATTCCCACGCGTCCGGATCGGCAAGACCCGCATAGGGGTTGAGGGCGCGGTCCGTCAGCGCTCCGGCATCGATCTCGATGTGGTAGGTGGCGCTGGGCAGTCCGCCGGTCGGGCTGATCGTCAGCGTGTTGCCCGAAAGCACCACTTGGGGATCCGGGAGGGTGATCGTCGTCGTTCCCGGCGTCGTCTCATTGACGATGCGGATGTCGCCGGTTCCGATATAGATCTCCTCATCGAAGGTGGCGACCCGCTCGATGCTGCTTCCCGACGCGTTGTCGGTGGAAACCAGCAGCGGTGCGACCGTGTCGAGCGGAAGAACGTCCGCGGAGGTCGCGCCGAAGCGGAGCTCGTCAAACTCGGGAACGTTGTTCTGACCGGTTCCTCCGCGCTTGCCCGCGATGCTGATCGTATCGAAGGCGTTGTCCGCGTTGACGGTGCCGAGCTGGTCGAAATTGGCGGTCAGCGTGGCGACCACCGGCCCCAGGTTCAGGTCCTTGTCCGGAATATACACCTCGAAAATGTCATTATCGACGGCGGTCCCGGGATTGGGATCGAACGCACCCCACGTGATCTTGCCGACCACGAGGACCGTCGATCCCTCGGGGCCCCAGGATACCCCGGAAGGGGTCCGCTTCTCGGCACCGCCGCTGCCGTCGCTGTCGTTGTTCCAGAGCTGGAGACGGTCCGAAGTGCCGTTGTTGCCCTGGTTCACCACGAAGGTGAAGCCGCTGCCGGTGTTGCCGCCGATTCGGTCGAAGCCGTCGGCACCCCCGGTGCCGAGGGCAAGATACGTCGTCCGTTCGTTGGTCGACGCGCTCGTGTCCGGATGCTTCTGAATCAGCGCGCTGACCCAGAGCGTGGCTCCGTCATTCATCAGGCCCGCGTCGGTCAGGGTGCTGCCCGGGCTGATCTCGTTGTTGATGATTCCGTTGCCCACACCCGGGTTGGCGGTGGCACGCCCGCCCTGGTAGCCGAGCTTGCCGTAGGTCAGGCTGCTGTCCGCCACGAGCGCTTCGGCATTCCACGTGCCGGTAAGACCCAAACCGGGAGTGTTCCCGCTCAACGTCGAATCCAGGTCCGCAAACGGCTCGTAGACGAGTGGGAGCCCGGTGGCAGCGTCGGTGGTCGCGGACTCCAGCGGTGACAATCCGGTTTCGTTCTGGTCCGGCGACTTGTCGCGGGCCTTGACCTGGTACGAATAGGTGGTCGACGGATCCAGACCGGTATCGATGTAGACCGCGCTGTCCTGCCAGCCGCTGTCGTCACCACCCGGGTTACCGGTGGTCTCCTCAAAGTAATACTCCACCCCGCTCGGGTCGCTCGCCGTGCTGGCGGTCATGGTGATCGTTGTATCGGAGGTCGCGGCGGGAACCGACACCCACGTCATCGGGTCAGGTGTCGGCGGCATGTTGTCCACGACGGTCGTAGTAGCGGACTCGAGTGACGACACTCCGGTTTCGTTGTTGTTGGACGACTTGTCGCGCGCCCTGACCTGATACGAATAGGTCGTCGACGGATCCAGGCCGGTGTCGATGTAGGTCGCGCTGTCCTGCCAACCGCTGTCGGTTCCGCCGGGATTGCCGGAGGTTTCGTCGAAGTAATACTCCACTCCGCTCGCGTCACTCGCCGTGCTGGCGGTCATGCTGATCTGGTCTTCGCCCAGCGCAACAGGCACGCTTGCCCAAGTCATTGGATCGGGTGTCGGCGCGGTGGTGTCATTGACGTCGACCACCACGTCGGCATAGGTCGCGCCGAAGCGGATTTCGTCGACCTCGGGAACGCCCAGATTCGGACGACCACCGGTGAAGGAGATCGTATTGAAGGCATTCGCGGGATCCGCCACGCCAAGCTGATCGAAATCCGCGGCAATCGTGGAAATCGGTGCACCTTGAACAAGGTCCGTGCCGGGCAGATAAAGCTCGAACACATCATCTTCGACGCCGAACTCCCCCCATGTGATCTTCCCAACCGCGAGGAAAGTCGCGTTGTCGGCAACGGTCACTGTCGAGCCTCTCGTCGCCCCACCGGTGCCATCGCTGCCGTCGTTCCAAGCCTGGGCCGTAACCCCGCCCGGACTGACCTTGCTCACAGCCACGGTGAAACCGCTGCCCGCATTGCCTCCGATCCGGTCGAAGCCGTCGGCGTTGCCGGTGCCGAGAGCAAGATAGGTCCGGTTGTCCGTCGTGGGAGCGGGATCGGAATTGTAGTTCACGATCAGCGCGCTGAACCAAAGGGTGGAGCCGTCGACCATCAGGCCGGCATCGGTCAGGGTGGTGCCGGGCGAGATTCCGTTCTGTTGGAACTGCCCACCTCCGGTCGTCACCCGACCGCCCGAAGTTGCGAGGCTGCCGTAAGACAAGCTACCCGGCGAAACGGCCGACGCCGCGCTCCAGGTGCCTGACAAGCCGAGTCCCGGAGTATTGCCGTTGAGGGTGGGGTCAAGATCGTCGAAGGGCTCGTAAACCAACGGCCCGGGTGGAGGGGGGGCGAGAGTGGTCGCGACAGTCGGCGCCGAAGGAGCGGTCTCGGTCGCCGCTACCGCCTTGTCGCGCGCCTTGACCTCATACGTGTAGCTGGTCGATGGGTCGAGGTTGACGTCCGTCCATTTCGGACTGTCCTGCCAACCGCTTTCGTGGCCGCTGATGGTGGTGTTGGTGAAGTAGTATTCCACTCCGCTCGGGTCACTCGCAGTCGTGGCAGTCATCGTGATGACGCGGCTTGAGAGAGGCGTTGGAGCAATGGCCCAAGTCACCGGGTTTGGCGTCGGCGCGGTGGTGTCAGCCGGAGTGGTCGAAGTGGATTCCACCGTCGACCATGCGGTCTCGTTCTGGTCCGGCGACTTGTCCCGCGCCTTGACGCGGTAGGAATAGCTCGTCGAGTTGTTGAGTCCGGTGTCCAGGTAGGTCGGACTGTTCTGCCAGCCGCTGTCATCCCCACCTGGATTGCCGGAGGTTTCCTCGAAGTAGTACTCCACCCCGATGATGTCGGTCGCGGTGGTTGCGGCCATCGTGATCTCCCCCTCGCCTGCAGCGGTCGGCGTGGTTGCCCAGGTCAACGGGCTCGGGTCCGGTGGTGTGGTGTCTCCACCGTCCAGCAGCACCCGCATGTGGGTGGCCATCGACTGGCCGATCAGGAAGTAGCTCTCCGCGTTTCGATTCCAGTGGTAGCCTTGGTCGGCAGGTGACTCCGAGGCTTCCCGCCAGAACTCCCGCGTGTCGACGACCGCGACATTGTCCTCAAACGCCGGATACTTGACGAAGTCCTCCATCGCCAGCTGGGCATCCATCAATGCCAGTGCATTGGTGCCGGTTTCGCCAGGCCCGCCGATGCCGGTGGTGGCAATGACGAAGGGAATGTCGGCCCCGCTCGGGTGGATGGCGGCCAGATCCGTGCGCACGTCATTGATGAAATTCTCCATGTTGGCCTCGTACTCCGCCACCGCGGTTCCGTTGACGCGGTCATTCCATCCCTGGTGCCATCCGAACCCTGCAAGCTCGTAGCTGCCGATGGTCGCGTAATCCGGGAAGTAGGTCGACAGGTTGGCGAGCGCATCAGTGACATCACTGATCATCTGCTGGTACCAGAATCCCTGATCCCCGGCCGCCACGGGCGGATTCACGCTCCACCCGGAAGTGGGGGGACGGAAATCGACATACAGGCTCTTGCCGCCCCAGGCGGTCTTGATGAGCAACACCTGCTCCCCGAGATAGTCGCCCAATTCCACCCCGAACTGCAGTTCCGGGCCGATGGTGTCGGCTGCGACACCGTAGCCTGCGGAAAGTTCGCCATTCAGCAAGGTCGTGCCGCCCCGCTTGTAGGAGATCCAGACATCGTCCCGCAAGGCCCAGCTGGCACCGTCCTTGAGATGCCCGTAGTTGGCCGGATCGTTGGTGACGAGGTAATCCAGCGTCCCTTGGGAGAAGGCCGGGTTCATCTCACCATGCCCCTCCATGTTCGATTGGCCCGCAAGGATGAACACCTTCAGGGGCGGTTGCGGGGCCGTTCCGGTGGTCGTCCCGGAGGACTCCTCGGAAGGCGCCGAAGTGTTCTGCGCCGCGCTCTTGTCGCGGACGGTCACGGTATAGCCGTAGGTCGTGCCCGGCGTCAGGCCGGTATCGGTATAACTCGGGCTGTCCTGCCAACCGCTGTCGTTTCCTCCTCCGGAAGTACAAGTGAAGTAGTACTCCACACCCGACGGGTCAACCGCGGTCATCGCGGTCATGGTGATCGACGTATCGCCGGCGGGTGCCGGGGCGCTCGACCAGATCGCGGGATCAAGGAAGGGCGGCGTCACATCGGGGCCGCCCGAATCGACGAGATCAACGGTCACCGTCTCGTAGGCTTCGGTGAGCCCGCGCGAGTCGGACATCGTCACCTCGAACTGATAGGTTCCCGTCGTTCCATCGAACAAAACGGCGCTCGCCGTGGCGTCGGTGCCGTTCGGCGTGATGGTCACCGCTCCCGGACCGGCGGTCTGGGTCCAGGTAAAGATGCTGTCGCCCTCGGCGAGGTCGGTCGCCGTCACCCGCAGCGTGGTCCAGTTGGCGGTGACATCGACGGTCGGGTCATCGGCCGCGGCCGACGCGATGCTCTTGAAGACGAACGGTGACGACGGAGTCGGGTCGGCGTCGATGGCATCGAGCACCGCCTGCGCTTCCTCCACCGTGCCTCCCGTCAGGTATCGCTGGGCAAAGGCGACCACATCCGGGTCGGGGGTCACCAAGGTCGAGGAACCATCATACAAGACCAGCCCGTTCAGCAGGTTCTCATGAAAGCCGCCCCACCCGTTCGAGTTGTCCATCGCGCGCATCGCCGCTGGAACAGCCTCCGCCACCAGGCTTCTCGCCATGGCCTGCATCGCCTCGTTGCGAACGCCAAGGCTGAACATCCGGTCGGCGGGCGACTCAAGGGCGACCATGTCCACCAACTCGGGCGCCATCAGTTCCACCTCGGCAGGAGTGAGCACCTTGAAAAGGTTGCTGATTCGCCCGCGCGCATTCCCGGTCGGATGTCGCGCAGCCACCTTCAGGGCGTCGAAGAACAGTCCGCTTCCCACCTCGGAGATGAGAGTGTCCATTTCGGACCGGTTGTTGGCGAAAGCCCCGCCTCCGAAAATGGCGGTGATCAACGCCGCCTGATCGAGTTGCAGCGGATCATCGGGGTCGGCAGGGAAAGCGGCCCGGGCGCGGGAAACCAGCGTGGTCATCATCGTGGACCGGTAGGGCACCTTGTGCGAGCCGTGAAACTTGTGGAGCGCCTTTGCCGCGAGGGTCCGGACGTAGCCGTCGTCGTCTTCGAGCAGGGATACCAGTTGGCCCGTGAAGCCGGTGTCATCGGTCTCGCCGATGGCCTGGATCGCTCCGTAGCGCGAGGTCCCTCCCAAATCCAGCGCCTTGGCCCGGAGATCGTCGCGGGTGGCGGTGTCGATGGTCCTCCCTCCGAGTTCTTCCGACGCCAACCGGCGGACCTTGGCCGACCAGACACCGAGATCATCCACCAGCTCCGCGGTGGTCCGCGCGGTCGCGTCGTAGTCCTCGACATCCATGGAGTCCGTGATCTGGCCCGCGGTAAGGGCCAGCGCGCCGGTGCTGTCCCGCCCGGTGATGTGGAGACTCTCCAAAGGCAGCGCGTAGGTCAGCAGCATGGCGGTGCTCATGCGGAAGTTGTAGTACTCGCTTCCGTTCGGCGCGCGGTTCTCGCTGAAGGAATCGTAATCGAATCCACCGTCCCAGCGGCGGTGCAGATCGAGCATCCAGCTGATCTTGCCGAAGTACTCCTGGACCGCCGACGGGCCGCCCCTTTGCACTCCCATCGGCGCCCAGAGGTAGTTGAAGAATGCCCCGGTGTGCCCCACGTCACGATCGGTATCGCCGGATGCCAACGCCATTTTCACAAAGAACTCGGCCTGATCCTCGTAGACCGGATCGTTGTCCAGGACGATGGCGGCCAGCGCGCACTTGCCGTTGTTCTCGTGCCTGGGATCGTAGGCCTCGTGCTCGCCATAGGGTATGGAACCCCGGTTCACATAAGAGGCGTAGAACATCTTCGCCCGATCGATCATCTCGTCGACCGCGGGATCATTGACACCGCACTGCTTCGCCAACTGCACCCCGAGCAGGCACGGCATTCCGACCGAGTTGACCACTCCGTAGCCGGTGTTGACCGGGCGGTACGGGTTTGATGCATCATACGCCCCTTGCCGGAGGGAGTGCGCCATCGTGCCGTAGTGGCTGACTCCCTTGGCGAGGTTGATGGCCAGGGCTTCGATCGTCGGAAATACCAGCGCGTCCCCGGTGATCAGGTAGTATTCCCCCAGAAGGATCAGCTCGTGAACCCGGCCCCAAGGAGCCGAGTAAGCGGTGGACGCCGTGTAGTTCCGCAAGTCATCGAGCTCGGACGCGCTTTTGATCAGCGCCCGCGCCTCGGTCTCGGCGGCCTGTAGGTAGAGAGCCCGGTCCGGAAAGAAGTCATCCTGCGCGGCAAGAAGACTCAAGACTCCCATCCGGTATCTGCCGGAGCTCTCGTTGTTGTAGTAGTAGTCCATCCCCTCCTCGAGGATCTTCTCCGACTTCGGACAACTGTAGGGCGCCGTGGCGGTGTAGGCGCCCATGGTGCGCAGGGTCAGGGTGACCGTAGTCTGCACCCCGGCGCGCCACCGGATCAGCTGGAGGTCGGCCGGCGTCTGCGCCTCGGCGTCGGCAATCGCCGCAGCCAGAGCTCTCCGCGCATCAATGCCAAACAAGGCAGGGGCCGCAGCGGTTCCGCTCGCGCCCAGGATGAGGTCGTCGGGCAGGAAAACTCCGTCCGCAGGCGAACCCGCATCCACTTCGCGCACCTGGATCTGCCGACTCTCGACCGATCCGTTGATTCCACCCCCGGTGGTGTCGTAGTAGACCCAACCCCGCATTCCGGTCGGACCGAGATTCCAAGTCGTTGTCAGGTTGTCGGGAATGAGTTCACCAGCGGTCAGGTCCGGCGGGGCGGCCGGGACCGAGGTGATGCCAAGGAAGAGGGTGGCAATGACTGCGATGGGGCCGGCGACGCGGTTCCGTGAGCGGGTCATGGGTGTATGGGTGTTTTGTTTGGATCCCGAAGCCCGGACCGACGGTATGGCCGCACAGGATGGTGCAAACGGTTGGGACTCGAGGGGTGTTTCTGTTTTAATGGGCGCCTGCGCCGGGAGAGAAATCGGCGGCCTCCATCTGGAGGCCGCCGAGTGAATGGCATTTCAGTGTTCCAACAACGGTTTGGACCGCCGCGACTATGGAGCAACCTCCTTAACGGTCACATCGTCGATGTACCAGCCGAGGTAGTCGTCGGAGGCGCCACCGAATCCGACGAGCACCCACTCCAGACGTACCGGCTGACCAAGGGCTGCCGGCGGAATGGCAATCGGTGTTCCTCCGTTGGCGAGGGCCCAATCTGCATTGTTGGTGTCCCCGTCGACTGCGGTGTAGATCGCGGCGGCGATCACCGTGTCGGTGGTATCGTCGATGATGTTGAGCACCGCGCTGTCGCCTGCTTCGAGGTCGAGCGCCTCCGCGAACGTCACCTCCGCATCAGCCACGGAAGTCAGGTCGATCACCGGGGAGCGCAGGCGCGTCGTGGTCGGGTCGAGGTAGTAACCGGGGTTGCCAACGTTGGTGCCCCAGCAATTCGTCGACATGCCGTAGCCCTCGGTCACGCTACCACCAAAGCCGCTGGAATTGGGTGCTCCCCACGCCCAGGACGTTCCCTGGGCTGTGGACACCGTGAATCCGCCGTCGCCGCCCTCGAAGTTCTCCGAGAGGAGGATTCCCTCGTTCTGATTCACCCGCACGAACAGGCGGGGCGAAGTGAGCAGCCCGGGGCTCAGCGTGACATCCACGACTTCAATCCCGTTCCCGTCCGGCGCACCGGCTTCGGTCACGACTGCACCGGTGTCTTCAGTCCACATTACGAGGTCGAAGGACGTCTCGATGCTCGTGAACAGTCCCGTCAGCGCGTTGTCCCGACGGGTGAAGCTGAAGCTTGTCACGCCAGCCGGGTCAAATGGGGTCGTGAAGGGATTCACCGATCCCCCATCGGTCGGATCGAGGCCGAACTGGCGTTCGTAGTCATTGCTGAGACCGTCGCCATCGAAGTCGCCGTTCGGATCACTGAGGTCAGCCGGCGCGTAGATCGTCGCCCACGTGGTGTAGTCGTCGCCGGAAACGACATCCGGTCCTGTCAGCACCGTGCCGAGTCCGCGGCCGTTGCTCGAATACCATTCATACTCGAGCACGTCGTACACGCCGTCGGTCACGAAATCGATCTCCGCCACGTAGTATTCCCCGTTGTTGGCCGCATCGCCGTTGCCTCCTCCGAGAACGCTGTGCGCGTCGTCGATCACGATGTCCGCACCCACGTTGTCGAGGTCGTGCAGGATGATCTTGAGCGTCGGCGTCGAGTTGTACGCGCCGTAGTAGATGTGCACCGACCCCGAGGCCAGACCGGTAATATCCACCAGACCCTTCGCTCCCTGCCAGTCCCGGTAGCCGTAGTTGCCCACACTGGCGAAACCGCTCGCGCCCGTTCCGTCGCCGGTCGCCAGATCCGCACCGGGATCGTTCCCCGTCCACAGCCTCATCTGCTGCTGGCCGAAGCCGTCGAAGGTCAGGTCATCGGTCTCGTAGGTGATGCGGTCGGGTTCGCCCCCCTCTCCGGCGGTGCCGCTGACGCTGTTGTTGCTGTTGCCCAGCATCTTGTAGGCGATAACAGGACCGGTGTAGTTGCGCACTCCCGCGGGCTTCGGTGTCCCGGTCGGATCGTTGGCGCAGTACCAGCCCGTGCCCGGATTGTCCTCATTGACCGAGACGTGGAAGTAGCGGCCCTCGCCGCTCCCCGTCGTGTTCGGATTGAGCTGCGACGCGATGGTCGTCTGGAAGTCGTTGGTAACGCTCCCCGCGTTGGCCACAGGATCGTTCACCGTCAGCGTGTTGTCCGAGGGAATCGCCGTCGTCGTGTCGAGGTCGTTGCCGTTGAGGTCCGAGATCACCGCGCTGGCCACGATCTCCAGGGTCAGGCTGCCCGACGTGCCGCCGGTCGATACCTCGACCTCGTAAACCGCGGGGTCACCCGTGGCGTTCACGGCGTCGACGGTGACCGGCACGCTGCCGGCGCTCGCACCGAAATCGGAGGTCTCGACCGAACCCGCGTCGATCGGCTCGCTGAAGGTCACCGTGTAGACCAGGCGTCCGGAGACGTTGGTCAGGATCGGCAGCGGGTGCGTGTTGTCCGCGAAGGTCGTCACGCTCGGAGGCGTGTCATCCACGGTGAACTCCCACGTGTCCGGGTCGGAGATCCCGGCAAAGGGGTTCAGGCTGCGGTCGGTCAGCGCTCCGGCATCGATCTCGATGTGGTAGGTGTCACCGCCCGGCAGCGGCGCCGCCGGGGTGATCGTCAACGTGTTGCCGTCAACCACCACCTGCGGATCCGGCAGGGTGATCGTCGTCGTGCCCGGGGTCGTCTCGTTGACGATGCGGATGTCGCCGGTTCCGATGTAGATCTCCTCGTCGAAAGTGGCGACCCGCTCGATGCTGCTTCCCGACGCGTTGTCGGTCGACACCAGCCCGGGCGCCACGAAGTCCAGCGGAAGAACGTCCGCGGAGGTCGCGCCGAAGCGGAGCTCGTCAAACTCGGGAACGTTGTTCTGACCGGTTCCTCCGCGCTTGCCCGCGATGCTGATCGTATCGAAGGCGTTGTCCGCGTTGACGGTGCCGAGCTGGTCGAAATTGGCGGTCAGCGTGGCGACCACCGGCCCCAGGTTCAGGTCCTTGTCCGGAATATACACCTCGAAAATGTCATTATCGACGGCGGTCCCGGGATTGGGATCGAACGCACCCCACGTGATCTTGCCGACCACGAGGACCGTCGATCCCTCGGGGCCCCAGGATACCCCGGAAGGGGTCCGCTTCTCGGCACCGCCGCTGCCGTCGCTGTCGTTGTTCCACAGTTGGAGACGGTCCGAAGTGCCGTTGTTGCCCTGGTTCACCACGAAGGTGAAGCCGCTGCCGGTGTTGCCGCCGATTCGGTCGAAGCCGTCGGCACCCCCGGTGCCGAGGGCAAGATACGTCGTCCGTTCGTTGGTCGACGCGCTCGTGTCCGGATGCTTCTGGATCAGCGCGCTGACCCAGAGCGTGGCTCCGTCATTCATCAGGCCCGCGTCGGTCAGGGTGCTGCCCGGGCTGATCTCGTTGTTGATGATCCCGTTGCCCACAGCGGGGTTGGCGGTGGCACGCCCGCCCTGGTAGCCGAGCTTGCCGTAGGTCAGGCTGCTGTCCGCCACGAGCGCTTCGGCATTCCACGTACCGGTCAGCCCCAGACCGGGAGTATTCCCGCTCAACGTCGAATCCAGATCCGCGAAGGGCTCGTAGATCAGCGGAGATGCCGTATCGAGAATGGTGATCGTGCCATCCGTCTCCAGGTTTGAGGTGTCCCAAGTGCCGGGCGGCAGCGTCAGTGTGCCGACGGAACCCGTGAGGGTTACACTGCCGGTGGTGTCGAAGAGTGTGAAGGTGTCACCGTTATCCAACGTGCCGGAAAGAAGAGCCACCTCGATCTTGGCGCCATTCAGATCAATGACCGTCTCGGCTCCATTGGGAGAGTAGGTGTCCGAAGTGAGCAGGTCAGCATCGATCTCAAAACGATGGGTTGCCGGAGGGTAATACCATGGGCTCGACGCCGTACCGTCGGCCGAAGCGGTGAAGCCGGCCGGGCCGTCGGCGGCGAAATCCACATCGAGCAGTGTGGCCCCGGTGTCGGCGATGTTGACCGTACCGATCTCCCAGTTGGGAGCCGCGGGGTAAGTGTTCGCGTCCCAGCCGCCGCGGAATTCGACCTCCACAGTATCTCCTGCCGTGAGGGTTCCCAAGCTGGCGACGCTGGTGATCAGCGTGGGAACCGCGTAGTCGGTGGACGTTCCGGTGAAGACCTCCTCCGCACCCCAGACCGAAGCGGCGGTAGTGCCGTCATAACCGTTCGAGGAGAAGTCCCCGGAGAGCACCTGGGTGAAACCGCCACCGTTCACGTTCACATAAACGGCGCCGCCGTCCCAGCCCGACTCGAAGTTGTAGCGATGGGAGAAGGTTAGCGTTACCTGACCGCTGTTTGCGACCACCACGGTCGGGCTCTCGAGATACGAAAAGGTATTCCCATCTCCGCCGTTCGCGGACCATTTCCCCAAGGTCTCGGTTGGAATGACCGAACCGGGATCGAGGGCCGTGTCTCCAATGACTCCGGCCCCGCCGACTTCAATCACGCCCTGCCCGTGCGCGGAGAGCGCCAGAAGCGCGGTGCCGAGCGACGCGACCCGAGCGAGGCTCTTTGCGCTAGATTTCTCAATTGGGATTTTTCTCATGGTACTGGTTGGCTTTATCCGGGAGATTCCTACTAGCTTCATAGTAGAATGAGCTTCGCAGGGCACTACCAACTCGCATACTGTCCGCCAGACTTCATGAGGCCAGAATTAACCTTTTCCCTTTTGCGTATAACTCGCGCTCATTTGCGCCATCATGCATTTTACCTCAACCCTCCTTTTCGCGTTTTCCCACCACCTATTTGCGCCATAAGGCACTTTACCTACCCCATCGATGACCGGCGTGTTCGCGATTCCGAGGACTGCGAAAATAGGTGGATCCCGTCACTGGCCAGCCGGCCGAAACCCCCGACGTATCGATCTTTCCGGGGGTTGAACCGGGCTCATTGACCAAGACCGATCCCAAAGAAAACGAGCCGGATCACTCGTCCGGAGCCGCGAAGCCGACGGACCATTCGGCGAGAAACCGTTCGGCCCGGGTTGGGTCGTTCAGAAGATGATTGCGACCTGTCGACATCGCTTCGATTTCAGCGGCGGACATTGCGGCCTTTCGTAGGAGCCGAAGACGACACGGCTGGTTGCCGCTGCGTTTCATCCATTCCCAAGCCAAGCGCCCCATGGTGAAACGGACGTTGAGTTCGACGATCGGTTTCAACGCCAATGACCGGTCGGCACGGCGGTGGACCATGGCGTCGATGCAAAGGGGACCCTCGTAGCCCGGGAGCAAGTCGGCGAGGAGAGGCGGGAGCCGTTTGCCGTAGAGATCGAGGACACGGGCTTCACGAAAGAGGAACGCCGCGATGGACTCGGGGATGAGGTTTCCCCACTTGGGACCGACCCGGATGCCGACGAAGCGGCCGGCCGGATCGTTCTCAATGACCGTGAAGCCCAGGAGTTCCACGGCCCCTCCCGGCTTCGCGTCGTAGAGCGCGGAAAAATCGAGCACGCGGTCGAGCCAGGGTTCGACGACAACCGCGCCATGGGCGGCAAGCGTGTTGTCGATCCAGCCTCGGGTTTTCTCCGGGTGGCTCTGCGAGTTGACCCTGAGATGGCCCCGGCCGGAGCAGGCGAAAGGCGCTTTCAGCAGAGCCTGCGTCGTCGGGTCCTCGTTCTCGTTCTCGTTCTCGTTCTCGTTCTCGTTCACCGGGTTCGGATTCGAGGACGAGCAGGAGGACGATAACGAGGAGGAAGGACTGAGATGGCGGGCGATCGCCTCGGTCACCGACTCCGCATCGTGCAGCAACTGGCCCGTCTCCGGAACAGGACCGAGGGCTTGCTCAAGCTTGAGACCGATGGCTTTGGAAAACCACTCGCTTGGAAGCGGCTCCCGCCACGGATGCTCCATGCCCGGAGCGACGTCGCCGGCGAATCGGCGCAGCGCCTCGGAGGCATCAGGCGACCAGGCCCACGGGCGGAGGCCGGAGAGCTTGCGGGACGGCTCGGGGGAATCGGGACCGGAACGGTCCCGCTCCTTGATGATCTCCGGGAGGTCGAAACCGGCGGCTTTGAGTCGCGCGAGATGCTCGACCGAGGGCGGGCGACGCATGAGGAGGGCATCGTCGCGACGACAACAGGCGAACATCAATACCTCCAAATCGTGCTCGAGGGAGAGCGATACCTTGTCAGGCTGCCAGCGCTTGCCCATGGCCGCGGCGCGGGCGTGGGACTCGGCACTCGGATTGAACCAATGAAGAACCGGGGTACGTCCGCGGGAGAACTCGCACACCTCGAGCCGTCGGATGAAGTCCTCATCAAGCCCGGCCAACCGGCGGCTCTCGGCATTGAACGGCGGGATCCCCTTCGCCCTCGCCGGCGTGAGAGGAAAGGTGAGGCAGCGCCGGAAGCCGTCCCAATCGCTCTCCCCCCTCGCCTTCCACTGGCGGAACCACTCGAGACCGTAGTGGACGTGGCTGATCTCGTCACGGTGGATGCGCTCGAGGATGGCCGCCGTTTCGGCGTCGCCGGATTCCGAAAAGACCCGCGCGAAGGCTTTCGAGTAGTCGAGATTCGCCTGCTCGAAGGTGAGCGACAGCCTCGTGACGTAGTCGAGCGGCGTGGCCATCGGCGCGACGATGTTCCAGAAGAATCCGTTCACCGGCAGGTCGCCGAACTCCACCCCGCAGTCGGCCATGCGGCGCAGGTAGAGCTTGGTGTGCATCTGCTCTTCCTTGAGCGTCTTCAACACCCCGGCCCGGAACTCCGCGGGTGCGTCGGGAAACTTTAGCAACACCAGCGCCATAAGCTCCGTCGCCAGCAGCTCGTGGTTGGCGAAGAAGTGGAGCAGCTTGCCGCGCTCGCGGTCGTCATCGATGCCCGATGCTTTGGGAAAAGCGACACGCACGCCGCGCCCCGAAAGACGCAACGCCTCCGGCCGACCGGGGGCCGAAGGCGTTTCAAGAGCTTCACCGCGCCGCAAGTCCTCCAGACCGGAGGCCGGAGGTGGCGCGAGTTTGTCGTCCAGCGAATCCGCGAAGAGCACTCGCTCGGCGAATTCGCGGACGGTCGTCATGCCGGCAGGCTAGCGCCCGCCGGCAACGCCGCAAGTCATCGACTTACGGTTGGGTGGGCAAGCTCGACATCATGCTCGCGAAGATCGTGCCATAGAGGATGCCGAAGACGACGATCAGGATGGTCCAGATCAGCATGATTTTCTGAATGCCCCACTTCTTGGCGTTGATCCAACCGATGATGAGCGGGATCAGCGGGGTGCACAGCAGGCCGCCGACGAGGGAGATGATGCCCATCGTGGGCTTCTCCTCCTTCTTGAACGCAGCCATGATCTCCATGATCCAGCAGACCAACATCCCGATCCCGACCAGGAGGGCGAGAATGGATGCGATCGGGCTGGGAGTGGGAATCTCGGTGGGCGCCGGAGCGCTGGTTTGAGCGATGATTTCGAACATAGTCTTTGGGGTTATGGGACGCCTTCCTCGGGAAGGCGGTCGGTAAGGATCTAACGAAGGCGTGCGCACCCGGCAAGACAATGCTCTCCTGCCCCCATGTCGCCGTTCTCCCCGGATCAGCAGGACCTGCTCTCGTCCCTCGCGGCGGACGGGGTCTTCCTCGGGACCTCTTCGTGGAAATACCCCGGCTGGCTGGGCCAGCTCTACGAAGAGCAGCGCTACCTCACCCGTTCGAAATTCAGCAACGCGCGGTTCGAACGCGAATGCCTGGCAGAATATGCGGAGGTTTTTTCCAGCGTCTGCGTCGACGCCTCCTTCTACCGCTTTCCCGATCCAAAGTTCCTCGCCGGGATCCATGACCAGGTGCCGGACGGCTTCCGCTTTTCACACAAGGTCACCGATACCGTCACGACCCGCCATTTCCCGAACCTCCCCCGCCACGGCAGCCACGCGGGGAAGACGAATCCGGTGTTTCTCGATGCGGGCGTGTTTCTCCAGTCCTTCCTGAAGCCGTTGGCACCTTACCGGAAGAAGACCGGGCTGCTGATCTTCGAGTTCACCCGCTTCCGAAAGGGCGACTTCGAGCGAGGCCGCGACTTCCTCGACGCCCTTGACCGCTTTCTCGCCGCGCTGCCGACCGATGAGTGGGACTTTGGAGTCGAGCTTCGCAACCCGTCGCTACTGCGGCCCGAGTACTTCGACCTGCTCGACCGGCGAAGCGTCGGCCATGTCTACAACCACTGGGAGCGGATGCCGCCCAGCGGCGAACAGCTCGATCTCCGGAGTCCGTCGACCCTTTCAGCCGCCTGCGGCATGCGCCTGCTGCTCAAGCCCGGACGGCGCTACAAGGAAGCGGTCGAGTCGTTTCAGCCCTACGACCGGACCCAGGAAGTCCGGCCCGAAGCCCGCGAGGCGGCGGAGCGATTCGTGCTCGAATCGGAAAAGAAGCCGAAGAAACGCAAGGGCTACGTTTACGTGAACAACCGACTCGAGGGGAACTCGCTGCAAACCATCGCGGCGCTGCTGGACTCGCTGAAGGGGCTAGCCGGGAAGTAACGCCAAGGCCCGCGACCGGGGTTCGTAGTTCCGCCTTTAGGCGCTCCCGACGGGAAAGGATTTTTCGGCGCCACTCCAAGTCGCGGCATGCGCCACCCTCTCCGACCCCCGAATCCGTCCCGCACCCCCGCCACTGAAGTTTGTAGTTCCGCCTTCAGGCGGCCGGGGGCGGGATGAGTTTCCGGTGACTCACAAAACACCTCATCCTCCGCTGCACAGGGCTCCGCAGCCCCCTAAAGGGGGAACTACGAACCACCGTGGCAAGCCTCCAGACCGGGGTGAGAGCGACAGAGCGAGGCGCACTTACTTTGGGATGGACCTGCCACGGCATGCTGACCCAATCTGCTCAAATGCGCGCCTGAATCCAATCCGGGCCGCATAAACCCACAGCTCAACAAATCCTCCGAAAACCCATGAAAGCAGCCTTCCTGCTTGCGCTCGCGCTTGGCCTTGCCCCCGTTCTGACCGAAGCCGTCCCGGTCATCCGCATCATGCCGATGGGCGACTCGATCACCAACGGCTCCTCGTTCGACAGCCCCGACGGGACCGGCGGCTACCGCGGCCCGCTCTACGATTTGCTCACCACCGCTGGCTACGATATCGACTACGTCGGGAGCCTGACTGTGAACAGCGAGCTGCTCGTCGAGAAGGAACACGAAGGACACGGCGGCTGGCGCATCGACCAGCTCGATGCCAATGCACCGACATGGTTCAGCACGATCAGCCCGGACATCATCCTGCTGCACATCGGAACCAATGACTTCGGCCAGAACTTCGACACGCCGAACGCGATCAACCGACTGGATGACCTGATCACCAAGATGGCGGGCCTGCGCCCCGACGCCCACATCATCGTCACCAATCTGATGGAACGGGGCGAGCCGCAGAACACCGACATCCAGAGCCAGTTCAATCCGTTCGTGCAGGACGTCGTCAACGACCAGATCGCGGCCGGCAATCTGGTCTCGTTCCTCGACATGCGCTCCGAAGTGCCGCTCAGCGACATGCCGGACAACCTGCACCCGGACCAAAACGGCTACGACAAGATGGCGGCGGCGTGGTTCGATGCGGTCGATGCCTATCTGAATCCGGGAGACGGTGTCGCACCCGAACTCGTCCGCGTCCACGCCACACCATCGCCGGGTGAAGTGGTGGTGAATTTCAATAAGCAGCTCGACCCGACGACCGCCGAGAACGCCGCGAACTACTCACTCGACGGAGGCATCAGCGTAATCTCCGCCGTGCTCGCCTCCAACGAGCGGGACGTGATCCTGACGACCGATCCGCTGGCTCCCTCGACCACCTACACGCTCACGGTCAGCAACGTTGAGGACGTCGCCCCGGTTCCGAACACGATCGCCCCCGCGTCGACTGCCGAGTTCGTCAGTCAGATCGCGCCGGGTTACGACAACAACGTCGAAGAGTCCGAGTGCTACACTCTCGTCTACTCGCTCGATCTCCCCAACGCCGCGAACTACAAGATCGCGCCCGTGCCGTACAGCGTCGACACCCACGTCAGCATCGGCACCTACGACCGGGTCGCCTACTACATGGAGCTCCAGACTCCGGGCGGCGAACTCCAGTATGCGTGGGCTTCGATGGACGCGTTCGACACCGACGCCGCACACATCGGGGTGCCCACACTCGCCACCGGGGTGACCTTCCAGCAGTCGGTAAGCAATCTGAATGTCGTCTCGAACGTCCCCGGCGTGGATGTCGGCGAAGGACTGACCGGCAACCTCGAATTCTGGCCGACCAACTACCAGGCGCCCAACGGAGCAGGCGTTCCGGGTGCCAGCGACGCAGTCTACGACTTCGGTGACAACATCTCGCCCGGCGACTTCGGTTCGATGCAGATCCACAACACGTCCGCCGCGGAGACCGTGATCTCGTTCAGCCGCTGGGGCGGTGCGGCCGGCAATGCCTGCGTCGGCATCGGCAACCAACCGTCCGGCAACCCCGACTGGACCTTTGCCGACAACGCCGCCGATTACACGATCAAGAAGCTGCAGGTTCTGGTTCGCACGACCGGTGACCTCACCTCACCGACCTTGGTTTCCGCCGAAGCGGGATTCGACGGTGAAAGCATCATCGTGACCTTCAGCGAGCCGATCCGCTACGACACGCTGCTACCGGAGAACTTCTCCGTCGACGAGGGCGTATCGGTCCTGAGCGTCAGCGTGGGAGACGACCGGCGCACGGTCATCCTCAACACCACTCCCCTGCCCGCCGCAGCGCTGACTCTGACCGCCGACAACCTCCGCGACACCTCACAGAACGCCAACGTGATCGCACCCGGCTCGAGCATCGCGGTCACGGCCGCCGCGCTCCCCGCCGAAGTCGTCGCCAGTGTCGGCGCGGCGGCGGACGGCTACGAACTCGTCTACTCGCTCGACATTCCCGTCACCGGCAACTTCAACGCGCTCGGTTCCGCAGCCTACCGGATCGACAACAGCGACAAGCCGGGATCGTTCTCACGCGTTGCCTACTACATGGAGCTGCAGTCCGGCGCCACGACCAACTACGTCTGGGTTTCGATGGATCCCTTCACCCAGGAAAAGGACAAGCTCGGGGTGCCCACCGTTTCCACCGGTGCGCGCTTCCAACAACTCGTAAGCAACCTCGACATCATTTCCAACAAAGCGGGACTGACGACCGGACTCGGCCTTGCGACCGGTAACATCGAGTTCTGGCCGAACAGCTACAATCAGGGAAACACCGCGGGGATACCGGGAGCAAGCGGAGCAACTTATGACTTCGGCGACAACTTCACCACCAGCCCGGGCTACGGGTCCATGCAGGTTCACAATCACGGCGCCGGGCAGACGGTGTTCGCGCTGAACCGTTTCGGCGTCGACGGCAATCCGCTTTGCGTCGGTATCGGCAACGACCCGAGTCCGACCAACGGTGGCGTCGACTGGACCTTCGCCGACAACGCCGGCACGGAGTACACGAAGCGCACCCTCCACGTGATGGTGCTTCCGGCAGCGCTTCCGCCGGAAATCACGGACAGCGTTGGTGCGGCGGCGGACGGTTACGAGTTGGTCTACTCGCTCGATATTCCAGCCACCGGCAATCTCAACAGCGCGAACCGCTACGCGATCGATCGCAGCGCCGAGCCCGGAACCTTCTCGCGGGTTGCCTATTTCCTCGAACTCGATGACGGCGTCACCACCGAGTACATCTGGACCGCGATGGACGCCTTCACCCAGGACAAGGGACGGATCGGCGTCCCGACCGACGCGTCCGGCGCGATCTTCCAGCAGTATGTCGACAACCTCGATGTCCTTTCCAACCAGCCGGGCATCGTCACCGGCACCGGACTCGGCACCGGCAATATCGAGTTCTGGCCCGGCAGCTATAACCAAGGGAACTCCCTCGGAGTTCCAGGCGCCAACGGCGGCACCTTCGACTTCGGCGATAACCGCACCACGGCCGTCGGCTACGGTTGCATGCAGGTACACAACTATGGCGCTGCGCAGACCCTCTGGGCGCTGAACCGCTTCGGTGTCGATGGCAATCCACTCTGCCTCGGCATCGGCAACGACCCGAACCCCGGCAACGGCACCGACTGGACCTTTGAGGACAACGCCGGCAGCTACATCAAGCGCACGCTGCACGTGCTGGTGCTGCCGTCCGACCTGCCTGCCGAAGTCACCACGAACGTCCCGGAATCCGCCGGATACGAATTGGTCTACACGCTGGACATTCCGGAGCTCGGCAACCTTGCCGTGCCCGGTGCCGGCTTCACGGACTACACGCTCAACAACAGCTTCGGTAGCGCTGCATTCAGTCGCGTCGCCTATTACATGGAGCTCCAGAAGACCGGCGATCCGGAACCCACCTTCGTTTGGGTCTCGATGGATCCCTTCACCCAGAACCGCGGGCAAATCGGCGTCCCGACGGTCGCGTCCGGCGCGCTGTGGCAGCAGTACGTGACGAACATGACGGTGATCTCCAACAGCCCCAACGTCACCGAAGGCAGCGGACTGCAAGGCAACCTCGAGTTCTGGCCCGGCAACTACAACGCCAACAACGACGTCGGCATTCCCGGTGCCAGCAGCGCGCTGTTCGACTTCGGTGACGGTGGTGCGGGAACCGGCTACGGCCACGGGTCGATGCAGATCCACAATCCCGGAGCCGGCGAGACGGTCTTCGCCCTCAACAAGTGGGGCAACAACGGCAACACGACCAACGAACTGGCCGTCGGCATCGGCACCAATCCCGCCCTGACCAACAACGACCCCGACTGGACATTTACCTACAACGCCGGCGACTACGACCTCGTCCGCAGGCTCCACGTGCTCGTCCTACCCGCCGACGGCGCTCCGGAAATCGAGAATGCGATCGGATCGACCACGCTCGACCGCTTTATCGTGAGCTTCGACCGCGAGCTGACGGATGACTCCGCCGACCCCGCCCACTTCTTCATCGACGGAGGTCCCGCGATCACCGGTGCCACCCTGCTTCCCGGGAATCGCGAGATCGCCGTCACCACCGCCGCCCAAGTCGCCGGAGCGCTCTACACGGTCGAGGTCACCGGCGTGCGCGACCGGACCGGGGGAGCCGAGATCGTTCCGGGTTCGACGGTCGACTTCACCGCCTACGACGCGCCTGCGATTCTGGCCAACGTGCCGGATCCCGGAATGGAGTTGATCTACCACCTCGATGTCCCCGTCACCAAACCGCGCTGGAATTTCAACGCGGTCACCTACGGCGTCGACGAGGCGAAATACGGTGAGATCCTGTTCGACAGGGTCGCCTACCTCTTCGAGCTCGACGGCGACTGGGTCTACGCCTCGTTCGACCCGCACACGACGGCGATCGCGGAGACCGGCGTCCCGAGTTCCCAGGTTACCTCGACGCCTTTCCAGCAGATCGTGACGAACATGAACGTGGCCTCGAACGTTCCCGGCATCATCACGGGCAACGGCATCGCTACCGGCAACATCGAGTTCTGGGGAGGGAATTACGACGAGGTCAACGCGCTCGGAATCCCCGGTGCCAGCGGTGCCGACTACGACTTCGGGGACACCATGACACCCGGAGGTCACGGATCGATGCAGGTCCACAACCACGGCGCCTCACAGACGCTCTTCGCCTACAACAACTGGGGCGCGAATTCCGGTGGAGCCAGCGAAATGGGAATCGGCAACAACACCGGCGACCCGTCACGACTCGACTGGACCCTGACCGAGAACGGCGCCAGCTACGCGACCCGGAATCTCTACGTGCTCGTCCATCCGGGCGGCACCGCCACCGGCCCCGCACCGACGATCCTCGTCCACCCCTGCGACCGCTCGGTCGCCGCGGGCGAAGACGTCACCTTTTCGGTCATCGTCGAAGGCGACGGCCCCTTCAACTACCAGTGGTATCACAACGGCTCCCCGGTCGGAACCAATGCCGCCTGGCTTGAACTGACATCGGTCGACGGAGGCGATCCCGGTTCCTACTCGGTGGTCGTCACAGGGGCCAATCTCGGATCCACCACCTCAGAGACCGCAGTTCTTGAAGTCTCGGGAGCGAACCAGCCGCCCACCTTCAGCGGTTACACATTCGCCGTGCAGCAGGGCACCAGCGCGGTGATCCCGATCGCCTCGATCCTTGCCAATGCCAGCGACCTGGACGGCGGCACTCCTGACCTCATATCCGCTGCCGACCCCAGCGTGGAAAACGGCGATGTCGTCCTCGGAGTTTCCGATCTCACCTACACCCCGCCTCCAGGATTCTACGGATCGGACAGCTTTGCGGTCACGATCGAGGACGGACAGGGCGGCTCGGTCGTCGGGGCCGTTTCCGTGTCGGTCACCTACCAACCGATCGACCCCGACGGCAGTGACCTGATCAGCTTCCTTCCGGGCGGCATGCCCGGCGCCGGTCAGGTCGAGGCCGTCTTCCACCTCACACCGGGGGTCGAATACGGGTTTCAGCGGAGCCTGAACCTCGTCGACTGGTTCATCCTGTCGACGGCGGTGGCGGGAGACGACGGCATCGTGGTCTTCACCGACCCCGCCCCCCCTGCCCCGGCGGCTTTCTATCAGGCGATCACTCCGGTCCCCTCGCCCTAGGGGAAGTGGTGAAACGCCCGTCCCCATGAACCCGGCCCGCGACCGGGGTTTGCAGTTCCGCCTTCAGGAGGCTGGAGGCGGGACGAGTTCCCCGTGACTCAGGCCCCCATCCTCCGCAGCTCGTGGCTCCGCAGCCCCCTGAAGGGGGAACTACGAACCACGCAGGCGGACCATCGGGATCCGTCAGTACCGATTCAAGTTCTCTCGTTAGACTTTCACTCCAATCAGAGAGCGAAATCGGCAACTTCACCGAAAATCCTCAACTTTCAGCACGATCCGCTAATTCAATTCCAACATTTGGACCCGAATCGCCAATTTTCGCATTGTAAATCGGCGGCAAATACCCCCTCTTTCGCCCTGCAACCCCAACTTTCATGAGCAAGGAGCAACTCGACGGCGCCCAGGCCCTGATCAAGACCCTCGACGATCTCGGCATCGAATACATCTTCGGATACTCCGGAGGTGCGGCCATCCCCATCTTTGACGCGCTGGAAACGGTCAAGACCAAGATGAAGTTCATTCTGGTCCGTCACGAGCAGGGTGCGGTGCACATGGCCGACGGCTACGCCCGCGCGACCGGCAAGCCCGCCGCGGTGCTGGTGACGTCCGGCCCCGGCGCCGGCAACACCGTGACCGGCCTGATGACCGCCCAGATGGACTCGGTGCCGATGCTCGTGATCTGCGGCCAGCAGGTGACGTGGATGCTCGGCAAGGACGCGTTCCAAGAGGCCGACATTTTCGGCATCACGATGCCGGTGGTGAAACACAACTTCCTCGTCAAGGAGACCAACGACCTGCCGAAGATCGCCCGCGAGGCTCATTACATCGCGACCACCGGCCGTCCCGGACCGGTGCTCATCGACATCCCGAAGGACATTTCCCAAGGCGAGTTCAACGGCGACCTTGATCCTGACATCGACCTGCCCGGCTACAATCCGGAGGAGGCCTTCAATATCGACAGCGACGCGGTCGACGAGGCGGTGCAGATGATTTCCCACGCCAAGCGTCCGGTGATCCTCGCCGGCCAAGGTGCGATGATCGCCCGCGCCGGCGAGCAGTTGATGGAGCTGGCGGAAAAACTCGGCTGCCCGGTCACCACCACCCTGCTTGGCAAGGGCGTGTTCCCGGAAACCCACGACCTCTCGCTCGGCATGCTCGGCATGCACGGCACCGCCTACGCCAACAAGGCGATGGTGGAAGCCGACCTGATCCTCAATGTCGGCTCCCGCTTCGATGACCGGATCATCGGCAAGCCGCACATGTTCGGCCGCAATGCCAAGATCATCCACATCGACATCGACCGCGCCGAGATGGCGAAGATGATCGTGCCTCACGTGCAGATCGTCGGCGACGCCAAGGCAGCGCTCAGCGAGCTCAACAAGCGGACCTCGAAGCTCGAAACCAGCGAGTGGCTCGCGAACCTCAACGGCTACAAGAAGAAGTACCCGCTCGGCTTCAAGAAACAGGGCGGCCTGCGGATGCAGCAGGTCATCCAGGAGCTTTACAAGCAGACCGAAGGCAAGGCGATCGTCTCGACCGACGTCGGCCAGCACCAGATGTGGGCCGCGCAGTTCTTCCTCAACGACCGGCCCTACGAGTGGCTGTCGTCGGGCGGTGCCGGCACCATGGGCTTCGGCTTCCCCGCCGCCATCGGCGCCCAGCTCGCCTGCCCGGAAAAGACGGTGATCTCGATCTCCGGCGACGGAGGTTTCCAGATGACCCTGTTCGAACTCGCGACCGCGGCCATCCACAAGCTGCCGATCAAGATCGTCGTTCTGAACAACCACTACCTCGGCATGGTCCGCCAGTGGCAGGAGTTGTTCTTCGAGAACCGCGAATCGGGCGTCGACCTCGCCGGCAACCCGGACTTCTGCAAGCTCGCCGCCGCCTACGGCATCCCGAGCGTGAACATCAAGCGCCCGGCCGACGTTTCGCGGATGGTGGAGAAGGCACTCGAATACAATGAGGGACCGATCCTGATCCACGCCGAGTGCGTGAAGACCGACAACGTCTTCCCGATGATTCCGGCCGGCGCCGCGCTCGAGGACATGCTCACCGAGCCGCCGAAGACCAAGATGGCCAAGCCGACCGGTTCGACCTGACGGTCGGAAGCCTCAAATTTAAAACTCCAAACCCGAAGGTGTTGGCACCCGGAAAAGCCCTCACCCTGTTGAAGTTTAACGTTTAAGATTTCGATTTTCCCATGAGCACCATCGTCACCACTGACACGCCCGTGGCGCCGAATAGCGACACGGCGACCCACACCCTTTCCGTTTTCGTCAACAACAAGGCCGGCGTCCTGATGCGGATCTGCCAGGTCTTCGCACGCCGCGGATTCAACATCGACTCGCTCGTCGTCTCGCGCGGCCGCGACATCCGCTACTCGCGCATGACGATCGGCATTTCCGGCGACCCGGACGGCCTCGACCAGATCATCAAGCAGGTCAGCAAGCTGATCGACGTGATCCACTGCTTCGAGCACACCAGCGACGACTCGGTCACCAAGGAACTGGTGCTGATCAAGCTCAAGTGCTCGCCCGACGACCGCTCCCAGGCGCTCCAGATCTGCGAGCACTTCGGCGGCAAGACCGTCGACCTCACGCCGACCTCGATGATCGTCATGATCAACGGCGACAGCCTCAAGATCGACGCCGCCGTGGCGATGTTCTCGCAGTTCGAGATCATCGAAACGGTCCGCACCGGCAAGGTCGTGATGGCCCGCGGCGAGGTGGTGACCTGAGGAGCTCCGAAGAACCGCCGCTGCGACGTTCAAAGAGCGTCCCAAGTGGCATCTTCCGTGCTTCCGAAGCGGGCGAAGTCACAGTCTTGTGACGGAGATCCCCTTCCCGGCACCATGGCTGCTCCGCTGGGATGCCTAGACTCCCTACTACTCCCCTCATGAACCTCCGATTCATCGCCCTTGCCGTCGCAGCCAGTCCCTCGGTTCTTCCCGGCGTCACCCTGCTTCTTGAGGATTTCGAGGATTCGACCGTGGGCTACACGACGAGCATCTCGGAAACGAGTGACGGTTCCAACGACTACTTCGGCCGGGTCGCGCCCGACGGAATCTCGGTGGGAACGAACATAGTCTACTCCAATCTCCAGGGCAGCGGCTACTTCGGAGGCCAGGACATGGACGCCAACGGTACTGGCGATCCGAACGCGGCCGGAGCCCAGGCGACGATCACGTGGACCGGTATCGACATCACCGGATACGGGAATCTGCGATTCTCGGCGTTCTGGGCCGAGGACGACGACGGCACCAACGAGGACTGGGACAGCGCAGACGACTTTGTGCTCGTGGAGTTCCAAATCGACGGTGGAGGATTCCAGAACCTCTTCGCGATCGAAAACGACGGCACCACCTTCAATACCGCCCCCTTGATCGATACCGACTTCGATGGAATCGGGGACGGAGCCGTCATCACGGACAGCTTCACCCGCTACTTCTCGACGATTTCCGGAACCGGAAGCTCGCTCGACCTCCGTATCACCATCGACCTCGATTCCGGAGACGAGGACATCGCGTTCGACAACGTGATGATTGAGTCCATTCCGGAGCCTGGGATCGCGCTGCTCGGCAGCCTCGGGCTGCTCGGGCTTCTGCGCCGCCGGCGCTCGGCCTGAGTTTTTGATTGCTCAGCGTTCCAGCGTGAGACTGACCGCCCTCTGCGGCCGCCCGGCTTCATCCCGGACGCAAGCCGTGACCACCGGCACCGGCCGGCTCCAGTCGACGCTGACAGTGCCGAAGTTCGAAGGGCGGAACAACTCGCTCACACGGTAGCGGTTCGGCTCGTCACCTTTTCCAAGGGGAAGGTTAAGGCTGCTCGAAGTCATCTCGTAGAGCGGGTAGCCACAGGTCTGGGAATCGAGCGAGAGTTCAGCCACGTGGCGATCACCACTGATGAGAAGCACGGGAGGCATTTCCGGCTTCGCAAGCAGATCCAGTAGACGCTTCCGCTCCTTCGGAAAGTTTGCCCACTTTTCCCACCGGTGCTCGCTTGGCAGGACCTGAATCGATGACACGAGGATGTTTACCTTGGCCGTGCTGCCCGAAAGAACCTTCTCCAGCCACTGCCACTGGGCCTCGCCGAGAATCGTTCCATCCGAGCCGACCGGATCGCGGAAGTACCGGGTGTCGAGCAGGATGACCCGCACCATCTGACCGGGAGGGCCGAAGTCGGCGACACTGTAGACGCCCTCCTGCGTTCTGCGCGGGCTGGCTTCCGGGACGTCGAGGAAGTCGAGAAACACCTGCTGCGCCTCCTTCTTCATCGGATACTCCTTGCCGGCGTCATTCGCTCCGTAGTCGTGATCGTCCCACGTCCCGATCACGCGGGAAGTCGCCCGGATCGCGGCGTATGCCGGATGCTCGCGGGCGACCTGATACTTGGCGCGCAAAACCGCCATGTCCTCGGTGTCACCGTAGACATTGTCGCCCATCCACACGAACACATCCGGCTTCAGAGCGGCGGCCGCTTCAAAGGCCGGCGCCTCCATGGTCTGCTTGAAGCACGACACGAAGACCATCTCCCCGACCGGGGCCGAGGCGGGGATCGGTGGCTCGTCGGCAGACAAGGCACCCGCAGCCAACAGGAGAACAAACCGGAGAGCTTTCATCGGTGCCATTCAGTCCCCCGCGCTGCGGATGGCAAGCCCGCGCTGGTGACAGGCCCGGAAGCTCAGTCGGATTCCCGGTTCCGCTCGTCGACCTGACCATTGAGCGTCAGGAAGTCATACAGGTAGCCGATGAAAAACAGGCCTCCCGTCAGGAGCCAGATGATTCCGGTGCCGATTTTCCCGAGGTAGAAGCGGTGGATGCCCAGCGGACCGATGAAGGTTTGGAACAGCCAGGCAACCGAGTAGTCGTACTTTCCGACCGCATACCGGTTCGCCGCCTGCCTTTCCATCTGCGGAATCAGGAAGACGTCGATGAGCCAGCCGATCAGGAACAGCCCACCGGTGAAGAACCAGATCGTTCCGCTGATCGGCTTGCCGAAATAAAACCTGTGCGACCCGGTGAATCCGAAAATCCAGAGGATGTAGCCGACCGCCTTGCTGTGGGTGGGTGCCGTTGTCATGTCCTGATCATCGTCGGAAAGAGTCCGGCGCCCATTGGAAAGACCCACGGATTCTGGAACCCGTCATTTCCGGATCGCGGGGATCTCGACACCGCCGCTGGTCCCTTGTTCGATCGACTGGCCCAACGGCCCACTAGAGGTCTCCACCAATACCGAGACATCCGGGTAGAGCACGACGAGTTTGCCCTTCATCTCGGGTGAAACGAGGAGCGGATCGGAGAGACCCGCATCAGGAAAGTAGGTCCAGTTCCCCTCGGCATAGTCGGGAACGGTCAGGTACTCCGAGAGATTCTCGACGGAATAGGCCTCGAGTTGGTTCAGCACATCGCTGCCGGTCATCGGCAGGGTCGCTCCGGTCAGCTTGTTCACCTCATCCGCCAGAGCGTCCTTCGGAAAGCCCTCGAACGCCTGCTCGAAGGAGATCATCGAGAGACCGAGCGTCTTCACGTTGCTGATGACCACGGTCCGCTCGGCCACCTGCTTCTGCCGCAGGATCATCGGGCTCACTAGACCCGCGATCACCGCGACCGGAAGGATCAAGAAGCTCAGGTATCCACAGATCAGGCCTGCGATCGCCATCCCTTTGCCCGACAGCGCTCCGCCGGACTTCTTGATGCTCGAAAGGCTGATGTGGCCCATGATGATTCCGGCCAGCCCGGAAAGCCCGGCCGTCGTGAAGCCGAGGATCCCGCAAACCAGCGCCCCGATCGCAAGGCCGGAGGTTTTCGGCTGGGCGGATGTGGGTGCCATCGGCGGAGGAGTATCCATGGGGCGATCCTGAGCGGGAGATTCCGGCACCGCAAGTCCGCCTGAGCGGGCCGGTTGACAGAACCGCCGCGCTTTCCGAGGCTGCGAGCATGTTGAAATACCTGCTGCCAGTTGTCGCCCTGCTCGCTCTCGCCGGATTCTCGCGTGCCGAAAGCGAATACCGCCACCTCGTGTTCTTCAAATTCAAGGAAGGCACGCCCGCCGAGGAAATCACCCGGATCGAGAAGGAATTCGCCGCGCTGCCTTCGAAGATCGACACGATCACCGGATTCGAGTGGGGCACCGACATCAGCCCGGAAAAGAAAGCCAAGGGGTTCACCCACGGCTTCATCGTGACCTTCAAGGACAAGGCCGGGCTCGACGTCTATCTGCCGCACGAGGCGCATCAGGAATTCGTCAAGGGACTCAGGCCCCACCTAGAGGACGCCTTTGTCTTCGACTTTGTCAGCAAGTAAAGGACCGGAGTCGCGGCGGCGTAATCTGGGCCATGCCCGTTCCAGACCGCCGCACCTTCATCGGCACATCGCTCGCCGGCCTCGCCGCCTCGTTCAGCCAAAACGCGGCGGCCGCCAATCCTCCCGGACCACCGGACGCCTCTCCCTTCCGCAGCCCCTTCGTCTATCCTTTTCTGATCGGCGAGGTCGAGGCGTGGTCGATTTCCGACGCCAATCTGATGCTTGGCGAAGGCCTCGATCTGATGTGGCCGCGGGAAGCGCATCCGGAAATGCGTGAGGTCATGGGCAACCATGGTGAGCCCGAGGGGGCACTGCCGCTTTACGTCAATGTGCTGGTCCTCAGGAAGGATAAGGAGGTTATCCTCTTCGATGCCGGCTTCGGCGGACCGGTGCGCCCGCGCCTCGGCTGGTTCGCCGACGGTCTGAAATCGATCGGCATCGCTCCGGACGACGTCACCGCCGGCTTCCTCAGCCACGCCCACTCCGACCACCTCAATGGCTTCGTGGCGGACGGCAAGCCGGCTTTCCCCAATGCCGCTTTCCACGTGCTTCCGGATGAACTGGCTTTCTGGAGGGCGAACGAACCCGATTTCTCGAAATCGAAACGCGCCAAAGGGCCGCTGCCGAAAATGATCGCCGACGCGCGCAAGTATTTCGACATCCTCGAGCCCAACACCGAGACACTGAAGGATGGAGACCAGCTGTTCGGCGGATTGGTCACGGTGCATGCCGCTCCCGGACACACCGCCGGCCATGCCTGCTTCCGCATCACGTCCGGCGATGACGAACTGCTGCACCTGATGGATCTGGCGCATCACCACCTGCTGATGTTCGCGGATCCGAACTGGACCATCGCCTTCGACCACGACCCGGAGCAGTCGGTCGTGACCCGCAAGAAGTTCTGGGCCGAAGCTGCCGCCAAGCGCACCCGTTGCTTCGGCTTCCACCTTCCGTGGCCCGGCATCGGCCACATCCTCCCGGAAGCCAACGGCTACCGCTGGTGGCCAGAAGCATGGCGCTGGCAGCAATGAGGAGAGCGGCTTTTCAAGCCGCTTCATCCATGCCGCGGGTCACAAAACAAGCGCTCCTCAGGCCTTGGCAGCCTTCGCCATCCGCTTGCGCTCGTGCGGGTCGAGGATCCGCTTGCGCAGGCGCAGGTGGTTCGGAGTTGCTTCGACGAGCTCGTCCTGCTCGATGTATTCGATCGCACGCTCGAGGGAGAACTTCTTCGGCGGGCTGAGCTTGGACGTCTTGTCCTTGCCGGCCGAACGCATGTTGTCGAGGTGCTTCTCCTTCACCGGGTTGACCGGAAGGTCGTCGGCGCGCGGGTTCTCACCGACCAGCATGCCGGTGTAGACTTCCTCGCCTGGACCAACGAGCAGGATGCCCCGCTCCTCGAGCGCCTGCAGCGAATACGTCGTGGTGACTCCCTTCTCCATGGAGACCAGCGTCCCGGTGATGCGGGTCGTGATTTCCCCGGCATGCGGAGCATACTCGTCGAAAAGGTGGCTCATGATCCCGTGGCCTGAGGTCAGGGTCACGAGTTCGCTTTCGAAACCGATGATCCCACGGGTCGGAATTTTCGCCTGGATCAGCGTCCGGCCGCTTGCCTCGACCTCCATGTTCTCAAGCATCCCCTTGCGGTTGTTGAGTGCCTTCAGGATCGCCTGCGAGTATTCGTCGGGCGCCTCGACGTAAAGCGTCTCGAACGGCTCCAGCAGCTGTCCGTCATCGTCCCGGCGGTAGATCACGGTCGGACGCGAGACGAGCACCTCAAATCCCTCCCGGCGCATCGTCTCCACAAGCACCGCGATCTGCATCGCACCGCGCGCGGAGACCTTGAACACGCCGGCCTGGCCGGTTTCCTCAACCTGGATCGAGATGTTCGTCTTCACCTCGCGCATCAGGCGGTCGTAGATCGCGCGTGAGGTCACGTGCTTGCCGTCCTTGCCGGCCAGCGGTCCGTCGTTGATCGAGAATTCCATCTGCACGGTCGGCGGGTCGATCGCAACGAAGGGAAGCTGCTCTGCGTCCTCGCTGGCGGCGAGCGTGTCACCGATGTCGATGTCCTCGATTCCGGCCGCGATCCCGACGATTCCTCCGGCGCTGCCGCCTTCCGAGTCCTGCGTAGCGAGGCCCGAGTAGGAGAAGGTCTTCATCACCTTCGAGCGCACTTTGGTGCCGTCCTTGCGGAGCAGCCAAACGTTATCACCCTTCTTCACGGTGCCGCCGAGCACCTTGCCGATCGCGACACGGCCGACGTAGTCGTCCCAGTCGATGTTCGAAACGAGCATCGAGAACGGTGCGTCCTCGCTGGCATCGGGCTCGGGCACATACTCGACGATCTTCTTCAGCAGCGGCACGCAGTCCTTCCGCTCGTCGTCCGGCGAGTCCATGAAGTAGCCGTCGCGTGCCGAGCCATAGAGAAACGGAGCCTCGAACTGGTCTTCGGAGGCATCGAGATCGAGGAACAGCTCGAGCACCATGTCGTGGACCTTCATCGGCGTCGCCAGCTCACGGTCGATCTTGTTGACCACCACGATCGGCTTGAGGCCTTCCTGGAGCGCCTTTCGCAGCACGAAGCGCGTCTGCGCCTGCGGTCCGCCGGTCGCATCGACCACCAGCAGCACACCGTCGACCATCTTCATCACCCGCTCCACCTCGGCACCGAAGTCGGCGTGGCCCGGAGTGTCGACGATGTTGATCGTGTAGCCCTCCCACAGAATGGCGGTGTTCTTGGCCTTGATCGTGATCCCCTTCTCGCGCTCGAGGTCCATCGAGTCCATCGCCCGCTCCTGCTTCTCCTGGTTGTCCCGGTAGGTGCCCCCGGCCTGCAGGAGCTGGTCCACGAGTGTGGTCTTCCCGTGGTCAACGTGGGCAATGATGGCGAGGTTTCTGATATTCAAGGACATGGCGTCGGCGGATTCGGCGAAATTGCGGCGGCCCTATGGGACCAAAGCCCCGAAATGGCAAGCCACAAGGTAGCTGGAGCATCCTGCTCCAGTCCGTGCCAGGAGCGTCCCGCTCCTTTTCTTCTCAACTACCCAACCACCTCCCCGCATCCAACTCCCCGTCAATCTCCACCCCGTCCACCAGCCACTCCGCCAGCCTCCGCGCCACTCCGGGCGCATAAAGCGAGCCTTTCGACCCCAAGCCGTTGAACACCACCTCGCCATTCACCTCCCCGATCAGCGGCATGCTGCGCCGCACGATCGGCCGGACCCCCGCCTCGTGGTCGACGACCTCGAAATCCCCCACGCCCAAGGCCCGCAGGATTTCCTCGCCCCGTTCCCGGCCCGCCTGCGTCGGCTGGCCGTCCAGTTGATCCCACTCGTAGGTCGCGCCCACCTTGAAGAGCCCTTCACCGACCGGGACCAGCCAACCTCCACCCCCGATCAGGATCCGCGAACCATCGTGACCCGGAATCTTCACCGTCAGGATCTCGCCTTTCGCGCTTCGGTGTTCGCCCAACACTCCCGCCTCCAAGTCAAACACACCGCCGCATCTCACAACCTTCGACGTTCGGGGTTGGACGTTCGGGGTTCGATGTTCAAACGCCGCCCGCGTTCCCTCGCAAAATCCACTGACATCCACCCGCCCGCCTCCTTTCAACACCACCGCGGCCCGCCAGCCGTCGACCTCCTCATCAACCCTTTCGACCCAAGATTCCACATCCGGCCGATCCAGCTTCCCCGCGACCTTCTTCCAGTCCTTTTCCGTGACCAGCCGCACCACCGGCAGCGGAAACCATAGCTGACGCCCCAATTCCGCGCCCGCCCGCTCGAAGAATTCGACCGCTTCAGGAAGGAACTCACCGATCCTCCAGCTCGGCTCGAAATTCTTCCCCGTCACCGGATTCACCAGTCCCGCCGCCACCTTCGACGCAGCCCCGCTCCGGCCGTCGTCCACCAGCCGCGCTTCCACCCCGCGCTCCCTCAGGCGCCACGCCAGACAGCACCCGGCGAGCCCGGCTCCGACAATCTCCACCGCGTCCGACATCGCCATCCCCTAGCCCATCGGCCGCCACCCGGCGAGCATCGGCAAGGACCGCGCGACCCCAGTCGCGCCCCACCTCCATGCAAATCGATCCGGCTCCACAAGATTTTTCTTTACCGATAAAAATGCTGCTGTTTTTTACATCTCGTTGGCCACCACCGAAACCAGCCCCCTTTCCCTCGACTTCTCGGTCATCCGCGATCTGCGCAAGCAGGCCGGCCTGACCCTGCAGCAGGTTTCCGATCGGTCAGGACTGTCCATCGCTAGTCTCTCAAAGCTCGAGCGCAACCAGAACCTGGTCGAGCTTGAGACCCTCCACCGGCTGGCCCGCGTCTTCGGGCTTTCCGCATCCGACCTCCTCTCCCTTGCGGAATCCCCAACCGCCCACAGGAAAACCGTCCACCGCTACCGATCGGGCCCCTTCGACTTCGAGAAGATCGCCTTCCAAGGCGTCGACCTCTTTCACGCCACTGCCACCGCCGGCGGATCGCTCCAGCACCCTGAGGCTCACGGCGACGACTACGAGATCTGCTGGGTCCGCTCGGGCCGCGTCCACATCGCTTTCAGCCACGAGCAGCACACGCTCGGTCCGGGCGAGGCCCTCAAATTCGACGCCGTCCTTCCTCACACCTACGAGATCCTCGAAGACGCCGAGCTCATCATCGCCCACCTGACCAAAACGCACCGCTTCTAGCAGAGCGTCGGTGCCGTGGCCTTTGTCTTCCCACTTTCTACTTTCCACCAATCACTCGCCACTGCCGCCTCCGGCGGCCCAAACCATGATCGACCTCACCCAAGCTCCTTCCCTCGAAAGTCTCTCGCCGGCCCTTGAACGCGTCTTCGAACTGGCCGGCAAGAAGGTCGCTTCGATCGATGCGGGATACGACGAGTCGAAAGGCTCTCCGGTTTTCACCGTCGATGGCAAGTACACCACCCGCGGCTGGACCGAGTGGACCGAAGGATTCCGCTACGGCATCGCGATCCTCCACTTCGACGCCACGGGCGACCAGAACAGCCTCGAGTCCGGTCGCAACCGCACCGTCGAGAAAATGGCCAGCCACGTCAGCCACATCGGCGTGCATGACCACGGGTTCAACAACCTCTCGACCTACGGCAACCTCCGTAGGCTGATGCTCGAGGGACGGATTCCGGAGAACGAGTGGGAACGCCACTTCTACGAACTCGCCATCAAGGTCAGCGGCGCCGTCCAGGCCGCGCGCTGGACCGAGCGCCAGGGAGGCGGCTTCATCCACTCCTTCAACGGCCCGCACTCGCTATTCGTCGACACCATCCGCTCCTGCCGGATCCTGATGCAGGCCCACCAGCTCGGCCATGTCCTGATGGGCGAGGGCGACAAGCCGATCTCGCTACTCGAGCGCGCGTTGCTGCACATCGAATCAACCGCGAACTTCTCCGTCTTCTACGGCGAGGGCCGCGACATCTGGGACGTTCCGGGCCGCACGACCCACGAGGCGATCTTCAATACGAAGGACGGCGCCTACCGCTGTCCGAACTCCCAGCAGGGCTATACCGGCTTCTCCACGTGGACCCGCGGTCAGGCATGGGCGGCCGTCGGCTTCGCCGAGGAACTCGAGTTCCTTGCCACTCTTCCCGATAAGGCGCTCGAACCGTTCGGCGGCCGCGCCCGTTGGGAGGCCTTGATGCTCCGGGCCGCCATCGCGATCGCCGAGAACTTCATCGAGAACACTCCGGCCGACGGCATTTCCTACTGGGATCAGGCAGGACCGAACTCCCACAAGCTCGATCTCAGCAAGCCCGCCGATCCGTTCAACGAATGGGAGCCGGTTGACTCGACCGCCAGCGCGATCACCGCCCAAGGACTGTTCCGCCTGTCACGCTACCTCCGGAGCAAGGGCGACGACGGGAAAGCCGACCGCTACGAAACCGCCGGCCTCGTCACCGCAGGGAGCCTGTTCCGGGAACCCTACCTGTCCACCGACGACGCCCACCAAGGCCTCCTGCTTCACAGCATCTACCACCACCCGAACGGCTGGGACAACCGCCCCGACCCGGACAAGGCCCCCTACGGCGAAAGCAGCATGTGGGGCGACTACCACGCCATGGAACTCGCCGTCTACCTCCAGCGCCTGATCAACGGCGGCCCCTACCTCACCTACTTCGCCTGACCCGCGGCCGTGGCTGGAGCGTCCCGCTCCAGTCCGTGCGGGGAGCATCCTGCTCCCCAAACCCTCCCACCCCTCCCATGCTCGACCGCCTCGCCATCCACACGATCACCACCAAATCGTGGGATCTCCCCATCGCCGCGGCCAAATATGCGGCGGCCGGCATAAAAGGCGTCGGCGTCTGGCGCCAGTGGCTGGATGGCCGGCCGCTCACCGAATCCCGCCAGATCCTCGACGACCACGGTCTGAGCGCCGTCTCGCTCGTGCGCGGCGGCTTCTTCCCCCACCTGAGCCCGGAGGAGAAACAATCGGCGATCGACGACAACCTCCGCGCGCTCGACGAGGCCGCCGCCATCGGCGCCCCGCAGGTCGTGCTCGTCTGCGGTGCCAAGACCGAGCTTCCGCTTTCCGAGTCAAGGAAACACATCGAGGAGGGTCTCGCCGCCTGCATCGAACACGCGAAGGCAACCGGCGTGAAGCTCTCGATCGAGCCTCTCCATCCGATGTACGCCGACTGCCGTAGTGCGATCAACACGCTCGGCCAGACCAACGACCTCATCGACACCCTCGGCTCCCCACCCGAGATCGGTATCGCCGCTGACGTTTACCACCTCTGGTGGGATCCCGACCTGAAGAAGGAAATCGCCCGCGCCGGCCAGCGCATCATCGGCTTCCACGTCTGCGACTGGCTCACCCCGACCACCGACCTCCTCAACGACCGCGGCCTGATGGGCGAGGGCTGCATCGACATCAAGGGCATCCGCCGCGACGTCGAAGCGACCGGCTTCGACAGCTGGATCGAGGTCGAGATCTTCTCCGACCGCTGGTGGTCCCACGATCCCGACGACTACCTCCAAAAGATCATCCAAGCCTACCAACAGCACGTTCAATAAGGAGCGCGGGTTTCCAACCCGCACCCGGAACCCAACGCAGACCGGGTTTCAAACCCGCACTCCACACTCCAATGAAAACACATCGCATCGGCATCATCATGAACGGCGTCACCGGACGCATGGGCACCAACCAGCACCTGCTGCGTTCGATCGACGCGATCATCAAGCAGGGCGGAGTCAAAGTTTCGCCAACCGAGACGATTATGCCCGACCCCGTGCTCGTCGGCCGCAACGAAACGAAGCTCAAGGCCCTCATCGAAAAGACCAGCGTCGAGAAGTTCACGACCGATCTCGACTCGGTCATGAACGACCCGAGCTACGAGATCTACTTCGACGCCCAGAGCACGCTGCGCCGTTTCGACGCCGTCAAGCAGGCCGCGGCCGCCGGCAAGCACGTCTACTGCGAAAAGCCGACCGCGATCAAAACCGAGGACGCCTACGAGCTTTACAAGATCTGCCGCGATGCCGGCGTGAAGAATGGCGTCGTGCAGGACAAGCTGTGGCTCCCGGGACTCGTGAAATTCATGCGCCTCAAGGAGAACGGATTCTTCGGCGACATCATGTCGGTGCGCGGCGAGTTCGGCTACTGGGTCTTCGAGGGCCACACCGTTCCCCCTCAGCGCCCGTCGTGGAACTACCGCAAGGAAGACGGCGGCGGCATGGTCGTCGACATGCTCTGCCACTGGCGCTACGTGATCGACAACCTGTTCGGTCCGGTGAAGAGCGTCTCCACCCTCGCCTCGACGCACATTCCCGAGCGGATCGACGAGGCCGGAAAACCCTACAAGTGCACCGCCGACGACTCGGCGTACAGCACCTTCGAACTCGAGAACGGCGTCGTGTGCCACTTCAACTCGTCGTGGAACGTGCGTGTGCGCCGCGACGACCTCCTGACCATGCAGGTCGACGGCACCAAGGGTTCGGCGATTGTCGGACTCCGCGACTGCTGGATCCAGCACTACGGCAATACCCCGCGACCGGTTTGGAATCCGGACATCCCCCAGCCGATCGACTTCTACGCTGGCTGGAGCAAGGTCCCCGAGCAGGAAACCTACGACAACGCCTTCAAGATCCAGTGGGAGATGTTCCTGCGCCATGTCGTCCTCGACGAGCCATGGCACTACAATCTCCTCGAAGGCGCCAAGGGCGTCCAACTCGCCGAACTCGGTCTGCAGTCGAGCGAAGAACGGCGCTGGGTCGAGGTCCCGGAGCTGAAACCCTGACGGGACCGCGAGCTTCAGCTCGCCCCGGAGCCCATGCGAGCTGAAGCTCGCGGTCCATTTCCCCAACGATGCCTACCCCACTCGATACTTCTCACTCGCCACTCGGCACTCCGCCGAAGGCGGCCTTGGTCACCGGCGGATCCCGCGGCATCGGCCTCGGCTGCGCCCTCGCTCTCGCCAAGGAAGGACACCGCATCGCCATCAACGGCATGCGGCCCGAAGACCAGGTCACCGAGGTCCTCGATCAGATCCGCACAGCCGGAGCCCCCGAAGTGATCTACTGCCAAGGGGATGTCGGAACCGGCGAAGGTCGTGGAGCCATCCTTGCGAAGGTCCGTGCAGAGTTCGGCGCGCTCAACGTCCTGGTCAACAATGCCGGCGTTGCGCCGACCGAGCGCAAGGACGTGCTGGTGACTTCTCTCGACAGCTTCCGGCGCCTGATGTCGATCAATCTCGAAGGCCCCTATTTCCTCACACAGTCAGTCGCCAACTGGTTGATCGACCAGAAGCAGGCGGATGCATCGTTCGAAGGCTGCATCATCAACGTCAACTCGATCAGCGCGACGGTCGTCTCCACCAACCGCGGCGAGTACTGCGTCAGCAAGGCCGGGCTCGCCATGGTCACGCAACTATTCGCTGCCCGGCTCGGCGAGTTCGACCTGCCGGTTTACGAGGTCCGCCCCGGCGTGACCAAGACGGACATGACCAGCGGCGTGACGGAAAAGTATGACAAGTTGATCGCGGATGGACTTTGCGTCACTCCGCGCTGGGGATTCCCCGAGGATGTCGGCAAGGCGGTCGCTTCCCTCGCACGTCGCGACTTCCCCTACTCGACCGGTCAGACGATCATGATCGACGGCGGCCTGACGATTCCGCGGCTCTGATCCGATACCTCCGCGGAAGACCTCCTAAAGGAGGAACTACAAACCCCAGTGACCCGCGACGAGGGTTCGTAGTTCCCCCTTCAGGGGGCCGCGGAGCCACGGGCGAGGACCGCGCGAGCCCACTCGCGCCCCATCGGTCCGGCAGATGCGCGAGTGAGCTCGCGCGGTCCATGCCTCCGGTCACTCGAAGTTCTTCCGCTCCCTCGCGTGGAGCAGCGCTTCGTCGGCGGTGATGTAGCCGGCCTGGAGCAGACCCATGATCGACTGGTCGATCGTCCGGTTGCCATCCCGGAAGGCGATCTCCATCAGACCGACGATCTGCTCGAACTTCTTCTCGCGGATGCACGCCCGGATGCCGTGGTTCGCCCTGAGAACTTCAGACGCCAGGATCCGGCCCTGCCCATCGGCCCGCGGAATCAGGCGCTGGGAAATGATTCCCTCAAGCACACCCGCAAGCTGCGTGATGATCTGTGCCTGCTGATCCGCCGGGAACACGTCGACCAACCGGTCAATCGACTGCGGCGCGTCCAGGGTGTGCAGGGTCGCAAGCACCAGGTGGCCCGTTTCCGCCGCGGTCAGGGCGATGCGGATCGTCTCAAGGTCACGGAGTTCCGAAACCACGATGACGTCCGGATCCTGACGCAGCGCCTGCCTCAGCGCGACCGGGAAGCCCTTGGTGTCGTGCCCGACTTCCCGCTGTTTGATCAGACAGGAGTTGTGGCTGAACACATACTCGATCGGATCCTCGATCGTCACGATCACCCCGGAGCGCGTCTCGGAAATCCGGCGAATCATCGCCGCAAGCGTTGTCGTCTTGCCCGATCCGGTAATGCCGGTCACGAGCACCAGGCCGCGTCGCAGCTGGCAGATCTGTCCGACCACATCGTGGTGCCCGAGGTTATCCAACTCGGGAATCTCTTCAGGAATGAAACGAAAGGCCGCCTCGTGTCCACCTCGGACGACGTGCACGTTGCCCCGGAACCTCCCCACCCCCTCGAGCGCGAGGGCGTAGTCGAGCTCGAGTTCGGATTCGAGCTTCGTCCGCTGCGCCTCGCTCAACGTCTGGTCGATCAGTCGACCGACTGTTTCCGGATCGAACAGGAAATCCTCCAGCGGCTTCAGGCTTCCCGAAACTCGCGCGGCCGGAGGCGCCCACGCCGAAAGGTGCAGGTCGGAACCTCCAAGCTCGACGGTTTCGCGGAGGTAGTCGGTGATCTCTTTGGCTTCGCTCATGGTGAAATGGGTCAGGAAATGCCACGCATAGCCCGATCGAAGTCCTGGGGCCGGTCGCAGGCGGAACGGGCGACATCGACGTCGACGATGTTCTGTTTCGTCGCCGCGACAAGGTAGCGGAGGAACGGACAGGCCGTGCTGCCGTCGGCACGGTCGAGGTAATCGCGCACCTCGGAGAACGCCCCCTCGGTGATGAACTTGCGGGTCACGGCGACATTCTCGAAGTACTCCAGCACCGCGACCAGTCCGCCATCAAGGCGTGGCAGCAGTTGCTGGGCGATCACCCCGATCAGCTGCCGGGCGAGCAGCTGCGTCGTTCCGAAACTCCCGGCATCAAGCATCCGCGTGAGCCGTTCCATCGCCACCGGCACACCGGAGACGCCCGACCCGTGGAGCGTGGAAATCACCAGGTGCCCGGTCTCGGCCGCACGCAGCGCGGCAAGCGCCGAATCGGCATCACGGATCTCACCGAAGAAAATGACATCCGGATTCTGACGCAACGCCTGGCGCAGAGCGGTCTCGAAGTCGCTGGTATCGCGCTGCACTTCCCGCTGGGAAAAGAACGACTGCTGGTTGACGAAAAGGTACTCGATCGGGTCCTCGATCGTCACGATGTGACGTTGCTGGTTGCGGTTGATCCACTCGAGACAGGCCGCGACGGTGGTCGACTTGCCGGAGCCGGTCGGGCCGCAAACGAGGATCAGTCCCGAACGGCGACCGAGCCACTTGGTGAGGAGTTCGCCAGGCAGACCGAGTTCCTCGAAGTCCGGGATCTCGCTCTTGATCGGGCGCAACACCATGCCGATGCGTCCCAAGGTGCGGTAGCTGTTCACCCGGAGACGGCCTGCTCCGGGCACGACAAAGCTGGCGTCCCCGTCGTTGTCCTCATCCGGATCCATGCCGCACTCGCGCCAGACGCCAGCGATGGCTTCCTCCTCAATCGGCTCGCCGTGGGCGATGATCACCTCGCCGTCCTTCCTCACCCGCGGCCGCTCGCCTTCCACCAGGAACACATCGCTCGCGCCGCCCGTGAAGGCAGTGGTGAGGAGCTCAAGAATCGACGCATGCATGCGATGGCGAAGCTAACAAAACCCGGTGCGACGGGAAGGAGGAATAGCAGATGTCTTGCGCGACCCTGGAGGGACCCTCGTGAAGAATACGAACCACGAATGGACACAAATGGACACGAATCACAGCCAGACCGGCCAACAATACGCCTACGATACAACAAAGCTCCACTGCTGCCGATCACGACGCGATGCCTGAGGGAAAATTGGTGTCCATTCGAGTCCATTCGTGGTTCCCCTCGCCCCGACAATGGTTCCCCATGAACTTGTCACTGCCTCCCCCGGCTGACAGGCTGGGGAGCATGGACCCGGAGAGCCGCCGGCCTTTGAAAACCCGCTCGACGCGCTGGGCGCACGCGCTGGCGGCGTCGATGAGCCGGGCCGGCATCACACCGAACGCCATCTCCGCCACCAGCCTCGTGTTCGCGATTCTCGGCGGCGCCTCCTTCATCATCGCCGGACATCAGGATGAAGGCGCCTGGGTCGTCTTCTGGCTCGTCGGGGCGGCCATGATCCAGCTCCGGCTGCTTTGCAACCTGATGGACGGCATGGTCGCGATCGAGGGTGGTCACAAGACTCCGACCGGCGAGCTGTGGAACGAGATCCCCGACCGCTTCGCCGACGTGATCCTGCTCGGGTGTGCGGGCCTCGCGATCTGCCACTCAGAGGACCATGCCGACCTGCTGGGGGCGGCTGCGGGCTGCGCCGCGGTGATGACCGCCTACATCCGTGCGGTCGGTGCCTCGCTTACCGGCCGACACGACTTCTGCGGCCCGTGCGCCAAGCCGCACCGCATGGCGATCCTGACCCTGGCCGCCATCCTCACCGCGATCCAGCCGTTGGGCGCCACCGATGGACGGATCATGTGGTGGGCTCTGGCCGTCATCGCGATCGGCACCATGCTGACCTTCTTCCGCCGCACCCTGCGGCTCGCCGCCGAATTGAAAAAGCGGGAATCATGAAGAGCGCCTCCCTCTCCTTCCTCACCCGACTCGCCACCGGCGTGAGGCTGGCGAGTGACCTTCCGGTCCCGGCCGCACCCCGCCTCTACTTCGCCAACCATTCGTCGCATCTCGACTTCGTCGTGATCTGGTCTGCCTTGCCGAAGCTCCTGCGCGCCCGCACGCGGCCAGTCGCCGCCGCGGAGTATTGGGAAGGCGACGCGCTCCGCCGTTGTCTGGCGGACCGGGTTTTCAACGCGGTCCTCATTCCCCGCAACCCGGCACGGATGCGAAAAGAGAACCCGGTCGAGTTGATGCACGAAGCCGTGGCGAACGATGCCGACCTCATCCTTTTCCCCGAAGGCACCCGCAGCAGAAGCGGCCATGTCGCACCCTTCAAACCGGGCTTCTACCACCTCGCGTCGCGGCATCCGGAAATCGAGCTCGTACCGGTGTATCTCGAGAACCTGAACCGCATCCTGCCAAAGGGGGAGCACGTCCCGATCCCGCTGATGGGACGTGTCGAATTCGGCGAACCGATCGCCGGCCCCGCGCCCGGTGAGGACAAGTCCGACTTCCTCCAGCGCTCGCGCATGGCCGTGATCGAACTCTCCCGCGGCAATCTGACCATTTCCCCCGATGAAGGATCCTGAACTCCTGTACCTGATTGGCGGCGTCGTCGCCGTCCTGGTGATCGCCTCGCTGATCACCGAGACGCTGTGCCGCAAACGCGAGCCGACTCCGACCCTTATCAACCTTCGCCAGCGGGTTCGCGCGTGGTGGTGGATGATGCTCGTCTTCGGCTCGTCACTCGCCCTCGGCCGCACCGGCGTGTTCGGCTTCTACACCCTGCTGTCGTTTCTGGCGCTGCGTGAGTTCCTCACGCTTTCACCCACACCGCGCGGCGACCACCGCACGCTCGCGCTCGTCTTCTTCATCGTCCTGCCGCTGCACTACCTTTTCGCCTGGGCTCCTTGGTACGGAATGTTCCTGATCTGGATTCCTGTCTACTCGTTCGTCTTCATCCCGATCCGGAGTGCGCTTGGCGGCGACACCGACCGCTTTCTGGAAAGGACCGCCCGCATCCAATGGGGCGTGCTGACCTGCATCTACTTCCTCAGCTACCTGCCGATGCTCCTCTACCTCCCCATCCCGGGATACGAGGGTCAGAATGCCAAGCTGCTGTTCTTCGTCGTCCTGGTCACTCAGATCAGCGACGTGATGCAGTATGTCTTCGGCAAGCTGTTCGGAAAGCACCCGATCGCGCCCAGCGTCAGCCCGTCAAAGACCCGGGAAGGACTGATCTTCGGCGGCCTCGCGGCGACCGGGATCGGCACCGCCCTGTGGTGGGCCACTCCATTCCATCCGGGTGCCGCCGCCGCGATGTCGGCGTTGCTGGTGCTCGCCGGATTTCTCGGCGGACTCGTGATGTCGGCCGTGAAGCGGTCCCTCGGAGCCAAGGACTGGGGGCGAGGGATCCCAGGACACGGTGGCGTACTCGACCGCCTCGACTCGCTGCTCTTCGCCGCTCCCCTCTTCTTCCACGTCTGCGGCTACTACCTCAGCACCGACATGAACGAGGCCCACGGGCGATTCGAGGTCTTCGACAACATCCTCCACCTCTGGCAGTGATCGATCCCGACCGGAAACGTCCGATGCCGTCAGCGTCCGGCTGAACCCGAACCGACAGCCGCTTGATACTGAAGGCTGACCTCGGTCCCGGTGATCGGTCGGCTCCAGAGCGCGACCTCGTCGACCCATCCGCGGAACTGGACGAGATTCTTCTCCAAAGTGGTGAAGCCGGATCCGGTCTTGCCGAAGCGGACGTTGATCCCCGACAGGCTCTTGCCCGGGCGGACCCTCGACTCCTCGTCGCGCGCCGCCAGCTTGCCGTCCACGTAAAGCTCCACCGCACCGGGACCCCAACTCGCCGCCACGTGATGCCACTGGCCGTCAGCCGAACTCCTCGATGACGACAGAAGCACATCGCGATCCCCCGCTTCCATGAAGAACTGCACCCGACCCGATTCCGAAAGGTAGGCGTGCATTTCCTCCTGAGGCCCGAGCCCGCGCCCCTGGTTAACGCCGGCATACCAGAGCACCTCCGCCTGGCCGATGTCCGGATTGCGCCGGAACCAGAACGAGACGGAGCCTTCCTTGGGTGACACCCCCTCGGGCGAGTCGAGACTGTAGAGAAGCGAGCGGTCGCTGTCGGCGGGCAGAAACGCCCCGCGGTTGTCCTTCGCGAACCCGTCGAATCCCGAAGCCGGCCTGACACCCGCCGCAGCCGGGTCGACCGATCCCGCGTACATCCCGGTGGTTCCGCCCTCGACCTCGTTGGCTGCCTCTCCGACCACCTTCTCGTCAAGGCGCCAGTACCCGCGCGGGGCCTGCCCCATCACGGTGGTGGCGTAGGTCGGCCCGGAATTCAGCAGCGCGGGAAGCCCGGGGAAAGGATCGGCAGCAAGCGGCACTGTCGTGCTCCTACCGTCCGCCTCGAACAAGATGCCGGTCGTTCCTGCGAGCACCTTGCTCCGGCTGCCGTCCTTGCGGAAGCGGGCCTCGACGATTCCCTCGATGACATGCAGTTCCGCCTGAAGATCATCGCGCACCCGGACTCCGAAACGCGTTCCGATATCTACGAAATCCATCGTAGGAGTGACGACGCGAAGCGGCTCCGCTCCATCGCCGGTATCAGCCCACAGCCAGCCCTGCTCGAGTTCCGGCTCCTCCAGCTTCGGAAAGCGGACGAAAGCCGGCCCCTGGATCACGAAACGCGTTCCGGACTCCAGATCCACCGTCAGGGTCCCCGACGACACCGTGAGCGAGCATCCTTCTTCCACGACTTCGAGTGCCCCGTCCGCCGTCTCGCCTGCCTTCGAGATCGACCATGCGCTGCCTTCGGACGCGGCGAGCGGAACCTTCCTCGGATCGGGCTGGCCGAACACCACCAACCACGCGATACCCGCGAACAGCATGATAACCGCAGCGGCAGCGAGCACCGAATAACCGAGCACCTTCTTCTGCACCCGGGCACCCGGCAGCATCGGCAGCGTGCCTTCCTCCTTCTTCGTCTCCGCCTTGATCTGCAACAGGGCCGAGAGCTCGAAGTAGGAAAGATAGAGCGATCTCGCCTGTGGTGACTCTTCGAGGATCCCGAACAGCTCCGCTTCCTCCTCTGGCGAAAGGGCGCCGTTCTCGAAGTCCCCGATCACCCGCCAAAGCGAATTCGAAGTGACCTCGGTTGGATGGGGATCCTGCTCGCTCACGCGGCACCTCCTTCCGCGAGATGGGTCCGGCGGCGAATGCAGTGCCTCAGGATGCTCCGGATCCGATGGAGCGAAACCCGCACGCTGTTGCTGGTGCGGCCCATTTCCTCCGCCAGCTGGCCCGGCTTGGCACCGGCCAAATGCCGTCGCAGGACGAGCGCCCGGTCTTCGGGACGCAAGGATTGGATGCACTCGCCGAGAAACTCGGAACGCTTCTCGATTCCCTCGAAGCCTTCTTCGGCCGCCTGCTCCGCCAGCCGGTTGAGCAGTTCCTCGGGCATCGCCGACTCGCGACGACGCTTCTGGTCACGCCAGTAGGCCATGACGCGGAAGCGGGCCACCGAGAACATCCATGCCTTGAACTCGGTCCCCGGCTCGAACTCGTCGCGCTTCTGCCAGATCACCAGCGACGTCTCCTGCATCACGTCTTCCATGTCGGTCCGTCCCGGCATCAGGGAGACCAGGAACGCCCGCAAGGCGTTCTGGTGCTTCACCAGCAGTTGGACGATCTCGTCGTCTTTGGAACTTCTTGGATCCATACAAAATGCGAACGAACCACCTGACTATACCGGTCTCGCGCCAAACATTATCCGCAAATTCCTGACAATCGGGCCTGCGGTAACCAGCCACGCCGCCAGACCGAAAATTTCTTCGGATCCCCAGTAATGATGCGCTCCCGCTCGGTATTTCCCAGATGAATGAGACTCAAAAACCTGGTTCTCCCCTTCATTGCCGGACTCATCCCGCACTCACTCAGCGCCGCCATCACCTACGTCGATGCGGTCCACGGAGCCTCGGGCAACACCTACGAGACCGGCGGTTCGGCCGGGGACACCGCCTGGCTCAACCTCACCGACAGTTCGGACGAGGATCAGGATCAATGGCGCCTCCGCACGGGTGCGAGCCGCGGGGTCGGTGACACCATTTTCCACGCCCGCGACAACGGCAGCCAGGACGGGGGCGACACCATCCCCGAACTCACCATCGAGCTGCCGGGTCTCGCCGACGGCACCTACAACATCTACGTCTTCTTCTGGGACGACCCCAACTCGGTCAACAACACGCAAAACATCGACGCCGGCCTGACCTCGGGCAACCTGACGACCTACGGCGCCGACAATCCGCTCATCAACGGGGAAGCCGCAACCGTCGCAGCCCTGGCATCGAGCTACTCCTACTCGGGAACCGATCCCTCGACGGCCACCCTGTTCAACACCTGGAATCTCCACGCGGCGCAGGTCGGCCAAGCGGTCGTGAGCGGCGGATCGACAGTCCTGGTCTATGTCGACCATTCACAACCGACGACCGGCCTGACCTCAACCGCCCAGGTCCGCACGCTTTTCGACGGCGTCGGCTACGAGCTCGTTCCGGAACCCTCGACGGCCCTTCTCGGAGTTCTGGGCGCCTTCACCCTGCTCATCCGCCGACGCCCGCGATGACGATTGCCAGTCCGGAGGGCAGACCGATCCAAACCCTGCCTCCCCGGTTGAATCGATACCCATGAAGTCTGGATTCGCGATCGCCCTCGCCCTCTCCCTGGCCACCACATCTCACGCAGGTGTGACCTATGTGGACGCCACCCTGGCCAACACCGACAACGCCTCAGGAGGAGGCGATGCCACGTGGGCCGATGGCGATGACGGAACTACTGGAGGAACCGTAGCCGACGGCTCCGCCACCAATGACGGCCTGTGGCGCTTTCGATCGGCCCAGGGAAATGGCGGCATCTGGGAAGCCACGAGCGGCAGCGCCGTGGCGGAGGACTGCGCCGAGATCGCGGTATCGGTCGCCGTTCCCAATGAACTCTACAACGTCTACGTTTTCTACTACCCGGTCACCACGTCCGGCGACTTTCCGATCCGGGCCGGTTTTTCACCTTCTCCGAATACCAACCCGATCTTCGACCGGGCCGGAGCCAAAGGAACCGCCGGACAGGACGCCGCGACGCTGAGCTTCGATGTCGCCCCGCCGAGCGGTGGCGAGAGCCGCACGCTGCTCTACGGCCTGATCGGACAGGTCGAGGTGACCGACGGGTCGCTGGAGGTCTTCATCGACGACTTTCCCGCCTCCTCCACGGGCACTTCCAACGACCGGACCTGGTTCGCAGGCATCGGCTACGAAGTCGGCACACCGCCACCCGCGCCGGATCCGCCCGACCAGATCGAGGGCACGCTCATCTCCATCGACCCCGACGCCGCGTGGACATGGTACACCGACGAACGGGCGATCATCGACTTCCCCCGCCTGATTGCCGGAGGAGTTCGGGGAAAGGACTGGTTCGGCTCGGTCGGCGACATCGTCGGCACCCAGTTCGATCTCACGACCGGCCAGCGGACGCCCTTTCTCCTCGGCCCTCCACCGATCAAGGAACCCTCCAACATCGGCTCGGGCGATACCGCCGAGGACAAGGACGATCACAACACCGCGGCGTTCATCAGGCTTCCCGACGGCCATTACGTCAGCGCCTGGTCATCGCACTCGGAGAACAACGAGATCCACATCCGGCGTTCGACCAACCCCGGCGACGCGACCGCATGGGACCCGGAGCAAATCTACGAGCGAAGTGTGGCCGATGGAGCGAGCGAGCCCAACGACGTCACCTATCACAACCTGATCTACCTCAGCGCCGAGGGCACCGGACAAGGGCGGCTCTACAACTTCTTCCGCAACGATCTCGCCGACAGTTGGGACCGCTGGTTCATCTACTCGGACGATCTGGGTGTCACTTGGAACTGGGGCGGCAGGCACACCGGTCAGGACGACCCGGAAATTCGGCCTTACCCGAAGTATGCCACCAACGGCGTCGACACGATCTGGTGGATCTCGTCGGAGGACAACTCGGGGCAGAACATCTGGTCGGGCTACATCAAAGACGGCGGCAACCACAAGATGGACGGATCGATCGTGGACGCCGACATCTTCGACAACAGCGCCTCACCGGTCGGCTCCTACACCTCCGTCATGATGAGTGGCGACCTCGACGACGGGACTTCGATGGAAGAACTGTGGCCGCGCGACCTCGAGTATGACGCCGCGGGCAATCTCGCCGGGACATGGCGGGCGAATGGCAACGGATCGAGCACCGACCTCCGCCAGTTCTACGGCCACTGGGATCCCGTAGGCGGGACATGGATCGTGAACCGCCTCTGTTTCACCGGCGACTTCAGCGTGACGCTCCAGCAGGACGGCAGCACTCCCCACCGCGGCACGCCGCTTTCCGCCATCAACCCGAAGAATGCCAACGTCTGCTTCTTCAGCGCGAATGCCGATCCGGCGACCGGTGCGCCATTGGTTTCGCAAGCCGACGGCCGGCGCAACTTCGAGATCTTCCGCGCCGAAACCAGCGATAGCGGAGCGACCTGGCAGTACACCCAGATCACCCGCGATTCGTCGTGCCACAACTTCCGCGTGTCGGTCGTGCCATGGGACGAGGACAATACCTGCGTCATGTGGATGCGCGGCTATTACGACCGCTGGTTCTTCAACGCCAACAACAACGGCTGGGACTGCGCGCTCGTCGCGTGGCTGGACCGTCCCTCCGAGTCTTCCGCGCCACTCCTCCACTACACCGACGCCGATCTGACGAACACGACGCTGGCCGACGGGAGCCCGCTTACGACCTACACCACCAGCAGCAGCAGCGCCGGAGCAGACGACAACCAGTGGCACCTCCGGACGAACCCGTCGCTTGGCAACAACGGCACGATCTTCACCGCCAACGAATCCGTTCCGTATGCCGAGGACTGCCCGGTTCTGAAGACGACCGTCCCGGGAGTGGCTCCGGGAACCTACGACGTCTTCGCCTGCTTCTGGTCTCTCTCCAACGACGACTTTGACCTCATGGCCGGTCTGACTGAGGACTCGCTCGCCTTTTTCCAAAGGAAGTCCTCCCAACACGCGCCGGCTTCGGAGTTCGACACCACGGTGCTCGACTCGGAATCCAGCCGTCGCCTTTACCGAGGCTATGTCGGCCGGGTTACTCTTCCAGCCGCCGGATCGGTCGAAGTGTTCGTCGATCAGTTCGCCAACGACGCCGACACCAACAGCCGGACTTGGTACGACGGCATCGCCCTGCAGCAGGTCGGCAGCGACGACGATGATTCGGACAGCGATGGGCAGGCCGACTCCGACGAGGTCGTGGCGGGAACGGATGCATTCGACGGCGGTGACTTCTTTGCCATCGACACTTTCAGCGAACCGGACGGCGGACCGGTCGACCTCGACCTGTCCGGAAAAGCTGGCCGCATCTACCAGCTCTGGCGTTCGACCGACCTCATCACCTGGACCCCCGTCGGCCCCGCGACCGATCCGCTCGCCGCCGACGGACCCGTCTCGCTTTCCGATCCATCGCCTCCGGCCGTCCGGGCGTTCTACCGCGCCAGCGTAAGCCTTCCCTGAACCAAAATACCCACCTGACATGAAACTACCCGTCCTTGCAGCCCTGACCACGACGCTGATCACCTCGCTATCCGCCCAAACTGTCCTCGAGTGGGCGCTTTCCGAGACCAGCCCGAATCCGGATGTCGACGACACGCCGTCGCTCGGTGGCACGCTCGCCGTGCCGATCGTCGGGGACGCGTCCGACGGTGATGCCGACTCATCGGCCCTGATCGGGCGCTTCACACCGGTCACGCTGGCCGCCGAAAACGACTCCATCACGATCAGCTACGATGTGATCTTTATCGGAGGCTTCGGGTCAGGCGCGGCCAACGCCGACTTCCGCTGGGGGCTTTTCAACAGTCAGGGAACCAGCTTCACCGGCGAAGAGGCCGACCTCTCGGGCTGGACCGGAGCCTACGCTTTCAACTCGGGTTCCACGATCAACGACGCCGACATCTACGTCCGCGACACCGTCAACACGGACCGCTTCTACGTCAGCGCCGGGGCAACGGACATCACCGGCGCTTCGGACTTCGCCAACCAGGACTTCGATTCCGACGGTGTGATCTATACCGCGACCCTGACCATCACCCGCCTGGCCGGAGACGTGATGGACATCGCCGCCACCCTCACCGGTGACGACGGCTACAGCTTCAGCCTTGGCGGCCAGGAAACCGTAAACGCCGAGTTCACCTTCGACCGGATCGGATTCTGGATTAACTCGCTCTCGGCGGACCAGGTCGCCTTCAAGGAAAGCTCCGCTCCGGACTCCACCGACGGCGACTCCATCCCCGACCTTGAGGAAGTCCGCTGGTTCACGAACCTGACGGCCGCCGACGACAGCTCGAACTCGGATGGCGACGCGCTTTCGGATCTCGATGAGATCACGGTGACCTTCACCGACCCGACCGATGCCGGCGACCCTCCGCCGCAGTTGCCCGCCCTGTTCGTCGACTTCAATGCCGACGGCACGGCCGGACAGATCGGACCCAACTCCGAGACCGACTACGTCGCCTACACCGCCCCTCACGAATCGAACTCGATCGACGATCCCGCAGGCCTCGACTTCCCCGTCTTCGGCACCACGGTGAACCTCGCAGTGGACTACACCGACGACGATGACTTCACGGCGTTTCCCGTGACGGTCAAACAGATGATCGGCCGCGACAACACCGCCACCGCCGCCTACGACGGGACCATGGCCGAACTGATGCGCGACTGGGTGGGAATCGACTCTCGCGCTGCGGAGGGCGGCAACGGCCCGGTCGGCAACGCGTTCGGAACCCCGACCAACATGACCTTCACGCTCACCGGAATCCCGGCCGGCGACTACGAATACCGCGCCTACCACCACGACGTGGCGAACATCGAGGGGAATTTCGAACTGACGATCACGGATGCGACCCGCACCAACACCTCGCTCGGCAATTTCCAGATGACCGCCAGCGCACCCACGGAGGGCAACCCGGTGTATGACGCCACCGGCAACAAGGGCACCGCGGGAGTCGATGCGGGCACACTCACCTTCGCAGCCGGTGAGGAACCACCAACCGGTGGTGAAACACGGACACTCCTCGGTGCCAACATCGGACAGGCCGTCGTGTCGGGAGGAACGCTCGAAGTCTACCTCGACGACTTCCCCGCATCCCTGACTGGAACTTCCAACGACCGCACCTGGCTCCAGGGCATCGGCTACATGTCGACCAGCGGATCGGAGATCACCTATGTCGATGTCACCCTGCTCAACACCGACATCGTCGGTGGCGGTGCCGACTCCCTCTGGGCCGACGGCGACGACGCCACGACCGGAGGCACGATAACGGACGGCTCGGCGACCAACGACGGTCTGTGGCGCTTCCGATCCGCGCAAGGCAATGGCGGCATCTGGGAGGCCACCGGTGGCAGTTCCGTCGCGGAAGACTGCGTGGAGATCGTCACCAGTGTCGCGGTCCCCGATGACACCTATGACGTTTATGTCTTCTACTACCCGGTCAACGGCACGGGCGACTACCCGGTCAGGGCCGGACTGACGAGTGGCGCCCCGGTTCCGTCCAATCCGGGAACCGGCAACCCACCTTCGGCCCTGGCCTCGACCCTCACGATTCCCTTCACCTCCGACGGAAACCCAGTCGTCTTCACCTACCGCGTCTATGAGGAACCCGGTAGCGAAGCCCTCAGCGTGGTGGGCGTGAACGGATTCGAAATCACCGAGGCGGTTGCCGGCGGCGACCTACAGGTCACCTCCATCACGAAGGTCGGCAACAATATCACCCTCACGTGGATTTCGGCGCCCGGAGCCAATTACGACATCATGGCCGGTATCGACCTCGTCGGCTTCCCCACCCTCGCCGCGGACAACATCGCGTCGCAGGGAACCACCACCACCCACACTTTCGCCGTGCCTGCCGGCCTCCTGGCGGAACCTGCCGTGTTCTTCGTCGTCCAGGACGCCCCGTGACTTCCGCGTCCTTCCTCCGACAGAATCCGCCCGGTTGAAGGTCATTGAACGGGGCGGATCCGGAGGCTATAGCGGACGGATGAATGAAGAGAAGCTTCACGGGCTCGTCGGCAGGATTCTTCAGGACCTTGGTGGGGCGTTCAGCGTTCCGCTGGTCCAAATCGGTGAGCGTCTCGGTCTCTACAAGGCCCTTTCCGAGAGCGGGCCGCTGACGTCGGAGGACCTGGCCGGAGCAACCGGCCTGAGCGAGCGCTATCTCAGGGAGTGGCTTTCCGCGATGTCGGCATCGGGCTACATCGACTACGATGCCGACGCACGGAAGTTCTCGATGAGCCCCGAGCAGGCGTTCATCCTGGCCCAGCCCGACAGTCCTTTCTACCTCGCCCCTGCCTTCGGCGCCGCCGCCGCCTTCCACGGGAACCTCGAGAAAGTGTGCGACGCGTTTTCCAGCGGTGAAGGCGTTCCGTGGGGAGACCAGTCCGAGTGCCTGTCGTGCGCGGTCGCGCGCTTCTTCCGTCCGGGCTACCACAATCACCTCGTTCAGGAGTGGCTTCCCGCTCTTGAGGGTGTCGTCGCCAAGTTGGAAGCCGGCGCCGACGTCGCGGACATCGGTTGCGGCCACGGCCTGTCCACCGTGATCATGGCCAAGGCCTTCCCGAATTCCCGTTTTGTCGGCTACGACTACCACCCGCCGTCGATCGAGGAGGCAACACGGCACGCCGCCGAGCACGACCTTGAGAACCTCAAGTTCGAAGTCCATCAGGCGAAGGACCTTCCGGGCTCCTTCGACCTCGTGACCCTCTTCGATTGCCTTCACGACCTCGGCGACCCGGTCGGTGCGATGCAATCGATCGGTCGGGCCCTGAAGCCCGACGGCACATGCATGATTGTCGAGCCGATGGCCGGCGATTCCCTGACCGAGAATCTCAACCCGGTTGGTCGCTTGTATTACTCCGCCTCCACCATGGTGTGCGTACCAACCTCGCTTTCCCAAGAAGTCGGCGTCGCCCTCGGGGCGCAGGCCGGGGAGTCCCGGCTCCGCGAAGTCATTGTCGACGGCGCCGGTTTCTCCACTTGCCGCCGTGCGGCCGAAACGCCCTTCAATCTGATCCTCGAAGCGAAGCCATGAATGACTACGCTGGCTGACTCCGGCGCAAAAAAGGCCGGTGCCCGCAAAGGCACCGGCCGGAGAAAGCCGAACCGGCTCAGAAGTTGAATCGGATTCCCAACTCGCCGAGGAAGTCGTCCTCAAGCGGCTGGACGCCGATCGGGCTGTACATGATATCGCCGTCATCGATGTGGATCCACCGTGCTCCACCGTAGATCTCGAAGTGTTCGGTCACATCGAACACCAACCCGGTGAAAACCTGGGCGGCGAACACCTCGTCACTGTCACCCGTAGAAACAGGCGCTGCCGGCGAACCGATCGCGGTCAAGGTGGCGTCGTAATCCACAAACGCGATTCCGACACCGGCACCGATGTAGAAGTTGAGCCGGTTCGCGATCATCCGCTCGTACTTGTAGTTGAGCGTGACCGGAACGATCTCAATGTCACTGGTCAGGCCGAGCCGTACCCGGAAGTCGCCCACGAAGATCGGCTGGGAGAGATAGGTATCGTCCTTTTCCGTCCATCCGACCTCGAGAAACAGCGCGTGGCTGGAGATGTCGTTGCATGACTTCTCGATCCCGAGATGGGCGTGATACATCGGCTCCTCGAAATCAAAGAGGTAACCCGCACTCCCGCCGATGAACCAGTTCCAGAGGGCAGGCTCTGGCGGTGGCGGTGGCGGGATGACCTCTTTCGCACTCGGTCCGGCGAACACCGGACCACACATCATTGCTGCAAGCACTAGCACCCTTTTCATAGCTCCTAACCTTTCACTCCCATCGCAGTGAGAACTCAAGAACAAACAGCGGTTGACCTCGCCCACGCCTCCAAACCCGTTGAATTCGCGACGAATCGGCATCCGTTCACCCAAAAAACGCGCTAGCGGAAAGGATCGCCCTCGGCGGGTTTTCTCGCCGCTTCGTCGGTGAATTTACCCTCCCTGAGGAAAGCCATCAGCTCGTCCCCGAACTCATCCAGCCGGTAGTAGATCTCGTCGTGATGAAGAAAGACGTAGATCCGGTCGTCGTGCTCCTGCCCGAATGATTCCGGAGTCCATGATCGGGCCCCGTCGTAAACCACCTGGTCCCGGTGCCTCCGAACGTAGGGCGTGGCCCGGGTTTCGATGATCATTGCGATCTTCCGGTCTCCCTTCGCCAGTTCGGGATAGGGCGTGTCGCGCATGTCCTTCACCGCCTCGCCGAAGATGAGGTTCACGATGCGGGGCATGTTTTCGAGATAGATCCGCGGCGCCTGCTCCTGCAGCGGGCTGCGGTTGTAAACCACGGTCTCGAGATTGGGAAACGGCTGGTCGCCGAGATACTTGTTCAAGCTCCACCCGCCCATGACATGGACGAAGGCGTGGACCTTGCGGTATTCCTTGAGCCTGTGTTCCGAGATAAAGGCCTCGAGATTCGCAACACTACCGTCCAGCCCGTCGCGGGACACGTAGTCCGGGATGAAGACGTCGTATCCATGCCCGGGATAGAAGCGCTTCGCCGCCCGGTGACCCCGAAGGCTGTTGCGCAGCCCCGGCAACACCAGCAGCGCTTCCTTTTCCGATCGCGGAACGGCGGGGTCGGTCGAAACAAAAGTCGGAGCACAGCCCGCAAGCAGACCCGCTACGAGCAACCCGAGCATACCCCTCATCCACCGCCTGCCGCTTCTTCCCGCCATCACATCATCTGATTCCCTCCGGTGATCTTCAGCCAGTTGAGTACGATCGATCCGATCGCGATCACCACCGCGCCAATTCCCATGCGGATCAGTCCGGGCTTCCAAGCCTCGAACAGAATGGCCCGATTCCGTCCACCCGCCGATCGTCGGGAATCCGCACCCGGATCGGTCTTCAGTCGCTTGAGATTCTCCACCATTTCCGGGGAACCCCAGACCCGGAATGTGTCGCGGACAAACACCGCCCCGCCCCAGACAAAGACACCGGTTCCCAACAGCACGATCGGGAAACCGACGAGGTTGAAGAGCATCTCGGCCGTCCGCCCCGCACGGTGGAGCGGCAGGATTGTTTCCACCACGAACGACACGACCATCGCCGCCACCAGACCGCCACCAACGATCCAGCCAACCATTCCGGCGGACTTCGGTTTTGCCTCCTGCCCTCCCATCAAACGTGAAGCTAGGGACGCCGCTCTCTTCCCTCAAGCTCCCGCTGCACGCCTTTCTAGTCACCCGGAGGTGTCCAGTTCCTCGCACACCTGACGGAACAACGACTCATCCATCTCCACCAGATTTCCGGCCGCGGGAAAGCCCCCGGATCTCACATCCTCGGCATACTCACGGAAGGCCGCGACACGTTCCTCCTGAAGACGGCGATACTCGGCCGCGAAGTCCCGGTAGGCCTTGGCATGTCGCGGCAGGCGCTCGTCGTAATCCCCGAGGATGTCGTCGGAGAACAGAAACTGCGTGTCACAGCCCGGACCCGAACCGAGCGACATCAGCAGCATCCCGGTCTGCCGGCAAAGCCATGACGCGAGGTTGTGCGGAACCACTTCGAGCTCGGCGGCATAGGCACCCGCGCTCTCGAGATCCTTCATCGACCGGTAGAGCGCTTTCGCCTCGTCGACCGTCTTGCCGATCGCCCGGTAGTTGGTCCACGTGACGTGACGCGGAATCATGCCGAGGTGGCCGACCACCGGAATCCGCTCGCGCGCCATACCCTCGATGATGAACGGGCTCGCCGAGCAATAGACCGAACTCGCGCCCAGTTCGAGGGCACGGAAGCCTACGCGGATCGCCTCCTCCTGCGTCGCGAGACCGTGCGGAGTCGAGCCGGAGATGAAGCTGTTCGGGGCCGCGGCGATCAGTTCCGGGAGCTGCGCCTGAGCCTGCGGCGTATCAAACGGACAGCTCATCAGGTCGATCCCCGCCGCCTCGGCCGCCGCCGCCTCCTCGGGCGTCTTGACGTGGATGTGGGTCAGGCAGCGCTTCCCCTTCAGACCCCGCAGGTCGTGAACCGTGTATTTCTTCCGCGGCCGTAGCATGCGGCACTTATGGATCGATGCGGATCCGAGGGCAATACCGCTGCGGTCCCGCCAGCGGACAAAAGCCGCAGACCGGACCGCGGATTGCGGTCCGGCCTGCTTAGCGAATCACGGGACCTCGTTCACCTGCAGGCGGGCGAACCTCGCCTTCTTGCCGTTCGGCAGCATCGCGGGATACGCAATCTTCACGACTTCGTAGTCCGGGTCGGCCGTCGAGTCGGCCACGAAGGCAGGCGTTGCGCCACTGTTGTACCAGACGCTGAGTTCGTTACTGAACTGCGCGGTGTAGGTGAGACTTCCGGATGTGCCGTGGTCGTCCCGACGCACAAAGACGTAGTCAATCGTGATGCCGGGCCCCGCGGTAGTCTGGATGATCGGGAGACCATTGACCGACCCATCCGGGACGAGCGACACGGCATCACTGACATTCGGATTCGTGCCGAACGCGAACTCCAGCAGGTTGGTGAGCGGATCTCCATCCGGGTTCTCCGTAGGAAGACCAGGATCGGGAGTGAAGCCTGAAGCCCATTCGTCGTAGGGACTGAGCGCGCCGGTTGAATTGAGCTCCAGATTGTTGCCGTCGACCTCCAGCACATAACCGGCAATCGGCGAGTCGAGCGCCGGAGTGCCGGTGAAACCGCCGGAGGCGGACATCAGGACGTAGCTCGCGAGAGTTGGCGTGCCCGTGACCTTTACCGTGCCGTTCGTCAGGTCGACCGAAGCCGTGGACGTGGTCGGCGAGCCGAGGATGAACCCGAGCGAGGCGCCGCTGGCCACGGTGATCGCCGAGGCCTGGCTGCCACCGACAAGCGCGAGCGTGCCTTCGTTGACGCTGGTCGCACCGATGTAGGTGTTCACGCCGCCCAAGGTCACCGTGCCGGAACCGAGCTTCGTGACGGCGAGGTCAACCGTGGCTTGGGTAACGTCTCCGGTAACGGTGGTCGATCCCGACCCGTTGAACCTGAGAACCGGAGCGGCGTTGGTGGAAGGAACGTCGACACCCGCCACGATCAGCGCCGCGCCGTTGGTCGTGGCGATGTCATTCTGGATCGTGTGCGTCGTGCCCCCGGTGGACAGCGGAGCGGTCAGCGTCCCGGCATTCAGGCTGACACCGTTGGCACCAGTGAAGTTCAACTGCCAGTTGCCGGCCGTCGATGACGTGGTCAGGTTGCCGATGGTCAGAGTATTGCTGCCGGTCCCGCTGACGCGGCCCACGTCGATGGTGGCGCCGGATGCGGAGTTGTTGATGTTGTATCCGGTTCCGCCGACGCCAAAGGTGACGCTCGCGTCGTTCCGCAGGCTCAGGGTTCCGTTGCCTTGGATGGTCGGGCCCGTGGTATTGAGATTCCCGATCGCATATCCCAGAGCACGCTCATGGGTCGCGATCAGGGTGCCATTGCTGATTTCGAATTTGCCGGAACTCTCGACCGGGCCACCCAGCGTCCATGTGCCGCTACCGTTCTTGGTGAGGGCGGCGAATGCGAACGGAAGGCCCTGGGAGATTTCCCCATCACCGCTACCGATCAGCTGGAGGGTGGTCGTATTGTAGGTTCCGCCAACACTGGTGAAGGCGCTGGTGAACTTCAGCAGCCCCGTGCCCGAGGCGTCGATGATCCGGCTGGTGTTGGCACCCAACTGCACGTTGACCACCCGGTCGGTCGTTTCGCCGCTGCCGATGTAGCGAAGCGTGGCACCACCCTGGACGTTGGTCGGACCACCGAGGTCGATGGTGCCGTTGGAGACGGTGGTTGGAGCTCCCAGCGAGCTGCTCGCCATCAGCGGAGTGCCGCCGTTGACGCTGTTGAACGAGGAAACCTCGAGCACCCCGGCGCCGCTGGTGGTTGAAGGGGCGATCGAAGTCCTGCCGGTGTAGGTATTGCTCCCGCTGAGGGTCAGCGTGCCGTTGTAGGACTTCAGGAGGGCGCCGTCGCCGCTGATCACGCCACTGAGGGTCTGGCTCGCATTCGTGGAGATCCAGAGAAGTCCACCCGCATTGATCAGGATGTTGCCCGCGTAGTCACCGCCCGCCCCTCCCAGCTTCGCTCCGTTGGCGTTGTTGTTCGTGCCGATCCGCAGGGTGCCGCCGTTGATCACGGTGTCGCCGGTGTAGGTGTTGACGCCGTTCAGCACCAGCGTTCCGCTCGAGTCGATGTTGCCGTTGTCGGTGGACGCCGCCGCGTCTCCGGCTTTCACCAGGCTGACCGCTCCACCGTTGTCCACGATCGGGGTTGATGCGGTGATCACTTGGGAGCCGGTGGTCACGTACAGTTGCCCTCCGCCAGTCGGAGTGGTGAGGGAACCGGTGCCGCTGAGGGTGAGCAAGCCGCTGCCACCGTTGAGCAAGCCGTAGGTCTCCAAGGCATTCGATCCGAGATCCAGCGTGTTGGCCGCACCGGAGAAGCGCAGGGTGTTCACCGTCCGGTTTGCCGTGAGAGCGGTGGCGGCATCGAAGTTGACGTTGTCGGCAGACGCCCACGTCGTCTCGTCGTTGTTCGCCCCGGCACCCAGAGAGGTGACGAAGTCACCGCTGTAGACCGCGTAGTCCGTCTGGCTGTTGGGAGCCGTGCCCGAGGTCGCCCACGGGCCGACGATCTGGCCGGCCCCTGTCGTGCCGGCACCGGTGACGACAATCATGTTTTTGTTGCCAGAAGTCTCCGGGCCCGTCGCTCCGGCCGAAAAGGCCAGCGATGCGGTCCCGTTCCGGGTCAGCCCGCCCAAGGTGAGTGTCTGATCACCAGCCGCGGTCTGGTTGGTGGTGAGGTTGACGTTGAACGCCCCGCTGTTGACGGTGGCACTGCCGACCGATTCGGCGAAACTGTTGGCGCCTGCGGAGTTCTCCCACCAGATACCGCCGCCACCGGCCACCGTGATGGCGGCGCTGTTGATGCGGTCCACGGTGTTCTGCCCGTTCGAACTGACCATGCGCAACGTGCCGCCGCTGGTGAGGTTGAGAGCGCTGGTGTTGCTGATCCGACCGTTGGCACCGCTCAGCGTGATGCTGCCGGGGGCCGTGACAAGGTAGGGACTGGTTCCACTGTAAGCGTTGTCGCTGACGATGTCCGTATCGCCGTTGTAATCGTTGTCGGCGGTAAGAATCAGGTTGCCGATTCCGGTCTTGGCAAGGCCGGCCGTGCCGGTGCTGTTGGTGATCGAGCCGGTGACCGTGAATCCGCTGTTGTTGGCCCCGTTGGTCAATTGGGTCGAGGTAACCGTGCGGTCGGCTCCGTTCAGGTCGAGGGCGTTGTTGAGCGTGCCCTTGCCGTTGGTGTTCATCCGGTGGTTGCCATTCAGAAGCAGTATCGCGGGATTGAAGAAGCCGGTGGCGGATCCTTCTCCAATCCCACCCCATACGAGGGTGGAACCGGAGCTGCCGACCTGGAACGAGGAGCCGCTGTTGCCCTCTCCGCTGAATCCGCTGGTTCCGCCGGTCATCCGGATCTGGTCCGCACCGGTGCCAAGCCCGCCGGTCCACGTGAAGTTGCTACCGAAGCGCCCGCCGACATACCCGTCCGTCAGATGAACGTTTCTGCCGGCAAGGACTGAGGAGTTCTGATATCCGATCGAACCGCCATTGACGACGATGTCACCGGTGAAGGTGTGCGTCGGTGGGGTTCCGCCGGCACTGAAGTTGAACTGGCCGGTTCCGTTCTTGATGATATTGCCCGACCCACCGATCGCGGCAGCGGTCGCGATGGAGTTGATGACACCGTCACCGTCGATGGTGAGATCGCCACTCAGGGTGGTGGCCGCTTGAACGTTGACGGCGGCAAGCGAGTGGTTCGTCCACATCTGGGCACCCGGCAGGTCGAGCGGACTGTTGATGTTCAGGGCACCGCCCTGTCCTCCGATCCGGTAGATGCCGTTGTTGAGCGTGATCGCCTGCCCGGCCGTGCCGATGTTGTAGGTGCCGGTGAAATATAGGAAGGTCAGTGAATTGACCGTGGTGGGGCTGGCGAGGGTCACCGAGCCACCCGCACCTGCATTGCCGAAGACCGCGTCGTCACCGGAAGTCCAGTCCGTGTTGGCCATGCCGGTCGACCACTGGTCGGTGCCGAGCCACGCGCCCGCACCGTCGGTTTGATTGGCACCGGTGTTGTTCGCATCCCAGACCAGGGTCGCGGCGGTGGTTGAGGGAACAGCCAACAGCATTGCCCAAAGGCTGCCTGTGGTCGCGAAGTAGAATTGAGGGTTCATGGAAGTTTGGAGATCGATGTTGCTTCAGAAGCTGTGGACAGCAGGGACCGAACAGGCAGCGCGTCGAAGGTACGCGCCGACCCCGATTGAGCCGCGCCGAGATCAAGGGATACAGGTAGCCGGAGAAGTCAGTGCGTGACCGACTCGGGACTGCCCGGTGAGGTTGAGCGTTCGGACGTTTCTCCAAGGCAGCGGATCATGCTGTCGGGAGATGGACTGCCGGTGCGGATTCCCTCTTCGCCGTGAATCGGGGCGTCGAGGTGTCCGAGAAACGCCACAGAAAAGGTGTGGCGAACCCGATTGGGCGTGTGCATTTAGGTTGCTCTATAGGTGCCGGATCGCGTCTCCGGATTGAGGACCCGGGGCAGAGCGGCCGATGAAATCGGCCGCACACCTCCGAGGCAACCCGCCACCTATTCTTCGCCGGGAAACTCTACAAGATGAATTCCTCGCTTATCCGCGGAAACAAATCGCTTCGCCACGGCGTGCCCGAATCAACCGGGCAAATTCAAGACCACCCCTCTCAGGCCCGGCGGCGACGGCGCACCACGCAAAGGGCTCCGAAAGCCATCAGCAGCAAGGCACGCGGCTCGGGAATCTGGCCGATCTCGATCGGCGTATCGGAGTAAGCCCATTCATGGATCAATCCGGTGCTGCCATCATCGGCGAGCGTCACCCGGATCCACCCGTAAAGCTCGCCGGCCCCGGGATTCAGCACGAAGCCGATGTAGCCGGTCGTTCCGCTTCCACTCGCGAACTGGTCGGTCCCCGAACCCATGTGGGTGGGCGACTGGTTGCCGTTGATATCCCCACCGGTGGTCGTGCCCGATCCACCGAAGTCCGGAGTCGTGAGCGGAGCCGACGCTCCCGAAGACGGTTCGGGGGACACCGCCGCCCCGTCGATCAGGGTGTTGATTCCGAGATTGTCGATCGCCGACAGATTGTCATTCGGGTCCGAACGGTACGGCTGGAAAGAAGTGTTGTGGGCAATGAACGCGCCACCGAAGAAGAAGTTCACATCCCAATCCCCGGAGGCCGGCTCCGTGTAGCTGATGGTATACGAGTCGGTCCCCGCGCTGCCGCTGCCCGTCGACCCGCTCTCCGCCGGAGTTTCGAGGTCGAGATAAACACCACCGAAGGTCGACGGAATGACGATATCGGTCGGGTCGACATAGGTGATCGCACCGTTTGCCAATCCGACCGTCGCCAACAGCGACGCGAAGAGCGTTGTTTTCAAGCAGAGGGAATTTTTTGGGGACATGGGGGATTCCGGAATCGGGGGAACTCCGGCGGGGCTTTCGGAAATGCAAGCCGTCAGACCCCGCCTTGTAAATTCAATTTCAGGGCACTTCGTTAATCTCCATTCGGGCGAATCTTGCCTTCTTTCCGTCGGGAAGAAGAGCAGGGTACGGAACACTCACGACTTCGTAGTCCGGATCGTCCGTCGAATCCGCCACAAAGGTGGGTGTTGCCGTGCTGTTATACCATCCTCCCAGCTGACTGCTAAACTGAGGTGTATAACTCACACTTCCTGATGCTCCATAATCCTTACGGCGCACGAACATATAGTTGAAGGTGATTCCTCCACCGCCACCACTCGTCTGGATGATCGGCACGCCATTGACGGAGCCGTCGGCAACGAGGGTGCCGTTGTCACTGGCGTTCGGATCCGTGCCGAATGCGAACTCCAGCAGGTTGACGAGACCGTCGGGTTCGACGTCGGCGGTTGTCAGTTCGTCGCCACCCGATAGGCCGTTGGCAATTACCCAGTCGCTGTAGGGACTGGCCGGGGCCCCGGCTCCCGGCACGACATCCGCGAGCGAGGTACCGATACGGATTTCGTCGTAGCTGGTGCTCACCTGCCGGGTGACATTCAGCGTGTCCAGAACGGTTTGGTCGACATCCACCTCGATCGGGCTGGCGATCTGGCTCAGCGCGCCCCCGGCGACCGTGTTGCTGCCGCTAAGCTGATACTCGAAGATGGTGAAAACATCCGCCCCTCCCGCGCCGGCATCGAACGAAATTCTCCCAACCAGCAAACGGACGTCATTGGCTCCGATCGACACGGGAAGCGCCGCATCTCCTGCGACTTGGGAAGAGCCGTCCCACGCATAGGCGGTCCAGTTGTTCCCCGATCCCGTAGGAGCGATGCCGAATCCAACCAGTCCATCCCCTCCCGTATTCAGGACGATCTCCGAATTGGCTACGATCTGGTTGGTGATCGCAACGCCCCCTTCGGCAGCGCTGAAGCTGTTCAACACCTTGTCGGCAAGGAAGCTGAACCAGATCTCCGGGTTGCCGGAAATTCCGAGCTGGGCGGCAGGGGTCGGATCCCGGTGATAGATATCCCGGTCGGAATTGGTGTTGAAGCCGACATGATTCCCCAAGGTCACATGGTCGCCGTAGGCGAGGCTACCGGCGATGAGATACATCGTGTTCCCTGAGTTCCCGCCGCTCGCATCGTTCCAGGTGCCGGCCAATCCGGTGGCATCAACATCCGTCACCCCGGCATCGTCCGGTTGCCCTCCGAGGATGTCGTTGGTCGACGGATCCGCGTATTGGAAGCCCTCGTAAACGATCAGTCCGGTCGGGGGAGTTCCGGTCGTGAAGCTCCAGTCGGTATCATTCAGGATTCCGCCGAAAGCGTTCCCGGAAACATCAGTGAGCACTCCGGCCGGAATCTGCACGGCATAGGATTTCCCGGGGGTCAGAAGGGCCGCAGGATTGATCGTCACGACGGTGCCGGCAATCGAGACTTCCGAACCCGTAACGTCGACGTTCGTGGTCACGGCGTCGGTGAGATTTTTGACCTCGATGTTGCCACTTCCGGCAGCCATCGGCTCATCGAAGGTCACAACAAGATTTGCCGCAGGATTCACATCCAACGAGTCATCGACCGGGTTCAGAGTCACCAGAGTAGGCGGGACGGCCTCAATCACGAAGTTCCACGTGGTTTGGTCAGGAATGCCAGCGAAAGGCAGCCCGGACGAGAAGCTCGTAACCACTCCGGCATCCATCTCGACCGCGTAGCTTTTGCCCGACTGGAGAGCCATCGTGGGGCTGATCGAAATCGACGCACCCGAAACCGTAACCTGGCTGCCATCGGTAACGGCGATCGTGGTCGTGATCGCGTCCGTGGTATTGACGATCCGGATATCCCCTGTCCCCAGCACCACCGGCTCGTCGAATATCGCCTGCAGGAAGTTTCCGGCGGCGGACGGTTCCTCGTCCACAGGCGTGGTGGCGGCCAACACTGGGGCGGTCGTGTCCGGTGCAAGCACCACCGAGTCGGTGTAGAGATCATCGATCAGGTCCACAGGAAGAGCGACGTCCCACACCGCAACGTCGCTGATCAATCCGGCCATGTCCTCGTCGAAGGAAGAACTGCCACCGATCTCCAGTGAGTCGTTCACCACTTCCGTATTGTTGAAGAGGCTCGAGTCCGAGCCAACAAAGGCACCGTCAACATATAGGCTCACCAGCGTGCCTGGAGATTTCGATCCGATCGCCAGCACATGGTGCCACTCACCATCGTCCAGATTGTATCCGCCGATATCGACCCATCTCTGCCAAGCAGTGACCTGAAGCTTGTTCCAGACGCCGCTCCGGCTACCGAAGACCACATCGGCGCCAGCGTCCGCGTTCTGGTTGCCGTCCGTCTTCACCCATAGCGACCATGTGAACCCGTCGTCCATATTGATATCCTGCGTTCCGGCATCCAATCGGCTGTCTTCGGGAGTGGAATAGACCACTCCTCTGAACGGATCCGCCGCCCAAGCATGCCCGATCGAAGATCCGTCGGGGCTGGCATCGGTGGCGCCGTGCGATGGATCGTCGATCACATCGTCAGCCCCGCTGAAGGCGCTCCCCGGCAAACCGTCACGCATGGGCCAATAGGCTGCCGGTGTCGGAAAGGTTTCGGTGGTGAAACTCCATGTGGTCAGATCCGAAATACCCCCGAAGGAATTCGCCGAGCGGTCGGTCAAGGCCCCGGAATCGATCCTGACCGCATACTCCGTGCCCACATCCAGAACCGTCGCCACGTTGACGGTCACCACCTCGTCGACGATCGAAACCGCCGCCGAGTCCGTGATGTCGACGGTAGCGATCACCGTGGAATCGCCTACCCTCACCAGTTCAATGTTGCCGGTGCCCGCCTCAACGATCTCGTCGAAGGTGATGACAAGAGAGGGATTGAAGATCGACACGGCGGTCGAGTCATCCGCCGGATTCAAGGTATCCACAACCGGATCCGCCGTATCCAGCGGCAAGGTCGTGAAATTCCACGTCGTGTTGTCAAGAATGCCCGCAAAGCTGTTCGGCACTGCCGCAAGATCATCGACCGCATCCGCGCTGATCTGGATCGCATACTCCGTGTCGAACCCGAGCCCCCCGGTCGGAGCGATCGTGAGCTGGTTGCCGCTGACACTCAACTGGCCGTCCGGGATTGTCAGCACGGTGCTGCTCGGCGAACCGTTCGGGTCCTCGACGATCGTCACGGTGCCGCCATTCACGAGCGCGATCCCCTCGCTGAAGGACGCGATGAGAGCGTCACCGGCAAAAACATCAGGCTGGTTGTCCGGGGGCGAGACTTCGATCAGGGTCGGATCGGTCACATCGGGACCGAAGAGATTATCGAGACGGAGGCCCTGAAGGGTGAGGGCATCCGCGGTGTTGGTTCCGACATTCCCCAAGGCTTGGGTGAGCGTTTCCACGTAGTCGGTGGGGTTGAGGGCGGAAATGAATCCCGACCAGTTGCCGAACCGGTTCGTGCCGCTGTCGCGGGAATAGCGTCCGGTTTGCCCTTGGATCGCAATTCCACCGGAGCCGTTGACCTGCCAACCCTGCTGGTAAAACCCGCGCTGCACACCATCGTTCTCGTCAAACTGGGTGGAGAGGAAAAGATAGTCGCCGCTGACTGAAACACCGACCCGTCCCGGGTCGGTGGACGTCGAGTGGGTGAATGCCGCGTCGACTTCAAGTTGAGCTCCGGCGTCATCGTACACGAGCACCGTCGGTGTCGCCGCATTCAGATTCTGATCATTGCTCAGGTCTTCGAGACGGACAAAGTCACCGGTGTCCGGCAGTTTGACGATCGTCAGTGCCGTCTGGGCCCCGATGATGTCTCCCGGTCGCGCCTGTTCCTGCCGGATCTGCACGTTGAGCACCTGGTTGGCACTGCTTGTCTCGATGATCATGCCGAGTGCGGCGGCCCCGCTACTGCAGCCGTCCGCGTTACCACGGATGTAGACGCAGGTTTTCGAGCCGGTGACTTCCGTGCCATCCAGAGTCAGGCGCTGCACGACCGCGTCCCGGTTGCTCGGCTGCTCGATAAACGTGTTGGCGAACAACAGGTAGTGGCCCTGCCCGGCAAGAGTGACATCGGACCCGCCCGCGGCGAATGCGAACGACGCCGCGTCCTTCTCCAGTTCGGTGTTGTAGTTGACCGGCAGCCAGGTGGTGATGTCGTTCGGAAGCGGCTGGTCGGCTCCGGTCCCGGTGATCCTGAGGTAGTCCCACGAGTCATCCAACTTGAGCAGTTGGATCCCGGTGCCCGAGTTCTCGCGCACCATCCCGTTGGTGTCCGAATCCGATCTGAACGACTGCAACTGGAGCACATCGCCGGCGCTCGCCACCTCGATGATTGCCCCGCCTGACGTAATCGTCTCGTTCTGCCCGTTCTGGACCCGGATGTAACCTTGTGACCACCCCTCCGACAGATCGGTCCCGGCGAGATTCAGATTCGTCTGGATCTCGGATCTGTCGTTCGTTCCCAAGCCGGTCGGGTCCTTGAAGAAGTATGAGTTATAGAGCACGAGGTGGTGCCCCGCGGACATCTGAAAATCGGTGGTGCCCGAGAGATTGTGGTCAGCAAGTGCGTTGCGGACCGTGGTATCAAAGGTGTGAACGAGGTCGCTCGTCGTCATCGAGTCACCTGCCGTGTTGGCTGTGAAAACCGAGATGCCTTGGCCGGACAGTGGAGCGACAAAGCTCAGGAACAGGGAGGCGGAACAAGCGAAAGGGAGAATAGGGATTTTCATCGGCTAGCGGAGGATCTTGTCCACATCACACGAATCGTCTCGGCCTAACCCGCCATCTTGATCGCATTACATGGATGTCGGGCAGACTACCCGCGCCCACTTGCATCACCCAAGGGCATTCATTCGTTCATCCACGCCTAGTTTCCTCCTATTTCCGAAGAAGGGGCTCTTCTCGTTTCAGCCTTCCTAACAATCAAGCCGCTCATGAGGGAAGACCTGCATCATCCAACACGCAGAGAAGGGATTCACAGATGTGCAACCATCCAGCCTTGAGATGACCTTCGAACCTCTCGACACAGCTGGGGAAATGGACGAAATATTCCTTTCCCAATTCATGTATCGACTGTTCCCATGAGAACCACCGTCCTTCTCCTGATCATTTTTGCCCTGCGACTCCACGCCGCATCACCGAACATCGTGCTCATCATCACCGACGACCAGGGTTACGGTGATCTCGGCTGCACGGGAAACCCGGTCATCAAGACACCCCACGTCGACGCGTTGGCGGCCGAGTCGGTCTGGCTCGACGACTACCATGTCGCTCCGACCTGTTCACCGACCCGCGCCTCGCTCATGACCGGCCACTGGACCAACCGCACCGGCGTCTGGCACACGATCGCCGGCCGCTCGATGCTTCGGGTCGATCAGGTCACGGTGGCCGACATGCTCCGGAAGTCCGGTTATATCACCGGCATGTTCGGCAAGTGGCACCTCGGCGACAACTACCCGTTCCGCCCTCAGGATCGCGGCTTCGATGAAGTCTACTGTCACGGCGGCGGCGGGGTCAGCCAAACGCCCGACTACTGGGACAACGCCTACTTCGACGGCCACTACTTCCACAACGGCAAGGCCGTTCCGGCGAAGGGCTTCTGCACCGATGTCTTCTTCGATGCCGCCAGCGACTTCATCCGCAGCAGCGTGAAGGAGGGCAAGCCGTTCTTCACCTACCTCGCGACCAACGCACCGCACGGACCGCTCCACGCGCCTCAGGAGGAGATCGATCGCTACAAGGACCAGAACGAGGCTCTCGCGACCTTTTACGCGATGATCACCAACATCGACACCAACGTCGGCAAGCTGCGGAAGCTGCTCGACGAGTTGAAGGTCACCGACAACACGATCTTCATCTACACCACCGACAACGGCACCGCCGGCGGAGCCAAGGTCTTCAACGCCGGAATGAAGGGGCAGAAGGGTTCCGAGTATGACGGCGGCCACCGTGTCCCGTTCTTCATGCACTGGCCGAATGGTGGCCTGAAGGAGAAGCGGGTGATCGATACCATCTGCCACGCGTCGGACATCGCCCCCACCCTCCTCGAACTCACGGGTTCGTCGAAGCCGGACAGCGTGAAGTTCGACGGAAGTTCACTCGCCCCGTTGCTGAAGCAGAAGGAAGGCATCGACTGGCCGGACCGCATCCTGGTCACAGACTCCCAGCGCGTCCGCGATCCGATCAAGTGGCGGAAGTCCGCGGTGATGACGCAGCGCTGGCGGCTCGTGAACGGCAAGGAGCTCTACGACATCACCGCCGACCCCGGACAGAAGGAGGATGTCGCCGACCGCTACCCGGAAGAGACGAAACGGTTGCAGGACTTCTACGAGAAGTGGTGGGCGGATCTGGAACCCGGCTTCGCTACCTACGCCGAAAGCGTGTTCGGACACCCCGACCACCCGGAGATCCTGCTGACCTGCCACGACTGGGTGACGGACGGCATGTCACCGTGGAACCACACCCATATCCGCCGGGGACCGGTGGAGAAGAGCGGTCGCTTCGAGGGATACTGGGCAACGCGGGTCGAGGAAGCCGGACGCTACCGGATCTCACTGCGACGTTGGCCGGTCGAAGCGGATCACCCGATCCGCGGCTCGCTGCCTCCGGGCAAGGACGTGCCCGGGGCCAGCAAGGCGTGGCGTGCGGTGCCCGGCAAGGCACTCGACATCACCAAGGCAACGCTCCAGATCGACGGCAAAGCGCTTGAGACGAAGCCGGTCGGCGATGAGGACACCGAGGCCGTCTTCGAAGTCGAGCTGAAGGCAGGCTCGCAGAAGTTCGCCCCCTACTTCGAACTGGCCGACGGCAAGCAGGTAGGCGCCTACTTCGCCACCATCACCAAACTCTGACCGAAATCACTTCGCTTCCTTCTTCCGCTCCTCGAGCCGTTCGGCCGAGGCGGCGTAGGAAATGTGTCCGGTCGCACCTTTGCCGAGGATCTTGGCATTCTTGCCAGGCAATTGGTCGCGGTGCTTCCCGATCCGTTCCGCCAGTGCCGGATCCTCGATGCGATTCTTCCATTCATGAGGGTCGTCGGCGTGATCGTAGAACTCCTCCGACCCATCGACGTAGCGGATGAAGCGGTAGCGCTCGGAACGGATCGCGACATTCCCCGGACCGAAGCTGGTGCGGGCCATATGCGGCCACTCGGCCTTCACGTCCTCCAGCAACGGCCGTAGCGACTGGCCTTCGAGGCGTTCGTCCGGCTTGGAACCGGTGAGATCGAGCAGGGTCGGATAGAGATCGATCAGTTCGGCCGGCTGGGTGCAGACCGCGCCGCCCTTGCCTCCCGGAGGAACGATGATGACCGGAACCCGGGTCGAGTCCTCCCACACCGTCCGCTTCGCCCAGCGGTCCTTCTCGCCGAGGTGGAATCCATGGTCCGAGAACAGCACGACGATCGTGTTATCGCGGAATGGGCTCGAGTCGAGCGCCTTGAGAACGGTGCCGACGCAGTCATCGACGAAGGTCACACAGGCGAGGTACGACTGCACCGCGTGGCGCCACTCCCCCGCCTCCTTGATCCACTCGTGGGTCGGAGCGACGTGCTTCAGCCGGGTGATGTCGATGGCATACGGCGATAGATCGTCGAGATCGGTTTCGAGCACCTTCGGCAGCTTCACTTTCTTCAGCGGATGCATGTCGAACCACTTCTGCGGAACAAACATCGGGACGTGCGGGCGATGGAACCCGACCGCCAGGAAGAAGGGTCTGTCGGTTTCCATCGACCCGATCCGGTCGGCCGCCCACGCGGCGATCTTGTGATCCGGCATCTCCTCATCCTTTTCGGGAAACGCGCCCCAGTCCCACAACGGGTGCCCGTGCGGCTGGCTGATCTTCTTCTTCGGCCGCGGGCCCATGCCGCCCATGCCGCCACCGTAGTCCTTGAAATACTTCGCGTTCTCCGCGGCATGGAAAAGCTTGCCCGCGGCTGCGACCCGGTAGCCTTCCTTTTCGAAGCGTTCCGGCATCGTGAGCGACTTGCGGGAAACCGGTGACGCCTCGATCGGAGGGTTCAGGAAGTAGATGCCGCTGGTCTCCGGGTAGAGCGAGGTCATCAGGCTGGCCCGTGAGGGATTGCAGACCGGCGACTGGCAATGGGCATTGCTGAAAAGCACGCCACGGCCGGCAAGCGCGTCCATGTTCGGCGTCAGGGCCTGGGGATGGCCACCGAGGCAACCGATCCAGTCGTTGAGGTCATCGACCGCGATCAGCAGGACATTCGGACGCTCCGCGGCGGAAAGCGGAAGCAGCAAGACAAGGGACGCGAGAACAAGACGCTTCATGGAGGAACTTCTACGGCGGTTGGCGTATCTCACTCGACAGGCTCGATGAACACCGGCTCATCACTCCACTCCGTGACCGTCTTGCGCTCCGTCGGCCACCAATCCGCAATCTTCTTCGCCAGCCGTTGCACCGTCTCCGGCTGATCCTTGGCGAGGTTGTGGTTCTCGTGAGGATCCTTGACGAGGTCATACAGCTGGGGCCGGTAGTCCTCAGGCGGATACTTGTACGAACCCCGGCGGCCGTCGTAAGTCAGGATCAGTTTCATGTCGCCCTCCATGACCCAGCGGAAAATCAGCGAGGCCTCCGGAACCATCACGTCGGCGACGTCATGGGCGAACGATTCCCCGAACAGGGTGTTTCTCTCGATGGCCTTGCCCTCACGGAGAGCCGGAAGCAGGTCGAGGCCCGGAAACTCGTGCGGGGCTTTCGCACCGGCGGCGGAAAGGATGGTCGGCGCGATGTCGAGGCTGGTGCACAGCTCCTTCCGCTCGCCCGGCTTGATGACGCCGGGCCAGCGGAACATGATCGGCGTCCGGACACCTCCCTCGTTCGGGCTGCGCTTGGAACGCGGCGCGTAAGAACTGCTCTTCGGACTCTGGATCCAGCCGTTGTCGGTCACATAGATGACAAGCGTGTTGTCGCTGACACCCCGCTTGTCGAGGCCCGTTATCAATTCCCCGCAGGTCTCGTCGAACCACTCGCACATCGCGTAGTAGCGCGCCACGGTCTTCGGCAGATCGAGTTTGAGATACTTGTCGAAAAGGCGTTTCGGCGGGTTGTGCGGCGTGTGCGGGAGGAACGGGGCATACCACAGGAAGAACGGCTTCTTCGCCTCGACCGCGCCATCGATGAACTCGAACACCGGCTCCATGCCTTCGCGGCCGATCTTCAGGCCGTCATCGCCGTGACGCCCTCCCGGTTTCGGGAAACCCCGGGTCATGCCGTCGGTAAACCCGCCGCGGGACGGCGCGCCTTCCCACCACTTCCCGCTCTGGAAACTCACGTAGCCCTTCTCCTTCAGCCAGACAGGCAGCGCCCCGGTCCGGTCGATGTTCGAAATCATCACCTCGCGGGGATCGAGTCCGGTGCGGTTGGCGTGGGCCGCGTTCTGCGGTGTCTTCGCCGGGTCATTGCCAGTAATCTTCGTCTCGTGCGCGTAGAGACCGGTGATGATCGACATCAGGGCCGGCCGGCAAAGCGCGGTCGGCACATAGCCGCGGGGGAAGGTCGCGCTCTGGTCGGCAAGGAGATCGAGATTCGGCGTCTCGATGTGCTCGTGACCCATGAACCCGTAGTCGGTCCACGACTGGTCGTCCGAAAGGATGATCACCACGTTGGGCGTCTCGTCGGCCCGCACGGAGGCGGCAAGGATCAGCCCGGCCGCCATGGCCATGAAGCATTGGGGAAGGAATCTCGATGTCCGGTTCACGAGGTCCTGATACTCGGAAGAGCACCGGGATCACTCACGAAATCCGGACATCGGGCCGCCGATTCGCGGACTCCCGTCGCGCGACCGCGCCGCCCTGCTACTTCTTGCCCTTCCCACCCTTCTTGCCGGACGGGAACAGCAGCACCGGGTTCTTGACCTCGCCTGCCGGACGACGGTTCGCCGCGATCTCCGCCGCCTTGGCATCGGCCAGCGCCTGCAACTTCTTCACCACGTCCGGGTTGTCGGCCGAAACGTCGGTCGTCTCGCCGAGGTCCTTGTCGAGGTTGTAAAGCCTGAGCGGCTTCTTGAGATCCTCCGGCTTCTCGCGAATCCCCATGCCCAGCGTCTGCGGCGCGACCGCCAGCTTCCACGGCCCCTGGCGCACCGCGGTCAGCTTGTTCTGCTTGAAATAGAACCAGGAATCCCGCGGCCCCTCCGAGCCCGGCTTGAGCAACACTTCGGAAATGTCCACGCCATCGATCACGATGTCCTCTTTGACCTTGCCGCCCGCGAGCGAGACGAAGGTCGGCAGCACGTCGGTCGTCCCCGCGATCGCTCCGCTTTCGGACCCCGCCGCTACCTTGCCCGGCCACCACGCGATGGTCGGTTCGCGCACGCCTCCTTCCAAGGTATCGCCCTTGCTGCCTCGCAGCGGACCCGACACTCCCCCGGCCTTCCCTTTCGACGCCCAAGGACCGTTGTCACTGGTGAAGATCACCAGGGTTTCCTTCTCGATCCCCAGCCGGCGGATGGTGTCGAGCACCTGCCCGACACTCCAATCGACCTCGGATACCCAGTCACCATAAGTGCCGTTCCTCGACTTGCCGACGAACTCCTTGTGCGGAAACAGCGGCACGTGCATCGCGGTATGGGGGAAGTAGAGAAAGAACGGCTTGTCTCCCTTTGACTGCTTTTCGATGAAGCCCACAGCCTCCGTCGTGTAGTCGCGCGTCACCTGCCGCTGGTCTTCGTCCTCCAACAGCTTCGCCACCTCCTCATCGCGCATCAGCGGGTGGACCCCGCTTCCCGTCTCCGAAGACGGCCGCCGCATGTCGTTCGAGTAGGGAATGCCGAAGTAGCCGTCGAACCCCTGACGGGTCGGGAGGAACTCGCGCTGGTCGCCGAGATGCCACTTGCCCACACACATCGTCGCATAGCCGAGCTCCTTCAGATAGTCGGCGACCGTGTGTTCCTTCGGATTCAGGCCATGCTTTCCGGCAGGGAAGAACACCCCCGGAACAGAGACCCGCGGCGCGTAGCTTCCGGTCAGCAGCTGGGCGCGTGAGGCGGAACACACCGGCGCCGCGTAGAAACTCGTCAGCTTGAGCCCCTCGGCCGCCATCTTGTCGAGATTCGGCGTGTCGTTGGCGGTCGAACCGAACGGACCGATATCGCCGTAGCCCATGTCATCGATGAAAATCAGCACGAAGTTGGGGCGCTCGGCACCATGCAATGCCATCGCGAGAAAGAAGGACGCGATCAGGGTTTTGAACATGGCCACTGATACCGGAGGAGAACTCGTGAAGTTGCATAAGGATCGAAGGGGATAGAACGTGCGCGCCGGATTCGTAGCCGCCGGCTCAGCCTGATGAGATTCGCCGCCCTGCTCCTGACCCTCTCCATGCCCCTCTTTGGCGGCGAATCGAAGTTGTGGTCGGATGGTGGAGAGAATTGGGATCCGGCAGGACGGCTTCCGGACTTCTCATTTGCCGGCTACGGCTGCGGCGAGCACGCGATTCCCGAGGTGCCCGATGCGGTCAACGTCCGCGAGCTCGGCGCGGTTGGCGATGGCGTCCACGACGACTCGGAAGCATTCCTCAAGGCGATCAAGGCCGTCTCGGATCTCGGCAAGCCGGGCGCGATCCGGATTCCGGCCGGCCGCTACAAGATCACGCGGATCCTTGAGGTGACAAAACCGGGTATCGTCTTCCGCGGTGACGGCCCGGACCAGTCGGTGATCTTCTGTCCGACCCCGCTCGAAAAGATCCGCTCCAACATGGGCAAAACCACCGGCGGCCGGGCAACTTCCAACTACTCGTGGTCGGGCGGGTTCATCTGGTTCAAAGGAAGCGAGCGCGGCAAAGCCTTGGGTGAGCCGACCGCATCCGTGCCGCGCGGCAGCCGCAGGATCCCGGTGGATGCCACGCGCTTCGGTGGGGTCAACGCCGGCGACTGGATCCAGATCGACCTGAAGGATGACTCCGAGCGCAGCCTGCTTTCCCACCTCTACTCCGGCGACCCGGGCGACGTGTCGAAGATCGCCCCCGGCAGCCATCGCACCTCCTTCGTCAGCCGTGTCGCATCGGTCGACGAGGGCGTGCTGACGCTGGAGCGCCACCTGCGCACCGATCTGAGACCGGAGTGGTCGCCCCGCATCTCAACCTTCGAACCGAGCGTCCGCGATTGCGGCGTCGAGGACCTTTCGTTCGCCTTTCCACCCCGAAGCTACAAGGGGCACTTCACCGAGCTCGGCTACAACGGGATCGCGCTCAGCAACGTGTCCGATTGCTGGGTCCGCGGGGTGCGGTTCCTGAATGCCGACAGCGGGATCTTCGTCTCGGGGCGATTCTGCACGATGAGCGACCTTCAGTTCGGGCTCAGTGAGGAATCGAAGACCCAAGGTGGAAACTTCGGTCACCATGGCGTTTCGATGACCGGCGACGACAATCTGCTCACCCGCTTCAATTTCCAGCAGCGCTTCATTCACGACATCACTGTGGCAAGAGGAGCCGGGAACGTCGCATCGAAGGGCCGAGGCACCGACCTCTGCTTCGATCACCATGAGCGTGCGCCCTACGAGAACCTGTTTACCGATCTCGATGTCGGCGCCGGCACGCGGGTCTGGCACTCGGGTGGCGGAGCGAAGCTGGGTCGGCACTGCGGTGCCCGCGGAACCTTCTGGAACCTCCGGTCAGAACGCCCCGTTCCGGCACCGGGTAGCTTCGGTCCGGCCTCGATGAATCTGGTCGGCGTGCCGGTTAAGGGAGATCCGGTCACTGATGCCAACGGCCGGTGGATCGAGATCTTCGCTCCCGGTGAGCTCGATCCGTCCGATCTCCATGCCGCGCAAATGGAGCGTCGGCTGGCGGCCGAATAACTATCGCTTCCGCACCGGCCACGGGCGCACGCCGACCCGTTCCGCCCACGCCTTCCACTTCGCCTTCATCGACTCGACCCTCTCCGGATCCTCCTTGGCGAGATCGACGAGTTCCGTGCGGTCGATCGCGAGGTTGTGCAGCGACCACGGCTCCTTGTGACCGCGGACGAGCTTCCAATCGCCGATGCGCACCGCGGCGTTGCCCTCATGCTCGAAGTAGAGCTCACGCTCCTTCGGGGTTTCCCCCGCAAGGGCAGCTCGGAGGCTCACGCCCGGGGTCGGCATGACATCCTTCTCCCCGCGCTTCGATGGATAGTCGACGCCGGCAAGGTCGGTGCAGGTCGGCAGCAGGTCGATGACGTGACCCGGCGAGATCTCGAAGCTTCCGTTCCGTTTCGCCGGAATGCCCTTCGGCCAATGCGCGATCAAAGGCGTCGAGATTCCGCCCTCGTGCGTGAACATCTTGTAGCGTCGGAATGGCGTATCGCAGAGGTTCGCACCCGCGATACCGAAGCTGTTGTACGAGTTCGGTGTTCCGGTGCGGGCCTTGGGATCACCGCCCCGTGAGCCGGTGAACCCTGTGGGCCCCGTCTCGGCGCTCGCCCCGTTGTCGGAAAGGAACAGGATCAGGGTGTTGTCGAGTTCATCGAACTCCTCGAACTTCTCGACCAAGCGGCCCACTCCCCGGTCGATCAGATGGACCATCGCCGCATGCGTCGCCATCCGCAAATCCATCTCGTCCTTGTCCTCGATCTTCGACCACTCGGGCATCTTGGCGTCCTTGGGCGAAAGCTTGGTGCCTTCGGGAAACATCCCCATTCCCATCTGTCGGGCGAACCTCGCCTCGCGCACCGGTTGCCAGCCGTCGATGTAGCGGCCGCGGAACTTCGCGATTTCCTCATCCGGCGCGTGCAAGGCCCAGTGCGGAGCCGTGTAGGCAAGGTAGAGGAACACCGGTTTCTCCGCGCGCAGGCCTTCGTCAACGAACTCGACCGCATGGTCGGTGAACGCCGTGGTGGAGTACCAATCATCCGGCATCGGGATCGCCTTGTCGTCCAGCACGAGGTCGCGGCCCGGCAGGTTCCGGTAGTGGTGTCCCCCACCCTGCGGCGTACCGTAGAACCGGTCGAAGCCGCGCTTCAACGGCCAGTGCTCCGGAGCCGATCCGACATGCCATTTGCCGCTGATGGCGGTGAAGTAGCCGGCCGGTTCGAGCGCCTCGGCGATGGTGACGCAGCGGTCGTTGAGATACCCCTGATAGGCGGGAAATCCGCTGTTGCCGACCATGTGTCCGATTCCCGCCTGATGCTGGTAGAGACCGGTGAGCAGAGCCGCGCGGGTCGGGCAGCACCGGCCGCTGTTGTAGAACTGGGTGAAGCGCAGGCCGTTCGCCGCAAGTTTGTCGAGGTGCGGAGTCTCCGTTTCCGAGCCGTAGCACCCGAGGTCGCTGAAGCCCATGTCATCGACCATGATGATCACGATGTTCGGCCGCTTCGCTTCCTCCGCCGAGGTTGGCAGAGCCAGCGAGGCGAGGGAAAGCAGGGCAATGAGACGGAGCATGGGCATTGGGTAAATCGAAACGCCCGGACAGGTCGAAGACTATCGCCGTTGACTCGACACCGATTCGCGCCGGCGCCTGTCGGCGCCTTATTCCCAGTGCCTCACCTCGATCACGCTCTCCACTCTGGAACCCCGAAGGGGTGCAGGCATTTAGCCCCGGGGTTCACCCCGGGGAAACGGTTGCCAGGCAAATCGAGCGCCAAAGGTGCGCAGGCGGAGCCTGATGATGAACCTCGTACCGCACACCCCGGACCACATCGCCTGCGCCCCTCCGGGGCTCGAATTTCTCCCCGACCCAAATCCCCGGGGTGAACCCCGGGGCTAACCGCCGACGCCCCTTCGGGGCTAAATGCCGATGCCACTTCGGGGCGAAATGCTAGTGCCACTTCGGGGCTTCGCACTTCGTCGGCTAAATCGGCCGCCAGTATCTCCCCCATCCGTACCCGCACTACCGATTGCCTGCTGCCGATCCGGAACTACCCTGCTCCATGTCCGCCGCACCGCTCGATTGCATCCGCTCTTATTTCGGGGAACTCCGCCCCGAAACCATGGACCGCCTCGACCAGCACTACAGCCCGGACGTCGAGTTCCGCGATCCCATCAATCACGGCCACGGACTTGACGACCTGCGCCTCATCTTCGAGGACCTCTTCAAGCAACTCAGCGACGTCCGCATCGATGTCACCTCGGCCAGCGGCAACGCCGAAACCGGATTCCTCCGCTGGACGATGAACTACCGTTTCCGCGGCAAGGCCCGAACGCTTGAAGGCGTGTCCCAGTTCACCTTCGGCTCCGACGGCAAGGTCGCCCGACAGGAAGACTTCTGGGATGCGGCCTTCGGCGTCTATGCCGAGTTCCCGCTCGTTGGCGCGACCCTCCGCGGCCTGCGGAAGGTCGTGCGCGTGGCCGGAGGCTGACCGATCACAGCCCCTTCATCCAATCCACGAGCGCCTTCCGGTCCTTGTCGGGCAAATTCAGCGCCGGCATCGCCGGAGCATATCCTTCCGGATACTCGTGAAGCGGATCGGTGAGCGCACGGTGGAGATACGCCTCGTCGACCGTTACGTCGACCGGCTTTCCGTCACGGATCACCTTCTGCGTCCGGCCGAGGATCCCCTTCAGGCTCGGTCCGACGATACGGCTGCCGTCGGTCGAGTGACATGCCGCGCAGATCGAGCTGAAGATCCCTTCAGCGACCTCCTTCGGATCGCTGTCGGCATTGGCGACGGTCGGTAAAACCGTCTCGCCCTGCTCGCGCTGGTGGCGCACCGAAGTGTACCACGCCTCGTCCGCGTAAAGACCCTGCTTCGGCAGCTTGAGATGGACGACCCAGCCGACGTTCTCGTTGGAGTAGCCCTTCTGCTTGATGAAGGGCGGCGAGTTGTCGCGGATGCCGGGAATGGAAAGGCGCACCCGCCTCATGTCGCCCGAGTGGGTGACCGCCTTCACCGCAAGTGCCTCCTTCCCGAACGGTCGACCGCCGTAGCCGTTGGTCGGTACGTAGGTCCACTGTTCGACTTCGGGCAGTTCCACTGCGATGACCCGATCAAGCGGCCGGAAAAATTCGAGTTCCAAGCCTCCGGGGACGTCGCGCACCGCGACAATCTCGTTGAACTTCGGGTCGATCTGGTCGGCCGACTTGAACGTCATCCGCTGCAAACCCCACCAAGGCTTCTTCGGCTCGCCAAGGAACTCCCACAGACCACCCGCGCCGATGTGGCCGATGTAGAACCGCTTGTCCGGCCCCTGGACGATCCGATTCGGTCCCGCCGTGAAGCCGGTGACCCCTTTCGCATCGTGACCACCCGAGTGCTTGAACACCGCGCCTTGCCAAATGCCATCGACCTCTTCGGTGAAGACTCGGCTCACCCGCCCCATCGTCACATCGCCGACCAGATACTGGCCTTCATAGGCCGCGACCGCTTCCGGAAGGTCCTTCAGCAGGACCGGCTGCGAGGGCGAACGTGCCACCGCCCCCTGCGGCATGTGGACGGTCGGCGGCGACTGATACTTCGAACCACCCTTCACCGAGTCGGCCTCCTTCGGCTGGAACGCCGCGATGTTCGAGTCGTCCCGCTGCATCAGGAAGTGCCCGTAGAAGCCGCCTGGAGTGATCCGGATGAACTCGTTGCTCGGATTGAAGACGCCCTGGTTGTCGACCACGATCATCGCGCCGTCGGCACCGACACCGAAACCGTTCGGAGTCCGGTAGCCACCGGCGACGTAGCTGATATCCGTATCCTCCGGCTTCTCCTCCCCGGTGATCGGTCCGAGCATGAAGGTCGAGCCGCGATGGGTCTTCGGATTCACCGTGACATTGAACGCCCGCGAGCCCCCGAGTTTGATCGAGGTGGTGAGGTTGCCGGCGAGGTAGTTCTTGCCGTCCTTCTCCACCACGCCGAAACCGACTGTGTAGGTGTGGAAGTTCGGCTGCGAGATGCCATCGATCAGGATGACCTTCTCGGACGCGTCGTACTTGCCGTCGCCATTGCGATCCTCGAGTCGCGAGATCTTGTCCTTCTCGCCAACGTAGATCTTGCCGTTGTGCACGGCGATCGCCGTCGGCTCGTAGAGATCACCCATTACCCGCTCGGCCTTGATTCCGGACCGGTCCTTCTTGGTCGTGATCTCCGGAATGCGGAAGATCTCTCCCTTGAGAAACGGCGCCTTGTCCTGACGGTTCGGACTGAAGACCGTGACGAACAGGTCGTCGCCGCGGAAGGCCATCGCGGAGACCTTCAGTTCGACCTCGTTCGACGGATAGATGTCTTCCAGCGTGACCAGCGGATGAAGGCTATCCGCGAGCGCTCCGCCCGTCAGTAGCAGCGGAAGAAAGGCACGCGACCTCATCACGGCTTCTTCGGCTTGGGCTTCGGAAAGTCCTGGTTCTTCTCAAGGTCCTCCTGGGTGATCTTGTCGGACGGCACGCCTTCCTCCGGAACTTCGGCCTTCGCCACCCAGGTGATCGCGTTCAGCACGACCTTGCGGAAGTTGTCGTCACCCCAGTTGTTGTGGAAGTGGCCACCGGTGAAACCGAATCCCCGACCGCCGTTGGGGCGCTCGTAGGCCCACGCGACGTGCTGGATCTCGCCGTCTGCCACCGCCTTGCGGACGTGCGGATTGCCCGAGTGCGGGCCGTCATTCCGCTTCATCGTCTCCTTCGGCGGGTGGGCCGAAAGGATCGGGGTCACGCCCTCCATCTGGGGAACGAAACGCATGTGGAAGTACCATTCGTCGCGAATCTTGAACGGCTTCACCCCGCGGGTGATCGGATGTGTCGGCAGGGTTTCGAAGTTCGCTTCCCAGTGGGGATTCACCGACCAATTCGGCTCGAAGTAGCCGCCCATCCACTCGAGGAACTTGTCGCCGGACTCGCCCTTGGTGGTCTCGACCGCGTAGTGCAGGCAGGCCAGCCCGCAACCGTCCTTGAGCTTCGCATCGACTCCCTCGAGGTGTTCGTTCGCCATGTGCCGCTTGCCGCCGTCGCAGTAGAAGACGATCGCGTCGGCATCCTCCATCAGCTTGGCATTGCCCGGCCAATCCTTCGCCACGTGGACTTCGGCTGCGACCTGATCCCCAAGATGCTTGTTGAGCTGTCCCGCCAGCAGCATGCACCCGGCCCGGTGCTCGTGCGCTCCGTATCCGTGGCTCGGCTTCCCGGCCAGGAACACGATCTTCTTTTTCGCCTCAGCCTTGCCCTCCTGAGCCCCTACGCCGCCCGCAACGAGCAGCACCGACATTCCGATCAAGATCGCGCACTTCACGGAAACCCCCTACGGGCCCTGTGACCGCCGCCTTGCACCCCAAGTCCCGCCACCAGGTTTTGTAGTTTCCCGTTTACGGGGTCCCACCGGTCCGGAAGACCGCCTGAAGGCGGAACTACGAACCCTTGAAAAGCGACGTCTCAGGCGCCAAGCGCCTGGTCGAGGTCGTCGATGATGTCGTCGATGTGCTCGATGCCGACCGACAGGCGGACCAGTTCCGGACGGATACCACCGGCCAGCTGCTGTTCTTCCGTGAGCTGCGAGTGGGTCGTGGTCGCGGGATGGATCGCCAGCGACTTGGCATCGCCGAGATTGGCGACGTGCGAGAAGAGCTTGAGCTCGTTGATGAACGAGGCACCTGCCGTTGCGCCACCCTTGATTCCGAACACCACCACGCTGCCGCCCTTGCCCTTCAGATACTTCTGGTTCTTCGCATACTCCGGGTCGTCCTCCAGTCCGGGGAACCGCACCCACTCGACCTTCGGATGGTCCTTGAGGTGCTTGGCGACGGCGAGCGAGTTCTCGCAATGACGCTCCATCCGCAGCGGCAGCGTTTCGATCCCCTGCAGGATCTGCCACGCGTTGTCGGGGCTCGAGCAGGCGCCGAGATTGCGCAGCGGAACCGTGCGCATCCGCAGGATGTAAGCGAGGGGCGCGAGCATTTCCGGCAGGTCGTGTCCCCAGCGCAGGCCGTGATACGATTCGTCCGGATTGTCGTAGAGCGGGTGCTTGCCGCCGGTCCAGTCGAAGCGGCCCGAGTCCACCACCACGCCGCCGAGTCCCGCACCATGCCCGCCCATCCACTTGGTCAGCGAGTGGACGACGATGTCGGCTCCGTGATCGAGCGGGCGTGTCAGATAGGGCGTCGAGCAGGTGGCATCGACGATCAATGGCAGGCCGTGGGCCTTGGCAATCTCCGCGACCGCCTCCAGATCGGTGATCTCAAGCGCGGGATTGGAAATCGTCTCGCAGAAGAACGCCCGCGTCTTGTCGTCGGCCGCCTTGGCGAAATTCTCCGGGTCGTTCGAATCAACGAAGCGCACCTCGATGCCGAGCGCCGGAAGGATGTTGTCGAACTGCGTGTAGCTGCCGCCGTAGAGGTTGCGCGCCGAGACGATGTTGTCGCCCGCAGAGGCGAGGTTGATGATCGAGTTGAAGATCGCCGCCGTGCCGGACGAATGACCGAGGCCCGCGAGTTCGTGCGCACCCTCGAGCAGGCTCACCCGTTTTTCGAGAACGGCGACCGTCGGGTTGGTCAGCCGGCTGTAGATGTTCCCGAGTTCCTTCAGCGCGAACAGGTTCGCCGCGTGCTCGGTGTTGTTGAAGGTGAAGGCGGTGCTGCGGTGGACCGGAACCGCGCGCGAGTTGGTGGAGGCTTCCGGCTCGTAGCCGCCGTGCAGACAGAGAGTTTCGTGTTTCATGGGGATGGAAGGCGAACCTAGGGAACCCACCCTCCCGGGATCAAGGCGATCCGTCGGCCGAAACCGTCATGGCGCGTGGATGGGATCGGACCGCAAAGGTCCAACACCGAGAAGGACTCAGAACCCGCGGCGGTCCGGCCTTGGCGCCTTTGCGTCTTGGCGGTTCATCCATCCGATCCACCTCAAAAGTCGGGCTCAAAAATCGCTCCCCGACTCGCGGGCCCGGCGGATGAGATCCGGCCGCTGCTGACGGAAGACGTTGAAGACATGGTTGGCGAAGTATGAACCGGCCTGGGCATACAGATTGAACGCCGTATCGACCCCGAGCTCGCGAAGCTGGCGGATCTCCTCCTCATACTTGGCGGTCACGGCCACGACACCACCGAAGCCGTGGCGCTTCAGGGTTTCGACCGCATGCACGTTGGCGCTGTGCTTCGGCATCGCGAGCACCACCAAGTCGATATCGTCCTTCAGCCGCACCTTCTCCCAAAAGTCCGAGTCAGACGCGTCGGCCAGCATCACGTTGCGCTCCACCTGGCGATGCAACTCCACCGCTTTCGGATCGCGGTCGAACCCGATCACCTGCCCCGGGTAGCGGGTCTCGAGTTCGTGGTAGGCGGCCATCCCCACCCTGCCCATGCCGAAGATCGCGATCGATTCCCCATTCTCCCGCACTGGCAGGTCATCGCGGTGGCGGCCTTTCGTCTCGAAGCGTTTCAGCCAGCCGCTGATCGGGTCGTAGAGCCGCTCGGAACGCCTCATCAGCGGCGCCACGATCAGGAAGCTGACCGACAAGCCGACCGCGACCGCCACCAACCACTCCGATCCGATCCATCCCTTCGCCACACCGAGGGCCATAACGATCAGGCCGAACTCGCTGTAGGTCGAAAGCGTCAGCGCGCTGGTCCACGCCGTCCGCGCCCGCAGACGGAAACGCGTGAGCAGAAGGAAGAAGCCGACACTCTTCAGTGGCAGCAGAAGAATCATCACTCCGGCCCACCCGAGGCTTTGCCAAGAGAGTCCTCCTTCCAGACCCACCTGAAGGAAAAAGCCGACGAGCAGCAGGTCGGTGATGCCGGTCAGCGACTTGGCCAGCTCCTTCGACGCCGGGTGGTAGCCGACCAGCACGCCGACAAACAGCGCCCCGAGATCGGCCTTCATTCCGACCGCCTCGAAACCCGCGGCTCCGACGACCAGTGCGAGGAAGAAGCCGCACAAGGTCACCAGCTCGCCGTGTCCGCTGCGGCCGAGCATCCAGCCGAGCAACGGCCGGGCGATCAACAAGCCGGCGACCACGGCAATCGACCACGGCGACGGAATCTTGCCGGTGGAGAAAGTCAGAAACAGCACCGCGAAGATGTCCTGCATGATCAGGATCCCGATCGAGACGCGGCCGTGCATCGCCCCCATCTCGCCGTTTTCCTGCAAGGACTTCACCGCGAAGACGGTGCTCGAAAAACTCATCCCGAAGGCGAGAAGCAGAGCTGTCGACCAATCGAGCCCCGCCGCACGCCCGACCATCACGGACACGGCGAGAAGCACCGGCGCGAACAAGCCGATCACCAGCGAGGCATGGATCGAGGCTCCTGCCCAGATCTCCGGCCGCGCCAAGGTCTGCACCCGCAGCTTGAGACCGATGCTGAACAAGAGCAGGGTCACGCCGAGATTCGAAATCACCGCCAAGGTTTCCCCTCCCTCCTGCCCCAGCGCCTGCAGCACGAAGCCGGCGATCAGGAATCCGACCAGCGGCGGCAGCCGCATGCGCTGGGCCGCGAGACCGAAAATGAAGGCGGTGGCGATGAGGAGGATGTCCATGATCCGAACGGATGAATCGGTGACCTAGCTCATTCCGTGCAAATCCGCGCAATGCCGGCTCCCATGACTCCCTTTCGTCAGTTCGCCGCCGTGTCCGCCAGCCAATCGTGATAGGCCGCGAGGATGCTGGCGGGAGGGCCGCCCATCTTGTGTTCCGCCAGCACGCGGTCGAGCAGCTTGTTGCGCTTCGTTTCCGAAATCATCATGTGCACCGACAGCGCCAAGGGTTCGCGCGAGATCCGCAGGGTCATCCCCCGCTCCCCGCTCAGCCAGTGCGCGATGAACTGCGTCTTCGCGATTCCCGGCGGATCGAAGGACGAGGAAAACAGCCGGGGCTTGCCGAATGCCTTCTCCATCGCCTCGACCAAGCGCTCGGCCTTCGGATACTCGCCGAGATAGGGATTGATGGTTCCCGACATTTCGATCGCGACCGTCCGCTCCCTGCTCTCCTTGTCGGGTCCGGGGAGATACTGGACGCGGTAGAGCGCGGGTGTGTCGTCGCGGATGACGTACCGGTGATCGTCGAAGTCCTCCCGAAAGGACGAGAGCTTGCCCCGCTTTTCCTCAAGCTCCTCGCGGCCGATGCCCACCTCGACATCCCAAAGACAGGTCGGCAACAGCCAACGGAACAGGCTCTCGGGCTGCGGTTCAACCAGTTCGATTCCTCCGTAGTTCCGCCGCATCGTTTCCTCGCGCTTCTCGGTTGAGGGAAGACAAAGGGGCTCGAAAAGGAACTGTCCGGGGATCGTCACCGGAGGATGCGGAGCGAGCACCGAGCGTTTCGGGACCACCGTTCCGACGACTTTGCCCGACGTCTTCGAAAATACCGGCCAGCCCGACCGGACCGGTGGCTCCAGATCGGGGTCTTCGAGAACCAGCATCAACCGCACCGGTCCCATCCACGAGTGGTAGGCATCGCCATTGCCGGGATTGAAGAGCAGAGCAGCTTCGACCTGCTCCCCCGTCGGACCCACGGCGACGAGGCTCTCGCCCGCCTTGAGTTGGAAGTCCGCCTCGTAGGGAACGGCATCCGGAAAGTCCGTCCCGCCGAAGATGAAAACCTTTGAGGTCGGCTGCTCGATCACCTTTGCCTTGGCGACTTCGAATGGTTTGCTGTCGGCGAGCGAGAACGAGCGCGTATCCTCCTCCCCCGGCACCGAAGCCGTGACGATGCACAGCGCTCCCCGATAACTCACGCCATAGCCGGTCGAGTCGCCCACATCGCGCTTGAAGGCCTTGTAGGAAAACTCCTGCGCCGAGGCCGGAAGTGTTGACGAAAGAACAGCACCCAACAACACGCCCCCGACCCGGTGCCAACGACTACGAACCATCTGCATGCTCAAGGCCTACCAACCCCTGCAGCGGGAAACAAGAAAGGGGCGTCGCCCGCGCAACGGCTAGTTCGAGATATCGTCCTCCGTTCTCACCACCCGATCCGGGCCGGAAGACCAGACATGCAGTTGCTCGTCGATGAGCTCAATCTGGTAGGGCACCCCCCACGGATCGACGATGGTGGAGTAATAGGGACCATCCCATCCGGCGACTCCCGGATCTTTGCTCAGATCCTCGGCCTTTCCCGGGTATTGGCCACAGTCGGCCTTGTAGCGTTCCGCCGCGGCTACCAGCCTCGGGACGGTATCGCGCGCGGCTTTTTCTCCGGCGGAATTCTTCCCACCGCAGGCCGGCAACAGCAATGCGAGGCCGAGAGCGATACCGATGTGTTTCTTGTCACGCATGATGCCCTTGATGCTCTCGGCGAACGCTGCCGGCCGTCAATCAGGAACCACCCGACGATCCCAGCCGGGGCTGAAAGTGGATTGGGCTTCACGATGGATTCTCACCGGTCGTCGCGTCGTGTGAAAACGCTACCCGAAAACCTTCGACCATGGTCATCAACGGGCGGTGCGGATCTTCCCGGAACCTGGACTTCATCGTTGCGAAGGCAGCTTGAAGATCCGCTTCCGACGCGTAGTCCACGATCATTTGGTAGTCGGGCAACTCGTCGAAGGAGGCCTTGTTGTTCGTCCTAAGCAGCCGGTAGCCCTTCGCCAGATTGCCACCGACTTGGGTCTCCATGAATCGATCGACCTGTGCCACGAGGGCCTCATGCGTCACGCCATCTTTCCGATCAAAGAACACGTGGTAGGAGTGCATGGGTGATTTGGCGGGGCGTTGAAGGGCAGGCGAACAGATGGTCCGATTCCGGTCGGAGGCGGTCAACAGACTACTCACTCAGTCCCTACGCATCCCCCTCAGCCTGAGGACTTGGTCCGACTTGTCACGCCTGTTTGAGTTCCTCGGAAAAGCTGTCGTTGTATCGGTTCACCGTCGCCTCATCAATTGATGCCGAGAGCAAGAACTCTTCGAAGATCTTGCGTTCATTGATGCGCCGGACCAACCAACCAATCTCGGCTGGCCCCATCCCCCACGAACCCATTAAAACGGTCTTCCCCTCGGCATTGAAAGCTGGGGCCACCGATTTCAGCTTGAGCATGATCGGACCTAGCAGGGTGTGGGAACCTTCGATTTGCATCAGAGATTCCTCGATGACATCCACTGTATCCGCAGCGATCTCGACCGCCCTATCGTAGGCGAAGGTGCCGGTGACTACGTCGAACGTGTAGAAGCGGACTCCTTCAAACAGAGGATCGCCGATCACTCCGAAATGGCGAGACGTATCAAGAGAAAGCCGATCAATCAGCAGTTCGAATTGCTCTACCGCTTGGACGAAGAGATCCATGTCTGAACAACTTCGCAGTGGGCACGAGCGAACGCAAGGCCGCGCATCGAGCGAACTCGGATGGAGCGAACTCACGAGGCTGAACGTGACAAAGCGGCGCTCACACGTCGAACTCCCAAGCCTCATTCGCCCTTTCGATTATCGAGTCTAGGTCCTTGGGAAACCGATCGACCTGCTCCGGAAAGCACCAACCCGTGCTAATTGACGAAGCTCTACCACGAAGGTCTCCGATGAGGTCCAGAAAGCCTTTCTTCTCAACAGCATCCAAGGCGGTCAGATCGACGAGCCCTATCGGACGCGCGGCCGGATTCAATCCGAGGATCCGCGCCGCAATTTCATCGGTGGCAGCCCGCCACTCCAGCTCCCTCATGATGACCTTGTAGGTGGAGTTCCACACCCTCACAGACCCCTCCGGTCCCATCTTAAAGCTCGCTGACATGGCGCCTGACTTGGGTTCTTCAAAGATTCTTGGCCAAACGATTTTTCTCCCCCACCGGCGGTTTGAAACCCGGGGGGCGTTGGCTGGGAGAGTGATGCCCTGTTCATGGATTTCACAATGAATCCCCCACACTTCAGGACGATATCAACGCGGAGCGTAGGTTCACTTTCGCGTGTTTCAAACTGACTAAGTATCATCTAGCTCGAAGCGAATGGCAAACTTGATGGTCGGCATCCGAGTGGCAGATTCAGACGGAAATCAAGGCTGCGCCTTGATCTGCGAAGTGCGGCTGCGCCGGTGGGTGGATGACCCGGGGTGCGCTTCGCTTACCCCGGGCTACAAGATGACGCCCCGTTGGGGCTGTGGAGCCGGTGTGGCATTCGATCTCGGTGGCTGTGCCGCGCGGCAGATGCCGGTTTCATAACCGGCGCTCCATTCCTGACCACTGACCACTGACCACTGACCACTGACCACTGACCACTGACCACTGACCACTGACCACTGACCACTGACCACTGACCACTGACCACTGACCACTGACCACTGACCACTGACCCCGCCTACTTCTCCACCACCCAGATGTTCCGATAGAACACCGGATTGCCGTGGTTCTGGAGGAACAGCGGGTTGCCTTCATCGGTCAGCGGTCCCTTGACCGGGCAGGCGGTGGTGCCGTCCTTGTTGAGCTCGACATCGTCGTGCACGACCACGCCGTTGAGCTTCACGGTAATCCGTGGCCATGCGGTGCGCTTGCCATCCTCATCGAATCGCGCATCGGTCAGCTCGACGTCGTAGGTCTGCCACGAAAGCGGCGGAAAGCACATGTTGAGCTTCGGCGCGGCGATCGAGTAGATGCCACCACACTCGTTCATCTTGCCGTCGAGGCCGAACGAATCGAGCACCTGCGTTTCCCAACGGCCTCCATAGTAGACGCCGCTGTTGCCCCGTTGCTGGCCGCGGGCCTTCGGCTTGTAGGGCGTGCGGAATTCGAGATGAATGGTGCAGTCCTTGAACTTCTTCTTGCTCAGGCAGCCGGTCGCGGCCAGCAGGCCATCGGCCACTTTTCCCTTCTCCCACTCATCGGCCGAACTGCCGTCGAAGAGCACGACCGCACCCTCGGGCGGCCGCATGCCGAGGGTCGGGCTGCGACGCTCGATCTTCGGAAACTCGACCACGCTGCCGCCATTCGAATACAGGCTGAGCCGGTCGTCACGGATCTCGGCCGAGAAGCCGCCCGCTTCGGCGAACTTCACAAGGTCCCCTTCCCGCGCGCCGGAGAGCCGGACCCGTTTCTTCTCCTTCGTCCAGCCGAGCCCCGGAAGACCTCCTTCCAGCACGTAGGCATCGAACTTGCCGTCTCCGAGCGCCACCACCTGGACGCCCACGCTGGCACCTTCGCGGTTCAATCCGTATTCGCCTTGGACAATGAAATCCGGATCCTCCTGGGCCGCCTTGACCGGATCGGTCCAGACAGGTGACTTGTCGGCGGCAGAGGCTGCGAACGCTGCGACCAGAAGGGCGAGAGCGAGGGTCGGAATCAGTTTCATGGGACGGGTTGAAGCAAAGCGCGGCTCAGTCAAAGGTCACGCGTATTCCCAACCCTTCCGGGCCTTGCGGGTGGTCAGCGCGTTGGCCTCGTCGTCATCTGCGAATCGCTCCTTCACCGGATCCCACTTGAGCGGGCGCCGGAGCTTGTAGCCAATGTTCGCAAGGTGACAGACCGTTGCGGTGCGGTGTCCGGTCTCGACCGTGCAGATCGGATCCTTGCGCGACTTCACCGCATCGATCCAGTTCCGCAGGTGGTTGTTCGACGGCTGGACGCGCCGGTCGCCGTCCGCAAGCGGTTGCTTCAGAATGTCCGGCGAGTCGCTTTTCAGTTCACCCCGGCCGACCCAGATCGTGCCTTCCGTGCCCTCGAAGGTGCAGTCGCTCTTGCCCCCGTGGAACATCTCCACGCCGTTTTCGTAGATGAACTTCAGGCCGCTGTCGCCTTCGGCCGGCGGCTCAACCCGCACCGGACCGCTGCCGTCCATACCGAGCGCCCACTGCGCGATGTCGAAATGGTGCGCGCCCATGTCGGCCAGCTTGCCGCCCGCGTATTCCTCGTAGTGGCGGAAGGCCGGGAAGTGGTTGTGCAGGCCCTTGGGGCACAGGATCTCGTTGTAGGGCCGCATCGGCGCCGGTCCGAGCCACAGGTCCCAATCGACATTGTCCGGCTTCTCCTCGGCCGGCAGGTCGCATGGCTTCGGCGACTCGCCCACGCCGATCCGGATCGTCTTGATCTTGCCGATCCGGCCCGCCCAGATCATTTCGACCGCCGTGCGGAAACGGTTGCCGAACTCGCTGCGCTGCTGGCTTCCGGTCTGGAAGATGATCTTGTTGCGCTTCACCGCGTCGGCCAGCAGGCGGCCTTCGGCGATGTTCTGGGTCAGCGGTTTCTCGCAGTAGATATCGAGCCCCTTTTCGACCGCCGCGAGCGCCGGGTGCACGTGCATGTGGTCGGGCGTCATGATCACCACCGCATCGAGGTCTTCCTTCTCCAGAAGCTCGCGGTAGTCGACGTAGGCGGTGCAGCCGCTGTATTTGCCGGACTTGGTGTCCTCGGCGTATTTCTTTTCAACGACCTCCTTCGCCTTGGCTCGCCGGGTGCCCTCGACATCGCAGACCGCGACGATCTGGAGGTCGGCCTGACGCAGCGCCTGTCCCATCACGCCGTAGGCACGTTTGCCATAGCCGATGAAGGCGACGTTGAGGCGGCTGTTGGCCTCGGCGGCCCGCAGGATCGAGGGGCCGAAAATGGCGGTCGCGGCGGCGCCGGTGAGGAACTGTCGGCGGGAGGACGAAAAATGGCTGCTCATTAGACGAGCGATACGCCCGGGGTCGATTGCGGCTATCAGGCGGCGGCCTCCGAGAGCCAATCAACCTCCCGAGAAAACCCGATGGCGTCGGTCACCACCGGAAATCAGGTAAGCCATGAGGTCCTTCAGTTCGTCCGCGTTCATCAGCGCGATGGTGCCCGGCGGCATGATCGAGACCTGCGAGAACTCGACCTTCTCGACATCCGCCATCGGCGCCTTCACCAGCTCACCCAGATCATAAGGGTTGGGTGCCACTGCCACCTCTTCATCGTTGCGATAGATCAGCCGCCCGTAGAGCGACCCGCCATCCTTCAGCGTGACGGTGCTGGCTTGATACTGTTCCGAAATCGAATCGCTCGGTTCGCAAATGGCCACCACGATGTCCCGGATCGAGTATCTCCGTCCCACCGAACCGAGATCCGGCCCGGCGTAGCCGCCCGATCCCTCGATCCGGTGGCAGGCCACGCATCGGCCCGCGGAGAACATCCGCTTGCCGTTCTCGTAGTCGCGACCCTTCAGCGGTTCCTCGAAAAGCTTCATGGCGGTTTCGACCGTCCACGCCACCGGCGGGCCTTTCGGCATCGGGAGGCTGGCTAGGTCGATCGTCGCGATATCGCCAAGCAGGGACGAGATCTCCTTGCGGTCGTCCGGCGGCAGGTGGGCGATCGCATCCTCACGGATGGCGCGGATGTAGCCCGCGAAGCTCAGTCCTCCACTTTTGCGAAGCGTGTCGTTGAGCCAGGTGAAATAGTACTTCCGGTCATCGACCGACCAGCCGCTGCGCACCCGCCGCAGCGAGTAGGCATACTGGATGTTCTGCCAATTCGGCGTGTCCGCCATCGCATCGAGGATCGCCTTCCCATACTTGTTGTGGCGCTTCAGCAGGTTCTCATCGTACGCCATCGCCTCGGCATGGGTGACCTTCATCAGTGCGATCGTCTTCGGGACCACCGAGGGGGCATCGAGGAAGCTGAGCACCCGGCAGAGTTCGATGTTCACTTCCTCGTCATCCGCCGGAAAGTGCGGATCCAGATTCGCCACGATCGCCGAGACTTCCGACGGGGTCGGCGCGTCCAGACGGATCAGGCACAACGCGTAGGCCCGGAGAAGCGCCAGCCGGTCGTCGCGGTCCAGTCGGTCGAAGGGAAGCGAGTTGAGCTTGGCGATGATCCGTCCGGCGAGATCCTTCTCTCCATGCCGACAGAGGGCGATCGCGCCATGGATCGCGCCTTTCGGATGGTCCTCGGAGAACACCCGGTCGCGCCACAACTCCAGTGGCTGGTTCTCGATCGCGATCCTCGCCGCGTAACGGATGCCGCGATCCGCATGCGAGAGGTGCGGCCACGCTTTCTCAACCGCCTGCTGCCCGCCACTGCCGCTTCCGTGGAATGCCTCCAGCGAATGCCGGAGGTCGCGCAACGGCTGGTTCGCCGTGAGCCGGCGGCCGGCACCGGCCTCGGCGGAGCCGGTGTAGCGGACGCGGTAGAGCTTCGAGGCAGTGTTGCGGCCTCCCACGAGGAAATACATGTGTCCATCCGGCCCGAACCGCATCGCGGAAATGTTCAGGGGCGACCCGTTGAGGAACTCCTCTTTCCTGCCGGTGTAGGTCGATCCGCTTTCCTCCATCTCGACCGTGTACATCGTCCCGAAGGTCCAATCGCAGATGAACAACTTGTCCTGGAATTCCGTCGGGAAGTTCGAGTGGTGACCGAAGCTGATGCCGGTGGGCGATCCTGGGCCGACATCGATCACCGAGCCGTTGCCATCGGCGAAGTAGGCCGGCCATTTCGCCGATCCGGCCCGCCAGCCGAATTCGCCGCCGGCAACCACATGGTTGACCCGGGTCGGACGGTACCACGGGCTGCCTACGTCGAACTCAAGATCGGAGTCGTAGGTGAACAGCTCGCCTTGCCGGTTGATCGCGAGGTCGACCGGATTGCGGAATCCGGAGGCCACCAGCGTCCAGTCCTGGCCATCCGGAGAAATGCGGCAGATCCATCCGCCGGGGGGATCGATGCCGACCGCGTGGCCCATCGGGTCCGGCATTTCCGGCAGCAGGGAATCGGTCGCCCACACCGGCGGCTGCAGGCTGCCGACACCCTCGGGAACCGGCGTGTGGTTGCCGGACACAAGGTAGAGCCCCTTTCCATCCTCGGTCCTGATGATCGAGTGCGCCGAGTGCTCGTAGCCGACGCGCAGCTTCTTCAGCAGTTTGAACTCATCGTAGTCACCGTCGCCGTCCGTGTCCCGGATTCGGTAGAACCCGGTCATCGTGGACATGTAGAGGCTGTCGAAAGCATACAAAAACCCGAGCGCTCCACCGACCATCCGCTTCCCCCATGGGATCGGCTCGTAGGGAAAACCCTTCAGGCTGCGGACGCGGACTTCCGAGTCGGGATCATCCGCGTCCGGCAGCGTCACCCGGAACACGCCCTGGCTGTCCTGATCGGAAACGATGAGCGTCCCCTGCGGCTCGAAGGCCATCGCCACCCACGAACCTTGGGAAACCGGAACCGTATAAAGCAGTTCCGCATCGAAGCCCTCGCGGATGTTGATCCCCGTATCGGCATCGGGCACGAGGCCGGCTCCCGCAGCCGCAACAGCGGACATGCAGGAACCAGAGACGCAGGCCGCGAAAAACACGCGGACTGCGACGGTGGCGCGAAGGGGGATTCCGGGGCGAGCGGACTTCCGGCTGTGAAGCATGCGCGAACCTTGCGCAGGGGTTCGGAACCCGCAAGCGCCCGCACCCACAAGTTCGCCGGTCAGATTCCCTTGTAGCGGACCCGCTTGCCGTCGGGTCCGATCGGGCGGTCGTCGACCGAACGCGTCACTTCCACATCCATCGAAACGCGACGCGGCCGCTCGGCCGGATGGCGGCCCGACTGGCGCTCCTCAGCCACGCTGACCTTGAGCGCCCGGCCACCGAAGTCGGCACCATCGAGTTCCGTCATCGCCTTCTCTCCGTCCTCAAGCGTTCCGAAAGTCACGAATGCGAATCCACGCGGTTGACCGGTCTCGCGGTCCGACGGGCGCCGGATGTCGACGATGGGTTCGTAGGGGGTGAGCAGTTCGCGGAGTTCTTGTTCGCTGGTTTCGTAGGAGAGATTGCCGATGTACAGTTTGATCATGGTGTTTGTTTCGTTGCGTGCCTGCCCGGTTGTTCCGCCACACTGCGCTTCAACCCGAACCGAAGGACACGCCTTCGAGCAAACGACCAATGATGCCCGGTAAGGGCAGGAATCGGGAGGGTCGCACGATTCGACGCACAACCCAACGGTTTTTCCCTAACGGATCCTGCGGCACCCTTCACGCGGGTCGCGACGCACCCCCTCAGCGATTCCGCAGGAGCAGGAATTTCACGCGCCGCTCATCACCTCCACCGACACCGAACACGGCCTCGGCATCGTATCCCGGCAAGCTCGCGGGATCAAAGGACGGCGGAAGCTTGAGCCACCGGTTCGGAACGTGATCCGCGCCTGTCAGCAGTTCTCCGGCAGGCGGAAGCTCCTCGATCGTGACGCGTTCCTTGCTGTAGCGCTCGCCCCATGGCGGATCGATGAAAAGCAGGTCGGCCTTCGTGTCGGGCAGGATCGCCCGGGCATCACCGGCGACGAAGTCGATCCGGTCCGCGACCCCGTAGAGCTTCGCGTTGTGCCGGGCCATCGCCAGGCGTCCGGGATCGAGCTCGATCGCGACCACGTCACACCCGGCCCTCGCGAAGCCGATCGCGTTGCCCCCCGCGCCCGCGCAGGCATCGATCACCCGCATGCCTCCCGCGCGCTCCCCAAGTTCCAACGCAATGGCTTCGGGTGTCAGCGACCAGCGTCCCTCCTCATCGACCCGGGCTCCTCTCCTGCTGAAGCCGACGCTGCCATCCCGATAACGCCGCGCTTCTTCCGTGTAGGCCTTGCGCAGGTCCTTCCGATGGAGCGGCGGCATGATTCTGACCTCCAGCAAGTACCCGCCGATGCCGACGTTCCGCAACCGCGCCGCGAGGTCCGCGGCGGCATCGCGCTCGAGATCGGCCCTCGCCTCAAGACCACCGCCGGAACCGCTGTCCACCACCCAAGCTCCGGGACCGAGCAGACGTCGCCAATCGAGCCACTCGGGCAGAGGGCGAACCCGGACATCAAACAATCGGCTCATGGGCGGAACGACCGGCCCACCCTAGCGGTTTCCCCGCCCGCGCAAATCCCGTTTTCAACCCGGAGGTTATAGCGAGTCCCCCTCGTCAGCCCCTGCCAGCTTGGTCGTGATGAACCTGCGGATCTCCAAAACCGTCACATCGTCGGCCACCGGCACACGGCAGGCCGAACGGGGCGGCCCGTCGCAGGTCAGCACGCCGTCGCGCAGCGTGAACTCGAAGCGCTCCCCATCTTTCTCGACAAGCAGCGTGCCCGAATTCGGGTCAAATTCTCCGTACGGCTGCGCCGCCTCGTGGAAATTCCTCTCTGCCGTCATGGGTCTGGGTCAAACGTGCGGGTTTCTCGTCGCACCCGATCAGGGAAACGTGCGAAGCCGCACATTCGCCAGTGTTTTCGGTCTCTCCCACCATGTCCCTTTGGGGTCAGGTTTGCCCGCAGCGGGAGAAGACTACGGGAACCGGAGCTCCAAGAACGGCACCGAATGGCTGAACAGCTTTTGGCCGTCCTCGCCGACCGCCGCCAGCTCGAGCTTCTTCCCTTCCCAGTCGATCTCGACCAGGCCGGCGTTGCGCTGGAAGTGCGACTTGCCGACGCGCAGCGAATTGTCGGCCGAGGCCCATCCGCGATTGGTATGCGACAGGCCGCTGCTGGTCATGTCATAGAACGGATATGAGCCGATTTGAGTCTTCGAGAGTTCGGCGAAGTGGACGTCGCCGGAAATCGCCACCGTGTGATCCGCGCGATGTTTCCGCAGCAGTTCGAAGAGGCGGCGCTGCTCGTGGGGGACGTTGCCCCAGTTCTCCATCCCCTTCTCGACCGCCAGCACCTGGATACTGCTGGCGATGATCCTGACGTCGGCGGGGACTTTCAATTGACGCTCCAGCCACGCCCACTGGGTTTCCCCGAGCAAGGTCAGCGACGGATCGTCGACGGGCCGGTACCATCCCACCGTGCGCGGCTTCCGCTTCTCCTTCGATCGGGGAATCTCATCGCGGAAGTAGCGGGTATCCAGCAACAGGATCTGGCAACGCTTGCCGACCGGACCGAAGGTGTAGGAGGCGTACACGCCCTCCCTCTTCCGACGCGGCGAGTCGGCGGGATCCTTGAAGAAATCGAGGAAGATCTGCTGCGATTCCTTCCGCTTCGAGTAGGACTTCCCTCCGTCGTTGATCCCGTAGTCATGATCGTCCCAGGTCGCGAGCAACGTGCTCGTTTCCCGCACCTTGCGAAAGCCGTCCACCGCTTCGAGTTCGGCGTACTTCTTGCGCAGCACGTCCATGTCCGCGGTGTCGCCGTAAATGTTGTCGCCGAGGAAAACGAACACGTCCGGCTTCTGCGCCAGCACGCCGTCAAAAGCGGTGTCCACCTTGTCCCGCGGATCGAAACACGATCCGAAGGCGATCTTTGTGACGGCTTCCGGCTTGTGGAAATCCGCCGTCTCCTCGGCATTCGCCACGAGACCGCACGCCAAGGCGCCCGCGAAAAGAATCGCTGCTCCGAGGCCAACCGGCGGCATCCGGAATGACCGGGAGCCGCGAAACGACATCGACGGAAGCGGAAGACTGCAAACGGAATGGGATTTCATCCACGCGACATACTCCGCGCCCCGTGAACGGCTTTCACGTGCACGGACCCGCTCCCTCGCTGGCTAGCCGAGACTCGGTGATTGCCAGCCATGCCACCGCATGGATCCTGCAACGCGGAAGCGCCATGAATGACCGACCTTTCGAGCCAAGGGAAATGCAGGCGCGGCTCGACGCGGTCCGCCGCTGGATGGCCGACAACGAACGCGACGCGCTCTACGTCACCCACCCGCCGAACGTCCGCTACCTGTCCGGCTTCCGCGGTGAACCGGCGGCGCTGTTCGTCGATCACGATCGGGCGATCCTCATCACCCACGATCGCAGCAGCCGGTGGGCGCGGGCGCAGACATCGACTTTCGAGGTCATCTGCGATCCCGATCCCGTCGTCCACGCCGGCAAACTCATGGAAGGCCCCGCACTTCGAATCGGCGTCGATCATCACATCCCCCACACCACCCTGCTCTCGCTCCGTGGGGCATGGAACCGGCACACGCTCGAACCCTCGGATGGCATCGAGTCGCTTCGCCGGATCAAGTCGGAAGCCGAGATCGCCATCCTCCGCGACAGCCAGGCGATCAACGAACGGATCTTCCGTCGCGTCCTCGAACACATCCGTCCAGGCATGACCGAAAGAGCCGCGCAAGGAGTGATGCTCGCCGAGATGGCGGCGGACGAAGCCGTGGACGGCCCGTCATTCACTCCGATCGTGGCCAGTGCGGGAAACGCATGGGAGATCCACCATCAGCCCGACAGCACGGTCCTCCGGCAAGGCGACATGGTCATCCTCGACCTCGGCGTGATGCATGCCGGTTACGCGTCCGACATGACCCGGACGATCTGCCTCGGACCGGCGACCGATGCGATGCGCGAGATTCACTCGCTCGTCGGTCGCGCCCAGCAGGCGGCATTCGATGCCATCCGGCACGGGATTTCGGCGTATGCCGCCGACGCCGCTGCGCGGAGCGTGATCGAAGCGGCCGGGCACGGCAGTGCGTTCACCCACGGACTGGGACACGGCATCGGTCTTGAAACCCACGATGCGGGCCTCCGGATGTCACCCTCAGCGCGCGACACCGAACTGCGGAATGGGATGGCGGTCACGGTCGAACCCGGAGTTTACCTTGAGGACCGGTTCGGCGTCCGCACCGAGGACGTGGTGATCGTCCGCGAGGACGGCATCGACAACCTCACCACATTCACCCACGAGCTGATCGAACTCCCCACCTGAGGCATGCTTCAAACCTACGACGAACGGAACCGCGACCTGAAGGTCTTCATCAACGGCGCGCTGGTCCATCGCGACGAGGCCGGCGTGAGCCCGTTCGACTCGGCCGTGCAGAACGGGGATGCGGTGTGGGAAGGATTGCGACTCTACAACGGACGCATCTTCCGCCTCCACCAACACCTCGACCGCCTTTACCGCAGCGCGGAAATGCTCCGCTACGAAGGGTTGCCCGAACGCGAAGAAGTCATCGAGGCGCTGCGACAGACGCTCGTCGCCAACGGCATGAAGGACGGCGTCCACGTCCGTCTGACCATCTCGAGGGGCATCAAATACACGTCGGGCCTCGATCCCCGCATCAACACCCAAGGCTGCTCTTTGTTCATCCTCGCGGAGTTCAAGCCACCGGTTTACTCGGACCAAGGGGTCCGTCTCGTCACTGTCAGCCAGAGACGCCCGTTTGCCGACGTCCTCGACCAGACGATCCACTCGTGCAACCAGCTTACCTCGATCCTCGCCAAGATGCAGGCGACCGATGCCGGTGCCGACGACGCCCTGATGCTCGACACCCGGGGCAACCTCGCCGAGACCAACGCCACCCACCTGTTTCTCGTCCGAAACGGCACGGTGATCACGCCGACCACCAAGGCCTGCCCCACCGGCATCACCCGCGCCACCCTGCTCGAACTCTGCGAAGCGAACGACATCCCGAGCGAAGTAAGGGACATCCCCGAGAAGGAGGTTCACGAAGCCGACGAGGTCTTCTGCACCGGCACCATGGGCGAGGTCGTCCCCGTCACCCGCATCGACGACACCAACTTCCACGACGGCCAAGCCGGTCCCCTCACCTCCCGTCTGGCCCAACTCTACCGCGACCTCACCCGGACCGAAGGCGATCTCTTGGTTTGAGCGGAGAGCGGAGAGCGGAGAGCGGAGAGCAGGGAGCAGGACCGAGAGCGAAGCCTCCCCAATACGCCCGCCACCGTGGTTCGTAGTTCCCCGTTTACGGGGTCGCGTCGGTCCGGCTCTCCAGCCACGGCCTGAAGCCATGACTCCCACAAGCTTCGCAAAATGAGCCGCCGTTCCCCGATCGCCATGGATGGAACCGCCAAGGCGCCAAGGCCGCAAAGGAAGGCATATCCATCCGTCTTGGCGTCCTTGGCGGCTTGGCGGTGAACCAAACCGAGTGAGAACCCTCAGAGAAAGCCCTCATGCGCCTCCTAGCCACTCCCCGCAAACCCGCATCGACCAAACGCACTCCGACACGATAGTTTCCCTCCCGTCACCCGTTCTCTCCCCGATGATTCGACCTTGGTTCATCCTCACTGCCGTCCTCACCGCTCCCGCCATCGCCCAGGACGGAGGCCAGCTTTACACCACCTACTGCAGCGCCTGCCACGCCGAGAACGGCATGGGCGCGACCGGCGGACAGTTCCCGCCGCTGGCCGGAAGCGAGTGGATCAAGGACACCCCCGACCGCGCGATTCAGATCGTCCTCCACGGACTCGAGGGACCGGTCGAGGTCAAAGGCCAGCCCTACAACCTCGCGATGCCCCCGCAGGGCGCGGTGCTGCCCGACGACCAGATCGCGGCGATCCTCACCTACGTTCGGTCGTCGTGGGGAAACGACGCCGGCAAGGTCACACCGGAGATGGTGACGAAGGCACGGGCCGCCACCGCCGACCGCGCCGCCCCTTGGACCGCAGCGGAGATCCTCAAGCTCCACCCGCTTCCCAAGACTCCCTCGCCGCTCAAGAACCTCACCTCCCGGGTCTACCACGGAAAGTGGGAGCACCTCCCCAAGTTCGACGAACTCACCGCCGAAAACTACGAAGAGGAACAGGACGGCATCATCAGTCTGAAGCACGCCGGCCGGAAGGACTTCTTCGGCATGGTTTGGGAGGCGGACTTCATCGCGCCCGGCGATGGCGAATACCTGTTCCGGTTCTCATGCAGCGACGGCGGGCGGGTCATCCTCGATGATCAGGTAATTCTCGAAGTCCACGGACGCGGACCGATGAATGGCGCGCGGACCGTGGCCTGCATCGAGGAACTGAAGGGTGGCTCGCACTCGTTCCGGGTCGAATACTACGAGTACGACGGGGACGAAGGCATCTCGCTGACGTGGTCGGGGCCCGACGGCAAGTTCTCCGGAGCCCTGACCGACACGGTCTTCCAGCGCCCGACGGAGGCGCCATCGATCCCGGTCGAGCCCACCGCCGGGCGGGCGGCGATCTTCCGCAGCTTCATCGACGGCACCACGCCCCGCGGGATCGGCATCGGATTCCCGGGTGGCGTCAATCTCGTCTACTCGGCCGACAACCTCGCGCCGGAACTCCTGTGGACCGGACCCTTCGTCGACGCCGGTGACCAATGGACCGGACGCGGTGTGAACCCGACACCGCCGGCCGGAGAAAACGTCGCGCGGCTCTCGCAAACCCCGGCCTTCCCGATCCAAGCCCGCTTCGAAGGCTACGAACTCGATCCCGCCGGCAACCCGACTTTCCTGGTCCGCATCGGCGACACCCACATCACGGATCACTACCAACCGGCCGGCGGCCACTCGTTCAAACGCACTCTCACCAGCAAGGGAGAATCGACCACCATTCTCATTTCCGAGACCCTCCCGGTCGAACCGCTCGAAGACGGCTGGCAGATCGGCGAACGCATCACCCTGCAGATCGGCGACGCCCACCCCATCCTCCGCAACAACCGGCTCTATCTCGAGTTGCCGAGTTCGGGAGCGACCACGCTGCGCTACACCCTGAAGTAAGCGGAGCCCACAGTCGGCTTCGAGCATCGGGGCCAGGGTCTAGGGGCCGGGAATGGAGCGCCGGTTATGAAACCGGCATCTTCCGTGAGGCCGAGCCGGTGATCAGTGGTCGGTGGCCAGTGGTCAGAAATGCAGCGCAGGACATGAAGCCGGCACCTTCCGTGAGGCCAAGCCGGTGATCAGAAGTTCGTGGCCGGTGGCCGGAAAAGGAGCGCCGGTTATGAAACCGGCATGTTCTGTGAGCCGGCGCCACCGAGATCGCAAGGCACACCGGTAAAAAAAGCCCCATCGGGGCTTCATCTTTTAGCCCAGGGTAAGCGCAGCGCACCCTGGGTCATCCATGCTCCGGCACAGCCGCACGTCTCAGATCAAGGCGGAGCCTTGATTCGCACCCAACTCTTCACTCTCCGCTCCAAGCTCTCCCCTCCAAGACTTCTCAGATCAAGGCGCAGCCTTGATTCGATCCAGACTCTCCGCTCCCCGCTCCGCACTCTCCGCTCTCATCCAGCGGACTCGTCACGCCAAGACCGCTCACACCCACCGCCACGTGGAGGTAGATCTCCGTCGTCGTGATGTCTTCGTGCCCCAGCAGTTCCTGGATCCTCCGCAAGTCCGTCCCGCCCTCCAGCAGGTGCGTGGCAAACGAATGGCGCAGCGCATGGCTCGTCACCCCTTTCTCGATCCCGGCCGCCGCCGCCGCGCGCTTGATCGCCCGGTTGTAAACGCTGTCGTGCAGGTGATGCCGGCGGATGATCCCCTCCGGCGCCCCTTCACTTCCAACCGTCGCCGGATCGACCGCCGTCTTCATCGCCGGAAACAACCAGAACCACTCGAACCCCTCCGCCGCACGCCGGAGTTTCCGCGCCAGCGCGTTGGGCATCCACACCCCGGCCAATCCCGCCTCGCGGTCCTCCAGCCATACCGCCCGCGCCGCCTCGATCTGCCGTGCCACCGCCTCCCGCAGGCTCTTGGGCAGCACCGTCATCCGGTCCTTGTCTCCTTTCCCGGCACGCACCGTCAGCGTGCCGCGCTGCAGGTCCACGTCCTTGATCCGCAAGCGCACCAGTTCCATCAGCCGCAGCCCGGCCCCGTACTGCAGTCGCGCCGCAAGCGCGTAGCGGGCCTCCCTTGCCTCCATCTTCGCGAAAAGCCTCCGCGTCTCCTCCTTCGAGAGCACCACCGGGACCTTCGCCGCCGTCTTGCGCAGCTTCACTCCGAAGACCGGATCCTCCACTCCGCACACCTTCTTGAAGAAGAACGCCAACGCGTTGAGCGCCTGCTTCTGGGTCGAGTAGGCGCAGTCCTCGTCCTCCACCACCGAGGTCAGGAAACGCGTGGCCGTTTCCACTTCCATCGCCGCGCGTTGGTCGCCGGCGAACCTCGCATACCGCGCCGCCCAGCCGCTGTAGCAGAGCTTCGTGCGCCTCGCCAATCCCAGCCTCGATCCCGCGCTGCGGACCGCCGCCCGGACCCGCTCCGGCAGACTCCGATGGTCCGCACCGGCCTCCGCGCAGGCCGCCAGCCATTCCAGATACCATTGAAGGGCCGCTTCCCACTGTTCGAGCTGCCATTTCTCCCGATCCACGCCTTCACGCAGCACCTCCTCGCGCCAGAAGAGCCGGGCCGCGGCGCGTCCCGCGGGCATCTCGCGACGGAGGCGGAAATTCTCGAACCATTCGAGGGTCATGAGAAACCCCTCTCGGTCGCGTTGCGCGACGCCGCGACACTCCGAAAGGTCCTTGCGCCAGCACCAGCGGTTTTTGATCGCGGTCATGACAGCCTCGATAGCGGGTGGAGGGAAGCGCATCAACCTTAAAATGTTCAAAAGAACACCTATGGCGCGCATGACCCTTGCTTTGGCCCGGTCGATTGTAGTCGGTATATCAGATTTTCCTCCGCCGGACCGCAGCCGTCCTTTCCGCCCCCGGATATCACGCTCCCGATCTCGGTTTCCCCTTGTGAAACCGGGGATTCACCCGTCATCCTGCCACCCAACGGTTCCCTGGATCTACGACCGGGAGCACCTACGAATAAATACTGTTCTGCTGAGAATGAGACAAGCGCTCCTCATCATCGGTTGCTGCTGTAGCGTGTCGCTTGCCCCGTTCGTCGTTGCTGAGCTGGAGGGCGAGTATCCGCCCCAACCACTTTGTGTCTACACGCTGGCCGACGACGACTACATCCGGGCGGGAGCGCCGAGAATTCCAGTTGTCGTCACTGTCCTCAATGCCAACGGCAAGCCAATCGAAGGTGCCGCCGTCGCGCTGATGCGACTTGGCGAGGGCGGATTCACCGAGAGCGATGTTCAGGGACCGGCGAATCCACGAACTGATGGATCCGGAACAGCGGTGCTCCAGTATCCGGCAACCACGACGATGAACTACCTTCTTGATTTGCCTGAGGTCCATCTCGATCTGATTGGCGCCATTACTGCCGTTCATCCGGATCTCGGGACGGCCAGTGTTGAACTCGGCGATCTCTACAAAGAGCCCTTGAAGCTATTTGACACCGCTATGACACCTTGGGTCACGGTCCGCTTCGGCCCAGAGCCCAAAACCAACAATGCAGAACAAGGCGGCGCTGGAGAACCCGCTACCCGCTCCGAGTCGGATTCGGAGGGTGGCCAGAAACCTCAACCAGAAGCGGAGGGGCGCTCCCGGTAGCGGGTCCCAGGCCTTCAACGTTCGGCTGAAGAATGAACCTTAGAGAGATCATCGAGGGTGAGGCGCCTCTGAGTGCGGACGAGATTGGAATGTATCTACCGTCAGAGCCTTACGGGAAGGTGCTGATCATTGCCGATGAATTGGAGGATGAGTCGCGAGAGCTCTTGGAGCAGCTCAGCACTCAGTGGGATTCCCTCTGGCCGAAGCTCCGATCGGAATTGGAGGAAGGGCTTGCAGACCATTCACGCTCTGGCCAAAGGCTCGAGGAGGGAGCGTTTTCCGCAAGCATTCGGCCACTGTATGAGGAGGATACCGACTTCGGAGCCGATTGTGAGCTGGTGATCACCTTCGACGTCGGCGGACCCCAGTGGGATTGCTCCCTGCGAGACGGAACGATTGTCCATTTCCAACCCGTTTTTTAGTGACCGGATAGGCCGTCCGGAACCAAACCGCCGAACAAGCCATGGAAGATCGACGCTCAACCGCCGTCTTGTTGAACGCCCCACCGGCGCCGAGCACCGTTCCCATTTCCTCGACGTGCGGCCTTGTGCTCGCGCGTCTTCACTGAGACGTTGTGCCAGAAAATGAACAAGGACGAGTATCTCGAGAAGTTCGTGTTCAATGGCCTTACCAATCTAAACCATGGGTTTGACGCAGAGGGCACCAAGTATTTCTCGGGATCGGAGTTTAGGTCGGTTCTTTGCCGAGTGGAGAAGCTAGGTATCGGCATTTATGGAATCGAACCATGGAAGAACGGGGATCTTTACGACGTCAGGGTGTGCGAGGATTACGAGCTTAATCCTTCAAACCCTCAATGGTATTGGAAGGCGTTCGAAGCCTTCACTAAGGAAGACCGAGGATTACTCTACGCTGCAACTTTTCACGTTCCCGAGCGCCTGCTAAATGAACAAGCACAACAAGCCGGCGATGGCGACGCCTACCAGCGGCCTTCCATGAGAAGGCAGTCAACTGGGAATTGAGGTTTGCCTCAACATTCGTTCTGGAGTGTTAGGATTGGAAGATGTCCCCCCGCTCCCCGGGGGGACGGGAGGGGCGAAGCCCCCGGATGGGGGTTTGGGGGGGAACCGAGTGTGGTCGAGCTGACCCCAGCTCGGCGGGGTGCGGGGCGGCAGCCCCGTGTCGTTACCGAGCGAGTGCTGCTGCGGCGGTCACGGAATGAAACAAGGCTCCGGGCTTCCATTCGCATTTGTCCGGCCCGCTTCCGTTTGGGGCCGGGTGCATGATTCGATCCTTGCTTCGTTGTTCTCATGGAGAGGGGTGGGACGCTGCCATCTTGTTAGCGCACTCGGGGCCTCTCGGCCTGGTGCTGCCGCGGTGCCGCAGTCGTCCCGAATCTGTTGGGAAGTCGTTTCATCGTGGGAAAAGGGTCGCCGTGCGCGGCGGGTCAGGCCGCTTCGGCGGGTTGTCCGGAATGGTGGAAGGGATCGTAGTCGAGTTCTCCGCGCCAGAGGGTGAGCATCAGGACCGCCAGCTTGCGGGCGACAGCGACGACGGCTTTCTTCTTCGCCCTGGGGCCACCCATGGCGGCAAGTTTCTCCCCGTGGCGTCTGAGCTCGCAGTCGATGCCGAAGTGACCGAGCAAGTATTGTGCGCAACCGATGAGCAGGCGTCTGAGGTAGGCGTTGCCGGCTTTGGAGATGCGCAGTTGCTTGTCGATGTCTCCGGACTGCTCGCGCCGCGGCACAAGTCCGAGGTAGGCGGCGACGTTGCGGTTGGAGGTGAAGCGTTCCGGATCACCGACGACGAGGACGAAGGTCAGGGCGGTGATGGGGCCGACTCCACGAATCTTCATGAGCCGGGCCGTGGCGGGATAGCGTGCGCAGGTCTCCTCGATGGACTTGTCGAGGCGATTGATGCCGGCGTTTAGCGAATCAAGGACCTCCAGTGAGGGTTCGATCATGGCGAGGATCTCCGCGTGTTCTCCGGCCAGGAACTCGCGGCAGCGTCTCGCCACGGCGGGTGTGCTGGATTTCGGAACGCGGATGCCGAGACTCTTGAGGGTCATGCGCACCGAGTTGAGGATGTCGACTCGGCGGGCAACGAGATTGTCACGCAACTTGACCTGAAGGAGGTCGCGCTGCGCCTGCTCGCTACCATGCTCGATGGGGTGGAGCAGCTCGCGGTCGGCGCGTGCGAGGCGGGCGAGCATGCGGGCGTCGTGGCGGTCGGACTTGCGGGTGTTGGCGTAGATGGCGCGAAGCTTGCGCGGGTTGGCGACGATGACCTCGTGACCACGCGAGGCGAGGAAGCGGCTCGTCCACGGACTGTGGGTTCCGACCTCCATGGCGATGGTGGCACCGGGGTGTTTTTCGGAGAGCCTGCGCAGTGACTCGCGATGGTTGGTGATCGTGCGCTCGTCGAGGATCGTGGCTGAGGCGTCGAGCGCGCAGATCGAGTGCTTCCGGTCTCCGAGGTCGATTCCGATGATGGTGGTCGATGATGTGGTATTCATGGCAGCAAGAGCTTACCCTTCTGGCGCTTCCGCGCCCTGCTGCCTTCTCATCTAATCTTGTTGAATTTCGTTCTAGGTGATTCAATCCCTTCAATCTGGCACGGAGCGCCGCCTTTGTTCGGGCGTCGCGCCATGCCTCAGACGTTGTGCAGCATATCGGAGCTCCGTGTTCCGGGGTTGATGATCCTGCTGGCGGATGGATCGAGGTTCATCGGAAGCGGTATCGAGCTCGGGCACTTGACCGACGCAGGTCGAGATCGTTCGGAGCATCACCGGCACACCGCTGACCAAGCTGCTTCGTGGGTCAGCCCTTTGGTCTTGCGGCGGACTGACTTCATGACTCGGCAGTGCAGCCCGGGGCGTCACATCGGCTTCGGGCGACTCTTCCCGGGTAGGCATCGACGACGCGGCGTGGCGGCTTCGGGAGCGGTGCGGAGCGATCCGGCAAGGCACCAAACCGTCCAAGCACAACAAGCCGTGGGTGGCGACGCCTCGCAGCGTCCGAGCCGGCTTCCATCCGCCACACGAGAGCGGACCGGGGCTGGGATTCCAGCTTGTAGGGGCGCGTCACCACTTTATCGTTCGCTATCAAAATGAGCCGACCACTTCGGGCAGCGATTCTGGTATGTAGCGTCTTGGGTTTGGTCGCGGCAGTGATCTTCGGGCTGATCCTCCCGAATCGCCCGCTGGACGAGGTCGCAGGTCTTTCGGAATCGACCTTCGATGATGCCGCCCGTGGGGGTTTGCCGCATTCAGCCACAAGGATCATGCGATACACCACCGGGTTCACGGATTCCGCCACATGGACCGCTTACACAGCAGATCGAGCGACGATCGAGAGAGCCAGTGAGGCTCTCACCCGAACGAGAATGGAGGATTGGGCACCGTGGGACCCTCAGCGGGCTCACAGCCTCAACCGACCCGCCCGCGCAGAACGCTTGAACCGTGGTTACTGGGATGTCGACGCCGTAGCCAAGGGCCGCTTTTATTCGTCATTCGACGGCTCGAACGGAGTGCAGGTTCTGATCGACACCGCACGGTGGAGAATCTTTATCCATCAGTTCAGCACCTAACAAAAACAAAGCGAACAAGCCGAAGATGGCGACCCCTCACAGCGGCCTTGTTACGTTTCCGTTCTGGTGGTTACCTACCCCATCGAGAATCGGAGCCCCGCCATGAGGGTCGGGATCGCCATTTCTCTGACGTTCGGCAGAAAATCGATGCACATTGCCGATCTCCTCGACGACGATCATTTCACGCAGTTCGAGGAGCGATTGTCGGAGCAATTTGGCCTCGAACGCTTCGTCGGTGACTCGATAGTCCGCGATCTGCTGCAGAAGGAGATCGAGGACTCCCGCTTTAACCTGGAGCAGTTGGCGATTTACTTTGCGAGGCGGACCGAGCACTTCGACCGATTTGCACGAGAGTGGTATCGTGACGCAAGCGGAACCGACTACGGAGAGGAGTTTGATCCCGTTGAGGGAGATCAGCAAGATCGACGAACCGGGCGGGAGGTGATTGGGATCAGCGAAGGCTTTACGATCTCCTACCTCCTACTTTTTTTATACGGCACGGAGTACCCCCGCGAACTCGAAGGGTGGATTCGCACGCGTCGGATTCCCGCAGCAAGCCATGTGGCCCGTGATGTACGTCGAGTGATCCGGGAGACAGCCAAAATTGCCGAACAAGGCGGAGATTGCGACGCTCCACCGCGGTCTTCCATGAGAAGGCAGTCAACTGGGAATTGAGGTTTGCCTCAACATTCGTTCTGGAGTGTTAGGATTGGAAGATGTCCCCCCGCTCCCCGGGGGGACGGGAGGGGCGAAGCCCCCGGATGGGGGTTTGGGGGGGAACCGAGTGTGGTCGAGCTGACCCCAGCTCGGCGGGGTGCGGGGCGGCAGCCCCGTGTCGTTACCGAGCGAGTGCTGCTGCGGCGGTCACGGAATGAAACAAGGCTCCGGGCTTCCATTCGCATTTGTCCGGCCCGCTTCCGTTTGGGGCCGGGTGCATGATTCGATCCTTGCTTCGTTGTTCTCATGGAGAGGGGTGGGACGCTGCCATCTTGTTAGCGCACTCGGGGCCTCTCGGCCTGGTGCTGCCGCGGTGCCGCAGTCGTCCCGAATCTGTTGGGAAGTCGTTTCATCGTGGGAAAAGGGTCGCCGTGCGCGGCGGGTCAGGCCGCTTCGGCGGGTTGTCCGGAATGGTGGAAGGGATCGTAGTCGAGTTCTCCGCGCCAGAGGGTGAGCATCAGGACCGCCAGCTTGCGGGCGACAGCGACGACGGCTTTCTTCTTCGCCCTGGGGCCACCCATGGCGGCAAGTTTCTCCCCGTGGCGTCTGAGCTCGCAGTCGATGCCGAAGTGACCGAGCAAGTATTGTGCGCAACCGATGAGCAGGCGTCTGAGGTAGGCGTTGCCGGCTTTGGAGATGCGCAGTTGCTTGTCGATGTCTCCGGACTGCTCGCGCCGCGGCACAAGTCCGAGGTAGGCGGCGACGTTGCGGTTGGAGGTGAAGCGTTCCGGATCACCGACGACGAGGACGAAGGTCAGGGCGGTGATGGGGCCGACTCCACGAATCTTCATGAGCCGGGCCGTGGCGGGATAGCGTGCGCAGGTCTCCTCGATGGACTTGTCGAGGCGATTGATGCCGGCGTTTAGCGAATCAAGGACCTCCAGTGAGGGTTCGATCATGGCGAGGATCTCCGCGTGTTCTCCGGCCAGGAACTCGCGGCAGCGTCTCGCCACGGCGGGTGTGCTGGATTTCGGAACGCGGATGCCGAGACTCTTGAGGGTCATGCGCACCGAGTTGAGGATGTCGACTCGGCGGGCAACGAGATTGTCACGCAACTTGACCTGAAGGAGGTCGCGCTGCGCCTGCTCGCTACCATGCTCGATGGGGTGGAGCAGCTCGCGGTCGGCGCGTGCGAGGCGGGCGAGCATGCGGGCGTCGTGGCGGTCGGACTTGCGGGTGTTGGCGTAGATGGCGCGAAGCTTGCGCGGGTTGGCGACGATGACCTCGTGACCACGCGAGGCGAGGAAGCGGCTCGTCCACGGACTGTGGGTTCCGACCTCCATGGCGATGGTGGCACCGGGGTGTTTTTCGGAGAGCCTGCGCAGTGACTCGCGATGGTTGGTGATCGTGCGCTCGTCGAGGATCGTGGCTGAGGCGTCGAGCGCGCAGATCGAGTGCTTCCGGTCTCCGAGGTCGATTCCGATGATGGTGGTCGATGATGTGGTATTCATGGCAGCAAGAGCTTACCCTTCTGGCGCTTCCGCGCCCTGCTGCCTTCTCATCTAATCTTGTTGAAGAGCCTGGTTGGTGGTTTGCTGCTCCCAACGGAATCGGCGCCGCCGCCATGAGGATCGCGTCGCCATTCCTTCAACGTTCTGTCTCGAAATGGTCCGCAATGGATTTGCAACGTTAGCTCTTGCATTCGGTGCGCAGCAGGTCGCGTGGACTCTCCTAGACTACGAGGGCCTGCAGAACTCTGATTATCCGCGTGACGCCTGGCCTTACGAAGTGAACCCTCTGTTCGGGGGCGTGATTGCTCTGATTGCAATCGTCGTGGCTCTAGCGTTCTACGAGAAGCGATGGTCGATTTCCAGAGCAGTTGGGTCCATCCTGGCGGTCGCAGCGGGCATCCACTTTTGGGTTTTGCGACACCCTGCTGAACCGTACAAAGATTATGGTGAGGACAATGTGGTAAGAATGATCGTCAATGAATTCTGGGTGGGCGTGATCATGCTTGTGGTATGTGGCATCGACTACGTGGTGCGGAGTGGGCAACGACAACCGACAATGACAGAACAAGTCGGTGGAGGATCGACGCCGATCAGCGGCCGTGTTGGATCGGACTCGTCAGACGCGGGCGGCCGTGATTGAGTTCTAGGAGGCGCGGCTAGCGCGTCTCACCTTCAACGTTCGACAGAGAACTCCGATACCAATGAGACTCACACTTGGAGGACGGTTGACGATGGCCGCAGCCGTGCTGTGGGCTCTCTCAATCTGCGGACAGCTTGTCGGTTCGGACGTTTTTGTTGGGGTGAGTTGGTGCGTGATGATCGCTCTGTCATTCCCGCTAGCGATTCTGAGTGGAGCAGTTTCCACCATGGGACCCGCACCGATTAGCAGTTGGATCTTGTATCTTGCACTCATGATCCCAAATTGCTTCGTTTGGGGATACGGATTGGCCGGACTTCTCCGCATCGCTCAGATCGCCATTCGGCCGTCTTCTGTCGACTGCTCAGTTCCTGATTACCCGACCGCAACGACCGAAAACCAAATTGTCGAATCGGGTCCCGGGGAGTAGTTAGCTCCCCGGTCCCACACCACCCTGCGTACGGCTCCGTACAGGGCGGTTCCGATCAGACCCGGGCTGACGGCCCGTAGTGAAGCTTGATCCATGTCGCCCTCATGTCGGGCACCCCTTGTTCCTCAAGCCAACGGTTGTGGAGTGCGTGTCGCACCAGTGACATCTGGCTCATCCGCCAGTAGCCTTTGCGGCTCCGCGACGCCTTATGCACTTCGTCCGGGGCGATGCCCAGCGCGAGGAGTTCGCGGCGCCGCGTGCGCGGTTGCTTCCATTGCTTCCAGTAATACAACCTCACCCTTCGCCTGACCCATTCCGCAAGCCGTTCGATCACCGTGTAGGTGCAACTGAGCTTGTAGTAGTTGAGCCAGCCAAGGACATACCGGCGCAGTTCGCCGATGACGTCCCGCACGGCGTGGCCCCGGTTGCGTCGGGTGATCCCGCGCACGCGCTCCTTGAAGCGGTGCAGCGCCTTGTCCGTCCACACCAGCCGGCCCTTGCGGTCCATGGCATAGCCGAGGAATTCGCAGAAGCCCAGCCGGGTGCAGCGGCTCTTGGCGCGGTTGACCACCAGTTTGAGCCGTCCTTCGCAGAAGCGGGCCAGGCTTGCCATCACCCGGCTCGCCGCCCTCGCGCTCCTGACCATGACGAGGAAGTCGTCGGCATATCTCGCGAACTTGTGTCCGCGTGCCTCCAGTTCCTTGTCGAGCGGGTCGAGCACGATGTTGGCGAGCAAAGGCGACAGCGGTCCGCCCTGCGGCACCCCGAGGGGCGTGGCCTCCCGCGTGCCGTCCGGCAGCACCACCCCGGCGGTCAGGTAGCGACGGATCAGCCCGAGCGTCACGCGACACCCGACCTTCTCCCGCAGCGCTTCCATCAACCGGTCGTGGTTGACCGTGTCGAAGAACGATTTCAGGTCGCAGTCCACGACGTGGCGGCGGCCTTCCGTCCAGCCGGACTCCATCTCGGCCACCGCGTCGTGCGCGGAATGGCCGGGCCGGTAGCCGTGGCAAAAGCGCCGAAGGCCTGTAGGCGCTTTGGACGGAGCGAAGCGCAGCCCCGAAGGGGTGAGGGGGCGGGCGGAGCCCCCGAATCAATGTTCGCTGAAGTCCGCTTCAAAGCGCGGACCCAGCACTTGCGCGACGGCCTGCTGGATCACCCGATCCAGCACCGTCGGAATCCCGAGGGGACGCCTTGTCCCGTCGGGCTTGGGAATCCACACCCGTCGAACGGGTGCGGGATGGTAGGTGCCATCCCTGATGGCTTCGGCGATCCTCGGCCACTCCGCCCGCGCGAACGCGGAATGCGGCGGTCGGCTTGCCGACCTTTTCCCTCGCTGGTTTCCGGAGGAGGAAACCACTGACCGGCATGGCGTGAGTGGAACGAGGGCAAAAGTCGTCGGCGGTCATGCCGTCGATGCCCGGAGCGCCCTTGTTGGCCTTCACGCGTTTCCACGCTGCGGCCAGGTTCTCCGGGTCGAGGATCTCCTCGATCATGGTTCTTGCTTGGGGGTCTCCATGCTTCCCGCCGCAGCGGCTCTCGTCCATGCCTCGCCTTCCGGCGTCGTCGGCTGGGGCGTCCGCCACGGGGTCGAAACCCTCCTCATCGGTTCGGTCCTTCATCGGCTGAGACCTCCGGCAGCTTTGCTGCGCTTCATCACGCTCCGGCTCGTTCTCCGACTACTACGACCTCCCTCCTTCGCCAAGGCTACGGCGGACAGGCTGCTGACTTCTCACTGTCCTGCGACGGTGAGATCTCCCCAGGTAATGGCACGTTGCTCTGCTGCACTGCCGCCGCATTTACCTCCACGGGCATACCAGACGCCTTCGGTGTGTTGTGCCACCTCGACGCGCCGTGTCGGCCTTCTATGCGGTTCTTGTCCATCGACTCACAGCTTTCCCATAGCCTTCCTTCATGCGTCCGGTCGCCCTCGCGCACTTGGCCTCTGGTAGTAGTTTCGTTTCATGTTCTGGTATTCCTACAGGGGACTTGAACCCCATTTACAACGTGCCCATGCTGGGCACACACAAGATGCTGATGGCGACCCCTTATAAGCGGCTTTGTTACGATCTTGCCGCCAGCGTCGGGGGCTGCTTGAGTGCTTGGGGCCGTCCCGGTCCGGTTCCGGGATCGCCATAGCGTTGACGTTCGCCACAGTAATGAAGAGCTGGGTCCGGATTGTCGGCGTGCTGGCGCTGCTTCTGGCCGTTGGAGGTCCAGTCGTCTGGGTTGTGACCCGACCGGACGAGTATCACACACCCGAACGTCGGGCTGCCAAGCGGCAGATGATCCAAGACATTGGCGAGCAGGTCGTCGACCTCGATCCTGAGAACCAGCTCAAGCGTTACGAATGGTGGGATGATGAGTTCATCCAGTTCTATGACGGATCGTGGATTGCCTACCGAGCCCAATGCCACAAGGTCGATCCGAAGGTTTACGACCTCTTTATCGGCCGCGCATCTGATGGGAATTGGTACTACTCGACCTACCACTTCTGCGTCGGGATGCTCGCGCTTCAGGGGCACGACCAGATGGACACCCTCGAGGACTTTATCTCTGAGTATGCCCTCGAGACCTTCGATGGCGCATCGGATCAAGCCCTACTTCCAACTTGGCCGGAACGAGCTTGGACCCAGCAGAACTAGATTCAACGGCGAACAAGGCACGGCTGCCGGCCACAATCAGCGGTCTTGTCGCAGACCGTTTTGGCAGCTAGACACCCGCTAATGAATCGCACCATCGATGCCCCGAGGGCTTACATTACCCGGACGTGCAGCGTTCCGTGCATTCGCTCTCGTTGCTTGCCGGCGGGATGATGTCCAGCTGCTAGTCAGATCGGCGGATCGGTCCCCGGGAGTCGCAAGTCTCCGGCCTCCACTGCCGTCAACCTCCCATCACCCCAACCGCATACCATGCGACCGAAATTCGATCCAAAAGAGGAATACCTCATCGCCTACTACCGGAATTCCACGAGCGCCGGAACGAAGAAGAACTGGCTCTACGACCTTGCCGTCCTTGTCGTGGGCGCGGGCCTTTTCGTGTTCGGACTGCTCCGCGCCGGCGACCCGACCTGGAGCATCATCGGCTTCGGATTGGTCGCCTACCGTCTGATCCAACTCACACTGGCCAGCGGCTCCTATGAAGGCACCTTCGCCGGGATCATCGAGAAATACGAAGCGGCGCTGGAAGAGCAGGATGGAAACACCGCACCCTCATTACTTGCCTCCGGAGGTGACGCTCCGGTCGAACCCGGCGACTGACGCCCTCTGACGGATCAGTTCGACTGACTCAACGGCCGTTGGCCGAGGCCGCGTCGTACTGATCCCGCACCTCCCCGGCGGTCAGCGACCGGTCCCAGAGCGCGATCTCATCGAGCATCCCGGTGAAGGCGTCACTCGTTTTCCACTCGGCACCCCCTTCTCCGCGATGCTTTGCGTTCAGACCGACCTTCCCGGCACGGACATTGATCCCGCGGAATGGCTCGGCTTCCCGCATCCGCACACCACGCTCCGACGCCGCAAGGTCACCATCCAGATACAGCGCGAGCTGCCCTTCACCCCACGACGCGACGACATGATGCCAGCGTCCGTCGTGAACCGTCCGGCCCGCCGCCAGCTGCACCGTGCGACTCCCGTCTTCCATCAGCACGTGAAGGGTTCCGTCCTTCATCAGGTAAACCTGAACCTCCTGCAAACCTTCCGCTTCCGACCCGGCGAACCAGAGGACCTCGCGGTGATTGAGGTTCCCATAGCGGCGGAACCAGAAGGAAACAGCGCCCTGCGACAGCGCAACACCTTGTGGACTGTCGAGATCGTAGATCACCGACTTCTCCGAGTTACCCGGCAGCACCGCGCAGGCGTTGGACTTCGAAATCCCGTCGAACCCCTCAAACGGTTGCGGGCCCGGCGAACCGGCTTCGACCAACAGGTCCGCCTGCCCGGGATGGTCGGGACGGACGCGGTTGAGAAACGCTCCCGAACCGATGTGATCAAGGTTCCAGTATCCGACCGGAGACTGCCGCAGCACTGCCGAGACGTAGGCGGAAGGTTTCTCCAGCAGGCGCGGGAGCGCGGGAAACGGATCGGTCTCAGCCGGTACCAGGAGGCGGTCACCATCGGCATCGAAGACCGAAGCATGGTCGGAGGCCGTCACGAGATGGGACGCTCCGCCTTCCACCCTGCTCGCACGCACCTTGCCATCCGTGACGGTCAGGATCGGCTGACCGTCGGTGCCGATCGCCACACCGAAGCGCGTGCCTATGTCGCGGAACTCCCAACCCGCGGCCGTCACGCACATCGGCTCGGACGCGGGAGCGGTCTCGATCCATAGTGAGCCACTTTCCACGACCGGATTGTGCAAGGTGGGAAAGCTGACCGTGGCCGGACCCTCGACAATCATCCGCGCACCACAGTCCATGGTGAAGCTGACCAAGCCCGTCGCGACCTCGACCGTCGAGCCTTCATGCAGCACTCCGTTCGATGCGACGTCGTCCTCGCCTCCGGACACACTCCATGCGGAGCCTGCGGGAGCCTCGATCGTGACGACGAGCGGCGGCTCCTGCCGGAGCGTGATGAAGGCCGCGACAAGCGCGGTGATGAGCAAAATCGCCGCGGCAGCGACCAGCGAGTTGGCAAACAGACGCCCCGCGGGTTTCGGCTCCGCAATCCTTGACGGGCAGCCGTCGAGCTCGGCACGGGAGGCCGCTTCCTGATGCATCGCTCCGACGAAGGCCATGTGCCGGCAGTAGCGTCGGAGGACGACCGGATCGTCGACCAGCAATCGCATCAGCAAGGCATGGTCCTGCGAGGAGATCCCTCCGTCCTCGAGGTCCTGGAAAAGCTGTTCGATCTGGCGGGGTGAGGGGTTCATGTCGCCACGGGCCCGTCGTCGGAGCCGAGTTCACGTTCGATGCACTTCTTCAACGCCGCGCGGATGCGGAAGAGCTGAACCTTGAGCACGCCGACCGAGTGGCCGGTGGAAACCGCGAAGTCCTGCAGGCGCGTCTTGTGCCAGTAGCGGTGCTGGATCAGCTCGCGCTCCTTGTCCTTCAATTTCCCGATGCAGCAATGGAGCGCCGCCAGGCGCCCTTCTTCTCCAGGCTTCGAAAGCAGATCCTCCATCTCGTCGGCAACCAGTTCCGCGGCATTTTCATCCAGCGTCACCCACCGCCGCGTCCGCAACGACGTGCGGTAACTCATCGCCTGGAAGCGCGCGACCGTCAGCGCCCATGACTTGAAGCACGTGCCGAGCTCGAAGGAATCGCGTTTGCGCCAGATGACCGAGTTCGTTTCCTGGATGACGTCGTCGACCCCGGGTGCGCCCGGCAGGAGCGAGATGATGAACGAGCGGATCACCCCCTGATGGTCGGCAATCAGGTGCACGAACTGTTCCTCCTGCTCGGGTGTCATGGCGCTCAATAAGGAATACGGAAAATGGGGGAAGGTTAACCGGGAAATGATTCTGAGGCTCTCAACCCGAACGAATCCGGGGGATTGAGAAAATCTTTCACCCGTTTGTTAACCTTCCCTTCCGTGCCTATATTGGGAATCGGCGAATCGTCACGAAAGTGGCGCAACCGACTCAAAAAACCGAACCAACCCATGAAAAACCTGATTTTCGGCCTCGGGGCCGCGGGGTGCCTCACCCTCGTCTCGAACAGCCAGACCATTTACTTCGTCGATGCCGACGAGAGCAACGTCCTGATCGGAGGCGCTGCGCTCAACCCCGGCGTCAATTACACCGTCCCTGGCCGCACGAATGGAGACAACCTCTGGGGCTACGACAACGACTCCAACTTCGCCAATCCAACTCCAACCGGTGGGGCGGTTTGGGAAGGCAGCACCAATGACAACGTCGATGAGCTGAGCCAGACGATCACCGGCCTTACGCCCGGCGCGATCTACGTCATCTACGCGCTTGGCTGGACCGCCGGCAGCACCTGGGACATGGCCGCGGGGCTGACCTCGGGGAGCCTGACCGACTATCGCGACGGGCCCGCTGGCGAGTATTTCGCGCTTGGGAACCGCTTTACCTCGTACGCAACACCGGTGGTGATCAACCAGGCCGACATCTTCGGTGAAACGAAGTTCTTCAGTCCGACGATCGAGGTCGGCGAAGGCAACCGTGCGGCCTACATCGTCCGGCTCGGAGTAGCCGTGCCTCCCCCGAGCGGCGAGGTGACCGGCTACATCGACACCTACGCAGGCGGCGAAAGGACCTGGTTCGACGGCCTGGCCTACGAGGAGCTTCCTCCGGGTGACGACGAGGACGGCGACGGCCTGACCAACAGCGACGAGGTCAATGTCCACGGGACTGATGTCCTCAACCCCGACACTGACGGCGACGGCTTCGATGACGGCACCGAAGTGGCCGCTGGCAAACTTCCCACCGACGACACCTCGTTCCCCGACGCCGCGGAGTCGAAGACCTACGTCGACGCCAACACCGGCAACACGACCTTGGCCGACGGCACGCCCTACACGCCGGAACCGGAAGGCGTGCCGAGTCCCGATAACCTCTGGGAACTGCGCGACAGCGGTGGCGCCGGATTCGGCAACGACGGCAGCGTTTACGAATCCTGTGGTGATGGGGGCGAAGACGCGCCTCGACTCCGGACCACAATCACCGGCCTGACCGCCTACAAGGTTTACCAAGTCTACGGAAACTTCTGGGGCCCGAACAACGCGACGTGGCGCTTTGAGGGCAGCCTCGACAATCCATCCGGAGCCCTCACCCGATTCATCGGCAACGACGGCTTCGGGTCGGGATTCACCCACGCGCCGCCGATCAACATCGGGGCGGACGGCCTGGGTTCCTTCACCGATCCGCCGCTTGACGGGCATTCCGATGTGAACGGCTTCGACGACAACCTCTTCTTCACCAACAACGCCCCGAATGTGTTGATCGAGGAGGGCAACCGCGACCTGTATCTGGCCGACCTCGGTTTCGCCTTCAGCGGTGCCGCCGGAGAGATCGATGTCTACATCGACGACTTCGCCGGCGCCAGCAGCTCCAACCGGACTTGGTACGACGGCGTCTCCTACATCGAGCGCACCCTGATCGCCGGAGATGACGAGGATGGCGACGGCATCAACAACGGCGACGAGCTCAACGGCTCGCTGAACGGCTCATTCGGCAGCACGCCGACCAATCCCTTCGTTGCTGACACCGACGGCGACCTGATCAGCGACGCGGATGAAATGAACGCCGCGCCGCCCACGGACCCGAACGATGTCGCCAGCCTTCCACCCGGAACCGACGGCGACGGCGACAACCTGACTGCCGGCACCGAACAGGGACTCGCCAACCCGACCGATCCGACGCTCGCCGACACGGATGGCGACGGCTTCACCGACGATGAGGAGGTCGCCTTCGACCCCACCGGCGCGGTCGCCAATGACCCGAACCTCGTCCCGGACGCCGCCGAGTCGAAGACCTACGTCGATGCCCAGCACACGGTTCCCGGAACGAACGGCTACACCACCCTTGCGGACGGTTCACCCTTCACCCCCGAGCCCGAATCCCCTGACCCGGCCGGCAACGACAACCTCTGGCGGCTCCGCGACAACGCCGGTGCCGGATTCGGCAACGGTACCGTTTACGAGTCGAACGGCAACGGGAACGAGGACGCGCCGCGTCTCGCCACGGTCATCACCGGCCTGACTCCGAATACGGTCTATCAGGTCTACGGCAACTTCTGGAGTGCCGCCAGCCAGTCATGGCGCCTCCGCGCCGGCTTCTACGACACCGCAGGCGATCTCGAAGGCTTCGTGGGCAGCCACAACTCCCCTTCGGCGATGACAAGCGCGTCACCGATCAACCGCAACGCCGACGGCCTCGGGTCCGAAACCGCCGCGCCGCTCGACGGCAATGCCGACATCAACGGATTCGACGGCAATTCCTTTTTCACCAACACCACTCCCCTGGTGCTGATCGAGGAAGGCGACCGCGACCTCTACGAGGCCGACCTCGGCTTCCACGTCAGCAACGGCAGCGGCGAGATCACCGTCTTCGTCGATGACTTCGTCAATGGCGGCGGTTTGAGCCGGACCTGGTACGACGGCGTCAGCTACATCCAGCGTCCTTTCCCGATCGCGAGTGGCGACGAGGACGGCGACGGGCTGACCAACGACGACGAAATCAACGTCTACGGCACCGACCCGTTCAACGCGAACCCGGACGGTGACTTCTGGACCGACGATCTCGAGGTCAATGCCACCTACCCCGGTGATCCATTCGATGCCACGAGCTACCCGATCAACGTCGACGGCCTGTTCATTGATTTCAGCAGTGACGGCCAGACCGCCAACTTCACCCAGCAGGGCCCCGAGCACGACCTGCTCTATCAGCCGTTCCTCGCCAGCCATGAGGTCGACAGCAGCAACCAGACGGGAACCCAGCTCATCGTCGACCGCTCCGAGACCTTCTCCGTGCCCGGCTTCACCGGCGTGCCGAACGTCACGCTGAGTGTGGCCTACACCGACAGCTCCGCCTTCACCGGCTTCCCGAACACGATCAAGCAGATGATCGGCCGGGAAGACGTCGATGCCGCGGACTACGAAGGCAACAAGCTCGAACTGATGCGCGACTGGCTGGGGGTCGACCCCCGGAGCGGCTCGGGCGGCAACGGCGACGGCTCGCTCTACGGGCCCACCTACCTGCAACTCACCTTCAGCGGACTGCCGGCAGGCACTTATCAGTATCGCGGCTACCACCACGACACCCAGAACATCGGCGGTGATTTCGAGATCCTCATCACGGACCCGACCCGTGCCGCGAATTCCCTCGGGTCGTTCCGTATGACCGCGAGTGTGGCCGCAGGCACCGACTACCAGGCGATCAATCCCGGTGTCGGAAACGACCCGGACACCCTGTCGTCCACCGTCGAACTCCTGTTCAACTCCAACGGAGTCGATGACGTGGTGCTGGTCTACGCGGTTCTCGAGGATCCAGCGACCTTTACCCGTTCCTTCTTCGGCGTGAACGCCATCGAGCTAACGGAGGCCACCGACAGCGACGGCGACTTCATCCCGGACAGTGATGACCCGAACCCGGGATCCGACGACAATCTGATCGACGACGACGGTGACAACCTGAGCAACACCCGTGAGTGGAACCTCGGCACCGACTTCAACAACCCGGACTCGGACGGAGACGGCCTGAACGACGACGTCGAAACGAACACCAACATCTTCGTCGACGCCGGCAATACCGGATCGAGCCCGTTCCTGGCCGACTCCGACGGTGACGGCGCCAGCGATGGAGACGAAGTATCGGGAGGCTTCGACCCGAATGTCGCCAACGTCTTCTACATCCCGCCGGCCGGCACCGAGATCGTCTCGGACGACGGCGTCTGGACCTGGTTCAACGACGAGCGCGCCATCTGGCACCTCGGCAAGCTCTACACCGGCTACGTCGACTCCAACGGCTTTCCGGGAATCACCCAGTACGACCCGGTCACCATGGCTCTGAACCGCACCGTGCTCGGAACCCCTGCCGCCCAGCAGGTCGACGACCACAACAACCCGTCGATCACCGTGCGTCCCGACGGAACGCTACTCGTGATGTACGCCAAGCATGGAGTAGAGCAGGTCTACTACTGGCGGACATCGCTGGTCACCGAGCCTGCCGACATCGCCGACTGGGGTCCCGAAAATGCCTCGCCCGCGCAGGGAGCGAACGTGACCTACAACAACACGTTCCGCCTCAGCGGCGAGTCCGACCGGATCTACAACTTCAGCCGGATCACCAACTTCAACCCGACCGTCAGCTACTCGGATGACGACGGCGCGACGTGGACCGGACCGATCCACTTCATCGACACCGGCAACGGCGGCGTGCGGCCTTATCCGCAGACCGTCAGCAACGGCACCGACCGGATCGACATGATCTACACCGACGGCCATCCGGACTCGGTGAACTGCTCGATCTACCACTTCTACTACCAGAGTGGTGGAGTGACCCCGGGGGACGGCAGCGTCCTGCTCAGCGACGGCACCGTGCTCGATGCCGGCAGCGATCCGAAGACCTTCGCCGACATCGAGGGAGGTGACCCGATCGATCATGACGGCGACCAGGGCGACACCGCCGGTCCGGAGCGCGGCACGGTGGTGTATCAATACAACGCCGCGGCCTACGGCGGTGGCGACGACCTCGACGACTACCTGCCGACCGGCCGGGCGTGGACGTGGGACATCGACTACGACGGTGGTGGCAATCCGATCTGCGTCTTCCAGGTGCAGCTCAGCAATGTCACCGGAGCCGGTGGCCACCTCGGCGACCGCATCTACTACTACTACGCCCGTTGGACCGGGACCGAGTGGCAGAAGCGGCTCATCTCACAGGGTGGCCGCCCGATCTACAGCTCGCAGCGCTGGTATGGTGGCGGGATCACGATCGATCCGGATGATCCGAATGTCGTCTACATCTCGTCGAACAGCGTCGACCCGACCGACCTGACCTTCAACGGCAGCGCGACCGGGGCGACGGGCGACCCCTACCTGACCAACACCACCCTGAACACCGATGACCGCTACGAAATCTGGCGCGGTGTCACGGCGGACGGCGGTCTGACCTTCACGTGGGAGCAGATCACGGTCGACTCCGACTTCGACAACCTGCGGCCGATCGTTCCGGCGAATCACGGCTACGACCGCCACGCGCTGTGGTTCTACGGGGAATACAATACGTTCCAGAACTACAGCACCGCGGTCGTCGGCCTGTTCGAAAACGTCACCACCGAACTGAAAATCACCGACTTCGGCTTCGTCGGGGGCAATCCCGCGAACGACTTCTACATCGATGTCGAAGGCGGCGTGGCCGGGCGCAAGGTGACCTCCTCGGACAACCTGAGCGATCCGTTCACCGACGTCCCGACCACCGACGATGCGGCCAACCGGTTCTTCATCAGTCCGGCGAACCGAAACGCGATCAAGGACTTCTTCCGGGTCGAGGACCAGTAGCCTTCGGATCCGGTTCGGGCAGCGGGGCGCACGGGGTTTTCCCGTGCGCCCCTTTTCGTATCCACCCGGCGCACTTCGACGTTTGATATCCGCGAATACACGAAGGTATCCCTCAAGATAGGTCGCGCTCATCGAGTAGTTTGGGGGTTATGAAACCAATCCACCAGACTTTCGCCGCCGTCGGCGGCCTCGCACTTCTCGCGACCTCCGCGGTCCAAGGCGCAGACATCCCGGATCCGGACGGCAAGCCGGCCGACATGACCAAGCCGGTTCAGGTCTTCATCCTGATGGGCCAATCCAACATGGTCGGCGCCGGCAAGGTGAAGGGCGACAAGGAAGGCACGCTCGAGTTCGCCGTGAAAAACGAGAACCTCTACCCTTTCCTGGTCGATGACGCCGGAGCGTGGACGACCCGTCAGGACGTCCGCTACGTCCGCTACATGACCGGCCGGATGCTGAAGAACGACTGGATGTCGGTTTCCGAAGGCAAGATCGGTCCGGAACTCGGCATCGGCGCCCAGCTCGGCACCGCGATGGAGGAGCCGGTGATGGTACTCAAGAGCTGCATCGGCAACCGCAGCCTCGGCTGGGACCTCCTGCCTCCGGGCAGCAAGGGCTACGACTTCACCGAAACCGACAAGAAGACCGGCAAGGAAGTCACCTACACCTACGCCGGCTACAAGGAGTCGCCGCTGCGCTGGGAAAAAGGCAGCGAGCCCGAGCCAATCGGCTGGTACGCCGGCAAGCAGTGGGACACCGACATCGCCGACGCCAAGAAGGTGCTCGAAGATTTCAACACCTACTACCCGGATGCCAAGGGCTATGAGGTCGCCGGCTTCTTCTACTGGCAGGGTGACAAGGACCGCTACAACCTGGCCCACGCGACCAAGTATGAGGAAAACCTGGTGAACTTCATCAAGGCGCTCCGCGAGACCTTCGACGCGCCCGACGCCAAGTTCGTCTGCGCGACGCTCGGTCAGGCCGAGAAGGGCAAGGCGACCGGCAACGACGCGCTGATCCTTGAGGCCCAGCTCGCGGTTGATGGTGAGTCCGGCAAGCACCCGGAGTTCAAGGGCAACGTCGCCACCGTCTATACCAACCCGATCTCGCAGGGCGGAGCTTCGAACGGTCACTACGGCGGCAACGCCAAGACCTACATGGACGTCGGCCTCGCCATGGGTGAGGCGATGGTCAAGCTGCTGAAGGACTGATTCCGACCCTCTCCATCGGCCCGGCTCGCGTGCTTTCGCGAGGCCGGGCCGTTTCTTTTTCGGGGTGGTCTGAAAGGGGGCTCCTCCTTGGCATGAATGGGCGCCCGAAGGACGCCCCTCCTTGATCTCGGGATCGGATGCATTTGCCACCCTGTCCCGTTTCCGATAGACCCATGGTCAGATGAAGAAAGCGGTCTTCCTTTTCCTCCTCCCCGCGCTGGCCGAGGCAGCGCCCGTGATCAGTTCGTTCAACCCGCCGACCGCACCGACGACCGGCAACATCCAAGTGACGATCAACGGAACCGGGCTCGATGATAACGACCCTCCCTTGGGAAACGAAGACCCGACCGTGACGGTCGGCGGGCAGATGGCGACCATCATCGGCGACCCCTCCCCCAACCAGCTCACCTTTCTCCTACCGCCCGGCCAAGGAGCCAACGTCCAGGTCAAGGTCACGCTCGACGGCGAACAAGGCAGCGGGTTCTTTTCCTATCAGCCCCCCAGCATCAATGTCGGCGGAGTCAGCGGCTCGTCGCCCACCCAGGGCGGCGGCACCTTCACGATTACCGGCTCCAACTTCGGGCTCAACGGATCCGTCACGGTGGGTACGGGCGCCGCGAGCATCACCAGCTGGAGCCACGGCTCGATCACCGCACAGGCCCCGGCCGGTCAGGGGACCAATCTTCCTGTCACCGTGATCGCCGGCGGCCAGTCCAGCGGACCGACAGGACAGTTTTCCTACCAGCCCCCGACCATTGTCGGCGTCACCGCCGCCGCACTGCCAACCGCGGGCGGTGTCCCGGTCACGCTGAACGGAACGAACTTCGGCACGGTGGCGACCCTCGACTTCAACTCGGTCACGATCCCGGTCGACTCGCAGACCCAGAACACGCTCAGCTTCACCCTGCCGCCAGGCGAAGGATTCGACATTCCGGTGGAAGTGACGGTGGGCGGGCAGACCAGTCCGACCTTCGACTTCGACTACGACCCTCCCACCATCCTGGGCATCAGCCCTGCCACGGGTCCGTCCCCGGTGGCCACCGAGATCACGCTCACCGGTTCGAATTTCGGCCTGAGTCCGACCGTGATCTTCGGAGCCAGTGCCGGCGTGGTGGTTTCCAGCACCCACGAGGAAATCGTCTTCACCCGTCCGCCCGGCGAGGTTGGCAGCCTCGAAGTGGTTGTATCTGCCGCCGGCCAACTCAGTGACCACACGCATTTCCTTTCGACGCCTTTGACGAGCCCGCCGGGATACTACATCGATACGGTCAACGGCCAGATCGTGCCCGCCCCGCCAGGGCGCTACGCTCCGAATCCGGACATGACGACGGCCTTCGACGCACCCCCCGGTCACTACACGCCGGTCCCGGGCATGAGCCAGGCGATTCCGGCAAGTCCCGGCTACTACGTGAACATCATCGGATCTCCCGAGCAGTTCCCTGCACCCGCCGGCACCTATACCGATGCTCCGGGAAGTTTGACCCCGGATCCAGCCGACGCAGGCCACTACACCCCGGTCGACGGCATGCGGGCACAGATTCCGGCCGACCCCGGCTTCTACGTGACGAATTCCGGATCGGATCAGCAAACCCCCGCGCCGGCCGGCAGGTATGCGACGGGCCCCATGGCGACCATCGCCAACCTTGCGGAAGCGGGCACTTACGCTCCGATCGAAGGGATGCGCGACGCGATCCCGGCACCCGCCGGCACCTACGCATCCGCAGCCGGACTCACCAGCGTCTTGCCGGTCCCGCCGGGCTTCGAATCCACCGATGGCGCTTCCCTCACCCCTCTTCCGCAGATCCAGATCGTAGGTGCCGAGAAGCTGACGAGTGGCGACTTCGAACTCACTTTCTCGACCAACACCACCGACAACTACGGGATCTTCTACACCGAAGACCTCGTGAACTTCACCCTGATCCAAACGGTCCCCGGTACCGGGGCCGACGTGCAGGTCGCGGTGACTCCTCCGAACCCGGCCGCCACCCGGCGCTTCTGGGTCGTCGGACCGGTGCAGGTTCCGGCGAACTGATTCGCTCGGCATTGGCGGAAAGGATGCCCCCGGCCCGGCCGTTCCATCGGGCGTGATCCGATTCCATTCCGCCCTGCTGGGCTTCGCCTGCCTTTTCACGCCGATCTCGGCCCACGAGGTTCTTCCCGTGACCGACGAGCAAGCCGAGGAGTACAAGCTCGACCGCGACTTCTTCAAGAAGGGCACGATGGTCGAGGACATCCTGATCGCCACATCGGACAAGGTCTCCGACTACGCGCACCTTGAGGCGGCTTACCAGTTCGGCAAAATGATGACCAAGCTCAAGCCGGAGATTTCGAAACGGATCCGCGAGGGCGGCGTGCTGTGCATCTTGGTCGGCCACGACGAGCTGACCTCGGACATCCCCCAGTTCAGGAACGACAAGACCGGTGAGGAGCTGGCTTTCTACAACTGGCGCAGCCGGGGATTTCTGACCCGTGTCGAAGGCCGCCCGGTCGTGCTGTTTTCGGAAGAGGACGTGCTCGAGTTCGAGGGCGGCATGCGCGACGAAAGCATTCTCATCCACGAGTTCGGCCACGTCATCCACCGGCCGGGTTTTTACGAAGGACTCGACGAGGAATTGAAGAAGACGTGGGAAGACGCTCTCGCCAAAGGCCTGTGGAACGACGGTCGCGCGGCCCAGCGTTTCCGTCGTGTCCGTGGCGATGAACCGGTGCTCCTGCTCGATGCGCTGGTGAAGGCATTTCCCGATCGGAAACCGGAGCTGCTCAAGCTCTGCCTCGACGGCGGCGATATCCTCGTGAATGGCGAACCGACGGATTCCAAGGTGGAGATCACCGGCAAGGACGACGTGCGGATCGTCTTCGGCGGACCCAAGGATTGCTACGCCTCGAAGAACCGTGCCGAGTACTTCGCCGAGATCGTCCAGGCGTGGTTCGACACCAACCGGGTGATGGACCACGACCACAACCACATCGACACGCGTGAGGAACTCAAGAGCTACGATCCGGGTGGCTATGCCTTCCTCGAGAAGATCTTCAACGAGGACGACTGGCGTTTCGTCTCCCCCCGCGAGCGCGCCGGCAAGGACCACCTCAAAGGCTACGATCCCGAGAACGCCCCGGTCGTCATTCAACCCGACTTCATCAAGGACGCCGCCAACGACTACTACGACGAATACTGGTCGAAATACTGGGAGCGTCTGGAGAAGAAGTACGCCGACCGACTCGGCACGGCGGATGACGCCTGAGGCCCCTGCAATTCGCGCGGCCTTCACCCCTCCCGTTCTCGATTGATCCGCGATCGAGCGACATCCTTGAGCCAGGCCTTCATTGGCGTAGGATCCGGAGCATGGACTACAGGATTTCCGGAGAGATCGCGCAGCAGGTCGAAATCCACCCGCAGCAGGGTGACGCCTTCTGGTGCAGCCGCGGATCGTTGATGGCATTCACCGACGGGATCTACTGGACACTCAAGGTGCCGGGGGGAGTTGGTGGCGCGGTGCGCCGCTCGCTTTCGGGAGAAGGCATCGCGTTGACCCGGGTCGAGGCGCGAAAGCCCGACCAGAAGCTGCTCCTCGCCAGCAGCCAGCCGGGACACATCGCGGTCTGGGATCTGGCGGACGGCCCGGTGGTCACGACCCGCGGATCATTTCTCGCGGCATGGGGCGAGGACGTCGACATCAGCGTCACGGTGGCGCGACGCGCGGGTGCCGCGCTTTTCGGCGGCGCCGGCCTGTTCCTCCAGCAAGTGTCCGGAAAGGGCACGGTGCTGATCCACGGCAGCGGTGACTTTTCCGAACAGCTTCTGGCGCCGGGTGAGGAGATTCTCGTCAGCACCGGGCATCTCGCGGCGTTTGGAGGCTCGATCGACTACGACATCCGGGGCGTCAGCGGTTGCCGCAAGATGTTGTTCGGCGGTGAAGGGCTCTTCATGACAAGCCTGCGCGGACCGGGACGAGTGCTGCTGCAGACGCTGAAACGGGGACGTTTGGGGACCCAAGCGCCCCAGTAGGCGGGAATCGCGCATTGTAACGATCCGCGAAGGACTTGGAACAATCTTGCCATCACGACGGGAACGGCTCAGGCTTTTAGGGCCAAAAAACCCCAGTTCGTGATGAAAAAAACCCAATTGCTCCCCTCGGAGGCGGGGACTCGGATCACACTCGCCCTCCTTGCGCTCACCTGTGCCGCCACAGCGGCTCCCTTCGCCAAGTTTCATGGCAAGGATGGTGACTTCCTCACCGACGAGACCGGCAACGGTCGCGACCTCATCGAACAATTCAGCGGCTCGGCCAAGGTCGTCTATCACCCTGCGGGATTCTTCCGCTTCCCCGGCACCGAGGGTGCGGACGAGGCATGGGTCGAGTGGACCGGCGGTGGCGGATCACCCCAGTTCACGGTCTCCTTCTGGATGCGATCCCCAAGCTGGAGCCAAGGCAGCTTCCAAGGGTTCTACACGAACGTCGAACCGGGAAGCTTCGACTACCAGATGGATCTCAATGGGACCGACTTCCGCCTCCTCTCCGACCCGGGTGTCGCCATCACCACTCCGGCGGCCGCTTTCCCGGTGAACACCTGGCTCCATGTCGTAATCCGCAAAACCGGCTCGGGAGCCGAGTGGTACATCACCGAAGTCGGTCAGCCGTCGGTGAACCTGATCGGAACCGATCCACTCAATCTCGGCGGCATCCAGGCGATCCGTTTCGCGACGAACCGCAACCGCGATTCATTCCCGGAGTGCGATATCGCCAACGTGCAGGTCTACAACGACGACACGGTCGACCTGAATCTGCTCCTTGCCGAGGGACCCGACCTCAACCCCGTAATTGAGTGGGATCCTGCGGACGACGACGCCGGTGGCGCCGGCAACTGGGATACCGCATCGCTTTCGTGGCAACCGGCCACCGGAGACACACCGAACGCCACGTGGGCACCGAATGACGGAACCCAGATCGCGTTCCTCGGCGGGAGCGGAGACGTCGTCACGCTGACCGAACCGATCAGCGTGGACGAACTGCATGTCGGCGCGACCAACTACACGATCGACAGCGCGACCGCCGCCGACACGCTGACCATCGCCAGCTCCATCTTCAACAACCGGACGCTGACCATCTCCTCACCGCTCGCAGGCTCCGGGGCGATCTCGAAGCAGGGAGGCGCCCAGATTTTCCTGTCCGGTGACAGCCCCGGCTTCAGTGGCAGCTACAGCACCGATGATGGAGAGACCTTCGTGACTTCGGACGACTGGTCGAATGCCTCGTTCATCACGACCAACGACCTGCTCCACTTCGACAACGGCGGCGGCACGGTCACGGTCAACAGTGTCTCCCTCGATACGGGACTCCGCGTGAACAACGGGACCCGTCTCGATATCGCCGGGGGCATCCTCGGTCAGATCGGCGGCGGCGGCTGGATCTCCACCGAGACCGGCACCCTCGGCAGCCTGACATCGTCGGGCGGAACACTGAACCTGACCTTCGAACCGACCGTCACCCAAACAATCCAACTGATGGTGGGCGTCGAAGACTTCGATGGCGGCACCCCTCTGGCCCTGAACATCGTCGGCGCCGCACCGGGAACGAACAACAACCTCAACATCCTCGAACCGACCAGCTACACGGGCGGCACCACGATCGACGACATCCGTGTCTTCGTCGGCACCGATAATGCGTTCGGAACAGGCCCGGTGGATGTGCTCGACGAAGCTCAGATTTCCCTGCTCGGAACGACCGTTACAAATGATGTCAGCCTGACAGGGCTCGGCTGGACGGGCGGCGCGAATGTGTCGGGCGCGATGCGCTTCGCCGACGGCTCGACCATGAGCGGAAACACGACGATCGCTCCCTCGGGATCGAGGATCACGGTCAGTGGCGGCACGGCGTTGATGTCCGGCGACCTGCTTGGATCGGGCAATCTTGAGTATGGCATCTTCGGCAATCCGGGATTCTTCGGCACGCTCGACTTCACCGGAGCCGGTGCCGGCTACAACGGACTGCTCACCATTTCGACCGGTCTCGTGAACTTCTACGGCAACGGCGTCGCGGGCGATGTCATCGTCGATGACACCGGCGAACTCGGCGGCAACGGCACGGTCGCCGGCAAGCTGACGCTGGGCACGACGGGAGGCGCGACACTCCGCGCGACCGCCGGCGGTTTCAACACCACCGACCTCGTGCTGAACGGCACGACCAATCTCGACTTCTACGCCTACCCGATGGCGCCGGGAACCCCGATTCCGGTTCTCAGTTACAGCGGGACCCTGAGCGAAGACGGCGCGGCGGGCATCGGCGACAACTTCGCGCTGCTGAATCCCGCCAATCACCGGAGCTTCGGCATCGTCGACAACGCGATGACCCTCGAGGTCGACCTCGGCAGTCTCGCACTACTGTTCGACGGCACCCTGCCCGACTGGGATGTCGGCAACACGGTCAACTGGAACGCCGGCACCGAGAGGTTCTTCGATGGCGACACGGTGACCTTCGACGACACCGCCGCGAGCAGCGCGGTGAAGATCTCCGGCCCCCTGCCGAACCCGGCGGCGATCACGGTGAACAACAACGTCCTGAACTACTCGATCGAGGGAGAACTCGGAACCTCTGCCGGCGACCTCACAAAGTTCGGCATCGGTTTCCTCGACCTGATCGTTCCGGACGACAACATGCCCTACACCGGCAACATCCTGATCGACAGCGGGACCGTGGCTCTCACTGGGGACACCCAGGCGCTGCGCAACGTCGAGAGCATCTCGGTGAATCCGGGTGGCGCCTTCCGCGTCTCCGCGGGCAACGCGGGGCAGGACAACCTTCCCCCCCTGAAGATGCTCGGCGGCACGCTCGAGGTCGACGACGACGATGTGTTCCTCTTCCCGGCCAGCTCGACCATGAGCCTCGCTCCGGCCACCAGCAGCACCTTGTCCGGCACCGGCAACTTCTACCCGTTCACCAACTCGATCGCGGGACCCGGCAATCTGATCAAGGACGGCACCGGGACGCTCGACGTGACCTTCGCCGACCTCGATTACACCGGCACGACGACGCTCAACGACGGTCTGATCCGGATCGGGGCTGGCTTCACCGCCGCCTCGACCGATTGGACGATCAACGGCGGCGAACTCCGGCTCGGAGGTGACTCCGGCGCGCCGATCGAGAACCTGCCGTTCACGGTCCAGATCGTGATGACCGACGGTCGCTTCTACGTCGTCGACAACAAGGAGAACACCCAACTGCTGGCGATGGACTCGACCGGCGGCGGATTTCCGACCGTTGAAGTCGACCCGGCCACGACCTCGCTCACGACCAACGTGCTCGACCTGAACGGAATCGACAACCGGATCAAACTGCCGACGACCTTGACCAGCGTGGGGCCCCACCCGGTGATCACTTACACCGGCGGCATCGTCGGAGTGCCGGGTGTGAACCTCGTGCTCGATCCCGCCACCGCGCGGCCCGCGCTCTGGAATGACAACGCCGGCACCCTCGAAGTGACGCTCCAGCCGCAGACCCACCAATGGACCGGGGCGGCATCAACCTTTTGGGAAGTCGGCGGTCCCGACACCAACTGGACCTCGACCGATAACCTTTACTACAACTTCGACGCGGTTGAATTCACCGACGTCGGCGCCGGCACCGTGCTCATCGACGATGCCGACGGCGACAGCTACTTCCCGGGCAAGGTCACCTTCTCGAACACCGCCGGGAACGACTACGCTCTGGACGGCTCCAGTCTCCAGGGCGATGCGACGTTCAACGTGGTCGGCGGAGGCCGGGTCGAACTGCTCACCACTCTCGACCTCCTTGGCGACACCACCGTCAGCAATGGCTCGATCCTGATTGCCTCGACCGACCAGGCCGACAGCATCCACGACCAGTCACAGATCACGGTCGGCCCCACATCCGAGCTCAACATCACCGAAACCAACTCCATCCAGCGGGACGATCCTGCGAGCGAAGGTGGCCTCGATGGCGACATCATCATCGACGGCGGCACGCTCACCCAGAGCGGCGGCACCCACGCCCACATCGGCGACATCACATTGCTCAACCAAGCCCAGTGGACCGCCACCAGCCCGGACTCCTTCAATGACGAGAATGTCCTCCTTACCGGCAAGGTCACGGTGGGTGGAGCGATCCCCTCGACCATCGGCCCGATGACCTTCGGCATGGCGCCTCAAGGCCTCCGGACCTTCGAGGTGGCGGACGTGACCGGAGACGCCTCCACCGACCTGCTGATCACGGCCGAGCTGGAGAACTCGGGCGGCGCCGGAGGCGTCAACAAGACCGGCCCGGGCACGCTGGAGTTCGATGCCGTCAACACCTACACCGGGCAGACCCGGGTGGTGGAAGGCACCGTGACGGTGAACAACACCGCGCAGCTCTACTCGACCGGCGGATTCTTCGGAAACAACGGGACAACCTATGTATTCATCGAAGGCGGCACGCTGGAGACCGATCGATTCGGTTACGGTGCCGCCCGCGCCTTCAGCGAGCTTCGCAACAACTACTACTCGATCCTGATCGACGGCGGCACGCTGCGACTGACCGGCAACGATCCTGCCAACGACACGCTGCGTTCCTTCTCGATCGGCACCAATGGCGCGACACTTGAAGTCGCCGCGGGCGGCTTCTACCGGAAGCTTGCCGGAACGGTTGCCAGCCAAAACATCATCTACAACGACCTTGGCGGCGACCTGACCCTGACCGGCGAAGGAACGGGCGTCATCGAAGACGACCTCGGCTCGTACGGAGCCGGCTGGGCCGGAGTCTCGCTGATCAAGGATGGTCCGGGAACATGGTTGCTCGAAGGCACCAACACCTACACCGGAGACACGCTGGTCAACGATGGCGTGCTTGGTGGCAGCGGCTCGGTGACCTCGAACGTGATCGTCGCGGCCGACGCCAGCCTCGCTCCGGGCTCCTCGGCGGGCACCCTGACCATCGACGGCAACCTCGATCTCACCGCACCTGCCGCGGGCTCGGGAATTCTTGACTTCGAGCTCGATGCCATCGGAGCCAGCGACCAGATCGTCGTCACCGGCGACACCGCGCTTGGCAACGGCGTCTTCGGCTTCTCCGACTTCAACTTCACCAACCTCGGAGGACTCGAGAATGGGGTCTACGTTCTGGTTCAGAGCGGCACCCTGACCGGCACCTTCGACGGCGCCGACCTCAGCGGTCCGATCGGAAGTGCCACCGGCATGCTCCAGATCAACAACCAGGACATCGAGCTCGTCGTCACCGGGGCCTTCACGCCGTTCGAGGACTGGATCGAGAACACCGTGTTTGCCAATCCGGGCGTGCTTGCCAGTCCGGCCGACAAGTTGCCGGGTGCCGACCCGGACGGCGACGGTGTCGACAACATCGGCGAGTTCGGCTTCGACGGGGATCCGACCGACGGCGCCAACAACGGCAAGGTGTTCCTCGTCACGGCCGACGGTGACGACGGCGATGCCGACCCCGAGCTCATCCTCACCTTCGCCGCGAGACTGAACGCCGTGTTCAACGCGGCTTCCCCCACGCTCGCGAGTGTCGATGGCGTTGACTACAGCGTCGCCGGCACGCTCGACCTGTCCGACTTCACCGCACCCGTGAGTGTCGAGTCGACTGCCGTCCTGCCGCCCGGCGCACCACCGTTGAGCGTGGGCTGGGAATACCGCTCCGTCAGTCTGGACGGTTCGGACAACTTCCCCGACAAGGGCTTCATGCGCGCGAGCGCCACCGAGACGCCTTGAACAGAGATTCCGCGAACGGGCCCCGTCAGCGGCAGCTGGCGGGGCTTTTCCTTGGCCCAGCCGCCCCACCGTGGATCCATGCGCAGGATTTCCGCCAAATGGGTTTTGATGCCCGATGGCGAGGACACTACCCTTGATCAATGGCCATTGGAAAACCCACTGACCCGCCGGTCCGCCGACGAGCCACCGTGGCCCTGATGGCCTTGTTGTGCCTCGGGTTCGCCGCGCGTCTGAACGCCCAGACCTACCGCAATTTCGAGTCACGCCAGTCACGTCCGGTCTGCCTTTCGCCCGACGGCTCGCTGCTTTTCGCCGTCAACGCCCCGGACGGCCGGCTGTCGGTGTTCGACATCTCGAACGCCGCGAATCCGGCTCCCGTGCTGATCCACGAGATTCCGGTCGGAGTCGAACCGGTGTCGGTGAATGTGGTTTCGAACGACGAGGCGTGGGTGGCCAATCAGGTTTCGGACTCGGTCAGCATTGTCTCTCTCAGCGAGCGGCGCGTCGTCGCGACACTCCACTGCAAGGACGAACCGAACGACCTCGTCTTCGCCGGAGGTAAGGCCTTCGTCTGCTGCGCCGGAACCAACGAGCTCCGGGTGTTCGATGTCGCCACCCGATCGGAGGAGGCCGTGATCCCGCTGCAGGGCGTGTCGCCACGTTCGCTCGAGGTTTCGAATGACGGCTCGAAGATCTTCGCCGCCTTCGCCCTGTCCGGCAACCGCACCACTTTGCTTCCCGCCGGTCTGGCCCCTCCCCAACCCGCGCCGACGAACCCCGCCCTCCCCCCGCCGCCGGATGCGGGGCTGATCGTCACTGCTGACGATCCGCGGCTTTTTCCCAAGCCGCTGATGCCCGATCACGACGTCGCGGAAATCAGCGTGCCGGGACTGTCGGTCACGCGCTACTTCAGCGGTGTCGGCACGGTGAACTTCATCGTCAAACCGCGGCCCGGCTCGAACGAGCTGTGGGTCAGCAACACCGACGCCCGCAATCTGGTGCGTTTCGAACCCAACCAGCGCGGCCATTCGGTCGACAACCGGCTGACCCGCATCACGACCGGCGCCGCCCCTACGGTGGCTCCCTTCGACCTCAACCCGGGCATCGACTACGCCACGCTTCCCAATCCGGCCGCCAAGGCGACCGCCATCGCCCAGCCGATGGATCTGGCGTTCGAGCCGGACGGCCTGCACCTGTGGGTGGCCGGGTTCGGCACCGACCGGATCGCAAGGGTCAGGGCAAGCGACGGGGTTGTGGTGGATCGTGTCTCCGTGCATCCCGTCGATGACGGCACTCCGCAGACGAGAACCAAGCGCGGTCCCCGGGGGCTTGCGCTGCAGGCGTCGACCGGCCGCCTCTACGTGATGAACCGGATCTCCAACACGGTCTCGGTCATGGACACCGGCACTTCGTCGCTTCTCTTCGAAAGTCCCGTCGGCAGCCACGATCCGACACCCGTGACCATTCGCGAGGGAAGAGGCTTTCTCTACGACGCGCTGCTTTCCGGAAACGGCACCCAGTCGTGTGCGTCGTGCCACATCGATGCCGACCGCGACGAACTCGCGTGGGACCTCGGGAACCCCGACGGCGATCTCGACATCGTCACCCAGTTCAATCCCATCGTCGGCACCGACGTCACCTTCGAGCTCCATCCGATGAAGGGCCCGATGACGACGCAGACCCTGAAGGGAATCGAGAGCCATGACCCGCTGCACTGGCGTGGTGACCGACCGGGCTTCAATGCCTTCAATGCGGCCTTCGACGGACTGCTTGGCGGCAGCCAACTCGCGCCCGCCGACATGGATGCCTTCCGCGAGTTCATCCATACGATCGTTTTCGAGCCGAACCCCAACCAGAATCTGAACGGCACCCTGCCCGCCAGCTTTCCTTCCGGCGACCCGAACGCCGGCGACCCGCTCGCCGGCCTCGATATCTTCGTCAACGACTTCTACGTCCCTGGTCTTACCTGCAACACCTGCCACGCGCTGCCGACGGGAAGCAACAACCTGATCATCCCCGGCAACATCATGGGCTCGCCGCAGGACGTCAAAGTCCCACACCTCCGCAACGTCTACCAGAAGCGCTTCTTCACCGGCAGCGACATCGACCCGTCTCTGAGCGGCTTCGGGCTGACGCACGACGGCCTCGACCCCGACCTCTTCACCTTCCTCTCCCGTCCGGTGTTCGGCCTCTTCGCCAACGACGCCACGGTCAAGCGCAACATCAGCGCCTTCCTCCACTGCCTCGACACGGGCACGGCACCGACGGTCGGCTTCAGCAAGCCTGTCGACCAGACCACCCTGGCTCCCGGAGACTCCGAGTGGAACATCCTCCAGAACCAGGCGGCAGGCGGCAACATCGACCTCGTGATCCACGGCGAGATCGAGGGAGAAGCGCGATCCTTCGTCTATCGGCCGGGAACCGACGACTATCTCAGCGATTCCGACTCGTTCGGCCCCCTCACCCGCGCGGAACTCGAGCTCTTGATCAGTACGGGAGATGCCGTAGTGACCCTGATGGGCGTCCCGGACGGCAGCGGCGAGCGCCTCGGGCGCGATCGCGACCTCGACGGCATCCCGAACCGCGACGAACCCCTTCCCCGGCTTGAAATCGCGATCGAGGGCGGCCTGCCGAAACTCCGCTGGCCCTTCGACGAGCCCTTCATGGTCCTCGAATCGAGCGACACCCCCGGTGGCTCCAGCCCGTGGCAGACCGTCACCGAGCCGCGCTCCACCAGCGCCCCTTGGATTGAAGTGCAGGAATCGGGTCTCGAAAGCCGTCGCTTTTTCCGTCTGCGCCGTCCATAGTCCCAGCTGCCATGGAGACCCCGCCTCCGATGCCGACCCCGCGCCCGAGTATCCTCTCGCGGATCGGGCTGGCCGGACTCACGGTCGTGCCAGCCCTGCTGGCTCTCAGCATGGTGGGAACCGGGATCTCGGAATCGAGCGGCGGACTCTTTGTTGGCGGAGCGGTGCTGCTCGTGGTCATCGTGGCGATGATCGTGATGGCGCAAACCACACCGGGCTGGCGCCGCGCCGCCATGATCACCATGGGCGTCCTCTCGGGGCTTATCCTCGGGACCATTGCCGTGGGGGTTCTCGCGCTCGCCGTGCTATTCGCGATGTGTGCGTCGGCGCTGGGCGGCGCCTGATTTCGTCTCACTGCACGGCACTGGTTCTGCTGAAGGAACGCACAATCCGATGTCCGACAAAACCAGCGTCATCGATGCCCACGCCGACCTGTCCGGCTTCCTCGAGACGCTCCAGCAACTGGTCCGGGAGCCCTCGGTCGTCGGCACGGAAGATTCGTTTTTCAGGGTCCTGCGACGTGAACTCGAGGAACTCGACCTGCAGGTCGAGCGACACCTGGGCGTACTGGTCGCCCGCGGGAAAAACCCCGAACTGCTGACGCTTTCCGCCCACATCGACCGCCACGGCCTGCTCTGCACGGGCCCGAACGAGTTCCAGTATGCCGCCTTCATCTCCTCGAACCGCGGAGACCTGACGGGCGACTCGCTGTCGGAGCAGATGGCGGCCACCATCGCCGACCGGTTCGCCGGACAGAGGGTCCAGGCCCACTTGCCCTACACCGGCACCTACCTCGGCCAGGGTGTGATTTCCCACTCCTACCTCTGCCCTGCGCGTCACAACCTCATCTTTGAACTCGACGGTCTCGAGTTCCTGCAACCGGGAGCGCCGGTTTCGTTTCTCGATCGCCTTCGGGTCACGGAAACGCACCTCTCGGCCCAGCTCGACAACGTTCTCTCGGTGGCCCTGATCGTTCACCTGTTCCGCCAGGGGTTCGGTGGTACCGCGCTCTTCACCGCTCAGGAGGAAGCCGGACGCTCATGGCGCTACGCGCTCGAGTGGTTCCGTCGGGAAGGCATCGAGACCAATCGCCTGCTGGTGCTCGACACCTCACCCTATCCCACCCCCGAAGCCGCCGGAGCCCAGGAGCTGGTGCTCCGCCGCAAGGACGCATCGGCGGAGTTCGATCCGAAGTTCACCGCCGAGCTTGAGACCCTTTGCCAAGTCCTCGGCGTCCGACATGACTTCAAGGACGCATGGATCGAGCATGAGAACCTGGACCGGCCGAAGCCGATGTCGCTCGGCCGGACCGAACTGGGCCGGCTTGCGGCAGCGACCGACGGACGGATCAACGGGACTACGCTTCAGATCCCGACCACCGGCTACCACACCGCATCCGAGACCGCATCGCTCGATTCGATCCGTGCCGCCCTGCGGTTGCTGGCAACGTATCTCGGCTGAAGAGTGGCAAGGCGGGTCGTAACCCAAACCGGTTCCACTCATTGACCACTTGGCATTCGCCGTGCATCTGATGAGATGGAATCCATGGAAACCGAATCGCTCTTCACACGGGTCGGCGGGGAGGCCGGCATCGAGAAGTTGGTCGACGCATTCTACGGCCGGGTCACGTCCGACGCGCTACTTGCCCCCTTCTTCGAGAAGGTGCCGATGGAGCACCTGACGAAGATGCAGAAGGAATTCTTCAGCGAGGCCCTCGGCGGTCCGCTGTTCTACACCGGCCGGTCAATGAGACAGGTCCACGCGGGACGCGGAATCCGGAAGGAGCACCTGCAGCGCTTCACCGAAATCCTGCTCGAGACGCTGGAGGCGGAGCGGGATGACCTCGATCTCACGCCGAAGGACGTCAACGACATCTACAGCCGGATCGCGATCGAGGCGGACCGTATCACCGACGACGTGGCCGAGTCGGGCTGAGATTCGGGTAAAAGGCGACACTCTCCCCGCTCTCCAATCAGGGGGCGGCTTCGGGGTTCGGATCGGCCTTCTCGTCGTCCGCCCACTTGGCCTTCTTCACCGTCGAGTTGTTCGACTTGTATTCGGCGACCTTCTTGTCGCCGTGCCAGACCTTGATCCAGATCCCCTCGATGTCGTCGCTCAGCCGGTTGCGAGAGCCGTCGGTGAAAACGAAGTCCCCGTCCAGCTCCAGATCCTTCACGATCACCGGCCGGGTCTTGACGGTCACCTTCGCGCCATGGGTCATTTTCTCCACATTCATCCGGTGACCGTAGACCTTCTGCGCATCTTCGAAGCCGATCTTGTCGGACGCCTTGGTGTCGAGATAGATCCGGTAGCTGACTTCGAGGCCTTCCAGCGGCGCGCGTGACCAGTTCTCCAGTTCGATTTCGAAGATCCACTCCTCCGGGGTAATCTCACCATTGCCGACATCGGTCTTCGAACCCTTGCGAATCCGCTCTTTCTCCGGCTCGATCTCGATCGAGTAATCGATGTTATCCGGGATCGCGGCCGGCTTGGAATCACCCGAGGCGTCCGGCTTGTCGGTCTCGAACTTCTTCGGGTCGGCCTTCCACAACTTGATGTAGAGCTGGTCGGCGCTGCTGAGCTTGGAAATCGGAAAGGTATACTTCTTACCGCTGTCCAGGAGCAGCGTGACATTCGAACCGGAAACCGACGTGACCTCGGCCTCGATCTCTCGACCTTGCTGGTCGGTGAAGGTCCTGGCTCCGGCGGAATGCGAGAGGGCCAGAAGCAAGACGGCAGCCCCGAGGGCTCCGTGGGCAAGTGATGACTTCATGAGGAGTACGCTTAGGCGACGTCTCCCATACGCACAGATCGTGCCCGAAATTCAAGATGTTTGCGACCCGGTCGGAAATAGGGCCGGAGAGAAACACTGGCTAAGCAACGAGCCCGAGGGCGTGGGGTCTCGCGGCAGGCTTTCTGCACGGATCGGCTGGACTGCCTGAGCTTTTCCCCTTTCCGACGCCAGTCAGGGTGACCGATTGGCCACCCTGACACTTGGATTGCTTATGCTTCGCCGCGGACAATGCGGCTAGGAGGCGCTTAGGGCACGACCTCCACCCGGACCCGGTAAAAGCGGGCCTTCTTACCGTCCGGGAGGAGCGGCGGATAAGGGACACTCGCGACATGGTAGTCCGGATCGTCCGTCGAGTCGGCTACGTTGCCCGGGCTCGCACCGCTCGGGTAGAAGGTGCCGAGGTCACTGCTGAACTCGACCGTATAGCTCACGCTCCCGGGCTGCCCGAAGTCGTCGCGACGGATGAACAACGCATCGAATGTTACCCCGCCACCGAACGTCAGCTGCGTCGTCGGCGAACCATTGACGGAACCGTCCGGATTCAACGGGCCACTGTCCAATACCCCGATCTCCGTCCCGAAACCGAACTCCAGCAGGCTGACCAAACCGTCACCGTCGGTGTCGGTCTCATCCAGGCTACCGTCCACCGGGAGACCGTTGGCAAAACGCCAGCCCTCGATGATCGAATAAGCGATCAACGCGACGTCGTTTCCGTCTCCTGCGACGTAGTCCACGGCGCCCGTCCTGCCCGAGCCAAGGTAGTCGTTGCTGAAGGGGTCACCGACGGCGAATGTTCCCGTCACCGCGTCGCCAGCCGTGTCGTTGTCGATGACCACGATCGGTGCCGGACTCGCCTCCGGTGCACCGACCTCGAACACCGTGAGCGTCGGACCGGTCAGGGTGACAGCTCCGTTGACGACCAACTGGTCGAAGGCCGCCCCGGGTGCACCCGCGGTGTTGTCGACATCGATCTCAAGAACCCCGGAAACCGTCAGCGGCCCGGTCGTCAGCGTGGTGACTCCGTTACCTCCCGGACTCAGGGTGCCGTCGACATCCACCGCCGAATCCGTGGAACCATTGCCCTCAAGCCGGGATCCCGGATCCACGGTGTAGGTTCCACCGCCCGTGTGGGAGCCGTTCAGTTCCAGTGTGCCGTTCTCCATCACCGTGGCACCAACGTAGGTGTTGGAACCGCTGTGGATCATCCGCCCGCCGCCCCGCAACACGATGCCCGCACCGGCAACGGTTGAACCGATATCTCCCGCGAGATCGACATCACTGGCGACGCTGATACCACGGTTGGCCGTCAGCGTGGCCGGACCGTCGAATGTCAGCGTGCCATTGTTGACCGCGTCTCCGAGGTAGGCACTGTTGCCACCACCATTCTCGAAGAACAGGTCGTTGGAAACTGTTCGCGCTGCAGCGCCGTCGGAGCTGAGACCCGCTCCGTAGATCGACAGGATGCCGGTACCGAAGGGGCCGCTGGTAACCGAGCCGGGACCACCGACGCTATCCAAGCCGACCTGGGTCAGGTTCGTGGCGTCGTTGCTCTCGTCACCCAGAATCGTACCTCCGGAATAGGTGTGGGCGGCCGCCATCAGGAGTGTGCTGGAGCCCAGCTTGGTCACACTTCCCGTGCCGCTGATGATCTGGCTCTGCACCACCGTGTCGGTGTCCATCGGATGGAAGACGAGGCTCGAGTCATTGACGATCGGCCCCGCCACGGTCCCGGTCAGGGTGCCGTCTCCCAGTTGGAGCGTGCCCAAGGTGACCGTCGTCGCACCGGTGAAGGTCGATGCGGCTCCAAGAACCAGCGTATCCGTGCCGACCTTCTCCAAAGTCCCGGTCGTCCCGGTGATCGGACAGTCGATATTGTTGGTCGATGCATCATTTCCGAGCACCAGGCCTTCCTCGCCGATTTCGACCACGTTGGTCGGGCTCGCGTTGAGGGAGCCGATGATCACGGTGCTTCCACCCGGACTGCCGCCGCTTCCGGTCAACTGAAGCGTCACACCCGGAGCGACCGCCGTCAGACCGATCCCTTCAGCGGAGTAATCGCCGTCGTTCACCACGATCGTGCCCGCCGGATCCACCGCGGCCACAGCCTCGGTGAGGGTCGCGAAGGCATCGAAACCGAGAGTCGCGCCAACGACCGGTGTGCCGCCGTCGGCATCCGCAATCGGATCGAGGAAAGCACCACCGAAGTCGTCATCCACATAGACTGTGGCCGGCACCGCATCATTGATGTAGATCGAGCCGGTAATGGCACCGCCCGAGTCCTCGTCACCGTCGTCGATCGAGATCGAAATGGTGACCGGATAGGTCGTCACACCACCCGGCACGAACTCCATCGCTGCCAGCGCGGCGTTGACGGCTGCGGCGCTACCGCTGACGGAGAACACCCCGCCACCGTCGTTGCTCAGACCCGAAAGGCTGTCGCTTCCGTTCCAGCTCTGGATGGTCAGCGTGGCGGTCAGCGACTCCGTCGCGACACCCGCCGCGCTGCCGGTCGCCTCGTTCCAGAAGTTGACGCAAGGAACCGCGGAAACACCGCCCGCCGGATTGCTGATGTTGCTGTCCCTGAACGGGCCCGTTCCAGAGTTGGTGTTGCCACCGACACCGCTGCCCGCGCCCTTGCCGATGTTGGTGGTATGGTCGCCGTACCAGTTGACGGAGTCGTTGTTGAGAAGCGTGGCGGTCCCCTCGGGCGCCCCGTTCAGGGAGTATTTCACCGTGTCATTGGAAATGTCGTACACGACGGCCAACTCATTGAACCCTCCGGGCAGCACGGGAACCGTCGAGAGCGGCACTACGACCACGCTGTCTCCCAGCCAGTCGAGATCCTGGAAGACATTGTCGCCCGGATTGTCGTCGGTCGGTTCGCTTCCACTTCCGCTACCCGCCTTCGAGAGCAGGTGCGGAATGCCATCGACGAGAAGGATGGCGGAGCCATTGGAGCTGCCACCCACTTCAAACACCACCACGGTTCCGGTAAGATCGGCCGTTTGCGGTAGGAATCCGAGTTCCACCGAGAAGCCGGCCCCAGCATTCAGGGTCGAGCCACCCGTATCGGAATCTAGGTCCATGTCGGCGTCCCCGTTGGGCCGTCCGTCACTGAACACCGCCACGTTGTCTTTGTAACGGAACAAGGGTTCGGAGCCCGCCACGACCGTTGAACGGTTGCTATCGGTATCCAGCACCACGATATCACCCAGTGCCTGGTTACCCGTGCCAATCACGACTTGGGCAAGGCTGGCGGCGTCCGGCACGTCCGCAGGCTGGTTCACGCCGGTCACCGTGACCGTAACCGTGGCGGTGTCGGTCGCCCCCTGGCTGTCATCGAGCGTGTAAACGAAGGTGTCGGTATCGGTCGCACCCGGAGCCAGGGTTTCGAAGGCGCAGCCAGGATCGTAGAAGAAGGAGCCATCCGACTGCAGATTGACGAAGCCCTTGGTCGCGCTGGTGTCGATATCGGAAACGCTGAGCGTGTCGTTGGTATCGACCGAACTGTCGACTCCGGAACCGGTGTCGTCGGTGATCACGTTGCCCGAGACCGAGGCATCGAGATCGACCGCATAGTCGTTCGCCGTTGCCGTAACCGGATCATTCGCACCGATGATCGTGATGGTGGCGAGCACGGCCGCTGGAGCGGGCAAACCGCCGCTGTCCTCACACAGGTAGGTGAAGGTGTCGGTATCGGTTTCCCCGACCGCAAGCGGATTGAAGGTGACCGGCGGGACGTAGTCGAAAGTCCCGTCCGGATACATGGTCAGCGATCCTCCCTTGTCGGTCGCAACCACGGTCGGTCCGCTGACCGTCGTGCTCTGGACCTCGCTGACGACGAGCGTCAGGGAATCGCCTTGGTCGGGGTCGGTGTCGTTGATCAGGACCGAAAGCGCGCCGGTCACACCCGTGTCCTCGTCGGCGTTGGCGGCCAATGGGTCGGCGTTGGCCGTCGGCGCGTCGTTTTCGCCCGTCACCGTCACCGTGAACTCGGCGGTCGAAACACTGGTGCTGGCCACCGGAGTTCCGTTGGCCAGGGCGGCCCCGCCACCGCCGCCGGCCAGCGTGTCGTTGTCGTTGATCGTTCCGCTGATCACGCCAAGCCGCAGCGTCCCGCTCGTCGCATCGCCACTGATCGACAGGATCTCGGCGCTGCCGCCGGAGCTGCTGGTGACGGTTTGCCCGACCGCGAAGGCCACCGTTCCGCCGTCGTAGTCGAGCGTCGAGGACAGGTCGCGGATCGTGTAGGTGATCGTCTCATCGACCGTCTGTCCCGCGGCGAGGCCATTGAACACGGTGCCGGGATCATAGGTGATCGTGCTGCCGTCCGTGGTGACCGTTCCGAGGATGTCGTTGAGCTGGGAGTCCGCGCTCGGGAGTTTCACGATCGTGAAGTCGAGATCCGCGAAGTAGTCGCTCGACCGCGAGCCACTGGGGCTGATGGCGATGTAGATCGTGTCGTCCGCATTCGCGAATCCAAGCAACTGATCGAAGCTCGCAGTCGCTCCACCCGCAACGGGTGTGCTGTTGATCGCCGCAGGCCCGACCAGCGTCTCCACCGAGATGCCGCCGCTCGATCCGGAAGGCACCGAGATCGTGCTGCCAGTGATGCCGTAGTAGCCGTCGCTGTCCACGGTGTAGGCCAGGATCAGGCAGCGGTCCTTGTCGTTGCCCGCGGTGTTCTGCGTCGATCCCAGTCCGGGGATGCCGGTTCCGTCGGGACTGATGCGGAGATAGGCGCCGGGTTCGGCAGTGGCATTGCTGTCAACACCGTCGTCATCGACCAGCCAACCTCCCACGGTGGCATCCCAAACCAGCGGCAGGTAGTCCGCCTCGGACCCCAGCGCCCCGGTCGTGCCGTCGAAGGAACCGCCCGACGTCCACCCGGTCGGAGCGTTCCATAGGAACTGCCAGCCGTGATTCGATCCGTCGCGGAAGTCGGCGGTCTCACCATTGACCGTGCCGGTCGGGATGTTGGTGGCGAAGTTCGAAACATCGCTCTGCAACTCCACCACAACGGCATCGGCACCGAGGTCGTTGGCCACCGGATCGAAGACGGTCGGACCGTCCGATTCGTTGACCCCGAAGTTGTCGTCCACCGCGAGGAAGTTGCCGACGCCGGTCACGTTGACCGTCACGGTGGCGGTGGTCGTCCCGCCGGCGCCGTCACTGATCGTGTAGTCGAAAGTGTCCATCACCACATTACCCTCGGGAATGTCGGCCAATCCGGCCGAATCGTAGTCAAAGGACCCATCCGCATTCAGGGTGACCGTGGCACCGAGCGTGGTCGTCACGCTTGATCCGGGACCGCCCGTTCCGGTGAAGCTCTGGATCACTTGGGCGATCGCATCGAAGTTGGCTTCGACCTCCGCGATCGAGAGTTTCCGGTCGTACACCCGGACGATCGAGATCTGCCCTTCGAAGGCGGCCGACGCTCCCGGCGGGAAGCCCGGAAGCCCGAACGAGTTCTGCAGGGCCTCACTGGCATTCTTGGCACCGATCCCGGATCCGTCGGAACCCGAGAAGTTGTTGGTCGTGCCCCCGGCATTGGTGTCGCTGGCGTCGGCGACACCGCTGAACGCGACCGGATCGCCATTAAGGTAGAGGGTCAGCGTGTCCTCCACCGTCGGTGAGTCCTTGTCGTAGATCGCGATCAGTTGGTTGAACTCGCCGGGCACAATGCCGGTCGCGGAGACCTGGATGTTGTTGTTGGTGTCGTCGCCACCATCGATGATGAAGTCGACTTCGGCGGTATCCGCGTTGTAGACGATCGCCATTCCGTTCCCGCTGCCGCCGCTTTCCATGAGCATCTGGCGCCCGGTCGTCAGCGGGGTCGGCTGGAACCAGATCTCGACCGTGGCGTCATTGTCCGAGATCGGCTGGAAGCTCGTGAAGGTCCCGACAGGATTCTCCCATGACTGACCGACGGCTCCGAAATTGGACTCGAGCACCGGAGGCGCGATCAGTGAGCCGGAAGACATGTTCACGTTGTAGGTCGATCCTCCCCTGCCGGTATTTCGCCAGACTCCTGCAAGCAGGTCGGCGGGAGTGACGTCGTTGGCATTCACATTGAGATACGCCCCGCCCGTGCCGAGGGCGTGCTCGTCGTTGCCGACGATCTGGTTCGCCGCGAAGTTGGTCACCAAGAGTTCGGTTGCCTCGAGCGTGTCGGGAACGGCCGTATTATGTCCGGTGACGGCGACTACCACCTGTGCCGTGCCGGTCCCGCTGGCACTCGTGACCTGATAGGTGAACCGGTCGTAGCCGACCTCGTCGGCCACCAGGTCATCGAAGGCACCGTTCGGATCGTAGGTGAACGCCCCGGTCGCGCTGTCGAGGGTAACCGTGGCTCCGGAGTCCAGATCCGCGGTCTGGCTGACCGTCTTCAGCACACCCGTCGCATCATCGAAGATTCCCGTCACTGACAGCGTGTTCCCTTCGATGTCGGTATCGTCGGCGATCGCCCGGAAGCTTTGCAGGACATCCGCCTCGCCGAGCGCCTCGCCATAGATGCGGAATGCGGCGATCGAGCCGTTGAAATAAGTGTCGTAGGCTCCCCCGCCGGCAGGGTTGGCAAATCCGCCGTGACCATCCCCCGCGAAGTGGCCGAGACCATCTCCGTCGCCTCCAACCCAGTCGGTGTCGACCACCCCGCCGGAGGACGAGTCGACCTCGACTCCATTCACAAACAGCGCGAGACCGCCTCCGACCTCGACGGACACCGCCACTTGGAAGAACTCGTTGATGGTCGTCTGGCCGCCGAGCACTCCGAGCGAATCGGTATCGAGGTCATAGCTGACCGTACTGCCCGAAAGTGTGGCTCCGTCCGTTTCGGTGGCTGCGATGAGCACCTCGTTGTCGATCACAAGGCCCAGACCCTGGGTAGCCCCGCCATCGAAAATCGTGGCAAACTGGGTTTGGTCGGCGACATCGAGTTTCACCCAAGCCTCGACGGTAACATCCTGTAATTCGATGGCGTCGCCCACCACGTCCTCAAGGCTGTCGGTGCCTTCGCTCAGACCATAGACGGCAAACGCGTCAGTCGTTCCGTCAAAGTCGTAGGCCGCGGTGAGTTGCGCGCGGGAGCTTCCGGGAGATCCGTCGAGCGTGACACCCCCGCCGAGGCGCCAGTCCAGAGCCGTTCCGGCAACCGGTCCGGTGTTCTGCCAGGTGTCATTGTCATTTCCGGGAGCCCACGCCTCGTAGTTGACGAGGAGAAGGTTGGTCGCTGCTTGGTAGTTCCTTTCGACCTGATCGGCGTTCAGCGCCGCGCCGTAGAGCCGGAAGGACGCGATCTCACCGAGGAACGGCGCGTCATAGGTTCCGCCCCCGGCACTGTTGGCGAATCCACCGTGATTATTGCCACCAAACCTGCCGAGACCGAAGCCGTCGCCACCGTCCCAGTCGGAGCCGTTACCCGACGTCGTATTGTCGACCAACACGCCGTTGACGTAGAGCGACATCCCGCTGTTCCCCACCCTTGCCACTGCTGCGTAATGGTTGAAGTCGGTGGTCGGATCACCACCGACGAGCCCAAGTGGATCCGCCACGAGGTCGTAGCTCACGTAGCTCCCGGACTGTGTGCTTGCATCGAGTTCCATGGCGGCTTCAAGCACGCCGTTGTCGATCACCATCCCGATGCCGGTTCCACCACCCGTTTCGAACAAGGTCATGACCTGACTCGTATTGGCCGGTTTTGCCCAGAACTCGAAAGTCGCGTCATTGCTATCGACCCCGGGTAGAAGTTCATGGATGGCATCATTGCCCGTCCCGGTCCCGTAGGTGCCGCTCGCGTTGACCGTTCCGTCGAAGGAGTACGCCGCACGGATGGACGAGACCGAGCTCACCACCGACGGACTATGGGTGACGCCGGAGCCGAGATTCAGATCCAGCGCGGTGCCACCCACGGGTCCCAGGTTCTCCCAGACACTCGAACCCGAGCTGTAGTTCGCATCGTAGTTCAGGATCAGGCTACCGAAGTTCGCCGGCGGAGCGGTGCGGGCGGCACCATCGTTGGCGGTCAGATCGGCGGTGCTGACAAGGGTAGAATCGGAGAGCGGGCCCGCGATCAGGTCATCGGTCGCGTCCGGCGCGTCATCCACACCCGAAACCTCCACCGTGACCGTGCCGGTGTCGTCCACCACGAGCGCGTGAAGGTAGTTGGCGTTCGCTTCCGAGGCGCTCAGCACCCGGTTCTGATAGAAACGGATGACCCCGATCTGACCGTCGAAATTGCCGTAGGTGGACACGCTCGGGCTCGGGTCGGCAGTTGCGGTCGCGCCCCCGACGGCGCTTGATCCCTGATGTCCCAAGCCCGCTCCGTCACTCCCGCTCCAGTCGTTGACATCGGTCGGCGTGGCATCGGAGCCTGCAAGGGTTCCGTTGATGTAAATCTTGGTTTCGTCGTTGGGATCAGATGCGTTGACATCATGGGTCAGCACGACGTGAATCCACTCGCCGGCGGCGATCGCACCCGTGCCGACATTGACCGAAGCACTGCCATCCTTGATCAGCCAGAACAGGGTGCCGTCCGACTTGAGGAAGAAGCCCGAACCGTCTCCGCTTCCACCTGTTTCCAGGATGATCTGGTTCGAGGCCACATCGTCCGGCTTGAACCAGAACTCAAGGGTGACGTCCTGGGTACTGGAGCCGTCGAACGACCCCCGGTCAGCACCACCCGAACCGTCGAACTCGTGGGCGGAGGTGATTGACGGTGGAAGCGACGTTCCGGTCGCCGGAACAATCGAAGGCAGCCCTGTAAAACCGAAAGAGTTGACGGTAGCCGTGGCGTCCAACACCTGATTGGCCTCGGTTACGACCTCGCCCAAGACCAGCGTGTAGTCGAAGGTGTCCGTCAAGGTTCCGCCGGAAGCCAGATCCCTCGCCGCGGCACTGCTCGTCGGGTCGTAGAGGAAGGTCCCGTCGGCCAACAGCGTGACACGCGCGTTCTCCGCACTCATCACCCTGCCCGTGGCCGGAGCGACAATGGTGCCGGAATCATTTGCGGTCACCGAGCCGCCCCAAGCCGGAGCGTTGGCGGACGTGCTGAGGAACGGGCTTCCGACACTTCCGTCGTCGTCCGCCGTCACGTCACCATGCAGTGGCGCCAGCAGGACCGGAGTGAGGAAAGCGAGACGAAGGATGGGTTTTTCGTTCGATTTCATGATGGGTCTGATGACCATAAAGATCGATTCTTAGGGTCGCCAAGCCCGAAGGCTGCCCGGATCGCATTATGGCTCAGAAATCTGCCGGGGGGATCTGCGGTCTTGGATCCAAAAAAGCCAGGGCAGCCGTTAGGCCACCCTGGCGTTTGGAGTGTTGGCGGCTCCTGCCGGAGCCGTGCATGGGCCGGTCCGATTACGGCACGACTTCCACCCGGACCCGGAAGAATCTCGCGGGTTTGCCATCCGGCAGCAGCGCCGGATACGGCACGCTTGCAACATGGTAGTCCGGGTCATCGGTCGAGTCCGCGGCAATCGAGATCGTGTCGGCGTTCGGATAGAACATGCTGAGGTCACTGCTGAATTCCACCGTGTAACTCACGCTACCCGACTGCCCGAAGTCATCCCGGCGATTGAACAGGGCCAGCGGTCCCGGACTGATCTGGGTGGTCGGTGAACCGTTCACCGATCCGTCCGGATTCAACGAACCGCCGTCGAGAACGCCGACCTCGGTGCCGAAGCCGAACTCGAGCAGGCTCACGAGACCGTCACTATCGGTATCCACCTCGTCCAGGCTACCATCGATCGGCAGACCGTTGGCCACCCGCCAGCTCTCGATGATGGTCGAAGTAACCAAGGCGATATCGTTGCCGTCTCCACCGGCATACTCAACCACGCCCGACTTGCCCGATCCGAGGAAGTCCATACTGAAGGGATTGCCGTCGATGAAGGTCCCCAGCACTGCGTCGACCGACGTGTCGTTGTCGATGACCACGATCGGAGCCGGATTGGCCTCAACCCCAACCTCGAAGACCAGGATGCTCCCACCGCTGACATTGACTCCGCCGGTCACCACGACCTGGTCGTAGGCGGTACCGGCCGCACCCGCCGTATTGTCGACGTCGATCTGCACGGTTCCGCTAACCGTCAGGGGACCGGTGGTGAAGGTGGCGATGTCAAAACCTCCGGGATCGAGCGTTCCGCCGACCGTGACCGGCGATGCGATGGACCCGCTGCCAGCCAAGAACGCACCGCTGCTGACCGTGAATGCCGCGCCACCCGTGTGGGTGCCGTCGACAACCAAGTTGCCGGCATCGACATCGGTTGGTCCCTCATAGGTGTTCGTTCCCGTGAGAGTGACGGTTCCGTTGTTGTAGTTTGTGCTGACCTCCACGCCCAAAGGACCCGAAATGTCACCGCTGACCGTCCAGGTGCCGCTGGTTCCTCCGGCGTTGCCTTGGAACAGGACGTTACCGCCGGTGTTGTCGATGTTGCCGGTGATCGTGAGGTCGATGTCGACCGAGCCGTAGTTGCCGAACCCGCGGTTCGCGTCATCGATGGTGGCGATCGAACCGCTCAGGGTGAAGTCCTCCGCCCCACCGCAACGGAAACCGCCGCCGGTGATGTCGATGTCATTCGAAATGACGATCCCCCCAACACCGGCCTGCAACTGACCGCCACGCGACAGGATCTTGCCGGTGCCGAGGTCGGCGTTGTCGTTCACCACGACGAAGCCCTGCTTGGCTCCAGCGATACCGTCAAAGGTCGAGCTGGCCCCATCTCCGAGATCGAATCCCCCGGAGAAGGTGTTTCCACCCGGTGTGTTGAACTCGACCGTTCCATCTTCGAAGGTGCTGACAGATCCATCCCCACTGATCGGGTTCGTATGGACGTAGGTCGTGTCGTCATCGGCACCGAGAGCGAGGATCGCCGGAGCGTTGACCACAATCCCGGAACTCGCGAGTGAACCCCGGTCGGAGGGGTTCTGGTAGGTGATTACGATGCGGCCGTCATCGATCGTCGTGACTCCGGTGTAGGTGCAAGCACCCCGGATGCGGATGTCTCCCGTGCCGACCTTCGTCAGCGTGCCCGTTCCGGCGATCGGCGCATCGATGATGGCCGAGGCGAAGTCCGAGGCACCCAGCGTGAGGTCGCCGTTCTGGAGATCGATCGAATTGGTGGGTCCGGCTGAGACCGAACCGATCGAGACAGACTCGCCGGCATCGGTCAGGCGCATCGCAGAGTTGCCGGTCATGGAAACGTCTTCACCACTGTAGTCACCGCCGTTGACCACGACCGTCCCCGTCGAACCGGCCGCAGCCAGACCCTCGGCGATCGTTGCGAACGCATCGAAGCCGAAGAGCGCGGCGGAAACCGGCGAGCCGTTGTCGGCATCGGCGATGGGATCCAGGAAAGAGCCGCTGAAGCCGTCGTCCACGTAGACATTCGCCGGTGCGGTGTCGGTGATGTAGATCGTGCCGGTCACCGGACCGCTGCCATCCTCGTCACCATCGTCGATCGAGACCGTAATCGTAACCGGGTAGGTCACACCCACACCCGGAACGAACTCCATTGCCGCCAATGTGGCGCTGACCGTGGCCGCGTCTCCGGTGGCCGTGTAGACTCCTCCGCCGTTGTTGGTGACGCTCGACAGAGAGTCCGTCCCGTTCCAGCTCTGGATCGTCAGGGTCGCGGTGATGCTTTCCCCGGCACTCGTCAGGACGCTGCCGGTGGCTTCGCTCCAGAACGAGAGGCAGGAGATCGCCCCGGGACCCCACGCCGGATTAGCCATGAGGTTGTCGCGGAACGGGCCGCTGCCCGAATTGGCGTTGCCACCGACTCCGCCGCCGGCGCCTTGGCCGATGTTGACCGTGTGGTCTCCGTTCCAATCGACCGAGTCGTTGTTGAGAAGGGTCGCGGTGCCCGCGGCGGCTCCGTTCATCGAGTAGTCCACGGTATCATTGGAAATGTCATAGACGACCGCCACTTGGTTCGACTCGCCGACCACCGCCGGGGTGGTCGAGAGCGGGACGACAATGGCGCTGTCTCCGGCCCAGTCGAGGTCCTGGAACACATTGTCTAGCAGGCTGTCGTCCGTGGGCTCGTTGGCCGCAGCGCTCCCTGCCTTCGACAGCAAGTGCGGGATCCCGTCAACGAGCAGGACCGACGAGCCGTTCGAACTTCCGCCGAACTCGAACAGGACCACCGTCCCGGTCATGTCGGCCGCTTGGGGCACGAAGGTGATCTCGACCGAGAATCCGTCGGCATCGGTCAGCGAGGGTCCTCCGGCATCGACATCGAAGCTTCCGTCGTCGTCCGGACGCAGGTCGCTGAAGACCGTGACGTTGTTCTGGAAGTCGAACAGCGCGGTGGCAACCGTGTCCACTTCCGAACGGGTGCCGTCACCGTCGATGACCAGAATGTCCTCAAGCGGCACCGTGCCGGCGCCGACCACCACCTGTGCGAGGCTCGAGGGATCATCGACGCTGGGCGGAACGTTGTCCTCATCGACCGTGATCGTCACCGTCGCGGTGTCGGTCCCGCCCTGTCCGTCGCTGAGGGTGTAGACGAAGGTATCAATGGCCGAACCTCCCGGAGCAAGCGTATCGAAAGCACAGCCCGGGTCGTAAGTGAACGTTCCGTCCGACTGGAACGACACCGAACCGAGCGTCGCGCTGGTATCGACGGCGGACACGGTGAGCGTGTCGTTGGTATCCACCGAACTGTCGAGTCCGCTGCCGGTGTCATCGGTGATGAGGTTGCCGCTGGCAACGTCGTCGGCGTCCACGGTGTAAGCGTTCGCGGTGGCGGCCACCGGATCGTTGGCGCCGTTGATCGTGATCGTCGCGGTCACCGGTGCGGCGGCCTGGAGGCCTCCGCTGTCTTCACAAAGGTAGGTGAAGGTGTCGGTCGCGGTCTCACCCACGGAAAGCGGGTTGAAGATCACGGGCGGCGTGTAGTCGAAGGTGCCGTCCTCATACATCGTCAGCGAACCTCCCTGGTCGGTCGCGACCACGGTCGGGCCGCTCACCGGCGTGCTCTGCACTTCGGCGACCACGAGGGTCAGGGCGTCGCCTTGGTCGGGGTCGGTGTCGTTGCTGAGAACCGACAGGGCTCCGGTCACACCGAGATCCTCGTCCGCGGTGGTCGCGAGCGGATCTTCGACCGCGGTCGGGGCATCGTTCTCGCCGGTCACCGTCACGGTGAACTCGGCAGTCGAGACGCTGGTACTCGCCACCGGGGTGCCGTTGGCCAGTGCCGACCCGCCACCGCTGCCAGTCAGGGTGTCGTTGTCGTTGATCGTCCCGGTGATCACACCCAGACGCAGCGTGCCGCTTGTCGCATCGCCATCCACCGCAAGGATGGTGGCGCTGCCTCCGGAGCTGCTGGTGAGCGTTTGTCCCACATTGAAGGCCACCGTTCCTCCGTCATAGTCGAGCTCGGACGACAGGTCGCGGATGGTGTAGGTAATGGTTTCATCCACCGTCTGTCCGGCGGCCAGCCCGGTGAAGGCACCGGCCGGATCGTAGGTGATCGTGCTGCCGTCGGTGCTGACGGTGCCGAGGATGTCATCGAGTTGCGACTCGGCGCTGGGCAGCTTCACCAAGGTGAAGTCCAGATTCGAGAAGTAGTCGCTCGCCCGCGATCCGTCGGGACCGATCGCGATGTAGATGGTGTCATCCGCATTCACGAAGCCCAACAGCTGGTCGAAGTTTCCGCTTCCTCCGCCCGCGACCGGAGTGGTGGCGACCGGAGTGGATCCGACCAGCGTTTCCACCGTGATGCCGCCGCTCGAACCGGAGGGCACGGAGATGCCGCTATCGGTGATGCCGTAGTAGCCGTCGCTGTCGACGGTGTAGGCGAGGATCAGGTAGCGGTCCTTGTCGTTACCGAGCGTGGCCTGGGTGGAGCCGAGGCCCGGAATTCCGGTACCGTCCGGGCTGATCCGCAGATAGGCACCCGGTTCCGCAAGCGCGTTGCTGTCGAAGCCGTCGGCATCGACCAGCCAGCCACCGACGGTGGAGTCCCAGACCAGTGGCAGGTAGTCCGCTTCCGAACCGAGCGCGCCGGTGGTTCCGTCGAAGGAGCCGCCGGGCGACCAACCGGTCGGGGCATTCCAGAGGAACTGCCAGCCGTGGTCGGAACCGTCCCGGAAGTCGGCCGTCTCGCCATTGACGGTCCCGGTCGGGACGCTCGCTCCGAAGTTCGAAACGTCACTCTGGAGCTCGACGACCGCCGCCTCGGCACCGATGTCGTTCGCCAGCGGATTGAACGCGGTCGGACCGTCGTTCTGGGAGACTCCGAAACTGTCATCGACGGCGAGGAAACTTCCCACACCGGTGACGTTGACCGTGACCGTCGCGGTGGTCGTGCCCCCCGCCCCATCGCTGATGGTGTAGTCGAAGCTGTCCATCACCACGTTGCCTTCCGGAATGTCGGCCAGGCCGGTCGAGTCGTATTCGAACGAGCCGTCGGCATTCAGGGTGACCGTGGCTCCGAGCGTGGTCGTCACGACCGATCCGGGACTACCGGTTCCGGTAACGCTTTGGATCGATTGGGCAATCGCATCAAAGTTCGCCTCGACTTCGGCAATCGAGAGTTTCCGGTCATAGACCCGCATGATCGAAATCTGACCTTCGAAGGCAGCGGAAACCGTGGGCGGGAACCCCGGCAATCCGAAGGAGAGCTCGAGGGCCTCGCCGCTATTGACCGCTCCGATACCGGAGCCGTTGCTGCCTGAGAAATTGTCGGTCGTGCCACCCAAATTGGTCTCGCTGGCGTTGGCAGCGCCGTTGAAGCTGGTCGGATCTCCATTGAGATAGAGGGTCAGTGTGTCCTCAACTGTCGGTGAGTCCTTGTCGTAAATCGCGATCAACTGGTTGAACTCGCCCGGCACGATGCCGGTCGCGGAGACCTGGATGTTGTCGTCATTGTCATTTCCACCATCGATGATGAAGTCCACTTCCGCCGTGTCGGCGTTGTAGACGATCGACATGCCGTTTCCGTTGCCGCCGCTCTCCATGAGAAGCTGACGACCCGTCGTCAGAGGGGTTGGCTGGAACCAGATCTCAACGGTCGCATCGTCGTCCGAGATGTCCTGGAAGCTGGTAAAGGTGCCGGTGACATCCTTCCATGACTGGCCGACCGCGCCGAAGTTCGACTCGAGCACCGGCGGTGCAATCAGTGTTCCGCTGGTAATGTTGACGTCATAGGTCGAACCTCCACGCCCCGTATTCCGCCAAGTTCCGGCAAGGATGTCCTCCGGGGTGACGTCGTTCGCATTCAGGTCGAGGAACGCGTCGCTGGTTCCCAAAGCGTGGTCATCGTTGCCTACGATCTGGTTCGCGGTGTAGGTGGTGACCAAAAGCTCGGTCGCCTCGATGGTATCGGGCGCCGCTTCGTTCAAACCCTCGATCACCACCACGACTTCCGCCGTGCCCGTGCCGCTGGCACTTGTGACCTGATAGGTGAATCGGTCGTAACCCAGATCATCGGCCACGAGGTCATCGAAGATGCCATTCGGATTGTAAGTGAACGCACCGGTCGCACTATCGAGAACCACCGTCGCGCCAGAGTCGAGGGTCGCGGTCTGGCCTGTCGTTTTGACGGTTCCGGTAGCATCATCGAAGATTCCGCTGACCGAGATGATGTTGCCCTCGACGTCCGTGTCGTTGTTGACCGCCTCGAAGTTCTGGCGGATGTCCGACTCGCCCAGCACTTCTCCATAGAGGCGCAACGCGGCGATCGAGCCGTTGAGGTAAGTGTCGTAAGCTCCCCCTCCGGCAGGATTGGCAAATCCGCCGTGACCAGCCCCTGCGAAGTGGCCGAGACCATCGCCATCGCCGCCGATCCAATCGGTATCGACGACTCCGCCTGTGGACGAATCGACCTTGACTCCGTTCACATAGAGAACCAGTCCCTCTCCGACCTCGACGGACACCGCCACCTGGAAGAACTCGCTGATGGTCGTCTGGCCGCCGAGCACTCCGAGCGAATCGGCATTGAGGTCATAGCTGACCGTGCTGCCGGAGAGCGTGGCGCCGTCCGATTCGGTCGCGGCGATGAGGACCTCGTTGTCGACCACAAGGCCCAGACCCTGCGTGGCTCCGCCTTCGAAGATCGTGGTGAATTGGGTCTGATCGGCGACATCCAACTTCACCCAAGCCTCGACGGTGACATCCTGCAACTCGATGGAGTCGCCCACCACATCTTCGATGCTGTTGGTTCCTTCACTCAGACCGTAAACGGCAAACGCGTCGGTCGTTCCGTCGAAGTCGTAGGCCGCGGTGATCTGCGCGCGGGAACTGCCGGGGGCTCCGTTGAGCGTGACGCCGCTGCCCAGCCGCCAGTCGAGGCTGCTGCCGGCAACCGGTCCGATGTTCTGCCACGTATCGCTGTTGTTGCCGGGGGTCCACGCTTCGTAGTTGAGGAGGAGCAGGTTGGTCGCTGCTTGGTAGTTCCTTTCGACCTGATCGGCATTCAGCGCCGCGCCGTAGACCCGGAATGACGAGATCTCGCCAAGGAACGGGGAATCATAGGTTCCGCCGCTCGCACCATTGACGAAGCCCCCGTGGTTGTCGCCGCCGTAGCGGCCGAGGCCGAAGCCATCGCCACCATCCCAGTCGGAGCCGTTGCCCGCGGTCGTGTTGTCAACCAGCACACCATTGACATAGAGGGACATCCCGCTGTTTCCGACACGCGCCACCGCCGCGTAGTGGTTGAAGTCGGTGGTCGGATCACCACCGACGAGTCCAAGCGGATCGGTAACCAGATCGTAGCTGACGTAGCTGCCGTCCTTCGTGGCACCATCGAGCTCCATCGCCGCTTCGAGCACGCCGTTGTCGATGACCATTCCGATGCCGGTTCCACCACCGGTTTCGAACAAGGTCATGACCTGGCTCGTGTTGGCGGGCTTGGCCCAGAATTCGAAGGTGGCGTTGGAAGAATCCGTTCCCGAAAGCAACTCGTGGAACGAGTCGGCACCTGTATTGGTGCTGAACAATCCTGTTGCGTCGGCCGTGCCATCAAAGGAATAGGACTGCCGGATGGTGGGCACCGCCGAAGTGACACTGGTATTGAGGCTCACACCGGTACCCATTTCCATATCCAGCGTGGTGCCGCCGATCGGTCCGCGGTTTTCCCAAACGGATGCGCTGGAGCTCAGGTTCGCGTCGTAGTCGAGAATCAGGTCGCTCCGATTGCCCGGCGCAGCCGTACGGGTGGACCCGTCATTCGCCGTCAGGTCCTCGGTGCTGACCAGGTTCGCCCCGGGTACGCCTCCGGTGATCAGGTCGTCCACCGCGGAGGGCGCATCATCGACGCCGTCGATCTGCACCGTGACGGTGCCGGTGTCGTCCACCACAACGGCCGACAGATAGTTACCGCTCACCTCCGAGGCACTGAGAACCCGGTCGCGGTAGAAGCGAACCGCGCCGAGCTGCCCGGTGAAGTTCCCGAAGTTCGTGACTCCGGGCGCCGGATCATCCCCGGCACCTTGGCCTCCGGCGGTTCCCGCTTTCGCGCCGAACCTGCAGGCATCCGTACCGCTCCAGTCGTTCAGCGCGGTCTCACTGTTGTCGAAATCGGTCTCAACGCCGTTCAAATACATCCTCACCTCATCGGTCGTCCCGGAGGCATCCTTGTTGTAGGTCATCGCGACGTGAATCCACTCGCCGGCGGTAAGTGCGGTCGTGCTGACGATCGATGAAACCCCCTGGTTCTTGATCAACCAGAACAGGGTTCCGTCGCTCTTCAGGTAAACGCCCGAGCCGTCACCCGAGCCGCCGGTTTCCATCACGATCTGATCGGCGGTGACGCTGTCCGGCTTGAGCCAGAACTCAAAAGTGACGTCCTGGGTGCTCGCGTCGTTCGGCGACTGCTGGAAGTTCGTGCGGTCGGCGCTGTTGCTGCCGGTGAACTCGTAGGCCGACGTGACGACGGAAGGAATCGAAGTCCCCGTGGCTGCCACCGGCGCGGGAAGCCCGGTCACCGTGAGGGTGTTTTCCGCCGTCGTCGCATCAAGGGTCTCGGTCGCCTCGGAACTCACGTTGCCGAGGGTCAGCATGTAGTCGAAGGTGTCGGTCAGACTCGCTCCGGATGCCAGAAGCCGCGCTGCGGCCACGCCCCTCGGATCATAGTAGAATGTGCCGTCGGACAGGAGAATGACAGCCGCCCCTTCCGTTGAAGTAATCGGACCGGCAAGGGGCGTGACCGTGGTTCCGGTGTCGTTTGCGGTTACGGATCCACCCCACGCAGGAGCGTTGGAATTGGTGGTGAGGAACGGGCTCCCGCCACTGCCGTCGTCGACCGCCGTAACGTCACCATGCAGTGGCGCCAGCAGGAACGGAGTGAGGAAAGCCAGACGAAGGATGGGTTTTTCGTTCGGTTTCATGATGGGATTGTTTTTCTAATGAACGTTTCTTGTTTCGACCAAGACGGAACCACGGTGGAGGCCTGATTCTCCGGGGAATTCGTCCCGATATCGCCTCAAAGCGGCATCGAATCGGGGAGCCGGATCGGCACGACAAGAGCCGGCGGGACGCATCCTTGCGTCGGCGCTTTCGGCCAAGGTTCCGGGGGTCATGGGTTTCTTTCCGCTGACGACGACGCCTCCCCGAAACGGCCGAAATTCGGCAATCCGGAGGGCATCGCGCCAGAGGGATTTGGGTTTTTGGGAAGATAGACCAAAACGGTCGATTTTCCACAGTTTCAGATAGCCTTAACGAAGCCATTCACGGTTCGGCAAGTACGTTCAGGTGATAATCCGCAGAAAATCCTACGGGAAACTCCGTAGGGAGAATGCAGTCCTCCAATTGACTATTCAGACAGCTGAACTGAACAATTTCCGAACACCGTCATAGGACTTCATCTTTGTTGCCGATTGAAGGAAATCGGGGCCAATTCAGCTCACTTCTTGGGCGCCATGATGGCATGACCGAAACGACGTCCAAACCCGGCTGACAGAATTCCAAATGCACTCTTTTGCATACCCGGTGGCTTCGATGAGCAGCGCCTGCTCCGCAGGGCGGCCTTCTAACACATGTCAAAATTGTATCTCCGCGCCGATATGCCCGGCCCCCGGCAACACTGAATTTTCCTGAGCCGGAAGAATCCGCCCGATCCGCCGGAGGCACTCCGTCGATTCCCTATAATCCGTGGCAGCGGTTGTAGTCGCGGAAGAAGCCGGTCGCGGTTAGACCACTATCCGTGAACACCTCATCTCCCGATTCATCAACTCCCGAGAATTCCGAGTCCGATTCTGCACCGGAGCCGTCATCCGGCGACGCCGTGGAAACCCCGCCGTCACAGGAGCTCGTTCCCTCCGCCGGAACTCCCCCGCCCGCCCCGGAGCGGTCGGGCATCCATCTCGAGGACAACTCGTGGTGCATGCTCACCCATCTCAGCGCGCTGTCCGGCTGGGTCGTCCCGTTCGGCAATTTCATCGGACCCTTGATTGTCTGGATCCTGAAGAAGGACACCAGCCCGGCGGTCGACGCCCATGGCAAGGAGGCGCTCAACTTTCAGATCACGGGCCTGATCGTCACCACCGTCGCGGCGGTGATCACGGTGGTCCTGACCTTTGTGGTCATCGGCATCTTCCTGTGGCCGCTGCTGCTCCTCCTGCCCATCGTCTACAACCTGATCTTCCCGATCATCGCCGCCTTCCAAGCCAACGAGGGCAAGGCCTACGCCTACCCGATGAACTGGAGGATCATCCAGTGAGACGAACGGCTCAGGCCCCCGGGCTGAAGCCGCGGGGCCTGAGTACGGGCGAACTCAGAACGGCAAGGTCACCTGCACCCGGAGACGGGCGAAGAGCGTGCCATCGACGGCAAGCGTGCGGCGGATTTTGACCTCGACGAGGTCCACACCGGTTCCCGCTCCGTTTGGAGTCTCGGAAATGATGATGTCCGCTCCCGGTTCAGCGGTCGTCCATCCGCTCAGGTCGCTGCCATACTGTACCTCGATGGTCGTGTCCCCATCGGCATTGGCGTCGTCGCTTCGCCGGTAGGTGAAGATGAAGAAGTCGGGGTCACTCGAGTTGTCGTAGGTCGGAGCGAGGCCGACATCATCGGCGGAGTCGGTCGGATCACCACCAACCACCCATTCGATTCCCGTGGCCAGTCCGCCAATGTCGACATCACTCTCAGGATCCGCATTCCCTATCCCGGGAAATCCACCGATCCACGATTGATACGTATCGAGAGGAACTTCGGCGAAGAGGCTGTCGAGGTTCACCCCCTGCAGTGCGAGCACATCAGCGGTCACGTTGCCGGTGTTCCCCAAGGCTTCGGTCACGGCTTCGACGTAGTCAGCTGCCGCCAGTTCCGAAACGTAGCCCGACCAGTTGCCGACTTCCTCGGCCGCATTGCTGTCGTCCCGGCCGTAGCGACCGGTCTGCCCTCGGTCGTCAAGTCCACCGATCCCATTGACCTGCCAGCCTTGGGAATAGAACGATCGCCCACCGGCATTCAGGAGATCAAACTGCGATGAAAGGAACAGGTAGTCGCCGGCCGAGTTCACGCCGACGCGACCCGGATCCGTCGTGACCGAGTGACTGAATGCGGAATCCAGCTCCAGTTGGGATCCCGGATCATCGTTGAAGACGATCGAACCCGAGGTGTTCAGGTTCTGATCGGCGCTGGTGTCTTCCAGACGGATGAAGTCCGCGGTGTCCGGCAGTTTCACCATCGTCAACGCGGTGCGACCGCCGTCGATCGTGAGCGTGCCATCGGGACCACCCTGCCGGACCTCGACGTTGAGGACCTGGTTGGCGGAGCCGGTCTCGATGATCGCGCCGATCGTCGCTGCACCTTGGTCCGCGCCGTCGAAGCCGCGCAGGTAGACGCTGGTCATCGTTCCCGAGATCTCAACATCGTCGAGGGTGAGCCGCTGAACCAGAGTCGACCGGTCCTCCGGAGCTGACCCATAGGTATTGGCGAAAACCAGATAGTGTCCCTGCTCGACGAGCGTGATGTCCGATCCGGAGCCTGCGAATGCGAACGATCCGGCATCCATCTCGTCCTGTTGGGCGTACTCGACCTGATGCCAGTTGGAGTCGTTGGGAATCACCTGATCCGTGCCGGCGCCGTCGTGACCCGCGAGGCGGAGGTAGTTCCAGGTGTCATCCAGTTTGACCATCTGGATCCCGGTGGCTCGGGCCGCCCGGATCACCCCGGCCCCCGAATTCGAGTCGGTCCGGATCGATCGGAGTTCGAGAAGATCGGCATCGCTCGCGACATCGACGATGGCACCGCCCGCCGTGATGGTCTCGTCCTGCCCGGAGTCCCTGCGGATGTAGCCCTGAGACCACCCCGCCGCGAGGTCGGATCCGGCCAGGTTCAGCCGGGTCTGGATCTGGGAGCGGTCCGATCCCGAACTCGAATCGAAGCGGGAGTTGTAGAGCACCAGGTGGTGGCCGGTGCTCATCTCGAATGACGATCCACCGGTGAGCGTGTGGCTTTCGCTCCGGCGACGGGCCAGATCGAAGCCGTGGACGAGGTCCGCAGAGTCGGTCAGGGCCTCACCTCCGAACACGGCACTCCAGATGGTCACGGCCCCGGCACCACCCGGTTGCACGGGTGCCGCCGCGGCGGTGGTGAAGTTCCAATTCGGATCGGATGTTCCCGATATGCCGGCGTAGGCGACACCATTGGTGCTCTCGATCGCAGTGGGATCGATCTCGATGTGATAGGCGGTGCCGTCGGCAAAGTTGTTCGTCGGGTCGACGGTGAGTTCCCCGCCGTCGAACGTAAGCCTCGGTGAGGTCGCGACATCGAAGGTCTCGAAATCGCCCACACCCGTCTCGACGATCGTGATCGAGCCCGAACCGGGTTGGACGTCCCGGTCGAATGTCAGGACGAGATTCGCGAAATTGAACACGTCGGATCCGAGCTCGCCATCCGCCTCATCGGCCGGACTGAGGGCGGCGACCACCGGTTCTTCATAGTCCGGAGGAAGAACTCCCGCGGAGGTCGCGGCGAATCGCACCTCATCCATGACCGGGGTGTCCTTGAATTGCAGTGCCAGCACATCGAACTGCGACTGATCCAGCGCGGGAATGCTCCAAGGCTCCATGACCGGATCTCCCAACGACAGGTCCTTGCCCGGCGCGTAGATCGTCAGGGTCTCGTTGGCGAGGTCATCGGCACCCCACTCGATCTTCCCGACCAGCAAGCCGCGAGGCAGCGCGCCGCCAGAGCCGTCGATATAGTACGAACTGTTCTTCGTGGCCAGTTCGGCCACCGTGTCCGTGTCGTTGTCCTGCCAATAGGCGCCCCTCACTCTGGCGCGGTCGTGAGTCACACCGATCCCCTCGCCGGCCACGAGGTTCTTGCGGTCGCTGTAGTTGACGGGCTCGAACTGATCGCTCGCGAGGGCGAAATGCAGGTCCGCGTTGGTGAAGTTCTGGTTTTCCAGATCGAAGACGACGCTGAACCAGAGCGTCGCACCGTTCGCCATGAGGCCTGCATCCGAAAGGGTCGAACCGAGCGGGCGCACCAACGCGCTCCAGCCATCGCCCCGGGCGTGCCCGCCCGAGAAGCGCAACGCGCCCCAATCCTTGCTGCCGTTCTGCGCCTTCGGGTTGCGCAAGGTCGACGCCCACGGACCACCGAAGCCGAAGCCGCCGTCCTGGGTATTGATGTTCTGTCCTGCCGTGTAGTCGAAACCCTCGTAGAGCAGGGTCTCGGCGAGGGTGACCGTGGTCTCGACCGTCGAGGTCTTGGCCGACGAGTCGGTGACCCGGAGCTTGATGGTGTTCTCGCCCAGCACCATGCCGTAGGTGCCTTGCAAATCGGCAAAGGAGATCTCGGGCGGAGTGCTGCCACTGACGGCCTCATCGAAGTCTCCGTCGTTGTCCAGATCCCAGTCATAGGCGGTGATGCTCTCACCGGTGGAAGGCGTGGATGCGCTTCCATCGAGCTCAAGCGATACGCCGTCGGCAAGAAGGTAGGGTCCGCCGGGCTCGGCCACGGGATTGAGGAAGGTGACGCTCAGATCGACGTCGTCGAACTCCACCTCACCGCCGGAGCCACCGGACAACTGTTTGCTCAGAAGACGGATCTCGAGGGCTTGGCCCACCAGACCGGCATCGGCAGCGTCGTAGCTGTAATTGACGGTGGCGGTCGCAAACGCACCGGTCGACGGAGGATTGGAATTGTCGTCCTCCGCGAGCACCGTGCCGCCCGCCACCAGTTGAACGACATAGCCGTCATAAGTGTACGGATACGAGTCGCCGACCTCGACCGTCAGTGTGTAGGAAGCATCCGCTTGGAAGGTCGAATAGGCACCCGAGAGCACCTGCGAAAGCCCGGCGTCCGGCGACGACCCGAACACATAGGCCACGTTCGACCCCTCAGGCGCCTGGGTGTCGAAGTCGAGCACCGTTGGGTTCCATGACCCCCACACACTTGGCGAGTTGTAGGCCGTCCAACCGTCCGGAACTCCGGTATTGGCGTCGGTCAGAACCGGAAGTTCAAAGCCGGGATTCTCGATCGGGATGGAAACTTGCCCATGCGAAAGGCCGACGCTTCCGGCTACGGTCAGCAGGACTTGGGGCAGGGTCTTGAGGTCATTCTGTTTCATAGGCATCGCAACTCGGAGGAGCGGTGGAGTGGCGACGATACAGTCTAACGAAACTGGAAGATCAATGATTCTTACAAGACCTTAACCTCTTCCTAACAAATGCGCGTTCGCTGCTGCAGATTGCAACGACTTGGCGTCCCGTTTCCGAAAAAACGCGCGACGGCCGAGACCTGGACATCCTCCCAAGTGAAGCGCGGCTCCGCTCCATCTCCATTCGGATCACATAGGTCCGACGGTGCCCTTCGCGAACGTCCGGTGGCCTCCCCACCGGCAGATCGCATCCCGCCAGATGCCTCCAAATGTGTACTTTCTGTCACCGGCTTTTTCTTGCAGTCTGGGGAATCCGATGAAGTCCCGGAACTCCCTTCCCGCCGACAATCCAGATTCAAGCCCGGTTCCCGGATCGGTTACGGGAAACCCGGCCGGCGTGCACCCGAAGGCCGAGACGCTGCGGATTCTCCACGAAGACGGATCGTATCCCTACGCCGAGCCGCTCGCAACCCACGACTACGAGCACACCAAGAAGCAACTCCAGGCGGAGCTGATGAAGGTACAGGACTGGGTCAGGGAGAGCGGCCAGCGGATCGTTGTGGTATTCGAAGGACGGGACGCCGCGGGAAAGGGCGGCACGATCAAGCGCTTCATGGAACACCTCAACCCGCGGCTTGCCCGCGTGGTCGCTCTGGAGAAGCCGACCGACAACGAGCGCGGCCAATGGTACTTCCAGCGCTACGTCCGCCGGCTCCCGACCCGGGGGGAGATGATCTTCTTCGACCGGTCGTGGTACAACCGCGCCGGCGTCGAACGGGTGATGGGCTTCTGCGACGAGTCCGAATACACCGAGTTCCTCGAGCATTGCCCGCGCCTCGAAAGAATGCTGACCGACTCCGGCATCACTCTCTTCAAGTATTGGTTCTCCGTCAGCCCGATCGAGCAGGTCCGGCGTTTCAAGGCACGCGAGTCGGACCCGCTGAAGCAGTGGAAGCTCAGCCCGATCGACCGCGCCGCCCTCACGAAGTGGGAGGAATACACCGAAGCGAAGCTGGCGATGTTCCGCCACACCGACACTCCCCACGCACCGTGGGTCGTGATCAAGTCCGACGACAAGAAGCGGGCCCGGATCAACTGCCTGCGCCACTTCCTCCACTCGCTCGACTATCCGAACAAGGACCCGGAGCTCGCTTGCGAACCGGACGACCGGATCGTCATCCCGGCCGCTGACTACTACGGATCCAGTTGAACCATGTCCCCTCTCCTCATCGCGATCGTCCTGCTCGCGGCGGGATTCTATGTCGGCTGGAACATCGGGGCCAACGACGCGGCGAACTGCATCGGCACGATGGTCGGCGCGCAGGTGATGTCATTCCGCAAGGCAGCCCTGCTGATGGGGGCTTTCGTGATCCTCGGCGGCACGCTGCAGGGACATCACGTGATGAAAACGGTCGGCAAGGGCATCCTGATCACCTCCAGCGAGGACTACCGGGAAGCGCGTGATGGGGAACCGCCGCCGGAGATCGACCGGAACTTCCCCGAAAAGCGCATTCCCGACCTCGCGGTGTTCGTCGCGCTTCTCTCCGCCGGCCTCTTCGTCACCTTGGCGACCTTCACCCGGGTGCCGGTGTCCACTTCGCAGGCGATCGTCGGCGGCGTGGCCGGAGTCGGAGTCGGGATCGTCGGATTCGACGGCGCCTACTTCAAAATGGAGGTCCTGACCAAGATCCTCGGCTGCTGGGTGATCAGCCCCGTGCTCAGCATGGCGATGGGATTCGGGGCCTTTCTCCTGCTCGGCCGGATTTCCCGGCGCGTCAACCCGCTGGCATGGAACCGGGTGCTCTCGGTGCTGGTGATCGGCGCCGCCTGCTACGTCTCCTACTCGCTCGGCGCCAACGACGTCGGAAACGCGATCGGACCGCTGCTCAACAAATACCCCGGCCACGGCGTCGGACTGGCATTGCTGGGCGGTGTCGCGATGGCGGTCGGTGCCCTCACCTTCGGCCGGAGGGTCACCGACACGGTGGGCAAAAGCATCACGCCCCTCGACCTCGGCAGCGCTTTCGCCGCACAGGCATCGGCCGCTGTCGGCATTCACGTGTTCTCGATGATGGGCATCCCTGTTTCGACGTCGCAGGCCGTGGTCGGCGCGGTGATCGGTGTCGGACTCACCAAGGGGCGCAATGTCGTCAGTGGCAAAAAGATCCTGCAAATCGTCAGTGGCTGGGTCCTCGCCCCCGCCGGTGCCGCCCTGTTCTCCTGTTTGACCTATCGTCTGATTCTCCTGATCATCCAAAAGTAGCGAACCCACCCCCATCAGCCATGAGCATCTTCAAGAAGGAAGAAAAGGTCGCGGAACTCGCGCTCGAATACCTCGGGGCCTGCACGACCTGCGTGACCGCCGCCAAGAGCGCCGTGGACGCCTACCTCAATGGCGACGTCGCGACCGCACGCGACAGTCGCAACGAGGTCCGCCAGCTTGAGGCCGAGGCCGACCGGTTGAGGCGGGCGATCGGTGACGAACTCCACTCGGGTGCCTACATGCCCCTCATCCGCGGCGACATCTACTCGCTGGTCGAGGCATTCGACCGGGTGCCGAACGCGGCCGAGGCCTGTGCCACATTTTTCACCAGCCAGAAGCCTTCCATTCCCGAAGAATACACGGATGCGTTCCGCCAGCTTCTCGCCGATTCCCTCGGGTCGATGAAACCCCTCGCCGAGGCCGTCCGGACCTTCTTCGACCCCAAGGGGCAAACCGACGAGGTCCGCTCGCTCACCGAGGAAGTCAGCATCGAGGAGTCCAAGGTCGACGAACAGGAGTGGGCGCTCACCAACAGCGTCTTCGACTCGGCCCACGAGCTCGCCCACAAGCTTCACCTGCGCGCCGCGATCCGCCGGATCGTCCACATCTCCGACCGGGCCGAAGATGCCGCGGACCACCTGGGACTGGTCGCGGTCAAGGCGGTGACCTGAGATCAGGCCCTGCAGGCGACATCACCCGCCGCTTCCCGTAACCGGCTTCCTCGGAGTGGGGATTCCCGCGTCGGTCTCTTCCAGCCATCTCTGGAGGCGGGCGTTCAGCTTCTTCGCGAGATCGGGCTTCGCCTTGGCCAGGTCATTCTTTTCGGCGATGTCGGCCACGACGTCGAACAGCTCGAGTGACCCGTCATCGTAGCGGCGGATCAGCTTGTGATCCCCCACCCGGATCGCCGCTCCGGGGCGGTTCTCCTTGTGAAACGACCAGTGCGGGTAGTTCCAACAGAGCGCGTCGCGCTCGAGAGCGCCATCGCCGAAAAGCGGACGCAGGGTCTCGCCGTCGAGCGTTTCGCCCTCTTCGAGATCCACGCCGGTCGCATCGAGAATCGTCGCCGTAAGATCCATGCTGATCACCGGCGTGTCGTCCTCTTTCCCCGCCTCGGTCACGCCAGGCCAGCGGACCATCAGCGGCACCCGGATCCCGCCTTCGTAAAGAAACCCCTTCCCCTCGCGAAGCGGGCGGTTGTCGGTCGCACCCGACCAACCACCGTTGTCGCTGGTGAAGATCACGAGCGTTTCATCCGCGATACCCATTTCGTCGAGCGCCCCGAGCACGCGACCCACCGCAACGTCGGTCGCTTCGATCTGACCGCCATAAATCGGGTTCTTGAGACCCGGTCCTTCCTTGCCATTGTAGTTTGCCGTGAGCGCTTCGGGCGCTTCGAAGGGATAGTGCGGATTGTAGGTCCACAGGCAGATGAACATCGGCGAGTCGCCTTGCTGCCCCATCCACTGGATCGTCTCGTCGGCCAACCGGTCGCTCAGATACTCCCCTTCCTTCCGGTCCTTCAGGGTCGGGATCCGGTAGGGATCGAAATAGGTCGGCGGTCCGCCCTTGTTGCAGCCACCCACGTTGACGTCGAAGCCCTGGGTGTCGGGGTAGAATTCCTTCTCACCCAGGTGCCACTTCCCGAAAAAGCCCGTCGCATACCCCGCCGCCTTCAGGCGCTCGGCCAGAGTGACCCGTTCGTGTGGCAGCGTGTTGTCCGACGGCGGTGGCTGGATGGTCCGATCCTCGGGCCAGAACTGCTTCGTGTCGGCTCCGTGCTGGGTGATGTGCAGCCGCGCCGGCGCCAGCCCGGTGATCAGCGCGGCCCGGGTCGGCGAACAGACCGGTGCCGCCGCATAGGCATGGGTGAATCGCACCCCTTGCTTGGCGAAGCGATCGATGTTCGGGGTGCGGAGGACATCATTCCCCTGACAATGAAGGTCCATCCAACCCATGTCGTCGGTCATGATCAGGAGCACATGCGGGCGCTTGGCGGGAGCGTCCGCCGCGGAGGCTCGATCCATCGAGACGCAGGCCATCGCGACCAAGGAGGGAAGGACAATGGAGAAGCAACGCTGCACGGGAATTCGGGTCATCAGCTGGGGCATGGGTGCACTCCGCAAAAACCATGCATTCGGAGCGATGGCAACTCCGACCCGGGAGTTGGCGCTTTTCGGAGGGAATCTGACGGATATTGGAGAGCACGCGAACCTCCTTCCGCCGAGGAAACACCCTGCCCCGCGACCCGGAACAACCTGTAAAGATGTGAAATCCATGGAAGAGCCGCGTGCCGAACGCGTTTTCATCGGATCCCCGCCTTCCGGCCAGCGACCCAACGAACCCATCATGAAACCCCTTGCCTTTCTTTTCGCCCTGCTCGCCATCGGCTCCCTCAGGGCAGCCGACCGGCCCAACGTGCTGCTGATCTACATCGACGACCTCAAGCCGATGACCCGCGACTACGGCGAGGCCCACATGCACACGCCGAACTTCGACCGTCTCGCCGCCCGCGGACTGCGCTTCGAGCGGGCCTACTGCCAGGTTCCGACCTGCGGAGCTTCGCGGGCCAGCCTGATGACCTCGCGCTATCCGACCGTGAAGCGCTTTCCCGACTTCAAGTGCTGGGCCGAAAAGGACGCCCCCGGAGTGGTCACGTTGCCCCAGCGCTTCAAGGACGCCGGCTACGTGACCATTTCCAACGGCAAGATCTTCCACCACAAGGACGACACCGGAGCCCGCTCATGGTCGGAACCGTCATGGCGCCCCAAGACCAGCGGCCGGACCTTCCATAACAAGGAGACGCAGGACTTCATGAAGACCTCGACCGCGACGCGGAAGTTGAATGGCAAGACGATCAAGAAGGTGCCGATGTTCGAGAAGAGCAGGATCGGCACGATGGAAAGCCACGACGGACTCATCGCCAAGAAGACGATGGACGACCTCGAGCGCCTCTCGAAGAGCGACAAGCCGTTCTTCATCGCCTGCGGCTTCGCCAAGCCGCACATGCCCTTCTTTGCCCCCGAGTCGGCATGGGAACCCTACAAGCTGCCGAAGATCGCGCTCGCCGAGTGGCGGCAGCGGCCCGAACCGGCACCGGCCTCGCTGCGGCAGGTGCGGGAGCAGTTCGCCTATGTCGTCAGGAATCATGCCCTCACTCGCGAGATTCCCTACAACAACGACCTCTACCACCGCCACATGCGGCAGGGCTACTACGCCTGCGTCACCCATGTCGACGACCTCACCGGCCGGCTTCTCGACAAGCTCGACCAACTGAAGCTCACGGAAAATACGGTAGTCGTCGTACTCGGTGATCACGGTTGGCTGCTCGGAGAGAACGGCGAGTGGGCGAAAAACCAGCTCCTTCCCGAGGCACTCCGCCCGGCCCTCTGGATGAGCGGTCCGGGCATCGCTGCTGGTAAGCAGGTCGACACATTCGTCGAGTTCGTCGACATCCACCCGACCCTCTGCGAGCTGGCCGGGATCGAGGTGGATCCCGACGCCATCGACGGCCGATCCTTCGCAGCCGTGCTCAAAGACCCGTCGTCAAACCACCGCGACCACGCCTACACCCGCTTCGGCCCCGGCGATGCCATAACGACCGAATCCCACTTCTACGTGAAGTGGAAGACCGAGGCAAACGGCGAGGAACGGATGCTGATCGACCTGAAGGCCGACTCCCTGGCCAAACGGAACATCGCCGGGGAAGAGGATCAGAAGGAGCGGATCGAGACGCTCGACCGGAAACTTGCCGCCAAACTCGAACAGGCACGGAACTGAGCCAGTCCTTGCACAGGACTCCGGAACTTTTTGTGGTTTCGGCTTCGAAAATGGCACGGATCCGGCTTTCTAACAAAATGTCGGCCTAAGGGATTGCGTCCCTGCCAACCGCCGCCAGTCTGCCCCCGCCATGCCCCTCAAGCTTGCTCTCTCCCCTCTCGTTCTGCTCCTCGCCCCGACCGCCTTTGCCGGCGTGATTTTCACCGACTCCTTCTCCGGATCCGGCGCACCGGGCGCCGCATGGGTCTCCGATGAGGAGATCAACGCGACGGTGAACGTTAGCGGTGGCTCACTGAACGTCAATGCCGGCACCGTCACCGGCCTGAGCACGGTCCGGCACACGCTCGAACTCACCGGAACCGGCGCTCCGACGCTGACACTCGGATCGAGCTGGACGGTTGAGGCGGTCACCTCCATCGCTGACGGATCGGCATTCTCGACGATGGCCGGCGGAGAAGGCGTGCAAGTGACCCTCGGCGTCCGCAACAACCTCCCGGCCACGGACGACCGGGCGCAGGTCAACTTCGTCAATCTCAACTTCGGCGCAGGACCGCAGCACGCCGTGCGCGGCGCCCACCGGACCGGCGGCAGCGAAACCGAGAACATCACGATCATCGGCGACGCGACCGCGTCACTCACCGCCACCATCCGCATGGCCTACGACGCCAGCCTCGACCAGATCACGATGGGCCTCGATACCGGGTCGGGATTCTTTTCGCTGGTCTCTCCGGTCGACACCTCCGCCTGGAGCATGACCGACAGCGATCCGCTCCTGATCCAGTTCGAGCTCGGGCTTGCGAAATTCTCGGGTGATCCGGCAAGCAGCACGTTTTCGATCGAGGACGGGGAACTGACCGTCGATGAATTCAATGTCTACGACGAAGCCCTCTCGACCAATACGGTCGTTCCCGAGCCGTCCGTGGCGTTGCTCTCGCTCGTTGCGCTCGGCTTCGCTTTCCGCCGGCGCCGCTGAGGGTGTTTCAGTGGATCACGTCGTAGACGAGGATCTTCCGGCACAGCGGCCGCGCCACTTCGGCGGCGAGCTTGGCATGAATCGGGTGCGGGTCGTAGGCCCGTAGCGATTCGACCGAGTCGAAGGTGATGATGTAGGCGAGATCGAACGAATCGTCGACAATCTCGCGGTCGCTCGCGATCACGTTGCCGTGGCGCACCGCCAGCACGCCCGGGATGGCCTCCAACTGCCCGGCCGCCGCATGTAGCCTTTCCTTATCGTCCCCGTTGCCCGGCCGTTTCAGCCAGAAGATGACCACGTGATCGACCGTCCCCGGCTTCGGATCGGGAAGCACGGCGGTTGAGGGCCCGCACGCAGCGACCAACAGTGCGGACAAGCCGGCGACGAGAAACGCTCTCATTCTCCGATACGAGCAGGCGGCAGCATTCGGGACAAGCTCCACGAATGGCGGAGGCATGGTCCCTCCCGTTACCGCTCGCATCCGCCGCGGCGGATCGATTAGATGATCACCGTCATGAATGCGGCACGCAGGATCCTCGGCTGGCTGGCGATCGTTCTCGGGAGCCTCGGCATTCTGGTGAGCATTGCGGGGGCGATCGTTGTCTGGATCGTGAGCCAGAAGATCGGTGCATCCGTCGACCGGCTCGGAAACGAGGTTTCCACCTTCCTCTCCCGGATCGAGCAACGCTCGGATGGACTGGGCGACCGGCTCGGCGAAGCACAGGCCAATGTCACGGCAGTCGAAACGAAGGCCGGCGAGGCGGTGAGCGGCCGGCTGGGCATGGAGCCGGGCGAACTCCGGGAGCTTTCCGCGAGAATCAGCGGCTACATCGAACGCACCCGCGACTGGCTCGCGGTCGCCGAATCGACCTCGGAGTTGGTGCAGGTGTTTCGCAGCGTCATCGAATCGGCCGGCGCGGTGACCGGTGCGGAAAGCCGCAGCGATCTGGCCGATGCGCTCGCCGCGGGACGGAAGGATATCGCCGAAGCCCGTCAGGCGGTCGGGGAACTCCAGGCTGCCCTGGAGGAGTTGGAAAGCGGGGCAACTGCCGCAGACGCCGATCCGCAAAAGCTCTCGCCCTTGGGCAAATGCGCCGCGGCTCTGGAAAAACTGGAGGACCGCACCCGTGCCTTTTCCGGGAGACTCCGGAAAATCGACGGGGGGATCAAGGAACTGAGACGTCAGATCAAACAACAGCTATTCGTAGGATCACTCCTCGTCACCCTGCTGCTCGGTTGGCACGGACTTGCCCAAGCCGCACTGACAGGCTGGGGCCGGCGCAGGGTCCGACAGGCAGATTGAGACGGCCCGCGGGTCCCGTGGAAACTCGTGACCGCGAGTTCACGAAAAACGTCTCGCGGCCCAATTCACATTCCGTTAATGGACAGGGTCGATGCGGACGGATCCGTCCGGCCGCTCCTCCCCAATCCCAATCCCCTCGACTGTCATGTTGCGCCTCCCCTGCGCGGCCGCGCTTTTCGCCGCAGCCGGTATTTCTTGTGTCCATGCCCAGGATTCGACTCCTCCCGAAGTCGCTTCGATTACCGTAAGTCCGGGCTCGATCGATGTCGCCAGCAGTGACGGAGCCGTGACGGTGACCGTGAACATCACTGACGACTCCAGCGGTTTCGATTTCGGGAACTTCTTCCTCTATCGCCCGGGTGACCAGTTCGTGGATTCGTTCTTCTTCGATTCGGGTGCCAGGATTTCGGGCGACGATCTGGATGGCGTGTACGAAATGACCCTTCCGGTTTCCCAATACTCGCCTCCCGGAACCTGGAGCGTCGGAGTACTCGCCTTCGACAACGATTCGAACCAGATCACCTACGACTCGTCAGGAACCGCCTTTCCCGTCCCGGGTGACGAGGAGTTCGACGTCACGAATGCCGGCACGATCGATAACGCGATTCCAACCGTGGCGAACCTCTCCGCCAGTCCCGCGACCATCGATACCTCCGGCCCATTTCGCACCGTGACCCTCACGCTCGACATCGCGGACCCGCTGAGCGGGTTCCTTTACGGGTTCGTCAATGTCTACGACCCGAACTCCAACTTCCAGAACTCCATCAATCCATTTTACGACGGTAGCAACCGCACTTCGGGAACCGACACCAACGGCAGCTATCAGATCACCTTCGAGCTCCCGCCCGGAAGCCTCGAAGGAACATGGATGATCGATGTCTCGACCCGCGACCAGGCCGGCAACAGCGGCTTCTCACCCGGCAGCTCCGTGACCTTCGAGGTCGACAACAGCGGAGCGGCGACCGGTGACGTCTCGGATGCCATCGATGCCACCCAGTTCCCGTGGTCGGTCTCCGGAGATGAGGACTGGTTCTTCCAAACGTCGGTCACCCATGACGGAATCGACGCCGCGCAGAGCGGCCCCATCGACGACAACGGATCAACGTCGCTCGAATTGACGATCATCGGCCCGGGCACCCTCGACTTCTGGTGGAAGGTCGACTCGGAAGAGGACTACGACATCCTGTCCGTTGAAGTGCTCGGGACGGGCAACTTCGAGGAAATCAGCGGCAACGTGGATTGGACCCAGTCGAGCGTGCTGATCCCTCCGGGGCCGCAAACGGTGATCTTCGATTACAGCAAGGACAACAGCGTATCGTCCGGCGCGGACACAGGCTGGGTCGACCGCGTCTACTTCGCCGCCGATGCCGATGGTGAAGCGCCGGTCATCCAGTACATCAGCATCACTCCGAATCCGGTGGATATTTCCGGAGGTGACCAGACCTACACGATCACCGTTGAGGTTTCCGACGAATTCAACGGATTCGATTCCGGCAATCTCACAATCTACGACCCCTTCGGCGAGTACTACGACGATCTCTATTTCGACAGCTTCAACCTGGTCTCGGGTGACGAGTTTTTCGGCACCTACGAAGTCGAGGGCACGATCTACCAGAGCGACCTGATCCCGCAGATCGACTACAGCCTCGGACAATGGTACGTCGAAGCGGAGGTCGGCGATGCGGTTGACGGCTACTCCCGTTACTACAGTGAATTCGACGACCCCTTCCCGAACCCGGGGGACGAAACCTTCGTCGTCAGCGACGGAGGGTCGGTGGGGACCGGCCCGCCGGTACTCGAAAGCATCAACTCCATCCTCCCCGACCCGGTCGACGCTTCCGCGGGAGCGACGAGCGTCACGGTGAACTTCGATGTTTCCGACGGAGACAACGGACTCGATTACGGGTTCGTGGAACTCTACAACCCGACAGGCGGGTTCGTGAATTCGGTCTATTTCTCAAACACCGATCTCGTCGCCGGAGATGAGTTCTCCGGAACCTACGAGGTAACGGTTCCGATTCCGCAGTACGCACCGCCGGGAACGTGGTCGGTGAACTTCTACCTCCAGGACTTCGGAGGCGATGACCGGAACTACCCGTTCGACGAACCCTTCGCGAATCCGGGCGACGAGGAGTTCGCCGTCACCAATACAGGAACCGCGGATACGACAGGGCCCGTACTTCATTCGTTCTCGCTGAACCCGACCACGGTGGACACCACCTCGATGGCCGAGACGATCGATGTCGATTTCAACGTAACCGACGATTTGGCCGGCATCCGCGGCATCTTTCTGTTCGTCTACGATCCATCCGGCACGTTCCAGTTCACGGTTTCGGTCGATCCGGCCTCGGGTGTCGCGGGCGACTTCACCACGACCATCAACCTTCCCATGTCCAGCGCCGAGGGCACTTGGGAAGTCGTGGTCTTCCTGCGCGACTTCGTCGGCAATACGAACCGATACGGGCAGTTCGGAGATCCGTTTCCGGTTCCGGGCTCGGAGGAGTTCGTCAACGTGACTCCCACACTCTCGACATTCGAGACCCTGATGGCGGCGTATCCGTTGACTGGAGCCGACGCGGCCGCGGACGCGAACCCTGACTTCGACCTTTTCTCGAACATCTTCGAGATCCTTCTGGGACTTGACCCCACCGTCGCCGACTTCCCCGTCCCGGCGGTGTATGACTCCCATGTCGCGGGCGGTGAACTGCGGATCGATTTCACCATCGATCCGTCGTTGAGCATTCACGCCAACGGACAGTTTCTCGAAGTCGACGACGGCACCAATCCGCCCTTCGAGATTACCGGACAATCCTCCAACAACCTGAGCACCTGGACCCATCAGCTTCCGGTTCTGATCAGCGGCACAACCTACCGGGTTTCGATCCCGATCGGCCCCGACACCACCGGCAATCTCCGGCTCTTCGCCAGGGACCCGTGACCCCGTCAGGGCCCTGCGTCCTCTCACGGACGCCCTGAGACACATAGGGTTGCACATCGGGGCCGATTGCCAATGATCCACGCCATGAGCTTTCGCAAAGCCGTGGTGACCGCCGCCAGCCCGACGGAGTCGCACCTCCCCCTGCAAACGCTGGTCGATCCCGAAGGCGTCTCCCGCCCGGCCCTCGAAATCCTCCTCGACGACCTGTTCGCCGCCGGGCTCGACTCGGCCGCCGTGGTCATCGCGCCGGGCAAACGGGACGCCTACCTGAACGCCGCCGGTGCACGCGCCGATCGCCTCACGCTGATCGAGCAGACGGAACCGCGGGGATACGGACACGCGGTCTGGACCGCGCGCGACTACACCGAGGACGACCCGTTCGTGCTGCTCGTCGGCGATCACCTTTTCCACAGCCGGAAGCAAACCTCATGCGTGGCGCAGTTGCTCGAAGTCGCCGCAGGGCACGATGGCTGCGTGTCGGGAGTGCAACCGACCCACGAGAGCCAGCTGCACCTGTATGGAACGATTGGCGGGCGCCGCGTGCCCTCCACTCCATCGGTAATGGAGGTCACGACCATGGTCGAGAAGCCAACGCCGACCTTGGCCGAACAGGAGCTCTTCATCTCCGGACTCCGGGCGGGCAACTACTACTGCTTTTTCGGAATCCACGCCCTGACTCCGAAGGTCATGGAATCCCTGGACCGCAAGGTATCCGCATTGCAGGAGGGTGAGACGCTCGGCCTGACCTCGACTTTGGCGGAAATCGCCCACTCGGAAAAGTACCTCGCGGTCGAGATCGACGGACAACGCTTCAACATCGGCGAACGCTACGGACTGCTCCGCGCCCAACTCTCTCTGGCGCTGGCCGGGCCTCATCGCGACGAGATCCTCAGCATGCTGATCGAGATCACCGCCACCTCCCGGCCATGACCCTCCCCCGCCCGACATCACGGTTGGTCGAGATCATCACCACCGGAGATCCCGCGCGTCGCGATACCGACCTCGCGGACGCCTGCGCCGACCTTGATGCGGATGGCCTGCTCGCGGGGTGCTCGGCGCTCGACGCCTTCCGCCGCGATGCCGACAATCTCTACGAGCGGGTCCGCGCGCTGTTCTTCCTCTACGCCATCCACCGTTTCCACCTGCCTCCGAAGCTGCCGGCGGGAGAGGTCGGACGGATCCCGTTCCAAGCCTACGAGCACCTGCTCGGCCGTCGCTTTGCCGAGGCCATCGATGGATTTCTGGCGGCGACGGAAGCCTCCGGACCCGGCGACGCGCTGTCGTCCGCCCTCGCCTCCGCCTACCACGAACTCGCCTTCCAAACGCTCGCCGACCAGGTCCGGCGGTCGGTGAGGACCGTCCGCGGCAACCGCTGGATGTTCCGGATGGGTCACCCGGCCGACCACCCGCTGCGCATGCGGAGCGAAATGCTGAAGGCGGCCCCGAACGGCTGCTTTCCCGTGCTGCGCGAGCGAACGCCGGTGCGGATGGACCTCTCCCACAGCGGCTGGTCGGACATCTTCTTCCTCGGAATGGACTACCCCGAGGGTGCGCGGGTGCTGAATGTCTCGGTCGATCTGGGTGTCCATGGACGCGACACCGAAACCCGGCCGCCGGTGGAAGCCTACCTGCGGGTCATCGACGAACCGGTGATCGTGCTCCATTCAATCGACCTCAAGGCGACCGCCCGCATCGACAGCCTCGGCGAGGTGTTCGACTTCGCGAAGGATTACCTCGGCCTGCTCAAGGCCGCGGTGATCGCGGCGGGCATCGTACCGCCCGGCATCGAGGGCAGCGGCAAGAAACTCGAGAGCCTGCTCGCCCGACTGGTCGGTCCCGGACGCGGCATCGAACTCGTCTCGTCGGTCAACGACATCCCGAAAGGCTCACGCCTCGCGGTCTCGACCAACCTGCTGGCCGCCCTGATCGGCGTACTGATGCGCGCCACCGGCCAGACGCGCTCGCTCACCGGTCCGCTTGAGGAAAGCGAACGCCGGCTCGTGCTGGCGCGCGCGATCCTTGGGGAATGGATCGGCGGATCGGGAGGCGGCTGGCAGGATTCCGGTGGCGTCTGGCCAGGGATCAAACTGATCACCGGTCAACAGGCCGGCGAAGACGATCCCGAGTACGGCATTTCCCGTGGACGCCTGATGCCCTCGCACCACGTCTTCGACAACGACGAGATTCCCGAGAGCGCCCGGCAAGCATTGCAGGACTCGCTGGTGCTGGTCCACGGCGGCATGGCCCAAAATGTCGGACCGATCCTCGAGATGGTCACCGAGAAGTATCTTCTGCGCTCCGGCAGGGAGTGGACAGGGCGGCAGGAGGCTCTCGCACTGCTCGACGAACTGATCGACGCCCTCAAGCGCGGCGACATCCGGGCGCTGGGTGAGGCGACAACCCGCAACTTCCGCGGGCCGATCCAGACCATCATCCCGTGGGCCACGAACCTTTTCACCGAGACGCTGATCACCGAGGCGCAGAAGCGCTTCGGCGGAGACTTCTGGGGCTTCTGGATGCTCGGCGGCATGTCGGGCGGCGGCATGGGCTTCATCTTCGCGCCCGAGCGGAAGGCGGAGGCTCAGGAAGCCATGCAGTCGATCATGACGGCAGCGAAGAAGCAGCTCCAGCACGCCCTGCCGTTCGCGATGGAACCGGTGGTCTATGACTTTGCCATCAACCCACACGGCACCAGCGCCGACCTGCACGGGGGCGAGCATGCCGCACTTCCACCGGCCTATTACCGGTTCGTCATCCCCGCACTTTTGAAACGCGGCTCTGACGCGCTGACCGCATCCCAGCGCGGCGATTTGTGCCACTTCGGCGAGGCCTCGCGCGATGATCCGTCCTTCAACGCAGCCCTGCCCCGCATCCTGAGCGATCTGGCCGACGGCTCGCATGAAGAGGCCCGCGACGACAGCCGGAACCTGGCCGAACTGCTGACGGCGAACGGCTTCGACCGTAAGCTGCACGAGCGCATTCGCGCCGACCTCCGTGCCGGACGCATCGGTCTCGCCCAGAACCGCCTTGCCCCGACCACCACCATCGAGGATGTCCGCCCGGAAGACGTGCTCGATCTTTCATCCCGTGCCGCGCTGGGCCGGCTCGATGTCGCCGGCGCGGAGAAAACCGGAGCCGCGGCCCTCGCCAATGGTGAAGTCGCGGTGGTGTCGCTTGCCGCGGGCGCCGGCTCACGCTGGACCGGCGGCGCCGGCACCTGCAAGGCCCTGAATCCCTTCGCTCCGATCGACGGTGCCTATCGTACTTTCATCGAAACCCACCTCGCGAAGTCGCGCCGCATCGGTCGCGGATTTGGCGCACCGGTCCCGCACATCTTCACCACCTCTTACCTGACGACGGATCCGACCCGGGCGTTCCTCGAGTCGGTCGACAACTACGGCTACGACGGCCCGCTGATCGTCTCGCCCGGCCGATCGGTCGGACTGCGCATGGTTCCGACCGAGCGCGACCTCCGCTTCGCCTGGGAAGAAATGCCGCAGCAGGTCCTCGACGAACAGCAACAGAAGGTACGCGACTCCGCCCGCTCCGCATTGATCCAATGGGCGAAGGATTCCGGCGAGGCGTCGGACTACACCAACAACCTGCCGCTGCAGTGCCTGCATCCGGTCGGCCACTTCTTCGAAATCCCCAACCTCATCCTCAACGGCACCCTGCGCCGCCTGCTGGAGGAACGTCCGCAGTTGCGCACCATCATGCTGCACAACATCGACACCCTGGGTGCGGATCCCGACCCGGTGGTGCTGGGCTTCCACCGCCAGTCGGGCCACGGCCTGACCTACGAGGTGATCACCCGCCGCCTCGAGGACCGCGGCGGCGGACTCGCCCGGGTCAACGGTCGCGCCCGACTCGTCGAGGGCCTCGCGATGCCCGACGAGGAATCCGAATTCGGACTTTCCTACTACAACTCCCTGACCACATGGATCGACATCGATCGGTTCCTCGGGCTGTGCGGTCTGACCCGCGACACCATCCTCGCAGGCGACGATGAGGCGGCCTCAGCGGCCCTGCGCGCCTTGGCCGGTCGGCTTCCCACCTACATCACGCTCAAGGATGTGAAGAAGCGCTGGGGGCACGGCCAGGAGGACATCTTCCCGGTCACCCAGTTCGAGAAGCTGTGGGGCGACCTGACGCTTCTGCCGGACGCCAATGCCGGCTTCTTCGTCGTCCCCCGCATGCGCGGCCAGCAGCTCAAGGATCCGGCCCAACTCGACGGCTGGCTCCGCGACGGCTCCGCCGCCTACGTCCGCTCGCTTTGCGAGTGGGAGTGAGGTGCGGGCTGTGAGGACCGTGTGGATTTTGAACCGCAAAGACGCCAAGAACGCAAAGGTTCAGACAAGACTCTGGAAGTCGGAGGAATCCGCTCGAGTTCGCTAGTATTCCACCGGGCCGTCTGGTTCCGGGAGTCTGCCCTCGATGGAGATAGCTCCGCAGTTCTCACACAGGAACGCATTCCTTATATCCCCTTGGAAGAGATAGGCGGATCTCTTCTTCTTTTCCTCGCGAAGGTAGAGGCCAGCGCCAAGCACCACCCAAGGTAGGTGGAACCAAGTGGACTCCAATCTTGCCGTCTTCGCAGTCATGGAGCTCTGGCAATACGGACACTTCATTCTCCAAATCGGACTACTTGGCGGCCTTGGCGTCTTGGCGGTTCATCCATCCCACCAACACAACTGCCGCCTGCTGCGGATCACCGTCCCCAGATCTCCATCTGGTGAACCGACCAGTAGAGGCGGTTCTTGCCGGTCTGGGTGACTCGAACGAAGCGCGCCGGGACTTCCTGCCCGAAGACGATCTCGGTCCGTGGGCCGGTCCCCTTGCCTTCCGCGACCGGCTTGCTCCACTGCTTGCCGTCGGTTGAGACCTCGACCTTGTAGCCGCGTGGGTAGTCGCCCTTCGAGCCTGCCGCATCGAGCATCATCCCGCTGATGTTCTCGGTTTCGGGAAGCTCCACCTGAAGCCACATGCCCGGCGCCATGCTCTGGCTGGTCGTGAAGCGCGTATCGAGCTTGCCGTCGACCGCGTGCACGAGGCTGTCCTTGCCGTGGCTGGCACTCAGTTTCCACTCGGAACACCCGTCGAGTGCATGCGGCGAGTGTGCGAAAAGCTCCTTCTCGGTCCACGGCTCCTCGCGCTTGCCGACGCTTTTCGAAATTCCTGACACCTGCGACTTGCTGATCGCGCTCGAACCATTGCCGAAGCTGTTGCGGACGTAGGTCAGCACATCTGCGACCCACTGGTCACCGTTGGAAGCCATGCCGATCATTTCGCCGGGGTATTCCTTCCCGTCGACCGGTCCGGAGAGCCCGTGCAGCAGCACCTTCACCGCAAGCTCCGGGTGTCCGGTGACGATCGGCGAGGCGGCCAACGGTGGCGCGAGCCGCTGGTTTTTCTCCTCAGGCAGCACCGTGCCGTAGCCGTCCTCCCCGTGGCACGAGAAACAGAGCGACTGGTAGATCTTCATGCCGCGCTGGTAGCTCGCCCGCTCGGCCTTGGTAAGGGCGCTCGCCGGCTTCTGCGCCGCACCTCCATCACCGGCAAGGGCCCGGCCGATCTCCTGGACACCGCGCGAGATATTGGCCGTCGTCGCGGCGGTCACGGTCGCCTTCCACTCAGGCAGCTTCAGGTGCTTCGCCGTCATCATCGTCTGGATCACCACTTGCGGATCCGGATCTCCCGCCAGCTTCGTCAGGTCGGACGACAGGCTGTCGTCGCCGTGCTTGAAGAGCCATTCGCTGGTCCGCACCGCGGTGGCCCGGACCCGCGGATCCTCATCCGCCATCGCTTTCCTGACCGTTTCGGCCTTCAGCACGCCGAGTCCTTCGAGCGTCCACAGCGCGTGCATCCTCGCGAAGACACTCTCGCTTCCGAGAGCCTGCTTCTCCAGCGCTCCGGCGATGCTCTTGTCGCCCCGCAGGATCATCAGCTTCTGCGCGGTGTCGCGCCACCAGCCGTTCGGGTGTTCGAGATGCGCCACAAGCTCGGCGGGTGATTCATCGAGCATCTTCGGCTGCGGTCCCCGCTCAAAGTCCTCGTGGACGAGTCGGTAGATCCGGCCCGCCCCGATGTTCTTGTCGAGGCCGTACTCGTTGATCACGCCGCGCAGGTAGCTGCCCTTCTTCGTCCAGTTGCCCTGCTGGATGATGCCGCGATACATGTCGACGAGGTACAGGCAGCCGTCGGGTGCGGTGACCATGTTGACGACGCGGAAGTTCGGGTCGAACGACCGGATGAACTCACTGCCGGGATGCGCGTTGCTGAGTTTCGTGACGCCGTCATCGACCGTGACCTTGCTTCGGCGGATCAGACGCCCGACCGGTTCGGAGAAAAGCAGGTCGCCGCGCAGCTCCTCCGGCAAACGGTCGCCGCGGAAGATCTCCTGACCGCAGGTCGCGGTGAAGTGGTTCAGCGTCTGCGTCTCGGGCCGGAAGCGCTTGGGGCCACCCTGAACGTCAGGAATCCCGACCAGCGGATGGACCTCCTTGTAGCCCTCCTCGAACTGGTCGTTCATGTTGAAGCCGCCATACACGATCGGTTGCTGGAAGTTGATCGGACCGCGTTCGCCACCGGCATTCACGAACCACGGCTTGCCTTGGTTGTCTTGGCAAAGCCCCCACTGGCCGCCGTTGGCCGCGGTTGGTTCCTTGAGCGGCGCGCCACCCGGATTGTAGCGGATGCGGAACGCGCTGTAGGTCGTGTAGAGCCAGTTATCCATCGACCAGATCAGGCCGCTCGGCTGGTGCTCCATGTTTCCACCGCGCGGACCGCCTTTGAAAAAGAGCTCCTTTTCATCCGCCACGCCGTCGCCGTCGGTGTCGCGGTAGGAAAAGATGTCGAGGGTGTTGGTTTCCTGGATCAGCACCCGGTCATCAAGCGGCAGCACCAGCCGCGGCAGCAGCAGGCCATCCGCGAACACCGAGTGCTTGTCCATCCGCCCGTCGCCGTCGGTGTCCTCGTGGAGCGAGACCCGGCTCAGCGGCTTCTGCTCCCCCGTTGCATCGGCGTCCTGCATGTAAGTGCGCATTTCGGCGACATACATCCGGCCGTTGCCATCGAACGCGCAGACCACCGGTTCCGAGATCTGCGGCTCGGTGAGCACCGGCTCGAGCCGGTAGCCGGGAGGCAGTTCGAAAGTCCCGAGGCTGTCTTCCACGGAGAGCATCGGGATGCTGCCCGCAGGCTCCATCACCTTGGGCTCGGCGGCGTGGGATTGGTGGGATTGGAATACGGCGCCGGAACAAACGGCAGCGAGGGTGAGTGTGGATTTCTTGAACGTGGCCATGGGATCGGAGCGGAACCTCAAAACCGGCATCGAACCGCCTTATCAGGATCGCATCTACGACACGGCAACCGCCCCGGAATCCTTTCAAATCGCCGGTTGGGATGCTCCCCAAGTTCGTCCAGGTGAGAGGGGTCCGCGCCATGCGATTTTCGATCTGTGAGCTACCCACGTGCCTCCGGTTGGTTTAGAAAGCACGGTCTTCAGGATCGCCTAGATGAAGCACTTGCCGTCCAAAAGCCTCTGGAGGCTGCCGCTGGCCACGATCGCCATCGGACTCGGCGTGGGGTGGCTGAGCCGCCCGGAGCCAAGTGCCATGCCGGACCGGAATCCGGTCGCCGCTGAACCCGCGCCGGCCCCGAGCCGGCCCAAGCCGGTGCCCCCCGAGCCTGCACCCACAACTCCGGCATCTCCACGGCTTCGCTCGGCGAATGCCATCTGGGCAAGTCGACAGGGGCCGGGGTTCGGAGCCTTTGCGGAAGCGGCCCTCACAGCCGATCTCGGGATGGTCGAAAGCCTCTGGGAGCTCCGGAATGAGACCGAGCCCGGCTTCCCCAATGGCCTCGACCCGGTGACGGCCGTGATCCTCATCCGCTGGGCGGAACTCGAACCCGAATCCATGATCGAGGCGGTCCATTGCCATCCATTGGGATACGCCGCGTGGGCCCGCGTTGATATCGAAGCTTCCTTGTCGTCGCTTGAGGAGTGGCTGGCATCCCCGGCGTTTGCGAAGGACGAAGCCAATCGGTGGGGGCCGAAGGACAGCGCCGCTTTGCTAACCACTTTGGCGGAAGTCGATCCCCACCGCGCGGCAGAGTTCGAAGAGAAGCTGCCCGAGTTTGCGCAACTCAGCGAGTTTGAGCGCTTCAAGGTGCGCATCCCCCCCGATCCGGAGGCGGTAGGGTGGGAGATGTTGAATCTGCGCGAGGTCACGGCCTCGCTCGCCTTCGACAAGTGGGTCGCATCCGACCCCAAGGCTGCCATCAGATGGCTCGCCGCAAAACTCGAGAAGGGTGAAGGCTCGAAGGTCGCCAATGAGAAGGTGATCGCCGGCGCGCTGAAGTCCTTTCCCCCCGAAGATCTGCCGGCCATCGCCGCACTGCTTCCCCCGGGTGAAGAACGTTCCCAGTTGGTTTCAGCCTACGTGCTGGCACTTGCCAACTACGACCCGAGCCAAGCGATCGAGTTCGCCCGCTCGCAAGCTGGCACCGCGAACGTGACCGGACTGCTGGCAAAAGTCGGACAGGCGCTGGCAGATGAAGACCCACGCCGTTCCATCGACCTGCTTGCCGACCTACTTCGCGACTACCCGAACGGAGGCCGGATCGCGGTTGTCCTGCCGGACGGCGAGGAGAAGATGGAGGGTTCGGTGGTCGAGCACGGCTGGCTGAAAAGTCTCTCGATGGCCGCCCCGCAGGAAACGATGGCCCTTCTTTCCAGCAGAACCGATGCGGTCGAGACGGGAAGCCCCGCCCAGATCCTCGGCCGCGAGTGGATGCTGCGTGACCAGGTCGGCTACGCCGGCTGGGTGAACTCCCTCCATCCGGGCCCGATGCAGGATGCCTTCCTTGTCCCGCTCGTTTCCGAAATCGCGAACCTGAAGAGTGACGGGCGCGGCTACTACCCGGACCGGCAGGAAGCCATCCGGCGAGCCAGCCGCATCTCCGACGACGAATCGCGGCGGCAAATGATCCGGAGGCTCGCATCCGACTTTCAGAAGTACAGTCCGACCGGGATGGCGAAGTTTGCCGAATCCGACGCGGCCACGGACGAAGTCCGAGCGATCTACGCCGAAATCACACGGAAAGCGGAATGATGAAAGCGGCCGTGTATCTTCTCAGCGCCGCCACCTTTGCGATCGGCTTCGGTATCGGGTGGAACGGAATTACACCATCGGAGAAGCCTTTGGATAACGTCCCCATCCGTCCACCGAAGACCGACCGCAATCGGAGTGCGAATGCCGGCCCGACGCGGGAGTCCGGATCCTCACTGAACCTGTCCGAACTCGACCGCATTCTCTCGGAAACGAATCCCGCCGAACGCCTCCGCGGCCTCGTCCGGTTCGCGAACACGATCCCGCTCCGTGACCTTCCGACCTGGAACCGTCGCGGCTCCCTTCGCTCCGGTGATCCTCTGCAGGACCGGATTTTCAGGGAGATCCTCACCGGTCGGCTCACAACCACCGATCGCGGCAGGGCCATCGTCGAACTCCGGGGCTCCGACCCGAAGAAGGCCGAGGCGGAGTTCGAGGAGTGGATGCGGGAAGACCCCGAAAGGGCATTGCGCTTCCTCCAGAATGCCCACCCCTCGATCCTTGAATCTTTCAGCGGGGCCGCACTCAAGCAGTGGGCGGCTTCCGACCCGGAACGCGCCCTCCGGATCATCGATCTGTCTGCCCGGAAGTGCGGACTCGATCACTCTCACCAGTTGTTCAGGGAACTCGGTTCACTCGCGGAAACCCACGGCGACGAGTTGATCGAGCTCAGCAAAGGCTGGCCGAGTCACTGGCGATCGAAAATCCAGTCGCGCGTGGCCCAACCACGCTGGTTGAAAGATCCCGCCTCGACCATCGCATGGATGAAGGAGGAGAACATGCCTCCCCATGTGTTCTCGGGGATGCTCTCACTGATCGGGGATTCCACTCCATGGGAAAAGCGCGGGGAAGTTCTGAAGGTCCTCGAGCATGTGAAGGACATGCCTCCGGAGTGGTTGGAAATCGCATCGAGATCGGTCGAATACCTCATCGTCCAAGGTGACATGGAAGGCTGGCTGAAGGCGACACCTTCGGAGCTCGGAATGTCGCCCGCTCTTCTCGAAGTCTACCAACTCGAGGCTGCCGACATGCTTCAGGGCGCCGGGGATGTCGATGCCCTGATGGCTGCCGCGCTGACCCCAAAGGTGCAGACCGCGCTGGCACTCGAGGCCCTGGAACGGCGTCGCTATGACGATCTCAAGGGAGCCGCAGAATGGATCGCCACCATCCCCTACCCGGAGGCCCGGGCCGCGGCGCAGGAGAAATACGACCACTACGTCGAACTCCAAAAACAACGCGATGAAAACGCGAGAAGAGGCCCCGCCGTCCCCGACTGGGGTTCGTGGCCTCCCACGTTCGAACCCCGGTCCGAGCCACCCTCACCCGGCGCGGACCCGGAGACCGCGAGGATGCAGTCTCTCGTTGCCGAAAGCCGTCCGTGGGACAGCGCGCTCAAAGACGTCGGCCCCGCCTACCGTCATGTGCTGGAGACCGATCCCGGTTGGATGACCGACGAGATCACGACCCGCTTCGTTGACACCACCGTCAACTGGGCACGGGAGAACCCCTCCGCAACCGCCAACTGGGCGACCACCCTGCCCCCGGGATCCCACCGGGAGACCGTGCTGAGGAACGTCACCCGTCAATGGGCCGCGCGGGACCCGGCCGGCGCCCGACGCTGGGTCGATTTGCTCGCCGACACCGCCGACCGCGAACTCGCGATGGCGGAGCTGCCTTAGCAGACCGACAAAGCGCTTCTCGGCCCGCTACTTCTTTTTCGGCGCGTACTTCTCGTACGACGGTGCGTCGTAGAGCTTCCGGAGGCGCTCGTATTCGGCAGTGAGTTCGGCGCGCCTCTCCTTGTAGGCCGGATCGTCCGCCACACTCACCAGCTCGTTCGGGTCTTTCTCGAGGTCGAACATCTGCCACTCGTCCGTGCCGGGAATGTAGAAGAGCTTGTGGGTCTTCGTCCGCACCCCGAAATGCTGGGGCACGTTGTGCTCCCCGAGCTCGTAGTAAGCGTAGTAGAGGGATTCACGCCAATCATCGGCCTTGCCCTCGAAGATCGGGAGTATCGAGCGGCCTTGGATTTCCTCGGGGACTTCCAATCCGGCGGCATCGAGCCAGGTCGGCGCGTAGTCGATGTTCTGGATCAGTTCCATCGGCCGCGCCCCGGGCTTCACCTTGCCCGGCCAGCGGATGATGAACGGCATCTTGAACGACTCCTCGAACATCCAGCGCTTGTCGTACCAGCCGTGCTCGCCGAGGAAGAAACCCTGGTCGGACGAGTAGATGACGATCGTGTTCTCCGCGAGGCCGTGCTTGTCGAGATACTTGAGCAGGGTTCCGACGCTCTCGTCGACCGCCTTCACCGCACCGAGGTAGTTCTTCATGTAGCGCTGGTATTTCCACCGCACGACGTCCTTCTCACTCATCTTGCCCGACTTGAAACGCTCGAGGAACTGTCGGTTGAGCGGCCCGAAGTGATCGTCCCAAACCTTCCGCTGGTCGTTGTCCATCCGGTTGTACTCGGGCGTGCCGTAGCGGTCCGGCTTCGGCAGTTCAACACCCTTGCGCTCGTCCTTGCGGACCTTGAGGTCGTAGGCCCAGTCCATCCAACGATCGATCTCCATCTCATTCGTCGGCAGGGTGCGGCTACGGTTCTCGTAGTCGTCGAAAAGCGTCGGTGGCTCCGGAATCTCGACACCCTCGAAAGCGTCGAGGTGTCGCAAGGCCGGCGCGAAGGTCCGGTGTGGCGCCTTGTGCTGGCACATCAGGAAGAAGGGCTTCGACTTGTCGCGGCCGTCGAGCCACTCGACGGCCCTCTCGGTGGTGATGTCGGTCGCGTAGCCGGAGTAGCGCTTCTTGCCCCCGTCCATCTGCAGGAAATCGGGATTGTAGTAGCTGCCCTGGCCCGGGAGCACCTCCCAGTAGTCGTAGCCGACCGGATCGCAGTTGAGGTGCCACTTGCCGATCACCGCTGTGGTATAGCCCGCCGCCTTGAGTGCCTTGGGAATCGTCCACTGGCTCGAATCGAACCCACCGTTGCCGAAGTTGCGGATGAAGCCGTTCTTGTGGCTGTGCTTGCCGGTCTGGATGCACGCCCGGGATGGCCCACAGATCGAATTGGCGCAGAAGGAATTCTGAAACAGCGCCCCTTCGTCCGCGATCCGGTCGATATTCGGCGTTGGCGCCACCTTCGCCAGCGGACCGCCATACGACGAGATCGCGTTGAGGGCGTGGTCGTCGGAGAAGATGAACAGGATGTTCGGCCGGTCGGCGGCCAGCGCGGACGCGGCGAGCGCCAACGGAACAAACGAGGTGAGGAGCGTTCGATTCATGGCCCGGAACCATGAGGACGCCGGAAACAAGCTCCAGCCCTTTTTTATGCCCGCCGGAACTCGGGGGAAGATGGCCGCAAATCAACGCGTAACACGAGCGATGCCCGCCACCCCTGCTCTGTTCCGGATCGTTCTTTCCATGTTACTTCTCGCCCTGACCGTGCGCGGTCTCGCCGATGAACCCGAACGCCATCTGTTCATCCTCTCCGGCCAATCCAACATGACCGGAGGCTTGGCCAAGGGATTCACCGAGACCGTCGGGAAGGAGTTCGGAGCCGGGAATATCGAGGTCGCGATGAGCATGAAAAGCGGCCGCGGTATCCGCTTCTGGGTCGCCGACTATGAAGCGCCCGAAGGCAGCCGCCTCGCGGGCAAGAAGTCGGCCGATAACGGCAGTGAATACCCGAAGCTTCTGAACGCCGCGGAAAAGACAGGCGATGCCAGGAGTTTCGCCAGCGTGACCTTCGTCTGGATGCAGGGTGAGTCCGACGGCGGCAACGGCATGTCGGCCGCCTATGCCGAGAGCTTCAGGAAACTGCGGAAGCGGCTGATGGCCGATCTCGGACTCAAGCGAATGAACACCGTGATCGGTCGCATCAGTGACTTCGGGTTGCACGGCGACAAGGCGGACGGCTGGCGCGAAGTTCGCGACGCCCAGGTGAAGCTCGCCGAGGAACTCGAGAACGGCGCGTGGATCGATACCGACGACCTCAATGACGCCGAAGGAAAACCGGAGGGGCACCTGCACTATCCGAAGGAGCAGAGCATCGCCCTCGGCAACCGCTTCGCCAATCGGGCGATCGGACTGATCCGGGATCGGCGCTAGCCCGTGCGGGACGTGCTAGTCACTGGGAGGAAAACAGAAGCGCGCCGGTTCGCCCAGCACCTCACCTTTGACTTCCAGGCAGCCTCCATGCCAGCCCTGCTCCAGCAGGTCTCCCCGGTAGACGAAGGCCGTTCCCGGCTCATTGAAGGGGCTCGGTCTGCCATTGGCCCAGACATCGATGCCCGCAGCGTCCGCTCCCCACTGGAGGCGGACGCGCTGACCCGCGGTGCCGGTCATGGACACCGCGATCCGGGCATCGAGTTCGTCCGTCTCTGGGGATAGTTCGATGGCCTTTTGCACGAATGCCTCCACCGACGCATCGCCGGCCGCATGGCTGATTTCCAAGGCAAAGCCGTAGTGACCATCCACAGTCCGCTTCGCCTCCCACACTTCCACACCCGGCCACCGCTCGGCACTCTTCTTCCCGGTTCTCGCGGCTGTCGTGAGCTTGTCCGAGAGCTTCGGAACAGACAGCCGGATCGGCCAGATCGCGACCACGTGCTCGCCCCGGCGCCCGACCACGCAGCCGGATGTCCGCTTTACGACCTCAATGCCGGACGGCATCCAGAAGAGGTAGGGCTGCCCGGCCGGAGCCGTCAGGTAGATCGCCAGATTCCGATCCTGCCCAACCGCCGAGCCATCCGCGAGCAACCCGTCCTGATACATCGGCGAACCGAGCTTCGTCGGATCGGAGCATGGAGCGGCCGCAATGACGGCCGCCCCCTTTTCTGCACTCTCCAACACGATCTTGAAACCATTCACGTCCGGATTCCGCGTTCCGCGCCATAAGGTGCCGAGTTGGAACCCCTCACCGAAGTACTGCGTTTCCCGGAATTCGGGCTGCTCGTCCCGATAGCCGGTCCATGACTCCAGCCCCGGCTTGCAGGCGAACTGCACCGCACCCGAAGCGAACGCCTTCCTCGCCAGCCGCACTGCAGCAAGCGGCGGCCGGTAGTCCGAAGTCAGGAGATGCACCTCGTCGGACTCGAAGTGCCCGGGCTTTCCCACCGCATCTCCGAACCACAGCCAGAACAGCATCGCGGCCGAGCCGCCGAACGCCTCGGGATGGTTGTAGTCGCGCTTGGTCGGCCCGCCCCAGACCCCCTGCCGATACTTCAGCGCACCGGTCACGGTGATCCAATCGAGGGCCGCAGTCGCCAAGGTCTTCACCTCGGGATCCTTCGCGAAATCGTGGAGGTTCACCAGCGGAGCGATCGAATGACCGAGGTAGTTCTCCGAGTCCCACTCCGACATGCCAACCTGATGAAGCCCGGTGACAAACACCTCCAGATGCCGCTTGTAGAGCTGCCTCACCTCCTCGTTTCCCGTCTCTTCGGCGAGCAAATAGACGGAGGTCTCGCGCATGAGCTTCAGGTTGTCGGTATTGCGGATGTCCACCCACGAGTTGCGTGCCTCGGGCGTCCACCCCGGCGTCCCGGGTTTGTAGGCGGGGTGTGGCCGCCGGTAAGGGTCCTTCTCCGTGAAGATCCTGGCAGCACGTTTCATCCGATCCCGGTACGCGGGATCAAGCCGGTCCCCGAAGTGGAAGTATTTGCGGATCTGGTGCTTCAGCGTGAAGGCCGGGTAGTAGTCGATTCCCAAAGTTCCCGCGTTCCACTCCTTCGCCTTGTTGTCCTCCTCCTGCAGGAACTTCAGTGCGGCCTCCTCCTCGCCTCCCAGGATCGACAGCATCGCCCATCCGTACGCCTTCTTTTCATTCTCGAAGAAGGTGTTGCCGTAGCGCCCGGAACGGGTGGTTGACTCGATCACGTAGCGACCGCGCTCCTGGAATCCGGTTTCGAGGTCAGCCGGCCACTCCCGTGCCGAACCGCCGGCGACACCCGCAAGGAACCACGTGATCCATATCCGTACCTGAAACACCATCACCATGATCCGGTGACTACGCGTCCGCGGCCCGGCCTTCATTCAAGCGACCTCCTCGAAGTCTTGCCCAGAGATACACGAGGACTCGGAACAGAACGTGTCCGGGAAGGATCAACACGAACGTCATCATCAACCAATGGAACAGCCAGTAGGGCATCCCTTCCGGCTTCATGGCATACGCTCCCGCGAGGTCGGTCGCTTCCCGGACGTAGTTGACGTCGCTCGAAGCATCGACAAGCGCGAGTGTCAGCAGTGACAGCGCGAGATAATGACCGGACGAAACCGCCCACGCCCAACGATCGAAACGGCGGAGCCGGAACACCGCCCATACCGGGACCGACAGAAGAAACACATGGTAGAAGGTCACCGCGTAGCCGAAGGGCGTCAGATCCAGCACATAGGCACCGGATCCGATCAGGATTTTCCCTGCGAAACGATGGGCCAGCAGGTCGATGACCAAAGGAAGATTGAGAAAGAAGCCCGAGGAGACCACCGAACTGACCAGCAGGACATTCTCCGTGATCAGGCCGATCCCGAACAGCAGCACCAGAGTCACGCAGAACCACAGGCATGACTGCGGAGTCCCGGTCGCGATCGCGGTCACGCAGTAGAATGCGTGGAAGACGAGAAACACGACGCCCCAGACGAAGAACGACCTGTCTTGTGTGAGGGGGATCATCTCAACTTGTTCTGCTTCGTGAGTTTGCCGAACTCCTTACGGTTCTGACGGGTGGAGGGGCCACGGTCGAGCGCAAGCTGCACGCATACGCTGGCATCGCCCCCCGACAGGCCAGCTACCAATCGTTGGCCGAAATCCACCCGCGCAGATCCAGAACCCGGTCCGCAACCTCCTCAAACAGGAGGTCGAGAGAGGGCTCCGAATCCGCCACGTCGCCGGTCTCGACCAAGATAGTCCGACGCCGGAGACATCCCATCATGTCGCGGAAGTCGATCTCCACGATGCGTTGCGCCTCGCCATGGCGGGTCTGTGAGATGTTCAAAAAGGTGTCCCGGTCCATCAACCGATTCGCCTCCAACGTGATCGGGAGCTCGGAGATGACGAAGCAGAGCGGCAGGGGAAGACTCCACTTTCTCCTCTGGATCCGCAGCATTTCATCGAAAAACGCCTCCCACCACGCATCGTCCAGAGCCCTTTCCTCGGCACCGGCTGCAGGCATGACGAAGTACGGCGCCCGACGCACTTCGTCATGATCGGGCAATCGGTCCAGCAGCACCTCGCGATAGGAGCGATGAACGAAAGACCCCTCATCCGTCACCTGCACGGTCGGACCGAGGACCCGCTCCAGGCATCGGTCGACCGTGGCACGGCAACGATGTTGTTCGTGTTTGACCGGATCCACCGCTTGGAAGATCCGCTCGGCCAGGGCCAGAAGCTCGCTGCCATCGCTGATGAACGCACATCGATCCGCGAGTGGCTCGGAAAAGCTTCGCACGATGTCCTCGTCGATTCCGAACCAGAGGGGCAGCAGCACGTTGGACCCGTCCCTCTCGCGAGCTGCCAGTTGTGACAGCTCGTAGCGGGTCCAACGCTTCCCGAAGAAGTGTTCGCTGAGCACCACCAAACCGAAACGACAACGGTTCAGCCCGAGATCGATCGACTCCGAAAGGCTGTCACCGGGGATGAGAGCGAACTCGTCATGCCAGACCCGTAGCCCGAACTCACGAAGCTGGAGCACAAGGGCACGAACAAAGGGCTCCTTGTCTTCGGAGGCATGGGAAACGAACAGGTCCCAATCATAAGCCATTCCGGACTGAATCCGATCCGCGATCCGGCGACAAGTCCGGGCGACAAGATCGTATCCCGATTCGGGTCGACGGCACGGCATCCGGTCGTATGTTCCGCGTCGTGCGAATCAGCGTTCTAAAGCGGGGTCTCGTCGGAGCGTCGGTGGGCGTGATGGCAGCGTCCCTCGCGATGCCTCCGAAAGTCGCGGCTGATCCCGGTCCCGGGAAAACCGGAGCGAGGGATCTGCATTTTTCCACCCGCATCGAGCGACCGTGGAGCCCGCCTGCCGGTGCCTCCTCGGCCATGCCCAAACCGACAGCCCCGAAGGACCTTGAGACCTGGGTCGAACTTCCGCGCGAGATGTCCATCATCGGCGGCGACGATGCGACGGAAGGGGCTTACCCTTGGATGGCGGGAATTCTCTTCCACGGCGATCCGGATCTCTTCAACGCCCAATTCTGCGGAGGCACGCTCGTGCATCCCTTCTGGGTCGTGACCGCCGCCCACTGCGTGTTGGGAGCCGAGCCCGGTGAGTTGGACGTCCTGCTCGGCGGGCACGATCTCTCGTCGGATCCGTCTTTCCAACGGATCCAGGTCGCGGAGATCATCATCCACCCCGACTACAAGGACACGAACACCGATTCGGACATCGCGTTGCTGAGACTGTCGGTGGCCGCCGATCCGGCCTACACGCCCCTGGCCATTGTCGATGATGCCACGCTTGATGTCCCCGGCACGCTCGCGCGCACGCTCGGCTGGGGAGACACCACTGGCAGCGGCAGCTATCCGACCGTGCTGCAGGAGGTCGATCTGCCGGTCGTGAGTCTCGCGACCGCGAACGCCACCCCGACCTATGCCGGCTCCCTGCTCCCGACGATGCTGCCGGCGGGTCTGGCAGCGGGAGGGAAGGACTCGTGCGGAGGCGACAGCGGCGGACCGCTGGCGGTTCCCGCTCCTGAGCTCGGGGGATGGGCCCTGGCCGGCATCACGAGTTTCGGAGCAGGATGCGCCCAGCCGGATTCCTACGGGATCTACACCCGTGTGAGCCAATTCCGCCGCTTCGTGATCGACCACCTCTATCCCGGATACAGCCAGTGGGAAGTGGTCACCGGATCGGTGGGTGAGAGCCGTGATCCCGACGGCAACGGCTTCGGTCACTTTGCTGAGTATGCGTTCCGTCTCACCCAGGATGGTGGCGGCACGAGTCCGGCATTCGAGTTTCATCCCTCCGGCGGGAATCCCGAAATGGCCATCCGGCTCGGGATTCTCGCCAACCCGGCGGAGGCCGACTACCAAGTCGAGTGGAGCTCCGGCCTGACGGCTTGGAACGATCTCCCGCTGCTGCCCAACGTGATCTCCAGCCAACCGATCACAGGCGATGCGGATGGCATCCAAGCCCTCGTCGGCGCCGGCCAACCGGCGTCGGCGGCAAGGGGCTTCGTGAGGGCCCGGGTGGAACCGTCAGGCGCACTCGTTCCCGGCCTCCGCCGTCTTTCCGCAACCGGTCGCGCCCAAGGCTCACTGACCGCGGAAGACCTGGCGCATCCCGGCTTCCCCCAACGACGCATCAAGGAATACCGCCTCACCGATGTCGTCGCCGGACAAACCTACCGGCTCGTCGGCCGGTCTGGTGCGTTCGACGTTCGACTCGAGCTTTTCGACGCCGAAGATCTCGCAACACCCCTTGCGGTCGCGACCACCGATGCGGCCCTCGGCAGTGTCGGCACGGACGAAGCGATCGAGTTCACCGCATCGCCCGTTGTGTCGGAATACCGGTTGAGAATTACGAGCGAGTTGAACTCGCAAACCGGTTCATTCCTCATCGGAGCGTATCGCCCCTCCGTCTTCTCCGCACTCCCCCAGATCACGAATCCATCCACCACCGGCGGCAGCCTGACGACCAATGACCCGCTTGATCCGCTCTGGGAGCCATTCCAACTGTACTCGGACGACTTCCGGCTCGTCGGACTGACCTCGCCCGTCCGCATCTCGCTCTCGTCCTCGGCGTTCGACAGCTACCTCGAGATCCTCAGCGCCGAAACCGGCCTCGTGATCGGAGCGGATGATGACTCGGGAGGTTCCCTGAACGCGGAGTTCACGCTGAACCCCGTTCCGGGTGTGCCATACATCGTCCGCGTCACTTCCGCTGTGGAAAGCCAGACCGGCGGCTACACCCTCTCGCTCACCTCTCCGCCGCTCACCCCCGGGATCGGCGTTCCGGACTCGCTCACCGCCAGCCTGTCCGCTTCGGATTCCTTCGACCCGAACTTCCCTGGCTACTACGCCGATGACTATCAACTCCTCGGCGTGACCAACGGCCAGTCGGTGACGGTGTCGATGGTATCCGACAATCTCGGGGCACTCGACCCGTGGCTGTATGTGATCAACGCCGCCACGGGTGCGATTCTCTTCGAGAACGACGACAGGAATCCCGGCACCGGCGACTACAACTCGCAGGTCACCTTCACGGTGAACGGTTCGATCAGCTACATCATCCGGGCGTCCAGCGCCTATGATGGAGAAACCGGTGGCTACACGCTGACAACCACCTCGCCCTGATCGGGGCTACATCCCGAATGATGAGATTCTTCGCAAGCAGCCCGATTTAGCACAACAGGACCGAGGGTATGCCAGCGGATGACCCGTGGCACCGGCAAGCCGGGTGGCCGCCAGAAGGAAGCTCCCGGCTCTTGCCAGCCGGCCCTTACCCGCCAAGCATCGTCCCGGAATGACTTCTCCGAATCCCGAACCGTCGGAAGAAAACGACTTCCTCGCAGCACACGTCGCGTTGCTTGAGTCGTCATTCCGAAGGCTGACCGGTCGAGATCTCATTCCGGGTGGAGTAACCGATGCAACGACGCTTGCCCGGCAACTCTACCAAGCTCCCTTCTTCCTCGCATCGCACGACGGTGGAGATGACCCGGTCTTCAACTATGCCAACCTCACCGCCCAGGCTCTCTTCGAACTGGATTGGTCGACGTTCATGACCACACCGTCGCGCTTCACCGCGGAAGAACCGAACCGCGCCGAGCGCGCCAGGTTGCTGGAAAGGGTCACCGCGGAGGGATTCATCGACGACTACGCGGGGATTCGCATTTCACGCACCGGCAAACGGTTCCGCATCGAGGGAGCGACGGTCTGGAACGTCTCCGACGACACTGGGAAGGTGATCGGACAGGCCGCCACCTTCGACCGCTGGGTTTCCATCCAGCATCCCTTCCGACGGGCGGAACAAAGGCCTATTCGGAGAAGATGAGGATCGGGCCGGTCCAGTTTCCGCCCGGAAGGTGAACCTTCTCCCCCGCCGCCAGCGGCCGTGAGAAAACCTCAACCGTGCTGCGTCCGGCGTCGGTGTAGGAAAACTCGGCCGGTTCCCGCTTCCAACCGCCAACATCCACGCCCTTCTGTCCTGTGGCCGTGGCAATGCGAACCACCGTGGCATGCTTCGCGGTCACCTCAATCGCCGGTTTCACTCCACCGGGCAAACGGGTGAATGAGGCCCCCGACAATTCCGACGGGACGTCCTGCCAGCCATAGTTACGGTTGGAGAAAGCCTTCGCCCCGCTCTCCAACTTCGCGATCTCGAAGGGGCCACCCCGGATCACGAGGTTTGCCGTCTCGTGCACGTCCGGAATGAACTCAGGCATCGCGACATCGTCCTCACGGCTGAGCGAGCGGAAGTCTTTCCACCGATGGAAGGTCAGGAAGTTCGCATCGTGGTTGTTGTGCGCGCCCCCTTCGGCATCGTCCCAAGCCGTCCGGCAGGCGGCAATCATGTCGTCCCCCTCAAACTGCCAATCGACGTACTGGAAACCGTGCTTCGCCACATCAGGGTGGCAGAGAAGAATGCACCGCGTCTCCCATGAGCGGAGATCGGTGGAGAACAAGAGCGCGAGCGTATTGCGGATCGATGCCGGTCGACCGGCACCGATGTGACGCTCCGGGACGATGGACGCCAGCGTCCAGTAGCCGGGCCCGGTCGGGTCCTTGCGGATCGTGAACTTCTTCGAGCCTCCCGGAAACTCGACAAGATCGGTATCGGGATCGAATGCCGCGGTCTTCCCATCCTCCGAAATCCGCACGATCGCCGCCTTTTCCGGGACGCCCGATGTGTCGACCCGTAGGATGTCGAGCATCCCCTCCGGACCTGCCACGGCATTGCCCTCCAGCCAGGCGTGGAAGTCGCCGCCGTTCCATGCGGGATCCCGGGCAAGGGCGCTGCTGATCGTCCAGTTCGCAGGATCCAGCAGGTCGGAATCGGCTGGCGCCGACATCACGCGTGCCCGATAGCGTGCCCCCCACTTCTTCCCGGTGTGGGCGTCCTCCACCGCCCGCCACACTCGGCCGCCGTGCTCGATCACCGGCATCGGCGCGGTGTGCCACTGCCCGTCGGCCAACACCACCGGATTGCTCCACGTTTTGCCGGAGTCCGTCGAGCGTCGGATCACGACATTCCCATGATGCTTGTCGGTGCCCATCAGGAAGAGCTTCCCGCGGTGCGCAAACAGCCCGGTCCAGAAGAAGCCGTCGAAGTCGGTCACATGCCGCCATGTTTTTCCTTTGTCCGAGGACCGGTAGAGCCTGCCTCGACCCGCCCCGAACTCGGCGCTCTTCGGGCCGAAGTAGTCATGACTGGCGAGATAGGAGCCGTCCGGAGCCACACACAGCGAGGGCGAACCGATGTAGAGACCGGACGATGCCGGCGAGTGATGGATCACCACACCGGGGGGCGGAGGGACGGTCGCCGCCCGGAGAGACAACGCGGCGGTCAGAAGGAGCAATGGGAGGAATTTCATCAGTCTGTCGCAACAAGGACTACGAAGGTTCCTGCACGGGTTTTCGCGAAAGTCCGTCACCTTGAAGCACCATCGAGCTTCTCGACAACAATACGACGAAGGTAGTACTGACTGAACTTCGGACCGTCCGACTCGATACGGAAATGGTAGCCCCAATAACTGACGAACCCGGGGTCCTCGATCGTCCACGTGGCCGTATGCCAGCCGTCCTCAGGCGGAACAGTGAACCATCCGCCGGCCGTCTTGAAGTCCTTGCCACCCTCGTAGACGAGCTTGAATCCGGCGTTCACGGCGGGGTCCTTGCGACGCACCTCGGCGGTGATCCGAATCGGCTCCGGGTCATAGCAGAGGAAAGCCGGATCGACGGTGAACAGGTTCCCGCCCGGCGCATCCCCCGCCCTTGCCGATCCGCCGTAGGCGACGATCGCTTCCGCCAAACGCTCGCCGGACCGGCGGTGCAACCCCTGCTCCGCAGGTTTGCGGGAAAAGTCGATCGAGACCGACTTCGCATCGGCGTAGCTTCCCGGATCGCCCGGCCATGGCGGCAAGCCACCACGGATCTGCCTGACCTTTCCGATCCATGACGAGGGCAAGCCGTGAAGTGCGACCGGCAGTCCATCCAGCCGAAGCTCCCCCGACGTGGCCTCGGAACGGTCAACGAGCCCGACGCTCCGGCAGCCATCCGGAAGAGTCACGGTCTCCGATTCCTTTCGCGGCACCCAGGCGACGACCACCGGTTGGCCATTCACCTTGAACGCGAAGCCGAGTCCCGTCTCCCCCACTTGCAACCATCCCATCGGCTCGGGATTCGGACCGAGTTCCTTGATCATCCGCGAGTAGGCCCGGTAGGCCATCCGTGGCTTGCCGTCCCGGTCCAGCAGGCCCATCGGACCGCTGTCGCCATCCCGCCCTTCGAACCACTGGATGTTCTCCACACCCTGGGCGATCCCCATCACGTAGGCCTTCACCAAAGCCGCCGCCTGCGCTTTCTCACCATGCCGGACCGCATCGACGCCGAGTTCGGTGAAGGTGATCGGCACGTCCCGCTTCGCCGGATTCTCGGCGACAAGCATGCGGCGGACCGTTGGCACGATGTTGAGGTAGGCACACTCCATGCCGGCGTCCTCGACGATACCGTCGAGCACCTCGTAAGGGTGGAGCGAGATCCAATCAAAGTGGTCGGCGGCCCCGGCACGGATCACTTGCTTAAGGTAGTGGATGTGAGCCGACTTCGCGGTCAGTCCGATCTCGCAGTCCGGGTTCGCCTCCTTGGCGGCATCGTATGCCGCGACGACGAGTTTCGCATAGTCGGCCGGCGTCTGGTTCGGCCCCGTGAAGTTCGGCGGTTCGTTCCAGACCTCGAAACGGCTGACCTTTCCACGAAAATGGGTCACCGTCTGGCGGACATACTCTTTCCAGCCTTCGATGTGATTCACCGGCAGATGCCCCGGCGGATCCTTCTTGTTCCATGAGGGAGTTCCGATCAACAGCGTCCCGGTTTCGAACCCGAGGTCGTGAAGATACTTCCACTGGGCATCGACGTTCTCCCAGTTCCACTTCCCCGGCTCAGGCTCCACCGCGCCCCAATGGGTCATCAGGCTGCGCTGGTAGCCGATCCCGATCTCCCGCATCTCGGGCACCCACCGCTCGTAGTCGTCAACGCTGCGTCCGTTGATGTGGCACGAGCCGATTCCGAAGGGACCCGGCTCGGCCTGCAGGAGTGTGGGCACCAAACCTAAGGCGGCAAGCAGCAGGGTCCATCGATTCATGCGACCGGAGATACGCGCTCGGTCTCCCGTTGTTTTCGATCCGCAGGATGGCTGACCCGCGGGAATCCGACACCTCCCAACTCTCAGAAGTCGATCGAAACCCGGTCCACCACCGGCAGCACGCCATTGTCCGTGCTCTTCTTCGTGCGGATCTCAAACTGGAATCCGAAACCTTCGGGCAAACCCGAGAGATCCAGCTTCGCCGGGGTCCTGTCGACCTGTTTGGCGAAGCCGTCAACGTAGTCGTAGGTCTCACGCACTTCCGACCACTCGCCCCAGGAGTCCGCTTTCCCGTCCCCCGAGGTATCGACTCCCACCCGCACGCTCACGGTGTCCACCCACGGGCCCGGGCTGGTGTAGTCCTTCTTCATCTGGGTGATCAGGTAGAAGCGGCCTTCGGCGAATCCGATATCCGGATCCGGGTGTCCGGTGCCGATGCTGCCGCACCGCCGAAACGGCTGATCGAGGCTCGGCGAGGTGAACCAACCCACCCGGATCTTTTCGTTCGCCGGATGGAAATCCGCGAACAGGTAGTACTGCCCACCGACCGAAATCGCGGCCCAGTCGCCGAAGGCGTTCTGCTCGGGCTCGTGAACCTCATAGGTCGCGATGTTGCTGTCCCAATCGGGATGCTGCTTCCAATGGGGGTGCGGGTAGGTCGCGGTCTTGCCCGTCGCGCGGGTCCGCTCGTCCACCACCGGATCGACGATCTTGAAGCCCCCCAGACCGGTCTTGCTCACAGCGCGCCCGCCCAGCGGCGAGTCCCACGAATGGCTCTTCGCGTTGATCGGGCTCCAGTCCTCGTAGATCACGTGAAACGCCCCGTCCCGGTCACGGATGACCGAGCAGTCGGAACCGTCCGACGGATCATCGAACGCGAGCCCCATGTTCTTTCCAGGTTCGCCGTCGGTCAGGTCGGTGTCGACGTAGACATGAGGATCCTGGTCATTCGGGTAGTCGTAGTAGATGTAGAACTTGCCGTCGGCATACTCGGCGGTGGTCACCCACTTGGAGAAACCTTCGGTCACGGGGCCGTGGTGGACCCAGTTTACCATGTCGCGACTCTGCCACGCATGGTAGCCGCCCCGACTTTTCTTCAGGCCGCCGGGCGCGTTGAACTGTCGAGGGTCGGCGGTGCTGAGCAGCGGGACATCGAAGCCCTCGAGCTTCGCCTTCTTCGCTCGGTGCCCGTCCGCGCCCCTGAGCTTCCCATAGCGACCGAACATCCAGTAGTTGTCCGGTCCGAGGCTGAGGAAGACCGGTGCGTCCTGGAGGTTGGGCGGGCCGAGATTCTCCGTCTCGCTCCAGTTGAGCCAATCGGGGATCTGCTCGATGGTGATCGACTTCGCCTTCCGCTTCTCCTTCCACGATTTGAGAACGCTCCGGAAGCTAGCCTCGTCCGCGGTCGGCTGAAGGCGACCCTCCTCCAGCTTGAAATCCGCCTTTGCCTCCGTCGCCGCAGCCCACTCCTCCTGGGATCCGACCGTCCAGACCTCCCCGGCCCCGAAGACCACCGGCCCGGCCGCCAAGGCCGCCAGCGAGCAAAGTCGTGCAATGTTCCTCATCAACCGACCATACCGGTCGATCGGCCCGCTCATTTCAGCGGGGTGAAGGTGGGGCCCCTTCCCGACTCTTCGGTCAGGACTCGCGCGCCTTCTTCTCGGCGGCCGACTTCACGGAGTTCGACGAATAGTGCTCGGTGAGCAGTTCGCCCTCGTCGTCGTAAAGACGGACATGGATTCCGATCAAGCGCTCGCGCTTGACCGATGCGGCCTGCGCCTTGCACTTCGGACAACTTGAGGTGGTTTCGCAGTCTTCGGTCAGCGTCACCGACTCGCTTTCGACCTCCTCGGAAAACTGGCTCAGCACCTTATCGATCGAACCCTCGCCCGATACCACCTCGATGTTCTTGTCGCCGGCTTTGTCGTAGCGGGAAACGTAGATATCATACTTCACGGTCAGATCCTCGATATCGACCGATCCCCGGTTCGAGACCTTCACGCGGTAGTGACTGTTCGACTTCTCGTAAATATAAAGCCCTCCCTCGCCTGACTCGACATCCTCGCTCTCCTCATCGGTGGAGATATTCAGCGAATTGCGCTTCGCCTCGTCCTTGAGGAATTCACCGAAGTACTCCTGATCCTCCTCGGAGAAGGCGGAGGCGCTGACCGTCACATTGCGGACGGTTCCGTCGTAGCGGAGCACCACGTTGCCGGTCGACGGATTGAAGTCGATCAGGTCGGCCTCGATCGTTTTCGAGCCATCGGCACTCGTGAAGGTCCGGGCGGAAACGGAGCCGGCCGCGACGAGCGCGAGCAACAGGATCGGAGCTTTCATCGCCCCGTAGACTAAGGTCGAAGGACTTTCCCGCAATGACAAAGTCGGAAGCCCCCTACCTCTGGCTCGCCAATTTCCTGCCAGTTCCGCATGAGGCGGCCAGTATGCCTTCTTCATGACTCGATCCGCTTCCGCAGGCCTTGCCTCCCTTACCGGACAACTGTTCGCGCGGATCGCGGGCGTCTTCCTGATCGTCAACGCGACTGCCGAGCTCCGGCCTGCCAAGATTTTCACCGACCACATGGTGCTCCAGCAGGAATTGCCGGTCGCGGTCTTCGGTCAGGCAGATCCTGGCAAAGCTGTCTCCGTATCGTTCAAAGGAGCGGAGGCGAAGGGAAAGGCGGACGCCGGCGGCCGCTGGGAGGCCCGCTTGCCCGCGATGGAAGCCGACGGTGAAGCTCACTCTCTGCTCATCTCCGACGGAGACGAAACCGTCGAACTGAAGGATGTTCTCCTCGGCGAGGTCTGGATCTGTGGCGGACAGTCGAACATGGGCCGACCGGTGACCGGCAAACAGGCCGAGACCGCCGATCATCCGCAGATCCGGCTCTTCAACATCAGCGGCGGCACGCCGCGCGAGCACGACATCGACGACCGCTTCGGCTGGGCGGTCTGCTCGCCCGAAACCATCGCGCGCGCCGGCGACGGGATCGGCGAGAAACGGCGCGGCTTTACCGAAGTCGGCTACGTGTTCGGCCGCCGCCTTCATGAGGAAATGAAGGTCCCGGTCGGACTGGTCCAGATGAACTGCGGCGGTTCGACCGCCCAGGACTGGACCCTGCAGCCGGAGCTGCGCGCCACGCTCACCTTTGACGAACCGGTCGAGCGGCTGACCCATCAGGCGGGCCTACTCTATGAAGTCCGGATGCGAGGCATCGTTCCGATCACCACCCGCGGTGTGGTTTGGTATCAGGGCGAGGACGACGGCCGCAACAAGGACTACGGAAAGGACTTCGCCACCCTGATCCGGACATGGCGGCAACTCCTCGGCCGCGACGACCTTCCGTTCTACTTCGCCCAGATCGCACAAACGACTTATGCCAGCGGCATGCTGCGCGTCTGGGAAGGCCAGCAGTGGGTGATGGAAAACGTGCCCCACACGGGGATGGCCGCCAGCAACGACATCTACGTCGGCACCGGCAACGGCGGCTTCAAGGAGCGACTCGACAAGAAGAGCGGACTCCCGATCGCCGGCGGCGGAAATCCCCATCCGACCGGCAAGGACAAGATCGCCGAGAGGCTGGCCCGCATCGCGCTCGACCGGACCTACGGGCGCGAACCGGGCGTGATCTTCGGACCGCTGTACGAGTCCCACGAGATTCAGGGCGACCGGATCGTGGTGACTTTCAAGCACACCGGCACCGGCCTCGCCACCAACGACGGCGAACCGCCAAACTGGTTTGAACTGTCCGACGGCACCAAGGACCGCAATCAGACGGTCTATTTGAAGGCCGACGCCGAGATCACCGGATCGAACCAGGTGACCGTCCGCGCGGAGGGCATCAAGGAACCGAAGCACGTCCGCTTCGGCTGGCACCCGCTCACCCGCTTCAACCTGACGAACAAGGAAGGCATCCCCGCCACTTCGTTCAGAAGCGACAAAGACGATCGCTGGAAAGTCGCGGGCCAGTGAGCTTACGGGACTAGTGCCGAAATCCTGCGTTTGCCGAGGGCCATGGAGGACCGTCCCTCCCGGCTGGGCCGTGCCCGGAACTTTCTCCCGGAAATTTGAAATCGGCGTGTGGCACCGGCGAATGGGGGGTGCGGAGCGGGAATCGCCCGGGCCGCGACAACCGAAACCTCAAGCAATTCGAATCCGGTTCCAACGAACCCAACCCACAACCACCATGAAGACACTCGCCATCATCACCAGCCTCGCACTGCTGCTTCCGACCGCCGCCTCCGCCATGATTTTCGTGAAAATCCCCGGCATGGGCGACAGCTCGATCACAACCGAAGGCTACAACGACGGAACTTGGTTCGTCGCCGACTCGTTCAGTTTCGGCATCGAACGCGAAATGAAGGAAAGCGGAGAAAAGGGCGGCACCGAGGACATCAACATCGGCGTCGGAGAACTCCAGGAATGCACTATCTCGAAGTCGATGGACTGGGCCTCGACACAACTCGCGCAGTTCGCCATCAACGGCAATTCCCCCGGGACCGCGGAGATTCACTTCGTCGAAGTCGCAGGCGGCGGCGACGGCACCGCGGACCAACCGGTCTGCTACCTGAAGTACAAGCTCGACCGCTGCTTCATAAAGTCATGGTCGACCTCCGGCGATGCCGACGACCGTCCCACCGAGGAAGTCGCGTTTTATTACAACAAGATCGCGTTCGCCTACGTCGGAGCGGCAGGCTCGACCCCGATGTCGTGGGATAACACCAGCCAGAAGAAGTGGACCGACAGCGGACTCTGAAGCCGTTGACCAACAAGAACCCGATCCCCACTCCAACCACCGCTCCCATGAAAGCCACGCCAGCACGCCCCTACCGGGAGAACCTATCCCGGAAGGCGAAGACCTTCCTCACGCTCCTGTCGGGATTCCTTCTCGGGACCGGGCTGGCGAGCGGCGAGATCTTCATCCAGGTCCCCGGAGTGGCGGGTGACGTCACCACCGAGGGATATGACGACGGCACTTGGTTCGAAGCCTTTTCCGGCACTTACGGAGTCGAACGCGACCTGGTCGATTCCAGCACCGACGGCACCGCGAGCGTCAATATCGGCGTCGGACGGCTTCTGCCGATCGGAATGGCGAGCCACCTCAACCGCGCGGCCGCTCCCCTCGCCCAAGCGGCGGCAAGCGGCGAGCCGGTCGGCGATGTCGAGATCCATCTGGTGGACCTGCGCCAGGCGGTGCCGCTCACCTTCAGCATCATCCGCCTGCGCAACTCCTCGGTGAAGGACTTCACCATGGAAACGTCCAGCGGCGATCGCCCATGGTTCCAGGCGTTCTTCGTCTATGACGCCATCGAGATCATCAATCGCCTGCCCGGCCCCGACGGAATCGAGGAGCAAACGCTCGACTGGACCCTGACTACGGAGCCAACGGGCGAATTCAGCGAGGCCCTGCAGGGCTGGCTCGACCACTACTTCACCGCAGAGGAACAGGCGGATCCCGAGATCGGCGGACTCACGGCCGACATCGATACGGACGGCCTGCCGGCGGTGGTTGAGTTCAAGCTCGACCGCAATCCGTGGGACTCCAGCGACGGAGGACACGTGCTGGAGCACTGGATGGCGACCGTGAACGGCGGACAGTATCTTGAGGTCGCCTTCATCCAGCGGTCCGACGACTCGACCCCCGACATCCAGCTCGAGGTCCAGGTCACGGAGAACCTCAAGGACTGGACCAGCGGCGAAGATGTCGCGGTCTTGGTATCGCGCACCGCGCTCGGCGACGACCGCGAGCAGGTCGTCTACCGACTCACCCACTCCCGTGCGGAAAGGCCGAAACAGTTCGTCCGGCTTTCGGTGAATCACTCGAGCGAGACACCGTGAAGTGATTCCCGACCGGGCATCTCAAATCCCCACCGCCTTGCGCCACGTCTGAAGCATCAGCTCGTGGCCGGCGGGTGTCGGGTGAACGCCATCCCAAAGCCAGAACTCGGCCGGGGCCGCCTGGAGCACGGAGTCGAACGCCGACTGAAACGGCACGAACGTCAGCTTCATCTCGTCGGCCAGCTTCCGGGCCACGGCACGATACTCCGCCAGCACCTTGAAGTCGTCGCTGGTCCGCGTGGTAAAGGGTTCGCAAATGACGATTCTCGTGCCGGGCAGCTCCTTGCGGGTGCGCTCGAGCAACGCCCGATAGAGTTCCTCGTAGTCCTTCACCGTCCCCTTGTATTTCCGGCCAAAGGCGAGCGTGTGCCAGAGGTCGTTGACGCCGACCAGGATGCTCAGCACGTCAGGCTTCAGATCAATCGCATCCGCCTGCCAGCGCTCTGCCAGATCGGGCACCTTGTTGCCGCTGATCCCACGGTTGTAGATCTTGAGTTCCGATTCCGGATAGCTGCCGAGCAGCGCTCCCGCGGCGAGAGCCGGATAGCCTTTGCCGAGGGCCTTCGACTCGTTCGCCTCCAGAACCTTCCGGTCGCGGCCGGCGTCGGTGATCGAGTCGCCTTGGAAGAGAATCACGCAGCCCTTCTTCGGTGGCTCCGTCGCGGTTTCGGCTCGGACGGCTGCCGTCGTCGCCCCGAGGGCGCCAAGGACACCGAGCGAGCCAACACCCTGAAGGAGCGAACGACGGGAAAGGGAATGGGCCGTGGTCATGGTCGGAGATCTTCCCGGACGCCTCGGGGCGATCAATGCAAAAGGCGCCACGAACGATCCCTCTTGTGATCCTCGGGAACCCCGGCCGACGCGAGTGAAGCCAAACGCCTCACGATCCCTGTCTCGGAACCGGTGACCGGTCGAGGTTCTTCAAGCATGCCGGAGGAATCCGGATCGAAGAACGCGAACACCTCCTGGGAGGAGTCGAAGCGGCTCCAGTCCGGCTCCGTCATCCGGACGTGATAGGACATCGGCTTGCCCACGACACGCGACCACGGAGACTCGAAGAAACGGATGGCCCGCTCGCGGAAGGCGAGGGCATCACGGTCGAGCTCGCTTGTGTCGATCGACTTCAGCGCTTCCGCGAGCGCCCGGTCAGCCGCCCTGAGACAGCAGCCGCTACGGGCTTCGTAGTAGACGATGTCGTGACGTCGGAACATCTCGTCCATTTCATCGACGGGCTTGCCGCCGCGGTTTCCCGGCCCTCCCCAGTTTCCATAGAAGGCACGCTCCGAGCTCCACCCGTTGCTCTTCGCCAACCCTCTCCAGATCTTGGTCGAGGCGTGGTCGGGCGTCTTCTCATGTTGTCGGTGGTCCACCGCTTCCGGGCAGACCCACCCGCAGGATGTCATGACGGCACAGAGAACCGGAAGGACACCCCCGATGCAGAATCGAATGACTATCGTTTTCATGGCGACCGCTGCATCCGGTCGAACCCCCGTCCGGTTACCGAAAAACCGGCAAAACCCCTCCATCCGCGGTTTTTTGTCACTTCCGCGTAACCGGCGACCCGGACTCCGGATGATGGGTGTGATGGAGCCTCCGACGGCCCGTCACCCGGAATCCCAACCAAAGACAAAATGAAACTGAACCTTAAGAACAACCGACTCATTGCCGGAGCCATCGCCTCGCTGTGGATGACCTGCACGGCAGGCGCGACACCCTTCCTCTCGGGGATCACCAGCATGGGCGACAGCCTGTCCGACGTGGGCAACTTCTACGCCATCACCGGCGGCACCCAGCCCCCGCCGCCCTACGCGCCCGGTCGCTTCTCGAACGGAGAGGTTTGGGTCGAATACCTCGCCGAATGGCTGAACCTGCCGATCGAACCGGAGTATCAATACGCGCTCGGCGGATCGTCCACCGGAACCGCGAACTACAACAGCATCCCTCCCGGATTCATCCTTCCCGGCTTCCAGCAGCAAGTGGACGGAGTGATCGAGGACAGCGGCACTCCCCGCATCGACCCCCGCGCACTTTATACCGTCTGGGTCGGCGCGAACGACTTCTTCATCTGGCTGGGCAGCGGCGATCCCAACGCCCTCGGCATGGTGTCGAACGGAGTGAGCAACACCGTGAACGGAATCGAAGAACTGGCGGCCGCCGGCGCGAGAAACTTCCTCGTCGTCAATGTCCCTGACCTCGGCAAGACACCCAGCGCCGCCGTGCTACCCCCCGGGGTCGACGGACTCCTCACGAATCTGTGCGTGGCATGGAACGGACTGCTGGATCAGAAGCTCGACGAACTCGAGGCCGAGCGGCCCTCCCTCCGGATCACCCGTCTCGATTCCTTCGCGCTCATCAACGACATGATCGCGAATCCGGCCGACTACGGCTTCACGAACGTCACCGACGGCGCGATCTACCACCTTCCCTCGGCCAACCCCGATGACTACCTCTTCTGGGATCCGGTGCACCCGACCACCACGGCCCATTCCTATGTGGCCGCCGCGGCTTACGAGGCCCTCCAGGAAGACTACGTCATCTACCGGACCCCCGCCGGGAAACGCGGACAGCACGCGAGGCGCTGCGACCCGGTTTCGGTCTCCCCCGGTCACGCCCGCCGTCCGGCGTGGGCGGGCCACTGATTTCCGGGGTTCCGCCGGCCCCCTCGTGATTCGATTCCGAGGCGGGCCGGTCGGAGCCACGGGCTTTCCCGTCCAGGCAGCGTCCGCCCTATTGAATTGATGCGGACGCGCGTCCGTTGCAGAATGCAGTTTCCGGATGTCGCACCCCGACCGGTTGCCCGCCGAACCCCGAAGCGCTCTCAGCCATGAGCCAGCCCACCCAGAACACCCGTCTCGGCATCACCAGTTCGAGGTTTCCGAAGACGCGCTGGACCTTGGTGGCATCCGCCCGCGGTGCCGGTCTCGATGCCGAATCTGCCGAAGCACTCGAGGAATTGTGCCGCGCCTACTGGCAGCCGGTTTACGCCTACATCCGGCGTCGCGGCAACTCGCCCTCGGACGCCGAGGACCTCACGCAGGGCTTCTTCGCGGTGCTGCTCCGCAGGAAGTCGCTCGACGGGGTGGATGCGGACAAGGGACGCCTGCGGACCTTCCTGCTGACCGCCGTTTCACGCCACATGGCGAGCGAGCACGAGAAAGCCACCGCCGCCAAACGTGGCGACGGCGCGGCGGTCCTTCCGCTCGATTGCGGTCTGGCCGAGGAAGGATTTGTTCCCGATCCCGGACACAACGTCAGCCCCGATCTCGAATTCGACCGTCAATGGGCGATGCGAGTCGTCGCACAGGCCTACGCCGCCACCGCCGAAGACGAAGTGAGCGCCGGACGTGGCGACCTATTCGAGGAACTGAAAGGAACGATCTCGGCTTGTGGCGGCACCGATCGCTTCTCCGCCATCGCCGAGCGTCTCGGCATGAGCGAGGGAGCGGTCAAGGTGGCCGCCCACCGTTTGCGCGGACGTTACGGCAATCACCTGCGCGAACTTGTGGCGTCGACGCTCGTCGATCCGTCGGACGTGGATGAGGAGATCCGCCATCTGCTGGCGACCTTCGGAGCCTGCCGCGCCTGATGGGTCTGCCTCGTCTCAGCGAGGGTCATGGACATACAATTCCGTGCCGTCGGAAAGCAGTCCGCAGAGGTGATACTCCATCCGCAGTTGCGAGGACTCGGGCCAGCTTTTCACCCGCTTCAGGAATGACGGAATGCGGCACTTGTGCATCACGAAATACCGCGTGCTGAACCACGGACCCAACACGCGGTAGCCGAAAGCGTCTTTGGACCTGATCTTGAATGGAATCCCGTGCTTCCTCCCCTCGCCAATCGCCATCCATCTCGCTTTCCACCGGCTCAGGTCCCGGTTCTGGTAACAAGTCACCGCGAAAACGTCGGGGCTCTCCAAAGCCTCGAAAGCATGCGCGAGATCGATCGCGTCCTGATAACGGGCGTCGAGTTGGATCACATGAGTCGGCAGTTCGTCATCGCGGACGAGATCGAGGCAGCTCAGCCAGTGCCGGTAGTAGGTGAGCGATGAGCGGAGGTGCCGGTCCTGTTCGTCGCGCCTGCCGATCTTGAGAAACAGGACCTGCTCGAAGCGTTCAAGCACCGGTCCGTAATCTTTCCACACATCCGCCGGCGTCATCTCCGAGTCCCACAGGTCGACAATCAGTGAGGAACGCTGCGGCCGGATCCGATCGAGGTTCATCTCCAGCAGGTTCCACTCCTCCGCCCGGCTGGCGAGGATGTTGGCCATCAGCAAGGCGTCGGCGGGCGGGCGGGCAGGGAGTTCGTCCACAGACCCATTCACGAGTCCGGAAGCCGGGGCCGCGAGCAGAATGTGAGAAACGGTCCGCGTTTCAACCGATGCTGGCAACTCCCCTCCGGATATCTATGTTCACCTTTGAATCGCCTCCATTTGACGCAGCCAGCCCTATCCATGAAGCCGATCTTCTTCACTCACGACGATTGCGACGCCCACCGCATGCACCCCGGTCATCCGGAACGCCCGGAGCGCCGGCAGGCGATCCTTCGCCACCTGCGCGAGCGGAAGACCCTCGATGCATGGGAGGTCCGCGAGCCACCACTGGTGAGCCGGGAGGCGCTCGATCACGTGCACGACGCGAAGTATCTCGACCGGATCTTCGCCTCGTCGCCCGATGAGGGTCTTGCCGACCTCGATCCAGACACCGCGATGTCGCCGGGCACCTTGCGGGCAGCGCGGCTGGCATCCGGCGCGCTTGAGGAAGCGGTCGCACTGGTCTCACGCGGCGAGACCCGGCGCGTGTTCTGCGCGATGCGCCCGCCCGGACACCACGCCGAGAGCGACGGGGCGATGGGTTTCTGTTTCTTCAACCATGTCGCGGTAGGAGCGGCTGCCGCGCTTGAGATGCCCGACATCGAGCGCGTCGCGGTGTTCGACTTCGACGTCCACCACGGCAACGGCACGGTGGAGATGTTCCAGGACCGGCCCGAGGTGCTCGTCTGCTCGAGCTTCCAGCATCCCTTCTACCCCGGCCGCTACCACGATGTGAAACGCCCGAATATCGTGAACACCCCGCTTCCCGCCGGCACCGGAAGCAAGGAATTCCGGGTGGCGATCGAGCGGGATTGGACGCCCGCCCTTGAGAAACACCGGCCGCAGATCATCTTCGTCTCCGCCGGATTCGATGCGCACAAGGACGATCCGCTCGGAGGACTCAAGCTGGATGAGGACGACTTCGCATGGGTCACGAAGTGGCTCGTCAAAGCCGCCGAGGAACACGCGAGCGGACGCATCATTTCCACCCTCGAGGGCGGCTACGATCTCGACGCGCTCGCCCGCTCGGTCGATGCACATCTGAGGGAGCTGGCCCGTTAGAGCAGCACCTCCATCACCTCGTAACCGGTTTCCTCAAGACCCAGCTTGAGGTAGCTCCGACGGGCCGTGTGGTTGTCGTGCTCCATGTAGAGGCGGATGCCGCAGCAGTCGGGATCCGACTCACCCAGCTGCCGGATGTGTTCGAACAGCGAGCGGAACACGCCCTTTCCGCGGTGATCGGGGTGCACATAGACACTCTGGATCCACCACAACTCGCCGTTTCTCCAATCGCTCCACTCGAAGGTGTGCGCCGACTGGCCGATCACCTCACCGTCGAGTTCCGCGACGAAGTATCGCCCCCTCGCCGGCTCCCCGATGAAGCGCCCAACGCCATCGGTCACGGTGGCGGGATCTAGCTCCCGGTGTTCCGTCTCGCGACACAGCGCGATGTTGAATTCGGCGACCACGGGCACGTCGGACGAGTTGGCCAAGCGGATCAACATCGGGGGTTCGGACATGGCGGCAGGCTACGGGATCGGGCGTGATTCGCCAACTCCCGGCCAATCGTCCTTCGCCATGCCGGCGGATGGGGTGTAGGTAGTCGGCATGACTTCGACGCCACCGGAAACTGTCGCCGAGCCGACCGACGAGATCGCCAACGACCGCCCGTGGGAGGCACTCGTCGAGAAAATCGATGCCGACGACAACGCAGGCGCCGCCGAGCTGCTTGCCGAGCTGAGCGTCGAGGACCAGCGGCTCGCGATGGCGCACCTGCCCACGGACTCGCAGGCGAAACTCATCGAGACGCTGCCACCCGAAGCCGCCGCCGAAGTGCTCGAGGCCCTTCCCGAGGTGCAGGCGGTCGAGGTGCTCGAACTGCTGCCCTCCGAGTCGGCGGCCGACATCATCGAGATGCTGCCCGGCTCGATCGGATCCGACTTCCTGCGGGAAATGGACGAGGAGGATTCCGAGGCGGTCCTCGCCGAACTCGACGACCCGGACGAGGCGGACAAGCTGCGGACCCGCGCCGACTACGAGTGGGACACCGCCGGCGGCCTGATGCGCGCCCGGCTGGCCTCGTTCCAGGAAACCGCCACCGTCGGCGACGTCCTCGCGGAACTCGGTGAGAATGCCGAGACTTACGCCGACATGGACGTCCAGTACGTCTACGTCACCGGTGATCAGGGAATCCTCCGCGGCGTGCTTCGCCTCCGCGACCTGGTCCTGACCCCCCGCCCCACGCCGGTCTCGCGGGTGATGATTGCCGACCCCATTTCCGTCCATGTCGGCGACAATTTCGAGAGCCTGCGGAAGCTGTTCGATGAGAAGAACTACATCGGTCTGCCCGTGGTGGAGGACGGTGGCGTTCTGGTCGGCGTGATCACCCGGCAGGCCGTGCGGGAAGCGACCTCGGAACACCGGACCGAAGACTACCTCCACGCCCAGGGCATCCTCGGCGGCGAGGAACTGCGCTCGATGCCGATGGCGGCCCGCTGCGGCAGGCGGCTCGCGTGGCTCGGTCCGAACATCGTGCTCAACCTCGTCGCCGCCAGTGTGATCGCGATGTATGAGGACACCCTGCAGGCGGTCATCGCGCTCGCCGTCTTCCTGCCGATCGTCTCGGACATGAGCGGCTGCTCCGGCAACCAGGCCGTCGCCGTTTCGATCCGCGAGCTGACCCTCGGCGTGATCCGCCCGACCGAGTTCCTGCGCATCGTGTGGAAGGAAGGCATCCTCGGCATTGTGAACGGCTTCGTTCTCGGCCTGCTGCTCGGGACCATCGCCGCGCTGTGGAAAGGAAACGTCTATCTCGGTCTCGTCGTCGGTGGAGCGCTGTGCCTGAACACCATCCTGTCGGTCCTCCTCGGAGGCATGGTCCCGCTTTTCCTCAAGCGCCTGAAAGTCGATCCCGCCCTCGCATCCGGCCCGATCCTCACGACCTGCACCGACATGTGCGGGTTCTTCCTCGTCCTCAATCTCGCCTCGGTCGTGCTCGCGAAGCTCGTCTGAGCCGGGGACCCGCCCCGATCACCGCTCATCGGAAAGGATTGTCGCTCGCGGCCAGTAGGCCCGGATGCCGCCACGGGAAATCCCCGCGCGGCACTCGGCCCCTTCCAATCCACGACCTCCATGAAACCGCTACCGATCCTCGCCTTTGCCGCCCTCGCCCTGCCCGCGCTCGCCGACCCGCTCAAGGTTTACATCCTCGCCGGCCAGTCGAACATGCAGGGCCACGCCCACGTCCGCACGATGGACGTGATCGGCCTCGATCCGAAGACCGCTCCGATGCTCAAGGAGATGCGTGATGCGAACGGCGACCCGAAGGTCTGCGACGACGTCTGGATATCCTCGATCGGAAGTTCGGACGAAGAGAAGACCGGCAAACTCACCGTGGGATTCGGGCCTGAAAAGGGAGGCCCGAAAATCGGTCCCGAGTTCACCTTCGGCATCTACATGCAGAAGCAGGTCGATGAGCCGATCCTGATCATCAAGACGGCCTGGGGCGGCAAGAGCATCCACACCGACTTCCGCCCGCCGAGCGCGGGTCCGTTCGAGTTCCGCGACGACCAGCTGGCGAAGTTCAAGGAGCAGGGCAAGGACATCGATAAGATCAAGGCGGAGCGCAAGGAGGCGACCGGTCACTACTACCGCCTGATGACCGAGCACGTGAAGAAGGTGCTGGGCGACATCAAGCGCGTCTATCCGGACTACGATGCCGAGGAAGGATACGAGATCGCGGGTTTCGTATGGTTCCAGGGCTGGAACGACATGGTCGCCGGTGATGTCTATCCGGACCGTGGCAAACCCGGCGGCTACGATGCCTATAGTGAGAACCTCGCCCACTTCATCCGCGACGTCCGCAAGGATTTCTCCGCCCCGGAAATGCCTTTCGTCATCGGGGTGATGGGCGCGGGTGGCCCCGTCGAGGAATACGGACCGTCCCAGCAGCGCTACGCCGGCATCCACTCCGAATTCCGCAAGGCGATGGCCGCGCCGGCCTCGATGCCGGAGTTCAAGGGTAACGTCACCGCCGTTTACACCGAGAAATACTGGGACCAGGAGCTGACCAAGCTGCGCGAAAAGGACCGGGAACTCCAGAAGCAGGTCGATGAGGCCGTCAAGGCGGGCAAGATCGAGGGCAAGAACAAGAAGGACGAGATCGAGAAGCTCCGCGCCAAGGAGTTCGACGACCGCGAGCGCGAGATCCTCACCAACGGCGCCTCGAACGCCGAGTTCCACTACCTCGGGTCCGCGAAGATCCTCGGTCAGATCGGCAAGGCCTTCGCTGAGGCAATCGGAGAAATGTCGAAGTAAACCCGGTTCCTCGAAATAGGCTTTCAAGTGGCGGCATATCGAGACTTCGAAAAAACCACGGAACACACGGAATACACGGATGAATCAAGATCTCCGCTTCCGTGTGATCCGTGTATTCCGTGGTTTCAGAATTCCCAGTCCGCTGGACAGATCACGTTAGATTGAAAGGCTTTGCGACCTTGGCGCCTTTGCGGTTCCATCCATCGCCTTCGGAAAAGCCAGCTCACTCGTCAGAAGCCTTCAAGGACTCCATCTCGACCCAATCCCACCCATGATCCGCACACTCATTCTCAGCCTCGCGGCTGCCTGCATCGCCAGCGCCGAAGACCGGCCGAACATCCTGTTCATCTTCACCGACGACCACTGCGAGCAGGCGCTCAGCGCCTACGGCTCCAAGCTGATCGACACCCCCGGCATGGACCGCATCGCCCGCGAGGGCATGCTCTTCAAGCGCTGCTACGTGACCAACTCGATCTGCGGTCCCAGCCGCGCCTGCATCCAGACCGGCAAGTACAGCCACCTCAACGGTTTCGTCCGCAACGGCAATGTGTTCAACGGCGACCAGCAGACCTTTCCGAAGCTGCTGCACGCCTCGGGCTACCGGACGGCGGTGATCGGAAAGTGGCACCTCGCAAGCGTGCCGCAGGGATTCGACCACTTCGACGTGCTGATCGGACAGGGTCCGTACAACAATCCGCAGATGAGGACGGGCGGTATCGACGCGAAGGCGACCGTGGTGAAGAACCAAGGCTATACCACCAACATCATCACCGAGAAGACCCTCGCGTGGTTGAAGGAGAACCAGAAGTCCGACAAGCCGTTCATGCTGATGTGCCAGCACAAGGCACCGCACCGCAACTGGACGCCGGACGCGAAGTATCAGGACTGGCTGGCCGACGTCGAACTGCCGGAACCCGAGACGCTGTGGGACGACTACGAGGGCCGGACACCTCCCGCATCACGCCAGACAATGAGCATCCGCAAGGACCTCGGCGCGAATGACCTGAAGCTCCGCGGCTACCCGAACTACAAGGAGCGCAACGAGGCCTTCGAAAAGGCGCGGCCGGAGATGAGCGAGGAAGAGATCGTGAAGTGGAAATACCAACGCTACGTGAAGGACTACCTGCGCTGCGTCCGCTCGGTCGACGACGGCATCGGGAAGATCCTCGAGTTCCTCGATGAAAGCGGTCTCGCGGAGAACACGGTGGTGATCTACTCGTCCGACCAAGGCTGGTATCTCGGCGAGCACGGATGGTACGACAAGCGCTGGATGTATGAGCCTTCGCTCAAAACCCCGCTGCTGGCCCGTTGGCCCGGAACGATCAAGCCGGGCAGCGTGAACGGCGACATCGTCTCGAACATCGACTTCGCGCAGACCTTTCTCGACATCGCAGGTGTCGAGATTCCGGACGACATGCAGGGCCGCAGTATCGTGCCTGTGATGAAAGGCTCCACGCCGGACGACTGGCGGAAGAGCTTTTACTACCACTACTACGAGTTCCCTGCGGTGCACTCGGTCGCGCGGCACTACGGAGTGACCACCGGCCGCCACAAGCTGATCCACTTCTACGGCCCGAGCCACGTCAAGGGAGAGACCTACGACCTCTGGGAACTCTACGACCTCGAGAAGGACCCGAACGAACTCAAGAGCGTCTACGGCGACCCCGCATACGAGTCGATCCAGAAGGATCTGAAGACGGAACTCGCGCGGCTTCGGACCGAGCTCAAGGTACCCGACGAAGATCCGTCGGGCACCGCCAAGCCCCGGAAGAAATAGACCGACCGCACCAGTCACCCGGGCAGGCAAGGCGTGGCACGAGACTACTTCTCCGCGTCGAGCCAGTCGCTCAAGGTGCGCAGATTCTTGGCGAAGGTTCCCGAGTTGAGCACCCCCTCGGCCGTTTCCACCTTCTTGCCGCTACCGTCCCTCACCGCTCCGGATTCCAGCCAGATACCTTCGTCATTTCTCGACGAGAGGATCCGCTCGACCTCGCGGTCCGAGGGAGGTCCGCCGGCCTTCGGTGCCTTCCCTGATTTGGCGGCGTCGAACTCCCGGCGGATTCGCTCCAGCTTCGAGCCGACTTTGAACGCGTAGTGGGTCGGCACGTCGCTGTCGTCGTGGGTCAACTGGTAGTCCTTGGTAAAATACAGCGGCCGGTTGGTCCGCAGTTCGTAGTAGCGGGCGAGTTGGCCGTCGGGTAGCCGGGACTTTTCGAGGTAGCGCAACGCGGGACCGACCGGCTCGAGAAATCTCGGCTCTCCCGTCGCGCGATGGAGCTCAAGCAACATCAGCAGGGCGCCCTGCGACTCGCCTCCCGTCACCGCCGGCGGCTCGAACTTCCGTTCCCATACCGGCACCATCCGCTTGTCGTATTGCTGAGCCCACGCCGGCTGCGGTTCGGGCAGTTGCGCCTTGATCAGGAAGTCACCGCCGCGCATCGCCGCTTCCAGATACTTCCGGTCCCCAAGCACCTCGTGCGCCAGAAGCAGGGTCCGGATCGCATCGGTCGTGATGTTGTCGTTGAGATGGTAGCAGCCGTTCCACGCATTGGGCCACGTGTGCGGCCACTCGTCTGGAATGCTCGCCCGCATGACCGGGTAATCCGCCTCGCTCACCGGCGGATCGGGAAACGAGTCGAAGTTGTGAGACCACGCTCCGACCGGATACTGCGTCCCGATCAACGCCTCCAAGCCGTAGAGCACGCAGTCGTGAATCTCCTTGTCGGCGAACTTCAACTCCCGGTCCACCTCCAGCAGAAACCGCAGTGCTGCCTGGGTCGTATCGTCGTCGAGCATCGACCGATTGCCCTTGTTGCGCCTCTTCCGCCACGTGTCCCATCCCGCCGGCCCGCCGGCCTTCGGCGCCTTGCCGCCATCGATGCGGTAGTTCGACTGCTTGCGAAGCCGGGGATCGAAATCGATCCGGTAATTCCATCCTCCCGAGTGGAGTTGCCCTTTCACGAGAGCCCTCGCGACTTCCAAGGCCGCCTCACGGCACACGCGGTCGCCGGTGGCGCGATACGCGGCAAGAAATGATTCACCCACCGTCGGGGTGCCGGGTGGTTGCACCCACGCCGATGTTTCACCGGCTGGACCCTCCCCCGCCCGCAACTTGCCATCGGGGCTGTAGACCCAGACATAACCGCCGTGTCGGCCGTAGGTCCCGCGCATCGTCGCCACCGCCTTGACGATCGCGTCCTTCACTTCCGCCGGCTCCGGTGCGGCCACGACCGGGCAGTGAGCAAGGACGGAGGCGAGAGCGGCAACCCGAACGAGAGATATCACCCGAGTGCATACTGTCCTCCCACCCTGGGCTTTTCGTTCGGCTAGGGCCCGCCCGTTCAGATCACGGTACCGTCGCGGTCAGTCGCACGTATCCCGTGTTCCCGTCGCGTGGAATCCGGAACCTGAGCGTGTCATGGGTCGGGCCGGGGATGACCTCGACGTTGGCGCCGGTGACCGGAGTCCACGTCATGAGATCCGTGGAGCTCTCCAACCCGACCAGCACGCCGGTGATTCCCTTCGCCCGCTGCATTTCCACGGTCACCTCGGTCGCATTGACCGAGATTGTCGGGCCGGTTCTCGAGGCGGGATCGTCCGGATCGGTGCCCGAGAGGAACTCGAAGATGTTCCACCAACCGTCGAAATCGGGGTCGGCATTCTCCCCGATGATCAAGGCGTCCGACTCACCCGGGAATTCGATCGCCTGCCACTCGTCGAAGGTCATTCCGGGCGTTCCCGCGGTATTCAGACGCAGGAAACGGACCCGCGAGGTGCGGGGCAGGGTGTAGCGGACCGTATCGACGGGGCTGCCGGGCAGGAGTTCCACGGCCGCGTCGAAGGCGGTCTCCCACACCGCAAGTTCGTACGAACTCTCGAGCACCGGGTTGATTCCCTCGAGGTTCTTCGCCTGCGGAAACTCGAAGGTGATGGTGGAAGCCCCCGTCGTCACGAGAGGGCGCGCCGACGAGGCCGGATCGTTCGGATCCGTGCCAAACAGGAACTCGAAGATATTGAGGACGCCGTCTTTGTCGGGGTCGGCCGCTTCCCCGATGATCATCGGGTCGGTCTCGCCGGCGAATTCCACCTGCTGCCACGCGCCGAAGGTCTGCCCTCCCCCGCCCCCGGTCGAAGTCCCGAGGGTGATCAGGTCGGAGCTGACGGGAAACGCGTTGGTCGGCGCCGCCGGGCCGAGGGGCAGGACGAAGTTGGCGTCGACTGATGCCGCCGCGGTAAGCTCGACCGAAAAGGTCTCCCCGGCGGCAGGCGGTGAGGCGGCATGGCAGACGACAAGGAAATCGACCGAGCCGTTCTCGGGAGCGACGAGCGAGTCCGGGGCCAGCATCACGGACCCGTCGTCGGCCCCGAAGGCCGCCTCGTCTCCAAGCTGCGGATCGGTCGCATCGAGCTGCCCGTTGCCGTCCTGATCGAGATAGATCGCCAACCCGTCGATACCGGTCGCGTCGTCGACCGTCCCGCTCGCCTCGAACGTGAGTCCAGTGATCTGGGTAGCTCCGTTGCTGGACGAGGCGCGGAGCACGGCCACCACCATCTTGCCGACATCGAAGGAATCGGTGCGCGATCCCGCCGGTCCTCCGCCGGCCCGGTCCAGCGTGAACGACGCCACCGCGGCCGCGGAGATCGGGGCGAAAGGCGTCGTGTCGCCGAAGCCGCCGGGGTCGGGCGTCGTGGCCGTCACGTTCATGTTGGCATACGGATGGACCGGATAGATCGCCGACCACACACCACCGGCCTGCACCGTGGTCGAGGTCAGATAGACCTCCCCCTGTCCACTACGGTCGCCGTAGAAATGGAGCGTGCTCCCGACCGGAACACTCGCCAGATCGGTCACCGTGCCGGTGGCGACCCCGCTGCCGAAGGAACCGGTGATCGAGAGGGAAACGTTGTTGTTCCCTCCGCCCGGCAGCCCGATGCCGAAGCCGGAATTCGAGTGGATGCTGTTGAGGGTGATCGGATTGCCGATCGATGACGCGCCCGACACCGCCACGCCGTCGCCGCCGTTGAAGGCCACGCGGTTGCCGGCGGTCAGGCTTGGACGGAATGCCGACCGGAAGGCTCCGGAACCGGCGGCGAGCGTGGTCAGCCCGCCGATCACGTTGGCGGAGGCCGCCCCTTCGATCCGCACGCCGTCACCGGTGTTCCCGAAGTTCGCGTTGGCGAAATTCGTGCCTATGTCATTGCCCTGGATGTGATTGTTCTGGCTGCCCGATTCGTCGATCCGCACGCCGTTGAGCAGGCAACGGGTGATCGTGTTCGCCTCGGGGAGGGAACCGCCCCCGACGAGGTTCGAGGACGAGCCGTTGATGAACACGCCATTGCCCGCGATGTAGTCGAGCTTGTTGCCCTGAACCGTGTTGTTCATGCCACCGTCGATCGCCACCCCGGCCGAGTCGGAGCCGCCGCTACCGCTGGGAATGTAGAAGGGGTCGCCGAATTCGTTGCCGTATCCCCGGCCCGCGCCGCCGATCAGGTTCTGCGCCGAATCACGGAGCAGCAGACAGATGACCTGCGACGATGGTGAGCCGAAATTGAAGGGACCGTAGTAGTTGATCGAGTTGCCACGGAGCCAGTTGCCATTGGAGCTGTCGATGATCGCTCCCTGCAAGCGGTTCGAGCGGCCGATGCCCTCGCCCACCACATTTCCTGACGAGCCGTTCGAAATGAGTAGCCCGCAGGCACCCGGATTCGCGTCGAAAAGGTTCACATCCGATGGCGTGGCCGTCGAAATCGCGGAGTTCCGGGTGTAAAGGTTGCGGTCGGCTTCCGCGTCGGCGATCACGTTGGCATCGATGTGGATGCCCGCGGTGCCGGATGCGGAGAAGCGGTTGAAGTCGATGCGGTTCCTGCTCGAGCCGCCGGTCACCCGCAGGCCGGTTTCGGATTCATTGACGGCGACGTGGTTCACCCGGACCGGGTCGGCACCTCCGCCGGCAGCGTCCAGCGTCACGGCCGCGCCCGCGGTCCCCGTGATGTTCACGCTGAACGGGTCGGGGTCGAAGAAGCTGAAGGGGGACGGCTGGTTCAACAACGGCGCCGGCACTCCGACGATGGTTCCCGGAGCTCCGTTGCTGACGACGATACCGAGGGCATTCGGACGGCTGTCCGCAAAGGAGGTATCGACTCCGCGGTGGGCGATCTGTCCGATGCGCATCCCGCCGAGAATCGTGCCGGTGGTGGTGGCACCATCCACACGGATCGCCGCGCCCGGGCAGGCGTTGATGATGACCGTCTCGTAGTAGTCGGCACTGCCGATCAAGTTGTAGGACGAACCCGAAAGGATCGCGATGCCGTCCCCGCCCGTCGCACCTTCTCCGTCGGCCGCTTCGGTGCCGCCGATGTCGAGATCCAGCACCTCGTTGTCGTTCGATCCGTTCTCGATCACGATCCCGCCGAGCAGGTCGTTGGCGATGCGGTTGCGGTGTTTGTACGAGAGATTCCCTCCTCCGAACGTGCCGATGAAGACCGGCACCTTCGAAGCCAGCCGGTTTTCTGACGAACCGTTGGTGATTCGCAGACCGACGCCGGAATTGGGCGCGGCAGCCGGGCTTTCGCCTTCGATGAAGTCGGACAATCCGGTGCGGATCGACAGCAGGCGGTTGCCGGTGCAGGTGGCACCCGAGAGACGGATGGCGTCGCCGTCGCACCCCGAGATATTGAGACCGGTCAGGGTGTTTCCCGGGCTGTCGAGAACCGAGATGCCATGCACGGAAGTTCCCGATCCCGGTCCGCAATCGGCCACCAACGAGTAGAGCAAGGGCGAGGTGAATTCGTCTCCCTGGGTAATCGCGCGGTTGTAGACCCTGCCGACCGTATTTCCGGTCGTCGTATCTCCGGCGATCAGCACGCCGCCGAGCTCACAGTTTGAGACGAACTTGATTCCGAGCAGATTCGCCGAGGCGCCGTTCTCGATCCGCACTCCGTACTGACCGCAGTCGCGGACCGCGGTCCTCACGCTGTAGGCGGCTGCCGCGCTGAAGAGGTCGGACTGGAACCCGTTGTGGGAAACACCGTCGCCGTCGAGGACGATGCCGGTGCCGGTGATCATGCTAATCTCGTTGTCTCCGGTGAAACGGTTCTGCGTCGCACCGTTGGTAATGACCAGCCCGTCGCCGAGACAGTTCGCGATCGTTAGGCCTACGAAGGCATTGCGGTCGATGCCGTTGTCGAGTTCGGCACCGTCATCCCCCGCCCCGTCGATCATCAGGTCGGTGAAGGTGTTGTGATCGCAGAGGTCCGCGAAATTCAGGCCATCAAGCGTGCTGCCCAGGATCTCGACGGTATCGAAGTTGTTGAAGTCGCAGTCGTTCCGGATGAAGAGCCCGTTTTCCCCGCTGCCGGAAATCGTCAGGTTCTCAAGACTGTTGCCATTGCTGCCGTTGGTAACGCGCACACCGTCGCCGGGAAAACCGGTGAGAATCAGGTCGGTGACCCGGACGTCGGTCACGCCGTCGAGGATCAGTCCGTCGGTTCCGGCCGCGAGACTCTGGCCATCGAAAGTCAGGCCGTTGCAACGGATCGTGTCGCCGCTGTCGAGCACCGGGATCGCCTGGTTGAGGACGATCGTTTGCCCGGAACCGAAGATCGTGATCGAGTCGCGGCGTCCGGCTCCCGGCGTCCCGCCCACCAGCGCGTCTTCATCAAAGGTCAATGCCCGGCCCAGACTGCCGTTGGCGATCAGGAAGGCCTCGAGCACGCTCAGTTTGTCATTCGCGGCGTTGATCATGCTCAGTTCGTTCACGCTGATGCTCGCCCCACCGACCAGCCCCGGATCCACCACATGGACGGGACGGGTCACGGTGAAATTGAACGGCACCGAGATATCGTCTCCGAAGGCAACGGTCAGCGAGTGACTTCCCGCTGTGGAGAGCGCGGGCAGGTTGACCAGCAACTGCGTGTCGCTGATGACCGACGATCCGACTCGGTTTCCGTTCACTTTCACCTCGGGCCGCAGACCGATGAAGTTCTGGCCGGTGATTACGACCACCCCGCCGTCGGCCTCGGGCGACGGATCGATCGCGGTCACCACCGGCTTGTCGATGAAGTGGAATACGCCCGCCTCTCCGAGCGCGTATGAGTCCGTCTTCGAGTCGGCCGACTTCTCGATGCACAAATGCGCCTCACCGTTCGGGAAGCGCGCCAGAAACCCCGAGGGCACCTCGATCACCAACCGGGTGTCGCGCGTTTCCACCACCGTCGCCGCCAGCGGTGCTCCGGTCGGCGCCGGCTCCTCGCCGGGCGGGATCGTCGACGGAAACTCGCAGAAGTTGACCGTCGGCGTGGTGGTGCCGAAGGCCGATCCGGCGATCACCAGACGTTCGCCTTCGCGGGCCCGCAGCGGGCTGATTCCGGAAATGACGGGAGCGAACGGATCGCCAACCACCAGAATGGCACGCTCCATGGCCAAAGTACCCGGCGAGAACAAGGTAGCGCCCCTTTCCAAGGCCTGCAGTCCGCTGGAAATCTTACCAAGGATGTCGATCTGTTTGAGCGCCGTTTTCACCGCCCGTCCGGCCATCAGATTGAGCTGGCCGATCTTGCCCGGCAGGTCCTTGGCCTTCCCGGTCACGTAGCCCTTGGCCACGGTGTCCACCAGCTTCTTGCTGATCTCGAGAAGCGCCGCCCGCGTCAGCGGAGTGCCGGCGTCCCGGTAGGCGCTGATCGTCTTGGCCACGGCGAAGACGATCGACCGGACGTCGGAATTCCCGATCTCCTTCACACTGAGAATGATCCCGACCGCATCTGCGGCAGCGAGGAAGGCATTGGTTCCCGCCGACAGCTCCCATTGGTATCCGGGGTCCGACTTGGCAATCGAGTCCTCCTGGTTGTTGGTCCCTAGGAATAGCCAGTCGGTGCCGTACCAGAAGTTCCCGCTGGTGGCGGTGATCATGTAGAGCCCCGGAGGCTGTCGCTCGACCACGAAGCGGTCGGTCCGGTCGGAAGGCGCCTTGTCGGTGAACAATCCGTAGACCGCCTTGGTCGCCGCTCCGATGGCCTGGCCGAAGTAGTCGAGCTTCGCCGAATCGAGCGTGGCGCGCACGTAGCCGTGCTCGAGGGGAGCACCGAAGGGAACCGGCGCGGTCGCGGGATCGTTGACATCAAGCGCCTCGATGTCTGCGATTCCTCCTGGAAACGCGAACGGATCGAGTTCGTTCAGGCTGTAGGTCCAATCGAGCCGGGTATCGCGATCGGTCTCGTAGATGAAGTTCACGAACTCGCTGCCGATACCCTCGACGCTGCTGTTCAGGCTCTTGCTGTGGCGAATTACGGGGTTCACCGTATCGGCCGGATCCGGATTGAGCTCGCGCAGCTTGACGCCGTAGGTCGCCACATCGTCACCGGTCTTGAACGATGCCGCGACCGGATCGGGAACATCGGCCCGGACATCGGTCACGAGTGAGACCAACAGGTCCTCGACCTGGCCGTCATCGAGGTAGTCGGCGTTGCCGAGGGTGTTGATCCGGCTGACCAGGGCGGTGAAGTCCGGCTTTCCGGCGAGGTAGCTCTGCTGGGCGGCGAGAAGCAGGTCGTCGCGCCCTTTGACCAACGGATTGGTGACCACCATGGCAAACGCTGTCGATGCCGCGTCCGTCGTGATGGCCGTATCGCCACTCGGGAGACGGGTCAGGTAGGACGGGTCGTTCTCACCCTTGAACAGCATCACCGTGGCCGGTTCGCCCTTTTCCACAACGGCCGTGAAACTCCCGTCGGGGAGCACCGCGCGGACGTCTTCGCCGGTTCCCGCGAAGTAGCCAGTCACGGTCACTCCGGCGGGCGGCGTGAAGGTCCCGGTGATCTCGCGGAGGATCACGAAGGGCAACGGCAGGCTGGCCGAGTCGGCGTCCTCGGTGACCGTCAGCTCACCCGTCGATGCCGCCACCGGCACGGTGAAGCTCAGGGAATCGACGGTGACCACCCCGACGGTCGCCGATGTTCCGCCGATCTCGACGGTGTGGCTGGCCGTGGGCTCGAAGACCCCGGTTACGGTCACGGTGGCTCCCGGCAGTCCGGCCGGCGAACTGAGATCCTGAAGGGTGAGTGCGGACAGCGGCAGAGGCAGGAGCGCCGCCAGAACGACAGCGCTTCGGGTGGGAAAATTCATGGCTATTGGGGGAAGGAGCCACGCAGCAGCTCCATGGGGAGGTTCACCACAAAGCTAGCGCCGATCGCCTTTGAGGTTCAAGCCAGCAACCGAAACGCTCCCTTCCGCCCGACCTTGCGAGCCTCCCGGACTCCTCCACCATCATGGGTTGCCGCCCCGGCCGCCGGTGCCTAGGGTCCCCGCCCCGATCACCACCCCGGCCCGAAGCCGCCCGTTTCGCGAATCTCCAGAGCACCCATCCATGTCCGTCCGCAACCCACTGCTCAGCCTTCTCGCCCTGATTTTGACGGCTCTCCCGTCGATGGCCCAGATCCGGCAGATCAACCCCACCACCTTTGAAGTCAGGCTGGCTGAAGACCAACGCATGACCCTAGACTTCTATGGCGAGGGCATCGTCCGCTGGTTCCGCGACGACGATGGTGGCACCATCCGTGATCCGGAGTCCGACCCGGAAGCCCGGATCCTGGTCGACCGGCCGCGCGCCGAGGTCGGCAAGCTGGAGTTCGATGAGCGAGACGGCGTGTTCCGCATCCGCAGCCAACGCATCGCCATCGAGATCGACCAGACCAACGGCTTGCTGAAGATCGCCGATGCCGGCACCGGAAAGCCTATCCTCGAACAGATCGCACCGGTCGAGCTGGAGAAGGATCGTGTCGCGGTCCGGCTTCGGGCGAAGCAAGATGAATCGTTCTTCGGTGGCGGTGTGCAGAACGGCCGCTTCTCGCATCGAGGACAAACGATCGCGATCGAGAACCAGAACAGTTGGACCGACGGCGGCGTCGCGTCACCGGCACCGTTCTACTGGTCCACCGCCGGCTACGGGATCCTGTGGCACACGTTCAAGAAGGGTCGCTATGATTTCGCCGCTTCCGCACCGGACGAAGTCGGGCTATCCCACGAGACCGGCTACCTCGACGTCTTCATCATGGCTGGTGAAACGCCATCGGAAATCCTCGCCGGATACTACCGACTCACCGGCAAGCCGGTGGTTCTGCCCAAGTTCGGCTTCTACCAGGGCCACCTGAATGCCTACAACCGCGACTACTGGACCGAAGCCGAGGAAGGCATTCCTTTTGAAGACGGCAAGACCTACAAGGAGAGTCAGAAGGCAACGGAGGGCGGCATCAAGGAGTCGCTGAACGGGGAGAAGGACAACTACCCGTTCTCCGCGAGAGCCGTGATCGACCGCTACGCCGCGCACGACATGCCGCTCGGCTGGGTGCTTCCGAACGACGGCTACGGCGCCGGCTACGGCCAGACCGACACGTTGGAAGGAAACATCGAGAACCTCCGCGAGTTCGGCGACTACGCCCGCGAGCGCGGCGTGGAGATCGGACTCTGGACGCAGTCGGACCTCCACCCGAAACCCGACATCGAACCGCTCCTCCAGCGGGATCTGGTCGGCGAGGTGCGCGACGCCGGCGTGCGCGTGCTGAAGACGGACGTCGCGTGGGTCGGCGCCGGCTATTCGTTCGGGCTGAACGGCATCGCCGACGCCGCCCAACTGATGACCCAACACGGTGACAACAGCCGCCCGTTCATCATCACCCTCGACGGATGGGCCGGCACACAGCGATACGCGGGAGTCTGGACCGGCGACCAGACGGGCGGCGACTGGGAGTACATCCGCTTCCACATTCCGACCTATCTCGGCGCCGGGCTATCGGGCATGCCGAACATCACCTCCGACATGGACGGCATTTTCGGTGGTGAGAACCCGGTCGTGAACACGCGCGATTTCCAATGGAAGACATTCACCCCGATGCAGCTCAACATGGACGGCTGGGGTGCGAACCCGAAGTACCCGCACGCGCTCGGCGAGCCGGCGACTTCGATCAACCGCTGGTATCTCAAACTGAAGTCGGAGCTGATGCCCTACGCCTACAGCATCGCCCACGAGGCCGCCACCGGGCTGCCGATGGTTCGCGCGATGTTCCTCGAGGATCCGAATCCTTTCACGCTCGGCATCACTACACGCTACCAATTCCTCTACGGCCCTTCCCTGCTCGTCGCACCGGTCTACCAGGACACCCGCGCGGACGAGGACGGCAACGACCAGCGCGACAACATCTACCTTCCCGAAGGCGAGTGGATCGACTGGTTCACCGGGGATGTCATCACCGGCGGACGCGTGATCAACAGCTTCGACGCCCCGCTCTGGAAACTGCCCGTCTTCGTCAAGCGCGGAGCCATCCTCCCGCTCAACGAACCGCACAACCAGCCGAAGGATGTCTCCAGAGACGCACGAGTCTTTGCCTTCTATCCCCTCCGCGAGTCTTCATTCACGGAGTATGACGACGACGGTGTATCCGAGTCCTATCGCAGTGGCAAAGTGGCGACGACGCGGATTGATTCGAAGCTCGAGAATGGAGTCGCAACCTTGGTGATCCATCCGACCGAGGGGACATTCGATGGCTTCGTCGGGGAGAAAACCACCGAACTGCGCGTCAACCTCACCGCCAGGCCATCCTCGGTCATGGCAAAAGTCAACGGCGCCGAACTGCCCCTGAAGGAAGTGCGCTCGGCCGACGATTTGAATGAAGGCGGCAACGTCTTCTTCTACGATGCCGCCCCCGACCTGAATCGGTTCGCCACGCCGGAAACCGAAATGGCGGAGCTCGTCGTGACCAAGAATCCGGTGCTCCGCATCAAACTCGCTCCCGTGGACACCAGCCGAAGCGAGATCGAGGTGGAGATCGGGGGCTACCGCTACGAGTCGCGTGATCCGTGGCTCAAGTCATCCGGCGAACTCGATCCACCGGTCGCCGAAATCACCGAAGATCACATCGGCCCCTACACCCTAACACCGTCGTGGCAGCCGGTGGCGAACGCCGACTACTATGAGATCGAGCACGAGGGCATGCTCTACTCTACCATCCGTGGAAACGAGTTCCTGCTGGATGGCCTCGAGGCTGAGACCACCTACACCGTCAAACTGCGAGCGGTGAACCAAGCCGGCCGCTCGGCGTGGACCGAGTTGTCCGCCACCACCAAGGCGAACCCTCTCGAGTTCGCGATCTCGGGCATCGCCGCCGAGTGCAGCGCCGAGGACCAAGGCGGCTCGCCGGCATCCAAGCTCGTGGACTTCGATGAGTCGAACATGTGGCACACGAAGTGGGGAACCGAGGCAACCCCGTTCGAACTCACCCTCGACCTGAAGTCGGTCAACCAGCTCGACAAGTTCCAGTATCTCCCGCGCCATGGGGGCGGCAACGGCAACCTGCTGCAGGGAAGCGTGAGTTTCAGCATGGACGGCGAGACCTGGACCGGGGCGGGAGACTTCGAGTGGACGGGCGATGACAAGGTGAAGGAGTTCGTTTTCCCCGATCAGCCGACCGCACGGCTCGTCCGGCTCTCGGTGACCGAGGGCAAGGGCAAGTTCGGCTCCGGCCGGGAGCTCTACGTCTTCAAGGTCCCGGGTTCCGAAAGCTACATCCCCGGCGACATCAATGACGACGGCAAGATCGACCGCAACGACCTGACGTCCTACGACAACTACACCGGTCTCCGCCAAGGTGACTCCGACTTCGAGGGCTACATCAGCAAGGGCGACATCAATGGCAACGGCCTGATCGACGCCTACGACATCTCGCTCGTCGCCACTCAGTTGGACGGCGGTGTGAAAACTTCGGAAACGGAAACGCCGGAAGGTGGCAAGGATGCGCCAGCCGAGGACGCGTCCATTGCCGGCACCCTCTCACTCAAACCTTCAAAGCCTTCGCTGAAGGCCGGTGAGACCTTGGAGATTTCGGTCTCCGGAAAGGGACTTCGTGCCGTCAACGCGATCAGCTTCGCGCTGCCCTACGATCCGGCCGATCTCGAGTTCGAAGGGATCGAAGCTCCGCGATTGAAGACCATGGAGAGCCTCACCAAGGACCGCCTCCACACCAACGGTAGCAAGGCACTCTACCCCACCTTCGTCCATCTGGGCGACCAGCAGACGGTCGAAGGAAATGGCGAACTCCTCACCATCCGCTTCAAGGTGAAGCGAGACTACCGCTTCGACCTGCAGCCCACTGACGGATTCCTCGTCGGCAAGGACCTGAAGACAGTCAAACTCTGGCAAGAGAACTAACGAACCACCCTTTCCTCCCTGCCTGCGCGAGCCGCTTCGACGAATGCCTTGAGAAGCTTCGTCTGCTGTTCGTTCTCCGGCATCAGCTTCTCCGGATGCCATTGCACGCCGATGAGGAATCGGTCGGGGTCGGCCGTCTCGGTCGCCTCGACCACCCCGTCCGGACAACGCGCGACAATCCGCAGCCCCTTCCCCAGTTTGTCGACCGCCTGATGGTGGGATGAGTTCACGTCGAGTTCGGTCGCTCCGAAGATCCGGGCAAGGCGCGAGTCGGGCTCGAGGATGACCGCGTGGCCGTCGCTCCGGTGGTTCAGGCCGTCGAACTCACTGGGGATGTCCTGAACCAGCGTGCCGCCGCTCGAAACGTTGATCCACTGGCCGCCGAGGCAGATACCGAGCAGCGGCTTGTCCGACCGCTCGATCCACGCCCGGCTTAACTTCCTTTCGAATTGGTAGCGGTCGTCGTCGAGAACCTCGACCGTCTCGTGCCGCTCTTCCCCGTACTCCTCCGGAGGAATGTCCCATCCACCCGGAAGCAGTAGCCCGTCCAGCAGTTCGAGGTAGCGGTCGACATCCGCCGCGGCCTCACCCGAATTCGGCAGCACGATCGGGATGCCTCCGGCTTGGCGGACGGCGCGCGAGTAGTTCTCGTCGGTCAGGCTGGCGATACCGATCAACGGCGCGTCAGGAGCCGTCCCACGGGCCGGAACTTCATCCGTCCATCGCCCGATGCCGAATCCGAGCACCCCCGCCACCACGGTGGCGGCAGATGCGATCCAGGCGCGGCGGGTGCACTTCACAATTCGGAAAAGTAGCCCTCAGACAACCCGCTGTCTAGCAAGCGCGCCATGCTGAAGCGACACGGTCGGGACTGACATCATCGAGGCGCCACGGCTGGTCCGGTCGTGCCACCGTGAACCAGTTTGGATTTTACGAGGATGGGCCGTGGGGCATTCCTTCCTTGGGCGACCTTGTTGACCCAGCGGACGACTCCGCGCATGAGAGGCTTTGGATCCCAGGAAATGTGCGTGACGCGGGGAAGGAACCAGTCGAATGAGGAATCATCGTCGTAGCAGGCCAAGGAGACCCGCTCGGGGCAGCGGATTCCCTGGTTCGCAAGATGGTTCTGAGTCGCCAGAAAGATGGACGGCTCGTCCACCAGCAGTGCGGTGGGAGGCGTGTGCCGGAAGATCGAGTCCAGCATGCCGTGCAATCCGGCCGGACTGTTGCTCCAATCCGGGATGTTGTAGGGCCCGGTGGCAACGCCTCTCTCCTCAAGATACCCGAGGATGAAACGCTCGATCGCCCCGAGCTCCGGCTTCCGATGCTCTTCGCGCACGATATGAACGATGCGCCGATGTCCGAGTCCGATCAGGTGCTCCAGCAGCTCGGCGATCGCGGGTCGTTTACGCGGCGCGGCAAATGCAATCTCGACGCCTTCGGTGAGCCCGAACAAAGCAAAGGCCGGGGTCGGTTGCCGGGAAAACCACCGGAGGACTTCGGTTGATCCGGAGAGCACGACCCAGGCATCCGACTCGGTGGCATTTACGAAGCGGGCGACCCTTCTGACGTCCATCCCCAACTCGAGGAGCGTCCTGTCGGCGAAGTCCGCGTCGTGACCGTCGCCGCGGAGGAGGTGCATCAGGTCGAGGAGGTAGTCGTCCCTCAGGTCCGATCGCTCGTAGAGCAGCACCCTGACCGTCAGGGCTTTCGATCCGGCGCGCTTCGCGATAATCCGCCGCTTCCTGCCCCGGCCCTGATTCTCAAGCATCCCTTCATCCTCGAGCATTCCCAGTGCACGATGCACGACCCCGTGGTTGACCCCGAGTTCCTGCTCTAGCCGGAACACGCCCGGCATCTCACCGGACCAGCGCCCCTGCTCCAGTTCGGAGCGGAGATGGGCGGCGACCTGTTCGACATGGGAAAGTGGCCGGAACATCAGCCCACAGCTATGACAAATCTGGAATAGTTGACGAGGTAAAAGGCGGTTGCAGGGGGGAATCGCACGCGGTTGCCTATGGTATCGAATCGAAAAGTAGCGGACCGCGGCCCTGCCACCGAGCCGACGGAGGTCCGACGACGACCAGACACCACCGAAGTCTGATTCCAGCTTCTAACCTCGACACCATGAAAGAGTTCAAGGCACTCCTCACAACCGTCGCCATGATGGCCGGCAGCCACGCTGGCGCGGAGGTAGTCTTGCAGGAATCCTACAAGATTCCGGCAGCAGGCAACGCCCCCACCCAACTCGACGGAGGCGTCGGTCCCTTTGGATACGAGATCGACGTGACTGCGGAGTTCTCGGCCGCGGGACACGACAAGTTGGTACTGGTTTTCAGCGGGCACGATGGGGCGTTCAACATCCCCTACCCGCCTGAAGTAACCAGCGTCACCTACGACGGGGCCGCCCTGACCCAAGCGATCTACGATTTCGACAACGGAGCACTGGTCTGCGCCGGAATCTTCTACCTCGACAATGTGGCAACCGACGGACTGCTCCGAATCGAGCTCAGCGCCGGCAACCTTGCGCATTACGCCTTCGGTCTCTATGCCGTTGATGGCACCAGGCCCGGAGTTCAGGACACGGGTACCGCGCGTGATCCTCTATCGGACGCCACGGTGACCATGACCACCAACTCGGGATTCTTTGTCCAGGAAACGGCTCGGAACAACCAGAGCTTGGCCGGGGACGGAAGCGGTGATTACTCAACGCTCTACAGCTACAGCGTTGATTCCTACAGGGTCCTCTCGCAGTACCGGGTAACCACGACCCCCGGCGACTACCTTGCACCGATCAACAACGGCGGAGCCAACTACAGGAGGGTCGTCACCGCGGCTTTCGAAGCGGTCGAGGCGCCGCAAGTCGGACCGATGATCACCTCCTTCACGTCGGTCGGACCCAACCTTTGGGAGCTCGAACTGAGCGGCGACGCGGACACCGCCTACGAGTTCCGTTCCTCCACCACTCTCGACTTCGATCCGGGGACCTTGGTTGAAAACCTGACGCAGGGTGACCCCGGCGATGCGGGAAGCATCGGCGGGGCGAACGACAGTGTTCTGACCACCGACTCGAACGGCGACGGCAAAGCGCGGCTGACCCTGAGCGGCGGCCCTGCTGACTTCGTCCGCGCCCAAAATGTTTCTCCCCTCCTCAGCGAGGATTTCGAAGCCGGAGACGGCGGGTTCACCGTTGAAAACAAGGCAACCGGCACGGATTGGGCCTATGGGGAGCCGAATTCACCTAACGCGGGAGGCGGTGCACTCATCGGAGGCAATGGCGGATCGACGAATGCGTGGGGCACCAACCTCACAGGAGTTTACGGCTCAGATACCGACACCTGCCTGCGCTCGCCTGTTATCGATCTCACCGGCATCCCGGCTGCCGAGTTGTCCTTCGCCCTCGCAATCGACGCCCAGGCAGGCCACACCTATCAAGTGGATGTCATCGATGATCTCACCGACACGGTGATCGCCAACGTGATCGAGGCCACCGAAGACGTTGACTTCAACAATGCACCCTGGGAGATCGTCGGACCTCTGGCAATTCCGGCCGGTGCCTTGGGACAGCCGGTCCGCATCCAGTGGACCTTCACCGGAGACGGAACCTTCAACTACAACGGCGCCTACATCGATGATGTTCTCGTCACGCAACCCGCTCCGTAATTTCCGAAGCAGCACTCTCCCGATGAAACCGAGCCGCCTTGCTATCTTCGTTGCCGCATGTGGGTGCCTGACTGGCGCACATGCTGCCGTAACTCTTCAGGATTCCTACGCCCCGGCCGTCGCCGGTGGCGCCCCCACCCAACTCGACGGAGGAGCGGGCCCCTGGGGATACGAGATCAACATCAGCACGTCGGATTTCTCCGCCGCAGGTCACGGCAAGCTGGTGATGGTTTACAGCAGCAAGGATGAGGCGGGCGGCGCCGACCTCGCGGGTGCGACCGTAACCGGTATCTCCTACGCCGGGGTGGCGCTGAACACCGCCTTCTTTTCAGCAAGCGACAGCGACCGGGTGGGCGTGGGCATCTACTACCTCGACAACGTTGCAGCGGACGGCACGTTGCGCATCGAACTGGCCGACGGGGGCCAAACCGAATTCGGCTTCGGTCTCTATGCGGTGGACGGCCTCAAGCTCGGAGTGCAAGACGTCCAGTCCGGCCGTGCCACCATCGCCGATGCAACCATTTCGCTGACCACGGCCTCCGGCTTCCTGGTGCAGGAAGCCGCCCGCAACAACCAGTCGCTCACCGCCGACGCGGGCGATGCCTGGCAGACCCTTTACGACTATAATGGACCGCAGAGCTACCAAGCGCTCTCGCAGTATCAGGTGGTCGATGGCACCGGCCCCGGCAGCTATCTGGCGCCTATCAACAACACCGGGGCCAATTTCAGGTTGATCGCCGGAGCCGCCTTCGAAGCGATTCCCGAACCGGGCTCGTCGCTGCTCGTGCTTTCCGGCCTGAGCCTGCTGGTTCTCAAGCGTCGCAGGTTGTAGTCGCCCTGTCGACGGGCCCGATCACCTCACGACGCGTCGCCCTCGTCCCGCGGGGGCCGGGGTTCCTGCAGCCCGTGATAATCGACGAGCTGGCTGTGGCTGTGGTTGACGAATACCGAGCTACCGAACGGATGGTGGCCGTGAAGGATCTTGCCGACCCTGTGACCGACCGCATCGGCGACTTTCGTGGCGGCCTCCGCGGCAAGAACCACGGATGAGGGAGCCGATAGTCCGAGAAAGGCCGCCTCGTGCTCGACCGACGCTTCCTCGCGCTCGATGTGGCGGAGCAGGGTTTCGAGCTTCTCCAATCGTTCCTGCCGCGGATGGCTGCGGACTTCCTCGAAGTTCCGCCACAACGCGCGGTCTTCGATTTTCAGTGCCTCCAGACGCTCGAAGAGGTGGTTGGCGGCGGGTCGGCCGATCTGATGGAGTTGCTCCTCCAGCGCTTCAAGCCGGGCATCGATCTGCGCAATCTTCTCGGCCACCGGGTCCTGAGATTCGGAATCGTTCATGGCAATGGATCAAGGTCGGGGTTCCACCTGCCAGTGTAACCCGTGGAGCGGCAAAGTGCCACGGGATTCTACCCCCCCGCCCCGGCCCCCTCCCGCACGCTTGCAGGTCAGTTCCTCTCGACCTTCACGCGCAGGAGCTCCTTCGTGAAATCGCCGATCGGATACTGGCTGCGGATCGTCGAGACGGTCCCCCTTCCGGGAATGGTGAACCGGTCCTTGAGAACCGTTCCCGTGGTGCTCCACGAAGTTCCGTCATGGGACAGCTCGACCGAGTAGGTGAAATCCGTAGCGACGTAAGGATTGTTGCCCGATCCACCCGAGTCGCCGAGGAAGCTCAACGCGAGGTATTCCATCCCGCCCACGTTCTCGATCGAGAAGATCGGGAGCGAATCCCGGTTCGGAACCAGCGGGTCGGAATGGAACGCATCCTCGAAAAGGTAGATGATTCCATCCTGATCCTCGTCGGTGAAGTCGGTAGGAGTCGACACCTGAAGCAGGGACCCGTCGGTCTCGGTCGACGCGAAATACGGCACTCCCCGCGAGTCACAGGCGAGGCGGGGGTAGAACGAACGGACCGTGCCGACCGGATCAGCCACACTGAAGCTGGAGCCATCCCAAACCTGGTGCTGGATGGTATTGAGGGTATTGGTCCATGAGACATGGATGCTGCCATCCGCGGCACCCGCCATCGACACCCCCCGGGTGATGCCCACGCTGACGTCTTGATAGGTTCGCGCGACCCAACCGCCGCTTTCGAGGATCGCGAGCTTGCCATCCCGCTCATCGACCTGGCTGTAGGCAATCGCGAGCTGGCCGGCCGGCGTCCATTCGGCGTCGAGATAGATCGCGGCGGTGTCGTCGGTCGGAAAATTGACGTCTTCGATCGGGGTCGCGGAGCCGAAGTTGAGCAGACTCCAAGTGCCGGGCTCCACCGCCGAGCGATGGGTCAGGGTCGCCTGATGGCCCGTCCCCCCTCCCGACAGCGAGAGGTTCTCGGTCGCGCACAGGAAGAGATCGAGAGACGAGCCGCCTGCGGCGATCTGGATTTCCCGGTAAATCGAGTGCGTGGGAATCTGAAGCCCTGACAGGTTGTTACTCTCCCACGTTCCGGCAAAGGTTCTCCTGACCACCGTGACACCACGGTAATTCGAGTTGATGAAGGCGACCCGCGGCGTTCCGCCCGCCCCCATGCAGGCGTCGAAACGATTGAATGACGAACCGCTGTCAACGGTCTCGATCACCGGCGGCCCCGTCAGGGGATAGACCTTCGCGGCACGGATGATCCCGGGACCGGTCGACTCCTTCTTTCTCCAAACGGCCCAGACACTGTGCCGATCCGCCACCATTTCCACGAAGTGCTCGATCGTGGTCCCTCCGCTCGGCCCGACCACCTCAAGGGTCTGGCCGGAGAAGCTTCCACGGTCGTAGATCACCAACCGCGCGACCCTGCCGGTCGGCGATGACGGGACCGTATCGTCGAGATGGATCACGTAGAGGCGCCCGTCGGGACCGAACGCCGCACTGGCAACGTTGGCGTCGGTCACGGACTCGTCCTCGACCGTCCACGCAACCGCATGGACCAAGGGGCTCCAAAGGGAAGCCGCCACACCGATCAGCATCGGAAAGAATCGGGCAGTCATCTTATCAGGATGACCAGCCGGCCGCGGCAAAGCAAGTCGCCGTTGCGTTCCGGATGTTTCGGCCACGGAACAGGACCGCAGCCGCCCCCATGCTCGACACGACACGGATGGCCGTGGTCGAATCGCTACAGGCCGAAATGACAACCGATCCCACTTCTCCCTACACTCCGCCCCAAGCCCCTGAAGCGGCGGCGCCCGAGTTTCCCGATCAACCGCCGCCGGCGATCAAGGTCTTCGGCATCATCCATCTCGTGCTCGCCGGACTGGGCGTGGTGAGCGCGATCATGGCGGCCGTCGGGATGCTCTTTCTCGGCAAGCTGGGAAGTCTGGCATCAGGGCCGGCGGGGAGCTCCGCAGGAGGTGAGTTCGACGCCCTCCAAGGCTACATGGCCGAAATCGCGTGGTTTTCATTCCTTTCCACAGGATTCACGCTGGTGCTCGCGGCGCTGCTGCTGGTCGCGGGAATCAAGTTGGTGAAAAAGCGAAGGAACGCGGTGACCTGGTCGAATGGCTACGCGTGGACGTCGATTGTCATGAAGGTCGCCTCGCTGGTGATCACCGTGGTCTTCATCATGCCGGCGGCCGCACGGATGAACCAGGCAATCGGCGGGGACACGCAGGAAACCTTGTCGAACATCTCGACCTTCTTCGGTTCGGCGGTTTCCTTCGCCTATCCGGTCGTCGCACTCATCCTCCTCAACCGCACTCCGGTAAAGCGCTACCTCGATAGCCACGGAACCTGAGCGAACCGACACCGGCTTCACCTCTTCCCCCATGCCCGACTCAGGCCCCGAAGTCATCGCGACCGGAATCAATGTGGTGGACTTCCTCGCCCGCCCGCCGGCCGATGTCGTGCAGGGCGGCAAGTATGAGACGGACGAACTGGAGGTCCAGGGTGGAGGACCCGCTTCGACCGCGGCCTGCGTGACGGCCGCCTTCGGCCACGACACCGCATTTGTCGCCCGGCTCGGCGACGACGCGATCAGCCGACTGTCGCGGTCTCAGTTCGAGCAAGCCGGGATTCTGACCGACTACCTGATCGACGCGCCCGGCGAACGCGCCGGCATGTCGATGGTCCAGATCGATCGCGAGACCGGTGAGCGGACCGTCTTTTACAACCTCCGCGACTACGGATGGATCCGCGCCGAAGACATCCCGGGCGAAGCGGTCGCAAAGGCGAAGCTGATCCTCGTGGATGGCTACGACACGACCGCCGCGCTCGCGATCTTGCGTGCCGCCGCGGGAACGCCGTGCCGGAGCATCATCGACCTCGAGCACGGCGAGTCGGAGTTCGTGAACGAATGCATTTCGCTCGCCACCGACGTCGTGCTGCCACTTCACACCGCGCGTGCGGTTACCGGAAAGGACGCACCGGAAGACACACTTCACGCGCTGGCCGGTCTCGGAACGGGCCAGATGGTGGTCACCGACGGCGAACACGGGAGCTGGGCGCTGACGCCGGACGGGGTCATCCATCAGCCGGCCTTCGCCACGGAGGTCATCGATACCAACGGCTGTGGCGACGCCTTCCACGGTGCCTATGCCGTGGGACTGCTCCGCGGCTGGCCGCTGGCGCTGCGGATGGAGTTCGGCGCTTGGGTCGCGTCCCGAGTGGCCACGGCTTTGGGAGGGCGTAGCGGGATTCCCGACCAGGCCGACATCGAGCGTGACCTCGACCGTTTCTCGCCCGCCCTGCAAGCCGCCGTTTCCGAACTCCCATGAAAGACCGCCTGCTCCAGAAACTCGACGTCATCCGGAAGCAAAGCGATCCGCACGCCTTCATCCTCGCCGATGCCAAAGACGCGGACATGGCTTGGGGCATTCCCGCGGCCGGCAGTCCTGCCGCGGCAAACGGCAAACGATGGAACACGATGCCGGAGTTCCGGCAAAGCATCCGCGAGATCGTCGAGGACGGCGTGATCGACATCCTGCTGGCCTCCGTCTCCCAGCTGGGCCTGCTGGACCGCGAAGGATTGTTCGACCGGAGCGACGTCACACCGGCGATCCGCGCCAACGACACGACCGACATCTGGTGCGGCCGCGGTGCCCGTTACCGCGAGGAAGCGTCACGACCGTTCGCCACCTGCGATCTCGGCCGGGCCATGGCGGGCACTTCGGCGAAGCTCGGCCTCTACTCGATCACCTTCAACAACGACCTCGATGCCGATCACGAAAGCCTTGAGGCATTCAAAAGATTCAGACTCAAAGCCGAAGAGCATGGCTTCCGCTACTTCCTCGAAGTCTTCGCTCCGAACCTCGCCGGCCGCGTGACCGAGGGAGACCTGCCCCATTTCGTCAACGATCAGATCTGCAGGTGCCTCGCCGGCGTGCCGGTCGACAATTGGCCGGTCTTCCTCAAGATCCCGTTCCTTTCGCCCGATGCGATCGAGGACCTCGCGGCTTACGACCCGGAGAACATGATCGTCGGCATTCTCGGAGGCAGCTCGGGCACCACTCACGACGCCTTCAAACTGATCGGCGAAGCGCAGCGGCACGGCGCACGCGTCGCTCTGTTCGGGCGCAAGATCAAGGATGCCGAGCATCCGGTGGAGTTCGTCCGCCACCTCCGGAAGATTACCGACGGCGACCTGTCGCCCGAGGAGGCCGTGCGGTCCTACCACGATGCGCTCGGATCAAGCGGGCTCGCGCCGAAGCGCGCGATCGAGGACGACCTGAAGCTGACGGCCACCGAGTTGAGCTACGCCCGCTAGTTGTCGTCAGCGCACTCCCCCCGCGGGCACCCGAGCGCCCGCCGCCGGTTTGACTCGACGGTGAGCGTCTGATACGAGCCTCGTTGCTCCTCTTTCCCCCGCCGAACATGAAGTCCTTCTTCCCCCCGTTGATCTCCGGCCTGCTGGGCGTGATCGCAGCGGTGGGACCGGTCGCCGAATCGGCGGTGGTTTACGAGGGTTTCGACTATCCGGCCGGCTCCCTCTCCGGTGCCAACGGAGGGACCGGATTCAGCGGCCCCGGAGGCAGCGCATGGGTCGAGTCCGACAGCGGAAGCAACCCGCTGGGGGTGCGCTCCCCCGGCCTGAGCTTCGGCTCCTTACCGGTCTCGGGAAACACCGCCGAACGCACCAGCAACCTCAACCGCGCCCAAGCCAACCGGACGATCTCCGACTCGGCCCGCAGCACGCTGACAGCCGATGGAACGACCATCTGGTTCAGCGTCCTCTGGTTGCCCGGAGCTTCCGGCAGTGACGAACGAGGTGCCTTCATGTTCGGCAATTCATCCTTCGGCGACACTTCCGGAGACCCCGTGACCTCGGGCGACGGATTCGGATTTTCTCCCTACACCGGTGTCCGGAATACCACGATTCATGCAAATGCGTGGGTGGTCGGCGACGCCAGCACCAATCCGGCAGCCAGCGACGACAGTGGACTTGCCCATACCTCCGCGACCTATCTGCTGGTCGGCAAGATCAACTGGAACGCCTCCGGAACCGCCGACGAGTTTTTCCTCTTCAACGTCACCGACCCCGCGGCGCCCGAGCCCGGTGAGGGATCCGCAATCGCCTCGATCACCGATCAGGATTTCGACCAGTCGGACTGGAACACGATCTCGATCTACGAAAACCACGCCGGCGAGTGGGATGAGATCCGGTTCGCCACAACCTACGCCGAGGCACTCGGTGTGCCCGAGCCGTCACGCTTCCACTTGATCGCCGTCGGTGGCGCACTGCTCTGCCTTCACTCGAGGCGCCGCTGACGAGGCCGCCGGAGAAAACCCAGGCAAGCTCCCCCAACGGCAGCAACGCCCCTTACCGCCACGAAGGACGGCAGGGACGTTGTGGAGATCGGTGTGAATACCCGGGCTGGAGTGATCCGCCTTTTCAGGTTTCAACCAGCTGCCGAATCACTTGCGTGCGTCCGAAGGCACGGTCTTGAGGATGTGGTCGATCATGTGGAAGCTTCCGTTGGAAGCGGCAAGATCCGCCATCGTGAGATTGGCTTCACCGACGGTGATGCTCTCGCCCTCGACGACGACAAGCACCTGCTCGCCCGAAGCGGTTTCCAGGGCGCCCGTCTCCATATCACGGGCGGCCAGCGGACCGTCAACAATGTGTCGCTCGAGAAGTTTGACCAAGCGCTCCTTGTTGGTCGGCAGCAGCAGCTGCTGAAACTCCTCGTCGCTCATGTCGCGGAAGGCGGTGTTGTTCGGAGCAAAGAAGGTGATCGGTCCTTCGGCATTGAGCCGGGACTCGAATTCGGCCGCTTCGATGAGAGTCTGCAGTTTCGAAAGTCCGGGCGAAGCGGCGATCTGCTTGGTAATGGGATCGTCGAGGTCGGCCTTGTCATCAGGAAGGGTGGCCGCGGGAGCAACATCGGTATCGACGTCAATCCCGGTTCCGGGAGCGGGAACGACGGGCACCTCTACGACTTCCACATCTTGAGCGAAGGTGGCGGGCACACAGGAGGCGGCGACTGCGAATGATATCAGAAGGAGTGGTTTCATGGTCATGTTTTTGGTTCGAGGGCCGGTTGATTCCGCCCTCAGGTATCCTTCCGCACGCTCCGTGCCGCCAAAGACCGCGACGCCCGAGATGCGCCGCAAGCCTTGCCGTAGAGCGGAACCGACGACCATCGACCTGCATCTCCGTTAAGTCCGAGATCACTGAGCAACACCCTACGAGATCTGCAATGCGCGCGATCGCCGTGCACGCTGCGACTTGAGCACCCGCGTCTTCCATCCGTGACGCGGCTGGAAAGGCAAACTCTTCCGACGGCTTCGATCTTGTCACCTGCCCCGCCCTGCCGGAGGCTTTCCACCCTACCCGAACGTGAAGACAAAAACCCTTTTATGGACCGGCCTGCTGGTGGCCGGAGTAATGTCGGCGGCAGAAGTGCCGAAGGAAATCGAAGACGCCCGGATTACCGGAGCCCACAAGCTGGAGGCGCGCGGCAACCATTGGGGTCACCCGGATCCCTCGAGTGCCCGACAGCACCCCTACGGCGAAGGACCGCGGGTGCGGTCGCTCAACGGCACGTGGAAATTCAGTTGGGCAGCGCGCCCCGAAGAACGGGTCGTGGATTTCTTCAGTGCGGACTTCGACCACTCGGCGTGGGGCACGATCCCGGTCCCATCGACCTGGGAACGGGAGGGCCACGGCACACCGCTCTACGTCAACATCAACTACCCCTTCAAAGTCGATCCACCACGTGTGATGGGTGAGCCCGACCCGAGCTTCACCAGCTTCAAGGAACGCAATCCGGTCGGCTCCTACCTCCGGGACTTCGAGATACCGGACACCTGGAAGGACATGCGGGTGATCCTGCACTTCGGCGGGGTTCGGTCGGCGATGTTCGTCTGGGTCAACGGCACGCAGGTCGGCTACTCGCAGGGATCGCGACTGCCGGCGGAGTTCGACATCACGGACCAGCTCAGGCCCGGGGCGAACCGGCTCGCGGTCGAGGTCTACAAGTTCAGCGACGCCTCCTACATCGAGGATCAGGACTTCTGGCGTCTCAGCGGGATCTTCCGCGACGTGATGCTCCACGCGATGCCCGCGGACGGCCTGTGGGACGTCTATGCCGAATCCGGATTTCACCTCGAAAAGAACGAGGGTCACCTGACGCTCCGATCCACGCCGATGCCCGGAGCGGAACCGGATGTGGAGATGACTCTCTACGATCCTGCCGGCAAACGCATCGGAACCGGCAGAAGCGAACTTTCCGTTTCCCGACCGCAGCTCTGGTCACCCGAGAACCCGGCGCTTTACCACGCGGAGGTCACGGTGAAGTCCGGCGGCAATCTCGTGCAGGCATTCCGCCTGCCGGTCGGCTTCCGCAAGCTGGAAGCGAAAGGCAAGGAGCTGCGTTTCAACGGCCAGCCTTTCAAGATCCGTGGAGTCAACCGGCACGAGTTCGATCCGCAAACCGGCTACGTGATGGACGAGGCGCTGATGCGGAAGGACCTCGAGCTGATGAAACGGGCGAACATCAACTTCGTGCGCAACGCCCACTACCCCTGCGACCCGCGATGGTATGACCTGTGTGATGAAGTCGGCATGCTGGTGATGGACGAGGCCAACGTCGAATCCCACGGGCTGAGTTATCACAAAAGGGTGCTGCCGGGTGACCAACCGGACTGGTCGGCGGCATGCGTCGAGAGGATGACACGGATGGTGATCCGCGACCGGCAGCATCCGTCGGTCGTGATGTGGTCGCTCGGCAACGAGGCTGGCTATGGCGACACGTTTCTCGCGATGCGCGAGGCGGCCCGTGCCGCGGATCCCGAAAGACGCCTCATCCAGTATGCGGACATGAACCGCGCGGCGGATGTCGACAGCCAGACCTATCCGCCCATCTCGTGGCTCAAGCAGCACGTGCAGGGGAAAGCCAAACGTAAAGGTGAACAGGGCCAGACGTCGCACGAGGAACAACACGGCCCCTACCCGTCGGGCCGCCCCTTCGTGATGAATGAATACGCCCATGCCATGGGCAACAGCGTGGGCAATTTCCAAGACTACTGGGACCTGATCTGGGCCGAGCCGGTGCTCGCCGGCGGCTTCATCTGGGATTGGGTGGACCAAGCCCTGTATCGCGACCGAAACGATCCGGGCAAAGGCTTCGTCTACGGCGGCGACTTCGGCGACGTGCCCACCAACACCAACTTCTGCGTCAACGGGTTGGTGGCCGCGGATCGCACGCCGCATCCGCACTACGAGGAGGTCCGCAAGGTTCATCAACCGGTGGCCTTCGACGGCTCACAACTGAAAGCCGGCCGCCTGACATTGATCAATCGGGCGCTCGATGGAGAGCTTTCCGATCTGGAACTGCACGCCGACATTCATGGTGACGGACAGCAGGTCACCTCGGAGACATTGCAACTTCCGTCCGTCCCCTTGGGTGGCACGGGCGAGGTGAAGGTCCGTGTGCAAACATGGCTCGAATCGGCGAAAGGAACGGAATGCATGGTGACTTTCCGACTCATCCTGAAAGGCGATACCCCGTGGACACCCAAGGGGCATGTCGTCGCGTGGGAGCAATTTGCCTTGGGCGACGGGAAACCCGAGCCACGCGCCGCAGTCGCCACCGACCCGCCGAACAAGGAAGCCGACGGGTTCGGGCTGAGCGACGGCGGGGTGACCGCGAGGATTTCATCCGACACGGGCCTGCTGAGCTCCTACCGGATCGGTGACCGCGAGCTGATCGTGCAACCGATGCGTTGGAACTTCTGGCGCGCCCTGACCGACAACGACCTCGGCTGGAAGGTCGATAAGAAGCTCGCGGTCTGGAAGGAGGCGGGCAGCAAGGTGGAGGTCAAGTCCATCACCTCGGGCACGGATAACGACCAGCAGGGCTTTGTCGAGTGCGAGGCCCGGATTCCGGGGATCGGCGCAGTGATTCACACACGGCACACCATGACCTCCGGTGGCGTCATTCTCACAAGCTGTCGTTTCCGGATTGCGACCAAAGGCAAAAAGAAGACTCCGGACCTTCCCCGCCTCGGGCTGCAGTTCGCCATTCCGGCGGAGTTCGGTGAGGTGGAGTGGTACGGCCGCGGACCGCATGAGAGCTATTGGGACCGCAAGACCTCCGCACCGGTCGGGCGCTACCAATCGACCGTCCGCGATTGGGTCACGCCCTACGTGCGGCCTCAGGAAAACGGCAACCGCTGCGACATCCGCTGGATCCGTTTCGCCAACCCGACCGGCGACGGGCTTGGGTTCCGCTCCACCGAGACGCTATCGGCGAGCGCCTGGCCCTACTCGATGCAGGACCTCACCGGCGGCACTCACGACTTCGACCTGCCGGAGCGCGACTTCATCACGGTCAATCTTGACCACCTCCAAATGGGCGTCGGTGGCGACAATTCCTGGGGGCTCCCGGTCAACACCCCCTACCTCATTCCGGCCGACCGGGATTACCGATGGGAATTCCGCATCGAGCCGCTCCAGCCTTGAGGGTGTGGGCAATTCCCTCTTCTGAGCCGTCGCCCACAGACGCCGGGATCAGCCAATTTCCGGGATCCATGGGAGCCGATTCATAAAAATTTCCAACCTGTTAGGTGGAAAAGTTTGATATTTAATAAAAATTAATTATTTAGATCGCCGAAATATCCCTCTGGTTCGGTGATCTCTTCAAACATTCTCCGCTTTCCGGGGCGTCTTTCGATGCTGCTGGCACTTTCGTCCCTACCCCTCTGGGGAGCGGCCAATCAGGAACTGGCCGAGGACAACGTTCTGGTGGTCCGGAATTCGGCCCAGCCCGACAGTCAGGCGGTTTGGGAGGCCTACCAGGCGGTCCGTCCCGGCGTCCGGGGCATGGACCTGAACGATCCTTCCCTCTTGCCGGGCACGATCGATTATTCGGAGTTCGTTTCGAAGATCCGGAACCCGCTCCGCTCCCATCTGGAGTCCACCGGATCGGCCGAGGACGTGATGGTCATCGTTCTCACCAAGGGCATTCCCCACCGGATCCGGGATCTGAATCTGGGAGACGTCGGAGACAGCCCCGGCACCGCCTACAACCTGTGGCAGGCGGGAAAGGCATCCTACGTATCGGTCGATTCCGAGCTGACCCTACTGTGGCAGGATCTCGAAGTCGGCGACACCGCCAACGCCATGGACTCCCCCGCGGACAATCGGGTGACCAACCCCTTCCGCAGCCTGGCGACGCCCTTCGCATCCTTCGACCGGAGCGGCATTCGAGACTCCGCCACGTTTGTCGCCGGGGGCACGACCTGGACGATGAAGACCTCGAAGAAGGGCTCCAATCTCGACCCCGGGTGCATGTATCTCGTTTCGAGACTCGACGGAAACTCGCTCGGAGCGGTGATCGGGATGATCCAGCGGGGCCCGGTCGCCAACTACAACCCGGAGAGCGACTGGATCGTTCAGGACAAGCATGCGGGAGGCACCTACGATCTGGGTGATTACAACTCGACCGAGTCACAGGTCGCACCCCAATGGCCGGCTTTCCTGTACGAGGAGACCAATACCTTCATCATCGGCGAAAATGGCGACCTCCCCAACGGCAACGCCGGCACCCAGCGCCTCTCGGGCCGGGTTGCCGCGCTGACCGGCTACGGCGGCAATCACTCGGGTGGTCACTGGACCGGATTCACGTCCACCTGGCAGGGACAACTTGCCGCCGGTGCGGTCTACTCGGGAATCGAGAGCTTCAACGCACGCAAGTTCGGCGGCGTCGGCGGCTTCAGCGATCACGGGCAACTGTCGGACTGGATCGACGCCGGCGGAACGCTCGGAGTTGGCAATGTGTGGGAACCGATGACCGACGGCGCCCCACGAAACTCCTACCTGCTCAAGCACTACTTCATCGATGGTCGGACCTGGGTCGAAGCCGCTTGGTCGTCGGTTCGCTACATTTCCTGGCAAACCCTCGTGCTGGGCGACCCGCTCGCCAAGGCCTCCTTCAGCAGTCTTCCCACCGCCTCGGTATCGGCCGACGGGCGACTCTCAGAAACCGGCGGCAGTTCCGCCGTTCTCACAGTCACGCTCTCCCAACCGGCCGACGAGGACACCGATATCGAACTCACCTTTACCGGAGCCGACATGGATCTCGACTACCGGATCGCCAATGGAAACTCGGGCACGGTGCGTATCGCCAAAGGCAACACAACCGCGACGCTGGATCTTGAGGGCCTGCCGGATGAGGAAGTTGAAGGAACCGAGACTCTCGAGGTGACCATCGCTCCAAGCGCGAACCTCGTTGCCGCTTCCGCACCTGCCGAAGTCGCGATCGATGACAGCCCGTTCGCTTCATGGATCCTCGACCGGTTCGGAGCACCATCCGGAATCACCCATCCCGATGCCGACCCGGATGGAGACGGGATCGCGAACGTCGTTGAATACGCGCTTGGGCTTGATCCCCTGCTCCCCGGCACCGGCCCCTCGCTCGACTCGAATTCGGGAACTCCCACCTACCGCTACTCGATCAACCCCGCCGCTACCGACGTCGATGTCTCGGTCGAGTTCTCCACGAATCTCGAGCAGTGGCTACCGGCTGCTCCCGGGTTCACCGGCACGGTGGACGGCCTCGATCAATTCGAAGTGCCGGTGCCCGCTGGAGAAGACAACGGCTTCTTTCGCTTGAGGGTGGATCTCCAGTAGCAGCCGGTTCTTCCCAGTTGCAGACGGCGAGGGAAACGCATCCGCGTCGAAGTGGATCTGCCGATTCGTTTGCGCGCTAGAAGACACTGGAAGCCTCCCGAGTTCATGACGCCGCACCTAGTGCGGACCCGCTCATTGAGCCGTCCCCATATCTTCTTGCAGCGCTCGGTGAGAAGCATCAGCCGAGCCTAGAACTTACAGGATTCCCCTCACCTCGACACGGATGGGATCGTGCAAACATCCATGTTTTGTCTCGACACTTGCGCATACTTTCTGCTAGAACGGAATACCTACTAGTTAAGTGATATAGCTATTCAAGGCGTGCTTGCCCCCCAAAGAGCGAGCTGCTGCGAAATCAGAGTCCCTCCGTTGCTCCCCCAACGGCGGCACATTCAAGGTACCAGATAGCACATCGTCCTCGCGAACAACTAGAGGCCGAAAGCCGCTTCCAGCCCCTTACGAAGCCGAGCCCTGCAGGGCCGGCGGTGCTGGCGACTTGGCCTCCCCCCTTTGTTCATGACGCCTGACTCCCTCAACCCAGTCAACCCGAGTCCCCAACCCCCGAACCGATCCCGCCGCTCTTCGCGACAGGAAACCCTCGTGGGCGTGGAGATCGGGTATGATACGATCCACCTCGTGCTCCTGAAACGGAGCGCTGGAGGGCAGGTTCATTTCGAGAAGTGTCAGGCCTTTGAATACGATGCGAACGCGGAGCTCGAATCCTCTGCTTTCGTCTCAACGCTCAAGGGAGCGCTCAAGCAGTTCTGCGGATCGCTGAAGGACATTTCGATCTGGGCCGCACCGAAGCTGGGCGGAGCCAACGTCCATCACATCAAGATCCCCCAGGTGAACCCTGCCGGACTTCCGGGAGCGGTCTATTGGGGCCTCCAGCGAGAAGATCCATTTCTTGAGGAAGAAACGGCGGTTGATTTCCAAGTCGAGCATGGAGAGCAATTCGACAAGAGCCTGAACGTGACGGGAGCGCTCGTGGAGCGCCGGAAAGTCGACGGCTTGCGGCGGACGTTCGCCCACGCCGGCTACCCGCTGAGTGGCATCGGACTTTCTCTGTTCGCACTGCGCAATGTCGTCAACCTCGGCAACAGGGAGACACCCAAGACGCCGGTCATGATCTGCCAGATGGGCGAGCACGCGACCAGCGTGAGCGTGCTGCTCGACCGGCGGCTGGTCTTCACCCGCAACATTCCGGGAGGACTCGAGATCCTTGCCGAAGCACTGGTCAAGGACCTCGACCCGACACCGAGCTACGAGGAAGCCTGCGAACTGGTCCTCAAGCTCGGACTTGGGGAGGAAGGTCTGTCCGCCGATGACAAGCGGCGACTCAAGAGCTCGATGGAGCTGCTCGGACCGGTTCTCGAACGCACCGTGCGGCAGATCGAACGGACGGTTCAGTATTACCAAAGCAATTTCGACGGCGAACCCTTGGAGACGGTTTACTTCGGCGGTTCGATCGCTGCCCGCGGAAAACTGTTCGACTATATTTCCCAAGGCCTGCCGCTGGAAGTGATCGCCATTGATCCGTTCGATGCACCGGAAATCGAGACCGACGCATCCCTGCCCGCCGACACTGCGGAACGGGTCGCCTACGGTCCCGCGTTCGGTCTGGCTCTGGAGGCGGGTCAGGACGGAATCAATCTGGCCCAAACCTATAAGGATCGGCAGAACGAAGGAAAGCAGCGCAAGGCCGCGACGCTGGTTACCATCCTTCTGCTTTTGGTAACGGCGGGCACCGCGATCTTCTACGGCCTGCAGCGGCTGGAACTGCGAAGCCTGAACGGCAAGCGCGACGGCCTTGCATGGAATTTGGAGCAACTGGGTCCGCGGCTCGACGCCGCAAGCATCAAGAAGGAAAGTGAGGAAGTCCGTGCGATCCAGGAGCGCCGGAGGGCCGCGACCAGCCGCTACGAGGCGCCCGCCCTGCTTTCCGAAGTCACGAGGCTGACGCCCGAGAACATCTCTCTCCTCCACGTCTCAGCCGCGATGGACAGCTCCGTAATGCTTCTGGACGCCTCGGGAGAGGACGACAAGGAGGAGAAGACCGTCGCCGAAGCAGAGGACTCGATGCTTCTGAAAGGAGTGGTGAAGGGAGACCGGACCTCGCTGGAAACCGCGCTCACGATCTATGTGGCCCGGCTCGCCCAGTCGGGGATTTTTCAATCGGTCGAGGTCGAGTCGACGGAACTTGTCGAAAGTGCGGACGAACTGCTTCTGGCCTTCACGCTGAACGTGAAGACCGCTGACGACAGCAACAAGGAGGTGACCAAGCGATGAAGACCACGGGAGGCAACGCGATCGCATCCGCCCGATGGATGATGGTTCTTCCGACCATCTTCGTGCTGGCGACACTCGCGCTTGTCTTCGGCGGCGTGCTTCCGTGCGTCGGAGACATCAAAGAGGCCGAAGCTTCGATCGGCGAGTTGGAAGCCGACCTGAAGCAACAACGGACCTTGGTTCCCGTTTATCAGTCGCTGCAGAAGCGGAAGGAGAAGTCCCTTCCGGAGGGGATCTCCGTTAATGAGCTCGAGCCGCTGAAGATCGAAGACCTCGCCGAGTTGCCGGATGTCTTCGAGACCCTCGCGAGCGTGTCCGGGGTGGAACTCGTCTCGGCGACCCCCCAGGTCCGCTCCCTTGAGGGCGGACGCGAATTGCTGCGGGTCGATGTCCGCATGCGTGGCGAGTTCATGACCTTCAGTCCGCTCATCAACCGGCTCAACCACATGCCTTTCGTCGAATCCATCGAATCCTTCGCCATCGATGTCACCGACCTCGGAAACGAGATCGGTCTCTCGGTCTGGCTGGCAATCCAATGACCTCACGCGAAAAAGTCCTGCTCGGTATCGTCGCCGTCGCCGCCATCGGCGCTGGGGTGTATTTCGTATCGGGAGCCGCCAGCCCGGTTGCGGATTCGCCGCCGCCGGCACGGCCGGACCTCACGGCGCTGATCGCCAGTGTGCAGGTGAACCTGAAGAAGGGACAACTGACGGATCGCGAGGAGCGGATTCTGGCCGCGGCAGCCACTCCATGGGCCCGCAATCCGCTACGTGACCGCCCCCTTGCGGCACGGAAACGTGAGGTCGAGTCCACCCAGCTTCCGCAGTACACGGGCTTCATCAATATCGGATCACAACCCATCGCCATCATCGACGGCCGCGACTACCGGGCCGGCGAAATGATCGAAGGCGGGGAATTCCAGCTCTCGGAGATCCACTCCGACCACGTCAAACTGATTCGCCGGGGAGCCACCGACCCGGTCGACGTCCCTCTCGAACAAGAGCAGATCCCGGGCAGCCGGGACCAAACCGCAGGAGCATCGTAATGAACAAGCCGATGACAACCATGTCTGTTACACAACGCGACCGTTTCACGTCGCACCTATCCATTCGCCATCTCTGCGCGGGCCTCGTAGCGGTCCTGCTGGTCGGGGGTTGCACGATGCCGCCGATGCCGCCGGACTCGGCCACCGACGATGCGACCTACAAGGAATGGAAGCAGCTGGCCCAAGCCGCGGCATGGAACTCTCCGCCCGCTCCCAATTTCCCTCCGGCGCTGGATATCCACGACAGCGTGGCGACCTACCACCCGTTCGATTTCGAGGAAAGCGAGCCACTGCCCCAGATCGCGGTCAAGAACATGGTTCTCACCCGGGACATGGATGTCGGCGTCCTTCTGCGCGCGCTCGCTGACGCCGCCGACCTGAACGTCCTCATCAGCAACGACGTCAGCGGCCCGATCCGCGTGAGTCTCCGGCGCGAAACCCGCTGGGACCGCCTGTTCCTCGCCATCACCGAGGCGCGGGGTTACCACTACGACCTCCAGGGAGATCTCCTCAGCGTGTACTCCCTCCAGGATGTCCAGAGCAAGATCGCCATGGAGTCCGCGCTCCACGAACAGCTCGAGGCCTCCGAGAGAAGGATGCGGTCCGAGCCCACTCAGGTCAGCATGGTCCGTATCCACTATGCCGACCTCGACAGTCTTGCGGAAGCAGTGCGCTCCACCATGTACGCCAAGACCGCGGCCGGAAATCCGGCAGGCGAAGGCGTGCTTCCGCCGCTCGTGGACAACCAGTTCACGGTTCAGGCCAACAAGGATACCGGCCAGCTCATCCTTCACGGGGTTCCGGCCGACATCTCCCGCGCCCGCAAGATGATCGCAGGTCTTGACCAGCCGACCTATCAGATTCTGATCGAGGCCACCATCGTCCAGGCGAACAACGATGTCGCCCGCGAGCTCGGCGTCCAGTGGGGCCTGTACGGCAACCCAGGCAACTTCATGCTGGGCACCACACCGCGTCCGGACGGATTCAATTCCAACTTCCCCGCCGGCTTTGACCCCGCCGATTCGGGCTTCACCTACGGAGTCAACTTCATCACCGGCAGCACCGCCCTGCAGGCCCAGCTGTCCGCCCTGCAGGAAGACGGCCGACTCAACATCATTTCCCGCCCCTCGATCACGACCCTCGATCAACTGCCCGCCACCATCGAAAGCGGCGAGGAACGGCCGTTCGCGTCCGCCGCCGGGACCGGCATCGCCACCGTTTCCCAGATCGAATTCAAGAAGGCCGCGTTGCGACTCCAGGTCACCCCGCACGTGATCGACACCAACTGGGTCAAACTCGACATCGAAACGACCAAGGACGACTTCGACGACACCCGGCCGATCATCATCGATGGCAACGTCCAGCTGCCGATCCTGACCCGCTCGGCGGAAACGGCCCTGTATCTTGCAAACGGACAGACAACCGTGATCGGAGGGCTCTCCTCGGAAACCAAAAGCCGCCAGGAAGGCGGCATCCCGCTCCTCAAGGACATTCCTGGCCTCGGCGCCGCATTCCGCAGCCAAGCTGATCGAAATGCTTTCAGTGACACGTTGATTTTCATTACCCCCCACATCCTCCCCAAGGTTGCCGACAGGCTGGCGGGTTCCAAGTAAGACCGGAAACTCCGAATCATGACCGCAAGACTTGAAGACATGCTTATGGACGAAGGTCTCCTCTCCGAGGAGAACTTCATCCGGGCACGCAAGACCCCCCGAGCGAACGGACTCAAGGCGCAGGAGCTCATCCTCCGCGAAGGACTGGTGACCGACACCGACATGGTGAGCGTCCTCAGCGACCGTTTGCACATCCCCCGCTACGATCCCGATCTCTACCCCGTGGATCCGGAGCTCGGTGCGATCCTGCCCGCCTCTCTGGCCGGCAAGCACCGCATCGTCCCGCTGCGTCAGGAGCAGAACCTCCTCATCGTCGCCATGCCCGACCCTACCGAGGTGCTCGACATGGATGCGGTTCAGCGGCACGTCAAGATGGAGCTCGAACCCGTCATCTGTACGGAGGCCGAGTACAACGATCTGATGAACAACCTCTACGGCCTGGCGTCCGGCATCGGATCGCTTCTGGCCGATATCGAGGAAGTCGACTACGGCAAGGCTGAAGCGGAAGATGACAGCGACGAGGCCATCGAGGCCCAGGTCAAGGCGCTCACCGACATGGCCGAAGGTTCGACCGCCGTGCGCAGCGTCGACTGGATCATCACGCGGGCCGTTCGCGAAGGAGCGAGTGACGTGCATGTTTCGCCGGAGAAAACTCATGTACAGGTCCGGCTGCGGGTGGACGGCGTCCTCAAGGACCTGCCGCCCATTCCGAAGTCGATGCTGCTCTCGGTGGTGTCGCGCCTGAAGATCCTCGGTAGGATGGACATCGCCGTCACCCGCGTCCCGCAGGACGGGCGCTTCACGGCGCGCATCAGCGGCCGGGAGATCAACGTGCGGGTTTCGTCGCTGCCGACCATCCACGGTGAGAACATCGTGCTGCGACTCCTCGATATGAATGCGCTCGTGTTCAAGCTCGACCAGCTTGGCATGAGCGAGGGCGACATCCGCAAGATCGAGGACACGATCGCCAAACCACAGGGAATGATCCTCAACACGGGTCCGACCGGAAGCGGCAAGACCACAACCTTGTACTCGGTGCTCGAGATGCTGAACGCCCCCGAGGTGAACATCGTCACCGTCGAGGACCCGGTCGAATACCGCATCCCCCGCATCCGCCAGGTCGAGCTCAACGCCCGGGCGGGGATGACCTTCGCCAGCAGCCTGCGCAGCATCCTCCGGCAGGACCCCGACATCGCGATGATCGGCGAGATCCGCGACACCGAGACCGCCACCATCGCCGTCCAGGCGGCGCTCACCGGACACCTCGTTCTCAGCACCGTTCACACCAACAGCGCGATCGGAACAATCTCGCGACTCATCGACATGGGGATCGAACCGTTCCTCATCTCTTCGGTGCTTTCATGCGTGATCGGCCAACGCCTCGTCCGCCGCGTCTGCGACTGCTGCGCCGAGCCATGGACACCGCCGCAAAAGGCCTTGGAATTCTGGGGCCTTGAGCCGGATGCCGACTCCCGGTTTGTCAAAGCGCGCGGATGCCACCGCTGCCGCCACACCGGCTACCGCGGCCGTGTCGGCATCTACGAAGTGCTCGCCATCACCGAGAAGCTGCATTCGCTGATCGCAAGAAGGGCCGACGAATCGGAGTTGCTCGAAGCGGCCCGTTCCGAGGGCAACTTCCGCACCATGCGCGAGGACGCGGCCGAGAAGATCCGAACGGGGGTCACCACCCTCGAAGAAGCGGCGGCGAACGTCGCCCTCTGAGGACCTATGGGTCCCCCCAACGTCACCCAAAGCCATCCCTCACCGCCAGCCAGAAGCAGAAAGGAGGTCAATCGTCATGGCGACATTCAGTTACGCAGCATCCGACTCCTCAGGGAGAATGCGGAGCGGCACTCTCACGGCGGATAACGCCACTGAGGCCTTGGCTCGTATCGCCGATTCGAACCTCGTCCCGGTCGACCTGCAACTCGTCGGGAACTCAAAAGGTGGCGCTCTCGCGCGCCTGCGCACCCACTACCTGCCGGTGCCGCCGACCGACCTGATCATTTTCACCAAACAGCTCAACACCATGGTCCGCGTCGGCATTCCGATGACCCAGGCGTTGGGGATCCTCAGGGATCAGACCGAGCAGCCGCGACTCAAACGCCTGGCTGGCATCATCCGCGACGATGTCGAAGGCGGCTCCAGCCTTTCCGCCGCGGCAGGAAAGCATCCCGACGTATTCTCATCGCTCTTTTGCAGTATGATTGAGGCGGGCGAGACGAGCGGCACCCTCCCGGATGTCCTCGACCGGCTGGTGTATCTGATCGAGCACGAGGCGCAGGTCAAAGCGGAGATCAAGTCCGCGTTGCGCTACCCGATGATCGTCGTCGGAGCGCTGGTGGCCGCCTTCGTCGTGATGGTCGGCTTCGTGATTCCGCGATTTGTGGCCTTCTTCGACAAACAGGGGCTGGTGCTTCCCCTGCCGACACGCATCTGCATCGCGATGAGCGAGTTCTTCACGAGCTACGGGCTGTGGGTCCTGCTCGGAGCCGGGATCGCCGGACTCATGGCCCATCACTACTTCAACCGGACGGAACGCGGCCGCCTGTCCCGTGACCGGGCATTGATCGCCATGCCGCTGATCGGGCCCGTTCTGGTCAAAGCCGCGATGTCCCGCTTCGCCAGCATTTTCGCCATTCTCCAGGCCAGCGGCGTCCTGATCCTCGATGCTCTCCGGATTCTTACCGAGACGGTAGGCAACGCCGCCATCTCATCCGAGTTCGTCAAGGTCCGCGAGTTGCTGGAGGAAGGGCACGGCGTCGCAGGCCCTCTCAGCTCGTCCAAGTATTTCCCCCCCATGCTGATCAACATGGTCAAGATCGGCGAAGAGTCCGGGCGTCTCGACGAGATGCTCCGGCACGTCTCCGAGCACTATGACTCGGAGATCCGGCACACCATCAAGAAGATGACGGATGCCATCGGACCCATCCTGATCATCTCACTCACCGTCGTGGTCGGATTCTTCGCCTTGGCCATCTACATGCCCATGTGGGAGCTGACCGAGATGGTGAACAAAAAGTAACTCCCCGATATTCCGGTACCCCCCACCATGAATATTCCCGAGCTAATGGAACTGGCCGTGACACGCCGTGCGTCGGACGTGCACCTGGCCCCGGAACGCAGCCCCGCCATCAGGGTTGACGGGGCGCTGCGACCATTGCGCCAAGAGTATCCGCCCCTGAGCGCGCAGGAGTGCGAGGATGCCATCATCGGCATCCTTCGGCCGGATCAGGTGGACACGCTCCGGCAGAACCTCGAGATCGACCTGAGCTACTCGCTGAACCTGCCCAAGGGAACCACCCGCTTCCGGGTCAATGTCCACCGCCAGCAACGCGGGCTCGGCGCCATCTTCCGGCTCATTCCCGACGACATCCCTTCGCCGGAGGCCCTGACGATGGAGAAATCGATCTTCAAGTTCGCCGAGCTTCCGCGCGGTCTCGTGCTCTTCACCGGCGCGACCGGTACGGGTAAGTCGACCACGCTCGCCTGCCTGATCGAACAGATCAACCGTCGCCGCGAAGAACATATCCTGACCGTCGAGGACCCGATCGAGTACACCTACTCGGAGAAGCGGGCCTGCATCACGCAGCGCGAACTGGGCATTCACACGCACGGTTTCGCCCCGGCACTGAAGTCGGCCCTGCGCGAAGACCCGGACGTCATCCTCGTGGGTGAAATGCGGGACCTCGAGACGATCCAGCTCGCGCTGACGGCCAGTGAAACCGGTCACCTTGTTTTTTCCACCGTCCACACCAGCGACACCTCGCAGACGGTCGACCGGATCATCGACGTCTTCCCGGCGGCACAGCAATCGATGGTGCGCTCCCAGCTCTCCGCCGTCCTGCAGGGCATCGTCACCCAGGTGCTGATGCCGCGAGCGTCCGGATCCGGCCGGATCGCCGCCCGCGAGATCCTGCTGGCGACCCCGGCGGTGCGCACGATGATCCGGGAAAGCAATACCCACCAGCTCTACAACGCGCTGACCTCCGGACTTCAGGCTGGCATGTGTCCGCTGGAGCTCTCGCTTGCCGCGAAAGTCCGGCAGAAGCTGATCACACGGGATGCCGCCGAGGCCGAAGCCAACCGGCCGTCCCAGTTGCGCGACTACCTCGCGAGCAGTTCCTTCTCGTTCTCGGTTCCCGGACTGGCGATCGCCCAGCCCGACGACGTCGAGGATCACGATGATCTGGATTACGATCCACGATCCTCATCCCAACTCACCCCCGCACAACGGATGGAAAACTAGCCATGGGCCTCGGGCCAATCCCCCCTGACCCGCCCCCCGATCTCGGCCGCAGACTCCTGATTCGAAGGTTCTGCCGCCGTTTACCCGAAACAGAAGCAACCAACATGAAGACACAACTGAAACCAACCCGAAGGAAGAGCGGTTTCACCTTGATCGAGGTGATCGCCGTTCTCGTGCTGCTCGGCATTCTCGCCGCGATCGCAGTACCCAAATACATCGACATGGCCGACAATGCCCGCAACCGGGCGATCGACGCGGGTGTCGCCGAGCTGAATGGCCGTGAAGCCCTGACATGGGGCAATGTCCTGATCTCGGACACCGGCTACTCGGACGACGCGACCACGTTCGGTGCTGTGGATACCGCCCTTGGAGGTGACTACACCTGGAGCGCTGCACCTACCGTCGCAGGCGGAACGATCTCGTTCCAAGGCTCGGCCGGTGTGGCACTGACGCGAGCTGCCTCTACCGCAACCCAACCCGGCACCTGGTCACGCTAATCCAACGCATGCAAGCTATCCCAAACCGGACCGGGTCCCTCTGAGGAACTCCTTCGAGGGCTCGGTCCGGCCCTTGGGATTCGGATGCGGAAACCCCCGACAACCATGACCCCAACCACCCAACCGCAGGCGGCACGGCGGCGAGGTGGATTCTCCCTCATCGAAATCATCGCCGTCCTGATCCTGCTCGGAATCCTGGCGGTGATCGCCGCAAGCGTCCTTCCGCGCTCCAATGCGAGCCTGGCGACGCAGGCCAATCAACTCAGCGCCAACTTGCGCTACGCCCAGATCCGGGCCCAGGCCGACACTTACCAATGGCGTCTGGTATTCACCGACGCCACCACCTACCAGATCGGGCAGGTGATCGTCCCCGGAGCCGGTTTCAAGCCGGCTGTCGTTCCAGGGACCTCCACCACGCAGGGAACCCTGACCGACGGCGTGACGGCGCCGGCCGGAACCGCCATTCGCTTCGATTCCTGGGGAAGGCCCCTGAATGATGCCGGCGCACTCCTTGCATCGGACCAAACGATCACCTTGACTCAAGGGTCACTCAGCGAGAGTGTTGTGATCCGCGCGAACACGGGATTCATTCCATGAATTCGACCCGTCAGAAATCCGGACCTGCGCGGTCGCGCAGGCCGAGAGGGTTCTCCCTCATCGAACTGATCGCAACATTCGTACTGTCAGCGGTCCTCTTTTCCATGCTCCTGCCCCTGATCGGGTCCGGGCTCCAAGGCAGCCGGCGCGCCCTGATGCGCATGCCGGATTCCCAAAGTCTCCGAACGGAAATGGATGCGGTATGGCAACTCTACCGCACCAGCTACCCCAACGACCTCGCGGGCCTTTCCACCGCTATCGCCAACGCCGCTGCAGCCAACCCGCCGCCTCCCTACACCCTCGTTGAGAACACATGGGTCGATTTCGATGCGGCAGGCGTGGAGTTCGTCCCCCCGCCCGGAACGGAAAACGTGCTGCGGGTCACCTTGGTCAATGCCCGCGGCGAACGCCTCACGGCCTACTTCTCACCCATCCCCTCCGCCGATGAGAACCCGTGACAGAACATGCTCCGGATTCTCGCTAATCGAGATCATCGCCGTTCTCGTGCTGAGCTCGCTGGCACTGGTTTTCGCCGCGATGCTGCTCGTGACATCGACCGGTATTTTCATCAGCAACAAGGAAGCCGCGGAAGATTCCCAGAAAATCCAGGCCGCCATGAACCGACTTGTGAAGGAGCTGACCTATGCCGGCAGCGGAACGGTCGTGGTCAGCAACGGCCGGACCGTGCAATGGACCTCAAACCATCCCGAAAGATTCGGCGACGCCCAAACCGCGACTTGGGACGGCGCCACGGGCTCCAACCTTACCTTGCAGGGTGCCATCCTCCTGGACAACGTCGACCTCTTCGCGGTTTCGTCGACGGCCGATACCGTCACCATCAGCATGCGGTCGGCAAACAGCAATGGGGTCACCCACAGTACCATCGTCCATCCCCGCTATGACCCGTAATCAATAGCCATCAATGGCCTGCCACGGTCACCCCGACATCCATTCCCTGTCGGGCAACCGACTACCCCATTGGGGCTCAACCGAACCGAATCATGAAAACGAACCACTCCACCCCCCTCACCGCCGCAGCGCACATGCGGAAAGGCGGAGTTTTGATCAGCCTCGTCGCGGTCACGCTGGTCATCGGTGTTCTTGGCGTCTCGGTCATCGCTTTCACGCGCAGCTCCGAACACAGCCACCTCAGCGCCAATGCCGGATCCCGGGCCTACTACTTGGCCGATTCAGGCCTGCGCTACGCACAGCACATCCACTGCCGCGACAACGATTGGCTCCACGGCCGTCAGCGCACCCTGACCCTGCAGGGAGGTGAGCAGGTCGACATCATTCGCCTGGGCGACACCTTCTGGGCGACTGCCACGGTGGATGTCGGCACGGCCAAGGAAGCCCGCGCCCGTGTGCCAATGCCCCTCAGCCTCTGCGGCGAGGATCCCGACAACGACCCCATCGACGAATTCGCGGTTTTCGGGGATGTCGCGATTTCCCTCGGAAACAACACCGTGATCGAAGGCGATGTCGCGATCACCGGGGACAATGTCGCACTCAAGGGAATCGTGGACGGGAACATCTATGCAGCCGATGTGACGACCACCTCGTCGAGCGCGACCGTCACGGGCAGCATCTTTTCCTCGGGGTTCGTGGACATCAGAACCGGAGATGTCACCGGCGATATCCACTCTGCCGACGGAATTCTGCTGAGGAGCGCACAAAGCACCGTTTTCGGAGGCTGGTTGTTCTCGCACGGCTCGATCGAGGTGGGAGGCGGCTCCGAAGTCCGGGGACACATCCACAGCTGCGCTGGCGATGTCTTCCTGTCAGGAAGTGCCATCATCGGCACCCCGGCCGAACCGGTCGAGGTCCGGGCACATGGCGACGTGACTCTCAGCGGATCCGCCACGGTTTACGGAAACGTGTACGCGGGCGGGATAATCACCGTAGGCGGCAGTATCGTCGGAAACGCATTCGCCGGTGGCGTCATTCTGAACCCCGGTGCGGTCACCGGCTCCGCCATCGAGTTGTCGCCAACGTATGTGAAGCAACCGATCTGCCCCGATCTCGATGATCTCGATCTCATCAGCCTGCCGGATGCCACCGAATTCACCGCCGGCGGAGACGACATCGATGTCCCGGAGATCGATGAGGACTCTCCGGGGCCGTTCATCGTGGCGCCGGGCTCCTACGGCGCCGTTTCCTCAAGCAACAACTCATCGAATACGGCCTTGCTCCTCAGCGCCGGGGCGGCCGACCACGCGAACTACTATTTCAATACCATTTCACTGGGAAATGACCTGACGCTTTATCTCGACCTTTCGGGTTCGTACGACATCAGGGTCTTCGTCGTGGGGGACATTGCGATCGGGAAGGACCTCAACGTTCTCGTCTCGACCGATGGAACGAACTACGTGTCGATGGACGACGACTCGGTCGACCCGGAGATCGCCGCAAGGGTCTACTGGGAGTCGCAGTCCGACTTCGTACTCGGCGCCACGAGCAACTGGCTCGGGTCGGTTTACACGCCGGACGGCAACCTCAGCGTCGGAAACGGCAGCTACCTGATCGGCTCCTACTACAGCGGCGGTGGTCACGACATCACGGCCAGTGCGGTGGTTCACGTGCCTCCGAACTACTTCGCTGAGGAGTAAGGTTGCCGGCTCGGTCGGTCCAACCGGATGGAAGATCAACGACCCGTTCCAATCTGCCCGCCAATTCGCACTCCCCAATCCCCGTCAGCTGCTCCTAACATCCGCCTGAACCATGGCGGAGAAGAAGAGCAAAAAGGGCAACGGAATCCTGTTCGGACTTGTCCTTCTGGGAGTCTCGATCGCGGCAATCTGGAAGAACGAGCACCGCTTCGACTACTACAGAGCGGCGAGGGACACGGTCCCTGCGGAGACGGTTGACGGACTCGCATCAGGCTCCCTGTTCTCCCACACCGGCGCGATGGACCGGAGCCTCACCCTTGAAGGCCGCTACGTGGATTCCTTCCAGGGCTACCTTCAGGTCCGGCGGACCGCGGAGATCTACGCTTGGGACCGCGACGAGGATGATGACGGGGTAAGTTGGTCGAAGGAGTGGATGTCCTCCTTGCAAAACAACGAACGCAATAGGGATCTGAAGAAGGTCTTCCGCTCCGACACCATCGCACCCGCGAGCTATCTGATCGCCGACCTGCCGGTCGATGGGGCGAAGATCCAGTTCGTCGACCCAAGCCAGTCGATCCCACCCGCCGAACTCACTCTCACGTCAAAAGGAAGCAGCGAGGGACTCGTTGCACGCGAGGACGAATTCTACCTCTCCAAGGGTCGCTCCGACCAATTGGGGGACGAGCGGGTCCGTTACAGCGGCATTCCCGTTCCGGAAGTGGCGACCTACTTCGGCAAGTGGGGCGACGAAATGGCCGTCGCGCATCAGGCGGAACCGAAGAAGGGCTTCATCGCAGGCATCATTCAGGACAAAGGCATCCTCCACCACCTCGTGGCGGGCCAACGCGGACCTGCCCTCATCACCATCAAGGAGCACCTGGCGCGTGTGAAGATGATCGTCCGGATCGTCGCGCTCGTGGTCTGCACGATCGGCGGAGGAATCCTCTTCTCCGGCATTTCCCGTCTGTTGGTTTTCATCCCCGTGATCGGTCCGTTTCTCAACCGGGTCACGGGATGGATCGGCATGCTCTTCGGATTCCTCGTCGGCCTCGCCACCCTCACCGTCGCCTACCTGACCAGCAAACCGATCGTGCTTGCGGTCATCGGGATACTGCTTGCCGTCGGGTTGGTTCTCCTTGCCAGAAATGCAGCCCGTAAGCGCGCGCGAATCCGGGAGAACATTGGGGGGAGCCTCGGACACATCCCTTCGTCCGCCGAGCTGGGTGAGTTGGAGTACATCCAATTGTGGCAGCTCGCCGCAAGCAACGGTGAGATCTCCGCGGACGAGCAGCGCGTCCTCGACCGATGGACACGCCGCAACCGCTGGGATGCGGCCAAGGTTTCCTCCCTCACCGAAAGGGCGGCGAACGAGCTCCCCCACACCCACGGCAGGCAGAAGCTCGAGACCCTCGTCCGCTACTCGCTCGCCGACGGCAGAATCGACCGCAAGGAGCTCAAGACCCTCCAGCAAGCCGCCGGTTGGATCGGCATCGGAAAGCAGGGCCTGACTTCGCTGATGCGCGAGATCCAGTCCGCCTGTTGACTTGACCGGCGCGTCGGGGCTTTCCTGTAGTTGACCGATTGCTCTAGGGCCAACTTCCCTCACCATGACAAGAACCACCTACTTTCTCGGGGCAGGAGCTTCGAAAGCTTTCGGATACCCGATCACATCGGAAATCCTCCCGAAGATCGTCCAGCGCGGCAAAAAGGTCCTGGCCAGGGGCACGAGCGGCCCCGTCTCCGCATCGAAGAAGGAGCTCAAGGAACTGCTGGAGAAGTTGTTCCCGGCACTTTGGCGCCAGCCGGAGAGAGACATGCCGCTCATCACCGATCTCCTGACACTCCTCAACAACGCGATCGTCACGGACACGCCCGTCTTTATCGATGATTCGGAAATGAGTTCACACCAGAGGCTGCGGCTCCGCCTTGAGCAAGGCATTGTCGACGCGCTACGCCCTCCGTACCGAAGGAATTCGCCACCGAAGCTGCTCAGGAAGTTCGTCGACTCGCTCTACCCGTCCGATCCCGGCCGGACGAACGAATCGACGGTGGTGTCCACAAACTACGACCTGTCCATCGAGGGGCTGCTCTATGAGGCAACCGGTTCGGGCGCCTCCGGCTCAGTGGATTCCCACGAAGTCGCCGCCCGGATCGATCACGGATTCACCTACCGGATTCCCTTCGCCAGCCACTCGCCGCTCGCGACTCGACCCTTGGATTCGAAAGTGGGGCTCTACAAGCTGCATGGCTCCTTGAACCTGCTGCGGTGTGCGGTCTGCAAATGCTCGTTTCTGAACCCGCTGGGTGATGTGTCGTGGCGACCGTTCCTCTATCCAAGGAGCAAGCTGAACCGCTGCGACTACTGTGGGATCACCCCTTTGAAACCGGTCATCGTTGCCCCGTCGTTCGTGAGAGATGTCAGCGAGCTCGGGTTGAGCGAGGTATGGAACGCCGCCTATGAGGCGCTCAGGGCAGCACATCGATGGGTCTTCGTCGGCTATTCCCTCCCTCCGGAAGACTACGCGATCCGCAGCCTGTTGCTCCGCGCGTATCGCTTCCGGACCACCAAGCCGGAGGTCAAGGTCATACAGCGGAAGAATACGGAGGAGGATAAGGAGGATAAGGAGAAGCAGCACCTCATGCAGCGCTACCGCCTGCTTTTCGAAAACCCCAAATTCCACTTCGACGGCTTCGAAGCGTTCATCAAATCCCCGCCTGGTTCGAAACCGGGAAACTGAGTATAACCCCGAGGGAAATAGGCGGGCGGGGCCACCCCCTTCGGGCAGGCGCAGGCGGTGGATGTCGAATTCGAACGATCCTTCCGGCCCCTTGAGGCTTTGACGCCCCGGTGCCTCCGGCTAGCCTCCGGACATGAATCACACGCGCTTCAAGGTGGCATTTTTCGGCGTGATGGTCACCGCCCACGCATTGGAACCCGCGGACCTGACGGGGACATGGGATGTCATTTCGAAAGGCAAAGTCGGCGAAGAGTTCAGCAATCTGACCGAGACCCGCTGTGTTTACCGCGGCGACGGGACCTATTCGAGCACAGGTATCGACCTCCTCATCCTGCCCGAGCAAGAGCTGAGGGCGATCACGACCGGCGGGCTCGATGCTGGCACCTGGGAGATCAAGGAAGGCAAGCTCCACTCGCGGATCAGTTCGATGGAGATCGACCTTTTCTCCTCACTGCTCGAGGAGATGGGTCGGGAGGAGTTCGACGCCATGACTCCCGAATTGCTCAAGGAAGTGGATGTCTATGAGCAAGTGTCGGTAGCGAAAGACACGGTAGTTCTCCGGGACGCGGAAGGAATGACGGTCACGATGAAGCGGGTGACCGAGAATCCTGACGAGAAGACTAAAGACTCCGGTGCAGACCCGACGGCTCGCGAAGGAGTGGACAAAGATCCGCTCGGCGAACGCTACAGGCTGACATCGACCGCGATCCTCAGGTTCGAAGGATTCAAGGCTGCCAACTGGCTACCTACGTGGAAAAGACGAACGGGAGTGGGTGACCAGTTGCGCCCTACGGAGGAAATCCTCGATCGACTGCTCTGCAGCTATGCGACGGTTTGCTGGGTGGTGCTGAGCGAAGACCAATTGCCATCCAAGAACGCACAGGCATTCCTCGATACATGGAAGCTCCGGGAGAGCCTGACCGATACCGAACGGGATATTCTTGATACCCCGCGAGACCAGGCTTCGGAAAAATTCACCGACAGCGTTGGCTGGAAAATCGAAAACATGTGGGCGCTGGCTTGGGTTCTCGGTTTTGAGGAGATGCCGGACGTCTATCAGCCGCAGATCGACTCCGAAGGCATTTCCGCCATCTGGACCTTTCTCTCTCCGGCCGGGACTGGAAAGGCCAAGTTTCTCAAGGACCTCAAGGTGCGCCCTCTGAACGAAGTCGTCCAACTGGAGGATCTGTTCTATGGCGCCCACAACGCGGTGCGTTCCGCCCAAACCGGCAAAGAGGGCAGCGTGCCCAGCGGTTTCCATCCGGTAATGCACGGTGGAATTATTCATGAGAAACGCCATGCCCTGACCTGGGCCCTGTCCAAGGGCGTGAAGTGGGAAGACACCGACCTCAGCACCTGAGGCGTAGAATACACATCCGGGCGTCAGCTGGATTGGGGTCGGCAAACATCGACTTGCATCTCTGACGCGGAAGCTCCAGCCCGCTTGATCAGGGCCGTAAGTCCAAGCAGGGCACGACGTCAGGGCCCGGGAAGCTCAGGGATCACAGGAGCGACCCCGGCCGTGTCGATGCGGTCGGTGACTTTCCCGCGCTCGATGCGTCGGTAGCTTCCTCCGGTCTTCAGTGCGAGTTCGCGGAGACGGCTTGCACCGCCGGGATCGCACTCAAGCGCGACGGTATCGATGGCGATGCCACTGGCGGCGAGGAAAGCCATCCGCTGCTTCACATCCTTCCAGTCGGACGGCTCTCCGTCCGAGAGGAGGTAAAGCACCTCGGGCCTTGGATCGAGTTTCACGGCTTCGGACAGCGCACCGATCCACTCGGTGCCGCCGCCCGGACTCATGTTCTCGATGCACTTGAGCGCCTTGAACTTGTTCTCGTCGGTGGCCTGGATCCAATCGATCCGACCCGACCCCTTTCCTCCGGAAATGCCCTGGTTGCCATCGACCCCCCAGTAGCCCTCGTTGAAGAACACGATGGCAAACTGGCAGGTGTCCGGCATCGCCGAGATCGAATCGTGCATCTGCTTGCGGAGGGCTTCGATCCGGCTGACCGGGCTCGGCAGCAGTCCACCACTGCCCTCGCTCATCGAGCCGGAAACATCGACGACGAAAGCGAAGCGGTTGGCCTGGCGCCGGATACCGAAGAACGTGCTCCCGCCGGCGCCTCCGATAATCTCGACTCCTTCTCCAAAGTCTCCGAGGTCCTGGCTGCCGATCCACTCCGTGAGCATCGACTCCGGCCCGGACTCCGGCAGCGGGACATCGCCAAAGGTCGCGGCACGCACGACGTTCGCACTGCCCCCGGGCGGCTGACGAGGAGCACTCGGCCGCTGGAACGCATACGAGTCGGACCGCTTGATCTTCTGTGGAGAACTGTCAGGCCGGTCGGGGTCTTCGGCGGTCGCCACCACCACCAACCCCGGCATCGTCGGCTCAAGCGCGTAGCGGATTCCGAGCAGCACGAAGGCAGCCGTCAACCCGAGCGCCGCGGAGAGCAGAAAGGAGTTCCTCAGATTCCGCCGGCGCAACAATCGGCACCGGGCTTCGCCCACGGTCTGAACTCGGTCCTGCATGGCTTTGGGGATGAAGGGATGCGCATCCACAGGAGCACACCGAATACCCCTGTGATAGAGGATGAAACGAAGATGATCGAGATCCTATTCGATACTTCGCGGCAGAATCCGAAGAAATCCTGAGACCGGTCTCCGAAGAAAAACGGTGATCGGTTCGTAACCGGGGTTGGCAGCAGCTTTGATCCGCCACCTGTCATTCGCTCCCATCACCCTCTTCCCGCAAAACCCACCATGAAACCCGCCAGTTTGCCCGCTCACCTCTTCGCGTTTCTGATCCCGCTACTGGCGCACGGGGGTGATCTGAAGCTCACCGAAACCGACGACGCGATCCTCATCACGCTGCGGGACAAACCGGTGCTGAACTACATCAAGACGGAGAAGCCGGTGCCCGAGGGCATGGATCCCCACTTCCGGAGGAGTGCTTACATCCACCCGGTCTACGCCCCCACCGGACAGGAGGTGACGGGCGACTTTCCGGCCGACCACCCCCATCAGCACGCACTCTTCCTCGCTTGGACCAAGACCAAGTTCGATGGGAAGGAGATCGATTTCTGGAATCAGGCGAAGGAACTTGGGCGAGTCGAGTTCCGTGAGGTTCTGGACGTGAAACGGGAGGACCGTAAGGTGTCGTTTCAAGTGAAGCATGCCTTCACGGTGCCGGAAGGCGAAGAATCCATCGATGTGCTTCACGAAATCTGGACGGTCACCGTTTACCAAACACCGGAAGACCACTTTCTTTTCGATGTCGAAAGCGTCCAGCGATGCGCCACGGACAAACCGCTCCACTTGCCGAAGTATCACTACGGCGGCATGGCATTCCGCGGCAATGCCGAGTGGCTCAGGGACAAAGGTGACCCAAGCCTTCAACCCGGCGATGTTCGCTATCTGACACGTGAAGGAAAAGACCGCCGGGACGGGAACCACACCCGAACCGACTGGGTCTCTTTCACGGGTGAAATTGGCGGCCAGGAGGTCTCGGCCACCGTCTTCGGCAGCCCGGAGAACTTCCGCGCGCCGCAGCACGTCCGCATCCATCCCGACAAGCCCTACTTTTGCTTCGCCCCGATGGTCGACGGACCATTCAAGATTTCTCCCGGCGAAGATTACACCTCCCGCTATCGCTATCTGATCACTTCGAAAGCGTTGGATCAGGACGTCATCGAGAAGCACTGGAACGACTACTCCAAGAGCGAATAGCAGGCTTGCCCGGACCAGCATCGCGACGTGCCCAACGAACGCGAAGTTCAGGCCGCCGAGCGTCGGGCTCTCCGAGCCTCCACGCGGATTCGATACCCTTGGCGATTCACGAAGCGACGCCACTGAGCGTTTCAGCAACCCGAGCCATCAAGCGTTCGACGCGTTTGCCGTATGCAGCCGGCTTCTCGTCTTCACCGGGGCCATCGGCTACCGCCTGGCAGAGCAGCTTCGCCGCGGCGAGGTAGTCTTTGACTGCGGGATCGACGAACTTCTCCAATGTCTCCAGTTCCGCCATGGCATCCTTGGCATCGGACGCGCTCCCCGAATCGAAACCGAATTCGCTGGGATCACCCCCGAACTTTGCCCTGAAGACCTGCCGGCCGGCATTTTCGAACGTGCCGGCGGTCACGATTTCAATCTGCTGCAGCGTTCCCCTCACCGTGAGGGTTTTCGGCAGCGTGCCCCTCCCCGACTCCAGAAGGAGCCTTGCCGATAGATGGTTCGGCATCAGTTCCACCACCCTCTCGAGGCGTTTCCGGATTCCGGCGTCCGCGAGCAAGGTGGCATTGGCCTTCCGGTCGCCGGGCTTCAAGTCTTTCGCCACTTCTTCAAAGGCTGCCAAGGCTCGCGTCACCTCGCCCTTCTTCTCCATCCGTGAGATGTCGCGGGCTTCCTCGAAGTCCTCAAGCGTGAAGATCTGGATGCCAACCAAAGGATCGATACCATCGAGCAAAAGGACGTCGCGCATCTCGTCGCGGTTGCCGATCGGGATGCCGACAATCGGCAGTCCCTTGTCGGCGGCGCCCCGGATCTTGACCGCGGCACCACGGATCTTGGCGGCGGCACCGCCGATCTTCTGGACGCGCCCGTCCGCGGTCATGTCGCCGGTGCAGGCGAAATTCGGATCGACCTCTTCCCCCGAGAAAAGCGAGTCGATGAGAAGTGCGAAGGCCACGGCGCCGGAGGGTCCGTCCTTCGGTTGGAACTTGTTGCCGAAGCCGAGTTCGACTTCGTAGCCATCCGGAACGAGTTCGGGCTGACCGACCTCGTAGCGGACCCTGAGGAACTTGATCACTTCTTCCAGGCATCCGCCCATCTGGGTTCCAACCGGTTGGTTGAAGGTGAAAGCGAGCCCGTCCAGCCCTTCCTTCGGCAGCGCCGTGGCATTCACTTCCGAAGCCTGTCCGGCGAGCTTGCCCCGACCAAGCTGGCGAACCATCAGCCCGGTCACAGTGCTGGAATTCCGGGCAAACTTTTCCGCCGTCCCCCCGGGCATCGCGATCTCCCAGTCACGCGGTTTGGGTCCCCTCTCACCGGGCGGGCGCTCGGGATCGAGAAGCATCCCGGACCAGTCTGGCTTGTAGCCCGCTCCGGCGAGTTCCGCGATGTGCCCTTTGAGTTCAAGCGCAAGATCGGCGCCCGGATCCAGCCTCTCGGCGATATTCGCGATGTAGGCAGCACATGTAAGACGGTCGGGGCCGGGTTCGATCAACTTGCCGTCCGACTTCTTCATCAGCACACCTCTCCTCATCCCCCGCATACGCCCGACGCAGTCGTTCAGGCGGCGCCCGACGCTCTCCTTCTTCGCCCTCTCGGAGACCGTCTTCCCGCGTTCCTTCAACTGATCCAACGTGCTCTTGATTTTGGCATTCGCCGGATCGAGCCGTGATGCGATCGCCAGGGCGTTGGATCGCAGATCAAAATCGACACCGTCCTCTTCGTCGAAGTCGCGGGCGACCGAAACCAGATCCGCGACCACTCCCTTCAAGGCCCACTTGTCGAAACCCCTCTCATCGATCGTGATCTTGTCGGTCTCGAAGAGCTTCTTCTCGAGATTCGGCGGCCGGAAGTATTCGGAGGCGGAAGCAAGGCTGCCTAGGCAGCAAAGCCCAAGGAGAACGGGAAGAATCCGGCTTTTCATGGTTTTCGGGACTACGACGAGTTCAAGCGAACGGAAGGTTCGCAGTCGTGTAATCCGAAAAAGCCGAGGCAGGTTACAGGGGCAGGCAAAGAAACGTGCCACCCCCGGGCAAAGCCCGGATCACCTGACTCCGGCCCGAAGACCGAGATGCCCCCGGTTTCTTAGGACAGGAAGTGGCGGATCGGTCCTTCCTGGTCGACCTTCAGCGCGACGTCGAAGTCACCGTAGTGTTTGATGTCGTTGCCGTAGGCGTTGAGGATCGTGGTGTACCAGTTGCCCAGGGTCTTGTGGCCCTCGTCGTTGTAGTTCGGAAGCCGGATGTAGCGACGGCGGGCCATGCTGAGCTTCACGTTTCCTCCGGCGAGGATCATGAAGGGCACCTCGCTGCCGACGCTGTGGTGCGTCTCGCCGTTCTCCGGGAGATAAAGGATCATCGTGTTGTCGAACATCGTGCCGTTGCCCTCGGGAGACGCCTTGAGCTGGGCGACGATCCGGTTGATGACCTTCATGTGGTGGGTCCGCACCGCCTTGCGGCATTCGATCGCCGGCACGCCGCCCATGTCCTTGTTGTGACCGACATCGTGAAGCCGGATGACGGCGTCGACGAGGTCATCGTAAGGGGTCGAGAGATCGTCGAGCGTGAAGGTCGCGACGTTGGTCAGCCCGGCGCGAAGGGATGACACGAGGATGTCCGCGAACGCGAAGTGCTGCTCCGTACGGGTGTACTCGTCATTGAGAATGCGTTGTTCGATCTCGGGAACATTGGCCGCGATCCTGGCAGACATCGTCTCAAGCAGCTTGTTCCGCTCGATGAGCGTATCCACCGAATCCGCGTAGTTGCCGATCTTCTGGGACTCGATCATGTCGAGCGTCCGGTTGTCGTAGGACGCGATCTTGCCGGAAAGGAAACGGTTCAGGTTGTCCTCGGCCTTGTCATCGTTGGTCTTCTCCAACCCCGCGGCGAACAGGTTCTTGTAGGCCGCGCCCGGTGAGGCGAAGGCGTAGTTCGGCTGCATGGGACCGATCGACGACATCCCGCGCACCACGCCTTTCTGGTCGTGGGCGCTGGTCAGCTCGATGTGCTCGAAGGGAGAGGTGAACATGCGTCCCAGCTCCACATCCACCGAGGCGCGGGTGATGGTCGCGACCCGCTCCGCGGATCGTGAAACCGCCAGCGGCGACTGATACGTCGAGTGGCCCATGGTGCACATCTTGGCCGAAAGGCCCTGCAGCAGGGTGAGGTCGTCCTTGTGGTCGATGATCGGCTCCATCCACTCCGGCAGCTCGTGCCGGTCGAGATCGAGGTCGAGTGCCTCCTTGTTCTCCTCCCTCCTGCGGTCGGCGGCGCTGAGCGAGACCGGCACGAGCTCGCTCGGAAAGGTGCCGTTGCTCTTGCGCAGGAAGATGAAACGCGGAACGCCCGCGCTCACCGACGAGGAACTGCTGCCACCGACCGCCGCCTTCAGTTGCGGAATCGACGACAAACCCGCCATGCCGAACAAGCCGGCGGTAGTGGTTCTGATGAAATCTCTTCGATTGTGCATGGCGTGGTCTATTTGCGGTAGATGAACGAGTCGGAGGTAAGGATCGAAACCATCAGCTCCCGGAAGCTGCCGCCGCTGTCGAGGTAGGCCTTGTCGGCTGCGATGAGGGTCTTGGAGTCGGCGGGCGTTTCGTTGCGGCCCATGAAATAGCGGAAGACGTTGCGGATGAAAACCTGCCTCACCCGGTCGGACTTGGCGAGACGGTTGATCATGTCCGGCACGTCCTTCACCGGGCCGTCGAGGGATTCGTCACCCGTCCCCTCGAGGTAGCCGGACGGATCGACCGGCTTGGTCTTGTAGTGATTCACCATCATGCGGGTCATCGTACCGTGCTCGCTACGCGCGATCACCCGCTCGGTCTCGAGGATGTTCTCGGGGTACTCAATCGCCTCCTCGGTGCGGAAGCGCCCGAAGTCGTCGTAGCTCTCAAACGGATATCCGAGCGGGTTCATCTTCTCGTGGCACTGCCAGCACTTGCTCTCCTCGGTGACGGCGAACCGCTCGCGCAGGGTGCTGTGGGGATCCTCCGGGACCTTGGCATCGACGGTAATCGGCACGTCGCGCACGAAGCCGCCCAGCAACTTCTCCCGCACCCACTTGCCCCGCAGGATCGGATCCGTGGCGGCATTGTGGGAATGCGCCACCAACCACGCCGGATGCGTCAGCATGCCGATGCGGTTTTCCACCTTGAACGGCTGCTCCACCGGGTAGTCCCAGAGCGTGTAGTCGAAATTGTACATCTTCGGCGAGTGATCGACCGCCTCGCCGAGCAGCGGCGGATACGTTGCATCCGAGTCCTTCCGCCGCGATCCGTCCTTCCCGAAAATTGTCTCCGCCATCTCCATGTCGATGCCGAACTTCCGGTTGAAGCTCCTCTTTTTACCATCCTTCGCGGGACCAAGGTAGCCGTTGGAGAGCCCCAGCTCCTCAACGATCTTCGCGTAGTCCTTCTTGTCCCGTCCACGGGTGCCCACCCAGATCTTCCGCAGATTCGAGTAAAAGATCTGTGCCTGCTCCGTCCGCTTGCGCATCTCCTCGTTGTCGCCACTGTGGTGAACGAAGAACTTGTCGGTCGTCAGGAGCGTTTCGAAGACATCCTTGTCCCGTTCGAGCACCCACTGCACGAGCAGGTCGGCCTCCTTCGAGACCTTTCCGGGAACCCGGTAGATGTAGCTCGTCGAGACCACCCGGTGCGGATTGTAGGCGCCGACGAAGCGCTCCTCGTCCTTGAAGACATCGTAGATCTTGGTGTAGCCGAAGTAGTCTTGGAAGAACCTCAGGATGCGCGGTTTTTCGATGGATTCATCCGCCAACAGGCGACGCACCTCGCGCTCGTAGTCTACCCTCTCGTTGAGCTTGCCGGAATGGGCGGCTTCCACGAGGGCCGGGTCGGGAATCCGGTCTGTCAGGGCGTAAGCGATGGCATAACTGCCCTCGCGGGGTGTGAGCATCCTGCGACCGTGCTCGTCCGCCTCGCCGCCACCGAACTCATTTCGGTAAAGGAACTCCGGCTCCATGAGAACGGAGACCATCATCTTCTTCAGCGCGCTGACCTTGTCGCCAACCCGGATCGTCTCCCGCATGAAGGCCAGATACTCGGCAAGCTCCGCCGCGTCGGGATCACGCTGCAGCGCGACCCGGAATTGATGCGTGATCGCCCCCGAGAGAATCTCGTCGGATGACTCGCCCTCTTCCATCACCACCCGGGTGAAGGGCTCTGGAGTCGTTTTCAGGTTCCACTTTTCGTCCGGGTACTTCCGGAGGATCTGACCCGCTTCCTTCCCCTGCACCTTCTTATCCAGAACGCTTTGGTAGTCCTCAGGGTATTGGAAATGCCCGCTCTCCAACAGCGCCTGGCGCAGTTGCTTGTCGACGATCCACTTGGCATTGGACATCAAAGTGAGGAACTGCCCGCCCTCCACAATTTCGGTGTCGTAGTAGCGGACGCCGGATTCCTGCGGCAGGTTGAAGGGCTTCACGACCCCGTAGAAGGCGCTTTGCCGGGCGCGCCCTTCCAGTTCCAGCACGTCATTGACCCGCTCTTGGTAGATCAGCTCATTGATGCGCCAGCGCCGGGCTTTCGTGAAAGGTGCCTCCCCGATCTCGCCACTGAAGAGTTGGTCGTGATCGACGTAGTTGCCGTACTTGTAGTAGCGCAGCTTGTCCTCGAGCTTCGAGGCGTTGAAGACCTTCAATTCGCCCCAGATCCACTGTGCGAGTTTCTCTCGCTCCTCATCGGTCGGCTGGTCGCCATCCTTCGGCGGCATCTCGCCGCTGTAGACCTGCTCCAGCGCGTTGTTCAGCAGGTCCAGCCTCGCTCCTTGGTTCAGGTCCCCCAGATTATCGAACCGGATGCCGCCCTTCTTCAGCCCGGAGTCATGGCACTCGTAGCAGTAGATATCGAGCAGCTCCTCGGCATGCGGAGGGACCTTGAACTCGTAGTCCGCACCTCCTGCCGGCTCCGCACCCGGGGCCACGGAGCATAGTCCGGCAATCAGGAGGCTGGCGGAGAAGGATCGCATCGGGTGCATGGTGTTCAAACGAGCTAAGACCAGCGTTGTTGCGCCTGCTCATCGCTCCATTACGGCACCATGATCGACCTCTGTCAGAATTCTTTCGGCACCCGGCGCCCTTTGCAGCAGGCGTCATGCCGGAGGGTTTCGGCAGGATGAGCGCGGCACCGACAGCCGCACCCCTGCCGGGCCGGAAGTTCCGGCCGGCCGGTATCGTAGTGGTTCCGATGACCCGGTCCCTTTGCCTTGCTCTCGTCACGACAACCCTCCCCCTCGTGGCCGAAACACACGACCTCCTTGTCTATGGCGGCACTTCCGCCGGCATCAGCGCCGCGGTGCAGGCGAAGCGAATGGGAAAGACGGTCGTGGTGGTCTGCCCGGACAAACATCTCGGCGGCCTGAGCTCAGGAGGGCTCGGCTGGACTGATTCGGGCAAGAAACACGTCATCGGCGGGATCTCGCGCGAGTTTTATGCCCGGGTCCGCGACCACTACGACGAGGACTCCGCATGGAACTGGCAGACCCGCGCGGACTACGGCTCACGCGGCTTTCTCGACAGCGACACGACCTTCCCCGAGGACACCATGTGGCTTTTCGAACCTCACGTCGCGGAAGGGATCTTCGAGGACCTCGTGAAGGAATACGAGATTCCCGTGCACCGCGATGAGTGGCTCGACCGGAAGAAAGGAGTCCGCAAACAGGACGGCCGGATCGTTTCCATCTCGACACTCTCGGGCAAGACGTGGGAGGCCCGGATGTTCATCGACGCGACCTACGAAGGCGACCTGCTCGACTCCGCCGGGGTCGGCTTCACGGTCGGACGTGAAGGAAACGCGAAGTACGGCGAAACCCTCAACGGCGTGCAAACCCGGCGAGCCCGATCCCACCAATTCGATAAGCCGGTCGACCCCTACGTGAAACCCGGCGACCCGTCCTCCGGCCTCCTTCCGCGTATCCATGGGAATCCCCCCGGCGAGGAAGGAGGCCCCGACCACCGCATGCAGGCCTACTGCTTCCGGACCTGCATGACGAACCATCCCGAGAACCGCATGCCCTGGCCGAAGCCCGACGGCTACGATCCGCTCCAGTACGAGCTCGGCCTCCGCTACCTGCAGGCCGGCTGGATAGGCGTCTTCAACAAGTTCGACCCGCTTCCCAACCGGAAGACCGACACCAACAACCACGGTGGCTTCTCTTTCGACAACATCGGCTACAACTACGACTACCCCGAGGGCAGCTATGAACGTCGCGCCGAGATCATCGCGGAGCACGAAACCTACCAGAAAGGCTGGCTGTGGTTTCTCGCCAACGACCCGCGCGTGCCGAAGGACATCCAGCAGCGGATCAACCAGTGGGGACTCGCCAAGGACGAGTTTATCGACAACGGCCACTGGCCTCACCAACTCTACATCCGCGAGGCGCGACGCATGATCAGCGACTTCGTGATCACCGAGAACCACCTCCGGCGGCTCAAGCCCACTCCCCGCCCGGTGGGCATGGGCTCCTACAACATGGATTCGCACCACGTGCAGCGCTACGTCGACGAGCACGGCCACGCCCGCAACGAGGGGGACATTCAGATCAATCCCGGTGGTCCCTACCCGATCGACTACGGCGCCATTGTTCCGAAAAAAGAGGAATGCGAGAACCTCCTCGTCCCGGTCTGCGTTTCATCCTCCCACATCGCCTACGGCTCGATCCGGATGGAGCCGGTCTTCATGATCCTCGGCCAGTCGGCCGCCACCGCCGCCTGCCTCAGCCTCGACCGCAAGCTCGCCGTGCAGGACCTGCCTTACGAAGTCCTGCACGAACGCCTCGTCGCCGACAAGCAGGTGCTCGAGGACCAAAGACCCGGTGACTTCGTCGGACTGAAGTCGCTGAAGGGCATCGTGATCGACGATGAGAAGGCGGTCCGCGAGGGAAACTGGACCCGTTCCAACATCGCCGCGGGCGTCCATCGCGGCTATCAACACGACGGCGCCAAAGGCGACGGCTCGGCCATGGCCACGTTCACCGCCGAACTGGAGCCCGGTGAATACGAGATCCGGATCGGCTACACGGCTCTTGAAAACCGCGCCACGAACGTGCCGGTAACCGTGGTCACGGGCCGGGAACGGGAACAGTTCACCCTGAACCAGCGCCGGAAACCGGCTCAAGGCACCTTCCAGCCGATTGGCCGTCTCATGCTGGGAGGCGAGACCAAGGTCATCCTCAGCAATCGGGACACCGACGGCCACGTTATCATCGACGCGGTCCAGTTTCTTCCCGTGGAGTAGATCGAGAGATTCGTCGCACGTGATGTTGTGTCAGGTGGTCCTGTCGAGTATGGAATAGGAATGAATGACCCGCTGACTCCGGCCAACCGCCGCGCGTTTCTCCTGACCGGCGGAGCACTCCTGGGTGGAAGCATGCTGAACCGTTCCCACGCGGCGGAGGTGCAGGACCGGGGAGGGATGTTCATCAACTCCCAGAACCTCGACCACGACACAACGCCGGGCCAATGCGTGATGCGGGAGAGCTTCGGTCCGGACTCGAGTTATCCCTTCGAGGCCGGAGACCGGGAAATTCAGTGGTTCTATGATATGCGATCTCAGATCAGCGTCATGACCGACAATGGGCGAGCACCGTCCAGAGGACCGCATCGGATGGCGATCGTGCATGTGCTGGCGACGGCCCGGATCTATCTCGGCGAGAAGGGTGGTCAGCCCGGCCCGCTTGAAGGCTTGGAGTGGGCATTGGAACCGGTGTCTCTGGCATTCGTTGCCGAGCGTCGGGGAGACAGGATCGAGATCGAGGGTCCTGCCGGGCCGCTGACCGGTGAACGCCTTGGAATGAAGGTCGGCCTGGACTTCAAGGTCGAGGAGATCGTCGATGGGAAAGCGGTGGACTGGGGAAACTCCCGAATGCACGACCCACTTCATGGCGTCTCGGTGGCCTTCGACGCCCTCGAACCCGACTTCTCGAAGTTCGATCTCGAAGCCCCCTTTCAGGCCCTCGAGAAACGGATGAAACTCGAGCAGGGCTCCATCCGTCGCTCCACGCCAGCCGGCTCCAACAACGGAATGCACCCGATCCGTTTCTTTGCGGTCGATCGTTGATCCCGAAAGCCGAACCGGCAGGCATCAACGGCTTGCGCTCGGGCAGCGAACCTTCATCGTTTGGTAATGAAGCGCCTTCTTTGCATGATGTGGGTCACCTTGGGCATTCTGCATGCCGATGCGCCCATCAAGATCGGGCTGATCGGAGATTCGACCGTGGCCCAACAATCCGGCTGGGGCCCGGCTTTCGCCAAATGCTTCGCGGACGGAGTGGAAGTCCACAACCACGCCGTCAACGGCGCGACCCTCGACAGCCTCTCGAAGCGCCTGGACAAGCTGCTGGCACTCAAGCCCGACTACGTGCTCATCCAGTTCGGTCACAACGACCAGAAGCGCTACGACACCCAGGCCTACTCGGCCAAGCTGAAGTCCTACATCGAACGAGTCCAGGCAGCGGAGGTGACGCCCATCGTCCTGAGCTCCGTGGTGCGGCGCACTTTTGACGAAGATGGCCAGATCGTCCAGGGGATCGCCAAAACGCCCAAGTTCACCTTCAACGCCAGCCTCACCGAGTATGCCAAAGCTGCCGGGACCACCGCCAAACGGATGGAGGTCAACTTCATCGACCTCCACCACATCAGCATGGAGCATCACAACCGGATCGGGCCCGAGGAAAGCCACACCTACGACTTCAAAGAAGGCGACAGCACCCACTTCAACGCCAAGGGCGGCAAGGCCATCGCAGCGCTGATCGTGCCCGAGTTGGTGGCGATCGTGCCGGAACTCAAGGCACACCTTCGATAGGCATTCCCCACGTACCCCTTTCACCTGCGGACGCGATCAATCGCGCGCCTTCTTGCCCTTCATCGGCTCGACGCTCTTGTCAGGAAACCGCTTGGCGAGATCCCTTTTCACATCGGCAAACCGCGGATCGCCCGCGAGGTTGGTGAATTCCCCGGGATCCTTTCGATGGTCGTAGAGCTCCTCACTGCCGTCGTGGTAGCGAATGTAGCGCCAATCTTCCGAACGCACCGCGTAGTCATTGTGATGATGGGTGGTGAGCGCGGGATACGGCCAGTCGGCCTGCGGGTTCTTCAACAGCGGGACGAGACTGCGTCCATCGATCGGGTGTCCCGGTGCTTCGAGTCCGGCAAGTTCGATCAGCGTGGGATAGATATCCTGCAGGCTGACGGTCCGCTTTGACACACCGCCCGCTTGGGTCAGACCGGGCACGCGGATCATGAACAGGACGTTGGTCGTCTGTTCCCATAGCCCGTATTTCGCGAAGTGGTCCTTCTCACCCATGTGGAAGCCATGATCGGCCCAGACCACGACGATGGTGTTGTCCCCGTGCTCGCTTCGGTCGAGAGCCTTGATGACTTCGCCGAAGCACTCGTCAGCGGCGCTGACGGAAGCAAGGTAATGTCGGACGACGGGCTTCCAGTGCCCGGCTTTCTCCAGCGCGGCACGGTTCACCGGATAGGCGGCGTAGTCCTTAGCGACCGCTGGCATGTCGTCGAGGTCACCCTCGCGATAGCCTGGCGGCGGGAATCGCAACGAGTCCTCGGGATAGAGATCGAGAAAACGTTGGGGCACGGTCCACGGGTTGTGCGGGTAGCGGATGCCGTGAGCATAGAAGAACGGCTTGTCGTATTTCGCGGCCATGCGCTTGCGGGCAAAGTCGAGAAGCCGGAAATCGCTGACCCTCTCCTCTTCCACGGATCCATAGGAAAAGAGCCCGGGCTTCTTCACCGAGTCGGGAATCGGGTTGGGCTTGGCAGCCGGAGCGAACCTGCCGGCCCCGCCGTCGGCGTCGTCCCACATGAGCTTCAGGCGGGGCTTCGACGGATGCCCGTGGAAGATTTTCCCCGAAGTCATTGTGTGGAAGCCGGACTCGCGGAACAACTGCGGGATGGTGCGCACCGAGTCGAAGAGCGGATTCCTCTCCCAAGGGTGACCATTCTCGTAAACACCGGAGCGGTAGGGCGCGATACCGCTCAGGATCGCGAGTCTCGACGGGTTACACATGGTGCCCGGGCTGTAGGCACGGTCGAAGCGGAGCGCGCTCTTGGCAAAGGCATCCATGTGGGGCGTTTTCACGCCCGGGTAGTTCCCCATCATCGCCGGATAGTTATTCAGGTCGTCGAGGGCGATGAAGAGGACGTTCATCGGCCCGGCGGCCCGGACTCCCAGCGTGCAGCAGACGATCAGAACAGGAATCAGGCAGGGTTTCATGGGTTGGGGAATGTACGGGATCGCTCGGAAGCCTGGCCGGTCCGAATCATATCAATGCCATTTGCCCAAATCTTCCAAGCGTTCCGAAGTTGACGTGCTTTCTCGGGACAACTCTCAAGAAACCGAGGCCGGTTCGCGCCAAGGCCGAACCCGCTTCCAGTCCAAATCTCAAATCTGAAAACCGTCCCCGGGAAGGGCCATTCAACAGTTTCGTGACACGAAAAAGTGCTCCTTGCCCGAGCCCGTTGCATCCTTGACGAAACTGCCGATTTGCGGTGGCCTCATCGTGAACGTGTCCGTTCGTCCCCCTCCCCCCTTACCCCGTCCGAGCGAGCCGGGATGCTGTGGCTGCGGTGACGGGATGGGCCGAAGAATCCCGCCGTTGTCAGCGAGTTCGAACTGAGCCCCCGAGGCGACAATCCCCATGTCCGCAAAACGATCCAAGCAATTCGTTCTCCGTGCATCCCTATTCGGATGCGTCGCCTTCCTCGCCCCCGCAATGGCTTACGCCGCGAACTTTGTCGTGAGCTCGACCTCGGACAGTGGCGGCGGCTCGCTGCGTTCTGCGATCATGGGGGCCAATGCCAACCCCGGCCTGGACACCATTTCCTTCAACATCCCGGGTGGCGGGGTACACACGATCAACCTGCTTGCCCCACTGCCGCTCTGCGACGATCCCGTGATCATCGACGGCACCACCCAACCCGGATTCAGCACGGCCACGCGGTTGCCACGCGTGGTGCTGAATGGCGCCGGAGCCGGCGCTCTCACCGACGGTCTGGTGCTACAGGGCGGCGCCAGCACGGTGCGGGCGCTGGCCATCAATCAGTTCGACAACCACGGCATCGTCCTGGCGCTCAACGGCGGCAACACGCTCGAGGGCAACTTCATCGGAACGAATGCGGATGGCACCGCGGCCATGCCCAATGGCGGCACCGGCGTGTTCGTGCTCGATTGTTCCAGCAACACCATCGGCGGCAGCACAACCGCTGCGCGCAACGTCATCTCGGGCAACAGCGTGGGGATCGCCCTCATTGCCGTGGAAAACACATCGGCCGGCAACGTCATCCGGGGCAATCACGTCGGCACGAATGCCGCCGGCACCTCCGCGTTGGGCAACACCAGCCATGGCATCGTCATCCAGGGCGGCCCCAACACCACGATTGGCGGAACGACCACGGGCGCGCGCAACGTCATCTCCGGCAACGGCGCCAACGGCGTGTTGGTTACCGGAGCGGTCTCGGGAGGCACGCTGGTGCAGGGCAACTACATCGGCACCAATGCCGCCGGCACGGCCGCGCTGGGCAACGGTGGCACCGGCCTGAATTTCTCGGTTGCCCCCGACAATACGATCGGCGGCACGGCGGCCGGCGCGCGGAATGTGATCTCCGGCAACGCCGATGATGGTGTGGACCTGTTCGACACGACGGGCAACGTCATCCAAGGCAACTACATCGGCCTCAATGCGGCCGGCACAGGCGCGCTGGGCAATCAGGATGCGGGCGTGTCACTGAGCAATTCTCCGGGCACCGTCATCGGCGGCACCACGGCCGCGGCACGGAACGTGATTTCCGGCAACGGTCAGACCGGCACCGCGAGCGGCCAGGGCATCACGATCTCCGGGGTCTCCGGAGGCAACAATCTGGTGCAGGGCAACTACATCGGCACCGATGCCGCCGGCAACACGGCGGTCGGCAACTTCGGCGATGGAATCGCGATCGCGGAGGCCCCGGGCAACGTCATCGGTGGCACAGCCGCCGGCGCCGGAAACCTGATCTCGGGCAATGGCGACGACGGCATCCAGATCTTTCTCGGTGCCAGCGGCACGCTGGTGCAGGGCAACCGCATCGGTCCCAATGCCACCGGCACGGCCCCGTTGTACAACCTCGATGACGGGATCGCGGTGCTCAGCTCGAACAATACGATCGGCGGCACCGAGGCCGGCGCTCGCAACGTGATTTCCGGCAACGGCGATGCCGGCATCCTGCTTGAAACACCCGGGAGCGGCAATGTGGTGCAGGGCAACTACATCGGCACCAACTTGGCCGGCACGGCGCCGGTCTGGAATCTCGGCAGCGGCGTCTTCATCCTTCAATCCCCCGACAACACCATCGGCGGCACCGACTCCGCGGCACGCAACATCATCTCCGGAAACGGTGAGGAAGGCGTCGCGATTTCCGGCGCCGACGACAACCGGATCCAAGGCAACTTCATCGGTCCCGATGTCAACGGTGCCCCGATCGGGAACTTCTACGACGGCATGTTCATTCTCAATGGCAACGACAACACCATCGGGGGCGCCGCACCCGGCGCTGCCAACCGGATTGCCTTCAATGGCGACCGGGGCATCATTGTGGCCGGCACCTCGCAGGGCAACCCGATCCGCGCCAATTCGATTCACTCCAACAGCTCCATCGGCATCGATCTGAATTTCGACGGCATCACGCCGAACGACGCGAACGACCCCGACGCCGGTCCGCACAACCTGCAGAACTACCCGCTCCTGAGCGGCGCCGGCTACGACAGCGGGAGCAACACGGCCACCTTTTCCTATCGGGTCCCCTCTTCCGCGGCGAATTCGGCGTACCCGCTGCGGGTCGAGTTCTTTCTGGCCGATGGTGGGGGTGAGGGCCGGACTTCTCTCGGTGCCGACACCTTCACGTCAGGCGATTTCGGCAGCGGGCTGCAGCGGACAACGGTCGCCAACCCACCCGTAGCATTGGCGGTGAACGACCTTGTCGTCGCCACCGCGACCGATGCCAACGGCAACACCAGCGAGTTCTCCGCCCCGATCGCCGTCGGAGCCCAAACCCCGCCTCTTGCCATTTCCGGCTTCCTTCCCTCCAGCGGCCTCGTCGGGAGCAGCGTCACCATCCATGGCGCGAAGTTCACCGGCACCACCTCCGTCACCGTCAACGGCGTCGCCGCGGGTTTTGTTGTCGAGACCGACAATCGCATCGTGGTCACCATCCCGGCCGGTGCGAGTACCGGACCGATCAAGGTCACCACCGGCACCGGCATGACCACGAGCAACACCAGCTTCACGGTCCTGGTCGACAGCGACACCGACGGCATGCCGAACGAATTCGAACAGCTCTATTTCGGCGGCCCCACCGCAGGCGACCCGAATCTCGACACCGACAAGGATGGCCAAACCAACCTCGAGGAGTATCAAGCCGGCACCGACCCCACGGATCCGAACAGCGTCCTGCGCATCAAGGAAATCCGACGCGAAGGAAACAGCATCGTCCTGGTGTTCGAAGCTGTGGCCGGAAAACGCTACCGGGTTAAAGCCGGCGCCGACCTTTCGTCCGGCTTCCCGATCTCGCTTGGCATCATACCGGCCTCCGAGACCGATCAAACGTGGAACGTGACCGAAGGCGACGTCTCATCCAACCCGCTTCGGTTCTACGTCGTGGAGTTGCTCTACTGAGATGGGAGCGGCCCGTCGCTGTGCGAGTCACCGCTCACAAGATTCGTCAAAAACCCCGACACCTCAGAATCGGAGGCACGCCAAGAAAGACTGCAACCCTTCCCGCCCTGCACTCCGTGCTTCAAACAAAGCCCCAGAGCAAGAGCGCCATACCGAGGCCGACCACGGAGATGATGGTCTCGGCGACCGTCCACGACTTGAGGGTCTGTTTCTCGGTCAGTTGCAGGTAGCGGCTGATCATCCAGAAGCCGCTGTCGTTCACATGGGAAGCGGTCGTGGCACCGGCGGCAATCGCCGCCACCAGCAGGGCGAGGCGCATCGGGCTGAGGTCGGCATTCTCGACGAGCGGCGCCATCAGGGCGGCCCCGGCGGTCATCGCCACCGTCGCCGATCCCTGACTCACCCGAATCACCGCCGTGAGCAACCACGCGAGTGCGACGTAGCCGATCGGCAGCGCGGACATGCTTTCGGCCAACTTGCGGCCGGCACCGCTGTCGACGAGGATTTGCTTGAAGACACCCCCCGCCCCGGTGACGAGAATGATGATGCCCGCCGGGCCGAGCGCCTTGGTCGCCATCTCCTGGATCGCCTGGCGGTTTGCTTTCATCCGGAAAGTCATCACCGCCATCGAGGCGAGCGTCGACAGCACCAAGGCTACAATCGGATGACCGACGAAGGCGAGCGCCGCATGCCACGCTCCGCGGTTCTCGCTCCCGAGCTTCAGGTCCGCCAAGGACGCCGCGAGGATCAGCGCGATCGGTGCAAGGATCAGCGTCAGGGTGATCCACGCCATCGTTCGATCCGCGGGCGCTTCCTCTTCGTCCTCGATCGGCTCCGGAACTCCGAGCTTTAGACGTGGCACGATCCACTTCGCAAACAGGGGACCCGCCAGGATCGCACCCGGCAACCCGCAGACGATGCCCGCGAGGATCACCGGCCCCAATGAAACGCCAAGATACTCGGCCACGATGATCGGCCCCGGAGTCGGCGGCACGAACGAGTGGGTCACCGCCAATCCCGCCAGCAGCGGCAGGCCGAAATAGAAAGCCGGTTTGCGCTGGCTGCGCGCGAGGGCGAACAACAGCGGGCACAGGATCACCAACGCGGTGTCGAGAAACACCGGAATCGAGATAAGAAAGCCCGCGACCATCAACGCCCACGGCGCCCCTTTCGGTCCGGTCAGGCGGATCATCCAGTTCGCCAGCGCGCGGGCCCCGCCCGAGTGCTCAAGCATCGCTCCGAAGACCGCACCGAGGCCGACCAAGGTCGCCACCAGCCCCAGCGCGCCGCCCATACCGCCGACGATCGAAGCCGGGATCTCATCGACCGGCATGCCCACCGCAACGGCGAACACCAGACTCGAGACCAGCAGCGCGACGAAGGCCTGCCAGCGAAGCCAAAGGATCAGCACCAGCAGCAGGCCGATCGCTCCGGCAACGGCGATCAGCGGGTGATCGGAAAGCAGCACGGCCGTCATCAGGAATCGGCCTTTGTTGGGTTTGCACCGCGTGCCGGCACGGCCTGGACCGCGCCGACGGAAATCCCGCCGTCCACCAGCAGGGTCTGCCCGGTCACGTAGGCGCTCGCATCACTGGCAAGGAAAACGAGGGCGCCATCGAGATCACCCGGCGCACCGGGGCGCTTCAGCGGGATCTTCTCGGTCAGATACTCGACCCACGTTTCGTCCTCATACATCACCGCGTTCTGGGCCGTTTTGAACCACCCGGGCGCCAGACAATTCACCGTAACGCCGTACTTCCCCCAGTCGTCGGCCAGGCTCATCGTCAATTGCTTCACTCCACCCCGGCTCGCGCCGTAGGGACCGAGTCCGGCGTAGCCGCTCACGCAGGTCACGGAGCCGATGTTGATGATCCGCCCGTAAGCATGCCCGACCATCCGCCGCGCGCAGGCCTGGGCCACGAAGAAGACGCCACGCAGGTTGGTATCGAGCACCGTGTTCCAGTCGTCCCACGTGACGTCCAAGGCCGGCTTGCGCACGTTGCAACCGGCGTTGTTCACGAGAATGTCAATCTTTCCCGCTGCGCTCCACGCAGCTTCCATCGCCGACTCGATGCTTGCCTGCTCGCGCACTTCGAGCTCCACCGGCCAGGCACGACGGCCGAGGGCCCCGACTTCCGAAACCGTGTCCTTGAGATCGTCCGCATTACGTGCCGTCACCACCACGTCCGCTCCGGCCCGCGCCAGTGCCAATGCAAAACCCTTTCCCAGCCCGCGACTCGCTCCCGTCACGAGTGCCACCTTGCCTGTCAGATCGAATCCACTCATCGCTCAGTCTTCCTCTCCTCGCGCAGGCGCGATCAGCACTTTCAATGCGCCCTTGCGCGCAGCTTCTGCGAATGCCTCGACGCCTGTCTCGATCGGATGCACTCCGGAAACCAAGGGCCGCACCCGAATCGAACCATCAGCGATCGCCGCCAGCGCTTCGGGGTACTCGCCGGCAATCGCGCAGCTTCCGAGCACATCGAGCTCGCGCGTCACCACTGCCTGCAACGGCAGCGGCACCTCTGGCGACAGGTTTCCGACCAGCACCACGCGACCTCCCTTCCTCACCGACTTCACGGCCAGTCCGACCGTGAGCCCCACGCCGACCACTTCGAAGGCCACATCAAAATCGCTCTCTTGAAGCGCATCCGGCGGCGACGCCCCGTCCGCGCCCAGCTCGATGGCCAGCGCCAGGCGATCCGCATCCAGATCCACCGCCACCACCCGCTCGGCCCCCGCCCGCTTCGACGCTTGGACCACAAGCAAGCCGATCAATCCGGCACCCACGACCAGCACGGACTTTCCGGTGAGGCCACCCGCACGCTTCGCCGCGTGCAGCGCCACACCCACCGGCTCGGCGAAAGCGGCATCGGCAAAGGACAGCCCGTCCGGCAGGCGATGCACGATCCGCTCCGGGACCACCACATACTCGGCAAAGGCACCGTCACGATGAAACTCGCCGCACGACACGCCAACCACCTGACGTCGGTCGCAAAGGTTCACGCGGCCCTCCCGGCAGAAGCCGCACTCGCCGCACCACACGGTCGAGTCGAAGGTCACCCGCTCACCCTGTTTCCAATCACCGGCTCCCTCGCCAACTCCATCCACCACCCCGCTTGCCTCGTGACCCATGATCACCGGCGGGATGCGCCGGCCGCTGCTGCCGTCCATCCCGTGCAGATCACTGCCACAAATCCCGCAGGCCCTCACCGCGATCCGCAGCTCGCCCGGGCCGGGCTCGGGAACCGGCCGCTCGACGACCTCCAGCCGCGACGCCGCCACCAACTCAAGGGCTTTCATCATCGTCGGAGGCTCACCTCCACGCAGGACCGCGGCAAGACGGAAGGACGTGGCGCATGACATGCAGTGTTCCCTTCAACGCGCTCCCCGAAAGCAGGAGCTTGAGCGGAGCTGGCCCGTTCTACTCATCAATCCAGAAAACCTCTTCGACGCTCTTTCCGAACAACTGCGCAATTCTCAACGCGAGTGTCAGCGACGGCGTATATCCTTCCGCCTCCAGAGCCACGATGGTTTGCCGGGTCACTCCGACGTGATCCGCCAAAAACTGCTGGGTCATCCCCTCTTCGGATGCACGGAACTCCTTGATTCGATTTCTGATTCCCGGTTCCAGCTTACGAGGCATGGGCTTGCCTCCTGTAAAGAATGACGCCCGTCAGACCCTTGGCTCCGAAAAACAGTGCGAATTGGCTCCAGATCAACCAGTTGATCGTTGATTTGGGAACAAACCCGCCGTTCTCACCATTCCGTGGCCAGAGAACGATCACGATCATCGCCAGAAGCAAGACCCACCACGCGAACTCAAGCCCACGGCGAGTTGCCAGTCGCTCGATTTCCCGATCCCGCTCATCCATGATCGTCCTCGTGGTTCGGCTCCTTAGAAAAAAGAAACTGCACGCCACACCCCCCAGCAATACGAAACCTGCCGAAGCCCCATGGCCAAGGAACGGGATCAGGAAAAGGGTAACTACGATTGCAGTCATGGAGATCAACAACTCCAACCACGCCACCTTCTCCATCGCTGCTTTGCTATCAATGCCAGTCGGATGGTCCGCGTTCATCAGTGTAAAATAAACCATACATTAGACCATGTCTAGTTTATTTTACATTTCTCGCCGGAATATCCCAACGCAGTCCGTCCATGACTTCGAACAGGGTGACTCCATCCCGGTTCGGGATCCATGTCGCCAGCCCGCTCGTTACGGACTCGAAAGCCGCAGGAAATAGCGCCCGGCGGGTGGGATGAGAAGCCGCACCGTCATGCGACGGTAGCCCGGCTCTTCCGCCACGTCCGTGACGACCTCGTAGTCCACCCCGGACACGAGTGATCCCCAGCCGGTCAACCCTCCGCTGCCCTGCAGGAGATAGTCGGTTCCGAGTTCGAAACCATTCATGTAGCGCCACGTGTAAAGCGAATCCCCTACCGGTTGGGCGGGCAACATCGCGAAGATCGGCTGGTTCGGGGTCACGGGATCCAGCGGATCACCGCCGGTGAGCAACTCGAAAAACTCACTCACTCCGTCCTTATCCCCATCTCCTCCCGCGGTGGCCCCGCTGAGGTTGAAAAAATCCTCCCACGTATCCGGCAGTCCGTTCGCATTGGCATCCTCGTTCGCCACGTCGGTCACGTTCACCGTCACATCGGTCGTCACGCTCATCGGATTCGGCGCGAAATTGTCGGAAGCGGTGACCTGAAGAATGTAGGACGCCAACTCTTCATGGTCGAGCCAACCGGTCACCGCGATTTCGCCGGTGAGCGAGTCGATCGTGAAGAACTCGTCGGGATTCCCTCCGGTGATCGCATAGGTCAGGTTCGCCTGGTCGCTGCCGCCGCTCCGCACATCCGGGTCGGTCGCGTCAGCCGTGCCGGCGAACGTGCCGATCACACTGCCCTCCGTCACCGGAACATTCGTGATCCCACTGTGGGACGGCGGGACGTTGGCGTAGTTGTCGATCCACTCTTCCAACAACGCGATGCCCTCCTCGTCGAACCGGTTCGAGGCAAGCGGAGGCATCTGCGAGTAGCCGTTGAAGGTGCCGTTGATCGCGGTCCGCGCGTTGATCTTGTTCCAGATCGACGAGTTCGCCTTGTCGCCCGGACGAACGATGTGATCGGTCAGGTCGGGGGTACCTTCGCTCACAGGCTGACCGTAGAGCATGTGGGTCAGGTCGAGGCTCAACTCCGGCCGACCGTCCCATGAGTCCGGTGCGCCGCCACCGGGCTGGTGGCAGTAGGCGCAGTTCACCGCGAGGTAGGACCGGACCCGCTCCTCGAGATTCACACCTGACTCATCCGGCCGATAATGACGCGGCAGGCTTTCCGGATTCCCCGGGAATCCGCTCAGGTAACCGCCGTCGGAAAGCAGGGTCAGCAGGTTTCCGCTCTGGCCGTTGATGATGTCGTCCAGATTGAACTGGCGCGTGTTCGAACTCAGCGCATGTCCCGCGGTCGCCGTGTGGCAGGTCGAGCACTCCGCCCGCGACGGGATCTTCCACTCGAAACTCTGCGCGCCGCCCCCATCGTCGGTGAAGTTGATCGTGAACCCCTCGCCCTCCGTCGGCGACAAATTCGCCTCGGTGCCCGCCTCGTTCCAGCGGTAGGAAACCCCGTAGGAGCCCGCCGCATTGCGGACGAGGATGCGGGTCTCAAGCCGCTTCACGTTGGTGCCGGGGTTCTGCTGGTCGAGGTCGAATTCGAAATGCTTGATCCACACCATGCCCTCGGGGAACGACCATGGATCATCCTGTGAGTAGCCCATCGTGTCGGCCAGGTCCTTCATGACAAACCACCGGCGCTTCTCGGCCCCGTCCGACCAGAAGGTCAGGTTCGGGGTGTAGGCCACGACTCCCGGGTTGGGAGAAAGGTCGGCAAGATCGGCGAAAACGCCAGTCTCCGACAGTGTGGCCGGATAACCTTCGTCGTCCGTGCCTCCTTGTTCAGTGATCCGCATCACGCGACCGCTCGGGCTGTGCTCGAGGACGAAGATGTCCTTCGTGACGGGGTCGAGATTGAAATCGACGATGTCACCACCCCCGAGGCGCAAGTTGGTCAGTTCGGTCACCGTCCCGTCCCGCAGGACGCTCCAAATACGGCCCGAGCCGTAGTCACCACACACGTAGGAATCCGTGAGCTGGCCGAGTTCGCTGTCGCGATAGTAGATTCCTCCGGTCGCGCTGTTGTTTCCGTTCAGGTGTGGATAGGCGAACAGCGGAGCCTTGTGCGGGGTGGCGCCGGCCGGCATCGAGGCGTGCGAAACTCCTGGTGTCACGATATCGCCCTCGTAGTAGGACCAACCCGCGTTCTCCCCCTTCTTGAGAATGGTGAACTCCTCGCGGTCCGATTTCCCGACGTCCCCGATCCACGCCTCCGTCTCGCCGGTGCCATCCTCCTGATCGAGATGGAACTTGAACGGGTTGCGCAGGCCGAGAGCCCAGATCTCGGTGCGAACCGAAAGAAGCTGACCGGTGAGATCCTGGCCATTGAAGTCACCGGACCAGCCTCCTCCGAAACTCGTGTGGATGAAGGGATTATCGGGCGGCACCCGGAAGTTCGGGTCCTGGCTGACGGCATCCGTAAATGGCGTGTTCGGACTGTTGGCCCCGTTCAGCGGACCCACCGCGATGGCATAGTAAGGATTCGGCTTCGGATGGGTGGAGGCCGGATCCACATCGATGCGCAGCATGGAGCTGTAGAAATCCTTGGTGATCAGCTGGCCGTTCCGGTGAGGATCGCCCTGGTCACCTTCATCGCCGAAGCTGATGTAAAGATACCCGTCCGGGCCGAATTTCGCGTCGTTGATGCTGTGGTAGAGGTGCTGCTCCGCCATATTGATGAACGGATGCTCGGTCGCGAGGGCGGCGGCGTTCTCGCCCGCACTCATTCCGTTCGCCACCGCATCCGCGATGTGGGCCGGGGAAAGGGTGAACCGGGACACGCGCAAGTCACAGGTGATCTCCGTGTTGCTCACCCCGTTCTTGTCGAGACCCGTAATCACCGAGGTGTCGAAAGTGCCTCCGTTCATCGGAAGCCGGCTACCATCACCCTGGTAGTTTACGATGAGATTCCCGCTCGTCATGAAGTCGGGATACGGCTCGATCGAGTAGATGCTCCGGCCCCGTGTGTAATTCGAGAGCGAGGAAACATCGAGTATCGCATGCTTGGTCGGACTCGCCGCGGTCGTGTCGGGGACATACCAAACCGTGCCATTGATCGACGCCACCAGCAGCGCGTTGTCATTGCCCGGCACGGAGGACATCGCCACCGCGCTGGCAAAGGTCAGCCCGGGCAGTCCGTCCTCGACCACCAACTCGCCCACTCCTGCGGCCGGCGGATCGAGCGGGATATCCACCGTCACGTTTGCGAGCCGGAGCTCGCCACTGATCGTGATGAGCACGTCGGCCTCCGAGCTCAGCGTGGCGCCGGGGTTCTCGATTCGATAACGCAACACGTCGGCACCGGCGCCCGATCCGGTATGCTTGTATACGATCTCGCCGGTGGACGCGTCGACGCTGGCAGTGCCGGAGGTCGGAGCCGTCACCACCGTGACGGAGCCCGCGTCAATGCTGCCGGTGTCGTTGGCGAGGGGATCGAAGCGAATCGATCCGGTCACTCCAACTTCCACCGCGTCCTCGACCGCGACCGGCTCGAAACCGGCGATGGGCGGGACGTCGAGGTTCTGTCCGCCCGGATCGACGAAAATGTTGTCGATGTAGAAGTCCTTGTCGGGTGCGTGGATCAGGAGCAGCTGCTCGAGCGGGCTGGCCGTGCCGTTTCGGAACGCGAAGTCGTCTGCGACAAGGACAGGTCCGGACGATCCGACCGGGGAATCGATGTAGAGATCCATCGTGTCCGTCGCGTTGTCGGCCACCAGCCAGACCTGCATCCACTCGCCTTGCCGGAACGTGTAGGGCGTGTCGGTAAAGCCCGATCCGTTTCTCGGCGACAGGATCGTCTGATAGAAGCGCGACTGTGCCTCGAAATCCGAGAAGGTCGTCGGCGCCGACACGTCGGAAAGCCCGAGACTGAGGTTCGCCAGGCCGGCATCACTCGGGAAAAACAGCTCGAAGAAAAGAGTTCCGGTGGTCCCGTCACCGATGCGTGCGCCGCCGAGCGCCCGATCGATCACGCTGGTGCCGCCATGAATGAGATGCCCCACCTGCGAACGAAGTCCGGAGTCGGGATCGCTCGCCACCAAAGCCTGTGAGGGAGCAGAGGCACTCCAACCATTCACTCCGTCAATGCTGAGGCCAACGGCGTGCCCGACTTCGAAGTCCTCCACCAGAAAGAACCCGACCGCCCCGGCCGGCACCGAGCCGGCATTGCGCGGATCGGACCCGCCGGTCATCTCCGCGAGGTCGGAATACCCGTCCAGATCGCTGTCGATCTCGTTCGGATTGGAATTCGTCGGCACCACCCCCTGCCCCGGAAAACCGACGAGGCTGAAGTCCTCCTGCCCGTCGAGCAGGCCGTCGCCGTCGCTATCCGGCAACACCGGATTCGTTCCGGTCTGCGCGGCGGATACCCACGTCCCCGTGTTGTCCTCGACTCCGTCCGGCAATCCGTCAGCGTCGGTATCCGGGAGATCGGCGCGGGTCTGCACGCCGGAGAAACTTCCCGAGAACTCATCGAGATTGGAGAGGCTGTCGCCGTCCCGATCGCTGCCGGGTGCCTGGTCGCCGGACGCGTCATTCGGGTCGAGTGCGGTGCCCGGCGTGTTGTTGGCCAACTCGTATCCGTCATCCATGCCGTCGCCATCCGTATCGGCGTCGTTCGGGTCGGTGGCGGCATTGGCGAACTCGGTGTTGAGCGAACCGTTCTCCTCGGAGTCATTCACCCCGTCGCCATCACTGTCCGACGCGAGAGGGTCGGTGGGAGCACCGTCGTACGAGTTGCTCGTCCCCGCCACCTCGTCGCCGTCGAGGAGCGTGTCACCGTCCGTGTCCGTATCCAGCGGATCGGTCCCGGCAACGAACTCCCCGAGGTCGTTTAGGTTATCGGAGTCAAAGTCGGCGGTTCCGTCCCGTGTGGTATCACCGAAATTCGCCACCTCCCACGAGTCATCCATCCCGTCTCCATCGGCATCGGTCGGTGAGGTCAGGTTCACGCCGCCCGGGTCGATCGCGAGATTGTCGATGTACACATCCCCGCTGGTGCCCTGGATCGCGAGGAAATTGACGAGGTCCAGCGCGTCGCTGACCCGGAAAGCGAAGTCGTCCGCCACAAGGACCTGGCCGCTCAATCCGTCCGGCTCCTGCAGGTAGGCGTCGATGGTGTCGTTGGCGTTGTCCACCACCAGCCACACCTTCATCCACGTCCCGGTCCGCACGTCGAAGCCGGTGTCGGTGAAGACGCCGCCATCACGAGGCGAGACATCCACGTCGAAGATGCGGAACTGCGGACCGAAGGCCCCGTAGTTGTCCGGGGCCGGCTGGGTCGAAGCACCGAAGTTCACATTGGAGGTCCCGCTGCAATAGACCTCGAAGAAGACGGTTCCTACCGCCCCGTGGGGAATGCGGAAGACTCCAAGGTCCTTGAAGACGTCATTTCGGGTTCCCCCGATCAGCCTCCCCACCTTGCCGCGGCCGGCCGCCCCCGGGTCGTCCGCCACGAGGGCGCGGGTGCCGTCGTCCACCACCCACCCGTTCACTCCGTCCAGAGTCGATCCGGTCACGAAGCCGGGGTCCTCGAAGTCTTCGAGGGTCTGAAATCCGATCGCTCCTCCGGGCACGCTGCCGGCATCGTTCGGATCGGTCCCGGCGACGACCTCGACGCCGTCGAGGTAGCCGTCGGCGTCGGTGTCGGGATTGCCCGGATCCGACCAAGCCGGAGTCACGCCGGGGCCTTGGAAACTTCCGAGTCCGAAGTCCTCCTCACTGTCGAGAAGCCCGTCGTTGTCGCTGTCCCGCGGGACCGGGTCGGTCAGGTTCTGCGCGGCCGGATCCACGTAGATGTTGTCGAAGTAGGCATCCTGACCGTTGTTCTGAACCAAGAGGAAGGTGGACAGCGGATCAGAGGTGCCATTACGGAAGGCATAGTCGTCCGCCACGAGGACTTGCCCGCCACTCCCGCTCGGGCTCTCGACATACATGTCGACCTCGTCGCTGCCGTTGTTGGCGACCAGCCAAACCTTGAGCCAGGTGCCCGTGTCGAAATCGAAACCGGTATCGGTGAAGCCGCCTCCGCTGCGGGGAAAGATATCCGATCCGGAAAAACGGAACTGGGCCTCGAAGCTTCCGTATCCGCTCGGGGTTCCGACGTCCGAGAGTCCCATGCTCACGTTGGCGGTTCCCGCTCCGGCAGCCGGGAAATAGATCTCGAAAAACAGCGTTCCCGTCGCCCCGTCGCCGATCTCCGACGATCCGCCCAGAGCGCGAAACACCTGATCCTGCACTCCTTGCACGGAGTGCCCGACCATGCCGCGACCCGACGAACCGGGATCATTGGCGGCAAGGGCTCGGGAGGGATCTCCCGCACTCCAACCATTCACCCCATCGAGGGTGGAGCCCGACGCGAACCCGCTCTCGAAATCCTCGAGAAGCACGAACTGGGCGGACAGGGGATGCAGGCAGGCAACGAACGCGGCAAGGCCGGAGATCAGGCGCTTTGACATGGTGGGAACGAAGCTAGGGTTTGGAAGGTGGCAGGTGGGTCGACCGGAGAACCCTCCCCCTTCGCAAGAGGGGGAGGGAATCACAAGGGGGCGAATCGACTTCGCTCAGCGGGGTTAGGGCGTGTCCTCGACCCGGAAGAAATACTTGTCCGGGTTGGCATCGAGGAACGCCTTCGGCACCGTGAAGGTGTCGATGTTGTCGTAAGTCGCGGCAGCCTCTTCCGTGAACGCTGCCTGCAAGTCGGGAGAAGAGGTGAGGATGTAACCCGCACCACCCGGGCTGAAAGTGATCTCGAGATCCCCCAGTCCATTTCGAATCACCGAGGTGACCTTGAACTCGCCGAGCGCCGGCTTGGCGGCGGCCGGGGTCGTCAGGTTCTCCGCGGTCGGGTCGATGTAGATGTTGTCGATGTAGATCGGCTGGTTGTTGCCGGCCCCGTCAGCGGAAACGATCAGCAGCGTCCGGAGTGCTTCGGTGGTCCCGTTCCGGAACGAGAACACCCCATCCAGCGTCCCATCCTGCAGTTGGACCTGACCTGTCTCCCCAACTGGAGTCTCCCAGTAGAGGGTCATCTCGTCGGTGGCGTTGTTTGCCACGATCCAGACGTTGTACCACTCGCCAGCCGCATACGCACCGACATCGTCGAATGCCGCCGCGTCCCGGGCCCGGATGATCTCGCCGTTGAAAACCACGGCTTGCGTCTCGAAGTCGCTGAATGTCGTGGGCGAGTCCACATCACTCAGACCGACACTGTGGTTCACCTGATCGGTCGTGCAGTAGAGCTGGAAGAAGAGCGTCCCGGTGCTGTTCACACCATCTCCGAGGACCTGCAGGTCGAGGTCGCTGAGCGACTTGAAGACCGCATAACTTCCCGAGCCGTCGAACGACTCGATCGAACCGATCTGGTCCCCTCCGGCAATCGGCTCGTCCGCAACCAGAACACCCGGTTGATTGGCGGTCCAACCGTTCACTCCGTCGAAGGTGTTTCCGATCACCATGCCCGGACCCTCGAAGTTCTCGACGAGCTGGAAGCCGCTCGGCTGGGCCGGGGTGTCGGAATTGTCGTTCGGATCGCTGCCGTCCGCCACTTCGCGGTCATCGGGGAAGCTGTCACCGTCGGTGTCGGCAAGGTTCGGATCCGAGTTGGTCGGAAAGACACCCTGTCCCGGGAAGGAGGCCAGGTCGAAGTTCTCGTCGCCGTCGAGGATCCCGTCGCCGTCGGTGTCCGGGTTGGTCGGATCGGTGCCGGTCGCGTCGATGCTGAACCAGCTTCCGAAATTGTCCTCCTGTCCATCGTTCAGGCCGTCCGCGTCGGTATCGGCCAGATCGGCACGCGTTTGCGGGTTGGCGAGGAACTCGTCGAGGTTGCTCGTCGGGTTGGCGGGAATCGTGTTGTCGCCGTCCCGGTCGGCCGACGCCGCTTGGGTCGGATCGGTGCTGCCGTCATCGTTGGGGTCGAGCGCCGTGCCGGGTGTGTTGTTGGCCAACTCGTAGTCATCAGGGATGGCGTCACCATCCGTATCAGCGGCGTTCGGATCGGTGGGAGCGTTCGCGAAAGCGGTGTTCAGCGACCCGTTCTCCTCGAAGTCGTCCACCCCGTCGCCATCGCTGTCGGCCGCGAGAGGATCGGTCGGAGCTCCGTCGAAGCTGTTGGAGGTGCCGGCCACTTCGTCACCGTCCAAGAGCGTATCGAGGTCGCTGTCCGGGTCGTTCGGATCGGTCTCGTTCTGGTACTCGCCGAGGTCGGTGAGGTTGTCGCTGTCGAGATCGAGCGTGCCGTCACGGCTCAGATCCCCGAAGTTCACCATCTCCCACGCATCATCCATACCGTCGAGGTCGGTGTCGTTGGGATCAACGAGGTTTTGACCATTCGGGTCGATGTGGACGTTGTCGAAGTAGAAGGTCTGTCCGCCGGCTTGGACCGCGAAGAAGGTGAGCAGTGCCGTGGGAGACGCCACACGGAATCCGTAGTCGTCCGCGATCTGGACCTGGCCCAATTCACCTTCCGGACTCAGCACGTACATATCACTCGTATCGGTGGCATTGTCGACCACCAGCCAGACCTTCATCCACTGACCGACGCGTGCGTCGAAACCGGTATCGGTGAAGCCGCCGCCGTTGCGCGGAAAGAGGTCCGCCGCCGTGATTCGGAACTGCGGCGAGTAGGAGCCGTAGCTGCTGGGCGTCGACTCACTCGATGCCCCGAGGTTGATGTTGGCACTGCCTCCCGGGATGTAGGCCTCGAAGTAGATCGTGCCCACCTGGCCTTCCGGAATCTGGTAGCCACGCAGGGCGTTCTCGATGTCGTACTCGCCGTCGGGCGACGCGACTCCAACCAGACCCCGACCGCTCGCGGCGGGATCATTATCGACGGTTACGGAAGCAGGCTTTTCAATGCTCCAGCCGTTCAGTCCATCGAGCGTCTGCCCGGCGATGTATCCCGACTCGAAGCTCTCGATGAGTCGGAAGCCGACCGCGCCGACGGGGGTGTCGGTGTTGAGGGAGGGATCGTTGCCCTCCTCGATCTCGACGAGGTCGGTGACCGAATCGAGGTCCGAGTCGACCAGGTTCGGGTCGCTGTTGTTGGGAAACACTCCCGCGCCTTGGAAAGTGAGGTCCGGATTCTCGTTACCATCCGGGATGCTGTCCGCATCGCTGTCCACCAGAACCGGGTTGGTTCCCGTCGCGGTCACCGAGGTCCACGAGCCGGTGTTGTTCTCAACATTGTCGTCGTAGCCGTCGCCATCCGTGTCGCTGAGGTCGGCACGTGTCTGGACTCCGGAAAGGACACCATTCAATTCGTCGATATTGCTCAGGGTGTCACCATCCCGGTCTCCACCCGGGGCTTGGGTCGGGTCGCCCGAACCATCGTCATTCGGATCAAGGGCGGTGCCGCTGTTGTTGTTGGCCAGCTCGAAACTGTCCGAAAGGCCGTCCCCGTCGGTGTCAGGATCGTTGGGGTCGGTCGCGGCGTTCGCGAACTCTCCGTTCAGCGAACCGTTCTCCTCAAAGTCATCCACGCCGTCGCCATCACTGTCGGGGTCGCGCGGATCCGTGGGAGTGCCGTCGAAGGAGTTCGAGGTTCCAGCGAGTTCGTCGCCGTCGAGCAGCGTGTCACCGTCCGTGTCGTCGTTGTCGGGTTCGGTCTTGTTCTGATACTCCTCAAGGTCGGTGAGGTTGTCGCTGTCGAAGTCCAGCGTGCCGTCACGTGAGAGGTCGCCGAAATAGGTCACCTCGAAGAAGTCATCCATCCCGTCAGAATCGCTGTCCGTCGGGTCGCTCAGGTTCTCCCCGCTGTTGTCGATGTAAACGTTGTCGAGGTAGTAGGTCTGGTTGGCCGAACTCTGGAGGAACAGGGCGTTCTGGATGGCCGTACCGGCCGCTTTGCGAAAGCCGAAGTCGTTCGCCACTTGCTGCTGTCCGAAGCCGCCGGAAACACACTCGACGTAGGCGTCCATCTGGTCGGTCGTGCTGTTGGCCACGATCCAAACCTTGAACCATGCCCCTTGATCAACGAAGAGGCCGGTATCGACAAAGCCACCTCCGTCGCGCGGAGAGATCTCCTGGCCGTTCAGCCGGAACTGCGGACTGAAGTTTCCGAAGGTGGTCGGAGCGGCATCAATCGTCATCCCTCCGTTCATGTTCGAGCCCCCGCCGTTCGCGAGATAGACCTCGAAGAAGAGAGTGCCGGTCGTGCCGTCAGGGATGGTGTTGGTGACGCCGAGACTCTTGTAGAGGGCCGCGGTCGCTCCGGTCGCGAAGCGCACCACCGTACCACGGCCGGAGCTTGCCGGGTCGCTGTCGGCGAACGCCCGGCCTGCGGTCGGCGTGGTCCAGCCACTGGTTCCGTTGACGTCGTTGCCCGGCGTGAAGCCAATTTCGAAGTTGTCCACCAAGGCCCACTGGGCGCTGGCGGAGAGAGTGACCGCCATGGCAAGCGGCACGAGGAGGATGGGGTTGTTAGGTCTGGGTTTCATGGGTTTGGGGTTCGTTTGGAGTGATACGGGTTGGGAAAGACTCCGGCGGTGCCGGTCAATCGGGCGCGGGGACCGCGGGCCGGGCCGCGCGGAACTGGGCGGATATCTCGGCCGGTGCGAGTCCACGGTCCCAGAGGGCCACCTCGTCCACCCAGCCATGGAAGGACTGAAGGTCAGGCTTGCCGCCATCCTTATGGGCCACGATGCCGGGCTTCCCGAAGCGGACTTCGATGCCCCGGAAGACGTTCGAATCGTCTCGACGCGGAAGGGTGTCGATGGCCGCCAATAGACCGTCGGCATAGAGCGAAACCTGCTGACTGTTCCAGGACACGGCGACGTGATGCCAATCACCGTCCGCATAGGACCGTGGCGACTTCAGAAGAACATCGTGCCTTCCGTTCTCGATGAAGAATCCGAGACGTCCGTCCGCCGAAAGGAATGCCTGCATTTCGAGCTCCGGGCCGAAGCCGCCCGAACTCGTCTCACCGGCGTGCCACAGGATCTCGCCCTGCGTCATGTCTGCATCGCGCCGAATCCAAAAGGAAGCGGCCCCCTCGCGTAGAGAGACGCCATTCGGGCCATCCATGCCACGGAGCAGCGACCGCACCGATGAGCCGGGCAGACGCACACCGAGATTTTTGTCGTTGAAGCCACCGAATCCGTCGGCCGGACGCACACCAGGCTGACCCATACGGGCATCCGGTTCCGCCGTCCCGTGGTCCTCGCCGCTCACCACATTCCGGATCGGACCGGGCTCGGACTCGTCGAGCTGCCAATACGCGGCGGGGTGCTGGCCACGGATTACGGTGCGATAACTGGCAGGCGCATCCAGCAGATCTTCAATCCCGGGAAACGGATCCGATCCCAACGGAATCGGCACGAGGGCACTCTCCGCATCGAGGCGGAACGCGATGCGTTTGGGGCGCAGGAGCGACACGCGCTCCCCCTTCTGGTTGCTCACCTCCACCTCACCCTCGAAGACATGAACCTCGATTCCCTCATCAGGGACATGACGGACCCCGAAGCGCGTTCCGATGTCGCGCACCACGTAGGGACCGACTTCGATCCGCACCGATTCCTGATCCGCTTTCGCGTCCACCCACAGCCAGCCTTCCTCGAGTTCGAAGTGTCGCAGTCCGAGCACCTTCACACGGGCCGGCCCTTGCACGAGGACTTGGGTGCCTGCCGCCGATTCGGCCGACACGACCCCTGTCGATACCACCAACACCGTCCCGGCCTCGAACCCGCGGCCCTGCGATTCCTCTTCCCCACTGCCGGACCGAACCGACCACAGCGCGCCGGGCGTCGCTTCGAGGGCAATGGCTTCGGGAGTCGGCGCCCGCAACTTGAGGAGTGTCATGAGGGCCGCCACCAGGATCAGGATCGCGGCGGCCGCCATCAGCGAACGCTGCACCATCCGCCGGGAAGCCCAGTCCGACTGCAAGGTCGGCAGGACGCCCTCTTCCCGCTCCATGCCCGCTTCCTGATGCAGGATCGCGGAGAGTTCGAAGTAGCGGAAATACTCGCGCCGTGCCTGCCGGGACGTGCCCAGAAGTTCCTCAAGGCGTGCGTGGTCTTCCGGCGAAAGCGTTCCCGCTTCCAATTCGGAAAGCAACCGGTGCAGCGGAGTCTCTCCGCGGCCGGAACTTCTGGAAAAGCGCCTGCTCATGGGGTGTCGGGAACCGGGTTGAGTTTTCGGCTGATGCAGGTCCGGAGCAGTCCCCGGATCCGGTGCAACGAAACTTTCAGGCTGCCCTCGGGGCGCCCGGTGCGTGCCGACAGTTCGCGAAGCGTGTCCTCACCGAGATATCGGTTCAGGACGAGACCTCGGTCGGCGGGTCGCAGGTTGCGGATGCATTGGCGCAGGATCACATGCCGCTCATCCGTCACCGCCAGGTGCTCCTCGGCCTCCGCCGCCAGCGACTCCCAGACCTCCTCGGAAAACACCCACTCCCTTCGCCGTTTCTGATCCCGCCAATGCGCGAGGAGACGGAAGCGAGCCACCGAAAACATCCAGGCCCGGAAGTTCGTGCCGCACTCGAAACCTTCCCGCCGTTCCCAGATCAGGGCATTCACATCCTGCGCGATGTCATCCACATCGGGAGAACCCTTCATCATCGACAACACGAAAGCCCGCAGCTGCAGCTGATGCTTGATCAGCAGCTGGACGAACTCGGCGTCCCGGGCTTTCTCTGTCTCGAACATGGGTTAGCGATCCCGCCAAGGCGGGCATGGGTAGTAGAGCAATACCAGACGCCCCGTCGGAGGTTAATGCCATCTGCGACATTTTCCTGCCAACCGAGATTATGAGCCACTCGCCAAGCCACGAACTGACGGGAATTGCGAAACCCGTAGTCTGAATTCGTTACGCCTTCCCGAGCTCAAGCCCATGGAACACCGCCTTACACCTAACGGGTAACCGCCACCTTCACCTCAAAGCCTCCGCCCATCAACGCATCGCCAACCTCGACCTTCAGAGGCGCGTCTTCGTTTTCGAAAGCGTGCCCCGTGAGATAGGTCGCGCCTTCCTTGAGACCGTCGCGCCCGTAAACGACAACCGGATTCTTGCCGGTGGCGAGGGTCGCATCGACCGAGTAGATCAGCACCCCGGCGGGAAATGGCTCGTCACCTTTCCGCGGGATGGGCGGTTGACCAATCTCGATCACATACACCTTGCTGGGACCCTTGGCCTGATCGACCGGCACCACGACCATCGACACGCCATCCTCGGCGTCGAGCGGGGTGAGCTCGATCTCATGACTGCCCTCGGTCAGGTAAGCTTTGCGGTCGTCATCCATCCAACCCAGCTTGTGACGGTGCCAGCCGATGAAGCCTGATGCCCCACCCCCGCTCGACATCAGGTCCCACGGGCCGGCGGGGTTCTTGGGTTGGAGATTGCCGTAGGTGTAGATGTCGGGGAGCCCCATGCAGTGGGCAACTTCGTGCGCGAGCACTCCCGGGTTGTTGCTGCCGATGTTGACGGCATGGAAGATGAAGCCATCACGGTAGGGAATCGCCCGGTCCTCACGCTCGCCGAAGGCGAAGTTCCCGCGTCCGGGCAACTTGGCAACGATGTAGTCGTAATCGAAGAAGTTGATCTCCGGATAAAGCCCGAAGATGTCGACGAACATCTGGCGATGGCCCTCGGTGGTCACCGGATCGTTCTCCTTCTGCGGCCGCGGCATCTCGCGCCAGCCGTGGATGTGGGTAATCTCGAGCTTGAGTTTGCCGTAGGACTGCTGGTGGAAGATGTCGAGGAAGCGGCCGTCGCCATACATCTTTCCCTCAATCTCCTGCGTGGTCTCCTTGGGCTCACCCAGGTCCTTGAAGTGGGTGTAGACCATGATCAGCTTCTTGTCGCCGACGGTCGTGCCGTAGATCTCGAAGTCGTTGGGCCCCTCGGTCTTGTAGACGTCGCCCTTGGTGTTGAGCGTGGGAATGACACCGCCCGAGGGCGCTGATTCGTCGGGCTGGTTGGCGACCACGAAGTGCTGGTGTTCGTGGGCAGATGCGAAAGAAAGGCTGAGGAGAAAGGCGACAAAGAGGCGAGGCATGGGTCGGCTACGCGGATGAGGTGCGAATGCTCTCAGCGAACCGCGAAAGTTCGCCAAGGAGAGCCGAACCGAACTCCGCCCAAGGCGCTTCGATTGAAAAGCCGCGACGCCGGTCCCGGTGAAACTCGACAGGCCCGGCCACGCCGCCCAGCCTCGCAATCACACCTCCCGGACTGCCCCTGATGACTCTTCCTGATCTCAAAGCGCCTGCCTTGAAGAAACCGCAATTGATCGTGGATTTGGAAAAGGCCACGAGAAATGTCTCCCGCATTTTCGACAAGTTCCAGCGACACGGGGTGGCTTTCCGTCCGCACTTCAAGACGCACCAATGTGCCGCCATCGGCGAATTGTTCAGGGAGATGGGCGTCCGATCGATCACCGTGTCTTCGCTGGATATGGCGACCTACTTTGCCGGGCATGGCTGGGATGACATCACACTGGCGGTACCGGTCAACCTCGGGCAGGTCGAAGAGATCGACCAGCTGGCGCAGCGCATCCGCCTAAACGTCCTCGTGGATTCGCTCGAAACGGCCAGCGCGCTGAATGACGGGCTGACGGTCGCGTGTCCGGTGTGGATCAAGGTGGATGTCGGATACGGCAGGGTCGGCATCAAATGGAATGACGAAGCCCGGCTACTAGAACTGGCGAAGCTGATCGAAAGCTCGGCCCTTCTGGAGTTCTGCGGATTGCTCACCCATTCCGGTCACACTTACGAGTGTCGCGGTCGGGAAGAAGTGCAGGTCCTTTTCGAAGAAGGCCGGACACGCATGCTGCACTTGGAGGAGACGCTTCAGGCCCACGGCACAAGCGCTCGGATCTCCATGGGCGATACCCCTTCGGCCAGCCTCGCGGAGGCATTCGATGGAGTCGATGAGATGCGACCGGGGAACTTCGTGTTCTACGATGTGGTGCAATCGCAGATCGGGTCCTGCAGCGCGGAAGACATCGCCGTGGCGATCGCCTGCCCGGTCATTGGCAAATACGAAGCGGACCTGAAGGTGGTCGTTTACGGAGGCTCCGTTCACTTCTCGAAGGACTCCGTTATCATCGATGGCGAACGCGTCTTCGGGCAACTTGCCCTGCCTGCCTCGGATGGCTGGAAGCCGGTGCCGCTGACAGACGCGCGGATCGTGAGTTGCTGCCAGGAAGTGTCGAAGATCCACGTTTCAAGGGAGGTCTTCGATCAGATCGGCTTGGGGCAGACCGTGTATATCCTACCTGCCCACTCCTGCTTGGCTGCCGAGATCTACCCACGCTATCGGACGACGGACGGGCAAGTCCTCGAACGGTTTCGCTTGTTCACCTAGCCGCTTCAGAAGCAGCCCTACTTCACGCACATCAGGTGCTCGGAAGTGCGGATCAACAGCTTCCCATCAAACGGCACCGGGGTGGCGAGGATCTGCTCGCCCATGTCGTGCTCTGCAAGGAGCTCGAAGCTTTCGCCGATCCGGGCGGAGAACACGACCCCGTCCTCACGAGGTGCGTAGAGGATGCCGCCCGCAATCACTGGAGAGGCGTAATACGGCACCGCGGAACGGGGAAGCTGGGCGCTCCAGAACGGCTCGCCGGTTTTCGGATCGAGGCAAACCAACTCGCCCTTGTGGCGTAGCAGGTAGACCCGCCCTTCATACTCGATCGGACTCGAGACAAAGACTCCGAAATCATCACGCTCCCAAGCCCGGTGCGTCGCGGTGACATCGCCTTTTCCACCGAGCCGGACCGCATGGGTCGATGCCTGCTTGCGATCATCGCGCCCGACCGGAACAACCACTATGTCCCCAGCGATCACCGGTGTCGCGATGGGTGGCCAGAGTTTCGTTTCCTTGGGGTTGAAGCCACCGCAGGACCACAGCAAGGCACCGTCGTCGGCCGCGTAGGCCGTCAGTTGGTCCGCGCCCCAAACGAGCAGGGCGTCCTTGTCGCCGTGACGGAAGGGAATGGGCGTGGAATAGCCATGGTCGTTCTCGGCCGGCGCGTCGAGGTTGCGCTCCTGCTTCCAGCGGATCTCACCGCTTGTCTTGTCGAACCCCGCGACCCACGAGTCACCGCCATGAAGGCGGGAAAGGATCACGAGATCGCCGATGATCACCGGTGAGCTGCCCTGGTCCCAGTAGAGCTCCTGCGGACCGAACTCCTCGACCAGGTTGCGCTTCCAGCGGACGGCCCCGTCCATCTCGAGACCCGCGAAGGTGCCGCTCTTGAAGTAAACGAACACCCCGGTTCCGTCGGTGACCGGCGAGGCGTTGCTGCTGGTCCCGAGCTTCATGTGTTTGGCTTTGCTCTCTGGGCCGAACACGGTTTTCCAGACCTCCTTGCCGTCGAGATCGAATGCCAGCGCGGCATCGACGCCGTCCGCAGGTGCCGTGAGAAAGATGCGGTCCTTCCAAACCACCGGCGAGGACGCGCCCTTCCCGGGGAGTGCGATCTTCCAAGCGACCTTCTCGTCACTCAACTCGGTCGGGTAGTTCTCGCCGGCCCGGCTACCGGTGTGCGCGGGGCCTCTCCATGAAGGCCAGTCCTCCGCGAGGAGCGGCGACAATGACGGGAGAACGAGGGCGGCGGCAGCCAGCGCGGATGCGTGTCGGATGGTGCGCATGCCAGTCATTAGCAGATCTCGGGACATTGTCATTCTGCTTCGGTCCAAACGAGGATCGGAAAAGCTGCGAGGAGTCCCGGCAGGACCCGATTCACCGCAAAGTCGCCACCGACGCCAAGGCAGATAGGAATCCCCTCGCTTCGAGCTAGGGAGCCAGGCTTTCCAGCACCAAGGCCGAGAAGGCGTCGATTGCGTTGGACGGATCCTTGATCGACTCACGGCTTATCACGGTCACATCACCCGATACTCCTTCGGGCTTCCCGCTCTGGAAAAGATAATCCCCGACACCCGGTGTTGCGGCGAGGAGCGCCATCGGATCGTAGAGATTGAACTTGGTGACATGCTCCCACACCGAATCGAAATCCTCGACGGTGAGAGAAGCTTCCTTAATCCCATCGGGATCCAGTTCGGTGAATGTCTGAATGAACCACCGGGGCGTGAGCGCGGGCGGCAGATGCCCTTCGTGAACCCCCGTCCACAGGCGCTTCAACGATTCGTATTGCTGATCGCGGAGGTAGATCCCTATCGGGTGACCGGTTTCGGCCATGGTTTCGTAAAACTCGCGCCCGACGGGAGCAGTATAGGCGGCCTCTTTGGTCACCACCACCAGAGGTAGCCCAAGCTCCTGGATCTTGGCGTAGGAATAGTCGGCCGCACCCTGCACCGTCGTGTTGTTGTAGGCTCGCCGGTCGGCCGAAACGAAACCGGATTCTTCGGCCTCCGAATTGATCCCTCCCATGATGACGACCCTCGCGACTTTCTGCTTCGCCAGTTCCGGAGCTGTCTTCAGAAAGCCAGCTAGATCGACCATGCCCGCGTTGACCAGCAGCACGGCATCACCGTCAGGCACAGCTGCGATTTCACTCTGGAGCAAGGATGCTCCGTCCTTTGCGAAACCGTTTTCCGGCAGTCCGAACGGCGTCGCATTGAATCCATTGTGATCTTTCTTCCGGCTTTCGGTCGCCTTGACGTTCAAGGAGCCGCTTTCGTCCCTGACTTCGATGTCATAGTCGCTCCCGATCCCGACCTTGACCCCTTCCAACTCAAGGTTCCGGAGCGCCCACAAGGCGAACTTCGCCCGACGTTCCCGGGTTTCAAACCCGCCCAGCGTCGTGACCACACATCTAAGGTCCACGAACCCCTGTCGGTCCAGCCAGTCCAACATGACCAGCGTATTGAGATCGTCCGGATCCTTGTTGGGATCGGTGAAGAGAAACAATGGCGCCGGTTTCGCTGGCTTCTTGCCGAGAAGGTCTTCCAACACCTTGCTCTGCCCCTCAGTCAGGGAAGCCCGAGTCTGAACGTTCTCATTCCCCTTCCCGGGCACTTCGTCCGAGCAACTCGACAGAGCACAAAGAAAGACTCCCGATAGCAGGATCGCGGTCGCTTGCACGGAAGAGAGCATCATCCCTGAACTAGCTTCCGATCACTTCCCCCTTCAAGCTCAATTGGAAACGGTGAGCGCAAGGATCGCTCCCTTCACCAAGGCTCTCCCTTTTTCGAATTCCACGGGGCGTTCCGGTCTACTTCAGAGGATTCTCGTACCACACGATATTGCGACTGCCGTGGCCGGCGATGAGGATGTCGGTGTCGCCGTCCCTGTCCATGTCCACGAGCCTCAGGTCGTAGGACTCCTGGCCCTCTTCAAGGACATGACGGGTGAACTCGCCCTTGCCGTCGTTCTCATACCACACGGCGTGACCGTCCTGCACACAACTGCAGGTCGCGATGTCGGTATCGCCATCCTGATCGAGATCGGCGACCGCCAGGCTGTGCGGATCCGCGAGGGTGGGATCGATCTCGGTCTTCTTGTAATCCGGGGCAGGATACCAAAGCACGCCGTCGCCATGACCGCGGCTCGCGAGGAAATCCAGATCGCCATCCCCGTTGAGATCGACCGGCAGGATATTGGTGGCACCCGGGTCATCATCGGAGAGCAGGTGCTTCTTCCACGGCTTTGTGGGATCCTCGGGTTGCTCCCACCACGCGAACCACTCGCCCACCGGCGCTCCGCTGCAGAGGTCGCCGCGGCCATCGCCGTTCATGTCCCCGAAGCCGTGGTAGTGGTTCCGGCCCGGAGCATCGCCGTCGGCGAGAAAGTGGGCCGTCCACAGACCTTCCGCCTTGGGATCCTCGGGAACCCGGAACCACGCGATCGAGTTCGGCACGGTGCTCTCATCGCTGTCCCGCCATGAGTTGGCGATCAGGTCGGGCTTGCCGTCGCGATCGACGTCGGCCGTGATCACGCAGTGCGCCCCATTCACCTCGAGGTGGATCATGCGACGCTTCCAATCCTGCTCGAAGGGCTTCTCCGGGCACTCCAACCAGAACAGCATCCGGTTGGACCCGATGTAATCGAGATCCCCGTCGCCATCGACATCCATCAGGGTGCTGTGAATGCACCCACGCTCCGCGATCCGGCCGGTGCGGTCCTTGGGCATTTCCGCCATCACCACCTTGGCCGTCCAATCCGGCCCCTTGTAGAGCGTCACCTTACCCAGGAAGGAGGCCATGACATCCATGTGCCCATCCCGGTCGAAATCATCGGCCACGACCGTGTTGATCTGCGTCGGCTGACCCTTCACCCCTGGAGCGATGTCCGGCTGGATGATGTGCTTCTTCCATATCTCACGTGCCGGCTCCGTCTCGGCGAGAGACGGACCGGACACCGAGAAAACCATCAGTAGAACAAGGGAGCGCTTCATGACCTCGCCAACCGATAGGTTTCCCGACGCCCGGACACCAGACCGCAAATATCGCCGCTTGGGTTCCTTCCTCACAGGCTCAGACCCGGTGCCGAAGGCGGGCCCGCCTACTTCGGCGCCCGCCCTATGGTGCCACCCGGCGCGAACTCGGCCGGCACCTCGACCTGGCGGACATCACTCCGGCCCCGGCTGAGATTGCCCGCCCAGTTCACGATCCTACGAACCACCGGTCGGGTATCCCAGCGGATGTGGGCAATCGTGGGCCGACACCATTCGAACCACGGATCATGGTCGGTGCAGACCAGCGACACATCTTCCGGCACTCTCAAACCACGGCTTGCAAGAAATGCCTGAACCGCGGCGAAGAGGCGGACTTCATCGAGAATCATCGCGGTCGGCGGAGTCACACGGAACAACGACTGCAGACGGTGATGAAATCCCTCAATGCTTCCGTCCCAGTCGGGTAGGTGAAACCGACTGAGCGCAATCCCATGAGAGGCAAGCTCGGCAAGAAAGGCGCGCTCCGAGGCCCCGGGTTCGGGAATCCTTCGCTCGGGCCCACACATCAGCACGATCCTGCGATGTCCGAGCCTTATCAGCTCCCGCGTCGCCGCCGCATAGGCAGGTGGTTTGTCCGGACCCACGCCGGGGATCTCCAGTCCACGCCGACGCCCGAAGAGGGCGAACACCGGCTTCCCCCTCCCCACGAACCACTCCAGCACCTCGAGCGAGCCTCCAAGAACGATCCACGCGTCCGCCTCAATTCGCCCGATCATCCGCGCGACCCGCTTTCGATCCATATTGAGCCTCTTCAGATTCAGCGGAGCTTCGACCACCGCATAGCCTTTCTCGGTCAACTCGTGTCGTGCATCGATCACGAAGCCCTGCGCCGGGTCATCCGCATCGTGGAAGAGCAGGCCGATCGTCAACATCCGCCTGGCGTCCGCCCTCCCCGACTTCCGAATAAGGCGCCGCCGTCCCGCCCCTTGCGACTCCAAGACCCCCTGCGCTTCAAGCTTCACCAGAGCCGCCTCCACCGTCTTCCGGTTGACGCCGAGTTCCTCGGCGAGCTTGTCCCTACCGGGCATCAACCCTCTCCAACGCCCCCTCTCAAGCTCGCCACGAAGATGACCCGCCACCTGCTCAGCCATCGTCGAGACCTTCAAGGCTCCCATACCAAAACCTACCCTAATTGGGGCAGGTTGGCGAGGGCCTTTTCTGTTGTTTGATCCGTCCTCCGAGAGTTGGGTCACCGACAGCCTCCTACCAATGAAATCAAAAATAAACCTGTTCGTGGCAGCGGCCACTTCCGTCCTAGCGAGCGCCCATGCGCAGACCACCGTCTTCTTCGACGATTTCGAGAACGGTGCGAATGACGCCACCGTTGACAACACCACCGGAGCCTACTCGCAGACCCCCGATGTGGATGCCGGTGACAGCGACGGCAATACCTCCGGAGACATCAACTCAACCCTCTGGGTGAAGGCAAACCAGGGTTTCGGAGCGACTCGTCAGGGCTTGATTGATGAGAGCCATGGCGACTTCACCGATCCTACCGGCGAACAAGCCTGGGGTTTCCGTTACACCAACTCCGGCATCACGACCGCGGAAGGTGTGATTGGCGCGTTGGTGCCCGGCGCGACCTACACCATCACCTTTGATGTGGTCGAGGATGGCCACAACGGGGGCACGCCATGGTCGGCGAAACTCTACACGGTCAACGGCGGCAGCAGAAATGATGCACGCAACGACGGTCTCGCCACCAGTGTCCTCGCGTCTGCAAGCGGCAGCGCCGACACGGGAGCGACCTACGAGCAGGAAACCTTCAGCTACACCGTCGATCCGGTTGCCGACGCCGCGGTGCTCGGCCACGATGTGACGCTCCGCTTCTTCGGCGCCACCACCTCCGCCACGATCGACAACGTCAAGGTGGAAGTCACCTACGCCACCGATATCGCCTACTGGGATATCGACGGCTCCACTCCCGGGTCGGGCGGGGCTACTCCGGCCGGAACCTGGGATGCCGCCACGACCAACTGGAATCCCGATCCCGATGGCACTGGAACCGTCGCGGCATGGACTCCGGGGGATATCGCCATTTTCGCCGCCGGCGCGGATGCGACCGGCACCTACTCGGTCACCGTGGACGGGGCCCAGGACATCGGCGCACTGATCGTTGAGGAAGGCGCGGTGAGCCTCGTTGATGGAACCTCCGGCGCACTCAATTTGGCGACCTCATCCCCGGCGGTCGTCGCATCGGGTGCGGAACTGACGATCGACATACCGATCACCGACGCCACCGATACCGAGCTCTTCACCAAGGACGGAGCGGGCCAACTCACCCTGACCGGTGACAACAGCGCCGCCGACGGCGGGATGGCTCTGAATGGTGGCATCACCCAGTTTGACACGCTGGCATCGATCAACGGCACAGGCGCCAACGTGGCGATCGGAGCCAACGGAATTCTCAGCGTTGCGGGATCCATCACCGGTGGCGATGTCCCCACGGTACTCGCGCGGGTTGACCCTGCATCAACCGGCACGATTGCAGCCGACAATGTTGACACCGCTGACTTCGACTTCGATGCCGCGGGCCTTACCGACGCCTACCTCGGTGCAATCGGCACGGTGGATTACACCGGCACGTTGACCCCCAGCGGCACGACCTACCGCCTGCTTGGTGGGGCTGGCGGCACCTTGACGCTGAACAGCGCCCTGACCTCCGGCTATACGCTCGACCTCAAGGGCCCGGGCACACTCCAACTCAATGGCTTCGACTCGACCGTCGACAGTCTGGTCAACAGCGGAGGTCCGACGGTGGAGAACGGCAACGCCTCCACCGCTGCGACGCTCACGGTCAACAATTCCTCCAACGAGAGCTGGTTCGGCACCTTCCAGGACGGCGGTGCCGCCACCTTGGGGCTGACGAAAGACGGATCCGGAATCCTCTACCTGAGAACCAACAACAGCATCACCGGGGACCTGACCATCCTCAATGGAACCGTCCAACTGGGCAATAACGGCGACACCGGATCTTTGAACGGATCCAGCTATCCCGGAAATGTGTCGATCGCCGCGGGTTCCACCTTCCGCGACCGGAGCAACAACTCCGTGACCATGAGCGGTGTGATCAGCGGTGACGGAAGCCTCCACAAGGACGGCAGCGGAACGATGACGCTTACGGGCGCCAACACCTACACCGGGCAGACGGAGATCCGCGCATCGGGTGGGGGCGGTCCGACGCTCAGTGTCTCCTCCCTCAACAGTGTCACCTCCCCGCCCCAGATGCCCAGCAGTTCGCTTGGCGTTCCGGCCGACGCGGCGGCGGGCACCATTATCCTGGGTTCCGGCACGAATGTCAGAAACTGCACCCTGATCTACACGGGTCCGGGAGAAACGACCGACCGCGTGATGGCAGTGAGTTTCAACTCCGGCGCGGATCAGGAGATCCGAAACACCGGAGGAGGCCTGCTCAAGTTCACCGAGCCCTTCACCATCAATCGTAGCAGCGGCAACAATGGAGGCCGCTTCACTCTTGGAGGTTCGGGTGATGGCGAGGTCGAGGCCGGAATGACCGGAGGTATCATTCCCGGTGACCTGTGGAAGGATGACGCCGGCACTTGGACTCTCGGGGGTACGACCACTGCGGATGATCTTCGGGTCAACAACGGCACGTTGATTGTCGCTGGCACACTCGACTCGGACGACAGCGATCCGGACGGGACTGGTACGGTCAACGTCACAGGAGGCACGCTTCAGGTGGACGGCTCGCTCACCGCCGATGGCGCATTCGACGTCAATGGCGGAACGCTCGGCGGATCCGGCACGGTCACAGCCGCAGGCGTAACGGTTGCCGCAGGAGCCAACCTTGCCCCGGGCTCCTCGGTGGGCACGCTCGACATTGATGGCGACCTCGACATCTCGGCGCTCGCAGGTGGTGCGGGAGTTCTTGATTTCGAACTCGATACCGTCGCAGCCAGCGACCAGATCGCCGTGACCGGAACCCTGGCCATCGGCAGCGGAGCACTCGGCCTGAGCGACTTCAACTTCACCGACCTCGGTGGCCTTCAGAACGGCACCTACACCCTGATCAGCAGTGGCGGGTTGACCGGCACTCTCGACGGAGCGGACCTCACCGCTACGGACGTGTTGGGTGGCGACGCCGACTTCGAATTGCAACTGAGCGGCAATGACGTCGTGCTCGCAGTCACCGGTCTGCCGGGTGGAAACCCGTTCGACACCTGGGCGGCCACCGGCACGCTGGGTGCCGTGACCTTCGAGGGCGACACCAACGGCGACGGCGTCCAGGACGGGCTCGCCTTCCTTCTCGGAGTGGACAACCCGGATGACGACGCCAATGGTGCGCTTCCGACCGTCACCGAAGACGGCCTCGGCGGCCTGGTGCTCACCTTCAACTGCTTGCCCTCGGGCGACCGGGGCACCGCCGAACTCCGGGTCGAGCACAGCAGCGACATCGGCGCAACTGATCCGTGGCTCGCCACTGTCGACCAGGTGCCGGATGCCACCGATATAGTGCCTGACAACGACGTGACCTTCGTGGTCACCGCGGGAAGTCCGACCAATTCGGTGGTGGCGACCATCGGCTCGGCTGCGGCTTCCGGAGGCACGCTCTTCGGTCGCCTGACGGCCACCGAATGATCCGCACTCCAACCCACTCACAACGCCGGCTCCGCTCGACGGGGCCGGCGTTTCTTTTGGCATCGCACCGCATCAGGCTGACCGCCTGCCCCACCTACGGCCAATGGAAGCCAGAGGTCGTTTCCGGCGCCGACACCTGAAGACGAGACCGTAAAGCCCTGCCTGAGTGATCGATTGACTCCGGAAACCGTGCCTGTTGAATCCGGTCATGCTTGGAAACCGAAAGAGCCATCCGCCCAAATCCGTCGCAGCAACCATTCTCTGCATGGTCATGGCCTCGGTCGCTTTGGCAGCAACGGCCGAAGAGGAATGGAACAAACTCGTCGGAGACAGGCTGATGAAGAATCCGGCATTCGCCTACGTTGAGAACGATCCATCACTCCCGAATGTCCTGATCTACGGCGACTCCATTTCCATCGCCTACACGGACCGGGTGAGGACCCGGTTGGAAGGAAAAGCCAATGTCTACCGGCTCCACACCAACGGCAGTCATTCGGGCGCCCTCATCGAGAACATGACCAGGATGCTCGAGACCATGAAGGACCCGATGTTGGACAAGCCGTGGGACTTCGGGTGGGACGTCATCCATTTCAATGTCGGGCTCCACGACCTCAAGCGGCTGCCTGACAAACAGACCTCGGACCCGATCAATTCGGTTGAGGCTTACAAGGCCAACCTTGAGAAGATCATCGCTTACCTGAAGGAAACGGCACCCGATGCCACCCTGATTTTCGCAACCACCACACCGGTCCCCAAGGGAGAAAAGATCCGGGTCGAAGGCACGGGAAAGATCTACAATGCCGCTGCCATGGAAGTGCTTGAGAAGCACCCCGACATTCGGATCAACGACCTGCACGCCTTCACCCTGCCGAACTACGGCAAGTGGTGCACCAAGCCCAACAACGTCCACTACAACAAAACCGGCTACACCGCCCAGGGCGACGAGGTCGCGCGGATCATCAGCAAGGCCTTGCCGAAGAAATAGAGATTTCCGAACGGAGAGGTCAGCCCCCTTCACTTCCGCCCGGTTCCAATTGGCTCGGATTCTCCCCTCGCATCAGCGCGGCCCTCTCCGTCAGCCTTTGCCGGGGATTTCTGAGTCGGAGATGATTCGGCGGAAGTCGGTTCCCCGTGGGCGACGATCGCCCTCAGCATGAGCTATGGAACAAGTAGCGCGTGCTTCATAACAATTGAGGGTAGCGAAGTCCGAAGGCGGCATTCGTCAAAGAAAGGCAAATTCGCCGAGCAAACGGGGCCGTCCGACGCGTTTCAATTCAATGGCCTTTCTACCCACGATGCATGATCCAGACTGACACCTCCCGTCCGCACCGATGAGAATTCCGCTCCTTCTCTTTGCCGCCTTCTTGGCGGCGCCGGCCGTCGCCTCGCCGCCGAACGTGCTGCTGATCTTCGTCGACGATCAGGGCACCTACGACCTCGGCTGCTACGGCGAGAAGCAGCTTCAAACCCCACGCATCGATTCACTCGCGCGCGATGGCATCCGCTTCACGGCCGCCTACTCCGCCGCACCGATCTGCAGTCCATCTCGCGCCGGCCTGCTGACCGGTTGCTACCCCCGCCGGATGGGCGCTGAGATCTGGGTCCACCGCGCCGACTCCAAGAGTGGCCTCCATCCGGATGAACTGACCCTCGCCGAGCTCTTCCGCGGGGCGGGCTACCGCACCGCTTGCATCGGCAAGTGGCACCTCGGCTTCGCGCCGCCTTTCCTCCCCGACGCCCAAGGCTTCGACCGCTACTTCGGGCTGCTCCACAACCTCGATCCGGTGGAAACGGTTCACTTCGCAGACAAAGGCGGCGTGCCGATCCTGAACGGTTCCGAAATCATCGAGCACAATCCCGATCCGAGCACGCTCACCCGGAGATATACCGACGAAGCCATCCACTTCATCGAGGAGGATCGGAACAAACCCTTCTTCCTCTATCTCCCCCACACCATGCTTCACAACCCGCTCGGCGTGAGCGAGGAGTTCCGCGGCACCTCAAAGCTCGGCGAATACGGCGATGCGATCCACGAACTCGACCATCACGTCGGTCGTCTTCTCGATGCGCTCGAACGCCTCGACATCGCCGACGAGACAATCGTCCTCTACACCTCCGATAACGGCCGCCATCCCGGCCGGGGCAAGGATCAGCCTCTCCGCGGCGGCAAGCTTTCCACCTGGGAAGGCGGCCTACGCGTCCCCGCCCTGCTCCGCGGCCCGGGCCTCCGAAGCGGTGCAGTTCGGACCGAGCCGACGCCCGCGATGGATTGGTATCCGACCCTCGCCACCCTCACCGGCATCCGCGTTCCCGAGGGCCGGGTGATCGACGGACGCGACCTCGCGCCCGAGCTGGTCGAGGAACCGGCGGCTCTTCGCACGGCGGCCGGCGCCCTCTCCCTCAATTCCGATCTGCCGCAGCGCCGACGCTGGGAACCGCCGCTCGAATGGCGCGACCTCGTCAGCCGCGACGAATACACCGACGCCTTCTTCTACCACGGCAGCCACGGCGCCCTCGCCGCCGTCCGTTCCGGCAAATGGAAGCTCTTCCTCAACCCGACCCTCCAGCTCTACGACCTCGAAAGCGACCCCGGCGAAACGTCTCCTGTGAAGAACGCCGCTGTCGCCCGCAAGCTCCGCGGAATGGCCGTCCTCTTCCAGGAAGAGATGCGCCTCGACGCCCGACCCGCGGGACGGACAGAGTGACGCAATAGCATTTTCCGAAATGTCGTAGCCACCCGAGAGCGGATGGCGATACCCCATTTCAGAGAAGAATGGGAACGACAAGTAACCGCGAAAATCGCGAAGGGGCGCGAATTCCAGAGGCTGGAAATCATTTCAGATTTCGCGGCCTTTCGCGAATTTCGCAGTTCAATCTTTTCATCGAGACTAGCGAAAGCGCTCAAGGTCCAAAACTGAACCTTCCGGGAGGTTGAGTGCTTTGAAGGCCACCCCTGACAGGATGGCAGGTCGTTGCCTGTAGGACCGAGGACTTTGCCTCCAATCTGTTTTGCCATGTTTGTCCGGATCTTCTTTCTCTTCGCCCTGCTTGCCAGTGGGCTCGCCGCTACTGAGCGCCCCAACATCCTGTTTTGCATGGCCGACGACTGGGGCTGGCCACATGCCGGCGTCTATGGCGACAAGGCCATCAGCACTCCCAGCTTCGATCGCATCGCCAAGGAGGGCGCGCTGTTTCATCACACATACGTTTCCAGCCCGTCCTGCACGCCCAGCCGCAACGCGGTGATCACGGGCAAGTACCACTGGCAGCTCGGTCCCGGCGCCAACCTGTGGAGTACGTTGCCCGTCGAAGAGGAAAGCTACATCCATCTCCTTGCCGACAGCGGCTACGTGATCGGCCAGAACCGGGCCAAGACCTGGGGCCCGGGCAGCATCAAGGATTGGAAGGAACACCATGGAGAGGCTCCCGCCGGACCGACCTTCAAGACCATCGCCGACTTCCTCGACCAGACCGACACCAAGGACAAGCCGTTCTTCTTCTGGCTCGCCTCGCACGACCCGCATCGCGGCTATAAGAAGGACACCGGCAAGGATAGCGGCATCGATTTATCGAAGGTGCATCTCTTCGGCCACTACCCCGACAACGAGGTGGTGCGTGGCGATGTTGCCGACTACTACTTCGCCGTCCAGCGTTGGGACCGGCTCGTCGGCAGCGCCTTGGAGGAACTCGAAAAACGCGGGCTTCTCGACAACACCATCATCATCGTGACCGGCGACCACGGCATGCCCTTCCCGCGCTGCAAGGGCAACCTCTACGACTCCGGCACACGCGTGCCCTTCGCGGTGCGCTGGCCGAAGGGCATCAAGGGCGGGCGGGAGGTCGAAGACTTCGTGTCCTTCACCGGCGTCGCTCCGACCTTGCTCGAGCTCTGCGGGGTCGAGGTGCCGGCAGAAATGACCGGCCAAAGCTTTGTCAGCCTACTCAAGTCGGAGAAGTCGGGCCTGCTGGAACCGGACAAGCGCCTCGACATCGTCTTCGGCCGAGAACGTCACGCGCCGGCTCAGGAGAAGCCCAACATGGGCGGCTATCCCTCGCGCGCCATCCGCACGCGCGATTTCCTCTACATCCACAATTACCAGCCCGACTGGTGGCCGGCGGGCACCGGCGACACGGAGAAAAGCAACGGACCCGGACGGACGTATGCCGACTGCGACGGCGGCCCGACCAAAAACGACATCATCGAGAACCGGGACAAGGATGAGGCCCACAAGCGCGCCTTCGCACTCTGTTTCGGCAAGCGCCCCGAACACGAGCTCTACGACCTGAGCAAAGACCCCGAGCAACTGCACAATGTCGCTGACGACCCCGCCTACCAACAGAAGCTGGGCGAGCTGCAGCAGCGCCTCGAACAGCGCCTGACGGAACTCAAGGACCCCCGCGTGAAGAATCCCAAGACGCTCGAGTTCGACGGCCACCCCTTCCTAGGCGGCGGCTTCGGCGCGCCCCGGGTTGGCAATTAGCGGAGCCGTTGGACGGTCACCCAGGCTTCCCCCACCCTTCCGAGCGAGCGGGGCCGTGCCCGATGCTGAATTGCAAGGAGCGACCCCTATGACACTCGGGAGAAAGCTCGCCGCCAGCCCCCCCGTAGGCAGGCGATTCGCGATGTCCACCCGCTCCTCGAGAATTTCCGTCATGATCGCTCTGCTGGCAGCGACGGCCACGCTGCAGGCGGAACCGCTGAGGAGCTTCTTCGAGCAACACTGCATCGCCTGCCACGGTCCCGACGAAACCGAGGGTGACCTACGCCTTGATACGCTGCCGCCGCTCGATGGGGCGGACGACGAGACCCGCGAGCATTGGCTGACGGTGCTCGAGGTGCTTGAGGACGGGGACATGCCGCCGAAGAAGGAACCACAGCCGGAGGCCGTCGAGGTGGCGAAGGTGACCGGGCACATCGCCGCCGGTCTCGCGCGTCTCGAGGAAGGGCCACCACCCGCACTGCGCCGGATGAACCGCCACGAGTACGAGAACACGCTTCACGATTTGCTGGGCATCGACACGCCGCTCGCCGAGATGCTTCCCGAGGACGGCAAGGTGATGGGCTTCGACAATGTCGCCGACGGCCTGAGCATTTCTCCGGTGCTGATGGAGCGCTACCTGGAGGCGGCCGACGTCGCCTTCGACGCGGTGATCCGGCGCTTTCCTCCGCTGCCGTCGAGCACCCGCCGCTCGGTGCTGATGGAACGCAAGGAAAACCGCGACTCGGTGGACAGGAAGAAGGGAGGCTCGATTGAGTCCCACGGAGCCTTCGTCGACTTCTCGCCAGGATGGCCGCCGGCGCGGGTCGACGAGGTCAATGCCACCGAACCCGGCCGCTACGACTGTCGGCTGGCGGTCTGGCCGCACCAGCCGGGCGAGCGCCTGATTGCCGTCGAAGTGTTTGTCGGTCCTCTGTTCGGAACCGGGAAGCGCCGTTTCGTCGGGGTCTTCGACGTGACCGGGAAGCCGGGCCAACCGCGGGTCATCGAGTTCTCGACCTGGATGGACACCGGGGACTCCTTTCACGTGCTCCCGCGGATCTTCCCCGAGCATGTCACTTGGCGCGACAAGCATGAGGAACGGCCCGGGCTGGCGATCGAGTGGATGGAAGTCCAAGGTCCGCTCGACCAGGACTTCCCCTCCCTGTCGCAGATCCGGCTGTTCGGTGACCGGCCGACCCTTTCCATGGAGCCAGGCACGCCGATCTGGATGCGTCACCGCAAGGACGTGAAGCACCACACCGTGGTGTCAAGCCAGCCGGAGGAAGACCTGCGGGCGATCCTCCTCGAATTCATCCCGCGCGCCCTGCGCCGACCGGTCCCCGAGCCGCTGGCCGAACAGTTCGTCGGACTGGCCCTCGACCGGCTGGAAGCGGGTCGGAGCTTCGAGGAATCGGTCCGGGCGGGTGTCACTGCAGTACTGTGTTCACCGTATTTCCTCCTGCTGAATCGGGAGAATGAGATCGACGACTACGCGTTGGCTTCGCGGCTCTCTTACTTCCTGTGGTCTTCGATGCCCGACGAAGAGCTGCTGGCGCTGGCTGCAGAAGCACGGCTTTCCGACCCGGCGGTGCGCCGCGCGCAGGTCGAACGGATGCTCGCGGACCCGAAGCGCGAGCGCTTCGTCGAGAGTTTCACCGGCCAGTGGCTCGATCTCCGCGAAATTGAGTTCACCACGCCGGACCCGAAGCTCTACCCGGAGTTCGACCCGCTGCTGCAGCACGCGATGCTCGGTGAAACGCGCGGCTTCTTCCGTGAGGTCCTCGATCGCGATCTGGCGGCCGACGTGTTTCTCGACTCGGATTTCACCGTGCTCAACCGCCGGTTGGCCGAACACTACGGGCTCGAGGGGCCGGACAGCCACGAGCGATTCGAGGTGACCGCACTTCCCGCCGACAGCATCCGCGGCGGCCTGCTGACCCAAGGCAGCGTGCTGAAGGTCACCGCCAACGGCACCACCACCTCGCCGGTCCTGCGCGGTGTCTGGGTGCTCGAGAAAATCCTCGGCCGGCCCGCCCCGCCGCCGCCGCCCGGCGTCCCGGCGGTGGAGCCGGACATCCGCGGGGCGACCTCGATCCGCGAACAACTGGCGAAGCACAGCCACGACCCGTCCTGCGCCCGTTGCCACGACCGCATCGATCCGCCAGGCTTCGCACTGGAGTCATTCGATCCCGTCGGTGGCGTCCGCGACCGCTACCGCACGCTCGGCGAGGGTGACAAACCGCCCGGCAACAAGAAGAACTACCGCCTCGGCTTGCCGGTGGATGCCTCCGGGGAGACCCGCCACGGCCGGGATTTCGCCGGTTTCACCGAGTTCCGGGAAGCGCTGCTGGCCGACTCGGACGACGTCGCCCGAGCGCTTGCCGAGAAGCTGCTCGTCTACGCCACCGGGCGGGCGATCGGCCCCGGCCAGCGGGGCGAGGTCGACGCGATCCTCGACTCGACACGCACCGGTGGCCACGGCCTGCGCTCGATGATCCATGCCGTGGTCGAGAGCGAACTTTTCCACGAGCCATGAACTACTTGAACCGTCGTACGTTTCTCAAGGGAGTCGGGGTGAGCCTCGGCCTGCCGCTGCTCGAAGGCATGCAGCCGGTGTTCGGCCGCGCGTCCAGGGCTGCAGCCGCGGGCTCCGACGTCCGGCGGATGGTTGCGATCAATTCGCCGCTCGGCATCCACACTCCGAACCTCTTTCCGGCCGGCACCGGACGTGACTACGAAGTGACACCGTACCTCGAGCCGCTGCAGGCGCTGCGCGAGAAATTCACGATCATGTCCGGCCTGATGCACCCGGACGTCGACGGTGGCCACGCCGCCGAGCAGAGTTTCCTGACCGGCGCGGCCCACCCCGGGCAGCCGAGCTTCCGAAACACGATCTCGGTCGACCAGTTCGCCGCCGAGCGGATCGGTCATCTCACACGGGTGCCCTCGCTGTCGCTTTCCGCCAACAACGCGGGGCTTTCCTACAGCCGCTCCGGAGTGAGGATCCCACCGGAGTCGCGCCCGTCACGGCTGTTCGCGAAGCTGTTCCTCGAGGGATCCGAACAGGAAAAGGCCGCGCAAATGCGCCGGATCCAGGACGGTCAGAGCATCATGGACTTGGTGCGCGAGCAGACTCGCGGAGTGATGAAATCGGCCAGTCAGTCCGACGGCGAGACACTCGACCAGTATTTCACCAGCGTCCGTGAACTCGAAGAGCGGCTGGTGCGCGCCGAGGACTGGGCGCGCCGCCCGAAACCGGAAGTCGATCAGGAGGCGCCGACCGACATCGAGGACCGGGCCGACTTCACCGGCCGGATGGAACTGATGTATGACCTCATCTTCCTGGCCCTGCGCACCGACTCGACGCGGCTGGTCACCTTCGCCGGGGCGGGAGGCAACGAGGTCGTCGACCTCGAGGGGGTCGATGACGGCTGGCACAACCTCAGCCATCATGGCAAGGACCCGGACAAGATCGGCAAGCTGGCGATCATCGAACTGGAGGAAATGCGGCTGTTCGGCGAGTTCCTGAAGCGCCTCGAATCGGTGGAAGAGGGCGGGCGCACGTTGCTCGACCAGACCGCCATCGTGCTCGGCTCGAACCTCGGCAACGCCTCAAGCCATAACAACACCAACCTCCCGATCCTCGCGGCGGGGGGGCGCTTCCGCCACGGCCAGCACCTCGCCTTCAATCCCGACAACCCGCCGCCCCTCTGCGATCTGTTCGTATCCTACCTGCAGCACCTCGGGCTGGAGGCGGGCGAGTTCTCGACCGGCAAGCGGACACTCGAAGGGCTGGAAGTCGTCTCCTAAGCCGGTTTCCCGGCAGCCTCCCTGCACGCCGCATGGAGGAACCTTTTCGCCTCGTCTGCCGCCCCCCGTACCCTAGCATCGGCGAGATCCCCATGATGCCCCTTCCCTCCGTGGCGCTGCTGGCGGCGCTTGCGCTCCCGGCACTCGCTTCCTTTCCCGAGCCGCCCGAACGGCCGAACTTCATCGTCATCCTCATGGATGACTGGGGCTACAACGACATCGGCTGCTACACGTATCCCGACAAGACCGACTACTACCCGAACGCCGGTCCAGCCCCGAACTTCCCGCAGACCGATCCCGACATCCCGGCCCCCAACCTCGCCCGCACCCTCACCCCGCGGCTCGACCAGATGGCCGACCAGGGGATCCGCTTCACCAGCTACTACTCGTGTGCCCGGAACTGCACGCCGGCCCGGGCCAGCCTCGTCACCGGTTGCTATGCGCCAAGGGTCGACATGCCGGACGTCATCAACCCGAACACCAACTTCGGGCTCAACACGACCGAGATCACCATCGCTGAGATCCTGAAGACGCAAGGCTACGCGACCGGCATGGTCGGCAAATGGCATCTCGGCTACAACCCGGGCCAGCTACGAGCTTCGCAGTACCTACCGATCCGGCACGGCTTCGACTCGTGGCTCGGGATCCCCTACAGCAACGACATGTTCCAGGTGGAGAATTTCCTCATCGAGGACGAAACCCCGGTCCTCACCATGGGCACCGGCTGGGCCAATGCCGGGGACAACCAGCACACCATCAACTGGCGTTACACCGAGCGCGCCCTCCAGTTCATCGAGGATCACCAGGCCGGGCCGTTCTTCCTCTATCTCGCCCACAGCATGCCGCACGTGCCGACCTGGCCGTCGCTCACCACCTTCACCAATGCGGACGGCACCACCTGGCCGCAGTTCGCCGGCGCCAGCGGCCATGGTTACTACTACGACATCGTCATGGAGATCGACCACTCCATGGGCCGCATCCTCGACCGGCTCGAGACGCTCGGCATCGACGACCGAACGATGGTCATCTTCACCTCCGACAACGGACCGTGGCTCAGCAAGGCCGGCATCGACCTCGATGACGTCGCGGTCGGCTCCGCCTACCCCCTGCGGGAGTCGAAGTCGACCACGCTGGAAGGCGGCCCGCGCGTCCCCTGCATCGTCCGCTGGCCGGGAATGATTCCCGCCGGGCAGGTCACCGACGAAGTGGCCGGCCACATCGACCTGCTCCCGACCCTCGCCAGGCTCGCGGGCACCGAGGCCCCGACGGACCGGGTCATCGACGGCAAGGACATCTGGCCGGTCCTCGCCGGACAACCGGGCGCCGCCTCGCCCCACTCGGAGCTCTACTATTACTCTGGCAACACGATGCACGGGGTTCGCCAGGGGCCTTGGAAATTCCGCCGGCCGAATGCCACCACCCGCCAGCTCTACCACCTCGACAACGACATCCAGGAGCGCGACAACGAGTTCGCCAACGAGCCGGTTCTGGCCGCCGAGCTCGAGGCGCTGATCGACAGCTTCGAGACCGGACTGAAGGCCGGCGAGCGGCTCCACGGCAACTACTCGGATCAGGAGATCGTCATCGACACCACGCGCCTCACCCTCGTCGAAGGCGGGAGCGCCAGCTTCCAGGTGAAACTCGCCCAGGCCCCGGCGGGCACCGTCGGGGTCAGCGTTGCCCCGGTCTTCGGCGACGACGGAATCGTGGTGTCGAGCGGGGCCGATCTCGAGTTCGACGCGGCGACTTGGGACACCTGGCAAACCGTCACGGTGAGCGCCGAGGAGGACACCGATACCCTCGACCGCGGGGTCATGCTCCGCTGTTCCTCGACCTCCTTCCAGCCGGTGCGGGAGGTCTTCGCCTTCGCCACCGACAACGACGCCGTCCCGCAGGTGGAAGTCGCCCTCGTCTGGCCCCGGATCCCGAGCAGCCGGATTGCCGGCACCGACGTCCTGCTCCATGCCGAGGCCTCCGCCGCGGTCAACACCATCGAAGACCCACCCGGCACGACCTACCTCTGGTCCCAGCCGGGCGGCCCGGGCAGCGTCACCTTCAGCGATTCGACATCCCCCGCCACCGGTATCAGCTTCCCGCTCGACGGGGCTTACACGATCGGCCTGACCGCCTCCTATCCGGGCGCCGGATCCGGGGCCGTCAGCTTCGACATCGAGGTCGGAGCCACATCCGTCATAACCCCGGCCGCCACCATCGCCCATGCCGCCGACGCCGACCCCGGGGGCGGACCGACGTGGGAAGACTCCCTCGGCGACAGTGCCCGAGATTGGTCGCTGGCCCCCGGTGTGACCCGCACCACCACCGACCCCGCGCCGTCCCTGCCCGGACTCGACGCCGCCTACGACTTCGGCGGCGGAAGCATCCCGGCCGGCGGACGCTCCCTCCATCTGGACGCCTTCAGCACCGGATCGGCCACCATTGACCTCTGGCTCCGGCCGGACGACCTGCTCGCGGCGGGCCAGCAGGTAATCTGGGAAACCGGCGGCGACATCGGTGCCAGCTTCACCCGGCAGGGCTCCACGGTGTCGTTCGCGGTCGACGACGGCGGCTCCAGCACGGCGACCGGAGCGGTCGCCGCCGCCACTCTCGCCGCCGCGACCGGCAGCGACGGTTTCATCCACCTCGCCGGGGTGATCGACCTCGCGGGCGACGTCATCCGGCTCTACCTCAACGGCACCGAGGCGGCCACGGCACCGATCCCGGCCGTCAACGACTGGTGCGGAACCTCTTATTCGGGCCTGGCCACCATCGCCGACTCGGTCGGCAGTGAAACGACCGCCGACGGCCACCTTGGCGGCAACGACCTGCTCGGCGGCGGGCCATGGACGACCTTCGACGGCCAGATCGCCAGTATCGGATTCTACGACCGGGTCCTCAGCCCGGCCGAGGTCGGCGACCTCTTCAGCGCGACCGCCACCGGAGGGGTCGGCCCGCAGGTCGACGCGGGTCCGGACCGCAGCATCGCCTTCACCGCCACCGCCCTCCTCTCCGGCAGCGCCAGCGACGACGGACGCCCCGGACCCGGCCCGACCACCGAATGGACGAAGGCCGAAGGTCCGGGAATCGCCACGATCGCCGACCCCTCGTCCGCCGCCACCAGTGCAACCTTCAGCCTTCCCGGCCTCCACCGGATGCGCCTTTTCGCCGACGACACGCAGGTCCGGGTCTACGACGACGCCGAGGTCAGTGTCGCACCCCTGACGTATGCCGAGTGGGCGAGCGGGATCGCCTTCGGCCCCGGAGAAGACGGCCCCCTGGACAACCCGGACGGCGACGAGAGGGTCAACCTCTGGGAGTGGACCTTCGGGCTCAATCCCCTCTCACCCGACCCGCCCGAGGCGGGTCTCGACGTCCGCTCCGAACCGATCAGCGGCGGCATCCGGATGATCTTCGAATTCACTAAACCCCGCGACCGCCAACCGTCCATCGTCTTCCAGGAAAGCGCCGCACTCGACCAATGGGACGACATCACCACTCCCACTCCCGTCGTCACCAACGTCTCCGCCACCCACGAGCACTGGAGCTTCACCTACGACATCCCCGACTCCGTCCCCCGCCTCTTCCTCCGCGCCAAGGTGACTGAATAACTGCTGGGAAATTGCTTCTTCAGGAGCCGGCCGGTCCGGCAATCCGCGTCGACGCCGCATTTCGCGGCCAACCCCCTCTCACCCGATAAATCAGTCGTCAGCCGGAACATTGATGACATCGCCGATCTGCAGACGCGACGGGTCCGCATCGGGATTGGCATCCAGTATGGCCTGCAATTCGATTCCCAAGCGGGTCGCAATTTTCCCGAAGGTGTCGCCCGACCGAATGACGTAGGTCGTGGTAGCGCCCGGTGTGTCGCCTTCACTCGGTGTGTCAGGGACGCTTGGTGTATCGGGAGGAGTTGCTGTGTCAGGCTCTCCTGGCGTATCAGGCTCTCCTGGGGTGTCAGGCATTTCGGGTTCGTCGGGAGTCGTTGGTGCATCGGGCAGACTCTCCGGGGAAGTGGGCAAATCGGGCATGCTGGGGGCAGCAGGCGAAACCGCAGGAACCTCGACACGCGTCAGTTTGGAGATCGACTCTGCATTCTTGATGATCTGCGTACGGTTCACCTGCAGTGCCGTCGCCAGTTCGGTGACCGCTCCACCACGTCGCTCGCTGTCGTCACTGGCCCGTTTCACGGCACCTTCGAATTCTTTGACGACACCCTCGAATCTCTCCACCTGAGCACCGAGCTCAGCCCCCTGGGTCTCGTAATCCTCCATGCGGCTCTCGAGGCCTCCGAGCCTCGTGCTTCCGGCCTCCATCGACTCACCAATCGCCACAAGCCGCTGGTTGGCCGCCACGCCAAAATACAGCCCGGCGGCACCAAGGATCATACCGAACACGGCGAGAGCCATTGGAATCCTCAAGTTGCCGGAGCGTGGATCAACGCCTTTTTCCATAAACGGCTGAGCCTAGAAGATTCAAGTGGCGTGGCAAGCCGCCGTTGAAGGCCTTTCGCAGGGTTGCGCGATGGAGCCGGCTTGGACCGTGTTGCCGATGCGGAGGCTCTTGTCGCTCTTCGCCCCCGGCAGCAGAATGCTGGTGACAGACAGCAAGGCGAGCAGGACCTTCATGACTTCAGAGAGCGACAGACTCCTCGAATCGAGCGCAAAATCGAAAGGACTTACCGCTCCCAAAGACCGACCGGCTTCTACTCCCCTCTGTTAAATTGCGAGGACCGACCCCTTTCACGGACTCCTTTCACTACGTCGTGATCTCGCGGAGAAGCGGCGTGCTGTCGGTTCGTGATCCCGCCACAGGGCAACTTGACGCCCCTTCCGGCCATCGCTAGCCTCAGCGGCTTCGCTTGATGATCCCTGCCCTGATGAAACAATGCAGCTCCCCGACCCCGATCGTCTGCCTGATCCCGCTGTTCGGAGTCCTGCTCCTGGATCCCTCGCCGGCGGCAGAGATCGTGGTCACCACGAACCTCGACTCGGTCGGCGATCCGGCCGGCCCTCCCGCAGGCTCGCTGCGCAAGGCGGTCGAGGATGCGCAGCCCGGCGACACCATCACCTTCGCTCCAGCGCTTTCGGGGGCGACCATCGCGCTCGACGGCCAGGCGATCTCGGCGAACAAGTCCCTCACCATCGATGCTTCGGCACTGGCTGATCCGGTTTCCATCGACGCCGGCGGATCGTCGCGGGTCCTCGAGACCACTGCAATCGCCTCGGTTACGCTCCGCAAGCTCGTGCTGGCCGACGGCGATGCAATGACCACCGGCAATGGTGGAGCGGTGTATTCTCAAGGGAATCTCTACCTCGAGGAAACCACCATCACCGGCAGCAGTGCCGACAATGGCGGCGCCATTTTTCAAGAGGGTAATGACTTTAGTCTTTCCGCCTGCACCCTCTCAGGAAACTCCGCTTCGTCCTTCGGCGGAGCCATTTTCGTCTCAAGTGTCCTGGACCTCGACACATGCACGCTCGCGAACAACTCGAGCGGAGTCAATGGCGGCGCCATCTACCTCGATTCCGGGGCTCCGCTCGTTGCCAGCTCCTGCACCATTTCCGGCAACGAGACGGGGCCGGGAGCGGCGATCGCCGGGCCCAGCGCGGTCACGCTGAACCGCACCATCCTCGCCGGCAACCTCAACGATTCCGCCATGGAGTCGAATCTCTCAGTGCTCGCCGTCAACCCGATCGGCATGAATTTCATCGGTGATACCGGAGGCCTGCCCAACCTCGGAACCCCGGGGATCGACTACCTCACCGGCGACCCGATGCTGGGCCCCCTCGGCGACCACGGAGGCCCGACCGCCACCATGCTGCCGTTGGCGGGATCGCCGGTCATCGACGCCACCGTCGATTGGTGGCTCCCGCCGTTTGATCAGCGTGGGCTCCCGAGGCCCAAGGACGGCGACGGGGATGGACTGGCGCGCACGGACATCGGTGCGGTGGAATACTACCTCGGCACCGTTGACACCGCCACCGACGAGAACGACTCCCCGGCGGGAACGCTGCTTTCGCTGCGCGAGGCGGTCGCCGACCACTCGCTCGACGGCATCGTCTTCGCCCCGGCTCTCTCCGGAGCGACGATCCTCCTCGACCACGGGCCGCTCGTCATCGACCGGTCGCTTGCCGTGGATGCCTCGGGTCTAGTGGACCCGGTGGTCATTGACGCCGGCGGACTCTCGCGAGTCATGCAGGTGAATCCTTCGCGGGTTGCCACGCTCGAGGGTGTGGTGATCACCGGTGGCAGGACGGCGGATGGCTCGGGGACGGCCCCCGGCCAAAAGGCGGCTCCAGGGGGCGGGATCCTCAACCTGGGTACGCTCACGTTGCGCGAGGTCACCATCACCGGGAACACGACCGGCCGCGGCTACGAGCAGGCCGAGGGTGGCATCGTGGGGCCGGGCGGCCGGGGAGGCGGCATCTCGAACGCGGGCACCCTCGTCATCGAGCGCTCGAGCATTTCCGGAAATTCGACCGGACGCGGTGGCAACGGGCTGGCCACAGCGCCGGGCTGGGAGGGTTACGGATACGACGGTGCCGATGGGGGATCCGGCGGCGGAATCGATCAGCAGGGCGGCTCGCTGCAGATCCACAACTCGACCATCGCGGGCAACACCACCGGAGCGGGCGGAAACGGAGGCGACGCCGGAAGCGGTGGAGATGGCGGGCATGGAGCCGGGATCCATATCTCCGGCGGCACGCTGCTCGTCACCGAGACCACCATCTCCGGCAACGCGACCGGCAGCGGAAATCCGGTCGGCGGAACGGGTGGCGGCAGCAGAGGGCAAGGCGGAGCGGTTTATCTAGGTGCAGCGACGAATCTCTCCATCGTGGGCAGCATCGCCGCCGCCAACCTGCCGGAAGATGTCGCCGGACCCGGTGCTCTCTCGCTGGATGGTCCCAATCTGATCGGCGGCGATCCGGTGCTCGCTCCTCTCGGCGACTACGGCGGCGCTACGGCGACCATGCCTCCGCTGCCTGGATGCCCCGCCATCGACGCCTGGGGAGGACTCGGTCCCGAACAGTCGCCAACCGACCAACGGGGATTGCCGCGGCTTGTCGGAGATGGAGTGGACCTCGGGGCCGTCGAGTCCCAGGGCTTGCTCAGCGACCTCGGCCTGTTCTGGGACAGCGACTTCGACGGCGATGGCAATGGCTTCGGCGCCGAGTACGCCTTGGGCACGAATCCGAGCGTCGCCGATCCCGGGAATTCCCGCAACCTCACGGCACCGCGGATCAACGGTTCGGGGGAGCGGAAGATGTTCTTTGGGCTCAATCCCGCCGCCGGACCCCACACGATCTGGATTCTCAGCCGCTCGCCCGACCTGTCTCCCGGGAGCTTCGTGCCGATCTTCCGCTACGACGGCTCCACCGATTTGCTCGAGGTGCAACCGGGCATCGAGGCCAGGTTTACGCCGGCTTATGCGCCCGGCATGATCCAAGTGACCGACACGAATCAACCGATGTCGCGAGCCTTCTACCGAGTCGAGGCCAGACTCGTCCCGCCTTCGCCCTGACCGCGCGAAGTAGGATGACGGGGCGGGATCGCGAGGTTTTGTTGCCGGCGGACGTGCAGGTGGGGTCACAGGTGGGGTCAGCAGGTGGGGTCAGTCCTAACTTTCGAACATTCGCTCCAACTGCAAGGGGTGCAGGACCTTCATCACTTCAGAGAGCGACAGACTCCTCGAATCGAGCGCAAAACCGAATGGACTTACCGCTCCCAAAGACTGACCGGCTTCAACTCCCCTCTGTTAAATTGCGAGGACCGTCTCCTTTCGCTTTTCAGAGGAACTTCACACCCCGAAAGCAAAGCCGTTCCCGGGTGCGTCACCCCTTCAGCGGTCAGCAAACCTGACGGAGAGCGAAAATTTCTTGTCGGGTTTTGGGCCCGTTCGCGGTTCTTCAATTGGATCCTTCTTGGCAGGCACTCTTGGCAGAGGGATCCGGTTGGCCATACCCCATAAGCTACCTGCAGAAATTCTCGAAGGCGTCTGTCCGGCCGACACGGCTGGGTGGCGAAAAGATTCAATCATATCAAATAGATGAAGAAACCCACGAAGACGGGACGTCCAAGTGTCGCCCTGGGCATAGCCGCCGCCGCTTTGCTCACAACGTCAGCTCATGCCGCTGTCATCATGTGGCTCGATAATGACGACGTCTATAGCTTCGCCAGCGCCGCTGACTTTGCGACCAACACAGGTGGTACTTTCCTCGGCAATGCGTCGGCTTCCGGGGGCACCGGGAACGACGCCTCACTCTCCATAAGTGATGATGGAACGGTCTATGCCTTCTACAACGGGGGCGACGTTTGGACGGCGGCGACCATTGGTGACTTCATCACCAACACCAATGTTACCTTTGTGGGCAACCGCGGCGGACTGAATGGTGGTGACACCGACCTCGCCATCGGTCCGGGCGGTAGCGTCACCGCCTTGCTGTGGAACGGCGATGTGTGGCAGTGGTCGTCCATGGCCAACTTCATCAGCGACTCCGGTGCCGCGTTTATGGGTACTCGGCCCTTCGGTCAGAATGGCGGTAACACGTCCATCGCGATCGACGATTCCGGCGCTGTGACCGCGTTCTTCGGTGACGGATCGGTTTGGAGCTTTGCGGACGCTGCCAGCTTCGGGAATGACACGAACAACTCGTTCCTGGGCAATCGCTCGGGAAATGGTTCGATCAACCGTATCGCCGCCTCCACGGTTCCCGAACCGGCGACCTTGTTGCCCTTGCTCGGCGCCCTCGGCATGCTCGCGCTCCGCCGCCGTAGAGCCTAGTCACAAGCTCCGTGCTTGCAGCTTTGGCGAGGTGGCGTCCAGCCCGGTGCCGCCTCTCTTCTTGTCACGAGTTCCGGCCTCTCCCAAAGGGGTCCCAAAGGGGTCTCTCGCCAAAGGGGTCAGTCCGCGGCAAAGGGGTCCGGCAAAGGGGTCGCAAAGGGGTCGCAAAGGGGTCGCAAAGGGGTCCGCAAAGGGGTCAGGCAAAGGGGTCAGTCCGTGATTTGTTGCACAACTGCCCTCTCCAACTTTCTCCCTCGTTTCGCCAGATCCGGTTCCACCCGCACCCTGGCCGCCGCCCGGCTCACGCTGGTCGGGTGACCCATCGCCAACCTTTCCGCGACCCAGTCCCGTGAAACCGACGTGAGCTTCCGCGACAACCACGCCAGCAGCGCCTTCTCATCCCTGAAGGCCCCCCTCCCGGCCAGGTTCCCTGGCTCTGAAGGAATCCCCAACTCAATCCACCCGCAGCGCACGATCCTCTCCGCCTCCGCCTCGTCGTGAGCCCGTGCGGCCCCACCCGACACGCTTCCCTTTCGGCGTTTGGGCCTGATTCCATCGGCCAGAGCATCGACCAATCGGTCGCGGAAGCCCTCGTCGCCCAAATACCACCCCCGTCTGAGAAACCGCAGCGACTCGTCATTGAGAGCACCCTCACGGTCCCTCGCACGCTCCTCCAGATATCCGGCATAGGCTCTTCTGCCTCGTCGTTCCGGCGAAAGCTCGAACGCACCGAGCACCTTCTCAGTCGCCAGCCATGCCGGTGCTTTCCGTCGTCCGTAATACGGAAAGCTACTCCATCGCCATTCGGCGAGCGGCTTCCCCGTCGTCCCTCCGACCCAACCGCTGCGCACGGGATTGAGATGGATGTAGTCCGCCACGATCCTGAAATACCCGGCGCCGTCCTCACCGTTGACCACCACGGCCTTGTAGCGGCCCTGATACACATGGCCACGTCGCTTGCGCTTGCGGTTCCAGTCCTGCGAATGCACCCCCATCAACCACTTCATGCCCGACACCAGATTCGGCTGCGGCGTTTCGAGCAGCAGGTGGAAATGATTACCCATCAGAACGTAAGCGTGCACCCGCCAGCCATACTTCCCGCAAACCTCCGCCATCCGGTCCAGCCACTTCAACCGGTCCCGATCGTCCTCAAACACATCGCGCCCCCCGTCCCCACGGGCCATCACGTGGTAGACCGCTCCCGCCGCCTCGTATCTGGCCTGCCGCGCCATGGGGGAGGGAAACAGCGCCGCTCCCACAGGTCAATGCCACTTTTCACGGACTGACCCCTTTCACGCGGACTGACCCCTTTCACGACCCCTTTCACCTCCCGGAAACACTCCTAAGGAAGCGCCATTCAGGACCGCCCCCCTTCACTCGAGAAATCAGTCGTCAGTCGGAACATTGATGACATCGCCGATCTGCAGACGCGACGGGTCTGCATCGGGATTGGCATCCAGTATGGCCTGCAATTCGATTCCCAGGCGGCTCGCAATTTTCCCGAAGGTGTCGCCCGCACGAATGACGTAGGTCGTGGTAGCGCTCGGTGTGTCGCCTGCACGGGGTGTCTCAGCGATGCTTGGTGTATCGGGGGAAGTTGGTGTTTCAGGCACTCCTCCTGTGTCAGGCGTTCCTGCTGTGTCAGGCATTTCGGGTTCGTCGGGAGTCGTTGGTGCATCGGGCAGACTCTCCGGGGGCGTGGGCAAGTCGGGCATGCTGGGGGCAGCAGGCGAAACCGCAGGAACCTCGACACGCGCCAGTTTGGAGATCGACTCTGCATTCTTGATGATCTGCGTCCGGTTCACCTGCAGTGCCGTCGCCAGTTCGGTGATCGCTCCACCCCGTCGCTCGCTGTCGTCACTGGCACGTTTCACGGCACCTTCGAATTCCTTGACGACACCCTCGAGTTTCTCCACCTGGGCACCCAGCTCAGCCCTCTGGGTCTCGTAATCCTCCATGCGGCTTTCGAGGCCTCCGAGCCCCGTGCTTCCCGCTTCAATCGACTCGCCAATCGCCGCAAGCCGCTGGTTCGCCGCCAGGCCAAAATACAGCCCGGCAGCACCGAAGATCATACCGAGCACGGCGAGAGCAATTGGAATCCTCATGTTGCCGGAGGGTGGATCAGCGCCTTCTTCCATAAACGACTGAGCCTAGGGAATTCAAGTGGCGTGGCAAGCCGCCGTTGGACGGCTTGAACGCTGTTAACTTGCGAGGACTGACCCCTTTCAGACCATGGAACGAACCGACCGCCACAACCATCCAACCGTCCACACCCGTTCTCGAGGACCGACCCTTTTCACCGACCCGTTTCACGGCTCTTCAGCGTTACGGCGGCTAATGACGCACCTCTACGACGGAACCTTCCTCCCGCGCCCAAACCCGCCCTTGACCACAGGAAAAGCACGAACCAGCTTTGTAGGATGAACGAGCAAATTCCAACACGGTCCCGCAGACGCAGTATACCGGCGCACCCTTTCATTGCCCTACATTACAGCAACCTGGCCCCTAGCCCTTCCCGGGGCAATTCATCCAGCCCTGTTTAAAACACCAAACGAACACCGATCAAATGTGGGGTTCAATGTCAGGCTCTGCCATCCTAACAACACCGGAGGAAACCTCGGTGCTACACACTGTTACCGTTACTGTCAACAACGCTTGCAATCTCAGATGCACGCACTGCTACCTCCAGTATCAATCCGACACAAACGAGCTACTCGACCCAAAGACCGTTACGTGGCTAGCAGCGTCGGAATTTGCGCACATCGCAATCGTCGGCAAAGAGCCATTGGCAAATCGTCGATCCGCAGAGTTCGTCTCCCAAGCAGTCGAACAATTCACACGGTCCGGCAAATCGGTTAGCCTGATAACGAACGGCCTCAACGCAAGACTACTCGGCTCGGAAACCGTCCAACAACTCGCTTGGATCGACATAAGCGTCGATGGTGGCATTGAGAGCTTTGGTCGGCACGGACGCGGCCCTCTTGCCTCGCTAGAACGAGCTGTGGATCACTTCAGGGAGAAAGGGTGCAAAAAGCTTCGGAGCCTGAATACAATATCAGCCGCCAACATCAAAGACATCCCTGACATCCTCTCTCTATCAGACCATCTAGACTTTGATTTGACAATCTTTGCTCCCTACTTCCGAACCGCGAGTCTCAGGCCGCAATACGCCGAAATGGTCGCACCCAGCAGCTACTTGAAGGGTTTCGCCTCTATAAACCTCGAAAAGCGCGCGGGAAAAGTCGTCATTCTGATCGGAAGTAAATACTTTGACGCTTTCAATGAAAGCCGTAGTGACTCAATCAAAGCAATGCTCCCGCTCATGCAAGCGGGGATCCTCAAGGAAATCGATGGCGATCCGATTGATCGGGGTCTGATGAGAGTAACTTTCGATGACCTTGTTCTGAAACCATTGGAATCTCTGCACACGGTGGGATACCAGGGTAGCGGGAGACGTGTAAACCGACTTCAAACGGCCGAGGAAACTTTTGCACGCCTCCGGAACTAGTCACCCCGGGAACGAATTCGCCCAAATCCTGGCAAGAGTGGGTGCACTCCAAATGCAATCGGACCCAACCACACATGGAGTAGAGGCAAGCAATCTAAGCTTCTCGTACGGCAGCACCCCACTGTTTTCAGACCTTAATCTGAACGTACGAGAACGTTTGGCGCTCTTTGTTGGGCCTTCTGGCTGCGGCAAGACCACCATCTTAAAACTAATTGGAGGCTACCTTAAGCCGACCGACCAATCCACGTTCATTAACAATCCGTTCCGCACCGGCATGATTCTCCAGAATGATATGCTGGTTCCATGGCTGTCCGGAACGCGGAATATCGAACTGTTCCTGAAGCGCCCGATCGCATCCTTCCGCTCACACCCCCTCTTCGGCATGATCGAGCCGATACTCAACCAGCCGGTCTACACCTTGTCGTTTGGACAACGCCGGATGATCGAGCTCGTTCGCGCCTTCTGCTCTGATCGAGAACTACTCCTGCTAGACGAACCGTTTAACTATCTTGACGAGAATAGAAGGGAGCGGTTTGCGAACCATATCATCAATAACACCAAAATCCGTATCATCTGCACCTCACACTATTTTGGGGAATTCACCAACACTCACTGGGAACAGTTTCGATTTGAAGGAGACCCTCCGCACACCCACCTAATTTCATGATCGAATGAAATCAGCGATCAGGCAATTCATAACCAAGGCCATCGCATGGACACTACCGCTCACCATCTGGTTGGCGGTGAAGTACGGATTTCAAATCTCCGATCGTTACCTTCCAAGCCCCATAGGGGTGTTCTCAGCAGCGAATTCGTTGGGGCCAGCGCTACTGATAGACACCCTTCACACCTCCATCCGTATCATTCTAAGCTTCGTTCTCGGCTTGGGATTCGGCCTCACCACGGCTCTTCTCTGCTTTCGAGCTTCACTCTTACGTCATCTCATCCCGATGGTGAATGCGCTACGCGCCGTCCCCCCGATCGCAATGGTGCCGTTCTTCCTACTTTGGTTCGGTTTCTCAGAATGGGGTAAGATCCTGCTGCTTACCGCTGGTCTAGGGCTCAATGTATTCGTCGCAATCGCCGACAAACTTGAGTCTCCGGATAGGGACGCTACTATAATGTTTAAATCGTTCGACATTGAACCAAGAACCCTGGTTTCACAGTACTGGTTCCAAGCTACCTTAGAGGGCTTGCTACCCACACTGCGGTTCGGCCTAGCTATGGCAATTGGCGTAGCACTTGTCGCCGAAATGCTAGGCTCACAGACTGGCCTTGGTCACGTCATACAAATTTCTCGCGCCACGTTCTCAATGGACGTAATTTTCTTAGCTGCTGCAATTCTCGGCACCATAACGGTAGCCTTCGACCGCCTCTTAATCGTATTCTGGAGACATCTGATTTACTGGAAACAATGAACGCCTCAAAACAGAAGCCACGTCGCATCAAATTCACGATGGCCACTCTCGGCCTCGTTACGCTACTTACGCTAGCGGCAGCAATCGTTTGGACCAATCGCGATGGGAATTCGGGAAAACAGTCGATAACAGTCGCCATAGCGCCATACCAGGACCAAGGCATGCTCGTTAACTACAAGCATCTTGGACTTGAGGAAAAATACGGCGTTTCAATCAACCTTATTACACTCCCATTTGAAGATATTGTTCCCTCGGTAGCAAGCGCCAGCGCGGGCGCAGACATTGGATTTGGAAGCTTCATAGGCTACTTAAACCAATACAAGAACCTGAACACCGACTCCGACGACCCTGTTCTATTTGTCTATCCTGCCTATGTCTTCAAAGGTGGTGGATTTGTGACTTTCGATAAGGGCATCAAACCACTCCGCGAAACTGGAGTAGTATCACAATATGCGTCTGACATTCTCCAGAACGAGAAATTCGGTTATCCTGATAAGAGCATCTACGAACTGGTGCTAGCCCATGTCGCCAGATCAAACGATGTACCATTATCCGAAATCGACACCCACAAGATTGTCATCGAAGATGGCCTACTAGCCGCTCAATCCGGCGCCCTCGACATTGCCGCCGCAGGACTCACCCAACTCAACGAGACAAAGAGACGCGGCGGCGAAATTGTCTTCACAATGGACGATGTTGGATTCGCGGACATTACCGGATTCCTAGTGAAGGAGAGTACAATGCGCGAGCGGGGTGACGACGTACGTGCGGTCATCCAAATGTGGTTTGAATGCGTCGCATACGTTATGTCAGACATTGAAGGCAATAGCCGGGAAACCATTGACTATCTGGACAGGCAAGCCGCAACGAAGTACACTATAGATGAATTCAAGGCTGCGATTGAGCAGGAGTATTTCCCTACCACAACTGCCGAGGCTTACAACGAAACGATGACAGAAGAAGGGAAGTTCTCACACCAAGGTATTCAAGAGACAGTAATCGCTTTCTTTGGCCTTAGCGAGACCATACAGATAACCCCACTGCCTCCAGGCTCATTCAAGACACCTTGATGCGCCGCCGATAAAGCACTCGGGGCTACCCTTCGCTTCGAGCAAGAGTAAAGGGCGACAAACATGCTTAAGCCATGCCTCAAAATGTAGCGAAAAGCAGATGCTTGCGGTGCAAGCAGCTTTCAGAGGAAGGTTCGCCGGTATCAGGCTTGGACTGGGCATTTCATATCACGCCCCATCCGAATATTTTCTCCCTCGGATACTTTCTCACAACCCAGGTATTTGACAAACCCTCCGGAATTCCAAAGGATCTTAAGGAGAGCGCTAGTTTACTAAGAAGCGCTTTGGCCCGACAACCCACGCTTGAACGCATCATCCTGATGGAGTTCGACACTCGAGAGACCCGAACGCCCGAGTTCCGGTGGTGTGATTGCGAGTTTTTTGTAGGGACCGATGATTCCGTACAGTCCCTCGTTGAGCAGGGGCACCGTATACTACGAGTCCCACTTACCAATTATAAGCTGCATGCGATCTTCAGACGAAAACATGGAGAGCAAACTCACGCCGAGGATACGGAAACCGACGATGCGGAAACCGAAGATAAGGTAATAATCACCGATAGTAGGCCATTGGTGGATACACTTATCACAGCACTCAAAGAACTCAAAGAACTTAAACCTAAGCACAAGCTACTGGAAATCATCGACCCGGAGACCAGCCCCGAACAGGCAAGGCTTCCGTCAGAAATCACATTCAAAGACGCGTGCAACTATGATTCTCCAAAACTGTATATTCTTACAGCACCAGGAGTTGACGTCTATGTGGATAAGGCGAAGCAACCTGACACCCTCATTTCCGAGCACCTAATAGACATCAGTGTTCCAACTTTTATCTGCGCTCGAATCAACACGGGACTTCTCCAAGATGAGAACAAAGTCCTCAAATGCCTCACCAGCCTACAAGGGATTTTTGCTTACATCGTTGAGCGCTCGGTAGACTTCGCTAAGCTTACCCCTGATTCCCCAAAGGCCGACGATTTTTGGGTCGAATATTTTAAGAATTCTTCAGAAGTCTACGATCGCATCACCCGTGATCATGAGAATCTGATTAGCCCTTTCGTCCGGTATCGGTTCGACATCGATAGAGGTCGAACCATAAGCGATGATAGATTTAGGGAACAACTGACGCGGCCTAGACGTTTTGCGAATATCATATCACGTCACGCAGAACCCCCGGATTCCATCGATTCCGAGAAAGATGGACCTCGATCTGAGGATATCGCCGCACAGGTGCTCGAGCTTCATCGCCTAAGACCTGCGGCAGGTTCAAAGTTAGTGCTCACACACTACTGTGATCTGGATACTGTTTGGGCAATGCTGAACTCCGCCAAAGATGATTCGAAACGCAGCAATCCGGGGCTCCGCCTCTGGGCGACGCCAGTGAATCTGCTGAACGATGAAATGGAGGGCCAAGAACTTTTCAAGTGGATCGAGAAGGCACTTTCCAAGAACCAAGGGGCATCGAAACTCTCCAACTATCTCCAATGGATTCGAGAGCCTCCTGGGACAAACTCACGAGGACTGATTACAGTTACCACAAGCTTTTCCTTGGAAGACAGCTTTGAAGAGGCTGGAGATAACTTGGACATGTGGAGGGCGTATGGAGGCAATAATGGCGTTGCCCTAACGATGGAGCTTGATCACGGTTTCGACGAGTTGAGTCAACTCTACGCAGTAAAATACGCCGATGACGAATTCGCTCGGACTTGGGCACTACTTCAACGGGAGTGTGTTAGTTGCCCGAAGGAAGTTGAAGGTCACCCTGATTCGTTTTGGATGAATTTGGAGATGCTGCGTTTTTGCTATAAACATCCTCGCTGGCAAACGGAACGCGAAGCACGGATAATCAGACCGGTGACGATCAATGAACTCAGATCAGTCGAAGGTTGCCAAGATGGCGATGCTTCCAAAGCTCGATTCTTTGAACCTTCCGAGCCTTTTTTTATGAGAAGATCGGTTACGAATCGAACGAAAGTAACTCTAGGCCCTCTACTAAGTCAGAACAAGATTGGGAGGCATCGCGTAGCTTTGCGTGTCCGAAAGATATTCCAAGAGACGCTTGGATATGAACCTTATGTTGATTTTTCAAAGACCAAGTATCGACTGACGCAATAACTCGGATCGACCGCGTTCTAGGAATCAAGATATCCAGGAAACGCCGGTTGAATGTTCCGAGCAGCATGAGGAGCAGATCACCGATTTCATTCACTCTTCAACTCGTTCGGGAGATTCTCTCTCAACCCAGCCCGGATCAATTCCCAATCCGGCAGCCGAGATTTCCCTCGCAAGGCTCTTCTTCCACTCACCCTCCTTATCGAGTTCGAGATAGAGCGGACCACGGTAATTGGTGGGCAGCTCAATATTCGGTGTGCATAGGCAACAAACACGTTTGTCGCCCAGTAGCGCTAAGAAAAAACCAAGTTCAAAGATAGCGTTTTGGCGGGCTCGAGGTCGTTGCCCATTTGGCCCGTCGCCAGCAAAACCTCCACGATCTTTGCCGGTAAGCACTACGACAGCAAATCCAACATCAGCGTAGTGTCGGAGCTTGGCGAGAATTGTGCTACCAACATTTGGCTGATCATCGAGTATGACCGCCTCGAGCGACAAGTCCCGCATCAAAGAAGCGACCTCGTTCCGCTCATCGCTGCCTCTTTCATGTACTATAAAGACCTTTCGATGCGGAGTCACACGGTCGACGACTGACCGCAGCATCTCTGTCTGAACAATCTGCGCGAACAATACGGCCAATTGGTATGGATAGTATCGACTGCAAAACTTACTATCGGGATTCGGCCAATCAAACTCCTCATTGTTGTAGAGCTCTGACCTCGTATCGATGACATCAATCCGACCATTTGGAAACGCCACACCTGCCATTCTCCGTCTTTGCTCCATCGATCCTGTTGCAACATGTGCACCTTGCGGGGTATAGGTGTGGAGATAGACGGCGCCTTCAAGCAGGAAAAGATTCTCAAGAATCCTCGCCTGTATCTTTCGTTCGACACCGTCGTGGCTGGCAACCCAATCGCGGAGATGGCTCGGGTTTAGAATCCGTCGCTTGAGTTCCGCCTCTGAGATTTTGGTGTGTGTTGATCTTTCTGCAAAATACTTTGAGACCACCCCATCAATGTAGATGTAATCAACTAGCACCATATCTGCTTTTTTGCGTGACGCACGCTCAAGCTGGGCAAGAGTATCTGGGTGAAAGGTCCATGAGTCCCTCTCTGGAGATTCATCCAGATACTGTCTCTCCAAGACAATATGCACCATTGACACCAACACGGAGAGGCTCTGGCCTGCATTGACGGCAACTCGCATACCCGACAATCGCTCCATGACTCGGTCGCAGGTTTCCAGTTTGTCATCTATGACGACCACATGGAATTCTGTATCCGCCATCCTATTAGGCTTTGTCGATTTAGCAGACCCAAAATTGCAGCGGCAGAGGCGGCGCGCTCTCACCCATCGTAAGTTGACGTCGCGGAGTTCACTGACACGCCTCGCACGGCCCTCCATTCAGCGTTGCATCGATCGAACACGCGTTCTTCTTGGCTTCCCCCGTCGCCACCACCGCCGCCAAGGCTTTGGTGGTCATGAAGGCTACGAAGGACAGGTCGGTGTTTTCGAGTGAGAGCTTCATTGGCACGCCTCACACGTGCCGCCATTGAGCATCGCATCGATGGAGCACGCGTTCTTTTCAGCTTCCGTATACTGCTTTCCGGCCATGCCGCCGCGGACTTCTTTTTTGACCGAGATGGTCGCCTTCTCGATGTTGGAGGCTTGGAGGGTGCGCAGGTAGTAGGTGGTCTTGAGGCCTTTGTCCCAGGCGCGGCGGTACATGTGAGACAGGGTCTTCATGTCCGGCTGGGCGAGGAAGAGGTTCACGCTCTGGCTCTGGTCGATCCACTTCTGGCGCCTTGCGGCCGCATCGACGATGAACTCGTAGCCGACACCGAAGACGGTGCGGTGCTTCTGCTTGATGGCCTCGGGGATGTCGTCGATGGAGTCGAGCTCGCCGTCGAAGTACTTCAGCTGGTCGAGCATTTCCTGATTCCAAAGACCCTCCTTCTTGAGGTCGTTGACCAGGGTGCCGTTGAGGACGATGAAGTCGCCGCTCAGGTTGCTCTTCACGTAGAGGTTCTTGTAGTTCGGCTCGATGCACGGGGTGGTGCCCATGATGTTCGAGATCGTGGCGGTCGGGGCGATCGCCAGGACGTTCGAGTTGCGCATGCCGTGCTCGGCGATCTTCTCGCGGACCACGCTCCAGTCCATCTTGCCGCCGCGCGGGACGTCGAGCTCCTTGCCGCGCTCGTCCTCAAGCAGGTCGAGGGTGTCCTGCGGCAGCAGGCCGCGGTCCCACTTCGAGCCCTTGTAGGTCGAGTAGGTGCCGCGCTCGCCGGCGAGGTCGCTGGACGCGCTGTAGGCGTAGTAGGCGATGGCCTCCATGAACTCGTCGTTGAACTCGACGGCGGCGTCGGAGGCGAAGCTCAGGCCGCGCTTGTAGAGCGCGTTCTGCAGGCCCATCACGCCCATGCCGATCGGCCGGTGGCGCGAGTTCGCGGTCTTGGCGGCATCGGTCGGGTAGAAGTTGATGTCGATGACATTGTCGAGCGCGCGGATGGCGACGGTGATCGTCTCCTTGAGCATCTCGTGGTCGAGCGCGCCGTCGGGCGTGATGTGGGTGTCGAGCACCACCGAGCCGAGGTTGCAGACCGCGGTTTCCTCATCGGAGGTGTTCAGCGTGATCTCGGTGCAGAGGTTCGACGAGTGGATGACGCCGGCGTGGTCCTGCGGCGAGCGGACGTTGCAGGGGTCCTTGAAAGTGATCCACGGGTGGCCGGTCTCGAAGAGCATCTTGAGCATGCCCTTCCAGAGGTCGATGGCCGGGATCTGGCGGGACCAGACCTTGCCCTCGGCGGCCATCTGCTCGTACTCGACGTAGCGTTGCTCGAAGGCCTTGCCGTAGAGGTCGTGCAGGTCGGGGCACTCGTTGGAGCGGAAGAGCGTCCAGTGCTCGCGGGCCTCCATGCGCTTCATGAACAGGTCCGGGATCCAGTTCGCGGTGTTCATGTCGTGGCAACGGCGGCGGTCGTCACCGGTGTTCTTGCGCAGCTCGAGGAAGTCCTCGATGTCGTTGTGCCAAGACTCGAGGTAGGCGCAGCCGGAGCCGCGGCGCTTGCCGCCCTGGTTGACGGCGACGAGCTGGTCGTTGTGCAGCTTGAGGAACGGAATGATGCCCTGCGACTCGCCATTGGTGCCCTGGATGTAGGATCCGGTGCCGCGGACCGCGGTCCACGATCCGCCGAGACCGCCGGCCCACTTCGAAAGGAAGGCGTTTTCGGCGATACCGCGGTGCATGATGCTCTCGATCGAGTCATCGACCTTGTAGAGGTAGCAGGACGAGAGCTGGCTGTGGAGCGTGCCGGAGTTGAACAGCGTTGGGGTGGACGAGCAGAAGCGGCGGCCCTTGTAGAGGTTGTAGAGGCGGATGACCCAGCCTTCGGCGTCGGTCTCCTCGCGCTTGAACAGGCCCATGGCGACGCGCATCCAGAAGAACTGGGGCGTCTCAAGGCGGCGCGGCTTGGTGCCGGTCTTGTCGACGATCAGGTAGCGGTCGTAGAGCGTCTGGATGCCGAGGTAGTCGAAGTCGAGGTCGGCGGTCGGGTCGAAGGCCTCGGCGAGCTTGTCGAGGTCGTAGGTCTCGAGCAGCTCGGGGTTGAGGCGTTTGATCGCGATGCCGTGCTTGAGGTACTGCTTGAAGGCGGCCTGGTGGGCGGCCTTGAGCTTCTCGATGCCGTCACGCTGGATCGACCAGTCGAGGACCTCCTCGTAGATGTAGGAAAGCAGGATGCGGCCGGCGAACTTGGCGAAGTCGGCGTCCTTCTCGATGAGTGACTTGGCGTTGAGGATGACCGTGTTGCGGAGGTCGCGCTCCTTGATCTCGGCGCCGACCGAGCGGCGGAGTTCGCGTTCGATCTCGGCCTCGTCGAGGCACAGGTCGAGGCCGATCGAGGCGAATTGGATGCGCTTCTTCAGCTCAAGGCCGTCCCAAAGTCTGGTTTCGCCGTCGTCGGTGGTGACCGAGATGAAAAGGTCCTGCGCCGACTCGTCGGGCGAGGCTTCCTCGTCGATGCGCAGGCGGGCGCGCTCGTCGCGGTAGCGGATGTAGTGCGCGGCGGCCTTGAAGTGGCCCTGGCGCATCAGTTCCTCCTGCACCATGTCCTGGACGTCCTCGATGTGGACGAACGACTGGTCACCGGTGCGGACGAGCTCGGTCACCGCCTTGGCGATGTCGGCCGCTGGCTCCGGGATCTCGTGGATGGTGAGGAAGGCCTTGCGGACGGCGATCTCGATCTTGGTCTCGCTCCACGGCACCACGTTGCCATTGCGGCGGATCAGGCGGACCGGCAGCGCGTGCGGCTGGGTGCCCGCGGCGATAGAGCCGCCCTGCTCCATCGAGCGGCGGAAGGCGAGCGACTTGGCGACATCGTAAGCGTCGTTGTCGAGCAGCGCCTTCTCGATGAGGAGGTAAAGATCGGCCTCGGAAAGACGGAGGCGGCCGCCTTCGTCGATCGACTTGGTCAGCGAGTTGGCGACGGCGTGAGCGACGTCGGAGACGAACTTGCGGTTCTCCTCGGTGAAGATGCTGTCTTCCTTCTCCTTGCGGGCGATCAGCAGGTCGGTGAGCGAGTGGCCGATCGCGTCGGCGACGTCATCGAGGGTGAAATTGGCTTCCTGATTGCCGCGCAGCACGACGATGTCGGGCATCGGCTTGCGGCGGTCGGTCGAGAGCACGCCGCGCCAGTCGAAGCTCCGGCTTTCCGGTCCCCCACCCCCTTCGCCGGCGGCTTGGGCGAAACGGTCGGTGATGACTTGCTTGAGCAACAGATCTTCGTCGAGGGTGAGGTTGGAGTACATGTTCTTTGGAGGCGGTGTGGTTTTTTGGAGGCGGCGGAAGCGGGAAAAGTGCGGAGCGGGTGAGCGGCTGAGGCTTTGGTGATGAGTGGTCAGGGGCCGGTGGTCAGTTCTTTGGGAGTGACGTTGGGGACGGCTTGGACCGGAATTGGAGGAGACAGGGTGGGACAGTGTCGGGACTTTGGCATTTCATGCCCTCTGACCACCGGCCACCGAACACTCATCACCGGAGTCGGCAGCCAGGGTCAGGAAGGACACACCATCACAGATCATCATCATCGACATCGCCGAGGGCACTGGCCTTCTGGTATTCGGTGACGCGGCCTTCGAAGAAGTTCTGCTCCTTCTTGATGTCCATCATCTCGGCGAGCCACGGGAACGGATTCTTGACGTCGTCCTTGAGCGGCTTGAGGCCGCAGGAGTCGAGCCGGCGGTTGGCGATGTAGTCGATGTAGATTTCGAAATCCTCGGCGTTGAGGCCGATGCCGGAGACCGGCAGGCAGTCGCGGATGAACTCCTTCTCGAGGCGGATGCCCTCGGCCATGGTGGCGCGGAGGTCTTCCTTGAACTCCTCGGTCCAGATGTCCGGGTTCTCGTCGATGAGGTCCATCAGCAGGTTGCGGAAGACCTCGATGTGATTGGACTCGTCGCGCAGCGTGTAGCGGAACATCTGGCCGATGCCCGGGAACTTGTTCTGGCGGTAGAGGCTGAGGATCATGCCGAACAGGCCGTAGAACTGTGTGCCTTCCATGACCTGGCCGAACATGAAGATGTTCTTGGCCAGCGCCTGCTTGTTCTCGGTGACGGTCAGGTCGATGTCGCGGCGCAGCGCCCGGCTGTTGGAGGTGACGAAGTGGTTCTTGGCGGTGATGGTCGGGACGTCCTCGAACATCGCCTCGCACTCGTGCGGGTTGAGGCCGATCGAGCTGAGCATGTAGACCAGCGAATCGGCGTGGATGTTCTCCTCATGGGCGTGGCGGCCGAGGACGAGCTTGAGTTCGGGCGCGGTGACGACCTCGCGGACGACGTGCAGGATGTTGTCGCCGACGATTCCCTCGGCGGCGGAGAAGTAGCCGATGCCCATCTTGATGATCCACCGCTCGACGTCGGAGATCTCGTCGTTTGAGCGCCACTGCTCGACGTCCTTCTGCATCGGGATGTCCTCCGGCTCCCAATGGTTGTTCTTCATCGTCTTGTAGAGGTCGTAGGCCCATTGGTACTTCAGCGGCAGGATGTTGAAGAACATCGTGTCCTTGCCGTTGATGACCTTCTTGGCCTGGAAGGCCTGTTCGGCCTTCTCCTTATCGAGGACGAAAGTGCGGGTTCCGACGGTGATGGTGGTGGTGGCGGACATGGGACAGGGATCGGTCGAAGGAAGGGTGAAAAAAGAGGTTGAAGAGGCGCTGTTTCGGACAGGTGAAGTGCTTTTCCGCGCAGGGCGCAGCGTCAGGGAGACTGAGGGATCGGTGAAAATCGGACAAGACGTTTTTGCTCATATGGTATTCACAAATCTATTCACATACAAGATGTAGTATGAATTGCGTTACAATGGACTCTTGACAGCACCACGCGTTTTCGCCACGTGCTGGTCTTTCAATGAGTTACGTCAGTCAGCGGCTTGAGGCTTGGTGCCACGATAGGGCCAAGAAAATCTTTCAGCCCGATTTCGACGTTCCGGCCGATCCCGGAATTTTAAAATGTTAGTCGGCTTTTGGGCCGATTCGGGACCGGTTTGTTGCCCTTTCGCGGAAAAGCGCGGGGTAAAAGTTTGAGGGGGGATGGATGGCGGAATTGGGGGGTGAGACTCGGAGTCGGGGTAGGTGGAGCAAGATCAGGGAGTTATGGAGGATCCGAAGATCGTGGCGCAGCGGACCGCGCGAGCCCACTCGCGCATTTGGAGGGCCGGGGTTCCGGGGCGCGAGTGGGCTCGCGCGGTCCTTTCTTGAGGTAGGGCGGACCGCCCTCGGTCCGCCGCGGCCGGAAGGATGGTGACGGGCGGAAGATCCGGACAGTCGACCTTGCCCCATGTGATCCGGGTAGGAGATGGACCGCGAGCTTCAGCTCGCTTCGCCGGACCGGATCAGCGAGCTGAAGCTCGCGGTCCATGGGTTGCACGGGGTTCCGGGGCGGACTGAAGTCCGCGCACCATCACCCTTGTTACGGGCGGCAAGGGCGGTGACGGCCGGAATGACCGACACGGTCGACCCTACTTGGAGAAAGGTAGGGACAAGCGCCCTCGCTTGTCCGTGGAAGGAACGATGAGAACGGCCGGAGGAGCAGAGAAGGTCGACCCAACTTGCTGGGTTCCGGTCCGTAAGACCCCGTAAACGGGGAACTACAAACCCCAGTAGCGGGCTGCAGGGGTTCGTAGTTCCTCCTTTAGGAGGGCCACCGCGTCCACGGTCGACCGGGGGCGGTCGACCCTACCCGGCGGCTGGAAGCCGCCGCTCCATGGGTATGGCGCTCGCAGAGCGCGACTCCGTCAGAGGGCCCACTTGCCTTTGTCGAGCTCGCAGACGCAGGCGGCGAGGAGGTCGATGCAGGCTTCGATGTCGGCCTTGTGGGAGGTCTCGATCGATTGGTGGATGTGGCGGGTCGGGATCGACACAGCACCGGCGATCGAGCCGCCGGGGACCATGCGCTGGAGCGCGGCGGTGTCGGTGCCGCCGGCCGCGAGGATCTCGGGCTGCCACTTGATCTTGTTCCGCTTCGCGACCTCTTTCATGTAGGTCACCATGCGGTAGTCGCAGATCACCGAGGAATCCATGAGCTTGATGCCGGCGCCCTCACCGAGCGAGGTGCAGCGCTCCTGGGGCTGCGAGCCCGGGACGTCGTAGGCGATGGTGGTATCGAGGCCGAAGCCGAAGTCCGGCTTCACGTCGAGCGCGGCGACGTTTGCGCCACGCAGGCCGACTTCCTCCTGCACGGTGAAGGCGGCGTAGAAATCGTAGGCCGGCTTCTTGCGCGACTTCTTGAGCTTGCGGAGGGTCTCGATGAGCACGAAGACCGACACGCGGTTGTCGAGCGACTTCACCGTGACGCACTCGCCCATCTCTTTGAGCTCGGTGTAGCGGGTGATGAAATTGCCGACCTCAACGAGTTTCTCGACCTCCTTCTTCGGCATGCCGGTGTCGATGAAGTAGTCGGAAATCTTGAGGTTCTTGCCGCGCTCCTCGGGCGACATGATGTGGATCGGCTTGCAGCCGAGCACGCCGAGGACGTCCTTCTTGCCGTGGACGAGCACGCGCTGCGAGGTGAGCGTCTTCGGGTCGAATCCACCGACCGGGTTGAAGCGGATGAAGCCCTTGTCGTCGATGTGGGTGACGATGAAACCGATCTCGTCCATGTGCGCGGCGGCCATCGACTTCTTGGCCGACGAGCGGCCCTTCTTGAGGGCGATCACGTTGCCCATGTTGTCGGTGGTCACCTTGTCGGCCAGGCTCTTGACCTCGGCGAGGACGACCTTGCGGATCTCCTTTTCGAATCCGGGGGCACCGGGAGCTTCACAGATCTTGGCGAGAAGAGGGACGTCGATGGGCATGGGAAAAATCAGCAGAGCGGAGGCGGGGATGGCCAGCGGGAAGATTGGAAATCGTCATCTAACTCGCCGGATTCGGCGGAAAAGCGACTGATTGGTGGGGAAGGCGCGGTCCATGCCCTCCTAGGGGTTCCGGGGCGCGAGTGGCAACGCGCAGTCCGTTTTTTGGCGGGCTTCGCTGCGAGAGAGCTGGTGCGCGGACTTTAGTCCGCTTATCGAGGCCGGGGGCTCGGCGGTAAGACTTGTGGGAGTGTCCGACCCGATACTCGTGGCAAGGCACTCGGGCTCCGGGGCGGACTAAAGTCCGCGCACCACATTGCCCGAGGCTCAGGGGCGATCTGCCGCCGACAGGTCGAGGGACAAGCTCGCGGTCGATTGCCACGCGCCCGATCAGAGCTTGGAATACACGGCCTTCAGATCGACGCCGTCGCCGAGGCGCTTGAGCTCATTGACCAGCACCGGGAAAAGCTCGGCGGCAATCTTCTTGCCCTCGGGGGTGTCGATGAGGTCATTCATTTCGTGCGGATCGCTCTTGAGGTCGAAAACGCGCGCGACCTTGGCCTTCGGGTAAAGGATCAGCTTCTTGCCGTCCTTCTCGATCATCCGCTGCAAGTCGCGGTAGGCACCGAAGGCGAACTCGCGCGGCGTCCCCTCCCCTTTGATGTGCGGGTTGAGCGACTCGAACTCGACGCTGTCGGGCACCTCGGCGCCGGCCAGTTCGAGCGTGGTCGGCATGATGTCCTGCAGGTAGATCGGCGCATCGATCTTGCCGCCGGCTTTCACGCCGGGACCGGCGACGATGAAGGGCACGCGGACCGAGTGGTCGTAGAGGTTCTGTTTCCCGAGCAGTCCGTGCTCACCGCAGCCGAGTCCATGGTCGGCGGTGAAGCAGATGAAGGTGTTCTTGCCGTCGGGGCTCTTCTCAAGCCGGTCGAGGATCTTGCCGATCTGCTCATCGAGGTGGGTGATGATCGCGTAGTACTCGCGGCGGTGCGTCTTCACCGCGAAGGGCGTGCGCGGGCTCGGGGCGAGCTTTTCATCGCGGAGGCTCTGCGGTGCGCCCATCGGGTCGCGGTGCGGGTAAACGGGAAGGAAGTTCTTCGGCAGCTTGATGCGATCGAGCGGGTAGCGGTCGAGGAACTCCTGCGGCGCCTGACGCGGGTCATGCGGCGCGTTGAAGGCGAGATACATGAACCACGGGCGGTCGTCGTCGGAGCCGAGGAATCCTTCGAAATCATCGACGATCACCTCGGACCAGTGCTTCCCACCCTGCCAGAAGCCACCTTCGGCGGTATCGGTCGGGCTCCACGGATCCGGCTTGCCCTCGACGGGACGCTCGTAGGCGTTCTTGCGGTCGCGTGGCATACCGGGCCGGATGTTCACGGCCTCGTCGAAGATCTGATCGGCCGGCATGCCGACGTGCCACTTGCCCGAAATGCAGGTGCGGTAGCCGGCGGCGCTCATCAACTGCGACCACGAGCGCTTCTTGCCGGCGTAATCCTTCTTCAGCGACTTCTCGGCCGCCTGGGCGTTCCAGAGTTGCAGGCCGGTGTTGAGCATCGTCCGGCTGGCCACGCAGATCGCCCCGTGCCAGCCGCCGGAGTTGTAGGCATGGGTGAAGGTTGTGCCGCGTTCGGCGAGGCGATCGAGGTTCGGCGTGTCGATGTCTTCGTCGGACAGCGCGTTGACCGCCTTCCAGGTCATGTCGTCGGCGAAAAGGAAGAGCACGTTCGGTTTCTCGGCGGCGACCGCCGACAGGCCGGCGAGCAAAAGAATCAGCAGGGCTTTCATGGATGGATCGGGCAGTTCTACGGCAAGCGCCGTGGGACTCCATCAATTCTTTCCAAAGAGAACGCGGGGTCGTGCGTTCCTGATGGTGAACGGCGCCGCGTTCGCGGAAACGCGCGGTGCCGGGAGTTTCCGCAAATCGATCGCGACGGGCATGGGGCCCGCCGCGCCCTGTCTCCAACCACGATTTGCCATGAGCCTCCATGCCCAACTGTCCCCGGAAGCGCGCGCCGCGCTCGAACGCCAGCAGCGGTCCTCGAAAGCCGCGAGCCTGGTCATCGCCATCCTCTGCACCACGCTGCTTGCCCTCGTCATGGGCTTCGTGCTGATGCCTGCGTTCGAAAAGGCCACGCCATGGCCGCAGGCCCAGTATGTCTATCCCGAGACCGACGAACCCATCGACGAACCCAGGGTGAAGGTCAGCTCCACGAAACCGGCCAGCCCGAGCGCCGCATCGGCGAACCTCCTCCACGTCGAAGCGAGCGGTCCGGTTGCGATCCCCGTGCCCGACAACCCGGTGGACTCGGAAGCACCCTTCGGAACCGGCGACGGCTTCGGCACGGGATTCGACGACGGCATGGATGATGGAGCAGGGCCCGGTGGATGGACGCGACTCGAACCCGACTTCCGCAAGCGTTGCTCGAAGGAGGACCGGATCGCGCAGCTTCAGCAAGGCGGCGGCACCGCGGAGATCGACGAGCGGGTGATCCGCGCGCTGAGATTCCTCAAAAGCACGCAAGCTGCCGACGGCGGCTGGGGCACGAGCAACCGCGAGGCGATGACCGGATTGGCCGTGCTCGCCTACCTCGGCCACTGCGAGACGGCGCTCAGCGAGGAATTCGGCGACTCGTGCCTGCGCGGAATCACTTTCCTCACCGACAAGGGCATGAAGGGCAACGGGCGTCTGGTCGAAAACGCGGCCGACAAGCATTGGCCCTACCAGCAGGCGATCGCGACCTACGCCCTTGCCGAGTCGGAAAGCATCCATCACGCGCTCGGCATCGACATCCCCGGACTGCGCGGGACGGTGCAGAAGGCGGGGCAGTTGATTATCGACAGCCAGCACAAGTCGGGCGGCTGGGACTACGGCTACGACGAGTCCAGTAGCCGCGGAGGAGACCTCTCGATCACCGGCTGGCATGTGCAGGCGCTGAAGGCCTGCAAGCTGACGAAGATCGACTTCCGTAACCTCGAAGGCTGCGCGCGCAAGGCGCTGGACTACGTGGAGGCGAGGCAGGGCAGCGACGGCGGCTTCGGCTACACCGGCACCGCGCCGGTCGGCAATGCCGGCTACTGCACCCTGACCGGGGTCGGCATGCTCTCGCTGCAGATGTGGGACAAGGGCTCGCGGGCATCGGTGCGGAAGGGGGCGAAGTATGCGCTGGCGAAGATGCCGTTCGAGTGGGACAGCGCGGATTGCGATCTCTACGGCCACTACTATCTCGCGCAGGCGATGTTCCAGCGCGGCGGGACCGACTGGGAGAAATACCAGCCGATGTTCCGGGATGCATTGATGGATCATCAGAATGCCGATGGCTCATGGCCGGTGCCGGGTGGCGGGAACAAGCCGGCGGCGGCCGGCGCGCTGTATGCCGAGAACAATGCGAACGGCCTGCACTACCGGACCGCCCTCGCGACGCTGATGCTGGAGGTTTATTACCGGTATCTGCCGACGGGGAAGTGAAGGAGGGGACGAGCAGATGGACCGCGAGCTTTAGCTCGCATCCACCGGGGCTCCGGGGCGAGCTGAAGCTCGCGGTCCGTGAGGCCCCGTAAACGGGAAACTACAAACCCCAGTCGCGGGCTGCAGGGGTTCGTAGTTCCTCCTTTAGGAGGCCCACCGTTCCCGCGGTCGGCCGGGGGCGTCCGACCCTACCTTGAAGAATCGGCGGAGGCCGCCACGTATGGCCTCGGCATGCAACGACTGCTCGCCTTTTGCTCCCTCGCCTGCGTGCTTCACGCCGGTGAGCCGGTTTCGCTCTTCGACGGCAAGACGCTCAACGGTTGGGAGGGCGACCCGACCTACTGGCGGGTCGAGAACGGCTGCATCGTCGGCGAGGTCACTCCCGACACGCTCCTCAAGCGGAACTCGTTCCTGATCTGGCGCGCCGGCACGGTCGAAGACTTCGAACTGACGGTGGAATACCGCGTCTCCGACAAGGGCAACTCCGGCATCAACTACCGCAGCATCGACACGCCCGACGTCAAATGGGCGCTGACCGGCTATCAGGCGGACATCGATGGCGGCGACCGCTGGACCGGCCAGAACTACGAGGAACGCGGTCGCACCTTCCTCGCCTACCGCGGCGAGTCGGTCGTGCTCGAACCGGGGCAGAAGCCGAAGGTCGTCAAGCAGCTCGGCACGAGGGAAGAGCTGCAGAAGTCGGTGAAGAAGGAGGACTGGAACACCTACCGGATCGTCGCGAAGGGAAACCTGCTCCAGCACTACCTGAATGACGTGCTGATGAGCGAGGTGAACGACCTCGATCCCGAAAAGCGCAAGCTCTCCGGCCTGCTCGGCGTGCAGGTGCATGTCGGGCCGCCGATGAAGATCGAATACCGCAAGATCGACCTCGTCCGCCTCGATCCGGAGCCCTGATGCCGCAATCCGGGGAACGCCCCCTTCCCTTCGCGAAATACGCCGACTAAACCCTGTCCATGATGAACGACTCCCACCCCTTCCGCCTCGACGGCCGCGTCGCCTGGGTCACCGGATCCAGCCGCGGGCTTGGAAAGATCATTGCCGAAACACTCGCCGCCGCGGGCGCCAAGGTCGTGGTGAACTGCTACTCCAGCCGCGAGCAGGGCGAGGCGGTGGTCGAGGGAATCCAGGCCGCGGGAGGCGAGGCGATGCTGGTGGCGGGCGACGCGACCGACGCCGAGTCGATCGATCGCATGGCGGGTGAGATCGAAAGCACCTTCGGGCCGGTCGAGATCCTCGTGGCGAACGCGACGCCGTTTCAGCCGATGAAGGATCTCGAGGATTATACGTGGGAGGAGCACCAATCGATGCTCGACGCCTTCGTGAAGAGCCCGTTCCTGCTGGCCAAGCGACTTTTCCCTTCGATGAAGGAGCGTGGCTACGGACGTTTCGTGAACATCACCAGCGAGGTCTTCCACGCCGGCATGCCGGGATTTTCGGCCTACGTCGCGGCCAAGGGCGGCCAGATCGGCTGGACGCGTTCGGTGGCCAACGAGGTCGCGCCGTTCGGGATTACAGTGAACACCGTAGCGCCCGGGTGGATTCCGGTGGAACGCCACGAGGACGTTCCGGCCGAGGACAAGGACGGTTATCTGAAGACGGTGCCGGTCGGAAGATGGGGCACCCCGGTGGATATCGCCAATGCGGTTTGTTACTTCGCCAGCGAGGCGTCGGGCTTCGTGACGAACCAGACGCTATTGGTGAACGGCGGGCGGATTCCTTGGTGAGGGTAGGGACGAGCGCCCCCGCTCGTCCGTGGTCCGAGGCGAATCGCCGGCCGTCCCCTTCCTTCGCGGTCGACCGAGGACGGTCGACCCTACCTTCCGCACGATCCCAACCACGGTAGGGACGAGCGCCCCCGCTCGTCCGTGGCCCGAGGCGGATCGCCGGCCGTCTCCTTCCATCGGGGTCGACCGAGGGCGGTCGACCCTACCTTTCCCGTTCGAGCCCTACGCGATGATCTCCTTGATCGGCTCGGCGCCTTCGACGCCAACCAGCTTGTGGTCGAGTCCGCCGTAGAAGTAGGTCAGGGCGTTCGGATCGAGGCCCATCTGGTGGAGGATCGTGGCGTGGAGGTGCTTCACCTGCACGCGGTCACGGACCGCTTCGGCGCCGAGTTCGTCGGTCTCGCCGAAGCTTGTGCCGCCTTTGATTCCGCCGCCGGCCATCCACTGGGTGAAGCCATACGAGTTGTGGTCGCGACCGGTTCCCTCGGCGTACTCGGCCGTCGGCTGACGTCCGAACTCACCGCCCCAGACGACCAGCGTCTCGTCGAGCAGACCGCGCTGCTTGAGATCCTTCAGCAGACCGGCGATCGGCTTGTCGGTATTGCCGGCGTGATGCTCGTGGTTCTTCACGAGGTCGCCGTGGGCGTCCCAGTTCGCGTCGTTGTGGGCGCCGCCCGAGTAGATCTGGATGAAACGCACACCGCGCTCGACCAGGCGACGGGCGAGGATGCACTTGCGCGCGAAGTCGTCGGTGCGCGGTTCGTCCATGCCGTAGAGCCGCTTGACGTGCTCGGGTTCGTTGTCGACGTCGATCGCCTCTGGCGCGGTCGCCTGCATGCGGTAGGCGAGCTCATACGACGCGATCCGCGCCGCGAGGTCGGAGTTGTGCTCTCGGCCCTTGAGGTGCCCGCGGTTGATGTCACCGACGAAGTCGAGCAGCGAGCGCTGCTGGACACGGTCCATGCCGTGCTGGTTCGAGAGATTGAGGATCGGGCTACCTTGCGAACGGAAGACCACGCCCTGATACGACGCCGGCATGAATCCCGAGGTCCAGTTCTTCGCCCCGGAGATCGGGCCGCCGGTCTTGTCGAGCATCACGACATAGCCCGGCAGGTTCTCGTTCATCGAGCCAAGGCCATAGTTGAGCCACGAACCGAGCGACGGACGGCCGCTGATCAGCGAGCCGGAGTTCATCATCAGCATCGCCGAACCGTGGATCGGCGAGTCGGCCGTCATCGAGTGTAGGAATGCGATGTCATCGACGCACTCGCCGACATGCGGAAACAGACTGGAGACGTGCTTGCCGCTCTCGCCGTACTGCTTGAAGTCCCACTTCGGACCTACCACGCGGCCTTCGTTCTTTTTCCCGCCGCGGCCGAAGGTCTTCACCGGGATCGTCTTGCCGTCGAGCGGGTAGAGCTTCGGCTTGTAGTCGAAGGTATCGACGTGGCTCGGCCCGCCATACATGAACAGGAAGATCACCGCCTTGGCCTTGGCCGGCAGTTGCGGTTCCTGCGGAGCGAGCGGGTTCGGGAAATCGAGATCGTCGGCGAAGGCACCGTCGCGGGAAAGCATGCCGGCGAGAGCCAGCGAGGTGAAACCTCCTCCGAGCTGGTGGATGAATTCGCGGCGGCGGACGCGGTTGCAGAAGTCAGGCATGGCTAGTCGAGGTAGAGGAATTCGTTGAGATTGAGCAGCGCGAGGCAGAAGCGGTCGACAGCGGTCTCCTCGTCGAGTTGGTGCTCGGTCTTCATCGTTTCGATGAACTTGAGCGAGCGGTCGATTTCGTCGGCCGAGGCGGGACGGCTGACCATCAGCTCGAAGGCACGTTCGACCTGCGCCTTGAGGTCGGCTCCGCCTTCCTTCTGGATCCGGTCAGCGAGCACGGTCGCCTTCTTGTTGGTGAAGTCACTGTGGAGCATCGCCAGCGCCTGGGTCGGCACCGTGGTGGTGAACCGGACCGGGCAGGAGTTGTCGATGTCGCTCAAGTCGAAGTCGGCGAACATCGGCGGCATCAGCGAGCGCTTGAGCTTCACATAGATGCTGCGGCGGTTCGCCTGGTCTTCCGGGCTCTTGCCCCACTTGCCGGCCTTGGTCGACGAGGTCGCGAGGACTTCCGCCGGGAGGTCGACGTAAACCGACGGACCGCCGGCTTCGAGATTGAGCTCGCCGGTCGCCAGCAGGATCGAATCGCGGATTTCCTCGGCGGTGAGACGTCGCGGATTGAAGCGCCAGAACAGGTCGTTCGACGGATCCTTCTCGGCTTCCTTGTAGCGGGACTCCGACGACATCCGGTAGGCGCGCGACGTCATGATCAGGCGGTGCATTTTCTTCACACTCCAGCCGCGCTCGACAAACTCGGTCGCGAGCCAGTCGAGAAGTTCCGGATGAGTCGGCTCGGTGCCGAGGTATCCGAAGTCGTTCGGCGTCGGGCAGATGCCGCGTCCGAAATGGTGCTGCCAGATGCGGTTGACCATCACCCGGGCAGTCCGCGGGTTGTCCGGACGGGTCAGCCAGTTCGCAAGGGCTAGGCGACGCCCGGACGAGTTGAGTTCGTCGGGCAGAGGTTCGACCTTGGCATCTTCGCCACCCCAGATCGCCGGGAAACCGGGCACGACCTCGTCTTCCGGGGCGTGCGCGCTGCCGCGGATCAGCAAGTGGGTCGGCGGAGCCTTGCGCCCGACTTCCTGCACCGCCAGAACCTCCATTCGGGGGTTGCGCAGTTTCTCGGTGGCCGACTTCAGCTTTGCCGTGAGCTGGCGATATCGACGGACCTTCTCCTTCGGCAGATTCACCTTCGTCACGAGGTCGGCGGGCAAAAGGCCGCCGGCTTCGAGACCGAGATCGAAGTACTGCCCGCCGCCGGTCTGCGAAACCTTGACGGCGAGAACGTTCCGCCCGGTCTGCAAGGCGCCGAGGAATTCCTCGTCCATCTCCAGAGTGAGGTAGTCCTTCACGTGCCCGGTGCGTGCGAGAACCGGTCGGCCGTTGAGGAAAACCTCGATATCCTCGTCGTGGTAAAGGTGCATCACGACCTGCTCCGGCACCTCTTCGAGACCGAAGGTCGTCTGCAGCCAGATCGTGCCGACATTCCACAGCGTCTTCGCCGCGGCCCCGGGCACGGTGGTTCCAAATCCGGCCAGCCCGCGTTCCCAACCTTCCTGTTCGGCGCGGAAACTGACGGCCGACCAGTCTTCCGCCGGTTGCTGGGTCGTGTAGTGCCAGGTCCACGGATTCGTCCTGGCATCGGTGACGAGATGCCGGTTGCCACCGCCGCCGATCAGGCGCACGGCGAGTTCCGGATGCTTCTTGCGGGCCAGTTCGACCGCCTCACCCTCGATCCTCTCGACTTGCTTGCGCAATTCTTCCAGCTCGTCCTGCAGCTTCTCCTGCTCCGACTCGTGACGGGACTCGCCCTCGGGCAGATCGACCATCACGAGATTCGCATTCCCCTTCTGCATCGGCTTGATGCCGCGCACGAAGGCCGTGAAGCGATAGTAGTCCGTCTGCGGCATCGGATCGCCCTTGTGATCGTGGCAGCGCGCGCAGCCGAGGGTCATTGCCATGAAACCCTCGCTGATCACCCGTACGTTGTCGTCGAGAACATCGAACTCGTACTGCTTCGGATCGGCCGGCTCGTCGTCCCACTGCATCAGCCGGTGGAAACCGGTCGCGATCATCGAATCGGCATCGCGGTCGGGCAATTCGTCCCCGGCGATCTGCTCGGCGACGAAGCGGTCGTAGGGCTTGTCCTCGTTGAAGGCGTCGATCACCCAGTCACGGTAGCGCCAGACGTAGGTCTTCTCGGCATCGCGCTCGAAGCCGTTCGACTCGGCATAGCGAACGACATCCAGCCAGTGACGCGCCCACTTCTCGCCGTAGTGCGGCGAGGCGAGCAGGCGTTCGACCTGCTTCTCCCATGCATCGGGCGACTTGTCTTCGACGAACTGACGGATCTCCTCAAGCGTCGGCGGCAGACCGGTCAAATCGTACGACGCACGCCGTAGCAGCTCCGCGCGGCCGGCCCCGTCGTTCGGAGTGAGCCCCTCGGCCTCGATCTTGGAAGCGATGAACGCGTCGACCGGGTTCTCGTTCCACTTCGAGTCGGCCGCCTTCGGCACCTCCGGACGTTCCATCGCGCGATACGACCAATGGTTCCGCGTCGTCTCGTTGACCTCGGTCACTCCGGCAAGCGGATCGTGGACCTCGACCAGCAGGTCGGCGTCCTCCGGCGTCCACGGCGCGCCCATCTCGATCCACTTGCGGACCGTCTCGATCTTCGAATCGTCGAGCTTGCCGCGCGGCGGCATCTCGAGGTCGTCGTTCTCGTAGGAAAGCGCCATCAGGATCACGCTCTCCTCCGGCTTCTCGAGATTGATCGCCGGGCCGTGATCGCCGCCGATCATCATGCCCTTTCGGCTGATCAGCTGCAGCTCACCGCGCACCTTGACCTCGCCACGCGAGTCGGTGCCGCCGTGGCACTTGAAGCAGTTCTCTTCGAAGATCGGGCGGACCTCGTTCTTGAAGAACTCGATCCCGGCGTCATCGGCCGCAAGCGGAACGGCGCCCGCGAGCAGAAGTGGAAGTGAAATTGGAAAAGGTCGATTCATGAAAAAACCGTCGGTGCACCGCTACGACACGAGCCTGGAAACGTTGTCAGAAAACGGCTTCAGCCGCCATTCCGAAGGGTTCTGCGTCAGCACATCACCCGCCACCGGCGCGGTTTCTTTTTCCCCTTGCCAAACCCCATGCCCCTCCGTAGACAACCGGCCCCGCTGCAAAGCGGACCAAGGGTTACGGGTAGGTGGCCGAGTGGTTAAAGGCGGCAGACTGTAAATCTGCTCTCGTATGAGTACGCTGGTTCGAATCCAGCCCTGCCCACCATCCCCCTTCCGGGGATGGCGACGCGACTGAGTCGGTGAGGTCGTTGAAGAAAGCACGGAGCGATTCGGGAGGTTCGTGATGAGGAAGCCGGCCGGAACAAGTCCGCCACCCTCCACCCTACCATCTCACCATTCGGCCAAGCGTTCACCCGATTTGGGCCGCCGACGCTTCCGCACTCGTGGATTCACGAGTTTCGCCGTCGCAAATGAGGGACGATGATTGATGCGGTGCAGTGCGCCCGCATCGGCGCAAATGCACTTCACTTTGATTCGAATCAACGATCGAAAGTGCCTGAAAAATCGCCTGAAACCCCGACAGTGGCATCGTGAAACCCATTCATTCCCTGTGTCTTCCGCCGCTGATTGCAGTGATCCTGCCGCTCGTTCACGCCGGCAGTGTTACGATCAGCAGCACCCCACCGACCATTGACGGTGCCGATATCGGAAACCTGACGTCGACGACGAATCACGACGATAAAACGTGGACGGACACGACCAACCACGGGCAGGCGTTCACCACGGGCAGCGACGCCAGCTACACGCTCTACTCGTTCTCGATGCAGGTCAGGACGACCAGCCAAACGGCTCCGGCGCCCGCGGACAAAACCTGGAGCATCCGGGTGGTCGAGATCGACCCGAACAACGCCGACACGACGACGGTGGTTCTTGAGACCGGTCACGTTTCGAGCGGAACTTGGGTCGGAGGCGACTGGTTCACTTGGACCCTCGACACCCCACTCAGCCTTTCTCCGAACACCCTCTACGGCATCGATGTCGAGATGACGTCCGGCGGCGCCTACCAGCCCGGCATTCCCTATCTCTACTACAACCGCGCCGACGAGGTCGCGAACGGCTACCGATACTCGAGGGGCGACGGCGACCCGGCCACCATCAACTCAACCACCAGCTGGGACCGGGTTTTCCACCTCAACCTCGCCTCGGCATCGGACACGGTGCCGCCCGCCATCCTGAATCTGAGTCCCGCGGACGACGCCACCGACGCTCCGGCCGTCGACAACCTCGCGATCACGTTCGATGAGGTCGTCCAGGCCGGCAGCGGAGACATCGTGATCACGGAGACGGGCGTCGGTGTTTTCGAAACGATCCCGGTCACCGACCCGCGGGTCTCGTTCAGCGGCAGCGTGGTCACCATCGACCCCACCGGAACGCTGGCGACCGAAACCGACTACGATGTCCAGATCGCCGCCGGTGCAATCCTCGACACCGCGCCGACGCCGAACGTCTTCGCCGGCATCGCGGATGCGACGACCTGGAACTTCACCACCGCGCCGCCCGACATCACACCACCGGGCATCGCATCGCTGAGTCCTGCGGACGACGAGATCGATGTCGCGCTCGGTGCGAATCTCGTCCTGACCTTCGATGAAACGGTCGTCAAAGGCACCGGTGACATCCTCATCGTCGAAACCGGGAGCGGCACCTTCGAAACCATCCCGGTCACCGACGCCCGGGTAACGATCGCGGGCGGGCAGGTCACGATCGATCCGAGCGGCAACTTCACTTACGGCACCGACTACCATGTCGAGATTTCGGCAGGCGCGTTCGAGGACCTCGCCGGTCTGGCTTTCGCCGGCTTTGCCGCATCCACGGATTGGAATTTCAGCACGCTCGCCGCTCCGCTGATCGGCACGCTTACGACCAGCGCGTCGGCTCCGATTCCCAGCGGCCTCGATCAGTCGAATCTTGATGCGGCCACCGGCGGCCAGTCCATCTGGACCGACCGTCCCGCGCAGGGCAACACCTTCACCAGCGACGCCACCGGCGGTGCGCTGAAGTCGATCACCGTCCAGCTGACCGATGGAGATGGCACGATCAGCGGCTGGAAGGACTACATCGTCCGCGTCGGCACCGTGACACTCGGCAGCCCGAACGTCTTCAACGAGATCAGCTCGGAAGTCATTCGCCAGGATGCCGACATCCCGAGCGGATCCTACTACACCTTCACGCTCGGAGCGCCGGTCGAACTCGCACCCAGCACGCTCTACGCCTTTCAGGTCGGCCTTGCGGGATCGCAGCAGAGCCACACCGCCGGCATTCCCCAGCTCCGCAGCACCGGCGACGTGTTCGCGGGCGGGCAACGATTCACCGGCGAGAACCCGGGTGCCGGTCTCGGCACGGCGTTGAACCTCACCTCGGGTGACCTTGTGTTCCATCTCGCCATCGAACACCCGATGGACCCCTCGCCCTTCCGGGTGGTGACCGCCGGCGGCGACCTCGACCTGATGTGGACCAATCTCCTGCCGAATGTCGGCTCGGACGTGTGGGTCGATGTCTGGTTCGGCACCGATCCGGTTTCGGATTTCACGAAAGTCGTGGATGCCGGCCTGAACGTCACCAGCGTGACCGTCAATGCGCCTGTCGCTGACACCTACTACTGGCGCGTCGATTCCTACCTCGAAGGCAGCCCGACCGGGGTGCCGGTGGAAAGCGACATCTTCGAGTTCTACATCACCGACACCGACCTCGATGGCTTCCCGGACGACTACGAGCTGGCCAACACCGACCCGCCCTCGAATACCGGCCTGAATCCGGGCGACGACCTTGAGAACGGCGGCGCGGGAGACGGCCTGACCAACTGGGAGGAATACCAGCTCGGCACCGATCCGAACGATCCCGACACCGACGGTGACAATCTCGAGGACGGACCGGAAACCGTCGGCGCCGGCTTGCGGCCGATCACCGATCCGCTCAATCCCGACACGGACGGCGACGGGCTGGATGACGACGTCGAAAGCAACACGGGCGTCTGGGCCGGCGCCGCCGACACCGGCACCGATCCGACCGACCCCGACTACGACAAGGACGGCCTCAAGGACGGGATTGAATCGAACAGCGGGACCTTCGTCGACCGGACCACCGACACCGGCACCAATCCCTACCTCCCCGACTCCGATTCGGATGGCGCGGGCGACTGGTACGAGGCCACCGCCTCCTTCACCGATCCGAATGACGGGCTGGAGAAGCCGAACGTCCCCTACCCCCTTCCGGACCCGGTTGGCACCGACACCGGTGTCACCACCAAGCCGGTCAAGGTCTACATCATGTCCGGCCAGTCGAACATGGTCGGGATCGGCTACATCGACGGCAACGAGCCGGGATCGATGGAATCGGTCCTGATGCGCGAGAACAAGTTCCCGAACATGGTCGACGGCGGCGCCTACACCCAACGCAACGACGTTTATTACCGAGGTGTCGTCACCGCGATCGGCGATGGCCCGTTGAAGGTCGGCGTGCAGGGCAACCGCATCGGCCCCGAGCAGGGATTCGGCCACGTGATGGGCTACTACCACGACGAGCCGGTCCTCATCATCAAGAGCTCGCAGGGGAACCGCGGCCTCGCGTGGGACTTCATGCCGCCGGGCAGCCCCAGCTACACGGTGGACGGGATCACCTACGCCGGCTACGGCGACCAGGACAAGCAGTGGGACGAGATCGAGCCGATCGATACTCCGCCCGGGCCGTATGATCCGACTTCCGAGGGAGGCTGGTATGCGGGCAAACAGTACGACGATTGCTTCCTCGACGAAGCCGATTGGCATCCGAGCGGCTCCGGCTTCTCGTCCATCACCAACGTCGCCGACGTCCTCGCCGACTTCGCCACCCACTACCCGGACTGGGCCGCCCAAGGCTACGAAATCGCCGGCTTCGTCTGGTGGCAGGGCCACTGGGACGGCGGCGAACAGGGCACCGGCACGGCAAGCCTTTACGCCACGCGCTACGAGCAGAATCTGGTCAACCTGATCAACGCCCTGCGGACGGAATTCAACTCACCGAACGCTCCCTTCGTGGTCGCGACTGTCGGCTTCGGCGGCGGCACGTGGGATCCGGGCAGCAGTGGCGACACGATCTTCAACGCGCAGATGGCGGTCGGAAACCCGACGCTGTATCCGGGCTTCGCCGGCACGGTGGCATCGGTCGACACCACCGGCTACTGGCGCGATGTCTCGGAGTCGCCCGGCGGGCAGGGTTTCCACTACAACAACAACGCGGAGACCTACACGCTGGTGGGTGACGCGATGGGCCGCGCGATGATCGACTTGCTGGAAAGCGGCACGACGCCGGACGACTACGATGCGTGGGCTGCCGGCTATCCCGGCGCCGACCTCAGTGATCCGAATGCCGACTTCGACAACGACGGCCTGAACAACGACGAGGAGCGGATCTGGGGACTCAACCCGACCAGCGGTCAGTCGCCGAGCCCGATCTCGGTCGGACTCGATGCGGCCGTCGGAACGCTGAGCTACACCCGCCGCACGCCGTCGCTGAGCGGTGCGACCTTCAGCTACGAATGGTCGACCGACCTCTCGCCCGGCGGCTGGACGACGTTCACGCCGGTCAGCGAGACGTCCGACAACGGCAATCCGGTGGAAACGGTCGAGATCACGCTCGATGCCGCCTTGCTCGCCAATCCGGCCTTGTTCGTCCGGGTCGTCGCCAACTGAACGGGCCCGCCGGAGCAACACCCGATGGCCTTTGCGCACGACGACGCCGGACTCGCCTGAGCCGGTGTCGGCGTGCTAGGCCTACGCACCATGAGCGATTCCCCCTCACCCGGTCGCAGAAGGTTCCTGCAAAGCTCGCTGCTGGCTCCGGTGGGGGCGGCACTTGCATCAACGACCCACGTCGAGGCGTCAGCCCTACCTGATGCCGGAAAGGCGGACATCTCGACCGATGTCGACGTGCTGGTGGTCGGTGGAGGGACGGCGGGCACGATCGCCGCGATCCAGGCCGGTCGCGCCGGAGCGAAGACGCTGCTGCTCGAACGCGGCGCCCAGCTTGGCGGGATGACAACCACCGGCGGTGTCGCCTTTCCCGGGCTCTTCGATGCCTGGGGCAAGCAGGTGATCGCGGGCATCGGCTGGGAGCTGGTGAAGGAATCGGTCGAACTCGACGGCGGCAAGCTCCCGAATTTCGCCAAAGTCCCCCAGCGTCACTGGATGAACCAGGTGCACGTGAACCAGTTCCTCTACGCCATCCTCGCCGAGGAGAAATGCGCGAAGGCGGGCGTCACGATTTGCTACTATGAGTTCCCGACTTCGGTCACGCCTGTCGATGGAGGATGGCAGGTCGAGTGCACCGGCTTCGGCACCCGCCGGCAGATCCGCTGCAAGCAGATCATCGACTGCACCGGCGGCGCCGAGGTGGTCGGCATGGCGGGCTTCGAGCGGATGCGGGAAGACGAGACACAGCCGGGCTCGATGCTTTTCCATCTCGGCGAAGCGAATGATCCGGGACGCCACCAGCTTCACCAACTCTACGTGCATGGTGCGGACTCGACGAACTCGCGGACCGTCACGCAGGCGAACCTGACCGGCCGCAAGTCGGTGCTCGAGAAGCTCCGCAAGGACAAGAAGCGACTGATGCACCTGCAACCGGAGGCCGCCTTTCGCGAGAGCTTCCGGATCGTCGGCGAAACGGTGATCACCGTGAACGACTACACCGGCGGCCGGCTCTTCGACGATGCGGTGTCGAACGCGTTCTACCCCGTCGACCTGCACACCAAGAGCGGCGTGAAGCCGAAGCCGCTGAAGCCGGGCACCGTGCCGACCATCCCATTGAGCGCCTTGGTCCCGAAAGGCAGCCGCAATCTCATCGTCGCCGGCCGCAGCGTCTCGAGCGACCGTCTCGCGAATTCCGGCCTGCGGGTCCAGGCATCGTGCATGGGCATGGGCCAAGCCGCCGCGGCCGCAGCCGTGCTGGCGGTCAAGGGCGGGACGACGCCGCTCAAAGTCCCGCTCGACGATATCCACCGGCTCCTTTCCGATCACGGAGCGATCCTTCCGGGCAAAGCCTGAGGCCATGCGCAAGACCAACCTCGGGACCCTGCGGCGAAGGTCGACCTCGCTGTTCATCACGCTGACCTTTCTGGTGCTCGCGGTGACTGGAGTCGTGGCCTTTGTCGGGCCGTTCTCCATCGGGGTCGTCGGACTGCACGCGCTGATGGGGTTTCTCTTCATCGGCATCGTCGGCCTGCACGTGCTCAACAACATCCGCCCGTTGAAGGGCTACACGCACGGCCGGGCGATCTGGGCAGTTCTGGTCATCACCGGCGGACTCACGGCGCTGTTCTATTTCCAGCCGGGACCCGTGAAGACATTGCTCGGGCTGAGTGGCAACCTCGGTCCCGCCGTCGACCGGTTCGAGATTTCGGACGACCGCATGGTTTACCGCTACCGCCCGTTGCCCGACTACCGGATGGAACTGACGGTGAAAGCGGGCCCGTCCTTCGATGCGGCCAACCCGCCCGACTTCGCCATCTGGCTCGAGAACCAGGGTGCCTATCATATCAAGACGCTGCACGGTCCCGACACCGCGGACGCTGTCGGACTGCCCTATTGGAGTTTCAAGAGAAAGGGCTGGGAGCAGGCCAAGCGCGAAGCGGAAGAGATGGGAGAGATCGACGTCGTGTCGTCCCCCACTCCGAACGGGTCCTTCGATCCGGCCGATTACATCCTGCCTGCCGATCCAGAGAACTCGACACCCTGCAAGTTGCTGATCGAGATCAACCAGCGCGGCGACGCCCACGCGAATAACCCCGATCAGGCCTCGCTTGTCTACTCGGTCGAAATCGACCCACGCCATCCGAAGGCGTTCCAGACACTCGACCTTGTCGGCTACCCGAAGCGCGAAGACGATGACGGCAAGGAAGCGTGGGCGCTCTACTTCGTCGACGACACCTTCGGCTCCGCCCTCGACCTTATTGACAGCGCCCTGCTGACGATCGAGCGGGGGGAACCATGAGAGTCCGTGCGGAGCGCTTCGAAGGAGGCCGCGGGGAAACACACCGGACCCCGCAGGATCGAGCCTCGCAAATCGCGGGATCAAACCTCGCAAACCGCAAGGTCGCATTTGGAGGATCGCGGGATCATCGGCTCTTCAGTCCCGAAGGGACGCAGGCACTTAGCCCCGGGGTTCACCCCGGGGAAATTCAGTGCACGCGATATTGAGCGCCGAAGGTGCGTAGGCAAACGCGTTTGGGGCATTCGGTCCGCGCCTGCGCCCCTCCGGGGCTTGAATCCCTCTCGGTTCCTGAACCACGGGGTAAACCCCGTGGCTAAATGCCGACGCACCTTCGGCGCTTGCTTTCGAACCGAACAATGGCGCTCGCACGATGATCTGCTGAGCACTCTTCAGTCCCGGAGCCCCGCTCTCTTGAGTCCCGACGGGACGCAGGCACTTAGCCCCGGGGTTCACCCCGGGGAAAATCGGTGCACGTGATATTGAGCGCCGAAGGTGCGTAGGCAGACGCGTTTGGGTCATTCGGTCCGCGCCTGCGCCCCTCCGGGGCTTGAATCCCCTCTCGTTCCCAAACCACGGGGTAAACCCCGTGGCGAATTCCACCGCACCTTCGGCGCTTTTTCCTCACATGCTCACCGCCACTTTCGCTGGCCAGACTCGGCAAGACCTGCGAGAAGCCCCCGACCCTCGCCGGGGTGGCGGAATTGGTAGACGCACCTGACTTAGGATCAGGCGCCGCAAGGTGTGCAGGTTCGAGTCCTGTCCCCGGTACTTTCTCTCTTCAAGCAAAGGTAGGGACAAGCGCCCTCGCTTGTCCGCGGTGGGCATTGCACCAGCAGCCTTTCCTCCAAATCGCTGCCGGCCGAGGACAAACGCCCCCCCACATTTGCTTCGCGGGTGAGGCGCTCCGCGGCATATTGTCCTGAAAATCCGGGCCTTTCCTGCCGTATTCAGGGTTTCACGGCCTCGGCCTGCCCGTTCATGTCCTGCTTTCGCTCCATCCTGCTCGCTTCAGCCTGCCTGAGCTCGCTCGGTATCGCATCCGCGCAGCCATCACCGGAGGATCTCGCATTCTTCGAAAACAAGATCCGCCCGGTCCTCGCGTCGGCCTGCTATGAGTGCCACAGCGTCGATGCCAAGAAGCTCAAGGCGGATCTCTTCCTCGACTCGCGGGCTTCCATCCTCAAGGGCGGCGACAGCGGACCTTCGATCGTCGTGGGCAAACCCGACGAGAGCCTGCTGATCGAAACCATCCGCTACACCAACGTCGACCTGCAGATGCCGCCGAAGACGCGTCTCACCGACGAGCAGGTGGCAGACTTCGAAAAATGGGTCGAAATGGGCGCACCGTGGCCCGACGAAGAGCCGCCGAAACCCGGCAAGAATCGCGACGCCTTCGACATCCAGGCACGCCGCGCGACACATTGGTGCTGGCAGCCGGTCAAGGAGGTGCGGCCGCCCGCGGTCAAGGACTCCGATTGGCCTCTGCAACCACTCGACCAGTTCATTCTCGCCAAGCTTGAAGCAGCCAATCTGAAGCCCGCACCGGATGCCGACCGTCCCTCATGGATCCGTCGCCTGAGCTTCGACCTCCGCGGCCTGCCACCGACTCCGGAAGAAGTCGACGCCTTTGTCGCCGACACCTCCGACGATGCTTTCGAGAAGGTCGTCGACCGCTACCTCGCGTCATCCGACTACGGCGTGAAATGGGGCCGCCACTGGCTCGACCTCGCACGCTATGCCGAGAGCTACGGCCATGAATTCGACTACAACATCCCGGAAGCGTGGAAATACCGCGACACCGTCGTGCGCGCCTTCAACGCCGACGTGCCGCACGACCAGATGATCCGCGAGGCGATCGCCGGCGATCTCTTGGAAAGCCCGCGTGTCGACGAGAAGTCCGGCCTCAACGAATCAGTGGCCGCCACCGGCTTCTGGTGGCTTGGCGAGGCGACCCACGCCCCGACCGACGTCCGTGGTGACGAAGCGACACGCATCGACAACCAGATCGATGCGTTCTCGAAGTCGTTCCTCGGACTCACGGTCTCGTGCGCGCGCTGCCACGATCACAAGTTCGACGCGATTTCCGACGAGGACTACTACTCGCTCACCGGTTTCCTGCAGAGCTCGCGCCGCGAACTGACGCCCCGCGATCCGGGCGGAAGAATCGCTGAAGCCGCCACACGGCTGCGCCAGCTTCAGAAGGAAACGACTGTAAGTGCGGCAGGCACCGTGAAGGCGTCGCCGTCCGCCAAAGGAGAAGGCGTTCTCTGGGATTTCCAGGGAGGCGAGACCGATGGCTGGCTGAAGAGTGGAGAAGCGTTTCCGGATCAACCATCGGGCGCTGCACCGCTCGAAATCGCGCTGCTGCCGGGACAGACCGAACACATCCCGGCCGGCGTGTGGCACAGTGGCCTCTACGGCTCGCAACTTCACGGGGTGCTGCGGACGCCGACCTTCACCCTTGAGAAACCCGAGCTGCACATCCGGATCGCGGCGACCGGCAACGTGCGGGCCCGGGTGATCATCGACGGCTACTTCATGGACGAGTTCAACGCCCTGCTCTTCCGAGGCATCGACCTGAAGGACAAGGGCATCGACACCGGAGGCAAGTGGCAATGGAAACGCTTCGCCGGCGACCTGAGGAAGTATGTCGGGCATCGCGTGTATGTGGAGTTCCTCGACAAGGGCGACGGCTACATCGCGGTCGACGAGGTCGGCTACCAGCCACGCAAGGGCGAGCCGGCACTTACACCGATTGCCGATCCCGCGGTTGCGGCTTCCGCCGTGGAGCAGGCCAAGGCGATCTGGAAGGATATGCCGGCGCCCGACTACGTCCTGGCGATGACCGAGGGAACGCCGGAGAACGACCGGCTGCACATCCGCGGCGGACACAAGAATCTCGGTGACGAACTGCCGCGTCGATTCCTCACGGCTCTCGGTGGCAAGGAGAAGGCCGCACCGAAGACGTCGAGCGGCCGACTCGAACTCGCGCGCGATGTAGCATCGCCCGACAACCCGCTCACCGCCCGCGTCCAGGTCAACCGGATCTGGCACCACCTGACCGGCCGCGGCATCGTGCCGACCGTCGATGACTTCGGCGTGATGGGCGAGGACCCGTCGCACCCCGAGCTGCTCGACTGGCTCGCTCGTCGCTTCGTCGAGAACGGCTGGTCGAACAAGCAGATGATCCGCTCGATCGTCCTATCCCGCACCTACCGGATGTCCTGCGTGGCGCATCCGGAAGTCAGCGAGAACACGATCGCCGAGGTCGATGCCGACAACGCGCTGCTTCACAAGTTCCGCGTGCGGCGTCTGACGTCCGAGTCGATCCGCGACGGTATCCTCGCCATCTCCGGCCGACTCGATCCGAAACTCGACGGTCCTTCCGTGGCGGTCCACCTGACCTCGTTCATGGAAGGCCGCGGTCGACCACCATGCGGACCGCTCGATGGCGCGGGCCGGCGCAGCGTCTTCACCGCGGTCCGGCGCAATTTCCTTCCGCCGTTCCACCTCGCCTTCGACTACCCCACCCCGTTCAGCACGATGGGCCGTCGCTCGCGCTCGAACGTCCCTGCGCAGTCGCTGGTGCTGATGAACGATCCGTTTGTCGCCGAGCAGGCGAAGATCTGGGCCAAGAAACTCGAGGCCGAACCGAATCCCGATGCCCGGCTGGCGAAGGCCTACCGTCAGGCGTTTTCCCGCGAGCCGGATGCGAAGGAAAAAGAGATGCTCCTGTCCTTCCTCGAACGCCAGGCCGGGCTTTACTCCACGGGAGCCGAGGACCCACGGGTGTGGGCCGACCTCTGCCATTTGCTGTTCAACAAGAAAGAGTTCATCTTCCTCCGCTGACGCCATGCACTGCCGAAACTTCCGACCCAACCCGATGACCCGCCGCGAAGCGCTCCAGACCGGAGCGCACGGATTCGGCGCGGTCGCGCTGTCCGCACTGCTCGGAGATCGCGCCTTTGCCGGAATTCCGTCGGGCACCAACCCGCTTGCGCCGCGCGCCCCCCACTACGGACCGAAGGCACGGAGCATCATCTTCCTCTACATGGACGGCGGTCCGTCGCAGGTCGACACCTTCGACTACAAGCCGCTGCTGAAGAAGCATCACGGCGAGGATCCGCGGAAAGCGATCGGCAAGCTCGAGCCGACGCAGTTCGACGCGGTCGGCAAGGTGATGGCCTCGCCGTGGGAGTTCAAACAGTACGGGGAAAGCGGCCACTGGGTCAGCGATCTGTTCCCGCATGTCGCGAAGCACGTCGACAAGCTGGCGATGCTGAAGTCGTGCACCTCCAAATTCTCCGAGCACACGGCGGCCAACTATTTCCTCCACACCGGCTCCGGGATCCAGGGCCGCCCGAGCATGGGCGCGTGGGTCGGCTACGGACTCGGCAGCCTAAACCAGAACCTGCCGGGATTCGTCGTGCTGAATGGCGGACTGATCCCTCCGGGGGGACTCGACAACTTCAACTCGGGCTTCCTGCCCGCCAGTTTCCAAGGCTCGGTCTTCAAGCCGAAGGGCGAAGCGGTGGCGAACATCACGCCGATCGAGAATTCGTCGGCCTTGCAACGCAGCAAGCTCGACGCGCTGCGCTCGCTCGACGGGCTTTCACTCGACGGATTCGGCGGCGCCGAGCCGATCGAGTCGGCCATCCGCAACTACGAGACCGCCTACATGATGCAGACGGCGGTGCCGGACCTGATGGACTTCGATGGCGAAACCGAAGCGACCAAGAAGCTCTACGGCTTCGACGGAAAATGGCAGGGCACCCAGATCTTCGCGCGCCAATGCCTTGCCGCTCGGCGGCTGGTCGAGCGCGGCGTGCGTTTCATCGAGCTGACCTGTCCGGGCGGGGCCGGCGACCGCTGGGACCAGCACAACAATCTGAAGGACGGCCACGAGAAGAACTGCGCGGCGGTCGACCAACCGATCGCCGGGTTGCTGGCCGACCTCGAAGCGCGCGGGTTGCTGGAGGAAACGTTGGTCGTGTGGGCCGGCGAGTTCGGCCGCACGCCGTTCGCACAAGGAGGTAACGGGCGCGACCACAACCCGTTCGGCTTCACCATGTGGATGGCCGGCGGCGGCGTGAAGGGCGGCATCAGCTACGGCGAGACCGACGAGTGGGGCTACAAGGCGGTCGAGAACCGGATCGAGATGCACGACATCCACGCGACCATGCTGCACCTGCTCGGCGTCGAGCACACCAAGAGCACCTTCCGCTTCGGCGGCCGCGACATGCGCCTGACCGACGTCCACGGCCACGTGTTGCACGACGTGTTGGTTTGATCGGCCGGGCGAGCGGTGGCCGGTCGCGCATGCGCGATGACGGCGGCCCCGGATCCACGCCGGTGGCGGGCGAACCCGACCGCCGGCACCATCACAAGCCCCGGAGGGGCGTCGGCATTTAGCCCCGGGGTTCACCCCGGGGGTTGGGAACCGGGAGAGAATTCGAGCCCCGGAGGGGCGCAGGCGCGGACCGAATGACCAAAACGCGTCTGCCTACGCACCTTCGGCGCTCAATATCGCGTGTACCGAATTTCCCCGGGGTGAACCCCGGGGCTAAATGCCGACGCCCCTTCGGAGCTGAATGCCTGCGCGATGGGCTGGCGCGGGCACCGCACGTCGGCGAATCGAATCGCTTCTCACACTCACAACTTCCCCACCTTCACCGCCGCACCGACGTTGGCCATGGCGGGACCTCGGTAATCTTTTCCGAGCGGCAGGATCATCGGCTCCTCGAACGGACGGTTCGGCAGCATCGCCGCGATCTCGTCGAGCTCCCTGAGCACATCTTCAGGCAAGCTCCCCCGCTCCGCCGCCACCACACTCGACTCGAGTTGCTCCACCGTCTTCGGCCCGATGAGGATGCTCGACGGTTCCTCCTGCGAAAGCGCCCAACGCACACCGAGTTCGGCGAGCGGCATGCCGTCGAGTTGATCCAGCAGCGCGTAAAGCCGAAGCAACTGCTGTTGCCGGTCGTGCGACATCCAATTCGGCCGCTCACGAACGGCGTCGTCGTAGCGACGTCCCAAGCCTCCCTGCCCCAGCACCGAGCCGATCACGATGCCCATTCCGCGACTCCTCGCTTCAGGGATCAGCTCGGCGGCGGCTTCACGAAACAGGATGTTGAAGTTGAAGGCCGTCAGCACCACATCGAAGAGTCCCGACCGGATCAGGTGGGTCATCTCAGACACCGTCGTGCCGCCCAGTCCCGTGTGCTTGATTTTCCCTTCCGACTTCAGTGCGTCGATGACCTCCAGCACCGGTCCGGCGTAAGGCTCGTAACTGGTCCACCACGGATACTGCAAAGGGCGGTCCGGCTCGTGGATCATCAGGATGTCGATCGTCTCGCGCTTCAGCAGCCGCAGGCTTTCCTCGACCGATCCTCGCAGCGCCGCCGCGTCCTGCGGATCGAATGGCTGCGGCCGCCCGCCGAGCTTGGTCGAGAGAACGAACGCGTCCTGCTGCCCATCCCATGCCTCCCCGAGCGTCGCCTCGCTGTCGCCGTAGGCCGGGGCGGTGTCGATGTAGTTGATCCCTGCCTCCCGCGCGGCCGTCAGGATCCGTCGGCTTTCCTCCACGCCACCACCCAGCGACGAGGTGTAGAGCGATCCGAGCGCGAGCTCGCTGACATGCAGGCCGGTGGAACCGAGGGGGCGCGACTTCATCGCCATGAGCCTACGCCGGAGCAGCGGGGCACGGTCAACGGATCATTGTTTCCAGCCGCTCGAAAACAGGGTCGGGCGACGGCGTGGAGCATAGCGGAATCGAACCGCTGACCTTTTCATTGCGAACGAAACGCTCTACCAACTGAGCTAATGCCCCTTCGCGCCGCGACGGCGGATGGGTGACATTCCGAAGACCCGAAATCAAGGTCAAAGGATGGTCGGGAGGCCCGGCACAGAAGGGCAAATATCGTTAAGAAATCCTAAACATGCTTTGCAAGTGGCGGAGAACCCGCATACTTCAGGCCATGCCGAAATGGATCGCCCCGTTGATTGCCGCACCCTTGGCGTTCGCGCTGTCGGGCTGCGGCGGCTTCAGCGGCCCGAACCCGACCGGCACCGGCCCGTTTGACAGCCGCGGCAACTACGTCGAGGCCTGGGCCGACAATCCGGAGAAGTGGAACGGCCGGTCCGTGCCGAAACCGACCGAGACTCAACCCGAGACCCAGTCGGAAGCTCCGCCGATCGTTCAGGCGGATCCGCAGCCGCAGCGCACGAGTTCGCCGACTCCCCCGCCGCCCAAGCCGAAGCCGAAACCCAAGCCGAAGCCTGCTCCGAAGTTCGCCTACCACACGGTGCGCAAGGGCGACACGCTCTACGGTCTGGCCAAGCGCTACGGCACCACGGTCGGTACGATCCAGAAGACCAACGGCATCAGCGGGTCGGTGATCCGCATCGGGCAGAAGCTCAAGATTCCTCGCTGACCTTGCCGCGCTTCATCGCAACGGCGACGAAGACGAGGCCGCCGACGATCATGAAGATCGACAGGAACTGACCGCTTGTCAGCGGACCGATCATCTTGGCATCCGGTTCGCGGAATTGCTCACCGATGATCCGGAACACCGCATAGAAGATGAAGAACAGCCCGGTGAGCACGCCGTGCGGCAGTTTCGGATAGCGCAGGCGGACGGTCCACAGGATCGCGAAAAGCAGGCCGCCTTCGAGCGCGGCTTGGTAGAGCTGCGACGGGTGCCGCGGCAGCAGAAACGGCTCGAGCGCCGCCGAGACCTCCGGGTTCATGCGTTGCACCGTCTTCACCTGCTCGAACAGGGCGCCGGCGGGATAACTCCCGTCCATCCATGCGTTGAGCGCGGGCAGCAGGCGTTCGTCCGCCGAGGCCGCCGCCTTCATCGCCTGTTCGAACTCCGCCTCCTCGGGAAGCTTCGGATCGACCAGCGTGTTCGGGAATTTCATCGCCCATGCCACGCCCTGCGCCGTCCTGCCGTAGAGCTCGCCGTTAATGAAGTTCGCGAGACGGCCGAACATCAGCCCGAGCGGCGCGACCACGCACAGGCCGTCGCCGAGACCGGTCCACGAGACCTTTTTCCGGCGGGCGTAGAACCAGGTGAAGATCACGAGCCCGAGAATCCCTCCGTGGCTCGCCATGCCGCCATCCCACACCCGGAAGATCATCAGCGGATCCTCAGTCACCCAGCCCCAGCCGTGCTTCAGCGTCTCGTAGTAAAGCATGTAACCAAGCCGCCCGCCGATGAAGACCCCGAAGATGGCCGCGGCGGCGATGAAGTCACCGGCGGAACCCGGCGGCAGCACCCAGAGCTTCCGCTTGGACAGGTGGTTCAGCAGAACCACCGCCACGATGAACGCCATCAGGTAGCTGAGCCCGTACCACCGCAGCTTGATCTGGTCGGTGATCGAAAAGATGACCGGATCAAGGTCATGGACGTAAGTGGCGAGCACGGGCGGAGCAGAGACGATTTTCCGCCGGCGGGCAAGTGGTCATGGGAGGCGGGACGCCCCCGTCCCGCGATCTGGCGGCCGGTCGCCGGGTTCCGGCCACTTGACCCCCTGAAGGGGGAACTACGAACCCCATTGGCCGGCCACAAGGGTTTGTAGTTCCCCGTTTACGGGGTCCCCTGCGGAGCCACCAGCGTCCCGCCGCCCATCACAGATACCGCGTCAGCGAAGCCACCGTCTCTTCATCGAGCCTGCGGGCGAGCGCGGTCGCGAGCTGCACCATGTGCAGGTGGTCGTTGAGATCGATGATCGCATTGTGCGAGTGGATGTAACGGGCCGGCACGCCGAGCACGACGCAGGGAATGCCATTGTTGGCCAGATGGAAACTGCCGGCATCGGTGCCGCCGCTGCGCCGGACGGTCATCTGGAACGGAATCCCCTCCTCCTTCGCGACGTCCTGAGCGAGACGGGCGAAGTTCGGATTGCCGATCGCGCTGGCATCGAAAAGCCGGATCTGCACACCGCCACCGAGCCGACCTTGGCAATCGGCGCGGGAAAAGCCGGGGGTGTCATCCGCTGGAGGACCTTCCAGAACCACCACCGCGTCCGGCTTCGCGAAGTTCGCCGCCGATCGCGCGCCCCGCAGGCCGACCTCTTCCTGAACGGTGCCCGCCAACAGCAAGCGGTTGCCGCGTTCGTCGCCACCGGCAAGCAGACCCGCATGGATCGCTCCCGCCATCCCGACGCGGTTGTCGAAGGCCTTGGCCATGTAGAGATCCTTGCCCGCCATCGGGGTGAAGGCACTCACCGGCGCGATCGGATCGCCAAGCGAAATACCGAAGTCCTCGATTGCTTCCGCGCGCGACGAGGCACCGACGTCGATGAACATCCGGTCGATGGGCATCACCTGGCGGCGTTCCGCTTCGGGAAGGAAATGCGGCGGCTTCGAGGCGACCACACCGAGGATCTTGCGACCGTCGCGCGTTCGCACCTCGACGCGCTGCGAGAGCAGGTTGTGCTCCCACCATCCGCCGACCGGATGGAACTGGATGAAACCGTCGAGCGTGATGTTCTGAACGAGAAAGCCGATCTCATCCATGTGCCCGGCGATCATCACCCGCGGTCCGTCGCCACCCGCGTCGCAGAAGACCGAGCCGTTGCCGTCGGTCGAGAGTTCGCCGCTGTTCTCCAGTTCGTCGGCGAATATCGCCCGCACCTCTTCCTCGTGGCCCGGCACTGAGTGGGCTTCCGTCAGCTCCTGCAGCAGGGAAATGGCCTTGTCGCGCATGGCGACGACGCTAGCCCGTCGCCCGCCCCCGCCAAGCCCGAATGGGAGGCGGGACGCCCCCGTCCCGCAATAAAGCGGTCCGCACTCGGGAAAGCAACGGCCGAGGCCACAACGGCATTACCATCGCGGGACGGGGGCGTCCCGCCTCCCATGAACCAAAAAGGAGCCGCTCGGGTTGGAGCGGCTCCTCGGACGTTGAGGTTTGCGCAACTGTGGGAGAAGGGTTCTTCCCCTCTCTGAAACTCAGAACGTCCAGACCAGGTCGACCGTCACGCGGTCGTCGATGATGCTCGACTGCTCGTCGGTCAGCGGGATCTCGTAGGCGATCCCGGCGTCGATGCTGTCGGTGATCCGCGACCGGAATCCGATCGCAGCGGTGACGAGGTCGCGGTTCTGCGAGGCATTGGCGGCACCGAAATTGAGCAGGTCGTTGCCTTCGAAGGTCGCGACCACCGGAGTCAGGCCGAGGGCCTGGCTGAAGTAGTTCGGCCGGCCGTTGCCCGTGGAGAGGACATGGTGCCAGTTCACTTCGACCAGCGGGATGAACCACGGCACGACCTCGTAGCTGGCATGCAGGCTAACGAAGCTGTTGGTCGACTGCTGCCCATCGAACGGCAGACGGACACCCGCACCGCCGGCGAGTTGGAAGTCATCCCAGAGCTTCACGCCCGACAGGATCAGGTTGAGCACGCCGTTGCCTTCTCCCTGGTAAACATCGTGGTTGCCGGTCGGAAACTCGTAGGTCGCCGTGCCGCTGACCGCGCAGGAACTTTCGGGGTCATAGATGAAGGCATACTTCAGACCGGCCGCGATGTTGGCGAAACCGCTCTGCTCGGTCCACAGGCCGACCGCCTGCGGGTTCAGATCGACGTAGCCGTCCTTGGTCGCGACCAGAGAAAGGCGCTCGGTGAAGGCGATCTCGAACTGCAGCGCGAAGATCTGCACGTCACCACCCATCGGCAGCGGACCGAGAGTCGTATCCACCCGGCTCGGCAAGCTGTGGTGCATGTAAATCGGGTGCACGTTGGTGGTCGGCAGCGCGAGGTCGAACAGCGTCGGGTTCGAGATCGGACGACGTGCCTTCTCGAAGCCACCCGTCGTCGCAACGGGGGTCGAGGGTTCGATCATTACGGTTCCGGCGGTGGCGACAGTGGCCAAGGCCCCGACAAGCGCGGTGGCGGCTAGGGTTGGTTTCATGGTTTGAGCAATTCCGGGTGGTTCCGGTTGGCAGGAGGATCACGCGATCCACCGTTAGGGCGCCATGCACCGCCCCGCTGACACTGCGCATATTTTGCTCAGGGAGATGACAACCCGCCTCAGCTCGTCGTGCTTGGGTGATGAGGGGTCAGTGGCCGGTGGCCGGATTTCGCGGTACAGTCCGCACCCTGCAAACCGGCCCGCAACAAGCGTTCGTAGTTCCCCGTTTACGGGGTCGGCGGAGTCTCGGCGACCTCGTCGTCGCCCGCCAGTTCCCGTCGCGGGAAAAGCGCCTCGCAAAGGAACATCCCCGGGATCACCGCAAGCAGTCCGTAGCCGGTGCACTTGGCGATGAGGATGGCCCACGGCGGCACCGATTTCCACCAAGCCTTCCCGGAAACCCCGGGAGCAGCCGAAATGCCCCTCAAACCGCCGACGGAGTCGTCGCGGATGCGACCGAGAGTCATGGCAAGGAGCATCCATCTTTCGCCCAAGGCAACAAGCTCAGCGGAGGGATTTTCCTCTTGAAGCTCACGACTTCGGATACGGTTATCCACGTCTTCGAACTCGTTCTCCATCTCCGCCGCCCACTGATCGACATACTCGTTTCGGATGGGCGCGATCACATCGTGCGTGATGGCCTCGAATGCGCGAATCTGCTGAATCTGGCCGACCTCGGAATGATGAGTGAACCTCATGTGTATCCTTCCCTTCAAACCGTCTACACTGGAGGAAACGGCTCTGACCCTCGACCGGAGCCAAAAACGTGGTCGCCAGCCACCCCCGTCTTCCTCCAGTTGGTCCTGGAGTGACGCAATGACCTCGTCGCTCCCGAGCTTGGAGCGAACTCGCTCCAAGTAGGTGATGCCGTCCGCGTGGTCGGGAACGATGCCCGCATAGACATCCAAGGATTGGACCTCATTGCCTTTTAAAAACCCGAGCACCAGAGCAAGCCCCGTTGACAGCCCCACCACCGGCGCGATCCACAGCAACACTTCCCAACGCCGAACGAGGCAAGCGGGTAGCCAGCGGTTCCGCACGGATTGCATCGTGTCGACGCTCGCCCGGCCTCTTCGGGTTGCCAAGCGCGAACCGCAAGCGCCCGCGCATGAGAACCATCTCGATGAGGACCGCCCGACGGAATCGGAGCGTCTCCGGACCCCGTGAACGGGGAACCACAAACCCCGGTCGCGAACACCGCACGAGGGGACCAACCCCGACGCTGCGTCGCTCTTACTTCGCCCCCTGCCAGGCCGCCTCCATCTCGTCGAGCGATGCGTCATCGAGTGAGCTGCCCGCATCCTTGAGCGCCTGCTCCATCGCGGCGAAGCGGGTTTCGAACTTCGAGTTCGCGTCAGCCAGCAATACCTCCGGGTCGAGCTTCCGGAAACGGGCGAGGTTCACCACGGAGAACAACAGGTCGCCGATCTCCTCGGCAGCGGCCTCAGGCGTCCCGGCGTCGGCGAATTCGTCGAGTTCCTCGCGGATCTTGTCGCGCACGCCGTCCTCGTCCGGCCAGTCGAAGCCGACCTTTGCCGCCTTCTTCTGCAGCTTCGCCGCCCGCAACAAGGCGGGCAGTCCTTTCCCGGTTCCATGCAGGTAGGGTTTCTCGCCGTCTCCCTTTTCCGCCCGCTTGATCTCATCCCACTGGCGAAGTACGGCATCCGACGTATCAGCACCGCTCGAAGCGAACACGTGCGGGTGGCGGCGGACAAGTTTCTCGCTGATACCGCGCGCGACCTCATCGAGATCGAAGGCGCCGTCTTCCGATGCCAGCTCGCTGTGGAAAACGACCTGCAACAGCAGATCGCCGAGCTCCTCCTTCAGGTGCTCGCGGTCGCCACGCTGGATCGTGTCGACCGTTTCATAGGTCTCCTCGATCAGGTTCGGGATCAGGCTTTCGTGCGTCTGCTCGGCATCCCAAGGGCATCCTCCGGGAGCACGCAGCCGGTGCATGATCGCACGCAGGCGTTCGAGCTGCCGCTCCTTCTCCCCGCATCCGATCATCTCCTCGTCGTTCATCACTTCCGTTTGGCCATTTCTTCCAGGATCCGGCGCTCTTCCGCCGTCAGGCTGCCGACGCCCTCGTCGCGCACCTTGTCGAGAATCCGGTCGACCTCGCTCTCCTGGTCGAGATCCACCGTCGTCCGCGGACGCACCTTGGCATCCTGCACACGGCGGCGTCTGAACTGCTTCGGCCGCACCACCTTGCGATCGATCTCGCTCTTCTTGCCGAGCAGTTGCGGCGCCTTCATCAACAGCAGACCCATCAACGCGCCTCCGAGATGGCCCGCCTCACCACCGCTGTTCCAGAAGATCTTCGCCTCGGGAAAGATCAGGCCGCCGAGAATGATCAGCATCGCGAGGCCGGCCAGCGCGAGGGCGAGCTGGCGAATCGTCAGCTCGACCGGAGGAATGAGCAATCGGACCCGGACCGCAGGGGCCAGCTGATAGATCGCGAACAGCAATCCGAAGACTCCCGCCGAAGCACCGACGAGCGGCGTGTAGATCGTCGCGCTGGGAAGCAGCCCGATCCCGAGCAGGATCGCGTAAAACACCGCCCCCGCCGCGCCACAGAGAAGGTAATAGGCAAGGAATCTGCGAGTGCCCCACCAGCGTTCGACGTGGGGTGCGAAGACAAAGATGCCGAGACAGTTGAAGGCGACGTGTCCGAGCGACGCGTGAAGGAACTGGAACGAGAGGAATTCCCAGATGTGTCCGTGGAAAATGCCGGTGGCCACCCGGAAGGCGCCGAACGGAACAAGCCCGCCGGGATTCGTCGGAGTCCGCATCAGCAGATCGAGCACGAAGATCCCGAGATTCAGGATCAGCAACCATTTCGTCACTACCGGCATCGGCGGCATCGCCCGGCGCCGCGCATCGTTTCTTGTGTAGTCCCGGTCATTGATTCCCATGGCCGGGATGTCGTTAGCACGGGCGGCGCGGACCGGCAAGGCACCCCCCGCGATCCGCCGCCGTCGACCCACAAAAAAGTCACTATCGGTGAAATGTATTTCGCGGTCGTTGCGTTAAAAGCCGCCCGTTCCCCCGCTTCACCCCATCATCCGATGAAACAAGCACACACCACCGCCCTGCCTGACATCGCTCAGGTTGAGACCGAACTGAGCTTCGAAGACCTTTGGGATTCGGCCGCCGTGTCCGATCTCATCCGCTCGAAGTCCAGCCTCGGCGAAACACCCGCGTTCCTCTTTCTGGGACGCCGGGAAGCCGAACTCCTCCGTGGCCACCTGGCCGCGGCTTTCGGCAGTGACGCCGTCACCTCGCTCAAAGGGACCTACTACATGGGTCTCGAAGTGATCGAGATCGACTGCGACACCTTCCTGCGGGCCGCCGGTCGCAAGACCGTCCGCACCCTGCAGGACCCGATCGCACGACGCCCCGACTGGCGCGACCGCGACTCGGACGCACTCTGGCAGTTCCGCCTGCGCTGATGGCAAGCTTTCAGGGCGGCCACCGCTTCAACGGTCCGTGGGATCGGGAGAGGCGTGGGCGGCCCGCCCCATCAGCAGGACAACGGACTTCAACCCGCATCCGGCACGACCGAGCGGGTTGAAGTTCGGGGTCCGACGGACGGATGCTGTGCCGGTTCTCCGCGAATCCGGGACAAATCCTGCCATATTTTCGGATGGGATTGTCTCCGCACAGGCATCGGGTTGATATGCCGATGCCATGAGCACTCCCACCCGTCACGAAAGCCTCGCCAAGTGGGTCGAGGAAATGACCGCCCTCTGCCAACCTGATGCCGTCGAATGGTGTGACGGCTCCCAGGAGGAATGGGACCGCCTGACGCAGCTTCTCTGCGACAAGGGCACCTTTACCCGACTGAATCCGGAGAAACGTCCGAATTCCTTCCTCGCACGTTCGACCCCGTCGGACGTCGCGCGCGTCGAAGACCGCACCTTCATCTGCTCGCGCCGCAAGGGCGCGGCCGGCTCCACCAACAACTGGATGGACCCGCACGAAATGAAGGCGCTTCTCAAGCCGAAGTTCAAAGGTTCGATGAAAGGGCGCACGATGTATGTGATCCCGTTCTGCATGGGTCCGCTCGACTCGCCGCTGGCAAAGATCGGCGTGCAGGTCAGCGACAGCGCCTACGTCGTGGTCAACATGCGCATCATGGCCCACATGGGCAAAAAGGTGCTCGACCGCCTCGAGGCCGAAGCCACCGGCGAGATCAACACCCACCGCGACGGCCACGGCCATTTCATCCCGTGCCTGCACTCGATCGGCGCGCCACTCGAACCCGGACAGGAAGACGTCGCGTGGCCGTGCAACGAGGACAAGTACATCAGCCACTTTCCCGACACCCGCGAGATCTGGTCGTATGGGTCCGGCTACGGCGGCAACGCGCTGCTCGGCAAGAAGTGCCTCGCCCTGCGCATCGCGTCGAACATCGCCCGCGAGCACGACTGGATGGCCGAGCACATGCTCATTCTCGGCCTCACCGCTCCATCCGGCGAGAAGACCTACGTCACCGCGGCCTTCCCGAGCGCCTGCGGCAAGACGAACCTGGCGATGATCGTTCCGCCGAAGTCGTACGCCGAGGCCGGCTGGAAAACGACGATCGTCGGCGACGACATCGCATGGCTGTGGCCGCACGAGGACGGCAAGCTGCACGCGATCAATCCCGAGACCGGCTACTTCGGTGTCGCACCCGGAACGTCCTACGACACGAACCCGATCGCGATGGATTCGATGACCGAGAACACCATCTTCACCAATGTCGCACTGACCGACGACGGCGACGTCTGGTGGGAAGGCCTGACCAAGGATCCGCCGGCCCACGTCATCGATTGGCAGGGCAACGACTGGACGCCCGCGGATGGTGAGGCCGGCAAGAAGGCCGCGCACCCGAACGCGCGCTTCACCGCCCCCGCCGCCCAATGTCCGACCATCGACCCCGAATGGCAGAACCCGGACGGCGTGCCGGTTTCCGCGGTCATCTTCGGTGGCCGCCGTCCGACCACCATGCCGCTTGTCTATCAGGCCTTTAACTGGTCGCACGGCGTTTATGTCGGTGCGACCATGGGCTCGGAAGTCACCGCCGCGGCGATCGGCCTGAAGGCCGGGGTGCGTCGCGACCCGATGGCGATGCTGCCGTTCTGCGGCTACAACATGGCCGAGTACTTCCACCACTGGCTCGACATGCGCGGGTTGGTGAAGCACCTGCCGCGTTTCTTCCACGTCAACTGGTTCCGCAAGGATGCCGAGGGCAATTTCCTGTGGCCCGGCTTCGGTGAGAACATGCGCGTTCTCGAGTGGATCGTGAACCGCTGCAACGGCAAGGTCGCCGGCCACGAAACGCCGATCGGCTGGACGCCCGAGTGGCAGGACTTCAATGCCGAAGGACTCGACGGCTTCGACAAGGAAACCTTCGCCGCCTGCATGGCCTACAATCCCGAAGAGTGGAAAGAGGAGATCCTCAGCCAGGGCGAGATGTTCCTGAAACTCTACGACCTGCTGCCGAAGGAAATCGTGTTCCAACGCGAACTCCTCGCCGCGCGCCTGGCGTAGTCTCCGGTTCGCGGGCTGCCCCCGTTCCTCGCGTCCTAAATGGGCGCATCCTTACCAGCCCGGCACGAAGTGCCGGGCTGACAAGCGGCCTCACTTGAGAACCGTCACGTGCCCGTAGAACGCCCGGGTCTGGCTGCCCAAAGGCGCGAGAACTTCCCACTCCCAGCGCCACCGGCCATCCGGCTGGAGGTTGTTGGAGATGAGCCGGAACTGCGAGGGATCCTCGTTCCAAATCTGCAGGTCGCTGGTCGAGCGGAGAATGACATCGGCCCCCTCGACATCCGCCGTGTGATAGACCAAGCGGATCAGCTCGGAACCCGGCGGACCCGCAACGGTGCTGAAGGCCACGCCCTGCCCCGCCGTGTTGTCGGGGACCCGGGGATCCGTCCCTTCGATGAACTCGCAGACGTCCGGGCAGCCGTCGCCATCGAAGTCTCCTTGGAAATTCTGCGAGGCCATCACCTCGATCTCCGCAGGAGTGAAATGCAGCTGCAGCCAGGTGATGAAGTCGTTCTTCGGAAGTCCCGTCATGACCAGCGATGGCAACGACGACAGCGAAGGATTGTCGCGCACCGTGAGGTCGAACTGGTAGGTTCCCGCGGTCTGCGGAACCACGCTTACCGCATCGCCTTCGGGGTAGATCAGGATCTGGTTCCCAACAAACCCGCTGCCGGGAGCAGCTCCGGGCGGTATGCAGTCGATCGGCACTTCCCATATATCCGACCAGTGGGCTCCTTGGCTCCCGCGGCTGGCGTGATATCCGCAACCGGTCAGCACCACGGGACCGCCCGCCGAACGCACACGGCCGACAACTACCGGATGCACGGGATCGCCATGGATGAACTCTCCGACAAACTGGCCGTCCTGCAAGACCACCACCCGGGCGTTCGGCACGCCAAGCGCCGAGAAGTCGACCTCGATCGGGACCGAGTCGCCGTCGCTGTCGACATCGATCGCACAGGTTCCCAGTGGCACTCCAGGCCCTCCGTTCGGATCGAAGCTGCCGCTGGCATCCATCGTGATTCTGCCGGCATTCGGTCCACCTCCGCCCGGGACATTCAGCCGGATCGGTATCGGTTGGAAGTTGAGTGAAACGTTCTCGGTCAGCTTGTCTTCGCCCCCCGAACCCCCGGTGCTGAAGCTCGCGGCGTGCTCGAGGTCGATGGACACTCCGTCCTGTCCGCTCGAGCCGATGTTCGAGATCACGAGCTGGTCGGGCGATGCACCGGGCTTCAGCCGCGCCTGTCCGAGGCCGAGATGCGGGTGGCCTCGGAAGTGGCATACATGGGTGGAGATGATTTTCACGTCCGGCAGGTTCGACGCCGTGATGAGGAAGTCCCAGTCGGTCTCCCGGTACTGCACGCACACCGCATCACCGCAATGGATGTGGAGGCTGGAGCACTGGACCGAAACTCCGCTCGACGCCGCGAAACTGACCGGCTCGCTGAAGCGCAGGTAAGGGCCAGGATCGGTCGCGCCGAGCGAGGTGACCAAGGGCGGATTCCAGCCGCATTCGCTGACCGAAAGGAACGGCCCGACGGTCGGCGTGCAGACTCCCAGGTCATCGCTCGGAAGGCTGAAGTCGCCGACCGCATTGCCAAAGGAATCGCGACACACGACCCGCACGACGATCGGAGGACTTTCGGGGCTCACCGAGCAGTGGCCGTTGTAGCGGAGCACGACGTCGTTGCGATCCTCGTCACTGGTTCCCGCGAGGTCTTCCATGACTCCGCAGCGCAGCACCGAGGAGGGATCGGCCAGCTCGATCGGCTCGAATTCAACCCGTACACCCTCTCCCTCCTGAAGGTCGATGCTCACCCCGTCCTGACCGCTGGATCCGAGGTTGGAAACCACCAGCCCGTCGGAGCCGTCGAGCACACCGTCGCGCAGGTCCGCCGAACCCCGCGACCGGTGCGACAGTCCGGTGCTCCAGTGCGGTCCGGTGAAGATCTCATCGACCGAGAGCCCGGTCCGACCGGTGAATCGCGCGGTGACGTCGTTCAGATCACCGACCTCCGGCAGCGCCGGATCCTCCGGAATGAGGATCACCTCGCGTGCCAGATAAGGCAGTCCGTCCGGAGCGATGACGAGCACCGGATCAACGAATGAGAAATTCAGGTAGGCAGGCCGGTTCAGGGGATTTCCCGGACTCGGAGCGGCGCCGAAGGTGCTGATCACCACGGGAGCGGCACCATCGACAAGGACCGGCGATCCGCCGGGAGGCGCGACGCCCTCATACAGCGGACTGCTCCCGGTATTTCCGGACTCTTCGTGAAGCGGCGTTTCCCGGATCTGAACCCGGGTCTGGGCACTGAGCTTGTACGGCCACTGCACCGATGTGAGCAGTTGGAATCCGTCGTGAACCACCTCGAGTTCGCCGATCGACTGATTCGGAAGCCCACCGGCGGTGCCGGAGGTGGAAACACGGAAAGTATCGCCCGGGTGAGCCATCAGCGCTCCGGAAACGGAAACACTCAGAGGCCGGTGCTGTCGCTTGCCGGTAGCGAGGCCGCTGGCGGCATCGCGCGGGCTGACGACAGCGGAAATCTCGTTGTCGGGCCAAGTCGCGGCCGGACAGGCGTTCCTCGAGATCTGGCAGGTTCCGTCGACGCAGCGGAAAGGCCGGTCATTTGGACAACCGATGACCGAGAGCCGGCAAGTACCATCCCAGCAGCGGAACACCGAACCATCATCACAGGACAGTAGCCGGCCATGCATGATCACCGAGGTCCGCCGGATCTCACACGCGGGCACATTGGCCACACCGCACGTGATGCGCGACAGACGCCCGAGCTCGACTCCGGTGCAAACCAGCCGGACCTGGTCACCGACAAGCGGCCCCCCGCCCCCGGCCGTCACCGAAACCGGGCTGGCGAAAGAAACCGACTGGCAGGGTCCGATGTAGATCGCGCCCCCCCCGCCGCCGCTCGACCGATAGGTACTGCAGGCAACCACGGGAGGCGGATCGATGCCCGGTTGGGTCGATGCGGCCTGCAACGAACCGATGTCCGCACCCGGCACCTCGCCGACAAGTATGGGGCCGTTGTAGACCTGAACGGCGGTCGTAGCCGGAGCGAGGGCCGAGCAATCGTAGGTGATGTCGAAGAACGAATCGACGGCGTGCCGCTGCACGGTGATGTCGAAATTCACCGACGAGTGGGGCGAGTTCGAAGCATCACCGGTCGTGGTGACGCGGATCGATCCGCCGGGCAGAATTGCGAGCGGCTCCCATTCCACCGTGCCGCCATGAGCGCCGGCGAGGTCGATCGAAACGCCGTCCTGACCGCTGGATCCAAGGTTGGAAACCGTAAGTCCGCCGGTGGGCGAGCGGCCGAACACGGCGCCGCCGCGCTCCTCGTGGACCAACCCCCAGCGGATGAACTGCGGCTGGTACATGTACCACCGCGAGTTGAAGGTGTCACCGCCGGCCACTCCCGCGAACGGGCTTCCCGGACCTCCCTGGAAGTCGATCCGGTACTCGATGTCGAAAAACGAATCGACGTTGAAGTTGCCACTCGGCAGCCGCGTCCGGGTGACCTGTCCGGGGCAGGGTGTGAGTCCGAGTCCGCTTCCGCACTGGATCCGTAGTAGATCAAAGTCGGGATCGCCCACGATCGTCAGCTCCAGGCTCACCATCTCGGTGTCGAACTGCTGCACGTCCTTTCCGGCAAACGGATTGGTTCCCGTGTCGATCACGCACCGGGCCCCGAGCGCCTTGTAGTAGTCGTAGCCCTTCTTGCCACCGAGCCCCTGCGCGGCGATCTCGACCGTGCAATCGAAGAGATTGCCGGCGCCGCCGGCCGGGTCGGGTCCGAGATCCACGAGGTCGCTGATCTGGACCCGGAACTCGAGCCCTTCACTCCCGGGCGGAAGCCCTCCTCCGGAGCTGGTGTCGAATTTCGCGGTCACCGGGCAGATCGTATGGAGCGTCGGCGGAAACACCGGCGCGCCGGTCGCCCACACCCAGACCGGTTGTTGCTCCGAGATGTGGCTCACCTCCCCGAGAATGAGGTCGCTCGTTTCATCCGTAAGGATTTCGAAGAAGCGCAGCGGATTCGGTGTTCCGCTGACCGCATTGGCCAGAATCTCGATCCGGTTACCGGTGAACGGGCCCGGAAGACCGGTTGGCGTGATCAGCACCGGCCGGTCGAACTCGGCGAAAAAGCACGGCAACTGGAAGGGCGGCGCGAGCTCGTTCTTGCCGCAGGCCGTGATCAGAGAGGCCTCACCCGGCACGTCATCGATCTCCGCCACCGGCGTCAAACCGCCAAGACCGACCGTCCCCTCGCCCACCAGAGCGTCGTCCTGATAGACTCGGACCAGGGCCGTGGGCGAACCGACCGAGCTGAAGTCCGCCAAGGCGACCCTTCCGCCACCGCCCGACCCGCTGCTGTCGGAGAGCCGGAGCTGGCCCAGCGGATTGCCGAAGGCATCGCGCGCATTCAGCCAGATCGATCCTCCCGAACCGCCGCCGGTCGGCTGGTAGGTGAAGATTTCCTCGATCTCGACCCGCACCGGGGGCCGGCCGTCGTCACCCAAATCGACCGATACCCCGTCCTGCCCGCTCGATCCGAGATTGGACACCCTGAGGCCTTCGAGCGCCCGCTTCGAATCGGCCTTGCTCAGACCTCCGCCGCCGAGCGCCCGCAGCCTCGGAGGTGAGCCCTCGCGGTCGTAAATCCGAACGCTGTTGTCATCGATCACGCATGACACCGACGAGCCGTGATCGACATGCCCGATCGTGTCGCAGCGGAGGGTCGCGCCGACGGGTACGAATCGCAGCTCGCTGCCGAGGAAGTCACCACCGGGAGTGCTGCAGAGTTTGGGCGAGGACTTGTCGAGCTCCTTGACGAAAACGAGATCTCCGGGCGTGCCGGCCCTGCACTGCCGGGCCGCGGTCTGAACGGTCGCGCCGTAGATCGGAGTCCGGCACACCGTGACGTCCCGGAGCTGGAAATCGCGGGCCGGCACACTGCACGCCACCGTCCCGGCAGGCGCGAAGGCGGATCCGACCAGCCGACCGTCGTGCCACACCTGGACCTGGGTGCCCACCGCGCCGAGCGGGCTGAAATCCGGAGTGACCTCAACGTTGCCACCGACGTTGGTGCAGGCGGCCTCGATCTTGTACTTGTAGAACTTATTGATCTCCAGATCCCGGACATGGACCGCGAGTGCGAGCGAGTCACCGTCGGTTGGCAGCTCCAAGCCATTCGAAGTCGGGCTGGCAAGGTAGCTCCAGTGGAGTTCGTCGTAGATCGGGTCGAGGGCCGGCGCGCCGAGCCGGATGACTCCGCCACCTCCACCTCCGCCAACCCCGGAGACGCGGATTCCGTCGGGTGCGCGCACGGCCCGGACATCACCCGTTACCTCGAAGGGCACGCCATTCGCCATCTTCAACGGCTGCTCGCAGCGGGCCGACTCGGTGACCTGGCCGCCGGTGGGAGGGATCGCGCCGCCGGGCGCCCCCTGGAAGTCGATGCGATACTCGATGTCGAAAAACGAATCGACCGCGAAGTCACTGCCGGGCGGCCCGAGCCGGGTCAGGGTCGTGCGACCCGGCGAGGGAAGTCCGAACTCCGAGCCGCCCTCGATCCGCAGCAGGTCGAAATCCGGGTCACCGAAGAGCTGCCCCTCGAGCCGGACCATGTCGCAGTCGTAGTCCTGGTTGTCAGCGCCCGGGCTTCCCGCGGCGGTATCGGTCACCACGGTCACCGGCACCGAGACCACGTGATGCAGACCGGAGTCGTTTTCAAATACGACAACCGCCGTACCGTCGCAGGTCTGTCGGCCGCCGCCGAGATTGCCTCCCGGACCGCTGCTCGTGACGGCGGTGCACCGGAGCGACTGGATCTCGACACGGATTCCTCCGGAGAGTGTCTTCAGCTCCTGCATTCCCTTGCGGACGCGGGTGCTGTTTCCGAACGGGGCATTCAGCACCGGAAAGGCGATGCTGCCGGTACCGTCGTCCGGCGCGATGACCGGTTCGACAGCGTGGAGGGGAGAGAACGAAACGAGGAACGCGGCAACGGCGCCCCCACGGAGGGTGCGGCTCAATTTCATGGATTTCAGGGGGTTAAGGTACAGACTGCACCGACCCTCCGAATGGTGTCACGCGGGAATTGCCCGATCGGCTTGCTTCCCCCGCTTCAGCGCGATTCAGCCTTCGTTCTTTGCTGCAGCGATCTTAAGCAACTTCTCCGCGGTGCCGTCCGGCTGCAATCCGCCGTCATAGGAGACCTTCGCCGGATCGCGACCGGTGATCGCGCGGTAAAACATCGCGCCGGTCAGGTAGGCTCCGGCTTTCGACGGGTGTGAATTGTCCGGACGGTGCAGGCTCGGCATGCCCTCCTCCTTACCATCTCCCGCATACCACGCGGCGAAGGCCTGCCCGACGGGAACGATCGAGACCTCCTTGCTGTAGTCCCAGGCATCCGGACGACGGACCAGATACTCATACCCCTTCGTCAGCGCTTCCTGCATCTTCTCCGGATCTCCGTCGAAATGCCGGAGGGTGTTGGCCTTGTCGTTGCCGGAGTGGCGGGCCCAGGTTTCGAACATCATCACGCGGGCCTGCGGCTGGGCCTTGAGGATCTTCGGGATCAGCACCGGGGCACCGCCCTCGAGGCGTTCGAGCGAACCCTTGTCGCCCTTCATCGCGAATGCCGGAAGCTGGCTCTGCTCCTGCAGCACGATCACATCCCACTTGCCCGAACCTTCCAGCAGCTTGGCGACCTTCGGATCCTTGGCGTGCTGTTCGAGGAATCGGCCGCCCGGGTTGTGCGTCACCAATTCCAACTTCACCTCCGGATCGGCATCGAGAAACGCCTTCACCTCCGCTTTCGTCTGGGCCGTATAGCTGTTCCCGATCATCAGCATCCGCAGCGGCTTCGGAGCGCCGAAGACGATGGCAGGCAGAAACAGAAGGCACAGGACGACACGAATCATGCCACTACTACTCCTCATCCTCCGCTGCCTGTTCAATGGTTTCCCGGAATCGGGCCATTCGATCAGGCGTCATTCCGGGCGGAGCCGGGTCCGCGTCTCGTCCGGCGCAGGGCATCGAAAGTTCCGGCGAGCAGCAACAGCGCGAGCACGACTGCCCCGATCACCAGAGCCCAGGCATAACCGGCCGGGCCGTTGACCGATACCGAGCCCCAGCCGTACATGATGTACGAGAAGTCACCGAAACTCACGATGCCGAAGTTGGCGGAACCGACTTGGAAAGTGAAGCTGTAGGTCGGCGTCTGGGCCGCCGCAGGCCCGGTCAGAAAGACCAGAAACAGAATCACCCGGAGTAACCGCCAACCTCTCACGCCCTGCCGGAATACACCCGAGGCGCGTTCCAATCCATTTCGAACTCACCGCAGCGAGTGGAACATCGACTTTGGACTCCACTTGTCCGTGAGGTTGCCGGTATCCAAGGGACATCGCCTGATAGGCACCCCAAAAAGCTCGCAGCGATGGATGAACCGGCCGACACACGAGATGGGATTCTGGAAATCTGGAAACAGTTCTTTCCCGATCACCCCGTGGATGCGGCTTCCCACTTCTTCGAGTTGGGAGGCGACTCCCTCGCAGCCATCAACCTTTGCCTCGCGGTGGAGCGGAAGACGGGCGGACTGGTGCCGATCGGCACCATCTACAAGGCACCCGTCCTCCGGGACTTCTCGGAAATGGTTTCCGGGTTCTCGTCGGAGACGAAGCGGCACATCGTCACGCCGCTGAGGACGGACGGCAGTCGACTCCCGCTGTTCGCCATCGCGCCGGCAGTCGGCGGCGTCTTCCACTACCACGACTTCGCGCGGCATCTCGATGCCGACCGACCGTGCTTTTGCCTCGAGCCGAGAATCTCTGCCGATGGCGGGCATGACTACTCCTCGGTCGGGGAAATCGCGGAGTGGGCGATCAAGTCGATCAAATCGATCCAGGCCGAGGGTCCTTACCACCTGTGCGGCTACTCCTTCGGCGGAACGGTCGCTTGGGAAATCGCGAAGCAGCTCAGAGCGGAAGGCAGCACGATCGCGCTGCTTCTGTCATTCGACTCGATGGCGATTGGCAACGGCTTCGCTCCGATCCGTCTGGAGAATGAATTCCTCGACAAGCTCCCTCCCCATCTCAAGCGGTATGCCCACTTCCGGGATACCTACAAACGCCATAGCTCACGGTTTCATTTCGGCCGGGTGCTTCCCCTGCTCGCAAGCGAGATCGGCGACCGTTTCGTGGATGCGTGGAAAGCCCTGAAGAAACGCCAGGCTGCCCGGAACGGCCCCGAAGATGCGGCGGTGATCGCCGTCCGAATTCAGGAGGACCTCAGTCGCGAGTACGACTACGGCAACTACGACGGCAGACTGATCCTGCTGAGGGCAAAAACCCAGTTGGCCTACTGGCGACACCTCGACTACGAACTCGGCTGGACCCACCGCCCCCTCGGCGGTCTTGAAATCATCGATGTGCCCGGATGCCACCGTACACTGATGCATGGGGAACCTGCCCAGGAGGTTGCCCGCCAGACGAGCCGGATCCTCAACGACCTGCCGGAGCAACAGGAAGTTCTCGAAGAGTTCGAAGACCTGCCAGCCTCCGCGGCTGGACTCCGCTCGCCGCTCGACCGGTTCCGTGAGGTCGTCGCGAGTTGCGGTGAACGTCCGGCGATGCTCGAAGACGGGGGGGGCACCAGCTACCGGGAACTCGACCGGATCTCGGACACCCTCGCAGCCCGGCTTCTCGATGTCCTCGACTCCGAGGCGGAAGGCGTTGCCGTTCACATGACGACCGGCCCCCTGATGTGCGCTGCGTTCCTCGCCGTGCTGAAGACAGGGCGTTACTACGTTCCCCTCGAGCCTGACCAACCGACGGAGCGAACCGGGTCCGTCCTCAACAATTCAAAAGCATCACTTCTGATCTCGGACGGACCCTTGCCGACCGAGTTGAAAAAGTGGGTCGATACCGCAGGGCCTCCCGTACTGCGGATCACCCGCGAGGACCTTCGCGAAACACTGGTCCCCCGGGGAGTCCAAATCGAAAGCTCAACCCCAGCCGTCATCCTCTACACCTCGGGATCCACCGGAGTCCCCAAAGGCGTGCTGCACACCCATCGGAGCGTCGCCGACATCGGACGCCGGCGGGGCACGGCCATCGGGTTGAAGGGGAGCGACCGCTACCTGAGCATCTACTCCGGAGCCTTCATGGGATTCCTGAACGGATTCTACGCGTCGATCCAGTTCGGCAGCTGCTTCTGCTTCTACCCGCTGCGGACCTTCGGCATCGATGTGCTGGCCAGCTGGCTGAACGCCAACCGGATCACCGTTTTCCACTCGGTCACGTCCGTCTACCGGCGCTTCGTCAACAGTCTGTCCGACACCTCGGTTCTCGGCACGATCCGTTGCGTGGTCCCCGGCGGCGAACCTTCCCGGATGAGCGATGTCGACGCTTTCAAGATACACTTCCGAAAAGGTACGGTATACTACTCGAACCTCGGCTCGTCGGAGGCCGGGTCGATCGCCTTCGATCCCATCGATCACGATACCGAGCTGAATGGTGAAATCCCGGTGGGGAAGCCGTTCGAGCATCTGGGTGTGACCATTCGTGATGAAGCCGGAAACCTCTGCCCGGACGGCCATGAGGGCGAGATCTGCCTGGGCGCCGGCGACGTCTTCTCCGGCTATTGGCAGGATCCCGGGAAGACCGCCGAGGCCTTCAGCGGGTCATCGGATGGTTCCCGGTTCTTCCGGAGTGGCGACTTCGGCGTTCTGCTTGAAGACGGCCGCCTGGTGAACCGGGGACGGAAGGATCACCAGATCAAGATCAACGGCTACCGGATCGAGATTCCCGAGGTGGAGAGCGCCTTGGTAGGACTCGACGAGGTCGAGGAGGCCGCGGTGGTCGCCCGCATCGATCCGGCGGCCCGCGACGACCTCAGGCTCTACGCGTTCTACAAACTCCACAAGGCCCATACGGACACCGGGAAGGAGACGATCCGCGAGCTGCTGCTCAAGCATCTGCCGACGCCGATGATTCCGAACTATCTGTTCGAGGTTTCCGAACTTCCCGTGAACCCGACGGGAAAAGTGGACCGCAAGCGACTGCGGGAAGTTCCGCAGGACGAGATTCCCGCGCATTTTGGCTAACGAAAGGCACAGGAGGGTCATTGGGATTCCTCAGGCTCACGCAGTCTGAAAGACTCCCCGTTCCGACTCCGTCGAAGACCTCACGACCCAGACATGAAACCGCCGAAATTTCTCCTCACGACCCTGCTTGCCCTGCCCCTCTGCCACGCTGCGGACCAACCGAACGTGCTTCTGATCTACGGCGACGACGTCGGCTGGGGCGACCTCGGCGTTCAGGGATCAGTGAAGAACCCGACGCCGCACCTCGACAAGCTTGCGTCCGAGAGCCTGCGTTTCACCGACGGCCACTGCAGCGCCGCGACTTGCACGCCTTCCCGATTCTCGATGCTGACCGGCATCCACGGGTTTCGCCACAATGTCCGCATCCTGCCGCCCGACGCCCCGCTCTCGATCCCGGTCGATGCCTTCACCCTGCCCGACCTCTTCAAGAAGGCCGGCTACCAGACGGCGATCGTCGGCAAGTGGCACCTCGGGATCGGCGAGAAGGGCAAAAAGGTCAATTGGAACGCCGAGGTGAAGCCCGGCCCGCTCGAACTCGGCTTCGACTACTCGTTCCTTCTCCCTTCGACCAACGACCGCGTGCCCTGCGTTTACGTCGTTGATCACAAGGTGCTCAACCTCGACCCGAAGGACCCGCTTTTTGTCGGACCGAAGAAGCCCGACGTCGACTGCACGGAGTATCCCAACGGCAAGAAGAACCCGGAGGCGATGACCTACTACAAGAGCACCCACGGCCACAACAACTCGGTCATCAACGGCATCGGCCGGATCGGCGTGCAGTGGGGCGGCAAGTCGGCGCTGTGGGACGATGAGACGATGACCGACACCTTCGTCGCGCGGACCAAGGAGTGGATCGAGAACCGCGACACCTCGAAGCCGTTCTTCCTCTACTACGCAGCGCAGGACATCCACGTCCCCCGAGCCCCGCATCCGCGATTCCACGGCAAGAGCGAGACCGGCTACCGCGGCGACGCGATCGTGCAGTTCGACTGGGCCGTGGGCGAAATGATGAAGGTGCTCGAGGAGCAAGGCATCGCCGACAACACGATCGTCATCTTCTCCAGCGACAACGGGCCGGTCTACGACGACGGCTACGACGACGGCACCAAGACCCACACTTCCAGCAAGGAAACCGACCAAGGTCACGACGGCTCCGGTCCGTATCGCGGTGGCAAATACCAGATCTATGAAGGCGGCACCCGCGTTCCCTTCCTAGTCCGCTGGCCGGCCAAGATCAAGCCGGGCGTTTCCGAAGCTCTGGTCAACCAGATCGACTTCCTCGGCTCGTTCGCCAACTTGCTTGGCGAGGAACTGCCGAAGGATCACGCCATCGACAGCCGCGACACGCTCAAGGCGCTGCTCGGTGAGGACGAGAGCGGCCTTCCCTACATGGTCGAGGAAGCGAAAGGCCTCGCCCTGCGGGAAGGACCGTGGAAGTTCATTCTCGGAGGCAAGAAGGACGAACTCTACAACCTCGACAAGGATGTCGGCGAGCAGACCAACGTGGTCGACCAGCACCCGGACCGCGCGAAAAGCATGCGCGAGCGCCTGGTGAAGATCCGCGACACCAAGTCCGGCATCCGCTCGCTGAACTGAGCGTAAAAACACCGGCAAGGACCGCGCGAGCCCACTCGCGCCCCGTCGGTCCGGCATCCGTTCGCTAGGCTGACCTTCAGGTTCCGCCAAGGACCGCGCGGATCCACTCGCGCCCCGTCGGTCCGGCAGATGCGCGAGTGGGCTCGCGCGGTCCGCTCCGCATTGGTCTTACGCCTCTACGGCCCGGGTCTACTTGGCCTCCGCGTAGACCCACCTCATCGTCTCCGGGCGCCATTCGGCGAGCATCTCGTAGCGCTCCCCGAACTCGAAGCCGTCGAGTTCGGGGAAGTCGTAGCCGGAAGCCTTGTCGAGATCGTCGACGCTCTCGATGACGCGACAGTCGTGGGTCGCGTCAAATGCCTCCAACATCCGCTCGGTCGTCCCCGGCTCGATGAAGTCGTGGGCTTCGATGAGGAAATCATGCACCGCCATGCGCTCGGCGACACTCCGGTCGAAAAGTTTGTTCTCGTAGCCTTCGCAGTCACTGAAGACCAGGCCGCGCTCACCGAGATCGAGACCAAGCAGTGTTTCGCGGTCGCAGAATTCGCCCGTCCGCACCTCGACCCCGTTGAGTTGAGCCATTGCCTCGCAGCAAGCGCGCGCGACGTCGTTGTTATCGAAGGCGAAGATCCGCGTGTCCGGACACCTCATTCCGAATCCGACCGCGTAGTATCCTTCGGCGCAGCCGATGTCGACGATCGCCGAGGGCTGGCGTGCGATCACGGACTCGATCACCTCGCCCAGCTCCCGCTCGTAGGAACCCAGTAGTTTCGGATACACCGTCCTTCCGGATTCATCCTCTTCGGGATACCTCATGCCCGCGAAAGGTCCGTGACAGACCGCTCGCTGCGGAAACGCCTTCCCGAACTTGGCCACGAACGCCTCCCGCTCCGGTCCGTAGCCCGGCAATCGGGAACGCGACCGCAGCAGCTTCCGGTGCAGAGGGCCACCCGAGCCGAGGGCGCGATCGATGCACCGCCAGACCGTGTCGTTCCGGATCGCCTGTTGAACGAGTTTCTTCATCCAGCCCTGCAGCCCGCAGGCTACCGGCAGCAATCGACGAGTCAAACTCGACGACCCATCAGCAGCGGACCGCGCGAATCCACTCGCGCATCTGCCGGACCGACGGGGCGCGAGTGGATTCGCGCGGTCCGCTCCGCCCTTACTCCGCCGGCAGGCCGGTGAGGTGCAGGTTCCGCTTGGGAGCCTGCAGCACGAGCGCATAGCAGACGTTGAAGAGGTCGTCGGCCCCCATGTAGGGCGCACCCATGTGGGGCTGCGTGAACTTCAGTCCGTAGCCCGGCTCCCACGCCATCGAGAACCACCACGCGTATTCCTTGAGCACCCGCTCGAAGCGCTCGGGCGCGGCAAGATTGAGGCCGAGCAAGCCGAGCGATCCGCCGGGCTCGCCGTAGGCATGGCTGTTGCGGATCCACGGGTGGCGTTCCTCCATGATCTTGGTCATGGCATCGCGCATGTCGCTGCGGTCGCCACGCAGGTGGGCCGCCATCGCGAAAAGACCGCTGCGCGACCAGAACTCGCCAAGGTCCTTGTAGGAGCGGTTGTAACCCATCGCGCCGTGGCCGCCGTCCTTCGGGTCGGACCACGACATCTCCATGTACGGCATCAATAGTTCCCAGAGCTTCGAGTCCATGCCGCAGCGTCCCGCCAAGGCCTCGAACACCAACAGATGGCAGGCCGGAGCGACGAGCGCCTTCTGGCCGTATGGAATGCCGTTGGGACCGTGACCAAGCGAAGGAACCTCCCACTTGCACTCGTGCTGGCCGTCGAAGGCCCAGTCGCGCATCAGGTCGAGGTGCGGAAGCACGCGTTCGTCGCCGGTGTGGAGATACCACTCGCTGTAGAGGATGCCCATGTAGGCACCCGACCAGAAGCCGAGGTTACCGTGTTTCTCGGGAGCCGGATACTTCTTCAGACTCCAGCCAATCGCCCGCTTCACCGCCGCCTTGTGCTCCTCCTTTCCGGTCGCCAGCAGTGCCAATGCGCCGAAAGTGGTGCGCTTCATGTCGCCCGACCACGAACCGTCCTTGGCCTGGTTGTTGACCACCCACGCGAGCATGTCATCGAGCAACGCCGCCGCTTCCGGGTCACTGGCCGGATCGAGTGTGGTGAAGGCACGGGTCCTGGGAAGCTCGACGCTCAGTGGCACGATCTTGCCGTCGCGCAGCACACCGAGTTCCAGCGACTTCTCTCCGGCCGACAGCGCTCGCTCCGACTCGCGTCCGAGGATCGCCTCGTGGCTTTGCCGGAACCAGTTCCAGCCCGGGTTGACGTCGTTGACCGGCAAAGGCTTTCCACCGACGGAAAGGATCGCGTCTCCCGCGACGAGCCCGGCATTGGCGGACGGCCCACCCTCACGCACGGCGACGATCGGGAGCACCGTCTGCTGGTGCTCGGTCATCGCGGTGAAGCCGAGCAGCCCGGCACCGAGCACGTCGGGACCGGCGCCGCCGTTCGAGCGGCCGTAGAGCTTGCCACCCGGCTTGGTGCTGACCTGGCACCAGTGCGGCTGCGCCACGACGACCCGTCCTTCGGCAGCCGAGACGCGGAGGCCGAACGACTTTCCGCGGACCGCCTCCATCACGGACTCGGGAATCTCAAGCCAGGTGCGCGTCGAAGCCTCAACCGGTTCTTCCTCCGCCAGCGTCACTCCGATCGGCGTGACCTCTCCGGCAGTGCCGAAACCACCACCGCTCCAATCGCTCTCGATGACGAAGCGGAACGCCTCGACGGTGAGCTTTTCATCGAACCGGATCTCTACCGCCTCGCGGGCCTCGCCGACCTTCTTGCCGTCGGACTCGCCACCGGCCACCTTCTCCCAGTCACCACCCGGCTTGCGCACTTCGAGGTGCCACTTGCGCGCGACGCCATTCGAAAAGCCTTCCTGCCGCGGCAGATAGCTCACTCCCTCCATCGCCTGCGGCTTGCCGAACTCGAGTCCGATCCAGTGCGGCGGGTTCTCCTTCTTTCCTCCGTAGCGCGAGTGCCACGAAGTTTTCGGGTCACCATCGAAGGCGGCCATCGCCAACGAGCCGCCTTGCTCCGATGAGGCGATCACGGTCCATGCCGCGCGGGGGGCTTCACCGGAAACCTTGGTGGCCGAACTTGCGAAGACCTCGCCCGTCGCGGGATCAAGCGCCTCAAGCCGGAGCTCGCCCGCTTTGCCATCGGCGGTGCCGAAAAGATCGAAGCCCAGAACCCCGCGCCAAGCGTCGCCCGCCGACTTCTCCTTGTCGGTCAACTCGGGCACTTCGACGGTGGCGGTCCACGGCGTCTCCGCATCGACCGCGGCGGCCTTGCGCTGGGCCGGCAAATGCCACTCGACGGTGGGGTCGACGGAGGGTGGAGAAAGCACCGCCGCGGAGAGCGGCAGGCTGATCAGACCGAGAAAGGTGGATCGGAGAATCATGGGCAGATGAACGGCGTAAACAGCACTTTGCTTTCCCGAATACGACATAAATCGCCGGATAACTCCGGCAATTCGGCGCACCGTGGAATCTCACGACACATTTTCGCAATTTCCGAAATCCGGAATCGCAAGGGGATGCTAGGCTAACGAATCCGCGATTCGATCATTCGCTTTCCGGCATGCCCAAAACCCAGATCCCCTGCCTCCTCCTCGTCCTCACTGCCTCCGCTTCGGCCGCCGTCTTCGACTTCTCCCTGACCGGCAGCTCCAGCGGCAACAACAGCCAGGGTGGAGGGAGCGGCAACGTTCAGGTCGACGACGCGACCGTTGCCATCATCACGCCGGCCATCGATGGCATCCAGCTCACGCTCGAAGCGCTCTCCGGATCCGGCACGCCAACGATCGGAGCCAACAGCCAGGGCGTGGGTGTCAGCACCGATGGTGAAAGCGATGCCAACAACACCCGGATCGAAGGCGACAAGACCGAGGCCTTCCGCATCAGCTTCGACAAGGCGGTGTCGCTCGACTCGATGCGCTTCGGCAACTTCACCAACACCGAGGTCGTCACGCTGACCTTCATCTCCGGCAGCAATCCCTTCACCTCCGGCACCTCGCTCACCATCAATGCCGACGGCAACCAGGGACCCGCCGATGACATCCTGCTCGCCAGCGACGCGATCGTGACCGGTGGCATCGGCGTGATCCAGGCCGGCACGGTGATCGAGATGACGGTCTCCGCTGACTGCCTTCTCAACGAGTTCACCGTCTCCCCCGCCCTGCCCACCGCGATCGTCGGCTCGGTGCCAGCGCCCGTGATCACCGAAAACCCGAATCCGGGACCGAACCTAGGCAGCACGGTGATCGCCGACGGCAACCTCAAGGGCCAGAGCTTTTCGGTGGCCACCGAGACCACGATCGAAAGCTTCGTCTTCGAGTGCGACGGCGTCACGACCCCCGGCAACTTCAGTGTCGAACTGTACCACGCGATGGATGATGTGCCGTGGCTGCTCAACCCGATCGCGACGGGCATCGCATCGCTTCCGGCCGGACTGGCCGATGGCGACCTGTTCGAGATCGAACTGCTTGACCCGGTCGTCGTCGAGCGCGGCTCGTACGTCGTCACGCTCGGTGGCGTCGGCGCGACCGAGTTCGCCATTCCGATCAGCAATGATCCGCTCTACCCGACCGGTGGCGGTGTGCGGAACAACAGTGCGGAGGGTTGGAGGCCGTTGATCAATGCCGACTCCGATCTCGTCTTCGCGGTCACCGGCACGCAGGCGGCCGACCCGTTTCCCGCCGCTCCGGCCGGCGCCCCGAACATCGTCTTCATCCTCGCCGACGACCTCGGCTGGACCGACCTGAACATCGGAGGAAACGGACCGAACGTGCTCGGCGGCACCGACTACGGCAGTGGCTACTATGAAACTCCGAATTTGGCGCAGCTCGCCGCCGAAGGGCTTTCGTTCACGCACTGCTACGCCCAACCGAACTGCGCACCGACCCGTGCCGCGATCCTTTCCGGCCAGTATGCCTGCCGCGACGGCAATGGCGTTTATCACGTCGACGGGCTCAACCGCGGCCGCAACAGCCCGAACTTCGGGTCGGCCCCGCAGTTCACCGGTCCGTCGCAGAACGAGGACATCCCCGCCAGCCACTTGATCTCCGCCGAGGTCCTGCAGGCCGGCGGCTACGTCACCGCCCACGTCGGGAAGTACCACGTCGGCAACCACGAAGGAGGCTCGGCGACGCTGCCCGAGAACCAGGGTTTCGACTTCAACTTCGGCGGCAAACAGAACGGCAACCCGGGCAACTACTTCTCCAACAACGAGAGCTTCAACGGCGCGCTCGGCGACGGACTGCAGAGCTACGCGAAGAACTACACGAGCGGCTACATCACCGACAACCTGGTATCGGTCGCCAACGGCAACGACCCGACCACGCTGCTGCCATCGACACCCGACAAATTCGTGCAGGATGGCATCGGCGACGCCGCCGTGGCCTTCCTCCGCGACCACGCCAAGGGCAACCTGTCGGCGAGGCCGTTCTACCTCCAGGTCCACAGCTACGCGGTCCACACGCCGATCGGCAACTCGCAGTCGCGACCGGATCTGCTTTCGAAGTTCCAGGCGATCACCAGCACCGACCCTCGCCACGGCAGCGCTCCCTACGCCGCGATCCTCGAAAACCTCGACCAGTCGGTCGGCCGCATCCTTGCCTTCCTCGACGACAGCGGTCTCGCCTCGAACACCATCGTCGTTTTCACCTCCGACAACGGCGGCCACATCGGCCCGACCGACAACGATCCGGTCCGCTTCCGCAAGGGCAGCTTCTACGAAGGCGGCCTGCGGGTTCCGCTGATCGTGCGCTGGCCGGATGGCGGCATCCCGGCCGGCGAGCAGACCGACGCGCTCGTCCACTCGGTCGACTTCTTCCCGACCTTCGTCGACGCCGCCCAGCTTTCCATGCCGACTCAGAACGCCATCGGCGATCCGGTGAACTACGACGGCGCGTCATTCCTCTCGCACGCCGCCGATCCCGACACCGTCCCGGACGCGCGCGACACGGTCTTCTATCACTTCCCCGGCTACCTCGACGAGCGGGCCCGTCCGTGCGAGGTGGCGGTGAAGAAGATCGACGGCAAGGACTACAAGCTGATCTACACCTACGACACCGGTTACGTCGGCAACTCGAATCCAAACGGCAGTGACGAAGACGGCACCGAAGGGCTCGATGTGCTCACCGACAACTGGGAGCTGTACTGCCTCACCGACGACCTTTCGGAAACCACCGACCTGCTCGATGGCAGCTCTTACTCGAACTGGCTGCTCTACGGTGAAATCGCCGAAGGGATGGCGCAGGACATCGTTAACTGGCTCGGCCAAACCGACAGCGACTGGGCCCCCTCGCAGATCACCGACGGCGGAACACCGGTGCCTTTCCTGTCCGCCTCGACCTTGCCGGCGGTGAGCGTGCCGTTCGAGCAGACGTTCCGCATCACATCGTCGGTTCCGAATCTCGGGACCGATGAGATCAGTCTGACGTGGAACAGCGAGTCAGGCTTCTCCTACGACATCGAGGTGTCCGACGGACTGACCGGTTGGAGCACGCTCGCGACGGGGATCGCGGCCACCGGCACCAGCACTTCGGCCACGGTTCCCGACCCCGACATCGCCACCTCGGACCGGAGGTTCTACCGCGTGGTCCTGACGCCGTGACGTGCCAATTTGCAGCTCCGACAATGCGGCGCGAAACATGAAGGCCCAACGCGCCGGCGGCGGTTGGTCACAGGGTTCACCCCGTGTTTCGGCAGACGACAAGGCATTCAAGCCCCGAAGGGGCGATGGCGTTTAGCCACGGGGCTTGCCCCGTGGTTCCGTACAGGCGGAAACATTGGAGCCCCGGGAGGGGCGAAGGCGATGCGGGACAAACCGATTGCTCACGACTCCGCCTGCGCCCCTCACGGGGCTTGATGAATTTCCCATCGGTCATTCCACGGGGTGAACCCCGTGGCTAACTGCCTGCGTCCCTCCGGGACTTCTTCGTGGCCTACTGCCGATGTCTCTTCGGGACTTCCACACACCCTCCGGGACTTCGTGCGCTTTGGAGTTCCCGTGGCAGCGCGACCATCCTAAACACTGGTCATGCTAGAGGTCATCGATCACCCCGTCATCCAGACCGAACTGAGCGGCCTGCGCGACCGGGACTGCCCGTCCCGTGAATTCCGCGCACGGGTCCGCCGCGTCGCTTCCCTGATGGTTCCCGCGGTCACCGCCGGCCTTGAGACCCGACCGATCGCCTGCGAGACGCCGCTCGAAGTCACCAGCGGCGTCGAACTCGCGCGCCCCGTCGTCCTCGCCCCCATCCTGCGGGCCGGCATCGGCTTCCTCGACGGTTTCCTCGACCTCCTGCCCGACGCATCGATCGCCCACATCGGACTCGCCCGGAACGAGGAAACGCTGCAACCCGAACCTTACTACTTCAAGACCCCGCCCGACCTCGGCGACGCCGAGGTCATCGTGCTCGATCCGATGCTCGCCACCGGCGGCTCGGTTTCGGAAGCGATCCGGCAACTCCGGGACTCGGGCGCCACGCGACTGCGATTCGCCTGCTTGGTCGCCGCGCCCGAAGGCGTGAAGGCGATCGAAAGCGAACACCCCGACCTCCCCATCTTCACCGCCGCCCTCGACCGTTGCCTGAATGCCAAGGGATACATCCTCCCCGGCCTCGGCGACGCGGGTGACCGGATTTTCGGTACCTGAAGCTTCCCCGGCTTCCGTTTGCCGGGAAGCCCACAGCGCAAGCGGGCGCCCACCCTCCAGGAAGCCGGACCTCCGGGTTCCCTGGAAAACTAAGAATTGCCGCGCCCTAACCGTTTGCAGAGCCTCGCCGGAAGCCCCCCCTTTTCCCGATCCAGATGAAACACGCCCTTCCCTTCGCCGCGCTCCTCATCTCCAGCACTGTTTCCGGCTTCGCAGTACAGCCCGGAGTGAGCCCGCCTCCCGGCGAACTTGATCTCGAACTGCCACTGGGAAGTCGGCAGGTCGTGTCGGTCGACATCGAGAACCCTCAGGCGGCCTCCGCACTGTCATGGGAAGTCATCTTCCGGAACAGCCCGGCGGATCCGATCGAGCGACTCCTCTCGGACCTCGGGGAGACGCCGGAGCCACTGCTATCGGTGCTTCCGGACCGCTACGAGTTCCCAGGCGGCACCAGCGGTTACCAGTTGACCCTCAGCGGAGGATTCAGCGACACCGGCAACCGCATCTTCCTCAATGGCTCGCGGATCAACTACTCGGACTTCGTTCCGATCACCGTGACCGCGGGTGCCGGCAGCGCCCGCTACACGACCGCCAAACTACCCGGACTGTTCATCTTCTCCGGCGAGCTTTCCGGGGTCACCGAGTTCGCCATCGAAGGCCGCCCGGACCAAGGCTCCGCGGCGGAAGTCTCGGTCGACGATTTCACTGTCGAGGTCGCCGGAACCCCATGGAGGGCATTCGTCAAAAGAATCACGGACTCGGCATCTCCCTCGGCGTTGTTTCGACGTGCGTCGGTCCACCAGCTGATTCTGCTTCCCGACTCGCCGGGGCTGACGCGGACCTTCGACGCCGGGAACGAGTCCGACGGTCACATCATCTCCAACCTGCCGCCGTCGACGCCGCTCCACTACTTCTACTTTTCCCGGCCTGAGGGCTCCGCCTACAACCGGTCCGTCCTCTCGGAATTCGCCGAGACCTACCTCCGTCGCCTCCTTCCCGGTCCGGAGTGGTGCCAACCAGCACCGACCGACGGGACGCTTCCGCCGCTCGGCTCCGGCCAGCTCGATTTCGTCATCGATGCGGGACTCTCCGGCATCGGGTCTCACGCCGCCGAGTTTGCGATCGTGGAAACCGGCACCGACCCCGACACCCTCCCGGCGACGGACTGGAAACCCTTCACCCTCGAGGTGAGCCCGCCGCCCTTCCGGCTCGGGTCCGAAAACCTCGAATTCTCCACACTCGAGGGCTACAACCCCGCAACCGGGGAACTCGAAGTGCTGCCAGCCGAGGGGGAAAGCAACCTCCCCTTGCTGAGCGTCACGGCGACGGCCGATTGGCTGACCATGACTCCAACGGGCGACGGCCGGTGGCAGGTCGAAGCGCAGACCGACGGACTCGCCCCGGGCACGCATCTCGAGCACCTTGCCGTCAGCGACGGCACGTCCACCGCCAGCGTGCCGGTGTGGATCGAGGTCGAGTCTCGAAACATCATCTCGTTCCTCGCCGACCCGATCCGGCCCCGGCTTTACGCCCTCAGCAAGCTCGCGGAGCGCCCTGGGTTCCTCCTCGTTTTCGATCCCGCCACACAGTCCGAGACCACCGCGATCCCGCTGGGCCTCGAGCCGATCGACTTCGACCTGAACGAAACCGCCAGCGAGTTGATCGTTCTCAACAACAGCGACCCGTCGATTTCGCGGGTCGACCTCGAGACCCTGTCGGTCACCCAAACGATTCCGCTCGGAGAATTCGTGACGTCCCCGGATTCCTTTGACGGGCGGATCGCCGACGGTCCCGGATCGATCCTCTACTACGTCGACGAGGACCGGCAGCCGAAGCTCCATGTCTTCGACCTCGCCTCCGGAACCGTGCTGCAGAAGTTTTCCGCGGATCTCGTTCCCCAGACGGACCCCGGCACCAGTTATGGATTCGGTGACATCGCGGTCGACTCCGGCCGGAGTCGCCTGTTCGCGTGGACGCGTCAGGATACGACCGGCTCGTCCACGGGATCGCACGCCGTGAGCTTCGACATCGCCCCGGACGGCACGCTTTCCAATTTCACGCGATCGGTGATCCGCAACCGAGGGACCTTCCGCCGGGATCCCGACAACACCCCAACCCTCTTGAGCGAGGATGGCAGAACCCTTGTGATCAAGGACAGCCGGCTTGATCCGGATGCACTGGATGCCGAGCTCGCCCGCTTTCCCGCTGTGGCCTACGCCCTGACCCGGGGCGGCGAGCTCGCGGGACTTTCCAACCGCATTTACAACCTCCGGGAGGATACCACCACGACCCTCACCGGATACGCACCCAACCAGTTCACTCCGGACTACGCATGGTTCACCTCGATCGGAAGCGACGGCGAGGTGGTTTGGACCGATCTCCACAGCGTGGTCACTCCGGCCGAACTCGGAATGCGCTTCGAGCCGGCCGATGACGGAGGAGCAGTCCTTCCCGGCGAACTCCGATGGCCACCCGCGCGGGAGGTGCGGAGCTACGAGGTCTATGTCGGCACGGATCCCGACGCGGTCGCGGCAGCAGTTTCCGGATCGCCGGAATACCTCGGCAGCTTCAGCGGAAATTCGGCACCTTTTCCCCCGGGCCTCGTCGCCGGTACCGTTTACTACTGGAAGGTCATCCCCGTGGGTGGCAGCGATCCGGACTTTGATCCGGTCCGTTCCTTCACGGTGCTGCCGGTCAGCCTGCCGCGGAGGGACCTGATCGCCGGTTCTGTCGCAGGTGCCTCCAGACGGCTCGAGACCTTTCCGATCGACTGCGACGCGTCGACCGGATGGGAGTTGGGCTCGACCGTACCATGGATCTCCGCGGAACCGGCATCGGGCGCCGGCAGTGCGACTCCAACCGTCGTTCTCGACGCCAGCGCGCTCGACACCGGCGTGCATCGCGGCGACCTGCTGCTGACCGTGAATGGCGTGACCACCGTCATCCCGGTGGAGTTGACCGTCTTCGGAATGCAGGTGCGGGAGATGGACGTCGTGCCGGGCGAAGACACGATCTGGGTCTACTCGCAGGGAACTGACGAACTCGGTTTTCTGGTCGCCTACAACACCTCGTCATCAGGCTTCGAAACAGTCATCCCGACCGGTCTGGCGGCCAGTCCGTTGGCGGTGCACGCCCGGGAGGACCGGATCTACGTCGCGCAAACGAACCCCGGCATTATCTACGGCTTCGACCGTAGCACGCTCGAGCAGGTCTTCACCTACCGGTTCGAGCCACGTCAGCCGCCCACCCAGACCTCGCACGGAATCCGGAGTCTCGCTCCTGGACCCGACGGACGGATCGTTGTCGAAATTCTCGAACCGAACCGGTCCGCACTGCTTCTGGTCGACACAACGAACGGTGATCTCCTCGATGAATTCGAACTCGGAGACATCCCCGCCGGCAGCGGTGTCAGCAGCGCCGACGGAAACTTCTACTTCCACGCCGACGCCAACTTCTCGAACGCCGACATCTCGAAATTCGACCTCGCGGGCGACCGCTTCACCGAGCTGGCCAGTTACCGCTTCGCCGGCTACAGCAGCAGTGGCGGATTCCCGGTGCGGCTCAGCGCCGACGGGACGCGGATCGCGTGGAACGGCGGAATCCTCGACACCGATCTCAATCTCCTCAACGTGGTGCCCCAGCAGCTCCATGCCATCAGCGGCAACGGGGCATTCGTCGCCTCCAACCGCGACCTTTACAATGCCGCCAACGGGCTCGTCGTCGGACGGCTTCCGGCCTTCAGCAACCGCAGGATTTTCGACGGCTCCGGCGAGGTGCTCTATACCTTCGACAGCCAGGTCTGGGTGACCCCGCTCTCCGAATTCGCGGCGCTCCCGGACCGTGATGTGGTTCCCACCGTATCCGACGGATCCACGATCCGGATCAACGACGTCGAACTTGCGTGGGCGCCCGAAGCCACCGCCGCTTCCTACAAGGTCTTCTTCGGCACGGATCGCGACCTCGTGGCGGCGGCGGATTCGGACAGCTCCGAGTTCCTCGGAACGATGACCTCATCCAGGTGGACGGGAGACCTGCCCGACATCGGGATCGGTGGGACTTACTACTGGCGGATCGACATGCAGGGAGTCGACGGCACCCGGACCGGCTCCGTGTGGGAATTCAGCGTCGCCCCGATCGAAACGATCCCGAGCCAATTCACCATTCCGACACTGACCGGCCGTCCGATCGAGCGACAAATCATGAGTTTCCGGTCGGCGGGATCCACCGACTGGGAAGCATCCACCTCGGACGCCTGGATCCGACTGGAAAGCACCTCCGGCACGGTCTCTCAGGAACTTGCGTTCGAAATCGACACGACCGGGCTTCCGGTCGGCACCCGGATCGGCAGCATCGCCATCACGTCGGGCGGTGAAACCATCGCGGTTCCCGTCGAGGTCGATGTCGTCCAGCTGGACATCGAACGCCTCGCCATCGATCCGAGCCGGGCACGGGTTTACGGACTCAACGACCAACTGCCGAGCAACGGCTGGAACCACCTGCTGGCAATCGATCCCGAATCTGCAGAGGTACTTGATCTGATCCGGATCGGCCGCAACGTCACCGATCTGGTCATTGATCCGGTGACCGATCGCCTGATCGCATCCAATGACGGCTACCCGGTGACCCGGGTGGTGGATCTCGCGAGTTTCGCGGAGCTTGCCCCTCTCGAACTTGGCGACGATGTCTTCACGCTAGAGATCGACCCGGACCGCCGGCTTCTCATCGCCGAAACCGAGCGCAGCCAGGTCAGCGTGCGGGCCCTCGATCTCGACACACTGGCGCAGGTGACCTCGTTCAGCGGTTCGGCCGGCGTGACCCGCATCGACCCGGCACGGAACGTCTACTACCGCGCCGAGAACTTCTCGGGCGCTTCCCGTCTCAAGAAGTATGATCTCAATCTCTCCCCTCCGGTTCAGATCGGTGAGGTGACCCATAGCGCGTCGCTCAACGAAATCCTGATGACCAACGACGGAAGCCTGCTCGTTTGCCGGGACACGGTCTACAACCCGGATCTGGAGATCGTGAACGCGCTCCCCGCGGAACCCGTCTGCCTGTCACCGTCCGGTCAACTCGCGGTCAGCACCTCCTCGATCTACTGGCTCGACGATGGCACTTTCGTTGACGACCTGCCGTTCATCGCCGATGAGGCCACCTTCACCGCCGACGGCGGGCGACTGATTCTCTTCAACCGGACCGACCGCCGTCTGGAATCGATCCCGCTCGACCCGATCATCCAACTTCCGGGTCCCACCCCGCGCGACGGCCGGTGGCTCGGCGCCAGCCCGGAAACTCTGAGCTGGCAGCCGGTCGATGGCGCGAATGCCTACACCGTCACGCTCCGCAGCCCGTCCCGGGGAACCCTTGTATTCAGTGGACTGACCGTGCCGCAGCTCGGAATTCCGTTTCAGTTCATCCGCGGCGAAATCGTCGACTGGTCGGTCCGCGCCGAGTTCTCCGATCGTGGACCGGTCGACCTGCCTGAGTATCAGTTCGGCATCCGCATCCCGCAGCACTCCACGCTCGAAGGTGCCATTCCCTACGATCCGGGATTCGGACCCGGTCACCTGCTGGCGCGATCGGGTTCCAACTCCTATGTGCTGCGGACCTTCGACCATGACTCGGGCGAGTCCGTGGTAATCGAGGACAACCCGGTCGTACCACCCGCAGGCATTCCCACCTCCGGCCAGCGCACCCTCATCGACCGGTTCCGTTGCTACCACACGCTTCCCGGCCAGACCGCGGAAGACAGCTCCACGGGCGTGGTCTTTTCTTTCGACGCCAGCCTCTACAACCGCGCCCACACCTCGCTGCTGCCGAGGCCCGACGGAATCAATCGTGACCTCGGTACCGGCCTCGCGGTTTCCGGAGGCCTGCTGCTGACGGGAGGCAACGCTTCGAACTCCAACCGCTCCCGGGTGATCGCCTACACCACTCAGCCCGCGATGGTCCAAACCCAAGCGCTTGTACCTTCGGAGGAACGCGAATTCGATCGTTTCGGCTCGGCGATCGCCCTTCACGGCAACGCAGCGGCCATCACTTCCGGCGGCCGGTTCAGCTTCAGCAACCCGGTCCTCCCGGCAATCTTCATGTTCGACCGCGATCCCGTCTCGGGCCGGTGGCAGGAGACGCAGAAGCTCGAAGTCCCCGACGCCGGCAGCCGGGACTTCATCCGCCAACTCGCCATGAACGACCGCTTCCTTGTCGTAGTGAACTCCAACCGCGACGAGGTGCATATTTTCGAGCGAGCCGACGGCGGAGCATGGGCATTCCAGACAACGTTCTCGGCCGCCAACCAGCGGGGAGCCACCGCGAGCTTCGGGTCGGCGATCGCGCTCGCTGGAAACCGCCTCTTCGTCGGCGACGCTGAAGCAAGAGTCGACGGCGAATCAGGAGCGGTCTTCACCTTCATCTTTGACGGTTCGGCATGGTCACCCGGCGTGCCCGTCCTGCCACCCGATCCTTCAGTCCGCCGCAGGAACTTCGGCCTCTCCCTCGCCGCACGCGACCGATGGCTGTTCGTCGGGGCCGGCATCGCCAACACCGGAGCCTTCACCGACACCACGGGACATCTGTTCGACCTCGACCCGGCACCCAATCACACGCCGTATTTCCAACCCGCCGCGGTGACGCAGGTTGTCGCGGGCAGCTTTCTCAATCTCGAAGTCTCCGCCGGGGACGCCGATGGCACGGACGGGCTCGTGATGGGTGCGACCCAGCTCCCGGACTGGATCGAGTTCACCGATCTCGGAAATGGAACGGGCACCTTGACGGGCACCGCGAATGCCCCGGCGGGCAGCCAGCACGAATTGCAGTTGGTGGTCACCGATCCGAGCGGCGCGAGGTCGTACGACACGTTCCGGTTGACGGTCGTCGAGAAGGCGAATCGGCCGATCATTACCCAAGGGCCGGACGACCTTGCTCTAGAAGACGGACAGGACATCGTTCTACGGGCGGAGGCGGCTGGCATCGAACCGCTCGCATGGCAGTGGTTCCACAACAGCCAACCGATCCAAGGAGCGACCCGGCCGACGCTCGAGATCGCCGAGGCCGGCACCGGGAACCAAGGCGCCTACCACGTGGAAGTGAGCAACGCCGCAGGGGGCGCGACCTCTCGCACCAGCACCGTCACCGTCGGACCTGCCGACCGGTTCAACGGTCCATGGGCTGCCACCGGCAACTCGATGCGCCGCTCCGGATTCCATCCGGCACGACTCAAGCGGCACACCTTCGTGCCGGTCTGGTCGCGACGGCTCCCGGCGAACTCGCTCACCCAAGCCGCCATCGCCGATGGCAGGGTCGTGGTCAGCGGCATCGGCACTCCCGGGTCGCTCGTCTTCGCTCTCGACTTCAACAGCGGTGAAGTCCTGTGGTCGACGCCTTTCGATTCGACCCGCTCCGCGAATCCTCCATCCATCCACCGCGACCGTATCTATTATCAGGAGAGTGACATCTCCAACAGCCGGTTGTGGTCCCTCGCCGCCGACACCGGTTCCGTCATCTGGGAAGGGAACTGGATTACCCAGTTCGAGTCCTACGACTCGCCGGCCGTCAGCGATTCAGGAGTCTGGATTGGCGGCGGCTATGGCGACGGGCTATATGGCTTCGATCTCGACGGGACATCCCGATTCTACGAAGTCCTGCCGCAGGAGTCCGACAGGTGGACACCGATCCTCAGCGGCGACCGGTTGTTCAGCTGGGTCGAGGGCACCCTGCGCGAACACGATCCGGAAACCGGCAAACTGCTCTGGAGTTGCATCGGCACCGGCGGGAAGAACATTTTCTCTGGAACCATTCGCGGCGACCGAGCCTTCGTCTCAACCGGGGACGGGCTTTCCTGCGTCGACCTGATCGGGCAGAAACGTCTTTGGACCGTGCCCGGGTTGCCCTACTGCAATCCGGCCGTCTTCGGCAGCCTGATCTATGCGGTCGCAGGGAGCACCGTGCGTTCTTTCAGCACCGAAGACGGCACTGAGCAGCCGGAGTTCGTGCTGCCGTCCGAGGACCCCATCGCCATCGCCCAGCCTGTGCTGCTTCATGGTCATCTTATCGTTTCCACCCAGACTCGGACTTACATCTTCGACCGGGAAACCATCGAGCTTCTCCAGGTCATCGAGGTGGGAGGGAATCTCAGCTACTCGGAAGGCAAGCTGATCATCGTTGATGCCGCCGGCGAGGTTCACGCATGGTTCGCCAATGGCGCACCGGAATTTTCGCCGGACCTTCCGGATCAGGTGAACAGCGGCGTCGCTGCCCCGCCTTTCGCTCTCGCTGTCGGCGCGTTCACCGGAGATCCCGATCCCGCCGACGCCTTGGTATGGGCGATCGTGGACGTGACCCGGCCGGAAATCTTCAACACCCTTGCCATCGACCCGGGCAGTGGCGACCTGACCGTGATCTACAACCCTTGGGAATCGGGTTCGTCCGATGTGACCGTTTCGGCCAGCGACCCGGTCGGCAACGTGACTGAAAGCACCATCACTTTCACCGTTCCTCCACACCCGCTCCCCGCACTCGAAATCGAGGAATCGATGATCTTGAACCGGCAGACGGGACTCTACGAGCACACGATCACGGTGACCAACCCCGCACTGCGGGAGATCGCCGGATTCGATCTCACCATCACGGGGCTCCCCGTGGGAGTCGAGGTTCACAACGCTTCCGGCGAAGCTGAAGGCGCGTGGTCCGTCCAGCACCGGCAGCCGCTGGCACCTGGAGCTTCGATCACCCTGATTCTTGAATACTACGCTCCGGTCCGCGGAACGGTTCTTGAACCCCAAGTCGCTGCCTCAATCGTCACCTTACCGGAACAGGATCCAGCCGCCGAAGTGCCGGGCTTGGCTGTCGACCGCTGCGAGTTGGTCGACGACGGCTTGCTGATCGAATTCATCTCCGTGCCCGGAGCACTCTACGAGATTCAGTACTCTGACGACTTCACGCTGTGGAAGACCTCGCCCACCCGCATCCGGGCGGCTGGCAACCGCGTCCAATGGATCGACAGGGGCCCTCCCAGAACCGACTCCTCACCCGGCGACAAGTCCTCGCGATTCTACCGTGTCCGCGAACTCCCCGAAACCGAATGAAATCTTCCCTCAGGCATGGCCCGGGCACTTTGGTGCTGTCGTCGTTGCTGATTCTCCCGGCCTTCGCCGGCAGCGCGAAGTCTCCCGTCGAATCATCCGGCGATTGGGAATGGTCGATCTCCACCGGCCCGGCGATCCGCAACGTCGGCAAGCTCAAGGTCAACGCGGGCTACCGCAGCAGCATCGGCATCATTCCGTCCTTTGTCGGAAATGACTCGCTGACGGTTCCTCCAATCGGTGACGAGGGCGCTTACGCCGATCGATTCTACAATGACGGCTATGTCCGACAGGATGCCGGAACGGGCATCGACGGCTCCACTTGGTTCTGGGGCTATGACAATGCCTCGCAGGTGCAGGGCGACCAGTTGGGCTATTCCGCCACGGGCGCCCAGAGCATCCGGCGCGATGCCTACAACGTGCCCTCTTCCGGCCCCTTCAGCCGGGACAGCCTCCGGGGTTTCGCCCCGCACATCCAAGTCGACGCGCGCAGCCCCTACCAGGTGGCCGGCTTTCGTTTCGGCCTGAGTGCGGGCTTCGATTTCACGCAGGTCGACCACGCCTCGACCTTCACGAATTTCACCGGCACCCAGTTTCGGGACGACTACCGGTTGGACTATGTCGACCGGTTCGAACTCGGCGGAGTCATTCCTCCTTCGCCCGGCTATGCCGGAAGTCTCGCCGGTCCGGGACCTCTGATTCCCAACCAACCGGGATCACGCTCGCTCACTCCGGTGCTCCTCTTCACGGACACCGGATCGATTTCCAACCGCGTCTGGAACTCGATCGACATCGACGTCTTCAGCCTGACCTTCGGTCCGACCTTCCAGCGCTCCTTCGGCCCGGTCGACCTGAGCCTGCAAGCCGGTCTGATTCTCAACGTGTATCACTGGCAGGCACGCCAGGCGGAGCGGCTGTCGGCGACCAACCGGTCGGGCACCACCGTGGTGGCCCGATGGGCCGAGGGTGACTCGGGGACAAAGTTCCGGCCGGGAATCTACGCCCAGGCGGAGATCTCTTACGACGTCGGCAACAACCTCGCGGTCGGCACCTACCTGCGGCTGGACACGGCGAGCGAGTTCAGGGCTCAGGCAGGCCCGAGCATCTACCGGATCGACCCCACGGGATTCATGACGGGGTTCTCGGTAACCTACACCTTCCCCTGATCTCCGGCGGGCTCACGAATCAGCGCGACATCCTCCGCCTGAAACTCTTGGATGGGACGTCGTGAGCATCCGCTGGAAGCTGTTCCTCGCTCTCTTCCTCCTCACCGCAGGAGCGAGCGCGCTTGTGCTGTTCCTCGCCGAGCAGGAGTTCCGCACCTCGACGCGCGAGGAGGTTTCCAAGCGGTTCGATAGCCAGATCAGCGGTCTGCTAGAGGCCCGCAGCGAGCGACTCGCACAAGTCCGCGAGCTCTGCTCGAAGCTCGCCGGCCAGGATGTGCTCCGGCAACGCTTGCGCGATCCGGACACCACTCCGGAGCGCGGGTTTCTTGAGAAGTTCGAAGAGCTCCGCGGCGGACGAGAAACGGAATCGAGGGTCCGCAACCCGCAGCAGGGACGAACTGCAAGGCCGGGCCGCGCGGCGGAGCTTCCGCTGATGGGCGTGATCACGCTGGAAGGCGAGATGCTGCCGCTCGGACGACCCCTTCCGGCACAGCGGAGACGGCGGCCGCCACAGCAGCTCCGCGAACTCGCCCGCCAGCCGTCGCAGGAAGTCGCCTACGTGGTGGTGGAGAACGAGCGCGAAGGCGAAACGCGCAGCCGGGTGCAGGAGGTCGTCGTCACGCCCGTGCGGGAGGACGACGGCACGATGCTCGGCTGGTTCTTCATGGGAATGGACGCGCAAACCCGCGACGAGCAGGTCTTCCAAAGGGCCGAAGCGATCTCCGGACGGGAAGCACGCACCGGCGTGGTCGTGGAAGACGAGTGGTTCGTTTCGGGCCTGACGGAGGCCGACAAGGAAACGCTGGCCGCGACGAGAGCGGACAGCGGATGGGACGATCCCGAACCCGAACTCGTCGAGCTCGACAACGAACGCTACCTGCTCGCCACCGCACCGCTCAATCCCGACTCGCCGCTCGGCCGCGGATACCAAGTCACGCTCTTCCCGATCGGCTCGCTCATCGACGCCGTCGAAGACCTGCGCTGGAAGGTGGCCGGCCTCGCGCTGATCGCCGCGGTCGTCGCGGGCATCGTGGCGCTGGTGCTGTCCGCGCGATTCAGCCGCCCAATCGCCGCGTTGGTCGCCGGAACCGAACGCGTTCGGCGCGGTCAATTCGACGAGCAGGTTCAGGTGCGGTCGAAGGACGAACTGGGCAAACTCTCGGACGCCTTCAACCTGATGACCCGCGACCTCGCGCTGAAGGAGCGCTACCACGAGGTGCTCGGAAAGGTCAGCGACCCGACCGTCGCCCGGCGCCTGATGGAAGGCGAACTCGAGCTCGGTGGTGAAGTCGTCGAGGCCGCCGTCCTGTTCTGCGACATCCGTGGCTTTACCGCGATGACCGACGGCATGCCGCCATCCGAGGTGATCGATCTTCTCAACGAACACATGACCGCACTGACACGCGTCGTCTACGAGCACGGCGGCGTGGTCGACAAGTTCGTCGGCGATCTTGTGATGGCGGTCTTCGGCACTCCGCAATCCCACGGCGACGACGCGCTGCGGGCTGCGCGATGTGCGGTGGCGATGCTTGAGGAACGTCGCTCGCTCGATGCGGCGACCTCCCGCGAGGTCGCCGTCGGCATCGGCGTGGCATTCGGCCCGCTGGTCGCGGGCTGCATGGGTTCGAGCGACCGCCTCAACTACACCGTGCTCGGAGACCGCGTGAATCTCGCGGCACGCCTTTGCAGCGCCGCCGGCGCCGGTGAGGTGCTCGTCGACAGCGCCGTAGCCGGAGCCGCCAAGGACGAGTTCCACGTCGACACCCGCGGCACCGCCAGCCTGAAAGGCTTCGCCGAACGCGTGCCGATGTTCGCCATTCAGCGGGGCAACATGTCCAGCCCGCAGACCCTCGGAACGGACTGAACTACAAGAGTGTTGGAGCTTTTTCCGAAATGTCGTAGCCGCCCGGAAGCGAATGGCGATCACCGATTTCAGGCAACAATGGAAATACAAGTGAACCGCGAAAATCGCGAAAAGCCGCTAAATCCAGAGATAGGAAGTCATTTCAGATTTCGTGGCCTTTCGCGATTTTCGCGGTTCGATCTCTTCATTGAGATCATAGAAACGGCTACAGAATAAAGCAAAGCGCTGTAGTCGCCTCGTCGTACCGGTGCCGACAATAGAATTCGATCATCCTATGAGATGGGGTTAACGATCACCTTAATGACAGCCACACCCCATCGGTCGCGAAACGGAGCACCCAACTGCTCAGGCCGACCGTGGCTTCGCCGCTGGCTGCAGTTCGTGGCGGTCCTCATTCTTGGCCTTCCGCTCCTGCGCGCTCAGAACCCTGCGGAGGAACTGGCTACCGGAGATTCCAAGCCCCCCATCCCGGAGGACCTCGTGATCCCGACCGACATCGAGGTCACGGACAAGGCGATCCGCGAGCGACTGCTCTCGATCTATTCGCAGATGGATGAATTGAAGACGCTGGAGGTCGACGCTCTCGCAGGCGTGGTCACGCTGCGCGGCACGGCGCGGGAAGCGGAGGATATCGAGGTCGCCGTGGCACTCGCTGAAAAGACCGAAGGCGTCGTCTTCGTGCGCAACCGCATCGAACGACAGCTCGATGTCGAGTCGCGGCTCTCACCGGCGATGGAAAAGGCCCACTCGCTGTGGCGAGCGGGAGTGCGCGCCGCCCCGCTTTTCCTGATCGCCGTCATCAGTGCGCTCGTGATGTGGGCCATCGGTCGCTGGCTGGCGGGCCGGAAGTCGTTCTGGTCACGATTCGGTCTCAGCCCCCTCGGTCTCGGACTGCTCCAACGCACCATCCGGATGGCCTTCCTGCTGATCGGCATCACGATCGGCCTCGAGATCCTCGACGCCACCGCCCTCGCGGGGGCGCTGCTCGGGGTGGCAGGGGTCGTCGGGATTGCCTTGGGCTTCGCCTTCCGCAACATTGTGGAGAACTACCTCGCCGGCGTGCTGCTCAGCATGCGCAACCCGTTTTCCCCCGGCGACGTGGTCGAGGTCGGTGGCAGCAAGGGGAAGGTCATCCGATTGACTTCGCGGGACACCGTGCTGATGACCCCCGACGGCAATCACCTGCGGATTCCGAACCGCCTCTTCATGGATTCCGAACTCCTGAACCTGACCCGCAACCCGCGCCGCAGGTTCGACTTCGCCGTCGGTGTCTCGGTCGAACAGGACCTCGTCGCGACGCGCGAGCTCGGCCTTGAAACCGTCAGCTCGGTGACCGGTGTCCTCGATGATCCCGCGCCGTGGGCGGTCGTCGAGGAACTCGGGGACAGCACGGTGAATCTCCGTTTCTTCGCGTGGCTCGATCAAAGGGACTCGGACTTCCTGAAGACCCGCAGCGAGGCGATCCGTCGGATCAAGGAGACCTTCGACGACGCCGGGATCGAAATGCCGGAGCCGATCTACCGGGTCCATCTCACCGAGAAGAAAAACGAGCCCGCCCAAGCGGCAGCAAAAGGTCCGATGAGAAGCTCGACTTCCGCAGCGGCGCGGACGGCGACCGACACGGGGGCCGACGACACCCTCGACCGCCAGATCGAGTTGTCCGAAGCCGGAGCGAAGGAAGAGAACCTGCTCAGCGACAAGGAATAGCACCCGTCGTCCGATCGTGCGTTCGGCGCGGCGGGCGGTGAGTTTTGCACGATCTCCGTGGTTTGCGGGAGCGGCCAATCCTCGCAATTCCGGGGGATCGGGCGTTTGCACGCGCCTTGCTGGAAAGGTCGGCATGAACACGACCGAGCAGAAAGGATGGATCTCCAAGTTGGCGACTACGGGCTATGCCTCGAAGGGCATCGTTTATGGAGCGGTCGGTGTTCTTGCCGCGATGGCCGCATTCGGAACCGGCGGCTCGGTTGAAGGTCCGAAGGGCGCGCTTTCGGAAATCGGGTCGACGGCATGGGGTGGAATTCTGCTCGTGCTGATCGGGGTCGGCCTTCTCGCCTACGGCATCTACCGGCTGCTCGGCGCCTTCGCCGACATCCATTCGGAAGGTCAGGACGGCAGCGGCATTGCGAAAAGGCTCGGCTACTTCGGCAGCGGACTCGTTCACTGCGGACTGGCCGCCTACGCACTCATGGGAGTCGGCGGTAGCGGATCGGGGACCGAAGAATCCCTGACCGCCAAGGCTCTCTCGATGCCCGGCGGCGCCCTGCTCGTCGGCGCGGTCGGCTTGGGAATCATCGGCGCCGGCATTTACCAATGGGTGAAAGCGCTCACCGGGAAATACGCGAACCGCTTCACGCTGGACCGCTACACCGCGACCAAGCGCAAGTGGATCGAACGCATCGCGAAGATGGGACTGATCGCCCGGGGCGTGATCTTTCCGCTCATCGGTTTCTTCCTGATCGTCGCCGCGACGAACAGCGATCCCAGCCAGACCAAGGGAATGGGTGAAGCCCTCCAGACGCTCTCGGGCTGGGAGTCGGGACCGTGGTTGCTCGGTCTCACGGCCATCGGACTGGTCTGCTACGGTATCTACTGCGAGGTCCTGGCGATCTACGGTCGCTGGCGGCACTCGGCGGTCCGCTGACCGCCCGACTTGATCGATCCTGTCGATCACTGACAAAGGATTTTCGATACCTCCCCCGCCCCCGTCGGTGTTTCAATCGGCGGAATGTCCGATTCCGAAACTCCGATGCCCGCCCGCCGTTCCGGCGCGGTGGTGTCGGACCTGCATCTCTTCGCCCGGCGCTCGCGGGGCGACCGCTTGTTCGCGGAGTTCGAAGCGGAAGCCGGAGACATCGACTCGCTCGTCCTCAACGGCGACACCTTCGATTTTCGCTGGTCGCAGCTGCCGTCCGAAAGCGCCACGGTCGACGCGGCGCTCGAATGGCTAACTTCGCTTCTCGAAAGGCAGCCGCGCTGGGACGTTCACTTCGTCCTCGGCAACCACGATTGCGTGATCTCGTTTCACGAGGGTCTCGAACGGTTGGCCGGAGATCACCCGCGCCTTCACTGCCATGAGCACCGGCTGCGGCTCGGCGAGTTGCTTTTCCTCCACGGCGATTGCGCCAACCAGAAGATGGACGCCCGCAAGCTGGCGCGCTTCCGCAAGTCATGGAGCCGCGACCACCAGCGCGGACCGACGGCCGCAAGGCTCTACGACGTTGCTGACGCCCTCGGCCTGAGCCACCGCTTTCACGATCTCTACTTCCGCCAGGCGATCACCACGGCGCGCGTCGCCCATCACCTCGATCAGGTGACCCCCGGATGGACCGAGGAAATCCGTCACTGCTACTTCGGCCACACCCACCGACCCTTCCGCGATCTCGTCCACCGCGGCGTACTCTTTTCCAACACCGGCTCGGCCATCCGCAACATGGGCTTCCAACCGCTGCGCTTCGAGTGGTCGCTCTCCTCCCCTCGACAATCCGCCCTGCGACCATGAAACCGAAAGTCACCTGCTACTCCGGCGGCGAAGGCCGCTTCATGGAATGGTCGCAGCAATGCCGGGCCAAGCTGCTCGGCCCGATGCTCGCACGCTGCGCCGAAGCCGGCCTGCACGCCAATCACATCACGCTCTCGTCCCTGCTCGCCGGGCTGGCATTCGTGCCGGCGGTGATGTTCGGCCTGCCCGGACTTGCCCTGGCGATGCTCGCACTCCACGTCATGCTCGATGGTCTCGATGGACCGCTCGCGCGATTCCGCGGGCAGGCGTCGAACCGCGGTTCGTTCACCGACACGATGGCCGACCAGCTCGTCGTGACAGCCAGCACGCTGGCGATGGTCCAGAGCGGCCACGCTGCGGCATGGCCGGGCGGGCTCTACGTTTTCCTCTACGCACTCGTTGTCGGCTTCGCCCTCGTCCGCAATGCCCTCAACGAACCCTACAGCTGGCTGTTCCGGCCACGCTTCGTGATCTTCGGTTGGTTCGCAGTCGAATTCTACTTCCTGCCCGGCAGTCTCGACACCGCACTGTGGATCGCCTCCGCCGCGCTCGGGATCAAGGCGATCACCGGCTTCATCCGGATCCGCAGGCGGATGTGAGATCATCCATCACTGCTTCAGATTGATCCAACCGATCCGAGGTCCTTTCGGAACCATCGCACGGTAGCGCTTCAGGATCGTCTCCAACTCCGCGACCACCTCCGGGTGATCCGCGATGACATTCGTGCTCTGAGCCGGGTCCTCCTCAAGGTTGTAGAGCTGGGCCATCGGCGCGTCGGCACGATACTTGCCGTCGACGATGTCGGAGTTCGGCCTGCCGGCGAAAGCCAGACCCGGCGGTCCGGCGAGCAGATGCTCGCCCGGCTTCCTACCTTGGAACCCGCCCGACCCGCGCTGCGGGATGTAGACCCATTGCCGGTGGCGGATGCCCAGGTGCTTCGGGCTGTTCGGGCTGATCACGAGCGTTTCACGCAGCGGCTTCGGGCTGGCCCCGGTCAGATTCTCCAGTTGGCCGATGCTGTCGGGCCCCTCGCCCTCCTTCAGCTTGCGGCCGGTGATCTCGGCAAAGGTCGCCAGCAGGTCGATCTGGCTGATCAGGGTGTCCGATGTGGTCCCGGCGGGAACCTTTCCCGGCCACCTGACGACCATCGGCACCCGGTGGCCGCCTTCCCACGCACCAAACTTGAATCCCAGCAGGTCGCCATTGATCCTGTGCCCCGCCTTCCACGCCTTCTGCGCCGTGACGTTGAGCATGCCGCCGTTGTCGCTGGTGAAAACGACCAGCGTGTTGTCGGTCGCCCCGCGCGCCTCGACCGCGGCAAGCACCTCGCCGACGATCCAGTCCAATTCATGAACGAAGTCGCCGTATCGGCCGCACTCGCTGGTACCGACGAACCGGTCGGCCGGCGTGAACGGGTGATGGATGTTGGTGGTCGCGAGATAGAGGAAAAACGGGCGCTCGTCGGACCGTCCCTTCAGCCAATCGACCGCGCGTTCCTTCAGCGTGGTTCCGATCCGCTTGTCGACGTAGAGCTTGTGCGCCGCCTCGCCACCACCGATCGCACCGTAGCCGCCCTTCTCCGGCATCCGCTTGGCGACCGACGGCTTGCCGTATTGGAAAGGGTCCTCGGGGTCCGCTCCGAAAACCCGGTGGTTCTCGACGTACACGAACGGCGGTCCGCTGTTCACCGAGGGGATGCCGAAGTAGGTATCGAAGCCCAGCTCGAGCGGCCCCGGCTTCAGTTCGCCATTCCAGTCCGGCTCCTTCTCCCCGAACCCGATGTGCCACTTGCCGAAGCACGCGGTGTCGTAGCCCGCCTCCTTCAGCAATGACGCCAAGGTCATGCTGCCAACCTCGACCGTCAGCGGCTCACGAAGCGGAACCGGCCCCCACAGGTTCTTGCGCAGCGGGTAGCTGCCGGTCAGCAGTCCGTAGCGCGACGGCGAACACACTGCCGATGGCGAATGCGCATCCGTGAATCGCCGGCCCTCCGTCGCGAGCCGGTCGATGTTCGGCGTCTTGAGTTTGGTCGCGCCATAGCAACCGAGATCTCCGTAGCCGAGGTCATCCGCATTGATCAGGACGATGTTGGGCTTCTCGGCAGCGAAGGCTGAACCCAGCGACAGGATGATCGAACCGAGGATCGCGGTAACCATGCGTGGCGGGCGACTCATACCGACAGTTACAAATCGTCTGCCGCGATTGGGTTCACCGCGAACACGCCAAGGACGCAAAGCCTCGACCCACGAACTTTGGATTTCCTCTTCTTTGCGATCTTGGCGTCTTTGCGGTTCCATTCTCTAGCCTTGGAAATCGATTCATTCGCCTCCCGCCTTCTCAGCCTTCGGATAGTCCCCGCCCTGGTCGGAGTGCTTGCAACTCGCACGCCAGTCGTCCAGCGCTTCGGTCATCGCCTTGACCTTCTCCGGATGCTCGGCGGCGATGTCGGTCTTCTCCGACGGATCCTTGCCAAGATCATACAGCTCCCACTTCTTCCCGTCGTTGGTGGTGATCAGTTTGAGGTCTCCGTCCATCCACACCCGCTGGCGACTCGACTGGAATCCGATCGGTTCCGATCGCGGCGCATCGTTGCCCTCAAACACGGAGAGCAGCGAGATGCCGTCGATCGGCCGGTCCTCGGGCACCGGCAAGTCGACGATGTCCAACAGCGTCGGCAGATAGTCGCTGGTCACGGCCGTCGACTTCGTGCGACTGCCCGCCTCGATCTTCCCCGGCCACTCGATCACCGCCGGGACACGCACCCCGCCTTCCCACAAGGTCGTCTTGAATCCGCGGAACGGCCCCGGGGATCCGACATGCTCGGCATCCCCCTGCCGCGCCGGACCATTGTCGGAACAGAAGGTCACCAGCGTGTTGTCGGCCACGCCGAGATCCCGCAACGTCTTCCTCAGTCTCCCGATCTGCTCGTCCATCGCGGTCACACAGGCGTAGTAGTGCTGGTTCGGCACCGGGTGCTCGGCGTAGCGCTTGCGATACTCCGGACCGCCGACCACCGGACTGTGCGGCGCGTGGAACCAGATGACCGTGAAGAACGGCTTCTCCGCCTTCACCGCCTTCTCGATGAACGGCACCGCGCGGTCCATCACGATCCGGGCGCTGTCACCCTTCTGCGGCTCGGTGACGTTCTCGCCGTTGTGCCAGAACAAACGGCGGGTATCGTACTCGCCGCCTCCGTGTTTGTTCTTCGGGTCGTAGGGATCCCAGGTCGCGACCGAATACTCGGTGGAAAACCATTGGTCGAAGCCCGCCATGCCGGGAGTCATGTGATTCTTCTCCGGTGCCCGCCCTTTCCCTTTTCCGGAGAACTCGGCGGAGAGCGTGCCGAGGTGCCACTTGCCGAAGTGCCCTGTCGCGTAGCCGAGCTTGCCCAGCAACTCGGGCAGCGTGATCTCCGGCGCCCTCAGGTGACCCTTGTTGGCGAAATAGACCCCGTAGCGGAAAGGATGCCGCCCGGTCAGGCACGAGCCGCGCGTCGGCGAACACACCGGCGCCGCCGAATAGAACCGCTCGAACACCATCCCGCTTTCCGCCATCGCGTCGAGCGACGGTGTCTCGATGATCTTCCCGCCATTGAAACCGACATCGCCCCAGCCGAGGTCGTCCGCCATCAGCAGCACGACATTCGGCCGCTCGGCCGCGGCGGCAAGGTGAAGGCAGGCGAGATAAAAGATCGTCAGCAATCGCATCCCGCCGATACGGGACCCGGGGAGCGGCGCCTTTCAGGCGCCGGAAACAACCCCCGACACCCCGCGCCGCGACATCCCTCCTTCCCTTCGCTCGGGACTACCGCTATTCTGCCGGATGATGAACGATGCCCCCGACCATCTCGGCCGATTCCTGGTCCTCGCGGTCCTGATCGGCTGGCCGGTGGCGATGCTTCTCGCCTGGTGGATGCGCCGGGTCTGCTCCCGACGCCTCGACCGCCTTGGCGAGGCGAGTTCCGAGGAAATGCTGTCGGAGCTGGAGTCCGAGTACGCCCCGCGCCCCGCGATCCGGATCCGTACGCAGACCGAATACCTGCCGTTCCTCGTCGAGTGCATCCGCGAACAGGTCGACAGCGGTCTCGATGACGACAAGGTCCGCTGCCTTCAGGAGCGTGCCGAGGGCAGCAAGCCGAACGAGGAACGCGTCGCCACCTTCACCGTCGAAACCGCAGGGACCACCGACACGCTTTCGATCGCCTGGACCCGCGACGAGTCCGACCGCATCGACCTCCGCATCCGCGCCGCCCCGCGGATCATCAAGGCCCTCCGCGAGCACAAGAAGAAGGTCCCCCGAGCCAAGCCGGTCACCCCGGCGGGTTGAGCGAAAACCGGCATCCGCCGGGGGTCAGGGCCGAGGGGCCAGTGGTCGGGAAATGGAGCGCCGGTTATGAAACCGGCATCTTCCGTCAGGCCGAGCCGGTGATCAGTGGTCGGTGGCCAGTGGTCAGTAGCCGCGAAAAGAGCGCCGGTTAATGAAATCGGCATTATTCGGCTGAACCCACGTCGACGCCGAAGAACCGAGGGGTCAGGGGTGAGGAGCCAGGGGCTGGAAGTGGAGCGCCGGTTGTGAAACCGGCATGTGCAAGTAGGAGGACATCGGGAACCAAGAACGGAGCGACCGCGATGATACCGGTATCCTCCGTGTGACGAAGCGACCGAGATCCGAAGGCACACCGACTCCAACTGCCCCATCGGGGCTTCATCCTATAGCCCAGGGTAAGCGCAGCGCACCCTGGGTCATTCATCTTCCGGCACAGCCGCACTTCTCAGATCAAGGCGCAGCCTTGATTCGCATCCCAGGCCGTCAGCCGCACCCCGAGGATCAGATTCCCCCATCCCAGGACCAGGTGATATCAGCAAGGACCGTCCCGCCGAAATCCCACCCACTCCCCAACCCTGATATCACCCCTCCGAGCTCAGGAATTCCTTGAAACATCAGGACCTCCAAGCCCACCCTCCCTCAAATCACCTCCCGGATATCAACCCTCGGGTGGGTATGAATAAATACTGTTGTGCAGCATATAGGACCTCCGTGTTCCGGGGTCGATGATCCTGTTGGGGGACGGATCGAGGTGGATCGGAAGTGGCATCGGGCTCGGGCACTTTACCGACGCAGGCCGAGATCGTTCGGAGCATCACCGGCATACCGCTGACCGGGCGGCGTCGTGGTTCTGCCGTTCGATTTCGCGGCGGACGGATTTCATCATTCGCCAGCGCAGCCCGGGGCGTCGCATCAGCTTCGGGAGGCCATCCCCGTGTGGGCATCGGCGACGCGGCGTGGACACTTCGCGAGCGTTGCGGAGCGGTCCGGCAAGGCACCAAACCGTCCAAGCACAACAAGCCGTGGGTGGCGACGCCTCGCAGCGTCCGAGCCGGATTCCATCTGCCACATGAGAGCGGACCGGGGCTGGCATTCCAGCTTGTAGGGGCGCGTCACCACTTTATCGTTGGGCAGAATATGAGAGGACCAGTATTCGGGATCGTAGCGTGGGGCGTGCTGGCAAGCTGGGCTGGCGCCGTTGAGCCCTCAGTGGTCGAGATCTATCAGGCCACGGGTAGCACTCAGGATACTCGGACAACGGATCCCGGAATCTTATGTTGGGGTCATGAGGGGGTATACCACCTTGAGTTTCGAGGGTCGGCTGCGACCGACGTCAACTTCGAGAGTGCTAGGATCTACCTCCGGGACGGCTCGGGTCTGGATCTCGCCGATGCTCCGCTACTTCCGAAAACCAATGACAAGGAGGGAGTGGCGTCGCAGCACTTCGAGTTCTACGTAGCGGCTTCAGTTGCTCCTGCCAGCTACGTGATGCTCGAACGAGGGGACGCAACATACCGAATCTGGATCGGACGCCCGAAAGAGGAAGCGCCCAAGCAATCTGAATAAGCCCAACAAGCCGGTGGAGGATCGACGCCGGTCAGCGGCCGTGTTGAATCGGAATCGCCAGACGCGGCTGGATCTGATTGATTTCTCGCAGGCGCGGCTAGCGCGTCTCACCTTCGACGTTCTGCTGGAAAGACGCACCCATGAAGAAGACCATTGGAGGTATTGGAGCGGGCCTTAAAGCCGTAGCCAAGTCGCTAGTAACCCCAGCGACGCGATTTCAGGTGGGAGACAATCCTCTCCTCTGTCCGATCTGTCGACATGACGAGTTTGATCGTCGAGAGATGCTTATGAACACCAGTGGCATGAGCTTCATGAATATGGATTGGCTCAACAGTTCCGCTTGCGCCTTAGTCTGTCAGAAGTGCAAGCACATCGAATTGTTCGCTGAAACGCCTTCCGAACGGTCGGTCTAGCAACACTGGAGCCGACGAAGAAAAATTTGCAGAACAAGCCGTGGGTGGCGACGCCTCACAGCGTCCGAGTCGAACTCCATCCGCCACACGAGAGCGAACCTGGGCCGGCATTCCAGCTTGTAGGGGCGCGTCACCACTTTATCGTTCTGCCGGGAATGCGGATTCTAAAGCCATTGCTGGTTCTCTTAGCCACCACCCTGTCGTTGATGACGGCAGGCATTGCCACACCGCTCGGCGGGCGAGCTGACGACGAGATCACCGTCCTCAAGATTGAGTTCACGGAGAAGCAGGGCGATTCGCGGTTTTACGAACTGAAGGGCTCAAGAACCCTCGATGCCGAGAGCGCGGGCTTAGTTCGTCAGGCGTTTTCGACTCCGGGTGTGAAGCCGCCAGCCCTCCTGGATGTCATCGTCGATTACTTCGCGGTCCGGATTGGCGACGAGCTCTTCTACGTCGTGGAGATGCAGGAGCGAGGATTTCAGATTACCCGTGCACGTATGAGCGGAGACGCCCTTGAACGAGTGGAGGGCCCGTCCCGAGTCATCGGGAAGCATCCGAAGCTTAAGGAGCTGCTGCAAGACGCTCTCGATGGCATCGAAGACTCAACCGACGAAGAATAGATGGCAGAACAAGGCATGGAAGATCGACGCTCAACCGCCGTCTTGTTGAACGCCTCACCGGCGACTAGCACCGTTTCCAATTCCTCGGCGCGCGGCCTTGCCTTCGCGCGTCTTCACTGAGACGTTCGATCGAAAATGAAGACCCCGCAATCGGATCTCAGTCCCGAAGAGACGGCTGATTTCGGAGGTCGAACCGCACCAGCCCCAGCTAGCCAAGGATTTCGATGGCGACGACTCTGGGTTTGGTTTTCGATTCTAGCACCCGTTTCGATCCTTACATCGGACTGGATGCTGTTTCACGCGATCATCCTTTTCTCGGTCGGGCCTTCACTCATCGGTGGCTCGATGAGCAGGCGCGGAGCTTTCATGTGGCCCTTCACCATTGCCTTCTGCACATCGCTATCGATTGCAGTGTTCGGGCACGGTTTCCTGCACGATATTGGCGTAGCAGAGTTGTTGCCTAGAATGCTCGGACAGGGCACGAAGGACTAAAAAATCGAACAAGCCGAAGATGGCGACCCCTCTCAGCGGCCTTGTTGAATTTCCGTTTTGGTGGTTCAATCCGTCAACGAGAATCGGAGCCCCGCCATGAGGGTCGGGATCGCCATTTCTCAGACGTTGGCCCAAAAATTAGACTCCCCTGCGATGCGCCTTTGCACCTTGGCCGCGATTCTCTCATCGGGCCTGATCACTTCATGCACCAAGAGCGAGCTGCGATACGAATCGGCGAGCATGGAGCCGTCAATCACGCGAGGCGAACTGATTACGATCGAGCCAGCAGCATACCGTGGCTCGAAGCCTGCACGATGGGACGTTGTGTTGTTCGAGGCACCCACCGGAAGTGGTGGTAGTTGGGCGTCGAGGATTGCCGGCTTGCCGGGAGAGACTGTCAACTTCCGCGACGGATCCCTTTTGATCGACGGAGAGCTTGTGGAGCGTCCAGCCCACGTAGCGATAGCAGGTTTCCACGCCCCTGATGGTGACTTGAGTCCTGCAGCACCGGGTCCGGTGTCGTTCCCATTCAAGATCCCTGCCGGGAGCTACTTTGTCCTCGGCGACAACGTTGATAACGCTCTGGACAGTCGCTACTGGGGCGGGCTCGATGAAGCCAAGATCCTGGGCAAGGTTGCGGGCAAGTAGCTAGACCAACCAAGGCCAACAAGTCGGAGCAGGACGACGCCTACCAGCGGCCTTGTTGAAAATCGGTTTTGGTGATTCATTGCCTTCAACAGAGTTCGGGAGCGCCGCTTTAAGGCCCGGCGCCGCCTGTCCTCAAACGTTAGCCCAAAGAATATGCCCGTTGCGGTCACAGCTCTCACCAATTGGGGCTTCTCGGAGTTACGAAGCCAGATCGAGCACCGAGCTTGGCCTGATTTCCGGCATGGATCGTTCTACCTCGACATGATCCAGTTCGCGGATCAAGCGACGGCATCAGGGCGGCGGGAGGATCAGATCGCCGCGATTTTGATTTATCAGCAATTGGTCGAGGAGTGGCTTCATGTGATCGACTATTGGTGCCACTTTGAATGTGCACTCGGAATCTTCCCGACTGAGATCGCCTACTCTACACCCGAGAGGATCACTTTTGGGCAGTTGATCGATCGGGTAGCCCGCCTCCAAGAATTCAACCACAAGGAGGAGCTGCTGAGCGCCTGTCGTCGCCTCAATGCCGAGGTCCGTAACAAGACCGTTCACAGGCTACTGCTCGATAACAATCTAGACGGTCTTCCGGGCATGACCCGAATTGCGAGAGAGTGCTGCGAGCAGATGACTGAACTCGTTCAGGGCATCCAGGAATCCTTCTTTGACGAGTTCGAGCGCTTGGCGAATCAATTGGCCATCCCGGACAAACGACAAGGCTAATCGGGTCCCGGGGAGTGATTAGCTCCCCGGTCCCACACCACCCTGCGTACGGGTCCGTACAGGGCGGTTCCGATCAGACCCGGGCCAGTGGCCCGTAGTGGAGCTTGATCCATGTCGCCCTCATGTCGGGCACCCCTTGTTCCTCAAGCCAACGATTGTTGAGTGCGTGTCGCACCAGTGACATCTGGCTCATCCGCCAGTAGCCTTTCCGGCTCCGCGACGCCTTGTGCACCTCCGCCGGGTCAATGCCCAGAGCGAGAAGCTGTCGACGCCGCGTGCGCGGCTGCTTCCACTGTTTCCAGTAGTACAACCTCACCCTTCGCCTGACCCATTCCGCAAGCCGTTCGATCACCGTGTAGGTGTTACTTAGCTTGTAGTAGTTGAGCCAGCCGAGGACATACCGGCGCAGTTCGCCGATGACGTCCCGCACGGCGTGGCCCCGGTTGCGTCGGGTGATCCCGCGCACGCGCTCCTTGAAGCGGTGCAGCGCCTTGTCCGTCCACACCAGCCGGCCCTTGCGGTCCATGGCATAGCCGAGGAATTCGCAGAAGCCCAGCCGGGTGCAGCGGCTCTTGGCGCGGTTGACCACCAGTTTGAGCCGTCCTTCGCAGAAGCGGGCCAGGCTTGCCATCACCCGGCCCGCCGCCTTCGCGCTCCTCACCATGACAAGGAAGTCGTCGGCGTATCTCGCGAACTTGTGGCCGCGTGCCTCCAGTTCCTTGTCGAGCGGGTCGAGCACGATGTTGGCGAGCAAAGGCGACAGCGGCCCGCCTTGAGGCACCCCGAGGGGCGTGGCCTCCCGCGTGCCGTCCGGCAGCACCACCCCGGCGGTCAGGTAGCGACGGATCAGCCCGAGCGTCACGCGACACCCGACCTTCTCCCGCAGCGCTTCCATCAACCGGTCGTGGTTGACCGTGTCGAAGAACGATTTCAGGTCGCAGTCCACGACGTGGCGGCGGCCTTCCGTCCAGCCGGACTCCATCTCGGCCACCGCGTCGTGCGCGGAATGGCCGGGCCGGTAGCCGTGGCAAAAGCGCCGAAGGCCTGTAGGCGCTTTGGACGGAGCGAAGCGCAGCCCCGAAGGGGTGAGGGGGCGGGCGGAGCCCCCGAATCAATGTTCGCTGAAGTCCGCTTCAAAGCGCGGACCCAGCACTTGCGCGACGGCCTGCTGGATCACCCGATCCAGTACCGTCGGGATCCCGAGGGGACGCCTCGTCCCATCGGGTTTGGGGATCCACACCCGTCGGACGGGTGCGGGATGGTAGGTGCCATCCCTGATGGCTTCGGCGATCCTCGGCCACTCCGCCCGCGCGAACGCGGAATGCGGCGGTCGGCTTGCCGACCTTTTCCCTCGCTGGTTTCCGGAGGAGGAAACCACTGACCGGCATGGCGTGAGTGGAACGAGGGCAAAAGTCGTCGACGGTCATTCCGTCGATCCCCGGCGCACCCTTGTTCACCTTCACGCGTCGCCACGCTCCGGCCAGGTTCTCCGGGTCGAGGACCGCTTCGGTCATGTCTCTTGCTTGAGGGTCTCCATGCTTCCCTCCGCGGCGGCTCCCGTCCATGCCTCGCCTACCGGCGTCGTCGGCTGGGGCGTCCGCCACGGGGTCGAAACCCTCCTCATCGGTTCGGTCCTTCATCGGCCGAGACTTCCGGCAACTTTGCCGCGCTTCATCACGCTCCGGCTCGTTCTCCGACTACTACGACCTCTGCTGACTTCTCACCCACTGATGCGGATGAGATCTCCCCAGGTAATGGCACGTTGCTCTGCTGCACTGCCGCCGCATTTACCTCCACGGGCATACCAGACGCCTTCGGTGTGTTGTGCCACCTCGGCGCGCCGTGTCGGCCTTCTATGCGGTTCTTGTCCATCGACTCACAGCTTTCCCATAGCCTTCCTTCATGCGTCCGGTCGCCCTCGCGCACTTGGCCTCTGGTAGTAGTTTCGTTTCATGTTCTGGTATTCCTACAGGGGACTTGAACCCCATTTACAACGTGCCCATGCTGGGCACACACAAGTCGGAGCACAGAACCCCTGACCCGCCGCGAGTTCTAGCCGTCATGCCCACCACAACCTCAACCCGCAGTCGAAGCCGCGCCCCCGGTCAGGGGTTCTGTGTCCTTTAACGTTCTGCCACATAAAAAAAGTGGGAGGGACTGAGCAGATTTGACGAACTCCTTACAGACAGCGCTGCGGGTTATCCTATCCTAGGATCATGAAGCGAATAGCCCTGCTTCCCATTCTGCTGGCATCAGTTGCATTTGCCTCGGAGTCACTGCCACTTGCCTCGACGGAATACACCCTGATTCTGACGCATGAAGCCAAGCGTCCGGAGGTGCGCCTCCCCGGCGACGCGATCCCCGAGAAAGAGTATCGGGCGGTAAAGGAGCGCAGCATCCTACACGTCCGATTTACCGAGGACCGGAAGGCGGTCGAGATCATGCCGGCCGGTATCGTCGGAAAGGTTGCGAATGCTGATGCCAAGAAGCGCGTCTACCGACTGACCAAGGGGCTTTTTGCGGGCGGTCAGTTGATCATCGAGTCCACAGCGAATGGATTGACTGCGACTTTGACTGAATATGGCTCCGGCGTTCCTGTGATTTCGAGCGTCCGAGGCGAATTCAAACCAAAAGCTCCAGAGGCAGAACCAGGCGGCGCTGGACGACCTGCTACCAGCCCCCAGTCGGATTTGGAGGGTGGTGAGAAACCTCAACCCAAGGCGGAGACTTCTTCCCGGTAGCGGTCGCCTGTCCTTCGCCGTTCGGCAGAAGAATCGAAGCTTCGGCTTTCCCGTTTAGGTCATGAAGGATGAGCAAAACGACAGGGTTTACACCCATTGCCCGATCTGTGGCCACCTTCTTACGGACGAGGGGATCGTTGGGAGTGAGTTGAGGGGCTCATTCTGGATCTGCGAGTGTTGTGGTTGCGAGTTCGGTTACGACGATACTCCAGCCTACCGGGAGAAGTGGATTGAGAGTGGATGCGCGTGGTTCAACCCCAAAGCCCGGCCGCAGGAATGGTCACTCGATGACCAGCTCACACGTGCAGACCTCACGTGGGTTAATCCTTCGTCGACTTCGGTCTGACCCTGCGCGCGAAACAAACAAGGACAGCTTCAAGTTAGAAGTGCATCGCCAAGGTTCCTCGTTGCACACTTGCGCTGGGGCACGGAATCCGTGCCACCGGCGTAAGCCGGTCACCTCGCTTGCCCTTCAACGTTCGCTCCAAAATTGACACCGCCTGAGGTTTCGCTGAGACTGATCGCATGAAGACCTTGGCTGAGGTGCTCCCAGAAGTTGATCGGCTCTCCGAAGAGGACCAATCCGGCTTGGTCGCGCACATTCTCGCGAATCTCCGGGGTGCTCCTCTTGGCCCCGATGATAAAGAGGTCGCCAGACGAGAAGCCGAGATCGACGCCGGCACCGCAGAGTTCATTACCTTTGACGAACTCCGCGATGCCGTCGGGCGATGAGTAGGGAAATCCTCTTCCACTCCGCCGTTCAAAAGGAGATTCGCGAGATTCTTGATTACTACGAAGCGATTTCTGAAGCACTCGCTGACGATTTCTGGACAGAGCTGACCGAGGCATTCGACTACGCCCGAAGTTTTCCAAAGCGCCACCATTTTGATCCGAGTGGACGGCGCCGCTCCAACCTGAAGAAGTTCCCTTACCACTTCCTGTTTCGGACGACTGACTCCCAGGTCAAGGTAACCGTCGTGCGACACCATTCACGCAGTCCAATCTATGGGAGCCGCCGACAATAGACCAAGCGGCCAGAATGCTGCATGGGAGGATCGACGCCGATCAGCGGCCGTGTTGGACCGGACTCGCTGAACGCAGCCGGATCTGATTGATTCCCAAAAGGCGTGGCTCGCGCGTCTAACGCTCAGTGTGTGCGAAGGCCGGATGACGCGGCGATTTTCACCCGGACTTCGCGGACAAGGTCAGGATACCATCCAAGCTGTCCCCCGTGAAAAACTCTCATCATCATAGGTTGCAGCCTGCTTACAGGCACGGCGTGACCGGCCCTCGACGCTAGCCCAGCAAACATGGCTGATGTATGAAACCCGCTAGGACCGAGAAGCAAGCCGAGTCCGACCGGATGCTGCGGGGACGCAGGTTCTCACGCTTCGGCCTGTTGGCTTACGCCGCTGCCATTGTTCTGGCATTCTATCCCGGCGGCGCGATCGCTGCAGAAGACTTTCTCGGCGGCGGAGGTGTGGCGGAAACCATTCTGCCGATCACGTTCATCGCCATCGGTCTCGGCCTGCATCTCGGAGCCATCCGATACGGCCCGAAGTCGGTAGGGATCTGGGGATTCGTTGCGGGGCTGACGCTTGTGCCAATCCTGGCGTTCGGGGCGCTGCTCCTGTCTTTGTCCTTTTTCCTGAATCGCTAGGCAAACCAACCGCGGCGCGGCAGCGATCGAACCGTTCAGTGATTGATCCGGCACGCCCGTGGGGCACCTGCACTGGCAGCACCCGGAGCGAATCGGGATCGTCATGGGCAAGCTTCTCTGGTTTCTTTTTAGGAGGCGTGACCGGCACGTCTCAACTCGCACAACCCATGAAAGGACCCCTCATTGCTGCGTTCTCCCTAATCGCGTTGCTCGGAGGATCCGTCTACCTGATCCCGCGATGGGTTGCCGCATCCCGGGCTCGGCCGCTCTACGGGAACTTCGACATCGGTTTACGCTGCATGGGTGGTCACGAGATCTTTCTCTTTCTCGCCGAGACCCGCGCCTACGACAATTGCCCCGGACATCGCTCATTGGATTCTCCCGCCGAAGTCATCAGGACCGAGACGTCGGTCACGATTCTCAATTCCCGGGATCAAACGCCCCGGCTGCGCATCGACTACGACGGTTCGCGGCATACCATCACCAGCATCGAGCGCGGCTGGACCGAGGACCTTCCCCAGGTGTCCAACCCTTGGAGAACCTGGTTACCGAAGATTTTGCCCGAGTAGCGGCCTCCATCGAAGAGCCCGCATGCACGACAGGAAGCAGCGGCGATGAATCCCATGCGGTCCACATGGTCAGCATGAAACCCCTCGTCAGCCACCGATACTGGCCTGTCTGGTGTTTTCCCTTAATGTCATCGACGAGGACGTTTGCCTCCAAACCCTGGAAGCGGAGTTCCCCGCCGCAGGGGAGAAGCATTTTTACCGGGTGGAGTATTCCGACTGACGGAATGCGCCGAAAGCATCATGGCCGTTCACCCGGAGCGGAATTTACATGTTCTTTTCCCAAGCAGCGAACTTCGTCAGTGTAGAGAAAGCCTATGAGCAAGACCGCAACCCGTGGAATCATCGTCGCAAGCGGCATGGGGACCCTCCTGTTGGTTGGATCCGTTTTCGCCGGTGATCCCCTTCCATCCGAAGGCGAGGGACTGACCGCAACGCCACGCGGAGTGGCACCTCTTGCCGGGCTCGCGGCGTTCGTGCCCAAAGACGCGGATGACTCGAGGGACTATGCATGGTCGGTCCGATTGAGCGCCCCGAAGGTGGTTTGGGAGATCGTCGGGAAAGAGCGACCGAAGATCGAATGGACGAAGATCGAGGCGGAGGTCGAGATGGTCACGATGGACATCGCCATGGGATACTCCGAGGCGACCCAGTTGAGCGAACGGAGTCAGAACCGGGTGGTCGATCTGGGTGGCAAGCGGCTCGATCGCGAAGAAGCCATGAAGCGTCTTGAAGAGGACACCCCGGTGATGGTGTCGGTTTCGGGAGAAATGCCGGACCCGTTCTATCTGCGCTGCATGAAGCCGGGCACGCTGGTGATCCTGATCGGCCTGCCTTCCGCCAGGGAATACGACCTGCTGCCGAGGCCCCGAGACACAGACCGGGGAGCCAGCCCAACCGGAGATGATCCGCCGACCGACCGGCCCGAGGCAGATTGACACCCGTGACCGCGATCCTTAGGGCTGCTTCGGATGGGTGCCCGCGGTAGCGGGTGCCAACACTCCGACCTTTGCCACAGAGTTCCATGCCGATACGAGAATCCGTCACCCTACTGGCCGCGTCCGGACTGCTCCTTGTGGCGGCCGCGGTCACCAGCGATTTCAGCCTTTGGAGCGATCCTGCAAACGAGACGGTTCCGTGGTTCTGTGGTGCCCTCGCCATCGCGCTCCTCATCGTGACGCTCACGTCCGCCTTGACCGGATGCCGGGTCGGCGAACTCCCCCGCTCTCGTGTGCTTGGAGTCGCCATCGGCGTTCCCCTGATTCTCGGTATCGGCCTGGTGGTGGACGCCATTTCGTACGGCTTCACGGACGACAGGGTGACGATCATCGGGGAATGGCTCGGATTCACCGTCATCCTGATCGGCCTGCTTTGGCTGCCGAGACTCCGGCCGAGAGACTGAACGTTGATCAGGGCGGCGACAGGCTTTTCAGCGCGTTCTTGTTGCCGCGCGGCCGGGTTGGTAGGAAACGAGGTGTGCTGCCGGAGTCACAGGGGTTCGAGCCACCAAGATCCTCACATTCCCGAGAAACCCAACGATGTATCGACCATTCCTTCTCCTACTCACTGCGGTCGCCCAGCTTGCCGCCAGCCCGATCCCCGACTTTCCGTTCACGGCGGTCCGTGGCTCGGCCACCGAAGAGGTCGCACCCGACGAGGCCACGATTCGCTTCACCGTGCTCTGCCATGACGCGAGTTCGGAAGTGGCCGTCGCGACCGTGAACAAGGTTCTGACGAAGCTCGTGGACGGCATCGTCGAACTCGGTGTCGGCAAGGACGACCTCGTGGCGGCGGACCTCTCGAAGGAGGCCGTCCGCGAAAAGGGAGAAGACTACAAGCGGCTCAAGATTATCGGCTACGATGCTTCCCGGGAGGTGAAGGTCACCGTCTCCGAAATCGCCCGCTATACCGCGGTGGTCCGGTTGATCATGGCGACCGACCATGTCACGAGAGTCTCGAGCGACTTCGATACCACCAAGCGGGACGAACTTGAAGCGACCTTGATGGCGAAGGCCTGCGCGGATGCAAAGCGGAAGGCGGAGTTGTTGTGCGAGGGTGTCGGCACGGAGCTCGGGGATGTGTTTGCCGTCTCCGACCAGAATCTGACGACCCTGTCCGATCAGTTCGGCTTCGGATACTACGGTTCGGTCAGCGCCGGGTCGGCCCTCCTTCCGCCGATCGGCTCCGGCGACGAAGTCCCGGTGTTCGTGCCGACCACGATCGAAGTTCGGGCCTCGGTCCACGTGCTCTACCGTCTGGGTTCCGCAGCAGGTCCCGGGCAGGGTGGCGGGAAACCCGCAGCGAATTCCGAGACACCGACCCGCTAGCGGATCCCGCACTTCCGGTAACCCTTGGAGAGATGAACATTGCTTCAGAGATCGAAAAGCTGACCTCGCTCAGAGATCGCGGTGATCTGTCCCCTGCGGAGTTCGAGCAGGCAAAGGCGCTGGTGCTGTCCGGGAAAGATCCCGACGCCCAACTTCCTCCCCATCCAATTCGGGAAGAGTCGGAGAAGATCCGCAAGAAGGCGAAGACCCAGCTGCTCGGTGGAATTCTCGCATCCACGGCCGCAGTGCTGAGCGGATGTTCCGTGCTCCTCAACCCCTCCACTCTCAAACTCGTCATCATGACCCTCTGGGTCATCGCCTCGGTCTTCTGGTGGATTTCCTACTTCAAGCTGAGAACCCAACGCGGAAAACTTGGGCGCTCATGACGCATGCGGCGCCGCCGCTCCCCTGACATCAACCTTGATCAATCGTGAACGAAGTCGTTGCCGACACTTGGACCAAATTCAACACGGCGGTATTCAAGAACTCATTGGATAAATCGCTCGACCGGTACAGATCTCCCTATGTCTTCCGAGGGCTTTCAGACTCAAGTTTCCAGCTTCTCACGTCGCTGCAGCGCTTGAGGCATTCCAGAGAAACACTTGAAACCGTCGAGCAGGCGCTGCTGCGGAATTTCGAGAAGTATTCGAAGCGTGACGATTTGGGCTCCGAGTGGCGTCGAATCACCATTGGTCAGCACTTCGGGCTTCCGACCCGACTGCTGGATTGGAGTTTCTCCCCGTTGGTCGCCCTACATTTCGCGACATGCGATCTGTCCCAGATGGATCGGGACGCAGCGGTTTGGTGTCTCAATGTTCCGCTGATCCATAGCTTCCTTCCCTCTCGGCTTGGCGATTCCCTCGCAGCATTGCGGGCGAACGTGTTTCCAATTGGAACTTTGGAGGAATCATTTCCGAAGTTGGACGAGTTCCATCGAAAGGAAGGAGATCAAGATCCATTCGTGCTATTCTTCGAGCCTCCTTCGGTGGATGAGAGGATCGTCAATCAGGTCGCCCTATTCTCTCTCCTCTCGGACGTGTCCAAGCCACTTGATGTGTGGCTCCAGAACTGGACATCAAAAAAGCGGGGACTAGCCACAAAGATCATCATTCCGGCAGCCAAGAAGTGGGAGTATCGAGACCGACTCGACCAACTCAACATCACGGAGCGAGTCCTTTTCCCGGGACTCGACGGGCTCTCGGACTGGTTGCGTCGGTGGTATTCCCCAAAAAGGTGAACGGGCAAATGCCGCCCAAAGCCGAGCCCTTTCAGAGACAAGAGCAACTGGCTCAAACATTGACGCTTACCGGAACAAGACCATGCCCATCAAACGTGTCGGCAGGTTTCTCGAAACCGAGGACCTCGGAATCACCCACTCGCTCGGAATCGAGTCCGGGATGGTCGATGAGTGCGTTGACGAGGTCGCGAGGCGCGGACTGAAAGGCGTGTTCGGAAGCCGGTGCTTCAGCTTCTTCGAGGACAACCTCGATTTCCTGCAGCGGATTCCCGCAACCGAGCAGGTCTGGTTCTGGGCGATCGACCTGAAGAACATCGATGGGCTTTATGCTTTGGAGCGCCTCCGCCACTTCGGTGTTCACGAAAGGCGGGCTCCGATCGACTTCTCGAAATTCCCCGAACTGGAGCGAATGTCGTGGCATACGCGAACAAGGGATTCGGGCATCGAGAAACTGACCAAGCTCGTCAAACTCGACCTCTGGCGGTTCAAGCCGAAGAGCAAAAGCTACGCGGATCTGCACCTGCCCACGTCGCTCGAAAGGCTCGAAATCAACTGGTCGAACCCGGCGGACCTGAGCGGTTTCCCGGCTCTGCCGAATCTCCGCGAGCTGCAGCTCCATTGTTGCCGCAACCTGACGAGTCTCGAAGGCATCGCGGAAATCGCTCCCAACCTGAAGAAGCTGATCGTGACCCGGTGCGCGAACCTCGCGGAATACGAATCGGCACGGGATCTCGATCTCGACCACCTCTATATCAACATCCGGGGCAAGGCGGTGGCCGCCAAACGTCCGGGGCGCGACTGAGTCCGTCACTCTGCCGCCACCTTACCGGGCTTGCGCGGGACCGAGGGTCGCAGGCATGCTCGGGGCATGCCGGACGAAACCATCACCCCCCCTGCCGAAGAGCTCGTCCGGGCTCTCGAGGCCGAGGACCAGAGCGCGATCCTCTCGATCGCGGGGGCGATGCACTATGCCGACCTCTCGCAGGTCTATCAGGAGCTGGAAAGCGAACGGCATGAGGTTTTCCTGAAGTCGATCGGCCCCGAGATCGCGGCCGACATGATCGTCCAGCTCCCCGATTCGATGATCGAGGAGGCCCTTGACCACTTCGGCCCCGGCCAGCTGAAGATCCTCTTCCGCGAACTGTCCGACGATGACCGCGTCGACATCCTGCAGGCCGTCGGTGACGAGCCGCGGCTGCGGTTTCTCGGACTGCTCGGACCCGAAGACGAGGAACTGACCCGCAGCCTGTTGCGCTACGAGCACGACACCGCGGGCGGGCGGATGACGACCCGCTTCGGCCGGATCTTCGCCTCGATGACGGTCAAGCAGGCGATCGACCACCTGCGCCGCGACCAAGAGAACACCGAGACGCTCGCGCGGCTGTTTGTGGTCGATGCGCGCGGCCACCTGATCGGCCGCGTCCGGCTCCGCGATCTGGCCTTCAACACGTGGGACACCCCGATCCGAGACATCATGGCGGAGGTCGGACCCGAGCAGCGCGTGCTGGCGACCGCCGACCAGGAAGAAGCGGCCAACCTGTTGCTGCGCTACGACCTGATCGTGCTTCCGGTGGTTGACGAGTTCGACCACCTGCTCGGGATGATCACGCACGACGATGCGATGGAGATTCTCCAGGAGGAGAGCACCGAGGACATCGAGAAGCAGGCGGGTATCGTCGGCGAGCAGGCCGAGGAAAGCTACCTGCAAAGCACCGTGCTCACGCACTTCAAACGGCGCTTCGTCTGGCTGTTCGGCCTGGCTCTGTTGGCGATCGCGTCGGGCTACGTCATGATGCGTTTCGAGGACACGCTGATGCAGGTGTTCCTGCTCTCGCTTTATCTGCCGATGGTGGTCGCATCCGGCGGCAACACCGGCGGGCAGGCATCGACGATGGTCATCCGCGCGATGTCCCTCGGCGAGCTCGGGCCGGGCAGCGCGAGCCGGGTTTTGTGGAAGGAACTCCGGCTCGGTGCGATGCTCGGCCTGCTCCTCGGCCTGACCATCGCCACCATCACCGTGCTGATCCTACCGGCATTCCGGCCGCAGCTTCCGGAGGGCGTCAGCTATCTTCTCTTCGGCGCCACGGTGGCGGCAGCGCTTTCGGCCCAGGTCGTCACCTCGACCTGCATCGGCGCCCTGCTACCGATCGGCGCGCGGGCCATCCGGCTCGATCCCGCGGCCGTCGCCGCACCTGCCATCACAACCTTGGTGGACGTCTCCGGCATGGTCATTTACTTTACCGTCGCCCAAGCGCTGCTGGGGCTTTGAAAACGCCCCCAACTGTCGGAAATCTTGAACTCCGGAACCGCAAAGGCCCCAAGACGCAAAGGACAGACGAATCTCGAAGTCCTTGATGGAGAACTTCGCGCCTTTGCGTCTTTGCGGTTCACCCCCCACCATGGGAAAGTCGGTTCCGCCACACGAGCAAGCTGCCGATCATGAGGGAACTGAAAGATGGAATCCGCGCCGAGGTCCGGCTCGACTGGACCGGGCGCGTTCACAAGCGCTTCCGGGGGACCGACGCCGACCAGCGCTACGCGACCGAAGTCAAGGTGCTGAAGGTGCTGGAGGAACGCGGCTGCCCGTACGTCCCACGGCTGCTTGAAGAGCACCCGGAGGAGAACTACTTCGTCAGCACTTCTTGTGGCGAGACTGCTGGAAGCATCAGCAAGGAACGCGCGCTGCAACTCTTCGCCGATCTCGAGAACCACTACGGCGTGCGCCACCTCGATGCCGAGCGGCGCAACATCACCTACGACGCCAAGTCTGGCCGGTTCTGCATCATCGATTTCGAACTCGCCGACATCCTGCCGGACCCGGCCAACCCGCCGGAGCCCGGGACGATCCCTTCCGAGTGATCACTTCATCGGCCAAGCCGGGTCGTCGACCCGCGCCTTCGCCATCAGCTTGACCGCCTTCTTCACGAGGTCCGGCTTGTCCCCGGCGAGGTCGTTCTTTTCACCGGGATCCTTGGCGAGATCGTAGAGTTCGACCTTGGCCTTCGATCCGTTCTTCACCGCCTTCCAGTCGCCGAAGCGGATTGCCTGGATGGCATTCGGCTTCCGGCCTTCGTGGAGCTCCCAGTAGAAGTAGTCGCGCTCAGGTGCATCCCCGCCCTCGAGAAACGAGACCAGCGAGTGGCCGTCGGTTTCGAAACCGTCGGGAAGCTTGCCGCCCGCCAGCTCGACCGCCGTCGGCAGGAAGTCCCAGAACGCCCACGGCTCGTCGGTGTCCCGGCCCGCCGGAACCTTGCCCGGCCACCACGCCACGGCGGCCTGACGCAGCGCGCCCTCATACATCCCGCGTTTGAAGCCGCGCAGCTTGCCGTCCATCGTCTGGTTGAAGCGCTTGCCGATGTCCGACGACGGAGCGAAGGACGAACCGTTATCACCGGCCGTGATCACCAGCGTGTTGTCGGCGATCTTCAGCTCCTCGAGCAACTCGAGGACTTCACCGAGATCATGGTCGAGGCGCGTCACCATCGCGGCGTAGTTCTTCTCCTTCTCGCTCCAGTCCTTGTCCTTGTAGATCCCTTGGTCGTCGATCTCGTAGCGGCCGTGCGGCAGGGTCATCGCGTAGAAGAGGAAGAACGGTCCCTCCTTGTTGTCGCGGATGAAATCGAGGGCGGCCTTCTGGACGAGGTCCTGCGCATAGGTCTTGCCATCGAGCGGCACGCGCTTGTCGTTGTCGTAGATGTACTTCGGAAAATAGCTGTGGGCGTGACGCTGGCAGTTGTATCCGAAGAACCGGTCGAAGCCCTTCTTGAACGGGCTGCCGGTGGTGTCGAACATCCCCATCCCCCACTTGCCGGTGCAGGCGGTCGCGTAGCCTTCCTTCTTCAGTAGTTGCGCGACCGTCACCGTCTCGGCCGGCAGAGGCTTTTGGCCTTCCGGCTGGATCTCGCGATTGGCGCGGATCGGACAATGCCCCATGTGCAGGCCGGTCATCAGAGAGCTGCGGGATGGCGCGCAGACACTCGTGCCGGAGTAGGCCTGCTGGTAGAGCGTCCCTTCCTTCGCCATCCGGTCGAGGGTCGGCGTCAGGATCAGCTCCTGCCCATAGGCGCCGACGTCCCCCTGCGCGAGGTCGTCGGAGAGCATGAAAATGATGTTCGGCTTGGCGGTGGCGAGAACGGGCAGGCTGAGGAGCAAAAGCAACGGACGCATGACCACAGTATGGCACCCCGAGCCGGAATATTACACCTCGCGGCGCAAATAAGGGGAACTTCGACGCATTTCCCCGATCGGGCCCGACTCCGTCCGGCGTATCCGACGCGATATGAAGCCCACCATTCTGCTCTCCCTTCTCCTCGCGCTTCCCGTCCTCGGGAAGCCGGTGAAGGTGTTCATCCTCGCCGGCCAGTCGAACATGGAAGGCAAGGTCCAACGGAAACTGATCGACCATCAGGCGACGGATCCGAAGACCGCCGACCTGTTCAAGCAACTCCGCAAGGATGACGGGTGGGCCGTGCGCGACGACGTTTTCATCGACTACCTAGGACGGCATGGCGGGCTGACCGTCGGCTACGGTTCGGGCGACCGTACGGGCGTCGAACTCGAACTCGGCACGGTGCTCGGCGAATATTTCGACGAACCCGTCCTGCTCATCAAGACGGCGTGGGGCGGACGCTCGATCCAGAAGCCGTTCCGTCCGCCGTCGGCCGGGCTACCGGACACCGCAAAGCTCGAAGAGGAACTCAAGAACGCCCAAGAGAAGGTCCGGAAGAACAACGAGAAGCGGAAGCGCGAGGATCCGCTTCCGACGATGGAAGACATCAAGAAGGGTTATGGCGCCGACTACCGCAACATGCTGGAGAACATCCAGCGGGTGCTCGACGAGAAGGACTCCCTGTTTCCCGAACTGAAGGGACACGAACCGGAACTCGCGGGCTTCGTCTGGTTCCAAGGGTGGAACGACCAGTACGGCGGTGCCGAGCTCGAGTATGAGTCGAACATGAAGCACTTCATCCTAGACGTCCGGAAGGACCTCAAGTCCCCCGAACTGCCGTTTGTGATCGGCGTGATGGGCCAGAACGGATCCAAGGAACCGAAGGGCGCGATGCTGACGATCCAAGAGGCCCAGCTCGCGATGGAGAAGGTTTCCGAATTCAAGGGCAACGTGAAGGCGGTCCGCACCGACGTGCTCGTCGACAAGGCCGCCGAGGCGCTCTACCCGACATGGAAAGACAACTTCGAGGAGTGGGAGAAGACCGGCTCCGACCACGGCTACCACTACCTCGGCAGCGCCATCTGGCACGTCCGCATGGGCAAGGCCTTCGCCGAGGCCTTGCTGGAAATGCAGCCGTAGCGGTTGCCAATCAGGGCGTGACGCTCACCGAATCGAATTCCGACGCGTTGAGCACCGCCTCATCGCCACTCGCGACCACGAGACCGAGGTAGCAGGTCGACGGCAGGTTGGCGGTCAGCGAGCCGAGCCGGATCCAGTTGGTTCCGTCGAGGCTCTTGTAGGCCGTCACCATTCCACCGACACGCTGGAGTCGCAGCCACGGATCACCACCCGCGCTGTTGCCGCTGCGGGACGTGGCGGTCCGCGCGCCGGGACTCGTCCGGCGGACCCAACGGAAGCCGCCGGAACCCTCGACACCGAGGAAGACATGGCGCGAGTTCCCGCCGAGCGTGTCGCGCACCATGATGCCGACCCTCGCATCCGGGCCGGTATCCTGCAGTGAGCTCACCCGCGCGGTGATCGTGAAGTCATCCTCGAGCGTCTGCCACACATACTGGAACTTGTCCTGCCGGTCATCGAGGTAGCCCGCTCCCGAAACGCTGAATACTCCCCCGCTGTCGGAGGCCGACCCGGCCAGCCCGGGCGAGCCGATGTCGGTGCTTTCCCATGGCAGAGAGAGGGACGTTCCGGTGACCTCGATCTCCAGCGAGGCATCGGTCTCCGCGGCTTCACCATCGGTCGCGCGAACGACGAAGACATTCGTTCCGGCACTTCCCGGAGGAGGCGTGCCGCCGAGCGCGCCGTCCGGCGCCACCGTCAACCATGCGGGACCGCTGACCTTGGAGAACGTCACCGTGTCACCGACATCCGGGTCATCGCCGTAGGTCGCCAGCGTCTCGCCCGAGAAAGCGACATCCTCGTCGGCTCCTGCCAACAGGATCGGATCGGCGGAGAAGACCGGCGGGTCGTTGGTGTTGATCACCGTCACGGCCAAGGTCGCTTCGGCGAACTCACCGGCGAGGTCGGTGACCCGCACGGTGAAGACATTGCTTCCGACGTCATCATTGAGCGGCGTACCCGACAGGGAGCCGTCGCCCCCGACGGATAGCCACGCCGGACCACCGGTCTTGCTGAAGGTGAGCGTGTCGCCCGTGTCCGGGTCATCGGCGAAGGATGCGAGACCGCCGGAGTAGGCCGAGTCCTCGGTGGCATCCGCGCCATTGATCGGGTCGGCGGTGAAGGTCGGCGGGTCGTTCACGTTGCTGACCTCGATGGTGAGCGTGGCGGTGTCGGTCAGACCTCCGCCGTCGGTCACCTGAACGGTGAAAGCATTCGACCCGACATCACCGCTCCCAGGAGTGCCGGACAGACTGCCGTTCGGTGCCACCGTGAGCCATCCCGGGCCCCCGGTTTTTGCGAAAGTCTGGGTGTCTCCTGCGTCGGGATCCGTGGCCGTTCCCGCGAGAGTGCCGCTGTACGGAGCGTCCTGCGTCGCGGCAGCCCCGACGATCGGGTCAGCGGTGAAGACCGGCGGGTCGTTGACGTTGGTGACGAAGATCTCAAGCGTCGCCGTGTCCTGGAGGCCGAGGGCATCTTCGACCTGCACCACGAACACGTTGTTGCCCACGTCTCCGCCGTGCGGTGTTCCCGTGAGTGTGCCATTTCCAGCCACCGAAAGCCACGGCGGCCCGGAGACCTTCGAGTAGGTAAGCACATCGCCGGCGTCCGGATCGGATGCGCTGCCGTCCAAGGTGCCGGAATACGGTGAGTTCTGAGTGCCGCCGGTGCCGGTGATCGGATCGGTCGCGAAGGCGGGCGGGTCGTTGACGTTCGCCACCGTGATCTCAAGCGTCGCGGTGTCGGTCTCGCCGAGGGGATCGCTGACCTCGACCGAAAAGGCATTGAGGCCGACGTCCGCATTCGACGGTGTTCCGGACAGGCTTCCGTCCGGATCGACGGTCAGCCAGCCCGGACCGGAAAGCTTCTGGTAGGTCAGGACGTCCCCCGGATTCGGGTCGGTCGCCGTGCCATCGAGCGTGCCGGCATATGGCGAGTCTTCGGTGGCACCCGCGCCGACCACGGGATCGGAGTCGAAAGTCGGAGGCAGGTTGCCGGCAACCACGGAAAGTTGCAGTCCGGGAGTCCCTACCGGATCCTCGGTCACCTGCCACAGCCGACCCGAGGGAAGCGTCGGCAGATCGATCGTGCCGAACGAACCGACGCGTGCGCCGGCCACGAGGACATCGAAGCTGTCGCCGACGTCGGGCACGAATCCATCCACCAGCAGCACATCGAGCACGCCCGCCAGAGTGGCGGTCCCGGTGACGGCTAGCTGGTCGTATCCGCTTCCAGCCGTCGTTCCTCCGAGTTCGACGATCGTCACGGCCGCCGGGTCCTGGTTCAGGGTACCGATACTGAACACCGCGGTGCCTTCCACACCGGGCTCGAGCCCGCCTTCGAGAGTCACGATTCCGGGGACCGATCCCGTTCCTTCGAGAGTCGCGCCGCCTTCGACCAGCACATCATCGGCCGCGTCGAGCGAGCCGGTGACCGCCAACCGGCCGATCATGATGTCGATGTCGCCGGTGTGGGTGTTCACACCGGAAAGGGTCATGCGGCCGTCGCCATCCTTGGTGATCTTGCCGGAGTTTGTCAGGGCGCCGGTGACCAGCAGGTCGCTGAATGCGGCCCCGTCCTCGACGAGATAGGTGGTCGCGCCGACGTGGCTGAAGCTCGCCGCGATGACCGACGACTCGTCCGAGGCGCGCACGGTCACGGTCGAACCACCCGAACGCGAGCGGATGTCGCCACCTCCGCCGACCGTGTTGTCGATCAATCCGCCGGTCAGTTCGGCGTTCCTGAAGTAAGTCTCGGCCGCGAGCAGGAAGGAACCCCCGTCGAGAACGAAGTCCCGCGCCGCTCCGTTCGAGCTTCCGAACGAGTGCGAGTTGACGTTCACCACGGTCGCGCCGTCGGCTACGGTGATTGTCGTGTTTCCGCCGACGTACCCCTGATACCATCCGCCACCGCTCAGGCGCAGCGTTCCCTCCGCCACGACCACGCTTCCGGAAAACGGGCTGGTGCCGTTCAGCGTGAGTTCGCCGGGACCGGACTTGGTAAGCACGTTCGATCCACCCAGCTGCCCGCTGACCGTCAGGCTGCCGCCGTTTCCGACCGCCCAGGCCTGGTCGCCGCCCAGTGTCAGCGGCGCCGAAACCGTCAGGTCCTCGACCGCCGCCAGCATTTCGATGCCATCGGCAAGCGTCAGCGTTCCACCGGCAATCGAAACCGCACCGATCGGGTCGATCAGCACGATCCTTTCGACGCTGGAGCCGGCACCGGTATCGGTCGCGAGATTGGAAACCGAGTTGGTATCGAAAAGCACCGCGTCACCAACGCCGGGAGAAGCACCACCGATCCAGTTCGATCCCGCCGCCCAGGTCGCGTCGGTCAGACCTTCCCAGGTCTTGAGACTGCTGCCGGACTCGGGGACCAGCGTGATCGTAACCTCAGCCGGGGTCGATGTGTTGACGCCATCGCTCACTTCGAAGGTCAAAACGTCGGTGCCCGATGCGCCACCATTGGGGGTGTAGGTGAGATTGGGAGCGGTTCCGCTCAAAACGCCCTTCGACGGGCTGTCGACGACCGTGAAGGTCAGTACCCCGGGTTCGAAGTCGCTTCCGGTCAGCGTGATCGGTGTCGCGGCTCCGCCGAAAATGGTCAGGCTCTGAGGATCGGCGACCGGCACGTAGTTCGCCGGCGGAACCGCGGTGTCACTGACCGTGCCGCCGACCTGGTATTCAAGCACCGCGCCCGGCAAGGGAGCAGCGCCACCCGTCGGGGCGGCCCACACTCCCGGCGACTGCCAGTTCCAGGTGAAGCTGCAGTGGTCGCCGCCACCGCCTTCCTTGTGGAGAACCTCGACGTAGTAGCGTTGGCCGCCAACAAGGGTGATCGGAGCGGAAGCGGGTGCTCCCGACCAAGCGCGATACCCACGATAGCTCGGCTCCGACGCGATCAGCACCCGGTTCGCCCGTGTGGCGTCGGTCGAGAGCCAGAGTTCCGAAGCATCGTCGGTCGCGAGGTAGAATGTGTAGTCGCCATTCTCCGGCGGTGTGATCCAGCCGGCGATCCGTTGCCCGTAGTTGTCGGCGTAGTTCTGCGGAGCCTCACCGCCGGCAATGAACTCACCCACGTCCGGGAAGTTCGGATAGGAAGCGGCACCGGTCAGGGAAGCGACCGAGGCCCCGGAAATGCCCGTGTAGACGTCGCGCCAAAGCCCACCCCAACCGAAGCTGCCGACCCCATCGACGCTCAGCGTCGCCACGTCGCTGGTGGTCGTCCCGTAGGCATTGGAGATCACGCAGTCGTAGTCTCCCGCGGAAGCCGCGGCCACGTTTGGAATGCTCAGCAACGGCGAGGTGCTGGCGGAGCCGATCGGCGATCCGTCGAGACGCCATTGGTAGACGAGTGGCGTGGTGCCTTGGGCATCGACGGTGAAACTCACGGACTCGCCTTGGGAAGCGGTGCGCGACGATGGCTCCGTCACCACGTAAGGTGCGATGCCCGCGGGAGGCGCCACCGTATCGACCAGCAAATCGATCGGCTCGGTCAGCGTGTAGCCCGCGGTCGTCACTTCCAGCTGCACCCGGTAGGTGCCGTCCGAGGGAACCGTGACATCGGTCGTCGCGGCGGCAGGGCTGCCGAAGGTGGCCGTTCCGGGTCCGGAAACATGCGTCCAACTCGCGGTGTAGCTTGCCGGGGCGAGCACGTTGCCGTCGATGTCGGTGATGTCGACCTCGAGCGATTTCGTCAGCGAGTCCACCCGTGCCTGACGCGCCTCGAGCGCCGGCCAGGAGTTCACCGGAGCCTTCATGTGGAACACGAGCTGGTCGGGATCGGGAACCGGGAAACCGGGCAGGTTGCCCGACCGGATCGCGGTCGCGATCGCCCCGTTCACCAGCGCGACGTTGCCCTTGTTCAGATAGCTGTCGCCACCGTTGTTCTGGCGACCGGGGAAGTAGGCGACCGAACCGCTCGGGCCGCGCGACAGCACGGTGTAAAAGCGCGAGTTCTCCTGATAGTGGCGGCGGCCGCGGTCACCGACCCACGGCATCGCCATTTGCGACAGCGCGACACCGCCAAGGGTGTAGGCGTGCGCGTGCTGCTGCCGGAACCAACGCCGCACGAGATAGTCCTCCTGGCGCGCCGCCTTGTCGTTGTCGTCCGCCGTTCCGGCCAGGCCGTAGAGATTCCATCCGGCGAAGGCTCCGCCGGTGCGGCCGGAACTGTCGCCACCGCCCTGCTGGCCGACGTAGCCGACATTGCCGTCGTCGGATCCGCCGCCAACATTGGTCGCGACCTTGATCCGGTCCCAGCACCACAGGAATTTCTCCTCGATGTCGGGCAAGGGATCGCCCGAAGCGTCGTTCAGCGTCGTCCCCGGTGTCACGGTGTGATCCGCCCCGGCCAGCTTGGTCAGCGCCAGCGCGGTGACCGCGTGGGCGTTCATGATGTTGAGCCCGCCCGCGCCGTTGTAGTGCGAGTAGTCACCGTGCACGCCGCCGTGTCCCATGCGTCCGTCACCCGCAACAAAGACGGTGCCGGCGTCGTTGTATTGGCTCCAGTGCTGGACCCGGTTGGCCACCATCTCGGCGGCTTTCTGGACGATCGTGTCGGCCGAAGTGTCGCCCGTCTTCGAGCGGTAAAGTGCGAGAAACATCGTACTTGCGCAGACGTCCCAGTTTTCAAGCCCCGGTCCCTGCGAGTCATAGAGCGCCTGGTCGATGCTCGGCTCCACCGGCTCGAAGGCGCGGCCGTTCAGGTAGTCCTCGCAACGCGTGCGGAGCTTGTCGATCGAGTTGCGGAACGGTCTCGCGCCGGTGGTCGAGTTCCAGTCCGGGTGCGACAGCAGGATGATTCCGAACCAGCCGCTGTTGTAGCCGAAGTTGCCGTTCGAACTGGCATTCACCTTGGCGTGGATCTCGTCGCAGCACCACTCGTAGGCGGCATCGCCCTTCGAACTCCCCGCGGGCCATGCCGGTCCGAGCTCCCCGGAGGTGCCGACGGTGACCGGAATGTCGACGCCGCCGGTGCCGCTGCGGATCACGTTGAGGGTCACGATGCCGGTTCCGCCCTCGGCCCGGTCGATCGCCATGCCGAGATCCTGAACCGCTCCCTGGTAGCCGTTGTTCGAGTTCGTCGAGTGGACCCCGAACGGGATCCCGTCGGCGCCGGCGATGAAATCACCCGCCAGCAGCCCGGCGGTGGCGCCCGGTCCTCCGGACTGGACACTCTTGACGACGACCAGCCCGGATCCGGGCACTCCGTCGCCGGTCCCTCCGATCGGACCGAGTGGGAAATCTTCAGCGGAAACGGCGGCTGGCAGGCCAAGCGCAGCCAAACAGACCAGCAAACGAGCGGGCAGGCACTTCATTGGGCTTGAACGGGTTGGGCAGTAATTTGGGATGGGGCAGTGTCCGACTTCCGTCTGGACAAAGACCATACAATGGGCAAAACGGATCCTGAAACACGCTTTTTTTTGATCTTTAGCGCCAGCATACGCAAATTCCCTTAGCTTTCATGAAGTTACGTCCCCTGCCATTTCTGATCGGCCTGCCACTGCTCGGGCTGGCGATCTATGGCATTTCCCGAATGGGTGACGGTGCGCCGGAGGAGAAATTGGAGATCATTGAGGAACCCGCGAATCCAACACCCGAACCCTCCGGGCCGCCGGAATCTCCGCCCGCCGAAGTGCCAGGTGCCACACCGCCCAACGAATCCGCCGTGGTCCCGCTCGGCGACGAGCGCTACCGGATCGGCCGGGTCGAGTTCGACAAGTCGAAGCGGACGATCACCGTTCCCGCCGCCGTTCTGATGCGAGAGAATCCGGTCGAGTACATGCTGGTGACCCGCAAAGGAAAGGTCCACGAGTCGGTGTTCGTGACCGACGTCGAGCCGCGCGACATCCACGTGGCTGCGCTGCTGATGGGCATGCAGCCGACGGCAGAACTGGGGCCGATGGAGCAGGCCCTCGCCGTGCCGAAGGGATCCGCCATCCAGGCGTGGATCGAGTGGGACCGGAACGGACCACCGGCGAAGATCAACCTCCACGAAGCGCTCGCGCTGACGGGTGCCGGAGGCGACGGGGCCGGTCAGAGCCCGGCGCCCGCCACGCTCTGGCTCTACAACGGCTCGCGGGTCCAGCAGGACGGCACCTTTGTCGCAAGCCGCGACGGATCCGTCATTTCGATCATCCGCGACGGTGAAGCGCTGATCAATTACCCGGGATCCACCCGTGACAACGACGAGGTCCACATCCCCAACACCGAGGCCCTGCCGAAGGTCGGTCACCCGGTGCGCATCGTCTTCAAACTCCGCTAGCCACACCGGCCATCCGGCCTAGTCTGCCGACGTGGCGAGCAAGACACGCAGCAGCGCGAGAAAAACCGGCCGGAAATCGAGCAAGAAGCGGGCCGCGGAGATTCCCGCCATCCGCATCCGCGGCGCGCGCCAGCACAACCTCAAGGGCCTCGATCTCGATATCCCGCTCGGCCAGCTCACGGTGGTCACCGGTCCGTCCGGATCGGGCAAATCTTCGCTCGCCTTCCACACACTCTACGCCGAGGGCCAGCGCCGCTACGTCGAGACCTTCTCGCCCTACGTCCGGCAGTTCTTCGACCGCATGGACAAGCCGGACGTCGACCGCATCGACGGCATCCCGCCCGCGATCGCGATCGAGCAGAAGAACAACATCCGGACCACCCGCTCGACGGTCGGCACGCTGACCGAGATCAACGACTACCTGAAGCTCCTCTTCGCCCGCGCGGCGACCGGTCACGACCCGAAGACCGGCGCCGAAATCCGGCCCGACTCGCCGGAGTCGGCCGCCGAATGGGTGATCGCCAACCTTTCCGGAGAGCAGGTCCTCGTGACCTTCCCGGTGCCCGTCCCGGAGGAAACGAAGAGCGAGGACCTCTTCCCCTTTCTCAACCAGCAGGGCTACCTCCGGATCCTCGACGCCAACGGCCGGGTCCTACGCACCGATGAGCAGCCCGCAGCTTTCGAAGCCGGGACCAAGGTGGAGGTCATCCAAGACCGGATTCGCGTTTCGAAGTCGTCCCAGACCCGACTCCTCGAGGCCTTCGAAACCGCGTTCGCGCTCGGCAAGGGCAGCGCCGCCGCGAATGCCGAGTCGCTCCCCTCGCCGCGCAGCTTCACGACGAGTTGGACCAACCCGGAGACCGGCTTCACGCTGCGTCCCCCCACCCCGTCGCTCTTCTCCTTCAACAACCCGCTCGGTGCCTGCCCGAAGTGCCGCGGCTTCGGCCGGGTGATCGGTCTGGATCTTGAGAAGGCCGTGCCGGACCCGACGCTCTCGATCGCCAAGGGAGCCATCAAGCCGTTCCAAGGAGAGCGCGGCGACGAATGCCAGCGCGACCTCGTCCGCAACTGCCGCGAGCGCGGCATCGACATCCGAACGCCGTGGGAAGACCTCGATGAGGACGTCCGCGAGTGGGTCAATTACGGCGACAGCCCCGACGCCGACATGGAGGAGATGGAGGAGATCTGGCGCGACGGCGGCTGGTACGGAGTGAAGGGCTTCTTCGATTGGCTCGAAACGAAGGCCTACAAGATGCACGTCCGCGTCTTCCTCTCGCGCTACCGGTCCTACACCGCCTGCCCGAAGTGCCGCGGACGCCGACTGCAGCCCGAGGCCCTCTGTTTCCGGGTGGGTGGCAAGACGTTGCCGGACCTCTGGAAACTGCCGGTCAACGAACTCCACGCTTTCTTTCGGGAGCTCGACCTGCCGCTGGAGAACAACCCGTCACTCAAGCTTGTCTGGACCGAGATCGCGTCGCGCCTCGGCTACCTTGAGCAGGTCGGGCTCGGCTACCTCACACTCGACCGCCCGGCGCGCACGCTCTCCGGCGGCGAGATCGAGCGGGTCAACCTGACGAGCTGCCTCGGTGCGTCGCTTTCGAACACGCTGTTCGTGCTCGATGAGCCCACCGTCGGTCTTCACGCCCGCGACATCGAGCGCCTCGTCGGCGTGATGCACGACCTGCGCGACAAGGGGAACACGCTCGTCGTGGTCGAACACGAGGAGACCGTGATGCGCGCCGCCGACCAACTCGTCGACCTCGGCCCCGCTTCCGGCGAACACGGCGGAACCCTGATCTACCAAGGCGAGGTCGGATCGGACGCCCCCGGCCGAAAGGCGGACGAGCGAGGGCGCTCGTCCCTACCCGGAACCCTCCCCTGGCTCACCGGCGAGCGCTCGATCGCCCTCCCTGAAAACCGCCGCGAACCGGAGAACGGCAAGCTGACGGTCAAGGGTGCGACCCGCCACAACCTGCACAAGCTCGACGCCGACATCCCGCTCGGACTGCTCGTCTGCCTCACCGGCGTTTCCGGCTCCGGAAAGTCCACCCTCGCCCACGACGTCATCTACGCCAACCTCGCCCGCAAGCTCCGTCAGCCGACCGAGGAACTCGACCCGGCCCCGATCAAGGAACTACGTGGATCGCAGTACATCAGCGAGGTCCAGCTGGTCGACCAATCACCGCTCGCACGGACGTCGCGCTCGACGCCCGCCATCCTGCTCGGCGCGTTCAACGAGATCCGCCAGCTCTTCGCCCAGACATCCGACGCCCGTTCGCGCGGCTGCACCACCGGATACTTTTCCTTCAACTCCGGCGACGGCCGCTGCGACCGCTGCTCCGGCGCCGGCTTCGAGAAGGTCGAGATGCAGTTCCTTTCGGACATCCAGGTCACCTGCCCGGACTGCGGCGGCCGACGCTACAAGCCGTCGGCCCTCGACATCCACTACCGCGGCAAGTCGATCGCCGACATCCTCGACCTGACCGTCGATCAGGCCCTCGCCTTCTACGCCGACGATCCGTCATCGACCTCGTCGACCCGCAAGCGCCACAGCTCGATCCGTCGCGCGCTGCTTCCATTGAGTGAGGTCGGCCTCGGCTACGTGAAGCTCGGCCAGCCGTTGAACACCTTGTCCGGCGGTGAGTCGCAACGCCTGAAGCTCTGCCAGGTCGTCGCCGAGGACACCGGCAAGCGCCACAAGAAGCCGCGCTTCCTGATCCTCGACGAACCGACGACCGGTCTCCATTTCGGCGACATCGAACGCCTACTCGGTGTGTTCCAGAAGCTCGTCGGACAGGGCCACACGCTGCTGGTCATCGAACACAACCTCGACGTGATCAAGTCGGCCGACTGGATCCTCGAGCTCGGCCCGGGTGCCGGTGCCGACGGCGGCAAGCTAGTCGCCGAGGGCCCGCCGGAGAAGGTCGCCACGCTCAAGACCGAAACCGCCCGCTTCCTCAAGCCCGCCCTCAAAGGTCGGGCCCAAAAAGGTAGGGACGAGCGCCCCCGCTCGTCCGCAGCCCGAAGGACCAACTCGTCCTCCCACACCCTCTCCGACGCCTCCATCACCCTCCGCGGCGCACGCGAGCACAACCTCAAGAACATCGACGTCGACATCCCGCGCGACCAGTTCGTCGTGGTCTCCGGCCTGTCCGGCAGCGGCAAGTCGACCCTGGCCTTCGACATCCTGTTCGCAGAGGGACAGCGGCGATTCCTCGACTCGATGTCGGCCTACGCCCGCCAGTTCGCCGAACAACTCGAGAAGCCGGAACTCGACATCCTCAACGGCCTGCCGCCGACCGTGGCGATCGAGCAACGGGTTTCCCAAGGCGGCATGAAGTCGACCGTCGCCACCGTCACCGAGCTCTGGAACTTCATCCGGCTGCTCTACGCCAAGCTCGGCACGCGCTATTGCCCGGACTGTGACGTGCCGGTCGAGAAGCAATCGGTCGCGGCAATCGACAAAACCATCCACGGCCATCTGAAACGCGGCGGCGTCAGCATCCTCGCCCCCGTGATCCGCGGCCGGAAGGGCTACCACACGGAGGTCGCCGAGTGGGCACTGAAGCAGGGCTTCACGAAGCTGCTCGTCGACCGGCAGTTCCGCGAAGCCGAGGGCTTCGAAAGGCTGACCCGTTATCAAGAGCACGATATCGACGTCGTCGTGGCGGAGCCGTCGGGGCTTTCTGACAAAGCCGCCCTCAAAGACCTGTCCGCCTCGATCGAGCGGGCGCTGGAGATCGGCAAGGGCACGATCCGCATCCTCACCCCGGGCAAGGAGCTGGTTCTCCTTTCGACCGAAGCCAGTTGTCCGTCGTGCCACCAGTCCTTCGACGAACTCGACCCGCGGCTGTTTTCCTTCAACTCACCCTACGGCTGGTGCACCGAATGCCGTGGCCACGGCCAGGTGCCGAAACGACGCCGGGCCTTTGATCCATCGCGCCACGAATCGGTGCTCGCCGCCGAGCTCGATGCCGACCGCAAGGTCGCGCGGATGGACGACACCGAACTGGTCGAGTGTCCGTCCTGTCACGGCACACGCCTCAACCCCGAGTCCCGCGCCGTTCGCCTCGGAGGCGGAACGCCATCGTCGCGCAACAAGGCGGACTTGCGGATCTCCGACCTCTCGCGCTTCTCGGTCACCGACGCGGACACGCATTTCTCCAAGGTCAAGTTCACCGGACCTCGCGACCAGCTCATCGCACGGGACATTCTCCCCGAGATCACCCAGCGGCTCGCCTTCCTCGAACACGTCGGTCTCGGCTACCTCCAGCTCGACCGTTCCGCCACCACGCTGTCCGGCGGCGAAAGCCAGCGCATCCGGCTCGCCGCCCAACTCGGTTCCAACCTCCGCGGCGTCCTCTACGTGCTCGACGAGCCGACCATCGGCCTGCACCCGCGCGACAACGAACAGCTCCTCGACACGCTCATCGGCCTGCGCGACCGAGGCAACTCGCTGATTGTCGTCGAGCACGACGAGGACACCATCGCCCGTGCCGACCACCTCATCGACCTCGGCCCCGCCGCCGGCCGCCTCGGTGGCGAGATCGTCTACCAAGGCGACCCGCCAACTTCGGCAGGTAGGGACGGGCGCCCCCGCCCGTCCGCCGGTCGGCCGAAGACCTCCGACCCTACCCTCTCCCCGACTTATCAGGCCCTCGTTCACCCGATCGTCCATCCGACGCGGGGAAAACGACGCGCCATTTCCAAATCGCATGCCCGGCTCAAGCTCACCGGCTGCCATGCCAACAACCTGCGCGATGTCGACGTCGAGATCCCGCTGGGCCGCCTGACGGTGCTCACCGGCATTTCCGGCTCCGGCAAGTCGACCTTGATGCACCGCTGCCTCGCCGAGGCGGCGCGCGCCGGGAAAAAACCGAAGGGCGCGCCTTTCAAGTCGGCGGCCGGCTTCAAGGCGATCAAGTCGACTTACGAAGTCGACCAGTCTCCGATCGGCAAAACCTCGCGATCCTGCCCGGCGACCTACGTCAAGGTCTTCGACGACATCCGCAAGTTGTTTGCCCAGCTTCCCGACGCCCGCATGCGGGGCTACGATGCTTCCCGTTTTTCGTTCAATACCGGCGACGGACGCTGCGCGGTGTGCGAGGGCAACGGCCGGGTAAAGCTCGAGATGGACTTCCTTCCGACCACATGGATTCCCTGCGAGGCCTGCGACGAGCAGCGCTACAATCCGGCCACCCTCGAGGTCCGCTTCCGCGGCAAGAACATCGGTGAGATCCTCCATCTCACGATCGAGGAAGCCGCCGCCTTTTTCGAATCGCAGCCACGGATCGCGGCTCCCCTGCAGCTCCTCGCCGACACCGGCCTCGGCTATCTCCAGCTCGGGCAGCCGTCGCCGACCGTCAGCGGCGGTGAAGCCCAGCGCATCAAGCTGGTGTCCCAGCTCATCCGCGGCCGGGGCGCCAAGGCAAGACTCGCGACGCGCGAGCTGAAGGCCACCAATCTCTACCTCATCGAGGAACCGACCGTCGGACTGCACCTCGAGGACGTGAAGCGCCTGATCGACGTCCTGCACCGGCTCGTCGACGAGGGTCACACCGTCGTGGTGATCGAGCACCACATGGCGGTTGCCGCAGAGGCTGACTGGATTCTCGACCTCGGCCCCGAGGGCGGCGCGGCGGGGGGGCGGATCGTCGCGCAGGGACCTCCGGAGAAGATCGCCCGCTCGAAACAATCGCGCACCGCGCCATTCCTCCGGGTCGAGTTGGAGAACCGGGACTGAGTCCCGACCTCACGATCTGGCTGGGCGGCCGTCGGGCCGCCACCATCAGTCGAAATCGACGCTCGATGATCCCGAGCCGTCGTGCAGCACCTGGTCGATGACGATGCAGGCGGCGAGGATCGCCACATCATCCTCACCATCGACGATCTGCACGCCGTACACGTCGGACATGCTGAAAAACTCCTTGCTGACGTTGGCCACGACCCGACCACCGCGGGTGAATTCGTAGTCGTGGGTCCAGAAGCGGCCCTTGATCGTGTAGTCGTTGGGACCGGGCACATCGAGCGTGAACTCCTTGCTGAACCAGCGGAACTCCTTCACCACCTCCGCGAAGAGCTGTCCATTACGATGGATCTCGTAGCGAGGCATCATGGAGAACATCTTCTGCGAGATGAAGGCGAGTTCCTGGCCCGCCATGTCCTGAAAGGACAGCTTGTCACCCCATGAGAAGGCCTTGCCCTTCACTTGGAAAACCGGCCGTCCGACGTTGTCGCAAATCTTGAAGTCATCTCCCCACGACCAGAATTTCTCACGGATCTGATAAGTCATGACGGAGTGTGTCAGACCCCGCCTGCAGTCGGCAGTTACAATCCCCTTCCGTTCTTTGGAACGCGGCTGCCAAAAGAGAAAAGCCGCCTCCGGGCGGAGGCGGCTTGGATCGAACTACTTCTTCTTACCTTTGCCCTTGCCCGGGCCTCCACCCTTGGAACCTCCGCCACCCTTGGAGCTTCCTCCGCCTTTGCTGCTGGAACCGGTGTCCTTCGACCGGCCGGGCGACGACTTTTGCTTCGCGCGCTCGAGTTGCTTCGCGCGTTCCTGTTGCTGCTGCTTGGCACGCTCCATCTGCTTCGCCCGTTCCTGCTGTTGTTGCTTGGCACGCTCCATCTGCTTCGCCCGTTCCTGCTGTTGTTGCTTGGCACGCTCCATCTGCTTCGCCTTCTCCTTCTGGGCAGCCGCCGCTTTGGCGCGTTCGTTCGCCTGATCCCGCTTTGCCTTTTCGGCACGGTCCCCGGCTTCCTTCGCCGCCTTTGCCTTCTGGGCGGCCTCCGACGCCTTACGTTGCTGTTCCTTCAGCTTCTCCTGCATCTGCGCGCGGGCGCCCGATCCCTTATCATTCCCCGGAGGAGCCGGTTTATCGACACGCTCCGGAGCTTTCTCGCGACCCCGGGGCTGAGACGCTTGGGATTTCTCCTTGTCGGGCCCGCGACCGACCTCCGGCCGGCCGCCATCCGATTTACCGCGCGGACCTTTGGTCTTTTCGAGGCGTTCGACGATCGCATCGCGCATCGCTTTCCCCTTCGGCTCGGGACGCTCCGGCACCTTCACCGACTTGGCAAAAGCCTCGTCACCCCGACCACGGATGGGTGAGCGCTGGAACTTCTCCTTCAACTCCTTGGCCTCGCCTTTCGGAGAAGACGAGCGGACTTCGAGCTTCTCGCGAAGCTTCCGAAACTGCTCCGCCTGCTCGCGCTGCCGGCCGATCCTCTCGATGTCCGACTTGGCGACCTGCTGGAATTTGAAGCCACCGGAATCCCGCTTCGGATAGTCCCGAATCGAGCTGGCGAAAGCACGGTCGCCGAATCCTTCCGTGCGGATCGTGCGCATCGTCGACCACGTATGGGGCGGACGCGCCTGCACGTTCGAAGTGAGATAGTTGTATCGGTCGCGATGCTTCTTCTCCCAGTGCTTGTCGCCGCGATGGCTCCAGCGCTGGTAAGCGTAGATCGGATCGTAGTGGCCACGCGCGGAGTGCCAGGCGAAGGCCGGATTGTATCCCCTCGAGAGATAACGGGAGTCATAGTAGTCGCCGAAATAGTAGTGGCAGGTCCGCGGCCGGTAGAAGAGGTGGTCGACGAACGCGTTCACAGCGACCACCACGCTCGGTTGATAACGGTAGCGGGCGCCGTGATTGCGGTGAAAATGCACCGGAGCAAAGACCACGCCACGACGGGCGACCGAGTAGTCCCAGTAGCCGTCGACAAACACATAGCCGCGGGGTGTCCAGACGTATCGGGCGGGAACCCACGTCCAGCCATCGCGAAGGGGCGACCAGTAGCCCGAGCGCCACACGTAGCGGGTATCGGCCCAAATCCATGATCCGGGAATCCAGCTATGGTCGGAGCTCGGTGCCGCGACACTCGGGCCGGCCTCGACCGTCGCGGGAGGAGCCGTCGAAAAATAGCTCACCTCCTCGACGTCCGCATCGCCCCAGTATCCGGAAACCCACTGCCACTCGGAACTTCCGAGTTCGTCCCAGTAGCCAGGAACCCACTGACGTTCGGGCGGCAGGTTCCGCCAGACGCCACTGATCCAAAGGTAGTCGCTCTGGTCGTCTTCCCAGCCCCAATAGCCCGGGATCCACGTGACGTTGTCTCCCTCGGGCCGCATCTCCGGCGGCAGTTCTTCCAGAGGCTCAGGCGGCAGCTGGTTGACGATGATGCCTGGCTCGGGTTCAAAAGTGACGGACTCGGCGAAGGCCTCGTGGACAGGTCCGCGCGTCAGCACCTCGAAGTTGTCGACGTCCTGCGCTGGCAGCGGCACGGCCTCGGAGGTGGTTGAAGAGGCGACAAACACCGCCCCGCCAGCGAGTGCCGCGGAGAGGGCGATGATGGTGATGGTTCGGTTTTTCATGATCGTTGAAATTCGGTTCTGTGTTTCCGGTGCGACGGATCCCATCCGCCCGCATTCAAACGCAGACTGCTTGCCGCCTTGGGAACCGCGTTCTGACCAACTGGCAGCCAGCGCCTTATGAATCCCCCGACTTTTCCCAAGTTTCTCCGAGAACCGCACCCTGCACGGATCCACATGGCACCCTGCACGATCCCCGTTCCGCTCTGTGAAGTTGCCTCACTCTCCCCCGCCTGACAGCGTGCGCCCATGCAGGTCGAGAAAGTGAAATACGTGCTCTGGGCGGCCGACTGGCAGCGCTGCGTGAAGTTCTACAGCGAGCTGTTCGGTGGCGAAGCGACGATGGAATCGGAAGTCTGGAGCGAGGTCGTCATCCAAGGAGCCATCATCGGCATCCACGGCGGTGGCGAAGGCAAGCGCACCTGGACCGGCCTGTCATTCCAGCTCGACGACCTCCGCGAAGGCATCCGTCGGCTGAAGGAATGCGGTGGCGATCTGACCTGCGAGCCCACGGACACCCCGGAGGAACCGCTTCACCTCGCGATGTGCATCGACCCCGAGGGCAACGAGTTCATGATGACCCAGCGGCGGAGCTGAAAAGGACCGCGCGGCTCCGACCGCGCTACGGAAGGTAGGGACGACTGCCCCCAGTCGTCCGCGATCCGCCGGCAAGGCCGTTGCGACCCCGGACTCATCGGACAAGCGAGCGGCGCTTTCAGCAGGACCGTGCGGCTCCGACCGCGCCCCGGAAGGTAGGGACGACTGCCCCAGTCGTCCGCGATCTGCCCACAGGCCGTTGCGATCCTTCACGCACCGGACAAGCAAGGGCCGCTTCCAGCAGGACCGCGCGGCTCCGACCGCGCCCCCGAGAATCGGGCATCTGTTGAGCCGGGGTTCCGGGGCGCGGTCGGAGCCGCGCGGTCCTTTCCTCCACTCCCCTACCCGCAGTCCGGACCGGCAATCACGCGCGCGACGCCGCCGCGATGGTGTTCTTCATCAGCATCGCGATCGTCATCGGCCCGACTCCGCCGGGCACCGGGGTGATGGCCTTACACTTGGGTGCGACTTCTTCGTAGGCGACGTCACCGGTCAGGCGGTAGCCGCTCTTCCGCGAAGGATCCTCCACGCGGTTGATTCCGACATCGATCACCACCGCCCCGTCCTTGACCCAATCCGCCTTGACCATTTCCGGGCGGCCGACGGCTGCCACCAGGATGTCGGCCTCGCGGCAGATCGCGGGCAAATCACGGCTGCGCGAGTGGGCCACCGTCACGGTCGCGTCGGAACCCTTCGCCATCAGCAGGAGCGCCATCGGCTTGCCAACGATCATGCTGCGACCGATCACCACCGCGTTCGCGCCGCTGGTCTCGATGCCCGCCTCCTTGATCAGGCGCATGCAACCGGCCGGTGTGCACGGAACGAATCCGGTGGGATCTTCCAATGCGAGTTTGGCGACGTTTTCCGGATGGAAGCCGTCGACATCCTTCGCCGGGTCGAGCGCCCTCACGATTTCCTCCTCGTCGATCTGCTCCGGCGGCGGGCTCTGGACGAGGATACCGTGAATCGCCGGATCGGCATTCAGCTCCGCCACGACTTTCAGCAACTCTTCCTGGGTGGTCTCGGTCGGTAGCTCGATCTTCCTCGAATGGATGCCGAGGTCGCCACAGGTCCGGACCTTCGATCCGACGTAAACCATGGAAGCGGGATCCTCCCCCACCAGCACCACGGCCAGCCCGGGAGTCACTCCTTTTGCCTTCAATGAATCCACTTCCCGCCGGCACTCCTCAAGAACCGTTGCGGCCACTGCCTTTCCATCGATCACCTTGCTCATGTCGCTTCGTTGAAGTCCTCGACACCCGACCGGAGCCGGTCCTCGATCCGCGAGCGCCAAGTTTCAAATTCATCCTCTCCAAGCCGTCCCGGAACCGCAAGCGCCTCGTCGAAAATGACGCGCACCTTGCTGAACGGCACCGGCAGACGGAAGCGGTCCCAGCTGCCGAGCTGCCAGGCGCGGGTGAATTCGACGTGGATCGGGATCACCGGCGCGCCCGAAGCTTCCGCAAGTTTCACCAGCCCGGCCTGCAGGACATACCGCGGACCGCGCGGACCATCGGGCGTGACACAGCAGTCAGTCCCGTCCCGCAGCGTTTTGCGCAGCGCGACCAGAGCGGCCACCCCGCGCCGCGAGGATGATCCGCGGACCGATCCGAGGCCGAAAACACCCACCGCGCGTGCCAGTGTGGCGCCGTCGTGGCTGGCGCTTGTCAGGACCACCGCCTTGCGCCACTTGCCGCAGAGTTTCCGCCACGCCGCCGGCACCACGAAGATCCGGTTGTGCCACAGCCCGTAGATCACCGGCCCCTTGAGCTTGTCGCGCTCGCCGAGACCGCAGCGGTCCACCAGTTCGAAGCGCAGCGTCATGCACCACAGGCGCATCAGCCAACCGGCCAGGGACCCCAGCAGCGACGACTTCCGACTCTCGCGAATCTCGCTGCCCATCACAGGAATCCCCCCGCGTGGAGGGTCTCTGCCAAGTACTGCTGACGGGCCAGAAGCTCTCCGTAGAATTCGTGAAGTGCGGCATCGGGCAGACGCCGCGACGCCTCGTCGGCCGTCACCACATAACCCGCGATCTCATCGAAGCCGAGCTCCTCGCCCTGATCGTGGAAATACACCACCGCCGCCTGCATGGCCGCGCCGAGCAGCGCCCCGCCGCCACCGGAAACGGCAACGACCGGCACTCCGAAAACGTCCGCCAGAAGCTGGGCCGACGTCGGCCCGACATCGCGGGTCAGGCGCACCTCGGTCGGTTCGAATCCGATGTCGCGCAGCCGGCTCATGGCGAATCCGAATCCGAGCGCCACCCCTTCGGCCGCCGCCCTGGCGAGATTACCCGGCGTGAAATTGTCGAGCGTCATGCCGTGCAGCACACCGCAGCCGTCGGGCATCCGCGGCACCGACTCGCCTCTCAAATACGGGAGAAACAGTAGACCGTCCGCACCCGCCGGCGCGGCGGTGATCGCGTGGTCGAACTCTGCGCCCGTCCAGCCATACTGACGCCGGATCAGCTCCGGAGCGGCGATCACATTCTCGAGATCCATGCGGGTGATGCCGTTGCCCGCGAGGTCGCAGCCGACCTTGCCCTCGCCGTGGAAGTCGACCCGCGCCTCCGCAGCCAGACCGACCAGCGCGCCTTCGGCCGACACATCCGCGAGCAGATCCTCCGGCAGCGCCGCGCCCGAGGCGAACAATCCCGCCGCGCGGCCGTCGCTTCCCGCAGCCACCAGCACTCCCTTCGGCAGCCCCCACGCGTCCCCCAGCGACTCCCGCAGCGCACCGCGCGCCTGCCGGGCTTCGAGCACCTCGGGCAGCAACCCGCCGAGGCCTTCGCCAATGAATGCTGTCAGCGGTTCGCACCACGTCCGGTTCGGCACTTCGAAGAGTCCGCTGGCCGCCGCGGTCGATGCCGAAGTCGCGTTGGTCCCTGTCAGCCAGTAGCCGATGAAATCCTGCGCCGAGAGCAGCCGGGCGGCCCGCTGGAAGTGCTTCGGCTCGTGCTCCTTCAGCCAAAGTGCCTGGGCTGCCAGCGAACCTGCCGAGAGCGCGTTGCCGGTCATCTCGATGAGCCCCGGGGCCCCGCCGAAAGCCCGGCCGATCTCCTCGACCTGGCGACGCGCCGAGCGGTCGTTCCCCCGTTTGGCCGGCCGGACGATGCGGTCGTCGCCATCAAGCACCACCATCCCGCCGGCGGGCGCGGTCACGCCGATCCCGGCGACCGAAGCCTTGGCATCGCCCAGCTGCGCCAGCACCTCGCGAACGGCGTGATCGACAGCCCCGATCCACCTCGCCGGGTCCTGCTCGGCATAGCCTTCCGGCAGACCCTCGATCCACTCGAGCGGGGCCGAGGCGGTCGCGGTGACGCGGGCGGCCTCGAGCTCGAGGGCCGCCACACGGGTCAATCCGTGGCCGATTTCGATTCCCAGAAAGTGCATGGATGGAAGGGTGGAAAGCGCCGGGCTTTTCGTGGTCCTCACCCTCAGCATCGGCCGGACCCTTGGCAAGCCCGGGCTTGATCCGCCACGGGGCCGGTCCATCCTTCCCGCATGAGCGACTTCGAAGACAAGGTGCGCGACGCGCTTTCCAACCCTCAGAACCAGGGTGAAATGAGCGACGCCGACTCGGTCGGCACCGTCGGCTCGCCCGACTGCGGCGATATGCTGCGGATGTGGCTGAAGTTCACCGAGAAGGACGGCAAGAAGGTGATCGACCGGGCGTCCTTCCAAAGCTTCGGCTGCCAGACGGCGATCGCGGTCGCCTCGATGGCCACCGAATTGCTCAAGGGCAAGACCGCCGAGGAGGCGGCCAAACTGTCCGCCGACGAACTGACCGGCGAACTCGGCCCCTTGCCGCCGATGAAGATCCACTGCGGCCAGCTCGTCGAGGGCGCCCTGCGCAACGCGCTCGGCGGTCCGTCCGACGAAGCCTCGGCCGAGCCGGCGAAGACGCTCTCGGCCGAGCTTCAGAAGCCGAAGGGCAACATCCGCATCGTGCCGCTGGATTAGATTGGCAAGGAGCGGCGTCCTCCGGGCGCCGTGGCGGTCCGGAATCGGCGCCCGAAGGACGCCGCTCCTTGATCACTCCCGGCCTTGCATGTTCCGGGTGCAGGCGGGAAGCTCCACTGCAGATGGAATCCCACGAATGGCGCGAACGCACGGAGGAGGGACTGCGCTTCTGGCGGGCCAACCGGCATGCCGGCCGCTGGACGTTCCAGACGACCCTCAAGACCGATCCCGACTGGGAGCCGATCGACCCGGTGCCCCGCGAACTCTGGCAGGCGCTGCGCGAGAAACTGTGGAACAAGTACCAGCGCGGCCGCTGCCCGTGGGAACACATCGCCTACATCGACAAGTTGCTCGAAGACGACGACTCCTGACCCTTTCCCGCCGATGACCAAGAACCAAAGCGAATTCCTTTTCCGCCTGCTTGAAACCCCGAGTCCCACCGGCAGCGAGATGCTGGGCCAGCGGGTCTGGGCCGACTATCTGAAGCCAACCGCCGACGAGGTCGCATGCGATGCCTATGGCTCGACCTGGGCGACCCTCAAGGGCAAGTCGAAGCACCGCGTGATGCTCGCCGCCCACGCCGACGAAATCGGCTGGATGATCAAGGCGGTTCAGGACGACGGATTCCTCCGCATCGACCGGGTTGGCGGTTCCGACCACGCCACCGCCCGCGGGCGCCGGCTGCGGATCCTCGGCGACAAGGGTGAAGTCCTCGGGATCATCGGCAATACCGCCATCCACCTGCGCAAGGATTCGCTCGGCGACGAAAAGGCGCCGAAGGTCCACGAGCTGTGGGTCGATGTCGGTGCCTCGTCCGCCAAGGAAGTCGCGGAGCTCGGCTTGCGGGTCGGTCACTTCGCGGTCTATGCCGACACCCCGACCGAACTCGCCCACAAACGCATCGTCTCCCGCGCGCTCGATAACCGCATCGGCTCGTTCATCATCGCCCAGGTGCTCCGACGCCTGGCCAAGTCGGAAAAGAAGTCCGACGCCTCGCTGGTCTGCCTGAATGCGATCCAGGAGGAGATCGGCGGTCACGGCGCGGTCATGGCGACCTACCGGCTGAAGCCCGACGCCTGCATCTGCCTCGATGTCACCCATGCCACCGACACGCCCGGCCTCGATACGAACCAGCACGGCAAGGTGACGCTGGGTGGCGGACCGACCGTCACCCACGGCACCGCCAACCATCCACTGATCGTCGAGCGCCTGATTTCGATCGCCGAGAAGGAAGGCATCCCGCTCCAGCACGAGGCGTCCAGCCGCTTCACCGGGACGGACACCGACAAGATCTTCCAGCAGCGCGGCGGCGTGCCGAGTGCCCTCGTCTCCCTCCCGCTCCGCTGCATGCACTCGGTCGTCGAGACCGCTCACCTCGACGACATCGAGAATACCATCAAACTTCTCGCCGCCTTCGTCGTTTCGGTGAAGGAGGACGAACCGTTCCATCAATCGCTGTGATCCGACTGCTTGCCGGCATCGTTTGCCTGACCCTCACCGCCCGGGCCGAAATCGGTCCGAAGGAGGTGGCGATGGCGTATCTCGATGCGATCCGGCAAGACGACCTCGACCTGCTCGAGGACACGGCGCTTTCCCCCGGCACGACCGCCGAAAAAACCGCATCGATCCGCCTCCGGCTGGATCACCTCGCCGAAGAATTGGATCGCGGGGACTGCGAGGTCATTGAGGAAAAGCGCGAGGGCGACCTGGCCGCGATCCTGATTTCGCAGGTCACAGAATTCGATCCGACCGGCGTCCAGATCCACGCGATCGGCCTGATCAAGCGGGAAGAGAACTGGCTTCCGGCGCCGGTGCCCGCGTCGTTCGAGAACACCGGCATCAGCTACGTTCCGTCGATGGCGAAGCAGGCTGAAAAGCTTGAGGCATGGATGCTCGACCAGCGCGCCGCCCGGCTCGAAACCGTACGCACCTCCATCCGCGAAAAGCTGCTCAACGATGTCCGTGGCACGCTGACCAAGGACGAGCTCTTCGAGGGTCCGCCGGAGAAACTCGTATTCGATTTCATCGAGGCCTGCAGGAACTCCCGCCTGCCTGCCGCGCTCGCCTATCTCGGCGGGCTTGAGGACCCGCTTCCGAAAGGCTGGGACGAGACGGTCGCGGTCACCGCAACCGGCCTGCGCCGGAATCCCCATCACACGGGCCCCTGGAGCCGCCTGGTTTCCGACCGTGTGCTGCGGGCGGTCGTCCACACCGAAACCGAAAAGAGCCGGGCAATTGTCAGCATCGGCGACTTCGATCCGGTCGAAGCGCGCCCCGGGCAGGAATCCATCGGGATCCGCGAGTTGGTCCTCGAACGCAACGAAGCCGGCTTCTGGCGCCTCAAGCTTCCCGGCTGGTTGGTCGGAGCGGACGATGAGGAGCTTTCCGCGGCGCCTTCGTTTTTCGATCTCAAGGCCTCGTTTCCCGTCCGGCTTTTCGAAAGCGCCAAGCCCGCGGGTTTCGCCACACCGGAAGAGCTGGGTGAAACCTTCCTGAGCAAGGTAGCCGACCCGAGCCTGCGGTCGATCCTCCCCTTCATCGCGACCGACGATGAGGAGGACGCGATGCTCGCCCTGACCAGCTACGCCCACCTCTGGCGGGGATTCCGGAACTCCCAGCAGATCCGGCTGCTGCTCGATTGCGAGACCGACGGCGACGAGGGTGCCGCGCTCTACTGCGAACTCGATCCCTATAACCCGGAACTGCGCCGCGACCTCATCCGCGAACTCCGTCTGGTGCGCCGACCCGCAGGTTGGAGACTCGCGCCCGATGCCGCTCCAAGACTCGAGGATTTCACGGACAAGCTGCGGCTCTGGCTCCAGAAAAGCCGCGACCAATCGCGCGCCGACTGGCTGGAGACGCTCGGGCTCAATGCCCGTCTCGGCGGACTGCCGGCCGACTCCGCCCCCTCCGAGGAAGATGCCCGGGCCGCTGCCGAGGCATGGGTCGCCGCGCTCCAATCGCGCAAGCCGCGACGGATCTTCGAACGTGTGGCGATCTTCGATGACGATGAGGGCATCCGGCGGCTCTTCGCCTACCTCGGTCAGGAACTGCCGAGCCGCAGCACCTTGGAGATCCTCGGCATGCACCGGTTCGGCCGCTGGGCCGCGGTCAGCATCCGCCACCAACCGCCCGACCCCGAGGACCCGCCATTCAACCTGCTGCACCCGATCGTCAGCACGCCCGCCGGAGCGAAGGTCCTGCCCGAGGGCATCCTCTACCTTGCGGACACCCGCGCCCGCGAGTTCCTGAATGCCGACGTTTGGAAACGCCTCGGCAGGCGCCTCCCGGAGAGCGCCGTCGAAGAACTCAAGGCAGCCCACACGGCTCACACCGAACTCTGTCGCGAAGCCGACGGAGAGTAGTCACCATGCCCACGGACCCTCACCAAACCGCTCTCAAACTCGAATCCTCGGTCAGCAACGTCGTTCTCGGCCAACAGGAGGCCGTTCGCCGCATCCTCGCCTGCTTCGCCGCCGGCGGCCATGCCCTCGTCGAGGACGTCCCGGGCACCGGCAAGACGACCCTCGCCAAGACGATCGCCCGCTCGATCTCGGGCGCCCAGTTCAAGCGGGTCCAGTTCACCCCCGACCTGCTGCCGACCGATATCCTCGGCGTGTCCGTGCTCGACCCCCGGACGCAGGAATTCAATTTCCGCCCCGGCCCGGTCTTTACCGACATCCTGCTGGCGGACGAGATCAACCGCGCCTCACCGCGCACCCAGTCCGCACTGCTCGAAGCGATGGCCGAGCGCCAGGCGACCATCGACGGCGTCCGCCACGATCTCGACGGTCTGTTCTTCGTCATTGCCACGCAGAATCCGGTCGAGTTCCGCGGCACCTATCCGCTGCCGGAGGCGCAAATGGACCGCTTCATGATCCGCTCGCGCCTCGGCTACGTCAGCGTCGAGGAGGAGTGCTCGATTCTTGCCGATCAGGTCGAAAAGCACCCGGTCGAGGCTCTCGAGCCCTGCATCAGCCGCGACGAGATGCTCGACCTGATCGCCGCGGTCCGGCAGGTGCGGCTCAGCGACGAGCTGCGCCGCTACATCGTCGAGATCGTCTCCGCCACCCGCCACCGCGATGACCTCCAGCTCGCCGCCAGCCCGCGCGCGTCGCTGGCCCTGATGCGCACCTCCCAAGCGGTATCGCTCTTCGAGGAACGCGACTTCGTGATCCCGGAAACGATCCAGGACATCGCCGCCGACGTCATCGCCCACCGCCTCGTCGTCGAACCCGAGGCCCGCCTCGCCGGCACCGAAGCCCGCGGCGTCGTCGCCGAAATCCTCGCCGGCGTTCCGTCGCCGTAGCGCCCCGAATCGAACTTCACATGAAGCTCCCCTTCTTGCTTCTGCTGGTCGCGATCACCGGGTGCAAGAAGCAGGCCGAGACGCCGCAAGCCTCGCAGGTGACAAACAACTGGTTTTTCGAGAACGCCGGAGTCCAAGCGGAGGTCCCTTTCGACTTCGACACCGGCATTCAGTTCAAATACTGGTCGACCTACCCAAATGATGTCGAGAAGCAGAGAGTGCTCGCCGCCTTCTCGGATCGATATGGCGTGTCCTTACCAGAGGACTTCAAGCAGCTGATCGGCGATGTGGTCGAAGGTGGCTTTGACGGCACCTACCAGGTCGCGATGGACGGCGAGAACAGCATCGAGTGGTGGAGACTGCTGTCGTTCGGTGATCCAGCCGTGGCGGGTGCCCCTCAGTCCGAGGCTGGCACCGACACCTACTTCGCGGCAACGATTCTTGAGGAGAATCCTTCGCTCTTCCACGGCGTCGATGGCAGCCTTCTCTACGTCCCGTTCGGACGGGCATACCGGTTTGGACCAAGCGATACCGGCACATCAGGCTTCCTTGCGTTTGATCTGCTCACTCCTGGCAGAATCGTCTGGGTCGCCACTGGGTCAGACGCCCCGGTAGTGATCGGCGAAAGTTTTCGAGCGATGCTCGAGCAATCGACTTTCCTCCACTACGGTTGAAACTCGATTGCTGGCAGGAGTGGCGCTTTCCAAGCGCCATATCAGGGCGGGACGACCTCTAGGTCGTCCACCGGCACCCCGCCCGGCGGCTGAAAGCCGCCGCCCCATGGCCATGGCGCTCGGAGAGCGCCACTCCACAAAAAAACCGCCCGCCCCCGGTCGGGAGCGGACGGTTTGGGAATCGTTGGAAGCCGATCAGGGAGTCGGGACTTCGGCGATCGTCTTGAGAATGCGCGAGGCGATCGCGTAGGGGTCGCCCTGCGAGTTCGGACGACGGTCCTCGAGGTAGCCCTTCCAGTCGTTGTTCTTGAAGCTGTGCGGAACACGGATCGAAGCGCCGCGGTCGGCGATACCCCAGGAGAACTGGTCGATCGACTGGGTTTCGTGAAGACCGGTCAGACGCATGTGGTTGTCCGGACCGTAAGCGGCGATGTGCTCGTCGCGGTTCTTCTCGAAGGCAGCCATGAGAGCGAGGAAGTACTCTTCACCGCCCTTTTCGCGGAGATACTCGGTCGAGAAGTTGGCGTGCATGCCGGAGCCGTTCCAGTCGCCCTTGAGGGGCTTGCAGTGCCAGTCAACGTCGACACCGTAGCTTTCGCAAAGACGGAGGAGGATGTAGCGCGCGATCCAGATCTGGTCGGCGGCCTTCTTCGAGCCCTTGCCGAAGATCTGGAATTCCCACTGGCCCTTCGCCACCTCGGCGTTGATGCCTTCGTGGTTGATGCCGGCGTCGAGGCAGATGTCGAGGTGCTCCTCAACGATCTGGCGGGCGACGTCACCGACGTTCTTGTAGCCGACACCGGTGTAGTATTCGCCTTGGGGATCCGGGAAACCACCCTTCGGGAAGCCGAGCGGACGGCCATCCTCGACCAGGAAGTATTCCTGCTCGAAACCGAACCAAGCGTTCTCGTCGTCGATGATCGTGGCGCGGGTGTTGCTCGGGTGCGGGGTGCCGTCCGGGAGAAGAACTTCGCACATCACCAGCGCACCGTTGGTGCGGGTGCTGTCCGGGTAGATCGCCACGGGCTTGAGGAGACAGTCGGAGCTGTGGCCTTCGGCCTGCTGCGTCGAGCTGCCGTCGAAGCCCCACATCGGAAGCTCTTCCAGACTCGGAAAGCTGTCGTACTCCTTGATCTGGGTCTTGCCGCGGAGATTCGGGACGGGGGTGTAGCCGTCGAGCCAGATGTACTCGAGTTTGAACTTGGGCATCGTATTGGTCTTGGTTGGTATTGATATGCGCTCGCTGGCGCGGATGGTTGTCGGGGACGACACCTCGCCATGGAGCGATGAATCGACCCGGGGAACGCGGAGAGCAAATACCGGGCCAACGGCCTGCGCGAAGCCAAATTTTTATCTTTGTCCGTCTGCAATGCGTCGGCACGCTTTTCGGCGACTCCCCGTTCATGGCCGACGACGACCAATCCGCCCCTGACTCCCTCCGCTGGACGGGAATCACCGACCCCGGACGCTTCCGGCCGAACAACGAGGATGCTTTCCTTTGCCTGACATTCGACTCCCGTGAAGTCCGCTATCTGGGCCGGGAGGGCGACGGCTCACTGGAGGCCTCCGACTACGTCTTCGCCGTCAGCGACGGGATGGGCGGAGCGAAGGCCGGAGAAGTGGCCAGCAAGATCGCAGTTGAGAAAATCACCCGCCTCATGCCCGCCAGTTTCCAACTCGGTGCGGCGCGGCTGGATGCGGGATTCTCCGACGTGCTCGGCACGATCTTCGAGGAAACCCACCAGTCCCTGATCGATCTCGGAAAGCACTACGAGGAGTGCCGCGGAATGGGCGCCACCCTGAGCCTCTGCTGGTTTATGCCCGACTGGATGGTCTTCGGCCACGTCGGGGACAGCCGCATCTACTACCTCCCGAAGGACGGCGAGATGGTCCAGCTCAGCGAGGACCACAGCCGGGTCGGACGGATGCTCCGCAAGGGGCGGATCAACGAGCGCGAGGCCCGGACCCATCCGCAGAAGAACATCCTCGACCAGGTGCTCGGCGGACGGAGCAACAACATCGATCCCCAGTTCGGCCGGGTTGGCTACCACTCCGGCGACCGTTTCCTGATCTGCTCGGACGGCCTCATCGACGGAATGTGGGACCGCCGGATCGACGAAATGGCCCGCGGGGAATTCTCTGCCAAGACCTTGGTCGACTACGCGGTCGCCGAGTCCGGACGCGACAACACGACTGCGATCCTGATTGAGATCGGGTAGCTCCCGATCCCGCCGGGGTCCCGAGATTCTCCCGGAATATTCTTACCCTTGGTTCACCGCCAAGTCGCCAAGCACGCCAAGGTGGATTGCATCGCGCTCCTTTGCGGCCTTGGCGACTTTGCGGTTCCATCAATCGCCGTCTGGGAAGTCGGCTGATTCCCGTGAGTTTGATTCACACCTGCGGTGCCCAGCCGTCGCGGTAAGGACGTTTGACGAGCGCGCTCGCCGCGTCGTTGCCCTTCGCCTTCATGTTCGGACCGTCCCAGGCGATCGGCAAACCTTCGCCAACCCGCTGGGCGATGCTGCCGAGCAGGATCACTTCGGTCAGGTAGGCGGCGATCTCGAAGTTCGAGTAGGCCGGGGTTCCATCGCGCATCATGTCGATCCACTCCTGCTCGTGTCCCGGCGAACGCGGGATCACCTGGGGCGCGTCCCGGGTCAGCGGGTGATCGGTGCCGCTGACGAACTCCTTATCGTCGTTCGTTTTCACCCAGAAGGCACGGCCGTAGTCGTCTTCGGAGTAGAGCATTCCGTTTTCGAAAACGATCAGCGCACCTGACTTCGGCGTCTTGCCGCGAAGCGCGATGATGTCCTTGAGGAGCTCAGGGTAGGGCATGATGGGTTTGAACGGATCACCCGGATTCCCGTCATACCACCAGAACTTGAGCGGCGGCAGGTCTTCCCGGGCGGGAAAGTCGAAGCGAACCCGCGAGGTCATCGGGTAGGTCTCGGAAAAGAGCTTCGAAGCCATCTCGCACTCGATCTTTTCCGGATAGCCGAGCTTCAGCGCGCGGAACGGCATGTTGACCGTGTGGCAGGCCATGTCGCCGAGTGCGCCGGTGCCGAAATCCGTCCAGCCGCGCCACTTGAACGGATGGTAGATCCCATTCTTGTAAGGACGCTCGGCGGCCGGACCGAGCCAGAGGTCCCAGTCGAGATGCTCGGGGACCGGGTCCGATCCCGACGGACGTTCAAAGCCTTGCGGCCAGATCGGACGGTTGGTCCACACGTGGAGTTCCAGCGGTTTGCCGAGCACGCCGGTCTGGATCACTTCCACCGACCGCCTCAGTCCCTCGGCCGCACTGCCTTGGTTGCCCATCTGGGTCGCCAGCTTCTTCTCACGAGCCAAATCCCCCATCACCCGGCACTCCCAAACCGTTTGGGCGAGAGGTTTCTGCACGTAAACGTGCTTGCCCGCCTGCATTGCGGGAATCGCGGCGACACCGTGGATGTGGTCGGGCGCCGAGACGATCACAGCATCGATCTCCGCGTCCATTTTCGGGAGCATCTCGCGAAAGTCGCTGAAGGTCTTGGCCTTCGGATACTTCTTGGACATCCGACCGAGCGTCTTCGCATCGACGTCGCAAAGCCCGACGATGTCGCAGCCGCACTTCGCGACATTGTTGATGTCCGACTCGCCCTTCCCTCCCACTCCGATGGCCGCGACCCGGATCCGGTCGTTGAGGTTTTGTCCGCTGACGATGGCGGGGAATCCGAGAACCGCTCCGGCTCCGAGGCCGGTGGTGTGGAGGAACTTTCGGCGGCTGAGGTGGGTGTTAGACATGGAGAACCGATACGCCCCCGGCGCTGGCGATGTTTCCGGTCCGTCGATCGAGATCCGCCGAATGATCACAAAGCATCCGGGGGCGCAAACTGCACGATCAACGTTTCAATTTGGAACGTTTCGCAGCTCGCCAGCTTACCGTTGACGCCCGGAGAATCCCCGAACTACGGGGCCTAGAGCGGGTTCGAGGCGGTGGCATGCGGCTCGCTGAGAAGAACGCACCCGTCTGCGCCCAAGCGTAGGGCGGAACGTTGCCATGACCCTATGCCTGCAAATTGCCGCACTCCTCATTGTTCTGGGCAGCTTCGTGCCCCTCATCCGGAACGACAGCTGGTGGATCCGCGTGTGGGACTTCCCACGCCTGCAACTGCTGATCGTCGGAATCATCCTGATGGCCGCACTGATCGGGAAAGGCGCGATCGCCGACGCGGGTGACTGGATCATCGTCGGCCTGCTCGCCGCGGCAACGATCCACCTTGCGGCCCGAGTCTTCCCCTACCAGAGCTTCGCACCCAATCAGGTCGCATCCGGTCGGCACAGCACCGGCGTGCGACTGCTGATCTCAAACGTCCTGATGGACAACCGGGAAGCCGACGCCCTGCTGCAGTTGGTCCGGGAGGAAAAGCCGGATGTCCTGATTGCCCTGGAGACCGACGAGTTCTGGGCTCGCCATCTCGACCGGCTCGCGGATCAACTGCCCCACCGCGTCAGCGTCCCGCAGCCCGACACCTACGGCTTGGTCCTGATGTCCCGGCTCCCGCTGATCGACGCCGAGGTGAAGTATCTCGTGCGCGAGAATATCCCGTCGGTTCACGGACAGATCGAAATGGAGACCGGTGAGCGCGTTCGTTTCCACGCCCTGCATCCCAAGCCACCATTCCCGAGCGAGGACGAAACCAGCACCGAGCGGGACATCGAGCTCATCGTGGTGGCCCAGCAGATCCGCGAAACCGGCGGACCCACGCTGGTATTCGGCGACATGAACGACGTCGCGTGGTCCCACACCACCCGCCTGTTCCGGCGAATCAGCGGACTGCTCGACCCGCGGATCGGGCGCGGGATGTTCAGCACCTTCCACGCCGGCCACTGGTGGGCGCGATGGCCGCTTGACCACGTTTTCGTCTCGCGCGAGTTCAGAGTCCGCGAGCTACGGCGTTTGCCGTCGGTCGGCTCCGACCACTTCCCGATGCTCGCCGATCTGGCCTACGAGCCGGAACGGAAGGAAACCCAGGAGAAACCCGACGCGGACTCCCGGGACTTTGAAGAGCGCGACGAGCGGGTGACCGAGCAGCCCGATCATCCGAAACCCGCCAACTGATCATGTTCCGGTCCCTCCGCGCATGGGCACGCCTCGGTGCGACCAAACTCGCCCATCGCTTTCCCCGCACCGCAAAGGTGCTCGGATTCGCCAACCGGCGCCGCAGGCCGCTCCTGAGGTTCTTCCTGCTCGGGATGCACGTGATCGGCTTCTTCCAGTCGATCTCGGCGGTCATGGAAACACGCACACCGCAGGGTGCCATCGCCTGGGCCATCTCGCTGAACACGCTCCCGGTCGTCGCGGTCCCGGCCTACGCGATCTTCGGAGGAGCGGACTTCGACGACTACGTCAGCACGCGAACCGCCGGACTGGAGGACATTCGCCCGATGGCCACGTCGCTGATCGACGAGATCCATGCGGCCGAAGCTTCGGTGGAGTCGGACGAAGGGCTGATGGCGACCCTTTCGAACCTCACCAAGCTGCCCGTGACACGCGGGAACCGGGCAGAGTTGCTGGTGGACGGGAAGAACACCTTCCGTTCGATCTTCGAAGCGATCGAGTCGGCCGAGGACTACATTCTCGTGCAGTTCTACATCATCCGCGCCGACGACACCGGCCTGGAACTGAAGGAACGGCTCATCCGCAAGGCAAAGGAAGGCGTCCGGGTCTACGTCCTTTACGACGACTACGGCTGCTTCGGTCTCCCTTCGAGCTTCCGCAAGGATCTGGCCGAGGCGGGCGCGGAGGTGCGCTCGTTCATGAACCTCGGCGACGACGTCAACCGCTTCCAACTCAACTACCGGAACCACCGCAAACTGGTGGTGGTCGATGGCAAGACCGCCTTTGTCGGCGGACACAATGTCGGTGACGAGTATCTCGGACAGCACCCGACGCTGACGCCGTGGCGCGACAGCCACATGCGTCTGACCGGGCCGGTCGTCACCTGCCTGCAGGTCCCCTTCGCCGAGGACTGGCACTGGGCGACCGGCGAAACGCTTGCCGGCCTGGACTGGGAGATCCGGGACAAGATCGGTGCGGGTTCGGCGGAGGCCCTCTGCATTCCGACAGGACCGGCCGACGATCTCGAAACCTGCTCCCTCTACTATCTGGCCGCGATCAATGCCGCGAAGGACCGGATCTGGATCGCCACGCCATACTTTGTTCCGGACGAAGCCGTATTGCTCGCCCTCCAACTCGCGGCGAAGCGAGGCGTCGAGGTGAAGGTCCTGATTCCCGATCTCTTTGACAGCGAACTGGTACGGCTTTCGTCGTACTCCTATCTCGAGCCGATGGAAAAGGCGGGAGCCGAGATCTGGCGCTACGGCAACGGCTTCCTCCACCAGAAAGTCATGCTTGTCGACGACCGGTTCGTATCGATCGGAAGCGCCAACTTCGACAACCGCTCCTTCCGCCTGAACTTCGAGGTCCAGGTCGGAGTCGATGATCCCGCCTTCGCGAAGCAGGTCGAAAACATGCTTCAGAACGATTTTGGAAACTCCACCAAGGCCTCCGCCGCTGACCTCGAGAGCAAGTCCGCCGTCTTCAAGTTGCGGGTGCGGGTTTCGCGGCTGCTGGCACCGATCCAGTGATCTTTGCGGGATTGCAGCCTGCAACCCGGTGCCCGGACGTCATGTGTTCTGCACGATTCGCGCGACCTGATCGGACAATCACATAAGTCACAACTCACTTATTACCAGCCCCCAAAGCCACGAAACGCCTCCATGGCACATCACCTGCGATTCCAGACTCGCTATGAAAACCAACGTACTCCGCTCCCTCACTCTGATCCCGGTGTCCGCCTTCGCTCTGTCGATCGCCGCATGCGACGTCGACAAGGTCGAAGATGGCGAACTTCCCGAAGTGAAGATCGAGGGAGAAACCAAGCTCCCGAAATACGAGGTCGAAGGCCCCGACGTCACCGTTGAGAAGGAGAAGGTCGAAATCGAAGTTCCGAAGGTCAAAATCGATCTCCCGGAAGAAGAGGACAACGAGCAACCCGCAACCGAGCCGGACGCCGAGCCGGCACCGGACGCTGACGGTGACTCCGAGTAATACCAACCTCCACCAAACCGAATCATGAGCGCCCAACCTTCCGCAGCGACCAACAAGCTGCTCCTGGTCATTGTTGCCATCCTTCTTCCGCCTCTGGCCGTCGGTCTGAAGCGGGGAATCGGTGGCAGCCTGATCCTCAACATCATTCTGACCATCATCTTCTACCTGCCGGGACTCATTCACGCTCTCTTGGTGGTACTATGAACTCGCTGCGGGCCGTTCCTCACACGGGGAACGGCCCGCCGCTCTTCTCAAGCTCATGCATCAACATTCCAAACTCGCGCGAATCGCGGCCATCGGCGCAGGCTTCGTCCTGCCCGCCATCGCCGCCAAGCTCGCCCGGAGTTCGGCCGGTCAGGTCTACCGGGTCGCGACCAAGTCCGATCCCCCGAGGAATCCGGCCAGCCGCGACGTGAAGTGGAGCGAAGCACTCACTTGGACCATCGCCGCCGGCATCGTCGGCGCTGTGGCCCGCCTCGCGACCCGACGGTCGCTTCCCTACATCGGCCTGCCCGCCGAAGGCCTCGACATGGAGGAGGAAGTCGACGATCTCGACTGACCTCTCCGCCGACTCAGTCGGTGAAGACGAAGGTCAGGTAGGCGGTCGACTCCATCTCTTCGAAACGCATCCGGCGCGGCGTGTCCTTGCCGCTCCAGGTCTCGAGGAAAAACACCTCGCGTTTCTCCGGATCGAAGCCGGTGAGAACGGACGCGTGAAGCGGCGCATCCTCGTCAGGCCAGCTCGACGCTTCCGCCGGATCATTCGGATCCGGCATTTCCGCATCCCCTGCGGCAATCCGGTCGTGGAGCTTGTTGCGCTCCCAGCTGAAACGTCGCCAGACGACCACCGGCCGCCCTTCCGAAAGGGCCGCTTTCACGTCCGATTCGTCGAAGTCGTTGGCGCGGTCCATCCCGAGACCCGCCTCGGACGCCACGGCGTGATAGAGTTTCACCATGTCCGAGCCCGCCGCGCTCCCGGTGTTCTGGAATCCTCCGGCAGCCGCCAGCCAGTCCTCATCAAGTGTCAGGCCGAGGTGGCGCGCCGCCATCGCCAGGGTGTTCAGCCCGCAGTAGGGCTTGTAGCCCTGCGGCATCGGCTGCAGGCCCTCGATCCTCACCGTGCCGTCGGAGTCCTTCTTCACCGCGGCGGCGAGCCTCGCACTCCGGTCGCGTTCGCTTTCGCTCTCGAAAGCCGGGTCGATCCAACCGGCCGGCAACCGGTCGCTCTTGCCGATCATCACCCGCACCAGTCGCTCGTCGGCGGCAAACAGCCGGACCGCGAGATCGCCCTTCCGCCACTCCTCGACTTCGGCCCGCAGCGTCCGCCCCTTGCCGAACCGCACTTCTTTCGCCCGCGGCTTGTCGGCCACTTCGGCAATGGAGTCCCGGACCGTCTCGAGCGACTCGGTGTAAAGCTTGGAGAACTCGTCCTGCCGCTCTTTCACCTTCGCTTGAACCGCTTCCTCCGCCTGTCGCCGGCTCAGGCCGTCCGGGAGATCCTCATCGAAATAGCCGAAGAACGATCCGGCATCCGCAAAGGTCGCCTCGACCCGCTCCAGATTGCCGTCGCGCCGGACCGCCCGCAGGATGACCACCTCGCGGTCGAAAAGTACCGGCCTCGCCAGCAGGTGAGAGATTTCCGAAGCCCCGACGGCCCCTTCCGCCACCCACTCCCCCGGCAGTTGGCCGTCGCCCGCGAGGGCTGCCAGCACCTGGTCGGTGAGGTCCTCGCCATTCAGCGGGCTGTCCGACTGGACGATCGGCCCGAATACGTTGGTCGGAATGGCCACCACGGTCCCCGGCCCGATCAGGCCGGCCATCAACAGAGCGGAAAACAGCGCGCGTTTCATGGTCGTTACGAGAATCAGACGGAATTCCCGGCGTTGCATTCATTTTCTTTCGTCCCCCTTGCCGACCGGCCCGGGGCCGTCTAAACCCCCCGCCATGCACGGATTCGCCTACCGCAACGGCACGCTCCACTGCGAGGACGTCGACCTCGAAGGCCTCGCCAACGAGTACGGAACGCCCCTCTACGTCTACTCGGCCAATACCTTCCGCGACCACTACCGCCGCCTCGACCAGGCGCTTGAAGGCGTCGACCACGAGGTCGCCTACGCGGTGAAGGCGAATTCGAACCTCTCGGTGCTGCGCCTGCTGGCCAACGAGGGCGCCGGATTCGACATCGTCTCGGGCGGAGAGCTGTTCCGCGTGATCAAGGCGGGAGGCGATCCGAAGAAGTGCACCTTCGCCGGCGTCGGCAAGACCCGCGGCGAAATCGAGTACGCGCTGAAGCATGGGATCTACTCGTTCAACGTCGAGAGCGAAGAGGAGCTCCGCTACCTCAACGACGTCGCCGCCGACCTCGGGCTGATCGCACCGGCGGCCGTGCGGGTGAACCCGAACGTCGACGCCAAGACCCACAAATACATTTCCACCGGCAAGTCGGAGAACAAGTTCGGCGTCGATTTCGAACGCATCGCCGACCTCTACGACCGCGCCGCGACCGAGCTGCCCCACGTCCAGCTTCGCGGTCTGCAGATGCACATCGGCTCGCAGCTGACCTCGGTGAAGCCTTTCGTCGAAGCGGTCGAGAAGGTCGCACCGCTGGCCACCGTGTTGAAGGAGAAGCACGGCATCGAATTCTGGTCGATCGGCGGTGGCATCGGCATCGTCTATCAGGACGCGCTCGGCGCGGGCTCGATCGACTGGTGGGACTCGCAGGCCGAACAGGACCGCCCGCTCACGCTTGCCGGCTACGGACGGGAAGTCGTGCCGCGGCTCCGGAACCTCGGACTCAAGATCCTCCTCGAACCCGGCCGCGCGATCGCCGGCAACGCAGGCGTCCTCCTGACCCGCTGCCTTTACGAGAAGCAGGGTAGCGCGAAGACCTTTAAGATTGTCGATGCCGGCATGAACGACCTGATCCGTCCGGCCCTCTATGAAGGCCACCACGAGATCGTTCCTGTGAAGGAGCCCGGCAGCGAACGCAAGGTCGTCGATGTCGTCGGCCCGATCTGCGAAAGCGGCGACTTCTTCTGTCAGGACCGCGAGTTGCCGGAGTTCGGACCGGGTGAGTGCATCGCCCTGATGAGCGCCGGTGCCTACGGCTTCGTGATGGCTTCCAACTACAACACCCGCCCGCTGCCGGCGGAGATCCTCGTCGACGGCTCCACGGTCAGCGTCGTGCGCAAGCGCCAGACCCTCGACGACCTGATCGCCGCCGAGCTTTAGCGCCGCAGGCGAACGGAGCGGCTCCCTCCGGGTGCCGTCACCCGTATCGGGCGCCCTGGAGGACGCCCCTCCTTGATCGGCGCCGCCCCCATGAAGCCCCTCCTCCAACTCCACCTGCTGGTCTTCCTGGTCGCCACCACCGCGATCGTCGGAAGACTCAGCACGGTATCGGCGGCCAATCTTGTCACTTGGCGGACGGGCACCGCCGCGATTGCCGCGTTCCTGTGGGTCGCGCTGGTCCGTCGCCACAGGATCCCCACCAGCCGCATCCCCACCTTGCTCGGGATCGGCGGGATCATCGGGCTCCACTGGCTGTGCTTCTTCGGAGCCATCCAGTTGGCGAACATCTCGATATGCCTCGCCGGCATGGCGACCATCTCTCTCTTCACCGCCTTCACCGAACCGCTCTTCGAGCGTCGCAGGGTGCGGCCGTTCGAGGTCCTGCTCGGGCTCGTGGTCGTCGCGGGAATCCTCCTGATCGCCGGCCTCGAACGCGCCCACTGGGCCGGCCTCGGGGTCGGACTGCTCGGCGCCCTGTTCGCCGCGATCTTCCCGGTGCTGAACCGCCAGCTCGTGACCCGCGGCGGTGACCCGCTCGGAATGGTCGCATGGGAAATGGTCGGCGCCTGCCTCACCTGCCTCCTGCTCTTTCCACTTTTCGATCCGCGCGGACACGCGGCACTACTCGACCTCACCGCCATCGACTGGGCAGGTGTCATGTGGCTGTCCCTGGTCTGCACCGTTTTCGGACACGCCTTCCACATTCATCTGCTGCGCGACATCAAGGCTTACCCCGCCAACCTCGCGATGAATGTCGAACCGGTTTGGGGCATTCTGTTCGGCGCGCTCTTCTTCGCCGAGTATGCGGAACTGCACCCCGGCTTCTATCTGGGCGTGACGGCAATCATCGCCGCCAACCTCGCCCACCCGTGGCTCGAGCGAAAAGCCCGCCACCCCCAACTGCCCGCCCCCAAGGGTTCGTAGTCCCGCCTTCAGGCGGCCGCGGAGCCTCGGGGACTGGAACCCCGATGTAACCCCCGCCACAGGTCCGGCGTACTCCCGCACGTCAACCGACCTCCTGAAACCATGAAGCACCTCCTTCTCTCCCTCTCGCTCGTCGCCGGACTTCACGCCGCCGAGTTCGATCCCGCCCGCGTCTCGCCCGACGCCAAATGGTGGCTCCACGCCGACCTCGAAGCCGCCCGCGCCACCGAACTCGGCAAGCGGGTCGTTGCCGAAGTCGACGAGAAGAAAGGCGACCAACTCCGGGCGCTCAAGCGGATGTTCTCGGTCAACCCGATGACCGATCTCAAGGGCATCACCCTCTATGGCGACGGCCAAAAGGATCACGCGGTCGCGCTGATCGAAGGCAACTTCGACCGGGCCCATCTCGAGGACATCGCCAAGGCAGCCGACAAGCATGAGTCGGAGGAACGCGAAGGCCTGGTGATCCACTCGTGGACCGACAAGGGCAAACGCCAGCACGCGGTCTTCGTGCGCGATGACCTGCTCGTCTTCAGCCATTTCGAGGACCTCCTCGACAGCGCCATCACCACACTCAAGTCGGGCAACGGGCTGACCGCCGATCCGTTCGTGGGTGCCGGTGCCGCCGCACCGTTCCTCGTCGGCTACGCCAATCTGCAGGAAGTCGAGATGGGCAAGGACGAGTCGAAGCTCCTCGGTCACGCCGAGACGCTGCGGATCGCCATGACCGAGGCCGCCGGACGAATGGAGGGCCGGATGCAACTTGAGGTGGTCGACAAGGCCGATGGTGATCGTTTCCGGATGGTCATGGACGGCATGGTCGCGTTGGGCGAACTCGGCAATCCGGACCTGCGCGCGGCCGACATCTCCTTCGACTCGCGCTCGGAAGAAGGCGGCAAAACGGTCCGCTGCACGCTGAGCTTCCCGACTTCCGACCTGATCTCGCTGATGGAGAAGGCCAAGGCCTTCGACAAGATCGGCAAATGATGCTGTAGGCCGCCGATCAAAGCACCTAGGCTTGAAGAACGATGGTCCCCGCTGAACCGGATGATGCGATGCTCGCGCGCGAAAGCCGCGCGGGTTCGCTCGCGTCCTTCGACCGGCTCGTTCATCGCCATCACCCGAAGGTCTTCGCCTTTCTCCTGACCCTGACCAAGCACCGGCAGGATGCCGAGGACCTCACGCAAGAGACCTTTGTCCGGGCCTGGAAAAAGATCGACCGTTACGACCCGTCGCTACCTATCCTGCCGTGGCTGCTGACGATCGCGCGACGCCTCTCGATCGACATGCTGAGAAAGCGCAAGCCGATCCCCGCCATCGAGGCCGATCCGGTCCTGCTGCCTCCCGCTCCGTCCGCAGGTCCCGACCTTTGGCGAACCGCCGAGCGGCATCTCTCACCCGACGCCTTCAGCGCGTTGTGGCTCCACTACCGCGACGAACTTCCGCTCGCCGAGGTGGGCCGGATCCTCGGCAAGAAGGAAGGAGCAGTGAAGGTCATGCTTCACCGTGCCCGCAAGTCGCTGGCCGAACACCTCCGACACCAACCGGCGCCGCCGCCTCCCCTTCCGCAAAGGCCACCGCCATTGCCCTCCATCTGGAACAACGCCCGCGTCACGTCATGAACGAGAACGACATCGACCGCCTCCTCCGCGAACAGTCACCGGAAGTCCCCGTGCGTCCCGGCTTGGAAACCCGCATTCGTGCGTCGCTGCGCAACGTCGAACAACGGCGACGCCTGCCACTCGTTTCGATCCTCGTGCCGGCCGCGCTTGCGATCGCGATTGTCGTTGCCCTGCTTCCGGAAAAGCCCGCCGAGGAAGTGGTTGATACTCCCGCGCCTTCGGAGCTCATCGAACCCGTGACCGAGTTCGCGATCGAGGAACCGTTGCCCGTCAACACGCTCGGCAACGAGGCGCGCGCGCTGCGCAACGATGCCGAGCGCACCGGCCGATTCCTGCTCGACTGCCTGCCGTCGATCACGCAGGCCACCCCCTGATGCTTCGGGATCGACGGGAAACGTGCACCGAACTTGCGCGAGCCCGCCAAATGGAGTTGTTTGAGGGGACGTGAAGTCTTCTGCCACTCTCAACGGACTCGCCATCACCGCGGTCGCCGCCTGCCACATCCTCGCCGGCGGAATGATCGATCGGGTCGGAGAGGTCACCATCCGGCCTTACTTCTCCGAGATGGAAGGGATCGAGCTGCCGTTGCTCACGAAGTGGGCCGCCAGCTACATCATGAGTGCATGGCCGGTTCCGGTCGGTTTCGGTCTCGCGATCCTGTCGAGCATCATCCTCGCCGGGGTGAGCCTGACCGAAAGCGGACGCCGATTCCTGCCCGTGCTGGTCGCATTTTCCGCAGCCGCCGCCCTGCTCCATCTCGCAGGCGTCTGGTTCGCCTCGACCCTGCCCCTGATGGGCGGCCTCGAGATCGGCCCGTAGCCGAGCGGCTTCCGTCACCACAAACGGACCGCGCGAGCCCACTCGCGCCCCAGCTGTCCGGTCGATGCGCGAGTGGGCTCGCGCGGTCCCAGCTGGCGCACCCCACCACCGTATCAATCGAGCTCCGGACCCGGATCCCATCCGCGCAGCATGCGGAAGCTCAACGCGACCGCTACCGCCGCCGAACCACCGACCATCCAGCCCCAAACGGCGAACAGACGACCGGTCGACCACCCATTCAAGATCACATCCGGTTCGGACATCGATGCCTCGGGAACGATCTCATCGACGTACGCGATCTCGCCGTGCACCCAGCTTCCCGGTGTGATGTAGCCGAAGAAATTGTCGTCCCGGCAGTCGTAGACCTTACCCGGAAACGTAGCGTCCCAGAAGATCGAGAGCGGAATGCTGAGGGCCACGAAGAAGACTCCGGCCAGAAGGATCCGGCCCAGCCATCCCCGCCAGCTCACGCAAACACATCCATGATCGGCGAGCCCTTGTCGGAGATCCGGAAGGGACGCTGGCTCGGGGACATGATCACCTGGTCGTGCGGAATGCCCATCGCATGGGCGATCGTCGCATTGAAGTCCTGCGGCGTCACCGGATTGTCCTTCACGCGCGAACCGGTCGAGTCGGTTTCACCATACTTGAAGCCACCCTTCACGCCACCGCCGGCCAGCAGGCAGCTGAACGCCGACGGATGGTGATCGCGTCCGTCGTTGTGCTCGGTCTTGATCTCCGGCGTGCGGCCGAACTCGGTCGCCACCACCACCAGCGTGTCCTTCAGCATGCCGCGCTTCTCGAGGTCGGTAATGAGCGCCGAGTAGGCCTGGTCGAACTCGTTGCAGCGGCCCTCGACGCCCGCAAAGTTGTCGTAGTGGGTGTCCCAGCCGCCGAGTTGGACCTCGACGAAGCGCACGCCGTGCTCGACCAAACGCCGGGCCAGCATGCAGCCCTGCGCGAAGCGGCCACCACCGTAGAGGTTCCGTGCCGACTGCGGTTCGTCGTTCAGATTGAAAGCCTTCAGGTCCTCGCTGTTCATCAGCCGGATCGCTTCCTGATAGAGCTCTTCGTAAGCCTTCACGTCGGCATTCTCGTAGCGTCCGTGGAATTGCTTGTTGAGCCGGTCGGCAAGCGCCAGCCGCCGATCGAAGTCCTTGCCGGACACATTGCCGGGCTTGCGGCTGTCCTTGAGACCCTCGTCCGCGCTGCCGATCGGAGCGGCGGCGTATTTCGCTCCGAAGAAGCCACCACCGGTGACGTCCGGAGAGGCGCTGATCGCGACGTAGCCGGGGATGTCCGGATTGATCCGGCCTCCAAGCTTCAGCACCCAGGCACCCAGCGAAGGATGCTTCACCGTGCCGCGCATCGCGTAGCTGGTGTGCATCATGTAGGTCCCCTGCTCGTGCGCGCCCTGCTTCGAGTTCATCGAATTCACCACGCACACCTTGTCCATGACCTTGGCGGTCTTCGGCAGATAGCTGCCGACGAAAACATCGGTCGCGCTGGTGTCGAGCGTCTCGACCGGTCCCATCACTTCCTTCTTCTTCGGCTTCGGATCGAAAGTGTCGAGATGGCTCATGCCACCGGACATGTAGAGATAGATCACGTTCTTCGCCTTGGCTCCCGTCGGCGCGGGTGCGGCGCTGGCGATGCTCGACCCGAGCATCGGCGCGAGGTTGACGCCGAGATACCAGCGGGCGGCGTTGGAAATGAAGGTCCGACGCGTGAGTTCGTCGTGGCGGTTGGGTTCGAAGGTGCTCATGGCTTGCGAATCTTGCGTGGGTTTACTGGAGGAAGAGGAACTCGGAGGACATCACGAGCGCCGAAACGATATTCTGGTAACCGGACCGGCCGGAGGCTTTGACCTCCTCGAGCATCCAGCCCATCTCCTCATCGGATGGCGGGCGGCTGAGGATGGCGATATAGAGGCGGCGGATCTTCTCGCGATCATCGCTCGCTCCCTCGAGACTCTTGTAGAGGTGGGCACCGCCATTGTTGACGAGTTGCTCCTGAACGAATCCGTTCATCAGCGAGAGCACTTGCCCGACATTCGGCTCCTGACTCGAAGACTCGATCACGTCGCGGTCGGCTTGACCGAAGAGGAACAGCAGGTGCTGGCGCGGCGCCGGACTCGGAAGCTCGGAGGCGCGGACCTGGGCGTTGCCGCCATAACTCGTGACCTTCTGCATCATCATCATCGAGTCACCGGAGCTCTTGCCTCCGCCGCCCTTTTTCACGGCCGCCATGAACTTCTCGAAGTAGTTCCGCATTTCCGCCTCGGACTTGATCGCGAGGACCTCCTTCGAAAGCTGGTTCATGTCCTTGCCCTCGAAGTTGACCACCTTGCCGCGCACCCGGATACGGTTGTCCGCCGTCCGCCGGGGCTTCGTATCCGGATTGCCACCGGCCAGCGTGATCAGCGAGTCCCAGATCTGCTCGGCCGACATGCGGGTGAGCTGGCGTCCGTGGAAGTCGTCGCCGGACGCCACCTTCGACGGCTTCGGATTCGGCACGAACTGGAAGGTCTTGGTGTTGAGGAGGATCTTCTGGAAGCCCTTGAGGTCGTATTCCAGCTCGACCATCAGGCTGGTCAGATACTGCATCATGCCCGGCAGGTGGGTGTCCTTCGACTCGATGTATTCGTCGTAGGGTTCGTAGACGCCACGACCCATCACCCGTTGCCACATGCGGTTGGCAATCACGGAAGGGAACTGCTCGCCGGTGCGGGTGGTCACCCAATCGGCGAGCTCCTTGCGGCCATCGTCGGCATCGTCACGGTCGGACATGCGCACCGCTTTGCCGAAGGGCGTGCGGGCGCCGATCATCTCGCCGGGCTCGCCGTCGCGGTACTGATAGTCGCTCGGCAGCTTGATCCGGCCGGTGCCACCGCCGCGCAGGGTCATTCCGTAAACCTCGTCCCAGAGCACCTGGGCGGCCGAGTATTCCACCGTCCGCCGGCGGTCCTCGTCGCGGAGCTCGTCCCAGAGTTTCCGCATCGGCGCGCGGTTGCCGTCGTTCTGACCGTTGGTGAACGCAGCCAGTTCGTAGAAGTCGTGCCGCTCGGTGTCCCCGAACGGGTCATCATGGCATTGCGCGCACTCGATTCGCGATCCGAGGAAGATCCGCATCGAGTTCGCCATGTTGTCGAGCGCCATGCCTTTGTCGCGGATGTAGTAGCCGACCGCCGCGTTGCCCGGATCCCAGGCGCTTCCTTTCGACGCCAGCAGCTCGCGGGTGAGGTCGTCCCAGCGCATATTGCTGTCGATCGCCTCACGCACCCAGTGCCGGTATGGCTCGAAGCTGCCGCGGAAGCCGGGCTTGTTGTCGGCCACCCGCAACAGGTCGAAAGCCCAGTTGCTCATGTGGCTCGAGTAGCCGGGGGAATCGAGCAGGTAGTCGATCAGCTGGATCCGCTTGTCGTCCTCATCGATCTCCAAGAAAAACCGTGCCTCCTCGGCGGTTGGAATGCGCCCGACGGAGACCAGGAACGCGCGGCGCAGGAAGGTCGCGTCGTCGGTCACCTCCGGCACGGCTAGCTTCTGCTGGCGGTACCAACCCGCGACGTAGCTATCGATCTTGAATGCCGCCTGCTTGACGAAATCCGGGTCGTCGGCCTTGGAGGGCTCGAAGGATTTCTCGGCGGCCGAGAGCAGCGGCGTCATTAGGGCGCCGGCGGCGAGGGTGAGGAGAGATCGGGTTTTCATGGAATACTGTGGGACTATCGGCGGGATGGCACGGGGCGTCAACCGCTCCGGCGAGGGAGCGGAAACGGGCAACCCACCATTACGCACAAGGTCGCGCGCGCCTTAGGGAAATTCGTGTCACAGGGCAGACCGGCCACCGCCGCTCCTCCCTACAATTGGCCAAACCTCCAAGGTGTTCCGGTGTCCCCCACCGAGCTCTCCGACCCCTACGCGCTCCAGAAAACGCCCGCGATCGCGGCGCTCATCAGGTTCGAGAACGTCCCGGCCACCACGGCCAGCAGCCCGAATCGGGCAATTTCCTGACGCCGCGACGGCGCCATCCCGCCGAGGCCGCCGAGCAGGATCGCGATCGATGACAGGTTGGCGAAGCCGCACAGGGCCACCGTCAGGATCGCACGGCTGCGTTCTCCGAGCGCCTCCTTCCACTCCCGGAACTGGCCGTATGCCACGAACTCGTTGAGCACCAGTTTCTGCCCGATCAGGCTGCCGCCGCGACCGCTTTCGTCCCAAGGGATGCCGATCAGCCAGGCCACCGGGGAGAAAACCCAGCCGAGGATCTGTTGGAGGCTCAGGTCGGGATGGCCGAAGCTCGAGCCGATCGCTCCGAGGATCAGGTTGCAGAGCGCGATCAGCCCGATGAAGGCGAGCAGCATCGCACCGACGTTCAACGCCAGTTTCAGTCCGGCCCCCGCCCCGAGAGCGGCGGCGTCGAGGACGTTCGCCGGTTTGTCGTCGCCCTCGGCCCAGTCCAGCGACACCTCCTCGGGCGTGTCGGTTTCCGGTACGAGGATCTTCGCGAAAAGCAGCCCGCCAGGCGCCGCCATGAAGGAAGCGGCAATCAGGAATTTCAGCTCCGCACCCATGCTGGCGTAGCCCGCCATCACCGAGCCCGCGATGCTCGCCAACCCGCCACACATCACCGCGAAGAGCTCCGAGCGGGTCATCCGCGCGATGTAGGGCTTCACCACCAGCGGCGCCTCGGTCTGGCCGACGAAAATATTCGCCGCCGCCGAGAGCGACTCGGCCCGGCTGGTGCCGAGCAGCAATTTCAATCCACCGCCGAGCCCGAGGATCACCCAGTGCATGATCCGGAGGTGGTAGAGCACCGCGATCAGCGAGGAGAAAAAGATGATCACCGGCAGCACCTTCAGCGCGAAGACGAAGCCCAGCGAATCGACATCGACCAGCGGCCCGAAGAGGAACTCGATGCCCGAGTTACCCGCCTGGATCACCTGCGCGACCCGATCCGAGACCCATTCCAGCGACACCCGGCCCCAAGGCACCTTGAACACCCACAGCCCGATCACCACCTGCAGCCCGAAGGCCAAACCCACCGTCCGCCACCGGATCGCCGAGCGGCGCCTCGACAACAGCCACGCCACCGCGAGCAAAGCCAACATTCCGAGCACCGCCATGCCGCGCAACTAGCCGATTCCAAGCCAACCGACCAGCCCGCAACCAAGGAGCGGCGTCTTTCAGGCGCCGGAGCCCCATGGGGAAGCCGCTACCCTGCCACGATGCGCGAGTGGGCTCGCGCGGTCCGTTTCGAATTCCTACGCCGACTCACCGGTCGACCCGAGCCGAGCCGCCACCGACGAGCTTCTTCACTTCGTCGACCGTGGCCATGGTGGTGTCGCCGGGGGTGGTCATGGCCAGCGCACCGTGCGCGGCGCCGTACTCGACCGCCATCTTGGCGTCGTCGAATTCCATGAAGCCGTAAACCAGTCCGCTGGCGAAGGAATCTCCGCCGCCGACGCGGTCGTAAATTTCGAGCTTCGGACGGTGGGTCGCTTCGTGGAACTCGCCGTCGTGCCAGCAGATCGCGCCCCAGTCGTTGATGGTGGCGGTGTGGACGTCGCGCAGGGTCGTCGCGACGACCTGGAAGTTCGGGAAATCGGCGACCGCACGCTTGATCATGTCCTTGAAGCTGTCGACCTCGAGACCGGTGACATGCTCGCTGACTCCCTCGACCTCGAAGCCGAGCGAAGCGGTGAAATCCTCCTCGTTGCCGATCATCACATCGACGTATTTGGCAATCTCGCGGTTGACCTCCTGGGCCTTGGCCTGGCCACCGATGCTCTTCCACAGGCTCGGCCGGTAGTTCAGGTCGTAGGAAACGATCGTGCCGTGCTTCTTCGCCGCCTTGCAGGCTTCGATGGTCACCTCGGCGGTGGTTTCCGACAGCGCGGCGAAGATCCCGCCGGTGTGGAACCAACGGCTGCCCTGCGTTCCGAAAACGTCATCCCAGTCTATATCACCGGGCTTCATCTGCATCGCGGCGGTGAGGCCACGGTCCGGTGTTCCCTTCGCACCGCGCACGCCGAAGCCTTTCTCGGTGAAGTTCAGTCCGTTGCGCACATTGCGGCCGAGACCGTCGAAAGCGGCCCATTGGATGAAGCGGGTGTCGACTCCGCCCTGGAGGATGAAATCTTCGAGCAGACGACCGATGTCGTTGTCGGCGAATGCCGTCACCACCGCGGCACGCTTGCCGAAGCAACGGCGCAGGCCACGCGCGACGTTGTATTCGCCGCCACCTTCCCAGACATCGAACTTGCGGGTGGTGCGGACCCGGCCATCACCGGGATCAAAGCGGAGCATGATCTCGCCGAGCGAGATGATATCGAAGGCAACGGAATCAGCGGGGCGGAGTTGGATGGACATCGGTTCGTTGGGGTTGGGGACCAGAATGGGTCAGATGGATGGGATGGGAGACCAGGAAAGCGGGACGTCTCGGATTCCCATCCAATTCATCCCATCCATCCCGGTCCGGAAAACTACTCTTCGGCGCTGGGCACGACGCCGTTGGCACAGAAGACCGGGCCTTCGCCCTTGAGGAAATTGACGAGGTTGGTGACGGCCTTCATCGCCTGACGCGGCACGCTCTCGAAGGTGCGCGAACCGATGTGCGAGGTGACGATCGCCTTCGGATGGGAGAGCAGTGGATGGTCGGCCGGCGGCGGCTCCTCTTCCATCACGTCGGTCGCGTAGCCCGCCAGTTTGCCGCTCTCGAGCGCTCCAAGCACCGCGGCGGTGTCGGCCAGTTCGCCGCGCCCGGTGTTCACGATGATCGCGTCGTCCGGCATCATCGCGATCCGCTCGCGGTTGATCATGTGGTGGGTCGACGCGTTCAGCTTGGTGTGCGGGCTGATGATGTCGCAGGTGGCGAAGAGCGAATCGAGCGAGTCGTGACGGGTCACGCCGTGCTCGGCGCAGAATTCCTCCGGCCAGAAGTTGCCGAAGCCGTGCACCTCCATGTCGAAGCCGCGGGCGCGCTTGACCATTTCCTGGCCGATGCGTCCGAGACCGACGAGACCGATCTTCTTGCGCCACAGCTCGTGGCCGGTCAGGCGCTTCCACTCGCCCTTGCGGGTGGCGTCGACCGTCTCGATGAGATTCCGATAGAGGGCGAGCATCAGGCAGAAGGTGTGCTCGGCGACCGTCGTGTGGTTGACACCCGGCGTGAACATCACGGGGATCCCGAGCTCCTTGGTGGCCGGGATGTCGATCTTGTCGAGGCCGATCCCGTACTTCGCGATCACCCGGAGTCGCGGCAGGCTCTTCTCGATCACCGCGCGGGTGATGCCGTCATCGCCGCAAAGAAATCCGTCGAATTCGCCGGCCAGCTCCAGCATCCGCGCCTCGCTGAGCGGGCCCCGCTCGCGGACGATCTCGTAGCCTTGGCTCTCGAAGAACTCGTGATGCGGACCGGGGGTGTCCTGAAAACTGCAGGTGGTGAGGAGAATGCGTTCGGCCATGGCTCGGGGCGGATTCCAGCACCAAAAAGTTGTCATACAAGTCTGAATTTCGGCCCACTGTGTCTTGCATGATCCGGCGGCGTGAAACTTGCTTCACATTTCGCGAAGTTTCTTGTCCGGAGACCGTAAGTTCATCAAATTGCGAACAAGATTTTGGGCCATCGACTAACAACCGCGCTGACGGGCGGCTTCGCGCTTGCCTGCGCACTCGGATTTTCCGCCTGCGACCGGGCCACCGACGCACAGGCCGACGCCGAGTGGTGGCGGCTGGAAGGTGATCGCCACGAAAAGTCGAGCCAGGTCGAACTGCTCAAGCAACGGCTCGAGCGGAAGCAGTCCGACGGACTCGACGCGGAAGCGATCGCAGCCGGCTGGGCCGCTGTGGACGGCAAGGCCGAAGCCCTCGAGGCGCGCATCGTTGAATTGGAAGCCGCCAATGAGTCGCTGGTCGAAATGATCCGTTCGCAGCGCGAGCAGTGGCTCGCCCAACGCCGAGACGGGCAGCGCGGCCGCGAAATCGAGGAACTCGCCAGCCGCAGCGGACGCACCTACCGCGACGTCACGATCAACCGCGTCACCGAGGCCGGGATCGAATTTTCCCATGCCACCGGACTGGCGCGGATGACTGCCGCCGACCTGACTCCGGAGCAGCGCGATGACTTCGGCATCGATTTCCAGCGCTCAACCGAACTCGTCGCCCGGGAAGACGCCCGCCAGCAGGCGTATCGCCAGTGGGTCGACGGCCAGCTGCTCGCCCGTGCCGAACAGGAGCAAAAGGACAAGCGTGCGGCCGAATTGGCGGCTGCCTCGGTTCGTTACCGGCCGACTTTCGTGTCGGCGGCATCGGCCTCGACACTCGACACGACCCGCCGGATCAGCCCGCTCGATCAACCTGCGCGCAGCGTCGGACGCAGCAGTTTCTACAACGTCTACTACTCGCAGCCGTACCGCACGCGCTACTACACCCCGGCGAATCCTCTCTCCCGTGCGAAGTATCTCAATACGACGTCGCGCAATGTCACCAACCGGGTCTTCCAGAACCGGCCCCGGGTCATTTCAAGAAGTCCGAATCCGCCACGCCGCCCTTCCCTACCACGTCCATGTCCAAACGACTGACGGCCCGCACGCCATTTGCCCTCGCCCTCCTCTCCACCATCTTCCTCTCGAGTTGCGGCGATGATCCGGAACTGGTCCGGAAACGCGAAGAGCAGCGCGCCGAAATCCGCCGGCTGGAAGGCGAGCTGACGGTGCTGCGTGACAAGCTCGCCAACGCTCCCAAGGACCGGACCGCGGAGCTTGAGGAGCTGCAGAAGAAGACCGTGGCGGAGCAGGCGAAGATCGCCGAACTGGAGACCACCGTCGCCGACCTCGGAAAGCGGAAGGATGAGCTCGAAGACGAGTTCAAGGACTACCAGCGCCAGTACCCGCTCCGCTAACTCCGAAACTTCCGAACGATGGGAACCGACCTTTTTACCAGCAGTCGCGGCCCAGGGGTGATCGGCACCCTGATGGCTTTGCTCGTCCTCGGCGGCTTCGGCACGCTCTACGTGTTCGTCTTCGACGAAAGCCTGCAGGGCGACGGCAAGTCGCTCGAGTCGATTATTGCCGACGATGCCAAGCAGGTCGTCAGCCTCGAGAAGCGGGTCAAGTCGCACGAGGAACAGATCGCCGCGACCGAGGCCTTCAAGGACACGGCCTCACAGATTCTCTCCCAGCAGGCGAAGCTGACCGCCGCGGAAGCGCGCTCGGCGGAGTTGGAAGGCGCGGCAGCCGAGCGAAGCGCCGAAATCGAGAAACTCGAAGGATCGTTTGGCGAGTACCAGCAGTCCTACCGCGAGTCCGCCCGCGCCTCGATGGTCGGCAAGAAGATGGACGAGCTGAAGACGCTGGAAGGAACGACCTACAAGGACGTGAAGGTGACCGATGTCGATCCGGCGCGCATGCAGATCCGCCACTCCGCCGGCATTACCGGAATTGCCTTGGAACAGCTTCCGGAAGACATGCAGGACTACCTGCAGGTCGATGCCTCCGAGAAGGAGCGCCTTCTGGCCGCCGAGGAAGCAGCCAAGAAGCTCCGCAACCAGAGCGCCGACTTCGGCGAGGCGGAATACAAGATCGCGATGATGGAGCACGACCTGAAAGGGCTCGACCAGAAGCGCAAGGATGCCCGCAACCGATACAACACGGCTCAGGCGTCGATTCCCTCGCTGGAGATACAGATTTCGCGCAAGCGGATCGAGCTTACGCAGGAAGAGCGCAAGGCGAGGTCCGGCGGCATCAGCAACGCCCCGCAGGTGCGCTCGCACATCCAGCAGCTTGAAAGCCGGATGGCCGCCGCCCAAAGCAAACTTCCATCTCTTCGCGCCGACATCTCCAAGCTCGACAACGACTACCGGGCGATGGAGCAGAAGATCGCGATCTCCAAGCAGGAGCTGAAGACCAAGAAGGCCGAGGCCGCGGCGAAAAAGGCCGCCGAGAGCAAGGAGGAATCATGACCGCCTGGGACACCGATGACTACGGCGGGATCATGGGCATCCTGCTGGGCATCATCGTCCTCGTCTTCGGTGGTATCACGGTCTCGCTCGTGATCGAGAGGCGCACCGAGGGTGCCCGCAGCGGGAAGACGCTGGAGGCGGACATCGCGCGCGACGCCAATCAGATCCTCGATCTCAAGTCGGAGATCATCACGCTGGAGAAGCGCTGGGAGAGCAACCATCAGCCGAATCTCGGACAGGATGGCGAGATCACCGCTCTCCGCGACGAGCTCAACCGGACCGTCGCGGAGCGCTCGAAGCTCCACAGCGATGCCGAGAATTTGCGGGAAGATTTGGCGGATTTTGAGGAAGATGCGCAGGAGTACCGTCGACGCTACCGGATCCAGGCCCGGGCGGATGTGATCGGTCAGGCGGTCGAAGCGCTCAAGCTGCCGAATGGCAGGAGCTATCGCGACGTCACCATCCGCAAGTGCGGTCCGGAAGGCATTCACATCCACCACTCCGGTGGCAGCGCCCGGGTCGCTTACTCGGACCTACCCACCGAGTGGAAGGACAGGCTGCAGTGGCATCCGGTCGAGGAGGAGCTTCCGGCGGTGGTGCAGGAGCAACCGAAGCCCGAAGACGGGAAAGCCGGGCCGAAACCGGACTCCGACCGCGATGCCGAACGGGAAAAGGAGGCGTTGCGCCAGACCCGGATCCAGACCGCCCGGGACAGCATGCGCCGCTACCATGCCGACTATCTCGATGCCCGCCGCATGGCTTCCACCGCCCGCAGCCGCTCGCTGGGATCCGACCGCTCGGTGCCCGGCAGCCTGGAAACGTGGGAAGAACGGGCGCTCCGCATGGACCAGGTCGCGGCCAAGGCCCGCTCGCTGTTCATCCAAGCCCGCACGGAGCTGGCCACACTCAATCCGCGCGACCGGCTGCTCTCGGACCCCCGTTACCGCTTGGGTCCGTGAATGCACTGAGCGCTTGAGTCGCCATCCCGCTTGGCGAAGATGCGGGAATGAAAACCCGAAACCTCTTCCGCCGCGCCACGCTGGCGTCCCTCGCCGGCAGCACCGTTCTTCTCTCGTCGTGCAACGAGGACCAGTCCGCCGAGGTCGAACGCCTGACGGAGGAAGTGGAAGCGGTCCAAGGCGACTACGAGTCCGAAAAGCGGATGCGCGAGAAGGCCGAGGAGAGCTTGGAGAAGGTCTACGACGAACTCAGCGAGCTCAAAGGCGAGCTGTCCGCGGTCAAGTCGGAGCTGAAGTCGGCCAGCAGCGAACTGGCCCGCTACCGCAAGCGGGAAGAAGACGCCGAAGCCGCCGAGGAGGCGAAGCCGAGTCGCGAGGAAATGGCCCAGGCCGGACGCGAGGCGGCGGAGAAGAATCTGGCCGCCCGGGTGACCATCACCGGCGACAAGAGCACGGGCTCCGGAGTGTTGGTCGAGGAGGACGGCAAGACGTGGATCTACTTTTCCCTGAAAACCCTCGAAGGCAACAGCCAGCTCCAGATCGCCGGGTCAGGCGGCGGCGAACTGACGAAGTTCGGCACCTTCGAAATCGACAACGCCCGCGGCCTCGCCCGCCTCGAGATCACCGAGGAGGTCCCCGCCAAGTTGTCCATTCCCGGAGAAGAAACCACCGAGACCGGCCGATCGACGACCCTCCTGACGGCCGACGAATCGGGCTCGCTGATCGAAGGCCGGTCCTACGGCCGGAGCAGCGACGGCACCATCCGGGCCGACTCACGGATCAGCGCGGCACCGGCGGGAGCGCCCGTCCTCAAGGGCGACACCGGTGAACTGTTCGGAGTGATGGTCGAGGCCGATGAGGAGGAGCACCTGCTCTGGCCCGACAATTACAGCCGCCGTCGCCCCGGAGCGAAGACGGTGATCCGGCTTGGCGGTGACGCCGACTGGTCCGCGGTTCCGGTCGCCTCCTATCTCGAGGAAGCGAGGATCCTTTCCGAGATGGACCGCACCACCCGACTCGTTGCGGCCTTCGCGGCGATGTCAGTTTCCGGAAACACGATCACCTACGGCACCATTCCGGATGCCCGCATGTCGGTCGAAGAAGTGCTTGAGGAACACTCGGGCGCCGATGTCGTTTCCTCGCTGAAAGAACTCTCCGATTGGCTCGGAGACAAGGGTGCCCGGGCCTCGGCGAGCGATGTCAACAAGCAGGTGGGCCGCGTGTTCGACGAGATCCAGGTGCTGTCCACCCGGCAGACCAAGGCCTTCGAAGGCAAGCGTTTCTCGGAAGCCCATACCAAGGAGGCGGCCGAGTCCCTCAAGTGGCGCAAGGAAGCCGAGACGGCGCTGGCCAAGACGATCAACTCGATCGAATAGGGATCAGAGGTCCCGCGCGTCGAAGGTGTTGTTCGGGTCGAAACGCTCGCCCCGGAATCCCTTCATGAACCAGCGCACCCGCTGCTCGGACGTGCCGTGGGTGAAGGCGTCGGGAACCACGTGCCCCTGCGCCTGCCGCTGCAGGGTGTCGTCGCCAATCGCGTTGGCCGCGCGCAGCGCCTCCTCGACGTCGCCCTCTTCGAGGAAATTGTAGCGCTCCTGCCCCTTCCGAGCCCACATCCCTGCAAGGAAGTCGGCCTGCAATTCGAGGCGCACCGAGAGCTCGTTCGCCCGCACCTTGTCCGTCCGCTGCTGCGCCTGATGGACTTGCCCGGAGATGCCGAGCAGGTTCTGGACGTGATGCCCGACTTCATGGGCGATCACATAGGCCTGCGCGAAATCGCCGGGCGCATCGAAGCGGTTCTCAAGCTCCTCGAAGAACCCGAGATCGATGTAAACCGTCCGGTCGGCCGGACAGTAGAAGGGCCCGACCTGCGAGCTGGCGAAGCCGCAACCGGAGCGCGTCGAGCCGGAGAAGATGACCATTCTCGGTTGCTCGTAGCGCTTCCCCATTTTCTCGAACTCGGCGGTCCAGATGACCTCGGTATCACGCAGAACCGTCGAGGCGAATTCAGCGAGGCGGTCCTGCTCGGGTGAAGCCGGCGCGCCGGACATCGCTCCGCCACCGCCCGTGTCCTCGAGCAAGGTCATCGGGTTGATCCCGAAAATCCATGCCAGCAGTAGCACCACGATGATGCCTCCCCCGCCCATCGCCACGCCACCACCCCCGCGACGGCGGCGGTCTTCGACATTGCGGCTTCTTTCCCGATTCTCCCAACGCATAACCCGGACTCCTCAGGCTCCCACAAACCGCCATTTCACGGCAAGCTTCGTCTTCCCGCCCGTCCAAGCATCCGGGGAATTTGTAATCGCCCGGGTGACGGGCCGTGTTAGAACAGAAGCGTAACCGAGTCCACAACCCATGCTCGACCCCAAACTGCTCTGGCTCATCGCCGGGATCATCATGATCCTCCTCGAATTCGCCGCCCCCGGCGTCGTGATCGTCTTCTTCGGCTTCGGTGCCGTTGTCACCTCGATCACCACCTGGCTCGGACTGACTCCGGGCATCGGCTCGCAGTCGCTCATGTTCGGCGGCAGCTCGATCATCCTGCTCTTCAGCCTCCGCCGCTACGTGAAAAAGTGGTTCGTCGGCAACTCCGAGGACGGCGAGGGAGATCTCGACGATGACTTCACCGGTCGCGAGGCCCGCGTGACCCACGACATTCCCGGTCCGGGCGCGGACGGCCGGGTCGAGATCAAGGGCGCCGAGTGGAAGGCCCGTGCCGAGACGGCGATCGCCGCCGGCGAGACCGTGATCATCGAGAACCGGAGCGGACTGACGCTGCACGTCCGCACGCGCTGAGCATTTCCAACCATACCCCAAAGACCATGAATGCCACCACGCTACTCGCTGAAACGCTGTTCCCCACGATCATCGGAATCGCGTTCGTCTTGATCGCCGTCATTGCCGTCATCAAGACGGCACGCGTCGTTCCGCAGCGCTCGGCCCACGTCGTTGAGCGACTGGGCAAGTACCACAAGACGCTCGAGGCAGGGTTCCACATCCTCGTTCCTTTTATCGACCGGGTCGCCTACAAGCACTCGCTCAAGGAGGTTGCGATCGACGTGCCGTCGCAGATGTGCATCACCAAGGACAACATCGCGATTGAGATTGATGGTGTTCTCTACATGCAGGTTCTCGACGCGAAAGCCGCGTCGTACGGCATCGAGAACTACTACTTCGCCGCCTCGCAGTTGGCACAAACCACGCTGCGTTCTGAAATCGGCAAGATCGAACTCGATCGGACCTTCGAGGAACGCGACGCGATCAACAACTCGGTGATCATCGCGCTCGACAAGGCGTCCGAGCCATGGGGCCTGAAGATCACCCGATACGAAATCGCCAACATCAAGCCACCGCAGTCGGTCCAGGACGCGCTCGAGAAACAGATGCGCGCCGAACGCGAGCGCCGGGCACAGATTGCCCTCTCCGAGGGTCAGCGCGAGGCCCAGATCAACGTCGCGGAAGGTGAGAAGCAGGACGCCATCAAGGTCTCCGAGGCGAAGAAGCTCAGCCAGATCAACGAGGCCGAAGGCAAGGCCCGCGAGATCGAGTTGCTCGCCACCGCGACCGCCGACGGCATCCGCCGCATCGCCGAGGCCATCGAGGCGCCGGGCGGACAGGCGGCCGTGAACCTGCGGATCGCGGAGCAGTACGTGAAGGAGTTCGGCAATCTCGCCAAGGAGGGCAACACGCTCATCGTGCCGCAGAACCTCTCCGACATCGGAGGAACCGTCGCATCGCTGGCGAAGATCCTCCAAGGAACCGGAGCGGCCTCGGACGAACCGGCCGGAAGCGCCTCCCGTAATCCGGGCCCGGGAATGCCGCCACCGCTCGGCTGACCCGGACGCAGCTCCATCGTGGGCGATCCCGTCGGAAGACGATGAATGGGAGCGGACCGCGAGCTTCAGCTCGCCCCATCATGCGGGCAGCCTGGGTTCCGGGGCGAACTGAAGCTCGCGGTCCATCCCGGGCAATGCCCGGGCCTGGGAATTTTCGTGCTCCTTCGCAATCACCATCGTCGAAGCCCACCGATCACCCCCCGGAATCAGCACGTCCCCAACTCGGGGGCGTGTTTGCTTTCAGGGCATGGGCGGGAACCGGATGCCCCGCGTCGAAGACCCTGAGCCGGTCGGGCGAAAGCACCTCGACCTTCGCCTCATCGGCGCGGGCGGCATCCAGCTTCCAATGCTTCGCGAGGAAAGCGTAGAGCGGCTTCCGCTTCTCGGCGTTGTAGTCGTGCTTGCCGTCCGGAAAATGCGCGTTCTCAACCCGGTCCTCTTTACCATAAAAGCCGTAGATCCGGCGGATGTGAGGAACGGCATCCTGCGGGACATGCGCGCTCCAGTCACCGCCGTCGGAGATCACCAGCAGCGGCCGTGGCGCGATGACTGCGGCGATCTCGACCGGATTGGTCACGTGACCGGGTCGCACATGGATCGGCATGCCGCTCTCGCAGTTGCAGCCACCGTAGAAGTAGGACGAAACCATCGCGCACGGAACCGACAGCGTCACCCGGCCATCCACCGCCGCGAGTTGCATGCTCAGCGTCGCGCCACCCGAGGCACCGGTAACTCCGACCCGCTTCGGATCCGCGCCTTCAAGTTTCTCCATGAAATCCAGTACCCGGATCGCCGACCACAATTGGATTCGCAGCACCTCGTCGCCGAAATTGTGGTCCCATCCGAGTTCGCGCGACTCGCCGAACCCGACCGCATCCCAGGCGAAGACCGCGCACCCCATCCGGGCCATCGCGCCGCAGCGCTTCTGCATGTCGTGACGGAAGCGCCCGTGCTCCGCCAGGTCCTTGCCCTGCCAGTGGCCGTGCGGACAGAGCACCAGCGGCATCCTCTCCCGATGCTCCGGAAGGTAGAGGTTTCCCGTCACGAAGAGCCCCGGCAGCGACTCGATCGCCACGTTCTCGACCGAGTAACCGTCGAGTGGTTTCACCGAATGCCGGATCGGCTTCAGCGGCGTGCGCTCCGGGAGCGGGTCGAGTTTCGCTCCCTTGAGGATTCCACCGCGGATCTTGCGCGCTTTCGCCTCCCATTCGGCCTGGCTCGCGTACTCCTTCGTCCTCTCGGCGAGGTCAGCCGCGCCCTGCTCCGGCTCGAACACCCTCCCCTGCCTCAGCTCCTGCGCCGAGGCGCTGAAGACGGTCGCGATCCCGAAAAACAACCATGCTCTCATTGCCCCAGTTCACACGAGTCCGGACGAATGTCGAATCCCCCGATCGGGTCAACCGCTTCCAGAGGGGAACACTCAACATTCAACAAGGACCTCACAATGACCAAGAGGCCGCGCGTCGATCCGATGGCATTTGGACATTCCTTGTTGAATGCTGAGTGTTCCCTTTGACCGGAACCACTTCGCGAACGAACCAAGGCAACAAAAAGCCCGTGTCCCCGGAAGGACACGGGCGGAGAACTGCAGAAATCGACCTCAGCGCTTCATCGAGATCGTCCGCGGCCAGCCTTTGAACTGCTTGGCACCCGGTTTCGTCACATCCACATCCCGCGGCCAGCACTCGAAGGTCACTTCCTCGGGGTCCTTGCGGAAGCGGATCAATCCGAAGCCGCCGCCGCTCGAAGGGTTCTCCGGATTGGCGTAGGCATGCACGGTGATCTTGTTGGCGAAGCCGTCGAGGTAGTCGCCGTTCCATGGCAGCGGATTCTCCGGGTCGGGATTGCCTCCCGCCTTCTCGTCCTCCGGCCACCACCAACGGCCGTAGTAGTTGTTCACCGAAGCCGGCACCACAAACGCCCACGGACCGTCGCGGAACTCATCGACACCATGCTGGATCAGGGTCGCGAGGTGCTGGTCACCGGCGATGTGCACGGCGTTCGCCTTCTTGATCAGCGACACCGCCTTGTTGCGGCCGGTCTGCGGCCAGCCGTTCGAGTCCATGTCTGCATGCAGCCGGTTGTTCTTCGAGCCGTGCAGGTGGGCACCACCGCAGAAGCCGGTCTGCGAAAGCACCGCTTTCATCGCGACTCCATCGGTGTCGTCCGACCAGTCCTCGAGGAACTTCAGCTGACGGTCGCCGAGCAGCTTGAGCCCGGGAACGTCGACCACGCTGGGATCGTAATCAGGGTCGCGAATATGGTCCGGCCGCGGTCCCTTCATCGGATGACGGTCCTTCGGTCCGGTCTTGAATTTGCGGTCCTCGAGGATCGCGAAGTCGACACCACCGACGATCAGGTTGGTGTAGTAGACGCCGATTCCCTGCTCGACCGGAGTCGGGTCGTAGGGATCCGGCAGATTCGCGGTCTGGCACCGCTCGACCTGCTTCACGTAATCCGGATGGAAGAAGTATCCGCCATCGGCGCCCGAGCCGAGCTGCGCGACTTTCCCGTTTTCGCCCCACAGATTGCCCTGGCCGATGTCATGATCGTCCGGGATCGAGATGCACGGGCGGTTGCGGAACGTCTCGCGGAACTGGAGGCCGAACTTCAGCCAGGCCGCGGTGTGCTCCTTGTGATCGTAGGACTGGTCACCCGCGAAGAAGATCAGATCGGGGTCGAGGTGGTTGATATTGCGAACGTAATTCTCCCGCATGCCGCGATCCTTGTTCGAGTTGCACGAAAGCGCGGCCAGGACGATCTCATCCTTGTCGCCCGGATCCTTGCGGACCAGTCCCTCGAACATCGCTTTCTCGCCGTGCCGGATCCGGTACGCCACATCGCGATCGGTCGGCCAATCCTCGACCCGGAACAGCGCCGACCAACCGAGGTCGTTCACTTCGGCCTTCGCGATCTCCTGCCATTTGTCGTCCTTCAGGATCTCCAACCGCACCGTTCGCGTCTCTTTCGGATACAAAGGATAGAGCTGGGCGGAGAGTTTCAGCGTCTTGTTGGAAACCGTGTACAACCCGAATGCCACCACCTCATCACGCGGGACCTTCAGGTCGATGATCTTTTGCTTGGGATTCTGTGGGGTCGGGCGGTTCCACCAGTCATTCACCGCAAGGCGGTCTTCGCCTTTCTGATAGGGAGCTTTCACGGGCGGCTCACCGGGATCTTCGGCGGCCAGTGCCGCTGCAGTCATCAATAGCAAACAGGATGTCTTCATGAATCGGGTTGGATGGTATGAACGGCAGAACCAGTTACATCGTTCGTCACTAAAAACGCCATAAAACGCTGGTTCTGTCGAAAATCGGGCGTCGTTTAAGTTTCCTTCATGGTTCGGAAGCCTTGCCATGAGGGCCGCTCGCGCTTCATGAAACTATTCCGACCAAATGCTTCCGAAAGCCAAAAGTGGCACGCTCGCCGCTGTCGGCGCCAACCGTGAAAACACCTGGATTCCTACTCGATATGGACGGGGTGATCTACCGCGGCAACCAGCTGGTGCCGGGGGCCGATCGCTTCATCAACTTTCTCCGTGCGGAGGGACACCCGTTTCTCTTCCTCACTAACAACAGCCAGCGGAGCCGACGCGACGTCGCGCACAAGCTTTGCCGGCTCGGCATCGAAACCTCCCACGAGGAGGTCTTCACCTGCGCCATGGCCACCGCCCGCTTCCTCGCTTCGCAGCGACCCGGAGGCACAGCCTTCGTGGTCGGTGAAAACGGCCTCGCCAATGCCCTTCACATCAACGGCTTCACGGTGGCCGATGACGATGTGGACTTCGTGGTCGTGGGCGAAGGCAGAACGATCAACTTCGAGATCCTCGAGCACGCGACCCGCCTCGTCGACAAGGGCGCCCGGTTGATCGCAACCAACATGGACACGAGATGCCCGACCGAGTCCGGCGCGCGACCCGGTTGTGGCGCGATCGTGGCGGCAATCGAGAAGGCCACCGGCAAGCAGGCCTTTTCGGTCGGCAAGCCGAGCCCGGTGATGATGCGCATCGCCCGCCAGGAGCTCGGCCTCCGGACCGGCGAGGTCGTGATGGTCGGCGACACGATGTACACCGACGTCCTCGGAGGTGTGCAGATGGGCTACACCACCGTGCTCGTGCTTTCCGGTCACACGACGCTCGAGGAGGTGAAGAACTACGCCTACCGGCCCGACTACATCGCATCGAGCGTGGCCGATCTTCCTGAAGAACTTTTCCGTGGCAACCGTATCAAGGTGCCAGCCTGACATGCACCCGGGAACGACCTTCCGGGCTCTCGTCGCCGGCGGCGCACTTCACCTGCATCGGGTAGCGCAATCCGCGGGCACCGGGAACTCGGGTCAGCCCCGGGACTCTCAGGGGCGACTCATTTCCATCGTTCCCCGATCCCCGCGGTCGGAACGATACTTCGCCGAAAACTTCTCCGCAGTCACCCGGCCTTCGACCTGGTAGACGCCCACGCCGCCGGGAAGATCCATCTCTCCGTTGAACTCAATCGCGCCGTCGCCCGTCCGGGTGGCGGCGCGGTGCGTGTAGTCACCGAATTGCAGCGCCCCCCAGCCGGCGCGGTAGCGGAAGTCGTGATGATCCGGTCCGTCGGGCCGGATGACGCACCACAGCGGTCCGTGGTGGCCGTTGACCTCGCTCCGCCACTCACCCTTCCAAGGTCCGAGAGGTGATGTCGGCGGCACCGGCTGGGCGGCGACCGCCTCGCGGAAGTCCTGATGGTAACCGCCGGCGCACGACGCCACGAGCGGCACCGCCACCATGCCGAGCAGGCGAAGGAGAAATGGAATGAGCATGGGAAATCCCTAGCCTGCCGATGGGCTCAACGCAAATCGTCAACCGCCTCGTTGCAGGCCTTGTCGAGTTCCTCCCGGAGTTTCATCGCCTGCTCCGCCATCTCGCGGTGGAACCAGACGTAACGATCCGGCTTGAACGCCCGCAGTTGGGCCCGCGACGACGACTGGATTCCGGTGAAGAGAGCGGCCACCTTCCGCTTGCGATCGGCCTCGCTGACTCCGGTGCCGCTCCCGCTTTTGTCGTCGATCCAGTCCTGGAGCGCGCGGATCTCCTTCTCAACGATGTGACCCTTGAAATCCGAAAGGCGGGAGCTCTCCCACTCGCTGGGCTGCATCGCGATGATGAACAGTTCGTTGAGATCGGTGACCTCCTTGAGCTTCTGCCCCTCACCGAGAAAACGGCCGATGGCAATGTCCTGCCATCCCCACTTGCGGTCGAGACGGCAACCGAAACGGCGGACATCGGAATAGCGGGTCTCCTTCGCCCAATGGTCGAGACGGGCGGCAATCAGGTGCGTCACGACTCCGAGCACCTCGTGGGTCACGCCATCGAGGATCGGTCCACCGCTGTTGCCCTGAATCACGTCGGCATCAATCTCGATCGACTCCGCGCCAACACCCACGATCTTGCCCCGCTCGAAACCGACCGTGCCACCACCGCCGGCATTGCCTGCGGCGAAGACAACCATGTCCTCGCGGGCGCGACCCGATGAAGACGCGACTTTCAGCGGAGAGTCGACCTCCTCGGTCACCTCAAGGCGGACGAGATCCGCTCCGTCGGAGGCTTCGAACTTGCCGAAGGACGTGATCTTTCGCCCGTTCTGCAGCTTCACCGCCAGCCGGGTGTTGCCTGACAGCACGTGGGCGGCCGTGTAGAGATAGACCTTCCCCTCGCTCTCGGCGAGGAAGCCGGTGCCAACCCCTTGGTCACCCTCGATCACCACGATCGCCTTGGCCACCTTCTGGCCCGGCTTGGTTGCCTCACCCCGGACGACAACCGCTTCGCTCGCTTCACCCGGAGGCAGCAGGACGGACCATTCGGCCGGACCGTTGCCGAGGTCGATGCTTGCCGTGCTTTCGCGGCCGTCCTCCTCGTAACGGATCCTCACCACCCGACCGGACACATCGACCACCACCGGCTCCGGATACACCGTGCCGTCCTTGGTCTTGATCTCCTCGTAGCGGCGGCCGACCAAGCCATCGAGGGCGAACTTTCGGAGCGCCTCGTTCGACCGCTCGAGACGGTCGATCTTCTCCTCGGCCGTCTCCCCTGAGGCGATGGCAACGCATGCCGCCCAAGCCATTGCGATGGCCGCAATGCGGCCGCATTTCACAGAAAACATCGGTGCGATGCTCCGCCATCCGGCCAGCACCCGCCAAGCCGAATCCGACCGATTGACGATTTCGCCTTACTCCTCCTTCTCGGGCGCCGTCTTCTCCGCAGCCGCTTCGGCGGCGGCCTTGCGGGCACGGATGAGCCCGTCGACGAAGTTCTGATCCTCCTCGCTGAGATTCGACAAGGGGTAGAGGTTGAACTGCTTGCGACCCTCCAGGAGCAGACGCACCTTGCCCTCGCTGACCAAGGTCAGCGGCTTGGTCTCGGGATCCGCCGGATTGCGTTCGAAGGCAAGCATGCAGGCGCGGATCACCTGCCCCTCCTTGTTCTTCCAGTCCCGAACGTCACAAACGGCAATGTAGGTGATCTTCTTCGGAGCTTGGTCCGGACGTGTCTTCCGGATCGAAACGGAGCCTCTCGCCGCCCCGCCATTCCCCTCGGTCTCGAAGGCGGTTGGAGATTTGCCGATTTCGTCAGCCGAAAGGCATGCCATCAACGCGCAAACCATGCAGAGTGGGAGAGCTCTCATTCTCTACCCATAGCACCGGCAGGCCGCACTGCCGAACCGAAATCGCAACTTGCATCGCGCCCGAGCCGACCAAGGAACGGACGTAGACCCCTATTTCCGATGAAATCGATCTCTCCGAAGGAACTGTCCGACCGACTTGGCAACGCTTCACCTCCGCGGGTTCTCGATGTGCGACTTGCCGAAGACTTCACTGCTGAACACGTGCCGGGAGCCGTGAACAATTGCGTGTTCGAAGTCTCGTTTCTCGAGCGGCTCGGCGACACCGCTCCCGATTCCGACCTGCCCACCGTCCTTTGCGGCGCGTCCGCGAAAAGCCACGAAGCCCGCATGGCCGCCGAGAAGCTTGTCCGGAGCGGATATCAAGACGTGTCGGTCCTTGAAGGAGGCATCGAGGGCTGGAAACAAGCCGGGTTGGACACGGAGGGCACCACTTCAGCCCCGGCAATTCCCGAGCCGCCGAATGGCACGCTCGACCTCGACCTTTCCGAGTGCCGGCTCGAGTGGACCGGGCGGAATCTGCTGAACAAACATTTCGGCACGATCGCGATTACCGCGGGGGCACTGGACTTCGACCACGGCCAGCTGACCGGCGGGCGGATCGAGTTCGATCTGCAGTCACTCCGCTGCACTGATCTTGGTGGCGACCCGCTCCACGATGTCCTGATCCGGCACCTCCTCGATCACGATTTCCTCGACGCCGCCGAGCATCCGGATTGCCGGCTTGAAATCACTGCTGCCAAGGAGCTGCAGGATACCGCACCGGGCACGCCCAATCTCGCTGTAACGGCGGAATTGACCCTGCGAGGGATCACCGAGCCGATCGAGTTCACCGCCTGCTCCGGTCTCACCCCGGACGGCAAGCCCGCCGCCCAAGCGTCATTTGCCGTCGATCGGACCCGATGGGGAATCCTCTACGGATCCGCCCGGTTCTTCGAAAACCTCGCCGGCCACCTCGTGAACGACATGATCGAGTTTCAAGCCCGGATCGTCACCCGTTGAGCGATCGGCAGGACCCCCGAAAATCTCCCATCATCAAATCGTGATATGATGATTTGTCTCTTGCGGGCGGTCGGGGATTTCCTAGGTTCTGGGCATGCCGCGACCCGACGCGACCGCTGAACTGACCGCCGCCCTGGAGAAGCGCATCCTGATGCTGGATGGCGCGATGGGAACGACCATCCGTGGCTACGGCCTGAAGGAGGCCGACGCCCGCGGCCAGCGGTTTGAGAACACCGAAAAGGATCTCCTCAACAATGGCGACATTCTCTGCCTGACCCGTCCGGATGTCATCGCCGACATCCACAAGCGCTTCTTGGAAGCGGGGTCCGACATCATCGAGACCAACTCGTTTTCCGGCACGTCGATCGCCCAGAGCGAATTCTTCGTCGAGGATCCGCGGGAGTCGGGCAAGGGACGCAAGGATCCGGAGTTCTACCAGAAGGTTCTCGACGATCCCTTACTTAGGGAGCTCGCCGCGGAGATCAACATCGCCTCGGCACGCCTCGCGCGGGAAGCCGCCGAACGGGTCGCCAACGACACCGGCGTCGCACGCTACGTTGCCGGCGCCATCGGCCCGCTGACGGTCGGGCTGAACAACTCGGCCGTCGACCCGAATGACCCCGGCTTCCGCTCGGTGACCTTCGACCAGGTCTACGAGGACTACAAACGGCAGATCCGCGCGCTGGTGGAGGGCGGCGTCGATATCCTGATGATCGAGACGATCTTCGACGCGCTCAACGCCAAGGCGGCGGCGGTCGCGGCCCAGGATGTTTTCGATGAGGACGGCTTCCGCCTGCCGATCATCATTTCGGCCGCCGTCGGCAAAGGTGGCGAGACCATGATCTCGGCGCAGAAGGTCGAGGCCCTTTGGAACTCGGTCGAGCACGTCAAACCGCTGGCTGTCGGCCTCAACTGCTCGCTCGGTCCGGAGGAGATGCGACCGTTCATCGACGAACTGTCTCAGGTCTGCGGCACCTACGTTTCCTGCTACCCGAACGCCGGAATGCCGGATCCGCTCTCGTCCACCGGGTTCCCCTATCTTCCTGCCGACATGAACCGGCTGGTCGGCGACTTCGCTCGGTCGGGTTTCATCAATCTCGCCGGCGGCTGCTGCGGCAACACCCCGGAGCACATCGCCGAAATCGCGAAAGCGGTGCGCGAGGTCGAGCCGAGGAAACTTCCTACGCTCGATCCCGTACTTCGCCTCGCCGGCACCGAGCCCTACAACCACACGGCGGACAAGAATTTCCTGATGATCGGCGAGCGGACCAACGTCGCCGGCTCGCCGCGGTTCCGGAAACTCGTTCAGGAAGGCAAGCTGGAGGACGCCCTGTCGGTCGCGCGCCAGCAGGTCGACAACGGCGCACCGGTGATCGACATCTGCTTCGACGACGGCCTCATCGACGGCGTTGAGATGATGTCGCGATTCCTCAATCTCGTGCAGTCCGAGCCGGACATCACGAAGGTGCCGATCACCGTAGATTCCTCGAAGTGGGAAATCATCCTCGCGGGCCTCAAGTGTCTGCAGGGCAAGGGTATCGTGAACTCGATCTCGCTCAAGGAGGGCGAGGACAACTTCCGCGAGCAGGCCCGGACGATCATGAAGTTCGGCGCCGCCGCGGTGGTGATGGCCTTCGACGAGAAAGGCCAGGCCGCGACCTACCAGGACAAGACCCGGATCTGCGAACGCGCCTACCGGATCCTCGTCGACGAGGTCGGTTTCAACCCGGAAGACATCATCTTCGACCCCAATATCCTCACCGTCGCCACCGGCATCGAGGAGCACAACAACTACGCGGTCGATTTCTTCAACGCGACCCGCTGGATCAAGGAGAACCTTCCCGGCGCCAAGGTCTCGGGCGGTGTCTCGAACGTGTCGTTCTCGTTCCGCGGCAACAACCCGGTCCGCGAAGCGATGCACTCGGCCTTCCTCTACCACGCCGGCAAGGCCGGGATGGACATGGGCATCGTCAACGCAGGCATGCTCGAGGTTTACGATGAGATCGATCCGGAACTGCTCAAGCACGTCGAGGACGTCCTCCTCAACCGCGACCCGGGCGCAACCGAGCGATTGCTCGACCTCGCCGAACAATTCAAGGGTCAGAAGAAGGAAGCCAAGGCCGAGGATCTTTCATGGCGGGAGGCGCCGGTCGAGAAGCGGCTCGAGCACGCGCTCCTCAAAGGGATCGACCGCTTCATTGAGGAGGACACCGAGGAAGCCCGGCAGAAGTACGAGAAGCCACTGAAGGTCATCGAGGGTCCGCTCATGGACGGCATGGGCGTCGTCGGGGATCTGTTCGGCGCCGGAAAGATGTTCCTCCCGCAGGTCGTGAAGTCGGCCCGCGTGATGAAGAAGGCGGTCGCCTATCTCGAGCCCTACATGGAGGAGGAGAAGGAGGAAAAACTCGCACCGATCATCGAGCGATTCCAAAAGGAAGACGCCTCGCTGACCGCCGAACAGGCCCGGATCAAGGCCGAGAAGACGCTCTCCGCCGGTCGCGTGATCATGGCGACCGTAAAGGGCGACGTGCACGACATCGGCAAGAACATCGTCGGTGTGGTGCTCGCCTGCAACGGCTTCGAGGTCATCGACCTCGGCGTGATGGTGCCGTGCGACAAGATCCTCGAGACGGCCATCGAGAAGAGCGCCGACATCATCGGGCTGTCGGGACTGATCACTCCGTCGCTCGACGAGATGATCCACGTGGCCAAGGAAATGGAGCGTCGCGGAATGTCGACCCCCGTGCTGATCGGCGGCGCCACCACCTCGGCGGCGCACACTGCGGTCAAAATCGCGCCGCACTACAGCGGCCCGGTGGTTCACGTGCTCGACGCCTCGCGCTCCGTGCCGGTGACCACCTCGCTGCTCTCCGAGGACGGCCGCGGTAAATTCGTGGCTGACAACGAAGCGCAGCACGTGACGCTGCGTGAGAACTTCAACAAGAAGGACAAGCCGACGGTGTCGCTCGAAGAGGCCCGCAAGAACGCGCCGCAGTTCGACTGGTCCGCCGGATCACCTGCCGTCCCGTCGTTCACCGGCACCCGCGTGATGGACGGACAATCACTGCGCGAACTCTCCGAATACATCGACTGGACGCCGTTCTTCCATGCTTGGGAGCTGCGCGGAGTGTGGGATCGCGAAACCGAGACGCTCAAGACCCGCAACGAAGGCGGAGCGGCACAGGCTCAGGAACTGTATGCCGAAGCGAAGGAACTGCTCGAGCAGATCATTGCCGAGAAGCGCTTCACCGCCCGCGGCATCTACGGCTTCTTCCCGGCGAATGCCGAGGGCGACGACATCATCGTCTGGCAAGACGACACACGCGGCACCGAACGCGCGCGCTTCCACACGCTGCGCCAGCAAGTGGCGAAGGAGTCCGAAAAGCCCCACATGGCCTTGGCGGACTACATCGCTCCGGTCGGTGCCGCGAACGATTACATCGGCGGCTTTGTCGTTGGCATCCACGGTGCCGACGAGTGGGCGAAGGAGGTTTCGGAGAAGGAGACCGACCCCTACAAATCGATCATGATCAAGGCGATCGCCGACCGGCTCGCCGAGGCGTTCGCGGAGCTGCTTCACCACCGCGCCCGGGTCGAATGGGGCTACGAACGCCCGAACGAGTTCAACCACAACGAACTGATCAAGGAGAAGTATCGCGGCATCCGCCCGGCCCCGGGATATCCGGCCCAGCCGGACCACACCGAAAAGCCGGTCCTGTTCGATCTGCTGGAGGCCGCGGAAAAGACCGGCGTCACCCTGACCGAAAGCTGTGCGATGCATCCCGGAGCCGCCGTGAGCGGACTGATGTTCTCCCATCCGGAGAGCCGCTACTTCGCGATCAGCGAGCTACAGAAGGACCAGATCGAAGACTACGCGAACCGCAAGGGCTGGACCGTCGAGGAAGCCGAAAAGTGGCTCGGGCCGTGGCTCGGCTATGCCGGCTGACCGCCCTTCAGATCGAGGAACCGGCGAACCGCCGCGATCCGGTTCTCGACGCCGAGCCGCTGGAACACCGCCTCCAGGTGTTTCTCGACCGTCCGCGGGCTGATATCGAGGATGATCGCCGCCTCGGCGCTGGTCTTGCCTTCGGCGATCCATTCCATGATCTCGCGCTGGCGCCGGGTCAGGATCGCCTTCAGCGCTTCATCCCCACTCGGCAGGCTTCCGGACACCGGCATGATGAGAATGATCTCACCGTTCGCCTTCGGCATCGCGTAGCACGGCATCACGCCCCCGCCGAGGTCGATCTGGATCTGCTTGAACTGCGCGGTGACCGGATCCGTCCAGGCATCCATCAGTTCCATCCGATGGGCCATGTAGGCCTCTTCGGGCATGATCCGGAACGCCTCATCGAGCGCCCACCACTTTTCAGCCTGACGCACCGCCTCGTAGCTGAGCGGCATGATCTCCTTCTCGGAGTTCAGCTGCACGATGAAGATCGCGACCGGCGCCCCTGCCGAAGTGGTGAGAAGGAAATTGCGAACCGCATGCTCGACACTCTGGCTGCCGATGCGCTCGAGGACCGCGCGTGCGATGAACAGGACGGCATCGAACACCTCACGGTTCTCCGAGTTGAAGATTCCGTCGCGCTTGTAAGCAATCAGCAGCGTGGTCTTGCGGCAGCAGGTCGCAAGCTTGCCGAACAGCGCCTCAAGCATCGGCCTGCCTTCGTGCAGGATCTTGTTGAATTCGAGATTCGCATACTCCTCAGGATCGACAAAATCACTCGATGCCACACCCAGTTCGCCGGGGTCCTGCTGAACCACCTTGTCGAGCAGCGGGTGTTCCCCGTAGAGCCGGTTGAGGTCGTCCAGCCTCTCCCGACCGGTATCCGCAACCCGGCCCTGCCCGTAGATGTTCAGGATCTTGCCGTGGGAACAGGACTCGCTCAAGACGCAGGAGTCCGCGCCGATCAGAGGAGGAAGATCCTTCGACAGCAAAGTGGCGACCTCAGAAAAACTCCTCGCCGATTGCAGGGAGTTCGAAAGTTGGAAGTAGGCTTTACCTAGCACGGATCAGCAACGGGGGAAGTTCTGCGTAAGACTACGCACGATCCCGGTACGTATCAACACGCATTGTGGGAAAGCCCCAACGCTGACATGTTTCCCCCGCTCCGAGTGAGGAAGTTCCAACGATCTTCGCACCTGAGCGCTACAGTTTTCTTTGGGGGGAGACGGCTCCGTCGGACTTGTGCCGGCGGGGCCGTCCATTTTTGAGACGTTGGCTCACTTGCGCTTCTTTCGCAGGAATGCGGGAACGTCGAGATCCTCGCCTTCGAAAACACTCGGATCCGAGCCCTCGAACCGCCCTTTGGGGCCCCCGTCGAAGCTCAGCTCTGACTGAGACTTGCCGCTCTTCGGAGCGAATTCGTCCTCGAGGTCGTCGAGACCTTCTCCGAACAGATCGTCAGGCGCCGAGGCGAAATCATCCGTTTCCTCCTTCGACTTCGCGGGCCGGTCCTTGCGCCGCTTGGGCAGCTTGCTACCGACCGGCTTGAGCGTGAAACCTGACTCGGCGAACGGCGCGTCATCATCGTCATCCGGCTCGAGCCGCGGAGGCTCTTCTTCCTCCTTCGGTTCGGACTCCGCAAAGAAGCCGTCATCCTCCAGAGACCTCGGGGTATCGGGCTCTTCATCCTCCTCAACCTCCGGCTCTTCAACCTCTTCAGCGACCGGCTCGTCCTCGTCCTCCGGCTCGTCGGGTTCCTCTTCCGGTTTTTCCGGTTCCTCGATCTCAGGTTCGGCGACCGCCTCAGGCTCCGGATCCGGCGCCCACTCGGGCTCGGAGTCCTCCTCCATCTTGTCCTCGGGTTCCGGTTCGGGCTCCGGGTCCGGCTCGTCCTCCACCAGCGGCGACGCGAAGCCTACACTCGGCTCAAGACCGGAAGCCGACCTTTCGGCGCGCTCCATCGTCGGGCGGTCCCGCAGCCTTTCCTCCGGCAGCGAACTGACCAGTGTGATGCTCAGTTGGTCGTTCATCCCGGGATCGACCGCAGCACCGAAAAGTACATGAGCACTCGGGGGCACGTGTTTGCCAAGGCTCTCCATCAGCAACTCGATCTCGAAAAGCGTGAGGTCCTCGCCGCCGCAAAGGTGCACCAGCACCGACTGCGCGTCCTTGAGAAGGGCGCCTTGATCGAGAAGCGGACTGGCCAGGGCGTTGCGCAGTGCCTTCTGCGCCCGGTCCTTGCCCCGGGCGATGCCGGAACCGAACAGACAGCGCGAACGGGTCGTCCGCAGCGCACTCATCAGGTCGTCGAGACCGATGTTGATCAGGCCCGGTCGCACGACCAGACGGATCACCGCCTTGATGCTCTCGGAGATCATCCGGTCGGCCGCGGCGAACGCCTCGTGAATCCCCTGCTTGGCCAAAACCAGTTCGCCCATCCGGCTGTTGTCGAAAGTCACCAACGCATTGGAGAGAACCGCCAGTTCGTTCAGCGAGGTCTCGGCCTGCTCACGGCGACGCCGACCTTCGAAGACGAACGGCATCGTCGCGAACATCACGACAAAGGCCCCTTCCTCACGGGCGATCCGCGCGACGATCGGTGCCGAGCCGGAACCGGTGCCACCACCGAGACCGACGCAAACAAACACAATCTTCCGCCCTTTGAGCGAGGCGCGGATCTCATCCTCGGCTTCCAGCACCGCCTGATGGCCAAGCTCCGGGTCGCCCCCGGTTCCGAGCCCCTTCGTCAGGTTGCGTCCAAGCTGGATCCGCTCTCCGGCCACCGAGCCGGAAAGCGTGCGGATGTCGGTGTTGAGGGCGAGCAGTTCGGCGCCGTCGAGACCGTCGAGCGCGACGCGGTCGAGCATGTTGGCACCAGCCCCTCCGAGGCCGACGATTTTGACGGATGACGTCGGGATGACGTTCTGCGGGTCGCGTGGGAATTCGATCATGGCAAGGGTGTGGGTCAGCGGGCGAAAGGCCAAATCTTACGCAGGAAGCCGCGCTTCGGCGACCTCTCGCTTTCGACAATCTGGGCGTATCGGATGAGTCCGAGGGCGGTGGTGAACTGGGGGTCCTTGAAACTGGCTTGCACGCCGCTCAGTTCGGGCGGCTCGGGACGGTAGATATCCCGGCGGAAAATATCGTGCGCGAGCTCGCCAAAGCCGCGCATCAGGCTGGTGCCACCGGCGAGGAACACGCCGGTGCCGATCTTGTCGACCGATCCGTCGGGCAGGCGCTTGAGCAGCAGCCCGAGGGTCTCCTCAAGGCGCTGGCGGATGATATCGTTGAGCAACTGGCGCTTCACCTCGGCCTCGGCGAAGCCTTTCTCGTCGCCCACCTTGACCACCCCGACCGAACGGGCGGCGTCGCCGGAGGCATCGCCCTCGCGGACCTTGAGGAGCTCCGCCTTCGAGAAGGGCAGGCCGGTGACGAGGTGGATATCGTTGGTGATGTGATCGCCACCGACCGGAATGCATCCGCTGGCCTCGATCATGCCATCGACGTACAGCGCGTAGTCAGTCGTGCCGCCGCCGATATCGATCACCAGCGCTCCCCGGTCACGGGCCTCACGATTGAGAGCCACCTGCGCGGTCGCGATCGGCGAGAACACGAGGTCGTCGACATCCAGCGGCATCTCCCGCACACACTTGATCTGATTTTCGATCCGCGAACGGATGCCATGCACCACATGGTAATCCGCTTCCACGGTGCGGCCGGTGAGACCCACCGGGCTGCTCGCCTGATGAAAGCCATCGACCCCGAACCGGCGCGGCACATGGTGAAGATAGACGTGATCCGGGGGAATGGTGACCGCACGCGCGATCTCCTTCGCTTCGCGAACATGGTCGGCGTCGATCGTGTCCTCGCTGTCCGGCAGGCGGAAACTTCCCTGGTGGTTTACTCCTTGGATGTGTGAACCGGTGACTGCCAGGAAGACGCTGCCGATCTCGACGTCGCTCGCGTCCTCCGCCTTCACCAGCGCGTCCTTCACGCAGGCGCGGACCTGGGGAAAATCATAGATCTCGCCCTTCCGCACGCCGACCGACTTCGACTGCCCGACTCCGAGAATCTTGACCGAGCCGTCCGACTTCACCTCACCGACCACCATGCAGATCTTGCTGGTGCCGATTTCGAGTCCGACGTGGATCTTGGTTCGTGCCATGGAGGGGTCAGCGTTCGAGGAGTTGGCGAAGGTCGGCTTGTCCGGCGGACTCGGGCTCGGGTTGCAATTGCGCTTCCTCTACCGGGATTGCCCGAGGAGGCGCGACTTCGTGGAAAGTCACCGGCTGGTTGCGCCGCCCGACCAAGACGATCGTCGCGATCCGGTCCCCTTTTTCCCGCGCATGTTCCATCGCGGCAAGCAAATCACCCATCTGCCGTTCGAGGTCACCGTGACCGAAGGTCGCTTCGATGCCGTCCCGGGTCGTCAGCACACAGCCCCAATCCTTGTGCAACCGGATCGAGTCGATCCAGCCGGAGGCCTCGGGTAGCATCTCCTCGGCAACGCGGTAAAGGCGAAGCAGCCGGTCGAAGTCGGTATTCACCAGCTTCTCCCCCGGAACAAGGGCCTCGCCGCCATTCCTCAACTCCATCACCGGAAGATCCAAGGCACTGTCGAAATCCCCTTCGGGGCACGGGAACAGCCTGCCCGCCCGATCGATCATCAGCCCCCGGTCCCGCCCCCTCGGAGGCACACCGAGCTGCTCGCAAGCGATCCACAGGAACGGCTCGCGCGCCTTCACCCGGATCACCAGATCTCCCGGAAACTCGCGGGTGACACTCGCGTTGGAGATCTCGGGCAAGGCGACCAGACTGGCACGGATCTTGTCGGGGTCGCAATCGAAGAGGCTGCCGGACAGGTCGATGCCGGTGACTTCCAGCAGGCGGATCTCATCGATCGCGGGATTGTCGTTGAGCACCAGATGCTGGATCCGGAACTCGTCATTCTTCAGAAGGCCCTTCTGCACCCCGAGCCAGATCCCCCATCCGGCCGCGACAATGAGCGCCGCGAGCAGCGTGTAGCGGATCAGCGAGAAAACCGCGCGGCGGAAGTCGTGCCAGAAAATCCGCGGCGACATCACGCTCGCACGCAGCACCTTCACCTGGCGGCGCTGGCGGACTCGTGATGTGCGGCGTTTGAACATGGCTTATCGGGCTCCGAGGTTCAGTGAGATTTCGGCGATACGGATGCAGAGATCGGCAAAGGGAATCCCGTGGGCGGCGGCCGACTTCGGAAGCAGGCTGGTTTCGGTCATACCCGGAATCGTGTTGGCCTCGAGCACGAAGGGATTGCCGTCCGCGTCGAGCAGCACGTCGACCCGCGAATAAACCTCGATGCCGAGCGAGCGATGGCCGGCAAGCGCCGCATCCAGCACCCGCTGCGTGGTCTCGGGATCAAGGTCGGCCGGGCAGTAGTAGTCGCTTCCCGCCCCACCGCCGAGCCACGGATACTTGTTCTTCATGTCGTAGAAGCCGTCGCGCGGGGCGATGTGGACGATCGGCATCGCCACATCATCCAGCACCCCGACGGTCAGCTCCTTCCCTTCCACGAACTGCTCGACCAGAATCTCGTCTCCATACTTGGCGGCTTCCTCCATCGCCGGCATGGCCGCGGAGGCCTCTCTGACGATGCTGACCCCGACACTCGATCCCTCGCGCGGCGGCTTGACCACGAACGGCGCCTCGAACGAGGGCAGGCGAGGCCCGCCGGACACGTCAACGATCTCGGAGGCAGGTGTCGGAACACCTGCGGCGACAAACCGCGCTTTGGCGAGATTCTTGTCAAAAGCAACCCGGCTGCTCGCCGCTCCGGCTCCGGTGTACGGGACTCCCCGTTTTTCGAGAATGTCCTGCAACTGTCCGTCCTCGCCGAAGGTCCCGTGGATCACGTTGAAGGCGAGCCCGGTAGCGTCCGGCAAGACGAAGTCCGGACCATGCACATCGACCGGCACCGCATCGAGACCGGCCCCCTGCAACGCGGCAACGACCGCCTTGCCCGACGCCAGCGAAACCTCGCGCTCGGAGCCCGGTCCGCCCATCAGCACGGCGATTTTCAGTGATTCCGGCAACATGGTCTAAAAGGTGGGTTCGTCTTCACCGATGATCTTCACCTCGGTCTCAAGTTCGATGTTCCGTTTCATACGCGCCTGCCCGCGGATCCGTTCGATCAGTCCGAGCACGTCGCCCGCCTTCGCACCGCCGCGGTTGACGATGAAGTTGCCGTGCTCGGCGGACACCTCGGCCGGACCTTCGCCCGTGCCTTTCATGCCCAGCTCGTCGACGAGCATACCGGCCGGCACAGCCTCCGGGTTCTTGAAAATGCAGCCGGCGCTGGCAGCGACCGGCTGGGTGGCACGACGCTTGGCGCGGGAATCGTCCCAGCGCTGGCGGATATTCTCGGCCGTGTCGGGTTCGCCGGAGAAGACCGCCTTCAGGGCGAAATTCCGTCGGAGTTCGGGCACGTTGCGGTAGAACGACTCAACCTCATCGCGACTCCGGGTGACGATCTCCCCATCCTCGCCGAGCAGCGTCACGCTGACGACCTGGTCGAAGGTCTCGACGCCCATCGCCCCCGCATTCATGCGCAGGGCGCCACCCACGTTTCCGGGAATGCCTTCCATCCACTCGAAGCCACCGATGCCGGCCGCTTCGGCCACACTCGCCACCTTTTTCAGGCGCACTCCCGCACCGGCGACGACGTGACCCTCCTCATCCACATGGCAGTCGTTGAATTCGCCGCCCTTCGGATGGATCACCGCACCGCGGATGCCGCCGTCGCGCACGAGCAGATTCGAGCCCCGGCCAACCACACGCACCGCGATGCCGCGCTCGCGGCAATACGCGACCGCCTCGGCGAAGGCCTCGAAAGTGTGCGGCTCGATCCAGAACTGTGCCGGGCCGCCGACCAGCATGGTCGTATGACGGCGCATCGGTTCGTAGAGGCGCACCGTCATCGCTCCGTCGGTCACCAACTGCAGCATCTCCTCGACGACCTTCTGGTCGCGCGCGATCCGCGTACCCGCTTCGTGCACATTGCCGGCGCCGAGCGTGATCAGCAGGTCGCCCGGGTCTAGGGCGTTGCCGACGCGGTGGTGCGCGGCGGCAAGGTTGGGCACCGACACCGCCGTGCCGCCGTGGCGGTTCACCGCATCGACAACCGTCTGGCCGCTGACGCCGGGAATCGGCCGCTCGCTGGCGGGATAGACATCGCACACGAAGACCTCATCCGCCTTCGCCAGCACCTCGCCGAAATCTTCGGCAAGTGCCTGAGTCCGGGTGAACCGGTGAGGCTGGAAAAGAACTACCACGCGCTCCGGCTTCAACTGTCGCGCCGTCTGCAGTGTCGCCGCGATCTCGGTCGGATGATGGCCGTAGTCGTCGACAATGCGCAGCCGCTTCGACAGATACTTCGTCTCGAACCTCCGCTTGGCGCCCGCGAAGCTGTTGAGAGCCCTAGAAACGAGCAGGAAATCCGCGCCAAGCCGGTCGCAGGTGGCAATCGCCGCCAACGCATTGAGCACGTTGTGCCGCCCGGGAATGGCCAGTTCGACCTCGCCGAGCTTCTCTCCCTTCCGGAAAACCGAGAACGCGGTCGCGCCACGCAACTCACGGATTTCCCCGGCGACGTAGTCGGCATCCGACCAGCCGTAGCTGATGGCTTCCGGATGACCGCCGCAAACGTCCTTCGCGCCCTCGTCCTCGGCGCAAAATACGATGGGTCCCGTAGTTTGCGCGATCAGGGTCCGGAACACCTCCTTGATCTCGTCAATGTCGCGGTAATGATCGAGGTGCTCCGCTTCGATATTGAGCACGATCGCGCAGGCGGGATGGTAAAGCGCCAGCGTGCCGTCGCTCTCGTCGCCCTCGGCGACCATCCACTCTCCATGCTCCGACCACCGGGCGTTCTGTCCGAGCACCGGGATCTCGGCACCGACGTAATGGCTCGGATTCAGCCCGGCCTCCCGCAGTCCGTGCGCGACCATCGCCGAGGTCGTCGTCTTGCCATGGGTTCCTGAAACGATGATCCCCTTCCGTGTGTGGAGGATCGCCGCGAGGCACTCGGCGCGGCGCATCATCCGGATCCCGTTGGCGCGGGCCGCGGCGAGAGCCGGATTCTCGGGCCGGATGGCGGAGGAATACACGACGACATCGGCGCCATCCACCGCATCGGCGGTGTGCGGCGATGAGAATCTCAGGCCAAGTCCCTGCATCCGCTCGGTCTCGGCGCTGGTCACCTTGTCCGAACCACTGACCCGGTGGCCCATGCCCATCAGCAGCAGGGCAAGCCCGCTCATGCCCGATCCGGCGACACCCACGAGGTGGATGCGCAAAGGTCGGGAAAGGTCGGTCAGCCGTTGGGAAAGTTCGTTCATTTCAGGGTCGCCTCGACGGCGCTGCACACCCGCGCGGCGGCATCGGGAAGCGCGAGCGCCTTGGCCGCCGCCGACATGCGCTCCCGGGTTCCGGGTTGCAAGAGCTCAGAAATCCTCGCCCCGAGCGAGTCGACCGTGAGGTCGGCCTCCTGCTCGAGAAACGCCGCGCCGGCGTCGGCGAACACGCGTGCGTTGAAGGTCTGGTGATCGTCCGCCGCAAAGGGAAACGGCACGAGAATCGAGGGCAAACCGAGATACGCGAGTTCCGTCATGCTCGACGCCCCCGACCGCGCCACAACGGCATCGGCCACCGCGTAGGCCGACGGCATGTCATCGCAAAATCCGACCACCCGGTAGCCGTCGCGTCCGCCGGCCTCGGCTTCGACCCGCTCCTGATCCCCCGGGCCGGCGATGTGAAGCACCTGAAGTTCCGGATCGAGCGGCGCCGAGGCGACCAGTGAGTTCAGCTTTCTCGCGCCCTGGCTTCCACCCATCACCAGCAACGTCGGCTTCGACGGATCCAGTCCCCACTTTTGCGCCGCCACCGCCCGATCGGGCAGCTCGCGCAGCTCCGCACGCACCGGCGTGCCGGTCACCACGCACTTCGCCTTGGTGAAGTGCTTGCAGGCCGCCTCCCACCCGACCAGCGCCTCGCGACACCAGCGGCTCGTGAGCCGGTTCGCCTTGCCCGGAAGGGCATTGGAATCATGGACGAAGCCCGGCAATCCGAGCCGCTTGCCGGCCAGCACCGGCGGCAGCGACGTGAATCCGCCCATCCCGAGCACGGCATCCGCCCTGAAGTCCTTCAGCAGCCCCTTGCAGCGTCCGATCGTCTTCCAGAGGCTCAGGAGAAACGGCACCATCTTTGGCGAAAGCGTCGCCGGCTTCGGCAGCGCCGGGATCGTTTCGAACCGGTAGCCCGTGTACTTCCGGGACGCCTCCTGATCGATCTTCTTCTCGGAAACCAAGAGCAGCACCTCGCCGCCACGCGCCGTCCATTCCTCCGCCACCGCAAGCCCCGGGAAGAGATGTCCTCCCGTGCCGCCGCAGGCGATCACCAACCTCGGTTGCCCGGCGCGATGTTCCATGTGCGAAGTCCCAATTTGCCACGCGCCTGTCCCGGACGCGCAACATGGGCGGACCATGCAATATTTCCTGATTATCAGGCAATACTCAAAACCCGGGAAGCTCGGGATTTCCGGCTCGGCCGGATCAGCGTCGGGCCATCTGCTTGCGGAAAAGCGGCAGCAATTCGGCCTCCATCCACTCGAAGGCCGCTTCGAGGCCACCTTGCCGGTAGATCTCCCCGATCTTGGCCTCGACCCGGGTCGGCTGGCCGAAGGCGCTGAGGAAGTCGTTCGAAGTCAGACGGGTGAACCACTCGCCGTCCATTTTCCCGCGCTCCTGAAGGACCCAAGTGCGGGCGAACAGTGCCAGCACGGCATCGCCGATCCATGCGCTCTCCCGCTCGGCCTTGATTTCGTCGTCCTTCTTCATCTGCGCGGCGAACCTGCGCCGAAGGTCACGGGGAAGCGAGTTTTTCCCGCCGCTCCTGCTCGAGCCGCTGACGCAGCCGTTGCTCGGAATCACCGTCCCAGTAGCCGGGCTTCAGCTCCATGAAAACACTTGAGTAGGGCAAGGCACTGGTGGTCCGGATCACCAGCACATCGAAGCTGCGCTGCGCGTCCTGCACCAAGGTCAGCAGCGAGTCCTGATCGAGCTCGGTCACTTCGTAGCCATGCAAGGCGGAGTCCAGCTCGCCGCGGTAACTGTCGATGCCAGGAGCGAAATCATTTTCCACCGCCCGGAGTTCACGGGTCACGTAGATCTGCGGCCGCACATGCTCGGTCCGCTCCAGAGTCTTGAGCACCTCGTCCAGCACGACCGGGATCGGTTGGTAGGAATTCACCTGTCGGGTTCCCGGCCGGCTGTGGGCCGGAAAAGAGCTCTCCGCAATAACGATCCAGTTTCGGTAGCCGAGTTGCGACGCCTGAACCTCCACCGCCGCTTTCCAGCCGCCGGCTCCGGAAGACCCCGGCCACGCGCCGCAGCCCGCCACCATAAGCGACAGCGGAACCCACAACCAGCAACCGAGGCGGACCTTCACGGGGAGCAGTAAATCCCTGCTCCCCGAAGCTGTCAATCGGCGGTCCGTCGCCAAGCGGTCACATCAGGGTGGCCCCGGCCTCGGCCAGCTCCGACCGCTCACCGCGACTCAAGGGCACGTGAGCCACGAACGGCTGACCTTTCAGGCGGTTGCGGGTGTAGACCAGCCCGTTGCTGCGGCTGTCGACGTACGGATTGTCGATCTGGGCGGGGTCGCCGACCATCACCAGCTTCGACTCCCGTGACATCCGCGTGACTACTGTCTTGGCCTCCTGCGGCGTGAGCTGCTGGGCCTCGTCGAGAACGAAGAACCGGTTCGGGATCGAACGGCCGCGGATGTAGGCAAGCGCCTCGATCTCGATGATACCCTGCTCGAGCAGCATCTCATAAGGCTTCTTCACCGACGGATCCGCAGGCTTCTGCTTGCGACGCGGGCCCGTCGTCTTCGGCGGACGCATCAGGAGATCAAGGGCATCGTGAATCGGCTGCAGCCAAGGCCGCATCTTCTCCTCGAGTGTCCCGGGCAGGAAACCGAGCTGCTCACCCATCGCCACCACGGGGCGACTGACGGTCAAGCCGTTGTACTTGCGGTTGAACATCTCGTGCAGTCCGGCGGCCACGGCCACCAGGGTCTTGCCGGTGCCGGCGTGTCCATAGCAGGTCACCAGCGAGATATCGGGATTGAGCAAGGCATCGACGAGGCAACGTTGGCCGAGATTGAGTGGCTTCAGCGCGATCCCGTCCGGGATCTTCAGCACCTCCGGAATCTGCAGTCTCACGAGGCGCCCCTCGCTGGCGAGGCGGGCCGGCATCGTCTGCTTCTCGGCCGCTTCGAGCAGCACATACTGGTTGAGCACCACCTCGGGCCGCCGCTCGTGCGGAATCACCAGCTCTCCCGAACTGGCAAAGCGCTGCAGCTCGCTGCTGTCGACCTGAATACGACGGATATCGTAGCTCGTGACCTCGCGCGGGTCGACCTTGTCATTGAGATAGTCCTCGCAGTCGATCCCGACCGCGCGCGCCTTGAGCTGGAGATTGATGTCCTTGGTCACCAGCGTCACCGGAGCCCGGTTGTTCTGCATGACCAGCAGCGTCGCCGCCATGATCCGGTGATCGACCCTTTCGCGATCGGGGAACACCCGGTGGAAGCGGTCGAGAGCTTCCGAGTTCTTCGGGCAGCTGGCCGGATCGTAGATCACCATCCGAAGCGTTCCCCCTCCTTCGGTCGGAACACCGGAGGTGATGGCCGAGGAACTCGAGAACAGCTCCGTCAGCATCCGGTGCACCCGACGGGCGTTCGCCCCTCGCTCGGACTGCTCGCTCTTGAAACGGTCCAGCTCGGCAAGCACATCGACCGGAATGCAGATGTGGTGCTCCTGGAAGCGGTTGAGACAGCTCGGATCGTGGATCAGCACGTTCGTATCGAGCACGAAGTTCTTCACCGCTTGGGATGGCGCCTTGAGCCCGAAGTCGAGTGCTGTCGCCCGTTTTCGACTCCCTGTCTTCCGCGCCTTTCCTCCCGGCGACCCTTTCTTTTGGTCAATCGCTTGGGCCTGGGAGTCATCGATGCGGTCGATCATGGAATGGATTCGGGGTTAAGGTTGAACGGGAATCAGAAGACGACGGTTAAGCAGGGACGAAGGACCGGACCGTCACCGGGCTCCGTCAGTCCGCGACACGGCGGAAATCTAAAACCTGAAATAATCAAGCTATCCGAAGTATTGCGTCCGCCGTGCGAATGGCAATCTTCAATTTGTGCCGATTGGGAAGTTTTCCGACAGTTCGGCCCGCAGCACCTTGCCGATGCCACTGCGGGGGATGCGATCCACGCGAACCACCGCTCCGATCCGCTCCGGGCCGGGACTTTTTCCGTTGTATGCCGCCACCCGGCGTTCGGTCTCCGCGATCATTCCGCGATCTTCCACCACCGCCACCAACCGGTGTCCCTGCCGGGCGTCCGGAACGGCGATCACCACTGCCCCCGACGACCCCAAGCGGCGCTCGACCGCCTCGGGGTCCACCAATTCTCCCAGGATTTTCACCATCGAGTCGATCCGGCCCACAACACTCAAGCCGTCCGGACCAACCGCTCCCGCGTCACCCGTCGCATACCACTCCCCTGCACTTTCCTCGAATCTCCAGCCGTCACCCGTGTCCAACAACTGGCCCGAGAAAAGCGATGCGCCGCGGATCGACAAACGCCCGTCCTCCGCCGCCGAGACCTCCCAGTGCGGGAGGATTCCGATCGGGCCGGTCAAATACGGCTCGTGCAGTAGTTCCGGAGATTGCGTAGCGATCTGCGACCCCGCCTCGGTCATGCCGTAGCTCGCCAGAACAGGCCAACCCAACTTCCTCGCCCGCCGCCCTTCATCTTGGGCGAGCACACCTCCTCCGACCACGACGGTCCTGAGACCGGCAGGCGCCGCGAGTCCCGCCGCCACAAGATCGTGAATCTGGGTGGGCACGAGCGACAGATGGTTGACTCCCCTTTCCGCAACCCACGCGGGAAAGCGTGCGGCGTCCCACCTCGACGGTGCCACCTCAAGCCGGGCGCCGGCCTCGAAGGCCCTTGCGGCAACTCCGAAACCGCCCACATGGAACAAAGGCAGCGCCAGACCCCAGACATCGTCGGGTCGCACGCCAAGATGACGGTTCACCATCGCGGCCGAAAGCAGCAGCGCGTCGCGCCCGAGGCCGATCCAGCGGGGACGGCCGCTCGAACCCGAAGTCCGGAACCAGACCAAACCCAGCGGATCCGCCGACGGATCAGGCAGCACCGCCCCCGGAGCCACCGGTTCCGCCGTCGCCCAGAAGGCGGGGTCCGTCAGTCGAGTCGCTTCCATGGCAATCGCTCCAACAGGTCGTCGAATCCCAGCCCGGTTCCACCGGGTGGCTTGAAGGCCGGCGACCAACGGCCGAGGCGTTCCGAGAAGGGACACGGGGTGAAAAGTTGATGGGTCTGCAGGCCGCAGATGCCAACCAACCCGGGGAACTGGACGTTCAGCTTGGCGGCCTCCCAAGCCGCGAAACACTGCCCGAGCGGATGCTCCATGTAGCTGGTCACCACGACCTGCTGGCCACGGCCCGCCGCGGCTTCCGCCAACAGCCACGGCTCGTCGACCGCCGGCTTGATCACCATCACCTGCGCCGCCGAGCACAGCGGAGCCGCCTCACGATCCACCGCCAGCGGCACCCCGGTTTCCCGCCGGAGCGCCTTCCAACCCTCCTCCGAGTACGGGCACGGATCTTCGAGGAAATCCAGTCGCTGCCGGAGTTCGGCAGGCAGCCCGGCAACGAAATCGACGGCCTCTTCCGCAGTCGGGCTTTCGTTGAAGTCGATCCGCCAACGGGTCGACGGATGCCGCTCCATCGTTTCCCGCAGGTAGGCCGACTCGGCCGACAAGTCGCGGCCGGCCTTCATCTTGATCCGCGTGAACCCCTTCTCGACCGCGCTGTCCGCAATCCGCTCGTCATGCCACGGCAAAGTCGCGTGGCTCTCGGGAATATCGATCTCCTCCAGCAGCGGGTCACCGATGAAGCGAGCGTCGGCATCCTCTTTCGCACAGCGGATCGCCCGCCGGACGATCGGCCACCGTCGGGCGCCGTTCAGGTCGGCGAGGCACTTGGCGAGATCCGGATCACCGAGTTCAGGCCACGGTTGGATGCATGCGAAGCCGTCATCGATCCGCAGAAGCACGCCCCGATGCGTCCGGCGGGTGCTCTTCGAGTTCAACGGCTGGCGCGCCGTCAGCTCGTAATTCCAGTACCAGATCTCCTCGGCCACGCCGCAGACTCGCCGTCGGCGTGGCGCGGATCAACCGCGAATGGGAGCCATCGCGGCAACCGCGTGGAAGATTCCGGCGAACGCGACGAGCTGCAGGGCCGACAGCGCCAGCAGGCGGTTCATTCCCGGCCCCTCTTCCATGCTCAACGCTCCCCAGGAAATCCGGGTGCCGAGGGACCAGAGCGGAATGGTGGCGACCATCAGCCACGGGAGACCGAGGAAAATCCAAACGATCCCCAACAGCGCGGCGAGCTTGATCTCACCCCAGATCATCAGCCGCGCCGGCTTCGGCCCCCATCGGACCGCCAATGTATGTTTACCAGTCGAAGCGTCCTCCACCCGGTCCCGCAGGTTATTGATCGAGATCAGCACGCTCGAAAGCAATCCGACCTGGGCGCCGAGGAGCACCGCCTCGGCCCGCCACTCGAGCGTCTGGATGTAGACCGTGCCGGTCACCGCGACGAGTCCGAAGAACAGCAGCACGAACAGCTCGCCGAGACCGCGGTAGGCCAGTGGCACGGGACCGCCGGTGTAGCCGTAGGCCAGATACATCGACGGCAAGCCGATGGCGACCACCGGCCAGCCCGCGGCTCGGTAGAGAATGACGCCGCAGACTACAGCCAGAGCCAGAAAAACCCCGCCACTGAGCAGAACCGCGCCGGGTCTCATCTGCCCGCTCGCGGTGACGCGCTGCGGACCGACCCGCCTTTCGGTGTCGGCACCCTTGCGGTGATCGATCGCATCGTTGAAGAAATTCGTCGCGATCTGGATGAATACCGCCCCGAGCACCGTGCAGACGGCAAGCGTTCCATCCCACGAGCCGGTCAGGATCCAAGCCAGCACGGTCCCGACCCACACCGGCACCACCGCGGCGGGAAGCGTCTTCGGTCGGGTGGCGAGGAGGAACGGTCGGAGCACGCCGGAAGAAAGCGACCGACCGGGCATTCCGCCAACAAAAAGCCGCTCCGGCGCCTGGGCACCGGAGCGGCGGGATGAATCGGGTCAGCCGTAAGGATCAGAATTCCTTGCCGACCTTCCAGGCGACGTAGTGGCCCTCGCTGTCGTCACCGAAGCGGCCTTCATACTGAAGCACGGTGTTCCAACCGCTGCGGTCGCAGTAGAAGCCGAGTCCGGCACCGGCAACGATTACGTCCTCCTCGTTCCCCGCAAGGGGGAGACCGAACAGCGTGTCGACGTCGTCCTCGAACTCGTGCTCCCAGCCCACGCGGAACTGCGGGACCAGCGTGCCGCCGCTCAACTGGATCGGGATCGACACGTGGTAGCCCACGGTCGACACCAGCGACTGGTAATCGACACCCGGAATGCCGATGGCGACCGGGAACAGCGTGTAGTTGTCAATTTCGCCATCGATGTAGCGCAGGCCGATGTGCGGCCCGTGAACGATGCTGCTGCTGTCGAAGTTGATACCGGTATTGAAGTTCAGCGTGTGCGCGCTGCCGTCAGGTGAGCCGGTCAGACCTCCGAGCAGCTGCATGTCGTAGGACATGTCGCTGTAGCCGTAGAGGAAGTCGGCCCAGAAGTCCGCCGAACCCAGCGCGTCTTCCTTGTAGTAGGACACGTAAGGCATGATCGAGAGCGTATCGACATCGGTGCTGGCGATCGGGAAACCGAAGATCGACAGATCCATGTCGGTGCTGGCTCCGGTAAGCGCGAGACCGAGGCGCCAGTTCTCACCGATGCGACGATCGGCTCCGATGGTGCCGCCCCAGACGTCGATCTCGGTATCGGCACGCACGATGATCGGCACCGGCGGCGGAACGAAGGTCGACTGCGGCGGACGCTGCGGACGGAAAATGGTGAACTGCCGGTCATACTCTTCGGTGTAGTAGAAGAGGCTGCCGTAGATCTCCCAGCAGGACTTCTCGGTCATCACGATCGGCTCCTTGGCCATACCGCCTTTCGCCATGCCTCCCTTGGCACTCGGAGCGGGCGCAGGCACCGTGGTGCTGCGTTCCCAGCGGTCCTGCCCTGCGCGCAGGCGGAACAAGCGGTCTCCGACGTCGCGGGTGATGGTGCGGTTGGTCGTCAGACCTGCGTCCCGGTTGCCTTGATTGAGCAACAGGAACTCATCAATGATCGGACCCTCCCGCTCCCGGACCTGGCCTGCGGCCGGAATCGCGAGGGCGCAAGCGAGGAGACCGGCGGCGACAAAGGTCGAGCCTGGCTGTAGTACGTTGGTTTTCATGGTTTTGCTGAAGAGAGAAACATCTTCAGGCTGAAGCCTAGCAGCATGCCTCCAAAACGCTCAAGGGGAAAAGGAGAGCGCAATTGCCACTCCTTTTCCCCTTGGTAGATGGGTATCCGGTCCGGACCGGCCGGAATCAGAACTCCTTGCCGACCTTCAGGCCGACGTAGTGCGACTGGGTCTCGCTTCCGAGCCGGGCCTCGTAGTCCAGCACGGCGTTCCAGCCGCAATTCGTGAAGTAGCCAAGACCGAGGCCGAGCACTGCAAGGTCCTCGTCGAGTTCGCCAAGCGGTATGCCAGCAACGGTGCCTTGGTCTTCTTCAAACTCGTGCTCCCAGGCGGCACGGCCCTGAGGAACAAGCGTGCCACCGGCCATTTCCATCGGATAGGACACCTGGTAGCCGAGTTGGGTAGCGAGCGACTCGTAGTCGGCCTGCGGGTAGAAGACGGCTCCCGGACCCGTCTCGGTGTAGGAGTCGATCTCACCGTCGAGCCAACGGATCTGGGCCAACGGACCGTGCACGAAGCCGCCGTTGCGAAGATTCAGACCGGTGTTGAACTCCAAGGTGTGGAAGTCCCCGTCGGTGTTGCCCACCGCACCCGTCGGAAGACGGCGGGTGTCGTATTCGTTCATCCCGTAGCCGTAGAGGAGGTCGGCGTAGAAGGCCATGTTGCCGATCGGACGATAATACGAGACATACGGCATCAAGGTCAGGTTATCGATATCAACGTTGCCGACGAAGGTCATGTCAGACTCGGCGCGCGACGCGCTGAGCGCGAAGCCGACCGTCCAGTGGTCATCGATATCGTAGTCGATCCCGACCGTGCCTCCGAAGATGTCGGTCGAGGTATCGGGTTGGATGAGTTGCTGGAAGGCCGGGAAATTCGCGCCCGGCACATTCGGGCGCACCGTGCGGTACTGGGCGTCGGTATCTTCGGTCACATAGAAGATCTGACCGTAGACCTCCCACGGGCAGCGCTCGGTGATCGTAATCGGCGTCTTGGCCATACCACCCTTCGCCATGCCGCCCTTCGAACTGTAGGGAGCCGGTTGGGTCGTAACGATCGGTTCGGAACGGACACCCGAGCGCATCCGGAACAGGCGGTCACCCACATCGCGGGTGGCCGTGCGGGCCACGACGATCGAAGTGGTGCGCAAGCCCGAAGTCAGCAACCGGGGGGCCTCGCCGAAGGTCAATTCGCCGCGGATCTCCCGCTCGAGCTTCTCCAGCACCGACGCTTGGAAGTCGGCGAAGTCGTTCGCAAGCACCGTAAACGAACCGGTGCCTCCCTGGATGTTGTCGATGTAATACTGCTCGAGCGAAGTGCTACCGATCGGCAGTCCGTTGATCGCATCGATGCCTGCGGCCAGGGCGTTGTCACGGGCCAACGAAGGCGGACCACCCGAACTCGAGGTTCCGTCGCCGGAAACGTCGATGACCTGACGCGTGCTGGTGATCGCATTGTTGAAGATCTCGGAAGTCGCGAGATCGATCCCTTCCGCCGGATCCGTAAGACCGGAACGCGGGCGGCCGAGACCATCGATCACATCCGCGAAGGCGTTCGCCTCCGAAGCATTGGTGAGAATCGTCCATGGCACCCCAACGGATGCCGTGTCGTCGTAGAAGATCAGATTGACCGCGATCGCACCGTTAGGACCCGACTCGATCGCCGAATGCAGCAACGGATTCCGGAAGGCGCTGGAGTAACCGCTCATCTGGAGATTGAACTCGGTCGCATCGACACTGCCGGATATATCGGTCACGAGCGAAAGCTCGAGGTCGACCGTTCCCGCTACAATGGCGTAGGAACTGGTGAGGGGCAGCGAGAACGCCGCAAGCACACCAAGGAACTGCGCCGTGACGGAACGGCGCAAATGACTGGATTTCATCTGGATTCAGGGGGTTGGGGGTTAAGCAATTCCGGCCCAATCGGCCGATAACGCACAGTCCCGGTCTAACTCCTCCCAACCCGGATAATCAACGCAAATACATCTCTCCGATCTTGAAGACTTGAGAGACCGTTTATCTAAAACAATCCAATCTAACAGCCTCTTAACCCCCTGACAGGCGGCATCGAAATGCGCTGGCTACGGCACCCGTGGAAATTTCGAGAAATCGGGGGCGCGTTTTTCGATAAACGCGTTCTTACCCTCCTTCGCCTCCTCGCTCATGTAGTAGAGCAGCGTGGCGTTTCCGGCGAGGTCGAGCAGGCCCATCTGGCCGTCGCAATCGGCGTTCATGCAGGCCTTCAGACAGCGCAGCGCCATCGGCGAATGGGCAAGCATCTCGCGGCACCACTGAAGCGTCTCCTCCTCCAGCTTCTCCAACGGCACGACGGTATTCACCAAGCCCATCTCCAGCGCCTGTTGCGCGTCGTACTGGCGGCACAAGTACCAGATTTCCCGTGCTTTCTTCTGACCGACAATCCGGGCGAGATAGCTCGACCCCAGACCGCCGTCGAACGAACCGACCTTCGGACCCGTCTGACCGAATCGCGCGTTCTCGGCGGCGATGCTGAGATCGCATACGACGTGCAACACGTGCCCGCCGCCGATGGCGTAGCCGGCCACCATCGCCACCACCGGCTTCGGCATCTGGCGGATCTTCTTCTGCACATCGAGGATGTTGAGCCGCGGCACGCCGTCGTCGCCGACATAGCCCGCGTGTCCGCGAACCTTCTGGTCGCCTCCCGAGCAGAACGCCTTCTCCCCCTCCCCCGTCAGGATCACCACCCCGACCTGCGGATCCTCATGAGCCAACTCGAGCGCGAGCAGCATCTCCTTCACCGTCTGGGGCCGGAACGCGTTCCTCACCTCCGGGCGGTTGATCGTGATCTTGGCGATCTGACCTTCGTCGGTCGTTTCGTATCGGATGTCCTCGAATTCGCGGGCGGTGGTCCACATGGCGCCGAGATCTTGTCTCAGGAAAGCCGACGCTCAAGGAATTCTCCGACCTTCGAGGCGAAGATGCCGCTTTCCCACGGCACGCGGTGCCCTGCCCCCGGAGCGATCCAGAGCGTGGCTGGAGCGTCCCGCTCCAGTCCGTGCCCGGAGCGTCCCGCTCCGGCCGAGGCAACCCGCTCCGCCAGCTCCCGAAATTTCGTATCTCGCTCGCCCGCCACCCACAGCACCGGACACGCGATCCGGCCGAGCCGGTTCCACAGCGGAGCCTGCGCTCCGAGCGACCAATCCATGAAGCTGCGCGCCACCGAATTCCTCCGGACTTCCAGCTTCCCCCGGTCACCCATCTTCAGTTCCGCGTCCGAAGTGGCGAGCACCGCCTGCGCATTCCACTCCGCGAGAAACTCCGACCACTCCCCCTTCAGCGCCTTTGCCGCCCACTCGGCATCCTTCTCCCGTCGCTCCGCACGTTGCGTCTCGTCCTCCAGTCCCGGATGGGCCGAAACGATGACCGCCGCATCCCAAGAACCACGGTAGGGACGAGCGCCCCCGCTCGTCCGCGGTCCGTTCCCTCCGATCGCGCTTTCGGACGAGCGGGGGCGCTCGTCCCTACCTGCCAACAAAGCGTGCAACGCGAGCCTGCCGCCCATCGAGTAGCCCAGAAGCACCTTCCGCCCCTGCGTCGCCTCCGCCTCACGGTTCAGGGCCGCTCCGAATTCGGCCAAGTCCATCGGGCAGCAATCAAGAAACCGCCACAGGTCGACCCGCTTCACTGCCCAGCCCGGCACCGAGAAATCACGCCAGTCCTCGGCCATCCCCACGGCCCCATGCAGACACCAGATCGTTCCGAGCATCGACCCATAACCTCGCCGCCTCCCGGCACCGGCACAAGCCCCCACTCCACCCCTCGCGCAATCCGCCGCTCACATCGCGCAAGCACCCGTTAGCGGCCGGGCAACGGACCGCCGATGCTCCGCGCCGTGATGAAGATTCAATCCATTCTCGCCGCCGCTACCCTGCCTGCTCTGGCAGGCAGCCCTCCTGCCGAAGACCGCGAGGCCATCCTCGCGATGGCCGGCACCCACGCCGTCCATTTCCACTTCGAGGAAACCGTCGCCATCGCCACAGGCTACACGGTCAAGCCCGATTCCTACGACGAGAACGCCACCGAAATCGTCACGGTGGTCGAGGACACCACGGAACGCATCACCCTTCAGCACCTGCTGGTGGTCCGGCCGAAGGACAAGGACCCGATGGTGATCAAGCACTGGGCCCAGATCTGGACCTGGGAGGATACCGAGATCCTCGACTACTGCGGCGAGGACCAGATGCACGAGTGGCAGTGCGTGCGGCTCACGCCCGGACAGGCCGCCGGAACGTGGAGCCAACTGGTCACGCAGACCGACGACACCCCGCGCTACGAAGGCTACGGAAAGTGGATCCACGAGAACGGCGAAAGCTATTGGGAAAGCTCGCCGACCCGACGCCCGCTGCCCCGACGCGAATACACCAAGCGCGAGGACTACGACCACCTCCTCGTCACCAACCGCCACAGCCTGACCGCCACCGGCTGGGTCCACCATCAGGACAACCGCAAGATCGTCGACCGCGGGGACGGGCCCGCCACAACGCTTTGCCATGAGTCGGGCCTCAACACCTACAACCGCACCGAGTCGGAACTCGCCACCGTCGCCCTCGACTGGTGGAAGGAGCATGGCCCGTTCTGGGACGGCGTTCGCAATTTCTGGCTGGAGGCGGGAGAGACCGCACCGGCGACCTTCAGCTACTCGACTTTCAAGGACGGCGAGGCCCTGAGCAAGCGGATCGCGCAGCTCGAATCCGATGCCGCCGATGCCGCGACCGTGCGCGCGGCGCTGACGCCCTACGTGACCGCCGAGTGAGAACGCAAACCTTCGCAACATCCATGAAGCACATCCTGCTCCTCGCGATCCTCGCAACCTTCCAAGTCGATGCCGCGGTCACGATTACCCTGCCCGGCAACAGCGAGACCTCCGGCTGGGACCAACTGAACAGCTCGAATCCCTACTGGGCCGACAACGGATACACGACCAGCTATCCCGGCGCCACGCCGTGGCCGGGTCCCGTGTCGGCCAACATGGCCGGCTCCGAGGGCGGCGCGACCTTCTCCAAGGTTTCCGGCAACGGCTACTTGGCGAGCTCATCCATCTACGACGGCGGCGGCGCCGGAACCTACTCGATCAGCGACAGCGACCCGATGGTCGATCTCGCGACCATCGTCTTCCAACTCGACGCCGGCACCGAAATCGGCGTGCTGCCGGTCCTCAACTACAACGGCGGAAGCCAGGGACTCGCGCCCGACTTCACCCTCACGACCGCGGGCGAATATCTGAGCTTCGACTTCTCCACGAGCACCTTCTTCCCGACCACCAACCACGCCTGGCAGTGGGACCTCACCGGGCTCGACATCGACTCCTACGAAATCGTCTGGGGCAGCGTGGCCAACAACCACCTGAGCCAATACGAAATCAATCTCACCACCGGGGACACATTCAGCCAGGCGGTTCCCGAACCATCGGCCGCTCTGCTTTCACTGGCCGGCGTGCTCCTCGCTTTCCGTCGCCGCCGATGAAAGCCATCGCTCTTCTCGCGGCGCTCGCCGGCACCGTCTCGGCAGCCTCCACCCCGGTCACGATCGAGGAACCCTCGGAAGACCGCTGGATGTATCCGTCGAACTCCACTCCCGGCAGCCGGGCCCAGGCATCGACCTTCAGCGCCCTGCCGGACGCCGCAGGACTCGAAGACCGCTGGGGCTTCTTCCTCCTCGCCTTCGACACCACCGTCGCGGTCCCGGCAGGTCTCCCGCCCGAATCCTACCGCATCCGCTCGATATCCCTCCGTGCCACCACCGGGCAGGACCAGACATTCGAGTATGACCCGACCTATGATCCGGTCGCCAGCTACGGCACACCCAGTACTCCGGTGCCGGCTCCCGACTCCGACATCGGCCGACCCGTCGAACTGCACGGAGCGGGATTCCGGAACGGCTTCACCGCGGCCAGTTTTTCGGAGTCCTCCCCCTACGGCAGCCCCGAGCGCAACGCCTATCCGCTGGGCTTCGACTCCGCGGGAACCGAGCGCGACGTGAGCTGGAACGTGACGCAGGGCTTCGAGTCGCGACCGTGGGCGGTTGGCACCACAGCGGACGTGGCTCCGGGAGACCCGGTGCCGTTGGAGACCGAGTTTCACTTCGAGATCAACCCGAACGTTCCGGGCATCGGCACTTACCTCCGGCAATCCCTCGCCGACGGAAAACTCTGGCTCACCCTGTCCTCACTCCACCCCGCGATCCAGCAGGGCGGCGAACTCGCGTCGTGGCTCACCCGCGATGACTCGCTGCACATCCTCTTCGGCGACCTCGCGCCTCAGCTCACCCTTGATGTGGAAATCGACCTGCCGCTCACCATCACCTCCGGCCCGGCGGGCCCGGTTCTGAGCTGGCCGCAGTTCAGCGGCTACAGCTTCGTGCTGCAGGCATCGCCGGATCTCTCCGAGGAAAGCTGGCAGCCCGTCCACACGGCCGATGCCACCGACGACACACCCGGCTCATTCACCGACACCGCCGGCCTCGCCCGCCGATTCTACCGCCTAGAATTCACTCCGACTCCATGAACCGCAACGGCTTCACGCTCATCGAACTGATGGTAACGATCGTCATCGTCTCCACGCTGTCGGCCATCGCCGCCCTCGGCTACGCCTCGATCCGCAAACGGGCCGAGATGACCACCGAGATCAACGGCGCCAAGCAATTGATGACCGCCTTCCACCAGTATGCCGCGGATCACAACGACCGCGTCCTCCCCGGCTACCAGTCGGATCCTGAAGCCGTCAACCTGGACGGCAAGCCGCTCCATCATCCGCAGGACGCCCGCTATCCGTGGCGACTCGCGCCGTATGCGCCGAAGATGAACGGCATCTTCGTTTACAATGGCAACGAGCGGATGCTCGACGAGGACAACCGTGACTACCTCGTTTCCGTGCATCCGAATCTCGGCATGAACGCGGTCTTCGTCGGCGGACACTACGGCTCCGGATCCCCGCTTCGCCCCTCGCCGAGACTGGTCGAGGCGGTCGGAAAGTACTACGTCTCTCGTTTGTCCGAGGTTCACAACGGCAGCTCGCTGGTCGTCTTCGCTTCGGCCCGGCACGACAGCGGCAAGGTCGGCAACTTCGAGGTCCGCGCGCCGAACATTCTGGCCCCGGAGTGGAAATCGGGAGCGATCGACCCCGACGGACCCGCCTCCGACACCGGCTTCGTTGACTTCCGTTGGAAGGGCAAGGCCGTCGCCGCGATGGTCGCCGGCAATGTCGAGCTCCTCTCCCCCGACGAACTCCGCGACATGCGCCGCTGGTCGAACCAGGCCGCGCGACTCAACGACCCCGACTTCACCGTGGGCCGGAACTGATTCCCAGACGATTCCATGAGATCGGAATGGAACCGCCAAGACGCCAAGGACGCAAAGACCCGACTGCCGAAAACTTCCGAGTCTCCATCCTTTGCGATCTTGGCGTCTTGGCGGTGAATCCAGTGACTTGAGAGAACCGAAGGACCGGCTTCAGCCCTCGCCCCCACGCCACGTGCTCGGCGCCTTGCCGGTCTGCTCGCGGAAGGCCTTGGCGAAGTGGCTCAGGCTGCGGTAGCCGACATCCATCGCCACCTCGGTCACCGAGGAACCATCCTCAAGCATTTCACACGCGGCGGAAACCCGCAGCCGTCGCTGGTGCTCCCGCAGGGTACTGCCGGTACGCTGCTTGACCATGCGGCTCAGGTGCGTCGGCGAGGCCCCGCATTCCTTCCCGAGGCGTGCCAGATCCATCGGCTCGGCGAGCCGCGACGACAGCACCGAAAGAGCCCGCTCGACCGGATCCGAGCGCCCGATCCGATGACAGAACCCCGCTCCCGCATCGGAGCGCCCCGCACGGAACAACCGGACCGCCGCCCATTCCAAGATCCTCGCTTCAGCCCTCATCGCCGTGCCGGGCTTCTCCGCGTTCATGCCCCGCAGGCCGTCGGAGAGCTCCCGTTCGGGCCCGGTCATCAGGCCGGTGAAGGCCACCTTGCCCCCTCCCTTCAGCCACTCGGCGTAGCGGGGATGCACATGTTCCGCCGAACCTCCGAGCCGACGTGCCAGCCAGGCCCGCGAAACCACCACCACCTCCGCCTCATGCTCACCCGGCAGCCGGGTCCAGCGCCAGCGCTCCTCCTCATCCTCCCCGAAAATCGCATACATTCCGGGCCTCAGATACATCCGGTCCTCCGAACCCCAGATTACGCCCTCACCCGAACGGTTCAGCCAAATCCAGACCTCCCCCGACACCTTGGTCTGCCAAGTCGAACCCGCCCGGACCGAGCGGCCGACCAACCGCCAGCACGCTACACCCCCCAGATCCAACCATCGCTCCAAGCGCATCGCAGACGCCCCGTGCCACGGTTCCACGGGTTTGTAAATGCAAATGCGTCTCAATTACAACAAATTGCCCCACGCAACCCGGGAAGCCTCTCCCGGAGGCACGGACGGCGGTCATTCCTTTTACCGACCGTTTACCCCGGGACGCTCCGGCGGCTGATACGCTGCGATCATGTGGTTCCGAGGAATGACCATTACCGCTTGGCTCGCCTACCTGGCAGGCAGCGGGTTGATCCTCCACAGCACGCTGCTCGACTACCTTCCCGGCGGCAGCGGCCTGTTCATCCTTCAGAAAGGTGCGATCGGCGAGAGCGCCTTGTGGCGAGGCTCCCTCTACGTCCACATCGCCGGAGGCCTGCTCTGTCTCTTCTCGGCGCTTCCGCAGTTGTCCCGGGCTGTGGTCCGACGCTGGCCTTCCGTCCACAAGATCGCCGGACGCATTTACGGAGCCAGCGTGCTTGTCCTGGTCGCCCCGACGGGCTTCCACCTGGCCTTCTTCGCCAAGGGTGGCGCGTTGGGGAAACTCGGCTTCCTGACCCTCGCGGTAGCCGCCTTCCATACGACTCTGAAGGGCTGGCGATTCGCCCTGCCGCGCCACCGCGACATGCAGGCCCACCGTGCATGGATGATCCGATCGTTCGCTTACGCCGCCAGCGCGGTCACCTTCCGGATCTACCACATCGCCGGCTACTTCGCGGGTCTTGAGCCGGACACCAATTACGTCCTCTGCCTCTGGCTCAGCCTGCTCGGCAACGCCGCCGTGGCCGAACTCATCCTCCGCCAGAAACGGCAGACCGCTTCTCTCCCCATCCAACTCCAAACCGAATCATGAGACCATGAAAACGAAACCAAAACACGTCGCCCTCGCCCTGATCCTCGCCGGCATCGCCACTGCCATCGAACCCGACACCCCGACCGTCGAACATCCGGAAGCAAGGCAAGCGGTCCAAACCCGGATCGTCGCCCGCCTCCAGTCGTCCTTCCCTCCGTTCTCGCGCATGGCCCCGCCCCAGCCCTCTTCTCAGTTTCAGCGCCCGATGCTGGTCGACAAGGAGGAGCGTCTGCCATTCAAAGTCGTCGATGGCCGCGGCAAGAGCATCATGCTCGCCGGCTACGTCCGGCTCTCGGACCAACGGATCTTCATCTACGACACGGAGAAGCAAACCTACACCGACGCGGCACTCGATCCGCGCTTCGCCCCGCCCGCAGACAAAGCCAAGACCGACAAGCCGACCTAAGGCGCTCATTGACGGAGCGCCCGTAGCCATTTGGCCAACGCCAACACCTCGGAATCCGCGAGCAATTCGTGCCCGGGCATGTCGGTGCCCGGCACGCCCCACTTGATCAGCCGCGGCAGCACCGAAGGATCGGCGCTCCAGACAAACGGACCTTCGACGAGATTGGCAGGGGGTTTGGCAAACCTCCCCGCCAACTCACCATCGCCGAGTCCCCGCGCTCCGTGGCAAACGGCACAGTGCCTCGAGAACAAAGCGGCTCCACCGTCCCCAGGCTCACCCACCGCCTTCCAATCACCCATGCGCTCCATGCGCCAAGCGATCGCCTCTCCTTGATTGTCCGTGAGCCACGCGATCAGATCGTCGCCCCGACCATCCTCAAACAAATGGGCGTAGCTCGGCATCGAACTTCCCGGCACCAGTTTCCGGGGTGACAGGAAGTGCTCCTTCAGCCACGCAGCCGACCGGCGGGCGCCGACATGGGTGAGATCCGGTCCCTGCCGACGGTTGCCGATCAGCACCGGGCTTCCCGACAGCACCCCCGCCGGATCCGATGGTGGCCCCCACCCACCCGGATCCGAAGGCCGGACGTATCTCGAGTGGCACGCGATGCAGCCCTCCTCCACATACACCTGTCGCCCGCGTTCGACCGTGCCGGCGGAAGACTCATCCCGTTTGGGGAATACCGACGCCGCGATCATCACGAGCGATGCGCCGAGGATCCCCGGCCAGCGCCGGATCCCGGCCAACGATCCGATCACCAAGATCCCGGAAACTACGACGAATGACGTAGGCACCCGCTCGAGAGTCTGGGCCATACCGATCCCGTTCGCGGAACCGAACCAGCCAGCGACTGCGAATACCCATGCGGCTCTCATGGCGGCGGACTTCGTCCGGCCCGCGCCACTTGCGGAAAGAAACCCCGGCCAAGCCACCAGAGCGGTTGAGTAGAGCGAAACTCCCACCGGATACCACCAGCCGGCCACCCCGCGTGTGACCTGCTGGTTCACGAGCACAGCCGCCACGGCGAGGATTCCCCACGCCGTCAGCAGCAAGCCCTTCCATCCGCCCTTCGACAGCCACCAGCCGGCGAGGCAGCCCGCCACCAGATGCAGACCGGCATTCCGCCAGAGCATCCCGCCCCCCCAAGTCGCCTCCTTCATCTGCCGTCCGTGCTGGATGATGAAAAACGCGGCCGAGTCGAGCCAGACCATGGCCAGAAACACGACGATGCCCGCCAGCCATCCCAAGCGGCCTCGAGCGCGCTCCTGCCGCATCACACGGCCCTCGGTCGCGCTCGGCACCAATGCCGCACCGACCACCGCAAGTCCCGTGCCGACCCACGCCTGCGTTTCGGGAGGAGCGGTGAACACCCACGGCAGATTGCAGACGGCGTAGCCAAGCCCCGTTCCAGCACCCACCCATGCAACGGTGCACCAAGACGGCAAGAGCGCTGCCGCTGAAACGGTCGCTGCCCCGACACCCATACCGGTCAGCAACGCAACGAGGAGCATGGCGGCGAAGCCTCCCGGAACGGCCGCCACCGCTGCAGCCACGGCAGACAGCGCCAAGGCCGCCCGCAAACCGGCCGTCGAGGCCCCGCGCCATGCCACGACGAATCCCGCAGCGATTCCGGCGACCGCCATCGCACTCAGCAGAATCTTTTCCCCAAGCAATCCAACATCGCGGGCCCGCAGGATCTCCACGAAAGCGAACTGGGCGAAGATCAGGAAGAACCCGAACACCGCCGCGACTACCCCAACCGCTCTCCATTTCGCCGTCACCGCCACCACTCCTTCCGGAGCCCCCAAGCTTGCACCGCCGCGACCAGAGCATCGGTCGCGGCCACCCCGATCCATGCCCGGTCCAGCGATCCTCGAAGGATGCTCGTCGTCACGAATACCGCCACGCCGGCCCGCACCAAACCGGTGAACTGCCATACGGTCTTTCCCTGCCGCTGTTCGCGCAGGGCCAGCCCGTAGCTCAAACCTACCGACCCGACGAACACTCCGATCCAACGGAGGAACACCATCGACTCCACACCCACCCCTTCCACTCCGAGCATCCCCAGCACCCATTCCGGCCACAGGATCAGAAGGATACCGGTGGCCGCATCCATCGCACCCACCCCCACGCTCCACCACTTGCAGAACGTCCTCATGCCTCCGCCTTCCTTTCCGGGACCCCGATCGAATGGGACGCATCCGTTTCCTCCGAAACCCTCGCCGCTCCCAGAAACCAGCCCGCCGAAACCCCGAGCATCACCAGTCCGCACAGGGAGCGGAGACCGAGGCCGATGTGCCTCCATGCGGGTGTCTCGTTCATCCATCCGTAGCCACCGCTCTCCAGCCAACCCATGATCGCCAGCACCGCCACCATGCCGAGTGCGGCGAGGTTCCAGATGACCACCGACATCCGGCCGCCGACTGGCACCCCGAGCAAACCGAGCAACAGAGCGCAAAAGGAGGTCGTGAAACCCGCCATCGCCAGATGCGAGTGCGCGACCAGACTCTGGGTGAACTTCAGGCGGTCCAGCACCTCGGGGAAGTAAGCGGTCACGCCACTCACCACCAGCAGGCCCCACCAGCCGAACATCGAAATCCGCCACGCCACCGTCCGCGCCGGCCACTCGTAGCGTCTCCACCACCGTGGCAGCAGCACGGCCCAGGGCAAGAGCATCACAATCGCCAGGATCTGCCACCAATCGCGGTGTGTGCCACCGATCGCTTCCGTTGCCGCGAATACGGCCCACGACAACCCGAAGAATCCGAGCACCGGGAAGCGTGAGCCCGTGAGGCGGACTTTCCGCCCGAGAGACACGGGCAACAACAGCAGGAGCCCGACCACGAACAACGTCGACCCGAGCAAACTCGAACCCGTCGGCCCTCCGGTCGAAACATCGACGGGTGGATAGACCGAAGGCGAAGCGGCGAAGGCCATCATCGCCGGCACAGGAGCGAGCGCGATCAAACCGATCAAACGCCAGACACCCCGGACGCGTGACCAAGCCAGCGCGAGAACCAGCCAGAGCATCACCATCGCCAACACCAGCCCGGCCAGCGCCCCGCCCGACCAGTCGAGGAACACCTTGCCGGAACTGCCGCCGTTCAACCAAGCCACGCACCCCACTGCCAAGGCGGCAGTCCATGCCCACAACGCGAATTCGGCCGATCTACGGCCCACCCCGTAGATCCTGAAAAGCCATGCCACCAGCGGCAGGGCGGTCCATCCGTAAAGCTGGCCGTTCAGATGCACCGGAATCCAGCGGCCGTAGGTCAACTCCCCGCCCTGGACTTCGGGAAACAGAAGCAGCAACGAAAGCCAGAGACCGGCGGCATTCGCGACCACCAGCCAACCAAAAGCGTGAAGCCCCGCCAGCCGCACGGCGTGATTCATGGCTCCACCCTCCCGTCCCGCATCCGGACCATCCGCTGGCAGCGCCCGGCCAGTTGCGGGTCATGCGTTGCCATCATGAGGGTCAGCCCCCGGTCGGCAACCAGCCCCATCAGGAGTTCGAAGACCGCCTCGCGGTTGCGTTCGTCGAGCGCTCCGGTCGGCTCGTCGGCCAGCAGCAACCGCGGCCGGTTCATCAGGGCCCGGCACAGTGCTCCGCGTTGCCGCTCGCCACCGGAGAGCTCACGGACCCTGCGATCCAAACGGCGTTCCAGACCGGTCGCAGCCGCCAACTCCCGCACCCGACCGCGCGCCTCCTTGCGCGACAGACCGACCGCCACGGCAGGGACCAGCAGGTTCTCTTCGAGCGTCAGGCCCGTGATCAGGTGGTGCAACTGGAAGACGAACCCCAGTTGGTGCCTCAGCAACTCCCTTCGCGAAGCCTCGTCGTTCACCGTCTGCCCGGCCACCTTGACCTTTCCCCGCTGCGGAACCTCGAGACCCGCTACCACATTGAGCAACGTCGACTTCCCGCATCCCGAACTGCCGACCAGCGCCAAGGTCTCGCCGTCGCGCACCTCTAGGCCCACCCCCTTCAGCACCTCGATACGACCTTCGTCGTAGCTGCGCCATACATCCTCGATCTGGATCATCATCGCCATCACTCGAACCTCAAGGCCTCCGCCGGTTTGAGACGCGCCGCATGGAACGCCGGATAAAGGGCGCCACCCACCCCGGTCAGCAGAGCCAGAGCCACGGCACCGAGCACCTCCGACACACCGACCTGCGGCTCGATGTACCCTTGCAGCGCCGGCATCGCCTTGAGCAACCGTAACCCGGCCACCGAGAGCCCCCACCCCGCCAACACTCCGATCACGGAAAGGGCGACCGATTCCCCGAGAATCATCCGCGTCAGTTGGCCACGCGAGAAGCCGCAGACACGCAGCACCGCCAGCTCACGGATCCGGCCGAAGACCGAAAGGATCATCGTGTTGGTCACGCTCAGGCCACCGAGCAGGAACGCACAACCTCCGACCACCCAAGCGGTGGTTTTGAGGATGCGGAACTGCGAGTAGGTCTTGCTGAACTCCTCGTTCTCCAGCGCGGTCAGACGATCGTGACGGGAGTCGATCCACGCCTTGACCTCATCCGATGTGTGGCCATCGGCGAGAGCAACCGTCACCACCGACGACACGCCTTCCTTGTGGAACGCCCTCTGGCATTCGCCGAGTGGCAGGAACACGCCTCCGTTCTCAAATCCGTTCTCCAGCCTCACCACGCCGGCCACCGGATACCGCTCCTGTCCGAGTTCGACTTCGTCGCCGGCAGACGCTTCGAGAAACTCCGCGGCACGCTCGCCGAGAACCACCCCGCGGCCTCCATCGGTGAAACCGGCGACTTCCCCGCTCAGCCACGTCGCCTTGGCCAGGCGCCCGTCACTCGCCCGGATCCCGAAGCAGGTGATCACGGGACGGTCGGGCGCGGTGATGATGGTGAAAAGCACCGGCTGCGCCTCCTTGACGAAACGCTGGCCTTCAAGCTCCGCGACAAGCGACTCCGGCACGTTGCTGAAGAACAGGTCGGAGACGTTGCGCTCGAAAACAACCATCTCGGCATCACTCCGGAGGATCTTCTCGAACATCTTCACCGCGCCACCAAGCAGGCCGACCACGCTGAGCATGGTCGCTACGCCCAGCGCGATCCCGGTCGCGCCGATCGCCGTGCGCACCCGGTGACGGCGGAGATTCGTGAGGATCAGTTTCCAGAGACTCATCGTTTCACTTGAATCACACGGCGGCCGACCCGAGCGAAAGCTCCAGTCCGTCCGCTCCTGCCGGAACTCCGACGCGAAGCGCGTCGAGCATTCCCCACCTTTCGACCGGACCGGGAAGCTTCGCCTGGACCCGGTCACCCACTTCGATCAGACGCCTGAGCCGGATCACGGCCTCTTGGATCCCCTCGGCCGCCACCAGATTCGGACGACCCATCGCCTCGTCCCGACCGGCGGTTTTGCCCGCACCGCCGACCACGTCCTTGACGTCGTCCGCAGCTTGGTACGCCAAACCCCGTAGCAAAGCGAGGCGATCGAGCATCCGGATCTCGCGCTCGCGACCCCGACCGAGCACCGCAGGCAGCACCAGGGTCAAACGGAGCAAGTCGCCGGTCTTCCGCGCCGCCACCTCGCTGACATCGGCCGCGGTCTGGCCTTCACGCCAGCCACCGATGTCGTGCGACTGGCCGCCGATCATGCCGGTAGCCCCGAGACAGCGGTCGACCCAGTCGCCGGCCTCGATCCGCCGCTCCGCGGGTGCCTCCGAGATCCCCTGCCAGAGCAGGGAGTAACCTCGATTGACCATCGCCAGCGCGGCCAGGATCGCCAGGCCCTCGCCGTGCAGCACGTGGAGCGCGGGCATGCCGCGCCGTGTCCGGGCGTCATCCATCGCCGGCAGGTCGTCGAAGACCAGCGAGGCGGTGTGAAGGTACTCGATGCCGCAACCGACCGCCCGGGCCGCAGCCTCGGCCATGCCCATTTCAATCCCGACCAGATACGCCGCGACAGCACGCACCAAGGACCCGGGACGGGCCAACAGGTCGCCCAGCGCCGACGCCAGCCGGCGTTCGACCCCGTCCGGCCGTCCCATCCCCTGCCGGAAGCTCTCGGCCATGAGAGCCTTCGCGCACACGGCCCTGCGGGCCCACCAATCTCGTGGAGTCATGATCGTTCAGTATTTGCCGACCACGTGGAAGCGCACGGTCAGTTGGGGATCGACCGTCATCACCGCCATCGCCCGGACGATCGGCAGCGAGAAGTCCTCGTAGTTGAGCGAGGCCGTGCCATCGATCGTCACCCAGCGACCGTCTTTCTTCGCTGTGTAGGGAAACGAGATCGTCTTCCTGATCCCGTGGATGGTGATCTCGCCCATGGCGAAAGTCCGGCCGCCCGCGTCCTTCCACGACTTGGTGAACCTGAACGATCCCGCCGGCTTGCCGCCGCCGAGCCACTTGATCATCTCGTCGTCGCGATCCTCCTTGCCGGTCTTCAGATGGTCGAAGGTCCAGTTCAGGGAAAAGCCCGTGGGCGCCAGACTCGATGCGTCGCCGCTCACCTTGGCTGTGAAGTCGCCGAGCGTGCCGGTGAACGAATGACCGGTCGCCTTGGCATCGACCTGGATGCGGCTGCGGGTCTTGTCGACCTTGAGCGTTTCCGCATGCGCGGCCGCTCCCAGAACCAGCCCGCAAATCGCGAGACCGATGGATTTCTTCATGGCGTTTCCGGCCAGCGGGTGCTTCTTCTCCCGAAGCACGGGGATCATGGATTTGTGAATGGTTTGCATGGTGATACTTCGTGCGGATTGCTTCTTAAGAATTTGATGAGAACTCGTTCATTGCTCGCCCTGCTGTTCGCCGCCTTCGCTTTGGTCCCTTGCCTCGCGGACCCGTATGCCGCAGGTGAAAAGATCGCTGCCTTCTCCGCCAAGGATCAGCACAAGAAGGACTTCACGCTCGACACCAAGGGAACGCGCTTCCTGCTGGTCAGCCACGACATGGACACCGGCAAGGCGGCCAACGCGGTGCTGACGACCCTCGGAGCGCACTACCTGCCCGGCAAGAAGGCCGTCTACATGGCCAACATCCACGGCATGCCGGGTGTCGGCCGGATGTTCGCACTGCCGAAGATGAAGAAGTATGCCCACCGCATCATTCTTGGCGATGATGCCGCGCTGATCGCGAAGTTCCCGGAACAGCAGGGCAAGGTGACCGTCCTGAAGTTGTCGGGAGGGAAGATCTCCTCGATCAAATACTGGAATCCCGCCAGCGAGGGGATCGACGCTTACCTCAAGTGAGGAGCCGGCGGCTGGCAGAGCTTCGGTAGCGGAACGGGCTAGGGTCTGATGGTGCACAAGGCGGAGACGTGAGGATTGGGAGCAATTGGATAGTCCCGAACGGGACTTCCCACAGTGCCGGCCGTCCGCGATGTGGACGCCCGGCGACTCCGGTCCTCAAAGCCTCATGACCTGACCTCGCCAGATCTCGGGCGGCCCGCGCCAGTCATGGAACAATCCGGCAAAGGCCGGGTCGGCACGATCATCCGCCGGGATTTCCCGGTGGACGATGAAGGCCGGACAATCAGCCGGGACCACCGCCTGCGGCAAGGCGCAGGTATCGTCTTCGGGAAGCTGATCATCGTGGCAGAAGCGGAGATGATGGTCGGGGTCACCGCCCCGCGCTTTTCCAATGAGCACACGCTCGAGCAAACTGTGCCGGTGATCGGCCGCCTCTCCCGGCGAATGGTGAAGTGTCACCTCGAAGCCGCCACGGGTCACGGAGCAGAGAACCTCGTGATCCCCCGAACGGTCACCCAGCGCCAGCAGGCTCGTCATAAGCGCCGGCATCCATGCAAGACTGATCGCGAGGAACCCGGCCACGACCAAAAGCCTTCTCCCGACGGTTCCGCTGGTGAAAGCGGTCCGCCCCGCACGCCGACGGCGGCTGGGATCGAGGCTCATGCCCATGTAGCGATCATCCCCCCGATTTTCGTCGATTCAAGCTGTGAAATCCCCGTCATCCGTAGCCCCTCCCGATCGGAGCAACGGAATTTCCCACGATTCCCCGACAGCTCCGGTGACGAAACCCGCCACGTCGGCGGCCTCACAAGCGGCCCGCAAACGGATCGGCGGCTCGCCCATCGGTTCGTCGGTCAACCGGAAGGTGCCCCAATGCATCCCGACGGCCCGACGGCATCCGACATTCCGGAACACCTCAACCGCCTCTTCCGGCGTCATGTGGACCGGCTTCATGAACCAGCGCGGCGAGTAGGCGCCGATCGGGATCATCCCGAAGTCCACCGGACCCAACCTCTCACCGATCTCCCGGAATACCGGGCAGTAGCCGCTGTCCCCCGCATGCCAGAGACTCAAGCCCGATGCATCGATCCGGTAGCCGCACCAGTGCCCCCGATTCCGGTCGAATGCGGTCCGGGCCGTGAAGTGCTGCGCCGGTGTGGAGGTGACGCGGATTCCGGGAAGCAAGTCCCCGACCGACCACCACGGCAGCTCGATCACCTGGCGAAAGCCCTTCCTCTCCAGCCATCTGCCGTGACCTTCCGGGACCACCATCGGCGTATCCCGACCGAAACGACGGAGCGTCGGGAGCTCGAGATGATCGTAGTGGCTGTGACTGAGCAGGACGGCATCCACCGAACCAAGATCATCCAGCGTGCACGGCGGACGCACAAACCGCTTCAGCCCCGGCAGGGGAAACGGAGAGCAGTAATCCGAGAACACCGGGTCCACCAGGATCCGGCGACCTTCGCCCTCCAGCAGAAACGACGCATGCCCGAACCAGGTCGCGCGCCACCCGGAAGCCGGCAACGGCTGCGGGCTCCATGGCACGCTCCGGGCGGGCCGGTCCGGAGCGCCGCTTTCCGGATCGCCCGGTTCCACCCCGAGCTTCCACCGCAGGACGTCGCGAAATCGATGCCTCGGATGCGCCCACGGGTTCTCGAAGCGTTCGCTCATGCATCGAACTTTTCCCAGAACGCCGCGGTCTCCTTCTCGGAAGGAACGAGTTCGACCAAGAGCGGCACTTCACCGGGTTCGAGGCCGTCGAAATCGTCCTGGCCGGTGACTCGCAGGTAGCCCATACCCCACATCGCCGCCCAGTTTTCGAGCGACTGGGTGTGGGCATTGAGCATCAGCTCGCGCGCCCGTTCGTTCATCGCTTGGAGGCGCGGCACCCGCGTGAATATTCTGCCGCCGCCGTTGTTGATCACGACCAGCACCCGGCCCTCGCGCTCGATCTGTCCGAGCATCGCCGGCGCGGCGAGATCATAGAGAGCGGTCAGGTCACCGATCACGCACCACGCGTCCTTCTTCGATGCCGACGATCCCAGCCAGGTCGAGATCTGACCGTCGATCCCGTTGGCCCCGCGATTGGCGCGGGTCTCCGGAATCGGCCGGTCCCACTGGGCGAAAAGGTTCCACTCGCGGATGGGCAGGCTGTTGCCGAGAAACAGCCCGCTCCCCAGAGCGGCGTAGTGGGAGAGGGTCCGCAGCATGCCCGGTTCGCTGTCGGGATAGGCCTGCAGCAGTTCATCGGTCTCCGCCGCCCGCCGGGAACGTTCGACGAGATAATCGAGGGCATCATCGGCTTGTTCGACCTCACCAAGGGCCCGGATCGCCTGGCCGACCGGCGCATGGATCGTATGCGTCTCCCTTGCCAGTCCCGGCCATCCGCTGCGGGTGACATTCCACACGTCGGTCTCGGGCAGGTCTTCGAGATCCCTCCAGAAACGTCCGGACGGCACGGACCCAAGTCGCAGCACCTTGCCGGGCGGCTCGGCTTTCAGAACCCGATCGGGATCGGGCAGCACGAATGGCGCGAGCGCCTCGCGCAGCCCGCTCGTCGCTTCCGCTACAACCGGCACCTTCAGGTCGTGGATGAAGTGATACACCGGCTCGCGATCCTCCGGCTCCAACTCGCCGATCATGACGACCAATCCGAGGTAGAGGTCGTCTTTCAGCCAGCGCGCGAGCGCGGAGACCGCCAGACGCGGCCAAACGGGCGACGCTCCCGACGCGACAAACCCCGGCCCTCCCCATTCACCCACCTCGAATTCTTCCTCAAGCTCGACGTTCACATGCCATGGAGAGCGGCGGTCCCAGTTTTCCCAGTCACCGCTGCCGGCGTAGCCGCCGAAAATATCCGGCTGCACGATCGACTGGGGTGCACCGGTGTTGCGAAACCGTGCCGGCCGGTCAGCGGTCAGCAGGACCAGCGGCCGCCCTTGGTAGCAGGCCTCGATCACTGCGGGCAGAAGCTCGGCCACCGCGGTTCCACTGGTCGTCACCACCGCACACGGTTCCCCGGACATCGTACGGCCCAGCGCGAAGAATGCCGCCGAGCGCTCCTCGAAATGGCGGCGGAGGGTGACATGGCCCGCCGTTTCGGCCTGAGCCAGCACCTCCACCAGCACCGCATTCCGCGCGCCGGCACACACCACGAACTCGCGAATCCCCTGCTCGAGGCAATTGCGGACCGTCTCCACCGCCGTTTCCCAAACCGTCACGGCGCGATGCTAGAGCATGGAGCGCCGATTATGAAATCGGCATCTTCGGGACCGACTCGGATGATGACTTCATCACGGGAAAGCCGCCCTTCAGCTCCCCCATCCGCAGCCGCTTGGTCCAGCGGATGGCAAGACCGAGCGGAATGAGGCAAAGGACACCGAACGAAGCGTCGATTGCCCGCCACCCGAGCGGGATCTCCCGGATCGCTCCCCACACCGAGGCAAAAGGAAGCACCAGCACGGAAGCCGCCACGCCTACCCATAGGACCGCTTCGTACCGGACGGGATCTTTCCACGGCAGCAGGAAGAACATCGCGATCACCAAGTGGGCGAAGGCGAGCCAGTCGGTGCCGTAGGCGACGAAAGGATACGACGCGTAAGTCGCCGCAAGGCCATCACGGACGTAGTGGATCCACCAACCGAGTTCGGTCGACAGGTCCAGCCGGGCCGCCAGCACGTTCAGTTCGAGCAGCAAGGGGAACGCGGTCAGCCCGCTGACCACCAGCCCGACCACGACCGTTCCGATCATCCAGCGTATCCGTTTCATCACATGGAGACCGTCCTCCCTTGCTGTGAAACAAAGATGACCGTCGGATGAAAATGAGGGCAAAGGCCCGTTAACCCAGCCAATCGAGGATCGCTTCGGCGCTGCGTTCGGAAATTCCGGGAAGGGCGGCAAGCTCGCCGACGCTCGCCTTACGGATGCGCGCGACGCTGCCGAATTTCTCGAGCAACTGCTGCTTCCGCTTCGGCGAGATCGCGGGGCAATCGTCGAGGACGCTTTCCTTCATCCTTCGACGGTAAAGCAACTCATTGTAGCCATTGGCGAACCGGTGCGCCTCGTCGCGGATCCGTTGCAGCAACTTCAGTGCGCCCCGCTCGTGGGGAATCAGGATCGGCTCGCTTTTTCCCGGAACGAAGACTTCCTCACGCTGCTTCGCGAGGCCGATGACGGGCAACTCATGCAAACCGAGTTGGCGCAGCTCCCTCACTGCCGATGAGAGCTGCCCCTTGCCGCCGTCGACGATCACCAGGTCGGGAAGCACGATTTTCGCCCTCCCTTCCTTCGCAAGCCGCCTCTGGATCTCGACAATGTCTTCCTGCGAATCGTCGAGATCGGGAACCGCCTCCCAGTTCTCTTTGAGGATCCGCGAATAGCGTCGCCGGATCACCTCGGCCATCGAGGCGAAGTCATCCTGCCCCTCCACCGTGCGGATCCGGTAGCGGCGGTAGTTCCGGTTGTCGGGCCTGCCTTCGGTGAAGCGCACCATCGACGCCACAATGTGGTTCGAGGAAACGTTCGAAATGTCGAAGCACTCCATGACCCGAGGCGGACCCTCCAGTCCGAGTTCCTCGCCAAGTTCGGCGAGATCCTCGATGGGCTTCACCGTCGTCGGCACACCGCGCCCCCGGGTGAACTGGCGGGTCGGATTCAGCGTCTTGCGCAGGTTGTCCAACACGTCGCGCAACAGCGCCGCCTTCTCGAAATCCAATCGCCCCGCCGCCTTTTCCATTTCGTCCTCGATCTCTTGGAAAACCTCCCGCCGCCCCTTGCCGGAGAGGATGTCGCAGGCCTCGTCGACCTTTGCCATGTAGTCTTCGCGAGAGACCCGCCCGACACAGGGCGCGGAGCAGTTCCGGATGACGTCCGCATTGCAATGCTTGTAGGCGACCTCATCCGGCACACGTGGGCGGCACACCCGGAGGCCGTAGCGACGATTGACCCAGTTGATCGTCGCACGCAGCGCTCCGGAATGCGCGAACGGACCGAAGTAGCGACCTCCGTCCTCCTTTTTCAAACGAGTCAGCACGAACCTTGGCCAGGGCTCGGACGGATCGAGCTTCACCAGCAGAAAGCGTTTGTCGTCGCGGAACGAGACATTGTAACGCGGGCGATAGTCCTTGATCAGCTTGCCTTCCAGAAGGAGTGCCTCGGCCTCGTTGCGGACCTGGTGGATCTCGAAGTCCGCGATGGTGTCGATCAGCGCCCGCGTCTTCAAGTCGGCCCGGGTTTTCCGCGACGCCATGAAGTAAGAAGACAATCGCTTCCGAAGGTCCCGCGCCTTGCCGACATAGATGATCGACCCGAGACGATCCTTCATCAGATACACCCCGGGTTGGTGCGGGACCTCCCGCAGCTTGGCTTTCAGATCGACGGCCACCCTTGCCGAAATAGGCGGCGGACGGAGCGAGGGCGCAACCGGAAAACTTGGAGACGTTCAGCCTTCCCGCAGCTTGCGGCGGACCTGGATCGGCAGGATCCAGCCGGTAATAAGGATAATCGTCCCACCCATGGCCAGCAGCATCATGGTCATGCCGCCGAAATGCAGGGCGAGGTAAGCCGCCACCGCAAGCACGCCGGTCTCGACAAACTGCACGCGGGCAAGGCGCTGGACCTGGCCGGTACCGATCATCAGCGCGTGGTTCAGATGACGCCAGACATGAGCCGCGAAGTAGAACGCATAGGCGGCGAGAACCGGTCGGCCGACGGCAGAGAACTCGTCCCCGAGCCACAGATGCATGCCCCACGGACCGATGAGGATGATACCGGTCGCCGAGGCCAAGGCGATCCCGCCACCGTAAAGGTAGAGTTTCCTAGCCGCACCCCTCGCCCAATCGTGATCTCCACGGGCGAGCGCCTCGGAAACCGCCGGCCAGGTCGGCGTGCTGAGCATGATCACGAACCCGAGCTGCATGATCGTCAACGCAATCAGTGGTCCGTAGAGCGCGACCTCCTCGGGTCCGCCGTCACGACCTACCAACCATCCGCAGAAGTTGAACTCCACCACACCGACCAGCAGGCAGCAGGTCGCGAAGGCAAAGCCATCGCCGATCAGGTGCCGGGCGATGCTGCGGTCGAAGAGCTTCAGTCGCGGTATCAGGTTCGGATGCCCCCGCCAGAGCCCGACCGTATTGCACAGTTTGGCCATCACCACCGATCCATGGATCGCGAGCACAAGGTACCATACCTGCGGAAAGAACCAGATACCTCCGGCGACAAGAGCCGCCGCAAGCACGTTGCCAAATGCCCCCCACATGTTGGTCTTCGCCACCTCCAACAATCCTTCCCGCATACGGTCGGTCAGATTGAGCAGGAACAGCATCATGAACAACCCGAGGCCGAGCCACAGGGCCGGGCGCATCACGTCGCCGGTGCCGGCGTAGTCGTCGCCGAAAAGCGTGTCGATCGGCAGGGTCGCCAGAACACCGCCGAGCACCAACCCGGTGAGCAGCGCCATGCCGAGCATCAGGAAGAAGGCGGTCGACGCGAGTGCCCTGCGTTTCGCGATATCGCCGCTCGCCCCCGTGGACGAGATGCCGTGGGCAAGCGCCGGTCCGATCCCAACCTCCAGAAGATGGACGGTCGAGAGCGCGAGGCTGACACTCGTGTAGATCCCGAACTCGGCCCGGCCCATCACCCGGACCGCCAAAGGAATCGCGAGCAACTGGAGCAGCCCGGTCCCCGCCTTCGAAACAAACGAGGTGACCACGGCGAGGCGGATCGATCGATCCCGCCTCGACGCGTGTTCCTGTCGCTCGTCCGGCTCCACACCGCAGATCGTATCCATTTCGCGGAGTGGAGGAAGCTCGGCGGTGTCAGCAGGCACCTTTGCGTTTGATCAGGGTCATCACCATGATCTGGAAATCGAGGAAGAAGTTCCAGTTCTCGATGTAGTCGAGGTCGAACTTCACCCGCTCTTTCAGACAGGTATCACCCCGCAGTCCGTGCACCTGCGCCCAGCCGGTCAGGCCCGGCTTGACGTTGTGACGGACGTTGTAGTGGCGGATCTCCTCCTTAAAGCCCTCGATCAGCTCGGGGCGCTCGGGACGGGGTCCGACGAGACTCATTTCGCCGCGCAGCACGTTCCAGAACTGGGGCAGCTCGTCGATGTTCCATGCGCGCATGAATGCGCCCACCTTCAGGCGGCGCGGATCGTCCTGCACCGTCCACCCCGGAGTTCCGGCCACTTCCGCATCCGGCTTCATGCTGCGGATCTTGAGGATGTCGAACGGCCGGCCGTTGAGGCCGATCCGACGCTGGCGGTAGATGACCGAGCCCGGCGACTCGAGATACACGAGGGTCGCGAACACCGCCATGATCGGCGCCGCCACCAACAAGCCGAAGATCGCACCGCAGATATCGACCAACCGCTTGGTGATGTTGTTGAAGGTGTGGTGGAGTGGCAGGCGCCCGATGCCGAGCACCGGCATGCCATGGATGCTCTCGAACTGCAGGCCGGATACGAGGATCTGGAAACAGCTCGGCACCAACTTGAAGTCGATGAACTCCTTGCCGCAGGTCTCGGCAAGCTCGAGCATCGATTCGCGGCTCAGCGAGGAGTCGACCGCCATCACGATGTCCGCGCCCGACTCGCGGATGATCTCACGGACCTCCGAGAACTCGCCGAGTACCGGCACCTCGTTGGGAGGCATCGAATCCTCCGTCCCGAGCCCTTCCGGCAGAATCACGCCGGCAACGCTGTAGCGGTGCGCGCGCCCTTGGGAGAAGCGCGCAACCGTGCGCTCGCACTCGGAATTCCAGCCGATGAAGACCACCTTCTGACGCAATGCCGAGGCGATCGGTTCGCGGCGCATCAGGCAATAGAGCAGCCAGCGCCAGAGACCGAGGCCGAACATCGCACCACCGGCCGCGAGCAGACAGTAGACTCGGCTGATCGGTGGATCGATCTTGAGCAACAGGGTGACGCTCAGGAAGGCCGCCAGCCAGATCGCACATGCCTTGAAGATCGACCGCAGCGTCCGGCGGATCGCCAGGAAGTAGCGCGGGTCGTGCAGACGGAAATTCGCGAGGAAGAACATCAGCGACACGCTGCCCAGCAGCACGTGGCCGAGGTAGCTGCGCAGCTCCATCGACGCGTTCGTCACACCGACCTGAGCCAGCCCGGTTTCGAAGCGGAGCAGGTAGGCGGTGAGCAACGCCATCATCACCACTGCCGCGTCGCCGAGGAAACTCAGGGCAACCAGCTTTTGGTGAGCCACCCAGGCACGGTGGCGATGGCGGAGGGCGTAGCGCCCTTCAGCAGGTGGGACAATGGGGGGACGGCACGCGGGGGGAGCGCCCGTCCTTTCGGATTCGGCTGTTTTCATGTTCGGGGGGATGGGGGGAAGAACACGGGACGGTGCCCGCGCCGTGCTCCACTGGGTGGGCGGAGCACTCGGTATTCTCAAACGAAATGACCGGGGGAGTCAATGTCATGAGAGCTGATCAGGGGAAAGGGACAGGCTGCGCGGGGGCGCTTCGGAGTGATCGACAGGCTCGTCGGCAAGCGATTTGCGTGCCACGGCGATGCTCGGACCGCCGTTTGCCGATGCGGGATGTTCATTCCACACGAAGCCGACCAAATTTGCTCCGGAGGAACGCAGCAGATCGGCGGTGTGTTTCAAATCGTGGCTGTCGCTACCGCCCTTGCCAACGACGAGGCAGGCACGATCGGCGTAGCGGGCCACCGCCTGTGCATCGCTGGTCGCAAGGACCGACGGGACATCGATGACGACCCGGTCGAACCACCGGTAGGCTTCCTCGAGCAGTGCCGGGAAGCGGGTGCCCGAGAGAAGCTCGGCGGCATCGCTCTTCATCTCACCCGAAGACATCAGGTAGAGCTTCGAGACCGGTGTCCGGACACAGGCTTCCGCCGGGGTCGCCTCACCGGCCAGATAGGCACCGAGACCGCGGTCGCCACCCGGCTCACCGAGGTGGTCGCGGCTGAGACCCGGCTTGCGCAGGTCGGCATCGACCAACAGCGTTCGGTAGCCCTGAACCGCCAGCGAAACGGCGTGGTTCAGCGCGCAGAACGACGCACCCTCACCTGCCCGGGCACTCGCGAATACCACTGTGCGGAAGTTGCCCTCCGGAGTCGGAGGAATCAGCACCGCCCGCAGCCGGCGGAAGGCCTCGGCCGCTTCGGAGCCAGGATTGGAAAGCATCACCAGTCCGTCACCTCCACCATCGGGGACCCGGGCCAGCAGCGGCACTCCGGTCGCGCGGCTGACCGCAGCGGTGTCGCGCACCCGGCGGTCGCCGAGTTCGAGTCCGACGATCACGAGGAGTCCGAAGCAGAATCCACCCATCGCGGCGAGAGGCGTCAGCAGGATCTTGCGCGGCCGATACGGCTTCTCGGGAGCGAGCGGCTGCTCGCGCCAGCTGAGGATCGAAGTCGGGACGAGCCCGATCAGACGGATGTTGCGCAAGCTGGTCGAGGTGGTCTCCAGCAGCTCGCGGTCCTTCTCGACCTCACGCGCCAGCTTGGCGAATTCCGACTTCAGACCTTCGACGCCAACCGCATCCGTGCTGGCGAGTTCCACCGCGTTCTTGAGCTTCGACTCGTTTTCGACCGCGACCTGGTAGCTTTTCTCGATCGCCTCGCCCGCCGTGCGGACTGCGGTGCCGAGACTTTCCTTCAGGCTGGCAACCGCACCGGCTGCCTCCTTGTAGGTCGGGTGCTTGTGAAGGTACCGCTCCTTGACCCGGTCAAACTGAAGCTCCTTGTCGCGCAGCTCGCGAACCAAGGTCAGCACTTCGGCGCTCTGCTCGCTGTGGGTCAGGCCGGCGAGGGCATCGGGATCTCCGGCATCGAACTTCCGGAACGCTTCACGCTCGGCTTCGAGTTGCAGCCGCTCGGTCTTGGCCTGCGTCAGACGGGTCGTGAGCACGGCCAGCGGATCGGCTCCTGATCCCCCTACCCCGGCAAGCCCCGGGACGGGATGGCTCTGCCGGAACTTCTGCAGCTCCGCCTCGGAACCGGCCAGCTTCAGGCGCAGGGAATCCTCCTTCTGCGTCAGCTCTTGGCTCGCCTTTTCCATCAGCGACTTCTGGCGCTCCTCGCTGAGGATCTCGTACTCGTCCTTGATCGAGCCGACAAGACGCCGGGCGCGTTCGGGGTCGGTATCTTCCACGGCGATATCCAGCATCCGGGTTCCCCGACGAAGCGCGATCTTCACGTTGTCCGTGAGCTTCTTGAGCGTCCCCTGCAGGCTGGTGCCCGGCTCGACGAAGGTCGGGTCGTCCTGCAGGCCTTCCTTCTCAATGACCCGGAGCATCAGGGTCGACGAAAGCATGCCTTGCTCGACCGAGAGCATCTCTTCGAGCTCGCGGGACTCCTCCGGCGTGACCGGTTGGATGTCGAAGAACTGCGGAGCCTGCGTGCTGATGTAAACCGAACCGGTCGAGAGGTAGGTCTTCGGCATGCGGTCGAGGACGAACCATGTCGCGACGCCGGCCAGCAGCATGAAGAACACAGCGATCCAGCCGCGACGCACGAGCGCGCCGACGAATCGGGAGAGCTCGAGCTTCGGCAGGTAGAAGGTCGGATCCTTGGCGGCCGGGGAGCGGTCGGTGGTCAGCTCGCCGGTGGGCTTCTTGCCCGGGGGGACGATGGGAGCGTTCATCGGAGGGGTGCGTTGGGGGGTGATCAGAAAAGGCTCTCGGGGATGGTGATGATGTCACCGTCCCGGAGCGTGATGTCTTTGGCTTCGCCCGAGGTGATGGACCGGACGTTGATCCGCTGCGGCTGGCTGCTGCCGCGGCGTTTCAGGGTGACTTTCTTGTCGTTGGCGATCCGGGTCATCCCGCCCGCCATGCCGAGGGCCTCGACCAGTGTCAACTGGCGGTTGGGATCGAGACGGAAAACGCCGGGCTTCTGGACCTGGCCGAGCACCGTGACGGTTTTCCTCACACGATCGGTGATCGACACGGTGACCTCCGGCTTGACCAGGTAGCCGTCGCGCAGCTTGGCCTCGATCGCGCGGGCGGCCTGGCTGGTCGTCAGACCGGACAGTTTGACCGCACCGATCAGCGGTATGTCGATGGTGCCGGCTGCCGAGAGCTGGCCACGGGTGGTCAGGTCATCTTCGCGGAAGACGGTGATTTCCACGCTGTCACGGCTGCCGATGGAACCGGATGCGCGTTCGCCCTGGCCCATGGCGGCGGGATACGCCAGCCCGGCAAGGACGGTGAGGATGAGGAGGAGAGGACGGAGGTTCATGACGGGGACGGGGTCAGAAGTCGTAAGAGGCGTTGATGCCGAACTGGTTGGCGTCGTAGCCGAAGGCGGCGCCGTTCGAATCGTTGCGGGAGTAGCGATAGAAAATGCCCATGCGGAAGTGCTCGTTCACCTGGTAGTCGAGACTCGGCTGGATGAAGAAGATGTCGTCCTCGCGGCCGGCCAGACCGGTACCCGAGACACGCTTGTAGGAAGCAGATTCGTAGCCAGCTTCGAAGCGACCGGTCCAGTGGTCGCCGAACCGCTGCGAAACGCCGCCACTGACGCCTGCGATCTCGATATTCTGGCCAGGGAAAACGGCGGAGGTTTCCTCCCTCAGGTAGCCGCCGAGGAACAACTCGGTCCCTTCCTTCGGCTGCCAGGCGATCCGCCCCTCAAGCACCGGATAGGTATCCGATCCACTCGGGTAATCGCGGCGCTCGACCCCGACCTCAAAGTCGACCGTGAGCTTCTCGCGCGGCTGCCAGATCAGGCGCGCGGTGGCCCGTTGGAAGTCCTGGTCGCCGGCACCGTCGACCTCGACCTTCCCGGCCGCGACCGCGCCGACTAAGGTCGTCTTCGGAGAGTAGGCGTAGCGGAGCGCGAACTCGGTGTAGGTCAGCTTGGAGTCCGACAGGCCCCGCGAGTCGTAATCCGTGCACTCGATTCCACCGGCCAGCTCGAGCGAAAGCTTCTCGCTCGGCTTCCATGCCAACCGCAGTTCGCTGGCATACTCGGTGCGGTCGGACTGGGTGCCGATGTCCGGCGTGGCATCTCCCAGTCGGTCGAGGTTGCCGGAAAGCACCACCGAACTCTTCTGCCCGTTCAGGGCGGCCACTCCCTCGAAACGATGGTCCACCCGGCTCTCATCGCTGTTGTCGAGGTAAAGAACAACACTCGGTCGGTAGGCTACGCGCAAATACGCACCTTCATCTTCACGTTGTCCTGCCACGAACCCCACTTTCGGAGTCACGGTGAAAACGAGATCAGACTCCGGGGAGGTGGCGGTGAGGAAAATGTTATCGTCGTAGGCTGCCTCCAGTTCGAGACCGAGATCCCAGCCCTCAGGGTCGGCGGGCTTCGGTTCGTCACGCGGCGCCAGCCACTCCTGCCCTTCGACCCGGTCGTCGATTCGACCGGCATCGTCGACCAGCGGCGCCATATCCGACTCCAAACGCCCCTGCTCGACCGGCTCATATTCGACATCCATCGAGATGTGGTCCTCCGCGGACACCCCATTCGCTCCCAAGAGAAGGGGGACGAGAATGGGTGCCAGCAATCCTGAGGGGACTGACCGCTGGGGAGACATGAATAAGGGGGGGATGGGCGGGAGATGGTGGCGGGTTAGAAGTCTGAAAACAAGGAATATCGGGCTGATCCGCCTTACGGGATCACGGGGGATGCTTTGAAAATCAAGGATTTGGGGAGTTCTCGACTGGGTTCATGGCGGCCGTGAGGGCGGCGGTTACGTGATCGGCAAGCGGGCCCACGTTTCCCGACTCGAACATCGTCAGGTGCTCGCCGGGCACGACCATCATCTTCAGGTCATCGACCCGGTCGCCCCAGCCGTAGTCGTCGGGGATCTCGAACTTGTCGTTCACCGCCGACGCCCGGAACACGTGCAAGGTGCCGTGGAAGAATCCCGGGCGATACGCGTCCATCGCCGCCTCGTGGGCTTCGCGGAGCTGCACCGCCCGCCGCTCGGTGTGAGCGGATGCGGCATCGCCCTTCGCCGCGGCCGACTCGGCCTTCACCCGCAGGTGCGTCTCGACGCCATTCTTGAAGCGGTTGGCCAGACGCAGGATCCGCTCGCCGAGGGGTAGTTCCGCCTGGGCGTTCCAGTAAACCGAGACACGCTCGCCCAAGGCATAGGGCCGGATCTCGGTGGCCGGATTGACCGTATCGAACAACGCCAGAAACGGCACTTGCTCGCCGGCCTCGACGAGTTGGCGTGCCATTTCGAAAGCAACGACGCCGCCATACGAGTAGCCCGCCAGCAAATACGGGCCTTCCGGTTGCCCGGCCCGCAGGATCTCGATGTAGCGCGAAGCGGTATCCTCCACCGAGCCGACCTCGATTTCCGAGCTGTGTCCGAGGTCAGGTGACTCGATCGCGAGAAAAGGCCGGTTATCGGGAAGCCGGTCGGCAAGCTGGCGATAGAAGAGGATTCCACCGTCACCGCCGTGGATCGCACAGATTGCGGGTTGATCTCCTCGACCTTGCACGATGGCAAGTTCTCCGGTCGGGGCCGGCTCAGGGGCTTCGTCGTTCTGGGGAATTCCGATGGCCGCAGCGAGATCCCGGATGGTCTTGGCACGGAGCAGGGTTGCCAGCGGCAACGAGACTCCGAACTCGTTCTGGATGCGCGCGAACATCCGGAGCCCGGCGAGCGAGTTGCCGCCCAGTTCGAAGAAGTCGTCGTCACGACCGACGCGTTCGATTCCGAGCAGGTCGCACCAGATCCGGGCGAGCCCCGATTCAACCGCACCCACCGGCTCCAGTCGTTCCGGCATCGGAGAGATGTCCGGCTCGGGCAGGGCGGCCACGTTGATCTTGCCGTTCGCATTCAGAGGCATCGAGCCGATACGAATGATCCGATCGGGACGCATGAAGGCCGGCAGCCGCTCGGCGAGCCATTGTCCGACGGCTTCGGTCGACAGGTCCCCTCCGGGACTGGGACAGAACCAAACCAGCAGACGCTTTTCTGACGCACCACTGCCACGCACCGCGACCCGGCACTGTGAGACTCCGGGATGGGAACCGAGAACCGCCTCGATTTCACCCAGCTCGATCCGGTAGCCGCGGAGTTTCACCTGGTGGTCGATCCGGCCGAGGAACTCGACGGTGCCATCCGGCTTCCAGCGGCAGCGGTCACCCGTCCGGTAGGCGCGCCCCTTCTCCGTCAGGACGAACTTCTCAGCGGTGAGTTCATCACTCCCGAGATAGCCAATGGCGAGTCCGGCGCCGCCGCAAAGCAGCTCTCCCGGCACTCCGACCGGAACCGGACGACCCGAGCCGTCAACGATATCGACCCAGGTGCCGGAAACAGGACGGCCGATCGGAATCGAGATTCCTCCATCGACATCTTCCGGACGGATCCGATGGCAGCACGTGAAGGTCGTGTTCTCCGTCGGCCCGTAGCCATTGATCAGCGTCGTATCCGGCAGTCCTTCGAGCGCCCGCCGGACGTGAGGAACCGAGAGCACGTCACCCCCTGCGATGAGCTGCTTGAGCCCGCGGAGTTCGTCGAGGTGCTCGTCGACCATCAGTTCGAAAAGGCCCGAGGTCAGCCACAGGGTGGTGACTCCCTGCTCGCGGACCGTTTCCGCGATCCCGTCCAAGCTGGTGTCGGCCTCATCCAAAAGCACCAGGCGTCCTCCATTGAGAAGCGCTCCATAGATTTCAAAGGTCGAAGCATCGAAGGCCGGCGTGGATGCCTGTAACAGGACCTCGCCGAGGCCCAGTTGGCAGTAGTTGGCATCCCGTACAAGGCGGACGATCCCGCGATGGGGGACCACCACGCCCTTCGGCTTCCCGGTCGAACCGGAAGTGTACATCACGTAGGCCGCGTCTTGCGCACCTCCGGTCACGGGACCCGCGGCATTCGGTTCGACGTCCGACGGGTTCAGCGTCCGGAAACCTTCGACCGGTTCCTCGGCGAGAACCATCGCCACACCGGAATCTTCGAGAATCTCCCGGCGTCTCGATTCCGGAAATCCGGGCTCGACGGGCACATAGCAAGCGCCGGCCCGAAGCACCCCGAGCATTGATGCGATCAGCTCGGGGCTTCTCGGGAGGACAATCGCCACGCGATCTCCCGGCATCACACCGGACTCCACCAGCGCCGCAGCAATTCCGCCGGATCGGGAACCGAGTTCGGCGTAACTGCATGATCCACCCTTCCAGGTGAGGGCGGTGCGGTCGGGATTGTCGGCACAGGTTTTCAGGAACACATCGGTCACCGATTCCGAGGTCCCCTCCCCTGCACCGCCCGACCATACCTCCAACATCCGCTCGTTGGCCGCGTCGGTGATCCGCAATGCGGCCAACGGCTGCGACGGATCGTGGGCGGCCTGAAGAAGCAGCGTCCGGTAGCAGTCGAGCCACTGCTCCATCGTTGCCTCATCGATCAGCTCGCGATTGTAGGTCGATGAGAGCAGCAGGCCTTCCGGCGACTGCATCAGGTTCAGGAAGATCGTCGAGTTGCTGTAGCGGGCCGGCACGGTTTCCACCCGTGCCGAAAGTCCGCCGAATGATCCGGGATCGCCGGATGGCTCGAAGTTGAAGATCACTTCCATCAACGGGCGGCGCCCGCCATCGCGACCGAGCTTCAGTGCACGCAGCAATCGGCCGTAGGTCAGATTGCCATGCTCGAGCGCGTCCATCTGGGCGGACGAGGCGCGGCTCGCAAGATCGCGGAATGACGCGGCCGGGTCGACTTCGGCAAGCAGCGGAAGGAAATTGACGCAGTGCCCGACGAGCCCGCTGTCACCGTCCTCCATCTGGCCGGCGGTAGGGAAGGTCATGACGAAACGGTCCTGCCCGCCCAAGTGGTGGAGCAGGGCCTGGAAGCCGGCCAGCAAGGTGCTGTTCAAGGTCGCGCCACAACTACCCGAAAGCTTTTTCAGCCGCTGCAATGCATCGGCATCAAGCATCAGCTCACAGGTATCGGACACGTAGCTTGGCGCACTGCCATAGCCCTTCCGCAGAGGAAGCTCGACCTCGGGAACGCCGTCCTTGAACCGCGCGACCCACCACTCGAGAGAAGCCGCGTCACTGTCGGCTCGGGACTTCTCGCGAAGCGCGCGATCGACGATCGAGGGAGCCGGCGAAAGGGTCGGCTTCAGTCCCCTGTTCCGCGCCTCGTAGCAGGCCGTGAACTCCTTGATCAGAACCTCGAAGGACCAGCCGTCCGCAGCGATATGGTGAGCCACGAATTGCAGTACCACCTCGTCCGGCGCGACCCGTGCGACCACCACTCGGAACACCGGACCCCGGTCCAGATGGAACTCGGTTTCGCGTTGTTGCAGACCGCACTCCACCAGGGATCGCTCGGGGTCTGACTCGCGGCTGAGATCCTTCTCGATGACGCAGGCCTGCTGCTTCACATCGATCACAAAGGCAGTCGACCGCTCATCCGGCACCCGCATCCGCAAGGCGTCGTGGCGATCGACCAGATCCTGGATCGATGCCTTCACCGCGGTGACGTCGACCGTCCCGGTCAGCCGGAGCTGGAGCATCTCGTTGAAGGCGAGGTTGGCCTCCGATCCGAGCAGCGAGGCGAGGTAGATCTCCGACATCGGTTCGGTCATCGGGAACGGTCCACGCACGCCCTCGGCGGCCGCCGATGCCATTTCGGGCAGCTCGGCTTTCGGGAAAAAGCCACCCGCCTGCAGTTCGTCGATCGTCTCACGGAAGGCGTTGATGACGAAGTCGACATCCGCATCGGTGTGGGCCGCGGTCAGGTAGAACGGCAGCCCCTCCATCGCGAACACGCCCTTCTCACGAAGGTGGTAGTAGATCAGGTTGCCGTGCTTCGCCCCGTCGCCGATCCGCAGATACATCTGCGAATTGAAATTCACCATCCGGACGTCGATCCCGTGGTCGCGGAACATCCGGTCGACAGTTCCGGCAAGCCGGTCGGCACGCTTCCCGATCGATTCCCAGTACTCGGCCGGCTGGGACTGCACATGCTTGAGCACCGCATGGCACGCGGCCATCGCGAGCGGCAACCGGACAAAGGTTCCGGCGAAGAAGGTCACTTCCTTCTCCGGGAACGAATCATCGCCAAACTGCCACTGGCCGCCATCAAAGGTATCCATGTACTCCGCCTTGCCGCCGACGATCCCGATCGGCAGCGCGCCGCCGCCGAAGACCTTGCCGTAGGTCGCGAGATCCGCGCGGATGCCATACAGCTCCTGCGCGCCACGCGGGCCCTGGCGGATACCGGTGATCACTTCGTCGAAGACGAGCAGGAAGCCGCTTTCCTCGCTGATCTTCTTCACCTCCCGAACGAACTCGACCGGGATGAACTCGGGCTGGCGGCTCTGCACCGGCTCGACGAGCACCGCGGCGAGCTGGTCGGCCACCTCGCGGATCATGTCGAGCGCCTCGGGCTTGCCCCATGGCACCACGATCACATCCTGCACCGCGTTGTCGGGGATACCGGGCGCAAGAGGCAGAGTCCGACGACGATCACCCTTGCCGACGCTACGCACGAGCACCGGATCAAAGTTGCCGTGGTAGTCCTTGTCGAAGACGAGGATCTTGTCCCGGCCCGTCACGGTGCGGGCGATCCGCATGGCCGCCTGCACCGCTTCCGAGCCGGTATTCAGGAAACAGGCACGCTCGTTGCCGGTGACCTCGCAGAACAACTTCGAGCATTCCATGGCGGCCTCGCACTGAGGACCGATCTCGAGACCGGTCGCCAGTTGCTGCTGGATCGCATCGGTGACGAAGTCGGGCGAGTGACCGAGGAAATTCGGACCGAAGCCATTCACCATGTCGATGTATTCGTTGCCATCGACGTCCCACATCTTGCAGCCCTTCATCCGGGTGGCGACGATCTGGTAGACCATCTCCTTCCACAACCGGTTGAAGCCATTGACGGTCCGCGGATCCGCGTGCCACTGGCGGAACTGCTGGGTTTTGGCCTTCGAAGTCTTTGTCCTTTCGCAGTAGCGCGCGACCAGGGCGTCGAGATGTTGGCGCTGGACCGGAGCAAGCTCGTCGGACGTGCTGACCCGATCGATCCGGGTTCGGGGGCCGGCGACACCGGACTCCTCACCGCCTTCCTCCTCCACGACCGGGGCTGCGACCAAGGGTTGGGCGGACTTGGCGGCCGGTGCACCGGTATCGGCGGAAACGTTCGCCTCAAGGTGCTTCACCAAGGCTCCCGGAGTCGGGAAACCCTGCATCAGGTCCCGGAAGGCGATCGGAACTCCGAAGGCCTTCTGCAATTCCCGGGCCGCCTGGGTCAGGAGTAACGAATCGAAACCCAGCTCAAGGAATCCGGCATTAGCCGTCATCTCCTCGCCCGGGATACCCGAAAGATCCTCAAGCACCTGGCGCACGCGAGCCATCAGCGAGTCCTCTCGCGACATCTCCGCGGCAGCTGCCTCTGGAGCAGCATCTACGGCGACTACCGTATCTTCGACCTTTGCAGCGACAGGAAGCGGCTGATCCAGCAGCCGGCATTCCTTCCAGTAGCGTTTGCGTTGGAACGGGTAGGTCGGCAGCGGCACCCGACGCGCGGGCACCTCGGCAAACACCGCCTTCCAGTCAACGTCGGCACCCCGGCACCAAAGATCGCCCAGCGACTGCAGCATCCGCACCCGATCCGGCGCTCCGGAGGCCGGATGTTCGCAGGTCGGAACACAGGCAGCGGCGCGGCGACCGGCCGTCTGGCGGGCCAGCGTGGTCAGGGTCTGACCGGGTCCGACTTCAAGGAACACGCGTCCTTCCCTCTCCGACGAGGCCGCTTCGACCGCACCGTGGAAATTGACCGTCCGGCGAAGGTGCGATGCCCAGTAGCCGGGATCGGTGGCTTCCTGCTCGGTGAGCGGCCGCGCGGTCACGGTCGAGAGAATCGCCATCTTCGGCGGGTGGAGCTTCACCGTCTCGATCACCGCACGGAACCGCTCGACCACCGGATCCATCATCCAGCTGTGGAAGGCGTGAGACGTGTGCAGTTCGCGGACATTGACGCCCTCCGATTCGAGCTGGGCAGCAAAAGCCGCGACCGCTTCGGACTCGCCAGCGACCACGGAAAGCTCGGGGCCGTTGCTCGCGGCGAGGTCGATGCCTTCGGGAAGGCGATCACGAAGCGAATCGGCCGCGATGCGCACCGACAGCATCGAACCACCGGGAAGTTCGCCCATCAGTCGGCCACGCTCGGCAAGGATCCGCAGGCCATCCTCGATCGAGAACACACCTGCGAGGCAGGCGGCGGTAAACTCGCCGACGCTGTGCCCGAGCATCAGGTTCGGCCGCAGACCCCAGCGCGCCCATTGGCGGGCCAATGCCCACTCGACGACGAAAATCGCCGGCTGCGCGAGCACGGTGCGCTTCAGGCGTTCGGCTGCCTCACCATCGGCTGCGAAAAGGGTTTCACGAAGGTCCTCTCCGAGCAGCGGGCGGAGGATCTCGGCACAGGTGTCGATATCGTGGCGATACCCGCGCTCGGCTTCGTAGAGATCACGGGTCATCCCCGGGTGCTGGGCACCTTGCCCCGGGAACATCCAAACCAGTTCGGTGGCCGTGGGAGCGGCTTCGGCGATCGAGAATGATCCGGAACGAAGCTTCGCGGAGAGCGTCGCCCAGTCCCTCGCCACAACCGCGATGCGCCGGGCCATCGCCTTGCGGCCGACGGCCAGCGTCCGTGCCGCCGTTGCGAAAGTCCCGTCGTCGGCACCTTCGGCATGGCAAGCCATGCGTTCCGCCAGTTGTTGGACCGCCTCGTCGCTGCGGCCGGACAGCAACCAGACACGGTCATCGTCTGCGGCAGCCGGTGTAACATCGCGTGGAGCTTCCTCAAGGATCACATGGGCATTGGTTCCTCCGACACCGAAGGAACTGACGCCTGCGCGGCGCGGGGTTTCGCCATCCGAAACCCACGGCCGAAGGCGGTCATTGACGAAGAACGGCGAGTTCCCGAAATCGATGCGGGGATTGGGATTGCGGAAGTGAAGAACCGGCGGGAGCTCGCCGTTTTCCAACGAAAGCGCCGTCTTGATCAGTCCGCAAACACCGGCCGCTGTATCGAGATGGCCGAGGTTCGACTTCAAAGAACCGATCGCACAAAAGCCCTTGTCGGCGGTTGCCTGCCGAAAAGCCTGGGTGAGTCCGGAAATCTCGATCGGATCCCCCAAGGGGGTCGCGGTCCCGTGAGCCTCGACGTAGCTGATGGTCCGCGGGTCGATACCGGCATCGAGATGGGCACGCCGGATCGCGTCGGCTTGGCCATCGACACTCGGGGCGGCGTAGCTGTGCTTCACGCCACCGTCATTGTTCATGCCGAAGCCACGGATCACCGCGTGGACATGGTCGCCGTCGCGGATCGCGTCCTTGAGACGCTTGAGCAGCACGACGCCACCGCCATTGCTGAAGACGGTACCGGAACTATCGGCATCGAACGGCCGGCAGTGGCCGTCGCGCGAGAGCATGCCTCCCTCTTCGTGATGGTAGCCGCGCTTCTGCGGCACGGTGATCGTGATGCCACCGGCCAAGGCCATGTCGCACTGGCCCGAACGGAGCGCCATCGCGGCATGCGCGACTGCTACCAGCGAGCTGGAGCAGGCGGTCTGAACCGTCAGGCTCGGGCCCTTGAGGTTGAGCTTGAACGCGACGCGGGTCGCGAGGTGATCCTTGTCGTTTCCGAACTCCACCTGCAACGCCCCGACCTGCGCCTCCGCGAGATGGCGGCGGTGCATTTCCGGGTCAGAGAGGATGTGGTGCGGCAGGTAGGTGTCGTAGTAGCAGCCGGCATAAATGCCCACGCGTCCGCCATCGGCTTCGGCATCGTCCGGCACGTAGCCAGCCCGCTCGATCGCTTCCCAGCAAAGCTCGAGGAACACCCGTTGCTGCGGGTCGATGATCTCGGCCTCGCGCGGGATGATGCCGAAAAGACCGCCGTCGAGACCTTCATAAGTCTCCGGCTCGAGCAGACCGCGGGCTCGGACAAAGTTGGGATCGTCCGTCGGCCCAGGAACATCCAGTTCCTCGGGCGAGAAGCTCGTGATCGACTCGACTCCCTCGCGGAGATTCTTCCAAAGCTCCTCCGGAGTCGACGCCCCGGGCAATCGAACCGCCATTCCGACAATCGCCAGCAGGTTGTCGTCATCGCTCTCCCGTGCGGAGGAATGGTCGGGCACTTCCTTGGTCTCCGTGCGGTCGGACCGCACCAGTTCGGCTTGGGTGGCGACCGTGGGGTTCTCGAACATCCGGACGAGTTCAAAGTGACGATCGAACGCCCGCTGTACCTTGGCGTGGACACGAACCAGTTGAAGCGAGGTACCGCCGAGGTCGACGAAGCGGTCGTTCCGTCCGACCTGCTCCAATCCGAGCACCTCCGACCAGATCCGGGCGATCACGCGTTCGTCATCGGTCGACGCTTCGACGAAGCGCTCGGACAACTCGGGGCGCGGCCGAACCGGATCGCTTGCCCAATCCAGAATCGAGTCGACGTCCCTCAGGTCGCCTGCGACGCGCGCTACCTGCCGTGAGTCGGCGATCGGTGTCGTGACCGTACTGCCGGAGGCCGGCGCAGCCACCGCGAGCGGCAGCAACGGACAACGTGATGCAACTTCCGCATCAATGATCCGCATGCCGTTCTCCCAGCGCCCTTCGATTCCCTCGAGGAACTCGCGGACGGGACGGTTCCGCCCGGTATCGGTAAACCAGATCGCCAGTTCCGGCAGCTTCAGCTCCTTCGCCAAGCCGCCGAGGTAGCGCAGCATCCGCTGCTCGACTCCCTTTCCGAGAGCCCGGCAACTGAGTAGGAAAGTCTCCGCCCAAAGACGGCCGCCATCCTCCTTGGTCACCATCAGTCCGACCGTGCCGTAGTCGCCGAAGCGATCCCGCACGCTCACGATTTGGGCGCGCATGCCACGGCACAAATTCAGCAGGGTAGTTTCATCGCGCGGCTGGGGACAGGCATTGAACTGGTTCGTCCGTTGGGTGAGCTGGCTGGCCCGGGCGAGGTCACCTTCGCCGACCGGCGCGATCTCCATCCGCAGATCGAGTCCCTCGATGAACTGCTCGTAACTCGTCGTCCGCTCGCGGAGCGCGAGCCGCCGGGCTTCGTCGTGATAGAAGTCGGCCCGCTGCGCGTCCTCCGCGGAAGCGCCACTGCGGTCGAGCACCCAGAGGTGCCGCACGAACTCCGGAAGCTCGTCGACTTCATCAGGGATTTTGAGCGCGAGAACGGCCGGAGCATTGGCCTCGACCTCGGCCACCTCGGCAGGGTTGTCATCAAGGAACAGAAAGCTGTCGAGACCGAGGTTCAGCCTCTCGGCGAGGCGTTGGAGGTTCGCCGACTTCGGATCCCAGTTGATCATCGCGTCGACAAAACAATCCCTCCCGATCTCCATCGCCGGGTTCTCACGGAAGACCGCCTCGACGTCGGCGGGTTGGTTCTTCGACACCAGACAGAGCAGGTAGCCCTCGGCGCGGCGCCGCATGAGGAAGCGCTGGAACGCCCGGCGCGCGTCGTCGATCACCACGCCTGCCGCGCCCGCCTCGCCGCACACACCGGTCCATAGCGTGTTGTCGCAATCGACGGCGATGACCTTGTATGGCTTCCGTCGTAGCGTCATCAGGTTCCGCGCGAGGAAGGTCGCAAGGGCGGCAAACCACTCCTCGCGATACGGAATGCATGCCGCGGCCGCGGTCTCCGTGTCGAATACCTCGGCGACCGGGTACAGGCGGAGGAGCTCATCCGCATCTAGGACATCGACACCGGGAGTCTCGCCCAACTGGTCACGCAGATCATCAGCGAAGGTTCGCTCGACCTCCCGGTTGCCGGAGGACGGAGCCGCCATCACGAAAAACCGGCCTCCGCAACGGGACACCGACTCGTGCAAGGCAGCCGCAACCTCACGGGCGGTCGCGCGGGCGCGGGCCGGCGTGTCGGCGCCGAGATCGGAAGCACGGACGAGGACGACGTTGACGCCCTTGTCGTTCGACGAGAGCAGGCTGGAAGGATCGAGCAGCTGCTGGAGCACCTGGTTGAACGGCGCGAACTGGAGATCGGCAGCAACGCCGAAGTCCTTCATCCAGCACTCGAAAACGCGGCGTAGCGGCTCAGCCGTGAAGGTGGCGGCAATACGCACCGAAAGGGTGGAAACCTGGGGGGGCATGGGGGTTGGGGGAACAGGGAAACGAGAAAGGGAACGGCTGGAGCGTAGGAATAAATATTTTAAAAAACAAGAATATCGATCCTATCCAACGAGCCCCACAAAACAAGCTTATCTCTCTTAATTTCAGATACTTATGATGAAGGCAACCTCCATCCTCACGCGATCTCGTAGGTGAGCCGACAAGAGCCCACCTCCTGCTTGATCGTGACAAGGACCGCCCACAACTCGCAGCATCGCAGCGCTTCATGAGCCGTGTGATCCTCCATCTCATCGAACCTGATACGGAGGATAGCACTGTGGCGGACGCCATCCTTTCCACTGAGGAACGGGAGCGGGCGGCCCGCTTCGTTTTTGACTCCGACCGGACTCGCTGGACCGCGATCCGGGCCGCCGCCCGGCGGATCCTGGCATCCTATCTCGACACCGATCCGGCATCGATCGAGTGGAAGGCCGGAGAGGGAGGAAAGCCCTACATTCCGTCCGAAGAGTTCGAGTTCAACCTGAGTCACAGCGGCGAACTCGCCGCCCTTGCGGTCTCCACCGCCGGCCCGGTCGGAATCGATCTCGAACCCGTCTCGAGAGCAATCCAGCTGCCGGAATGCGAGGAGTCCTTTTGCCACCCGCTGGAGTTGAGCGACTTGCCGAAAGAGCCATCGTTGCGAGCACTCGCACTCCTTGAACTGTGGACCGCCAAGGAGGCTTTGCTGAAGGCCCACGGGAGCGGATTGGCGTTCCCACCGACTTCGCTGCGGATCGAGGGAACGCGTGGCATCGCCGACCTCCCGGGGCTCGATCAGTTCCACCTTCTGCGACCTCTGCGAAAAAGCCGACCGGAGTTCTCCATTGCTGTCGCTGTCCCCTTGAGAATCAACGAAATCGACCTTGCGTGAACTCGACCTGAGATCGACATATCACGCGATTCCTGCCACCTTTTCCCTGTCGCTGTGATCGCGCGGCGACTCGCCCTATGGATTCCCTCCAGTTCCACTGCCCCGCCTGCCACATCCTACTCAAAGTGCCGCCGTCGGCAGCCGGCCAGCGAGGCCCCTGCCCCGCCTGTGCAAAGGAGATCATCGGTCCTCAGCCGAAGTTGGGCATTCCGGCCCGTCTCGCTGCCGACAAGCCGAAGCCGCCCGCTGAACCGTCCCCCGAGGCTCCGGAGACCCCGAAGACTTCCCCGCCAGCCGCCGAACCACCTTCCTTCCCGCCTCAGTATCCCGTCGCAAGCGCACTGGAACGCTTCAGCCGACCGTCGGCTTCGGAGGAATCGGAGGGGCCGCTTCCCAAGCTCACGGAACCCGCTCCCGATACCGATCCGCTCCCCGAGGCACCCGCTACGGAGCCTCCACCGGTTGATCCCATCCCTGCCGTTGAGGAACCACCGACGGAAGCATCTCCTGCTGGGGAAGACGTTCCGAAACTGGACGCGCCCGAGTTGGACGCTCCAAAGCCTGAGCGATCGCTCCCCTTTGGCGAATTTGCCAGCACCCCGAGCGAGCCGGTCAGCCTGCCTTTCCCGGAAGCCTCGGAGTCCGCCGATCTTCCTCCGGAATTCGATCCGGAGATCCCACCCGGACCCGAATATCATCCCGCTTCCGGGTCGGATTCGACCGATGGGTCTACGGAATCGGTGGTTCGCAGCCTCCGACGACTCTGGATCGTCATCGTGATCCTGGCCTGTCTTATCGCCGCGGCCATCTCGTTCATCGCCGGCTACCTCACCGCCCTCAGGCGGGTCGAAATGGCCGGTCCGGTTTTCACCCAGCAACCTTTGCCACCAAGCTCGCCCGAAGGAGTCGGCGGCGGCGAAGCGACGACTCCGCCAGATGCCCCGGAGGAACCGGAGGATCCTCCCGAACCGACCGAGACGGAAGATCCCGCATCAAGGGAAGTGCTTGAGGCGTTCCTGAGCGCTCCCGATTGGAAATCCCGCATGGACTACGTCGCCAACGGTCCCGCGGTCGAGGAAGCGATGGAAGCCGAAGCGGGAGGCGATGGAGACGGTCCCATCGAAGTCACCGACATCGAGTCGACGCTCCTGGACGACGACCTCCACCACTTCCGCGTCAAGACCGAGGCCATCCCCGACGGCTTTCCGGTGACCCTCCGCGAAACCCCCGATGGCTGGAAGATCGACTGGGCGACTTTCGACGAGTTCCATCGCGACCGGTTCAGGAGCTTCGTGGCCAGTGCCGAGGCCGGCGACGTTGGCGAGTTCCATGTGTTTGTCCGTCCGACCGACGGAGATCACACGGTCTTCGCGCAATATCAGCTCAGCGCGCCGATCAAGGGTCGCAGTTATCCGTCCTTCGCCAAACGCTCCGGCCCTGCCCACGCCAAGCTGACCGCGCTGGTCAGCAGCGACGAGGTGCAGAATGACGAGCGGTATCAGAAGCTTCTGGAACGGGACGGACTGCCACTGGTCGTCCGCATCTCGTGCCACAAGAACTCGCAGGACCAGCGCTACCTGCTGATCGATGACCTTGTCGCAACCCACTGGGGGCCGGCCAACTGAAGCCACCATGTTGAACCTGCGACGGCTCGCCGGTGTTGTTCTCTCCGCGATCGCCGTTTCCGTGTCGTCGGCCGCACCCGAGCGACGCGAAATCAACGGGGTCGACTACCACCTCCTGAAAACTTCACCCGAATCGGTGGAGATCGTGTGGAAAGGTGCGACGGACGAACCGCTCCGGACGTTCCCTCAAGCCAAGGAATACCTCGAAGCAACGGGGCGCACCGTCGAAACCCTGATGAATGGCGGCATTTTCGAACCGGGAGGGATTCCGAGCGGACTCCTGATCCAAAGCGGCAAGGAACTGAACCCGGTGAACCGTCGCGACGGAAAAGGAAACTTCTTCCTGAAGCCGAACGGGATCTTCCTGATCTCGAAGGATGGAGCCGCGGTGATCGATACGACCGAGTATCCGGGCAAGCATGCCTCCATCCGCTGCGCGGTTCAGTCAGGCCCCCTGCTCCTCCGCAACAGCCGGATCCACCCTGCATTCAATGCTGACTCCGAATCACGCCTGCACCGAAACGGCGTCGGAGTAACGAAGGACGGCAAGGTACTGTTCGTCATGAGCGACCGCCGATCTCCGAAACTCCCGAACCTCCACGAGTTCGCATCGCTCTTCCTCGAACTCGGATGCGCCGACGCGCTGTTCCTCGATGGTGACCTCAGCCAGATGAGAAGCGGCGGCGAGTTGGACAAATACAGCAACCAGTTCGGCTCGATCATCGCGGTGATGAAACCGGCCGATTGACAGGACTCGTCACAGTCGGACCTCGTAGGTCTTCTGGACACCGCTGCCGGACTCGGGGCGGCGTTCGAGACGGGAGCGCCGCTGGATGCCGCACAGCAGTCCTACCGAAGCGAGGGTGAATACCAGGTTGGTGCCGCCGTAGCTGACGAACGGCAACGGCAGTCCGGTATTGGGCAGCACCGCCGTCGTCACCGCGATGTTGACCATGGCGGGAACGACAATCACCGCCGTGAGGCCGATCGCCAGACAGCGGTTGAAGACATTGCTGGCATACATCGCGATTCCGATGCCGGAGACAGCGATCATCACGTAGCAAAGCACGGTCAGCAGGGTTCCCCAGAGTCCGAGCTCTTCGCCGATGTTCGGGAAAATGAAGTCGGTATGCGCGTAAGGCATGTGGCCGAACTTCTCGAATCCGTTGCCCAGCCCCTGACCTTGCACGCCACCATTTCCGAAGGCGAGCAGCGCGCGCCACTGCTGGAGGCCCTTGTGCATCTGGTGATAGGGATCCTCAAGGTTCAGCCACGCCTCGATCCGGCTCCAACGGTTCTCGTTCGACCGAACGAGGAAATAAAAGCCGACGCAGCCGGTAACGACGGTCGGCAACAGATAGCGCAACCGCACGCCCGCGGCGAAAAGCACCGCGAATCCGGCCGCGCCAAGCCCCACCGCCGTGCCCATGTCGGTCTCGAACAGGATCAGGCAAAACGGAACCCCCAGCAGGATTCCGGGAATCACGAAGCCTTTCCAGAAAGTCGGAATCTCGGTTTGCCAGCGGGCGAACCATCCGGCCAAGGCGATCATCGTGATCGACTTCGCCACTTCCGACGGCTGGAAGCGGTTGACCACCGGGAAGTGGATCCAGCGCTTCTCGCCATTGAGGTCGGCTGCCACTCCGGGCACGTAGCAGAGAGCCAGCAGCAGGCAGCCGGCAAGCAGCAGCCACGGCCATCCGCGACGCAGGTGTCGCGGATCCAGCGTCGCGAGGAAAAGCCCGCCGACGATCCCGGCTCCGGCCATCCAGCTCTGGCGGACGAAGAAGTAGTACGGCTCCTCGGTGCCCTTCACCCACGCGCTGGTGCTGGCAAGCATCACCAGACCGAGGGCCACGAGGGCGGCAACGGCGGTGCAAAGGGAGATGTTGAGGTAGCGAGCCACGTGAGGAATCTACGGGATCAGCCGTAGCAATTATTCGGGAATCACTAGATCCATGCCCACCCGGAGGTGGCGGGCGTTATCGATGTTGTTGGTGGCCATCAGCTTGTCGACCGAGGTCCCGTACTTTTGGGCAATCGCCCAGAAGGTATCACCCGGCTTGACCTTGTAGCGCTGTCCCGAGGCCGTTGTGCCACCCACGGAGGCAGTCGTCGTTCCGGCCTGCCGGGCATCTGCCTGCCGGGCGGCATCGGTCTCGATCATCGCCGGCTGGACCGGCAAAGCGGGCTCGGGACGCACCGGCTCGACCGCCGGGGTGACCCGCACCGGCTCGGGCGAGTGTCGAAGCTCGGCGATCTCCGGAGGCTCGACCGCGGTGATCGTCTTCGGCGGAATCCGGAGGTAGCGACCCTGACGGATCGGGATGTTGTCGTTGGCGGAACGGAGCTCGCTTTCGTCGATGCCGAACCGTGCGGCGATGTTCTCGTAGGTGTCGCCGGTTCCGACGGTGTACAGCGAGTCGCCCGAGCGGATCTTGGGCAGGTCGTTGTCCTCCTGCGGCGGCGCGGTCGCAAGCGACGCGGCAGCCAGCACGGGCTTCTTCTCGACGTTGGCCACCTGCTCGTCGTCATCGAGCCACCGGCTGTGGACGAAGATCCCGGCGATGGCGACGACGTGGATGATCAGGATCACCACCAGCGCGCGGGCAATTCCGAGATTCGGAACGTCACCTTCGATCTCGGCCGGCGTGGCGGTGGCGGCGCGATGCCGCTTCTTGTTCTTTGCGACGTTCGCGAAGAGCGTGCGGAAGCCCCCTTTGCGTGCGGGGCGGCGTTTCACGGTCATGCGTTGGTGCTTCATGGTCTCAGGGGTGTTCAGCGAAGTTCGTGGACGAGTTGGCAAAATGCGTCTCCGCGTTCCTCGTAGCCTCCGAACTGGTCAAAGGACGAGGTACCGGGAGAGAACAGGACGGAACCGCCCCGCGGGGCGAGGCGGTGGGCCGCGGCGACGGCCTCATTCAGCGTGGAAAAGTTTTCACAGGGCAATTCCGGACGGATCAGGTCGGCCAGCGACCGACCGATCTGGCCAAAGGTGACGGCGGCCACCGCCTTCGACTTCAGCTGCGGCAGGAGCGGCGAGTAATCGAGCCCCTTCTCCTTGCCTCCGGCGATCAGCACCACAGGACGGGTCTGCGACTTCAACGCGCTCTCGAGCGCGTGGAGGTTGGTCGCCTTGGAGTCATTGAGCCACTCGACGCCGTCGAGGGTCCGGACCAGTTCGCAACGGTGGCGCGGTGGCGCGTAACCATCGAAGGCGGAGCGGATGGCGTCTTCCCCGACTCCGAGCGCGACGCATGCGGCGATCGCCGCCATCGCATTCTCCGCATTGTGCAAACCGCGGAGATGGGATGCTTCGTGCAGATCGAGGAATTGTTTTCCGCCGTGAAGGATCAGCTGGCCGTCGGAGAACCAATCCGCTGACTGGTCCTCGGTCGAAAAGGTCACCAGCTTCGCCGTCGGCATCGGAATCTCCTCACCTAGCCGCACCACGGCGGTCTCCGCCTCGGTCTGGTTCTCGAAGATCCGGAGCTTCGCGCGGCGGTAACTGTCGACATCCGGATAGCGATCCATGTGGTCGGGCGCGAAGTTCAGCCAGATCGCGACGTCCGGGCGGAAATCGACAATCGTCTCGAGCTGGAACGAACTCGCCTCCAGCGCCAACACGTCGGGCGGCGGATCCGCCATCACGACTTCGCAGACTGGCCGGCCGTAGTTGCCGCAGGCTGCCGCCGTCCGGCCGTCGGCGCGGATGATCCGCTCGACCAGCTCGGTGGTCGTGGTCTTGCCATTGGTCCCGGTGATCGCGATGATACGACCTCCGTAGTAGCGGCTTGCCAACTCGATCTCGCCGATGGTTTCGCTCGCCTTCCCAGAGAATGCCTCGACGAAAGGCCCGTAGGTGTCGATGCCCGGGCTGACCACCAGCAGGTCGCAAGGCTCGGCCGATTCCGGATCGGCGGCCGGATGCGACTCTGCCCCTTTGATCGGCGGGTCGATGGCTTCCCGCGAATCGAACACGTGGACTTCCGCCCCTTCCCGCAGGGCAAGCGCGACTGCGGCCCGGCCACTGGTGCCGGCTCCGAGGATGTTCACGCGTTTTCCGGAAAGGGTCATCAGACGATTTTCAGAAGGGCGAGACCGAAGAGGGCGAGCATGATCGAGACGATCCAGAAACGAATGATCACCTGGCTCTCATGCCAGCCGCGCAGCTCGAAGTGGTGGTGGATGGGCGCCATCGCGAAGATACGCTTCTTGCGCAGCTTGAAGGATCCGACCTGCAACATCACCGAGAGGGCCTCCATCACGAACACGCCGCCGATGATCACCAGCAGAAGTTCCTGCTTCACGCAGATCGCCGCGGTGCCGAGCGCGCCACCGATCGCCAGCGAGCCTGTATCGCCCATGAAAACCTTGGCGGGATGGCAATTGAACCAGAGGAATCCGAAACCGGCACCGGCCAACGACAGGAGGAACACTGTCAGTTCGCCAACGTAGCGGTTGTAGGGAATCGTCAGGTAGTCGGTCGCCATGAACAGGTGGCCGGCGAGGTAGGCGAGAATGCCGTAGGCGAGCGATACGGTGATCGTGCAGCCAGTCGCGAGACCGTCGAGGCCGTCGGTCAGGTTCACGGCGTTCGAGCAGCCGATGATGATCGCGATAAAGAACGGGATGATCAGCCAGCCAAGATCGATCAGGGACACCTTCAGCAGTGGGAAGCTGATCTCGCTGATGCTCATCGGCATACCACCGAAGCGGTAACTCGGTGCCCCCGCGGCGAGTTCCTCGGGTGTCGCTCCATAACCGGAAATCTCCGGCTTGAAGTAGATGAACAGGGCGGCGACCAGGGCGACGAGCAACTGCCAAAACAGTTTCCCGCGGGCACTGATGCCGTCGGAGTTCTTCTTCTTCACCTTCGCGTAGTCATCGCAGAAACCCAGCAACCCGAGCGCGCCCATCGTGCAGGCGCAGACCGCGACGAAGGGATTCAGCGGGCGGGCGCAAACGAGGGTCGAGATCAGAACCGAGCCTAGGATCAGCACCCCGCCCATAGTCGGCGTGCCGACCTTGCCGCCGTGCAGCTCGGCGAGCTTGTGGACCTCGGCCGCCGTGCGGATCGGTTGGCCGACCTTGAGCGAGATCAGCCGGCGGATCACCCTCGGACCGAAAAGCACGCTCAGCACAAACGCCATCAGGCAGCCGAGCGCGGCACGGAAGGTGATGTATTTGAGCAGGTTCAGGAAACTCAGCGCATGCGCCCAACCCTCGGTTCCAGAAGCCTTCTCGGCGTCGAACGCCGCCTGCCACCATTCGTAAATCCAGTAGAGCATCAGTTGTTGGGGGGACAAACACGGTTCATGACCTTTTCCATCGCGGCACTGCGGCTCGCCTTGAAGAGGACGACATCACCCGGCCGGAACCGGTTCGAAAGAATGGAGGAGGCGGCATCACCGTCCGGAATGTGGTCGGGCACACCGGCACCGCGGGCGATGCCTTCTGCCCCTTCCCCAACGGAAATCACCGCAACACCGCGGGATGCGGCGAGACGACCGACCTCGAGATGGGCTTCAGGGCCATGGCCACCGAGTTCACCCATCGGACCGAGCACGGCGAAGCGACGCCCGCCGTCGCCGACCGGTGTTTCGGCCAACGTCTCGATCGCCGCCGACATCGACTCGGGATTCGCGTTGTAGGTGTCGTCGTAAACGGTGATGCCCGACGACTCGTAGCGCCGCAGGCGCCCGCTGGTCAGTTCGGCGGTCGACAGGCCGCAGGCGATTTCCTCCGGATCGATTCCGAGAAACCATCCGCACCCGGCAGCGAGCAGGGCGTTCTTGACCATGTGGCGGCCCAGCGACGGCAGATCGACCTCGGCCACCTCCTTGTCCTCGATCACCAGCGTGAAACGGGTCCGCCCGCCTTTCGGAACCAGATGCTCCGCCCGGATCAGGCCCCGACCGTTTCCGACCGGCACCACCCGCGCTTTGGTACGAGACTTGAAGTAGTCATAGAAATCGCAGCCGGCGGGCACGAAGAGCAAGCCATCGGACGGCAAAGCGCGTGCCAGGGCGCCCTTTTCCTCGGCAATCCCCTGACGGCTTCCGAGATACTCGATGTGGGCCGTACCGATGTTGGTGATCACGCCCATGGTGGGCATCGCGATCTCGCATAGCGGGGCGATCTCTCCGGCATGGTTCATTCCCATTTCCACCACCGCGGCACCATGATCCGGAGTGAGGGCAAGCAGCGTCAGGGGCACGCCGATGTGATTGTTGAGATTCCCGCGGGTGGCAAAGACGTCGTATTTCCGAGCGAGCACCGCCCGGGTGAAATCTTTGGTGCTGGTCTTCCCGTTGGAGCCGGTAATCCCGACCACCGGAATCTCCATCTGAAGCCGCTGCCATCGTGCGAGACGTTGCAAGGCCAGCAGTCCGTCGCCCACCTTGATCACCGTCGCACCACAAGCGTCGGCTCCTCCATCCCAGCGCTCGACAACCACCACCGCCGCCCCGGCGGCCGCCGCCTGCGGCGCGAAATCATTGGCATCGAAGCGATCGCCCCGGAGAGCGAAGAACGCATCACCCTCGCCAACCGACCGGGTGTCGGTCGACACCGTCGAGACCATCTGGTCACCACTGCCGAGGACCAGCTCTCCCCCCGTCACCTGCGCGATCGTTTTCGCGTCGATCGGGTTCACCGCCGCCCCCTTTCTTCCCTCGGCGGGCGCTCCGCCAACGCCTTGCGGGCCTCCCTCCGGTCATCGAACTGGATGGTCTCGTCGGAAAACTGCTGATACGTCTCGTGGCCTTTGCCTGCGATGAGCACGATATCCCCGTTGCCGGCGGCATGGATCGCGATGCGGATCGCTTCGGCACGATCAGGAACACTCTTGTAGCGCGCACCGTCCATGCCCGCCTCGATTTCCCCGATGATCGCCTCCGGATCCTCGCCACGGGGGTTGTCGGAAGTGATGATGCAAGCATCGCTGTAACGAGCCGCCGCTTTCGCCATCAGCGGGCGCTTGCCGCGATCTCGATCACCGCCACAGCCGAATACGGTGATCAGTCGACGCGGCTCGAGTTCCTTGAGCGTTCGGCAGGCATTCTCCACCGCGTCCGGGGTGTGGGCGTAGTCGACAAAGACCGTGACTCCATCGCGGATGCCGCAATTCTCCATCCGTCCGGGCACCTGGGGTGCCTCGGCCATCGCAGCGATGGCGTTGCGAAGCGGAATCCCGACCGCCCTCGCCGCCCCGAGGGAAGCGAGAATGTTGTAAGCATTGAAGCGCCCGATCAACGGCGCGCGGACCAGATACTTGCGCCCTTTGGCCTCGAGCTTGAATTCCATGCCGCGTGCCGACTGGCGGAAATCGATCGCACGCAGATCGGCACGCAGGCCGAACCCATAGGTCACGACCGACATCTGGCCTTCCAAGGTCTCGGCCAATTCCGCCCCGCTCGGATCATCCAGATTGAGCACCGCCACCGGCTTCTTTTCACGGGGATTCGACGCGGCATCCTCGAACCACGAAATCTTCGCGGCGGCATACGCCTCCATTGTGCCGTGGTAGTCGAGATGGTCCTGCGTCAGGTTGGTGAAAACGAGAGCATCGAACGCGACGTCGGCCACCCGCTTCTGATCGATGCCGTGTGATGACACCTCGAGAGCCGCACCGCGGCAGCCGTTGTCGGCCATGCGACGGAGGATCGACTGCAATGCGACCGCATCTGGCGTGGTGTGGCTGGCCTCGACGACCCCCTCGCCGTCGTCGACCTGCACCGTTCCGAGCAGGCCGGCCCGATGCCACTCCGTCTTCATCAGATGGTGGCTTAGGAATCCGGTCGTCGTCTTGCCGTTGGTTCCGGTGACACCGACCAGCTTGAGCTCTTGCGACGGGTTCTCTGCAAGGCCGGCAGCCAACGAAGAAAGCGCGAGCCGCGCGTCGGCGACCTGAATCCAAGTGACCGTGGATGGATCTCCGGTCTCGGCAGCCGTTTCGGAAATGACCGCGACAGCTCCGGCTTCGACCGCGGGGCCGATGAAACGCCGACCATCCGACTGCGTGCCACGGATCGCGACGAACACGAAACCCGGCTCGATCGAGCGCGAATCAGACGTGACCCCGGTCACCTCGATATCGAGATCCCCGACCACCAAGGGCTTCCGCAGGCCCGCCACCAACTCTCGAAGCTTCATGGCGTCTCGGCCCCGGCGAGGGCGTCCTCGTCGAGCGGTTCGGTGGGGGTCAGGTTCATATGGGTCGCAATGCGGCCGGCGATCTTCGAGAAAATGGGAGCGGCGATCGTGCCGCCGTAGCGGTTCACCTCCTCGGTGCACGGGTCGTCAATCACCACAAGGCAGACGAATTCGGGATCCTCCGCCGGCATCATGCCGGCGAACGAAACGGTGTAGTGTCCGTGCTGGTAGTAGCCGTTCTTGATCCGGACCGCCGTGCCGGTTTTGCCCGCGACCTTGAATCCCGGAACCGCGGCCCGCGTGGCGGTGCCGCCTTCCTCGACCACGGTTACAAGAGCCTCACGAAGATCCTCCGCGACTTCCTCACGGATCACCCGCCGAACCACTTCGGGCGAGAATCGCTCGAGCACCGTGCCGTCGCTGGCAATGATCGACCGGACCACCCGGGGGCGGATCAGCTCACCGCCGTTCGCGATGGCGCCGTAAGCCGATGCGATCTGGAGAGGCGTGACGTTCAGCGCGTAGCCATACGACGCGCGGCTGAAATCGATCAGGTTCTCGGTGTTCCTCACCACCCCCGACGACTCACCGCTTAGAAGGATCCCTGTTTTCTCCCCGAAGCCGAACCGTCCGGCGTACTCATAGAAGCGGGTGTCGCCCAGCTGCCTCGCGATCTTGAACGCACCGATGTTGCTTGATTTCTGGAGCACCTTCCAAACCGGGATGATTCCGTATGGATGGTGGTCCGGAATCGACAGCGCACCCTCTTTGTAGAACCCCCACTCGCAATCAATCAGCGTGCTGGGCGAAACAAGACGTTCATTGAGCCCGCCCGCTGCGGCGATCACCTTGAAAGTACTACCCGGCTCGTAGATTCCCTGAAGCGCGTAGTTCATCGCACCCTCGGAGAGCCCTTCCTTGAGGTTGAGATTGAAGTGGGGACGGTTGACCATCGCCAGCAGGCCTCCGGTCTTCGGGTTCAGAACAACCACGCACCCACGGCCGCTGATGTATTCCTTCAGGCCCGCGTCGAGCTCTTCCTCGACAATCGCCTGAATCCCCATGTCGAGGGTGAGCCGGACGTTGAGTCCGTGCACCGGCGGGATCATCGCACCCTCCTCGCCCGGCATCGGAATGTTGAGGTGGTCCCAGACTCCGTCGGTTCCGTGCAGGAACTCCTCCATCGCGGCCTCGACCCCGAACTTGCCGACCTGGCGGAAGACCTTCTTGCCATTTGGTGCGACTGCTTCCTCCTCGCCGGTGTATCCGATCACGTGCGTCGCGAGATCCGGTGAAGTGTACCAGCGCTTGATCGAGTTCTCGAATTGGAAGCCCTTGAGGTGGTTCTCAAGGATCAGACCGCGCAGGCTGTCGGCCACATCCTCGGGAAGATCCTTGGCAATCGCGTAGTAGGCGCGCCCCTTGGACTTGGGCTTGTCAATGCGGGCACGCAGCTCCTCCTTCCGCACGCCGAGTGGACGTGAAAGCGTCTCCAGCACCCGCGAGACATACCTTTCGACCACAATCTCGGGCGGCTCCTCTTCCAGAATGATGCTGCGGAACGCCTTCAGCTTCCGCGCCTGCTGCTCACCGGTGAGCTCGTCCCAACCAGGCTCTTCCGAAGCACGCTGGTAGGCGAGGGCTCGCACCACCACCACCGGATCGTCGAAGAGCTTCGCGTCGACCATCAGATCGCTGAGCATGATGCTCTTGGCCAGCACCTCGTCGTGCCGGTCGACGATCTTGCCGCGCAGCCCTGGCAGAATCTCGCTACGGTCATACGCCGCGCGCGCGCGCTCCGCATACTTCTTCTGATCCCACACCTGGATCTGGATCAGCCGCACCGAAAGCAAACTGAGCCCGGTCACCAGGACCAGGCACAGCAGGAGGCAGCGGAACTGAAAAGCGCGGGACGACATGAATCGAATCAGGGGCGCACGGCCACCGGCACCGGATCCGGCTGGGCCAGCAACTGCACTTTCTCGACGACGCCGTGATCGACGGCCGCCAGGGAGGAATTCATCAGTTCGAGCTGGGCCCGGATCTCGTAACGGTCGAGCAACCGCTCCTTGCGGACATCGATCACCTGGATGTCGAGGTGATGCTGCTCGATCCGCTCGCGTGCCTCGGCGATCTTGCGCTCGGTCTTGATCTGACCGTTGCGGTAGATCGCATGGAGCGCACCACCGGTAGTCGCGACAATCGCCATCAACGCCAGCGCGATGAAGGCGGCGACGGGCGTCTGGGTGTCTTGGGAACGTTTGCGGTTCATGGTCGTGGAGTCGTTGGGTCCAGAAGCTCGGCGACCCGCAGTTTCGCACTGCGGGCCCTCGGATTGATTCGGATCTCTTCGTCGCTTGGAGCGATCGCTTTGCGCTGTGGCAGCCGGAATGCCCAGCGCGGGTTTGGCCGTGGCTCGGGCCACTCGGGGCGGTCCAGCCATGGCCGGGACCGGTCCTGCATGAATTGCTTCACCATCCGGTCCTCGAGACTGTGGAAGGTAATGACGAGCAACCGGCCCCCTGGCTTGAGCAGGTCGACCGAGTGCTCGAGCGCCCGCTGCAGGGATCCGAGTTCGTCGTTCACCGCGATCCGGATCGCTTGGAACGAACGGGTCGCCGGGTGCGTCCGCCCCTTCCGCCCGACCGCCTTTTCGATGCAGTCGGCCAGATCCAGGGTGGACTGAAAGGGTTGCTCGTTGCGGCGGCGGACGATCGCAGCGGCGATTCGCCGGGCCTGCGGCTCCTCGCCGTACTCCCGGAGAATCTTGCGGATCTCCTCTTCCGACCACTCGTTGACCACCGTCGCGGCGGTCAACTCCGTCGCGGGTCCCATCCGCATGTCGAGCGGGCCGTCGCCCCGGAACGAGAATCCCCGTTCCGGGGCGTCCAGCTGACGAGACGAAACCCCGAGGTCCAGGAGCAGGCCATCAGCCCGCTCTCCCCCCTGGACCTCAGGGTTGTCTCGGAAATCCGAGAAATTGCCCTGCCAGGTGCTGAAGCGCTCGCCGTACTTCGAAAGCCGCGCCTGCGCGTGCGCGAGGGCTTCCGGGTCGCGGTCGATGCCCAACACGCGGGCGCCGGCTTCGAGAAACATCTCGCTGTGCCCGCCCCCGCCGAGGGTGCCGTCGATGATGAATTTGCCGGACCCGGCGGCCATCCATTCCCGCGTTTCCTCAGGGAGGACCGATACGTGGTAACCTGGACGGCCGCTGTCCGACACATCACACATGAAAGTCACCGGCCGCCGCCCCGCAAACCAGCCATGGAAACCGGGGCGGACAACCGTGTCATGACGCTTCGGAAGGACCGCTGTCCCTTTCGTTCCTTCCGATCGCTTGGAAAAAAGTTCCGCGGCCCGTGCCGTAAACCAGCCATGGAAACCGGCACGGACACGCGGGTTGATTGGCGAAAGGAGCACTGTCCCGAGAAACTCCCTCCGCTCAGCCTGGAAAGTCACCGGTCGCCGCTCCGCAAACCAGCCATGGAAACCGGAGCGGACAACCGTGTCATGATGCACCGGACGGGCCGCTGTCCCTTTCGTCCCGTCTTGGTGCTTGGAAAATGATTCCGCGGCCCGTGCCGTAAACCAGCCATGGAAACCGGCACGGACACGCGGAGTAAGTGGCGAAAGGAGCACTGTCCCGAGAAACTCCTTCCGCTCAGCCTGGGAAATCACCGGTCGCCGCCCCGCAAACCAGCCATGGAAACCGGAGCGGACAACCGTTTGGGTCACGGTGCGGAGAGCTGTCCCGAACACTCCGGACCGTGGGAAAAATACGCCCAACCCCAGCACCCGCGCCGTAGCGGAGGTGGGTGCCACCGGACGACTGGGTCCGGATGCCGGGGTTGGAAGGGCGAACAGCATGTTGTCGTTCGTTGGGTGAAATTCTTCGTTTAGAGGACGCCGAGGCCGCCATCGTCCATGGCCAGGTCGGCTTCTTCGATGCGACGGAAGCTCTCTTCCGTGCAGATGATGTAGTAGCCGTCGCGGCCCGCGAGTTTCACGGCGCCGTCGGCCTTGAGTCCGATCCGCTCGGCCCACTCCTTGGGAACGGTCAGCTTGCCTTGGCTGCTGATCGTCGCCTCCTTCGAGCTCATGCGGAGCGCGCCGGCGAGCTTCTGCTTGTTGGCCGGAGGAAGCTCCGACTCGGAGATCTGGCGGAACTTGTCCTGGAAGGCCGCGTCGGTGAACACCTTGATCACCTTCTCGTCCTGCTCCTGCGAAACCTGCAGGCGAATCGCCTCCCCCTCGCCGTCGGGACGGAAAGCCACGGGGATGGAAACCCGGAACTTCGGGTCCATCTTGTAGTCGTAATGACTCTCGTAGACTTTGGCTTCAACCGACATGGAAGGGCGTCAATTCGCTGACGTGCCCCGAACTACACCAAAGTACACCCAAGTGCGCAAGAGAAATTGAAGAAGCCCAAAATATTTTTTAGATGCACTGGAAATCAATGAGTTACGAAGTGTATCTGAGTGCTTTTCGTAGCCCCTAAGACCAAATCCAACCCCGTCGAGGTGGGAATTTTTGCAATTTCAGCCACCCCGAGAGCCTCTCCTCCACTTTTCAAAGCTCTGTAGTGTACTTCGCGTCGATTCGGTGATCTCCGGTGTACTTTATGCCAAAAACTTCGAAGGCGCCGCCCGAGCGTCAAGCCCTTGAACCGAGAGAATCGAGGCAACTGACGCGGCAAATGCCCGAAGCCACCTCCAAAGCCCGCCCACAGGGGTTCGTAGTTCCCCGTTTACGGGGTCTAGGGATTCATGGCCTGTGAAATAGAGCCATCCGCCGCTTCACCGATCACCGCGACCACGCGCCCCAACGACGGACACCAACTGCACCGCTGTAGGAATCCCCGCAGGAACACCGCGACCGAGGGATTTGGTCGTGGTGGCAGAATTGCCTCCACCCCGTTCCAGACTCGCCGGCACACGAAGCCGTCACGGACGGCTTGCCGAATTCAAACCCACCGACGCTCCGCTGCCGTTGGGACTGCCTCCCTCCAGAAAGACCAAACCCGGGACCCCGAAGTCTCGGGATCCCGGGTTTGGTCGGGGTGGCGGGATTCGAACCCACGGCCTCTTCGTCCCGAACGAAGCGCGCTACCAGGCTGCGCCACACCCCGATGAATCGGATGCCCCTTTCGGAGCGGGCGGCTTCTTTCTCCGATTTCCCTCCGGCCTGCAAGCCAATATTCGCCCGCGCGATCCTTCGGAATCTAGGGCCACACGAGGCCGAAGCCGACCCGGTACAAAAGACGAGGGCCGCGCACTCACGCGGCCCTCAATAGTGTCATGAAACTTTTTTTCAGAGAGCGTCGCCCCCCTGGGAATGACGAAAGACTACCACGAAACGCCCCCTTGTCATGTCACCAAATAATGGGACACCGGCGGATTCCCCGTAGATTCAGGGATTGCCGCCATTCCTCCCCAATTTCCACCCCCCTGTGGCGGATTCCCGGGCCCTGAAACCCGAATAGAAAAAGACCCTGCGGTTCACTGAACTGCAGGGTCTTGAAAAGTGGTACACCCGAAGAGACTCGAACTCCTAACCTTCTGATCCGTAGTCAGACGCTCTATCCAATTGAGCTACGGGTGCTTTTGGGGTCGCACCGTTTCCGGCGCGGGCGGGAAGAAAGCGCTGTCGCCCGCCCGGTGTCAAGTTTTTCGGCAAGGGAATCCGAGCAGAATCGGCCCTCACGGATTCAATGTCGGACCGGCACTTCCTCGGTGCGGGTCGGGCCGTAGTAGCCCGCCGCCTCGAGAAGATCATGGCGCTCCCGGATTTCCTCCTCCATCCGCTCCTCCCATCCCTCCGGAAACGCCGCCGGAAGCAGGTCGAGGCCTTCCAGACGGGCAAGATGGGATGTCAGCACCTGCGTTAGGGAACCGCGGACCCGCCGCACCCGGTAATGTTCCGGCAGGGGTCGCTGCAGCAGGGTGTTCGATGTGACGATCTGCAGGCCGCTCGATGTCCAGGCCCGGAAGGTCGTCTCGAGGATCTCCTTCGAGGCCTGGAGGTTGGCGACGGTAACCACGCCGACGACCAGCGAGTGTCGCTCGTCCGGGCTGACCAGCGTGAACCATTGGGTCCGCAGGTCCCCGATCGGCGATCCCAGATTCCTGGCGAGCAACAGCCGCCAACCTTCGAAATCCGGGACCCCCTGAAGCTCGTCCCATTTCGCCCTCAGGCTCGGCATCCAGCCGGACGATCCGAGGTCTTCGGCTTCGCTGCTGGCAAAACAATCACGCACCAAGAGTCGGGAGCGGCGAAGCTTGAGGATGAGCATGGTCAGCAGAGCGAGCGGATTCCAGATCTGGTCGCCGAGCAGGGTGCGGAGGGAGAAACGGTAGAGGTAGGTTTTGAAAACCTTCCGCTCACGGGTTTCACCGCTCCGGTCCATCCACTCGCGCACCTCCTCCGACTGACGCGCCGCAAGCACCTGCAGAGCGGCCGCCGGCACTCCGCGCAATTCGAACCAGCCGTCGCGGACCCTTTCGCATCGTAGCTGCAGCACCCGACGCTGGGTCACGCTGAGAGCGACGAGCCCGGCCACGAACGCGAGCAGACCGAGCGTGCTCCATTCCCTCAGTTCGAGGACAAAGGTCGCGGCGAAAAGGCCGAAGCCGAGCCAGAATCCCCGTCGACCCCATGCGGTGATATTTCTCCGGCGCTTCTCATCTTCCGAGCCGACGTGCCAATTGAGGCGTGCTCGGAGTGCCTTGCGGGCTCGAACGACCCGGATTGCCATCAGGACGACGATCAGAACGAGCCACAACACCGGGAGGCTGACTTCAAGGCTGGGTCCGAAGTAGACGAATGCTCCCACCACAAGGAACATGACCAGCATCCGGATCAGCAGCTGGGCGCCGCGACTTCCCAACACCAGGAACTCGGCCGAGGCAGGCATCAGCGGGATGTCCGCGCGGCCCGTGTAGAGATCGATTTCCGGAAGCCGCGCGCCATCGCGGAAAAGCAGACAACCCTGGCTCACCTGCCACAAGCCGCCCGTGACCTGCGACGGCGGACCGCCGGCCTCCGGAACCTGGTAGGGGTTGAACTCACTCATCCGCCCCCTCTTGAAACCCGCCGCCCTGCCCGCTGCAAGTCCATCAGGAAGAATCGATGCGCGATCGCCCCGTCCCGCGATTCCGAATTGGCGGAGATTCGGAATCCGTGTTGAACTACGGACCATGAAATGGATTTCAGCGCTGCTCCTCTCCCTTGTCCTTTGCAGCTGTGGCGGCGGCTTCGGCGGCACCTCGGTCGGCAGCTCCCCCGCGATTCTGAATGTCTCCGGCTGGGATCCCAAAGAGGTCCAGCGGAACGGCGACCGATACTCCCCCCAGGATGTGTCGGCGATGCGTCGCAACGGGGCGCTGGGGCTGATCGCGCGCTCGGCGAAGGGTCCACTACTCGACGAGAAGTTCTCGGACTTCATCAAGTCGGCGGACCGCGAAGGCATGCTGGTCGGCGCGTATCACTTCGTAACGATGGATCAAGATCCCGCGGCACAGGCGGTGTCGTTCGTCAGCCGGGTTCGTTCGACGGCGCGCAGCCGCGGCCTTTCCCATCGGAAGATCCTCCTCGTCGGGGACTTCGATACCAAGTCGAGCCCCGACCGACTCGTCCGTTTCATCACCAAGGTCGAGGAGCTCACCGGGGTGACACCGGTGGTCTATCTGGAGAATAGCGCCGCCCTCCGCACCAGCCTGAGCAATGCCTCACCCGCCCAGAAGCGGATCATCCGGCGGGCACCATACTGGATCGCGCTCTACGGACCGGCCGGCACCGAGCGCAGCATGGGTGAAACGCTCACACCGGACGGACTGACCGAGCAGTACGGCGTGTGGAATGACTGGGTGATGTGGCAGTACGGCGGGGTGCTGTGGCAGAACGGCCGCTCGACGCCGAAGCACTACAGTACCGCATCGTGGCGGAGTCCCCGCTACTTCGGCAATATGGCCCACCCGACGGAGCGCAATGTCTTCAAGGGCAGCGAGGGTGACCTTCGCGCCTTCTGGAACCGCCACGGACTGGCGTGGTGGTGATACCGATCAGCGCCTGAGCACCGGGTCGAGCCACAGACCCCAGTCGCTGCTCTTGCCGTCGCCGCCGTCGGTGACCTTCAACTCGAGTTCCTTGATGCCTTCGAGGCCGACGGCAAATGGCTTGGTCGAACCCGCTTTCATCACGCCCGAACGCCAAATTTCCTTGCCGTCGCCGACGATCACGAAGTCACAGCTGCCTTGGGACGAACCGTCACCGATGCCGACTTTGCCATCGAGGCTCTTCCACTTGCCTCCGAGACTCCAACGATGAGATGCCGGAGCGTGCGCGTAGATCCCGCGAGGGTGGAGTTCGCCCCCCGAGATGATCAACGCCGAAGCGTCAGGCACGCGGTTCATCCGCGGACTGCTCCAGCCGACCTCGGCATGAGTCGCCTTGGCCGACGTCAGGGGAAGCTCGCCGCCATCCGCGGTCGAAGGATCTTCGGCCGAGGCTCCTCCCAAGGTTCCGACCAGCGACTCGGCCGTCTCGATCAAGGTGGCTGAGACCTCCCGCGAGCGCAGCGACTCCAACTCCGCAGAGGCAGCAGCGCGATTTCCCGAGTTAACGACCCCGATCAGCTTCGCGAGTTCGGTTCCGGCCTGGAACGCGGAAAGATCGACGTTGCCGTCCTGACCCACGCGGTAGGGGATCTCCCACCGCCCGTTGCTGCCGACATAGGTACTGCAGGCGCCGTTGACCTGGCAGACGACGATCCGGAACTCCTGTCCTTCGCCAGGGACGAGACCATTGGCATCAAGCGTGAAGTTACCTTCCGCATCCGGAACCGCGGTGCAGGTCGTCGCGTTGTAGTCGCCTCCGCCAGCCGGATCCATGTACCCGATCACCGCGTAGGGAGCGGGATCAGCGGTCACCTTGCCATGCACCCGGAACGACTTGCCGAGCGGCTCGACCCGGAGTCCCTCGACTTTCGCGTTCGAGCGATTGTCGAGCTGCTTCACCGACCCGCTGAACATCGGGTGGGACGCGAGCTTAAGTCCGTGGGCGAGGGTCAGGAAAGATCCCCTTCCCTCGTTCCTACGGTCTTCACCGTAGGTCCGGTTGCCGCTGCCCATCAGGGCCGTGCCGAACGCCTTGCCCTCATCGTCCCGCTGGCGGTTGTGTGGCAGGCCGAGGGCGTGGCCGAGCTCGTGGCAGATGCCGCCGATGAAGATCGTGTTGTAGCGGCCGATCGAGATGTGTCCGTACTGGCCGTCGTGCACCTTCGGCTCGGTCTTGGCCAGCCCGCCGAGCTCGAGGATGGCGGAGTCGACCTGCCAGGCGTTGCCTCCGGCCGGAGATCCGCCGGCGTAGTAGGGGCTGTTCTGGGTGATCTTGCGGTTCTCGGGATCCCAGTTCGACATGTTGCAGAAGATGACCAGCGTCTCCTTGTCGGGATCGAGTCCGGCGGTGCGGAGGGTCGGCAGGCACTCGGTCCGGATCTCGCCGCCCGACTGGACGTTGTAGGCCGAGTAATCCTTCCTGCCCTCGACGAGGTGGATGTTCAGCAGGCCATCCGGCGCGTAATCGAGATTGATCGTCCGGGGTCCGAAACCGAGGCGCTTCATTTCGGAGGCATAGAAGTCCCGGATGTCCTCGAGGATCGAGGTGAGCCGCTTCCGGAACATGGGCTGCGGCTTGCGATCCTTCGGCGTCCAGTAGACCAGATGCAGCTTCCGCTCCCCCTTCTGCGGTGACTCGTTCTCCCACTTTTCCAGCAGGGCCATGGCCGCAGGCACTTTGACGTCGATTTCCTCCTGAGGCGTCATCGCGCCGAAAACGGGCGCGGCAAAAGCCAGAAAAGCGAGGGTTCCGGGGAGTTTCATGCCCCGATAAACGCAAAACGGGCCCCGACTCGTTCATTTCGAGGGATTTGGGCGGGAAGAATCCCGCCGAGCCGGGAATCGGCACGATTTTCAGCCGGACGCCGCCAAATCCCTGATTCCGAGCGCCTCGAATCGGCCTTTTCCCTTGCCATTCCGGGGCCTCTCTCCTATCTCGCGCGTCCCTTCCCGCGCCGCCGCAACAACAACGGGAGACCGAAGGGATCAAAAACGCGGCGGGTTTCCCGAAATCGCCCGACCTGAATCAAGGCGGGACACCCAGACCATGATCAACGAACTCATCAACGATATGGTGGACGCAGGCGTCCACTACGGACACCAGACGAAGAAGTGGAACCCGCAAATGAAGCCCTACCTGATGAAGGACAAGGGCGGGATCTACATCATCAACCTGGAGCAAACGGTGAAGTGCCTGGACAAGGCCGCCGATTTCCTTTCCGACCTCGCCACCAAGGGCAAGAACATCCTCTTCGTCGGCTGCAAGCGTCAGGCCCAGGAGGCTGTCCGCCAGTCGGCCGAAGCAACCAAGCAGTTCTACGTGAACCACCGTTGGCTCGGCGGCATGCTGACCAACATGGCGACCGTCAAGAAGTCGATCGAGCGCCTGAAGTGGCTCGAAGGCCTCGAGAAGTCGCCCGAGTTCAAGTCGATTTCGAAGAAGGAGTTCGCCGCGCTGACGCGTGAGAAGAACAAGCTTCGCCGCAACCTCGACGGCATCCGCAACATGGACGGCATGCCCGACGCGCTGGTGATCGTCGACTCCGCACGCGAGTCGATCGCTGTCGCCGAAGCCCGCCGCCTCAACATCCCGATCGTCGCGATCGTCGACTCCAACGCCGACCCGTCGGTCGTCGACTACCCGATCCCGGGCAACGACGATTCGGTCCGCTCGATCCGCATCATCCTTCAGAATCTCGTCGACGCCGTCGTCACGGGCAAGAAGGGCTGAACCACCTGACGAAACCTTCACCCGGACAGGGCGGCAGGCTGGCGATCGATCGACCAACCTCCGCCCGTCCTTTTTCCCACCATCCCACTACCATGATCACCGCATCACTCGTCAAAGAACTCCGCGATAAGACCAACGCGGGCATGATGGACTGCAAGAAGGCCCTCACCGAGACCAACGGTGACCTCGAGGCCGCCGTCACCTGGCTCCGCGAGAAGGGCATTTCGAAAGCCGCCGGCAAGGCCGACCGCGAAGCCTCCGAAGGCATCATCGCCGCCCGTCTTTCCGACGACGGCAAGACCGGCCTGCTCGTCGAGGTGAACTGCGAGACCGACTTCGTTTCGCGCAACGAGAACTTCGTCGCGTTCGTCGACGAGATCGCCGACACGCTGGCCGCAAGCGATGCCAAGACCCTTGAAGAGGCACTTCAGGTCTCCAAGGACGGCGGCACGGTCGAAGAGTTCGTGAAGGCCAAGGTCATCGAACTCGGCGAGAACATCCAGCTGCGCAAGTTCGAGCGCTTCGAGCTCAGCGACAACGGCGCCATCGCCCAGTACATCCACATGGGTGGCAAGGTCGGCGTGCTCGTCGAAGTCGGTGCCAAGCAGGGTGAAACCGCCGCCAAGGACGAGTTCCGCGAACTGGTGAAGGACATCACGCTCCACATCGCCGCCGCCGCGCCGAAGGGCCTGGCCCGCGAGGACATCCCGGAAGATCTGGTCGAGAAGGAGAAGGACGTGTTCCGCGCCCAGCTCGCCAACGAAGGCAAGCCCGCCGAGATCATCGACAAGATCATCATGGGCAAGATCGGCAAGTTCTTCTCGGAGACCTGCCTGCTCGAGCAAGCGTTCGTGAAGGACCCCGACAACACGATCAAGAAGCTCGTCGAGAACGCCGGCAAGAGCCTCGGCGACGACCTCGAGATCCGCCGCTTCGTGCGCTTCGGACTCGGCGAGTAATCGCTTACGATTCCCCAAAGCCCGCTTCCCGATGGGAGGCGGGCTTTTTCGTTTGGTGGAGCGCCGGTTATGAAACCGGCATCTTCGTCGGCTCGAAGAATACCGGTTTCATAACCGGCGCTCCATTCTCAGGGATCCCCAGCGATCGCCTCTTCGAGCTTCTCGCGATCCCGCCCGCTCATCCGGGCCCGGGCCGTTTCGAGAATCATGTCCTTTTCGGACTGGTCTTCGGCCATCCGCGCCATGGCGGCCACGGCATCGACCGAGACAGGCGTGGGCAACGCGATACCCACGACCTTGCCGAGCACCCGGGTCCGTTCATCCGGATCCTCGATCGACATCACCCACTCGCGACACGCGGGGCCGAGATTCCCATCATTCATCAGCGAGACAAGCCGCCGGTTGCCGTCATCGGTCGGCGACGGGGCCAGCCACTCGACCCAATCGATCGCGTCGCCCGCGCTCAGACTATCGAAGCGAAAAGCTGAATGCTGCCCATCCAGTTCATCGAGCGTCCAGCCGGTCGCCTCCATCACGCGGCGCGCGACTTCCGCCCGGCTTGACCCGAATGCCGCTTTGCTCGGAATCCCGCCACTACCCGAAAGGATCGTCTCTCCATCCCGCTCCATCCGGGCGAGGGTGGTGGCAATCGCGAGCTGAGTCTCGTCATCTCCACCGGAAAAGTAGGCCCAGCAAGATCGGAGACCCCGCGTGCGGCTCCACTCCAGAGCCTGACGCACCGCCAGTTCCGGACGGGAAACCGCAAGCCCCTTGATCAGGATCGCCGCGGAGACCTGCCAGTTGTTCGAATTGGGTGGGAATCGGTCCTGATGATCCTTCCACCAGGAAAGCGCCATCTCCGGCTCTTCCCTCGCGAAGGAGGACAAGGCCGCCTGACGGATACGGTTTCTCTCGGACGCATGCATCCCATCATCCACCAGTCCGATGCCGGTTGGCGATCCTTCCACGATACCGAAGCCGTCGAGGACCGCCTTCGGATCCAGACTTGCCCAGCGTGCCGTCAGATCGCGAATGACGGCGAGGCGGCCCTCCCGATCCAGCGCATCATCGGTATCCAGACGACGGATCAGTTCCTCGAGTTCCCCGGAGTTCAGTTTGGGCAACTCGCGTCCGATCTGCACCATCAGGGTGAGCGCGCGACGCCCGGACGGCAGGGAAACTCCGGGACCGAAATCGTTTTCCCGAATGAACTGTCCGATGGTGCTCTCCAGCAAACTGACCCGGTCGACTTCCTCCCGCACCGAAAACTTCGGACCCACCAATCCGCCGTCCTCCGAGCCAATTCCGGTCCGATCCCGAAGGGCATCCCGCTCAGCGGCCAGTTGCCGGATCCGACGATGGTTCGAAGTGGCGGTCAGCGCCATCCACCCGACTACAAGAAGCAGGAATCCGACGATCGCGGCTCTCATCGGAGTGCCTCCATCAGTTGCTCCCTCTGCCGTTCGTCGGTCACGAGGCTCCTCGCCACATCCCTCGCCGCTCCGCGGCTCTTGTCCGGCACATTGCCCAGCAGAAGAGGAAGGATCACCGAGGTATCACCGGACTCCTCGTAAAACCGGGTGGCGAGGTCCAAGCGTTTGTCGAAGTCTTGCCCCTGGGCCTCCGCGAGCAGTTCACCGGTGGTCCGGTTCAGCCAGACCGGGTCTTCGTCGGCCAATCGATTGCGGAATTCGGTCACCGCGTCTCCAAATTCCGGAATCCCCCCGCCGCCCCATCGGATGTCCCGCGCCATGGACTCCCAGACTTTCCGAGAGACCTCGGCATCGGCAGAGATCTCCTCGAGATAGGCGGCGGTTTCATCGAAGTCCATGCGGCTGCCGTCGCCATCGCTCCAGTTCCAGGTCGGCCAAGCCAGGACGGTGGCGACTTGGTCCGGTGGCATGGACTCGCGCACCATCTCGACCCAGTTGGCCCGCGTCTCGGGAGTCATCCGGGAAATACTCAGGGACCGAAGCGACTCCAAACGTCGCTCGGGATGAACCGCCTGCAGCAAGGCTCGCGAGTTCTCCGGTGATGTCTCCAGCTCACCATACACTCCGGCTTCAATGAACTGCCTCGCCCGCTGCGCCACAGGCGATTCCGGATCCACCGCCGTCCCGAGGTGGTTTCGAAACCAGTCGATCGCGGCATCGGCATCGCGGGAAATCCAACGGCCAAAGTATGCCGCCATCGTCGAGCCCATTTCCCCGATCCGCGGCATGTACTCGCTCAATGTGTCGGCCTCGCGGCCTTCCTTCCCGAACATCGCACGCAGCCACTCCCGCTCGAGGAGCTCTCGGTCCCACTTGGACAGATCCGCAGCCAGATAGGCGCGCCGTGTGTCGCGCAGTTCGTCGAACGACATCTCCGTCAACTTCAGCTGCCAGGCGCGTGCCGGGTCGAACAATCCGATCCCGGCCGACCGAAACCCGTCGGCGACCGCGCTCCAGTCGTCGAGATCCACATCGATCCTCGAATCGCGCTTCTCCGCGAACCGGGTGTCATCCCGAGCGGGACGCACGGGCATCGGATCCCTCTCCGCGATCTCCGCTTCCAAGGACGCGATCCGGCCGGTTTGCCAAATCAGCAAAAGGCCGCCCGCGGCCGTGAGAAGCCAAAGCACGAAGAGCCCGATCCGTTGCCGGCCGGACTTCCCGCCCACTCCCGGGAACCGCTTCATTCGCCTGAACCTCTATCTCTCCGGCCCATATCTCTCAAGCGGCGGCCGTTTCCGGCCCGGTTCGAAAAAGTGGGAAGGAGCGCCCTGCGCGCGATTTACCTCCGATTTACCAAGAATCCGTCACACGGCGGTGTCTTTCTTCAATAGAGACTGGAGATCCGCTCAACGGACTCCGGTCACAACCCGAAGAAAGCACGATGAAACTCCAATTCCTGACCGCACTGCTCGCGAGCTCCCTGCTCTACGCCGAGACCTCGATCGAGGCCCCGCCGGCCGCCCCCGCGCCGGCGAAAACCACCGAAGTCGCCCCCACTCCGGAACCGTCCCCCGCTCCCCAACCCGAACCGAAGCCCGTTTCCGAACCGAAGCCGCTCGGCACCGCCGCCAACAACGGCCTCGCATGGCTCGCCAAGACCCAGAACGCCGACGGTGGCTGGGGGCAAGGCGGCGGCTGGCGCGTGAACCTTTCCAACGGACAAGGGGGCGGTCGCGTCGAAGGCGCGGACGTTGCCGATCCGTCCGACATCGGCAACACCGCGATCGTCTTGCAAGCCTTCATCCGCGCCGGCTTCCGGGCCGACAAAGGTGAGTATTCGGCCGTCACGTCGAGAGCGGCGGAGTTCATCCTCTCACAAGTCGAGAAATGCGACTCGGACACGTTGTTCGTCACCGACGTTCGTGACACCCAGCTGCAATCGAAGATCGGCCGCTACGTCGACACCTTCCTCGCGGCTCAGATCCTCTCGGAACTCAAAGGACAGCTCTCGGAGGCCAACGAAGCGCGGCGTGCCAAGCTCCTCGACAAGGTCATCGCCAAAATCGAAAAGCATCAGAACGACGAGGGCGCCTTCGCCGGCAACAGCGGATGGGCCGCAACCCTGTCCCAAGGCATTTGCAGCAACGCGCTGAACTCCGCCTTCGCCGCCGGCGCCAAGATCAAGGCGGAGACCTTGGAGAAGGATCACCTCCAGAATGCGGACGGACTCGACCGCCAGACTGGAACCGTCGCCGCGGGACGTGCCGTCGGTGACGCGGGCGTCGACATCTACCGCTATGCCTCGAAGCTCCGCGGCATGACCGGCTACGCGTGGACCAACGACAAGCGCCGGCAGGAGCTGAACACGGTGGTCAATTCGCCAACGGCATCCGACAACGAGAAGGAACAGGCGAGCGATGAGCTGAAGAAGATCGACCGCTCCGATGCCGACCAGCAGGTCCTGCTCAAGCAGGTGGCCGCGAAGGCAGGTGAACAGAAATTCGTCAACGGTTTCGGCAACAACGGCGGCGAGGAATTCATCAGCTACATGAACATCGGCGAGGCGCTCCGCTCCGAGGGCGGCGAGGCGTGGACCAACTGGGATGCCAAGATGACGAAGACGCTCAACGACGCGCAGAACGCCGACGGATCGTGGTCGGGCCAGCACTGCATCACCGGGCGCACCTTCTGCACCGCCAGCGCGCTAATGGTGCTCATGACCGACCGCGCCCCAGTGCCGGTCGAATCTCCGATCGCCGCCAAAGACGGTCAGGACCAGCAATGAAACGCGCCGACTTCCTGCGTCTGCTGCTGCTCGCCCCGCTGGGCGGGCAGCGGCTTGCAGCGTCCGAGAGCAGCATGGCCGGAGCGGTCGAATGGCTGCTTTCCCGACAATCGCCCGACGGGGCGTGGCGGTCCGACGCCTACGGTGCGTTTCGGGACGGGCGGGCACTGACCCCGGTGGTGTTGCGCTGCCTCTCGCTGATTCCGGATCCGTCCCTCGACGACTCACGGGACAAAGCCGTGAAGTGGCTGCTCGGAAAGGGAGCCAGCCTGTTCGAGCACTTTCCCATCCACGCGGCATCCTCCGTCCTTGAGTGCGCGGCTCAGCTTGAGAGTTTGGCTCCGCTGAGGGGCCCTGCCCTGTCGCGGCTTGTCGAGTTGCGCCTCCCCGGCGGCGGCTGGAGCTACTCGCCCGTGCCGCCAAAACCGGGGGTCGACCTTGCTCCGATGCAGCAACCCAACCTCTCCGCCACCGCGATCGCGCTCGACGGTCTCCACGCCGCCCGGGCACCGATCATGGAAGAGACTCTCGGTTTCATCCAGGGGTGCCAGAACTTCGGCACGCCGGACGCCGAATTCGATGACGGCGGCTTCTTCCAAATGCCGCTCGACCCGGCCCGCAACAAGGCCGGCAGCGCCGGCATCGGAAAGGACGGCCGGAAGCGCTTCCTTTCCTACGCCGCGGCTACAGCTGATGGTCTCCGAGCGCTTCGCCTCTCCGGCGAGCCGCCCGATTCCGCCCGATGCGCGGCAGGACGGGCATGGCTCAAGCGCTTCCGCTGGACACCCGATGCCGCTCCGTCCGATCTCGCCTACTACACCGCCCGCAGTCTCACCCTGACCGCTGCAATCGACTCGGAAACTCCCCGCTACGACCTCCCCGCTTCGCTCTCACAGTCCCGCCGACCCGATGGCTCGTGGCTGAATCCCGCCGGAGAAATGCGGGAGAACTGCCCTCTCGTGGCGAGCTCGCTGGCGCTCGAAGCCACCCTGCGCTCAACCATTTGACAGACGCCCGGACCCACCGACGGCTCCGTTTCCGAATTCAACTCGACCTCACACGGTCGCTGGTCGAGAGTGCCAGCATGATCCGTCCTCTCATCGCCACACTTCTCCTCGCCCTGCCGCTGCTCGCGGGCGACCGGGTGAAATTCTCCGACGACGCGTATTCGCTCGAGTTCCCGCAGGGCTGGAAGAAGGCCAAGTCCCCGACGCCCGACGCCGAGTTCGCGCGACAGAGCGCGGACGAAACGGTGATCGTCTCGGTGAACTGCAGCAAGATTCCGGCAGGGGCCGAAGCCGACCTCGATGCGATGGGCAAGGCGACGGCCAAGAACTACGCCGAAGTGATCCAATTCAAAGGCGAGGCGAAGATGTCCGACGGCACCCTCGATGGTTGCAAAGCCAAGTTCATCACGATGGCCCCTCAGAACGAGGAGGAAGGACAGCTTGGCATGTTCGTGATTCTCATCGACAGCCGCGAGCACCTGGTCCGCGTGATTGCAACGATGGCTCCCCAACTCACCAACGAGACCCGCGAAGCTTGCCTCGGCGTCGTGAAGTCCTTCCGTCGCGAGGATACCGACGAGAAGAAGGAAGAGTGAACCAGACGGCTACTCCCCGCTGGCCTTCTTCTTGAGGAATCCGAGGATCTTCGAGAAATCGACCTTCTTCTCCGACTCACCGACTTGGAAAACGATCCGGGCCGTTTTGCCGTTGGCGACCACGTTGGCGAGATAGTTTCCGGGCGGCAGCTTCTTCTTGTCCATCGTGTCGCTCAGCTTCACCTGCTTCGTTTCCTTGGCAAAGATGATCGCCGCCGCCTGGGTCTCGACCACGGTGCCGTCTTCTTTGCAGGGAAAGGCATTCACGATCAGCATCGGAACCTCCGCATCGAGTTCCAGCACCGCATCCGGTTTCACCGGCTTGTCGATCTGAGCGAAGAGGTCGTTGCCATCCGCCATCTCCGCCTTCTCGCCGCCGAGGCTCAGGTCGAAGGGAAGGAACAACGGACGTTCGTCTGCATGGGCGGAACCGATCGCGAGACAGGCGAGAAGAGTGGGAAGGCATTTCATCGTTTCATGCAAAACCAACCATCGCCTCACGACAAGCCTTGGGAGGCGGGACGCCCCCGTCCCGCAACCAACCCGGGACTTTCACGCAGCGAAAACCGCACGCCCCGCCAGTCGCGCTCGATCGGTTGCGGGACGGGGGCGTCCCGCCTCCCACTCACACCTGCGCGGCCAAAAGGAGCTCACGCAACCTCTCCGCATCGGTTGCGGAACTCTTAGCGACGAAGCCTCGGGCATGCGCGAAGTGGACGTCGTCCTCCTTCTCGATGCGTGTGAAGTCGAAGCGCAGGTCATCCCGGAAACGCGACAGCCCGTAGCCGGAACCGCGCCTGTCGGGATAGACAAGGCCCGAGACCGTTTCCTCCAGACCGATCGCCTCAAGATGACGGCCAAGTCCGGCCGACGGTTCATCGGGCAGCGGCTCGGTGCGCGGCATGAACAGCACCTTCAGCTCACCGACCTCCCACACTTCCGCGTGCTGCGCGATGAACTCGAGGCGCTCGCGCAAAGAACGCAGATACTCCAGGAGGTCGCCGCCGATCCAACACATGACCTCGTAGAGTGGCTCGCCGGGCGAAACCTCCGAAACCGAGGCAAACCGGCGCAGCAGCGTAATGTCGATGGGGGAGTTCAGCTTCGCCATCACCTCGGGCTCGACCCCGAGCCAGGCCGCCGTTCCGCGGGGACCGGTGACGTCGAGACGCTCGGAAGTTTCGAGCCAGTCACAGAAGCGTCGGGCGTCCTCGTAAACCCCCAGATCCATCAACACGAGACTGAGCGCGCAGACCGGATCGTGGTCAGCGGGAAACTGGTGGTGGTCGAAGTTCGAGCGTTCGCGCTCGTGCTCGCCGCCGACGTCGATGACCGCGACCTCCGGGTCGGCGAGGTCCGCATCGTTCGGCTCGCGCCGGACAATCTCGCAGCGGTGCACGGAGGCGAGCACGCAGCAGGCGAGGAACTCGTCCTTATGCGCGCCGCCGGGGTGGGTCAGGATCTGGCGAATCGACATGGCCGCGCAGCCTATCCGGGAAGCAGCGCATGACAACCCCGCTGCGGCATCAGCCGAACTTCAGCGTGAACCGCGCCTTGCCCTCGGGGTCCTTGAGCGGATCGGGCTTCCAACCGAAGGTGAAGCCCTTGTAGAGCGGACGCTTTTCGCCGTTCCAGAACTCGAACAGTCCCTTGTCGCCGGACTCGAGATCGATCTTCGCGCCCTTGTAGCCGTCGAGGTCAATCCGGGCGGTCTTGATACCCGGTCCGCTGACGTCCTCCTTCTCCGCCCAGACCGGATCCCAGCCGTCGAACCGAAGCTTCTTCCCATCCGAGCGCTCCACCTGGATACGATCTCCGTCGGCCTTGTCCTCCACGTCCTCCTCATTCTTCGTGTGGTAGTAGACATTCGGCACCCGGACGCGGATCGAGAGGCGGATCGGATTCTCGGTCAGCTCCCCCTTGTCCAAGATCTTTCCTCCTCCGAGGATCTCATCGCCATCCAGTTCGAAGTGGACCTCGAACTTCGCGCCGCCGGTCACCGTTCCGCGGTAGCTGATCTTCTCCGCTTCGGCGGTCGATTCGGTCAGCGCCTCCCAGCCACCGTCCTGAGCCTTCTTGGTCACCACCCTCCCACCGGGCAGCACCTCCTCGATCACCGGGATGATGTCGATCCAGTAGCGCGGGCTGATCGGCTCCTTCTTTTGCAGAGGGATCAACGACGCCTCGCCATCATTCTTCACGCCGAAACGGAAGTCGCGGCATTCATAACCCGCATACCACCCGATCCAGGGTTGGTCATTGAGCTGCGGCAGATTGCCGGCAAGCGCGGATCCGAAGACGACGACAGAAGAAAGGAACCATCCGAGTTTCATCATGCTGGCACACTAAGCGCAGCAACTCGGAAGAGGCCAGAGAGAATCGGCCTTCAGAAGAGCCAAAAACCGACGACGGTCACCGCGCCAACCGCAAAGGAAAACATGCAGGTCGCCACCGCGAAGAGCCGGTCGAGTTTCTTCTCAACTTCGGCGGATTGCTCGCGGCCGGGATTGCAACCCTCGTGGAGGGCAACTGCTTGGGCATCCGAATAAGCCTTCTGGAGCTCGGGGAGACGGTGGGGAGTCATGGGAGGGAGAAGGTTTGAGCTTCTTAACTACCAATCGACACCAAGCTTCGCAATTTCCAAATTATTAGATTTTCCACGCAATCACGTAGTTCGGAGCGGTTCTCCGCCCGAATTATCAACAAAACAGGCATCTCTGCCTCACTCGGACTCGATCGTGCCCTCCTCCACTCCGCGGCCGATCATCTCGTTCGAGAGCTTCGACTGGAACTCGAAGAGGTCCGTCCGGCGGTCGCTGATCGGGGTCACCGCCCCGCTCTGGCGGGAGCGATACAGATCGGAAATGTCGAGGTCGGTCACCAGCATCGTTTCGACGTTGGCATCCGCCTGAGCGTGGATGCCGTCGCGGGCAAACTCGAAGTCGCTCGGCGTGAACACGCTGGCCCGGCCGTAGTGGATGTCCATCGCCGGCACATCGGGCAGATTGCCGACTACACCGGCGGTGGCGACGTAGATCTGGTTCTCAATCGCCCGCGCGGCGGCGCAGGTATTGACGCGCATGTAGCCCTGACGGTTGTCCGTGCAGTAGGGGACGAAGAGGATCTCGACTCCCCGGTCCGCAAGGTAGCGGGCGGCTTCCGGAAACTCGACATCGTAGCAAATCAGCACGCCGATTCTCGCCTTCGGCGTCTGGACGACCACCAGCGAGTCGCCGCCCGAGATTCCCCACCACGTCCGCTCCGACGGAGTGATGTGAAGCTTCGGCTGCGAAACGTACGTGCCGTCGGGGCGGAAGATCATCGCGGTATTCTCCAAACGGCCGTCGGACTGCGCGACCGGATGCGAACCGGCGATCAGATAGAGTCCCTGTTCGCGTGCCAGCGTTCCCATCAACTCGATGAACTGCGGCGTGAATTCCGCCAGCTTGCGGATACCCTCCCGCGATCCCATCGCTTGCAAGCCACTGAGCAACTGGACACTGAGGAACTCGGGGAACAGGACGAACTCGGCATTGTAGTCCTCACCCGCGGTTTCGACGAAATACCGGACCTGGTTGGCGAAGTCATCGAAGTCCTTCAAACGGCGCATCTGGTACTGAACGCAGGCAACCCGGACCTTCGCGCTGTCATCGTCGTTCGCCTGGTAGTCGGAGTTCAGCCACTCGATCAGCGATGCGAAGTCCTTCGACCTCGGGTCGCGGATGTAGTTCGGCATCACGCTCCGGACCGCGAATCCCTGGGAAACCTGGAAGCCGAGCACCGGATCCTGAATCTTCCCTTCCTGGACCTGCCAGACATACTCCTCGGGGGTCAACCGGTCGGCATGGTCGGCGTAGTTCGACAGCCTCCCGCCGGCGAGGATGCGACGCAGGTTTAGCCGGCGGCAGAGGTCGCGCCTCGCTTCATAGAGCGCCTTCCCAATGCCGCGGCCCCGCATCTCCGGATCGACATAAACCTCCGCGCCGTAAAGCGTGTCGCCCTGCGGATCGTGGTTGTAGAAGTAGCCGTCGTCGGTGATGCCGTAGTAGGTGTGCTTGCGAAGCGGGTTACGGCCCATGCTGACGATCAGCGAAGATGCCACTCCGACGATCTTGCCGTCGATCTCGGCGACCAACTGGCCTTCCTCGAACACATCGAGGTGGGACTTCAGCTCACTCTCTTCCCACGCTCCGTCGGCCGCGACCATGTAGGGAAAGCAGCGCCGGTGCAGCGCGATCATGTCGGGGATGTCCGCGGCTCGCGGATTCCTCACCATTACCGATCCCTTGTCCGTCTCGTATTCTTTCGGAAGCACGCTCCAGAAAAGGGCCTCTCCGCCGATTCGTCAACTGGACGCCTTCTTCCGCCGGGGCGCACGCATCCCTTTGGCAGCCATCGCCTCGATAAGCTCCCCGACGAGCGGATTCGGGAAGCGCCGGCTCGGAGTGACCGCATGGAAGGTCTCGCGGATCTCGGCGATCCGGTGGGTCACCACCAGAGCGCCGGAAGCGATTTCGTCCTGAACCACCACCGGCGGCACCAACGCGAGCCCCTCACCCTCCCTCGCCAGCAGGCGGAGCATGGCCATGTCATCCACTTCCGCCATCACCCGGGGCCGCACGCCCGCCGAAGCCAGCAGACGGTCGAACGCCGCGCGGGTATTGCTCTCGAAACTCGGCAGCACGAGCGGAACATCATCGAAGTCGCGCGGAAACTTCAACCGCTTCGCCTTCCACTCCGGAGCACCAACGAGCGACACCGCCTGATCCGCCAGCCGATGGCTGTGCCAAGGGCGCTCGGCGTCGCGCCGTACCGCCTCGTTCGACAGGACCACATCCACCTGGTGCGCCTGCAGGGAAACGATCAGTTCGGAAAGCGATCCCGACCGGAGGACAAGCTCGACATCCGCCCGGTGCATCGCCGGCTTCAGGAACTCGAGCTGGAAGTTGCGGGAAAGGGTCGCGACCGCGCCGACCCGGAGCATCTGACGCCCCGGCCCGACCCGGTGCCTCATCACATCCATCAGCTCCTCCCCCGCCCGTCCGATCGAATCCGCATAATCCAGGGCGACCCGACCCGCCTCGGTCAGTTCGAGGCCTGTCGGAAGACGCTCGAAAAGCGTGTGTCCGAGACTCTCCTCAAGCTGCCTCAGCTGCACGCTGAGCGCCGGGGGCGAAAGGTTCAGACTGCGGGCCGCTCTCGTCAGGTTGCCCTCGCCGGCAATCACCCGGAAGTAGCGGAGGTGATGGTAGTTCAGGAACTCCACAGGCAATACATGCGTTAAATTCAATTTAACGAAACAGTAAAAACCATGTCATTCCCTAAAATACGTGATCCGTGCATGGTTCGCCCCGATGCACGCCTCCGACCTGCTCCACCCGCTCATCATCGCCTCCCTGCCCCTCGCTGCGGGACTCGTCATCCGGCTGTTCCCGTCCAAGGCAAGCCGGATCGCCGCCCCTGCGGCTGCCGCGGCCGCCGTGACCGCCCTCCTCCTTACCTTCCTGCCGAAGGCGACACCCGGACTGGCAAGGTTGGACCTGCTCGCCACGACCATGGCACTTCTGGTCGCGTCCCTCGGAGCGGTGGTCCTGAGATTCGCCACCCGCTATCTCGACGGAGACCCCGGGCTCTCCCGCTTCCTCTCATGGATGAGCCTCACTCTCGGCTCGGTGCTCACCGTGGTCACTTCGAACCACCTGCTTCTGATGATCGGAGCATGGACGGCGACCAGCCTCTGTCTCCATCGACTGCTTCTCCATCACCCGGACCGGTCGGGAGCGGTTTTCGCGGCACGGAAGAAGTTCGTCTTCAGCCGCCTTGCCGAAGTCTCCCTGCTTACGGCCGCCATCCTGCTCCACAACGGGCACGGAACCTGGCGGATTGACGAACTCGTTTCTTCCATCGCCTCCGGCAATCATGCCGGACTTCCCGCCGCCGCCTTCCTGCTCGCCTTCGGCGCGATGCTGAAGTCGGCCCAGTTTCCCTTCCACAGCTGGTTGCCCGACACCATGGACACGCCCACACCGGTGTCCGCGTTCATGCATGCCGGGATCATCAACGCCGGCGGGTTCCTCGTCCTGCGCCTCGCACCGGTCTTCACGGCAGCCCCCTCGGCACTCTGGCTCCTTGCGGTCGTCGGCACCGTCACAGCGGTTTTCGGCGCAATCGTCATGCTCGTGCAACCGGGTGTGAAGAGATCCCTCGCCTTCTCCACCATCGCGCAGATGGGCTTCATGATGATCCAATGCGGACTCGGCGCATGGGGCCTCGCGCTCCTCCACCTCGTCGCCCACTCGCTCTACAAGGCGCACGCCTTCCTGCGCGCCGGATCCACGATCGGAGCCGTCCCGCGGGCCGCCATTCCGCTCACCACCCCGTCCCTCGCTCTGGGCATCGCCGCGGGAGTCGCGCTGGTCGCGGCAATTGCAACGGGACTACACGCCGCGCTGCCCGCCAACTCCCCCAGCCCGCCCGTGTTCCTGTCCATCCTCGCTCTCGGGCTTTCCTACGGCATCGCCCGTAGTTGGTCCGGACACCGGCGGAACCTCTTCCCCGGCCTCGCCGCCGCAACCGGCATCGCGAGCCTCGCGGTGGCCCTGCACACGGTCGCCGGCTCCGTGATGGCCGGACCGGCAGCCCCCGCCGTCCCGGCCTGGCTTTCGATCTTCGTCGCCCTCTCTTTCATCGGGCTCTTCCTCTTCCAGTCCCTCCTCTGGCGGGCTTCGGCGCACCCTCTCGGACGGTTCCTCTACGTCCAGGCGCTGAACGGCTTCTACATCGGAACCATCGCCAACCGCCTCCTCAACCGCCTCTGGCCCCGCCAACCCCTCGCCTGAAACCCTTTCGCCTCCACCACTCCCACGCCTGCCATGACCACCACTTCCACCATCACTCCGCCGGTCGCCACCGACCTCCAACCCGCGATCAGCGAGGCCCTCAAGCGCATCGCGCCACTCTGGCCGCTTGAGCACTTCGTCGCCGTGAATCCGTTCCTCGGTCTCGTCGACCGCCCCTTCAGCGATGCCTGCGCGACGCTCCGGCGGACCGCCGGACAGGCACCGGTCCAATCCCCCGACGCTTACCTTCGGGCTTGGAATGAGGGTGAGATCACACCGAACGATCTCGCCACGGTAACCGGGGGCCGTTGGACCCGCGAGAGCCTGATCGACGCTTTGGAGAATGCCGACGAGGCCCAACTGCTCCACCCCGTCGCCACCTTCGCCGACATCATCGACCAGACGCTTCCCAACGCCCACTGGGCGCGGTTCATCACCGAGGAGGTGGCCAAGTGGTGTGCGGTTCACTTCGACCGGAACCAAACCACCTGGGTCTCACCTTGGCGCGACCTCGGCCTGTTCGCCGCATGGAAATCCTCAGCCTGCCACGACCGCAAACCGGAGGCGTTCGGGCTGCCTGGATTCCGGGAGTTCGTGAAGTCCCTTCCCGATGATCCGAACACGGCCATCCGGGCCTGCCTCGACCAACTCGAACCAGCCGGTGTCGACATCGCCGACTTCCTCCACCGGCAACTCGTCAGCGTCGCCGGCTGGGCGGGGCACATCCAGTACCTCGTGCGCGAAGACGCCATGCGGGGCGATGAGAACCAGACCCTGCTCGATCTTCTCGCGATCCGGCTGTCCTACGACGCCGCCCTGCATCGGGCATTCGGCAGCGATCCACAAATCACCACCGCGTGGCGCCATCACGGCGTATCCGCCGAGACGAGCGAACTCGATGAGGCCCTCACTCGCTGGCAGCAGGCATACGAAGCCGGGTACCAACGGAAACTGGCCGCCGAACTCACATCCCAGCCGTCCGCCCCGTCGACCTCTAGGCCCCCGGTGCAGGCCGTCTTCTGCATCGATGTCCGCTCCGAGATCGTCCGGAGACATCTCGAAGCCGCCTTGCCCGGCACCCACACACTCGGCTTCGCAGGTTTCTTCGGCTTCCCGGTCGCCCACCAGACCGCCGATGCCTGCAAACCAACCCCACGTTGCCCGGCGCTGCTGGTTCCACCCATCGTCAGCCACGAAAAGCAGCCCGCGAACGCCGACCGGAAACGGGCCGGCAATGGAGCATGGAAGGCATTCCAGAACTCCGCCACGTCCTGCTTCACCTTTGTCGAGTCACTGGGACTGGGCTTCGGCGCCAAACTGATCGCCGCCCGCGACCCAAAGCCGTCGCACGACTCACCCAAGCCGGAGATCGCCGACCTGCCGGCCACCGAGCGCGCCGACCTCGCCGAAGGCGCGCTGCGGGGCATGAGCCTGACCAAGAACTTCGCCCGACTGGTCCTGCTCTGCGGTCATGGCAGCCACAGCGCCAACAATCCGTTTGCCTCCTCGCTCGAGTGCGGCGCCTGCGGCGGCCATGCCGGAGACGTCAACGCGCGCCTCGCCGCGGCGACCTTCAATGACCCGCAAGTGCGCGACCTGCTCGCGAAGAAGGGCATCGTCATCCCGGACGACACCCACTTCCTCGCCGGGCGACACGATACTCTCAGCGACGACTTCCACCTCTATGACTGCGAAAGCGCCCCCGCTACCCACCACAGGGAGATCGCCGAACTTCGGGCCGCCCTGACGACGGCGGGAGCCGCCGCGAGAAAAGAACGCGCTCCGAAACTCGGACTCGGCGATCTCGACGGCCACGCCCTCGACAAGGCGGTTCGCGACCGCGGACGCGACATCGCCCAACTCCGGCCCGAGTGGGCGCTTGCCAACAACGCCTCTCTCGTCGCCGCGCCCCGGTCTCGAACCTCCGGGCTCAACCTCGAAGGACGCGCGTTTCTCCATGAATACCATCCGGAAAACGATCCGGAATCAAAGGTCCTCACCGCCATCCTCACGGCACCGGTCGTGGTGGCAAGCTGGATCAACCTCCAATACTACGGCTCCCGTATCAACCCGGAGGTCCTGGCAGCCGGCAACAAGACGATCCATCAGGTCGTCGGCGGCATCGGAGTGATCGAAGGCAATGCCGGCGACCTCCGGACCGGCCTGCCTCTTCAGTCGATTCATGACGGCAAGCGGTTCGTCCACGAGCCGCGGAGACTCACGGTCTTCATCGAGAGCCGGACCGAGCTGATTGACGCGGTCCTCGATGCCCATCCCGAGGTCCGCCAGCTCTTCGATCACCAGTGGATCCACCTCGTCTGCCTGACCGGTGACACCGCCATGCAGAGGCGGAACGGCCGGTGGCACCCGATCGGATCCGACCCTTCCGAAACCTCAACCACCTCAGACTCCATGAACATGAACCCGAACCAACGCTACCAACTCATCGACGGCAAATTCACTCCCGAGCAGGCGAGGCATGTCCTGCTCTCGCTGGTGAAGAGCAAGATCGACTTCCACAGCATCGAGAAACTGAGCCACGAGGAACGCTTCGGAGAAGACGCGACCCAGCCCCAACGTCGCCTCGCCGAACTTCGCAAGCTTCGCGACACCTTGCTGGAGACTTGCGAGTCGATGGCCGAGACCGGAACCCAGGTCCGCATCAACGGCTGGATCGAAATCGAGCCGCTGCCGGAACCGCAACTCGCTGCCCAAGCAGCCAAGCGGGAACCCGAAGCCGCACACTGAGCTTCATCCGCGGTCGGGGCCGTCGTCCGCCAGGACCGATGGCCCCGGCCCGCACACGTCCGGTTAGCTCACCACCGCTTGCTCGGCTTCCTCCTCGACGATCTCCTTCACCTCGCCGTCCTCAAGGTCGGCCCGCTGATAAACCCCCATCGCGGCACGGATCATCGCTACCGCGCTTTCCTGTTCGTCGTGGATCACATGGACATCGAGCTTCTCGAGCCGGGCCACCTCACTCGGGAACTTCGCGCGTCCGAAGACACAGACGCCGGAGTTCCGCTCCCGCACCAACGGTAGCGCGGCCACCGTCAACTCGACCGCCGGGAAAGTGAAGGCCACCATCCGGGCGCGCTCGATATGCGCCAGATCGAGTGCCTCGGGATGGGTGGCATCGGCGAAGAGTGTGGGCTGCCCCTGACGTTTCAGCTCACAGACCGTGTCCGCATTGAGCTCGAGGACCAGCGTGCTGATGCCACAGCGCCGCAGCGCTTCGTTCAGGGAACGGCCGACCGGCCCGTAGCCACAGATGATGGCGTGATCGCCCATCTCCCCGACCACATTGCCCGCAGCCAAACCGGCGGGCGGACGCTGGTGGGCCTTCACCCAGCCCTTTTCCTCCAGCCACTTGCCGAATGGTCCGGCGCCTTTCATCAGGCTCGGCACAAGCCCCATCGAAACCGCGGTGCAAGCGAGGAGCAGCTGCTCGATGGCAGGATCGATCGGCCGGAACTCGCCAGCCTTGGAAAGCAGGACGAGTGAGAACTCACCGGTGCTGGAAAGGCTCGCTCCCGCCAAAAGGGCCGGCCGGAGCGGCAGCTTGAGCAGACGCGTGACACCAATGACGATCCCTCCTTTCAGTCCAAGGATCAGGACCGTTCCGGCGATCACGAACAGCCATTCCTCGAGGAGCGCCCCGACATCGATCATCAGGCCCACCGAGACGAAGAAGATCGTCAGAAACAGGTCCTTGAACGGCAGCACATCCGCCATGATGCGATGGGCGTAGATCGATTCGCTCACGACCAGTCCCGCCGCGAAAGCACCGAGAGAGAGGGAAAGATCGAGCGCCTCGCCACCGAGAGCCACAGCCGCGCACAGAGCGATGACCGTCAGCGTGAACAGCTCGCGGCTCCGGGTCCGGGCCACCGCATGCAGCAGCGGGTTCACTCCGTATTTGCCGATCAACAATGCCGCACCGAGAAACAGGACGCCCTTGCCGAGCGCCTTGCCCACCTCCACCGCGGGGCTTCCTCCTCCTGAGCCGTAGATCGCCGGCAGGATCAGGATGAAAAGGATCACGAGGATGTCCTGGAACAAGGCGATGCCGAGCGAGGCCCGGGCACCCGGATTGTTCGGCTGCCCCATGTCCTGAAACGACTTCATCGCCACAGCGGTCGAACTCAGCGCGATCGCTACCGCCATCACTGCGCACTCCGGCCCTGGCATTCCCGCAAGCTTGGCACCCAACGCCCCGAGACCGCCGCAGAGCGCCACCTGCAAGCCACCACCGAACAGCGCGATCCGCCACAGATGCCGCAACTCTCCCAGCGAGAACTCGATGCCCAAGGTGAACATCAGGAGAATCACTCCAAGTTCGCCGAGATTACCGATAATCGGATCGTCTTTGTCGGCTCCCACAATCCAGAGCAACCCGCTGTTGGCGATCACCACACCGACGATGAAGTAGCCGACCAGTAGGCTCTGCTTCACCCGGACGAGGACCAACGAAACCAGCACCGACAGCACCAGAACCATCGCCAGCAGGCCAAAGAACGGCGTGATCGGTGACTCTCCCGCAGCCAGCAAATCGAACATCATCGTCGCCACGCTAAGCAGCCAAGGTGCAAAGGCGATGGCAAATGCTCCGCAGCCGGACCGATTCCCCAAGGGTCAATCCACCCGGCTGCAAGAATGCGCATTTTATGCTATTGCATATCTTTTGCGTTTTTGGATTGATTCGGATTTCCAAACCACTTACTCGATGCACCTGTCATGCGCTTCACATCCTTCTGTCTGTTGTTCGTGCCCGCCACGCTGTTGGCCGAGGAAGCCTGCGAATGCCCGCACGACCACGCCGACGAGCACCAGCACGATGGTCACCCTGCTGAGACATCGGGGAGCCCGCACCATCCGCATCTTGAATTGGACGAGCATGACGACGGTTGGTTCCACTTTCACCCTCACCTCTCCGCCGCGATCGCGCTGGGAGGGTCGACGTCCGAGAAGAACCTCGGTCTGCTTCGTGGTGGCCACGCGCCGATCGACGACGGTTTCAACCTGCAGGGCATCGAGTTCGGAGCGGTGATGGAGTTTGGCTCGGCCCTCTCCCTCCACACCACCTACAACACCTTCTGGGACCGCTACGACCACTGGGACGGTGAGTGGGAAGACGCCTACCTCGCGCTCACGCTTCCTGCGGGCATTTCGCTCCGCGGCGGTCAGTTCTTCGCCCCCTTCGGCCACGAAAACCAACTCCATCTTCACGACCGAGCGTTCGTAGAGCCACCGATTTCGGTGATCCGTCTGCTTGGAGAAGAAGGACTGGTCGTGCAAGGCGGTGACATCGCGTTCCACCTTCCCGGTCCCGGCGAAAACACCATCTTCCGGTTCGGGTATGGCCAGTCGCGGAGCCACTCCCACGGCGGTGCGCGGGATTTCCGCAGGGATCTTTACCAAGAGGCGCTCGAGCACGCCGGTGAGGAGCATCATGATGATGACGACGATGATGATCACGACCACGAGGAGGAGGAACACGCCCACGGTTTCGCCGGAAATGGTGGCGTCTATGACGTCGACGATGCCTATCTCGACGATGGCTTCTTCTTCGCCCGTTTGGAAACCGACGTTTGCAGTGGTTACGGCCTGAACCGTGCCGGCGTGTCGTTCGCCGCCGGGGAAAACGGCTTCGGCCGCACCACCTGGGTGGTCGGAGCTGACCTGTTCGGCACGTTCGACCTGGCCGGCATGCCGTCGTGGTGGCGGGCGGAGGCGTTTTACCGGTCGGTCGACGCCTACGACCGCGCGGGGCTGCCGGGCCACTTTGACGAAACCGGCATCTACGCCGCATGCGGTTGCGAATTCGTCCAGGACTGGATGGTCGCCGCCCGGGTCGAATGGGCCTCGGGAGACCGCATGGCCGGTGCGGAGCGCCGCCTCCGGGCCTCGACCAACGTTGAACATGTCTCCCATCTCGCCGAGTTCGCCGACCTTCACACCCGTCTGCAGTACACCTTCGACGACCTCGGCGGCTACGGCACCGAGCACACGGTCTGGCTGCAGTTCGTGCTCAATCTGGGCGCCGCCGAGCACGGCCACGACCACTGAGGCGGCGGCCTTTTCCCCCACCCGCCGACTTGCTTCCCGGCCCATCCGGGCAATGCTGTCGGCGATGAAGACGACGTCCCTCCTCGCCCTTCTGCTCGCGGCGCCGCTACTTGCCGACGAGGCCGAAAAGAAAGACGACTACGCCAAGGAGCCGGAAAAGAAGGCATCGCCCCACGTTTTCGGCTGGCCGTTTGTCGAGTGGGAGAAAATGCAGCCGCGCGGCGGCTCGACCCAAGGCACCGAGGTCACGCTCGCCGAAGCTCCGCGTGCCGGATGGAAGGAACTCCGGGCGGACGGCTTGTCGGATGTCGAGCGCGACCGTCGCGCGATCCTCGCAATGGCCGGCGACTACCGGGTGAGCTTCGACTTCCTCGAAACCCTCGGGTTCTCCGACGACTACACACCCCCACGCCCCTACTTCTCGTGGGGAACCGAGCACGTCGAAGTACTGGAATCGTCGGAGAAGTTCATCCAGCTCCAGCACACGCTGGTGATGTATTTCAAGAACGAGGAGGGGGAAGAAGTCGGACCGATGGTGATGAAGCACTGGCGGCAGGACTGGACCTATGAGCCCGCGGAGATCTGGACCTACCGCGGCGACCTGACTTGGAAAAAGATCCCCGCTCCCGACCCGAAGGGCCGCTGGTCCCAGGCGGTATGGCAGGTCGATGACTCACCGCGCTACGAAGTGGTCGGCAAGTGGTCCCACGAAGGCGGGCTTTCCACGTGGCGCAGCGACAACTGCCCGCGCCCGCTGCCCCGTCGCGAGTTCTCGGTCCGCTCCGACTACAACATCCTCGAGGGAGTTCACGAAATCACGATCGCTCCGAACGGGTGGCTGCACACGCAGAACAACCGCAAGCTGTCGCGCGAGAACGGCTCCGAACACTACGTCGGGTTGGAGGTCGGCATCGACCGCTACGAGGCGATCACCGCCCCGGATCTCGCCACGCCCTTCGCCGATTCGTGGAAGAAGACGGCGCCTTATTGGGAACAAGTCAGGACCGCTTGGAGCGATGCGTTGGACGACCGGAAAACCCTCAAACTCAAGCCGAAGGTCGAAGACCAGAAGCTGTGGCAAGTGCACTTCGCCAAAGCTGGCGAACTCGAGGCCGAGGATTCACCGGATCATTCCGGCGATGCCGAGCACGCGCGTGAAACGCTCGAGCGCTTCATCGTGAAGTGACCGCGGATCCAGGCGTCCGGCCCGCGAGCCTGTGGAGCGAGCTCCGGCTGCTGCCGCGCAGCTACTGGATTCTCTTCAGCGGCACGCTGATCAACCGCTTCGGGCACTTCGTAATGCCCTTCCTCGCCCTCTACCTGAGGAGCGAGGGTTACGCGGGCTGGGTCACCGGTGCCAGTCTCACCTCGTACGGAGCCGGCACCCTGCTCGCCAATCTCGCCGGCGGCTACTTCGCCGACCGGGTCGGCCGGAAGCCGACCATCCTCGTTTCTTGTGCCGGCGCGGTGGTGACCATGCTGGCGCTCTCGCAAGCGCAGACCCCCTTGATGCTGATCCTTCTGAGCGGGATCGTCGGACTCGTCAGCGCGGTGTATTTCCCGGCTGCCAGCGCGCTGCTCGCCGATCTGGTGCCCGCCCCGCTGCGCATCCGTGCGTTCGGTTGCCAGCGGCTTGCGACCAACCTCGGCTTCGCGCTCGGGATGGCCACGGCCGGCCTGCTCGCGGCGCACTCGTTTCTTCTGCTGTTCGTCATCGATGCCGCCACCACCGCCGTCCTCGGCCTGATGGTCCTCATCGGAGTCCGGCCCGGAAACCCTCCGAAGTCGGACAATCCCGGATGGGGCATTGCCTTGGCCGCGATGCGGCGAAACGGCGCCTACCTCCGCACCGTGTTCGCGTCCTTCTGCATGGCCGTCGTTTTCTGGCAGCTCAGCAGCACGTGGGGACTCCACATTACGAACATCGGCGGCCATGCCGAGGATGCCTACGGCTGGCTGATGGCGATCAACGGGATCATGATTGTCGCCTTCGAGCTTCCCCTGACTTCGTTCACCCGACTCCATCCCGGACCCAGAATGATGGCACTCGGCTTCCTGCTGAGCGGCATCGGGATCGGCCTCAGCGCATTCGGCGGAGCGATCCCGCTGATGATTGCGGTGATCGTCGTCTTCACCATCGGCGAAATGATTTCGTCACCGGTGGCCCACAGCTACGTCGCCGCCATCGCACCCGATGACATGCGCGGTCGATTCATGGGTGTGCTCGGAGTCTCGTGGGGCAGCGCCGCGATGGTCGGCCCGGTCGCGGGCATTGCCCTGTTCGAATACTCGCCTGTGCTGCTGTGGGTCGCCTCCTGCCTGCTCGGCGTGCTGGCGGCTGCCGTTGTTTTCGGAATCCGACCGGACCGGGCGACCTGAAAAGGAAAGGACCGCGCGAGCCCACTCGCGCATTCGGAGGTAGGGTCGACCGCCCCCGGTCGACCGCGATGAGTTCTCCAGGCCTGCATCTTCCTTCACGCTCCGGCGGACCGGGGCGGTCCGCCCTACCTTCACGAAAGGCGTCGCCGACCCGTTGAATGCGCGACTGGGCTCGCGCGGTCCGCTTCGCGATCAGGTTCGATAGGGCGTGTCATCCTCCGCGACCCGTCGAGCCGACCGCCCGTCACCGAGCAGATCCGGGATTCTCGCAGCCAACCACTCCCTCGCCGCGGCCGTCTTCAACGCACACTCCCAAACGGTCACCACATGCCAGCCGAGCCTTCGCACGGCCTCCTCGTTGCGAGCGTCCCGGGCGCGGTTGCCCTCGATCTTGGCGGTCCACCATTCCGTCCGCGACTTCGGCATCCGAAAGGCCGGGCAATCCTCATGGCCGTGCCAGAAGCAGCCGTGGACGAAGATCACCGTCTGATACTTGGGCAGCACGACATCCGGCCGCCCCGGGAGCTCCCGGTTGGCTGGCCCACTGACGGTGAAGCGATAGCCCAGCCGATGCAGCATCGAGCGCAGAAACAACTCCGGCTTGGTGTCGCGCCCCCGGATCCGGGACATCACCTCGCTGCGCTTCTCCCGGCTGAAAATGTCGGCCATCTGACGGTAACCCTACCCTGCCACTCTCCAGCCGTCGAACGGATCGCACTATCGCAGACCTACCCATGCGCGAATTCGACAACAAAATGCTCAATAGTGAAATTGACCGTCTCGTGATGCATCCCGATCCTGCCAAGAAGCCAGTTTTCGATGCCGCCGGGTTGGTGGACGTCTGGATCAACCGCGTGTCAGGGCAGTATCGCAGCGATCTCGGCAACCAGCCACGGCGGCATCTTCATCTCCGGAGGACCCCTCGGCACGGGGGTGACAGGGTTCTACGGAGCTTCCCGTAATCCGCCTCGCATGAAGACCTTCCCCGCATGGCTCGCCGCGCTGTCACTCACGCTTCTGCCGGCGTTCGCCGGGCAAGAGCAGAAGGGTGACGAATCCCTGATCACGAAGTCGGAGCGCATCGTGTTCCTAGGCGACTCCATCACCGCGGCTTGCACCTACACGTCCAACTTCGCGACTTGGGCGGAGATCCGGTTTCCAAAGCATCACGTCGAATGGATCAACGCCGGCCTGTCTTCCGAGACGGTCTCGGGGTTGAGTGAGAAAGGACATGCCGGCGGGCGTTTTCCCCGCCCCGATCTGCACGAACGGCTCGGGCGGGTACTCGAGCAGACCAAGCCTGATCTTGTCTTCGCATGCTACGGGATGAACTGCGGCATCCAGATGCCGTTGGACGAAGAACGCTTCGCCAAATACCGCGAAGGGATCGAGTGGCTGAAAAAGGAAGTGGAAGCCGCCGGTGCGAAGATCGTGTTCCTGACTCCTCCCTACTACGATGAAATCCGTAATCCGAAGAAGGCCTACTACACCGACGTTCTCGCCGAATACTCCAAGTGGCTTCTGGGACGTCGCGCCGACGGCTGGAACGTCATCGATGTGAACGGCACGATGACTTCGTTCATCGAGGAGAAACGGAAGACCGACCCGAAGTTCAGCCTGCAGCCCGACGCGGTGCATCCCAACCCTGCCGGTCACTGGCTGATGGCCCAAGGCATGATCCGCTGGTTCGGCGACGAGGAGGCGGCGAAATCGGAGTCGGTCAAAGCCATGCTTGAGGCCCGCGGCCAACCCGCCGGGATCGCCCAGCTCTGCCATCAGCGGATGACCGTGCTCCACGACGCGTGGCTGACCGCCACCAAGCACAAGCGCCCGGGCGTCCGCCCCGGCAAGCCGCTCCCCGAGGCCAACAAGATCGCCGCTGAACTCACCCAGCGCATCGACAGCCTGAAAAGGTAGCGATCGAAAGGTAGGGACACGCGCCCCCGCGTGTCCGCAGGGTGGCCAGGCCTACCCTTCAATTCCCCTCGCCCCCGGGCCGAACGGCTGCTATCTCCCCCGCCCACCGATGTTCGAAGTCCGCGAGAAACCGCAGATGGTCGAGCGGGCGCTGCTGGTGCGCCTGTATTTCGACCCGCGCGAAGCCGACGAGTCCGAGGCTCTCCTCGAGGAACTCGAGGAACTCGTGCGCACCCTCGGCATCGGGGTGGTCGACAAGCTCCTCGCGAAGTCGCGCTCGATGCACAAGAAGTTCCTCTGCGGCACCGGCAAGGCCGCCGAGATCGTCGAGCTCGCCAGGGCCCACGAGTGCGACTGCATCGTCTTCGACAACCAGCTCGCCCCCTCGCAGCAACGCGAATGGGAACGGGCCGCCGACATGTGCGTGATCGACCGCGAGGAGGTGATCCTCGACATCTTCGCCCAGCGCGCGAAGACCCGCGAGGCCCGGCTCCAGGTCGACCTCGCCCGGATGCAGTACGCCCTGCCGCGCCTCGCCCGGATGTGGGGTCACCTCGACCGCGAAGGCGGCGGTGGTTCCGGCGGCTCGGCCGCCGCACGGGGCATGGGTGAGAAGCAGATCGAGGTCGACCGCCGGATGGCCCGGGTCCGCATCGACCGCGCCAAACGCGAACTGGAAGACGTCCGCAAACAACGCGCGACCCAGCGCCACGCCCGCGAGAAGCTCGAGACCCCGCACGCCGCGATCGTCGGCTACACCAATGCCGGCAAGTCCACACTGCTCAACCGTCTCGCCGGGGCGGACGTCCTTTCGAAGGACATGCTTTTCGCCACCCTCGACACCACCACGCGGAGCATCGAGCTGCCCGACGGTCAACCGCTGCTGCTGACCGACACCGTCGGCTTCGTCCGCAACCTTCCGCACCGGCTCGTGGAAGCCTTCAAGGCGACACTTGAGGAAGCGGTTCTGGCGGATTTCCTCATCCACGTCCTCGATGCGTCCTCTCCTGAAATCGAGCGATTCCACGACACCACGCTGGAGGTTCTCGAAGAACTCGGCGCGGGCGAGAAGAAGTCATTGGTGGTGCTCAACAAGATCGATCTCGTCACCGACCCGGAGCAACTTGAGCTCATCCAGCGCCGTTTCCCCGACGCTCTCCACGCTTCGGCCCTGACCGGTCTCGGCATGGAACGGATCCTCTCCGAGTGCTCGCACCTGCTGGCGGATCGCGTCAGCCGGATCCGCTACCGCATCCCGCAGAGCCGCGCCGACCTCGTCGGCTTGCTCCACCGCGACGCCAAGATCCTCTCGACCGACTACGAGGGCAACGACGTCCTCGTCCATGCCGTGGTGCCGCCCGCCATCGCGGGGCGGCTGGAAGAGTTCGTCAGCCAGTAGTCATCGGCGCCGCATTGCCAAACCGCCCTCGGGCTGGCAAGAACACGACATGCTCCGGATGCGCGCCTCCGCCTTGTTTGTCGCGGGCTGCGTGTGCATCCCGAACCTGAACGGTGAGACATCCGGAGAAAACGAGTCATCGATCGGGCTGTTCCAGCTCGGACGAACCCTCCGGTCGTGGTCCATCGACGACGGCTTGCCGGGCAATTCCTGCACGACCATCGCGCAGACTCCCGACGGCTACCTTTGGCTAGGGTCGAACGCCGGACTCACCCAGTTCAACGGCACGCGATTCAAGAGCTTCAACACCGACAACCATCCGGACATCGAGCACAACGACTTCCCGTTCCTTGTTCTGGCGGAGAACGGAGAGCTATGGGCGATGAATCCACGCCTCCAGACCTTGATGCTCCGCGATGGCGAGTTTGTCAGTCTGCAATGGCCCGATCGCCCGCGAGGCAACCTACAGGGCGCCTGCGCGGCTCCGGGAAGCGGAGTGTTCGCAACCAACATGTTCGACAACGAGTCGGTTCTTCTCCACCTGACCGAGACCAGCTGCGAGGTTCTTACCGATCCGCAGAGACGTCTGGCCAACCCGCTATCGCTCGAGGCCGACGACGGCGGAGCCGTCTGGCTGGTCACCCGCACCCGCCAGTTGCTTCGGCTTGAAGGCAGGAGCTTCGTTCCTGCAGGGGTGCCGGGGCCGGTAGGAACCACCTTCCGCCTGCTCGACGGAACCCTCGCCCTCGTCGACCGAAGCGGAGTCCTGCGCTACGAAGATGGGAAGTGGGTGCGGCATCTGTCCTTCCGATCGGAGCTGCCGAGCCCGTGGCGGATCAACCAGTGCTGCCAGGACGGCGACGGAAACTATTGGATCGCGATTCCGTCGGAAGGCATCTGGCTGGCGCGACCGGACGGAACCTGCCACCGTCTGATCACCCATCCGAAGCGCCTCGATGCCGCACGGGCTATCTTCCGCGACCGCGACGGATCGGTCTGGATCGGCAACCGTCCGGGTTTGTCTCAAGCGCTGCGCACCCCTTTTACTTCGGTCCCGGTTGTCGATCCGTCCGCGCCGCCCCTGATCACAAGTATCTCGGAAGACGGCGAAGGCACCCTGTGGTTCGGCGCATCCGGCGGCCTCTACCGGCTCACAAGGGAATCCGGGCAGCTGGAAAAGGCCGGCGATTTCCCGCTTTCGCCATCGGTGATGGTGGAGGGCCGGAAGCCTGAAGGAGCATGGGTCGCCGATGTCAGCTCGCGAAGCTTCTACGAGGTCGACCGTAGCGGTGAGGTCCGGTATCTCCCGGAACTGGAGAAACTCACCGACAGGAACCAGCCGACGGGTATGGCGGCCGACGACGGCGGCTTCTGGTTCTCAACGCTTTCGGGTCTGTTCCGCTACTCGGCAACCGATGGCGGACAGGCCGTCCCCCTTCCTCCGATCAAGAACAAGCCGGTAATGAAGGGAGTATTCCGGGGCCCGAACGATGACATCCACGTGATCGCCTCCGGCTTCGGGTTCCTTCGACGGGACGACTCGGGCTGGAAACGGGTCCGGGGCCGCCCGGGAGAAGGCGCCACTTATGACGACGCCGGCCGGCTTTGGGTCATCCACGGATTTCAGAAACAGATCGGCTGCACCGACGCCGACGGCCACCGCCTGCGTGACCTCGGAGGAACTCTACTCGGCGAGGGGGCGTTGACTGGGATCGTCAGCGACCGACACGGCGGACTGTGGTTCACGACCCCATACAGCGGCGTGTTCCGCGTCGAGGCCGATGCCCTTTACCGGTTCGTCTGCAGAGAAGCGGATTGCCCGGAGGTCGTCCGGTTCGACCGGAATGACGGACTGGCCTCAAGGGCATGTTCGTGGATGCAGACCGGGGTTTTCCTCTCCAGCGACGACCGGATCTGGGTCGGCACCGCCGAGGGGCCTTCCGTCATCCATCCCGAGGACTCGCTTCTCCGGGAAAAGGAAACTTCGACCTTCCCGGTGCACCTCGAACAAGTGCGGGTCGACGGGAGTGAACAGTTCGTCGGAGTTTCCGGAAACGATCGAGGACCGGGCCAACTGCCGGCTTCGGCAAACCGGATGACCTTCGAGTATTCCTCCCTCGATTTCGGTTCCCCCCGCTTCATCGGATTCCGGCACCGAATCCGCGGCCTCGATGACACTTGGTCCGCGGTTTCATCCGACCCCACAGCCGTCTATCAGAACCTTCCACCAGGCAACTACCGCTTCGAAGTCGAAGGGGTCAGCCGCGGGCAGCTGGCGGCGGCATCGGCCGGTTGGAAATTCAACATCGCACCAGCGTGGTGGCAGCGGAGGGGCATCCGGCTGGCAGCCGTGATGATCGTCGCGCTGATGCTCTATGGTTTCTACGCATGGCGCATCCGGGCATTCCGGCGACGTCAGGCCGAGCAAGCGGCCTTCTCCCGACAGCTCATCGATTCGCAGGAGGGAGAGCGGAAACGGATTGCCGGGGAGCTTCACGACAGCCTCGGTCAACACCTGCTGCTCATCAAAAACTCCGCCGAACTCGCCCGCCGCAAACTCGATAGCGAATCGCCGGTTCGCGAACGGCTGGCCGAAGTCACCGAGATCGCCGGCGACGCGATTCAGGAAGTCCGTGACATCACCCGCGACCTCCGTCCGACCGCACTCGACCGGCTCGGCCTGCGGGTCGCCACCCGTTCGATGATTGAAAGGGTCACCGAGCACTCGTCCGTCGGGGTAAGCCACGAGCTCGAAGGACTGGATGCTGATTGGACGGAACACCAACGGATCGCGATTTTCCGCCTGATCCAAGAGGCCCTCAACAACGCCCTGCGCCATGCCGAAGCGAACCGGATTCACGTGGTGGCCCGTGCTCCCTCCGACACGCTCCACCTTGAAATCGCCGACGACGGCAAGGGATTCGTTCCCGGATCCATCCAGAGCGGCGGCCTCGGATTGACCGGCATGCGCGAGCGCACCACGCTGCTGTCGGGCAGCTTCCGGGTAGTTTCTTCTCCCGGCCACGGAACCCGGATCCTCATCGACATTCCCCTGCCCGCCGCCAAATCATGAGCCAGATCATCCGCGTGCTCGTCGTCGACGATCATCCGATCGTGCGCAAAGGCATGGCCCAGATCATCGGGGAGGATCCCGCGATGGAGGTGGTCGGCAATTCGTCCAATGGCGAAGAGGCGCTCTCCTTCCTCCTGACGAACCCGGCCGACGTGGTGGTCAGCGATTACGAAATGCCCGGCATGGACGGCATCGAACTCGCCAGACGTCTCGCCGGACTCAAGCCACCTCTGCCCCTCGTGCTGCTCACCATGCACAAGGATGAGGATCTTTTCAATGCGGCCACCGACGCCGGGATCTGCGCTTACCTGCTCAAGGACGAGGTCCTCGACAATATCGCGCAAGGCATCCGGGCCGCGTCGGGCGGCGAGTCCTATGTCAGCCCTTCGCTCGCCCAGTTCGTCATGCGCCGCTCCCGCAGCACGCAGGACCTGAAGGAACGCCACACCGGGCTCGACAGCCTGACGCCCGCCGAACGTGCCGTCCTCAAACGCATCGCATTGAACCTCGCCAGCAAAGAGATCGCTTCCGAACTCCACATCAGCCCACACACGGTGACGACCCACCGGCGGAACATCGCGCAGAAACTCGAGCTGACCGGCAAGCATCCCCTCCTCAATTTCGCGCTCGCCAACCGGTCCGCGATCCTGAGTTTGCCTGACTGAGGCATACCAAGGAGCAGGTAGGAGAAATCATCCCAGGAGGCGAGAGCCAGGTTCACGCGATCCGGCTAGGCTGGGGATTGTGACCTACCTCCTTGTCGACGACTACGCCGCCGCCCGACGGCTCGTCCGTGACCTCCTCGAGGGGCCGGACGTCGTCATCCACGAGGCGGAGAACGGCATCGAGGCAGTCGCTTCCTTTGCTAGCCATCGTCCCGACTGGGTCGTGATGGACATCGACATGCCTGAAATGGACGGCCTCGCCGCCACCCGGGAGATCCGCCGCCGGGAACCCTGCGCCTCCGTGGCCATCGTCACCCAGCACGACTCCGACGACATGCGAATGGCAGCCGCCGATGCCGGAGCGAAGCACTTCCTCACCAAAGACCGGCTCCTCGACTTGCCCGACCTCCTCCACTCCGACCTCACCCACCCATGAAGCGTACCCTCCCTCACATCCACTTCGTCCTCCTTTCACTGCTCGCCGCATTCTCCGCCTTCGCTCAGACCACCTACGAGTGGAGTGACGACGCCAACAACAACAGTTGGAACAACTCCGGCAACTGGCGCAACAGCAGCGGCAATATCCCGGACGGAACCAACTACGGCGCCTGGTTCAACAGCGCCCGCAACGCCGGCACCAAGGCCTACGTGACCAATGAAGGGGGCGACCAGGGCACCGCCCGAACCCTCCACACGCTCAGGGTGACCGGAACCAGTTCATCCCACAACTGGCGCATCTACGCCAACCAGGGCGAGGTCTCGAACGGCGCCGTCAGCGTCACCCTTCGCAACGTCCTCAACACCAATCTCACCGGCAGCAGTTCTCTGGAACTTTATCACACGCTGAACATTGCCGCCGGCCGGACCGTGGCATGGACCAGCACCGGCGCGAACGTGATCCTGAACGAACCGCTCGGCGGCAGCGGCATCCTGGATGGAGACAACACCGCCGGCGGCGGCATCACCCTGAAGACCGCCGGAAGTTTTTCGGGAACCATCAATACCGGGAAAAACGAGGTCGATATCGACCACGTCAACGCTCTCCAGAACGCCACCATCAGACTGGAGGACGCAGCCACAGCCAGGCTTGACTACATCGACGGCGCCAACCTCAGGGCAGTCACCGGGTCGGGGCTCCTCGGATTGATCGCCGGAAGAACGCTGAATGTAGGAGCCGGTGCGAATTTCGTCTTCTCGGGCCCCATCACCGGCGGGGACGGCACCACCTTGGTGAAGAATGGAAGCGGTTCGTGGACGATCAACGGCGGCAGCAACACGCATAGCGGAAAAACCATCGTCAACGCCGGAAAGATCGTCGTCGGACACGTCAACGCGCTGCAGGGAAGCGAAGTGGTCCTGAACACGGACAACGGCCTCGACATGAGCGTACTCGGCGGCGCCGGGAACACGGTGACCATCGGCGGACTGAGGGGGTCAGGCGATCTGAACATCTACGACGGCACGCTGAAGATCAATGGAACTTCGAGTGCCAATTACACCGGCTCGCTCACAGGCACCGACGGCAGTCTGTTGATGCAGGCCGGAAACGTCACTCTTGCCGGGTCGTCGAGCTTCAATGGAGACATCACTGCTAATGGAGGCACCCTGACCATTGCGGGAACGTTGAACGCAGGCGGCGATCTCACGGTCAACGGCGGCACCACGAATCTGACAGGCGATATCAACTATGCCGGATCGACGACGGTGAATCGCGGCACGCTCAGGGTCAGTAGCGCCACCCAGATCCCTTCCTTTCTGGGACTGGTCATCATGGATGGCAGCGGAGGCATCACGATCGACGGAGTCTCCCAGAGCATCCACGACATTCTCTGCCCGTCCGCGGACGCATCCCTCTTCCTTCTCGGTGGAGCGGAGCTGATTTTGGGAGAGGACAATGACGATATTCTCTTCCCCGGCGAGGTCAGGGGGTTCTCGAATTCTCCGACCCTGCGCAAGCGGGGCTCCGGAACGCTGACATTGGCCGATCCCTCCGCCACGTTCACCAGTCTCACCGGAGAGCTCCATGTCGAAAACGGCGTGATGAGCTTCGGCGACGGTACCTTCCCGTCACGCTTCAATCCTTACGAGGGACTGGTCAATTCATCGACGGTGGTGTTCAACCTGGGCGATGGGAACCTGACGGATTTCTTCTGCGACTCGATCTCCGGAACCGGAGAAGTGATCGTCCGCAGCGGAACCATCGCCTACGAAATGTTGGGAAGCGGCTCACCGACGCATAGCTACTCCGGCGGAACGTTGCTGGAGGGCGGAACGGTCTTCGTCCGGTCCGTCAACGAGATCGGCACCGGTCCGATACACTTCGACGGGGGCGCGCTCGGAATCGACATTGCGGGATTCTCCAGCACAAATGCGTTCTCCAACAGCTTCGTCTTCGGCGGTGACGATGTGATCATTGACACCAAGGCGGGCGCGAACCTGCTGTGGCGCGAGTTGATGACCCACACCGGCGGCTTCGAGAAACGCGGAGCCGGCACGGTCATCTTCAACCAGAGCCACATCTACCAGGGATCCACGCTCGTCAGCGGGGGTGTTCTGCAGTTCGGCAATGGAGGCACCAACGGACTGCCCGGACCCGCTGGCGTAGTGAACAACGCCACCGTGCAATTCAACTACGGGAGCTTCGACACCACCTTCAACCGGGACATCAGCGGCACCGGCGGGGTCGTGGTCGCAGGCAGCAACACCCTGACCCTTACCGGCACCAACACCTACTCCGGTGGAACCACCATCCAGTCGGGCAACCTGACCGTAAACAGCTCCACCGGATCTGGGACAGTCACGGTGGAATCCGGGACAACACTCAACGGGTCAGGCTCGGTCGCCGACCTGTCCGTCGACGCGGGTGGCACACTCGCCGGGAACCTGACCATCACCGGTGCGGCGGACGTCAACGGTCTCGTTTCACCCGGGAACTCCACAGGCACACTCAGCTTCCAAGGCGATGCCGACCTCAGGGGTTCCACCTACACCGTGGAGATCGATGGATCCTCGGCGGACACTTTGGCGGTGACCGGGAACCTGAACATCAACAATGCCACCCTCGACATCCGGGAAATCGGCGGCGGGGCGACGGAACCCGCCTACACCATCGCCACCTACGGCTCGCTCAGTAACACTTTCAGTAGCGTCATCGGCATTCCGTCCGGATACACGCTGACCTACAACTTTGCCGGCAACCAGATCGCCATTGTCAATTCCGCCCCGCCCAATTGCGTCGGCATCGCCCCCCGCGATCTCGGACCGACCAACGCCGACACTCTGGTCTTCGACGTCACCTTCGACAAACCGGTGCAGTTCTTCAACCGGCTCGGCGACCTCGTGGTGACCAAGGATCCGACGCTCAGCTACTCATTCGGCGGCATCACAGGAAGTGGTGACACCTACGTGCTTTCCCTCGACAATGTCAGCGGCGACGGAACCATTTCTGTCTCGGTCGACCTCGACGACGGAGCCTCGACCGTGAACGACGGAGTCGGCAACAATCTCGCCTCAAGCGTCACCAGCAATCAGGTCTCGGTGGACCAGACACCGCCCGCCGCAGCCATCACCGCCACCAGCGGGCTGAACCCCGACAGTTCCGTCGAGTTTGCACTGACCTTCAGCGAGCCGGTGCAGAACCTCACTGTCGAGGACCTGTCCGTCTCCTTCCCCGGGACCCACTCGACCCCTGTCATTTCCGGCGTGGACGGCATCTACACGGTCGTGATCCCGGACGTCGTCGGCCAAGGCGACATCACCCTCGGAATCGACGCCGGAAACGACGTGGAAGATCCTGCCGGAAACAGCCTCGGCGCCAGTGCCGCGAGCGACACCGTCGCCATCGATCCGGTGTGGAAAAACGCTGCCGGGGGACTTTGGAGCGACGCCCTCAACTGGCAGAATGGCGTGACTCCCCTGCCGGCTGGCCCCGCCCGATTCGGGCAATCCACCCTGAGCGGATCCATCCAAGTGGACGTCAACGGCAGCCGAAGCGTCGGCGAGTTGATCTTCTCGGGGGATGCCAGCTATGAGCTGATCAACAACCAGCTCACTCTGACCGATGGGGCCATCCTTTCGTCGGGAAGTGGCAGCCACACGATTGTCAGCGACCTTTCGCTGCCATCCGGAGGGGTGTTCGACCTTGCCGCACCGCTTACATTCAGCGGAACACTTTCCGGAAGCGGAGCCGTCACCAAAACCGGACCCGCCCCACTCTCGCTGGGCGGAACGAACACGCTCAGTGGCGGCATCACGGTTCAGGCAGGCGACCTGCTCATCGATAACACCAGCACAGGTTCGGGCTCGCTTACGGTGAATCCGGGTGCCGCCCTGCGCGGATCCGGAACCATCCCTGGTCCTGCGATCATCGACGGCACACTCGCACCCGGGCCAGACATCGGTGAGATCGATTTCCAAAGCGGTGTCGATCTCACAGGCGCCACTTACGAAATGGACATCGACGGCCCCTCCAACGACACCCTCACCGTGGCCGGCACGATGAGCGTCAACCAGATGACGCTCGATATCCGGGAAACCGGCGCGGGCGCTACCGAGCCGGTCTACATCGTCGCGGACGCAGACACCGTCGCCAACAGCCAGGGAAGCTTTCCCGTCACCGGATTGCCGGCAGGGTATGAGGTTCGGCGGGGCTACACCTTGTTGGACGGGGACCCGAAACTGGCTCTCGTCATTTCCAGTCCGCCGAATTGCATCAGCATCACGCCGCGTGACACCGGCCCAACCAATACCGGCACGCTGGTCTTCGACGTGATCTTCGACAAACCCGTCGTGGCCTTCAACCGCCAAGGAGACATCATCGTCACCAAGGATCCCGGCGTCAGCCACACCTTTGGCAGCATCACGGGGCGCGGCATAGAGTTTGTCGTAACACTAACCAACATCTCCGGCGACGGCTCCATTTCCATCGCAGCCAGTCCAAACGACGGCGGACAGCCTACCCGCGACGAGGTGAATCAGACGCTGGCGTCCAGCGTCACCAGCGCGCCCGTTGTGATCGACAACACACCTCCGGTGATCTCACCCAACGGCAGCGATCCCGCCACAGTCGGCTACAAGGCGGCCTGGTCCGACCCGGGAGCCACGGCTAGCGACAGCGTGGACGGCAGCGTCGCGGTCGTCACCGGCGGCGACACCGTGAACACGTCCTCACCCGGCAGCTACACCGTCACCTACGACGCCACCGACGATGCCGGCAATCCGGCGGCACAGGTCACACGGACGGTGATCGTCCTGACCGCGTTCGAGACGTGGGCCGACGCCAATGGGCTTCCTCCCGGCGAAGACGGTCCGGACGACAATCCCGACGGCGACGACAGGACCAATCTTGAGGAGTTCGCCCACGATGGCGACCCGCTTGACCCGACGGACGACGGCAAACGCCGCGTCTCGATTTACGACCACCTCGGTACGCGCTTCCTTTCACTGACGCTACCCGTCCGGAGTGGCGCGATCTTCAATGGATCTCCAAGCGTCAGCGCGACCATTGACGGAATCGTCTACTCCGCACACGGCTCATCGGACCTCACGACCTTCGATGCGGATGTCATCGTCGGCTCGGCAACCGACGCTGCCGGACTACCCCCGCTCTCCGCAGGATGGGAATACGTATCGTTCTGGTTGGGCGATGACGTCACGCTACAACCGAAAGGCTTCCTGCAGATGGAGGTCGTCGAGGAGCAGCCCTGATTCGGGCAAAATCTCAGCACCCCATGAACTGCCAGAACCGGCCGGCTCCGGGTTGCAGCGGCGCGCGGGCACCCAAAGGACGCAGGTTGATCGTGCGGCGGTTGCCTTGAACGATCACGTCGAGGAGCAGCGGCTTGTTCTTGTCCACCGATTCGTCGAGAGCATCGAGCAACTCGCGAGCGTTGTGGAGGGCCTGCCCGTTGGCGGAAACGATGAGGTCGCTCTTCTCGACACCCCAGAAGGTCAGCAACCCGTCGGGAGATGTGCGCGTGACCGACAGCCCGCCTTCGATCTGTGGCTGCAGATGACGGCGCTGGGAGTCGTCGAGCTCCTCGACGGCTACTCCAAGGTCGACCAGCATCGGCGCGACCGCAGGCGTTGCCTCGGCATCGAGTTTCGAGATCGCCGATCCCAAAGCGCTCTTTTCGATCTCCGACAGTTCCGCTCCATGCTTCCGAAGAAGATGCTGGAGCGCCGCCGCTTCAAGGCCCGGCGAGACTTCGGCGGCGGCTGGCTCGGCCGCACGTTTGCACTCAGTGGCCGGTTGACCGGCACCGTTGACGGCGAGCACCGCCACGGCGGCAACAACGGGTATCCATGGGGTCGTCTTGTTCATAACGATCCCATGGAATCACACCCCGGGGCAGCCGTGGGTAAACCGTCCGTAAATCACGCGCTGCCCGCGTGCGGGCTCCTGCTGACAGGAGCCCGCACCACGGACATCAGGCGGGCTCCGGCCCGTAGGCGGCGTCCTTCATCACGTTCGCGAGCGTTGTGTAGGTCAGAGCCCAGGCCTCCTTGTGCTCGGGCGTCCAGACCTCCCCGAGACCCTTCTCCAGAGTGTCGAGCAAGGCGGCACCGACGGTGTCGTAGTGCTCCGCCTTCACGCCGTATCCGACGTGGCGCTTGCCCATCGCCTGGATCGCTCCGATCAGTTCGTCGAGCTTGTCGAGCCCGCGCACGGCGGTGGTGATCATCAGCATGAGCTTCTTGCCCTGCTCCTTCATGTCGGCGCTCGCGAAGAGCGGTTTGACGTCGGGATCGAGCTCGAAAAGGCGGGCATAGAAAAGCTCCGCAGCGGTTTCCGAAATCGGAACCACCTGCTCCCAGCTCCCCTGCACGAGGTTCTTCTGTTCTTCGGTCATGACGATTGAAATCGGGGTGTTACTCGAAGGGGATGCGGATCACGACTCCGCCCATCACATCGCCCATCTTGAACTCGGGGAAGCTGTCCTCCTTATCCGGATGGTTGTTGTGGCAGAGGAAGCAGGCTTCTGCGACGGCCTTGTCGGGGTAGACGCCGATGAAATACTTTTGCCCGGCGATCTCCTCTTCGCCCGTCCACTTCTTCGACTCCGGATTGTCGACGAGATACTTCAGCCCCTCCTGGACCTTGTCGGTCTGCTTCTTGGCGTTCTCCTTATTCAGAGGCCAGAGGGACTGCAGCGAGTACGAGAAGTCCACGGCTTTCCCCTCGACAAGGTCCACTTCCTCGGCGCCCATCCGGAAGACCTGTGCCGGAAGCGGAAGGGCCTTCTCGTCCATGAAGTTCTCATGGGCCTTGATGACCTCCTCTTTGTTGACGAGTCGGGTGACGACCTGCTTCGCGTAGACCTTCCGGTCGGCGGCGAGCACGGTGTAGACCGTATCGGCCATTTGCTCGGGAGTGAAACCTCCGGACGTTGCCGTGGCGGTTTCGGTCTTGCTGCAGGACGGGGCGACGACGCCCGCGACGACGATTGCGCCGGTGAGGGCGATGCGTTTTTTGGTATTCATTGGTTCAGTCGGTGTTGTTCGGTTCGGGAGAAGGGTCGGCAGTCATCTGCCGGATGAGTTCGAGAATCTCGGGGTCCTCGCGGTCGATCGCGCGCTGGCGCGACCAGTCGCAGCTCTCGACGTGCACCTCGGGCTTGCCGGTGAAGTTGCGATCGATCAGCTCGCGGTCGGCGAGCGCATCCATGGCGAAGGGCAGGCCGTGGCACTGCTGGCAGACGGCACGGAGCATCTTCTCGTTCGGCGTAAGGTTGGCGTTCTGGTTGTGCTCGACGCGAAGGCCGTTCCTGCCGTCATCCACCCGCGGCATGTGGCAGGTGGCGCAAGACACCCCGCTGCCGGCCGGCGCGGCCCCGCTCAACTCGCGCTCCCACGCGGCAAAGTGCGGGCTGTCCACATAGGCCTTCGTGTGATCGTCGTCGTGGCACTCGACACATGAGGCGTAGGACGCACGCCGCGTATCGAAGTCATGGGCAGCGTGACAGGACGTGCAATCGAGAGCCCGGTGAGCAGCCTCCGCCTTCATCGGCTGGCGGGCCGCCCCCGGAGTCATCGGGGACAATCCGGCGGCGATGCGCATTCCATGTTTGCCACGGAAGAAGCCGTCCTTCTCGTCATCGTGACACGTTCCGCAGGTCGCCACACTGACGCTGTCGCTCCACTCGACACCTTCCGGTTGGTGGCAGTCCGAGCAATTCACCCCGGCGAGCGCGTGGGCATCCTGACTCCATGCTTCGGCGTGCGAAGCCATGTCGACGCCCGTGGGCGCATCCGCATCCCCGATCGCCAGCGCCTTGGTCTCCCGGTTGGCTTTGAGATATGCGGCGAGACTTCCGAGCTCCCCGACCTGACCCGCTTCCAACATCGGCGGCTCGACCGAGTGCAGGGCGAGGTGCCGTTCGTAGAGCGCGCGGTTGTCGTGAAAGTTGTGACAGCCCGCCGTCGCACAGGTGTCGAAGCCAAGACCCTTGTGGGTCTCCCGCTCCTCGACCGTGGTCTGGTGACAGTAGGTGCAGTAGTCAGCCGGAAGCGTCACTCCCATGGCGCCCGTCGCTTCGGGCTCATGCTCGGTGTGGCACGCCACGCAGCTCATCGCGTCGATCTTCTCGAGGAACGGCCGGTTCTCCGGCTTCTTGAACTTCACCACGGGGTGGGAATCATCGGCATCCTCGAGATCCTGGTCATGGCACGCGAGGCACGCCTTGTTGGAAACCGCCGAAACCAGCAGTCCGTCCGGCTTCGTATCGTGGCAAACCGAGCACTCGAGCTCGATCTGGTAGTGCCCGTGGGACGTCTCGCCAGGCATGACCCATGTCTTGTCCTCGGCCCGGAAGAACACGTTCGCGCACACTGCGGTGATGACCCCCGCTAGGAGGAGCCACGCGATGGCTTGGGAACGACGGCCGAAACGGATACGCATTATGATGAATCTAGTAGATGTAGGCGGCGGCGATGTGGAACGCGACGAGCACCGGCAGCGGCCAGAAGAACACGTAGTGGGCGACGGTCAGCCCCGGGCGCAGGCGCCTCGCCAGCGAGGCAGCCCTCGGACCGCCCCGGGTCTCGAGGCCCGCAGCGACCCCGGCGACCGCGCCGAGCAGGTTCAGCCCGACAAACACCGCCATCAGGCAGGCGTTGAGGTTGTCGCCGAAACGGAAACCGGTGTGCGCGAACAGCGCACCGAGGGCAACGAGCCCGAAGGCGGCGTGGAAGACGCGCCACTTCGCGAACGCTCCAAAGCGGAATCTCGGAAGGCGTTTCCTCAACGAGATCAGAAGCCCCAGCAGCGACACGCCCAAGAGCGAGTAGCCCGTGATCTGCTTCGGCAGAGCGTCGCTCCAAAACCGGTCGAGCGCGTAGTTGAACGATTCGACACTGGTCGCCACCGGAACCTCGGCCACCGGCACCAGCACCGCTGCCACCAGGGCCAGCAGGGCAATCGCGATCAGCAGCAGCGGCGACATCGCCCTGCCGGGCGCGGCGGGCGATCCGCAGAGTTCGGCAAGCAGGGGCGCGCAGGAACCGCAAACGGTCGACGCCCCGGTCGCCTCGGCGAGTTTCTCAGGACTGGCCGCGCCGCATGCGATCGCCCGGCAGAGGCCATCCTTGGTCACCGACATGCAGTTGCACACCATGCGCTCACCCGGCCATGCCAACACGCTCGCCGACGCCGCTCCCGCATCGATCACGCCTTCGGCGGCGAAGCGGGCCACTTCCTTGTCTCTCAGCGCCCTCCCCTCGCGGTACCAACCGTGGATCTGGCTCGACTCCGGCCATTCTCCGATGCCGAGCGCTCCGACCGGGACCCGACGCGGATCGAGCGTGATTGCCCGGTAGATTCCATCCCCCTCGAACTCCACCGTTTCTCCCCGGTCGAGAGGATCACCGATGGTCACCACATCGATCCCGAGCATCTTCAGCCGTGTCGACAGATCGGGTCGCTCGAAATCGGGAGGCCGTTTCCCCGCCAGCTTGCGCGCGACATGATGAGCCATCGACACCGCCGGAGCCGCGAGGCCGTAGATCTGTCCTTCGTGGAGCGCGCACTCGCCGATCGCGTGCACCTTCGGGTCGGAAGTCGCCAGCTGATGATCGACAACGACCCCGCCCCTCACGCCACACTCAAGTTCGGCGGCGGCCGCCAGTTCCGAGTTCGGCGCGATCCCAGCCGAGATGACGATCAGGTCGCATGTTAGCGCTGCTCCATCCTCCGGCACCAACTCAAGACCTTCCGCTGTCCGGCGAATGGCCTGACCGGCAAAGGATCCGTGAAATCCCAGCCCGAGCGACTCGAGCTTTCCGGTGACCAAGGCGCCAGCCTTCGCGTTCAGCTGGCGTGGCATCGGGAATGCCGCCCGCTCGACGATCGCGACCTTGAGACCCAGCGTTTCAAGGGCCTGCGCCGCTTCGAGGCCGAGCAAGCCACCTCCGATCACCACCGCCTTCGAAGCTTCCCCGGCAGCCGACATGATCGCCTCAAGGTCATCAATGGTCCGGTAGACAAAAACCTTCTGCAAGCCGACGCCTTCGAGCGGGGGCACGAATGCCGCCGACCCGGTTGCGAGCACGAGTTCGTCGTAGGCTACCTCCACCCCGCTCTCGGTGACGACGCATCCTCTCGACCGATCCAGCTTGGAAACCGGATCGCCAAGTTTCAGTTCGATGTCTTGAGCCGAGTACCACTCGGAGTCCCGGATGGTCAGCGACGCCTCATCGCGTCCCTTCACATAGCGGGAGAGCCGGACCCGATCATAGGCGGGTCGCGGCTCGCCTCCGATCACCGTGATCCGGAACTTGCGGTTCAACCGGAGCGCGACCGCTTCCTCGCAAAACCGCACCGAAGCGATGCCATTCCCCACCACAACAAGGGAGGGCAGCGTGCTTGCGGATGAACCGGCGGATCGACGAGGCATCAAGCTTCGTTCTCAAGCATGCCTCACGCCCCGACCGCCCGCTTGCCATGCCTAGGGAATGAAGAAAAAGGACGTTTGGTATGAGCGGGCTTGCTACTGACCAGCTCGACATGAGCATGATTTCTCGATGTTTTTTCCACCCATGCGGACCGCGCATACTTTACCGCATCCCTATACGGCCGAGCGCGATTCTCGACTCATCCCGAGGCCTCGCCTCACGCTTCCGCCTCGCGCCTTGCCGACCGCAACGATTCCGCCCAGCCTGAGCCCGTGAGCCTCCCCTGCTCCAACTTGCTGCCGGCCCCAGAAGCATGAAGGAATCCCTCGCCGAGTTGGAACGCTGGGGCGCCGATGTGATTTTCGGACGCGCCCGGGGCTTTCGCGCCGGGATGACGCGGCTGGCGATGAGCGCCTTGTCGGGCGTGTTCCGCATGCTGGTCCGCACCCGGCTGCTGGTTTTCCGCCGCCGCTGGAAGCAGCAGGCCCATCTGGGGACCCACGTCATTTCGATCGGCAACATCACCGTCGGCGGAACCGGCAAGACCCCGGTCACGGAAATGCTCGCCCGCACGCTGCGCGACCGCGGCCGGAAGGTTGCAATCCTTTCCCGCGGCTACAAGAGCCGGAAGCTCAAGGAGCCCCAGAAGTGGAAGGACGAGAACCAGATCCCGGTAGACCCCGACGAAATGCCCAAGGTCGTGTCGGACGGACGCGCGCTTTTGCTGGACTCGAAGTACGCCGGTGACGAGCCATTCATGCTGGCTCAGAATCTCAATGGCGTCTCGGTGGTCGTCGACAAGGACCGGATCAAGGGCGGACGCTTCGCCGTGAGGCAGCTCGGAGCCGACACCCTCGTGCTCGACGACGGCCTGCAGTACCTCCGCCTCGCCCACGGCACCGACATCGTTCTCGTCGACCGGACCTCGCCCTATGGCACCGGTCACCTGCTGCCACGCGGCACGCTCCGCGAGCCTCCGGCCAACCTGTGCCGGGCCAGCTACATCCTGATCACCAAGTGCGACGGCTCACCGAACGACGCGCTGGTCGAGGAACTGCGCCGCCACAACCCGTTCGCTCCGATCATCGAGTGCGCGCACGGCCCGCGCTACCTGGAGGAGCTTTTCACCGGAAAACGCCAGCCGCTGGAATTCCTCCGGGACAAGTGGGTCGCGGCGATCTCGGGCATCGCGGTGCCGGAAAGCTTCGAACGCAGCCTCGAGAGCCTCGGGGCACGGGTCGAGATCCGACGCCACTTCCCCGACCACTACCGATTCACCCGCAAGGAGATCGACGCCTTCATGAACCGCTGCATCGAGCGCGACATGGAGTTGGTCGTCACCACCGAGAAGGACGCCGTACGATTCCCGAAACCCACCGATGTCACCGTGCCGATCTGGTTCCTGCGGATCGAGGTCGAGATCCTGAAAGGGCACGACGAGTGGGAGGAAATGATCGACCGCCTCTGTCACCCCCACGCCCCGGGTGACCCGATCCTGCGCTTTCGTGAAGCCTACGGGATCTGACCGGGTTCGCTTGCCAACACCCGGAAGCTCTGCCATCTGTCACTCAACCTCAAAACACGCATGGACTCATTCAATCCCTACGCCAGCAATCCGGTCATCACCGCTCCCGAGGAGACTCGGAGCGATTTTGTCCGCAAGACCTACGGCCACCTCGCAGCCGCGATCGGCGCCTTTGCCGTCATCGAGTGGCTCCTGATCTCGCTGATCCCCGCCGACACCATCTTCGGCCTCCTCAATGCCAGCCCCTACAGCTGGCTCATCGTGCTGGGAGCGTTCATGGGAGTTTCGTGGATTGCCAACAAGTGGGCTTACGGCGGCGCCTCACCCGGCATGCAGTATGCCGGACTCGGCCTCTACGTGGTGGCGGAAGCCGTGATCTTCCTGCCGCTGATCATGATGGCCACCATCTACGACCCGATGGCCATCGGAAAGGCCGGGGTGGTCACCGGCCTACTGGTGCTCGGCCTCACGACAGTCGCCTTCACCACACGCAAGGACTTCAGCTTCCTTGGTGGGTTCCTGAAGATCGGCTTTTTCATCGCGATCGGACTGATCGTCGCATCGATCTTCATGCCCGGACTCGCGAGCGGCATGGGACTTTGGTTCTCGCTGGCGATGATCGTGCTCGCCTCGGGCGCCATCCTCTACAACACGAGCAAGATCATGTATCACTACGCGCCGGGTCAGCACGTCGCTGCGGCCCTCTCGCTGTTCGCGAGCGTAGCACTGCTCTTCTACTACGTCCTGATGCTCTTCATGCGCCGGGACTGAGAACCCCGGAGTTCAGCAACGCTTCTCAAAGGCCGGTCGCCTCAAAGCGGCCGGCCTCTTTGTTTTTCCGGACCTTGCCCGCTTCGAAGACGGTTCCGTTCATCGCCAGGTAAACACCGGGCGGCTTCGACTGCACCGCGCCCAGCGCGAGGCCCAGATTGAAAATCGCGTCGGTCACCCGGAAACGGGCCGGTGCCAGCGCACCGGTGAGCACGATCGTCTTGCCCTCGATCCCGATCAGTGACTCGGCGGTATCGCTCATCGTATCGGTGCCATGGGTGATGAGAATCGCGGTCTCCCCGGCCGCCTCGCACGCCTCGCGGATCGTCACCCGGTCGGCTTCCGTCATCTCGAGGCTGTCCTTTCGCAACAAGGGCTGGAGCTCCCACTCGACCCCCACCGCCGCCTCCCGAAACACATGGGGAACGGTCGGCTCACCGATCTCGTACTCCGAGGTGGCATCGAAGTAGACCTTGTCGATCGTGCCACCGGTGGTGATCACGCGGATCTTCATGACTTCGGCAAAAAGAATCCGCGCTGCTTGTCCGAGATCGGCAGACCCAGCTTTTCCATCACCTCAAGCATGTCCTCCCAGATCTTGCGCTTGTCCGAAAGGGCGGCATTGCCGTGAAGCAGGTAGGCCGGATGGTAGGTGACCCGCACAGGAATGCCTTCGAACTCGTGCCAGCGGCCGCGCATCGCGCCGACCGATCCGCTTAGCCCGAGCAATCCTTCGGCGGCGGTTCCACCGAGTGCCACGATGCACTTCGGCCGCACGACTTTCACCTCCTCGCGGATGAAAGGCAGGCACGACGCCATCTCGTCGAGCGTCGGCTTGCGGTTGTTGGTCGTCTGATTCGGCATCGCGGGCCGGAACTTGACGATGTTCGAAATGTAAACGGCGGGGCGCTCGAGGCCCATCGCCTTGAGGATGTCATTTAGCTTCTGTCCGGCTGGACCGACAAACGGCTCGCGCTGCCGCTCCTCTTGGTAGCCCGGTGCTTCGCCGACGAGCATCAGTTCGGCTTCGGCCGCACCGGTCGAGAACACCATAGTCTCCCGCAAGCTGCCCAAGGCCTTCGCGGCCGGCCACTCGGCGGCCTGCAGTTTCAACGACTCGATTCGGGCCGCCGCACTCTCGCCCTCGGCGCGGACTTCGGTGACGACCACGGGTTTCGCGGCTTTCGGGGTTTCGGCGACCGCCTCTCCGGCACCTGCAGCTGCAGACGCCTTCGGTTTTCCACCACTCCGCGCCTGCCGGTGCAGTTCGCGCAGCACCTCCTTCGCCTCTTCATCAAGGTACACATGCTCCACACCCCGGGCCTCCTCGGCTCGCAGGTGCTCCAGCAAAAGGTCGACCGGCCGGCTCACGGACCGAGCCTACGCGCCCACCCCGACCCCTTGCAACGTACGCGTCGAAATCGGAACCGACAAATCCACCACGCGGAGCCGCTTCCCCGTCGAAACAGGTGCGGAGAGGAAGAAATCCCTCCGCAAATCCGTATCATTCCCGGACAATCCAAGCACTCCGATGATCCGAATCGTCCTTCTTTGCGCTTCGCTGCTGGCTCCCCGCCTGATGGCCGGAATCGACGTCGACATTGATGCCTACGGCGAAAGCCTGGGTGGCTGGAAGGACAACACCGTCGACTACGCCCTGTCCGGCGCCAACTACCGCACCTACAAGCCCGAAATCACCCCGTCACCCGACGGCGGTATCTTTGTTTCCGTGCGGATCGACCACCGTCGCGGCTGGCTGGCCAGCGACGACCACGCGGTGCTCGAGGTCAGCTTCGCGCCCGACGGCTCGGTCAGCTCCGCCAAGTCCACCTTGGCCATCCAAGGCCGGACGATCTCGAGCGACCTGATTCGCAGCTCCGCCAATGCGGGTGCCAAACTCACGGGTGCCGAGGGCGCGGTGAAAGTCGGCGCCAACCTGGTGGCCGACCTTTCCAGCAAGCTGCTGCTGGAGAAAATCGTCGAAGCCGGCCGCGTCTCCTACCCCGCCGCGGTCCGCCACAACTACAACCTGCTCTACCAAGCCCTCCGTCAGCACACCGAGCCATCGCTGACCATCGATCCGCCGGCTGCCGAATCCGAGGAGCCCGCCAAGCCGGCGAAGGCCCCGGCCCTCGAGATCAAGCCCTACGGCGAGAAGGAGAAGAAGTAGGAGTGGCGCTTTCCAAGCGCCACCAGTCCGCCGAAGCCTCGGCGAAGGCGAATGAGCGGGCGCGGCGACCTCCGGGTCGCGCTGCCTACACCTCTGGAAGAGAAGCTCGCCCCACCGATAAGGCGAGCCCAGAGATCGAGACATCCGTATCGGAGCCTTGAGAGACTTGGACGTTCCTTGCTGACTGCTGAGTGTTGCCCGAGACCTGCCCATCCCCGTGATCCGGCAATCGTTGCGCGCCCCAACCGCCTCCGCCGAGGCTTCGGCAGACAGACGGCACCTCAAAGGAGCCGCTCCTAGCCTCGCGGATGGAACCGCTTGTGGATCGACTTGAGCCGGGCGCCGTCGACATGGGTGTAGATCTGGGTCGTCGAGATGTCGGCGTGACCGAGCAGCTCCTGAATCACCCGCAGGTCGGCGCCACCTTCGAGCAGATGGGTCGCAAACGAATGCCGTAAAAGGTGCGGATAGACCTTCCGGTCGATCCCCGCCGCCGCAGCGCGCTCCTTCACGATCTGGCGCACCCGATCCGGCGAAAGCCGTCCGCCCCGGATGCTGAGAAAGACCTCCGAGCCGGTACGCTTTCCCACCAAGGACCGCCGCTCCTTCGCAAGATACGCCTCAAGCGCGGCCAGCGCCTTGCCTCCCACCGGCACGACGCGCGTCTTGTTGCCCTTGCCGGTGACCCGGAGAAATCGGTCCTCGGCATCGAACTCCTCAAGCCGGAGCCCGCAAAGCTCGCTGAGCCGTAGACCCGAGGAATAAAACAGCTCAAGAATCGCGCGATCGCGCAGGCCCAGAGGCTGGCCGACATCCACCGCCTCCAGCATTTTCTCGACCCACTCGCGGTTGAGCGTCTCCGGCAGTGACTGCTCGGTGCGGGGCGACAGCAACGGCTCAGCAGGATCCATCGGCAGACGGTCCGTACCCGCCAGCCAACGGAAAAAGACCTTCAGATGGACGGTGGTGATCCGCAGCGACGAGACCGAGAGCCCTTCGGATTTCCTCGTCCCCAAAAAGGAGGCCAACTCCTCGGTGCCGACGTCCACCAGATCAAGCGTCTTGCGCTCCATCCATCCCCGCAGGGCATCCAGCGATTGCCTGAGCGAGATCTGGTAGGCATCCGATAGCCCGCGCTCGACCGCGACATAGCGAATGAACCCGTCGATCTCCCGTTCCACCCCGGAAGGAAAACAAAATTCCCGCGATACGGCGAGTTCACCGTTCGGCCTTCGATGTTGGACGTTCGAAGTTCGATGTTCAATCTCCCTCCATGCGCATCAAGCTGACCCTCGCCTACGACGGCCGCCCTCACGATGGCTGGCAGTCCCAACCCGGCGGGAATACGGTTCAGGATCTCCTCGAATCGGCCGCATCGGAGACGGCCAAGCAGCCGGTCCGCGTCCATGGCTCCGGCCGCACCGACGCCGGAGTTCACGCACTCGCCCAGGTCGCTCACCTCGATGCGCCCGATGGGCTGACGATGAACCCCTTCAATTGGGTACCCGCTCTGAACACCAAGTTGCCCGCCAGCATCCGCGTTCTCAGCGCGGAGGAGGTCGGCCCGGAGTTCCACGCGCGCTTCTCAGCCACCTCGAAAACCTACCGCTACGAGATCAGCACCGAACCGGTCCTTTCACCCTTTCGGGCGGGCCTCGCATGGCACCTTCCACGGCAATACGACCCCTACCTCTTGGAAGACGCGCTGAAGCTCACGCTCGGACGACACGACTTCGAAGCCTTTGCGGCCAAACGCGGCAACGAAACCGAGGATACCGACCACCATCGCACCCTCACACGGGCGGAACTCGATGCCTTCGACCACGGTTGGCGCCTGACATGGTCGGGCGACGGCTTCCTCTACAAAATGGTCCGGCTTCTCACCGGGAGCGTCGTGCGCGTCGCCCAAGGCCGGCTCCGCCTCGACGAGTTCGCCGCATTCCTCGACCAACCCGAAGGTCTTCCTCACGGCCGATCGTCGCATTGCGCGCCAGCCGACGGGTTGTATCTCGAGTCGGTGTCCTACGACCCTTCGAAGGGTAAGTGAACCCGGAGTTCAGGCCGACAGTTTTTCGGCCGTTGTGATGACCTCTTTCATCACCGCTTCGATCTTCGAGGCGGCAGCCGAGTCGGTCAGCTCACCGTTCTCATCGAACTTTCCGTAGGCTCCACCCAAGGCGAACTGCGTCGGAGTCACGAACACCCCAATGTTCCCGAGGATCGACCGCAGATGGACCAGACCGCGCATTCCTCCGAGGGCTCCGGGAGAGGCGGAAAGCAGGCCGGCCACCTTTCCCCGATACGCCGCAAGCGGCGGCTCGTCGTCGCTCTCGGCGCGGCTGACCCAGTCGATGAGGTTCTTCAGCAACGGTGTGATCGATGAATTGTATTCCGGAGAGCAGAAGACAAATCCGTCAGCCTCGGCGAACGCCTTCTTCAGGATCTTCACCTCCTCGGGTAAACCCTCCGCTTCTTCGAGATCCCCGTCGTAGAGCGGCAGGACATGCTCCCGCGGGTCGATCAGCTCACATTCCGCGCCCAGCTCCGATCCGATCCGGCACGCCGCCTCGCCCAGCTTTCGGTTGACCGAATCCTTCCTCGCGCTTCCGGAAATCACCAAGATTTTTGCCATGCGATGAACCCTACCGAGATCCCGGCGGATGCCAACGGGAACACGGCGCCTGACCGGGAAAATCAGCGGTCGATGCGACGGAACAGCGAGCTCACGACCACTGCCGTTCCCTCAACGAGGGTTTCCCCTTCGGAAGCCGCACCGCTGAGAAGCCAAGAGCTCAGGTCACGCTTCACGACCTTTTCGGAACGACGCGCACGCTCGATCGCCGCGACAAGCTGCTGGTCGAGCGCTTGGCGCATTTCTTCGTCGGGATCGGTCGGTGCGACGTCGACGACCGGACCCACGCCCTCGGCACCTTCCTCTGCGGAGGGAGCTTCCGGAATCACGGCAGGCTCGGGCCGGGTCACTTCACCGGAGTCGAACACCTTCCCGTCCACTGTTCCCTTCACCGATGCCCGGCGCACGAGCCCGTCTGGTGAAACCAGCAGTCGGACCTTGGCGTCGTAGACAGGCGACGATCGCCGGATCTCCCGGATCTCAGCTTCGACAATCAGATTGTTACTCTCGTCCCAGGACATGATCGGCTGCCCGACCTCGAAGGCGGCCCCGGCCGTGGAATAGCGGGCGACCGATCCTTGCCAGCCATTCAGATCCCGTCCTACGGCGTCGACATCGACCTCCACGGCATCAGCCAGCGGCAGGGCGAGCAGAAGAATCGACAAGGTCCGTTTCATGATTCGATCGATCAGAATGAAACGCGGGCACCCGAGTGCCAGATCCAGCCATCGGTGGTGAAGCCGGCTCCCGCCTCGTCCTTCATGATCGCGTACTCGATGCCATTCAGCACCACCACCTTGTCTTGGTAGAGGTGGAGATTGGCTCCGAGATAGAACGAGTGATACTCGTCCCCCACGAACAGCGGCGAGGAATCGAAATAGGGATCGCTGCCGATGCCCATGCCTCCGACCAAGCCGCCCGGATCATCCGTATCGGCATAGTGGTAACGGCCCACCACCCGCAAAGTTCCGGGCAGCACCCAGTAGCTCGGGGTCAGGGTCATGCCCCAGACATTCAAGTCGCCGTTGGCGAGCATGAAGTCACCCTCGAAAGCGAACCGCTCCCCTTCCAACTCAACACCGGTCGAAACCATGTGGCGGAAGGAACGGTACATCGGCACCCGCTGCGGGCCATTCGCGGCCATCATCCCACCCGGCCGATAGCGCGGGATCGCGGAACTCGAGTTCCCATCCAGGTTGTAGATGTAGTCGAGATGCCAGCGGGTCCGCATCACGGAATTGTCGTCGAGACGCTCGGCGGATTCATAGGCCACATTGGCGGCGATGAACCCGTCCCCCTCGAAACCGGGAATGTAGCGGTCCGTATCGTTTGAGAACCAACCGATGCTCCAGTCCCACGGCGCGCAGTCCTGGGAGAACGCCACACCAAGGGTGCTGGGAGGCATCAGCATGTTGGTGAGAAGCGAGGTCTCCGGAGTCAGAAGCAGCGCGGGATCTTTCGATCCTTCGATACCGAACCGCGGACGGAACTTGCCGTATTCGACGTAGTGGTTGGGCAACACGCGGGTCTTGCCTTTCAAACGTTCAAGGCGCTGGTAACGGGCGTCGCCGGCGAACTCGCCCACCGCCTCGATCTCCGTGTTGCCGAAGATCTTCATGCGGGCACCCAAGCGGGCCCGTCGCGTCCGGGTGGTATCAAGCTTCACGTTCCGGGCACCTTCCACCTCGGCCGTCCCCCATGATCCGCCCCACTGGTAGAGCCCCATGATGGCCAACTGCTGGAGCCACGGGTTGTCATTGTCTTCGAACAGGATCGCGCGCGACCAGATCGGATCCAGCGGGCTCGGTGCCCATTCGGGTTCGACAAAAACCGGAGGCGTGTCCGCCGACTCCTCCTCCGTCCCTTCGGGCAAGGGAGGCAACTCGACTTCCTCGACCTTCTTGTTGCCCTCGAGGATATCCAGTGCCTCGTTCGCAGGACACTGCACTCCAACCGCGAGTCCGAGAAGGACGAGCGTGCTTGGTTTCATGAACGGTTTCATCATTTCGATTGGTCTCCGGCTTCTTCCTTGGCCTTCTCCTCGGCTTCCTTGGCGGCGCGGTCAGCCGCCTCGCGTTCCTCGCGCTGCTGTTGGCGGTCGGCGGCCCGACGCACCTTCGCGACGTAGGATTTCAGGTTCTCACTCGGCTTGAGTTCGAGCGCACGCTCAAGCTTCGGCATTCCCTTCAGATACTGGCGCTCCCTGACGTAGAGCTGGCCAAGGGCGAGATTCGCATCGTAGGCCACCTCGTCCATGCCTGAAGCGATCTGGAGGTTCGTCTTGGCCTCCATCACATACTCACGCTCCTTCTCCTCGTCCTCCGCGGCCTTGGCGAGGGAATCGTAGTGCTTGCCGAGTTCGAGAATCACCTCGGCGTTCGAAGGGTCGAGTTTCATCAGGCCCTTGAGCAGCTCCCCGACCTTCTCCATCTCGCCGGCCGCACGCGCGATGCTGACCTCGACGAGTTGCAAGGCAACCCGGTCATCCTTGCTCAGATTGTCGCCGGCTTTCGCTTCCACCCTCGCGACGTACTGCTCGGCTTTGTCCGGAAAACCATAGTCGTTCAGGATCTTGGCGGACTTGAGAGCCTTCTCGACATCGAACTCGCTGCTTTTGTCCATCGCCGCGAGATAGGCGAAGAGTGCCAACTGCGCCTCGCCCTGGTCCATGTAGAGGTTGCCCAGAAGATTGAGCTCCGACTCACCCGCGAGACCTTTCATCCGCAGGATTTCGAGATTCACCGCGGCCTCCATCTTGCGCTCCTGTCCGAGCAGCGTGTTGGTCTGCTGGAGCCACAACTGGGGATCCTCCGGATATCGTTCGATCAGGGTGCCGAGAATGGCGGTCGCCTCGGGAAGCTTCTCCTGCTGGATCAACGCCTGTGCAAGACCCAGCTGCCAGTCCTTTGATTCCGGATCGAGCAGATAGGCCTGACGATACGCGTTCTCCGCGGCGAGCGGCTGCTTCTTCAAAAGGTAGGCGTATCCCAGAAGCCCGAACACCCGGGGATTCCCCTCACCCAGCGAAACCGCCTCCTGGAAATGGCGCATCGCCTTGTCGAACTCTTCCTTCGACACATACAGGTAGCCGAGATTGACGTGGGCCCGACGGAACTTCGGGAAGCGACGGATCGCCTCGAGAAACGCCCGCCGCGCTTCCTCGGTTCGCTCGGCGGAGAAGTAGAGGTTGCCCAGAACGAAGACCATCGCGGGGCTGATCTCTCCGGGTTTTTTCTCGGGATCGCTCGGCGCTTCGACCTCCTTGATGAACCTTACCAACTCCTGCTCCGCGGCGCTGAACTGACCCGCCTCGAAAAGTTCGCTGAGTTTGACGAGCACTCGGCTCTCTTCGGCGGACACCTTGGGCTCCACTTCCGACTGGAATCCGTAGCTTCCCACGAAGTCCTTCACGAACTGAGGATCCCGGAAGAGGTTGGAAGGCGGAATGATCTTGTCGGCGGCAACCGGCAACGCGGTCGCGAAGATCAGAATGCTGGAAAATACGGAGCGCATGATCGGGGTTACTTCACTTCGAAATTGAATGGCACGAGCGCGGTCGCCTTGACCTTCTTGCCGCCGCGCACCGCGGGTTTGAACTTCCACTTCCGCACCGCTTTGAGCGCTGCATCGTCGAGTTCGCGATTGCCGGAAGAGGTCCTGACTTTGGCGCCGCCCACCTTCCCGGAAGCGTCGACCACACAAGCCACGACCACCTTGCCGCCGATTTTCTTGGCCAGCAGCCGGCTCGGATAGATCGGTTGGGACTTGGCGAACGGCTGCGGCGGAGTGTCGATCCCTCCGGCTCCGAAGGGATCGTCGCCGCCCTTCAGCGCGAACTTGGGAATCTCGACGACGAAGGCACCGCCGGTGCCCACGGTCAGGTCGCCGAGGTCCATTCCGAGATCCAGATTCGACGGCTCTTCCAAGGGTTCTTCCGGAGGCGGTTCATCCGGTTCTTCGGGGGGCTCCTCAAGCTCGACAACGAAGTCCTCCGGCGGGTCGATCGCAATCTCCGGCGGCGGCGCGATGGGCTTGGAAAAACTGTCGGCCAGCTTCTGCGAAAGCGGGATCGCCACGAACACGGCAATCGTCGCGACCACCCCGCCGAGGATCGCGAAGATCCCGGTGAAGCGCCCTCGCGGCGGCCGATAAACATGGAGTTCCCGTTTCACCTACTTCGTCGAAATCGAGATCTTCTCCTTTTGCGCCCCGGCCAGCATCGCCTGACCGTGCACCTTCTGAACCGTGCCGTGGCTCGCATCCTCGTCGCCTTGGATGATCACCGGCATGTCCGGCGTCTCCGTCAGCAACGGCTTGATCTTTCCGATCACCCCTTGGATGCCAATGCTCTCACCACCATAGTAGACCTTGTCCTCCTTCGTCACCGCCAACAGGATCGAGTTGCTGTCGAGAGCGCTCGCGGCGGCACCGACATCCGGCTTGTTCACCTCCACTCCCGTCTCCTCAACGAAAACCGTCGAGACGATGAAGAAGATGAGCAGGATGAAAATACAGTCGATCATCGGAGACAGGTCGACATGAACCTCCTCTTCCGCTTCGTCTCCAAGTCCTCTTCCGAACATAAATCAGGATCGTTTGAATCGGGTGGTCAGAATCTGACTCTCAAGTTGGGCGAGAGCCGCCGAAATCGCGTCGCGTTTGCCCTTCACGACGAGTCCGATGAAAAGACCGGGAAGCGCGATGGTGAGACCGGTCTGGGTGGTGATCAGGGCCTCTTGCATGCCACTGGCCACCGCCTCCATGCCTCCGCCGCCCTGGGCCAGGCCGCCGAACATCGCGAGCATCCCCATCACCGTGCCAAGCAACCCGGCGAGGGGCGCGGCAGCGGTGAGCGTATTGACCACAAGCAGCCGCCGGTCGATCGCGGATACGACATTCAGCCTGACCTCCTTGAGACGTCGCTGCACGGTCTTGATCGTCAGGCGGTCGCCGTGAAGCACATAGCGGATCGCCTCGCCCATCCGCCCCTCGGCGGTCTCCGGGCTCCGGAGCCAGTCGCCCCACTTGCGCGAATCCTTCGCGTTGAGGTTGCCGCGGTTGACGTAGGCCAATGCCGCGAAGGCGGTTGCGTAGAGGATGAATGCGACGCCTCCGAGCATGTACATGATCCCTCCTCCGGTGAGGAAGATCTGGAGAGCATCGCGGAAGATCGACATGGCGGAATCAGGCGGGGTTCGGCACCAGTTCGGGATCACCGTCCTCGTCGTCTTCCGATGGCTTGGACGGCTTGGATGCCTTGAAATCCTTCTTCTCCATCTCGGTGGTTCCGTTCATCAGGGAAATCGCAACGCCCTCAACCTCGCTGAACTTGCCCTTGGCAAGACTGCGCATGAGGCCGTGCAGGACCAGCACCGGAATCGCAACCACGAGACCTTCCGCCGTGGTGATCAGGGCTTCGGAAATCCCCTGGGTGAAAGCCTTCTGGTTGCTCGAACCATAGAGCGCCATCGCCTTGAAGGTCTTGATGATACCGAGAACCGTTCCGAGCAGACCCATCAGCGGAGCGGCGGCGGCCGTCAGACCGAGGAAGGGAAGGAAACGTTCAAGCTTCGGCTTCACCGCGACCAGTTTCTCGAACAACGCCTCCTCAAGAATACGGCGTTTCTCGTAGAAGTTCGACACACCTGCCCTGGCCATCTCGCCCGCCATGCCTTTGACTTTCGCAGCCCGCTTCGCGGCCTCATCGCGTCGATCGGCAAGCAGGTCATCGATAATCTCGTTGATCACACGCCGGGACGGAACCGGGAAGCGGCTGATCTCAAGCACCTTGAAGACCGTCAGCCCGATCGCCACCAAGCCGAGCAGGAGAATCGCGTGTCCGACAATTCCTCCCTTCTCGATCGTCTCGGCGATCGTTTCCTCGGCGGCCTGGGCCTCGATCGCCTTGCCCATGCTCGCGTCGAGCGGCAGCGAACCCGATCCCGATTCAATCGCTGACGTGATGCTTCCATCCGAAACTCCGGTCAGCGCAACGACGGTGGGAAGCTCCGTGCCGGTCGACGCAAAGGTCGCCACCCCTTCGAACTTGCCGTCCTTTTCGCTCAGGTAAACGGCGGGGCCGAGCACCAGCAGCTCACCCTCGATCGACTCACTTCCGTTCCGCAGCCCCTTGCCCTCGAATCGATGACCGCCGGTCACCGCCGAGAGCCGCTCAAGGCCGATCTTCGCCGCTTCAAGGCGGCTTCCGAGCTCGGCCGCATAGTCATCGCCGGCAGCAGCCGCCTTCGCGGCCGCATCATCGAGACGGTCCTTATACAACTGGTTCTCAGCCGGATGAATGCGGGTCAGCAGCGCTCCTCCATAATTGTTCAGAACTCCGACCGCGTAGTTGAATTCCCCTTCGCGGCCCTCGATCTCGCGCAAGAGCGACTGCCGCTTCGATGTCCTGCGCTCGGCCTCGCGCTCAAGTGCTCGGAGTTCGCGATCAAGCTCGAGAGCCCGGTCATCAAGCGTGTTGATCTCTCGGAAGAACGCGGTCCGCATGGCGGTGTATTCCGCCTGCGTGTCCTTCAGTTCCTTGCGGGCCTCGGCCAGCTGTTGCTCGGCTGCGGTCTGCGCGGAAACCGTGCCGGCGATTGCCAGCGGCAGAATGAATCGGAGAACGGGTCTCATTGAAGATTGATGGGAAGTTGGATGAACTGGGCGTCGGCATCTCCGTTGAGCACCTTGACCATCTGCAGGATCGAGTCGGCAAGCTCCGGCCGGGACTCGTATTCCCAACCGGCGGCGCCCGGCTTTCCGACTAACGCGAAGTCACCGGTTTCGTTGACCGCATAGGCCGATCCCAACCCGAAGTAGACGACCTTCATGTTGAACTCCTTGCCGTCCTCGGTGCGGTGGAGCTCGTCCTTCAGGTGAACGGTCTGCTGCCATTTCTCCGCCTCGGTGAGCAGGTTGAGCACATTGTTCAGCCGCTTCGTCAATCCTCCCTCCGCTTTCTCCCCGGTGAGTGACGCATCACTCTTCACCTGGGCCATCAATTCCTTGACCCGCGGATCCTCGGCAAGCGGCTTGGGAAACGAAGACAACCTCGCGACCACTCCCTGCTCCAGCTTTCGCACTTCGTCCGCCAGCACATCTCGGGACTTCAGATAGGCATCCCGCTTCTTGATCTCATCGAGCGACTCCTTGTCCGCTCCTTCCTTTTCAACCTTGGCGGCTTCAACCCGCTCGGTGAGCTCGGAGATCTCGCTTTCCAAGGCGTCCCGCTGGTCTTCCAGCAGGACCCGGTCGCGCTCCCAAGAGTCTTCTTCGGTCTGGATCTCCCGCATTGTTTCGATCCACTCGCGGACGGAATCCTTGAGCTGCTCGGTCTTCGGGACTTCCTCCTCCTGAGCGGGGCAAACCCCCACAACCAACGGGAAAAGGACTGCTAAAATCGGTGAAATGCGCATGACTGGCGAAGCGGCGAAATAGAACGTCGTGGGCCCGCATTTGCCGATGGCCCCAATGTGACGGTTTCGTCAATTCAGGGGCTCGGTGTACAAAAAACCGCCCGGACCAAGAGGCCCGGGCGGCTCGGAATTCAGATGCGATTCTCGCGGGCTTACTCGGCCGAAGGAACCTCGATGCGGTAGAACTCGGCCTCGCCGGTTCCGTTGAACGTCGCGTCCAGTGCCGGAGCAGGCGTGAAGACGCTCAGATCGTTCGAGCGGAACAGCGGGATGCTGAGGGTCACCGGATTGCCGGCACCACCGCCTTGGATCATGACCTGGTTGCCGGTCACGAGATCAAGGATGGCGTCGGTGGTGTAGATGCTGGCGAACAGGGCCGAGTCATCGACGCCCACGGTGAATCCGAGAGCCACAAGCTCCGGAGTCTGCTCGAGGGTATCGTCGACGCCGTCAGCGTCGGTGTCGTTGAGCGAACCACCCGAGTTGGCACCCGGCTTGGAAGCGGCGATCTGATCCTTGGTGACCGCGGAGAGGTAGCCCGCCTTGTAGAGGTAGGACCAGCCCCACAACCAGTTGGAATCACCGAACGCACCCCGGTAGTCGACGGTCTCGTAGAAACCGGCCGGAGCACCCGCCGGGAAGGCGGTGAGCAGCGCGCCGCGAAGCGGGCTATCCAGACCCGGGCGGGGATCGAGACCCCCGTCAGCGATGCGGCTGATGCCACCCAGCTTCAGGTCGGTGTTGATCGTGCCGTTGTTGGCGCCGGCGACATCCGTGGCGGCTCCGCCACCGATGGTAGCTTGGAGACCGGCCGCGGTGAAGTTACCCCAGGTGTTGTTCTTGAAGAACGGCTTCGGAGCTCCGGCCTGGTCGACACCGTCGTCCTGGTCGCTCAGCGCGATTCCACCTTCTCCGAGAGCGGAGTTGGCAAGGGTTCCGGCGAAGGCGTCCTTCATTTCGATGCCGTTGTTCACTCCAACACCACCGCCGATGAGCGTCGCGTTGTAGACTTGCGTCAGCGTGTAAGGCGTCGCGTTGTCAGGCGTGCCGTTGCCGCCGTCCCACTCACCGAGCTTGTCGCCCACCGAGCCGTCCGCGTTCTGGATCGCGAACCAGAACTGGTGGTAACCGCTGTGACCTTCGTCAATGTCGAACGACTCGTCCCAGCAGAACGCCACCGCGATCCGTTTGGTGTTCACCGTGCCGCCGAAGAACTCGACGCCGTCATCGCTGTTGGCGAAGACCTCGACGCACTCGATCGTCGTGCCGCTGCCGACACCGCCGAGGGTCAGACCGTTGATCTCCTTGTTGGTCGCGAACTCGTAGCCACCCCAACGGATCGACACATACTTCAGGATACCGCTGTTGTCCGCTGCGTTGTTGCCACCGTAGAGCGTCGATTGCCCGAGCCCGGTCGGGAAACCTTCGATCTCGTTCTCGCTCTGCGCCACATTCGCGTCGTAGAAGTTGATCGGAGCGTTGCCGAGAATGATCACGCCGCCCCACAGGCTTGCGTCGAATTCCGGATCAAGCGGAAGCGTCAGCGGATCGCCGCCGAGGCCGTCGCGCTCCTCAAGAGCGGTGAAGACGATCGGCTGTTCGCAGGTGCCCTCGGCCCAGATCTTGGCGCCGCGGGTAATGATCAGCGAACCGAAGGTGCCGCCGACGGTGTCTTCCGTGCCGTAGATGCAGGTGCCGGGCTCGATGGTGAGTTCGGCATTGTTCGTCACGAAGATCGGCTTCTTCAGGATATAGCACTTGTCGTTGGTCCAAGTCGTGTTGGTCGTGATGTCGGCAGTCACTTCGACATCAACGCAAACCTTGCCGAGGTAGCCGGCTTGCGAGAGGTAGGACCAGCCGTCGAGCCAATCGCTACCGGTATCGAACGCGCCGCGGTAGTCTACGGTTTCATAGAAGCCAGCGGGGGCGCCACCGGGGAAGGCAGCGAGCGAAGCGCCAAGCAGAGGACTGTCCGACTGCGGACGCGGGTCGAGACCACCGTCAGCGATGCGGCTGATGCCGCGGAACTTCGGATCGGTATTCAGTGCCGAGTTGTTGGCACCGGCGACATCCGTGGCGGCCCCGTTGCCGATGGTGGCCTGGAGGCCGGCCGCGGTGAAGTTGCCCCACGTGTTGTTGTTGAAGATCGGCTTCGGAGCTCCGGCCTGGTCGACACCGTCGTCCTGGTCGCTCAGCGCGATCCCGCCTTCGGAAAGCACCGAGTTGGCAAGGGTTCCGGCGAAGGCGTCCTTCATTTCGATGCCGTTGTTCACTCCAACGCCACCGCCGATGAGCGTCGCGTTGTAGACCTGGGTCAGAGTGTAGGGCGTCGCGTTGTCAGGCGTGCCGTTGCCGCCGTCCCACTCGCCGAGCTTGTCGCCCACCGAGCCGTCCGCGTTCTGGATCGCGAACCAGAACTGGTGGTAACCGCTGTGACCTTCGTCGATGTCGAAGCTCTCGTCCCAGCAGAATGCCACCGCGATGCGCTTGGTGTTCACCGTGCCGCCGAAGAACTCGACGCCGTCATCGCTGTTGGCGAAGACCTCGACGCACTCGATCGTCGTGCCGCTGCCGACACCGCCGAGGGTCAGACCGTTGATCTCCTTGTTGGTCGCGAACTCGTAGCCACCCCAACGGATCGACACATACTTCAGGGCTCCGCTGTTGTCCGCTGCGTTGTTGCCACCGTAGAGCGTCGATTGCCCGAGCCCGGTCGGGAAACCTTCGATCTCGTTCTCGCTCTGCGCCACATTCGCGTCGTAGAAGTTGATCGGAGCGTTGCCGAGAATGATCACGCCGCCCCACAGGCTTGCGTCGAATTCCGGATCAAGCGGAAGCGTCAGCGGATCGCCGCCGAGGCCGTCGCGCTCCTCAAGAGCGGTGAAGACGATCGGTTGCTCGCAGGTGCCCTCGGCCCAGATCTTGGCGCCGCGGGTGATGACCAGCGAACCGAAGGTGCCGCCGACGGTGTCTTCCGTGCCGTAGATCTTGGTGCCAGGCTCAATGGTGAGCTCGGCATCGTTCGTCACGAAGATCGGCTTCTTCAGGATGTATTCGTTGTTACTCGTCCAAGTGGTATCGACCGTGATGTCTCCGGTGATCTCCACATCGGCGCCAAAACCGACGCATGGCGTCAGCAGAAGACTCGCGAGGAGCAGGTGTTTCTCTAGTTTCATGTGTTGAATCTCAGGTGGTTTGTCGACCCCGTTTCCGTGCGGCCGTCCAACCCCTCCTCAGTATTCAAACTTGAAAGAGAGGCTGAAGGACCGCCCCGGCTTGTATGACTCGTAAGCCAGACCGGTGCCGTCGAAGACCTCCCTATCGACCGAATCCAGCAGGTTCCCGCACTTAAGTTTGACGATTCCGACACCTTCCCAGAGGTCGAATCGTTTCTGGACGATCAGGTCGAGCAGATCGAAGGATTCACGACGAATCGCAGGGTCAACTTCGCTCAGGGGGACCCCCGTCAAGTAGGATCCAGTGAAGTTATAGACTAAGTTGGCCGACCACCCGGTGTCCGGATTGTCGTAGCCGAGATTCATGTTGAAGATGTGGTTCGGCTGCCCCTCGAAGGTGGTGCTGATCTGGTCGAAGACGGCACCCCGGCGCTGCGAGTAGACAAGGCTCGAGTCGATGTAGGTGAAGTTGGAGTTGATCGACCAATACTCAAGAAAGCGGTGGCCGATCTCGAACTCGACACCCTGCAATGAACCTTCCTCACCATTAACCCAGGTCCTACGGCCGAGCTCGTAGGCTTGGGCGATGGGATCCTTCATATCCTTGTGGAACAGACTGACGCCCACCGTCGTGGCGTCGCTCGGACGCCAACCGAAACTGAGGTCGTAGTTGTTGATTCGGGTGTCGGTCAGATCGGGATTCCCCTCGATCTCGTCCCCACTGGCCTGGTCCTCGGTGATGACCGGAGCGAACTCATAGAAAGTCGGCCGCGCCACGGTCTTCGACCACCCCAAAGTCACGGCAAACTGGTCGTCCCTTCCAAAGTCGCGTCGGAGCACGATCCCCGGCAACCAGTAGGCGGACTGTTCCGTGATCGGGAATGGATTGACTGCGAACGTGGGATTCAGACCGGGGAGAACCTGATAACTTCGCTCCTCGGTTTCATACCGGAAACCACCGACCAGATCCCAGCCGGCGATGCTGGCATTGCCCATGAAGTAGCCCGCTCCCAGATCCGTGGAAGCGTCGACATTCCGAACCGTCCGCCCCGAAGTGGACTGCTCCAGGAAAATCAACTTGTCGCTGCGGTTCGGATTGCCCGACCAGCCGTCAAATTTCAATGAGCCGTCCGGTTCAAACAGAGAATCGTAGGAGTTCAGGTAGTCGACGCCATACTGGCCTCCATCATCATTGAGAAGACTGCCATTCAAACCGTTACCCACACGATTGATGAAGAGGCGTCCGCGCACTTTGCGGTCACGATTGAAATGATTCAGGCCCGCGGAGAGGTTGAAAAAGTCATTCTCGCCCCTCGACCATACCGGGAACGTCAGGTCGATCCGCTCATTTCCCGCAACCTCGTTGGTCTCAAGACTTTCCCTGAAACTCTCGGTCTCAGGCGGACTCAGGTCGAAGACATCGGCTGCGGTGTAGATCGTTCCGAGACTTGGATTGTAGACGTCGCCCCTTTCGCTCTGGATGCGTGGATCCGCGAAGTCCAGCTGTGAGAAATACAGCGTCCGTGTGTTGGCTCGGTCCTCAACCGCCTTGCTCCGGGAGAATACCCAATCGACCTCGATCGGGCGATCCTCGTCCCCGAAAGCGTGTTCTCCTGCGATCTGATTGAGCGTGAGCGTTCGCTGAAGGGGAATCAGACTGTCGAACGACTGGTAAGCGTAAGCACCCGCTCCAAACGGGTTTTGGGAAGACGGGAGATACTCACCGAAGGTCGTGCGTTCATCGAGAACGTTTCGCCCTTGCTGCACGGTGTCCTCACCGCGGTGATTCTGGAAAAACGTGTAGGTGATCTGATGTCGGTCGCCCGCGCGCACGCCAAGACTTCCAAGCAACCCGTAGCCGGCATAGGCGGTATAGCGATTCTCCGATTGTGTCCGCTCCAGGCGGTCATCCGGAGTTCCGGGTTGACCATCCGGGCCATTGTTGAAGTAACGCCCGACCTGAACGTCTTCCCGCACCTCGTCTCCGGTAGCCCAGACACCTGAGGCTACGACTCCCACCTCAAGCCCATTGTCGAACTGGTAGGTGGTTCCAAATGCGGCAGACATGTCCTGACCGAGTTCCGGATCCCGCAGGACTGGTCGCATGCCTCCGCTCCGGTGCAGGCCGCTCCACGCATCGATCCCTTCCTGAGCCTCTGCAAACTGGGCTGGCGTCCGCGGAGGGCGTGTCGAGTCCCAGCCTTTGTCGAGGCCTCCGGAAGCCAAGGGAGCGACAGTCGGACCCAGTCCGTCGTTCGGCTTTCCAAGAAACCCCAGATCCCGACCGGGAAGCGCGTAGAAGCGCTCGCTGTCGAGGTTCTCGTTGTAGCCGGTTCCGTATTCGAATTCGACGAACGATTCTTCCGGGAACGCGAGAGTTTGGATGGCGACCAAACCTCCTGCAAACTCACCCGGATAGTTGGGCGTGAACGTCTTGTAGATATTGATCGATTCGAGGAGGTCACTCGGAAACAGATCAAGCTGCACGGCCTTCCGAGAGGGGTCCGCACTCGATATCAGCGCACCGTTCACCGTGGTGTTCGAGTAGCGGTCTCCGAGACCACGGACGACCGCATACTTTCCGCCGACAATGTTCGCACCCGCAATCTTGGAGACCGCTCCCGCCGCATCGCTCACTCCCGACTTGGTGAACTCGCTCTTATCCAGTCCGGAACCGATGTTCTTGCCCAGTTCCAGCTCAAGTTCGAAGTCCGCGCGTCCCGACTCGCGATACTCACCGACAATGGCCTCCTCGGGCAAAAGATACTCACCGTCACCCGCCTCTACGGCAGGCTTCAACCGCAACGCCAATCGGACCTCAGCTGGTGAGCCTGGACGCGGACTCGCCGCGACTTCAGCGCCATCGTATCCGATCTTCATCCCCTCGACGAGGTAGTCGCCGGAAGGGAGCCCATCGATCCGGAATCGACCTTGGGCATCGGTCTCGGCTTCACGCCCGGTACCCCGCACCGCGACGATCGCACCTGCAATCGGATCCAAGGTCGAAACGTCCGAGACCTCGCCGGAAATCACGCACTCACCGACTTGCTGCTCAATCGGCAGGGGTTCCCGAATCTCGGCTCCAGGACCGGGCTCAATCGGGGCCCCTCCCACACCACCTTCAGGAGCGACAGGATCAGCGGGCGTCCAGTCTTCCTCTTCCTCCGGTGTCGGCGGCGGCATCCCGACTTCACCCTCGGGAGGCGCGCTGTCCCGCACGGTCTCCTCTACTTCGGGTGAAGGACTCGTCGGATCGGCTCCCGTATCATCTGGGGTGTCTCCCGCTTCTTCGTTCGTTTCCTCAGAAGGTCCCGCAAGGATCCGCAAGAATGGCGAGTCATCCGAACCGTACCCCAGAAGCCCTCCTCCCAATTCGAAGATCACGGGAGTCACACCCGGATCCTCCAACCACTCAAGCCGGTCTGCCTTGAGCAACTCGGAAAGCTCCGGATCCGAAACGTGGCGTTGATCGCTCTTTGTGGGCAGCAGGTCCGCTGAGACCGAAGCCGAGGAAGCGGTCGGAAGTGCGGCAGCCGGGTGAAATGCCCAGACGGGATGGATCAACAATCCGGGAGCCGACGCGATCAGCAACGCGAGTGAGAACCACCTCCGCTCACCTTGAAATCCATTCAGCCCACACCCACTGAGAAACCGACGCGACACGCTAGACGCATATCGGATGACAAAGTCCAGCTTGGGCGACACAGGCATGAAGAACACGAGCGGAGAGCCAATATCCTCATGCTTCTTCCCAACGAAGAGACCCGCTGTGACGCTTCCGTCACCGTGGAAACAAGCTGACTCTACAAACTCTCAGCGCTTTCCCCTGAGGAACTGGACAGAGAACTTCAAGTCCATCAAGCACGCTCGCTTCGCCTTGGAGCCTGGATCCACCACAACAACGATCGTGACGTCCTCCCGGAATGCGGGAAGGTTGGAAACTTTAGGATTTCCGGTTAGGAACCATGAATCGAACCGAGAAATGAAGAAGAGCCGATACACGCCCGAACAGGTCGCCTACGCGTTGAAACAGGCCGAGAACGGAGCCAAAACGGTTGCCGGAAAATGGGTATCAGAGAAGCGAACCTCTACAACTGGAAGAAGAAGCATGCGGGGATGGGAGTCACCGAGTTGCGCGAGTTGAGCTAGCTCAAGCGGCCGGTGGCGGACCTAGGCCTGGATAAGCGTATTCTCGAAGAGGTGATCGCAAAAACGCTCAGAAGCCTGCACGTAAGCGCGAATTGGCCGAGTGGCTCAAGGCTGCCTATTCGATCAGTCCGAGTCGTGCGTGCAGGCTGTCGGGGTTGGTGCGATCGGGTTATTACCGGCGGCCGAAAGGCAATCCCTACAATCAAGTGCTTGCGAAGCGAATCCGGGAGATCTCGGCGATGCGCGTGCGCTTCGGCTTCCCGCGGTCTCAGAACAGGGGAAGTCTACACGGGAAACCGCACATCAACCACTCGGACCCGCGAACATTCGAAGAATCCTGCCCACTGTGCCCGTGGTCGACGGCCCAATTGAGGCTCCAGCTAGCTCCTACGCGTAACCAAGGGCCTTCAAACTCGGAGAAAGAACCTCAATCGCGGGGCCGAGGTAATCCTGATAGTTCTCCCAGCGTCCCGCCGCCTTGCGGTGAACCTTCTCGGTGACGGCATCTGCCGAAGGAGAGCGCACCACCCGTTGTCCCGCATGCTTGTCGAAGTTCACCACGTCATCGCTCCAACCCAACCCAAGGAAGCCCAGCGAACGTTTCACGTTGCCCTTGAGATCGGACACCAAGTCCTCGTAACGGATTTCACAGAGCGTTTCCTGCAGATGCTCTCTCAGCTCCGCCCAAGCCATCAGGAGGTGATTCACCTCCGCGGCAGCATCCGTTAAGGTCAAAAAGTTTCCGGTGACCAGATCGGGCGGGAAAAACGCCTGCATGAAGCAGCTCAGAACCACATCACGCGGATCACGGAGCATCACGAGCAGTTTGGCCTCCGGGAACAGCCGCAAGAAGGACGGCGCTAGGAAAGTCAGCGACGGATTCTTATCGATCAAAAGCCGATCGCCCACCTTTTCCTGGAGACACCGTTCCGCGGCATCAAGGTAACCTTGACGGTAGGAGACCAGATTCTCCGGCTCACACGCGTCCATCGCATCCACGATGCTCGCTCGCGCCGGCAACCCCTTCATCACCTTGCAGTAGAAACAGACCGAAAAATTCTCAGTCTCCTCGATCGACACTGCGTCGGAGTGCGCATCCAGCGACTGTTCAAGCAGGGTCGTCCCCGATCGCGGATGCCCTCCCAACAGGGCGATTCTCTTCGGCTCTCCCAATCCACCCGCAGCGGCATTCCACTCATCGAGCTTCTTACGATCGAACTCCCGGATGAAGTCAGACAGCTGCGCGCGAACCTTGATCCGATTCGATACCAGCGCGTCACGAACACCCATCATCGGTTGCTTCGCCTCGATCAAGGCCTCCATGGCACCGGCGAAATCGCCCGCCTTGTCCCGCATCTTGCCGAGCTGGTAGGCAACTTTCACCCGAAACTCACCCTCGGCGCCGTCCATCAGGTCATTGAGCTCATCAAGACAGTTCTCGACGTCACTCTCATTCAGCTTGCACCACAACAGTCTCGCACTTTTGTCGTGTGGGAGGTCCTCTAGCACCTGTTCGACCAACTCGGCGGCTTCAGCCTTGCATCGGGTGAACCGAAAGTGCTCGGCAAGTGCCAGTTTGGCATCCGCCAGATCGTCCAGCGCGTGCCTCCCTCGGCTGGCCGCAGCGGCCTCGACCGCCCGCTTTAGGAATTCGGCCGCGACGCTCGGATCGAAAAACTCTTTCGCAGTCTTCCCGGCCTCGGCGAGTGCCAGCACGCGCTGCTCCTTGGGCGACCGCCTGACGGCCTCATCCAAAACCCGGATGGCGTCATCGTGCTGGTAGCGAAGTCCGTATACCCGAGCCAACTGGAAGTAGGCGTTGGTCGACCGGGGATTGAGCACCAGCACCTTCTCAAGCACCTCCACACACTTGTCCAAATCCCGGGAAGCCCACGCGACCTGGAACTCGTGCTCCCTGAGCCGGAGGGCATTGTATGCCAGACCGGGCTTGGGCTTACGCTCATTCTTCATAAACAGAACTTGGGATTCTGGACTCCAACCGGACCACCGGAAGCCAAGGACCATTGGCGTATCGACCGCCTGCCGCCCCCTGGCAATCCTTGGCCAAGCCAGCGCTTACCATCGGATCAACGGAACAAAGCTTCCCTTCTCATCCGTCGGCATCGGGATATCAGGTTGCTTCTGAATATCCACCATCTGGGCTCCAAACGGGAGTTCACCCATCCCCTGCGGCTGTCGGCAGAAGAAGGCGCACTTGGCCCCGAATGCGAGCCGCGACAAATCATCGGGAGAAGCCAACTCAACCGTCGGCACCTTGAATGAGACACCCACCGCCTTTACGAACGGATCGAGGTCAAGGTGCCAGTTGGTAACATTGAGAGCAAGAATCCCATCGGGCTTAAGCATCTTGAAGTACAGCTCAAAAGCCTCACGGGTACTCAAGTGATACGGAAGGCTGTCACCGGCAAAGGCGTCGATGACAATGACGTCGTAGGGCTCCACCCCTTCCGCAAGTTCCCTCTCCAACCCCTTGCGAGCGTCCTCACAAACGAGATCAACTTCCGCCGGACAGCCGCTGACGTAGGTGAACAGATCCGGATTCTCGGCGATTTCCAGCACTTCCGGACTGATTTCGTAGCACCGGTAGTAGTCCCCTTCACGCCCGTAGGCGAGCATCACGCCCACACCAAGACCTACGAGGTTGACACGCATCGGCTCCTTCTTCTCCCACTTCGGATGGGCGATTACCCCGAAGCCCATCTTCTCGGGAGTGAAATAAGCCGTCGGCCACCGTTCCCGTCCGGGAATCAATGCCTGGATCCCGTGCAGGGTGGATCCATGGATGAACTCGTGGACTGAGCCATCGCCGCCCGAAGCCCTCGCTTTGACCTCAGTGACCTGAACGGTGCCGTAGAAGCCCCGGTCTCTCCATATCGTCGGGCGATCTTCCTCAGTGGGTAGGAACGAAATGAGACTGAGCCCGAGTGCCCCAAGAGCGGGCGCGGCTCCGATCCATCGGAAGTGCCCCCACTTCTTGGACGACGCGATGAACCAGATCATCACCACAGCGAGGCCTGCGATGGCAACGGGATACTCGGCCACCGTGGTGAAAATGAGTGGCACGACAATCGATGCGATCAAGCCCCCGATGGCGCCACCCAACGCGTTGAACAGGTAGTAGAGGCTCAACTTTCCGGCTGCGGGCCGGATCGCATACAGCCACGAGTGAAGGAAGGTGCACCCGAAAAGACAGAGCCCCGCACCCGAAACCAGCTGCATCCCAAAGGCTCCCGGCTCCGGGCCTTTACTCACTACATAGCCGGCAAACCCGACAAAACCGAGGGCCACCCAAAGAAGCAATGAAAGCAAACGGTGCCCAAAACCGGAGAATCCGATCACATAGCTGAGCAGGAACAACCCAAGTAGGGCCGTCCACAGGAGCGGCAGTGGGATCACGTCGAGTGTCAGGTAGGACGTTACCGCATTGAGCAGAAACACCGAGAGTGAGGGAAGAGCCAACCACAGAACCTTCTTGTCAACGTACGCATTTGATTCGGAAGCACTCCCGGCCTCATCAGCCTCCGGCCCGACTGAGTCGGAAGGAGCGAGACTTTCGGCGAGGCGAACTCTTCGGCCCATGACGGTCAGCAGAGCCGCGTAAACGACAATCAGCCCCGAGAACCCCCACCACTGAGCGGTCAAGGAAACGTAGGGTTCGAAGACGAAGGGATAAGCAAACAAACCCAGGAACGAGCCCAAATTCGAAACCGCATAGAGCCGATAGACGTTCTTGCTACCTGTCCGTGCCAGCCACGCCTGCACCAACGTCGAACCGGAAGACAACATTACGTACGGGAGGCCGGCAAACAGCAGCACACAAAACAGCACTTCCCATCTCGGCATTCCCGACTTCCCGAGCATCGGGAACAGATTGGGCCTCAGTATCGCAAACCCCAGGGTCCAGAGAATCGCAACCACCAACGTCACCCGATGCAACGTCATCTGGCGAGCTGTCGACTGCCGCCCGAGAAGGTGGGCATAGAGATAACCCAACAGCAGCAAGGTCTGGAATGCCGCCAGGCAGACGGTCCACACCGCTGCACTACCACCGAACGCGGGCAGCAATGTCCGTCCCAGCATAGGCTGCACTGCGAAGAGAAGAAATGAACCAAATAATACGGTAAGGGTGGCCGAACGGGCAGCATTCATTGTGGTGCAGAGACTTGATTAGAACTCCTCATTAGCCCAGCAAGTAAATCAATTGATTCCGGAGGAACCGCCGGAACTCAGGACGCCCTCAAACGGTCTAACAGGTGGATCCACTGCGCGGGATCCAAATCGAATTTCGGGGGAAGCGGTGGTCCAACTGTTTGCGGCTTCGTTGAAGCAAACACCCCCTTCGGTACGCCTCGGATCGAGAGACCTCCGTCCAGGCAAAAAAAAGGAAGCGAGCCAAATGGCTCGCTTCCTGTAAGTAGTTTAGTTGACTGCCTAAGGCATCAGGGGCGGCGGCGGCGAAGGAGACCGATCACACCGAATGCACCCAGAAGCGCAACTGCCGGTTCAGGAACCGGGTTGGCAGTGTTGAGGACGTAGGAACCACCGTAAGCGGCATTGACGCCACCAGTGGTGAAGGTGCCGAGGCGGATCGCCCAGTCATCGAACGCAGCACCACCAAACTGGATGGAACCACTATTCGGAATCGCAGCGTCAGCCTTGAACTGGAAGTCACCAGCGAGTGCACCCGTGGCTTCATAAACACCGTTGATATTCGCTCCATCGGTAACCCAGAGCCAGATATTTTGGCCGCCAACGCCATCAGCATCAGTAAACGAGATAGCAGAGGAAGTGCCGAAATACCCATTGTAGTTGGAAACCGCAGCGGTGCCGAGATTCAGGCTGCCAACTTCCGTGAAGCTGGAGTTGATGCTCGCAAAGGTCGCCGTGGTAGTGAGAGCGGGCCCAGTGTAGACACCAACACGAACAGTGAACCCCGAACCAGAGGAGAGGGTATTTGCAGCGTTAGGATCAACAGTGACATCAAGATCGAGAATAGAATCGATCGAGATTGTCGCGGCGTGGGCCGCGCCAGTCAGCGCGAGAACCAAGGCGGCATTGGTCAAAGTTAGTTTCATCTAATTTTCTTTTGTGTTTGGACGTGCGTAGTGGAGCTTGGAGTGACTGAACAGATTATGGTGCGACGGTGACTTCCGGCACCGACCACTCGAAGGAATCGTTACCACCGCGACGAATCAACAGGAGCGCACCAGTCGAGGGGAACTCATAGTTCGCGGGGTCAAGGATACCTGCGTCGTCCGAGACCCAACCCGGTGTGCCCTTGGTCGGAACACGGTAGTAGAAGGTCGTGTAGGAGTTGGTCGCAGCATCGAAGACAAGGATGTTGTCAGAGGCCGACGCGGTCGCGGCTCCAAGCAGACCGGTGGCCGCGTCACCAGTGTAGAGACCGGAGTTCGCAGGCGTGAGCTGTTCAACCGGATGCTGGGTTGCGAGGATGTTCAGCGTGTCAGCACCGAGATCACCCTGAACCAAGATGTTACCTGGGCCGGTCTTGAGGGAGCCCTCGATGACGAGTTCGCCATCGCCAACCTGCTTGCGCTGGAGGACAAGGCCATCATTCGGGTGGATCGCATACGATGCCGGATCCAGAATCGTGCCGTCGTCCGATGCCCAACCTGGCGTGCCCTTGGTCGGAACACGGTAGTAGAAGGTCGTGTAGGTATTGGTGGTCGGATCGTAAATCTGGACCGTATCGGCAGAAGCTGCAGTTGCACCGCTACCAAGGGTCGTCGCGGCCGGCGGGTTACCGAACAGCGAGGCCATCGTGTAGGTTTCCCATACGCGGTAGCCAGCACCAGCGCCAGCGCCCGAGAGGTCGTCGGCGGTATAGATCTTGGCCGGCGTGTCGGTCGTGGAAGTGATCCAGGAAAGAACGCCAACGTGAGCGGCGCCGCTCGTAATTTCGAGAACGTGGCTGAAAACCGCACCGTTCACATAATCACCGGCGGTCCATGCACCGTCGCTATCCTCAAGGAAGTCGCCACCGCCATCGCTACCGAAGGTAACACCGGTGCCGTCGTCAACCAATGCCGGGCCGTTCGGGAGGAGGCCTTGGTTACCGATCTGAAGCTTGGAAGGGGAACCACCGCCCGTGCCCGGAATCGGCACGGTCATGTAGCCCACGGGGTCGGTTACAGCCGCTTGGGCTGCGATCGTTGAGACTGCGCAAATCAGCGCGTAGGAGGTAATTGGTTTCATGACGTGTTTGGATTTAGGTTTGGTGCTCCGGGGCGTCGAGAAAAAATTGCGGAAACTCTGCAACACGGGCGCTGCTTGACCGAAATTTACCCCGAAAGCTCGGATGTTGGGTAGCAGGTAGCACAAATTGGGGACATCGGGCAAGGGGTATTTTGATTCGTTAGATAACAATTTCTAATAAGAAGCCAAAAAATGCCGTTGAGCGCCGCTTCGCGTCGTAGTTTTCGACTTTCACAGCGCAATTTGTCCCTCAATCGTCTTTGCCCGACGTGTCCAAGGACCAGTTCCGTCGTGGAAGCAGATGGCCAGAACTTCCGGTTCGGCCTGCGAACCGGGGGCTGAGTTGCTCCACTTCGGGAAAACGGCATTGGGTGAAGGTTCAAGCTGGAAGTCCGGTCGCAGCTATGGATTCTCCGGGCCGCCATGCCTGAAAGCTCGAAGAATTCTCCCGCCCCGGTGATTGTCGGAGGCACCATCGCGATTGACCACGTCAAGACCCCCGGCTCGGAGGGAACCGATCTTTTGGGCGGCTCCGCCGCTTATGCAGCGCTCTCGGCGACCTTCTTTGCGTCCGACGTCCGACTCATCGGCATCGTCGGACACGATTTCCCGGCCGCTCATCTCAGCATGCTTGAGTCCCGCGGAGTGAATCTCGGTGGAGTCGAGCGTTCGGAGGGCGCTTCTTTCACTTGGAGCGGTGAGTACATGGAGAACATGAACGAGCGGGTCACCCACCAGGTCGGGCTCAATGTGCTCGAAAGCTGGGAGGTCAAGGTTCCGACGGAACTCGCCGATGCGCCAATCGTCGTTCTCGCCAACATGTCGCCCGACAACCAGATGCAGATGCTGGCTGGATGTGGTGCCGAGAATCGTTTCGTGATCGCGGACACGATGGACCTCTGGATCGAAATCGCCAACGAGCGGCTCCACGAAGTGCTCCGACAACTCGACCTGTTCGTGATCAACGAAAGTGAGGCCCGCGAGTTCGCCGGAACATCAAACCTCATCGAAGCGGGCAGGCTCCTGCTCGGCAAAGGCCCGAAGTTCGTGGTGATCAAATTGGGAGAGTTCGGTGCGATGCTGTTCTCGGCCGCGGGCGGGACCACGACCGTTCCCTGTCCGGACTCCTTCTTCCGATGCGCGGCATTTCCCCTGCGAGGCATCGCCGACCCAACTGGAGCGGGCGATAGCTTCCTGGGAGGTCTTGCCGGATATCTCGCCGCGCACGCCGGCGGCGATTACTCATTCAAGAACATCCGCAAGGCGGTGGTCTACGGCTCCGTCCTTGCATCGTTCACCTGTGAAGCGTTTTCCACCCAACGGCTCGAGGGTATCTCCACTTCGGATGTCGAAGCACGACTCGAAGCGTTTCGCGCCATGACCGCCTGGTGAAGCGGATGATGGATCAGATCAGCTGCCGGTGATCTGCAGCCTCGCTTGGCGAACGGCCGATGAGACATCGGATGCCGTAAGAAGATCCGACACGATGACCACGCGTCGCGCCCCGGCGGAAATCACATCCTCGAGATTCGCTCGCTTGATTCCCCCGATGCAGAAGACGGGAATCTTCATGCCGACCGATTGCTCGACACCCTCCACATTTTCCAGACCGATGCCGGGGCGACCCTTTTTGGTGGGTGTGGGAAAAAGCGGGCCGAAGCCGATGTAATCGAATCCATCTTCCAATGCCTGCTTCGCTTGGGTGGGAGAATGCGTCGAGCGACCCAGCAACCGGTCCGGCCCGATCCGTTTACGGGCCTCTTCAAGACTTCCGTCATCCTGTCCCAGATGCAGTCCATCCGCATCAAGCTCCACAGCGAGGCTTGGGTGATCATTGACGATGAAGGGCACCCCGGCATCCCGGCATATCGGCCGGGTCCTTTTACCAAATTCGAGGATCCGCTCCTCGGAATGCCCCTTCGCCCGTAGCTGGAGCACATCCGCACCACCCTCCAGAAGGGCCCTAGTTACCTCTTCGATCTTCGGCTCGGGGACGTAGCCGAGATCGAGGATCGCATACAGGCGGGCGCCGGAGAGATCGGGAACCACAACCTGCCCCTCAGAGCTTTTTCTCCTCGAGGAATCTGCCCACCCAGCCGATGTCATAATTGCCGGACTGGAAGTCGGGATGATCGAGGATCTCCTGCTGAAACGGAATCGTGGTCTTGATGCCCCGGATCATGAACTCACCAAGCGCACGCTTCATGCGCGCGATCGCGATCTCGCGGGTGGCAGCGGTCACGATCAGCTTGGCGATCATCGAATCATAGTGGGGCGGAACCGAATACCCGGAGTAAACATGGGTATCGACGCGGACACCCTTCCCGCCCGGTGCGTACCACAGATCGATGTGGCCGGGACTTGGCGCGAAGTTGTTGTAGGGGTCCTCCGCATTGATCCGGCACTCGATCGAGTGGCCGCGCGGGGAGGCGTTGAGGACGTGTTGGGAAAGCGGTTCACCTGCGGCGATCCGGATCTGCTCCTTGATCAGCTCGCAGCCCATTACCTCCTCGGTCACGGGATGCTCCACCTGGATGCGGGTGTTCATCTCCATGAAGTAGAAATTCTCCGCCTTGTCATCGACGAGGTATTCGATCGTGCCGGCATTCTCGTAACCGATCGCCTTGATCAAATTGACCGATGCCTCCGCCATCCGGGCGCGGAGCTCCGGAGTGAGCAGCGGCGAGGGACACTCCTCGATGATCTTCTGGTTGCGGCGCTGCATCGAACAGTCACGCTCGCCGAGTTGGAGGAAGTTCCCGTGCTGGTCGGCAATGATCTGGAATTCCACGTGGTGGGGATTCAGGACCAGCTTTTCAAGATAGCAGTCGCCGTTACCGAACGCTGCGAGGGCCTCGTTGGAGGCCGCGCTGAAGAGCTTGAGGAACTCGCCTTCCTCGAAACACGGACGCATTCCGCGCCCGCCCCCGCCGGCGGTGGCCTTGATCATCACCGGGAATCCGATGCGCTTCGCTTCCTCGAGCGCGGCGGCCGGATCGATGATGATCTCGGTGCCCGGCGTGATCGGCACTCCGTTTTCGATGGCGGTTGCCCGTGCGGTGGCCTTGTCGCCCATCTTCGTGATCACTTCTGCCGAAGGACCGATGAAGCGGACGTTGCAACTCTGGCAGATCTCGGCAAAGCGGGCGTTCTCCGAAAGGAAGCCATACCCGGGGTGGATCGCCTCCGCTTCGGTGATCTCCGCCGCGGCAATGATCCGGTCGGCCTTCAGGTAGCTGTCCTTGCCGGCTGCCTTGCCGATGCAAACCGCCTCGTCGGCGAGCTGGACATGCATCGAATCGACATCCGCCTCAGAATAAACCGCGACCGATTCGACACCGAGTTCGCGGCAGGCACGGATGATCCTGAGGGCGATTTCGCCGCGGTTGGCGACCAGAACGCGCTTGAACATCTGGGTATGGGAAGAGAACTGGGACCGCTTCGTCCGACTCCGCGAACGAAGGTCCTGAGGGGTTACTTGATGCGGAAGAGGTCGTCGCCGAACTGGACCGGGGTTCCGTCCTCGGCAACGACCGAAACGATGGTGCCCGAGCGCTCTGCCTTGATCTCGTTCATCACCTTCATGGCTTCGATGATGCACAGGGTCTGGCCTTCGCTGACCGCATCACCGACCGCGACGAACGGGGCGGCGTCGGGCGACGGCTTGCTGTAGAATGTACCAACCATCGGTGAGGAGATCGCCTCGCCTTCCTGAGCCGGGGCGGCGGGCGCCGCAGCGGCGGCAGGCGCGGCTGCGGAGGGAGCCGCGGGAGCCGGAGCGGCAGCGACCGGAGCAGCGGTCGGGACCATCGACATCAGGCTACTGATGGTATCGAGGTCCGGGCCTTTCTTGAGCTTCAGGTGGAAGTCATCCTTCGACATGTCGAAGTATGTCAGCCCGTGCTCGTTCATGAGTTCGACGATCTTGCGGATTTCTTTGAGTTCCACGGCGATGAAAGCGGTTGGGAAGCGGTGGAGGCGCACCGCGCGCCTCGTTTGTGAAGGCTAGGGATTCGCGGGAAAACGCGTCAAGCGGTATCCCGGTCGCCGACTCCGGAATCCGGGGACAAATCGGCTTGCCAGCCGGAGCCCGGGCCGCTGGCTAGGGGGCGTGACGAAACCCTCATCGGCGCCGCGCCCGCCCGAAGCCTGCGAATTCATGCCGGCGGACTACTTTTGCCGCGTGGAAAAGACCGAGATCTTCGATCGGCCGGGGCCGCTGGAAGTCGATCTCGGATGCGGTGACGGATCCTTTCTTCTCGCGATGGCAAGCCATCACCCGGATCGCAATTTTCTCGGGGTCGAGCGGCTGCTCGGCCGGGTCAGAAAGGTTTGCAAGCGGGCCCAGCGCGATGGACTCGAAAACCTCAAGGTGCTGCGGCTGGAGAGTCGCTACACCATCGAGTGGCTGCTCGGGGCCGGCTCGGTATCCCGCCTGCATCTCCTGTGTCCCGATCCGTGGCCGAAAGCCCGGCATCACCGCCGGCGCCTGATTCAGGAGGATTTCCTGGAGGCGGTGCTGAACGTCCTCGAACCGGGAGGAGAGTTCCTCTTCAAGACCGACCACGACGAGTATTTCGAGTGGGCGGTCGAAAAGGTGGATGCCTTCGGCCGCTTCGAGCGCCTGGACTGGCCGGACGACGCGTTTTTCTACCCGAAGACCGATTTCCAGATCCTCTGGGAAAGCGAAGGCAAGCGCCTGCAGGGCCTTCGGCTGCGGAAACCGGCCTGAAACCGACCCGGCAATTCAGCGGGTGAGTTGAAGCACGCGGCCGTCGAGGAATCCTCGAAGTTCGATGCCGCCGTCCATCGGTGTCACCACGACCGCCCCGCTCTCGCCTTGATGGAAGACCGCCACCCCGGCGGACTCGCACGACTTTCTCCAAGAGTCGGGGATTCTTTCCTCCGGAGGGAATTCCGCGTGGCTCGCGATCACGGCTTTTGCGCCCGTCGCCCTGAGGAACGGCCCGCCAAGCGAAAGGTCATGGGCGTGGCGGCCGGCAACGATCACATCGGCCCGCAGATCGGCCCCGGATTCCAGCATCGCTCGTTCCGTGGCCCAGCCTGCATCCGCCACGAAGAGAATCCGCCAACTCCGCCAATTTAGCCGCACGGGCATGACCCTCTCGTCGGCAATCTGGTGCCAGTTCCAAGAATCGGGTTGATGCAGCACTTCCAAACGAGCACCTTCAGCGAGCGGGTAGATCGCATCCTTTCCTCCCAGCACCAATGGCACCTCGCGGGCTTCCGCAGCGACCAGCAGATCACGGTAGTTGGAGCTCAGTGCCCTTTGGACCGGCACCAATCCGCGTCGGACCGGAAAGGCGTCCATCGCCTCCACCAAACCCCCGACGTGCCCGCCGTCGGGATGTGTGGCCACCAGCGAGTCGGGACGCAGCGCCATTTCCCTCAAGGACGGCAGCACGACGCGTTCGAAATTCCACTGCCCTCCCCCATCGATCAGCAGCGACGAACCACCGCCGTGCCAGCAGGCGGCCCCGTCATCTCCCAGATCGTAGACGATCAGAAACTCGTCCCCGGGTCTCCCGTGTGGCACCGAGAAATGACCACCGGGCACGTTTTGCCCCGCTTTCGCGATCGAAAGGGCAATGCCGGCCAGCTGCGCATTGGCCAGGTTGAGCCACTCGCTCAGCTTCGGCAGTGGTGAGCAGGCCGCCGCCATGAGCGCGATTCCAAGCAATGGCAGGACCACCAAAGAGAGGACCACGCTCGCGACCACTGAAACCGGAGTGACGATCCCGAAATGCCAAGCCGTCAGCGGAGCGGACCCTAGCCAGGCGGAGCCCGAGACCGTGAACAAATCCGCGGAGCGCTGCCGGATCCGTAAGCCCCCTTCCCGCCATCGTCCGTAAAGTGATCGAGGCAGGTAAGGTTCGGGTCGCGCGATCCACGAAAAGAGGCGGGATACCGGCCGGTGAAGAAGTCCGATCGCGGCGACGACCCCGAACGACAACTGAACGCCGACGCTGAAGATGCGGTCGGCATCGAGAAGGACGACCAGCAAAGCCGCGAGCCCGAGCGCATTGGCAAGATCCGGCCTGCGGCGGAACCAGAATGCACCCAGCACGACCGCCGCCATCCATGCAGCACGCATCGCGGGAGGTTTCATTCCGGTCAGCCATGCATAGCCGAACATCATCAGCACGAGCGGGATCAATGCCGCCTGCCGGGGAATGCCGAGCGACCGCATCAGCAACCACCCGAGCAGCCCGACCATCCCGACATGAAGTCCGCTGACCGCAAAAACGTGCAGCGTGCCGCTCAGCCGAAACGGCTCGATCAGCACGTCATCCCCGGGGTGCTCTCCGAGAACCACCGCGCGAATGACCGCCGCCTCCCGCGACTGCGGATCAAGCCCACGTGTCACCGCATTCCGGAAGCCCTCACGAATCGTCTGTCCGAAGATCGCCCCGGGATCCGGTTCCCTCACCACCGACACCCTGCCATCCATTTCCGCAAAGACCCCTTTGCGGTCGAGCCAGGGACGGACGTCGAACTCTCCCGGATTGCGCGGAGGCTGCGGCGGCTTCAGCACGCCCTTGGCCTCCACAACTGCGCCCTTCCCCGGCGGATTCCCCAGCGCACGGAGCCGGACTTTGCCCTCGGTTCCCCGCTCCTCGCAGACCGCCGACCAAAAGCGCCCGTGGGCTTGCGGCTGCTCGATCAACGTGAGCGTCAGCTCGCCGTAGCGACCGTCGCCCAACGCATCGCGCCTCTCCCTCCGATCCGAGACATCCCTCAGGTGCAGGGTGCCTGCGACCAACGCCACAACCGCACCGGCTCCGAGCAACCGCCAACAACCGGCGGCACCAACGACGCCCGCGATCGAGACTAACAGCGCCAGCCCGACGATCCACGCACCGTCCGCGACCAATACTCCGGCCACGGCAAGCACCGCCACCCAGAGCAGGGGCCGACGCCCGGTCGACTTCTGAACCGCGTTACGCCACGCCCCACTCCTGCAACTTGTGGCGGGCATTCGCCGAGTGGCGGGTTTCGGGGAACTGGTCGATCACCTGCTGCATGATCATCGAGGCCGACATCCGGTCCTGCAGCGATTCGTCGTAGATCTCCGCCAACCGGAACATCAGGAACGCGGCGTCGTTCTGGAGCCATTCCTGGCCCTCGATCGCCTCGCGCAAGGTCGCCACCGCGGCGTGCGGATCCTTGAGCTGGTCGCGCTGGACCTTCGCGATTTCGACCCATGGCAGACGGTTCATCGGGTCAGCCGCAGCGGCATCACGAAACGCGGCCACCGCCTCGTCGTATTCACCCTGCGCCAGCTTGGCACGGGCATCGTGCATCGGATCCTCCTCGACCTCCTCCGCGCTGTCGTAGACCGCATGGGTCATCCGGTGCGCGATCGCCGGCAGCAGGTCGAACACGAAGATCACACCCACCAATCCGGCGGTGAGGAAAGCCATCAGGATTCCGGTAAGCGTCTTGCTGCTGTCGAGACTCTCGATCTGGTCGCGCATCGACGGGATCTTCTCCATCTCGTCCTGATAGCCGCGCTCTTCGATCGCCGCGATCTCTCGCTCGATCTCCTCCTGCTTGCCCTTGTCCTTGTTCATGAAGAACAGCCATCCGGCGGCAAGCGCGGCGCCGAGCACCACATAAATGATCCACTTCATGTCCCCCGCTATCTAGCAGCGACCGGATAGCCCGGGAAAAGGAAAAACGTGCCGATTCGGCGGCATCAGACCCGACGGGCGGCGCGACCTTCGTCGATCAGCTTCCAGAAGTGCTTCGACTCGGCCAATTCCTCATCCTCGGCAAGAGGGATCTTCGAGCGGAATACGAAGTCGGAGAACGTGCCCTTGTGCAGCAGGCGGTGGACGATCACCGAGCCGTCCTTGACCTCGAAATACAGGCGCCAGTCCCGCGCCCGGAAACGGTAGAGGGTTTTGCCGTCCCGCTCGATCTTGCCGAAGCGCTCCCCGTCGATGTTCTCCAGATCCTGCTGCGTCACCTTGAACTCATCCAGCAGGTCAAGCTGCTCGAGGGTATCGAGCTGCGAGATCTCGGCCGCGCTGATTTCGTTGAAGACGATCTGGAACACGCCCGGGACGGTAGGGTTCAGGTTTCAGGTGCCAAGTTTCAAGTTCGCGGCTCAATCGCCATCCAACGGGTCCGGACATCGGTCACGCAGCCGGCAACGACCGCAGAATTCGCCGAGAAACAGATCGTCCGCCCAGCCCATCAGCCGCCGCACGTCGTCGCGTTCGTCGGTCACGAATCCGGCCTCGAAATTCCGCCGGTCCGGATGCTTCGCGCCCATCCCGGCACCCGTGAGGTTCGGGGAGCCGACGAAGGCCCGCCTGCCATCGACAATCACGGCCTTGGTGTGCACCCGAGGACAAAGCGCCCGCTCGAAAAGATCGCTCTCCACCAGCACCGGATAGCGGTCGAAGTCCTCCCGGAACCTCGGCCCCGGCTCCTTGGCGTGGATCAGCCGCACCGCCACACCGGCTTCGACCAGGTCGGCGAGCACCGACAGGAACGGGAGCGACCGCTTCCCGCGGACCACGTGCAGGTCCTTGATGTCCGCGGTCACGATCCAAACGAAGCGTTCCGCCCCACCGACCATCTCCTCGATGACTCGATCGTAGATTTCCTCGTTCAGCAGCAACTCTCGCACGACCCCTTGTCGCAGCTTTGCCGGGACTTGGGGAGGCCGGCTTTCGGGTGTGCGGAAGGTCGCGCCGACGCCGTACCTTTTCTGCCTCGACACCCCGTGGCCCAAGCAGCAGCCTCCGCCCAGATGAACTTCATCCTCCGCGGCCTGCTTGATCTGCCCGCCCTCCTTCTAGGGCTGGCCACCCGCTGAGTTTTCCCTTTCCCTACCGCCGTTTTTCCGGCCGCCGCACTTTCCGCGGCACCCGTTCTTCTATTTTCCTGCTCTTTGCTCCCAGCTCTCTGCTTCCGACCATGAACCCATCCGCCATCTCGAAATACCGGCCGTTTCCGCCGGTCTCCCTGCCCGACCGCACTTGGCCGGACCAGGTGATCGACCACGCCCCGATCTGGTGCTCCGTCGACCTGCGCGACGGCAACCAGGCGCTTCCCCAACCGATGTCGATCGAGGAGAAGCTCGAGTTCTTCGACCTGCTGTGCCGCGTCGGCTTCAAGCAGATCGAGATCGGCTTCCCTTCCGCCGCCGACACCGAATTCAATTTCTGCCGACGTCTCATCGAGGAGAACCGCATCCCTGACGACGTCACGATCCAGATCCTCGTCCAGACCCGCGAGCACCTGATCCGCCGCTCGTTCGAGGCGATCAATGGCGCCAAACGGGCCATCGTCCACATTTACAACTCGACCTCGCCGCTGCAGCGCCGGGTGACCTTCGGCGATGCCTCGCGCGACGAAATCCGCGACATCGCGGTCGAGGGCGCGCGCCTCGTGAAGGAACTGGTCCCGACCGTTCCGGACACCGAGGTCGTCCTGCAGTATTCCCCGGAGTCGTTCTCCGATACCGAACTCGATTTCGCTGTCGAGTGCTGCAACGCGGTCATCGAGGTCTGGCAGCCGACGCCGGAGAAGAAGATGATCGTCAACCTGCCGGACACCGTCCAGTGGGCAACTCCCAACGTCCATGCCGACCAAATCGAGTGGATGTGCCGCAACCTCAGCCGTCGTGACTGCCTGTGGGTCTCGCTGCACACCCACAACGACCGCGGAACCGGCACCGCCGCCACCGAGCTCGGCCTGATGGCCGGCGCCGACCGGGTCGAAGGAACCCTGTTCGGCAATGGCGAGCGCACCGGCAACCTCGACATCGTCAACGTCGCGCTGAACATGAACAGCCACGGCATTCCGACCGGGCTCGACTTCTCCGACCTGCCGTCGCTGCGGGCCGTCTACGAACGCGTGACCCGCATGACCGTGCCGGAAAGGCAACCCTACGCCGGCGAGCTTGTGTTCACCGCCTTCTCCGGGTCGCACCAGGACGCGATCAAGAAAGGCCTCGACCGCCGCGAGCGGGAGCTCAAGGAGAACGCCGGCCTCCCCTGGGGAGTGCCCTACCTGACCATCGATCCGCAGGACATCGGTCGTTCCTACGAAGCCATCATCCGCATCAACTCGCAGTCCGGAAAGGGTGGCGTGGCCTACATCCTCGATCGCGAGCATGGCCTCGACCTGCCGAAGACCATGCACCCGCAGGTCGGCAAGACGATCTACGACCTTGCGGACAAGCGCGGCAAGGAGCTCTCGGCCGACGAGATCCGCGACGCGTTTTACGAACTGTTCGCCAACGTCGAGACGCACCTCGCGGTCAGCGACTACGAACTCGTCCACCACACGTCGGAGAAGGGTCGCGTCGACTGCACCGCGACCATCGTGCTCGACGGCGAGGAAAAGAAGATCGAGGGGCTCGGCAACGGTCCGATCAACGCCTTCGTCCACGCCCTCGAGAATGCCGGACTGAAGGACATCAAAGTGACCGACTACCGTTCCCACGCCGTGCGGGGTGGCTCCGACGCGAGTGCCGCCGCCTATGTCCAGCTCCAGCACGACGACGGGCGCATCCTGTGGGGCTGTGGCATCGATTCGTCGATCGAGATGGCCGGCCTGAAGGCGCTGGTCACCGCTTGGAACCTGCTGAGATAAACTTCGTTTTGGCATGAAGCGCCTCCTCGCCATCCTGTTCGTCTCCGCTTGTTCCCTCCAAGCCGAGCGGCCGGAACTGGAGTGGGCGGTCGAGGCCGCGGGTGATCCGTCGGAGATGCAGGAGATTCGCGCGGTCTGGACCGACGAGTCCACCTGCATGGTTCTGAGAAAGAGCGCCCTGCTGGGGCTCTACCAAGTCAGTGAACGGAAAACCCTCTGGGAGAAGGCCTTCGACGGCAATGTCGAGGGCTTCTGCGTCGGAGCCGCGTCGGCATGGGTGGTCAACGACATCCCGGGAAAAGACCGGGCGCTGCTCAAGATTGCCCCGAAGGACGGGTCCGTCGAGGAACGGATCCCGACGTCCGCCACCTTGAAGCGTTTCGGAGTGAAGCTTTCTCTCCCCTCCGCTCTCGAGTGGGTTCCGGGACAGAACGTGCTCGCAATCGAGGAAGTGGAGAACCGCCGTTCGAATCTGCACTTCGTGGACCCGGAAAAGTCGAAGAAACCGGTGATGGCGGAACTGGTGGGATACTTCTGGAACACGTCATCGATGCAACGAGGGGCCGCCTACGTCCACCACGGCGTCATCTACCGCATCGACGCCCGCTCCGGCACCCACGAAACGGTCTGGGACACGGGGCTCGGTGAGGGAGGCGAAGACTACCCCGCCCTTTGCGATTACGCAGTCACGCCGGACGGAGGCTTCGCCGCCATTGTCGACAAGGGTGGCTGGAGCTCCGGTTTCGACCTGAGCTGCCGGGAAGGGAAAGACGGCGAGATCCGGAAAGTCACCTCGGATCTCGAAGTGGGACTGGTCAAGATCGACATGCCTCGCCGGAGGATCATCCGCGTCTCACGCGACAAACCCACTGTCCGGGTCCTCGACTTCCAGATGCGATCGGTGGGAGAGCCGTCCGAACGGATACCCCACAACTGCTGGCACGCCTCGATCTCGCCGTCAGGCAATCGGGTCGCACTCATCGATGCCGCCGGCGCGATCCTGTTCTTCCGACTTCCGGAGCAAGGCTGACCTCACCGGCCCGGGGTCGTCGCGCAGACTCCCTCCCCGCACTTCTCCACCTCCATCCGGTGCAGTTCCTCGCGGACCTGCCGGTCCTTCCTGCGGAAAAAGACCTTGCTCAGAGCGTGGCGATTGGCCGCAAGCACACGACACGCGTGGATGGCCACAGGGAGCAACCCGGGGCCCGCCAGGCGGCGGGCCGCCCGCTGATGATTGGCGCAGCTGAAGAGGCACCAAACCCACGCCTCCGCACCGCGGAAGATCTCGCCCCCGCTCGTCCGGACCACCATCTCCCGCGCGGGATCCAGGGTTCCCAGGCCCGGAAACACCTTCTCCGCGTAGTCGGCCTGATACGGGATGAAGGAGATCGGAAACGCCCTCGGCTGCCGGTTGATCCACTCGTGGAAGGTGCAGCACATTCCGCATCGCCCGTCGTAGTAAACCTCAATGCCTTCGACTCGATCCTGCAATTTCATGATCTCTCCTTTCTGTATTTTCAGAATTATCTGAAACTTTTGGAAAGAAAAGAGAAATCGTTCGATCCGTGTTCCCGCAGGCATCGCGACGACCCGCGATCGACATGCCCGGCGCCCTATCCTTCCAGCACGCCCTGCGCCTTCAGCTGCTTCTCGGCCGCCTCCGCCCATCCCCGGTTGGCGGCCGGAGATGCCGGAGACGGATGCAGCACCCTGCCGACGGTGGCGGTGCTAGAGACTACCTCCGCGGCGGTCGCCAGTTTGGCCTCGGCGTAGGCACCGACGCCGATCAGATACTGGGGCCGTAGTATTTCGAGCAGCTTGGCGAGATGCTCCATACAGGCATCCTCGACAGGTTCCATTTCGGAAGACGGCAACTTGTCGGGCGTGATGTTCGCGCCGGTTTCGCCCATCCAGACAAGCGGGCAGTAGTTCGCGACGAAGTGCCCGGCGAAGAAGTCTTCGGCCTGCGGATACTTTTCCGCGAAGTAGCCCCACAGCCTGCGGCCGCTCACTTCCGAACGCTGGCAGGCGAAGCCCTCGATCCTTCTCTTCGGGTGTTCGGGGTCCGGCTTCCCCACCGGTTCGTCGATCCCCATCCAGTCCTTGACCGCGGGAATTTCACCGAAGGGCACGCCGGTCTGGGCCATCCCCCACGGTCCGGGATTCATGCCGAGGAACAGCACCCGCTTCGGCCCCTTCCCGAAGCGCTTCAGATAGGCCTCGTGAGGCTTCCTGGCGTAGTCGGTCGGAAGGTAAACATGACTTGCTGTGGAAAAGGAAAGCGGGCGCAGCCTTTCGGTCAGCGCCCGCGAGATTTCGATCAACCGCCGGCTCACGCCCTCAGTCAAGCGGTCGGCCGGGAAACGATCAATCCCTTGATCAACGGCGCCGGCGCACACCGAACAACAGTGCGATGCCGGCAATGCCCAGAATCGCCGTTCCAGGCTCGGGCACCGTGGAGACACTGGCTGCCGTGAAGTTCAGGCTGTCGGCATTGACCGTAACTGACGTGTTGGGATTCACACTCTGGTTGTCGCCATTCGTGGTACCGGTGAGGGTAAAGGTGTAGGATCCCGCGTTCGTAAGCTGGAAGGCTTGGGTCGGGATGGACTGGTTCACCAGATTCTCGGTGTCCGAGGCGTTGCTTCCCACCGAACCGGAAAGCGCCCCGACCAGTCCTCCGGGACCGACGACGTTCCAGGTGATCTGGCCGTTCAGCCCGTCTTCGACGAGGTCGTAGCTGAAATCGAAGATCACGTTGGCCGCCTGGCCCGTCTCAACTTCGAAGAGGATCGTGTAGGTGAAAGACGAGGTCACGTTCGGCGTCGGGGTTCCACCACCGCTGGGCGAAGCGATCGATGCTGTCGCGAACGGGCTGGGCGAGCCCGGCTCGGAATAGGTGAAACTGACCGGAGTGGCATCGTTCAGGTTCAGGGCGGTCGCCACGGCGTTCACCGAGCGGCCGTTGCCGTTTCCGAAGTTCTGCGTGGTTGGTGGAGTGGTGTCGGTTGACGCACCGACGGTCGTTGAAGCCACATTGGTGGCACTGGATGTAATCACGACGGCCTGCGCCATGGGCGCAGCGCAGACGACAGCCGCAAGGGCGGCAGAACGGGCGTTCATGTTCTTTGAGGGAGTTTGGGGTGTCCGGGGACAGTGGGGATACAGCAAAACTCCGACCAAGTTGCGCGACGAAATGCGATTTCTGGCGAAAGTGTAACGCTGTGGAGTCGGAGGCTCAGCGCGCCAGAGAAGACATGGCCCACACGCCTTTCCGGGATTGTCGCGCGATTTCCTGTAAGCGCCCCAAACGTGACTCCTGCTCCCTTTCCGAACGTTGTCCCGGAACCGAAGCGCCTTTCGTATGGATACGCACCAGCCCTTCCCTCACCAGACGTTCGTGCAGCCACTCGCCATCGGGACAAACGACAAAAGCATGAAACCTGCGATCACCGAACGGGTCGTCCCACTCGGTGAAGACCGTGAAGGGATCCTGCGACAACCATTCCTCGACTTCCGCCTTCGCCAGTCGCCCGATCTCCACCGCCTCTTCCGCGGTGACTCCCAGGTCCGACGCCTGCTCGGCGATCCGTTCCCGGTTCGTCCGACCGCCGCCATAGGTCCGGAACTCCGATTCCGGAGCATCGACGAAGTAGAGCCGGAGTTCTTCAATCCGGCCATCCGGCAGCCTCACCTTGAAGCTGTCGCCATCATTCCGATCGTGCCCGATCCACCTGCATCCGTCGATCTGCTCGAAGTTGCCCACCCGTGCCGAGCTGTCGCCGGGTGACTCTTTCCAGAAATCCCGCAACAGACCCGGCTTCCATCGTTCGATGCCCCAGAGCAGCAACGCGACCACCAGCAGTGTGGCAAACTGCCACCCCTGACCCTTCGCTCGGATGGCCATGGTTCAGAGTCCGTGGAACCCCTTGTATTCCGGACAGGTGCCGATCGGAACCGCCTGCTTGCCCCACTCCCGGTTAAGCCGCCGGTACTTGTTGATGAAGTCGGTCGGGTCGGCCCAGTTGGTGTAGTTGGCGGCCACGCTGTTCCGGTGCATACCGATGTAGATGTTGTGGCGGATTTCGAAGTGCAGGTGGGCCGCATACATCCCGCGGTTGGTCCCGATGGTGCCGATCTTGTCGCCCCGCTTCACCTGCTGGCCGACCTTGGCATACATGTCGTTGAGGTGCCCGTAGAGCGAATCGCAGTAGCGGACCTGACCGGTCTTCGGATCGCGATAGGCATGTCGGATGATCACCACGTTGCCCCAGCCGCTCCTGACATCATACGCCCAGACCACCACGCCATTGGCCGTCGCATACACCGGATCCCGCAGGTCGGTGTTGCCGCCCCCGCGTCCGTTCCAGTCCTCGCCGAAGTGAGTCGGGGAGCGCAGGCGGAGGCCGCGGGCCTTGTAGTAGCCCTCGGCGTTCGGCTTCCCGACGGGAAAATCGAATCCGTCGGCGATTGCAACCCGCACGGTCTTCCCGGCCACCGCCGGCCCCACGCACAGGCATGCGAAACCGACCATGATCAGCCGGCGAAGCCACGTGAGGGTTTGAGAGAGCATCGTCCCCCAGTCCAAGCCCGCTGCGGCTCCCGGGCAAGAGAAAATCAGGCCGTTCCGAAGCCGTGGAAATCAACAAGAATCAGCGCGCCGACGGCAATGCCGATCGCAATCCGGTACCAACCGAAGACGGCCAATCCGCGGCGGTTGAGGTAGCCGACCATCCACTTTACCGCCAAGGCGGCGGAAACGGTGGCCGCAATGACCCCGACCAGCAGGGGCACGAAACCGTAGCTGTCCCACATCAGAAGCGCTCCACCGCCCCACGCGTCGTAGCGCTCGCCCAGTCCATCGATCTTCCAAACCGCTTTCTTCGCGGTCGCCGCGCTCAGCGTGATTAGCCCGAGCAGGAAGGAAAACTCCACGGCGGCGGCCAAGCGCAGGCCGACCAACACGCCGCCGAGGATCGTCATCAGGCTGCGGCTCGTGCCAGGCCACATCGCCACGCACTGCGCGAAGCCGACCACCAGCGCCATTTTCCACGTAATCTCCGCCAGATCGACGCCCTCGGAGCCGCCTCCGCGCTTCATCCAGCGCGATACGAAAAGAATCGCGACTCCTCCGACGAGCCACGCGCCCACCACCGGCTTCAGGCCGAAAAGCCGTTCTTCGATGGCGTCATTGAGCCACAGGCCGATCACTGCCGCGGGGAGGAATCCCGCGATCAGCGAGACGATCAGCTTCAGCCCTTCCGAATCTCTTCCGAGCAATCCGAGAATCATCTGTCGAACCCGCGGCCAGTAGAGTCCGAGCACTGCGAGGATGGCACCGGCCTGGATGCAGATCGCGAAGCAGTCCGCTGCCTGCTTTTCCTGACCTTCGAGTCCGATGCCCATGAACCTCTGCGCCACGATCAGGTGCCCGGTTGAACTGACCGGAAGGTACTCGGTCAGGCCTTCGACGATTCCGAGGATGAGCGCTTGGAGGGGGTTCATCTCGGACTCGCCCGCTCCGGCACCGGGTGTTCCGGTGGCGAGAAGAGACAGGGAGTCGAGAAGGCTAAGAATACTTACCGGGATCCAGTTCATGGTGGGTCGGGCGGACGCAGCATGTCGGCTCCATCGCCCTCGGCAAGGGATTTGCCATTGATTCGCACGCCGGTCGGGCGGATGGTGCGCCATGCCGTCCCGCATGTGGAAAGTCCGATATCTCCGCCTCGTGCGGAAGGTCCATCGGCTGATGCGGCACCGGCGGCTGCGCAACTGGCAATGGTGGCAGGCCATCCGCGCCCGGCTGCTCGACCGGCGGCTCTGGCAACCCTGCCGCGACACTGTCGCCGGAGGGATTTCGGTCGGCCTTTTCTTCGCCATGATGCCGATGCCGATGCAGACGCTCGCGTCGGCCGCCATCGCCACCCGGGCGCGCGTCAACATTCCCTTTGCGGTGGCATCCTGTTTCGTCAGCAACCCGCTGACCGAGCCCTTCATTCGCGTCGCCCAGTACCGGATGGGAGGGTGGCTAAGGGAAAACCTCGGCGTCACCATCCCGCGCATCGGCAATCTGCCGCAAGGCGTGGCCGATTTCATCATCGGCTTCCTCCTGATGGGAATCTTCCTCGCCTTCGTCGCCTATCCGCTGGTGCACCTTTTCTCGGCTTTACTGCCGAATCACCTGCCGATCCGGCCGGCGGTCATGAAGCCGAAGGCCCGAAGCTCCGCGAATTGACCTTGCCGCCGCCGAGCGGCGCTCCGAGGCGAGGTTCGACTTTCACATCCGGGAAAACGAAGCGGTCGCCCGCAATTCGGTCCGCACGCCGGACAGCCGCATAGACCAGCATCGCCACCAGCAGCATGCCGGCCAGCAGGCCAAGCCCCAGAATGAGCACGTGTCCGCGCCGGGGTCCCGCGTCGGGCTCCTCCGACAACGCAAGATCCAGTTCGTCGAGCAGCACTTCGATAAAGGTCTCCGCGTCCTGCATCGATCCCGCACGCATCGGCGGCAGTTCGGCAAGCCGGTTGCGGATCGCAATCCGGTCCTGGGGTGAAACCGCCGCCGGCCCGAGCACCGGAACCTCGTCACCGCTTTCGGTCAGCACCGTCCGGACTTCCTGCCATCCGAGTTCCCATTTGCCACCGTCCATTTCCATCACCACCACCATGCCCGGTTCCTCGCCGAGCCACTCGTCGCGCAACCGGATCGCCTGCCCGAACGGGGTGGTTCCGATCAGGCTGCCATGACACGCGACCTCGAGCCGGAAGCCGGTGCGGTCGGAGAATTCGGTGAGGCGCTGCGACAGGGCCGCGAGACGCTCCGGCTCTGAGGCAAAGATCCGGGCCTCATCAAGGATGTGCCCTTCGGGGGATGGAGGAAGTTCCGCTGCCGTCGCAAACGGCGCGAGCGCGAGAACCACCATGGAAATCAACCACCTCACCCGTGGCATCCTCCGGCCCCGGGGCGTTCCTGACAAGCCCGCCCTCAGGACTTCTTCGACTCCGCCCGCCAGCCGGAGATGAAAAGCAGCACGGCAGCAATGCAGATGCACGAGTCCGCGACATTGAACGACGGCCAGTGCCCGCCGCTCGACGGAACGATCTTGTCGTAGAGCGGCAGCTTCACATCGATGAAATCGACCACGTAGCCGGCCTTCAGCCGCTCCCACAATGGCGCGCCTTTCATGTAGCCGAGCAGAGAACCCTGAACGAGCCGGTCGGTCAGATTGCCGACGATCCCGCAGACCAGCAGCGACACCGCGAGGATACCCGTCTTTCCGACGAAGAAGCCCTTCTTCAGTCCGAGAGTGATCAACGTGAAGGCCGCGATCGAAATGAACGGGAAAACCAGGGGCGCCCACTCGGTCCCGTTGCCCATGCCGAAAGCCACTCCCTGATTGTGGACCCGGACCCAGTTGAGGAAGCCGGGAATCACCTCGATCGGCGGGTCCTGCGTGTGGTTCCAGCCTTCGGGAGGATCGCTGAAGGTCCGGATCACCCAGAACTTCGTGACCTGATCGAGAACATACAGCGGCAAGGTCACTCCCAGCAACCACGGCCAGAGCTTCACCTTCTTCCCGCCTGCCGCAGGCTGCTGATCGTCACTTTTCACTTCCTGCTTCTCACTCGGAACTCCGGGCACAGCCCGGCTCAAGCCCTCGCAACTACCCCGGAGCAACGTTCGCAGACATCCTCCTTGATCGGCTCGTAGCGGCGGCAGCGCGGGCACATCCCGTGCTCGGACTTCGCGATCTTCACCGAGAACTCCGATCCGGCCGAAACATCGAACTCGGCCACGATGAAGAACTCCTTGGCGAAGTCGGAGTCGTTGAGCAGATCGTAAACCGGCTCGCCCTCCTTCACGACCAGGGTGACCGCCGCCTCGTTGTTCTTCTTGAAAGCCTTGGCCTGAACCCGCTCCTCGATCACCTGCTGAACGTCGCGGCGGATTTCGAGCAGGCGGTTGACCTTCTTCGTCGCATCACCGGAGGCGAAGCTGCCATCGGGCTCGGGGAAGTCCTGCTCGTGCACGCTGCCGTCGGTGAACGGCGCGTACTCCCACGCCTCGTCGGCGGTGAACGCGAGGATCGGCGCCAGCAGACGCGTCAGCGAGCTGAAGATGTCGTACATCGCCGTCTGGCTCGCACGACGCCGCACCGAATTACGAGCATCGCAGTACATCCGGTCCTTGGTCGCGTCGATGTAAACGGCGGACAGGTCGGTGGCGCAGAACTGGTTCAGCTCGTTGAAGACCTTGCGGAACTCGTAGCGATCGTACGCTTTGCGGCATTCCGCGACCACCGAGTGGAGCCTCTCGAGGATCCACTGGTCGAGCAGCGGCATGTGGCTCGCAGCCACCCGGTCCATATCGGGATCGAAGCCGTCGAGGTTGCCGAGCAGGATCCGCAGCGTGTTGCGCAGGCGGCGGTAAGGTTCGGCGACCTGCTTGAACAGGTCCTCACCGAACGGCACCTCGGTCTGCCAGTCCACCGAGCTGACCCACAGGCGCACGATGTCCGAACCGTACTTGTTGTAGAAGTGCGCCGCGTCGATCGGCTTGCCCGCCTTCTCCGCCTCGCTCTTGGAAAGCTTCTTCTTGTCCTTGTCGACGACGAAGCCGTGCGTGAGCACTGTCTTGTAAGGAGCGCTGCCACGATAGGCCACGCTCATCATCAGGGAGCTCTGGAACCAGCCGCGGTGCTGGTCGGTCGCCTCGAGATAAAGATCCGCCGGGGCGCTCAGCTCCGGGTGCTTTTCCAGCACCGCCACATGCGAGCATCCGGAGTCGATCCAGACGTCGAGCGTGTCGCGGCACTTCTTGAGTCCGGCTTTCAGACCGAGGCGCTCGCACAACTCCTCATCCGAAAGTTCGAACCAGACATTGGTGCCTTCCTTCTCGACCAGATCGGCCACCTTGCGGGCGGTGTCGGCGCACAGCACCGCCTTCCCGTCCTCGAAGAACACGGGCAATGGCACGCCCCACGTCCGCTGGCGCGAGATGCACCAGTCGGGCCGGGCCTCGACCGTTCCGTAGATCCGGTTGCGGCCCCACGCGGGGAGCCATTCGGTCTTGTCGATTTCCGTAAGCGCGGTGCGTCGCAGGTCTTCGATCGAAATGAAGAACTGCTCGACCGCGCGGAAGATGATCGGGGTCTTCGAGCGCCAGCAATGCGGGTAGCTGTGCTCGTAGTCCTCGCGCGCCAGCAGCACGCCCTTTTTCTCGAGCAACTCGATGATCCACTCGTTGCTCTTGAAGACATGCTTGCCGACGAGATCGGGCAAGCCGGCTTCCTCGGTGAAGAGTCCGTCGTCATCGACCGGCGAAAGCACGCCCAGTCCGTACTGCTGCCCGGCGACGTAGTCGTCCGCGCCGTGCCCCGGAGCGATGTGTACCGCGCCGGTGCCGGTTTCGGTCGTCACGAACTGGCCGAGGATGATCTTCGACTCGCGCTCGAGGAACGGGTGGTTGGCCGTCAGGTTCTCGAGCTCGCGGCCCTTCAGTTCCTTGAGCGTGTTGACCAGCCGCATGCCGGTCTTCTCGGTCAGGGCCTCGACGAGTTCCTTGACCACGATCAGGATCTCCTTGCGGCCGTTGCCGTCGAACTGGCCCACGACATAGGTGAAGTCCGGATGCACGGCCACGCCGAGGTTCGCCGGCAGCGTCCACGGGGTGGTCGTCCAGATCGCGATCGACGCGTTGCCGATCCCGAGCTTGGCGGCGGCGCTCGGAGTGAGCGCGAACTTCACGTAGATCGACGGGCTGACCTTGTCCTGATACTCGACCTCGGCCTCGGCCAAGGCGGTGTGGGCGCCGTAGCTCCATTGGACCGGCTTCTTCGACTGGTAGACGACCTCGCTTTCGACGAGCTTGGCGAACACGCGCACGATCTCGGCCTCATAGCCGGGCGCCATCGTCAGGTAGGGATTCTCCCAGTCACCGAAGACCCCGAGGCGCTTGAATGAGGCGCGCTGGATATCGATGAACTTCTCCGCAAACTCGGTGCAGCGCCGACGGATCTCGGCGGGCTCGAGCCCCTGGGCCTGCTTGACCACCTTGAACTCGATCGGCAGGCCGTGACAGTCCCAGCCGGGGACAAACGGCGCCTCGTAGCCGGCCATCGTTTTCGACTTCACCACCAGGTCCTTGAGAACCTTGTTGAGCGCGGTGCCCATGTGCACGTCGCCATTGGCGAACGGCGGTCCGTCATGCAGCACGAACCTCGGGGCTCCCGCTTCCTTCCGGCGGTTGATAATTCGCCCGTAAAGACCTTCGGACTCCCATCGGGCGAGTCGTTCCGGCTCGCGCTTGACGAGATCACCCCGCATGGGGAAATCCGTCTGCGGCAGCAGGATCGTGTCTTTGTAGGCGTTGCTCATCAGGGGAAAAGGGCGCGGACGCTAGCAATCCCGCCCCCCCGGGTCAACTGCGGGGGTAGGGCGGGAATTCAGGCCTCGGAGAAGCAAAAAGCACGACCCGTTCCCCAAAACCGCCTGAAGGCGGAACTACGAACCCCACAGGCCGGTTCCAGGGGTTTGTAGTTCCCCGTTTACGGGGTCTGGCGAACGGCTCGTGACCTTCAACCGTCGGAAACACACTCCGCAGCCGCCTTCATACAGCCGCAAAAGTCCGACCCCCTTTTCCCTCTGGCAACCTGTCCCCCCACCCGCTTCCATCATTCCGTGGCCAAGCGACCAGGAGTCTCCCGATTGGATCTTGCGATGGGAATCTGCTTCGTCGCCGTCTTGCTGGTCGTCGCGGGGATCTCGTTCTCAATGCTCAAGCGCCAGAGGAAAGCAGCCAACTTTCAACAGGCCCTGAGCAACACCCGATCGTTCTCGCTCGCGCTGCTCGAGTTTGATCAGGAATTCGGCGCCTACCCCCACGAAGGCACCAAGGCACTGGTCGAGGACGCGACGGGGACCGAACTCGGCCGTTGGAGAGGCACCTCCAACGACTGCTTCCGGCAACTCGTCGCCTACGGGTTCCAATCCGAGGACATTTTCTACGCCATTCATCCCCAAGGCACGCACGAACCCGACAACCTCATCATGCCTATGGCCACCGAGGCGCTGAAGCCGGGCGAGGTCGGCTTCAGCTTCAGCTACGGCCACAGTAGCGCCCATCACCCGGAGATCCCACTCCTCCTCGCCCCGATGCAATCCGGCAGTCACCTCGCGTGGCGGGATACCTACGGCGGAAAAGCGGTCGTCCGACTCATCGACACCTCCGAACTCCCCTGCACCATCAATCGCAAGGGCGAGATCATTCACCCCGATGGCAAGCTGCTCCTCGACCCGGCCCGCCCCTGCTGGAAAGGTCTGCACATCGACATCCGGCATCCCGAATTTCCATGAACCGTCGTTCCTTCCTCCTCACTCTCCCCATCGCCGGCAGCGCGGTTGCGGCGGACGCGAATGCGCCCGATCTCAGCCTCGGAGTTATCGCCGATCCGCAGTATGCCGACAAACCGACCGCCGGAAGCCGCCACTACCGGGCCTCGATCGGCAAACTGAAGCAGTGCGTGAACGAGCTCAACCGCCGACCCCTCAACGCCGTCGTGACCCTCGGCGACTTCATCGACGAGCAATTCGAAAGCTTCGAGCCGATCAACGCCATCTACGCTGACCTCAAGCCGGATCACCTCAAAGTCCCCGGCAACCACGACTTCTCCGTAGCTGCCGAAAAGAAGGGCGAAGTGCTGGGGGCACTCGGTCTTGAGCGGGGCTACTCGTCGTGGGTCATCGGCAGCTACCGCATCGTCCTCCTCGATGGTACCGAGGTCAGCCCCTACCGACCCGAGCACGCCGACACCGCCCGCAAATGGATGGCGCGGCTCCGGAAGGACGGCCGCAAGAACGGCCAACCGTACAACGGCGGCCTGAGCGAAACGCAGTTCGCCTGGCTCGAAAAGGAACTCGAGTCCGCGACGTCGGCGAAGGAACGCGTGATCCTCTGCTGCCACTACCCGGTGCTCCCGGAGGACCCGCACAATCTCTGGAACGACCGCGAAGTGGTCGCGTTGATCGACGACTCCCCCTGCGTCGTGGCGTGGTTCAACGGCCACAACCACAAGGGCAACTACGCCACCCGCAACGGCTGCCACTACGTGAACTTCAAGGGCATGGTCGAAACCGCGGACCGCACCGCCTATGCCATCGTCCGCTGCTACCCGAACCGGATCGAAATCGAGGGTTTCGACAGCGAGCCGGATCGGAAACTCGGCGAATTCAGAAGGTAGGGACGAGCGCCCCGCTCGTCCGTGTTCCGTCAAGGCACCCCGATCCGGCGGACGAGCGAGGCGCTCGTCCCTACGCTATCGGATTGAGGGGATCACGCGCCTCCGCGTCTTTCCCCTTCCCATTCCCGCCACAACCCGAGCCGCTCCCTTTTGATAGGCCACGTCCCCTCCCCACGTCTCTAACCCCCACTTGCCGGGTTCCGGAATCCGGTCACTATGCGTCAACTCCATGAAGCAGGCCTTCCTCTCCATCCTCCTCGTCGCACCGCTCGTCGCCGAGGAACCGCCCGTCGCCGAAGTCTTCAAACTGAACTGCTCCGCCTGCCACGCCGTGGACCAGATGGTCGTCGGTCCCTCGCTGGTCGAGATCGCCGGGATCTACCGCAAGGACGCGGACAAGTTCGTGAAGTGGTGCATCGAACCGCAGCCCAAGCGACCCGGCGCGATCGAGATGCCGTCGATGGCGCACCTCGGCGAGCCGACCCTGCGCAAGCTCTACGACTACATCATGAAGGCGGCGGAGGGGAAAACCGAGCTGAAGAAGACCAAGGGCGACCCCTACAGCCTGCCCCAGGAGCTGGTCCGCCGGCCGCAGGTGCAGCGGATGTTCCTCCCCGACGCCTCGCCCGCCGCGATCGCGGTCGCTCTGCCGGGAGAGCTTTCCTACTGCTTCGACGCCGGTGATTGCCGCCTCCGCTACGTCTGGAAAGGCGGCTTCATCGACGGCTGGCCCTACTGGCGGGCCAACGGCAGCTCGCAGGCCAGCATCGCCGGAGACGTGATCTACACGGAAGCCTCGTTCCCCTTCAGCACGAACGCTTCCAAGGACATCCCCGGTTCCGACTTCCTCGGCTACGCCATCGGCAAGGACGGGCTGCCGACCTTCCGCTACCGCCGGCTCGGGATCGAGTGGACGGAAAAGGTGAACCCGCTATCCGACGGCACAGGAATCGAGCGCAGCTTCACCACCTCCGGATCCGCCGCGCTCAATGTCGCACCGCAAGACGGAGTGGAAATCACCTCGTCCACCGGCAGCCTCAAGATCACTGCCGAACAGGCCAAGTCCTTCACCCTCACCTTCCGTTGGAAATGAAGCGCTCCATTCCGTTCCTCCTGCTCACCGCCGCCATCGCCGGCGCGCAGTCCTTCGACGTCGAACCGATGCCGAACCCTCCCGGCGTCGACCCGCAGATCGGTGGACTCGACGTCCGGCCCGACGGCAAGCTCGCCGCCGCCTTCCACCGCGGCGAAGTCATGATCTTCGACCCGGCGACCAAGAGCTGGTCGCGCTTCGCCGAAGGCCTGCACGAGCCGCTCGGCCTGCTGTGCGAAGGCAACGATTCGGTGTTGGTGATGCAGCGCGCCGAGCTCACCCGGATCAAGGACGTCGACGGCGACGGCTCCGCCGACACCTACGAGACCGTCTTCGATGACTTCGGGATGAGCGGCAACTATCACGAGTTCGCCTTCGGCCCGGCCAGAGGCCCCGACGGCTCACTCTACATCGGCCTCAACGTCGCCTCGAACGGCGCCGGCATCCGCCCCGAAATCCGTGGCGAGTGGTCGGACATCGGCGACGCGACCTTCGAGCAAATGATCCAAGGACCGAACTTCGGAAAGGTCCGCGGCAAGGCCGGCCGGATGTACGCACGCGTCGCCTACCGCGGCTGGATCATCAAACTCTCGCCCGACGGTTCGAAGTGGGAGCCATTTGCCAGCGGCTTCCGTTCGCCGGACGGCATTGGCTTCGATGCCCAAGGGCGCCTGCTGGTCGACGACAACCAAGGCGACTGGCGCGGAACCTCGCCGCTGTATGTGGTCGAGAAGGGCGGCTTTTACGGCCACCCCGCCTCGCTCGTCTGGACCGAGGGTTGGGACAAGGGCGACCCGCGGAAGCTCCCGGTCGAGGAACTCGACGCGATGCGGACCAAGCCGGCGGCGCGCTTTCCCCAAGGCGAACTCGCCAACTCCCCGACCCAGCCGATCGCCATTCCGGACAGCTGGGGACCGTATGGCGGCCAGACCCTGATCGGCGAAATGAACCAACCGTGGCTGGTCCGCTATCTGGCCGACGAGGTCGGCGGTGTCACCCAAGGGTCACTCACGGCGATGTTCAACGACACAGATCTCGGAAAGGGCAACCACCGCCTCGCCTTCTCCAAGGACGGCACGCTGTGGGTCGGAAAGACCCACCTGTCGTGGGCCGGTGCCGAAGGCTTGGTGAAGATCACGCCGAAGGACATCGACAAGGCTTTCGCCGTCACCGCGGTGGAGCTGGAGAAGACCCCGAAAGGCTGTGGATTCCGTGTCTCCTTCAGCCAGCCGATCGGCGAACTCGACGGAATCAAAATGAACCGCTTCGACTACAAGTATCATCAGGCCTACGGATCTCCGAAGGTCGATGAAGCGGCGCTGACTCCGGCCGAAATCGCCAACGGAACCGACAACATCCTGCTCGAACTCACGGCGGAGCAAGCCAAGGAAGGCGCGGTCCACTGCATCGAGTTCTCAGGCGGCACCTCGAAGACCGGCAGCAAGCTTGGCCCGACGAAGCTCTACTACCAAGCGACCAAGCTGCCCTAAACCAAGGCCAACTCGCGGTCCACTTCCACAAGTTACATCCTCCAGATTTCCTTTGCCTCCCCGGCGTCTTGGCGGTTCCACTCCTCCCGGATGCCACCTGTCTCCCCACCCCGCGCCTGGGCGGAAATCGATCTCGCCGCGCTGCGCCACAATCTCGGCGTGGCACGCGAGGTTTCGGGCTGCCGGGTGATGGCGGTGGTGAAGGCCGGGGCTTACGGCCATGGACTTGAGGAAATCGCCCGCGTGCTGGCGGATGAGGATATCGCATTCTTCGGCGTGGCGAATGTCGGCGAGGCGCGGCGTATCTCGAACGCCGGCATCGACACACGGATCTACCTGCTCGGAGCAACATGGTCCGAGGAGCGCGCCGAAATCGTCGACCGCGAGTGGACACCTTGCCTTTCGTCCCTCGACGAAGCGCGGCACTTCTCGGATCTCGCGACCTCCGCGAACAAGCGCCTCAAGTGCCACCTGGCTGTCGATACCGGCATGGGCCGTGGCGGCTTCGTGCCGGAGGAACTGCCCTGCCTGCTCCCTGAACTCGAGGCACTCAAGGGAATCGAGATCGAGGGCGTTGGATCCCACCTTCCATCAGCGGACGAAGACGAAAACTTCACTCGTGAACAGTTCACCCGCTTCGCCGAAATCGTCGCGAAGCTCGGCGGTCGCGATCGCTTCGAATGGATCCACCTCTCCAACAGCGCCGGCCTGCTCGGCTACGACAACTCCCCGTGCAACCTCGTGCGGCCCGGGCTGATGCTCTACGGCATCTCGCCGCTTCCGGGCCACCAGCAGAGGCTCCGCAACGTGATGAGTCTCAAGTCGCGCGTCACGCTGATCCGCGAGCTGCCCGCCGGACACGGCGTTTCCTACGGACGCGAGTTCATCACCGAGCGTCCGACCCGCGTCGCGACCGTCGGCGCCGGCTACGGCGACGGCTATCCGCGCAGCCTTTCCGGGAAAGGAACCGAAGTCGTCATCCAGGACCGCCGTTTTCCACTCCTTGGGCGGGTGACCATGGACCAGATCATGATCGACGTGACGGACACGACGGTCGAGGTCGGCGACGAGGTCGAGCTCTTCGGCCCGGACGTTCGCGTTGACGAACTCGCCGCCAAGGCAGGCACCATCGCGTGGGAAATCCTGACCGGGATCACACCGCGCGTGACGCGGGTCCACCGGAGTTAGCGGCAGCTGGGACCGCGCGAGCCCACTCGCGCATCGGATTCGCCGGAGGTCCGCGAAACCCGCCAACCCCTCACGCGCCGGACGGCAGGTCCGATGCGCCATAGCCACGGGACTCGCCGGTCTCGTCCGACCAGAGGAAAAACACCGGCGCCACCGGAACTTTCGGCTCCGGAGCAGGCTCCGGACGGGCCTGCATCGCAATCCCGTTCCAACGCCACGTATCGGCCGGAACGCCCGGTTTACCGGGGTTCTGGCGAGGTGACTGACGGGATTTGCTAGGCATGGATCAGCATTCTACCACGTTTACAGCGAGACCACCCCTTGAAGTTTCTTTATATTTACTTTTCATGTCCCTTCCGGTGTCCCGCATCGTCCGGATCACCTTGTCGAGCGACACGAAATGCTCGCCATCCCCGCTCATCGCGAGCCGTGCGGCATTGATCGCCTTCACCGAGCCCATCGCGTTGCGCTCGATGCACGGGATCTGGACCAGACCGCCGATCGGGTCGCAGGTCAGCCCGAGGTTGTGCTCCATTCCGACCTCCGCCGCGTTTTCGCACTGCGAGGGCGTCCCTCCGAGATACTCGACGAGCCCCGCCGCCGCCATCGAACAGGCGACACCGACCTCCCCCTGGCAGCCTGCCTCGGCGCCCGAGATCGACGCGTTGCGTTTGTAGAGCATTCCGATCGCCGCCGCCGTGAGCAGGAACCGGTGGATGCCGTCCGGGTGCTGTGAATGCTTGAACCGGTCCGCGTAGTGCATGACTGCCGGCAGGATGCCCGCGGCACCGTTGGTCGGCGCGGTCACTACCCGACCTCCGGCGGCATTCTCTTCGTTAACTGCAAGAGCGTAGAGATTCACCCAGTCGAGAATCGTCAGCGGATCCGCCAGCGCGGTCTCGGAGTTACTACGAAGCTTCTCGTAGATCGTGCGGGCGCGACGTTTCACATGCAGGCCGCCGGGCAGCATGCCCTCGCTCTCGCAGCCGCGCTTCACGCAGTCCTGCATCGCCTGCCAGATCCGGTCCAGCGCGGCACGGGTCTCGGCCTCCGGCCGGAAAGCCGACTCATTCGCAAGCACTAGCTCGCTGATGCTCAGGCCACTTTCCCGGCAACGCTCGAGCAACTCCGCTGCGGAACCGAAGGGATGCGGAACCTCGGTCTCGACCGTGACACCGGCCTTGATCTCTTCCTCGGTCAGCACGAAACCACCGCCGACGGAGTAGAAGATCTGTTCGGCCACCGGCTGGTCGGCCGCGTCGAGCGCCACCAGATGCATGCCGTTCGGGTGTAGTGGCAGCGGCTTCAGACGCTTGAAGCTGAGGTCCCGCTTTTCATCGAAGACAATCTCGCAACCTCCGGGAAGGCACAGACTCTTCTCTTCCGAGATCTTGCCGAGCATGGCCGGCACCGCATCGACATCGACGGTTTCCGGATCCTCACCGATCAGCCCGAGAATGATCGCCTTGTCGGTGCCGTGGCCCTTGCCGGTCGAGGCGAGCGATCCGTAGAGGTCGCACTTCACCCTCGCCACGCCGGCGCCCGCGGGCAGTCCGCGCACGAACAGGCAGGCGGCCCTCATGGGGCCGACCGTGTGGGACGACGAAGGTCCGATGCCGATCGTGAATAGCTCCAGCGCCGAGATCATTCAGCGCGCATCCCAGAACGACCCGTGCCATTCTGTCAATTGGTCGCTGGGATTGTGCCGTTTCAGTAGCCACCGGGGCGCCCTACTCGTCCAATTCGGCGAAAATCATCACGCCATTGGCCGTCTGCAGGGTGCTGATGACCCGCACATCACAGGTGGAGCCGATCCTGTCGACCGCATGGTTGACCACGATCATGGTGCCGTCGGTCAGGTAGCCGACGCCCTGATGCTCGTCCTTCCCGCCGCGCACCAGCGGCAGGCGGATCTTGTCCCCGACGACCACCGTCGGCCGCAATGCATCCTGCAGGTCGTTCAGGTTGAGGACATCGACGCTCCGCAGCTTCGCCACCTTGCTCAGACTGTCGTCGGTCGTCATCAACCGGGCGCCCAGGAGCTGCGCGGTCTGCAGCAAACGTCCGTGCATCGTCTCGTCGCCGGAGACCCCGGAGGCGTCCTCGATCGAAACCAGGATGTCCTTCGACTCCTGCATCTTCTCCAACAGGTCGAGGCCCCGCTGCGCCCGCTGGCGGTTGGCCTGCGAAGGTGACTCGGCAAGCACCTGCAGTTCATCGAGCACGAAGCGCGGGACGATCAAGCGGACGGTGAGGAAGCCGGCGCGCACCACCCCGGGAACCCGCCCGTCCATGATCGACTCGCCATCGAGCACCACCGGCTGACCGGTGCTGCCGTCCTGACGGAAACGTACATAAGGCAGGATGAAGGCGAAGTCGTCGCGACTGCTGCGCAGAGCCAGCACCGCTCCAAGGAACCCGAGGCTGGCGTAGAGCAACGAACTGACCGCGAGCGAGATGGTCACGGCCACGTCCGGGCCGGACACGATCGCGCCGCTGTCCATTTCGAAGTTCCGATTGAGCGCGGAGGCGAGCACATCCGAGAAGCCGACCCGGGTCAGCAGGAACGCGCAGAACAATCCGACCAGCAGGCCGAAGGTGGCGGTCGAGAATCCGCGCAGCGTGAAGCCCTTGATCAGCGTTTCGACAAAGATGAAGAAGCCGGCGATCAGCAGGCCTCCGAGCAGCCCGGCCCACATCGGGATTTCCCAGCCCGGGTTGCCGCGGGTGCTGAAGGCGAGGACGAGTCCGGCCGCCTCGCAGACCAGCAGGTAAACGAGCCGCGCGATGTTGACCGATGCCGGGGTGCTCATGTGCGGTCCCCAATCTCCCCCTTCCGGTTAGGTCGCGGCAAGCAAAAGACTCGGCCGCAACCGGCCCAATCCACGGCATTTTCCGCCAACTCGGGCAATTCCCGGCATCGTGCGTGCGTATGAGCCGCGATGCGATTGCTTCTGCCCCTCTGCCTCACGGCGCTCGCCACCGCCGCTCCCGAACTGCCGGAGCGCGACGAATCTTGGAAGCTCGTCTGGTCGGCAGAGTTCGATGACGACGGCCCGCCCGACCCGGAGGTGTGGGAATACGAGCGCGGGTTCATGCGCAATCACGAGCTGCAATGGTACCAACCGGGCAACGTTTCGTGCCGCGACGGCCTGCTCGTGATCGAGGCCCGCCGGGAGGACGTGAAGAACCCGAACTTCCGCGAAGGCTCGAGGAATTGGAAGCAGTCGCGCTGGAAGGCGCGCTACACCTCCGGATCGATCATCACCAAGCCGGACGTCGACTTCAAATACGGCCGCTTCGAGATCCGCGCCCGCTTCCCGGCGCTCGACGGTCTCTGGCCGGCGATCTGGACGACCGGTCACGGCCCGTGGCCGGCCAGCGGCGAGATCGACATCATGGAATACTACCGGGGGATGATCCTCGCCAACACCGTCCACGCCGATGCGAGAGGCAAAGACAAGTGGTTCGACTCCAAGCACCCGATCTCGAAGTTCGATTCGGATACGTGGAACGACAAGTTTCACGACTGGGTGATGATCTGGGATGAAGAGAAGATCGCGATCTACCTCGACGGCAAGTTGCTCAACCGGGTCGAACTGTCGAAGACCTTCAACGGCAGCGGCGACCGCAGGAATCCCTTTCGCGCTCCGCACCGCCTGCGTCTGAATCTCGCGGTCGGGGGCAACGGCGGCGACCCCTCGAAGACCGAGTTCCCCCAGCGCTACGAGGTCGACTACGTCCGGATCTACCGCCAGCCCTGATGCCGCAGGCTCCGGCCTGCCGGAGCTGAAAACATCGACCGCCATGGAGCCTGAGCCGCCCGCCCGATCCGAAGTTCCTGATGTCGCGCGCAAGCTCAACGCAGGAGAGCAGTTCCTGATGTGGGCCGGGGTGCTCATGCCCGGGCTCCTCGCTCCGTGGGCGCTCATCCTCGCCATCGGAATGAGCTACGGTTCCGGCAACGAAGCTGTCTCCATCCTGATCGTGCTCGCATGGCTCGCGATCCTCGTCGGTTGCTGCTTCCTCTGTGGCTGGATTCAGGCCGTGAAATACGGTGCCCCAAACCTGAAGCGGCAGGCGTGGGTCAACACCTCCCTGTTCTTTGTCGGACAAGTCGTCCTCTCTCCGCTTGTCGGTTTCGGCAGCTGCGCCATCATCATGAATCTCAACGCCTGATCATGCGAGTCCTCCTCTTCACCCTCCTCACCCTCGCGGTCGCTTCCGCGCGCCCGAACCTCCTGTTCATCACTGTCGATGACATGAACTGCGACTCGGTCGGTGCCTTCGGCTGCAAGGTCGAGGGAATGACTCCGAACATCGACCGTCTGGCGAGCGAGGGCATGGCCTTCGACCGCGGGCACGTGACCATCGCGATCTGCCAGCCGACCCGCGCCGTTTGGATGACCGGCCGCTATCCGCACCGCTCCGGGGCACTGGGTTTCGACAAAATCAACCCCGGTGTCCCATGCCTACCGGAGGCTCTGCAGAAGGGTGGCTACTACACCGCGATCTTCGCCAAGGAGGCGCATGTGGTCCCGTCACGCCACGCCGCTTTCGACAAGATCGTCCCGCAGAAGGCGCTCAGCCACGGCCGCAGCATCGAGGGTTTCCGCGAGGCCACGCGCGAGGCCATCAAGGCGGCGACGGAGGCCGACAAGCCGTTCTTCATCATGGCCAACGCGGCCGACCCTCACCGGCCTTTCGCCGGCGCCAAGGGTGACCCCTACAAGAACGTCCCCTACCCGCGTGCCTTCAAGCCGGACGAGATTCCGGTCCCCGGCTTCCTGCCTGATCTCCCCGAGATCCGCACCGAACTCGCGACCTACTACCAGTCGGTCCACCGCGCCGATGCGGTCGTTGGCGGGATCCTCGACGAGTTGGAGAAGAGCGGCCAGGCCGACAACACGCTGGTCATGTTCATGAGCGACCACGGGATGCCTCTACCCTACGCCAAGACCAACTGCTACTACTGGTCAACCGTCACGCCATGGATCGTCCGCTGGCCCGGCAAGGTGGAGAAGGCCACGCGCGACGCGAAGCATTTCGTCGCCGGCATCGACGTGGCTCCCACCTTCCTCGACGCCGCCGGCCTGCCCCAGATGGACGGCTGCGACGGGCGCAGCATCCTGCCGCTGCTGAAGGGCGAAGACCAAGCGGACCGCAACCGCGTGTTCACGATGATGAACGCGCCGTTCTCCCGCATTCCCTACCCGATGCGGGCCGTGAACGACGGCAAGTTCCTCTACATCTGGAACGGCTGGGCGGACGGCGAGAAGAAGTTCCGCAACGAGTCGATGTCGGGCCTCACGTTCAACGCGATGAAGACGTCCGAAGATCCCGCCGTTCAGAAACGCGCCGAATTTTATCTGCACCGATGCCGTGAGGAGCTCTACGACCTCAAGAAGGACCCCGCCTGCCTGAACAACCTCATCGCCGAACCCAACGACGATTGGACGCCGCGCGCCGGCGCCATGGCCAAAGCAATGTGGCACTGGATGAAGGACACCGAGGACCCCCAGCGGGAATTGTTCACCGAGCAGGTGAAGCCTGCGCTGGACTGACCCGCTAGCGCGTCACTTCGGTACCGATGCCGTAGTCGGTGAAGATCTCCAGCAGCAGCGCGTGCGGCAGGCGGCCGTCGACAAAGTGGACCTTCCGCACGCCGGCATTCAGCGCGTCCATCGCGCTGCGGATCTTTGGAATCATCCCGCCGGAAATGGTGCCGTCCTGAAGCAGGGCATCGGCCTGCTCGCGGTTCACCGACTTGATCAGGGTGGAGGGATCGGACGGATCCCTCATCAAGCCGGGCACGTCGGAAAGGAACACCAGTTTGGTGACACGCAGCTCCTTGGCCAGCGCCGCGGCCGCGAGGTCGGCGTTGATGTTGAGCGGCCGGCCGGTCGAGAGCTCGGACGCCAGCGGTGAAATCACCGGCACGATCTGCGCCTTGTGGGCCGAGTCGAGGTAGCCCGGCTGACAGCCGACGACTTCGCCCACCCGGCCGATATCGACCGGGTTGCCGGCCTCATCCTTGACCTTCATCTTTTCGCCGAGAAACACGTCGGTCCCGGGAATCCCGGTCGCCTTGCCGCCGAACTCGCGGATCATCTGGACCAGGCCCGGATTGATCTCGTTCGAGAGCACCTTCTCGACGATCGAGATCGCCTCGTCGGTCGTCCGGCGGAAGCCACCGACGAACTCGGCCTCAAGCCCGGCTTCCTTCATCGCCGCCGAGATTGCCTTGCCACCGCCGTGCACCACGATCGGGTTGATGCCCGCCACCTCGAGGAAAACGATGTCGCGCATCACCTTCTTGACCAGCTCCGGGTCCTCCATGGCGGAACCCCCCATCTTGATCAGGAAGGTCTTGCCGCGGAAGGACTGCAAGTACGGCAGGGCTTCGATCAGGGCTTCGGCTTTGTCGATGGTGTGCTGCAGGCTCATCGTCTCGGGAGGCCGGACCCTAGACTGCCGCCGCCCGGGAGGGAAGCCCGCTTCACGGCCGCCGTTTGCCCTTGCGACGCTTGGCCTTCTTCGCCGCCTTCGGTTCTGCGGGTGCCTTCTTCGCCGCCTTTGCCCGCACCACCTCGACACGCGACTCGGTATCGAAGAGCAACACCGAAAATGCCGTAGCCACCGGCACCGTCAGGAAGGCGAGCGGCATCGGCGCGACGCCGGAGCGGATGCAGATGGCGAGCGCGCCCGCGACAAGTCCGATCAGAACCACAGACAACCCGAGGCGCTTCAGCAGTCCTCCTTTGCCGAGCAGCGAGGCACCGATGAGCGAGAGTCCCAGAATCCCGAACAACTCGGCCATCTGGGACGGACGTGAGACCGCCGACTTGCCCACCGTCCGCGGAGCACCCCGCACCGCCGCGTCGACCCGCGGCATCCGCTCGGCCCACTGGCGGTCCGCCTTGTCGCCGAGCAAACGCTCGTCCGTGAAAAACACCGGCGCGTCCGCGTCGAGGAAGCCTTCGGGAATCTCGTCCGAAATCACGGTGGTTGCCGGAACAGCCTCGCGCTCGATCGGTCCGTCCGGGAGATCGACCCGGCCGCGGAAATCGATCGGGATCCTGGGGCCGTCGGAGCCCAGCCGGATGTCCTTGCCCATCCGCACCCGGACATCCTCTTCGGGCGATAGCCCGAGACGGGCGATCTCCAGGGCGAGCGGCAGCGAGAACACAACGCGGTCGGACCAACGGGCCAGCAGATAGGCGCGGTTCGCCTCTCCCTCTTCGGTTTCGATCCGCGTGAACCCCGCCCAAGACTCCTTGCCTCCGAATTCCGGAGCGATCCCACGGATACTGTTCACTACGGGAAGCTTCGTACCATCGCCATCGACTTCGCCGTAGGGCATCGATGCCCGGAGAAAGGGAGGCACCACCGGCTCCGGTGCCGTGCTGTCTTTCACCACGTAGCCGATCACCGCCCGGTCAAACCGGTCCATCGCCCTGCGCATCGTCTCGATCGCGAGCGTGTCGGGGCTTTCCCACTGCAGCGGATAGCCGAAGCCGACGTGGTCGAGTCCGGCGGCCTCGAGACGCGCCATCACCACCATCAGGTCCGACGGCGGAGGCGGCATCCGTTCGAAGTACTGGTCCGGGTTGTCATCGAGGTAGAACACCCGTGGCGGCTCGATCGCCGGTGGCGGCCCCAGCGTTTCGACACCCCATGGGTCTTCCACGCTGCCATTGCCTACCAGTTCGCCCGATTTGCCCGACAGGAAGCCGAACACGGCGCGGTCGGCGCGCTTCACCACATCCAGCGCGGGCCCCGTCGCCAGCACGAGCAGCCCCGCGCCGAGGGAAACCACGGCGGCTGTCAGTCGCGGATGGTCCACGCGGAGCACCCGGACACGGAAAACCGAAAGCCGGTCCGTGGAAAGCCGAACTTCAGGCAGGGAAGGCCGCCGCCTTCTCGAGCACGGGCGCCAGAAGTTCCTCGAACTCGGTGCCCTTGACCACCGCCGCCAGCTGACGCGCCCCGGCGGAAACGTGCTGGCGATACCAGTCGTCCCCGCGGTTCACGATGATGTTGCCGAAGGCCCCCATCGCCTGCATCAGGCGCTGGATCGCGCAGTCGCGGAACATGCTCTCGGCCGGCCGGTCCTCGGCCACGTCCTCCCACAAGTCCATCAGGCGCTCGCGTTCCTCTTCGGAGTGGTCGAGGTAGGGGTCGTGGATCAGCGAGGCGAGATCGTATTCCTGGCGGCCACGGCGCATCCCCTGGAAATCGATCCAGTATGCCTGTTCGTCCCTCAATAGGAAGTTCTGCGATTGGAAGTCTCGGTGAACGAGGTGTTTTGATACCCCGCCGAGACGTTCGGCGAGCGCCTCGAACTCCGGTGCTTCCCGTAGTTCGCGGGCGTGCATCCGCAGCAGTTCCTCCATCAGATGCTCGAAGAAATACTCCTGTTCCCAACGATACATCGCGGTATCGAAGGGCGGATTGAACTCCACGGTCTTGCCGGCACGGCAGTAGAAGAGCTTGTCGAGCTGCTCGAAGGCGGAGCGGTAGTAGGGCTCGCGGGTTTCCCACGGCGTGCCCTTCAGCGCGAGAAGGTCCTCGTCGCCGAGGTCCTCAACCAGCGCCACCCGCCACTTGAGGTTCTCATACATGATCGACGGCACATGGATCCCGGCCTTCTCGAGAAAATGGGAAACCGGCGGGTAGAAGTCGTTGTCGGCCCGCTCGTCGGTCCAGTGGATGCCGATGAACGGCTCGTATTCCTCGGTCTTCACCCGGACGATGGTGCGCCCGGAGGCCCCGCGTTTGATCGGCTCGAGCGTGACCTTGTCGGTCGGATCGAACTCCAGATACTGCCGGACCGTGGTGAGAATGGAATCAGCCGCCATGGCGCCGGGAGACATAGAACGCCGACCCCGCAGGGCAAGGGAAAACACCCGCCGGAGAGGGCGTGATTGCCAAGCCGGCCCGCGATCTGCCAGCTTGCCCACGATGAAGTTCCTGCTCCGGCTCGCCGCCATCGTGGCCCTCACCGGCATCGGCCGCTCGATGACCCTCGCCGAGGCCGCCGCGCAACTCGGCAGCGCGGATCCGGCCGAAGCCACCGAGGCGGAGAAAACGCTGATCCGCGGCGGCTGGGACTCGCTCGGGGAGCTGGAACGGCTGATCTTTTCCGACGTCCGGCGTGCCGCGGAGCGGGCGTCGCGCTGCCGGCTGTGGATCCGCTTCGGCGTCCACCACGGGATTCCCGAGGAATTGCGCAAGGAACTCCTCGACTACCGGAAACTCGATGACGACCAGCGGCGCCAGTTGATCGACCGGTTGGTCAAGGAGCCGTCGGTCGGTCCGGTGACATTCGCCTGCCTGCACAGCCGGGTCACCGAGGAGAACGTCGGCGACGCGGCCCTGAAGGTGATCGAGACCGGCTACGAAAAGAAGCAGCGGATGATCCCCTCGGATTTCAATCAGTACGATCCGCGGCTGCTGCTCGTGACGACCCGGGCGATGGTCGCGAACACGATCGCGCCGTACAAGGTCGAGCGGGGGCTCGATGACTACCGCCGCTGGCGCGAAATGGATCCTTCGATCCGAACTCTGCTGAACCGGGCCGGGGTGGTGTGGGAATACACCCATCTGAAGAAGCAAGACGACCTGATGGCCGCCTTGGCGTGGCTGCCGGAGATCCTCGACAAGCAGGGCCGCGAGCGGGCGGTCACCGATGTCCTGCGGTGGAGTCGTTCCCAGATCAAGGAGCTGTCCGACGTGCCGGACGGATCGATGCAGGGAGTCCTGATGATCACGCTCGAGGACAAGGACCTCGAGCAAGCCCGGGCAACGTATCGGACACTCCGGGAGCCCCATCCCGCCCTCGCGAAGGAACTGTCGCCGGATCTCCGGCACTTCGAGGTCGACTGGCTGATCAAGGAAGAGCGGATCCGCGAAGCATTCGATCTCGCCCGGAGAAGCGCGGCCGATGAGGAGCAACCGGGAACCCTGATGCAGGAGGTCGGCAACGGCACCCGCGAGCATCCCGAGCTGTGGCCCGACGGGCTGCCCGACCCCGCACGGCTGTCTCCCGAATTGAGGGCCGGGTTTCTCCGCGGCTACATGTCGGATGCCACCCGCCGCGATGAAGGAACTTGGTGGCAAGCTGTCGATCGCTACCACGAGCTGCTCGACCGCTCCCCGAATCCGGAAACCTGGATCATCGCGGCCGAGGAAGCGAAGATCCCCGGACTGTTTGTCCCCTACCTCGCCAGCAGCGGCGAACTCGACCGCGTTTTCGCCATCCTCAGGCAATGGAGTTCCGGCTACTTCACCACCGCCATCGGCCGCGTCCTCCGCAAGGATCCGGCGCTGGCCGCAAGGGTGCCTCTGGCGGATCTCCATCCGGGAATGCTGAGGGTCTTGCTCGAAGAGATGTGGGTTTGGTCGGACAGCGGCATTAACGAGATCCGGAACGTCGAGCGCCTCGCCCGGGAGTGGGAAAAGCAGGTGCCGAATCTGCTGACCGAAAGCACCAACCGCCGACTCATTCCGGTTCTCGCGATCCGGCTCTGGGATGCGGGCAAACGCGAGGAATGCCTCGCCAAGGTCGCCGGCAGCGACCTGCGCGACTTCGGCGCCCGATTCACCGCCCAGCTTCTCGACACGCTGACACCGGAGGAAGCTCTGGAATTGGCGAAGGCCGCCCCCTTGCCGGCCGGTACCGTCCGCGAATGCTTCGCCCTGGTTGCGAGCCCCGGCGATGAGAAATCCCGGAAGCGCCGCAGCCGGATGCTCGAACTGCTGGGCCGGGAACCGGAGTTGATGGACGCCCGCGACTGGGTCAGCGATCACCACACCCGCGAGTTCGCATTGAACCTCTGGATGGATGGCGACGACGAGGCCGCCCTGCGGGTCATCGAGTCCGCCTACTGGATCACCCGTAGGGAGTACCCGAAACAGTTGTGCATCCTGGCTGAGATTCTCGTGCTCGGCCGCAGTCCTGAGGAGCTGCTGAAGAAAACGACGGAGCACAAGGACCGCCCGCTCCATCGGGCCATCCTTTTGCGTGCGCTGGGTCGCGATGAGGAAGCACTCGAAGTGCTGGAAGCCGATCGCGATTCCCCTTTCCTGCCGACCCTGCTACTCGAACAAGGCCGCTACCGAGATGCCGTGCAGGCGGCCCAAAGGAGCCGGCCGATGAAGCGCGAGAACAGCGAATCGCTCGACGCCCGGATCGACTCCGCCGAGTTCGCGCGAATCCTCGAACTCGATCACGACGGCAAACGGGCCGAGGCCTTCGAGATCTGCGAGCGGCGCAGTCCTCCGGCGTGGGTCCGCCTGCTTGCGGGTTACCGGCTCGACGAAATGGCGCGTGAGGACAACTTCGAGTTCTTCTCCAGCCTCGCTGAAGATCTCGGCCGAGGGCCCGCGGCTCTGGGCACCCTCGAGGCCCGGGCCGTCGCTGCCGCCGGAGGCGAAGCCGCCATCGGCGATCAGGAATTCAAGAGCTACCTCCGGCTCGCGCTTTACGCACCCAACCGTGATAGGACCCGGGGAATCCTGACACGATGGGCCGAACTCCCGCCGAGCGAAGTCGAATCGATGATGCGCGGTGGCTTCATGATTCACGAACCGCTTGTCCGGACCCTCGCCGAGTTGGAGATGACGGAGCAGGCGGTGAACTACCTGAATGCCTACTTCGAACTCGGTGAAGCAAAGACGCCGGCGAAAGCGCGGGCCCCCGGCCGGTTCTGCGGGTGGTATCTCGGGGAGAACTGGAAAGAGCATCCGGTTCTCAAACTGATCGCACTGGAAGAACCGGGCCGGACCCTGACCGAGCACACCGTCTCGCTGGCCCGCCTGCGGCCGAGGGACGTGCGCACCGAAGATGTGGACCGACTCGTCGCACTGCTCGGCAAACACCGGGCTTCACTCACCGACGAAGATGTCCGCTCGGTGCTCTCGGCGTGGTGCCACAGACTCGCCAAAACCGACTTTCCCGAGGGATCGACATTCGACGCATCCATCGCCCGCTTTCGCGAGACCGTAACGCGCCGGTTGATCCACGGTGCCCGAACGGAGCCATTGAGAATCACCTTTGATCCGGCTCCGGGTAACAAGTCGGACCCGCGGGCGGAGGACTTCGAGCCCATCGACGGCGTAAAGCGGGTCCACGAGACTTGGGAGTCCGGGAAACAGGACGAAGCGCGAGTTTTGCTGCGCGACATCCTGATGCGTGTCCTGCTCGACCGGAACCTGCCGGAGAAGGACATGCGGGTGCACTTTTTCTACGATTTCAGCACGACCGGCTCGGGGGGCGACCGATCCGGCAACGAGCAGATCATTCTCGGCATTGGCCGCTGGAAACTTCCCCACGAATTGATCGGCGGCACCTGCAAGGCACTCGCGCGGACCCTCGATTACGAAGACTCGCAGTATCTCACCTTCCTAGAGTTCGCCGGGAAACCGGGGCTCGCGCTCAACCTCCATCGCAACCGGTGCGTGCTGGCACTCTGCCAGGACATGCGGGTCGACGCCCCACGCGCGGCCACCGCATACCGCCGGCTGGAGCTCAGGGATGCGATCCAGCGGGGTGACCGTGACGAGGTTCTGACGGGAGTCCGGAAGTTCATGATGGTCGATCCGTTCAGCCTCAACATCCCCTTGGAAGCCCGCGCGTGGTGTGTCGGGCTGGATGACCGCGAGGGTGCGGCGGATGTCGACCGGTCCGTCACACGTTTTTGGGAAGACCGGCTTCTGCTCGCGCCCGAGTTCACCCCCTACCGCGATGCGCTGAATCGTTGGCGGGCGCTGACCGCCGAACAGGACGGCGACTGACCGCCCGCCCCATCCCCCCACCGTTCCAAATCCCGAGCCGGCTTGCAATTCCCCCACCCTCCGGCGGCTGGATAGTCTCGTCACCGTATGAAACCGCTCCGACTTCTCCTGCTTCCTCTGGCCGCCGCTTTCACCGCTTGCGACCGTGAAATGCCGGACCCGGTTCCGGAGAGCGGAACGGAGCTCTCGGTCAGCGAACCGGCCAATACCGAGGTCAGTGCCTCTCCGAATGATGAGGAAACCGGGCAACCAACGGTCGCGGCACATTACGGATTCGCCCGGCACGTGCCTGAGGACGTGAGTTTCTACATGTCCGTCGCCGACACCCAAAGGATGGTCGACGGGTTGCTCGACGGCCTTCAACGCATCGGCTTCATCTATCAGGAGGAAGTCGTGGTCGGAGAAGGCGACGATGATGAGGGCGAGGCAGCCGACGAGGAGAGCCCGAAATTCGGACTCACTCCGGAGATGCGGAGCTATGTCGGCGACGAGGCGTTCCTCTTCGTCGGTGGCGAAGCTGGCGAACAGATCCGCGTGATCTCGCTGGCCGCCCAACTGGCGAATGCCGAACTGGCGGGCTACTGGACATCAGTGGTTCTGGGCTACCTCGGAGAGGAAGAACCGAGCCTCGATTTCAGCGAGTTCGACTCCGACGTCTCCGACGCGGTGATCGGGCCGATGGTCGACGCGCTGGAACAGGACGGGCGTGTGCGGATGCCGAGCATCGTGTTCGGCTGGCGCCCGGAGGCAGACAAGCTCGAGGCCTGTGTCGCAGGACTCGAAAAGGGAGTCGCTGCGATCGTCGCAAGCGAGGAACTCACGGCCGAGCCGATCAAGTTCGAGCGATCGGGCGTCTCGCTCAGCGGCTGGACTTTTGCGGACCTCCGCAAGGTCGGCGAGGACATGAAGAAGGAACTCGAGAAGGAGCTCGAAGAGAATCGCGCCGAACTCTTGCAGCAGTTTCATGAGGCGCCGATTCCCTACGAACGCATGCAGAGCCTGATCGACGCGGTGTCCGACTTCGAACTCACGGTCGCCTACGGAAGCGTGGACGGCTACGCCTTGGCCTACATCGGCAACGGGGCCGAGGGATTCCAGCTCGCCGAATCTCCGGTGCGCTCGCTTGCGGCGTCCGACGCGCTCTCTTGGTCGACCGGCATCGGAGATCCCGACGTCATCGCTGCCCTGTATCTCTCCGAAGCGGCCGTCCGCTCGACCTTGCCACTCGATGACAGCTCCGCCTCATGGCGGGCCGCCGCCAAGGAACTCGGCGACCCCCTCGAGGATCCCGAGACCCTTCGCGCGCTCTTTCTGTCGGTCGCCGATCTGGAGGAAAAACTGGCAGCCCGCGACTGCAGCGCATGGTCGGGTCTGATCCTGAAGGACGGCGGCTACCGGATCGAATCCCGTGGCGGCAAGGCCGATCCCGGACTCGATTACGACGCCCCGCTCGCCTTGACCGGCTGTGACTTCTCGGAGGCCACCTTCTTCCGGGCTCACTGGGCACAGAGTCGGGCGCGGAACGAACTCGAATGGCGGGAAACCGAGGCGCTCGGACTGATCGCCGAGATCATCTACGATGAAGCCCGTAGAAAGTGGCCCGAAGCGATCGATGACGCGAGCCACGTGATGGCCCGTCGGGCGATGGATGAGATCCGCGACCTGAGCCGAATCTACCGGGATGAATTCCGCGCCGGCATCGGCGACGAGATCGCGGTGGTTGCCGATCTCCGCGGCCCCCTGCCTTCTTGGTCGGACGAGGTGAAGGAGAAGGCCGAACGCGCGAAGATCCCGCGACTCGCCGTCGCACGAACGGTCACTGACCGCTCGAAGCTCGCCGGCGCCGGGCAGGCAACGATGGATCTCGCCCAGGAAGGCATCCGTGAGTGGACCGGGAGTCCTGACTTCGAGCTGCCCCCGCCCGCATCGATCAAGTCGGACGGCCTGACCACCTGGCACTACCCTCTATTCGAAGGGGAGTCCGACTTCCTGCCGGGTATCTCGGTCGGTGACCGGATCTGGATCGCCGGAACTTCTCGGCAACTCGCCGCCGACTTCGCGGCACCGGCTTCATCCGGAGCCCCCAATGTCCCGCTCACCGGCCTGCGCCTCGAACTCGACTTCCGGGAACTCTGGAAATGGATCGCCGACATGAACGAAGAGTTCGGGGAAGAAGCCGAAGCCCTCGCTAAGGACAGCGCCCCTCCGATGGGACAGGAAGCCCTCGAAACGATGAAACAGGCGGACATCGATGGCGTGGCCGCCGAATTCACTCGCATTGAGCGCCTGACGTATGGCCACTGGATGGAGGATGACGCTTCCCGGACGAGCATCCACCTCCACATCCGGCCCCGGCCGGAGGATGAATCCGACCGCTGACCCGTTCCTCCATGCGCCCTCCCTCGCTCCCGATCGTTTTCGCAATGCTGCTGGCTTTGCCGGCATGCAAACGCAGCGAAACACCGACCGCGCAGCAGCCCGGAGACGCAGCGGCACCGGCACCCGAGAACCTCACCATCGAGGTCCGTGTCGCGGATGGCATCCTTGCGGAGCCCTACACCGGGCGAGTCTACGTCCAGATCACCCCGGCAACCGATGAACAACCGCCGGAGCCCCGACTGGCCAATCGATGGGTTCACCCGCCGATGATCCTCGCCGAGGACGTCGAGGATTGGACCGGATCGACACTCGACTTTCACGACGCCGAACTCTCGTTCCCCGGTCCGGCTTCGGAACTCGAACCGGGAGAATACCGTGCCCAGGCGTTCATTCGCCTGAATCGCTTTTCCGCGGATCCGGGTTGGGGAGACGGCGATGCGGTCAGCCCGCCGGTCACCTTCTCCTGCGAAGAAGGGCAGGAGTTCGGCTTCGACCTCGTCATCGATCGCGAGGTCTCGGTTCCCCCGCCTGAGGAGACCGAGCGGATCAAATGGTTCGAGCAGCGCTCCGAGCTGCTGTCCGACTTCCACGGCTTCGACTACCCGATGCAGGCCGGCATCAAGCTCCCGGCGGATTGGGATCCGGACCGCTCAGGCGACTACCCGGTGCTGGTTTTCATCGGCGGCTTCAGCGATGACCACATCGGATCGATCCGGCAGTTGGAGAAGTTCGGGGAACTGCTCGACAAGGTCGTGGTCATCTCTCCGAACGGCCGCAACTTCCGCGGCCACAGTGTTTTCGCCGACTCGGACTCGATCGGCCCGTGGGGCACCGCGCTCATGACCGAACTGCTTCCCGCGATCGACCGCCGCTTCGGCTTGGCCGGTGATTCCAAGCGCTTCGTCACGGGCATCTCGTCCGGCGGCTGGGCCAGCATCTGGCTGCAGATCCAGTGGCCCGACTCGTTCCAACACGCGTGGTCCTACGTCCCCGACCCGGTCGACTTCACCGACTTCCAGCAGATCGATCTCTACCGTGAGGGAGACAACTTCTTCACCCAGCGCGACGGATCCCGCCGCCCGGTCGGACGCTTCGGAGAGCAGCGGCTCTGGTATGACGACTTCGTGCACCATGAGGACGTGCTCGGCCCCGGCATGCAGATCCATTCCTTCGAGGCGACCTTCAGCCCTCGCGGAGACGACGGAAAACCGATGCCGCTCTTCGATCGCGAAAGCGGCGAGATCGACATGGCGGTCGCGGATGCCTTCAAGCGGTTCGATGTCAGCCTCTACCTGAAACAGCACTGGACCGAGCTCGCTCCGAAGCTGGAAGGGAAGCTCACCGTGAAAGCCGGTGGGCAGGACAACTTCTACCTCGAAGGCGCCGTGGGGCGCCTGCGTGAAACGATGGCGGAGCTTGGATCCGATGCGGACATCGAGGTCGTCGAAGGACTTCCTCACACCTTCCACCCGCCAACGGTCATGGAGATGGTGAAGACCCTCAACGAGACTCGAGAGGACTGACCGGCTGGCGGCGGAAGAGCGTCACGACACCCAGCCACATCCAGAGGTAGATGCCGAGAAACGCTACCCGCTGGAACAGCCCGTGGAGTTCGAAACGCGTGCACCACGCTCCCGCCACGGCAATCCCGAGACACACCGCGGTTCCGAGCCGCCAGCGGGCACCGAATGGAAGCAGGATGCCAAGGGCGATCGCCGCAAGCATCGCTCCCATGCCAGCGCGGATACCGATGTAGTGGCCGGTGTTGCTCTCGAATGCGGCGACTGTTTCCCACGCCGATCCGCGCCGGGGCGAAGCATGGCCGCGGAGCCCTCGATAGATCTCCAACATCTCGCCCTTGAAGCGCTGCCAAGAGCTTTCGTCCATCCGGCTTTGCAGCTCTTCGATACTCACCTCCGGCGGTTTGACGGGAAACGCGGCGACCTCGACCAACTTCAGAGCCGCGTAGCCGAGCAGCAGCGTCATCAGCCACGCGATCAGCCCCGCCCCCCGGCTCCGGCCGAAGACCTTCAGCGAGACCGCCGCCAGAACGATCGCAAAGCCATACATGCAGCCGACGAATATCGGCCAGGCCGGACTACGATAGGCATAGTCACTCACCCAGTTCCGCCACGGACTGAAGATCTCCCCGGTCAGATGGTTCCAGACCGCGCCGGCACTCCAAACGTGCCCGAGCACGAACACCGCGAGCATCACGACCAGCAGTCCGGCGAGAACGTATCCGCCGACGCTGAGTCCGCCGTGGCGCCGCTCCGTCATCCTTGGGTTGACGCCGTCAGCCAGCGCGCTTCTTTCAAGGGTGATGAAATTCCTCGCCCCTCTCCTGCTCCTGCCATCCGCGACCTTCGCCGCACTCGTCGAGAAAGACGTCGATTACAGCCACGGCGAAGCCACCCTCGAAGGTTTCCATGTCTATGACGACGCCACCGAGGGCAAGCGGCCGGGTGTGCTGATCATCCACCAGTGGACGGGACTGACCGACTACGAGAAGTCCCGTGCCCGCCAGCTCGCCGCGATGGGCTACAACGTCTTCGCCGCCGACATCTACGGCAAAGGGATCCGTCCCCAGCCGCCGGAGTCCGGAAAGTTCGCCGGCAAATACAAGGGCGACCGGGAACTCTACCGGGGTCGCCTGCTTGCCGGGCTCGAGGTCCTGAAAAGCGATGAGCGGACGAGCGCGGAACACATCGCCGCGATCGGCTACTGCTTTGGCGGTACCGGTGTGCTCGAACTGGCGCGTTCCGGGGCCGACATCGCCGGCGTGGTGTCGTTTCACGGAGGTCTGTCCGCAGCCGACGGCATGGCGGCGAAGCCGGGCACGCTGAAGGCGCGGGTCCTCGTCTGTCACGGTGCGGATGACCCGCACGTGCCCGCCGACGAGGTTGCAGCGTTCCAGCAGGAGATGCGCGACGCCGGGGCCGACTGGCAATTCGTCGCCTACGGCAATGCCGTGCACGCCTTCACCCAAAAGATGGCGGGCGACGACCCATCGAAAGGCGCGGCCTACAACGAGGCGGCTGACGAGAGGTCTTGGGAGGACATGAAGCAGTTCTTCGCCGAGATCCTAAAGTAGCGCAGCCCGGACCACCGATTCCACTTGCGCGGCGGGTTTTCCTCGGTCCCTTGCCGGGGTGAAAAAGAAATTCTTTCCCCTCTTCGCCCTGATGGCCGCCTGCAATTTGCAGGCTGAGGACAAACAGATCGAGAAGCCGCAGTACGTCGACGAGGCTCCCCTTCCGGTCGATTGGCCGGAGCCGGGACCTTACAACGAGGTCAGCGAGAAAACCTATCCGGCGTACCGCGCCGCCTTCACCGATGGCAAGGGGGAGACGAGCTCATTCTGGACGCTTTTCCTCCACATCAAGAAGAACAACATCCCGATGACGGCACCGGTCGAGATGCCGATGGAGGAGAACGACGAGAAACTCAGCCGCGCCGGCATGGCCTTCCTCTACCAAAACGGAAAGGTCGGAGCGCCGGGCAAGGACGGCGTGAAAGTCGAAGTCCGGGACGTGGCCGCCACCAAGGCGCTGAGCTACGCTTGGCAGGGCGACGATTCGAAAAAGCTGATCGCGGAAGCCCGCACCCAGTTGGAGGCCGAGCTGGAGAAGAGGGATCTCGAACCCGAAGGCTTCCGCCTGCTCGGTTACAATGGTCCCGGCACCCCGCGCGACGAGCGAACTTGGGAGCTGCAAGCACTCATCGAGTGACCCGCGGTCACTTCTTTTCCATTCCCGGAGGCAGCCAGTCCTTCTCCATCGGCTCGATGATGGGAGCCTTTTCCTCGCCGGGTGTCTCGGCGCCCGGCTCGGTGACGCCGGCGACGCCGGTCACCTTGGACGCCTGGGCTTCGATCTTCTGACGGACCGCCGCTTCCGGCATGTCGCCGACGAAGCGGTCAACCTCCTCGCCATCGATGTACATTCGGACATCGGGGATCGAGCTGACATTGAGGGACGAAGCGAGCGCCTTCTTCTCGTCGATGTTGACCTTCACCAGCGAGACCTTTCCTCCCAGTGAATGGCTGATGCGCTCGAGCTTCGGACCGAGGGAGCGGCAAGGTCCGCACCAGTCGGCGTAGAAGTCGACCACCACCACTTGGCCCGACTGGGATATCTGCTGATCAAAATCCGCATCGCCGGTTCCTTGCGCGGTGCCGGTCGAGCTCTCTGACTTCAGAGCCTCCAGCACCTTCTCACAACCACTGGTCGCGAAGGCGACCAACCCGAATAGCAATAGCGGAATTCTCATGGAGATGGATGGGGCGACGGATCCGCAGGGCGGACTTTGAGGATGCCCGACTCGTCGGCGGCCCGGCTCATCCCCTCGACGGGCGGTCGCCAGCCTTTGCCGAAGCGCTTCACCAAGCCGGCGAGATAGCGTTGGATGGTCTCCTCGACCTGCTGTCGGTTGGCGGGGCCCTTCATCGTCCCCAAGCGGCGGCCCGCAGCGTAGAAATTGAGTTGCCCGGAGAAGTTCTTGGTTTCGACCTGCTGGGCGTCCGACAGCTCCGGTCGACTCGCTACCACCAGTTCCGCAAAACCGACCTGATTGCCGAACACCTGCTCCTTCTCAATGTCAGCGAGGATCGCCTTGAGCGCGGCCGTGTTCGGGTCGCCGTCGACCATCATGTTGACAACGACCAGCTGGTTCTCGGCCGCGATGACCTCCTCAAAGGTGCGGGCATTCAGCTCGGCCGAGCCCGCGTCCTTTTTCCACAGCTTGGAAAAATCGATCGAAAACCCCGCGACGATCGCACCGCCGAGAACAAGCAGCGTCACCAGACGCGTGATCCAAGCAGCACGGATTTCGTCGTTCACCTCGCCAGGAACATACCAAGCCCGGCCGCTTGGGAAAGATTTGTTTCACCTTTCCTAACTAACAGCAATTGCCCTGTCGTCTTCGACCCGTGTGGGGGCCGTCGAGTGACGGAAATGCTTACTCGCCGTCGGCGGTCGCCTTGATATCGCTGAGCGCCGCGATGAAATCTCCGAGAATCTCGGCTGGAACCATGATCGTGTCCCGATTGCCACTGACATCCTCGGTAATTTTCACCACCTTGCCCCGGGCGTTTTCCTTCAGATCGAGAAAGAACGTCTTCCGATCCGCCAGAATCTTCTCCGTGTGCAGCAGGTCGTTATTATGCACCTTTCCTCCTTTCCATGGAATCTGTCCGGAGGATCCCCCGGCAATTTTGAAAGTCAAGCCGCCTCTGAGTCCCCTCCGTGTCACCAAAAGCACCCTAAACACTGGTTTTCAAGGGTCTTCCCTCCCTTGCGCGACCGGGCCGCAACCGCCACGCTTCCCCCATGGAACTTGATCTTTTGGGCCAACACGCCAGCCGCGCCTACCCAATCCTGGCCAGCCTGGTGACGCCCCGCCCGATCGCCTGGGTCAGCACGCTGAATGACGACGATTCGGTGAATCTGGCTCCGTTTTCGTTCTTCAACGTCTTCGGCTCGAAGCCACCTTTGGTGATTTTCGCGCCGGGAGACCGCCCCGACGGCTCCCCCAAGGACTCCGCCCGCAATGCTGAGAAAACCGGCGAGTTCGTCGTCAACCTGGTCTCCCCCGAGCTGGCCGACGCGATGGTCCGGACTTCCGCAAGCCTGCCGCCGGGCGAGAGCGAAGCCGGGGCTGCCGGTGTCGAAATGGCCGCAGCCTCGGTCGTCGGTCCGCCACGCGTGGCCGCGGCCCCGGCCGCCCTCGAGTGTCGGGTCCACTCGGTCCAGAGGATCGGCAAGAACCGGATCGTCCTCGGAATCGTCCACCTCGCGCACGTGCGGGACGAATTGATCGACCCGGAAACGCTCCACATTTCCCAGCAGGGCCACACCCCGGTCGGCCGCATGGCTTCGCCGGACTGGTACTGCCGCACCGACCAATTGTTCGAAATGCCCCGACCCGATTGATCGACCTCCTTCCAACGGACCGGCCGGCCCTCTATCTGGCCCCAATGCAGGACGTGACCGATCTCACGTTCATGCGCGTGCTGTCGCGCTACGGCGGGGCCGACGTCTACGTGACCGAGTACTTCCGGGTTCACGAGGTCTCCGTGCCTGATCCATGGATCCTCCGCTCGATCGATGAGAATCCGACCGGGCGGCCGGTGTTCGCCCAAATGATCGGGCAAGACATCGAGGCCCTCGTGCGAACCGCGAAAGAACTCCTGCGCCACCCGGTGGCCGGGATCGATCTCAACCTCGGCTGCCCCGCTCCGGTGGTCTGCAAAAAGGAAGCCGGCGGTGGTCTGCTGAGGAATTTGCCGAAGGTCGACCGCATCCTCGGCGCGCTGCGTGATGCCATCCCGACGCGGTTTACGGTGAAAACCCGGGTCGGCTACGACTCGCCCGACGAGTTTCCTGCCCTGCTCGATGTCTTCCGTCGGCACTCGATCGATGCCCTGGCGATTCACGGACGCACGGTCGTCGAACGCTACCAGACCCCGGTTCACCCCGAACGTATCCGCGAGGCCGTCGAGACGATGCCGTGCCCGGTGATCGCCAACGGCAACGTGATCGATGTGCCGACCGGTCTCGCCTACCATGAACAGACCGCGGCCGCCGGCCTGATGATCGGTCGCGGAGCGATCCGCAATCCGTGGCTGTTTGACCAACTGCGCGCCGGCTTTTCCGGAGACCCGGTACCCGCTCCGACCTGCCGTGACCTGCTTGGATACGTGCGCACGCTCTACGAGGAGATCGCTCGGGATACCTCCGGCTTCGAGCCTCATCTGCACGTGCAGCGGATGAAGAAGACGATGGTCTACGTGACCCAAGGCCACGATCCCGAGTTCGAGTATCGTCTGCGCCGCGCCAAGCAGCCGGAAGAGTTCCACTCGATCTGCGACGCCTTCCTTGATCACGACGAGCCGATGCCGCCACGCCCCAACGAGAACTCCCGCCTCTTCTGCGGCTTCTCCGAGCTAAAGAGTGGCGCTTCCCAACCGCCGCTCCCTTCCCCAAGCTCGCCTTGAGCGATGAGCGATCCCTTCATCCGCGTCCGCGACCTGCACCAGCGATTCGGCAGCCAGCATGTGCTGCGGGGCATCGACCTCGACGTCCACCGTGGCGAGACGCTGGTGCTGTTAGGCGGCTCGGGGGCGGGCAAATCGGTTCTGCTGAAGCATCTCCCGGGACTCCTTTGTCCGACCGAAGGCACGGTGCATGTCGAGGACACCGAGATTTCCTGCATGAACGAACGGGAGCTGACCCCGATCCGCCGCAAGGTCGGAATCATGTTTCAGGGAGGCGCCCTGTTCGACTTCATGAGCGTCGGCGAAAACGTCGCCTTCCCGCTGCGCGAGGCGGGCGTCCGCGATGAGGCCGAAATCGCCAAGCGGGTTGCCGATGCCCTCGAAATCGTCCGGCTCGCCGGCGAGGAATCGAAAATGCCCGCCAGCCTTTCCGGCGGCATGCGCAAACGCGTCGCGCTCGCCCGCGCGGTCGTCGACCGGCCCGCCTGCGTCCTTTACGACGAACCACATGCCGGACTCGACCCGGTCACGGCGGACACGATCGACCACATGATCAAGCGCCTGCAGCGGGACTACGGGATGACCAACATCGTGATCACCCACGAAATGCGCTCGGTGTTCCACATCGCGGACCGGATCGCCTTTCTGAAGGACGGACTGATCTACTGGCTCGGCACCCCGAAGGAACTGCGCCAGACGACCGATCCGGAGCTCCGCGCCTTTGTCGATGGCGACTCGGGCGATCCGTGGGACGAGAGCGCCTGACCTTGCGTCCGGCCGCCACCCGTCGCATCATCTGCCAGGAATGTCGGAGTCGAATCCAAAGACCGCGACCCTGGTCGGGCTCTTCATCTTCATCGGCCTCGTGCTGCTGGGCGGGCTCATCGTACTCTTCGGACGCTTCGGCGACCGGTTCGTCGGGAAGTATTCGCTGACCGTCGTATTCGATGACGCCGCCGGCGTGATCAAGGGGTCAGAAGTTCGGATGGGTGGTGCCCGCATCGGCAAAGTCGGCGCGACCCCGATGCTCAACGAGAAGGTCAAGGTGGAGGTCCGCCTCGACATCGACGAACGCATCCGGATCCCCGAAGGCTCCGCGTTCCAGATCGCTTCCGCTTCGATTCTCGGTGACAAGTTGATCGTCATCACACCCCCCGCCGAACCGAGCGGCGAGATGATCGAAGCCGGCAGCCTCATCGTCGGTGGCGGGCCATCCGGTCTCGACGCGATCCAGAACAATGCCGAGGCCATGTCGCGTGACGCGCGACTGCTGCTCAGCGAGGCCAAGGACACGATGAAAAGCATCGATGGCGCCATTGGCGATATCCGCGACGTCACCCAGGAGTTGAAGGTCACGCTCAAATCGGTGAACACCGAAATCCTCTCGCAGGAGAACCTCGACCATATCGGCTCGACCCTCGCCAACCTCGACAAAGCAAGCGAAGGACTCGGACCGACCATCGATGACGCCCGTCGCGCGATCGCCAGTGTCGAGAAAGCCGCCGAAGGAGCGAACGAGACCTTCGCCGAGGCGACCGCGCGGATCGAGGAACTCGAGCCCGCACTCAAGGATGTGCCCCGAGCGATTGCCTCCCTTTCGCAGGCTGCCGACCAGGCTGCGGAAACACTGGAGCGGGTCGAAGAGGGAAAGGGCCTGCTCGGCACCCTGGCCTACGACGAGGAGGTGTCCGACGACGCCAAGACCTTCATCCGCAACCTCAAGCGTGACGGCATTCTCCGCTACCGCGATACCGACGAACCGGAGGACGATCCCCGGACCCGGTTCCGTTCACGGCGGAGGTGATCAGGTTCGGTTTCGTCAAATCCACACCGTAGAGAAGTCCGCGCACTCCGCGCCTCGCCTTCCGGAGCACTCGAGACTTCACCCACGCGACCCGGAGATGGCCGGGAACGCTCCGGATCCGACACCAGCGGTCCACCCGCCGATCAAAGGTCTGCCGCAGGTGGCATTCGGCCTCGACTTCCCACAAGTCAGCGCCATCGGCATGGAAATCCGCTCTCACCCAAGCTTCTTGTGACTTCCGTCACACAGCGGCGGGTTGCCGGTCTTCTTGCACATGCACCACCAGACGGTCGTCTTCTCGGCGACCTCGAACTTCACCGGCTGCAAGCCGGTCCCCTTGTGGCTGCCGTCGCAGTACGGCTGACTCGAGGATCTGCCGCAGGAGCACCAGAAATAGGTGCCGGGTTCGACTTCCAGCCCAAGCGGTTTGGTATCGCAGACAATCGGTTCCTCAGCCATAGCGGCGAGACTAACGGAACCAGCCGCTCACTGGCGAGCGCGCAATTGGAAGCGAGCGGAACGCGCCCTACTCGGCCACCGCGACCTCGGGGGCAACTTCACCCTCCAGAGAGATCAGCGGCTCGAGCTCCTCGGCCTCCGGAGTCGCCTCGGCCGACAGCGGGAGCGATCCTTTTCCAAGCTGCGGATAGTTCTCCTGAGGAACCTCGCGCACATAAGTCACCCCCAACCACGTGGCCAAAAGGGCTGCCGAACCGGTCACAAAAAGCCGAACTTTCATCATCACTTTCGGCGGTCACTCCGGACAGCCGTTAGGCGGGACGGCCGGACCATCGCCCGACTCCTTCGGCATTGTAAAGCACTTTCCGGGCCAATCACCGCCACCCTCTACTGGGCCAGCACCACCGGTCCGCTCAGATTTCCGAACCGATCGACCGCGCTCGCGGAAACCGCCGCAGGCAATCCGCGCTCCCCGACCGGAATCATCGCATCCGTCCTCCCGGAAGGCAGCACCTCGATCATGTGCCACTTGCTCCCCCAGCGTCCCATCAGTGCCAACTGGTGGGTATTCGCGTCCCCGCGACGCCACCCGACCCGCAGTTGTCCGTCCTCTCCCCGTGCCTCGACCCGCGGCAGCGCGACCGGCCGCTTGCCCAGCCACGGCATCGGTGGGACCAAGGCGGGCTCGGAATAGGCGCCCTTCTCCAGCATTCCGCAGACCCCGCCGCGGTTCTGCATCAGCCCCTTCACGCTCCAGTGGATGTGCCCGACGTAGTTCCGGCCGATCGAGCGGCTCAGACCGACCTGCTTGATGATTTCGCCCGCCGGTCGACCCGGATCTTCCGAGCTGCCGATGCGCGAGGTCGCGATGCCCGGCCAGACCGGACGGCTGCCCTGCTGCCGCCACCAGTCGAGGAGCGCCGAAAAACTCTGCTTACGGGGTTGGTCGCGCCAGTAGAGCTGCGGCGCAAGGTAGTCGACCCAGCCGTTGGCCAGCCACTTCCGGGCGTCGGCCCCGAGCTGTTCGTAAGCATCCAGTCCCGCCTCGATCCCGCTCGGCACCCCAGGGCGCCAGATTCCGAAGGGCGAAATCCCGACACGCACCCACGGCTTCGCTGCCTTCGTTTGCGAATAAAAGTCCTTCACGAAGCCATCGACGATGGCCCGCCGCTGCGCCGGATCGCGACCGTCGGGAAACTCCCGTCCACCCTCCGGGTAGGGATAGAAATAGTCGTCGAGATGCACGCCATCGACGTCGTAGCGCCGCACCACATCGAGGATCGCACCGAGCGCCCGCTGCCGCGTCTCGCCGGCCGCAGGATCACACCACACCAGATTGCCGTAGCGTTTGGTGATCTGCGGCGAAACCTTCGTCACGTGGGTCCGGCTCACCGGGTGACTGGCATTCGAAAGCGCGCGGAAGGGGTTGAACCAAGCGTGGACCTCGATGCCCCGCTTGTGTGCTTCGTCGATGCAGAACTTCAGCGGGTCATAGCCCGGCGACTTGCCCGGCGTGCCGGTCAGCCAGTGGCTCCACGGCTCCTTCGACGACGAATAGACCGCATCGCAATGGGGCCGCACCTGGAACATCACCGCGTTCATGTTGAGCGACGCCATCCGGTCGAGGATCGCGATCATCTCCGCGCGCTGCGACGACGCGCTCAGGCCTTTCGTGCTCGGCCAATCGATATTGTGCACCACCGCCACCCATGCCCCGCGGAACTCCCGCGCCGGCATCGGAGGCTTCTCACCCGAAGGCCGATACGATTGCCCGAACGCGGCCGAAACGAGGGCGAGGAAAAGCAGCACCAATCGCATATCCCTCCCTGCCCCCAAAATGCCTCCGGCGCAAGTGGGGAGACCATGGAGCGCCGATTATGAAATCGGCTGCGGAGCCCAGGGCAGTAATGGCGCGCGAGCCGAACAAAACCCATCCACGAGCAACGTCCGGACGTTGCGCGGATGCCGATTTCATAATCGGCGCTCCAACCGGACCCGTTCAGTGACCGTGATCTCCAACCGGGATGACCTCTGCGGTCAGGGTCATCTCCTCCCCATCCTTCCCGCCAATCCTCATGGGCCGCCCGCTGAAGAGCGTGACCGCGGAATTTAATGCGGCCGAGTCGTCCGGCAAACGCACCCGGAAGTTCGCATCGACGACCACCTCATTCGATCCGATGTTAGGTGCGACCTCGAGCAACTTTTCCTCCTTGCCTCCCGAATACCGGGCAAGGGTCGATTTCTCCCCGGATCTGACCGCCAGCGAAGCGAGCCAGCCTTCCAACTCAAAGGTCAGCTCCGCAAGTTTCGGACCTCCACAGGTGTCCTGCGGTGCTATCTGCTCCACCAGATCAAGATTAACCGGATCATTGACGACGACGAGCACTGCCGACCTCGGATCGAAGCCCGCGACTGCCAGAGGCATCTCGAATTTTACTCCGTTGCTCTTCAGCGCGGGTGAGGCGTCGATCAAGCCGACCGGAATCAACTTCCTCAACTCCTCCGGAATCACCAACGGTCGCAACTCCCCATCCGGCATGCCGATGCGGAGGAGGAAATCCGGAGGCACCGCAAAGACCCGAACCGAAAGATTTTTCCCAACCTTGTAGCCGTTGAGGTCCCACTTGTGCACCCGATCCAACGGAGTCACTCCTTGATCCCCCTCCACCAATCGCACCTCATCCAGTGGAACACCCCAAGCCATGACCACCCCAAAGGTGACGCCCGCTTCATGGTATAAACCGTCCTCGGTCCAGCGGGCAAAGCGACGCCGCTCTCCGCGCTTCACCGTAACCGCCGCATTGATCGAATACGAGTTCTCTTCATCCCCGACATCAAGGGCCATCGCCACATCGCCCCAATCCATATCCCACGAAAGGCTCGGTCGGACTTCGATTGCCATCCCGGGCGCCTTCGCCGTCGCCGTCTCGCCTGAACGACACGTAATCGAGAGAATCTTCGGCTTCTGGTCACCACTCCGGACATCAATCGCCAAATTCAGGTTGCGGGCGAGTTCCTCAATCCCAACCACCTGCTCCACAAACGACTGCTGCAGCGGATCGCCCCGTACGATGACCATCTCCGAAGTCGCGTTCCAAACCACAAAGCCCCCCTCGAATCCCCGGGTCTCGATTTTCTTTTTCGGCGGTGAGGGCGTGAATGGGTCCTCCACCGGCGCGAACGGATCGTCGATGAAATCACCCGGATCCCAAATGCTCTCAACCCAGACTTCGATCGCTTCCGAAAGGTCCCACAGTTCGTCGCCCTTCTTGAAAAAGACCGACTCCCCCGGCGGTTTCTCGAGACGCGTCACCCGAAAGTTGTTCACTCCACCATCAACAACCCGATCCACAGGCACCCGCCACGCTACCGTTTCGTCGGCGGACGCCGACACACCGAGCGCGAAAAGCAGAACCAACACCTTCTTCACCCGACTACCTTGCTCGACCTGCGAGTGACCGGCAAGCTTGCGCGAAAGGTAGAAACAAGCCCCATCGGAAGGACCGCGCGGCGCTGCCGCGCATCCACGGGACCGGCCTCACAGGGCGCGGCAGCGCCGCGCGGTCCGACCTCACCTGCGCAAGTTCCCGACCGCGGGCCGGCTAGGGATTCAGCTTCGCCAGCGCCTTCGGCAGGAACACGCCGTCCTTGCGGACGAGTTTCCCGTCGAAGCGGATCTCTCCGCCGCCGTAGTCCTTGCGCTGGATACACACCATGTCCCAGTGGACCTGCGAGCGGTTGCCGTTGTCGGCCTCCTCGTACGCCTGGCCCGGGGTGAAGTGGAACGAGCCGCCGATCTTCTCGTCGAACAGGATGTCACGCATCGGATGGTGGATCTCGTTGTTGTAGCCGAGCGCGAACTCGCCGATGTAGCGGGCGCCCTTGTCGCTATCGAGGATCTTGTTGATCTCCCGGTTCTTGCCCGGCGACTCGGCCTTGACGATCTTGCCCTTCTCGAAAGTGAGCTTCACCGAGTCGAACGGGATGCCTTGGTAAATGGTCGGCGCATTGTAGCTGAGCACGCCCTCGACGCTGTCCTTGACCGGCGACGTGAAGACCTCTCCGTCCGGGATGTTGCAGTTGCCCGCGCTGGCGACCGCAGGAATGTCCTTGATCGAAAAGCGCAGGTCGGTGCCCGGGCCCTTGATTTCGACCAGGTCGGTTTTGTCCATCAGGCGCTTCAGAGCGTTGGCAGCCGGAACCAACGACTTGTAGTTTACCAGGCAGACGCGGAAGTAGAAATCCTCGAAGGCCTCGGTGCTCATGCCGGCCTGCTGGGCCATCGACGGCGTCGGCCAGCGCAGCACGCACCACTTGGTCTTCTTCACCCGGCGGTCGAGTACCGGCCGCAGGTGCTTCATCGCGAGTTTCATGCTGGCCGCGGGCACATCGCTGCTCTCGGCAATGTTGTGGCTGCCCCGAACCGCAATATAGGCATCCACATCCTTCATCTCGGCCATCAGGTGCTTCGAGACGAGCTTGTATTGGTCGTCGCTGGCGCCGTACAGCATTTCGCGGGTCAGCCGCGACTGGTTCACCCGGAGGAGCGGCACGCCGCCTTTCTTCCGCGCGGCCCGGATCAGCGCGATGCCGATCGAATCCGGCACGTCATAGAGGTCGATGAGGATCTTCTCGCCCCGCTTCAGGGACGTCGAATATCCCACCAGTTGCTTCGCCAGCTCGTCGACACGCGGATCATGCATGGGCCGAAGCTGAAACTTGAAACTCCAAACTTCAAATCCGAATGCTTCGCTCAGGGCTACCACGGCAAATTCGGATCCCTTCGTGAAATTGAAGTTTGGAGTTTGAGGTTTGAGGTTTCAGGCTCCGGCCCATGCGACTCGGCATCCTCGGCTCCGGTTCCGGCTCCAACATGCAGGCGATCCTCGACGCGATCGATGCCGGCCATCTCGACGCCGAGATCGCACTCGTGCTGTCCGACAATCCGGACGCCTACATTCTCGAACGGGCAAAGAACCGGGCCATCGCCACCGGACTGATCGACTGCCGGGGTTTCCGCAGCAAGTTTCCCGACGAGGCCCAGGCCGAAACGGCCGCCGCACTTCGCGAAGCAGGCGTCGACCTCGTCTGCCTGGCAGGCTTCATGCGACTGGTGAAGCAACCGCTACTCGACGCGTTTCCCGGCCGAATCCTGAACATCCACCCTTCTTTGCTCCCGGCATTTCCCGGGCTCGAGGCGTGGAAACAGGCCTTGGAGGCAGGCGTCCCTGAGACCGGATGCACGGTGCACCAAGTCGATGCCGGCATGGACACCGGACCCACCATCCTGCGGGCCAAGGTGCCGGTCCAACCCGGCGATACTCCCGAATCGCTCCATGCCCGGATCCAGGAACAAGAACACCGGCTCTACCCCGAGGCGATCCGGATCTTCGCCGCAGGCATCAACTGAACCGGGCTCAGCGACGGCGGCGGAACAACAGCGCGCCACCGGCGAGCAGCAGTACCAGCGAGGAGGGCTCGGGAATCGGCGTCAAAAACGGATTCACCGGCGGCGAGTCGACTTTGGCAAGGGACACCTGCTCCGGTCCCGCAGACGGATCGAATCCCGGAGCATCACCGTAGCTGCCGAACTCGGTGTAGATGTAGACCTGTGAGTCGAGAGCGAAGCCGTCGAAGAACACCTTCGGAACGATCACGAACAGGTCCATCTGACCGCTTCCGGAGTAGAGCGAGTAGTCGAGCAGGACATGGTTGTCCTGACCCGTTTCGTTCATCGCATACACGTTGACGCCGAGCTGGCTGTCGACCCCGGCGAAATCCTGCGGGAGCGGCGATGGCGCTGTCGGACCGCCGACATAGATCCGGAAGTCATCGAGCGAGATGAACTTGTCGGTGGCATTGCCAGCCTCGTTGGTATCGATCGCGAACACGTAGGCCAAGCCGGTCGAATCCGCGACCAGGTCTCCAACGGTGATTTCGGGGAAGAAGCCGTTCGCGGCCTTCGAGTCCATCACGCCGTCCCGGTTGTAGCCGCTTTCGGCTCCGGAGTTGCTGTCGACCGTGTAAAGGTCCCGGAAGCCCCCGGATCCCGACTTGCTGTCGTCGGAGCTGATCGGACGGCGGAAAATCGCGTTGTTGATCGTCCCTGCGACGTAGGTCGTCGACTGCACGGTCACCGTCGACTGGCCGATCCCGTTGACGGTCGTGTTGGTGAAATTCAGCACCGCCGAATCGGCCCGGCCGGATACGAACCCACTGACCACGACCAAGGCCATTGCCAGCGCCCTACCTCGGGCGGTCGAAATGCTTACGGAATCTAACATCATTACGGGCGGGAGAGAAATCAGCCGCGAGCGGCTGACACGGAGCTGCATAGCAGATGCCAAAGTTTAGGGAATTTAATAATCGTGACATCTTTATGACGGCGGCGTTGGGCCTTTCCGTTCTTGGCAAAATGCAATCCAGTCCGGATGAATGGGCATCGCCCATGGATCGTCCCGTTCTTGAAACCCTCCGCTCCCGCCTGACGGCCACCGTGCTCGGATCGGAGGAGGCGGCGGCACTGCTGCTCACGGCCCTGCTTGCCCGGGGTCATGTGCTGATCGAAGGCCCTCCCGGCATCGGCAAAACCTCGCTCGGCCACACGCTCGCCGGCTCCATTGGCGGAACGTTCAAGCGGGTCCAGTTCACACCCGACCTGCTGCCGGCCGATCTGTTAGGCTACTCGCTCTACCGCATGGACCGGAGCGACTTCGAGTTCATTCCCGGGCCGGTCTTTGCCCACTGCCTGCTGGCCGACGAGATCAACCGGACCTCGCCGCGGGTGCAGAGCGCCTTGCTCGAGTGCATGAACGAGCACCAGGTGACGCTGGAAGGAGTCACGCGTCGCTTGCCCGAGCCGTTCATCGTCATCGCCACTCAGAACGATGGCGATCTCCACGGAACCTTCCCGCTACCCGAACCGCAGCTCGACCGCTTCCTGCTGTCCATCCGGATGGAGTTGCCGTCGGCCGAGGTCCAACAGCGGATCCTGCTGGCGCACGCTTCGGGCGAGATCAACGGCAACGGCGAGCCCGACCCCCTCCTCCATCCGGAAGACATCCTGAAGCTTCAGGAGGAAGTCCGGAAAGTTCCGCTGCACGAGGCGGTTGCAGGTTACATAACCTCGCTTTGCGAAAGCCTGCGCCGCCTGTCCGGCAGCGACCACATGGTATCGGTGCGGGCATCGCTCGCCGTGATGCAGACGGCCCGCGCCGCCGCCTTCCTCGAGTCCGCCCCGGCGGTTCATCCCGACCACGTTCAACAGGTCTTTTCGGCCGTACTGCGCCACCGACTCGTGCCGGCCGATGGATCCGATCCGCTGCCCCTCATTCGGGCGGCCCTCGAGTCTACCCCCGTTCCCTGAACTTCCCGCGGCGGTCCGGATCAGTGGTTCGTAGTTCCCCGTTTACGGGGTCTGCAGAGCGTCGGGGAATCTCTCCACCGTGCGCCCAAGGCTCCGGGGCGCGAGTGGGCTCGCGCGGTCCATCAATCAAAGACCGATCACTCCGCGCTTGCCCCCGAGCACACTTCCCCCTATCTCTCCGCCGCCTTGATCAAACACCGTCACATCGTCCGACTTCTCGCCCGTGCCCTCTGGCTCGGTGCTGCCGGCGTGTGACCTGATCGAATCCGAACGACGTCCACCCGCCCGGCGCACCGCAGGTCCGCCGGGCTTTTTGTTTCCCGCCGGATCTCGCGCCGCCCACCGACCCGCGATGACCGCCACTCCTACAGAAAAGACCAGCATCGGCCTGATGCTCGGCTCGGTCGTGCTGTTTGCCGTCAATGCCCTTCTGATCAAGGGCATCTCGCTCGCCGTTCCCGCGGCCGACGGCTGGGTCGCCTCGCTTTTCCGTGGGGCCGTCGGGATGGCCATTGTCTGGATCGCCTTCCGGAAACGGGGCTTCGAACCTAGGCACCTCTGCACCCGGCCCCTGTTGATCTTCCGGGGCCTGCTGGGCGGCTTCGGAATCCTCGCGTTCTATCTGACCGTCGTCCACCTCGGCGCCGGACGGGCGGCGATCATCAACCTCAGCTACCCGATCTTCGGCAGTCTTTTCGCCGCCGCGTTCCTGAAGGAAGTTCCACCGCTGCGGGCGTGGCTCTGGATGACGGCCGGCTTCGCAGGCCTCGTCATTTTCCTCGGCGGCGGCCTCGACCTCACCATCGGCGGATACGATCTCCTCGCGGTGGCTGGAGCCGTGGCGGCAGGCGGCGTGGTCACCCTGATCCGCCAGCTCCGGCACACCGAGCACACTTCGACGATCTACGCGTCGCAGTGCGCGGCGAGCGCGCTGTTTGCCGCAGGACCGGCCGCGGGCCCCTCACTCGGCTTGCCGACCGGCGCCTTCCTGCTCATGACCGTCGCCGGCATCATCGTGGCCGTCGCGCAGCTGGCCATGACCCACGCCTACCGCAGCCTCTCGGTCGCGCGGGGTTCGTCGCTCCAGATGCTGTTGCCGCTGCTGACCGCCGTCGGGGGCTACCTGTGCTTCGGCGAAACGTTCACATCGGTCGAGATCGGCGGCGCCGCCCTGACGCTCGTCGCAACCTGGCAGGTCATCACCTCCCGCTCCCGACGAGTTTCCCCGGAATCTTCGCCCGCGACTTGAAAACCTCTCCAACCCTACCTAAACCGACCCCTTTCCCATGTCTCACGTTCTCCAGACCTACGGCCGCTTCCCCGTAACTCTCGTCCGCGGCGAGGGCACTCGCGTGTGGGATGACGCCGGCAAGTCCTACCTCGATTTTTGCAGCGGCATCGCCGTCTGCGCCCTCGGGCATTCGCCCAAGGTGCTCGTCGAGGCCATCTCGAGCCAAGCCGCCACCCTCATCCACTGCTGCAACCTCTACCACATCCCGCAGCAGGAGGAACTCGCACGCGTCATCGTCGAGGACCACGTGAGGCTTCCCGGCAAGGTCTTCTTCTCGAACTCCGGTGCCGAGTCGAACGACGGCCTGATCAAGTCCGCCAGACGGTTCGGCCACGCCCGGCCGCAGCCCGACGGCTCGCCGAGGTACGAGATCCTTAGTTTCAACAAGTCGTTCCACGGCCGGACTCTCGGCGGCATCAGCGCCACCGGGCAGGACAAGGTGAAGGAAGGATTCGATCCCCTGCCAACCGGCTTCCGGCACCTGCCTTACAACGACCTTGATGCACTCCGGGCGGCGACCCGGCCCGAGACGGTCGCCATCCTGCTTGAGCCCGTCCAAGGAGAAGGTGGCGTCAACGTAGCGACGCCGGAATTCCTGCAGGGCATCAAGGAGCTGTGCAGCGAACACGACCTCCTGCTGCTGATGGACGAGGTGCAAGCCGGCTTCGGCCGCTGCGGTGATCCGATGGCTTGGCGGGAGATCGCCCCGGAGCTCGAGCCCGACGGCATCTCGTGGGCCAAAGGCATGGGCGGCGGTTTTCCGGTCGGAGCCTTCTGGCTGTCCGACCGGACCATCGACGGCGAAAAGCCGCTCTCCTCGCTGATGGGGCCCGGTTCGCACGGCACGACCTACGGCGGCAGTCCGCTCGCCTGTGCCGCCTCACTGGCTGTGCTACGGGAAATCTCGGAGCAGAACCTCATCGAGAACGTCCGTGCCCGGGCCACCCAGATCCGCGAGACGGTCGAGTCGTGGAATCACCCGCTCGTCACCGACATCCGGGGCCTCGGCCTGCTGATCGGCATCGGCCTCGACACCTCGAAGATGACGACACCGGAAGGCAAACTTCCCGCCATCCATCTGTCGGCCGAACTGATCACCCACGGCCTCCTCGCACCCCCGGCCGGCCCCGAAACACTGCGACTGCTTCCGCCCCTCAACGTCACCGAAACCGAAGTCTCCGAAGCACTCGAAATCGTGCGCGCGACCTTGGATGAGCTAACCGCCTGAAGCGTCACTCCGGCTTTCGTGATGAGAGGCCAGTGGTCGGTGGCCAGAATCAACTGAAGAAGCTGTAACCGTGAAACCCAAATCCTATCGTGACTTGATTGCCTGGCAGAAGGCGATGGACCTTGCGGCGGAGGTTCATCCAATCGCGGTGTCCTTTCCAAAACACGAGATGTTTGCCCTCACTTCGCAGGTCAACCGTGCGGCGACTTCGATTCCGTCGAATATCTCCGAAGGTCAGGGGCGAAGATCCACCGGAGAGTTCATTCATTTTCTCGGCATCGCGAAGGGCTCCCTCAACGAATTGGAAACCCAAGTCACACTGGCACTCCGCTACGACTACATTCCCGATTCGGTCCACGATCGGATCCTCGAACACACGAACGAAGTCGGTCGGCTCCTGAACGGATTGATCGACGCCCTCGAACGCCGCCAACAACACCGCTGACCACCGGCCACCGACCACTCACCACCAATGCAAGGAGCACCAAGGCGCTCCGCAATCCGTCAAATACCATGAACCATCTCCTTTCCATCGAAGAACTCTCCGCCGAAGAACTCATCGGGTTGCTCGACGCTGCAGCCGAGCTCAAGGCCGAACGCGGCTCACACACCCGGAAACCGCTCGCCGGCCAGACCTGGGCCATGATTTTCACCAAGTCCTCCACCCGGACCCGTGTCTCGTTCGAAGTCGGCATCCGCGAGCTCGGAGGATCGCCGATGTTCCTGTCCAAGAACGACATCCAACTCGGCCGCGGCGAGCCGATCATCGACACCGCCCGCGTCCTCGGGCGGATGGTCCACGGCGCGGTCATCCGGACCTACGCGCAGCAGGACATCGTCGACTTCTCCCGCTACTCGGGGATCCCGACCATCAACGCGCTGACCGACGACGAGCACCCGTGCCAGATCCTCGCCGATCTCCTGACCATCCGGGAAAAACTCGGCGGCTGGGAGGGGAAGCGGATCGCCTGGGTTGGCGACGGCTTTTCCAACATGACCATCTCGTGGATGTGGGCGGCCAAGAAGCTCGGCTTCGAGTTCGCCGTCGCCTGTCCGCTCCAGTACGCGCCGACCGAGGCATTCCTCGAGAAGATCGACGCTCCGAACATCTCGGTGACCGCGCACCCCGCCGAGGCGGTGACGGGCGCGCACGTCATCAATACCGACGTGTGGCTGTCGATGGGACAGGAAGACCAGGCCGAGAAGGAAGCCGCCTTCGGCCCCTATCAGGTGAACGACGAACTGCTCGCCGACGCCGCTACGGGACACATCGTACTCCACTGCCTGCCGGCCTACCGCGGCAAGGAAATCACCGAGGAAACCCTGGAGGCCCACGCCGACACCATTTTCCAGCAGGCCGAGAACCGACTCCACGCGCAGAAGGCGGTGCTCGCGGCACTGGCCGGGTAAGGTAGGGACAAGCGCCCTCGCTTGTCCGCTGGAGCCGACCGGGGGCGGTCGGCCCTACCCACCTAACGCTTCAGCCAAGCATCGAGGAGCTCAGGCCACACGGCGAGCTCGCCCTTGCCGGAGACATTCATGCCGTAGCCGTGGCCGCCCTTCTCGAAGAGGTGGAGCGTCACCGGCACCTTGGCAACCTTGCAGGCCTCGGCGAAGCGCAGGCTGTTGCGACAGTCGACGCCGTCGTCGAAGGTGCTGAGTAGGAAACAGGGGGGTGTTTGCGCGGTGACCTGCTTCTCGGTGGAGAGCTTCTCGACCATCTCCGGCGTCGGTTCCTCACCCAGCAAACGCCGTCGCGACCCGCTGTGCCCGACGCCCTCCATGGCGATCACGGGATAGATCAAAATCGCGAAGTCGGGCCGGCAGTCGAGCTTGTCGATGGCATCGCCGGTTTCCTCTTCGAACGTATCGCCGAAGCGCGTCGCGCAAACGCTGGCGAGGTGCCCGCCGGCCGAGGACCCCATGACGCCCACCTCCTTGACTCCGAGTTCGCCGGCCATCGACCGCATCATACGGATCGCCCGGCGGGCATCGAGGTAGGGCACCGGAAAGCGGTAGCCAAGCTCATCATTTCCGCTGACTCGGTACTTCACCACCATCGCGCTGATGCCACGCTCGTTCAGCCACTTCGCGTAGTCGTGACCTTCGTGGTTCATGGCAAGGATCGTGTAGCCACCGCCTGGAAAGATCACCACAGCCTGCCCCGTCCGCTTGCCCTCCGGCGCGGGGTAGAGGAAATACTGCGGCTGCTCGATGTGGGAAAGCCGACCTCCCTTGCCCTCGGTCTCGGTGCCTTCGGGTGGGCGCGGGGCGCCCGGTGCTTCGCCTGGCCATAGTGGTTTCGGCTCGGCCATTGCCACCGTTGTCAACAATCCGAGCCAGCACAGGAGAATCTTCATCCCCGTCCTACGCCGGGCATGCAACGCTCTTTGCAGGGGCATCCGTCATTCCACCCAGAGCCGGCCTGCCTTGCGGCGGACGGTCCGTTCTCCCTTGAGGACGACGCGAGCAGCGGCTCCGGGTTCCATGAGCCCCAGCACACGATCTACCGCGGAACGATCGAGATCCGGAACTTCGCACGACCTGAGGTAGTCGAAGACGCACGCCCGGCGAAGCGGCTCCGGCAGTTCCCGGAGCCGTCCGACATGCAGGCGACCCTGTGGATCCAGCGCGTTCGCCTCGGCCACCGCCCACGATTCGATCTCCCGGAGTTCGGCAGCCGACACCGCCGACCGGACCAGTGAATCCGCGACGTCGCGTCGCGCGATTTCGGAAAGCAGCGGCAGCACCTCGTTCCGCAGCCGATTACGGGCCGCGACAGGCTCGGCATTCGTAGCATCTTCCCGCCATTTGAGTCCTTCCTCCTCAAGCCAGCGTCGCAGTTCGCTCCGCCGGACGGACAACCAAGGACGGATGAGCTCAAGCGCCCGGCCATTGATCGAAATTCTCTGCGTCGCCGTCATACCCGCCATGCCCCTGCTGCCCCGCAGCAGGTTCCATAGCACCGTCTCCGCCTGATCGTCGGCATGGTGTGCCAGCAGCACCCGCGGGCAGCGCCAGCGTCGTGAACACTCCGCGAAGAACGCATGGCGCTCTCTGCGGCCAGCCGTCTCCATGGAAATCCCTTCCATCTCCGCCTGACGACCGACGTCGGCCCGCCCGCCTTCGAAATCGACTCCCAGCGTATGGGCCAGCCGCTCGACGAAACGCGCGTCGGCCGTCGATGCCCGCCCTCTCAACCGATGATCGAGGTGACAGATCGTCAGCTTCGTGAACCCGGATCGGACCAAGGCATGCAGAAGGGCCACCGAATCGGCTCCGCCGGAGACGCCAACCAAGTAGCGCCGTCGCTTCGACGCGGTGCGCAGCCAGTCACTTCCCGGGATGGGCATGGCGCCGATACTGATCGGCCATCGCCACCCTCCCAGCGCCATTTTTGCCTTCGGTCTCCAAATAATGCTGAAATCCGAGGCAACTTGGCCGATTGTAAAAGAGATGGCTCACTACGCAGCGTGGCTGGTGCTCGGACTGATCGCAGGCGCGATCGCCCGCTGGATCCTTCCCGGGGAAGAAAAGGGTGGCTGGCTCGTCACCGCCATTCTCGGGATCCTCGGCGCCTTGGTCGGCGGCTGGATCGCCAAGACCGTCGGCTACCTGCCGCCCGCCGAGCCGGGCGAGTGGATTCCCGATCTCAAATCGATCGCTTCAGCCACCGTTGGCTCGATCGTTCTACTGGCCGTTTGGAAGTGGATCCGGCGCTGAGTCCGGGCCACCCCGGCACGCCGTAGATCCCCCGTAAATACTGGGCAAATACCCGTCTCGGGCGAATCCTCAGATACGTGGAAATTACCCCCGGTCTTCCATCTTTCTCCTTGAGCGGAAGTGGGGCCGGAGTAGCTTCTCAGAACCCCTCTGCCGTTCGGTTTGAGGGGTCTATACAAACCAGACTCCGGATCTCCGGGGTCGAAACATAAGGAAAACAAATGAAAAACAGAACCATACAGCTACGCGGCTTCACTCTTGTGGAGCTCCTCGTGGTGATCGTTATCATCGCGGCCCTTGCGGGCCTTTCGGCGCCCATGATCCTCCGCCAACGCAAGGCGGCTGACCGGACGCAAGCAACCAGCAACGCCAAGCAGCTGTCACTCGCGCTGATCGAGTTCGACCAGGAGTTCGGCTCGTTCCCGGACAACGACACCGCCGAGTTGGTCTCGGATGCCACCGGCACCGACCTGACCCTCAGCGGTGACTCGTCCAACGACTACCTCCGTCAGTTGGTGGCCTACGGAATCCAGTCCGAGGACATCTTCTACGCGAAGACCACCTACACGCGTGAGCCCGATAACGTGATCTCCACCGGCAAGGCTCTCGATGCGGGTGAAGTCGGCTTCGGCTACGTCATGCTCACCGGCAATGTCGCCCAGAACACCGCCGGCAACCCGGGTCGCCCGGTGCTCGTCGCACCGCTGCTCGATGCCAGCACGAACTGGGAATTCGATCCCGATCCGTATGGCGGCAAGGCGGTCATCCTGAAGCTCGACACTTCGGTCGACCAGCCGCTGATCCGCGACAAGGACAAGTATGTCACCGTCGGTGGCGGCCGCACCCTGCAGCAGACCGGTGACGACACCGTGTGGGGCACCGCGAGCACTCCAATGCTCGCAGCGCCTCGCAAGCGCGGTTCGTAATTGACCGGTTTCAACCGATTCCAACCGGAAGGCTCCCCGCGGGCCTTCCGGTTTTTTCGTTTGCCGAGGCGGCTTCCGTGACCGACTCCAATGCCGGAATGTCGGACGAGCCCAATCCCAGCGCCTACCTGCCGTATCCGGTCTCGACCCTGAGCCCCCGGATCGTTCCGACCGACCTCTCAACCTTCAAGGCAAGGGGCATTTCCCAAGTCGAACGGGACCTCCAGCAGAAGCTCGTCGAACTGCGCGAGACCTACCTGCAGGCGATCGACCACTTCAATTGGAACAAGCTGGTCTACGAGGCGGACATCCAGTTCGAGCCGGTCGTCGGCGAGACCTACCATCTCTACGAAACCCGCGGGCGTCGGACGCTCTCGATGATCGGCCCCGACGAGTGGCCGATGCGGCATTTGGCCAGCGTCCGGCTCAACGTCGACCGCCAATGGCAGGTGGTCGAGGCGTCGGTGAAGCCGCAGGAGCTGTTCGGGACCGAGCGGGATTGAATATCCAGCAAGGAATGATCAATTTCCAGTGTCTGGATTCTCTGCGGCTTCGCGCTGCCGACCGTTGATCATTGATCATTCCTTGCTGGATATTGGATATTGATCTCCCCGGTCCCGCCACCTATCACCGCCCCGCCATGACCCGTCCGCAGATCGAATTCAGCATCAAGGTCTTCATTGTCCTCCTGATCATCGCCTTCGGCGGTGCGCTGACCTACGTTCTACGCACGCTCGGCTGGGCCTGACCGGTCAGCCTCCCTGCCACTCCTTTTCGCGCAGGGTCTCGATATCGAGGAACTCGACTACCGACGCGTGGGTCGCCTCAAGCACCACGGGTGGTGCCTTCCCGGCCTTGAGCGCTTCTGCCCATCGGCTGAGGCAAACGCACCAGCGGTCGCCCGGATTCAACCCCGGAAACCCATATTCCGGACGAGGCGTGGACAGGTCGTTCCCCGCGGACCGGCTGAACTCTAGAAACTCGGCAGTCATCACCGCGCATACCGTGTGCATCCCCGGATCCTCGGCTGAGGTGTGACAACATCCATCGCGGAAATACCCGGTCATCGGGTCTTTCGAACAGGGCTCCAGTTCGCCACCGAGGAGATTTTTCGCCATGGGCTGAACAAACGGGGGGTCGATCCCGACGCAACGGAAAATCCGTTACAAATTCACTCTTTCGGATCCTCGTCATCGACGAACTCCCCGCCCGCCACATCGGTGCCGAACCGACGCTTGAGCTCGGCCCGGCGGGCTTGGTTCTGGGCCGTCAATTCCATCAGATCCCTTTCGTAAAGGACCCGCAGTTTGTTGCGCACGATGAGCGTCAGGTGACGGACCGCCATCATCGATCCACCCAGCACGATCAGCGCGACCCCTCGCTCCAGATCCCAACCGGGGATCGAGAGAACGATGATCACCGACTCGGCGGTCGCAAAGAAAATGAACCGGTTCGCGATCGACTCGTCATCGGTGAAAAACACGTAGGCCGCCCAAAGGATCACCGGAACGTAGATGACCGCCCAAAGACCGGGGATCGGGATGAGCCACGCAAACAGGTAGAACTCGAGGTCGCCATCGATCCCCAGCAGGTTCAGATCCATGATCGCCTCCGCCGCTTCCACGGAGAAGGCTGCCGACACCGAGGCTACGAAAAGGCAGAGTATGGCGAGCAGACCCCGCTTCACCGTCTCGACGACGGAGGACCCCAGGATTTCCTCAATGTCGAGAGGCAGGCCCATCTCAAGTTCCGCGGCTTACTTCACACTCACGCACACTGCCTGACCTTCGTTGGTCTTGGCGAAGACCCGACCGTTGGCGTAGGCGACCGGAGCCCAGCACTTGCCGCTGAGCACTTTGGCCCGGCCGCTTTCCTTCCAGCCCTCACGCGCCGGCTTGCCGACCACAAGGTCGCCGGTCTCGGCCAACACGACGATCGAGTCGCCGACCATCAGCGAACTGCCGCGCGTTCCCGGCATCCCCTGACGCCAGTGGATCTTGCCGCTCGCCATGTCCATGCGTATGAGCTCGGCATCGATATTCTTGTCGCCGAACACCCCGACGATGTCACCATCTTGGAGAATGCTGTTCTGGAAGATCATGCGGGTGTCCTCTTCCTTGTGCAGGACCTTCGGCTCCGCGCCCGAGACATCGACCACCACGTAGCCCATCCCGTAGCCCGAGGCCAGGAACAGCTTGCCGTCGAGATACTGCGGGTTGCTCGCGTTCACATCATACGACGTCCGCCAGCCGAAGTCGAAAAGCTCGTCACCCGTCGCGAGGTCGTAGGCGATGAACTCGCGGCCGTGGAAAGCCCCCATCGCCTTCTTGCCCTTGTGTTCGAAGAACACCGGTGTGGCGTATCCCGGCTTGGTCTTGCCGCCGAAGCGGCTCTTCACCTCGCCGGTTTTGGCATCGAGGGCATACACCGCCGCGTCACCCGAGCACGGCAGACAGTAGAGCCAGTCGTTCCACACGACCGGCGCCGCCGAGTAGCCCCACGACGGATCCTTACCGCCGAAGTCGGTCTGGTAGTGCTTGTGCCATTTCACCGAGCCGTCGGTGAGCGAGAGACAGAACAGATTGCCGGTCCGGCTCAGGGTGTAGACGCGGTCACCGACAACGGTCGGTGTCACGTTCGGCCCGCCGGCATAAAGCTTGGGATTCAGTTCCTCGGGATACTCGTGCTTCCAGAGCACCTTGCCGGTCGACGCCTCGAAGCACCAGATGATGTCCTTGTCCCCTTGGTTCCCCGGCACGATCGCCCGATCCCCGACGATGACGAATCCGGAACATCCCTTGCCGACGTCGGCCTTCCACAGCACCTCGGGCTCGACCGATGCACCCAGCTCACCCTCGACCTTCGCAGCGCCATCGGGACCTAGGTATCGGGGCCAGTCAGAAGCGGCGGCGGGAAGCAGCAGGAACGCCGCGGCAGAGAGCGGAAGGAGGCAAGTTTTCATAATCGCAGAGGGTAGCCGCCTTCGGCTTCGGCGCAAGCGAAGCCGGAACCACCGGCGGCAAAACGGGCGGGAACGGCCTGATGACACAGGAAATGAATCGCTTTGGGAATGAAACGAACCCGAGCGAACGCATAGGAAAGCCGGAAGTTGCGCGGAATCGGCGAAATCCGGGTCATGCCCGACAAAGCGTTGACCGACCCGATCCCCGCACCACACTCCGCCCTCGTTAGAGCATGAAACCACCGAAACCGACTATCCACGCCGTCGTCGCCTCCGCCCTCGCCGCCCCCCTGCTCGCCCAGGACACGCTCGCCCCCACCATCGTCGACGCCGAGCGCGTGGATGACGACCCGGCCGCTGTCAGTGTGCTCTCCCGCGACTCGCTCGACATCTTCCAAACCGAATCGCTTTCCGACCTCTCCGGACTGGTCCCCGGCTTCCACGTCGTCTCTTCGGATTCCCGCGGCTACGGCCAGGTCGTCGCGATGCGCGGCTCGACCAACACGCTCTTCTTCGGTCCGGCCGCGCTCGGCATGACCATCGATGACCTGCCGTTCTCCGACGCGTTCACGTACCCCTCGGAGCTCCTCAAGCTCGATGAGGTTCGCGTCCACCGCGGCCCCCACGGCCCCTACTTCGGCCTCAATTCCCCGGCAGGCATGCTGGAAATGCGCACCGCGGCCCCCGGCGACACCCTCCACCACGAACTCGGCGTCGAGTACGGTTCCTACAACCGCTTCGCCGCCCGCGGCCTGTCGTCCGGCCCGATCGGCGACAACTTCGCCTACAGCGTCCAGCTTTTCCACGACCAGCGCGACGGCTTCATCCGCAACCCGCTGCTCGGCACCGAGACCGACGACCGCGAGGCGACCGGCGGGCTCTTCAACCTCTACTGGCGACCGGACCCCGACACTGAAGTCCGTCTCCGGCTTTTCGCGGAGCACATCGATGACGGCTCCCAGCGCCTGAGCCGCCTCGATTCCCCGGATCCGTTCACGGTGACGTCCGACACGCCCGGCCGCACCGACCTTGAGCGCTATCAGATCTCCCTTCACACACGGAAAAACCTCACCGCCGGCACGCTCGAAACCATCCACGGTTTCCAGACTTGGGAGCTCAACCCCTCAACGGTCGACCTCGACCTCGCCAACCGTTTCACACCGTCCCCAGCCTTCACCGGTGGTTTCCCGGTGCCGGTGGACGCCACCTCGGCGATTTACCAGACGCAGGACGTCTTCTCGAACGAGATCCGCTTCACTTCCCCGGAGGAAAACTCCGTCCGCTGGCAGGCCGGGCTGTTCCAGATGTGGACCGAAAACTCCGGCGTCACACAGCGCAGCACGATCGCGCCGTTCGGCCCGATGGGCTTCTTCGTACCGATCCTCGCCGAGAACAACACCTTCGAAATCGAGAAGCTCAACCTCGCCGCCTACGGCAATGTCGCGTGGGACATCACGGATGTTCTGACCCTCGATGCCGGCCTGCGGGTCGACTACCACGAGTCAGAGATCGCCCGGGTCCAGAACGCCGCCGCACCGGTTCCCGGCGTCACCTCGATCTACGGCAAGCAGGACGAGTGGTTCGTCTCGCCGGTGCTCGGCCTGACGTACTCGGTCACTCCCGCGGTTGATCTCTTCTACCGCACCTCGGTCGGCAACAAGCCGGGCGGCTACACCGCCTACAGCAATGATCCGCGCTTCGTTTCCTTCGACCGCGAGACCAACTGGTCGAACGAGATCGGCTTCGAATACGACTGCCCGGCCTACGACCTGCGCTTCGGCCTGCGGGCGTTCTACGACCAGATCGACGACTACCAATTCAACCAAGGCTCGCCGTTCTCCACCGACTTCGTGATCCTGAATGCCGAGGAAGTCACTGCCTCGGGTGTCGAGTTCGACGCCGCCTGGGCCCCGGTTGACGGCCTGACCGTCCGCGGCTCGTTCGGCTACACCGACGTCGAGTTCGATTCCTTCCGCGACCCCTACACCGGCACCGTGTTCAATGGCAACACCGTGCCCTTCGTGCCCGAATATACCGGCAGCCTCGGCGCCCGTTACCAGTTCGCCTGCGGCTTCTACCTCGGAGCCTCCGCCCGCTTGGTCGGCCGCACGCACTTCGACTCCGCCAACACCCCGGGCTTCACCCAGGGCAGTTACGTCACCTGCGACGCCGAGATCGGCTACCAGGCCGAGCACTTCTCGGTCGCGCTATACGGCACCAACCTGCTCGACGAATCCTACTACACCTTCATCAACCCGCAGATCGTCGCCGGTTCGCCCGGCGACCCGCAGCAGTTCGGCGTCCGCGTCAGCACCACCTTCTGAGGCCCGCCACCGGGGTTTGTAGTTCCCCCTTCAGGGGGCTGCAGAACCCCGGCATCGGCTCACCCCATTCCAATACCCCCTGATAGCCCGCGGAAATCCGAAACGTTGAGTTTCCACAATTGAACCCTAAGTTCAGCTTCATGCGCCCGATCCCGACCTTCGCCCTCCTCGCCGCCCTTTCGGCACCGCTTCTGGCCGCGGTCACCGGCTGGACCGACTGGCGCGGCCCGCTCCAGACCGGTGCCTCGCTTGAAAAGGGGCTGCCGACCGACCTCAAGGCCGGGAACGAGCTCTGGACCTACGACATCAAGGGCGGAGGCACCCCGGTCATTGCCGACGGGAATCTCTACGCCTTCGGGTTCTACGGCGAAAAAGGGGAGGACACCCGTGAGGCGCTGCTCTGCCTCGACGCGGTCACCGGCGAGAAGAAGTGGGAGGTGCTGCTTTCCGACTACATCAGCGATGTGGTCTACAACCGCTATGGAGTTGGCGCGCCCGTGGTCGATCCGGAGACCGGAAACGTCTATCTCCAGACGTCGAATGGCCGCTGCGTCGGCTACACCCGGGACGGCAAGCAATTGTGGGAAATCTCCCTGATCGAGGAGTACGGCCGTCTCACCTTCCCGAACGGCCGCACCGGCTCGCCGGCCGTCCACGGCAATCTGGTAATCTTCCACTGCGTTACCGCCAACTGGGGGCTCACCGGTCCGGCCCAGGACCGTTTTTACGCCTTCGACAAGACGACCGGTGAAATCGTCTGGTACTCGTCGCCCGGCGTTCGTCCGGTCGACTCGTCCTTCGCCATGCCGGTCTTCGCCAAACTCGGCGGCCACGACGTGTTCTACTCCGGCGGCGGCGACGGCAATGTTTACTGCGTCGACGCCAACACCGGCAATCCGCTCTGGCGCTTTCCGCTCTCCGCGGGTGGTGTGAATTCCCAGGTGATCCTGCTCGGCAATGACCGCCTCGTCGCGATCCACGGCTCCGAGAATCTCGACGCATCGACCACCGGTCGCCTGACCTGCATCAAGATTCCAACCACCTATCCGGACGAGCAACTGGTGCTCGGCAAGGAAGCAGAAGTCTGGCGCAACAACGACCACGTCGCCTTCACCTCCTCGCCGGTGCTTGCCGAGGGCAAGCTGTTCACCACCATCGCCACCGGCGAACTGCTCTGCACCGAACCGGAAACCGGCAAGACGCTCTGGAAGAAGAAGCTGGCTCCCGACCAGATCCACGCTTCGCCCGCCTACGGCGACGGCAAGCTCTTCGTGCCGATGTTCGACGGACACTTCTTCGTTCTCGATCCCGGCGACTCGGATGCGGAGGTCCTCTCGGAAGTGAAGCTCTCCGAGAACTGCCTCGGCGCCCCGTCGATCTGGGCCGGCAAGGTCTACCTGATCACCAAGTCCGGCATCCATTGCTGGGGCCCGGCCGAAGGCAAATTCGTGGGCGCCCCGAAGGAAAACACCGAGAGCCAGCCCGGAGAGATCGCCCAGCTCCAGATCGTCCCGGCTGAATTCGCCCTGCGGGCCGGCGAGTCCCAGGATTTCAAAGTCTTCGGCCTCGATTCGCATGGCACCCGCGTGAAGGAAGTCACTCCCGAATCGTGGGAGGCATTCATTCCGCCAACCGCCAAAGTCAAAGCGAAGGTCGACGCGACTTTCGAAGGCAACACGCTGAGCGCCGGGCCGGACGCGCAACTCTCGGCCGGCGCCTTCAAAGCAAGCTTCGGCAAGCTCTCCGCCACCACCCGCGGCCGCGTGGTCGCAGGCCCCGGCTACAAGGAGGACTTCGAGTCGGTCCCGCTGGTCATGGACTCGCCCGAGGGCGAGAAGGTCAACTTCCCGCCGCTGCCATGGCTCGGCGCCCGGATCAAGTGGTACACGCTTGAGAAAGACGAATCCAAGGTCCTCGCCAACCGTCTCGACAACGTCCTCTTCCAGCGGACGATGAACTTCTTCGGCGACGTTCACGAAACCGGCTACACGCTGCAGGCCGATGTCATGACCGACGGCAACCGCCGGATCATGTCGAGCGTCGGACTCGTCAACCAACGCTACCTCATCGCCCTCGTCGGCAACTCGCAGATCCTCGAGGTCTCCTCGAACTACGAGCGGGTCAACCAGTCGGTGAAATTCAAGATCCAGCCGAATACCTGGTATCACCTCAAGACGCAGGTGAAGCGCAACGACGACGGTAGCGGCATGGTCCTCGCCAAGGCCTGGCCCCGCGAAGAAGGCGAACCCGAGGCCTGGACGATCGAGGTTCCGGTGAAGTACTGCCACCCGAACGGCGCTCCCGGCGTGTTCGCCTTCTCGCCCCAGGCCCAGAAGCGCGTTTACATCGACAACATCGAGCTTACGAAGCCCTGACCGGATCCTCCTCGCCCCTGACCACCCACTTCCGATTCCAGCCATGAAAGCAACGCTCCTTCTTCTCACCCTCAGCCCCGCCCTGATGGCCGCCGACTGGCCGATGTGGGGCGGCACACCCGACCGCAATATGACCGGCAAGGCCGGCAAGCTGCCCACGGAGGTCGAGGTCGGTGAAATCGATTCCGAAACCGAGCAGGTCGACCTTTCCTCGGCCAAGAACGTCCTCTGGGCCGCCAAGCTGGGATCCCAGACCTACGGCAACACGGTGGTCGCGGGCGGACGGGTCTACGTCGGTACCAATAACGAGTCGCCCCGCGACGCCAAGCAGAAGGGCGACCGCGGCGTGCTGATGGTGTTCGACGAAAAAACGGGCGAGTTCGAGTGGCAGCTCATCATTCCCAAGCTCGGCGCCGGCAAGGTCAGCGACTGGGAATACGTCGGCCTGTGCTCGTCGCCCTGCGTGGTCGGCGACAAGGCTTACCTGGTCACCAACCGCGGCGAGGTGATCTGCCTCGATACCAAGGGACAGGCCGACGGCAACGACGGCCCGTTCAAGGACGAGGCGAAGTACATGACCGCCGATCCGGAGAACCCGGTCGAGATCGGTGAGAAATACGCCGACATCCTTTGGGTTTATGACATGCGCGAGGAACTCGGCGTTTTCCCGCACAACGTCTCGTCCTGCTCGCCGGTTATCGTCGACGGCATTCTCTACACCGCGACTTCAAACGGGGTCGACTGGTCGCACACCAACATCCCCGCCCCGCTCGCGCCGGCTTTGGTCGCGATCGACGCGGAGAAGGGCACTCTCGTCGGCGAGGAAATCTCAGGCGTTTCCGAGAGGGTATTGCACGCCTCGTGGAGTTCTCCCGCCTTCGGCAAGCTCGGCGGCAAGGACCGCATCGTTTGGGGAGGCGGCGACGGCTTCGTTTACGCCTACGAGCCGAAGCCGGTGATTGACGAGGACGAAGGGTTCGAAATCCTCAAGGAAGTCTGGCGCTACGACGCCAACCCACCGGAGTATCGGAAGAAGGAAGGCGAACCGATCAAATACGCGACTTTCCGTGGGCCCAGCGAAGTGATCGGCACGACGGTCGTCGCCGACGACCACGTCTATGCGGTGATCGGCCAGGACCCGGAGCACGGTGACGGCGTCGGCATGATGAGCTGCCTCGATTCGAGCGGCAAACCGGTCTGGACCTTCAAGGACATCGGCCGCTCGATCTCCACGCCGAGCATCATCGACGGCTTGGTTTACGCAGCCGAATACGACGGCGACCTGCACTGCATCGATGCCAAGACCGGCGAGCAGTATTGGAAGAAGGAAACCTTCAGCCGGATCTGGGGCTCCACCCTCGTGGCCGACGGCAAGGTCTACCTACCCACCGAGGACGGCGAGGTCCACATCGTATCGACCGGCAAGGAAATGAAGGAACTCGGCCTGCTCGAATTCGACGCACCGATCTACTCCAGCCCGGTCGTCGCCAACGATGTGCTCTACATCGCGACCATGACCCACATCTACGCGATCGCTTCCAAGTGAAGCCTCGACCCTCTCGAAATGCGGTGGTTCCCCACCGCATTTTTGCTATCCGGATGCCCTGACCCAAGAAGCGAACGCTCCATGAAACCAGCCGCCCTCGTCGCTACGATCGTCTTCATCCTCCTTGCGATCCTCCATCAGGACGTCTGGAACTGGGACAACACAGAACTCGTCTTCGAGTTCCTTCCGGTCGGACTCGCCTACCATGCCGGGTATTCGATCACTGCCGCGCTGTTCTGGTGGCTGGTCTCGAAGTTCGCATGGCCCGCCACGATCGAGAAGTGGGCCGACGAGTAAGACGTCATTCATCACATTTAAACCGTCATTCTCCCAGTGACCTCGCTCTTCATCATCATCGGCTACCTTTGCCTGCTGATCGGTCTCGGACTGGTCAGCAGCCGCTTTTCCAAAGGCACGAGCGCCGACTTCTTCGTCGTCAGCCGCACCGTGGGCTCGTTTCTCCTGCTGATGTCGATTTTCGGCACCACCATGACCGGCTTCGCCTTGGTAGGTTCGACCGGCAAGGCCTACACCTCAGGAGTCGGCACTTACGGCCTGATGGCGTCTTGGTCGGGCCTGATCCACTCGGCGGTTTTCTTCCTCGTCGGCATCCGGCTGTGGGCGGTCGGAAAGAAGCACGGCTACCTGACCCAGTGTGAGTACTTCCGGAACCGCTTCGACTCGGACAAGATCGGCTTCCTCCTTTTCCCGATCCTGATCCTCCTCCTCATCCCCTATCTCCTCGTTGGCGTGATCGCCGCCGGCAAGTTCATCCAGGCCTCCACCAAAGGACTTTTCCCCGAAGCCTTCGCCTTGAGTCTTCCCAACGGCAACCCCCACCCGCTCTCCGGAGGCATTCCTCCCGAACTCGGCGGTGCGGCGATCTGCTTCATCGTACTCTTCTACGTCTTCTTCGGCGGTCTCCGCGGCGCGGTCTGGGCCAACACCTTCCAGACGATCGTGTTCATGATCACCGGTGTGGTGGCGTTCTACATGATCTCAAGCCGCTTGGGCGGACTCTCCGCCGCCAGCCAGGCGGTGCTCGATAGTGACTTCGCCCGCCCGCGGGCCGCGCGCGAAGGCATGATCGGCAAAGCGCAGTTCCTCACCTACTGCTTCGTCCCGCTCTCGGTCGGGATGTTCCCCCACCTCTTCCAGCACTGGCTCACCGCGAAGAGTGCCAAGTCATTCAAACTCACGGTCGTCGCCCATCCGGTCTTCATCATGATCGTCTGGGTTCCGTGCATCCTCATCGGCATCTGGGCAGCCGCCTACCTGGGACCGCTGCCTCCCGGCGCCAGCCCGAACGCGGTACTCGGCCGGATGGTCGAAGGTCTTGTCCACTCGCCGGTCTTGTCCGGGCTCGTCGGCGCGGGCGTGCTCGCCGCGATCATGTCATCGCTCGACTCCCAGTTCATGTGCCTCGGAACGATGTTCACCAATGACATCGCGCTGCGAGTCTTCGGGCAAGATCGCTTCTCCGACAAACAGAAGGTGCTGATCGCGCGCGGGTTCATCCTCGCCATCGTCGGCATCACCTACGGACTTGCCGTTCTGCTGATGGACAGCGCCCACGTCTTCGACCTCGGAGTCTGGTGCTTCTCCGGCTTCGCCGCGCTGTTCCCCCTAGCGGTCGGCTCCGTTTATTGGAAACGCGCGACCGCAGCAGGCGCCATCGCTTCCATCCTCGTGACCGCAGCCGTCTGGTGCGTCCTGTTCTACCGCGACATCATCGCGGAGAAACCTCCCGGCGCCGAAGACGAACTCCTGATCGCCGGCATGATGCCGGTCACTCTCATGATTGCGGCCAGCGCGGTCACCCTGGTGGTTGTCTCCCTCGTCACAAAACCTCCGGCTCCGGAAAAGGTCGCCAAGTTCTTCCCCTGAGGGAGACCAGCTCCCCGCCGACTCTCCTTGCGAAACTCCCGAGCCGTTTTACCCATCCCGGTCCTTCATCCATGTCCTGCTCCCTCAGCCCCGAACAAGCCGCCGAAGCCCTCGACGCCCACGTCCGCGAGATCGTCTCATGGCATTTCTCGCCCGAAACCGGCTGCCCCTACTGGCTCGAACGCGCGACCTCACTCGGTTTCGACCCGATGACCGAAGTCACCCGTTTCGCCGACATCCTGAAGTTTCCGCATTTCGACGACGAAGTGCTGCGCAAGGAGGACCCCGCACGTTTCATCCCGAACGCCTTCGCCGGCCGCCCCTACAATGTTTTCGAGACCGGCGGCACGACCGGGATGCCGAAACAGCGGATCGGCTGGGAGGACTACAAGACCGACTACACCGAGTTCTCCGAGCACTACGGCCCGGACTTCTTCCCGCAAGGCGCCAACTGGCTGATGGTCGGACCGACCGGCCCGCGCCGCCTGCGTCTCGCGATCGAGCACCTCGCCAACATTCGCGGCGGAGCATGCTACTTCATCGACCTCGACCCGCGCTGGGTGAAGAGGCTCATCGGCATGGGCGAAATGCGGATGGCCAAGGCTTATCAGGAACACGTCATCGACCAGGCGGCGACCATCATCCGCCACCGCGACATCGGTTGCCTGTTCACCACCCCGAAGCTGCTCGAAAGCCTCGCCGAGCGGATGTCGCTGGCCGACGCCGGCATCCGCGGCGTGTTCGCCGGCGGCACCACTATGACGCCCCAGTACGTGCGTTTCATCGAGGAGGAGGTGCTCGAAGGGAAAATCAACTTCGCCCCGACCTACGGAAACACGCTGATGGGTCTCGCCATCAGCAAGAAGCGCGGTCCCGGGGAATACAGCCTTACCTACCACGCCCCGCAGCCCCGTGCCGTACTGCGGATTGTCGATCCCGAGAACACCGAAAAGGTCATGGACTACGGCGACTACGGCCGGGTCGAACTGACCACCCTGACGAAGGAATTCTTCATGCCGCGTTTCCTCGAGCGAGACGAAGCCATCCGCCGCGAGCCATGCGACGAGTTCCCTTGGGACGGTGTCGGCGACGTCCGCCCCTTCCAGTCCGGAACCAAGACCGTCATCGAAGGCGTCTACTGATTTCCTACGGATCACTGCCATGAACCTTCCCATCCTCCGCCTCGGCCAGACCTACGAATCCTGCGACCGCGTCGAACTCGACCTCGGCGACGGAAAGATGGCGGTCACCCACACGGCCAATCCTGGGCTGATCCGTCGCGACCTGCTCCGGGCGACTGAAGCCAAAGCGGCGCTCGACGCCATTCCCGCCGACACCTTGGCGAGCTACTGCGAACAAGCGGCCGAGCTGTTCATGACGGCCGATCTGCCGTGCGGCGATGATCATCAGTCGCCGCAGCAGTACGTCGAGTCGCTCTCCGCCCTCACCCGGCTTCCGCACAGCCTCGTGCGGATGAACATGACCAAGATCCACGCGGCGATGTCGCAGGTCCGCACGGTCATCAACGGCCTGACCCGCAATATGCCGCTCGAGATCTTCGATCGCGGCCTCGCCTCCGCTCCCGGAAGTTCTTCCGATCTCGCGCTCAACTACTTCCCCGCCACCAGTTCCCTCGGCGTCTCCCTCCCGAGCAACGCACCCGCGGTCAATTCACTCTGGATTCCAGCCCCGGTGATGAAGATCCCGGTCTTCCTCAAACCCGGCCGGGAAGACCCGTTTACGCCCCTGCGGATCGTCCAGGCGATGATCCAGGCCGGATTCCCGAAAGAGGCCTTCGGCTTCTACCCGACCACCCACGAGGGAGGCGACACCATCGTCACCTGCTGCGGCCGCGGCATCTCCTTCGGATCGGATGCCACGGTGAAGAAATACGCCGACTACCCGAGCGTGTCCGTCCACGGCACAGGGCGTTCGAAAATCCTTATCGGCGAAGACATGATCGACCGCTGGCCGGAGTTCCTCGACGTCATCGTCCAGTCGATCTCGGCCAACGGCGGCCGCTCATGCATCAACACCTCGGCCATTCTGGTCCCGTCGAAACGCGACGAACTTGCCGACGCCCTCGCTGCCAAACTGGCGGAAATCCAACCGCTCGCCCGCGACGACGAAAACGCGCTTCTCTGCGGTTTCGCCAACACGGCGCTCGCCGACGGCATCGATGACCTGATCTCCGCCCATCTCAAGGAACCGGGCGCGGAGGATGTCACTGCCGAACATCGCGACACCCCTCGCAAGGTCGAGGCCTTCGAACAGACCTATCTCCAGCCGACGCTCGTCTCCTGCAGCGATCCGGAACACCCGCTCGCCAACACCGAGTTCATGTTCCCCTACGCCAGCATCGTCGAGATCCCGCAGTCCGAGATGCTCGCCAACATCGGTCAGACGCTTGTCGTGTCCGCCTTCACCGAGGATCCCGACTTCATCGGGAAGCTCCTCCTCAGCCCCGACATCGAGCGCCTCAATCTCGGTGCGTTCCCGACCAACCGCGTCCAGTGGGAGCAACCCCACGAAGGCAATCTTTTCGAGTTCCTCTACCACCGCCGAGCCATCCAGGGAAATGTCGCTGTGGCCTGACTTGAGATGACACCCTTCGACGCCCGTCCCAGTCCCCGCCTGCTCTTCGGTCCCGGCCGCTTGGCCGAACTCGCCGATTGCGTGCGCTCGCTGGGTGCCGCGAAACCCCTGCTCGTCACCGACCCGGGGATTGTCGCCGCAGGCCATGTGGGACGCGCGGTCGACCTGCTTGAAGAAGCCGGCATCGACGTCACGGTCTTCGAAGGCTCGCACGTCAATCCCAGCGAATCGGACATCGAGTCCTGCCGGGCATTCGCCCAGTCCCTCCAGCCCGACCTGATCATCGGCCTTGGCGGCGGCAGCAGCATGGACACCGCCAAGGGCTGCAACTTCCTTCTCAACAACGGCGGCCGGATGTCCGACTTCCGCGGCTACGGACACGCGGAGCACTCGATGCTTCCGTTCATCGCCATCCCCACCACCGCCGGCACCGGCAGCGAATGCCAGTCGTATGCGGTCGTTTCCCGCGATGAGACCCACGAGAAGATGGCCTGCGGCGACCCGAAGGCTTTGGCAAAGATCGCGATTCTGGACCCCGAACTGACCGAATCCCAACCGCCCGCCGTCGCCACGCTCACCGCGCTCGACGCCCTTTCGCACGCGCTTGAGTCGATGGTCTGCACCAAGAGGAACCCGATCTCCATCGCCTACTCGCACCAGTCGTTCGATCTCGTTGCCTCGGCAATCGAACCGGTGCTGCGGCAGGAAGCCGACCTCGAGACCCGCGGACGGATGCTCCTCGGCGCGGCTATGGCCGGTCTTGCCATCGAAAACAGCATGCTCGGCGCCGCCCACGCCACGGCCAACCCGTTGACCGCCCGTTTCGGAGTGCCGCACGGACACGCTGTCTCGGTGATGCTGCCCCCTGTCGTGCGCTTCAATCACGCCGACCCGGGTTCCGCATCGATCTACGGAAAACTTAGTAGGCACCTCGACCAATCGCTTCCGGATTGGTTGGACCACATCCTCGCGACCGCCGGACTCAAGCCGCTCGACATCCCCGCCGATGCCATCCCCCGACTTGCCGAGGACGCCACCGGCCAGTGGACCGGGAACTTCAATCCACGCCCGCTGACGGCGTCGGACTTCGCCGCACTCTACCAATCCGCACTCGAAATCCCTGTCGCATGAGTTTCCGGCTGCCAGCGATCCTTGGGGCGGCCCTTCTGAGCGCCTGCGACGAGCCCGCCCCGGAGCACGTCGAACCCGCAGCGGATCCTGCGGCGCCCGCGCCACTCACCGACTGGCCGGTAACGCGGGGCGGTCCGACCCTGCAGGGCCGGATCAACGGCCCGGCCCCGAAAGATCCGGCGATCGACTGGACCTTCACGCTCGACAACCCGTCGGTCGCCGAAGCCGCCCTGTCCGAGGGCACCCTCATCGTCGGCGACCTGATGGGGTTCATCCATGCGATCGACTTCGAGACGAGGAAGCTCCGTTGGAAGTTCGAAACCGGCGACACCATCGAGGGCGCCGCGACCATCCACGACGGCGCCGTTTTCGTCGGTTCGGGTGACCAGAGTTTCCATGCCCTCGAGCTAACCGATGGCTCGAAGCGGTGGTCGATCGAGGGACTCGAGAAATTCCCGTCTGCCGCCAACGTGATCCCGGCGCCGGACGGAAACGGCTTCCACCTGATCCTCAACGGCTACGACGGCATTTGCCGCTGCATCAATCCGGCGGACGGGAAGGAGATCTGGCAGTACGAGACCAACGATTACATCAACGGCACCCCGGCCTTGATCGGGACCGACCGGATCGCTTTCGGCGGTTGCGACAGTGTGATTCACGTCCTCGACGCCGCCACCGGCAAACCCGTCAACGAGATCCTGACCGACGCCCAGATCACCGACTCGGTCGCCAGCCTCGGCAGCACCGTTTACTCGGGCAACTACGCCAACCAGGTCGTCGCAGCCGAGATCGATGCCGAGGAACCGACGTGGATCTACCAAGGCGACGACTTCCCGTTTTTCAGCGCTCCCGCCGTCGATGACGCGCGGGTTTACATCGGCTGCCGCGACAAGGCGCTGCACGCGATCGACCGCGAAACCGGCAAGAAAGTGTGGGTCTTCGCCACCGGCGGCCGGGTCGAAAGCTCTCCGATCGTCTTCGATGATGCGGTTGTGTTCGGTTCCAGCGACGGACGTCTTTACGCGGTGAATCCGGAGGACGGCACCGAGCTCTGGCGGCTCGATCTCGGCGAAAAGCTCACCGCCTCGCCGATTTTCGCCCAGGACCGGATCATCATCGCCGGTGGAGCAGGCACGGTTTTCGTGATAGGATCCGGCGGCGGGTAAAAGAACCGCCCCGGAACTCCGTAGGAATAGGCGGTCAGCCCGTTTCTCCTACCGGTCCGCGCCTTTCCGCGCCCGTCGCGGTTACCCTTCCAGTCACCATGCCCGAAACCACCGCTCCGAAAAAAGGCACCCGCGCCGGCAACTACTTCATTTCGAATTATCCTCCGTTTTCCTTCTGGAAGGAGAATCAGGAGGAAGTTGTCGAGGCCGCCTACGCCACTCCGCACGAAGGCACCCCGCCGCCGCTCGGCCTCTACCACCACATCCCGTTCTGCCGGAAGCGCTGCCACTTCTGCTACTTCCGCGTCTACACCGACAAGAACGCGGACGACATCAAGCACTACCTCGACTGCACCGTCCGCGAACTCGAGGTGATGGCCAGGAAGCCCCTGATCGAAGGGCGCAAGCCGCACTTCGTCTACTTCGGTGGCGGCACGCCGTCCTATCTCTCCGCCAAACAACTCACGGCTCTGACCGACCGGATGAAGGCGTTGCTCCCGTGGGACGAGGCCGAGGAAGTCGCCTTCGAGTGCGAGCCGGGCACCCTGAACCCCGGCAAGCTCACCGCGATCAAGGATATCGGCGTCACCCGCCTTTCGCTCGGCATTGAGAACTTCGACGATCGCATTCTCGAGATCAACGGCCGCGCCCACCGCACGAAGGAGATCTGGCGGGCCTACGAACGGGCGAAAGAGGAGAAGTTCGACCAGATCAACATCGACCTCATCGCCGGCATGGTCGAGGAGACCGAGGAAAACTGGCAGCGGAACATTGAGAAGACCCTCGAACTGCGCCCCGACTCGGTGACGATCTATCAGATGGAGGTGCCCTACAACACCGGCATCTACAAGGAGATGAAAGCCAGCGGCAGCCTGATCGCGCCAATCGCCGACTGGGAAACCAAGCGACGCTGGGTGAAGGAGGCATTCGCCGCGCTGGAAGAAGCCGGCTACACCATCGGCTCCGGCTACACCGCCGTGCTCAATCCGGACCGCACGAAATTCATCTATCGGGATGCCCTATGGAGCGGCGCCGACCTGCTCGGTCTGGGCGTCGCTTCGATTTCGCATGCGAAAGGCGTCCACTACCAGAACCTCACGGAGATCGACGAATACGACGCCGCACTCGACGCCGGTCGACTTCCCCTAAAACGCGCGCTGCAGACGACTTCGGAAGAAATGCTCATCCGCCAGTTCATCCTGCAGATGAAGCTCGGCCGCGTCGCCGCAGAGCCGCTGCGCGACAAGTTCGGCGTCGATATCCTCGAGAAGTTCGCCCCGCAACTCGCCAACCTCCGCGAGGAGGGCTGGCTCACCGTTGAGGGCGACGAGATCGTCCTCAACCGCGACGGACTGCTTTGCGTCGACAACCTGCTGCACGACTTCTTCCTGCCGCAGCACGTCACCGACAAGCTCGTCTGAATGGCGCGCCGGTTTTTCGAAACCGGCATCGCAGACTCCGTCGCGTCCCATGGAAACCACCTCGCCCAGCCTGCCTGCGGAGCTCGGTCCGATCCTCTCCGGCTCCAAGCTGGGAGATGCCTTGTTCACATGGCTTCCGGGTGAGCAGGTTCCCGAACCATTCCGCGGCCTGCTCGTCCACGACCACGACATGACCTCGGAGCTCGCCCGTTTCCATGGCGACTCGATCAACCTGACTGTCCTGCGTTCCCAGGAAAAGGACGGCCTCTACCTGCGCGAAGTCACGCTGCATGCGGCTCGCTGCGGAAAACCCGTCGAATACGGACTGATCGCCATCCTGCTCGAATCATTCCCCGAAGATTTGCGCCCGAGAATTCTTGCTGGCAGCACCCCCCTCGGTGCGATCCTGAACGAATCCGGCCTCGCCTATGGCAGCGAGCCGCAGGGGTTCTTCCACATCCCGACCGAGCGCCTCAGCAGCATTTTCCCGGAATCCTCCGGTGGCGCGAATCTGTTTGGGCGCTACAATCACTTGGTTCGTGACGACGGCCGCTGCCTCGCCCGAATCATCGAAATCCTACCCACGGAACCAGCCTGCGACCAAGGTTCGTAGTTCCGCGGCGTGGAAACGCTCAGGGAGACATCCAGACTGATGAAAAAAGACTACGACGCCCTCGTGATCGGTGGAGGCCCCGCCGGAACCACCTGCGCCGCCCTCCTCGCCGAGAAGGGACACCGAGTCCTGCTTCTCGAGAAGACCACATTTCCCCGCTACCATGTGGGTGAGTCACTGATGCCTTTCTGCTGGCACACGCTCAACCGGCTCGGAGTCACCGGCCGCATGGACGAGATCGGCTTCCAGCATAAGAAATCGGTCCAGTTCGCCACCACCGACGGCCGTATCTCCGCTCCCTTCTACTTCTTCCAACATTTCGATCATCCGGCGGCCACCACATGGCAGGTCGAGCGCGAACAGTTCGACCTCATGCTCCTCGACAACGCGCGAGCCAAAGGAGTCGAGGTCCGCGAGAACACCACCGCACTGGACTTCCTGAAAGACGGTGACCGGGTCATCGGCGTGAAGGCGCGCACAGGCGACGAGGACGCCTACGAGGTCACCGCTCCGATCACCCTCGACTGCACCGGTCGCGACGCGTTGTTCCAACGCAAGCACGGCTGGCGAAAGCGTGACCCCAAGCTCAACAAGATCTCGATCTGGACCCTGTTCAAGGGCGCCAAGCGTGACCCCGGCCTCGACGAAGGCGCGACCACCATCGCCTATCTTCCGGAAGGCGGCTGGTTCTGGAATATTCCGCTCCGCGACGACATCGTCAGCTCGGGAATCGTCGCCGAGCGCGACTACCTCTACCGCCCCGGCGAAACGCGTGATCCCGCCGAGATCTACGCCCGCGAAATCGAGAACAACGCGTGGATCAAGGAACACCTGTCCGAAGGCGAGCAGTTCGGCGAGTACTGGATCGCGGGCGAATACAGCTACCGCGCCGAGCACTGTGCGACCGACGGGCTCGTCCTGGTGGGCGATGCGTTCGCCTTCCTCGACCCGGTTTTCTCGAGCGGTGTTTTCCTCGCCCTCAAGTCCGGCGAAATGGCCGCCGATGCCGTGCACATGGCGCTTGAGAAAGACGATACGTCGGCAGGCGCATTTGCCGACTATGGCGAAGCACTGTGCGGACACATCGAGACGATGCGCCAGATTGTCTACGCCTTCTACGACCCGGAGTTCAGTTTCGCCAAACTTATCCGCAAACACCCCGACCTCCGGCCGAAACTCACCGACCTGCTCATCGGCAATGTCGAAGGCAAGGACTACAGCGACCTCACCGCCGCCATCGAGGAACTCGCCTCCCTGCCCGAACCCCTGACCTACGGGCGCGTTCCGGTGGGAGCGTAAGCTTCCGGATGGTCTGCGAGACCACGTCCGGCCGTTCAGACTTTCCGCCCCCGTGGTTCCGCCGCTAGCCTGACCCCCGCATGCGGATCGCCATCCTCACTCCCGGCACCGGCTCCTACTACTGCGGAGCCTGCATGCGCGACAACGCCCTCGCCAAGTCACTCCACGCCGCCGGCCATGAAGTCTCGCTGCTGCCGATGTACTTGCCGCTGCAGCTTGATGAGGATCAGCACCTCCAAGCGGACAACCCGATCTTCTTCGGTGGCATCAATGTCTTCCTGCAGCAGAAGATCCCGTTCTTCAAAACCGCGCCCCGCTGGCTCCACAAGCTCCTCAATCACTCCGGCCTCCTCCGGTCCGCCGCCAAGCGCAGCCACATGACCTCCGCCCGCGAGCACGGCGAAATGGCTCTGGCCATGCTCCGGATCGAGGACAGCAACTTCGACGCCGAACTCGACAAACTCATCGACTGGCTCGCCAACGAAAAGCCCGAGATTCTCTGCCTCGGCACCGCCCTGCAAGCGGGCATGATCCGGGAGCTGAAGAATCGGCTCGGGGTGAAGATCATCTGCAGCTTCCAAGGTGAGGACAGCTTCCTCGACGGCCTTCCGGAACCGTTCAAGTCCGAGTGCTGGGCGGAACTGCGTGAGCGGCTCGGCGAAGCCGACCTGCTGGTATCGCCCAGCCAGTTCTACGCCGACCTAATGCGCGACCGACTCGAGTCACCCGACCTTCGCATCGAGGTGCTCCCCAACGGGATCGACCTCGAAGGCTACCGTTCCGCAGCGCCCGCCGACTCGCCTCCGGTGATCGGATACCTCGCGCGCATGATCCGGGAAAAGGGTGTCCATGATTTGGTCGAGGCATTCATCCACCTGCGAACAAAACTCAACCATCCCGACGCACGTCTTCACATCGCGGGCGCGACGACCGCGGGAGACCTGGCACTGGTCGAGGAGCTCAAACAGCAACTCCATGAAGTGGGGCTCAGCGATCACGTCACCTGGTCTCCGAACCTTTCCAGGGAAGCGAAGGCCGAGATGCTCGCCTCGCTGACCCTATTCTCGGTGCCCGCCACCTACCCCGAAGCCTTCGGTCTGTACCTCGTCGAGGCCCTCGCCAGCGGCGTACCCGTCGTTCAACCGCACGCATCCTCGTTTCCGGAGATCATCACGCCCCACGAAGCCGGCCTGCTCGTGCCTCCAGACGATCCGATCGCCCTGGCCACGGCGTGGCACGAGCTTCTCCAAAGCCCCGACGATCTCCAGACCTACCGCAAGAACAGCCGTCAAGCGGCTGAGCGTAGCTACAGCGTCTCCGCGATGCGTGACCGCTTCCTTGAACTTGCGACTCCTCTCGTTTCCTGACCGAGCACCCGAATCCGAACCTTTGCGTCCCCGGCGTCTTTGCGGTTCACTTTCTCCAGCCATGACACCCGCCTTCGAAATCCAGCGCACCGTCGAGTTCTACGAGACCGACATGGCGGGCATCGTTCACTTTTCGAATTTCTTCCGCTACATGGAAGCCGCCGAGCACGCCTTCCTGCGCAGCATCAACCATCAGCTGCACGGAAATCTCGAAGGCACCGAGACCGGCTGGCCCCGGGTCAACGCCACCTGCGACTATCGCGCCCCGGCCCGTTTCGGCGACACACTCAACATCGCGGTGTTCGTCTCGGAAGTCCGCAATCGCTCGATCCGCTACCTCTTCGAAATCACCCGCGGCGAAACCCTGATCGCGGAGGGCAGCATCGCCGCAGCCCACGTGGCCCTCACCGAGAACGGCATCCAGGCGGTCCCCGTTCCCGATTCCCTCCGATCCCAACTCGAATCCCTGATCACGGACCCGTCCGCCGAAGCGTAGACGGAACACCACCGACTCCATGAAAAACATGAACTGGCTCTACTTCGCACTCATCACCGTCGCCTGCTGGGGCCTCTACGGCATCTTCCTTCACGCCGGCCAGATGGGCATGGCAGACAAGGAACTCGGACGCTACAAGGCATTCCTTTTCGTCGGCATCGCCTACTTCCTGGTCGCGGTCCTCGCACCTCTGGCGATCCTGCTCTTCTCGAAGAACATGAGCTGGAACATGCCGCCCAAGGGCATGTGGCTGTCGCTTTTCGCCGGGATCCTCGGCGCGATCGGCGCGTTCTTCGTGCTGGTGGCGATGGGCTCGGGCATCAAGTCGGGCATGAACCCCGGCATCGTCGCGGTGCTGGTCATGTCGACCATCTTTGCCGGCGCGCCGATCGTGAATGCCGTGGTCGGCATCGCCATGCATCCGCCGAAGGGCGGCATCGGTGCGATCCCGGTTCCCTTCTACATCGGCATCCTGCTCGCAGCGGTCGGCGGCTTCATGGCCACCAAGTTCAAGCCCGCACCGGCGGCTCCACCGAAACCCGCCGCAGTCGAACAATCCGCCGATCACTGACCGGACGTCACGCAACACGATGCCCGACCCGCTTCGCCAGCTGAACGAACTCTTCGCCGCGATCCTTCCGGCGAACGCGTTCTACCGCGCGAAGCTCGGCGACGTCGGCCGGTTCGAAAATCTGGAAGTATTCACCTCGAGCATCCCCTTCACCACCAAGGACGAACTCGCCGCCGATCACGAAGCTCATCCGCCCTACGGGACGACCCACACCTTTGCCCTCGATGGATATCATCGCTTCCATCAAACGAGCGGCACCCGCGGCAAGCCGCTGATCTGGCTCGATGATCCGGCGGGTTGGTCGTGGATCCTCGACAACTGGGAGTGGGTGTGGCGGGGCGCCGGAGTGAAACCCGGCGACACCGCGTTGTTCCCATTCTCCTTCGGGCCGTTCCTCGGTTTCTGGGCAGGCTTCGAAGCAGCGACCCGCATGGGAATCCGGGCCGTCCCGGGAGGAGGACTCTCTTCTGAAGACCGGCTCCGGCTTCTCCAACGCTCGAGAGCCACGGTCCTGTGCTGCACGCCGACATACGCGCTACGCCTCGCCGAAGTGGGTGAATCCGTCGGACTTCCCGTTTCAGAAGCCGGCGTCGAGAAAATCATCGTCTGTGGGGAACCCGGTGGCTCCATTCCCGAAGTCCGCGCCCGCATCGAATCCGCCTGGGGCGCCCGGGTCTTCGATCACCACGGAATGACCGAGATCGGCCCGGTGTCGGTCAGTGATCACGATCATCCCGATATTCTTCTTCTCCGGCATGAAGCCTACTTCTGTGAGGTGGTCGAGCCGACCGATGGCAGCCCGGTGCCAACCGGCCAGATTGGCGAGCTCGTTCTCACCACTTTGGGCCGATACGGTTCTCCCCTGATCCGCTACCGCACCGGCGACCTGGTGAAACCGGTGGAACACACCGGCGGCTTCGCCTTGGAAGGCGGCGTCCTGGCGCGTGCCGACGACATGGTGGTGATCCGCGGCATCAACATTCACCCAAGTGCCATTGATGCCGTCGTCCGCTCGGTCGACGGCATCGGAGAGTATCGGGTCGAAGTCGATCAGCGAACCTCCCTTCCCGAGCTTCGCCTTCAGGTCGAGGCGACCGATTCCGTTGCCGTATCCCTCGCCCAGGCCCTTCGATCCACCTTCAGCCTCCGCCTGCCGGTCGAAGCCGTCGAACCCGGCACCCTTCCCGTTTTCGAAGTCAAAGCCAGACGCTGGCATGTCCTGAAGTAATCCGATGATTCGCGCACAACACCTCAGCAAGAGCTACGAGACCCCCGGCGAGACGGTCGAAGTCCTCAAGGATCTCTCGCTCGACCTCGACGACGGCGCCACCGCCGCGATCATCGGACCATCAGGCTGCGGCAAGACGACCCTGCTCAACCTGCTCGGGGCTCTGGACCGGCCCACAGCCGGGTCGATCGAGATCGGCGACATCGACATCGCGCAGCTGTCAGAGTCCGACGCCGCCGCCTTCCGCAATCACCGCCTCGGCTTCGTCTTCCAGCAGCACCACCTGCTGCCCCAGTTGAATGTTCTCGAGAACGTCATGGTTCCGCGCCTCGCCGGAGACTGGGAGGAACCGGCAACGGACACCCAGCACCGCGCGATGGAATTGCTGGTGAAAGTCGGCCTGCAGGACCGCCTCCACCATCTCCCTTGGCAGCTGTCCGGAGGAGAGAAGTTGCGGACCGCCGTCGCCCGCGCCCTCATCAACCGGCCGAAGCTCATCCTCGCGGACGAACCGACGGGTTCGCTCGATCCGGCTTCGACCGATCAGGTCGCCGACCTGCTGCTTGAGTTGAACCGCAACGAGGGGGTCACGCTTCTCGTCGTCACCCACAATCACGAGTTGGCCCATCGCATGTCCAAGACCTTCGAGCTTAAAGCCGGTCAACTCCATCCCGCGGGTCACTGATCATTCATCACAGCGAGATGACCGCTCTCACCTTCATCCGCCGAGGCCTGGTCCACTACCGTGGATCCTACTTCGGAGTGCTGGCCGGCGCCGCACTGGGCGCCATGGTCCTTCTGGGCGCGCTCTTCGCCGGCGACTCGGTGAAGGAAACGCTCCGCCAGCTTTCCTCCCAGCGGATCGGCTTGGTCGAGTCGGTCGTGGTTGGCGGCGAGAACTTCGTCACGCAGGACCTCGCCAAACGCATCAACGGTGCTCCCGTTCTCCAGCTTCAGGCCCAGGTAAACGCCGGAAAACTGTCGACCGGCCAAGTCGATCTGCTCGGCGTCGATGAGCAGTTCTGGCTGCTCGCCCCGTCGGGCATGGAGCCTCTCGAATTGAAGCCTCAGGAGTTCGCCATCAATCGGACGCTCGCCCGCCAACTCGGAGCCAAGGAGGGCGACTCGATTGTCGCCCGTCTGCGCAAACCCGGACTGCTGTCCCACGACGCTCCACTCTCGGGGGAGTCGGACGAGTTGATCACCTTGAGAGGAACTGTCGCACACATCCTCTCCGACACCGACATGGGCCGCTTCAGCCTGCGAGCCAGCCAATTGCCAACACCCCTTCTCTGCCTGCCCATCGAGCGGCTCGCCGAGTCGATCGAGCGCCCCGGAAAGACAAACTTGATCCTTCGCGGCGCCGGCATCGATCCCGAGCAGTTGAAGGCAAAAATGGCGCTCGAGGACTACGGGCTCCGGTTCCAGCCGATCCCCCTCGCACAGTCGACCGAACTCCGGACCGACCGGATCTTTCTTCCTCCCGCGGTCGAGGTAAATGCCAGAGAACTCTATCCGGAAGCCCGCACCGTTCTCACCTATCTCGCCAACACCATCGCCGCCAACAGCAAGGAAACACCTTACTCGATGGTCACGGGTATCGATGCAGCTCCGTTTCTACCCGGAGATCTGAAGGACGACGAGATCGTGCTCAATTCGTGGGAAGCCGACGACCTGGAAGCGAAGCCAGGTGATGAAGTCCGCCTGACCTACTACGTGCTCGGTAGCAACAACCGCCTCGACGAGGAGTCAGCGACCTTCACGGTCCGCGGCATCACTCCTCTGGAAGGCCTTGCCGCGGACAAGCTTTGGATGCCCGACTTCCCGGGCATTGCCGAGGCGGAGGACAATGCCGACTGGACTCCGGGGCTACCGCTGGATCTGGGACGCATTCGGGAGAAAGACGAGACCTACTGGGACGACCATCGGGGCACACCGAAAGCCTTCATCACGCATCGTGCCGCCGCCAAACTGTGGGAGAACCGGTGGGGCTCGTCGACGTCACTCCGGTTTCGTAACAGCGACATTCCGGTCGCTGACTTTGAAAGCAAGCTTCTCGACACCCTCGACCCCTCCGACGCGGGACTCACCATTCGAGACGTCCAAGCCGAAGCAACGGCCGCGGCGGCCTCACCGGTCGACATCGCCACCTTGTTCCTGAGCATGTCTTTCTTTCTCATCGTCGCCGCAGTCGGCCTTACGGCGATGCTGTTCCGCTTCAACGTCGAGCAACGCAACCACGAATCGGGACTACTCGCCGCCCTCGGGATTCCCGCCCGCAAGCTCCTGCGCTGGCGCCTCGCGGAGGGCGCGGTTGTTGTCACCCTCGGAAGCATCTGCGGATGGCTCATCGCCATCGCCTACACCCGCGGCCTGCTCCTCTTCCTCGAGACAATCTGGTCTACAGGTGGAGATCGGGTCTTTCGCTTTCACATGAGTCCGGTCTCCACCATCGCGGGGACTCTCGGCTTCGTGATGGTGACCATGATCACCATCTGGTGGGTCACACGCCGCCAGTCGAAGCGTAGCGCCAGCCTGCGTCTCGAGACAGGCACGGAAGAGGTGATTCGCACCCGCAAGTCGAAAGCGTTGATGGTTGCTGTCGGATCGGCGGTCGTTGGCGTGGCGGCTCTTGCCGCATCAAAGGTGATGGGCCCTCAGGGAGCTTTCTTCCTAGCCGGATTCTCCTTTCTCATCGCGGGTCTGGCATTCTTCACCTCGCGCCTCAAGAAGACCGAACTTCTTCCCGAAGAAGCAGTTCACCCAAAGGGCCTCGCGCTCCTCAACACCTCGCGCCGCCCCACCCGGAGCCTCGTGGTCACCTCCGCTCTCGCTTCCGGCGTGTTCCTCGTCGTATCGGTAGCCGCTTTCCAAAAGCACGGCGGCGGGGAATGGAAGGATCCGAAAAGCGGAGCGGGAGGATTCTCGTTCTGGATCGAGACCACCTCTCCGGTGAACCGTTCCGCGGCAGGTGACGGGCTCGACCTTGCATCCGATCCTCCGGGAACATTGCTGCCGTTCAGAGTCGGCACCGGAGACGACGCCTCGTGCTTCAACCTGAATGCGGTGGCACGTCCGCGCCTGCTTGCGACCAAGGTATCGGAGCTCGAAGGGCGCTTCAGGATCAAGGACACCATATTCGAAACCGAACCCGGGTGGGCGGACCTTGAGCGACCCGGCCGGGAGGCTACTCTGACTGCCTTTGTCGATGAGACGACCCTTCTCTGGGTGCTCAAGAAGAAGCTCGGTGACACCATTACCTACACGGACGACTTCGGAAACGAACTCTCCGTGCAGATCGCCGGGACTCTCGCGGATTCGGTCTTCCAAGGAAGCCTCGTCGTTGATGAGCAGGCCTTCCTCCGGCACTTTCCGTCGACCGTCGGCTACCGGCTGTTCCTCGCCGAAGGAACGGGTCTGCTCGATTCTGATCGCACTCAGCTCCAGCGTGCCTTCACCGACCTCGGTGCCTCAATTTCGACCACCTCGGAACGCCTCGCCGCCTTCCACGGCGTCGAAAACACCTATATCGCGATCTTCCATGTCTTGGGAGGACTCGGCGTGATCCTTGGCAGCGCCGGATTAGGACTGCTCACCGCACGCAACCTCGCGGAGCGTCGTTCCGAGTTCGACCTCCTGCGGACTCTCGGGATCTCCGGAACCGTCATTCGATCCGTGATCTTCCGGGAGTCGCGTCGTTACATCCTGTGGGGCTTGGGCGTTGGCTTGGTGGCGGCGGTGGTTTCGATCCTTCCCAACCTGCCGGAATCCGGTCGGGCCATCACTGCGATCTGGATCATCGGGTTGGTGGTTTTGATCGCCGCGAACGCAGTCTTCTGGGCGTGGTTCGCGTACCAGCGGCAGTCGAAGAGCCGAAGCACCTCGATATGACCAAGTCACCAGAAGGCGGACCAACCGGGAAGCGGCCCGGATTGAAGTGGGTCAAGGTCATCGTCGTCGGAGGGGTCACGGTATTCGCGATCCTCAACTACGGCGTGCCCGCGCTTCAGCGCATGATTGCGGATCCCTACGTCGTCTATGCCGGAGAAGCGACCTTTGACCCACAAGTTCCCTGGAACACCTCGCCCTCACCCCTTTCGTTCGAAATCCACATCGACTGCAACCGCCGAAAGCCGATTGCGTTTTGCCGCCTAACGGTCGATCAGATCACGGACGACCGGGGCAATACCCTCATCGGAGGCACTCTGACCCCTTCCCCACGATCGGCCATTCCCCACATGAGCGTGAATCCGGGTGGCAGTGACTGGCGACTCGGTTCCCGACCTGAGCAAATCACCTGGCGAGTGGATAGCCCTCGATTGCCGCACGACGACGTCAGCCGGATCGAGGTCTCGGGAAGGTTCGAAGTCTGGGACGGCGGCGAAGTGGGCACAACTACGATAGACGGATTCAAAGCCGAAGTTGGCGAGAGCATCGAGATTGAAGGGCACCGCATGGAGATCGTTCAGGTGGACTTGTCAAAGTCTGAGTCCCATGGAGGTAGCGTTGCTTTTGTCGCGGCCCCAGACAGCCCGTTCATCACCGAAGTTGCCACTCGACGTGGGGAATTCGGCTTCGCAGACCAGATGATGCGGAGATCCCTTCCTCACTGGCCTGAAGACCCTTCTCCAGGATACTGGTCCAGCTTTCAACTGCCGAAAGCTGCTGAAAACAAGCCTATCACATTCAATTACATGACCGGATGCAGCCGCCAGGTCGTCCCCTTTCATCTGACTTTTTCGGTCACCACCGAGTCCCGGAAGCACGGCTGGTGGGACCATGACGAGGCTCCGTCCCGCCACGCTCCAGCGGACGAGGATTGGGGTGAACCGCTACCGGACGGCCAGCGCCCCGTGGTCGAAATCAGGCAAGGTGAGTTCATCGAGCGCGACGACCATCGCCGCTATCCGGAAATGTCCGTCCCGATCGTGATTGATTGCCCGGACGGACGGCAGCCCATCGCCACCAGCCTGTGGATAAGCGACCTGACGGACGGACGCGGAAGGGATTTTCTGCGGGACGTTCCGATGTGCAGTGACCAGTACCGCCCCTTGCGACTTGAAAGCTCTTGGAGCAAGGATCGCGGCAAGCGTTACGGACTAGGACTTTGGTCCATTGGCCCGGTCGATGTGAGAGGACATTGCCGTGTGGCATTCGGAACCGACGAGGTCACGACCGTCATTCCATCCGGGTTCAGCGGGACCCTCACCGAGCCGACTGCCGACCGCAATAAGCCGTTCGGAACTCCGATCGAGATCGAAGGCTTGAGTTTGATTCCATTGCGAGCCGGCGACGGGTTCCTTGAATTCAAAGCTGTCGGGAATGCCGGACGAATCCTCGAAGTGGAAGCACTCGATGAAAGCGGTCATGTGATCGCCACGAAGACGGGTGCAACCCACTCATTCTACAGCAAGGAAAGTTGGTTCTACTTCGAGTCGAAGGAACCGGTTTCATCGATCGCGTCTTGGAAGATCCGCCACTTCCGCACGGCGGAGTGGCTCGATGTGCCCTTCGCAATCTCCGCCTCACCCCCGCTCACTGAATCAGGGGAGTAGTCGGGATTACGCACCCCTCCGCTCTTTCTTCGGCTCAAGGCTCACCTTCTTCGGATCGAAGGCCTCAGGGTCATAGCCGGGATGGTCCCAAGCGATTTCTCCGTTCAAAGCCTGCATGTACTGGAACGCCCCTCCGAAGTCTTCCGGCGGACAGGCCCGCTCCCCTTCCAGCAGAGTGGCGGGGCCACCCTCATCCTCCTTCTTCTCGAACACCACTTCGTGAATCCACTCCTCGGCGAAGTCATACCGGTAGAGCAAGCGAAGCGGCAAACGACGGCGTCCGATGTAATCGGCAATCGTCACCTTTTTCTCATCCTGAAACTCGCCGGGAGTCTGATCCTCCAAACCCACCGGACCTATCACATCCACCAGCCGCTTGCCCTTGCCGTGCCGAAACTCGTGGGGGTGCTTGTTCTCCCAGCCCATGGCCGCCTGGATGACGTCGTGAAGCGTTTCGAATGTTGAATCCGCCGGAATCGAAAACCGCCGCCAGATCACCGGGGTAATCTGATACAGGAACACTTTGACCACGATGGAGCCGCTGCTCATGGGGAGAGCTTAGGATCTCGGCACCCGCGGAATCAACCGCTTAGCGCACGGCCTCGCGTAGCACCGTCATCTTCACAGGATGACGCGCGTCCTCGCGATCCGCACGGCTGAGGATCACCAGGGTCCGTTCACCTGCACCTTGCTCGAGACTCCTCGAAGTCAATCTCGACAATCCTCCCTGGGCATCGGCGATCCCATATTCGAATGCCACCGGCTTCCCGGCCGCAAGTTCTCCACGCCACGGTTTCCCATTCGGTAAAGCCAACTTGCTCTCACCGAAGACCACGGCCACCGGCACCCCGCAGACATTCAGCAGCGTCACGCTGCCTGCGGGCGCCTGATCCGGAATGAATTCCGCCACCGCACTTTCCCAACTCCCGACCTTCGGATCGCGACGAAGCACAACCAGAAAATCTCCGCCCTTGGATGGCTTCGGAAGCCTCAGCCAAGGCTCGCCTCCTTCGTTCTCTCGGAGAACAAACTCGCCTCCCTCACCCAGCTTGAACGCAAGGGCCTCTGACAATCGGCCGAGCTTCACCCGCAGGTCCCCGATCTCTTTCTCTTCATCGTCTTTCCCAGGAATCGAGAGCTTGAGCCTCCTCGGAGGGATACTTCCGGGTTCCGGAGGCAACTCGTAACGAATCCCATCCCGAATCTCCTGCTTGAACGGAGGAGCGTTGCCCACCGCAAGAAACCGAAGACGGCACTCGGGCGGCTTCTCACCTTGGGCGCCCGCCGGCTGCCCAAGAACGACGAATGACATGACCACTGCCAACCCCCGACGGATCCGCCCCGATGTGATCAACGCCTCACTCATGTTCACTCTCGACTTTGCGCTCAAGCCGACGGCTTAGCAAACGGGAAAGAACCCAGAGCACAACCGGCAACAACAGGCTCAGACCGATCGCCATTGCCGGTTCATCATGCCCTGCAGCACCGACCCAGCCGAATACGAAGCCCATCGGCAAGCTGCCGCAGGCAAGCGCCAGGAAGAACCTGCCAAACGGCATTCGAACCAACCCTGCGGTACAAGCCACCGCTTCGGGCAGAATTGGCAAGGCCCGCGACAGACAGACGACCCAGCCTCCTCCCTTTTCGAACAAATCGTGGCCCCGAACGTAGTCGCGATCACCCAAGAGGAACCTCGCCGTGCGTTGTCCAAGCAAACGGCAGAGGCCATACGCCGCCAGACCGGACAGCATCGACCCGGTGCCAGCCAGAAGACCACCCAGAACGGGGCCGTAGACCCAACCCAAGGCCGACATCACGACGGTTCCAGGAATCGGAAGCAGGATATCCGCCACCAGCAAACCCCAACCCAGCAGCCACGCAAAACTGCCGGCAGTCTCAAGATACTCAACCGATCCCCGGAGCGTGAAGCGCTCCTCGAAGCCACCTCCCCAAACGAACCAGATTCCCAGGATCACGGCCATCAGGCCGAAGAACCACGCCAGCAACCTCATCGGCGATAAGCATCTCCGGATCCCGCCCCCCGGCAACGTTGATTTTGGTGTGGGTGTGGTCTGGTGCCCGGGGTCCGGGGGGCGGGGTTCGGGGGGCGGGGTTCGGGCGTGCCGTGGGTACAAAAGAAAGCCCGGCATCCCCATTGCTGGAGATGCCGGGCACAGACCTGGCGGCGACCTACTCTCACAGGGCCTATCGCCCCACTACCATCGGCGCTGCGGTGTTTCACTTCCGGGTTCGGAATGGGACCGGGTGGTTCCACCGCGCTATGGCCACCAGAGTTCGATCCTGCCTGTCGTTTGTCAGGGTCGCGGCTCTGGCTGCCTTAGCTTGATTGGGTCTGTTTCGGATCAGGGTTTGGAGATCTCCGGGTTGCGGTCGGCCACGGGCAGGCCCGGGGGCCGGCGGCGGCGTTCGCCGCTCCCTGACATCCGCATGGAGGGAAAGAAAGTTCCTTTCCAAGACCGCTTCAACCGCTCCCCTTTCGGTGAGCCTCGCGGTCCATCGGAAACCCTTCGGTTCCGACAAAGAAAAAGAGGAATCAAGCCTGACGGATGATTAGTACTGCTCGGCTACGCACATTGCTGCGCTTCGACCTACAGCCTATCAACGTGGTCGTCTTCCACGATCCTTCTGGGAAAACTCATCTTGGGAATGGCTTGGCGCTTAGATGCTTTCAGCGCTTATCCAGTCCGAGCTTAGCTACCCGGCCATGCCGTTGACACGACAACCGGTGCACCAGAGGCTCGTCGTTTCCGGTCCTCTCGTACTAGGAAACGAACCCCTCAGTTTTCCTGCGCCCACAGAGGATAGAGGACCGAACTGTCTCGCGACGTTCTGAACCCAGCTCGCGTGCCGCTTTAACCGGCGAACAGCCGGACCCTTGGGACCTTCTCCAGCCCCAGGATGCGACGAGCCGACATCGAGGTGCCAAACTTCGCCGTCGATATGAACTCTTGGGCGAAATCAGCCTGTTATCCCTAAGGTACCTTTTATCCGTTGAGCGACGGCAATTCCACATTCAACCGCCGGATCACTTAGGCCTACTTTCGTATCTGCTCGGCTTGTAGGCCTCACAGTTAGGCGGGTTTATGCCTATGCACTCGACACACGGTTGCAAACCGTGCTGAACCCACCTTCGCGCTCCTCCGTTACTCTTTGGGAGGATACCGCCCCAGTAAAACTGACCGGCTGACACTGTTCCCCGGCCGGTTGTACGGCGCGGGGTTAGACTCTCCAATACACAAGGGTGGTATCTCACTGATGGCTCAGATACCCCCTAAAGGGCACCTTCAACGCCTCCCACTTATGCTGAGCATGCAAATCAAAAAGCCAATGACAGCTTACAGTTAAGGTCTATAGGGTCTTTCCGTCCTTCTGCGGGTAGGCGGCATCTTCACCGCCACTACAATTTCACTGAGCACCTGGTTGAGACAGCGCCCAACTCGTTACACGATTCGTGCAGGTCGGAACTTACCCGACAAGGAATTTCGCTACCTTAGGACCGTTATAGTTACGGCCGACATTCACGGGGACTTGGGTTCGGAGCTTCGCGTAAGCTAACACCTCACCTTAATCTTTCCGCATTGGTCACGTGTCACATCCTATACTTGGACTTGCGTCTTGGCAGAATGCTGTGTTTTTGCTAAACAGTCGGTTGGGCCTGGTCACTGCGGCCCCCCTAGAGGGGCACCCCTTCTTCCGAAGTTACGGGGCTAATTTGCCGAGTTCCTTAACCAGGGTTCACTCTTGCGCCTTAGAATACTCATCCCACCCACCTGTGTCGGTTTACGGTACGGGTCGCTTAGCGTACGCAGGGGCTTTTCTTGGCACAACTTCATGCAATGCGGATCGGCCGTAGCCTCACCTCGGAATTCAATCACCTGGTTGCAATTCGTCATGCGTCCCCCCTGTTTAAGGGTCGCGAGCGCGGGAATATTAACCCGCTGTCCATCGCCTACGCATATCTGCCTCGGCTTAGGCCCCGGCTAACCCAGGGACGAAAAACGTAGCCCTGGAAACCTTGGGTTTACGGCGGACCGGGATTTCACCGGTCTTATCGTTACTCATGTCTGCATCCTCTCTTGTCAGCGCTCCACTTTCAGTCGCCATCCAGCTTCAACGTACTGACAATGCTCCTCTACCGCGCCATGCCAAAGGCATGACACCCAGAGCTTCGGTATAACGCTTATCGCCAATCATTTTCGGCGCAGGGTCTCTCGATGAGTAAGCTATTACGCATTTTTTAAATGGTGGCTGCTTCTAAGCCAACATCCTCACTGTCTGTGAAACCCCACATCCTTTCCACTTAGCGTTATTTGGGCACCTTAGCTGCTGATCAGGGTTGTTTCCCTTTTGACGATGAAGCTTATCCCCCACCGTCTCACTGCCGCGCTCCACCCACCGGTATTCGGAGTTTGATAAGGTTTGGTACCCGGGTATGGGCCCTAGCCTTGTCAGTGCTCTACCCCCGATGGTCAGCACGCGACGCTGCACCTCAATGCATTTCGAGGAGAACCAGCTATCACGGGGTTTGAATAGCCTTTCACTCCTACCCTCAGCTCATCCGAGAATTTTTCAACATTCACCGGTTCGGTCCTTCACGTCGTATTACCGACGCTTCAACCTGGCCAAGGGTAGGTCACCTCCGCTTCGGGTCCGGCACCTGCAACTCATCTCGCCCTGTTCGGACTCGCTTTCGCTTCGCCTCCGTCCCGGAAGGACTTAGGCTTGCCACAGATACCAACTCGCAGACTCATTAAGCAAAAGGCACGCCATCACCCCCGAAGGGGCTCTGACACCTTGTAGGCACAGGGTTTCAGGTTCTGTTTCACTCCGCTCGCAGCGGTACTTTTCACCTTTCCCTCACGGTACTGGTTCACTATCGGTCGCTAACTAGTATTTAGCCTTACGCCGTGGTCGGCGCAGATTCATGCAACGTTTCACGTGTGCTGCATTACTCAGGGACACCCTAGGGCCGTCTCGGATTTCGGTTACGGGGATTTCACCCTCTGTGTCGGAACTTTCCAGATCCTTCACCTATCCTCAACGGTCCCATGTCGGGGCCCTACAACCCCGGGAGCAAGCTCCCGGTTTGGGCTGTTCCGCTTTCGCTCGCCACTACTTACGGAATCGATTCTCTTTCTTTTCCTCCGGTTACTGAGATGTTTCACTTCACCGGGTATCGCGTGCCCTTCCCTATTTTGTTCAGGAAGGGACGACGGAGTTCTAACTCCGCCAGGTTACCCCATTCGGAAATCTCCGGATCAAAGCGTATTTGCCGCTCCCCGAAGCTTATCGCAGCTTATCACGTCCTTCATCGCCTGTTAGCACCAAGGCATCCACTCTGTGCCCTTATTAGCTTGATTCCTTGCTTTCTCTAAATCGGAAAAAACCGAAAAAGCGAACAGCAGGATCAGCTGTCTGTTCTTTTAACGCGCCCCGGTCCGGTCAGACCGTCCGGGACGTGCCGTAAAAAAGACAATCTCTTGTCTTTGTGGAAATCGAGTGTTTCCAAGGACCGCAATCATGGCTCTCAGAGAGCGATTGTATTATTTTGCAGTCTTGAAAAAACTTCTTTTCTCCATGCGGATGTCAAAGAGCGGAAAAGTCCTCCGCATTCATTTGCGACGCCGGTCCGGAACGATCGGGAGATGGTGGGCCAGACAGGACTTGAACCTGTGACCCCACGCTTATCAAGCGTGTGCTCTAACCAACTGAGCTACAGGCCCCTGTTTCAGGAGCTTGCACTCCCTGGCGGTCGCCCGCCGAAGCTGGTGGAGGTAACCGGATTCGAACCGATGACATCCTGCTTGCAAAGCAGGCGCTCTACCAACTGAGCTATACCCCCTTTTTCCCGCCCCGGAGGGCGTGGAGATGCCCGGACTTGGAGAGGCAAAGGCAAAATCGTGCGCTGCGTGACACTGGATCGAACCTACGTCGTCCGGATCCGCGCGGCATGAATAAACATTGTCGGTTCGTAATCGGACGGAACTCGCGTCCCGTCCAAACCCCGCGCCCAAAAGACACGGGGCTCGACCTGCTGCAGGGACCGCGTGATACGGTTTGTCAGCTTCTCCTTAGAAAGGAGGTGATCCAGCCGCAGGTTCCCCTACGGCTACCTTGTTACGACTTCATCCCAGTTACCAGCTTCACCTTAGGACCTAATAAAAGATACTTCGGGTGCTACCGGCTTCCATGATGTGACGGGCGGTGTGTACAAGACCCGGGAACGTATTCACGGCACCGTAGCTGATGTGCCATTACTAGCGATTCCAACTTCATGGAGGCGAGTTGCAGCCTCCAATCCGAACTGGGCCCAGTTTTACGGATTTCCTCCACCTCGCGGCATCGGTTCCAATTGTACTGGGCATTGTAGTACGTGTGCAGCCCTGGGCGTAAGGGCCATACTGACCTGACGTCGTCCCCACCTTCCTCCCAGTTGATCTGGGCAGTCTGAACAGAGTCCCCACCATTACGTGCTGGCAACTGTTCACAGGGGTTGCGCTCGTTGCGGGACTTAACCCAACATCTCACGACACGAGCTGACGACGGCCATGCAGCACCTGTGCAAAGTGTCCGAAGACTCACCCGCTTTCACGGGATTAGCGATGCATGTCAAGCCCAGGTAAGGTTCTTCGCGTTGCATCGAATTAAGCCACATACTCCACCGCTTGTGCGGGTCCCCGTCAATTTCTTTGAGTTTTAGTCTTGCGACCGTACTTCCCAGGCGGCGCGCTTAACGCGTTAGCTCCGGCACAAGGGGGGTCGAAACCCCTCACACCAAGCGCGCACCGTTTACTGCCAGGACTACAGGGGTATCTAATCCCTTTCGCTCCCCTGGCCTTCGAGCCTCAGCGTCAGTAAGTGTCCAGTAGATCGCCTTCGCCACGAGTGTTCCTCTCGATATCCACGCATTTCACTGCTACACCGAGAATTCCATCTACCCCTCCACTACTCAAGTCCGGCAGTATCGGATGCAGTTCCGGGGTTGAGCCCCGGGATTTCACATCTGACTTACCAAACCGCCTACGCTCCCTTTACGCCCAGTGATTCCGAACAACGCTCGGGACCTTCGTATTACCGCGGCTGCTGGCACGAAGTTAGCCGTCCCTTCCTCTTCGGGTACTATCAACCCTGTGGGCTATTGACCCCCAGGTCTTACTCCCCGATGACAGGAGTTTACAATCCGAAGACCGTCATCCTCCACGCGGCGTTGCACCATCAGACTTTCGTCCATTGTGAATTATTCTCGACTGCTGCCACCCGTAGGTGTCTGGACCGTGTCTCAGTTCCAGTGTGACTGATCATCCTCTCAGACCAGTTACCCGTCGTAGCCTTGGTGGGCCGTTACCCCGCCAACAAGCTGATAGGACGCGAGCCAATCCCGCAGCGGCAGCCGAAGCCACCTTTAACCCGAAGGTACCATGGGGTATTAATCCGCCTTTCGGCGGGCTATCCCCCACTGCAGGGCATGTAACTCACGTGTTACTCACCCGTGCGCCACTAGGAATCTCCAAAGCAAGCTCCAAAGATCCCTCGTACGACTTGCATGTCTTAAACACGCCGCCAGCGTTCGTTCTGAGCCAGAATCAAACTCTCCGTAAAAAACGTATTGCTGTGTTTCCACAGCCAAATTGACCTCGGTGAAAAACACCCGCAAGGGGCGCCTCACCGAACCGCGCGACCGGGATCCTTCCCAATCCACGCAGCACACAATTTAGCCTTTTCCTCTCCGCTCGATATCCCCTTCCCGCATGGCCACCCGAAAACGGTTTCCCGTCCGGACCCACACGGCATGAATACCGAGCCGTCGCTGTGAAAGATCTCCTTCGAGGGGACTAAAAAGCCGATCAGACCGTCCGACCCGTCCCGAAGGACCACTCGAAGCTCCGATCGACTTCCGTCTCTCGTGCCACCCCCGGAGGCGCGGCGGGGGGGAAACTACACCCCAGCCCCCGACCGTCAATACCTTTCGGAGAGATTTTTTCACACCTCCCAAACCAACGCTCAATGGGCGTCCAAACGCCATCAGGAGCCGGATCGAAAGGCGCTCCACCGGCAGGCAATTGGTCAGGAAACCCGAAACAAGCTTCAGGCCTCGGATCGATGGATCGCGTAGCGGATGGCCAGCAACCGGATCGTCACCACCACCGCGGTCGTAACCGCGAGCGCGAGCCCCTCCGGCGATCCGAGCGCGTCCAGGCCGATCAAAACCAGTCCACCGGCGATGCAGGCGGTCGCGTAGATCTCCCGGCGCAGCACCAGCGGCACTTCATTTCGGATCACGTCGCGCAACAGTCCGCCGAAGGTCGCACTGATCACTCCCAGTGCCAGTGCCGCCCACGGGGCGAGCCCGTGCGCCTGCGCGATGCGCATCCCGGTGACAACGAACAAGCCGAGCCCGAAAGCGTCGAGGACCGACACCGCCCGGCGGACCCGCTCCCACCAGCCTGCCCCGGCGACCGCGATCACCGTCGCGAGTCCGGCAATTCCGAAATACAGCGGATCCCGTAGAAAGACCGGCGGCAGGTCTCCGATCAGGAAGCTGCGGAGCATGCCGCCGCCGGTGCCGGTGATGAGTCCGACCACGAACATCCCGAACCAGTCCATGTCCTTGCCACGCGCGGCCACCGCTCCCGAGACGCAGAAGACGAACGTTCCTACAACCTCCCACCAGAAGAGGAGGTTCATCGGTCGGAGAACGAATCGGTATCGATACCCATCTTGTCGGCTCGGCGGGACCACAGGCTGCGGGCGAGCACCTGCAGGTCGGCCACCTGGTCGTGTTCATCCACGATCTCCACGCCAACAATGGTCTCGAGAACATCCTCAAGAGTCACCAGGCCGACGGTCGTGCCGAACTCGTCATGAACCAGCATCACATGATGGCCATCCGAGATCATCGTCTGGAACAGCGACTCGACGGAAATCTGTTTCGGGACGGCGTGAAGCTGTCGTTTCAACTGCTCGAGTGTTCCCTTCTCCCCTTTTACGCAGGCGAGCAACACCTCGGCACGGAGCACGAAGCCCTCAACGTGCTCGGGATCATCCCCGGTGATGGGAATCCGCGAGAATGGCTTGCCTTCGATGAGCGGCGCGAAGCCATCGATCGGAGTCGACGCCGGCAGCATGAAGATGACCGGCCGCGGCGTCATGATGTCGGCGACCCGGACCTGGCTGAGCTGGAGGATGTTCCTCACCACCGCACTCTCGCTGGCCTTCAGGGCGCCTTCCTTCTCACCGAGGCGCGCCACCGCCAGCAGTTCTTCCCGGTGCATCGGCCTGTGACCCGTCCGGCCGAAGGTAATCAACCGGGTCACCTGCTGGCATAGCCAGACGAGCGGAGCGAGAATCCACTGGAGCTTGGGCAGGAACCACGCCGTCGGAGGAGCGAGCTGAAGCGCGTAGCGGGCGCCGAGCGTCTTCGGAATGATCTCGGTGAAGACGAGAATCGCCAGCGTCAGGACACTTGCGAAGACCGCTTCGGTGCCGCTTCCGAAGGTCTTCGCATACTGCGCTCCCGCACCTGCCGCCCCCATCGTGTGGGCGATCGTGTTGAGCGTAAGAATGGCGGAGAGCGGACGGTCGATGTCCGACTTGAGCTTCTCCATCGTCTTCGCCCACTTCGCGCCTCCGCGTCGGGCTGTTTCAACCGAGGTGGGGGTCAGGGAAAGAAGCGTGGCTTCCAGAACCGAGCACAGGAATGAGAATCCGAGCGCGACCAATACATAGACGATGAGCAGGGTCATCGGCGCGTTGTCGGGGTTGTGATTTCAATGTCGGATACTTCCTCCGAATCCCATCGGTTCATTGCCGCCGAAACTCACCTTCACCTTCGGTTGCCGCAATCAAAATCGGGACGAGTCGACGAAGAGCATGCGCGCCAAAACTTCCAATCTCCGCTTCCCGTCGGCAAGCGCACCCGTTACGGTCATCGTGCCCATGCAAACCGTTGTTCAAAGTCCCGATGCCGACGCTTCACTGACCACCGTGAAGGAGGTCGTTTCCGCCCTGAAAAAAGAGAAGCTCGAACCCAGTCACGAAGCGAAGAACTGGGGTGACTGGATCCACATCGAAGGCTGCGATACCGTGATCAGCATCGAGTCGCTCCGCGGCCTGACCGGAAGCGCCACCATCGAGCATGCCGAGGATGAACGGAACGATCCGACTCAAGCGATCCTCCGCGCTTTCCACCAACTCGGTTGGGAAGGTGTCGACGAGGACGGCCCCTACCCGTTGGGCTGATCGGCAACTCAGGCAGCCTGCACCGTCTCGCTGGCGCGCTCGATCAGCTTGGAGAGGATGGCCATGCGGTCGAAACGCATCGCGAAGGTCCGGGCCTCGGTAGCAAGCGCCCGGCGCTCGGTTTCGGCCATCGCGCCCGCACGGTCCAAGCAGGCCCGAAGCCCTTCGACGTCGCCGGCTTCGTGCTCGAGACAGTGACCGCCACTGGCTTCGGGAATGCCTCCCGTGCGGGTGGTAATGACCGGCCCAAGACCGCCGGCGAGCATCTTCTCCGCGACCGCGATGCCAAAGGTTTCGATAAACTCCGGGCGCGGTTTGCTCGGCAAACACCACGCGAAGCAGCCGTTCATCAGCGCACCCTTCTCGCTGTCGCTGACGTCGTCGAGGACCTCGACGTCCCCAAGCTCCGCCGCCAATTCACGAATCTGTTCCTTGGCAGGTCCGTTACCGCAGATGATCAGTTTCTTGCTGCCGCGCAGCGTGCATCCGCGCCATGCCTCGATGAGGTCGTCCACCCCCTTCGCCGGAGCGATCCGGGACAGGAACATGACGTAGCCGTCGCGCTCCAGACCGCGGCTCGCAAGAACCGCATCGACCTCCTCAGGTTGCGCTTCGAGGGCGAGATAGTCGCGGGTATCGATCGCCGGATAGCTGATGCCGACCCGACTTTCGAGCTGACCGGTAAAGCGGGTTCCGAGGGCCGCATCGACCCGTCGCCCGGCATCAACGATCAGTTCCTTGGTGTATCGGCTGACCGCGACCGGGTGATCATGCTCGAGGAAATTCGAAAGCACCATCTGGGCGGCACCGAGCCTGCCCTCGCGCAGCGCGTTGTTCACCACGTTGGTAATATCCGATCCGACCGCCTCGCCGACGGTGAAAACCGAAGCGCCGAGTCCGGACATCCGGAAGCTGCGGACCGCCTCCATCACCATCATGCCGTGGGGCACGAGGTAGAGGTCCATCAGAAGGGTGCGGCCCGGAAGACCGTGGAGCAGATCAACAATGTGCCCGCCGATGCCGAGAGTCAGCCTGCCGTCCAGCACCTTGTAGTCGCCAAGCGGCTCGGGGCGGTCGACCACGATTCCGTCAGAATAGACGCTGACCGTTTCGATCGGCTTCAGCGGAAGCCCACTGTTCTCGAGAATTTCGAGCGGATACGAGACGATGTGAACCTCTTCCAATCCCATGGCGATCGCCGCCTCGGCGAGATTGCGGGCTTCGGTCGAATGCCCGCAGATGATGGGATCGGCGCGGACGAGAAAAACTGCACTACGGATTTCTTGGGATTCCTGAGACAACTCCACGGGCTCTAAGCTAGGGTTCCTCGGCACGGGGCAGATTCCGTGCCAGAAAGGTCCCAGGTTGGCGACGGAGCGGTCACCTAAGGGGCAAAACCCTCAGCCCGCAAAGCTTGGCGGCCGGATTTCGGACCCGAAGCCCGAAGCTTTCTCACCCATTTCCAGCCGCAGCTCTCCACCCCCGAGGAATTCGTCGATTTTCAACCAACTTCTTTGAATCTCCTCACCGTTCAGCCAAGCCCGCTGGATTTGGAAACGCTCGGGGCCATTCTGCTCGGCGATCACGGTGAAATCCCCGCCGGGCAAACGGTAGCGGGCACGGCCAAACCACGGGCTGCCGATCAGCATCACCGGTTGACCGCAAACCGGGAAGAGTCCGGTCGCGCTCCAGACGAGCCATGACGAAAGCCCCCCGGAATCATCATTCCCGGGCAGACCTCCCGGCCCGGTCGTGAACTGACAGTCGAGCACCCGGCGAACCACGTGGGCGGTGCGGTCCGGACGCCCGGCATAGATGTAGGCGTAGGGAGCCTCCATGTCCGGCTCGTTGTTGAGGCCCTCGAAGCGGAAAATCCGTTCGCCATGCGAGGGCTCCGAGAATCCGAAGAACTTGTCGAGCAGACCGACAAACGCCCGGTCGCCACCGGCCAGGTCGATCCGCGACCGCATGTCGTGCATGAACCGGAACGAGTAGTTCCAGTTCTCGCCTTCGTAGTAGGTCGAGTCCTCGCGCAGCAGCCCGGTCTTCTCGTCGAACGCGTTTCTCCAATGAGCCGAGAGCTCGGTAGCGCGATCGTGGATCACCTGATGCCCGACGCTGCGCGCCATCCTCGCCATGCAGAAATGCGCGTAGGAAATGTCGAGCGTGTGGGAGAGCGGATCGACGACGCCGGAGCGTCCATACTCGCCAAAGCGACTCTTGCGCCCCTTGCCACTCTGACTCGTCCGCCAGAGAAGCGAAAGAGCGCGGTCCCAGTCCGCCTCGACGCCGCGCAGCCGCGCGTCTTCGAGGATCGCGTGACACAGACCGCTCGCCTGCTTGGTGAACCGGTCCGGAACGTTGTCCATCAGGTAGCTCACCGGGAATACCCCTTCCCGCTCGGCGACTTCGCACAGGAACTCGACGAAGGCCGCGCCACGCTCGGGCCACAGACTCATCATCAGCGGCAGTTGGGTCTTGTAGAGATCCCAGAGCGTCGAGAGATCTAGGAAGAACGGGCCCGATTTCCGAGTGAAGGGATTCTCATCCCGGAAGTCCGCGGGCTTGAGCAATGAATGGTAAAGCGCGGTGGTGAAGACCTCACGGCTGGCCTCGTCGCCCCCCTCGACCTCGATCATCGCGAGCTGCGCCTCCCACGCGGAGGCCGCCTCCGAGGCGCTGCTTTCCAAGCTCTCTCCTAGGTCGGCCGCCACCCGCGCGGCCTCCGGCTCACGGAGCGAGAAGCCGAAGTACAATTCGATGATCCGACCCTTGCCTCTGAATCCGAATCCGAAAGTCGGCCTCAGCTTCTGCTTGTCGAGTGTCAGCTCGTAGTCAGACGCCTCTGTCGGCTCGTCGTCCTCCCAGAGATAGGCTTCGGCGTCTCCGGCGGAGCAACGGAAGTGGACCGGGATGCCCTCCATGACGACAAAACCCGCGACCGAGCCGTCCGGCTCAAGGTGCAGTTCGCCGCCTTGGGGGTAACTCTCCATGCCGTCGATCAGCAGACCTCCGGCGGACGCGTCGACCGCCACGTGTGCGTCCGTGCCTTCCGGAAAGCGATAGCGGTGCACGACCCCGCGCGGACGCGCCACCACCTCGAACTCGATCTCGGTTTCCGAAAAACGGCCTCCGTAGTAGCCGGGCCAAGCTTGCTCGTCGAGAAGCGGGCGCCGCACGGTCCGCTCCTCCAGCCCACCCGGCCCGAGCGGGGTGGTCAGGAAGTAATTGTAGTAGCTGCGGATCCGGCCGGTGCCGCTCTGCTGGAAGTGCGCGATCCCGAGCGCTTCATGCTTGGCGAACTCCACAGGCGGCGGACCTCCATCCAGCGAAAGGCCGTAACGTCCGTAGCCGGTCACGTAGGCACCGGAGTAGGCACAGGCCGAGACCATGCCGAAGGGCAGCGAAGCTCCTGGATGCGTGTTGCCGACCGGCGGTTTCGGCCGCCACCAGGTCGCTGCGATGCCGACCGGCTTCGGGAGGTCGGAGGCGGCGGTGCCCAAAAACGGATCGACCCGAGCATGCGTGGGGAACTCGGTCGGGCGCTCGATCATTCGTGACAGGGTTTCGGCATGGAAAAGCAATTCGCGGGCCAAGGACTGCAGTTTGCACATCCCGGACGCTCTGTCATCCCTCCTTCGGGTAGTTGCCGTAACCCATTGCATGACCCATCCTTCCAGTCATGCCCAGTCGCCGACAATTCCTCTCGACTACCGCCGCCGCGCTTGTCTCCGGCCCCACATTCGCGCTCGGCGGAAAGGACTCGAAGAAGAAAGGGTGGGCTGGCGGCGACGGACGCATGCACAAGAAGTTCGGCGCGCACTGGTACTACAATTGGACGCCCAACCGCGAAGCCGGAAATCCGGAGTTCGTGCCCATGATCAAAGGCTCATGGAACGTCAATGGAGGAACCTTCAACAAGATCAAGGGCTACCCGGGAATCACCCACCTGCTCGGCTACAACGAGCCGGAGCGCAAGGATCAGGCCAACATGCCGATGGAGAAGGCGCTCGAACTCTGGCCGCAATTGGTCCAGCTCGCCGAGGCCAAGAATCTCAAGCTCGGGTCACCGGCACCATCTTCGGACGACGGTGGCATGCGCTACCTCGACGAGTTCATGAAGCAGGCGAAGCGCAAGAAGCTGCGTGTCGACTTCGTGGCGGTGCACTGGTACCGCAGTCGGGATCCGGACGCGTTCGAGGACTTCGTCAAAGACCTCGCCAAGAAATACCGGCTGCCGATCTGGATCACCGAGTTCAACGGCTGGTCGGGTCCCGAGGACGAGAACTACGACTTCCTCAAGGACGCGCTGCGCTTCCTGGAACGTGATCGGAAGGTCGAGCGATACGCCTATTTCGAACCCGGAGCCGGCAAACCGCACAGCCTGCTCAAACCCGACGGATCGCTGACCCGCATGGGCGAGCTGTACCGGGACGCGGGAACGTGAAAACCCCGCCCGCGGGAATCGCGGACGGGGTCTTCCTGGGGGATCTCCGGCTTACTTGAGCTGCTTGACCAGTCCGAGGAACTCGGCGCGGCGCTCGTTCAGATCGTCCGCGAGGGCCGGCTCGGCGATTTCCTCGACCTTGTCCCAAGGGACGTCGGCGACATCCGGCATCTGGCGGAGCTTCATTCCGAACAGAGCCACCGCGGATGCCATCCGATAGTCGGTGCCGGCTTCCTCCCAGGTGACCGGCTTCCCTTCGACCTGCGTCTTGATCTCGGTGCTCTTCTCGCCCTCGGGGTGCTTGTAGCGGAGCTTCAGGGTCAGCCACGCGGGGCTTTCCACCAACTCGCGGCGGTCGGCGGGCCGCTGGTATTCGAGCTCGTCGACATCACCGGTGCCCGGGGAGTCCACGCCAACCGGAACGATCTCATAGAACGCGGTCACCGTGTGACCCGCTCCGATGTCGCCGGCGTCGACCTTGTCGTTCTTGAAGTCCTCGTTGCGCAGCATCCGGTTGGCATAGCCGATCAGGCGGTAGGCCTTCACCTTGCCGGGGTTGAACTCGATCTGGATCTTCACGTCCTTGGCGATCGTGATCAGCGTGCCGGTCAGCTTCTGGAGGAAGATGCGCTGCGCCTCGCTGTCGCCATCGATGTAGAAGTAGTTGCCGTTACCCTCGTTGGTGATGGCCTCGAGCATCGCGTCGTTGAGATTGCCCGTGCCGAAGCCGAGCACGCTCAGGCTGACGTTCTTCGCGGCGTTGCCCTTGACCAGTTCGACCAGTTGGCCCTGGCCGGTCGTGCCGACATTGAAGTCGCCGTCGGTCGCGAGGATCACGCGGTTCACTCCGCCATCGACCTTCTTCTGAAGCGCCATCTGGTAGGCGCGGTAGAGCCCCGCACCACCGTTGGTCGAGCCGCCGGCTTCCAGTTTTCCGAGCGCCTCGACGGCCTTCTTCTTGCCGGCATCGTCGAGGGTCGTCGGCTCGAGGACCACGCCTTCGGTTCCGGCATACACGACCATTCCGACGCAGTCGCGCTCGTCGAGCGAGTCGATCAGCGTGCGCATCGAGCGCTTGAGCATCGGCAATTTGTCGGGCGACTGCATCGAACCCGAGACGTCGATGAGAAACACCAGGTTCGAGGCCGGTCGGGCGTTGTTGTGGATCTCGCGGCCCTTGATCGCCACCCGGGCCAGCAGGTGCTCGGGCTGCCACGGGCAGGTCGCCAGCATGCTTTGCACCGCGAACGGGCTGTCACCCTTCGGCGCCGGATACTTGTAGTCGAAGTAGTTGATGCACTCCTCGATGCGCACGGCGTCGGGTTGGATCGACTGGCCGTTGCGGATCATACGGCGCAGGTTCGTGTAGGACGCCGTGTCAACGTCGGTCGAGAAGGTCGAGAGCGGATCGTTCCACGGCGACTTCCACGGCTGGTCGGTCAGACGGCCGTAGTTCTCGCGGTCGAGTTGCTGTGGCTTGTTCGGCCGCGGGAGGATCTCCTCCTGGAGCCTTTTCGGAACCGGTGCTCCGTCCGCGGGACGGGCAGGAACCGATCGATGAAGCCCGCCACGACTGCCTTGGTCCAAAGGTTCGCTGGGCGCAGCGGGCACCTCTCGCCGGATGACTTTCTCCTTCGAGGTCGTATGTCCTTGGATATTTACCCGCCCCCGCAAGTGCGTGTCAGCGTCAGACGAGGTGGGATCCTGACGGAGCTGATCCGCAGCGGGTGCCGGCTTGGGTGAAACCTCGAGCGTCGCGATCTCTCCGTCCACCACGGCGTCACCCACCTCACGCCCGGCCCCGCCGGTCGCGTCGAGGTCCCGCCCCATCGTCGCACTCTTCGCCGCCCGCTCCATCGATTCATCCATCAATGCATTGCCGGGTTGTGCGGGTGTCGCAGCGGCAGGAGCCTCCATGAGAGACGTTTCCCCTCCTTGCGCGGCCGATTCGGCTTCCATCTTTGCCTCGGCCAGCGGCATGGCAGTGGGGCGCATCCTTTCGTGCTCCGGTGATTCGTGGGCCGGGGCCGCGCCGGCCTCGGCCGCATCGTACTGGGCCAGCTCGGGCGCGAAGTTTCCGCGCTTGTGGTAAATGAACGCCCCCCCGATCGCGACGGCGGCGGCTAGGGAAAGCGGCAACGCGCCCTTCCACCGGGAGGTTCGGCGGGACGGCTGGCCGTCGTCATCCAGCGCCTCCTCGATCGAGGACAGCAGGGATTCGTCGGCTTCGCGTTTGCGGGCCTGCTCCTTGAGCAGGGCGTCGATGAGTTGATCTTCGTGATTCATGGCTGGGAAAAAGGTCGGGAGTTTCAGGAATGGGCGGACATGCAGCGGCGCAGGGCATCGCGCGCCCGCTCGAGGCGTTTGCGCAGCGCCGTGGCGGTGGTGGACAGGACCTCGGCGGCCTCGTCGGACGTACGACCTTCGTCGTAGGTCACACGGATCGCGTCGGCCATCGGTTCGGGGAGCTTGCCGCGGCACTCGGCGAGCCGGGCGAACAGCGCCGAGTCGTCCGGCGAGCGTTCGTAGGGCTCCTCGAGCCTCGACAGCGTCTCTTCGTCGAGCGCGACCTCCCGCGAATGCTTGCGGCAGTACTCGCGCCACTTGTTGCGGACGATCCCGCGCATCCAGGTTCCGAAATCGCGGGAGACGTCGAACTTCGACAAGCTCTGCCACGCCGCGACGCAGGAATCCTGCACCAGGTCGCGGGCGGCGGCTTCTGACTTCACGAGGGCGGTGGCGTAAGCCACGAGCCCGCGGTGATGACCGCGGATCAGATCGGTGAATCGGGCGCGGTCCATGACGGGAAACTCAATGACAGTGGCTGCTTGCATGGCTCTTCATGGTCCGTTGACCCGAGCCGGGGACATTGTGACAAGAAAATGGAAGGGAAGGAGCGCCGATTGTGAAAGCACCGGCGCATCCTCACAATTTATGGCTGTCCCGATGCCCTCGGCTTGGCGATGATTCCGGGATGAGGGGAAAGGTCACCACGCTCGCGATTCTTGTCGTTGCCGCCCTAATCTTCCTGTTGAGCAGGAATCGTCAGGACGGCGATTCGTCGGGAAACCAAGTCGCTGCAAAGGCCGACGGGCAGTTCGATCCGACCGCCGCTCAAACCGCCACCGAGCCGGCCCGACCGGCGAAACTCTCCGTGCGCGAGGATTCCGGTCCGCGCCCGACTCACGCGCCTCACCAGTTGGTGGATTTCTTCCTTCCTCCCATCGAGATCGACGACCTGATCCTCAGCGCGGCATTGGAGAAGGTCCGGGAAGCGTATCTCTCGGCCTGCGAGGTCAGTGGTGAGAGACCACTGAACCTCGTTTTCAGCATACCCCCGCAGGTCGATCACAGGATCAACCGAAAGCTGCCCGGGAGGAGAATGGACGGATCGATCCGATTGCTCGGCTCCCTGTGTGGTCTCGAGGTCCGCCGCCGTGGGTCGGAGTATATCTTCGAGGTGCCCGCGGATCTGGGGACTCCGGTGGAGAAGAAGATTCCGGTCCCACCGGATTTCCTGACCCGCTTGGCCAACGGCGCTTCCGAGCTCGATACCCGGAGCCTGCTTGCCATTGCCGGGTTGGACCTCGATCCGTCGACGTCAGTCCGTTTCAACCCTGCCGACAGCACCCTGACGCTCGGGACATCAAGCAGCTCCGATCTGGTCGCGGTCCAAGGTTTGGCATCATCCTTCGGGGAACCGCCGACCCTGCAGAAACTCAACGCCAAGGTCATCGAACTCCCGGCCGACAGTCCGTGGAATCAGGAGACGCTCGGTCAACTTGACGACGCCGGACTGCAGGGGCTGATGCGTGACTTGAGCCAGGCCGAGGGGGTCAGCCTGAGAGCCGTCCCCTCCGTAACATCGCTCAATGGCGATGAGGCGAAGGTTGAAGTCATCCGCGAAGTGATCTTCCCGTCGTCCGAGCGTCCGGACGAGTTCGAGACCCGGAACGTCGGACTCGAGATGGCGGTCCAACCCACCGCACTCGCCTTCGGTCATCAACTGAAGGTCAACCTCACCGACACCCGTGTGGTCGAGATGCAACCGACTCCCCGTTTTGAGGAACGGAGCCGGTTCGAAGCGGAAAGCTACTCGGACGATGGCGCGTCCCGAATTCTCGAACAGGTCCGCCCCGACGGCACCCGGGCGTTATTGGTCGTGACCCCCCAACTGATCGACGCGACCGGACGACCGGTGAACGGGCCTTGAGCGGGACGCAGGGTGTCGGCCTGGAATGCCTGACTCCCTACCTGACCTCCCAGTCCTCCTCGTGATGCTCCGCCGAGCGGGGCTCGAGGTGGGTGATCACACGGCCGTCGGGCTCAAGCATGGCGGCGATGCGCGCTTCGATCTCAGTGGCGATCTCATGGGCCTGCCGGACGCTCTCGAGATCGGGAAAGACGAGATGCAGTTCGACCCAGTGGGTCCGTCCGGAGTGCCGGTGCCGGAGGTTGTGGTAGGACAGGCCCCGCGATGTGCATTCACTCCGCAATAGCTCCCTCAGCCTCGCTTCCACGTCCGGGTCGGCTTCGTCCATCAGGCCGGCGAAGCTCTTTTTCATCAGCCGGACGCCCGTCCAGAGGAGCTTTGCCGCCGCCAGCGCGGCGAAAAGCGGATCCCACCAGCCGTGCCCGGTCCATTTGACCAAAAACAGCGCCGCCAGCACCCCAACACTGGTCCACACGTCGGCAAGCACGTGCTCGCCATTGGCTTCGAGCAGGCTGGAGTGGCGTTTTTTGCCCACCCGCACCAGCGACACGCCGAGCACCGTATTGACCACCGCCGCGCCCGCGGTCAGCCACAGACCCGTTTCGATCGCCTCGACGGGCGACCCGGAGAGATACTGGGTGAAGGCCTGATAGACGATCAACACAGCCGCCGCGCTGATCATCGCGCCTTCAAGAGCCGCGGAAAAGTAAGCCACCTTGTCGTGACCGAAGTGGTGGGTCTCGTCGGACGGCTTGTGGGAAAAGCGCAAGGCCCATGCCGCGAAGGCTACCGCCAGCACGTGCGTCACCGACTCGGCGGCGTCGGAGTAGATCGCGGCGGACCCCGTCAGGATCGCTGCCGTGACCTTGGCGACCAGCAACAGCACCGCCACTGCAAGCGATCCGTTCATCACCCGCCTTTCGTCACTCGTCGGCCCCGCCCCGCTCATAAAGGCGGGAAGCATCGTGCGCCCGCAGGCCGCCCGCAACCTTGATCTGTTGCGTCGTCATGGATTCGTGCGAGGTTGCCGCCATGACAGCATTGCCGCCCACCCCCGAAGTCTGCGAGCGACTCAAAGACCGTCTTCAAGAGGCGGAAGCCCACGTGAAGGATGCTTTGGCAAAAGCGCCCGATGGCGATCCGCTCGCCGGCCCGACTCAAGAACTCCTCGCAATTCACACGGAGATCCGCGACATGCTTCTCGATGCCTTTGACGAACCGGCCGACGAGCCCCCCACGGAGGAAGCTCCGGAAGTGGTGAGCGCGGCGATCGAGATCGAACGCGAGGCGCACACCCTGAAGGCCGACTTCAAGGATGTGCTCAAGGCGCTCTTCATGTGGAAGGACGACCCGGTGGAACGGGTCAAGGGAGGCAGCTGACCGTCACTCGGATTTCGGAATCCGGTTGGCCGTGTAGTAGGCAACCCGATTCCGGATCTCCTCTCCGTCCTTCGATTTGATCTTCGGCAGCTCGATCGAGTAAACGCGGCCCGGATCGAAATCGGCGACCTTGATCACCAGTTTGCCGTCCGCTCCGGCAACCGACGCCTCGTGCTTCCGCTTGTCCATCTGCGGGGCTCCGTAGGTCCACTTCGACTGATAGCGGAACGACTCGACCTTGACGCCATCGCCCGAAGATTCGGGCGATTCGGTGAATGAAACTTCGAACCCGTCCGGCCGGATGCTCACGCGGTCGATATCGAAGGGCGTCTCTTCAGAAACCGGAGTGATCCGCTGGAGGCCTTCCGCTAGCTTGCCCCAGCCGCGGACCGTCTGGCCGACATAGAGTTGCTTGCCGTCCGGAGTGAACCGCACGCGGTTGTTGCCCGAGCGCAGGCCTTGGCCGTCGATGAAGTGGGTGCAGGCTCCCTGATACTCGCCATCGACCTTTTCCAGCATGATCCGGGTGATTCGCCGACCATTGTTGTCGAGCAGGAGCATCTGTCCCGGAAAGTGCGGGAAGTTGTCCGGGATTACCATCGGCTCCGACGCGGAGCGGTTGACCTCACCATAGGGAACCTGAACCGCAGGATGGGTCCGGTCGCGATTGTAGGCGTCCATGTCGTCCCGATAGAACGCCAACGGATCCTTGCCCTCCCACTTCGGATCCCACACCAAACTACTGGGGTGGCCGTAGAAGTTGCCCTTCTCGACATGATACAGCGGAGTCGTAGCTTTCCAGTCGCCTTGGTTGTCGCCGCACCAGACGTCGCCATTGGCATCGACATGGATCCCGTTGTGCATCCGGAACCCGGACGCGAAAGGAGTGAGCTTGCCTTCGGAATCGCAATGAAGAACCCAGCCGCGCCACTTCACTCCCGAGAAGTTCCGCCCGCGGCGGCCCGCCTTGGAATAGTCCGCCAGCGTGTGCTCGAAGGTCGGCCCGTTGAAGGACGCCGTCCCGATCGCGAGGTAGTAGCCTCCCTTGCCATCTTCGGCGAGGGCGTTGGTTTCGTGGTAGTTCCCGGACAAACCCCAGCCCGATGCGAAAGCACGGTAACGGTCGGCGGTGCCGTCGCCGTCGGTGTCCTCGGCCTCGGTGAACTCCGCCATCTGGCTGACGCGGATCTTGTCGGGCGTCACCGCATCGATGCCGCAGCCATTGTGGAAGCCGGTCGCGAAGAGCTTCCACTCGAAGTCCGTGGAGTCCGGCTTGGGCGTCGTCTTGAACACATCGCCGCGGCGCAGCACGACAAACAGCGAACCGTCGGAAGCGATGTCGATACCGCCGACTTCCGGCGGAATCCCTCCGGGAATCGGGATGTTTTCGATCCGGTAGTCCGAGGCGGCCAGGGCAGGCAGCCCGGACGCGAGAAGAATGAGAAGGGTCGTTTTCATGGCGTTACTCGTTGACCAGGGAACGGATGAAGAGGACGAGCGAATCGACTTCGATGTCCTTGAGCGGATAGGGCGGCATGTAGTTGGGCGGGAAGCCTTTGGCGGTCTTGGCATTCGGCTTGAGGATCGATTCACGGATGTAGGCTTCGTCGGCGACGATCGGCTCCTTCATCCCTTCGATCTCGTGCTTGGAACCGAACAGGCCCTTGAGCGAGGGACCGTGACCGAGCGAACCGTCGGTCGAATGGCAGGCGATGCAGCCGTAGTTCACGAACACGTCCTCTCCGGCCGCCGCGCTTGCGGTCTTGATCTTCAGGTTGCGCTCGAAACCGTTGTGCTTCGACAGGGCGGAACCGGTGACGGTGACCACCAGCGACTTGCCGTCCCCCGCCACCTTTTCACCCTCCGCTGCCCGATACTCGAGCGGAGCTTCACTGGCGATCCGGATGGAGCACGAAAGCGGAGTGTCGGTCACCGGCTCGATCCGCTGGGTGACTTCGTGACCGTTCGCCTTGAAGCGGAACGTCGGCACACCGTTTCCATCGAGGTCGTAGCCGACGAACTTCAGGTCCTTGCCGACCGGCTTTCCTCCGACCGACAAGGGATGGGATCCGCTCGCCATCGTGAAGACCGTTCCGACGAGGCGCGGGACGTAGTCGAACGACCGGCGATTGCCGCCTTTCTCGTCGCCCCAATAAGGGAACATGTCGAGGAAGCCGCCCTGCCACGCGTAGAGCATCCGGCACTCGGTGGTGTCGAAGACATAGGATAGCGCAGGCCCGTGGTTGATCGCGATCGCGGCCGGGATGCCCTCGATTGGCTTGAACGGCTTGCCACCCGTATCCTTGCCGTCGTTCACCGAGTATCTTGGAGACTCGGCTCCGGTTCCATGGTGCACGAACACCTCATCATCGAGGCCGGGATCCGGGACGTAGGTCCTCAGCAGCAGCGGTTTCTCAATCTCGCCGAGAGGCAGAACGTCGTAGGTCAGAGGCTCACCGCCCAACGCGACCGCGAGGGTCAGAGGGGCGATGGACAGAGGAAGACGGAGCATTCCCAGCCTACGGCGGCGACCGGGGTTGTCATACAGATGGGGACGAGGCGATGACACAACGTCCCCCGAGGAATCGGGGTTTCTCACGGCCGGCGAGTCTAGCGACTGGCAGATCGGTGCAAATACCTCAAAAAGGCTACGCCTCCTGCGCGGCAGGCAATGCCAGCACGAAGATGGCGCCGTCGCTTCCCCCGCGGCACTCGAGTTCGCCGTGCATGCCACGGGCGAGCCTCCGCGACAGCGCCAGCCCGAGACCCACACCCGGCTGCGACTCCGCCGCCGCCTGCGCGGACTTGTGGAAGGCGCGGAAGACACCGTTGCGCTCGCGGGCGGGAATTCCCGGGCCATGGTCGGCCACCGCGAGTTCGATCTGGTCGCCCGCCTGCTTGGCCGAAAGGTCAATCCGTGCGGGGTCGCTGCCGGCGGCGTATTTGGCGGCGTTGTCGATCAGATTGAAAAGCACGTGCTCGATGGCGGTCGCATCACCGACAAGACGGGTTCCCGGCTCACAGTCGATCGCGAGTTTCATCCCGGCGCCGGCGAGGCGCTCCTCGAAACGTTCGCGCATTCCGTCCAGGAGCGGACCGGCTTCGAGTTCGACCAACTCGCGCTTCGCGCTGCGCCGCTCGATGCGCGAGAACGCGAGGACATTCTCGACGAGGTGCGACAGCCGGTCGGCCTCCCGGCGCAAGGTCCGGAAATAGCCCGAGCGTTTGGTTTCATCCGTCACCGCCCCACTCTCAAGCATGTCGGAGTAGAGCCGGAAGGTCGTCAGGGGAGTGCGCAACTCGTGGGTAACCGCCGAAACAAACGAAGCGCGGCGTTCGCTGAGGCGCATCACGCCACGGACGAGGGCGAAGCCGGCGAGCAGCGCGACGACAACCGCCAGCCAGCCGACGGTCAACGACGCCTGAACCGGACCTCGCAGGGACGGATTGGCGACCGCCGTTTCACCCGGCACGAGGCGCCACGGAAAGGAAGCAAGCGCCATCGCCGCACCACGGTCGTTCTCCGAAACGAACGGCTCAAGGGTCGCGTGGGGAAGAAGGTCCTCCTCGACTTCCTTCAGCAGCGTCCTGCGGAAGGCTTCCACATCGATCCAAACTCCTTCGATCGACATCAGCAATCCGGCGCTCCGGACTTGCCGGAGGAGGAAGGGCTCGCCGCCAACCCATGCCGGCTGGAACGCTCCGGTCGAAGCTTCGAGGGCCGCGGTCGCCTCCGGCACCGCCACCTGCTGGGCCAGTCCCGCTTTCGAAACCGCGTTGTTGAAGACCTGCCCGCGAACCGCCCGCTCCTTGACGTTGAGTTCCTGCTGGTAGCCATAGCTCTGGCGCGGCCCTTCGGGGTTCTTGGCGTTTTTCGCCAGGTCCTGGTTGGCGCCCCAAAAGTCGTTCCCGGCATGAACCGCCTGACAAAGCATCTGGAACTCGCTGCCGAACTGCTGGGTCGAAGCAAGGATCGGTGTGAGTTCCTTGAGCGCCTCGACATCCGGATCCCCGACCGGCGTCGCGTTGCCGTCAGCTCCGATGCGGAACCTCAGCCGGATCAGCGGATTCTCGAGCACCGTCGGCTCCGGCGAGATCACCCGTTGGTTCTCCTCGATGGTCAGCGCAGCGGCGACCGTGTCCATGCGCCAAAGCGAAAGACGGATGCGTTCCTCAAGATCGGCCCGGGATTCCGCGAGCGAGCGTTCGGCCTCGGCTGCCATCACGCTGCGGGTCAACCACGCCATCGCGCCGATGATCAGCGCGGCGCAGACCAACATCGCCACCCAAACACCTATGGACGACCGGTTGTTCATCGCTTCACCTTCCATCCTTTGCCGCGAACCGTCATCAGGAATTCCTGGCTGCGGTCGCGGAGCTTCGTCCGCAAGTGCATCATGTGCATGTCGAGCGTGCGTGTCTCGACCCTCGCCGGATCGAGTCCCCAGACATGGCGCAGGATTTCGTCGCGCGAAACCACCCGGCCACCGGCATCGAGCAGATAACGCAGTAGCCCGGACTCACGTTCGGACAGTTCGGCGGTCTCGCCGTCTTCGAACGCCACGCTGCCGTCCGAGAAGTCAATGATCGCACCGGGCACCTTGCGGCGGTCTTCCGGCGCGGCGCGCTCGCAGGTCCTCCGCAGCACCGCCTCGACGCGGGCCAACAGCTCGCGGACGCTGAACGGTTTCATCACGTAGTCATCGGCCCCGAGTTCCAAACCGCGTACCCGGTCGTTTTCCTCACCGCGGGCGGAAAGGATGATCACCGGTTGGCCCGCCCGTTTGCTCTTCAGCTCCTGCAGGATCGAAAATCCGTCGCGCCCCGGCAGCACGAGGTCGAGCAGCAGCAGCCGGTAGTTCGCCTGAAGCGCGAGCTCCATGCCCGACACCCCGTCGCCGGCCTCCAACGTCCGGTAGCCGGCAAACTCGAGCGAGTCGACGACCCCACGGCGAACCGCGGCGTCGTCTTCGATCACAAGGAGCGTGGTGTCTTCCACAACCATATCCGACGTTACTTTTCGTCCGGCTTCAAGACATCGGTTCCCTCGAAGGGGATCTTGGTCTCACCCATCTTCAGATAGGGCGCCAGTTCGTAGAGGTTCTCATACCCGTAGCCATACAGGTTGATGAAGGTCGGAATGTTCAGTGCGAGGGGCTTGGACTTGAGCAGCATCGCCTCGCCCGCGTCCTCGAAGTTGTTGTTGCAGTAGATCAGGATCCGCGTGGTTTTGTCCGGGATCGCGGCGGCCAGCGTTTCCTTGGTGAAGTCGGAGAAATTCAGGTGGATCGCTCCCTTCACGTGAAGTTTCTCGAAATTCGCCCGGCTCCGGGTGTCGAGAATCACGGTTCCTTCTTCGGCCGCCATCCGCAGGAATTCATCTTCGCTGATCCGGCGTTTCTCGCGGATCTTCGCCACTTCAGAGCTCAGGGCGATGAAGGCGGGATAGTCGATTTTCGGGTTCGCGTCCGCGACTTTCGGCTCGGGCTCTTGGGCCTGAATCCCGAAAGCCGTGACCATCAGCAGGGAAAACACCGTCGTTCTCATGCCCAAAGGCCTAACCGAGACACGTCACACCGTCCGTAAACGCTGCGTAAATCCGTCAGCGGCCGTCGAAGATCCGCGCCACGACATCGCCCACCGGACCGACGTTTTCGATGACCCGCACGTCCTCCCCGACCTCGAGATCCGTCAGTTGGGAATCCAGCAAGCTCGCCGGCATGAAATGATCGCGGCGCTCCATCCGATGCTCGAGTTCGGTGCGCGGCACGCTCAAGACGACAAAATCCAAATCCGCCACCGCCGATCTCAGTCGATCACGATACCCCCGTTTCAGCGCGGAGCATGCCAGCACGACGCGGTCCCGTTTCGCCAACTCCACTCCCAGCTTTTCCAGCCACGGCCACCGGTCGGCATCCGTCAGCGGCATGCCCGATTCCATCTTCCGGCGGTTCTCCGGAGGATGGAAATCGTCCGCATCGAGAAACTCGCATCCCATCCGCTCCGCCAACGCCGAGCCGACCGTCGACTTGCCGCAGCCGCTGACGCCGGCAACCACCAAACGGTCCGACAAAGACGGGCCGCGATCTTCAGCTCGCCCCTGAATCTCGGCCGCCATCACTCCTTCAATTCGATCCGGATCCGCCCCGACTCGACCTTCATCGACTTCACACCCGGCAGCCCGCCGCCTTGACCACCGACCGTCTCAGCGATCAAGTCCCGCCCCTTCAATCCGCCCAGCCAGTCGTTCGGCAGCGAGATTCCCCACACCGTGACATCATCGATCACGAAGTGCGGCCCGGCTTCGTCCTGCGTCACAAGAAACCTAGCCTTCGCCTTCAGCCTTTTGCCGCCGACAACCGGCAGGTCCGGGTCGAGATCGGTCTCGACCCGCGCGTGGATCGCATCGGTCACCAGTTCGAAGCGCACCTTGTCGCCCAAGGTCGTCCGCTCGTTGAGCAAGCCGTTCAGCTCCCGCTCGGTCAGAACGATCTCGCTGGCTCCTTTCTGGTACTCCGGATCGGGCGTCTGGATGGCCTCGACCTTCTGCACCACTTCCACCTTCTCCTCTTCGGAAAGAACGACCGGCTTGATCGGGCGGTTGTTCCACCACCAGACGCCACCGATCACCACGACCAGCAGCGCGAGGACCACCAGCCCCTTGACCAGGCACGAGCCCTTCTTCCTCACCGGCGCATCGGATTCGTTCATTCGGGATGTTTAGCCTCAAACCGGCGACCGGGCAAATCGACGGTCAGATTTCGGATCACTCCCCCACCAGCTTCGGATCGTCCAGATCGAGGCGGTACAGGATCTGGTTGTAGTCGTAGCGTGGCCACGCGTCCTTGCTGCCGGAAAACTCGCGCGTGAAGGTTCCTTCGAACAGGAGGACCGGCGAGTCCGGATCCGTGAGCTCCGGATGCAGCCTCGGATTGTAGAAGGTGTAGTTCGAATGCGTCACCACCTTGACCGCCGACCCCCATGGCCCGGTCGGCTGTTCGCTCTCGGCATACCAGATCTCGCCCAGTGGCGACGGCTTTCCATGATGCTGGGTGAAGACCGCGACCCACTTCTTGCGAAACCCGTTCCATGCGATCGAACCCCGATGCGGAACCACCTCGTCGCCACCCGATCGCGAGGGCACGGTCTTCTGCGGATCCATCGGAGTCCATTGCCCGGGATCGCTCCATGCCTCGAAGGTCGGCTCCATCCGGATCCGCGGAAACGGATCACCGAACATCAGCCAGCGCTTTCCCGAGGGATCCGTCCAGAACGCCGGATGACCATCGGGAACGAGCGGAAGCCCGGGTTGATCCTCCGACTTGCTCCACAGCACCCGCTGCCGGTCGAATCGCTCTTCGGACTCGTTCCAAACACACAGCCCCGCCTCGTAGGCCTCGAGCTTGCCCCGGATCTTCACATAGGTCGCCACGAGGCGTGGCTCACCTCCTTCATCCGGCAGACTGACATAGCCGCTGATCCACGTCGGCCCGGATCCGGGCATCTCGGCGACATTGCGAACGCGACCTTCCGGATCCCGGAAGTAATCGTAGCGAACGCGAAGCGGCGGTTCGAAAGAGGAAACCGGACGCAACCCGGTGGTCGCACTGGTCGTCTGGAACAATCCCAACGGGTAGCGCGCGACACTTGTGTCGCCCCACGCCCAGAACAACTTCCCACGGTGAGGCGCGATCTGCACCGTGTCACAGCCGACGATGCCAGACTCCTTCCAGTCAGGTTCCAACCCGAAGCGTTGGCTCTCGCCGAACAGCCCCGCCCCTGTCAAACGGCCCAACCGTTTCCCCGGAAGGGACCTTTCGACCTCGACCATCGCCTCTCCCCCGGACGTCGGCGTCAGGCGGACGCCACGGAAACCGAAGCCATCGGCCGCAACGCCGTAGCCGTGCCCTTCGATCGAAAACCAACACTCCTCGCCCATCATCTCCGGGAGATCGAAGGCGATGACACCCGCATTGTCGGAAATGAACCGCGCGTGATGGGTCGTTCGCAGTTCCACCATCGGCACCGGCCAGCCGGTCCCTTTTTCCACCACCTTGATCCGGAACGGTTCGACTGCAGCAAGTTGCCCGGAAAGCGCTATTGTTAGAATACCGAGGAGAAGGAATTTCATGCCGTCAGGAGTCGCGACAACCACTACGCTGTATCGCGCCCGGTTCGCTCGGGATGACGGAAATAACCGTTACACGAAATGTCCCGATGGGCCGAACCCGCCGGCCTCTACTCAAGTTTTCCTTAGGAGTTTAGGTCTGGCCTCGCGAGAACGGGGTCGTTAGAACGCGAAACCCATCCCCCCGGGAATGACCATCGAGGAACAGCTGAAAGAGGCTCTGCGGAGCGTCCAGCGGGACAACATCCACCGGATGAACCGGCTCCGGGTGTTCGGCGTCGCGGGATTCGCGGTGATTTCCGCCATCGCCGCCTACCTCCTCGACTCCAGGGACCTCCAATGGAAAACCGGATGGACCACGATGCTGATGGGTACCTCTGCCTACGCGTTGATGGCGATGATCCTCTACCTGGGCTCACGGCTCTACCGCGGGTTTCGCCAAGTCAGCCGATGGGCGGTGCCACTGGTCGACATCCCGATCATCGTCGCCCTCCAATACATTCAGATCGAGGACTCAACCAACAAGGAGGCGATCGCCCAGTTCACGCTCTCCGTTCTCGTCTGCTGCTCCCTGCTTTCAGCGTTCACTCTCGACCTGCGGCAACTCGGAATCGCCATCGGGGTCGCGGCCGCCGGGCAGATGTTCGTCGGCTTCGCCGGCGGCGTCTCGATGGCGGGACAAATGGCGGCCCTCGTCGTGTTCGCGCTCGTCGGATGGATCTGCCTGTTCGCCGGACGCAACCGTGTCGAACTCCTGACCCGCATCACGCGCGCGAACGCGAGGAGGGCACGGCTCCAGCGCTACTTCTCACCCGGCGTCGCCGAGCTGTTGGAAAAACAGGAAGACGACATGCTGTGCGAAGGAAGCGAGTGCGAGCTGACCGTTGTCTTTACCGACATCCGCGGCTTCACCCGGCTGTCGGAAGCACTCGAAAGCCGGGACATCATCCACTTCCTCAATCTCTACCATGCCCGCATGGTGCAAGCGGTATTCGAACACGGCGGGACCCTCGACAAGTACCTCGGTGATGGCCTAATGATCTACTTCAACGCGCCCGTCCAACAGAACGACCACGCGCTGCGCGCGGTCAAATGCGCCATGGCGATGAAGCGCGAGATTGCGGCGATCAACACCGAGCGTTCGTGGCACGGCGAGGACCAGCTCCGGATCGGGATCGGCATCCATAGCGGGCAGGCCGTCCTCGGCGACATCGGCGCGCCCCACCGCCGCGAGTTCACCGCCATCGGCGACACGGTCAACCTCGCCAGCCGCATCGAGGAACTGACCAAGGAAGTCGGGCATGACGTGCTCGTTTCCCAAGCGACCTTCGAGCAGGTGCGCGACGACTTCGCGTGGACCTCCATCGGGTCGGTTCCGGTGCCCGGCCGCAAGGAGCCGGTCGAAGTCTACGCGCCGGGCATCTCGTTCCAGCCGGAACGCTGACGACCCGCCATCAACTCCCGCCTTCCTGGAGGTCGCCGTTTTCGTAGGCCTCGACCAGTTCTTCAAGCGCGCGGATCCGGGCGCGGATTCCGTCACCCTGCTCGGTATCGCCGACCTGACGTGGCCTTTCGTAGCCGCGCAGGAGCGTCATCTTTGGGATGAGGTCTCCTCCCTCCCGGACCGCCGCCACCGGGTCGGGAAAGGCATGGTGTTCGGCCAGCACCTCGCCCTCCGGGCCGAGGATCAGGGTGTAGCCGCGGTCGCCATACGCTTCGGAGAACGCTCCGTCGATCGTCACGGCGTTGCCCCCTCCCTTGAGCGGGCTCTCACCCTTCTCGACCCTTACGGGAACGTGGCCGTTGACGATGATCCCACCCTCCTCGACTCCCATCTGCTTGCAGATCCGGTTGCAGAATCCGAAGTCGTGAATCCAGCGGAACCACGGATTCTTCGTCTCCTTGTGCGTCGATTTGTCGGCGACAAAGTAGGTCTCGAAGGTCGCCATCCGGTCCTTGCCGAACAGCGGCGATTTCGGACCTGCCCAGAGATAGTAGAACCAGTCGAGGTCCTCCTCGGTCGCCTGCGCGCCGGCCCGGAAGGCCCTCTTGATCAGCCGGTTCAAGGCCTCGAACTGCTCGGGTCCGCGGCACTCCTCGCCATCGATCTCCAACGGCAGATACCCGCCGTCCTCATCCACCGCGAGACAGGCATGGAAGATCACGGCACGGTCCCGGACCATCGCCATGCAACCCCGCTCGGCCATCCACTTGGTGTGCTGCCACAGCCTCGGCGAGGTGGTGAACGACTCCTTCAGCCGGTCGATGCATTGCTGTTCCTCTTCCGACAGCCGGTTCGGGTCGGCTGGATCGATGGTCGGCAGGAATGAATCGCGCAGCGGATGAATCTCACCTCCGAGATCCACCGTACTTTGTTCGAAATCGATCTTCCGCAGCAGATTGCGGTCGTCCATCTGCCACTCCGGATGCCGCTCGATCATCTGGCCCTCGAGCTTGAACTCGAGAATCGCCGCCGCCTTGTGCATGCGGGCGATCAGCAACGGGTCGCGCTCGCCCTCGCGCTTCGACATGAAATGCTCGGCCGGATCGTCGGCATAGGCCGTCTCCGCGAGCAGCTCGAGCGCCTTGGTTAGCAGCCCGTAGCCTTCCTCCAGTTGGTAGAGGCGCCGGTAGCGGAGCGAGATCCGCAGCACCAGCGCGATCAGCGACTCATTGCCAAGGCAGGCGCCCATCCAGGCCACATCGTGGTTGCCCCAGATGAGCGAGACATTCGGCTGACGCTGCAGGTAGTCGACCACCCGGTCGAGCCGCGGTCCCCGATCGCCAAGGTCGCCGGCGACGATCGTTTCCTCCACCGTCAGATTGCGGATGAATCTCGACGCACTGCGGATCGCGGAAAAGGCGAGGCGGCGGCGGACCATTTCCTCAAGCTGCACCTCGAGAAAGACGGACGCATGCCCCCCCGCGGGATAGTTCAGCAGGACCTCGAACAGCTCGCGGTGCTCTTTCGGTGCCAGCAGCTTCACCGTCTTGCGGCGCCGCTCGCGGATCATCACGCGGATCAGTTCGAACTGCCGCGTCAGGGTCTTCATGACCCATGCGTTGCGGGCCGCGTCGTCCTTCAGCTCGTCCTCCTTCAGTTGGAGGATCTCGGCGGGGTAGTAGAGGACGTTGAGGAACTCGCGAAACTCGTCGTCGCTCAGCTTTTCGGAAAACAGCTCCTCCACCAGCGGGCGCAGCCGGCCCGACGCGTTGTTGATCACATGGCGAAGCTTCTTCGCCTCGCCATGAATGTCCGAGATCACGTGGATCACCCCTTTCGGCAGGACCAGCTGCGCCTTCAGCGCCGCGATCTCGGAAACCGCCGACTCAATCGTCGGGAAGCGCTCGGCAAGGACACGGTGGATCCACTCGGACATGAATCCATCCCAGAGCAGAAGCGGTGCCGGGCCAAGCGGCCAGCACGACAGCGGGACCTCAGTCCAGCGCTTTCACCCGGATGTTCTTGTAGAGCACCGTGCTGCCCGGGTCGTGGGCCTGCAGCGCGAAAGTTCCGCCGTCCTTGGCCAGCTTGTCCTGCTTGCCCTCGGGCTTGAAGTCCTTGACCAGCTGCTTGCCGTTGATCGTGACGTTGATGACACCGTCCTCGACGCGGACCACGTACTGCATCCAGGTGTCGTCCTCGAACGGCTCCTTGTTATCGACCACGGCGTAGAGCCCGCCCGACTTCCGCCAGTCCTTCTGGGTGTTGTTCACCTGCACCTCGTAGCCCTTGCCCGGCCAGCCCTGCTCCTGCCACTGGGTGTGGAAATACACGCCGCCGTTCGAGTTCGGCTTGGTCATCACCTCGAGCCGCAGTTCGAAGTCCTTGAACTTCGCGTCGCCCTCCTTGCCCATGTAGAAGCAGTGGGACGGTGTCCCGTTGGCAACGATCGCCCCGTCCTCGACTTTGAAGGCCTCCTGTTTTCCGGAGATCTTCCAGCCGTCGAAGGTCTTGCCATCGAAAATCGAAACGAAACCTTCCTCCGCAGCCGGGCAAAGGCCGGCGATGAGGAGTCCTGCAATGGCGAGCAAAGGGAGCTTGGTCATGGTTCCGCCAATACTCCGCAAGATGGAGGAGATTTATCATTCGTCATTCGGCGATCGGCAATTACCTCTGTCACGTGACCTCGCTGATCCGCCGCAGCGGCCCCTTCGCCCACCGCAACGCGCGGCTGTTCGTGCTTTTCCGGGTGCTCTACAACGCGCGGGCCTACTACCCGATCCTCGCGATCTTCTTCACCGACCTCGGTCTCACGCTCGACCAGTTCGTGATGCTGAACTTCATCTGGGCGGCGGCGATTTTCCTGCTCGAGGTTCCATCCGGCGCCCTCGCCGACACGCTCGGTCGCAAGCGGCTGCTGGTCATCTCGTCCGCGATCATGGTCGTGGAAATGGGCATCCTGCTTTTCGCTCCGAAGGACGGCGGCTGGCTGCTGCTCGCCTTGTGCGGGCTCAACCGCTTCCTTTCCGGCGCTTCGGAGGCGGCAGCGAGCGGAGCCGACGAGGCGATCGCCTACGACTCGATCCCCGAGGAAGGTCGGGAAAGCGCGTGGGACGAGGTGATGGCGACCACCATGCGCTGGCAGGCGGTGGGCTTCCTGATCGCGATGAGTATCGGCGGACTGATGTATGACCCGTCGTGGCTCCTGAATCTGTTCCCCGGCTTTTCGTTCTCGGAGTCCGCCGCCCACCGATTGCCGGTCGCGCTCGTCTTTTGCCAGGCGATCCTGTGCCTCGTCATTACGCTGCGATTGGAGGAGCAAGGGCACGGTGACGACAAGGTCGGCGAGAGCTGCAGCTCCGCGCTGCACCTGACGTTGCGAACCGCCAAGCACGCCTTCACCACGCCGAAGATCGCGATGGTGATCGTCGGCGGCCTGCTGGTCGACTCGGTCATCCGCAACTTCGCCACCATCAACAGCGAGTACTACCGGTTGATCGGCATCCCCGAGTGGACCTTCGGCTTCGTCGGCTCGGCGATCGCGGTCGGCAACTGGTTCGTTCCGGGCATCGCGAAACGCGTGAACCACCGCTTCCCGCCGCTTTCCGCCCTGGCGATCGCCGGCGGCGTGGCGATCGTCGCCCTCGCGGCGCTGGTTCCGGCATGGCCGTGGTTCGGACTGCTGCCGGCCATCCTGCTGATGTCGCTGCTCGGCTTCATCGGCTTCACGGTCAGCCGCTTCCTCCACGGGGTTGCGGATTCCTCCCAACGCGCCACGCTGCTCAGCGTGAAAGGGCTCGCGTTCAACCTCGGCTACGGACTGTGGTCGCTCGCCTTCTCGCTGCTGCTCGCCGGAATGCGCGACCGCGGAGATGACGCGGGCGCGTTCCAAGCCGCGCTGCTTTGGCAGGTCGGGATCGTCGCCGCCCTCGTCATCCCCTACTTTGCTTGGGCGAAATGGAAGGAAAGGAGGGCCGCGTGATCCGATCCGTCCGCAACCATCCCCGACGTCGTGGGGTTGGCCTGATCATGAAACCGATTCTCCTCCTGTTCGCCGCGGCGCTGGTTTCATGCGCCGCGACCATCGAGGACGTGCCCTACGTCGAGAACGGCCACGAGTTGCAGAAGCTCGACATTCACGCCCCGTTGCGGAAATCGGAGAGCCCGCGGCCCGTGGTCGTGGCCATCCACGGCGGCGGCTGGGCCTTCGGCGACAAGTCGAACAGCGGTTTCCTGCGGCCGAAGACCGGCTGGTTCAAACGGCATGGATTCGTCGTCGTCTCCGTGAACTACCGGCTCTCCCCGGAAGTCACCCACCCCGGCCACATCGAGGATGTTTGCAAGGCGATCGCGTGGGTGGAAAAGAACATCGCGAAACACGGCGGAGACCCGCAGCAGATCTACCTGATCGGTCACTCGGCAGGTGCCCACCTCGCGGCTCTGGCGGCGGTCGACCAGACACGCCTGAAGAAAGCCGGAGGCGACCCGGCCGCCATCCGCGGAGTCATCCTCATCGACGGTGCTTGCTACGACGTCCCTCGCCAGATGCGCAGCGGCACGCCCTTTGCCAAGGACGACGGGATGTATGCCAAGGCGTTCACCACCGATACCAAGGTCCAGCGCGACGCGTCGCCGGCTTCAAAGGTGACGGCCAAGCCGCCGCCCTTCCTCATCCTGCATGTGAAGAACCGCCGCGATTCGACCGAGCAATCCGAGATCCTCGCCCGCGCCTTGCGCAAGAAGGGCGGCAAGGTCGTGGTCGAGGGGATCTACGGCAAGAACCACATGACCATCAACAGCAGCTTCGGGCTCCCCGACGACGCCACCACCAAGGCCGCTGCCCAGTTCCTCGGGCTGGACGAGTGAGTGGCTGCGGATGATGACGATGTCGCAAGAATCGAAGCTGCTTGGAGGGTATTTCAGAGTGAACCCTAGAACGCCAGCGACCGCCGGCTCGTGACGTCGCCAGCGAACCTTCACTCATGAGAATCTCACTCACACTGGCGATCGTCGCCTGCCTCCCGCTTCTAAGTCACGCGGCCGAGCCGCTGATCGTGGCGCATCGTGGGGCCTCAAAGGCCGCTCCGGAAAACACGCTTCCTGCCTTCCGGCTGGCGTGGAAGCTCGGAGCCGACGCGATCGAGGGAGACTTTCACCTCACCAAGGACAAGCGGATCGTGTGCATCCACGATGCCGACACCAAGAAGGTCTCGTCCAGGAACCTCGTGGTCAGCCGCTCGACTCTGGCGGAGCTGAAGGAACTGGATGTCGGCTCATTTCACGGAGAGAAGTTCAAGGGAACCAGAGTCCCCACCCTGTCCGAGGTCGTCGCGACGGTTCCCGACGGGAAGCAGATCTTCATCGAAATCAAGTGCGGCCCCGAGATCGTGCCGTTCCTGCTGAAGCAGCTCGAAGCCTCATCCCTCAGGCACGAACAGATCGTCATCATCTCATTCAAAGAGGAGGTGATCCGACAGGTGAAAAGCCAATCGCCCGAATACGAAGCCTTCTGGCTGTGTGCGTTCAAGACCGACAAGGAGGGGGCGGTCAAACCCGGCGTTGATGAGGTACTTCAGAAGTTGGCAGCCATCGGGGCCGACGGCCTCAGTTCGAACTCACGTATCGCCGAGTCCTTCATCGAAGCCGTGAAAGCGAAGGGCTACCAGTGGCACGTCTGGACCGTGGATGATCCGGACGAAGCACGACGGATGGAGAGTCTCGGCGTCGAATCCATCACCACCAACGTCCCCGGGCTCATCCGCCAGTCCTTGACCGAAGCGGCAGGCGCGTCCGGACGCTAGGAGTCACTCGAAGTAAGTGTCCTCGTGCCGGTACGGCGGAGCGCAGCAGCAGAGGAAACGCAGATCGCTCGCCGCCTTGATCTGATGCCAGGCGCCAGCGGGAATGAGGATGCCGTCTCCCTCGCCGACCTCACGGGTTTCGCCGTCGATCTCCATGCTGCCGGTGCCGCTGAGGATGAAATAGAACTCCTCGCTGTCCTTGTGCCAGTGACGCTCGGTCTCACCACCCGCGGGGATCGTCGCCTCGGCCAAGCTCTGCTTATCGACCGGCGCGTTCGACAGATCGAGAATGCTGCGGATCGTCGATCCGTCCTTGGTCGTGAACGGCGGCTGCTCGGCAAGGGCGCGGACTTCCATGCCGAAAGCGTGGCCCGCGCTCAGTCGCCGAGGAAGACATATTCCTCCGCCACCCGGTTCAGCGACCGGCGCGCCTCGGGAAGACACTCGGAAAGTTCACCGAACATCCGGCGAGGCGTCTCGCGCGGTGCGTTTAGATTGTCGGCAACGTCCCGGTAGACGCGTCGCGCGAACGATTCGTAGAACTCGATACCCGGCGCACCCGAACGCTGGCAGCGGTGGGCAATGAAGCCCGGGAACAGGCCCGTCAAGACGAGGAACTGGTTGCCCGCGGCGAGTTGGAGATGGAAGCGCAGGCGACCATGGGCATTCTCAATGATCGAAACGAAATCCGCGGCGTGGGTCATGCCGTTCGGCACGCCTTTCAGCACATCCGATGGATCGGTCCCCACCCTCTCGGTCAGGACACCCGCGACGAAGTCCGCCATGCCCGGGTCCTCGATGCCGACTTCGAGGAACGCGTGGCGGACGAGCACGTAGAAATAGAACGACGGCGAAACGCACAGCGGCCCGGTCGAATCGATCAGACCACGGAGCACGTCCTTGAGGTCGAGCATTTCGCGGAGGGCCTCGGGGTCTTCCCAGAGCGTCCACATGTGGCTCCTTGTGTCTCCGGGGGCGAGATGTTGGGAGAGGAAGGTGAAGTCCGCCGGAGTGAAGCGGTCCCGGGCCGAGGAAATCCACGTCGCCATATTAGGGAGCCGGATAGCAAAAGAAGGGCCAATCTGGCCACCCCAAAACTTAAGTTTTCTGAAATAAGCCGCTGAAGGGCTTTGAAAATGCTTGTTTTCGGACAATTCGGGAAAGATCTAGTTTTGCTTGCCCATTGATATCCAACGCACTATGGCGCCGCCAACGTTCCCTCTGGAACGGCAACCTCAGACGACCAGACATGACCCGGAACACCATCCCCGCCATGCTCGCCCTCGTGGGAGCCCTGCTTACGACCTCGTGCGCCACCCAGGCGAACGTCTCGAAGAAGAACACCACCGGTCGCACCGAGTGGAAAGTGAAGGCCATCCAGCAAGGCAAGGCCTCTTGGTACGGTATCCGTTGCAACGGCGGCACCGCGACCGCCAGCGGCGAACGCCTCTCGAACAGCGCCGCCACTGCCGCCCACAAGACCCTGCCGATGGGCACCAAGGTCCGCGTGATCAACCTCGACAACGGCAAGTCCGAGATCGTGAAGATCAACGACCGCGGCCCCTACATCCACGGCCGCATCATCGACGTCACCGAAGGCGTTGCCAAGCGCCTCGGTTTCTACAGCCGCGGCATCGTCCACGTGAAGGTGGAGGTGCTCGAAAAGCCGCAGATCGAGGACGGCGCGAACGGCTGACGCCGGGTCCTTCCGGACGAATTCTCAGAGGCCGCGATCCTTCGGATTCGCGGCCTTTTTCATAGGGCCGATTCAGCTTGTCACCCCGACGGGATCCGCCAAGGTTTCGCGCTCAACACCCCGACACAACCCAGAACCCATGCAACAACTCCTGACCGACCACGGAGTGGTCGTCTCCATCCTCTTCGGTGCCCTCAGCCTCGCTGCCGCGGCGGTCCTGATCCGCTCGGTGCTCAGTGCCGACAATGGCAATTCCAAGATGGTCGAGATCGCCAAGGCGGTCCAGGACGGTGCTTCCGCCTACCTCCACCGGCAGGTGGTCGCGGTCGCCCTGATATCCGTGCTGGTGTTCGCCGGGATCTGGCTGCTGCGCGACACCGCCACGGCACTCGGTTTCGTGGTCGGGGCGGTTTGCTCGCTGGCGGCAGGTTACATCGGGATGACCATCGCGGTCCGCGCCAACGTCCGCACGGCCCAAGCCGCGTCGAAGAGCGCCCACACCGCCCTCCAGGTCGCTTTCAACGGCGGAGCGGTGACCGGCCTGCTGGTGGTCGGACTCGGGCTGATCTCGGTCGGTGGTTTCTACCTCATCGTGTTGAAAACGTCCGAGAATCCAAAGGTCGCGATCGACTCGCTGGTCGGCCTCGCACTCGGCAGCTCCCTGATCAGCGTGTTCGCCCGGCTCGGCGGCGGAATCTACACCAAGGCGGCCGACGTCGGCGCCGACCTGGTCGGCAAGATCGAGCAGCAGCTCGATGAGGACGACCCGCGCAATCCCGCGACCATCGCCGACAACGTCGGCGACAATGTCGGTGACTGCGCCGGCATGGCGGCCGACGTGTTCGAGACCTACGCGGTCAGCCTGATCGGCGGTGTTCTGGTCGGCTTCCTGACTGCCGCCGGCTACGAGCAGGCGCTCACCTACCCGTTCGTCATCTGCGGCATCGCGATCATCGGTGCCCTGCTCGGAATCGGGTTCGTCAATTTCACCAAACTCGACGCCACCCGCTCGCTGGTCGGCGGCGTGATCATCAGCGGCGTGGTCACCGCGCTCCTGCTGTTCCCGGTCACCCGGGCGATGTTCCCCGAAGCGATGATCATCAACGGCAAGACGGTCGGCAGCAACCAGCTGTTCCTCTGCCTGCTGGTCGGCATCGTGATGACCTACGCCTCGGTATGGATCACGAACTACTTCACATCCACCTTCCACAAGCCGGTCCGCAAGATCGCGAAAGCGAGTGAGACGGGTCACGCGACCAACATCATCGCCGGCATCAGCACCGGCCACCACGCGACGCTCGTGCCGGTGCTGTGCATCGTCGCCTCGATCTGGATCTGCTACTCGCAAGCCGACCTCTACGGCATCGCGATCGCGGTGGTCAGCATGCTGAGCCTTTCGGGCATCATCATCTCGCTCGATGCCTTCGGCCCGATCACCGACAATGCCGGTGGCATCGCGGTGATGAGCGGCCTCGATCCCAAGGTGCGTGAGATCACCGACGGTCTCGACGCGGTCGGCAACACCATGAAGGCCGTGACCAAGGGCTACGCGATCGCCTCCGCAGGCCTCGCCGCGATGGTCCTGTTCGGCTCCTACGTCGAGGAGCTCAAGGCCCACCTCGGCGGCATCTACGTCTTCGACCTGATGAACCACAAGGTCATGATCGGCCTCTTCGTCGGTGGCCTGCTGCCCTTCTCATTCACCGCCTACGCGATGGATGCGGTCGGCAATGCGGCCGGCGCGGTGGTCAACGAGGTCCGGCGCCAGATCGACAAGTTTCCCGGCATCCTCAAGGGCACCGAAACGCCCGACTACGGCCAGTGCGTGGACATCGTGACCAAGGCCGCACTGAAGCAAATGGTGCTGCCCGCCCTGCTCCCGGTGATCTTCGTCGTCGCGATGGCTTTCCTCGGCCCCGAGGCTCTCGGAGGTGTGCTTGTCGGCACCATCGTGACCGGCCTCTTCGTCGGCATTTCGATGACCTCGGCGGGAGGCGCCTGGGACAACGCGAAGAAATACATCGAGGATGGCAACCACGGCGGAAAGGGATCGCTGGCCCACGCCGCAAGCGTGACTGGCGATACCGTCGGCGACCCCTACAAGGACACCGCAGGTCCGGCGGTGAATCCGATGATCAAGGTCGTCAACATCCTCGCGATCCTGATCATCCCGATCATCTTCGAAGCCTCGAAGCACTGAGGCGTTGACACCAAGCTGGCTGAAAGCCTGTAACAGAGGTGTCACCGGAACAATTCCGGCCCGGTTCCATGTCCCGCAGCAAGGCCAGCCACGGTGCCCGCTCCGTTCCGCACAAGGGACCGTACGTGGCATCGATGGCCTTCGCGTTCCTGCACTACCTCTCCATTGTCGCCGGGGCGACTCTTGGCTACATCCTGATCCGCACCGGCGAACCGGATGTCGCCAACTGGCTGATCCTCTCGATGTGCGCGATCGCGCTGACATGGCTGCTCAACTACGCCAGCCGCCGGACGGCCCGTTGCCCGCTCTGCACCGGCACCCCGCTGCTCGACAACCGGGCCGCCAAACACCGCAAGGCGGTGCGCCTGAAGCCCCTGAACTATGGCGTCACCGCACAGCTCAGCCTGCTGATCATCCAACGCTTCCGCTGCATGTACTGCGGCACCCCCTTCGACCTCCACCGTGAGCCAAACCGGATGAACGGAGAGCAAGACGGGGAATTCTAGGCCTCCGAGAGGCGCGCCCCGACCTGCAGATGAAGCGCCGCGCGGTGGGCGACCTCCGGGACGTACGACTTCCACTCCGGATCGCCCTCGCGGATCAGCCGCTGGATGTCGCGTCCCGTGTATTTCAGGAGATCGAGATCGCGATAGGGAATGCTGCGGATCCGTTGGGTCTCCATGAAATGCCGGTAGAGGTGGCTGGCATCCTCGGGAGCCCGGAAGGAATCGGCGGTCACAACCTCGCCGGTGACGCGGTTGCGCCACGGGTAGACGTACAGCGAGACTTGATTGCGGAACAGCCGGCCGAACGACTCGAGCAAACCACCCGGGAGATTCTCCGACCACTTCGGTTTGAAGAGTTCGTTGAGCAGGCCGATGCTGAGCACGATCCCGACCGGGCAGGTCGTGTAGCGGCTCAAGTAGGCGGCGATGCGGTGGAACTCGGCGCAGCGCGAGACCAGCACCGTCTTGCCCAGCGCCTGCAGCGCGTCGGCGCGGTCGATGAAGTCGACATGATCGATGCTCCCGCCGCGCAGAAGATTGGTCATCGAGATCTCGCAAAGCTCGAGCGTCCGGTCCAGCTCGTCCTTCTGCAGCGACCCGTTGAAGGAGCCCCGGGCCTGCTCGAGCATCTCGAGATGGAGTTTCGTCACCGGGTCGAAGCTCCCGCGCAGCAGCAGGATCGGTCGCTTGTAGAGCGCGTCGGCCGCCTGCTCGACCTCGCCATTGGGGCGGAACAGCGTGGCGTCCGTCAGCCCGCTTTCGACCAACTGCAGGGCGCACAGGCGGTTGTCGAAGAAGTCGTAGCCGTGCCCGGCGAACTTCAGCATGTCCACCTCGACCCTGCCGGCGGCGAGGTTCTCGGTCAGCGAGGTCGCGAAGCGCTCGAGGTGCTGGCGGTGCCGGAAGGCGGCATGGATGAAATTCACACCCACCACGCCGAGGGCCTCCATCTGGTCGACGTTCTCGTCGTCGAGCAACCGGACGTGGATGAAGATCTCCGACGGCGGATCACCGGGACGGAGCTGGAACCTCAGGCCCAGCCAGCCGTGGCATTCACCGCTGTCGCGGTAGCCGCGGGCCCGCACGGTGTTGCAGAAGGAAAAGAAGGTGGTCTCCTTCTCACGCGCCGAGCCGAGACGTTCCACCAGCAGTGAGAACTCGTGATCGAGCATCTGGCCGAGACGCTGGCGGGAGACATAACGCGCGCTCTTGCCGTAGATGGCGTCGCTCATCGTCATGTCGTAGGCCGAGATCGACTTCGCGACCGTGCCCGCCGTGCCCGAGGCCCGGAAGAACCAGTTGGCGGTCTCCTGTCCCGCACCGATCTCGGCGAAAGTCCCGTAAATCGCCGGATCCAGATTGAGCTCCAGAACCTTGTCGTAGGTGTTTTGTTTCGCCCGGTTCATGATCCATCTTCCAGGTCCAGCCAACCCTCGCAAACCACCCGGTCGATCAGCACCTGATTGTCCGAGGCGGAGTTGTCGGGATAGCGGACCTCCAGCAACATCCGGCTGCCCCTGACGGTGTCAACCGCTCCGAGCGAGGAGTGAACCTCCCCGCCACGCGGGGCGTAACCGTAAATCGTCGACTCGCCGTCCGGGCTCGCCAGCGCATAGCAGGCCCACTCGGTCTCGTTTTTGAAACGGAAGTTGTAGTAGATCACCGGGCTGACGGTTGCCCGCAGCTTGAACGGCCCGGTCGGCCGACGTTCCCGGATCTTCTCCCAGGATGTCGGTGACCAGCCGACCCAGCTCTCCCAGTCGACCTTCCATCCGTCATCCTTCACCAGCCACATCGGCACCCGTGTGAAATCCTCGACCTCCACAAGGATCTTCGCCCAGTCGTCGCCACGCGGAAAGACCTCGGCCAAGGAAACGGAGCGGAAGCCTTTCGAACGGAAACGTCCTTCGTGGAAGGTCTCCATCCGCTTCCGTGTCTTCTCCGGATGCCGCACCCACTTCAGGGCCTCTTCCGGATCCTTTGCCCTGAGAAACGCCTTCGCCACCGGTTCAAGGTCGTCGCGGATCGTCTCCGGGGTCACGAGTTCCAGCTTCTCTTCAGGCACCTGCGGGACCGGTTCGACATTGCTCGGCGGCTCTGCCCCCGCCCCCGGACCCGCATCCGCGGGCGGCTTGTCATCGCGCGGCCAGAAGATCCCGACCAAAAGCAGGACGATGACCGTGATGACCGAAGCGGCCACCATGCGGCCCACGGTCGTGTCGGCCCCCTGCTTGTGAGCAAAGGTCTCGTCAAAGACCTTCTCCGCCCTTCGGTCCTCGGCGCTCTTCGACGGCTCCGACCGGCGACGACGCCGACTCCCGGAGGTCACCAACGGTGGCGTCTCCTCGCCTGCTTCGGGCAACCGCAGCATGCGCCGGCATGCCGGGCAAACGACTCCGCGCCCGTCGTGATCGGCCGGCACCCGGAAAACCTTTCGGCACGCCGGGCACACGAATCCGTTCCACTTTCGGGATTTCACGGGAGCGTCCGCCACGGCGTGAAGATGCTCCACTTGGGGTGGCCGACGCAAGGCGGGTCCCGACTATTCCGGGGAAATCTCCAGCCTCCTCGGGGGAGGCAGGGTGACGCCGTCGAGGGCGTCATTGAGGTCGAACGAATCCAGCACGTTCGTGCTGCCACCGCGGATCCGCCCCTTCGGCGCGTTCTCCGCATTGATGTGCACGCTGTGGTACGGGTCGTCGCCGATCAGGGTCGGTTCCTTCGGCCGGACCGGTGAGGTGTCGATCACCGCCAGCGTCGTCAGATCGACCGCACCACGGCCCGGGTTGACCGGTGCGGAGCCCGAGTGGACCGAGCAGAAAGGCAGCTTCTCGGTGCCCTTCCGGAAGTATTCACGGATGCCGGCCGGACGGGAACGCAGCTGGCCGGTGCCGGGTTCCTCGACCGACTCATAGCAATACGGAGTCGAGAGCTCGCCCGACACCCGGCAGACCTCGGCCTCCACCACGCTGATCGGCTGCGGGATGCTGCGGCCCCCGAAGTCCTTGCCGGCCGCATTCATCGTCGCCGCCCACACCGGCATCGCGAGGTCGCGGGCGAAAGCCCCCTCGTAGATCGAACGGCCGGCGTCGAGGAAGCCGACCCAAACCCCGCAAGTGACGCGGCCGTTGTAGCCGAGAAACCAGTTGTCCGAGAAATCGTGCGTCGTGCCCGGCTTGCCGGCGCCGTTGAACGGGACTTCATCAAGGGTCTCGAGCAGACCGGCCGCGCTTCCGCGCTGCATCCCGCCCTGCAGGATGCTGTGGACTTGGAAGGCCGTCGCGTCGGACACCGCGCGTGCGGTCTCCGCCTTCAGGGGCGGACGTTCGAATCGCACCGTCCCGTCGGCATCGCGGATGCTGTCGACATACCAAACCCGGTTCGGACCGGTCGTCCCTCCGCGGGCGAAGGCGGCATAGGCACGCACCGCTTGCTTCAGGGAAGCCGATTCCCAGCCGAGCGCCAAGCGTGGCAGGAGTTCGACATCCTCGGGCATCGGCAGGCCGAAGGCGCGGGACTGCTCGACCACCTTGCCGAGACCGACCTCGTTGGCAACACGGACCGATGCAGCAATCTTCGACGCCTCAAGCGCGCGCCGCAGTGTGACGTTCCCTTCATATCGGGGCGTCGTGGTCTCCATCCCCCACTCGCCGAGGATGCCCTCGCGTCCGCCGACCATCACGGCCCGGTTGTCCATGGGTTCGTCCTCGACCGGGGTCGCCGGAGTCATCCCGGCTTCAAGGGCCGCCGAGTAGAGAATCGGGTGAAATGCCGTGCCCAGAGGCCGCCGGCCCAGCTCGATCACGTCGAAGGGCACCTCCGCATAGTCCCGGCCGCCGACATGGGCGATCACCCCACCGGTGTTGTGATCCACCATCAGCACCGCGCCTTGCAGATACTCCTTCGCCGCCTCGCTACCCTTCGCCACCTCACCGTGCTTCGGATGCTTGTAGCCCGGATGCGCCTCGGCCTTCTTGAGCGCCGTCTCCAGCTTCGACTCGGCGGTCCGCTGGATGCGCGAGTCGATCGACGTCCGGATCACCAAGCCGCCTGCCGCGAGTCCTTCCTCGCCCAGCAGTTTCCGGATCTCGTCGGCGATCCGCTCGTAGACATGGGTAGTACCTCGGCGCAGCGGCTTCGGATTGAGCTCGATCGGTTTCGCCGCGAGCCGTGCCGCTTCGGCTTCCGAAATCGCGCCGAGATTGGCCATCCGCTTCACCACCATGTTGCGGGCGACGAGGCAGGCGTCCTTGTCATTGAGCGGCGACAGACCCGTCGGATTCTTGATCAGCCCGACAATCGTCGCGCACTCGAGATCGCTGAGATCCTTCGGTTCCTTTCCGAAGTATCCGAGGGAGGCCGACCGGATCCCGTAGTAGCCGCTCCCGAAGTAGATCCGGTTGAGGTAGAATTCGAGGATCTCCGGCTTGGAGTAGCGCTTCTCGATCCGCATCGCCAGGAAGGCCTCGACCAGCTTTCGCTCGATGCCGGACTCGCCGCGCTCGTGGCGCTCCGCCTCAAGGGCGTAAGCACCCCGGGCAAGCTGCTGCGTGATCGTGGATGCGCCCGAAACGGCTTCACGTTCCGACACCCAATCCTTCGCCGCACGGATGATCCCGATGTAGTCGAGACCTTCATGCTTGTAGAATCGCTTGTCCTCGCCGGCCCTCAGGGCGTCGATGAAGTTCTCCGGGATCTCGGCCACGGTGATGACGCTGCGGTTCTGGACGAAGATCCGCCCGATCTCACCGCCGTCGCGACCGAGGATGATGCTCGGCACCTCGACCTCGTTGATCTTGTCGAGGTCGTAGGTTTCGGCCCGCTCCCGATACTCGCGGGTGTAGCGTTCCGCGGCCACATAGGCGATCCCGCCCGTGATCAACCCCAGCAGCAGGAGCGTGAGCCAGAAGCGTTTGAACTTGTAGAAGCGCTTCTTCTTCCGCTTGTTCCGCCTGGATTGTTCGCCTTTGACCATGATGGAGAATGAAAGCGGCGCCTGCGGCACCGGCCGGTCAGGGGAATACCGGGAAGCCGCTTCCGAAGCAATAGCGGGCTTGGCGGCGAGGATTGCTGAGGAAATCCGGGAAAACGGCCCGATCGGCTTCGACCGGTTCATGGGGTTGGCGCTCTACGACCCGGCGGGCGGCTATTACGCGCGCCGCACCGGCCAGGTCGGCCGCGAGGGCGACTTTTTCACCAGCGTCAGCGCCGGGCCCCTGTTCGGCCTCCTGATCGCCCGCCACCTGACGCAATTCTGGGAAGACTGCGGCCGGCCGGACCGCTGGCGGGTCCTCGAACTCGGCGCCCACGACGGCCGATTGGCGGAGGATATTCTCGATCATCTGCCGGAAGACGCTCTGGCGGCGCTCGAATACGCGATCCTCGAGCCGCTGCCGAAGCTCGCCGCCGCCCAGGCCGAGCGGCTTGGCGACCGGGTCCGGATCGCGGGCGACGCCGGCGACCTCGAACCACTCCCCGGCATGCTTGTGGCCAATGAGGTCCTCGACGCCCTCCCCTGCCGGCTCGTCGAGTCCGACGGCTCGGAATGGAACGAGCTCGGTGTCGCCTGCGAGATGGTGCGCGGACTTCGGTCCGCATCCGAGGAGGCATCCCGCTTCACCTACCAATCGCTCGGTCCGGCGGCCCCCCTCACCGAATCCCTGCCACTCCGTCCTGCGGGCTACCGCACCGAAGTGCGCGACAATTTCGAATCCTTCCTCAAGCCACTCTCGGGCCTCGTGCAGCGAATGTTGTGGTTCGACTACGGATTCGAGCGCGACGACTACTACGCCGACTCCCGTGCCGAGGGCACCCTCCGCACCTTTCACAAGCACCGCGCCGACGATAACCCTCTCCAGTCACCCGGGGAGTTGGACATCACTGCCCATGTCGACTTCACCGCATTTCGCGAAGCCGTTGAAGCCTGTGGAGGCCAGGTGATCCGCTTCGAGAACCAGTCGCGCTTTCTGACCGAAGTCGGGCGCGAGTGGCTGCTGTCGCTCGAAGGCCGCACCGATCCCGACGCGCTCAAGCTGGTCCGGAATTTCCAGACCCTCACGCACCCCGGCCAACTCGGCAGCCGCTTCCATGTGATGGAAGCACGCTTCGATTGATGCTAGCGGGCACTGCCACCACTCAATCGACAACGAAGCGGAAGAATCGCGGTGAGTCGGTGAGCATGGCTTCCGGTATGATTGACTGAAGCGGGATGGGCACCCCGTTGTTACCGCCACTCGTCAGGGCATCACCCACGTCCTGCCACTCGCCGGATTGGAGAGTAGTGGAGGATTGGAGTTGGTAGGAGTGTCCGGCGTAGCCCGGTACGGTGATCGTGCCCTCTTCCCCATCAAGTCTGATCGAGGCGGTGAGATCGGCGTTATCCCGGTTCAGAACCGAGCCGTTGTTCACAAAGCCCGCAGGCAGGCTTCCGGTGTAGTTCAGAAGGTCGAGGAATCCATCGTTGGTGAAGGTCCCGGCAACTTCGAGGTCGGCCGTTCCCTTGATCACCAGAGACCCGGCGTTGAGGATCGACGCATAGGGACCGGAGTCGGAAGGCAAGGTCAGTTGCGCTCCCGCGTCGACCTCAAGGACCGGCAGCACGCGGGCCACTCCGATGCCGTCATAGACGGTGCGCTGGGCGCCCGCGACCGCGCTGCCATCGAAGTCGTCGAGGTAAACATCGATCACCGACCCTGCGCTGACACTGCGGCGGCCGACATAGGCGCGATAGAGGGCCTGTTGCGAATCGAGAACGGCTACGGGCGAATCGAACTGCGAAGGCTCCGCCTGCTGGCATGAGTAACGGCGGAAAACGAGCAGCTCTGAAGTCGTGAATCCGGCGCGGATCCGCCAGTCCTCCCCGGGGCGGGACCAGAAGTAGGCATAAACATCGTAGGTTCCTTCCTCGAGACCGGTGACGGTGGTCTTGAGAGCGCGAGCGGATTCGCTTCCGGCTTCGTTCACGGTGAAAGCGCTGTCACCATTTCCGAGACCGGTGTGCAGGTGCCACTGACCATCTGCCGCACCGTCGGTGGCGGTTGGACCGGTCGTCACCAACGGCGAGCCGTCGGCGAGGCTGGTGTTGGCCAGGGTTGCGTCGAAGTAGGTTACCGGGGCGGCTTCCTCATCGGAACGTTCGATGATCCCGACCGGTGATTGGTCGTAGTCGCGCTGGTACGGGTAGTCACCCCGCAACCAGAGCAAGGCGGTGCTCCCTTGCCGCCATTTCGGGATCATCGGACGCAGGTTGTCGACGGTTGAATTCTCCGTCACCGGTGTCCAGGTCCAGGTGGCCCCCTGATCATCGGTGACACCCTTGAAGATCTCGTGTTTCGGCAGTGCGGTATCGTCGCGCGGATCGTGTTCGGCCGAGATGTAGATCAGCGACGGGTCGTTGGGATGGATGGAGCCGAGACCGGTATAGTCGCGCTGCCCGGTGTGCAGGCCGTCGCCCATGCGGCAGAGCTCGTGGGTGTGCCAGATCGAGCCGTCGCATCTCGCGTAGAAAAGCCGATGGTCGGCATCTCCGGACTGACCCTGGGTGCTTGCCGTTCCGTAGCGGGTGGTGAAGAGACCGTAGATACCGCCGTCGATCACCTCGATCTCCATCGTCCAGCCGTGATGGTAGGAAGTGGAGGTCACCGCCGAAGTCGTCCAGACAGGCGTGAAGTCCGCCGGGGCCGGAGCAACCCCGTCAAAGATGTCTCCGTCGATCACGTTGCCGAACGAGTCGTATGACTTTCCGGCCCGGATGTAGCCATGGTAGATGCTATTGTTGAAATCGTGCGGGTGACGCTCGGTGCACATGAAGTCGATGCGGTCGACCCCGTTTCCGGAAAAGACGAAGTAACCGTTCGAGTAGGTGCTGGTGCTGGTGGTGGTGGAGAGGCGGCCACCGTAGTTCCAGGTGGCACCGAGGTCGTCTGACCAGGCGATGTGCGGGGTGCGGTCGTCGGCGCGAGCGATGTTGTAGAGCCGGCCCTGGCCGCTGCCCTCGGCCGACATGTAATGGAGATTGGTGTAGGTGACGTCGTCCTCGAAGGTACCGTTTTCCGGCCAGGTGAAGGCCTGCTCGGCATCCCAAGCCGAGCCGTCATTGGGCAACGTGGTGGTGCGGTAGAAGCTGCGCGGCACGTTGTCCGCACCCCAATCCGCGGTGACGTTGTAGCCGGCACCGTAGTTGTGGCCGGTGTGCTTGGCGAAGTAGCGCCCGTCGGGGCGCTGCCAAAGGGCCGCGACGTTGTGGTCGTCGCCCTTGTTGAGGGTCGGCACGGTTCCGAGGGTCACCAGCGTCCGCTTGCCGGTGGAGGGATTGAAGGTGGTGACATCCATGTCGCCGTCGCGCGGCTCGCCACCATAGCCGAGATAGTTGGCTACCGAGGCCACGACGATGTCGTCGGTGTCGCGGTCGACGAGAACCCGCTCGTCCTGGTACCAGCACCATCCTCCATTATCGTTGAAAAGGATCAGGTCACCGGCCACCTGATCAGCCGGGTTGATCGGGGGTGTTGGCGGAATGATCGGCCCGGGGTCGGTGACGTCACCGGTCTGAGCGCTGATCCGGTCGAGGTGGAGCTGCGAGCCGGTGCCGTCTCCGGCCATGGTGTTGGCGAGGACGAGCCAGTAGTCGCCGCCGGGGTGTGCCGTCTGGGCGGCGGCGTTGTCGAGATCCAACCCGAAGGCGAGCTCGGCAATCGAGCCGGGGTCGCCTTCGTTGAGGTTGGCCAGGTTGGTGTCGACCACGGTGGAATCGACCAGCGTGCCGCCGGTCCAGTCGGGAGCGCCGGCCGCAACCGCATAGAGGGAAGCGGTGACGTGCACGGTGGTGCTTTCGTTGAGCCGCCGGCTGGCGATGCCGTGCACCCAGAGTTTCGGCTTGGCCGGGTCGTCGAACACCGTGCCGTCCAAGGCACCGATGTTCTGGCCGATGCGCGGTGGATCGGCCGCCGCGCCAGGATCGCTGCCGTTGGTCTGGAGGTGGACCCAAGCGATGCCATACGGAGTATCCCTCACCTGTGATCGGGCCTCGCCAATCACGCCGACCGTCCGGCTCGCTGGAACTATCCGCACCCAGCCGGCCGGCGCCGCGTTGAGAAAATCGCCGCTTCCAATGCCATCGTCCTCAAAACTGGCGTTTGCGAGCGGCAGCGTCTCGCCGCCAGCTTGGAAAGCCAACGACGCCAATATGAAGGCTGTCAGGACAGATGGCCGCCAAAAGGTGCGAAGGGGCATGATCAGGTGGATGGAAGGACGATATCAGGTGCGGGGAATCGGAACTGAGCCATGCTGCCAGAACCCGAATCACGCCGGGTCCGGCAGCCATTGCCGTCTCATTGTCGCCGACGACACAGAAGGGTCAAACCGGCGAGCGCAACCAGAACGGCCGAAGCCGGCTCGGGCACGACCGTCACCGCGAACCCGAGATCATCGTTCCCACCTGGAAACAGCGATCCCGACAGCGTGCCACCGGCGTAGACGTCGTTGTTCAACGAATACATCGGCGCGAATGCCCAGCTCGTGCCCGTGTCGGCGGTGGCCGTCATGCTGAAGTTGTTCGAGCCGGCAGTTACCGGAACACTCTCGGTGGAGAGGTCGAACTTCATCCAATATTTCGGACTCGCGTTTCCATCGCTGCCGGAGTCTCCGCTGAAGTTGTTACCGTCGAGCAGAATCCCGGATGCGATCAAGTTACCGTTGACGGACAAATCGAGCGTCAGCGTTTCGCCATCATCGAAACCGTTGTAGGCAATGTAGATCGCGTCGATGAACCCGGCACTGGGGACCGTGAACGACTGCGTCAAACTCTCGCCCGCATCCCAGCCGAAGCGGTTTGCCGTGGCTCCGGTGTAGCCGGTGTCGTTGAGGCCAATTGTTGGTGTCACTGACGCGTTGTCCGTCACGACGACCGCGGCCCCGAGCCCACCCGTAGCAAGAACGGATGCGAGGAGTGCATGGAATGTTCTCATGGATGCTTGAAGCAGTGGGTATGGATCACGACCGGCGTTCAGGGAACCTCCTCCACCTGATAGAAGGCGGCTCCCGCCGGAGCCGGATCGTCGGAAACCACCTGCGTCGTGCCCGCAGGGGTGAAGGCGCTCCCAACCCCGGTGAAAGTCACAAGGTCGGTCGAACGCTTCAGGACGTACATCTTGCTGGTGTCGAAGCCGGTCACCGTCATCTCGAAGGCAGTCCCGTTGAAGCCTGTATCGGTAATGCTCAGGACGGAGGTGACGGGAACGATGATCGGATTCAGCGAGACAAGCATGTTGTCGACCGCCACGTCCCACGAGTCCTGCACCGGCGGCTGGAAGCCGACGGTGAAGTAGAGCGGGTCCGCATTGGGATCAGAAGTCGGCCGGGTCGGCACTCCGGTGATCGAGCCGACCAGCGTGCCGGCCGCGCGGTCATACACGCGGGCGGCCCAGGTGCCCCCGAGCACATCATGATCGATCTGGGCGGTGTAGGTGGTGCTCTCGGCAATCCCTCCGGCCGGGACGACGGACAGGAAGGCGCTACCATCGTAGGCCTGCACCGATCCGTCATCGAAGAGTCGCAAGATGCAGTGGGTGCCTGCGTCGCTGAGAATCGAAGGGATGCCGGCCGAGAGGATGTTGAACCCCCCGGCTCCGGCGACTCCAAGGGCGCCCTCAACGCGCAGGTCCACCGAGCAGTAGAAAGGGGCGGCAGGGTTGCCGTGCTCGATCCGCAGTCCGTTGCCGGTGGTGCTGGCGTCGATCAGCGCATACTGCCCAGTCCCGGGCAGCAGTTCGGTGGTTGATTCGAGGGTAGTGCCGCCGGCGCTCTGCCAGCCGCCGCCGGTGCCGGAGAAATCGACGCTGCGGAACGGAATCCCCGTGGGAACCGAGGTGTCGAGATTCGGGTCAGTACCGGCGGCGACCTCGTCGCCGTCGCCGTAGAGGTCACCGTCGGTGTCGAAGACATTCGGATCGCACCAAGCCGGGGTAACGCCCGCGCCTTGGAAGCTGCCGAGGTCGAGGTTCTCATCGCCGTCCAGCAGGCCATCGCCGTCGCTGTCGGGATCGACCGGGCTGGTGCCGGTGGCGGTTGCGTTGAGCCATGAGCCGAAGCTGTCTTCGGCGGGGTCGTCGTAGCCGTCCCCGTCGGTGTCCGCCTTGTCGGCGCGGGTCTGGGGCGTGGCGTCGTGCTCCTCCAGGTTATCGATCCCGTCGCCATCGAGGTCCATGCCAAGCCCGCCGTCGGTGACATCGTTCGGATCCAGGCCACCAAGCAGGTTATTGGTCACTTCATAGAGATCGTTCATCAGGTCACTGTCGGTGTCCTCGTCGTTCGGGTCGGTCGACTCGTTCAAATGGGCGGTGTTCAGGGCGCCGATGACTTCGTCATTGTCGCCGATGCCGTCGTCGTCCGAGTCGTCGTCGTTCGGATTGGTCGCACCGTAGCCGTGAGATGCATCGCCATTGTCGGTTCCGGCCACCTCGGGGCCGTCCTCGAGACCGTCGCCGTCGGTGTCGGCGAGGATCGCCTGAGTCTGGCCGAATCCATGCTCCGCCCCCAAGGCGTCCTGACCGAGGAACTCCTGCTCGTTGCTCAGCCCGTCGCCATCGTCGTCGAGGGCGGGGACCAGTGCCGTGGTCGAGGGCGGGTTGGTGTTGGCCAGTTCGTAGTCGTCGGGTAGGCCGTCACTGTCCGCGTCGGGCACCTGTGCCGTGACCGCAAACAGCGCGTCGTTGCCGGAGGCACCCCCGGACAGTCCCAGAGTTCGTCCACCGGCGTAAGGATTCCCGTTGTTATAGAGCGGCGCCAGCAACCACCCCGACCCCGGGTTGCCCTCGCTGTCGAGGCTGATCAGAAAGCTGCTGGTTCCCGCCGGCAGGGTCAGGTTGTGGGTGGAGAGATCCCACCGCATCCAGTAGATCGGACCGGAGTTTGCATCGCCCTGGTCGACGCCACTGAAGTCCGCACTGTCGAGAGTGATTCCGGTCTCGCTGATCTCATTGCTCCCGTCATCGCCGGCGTCCACCGTGATCGTGAAACTACCGCTGTCGGCCCCGAAGCCGTTGTAGGCGATGTAGATCGAATCGAGAGTGATGCTGTTGGCCAATGTGAAGCGCTGCCCATGGAGCTCGCCTTCGTCCCAGCCGAAACGCCCGTTCGAGGCCGTGATGTAGCCGGTATCGCTCAAACCCAGTGTCGGCGCGGTCGAGCCGTCATTCGTCACGGTGACCTGTGCCGCCGCGTTTCCGGCAAGCAGCAGGGCCAGCGGGAGCGAGATTCCACCTAAGTGGACAATCCTTCGCAGGGCATGGGCGGAGAGCGGATGGAGGGTTCGTTTTCTCATGATTCTGGATTTTCGGGATCGGGTATCGTTGGCTCCAGAGGAGCCCGGAACGGGATCCTGCCGATGAGCCGGGTGGTGAAATGGGCACCTGCAGCGTCTGCCGGCCGGTTGTGCACCTGGGGGCATAGGAGAATCCCCAGCGAGACCGGTTCGGAACAAAGGCGCATCTCTGGGGATTTCCGCCGCGAAGGCGGTTGGTTGCACAAAATCTTGAGAAACTTCACGCGGGAGGCGCCGAGCGCCGGGTCACCGGGCAGCTGCGAAGATTTTCCGCTACCAATGGCGGTAGATATGGAAATACCCCGTGGTAAGAGGTGTCTCCGTCCGCCTTGCCGCTCGGCTCCACGAATCTCCGACGACCATGAAAAGCAATCAGACCCGCTTTGTGGAGGCCCTGACGGAATGCCAGGAGGCACTCCGCGGTTACTGCTATGCCCAACTCTCCTCTTGGCCTGACGCCGAAGAGGTCGTGCAGGCGACGAACGTGAAGCTGTGGGAGAAGGAGGCCGACTGGGACCGGGCGCGGCCGTTCCTGCCCTGGGCTCTCGGCGTGGCGCGAATCACCATCCTCTCCCACTTTCGCGACCGGCAACGCGACCGGCTGGTATTTGACGAGGACGTGATGACGATCATGGAGAGACACCTGCTCGCCGCTGCGGAGGAAACCCCGGACCGGGTCCAAGCCCTGCGCCACTGCATGGGCAAGATGGCGGACGAGCCGCGCGAGATCCTCAAAGCGCACTATGTCGAAGGCTGGAACCTCGCGGCGATCGCGGAATCGGTGAACCGCAGCGTGAGCGGCATCAAGTCGCTGCTGTTCCGGTTGCGGCGCGAATTGGCTGGATGCATCAACCGGGAGCTGCGGACATGACCGGGATGAGCCCAGATGGGGATGAGCTGGAGGCACGGATCAGGGCACTCGTCTTCGAGGGCGCGGCGCGCCGGGACGAACTGAATGATCTGTTGCGGTCCAACGAGAAGGCGCGGCCCATCGCCGCCAAGGTGTTGTTCGAAGAGGCGGCGCTGATCTCGGAGCTCCGGCTGCACAACGCCCGGCACTGGGCAGCGGTGCTCGAGCCTCCGAACGCCACACCGGCGAGGGAATCCGCAACTTCCAAGGTGCGGCCGCGACGCAACATGTTCGTCACGCTGGCCGGGCTCGCCGCCGCGATCGCTCTGGCGGTGCTGTGGATCGATCGTGATCCGCAGCAAGATGCTCCCCCGATCGAACCCACGGTTTCCAATGAGGAATTGCCGATCGGGGTGATGCGACTGCTGGAAGGAGATGGTCTGTCGGCTCAGGCAATCCCGGTGATGAAGGGGCGGGAAATCGAACTCGAGTCAGAACGTGCACGGATCGATCTGAACAGCGGGGTCGTGCTTTCCCTATCCGGTCCGGTCCGCATGAAGGTGGAACACCAGCGGGCGAAGCTGTGGAGCGGCCAAGTCGTGGTGGAAGTACCGCACGACCGCGAGGCGTTCACGATCGAAACGGATCAAGGACGCTTCACGGAGCGGGCAACGGTTTTCAGCGTGTCTGAGGAACCGGATCAGCGATCCGAGCTGGCTGTGCTCAGCGGGCAGGTAAGGGCGGAGTTGACCACGGCGGAGGGTGATGTTCTCGGCTGGCGATGGGTGAAACGTGCGGAAGGTGCCATCATCGAGAGCGACCACGTTGGTATCAGGGTGCTTCGCGCAACTGAGCTACAACACGACGGCCCCATTCCTCCCGGCGATGCCGCCCTGAAGGTCTCAGCAGCCTATCGTGCTGCCGTCGATGCCTCGAAACCCATGCTTCTGTGGAATTTCGAAGAGCCTCCGACGAACGGAACTCTTCCCAATCCGTCGGATCCGGACTTGGCGGGACTCATTCGTGGAGAATGCGAATTCATGAACGAAGCGGGAGCCCGGTCCCTTCGGCTCGGGAGAGGAGACCGGAGCGGATGGATCGATGGGAATGGCCCATGGCGGAAGCAGGATCCGGAACCTTTCACCGTCGAACTCTGGGCACGACCCGATCACATCCAATGGGGCCACCTTTTCCAACTGCGGGTCGAGACGGATAAGGACCCGTTGACGGGTGCTCCCCCGCGGGGCCAGGTCGTCTATTTCTGCATGGAATTCACGGATTCCGGGGTCTTCGGTGCAACCCCGGGCAACCCGGCGGTTCGCGCCGTTTTCAGGTCTCCTGCCACCGAGAGAGCGGACATGCTTTTTCCTGGAGGTGTGAACGCCGCGCTCACTTCCCCCGACCGATATGCTCCCGGCCGTTGGTATCATCTGGTGGCGCGCGTCGGCACCCAGGACATCACGCTGTTCATCAACGGGGATGTTGCCGCGCGGCAGACCATCAGTCGACCGGACCACGGTGAGCAGGAATTGCACCTCAGGTTGGGTCGCCTGTTCGATGGCAAGAACAAGAGTCGGCAGTTCGCGGGCGGGATCGACGAAGTCGCTCTCTACGACCGGGCACTGAGCGACGAGGAGGTGCTGAAGCACTATCTGGCCGCATCGGAGAACGGCGATTGATTGGCGCGTTGCGAGACTGATCGAGGCCCTTGCAAAAGCTCACCCACGCATGCCGACCCGGCAGCCGCTTCCACCTCTTGGAGGCGGCTTGGTGAGGCACGTCCGACCTAGCCCGCGACCAGCTCGAAGAACGCCTCCCTCACCCCACCCCAGCCGAAGAATCCGGCGACGAGGTAGAGCAGTGCGAAGCCGAAGGAGAAAACCCGCAAGCCGCGAAATTCAGGCGGAAGTTTGATCCCCGCAAAGACGGCGGCTCCGGCAAGCACCCAAGTCAGCACCCATGCCAGGAGGATCGGGATGAACACCCACTGGTCGACACGTGCCGCGTGCACCCGGTGGCCGTAGAGAGGAAAAACAGCGACCGAGATGCCGATCGCGACGGACGGAATCCACCATCGCAAGACCGGCCGAATGTCCGACCTGGACTCCGACGGCAACGGAGGCGGACCCGACATCGGAACAAGAGTTCGCTCAGCGCAGGTAGCGCTTCACCACACCCGACGGTAGGCTCTGGGCATTTGATTCGGTCCACGCCTTGGCGGATGCCTCGTCGCGACGCATCCACTCGCCGATGTAGCGGTAATACGACTTCGTGCGACTCCGCTCGTCGGCGATGTTCGCCACGAAGTTCATCGAGACTTCCGGCGCGTTTCGGAAAGCCTCGTCGACAAAGATCCGCTTGGCTCCGTCGAGGTCCGGATTGTTGCCGAGGCTCGCAAGCCACACCGCGGCTTCGGCGGGATCCTGGCGGGCGTAATGCCGGGCTACACCCTCTGCGGCCTCGGTGCGGGTGTCCTCGGGGAGGGAATTCACCCACGCCTTGGCACTGTCGAGATCCTGCCTCGCCCAGCGGTCGGATACGGTCTCGGAGACATCACGGCGCGTATTGGTATCGGCGATCATCGCGTTCCAGTCGCCGGCCCGCACCGGATCCAGTTCGGCAAGCTCGTCCGCAAATCGGCGGGACGCTTCGTTGCGCATCCCCTCATCACTCACTCCGGCGATCCAGCCCTCGGCGTAGTCGTAGCCGAAGCGGGTCACGTGCTCCTCGATATTGCGCAGCGCGTTGCGCCGCGTCTCGCTGCTCTCGATCTGGCCGAGCAGGTCGCGGGCAATCATCGGGTCGGTTGCGGCTGCGCCGCGGATGGCACCGACCACCCAGTTGTTGACGTCGCCGCCGTCGGGAGCATCGAGCGCCCATGCGAATGCAGCCTGAGGATCCGCCGCCGCCCAGGAACCGAGCACGTTTTCCCGCTCCCAGTCCTCCGCTCCATTCTCCTGCAGGTAGGACGTGACCGCATAAGGATCGCGCTCCGCCCATGCCTGAAGAAGGAGCGACCGCTCGGACCTCAGAAGGTTGCTGCCCGGATCGTCTCGGAGCTTCTCGTAAACCGAAGCGAACTCTCCGTCCGGCAACCGGTCGAGAAAAGCAAGCAGCCGCTGGGTGCGATCGATTCGGCTGGCGGAATCGAGGATTGACTGCAAACCCGCGGCACTCGTGCGTCTGCCGGACACCACCGAATCGGAGTCGCGCTCTCGCCGTGTCGCGGAAACACCATCGCCCAAAGCGCCGCCAGCTTCCGCCCGGGACCCGGGGCGCGGAGGAACGCCGTCATTCCCGGAAGCCGCATCGGCCTGCGATCCTCCTCCGGTGCCTCGTCCGATCATCACCCCGGCGACCAGCGCCAGAGCCAATCCACCCGCATTCCAGCTCCAGCTTGGCAGTTTCATGACGTTTCAAAACGTCTGACAGCCAGCCGATGTTTCATATCCCCCTTTCGGGTAAAAGCGTCAGGGCCACCCGGCGGAAGATCTTCCAAGCCGCGGCGATTCGGTCATGCTTGCCGAATGCGACGACTCCTCATTCTCCCCCTCATCGTGCTGATCGCCTGCCCCGGATTGTCGGACGAGTTCCGTTCGATCGCCGTCAAGGACCTCGGTCTTCAAATCGACCCGGCCGATCGTGAAGAGTTGCTGGCCCAGCAGATCGCCACGTGGTCGCACAGGGAAATCGAGGTCCGGATGATCACGGAGGCCTATCTCTGGATCGCCGAGGATGACACACGGGTCCAGATTCCCCAAGGCGACGCGAGAGTCATCTTCAGGGACGACGGCAAGACACCGCTCTCCGGAGTGATCGATCTGCGGCCGGCAAGCGGGGAGCGGATCGTGACCGGCCTGCGTTTCGAAGTGGATCGCAAGAAAGCCGAAGAGAGCGACGAGGCGGAGTTCCTCGGCGCCCGCAAGGTTTGGGCGGACCGCCGGGCCAACGAACACCTCCCGGGCACCGCTTGGTTCAAGCACTTGGCAGGCGAGGATGATGAGGAGAACCGACCGATGCGCGGTGACATCGGAAGCAGCTTCGCCGTCTTCGGCGGAGGTCGCGCCATTTCGGAAAACCTCGCTCTCGATCGGGATCTCATCCTCGGTCAGGATCCCGACAAAGCCGGAGAACCGGTGGCGATCGCCGACATCAAGGGCGTCACCGTTTCACCGATCAACTGGAAGGAACGGCTACCGGAGGGTGAAGTCGCGATGGACCCGCTTGCCAAGTTCATCCCCGAAGATCAGCACGCGGTGTTCGCACCTTCGCTGCCCGGATTTCTCGAACTCCTCGACCGGCTCGACCGCGAAGCGGAACCGCTCGGCCAATCGGTCAGCGTGCGGAATCCGTATCGCGGTCTGGCGCTCCGCTACAAACGCCAGCTCGGCCTCGACCTCCCTGCTGTCGCCGCCCGGCTGCTGCCGGTGAACCGTATCGCCGTTACCGGCGGTGACCCTTACTTCGCCACCGGCACCGACGTCGCGATTCTGTTCGAAACCGGCAAGCCCGCCGACCTCTTCGACGCGCTTTCCAAGACGATCCGCGTTTGGGCGGGAACGGAAGGCGACGAGCTCAAGGTCGAAGGCGGCAAGGGCAGGGTCTTCCTGAAGCCCGACCGCACGCTCTCAAGCTATCTCATCGAGGTGAACGGGCTGGTGGCACTGACGAATTCCGAGTCCCAGGTCCGCCGACTCACGGAAGTCTCGAGCGGCAATACCACCGCCCTCGGGTCGACCGACGAGTTCCGCTTCTTCCGCCATCGCTATCCGATGGCTGCCGGAGAGAGTGTATTCCTGTTCCTCTCCGACGCGGCCATCCGCCGGTGGGCGGGACCCGAGGTGCGCATCGGCACCTCCCGCCGCAACCGCGCCCTCGCCGCCCTGAACGAGCTGACCGCCCGCGAAATCTCCGGCGAGAAGGACGGGCCGGACTACGGCCCGCTGCTCGGCAAGACGAGCATCGTCAAAGGGCAGGCCCGCAGTGAGAAATTCGGCTCGGCGGATTTCCTGACTCCGATTTCCGAACTCGGAATCACCGAGGTAACCGCCGCCGAAAAGGACGCTTACGAACGCTGGCGCCGCGGCTATGAAAATGGATGGGCTCAGGTGTTCGATCCGATCGCGATCCAACTCCGGGCTTCGAAAGAAGAATACCAAGTCGACCTCACCGTGCTGCCTCTCACCGTCGGCAGTGACTACCAGGAGATCATGGAGTTCGCCGGTGATACGGAACTTCCAACCGCCGCCCGGCTGCGCACCGACCGCTCGCTTCTGCATCTTGCGATCGCGGTCGACAACAAGAGCGAAGCGTTCAGCTCGTTGGACAAGGAGCTGGTTCCGCTGATTCCCGGCCTGAAGATCAACCCGCTCTCGTGGGTTGGCGACTCGATCTCGGTCGACTTCGAACGCAGCCTCTTCTGGGAAGCGCTCGGCGATGACCTCGAATTCGAGCAGTTCGCCAAGCTCCCGGTGTCGGTCCGTGTTTCATCGAAGAGCCGGCTCAATCTCGGGCTCTTCCTGACCGGACTTCGCGGCATGATCGAGAGTTCGGCACCGGACTCGATGCAGTGGGAAACCCGCAAGCACGGCGAACGCTCGTATGTGGTCATTTCCGAGAAGGAGGAATCCGAGTTCCTCGACCTGAAAATCTGCTACGCGGTCCTCCCCAAGGCACTGCTGGTCGCCCTCGACGAGCAGGTTCTGAAACGGGCGATCGACCGCGAAGACATGGAGTTGACGGAGCGGCAGACCGCCGCCGTTCCGAAGGCCCGTAGCCTTCTGCTCGATATGGACCCCGGCTTCCTCGCCAACGCCGGACCGCTGTGGATGTTCGACAGCGACGTGACCACACGGCGTGCGTCCGAAAGCTGGAAGGCCATCCCCATCCTCAACGAATGGCACCGCCTCTTCCCTGACCGCGACCCGGTCGATGTCCACCGCGAGCGATTCGGCGCCACCATCGCCTGCCCCGGCCAGAAAGGCTACCGGTGGAATGCCGAGGCGCTGACTATGGAGTCGGTCGCTTACGGCCACCCGGCCGCACCTCGCGAGGATGCGGAACCGATGGACATCGCCTCCCGCTTCGGCCGCCTGACCTCGGGAATTGATTTTGAAGACGACGGACTGAGGCTCCGGCTCCACGCCGGCCCCGCTACCGACCTGCCCGGTCCCAAAGCTCCTCCTGCAGGCGAGCTACTCGCCAAAGCCACCGACCTGATGGTGCTCAAGCCGGGACGGGTGATGCTCTATGCTGGCCGCGACGCCGACGGCAAACACACATGGTCCCATGAGATCACCGATGTCTCCGAGACCGACGATGGCACCGTTTTCACAACCAAGGAGCCATGGTCCGGGGCCGGTGACTCGGGGGTCTATATCGGCAGGTATCTCGTCAACGACGGGATCCAGCTCCAGGCGTGGGAGGACAGCGGCTCCTCCGCGGTCTACATCGATCCGGATCTCGACCTACCCGCCGAACTTCGGAAGGGCGCAATCGTCCGGGACCGCAACCGCGGAACGATGGTCAGCGAAGAGGAAGGTGAAAAGACCACCGAGGAAGGAATCGCCGCGACGGAATTCCACATCCTCGGACTTGAGACCATCGAGGTTCCCGCCGGAACCTTCGAGGACTGCGTGAAGATCGAGTACTCGCAGGAAAGCGTGTGGGGTGGCTACTTCGACCGTGGCACCACCCTGCTGTGGTACCACCCGGGAACCGGGTTGATCCGCACCACCGACCTCAGCGGGTGGAGCCCGACGATGGAGCTCGAGAAGATCGAAGAACCCGGCGAGTAGTCCGGCCGAACCGATCAGCCGCCGGTGCGGGGGCCGCGCGGCTTCTTCGGCTTGTCGTCGCCGCTTTCGACCACACGCCCGCGGGCCTGCTTCATTTTCTGCTGCTGCTCGGCGGCCTCGGCCATGCGTTCCATGAACGACTTGCCCTTGCCACCGGCACGCTCCTTGAGCTCCGGCTCCGGCATGCGCTGGGTCAGCCACGTCTGGAAGATCGAGAACAAGTTCGAGGTCGTCCAATAAAGCGCGAGGGCAGCCGCGAAGTTGTAACAGAAGACGAGGAACATGATCGGCATCAGCTTCATGATCGTCTGCTGAGTCTTGTCGGCCGAGGTGTTCGGCATCATGTGCATCTGCAGGAAGCTCGAAAGGCCCATCACGATCGGCAGCACGTTGATCGGGAATCCGGCGACGGTCGCGACCGTGTCGGGCATCGAGAGGTCATCGACCCACAGGAATCCATGGCCGCGGAGTTCGACCGCGTACTGGAGCATCCGGTAGAAGCCGAAGAAGATCGGCATCTGCACCAGCATCGGCAGACAGCCGCCGAGCGGGTTGATGCCGAACTTGCGGTAGAGCCCCATGACTTCCTGCTGAACCTTGGTCGGGTCGTCGGGATACTTCTCCTTCAGCCTGTCCATCTCCGGCTTCAGCTTCGCCATCCGCTTCATCGTGCGGTTCGAGCGGGCGTAAAGCGGCCACATGAGGGAGCGCACCACCAGGGTGACGACCACGATCGCGATGCCCCACGACCATGCTCCCGAGATCTTGTCGACGCCGTCGTGGATATAGACGAGCAGGTAGTTGAGCATCCAGCTGAAGACCCCGATGATCGCCCAGCCGTAGTTCATGATGTCGCCGAAACCGTCGCCCATCTTGCTGAGCATCCGGTTCTCCTTCGGTCCCATGAACAGTCGGTAATTGAGGGCGCGGCGGGCACCAGGCTCGAGCGGCCCACTCGGCAGAAGGGAGCCGACGCGCACGGCCAGCACCGGGTCGTCGACGCCTTCGATGCGAACTTCCGCCGACTTCGCCCAGATCCCTCCGGTCGTCACTTCGGCAGGCTTCAGCACGGTCGCGAAGAACTGGCTCGAGACGCCGGCGTACTCCATTTCCGCGGCCGTTTCGACCATGAGGGTTTTCGGATCGGAGAACCATCCGCCGCGGAACTTGTTCGACTTCGTCAGATGGAAATCACCGTCCTCACGCCAAAGGAATCCGGCAGGCGACAGGCGTGTTTCGCCGGCATGCAACGGTTGGGCCCTGCCGAGGTAGAGACTGAAACGGTCGAGCGGAATCTGCGCGTTCGAGTCCTTGGAGTTCTCGATGTCGAGTTGCAGGTCGAGCAGGTAGTCGGTGCCGGGCTCGTCGGTGGTGACGAGCGACCACGACTTCTTGATGATCAGACCGGCCGGGTGCCGCGCGGCGAAGACCACGCGCTTGCCGGGCTCCGACTCCTTTTCGAGGTAGGTGTAATTGACCCGCTCAAGTCCGTCCGGCCCGTCCGAGATGGAGCCGACCGCACTGTTGTCGCCGGCGTTGAGCACGACATTCTGATCGCCTTCGCCGACCGCCTTCTCGTTCTTGAACTCGGCCGTTTTGACACCGCCGCCGAGGGTCGTGAGCGTGAAGACGATCTCGGGGGTCTCGAGTGTGTGGAGCGTCGGCTCGACGACATCTTCCGGATCCGGGTCGACCTCCTCGAGAATGCCGGGCTTGTCGGGTTGCGAGGTATCGCCGGTCGAATCACCACCGCCTTGCTCAACCGCCTCCAGCCGCTCCTTTTCGGCCAGCGCCGCGCGCTCCTTGGACGTCTGGTGGTTGAAGTACAGATTGACGGCGAGCAGCACGCTGCAGATGCCGAGAACGATCCATGTCTTGCGGTCGTACATGATGAAATAGGTAGGCCTGCCTCAGTCGGATGTCGGCGGATTGCCGTGCCCCCGCGGCGGCGGGACGGGGTCATAACCATGGCCACCCCACGGATGACAGCGGAAAATCCGGCAGATCCCGAGCCATGATCCTTTCCATGGTCCGTGGATCTCGACCGCCTGCAGGAAGTAGTTCGAGCAGGTCGGCTGGTAGCGGCACCCCGCCATCGGCCCGGCGAGCGCTTTCAGCACCGGGTTGAGGAACCGCTGGTAGAAGCGGATCAGCAGGCGGATCAGGAAGGTCATCGGGTTGGCGGGAGCAAAAGGGGCCACAATCCGGGGCTCCGCGCCGCAACAATCGCGCGGAGGTTTTGGAACGCTTCAGGGGGTCCGCTCGATGACAGCCAGCCGCTGCGCCTGCTTCAGCCAGTCCTTTTCCAGCTCCTCGAAGGTCGCGGAGGCCGCGCCGGGGCGCGGGATCGTGACCAGATAGCGGGCCGGATTGGCGATCCGCTCGCCATTTCGCTGGAGGATCGACCGGACCCGCCGGCGGATCCGGTTGCGGTCATGGGCCTTGCCGACCTTGCGGGTCGTGATGATCCCGATCATCAGGCGCTCCAGCTCCGGGTCCTCCAGAGTGCTCAAAACGACAAAACGGCCGGCTTTCGCTCGACCGTTCGTGCGGACCTTGGAGAACTCGGCCCGCGTCGTCATGCTGTGCTTCCGCGAAAGGCGCATCGCCCGGAAGCATGCGGGAATCACACCCCGTGCTGGGTGGTGTGGCGATCGTACTTGATCTCCGCACCCTTCGGCAGGAGGCGCTTGCGGCCCTTCTGACGGCGCTTGCGCAGGATGTCGCGGCCGGCCTTGGTCGCCATGCGGGCGCGGAAGCCGTGCTGACGCTTGCGGGTACGCTTGGAAGGTTGGAAGGTGCGTTTCATGGCTGGAATCGGGAAAAATCACGCGCCTCCCTGGCGCGGGCGGGCACTCTAGGCATCGGCCTACCCTTGTCAATGCACCAATTCGGGTCCGGGTTACAAAAAATCCGCGGGCCGATGCCGTGAAATTCCGTGTCTCCCGGCACCTCCCGTGCAACGCTCCCTGCCGTGATCGAGTCCGCTTCCTCCCTCCCGGCCAGCCCCTCCCTCGGAAATGCCCCGAAGATCGAGCCGGCAACCATCGAGGACCTGCCGGAACTGGTGGAAATGGTGATGGAGCTGTTCCGGCTGCAGGGCGACTTCATGCCCGACGCCACCGCGCAGGAGCGCGGCCTCGCCCTGATTCTCGAGCAACCGTCGCGCGGACGGATCTTCGTCATGCGCAACGACCACCAGATCATCGGCATGGTGAACCTGCTGTTCACCATCTCGACCGCGATGGGCGGTTTCGTGATCCAGATGGAAGACGTCATCATCCATCCCGATCACCGGGGCCAGGGCTTCGGCAGCCAGCTCCTCGAGCACGTGATCGACTTTGCGCGCAGCAAGGATTTCAAACGGATCACGCTGCTCACCGACAAGATCTCGGCCGAATCGCAAAACTTCTTCCGGAAGTACAACTTCGAGTATTCGAACATGATCCCGATGCGCCGGATCATGGATCCCGAGTAAAGCCCGCCCGCCATGCACATCGCCATCACCCAGGCCGACGGCTTCGCGCTCGCGATGCTTGCCATGCTGGCGGTCAGCTTCGGATGCGTGCTGATTCTCCTCATGGCGATTTTCCGGGGCGGCAAACGCGGCGACCCGGAGGTGGAGAAGCTGATCGACGAGGTCAGCGACGAGCCGAAAAAACCGGAGAAAGCCGGTGCGCCCGAAGCCCCGAAGCGCGAGCCATGGGAACGCGACTCCGATTGGTGGCAGAAGGAATAACGTTCCTTCCCACGACCTGAACCGAGAGCAGGATAAGGAGGTTGAACCGCCAAGACGCAAAGGTCGCCAAGGCCGGACCGACGCAGGTTGAAATTGTGCTCTACTTTGCGCCTTAGCGTCTTTGCGGTTCCAAGACCCGCAGCCCCGAAGAGCCCCGCTCAAACCGACCTCTGAGAAGCCCCGAAAGGGCGCAGGCACTTAGCCACGGGGCTTGCCCCGTGGCACCGAATATCTTGGATATCCGAGCCCCGCGAGGGGCGCAGGTGAAGCACTACCATCCTGTCGGCTGCGCGCCGCCGTTACGCATCTTCGGCGATCGGGAAATCATCGTAGTACGAACCAAGGGGTAAACCCAGCGGCTCACTGCCTCCGTCCTCCCGAGACCGGAAATGGTGTCCCCCGACTTCGCGCTTTGGCGTCTTTGCGGTTCAAAAATCCCTCAAGTGTCGAAGCGACGACCCGGCTCAACCGAGCAGGTACTTCGCCGCCTGCTCGACGTCCTTGTCGCCACGGCCGGAGAGGTTCGCGATGATCACGCTCTCCTTCGGCAAGCTGCCCGCGATCTTCGACACATAGGCCATCGCGTGGGAGCTCTCGAGCGCCGGCAGAATCCCTTCGCAGTTCGCGAGCTCCTTGAAGGCGGCCAGCGCTTCGTCGTCGGTGGCGTAGGTATACTCGACGCGGCCGATGTTCTGCAGATATGCATGCTCCGGACCCACGGCGGCGTAGTCGAGACCAGCACTGACCGAGTGGGTCAGTTCGATCTGGCCGTCGTCATTCGCCAGCAACCAGGTCTTGGTTCCCTGCAGGACACCCAGCTTGCCGCCTTGGAATCTCGCCGCATGGCGCTCCGGGATGATGCCGTCGCCGCCGGCTTCCACGCCGACCATTCTCACGGCCTCATCGTTGAGGAACGGATGGAACAGCCCGATCGCGTTCGATCCGCCGCCGACGCAAGCCACGAGCAAGTCGGGGAGCCGGCCTTCCTTCTCAAGAATCTGTTCGCGGGCCTCCAGGCCGATCACCCGATGGAAGTCGCGGACCATCATCGGGAACGGGTGGGAACCCAACGCCGAGCCGAGAATGTAGTGGGTGGTGTCGACCGATGCGACCCAGTCACGCATCGCTTCGTTGACCGCCTCCTTGAGCGTCGCCTGGCCGGCGGTCACCGCGCGGACCTCGGCACCCATCAGCCGCATGCGGGCGACATTGAGAGCCTGACGTTCCATGTCCACCTGGCCCATGTAAACCACGCACTCCATACCGAAGCGGGCGCAGACCGTCGCGGTGGCCACGCCATGCTGGCCGGCACCCGTTTCGGCGATGATGCGCTTCTTGCCGAGGCGCTTCGCCAGCAGGATCTGGCCGATGGCGTTGTTGATCTTGTGGGCGCCGGTGTGGAGCAGGTCCTCGCGCTTCAGGTAGATCTTCGCGCCGCCAAGCTTCTCGGTCCAGCGGTCGGCGAAGTAGAGCGGCGTCGGCCGGCCGCAGTAGTCGCGCAGCAGGTGGTCGAGTTCCTTTTGGAATGCCGGATCCTGCTTGGCTTCCGCGTAGGCCTTCGACAGCTCTTCAAGCGGTGCCATCAGGGTTTCGGGCACGAACATGCCGCCGAACTTGCCGAAGTGTCCGGTGGCGTCTGGAAGGGTCGTGGCGGCCATGGGCGGGCAAGAAAGCACAGCGGAAGCCCGACGACAGCCGAAAAAATCCGCCACACGGCTGCCGCAGCTGCCGCATTTCCCCGGTAACGCTTTCGCCGGGCGCCGCATTTCCCTGCTGAATGAAAACCCATCCCATCCCCGCCGCCGTCGCGGCACTGGCGGCCTCGACCCTCATTTCCCAAGCCATCCCGGTCGGAGGCGAGGCGATCCTGAAGGAATACGACTCCAACCGGAACCGCCAGATCGACCAAGCGGAACTCGATACCCTCGAGCCTTCGGTGAAAAAGACGCTGATGAAGCGCTACGACAAGGACCTCGACGGCACCATCACCAAGCAGGAACTCGGCGTCAGCGACCGACCCGAAAAACCGAAGAAGAAGGGTGGCGGCGGCAAGAAGAAGAAAAAGAAGAAGCGCTGAACGCCCGGCCGTTCTCGGGATCCCAAAATCACCTTCCGGAGAGTGCCCCAATCTGCGAGAATTCATGGATGCTTAGTTGCGGTCGTCCCCGCTCCTCACGGCCAGCGGCCCACCGCTTGAGGTCGGGGCACACCCGCACGAGTCCACCTCGTGCTCCGCTGCCCACCCAAGAGACCCAGCCCCAGCCAAACCCCGAGCGGCGAAGACCGACCCAACCCCGCCTCAACACCGTATTCAATGAATACGGCTTCCGATACTACCACCCCGAACTCGGACGGTGGGCCTCACGGGACCCGATTGAGGAGGCTGGCGGGATCAATCTGTATGGGTTTGTGGGCAATGCGACCAGAAGGCGGGACACACTGGGCCTTACTGAGGATATTGCAGATTGCGAGGAGGCTATGAAGCGTCTCGATTTTGCACTATTTTTGTATCACCCGCCTGAGTATGACAATTCGGACCATATCGAAGAATTGCGCTCTGTAGTTCGCAACCTTTGTGGCGATGTGCAAACCTTTGAGTGCGAGCGCCAAGAAGGAACTTCCGGGTCGGGCGTCAGCACTGATTTCCGCTGCTCCGACGACAATGCATGCGGCAAGACATGCTGGTACGATTGCGTGGTTACCAGCGGGCCTGATCTAGGAAAACTGTTCGAGATTCTGGTCGAATTCACGGTCGACAACTCTGATCGAAGATCACACGAAGTGCTGTGTCCTGACTTTAGAGCGAAAGGCTATCTTGATGAAGGCTTTACGCCCAATGGTAGTTACATAGCAACCTTTGCGGTCTTTGGTTTTGAGGTATGTAGACCGCCGGTGGAATGGGATGTAGAAAAATACAGAGAGAACAATAGCCGATGAAACACGACTACTTAGTGGCTGCAATTTTTGGTGTGATCTTTGCGCTTTATTCAAGGCTGCCAGCCGACGAATTGAAAAATGAATCGATTCAGGTCCTCGGTAGGCTCGGTAAGGTTGGATCGGAAAAGAACTATAACAAAGTTGTATCCGAGGATGCCAAATCGTCGGTTCGAGTTGCGCGGAGAGGAGAGCGGACCGAAGTGACTGCTGACCTTCTGGGGGTCGAGAGGCATCTTACGCTAAATGGACTTCTGGAAATGCGAGAATTTTTCTTCTTCCAGGGAGGGGTTTGGATATTGTTTTCACGCCGAGATCCCGTCCTTGCGAAACCGGTGTTGCTTGCATGCATCCACCAAAACCAAGCTCACGACAAATTCTATGATGCTCAACTGAAAGAGAAAGAAGTCATGATTCGAGACGTCTTTGGGCGAGAGGGCGAGTTCTTGATACTCGGGATCTCTTTGCCTGTACCAGATCCAAAGACAGGTAGATCCTTAGTCAAAGCAAAAGTTGACATTGCACTGCTTTCAAAGGCTAACGTCGATGATTGGGTGACTTCAAAATAGCTCCGCACAACCACGTCGGACATCGGTCCGTAATAGTTGCAGCCAACCGCAATGGGCTTGCCAACCGGTAATGATGCCAAGTTTCGGATCAAAGCTTCTCGTGCGCAGTGGCCCTGCGGGTGCTTGCAATCTTATCGTTTTGAACGCTTCAACACCCGGCCCCTCTCCCAATCCTGTGCTGTCCCGACCAGTCCGAACCCGCGCCTTGAATTCCATCTTTCAGGCAGCGCATCAGTTCTTCACGTCGGTAAGAAACGCGACTTATCCGATGATGTCGTTGACAGCTTGGAGCCTTTGGACAAATGCCGCAACTGCCGGGGATCAGAAAAGCAATTCAGCTGGCGAAGATGCTCGGCACGGAGTGTTCATGGCAAAACGCCTCGATTTTCCGCCGACCACTTCCGCTTGGAAGGCGACGAAGGTTTTCCCAATCAAGAAGTGTAACGGCTCCAACTCCCATCTGTTTCGCCATTTCCCATTGCGCGAGGCCAAGCCGCTTCCTGATTGCGCGGAGGCGGTGACCGGGCTCACTGCTTGAGCAATCCCATCCATCCCGATCCTTCCGGACAGTTCGTAGACGTGGTTGTAAAAAGTAGCTGTGAAGATGCTTGTGAAGGTACTCGAAGTACTGCTCCCGCTCCTCCTTCTTCAGCCGGTACCACACCGCGATGTTCAGAGTCCGCGTGACCTTCTGCATCATGGCGAGGGTGAGCATCCGCCCCTTCCGCGCGCGCTGGACCTGCTTGTGGGTGAGCTGCTCCGGGGAGGCATCGACCATGTCGTGGTTGCTCAGGCCCCACTGCTGCATCAGGGCGTCAACCGGCTGGGTTCCCAAATCTCGCGCTTCGCTCATGGGCGGAGTCTGACTGGCGCCCGCCGGGCTGGCAACCGGCAAGCAAAGGACCCGCCAAACCCGGAATCAGATACCCGCAGGTCGGCTCTGGGAGAGCCTTTCATCGCTGGGGTACTTCCTCGCTGTCAGCGCTGGGATCCTCGAGTTTTCCATTCCGCCGCGCTGGCTGCTGGGTTCGTGCTCGCGTGGGGGCTCGCTCGACCACGCGTAGAAACTCGGAGAGTGGCGAGAGCCGACTGACGGGAGGTCCACTCCACCAAACTGATGGGGCCCAGGCTCCCAGATTTCACCTTTCAAAACAACCGCCGAGTCGCCACCATTCTCTGCCGTGGCTTTCTGGTCCAACGTCCGCCTTCACGATGACCCCGTACCCCCGGTCGGGCGGAGGAGGCTGAACATCTACGGCTTCCGATACTACCACCCCGAACTCGGGAGATGGGCCTCGCGGGATCCGATCGGGGAACGCGGCGGGATCAATCTGTATGGGTTCGTGAGGAATAGGGCGACCTACCGGGTTGATTTCTTCGGCTTGGCTGAGCCCGGATCGAAGGCTCTTCCTGTTCCGCCCAAGCAAGGTCCATGGTTGCCTGGGGCTGGCTTTGTGACCCCCCGAGAAGGCCCCGATGACGCGCCGGACATTTTCCCGGATAGTCGTTTGGATAGCGCTTACATGGTGGACATGGTGCTCCACGAGCAAAGCTATGAGCGGCATTGTTGCTGTCTGTATCGAAACTCCAGAAACCTGGAGCCAATCGGGAGGGATCGCATCAACAAGCGTGGATCTTTGATGCCGAGTCACGAGACGAGTGTTTACATGTACGTAAAGGAGCCGGAAGGCGGCTGTGGGACACTACCGAGGAATATCAAGGTGCGCATACTCATAGTTAAGTCGGGCACCGCCGGACGGAGTCACCGGCTGCTTGAGGGCGCAGATGGAACTGTTCACGCGGAGAACTTCAACTACCGGTATTTTGATCTGTGCGACAAGGATGCTTCAGGCTTGATGTCGAAGACCGCTCAAGAGGTTGAGCTGGATCGTATTCGAGAAGATTTGAACGAAGAGTACGAGAGGATTGAGAGTGAGCACAAGAACCCGGGGCCATTTGGAACAGGGGACGATTTCGACGAAGGCGATTGGTGAAGTGTGCATCTAAGAGCTATGAATCCAAGATGCTTCCGACTGATGGCGAGAAGCGCACCCTCGATGATCGTGGCTGCGCTTCTTCTCGGATGCGCGGCTTCGACCTGCGAAGCGGAAGATCCGGGGCGAAGATCGGTTCGACTATTGTGTGAAGGCGATGCGATCCTTCGCGATGCGCTGCAGGTTGCCGAGCCGCAGGCAGGGCGCAATTCCAAACGAGTCGCCTTCTCAATGCTGGCTACTTCCCTTTCCTTTGCGCAACACGGTGGTGCTGTATTCGAGTTTCATGCGAAAAAGGAGCTGGGTGACGAAGCCGCCAAGCTGAAATGCTCCAAGCTGGATGTGGCCAACCGCACGATCACGTTTTCAGTTGACTATGGCCCTTCGGTTGGGCTGGGAAACCGCTACTTCTCGATTGTTTACCAGGTTCAAATTGCTCGCGCGATGTCACTCGAATTGCTGGGGGATGAAGCTAATATGGAGATTTCGTATGAGGACTTCCTGAAGTCCTACAAGCTCTGGTGCCACCAAGCGGCACGTGTGGTTTCACGACAGAGAGCGAAGGACTTGGCTGACTGGGTTAGCGAACACGAATCAGAGCCCATCAAGCAATGGCTGACGGTTGATGAGGGGAAGGAACTCCCTGAGTTCTGGGCACGTAACGAGGACATTTATGACCGGAGTGCGCGGACGCTTTATCGGTCGTTTGTCGAGGCGAAGGAGATTGCCTTGGGTGATCGATAGTGCATCACGGCCCGCAGCATTTCTTGGACTTCCCGCCGCTGCCGCTGAGGCATGGTTCGTTGCGGCCGACGCCGACCGGTGTCCTTCGGCGGGGTCTGTTCAACGGGGTCGGTCCTCGCCTTTAGCATTTGCGACGGGTTCCATGGTAGTATCGAGCAGGCGGTTTGAGGCGGTGCGGGTGGGCGGAGTCCGTGGCGTCTTGCGCTCCAGTCGGCGGCGCGGCGGGTGGCATGGAATCCCCTTTCCGGTGAGGACGATCTCCAGTTCGTCGGAGTGACTGCTTCGAATCCCCTTTCAAAACGACGATCATCCGGTCACTATAGTGCGTCGTGGGTTCCTGCTCATCTGCTGCAATTTTTGACCAAGCGCTTCAAAACAGAAGCGCCTTCGCGCTCTTCTACTACGGCTTCCGGTACTACCACCCGGAACTCGGGAGGTGGATCTCGCGGGACCCCATCGAAGAAGAGGGTGGCGTAAGCCTTTACGGATTCGTTGGAAATGACGGGCTTAACGGATGGGATCTATTGGGGCTGTTACTAGATGCGACCAATATCAAAGATGGGGAACCATGCTCTGAATGTTGCAAGACCTGCGAAATTGATGGCTCTAAACCGAAGATTGCAAACAACGGCACCAAGGGCCATTTGGTGAAGGCCAAGGTAGTCAGACCAACCTTCAAGGATATTTGCTTATCCGATAAGTGCGAGGGGGAGTGTTGCGCGGCGACTTTCACTTGGTGGACCTGCTACTACAAGTTCTGCAAACAGAATACAGGGCAATATTTTGAGTTGACGGTGAAACCGGAGCGTGAAGCGGACGGCTGGAGAGCTGTTACTGTAATGGTTAAAGCTTGGCGTTATTGTAAGTGCAACAGCGGCAAGTGGGAGTGCAAGAACAGCGAAGAAAAGCAAGAGAAGGAAGATTATCTTAGGAACAAATGGGGAGGCGAAAAGGTATATTATGGAGAGTCAAACAGACTCAGTTTCATACTGGATGACGACAAACGCCCGGAAAGCGCCAATTGGATTCTGAGCACCAATAGGAATACAATACAATAATGAGATGTGCTTTTTCTATAGTGGTGGCGCTCGCTATGCCTTCGTGCGATAACCACAAAAGTGGTGCGGGAGAAGCGCTATCTGGGTCGGTCGAGGCTCATGACGGCATCCAGCATGACCTGAAGATTCCAGAAAGTGGGGCGCAGAAAGACATTATTATCTCGAATTGGTATCTGGACCAATATAGAGCGTTCGACACCCTTAACAAGATCGAAGGAGTAAATTTGGAGTCTGGCACCAAAATAAGCGAATCCCCGGATAGCCTGCTCAACAAGCAGCTTACTTGCTTGAAGACGCTCGCGCCTGATGCTTTTGAATCAAGTCCGGTCATGAGCTGGTTCGAGGATCAGGAGTTGGTTGTTAAGGGGCTCTATTCCCAATTGGGAGTAGAACTGGAAATGAAGGATGCTGGATCCACGACTTTGAAATGGGCCGGTGATATAGTCGAGCTCCAGAAGCGCGCTCTTGAAGAGCTGAGATAAATAGAAGCCGATGCAGGCTTCCCCTGTTCTGCGATATCTGCTCGACCGCGACGAGCCGATCATCATTCTCTATCCGGACCTTTGCCAAAGTGTAAGCTTCACCTCGCGTGGGACTGTAGGCTTCCCCTGTTCTGAGGCCACGGGAAATGGGAGAGTACCGCTCGGCAGTCACCGATCCGATTCCTCTCATTTCAATTTGTCCCACGCGAGGGGAGACTTAAACAGGAGCTTGCAGGAATCCTTTGATGGCTACGGTCGCTTTGGCCTCCTGAGGCGGACCGTCTTCTGCGATTCGTCAATGTCGCACTTGATGCCTATCACTTCACACTCCGAGACAAGCAATCCCACTTGACCTCCAAAACCGTGTGTGCGGGGAGAATGCCATTCAACCAAACTTGAATCGACCACAAGCTTCCACCCCTCACTTTTCTCAAGGGCAGATTTAACCCGGTCAGAAAAAACATCTATTGATTGACCTTTGCTGATTGAGACCCAACCAAGTTGGGAATCCAAGCCTGACGGCTGTTGGCGGGCCGATCTGTCAACCACCAAGGATGACAACGACCATGATGCGAGACCTGCAAGCAATAGATATGCAACGAATCCGATCGAGGTGCGAGTTCGTATCCGAGCTCCTTGGGACGAGTTACTCGCACTCACAGCAAACTTTGATAACCGAAGCTTTTCTTACGGAATTGCGCTCGAATCCAATGTTCTTGCTCTCGATTGTCAGTAAGACGGAGGTCCCGTCATTCGCCAACCTTACGCGCTGAGAACCAATTGATGGGGCCTTGACTAACGCAACCTCCGTGACCCACCACCCCTCTTCACATGGCGAGTTCCAAACGGCTGTGATCGCACTCCCAAGGGCTTCCTCTTCGCCATTGATAAGCTTGTCGAGCTGATGCACCGCCACATCCGCCTGAGTAAAGTTATCGAGCCCGTCCGCCTCAATTGGGCCAACTACTTTCCTATTCTCTCCGCTACAGTCCTCCAGTTCACGGTCGAGTTGGTGCGGATTTTCGAGTTGAGGCGGCACTCGCTCACCACCTGGAGTCAGGCCACCTCCATTAACGGGCACTTGACCGAAGACGTCCAAAAGATTGACTCCGTCATTATGGACAAAACCGTAGAGGTTCACCCCACCAGCTTCGTTAATCGGATCCCGTGACGCCCACCGTCCGAGTTCGGGGTGGTAGTACCGGAAGCCGTAGTAGGATAGCTTGAGGGCGCCTCTGCCTTGAAGCGCTTCGTGAAAGAATCGAGTATTGAAGCAGAGACCCACGATCCGCGATTGTGACTAAGTGATGCGGTTAGTTCCAACTACTTTACATCGGGGTTTTCTCGATTCGTCCCCAACGCCGCCGTGCTAAGTCCCCGTATTAACAACTCCCGGAATCTGCTCTGGAGTGCTTGATCATTGATCTCATGCAGGCCGGCTGTCAGCAAAGCGCCGGTTTTGCTGAAGAATACGGAGGCTTTACTGCCATCGCTTTTTGCGTAGGTCCCAACTCCGAAAATTTGGTTCGCGACTGGAGAGTCGGGGCGAACTCCGTCAACAGATCGCTGAACGTCTTCCTCATGATCCTCTCGAATCCATTGAGAGATTCGAATAAGAAGCTGTAAATCTTCTTCGCTGAGTGACATGGTAACCACGCTATTCTTCGGAGAAATCGGAGCGCCTTCCTTGTCACGGAATTGAATTTCAAAAGCGTTTGGGGCATCTTGACCTCTTGCCAAAGATGAACCAATCAAGATAAAAAGGGCGACAAGAACCCTAAGGGATTTTCGAGCATTCATTGAACAACGCTTTTGCTTTGGCGATCGCTGCGTCCATACCCGCTATTGGGTCCCCACTAGTCAGGCATGACTTCCTGCACGAGAGAGCGGATTCTGTGGCAATAGCTGATTCTCCTAACGCTCTTGGCGCCCCTGCTTTCGCTTGGATTTCGTTGCAAAGGCAACGCTCGCAACGACCAGACTGCGCGTGAGTTTTGATTTTTCCGCAGTGCTGAAGTGCGTGAAACAACTCTTCATACAAGAAGCGAGTGAACTCCAGCTGATCGTCAGATCTGTTAGCACACATGCGAATCTCGCGTGTATTCCTGTCATAAAAGCCCCGACTGTCCGCCTTAGCCCGAGGATCGGAGTCGCAGCAGATACACCTAAGGTTTAACTCGCACTCAGAATCAAACTGCTTGTGCAAGATAGCAAGCTTCTCTTGCTTCAGTGCGGCCGCTATCTGCTCCTGACAATCACTGATGGCCTGATCCCAAAAGACATCAGCGTTGGGTTCGTAGGTTCCATCCGGCATGATGTTGCCAATTGGAGTCGGTACGGGGACTTCAGAATTGGGCAGGGGAGGGAAAACCCACAGCCCGAAAGCATCAACTTGATTGGACGGAGCGTTCTCTGAAAAGCGATAAAGACTCATTCCGCCCTCTTCCCCGATGGAATCCCGCGAGGCCCACCTTCCGAGATCCGGTTGGTAGTATCGGTAGCCGTATTCATTGAATACGGTTCCCGGTTCCGTTTCGGCCGGATTCCTGAGCTTTGTCGCCGAGCCTTTCTTAAAGAAACCCACGGAATCCCTATACCTGCGCTCAGCCCTTGGGGGAAGCCAGAAGCAGCTGGCGTCACTGGAGGAATCGGTTTCGCTCACCCCGATCCGCGGCTATGTTGACGATCCACTAGAACGGAGCTTGCGATGAAACAGGATGCACGCGGAATCGAACGGGCCCGGCGGATGCGGGCCTGGCGGGACAAACCGGGTGGCGCACGGGCCAACCCCCACCCGGAGCTTGAAACTCCGCTTGGGGTTTTAGTCTGTGACTGGCTTGACGAACAACGGGAGCGGGGTCTGCGACCCAGCAGCATCGCCAGCAGGCGGATTCTTCTCCGAGGGTTTCTCCACTGGTGTGGCGAGCAAGGAGTCACCCGGCCGGAGTGGCTGTCACGCGGGCTGTGCCGGGACTGGCTGAAATCGCTTGAGGAACACCGGACCGCCATGGGCACACCCTACCGGGACTCGACGAAGGAGGGCATGATCCGTGCCGTGAATACCTTTTGCAAGTATCTGGAGGAAAAGCGGCGGATCGATTCAAACCCCCTCGCCGGCGTCAAGGCCCGCCGAGTCCGGGGCCGAAAGCTGCCCAAGGTCCTGGACGAAGACCAGGTGGCCGCGATCCTGGACGCACCCGACACCGGCGATCCGCTCGGCATCCGGGACCGATCGATGCTTGAAACCGTCTATGGGGCGGGGCTGAGGCGGCAGGAGCTGGTCGGCCTGGACCTCGACGACGTCCTGAGAGGAGGCGAAGTGCTCATGGTGCGGCGGACCAAGGGCGGCCGGGAACGGATCGTGCCGCTCGGACGGATGGCCCGAGATTGGCTTTTCCGGTATCTGACGAGGGTTCGGCCGCTGCTGCAGGTGCCAGGTGTCGAGTCCGACGGGCTTTACCTGACCGGCTACGGCCGGCGTTTCTCCGCCGGCTCATGGGGCCACTTGGTCAAGAAACACATGAGGGCCGCCGGAATCACCTGTTGGGGCGGCCCCCACCTACTGCGGCACGCCTGCGCGACGCACATGCTTGAACACGGTGCGGACCTGAGAACAATCCAGACCCTGCTCGGCCATACGCGGATCGACACCACCGAGATCTACACCCACGTAAATCTCGAGCGGGTGTGTGCGGTCCATCACCGATCGCACCCGCGGGGCTGACCCAGGTTTCCGCGGCCCTTCGCCCCGCCGGTGAGTCGAAGGTCGCGCCGCTCCCTCAAAGGAACGGCTCCACATCGACGAAGTCCTGCCCGTGGATGATCTCGGCGATGATCGGGGCGCCGGTGAGCTTTTCGATCACGCCCTTGTTGGTGATCGCCGCGGTGTCCTGTTCTTCCTGGAGGTTGTTGATGACAAGTCCGGCCACCTCGAGGTCGCTGGCACGGATGTCCTCGACCGTCAGGATGGTGTGGTTGAGAGCGCCGAGCCGGTTTCCCACCACCACGATCACGGGCAAGGCGAGATCGGTCGCGAGATCGGCCATGTCGTAGCCTTCGACGAGCGGAACGCGCCAGCCGCCGGCCCCTTCGACGACCACCTTCTGGTGTTCCTTCTCAAGCAACTTGAAGGACGCCACCAACGAACTCGGGTTGATCTCCATGTTCGAAAGCATCGCCGCGACCTGAGGCGCGACCGGGGCCTGCAGGTGGACCGGGTTCACCGTGTCGATGTCGAGCCCGGCCGACGCTTCCGAAAGCGCCACCGCATCATCGCGATCGCCACAGCAGACCGGCTTGTAGCCGACCGCATCGACCCGCGCCTCGCGCAACGCGCGGATGAGCAGGGAGCTGAAATACGTTTTGCCGACTCCGGTGTCGGTCCCCGTCACGAACCAACTCACGGGTTCTCCTCCTCCAAGGCACGGATTTCCTCCTCGGACAACGGTGTCGCGCGGGGCGGATCCTCAACCTCCCACATGCCGTTGCTCTCGAGATACTTATAGATCAGCATCCAGATCACCGTCGCCACGACCAGCGACATCATCTTCGGCCCCCAGTTCCTCCGAAACGCCTTTCTCATCGGTATTCGTCTTGCTCAGGAAGATGTCGGCCATCTTCTCCTTGAATTCATCTTCGGTTAGATTGCGGTGGATCGCGCCTTCCGCGCAGATCGAGATCGCCCCGGTCTCCTCGCTGACCACCACGCACACCGAGTCGGTTTCCTCGGTAAGTCCGATCGCCGCCCGGTGGCGCAAACCCATCGAACGGTCGCTGAGTTCCCGCTGACTCACCGGCAGCACGCACCCGGCGGCCTGGATCTTCTCGTCGGCCAGCAGCATCGCGCCATCATGCAGCGGCGACTTGGGAAAGAAGATCGCCATCGCGAGCTCGGGCGAGAAATCGGCATTGAGCGTCACGCCCGTTTCCTGCTGCCCCTTCAGCGAGATGTTCCGCTCGATCGCAAACAGCGCGCCGATCCGCTTCTTCGACAGCATCACCACGGCCTCGTCGAGGCTTTCGAGGAAGACGATCTGGCGGCGGTCGTTGCGCAGCAACCAGTCGAGCCAGCGGCTGCTGCCGACCCGCGCCAGCGCGGTCCGGATTTCCGGTTGGAAAATCACCGGCAACGCGACCAGCAGGACGAGTAGGCCGCGGGTCACGATCCAGGTGATGACCTGGAACTTGAAAAGCTGAAGCAAGGCTGTGAGCACGACCAGGATCACCACCAGCCCGACCAGGATCCGCGCACCACGCGTCGCGCGGAAGGCACGGTAGATCTGGTAGATCCCGATGCTCAGAATCAGAATCTCGATCGCGTGTCTCCAGTGCTGGCGGATGAACTCCCAAACCATCGTCAGCGGACCCTAAGGAACCGGCCGGTCGCTGTCACTCGCCGTTTCCGTGCGTCGGCAAAGGCGTTCCCCCCAAGCACCGGGTGAATCGAAGCGCCACCTCGATTCGGAATGTTGAACCAGGAATGGACACGAATCCACGCGGATGGCTCGTGGATCGACGATGCACCCCATGATTCGGGTCCATTGGCGATCCTTCGCGGTTTCCAATTCCTGTGGTCGGAGCACCGGGCCCGGATGGCGGGGCGTCGTTGACGATTTGCCGTAATTCCGGTAGACCCAAGACGTCCCGCACTTCGACTCGGTCGACGCCCCCGATGTCTGACGACGTTATTCATTTCACCTGCGAGTCCTGCCAGTCACGGCTCACCGTTCCCGTGGCACTCGCCGGGGTCGAAGGTCCCTGCCCCCGATGTTCGGCCACCATCAAGGCACCTGAAGCCGAGCCGAAGGCGCCATCGAGCGACACGCCACGCCGCTTCCAGCCCGGGCAGAAGGCGAAGATTCCCGAGCCGCGCTCGAAACCGCTTCAGCCGGATTCGCTCCCGAGCCAGCCGACGATCCGCCCGGAACCGCGGGCGCTTCCGGAACGCAGCTCATCGCGGCCCGTGAGCCCACGGCACAGCACCGACGACATGGCACGCCGCACCCAGCCGGTGGCCGAGCGGCGAGTTTCGCGCCAAAAGCCCGGACTCTCCCGTATTCTCATGCCGGCGCTGTTTCTCGTCGCCGGTGGCGGGCTCGCCTACCTGCTCCTCTACCATTTCATGCCCGGTGGCCCCGGCAGCGCCCAGCGCAATGCCAACCATCCGCCGGCCGATGTCAAAGCGGATCCCGGCAACGGCTCCGCCGAGAAGCCTCCCGCACCTTCTTCTGCCGAGCGCACGCCGGACACCCCGACGCCTCCGCAGCCTGCTCCCACGGAGACCGTCCGCGCGGCACCGGTCTCACCTCCCACACCTCCACCGAACGACTCCGCCGCGGTCGCGGCAGAGGAGGCATTGGAATACTTCTTCCGCGCCACTTCGCTCGGCGCGCGACTTCCGATGATGGAGCCAGCCTACCAGCGGGAGAAGCTCGTCGGCACCGTCTTCGACGGTCCGATGCCGGAAGCCACGTCGATCGCCTCCGCGCCCCCGGATCGGAATGATCTCGAGGATTACACCAACTATCCGTTCCGGGTGACTTTCCGCACCGCGAACGAGACCACCGATGATGTTCTCGTGGTCGTCCGGAAGCGCGGCGACAACCCGCCGAGGGTGCTGGTCGATCCCCTGCTCGATTTGCTCGGCGGGCGACTCGCGAAGTTCGCCAGCGAGCCCGGAGCGGAAGCCTCGGCATTCCGGGCAATCATCGAACCGATGCCCCGCTGCTTCGAGCCGGACATCCCGAATCCCGACCGGAAGTTCACCTACAAGCTCTCCTCCACCGATCACGGCGGTGAGATCGCCCGTGCCTACGCCAGCCTGAACTCGCCCCTCGCCGAGCAGCTCTTCACCCCTGACTCCCAAATCCGCTGGGGCAAGCGCATCCGCGCCACCGTGGTGCTCTCTTGGAACGTGGAGGAGAATCCCGACCAGCCCTACATCGAGCTGGTCGAGATCAAGGACCTCAATTGGAGTCCTTGATCATTCCTGCCTCGCGAAGGGCGGTCATGCCGCCCTGCAGCACGAGAATTTCGCCAGCGACGAGGGCGCTGTATTCGGCCTTCATCCGCTCGGCCAGATCGTGGCTCAGCGAGCAGTGAAGGTCGTCGCAGTAGATCACGACCTTGGCGGCACCGAAGAAGGCGTTCTCATGCCGGACAATCTGCATGCCGAGATCCTCATCGGAGAGGGTGGTGACGTGGATCGATCCCTCAAGTCCGTCCTTCTGCCACGCATCTTTCCGTCGCGCATCGACCCAGAGCACGCCCGTCGTTCCTTCCTCAAGCAGCGTCTGAAGCCGGACCTCTCCCTCCTTCAGGGGCGTTTGCGCAAGCTCGGTCACCGGTTCGCCCGACGGCCTGCCGCTGGCGAACCAGGTGCCGGTCCCGGCGAGGATGGCGAAGCCCGCGATCAGTGCGACTTCCACCGAGCTCTTCACTTCTTCTCGCCGGGCACGGGTTGGCGGACCAAGGCGAACGCCCGCTGCGTCGCGTGGCGGGGAATCGGGCAGTCGGTGGTGATCTGGATCACGCCGAGCGATGGCGTCTCGGTGGTCTTCGGGGTGACGACCATCTCGTATTTCTTGCCGTTCTCGACCGTCTTCACCTCGATATCGAATGCGTCGCTTCCGCATTCGGCCGAGAGCACGTGGATCGGCTTCTCATAGTCGGTCACGATGCTGACAACGATCGGCTCGGGCTTGGCGCCGACTTCCCAGCGCAGGGTCTTCGGCTCGACGTTGACGATGACCGGGATGTGGACGCGCACGGTCAGCTTGACCGACGGATCCGATGCCGGATCGCCCTTGAGCCAGAGCTGCACCGCCTTGTCGACGGTGCCGGAGAAGTTGCCCATGTCGAAATTCGCACGCAGCACGCCCTTCTCGCCCGGTTGGTAGATCAGTTTGCCGCCCTTTACCTGGACGCTCATGCACGAGCAGGTCGAGTCGTAGCGTGCGATGGTGACGGGCTTGTCGGTCTTGTTCTCGAATACAAAGTCGGTGGCGACCTGCTTTTCGTCGGGCGGCACATGGACCTCCTTGAGGGTCTCGTCGAAGCTGAGTTCGGCGGCGCCACAGACCGACAGCAGGCCAAGGGCAAGGAGAAGCGGCAGGCGTTTCATCGACGAAACTATGAGCCTCGTTTCGCCGATGGCGCAAGCTCGACCGAGATGATCAGGCGTCCGCCCCGCCACTCGGGACCGAGCACCAGCACCGGCTTGCCTTCGGAAAGCGGGATGCCGGACTTGAGGATCTTCTTGCGGCTCAGCCACAGTTCGAGGTCGAGGCGCATCGAGTGATCGGAAATCTGGCTCTCGGCTTCGAAGCGGCAAAGGATCTCGTCACTCCCCGCGATCGGCTGGGCCCAGTTTTCGTAGCTGCGGTAAAGCGACTGGGTGTCTGAACCCAGCAGCCGGTAGTGGCCGAAGCGGAGCTTTTCGTGGCCCTGCAGGCGCTTGACGGTCTCTTCGTCGGCATCGGTCGAGCGTTCGCCCGCCACCGACGGATCACCATCGGTTCCGAAATAGACGACCACCTTCACCTGCCCGACCGTCTCCCGTCCGGGGTCGGCGGCCAGCGTCATCGACGGGACCAGCCCAGCGGCGAGCAAAAGAGGCAGGAAGGTCCGGCGTTTCATCGCTTCGGGGAGGCGTCGGCCATGCGGCTCGGCTCGGGCTCGATCATCGCCGTTTCGGGAATCTCCCAGCTGTCGGGGATCGCATCGACTCCGGCGAGAACGATCACGGTCGCCTCGTCATCGCTGACGTATTCCGCCTCCACTCCTTTCTCGGGCGTGTAAAGCACCGGCGCCATCGTCGCGATCGGCGCGGTGACCTCGGAAGATCCGCCCCCGCGGCCCAGCATGAATCCGAAGACCATGCAGGCGGCTGCGGTCGCCGGCATCAGCCACATCCACGGGATCGTGCGCTCCCTCGGCGGGGCCGCACTGCGGACCTCGGTGACCTCGATCTCGCGGCGGATGCGGGCATTGAAAAACTCGGCGTGCGGGACTTCGTCGTCATCGGCAAAGGCGGATCCGAGCAACGACCTGCTCCACCGGGCCTGTTCACGCCGCTCGTGCCACTCCGGCTGGCCGGCGACCCATGCCTCGACCTCGGCGGCCGCGGTCGCATCCAGCTCGTCCTCGACCCACAGGGCCAGGAGTTCGTCATCGGGCTTCATACTCATCTTTCAGCAGCGTTTGCAGTTTCTGGCGGGCGTAGTGCAGGCGGCTCATCACCGTGCCGATGGAGCAATCCATCACCTCGGCGATCTCCTTATACGCCAATCCTTGGACATCCTTCAAGACCACCGCCTGGCGATGGTCCGGGGAAAGCTGGTTGAGCGCGGCCTCAATCTTGCCGCGAAGTTCGTCGGTGCGCAGCGCCTCGTCGGGCCGTTGGGCGGCTCCGGGGGTGGTCAGGGAACCGGGATCGACCTGATCGGAGCTGAAGATTTCCTCATTCAGCTCGCCGCCCGATTCGGGTCGTTTGCGGCGCACCCAGTCGTAAACCGTGTTGTGCGCGATCCGATAGAGCCACGTGGTGAACTTGGCCTTCACCTCGAAGCGCGGCAGCGCCTTCCACGCCTTGATGAAGGCCTCTTGGGAGAGGTCCCAGGCATCGGCGTCGTTTTTGACCATTTGGCGGATCATGGCGTAAATGCGTCCCCGGTGACGCGTCACCAGCGTGTCGTACGCCGCGGAATCCCCCGCCTGCGCCTGCAGCACCAGCTCCTCGTCCGTCGGGCCTTCGCCGACTTCCGGGTGCTCTTTCGACGCTGATCGCTCGGATTTATTCATCGCGCTGCAAGCCCTGACCCGGCAATGCCATCCTGCCCCGGTCGGTGCGGAGCTTGGAGTCGCTCTCCCTTGGTGGCAAACCGATTCAGCCAGCCGCCAAAGCCTGTCGACGCCCTAACCTCGAAGCGGATGCTTCCATTCCAAATCCGGGAATCTGGCGAAACCGGAATCCGTGCTGTACCAGACGCAGCCGGTTTCGATCGCCAAGGCCGCATGGTAGGCATCCGGGATGAGGTTCCCTTTGGCCCCCACCGACTCAGACAAGGCGGCGAAAATCGGCCAATGCCGATTCCCGGGGGAAATGATGTGGAGGTTGGGCCGGTTCCGCAGTTGCTCGCAAAAGCGCAGAGCGACGCCAAGTGGCGTGGGATCATGGAAAACCTTCGGATGGGTCACCACCCTGAGGAATCCGGAGAGGACCAGCTCCGAAACCGCGCAGGGCGTGGTTCCGGACAGTTGCTCCTCAAGCCAAGTCCGGTAGGCCTCATGCTCCGGCGTGTCCTCGCGATGGGCGTAAACCAGCACATTGACATCGAGCAGCTTCATCGCCCCTCCATCAACTCCAGCAGCGCCGCGTTATGGTCGAGATCGACCCCTCCTTGCACCCCGCCCTGCCCAAAGGTCGGCAGGGGTTCGGGCCGGACATCTGAGCCTTCGGGTCCACGACTCAGGAGCACCCGAAGCCCGTCCGCCACCAGTTCGCCGAGCGATTTTCCTTCCTCCAAGGATCGCGCCTTCGCCTGCTCAAGCAGAGCGTCCGGGATGTTCACCGTGGTTCTCATGCATCATGATGTAATCCCAATGCATCATGATGTCAATGAGCTGGCCGCCATCCGCCCGGCAGCCTCGCCGGTGGCGAAGCAGGTGCCCATCACGCGGATCGACGCCTGAGCCTCGTGATCGCAGGAGATGCAGCGCCCCGCCACGAACAGCCGCTCGAGGCCCTTCGCCTTCAGCGCGCCCGACGGAATCCCCGCCGCCCGGCCGTTTTCGGGATAGCGCAGCTTCGGACCGCGGTTGGTTTCGCGGAGTTCCAGCGGCCACGCGGCGAGCGCGATGTCGTCGTCGTGACGCGCGCCCGCCAGCACTTCCTGCCCCGTGAGCGTCACCTCACCGATCCACCGCCGGCTTTCCCGCACGCCGGCGCGTGCCGGCCAATGGGAAATATAGGCGGCCTCCCAGCCCGGCTGGTTCCCTCGGAAATACAACATCACCCGTTGCGCGACCTCTCGACCGGTCGATTCGAGCGCCGACAGGCAACCGGGGTCGGTCGGGTCGTAGGTGCCGGTTTCCTCGCCGGACAGGTCCAAGGTTCCGAAGACCTCACCCGTCCTTCCGCTGACTCGGAAATGCATGCCGAGCGCCGCCTTCGGCAGGTCGCCGGAGCGGATACCTTCAACGATTCGGCCGGCCAGTTCCAGTCCGGCCAGTTCCCCGGCCACGCCCTGCACTCCACAGACGTAAGCCGGGCGCTGGAGCTTTTCCGGAGCCGCACGTTCGTCCGCAACTCCGAGCGCCGCCGCCGCCACAGCATCGCCGCTGCAATCGATGACCGCTCCGGCGTCGATCTTAAGAATGCTGCCGCGACACGCCACACGTGCCTTCCACCCGGGCTCAAGTGCAACCAGCTCGCTGTGGAATAGCACTTCCACACCCGCCTCACGGACCATCGCGTCGGCAATCGCCGCGAAATCGACAGGGTGCTGCGGCAGCACCCAAACCCGTCCCATCTTCACGGCGTCGCGACCGGTCGCAGCACGCATGCGGTCGGCGATCTCCATCGGCAAGCCATCGTTGGCCGGCTCGGGGGAGTCTCCATCGATGAGGTAAAGTCCGCAAAAGGTGTGAACCAACGAGGCGGTCCCCATTCCGCCAAGCATCCCATGCCGCTCGATCAGGACTGTCCTTGCGCCGGACCTCGCCGCGCTGACGGCCGCAGCCAGTCCGGCGCTGCCTCCGCCGATGACCAGCACGTCCGCCTTCATCGGCGGGCATTGATGGTTGCCGCCATCCGCGCCGGCGTGCCGATCGTGTCGCGTCCGACATCCGCCGCACCGAGCACCGCACCCCAGCGCTCCTCGATGACCACGATGAGCTGCATCACCGCCATCGAGTCGAGGCCGGCTTCGAAAAGATCGGTCTCGCCATCGGCACCCGCGGGAAGCTCGAGGAGCTGTTCCTCCTCAAGCATCCGAATCACGTCTTCCGTGGCGCACTCCGCTGTCATCCGCGCCAAGCTTCCGGCGAACGGGCGAAGGGATCAAGCCCATGGACCGCGCGACCCCAGTCGCGCTCTTGCCTATCCGTCCCTCTTCCGGGGCTCCGGGGCGCGACTGGGGTCGCGCGGTCCAGCTCTCCCGTCAGCCCTTCAAATCTCGATCTTCCAAGGCGCGCGCATCGGTTGATTGACCAGCGCGTTGGCTTCGTCGTCGTCGAACTTGAGCGTCTTCGGATCGAACTTCAGGTTCTTGTTTAAGCGGTGGGCGATCTTGCCGATATTGACGATCGTGCACGACCAGAACCCGTTCTCCTCGTTGAGCGCGAACTTCTTCCGGGTGCGCACGCTTTCGTGGAAGTCGGTGATCTGCGGCTCGGGATCCGGCAAGGCGTCGATCTTCTTGTCGAGGTCCTTGATGTCGCTCTTGAAGCCACGGTAGATCTTGCCCTTCGGCCCTTCCATGTAGGCGGCATCCTTGTCCTTGTTCTCGCCGTCGAGGACGAGCTGGCAGCCGTCGGCGTAGGTGAACGTGATACGCCTCCAGGTGCCCACGGCATCCTTGTCCTGCGGATCGGCATCGATCTCGACCGATACCGGCGCGGTGTCGTCCTTGCCGAGAATGTACTGCGCCGGGTCGAGGTAGTGCTGGCCCATGTCGCCCAAGCCGCCGCCATCGTAGTCCCAGTAACCGCGGAAGTTCGCGTGGACCCGATGCGGGTGGTACGGCTTCTTCGGTGCCGGCCCGAGCCAGAAGTCGTAGTCGAGTTCCGGCGGCACCGGTTGTTCCTTGAGGCCGGTCTTGCCGACCCAGTTGAACTTCCAGTTGAAGCCGGTCACGCCGGACACGGTGATCTTGAGCGGCCATCCGAGCAGGTCATGCATCGCCGCCTTCTTCAGCTTCTTCACCGGCACGCCCATGCCGTAGAAGTTGTCTTTGAAACGGAACCAGGTGTTGAGGCGGAACATCCGCTGATACTTGGCCGCCGCATCCACCATCAGCTTGCCCTCCCCGATCGTGCGGCTCATCGGCTTCTCGCCCCACACGTCCTTGCCCGCCTTCATCGCCTCGATGCCCTGGATCGCGTGCCAGTGCGGAGGTGTCGCCACGTGCACGATGTCGATGTCGTCGCGCGCGATCAGTTCGCGGAAGTCATGGTAGCCGGTGATCCCTTTCGATTCACCGCCGGTCTGCTTCATCCGGTTGGCGAGGTGGTTCTTGTCGACGTCGCAAAGCGCCAGCAGACGGCCCGGCATCTTGAGGTGGGCCGAGCAGATCCCGCCGCAACCGATGATCCCGCGCGTCAGTTCTTCGGACGGCGGAGTCTGGCCGTTCACGCCGAGCACCCGGCTCGGGACGATCTGGATGGTGGCAAGGGCCGCGAGGCTCTTCAGGGATTGGCGGCGGGTCAGGTGTTTCATGGATCAACAGATACGGGATCAGACGGCGGACGTTTCGTCGGGTGATGCCGCTTCCGCGACATCCTCGGCATCCGCTTCTCCCTTCGCCCGGTCCCAGAACGCGACGAAGAACAGCACGGCGATCGCACCCGCCATGATTGCCGGGAGGATCCAATACTCTTTCCAAGCGCTGGCGGCGGTGGAAATCGACGCCTCACTGACAGCGGCGGGCATGTCGACCGCGAACATCTTTCCCAGCTGCTGGGCGAAGCTGAGCGTCTGCTCGCCGCGGGCTTCGGCAATTTCGCCGCCAAGCGCCGTCGAGGGATCGACCACGGGTGCGAGCTTCGCGGCGGCAACCTTGAACCCGATGAACATCCCGACGCCTTGGGTGAAGAAGACCAACATGCTCTGCGCCTGGCCCTTCACTTCCTTGGGAGCTGCACGGTCGGTGTACATGAAGCCCGTGACGAAGAAGAAATCGTAGCAGATCCCGTGGAGAGCGATTCCGAGGAAAAGCATCCACGCGACCTGGTCGGGCGCACCGAAGGCGAAAAGCAGGTAGCGCACGACCCATGCCGCCATGCCGATCAGGATCATCCACTTCACACCAAGCATCCGGAAGAAGAACGGAATCATCAGCATGAAGATGATCTCGGACATCTGCCCGATCGTCATCGCCGACACCGGCTGCTCGAAGCCCATGTTGGCGAGGAAACCCGAAGTATTGGAATAGTAGTAGGCGAGCGGAATGCAGATCAGGGTCGAGCAGATGATGAAAATCAGGAACGCCGGCTTCGCCAACAAGCGGAACGCATCGGCCATCAGCAGCGAGCGGATGTCGAGCGGCTTGCCCGCAAGCGGCGGAGGGGTGTGGGGCAGGGTGAAGCAGTAGACGCCGAGAATCAGCGACGAGTAGGCCGCCATCTTGAACAGGCTGACGTCGGCCGACCACCCGAGGAAGCCGCCGACCAATCCGGCAGCGATCCAGCCGATGGTCCCCCACACGCGAACCTTCGGAAAGACATCCCGCGGCAGGCTCGTGAAAGCGATCGTGTTGCCGAGGCCCAGCGTCGGCATGTAGCAGAGCATGTGGCCGATGAAGAGCGCGACGACCTTCTTGCCGTCGCCGGCCGCCACCGCCCCGGGCACCATCAGCATCAGCACGCCGCCAATCAGAAGCAGTACCGCCATCACCCGCTCCGAAGAGAAGAAGCGGTCTGCGACAAGACCGAGGAACAGCGGTGCGACCATCGCCGCGATCGGCGCGCTGCTGTAGGAGTCCCCGATGATGTCGGCGAGGCCGTTCCCTCCAAGGATCTGGTAGAGGGTTACGAACCACGCCCCCCAGACGAAGAATTGGAGGAACATCATGAGCGACAGGCGGGTCGCGAGCAGGCCTTGCGATTTCGGGGCTTCCATGGGAGCTAGTCTTCGGATTTCGTTGGCCGATCCGGCAAGCGAGAATGCGCCCTATTCGGATCACGAAGACCATTTCTCTCAAGAATTCCTGAGAATTATCGCAATTATCCTCCCTTGCGGGTGAAAGCCCGCGCCCTTATCCACCCGTAATCGCCAGCCCAATCCGACCAATCATGAATATCGACGCCTTTAACCGCCGCAAGTTCCTCGGAGGCACCGCCGCCACCACCGCCGCGATCGGCTTTCCATCGATCCTTCGCGCCGCCGAAGACACCAAGCAAATCAAGGTCGGTCTGATCGGTTGCGGCGGACGCGGCACCGGCGCCGCCACGCAGGCGCTCTCGGCCGACCCGAACGTGGTGCTCTGGTCGATGGGCGATGCCTTCAAGGGCGCCATCGAAGGATCGCTCAAGAATCTCAAGAACTTCGAGTCCCGTTCCGATGTTCCGGCTTCGCGGCTCTTCGCCGGACTCGACGCTTTCCAGAAGGTCATCGACAGCGGCGTGGACGTCGTCCTGCTTGCTTCGCCTCCCGGCTTCCGCCCTCAGCACCTCCGCGCGGCCATCGAGGCGGGTGTTCACGTTTTCGCCGAGAAGCCGATGGCGATCGATATCGCCGGCGTGAAGTCGGTGGTCGAATCCGCCAAGCTGGCCAAGCAGAAGAACATCGCGATCCAACACGGCTTCTGCTGGCGCTTCGCCCCAGGCGTCCGCGCGCTTTACGACAAGATCAATTCCGGCGACCTCGGCCGTGTCGTGTCGGTCTACGGTACCTACATGGGCACCCCGCCGAAGCCTCTCCAGCCTGGCATGACCAAGCCCGAAGGCATGGCCGACGTCGAGTGGCAGGTGCGCTGGTGGAACAACTTCGAATGGCTCTCCGGCGGCCCGCTTCTCGAACAGGCCATCCACACGGTGGACAAGGTCGCATGGGCGATGGGCGATGTCGCACCGATCGCCGCGGTGGCCAACGGTGGCCGCGCGATGCGCACCGACCCCGGCAACGTTTACGACCACTACAACATCGCCTTCGAATATCCGGACGGTGTGTTCTGCCACGTCGGCGAGCGCCAGTTCCCCGGCTGCCACACCGAAGTCATCGACCGCATCTTCTGCGAAAAGGGCACCGCCATCGCACCGAACCGCCCGCAAACCAAGGGTCCGGACAACAAGACGAACTGGATGTATCGTCCGACCGCCGGCGAGGAGCAGAACATGTATCAGGTCTGCCACAACGAGTTCTTCGCCGCGCTTCGCAAGGGCGAGATCATCAACACCGGCGAATACATGGCCAACTCGACCATGCTCGCCCTGCTCGCCCGCGAGGCGGCGCACACCGGCAAGCGCATCACGTGGGACGACATGTGGAAGGCAACCCAGGATCAGGCTCCCGACAGCCTCAAAATGGACGACTCCTTCCCGATCGCGCCCGTTCCGGTTCCCGGAAAGCACAAGCTGATCTGACGTTCGCCGACTTCACTGACTTCACGGCCGCCTCCCGCCCACCCCGGCGGCAGGCGGCCCTTTCGCTGGTCCGGCGCCTCACTCTGGACCTCCCCATCCTCCCCGCCTAGCTTTCCGCTCATGAAACGCATCGCGCCCCTGCTGATCCTCACCCTTCCCGCTTTTGCCGAAGCCGCTCCGGAAGGCCCGAATCCGTCATTCCTGCCGGTCACGGAACAGATCCACAAGAAAGTCACCGAGAAGGGTGGCCCGAAGACGGCCGACGCGATGGAGGCCTACACCGAGGAAATCCCGCTGGCCGAGAACGCCGGGCTTGAAATGGTGCCGGTCCCGGGCGGCAGCTTCACGATCGGTTCGCCAGAGTCCGAGGAAGGGCGCAAGGAGGACGAAGGTCCCCAGAAGAAGCTCGAGATCGCGCCGTTCTGGATGGGCAAATACGAGGTCACCTGGGACCTCTACCGCGCGTTCATGGAAAACGGGAAGTCGCGAAACAAGGACGGCACGCTGAACCGCGACTCCGACCTGATGACGTCGGAAGCTCCCAAGATGGAAGACGGGGAAACGCTGCCCGACATCGTCTCGCAGCCGACTCCCCCCTACATCCCGATGCACTTCGAGATGGGTGAGGGATACGGCGTCGACTGGCCCGCCATCGCGATGACCCAGCACGCCGCCAGCAAGTTCTGCGAATGGCTCAGCGCACAGACCGGCCACTACTACCGCCTGCCGACCGAAGCCGAGTGGGAGTACGCCTGCCGCGCCGGCACCACGACTCCTTGGTCCTTCGGCGACGATGCCTCCAAACTCGGCGACTACGCGTGGACGATGGACAACGCCGAGTTCCAGTATCACAAGGTCGGCGAGAAGAAGCCGAACCCGTGGGGCTTGTACGACATGCATGGCAATGTCGCCGAGTGGTGCCTCGACGGCTACCTTTCCGACAGCTACGCGAAGTGGAAGGACGGCGACAAGAACCCGTGGCAGGTCGCGACCGAACGCTATCCGCGCGTCGCGCGTGGCGGACACTTCTTCGACGGCGGACCCGAGACGATGCGCTCGGGTGCCCGCATCGCATCGGACGCCTCATGGAAGGCGATCGACCCGCAGAATCCCAAGTCGATCTGGTATCACACCAGCAACCTGTGGATCGGCTTCCGGGTCGTCCGCCCGCTCGAAACGCCGGACGTCAAGACGATGCACCTGATGTGGAACACCGGCCCCGGCCCCACGGAATAAGGTAGGGACAAGCGTCCCGCTTGTCCGATCCCCGAGCCCGGAAGCCAATGAAACTGCGATGGCTTCCGATCGGCTTGGGAGTCGCGCACTCGGTCTATTGGCTCCTCGCCTTCGCGACCGTGATCTTCACTCCCTTGAGGTTTCCCGGTGTGGAGATTCCGTGGTGGGATCTCGCGGCATTGCGACTCCCCGGGCTGTGGTTGATGAACCTTGTCGCCAAAGGCTTCGAACGCCTCGGATTCGATTTCTACTGGATCCTCGATCACGGGATGGGGTGGTTCGTTGCTACCCTCGTGATCACCACCCTCGGCATCGGTGCCGGAACCTGGCTGATCACGCAGGTGATCCTGACCCGGATTCTCGCATACCGCAGCCGTCGAAAGCCCGCCCCGCAGTGAACTCTCTGCTCATGGACCGCGAGCTTCAGCTCGCCCCGTTGGTTCGGCAGCTCGGGTTCCGGGGCGAGCTAAAGCTCGCGGTCCATTCTCCGCCCACTCACCCCGCCGCTTGCCCAAGCGAGCGGTCTCATGGATTCTTCCCGCCGTGACCCAACCCGGACAATTCGACTTCTCCCAGCAGCGGAGAACGTTCCGGTTGGAGTTGCTGCGTTCGATCCCCCAAGGCGTGGTCGAAACTGCCGCGACGACCTTCGCGGTCTTCGTTGCGATCCGGGTCTTCAACCTTCCGCCCTGGATGAAGGGCTCGATCATCGCGTCGGGCAGCGTCGGCCTCCTCCTCAGCCTGTTCGTCGTGCAGTTGATCCGCCGGATCGGTTGTTCGGTGAATTCCGTCGCGGCTTCGCTGTGGGTCCTGTCTTCGACCGGCTTCATCACCGCCGCGCTGTCACCCGAGAATCCCACACTCTACTTCGTCGGCACCTGCTTCGCCTTCGTCTGCATGGCTTCGGGGGCGCCGTTGATGGCGCAGATCTACCGCAAGCACTACGCCGATGAGAAACGCGGTCATCTGTTCTCGCTGAGCGCGATGGTCCGGGCCTGCGTGGTCGCCCTCGCCGGGTGGACCGTCGGTCTGTGGATCGAACGCCAGGGTTTCACGCCGCTGTTTCTCACCTACGCCGGCGGCACGCTCGGCATGGCGGCGTGCGTCATGGCCATGGCGCCGGTCCGCCTGCGGCTCTCGAACCGCATCCGCTGGTTCGACGCCTTCAACCACGTCGGCCAGAATCGGGCTTTCGCCAAACTGCTGGTCGTCTGGATGCTCCTCGGTCTCGGCAACCTCACTTCATGGGCGCTGTTCGTCGAGTTCATCGGCAACCCGGTTTACGGCTTCGGCTTCGACGCCGACCGCACCGGCTTCATCACCAGCACTATCCCGATGCTCGCCTTCATCGTGACCGTCGTACCATGGGGCCTGATCTTCGACCGCATGCCGTTCTACCGGGTGCGCGCGGTCGTGAACCTCTTCTTCATGACCGGCACGCTGATCTACTTCCTCGGCGGTTCCGTCTTCGCGCTCTGCCTCGGCATCGCGCTGCACGGCATCGCCCGCTCCGGAGGCAACATCCTGTGGACGCTTTGGACCACACGCTTCGCCGATGAGGAGCGGGTCGGCGAATACCAGAGTGTCCACAGCTTCCTGACCGGAGTCCGTGGAGTCATCGCGCCAATGATCGCCTTCACGGTGATCCAGTATCTCGGACCGAAGTCGGTCGCGATGATGTCGGCCAGCCTCGTGCTGATCAGCACGCTCGTGATTCTTCCCGAGATCATTTCCGAATTCCGCAACGCTCCAAAAGAGGCATGAGAACGCTCAGCCGACTGCTTCCAATCGTCCTGCTGACCGCGTTCAGCCCGGCCGATGAGCCGGTCCGTTTCCAAGATCCCGCACTCGGCGAGGCAAGCGGACTGGCGGTATCGCCCACCTCCCCCGGTTTCCTCTGGCTGGTCAATGACAGCGGCTCTCCGGCCAACCTCCATCTCGCGTCGAACAACGGTGCGGCCCGCGGCACCCTCAAGCTCGAGGGGGTCCGGAATATCGACTGGGAAGATCTCGCATCGTTCACCTGGAACGGCCGGGCGTGGCTGCTGGTTGCCGATGTCGGCGACAACCAAGGGCAGCGCGAAACGGTCATGTTGCATCTGGTCGCCGAGCCGAAACTTCCGCCGGCCGGTGATCAACTGGAAGCCACGGCAGCTCCCGAGTGGACGCTTCGTTTCCGCTACGAAGACGGCCCGCGGGACTGCGAAAGCGTGTCGGTCGATCCTGCGGGCGAAGCCATCTACCTCTTGAGCAAGCGCGACCCGACACCGCGACTCTACCGCCTGCCACTCCGAAAGCCGGAAGACGGAATGATCGCCACAGCCGAATTCGTCACCGAAGCCGTGTCCCCTCCCCGGCCGAAAGGCGCGCTCCCCCACCCCTTTGGTGGGCAACCGACGGCGATGGACTTCTCGTCAGACGGTGAGATGGCGGCCATCCTCACCTACCAGGCCGCCTACCTGCTACGACGTGGATCGGCCGAAAGCTGGGCCGACGTCTTCCGCCGCAAGCCGGTCGTCCTCGGCACCCACGGGCTGCCCCAAGCCGAAGCGCTGGCCTTCACACCGGACGGTCACCAGCTCCTCGTCACCAGCGAAGGAGTCGGCAGCAAACTCGTCACCCTCGAGGTCCCATCGAGCGACGAAGTCCGCCATGACTTCAGCCGTGAGCTGATGGGGACCCGCTTCTCAATCACCTGCTACAGCGCCTATCCGGCATTGGCGGAAGCAGCGGCCAATGCCGCGTTCGCCGAAGCCGAGGCGATCAATGCAGTCGCCTCCGACTACATCCCTGACTCCGAACTGATGCGGATCTCCACCGCTCCGGTCGGCAAAGCGGTCGAACTGTCGCCAAGCCTCTACGACCTGCTGAGCACCGCCCGGCGGATCGCGGAGGACACCGACGGCTGCTACGACCCGACGCTCGGCCCGCTTACCACGCTGTGGCGGGAGACCCGGAACACCGGAAAGCTGCCGGACGCTGCCACGCTCGATGCCGCCCGGAAGTCCAGCGGCTGGAAAAACTTCACCCTCGATCCAGAGCTCCGGACCATCACTCTTGGAGTTCCCGGCATGCGATTCGACCTCGGAGGCATCGCCAAAGGCTACGCGGCCGACGCGATGCTTCGGACGATGGAGAAATACGGTGTAGCCCGTACTTCCGTGGTGGCCGGAGGCGATGTCGCGCTTGGAGAGCCGCCACCCGGACGGGATGCCTGGAATGTCGGGCTCAAGACCTTCGACAAATTGAAGCCGGACGAGGTCATCGGTCTCTCGGGTTCCGCGGTCTCGACTTCAGGCGACCTCCACCAGTTCGTCGAGATCGACGGGGTCCGCTACTCCCACATCCTCGATCCGAAAACCGGACTCGGACTCACCCGACCGATCGCGGTGAGCGTGATCGCACCGAGCGCGACCCTCACCGACCCCCTCGCGACCGCCGCCTGCGTTGCCGGCGCCGACAAGGCCGAATCGTTGGTGCGAAAATCCGGCGCGACCGATGTGCGAATCCGGACCCAACCCGAGTGATCACCAAGGAGGGGCTCCCTCCGGGTGCCCTACACTTCTCCCCGGCACCTCCAAAGGTGCCGCTCCCCGCTCAGACGTAGTTCAGCTTCTCCGCCGTCGCCTCGATCTTCCCGCCGTTGTCAATCAGCTCCTGGATCGGATCCCAGCGACCCGCCATCAGCGCGTCGCGGGCCGACTCGGGGATCTCGCAGGCGAAGCTCTGCCCGGCCGACGTGCGGACTTCCTTCTTCTCAAGATCGATCGTGATCTCGGTGGAAGGATCCGCCTCGACCGCCGCGCGCAGCTCGGCGATCGCCGATGCCGGGACGGTGACGCAGGGCATGCCGAGGGTCGTCGAATTGCCGAAGAAGATCTCCGCGAAGGACTGCGCGATGACCGCCTTGAAGCCGTACTTGCTCAGCGACTGGGGCGCGTGCTCGCGGGACGAGCCGCAGCCGAAGTTCACACCGCTGATCAGGATCTCGGCGCCATTGAAGCGCGGGTCGTTGAGCGGGTGATCGGTCTTCTCGCCGGTCTCGGGATCGAAGCGCACGTCGTAGAACGCGTACTCGCCGAGTCCGTCGAATGTGACGCATTTCATGAAGCGGGCCGGAATGATGCGGTCGGTGTCGATGTCGGCGCCGGGAATTTGGACGCCGCGACCGGAAACAGAGGTGATCTTTTCGAGTGCCATGGTGGTGAAAGTCAGGGATTCGCGAGGGTGACGGTGTAGCCGCGGTCGGTCAGCAGGCCGACGATGTTTCCTTTGCCGAGATAGTGGCCCGCGCCCACCGCGAAGAAGTGGGACTTGGCAGGATCCACCTTCATCCGCTCGGCCATGGTCTTGGCCATCGTCACATTGCGGTCCTGGAGCAGGCGCTTGAGGAGCTTCTCGCCGAGCTCCTTGTGCTCGCCCTTCGCCATCTCGTTCATCTGGTGCTCCATCGCACCCTCGATTTTCTTCGGGTCACCGGAGACGTAGGCTTCAACCAGATGGGCGACCGGGTCCTCCTCCTTCCCCCGGGATTCCTTCTGCAGGCGGAGGCTCTCGGAAAGGAAGATGATCTGTTCCTCCTCCTTCAGGTCATCGAAAATCCCGAACTGGTCCTCCGGCTTCTCCAGCGCCACCGTCCCCTTGCCGGCTTCCGTCGCCTTATCCCAGACGATCCGGTCGACCGGCGGCGAACCGCCGAGCTGCGCCTTCAGCAGCGGAATCGTGACCGCCACCGCCCAGGTCTTGAACGACTGGAAGATTCCCGACGTCAAGCCGGGCTGAACCGCTGCGAGTTCGGCTTCGAGCTGCTTGGTCAGCTCCTCACCGATCGATGCCGACAACGTCTTGCCGTCGGTGCGCATGAAATGCTTCGCCATGCCGAGCTGCGTGGCCGGGTCCATCGAGACCTCGGTGTAAACCACGTCGCTGCCGGCGAGCGCCTTGTCCGCAGCGGGGTGGAGTTTGCCCAGCGGCCCCTCGCCAAGGTGAATCGTCCCGAACAACCACGACGGCTTCTCCAATCCGTTCCCCTCGACCTTCCACAGCAGCGGACGGAGCGGGTGCTTGGGACCATCCTCCTGGGCGGTTGCGGGAATCAGGACAAGTGCCGGCGCGATCAGGCAGGCGATCAGTTTTCGGATCATCAGTCTCGGATCGTTCAGGCTGCGGCGTGGGCGATGTCGAACACCTCGCGGGCGTCGGCCACGGCTCCCTCGACAGCGGCGGCCGCCACCATCACGGGTGACATCAGGATCGTCCTGCCGGTCGGCGAGCCTTGCCGTCCCTTGAAGTTGCGGTTCGAGGACGACGCACAGATCTGGTCACCGACGAGTTTGTCGGGATTCATTGCGAGGCACATCGAACACCCGGCGCCGCGCCACTCGAATCCGGCCTCTTCGAAGATCTTGTCGAGACCTTCCTGCTGGCACTGGTGCGCGACGATCTGCGATCCCGGGACCGCAATGGCTTTCACGCCTTCGGCCACCTTGCGACCCTTGAGGAAACGGGCGGCTTCGCGGAAATCGGACAGCCGGCCGTTGGTGCAGGATCCGAGGAAGGCGACATCGATCTTTACACCCTTGATCGGCGTTCCGGCCGGCAACTTCATGTAGGCGAGGGCTTCCTCGATGGTCGCCTTCTGCTCGGGCGTTTCGGCCGTAGCCGGATCCGGAATGCTTTCGGAAACGGCGATCCCGTGGTCGGGCGAGATTCCCCACGTCACGGTCGGCTCGATGTCCGCCGCGTCGATCTTCACGATGTCGTCGTAAACGGCATCGGCATCGGAAGCGAAGGACAGCCAGCGGGAGGCGGTCGCTTCGAAGTCGTCCATGTCGACGTAGGGGCGGCCCTTCAGGTAATCGACCGTCTTCTGGTCCGGGTTGACGTAGCCGCAGCGCGCACCGCCTTCGATGGCCATGTTGCAGACGGTCATCCGCTCTTCCATCGTCATGTTGTCGAAAACTTCACCGGCATACTCATAGGCGTAGCCGATGCCGCCCTTCGCACCCAGCAGGCGGATGATGTGAAGCGTGACGTCCTTGGCATAGACTCCCGGACGGAGCGTGCCGTTGACTTCGATGCGACGCACTTTCAGGGGCTCCATCGCCATGGTCTGGGTGGCGAGCACGTCGCGCACCTGGGTGGTGCCGATGCCGAATGCGATCGCGCCGAAGGCACCATGGGTCGCGGTGTGCGAGTCACCGCAGGCGATCGTGGTGCCGGGCTGGGTGATGCCCTGCTCCGGACCGACGACGTGAACGATGCCCTGCTTGCCGGAGGCGAGGTCGAAATAGGTGATCCCGAACTCGTCGGCATTCTGCCGCAGCGCGCTCATCATGTCGGCCGCCAACGGATCCGCCGGCGCGTCCTGGTTCACCGTCGGCACGATGTGGTCGATGGTGGCGAAGGTGCGCTTCGGGTACTTCACGCTCAGGCCGAGATCCCGAAGCATCCCGAAGGCCTGCGGCGAGGTGACTTCATGGATCAGGTGGGTGCCGATGAAGAGTTGCGTGCGACCGTCGGCCAGCGTGCCGACGCTGTGGGATTCCCAGACTTTTTGGTAGAGGCTCTTGCCCATGTTCTCGGTGGATGAATGGAGGCGGCGAGGGTGGAAATCACCGGCTCACGGCCTGCCCGCCACGGCCCGGTGGGCGACGGCGGGGGGCGGAAAACTGATTCAGTGCGAGGGGATTGTCAAAGCGCGATCAATCCTCCGCGGGAGGTCTCCCGTCATCCCTCGGCCCGGATGACTCAGCGCGAAAGGCTCCCGAATTGACCCTCTGGTCCCGTTTCTGCTATGCCCAAGCTAGCCTCGGGGGAGGTCTTCGGACCTTCAACACAAACTGAATACACCCAAAGAACACGACATCATGAATATCAACAGCTTCCTCTCGGCCATGGAAAAGGTGCCGACCAGCGAACTGATGCAGATCGCCAGCGACGTCACCACCAAGGTCAGCATCGCCTACATCGACAACCTCCAGCTCGCCACCAGCTTCTGGTACTGCCTGAGCGGGCCGTCTTCGGTCGAGAGCTGACCTCGGCCCTTTCGGATCAACATTGGAGGACCCGGGGTGCGAAAGCGCCTCGGGTCTTCTTTGCTTCACGGAATCTTCCGGAGACGGACAAGCTGCCGAATTGACCCCATCACCCGACATCGGGTAGCTTGGTGTTTAGTTGGAAACGGCTCACCAAAGCGGGTGGCCGGTTTCCACCAACACCCCTGAATACGCCATCCTATGAATATCAACAGCTTCCTCTCCGCGATGGAGAAAGTGCAGTCCAACGAGCTGATGCAGATCGCCAGCGATGTCACGACCAAGCTCAGCATCGCCTACATCGACAACCTCCAGCTCGCCACCAGCTTTTGGTATTGCCTGAGCGGCCCGTCCTCGAACGCCGAATAACGCGACCCCATACCTAGCCTCTTCCAAAGCCCGGTGCGCACCCGCGCTCCGGGCTTTTCTGTCTCCGAGGCGGGCGGAGGATCCTGAATTGACCGGGGAACGCCGCGCTTGCTAGTCTCCGGACGGTTGGTTTCTCGAAGTCGGGCATTCGACGTCCCGGCTCAATAAACCGCCCACCCAAAATACATAACATCATGAACATCAATAGCTTCCTCTCCGCCATGGAGAAAGTGCCGACCGGCGAACTGATGCAGATCGCCAATGACGTCACGACCAAGGTCAGCATCGCCTACATCGACAATCTCCAGCTCGCCACCAGCTTCTGGTACTGCCTGAGTGGTCCTTCCGAACCCCCTGCCGGTTGAACCTTGGCCAAGTAATCCCTCAAATTTCGAAGTCCGGAGTGCGACCGCGCTCCGGACTTCTTTGTTTCAGATGCAAGGGGGCAGCATCAGGACATCCCGAATTGACCGAAGAATGCCAAGCTTGGTAGTCTGCACGCAGCGGGTTCGTGGAATTCGGGCGCTCGACGCCCCGGTCTGAGAACCCTCCCACCCCAGATACATAACATCATGAACATCAACAGCTTCCTCTCCGCAATGGAGAAAGTGCCGACCAACGAACTGATGCAGATCGCCAATGACGTCACGACCAAGGTCAGCATCGCCTACATCGACAATCTCCAGCTCGCCACCAGCTTCTGGTACTGCCTGAGCGGCCCGTCGGAACCGGTCTGAAGCCATCTTCGGCTACGGTCGATTTACGAAGCCCGGGGTGCGGTCGCGCCCCGGGCTTCACTTTTCCTCCCCTACCCCCTACTCCCTCCCCCATGAGCTACGCGGTTGATGAAGACTTCGAAAAGTCCGCCGAGATGCTGCGGGCGATGCCCGAACTGGCCGACTTCGCAGGACTTGGCCCGCTGATCGATGACTACGAGGCGGGCGTCGGCCAGACCGCTCTGGTCGCCTACCGGATGCTCACTCCCGAAGCGGAATGGCGCGACACCATCGCCGTCCAAGCCGCGATCTACGCCGCCGCGCTGGCGAGCTTCCTGATCGACGACGTCATGGACCGCGACGAGTCGAAGCCCGCCTTCGGCATGGACGACGGCCGCAAGTCGAACCTCGGTGGCGCCCTGCTGGTCGCCGTCTACAAGCTCATCGGCCAAAGCGAATTTCCCCACGAGGTCCGCCAGCGGCTCGCCGACGAAATGTCCGACCTGCTGCTCGCGGCCTCCGCGGCCCAGGAAGTGGAGGCGCTTCTCATGAGCGGCGACCTGCCGAATCCGGACCCCGAGGCGAACTACTGGAAGGTCATTCACGGCAAGAGCTCGCAGCAGGTCGGCCGCAACCTGAAGCTCGGCGCCATCATGGCCGGGCGGCCGGAGTGGGAGCAGCCGATGTACGAACTCGGCGTCGCGGTCGGCGACATGTCCCAGATCTACGACGACATCACCGACGCCATCTACAAGATCATCTCGCCTGACTGGGAAAGCACCTGCAAGAACCTGCTGATCATCTTCTGCCTCCACGAGAACAACCCGCGGCGGGAGGAGTTCATCAAGCACTTCAAAAGCGCGACCACGGATCCGGAGGCGCACACCGCCTGCCGTCAGATCATGATCGAGTCCGGCGCGGTTGGCTACGCGGTCTACCACTACTTCACCCGCTACAAGAACGCCCGCAAGCTGATCGAGTCGTTCGAAGGAGTCGACCAAAGCTACATGCTGAACCTTCTGAACAACAACATCCGCCCGATCTCGCACGTCCTCACCGAACTGGGCGTGCCGCTGCCGGAAGGAGTTGCGGAAGAGCTGAAGCTCGAGGGCGACGTATCGGCCAGCCTGGCCCAAGGCTGAACTACGCCGGTGATATCACGGTCCGTCATCGCCGTGGCGGACGTGCGGCCAGAACTTCTCCCAGTCGAAAGGCCGCGAGAACTCGCCGTAGTGGCAGCCGGTGCAGTCGGCCGCCCCGAGCGGGCGGAACTTGAAGCGCTTCGGTCGTCCGGAAGTCATCTCCGAGACGTGCTCCGAAGCCGGTCCGTGGCATGACTCGCAGCCAACGCCTGTGAGTTTGTTCGCTCCATACTCGCGCCGGTAACCGGACTCCTCGCCGAAACCGACAGTGTGGCACTTGATGCAGTGCGGGTCGGACTCGGCGCCCAGCTTCACCAGCGTTTCGAAGGCGTGGGCGTGTCCGGATTTCGCCCAGACCGCGTGCTCGTCCTGGTGGCACGCCTGGCAACTCTCGGAGCCGACGTAGGTGGCGGCCGCGGTCACACCGGGGATCGCATCGGACGAACCATTCTCGCCCGGACGGTCGACATCGAGTTCGGTCTCCCGGATCTCCTCGCGGTATTCCTTCACCATCTGCCGGAACTCGGGATCCTGCGGAATCTTCTCGTGCAGCAGCTCGACCTTGTAGCTCGGATCGACCAACCGCGGTCGCTCGCCGGCGGAAATCGTCGCCTTCATCGTGGCCACCGTGCGGCCCTCGTTCGTGGTGTAGGCAATGACGGATTCGTTGACCGTTTCGAGATACTGCGCCGGTTGCCGGACGTCGCCGCCGAGGATCATGTCGAACTCGAAATAGGATCGGGCAAGCTGCTCCATCCCGGGATTTCCGGTGAAGGCGAGCACGATGATGACATCCGACTTCTCCTTCAGGTCGGGCAGCACCCGGTCGACCGCTGCGGGCATGTCGAGGATCGCGAGACCCTTGCCGGGGTCGGGACAGGAGGCGGGATCGATCAATCCGAGGATCCCGATCTTCCGACCGCCGTCCTCAACGATCACGTAAGGATCCAACAGCGGTTCGCGGGTTGAGGCATCGATCAGCGAGGCCGAGATGATCGGCACCGGACTGCCGGCCGTCATGGCTTTCAGCTGATCCGCGGTCACCTCCGCTTCACGACCGCCGATATTCAACGCTCGATAGCCCATCGCCGAGTAGGCGCGCAGCAGATACGCATACTGGATGCGGTCATAGTCGTGGCTCCCGGCGAGCGCACCGCCGACATCGAGCCGGAGCGAGGGACCATCACGGTCCTGCCCTTGCAGCCAGGTGCGGAGCCGCGTCATGCCACCATGCTGGCCGGTGAAACAACCGCACGGCTCGAGGCGTCCGAACGTGTCGCAGGTGAAGTGGACCGTCAGCGACTGCTCGCCGACTTCGACCGGCTTCTTTTCGCACGACGCGAAAACCAGAGCGGCGAGGAAAAGGAGCCGGCGCATCTCAGTGGAGAAGGGCGTAGACCAGCGCGTTCACATTCACCTGTCGCGACTGCTGGATCTCCGAGCCGCCGCAGCAACAGCATCCGGATGCGTTGCGCACGTCGTTCAGGCCTTCCGGAGAGTAGAGCAGCGCGAGCCTGCCATTGATTTGCAGCCCCTGCAGCTTGACCGACTTCGAGTAAGTCCGCACCTCGGTGATCTTGTGGACGGTGGAGAAGAGCTCGTGGTCCATCGGCAGCGCGGCGAACTTGTACTCCGGCAATGCGGCGCTGATCTCGCGCTGGAACGCGCGGTTCCAGTCAGCATCGGAGCAGCCCGGGCTGGCCATGATGAATCCGCCGTTCTCGAGGTAGCGCTTGAGGTTCTTGCGTTCCTCGGGAGTGAGCTGGAAGTCGCCTTCACCGGTGAAGACGCACATCGGCGTCTTGAACAGCTCCGGCTTGGCGAGGGCGATGCGGCTGAAGCTCGGATCGATGTCGATGCCGGTCTCGCGCGCCGCGTCCTTGAGGAAGGCATCGGCAAAGCAGACCGAGGTCTGGCCTTTGCCATACACCAGGTTGCCGCATTTGATCCGCTGGGCTTCGTCGGCCACCAGCGGCGCGACGAGCAGGCTGAAAATGAGAGCGATTCGTTTCATGTCGATCAGGGGTTGGGAGTGGTCAGTCGGTCGAAGTAGGCGTCGGCGACGTCCTCGTATTCCATCATGAGTGTTGCGGATTCCGGCGTGTCGGTGCGACGGCTGGAGCGGATGTCCTCGGCGGCGAGTTCGGTCGACTCGACCGCTTCACCCGGACCACCACCCATTCCCTGGCCGCCGCCCATGCCGGACAGCCGGCGGGCGATGTCGCCGCCTTTGAGACTCTCTCCACCGAGCATCGCCTGCGGATTTCCGTCCATCATCCCCTGCGCCTGCATGCCGCCCATGCCCATCCCGGCACCACCTTGGGCCATGCCCATGCCCGGCGGGGTGAAGCGCAGCGACTGGAGCATCTGCTGGAAATTGTTGCCCGGCCGCATGCCGAATCCCTGAAGCAATTGCGCGAGCCGCTCACCCGCGGCCTGCTCGCCCGGAGCATCGCCCGGTTGGCCACCCTGCCCCGGCTGACCGCCGAGCATCTCCTCAAGCTGTTCCTTGAGCCGCTGCGCCTGCTGATTCGCACCGGCGGCGTCGCCTTCGAGCATCTCGCCGGCGGCATCGCGGGCCTGGCCGGGAAGACCATTGTGCTCAAGCTGATCCGCCAGCTGTTCGGCGGCCTCGGCCATCTCCGGCATCTTGTCGCGCATTCGCTCGGCATCCTGACGCAGCTTCTCCTGAAGTTGTTCGAGGCGTTGTCCGAGCTGGCGCTCGCGGTTGGCGAGGTCGCGCAGCGCCGCCTTGTCTTCAGGAGTGAGCTGCTCCTGACCGCGGTCGGCCGCTGCCGCTTCCTCGGCGAGCTGGCGCTGCTCCTCAGCCAGATTCCGCAGCTGGTTGAAGTTCTTCAGCATTTCGTGGAAGTCGGCAAGATCCTCCAGCGGCTGCTGGACCTGCTCCTCCGCCTGCTGTTGCTCTTCGGCAAGCCGCTCCTTCTGCTCGCGGGCCGCCTTCTCGAGAGCCTCGCGTTCCTCCGGCTTCACCGGCTCGCCGGCGGCCGACTCCTTGAGCGCTTCATCCACATCCTGGCGGTTCTGCTCGACCGAATTCTCGATCTCCTCCGCCCGCTCGGCGAGGGATTCGGCGAGATCCTTCTCGAAATCGTAAACCGGATTGTCGCGGGTCACGTCGCGCATGTCGCGGGCGATCCCCTCAAGCCGCTTGTTCAGGTTCTGCTGGCGCTGGAACGCCTCACCGACTTCGGCGGTCGCTTCTTCCGGCGGCAACTCCTTGGCCGCAGCGAGCTGTTCCTCGATCGCTTTCTGCTCCTCGACCGCCTCGCGCAGCCGTTCGAGCACCGCCTCGTATTTGCCGGCGATCAGCGCGACATCGGCCTCACGCCTCAGCGCCTCGTTGTACTGGTCCTCAGTGATCAGGGTCAGGGTCCTCTGCTCGGTCTTGCTGAAGTGCGGATCGGGCGCGCCGTCGAGCGCATCCGCGAACACCGTGATCGTCTGGCCCGCTTTCAATCCGAGCGCGGGGAGGTCGAGCTTGCGCTTGATCCGATGACGCGTCTCGCCCGGTGGATCGAAGCGCACGGTCTCGGGTTCGCTGAACTCGCCATCGATTCCGGTGTGAAGGCGCATCGAGCGAAGCCCGATGTCATCCGCCGCTTCCGCGATCAGCTCGATCGTCATCGTTTCGACGACGAAGGTGTCTTCGGTCGGGAAAAGCAGGCTCACCGCGGGTTCGGCGTCGTGGGTCACGGTCACCGAAGTCGACGGTGTCTCGCCGGCGGCCCGGCCATCGACATCCTCGATGTGGAAGACCAAGCGCCCTGTCGCAAGCGCCGGCACGTTGCCGATCACCGTTTCCACCGAATCCGCTTCCTCCGGAACCAAGGGAAACTCCTGCGGATCCTTCCCGGGGATTTCGTAAACGATACGGCCCGGACCCAGCGGCCGGTTCGACTCGATCTCGAACTTCATCATGCCGCCTTCCAAGGCCCGCAGGCCGTTGAAACCGAAGGGCATCTTCTGCGACGGCTGTCCGGTGTAGGCAGGTGGCTCGACCGTGACCCACGCCCGCTCGATACGCGGCTCCAGGATCACGTCGATGTGTCGACGCGTGCTGAGCGCCGACTCGCCCTCGGTGTGGGCATACACGTAGAGCGGTTCGCGGACATCCTCGACGCGCACCCCGAACTTGCCCTTCTCGATCTGCGCCATCGGCAGGGTGAAGAGGTTGACGCCCTCCTCGGTGACTCCGGTCAGGAAGACCTCCTTCGGGCGGTGGCCACCGGCTTCGACCGTCACTCGGAACGCGTCGCGAAACGGCACCGCGTAGCCGTCTTCCGCCGGATCGATGATTGCCAAACGGGTAAAGGAAATCGGCGGATGGTCGCCGTGTGGATCGAGGAAACGCGCCCACTCGCGGGCTCCGGGTTCACCGCAGACAAGCGTGACGACCACCAGCAATGCCGGCACCAGCGCCGCGAACACGAGCTTTCGGACCAGCTGCGGCGGACGCACCGCGGGCGCGAACTTGGCCATCGGCAAATCGCGTGCGGCGTCATCGACCGCCCGCCGCGCGAGCTGACGGGTCACCTCCGACTTGTCCGGATCCTCGACCTGCGACTCGAGCTGCAGGATATTGATCAGCCTCGAGTCGAGTTCCGGCAGACGGTCCTCGATCATCCGTGCCGTGCGCAGGACCGGCGGGTGGCGCAGGAGCGCCACCGCGAGTGCCGCTCCGAGCAAAAGGACGGTCATGATGATGAGACCGTTGCGGATCCACTCTCGCGCGCCGGCGGGGAGGTGCGCGATGATGTCGATCGCGAAGCAGAGCACCAGCAGACCGACGGCCCACGGGATCGCCTTGAGCACGATGCCCAGCACCCGGTGGCGGACGTGCGAGCGTCCGGCGCGTTCAAGAGAGTTCTGAAGTTCGGGAATCATCGGTTGTCGGGGTTGGGATCAGGCGAGTCCCCACTTTCGGCGAAGGTACCAATCCATCGATAGCAGAAGAATCAGCAAGAGAAAGAACGGAGCGGTGGGCCAGATCGGACGGATCCGCTCGATCGGGTCCTGGCGGCCGGTTTCGATCAGCAGTTGCTTGACCGTTTCGGTCAGATCCTTTGGCTCGATGCGGGTTCCACCGGATGCCCGTGAGAGCGCGCGCAGGTAGGACATGTCGACGGCGGTCTCGACGCGTTCGAGGTTCTGTCGATAGCTGATGAAGCGGACCGTTTTGCGCTCGCCGTCGGGCATGGTCATCGCCGCCTCGTAGCGACCGGGGTTCTCCGGATTGAAGGTCGCACTGTATCCACTCAGCCCCTCACCCTTCGACATCGAGAGCTTGGTCAGCGGGCGGCCGTCGAAGAAAACGGTGATCGCGGGAGCTTCGGGCGGGAGTTCAACGCCGGCGGCGCTGAGCGAAAAGCTGATCGTCTCGCCGATCGGAATGTTCGCCGAGTTGGCGGTGAAGCTGAAACCCGAGAGCGGCGTCAGGCCGCGGTTGGCGAGCAACCAAAGGGCGGTCTGGTCCCAGAAGCGGTCAAACGCGTTGTTGTCGAATTCGGCACGCTCGTTGAACACCCAGCGCCACGCGTTGGCGATGCCAAGCGACAGCGCCTGACCCTTGCCGTAGCGCCGGTAAACGATCGCCGGCTGGTCTTCGAGCGTGCGGCCGAAAACCGTCGCCAATGTCTTCGGCTCGGAGGCTCCCGGCAGCGCGTCGAAGCTCAGTTGCGCGTCCTCGCGACGCGCCTCCTGCAGGATTCGCAGCGGCGGGAAGTTGTTCACCGCGGAAAGGTCGAGCGCCACGCCGGTGCGCGCCTTGTCGCCCCAGGTGATCGGTTCCAGATCTCGGCCGATCTCCGGAGTCCACGCCCGCCCGCGGGCGAAGATGACGATCCCCTCGCCTTCCTTCACCCACTGTTCGAGCGCCCGGATGCCGGTTTCTCCCAGCACCCGCTCCGCTTCCTTGCCGAGCACGACGAGGTGGTAGTTGTTGAAGTCCTCCATCTTGGCCGGCGGCGAGAGTGCCTCGGCGACCAGCTCGGGGTCGGATCGGATCGCCCGCACGCGGCCCTCGGCGAACGCGACCAGGGAGTCGATCTCGAACTTGTCGTTGCGGGTGATGGAGCGACGCAGGAAGGTCGAGTCCCAGTACGGCCGACCTTCGATCTCGAGGATGCGCAGCTTGTCGTCGACGACATTGAGGAAGGTCGACGTCGAGTTGTTGGCCGTCTCCGTTTCCCCGGGCATCGGACGCGCCCGCATCGTGTACTCGTATTGCCCGGCCTCCTCCTCGGTGACCGAGAAATCGACGTCGAGGAACGTGGCGGCGCCGGTTTCCAGAGTCTTCGAGTCGGCCGGTTTGCCATCGCGCAGCAGATCCACGACGATCTGCTGGTTCGGGAACCCGCTGGTGCGGATCGATGCCGACAGCCGCGTCGACTGGCCGATGAAAGTGTACGGGTGATATGAAGCGATCCGCAGCGAAACGTCGGGCGCCGTGGCGGGCGTGCCGGTGGGCACGGTGAAGATCGGAATTTCCCGCGCCCGCGCGGCGCGAGCGGTCCGACTCGGCGGTTCTCCTTCGAAATCGTGGCCGTCGGTGAAGAGGAAAAGCCCGGCGGGCGGCGGATTGTGGGTGCTCGCGACGATCCGCTCGACCGAGCTGTGGATCTTGGTTTCGTCACCGTCCGCTTCCGGGATGCCTTCCAATCCGGCCGGACTGACCGGGCGGGCGGTGTGATCGAAAAGGAACAGATCGACCGGCGTGTCGCCCGCCGACGGCAGCAGATCCTCGAGCACCGTCTTGCGGGCGATGTCGAAACGGGTCGCACCATCCAGATCGGCTGTCTGCATCGAGGCCGAGGTGTCGATGGCGACCAGGATCGAACGCTGCCGGACCGGAGGATGGTGGACCTCGCGTTTCGACGGCTGCAGCAGCAGCGCGAGGATGCCGGCAATGGCAAGGATGCGGACTACGGTAAGCATCGTAGCCCGGCCTTTTCCGAGACGCTTGTTCGCCCGCACCGCCGCCCACAACGAGCTGCCGAGCGCGAGCAGGGCGGCCAGCGCGATCCAGTGGAGGGGTATGACGGGGTCCCAGGTCATGCGGGTTTCGGAGCGGTGCCGCGCAACACGAGCGACTCGAAGGCGAGAAAGAGAAGGGCCAGCAGCACGAACCAGTAGAACGCCGGGCGGCCGTTCAGGAGATCGGAGAAGCTGCCGAGTTGCTCCATCGCGGTCGCCCCCTCGACTCCCTGACCGCTCGCGCGGTCGGGCAGCACGGTAGGGTCGAGGCTGCGCAGGTCGGACTCGCCGGGATCGGCATTCACCGCAAATGCGAGGATGTCCTGACCGATCGGTCCCTTGAGCCGGTAAAAGCCGGGCTGGTCGGGGGTGAACGAAACCGACGCACGCTCGCCGCTGAGATTGGTGTGATAGGGAACGGGCACGCCGTCCGGCCCCATCAGGTCACGCCCGGCGACCTCACTGGTCCACGCCTCGGCATTCAGGGGATCGCCGGGAAGGAAGCGGTCGTTGGCCGTGCTGGAGGAAGTATCGAGGCGACGCAGCAGCTCATGGATCCAGGCCGGGAAAAGACGCTGGCGGGCGAGGTTCGATGCGCTCTCGGAAACCGAGAAGTTGCAGACCAGCAGGGTGCCGAGGCCGGCTTGGATCTCGACCATCGCAGGCGTGCCGTCGGCAAAAGTCAGCAGGGCCTTGCTGTCCGCTCCGCGCGCCGCGCGCTGGACTTCATAGAACTCGAGCAGTCCGAGATTCTGCCTCCGTTCACCTGCGAAGAGCTTGAGAAAGCGCGAGTCGAAATCGCCCTTGGCCAACCGCAGCGCACCGTCCGGCATCTGGTCACGGGTGTAGGTTTCGGTGACCCGCAGCGGCGCTTCGATCCCGAGGCTCGCGGAAAGCCGAAGCAGGTTGTCATTCGCCGCCGGTCCATCGAGGAACCACACCACCCCACCCCCGCCGCGCAGGAAGCCGGCAAGTGTGTCGGTCGCGGTGTCGCCGAGTAGCGGCAGACGGTTGGCAATGATCCGAGTGGCTCCGCCGATCTCGGTAGCGTCGAGCTTGGAGGGCTCGATCATCCGCGGCCGGTAGGCACCCTCGCCCGGACCGTAGGGATTCACCGCGGTGGCAATGAAGAGAACCGGCTCGGGCGCGGCCGGATCGTAGGAGTCGGGCGTGAGCAAAACCACTTCCTCCTGATCGCCGGCCTCGATCACCAGCCGGCGCTCGTCGTCGAGCGGCAGGTCGTCGGGCGGCAGCGAAACCACCAGCGGAAGCAGGCCCGAGGCCGGGACGCCCAGCGTGAGCGACACTTCAACCTCGCCCCACGCCGGAAGCGAGACCTCCGTCTCGGTGGTCGGACCGTCGAGGAAACGCGCCTCGACCTTGCCGCGCCATGCGTCAGGCGAATGGTTGCCGATGCGGGCGATCACCTCGAACGGCGCACCCGCCACCGGCGCGGTCGGCCCCGGTTCGACACCGAGCACCGCGTGATTGGGGCGCTCCGGGTTTCCGGTCGTTGGCACGAATACCAGCCGTGAGCCTTCCGGCAACCGGTTGAAGGCGGCATCGGCCCAGTTCTTCCGCTGGAAGTCGGAGAAGAAATAAACATCGGGCGGATCGATCTGCACCTCGCCGATCGATGATGCCAGCGCGCAGGCCGCCTGGATGTCGGCGGCGGTCGCGGGCGGTGTCGCCTCCTTCAGGAAATCCAGGGCCGCTGCGCGGTGGTCGGAGAAATCCGGAAATGCGGCACGCGGCGAGCGTCCGGCGAGGATCACTTGGAACCGGTCATCCGGTCCCAACGAGTCCAGCAAACGTCGTACTTCACCGATCGCCCGCGAGCGGGCGGTCGCTCCGCTTTCCGCGGCGGTCATCGAGAGCGAGTGATCAACGATCAGGATCACCCGTCGTCCGCCCTTCTTCGGATCCGCACCGTCGAGCCCCGTGACCGGCAGCAGGAAGGCAGTGAGAAGCGCGGCGATCGCGAAGGTGCGCAGGAGCAGAAGAAGAAGATGCCGCCACTTGAAAAGCCGCGAGCGCCCGACCATCGTCCGCTTCAGGTCATCGACCGAAGAGAACATGAACTTCTTCGGGAACCGCCGGCTGAGCCAGTGGATCAGCGGCGGAATCGCCACCGCCGCCGCAAAGGGAATCAGAAAGCCTGGCTGCAGGAAGTTCATCAGAGGCTATTCCACTGGCGGAACCCGAGGTAGGCCTCGATGGCTTCGCGGTAGGGACGTTCGGTTCGCAGGACGGCGAAATCGACGCCGCGGTTCAGGGCTCCTTGGCGAAGCGTTTCGGTTCGCTGTGTGACGGTCTTCTCGAAGCGGCTCCGGACTTCGGCCGGTTCGACCTGCACTTCCTCGCCGGTCTCCATGTCGACGAACCGCGCGAGGTGGACGTCCGGGAGCGTCCGCTCGTCGGGATCGGAAAGCTGGAGCATCAGCACCTCGTGGCGGCGGTGGATCAACGGCCCGATGGCATCGAGAATGCCTTCCGCATCTTCTCCGAGGAAATCCGACAGGATCACCACGCGACCGCGCGGCTTGAGAAACGGCACTGTCGCGGCAAGCGAGCCGGCGATGTCGGTCTTGCCCGCCGCCTCGTAGCCGGGTGTCACCAGCGCGCGGAGCATCTGGTGGAGATGGCGACGCGTGCCGCCGGCCGGCAAGTGGTGGCGGACCTGATCGTTGAAAAGCGTGAGCGACGCCTTGTCCCCCTGCCGGGTCATCAGGTAGGCGAGCGCGGCTGCGGTGCGGACGGCCCGCATCGCCTTCGACTCGCGCATCGGCCCGCTGAAGCGCATCGAGGACGAAGCATCGACGACCAGATGCGCCGTCATGTCCGAGAGCTCCTCGAAGCGACGGATGTAGAGCTTGCGGCTCCGTCCGTACTGGCGCCAATCGATCCCCGAGGTCGGAAGTCCGGGCGAGTAGTGGGTGAACTCGGCGAACTCTCCCCCGCTGCCGAGGTCCGGCGACTTGTGGCGACCGGCGAAGCGGCTCTCGACCGCCGTCCGCGCGAACGCAACGAGATGCCGGTAGCGGTCGAGCGACTGCGGATCGAGCAAGCCCGAGGCCATCCGCTCACGCTGCTTCTCGCGATCCGGAACCTCCACCTTCTTCACCTTGGTGGCCGGCATCGGAGGCGGTGCTCCCACCGGAGCAGCCGGCGGTTGATCCCGCTGCGGCATCGGCGGCGGCACCGGTGCGCCTTCCGCCGCCAGCGCCTTGGCGCGGGCAAACCGGGAGGGAATGGGTGGCGGATCCGACATGGCGGCTGATCAGGAAACGGTTGAGGTTCGGGATAAGGCGAGACCACCCGGCAACCGGCTGGAGGCGGTTTTGGTCTGAGCTTGTCCGGGCTCGGGCCACATCGTGGGGTCGGGCGCCCATGGACCTTCGCCAAGGAAATCGGCAACGAGCTCGCCGAGACTCAAGTCGAAGAGCGCGCGAAACGCCCCTTCACCGGCATCCTCCCAATCGGCCTTCGCGGCGAACTCGAGCAGCACCTCGCGTGGCGGACCGATGTCGACCTCGATCTTCCGCCACAGCACCTGCGCGAGATTGTAGCTCAACTCGAAGCTGTCCCCTTGCAGGTTCCATGACTCACCGGTCCAGAACTGCTGGATGGTGTGTTCATTCCAGTGGTCCTCATGCTTCCCATACATCTCCGCATCGAGGTGAAACACCTGTGTGCCGCAAACCCACTCTTCCATCCGCATCGCGAGAGCCTCGTTGAGCCACGTCGGGATCGGGAGGTGGGTGACGCATGCATGCGTCAACTCGTGGACGAAGACGGTCCGATAGGACGAGTAGTCGGTTGCCGGCAGCGCGAAGTGGACATAGCCCGCGCCACTCAGACAAACCCCTCCCGACATCGGATGCTCGCCGTCGGGATAGAAGGGATCGATGTAGTCATAGTAGTCGGCGAGCTTGCCGAAAATGAACACCACGTGCTTCCCGTAGCCGTCATCGGACGTCACACCGTGAAGGCTTCCGAGGATCCGTTTCAGGGCTTCCTCGAGGAACTCCTTGGCACCCCGGACCACGTGATCCGGAGCCTCGGTGACCAGCAGGAAGTTCGGCGTCTCGTGGACTTGGTAGCCACCACCCAGTCCGGAGCGGATCCGGTTGACCCACTGGTGCGAGACGTCCATCCACGCATCGCTTCTCTCTGACTCCGGAAGCTTCTCCTCGATGATCTCGCCGATCGCCTCCCAGTCGGGGTAGCAGAAGCGCCCCCCGACGTGGAGGTGTTCGGTGAGATCCGGGAGAGTGGTCATCCGGGGCCGGTTTTCAGTAGTTCGGTTCCTTGACCTCGGCGGTCACGGCGGCGGCGAGGACGGATGCCTTCTTGCCCTCGCCGGTGGCGCGGTAGTTCGGCACGATCCGGTGACCGAGCACGGCCGGCGCGACGGCCCGGATGTCCGAGCAGGCCGGTGCGGCACGGCCGTTGAGGAGCGCCATCGCTTTCGCCCCGAGGACGAGGTACTGCGAAGCTCGCGGTCCGGCGCCCCACTCGAGGTAGTCCTTGGCGACCTGCGATGCCGTGCTTTCCGCCGGACGGGTCGCCATCGCGAGGTCGACGGCGTAGCCGAGCACGTGGTCGGCCACCGGCATCGCCCGGACGAGCTTCTGCAGCGCCCGGACTTCCTCCGGACCGACCACCGCGTTGAGCGTGGGAAAGTCTCCGATCGTCGTCCGCCGGACGATCTCGATCTCCTCGTCGCGGTCGGGGTAGCCGAGGTCGAGCGAGAACATGAAACGGTCGAGTTGGGCCTCGGGCAGCGGGTAGGTCCCCTCGTGCTCGATCGGGTTCTGGGTCGCCACCACCAGGAACGGATCGGGCAGCGCCCGGGTCTCGCCGGCGATCGTCACGCGGCGTTCCTGCATCGCCTCCAGCAGCGCGGCCTGCGTCTTCGGCGGCGTCCGGTTGATTTCATCGGCCAGCACCAGATTGGCGAAGATCGGGCCCTTCCGATACTCGAACTCCATTCGGCCCTGGACCTCGTGGATGACCTCCGATCCGAGGATGTCGGACGGCATCAGGTCGGGCGTGAACTGGATCCGGCTGAAGTCGAGGCCGAGGACCTTGGCGATCGACTGGACCAGAAGGGTCTTTGCCAGCCCGGGGACGCCGACCAACAGGCAGTGGCCGTTGGCAAATAGCGAGCCGACCAGCGCGGCGACGATGGCGTCCTGGCCGACAATCGCCCGTGAGAGCTCGGTGGAGATGCGTTGCGCGGCCTCGCGGGCGGCGTCGACGGACGGGGCGGTGGCTTCCTGGGACATGGGGATCGGAGAATGAAAAAGTCTGACGGTCTAAAACCCCTGAAGCGTCGCCGGTGTTAGGAAAATGATAAAAAGGAGGCGAAGTTGGAATTCACAGAGGCTTCACGGAGCCCTCACCTGCAGGCGCCGTGCCGGGATCAGAGCACAAAAAAAACACCGGCCTCCTTGGGAAGGCCGGTGCTTGAAAATCGTTGGGATCGGAGAGACCGCTTACTTGGAGTATTCCACGGCGGCTGGCATCTCCTGGAACTGCGGAAGTTCGCGGAGGGCCGGTGCGGCAGGTTCGCCGGTGCAGCAGCAGGAGGCGCTGATCAGGGCGATGGCGGAAGCGCTAAGAGCGGCAAGAAATCGGATCATCATTGGTTTTTGGTGACGTTGACTGCGAATGCTGTCGAAAATACGGGGCGGACTGTCAAGCAGTCCGCCCCGGTTTTAAGTCATTGTTTCTCTCCCGGCGGTCAGCCGGAGGAGTCCGAAATCCTTACTTGGCAGGAGCCACGTAGGTCGGAGCAGCAGGAGCCGGAGCGCTCTCGCAGCAGGAAGTGGCGAGGAAAGTACCGGCGGCTGCAGCGGCAAGGAGGGCGATCTTCACGATTTTCATGATCTGAGTAGGTCAGGTAGTTCGATGTTTGGGTGGAGCTGCCGACTGGCAACAACGCGCCCACTCTAACGACCCGACCCGACCGCGCAAGGTAAAAGCCGGGGCGGCAAATCCGGCGTTCAACCCTCGAATTGATGGACCGCGAATGAACGCGAATTCACATGAATGAACGGGAAATCTCTCCCAACCAAGGGCCATGCCGGTCCGATTCTTACGGTCCCCGGGCTTCACAGCCCCATCCGATCGGATTCCCTTCGCCGGTATCGGAATTCGCGTCCATTGGCGTCCATTCGCGGTTCAAAAATCACACGCAGGCGACCCTCCGCACCCGGAGTCATGGGAAACGCACGACAGGATTGCCAGCCGCGCATCGGGCCCTACACTGCCCGCCCCTTCCGATTCCATGAGCGAACCCAAGAACCTCGCGATCGTCGGCGCCACCGGTGCGGTGGGCGAAGAGATGCGCCTGTGCCTCGAGCAGCGCGACTTCCCGGTCAAGTCGCTGACCCTGCTCGCTTCCGCCCGCTCGGCCGGCAAACGCTTCCCCTTCCGCGGCGAAGAGATCGAGGTCAAGGAACTCACCCACGACTCGTTCGAGGGGATCGATATCGCGCTGTTTTCCGCCGGCGGCGGGATCTCGAAGGAATTCGGGCCCTCGGCGGCCGCGGCCGGCTGCGTGGTGATCGACAACTCGTCGGCTTTCCGGATGGACGAGGACGTGCCGCTGGTCGTCCCGGAAATCAATCCGGACACCGCCCGCACCGCCCCGCGCGGGATCATCGCCAACCCGAACTGCTCGACCATCATCGCGCTGATGGGGCTGGCCCCGCTTCACGAAGCCTTCGGTCTCCGCTCGATCATCGCCTCGACCTACCAAGCCGTGTCGGGCTCGGGCGCGCAGGGAATCGTCGAGCTTGAGGAGCAGGTCAATGCGATCGCCACCGGCGGCACTTTCGAACCCAAGGTCTACCCGCGCCAGATCGCCTTCAACGTGATCCCCCAGGTCGACGCCTTCACCGACAACGGCTACACCAAGGAGGAGCTGAAGATGCTCAACGAGGGCCGCAAAATCCTCGGTCTCCCGGAATTGAAAGTCTCGTGCACCTGCGTGCGCGTGCCGGTCTACCGTTCGCACTCGATCTCGATCACCGCCCAGTTCGAACGACCGGTCGATGTCGACGCGGCACGAGCCGCCTACGCCGGAAAGGCTGGAGTCGCAGTGAAGGACGATCCGGCCAACGGACAGTTCCCTGTTCCACTCGACACCACCGGTCAGGACGACTGCCTCGTCGGACGCATCCGCAAGAACCTCGTCTTCAAGAACGCGCTCGACCTGTGGGTCGTCGGTGACCAGGTCCGCAAGGGAGCGGCCCTCAATGCCGTGCAGATCGCCGAGCTGCTCTGACCCGGAACCGCCCGGACTCCCCGTTCGGCCCACCTGAATTCCTCCTTGGCGACCTTGGCGTCTTGGCGGTGAATCCCCCATCCTCATGGACGACCTCAAGCAATACCTGACCGACCGCGCCGCGGAGGTGGATGCGGCCCTCGATGCCTTCCTGCCGAAGGCGAGGCAACGGCCGGCCACGGTGCACGAGGCGATGCGCTACAGCCTGTTCGCCGGCGGCAAGCGCTTGCGTCCCGTCCTTTGCCTCGCGGCCGCCGAAGCCTGCGGGGGCGATCCGGATGCCGCGTTGCCCTCGGCCTGCGCGGTCGAACTGATGCACACCTACTCGCTGGTCCATGACGACCTGCCGTGCATGGACGACGACGACCTGCGGCGCGGCCGGCCGACCTGCCACAAGGTTTATGGCGACGGCATGGCGGTGCTGACCGGTGACGCACTCCTTACCGAGGCATTCCTGGTGCTGTCCGAGTCGTCACCGACCCGGCGCTATCCGCTGGCGGCCTTCGTCGCCGAGCTCGCGATCACCGGAGGTTCGACGAAACTGATCGGGGGCCAGGTCATGGACCTCGAGGGTGAGGGCAAGGACCTGACCAAGGCGCAGTTGGTGAAGATCCACGAAGCCAAGACGGCGGCGCTTCTGACGACCAGCATCCGGCTCGGCGCGATGAGCGCCAACGCCACCGATGGGAAACTCGAGTCGCTTTCCACCTTCGGTCACGCCCTCGGGCTCGCGTTCCAGGTCATCGACGACATCCTCGACGTCACGCAGACCACCGAGAAGCTCGGCAAGACCGCCGGCAAGGACGAGGCCGTGGCCAAGGCGACCTACCCGGCCATCCTCGGGCTCGACAAGGCCCGCAAGGAAGCCCACCGCCTGACCAAGAAGGCGATGTCGGCCCTTGAACCCTTCGGCAGGAAGGCACACCGGCTTCGCCAGATCGCCGAGTATCTTCTGGAGCGAGATTACTGACTTCCGAGCGAGCTCGCGGAGCCGAGGGAAGCCGGCTGCATGAGGAGTATAACAGGCGCGCCGCTCCAATTCCCCCCAGGCTTTCCCCTTGCGGGCAACAAGCGTCGGCGACGAAGCTCGGCGCGTGAAATGCGCTCACTGCGGAGGCCGGCTTGAAGGCAACCTGACGATCTGTCCGTTCTGCAACACACGGCAGGATGTCGACCTTCAGCAGATCCATTTCCGCGACCTCGGTAACGACGGATCCCTGCCCTGTCCGGGATGTGAATCGACCCTGAGCGTGATCGAGTTCGACGCCGATCCGAAGATCCGCATCGAGCGCTGCGAGTCCTGCCTCGGCCTGTTCTTCAATCCGGGTGAACTCGAGGCTCTGTTGGAAGCGAAAACCAATCCGCTGGTCTGGCTCGACCGCCAGCGGCTTTCGGAGATCTCGGAGAACTTCGGCTACAACCACGAGGTCATCTACCTGCGCTGCCCGATGTGCCGGGAAATGATGAGCCACCTCAACTTCGGCGGCCAGAGCGGGGTCATCCTCGACCGTTGCGGGACCCATGGCGTGTGGGTCGAAGGTGGTGAGCTGAGGCGGATGCTCGAATGGTGGCGAGCGGGAGGAAAGCACCTCCACCAGGCACACGAAACCCGCAAGGCGGAGCGACTGAAGTCGGTCGATATCCAGAGACAGCGGGCAAGACGCGCCTCGCGCAACTTCCCGCCGGACTCCGGTGCCGATCTGCCCGACGGCGACTACATGAGCCCGGGCGAGGCGATCGTCGACACGCTCAAGGACGTGCTGGCGTGGTTTGCCGACTAACGTGGGTTTCAGCCGAGGCGCCGCGACATGTAATGGGCCACGGCTTCGGTACGGGAGCGGACATGCATCTTGGTGTAGATGTTCTTCAGGTGGCTGCGGACGGTCTCGATCCCGATGCCAAGATGGTCGGCGATCTCCTTGTTCGAATAACCCTTGGTCAGCAGCACGAGCGTTTCCTCCTCGCGATGGGTGAGGGCCACCGAGGGATCGGAGAGTCCGGATTTCTTCCGGAAAGAGGCGACCACGTGGCGGGCGATTTCGCTGGTCATCGGCGCTCCTCCGTTGAGCACGTCCAGCAAAGCCGCTCGGAGATCGGCCGGCTTCGTCCGTTTCAACAGATAGCCATCCGCGCCGGACTCCAGCGCGAGGAAGAGGATCTCGTCCTCGTCGGACGCCGTCAGCATCACGATCGGGATGTCCGGCTTCATCGCCTTCAGGCGCGCGGTGCACTCGATGCCCGACATCCTCGGCAGGAATACATCCATCAGCACCACGTCCGGCAAGTTCTCGGGGATCATCCGGAGGGCGTCCTCGGCAGACGCACAGACACAGGTGCATTCGAAGTCGGGGAATGACGAGATCAACCGCCTCCAACTCTCCCGGGTGTCGAGTTGGTCTTCCACCAGCGCCACCCGGATGCACGTCGCCCCTTTTCTCTCCTGCATCGCTTCTTCACTCATGACTTCACTCCCTCGGATCTTGGTTTTCCCGCTAGCGCGGATGGGGTGACCGCGGCCACCAGCGTGCCGGATCTCGCCGGCGCGCGACCGCGTACGCCGGCCTTCGGGATCGGCACCTCGAACTCGACGCGGCATCCCTCTCCTGGACGGGAATCGATCCGACACACTCCGCCGACCTCTTCCATCCGCTCCCGCATGTTGCGGAGCCCGTTGCGCAGCGGATCCGCCGATTCCGTTTCAAAGCCCTTGCCATCGTCCTCGATCACCACCGACAGGATCGGCCCCCGGACGTGGATCCGGAGGAAAAGCTCGGAGGCACCCGAGTATTTCGCGGCATTGTTGACCGCTTCCTTCACGCCCAGCAGCAGACTTCTCCTCAAGGGAAGATCGAGAGGCACATCCGGCAGGTCGCCATCCACATCGAGCCGGCACCGGAGCTCGAGCGCCTCGAGAAACCGCTGCGTCTGCTTGCAGGCATAGTTGGCGAAGTCCCGCAACGTATCGCGCCGGGAATTCACCATCCACACGACTTCATCCATCGCGCCGGAGACCGCCCGTGCCTTTTCGCACAACGCCTCGAGCCGCGGCCGCGCCAGCGAGTCGGTCGGCAATTCCGTCTGGATGACCTCGCCTTCGAGCGCGAGTTCGGTCAGACGCGCACCCAACTCGTCGTGGATGTCCCGCGCGATCCGGTCGCGCTCGCGGTTCAGCAGCTCCTGTGCGTTCGTGTGCAGCGAAATGCGGGCCATCAGGCGAAGACAGAGAAACACCGCAAACGCCACCGCACACCACAGCAGCGCCTGGAACCAACCATACTGCCAGAAGCGGATGTCCACGGGCGGAGCCACATTCACCTTCACCAGCATCGTCGGCACCCGCTTCAGCCATTGGTCGGAGCGGGGAAGGTCGGAGCTGACCTCGATCGCATGCCCCCAGCCCGGCGGCGCCTCCCGGATGCTTTCCCAACCGTTGACGGTGGCGGGAGCAATCCGCCAGTCCGTGTCGGACAGGACCTCGATGTCCTCGCCATTCGACAAATCGACCCGCAGGCCGAACTGCATGCCCGCCTCCCGGTTGTCGTTGAAACCTTCGACCGCCACCACGTGCCGACCCGGCTTCAACTGCCGGCCGAGTTCATATTCGGTAACACTCCGCCAGTCGCTTCCGGATCCGATCTCACGCCCGTCGAGCATCAGGCGATAGCCGTTGTCGACCGAGATCCGGATCCGCGCGTGCTCGACCTCCGCATCAGCGGGAATGACAAACGACCTCCAGAGCCGGCAGGTCTGCTTGTCGTAGGTCTCCGGACTCCAGATCCACGGACCGACTTCCCACGCCTGCTTTGCCGATGTCACCGCCTCGGCGTTCGATGCCGAACCACTGGCGGACTCCTCCTCGTCCAACGCCTTCAGCGCGCACGACCATCCCATCAGTCCGAAGACGGCGGCGACAGCCACCCGTATTCCGGTAGCGCGATGGACGCATCGGAGGAGCGTCTGCGGGACGCTTGCGATCGCCGACGAATCCGGGTGCGCGACTTTCATGGGTTGGCAGCGACCGCTTCGGTCTCGCCCACCATCCTTCCAGAAACCCGACACGAATCAAACCCGACCTTCTCCCCCTCTCGGGGGATGGACAAACTCCCGCGATCGGCTAGCGTGCTACTGGAAGTTTTTGTTTTCCCCACAGCCGGCGATTCCCTCGTTCCCTTCATTTCGTTGAGCCCTGCCTGACTTCGGTCGCAGGGCATCTTTGTGGCTAAAAATCCATCCGGCAGGGTGATCCCTCGCCGCATCTTCGTACCAACATGAAAAGACCCTACGCCTTCCAAAGGCAGACCCTCCAAGGCACCGGTTTCCCGGCACACCTTCAACCGTCCACGTTCACCTCCGCGCTCGCTTTCGCTGCAATGCTCGCGTGGTCATCATCGGCCGATGCCGGCCAGGATATCTACAACACGGCAGGTACAACCAACTGGGTCTGCCCTCCCGGAGTCACCTCGATCCAGGTCGAATGCTGGGGTGGTGGTGGTGCCGGCGGTTCCGGAAGAAAGGACAATCAAACGAGCACCAACAGTGTTCAGAATGGCGGTGGCGGTGGCGGCGGCGCGTACGCAAGGACGATCGCCGTGCCGGTCACGCCCGGACTGTCCTACACGATCACCATTCCCCCGGCAGCCGTCAGCGGCTCGAACGGCACCACGACCAACAACAGCGGCGCGGTGAACGGAGGAACCGTGACCTTCGTCGGCGATAGCAGTGTCACCGTCACCGCTGCGGGCGGAACGGGAGGCCGGAACGTCTACGTCAACGGCACCAATACCGCGGCCTCGGCCGGAGGAGGAGCCGGTGGCACCACCGCCGCAAGCGTGGGCGATGTGAAATTCGCGGGCGGAGCCGGCGCAGCGGGCACCACCGGAGGAGGCAACGTCAGCGGCGGCGGCGGCGGCGGTGCGGGCGACAGCTCCAACGGTGGCGCCGGCCAGGGTGGAAACAACACCCCGGCAGCTGGCGGTGCCGGAGGTATCGTCGGCGGGGGCAACGGAGGCAACGGCGTGACCGGAGCAACAACCGCCGGCAGCCAGGGACCGGGCGGACCCGGCCAGACGCCGGGAGGAGGTGGCGGTGGCGGCCACAATCTCGGGCAAAACACCCAATTCGGCGGCACCGGCGGCCTTGGGCAGATCGTCATTACCTACACGACCGAGACCATCAAGGCCGACAACACCGACAACCTCGACCTCGGCTCCAGCTGGGTCGGCGGCAACGCCCCGGGCACCGATGCGATCGCGGTCTGTAACAACGTCGTGACCTCCGCCAACACAACCCTTCTCGGAAGCGACACGACATGGGCGGGACTGGCGATCGAGGATCCTGCCGGCTCCGTTTCCATCGACGCCGGCAACACGCTGACCCTCGGCCTGGCGGTCACCGACATCGACATGTCGGCCGCGACCCAGGATCTCACGCTGGACTGCGACCTCAACATGGATGGCGCACATATCTGGAACGTCGCGGCCGGCCGCACGCTCGCCCTTGGCGGCACCATCTCCGGCAGCTCCTCGGTCACCAAGGCCGGCGACGGCACGGCAATCATCTCCGGCACCAACCAATCCACCGGAGGCACCACGGTCACCGCCGGCTCGCTGACCTACGACGTCAGCAGTAGTTACAATCCCGGAGGCACGGGCGGAGCAGCCGGCCTGCTCAACGTCAACGGCGGCAGCGCCGTGGCAACCCTCGCGGGCAGCTACACCGCCACCGGCAACGGCAACGCCTACTGGGAAATCCGCAACGGCGGCGTGCTGAATTTCAGCGGCACCGCGAACGTGGCAGGTGCCGGCGGACTCCGGATCGGTGAAGGCAGCGCCGGCACCATGAACATGACCGGAGGCTCCCTGGACGCCGCGATGAACAGCGGCTCCAACCTCGTCGTCGGCAGAAGCGCTGGAGCAAACGGCACCCTCAACATGACCGGAGGCGTCCTCAGCATCACCAACGGCGGCGGCATTTCGATCGCCAACGTGGCCGGCAACTCCGGCGTGATGACCGTCGGCGGAACCGGGCTGGTGGAATTGCTCAGCACCGGCAACTTCGCCATGGGACCGGGCACCGCCACCTTCAACCTGAACAGCGGCGGAACCTTCGTGCTCGGAGCCAACTCGAGCGCTTCCGGCACCAGCACCTTCAACTTCGATGGCGGCACGCTCAAGGCCGGCCGCTCGAGCACCGCGTTCCTTTCCGCCGGCATAACAGCGGTGAACGTCCTCGCGGGAGGCGCCACCATCGACTCGGATGAATTCAGCATCACCCTCCCCGGGGCGCTGCTGGAGGATGGAGTCTCCACGGGCGGAGGCCTGACCAAACTCGGCGACGGCGTCCTCACCCTCGGCGGTGCGAACACCTACACCGGCACCACCAACGTCAACGCCGGCACCCTCGAGCTATCCAGCGCGGGGACCAGTGTCTCCGATGTCGTTGTGGCAAGCGGAGCCGGAGCCGGAGCGCAGGTCGAGGTCGCCAACGGCCAGCACGCCAGCACAGGTGATCTCGCCCTGGGCAACGGCAGCGCGTTGGTCATCGACTACGGCACCACAGCTCCGAGCACCACGGTCGCTCCCTTGCTGGTCGACAACCTGAGCCTCGGAACCGGCCTCACCCTCGACCTTTCCGGCGATCTCGTGAACACACTCGCGGTGAGCCAGACGTACCCAATCGTCAGCTGGACGACCAGCGGCCCGGCGGACGGCTCCGGATTCACCACCGTCTTCCCCTTCCGCCTCGCAGGCACCTTCAGCGTCGCCGCGAACACGCTCTACTTCACCGTGACCGCCAATGCGATTGGCGCGATCTCGTGGAATACCGGCAATGGCGTCTGGGACACGGCCACCACGAACTGGCTCGATGCGGCCTCCTCGCCCACCACCTTCGCCGACACGCTCGACGATGTGCTGTTCGGCGACGCCGCCGGGGCATCGGGCAATCCCATCGTCACGCTCAACACCACGGTTTCGCCCGTCAGCGTCAAGATGAACAGCTCCAGCCATGACTACACGATCAGCGGCACCGGAGCCATCAGCGGCGACACCGACCTCAACCTCGACGCCGCCAACACGCGGACCCTCACGCTGGCCAACGACAACACCTATTCCGGGGCGACGGCCATTTCCGGGGGAACTCTCAGCCTCGGCGACGGAGGAACCGGCGGCTCGCTCAACACCGCGAGCACCATCAGCCTGGCCACCGGAGGAGTCTTTGCCGTCAACCAGAGCGACACTGTCACGCAGGGCACCGAGTTCTCCGGCGCGCCCATTACCGGCGCAGGGGGCTTCGCCCAGACCGGCAGCGGGACGACCGTTCTGAATGCGGCCAACACCTACTCGGGCACGACCACGGTCAGCGGTGGCACGCTTCAGGCCACGGTCGACAGCGGAGTCAACGGCGTGGGCACCAGCACCTTGTCGATCGGACCGGGATCCACCCTGCTCCTCAATGACACCTTCACGACCTCGGGAGGCACGCTCACCCTCAACAATACCGTCACGGGAACGGGCCTGCTGCAGGTGCAGTTCGCCGCCGACACCAACCCGAGGAATATCCAGATGCCCAACGTCGCGGGATTCAACGGCACGATCCAGCTCTCGTCGCTCGGCACCACGGGGGACAAGTGGAATGCCACGGGCGTCGGAGCCACAGGAGCCGCTCTGGTGATCGACCCGGGCAACACGCTCTACGTGCCCAACGGCGTCAATCCGTCTTTCGCGGGCGGGATCAGCCTCAGCGGCAGCGGCAACAGCGAAGGACGCGGCGCCATCCGACTCTCCAACGGCACCCTGGGTGGAAACATCAGCCTGGCCGGTGATGCGACCATCAATCTGGACAGTTCGGCGGCCAACGTCAGCGGCGACATCAGCAGCGGCGCCGCGGGAACGCAGACCCTGACGCTTGGAGCCACCGCATCGACGGGAGGCACCCTGAGCGGCATCATCGGCGGCGGCACCGGGACACTCAACCTCGCCACCGCGGTAGGCGGCACCCACACGCTGTCGAATGCCAACACCTTCACAGGCACGACCACGATCGGTGCCGGAGTCCTCCAACTCTCCGACATCGGTGCCCTGAGCACGACAACAGGAGTCGCGATGGCCGACGGAACACGGCTCCAGTCGACCCTCGACGGGGCGGTGGTGAATGCTCCGATCTCCATCGGCGGAGGCGGGACGAATGTGACAATCAACGCCCCGACCAACGCGCCGGGTGGAGGTGTTCCTTCAACGCTCGAGTTGAACGGAGTCATCAGCGGGGACGGCAACCTGACCCTGTCGAGCAGCGTCAACCAGAACGCCTTGTCGACCGTGTTGCTCAATGCCCAGAGCACCTATACCGGCAGCACCCTGATCACCCGGATCGGCTCGAATACCGCGACCCAGACGATCGTGAGGCTCGGCATCGACAACGCGCTGCCGGTCACCACCACGGTCACTCTGGATGGCGGCGACGGTGCCGGCACCGGCCGCTTCACGGAGATCAACCTGAATGGCTTCGATCAGGAACTCGCAGGCTTGGCCAACGAGATCCGGGCAACCAGCCGCCGCCAGCGGATCGTCAACAGCAACGCCCTCGACCACGCCACGTTGACCATCAACAGCAGCAGCGACTCCTTCTTCTCCGGTTATCTCGGAGGTGGGGGCGGCTCGGTCTCCGGCACGGCCACTCCGGGATCAACCGGTGGCGACAACTTCAGCTTGGTCAAGAACGGCACCGCCAAGTTCGCGCTCGACGTGACCTCCGGCGCCGGCGGTCTCAGCTACGACGGCGACACCACCGTGAATGCCGGCGTGCTCAGCCTCGGACGGATCAACTCGAACAACGACACCTCGACCGTATCCGTCGCCTCAGGCGCCAGGCTCGAGCTTACCTTCGGCGGCACCGACACGGTGGCCTCGCTGGTACTCGGCGGAGCCACCCAGAACAACGGAGTTTACGGTCACACCAACAGCGGTGCCGACAACGGCGGACAGGGAGTCGGATTCTTCGACTCCTTCTTCGAACCGGGTTCGGGAACGATCACCGTGCAAGGCGGCTACAGCGCATGGGCGGCGATCAACGCTCCGGTCACCGGCAACGATCCGGATGCCGACGAAGACCTCGACGGCGTGCCGAACGGCGTCGAGTACGTCCTCGGCGGAACCATCGGAACCAACGACCTCGACAAGCTGCCGACCGCCTCGACCAGCGGCGCCGACTTCCTCTTCAGCTTCGTCCGCGACCAAGCGTCGATCGATGGCACGACGGCTGTCGTCATCGAAGTGGGCACGACACTTGCCTCGTGGCCCGACGTCTATGCCGTGCCGGGCGGTGCCACCGCGAACAACCCGGGAGTCACCGTCGTGAAAGACAGCCCGTCGGCAGGTTTCGACACCATCACCCTGACCCTCCCGCGCGCGCCCGACCCGGCGAAGTTCGGGCGCCTGAAGGTGACGCCATAGGTTACCGGTCTTCCGATTCCAAAGGGCGGGTGGAGTCATCCATCCGCCCTTTTTGCGCCCGGCTCCGGAGCAGCGCCTCCACAAACGGCGAACCCGGGAGGAAAAACCCTTCCCGCGGGAACTTTCCCCCCCGTTCGGGGGATAGACAACGTAATCGCCTTCTATACCGTGATAGCTGGAAGAATGGCCCGGTGTCTCGTGAAAGCCCGACCTGCATAGCTGGCAAGGGGCGATTCGGTGAAGCCGACCCGATTCCCTCAGCCTTCCCAGAACCCGGTTCCTGTTCCGTCGATAACGGACGGGATGCCGAAAACCCCGAAAAACCTCCAACATGAAACCCATGTACCCAACCCGCGTCGCACTCTGCATCACCGCCATCAATCTCTCTCTAGCCGTGCCCGCGGTCCACGCCGCCAGCGGCACCTGGACGGGTGGCTCCGCCACTCCGAACTGGGGCTTCCTCGCCAACTGGGTTTCCAACACCGAGGCCAGCGGCACGGGATTCACGGCCACCTTCGGCAATACCTTCAACAACGGCTACTCGATCAATCTCAATACCAACCGGACGATCGGCAACATCACGCTCAACAACAATGCGGCGAGCGACTTCGAGATCAACCAGATCAACGGAGCCGTTTTCAACTTCGACGTCAGCTCGGGCTCGCCGACAGTCACGATCACCGATGCGGCCCGCACCCTCTCGATCAACGTCCCGATCGGCGGCTCCGACGGCATGACCAAGACCGGGCCCGGCTCGCTGGTACTTTCCGCGACCAACAACTACACGGGAGCCACCCTGATCACCGAAGGCACGCTGAGCCTGACCGGAAACCGCTCGGCGAACATGGGGGGCACCCTCGACATCGGCGGGACCGACGCGGTCCTCAACCTCGCTGGAGACCTGCCGATGGGGGGATCCCAGTTTCGTCCGGGCAACGCGACGGGAACCGGCACGGTCAATCAGACCGCAGGCGCGGTCACCTTCACGGGAGGCAACAACCTGACCCTCGGAACCAACTCCGCCACCCAGGGATTCTACAACCTCAGCGGCGGATCGTTCACCACGACCACCACGTCGATCCATCGCGGGGTGATCATCGGAGTCAACAACAGCTGTGACGGCACGTTCAACCTCAGCGGCACCGGTGTGCTCGACGTGACCAGCGGCTCGTCGCTGCAAATCACGCGCTCGGAGAACGTCACGGCGAACGGTGCCACCGGCACATTCGTTCAAACGGGTGGAACCGCAACGATCGCCGAACTGCGGATCGGTGGTCTGAACGCAACCACCAACACGAACCAGACCGCCACGCTGGATCTGTCCGGAGGCACCTTCAGCGCCGCGGATTTCTCCGTGCTCTCCGGCGGCAATGGCAGCGTCTCGACCATCAACATCAGCGGCACCGCCGACGTCACCCTTCCGGACTTTCCGACCACAAGAGGTACCGGCGCGACTGCCACCGTCACCTTCGACGGCGGCACGCTGAGGAATCTCGTCGCCAGCACTACCTTCATGGAAGGCCTGACCGACGCACTCATCAAAGCCGGAGGGATGAACATCGACACCACCGCCGGTGCCGCGACCATCAGTCAGGACCTCTCCGAAGACGGCGGTTCCCCGGGCGGCGGACTGACCAAAACCGGTGCGTTTGACCTTATCCTCGCCGGCACCAACACCTACACGGGCGCAACGAACGCCAACGAAGGTTCGATCAAGTTCTCGACGGCTGGCTCCTCCGTCAGCGACGTCGCCGTGGCCGATGGAGCCAGAGCCGGAGCGCTCGTTGCCGCGGACGATGGCCAATGGGTCAACAGCGGCGACCTGACCTGCGCCAACAACAGCGCCGTGGTCATCGATTACGGCAGCTCGACCCCGAGCACCACGGTCGCCCCGATCTCGGTCGACACCCTCAATGTCGGGACCAATATCGGGACAAGGATTGAGGGTGACCTGGTTCCAGCCCTTGCGGTCAGTCAGGCCTACCCCCTGATCACCTGGACCACCGGACCGGCGGACGCATCCGCCTTCACCACGATTCTCACAGGCGGTTTGTCCGGAACATTCAGCGTCTCTTCCAACACGCTCTACCTGACGGTCACATCCAATACGGTTGGGCAGCCGATTTCGTGGAACACCGGCGATGGCACATGGGATGAGGTCACCAGCAACTGGGTGGATGCGAATCTGGCCTCCGTGACATATGTCGACCCGCTGGATGCCGTCTTGTTTGGCGACGCCTCCGGCGCGACCGGCAGCCCGATTGTCACCCTCAACGACGTCTTCTCACCCGAGGACGTGACGATGAACAGCACCAGCCGCGACTACACGATCACCGGCACGGGCGGAATCGGCGGCTTGGGCGCACTGCTGCTCGACGCGGCCAACACGGGCACGCTCACCTTGGCCACCGCCAACAGCTACACAGGAGCCACGACCATCGATGGAGGAACCCTCCAACTGGGCAACGGCGGATCCGACGGCTCGCTCAACCCCGGCAGCCCGATCAGCGTGGCAGCTGGCGCGACTTTTGCGGTGAATCAGGATGACGCCGTGGCCCAAGGCACCGACTTCTCGGGTGTCGCCATCGACGGCGCCGGCGGCTTCTCGCAAGCCGGAAGCGGCACCACCGTACTGAATGCCGCGAACACCTTCAGCGGGCCGACCGCCATCGCCGGCGGCACGTTGCAGATCGACGGGACCGGCAGTCTGGGCGGCGGCAGCTACGCGGGAGACATCGCCATCGCTGGCGGCGCCGCCCTTCAATACAGCAGCAGCACGGGCCAGACGCTCTCCGGCATCATCAGCGGCGCGGGTTCCCTCACCAAGGACACCGGTGGCTCGACCCTGACGCTGGAAGGCGCGAACACCTACACCGGCGATACCACCCTTTCCACCGGCACGCTGGCCCTCGGTGCCAGTGAGGTGATCGCTGACAGTTCGGCCGTCATCCAGAGCGGAGGCACGATCCGAACGGCGGATGGCGTTGTCGAGACGCTGCACAGCCTCACCGCAAGCGGAGGCACTCTCCTGATCGGCACCACCAGCACCTCCGGCAGCGCCGACATCACCTTGCTCAACAACAGCGAGGTCAACGACATCCAGATCGGAATTACCAGCATCCTCCGCCTGGCCGCGGGCGTCACCCTGACCCAGACGGGCTCAGGCACGACGTCGCAGCTCGGCCCCGGCGACACACTGACCTTCGACGTCGGTGCCGGCGGACTCGCCGACATGACGGGCGACATCAACACCGGGGACGGAGACGGCGCGCTCAACAAGATCGGGGCCGGAACCCTCCGTCTGACCTCCCCCGCCTGCAAATGGGGCGGCGGAACCGTTATCGAAAACGGCACCGTCGAATTCGACACGATCGCCAACATCAACAACGCGAGCAGCCTGGGTGATGCCGATACTGCGGATGTCCTCCAGATCGGATCCAACGCGACCGCCGCCACTCTCCGGATGATCGGAACCGACTCGGCGAACTCCACCAACCGTGCCGTCCAACTCGGCGACGCGGGAGGCACCGTCGACATCGTCGACGCCGCCCAGATCCTCACCATCGGTGGGATCGTCAGCGACGCCAGCACCTCGGGCTCACTCACGAAGACCGGCGACGGTACGCTTCTGCTCTCCGGCCCCAACACCTACACCGGCCCCACTCTGGTTTCGGCGGGAACTCTGCAGTTCTCGACCGACGGCTCGGGTGCTTCCGACATCACGGCCTCGGCCAACGCTGCTGCCGGACCGCTCGTCGCCGCTGATGATGCCCAGTTCGTCAACAGCGGTGACCTGACCTTGGGCAACGACGGCATCCTGCTCGTCGACTATGGCAGTACCACCCCAAGCACCACCGTCGCACCGATGCAGGTCGACAACTTCGGCCTGGGAACGAATCCGGTTGTCATTCTGGACGCCGCATCGATCTCAAGCCTTCTCGTCGGGCAGACCTATCCGTTGGTGACGTGGACCGGAAGCGGCCCCGCCGATGGCTCCGCGTTTTCTCTCGTCAGCCACCGAGGATTGCTTACCGGAACCTTCAGCGTCGCGGCCAACACCCTGTCCGTGACGATCGGCTCCAACACTCCTTCGGTGATCGCATGGAACGCCGGTGACGGCATCTGGGACACCGCCACCAGCAACTGGGTCGACGGCAGCCTCGCCGCCACCACCTACGTCGACCCGCTCGACGGCGTCCTCTTCGGTGACGCCGGCGGCGCCTCGGGCAATCCGCTCATCACCCTGGACAGCATCTTCTCTCCGGTGAGCGTGACGATGAACAGCACCTCCCACGACTACACCATCGACGGCATCGGCGGGATCGCGGGCACGGGTCCGCTCACACTCGATGGTGCCAATACCCGCACGCTGACTCTCTCCACCGCCAACGACACCTTCGACGGAGACATCACGGTCAACGGTGGCACGCTGGTCGGCGCGGGGGCGTTCAGTGGCAGCGGAGGCGTCCGGGTCTTCGGTGCCGGCTCGAGCGCGCGAACCGTGACCGTCAACACCGGCGGAACCCTGCAGTTCGATTCCGGAAACATCTTCACCGGAAACTTCTCGTCGAACAGTGTTCCCTCGCTCGTTATCGACGGCGGCACCGTGACCAACGGCGGCATCGCCACCAACAATGCCCTCGGCCTGGTCACGCTCAATGACGGCACCCTGACCGCCACCACCGGCAGTTCGAGCGGATACGGATCCTACAATCTCAATAACACGGTCACCTCGACCGGAACCTCGCTGATCTCCTCGACGGCCCTGGAGCCCGTCACCCTGAGTGCCGCCGCGGGAACGACGACCATCTTCGATGTCCAGAGCGGGACACTCACCATTTCCGCCGAACTGGGTGAGGTGACCGCCAGCGGAGACGAGCGGTCGAGCGGACTCGTCAAAGCCGGAGCGGGCATCCTGAGACTCTCCGCCATGAACTCCTACTCCGATGCCACAACCATCGACGGAGGCATGCTGGAAGTCATGGTGGCCCAAGCCATGTCCGGCGGACTGGCATTCGGAGCCGCTGCCGGGAACACGACAACCGGCGCCTTGGACCTGTCGTCAGCAAGTGCCTCCTTTGCCGGCGCTTCCCTGGCGCAGAACAACTCCCCCACCGCCAATACGGTCACCGTGGGGGCAGCCCAAACCCTCACGCTCAGCGGCGGCCTGACCATGGGCTATGACGCAGGCGGCGGCAGCGGCGCCACCCAATCGGACCTCACCGTCAGCGGATCAGGCTCGTTCGTCGTCACCGGCTCCACCCTCGCGATCAGCGTGAACCAGGCGGGCACGAACCAAGGCTACTGGAGCGCGCCGACGCTCGACGTTTCCGGACTGGGGGCATTCAGCGCGGATGTCACCAACTTCAACGTCGGAGTGGGCACCACCACTCATGGCCCCGGCACCCTTCTGCTCTCGGACACGGCCAACACCATCATCGCGACCAACCTCAAGGTCGGGGACACCGGCAGCAACAACGGCAGAGGCGTCAGCACTCTGCTGCTGGGCACAGGCACCAATGTCATCCAGACCGACACCCTCACGATCGGGCGCGGTAAGAGCAGCGGAAACGGTGTCGTGAAGTTCGCATCCCAGGACGTAGGACCGGGAACGGTCACGATCGCCGATGCGGCAGGAACCGGCCCGACCGATATCACGCTTGGCAATGCCTACACCGTCGCGACCGGAGGCGGAGCCGTAGGAACGCTGGATCTCCGAGGCCACGTGGCGACCGTCACGGCCGGGACTCTTCTGATGGGCCAAACCAACGCCAACAGCAATGTCGCGAGCACCAACGGGGTCATCCACTTCGACTCGGGAACCTTCACCGTGGATACCTTGCAGATGGGTCTGAAGACCGGGAACTCGACCGGATCCGCGAAGGGAACGATCAACGTCGGTGGCGGCGACTTCACCGTGGACACATCCATCACCTTCGGATCCCAAACGGGCAACGGCTCCTCGCAGGCCACGCTGAACCTCACCGGAGGAACGTTCACCTCGAACACCGACATCCTGAGTGGAGGGGGTATCGTAACCAGCACGATCAACCTCAGTGGTGGCTTGCTCGACCTCGTCGGCAATGACATCGGCACAATCGGAGAGCCTGTGGTCCTCAATGCCGAGTCCGGCACCCTGCAGAACGTGGCGGCCATCAACGGAACCGGCGGGTTGACCAAGACCACGGCGGACACCCTGGTCCTGACCGGAACCAATGGCTACACCGGCGCGACGGTGGTTTCGGAAGGAACGCTCTCGCTGATCAACGGCAGCCATGCCTCACCGATCACCGCGAACAACGCCGCGTCGCTCGGCTTCACCTTGGATTCTCCCACGACCTCGACCGAATCGGTGACCTTCGATGCCGGTTCCACGGTCAAGATCACGGGAACTCCGACCCTGGCCAGCTACACGCTGATGACGGCATCGTCTTTCGCGGGGATTGCACCGGTGCTCGACGCTCCGATCGCCGGCTACGCGCTGACGGTGGACGGCGGCACCACTCTCAAACTGGTGCAAGCGGCGGGCTATGCCTCGTGGGCCGCCACCAACGCTGGCGGACAAGGTCCGGATCTCGATTGGGACGGTGATGGCATGCAGAACGGAGTGGAGTACTTCATGAACGCGGCCGCCGGATTCACTGCCAACCCGCAGCTCGATGGCTCGGGCACCATCACCTGGCCGAACGGTGGGAACATTCCAGCCTCCGAGTACGGCACGCAGTTCGTCGTCCAAACATCCAGTGATCTTGTGAACTGGAACGACGTGCTGGTCGGCGACCTCGACACCAATACCGATGGTCCCGGCGGATCCCTGACCTACACGCTCACCGGTCCCGGACCGCGCTTCGTGCGCCTTCAAGTCACGCCGAACTGACGGCACTGACGGGTAGCGGGCTCCCTCACCCGGGTGGGGGAGCCCGTCGCCCTCTCGCCGGGCAGATGACTTCCCTTTCTGGCGGACGCCCCGGACTGCCGGGACGGCTGCCTATCGGAGTTCGGACCGTTCGAGTGAAATGCCGGCTCAGTTGCTGAGGTTCGTACAGAGCTTCAGCAGCAGCGGATCGAGCTCGTACTTCGAATCACAGACGGTCTGGATCGGCAGGCTGCCGTATTCACCGTCCTGATAGGTCATCACCGAATTGGTTTCGCCGGCCTCGAGGGCATCGATGGCCGCTACGGCAAACTTGTAGGCCATCAGGCGGTCGCGGACCGTCGGCGAGCCGCCGCGCTGGACGTGACCCAGCACCGTCAGGCGGGCTTCCATGCCGATCGAGTCGGTGATCCAGCGCGTGAGGTAATCACCCATCTTGGTTCCTTCCGCAACAATCGCGAGGACGTAGTTCCGGCCACCCTTGATCTCGGCCTTCAGTCGGCCACCAATGCTGTCGAGGTTGTAGGGCAACTCAGGCGTCAGGCAGACCTCCGCCCCGCAGGCCAGCGCGCTTACCATCGCGAGATAGCCGCAGTGACGGCCCATCACCTCGATGACGAACGCCCTCGAGAACGAATTGGCGGTGTCGCGGATCGAGTCGACCGACTGGCGGATCATGTTCAGTGCGGTGTCGACGCCCAGGCAGTAGTCGGTTCCCGCAATGTCGTTGTCGATCGTCGCGGGGATACCGGCGAACGGCACTCCGAAATCGGCGTAGAATTGATTCAAGGCACGGAACGATCCGTCACCACCGACGACGACGAGTTTCTCGATCCCGCGCTTCTTGAGGTTGAGGAACGCCTGCTCGCGGAACTCGAGCTCGAAGAAACGCTTCGATCGGGATGAGCGGAGAAAGGTGCCTCCTCGGTGGAGAATGCCGGAGATCAGCTCGCGGTCGGCCTCGACGAACTTGTCGTCGATCAGCCCGCGCAGGCCGTCGTACACCAACCACGGCTTGTAGCCGCGGCGGGCGGCGTACTCCGCCGCGCATTTCACGGCGGGATTCATGCCGGCCGCATCGCCACCGGATGTGAAAATCGCAAGTCCTTTGCTCATGGCTCGGCGGGAGGGAAGAGGATGCCTCCGCCGGGGGCAAGCACGGGATGGGCCGATCCGCGGCGGATTTCCGTGCGGGTCGGCGGATGCCCGGCCGTGCAGCCATTCCGACTGCGAAATGCAACCGATTGCCGGTCGCGGACGGGCGTCCTGCACGGCGACCCGGGCGCGAAACCCCGGAAACACGGGGATTCGGCCTTGGAACACGGATTGCGATGTCTCCCCTGCGGTCTGTTTCCGCATTCAACAACCAACCGAACACCATGATTGAACTCGTCATTATCTTTGCCGTTCTCGCCCTCGTCGCCGCCATCTTCGGATTCGGAGGCATCGCCGGACAATTCGCCGGCATCGCCAAGGTCCTGCTTGTGATCTTCCTCGTCGTCGCTGCCGTGATGCTGGTGCTCTGATCGCCACCGACGACCCCGGACACCCGCTTCCCATGAAACCGAACCTTTTGGTCGTCGATACCCTCGGAGACGGCTCGCGAGAGATCGTCGAGTCCGTCTGCGAGGAACTCAGCCGCGACTACTACGTCTACCTCGCCCGACCGGGATCCGGCTTCCGGGAAGACAGCCCGAACGGCGTGCGCTTCGTCTCCAATCCATTGGACGCGCTCCCGAGATTCGGCACGCTCGCCACAGTGTGGTCGGTGGGCAACCGGTCCGTCTCGACCGCCGTCCGCGCGGCCTATCCCGAGGCAGACTTCCACGACTGGCGCCCGGCCGACTCACCGCAGTCCCCGGACGGCTTCGTGAAGGCCCTCCGCCAACGTTCCCGCACCCCGCGTCTGACGGCGGTCGCCACCGGACGGAAGACCGCCGCGTAAGCACTCGCTGTTCGGGCGCCATGGGTACTCGCCATGCCGCCACCTTGTCTCCAAGGTGGCGCGGCGATGCCGATGATTTCACGCCGCAAGGACCGCTACCCGATCTCGGCGCCGCTGGGGCAGTATCTCTATCGCTTCGACCGCTTCCGCGAAATCCCCGGAATTTACGAGGACCTGTTGCGCTTCGCCGGCTCGATCCCCTACGAGGATCCCCAAGGCAAAGAGACGCTGTGGCTGACGGTCTACTACGATCCCGAGCACATGCGGGAGCTGCGGCCGAAACTCACGCGCATCTACGGCGAGCTGAAGGTCGGCGGTGATTCCGATCACCACGAGCACCTCACGGTCGACCGCATCGACTTCGGCGAATTCGGCAACTCGCGACCGTTCCGAATCCGGATCACCAACCTCTACAATGACAACTCGGACTACTTCTACGTGAAGTTCGCCGACGCGTCGCGGATCTTCGGGCTGGAGCTAGAGCACATCCTTTCGCCCAACCGCATCAACTACCTCGTCAACGGCGACACCCTGATCGAGGAGCACATCGCCGGCGTGCCGGGCGACGTCTTCCTGCGCGACCACCTGCCGAAGCCGGAACTCAACCAGGTGCGGATCGCCAAGGAGTTCACCAAGTTCAACGAGCGCTGCTTCATCCGGCTTCTGGGAGACATGCGCAGCGTGAACTACGTCGTCGACATCACCCCGGACTTCGAGGAGGTCCAGTACCGCGTCCGCCCGATCGACTTCGACCAGCAAAGCTACGAGGGCGCCGGCAAGACCTACCTCGCCTACCGTTTCCGCTCGAACCGCACCGTGACCAAGCTGGCGTTCGACGTCCTGAACCGCGCGACCATCGAACAGTACGTGGCCGAGGAACATGCCCAGATGACGCGTCGCGCCAAGGTCGAGAGCCTGCGCCTGAAAGCCCTGCTCGGCGTGATGCAGCGCGAGGAACTCGCACCGCGCGCGCACGTCCGCCGCCTCGCGGCCGACCTCGCGAAGTACCACCACACCGACATTTTCCGCGACTGCACAACGATGGGCGAACTGACCGCCGCCCACGTTTCGCACATGCTGGATCTGTAAGGATCCGACGTCCGGACTCGACGGACCGGCGAGGGCATGGATGCTGCGGCACATGGAATTCGTGACTGTCGCGGCGTTGAAGCAGCAGGCCGGTGAGCAACCGCAACGGCTTGCCGTGGATGCCGAACTTCAGGGGCGCAGCGAGCGGCAGACGAAGACCGGCAAACCCTACCTCGTGCTCTCGTTCGCCGATGCGACCGGCAGCTTCAACCTCAACGCATGGTCGGACGCGCCGCTGTTCGAAGCGGCGTCGCAGTTCGGCGACGGCACCGTGCTGCGGCTCGACGCCGAGTGGACTCAGAACCAGTGGGGCGTCAATGCGGCCAACCTGTCTTGGGAGCGACTCGATAGCGACGCGCTCGAAACCTTCTACGCCGGCGATGCCGAGACCGCGGAGCGGCAACGGGCGGCATGGAAGACGATCCGCGATTTCTGCTCGAGCATCGCCGACCCCCGCCTGTCGACCCTGTGCGCGCATTTCCTCGATGAATACGGCGCCCGCTTCCGACGGGCCGCCGCCGCCCGCAAGAACCACCACGCGCGTCGCGGCGGACTGGCCGAACACGTCGCCCAGATGATGTGCGCGGCCGACGCGTTCTGCTCGGTCTATCCGCAGCTCAACCGGGATCTCATGCTCGCCGGCGTTTTGTTCCACGACTGCGGGAAGCTTTGGGAAAACCAGTATCCCGAGCAGGGATTCGCGCAGGGACACTCGCTCTACGGCGAAATGCTCGGCCACATCCCGCTCGGCATCGAACTGGTCAACAAGCTCTGGCACGAGATCCTCGAAACGCCCGCCGCGAAGGGCTGGTTGGCCGAAGAGCCGCCGAGCGAACATGTGAGGCTGCACCTGATGCACCTGATCGCCGCCCATCACGGCGCGCTTGAGTTCGGATCCCCCACCCTGCCACGGACACCCGAAGCATTCGCGCTCCACCACATCGACAACCTCGATGCCAAACTGGAGATGATGAAGGACGCCTACGCCGAGTCGAACGAGCTCGCCGACGGCATTTACGAAAAGCGATTTCCCCTGCCGGCCAATCCGGTCGCTCCCCTGCCGGCCTACGAGGCCGCGCCCGAATCACCCGCCAAGCCTGCGGGCGACCTTCTGCTCTGATTTCCCGGCTTGCCGGAACTTCGGCCTGCGGCAAGGGTTCACCCGATTGTCATGGAGAGCTCCGACGCCATCCTCACGCGGCTGACGAAGCTCACCGACACCAGCCTGATCGTGCACTGGTTCACCGAGTCGTGCGGGTTGATCAAAACGGTCGCCAAGGGCGCGCGCCGGCCCAAGAGCCCGTTCGCCGGGAAGCTCGACCTGTTTTTCTCCGCCGAAGTCCACTGGGCGGAGGCCCGGCGTGGCGAGCTCCACTCGCTGCGGGAAGTCTCGCCCCAATCATGCCGCGAACGGATCCGCCGCGACTACCCGACCACCCTGCTGGCCGCCTATTTCTGCCGCTTGCTCGAAACCGCGGTCGAACACCAGCACCCGGAACCGGAGCTGTATGACCTGCTGCGACGCGGCCTCGACCACATCAACGCGTCCGGAGCCTCGGAAAATGCGTTGTTTCACTTCGAAAGTGAGCTTGCACGGCTGCTCGGCCTCGGTAACGAGAAGCGACGGGGGGCACCGGCGCTGCGAGAAGCGCTCGGCGGACTCCCAAACCAGCGGGAACAAGTGCTCGCGAGTTTCGATAATCCCCAGAAAATCCACTTTCCAGATCACAAATCCGAGGTTTAATCGTATATACAAATTATGGACTCTCCAACGATCACCCTGATCCAGATCCTGCGCCAGCGCGTCGATTCGCTGGTCGAGGCTGGTGACTATGACGAAGCCGTCCACGCCGCCACTGCGGCGCTGGAAAAGGCACAGCACGCGCTGTCCTCCGATCTGGAGAGCATCGACGAATTTGCCTGCACGCTTGAGCTCCGCGGCGACCTGTATCGGGCCCTCGGCCGGTATGAAGATGCGCGTGAGGACTACAAGCAGGCGCTCGAGCAGCTTGAAAACCGCCCGGACCGCATGATGCAGGTTGGACGAATCAGCGCCGCGCAAGGCGCGGTTCACGATGCTCTGGGCAACCAGGAGCGCGCCGCCGAGCTGTGGGAAGCCGCAATGAAGATCTTCGAGGAAACCGAGCCGCCCGCCCTGCTCGACGTGGCCCTCATGGCGAACAACCTCGCCTACCTGCGGAAGTCCAATGGCGACATCGACGGTGCTGAGAGCTACTTCCTCCGCGCGCTAGAGATTCACCATCAGGTGCTCGGTCCCGATCATGAGGAAACCGCCACCGTTTCGAACAACCTCGGCGCGCTCTACCAGTCGTCCGGCTATTTCGAGCAGGCCCGCGAGATGCACATGATGGCGCTTGAGGCGCGTCGCAAGCAGTTCGGCGAAGATCATCCGGACACCGCCCAGTCGCACAACAACCTGGCCCTGGCCCTGTTGGAAACCGGCGACCGTTCTTGGGCACGCCGGCACTTCGAGAAGTCACTCCACGCCTTCGAAACACTCGGGGCCGACTACCACAGCGACCTCGAAGCCGTGTCGTCGAACTACTGCGAGTTCCTGCGCAGCGAAGGTGAGAATGTCCTTGCCGATCGGATCGAAGGGAAGATGTCGGAACTGGCGGGCGCCTGAGCCGACTGCCTTTCCTCCGGCGATACCCGATTCAATTTTGAAGCCCGGCACCCCGTGCCGGGCTTTTTCGTGCCTTGCCGGGCGCTCGGGTGGAGATCCCTCAGCTCCCCTTCACCTTGAATCGCTCGCCGAGCAACCACTTGCGGACCACGTCGCGGTTGGCGGTCAGGCTGCCCTGCACCCGGTAGTTCGACCGGCGCAGGACATCCGCCCCGGCCTCCTCCTCATCGACCACACACCACGGCCGCGAGCCGGAAGAATGGACGAAGCGGAAGCCGTCCGGACGCGTGACGATGAATCCGACATGCGTGTCCAGGCCGACGATCCGGATCCCCGAATCCATGCCGCGCAACTCGCCCGCATACTCCTCATACGGACGTCCCACCCGCAGCGACAGCTCGTCCCTGGGCAGAAAGGTGCGGAGGATGTTCTGCGACGGCTGGCGTGCCAGCTTGTAGCGGTCGACCTTGAACCCGGCGTCCCGCAGCACCGTCGCGACGAAGTAGCCGCAGGCGATCTTGCCGTCGCCCGGAGTCTCCGAGGTTCCGTTGAAATCCCACGGCGTCCCGAGCCAGCAACTCATCAGGTCCGGCAAGGCCGTCTGCAGGAAAACCGCGGCCTCATCGAGGATCTCCTCCTTTTCCGAAGTGCCCGCCGCCCGATAGCGTTTGCCGAGATCGAGGCGCCAGCGTTCCACCTCGTCCTTGAGCACCTTGTAGCGCTCCGGATCCGGTCGGGCCGGCAGCTTGCCGGTCACCAGCACCGGTTGGCCGATCTGCTGCCACCAGTTCCGGAGCTCCGCCCGGAAGAACCACCCGACTCCGCCCGCGACGATCGCGAGGGCGAACAGCAGGCGGAAGAAGGCTCGTTTCACCGGCAATTCAAAGTTCGGGCCGAACGGGAATGCCCCGCTCGGCAAAATAGCGCTTCGCCTCGCCCACCGTGTGTGTCCCGAAGTGGAAAATGCTCGCCGCCAGCACCGCGTCCGCCTTGCCGCGCTCCAGCACCTCCACCATGTGGTCGAGGTTTCCCGCGCCGCCGCTGGCGATGACCGGAATCCCCACCGACTCGGAAACAGCCGCGGTCAACTCGCAGTCATAGCCCGCCTGGGTGCCGTCGGCATCCATGCTGGTCAGAAGGATCTCCCCCGCTCCGCGACGCCAGACCTCCTTGGCCCACTCGATCGCGTCGAGCCCGACCGGCGTCCGCCCACCGTGGGTGTAGACCCCCCACTTGCCCGGGCCTTCCCGCTTGGCATCGATCGCCACCACGATGCACTGCGCGCCGAAGGCCTTGGCGCCGGCGTCGACCAGATCCGGGTTGTTCACCGCCGAGGTGTTGATCCCGACCTTGTCCGCACCGGCGAGCAGCATCTCGCGCATGTTCTCGACCGAGCGGATACCGCCTCCGACCGTCAGCGGGATGAAGCAGTGCTCGGCCGTGCGGTGGACCACGTCGACCATTGTTGCGCGATTGTCCGAAGACGCCGTGATGTCGAGAAACACCAACTCGTCGGCCTGCTGCTCGTTGTACGCCATCGCGCACTCCACCGGATCTCCGGCGTCGATCAGGTCGACGAAATTGACGCCCTTCACCACGCGACCGTCGGTCACGTCGAGGCACGGAATGATGCGTTTCGCCAGCACGCTGGGAGCAAAGCGGCGGCAACCGCGGATGTCCACCCCGCGGATGCGGCAGCGCTCAGCGCGCCGGTTCTTCGGCGAGCCGCTGCTCGTGACGCCAGAAGCCCCAGACGATCATGCCGAAGCCGCCGGTGAGGAGTCCGATGTTCACGTTCTTTACGGTGTCGAGAAGCATCGGATCGAACTCCGCCTGGTTGAACGGCGTGACGAAGCTTGCGTAGATCAGGAAGCCGACCCGGCCGGTCATCAGCGCGAGCGCGCCCCAAGTCATGAGCTTGGCGCTCTCCGACGACAGCCGGCGGGCGAGACGGATCGCCGCCAGCGCGACGAGGCCGAGGCCGATGACTCCGAAGAGGTCGACGAGGAATCCCTGTTGGATGACGATTTCGAACAGAAGGTTCATGGGAGGGAGGGAAGCGTTGCAGGTTGGGGGGAAGTATCACGCCGCGTCTCGAAGATCCGGGCGTGGAGGAGCAGTCCGAGACCGAACAGCAGCCAGCCGCCGTTCATCGACAGCATGCGGACCAAGTGCCATCCGAGAGCCGCCGCGGGATCGGCATTCGGGTAGAACATGATCAGGTTCAGCGGCACGAGGACCTTCACCTGATACAGGGGAAGGACCACGGAGTAGCCGAGGGCGAGCAGCAACGCACCAGCCATCAGGGTCCGGGCCGGCCAGCCACCGGTGCGACGCGTAAGGCGCCAAGCGACCAGCAGCAGGGCGAAGCCCATGACAATCATGAAGACCGGCCTCATGGCGTCGATCGACGCCAACATGGGGGGTGGGGGGAAGGCCATGCTGTTAGGTATTCATCATCGTAAGTTATTGATCAAGAGTGTTTTAGCACGTATTAAATGACTACCAAGAAGACCCGATTAGCCGGTCTTGTTGACCCTTCAGAAACCCAAAATGAAAAGGCGGGATCCCCGAAAGGAGATCCCGCCTTGTAAGATGGAGGGTTGCGCGGATTTCCCTCCGCATTTGCTGCTAGCCCGGCATCAGAACTCCAGGGTCACCCCGGCAAAGGCGCCCAGTCCCGGACCCTCGACGACGGAGCCGCCGAAATTGCTGAGCTGGTAGCCGGTATCGGCGAGGTTCTCGATTCGCCCGTGAAGCCGGACCCGCTCGGTGAGCTGGTAGCTCCCGTATAGCCGGAGCAACAGGTAGTCATCGAGCGGCCGTCCTCCCCAGCTCCGCTCATCGACGTAGCTGGCCCCGATCCCGAGCAGCAGTTTCTCGACCGGTCTCCAATCGAGCGAAGCGGTGGCGGTGTGGTCGGGCTGATCCTGGAGCGACTCGTCGAGAAAGGTCCACGCGAGCCGGTAGCGCCATTGGCCGTCGCACCATTCTCCCTGCAGAGCCGTTTCCAGCCCACGGGTCGGGGTTTCTCCCGGCAGATTGACCGGTGGGGTGGGAAAGGAGCGGATCCGATCCTCGATCGAGTTCTCGAACCAGGTCACGGACACCGTGTGGTGCTCACCGATCCGCTGCTCGATCCCGAGGTCCCAGCCGATGCTGGTCTCCGCCCCGAGATTGGGATTCCCCGCCCCGAAAGCGGTTCCGAACAAATCGAGGTAGGTCGGAGTCCGGAAGGCACGGCCGATTCCGCCACGGATGCGGGTGGTTCCGGTCGCGTTCCACGCCGCTCCGGTCCGCCACGTGAACTCGTCACCGTAGCTTTGATCATCTTCCCAGCGCACGACCGCATCGGCGACGAAGCGGTCGGACGGTTGCCACTGCCAGCCGAGGTAGCCGCCGAAGCGGTCGCGTGCGGCATCGGTGCCGATGGTATTGCGGAAGTCGGTGTGCTCGAAGTAGGCGCCGGCCAGCAACTTGTGGCAGCCGTTCACCTCGATCACATGGTCGGTATTGACCACGGTGCGTTCGAGATCGGTGCCGTAGTTGCCCCAAATACTATCGTTATCGTAGCTCTCGGCGTAGTGGCCGGCGGTGAAGCGGGCATTCCATCCGGGAGCGATCCGGGCATCGGCGAAAACCGTCGCGAGGGTCGCGTCGATCCGGTCGGTGTTCGCGCCGAAGAACGGGTAGTCGAACCGCGAGTCGACGCTGCGGAAGGTCATCCCGAGCGTCAGGTTGTCGGTCGCCTCCCACTCGAGCCTGAGCGCCGCGCGGGACTGGTCGTAGTCCTGATCAGCCGCGTCATTGTGGGTGCCGCCATAGCCGACGCCTGCGAACCACGACACCCCGTCCTTGGCCCCCGAGTGGGAAAGGTGGGTATCGAACGTGTCGAAGGATCCACCTTCCAAACGCAGCCGCGTCCGGGGATCACCTTCGCCGCGGGCGGTCTGCAGCCAGATCACGCCACCGACGGATTCTCCGCCGTGGATCGCCGCCTGCGGCCCCCGCAGGACCTCGATCGCACCGAGGTCGTCGAGACGCGCCCCGGCGAAGAAGTTCCCGAGTGGCGCGGTGGCGTCGCTGAGCCGGATGCCGTCGACCACCAGCTGCGAGTAGGCGGTGGTCGTGCCGCGGACAAAGACCGAGCCGATGGCTCCGGTCTGGCCGGCGGTGGACGTGGCGATGACGCCGGGTACCTCGTTCAGCGCGTCGCGCAGGTCGAGGATGCCGCGGCTTTCCAACTCGAGCGGGTCCAGCCGGGTCACGGCTGACGTTGTTTCCGAGGCCGGCAGCGGCGTCCGCAGCGCGGAGACCACCAGCGGGTCGAGTTCCGATTCGACTTCGCCGGCCGCGTGGCTGGCGAAGGTGAGAGTCGCGGCCAGCAAAAGGCGGCGACGGGTCGTGCGCGTCCGAGTGATCCCGGACGGTGTCTTGTGTTGCATTCTTGTTTTCTGGGTCCGTGAACCTGAGATCCGCAGGTCCGTTCAGACAACACTCCGGGCTGGCGATCTGGCTTCCCCGCCCGAGGGCGGGATTACAGTGGCGGTACCGCTCCGGATTCGCACCGGATTCCCCATCAATTTCCTGCCCGTGCCACGGGCTTCCCGAAGGGTGCCGCCGTCTGTCCCCGGCGACGCGCGGAGGCTGTCAGCCCGCTGAAGGCGTGGCAACCTCCGTCTTCGCAACCGGTTCGTTGCCGTCCCACAGGATCCCGCAAAGCCAAGTGAGCAATCCGATGCTCGCCGCAAGCGTGAAGCCGAGCACCGATGTCGCCAGCAGCAGCATGACCTGAGGCAAAAATCCGCCGTCCTCGTAAAACAAGCCGACCGACAACACTCCGACTGCACCACCGACCAGACTGATGGGGATGACTCCCATCGGATCGTCGAAGCGACCGAGGTCCATGGCCCACGCCACCAAGGCAGCCAATCCGCCGGCCACCGCGCCGATGCCCGCCGCCTGCTGTACGGTGGCGCAATCCGCCGGCGCGCAGATCGCCGCCCAACCGGCAAGCGTGCCAATCCCAGCGATCACCCATCGCGAGCGGCGGGCGAGGAATATCGAAACAATTGCCGCCACCGCCAGTCCTCCACCGACCGCCGCCAGCGTGTTGTTGAGGACCGCCGCCACCACGGGGATGTCGTCGGACAGGACGGATCCCGCATTCGCTCCCCCGACGAGCATCAGGAAAACCAGCAGTCCGATCACGTAGATCGCCACTTCCCAGACTTTCAGTTTCCGACGCCGGTCGGGACGCAGCGCGGGAGGCCGGTCGAGTCTGGCACCCGGGCCATGGGCAGGGCAAAGGCGGGCGAGAACCACCAATGCCAGTGCGGCTCCCCCTGCCAGCGTGTGGATCATCGCGCTACCCGCGAAATCGAGGGCATTCATCGATGACAGCCAGCCCGCGCCCCACAGCCAGCACGCCGCGAGAGGAAATCCGAACATCCCGACCGCGGTCGCGGTCAGGACGACCGTCGGCGTCCGGTATCGGCCCGCCGCCAAGCCGAGCACCATCAGCGCCGCGGTCATCGCGAAGAGCATCTGGTAGAAGAAGTCGGTCACCATGGTCATGCCCATGCCGTAGTCGAGGCCGGGGCTGTTCGTTTCGATCAACACCGGACCACCCACGCCGGCCGGCAAAAGACCGCCGAGCGCGAAGTCGCCGGGATAGGCCGTGTTGAAGCCGAAGAGCCAAAACGCGACCCCCACCATCGCCAGCGTACCGCCCACCGTCAGGCCGGCAAATCGTCCCGACGGCCGCTCCGCGACGGCCGCGGTCATGAGGACAAAGCCGAAGATCCCAATCACCATCAGCAAACCCGATGAAGCGAGGAAGGCATTGCTGTCGGAGAACTGGTCGAGGATCTCGGGCGACGGATCATCGACGAAATGACTGTAGTCGAAGTCGCTGTATTCCTGCGGCTCGGTCGCATCCGGCATCTCGTCGAGAGCATCGCTCCACACCTCCCCCACCGATCCCTCGGTCGGCGATGAGCTGAAGGCCATGGATCCCGATCCGGCCACCATCGCGAGGAAGCCGAGGCTCAGGAACCCAAGCAACACCCATTGGAAGACACGCGCCACCTGCATGGGCTCGTGAATACCTGCCCGCGGCCAGCCCGCCAACGCCCGTGTTTCCGGCTGTGGAAGTTCCAGCCTTGGCAAAGTCGCCCGTCGCCGCCAACCCTTCGGAGTCTTGCCCGCCCGACGCATCGCCACCGTCGACACCGCCCACCAGCAGATCGAAGTCTGGAAATCTTCGCACGCCTGCGAGTTCCGGGTCGCCGGCGCGATCCACGCATGGTGGCACCGCTCGCAATTCCTCACCGGTCTGGCGTGGGACAACCTCGCCGCGGCATCGCTCCTGCGACCCGCCGGACCTCCCCGCTCGCTCCTGATGCTTGGCCTTGCCGGCGGCACCACCCTGCGGATCCTCCGCCACCTGCTGCCCGACTGCCGGTTCGCCGCGGTCGACATCGACCCCGAGGTGGTGGAACTCGCGCGGCAGCACATGCACCTCGACGACACCGGCGTCACCGTCCACATCGCCGATGCCTACGAGTGGTTCAAGCGGGACCGGCGGCGCTACGATGTGATCATCGACGACTGCTACCTCGCCGGAGCGGAGGACGTTTACCGCCCCCAAACCCGGCCCGGCCGCGATCTCGACCGGCTCGCGAAGCTGCTCAATCCCGGCGGCATTTTCCTCACCAACCTGGTGACCGGCTCCGGGCACCGGAGGATGCAGAGCCGCACCCGCGCCGCCTTCAAGCGCCGCTTCGCGAACGTCCGCACGGTCACCACCCCGGAAAGCATGAACGAGACGCTCGTAGGCGGGGATTCCGTACTCCCGGGCGGCGCCCTCGACGCCTGGACCGAGCGCTTCAGAAGCCAGAAGGACCGGAAATACTGGGAGATTCTCAGCGTTCGGAAGCTGAAATAGGCGCCAAATCCGGCCAAGGACCGCGCGAGCCCACTCGCGCCCCGTCGGTCCGGCGATGCGCGAGTGGGCTCGCGCGGACCGTCCGAAAACTCCGCTTTCCGGTCGGATCCCGACTCCTTCGACCGCGTTGACATCGACCGCACCCCGCCGCACGATCCGACCCATGGACACGCTGAAGATTCTCCTCGGAGCCACCATGGCGCTGCTGCTGGGCGCATTGGTCGTCTTCACCAACCGCATGAACGACGGCGTCAAGGAAGCGCCGAAGGAGGACGTCGCCGCGATGCAGCGCGAGATCGCCGAACTGCGCGCGGAAATGGAACGCCTCGATCTCGAGCGCCAGCGCAAGATGTTGCAGGAAGTCAGCGCCCAGCCGTCCGGCGCCGATCTCGTCACCCGCGATGAGGCCGAGGAAAAGGCCGCCGACCTCGAGGAGCGGCTGAAGCAGCTCGAAATGGAGGCCGTGGAAGCCAAGGCCGATGCCGAACGTGCCGAAGCCGAAGCGGGCTTCCTGACCGAGCGCTACACCGAGTCCCGTGACAAGACCGAGCGCCGCGCCCGCGTGATCAACAACGCGATGCTGATCGCCACCATCAAGGAATGGGTTGACGACCCGAACTTCGGCGGCTTCGCCATCCTCAACGTCCAGAGCCAGGACAACGTCCAGACCGGCAGCGTGCTCGCGATCCGGCGCAATGGCGGCATCCTCGGCAAGCTCCGCGTCGGCGAGGTGACCATCGAGGGCGCCGTCGCCAACCCGATCAGCAACTTCAGCGAGATCAAGCCGCAGGCCGGCGACGAACTGATCCTCGACGAAGTCGTCCAGCTCGCGAACTGATCCGCATCATGTCGACGACCGTCGGACTCATTTCGCTCGGCTGCGCCAAGAACCTCATCGATTCCGAGGTCATGATGGGCCATCTCGCCGAGGCGGGAATGGCGCTCACGCCCGATGCCGAACTCGCGGACGTGCTCATCGTCAACACGTGCTCGTTCATCGACATGGCCAAGACCGAGTCGATCGAGGCGGTGTTTGGAGCAGTGAACGCCCGCGGCGAGGACGTCGAGCGGGCCAAGCAGAAGATCATCGTGGCCGGCTGCCTGTCGCAGCGCTTCGCCAAGGAACTGCCGTCCCTGATGCCGGAGGTCGATGCCTTCATCGGGCTCGACCAGATCACCAAGGTCGCCCCGATCATCGAGGGCCTCGTCGGAACCAAGCCGGCCCCGGACAAGGACGACGGCGTCGCGACCGACGACGAGCGCGACTTCGTCACGCTCAAGCCGAAGTACGTTCCCGACTACAACACCCCGCGCTGGCGGCTCACCCCCGAGCACAGCGCCTACGTCAAGATCGCCGAAGGCTGCAACCACACCTGCACCTTCTGCATCATCCCGAAGATCCGCGGCATGCACCGCTCCCGAAGCCAGGAAAGCGTGGTCCGCGAGGTGAAGGACCTCGTGGCCGGTGGCGCCCGGGAAATCAACCTGATCTCGCAGGACACCACCTATTTCGGCATGGACAAGTGGGAGGGCAAGCGGCCGAACCCGAACTCGCCGGTCGACTCGACCCGCGGCGAATCGCTGTCGTCCCTGCTGCGCGAGCTCAACGCGCTCGAGGGCGACTTCTGGATCCGCCTGCTCTACACCCATCCGGCCCACTGGTCCGACGAACTGATCGCGACCATCGCCGAGTGCGACAAGGTGGTGAAATACGTCGACATCCCGCTGCAGCACATTTCCGACCGGATGCTGACCGCGATGAAGCGCAAGACGAACGGCGACTACATCCGCGACTTGCTCCGCCGGATGCGCGCCGGCATTCCGGATCTCGGCATTCGTACGACATTCATCGTTGGATTCCCCGGCGAAACCGAGGAGGACTTCGAGGAACTCCTCGAGTTCATCCGCGAGTTCCGCTTCGAGCGGGCGGGCGTGTTCCAGTATTCCAAGGAAGAGGGAACGCCGGCCTACAAGATGGACGGGCAGATCCACCACATGACCCGCAAGAGCCGCTGGAGCCGGGCCATGGCCGAACTGCAGCGGATCGCCGCCGAGCTCAACGAGGAGCAGGTCGGCAAGAAGGTGCGTGTCCTCGTCGAGGAACCCGGCGTCGGCCGCACCGAATGGGACGCCCCCGAGATCGACGGCTCCGTGCACGTCGACGACACGCTCCCCGTCGGCCAGTTCGCCGAGGTCACCATCGGCGACTGGCGCGGCTACGACCTCGTCGCGGCGAGGTGAGCCGCGGGTTCAACGACGCCGGAAGCGCCAGATCCACAGCAATGCGGCAAGCCCGACAATGAGGGGCGTGGAGGGTTCGGGCACCATGCTTGCGCTGAAGCCCTCGATGTGGACATGGATCGGTCCGGTGGCGGCCTCGTGCTCGATGTAGAAACCGACACCGGTCACATCGGTGAAAGTATGGGGCAGGAAGGTACTCCCTTCGTCAAAATCGAGTGACCAGAGATCGGCAGCGGTGCCGGAGCCCGAGGGATCCACTTCGTTCGGATCGTAGGGCGCCCAGTTGAGCAGGGACGAGTAAGAGACGCTGTAGACCGAGTTGTTGCCGATGAGCGTGGTGTCCTCGGAAACATAGAGCTGGTTTCCGTCACGGACGACCCACCGCAGCAACTCATCGGTGTGATGACCGCTGGCCTGAGAGGTCACCAAGCCGAATTCCCCCTCGGTCAGGCCGATCCCGGTGGCGGCATCGAGTCCGCTGAGGAAGTCCGCTTTGTCCCAGAGGAACATGAGGTGGAACGTGTGGACGTCTCCTCCGGTATCGACGTGGAAGTGGATGCTGTCGTTCGGGCCTTGGTTCAGCACGCTCAACTCGGAGAAGCCGTCATTCGCGGTTGAGTTCACACGTTCCACCGAGCCGCCACCGTAGAACGTCCCGCTGGTCCCCGTGTAACCGGTCCCCGGACTGAATGGCCGCGTCGAACTGTAGCCACGGCCCGCGATGCTGTCGGTGCCATTCGTCACGATCGGTCCGTCGGGATCTCCGTAGCCGTCGCTGCCCGTGCGGTTGGCAGGAACATCATCGGCAAGAACGGTATCCGCCGAAACATAGTCCCCGCCCCACTGGACGGCGGCAACGGTGGCAGCATGGCTGCCGACGGTAAGACACGCGCTGCCGGCGAAGGCGAGCAGGGGGAACATGCGAGTTCTCATAGGGTTTGGATTTGGATTCGATCCAACCTGACCCCGTTCATCGGAACCGTCCTCGCAACGGCACCAACAAGCTCCGCATATTTTGCTATGGCATCCCAAAAAAAACGGTGCGCGTACAGAAAGTCCGCGCACCGCATTTGAACCTACCAGGAAGCCGCCGGTCAGCGGAATTCCGTAGGACCGCCCGAACTCGCGAGGAGGCCGGGCGAGGCTGCCGCGAACACCGGCGGCATCGGATCAAGACCCTTCAGATGCAGGATGATCTCCGGGACCTGTTCGTGAATTTCGGCCTGGGTTTCGGGCGACGTCACCGTCAGCGCGCCGAGCGATGCCAAGAGGCAGCAGGCGGCCATGATGAGCGACGGACCACGCCAGCGGGCGCAGTTCCGAAATCTCCGCTGCCCGAGGCGAACGGAGTAGTTCTCCAGGTAGTAGCGACTGACCGTGCCGTTCTTGAACGGCAAGGCCGGACGCTCCGAATTGCCAACGAAGATGTCGGCATCACGACGGCGAGGCAGAGAGTGCCTCACGGGGGAATAGGGGTGAAAACCAGCAACTGCTGATGCTCCCCCCCGGGGGTGTGTGTTCATGGTGTGTGGGGGTTAGGGGTGTGTCAGTTCCAAGAGAGGAGGCGACGGAAAACCACCGATCTCCTGATTGCTTGGAACTCAAAACATTATGCCCCTCAAACCTCGCACCTCCATGGCGCGATCACGTGTGACACAAGACGCAAATTTTCGGCAAAGCCCCTATTTCCCGAGCAAATAGGCGAAGAGATCCTTCACCTCGTCCTCGTTCATCGAATTGATCAGCCCGGCCGGCATCGGCGAGACCGGGGATGCCTTGCGGCTGACGAGTTCGGAGCGCGACACCTCTTCGGTCTGGGAGAAGTCGAAGGGATTCACGGCGATGATCATCTTCTCGTCCTTCTCATCGACCTGGCGGCCGATCACCTGGGTCCCGTTCTCACGGGTAAAAGCCTCGAAGTGGTACTGGTCGGAAACCTCCTTGCTCGGATCGAGGATCGCCTCGGCGAGCTCCTTCACCCCGAAGCGACCCGCCAGAAGGCTGAGATCCGGCCCGGCGGCTCCGCCTTCACCGCCGAAACGGTGGCAGGCGGCACACATGCCGGCTTGGAACATCGCCTTGCCCTTGGCCGGGTCGCGGCCCTCGAGATTGCCCTCGGTCACGCTGACCACTTCCTCGACCGACCACGTCCGGCCCGGCCCTTTGACCGGCGGCAGGTTGGCGAAAGGATCGCTGTGGGACGGCGGCGGCAGGTCGTTGATCGCTTTTTGCTCTTCGGGAGTCGCCCCGGCAACGGCATCGTCGCGCAGACCGTTGAGGAAGCCGCCATAGCTCGCGCCGCCACTCATCTTCTTGAGGCGTTCGATCCAGGCGAAGAAGCGCCGCCGTTCGTCCAGCGACCACGGACCCGGCACGGCGCGCAGGCAGTAGATGTAGTGGATCACCTGCGACGGTGGCTGGTTCTCGATCATCTTCTTGATCGTCGGGCCGTAGCGACCGTTGCGCGAAGCGAGATCCGCCCAGTCGGGAGCCGGCTCAGGACCGGCGGCATCCATCAGGGCCAGCGTGCGGCCGACCACACCGGGAGCATTGAGGTAGCTCAGGACCCGGCAAAGTTCGCGGTTCAGGACGTCGTCGGTCGACGGAAAGGAGCTATCGATCTTGGCGATCAGGAACTTGCGTTGAGCGTCGTTCAGCTCACCTCCACCACGGATGCAGGCGAGGCTCATGGCCCGCAGCCAAGCCAGCTTCTGGGCATTGTTCATCGCCGACCAGTCGAGCTTTCCAAGCCCCTGCAGGATCGCGTTCTTCTTCGCTTCGCCCTGGGTTCTCGCCAAGCCGATCGCGCCTTCGATCACCGGCCACGGCTTGCCGCTGTTCAGCGCACCCTCGAGACCCGCTTGATAGTCGCGCTCCAGTGTCGTCCGCGCCACGTAGCGGGCGGTGCGGTTGTCGCTCGACAGCCCGGCCATCACCTTCTCCATGTCCGCCGTGACTCCGCCGGACGTGCCGCCCTTCAGGGAGACCGTCGCCGGAAGCTGGTCCGCGTAGGCGACGGGCGAGGTGTCCTCGTCACCGACGTAGCTCACCTTCCAGAGTGCCGAAGCCGTCTTGCGGCCACCGGTCATGAAGTACATCGCGCCGTCGGAGCCCACGACCGCGTCGGTCAAAGGCAGACCGTTGCCGCTGAGGAACTCGTCGGTCTCGCCGGTGTATCCGGCACCGTCCTTTTCGAGATGGATCGCGTGCACCGTCGCGAAGGTCCAGTCGAAGGCATAGAGCGCCTTCTGATACTTGGCCGGAAACTTCGCTCCCTTGCCCGAAACGAAGCCCGTCGGGGAACCCGGACCGATGTTCACCACCGGTGGCATGCTGTCCTCGAAGTAGGCTGGCCATTTGCCGGTGCCGTTGCGCCAGCCGAATTCCGATCCCGGCACCACATGGCAGATCCGGGTCGGGCGGTACCACGGCATCCCTAGGTCCCACTCCATGTCGGCGTCGTAGGCGAAAAGGTCCCCCTCTTCATTGAAGGCGATGTCGTACTGGTTGCGGTAGCCGATCGAGACGAGTTGCCAGTCCGTGCCGTCCGGGCGGACCCGCGCGATCCATCCTCCGGGGGCCATCCGGCCGCGGGCGTGACCGCGGGCATCCGGGCGCCGCGTCAGCAGGTGATCCTCCCCCCACACCGGAGGCACGAAACCCGGATCGATCTGCGGAGGGTTCGTGTGATTGCCGGCCGAAAAGTAGATCCATTCGCCATCCGGCGAGGGCACCAGCGCGTGCGGGCCGTGCTCGCCCCGCCCCTCGAGTTTCAGGATCTGGCTGATCGTTTCCACCTCGCCGTCTCCATCCGAGTCGGTGATCCGATAGACGCCGGACTCGCCACCCACCTGTTCGTTGACCGAGACGTAAAGTGCTCCCCGGTGCCACAGGATGCCGTGGGACCCCCCGATCTTGAGGTTCATCGGCTCCACCTTCGGTCCGCCTTCGAGCGTGACCCGGTACAGCCCGCCATACTGGTCGGAGCAGATCAGCCGGCCCTTGTCGTCCTCGGTGATCGCGACCCACGAGCCCTGGTCCTTCGCCACATCGAACAGCTTCTCGACCACGAAGCCCTCGGGCACCGTGATCCCGTTCATCGCACCATGACCGGTCGGCTTGCTGGGCTTGCCCTTCCCCTTCCCTTTGGCCTTCGTCTCGGAAAGGTCGATGTCCTTGAATTCGACCTTCATCGGCGGGCCGGCGTGGAGCTGGAGACCGAGCAAACCGGACATCGAGCGCTTCTGCTCGTCGGTGTCGGTGATCTCCGCCGCCAGTTCGCCGTTCACGAAGTGCTTCAACACGTTCCCTTCAGCGACGATCTTGAATTCGTTCCACTTCGCGAGGTCGGCCGCCGGCACCGGCAGTTTCCCGGTGACCTTCGGCTTCTGGCCGGCCGACAGCGTGACCTTCTGGCCGCGCGTGCACGCGATCCCCCGCCCCTTCTCCTCGTAGAGCATTCCCAGGTAGATATCCTTTGGGTGAAGGTCCATCTGATAGCCGCCGAGCACCCAGCCGTCATCGCCGACCTTCTTGCTCCGGTACTGCACGCCCGAGTTGTTGCCCTCGGCCCGGGCCTTGTAGGTCAGTGTGAAATCGCCCACCTCGCCTTTCCAAATCAGAAAGGTATTCGCTCCGATCTTGCGGTCCGCCTTGTCGGTCTCGCCGATCAGCACGCCGTTCTCGACCCGCCAGAGCCGCGAATCGCCGTCCCAACCGTCGAGATTCTTGCCGTTGAAGATCTCTTTCGCCGCCGCGGCACCGGCAAACGTGAGGATGGAGAGAAATAGCGAAGAAGCGAGCTGTGGACGCATAGGAAACCTTACGCATAGGCAACTGAGGGCATTTCTGCAAACTCCGGATGATGACGGATTTTGAGAAATCGAGACATCCGACCGGTCCCTCGGGCGGTCAGGCCGATTTCCAGATTCCCGGCTAACGCCGGGGCCGATTCGGCATTATGTTCCCATCCCAATCCAAAAACCCATGACGTCCCCTTCCCGAAGGAACCTGCCCGGTTCTTGCCCGACCCTTTCGACCCTCGCCAGCCTTGGACTTCTCGCGGTGTCGGCAACTGCCCAAACCACCCTGTTTTCGGCCGATTTCGAGTCCTCGACCGCCCCATCCATCGGGACCGCCGACTACAACGTCAGCGGCACGACCGCCGTCGCCAGCTTGGCGAGCCTGTCGAGTTCCCCGGACCCGACCTTGGGAACGTCCTGCCTCGCGCTCGACCGGAATCAGACCGGCCTGCTCGACGCCCGCCTCGACCTTTCGGGCCCCGCCAGCCTCGCGGGCGCCGACACGGTCACGCTGAGTTTCGACGTCGCAGCGATCCGGACGAACGGCGAGGAGAAATCGACCATCATCACCGGCTATGACCTCACCAACCAGCCGGTCTTCGCGCTGGTCCTGGGTGACGCCAACTGCTTCGGCAACGCCGCCGCCGACCGCCAAAGGCCGGGCTACGAGGTCGCGGGACCGACCCGCCAACCCCTCCCGGGCACGGGATCTCCGGCGGCCTACTGGTGGGGCAACGGCGGCACCGGGACGGTCCTCGATGTCACCAAGGACGCCCATTTCGACGTCACCATCGGTGGGAGCAGCTGGACCGTCGCCAGCACCGACCAATCCGGCACCGCCTTCACCTCCGACCCGATCGCCAGCTACGATGGCGCCAGCCACAGCGAGCTCGCCTACCTGAGCATCACCACCTACACCGGCAACAATTTTGGTCTCTACTGGGACAACATCGAGGTCGTCGGCATCCCGGCAAGCGTCACGCCGGACACCTACGTCTGGACCGCCGCGGCGTCCGGCGGGGACGCTGTCTCACTGTTCGGCGAGAACAACTGGTCGAAGGACGGCGACAACGTGACGCTCATTCCGCAGATCGACCCGGGTGTGCCGGTCAACCATGACCTCGTCGTCAATGCCGGCACGCCGGGTGGCGGCGGCGCCGGTGGCTCGCTCGATCTCGGGATCGGTTCGCTGACCGTGAGCGGCGGGGTGACCCAGTTCGCCCTTGGCGGAGACAACCGCATCCTCAACGGGCCGCTCACCATGAATGGCGGCACGGTCAACACCGAGGGATTGGGCCAGGTCACCGCGACCCTCAACGACGGCACCCTCGGGCTCGATGCCACCAGCCAGGCGCTCGACAACTCCACCGTGGACTTCCCCACCGGCTCGACCGCCACCTTGGCCTTCTTTTCCCTCGATCCGGAAACGGTCATCGCCACGGAGCTCGGATCGGTCACGGTGGAGGGCAACCCGGCCGTCCAGTCGTCGAACGTCGCGGTCGTACCCGACGGCGCCGGCGGTTCAACCGTCACGCCTTTCACCGGCGACCCCGATGGTGACAACGACAACATGGACGACGCGTGGGAAACCGTGAACTTCGGCGACACCTCGCGCGACGGCACGCTCGACCTCGATGACGACGGGCTGACCGACCTCGCCGAATTCAGTGCCGGAACCGATCCGAACAACCGGGATACCGACGGCGACCTCCTGCTCGACGGACAGGAAACGACCACCGACCCAAACAACGACGACTCCGACGGCGACGGCTGTCCGGACGGATTCGAAGTCGCGAAGGGACTCGATCCAAACAATCCCGCCTCCAAGGTCGACCGGCCGAACATCCTCTACATCTTCTGCGACGACCTCGGCTATGGCGACCTCGGCGTGCTTTTCCAAAACGCCAAGGGAGGAATGAAGCACAAGACCCCCTTCCTGGACACCATGGCGGCCGAGGGGCTCATCCTCGACCGGCACTACTGCCCGGCTCCGGTCTGTGCCCCTTCGCGCGGCTCGCTGCTGACCGGCATGCACCAGGGGCACGCTAACGTCCGCGACAACCAGTTCGACAAGGCGCTCGAGGACAACCACAACCTCGCCAGCGTACTGCGGGCGGCCGGCTACCGCACCGAGTTGGTCGGGAAGTATGGCCTCCAGGGTGGCGGCGGATCCCCGGCGGCATGGCCCGCCTACCCGACGAAGCGCGGCTTCGACGGGTTTTTCGGCTACGTCCGCCATGCCGACGGCCACACCCACTACCCGGACCACGTCACCGATTCCCGGGGCGTGAAGGAGCTCTACGACGGTGACCTCGAGATCTCCAGCCAGCTCGACAAGTGCTTCACCCCCGACCTTTTCACCGCCAAGGCCAAGCAGCTGATTATCGATGAGGTTGGCGACGGCGACAACGAGCCCTTCTTCATCTACCTCGCCTACGATACCCCGCACGCCGCTCTGCAGATCCCGACCGTCGCCTATCCCGGCTGGAACCCGGCCGACGACTTCGACGACTCGGGCTTCGGTGTCGGCGGCGGCGTGCTCTGGCAGGGAACTCCGGGATCGATGATCAACACCGCGACCGGCACCATCGATTCCTACCGACACCCGGACTACACCACCGCCGTAGGCAACGCATGGACGGACGTCGAGGAGCGCTTCGCCACCCTCGTTCGCCGCATGGACGACTGCGTCGGCGACCTGCGCAAGACCCTTGAAGATCTCGGTATCGAGAATGAAACGCTGATTGTCTTCTCCGCGGACAACGGCCCCCACACCGAGGACTACCTGACCAACGCCCAGACTTACGACGGTTCAAGCTACCAGCCGACCTCCTTCCAGTCCTACGGACCCTTCGAAGGCGTCAAGCGCGACTGCTGGGAGGGCGGGATCCGCCAGCCGACACTCGTCTGCTGGCCCGGCACGATCGCCGGAGGCTCGGTGAACGAGATGCCCGCCCAGCTCCATGACTGGCTCGCCACGCTTTCGAGCGTCGCCGGCTGGACGCCCCCGGCCCGCACCGACGGCGTCGACCTCACCCCGACGCTCACGGGCAGCGGAACTCAAAAGACCCCGACGACCTACATCGAGTATACCAACAGCGGATCGACGCCGAACTACGGCGACTTCCCGAATCACGGAGGCACCACCCGCACCCAGTCCCAGGTGATCTTCCTCGATGATTACAAGGGCATCCGGAACAACCCGGGGGATGCCAACACCAACTTCGAAATCTACGACACCCGGCTCTCCGAAGATCCGGACGAGTCGGTCGACCTGTTTGTCTCACCGCCTCCCGGCATGGCGACCTATTTCACCGAGCTCCAGCAGCGGATGAAGGATCGCGTTCTGCAGATCCGCCAACCCGACGGAAGTGCTGCTCGGCCCTACATGGATTCCACTCCGGTCCCGCCCGCCCCACCCTTGGCGGCCGCTCCCGGCGTCGAGTGGAAATCCTACAGCGGACTCTGGCCGTGGATTCCGGAGTTCGCTGATGAAACGGAAGTCACTTCAGGAACCGGCACCTTCCCCGACCTCGCCGACCTGCCCGCCGGTCCTCTGGAGAACGGGCTGCTCTACTCCGGTTACATCTCGATCCCGACCACCGGGACTTGGACTTTCACCATGACTTCCGACTCCGGAAGCTTCCTCCGCATTCACGACATCATGGTCGTCGATGACGACTTCAACCACGATGGCTCGGCGGCAACCGGGAGCGTGCTTCTCGAGGCCGGACTCCACCCCTACCGGATCTACTACAAGAACGGTAGCGGCGCCGCGCCCCAGCTCGACATCGACTGGACCGGTCCTGGTGTTCCGACCGAAGCGCTGCCATCTTCAGCCCTGTTCATCGCCGGAACTCCGGACCCGGAACCTGTCGGAGTCGACGACTCCGCCAGCGCTCCGGTCGACACCCCCATCCTGATCGACGTGCTCGCCAACGACATCGATGACGGCCTTCCGTCTCCGCTCACGATCCAGTCGGTCACCCAGCCCTCGGGCGGAACCGCCACCATCCAGAGCGGCTCGATCCTCTACACGCCGAATGCGGGCTTCGCGGGCCTCGACACCTTCAGCTACACACTGACCGACGGTCAGTTCACCGACACCGCCGAAGTCACGGTCACACTCAGTTTCCCCATCGACGACCTCTGGCTGCCGTTCAACGAGGGCTCGGGCGTCGCCGTCTACGATGCCGGCGGTTCGTTCGCCGGAGCGCTTACCGGCTCCGGCCCGGGCGACCCATGGGTCCTCGGAAACAGCGGCACGGCACTCGATCTCGATGGGGTGGATGACTCCATCCCCATCAGCCCTTCGATCTACACGCCACCGCTCGGCACCACCCCGCGCACCGTAACCGCATGGATCAAGGTCCCGGACGCCGCAACCACCCCGGGACTCGGATCCATCGTCTCGTGGGGCTCGAACGGCGGTGTGAACGGCAACAAGTGGCACTTCCGGCTTGAGGACGCCTCGCCCGGAACCGGCGCCTTGCGCGTCGAAGTGAAGGGCGGCTATCTCCGAGGCTCGACCGATCTGCGGGACGACGAGTGGCACCACGTCGCGGTCGTTTTCCCTTCAGGCGGCAGCAATGTCACCGACTGCATTCTCTACGTCGACGGCGTTGCCGAGACTCCCGGCGCCTCGAGCTCCCAAGCGATGAATACCGCTCTGGCCGGCGGACTCGTGGTCGGCATGGACGACCAGAACCGCCACTTTCAAGGCCTGCTGGATGAAGTGCGCATCTACGACCGGGCGCTTTCGGCAGGAGAGATTGCCACGCAGTTCTCGGTCGACAACCAGACGGGTGCCGCGTGGCACGCCCGCTACTTCGGAGATGCGGCGATCGATTGGAACACCGACGACGACGGCGACACGCTGACCCGCCTGCTGGAGTTCGGACTCGTCGGAAACCCGCACATCGCTTCGCTTGCCCCGCTGCCGGTGCTGACGCTCGAAGGAGGCATCGCGAAGCTCGCCTTCGACAAGCCCCTCGATGGCTTCCACAACCTTGTCTACACCATCGAGGACTCGCTCAATCTGACGACTTGGAACCCGTTCGCGGCCACCATTGACAGCAGCTCGCCCGGTCCGTTTCCGCAGACCGAGTCGGTGATCTTCAATGCAGGCGACGGCACTCTCGACCGTCGTTTCCTGCACCTGAAGATCGAACTGGCTCCGTAGCGCTCGCCGTTCAGTTCTCCGAGTTCTCTTCGATCAGGGCCTCTGCATTGCGAATCTGGCGCTGGAGGTCCTGCTCGCGAAGAGCCTTCTGAAGCTTGCCGCGGTCAGCCCGCGGATTTTCTCCAGCCTTCTCGTCGAGCACGCCGAGCGGCGCCTCCTCCATCGCCCAGTCGTCGCTGCGCTGGGTGGGAAGCGGAATGTCGGTGTTTCCGGTAGGCTGCACGTTGCCCATCGGGTTCCGCGCCCAGGCGTAGCGGAAGTGGACCGGCTTCGAAACCAACGGGCTGGTGAGCACGATCGCCTTGTTGTCCTTGCGGTCGCGGCCGCGGTCATCCTTCCCGATCACCAGCGAATCCGCCGTCGCCGGATGGAACCTCCGGTCCTCACCGGCGATCGCGAAGCCCTCGATACCGCCGCCATCGTCCACGCCACCGACCGACTGGTCGAAATTGAGCACGATGCGGCCGTCCTCGACTTTCATCTCCTCGATCACCGGCGGCTTCCACCGGAGCTCGCGGTCGAAGCCATACTCGGTCGCCAGCGCCCAGCGGGCGATCCTCTCCCCGGCGGGGAACTTGAGTTGCGGATGATACCACCGGCGCCGCAGGTCGTAGGTGCTGGTGAAGCCGATATTCTCATCACCCGCCTCGACCATTTCGGCGTAGGTCTGATGCTGCGCCTCGCGAATGAACGGCCCCGCGTCGAGCATCAGCTCGCTAAAATTCGTCAGGTCCTGTTTGTCGCCGGCCGTGCAGAGGGAGAGGATTCCGAACGGCATCTCCGGATCGCCGAAGGCCGCCCGCCATGCCTTGATCATCTCGGGGAAGACGTCGCGATACATCCGCGCACCCTCGGTGCCGCTGAAGCAGTTGTTGAATCCCTGGTGGAAGATCGCGCCCTTCGCCGCGAGCCCCTCAAGCGGGCCGATCATGCCGGCGTAACAACTCCCGGGGCGATTGTGGTCCATCGCCGGTCCCGGCTTCAGATCGGTAGGCTCGGTGCGGTTTGCCGGGATTTCCTTCCCCTCGCTTTTCATCTTCTCGACCCACTGCTGGTGCTTGGCGACGCGGCTCGCCAGATCCTCCTGCGGATCGAATGCGGCCACCTTCTCGTCCCACTCCGCCAGCATCGTCTTCACCGGCTCGGAGTCCATTTTCCGCAGCACCGGATCCGGGGTCCAGGCCTCGACGGTCGTGCCGCCTCGCGAAACGTCGATCACCCCGATCGGAATCTGGCTGGCCATGTGAACCCGGCGCGCGAACACGTAGCCGATGGCGGACAACTCCTTGACGATCTCCGGCGAGCAGACGTCCCAGTCTCCCTTCCGGAAGTGGCGGCTCGACCAGGAACTCCACTGATGCAGCCTCTCGAAGCCCTTCTGTTTCTCCGGAGTTCCAACCGCCGGAATCGTCAGAATGCGGATCTGCGGGTAGTGCGCGGAAACCATCTCGAGGTTGCCGTTCTGCACCTTGCCCACTTCGAACTCCATGTTGCTCTGGCCACCGAGCACCCAGACGTCGCCGAACAGGATGTTCTCGAGTTCGAGGGTCTTCGAGGCTCCCTTGACGCTCATCTTCACCGGGTCGGCGCTGGCGGGCATCGCAGGAAAGGTCACTTTCCATGACCTATCATCGGCCGCGGCCGATTCCTGCGACTGACCGGCCAGCGTCACCGTCACCTTCTCGCCGGGGGCCGCCCAGCCCCAGATCGAGAACGGCTTGTCCCGCTGGAGCACCATGTTCGACTGGAACAGGTTGTGGAGAAAGAGCCCGTCACCGATTGCCGGCACCTCGACCACGTCCTCCTTTGGCATCGGTTGCGCGATCGCCGGCGCCACGAGGGCTGCCAGCACACAAAGGGTCACTTTTCCAAGTTTCATCGCGGCCCATACGGGACCCGAACTGGAAGTGTTTCCGATCCAATGGTCGCCCAACCTTACCCAAAAGGGGTCTAGTTTTCGGCAGACTCGGCGGGAGTGACTTCCTTCACCCAATCCGCGTGGAGGGTCGCCAGTTCCTTCGCGAGTTCCGGCTGTTCCTCGAGATGGTTTTTCCGCTCCGGTTCGGGGCCCGCAAGGTTTCCTAGAAACTCCGGGTCCGCCCCCTGGCCCATCAGCTTCCAATCGCCCCGACGGACCGCCCAGGCCCCGCGCCACTGCCAGTGCAGGACTTCGTGCCAGTCCGCCCCGGACTCCGAACGAATGCCGGACACCAGGCTCTTGCCATCGAGCTTCACCGTTGGCGGTGCGACGTCACACAGCTCGAGAATGGTCGGCATCCAGTCCATCGCGGTGACCGCCCCGTCCCGGACGATTCCACCCGGCAAGCCCGCCGGATAGGAAAGCACGGCGGGGACCCGGATTCCTCCTTCGAAGAACGTTCCCTTGTTGCCCCGCCACTTGCCGGTGTTGCCGCCGCCACCGTTCGCGCCGTAGTTCGCGCCTTCGGGCAGCCCGCTGCTGTGGTCCTTGCCACGGATCCGGTAGTCCTCGATCGAATGCCCGTTGTCGCTCATGAAGACGACGATCGTGTTGTCGCGAAGTCCATGTCTTTCAAGTCGCGAAAGGATCCGGCCCATCCGGTCATCGGTGGTCGAAACCATCTGCGCATAGGCTCGCCGGGGCATCGGCAGGTCCTTGTAGCGCTCTTCGAATTTCTTATCCGCCTGCTCCGGGTAGTGAGGGATGTTGAAGGCGACGTAGAGGAAGAACGGGCGTTCCTTGTTTTGATCGACGAATCGCAGCGCGCGCTCGGTGATCAGATCGGGGAAATACTCATCCCGCATGAAGACCTCCTTTGTTCCTTCGTAGAGATCGTGGAAGCCGTTCCCGTGGAGGGCGTGATGGTTGAAGTTGTCGATGAACCCGCCGCGCAGTCCGAAGAACTCATCGAAGCCCTGCTCGGTCGGACCGTGTTTGAAGTCCGCTCCGAGATGCCATTTCCCGAAGAGTGCGGTGCGGTAACCCGCGCCACCGAGCACCTCGGCCAGCGTGACTTCCTCGCGGGCCATGTTGACCCCGAAACGGCCGTCTTTCGCATTCGCTTGGGTCCATTGTTCCACCCCGCCGCGCTGGGGGTAGCGGCCGGTCATCAGCATCGCCCGGGCCGGACAACAAACCGTGTGGGCATAGGCCTGGGTGAAGCGAACGCCGGTCTCCGCCAGCCGGTCGATCGTCGGGGTATACAGGTCCTCCGAACCGAAGCAGTTCGCGTCGAGCGTTCCTTGGTCATCGGTGAAAAAGATGACCACGTTCGGCTTGCGGTTTTCGGCGGCGAGCGCGGCCGGAATCACCGCGACCGCGGCCAGCCCGACGATTGCCTTCAGGAAGATCGGCATGCCTTTCAATGAATCGGCGCCCTCACCGGTTCAATCACCGAGTGCCGCGGGGCGCTTGAAGAAGAGCGCGATTCGCTTCGTCCCGACGCTCCCGTCCGACACAGGGATGGCGGAAACCAGCTCGAATCCGTCCCTGCCCAACTCATTCATCCGCGCATCCACTTCGGAGGTCTGGATCACTCCGCGCGAACCCCATCCGCCGGTCTCGATGACCAGCGACCGGTGTTCCCATCTGCTGTTTTCTGCATCCATGATTTCAACCAGAGGCTGCTCCGGTCCGAACCTCCACGACCACTACAATGAAGGCGCGAATTCCCAGCGGAGATCAATGATCGCCGCCGCCCAACTCCCGGACCAGGTCCCGACCGCCGATCCGCCCCAGCAACTCCAACTCGCCACGGAGGACCTTCCACGCCGGCTCGCCACCCTCATTCGGCATCCCGCAGGGCGTGCACGACCCGAATCCCGGATAGCCGGGCCGGGCCGAGGGATCATCGTCGGCCGAGGCAAGACCCAGCAGGGGTCGCCCATCGGCGAGGCGCCGGAAAAGCAGCGGGTGCATCCAGCACGACACCGGTTTCCACCACCACGGATGCATGCCCGAATCCATGGCCAGCCGCTGGAGCACGCACCGGTGCTCGGCATCAAGAAAGACGCAGCGGGTTCGCGGGAAGTGGGCCGGAAACCCGTCGGCAAGTTCGGCAGCCGATGCCTCGACCGTCGATGTCTTGACCCGACCACCGGCCTGCTCGCTCCAATAGCTACGATGAAAGCCGTAGCGGGTGAGCTGGCCACTCTCGACAATTCCGCCGATCACCGATGCCTGTTCGCGATCCAGGAACACACCGTCGTGACAGCAGGTCGCGCGACAGCTTGCCAATTCACACACCTTCAGCGGCATGGAGAACGCCTCGTGATCCAGCGCCGCCTCGCGCACCTGCCGACCGAGTTCCAGTTCGAGATCCGCGAAGGCGGTGTGGGCGTTCGGCTTCATGCCCCGGAAGCAACAAACGCGCCGGCCTTGTGGTGCGCGGACTTCAGTCCGCCCCGGAAGCCAAGCCAACATGCGGACTGAAGTCCGCGCACCAGTCCACCGTTCATTTCTCCCCCACTTCCTCCAGAGCCTCCAGCAAGGCGGCGAAGACCTCGGGTTCGCGGCCGCGGTCGGGCGAACCTTTCAGGCAGGAGGTGAACCACTTCTGCAGCAACGACCGCCGGTCCGATTCGAACTCGCGGACGATGCTTCCGTCATCGGCCGACGGCCCCATGTCGGCGTCCCGACGCCCGTGCGCGCAGGAAAGCAGTCCGCGGTAGCGCACCAGCATGGAATCGAGGAGCACCCACGGGAAATTGATCTCCTTGGGCGGGCCTACGACGATCGAACGTCCCCCGCCCTTCCTTAAGCGGATGCCGCCGAGCCCGCTGACCTTGAGCTCCGGAAGTTTGCCGCCCTGAAGGAATGCCGCCGAGCCACCGACGAGGGCTCCGATCGCCAAACCGATCCCGAAGCTGTGACCGCCGACACCGACATCGATCAGGCCACCCGTCGCGGCACCGATACCGGCACCCGCCGCGGTGAGCTGGGAGCGGTTGAGCCCGTACTTCCTCCACGCTTCGTCGGCGGAAAGGTCGAGCCCGCGATGAAGCGCCGGATCGGTATCGGCCTGTAACAGGTGGTGCCGATAAATCTTCAGCCATCGACCGAGGCAATCCGACTCGAGCTTCGCCAGCTTGGTGAAGTATTCCTCCACCAGCGCCTCCTGCTTCCGCTCGCGGCGGGTCGGCACACCGAGATCCCGCTCGTCGAGTCCGTCGCTGGTCCGCAGCGTCAGCGCTTTCTCGAGGAAATCGACGAGTGCCTCGGCGGCATCCTCGCGCCGCTGCCCCCATTCCCGCTCCATCGCCTCGAGCACATGTTCGATCCGGTCCGACTGGCGTTCCTCGATCTGCAACAGGGCCAGAAGCAATTTACGTCTTTCGTCGTACTTCGCCTGGTGGGCATCGAAGGTGCGGACGAGATTGAACGAAGTTCCCAGCCGCTCGCGCCACACCTGTTCGTGAGCCGTGTCTTCGGTCTGAGGATTCAGCAGGGCCAGCCGTGGCCGACCGCTCCATCGCAGGATCTCGATCTCGGCGATAAACGAATCGCGCAGCGGCTTCGAAGGATCGACCACATAAAGGATACCCGCTCCACGGACGATCGGTTCAAGCAAGCGGACCTCGTCCGGATAACGGTCACCGCACTCCTCGACAAAGCGCCGAACCTCGTCGGGACCGGGCGTGCCGTCTCCCGCCATCCGTTCGATCTCACGCATCGCCTCGACCGGTTGCTGGAAGCCGGGCGAGTCGTAAAAGCGAATCCACTCCTCGTCATCGTAAACCACCGGCAGCGCCTGCACCGAGGTGGTTTCCCCGGGCGTGGACGACACACGGAGGATCTCGTCGTCATCGACCTCCAGCAAGGTCGCCAGGGTCGCCGACTTTCCGGCGTTCACGCGACCGACCACCACGAATGACGGCACCTTGTCGTTCCACCAGTCGTTCATGGCCTTTCGTAAAACACGAGTTCGAGTTCCTCCCCCTTGCGCCCGTCGACAAAGCGCTCCCACTGGCCGCGCTCGTCAGCGGTCACCGCCTCGACGCCGGATTCCGACGGATTTCCCACCAGCAGCACCTGCCTCCGCTCGCCCGCCTTCGCCTTCACCTCGTCGAGCGCGCGCTCCATCTGGCGCGGCGCCAGCGACCAGCCTTCGGCGAAAAGCACGATCCCGGCAGGAGCCTTCGCCAAGGCCTCCCGCGCCGCCTCCTCACGTCCCTCGTCGAGCACGCCGAGACTCTCCCAAGCGGTCGGATTCATCCGCAGCCGCTGCAGCAGGAACGGCCTGAGCGCCTCGTGATCCGGCTCGGCACCGCCGACCGTCACCACCAGCGCGCCATCGACCGGACCTTCGATCTTCTCGCCGCGACGCACCTCGGTGAGTGCCCGCCACAGCTTGCGGTGCTGCGGCGCCTGAAAAGTCAGGCTGGCGAGCGCGCGACGTTGTTTCCATGACACCCACAGTACCAGAAACAACCGCGGCAGGACTCCCCAGACCGCGAGGCAGAGCAACGAGAACTGCCACCACCCGGTGCCGTTTTCCATCCAGTCGCGGCCGATCTCCGAACCTTCCACATCGGGCACCAGATGCGGTGCGGTCCATGACCAAGGCAAGGCCAGCACCTCGACCGCCCGGTCGAGAAACGAGCGCAAGGCCGTCTCGGTCGTCGTTTCCCAGAAAAAGCCGACGTGCTTGAAGAGAACCATCGCACCGAGCCCGAGGAAGGCTCCGAGGTGGAACGACAAAGCCACGGTCTGAGTGCGACGCGCGAGGTTCCAAGCCAGCACACGGGCCAATTCGCCGCTGCGACGGATCCGCTCGACCACCGCGCGCACCTCCTCGCCGACAAAACGCAGCGAGAGCTTTTCCATCGCGCTTCCCACCACACCGATCATCGGGATCCGTCCCCTCGCGAGCCACGCGAAGAACGCGAACACGAACAGGATCCACGGCAACACCAGCGTCGCCGACAGCATCCAGATGACGTTCACACCCGACGTCTCACGGTCGAGCGTTCCCCATACCGCACCCGCACCGGAGGCCGCAGCCAGCAATGCGGCGAGAACCCCGGCGGCTCCGAGCCCGCCCATCCAACGTCGGCCGATGCTCCCGGTATCGCGCGCCTCCAGCCAGCGCTTCATCACCGCTGCCCGCGACCCGCCGTCACGATCCGGCGTCGCCCGTCCGTCCCAGCCGGCGAGCTCCGTCTCGAAGTCGATCAACTCGGGGAGCGACCAGCGTGGCTTCTCATCGGGCACGTCCCGACTCTCGGCATCCTTCCGTCCGTGGCAAGTCCTCGCATGGGGACGGCACGGGGCGGGCTTGATCCGGAGAGGACGTTGTGGAAAGTCGCCCACAGCGGACCGCGACGCGATGATGCGACTGTTTGAGAACATCGACACCTTCCTCAAGGATCACGGCGAAGGCCCCGTGGTCTTCTGTGTCGCATCGTCCGGCATCGCCGACCAAGCGCGCAACCTCGCCGCCAGCGCCGGGCGGGCAGGGGTCCGGCTGATGGTTGCCGCCCTCGATCCGAAACTCGAAAAGTCGCTCGCGAAGTCGGAGATCGATCTGGTCCGCCACTACGGAGATGACGTTCCGCGCGGCTACTGCAAGTTCGGCACCTCGAAGTTCAAGAGCGTCGTCTGGCAGCGCTACCTCATCGGCGACCGCATCCTGCGGGCGGGAAAACGCTACATCTACACGGACTGTGATGTCGTGTTCGACCGCGATCCGGTGGAGGCAGTCATGGCGGAGCTCGATGCCGATCCGTCGGTAGACGGCGTGTTCCAGTTCAACGGCAGCGACTGCTGCACCGGCTTCTTCGCCATGAAGCCGACCGAAGCCAGCACCGGTCTCTTCACCCGCGAGGCGCTCGAAGCGGACGACTTCCTCGATTACCGCGATGATCAGGACTACTTCAACGCGCGAGTTTACCGTCAGAAGCTTGAGGTCCGCTTACTCGACCGGGACCGCTACCCCAACGGCGCCTGGTTCTACGCCAACCACGATCGCATCGGCGACAGCTGCCGGATCGTCCACTTCAACTGCGTCGTCGGCAACCGGACCAAGATTCGGCTGATGAAGAAACACGGCCGGTGGTTCATCTAGACCGGCCGCTATCCGAACAACTCGTCCCGCCCGAAGCGGATCTCGCACGGTGCCGACGGGCCGTCGTGCCAGCCGCAGGGCTCGTCCTGACAGGCACACGCGACCTCTTCCACCTTGCCGCGGATCGCGGCAAGCGCGACCTCCGGGTTGTTGCAGTCGCGGCTCAGGTGGCCGAGCACGACGTGACGCAGCCCGTCCTTGGCCAGTTCGGCCACCAGTTCGGCGGCCTGGGCGTTCGACAGGTGCCCGTGACGGGATGAGATCCGCTGTTTGGTCGACCACGGACGCTTGGTGTCGGCCTCGAGCAGGGCGTCGTCGTAGTTGGCCTCCACGAAAAGCGAATCGACCCCGCGCAATGCCTCGGTGACGCGGGCCGTGACGTGTCCGCTGTCGCTCACGAGACCGATCGCACGCTGCTCGGTGCGAAACACGAAGCCCACCGGTTCCACCGCATCGTGGGGCACCGCGAAGGACTCGATGGCGAGACCGCCGACCGAAAATCCGGCTCCACTCTCGAAAATCTTCCAGCTCGCAACTCCAAGCTGGTCACGGACCACGTGGCTCGTCGCCGGGGTTGCGTAGATCGGCGCCGCCACCGACTTCAGGAGTACCCGCAGCCCGCGGATGTGGTCGCCATGCTCGTGGGTCAGCAGGATCGCGTCGATGGACTCCGGAGCGATTCCCATCAGCCCGAGACGACGCGTGATCTGTCGCGCCGACAGCCCGGCATCGACCAGGATCCGGGTGCCTCCGGCCTCGACCACCGCGGCATTTCCACCGCTGCCACTGCCGAGAACCGCAAACCGCATGGCCCGGATCATGCATGCGCCAAACGCGGAGTTGAAAGCCGAAATCCGGCAGGCATCATCCCAAGGAGCGTGAAACGGATCCGCATCATTCACCGGCTACGAGTCGCGGTCGCCCTGCTCGGCTTTGTCGCCGTGCTCGGCGGCGCGGGCGTGCTGTGGTGGGCGAACCACACTGGACTGCCGGAGTCATGGCGCTCCGGGATCGAGGACGCGCTCGCCGCCAACGGCATCCACGCCGATGTCGCCAGCCTGCGCTATCTGCCGCTGCGGGGGATCGAGGCCGGCGAGGTGACGGTTTACTCGGACGCGTCCCGGACGCGTGAGGTCGGTCGGCTCCACCAGCTGATCCTCGACGTCGATCGTTCCCGCCTGTCACGCGGCGACTTCAAGATCGATCAGCTCGACCTCGCCGGAGCCCGGATTTCGTTGGCCGTCGACCCGGCCGACCCGGACTCGAAGACGCTTGATATCACCGACGCCAACGGCCGGATCGACTTTTCCGGGCCACGGGAAATCGAGATCTCCGGCGCTTCCGGCATGGTCGGCGGCGTGCGGCTTGAGGCGACCGGCATACTCAAACTCTACCGCCCCGGCCTTTTCGGCTCCCCGGAAGACGCAGAGGCGGCCCGCGCCGAGCGCCGGAAAATCCTGCTCGCGATCATCGACACGCTCGACAGCTTCCGGCTTAAGACCACCACCCCGCCGCGAATCCGGATCGATGCCCGCGGCGACTTCGAGATCCCGGGCAGCCTGCGGGCGACCATCGCGGTCCAAGCCCGGGAACTCGAAAGCCGCGACCTTGAGATCCGGCACATCGATCTCCAGGGGGAAGTCCACGGCCGCACGCTGGTCGTCCACCACGCCGAGATCCTCACGGAGAACGGCAGTCTTGGCGGCACCCTCGATTACGACATGGACCGCCATGCCGGCCGCTTCGAGCTGCGTTCGGGGATCGACATCGCCGCCTTCCTCGCGGGGCTCGACATCCCCCTGCCCGAGCGGATGCCGACCTTCGAAGCCCCGCCGCAGATCAATGCCCACGGTCAGTTCCGCCGGACCGAGGACCAGTGGGACTTCCAGGTGATCGGCGATGCCGACCTGACGGGCCCCAGCTTCCTCCATCTTTCCGCCGACCGGATCTTCTCCCGCTTTTCGTGGGACGGATCGCGCGCCCTGCTGGAGGATCTTTCCGTCCGGGACGGATCCCACTCTCTGACCGGGCGAGCCTTCATCACTCCGGAGCGGGTCCTCTACCAGGCATCCACCGACCTGCCGCTCGGATTCTGGCAAAAGAGCGTGAAAATCCAGCCGCTCGCCACCATCCTGGCCGACTTCGAGGCGGGTGATGGCGCCACCGCGACCATCGACTTCGAGGGCATGGCGAACCTTCTTGACCACCGGGATTGGCGGTTCAAGGGCACCGCTGCGGCGAGTTCGCTATCATTCCGAGGCGTCCCGGCCCGCAAGGCGAGGGTCTCGATGGACCTCGACCACGACCAGCTCGATTTCACCGACGGCGAAGTCGACTTCGACTACTCGGACTACCGCCTGCGCAAGGAGCACGGAGGACCCGACTCGGGCCATGCCACCGTGGGTCAGATCCTCTACGACCACACCAGCGGAACGATCAAGATCGCCGGCCTGCGCGGGAACATGTGGCCGGCACCGGCGGTTCGGACCTTTGCCGGCGAGATCGCCGACGAACTCGAGGTTTATGGATTCCACCGGCCGCCGGATCTCGCTGCCGACGGGATCATCGACATCCGCAGGGGCAATCCGAAGCAGGACCTGCGGGTCACCTTTTCCTCCACCTCCTCGATCGACTACGAGTTTCTCGACGAGACCCTCGAACTCGCGGCGCCATCGGGCTCCGTACGGGTGCTCCCCGACCGGGTGAAAATCGGCAACCTCGACCTCGGCGCGTTCGGAGGGCGGATCCGGGCCGACATGGAGAGCCGGCTCGGCACCGGCGCGATGGCGATCGAAGGCGAACTGGACTGGACCGAGCTCGGGCTCCCCGAAATCGCCAAGAGCTACGACTTCGATAGTACTCCGAAGGGCTCGATCACCGGGCGCATCGACTTCTCCCTGAACGGCGACGACATCTCGGGATTCGACGGCAGCGGCCACATCGCGCTCGAGGACAGCGAGCTGTTCGACGTCCCGATCTTCGGTCCGCTCTCCCCTGTGATCTCCGCCGTTCTCGGCCGGCGCGATGCCGGCTTCCAGGAGGCGACTTCCGCCTTCTGCACGTTCCGCGTGGACAGGGGGGTCGTATCGACCACCGACTTCCTCACCACCACCACCTCGCTCGTCTTCACCGGCGACGGCAAGGCCGACCTCAACGACGAGACGCTGAACATGACCGTGAGGATGAATGCCCGCGGATTCTTCGGCTTCATCACCTTGCCGCTGCGACCGTTCTACGGGCTTTTCCAGTTCCGGGGATCCGGACCGATCGAGGACCCCGAGTGGAAGAACGTGATGTTCACCTCTCCGCCTCCCGAGCAGGAGAGCCGCCTGCTCGAGCCGCCGAAAGCCCGCGCGGTCGCACCCGAACCCGCGAACCCGCCCCGCGCCCGAATCGTCTCCCCGCAGCGCTGAATCGGGACGCCTTTCGGGGGGAGACATGCCTTGCACCCACCCTACTTCGGTGTAAGCCTAATGGAGCGAACCCCAAAATCCGCAATTCCAACCAATCACGACCATGTCTGACAACTTCGCCAAGCCGGAAACCCTCGAAGGTGAAACCGGATTTTCCTCCAACCCGTCGGTCTCGAAGGCCGCCGATGACCTGCGCCACGCCGCCAGCGACCTGCGCCATGCCGCGGAGGACAAGGCGCGCGAGTTCGCTCACGAGAAAATGGACCAAGCCAAAGCCGCGACCGACAAGGCCAAGCAATCGGCCCAACAGTTCCGTGACCTCGCCATGGAGAAGGCGCAGGCTCTGAAAGAGACCGCCAGCGTCAAGGCCACCCAACTCCGGAGCGCTGCCGACGAGCAGTGGAGCCAAACCCGCGACAGGGCGAAGGAGCTCCACATCACCACTGAGGACTACATCCGCCAGCACCCGACCAAATGCGTGCTCGGCGCCCTCGGCGTCGGTTTCCTGATCGGCCTTATCACCCGCCGCTGAACCGGCTTCACCCTGCCGCTTGCGCCGAGTCCGTGGCCCGCCGGCCATCGGACGCGCACCTCTGACACCTCATGAGTGAAGCTCCGGAGACCTATCGCGACGAAGCCGAAGGCGCGGACGGGGACTGGAAGGCGTCCGCCGCGGAATTCGTGCAGGCGCGCATCGAACTAATCCGGCTGGAGGCCCGCGACGCCGGTCGTGAAGCGGCGCGCAAAGCCGCGACGGTAGTCATCATCACAGGCTGCGCGATTCTCTGCTGGATGCTGGTCATCACCGGCCTCATCGGGCTGGTCGCCGCCGCCCGACCGGATTGGCCGTGGTATCATATCACCCTCGTGGCAGCCGGACTGCACCTCGCCATCGCGGGTATCGGTGTCCTGTCACTGCGGAAGGGTGGCCAACCTCCCTTCCCTCTCACCCGTTCCGAATTCGCCAAGGACCAAGCATGGCTCGAGACTCTGAAAAAGAAGCGCTGACCCGCCGGCTCGAGGCATCACGCCAGAAAGTCGGCGTCCATGTCGCCGCCTTCCGGCACAAGCTCGACGTCCCGCGCCGCGTTCGCGAGAACGTTGCCCGCAAGCCGCTGCTGTGGTTCGGCGGCTCGCTCGGCGTCGGATTGGTCGCCAGCCGCCTGCTGCGCCGGCCGCGCAAAAAGACCAAGGCGAAGGCCGCCGGCCTGATGGGTCTTTTGCTTCCGACTCTCGTCGCCGTTTTGAAGCCCTTGCTCAAGCATGTGGTTACAAGCGAATTACAACGGCGACTCATGGCCAATGCGCACCCTGAATCGCCCCCTCCGGAGACGCGATTCCCTCTTTCCAAGCCCTGAAATCCCGCTGTAAGGAGGCTTCTGACATGCCCGAACATCAAGTGCTCGACCACGTCGACCAGTATCTCCGCCTCGGGCGGGAATACGACTGCTCCGACGTCCACCTCGCCACGGCCTTCCCGCCGGCATGGCGACGCTTCGGACAGCTCCAACCGATCTGGGACGACCACGAGCCTCTGACTCCGGAGGATACCGAGCGCCTGGCGAAATCCTTTCTCGAGGAACGGGAATGGAACCGTCTGCAGGAAAAGGGTGATGTCGACTTCGCCTACTCGAACGACGAAGGCCGCTTCCGGGCGTCGGTGGTCAAGCAACGCCTCGGCTACGACCTTGTTTTCCGGATCATCAACACCTCGATCCGGACCATGGAGGACATCAACCTGCCGGTCGAAAGCATCATCCCCCTCACCCGATATCAGAACGGACTGATCCTGGTGACCGGTTCGGTCGGATCGGGCAAGTCGACCACGCTGGCGTCCCTGATCAACTTCATCAACAAGGACCGGGAAGATCACATCCTCACCCTCGAGGACCCGATCGAGTATGTCATCGACTCGGACAACTGCCACGTCAACCAGCGCGAGGTCCACCTGCACACCGAATCGTTCGCCAAGGCGCTGCGCGGCGCCCTGCGGGAGGACCCGGACGTGATCATGGTCGGGGAAATGCGCGACCTCGAAACGATCCAGCTCGCCCTCACCGCGGCGGAAACCGGCCACTTGGTGCTCGGCACGCTGCACACCGGCAACGCGCCGCGGACGCTCGACCGGATCCTCGATGTGTTCCCGACCGACCAGCGCGGTCAGATCCGGATCATGGTCTCGGAGTCGCTCCGCGGCATCGTTTCCCAGCAGCTAGTACCCCGCGCCGACGGCGCCGGCCGCGAGCTTGCGCTCGAACTGCTCGTCAATACCGCGGCGGTCGCGAACTGCATCCGGGAGGGCAAGACCTACATGCTCCCCGGCGTCATGCAGACCGGCAAGGCGGTCGGAATGGTGACCATGGATGAGTCGCTCCGGAACCTCTACATCAAAGGCCTGATCACCCAGGAAGAGACCCTCTACCGCGCCGAGGACAAGACCCAGATGAAGGCGTTCTTCCAATCCTGAAGCTTCCACCGAACCCATCGACATGGCCGAAATCGACCGCCTTTTCCAATACCTCGTCGAAAGCGGAGGCTCCGACCTTCACCTTTCCGAGGGACAACCGCCGAAGATCCGCGTCCACGGCGCCGTCACCCCGATCCCCGATGAGCCCGTGCTCGAGCACGAGGCCATCCACCGGATGCTCTCCGAGATTTGCGATCCGAAGGCGTTCCAACTGTACATGGACACCGGCGACCTCGACTTCGCCTACGAGATGGACGAGGAGTCGCGCTTCCGCTGCAACTACCTGAAGCAGAAGAACGGCCTCGCTGCCGTCTTCCGTCTGATCCCGACCGAGATCATGTCGCTCGAGACGCTCGGCGTGCCCGACGTCGTCAAGCGCTTCGGCCAGATCCGTTCCGGGCTGATCCTGGTCACCGGACCGACCGGTTCGGGCAAGTCGACCACGCTCGCGGCGCTGCTCGACTACATCAACTCGAACTACAACCGGCACATCATCACCATCGAGGAGCCGATCGAGTTCGTGCACCGCAACAAGCTCTCGATCATCACACAGCGCGAAGTCCCGATCCAGACGCCGTCCTTCGCCGACGGCCTGCGCGCCGCCCTGCGTGAGGATGCCGACATCGTTCTCGTCGGTGAGATGCGCGACCTCGAAACGATCTCGCTCGCCCTGACCGCGGCCGAGACCGGCCTGCTCGTCTTCGGCACCCTGCACACCAACAACGCCCGCAAGACGGTCGACCGGATCATCGACGTGTTCCCCGCCGACCAGCAGTCGCAGGTGCGCACGATGCTTGCCGCCTCGCTGCGCGGCGTGCTCGCCCAGCTCCTCTGCAAGCGCACCGACCGGCCCGGCCGGGTCGCGGTCCATGAGATCATGTTCGCCACCCCGGCGGTCTCCGCGATCATCCGGGAAGGTGCGACCCAGAAGCTCTACGACATCATCACCGGCGGTAAGGGCGAAGGGATGCAGTTCATGGACGAGTCGATCTGGGCCAAGCTCCAGGCCGGCATGATTTCCCCCGAGGAAGCGTACATGAAGGCGATCGACAAAACGCGCTTCAAGAAGTTCCTCCCCAAGGAACTCGCCCACCTTGGCGACGCCTCCGGCGAGAATCCGTTGGAGCACTGAGTTCCGGAGTCAGCGCATCGGCCGCCGCGACTTCCTCCACCAGACAACCAGGTCGTAGGTGGCGCGAAGACCGAATATGCCGCCCAGGATCCACGTGCGGTGAAGGGTCGGAGCGGTGACGATCAGGAGAACGCCCATCACCATCAGCGTGACCGCCTGCCCGAGGCGCCATCGGAGCCGCATTTCGGCAGACGCCGAAGTCGGGTAACGGCGAAGGTGCCTCACCCATTTGCCGAGCGAATAGCCGTCCGCAAGGTCGTCAGGTTGAAGGACAGCCCGCTTCATCGCGCTCATTCGGTCGGTTCCCCATCGGCCACGGGAGCCTTTGCCAACTCCTCGACGCGCTCGACCTTCTTCTTCCACTTCAGGATCTCGGAGCGGATGGTCGCCCGCTCAAGCACGCCTTCCGCATACTCGAGGTCGTAGTAGCAGCCGCGGAGTTCATCCATGAACTCGAGGCGCAGCGTGTGAAGCTTGAGCTTCTCGTCCTCCGAGGCCTTCACGTGCTTCAGGAAGTCGACCCACTCCTGGCCGATCTTCTTTTCCAGCGGCTGCAGGTCTTTGGCATACGGCGACTCCTCGGCCTCCTTGGCAAACCGGTCGCGGTACTTCTCATTCGCCTCGATCCGCTCGTCGAGAAGCTCGTCCAACCCCGGTTTGTCTTCAGCAAAAACCGGCCCAGCCAGCGAGAAGAGGAAGACAGCGGCAAGCACTCGTTGGATCATGGCCCGGACCTATCAGAGCGCGATGTCACCGACAAGCGGCCTCGCGCCTCAGCGTGGCTCCGGTCCACCAAGGTGGCGCTTGAAGAAATCGACCCGCTGACGCTGGGCGTAGCGTGACTCGCCCGCACCATGGTTGGCGCCGGGGATCGGAAGGAACTCGAAATCCTTGTCCGCCTTCACCAGGGCATCGACCACCTGATAGGTCGAGGAGGGATCCACATTCGTGTCCAGTTCACCCACCGTCAGCAGCAGCGCTCCCTTCAGGTTCTTCGCGTGGGTCACGTTCGAGTTCTCCGCGTAGTGCGGCCCGACCGGCCAGTCCATCCACTGCTCGTTCCACCAGATCTTGTCCATCCGGTTGTCGTGACACCCGCAGTCGGCCGCGGCCGCCTTGTAGAAGTCCGCGTGGAAGAGCAAGGCGCCGAGAGCGTTCTGGCCGCCCGCTGACCCACCGAAGATCCCGACCCGATCCAAGTCCATCTGCGGGTATCTCTTCGCCGCCGCTTTCATCCACGCGATCCGATCCGGGAAACCGGCATCCTTGAGGTTTTTGTAGCAGAAGTGGGAAAACTCCCGGGAGCGGTGGTTGGTGCCCCGGCCGTCGATCTGGACCACGATGAAGCCGTTCACCGCCACCTCGTGCCTCGGCGCCATCCACGGCCTCCACGATTTCGGCACGAAGGCATCGTGAGGACCGGCATAGATGTACTCGACCACCGGATATCGCTTCGCGGGATCGAAGTCCGGCGGCAGGATCACGATCCCGTGGATGTCGAACTTGCCGTCCCGGTCCTTGGTAACAAAAGGCTCCGCCACCCTCCAGCCGGTCTCCTTGAGTTTCGAGTCGTTCGCCGTCGCCAAGACCGTGACCAGAGATCCGTCGCTCCACTTCCGCAGCTCCGTTACCGGCGGATGATCCACCCTCGACCAGCGGCAGGTCAGATACGCGCCATCCGGCGAGCGCTCGAATCGGTCGTGGGTTCCGGGGGACGAGGTGAGCAGCGTCACCTTCCCGTCATCGATGCCCACCCTCGCGTAGTGGATCAGATACGGATCCTGATCGGAATAGTAGCCCGACAGGGTGACGAGTAGTTCCCGCTCCTGATCGTCGACCTCGATGACCTTCCGCACGACCCAGTCGCCCTTGGTCAGCTGCCGCTTCACCGATCCATCCTTGCCATCCAGCAGATACAGGTGGCGCCAGCCGTCCCGCTCGGACATCCAGATGATCTCTTTCCCATCGTCCAGATCGTGGCGGAAGGTGGCACCCGAGACGAAGACGTAGGTATCGCTTTCCTCGTTCACCAACACCCGCTGCGAGCGTTTCTCGGAGTCGACCTCGATCACCCGGAACTTCCCGTATCCGCGCTCGGTGAATTCGTAGGTCAGGCGCTCGCCGTCATCCCGCCACCGCAGCGCCCCGCACTGAAAAGGATTCTCAATCAGCGAGAGGTCCGGCGCCAGGACTTCGCGCTGGTCGGTGAAGCCGATCCACGGGGCCCGCGTGTCGATCTCGTCTCCCGGCTTCGGGTAGGAGCGGGTGAAATGCTTTGGCTGAAGCTGGTCGTCCGGAGCCGAGTCGATGTAGTGGACCTGCCGTTCGCCGATATCGTGGGTCCGCCAGATTGCGAACCGCGACGAGTCCCCCGTCCAGACCGGAGGGTCGCGGAATACCTCGCCGGACTCTGCCGAGATGAGCTCCTTGCGCTGGTCGCCCGTCATCAGGAAAAGCGCCCCGTCCTTCACCTCCACCCGGTGCTTTCCATCCGGCGACTCCCAACTTCCCCGGCTCCGGCCACCACGCCTGCCGGGACGCTGCCGGTTCTGCCCGCCGGAATTCTTCGGAGGCGCATCGACGCTCTCCAGCCCGCCTCCCTTCCATCGCTTCCAGCCCTTGCCGGTCTCCAGCAGCAGTTCGCCACCCTCGCCGACCCGGAACGACTTCCATCCCGTCCCGGGCCGGACCGGTTTCCCGGCCTTGCCGGTTGCCGGGTCCACCGGGACCAATTCCCGGCCATCCGGTGCCTCCCGAGCGAAAACGAGGCCTGATCCATCCGGCGAAAACGCCACCTCCACGGTCGAATTCGGCACCGGCGTCTTGGCTACTCCGAACCACTTGCCAGTCAGTGCCTCAAATTGGCCGCTTCCCTCCTGCGCCGCCGGCAAAAACGAGCTCAGAAGCATGGTCGCAACCAAGGCTGGACGAATCGGTTCGGAAAAGTTAGTCATTTGACGCTATGAAATTACCCTTCTACGCGCTCGCAGCCGTACTTCTGGCGTTCACCACCCAGTCGTGCATGACCTATACCGAAAAGGTCTACACGGCTTCCGGATACGACGCGCGCGACTCCTACAACCTCGGGTACAAGCACGGAAGCGCGGATCGCGTCGCAGGACGCGCCCACAATCCGCACATCAACATGCCGTTCGAAACCCCTGCCGCCTACCGTCAGGACTACATCTGGGGCTATACCCAAGGGTATCGCGCTCAGGTATCGGGCAGCAAATAATCGGCCGTGCGGCCCCGGTCTCCCCTTTAATACGTCGGAAGGTTCTCTTCCGGCGCGGGCTCGCTGCCGTCAAAATTCCGGCCGTGAGCCTTGTGCTCCATGCCTTGGCCGAGCTGCCGGAAGTCCCGACCCATTCCGATCATCGTGTTGCACGAGCTGAGTCCGACAGCCATGGCTGCGAGGATGACGAATTTCTTCATGCCCTTCTTCAATACCGCCCGAATTTGGTAAATCAACCTGTAATATTCAGGTAACTTGAGAATTTGAATCCTCTGAATCCGGTCCCGCACTTCAGCTTCCGCGGAGTTCGCGTCGCATGTCGATAAGCCGGTTCCGCATCTCACAGATCTGATCGCGCAGGGCCTCAAGCGCCCGCGCCTGATCGGCGTCGCGGGAGGTGGTGATCAACCGCGTGCACACCAACACCGCGTCGTTCTGGAGACTCACGCAACGTTTCAGGACCGCCAGGATAAACCCGGTTTCCCGCTCGTAGGAGCCGCTGAGCGCCCCGGAAAGGCGTCCCGCCACTTGGCCCAACGCGCTGACGAGACCGCGGGCATCTTCCCCATCCGCCGGAACAAGGTCGCAGGCCCTGAGTGCCAGCGCCTCCGCCTCCTGCTGGAGCGGGTGCTCCTCGTCATCGCCGGGCTCCCAATCCTCGTCGCCTGAGTCTTCATACTCGGCCTCGGCCTTCGCCTCCTCTTCGGCCATCGCTTCCAAGAGTCCGTCCCAGCCCATCACGAACGCCTCCTTCCGCTCGGCATCCGGATCGTTCATGTACTTCTCCAGAACTTCCTGGTAGGCCTCCGTCAGGCGGTCGCTGTCGCGCAGGCGCCTCTCCCACTCGAACTCATCGTCGTCTTTGCCGCTGTCGTCCTTCCGCGGGCGGCGCGCGATGAGCACGTTGAGGAAGTCCCGCATCGCCTGCAGATTGGCCAGCTTCTGCGCCTCTTCGGCATCGCCGTCCATCCGCCACGCGTGCTCTGAGAGCTCAAGCTGGTAGTCGGTGCTCTCGATCACCACCCGGCCGTCGGTGTCGCTGAACCATTCGATGTAGAGCATGTTCTTCCACACCACCGGCACCTCCTCCCCGGCCGCCTCGCGGGCGAGGAATTCCTCAATCGGGCAAAGCGGAACGCGGCACTTCCGCGATGCGGTCATGTCGCCCACCACTCCCTTCTGCAGCTTGCCGAGCTCTACGGCCCCCTCCGGCTCCGGGTTGGTGAAAGTCAGACGGGCTCCGGCGAGGTCACGCCAGCAGTCACCGACCAGATCGAGGACCACCGGTTCGCTGCGGCCCCGCAACCAGATCCGCCCGGTGGTCTTGCCCTCCACCCTGTTGCAGATCTCGCCGCGGACCACCGCGTCGTCGATGCGTTGAGCCACGTCTGCGATCCTTGAAAATCCCCGTGGGTCGCGTCAATGCTGTTGGAGAATTCCGCCACCGGATCCGGACCTGGGCATTTGAAAACCGCGAATGGACGCCCATGGCCACGAATCGTGAAATTCGGAGAACGCCCGACCCCTCGCCATTCGTGTGAATCCGCGTCCATCCGTGGTTCATTCTTCCGGGAACGGGCGCGTTGGGAGGACGTCGAGAGTCCCCGCGATCCCGTATGGTTTAACTTCTTGAAGCATCGCACCCCCGCCGTAGGCTGCGCGCGAATCCATGTTCGACCCCGGCCCACTTACCACCGCCCTGCTCATCCTGCTGGTGATCATGATCTTCAATGTGATCATCTTCGTCCACGAGCTCGGACACTTCTGGGCCGCGAAATGGCGGGGTCTCAAGATCGACCGGTTCCAGATCTGGTTCGGCAAGCCGATCTGGAAGAAGACGATCAACGGCGTCCAGTACGGTCTCGGCTGGATCCCCGCCGGTGGCTTCGTCGCTCTGCCCCAGATGGCCCCGATGGAAGCGATCGAGGGTGACAACCGCGACGCGGGCGAACCGCTGCCGCCGATCTCTCCCCTCGACAAGATCATCGTCGCCTTCGCCGGACCGCTGTTCTCGTTCCTGCTGGCCTTCGTTTGCTCGTTGATGATTTGGAAGATCGGCCGTCCGCTCGAAGTCCTTCCGACCACCGAAGTCGGATGGGTGGAGGCAGGGAGCCCGGCCGAGAAAGCCGGCTTCCAGCGGGGTGACACGATCCTCGCCATCGATGGCGAGCCGGTCAGCAGCTGGGATGGTTCTCTGGACAGCATCCGCGTCAAAATCATCACCAGCCGGAACGAGAAGATCCGCTTCACCGTGAATCGGCCGGGAGTCGGCGAATTGGATCTCGTTTCCGGCTACACCATTCCCGAGACCTCCTGGTGGGAACGCCGCGCGACCCGCGAGGTGGGCATCGAGTGGAAGGCCGGGCCGGTTCAACTGCTCCTTCTCGATGCCGAGAACTCGCCGGCGAAGCTCGCGGGAGTGAAAGAAGGCGATGTCGCCCTATCCCTCAACGGCACCGAGATCGTCGCCAGACTCCAGTTCCTGGAGTTACTGGAGGACAATGGTGACAAACCGGTGGAACTTGTCGTCGAGCGGACCGAAGAAAGCGGTGAGAAGGTCACCAAGACCCTGACGATCCAACCCGCCAAACCGCTGAATCCGACCCCCGATATTGACCGCTACATGATCGGGGTCACTCCGTGGGGTCAGGCGGACATCATCGACACCCTTGAATATCCGAACCCGAAGGAGCAGATCACAGGGACCCTGCAACAGATGTGGCTCACCGTGCGCAGCGTCGCGTCGCCGAAGTCGAGCATCGGCATCCAGCACCTTTCCGGGCCGATCGGCATCTCGAAGATCCAGTTCTTCTCCCTGCTGATGGAGCATCCATTGCGCCGGATCCTCGGCTTCATGGTCCTGATCAACATCAACCTGGCGCTGCTCAACCTGTTGCCGTTCCCGGTGCTCGACGGCGGTCACATCACGATTGCCACCATGGAAGCCATCGCGCGCCGACCGGTGAACGTGAAGTTCCTCGAAGTGCTCCAGATGGGCTTCGTGTTCCTTCTCTTCGGCATCATGCTTTACGTCAGCTCCAAGGATCTGTTCGACGACTTCGGAGTCGGCGGCGGCGAGGCTCCGAAGATCGAGTTCGCCGAACCGGGCTGACGGGCCTCCGCTAACCCGGCTGAGTCTGCCGCCACGCCTCGTAGAGGGTGATCCCGACCGCGGTCGAGAGGTTCAGGCTGCGGATGCCTTGCTCGACCATCGGAATCCGGATGCCTTGCTCGCCGGCATCCCGAACGATGGCTTCCGGCAGGCCGCGCGATTCGCACCCGAAGACAAGGTAGTCGCCATCCCGGAACGACACATCCCACAGCCCCCGCTTGGTCTTGGTACTAAGATACCAGTAGCGAGCCTCTTCCCCGGCTGCCGACTTCAACTCATCGAAGCTCTCCCAGACCCGCACGTCGACGTCCTTCCAGTAGTCGAGTCCGGTCCGGCGGACGTGCTTGTCATCGAGCGAGAACCCGAGCGGCTTCACCAAATGAAGCCGGGAACCGGTCGCCAGCGCGAGGCGGCCCGCCGCCCCAGCATTGTGGGGAATCTCCGGGGCGATGAGGACGATGTGCAGCATCGGCAGGAACCATCGACGTCCAGCAAGGAATGATCAATGGTCAAGGAGTGGCGCCTTCCAGGCGCCATGAGTGGGAGCGGCGGTCTCTGACCGCGCCCCCGGTCCTTATCCCTACCTTGGCCATTGACAATCCCTTGTTGGATATTGGCTATTGAAAGTGCTCCCACCCACCCGCGAAGGCCTCGCCTTCCTCGGCCAACTCGCCGATGAAAGTCAGCGGCGCGAATTCCTTCGGCCAATGCTTCTCGACCGTTGGTCGCGCCGACGGCTTCAGCGCGACCAGCAGTTCGTAGTCCTCACCGTCAGTCATCGCTTGGCGGACATCGCAGCCGCGATGACGGGGCAGATCGTCTCGCCGGATCACCGCCCCGCAACCGCTCGCCTTCGCCAACCTCGGCAGGTCCTTGGCCAGCCCGTCGGAAAGATCCATCATCGCTGTGGCTCCACGACCGGCGAGCCACGCGCCCTCCGCCAACCTCGGCGAGAAGCTCAGATGGCGCCCACCAATTGATCCGCCGAGCCGGCCCGTCACCGCCAGCAAGTCGCCGGACCGGCCGCCCGATCGCAGCACGACTTGCCCTCTCGACACGCTGCCCTCTCCCGCCACCGAGATCATCACGGGTGCCCCATTCGGAACCGATGTCGTCTCGCCTCCCGCCAGCACGCCGCCATGAGTGGCAAGGCACTTCCGAATGCCCCGGTAGAGCCCGTCGACCCATCGCACGGGCGTGTCCGCCGGCAGGGCCACGGTGACCATCAGGAACTCAGGCTGTCCGCCCATTGCAGCAAAATCGCTGAGCACCCGTGCGACCGCTTTCCAGCCGACCTTGGCCGGCGGCGCACCGGGCTCGAAATGGACTCCGCCGACAATCGCGTCGGTCTTGAGCAAACGCAGGCGACCCCGGCCGGGATCGACCACGGCGCAGTCGTCACCGGGACCGGTGTGCAATCCTCCCTGCGGAAAGTCCCGCAGCAGCCGCTCGATCAACGCATCCTCGCCGATGTCGCTCAGCCGTTTCATCCCTCCGGCAGCTGGATCCAGTTCATCCGGTGGGCGAACTGCGCGAAGACCGTCGCCGAGTTGAACAGGACGTGGATGCTGATCGGGGCCCAGATCGATCCGGTCACCTCGTAGGAAAGCGCCAGCAGCACGGCGAGCACGAACAGGGGCACGAGGGAGATCGCGTTCGGATGGGCCATCGCGAAAAACAACGAGCTGAACAGGATGCCCGCGATCCGGCCGGAGTACTTCTTCGCGACCGGGTAAAGATAGCCGCGGAAGATGATTTCCTCGACCACCGGTGCGATCACCGCCGCCATCAACGCCAGCATCCCGAAGAGCAGCGGGCTCTCCGCCTTGCCGAAGGCATCGACAACCTCCTGGGTCTCCGCACCACCGGTGACGTCGAGCAGCCACTTGTTGAAACCGGTCTCCTCCAGCGCGATGACCACCGTCCACGTGAAGGCCACCGCCACCGGAGCGATCAGCACGACCATCGGCCATAGCCGCCATTTCAGGCCCAGCCACTCGACCGGATTCTTCCGCCAGGCCACCGCGCCGACGAGCATCGCCGTCATGAAAAACTGCATCGCGATGGTGGACACCACCTCGGCCATCCCGATTTCCACCGGCCCCTCGGGCATCTTGCCGGCGGCATCGAGGAATACCGGCGAGCCGTAGACCAGCATCAGAAATCCGACGATCCCGAGATCGATGCCGCGGTAGATCTTGTCCGATACCCGCCAGCCACCGAGGCCGGGGCCGAGCGGTAGGGAGGGAGGACCTGCCGGGGCCTTGGCGACGGTGGCGCGAATCACCATCCCGATCGCAAAAATCGCGACTCCGAGAATCCCGCTTCCCGCAATCACCCAGAATTCGAGATCCTCCGGCACGCCACGGACTGTGGGTGGCGCTTCTGCGGTCGGCCAGTGGAAATCCGTAAGCTTTCCTAATTTGATCGCCGGAAATGCCCCCCGTGCTTGCCCCGACGGGCAAATCAGCCGACTGTCCCGACATCCAAACGCCGGCCACCAATCCGTACCGACAGCTGCTCCGCCGCCGCTTTCCCGAGCCGCTGGTCCTGCTGCTGATCTTCCTCGTCGGCGTCTACCTCTGGGACAATCACTTCGGCAAGGTCCTGATGCCCCATGCGCCCGCCCAGCGCACCGAGCTGCTCGAACTGGCCTTGCGCAAGGCGGATCGGGACCTGCGTCTGGCGGATGGCACCGCCCAGTATCCCTCATGGGTCCAGCCGCTGCTGGGCGTCGATCCGCTGCCGCAGTCCCTCGACCATCACATTTCGGCCCTCGAGCCGCTGATTTACTCGCGCCACCGACACGAGGAAGATGCGATGACCGCCGCGATCGAGGACGAGGCGGCTTTCGCCTTGGCCGTGATGATCTCGATCCAAGCCGGCGGCGACGGCGCCACCGCTCCCTTCGCCAAATACGGCCTGAATCCCGCGCCACCCCCCGGTCCGATCCTTTCGACCATCATCGACGGCCGGGAGGCGTGGTGGCATATGGCCTACCTTGAGGGCCTCGATATCCCGGAGGCCGCCATGGCATCTCGCCTGGTGGATGCCCGCACCCAGCAGCTGGTCGGCAACATGATCAAGTCGCGCGGCTGTGTGGCGGCGCTCACCCTCGGCGGGCTCGTGTTCATCCCCGGCACGCTGGTGGCCTTCGTCCGTGCCGGGAAACGGCGGGAGCGTCCCGGCTACGCCGGCCGCTGGAAGCTGTCGTTCGGCCTTGGCGTGTTCCTGCTCGCCTACCTCGCCTCGATCGGCTTCTCGAGCACGTTCAACGAAGCGCTGGGCCTGATCGCCGCCAATGCCGACCCGGAGGCCGGACCGCTGATGTCGAAACCGCTCTACATCGCGCTCGACAGCCTGACCCGCTTCCTGCCGGCATTCATTGCCCTTGGTCTTCTCTTCCGCCGCCCGCGGCACGCGGTGTCCCGGCTCGGAATCGCCGGCCCATTCGACGCCCGGCTGGTGCTCGGATCCTTCGCCATCCTGCAGATCATCGATTTCGGGCTGCGGATGACCGTCGATCGTTCGGAAACCCCGGACCCGACCGGCGGGTTGAGTGCCAGCGAGCTGGGCCCGTGGGGACTCGTGTTCGGCATCGTTTCCGCCTGCATCGCCGCACCGATCGCCGAGGAAATCCTCTACCGCGGCGTCCTTTTCCGCTCGCTGGCAAATCGACTGAAACTCTGGCCGGCCACGCTGGTTTCCTCGGTCGTCTTCGCCATCGTGCATTTCTACCCGCTTTCCAGTCTGGTCATGATCGCCTGTGTCGGCATGGTCTGCGCACTCTCCTTTGCCGCCAGCCGGGGGCTGCTGACCGCCATCGTGCTCCACAGCCTCTACAACGCGGCGATTAAAATCCCGGAATGGATCGTCTACCAGACGACGCTTTCCTGATACACCCCTTCCCCGAAGACCGCCCCAACGATGAGCGAAGAGACCTTCCAGGCCCCCGAACTCGAGCAACTCGCGCAACTCCTGCCGAACTTCGATTTCCAGGCATTCATTGCCAAAGGCGGCATGGGCGCGGTCTACAAGGCCCGCCAGAAGTCGCTGGACCGCGACGTCGCGATCAAGATCCTGCCCCGCGAGCTGGGCGAAGACCCCGAATTCCGGAAGTCGTTCGAGACCGAGGCCAAGGCGATGGCCAAGCTCAACGATCCGAACCTCATCGGGGTCTACGACTTCGGCGACGTCGATGGCATGCCCTACATCGTGATGGAGTATGTCGACGGCAAGTCGCTCTACTACTCCGCCTACAACAAGGTGATCGAGCCGGCCCAAGCCGTGCAGATCATCACCGGCATCTGCCGCGGGCTCGGACACGCGCACGAGAACGGCATCATCCACCGCGACATCAAGCCGGCCAACATCCTCCTCACCCCGAAGGCCGAGCCGAAAATCGGTGACTTCGGACTGGCCCGCCCGGTCGACCACGATGGTCCCGGACTGATCATGGGGACGCCAGGCTACACGGCCCCGGAGGTGATCGAGGACCACGAGGAGGCCGACAAGCAGGCCGACATTTACGGGGTCGGCGTGATCCTCCACGAGCTGCTCACCGGCCAGCGCCCCGATCCGGAAGGCAAGAAGCCGCGCAAGAGCACCGGCAGCCCGAAGCTCGACGCGATCTGCAAGAAAGCGACCCAGACGAATCCGTCGCTGCGCTACTCCACCTGCGAGGAGATGGCTGCCGATCTCAAGGCGTGGAGTGACAGTCCGGCGGCACGTGCGCCCGGCAAGCTTCTGACAACGGGCGGAGCCGCGGCAGGTGGCGCCAAACCACCCGGAGCCGGCCCGAATTCCCCTTCTCCGCAGCCGGTCGCGATGTCGACCGGCTCGAGCTGGAGCATCGTCCGCAATCTCCTGATCATCGCCGTCCTGCTGGTGGCGATCGCTTTCACTTGGAAGGCCCTCAAGGCCGCCCGGGAAAAGAAGGATATCGAGAACGCACGGATCCAGAAGGAGAATTTCGAAGCGAAGGAGCGGGCCAGAGCCGAACGCGAACGCGCGGCCGAGGAAGCCCGGATCGCCGCCGAGCGCGAGCGGGAACGCCAGCCGGTCATCCCGGACATGCCGGAACCGAAGGAGGAGACTCCGATGGAGTCGCTCGAACGGCTTCAGCGGGACCTCAGCCGCGGTGGCCGCGCCGAAATGCCGATCGGCACCGTGCGCCATGGCGAAAGCGACTTCTTCTTGGTTCCCGATGAGATGTCCTGGCACCGGGCCGCCGCCTTTGCCGAGGAGCACGGCGGACACCTCGCGGTGATCCATTCCGAGGACGACACGACCTGGCTGTCGCAATTCCTGCCGAAGGACACGGTGTCATGGGTAGGCGCCGGACGCTCGTTGGGCGACCAGTGGGTGGTCATCGACGGCACCGACTTGGAGCTGGAGAAGAACCCCTCAGGCGTCGGCAATTACGCCACCCTCGACAACCTCGGCCTGCTGCGCGCCCGCCGCGCGAGCGACGAATTTCCCTTCGTCATCGAATGGCGCCGGGACGGCTCGAATCCCGCTACCCTCGCGGCGATGCTGCGCCGGACCCGCGAGACGCTGGAGAAACCGAATCCCGTTTTCCCGCCCGGCACGGACTCCCTCGACGCCCGCCATTTCGCGATCATCCCGCGTCCGGTCGATCGGATCGAAGCCGAGCAACTTGCGGAACTGGCCGGTGGAATCCTCGCGGTTCCGGCCAGCCGGGAAGAAGCCGAGTGGCTGAGCGACCGCTGCGAGAAACTCGTCGCCGAAGACGGCTTCTGGCTCGGCGGAACCCGCGACGGAAAGGTCTGGAAGTGGGACAGCGGCGAAAAGTGGGCTTTCGCTCTCTGGAATGACGATGCCGATGTCTCGGGTGGCGGCGAAGGCCTCGTCCTCGTGCCGAAGTCCGGCTGGCACGATGCCGATCCCGACGACAAGATGTCCGGCCTCATCATCGAATGGAGCAGCGACGCCGAAGGAGCCGAAGCCAATCCGGACGAGATCGCCTCCACCCACACCGGATCCGGAACCGGAGAGCTCAAGAAGAAGGCCGCCGAGCTGGTGGAGCAGGCGATCCAAGAACGGGACGACAAGCTCGCCGCGAACGTCCGCACCTTCAACTGGGACCTGGATGTCTGGTACCGCGGGCTCAACCCGAAGGACTCGGTGCGTTGGGAGCCCCATGTGAAGGGACTCAAGGCAATGGTCGAGGGCAACCGGGTTCCCGCACCCTCCGCCTTCGCCGACGAAGGCGAAGTCGCCCTTTCCGAGCAAATGGCGAAAGTCTGCACCTTCTGCTACAACAAGCAGGTCGAAATCGAAGCCGCCCATTCATCGAAACTCCGCCGCCTTCGGGATGCCTACGTCCAACGCCTCCGCGAAGAAGGAAAGAAGGCCATGGATAGCGGACAGCGCGGCGTCGCCGACGCCATCTCCGAGGAGATCGAGAACGCCGAGGACCACGAGGACTGGGCCGCCGAACTGGCCGACTGACCGCGCTTCCGTGAAAATGCCTGGGAGCCGAAGGGACCGGGCGCGAGCGAGCCAAGCGCTTGGCCGAGGGCGGGAAACCGGATCCGTTGAAAAATTGATCCCTCATCTGTAACCTCGCCCGGGTGACGTCTCAGGAAGCGGGTGACATGAGTGATTCCAACGATCCCACCTGCCCGAACTGCGGCTCCGCCATTCCCGAGGACGCCCCGTCGGGACTCTGCCCCGCTTGCGCGCTGAAGGGCGTCGCCACCGTTTCCAGCACCACGACGGCCTCCGGAAGGAGCGCACCCCCGTCGATCGGAGAAATCGCCCCGCACTTTCCCGATCTCGAGATCCTCGAGTTGCTGGGAGCCGGCGGCATGGGAGCGGTCTACAAGGCACGGCAGCCACAGCTCGACCGCTTCGTCGCACTGAAAATCCTGTCGCACGATCTCGCCAGCGACCCGGCCTTCGTCGAGCGCTTCAACCGCGAGGCACGGGTGCTCGCCCGCCTGAGCCACCCGAATATCGTCGGCGTCCACGACTTCGGCACTGCCGGGCCTTACTGCTACCTGACGATGGAGCTCGTCGATGGCGTCAACCTGCGACAGGCGATGCAGGCCGGCCGATTCACCCCGACCGAGGCTTTGGCGATGGTCCAGCACCTCTGCTCTGCGCTCAAGTTCGCCCACGAGGAAGGAATCCTGCACCGCGACATCAAGCCGGAGAACGTGCTCATCGACTCGAAGGGGCGGGTGAAAATCGCGGACTTCGGCATCGCCAAGTTGGTCGGTGAAAACCGGCAACCCGACGTCACACTGACCCTTCAGGGCTCCGTGCTCGGCAGCCCGCACTACATGGCGCCCGAGCAGATCGAAAGCCCCGGCGACGTCGACCAGCGGGCCGACATCTACTCGCTTGGCGTGGTGCTCTACGAACTGCTCACCGGCGAGCTGCCAATCGGCCGCTTCGCCCTGCCCTCGGAAAAGGCCGAGATGGACGCGCGCATCGACCAGATCGTCCTGCGCACGCTGGAGAAAGAGCGTCAGGCACGCTTCCAGACGGCGGAGGAAGTCAGCACCTCGGTGACGAATCTCAGCAAGACTCCCGCTCCCGTACGACCCGCGGAGTCCTCCGCCACCGAAGAGACCGGTATGGCCAGGTTCAGCATCGCCTCCGCCATCCTGACCGGAGTCAGCCTCCTGGCGACGGGCCTGTTCGTCTGGCTCTGGGTCATGACGCTTACGGCTCCCCCGCCCGAACCGGAGACCTTCTCCGAAGCCGAGAAACTGGCCGAAAACATGTCGGACAAACTCGGACTCGCGACTCTGTTCGTCGCCATGGCCGGGGCGACCGGCCTCCTCGGGCTCATCCTGGGAGGCGTCGCCCTCGGCAAGATCCGCAACTCTGGCGGGTCCTTGGGCGGCTTCGGTCTCGCGGCCTTCGCGACGGTCACCTGGCCCCTCTTCTTTGCGAGCGCCATCTGCGACGTCATACTCGCCATGTTCCCTTACTTCGGAGGCACTGAGCTCGTGATCGTGACCCTCATTTCCTTCGTGACCTCGGCATTCATTCTCGTCCGTGGCCTGCAGCGTTGGGCGAAGGGAGTTCCTGGACCGGATGGAACCCGACACCATCCGGGCGTCGGACGCAGCATCGGCGTGTCGGCCGCCGTCATCGTCCTCTCTCCCCTGCTGGTTGCGACCGCCGTTGCACTGCTGAATTCCGGCGACGATCGGGATGGGTACGATCCGGAATTGGCACGACTGGAGGAAATGATCGACGAGCTTACGGACGACAGCTCCGACGACTCGTTCGGGGACGGAATCCCGTGGCGCATCAAAAAACCGGAGCTTGTCCTTCCAATCATCGCGCAACCCGGCCAGCGGATGAGCCTTGGCCTCAAGCTACGGGACGAAACCGGCCGAATCGCCTGGACGACCGACCTCGGTTCGATCGAGGCCGGACCGGATGGGTTTCCCCGGGAGGCGCTCCTGAAGGTCGGCACCTTCCTCAAACCGGATGACATGAATGGAGCGATCCACGCGGTGGCGGCGGTGAGAACCGGACCAAACGGCAAAATCAGCAGGAGCGCGGCGGATCTTCGCGATTGGTTTTTCTCAACCGAGTTGCCGAACGAACTCGTCTTCGACCAACCGATCCAAACCACGCTGGGCATCGCCACCTCGGTCCGGAAGGGTCCCGACGGCAACCAAGGAGTCCTTTCGCTCGAAATTGAAGTGACCGAGGACGGCACCTCCGAACCCGAATAGCCGACCCCTCCCTACCCTCGATCCAAATGAGCTACCCGGAAGTCTTCCACACCACGCGCTGGACCCTGGTCATCCGTGCCAAGGGAGACGCACCGGAAGCCCGGGCGGCGCTCTCCGACCTCTGCGAAGCCTACTGGAACCCCGTGTATCGGTTCCTTCTCCGCGAAGGTCGCGGCGAAGATCTCAGCCGTGAGCTCGCGCAGGAGTTCTTCTCGAAGCTTCTGGCCGGCGGGCGGCTTGAGAATACGGATCCGCAGAAGGGACGCTTCCGTTCATACCTGCTCGGTGCCTTGAAGCACTTCCTGTCTGACCAACGCAAGGCCGAGGGCCGGCGGAAACGCGGTGGCGATGCGGTCATCGAGTCGATCGAATCGGGCGGCAGCATCACGTCCCCGGGACTTTCGCTTCCCGATCCGGGCGCCGAAGCGACCGACGCGTGGTTCGACCGTCACTGGGCAATGGCCGTCATGGAGCGCGGACTCGGGACCGTGCGCGACTCCTACCGCGAAAGCGGAAAGGAACGGTACTTTGAAGCACTCAAGCCCTGGCTGGTCGGCGACGTCCAAGGATTGTCTCAAGCCGATGTCGCCGCCGAACTGGAGATGAGCCCGGGGGCGATCAAGGTCGCGGTTCACCGCTTGCGTCAGAAATTTGCCGACGCGATCCGCAGCGAGATCGCCGAGACCGTCGATTCCGAGGAGGATGTCGGAGAAGAGCTCCGCTACCTCATCGAGGCACTGGCGGCCCGGTAGCTCGGAGAGTCCGGGAAACGGTGCATCCGAGCTTCATTGAAAAAAGTCGCCTGATTCTGTTACCTCGCCTCTGCCGCGGGTCAGGAACCGGGTGTTATGCAACAATCCTCCGAATCATCCATCTGCCCGACCTGCAAGTCGCCGATCCCCGCGGACGCGCCCGGCGGCCTGTGCCCCGCCTGCACTCTGGAAGGCGCGGCCTGCGTGCCCCACACCGGCACCGGAGGCCGGCAAACCCCTCCGCCCTCGATCGAGGAAGTCGCAGCCCACTTCCCCGAGCTTGAGATCATCGAACTGCTCGGCGCCGGCGGCATGGGTGCGGTCTACAAGGCCCGCCAACCGCAGCTCGACCGCTTCGTCGCGCTCAAGATCCTTTCGCACGAACTGGCGCAGGACCCGGCCTTCGTCGAACGCTTCAACCGCGAGGCCAAGGTGCTCGCCCGCCTGAGCCACCCGAACATCGTCGCGGTTTTCGATTTCGGCACCGCCGGACCCTACTGCTTCCTGCTGATGGAGTACGTCGATGGTGTCAATTTGCGCCAAGCGATGCGGACCGGAGGATTCAAACCCTCCGAGGCGCTCTCCCTGATCCAAGACGTCTGCTCGGCCCTGCAGTTCGCCCACGAGGAAGGAATCCTGCACCGTGATATCAAGCCGGAGAACGTGCTGATCGATTCCAAAGGCCGGGTCAAGATCGCCGACTTCGGCATCGCGAAGCTGGTCGGCGCCGGCGCGCCAGCGGACGTCACCCTCACCCTGCAGGGATCGATCCTCGGCAGTCCCCACTACATGGCGCCCGAGCAGATCGAGACGCCCGGTGATGTCGATCAGCGGGCCGACATCTATTCGCTCGGTGTCGTGCTCTACGAGATGCTCACCGGTGAGTTGCCGATCGGCCGCTTCGACCTGCCTTCGGAAAAGGCCGCTATCGACCAACGCATCGACGAGATCGTGCTGCGGACCCTGGCAAAGGAACGTCAGGCCCGCTTCCAGTCGGCCGGCGAGGTCGGCACCCATGTGGCGGCTCTCGCCACAAGCCCGCAAGCACCCGCGCCTGCTGCCGCAGGAGCCGCGTCCGGCGATTCCGGATCGGCCCGTTTCAGCCTCGTTGCCGCGATCCTGACCGGTCTCAGCGTCGTGCTGGCCATCTCGCTGGCCCTGATCAACGCGTCCGTAAACGCCTCAAGAATCCCTGACCAGGATGCCTACCTCGTCACAGGCATGCCCATGTTCCTTATCGGCATACCTGCGGCCATCATGGCGGTGGTCGGCCTCATTCTCGGCATCGTTGCCATCGGTGAGGTCCGGAAATCCGGTGGCACCAAAGGCGGTCTCGGATTCGCCATCTTCGCGGTCGTCACATGGCCGATCTTTTTCATGGCGGTGATGGTCTCTAACTGCCTCGCCATGCCCATGCCAGGGACAGGTGGCATCGGAATGCCCATCATCGTGCTCTTGGCAGGGATCCCTCTGCTTCTGGCGAGCTTCACTCTGATCCGCGGACTGCGCCGCTGGGCCAAGGGCGTGGAGAAGAAAGACGGTCACCGACACTTCCCCGGGCTTGCGCTGCCCCTGCTGGTGACGGTCGGATTGGCCATTCTTGGTCCGGTGCTGGCGGCAGTGCTTCCCGGCATGTTCGGGCCGCACTACGACCCCTACGAGGATGGCCGGATGGAGATGCCGCATGAATTCCCGAAGTTCGAGGCCTCCAAAGAGATGCAATGGCATCTGGGCCCTCCCGAAATTGCCTATCCGGTGCGCTTGGAAGCGGGACTCCGCGCCAATTTCATCCTCATCGAGCGGAATGAAAAAGGCGGTAACAGCGCCACGACGCTCGGCCAGATCAACTTCGACTTTCCGGAGACCGTCACCGTCGAAGTCGGGAGTGCCGGAGGCGACGCTATCGTCAGCAGCGACCCTCCCGCGCTCGTGGCGACAGTGGACTCCGATAGCCGCTACCTGATGCTCTCGACAGGAACCGACCCGGCCGGTTGGGAATTCCGGCAAGCCCCGTCGGAAGCACCGGTCATGTCCGCGGGCGAACGCCGGGAGTTCGAACTGGCCAATCGGCCGGGAACCGATGATTCCCTTGCGGAAACCCTGCATCTGGTTGTCGAGACCACGCCCCTGAACCGATAACGGAGGCCGCACAAACTCCACTCCCACCCGAATGACCGAGCCTCCACCTCCAAAAAGCGCACCGGTGTTCTTCACCACCCGCTGGACCTTGGTCAGCCGGGCGAGCGGGGAAACCCCGGAAGCCCGCGCGGCCCTCGGAGATCTCTGCGAGGCCTACTGGAACCCGGTGTTCCATTTCCTCCGACGGGAGGGTCGCGGCGAGGACGAAAGCCGCGAACTCACCCAGGCCTTCTTCGCGAAGGTGCTCACCGGGGCCGGCATCGGAAACGTCAGCCCGGACAAGGGCCGCTTCCGCTCCTACCTGCTCGGGGCACTCAAAAACTTCCTCGCCAACCGGAAGCGCGACGCCAACCGGGAGAAGCGGGGCGGCAACGCGGTTGTCGAGTCGATCGACGGTGGCGGGACCGACGAATCGCCCGGCATGGAACTTGCCGACCCCGGGGCCACGGCGGACGACGCGTGGTTCGACCGACACTGGGCGCTGGCCGTGATGGAGCGTGGGTTGGATCGGGTCCGGCAATCGTTCGACCAGTCGGGAAAGACCCGGCAGTTCGAGGTCCTGAGACCGTGGCTGATGGGCGACCCGGAAGGACTCACCCAGGCCGACGCCGCCGAGGAACTGGGCATGACCCGCGCCGCCGCGAAGGTGGCGGTGCACCGGCTGCGACAGAAATTCGGTGAGGCGATCCGCAGCGAGATCGCCGAGACGGTCGACACCGAGGAAGAGATCGCGGAAGAACTGCGCTACCTGATCGAGGTGCTGCGCGTCGCCTAACGGTTCCGCATGAAGTCCGCCACTTGGGCGAAGAACTCGTCGAGCTTCGTCCGCACCTCCCCAGTCACGCCCGATTCCTCCATGGCGGCGCCCATCAGTTCGAGCCAGCGGTCGCGCTCGGCCTCGCCGATCGAAAACGGCATGTGCCGCATTCGCAGCCGCGGGTGACCGCGCCTTAGCGTGTATTCCGGATCACCCAGCAGGCGGAATCTCAGAAAGCTCGCGAGCCGCTCTTCGGAGCCTTCCCAGTCATCGTCCGGATACATCGGGCCGATCAGGTCGTCCTCACGGACCCGACGGTAAAATGCCGCGACTATCGCCGCGATGCCGTCCTTGCCCACGTCGCGGGCAACCAATGCTTCCAGTGTCTCCACGACCGCCGCTTAAACCCCACCCGGCCGATCCTCAAGCGCGGACCTCGCACCACCCCCTCGACCAGCTGACTTTCAGCGGCAAACCGAACAAGTTTCGCAAGCGCGCCGGCGTGAGTATCTTCCGCTTGGCACCATCGGCGAACAACCGGCCGTCACGGAGCAGGATCACCCGATCGATCTCAGGCAGGATCTCGCCGGGATGGTGGGTCACCCAGACCAGGGTCCGCCCCTCCGACAGCAGCCCGCGGAGTTCCTTCTGCAGACCGGCGGCCGAGGCGAAGTCGAGGGCGGTCGTCGGTTCATCGAGCACCAGGATCTTCGGATCCTGGGCGAGAGCCCGGGCAATCAGGAAACGCCGGCGCTCGCCGGACGAAAGTTCGCCGAAGCCGCGGTCGATCAGCGACTCGACCCCCATCCGGTCGACGGCCCGCGATGCCGCCTCGCGCTCGGCTTTGGAAAAGCGCATGCCGCGGACCACGCCGTAGGCACCGCGGAAGACCGAAAGCACGACATCGAAGGCCAGCTCGTCAGGGTAAAACCGCGCGACCTCCTCGGGCATCACCAGCCCGATCCGGTGCCTCAGTTCATCGATGTCCCACAGTTCCTCACCGAAGAGACGGCAGACCGAGCCCTCGCGGTTCTCGATCCTCAGGGATCCCGCGATGAGCTGCAGCAGCGTGCTCTTGCCCGACCCGTTCGGACCGAGAATCGCCACGCTTTCTCCTTCGTCGAGCACCAGCGACAGATCGCGGAGCGCCGGGATGCTCACATCGGCACCCCGCCACACCGTCGCTTGCGACAACTCGAGGAAAGGCCCGCTCACTTGCCGCTCTTCAACCGTTCGGCGAATCGCTTCACGTAGCCGCCGGCCTTCGGGTTCTTCAGGGTCTTGTTCACCCACTCCTTCGGCACACGGTCGAGCGCGTCCAGTTGGGTCAGCGAGTTGATCACGTTCTGCACCGAGTACTCGTCGAGGTCCTTGTCGAGCTCGCCGACCAGCACCGGCACCGCCTTGTCCTCCTTGCCGGACACGTAGAATGCCTCGGCGGCCATCACCCGGTTCACCGAGTGCTCGTCCCCGAGCGCCGGCTCGACACCGTCGGTGCGTTTCAGAATCCGGAGACCCAGCAGACCCCAGTAGCGTTCGACCGGATCCTTCGAAGCCACCGCCGTCTTGAGCCGGTCGACATTCGACTCGTCACCGGCAGTCGCAAGGAACGCCAGATCCAGGATCTTGTCGTAGTCGAATGACGGGGCGCGCACGACATCGACGATCGTCTTGTCGCCGACCAGCGACGCGAACATCGGCTCGGGCACGATCCCGGTATCGCGGATCTCCTTCATCTTGGCCTTGAGCTTCGCCTTCATCGCGGCCATCCGCTCGGCCTGCGCCGGATCATTGGCGAGGTTGTTGACCTCCCACGGATCCTTTTCGAGGTCGAAAAACTCCTCGACCGGCTGGGGTGACTCCCACATCCGGCGGTGAACCTCGTCGAGCTTCCCTTCCTGCCACGCCTTGCGCCACGCGACCCATGAGGGCATTGAGAACTGGTAGTAGCTGTAGGGTGCCGCGGGCAGTTCCGGGCGGAAGCGGCGGATGTACTTGAAGTGGCCATCCGTCCATCCACGGCGCATGCCGTAGAGTTCGTCGAAGCGGTCCGCGTAAAGAAAAACGCCGGCATCCGCAGCCGGCTCGACGCGCTTGTCGCCGAGAAACGCGCGGCCCTGCATCTGCGCCGGCTTCTCCTTGCCGATCAAGGACATCAATGTCGGCGCGAGATCGACGAAGGCCACCGTCTCCGCCACCTTCTCCCCCGGCTTGAAGGGGCTGAGCTTCCTGAACTTCTCCGGAACCCGGACGATCATCGGCACGTTCACGCCGGTCTCCTTCAGGTAGCGCTTGCCGCGAGGCGTGGGACCGCCGTGGTCGGAGTAGTAGAAAACGATGGTGTCCTCGGCGAGGCCCTCTTTCTCAAGCTCGTCGAGCAACTGGCCGACCTGCGAGTCCATCTGGGTCATCCGTTCGTGGTAGCGCGACCAATCGGAACGCACCTCGGGCAGGTCCGGAACGTAGTCGGGAAGCTCGACGTCGGCCGGCTTGATCCGGCTCGATCCACCTTCGTTCTTGCGGGGGAAAAGCGAGCTCTCGTGGGTGGTCGTGAAGTTGAAGATGGCGAAGAACGGCTGCCCCTCCTTCCGCTTCCGGTAGTGCGCCTTGCCGGAGCATTCATCCCAGATCGCCTTGTCGTTGCCCTTGAAATTGTAGTCGGTCTTCGACCGGTTGGTGCAGTAGTAGCCGGCTTCGCGAAGATAGGAGACGTACGGGCGGTAGTCCTTCGGGATCGTGTGGCGGCTGCGCATGTGCTGCGTCCCCTGGCTCGGGGCGTAGACGCCGTTGAGGATCGTCGACCTAGCCACCGCGCACACCGGGGCGTTCGAGTAGGCATGCAGGAACAGGTTCCCTTCGGCCGCGAGCCGGTCGAGCCGGGGCGTCTTCGCCTCCTCGTTGCCGTAGCAGCCGAGCCAGTGGTTCGAATTGTCCTCGCTGGTGATCCAGAGGATGTTCGGCAGCTTGTCGGCGGCGTGGGATACCAGCGACAGGACGAGGCAGAGCGCCAGCGGGAGGAGGATGGGTTTCGACATCATGCTCCTTGATACAGCGCGATCCCGGCGCTGCTGACAACGATTTGCGTCTTACGACCGGGCCGCCCGCTCAGGATTTGCCGACCGGAACGATCATGGTGGGCACCGGCGCCTTGCGGACCATGCCTTCGGCAACGGATCCGAGAAGCAAAGACGCGACCATGCCATGGCCGTGGGATCCGACCACGATCAGATCAGCGCCCTTCGCCTTCACGTAGTCCAGCAGCGCGTGCATCGGCCCGCCTTCGGCCAAGTGAGCCTCGGCCCCCTCGACGTCCGCGGCGACATCTTCGAGCCGCTTGGTTGCCCGCTTCCGCGCCTCCTCATGGAAGGCATGCATCGCCGGGAACTCGTCGGGAGTGAATCCGTATGCAGTGTAGGCCGGCTCCGGTTCGAGGACATGGACCAGATGAAGCTCCGCACCGAACGCCTTCGCCTGGGCTGCGGCGGCGTCGATCACCACCGGGGTGGCATCGGAGAAGTCGATGGCTGCAACGATCTTTTTCATGGGGTCCTACCCCTAGCATGGGGATCTCCCGTTTGCCAACCCGTCGCAACGCATGCGTGGCAAATCGAAGGAAACGCACAACCGTCGATTTCCACATGACAGGCCGGGAACCTCCCTCCATGGTCCCCGTCCATGATCAAGTTTCTCCACACCCGCATCCGCGTGCAGGACCTCGACACCTCCATCGCTTTCTACTCGAAGCTCGGATTCATTGAAAAAGAACGCAAGGGGTCACCACAAGGCAACCAGCTCGCCTTCCTCGAACTGCCGGGCAACAGCGCGTTCCTCGAGTTGACCTGGTCGGAGGACTACAAGACACAATGCCCGGAGGATCTGATGCACATCGCCTTGGGAGTGGACGACATCGTGGACTACTGCGACATCCTCGAGAAAGGTGGCATCGAGATCTGGCCCGACGGTTGGAGGGAGAAGTTCACTTCCGGCGACCGCAAGATGGCCTTCGTCACCGACCCCGACGGCTACGAGGTCGAGATCCTCGAGCGCTAAAGCCTGCTGGATGCGGACCAACCGCGAAAAACGCGAAAGTTCGCCAAAACAACGAACCTGGCACCGTGCCCATTTCGCGAACTTTCGCGGCTTTCGCGGTTCCTGATTGATTGCTGGCGGACCAGTGGCGCGGAGAGTCGCGCATGAGATGCCTTGCCCGGATTGGATTCGATTCGCGAGACTGCGGATGTGGAAGCAACCCGTGATGAAGCTCCGTGGCCGTGGCTGCTCGCCTCCGCGGCAGTGTGTGGCATGGCGACGCTAGGAGGCGTCCTCGTCCAACGCCTCGGGGGTGACGGGAATGTCGCGCTCGCCCTCTACACCACCGCGTATCTCGCCGGCGGCTGGGATGCGGCCATCGACACGTTCGGCAAGCTCAAGCGGCTCCGGCTCGACATCCATTTCCTGATGCTCGCGGTGGCGCTTGGCGCCGCCTTCATCGGTGCTTGGTGGGAAGGCGCCGCACTGCTCTTCCTCTTCTCCCTCAGCGGCGCCCTCGAAGCGATGGCGATGGCCCGCACCGACCGGGAAATCCGCAGTCTGTTCCGCGAGGCACCGAAGCAAGCTCTGGAGGTCCTGCCCGACGGCACAACCCGCGAAACCGAAGCGGCCCACCTGACAGAGAGCACCCTGATCCGCATTCTTCCGGGGGAGCAGTTTCCCGCCGATGCGATGGTGGTGTCGGGAGAAAGCGCGGCCGACGAATCGTCGCTCACCGGCGAATCGGTGCCGGTCGGCAAGACGGCGGGATCAACCGTCTTCGGAGGCACCCTCAACACCTGGGGCAAGCTCGACGCCAAGGTGCTGCGACCTCCTGGCGACAGCGCGCACGCCCGCATCATCAAGCTCATCCGCGAGGCCCAGGCCAGCAAGGCGCCATCGCAACGTTTCACCGACCGGTTTGGTACGGGATACACCGTAGGTATTCTCGGACTCTCGCTCGTGATGTTCCTGGTCTGGCATTTCGTTTTCGGAATCCCCGCGTTCGTCGCAGGCGAAGACGGACGCTCCGCCTTCTACCGCGCGATGACCCTGCTCGTCGTCTGCTCGCCCTGCGCGCTCGTGATTTCCATCCCCAGCGCCATCCTCGCCGGAATCGCCGCCGGCGCACGGCGCGGCATCCTGTTCCGTGGCGGAGTCGCCCTGGAGAATCTCGCGACGATCAACCGCCTGGCCGTCGACAAGACCGGCACCCTGACCCGGGGTGAACTCGAACTGACCGGGATCGAGGTCGAACAGCCCGGCAATGAGGACAAGCTGCTCTCGATCGCCGCCGCACTTTCCCGCGACTCCACTCACCCGCTGTCGCGCGCCATCGTGGCCGCCCAGATGAAGCGAGGGGTGCCGACCCTCCATTCCGAGGACTTCGAGTCCCTTGCCGGAAAAGGCCTGACCGGAACCGTCGATGGCGTGGAGGTCACGCTCGGGAGACGTTCACTCTTCACCGAGCATGCCTGGCTCTCCGCCCTGCCCGACCCCGCGCCGGGCCTGACCGAAGTTCTGGTCCACGGTGGCAACACCGCCGGCCGACTGCTGCTCTACGACGCCCCCCGCCCCGAGGCGGCCGAGACGGTCAAGCAACTCCGCGACCGGGGCATCGAGGTCACCATGCTCACCGGCGACCGCGAGGAGTCGGCGGAACTCGTCGCCACCGAGCTCGGCCTGCGCGACTGGCGGTCGGCGCTCCATCCCGAGGACAAGGTCAACGCCATCCGCCAGTGGCGGGAGAAGGGCGAGCGGGTCGCGATGGCGGGCGACGGCGTCAACGACGCGCCGAGCCTTGCCGCCGCCGATGTCTCCGTCGGTATGGGCCTGCGCGGCAGCGACGCGGTGCTCGAGCAGGCCGACATCGTGCTGACCAAGGACCGCCTCGAGCGGATCCTCGAAGCCCTCGAGCTCAGCCGCGGCTGCCGCGCCATCATCCGCCAGAACCTGGCGATCTCGCTCGGAGTCGTACTCCTCCTCGGCTTGGCCGCCCTCGGCAGCTGGATCCCCCTCCCCCTCGGCGTGCTCGGCCACGAGGGCTCGACCGTGGTGGTGGTCCTCAACAGCCTGCGGCTCCTGTTTCAGGGATCTGGCGGCGACTGATCCGGAAGCCGACCGATCTCGGCGACGGGCTCGGCTCGGGGTTGGGACGGCACCTCGGCCGCCGCCCTGAACCCCGCTCCGGAACCGGTCGCGAATATCCGCTCCTCGTTGACCAGCAGGACCATCCTCGCACCCTCTGACCCGAGAATCCGGAACCCTTCGGCCGAAGTCGGGAACCACTCGGGCCCACTTCCTGCAAATTCGTTCGTCGCCGACAGGCCGAAAGCGTTGCCCTCCACCAGGTGAGCGGTCAACCCGGCGGAAGGCTCGACCTCGATGAACCAGCTCCAGCGGCTCACATCGCCCTGGTCCAGCCACTCTCGCCTCTCGGCGTGGACGATCCGGTCATCGGGAGCGGGATGCCGCCAAAACGCCCGCCGGAAAACCTCGACACCGTCGGTCACGACCGAATCCGCAGGCGCCCCATTGGCGGGAGCCTGAGCGCCTTTGCCGGACTCCACGGGCAGCTCCCGCAATCCGATCGAGGCGCCGATCAGCCCAGCGACTCCAGCGGCGGCGGCGAAAACGAGGGCAAGCTTCATCGGATCAGTTGCCGCTGTTGCTGTAGGTGCGGAGGAACAGCTTGATGTCGTCCACCGTGCGCACGAAGCGGTCGAGCCCCTCCTCCTCGTCGTTGAGCAGGGTGTAGGCGGGAATGACGATCTTCCACTGGCTGTTCCAGACGCTTCGTCCCACCAGTCGGTTGCTGACGAATTCCTGCGGAATGAGGCTGTAAAAGAAGGCAGGATCATCCACAGGTCGGAATGCCTGATGCTTCCGGGCGACCCATGGCTCTTCGCTCAAGGTGCCGTTCGCCTCGAAGAACTGCCCGCTGTTGAAGTCGCTTTCTCCGAGATTGTAGGGCAGCGGCAAGGCCTGGTCGGCCACCGACCAACTGCGCACCGCACCGGTGTCCCCGAGCGGCGGGGCCAGCATGTGATCCGTGCCGGTCGGGATCAGGTAAACGTAGGGCGTGGCGGAGAGGGCATCCCCCGAGTTCGTGTCGGGCTCACCAGCCTGCGGCGTGCCGAAGGTGTAGGGGTCCATCCCCACATAGCCCTCCATCACCATCCCCGCGGAGTAGATCTTGGTGGCGTAGCTCGAAGCCGAGAATTGGTGGTCGCCTCCCGCCAAAGGCAGACCGAACCAATTGTAACCGTGGCGAATGGTCGAGCCGAAGGGAATGATGATCCCGGGCACCGGGCTGCCGTCCGGCTTGCTGATATTCCGGCAGTTGGCGAGGACATCCGGGTCTGCCCGGAGATCGCTCACGATGAACTGCTCAAGGGTCTGCTGCCACGCCTCGTCATCCGCAGTCTGGTTCGGGTCGTCCAGCAGGCGGAACAGCTCGTGGCGCAGCGAGAAGAGAGTGCCGTTCTGGTCCGGATTGTTGATTCCCAGACGTCCCTCCGCCACCGTGAAGTCGGCATTCAGCTGCGCCATGGTCCCGGCCAGGCCGGGGTCGCCCAGCGTGCTGGTGGTGGCCTGCGGGACCCCGCCAGTCAGGTCGCCCAGCGAGCGCGAAGCCACGATGCGGTTCAGCACCTCCTGCCCTTCCGGCGTGCCGAGCAGGCCGGTCTCGTAGTCGTAGCTCTTGGCGGCCAGATAGGTGTAGCGCGCCCCGAGGTCGAAGAGGGTCCGATACTGCTCCAACGCCTCGTTGCGGAAGGTCCGGAAGGCGACATCATTGGTCCGGTAGCCCTGGATCACCGCGGCGGCCCGCTGCCGGTAGATCTCCCGCTCGGCCAGGATCCGGTCGCCCCGTGCCAACACGTTCCGCACCTTCTCGTTGGCCCGCTGGAAGTCGTGCGCCTTGATGGCGATCTCGAAGGTGGCGTCATCGACCTCATTGAGGAGGATCTCGAACTCGAAGACCGCCTGGCGCTCCTGGTAGTTGAAGCCGTAGGCCGCCAGTTCCCGGTCGAGCAGCATGGTCCGCTCGAGGTTCTCCGCCCCGACTTGGCCGGCCTGGCCTTGCGCTATCACCGCGAGGACCCGCTCCGCCGCGGCAAAAGCCGCACCCGTTGCGTAGAACGCCCCCGCCGCCGCGAAGGTGACGTCGTTCGAGAAACCGGCATTGTCGGGAAGGAACATCGCCGCCGATTCGCCGATCTCGTAGGCGGTCAGCCCCGCCAACTCCGCGGCGTAGGCGCTTTGCTCGAGCCGGGCCTTGAGTTTCGCCTGGGTGAAGATCGTTTCGGTGTCCGCGTCCCGCTTGTCCAGCGACTTGGTCCGGTAGTCCACGAGGTTCTCGAAGAGCCGCTTGCTCGCCTTGAAGCGTTTCGTCAGGCGGTCGTAGTTCTCCATCGTGTCGAGCAGGGCCATCTGGGCCCTTCGGGAATCCAGCAGGGCCGCCTGGAGCTCCCCGGTCACGCGCCGCTGGCCGCCGGCGCCCGCAAAGTAGGTCTCGGACGGCTGGGCCAGGCGGTTCGGGTCGACGGTCACCTCCTCGGTCCGCCGTTCGTCGTTGCTGTCGTCGAGGAGAGCCGCGTAGATGGCATCCGCATCTGCCTCAGGATCGCCAACCGGGTCGTCGAACTCGGTCGGCCGGATGACCGTGACCGTCACCTTGTCATCGACCGGCACCAGGTCGGTGGCCTGGTCCACCACGAACCAATTGAAGAGGTCCGGACCATCGTAACCCTGGGCGTAGGTCTTGCCCGGGCCGATGTCGCCCGAGTAGGGGGTCCCGAAGAGGTCGACCAACTGGTAGCGGTAGGCCCGCTCCTGCTGCTCGATGAGGGTGTTGTAGTCGTCGAGGTCATTGACTTGGTTGCGCAGGAGGCGGGTCATCCCCGCGGCCTGGTCGAAGGCGCCCTTGGCATTGAGGACCGAGGACAGGGCCCGGCCGTAGACTTGCTCGAAGTGCGAGTCGCCCGCCTTGAGCGCGGCCGGCGAGATGTCGAAGGCGATCGCCCCAGGGGCGAGGCCCAGCGGGTTGAGCCGTGCATTGGCATTGTCCGTCTCGGTCTGGAAGGCCCCGGCCGTGGTGGCGAGCTGGGCGAGCTCCGGCACCGTGGTCCGGTCGATCTTCCGCACCCCCTCATTCACGCCGTCCACATCAGGCAGCAGGGCGTTGCCCATCGCCCAGTGGAGGTAGGCCCCCTGGGTGGAGCGCGAGGCCCAGCCGTCGAGCCCCCAGGCCCGGTCGGGGTCGTCATCCCGGAACTGCGACCAGCCGGTGGCCGGGTCGTCCTCGTATTGCTGGCGGTGCGTGAGCTTCAGGACCTGCTCGGCGGTCGCCGCAAGGCGCGCCGCGGCCGCCGCGAACTTCCGCTCGTCGTAGTAGTCAACCTCCACCTCCTGCCCGAGCAGGAGGACCGACTCGGAGCGCGGCTCCCAGTCGAACTGTTCCTCGCTGAGCAGCTTGTAGTAGCCCTTGAGCGAGGTCAGGTAGTGGCCGTAGGCGTCGCCATGACCCTGCGGAAACATCCGGTAGGCGTCGGCGGCGTCGATCACTCCGTCCGCGAAGTCGCTGCCGACCTTCTCCTTGATGTTGTAGTTGACCGCGTAGAGCACCTCCCCGCTGTCGATCCCGTTGGTGTAATTCCAGTAGAGCCGGTTGTAGGCCGGGGCGGTGTCGACGCTGGTGGCGAAGGAATCGTCCCTTCCGCGCAGCAGGGCCAGTTCCTCCTCGAGGAGGCTCGCCACCTGACCCTCAAACGAGAACCGTGAGGTGTTCACCTCGGTCACCTCGTCCTGGCCATCCAGCGAGATGGTCGGATTGGCGGCGTCCGCGAAGGCCTCGTTGCCGAGGAGCTGGTAGAGGTCGTTCAGGTAACCCGCAGCGAGGAGCAGGGCGTCCGAGACCCCGTCGTCACTCGTGTAGGTCGGGTTGTCGAAGGTGAAACTGCGCACCCGGTTGAGGACCGTCTCGTAGATCTCGATCAACCCGGCCTCGTTGACGTTCTCGAGGTTCAGCGCGATGTCCCCTTCCCAGCGCGTTCCGGCCTGGGTCAGGACGCTCACATCGGTGCTGACCGCGTTGTTGAAGAGGTCCGTGACCCGCTGGTTGTAGGGGTTGATCCCGTCGAGGACCCGCTTCACCCAGCCCGGCACGAACTGCGGCTCCATCCAGTCCGACCAGTCGTCGGCCGGCCCCTGCCCCGGGGTGAAGAGGACGTTCTCCGCGGCCTTCGGCCGGTAGCGCACCGTGAAGTAGTTGTCCTTCATCAGGAGGACCGGGTTGGAAATCGCGGCGGTCGGCGAGCCTCCGATCGTGATCTGGTTGCCCAGCACCCCGGTCGGCTGCACCCACTCGGGCTGGCCGGTGATGAGGTCGTCCTTGGCCGACACGTGGAGGGCGAAGTTGAGGTCCGAGAGAGTGCCCGCGTCCGCATCGCTGTAGACAGCGATCTCAAGGGTGTTGATTCCCTCCGCGAAGTAGAACGGATCGATCTCGAACTGCAGCGGCAGGACGCCCTCGAGAACCGCGGCCGGCTCGACCTCGGTGAAGGCGGAGGCCGCCTGGTAGCCGAAGACATACGCCTCGTTGATGATCACCCCGAACCCGTCGAGCGGCTCGGAGAGGTCCGCGCTGAGGACGACCTGGGCCGGCACTCCGCCGGTGAAGTCGACCGTCGTTTCCAGCATCGCCCCGGGCCGGATGTCGAAGTCCGACTTGTCGTTCGGGGCATAGATCTCGTAGTCGATCAACGGCAGGTTCTGCTGGCTGGTCGGAGCCTGACCCTGATTGCGCAGCGAGTTCGGCCGGTCATACACGTTCCAGACGGTGGCGGCGCCGAGTTCCTCGGACGGGGCAAGGTAATCATAAGCCTTCGGCGGGCCGCCCCCGGTGCCGGGATCCACATAGTAGCGCCACTCGAACTCGTAGTCCTCCGGCTTGCCGGCGAAGTCGCCGCTGTGCCGCAAGCCGAGCTGCTCGTCGAGCGGGTTGCTGGAGATCTGCACCTTCATGTCTCCCACGTAGAGGCGCGGGTCGACGCGGACGATCGCCACCGTGACCGGGTCCCCTTCCGGGGTGAACGCCTCGCCATCTGCAAACACGAGGGAAACGTAGCCGGTCCCCCGGCCGGTCGCGGTCAGCGCGTAGCTGTCCACCGCAGTGTCGGAATCGGTCACCACCGCAAGCTCCGTTCCCTCGACGTAGTCGCTGGAGTCCACCTCGTAGGCCCCCTTCTTCGCGGCGTTCTCGACGAAGGTTTCCATCGTGGTGACCAGCGCATCGATCTTCTGATCCCAGACGTCGCCGTCCTCCGCGGTCAGGCCCTTGAGGATGGCGAGGTCTTCGGTGGAGAGGACATTGAGGTTGAAGTAGTCCTCGCCCGCGATCTCGTCCACGAACTCACCCTCCAGCACGAGCTCGAGGTCGCCCCCGAGCACCGGGGTCAGGTAGAAGCGCTCCTTGAGGTGCGGCGGAAGCGCCTGGAAGTAGGTGTTGCCGTTGAAGATCGTCGTGGCGATTTCCTCGGGCACGTCGTCGAGCGCCGGGGTGGCCGGCACATCCTCGAGGGCCGGGGTGGCCCCGAGGCGCACCCGCTTGGCGCGGGTCGGATCGTGGAGGACCGCGCTGGTCGCATCGGTTCCGTTCACCGCCACCGACTGCTGGTAGAGAACCTCCACGCTGGACTGGCCGCGGATCTGGGGCAGCCCGAACTTCGGCAGGGCGAGGGTCTCGGCCACCCGCAGGGAGGGCACGGAGGCCGGCCACTCCGGCCGGTAGACGATCGTCCGCGGGGTCTGCTCCGGATCGAGGGTGCCCGTCACCCCGTCCGGACGGAGGTACGGCAGGGCGGTCCCCTCCGCGGGCTGCGAGGCGAGCCCCGGCACGTGGAAACTCGGCTGCATCGGGTAGTAGAACTCCATCCCGAAGGTCGGGGGGCCGCCCGGGTGGGGACCGGCCGTGTGCGGTCCGCGGTAAACCCAGCGGAGGCCCTTGCGGTCCTCGTAGGTAAAGGCCTCGTACAGCGGATCGGACGCGACCGGGGCCGGGTTCGGGTTGACCTCGACCTCCTGGTTCAGCGCCAGGCCGCTGTCCTCGTCGACCGGAACCGGCAGGAGGGGCAGCGGCATCGGCGGCTGCACGATGGTGCCCGCCGTGATCGGGTAGTTGAAGAGCCAGTCGTTGCCGACGTCCTCCTTCACCACCTCGAAGAGCTTCATCGCCGGACGACCGTCCGCCCCGTCGGTGTAGGACAGCAGAGCGAAGGACTCGGAGGTGTATTCCGGTCCGGAGGTCACGTTGAGGTCGTCCCGGATCGCGAAGACCCGCCCGTTGAGCAGCAGGGCGTGCTCCTCGTTCGGGTTGTATCCGACCGCATTGTCGTCGTTCTGATAGTAGAGCGATCCCGCCGCGAGCGCCGGGTCCATCTCGGCGAGGTCCCCGCTGCCCTCATTTGAGGCGAGGACGATCCGGTCCGCGTTGGTCGGCCACGCGAAGGAGTAGGTCGCAGAGACGGTGGGCGTGTAGAAGGTCGCGAAGCCCTCCGGCACGTTCCCGACCGGGCGGAACCACCAGACAAGCAACTCATCACCGGGCAGGGCGTTGACGGGAATAATGGCCCCCTCGCCGGCCTCCTCCACGCCAACCTGGAACGGGTCGAGGTAGGCCCCCGGTTGGTAGTTGGTGCCCGAGGCGACGTAGCCCGCAAGGGCATAGCCCGGCCCCGGCGGCTCGATCCGCGCGCCGACCTCCACCGTGAAGGCCGCCGGGCCGCCGCCGGCCACGCTCAGGTCACGCACCCCGTCCGCATCGCGGTCGGCCAGGGTCTGCTCCAGAGGGCCACCCCCGCCGGGATGGTCGCTCAAGACTCCCGAACCCTGAATGTAGAGCGGCACATACCAGACCGCGCTGCCCGCATTGAACTTCAGGAGGGAGCGGTTCGTCTTGTCGACGCTGGCCGAGAAATCCACGAGGAGCCGCTGCGAAGCGCTGTCAACCTCCGCCTCGGTCTGGCTGCCGTCGTCCTGGTGGACCAGCTCCGGAAGGGTGGCGCTGTCGAAGCGTACCCCGGTGTCGGTGTCGGCCCCGGTCGCATCCACCGTGACCCCCACGTAGTCGTCGAGCTCGTCCGGCCAGACCTGCAGGTACTTGTTGAAGAGCTTCGGCCAGGCGATCCCGAGGTTCGGGGTGTCCGGAGCCTCGAGGAAATGAATCCCCGCATCCTCCTCCTCCAGCCAGTAGAAGGCGACATTGTCCGGGAAGAGGCTCTCCCATTCGGCGTGATACTGGAGCCGGCCGTCCGGCCGCGTACTAGTGCCGTAGTAGGTAATCCCGCCCCCGCCGAGCGCCTGCACGACCGAGGCACGGTAGCGGTCGGGGTCCGGTTCCGGCACCGCCCCGAGCCCGTGCGGCCGGATCGGCTGGCCGAGGTCGACCTCCACCGTCACCGGGCGGGCGACCTGGCGGACCTCCACCACGTCCGCTCCGAGGAACTCGTGCACGTCCGTCTCGCCACCTTGCAGCGCCCCGAGGTACTCGACGAAGATCCGCCCCTCGAGGTTGTAGGCGTGCAGCTGGGCGATCCCGCCGACGTTCTCCAGCCAAAGCGTCCGCAGTTCGGGCGGCTGCGAGACGGCCTCATTGCCCGGCACCGTGCCGGTGAGGGTATACTCCTCTCCCACCTCGGCGGGGAAGTACTGGTGGAAGGCCGGATTGACCGCCACCACCTCGCCGGTCGGCACCGCGACCTTCGGTCCGTTGAAGGTACGCTCGGTCCAGTAGATCACCCGCGCCTCGCTGGCGCTGGCGGACGAGACGCTGAAGATCTCCTGCTTGAAGCGGAACCGCAGCGGGCCGTTGGCGCCCTCCGGATCACCGTCGAGGTCGACCGGGCGGGCGGTGACCCACACGATGCGCACCTGCCCGGGCTGGTTCGCGAAGACCTTCCCCGCATGCGGACTGTAGTAGTAAGCCGGCGTGACCGGAGCCTCGAAGCCGGCGTCAGGCGGCACCTCGGAGGTGGCCCCGGGATGAATGAAGAGCTCCCCGTCCTCCACCGGCTTCGCGCGCCAGTAGGGGGTCCCCTGCGAATAGGCGAAACCCGCGAATCCCTTCGTGGGCGGGATGACCTCGTCCCCCATCGAGTAACGCGGCACCCCCGAGGCGAAGACGCCACCCACGCTCGACCGCACGAGGACCACCCCCCCGGTGACCGTCACTCCGCTGATCTCCAGGCCCGCCGGATAGCGCTCGTAATGCTCGGAACCGATGGTCCCGTTGTCGAGCGGATCGCCCGGCGTCGAGTCGATCGCCCCCGAGGTCGCGCTCGTCCCGGCCATCCCCCCGAACTGCGGGTCGGTCCCCCCGGCCGACTGGATCGCCGCCGCCTCGACCGGATCGAGGAAGAGCGGGTTGAAGCTCCCGGATTGCAGCTCCAGCTGAGCCCCGGCAAACCCGGCCGCAAGGGCCGTCACCAGGGAGACGAGGGACAGGGTCCGGAGGTGCATGCGTGCCGGGGTCAGGGTTGAAACAAGGAGGACGGATCAGTCCGCGGTCCGGCGCGCCACCGGGACGGTCGCCGTTCCGCCGGGAGACGATCCGCGGAGAAGCGCCTCGATGGTCGCCACCCGCTCGTCGCGCGCGGCATCCCGGGCCTCCAACTCGGCGATCCGTTCCTTCAAACTCTCGATCTCGCCCTCCTGCGCCACCACCCGCCGGTGCAATTCCTGCGTGGCGGAGACGTTGAGCATCGCGATGGCGTCGTAGTCGACGGTGCGGAAATCATCGACCTCGCGGCCGTAGACCAACACCCGGTCCCCCGGAATGGCCGCGGAGGTGCGGAACCTTCCCTCACCCACCTCTTCAACCTCAATGGTCTCGTCATAGTTGTCCGCCACCAAGCGGACGCGTTCACCGGCCTTGAGATCCGTCTCGAGCTGAATCCATCCACCACGATGCGGGGCCACCTCGAAAATATCCGGAACCACATTGGTGGAGCGCAATACGGCTTGCGGAAAGACCTCCTCGACCTGCTGGGCGATGACCTTCTTCTCGGGCTGCGCACCGTAGGCCACCGGATCGACATAATTGTAGTCGGAAATCTGAATCTGGCTGATCGTGGCCAGATCGGCTGCCGCATCGGATACTCCGCGGACCCGCTTGATGCGGGCATCCGACAGGATCGCGAACTGGGGACTTGCGATGCCATTACTCGCGTAGATGCTCACCCCCCGGGTTCCTGGCGGAGGAGTATTGTAGGGAGTGGAGGAGTAATTGCTGGTATAAAGGTAGTGGGCCCCAAGGTCGTAGGTCACCGAGCCCGAGATTTCCAACTTCGCCTTGTCGGGATTCGTCGTCCCGATCCCAACGTTGCCTCCCGCGGACTGGAGGGCCAGTGGCTCGGCCTGTCCGGTGGAGTAGTTGTAGCCGAAGATCGAACCATACCCGCTGCTGTGGCGGAACAGGCGGATCCCCCCTCCAGCGCTGGCGGGGAAGCCCCCCGCGTTGTCCCCCGCAATCCAGGCCGCGCCACGGGTGTCAAGGCTGGCCACCGGTGTGCCCGTCCCGATCCCGACCTTGCCGTTCTCGGAGATGACCATCCGGTCAACGGTCGATCCTCCCGTCCGGAAGTAGAGGGCCTTGTTGTCCCCGTTGTTGCCGTTGGCGTAGAAGATCGCACCTTCGGCATCATTGTCGCCCGACCCGAAGACGAGCCCGGAGGCGGTGCCGTTGGGCGTCTGGAACTGCATGTAGGCTCCCGCCGAGCTTTCGATGACCATCTTGGTCGAGGTCGGGTAGGCGAGCCCGACTCCCGCGGCATCCCCATCCCTGATGTGCAGGAACGTCTCGGGTGCCTGCGTCCCCATCCCGACGTTCCCGTTGGCTCCGATCACCATCGGGTAGGCCGCGATGTTCCCCGTGCGGAACAGCATCTGGCCGTTGTCCCCGGTGGCGTCGTTGTCGTAGTAGATCGTTCCGTGCCGGGGCGACACGCTGTTCCCGAAGACCAGTCCGGAGAGGTTGGCATCGGCCGCCTTGAACTGGATGGTGGTGTTGGAATCGTTCTCCAGGAGGAGGACCGGCTCCGCCTCCGAGTTCGGATAGTTGGTGGCCACTCCGGAGTTCCCGTTGGAGACATGCAGGGTGCTCTCGGGCGAGACCGTCCCGATTCCGAGGTTGCCCGTATCGGTCAGCGCCATCAGGTCGATGTCCCGGTAGGTGTCGGCAAACCGCAGGCTGTCGTTGCTGGTGTCGAAGTACATCCCGACCCGGTCGAACTGCCCGTCGTCGGGATCGGCGAACGAGAGACTCTCTTGGTAGTAGGACGGCTGGTTGACGAAGAAGCCCTGCGCGGCGCCCGGCTCCCCGAGGGAGGTGCGCCCGTTGGCATCAATGGTGAGGCGCGTCGTCCCCGCGGTGGAGAGGGTCATCGTCTGGGTGCCCTCGTCATAGACGATGGATCCGTCGCCGAGCCCGAACGACTGGGCGCTCTCCGCCTCTCGGGCCCGGAAGCTGAAGGCGCTGGTGACGATCTGCTGGCGGGGGGAGATCTCCACGTCGTCCTCCGCGCCGCCGCTGTTGTCGGCGTCGATGGTGACTCCGAGGTAGCGTCCGCTGCCCGCGAAGGCGTCGGCCACCGAGAAGCCGGGGCCGGGCCCCTTGGTGGCCTCGTTAAAGCCGAGCGGGCTGCCGCTGACTGCCGCCCCGGCCCCGATGAGGACGCTGAACTGCCCCTTCGAGACGGTGGCGGTCTGCTGTTCGGAGTAGATGAGGTTGGGCTCCGCGAAATCCGAGGGATGGTCCCAGATGCGGAAGATGACGGCCCGGTTGACCGGGGCGGCATCGCCGATGAGACCGCCGCTGGCGTCGGTGATCATGCCTTGGTAACTGATGCGGGACGGCACCTCGGAGCTCTGGCCGAAACAAGCCGGACCGAGAAGGAGGACGCCGATCAGGAGGGCGTGAATGCGTGGTTTCATGGTGATTGAGGGATGGAGTGGAAATTCAGGGGGTGGTAAGGGTGCCGATCTCGTTGATGCGCCGGAAAAGGAAGGAGCCGCCGGTGGTGAGGCTGTCGCTGCCGCCTTGGCGGAAGACCCCGGTGAGGGATTCTCCGTAGGTGCCGGCAAGGACGGTGGAGCCCCAACCGATGCTGCCGACCCCGGCAGGCGGGGTGCTGGCGAAGGTGAAGCTCATTTCCCGGCCGATGGTGTAGCTCTCGCGGCCCTCCGGCAGTCCGGTGTTGTCCCGTTCGTCCCGGTTGTTGTGGTCCGGGTGGAAGCGGTGGACGAAAGGATTGGTGGGATCGTTGAAACCGATGTCGGTGGTGGCAACGAGGCTGCCGCCAAGACCGACCGTGCCGGTGCCGTCGATAACCCGCCCGGGAGGCAGATGGACGGCCGAGTAACGGCGGGCGGCAGCGAGCTTCGAAGCGTCGAGCAGCACCTCGGAGGTGGTCACGCCTAGGTCGTTGCTGCCCGCAAGGGGACCGACGAATACCTGGCTCAGGATCCGGGCCACGCCTGCATCGTCCACATGCATCAGGAATCGCAGCGGAAAGGGCCGTGCCACGGAGCCACCGGGTGATGTCGGGACCAGGCTCTGCACCCCATCGACCTCGACTTCACCGAGCCAAAGCCCGGCCAAGGATGCAACCTGGGCGCTGACCGGAAGCGAGAGATCCATCAACGGGCCTCCCGTCAGACCGGTTTCCGTGAAACGCAGAAGAGACCCGTAGACTTCGGAGGAAGCTCCGGTCATCGCGCCACGATCCAGCCCGAAGCGCAGCTGAAGCGTGGCCTGCGGTCCGATGGCGAAAGCCTGAGCCGCAGCGAACTGCGTGGCGACATCCCCGCCAGTGCCCGGGTCGAACTCGATCAGCGTCAGTGGCACCGGGCCCGCGATCGTCCCAACCGGCGGGGCATCCGAGGATTCCGGGCTCACGGTGAGGGTCACTGCCGAGTTCGAACGGTTGCGAACACGAACCGTGATCACCGAACCGGTTCGACCGAACGCCAGCCCGTCCGGGTGCGAGGCGGTAACCTCGAGGGGCGCATAGAAGGTGCCGCTTACCTGCGCCTCGAACCAGTAGGCCTGACCGCGTTTGAGTCCCTCGATCGTGGGATCGAAGAGCTGCAGCGGATTGCCCGCGCCCAGTGGGCCGCCGGCATAACGGTAGATCTCCGAACCTGCAGCGATGGCGGCGGGGAAGGTGTCGAAATAGTTGCTGAAGGTGGGCGATGGCGACGCCACCACCGGAAAGCCGAGCAGGTTGGCGCCGTTGCGCACCCAGGAGGCCCGCGGCGGCAAGATCCGCTGCGGGATCGTCACCGTGTAATTGTTGGACGAGGACCCGGTGCATTTCACGAGATAAGCCGCCTGCCCGTCCAGCGCCGCCAGCGATCCCTCGACACCACCCGGTGGGGTGCGGTACCACGTGCTCCATTCCGGCGTACCAGGAGTGGGATTGAAGGGGTCGCTGGTGAACTGGACCTGGCTTGGATTCGGATTCCACCGCCACACTTCCTCGATCTGCAAGCCGTCGCCCGAGGCAAACAGCCCATCGGGAGTGGTATGGGACGCATCGCCATAGAGATAGATCGCGTTCCACCCACCCTTCAGCGGGTAGGCAACATTCCGCCACTGGGCAAGCGATGGAACGGTGAGAAGAAATAGAAACAGGATGGTTCTCATCGCACGTTGAGCCGGAAGAGTTCGTTCGGATCACCGGACGGGGCGCAGTAGGCTGACAACACCGCCACCCCGTCCGCCTGATGGGCGAGGAAGCGGTCTGCGGATGGACTCAGACCGAACGGAACTTCGGTCCAGACCTGACCATCCTGACTACGTTCGATCGTGTAGGTTTTGCCGGTGATCGCGAAGAACTCGAAGCGGACGAAGCTGTCCGCTTTCTCGCGGACCTCCATATCAAAGCGCTCCGTGGCGTCTCCGGCGAAGGTGCCGGCCACATATTCGGTCCAGTTGCTCGAGCCGTCGGAGTCGAAGTCCCCGTCCCGGTCGATCAGGCTGAGATCCCAGCCGTTTTCACCGGGTGAGTAGCCTGCCTGATAGAGCTGCCACTGTTCCCAAACGTCGGGAATGCCATCGCCATCGGAATCGAGGCCCAGATTCAGGTCCAGCCGCCGCTGCTCGCCACCCTGGCCGGTGGAGAACAGGCCCGCGCTTGTCTCGATCGGATAGAATCGCGAGCCGTTCATATCGACAGCCAAGCTGAACAGCCCCTGCGCTGGCAGGGCCGCCAAGTTGTAGATCCGCGTCTGGGGCCGGTTGGCGTCGATCTTGATCTTCAGTTCGTAATTCCGGTCCACCCAGGCATCCGCCATGATCGGGACGCGCTCGACCTCGTCCGCCCCTTTCAGCAGCACCAGTTCGGCGCCCTCGGCCACGATCGTCTTGCCGACCTGATCCCGGACGACCCCGTAGATCGTATCGTAGGGGGCGGGAGGAAAGGCCGCGGCCGTCGAGGCCGCGAGGACGGGAAGGACAATGGGGAGACGGAACATGGACGAAACCGGGGTTCGTCCTCTTTCTTTCCGGTTGGAGGCTTCCTGTTTTAGCCCGGCAGCATTTTTTCCGAGGTAGAGTCAGTCCCCGAGTTCCTTCCGCCGGGCCCGATGCCAACGACCCGGCACGCCGTCCGGCCCGTACTGCGCCTCCTGGTTGCGGTGCCAGCGCAGGAGCTGTTCCCTCGAAGGCTTCAGCGGCAGGTCCTCCAAATGGAATCCACGGAAGGCCTTCCAGCGGGGCAACCAGCTGCGTCGGGCGTCGAGACGAATGCTCCGACCACGCACGATCTCACGGGCCGCCTGAAGTTCGGCGACGGCGAGTTCCGCGTCCTCCGGCAACGACGACGGCTTCCGTGCCCGGGCCCTGAGCTCGGCCAGATCGATGATGGCAAATCCCTCTCCCTTGACCGAAGCCACCGCATGGCGGCCATCCGCCGTCACCACGAGATCGCCAAAGCGCAAGCGCCCTCCAAGCGGCCAGCGAGGTGACAACTCGGCTCCGCTGCGAGCGTCCCAGACCACCAGCGCCTGGGGTTTGCCCCGCTCGGCGATGGCGGACACCACCCAGCCGGTCCCGGGCACGAACCGCGAATAGCCACGCGCCTCATCCCCGGTCATCAGGGTCGAGCCCCGTTCGACGCCAGTGGCGAGATCCATCACCGAGACCCGGTCGCGGTGCACGAAGAGGACGGCTGAACCGTCGGCTGACAACTCCGATCCATAGGCCCGATAAGCACCGGCAAGAGCCTCTGGAATTTCCAGCGGTCGCCCGTCCCGTGCATCGATCAACCAAGGATCGTCGCGGTCGTTCGTGAATGAAAAGAGCGTGTCGCCCCTCAATTGAAGGAACTGGGCGACGGCGGAGCGACGGATCTCCGGAAATTGCAGCTCGCCGCGCTCCAGGTCGACCGAACGAACGCGGCAGTGCGGGCCGCTCGTATGGAGCGACCTGCCGTCGCTGGAGAAAATCACTTCCGCTCCCCGCACGTCGCCCGGAACATCCTCCCCCGGCAGGAGGGTTTCGTGATGCTGCAGCGAGGAATCGACACGCAGGATCGCCCCGTCCCGGCAAAGCACCGCCAACCACGGCTCCGAAGGATGGCTCCGGATGACCAGGGGCTCGGATGGCAGGGTCATGGGTCCGGCCACCCGATCGGCCGTGACGGGGTCCCACACCTGCAGGACGCCAGGCGCCTCCCCCATCTGCTCTTCGGTCGCCGCCTCCACACCGCCGGTGACCAGTCGATCTCCCGCCGAAACGAAGGTGGCACAACGCAGACCTACACTGGTCTCAAGGATCGGCCCGACCGGCACTCCGTCCGCCAGGCGGAACACTTGGGTCACGGTAGGCAGGGGCCCCGGTCTCCTCGATCCCCCGTGGGCGATCAGCGAACAATCCGCGGACACCGCGACCAGCTCCGCAAACGGAGCATGCACCCGGACAATCGGCTCCGTCTGAACAAGCTGGTGGATCCTGATCCCGATCGCATCCCGCACTGCGAGCAGCGTCCCGTCCGGGGAAAAGGCCGCCTCGTGGCCTCCGCCGGGGGCAGTCACCCCCCGCAGGCTCCCATCGAGGTTCAGCACTTCGCCCGTATTCATGGCATAGAGCCCCGACGCATCGGGAAGAAAACGTGCGTGCCCGACGGGCCGCCGGAACAACGGGTCGGGGCGGTCGAGGCGAAGCAGCCCCGCCGGCGTCACCAGCAGACCGCCGTCATGACTGACATCGGCGTCGTAGCCCAGCCCGATCCGTGGCTCCGGCCCGATCAGCTCGCCGCTGCCCGCATCCACCTCGACCATCCGACCGTCGACCTTGACGAGGATCCGCCCCGCGTCGGCCCAGCGGGATGTGAGGAATCGATCGCCCGCCACGATCGATCGGGGGTCGGTGGTGAATGGCGGAAACAGGGGCTCAGGGTGACCTTCGGCGACCGGGAAGATTCGGAGCTTGTCGGTGCAATCGACGGTCAGCACCTGTCCGCCATCCGCCGAAAAGGACGCGAACCGCATTGGTTCCGGGTGTTTCAGCGGACCGCTCACGAAATTGCCACTGCCGCGGCTCCACACCCGAGGGTGCGTGCTTCCGGCGAGGATCCGGTCCCCGTCCGCAGAGACCGCCAGGACACTGACCGTCTCGCCCTCGATCTCGAAGAGCACCTGCTCCGAGCCGTCCTCGAGGTCGCGAAGCAGGACCTGGTCGTCGCCCGAACTGAAAACAAGAAGCGCCAACTTCGGCAGGAAAGCCGCGGTGGCCAGCGTCGCCTCGAAGATCAGTGGCTGACCGCTTCGCAGGTCGAACACCATCGGGGGGGTATCCGACCCCAGCTCCATCAGGAAGCGCGACGTCGCATCGAACTCCAAGACGTCATTCGCCACTTCCCTGCGCTCCAGACACCGGACGACCGGCATCGCCAGATCCCCGTGAAGGGCAGCGCGCAGGCGGTTGTCGGCGCGGCGCCCTGGATCGTGCGCCGCCTCCACCGCGGCCTGCGTGAACCAGAGCGCAGCATCGGCATGCCGCTGCCCCTTGGCCTTTGCCAGACCCGTTTCCCGGTAGGAATCGGACAGCACCTCGCAGGTTTCCAGCCGCGCCATTTCCGCCAGCGCACCCGCAACCCGGGCCCGTTCCGCCTCCCGCCGCGTCATCAACAGCCCGATAGCCATGGCCGCCAGCAGGGCGACCGAACACGCCACCGCCAACCGGTGCTTGCGCACGAACTTGCCGGCCCGGTAGGCCAAGGTCGGATCGGTCGCACTGACCGGCTCATGATTGAGGAACCTCTGGACATCCGCTCCCAGCGAGGTCGCCCCTCCGTAACGTCGGTCACGCTCCCGGGCGAGCGCCTTCATCACGACGCGATCGAGATCCCGCGCGATCCTGAGCGGAGACGGAGCGGCGGCCAGACTCGCGGCGCCAGCCCGCGTGCTCGGCCTCGGGGGGTCGGTCTCACGGATCAAGCGCATCACCTCGGCGTGCGCCACCTCGCGGAAGGTCTCCTTCCCCAGCGGGGGACCGCCGGTGAGCATCTCATACAAGAGCGCACCGAGCGAATAGACGTCACTGCGGGTATCCACGTCCGGTGCTCCACCCGCCTGCTCGGGGCTCATGTAGCCCGGCGTTCCGACAACGTGCCCAACCTGCGTGGCAAACGTGCGGCCGCAGTGACGATCCTCGAGCAACTTGGCGATGCCGAAGTCGATGACCTTGACCTGCGGCCCCTGCGACCTTTCGACAACCATCACGTTCGACGGCTTGATGTCGCGGTGGATCACGCCTTTCCGGTGGGCATGCTCGACCGCCTCGCAGATCTCGAGAAAGATCCCAAGGCGCTGGCCGACTCCCAATTTACGGGAAAAGCAGTAATCGGTGACGGGCATCCCCTCGACCAACTCCATCGCGAAGTATGGACGACCCGTCTCCGTCGCACCGGCCTCGAAGACCTGCGCGATGCCCGGGTGGTCCATCATCGCCAGACTCTGCCGCTCGGCATCGAAACGCGACACCACCTCCCGGGTGTCCATCCCCAGACGGATGATCTTCAACGCCACCGTGCGCTCCACCGGGTGCAGCTGCCGGGCGCGCCACACGCTCCCCATCCCACCCTCGCCAATGCGTTCGATGAGCTCGTAGGGACCCACCGAGTCCCCCACCTGCTCACCGAGACGGGGCGCCGAGGCCGTTTCCAGCAAACCCCGGAGAAGACAGTGCGGGCACATACCCTCGGCGACCCCGACAGGATGATCGGTGCCGCAGTCCGGGCAGGAGGATCGGGAACTCATCGCAACGGTGTAGTCTTTCTTTCCGGTTTCGATGCGATTGTTTCACTCACCGTGTTCGACGAGAGCGCGACAAAGATGCGCAAGCTCGTCCCGGAGATCCTCCTCGCTGCCGACCGTGTCACGGATTTCCTCCTCGACGTATCGCCGGAATCGCTGGCGCATCTGGAACACCGCCGACCTCACCCCCGCCCCGCTCAGACCCAGACAATTCGCAACGGTGGCCTCGTCACCGTAGCTCCCGTCACCCATCAGGCAGCCCTTCAGCTCATCGAACACGGCCTCCCGTCCCTTCGACTCATGGAACGCACGCAGCCTCGCGAACACGCGGCCGATGAGCGCATAGGCCCACTCCCTGTCGAAATCCGTCGCTTCACCGCCAACCGGGCCCTCCTCAGCCAGCCGCTCCTCCGCCCAGGTCTGGTCGATTGCCAGCAGCTTCACGCCCCCGCCCCGCTTGGCCGCATTCTCGCTGCGCCAGCGCTGGGCGAGGAAGTTCGACAAGGCACCCATCAGAAACGAACGCAGGCGACCCCGTTCACGATCCGCCCGACTCAGCGAGTCCTGCTGCAGCAGCCGCAGGAGGAACGCCTGGACCGCGTCCTCGGAATCGTCAGGCGACAGGCCCCGTCTGCGCGCAAAGGCGTAGAGAGGATACCAATACGCCGAGCACAGCTCCTCAAGCGCCTGACGAGCCGCTGCGAAGTCGTCGCCACGGGCCATCGAGACCACCGTCCAGCGGGTCAGTGGAAAGGCGGAGGCATCGGAGGGAGAGGACGACTCGGCTGTCACAGGGTGATTCATGCAGTGAATCCCAAAGGCTGCAATCCCTCGCCACGCCAGTGCTTGCATCCGAAACCCGGCAGGACCAGTGCCTTTGCAAGACTCCTGGCCGAGAAGCGCCGGGGCGAGGTCTCCGCAGTCCTTCCACCTCCTATCCGCGAAGGTGCTGAGGAAGCGGCAACGGCGATCGGGAAGCATTTCAAACGTGAGCATAAAGTCATCGACCACAACGGCACCGCCGAGGGGCTGGATTTCCGCCACCGAGCCCGTCGGCCAGCATCGCTTCAGTGATCGCTCCGTCCGTGACGCTCTGCGCCTTTTCGGCGCTCAAGGCGTAGCCGCTCGCGGTGATCTGACCATCGGGCGAGAGCAGATTGACGGTCGTGTTGTCGGCCGAGAACCAGACACGGAGGCGCACGTCAGCAGTCCGTCGCTGGAGTCCTGCGCGGACGCGAATCAGTCCTCCCCTTCGATCCGCTCGATTTGTGCGCGGTGCCACTTCTCGACCGCTCCGTCTTGCCACAAGATGCCCTCGTGACGTGGGCCATGGATCGCGGCCCGATTCCGGTGCCACCGAAGCAAGCTCTCACGATCGGGCCGAAGGGCACGGAAGCCCGGGTGCCGGCGGCTGAATTCCTTCCACATTTCTCCCCACTCGGCGGATGACAGCACCGGCGAGGGCCGCCCGTCGACGATCCGACGGGCGGCATCGATTTCTGCCAGCAGCATTTCATCCTCGGGAGAGAGTCCGCTATGTTCGGCGGCGGCCCGCAGTTCATCCAGCTTCACGATGATATAGCGCGCGAGCTTGGCGCAGAAGATCACGTGGCGCCCGTCGGGCGTCGGCACGTAGTCGGAATGAAAGCCGAGCGCGGTATCCCATCGCGGTCCGAGCTCCAGGCCGGTCCGGGAATCCCAAAGTCGCATCGAGGGCGGCTCCAGATTCGAGCCGATGGCCGACATCACCCAGGGGGTGTCCGGGACCACCATCGAGTAGGTGGTGGTGGCTTCCTTGTCGAAGCGGCTGTGTCCGAGGCTCAGCCCCTGCCGCCAGTCGATCCACTCGATCCGTTGTCTGCCGGGAACCAGCAGGTCTCCGCCGGGTGTGAGTCGGGCTCCGAATCCGCCGCCGGGTCGCAGCCCCGGATCGACCGCGATGGGGGCACCACTCCCGGCGTCGAACAGCCACGGGTCCGCCGAGGATCGGGTGGGACTGAGCAGGACGCCGTCCGTTAGGTGCATCCTTTGCCCGAAGGATTGGCCCTCCGGGGTGACGAACCTGAGCTGGCCACCGCGGACCTCGAAGGCCCGCACCCGGGTGTCGAGGCCATTGGCATAGAGCGTTTCCCCATCGGCCGAGAACAGAAGGTTGCCCCGCAGCGGAAGTCCCGGCGGCGGTCGCTTGCCGAGCGCCGGAGCGGCGAGTGTGCGGACGGCCGACAGGTCCGACTCGACCCGCCAGATCGTGCCATCCGAGCCCAGGACCGCGAACCACGGTTCGGACGGGTGGACGGCGAGGGTCTGCGGCTCGACGGGCAGGATAAGCGGTCCGGCGACTCGTTCCCCGGAGCGGACGTCCCACCGCTGCAGCACGCCGCGCGACGTGCGTTCCGGGTCGATGGTGTAGAAGGGCGACACCGGGATCGGCGTTTCCCTGCCACCGGTCACGAAGTCGTGCGAACCCGGGAGAAACGCCCCGCAAAGCTGCTGAAAGCCGGTCTCGATCACCGGTCCGGCCGGCTGACCATCCTCTACCTTGAAGGCGCGGGTCGAGGTCTCGCCGTGGTGGGGCGAATTCCAGCCGGCCGAGGCGAAGAGGGAGCCGTCGCGATTCACTGCGATGGCACCCGCCGTGGTCGTCCCGACAAAGACCAGCGGCCCCGGCCGGGCGATCTGATAGATAACGATGCCGGTGGGGTGGCGGACTGCCAGCAGCGTGCCGTCGGGCGAAATGCGCCAGGGAGCCCCGGGCAACCCGATGCGTGAGCGCCGTTCGCCCCGCAGGTCGAGGATTTCACCGAGGCCCGCCGCATACAGTCCGGACTCGTCGGGGAGAAACGCCGCATCTCCGATCTGGCGGAAGAAGCCGGGAAAGGTCCCGTTCTTGGAACTCATTCCGAGAAACGACACACTCGCCTCTCCATCGGGCGCAAAATCGCTGACCACGTTCAGTCCGGGATGCTTCTGAAGGACCTCGCCGCTGTCGGCATCGATCAGGCACATGGCCAACTCGGTGCGGGCCCAGACTATGCCGGAATCGTCGGAAAACCGCGCCTGCAACCGGTCGGCCGCTCCCATGGGATCCACCGCGATGGGTTCGAACCGGGCCTGTTGCGTCCCCTCCCGCACCTTGAAGACCCTCAACTGATCCTCCGTGTCGACGGTGAGAACCCGTTGCCCGTCGGGAGACAGCGCCGCGAAGCTCACCGCGGCCGGATGTTCCAGCACCCCGCTGGCAAACCGTCGTTCCTCGACATCCCAAACCCGGGGAGTCCGCCCCCCGACAAACAGCAGGCGTCCGTCCGCAGAAGCCGCCAGAAGCTGAGTGCCGCCATCCGGAATCGAGAACGACGAGAGGGTGGCCCGATCCGCCAGGCCACGAATCTCGACCCTTTCGCCATCGGACACCGCGATCCGTCCCCGGGGCAGCCAGGCTGCCGCGCTCAGGGCGAAGCCGAAGTCCACCGGCCGCCCCGCTTCCAGATCGAAGACAGCGTCCGGTCCCGTCGCCGATCGCTCGTGCAGAAAGGCGCTTTCGGCATCAAACTCCAGGACCGGGTCTGGAGGCACGGGCTGTTCGAGGTAGCGGATCGGGACCGGGGCACGGCTCTGGTGCAGGCGGGCCCTGAGGCGGTTGGCCGCGGCCCGACGCGGGTCGTGATCAGCCGTCTGGGCAGCCAGCGTAAACCACAGCGCGGCCAGCCCGTCGTCCCGGTCGCGGGATTGCTGCAGCCCGGCATCGCGGTGGGAGTCGGCCAGTGTTTCCACCACCTCAAGCCGCGCCTCCCTTTCAAGGGCGGCGGCTTGCCGTGCCTTGGATGCCTCGCGTTTGGCCAGCCACAGGCCAATCGCGAGCGCCGCCACGATCCCCGCCGCGAAACCGACGGGAACCCGGTGCTTCCGGATGAACTTGCCAGCCCGGTAGCTCAGCGTCGGGTCGGTCGCGCTGACCGGCTCGTGGTCAAGAAAACGCCGGATGTCCTCCCCGAGCAAGGTGGCTCCGCCGTAGCGCCGCTCACGCTCCCGTGCCAGGGCCTTCATGACGACCCGGTCCAGGTCCGGCGCGATCCGCACAGGCGGCGGGTCAGCCGTCATCGCCCGCCGGCTCGGGCGGGGCGGATCCGTCTCACGGATCAGCCGCATCACCTCGGCATTAGCCGCCTCGCGGAAGGTTTCGGTGCCGAATGGTGGGGTACCGGTCAGCATCTCGTAGAGCAGGGCCCCGAGCGAATAGACATCCGAGCGCGTGTCGATGTCCGGCTCCGCCCCAGCCTGTTCGGGACTCATGTAGCCCGGCGTGCCGATGGCATGGCCGGATCGGGTGAAGAAGGTTCGTCCGTCGCCACCGCGGCTCTCGAGCGTCTTGGCGATGCCGAAGTCGATGACCTTGGGCCGGGGACCCTCCGGACTGTCGACGACCAACACGTTCGACGGTTTGATGTCGCGATGGAGGACGCCCTTGCGGTGGGCATGCTCGACCGCCTCGCAGATTTCCAGGAACAGCCGCAGCCGCGCATCGAGCACCAATCTACGGGAAGCACAGTAGCTGGTCACCGTCTCACCCTCGACCAGCTCCATCGCGAAGTAGGGGCGGCCCGAATCGGTCGCGCCGGCCTCATACACCCGCGCGATGCCCGGGTGATCCATCATCGCCAGGCTTTGGCGCTCGGCCTCGAAGCGCGACACGATCTCGCGCGTGTCCATGCCCAGCCGGATGATCTTGAGCGCGACCTCTCGCTCCACCGGATGCAGCTGCCGCGCCCGCCAAACGCTGCCCATGCCGCCCTCGCCAATGACCTGGAGCAGTTCATAGGGACCGACCGCGTCGCCCGCGGCCTCGCCGAGCCGGGGCTTGGGGTCGGATTCGAGAAGCCCGGATAGCAGGCAATGGGGACAGAGGCCTCCGGCCAACGCGTGAGGACGGGAGACGCCACATTGGGGGCAGATGACGCTGGAACTCATCGCGAGGCCGGAAGCTGTTGGATCATTTCCGGTTTCACCGGGATTGTTTCAGCCTTGATGTTCGGCCAGGACCCGGCACAGGTGCGACAGCTCCTCACGCAGATCGGCCTCACTGCCCACGGTGTCGCGGATCTCTTCCTCGACGTAGCGCCGGAATCGCTGCCGCATCTGGAACACGGCCGAGCGGACCCCCGCTCCACTCAATTCGAGTTCGGCGGCGATCTCCGCCTCGTCGCCGTAGCTGCCGTCGCCCAGCAGGCAGCCCTTCAGCCGCTCAAACACCCGCTCCCTTCCTTTCGCTTCGTGGAATCGCTCCAGCCGCCCGAACACCCGCTCGATCAACGCATAGGCCCATTCGCGATCAAAGTCCTCCGATTCAGTCGACCCATCGACCTCCTGCGTCAGCCGTTCCTCGGCCCAAGTCTGGTCGATCCGCAGCGGTTTCGCGCCCCCGCCCCGCTTCGCCGCGCTTTCATTCCGCCAGCGCTGCGCGAGGAAGTTGGACAAGGCGCCCAGCAGAAACGATCGCAGCCGGCCACGTTCCCGATCCGCCCGACCCAGCGAGTCCTGCTTGAGTAGTTTCAGGAAAAACGCCTGCACCGCGTCCTCGGCATCGTCCGGTGACAGCCCGCGCCGCCTCGCAAAGCCATACAGCGGATACCAATAGGCACCGCAGAGTTCCTCCAGCGCCTGCCGCGCCGCCTCGCCGTTGTCCCCCCGGGCCATCGAGACGACGGTCCAACGCGTCAATGGAAAGGCCGGGGACCCGGCCGGGGGGGAGCTTGGTTTTGCCACGCTCCGCATCGTGCAAGGAATCCCGGCCCGCTTCAACTCCGCATCCACCCCAGGACTTGCGCGCTCCGCCCGGCGGGTCTAAACACCCGCCGCCATGGCCTCCATCAACGCGAACTTCCTGAAACTCAAAGCCGGATACCTTTTCCCCGAAATCGGCCGCCGCGTCGGCGCCTTCACCGAGGCGAACCCGGATCTGGCCGGAAAGATCATCCGCTGTGGCATCGGCGACGTGACCGAGCCTCTGCCGGAAGCTGTGCGCAAGGCTATGCATGAGGGCATCGACGAGCAGGGCGACCGCTCGACCTTCAAGGGCTACGGCCCCGAGCAAGGCTACGCGTTCCTGCGCGAGGCGATCGTCGAGAACCAGTTCGCCGATCTCGGCATCACGCCCGACGAGGTGTTCATCTCCGACGGCTCGAAGTGCGACACCGGCAACATCCTCGACATCTTCGGTGAGGGAAACCGGATCGCCATCACCGATCCGGTCTACCCGGTCTACGTCGACACCAACGTGATGGCCGGCAACACCGGCGAGGCCGATGACAAGGGCGCCTACGAAGGGCTCGTCTATCTCCCCTGCACCGCGGAGAACGGCTTCGTCGCCGACCTGCCGACCGAGAAGGTCGACCTGATCTATCTCTGCTTCCCGAACAACCCGACCGGCACGGTCGCGACCAAGGAACAGCTCAAGGCATGGGTCGACTACGCCAAGGCCAACGACGCGATCATCCTTTTCGACGCCGCCTACGAGGCCTTCATCCAGGATCCCGAGATCCCGCATTCGATCTTCGAGATCGAGGGTGCGCACGAATGCTGCATCGAGTTCCGGTCGTTCTCGAAGAACGGCGGCTTCACCGGCGTGCGCTGCGCCTACGTGGTCATTCCGAAGACCGTGACCGGCAGCACGCCGGACGGCACGCGGATCCCGCTTCACCAACTCTGGAGCCGTCGCCACTCGACCAAGTTCAACGGCGCTTCCTACCCCGTGCAGAAGGGTGCCGCCGCGGTCTTCTCGGCGGAAGGCAAGGCGCAGGTCAGCACGCTCATCGAACACTACATGGGCAACGCAGCGCTGCTTCGCGAAGCCTGCACCAAGGCAGGACTGACGGTCTTCGGCGGCGAGAACGCTCCCTACGTCTGGGTCCAGTGCCCGGTGGGTGTCGGTTCGTGGGAAATGTTCGACAAGATGCTCGGCGAAGCGCAGGTGGTCATCACCCCCGGCGCCGGATTCGGTGCCGCCGGCGAAGGCTACTTCCGCATCTCCGCCTTCAACTCCCGCGAGAACGTCGAGGAAGTCTGCAAACGGATCGCGACGGTTCTGGGATAAGCCGCAGCTTCAAGCCGAAGCCGCAGGGTCACCGACGACCCTTTTCCTCGAGCTCTCGGAGAGCTGGCATCTCCGAAGGCCCGTGCTGCCGATGGGCGTGGCGGCGCTGAAACGGTCGTCTCCGGATTGGATGGAAGCAATCCTCCCTTCGTCGTCGTATGCCATGCTTCAATGAAGGGCTCATTCCAGTCACTGCTCGCCACCGTCCTGCTCGCGTTTCCCGCTACCTGCTTCGCCGAAGAACCGACTCCCGAGACATGGGAGCCCGATCCGAAAGTCGTCGAGAGCTGGCAGGGCAAGTTCAAGGACGGGAAGAATTTCCATGACGACCGGGTGCCCGACTACCGACTCCCCGACCCACTGGTGTCGGAAGCAGGCAAGGCGATCACCGAGACCGAAGATTGGACCAACATCCGGCGGCCGGAGATTCTCGAACTCTTCCGCAAGCACGTCTACGGCATCCGTCCGACGACACCCTATCAAATCGACTTCGAGGAAGTCGGCCGGCAGGAGAACGCCTACGGAATCGGCGCGGTGGCACGGCAGGTCCGGGCAACCGTCACTGCGGAAAAGGGGGTGCGTTCCTTCGACTTCGTACTCGTGACACCGAAGTCCGGGCAACCGGCGCCATTGATTGTGATGATTCACAACCGCAGCGCCGTCACGTTGGAGAATGCCGTTGGTGAGGCGAGCAGCTTCTGGCCAGTCGAAACGTTGATCCGGAGGGGCTATGCCACGGCAGGCTTCCACACCTCGGACGTCGATCCCGACGAGAAGAGTGGCTACGGGAAAGGGATCCGCTCCCTACTGGATGCCAACGACAGCGACCCCATGACGCGCTGGCACACCCTGTCGGCCTGGGGCTGGGGAGCGAGCCGGGTGCTCGACTACGCGCTCAAGCAACCCGGCATCGATCCGGAGCGTACCGCGGTGGTCGGCCACTCGCGCGGAGGCAAGACGGCGCTGTGGGCGGGAGCCGAGGACCCGCGGTTCAAACTGGTTTACAGCAACAACTCCGGTTGCGGGGGCGCTGCCCTGTCACGTCGAGCCTTCGGTGAGACCGTCGAACGCATCAACACGAGCTTCCCCCATTGGTTCAACGGCAACTTCAAGACCTACAATGGCAAGGAAGGTGAACTGCCCGTGGATCAGCACCAGCTGATCGCCCTGATCGCCCCGCGACCGGTCTATGTGACCAGCAGGGATCGCGACCTCTGGGCCGACCCGCGCGGCGAGTACACCTCCGTTGTGCAAGCCGGTCCGGTCTACGGATTGTTCGGACTCGAGCACATCACGGATCCCGAGATGCCGCCGCTCGACACGCCACTTCACATCGGATCGACCGGCTATCACATCCTCACCGGCAAACACAATCTGGACGAACAGGACTGGGGCCACTTCCTCGACTTCGCGGACGGCGTCTTCAAGAGGAAGACCGGTGAGGATCCGCGCTGAGCGGCCGCTCACGCCTTGTCGGCCGCCCGGACATCCTGGATGATGACCTGCAGGCTCGTCCGGCCGCGGAAGTGGTTGCGGTCGATGGTGAACGCGATGTCCCACGGCGGATCGGGCAGATCCACCTCTCCGCCCCCGAAGAATACCGCGTCCTGCTCGTGGTAACCCTGGCGCAGGTTCAGACGCAGGTGCTGGTTCTTCATATGCGTCGGCGGGCGGCTCAGGTGCACCGAGCGCGACATGAAGATCGGCTGAGGGTTGCCGTTGCCGAAAGGCTGGAGCAATTCGTAGTCGCGGAGAAAATCGAGCGACAACTGGTCGAGCGAGATTTCCGCATCGAGGTAGAGCTTCGGCTTTCTCGCGTCGGGATCCGTACGATTCACGACGTAGTTGGCGAAGGACTCGCGGAACGCATCCATCTTGTCCTCATGCACCGAGATTCCAGCGGCCATGTCATGACCTCCACCGGCAACGAGATGTTCGCGGCCTTGGTTGATCGCCTCGACCAGTGAGACTCCTTCAACACTCCGTCCGCTGCCCTTGCCGATGCCTTCCTCATCGATCGCGACGATAAAAGTCGGCTTGTGGAACTGGCGCATCAACCGCGACGCGACGATCCCGACCACACCGGGGTGCCAACCACGGGAACCGAGAACGATGACCGGATCATTCGGATCGAAGTCGCGTTCGAGCATCTCCAGCGCCTCCTTGCGGATCTGGGCCTCGTGCTGCTGTCGGCGTCGGTTATAGCCTTCGAGGCGCTCGGCAAAGTCGTTCGCGCGACGGCGGCAGTCGGTCATCAGGATCCCGAGGGCATCCTCCGGCACGTCCATCCGGCCGGCGGCGTTGAGCCGCGGCCCGATGCGGAAGCCGATGTCCATCGAGCTCGCCCGGCCATTCATTCCGGCCGTCTTTTGCAAGGCCTGGAGCCCGGGATTGAGCGTATTCGGCAGCCGCTTGAGTCCGTGCCGGACCAGCAGGCGGTTCTCGCCGACCATCGGCACGATGTCGGCGATGGTGGCCAGGGTCACCAGCTCGATCAGCGATTTGAGGTCGAAGTCCGGCAGCGGCCGCTCCTTCAGCAAGGCGTGCGCGAGCTTGAAGCAAACACCCGCCGCACAAAGATACTCCGGTCCTGGTCCGCACTTCGGATTCACCAAGGCCACCACGTCCGGACGTCCGCGCGGACCCGGCTCATGGTGGTCGACCACGACCACATCGACGTTGTTCTCACGTAGCTTCGCCACTTCGTCGACCGAGACCGTGCCGCAATCGACCGCAATCAGGAGATCCGGTTTCGGACCCTCGCTCATGCAACGTTCGATCGCCTGCTCGCTGAGTCCGTAGCCCTCGCTGCTGCGGTGGGGAATGAAGTAGCGCGGATCGAGTCCGTACGCCTTGAGGATGCGACGCGTCAACGCCACCGAACTGACGCCGTCGACATCGTAGTCGCCATAGATGCAGACATTCTCGCGACGGTCGACCGCCGTCAGCACGCGCTCCACCGCCGGCCGCATGTCGCACAGTTCGAAGGGGTCGGCGAGGTCGCGCAAACGCGGCCGCAGGAAGCTCTCGAGATCATCTCCCGAGGGTAACCCGCGTTGCTCGATCAAGTGCCCGAGGATCGCCGGAAATCCGTCCGCCGAGCCGTTTCCGTTTATCCGGAAAGGCTCGCCGCGCAAGATCCATTCTCGGGCTTCGGGTCGCATCGGTTTCATGATCCTATGTACCGGGACTCCATTCACACAAGCCCTCACCCCGCATCGGGACAACTCTCTCCTTGAGCCGCCCCCTCCATCGGGCGAACCTGATTTCGTGAGCAGCCCCGTCCGCGTCGAACCGATCGCCCTGATGCCCACCCAGGCCGGCTGCGCCGTCTTTCTCGGCGATGGGGAAAAGGCGATCGTGTTCTACATCGACATCGCGATCGGATCGTCGATCAACGCGGTGCTCGCCGGGCAAACGCCTCCGCGCCCCCTGACCCACGACCTGTTCGTTCACGCTCTGGAGGGATTCGGCGCCAAGGTCTCGCGGGCGGTGATCGTCGCGGTCGAGGAGGAGGTCTACTACGCGCGCCTGATTCTGGAGGCCGAAAACGAGATCATGGAGCGCAAGATCGTCGAGCTCGACGCCCGTCCGTCCGACTGCATCGCGCTGGCGGTGCGGGTCGGAGCGCCGGTCTACGTGGTCGCCGAACTCTGGGAATCCCTTGAGGATATGACCCCCGTACTCGAAGAAATGCGTAAAAAGGGCATGAATCCGGGGCAAGAATAGGGGTCTGCCCGGGATTGACCCCGGCGCTATCTGCGATTAAGGAACCCGCGCCCATGAAATTGCGTATTCCCCGTGAGCGGGTCGATTGGATCAATACCGTCTTCCTGCTCATCATCAGCCTTCTCGCTGTAATTGCGGCTCCGATCTACATCTGGCACTACGGTTTCGATGCGTTTCAGCTCGGAATGTTCCTGTTTTACGTGATCGCCACAGGCATGAGCATCACGCTCGGCTACCACCGCCTGTTCTCGCACCTTTCCTTCAAGGCCAAGTGGCCGGTCCGGCTTTTCACCCTCGTTTTCGGCGCCTGCGCCTTCGAAAACTCGGTGATCAACTGGGTGTCCGACCACCGCCGCCACCACAAGCACACCGACCACGACGACGACCCCTACGACATCTCGAGGGGCTTCTTCTGGGCGCACATCGGGTGGATCCTTTTCAAGACCCTGCCGGAGCCGCCGCTCGACAATGTCGCCGACCTCCGCAAGTCGAAGCTCGTGATGTGGCAGCACAAGTGGGACAAGGTGATCGCACTGACCGTGGGCCTGCTGCTCCCCGCCTTGCTCGGCTACCTCCACAGCGGCCCGACCGGCGCGCTCGGCGGCTTCCTCCTCGCGGGCGTGCTCCGCGTGTTCGTCGTCCAGCAGTGCACCTTCTTCATCAACTCGCTGTGCCACACCATCGGCCGCCAGCCGTACTCGACCAAGTGCAGCGCCCGCGACAGCTTCGTGATGTCGCTCGTCACCTTCGGCGAGGGCTACCACAACTATCACCACGAGTTTCAGCACGACTACCGCAACGGCGTGAAGCCGTGGAATTTCGACCCGACCAAGTGGGCGATCTGGTGCCTGTCGAAAGTCGGCCTCGCCAGCGACCTGCGACGCGTCCCGAACAGCCGCGTGCTGCTTGCCGAAATCACCGAAGCACGCCGCAAGGCGGAAGCGGAACTGGCCCGCATCGCCGAGTCCCACGACGCCGCTTGGCGCGAGTCGGCCAGCGAGGCGATCCACCACCTCCTCGAGCGCCTCAGCGCGACCTACCACGAGCTGGAGCAGGCGATCGCCAACAAGGTGAAGCTGTCGCGTGAAGCCCTCGGTCGCTGGAGCGACGAGACCCGCGAAGTGATGCGCCACCTTGGCGAGATCCGCGCGCTGCGTCTGCCGAGCTTCGCCTGACCGGCGGAGCTCCCGCTTACAAAGCCACGGCGGCTTTCCCATTTCCCTGCCCCGGCATCGGAGGCAGGCTGTGCGGCATCATGAGCGAAGCCATCGCCATCCTTGCCGGCATCGGACTGGCCGCGGCCTGCGGCTTCCGCGTCTTCCTGCCGTTGTTCATCGCCAGCCTGGCGGTGCAGACCGGCGTCGACGGCGTCGGAGGCTTCGAACTCCGCTCGCTCCTCGGTGACTCGCTGCCGTGGCTCGGGACCATGCCGGTCACGATCGCTTTCGGTGTGGCAACCGTTTTGGAAGTCGGCGCCTACTACATCCCCTGGCTCGACAACGCCCTCGACACCGTCTCGACCCCCGCCGCGATGATCGCCGGGACGCTGGTCGCCTTCGCGTTCTTTCCGGGGATCATGGACGACGGCTACCTGAAGTGGGCCATCGCCGCGATCGCCGGTGGCGGAACCGCCGGAGTGGTCCAAGGCGGCTCCGTGGCCGCACGGGGCACCTCCAGCGCCACCACCGGGGGCTTCGGCAACGTGGTGGTCGCCACCACCGAGTTGATCGGCTCGGTCGTCACTTCGATCCTCGCCGTCTTCCTACCGCTGATCGCGGGCCTCCTCGCCATCGCGCTCTGCGCGATCGTGATCACCGCCTTCGTCCGCATCCGGCGCCGCATCCGCGCCAAAGCCTGAGGCCGCAGGCGGACCGCGCGAGCCCACTCGCGCCCCGAAACCTCGGGCATTTGGCGTTGGCGTTGGCGGCGCGCGTTCCCCAAGCACCGGGGCGCGAGTGGGCTCGCGCGGTCCAAAACCAACATTCCCGGAACAAGCCGGCCGATGACAAAATCCGAGGTTAAGAATCTTCCAACAGGGAACGTTTCTTATAAACCAACCTCAAACCCATGCGCCTACTGCTTCTGATGGCTCTGGCCCCGTTCCTCGCGGCGGCCGAAAAGCCCAATCTGATCGTGATCTTCACCGACGACCTCGGCTACGCCGATCTCGGCTGCCAAGGTCAGGAGAAGGACGTTCGAACTCCCAATCTCGACCGCTTCGCCGCCGAAGGCCTGCGCTGCACGGCGGGCTACGTCACGGCCCCCCAGTGCTCCCCTTCCCGGGCCGGGCTGATCACCGGCCGCTACCAGCAGCGGATGGGCATCGACTCGATTCCCGACATCCCGCTGCCGCTTGAGGAGGTGACGATCGCCGAAATGCTCCGCCCGGCGGGCTACGCCACCGGGATGGTCGGCAAGTGGCACCTCGAACCGAACGCGGTCTGCCTGAAATGGGCCGCCAAGCACCGACCGAACCTCAAACCGACCGGCAAGCGCCGGATCAACATCCCGCAGTCGGACCGGATCGCCCACTTCCCCGCCAAGCAGGGATTCAGCGACCACTTCACCGGCGAGATGAACCAGTTCTACGCCAACTACGAGCTGACCGGTCAGGACCGGAAGCCGGGGTTCATCCAAAAGCCGGGCTTCCGTATCGATCTGCAGACGGAAGGCGCGCTCGCCTTCATCCGTCGCCACAGGTCGGCCCCCTTCTTCCTCTACCTCTGCTACTACGCTCCCCATACTCCGCTCGAACTGGCCAAGCCCTACGTCAACGAATTCCCGGAAGACATGCCGGTCCGCCGTCGGGCCGGGCTCTCGATGATCCGCGGCGTCGACCACGGCGTCGGCCGGATCATGGAGCTGCTCAAGGAGCTCGGCATCGATGACGACACGCTCGTGATCTTCACCAGCGACAACGGCGCGCCGATCAAGAACCGGAAGGACACTCCGATCACCACCGATGCCGGTGGCTGGGACGGATCGCTGAACACCCCGTGGGTCGGCGAGAAGGGCATGCTCAGCGAGGGAGGAATCCGCGTCCCGTTCCTCGTCCGCTGGCCGGGCAAGGTTCCGGCCGGAAGTGTCAGCGACACTCCAGTCTCAACTTTGGACATCGCACCGACTGCATTGGAGGTCGCGGGACTCGATGCACGCGACAACCTCGACGGCCGATCACTGATGCCGATGCTCGAAAAGCCGGCCGAAGCGCAACCCGAGCGTACGCTTCACTGGCGGTTCTGGAACCAGATTGCCTGCCGCCGCGGGAAGTGGAAGTATCTCTCGGTCAATGCCGAGAAGGAGTTCCTGTTCGATATGGAATCCGACGCTCACGAAACCCGCGATCTCTCCGAAACCCACCCCGAAGTCCTCAAAAGCCTGCGCAACGAATCGAACGCGTGGGCGGCCGAACTGAAACCGCCCGGCCCTCCGCCCGGCCGCGCCAATCCACAGGAGAAGCGTTGGTATCAGGAATACTTCAACGTCGAATTGGAAGGAACCTCCCCATGAAAACCCTGCTCCTCTGCTGCCTCGCCATCTCAACCGTCCTCTCCGCCCAAGGCCCGCCGCCGACGGCCGAGAAGTCTCCGCTTTCCCATCACTTCATCGCCCCCACCCGGATTGTCTGGACAGCGGAAAAGGGCGTGCAGCACGCCGACAGCTTGCTCAAACCCGCGCCCGGACAAGCGACCCTGACCAACCCGATTCCACCCGCGGTGCTCGAAGCCGGCGAAGGCTCAGGCGCCATCGTCCTCGATTTCGGAACCGAGATCTCGGGCTACCTCGAACTCTTCACGCCCATCTCCGAGGGCAAGACGCCGCCCAAGGCGCGGATCCGCTTCGGCGAGTCGGTTTCGGAAACGATGGCCGACATCGATCACAAGGGTGCGCAGAACGACCACGCCCTGCGCGACCAGATCGTAAGCCTGCCGTGGCTCGGCAAGAAGATGGTCGGCCCGTCGGGTTTCCGTTTTGTCCGGATCGACGCGACGGATCCGAAACATCCGGTCCGCTTGTCGCAGGTCCGTGCGGTGCTCCAAATACGAGATGTGCCGTATTTGGGATCGTTCAAATGCGACGACGAAAGGATCAACCGGATCTGGAAGACCGGCGCCTGGACGGTTCACCTCAACATGCAGGACTACCTGTGGGACGGCATCAAACGCGACCGACTCGTCTGGCTCGGCGACATGCACCCGGAAGTCTCGGTGATCGGCGCGGTCTTCGGTCATAACGAGGTGGTGCCGGAGAGCCTCGATCTCATCCGGGACATCACCCCGCCGACCCAGTGGATGAACGGGATCAGCTCCTACTCGATGTGGTGGATCATTCTCCATGAGGACTGGTACCGGATGCACGGCAATCTCGACTACCTTCGCGAGCAAAAGGACTACCTGCAGGCGCTTCTTCCGCGTCTGGCGGGTTTCGTCGCCGAGGACGGGCGCGAGACGCTCGACGGGATGCGCTTCCTCGACTGGCCGACTTTCGAGAACAAGACCGCCGTACACGAAGGCCTGCAGGCGATGATGGTGATGACGATGGAGAGCGGTGCCCGCCTGATGAAGCTTCTCGACGACCCGCAGACGGCGAAGGTCTGCGAGGACGCGGTCGCCAAGCTGCGCAAGCACGTCCCGGAGAAGAGCGGCCGCAAGTCGCCTGCCGCGCTGTGCGCACTGGCCGGCCTGCGGGATTCCGCCGAGGTCGCCACGGCGCTCAAGGACGGCGGACCGAAGGACCTCTCGACCTTCTACGGCTACTACGTGATCCGCGCGCTCGGAGAGGCCGGGGAAACCGACGCCGCCCTCGACCTGATCAGCCGCTACTGGGGTGGCATGCTCGACTTCGGCGCCACCACCTTTTGGGAAGACTTCGACCTCGCGTGGACCGAAAACGCGGGGCGCATCGACGAGCCTGTCCCGCCGGGCAAGAAGGACCTGCACGGCGATTTCGGCGCCCACTGCTACATTGGCTTCCGCCACAGCTTCTGCCACGGCTGGGCCGGTGGCCCGACCGCCTTTCTCAGCCATCACGTGCTCGGCGTCGAGGCCGCAGCACCCGGCTTCGCCAAAGTCCGCATCAACCCCCGGCTCGGCGAGCTGAAATGGGCCGAGGGCACCTACCCGACCCCCAAGGGCGTGATCAAGCTGCGACACGAACGCCAGGCGGACGGCTCGATCCGGAGTGACATCGAACTGCCCGACGGCATCGAACAGGTCGACTGATCCAAGGTAGGGACAGGCGCCCTCGCCTGTCCGCCGCCCCATCTACGACTCCCCGACCTCACCCAACGGCTCCCCGGCGGCGCGCGCCCTCGACTTCCTCCACCGGGGAATCGCCCGGAACACGAAGTAGGTCGTCAGCACCAACACGATATCGATCGGCGTCCAATAGATCGGCGGCACCCAGTACTTTCCCCAGATCCCGTCCGCGACCGGATACAGCCAGTTGATCCCGCCCGCGATGGCATCGCAGAACAGGTGCAGCAGGTAGGCCAGCGAGCACGCGATCGCCAGCCGCCAACCCAGCCACCCTCGGCTGAGCGGCACGGCCACCATCAATGCCAGCGTGAACCCACCCCAAGCGGGAAGGCCGTGCGACCAGCTCGTCATGCGGGCATCGAGGCTGAGGTGCGGACAAAGCAGATCCGGCAGGGCGCCGAACAGGCCGACCAGCCACAGCTTTCGCCGAGCGACCCACTTCGACCGCCCGAGAGCGTGGACGATCAACAGCGGGGCGAGGGCGTGGGTGGCGGTGTTCATCTCCTTACGCATGGCCCGGTTCTGGGGCAGAACCATGAAGAACCGGTGAAATCGCTCCGGACGCCGACTCCCGGAGCTCCCAAGTGACGGAAAAAGCGGGCCCTTTCGCCCATCTGCGTCGAAGATTCTGTGAGATGCGGCATTCCGGCAGCGTTATAAACTGATCCTCTCACCACGAACGACCATGAGAAAACCCCACACGAACCGCCTTGTCGCCACCGCCGCCCTCGGCTCCATGCTTTTCCTCGCCGCGCAAGCGCGCACCTGGACCAGTGCCGACGGCGGCCGAACTTTCGAGGGAGAACTCGAGTCCTACGACGAATCCACCGGCATGGTGGAGGTGAAGTCGAAGGGCAAGACGATGAAGTTCAATCAGGAGGTCCTTTCCGAGGATGACATCGCGTGGCTCAAGGAGAACGGCAAACCGGCCGCCGCCAGCGGCGGAAGCGGAGGTCCGGAAGTCGGGGAGCTTCCCGACGTCCTCCCGGATCCGGACGGCAAGGAAGCCGACATGAGCAAGCCGGTCCAGGTCTTCATCATGATGGGCCAGTCGAACATGCTGGGCTTCGGGAATGCAGGCCAACTCAAGGGGATCGCCGCCGAAAAATATCCCTACGTTGTCGACGATGAAGGCAACTGGAACGTCCGGAAGGATGTCCGCAACGTGTTCTTCTGCATGGCGAAGCTGAAACACAACGACTGGCTGACTGCTGAAAACGGGAACGGCAGCGGGAAATTCGGCCCGGAAATCGGCATCGGGAATTATCTGGGCGAAGCGATCGATGCTCCGGTGATGATCCTGAAGTCATGTGTCGGCAACCGTGCCCTGGGCTGGGACCTGCTGCCACCGAGCGCGGATGGCACGGGATCCAAAGGACAATCGTATCAAGGCGACTCGGAGAGCTCGAATCGGAAAGTCAGTGAAGAAGTCAAAGCGAAGAACGGGTGGTACGCAGGCCTGCAGTATGACCAAGACGTGGGCGCCGCCCAGGAGGCTCTGAAAAACCTCTCTACCTACTATCCAGGCGCCACCGAATACGAAGTCGCCGGATTCTTCTGGTGGCAGGGAAATGCCGAGAAAGGCAAAGGGAACGTGGAGACTTATGACAAGAACCTCGCCTATCTCTTCAATGACCTGAGGAAGGACTTCAACGCGCCCAACGCAAAGTTTGTCTGCGCCACATTGGGGGAACACGACAAGACCGCCACACTCTCCCAGAAGATGTTCGATTTCGCGGCTCTTCCGGAATTCGAAGATCAGGCCGCGGTGTTCTACTCGAAGCCTGTCGCCAAGGGAGGCAGCGGCGGACACTACGGTGGCGATGCCGATACCTACATGGGCGTCGGAGAAGGAATGGGCAAACTGATGGTCGAACTGCTGGCGAAGTAACCAACGACGAACCGGACCGGATCAGACCCCGTTGAGGATCGCCTCGACCATCCTCAGCGCCTCGCGGTTCGGTCGGACGTCGTGGACCCGGTGAACGCGCGCCCCGCTCTCGCGGGCCCACGCGGTGAGGGCGACCGTCGGCCACTCGCGATCCGACAACTCGTCGCTTTCGAGCAGGCGCCCGATGAAGCTCTTGCGCGAAACGCCGATCAGCAGGGGGCGACCTTCGACTTCCAATTCCGGCAGGCCCCGTAGCAACGCGAGGTTGTGCTCGAGCGTCTTGCCGAAGCCGATTCCGGGGTCGAAGCAGATGGCTTCCGCATCGATGCCGGCGGCGGTGAGAGAGGCGTAACGTTCCTCAAAAAACCCGCGCACCTCGGCAACCACATCCCCGTATTCCGGAGCTGCCTGCATCGTCCGCGGCTCGCCGCGCATGTGCATCGCCACCACACCGCAGCGCATCCCCGCGCAGAGCTCGACCATCGCCGGGTCCCGCAGGCCCGCGACGTCATTGACGATGTCGGCACCGGCCTCGAGCGCGGCCAGTGCGACCCGCGACTTCATCGTGTCGATCGAGATCAGGCCATCCCACTCGGCCCGCAGCGCCTGGATCACCGGGCGGACGCGGGCCGATTCGTCTTCGGCGGAAACCGGCTCCGCACCCGGCCGGGTCGACTCGCCACCGACGTCGATGATGTCCGCCCCGTCGGCGATCATCCGCCGCGCCTGCTCCAGCGCCGCCGCGGGCGCATCGTGCCGGCCGCCGTCGGAAAACGAGTCCGGCGTGACATTGAGAATCCCCATAATCAGGCCCCTGCGGCTGAGATCATGGCTCGAACGTCGGGTTTTCCAGCGCATCGCGATGCCCCAAAATGGCGCCTTGATCCCCCATTCGCCAAGTCCTACTGTCCGCCGCCCATGATCGGACGTCTCATCGCCACCCTGCTTTTCCTGTGCCTGCTGCCCTGCGCGTCGGCCCAGGGGGTCCCCGGGTTCGACATCGAAGGTCCGTTCGTCCGGGTGAAGCGCAACGAGGACGGCTCGCGCACCGTGTTCAAGCGCGGCAACGACAAGAAGACGCTGACCAAGAGCACCTACACCGCCAGCGGCAACCTGACGATGAAGACGGTCTACCGTCTCGACGATGAGGGCAACCCGCTCAAGTGCGACATCTACGACGGCCTCGGCAACCGGCTCTACAAGACCTCTTTCGGCTACAGCAAGCGCCCCGGGCCGACCTTCGGAAAGCTCGTGCAGGAGCTCCTCTACGACGCCCGCACCAAGCGCTACTTCCCGGGCACGCGGAACGAGAAGCCGGTGCACATGTTCCAGTACCGCTACAACCCCGACGGTTCCGCGCAATTGCCGATCGGCATCACCCTGGTGAAGGGCAAGATGGCGGAAGAGATCTTCGGCAAGGGCGGCGGCGCGCTGCGATCGCAGGCCCTGCCCGACCTCAACGAGCTTGAGGAAGGCACCGAGGAAGACGCACGCCGTTGATGCGACCGCAAACCCTTCTGCCGGTTCTGCTGGGCGGGGCGGTCGGTTTCGGCGGCATCCTGCAGGGGCTTCGATGGAAAAATGCCGCCGCGGAGGCCGGCAATGCCGATCTGCAGGAGCGGATCGCCGAGCTGGAAAGCTCGATCGAACTGCTCGAACGCGAGAACGAAAGCCTGCGCTCGCTGGCCCAAGGCGGCGGCGAGCTGAAGGTGCCGGAGCCGCTGATCGAGTTCGTCGAATCAGCCATCGGCCTCGATTTCCGCAGCAGCCCGGTGGTCCACAAGATCGCCGGCGAGGAGCTTCGCGACCGGGTGACGGCATCGATCGAAAGCCGCTTTCCCCCGAACTCTCTGTCCCACCGCCAGCAGGCGTGGGTGCGGATGGGCCTGCTGATGCCCGACGACAACTTCGCCGGCCAGCTCGCCGCGACCTACAGCATCGGCGCCCGCTCATGGTTCGATGACCAGACCGGCGAGGGCTGGGTGACCGACCGCTTCCAGGAAGGCAGCGTCCCTGACCAAGCGGCGCTGATCCGCGCCCTCGTGAGGATCCTCCTTCACCAGCACTACCCGCCCCCGCCCGGTTATCCCGGCGACGAGCCGGATCGCGCTCGCAACGCGCTGCACCACGGGTCCGCGATCGCGATCGAAAACCGCTTCCTCGCCCGGCAGGCACTCGGCATCGGGTTCACCGGCACCCAGGACGACCAAAGCGGTGCCCGCGACCTGCTCGAAAGCCTGCCCGCCTTCGTCCGCGGCCTCGCGACCTTCCCGTCGCAGCTCGGACCCCCACGCGCCGGCCGCCTGATGGATCAGGAGGAACTGCTTGGAGCCCTGCACTCGCCGCCGCAAACTACCATGTGGTTCGCGGAGGAAGGCGAAGGCATCGAGACGGTGAAAGTCGCCGTGCCCGAGCTGCCCGGCGAGGACGTCCTCGATGAGTCCGCCGGCTGGCTCGGCCTGCTGCTCTGGCTCCAGACCCTCGATCCCGAGCTTTCCGATCTGGCGAATGCATGGCGGGGCGACCACTACCGCCTGACGGCCGTCAGCGACACTCGACTCAACCTCGTCTGGGAGATCGCCCTCGCCACTCCGGAGGACGCCGAGAAGATCGCCGGGGCCGCCTGCGTGATGGCGGGTGTGTTGGCCGACGCCGAAAGCGATCCCGCAGTGGGTGAAGCGGTGGATACTCCTGACGGCCAGCGCGTTCTGGTCGAGCGACCGGCACCCGACCGCGTCCGCTTTTCCAATCTCGCTGCGGAATGAACCTCCTCGCGCTCGCCACGACCTTCTTTCTCGTCTTCGACCCCTTCGGCAACGTCGCGGTCTTCCACTCGATCCTGTCCAAACTGCCGGAAGAGCGGCGTCGCCGGGTGCTGATCCGGGAAATGGTCATCGCGCTGGTCGTGATGCTGATCTTCCTCATCGGCGGCGGCCAACTCCTCGGCTTCCTCGGCCTCAAGCCCGCCACTTTGAGCATTTCCGGCGGCATCATCCTGTTCCTCATTGCCCTCGGCATGCTTTTCCCTGCACGCGCGATGGTCACCGCGGAGGACGACGAGGAACCCTTCATCGTGCCCATGGCCATCCCGATGTTCGCCGGTCCGTCGGCAATCGCGCTGCTGCTGCTGACCACGACCAAGTACCCCGGCGAGCTGCTTTCGATCGGCGCCGCGGTCGGCCTGGCGTGGACCGCTTCGGCCGTGATCCTGCTCTTTTCGCCGCTGCTGATGCGATTCCTCGGACGCAAAGGGACCCGCGCGCTCGAGCGTCTGATGGGCCTATTGCTCATCCTGGTGGCCGTGCAGATGTTCCTCGACGGGCTCGCCGTTTACCAATCATCCTTCGCCCCGTGATCGCACGACGCGTGATTTTTGACGGCCGGGTCCAAGGGGTGGGCTTCCGCTACACCTGCAAGGACATCGCCAAGGGCTTCGAGGTCGTTGGCACCGTCAAGAACCTCCCCGAGGGCACCGTGGAGCTCGAAGTGATGGGTGAGGCCGACGAGGTCGAGGAGTTCATCAAGGAGATCGCCGAAGAAAGCTCGCTCGCCCACAACATCCGCGGCATGCACGTGAAGAACGTCCCGCCCCTCGACGGCGTGAGCGGCTTCACCATCACCGGCTGACCAAGGAGCGGCACCTTCCAGGTGCCATGGCTTCGACCGGGCGACCCCCTCAATCCGAGAACGGGTTCCCCAGCTTGTAGCTGATGTATTCGTTCGCGAAGTCGTCGCCGACGACCATCTCCGGGTTCCCGTCGCCATCGGTATCGCCGAAGTCGATGCAGTAGACCCCGAGCAGGCTGATCGACGGACCTTCCTCCTCGCCGCCACCGCCATCGGGATCGAGGTCGATGATCTTGGGCGTCGAGGTCCCCGCACGGACATACAGGTGGTATCCCGCCTCGTAGCCGCCGGCGATGATGTCGAGTAAGCCATCGCCGTCAAAGTCCTCGCAGGCAATCGCGTCGGATCCCTCGGACGTGAAGCTGCCAATATGCACCATGGCCGCACCGAAGCTTCCCGAGCCGTTGTTCAGATAGACTCGCAACTCGTCATCCACCGGATCCTCTTCTTCGAACTTCGCCACCGAGATGATCAGATCGAGATCAAGGTCGCCATCGAGGTCGGCCAGTTTCAGGTCGGTCGGCGAGTCGTCGGGATCGATCCCGCTGGCGAAAGCCACCGGCACACCGAAGGTTCCGTTGCCCACGTTGAAAATGAGCTCGTCCCGTGTGGCGATGTCGATGGTGCCGTTGCCATCCAGATCTCCCAGATCGTAGAAGGCCGACTCGAACATCGGCGGAGCGTGGGGAATCGTGATGCTCGTCGGGTAGGCCGTCCCGCTGCCGTCACCGAACAACACGAGGATTTCCGAGTCGGTGCCGATCACGAGGTCAAGGTGGCTGTCGACCGCCGGGTTCATGCTCGCGATGCCGATCCACTGACTCGGATTGGTGTGGCTGAGGGTAGTCGTGGAGTGCCCGGTATAGCCACCCATCCCGTCATCCGAGGAAAGGAAGACGTAGGACTTTCCGATCTCACGCGGACTGGCCGCGGCGACGTCGTCAAACCCGTCGCCATTCAGGTCGCCGATGGCGAGATGCCGCGGGTAGCTTCCGTCCTCCGGCCAAGGGATCACCATGCCGGTGACTCCGGTGAAGTCGCCGCTGCTGTCGCCTTCGAGAAGCTGGATGACCGTCTGCTGGCCGCCGAAATCGGACTGCATCTTCACCAAGTCGGCGTGGGCGTCGCCATTGAAGTTGGCGATCCGGATATCGAGGATCGGCCCACCCGGTGTGTAGTCGCTGGTGAAGAACTCGAGGCAGGGCAGCGGACAAGGAGCCGTTGCCAGATCGAAGAAGTTCCGGATGTCGCTCAGGGCCGCCGTCGGAGCCGCGGTTCCGGTATCGAGGGTCCATAGTTCGCCGCCGGGGCCGCCCGTGGCTTCGGCGGCAAACAGCGTACCGCTGCGATCGAAGGCCAAGCCGAACAATGGCGATTGACCGGTCTGCCCGAAGGTCTGCACCAGCCCGCCGGTGGTTGGATCAATTTCCACGAGGTCGTCCCCGCCGGGCGGATTCCCCACGCATGCCAGCAAGGTTCCGGCACCCGTGAAGGTGAGCGAATGAATGGGCGTCGCCAGCGGCGCACCGACCAACGACACCGAGGCGTCGGACGGGTCGATCCGCAGCAGCTGCCCGGTATTCACCAAATCCGGTCCGGAAACCGTGAGCTGCGATGAATAGAGCATGCCATCCGCCGGGTTGTAGGCCAGCGGACCGCCAAGAACCCCTCCCGGCAGTGTGCCGATCGGCGTGGACGTGTCGGTCAGCGGTTCGTAGGTCGAAAGGGTTCCTCCGCTGAGCACATACATGTCTGCCAAGGGATCAAAGGTCAGCCCGAAGCCGAAGCCGCCGGCGGGATGGCCGAGCATGCCGATGCGGTCGTTTGCGACATCGAGGATCGCCAACCGGGTGCCGCCGGTGAAGTCGCCGTTCAAGGCAACCAGCACGGTGCCGACCGGCAGTTCGGTCGGTGTTTCGAACTGCCAACCCGGATCGGTTCCCAGGATCAGTTCGACGCTGTCCGACACCCCGTCGCCATCGCTGTCGAACTCGTTCGGGTCGGTGCCCTCGACATTGACTTCGTCGCCGTCGGAAAGCCCGTCACCATCGGTGTCCGGATTCGTCGGATCGGTGCCGAGCGTGACTTCCTCACCGTCATTCAGACCGTCGTCGTCGCTGTCGGGGTCGTTCGGGTCAGTGCCGAGGTCGGCCTCGTCGCCATCCGACAGCCCGTCGCCGTCGGTATCGGTGGAAATCACGAGAATCGTCCGCGGCGGACCGAAGTTGGTGTCGATGACATTGAATCCTTCCTCGAGAAGCACCACACCGTCGTAGCGGTTGGTGTCTTCGTCGTACTCGATCGGAACCGCACGGAACGACGGCACCGCGTCGGGGTTGGTGATGTAGGCCGACGGCGTCGCGCGACCGCCACCGAAAGGAGCGTAAACCAGCCGGGTTCCGACCATCCGCAGCACCCGGCGGTCGGTGGTCTTGGTGTAAAAGGTCGAGGGATCGAAAAGCGGCCCCCGATACTCGGCAGGAAGCGTCGGTCCGTCGGACAGCCAGTTGCGATGAAGCCCGGCATTCATCGTGCCGGCACCGGGATCGATCTCGACGAATCCCGTGACGCCGCCGCGGCCACCGCGGTATTCCAACTCGGAACCCGAGGGGAGGAAGACACCGTCGTTGCCGTTGAGCGAGAGTGCGCCGCCTCGCCCGCCGCCGCCACCACCGCCGGCGAAGCATGGAATGCCGCTTCCCGATGCGATGGGAGTCACGTTGATGCCGAAGACCCGCGACTTCACCCGGTAATCCGAGGTCGTGGAGCCGTTGCCGCCATCGCCCCCCGAGGTATCGATCCGCCCCCTGACCGTCACGTTTTGTGCCGAGCTCAGCAGCACCGAGTGGCCGCCGCTGCCGCCGGCACCTCCGCCGCCGCCATCGACCTGGAATTCCACCCCGTTGCCGAACAGCGTGAGGTTCACATGGAAGCGCCCGGCGCCGCCACCACCGCCACCCGCATTCGTATCCACGCCCGGCTGGGCGGAAAGCCGTGCGCCGAGGCCACGCCTGCCGAATGGCTCCGCACTCGCGAGATCATCGATGGCATTCACCGCATTCACAATCTCTCCCGCCGCCTGAGCGCAGGCGAATCCTCCACTGACCACGCAGTCCGCGATCCTTGAGATCAGCCCTCCGACGTCGATCTCGACCGACTTCCCCGCCCCTCCGCCGAAACCTGCGGGCCGCTGCGCGCTGTCTTGGGTCGGCACTCCGTCGGTTCCCTGATTCTCCTCCGCACCGCGATCCCACTGCACTCCGGGGAGCAGGAAAAACGAACCCGGGCCCTTGTCCTGCCCTTCGCCACCGCTGCCGGCTCCGAGAATTCCGGTCGCGCCGACGCGCTGGGCGCCGTCGGCCCCATCCTCTCCCGCGGCATCGATCTCGCCGTCGATCACGATCGGCCCGGTGGTGGTCAGATCCACGTCTCCGGACAGCACCGTGATCTTGGCGGACGCGGGCACGACCACCGTCGAGTAGGTCTTGGCCGGCCAGTCGATCGCGGTCATTTCCTGACCCGGGGTCAGGATCAGCTCATCCAGCCCGCGCACCTGGAAACTGACGTCCGCGCTGCCGAACCCGGGACGCGTCAGACGGATCGTGAACATCTCGTTCTGGCCCTCGGCCAGCGAGGGAAAGGCACCGATGAAGAGCGTGAAACCGGCGGTGGTCCCGCCGTTGGTGAACAACGGCCCGGCCGTCAGCAGATCGGTCGGTTGCAGACTGCCGTCGAGCAGTTCGACGACGAGGTCGTCGTCGAAGTCGGTGCCCTCGATCTTGATCGGAATCCGCTCGCCCTCGTAGCCGTTGATGGGAGAAAGCACGGTGATGATCGGCGCCACCGCCGGCGCCCCGGCCACCGCCGCGTCGTCCTCGACAACGTAGGTCGAGAAGTGGTCCGTCTCCCCACAAAGCAGACTCCCGCCATCTTCCGACACGGTGCCGGTCAGTCCTTCGTCGACATAGTTGACGCCGTCGAAATACAGCACATCGAGCACGGTGCCCGGCTCGTAGCCGCGGGTCAGCGGCAGCCGGATCTCGACCGGTGAATTGAAGACCAATCCCGGCGGCCCGAAGGTCGCGCCACCGAGCACCCGCTTGCCCGCACGGGGCGCGGGAAAGTCGGAATTCGCCAGCGTCTCCACGCTGATCACCGTGTCCGCCGGCAGCGCGTTGGCACCGATGTCGATCGATGACCTCGCATCGCCCGAAGCCACCACCGCCCCGGCCGAGGCCCGCACGAGCCCGCCACCGGGCGGCACCGGACTGGGGCAAACGGTCAGCGTGAAGTCGTCGAGCACCGACGGATCGGCATCGAGGCGGGCCTCGATCACGACGTCGAACTCCTCATCGACCAAGGCCGGCGCGGCATACACACCATCGCTGCCGATCGTTCCCACCTGAGCGTTGCCGCTCTCGATGCCATCGGCGAACCACGTGACGGTTCCACCGTCCTCAGCACGCAGGGACGTCCGGACCTCGAATGCGAACTCGTCGCCCTCGCGAAGCTTCGGCACATTCTCACCGTCGATCGCGATTCCGTCCTCGGTGAAATCCAGCGGCTGCAAAGGCCGTAGGCTGACCTCGAGATCGACGTCATAGACATCCGTCGCGGTGATCGCCCCGGCGCTGGTCCGGATGATGATCGGACCGGAGTAGGCACCCTCCGGGATCGAGAAGCGTAGCGCGCTGATCCCGTAGAAGTTGACCGGACAGTCCTGGCCACCCAGCTCCACGGTGACATCCTCGTTCGCCGGATCCGGGAACACCCCGCTGAGCAGCACCTCGTCACCCCACGCTCCGGACACCGGATCGATGCCCGTCACGATCGGGGTGCGCTGCATGCTGAAGTTGAGGTTCAGCAATTCGACGGTGGTCGACCGCATCACACTCGCGTGCCCCTCGACATCGAACAGCGTGACCTCAAAACTATAGATGCCGTAGCTCGAATCGGAGCGGAAGCGGTAAGGACGGAGGAGCTTCTGGTTGATTCCTCCATCAGGAAGCTCCGACCACGGAATCTCCACCGTCTCGTTCGAGCCTCCCGGAAGCGTGCTCTTCAACCGGATCCGGTCGATGTCGCCATCGGCGTCGAATGCGTTGATCGTCAGGTCGGGATAGGTGACATCGAGCGGACCCTGCGGTCGCGCGATCCGGGGGCTCTGCCGCTGCAGATTGGAAAAAACCGGCGCGCTGCCGGCCCCGCCACCAACCACTTCGATCGTCACGGTCACGGAGCTGCTGGCATTGCCCAGCGTGTCGATCAGCGTGAGGTCGTAGGTGGTCACTCCGTAAGGCAGCTCCGCCACTTCTGGGTGGATGGTCGCGCTGCCTGAGGGCACTTTCGGAATGCCCCACTCCTCGATCGGCAGGTCGGTGGTGCGTGTGCCGAGCGGATTGGTCGTCACCACCCGGAGGAGCTCGATATCCCGGTCGACATCGCTCCAATCGAATGTCAGGGCCGGACTGCCGTCCGGGGCCGTCTGCTGGCTCACCGGCAGCACGTTGCTCAGCACCGGCGCGTTGTTTCCGATCACACCGATGAAGACCGCCTGCACGTCACTCATGCAGGGTGTCCCGTCGTCCGTCACCCGGATGTGGAATTCATAAGCCGCCGGCGCATCGCCGGTGGTGGTGGCCAGCGAGAACGCGCCGCTCACCGGATCGAGAGTCGCTGCCGCCGGCGCTCCGGGTTCCAGCGTGTAGGTCAGCGTGTGACCTTCAGGATCGGTCGCGGAGGCCACGAAGTTCAGGGTGTTCCCTTCGACGACCCAGAACGGATCGAAGGGCGGAAGGAAGGGCCCGGCATTCGTATCTTCCCAGAGCTGCCGGTGATTGCGGACCACCAGCTGGTCGAAACGACCGGCGGCCGGGAACTCGCCGGTGTCGTTCGCGGAACCGAGCCAGAAGTGGGTCGGCGCACCGCCTTCCTCCAGCGACCATCCCCCCTCGGCCCCGCCTTCGCTGATCCGTTCGCCATTGATGAAGACCTGCAGCGAATCGGTCGCGCTCGAGTTGTCCCAGGTCGCGCGGATGTGCACCCACTGGCCGGCCGTCCACAGGCGCAGGCCGGCGGCCGACTGGATCACCTCAAGCCGCGACGGCGTCGCCACCGAGAAGTAAAGCACATCCGACTCCTCCAGAGTCAGCGACGGTGTCCCGCCGTAGTTGCCCATGGTGAAGAGCACCCGCAGCGTCGAGTCCGCGTCCGAATCGACTTCCGGCAAATACCAGAACTCCACCTCCCCGTGGTCGAGGTTCAGATTCGGCGTCCCGGAGACCGGAAAACGGACAACCTTTCCCGAGCCCGACAGCGTCGCGGCATCGCCGTCACGACCGAGCGCGAAATCAGCAGGGTCGAGCGTCGTCGTTCCGCCCGAACCGAAGATCGGCGACGTGATCTCGGCACCGCTGCCCAGGCCCGACTCCAGCGTGCCCACCACGACCCGGAAACGGACCCGCACGAACTGCCGCTGTGCGTCCTCAACCGCGACCTTTCCCTGATAGGTGACATCTTCCATGCCGTTCGGCAGGCGGGTCGGTTCACCGACGATCTCCAAGCCATCCGACGACCAACCGCTTTCCAAACCCGTACTGATCTCCGGGATGACGGCGACCGCGGGATTGTCCCGCCGCCGCACAAACCCGAACCGCACCCAAGTGTCGCCGTCCTCGAAGAACTCGAGTTGCGGAAGCAATGCGAGATCGTTGGCCGCGATCGATCCGCCGAGGCCATACTCGACCAAGGCGCTGAGCCCGTCGTTCTCCCCATCAGAAACCGCATCGGCCGGATCTCCGGGATTCAGCCCCTGACCCGTCTCCCAATCGTCAGGCAACCCGTCGCGGTCCGCATCCGGAAGAAACCCCGCCCCATGCAGCCACCCGAAGCAAGCCAGCCAAATCGTCAGGACTTTCCAGCCCGATCCACACGTCTTCACGGATAAAAAAGAGCCCGATTCCACGGCTTGCGGTCAAGATCCTGCCCGCAACGCATGCGTGAACCGCTTCAAGGCGCCGGGACTTCGGGAAAAACCGCGAAGGCGACGATGAAACTCCCGTCCAGCTGACCATTGCCGTTTGCGTAACAGTACGCAGGATCAGCCCACTCCACCGACACTCTCCCCCACCCACTTCAAGTACCCCGCCGCCCCGGCCTCGACCGGGATCGCGAGGACCTCGGGCGTGTCGTAGGGATGCAGCTCCAGAATGGCAGACTCCAAAGAAGAGTAGCCCTCGCGGGTCGTCTTGATGACCGCCAGCACCTCCGCATCCTCCTCGATCTGCCCTTTCCAACGGAAAATCGAGCGCACGCCGGGGACCAGATTCACGCAGGCGGCCACTTGCTTTTCCACCAGCACTGCGCCAATCTGACGCGCCGCCGCTTCATCGGGGAAGGTGCAAAGAACGACCAGAACATCAGCTGCCATCCCCGATTCCTACCAACCCCGAGCCCGCAACTGAACTGCCAAGACGCCAAGGACGCCAAGTTTTCATGATCTTTCCCTCCCATCTTCGCGCCTCGGTGCCCTTGCGGTTCCACTTTCCTGTCCGCGCGTGAAATCCGGCTTCCTCGAAAAGCTCCTCGCCCGTCTCGACCGGATCGACCCGGCCGAGGCGCAGCAGCTCCTTTCCCGCCTGATCCGGGAAAAGGGCTTCCTCGAGCAGGTCTTCGAGGCGCTGCACGAGGGCGTGATCGTGCTCGATGAGGAAGGCTCCGTGACCTTCATCAACGGCGCCGCGCAGAAGTTCTTCGGGCTCGACGACGACATCCTCGGCGAGTCGCTGGTCGAAAGGATCCCCGGCCTCGAGTGGGAGGCCATCGCCAAGCCGGGCAAGACGGTCTCGCGCGACCTCGAGGTCTTCTACCCGGAGAACCGCTACCTGAATTTCTACCTCTCTCCGATCGCCTCAGCGGTCGGCGGCGGGAACTTCGGCTGGGTGATGCTTGTCCGCGACCAGACCGCCAGCCGCCAGGAAGCCGAACACCATCTCGAAAGCGAGCGCCTCAACGCCCTCACCCTGCTCGCCGCCGGCGTCGCCCACGAGATCGGCAACCCGCTGAACTCGCTCGACATCCACCTGCAACTGATGGAGCGCAAATTGCGGAAGCTCCCGCCCGGCGATCGCAAGCCTCTGGAGGAACATCTGGAGACCTCCCGCCGCGAGATCCAGCGGCTCGATACCATCCTGCGCCAGTTCCTCGAGGCGATCCGCCCGACCACCCCGCACCGCGAGCCGTGCGTGCTGCACGATGTCCTCCACGACACCCTGAAACTGCTCGAGCCGGAGCTCGCGTCGCGCGAGATCAAGGTCGAGCTCGACCTCGCCACCGACTTCCCCCCGCTCCAACTCGACGCCACCCAGTTCCAGCAGGTGTTCTACAACCTGCTGCGCAATGCCTACCAAGCGCTTCGCGGGCCCGGCGGACTGATCCGGATCACCACCGACTTCAACGACTACGAATGCCGTATTTCCATCTCCGACAACGGTAGCGGCATCTCGCCCGAGCAGATGGGCTCACTCTTCGAGCCTTACCGCACCACCAAGCAATCCGGCACCGGCCTCGGCCTGTTGATCGTCCGTCGCGTCATCCGCGAACATGGTGGCGAGATCGAGATCGAGAGCGAACCCGAGGCCGGCACCACCATCCACATCCACATCCCCCGCGGCCCCAAACCCGTCCGTCTCCTCGAATCCTCCGACCGCGTGATCGATATCGATTGAGTTGCAGATACGTGAACCGCCAAGACGCCAAGGCCGCCAAGTTTGAAATGTTATGAAGCACGGAATTGATGAGATCGCGCGGGATGTCGTGGATGCAGCATTCAAAGTGCATTCGAATCTCGGTCCAGGGCTTTTGGAGAGCGCCTATGAGGCCTGTCTTGCGCATGAGCTTGGTCTGCGAGGTCACAAGGTGGAGAAACAGATGCCGCAGCCGATTACCTATGAAGGGCTCATGATCGAAGCGGGCTACCGTCTCGACCTGCTCGTTGACGGAGAGTTGATCATCGAACTCAAGGCGGTAGAGCAACTCCTTCCGATTCATCATGCCCAGGTCATGACCTACCTGAAACTTTCGAGAAGAACTCTCGCGCTTCTCATCAACTTCAACGTTCCGCGGATCAAGAATGGGATCCGACGAGTCGCGCTCAACCACCCTGAATAACAACCCCCTTGGCGTCCTTGGCGTCTTGGCGGTTCACCTTCCCTTCCGCAACCCATGACCCCCACACTGCTCATCGTCGATGACGAGAAAGCCACGCGCGACGGACTGCGTGCGGCGCTCGAGGAGGAATTCGACGTTTTCGTCGCGTCGAACCTCGACGAGGCCACCGCCATCCTGAAGGCGGATCCACCCGATCTGATGCTCACCGACCTGCGGCTCGGCGGCGACTCCGGCATGGACGTCCTCGACGCCGCCCTCTCGATCAAGCACCCGCCCGTCTCGCTCATGATGACCGCCTACGGGTCGGTCGATACGGCGGTCGAGGCGATGCGCCGCGGCGCGTGGCACTTCGTCACCAAACCGCTCAATCTCGACGAGGTCGAAATGCTCCTCAAGCGCGCGCTCCGCAGCAGACGCCTCGAGACCGAGAACCAGCAGCTTCGCGAACAGGTCCCCGATCCCGCCAATCTCGGCCGCCTGACCGGCAAGTCGGCCGGGATCCGCCGGGTGATCGAAACCGTCAAACAGGTCGCCCCGACCCGCGCCACGGTGCTGATCGAAGGCGAAAGCGGCACCGGCAAGGAGGTCGTCGCCCACGCCATCCACCAGATTTCCGGCCGACCGGCGGAAAAGATGGTCATCGTCCACTGCGCCGCCCTCTCGCCCCAGCTCCTCGAATCCGAGCTCTTCGGACACGAAAAAGGCGCCTTCACCGGCGCGGCCCAACGGCGGATCGGACGCTTCGAGCAGGCCGACGGCGGCACGCTTTTCCTCGATGAGATCGGGGAAATCGACTCCGCCACGCAGGTCAAACTGCTCCGAGCCCTGTCGGAGCGGACGATCGAGCGGGTCGGCTCGAATGCACCGATCAAGGTCGACGTCCGGGTGCTCGCCGCCACCAACCGCGATCTCGCCTCGATGGTCGAGGCCGGAGATTTCCGCGAGGACCTCTATTTCCGGCTGAATGTCGTCCGCGTACTGATGCCACCCCTGCGCGACCGGGCCGAGGACATCGTGCTGCTGACGGGCGGATTCCTGAAGGAATTCGCCGAGGAAAACGGGCGACCGGTGAAGCCTCTGACCGACGAGGCTCTCGACCTTCTCCAGCACTACACATGGCCGGGGAACGTCCGCGAGCTGCGGACGGCCATCGAGCACGGCGTGGTGATGTCGAATGACGCGGTCATCGACGTACGGCATCTGCCCTCGGCCTTGCGTGGCGGATCCCCCGCGCCGCGCCCGGATTCCTGCGGGAAAATCACCCTTGCCGCCCCCCCTGAATTCAACTTGCATGCGCTCGAAATCCGAACCATTCAGGCCGCCTTGTCGGAAGCCAATGGCAACCGCACCCGCGCCGCCGAACTCCTTGGCATCAGCCGCCGCACGCTGCAGCGCAAACTCAAGGAAATCGAAGGTTAGGACGCCCCCCGCCCCTCTCCATCCATGAACAAAGCCTTTCAAACCCTCGACGGCGCGCTGATTGTGCGCCGCCTTCTGTTTTTCGTTCTTCTTTTCGCGCTGTCCTGGGTGCACCTGCTGGTCCTCTTCCGCGGCCTCGGCACGGAGCAGGCGATGGACCAGGCTCAGATCGCCCGCCAGGTCGCCCGCGGCGAAGGACTGACCACCAAGAACATCCGGCCGCTGGAGCATCACCTGGCGGAGACCAAGGAGGAGACCACCGTTCCGCTCGTCGGCCTGCGCGACACCTATCACTCGCCTCTCAACCCGCTCGTCCTGGGTGCCGTCTTCAAGCTCGTCGGTGCCGACGATTTCGAGGCGTGGGAGATGAACAAGAAGGAGCTCGTCTATCCCCTCGACCGGGTCGTGGCGCTGGTCTCGACCCTTTTCTTCCTGATGGCGATAGGGGTCACCTACCTGCTGGTCAGTCGAATATTCGATGGCAAGATCGCGGGGGTCACGGCGCTGTTAATGCTGCTCTGCGACATGTTCTGGAAGTACTCGCAGAGCGGCCTGCCGCAGATGCTGCTTCTGCTGCTCTTCAGTTGCGGCCTCTACTTCACCTACCGCGCGGTCGAGAGTCAGGAAGAGGGCCGGGCCTCGATGGCCCAGCCGCTGATCGCGGCCGCGTTCTTCGCGCTGATGGTGCTGACCCACTGGATCACCGCGTGGATCTTCTTCGGCTATCTGATCTTCGCCGCGATCGCCTTCCGCCCTCGCGGCATCGTCGCGCTTTCCTCGCTCGCCGTTCTGTTCATCGCGGTGGTCTATCCGCTGTTCCGAATGACTCAGATCACAGGTCAGCCGTTCGGCGTCGCCCGCTTCGTCTTCTACAACGGTCTCGCCAACGGCACGGAGTCGGAGATCATGCGGACCCTCGATCTCAACGCGAATCCGCTGCTCATCGACGGGCTTCTCCTGAAGATTCTCGGAACGACCCTCGTCCAGGCGACCGACCTCATTCCTTTCCTCGGCGGCATCCTCGCCGCACCGATTTTCTTCATCGCCCTGCTACACCCCTTCAAGCGGGATTCGATCGCGCGCTTCCGCTGGCTCATCGCGGCCATGTGGTTCTTCGGAGCCATCGGGATGGCGATCTTCGGCATCAGCAGCGACGGCCTTCACCCGAACCAGATCCACCTGCTGTTCGCGCCCATCATGGCCGCGTACGGGCTGGCGTTCCTCTCGATCCTCTGGAGCCGGCTCGAGTTCGTGTCCTCGACCCCATTCCTGAAGAACGCCCACTACATTGTGATCGTCGCCCTCTCGGCGGCTCCGATCATCCTCAACCTGCCGAAAGAGGTACGGATGTACATTCAGGTTTCGGACAAGGGCGGATGGCCCCAGTGGCCACCCTACTATCCGCTGATCCTGAACAAGGGCATGTCAAAGTGGGTCGAAAACGATCCGCTGCAGTCGGAGATCGCGATTTCCGACCAGCCGTGGGCAGTGGCGTGGTACGCCGATGTCAATTGCCTATGGCTGCCCCGGTCGAAGGATGACTTCCTGAAACTCGACACCCAGGCGACCGATCTCGGCACGCGCTTCTCCGGAATCCTGATAACACCGCAGTCACGCGACAAACGTCCGAGCATCGAAGTCGCGGCCGAATACGGCGACTTCGCCGCTCTCGTCCTCGACGGACGGGTCGCCACGATCACCGGTCCCACCCCCTCCCAGCCGGGCTTTTCGATCTACGACAAGGCGGGATCCATCAGTGAGATCTACCGCCGGTTCCCTTACCGCACCCCGCTTTTGCGGCAGGAAATGGTCTACTACAGCGAGGGCCAGTTGAAGGAATCCAGCCTCGACGAGTAATGCCCCGCAAGAAGACCGCCAGCCCCGCGCCCGAAGAGACCAGCTTCGAGGAGTCGATCGCCGAACTTGAGGCGATCGTCGCCGCCATGGAGGAGGAATCCCTCCCGCTCGAGGAACTGGTCGCCAAATACGAGCAGGGCAACCGCCTGCTGGGCCGCTGCGAGGAAGTCCTCAACTCCGCCCGCAAACGCCTCAAAACCATCGCCTCCCGCAGCCGGGAAGCCGAATCCGAGACTCCGGACGATACCGGAAACCCCTTGACCGACGACGCGTCCGCCGACACGGACCTCTCCGACGACGATGACGACATCCGCCTCTTCTGAGCCCCCGCATCTTGGCCCCCTTCTCTCCGAAATCCGCTCGCCGGAGGACGTGAAGGCGCTGGATGAGGCGGATCTGACCAAGCTCGCCCAGGAGATCCGCGACGCGCTCATCACCAATCTCTCGCGGACCGGTGGCCACCTCGGACCAAACCTCGGCGTGGTCGAACTGACGATCGCCCTCCACCGGATCTTCTCGACCCCGAAGGACAACTTCGTCTTCGACGTCGCCCACCAAGGCTACGTCCACAAGATGCTCACCGGCCGCGCCGACCGCATCGACACGATCCGCACCTACCAAGGCCTCAACGGATTCCTGCTGCGCACCGAGTCCGAACACGACTGCTACGGCGCCGGCCACGCCGGCACCGCACTCTCCGCCGCGCTCGGCATGGCCGCCGCCCGCGACCTGACCAAGGACGACTCGCACGTCGTCGCCCTCGCCGGCGATGCCGCCTTCACCTGCGGCCCCACCCTCGAGGCACTCAACAACATCGCGGAAACCACCAAGCGGTTCATCGTCGTGCTCAACGACAACGAATGGTCGATCGACAAGAACGTCGGCGCGATCGCCCGCTACTTCAACGCGCTCCAAACGCACTCGACCTACGCGTCGGTCCGCAACAAGGCCGCCGACTTCGTCGAGTGGATCGGTGGCAAGGCGACCCGCAACCTCGCCCACAAGGTCGAGCAGGGCGCCAAGAACCTGCTCTTCCCGAACGTCCTCTTCGAGAAGTTCGGCATCCGCTACTTCGGACCGATCGACGGCCACGACCTACCCTTGCTGATCCGGACCTTCGAGCACCTCAAGGGCCTCAACGAGCCGGTCGTGCTCCACGTAATCACCGAGAAAGGCCGCGGCTACCAGCCGGCCCTCGACAACCCCGGCAAGTTCCACGGACTCGGCACCTACAAGATCGAGGACGGCTCGACCGATACCTCGAACACGCCGACCGCCTCGGAAATCTTCGGCCGCACGGTGACCGACCTCGCCAAGGAGGACGAGAAGCTCGTCGCGATCACCGGTGCGATGCCCGGCGGCACCAAGCTGGACATCTTCAAGAAGGAACTCCCGGAGCGCTACTTCGACGTCGGCATCGCCGAGGAACACGCCGCGCTTTTCGCCTGCGGCCTCGCGACCCGCGGCATCCGTCCGTTCCTGGCGATCTACTCGACCTTCATGCAGCGCGCCTACGACATGATCATCCATGACATGGCGCTGCAAAACCTGCCGGTCCGCCTGTGCATGGACCGCGGCGGACTGTCCGGCGACGATGGCCCGACCCACCACGGCCTGTTCGACATCGGCTACCTGCGCCCCGTTCCCGGCATCATCCACATGCAGCCGAAGGACGAGGCCGAGTTCGTCGCCATGCTGAAATGGATGGCCGCCTACGATGACGGCCCGACCGCCATCCGCTACCCGCGCGGTCCGATTGCAGGCACTCCGGTCGACGGCCCCTGCGCGCCGATCCAACTCGGCAAAGGCGAGCTCATTTCCGAAGGCACCGACGTCGCGCTGATCGGCCTCGGCACGATGTTCGAGATGGCCGTCGAAACGAAAGCCAAGCTCGAAGAGCGCGGCCTGTCGGTCTCGCTCGTCAACCCGCGCTTCATCAAGCCGCTCGACACCGAGCTGCTCGAAAAGGTCGCCCGCTCAGCCAAAGTCGTCTGCACCTTCGAGGACCACGTTCTGATGAATGGCTTTGGCTGCGGCGTCATCGAACACTTCCACGACGCCGGCATCGACACCCCGGTCGAGCGCATCGGCTGGCCCGACGAATTCGTCGAGCACGGCAAGATCGACATCCTCCGCAAGCTCCACGGCCTGACCGTCGAGAACGCCGTCGAGAAGATCTCGAAGCACGTCTAAACGAAGGTAGGGCCAAGCGCCCCCGCTTGTCCGCCGCCAAGCTTGCGTCCGGCCCTCCCCTCAAACCGACCCCGGTCGGCCGGGGGTGTCCGACCCTACCTCTCTCCCGAATTCCTTCGCCCCTTGGCGCCTTTGCAGTCCAATCTGCAACTGCTCCATGCTTTGGCTCCAGAAACTCCTCAACCCCACCGTCATCACCATCCGCGATGGCCGGGCGTCCATGGCCAAGGGCCGTATCAGCGGCCGTATCATCCGCGACCTCGACGAGATCCTCGCCGACTTCGGCATCACCCGCGGAACCATCGCCATCGACGGCACGGGACGCATCCAGCTCTCGAGTTCGATTCCTCCGTCCGCCCACCAGCGTCTCCGGAACCTTCTCAGCGGCACCTGACTCACGGCTTGTCATCCCCCACCGCGAATCGAATGGTTTCGGGAAATGGCAACCTATCAGATCGGCGGGCTTGAGAACTGGAAACGACGGGCGGGCATCTGGGGCGCGATCGGCGTCGTCGCCGCTCTGGCTGCCAAGACCTCGATCTTCCCGTGGGTCATCCTCGCGGTGATTCTCGGTGCGGTCGCCGGTTTCGTCTCGCTCCAACTCGTCGACAAGAACCGCGCCGTCCTTGCCAACATCCCGGGCTATGCTGGCATCGCGATCTTTGTCGCCGCCGCCCTCACCCTCGACGGCAATCTCTCCGCCCTCGCCTATCTCTCGCTCGGATCCCTTTTCGTCACCGCGGAGGTGCTCGTCTTCGGCCTGCTCGGCGAACGACTGGTGAAGCGCCTCAACCACCGCGACCGCGACAAGCTCGCGACGATCGAAAAGATGCTGCAACCGGCGCCACCACCCGAGCCGCCATCTGCCGACCTGCAGGCGACCTTCCTCGCCGCGCTGCCCGACTCGCTCCGTCCGCTCGGCGAAGCCGCCTGCCAGCCGGTCATTATCGCGAAACCATTCCGCTCCCTCGATTCACTGCCGCCCGACAGCTCGTGTCTCTCCGGCGCTCCGCTCCTCGACCCGTCCGACTCGTGGCCCGCGCGTGCCGGAAAGCCACTCGACTTCCTCGCCCGGATCAATCTTGCCGAGTTGCCGCCAACTTCCATGCCCCGCCCCGAGTCCGGGCTGTTGAGCTTTTTCTACGACACCGACGAACAGCCATGGGGCGGCGAAGCGGAAGACCGCGATGGCTTCGTCATCCTCTACCACCCGGATCCGGCGAAGCTCCAATCCGTCAACCCGCCCGGCACCGGCGCTCACCCGCCGCTCCGCAAGCCGGTGCGCTTCGAGGTAACGCCCGCCTTCTCCCCATCGCGCGAATTCGAGGATGCCATCCACGACCTCGCCGACTCCGAAGACGTCACCAACGCCGAGGAAATCGACGAACTCTACGAAACGCTGCTCGAGTCCGGCCCGTCCGATTCGCACCGCGTCCTTTCGCCGCCGGTGCCTATCCAAGACGACATGACCTGCGAGCTCGAAACCGCCACCCGTGTCCACGGCCTCCCGGCGGATACCGAGTGGCAACTGCTCCTCCAGCTCGACTCCGACCCGGACCTCGGCTGGTGCTGGGGCGACGCCGGGATGCTCTACTTCTGGATTCCCCGCGACGACCTCGCCGCCGCCCGCTTCGACCGCTGCTGGCTCGTCCTCCAATGCACCTGATCATTCACTTTCAATCATCGGACCCGTGCACCACCTCGAACGTCACGCCGCCGAATGGATCGAGGTCCGATCCGGCTGCCTGAAGATCCGCAAGGGCAACCCGGGCGTCGCCAAACTCCGCGAGATCCGCGTGCTGATCGAAATCGACGACTTCCCGAGCCACACCGCGTTCTGGATCACCCGCGCCCGCACCTTCCACTGCAAGCCGAACTTCCCGCCGGCCCTGCGCGAAGAACTGCGACGCATCATGCTCGGCTAGCCCGCATGTTTCACGAAGTGAAGCATGCGCTTTTCGCCGGTGGCTGTTTTACAAACAAATGCGACGAAAAGCCGACCCTGCGCGGCCGACACGGAGTGTCGATCCCGCGACGTCGGGGCTAGCCCCGATAGCCCCGACCTGTCGGGGCGTATCGGCCCTACGGGCGAACATTTCATGAAATGTTCGGGCTAGACGCGGCCCACTCGCGATGCACCCGGGTCAGTCCGAGGATCATCACGACCTCCAGCCACACCGACACCAGATCGACAACGGTGATCACGTGATCGAATCCGGTCGGCGCGTTGGAATAGGTGTCCCAGTCCTCCATCGGCGCGTTGAACGCCCAAAAGATATACGCGACGGCCAGCACGATGATTCCCATCGCCACCAGCCACCACGCCAGCACCAGACCGACGCTGGTCCCCGACACCCGGCTCGCCTGCATCAGTGCCTTCGCCGGAATCCACAAGTTCACGATCGGCACGAAGTACGAACCCACGCCCCAGCCCGGCGACACCGTCTGGGTTCCGGGATCCACGCTCTGGGCGTTCTTCAGCACCCGGTAGCTCCAGCAGAGGAAAACGATCACGTTCGCCAGATAAACGAACCCCGAGATCTGCGCTTCGACCCCATCGAGAATTCCGACCGACAGCGAGTCCCGCCCGACCGTCGTCAGCCAGATGTGGTCGACCAGATCGATCAGAGTCGCCACCACCAGCAGCCCGATCGACCAGCGGGAGAGCGACGTCGGATCACTCACCTGCACGCCCTCCGGCACCTTCCGCTCCTCCACCACCACGGCCACCTCCGGCGGCGAATACGGGTCCAGCTCACTCACCCCGCCACCCCACCGAAGTCCTCCACCCCTGTCCAGCTCCGGATCGTTCCCGAAATCTCCCCACTTCGACGTTCGATGTTGGACGTTCGATGTTCGATGTTCCCAAGATAGCCCCGATGCCCGCCGCCCGCGTCCTCATCGACGGCCCTTCCGAGCTCGTCTTCGACTACGCCATCCCCGACGGCCTCCCTGTCCAGCCCGGCTGCCGGGTCCGCGTCCCGCTGCGCAACAAGAACGCCACCGGCACCGTGCTCGCGGTCGCCTCCGACGACGCCACCGCCGACCTCGGCTTCGCCCTGCGGCCGCTGCATTCCCTCACCGACCCCGAGCCGCTCATCACGCCCAAGCTGCTCGAGCTCGCCCACTGGATCGCCAACTACTACGGAGCCAGTATCGAAAGCGTGATCCGCGTCCTCGTCCCCGAGGCCGTCCGCACCGAGGACAACTCCGCCAAGACCCGCAAGGCCGTCGTCCTCGAATCGCCGCCCGACGAGGAAACCCTCGCCCAGCTCGCCAAGCGCGCTCCGAAGCAGCACACCATCATCACCCTTCTCACCCACGCCCCGGAACACAAACTGCCTCTCACCGATCTCGGCACTGCCGCCGGCACCAGCGTCAAGTCGCTCGAGAAGAAGGGTCTCGTCAAACTCATCGACCAGGAAGTCCGCCGCGACCCCGAAGCCGACGGCACCGACGAGATCCTCCCCACCACCGACCTCAAACTCTCCGACGAACAACAAGCCGCCCTCACCGCCATCCTCGCCAGCTCAGAGGTAGGGACGACCGCCCCCGGTCGTCCGCCCGCGGAACCCGAGAATGGACCGCGGATCTCCGAATCCGCATCCCCCACCCCGGCCAAAGGCCGCACTCCCCCACTTCCTACAAGTCATGCCGCAGGCACCCCGATAAAGTCGGGGCTAGCCACTGCCGCGCAGCGGCCGATCTTGCTCCACGGCGTCACCGGCTCCGGCAAAACCGAAGTCTACCTCCAGGCCGCGCGCAAGGTCCTCGAATCCGGCCGCACCGTCCTCGTCCTCGTCCCGGAAATCTCCCTCACCCCCCAAACCGTCCGACGTTTCCGCGCGCGCTTCGCCGACATCCAGGACCAGGTCGCCGTCCTCCATTCCAACCTCAGCCAGGGCGAGCGCTTCGACGAGTGGCACCGCATCCGCAAGGGCAAGGCGCGCATCGTCATCGGCGCCCGCTCCGCCGTCTTCGCCCCGCTGCCCGACCTCGGACTGATCCTCGTCGATGAGGAACACGAGAACTCCTACAAACAGGACCAGATCCCCCGCTACCACGGCCGCGACGTCGCCGTGCTCCGCGGCCACCTCGAGGGCGCCACCGTCGTCCTCGGCACCGCCACGCCGTCGCTCGAGTCGTGGCAGAACACCATCGACGGCAAGTACCAGCTCCTCCGCCTCACCCAGCGCGCCGACGGCCAGAGCCTGCCGCTCATCCGGGTCATCGACATGCGCCTCGAGTCGAAGAAGCAGAAGTCCAAGGACACCTTCCTCTCCGAGCGCCTCCGCTCCGCCATCACCGACCGGCTGGAAAAGAACGAGCAGACCATCCTCTTCCTCAACCGCCGCGGCTTCGCCCGCTCGCTCCAGTGCCCGGCCTGCGGCCATGTCTGCCAGTGCCCGCACTGCGCGCTCGCTCTCACCTACCATCGCACCGACGACCGACTCATCTGCCACATCTGCGGCCACCAGGCCGTCGTCCCGCGGAAATGCCCCGAGTGCCGCGATCCCGCCATCGTCCTCCAGGGCTTCGGCACCCAGAAAGTGGAAGACGTCTTCCGCAAGGTCTTCCCCGCCGCCCGCATCGCCCGCATCGATGCCGACGCCCTGCGGAAAAAGAACGCCCTGCGCGACCTCCTCAACGCCTTCCGCGCGCGCAAGATCGACGTCCTCATCGGCACCCAGATGATCGCCAAGGGCCTGCATTTCCCCAACGTCACCCTGGTCGGCATCCTCAATGCCGACATCGGCCTGCACGTCCCCGACTTCCGCGCTGGCGAGCGCGTCTTCCAGCTCCTCACCCAGGTCGCCGGCCGCGCCGGCCGCGGGTCATTGGAGGGCGAGGTCATCGTCCAGACCTTCACCCCGCACAGCCCGAGCATCCAGTTCGCGCGCCACCACGACTTCGACGGCTTCGCCGAGCAGGAGCTCGAAATGCGCCGCCAGTTCTACTTTCCTCCCTTCACCCGCTGCGCCGTCCTCACCAGCCGCTCCACCCACGAACGCCGCGCCGAGTTCACCCTCGAAACGCTGCATCGCCGGCTCAAGGAAGACCTCCCCCCCGGCATCGAACTCGGCGAACCCTTACCGAGCCCCTTAGTCAAAGCCCACGGCCAATTCCGCTTCCAGCTCATGCTCCGCGGCCCGAAAGCACGGACGCTCACGAAGCACGTTCAGCAGGTTCTGGCAAAGACCAGCCTCCCCGAGGACGTGACGGTCGTCTTTGACATGGACGCCCTAAGCTTCACCTGATTCTCCCCTTCGGCTTTCGATGTTGGGCGTTCGATGTTCAATGTTTCCTTCCGTCGTCTTCGACATGGACGCGCTGAGCTTCACCTGAATTCAAGCGTGCCCCCGAAGGTTCGTTCTCAATAACCGACCCCTTTCGGCCGCTTTTCACTCCCTAACCATCAGTTCGTCCGGTCCGCGAAGCGTGATATCCCTTTGTCAGATTGTATTGGATACTGTTGTAGTTGTTCCCCAACCCATCCCAGTCCCGGTTCTCCAATGGACCGACGTAGTTCGGCGCGTTGCCTGTGTCGCCCGCGTTCTTCAGGAATTCGGTGCGACGGTTGATGAAGGTCTTGTCGGAGAACTTGCCTGCCTTCCCCTCAAAGGAAACGATGCAGTCGTTGAGGATTGCCGTGTTCCCATCGTGATTGATGCGAACTCCGGTCTGCTCCTCGGTGACTGAATGAAAGGTGCAGAAATTGAACGTGAAGGCCGCTTGCCCTGACTTGGCCGGGATCATCACCTGCCCGCTTCGATTGTTGACGGCAATGCAGTTGTTGACGGTCGCCCCGTCGAACCAGATCTTATACCCGAGCCGACTGTTTTTCACGAAGCAGTGCTCCAACAGAAGCTCGGAAGCCTTGAGATCCATTGCGGCATCCTGATTGCCATATGCGATGCAGCGCCTGAGCACGACGCCTACATTGCTCTTCTCGAATTTGAAGCCGTCACCCTGCTCGTAACTCTCACGTCCATCCTCGTCATTGTAGTAAGTAACGCAGTCTTCCATCAGGATATCCGTGTTGGGTGGCGTCTCGCTGCCCTTCACGTGGAAATCAAAGCCCACCGGATCCGAACACTTCTCCTTCCAACTTGCCGGGGGTGGCTCCTCGCCTCCCGTTCCCGGGCAGTCGGCAACCGAGCCGCGCACGACCACGCCATCACAAGCACCCACCCAGTGGAAACCGCGGCGATTGTACTTCGCTACACTGCACCGTTCTACCAGCAGGTCGTCACAATCCACGAATGAAAGGCCAGCCTTGCTCACGTCCGAGACCGAAATCCCTCGGAGAACCATCCCGTTGTTCTCCCCGGCACATACCACGCCCACTTCACGGCGCTCGACGATCAGGTTCTCAAGCGTCACGAAACTGGTGCCTTTGGTGACAAGAATGGCCGAACTGCTTCTCACCTTGTTGCCCGAGATGAACGCGGGGAAACCATGACCGCGATCCACCCCTGAGATGCGGATCCTCCTGTCTTCTTCCCCGCTTTTGGAGAGCCGAAGCTTGAAGTTACCATAGCTCTTGGCCGATGCAGAGTCGGGCCCGCCGATAAGAACGGTGTCTCCCGCATCGATCCGCTCGCTGAGCGTTTTCTCGAGGGCGGAGGCGGGCAATGCGCTCTCCCAACTTTCGCCGCTCATCGAACCGCTGCCGGATACAGTCACATGATACGTATCGGCCATCGCCGGAATCCATGCCAACAAGGCAGCTCCAAACATCAATTTTGTGGAACACATCGTTCTTCTGGATCTCAATGGATTTCTGAAAAAGGTGAGCCAACGTTACTCGATGCCTGGCCTCGTTTTTTCCTGTTTTCTTTCTTCCCTACCTCCTCTTGCTAGTCATCCCCAAGGACTTCGGCCGCGACTCGCTCGAAGGCGAGGTCACCGTCCAGACCTTCACCCCGCACATCCCGAGCATCCAGTTCGCCCGTCACCACGACTTCGACGGCTTCGCCGAGCAGGAGCTCGAAATGCGTCGCCAGTTCCACTTCCCCCCTTTCACCCGCTGCGCCGTCCTCACCAGCCGATCCACCCACGAACACCGCGCCGAGTACACCCTCGAAACGCTGCACTGTTGCCGCAAGGAAGCCCAACCTCCACGCCTCCGGGTTCAAGTGGCATCTCCCAAATCATTCAGTGGGAATCCTTCAGATGATGAAGCCAAAACAGTGAAGGCTCCATTCTGTCCCCCACTGCCGACGAGGCAGTAGGCCTTGCAAAGCTTTCCGTGCCTTTGTGCAAACCACTTTGCGATCTTCAGTGATTTCGAGGACAGCTCAGGAATCTCAAGTTCGATTGACTCATCTGGATCAGGGAGTGATCGAGGGAAATACTCAGCAATTGTCTCTGCCCAAGCACCTGCAACAAGATCTGGAATTGCACAGAGATCTTCAAAGCACATTTCCAACTGGTCGTTAGCCATGCGCGAAGCGGCTTGTACCACTGCCTGTCCACGATGCCCCGGCATATTCCTAGCTCGAAGCGCCTTGAGCCACTGGTTAAGATCCAGCATTCGTTCATGGCTTCCGGTGAAATCATCATCATCCGTAACCCAGAAAACTCCCCTCCACTTGCCAATCAAACCGCCAACAAGAAATGTATGCAACGATGAAAGCATCATCATCTTTCTCAAAGACGCATCTTTCCAACGCACACGGCCAGCTCCTGCCGCTTGGATTCTAGCCATTTCCTCGCTTGAGCAGAACACTTCGACACTTCCCTTCGCAATCGAGAAAGTAAACAAGACTCCTTCCATGTGATCGGCAGCTGCCAAGAATTCCGAGAGCGCCTGTCTCCTGTATTGATCGTTCAGACCTTTGAACGACATTGTTCTACCGTCCACTAGCCACTTTTTCCTGACCTTGATCCGCATCTCGTCCCACTCTCGAACGGCATTAGTGGGAACTATTAGGAAGGTCGCTGTGAAGTAAGGTCGTAGCTTTGTTCCGCCGCTGTAATCTGAAGCGCATACCAAGTCGAAACCTCGAAGATCTGGAAACTCCACCCCGCCGGCGACCATCAGCGAATTCAACTGCTTTGACAACCGGTCTAACCAATAGGGCACCATTCCAGATTGTTCTGTCCACACAGCCGGAGGCTAGCCGTCCATTGTCCAACTCCAGAAGCACAAATCGGATTCCCCTCGATGTCGATTGGGTGAACCCCTGCGGACGACGGTCGCGTCAATGAGGCCTCAATGAGGTCAGTTCTTCTCGATCAAAGGGGGCCGTCAAAGGGGTCTGTCAAAGGGGTCTGTCAAAGGGGTCTGTCAAAGGGGTCTGTCAAAGGGGTCTGTCAGAGGGGTCTGTCAGAGGGGTCAGTCCGTGATTCGTCAGAGGGGTCTCAGAGGGGTCAGTCCGGGGTCTCAGAGGGGTCAGTCCGTCTCAGAGGGGTCCTCAGAGGGGTCAGTCCGTGATTCGTGGCGTTCACCCAATCGACAGGACTATTCTTCAATCCGCCGGGCATCTGGACGGAAATCTGGACGCAAACTTGACTTTTAGTCGTTTGACGCAAAACTGGACGCAAACTTGACCGTCCAGCATGCCCTACGAGCCCGTCTTTACGGTCACTCCCCTCCTGCTGTCGCGGGTGGAGGAGATCACGGCGTTGCGCGAGAGGATTCTCGGGGCGTCGGTGGAGCTTTCGTGGATCCCTGCGCTGCAAAAGGACACCCGGACTCGCAACGTCCACGCCTCCACCGCCATCGAGGGAAACCCGCTGACTCTGGAACAGGTCCGGGCCCTGGCCGACGGAAAGGAACTCGCCGCTGGCGACCCGCGGTCGGAGCGCGAGGTCACGAACTACTTCGCCGGCCTGCGCTACGTGGAGCAACACGTCGGCGAGGTGCGGATCGGACACGAGAACCTGTTCGGGTTGCACCGGATCCTCGCCGGCGAGGTGATGGATCAGGGTGAAGCGGGCCGCTACCGCACGATCGGCGTGAAGGTCGGCCGTCACCTGCCCCCGGGTCCCGACGAAGTTTCGCCGCTCATGTTCGAGTTGCTGACCTGGTGGAACGACGAGGCACCCGGGCTTTCGCCGATCCTAAGCTCGGCGATTCTTCACTACCGATTCGAGCACATCCATCCGTTCGCCGACGGGAACGGTCGGACCGGTCGCGCGCTGGCGTTGTGGGAACTCTACCGGCGTGGGTTCGACACCCACCACATCTTCTCGGTGGACGAATACTACTGGGAAGACCGTCCGGGCTACTACGCGGCGCTCGATGCCGTGAGGCTCGCGGGGGAAGACCTCTCGGGCTGGTTGGAATACTGCGCCGAAGGCCTACGGCAGACGCTCGAAAAAGTCTGGTTGCGCGTCCAACGCCTGCGGGTCGAGTCCCCGACCAAACTGATCCTTAGCCCCTCGCAGGGGCGGGTGCTGCAGCTCCTACGGGATCACGGCAGCATGGCCCCCGCCAACCTGCGCGAGGCGATGGATCTGTCGAAACAGGGCCTCATGAACGTGCTCAATCCCCTGATCGATGCCGGTCTGGTCGAGAAAGTCGGACCGCAACGCACCGGTCGCTACGCACTGACCCATCCGTGAAAGTCGAAGGGCTCAGTCATGAATGGTACTGCGTTGAGGGCTGTTTCGGTCAGAAGTCGAAAGTCTTAGAGTCGAAAGTCCGAGTGATCCACCCACTACGATGATGAGAGATCGCTCGAGCAAAGATACTTTTTGACCTTGGACCTTCCGACCTTCGACCGCCCATCCATCCGCACCCTCTCTTCCCAAAACACACTTAAGGAAGCGTCATTCGGCTCGGTCCTCGCAATCTAACAATACATGACGTTGAAGAGCTCAACCCCACAGATCGGAAAGTCGCGCACGGATGGGGTGGACTTCGCCGGGCGGAGAACCGGACGCTCCATGGTCCTTTCGCGTGCTGCCTTCGACGTCCTTGAGATTGCAGGCGTCCTCCATCCGGTCATAGAACTCAAACGGTGACGCCCGCCGGAAGCCGGGTGAACGCAGGCCCTGCCACGTTCGCTTTTTGGGAACGGACCTCTTCCCCCTTTGTTCAATCTCCATGAAACCCGCATCACGCCTCATTCCATTCGCCGCCGCTCTCGCTATCCTGTCTTCCGCAAGCCCGACATGCCAAGGGGCAGAGGAGACAAAGGACAACGTGCTGTTGATCACCATCGATGACCTGAACGACTGGATCGGCTGTCTTTCGGACCAGGGAGAGTCCGCAGTGAAGGACGGGCGTCTGACCGGGCGCGGGCATCCGCAGGCGAAGACGCCGAACCTCGACCGTCTGGCCAAGCGAGGTGTGCTTTTCACCAACGCCCACTGCCAGGCGCCGATCTGCCGGCCCTCGCGGACCAGTTTCATGTCGGGACTGCGACCATCGACCACGGGCATCTATGGCAACCGGCCGCAGTTCGATGGCAAGGGCTCGCTGCAACCGGGTCGACAGGTCCCGTGGATGACCAAGCGCTTCGAGGCGGCGGGATACGAAGTCTACACGGCCGGAAAGATCCTGCATGGCAGCGCCAACAAGCCGCTCGGCGGCACACCGTGCTTCAAGACCAACCAGGGCCCTTATCCGCCGGCCAAGCTGAACGTGCCGAAGGAGATCACCCCGGCGCCGATCTGGGACATCGGCATCTATCCGGAGAAGGAAGAGGACTACACCGACCTGCGGATCGCCAAGTGGACCGGGACCGTTCTGAGCAAGCCGCATGCAGACGGTGCCAAGCCGCGTTTCATGGCGCTGGGCTTCTACAATCCTCACCTGCCGCTCTTCGCGCCGAAGCGGTGGTTTGATGCCGCACCGACGAAGGAGAAGGTGGTGCTCGCCGCCGAGCGCGAGGACGACATGGAAGATCTGCCGGACATCGCCCGGCGCGTCAGCAGCCGTGTGAGCTACGCGCGCTGTGCCGAATGGGCGATCGCCGAGGAAACCAACCTGCGCACGCTGACCCAGGCCTACCTGGCCTGCACCACCGCCATGGACGACGCACTGGGTCATGCGATCGACGCACTGGATGCCGGTGACCTGGCGGAGAACACGTGGATCGTGGTCTATTCCGATCACGGCTGGCATCTCGGCGAGAAGCAGCACGTCGCCAAGCAAACGCTGTGGACGCGCTCGACCCGCGTGCCCCTGATCATCGTGCCGCCCAAGCGGATGAAGGACACGCCGCGCGACGTACGTTGCGAACGCCCGGTCGAACTGGTGGACATTTACCCCACGCTCGTGGCGGGTACCGCCCTGCCTGCCGCGGAGACGGACCGGCAGCTCGATGGTCTGAGCCTGCTGCCGTGGATCCGTGATCCGAAGGCGGAGAAGGAGCGCCCCGCGCTGACGACCATCTATGCGGGCAACCACAGCCTCTGCGACACGCGCTTCCGCTACACGCTGTATGCCGATGGCAGCGAGGAGCTCTACGACCGCGAGAAGGACCCCCACGAGTTCGACAACCTGATCGCGAAGGTCAGTGGCAGCGAAGAGCTCAAGGCGGTGGTCGCGAAGCTCTCGGCATGGATCCCTAAGAAGGAACCTCGCAAACCGGATCTAATCGATGAGGGAGTCAGGAAGTAGGACTCAGCGAGCATGACTTCGTTTTCGAAGCAATAGGGACATCTCAGAGGGACCAGTCCAGAAAGGGGGGCTAAAAGGGGTCAGTCCTCGCACTTTACCGATACCAAACGTTGAAGAGGTCAGCCCCACAGGTCGGAGGGTGGCGCAGAGATGGCGGGAGTTCGCCGGACGGAGAAGCGGACGCCCCGAACCTCCTTTCGTCATTGGATGCGGTCCCGACTTTCAAACCTTCAAACACACGACCCGCTCGACCAGAATGTCCCGCCATACGACAGATCCCGGAACCGTCGCGACGTATCCGCGTGTCGCACCGCTTCCGTCGACGACCCGCAATTTGAACCGATCGGCAAATCCCCGGCCAATGCCCGCACAACCCTCATTCGCGACATGAAGACCCTCCTCGCTTTCGCCTTGGCCGCTACCGCCGTCACAAGCCTGCCTGCACAGACACTACTCCTACGATCCGGGTTCGAGGACGGTACAAGTTTCGAGAAGTGGAAGGTCCTTGGGACCGATCGCAGCTTGAAACCTCCGAACGATTGGTCCGCGGCGGGTTTCGGACTCACCAGCCTCCCGGACGGAAAGAAGGAGAACCGCGCGATCGAGCGGGTCACCGACTCCTCCGATCCGAACAATATCGTGCTGCGGAATACCCATCGGAAGACTACGGACAAATTCTCCAAAACCGAGATCTACCGCTGGTCACCTTACCGATGGAGTGACGAGCTCTTCCTCAGGTTCAAGGTCCGGTTCCCGGAACACATGAAGCGGATCGAGCAATACGAGCCCGGGCTTCAGGATCACAAATGGTCGAAGGACTTCCTGGTTCTTACCGAATTCTGGATGGACGCGTGGCCCGCCCCGGAGGATCGTGTGAACCTGGCCCTATTCAAAGAGAAGGGCGTTGGAAAAACCCTGCATTGGGCGGTGTCGCACTCCGACACCTACAAGCATGGACACCATGTCCGCACTTGGCAGGATGTCTCCGAAGATGCGATCGAGTTCGGCCGCTGGTACACCATCGAGATGTATGTGAAAGTCGGGGATCAGGACCATGGCAAGGTGATCTGGTCCTATCAGCCGGAAGGAGGAAAGCGGGTCGAGCGAGTGGTGAAAAAGGAAACCCATGCCGCAGGCCACGCTCCTCCGAAGAACCGGATCAATGGCTTGGTCTTTTGCAAGCTCTACACCGGGCGTCCCCTCCTTGAGTGGATGACCGGACAAGCCGGGAGCCCGATGGTGAACGATTACGACGACGTCGAGCTGTGGAGCGGTCTTCCGTCAAAGAAAGGCGAGTGAGCAGGATCGGAATCTCGCCCACCGTGAGAAGGGGACCTCGTCAATCGGAGCGCTCGCCTATCGAAGCGGTCTGGGATCTCCGTGAACCTTACTTTCGTTTTCCGGCACCGCCCCCTTTGGGCTTCTTGCCGGTCGTCGCGCCTGCGGCGCCGGGTTTGTCGGCGCCGGGTGGCTCGTGATAGCCGGTGGCCTTGATCTGCTCGTTGAGTTCCTTCTTCAACTGCCGACTCAGTTCTCCGGCCGTGTCGGATTGGATCAGGTTGTCGGTCTCGTAAGGATCGGCTGACAGGTCGAACGCCTCGGTCCACTCGGGATGTCCGGGGTAACGCACCAGCTTGCCCCTCGTCGTGCGGATGCCCACGAGAGTGGGTGTGTTCTCAAAACGCTCCTCGAAGAAGTACTCCGCGAGGAACGACTTCCGCCAATCGACCTGCTCGCCGGTGAGCAATGGCACCCAGCTCTTCCCTTGCATGGAGTCCGGAACAGGAACGCCGGCAAGGTCGAGGAAGGTCGGCGCGAGGTCGATGTTCAGCACCATATCGTCGCATGTCCCGCCCTTCGGGAAGAGCTTCGGGTAACGAACGAGCATCGGGATGCGCAGGCTCTCCTCGTACATCGACCGCTTGTCTCCCAGTCCATGTTCACCCAGATAGTAGCCATTGTCGCTGGTGAAAACGATCACGGTCTGATCGGTCAGCTCGAGATCATCGAGGGTCTTGAGGATTCGTCCCACGCCTTCGTCCGCACCCGCGATGTGGCGCATGTAGTCGAGGTGCGGAGCGACAACCATCGGTCCGGCGGCCTGTCGCGTTAAGTCCGGTCTCGGTTTGGTTTGACCCGCCGTGGTCCGGTAAATCGCAGGGCTCAGGAGATTCGGTACGGGCCGGGATTTCTCACCCTTGAACAGGCTCCGCAGGCGTTCGGGGAGGTTCTCTCCGCCGCGTGGCCCGTGCGGAGATTTGAATCCCAGGATCATCGAGAACGGCGTGTCTCGGTGCTGCTTGATGAAATCGATGGCGTAATCCGTGGACACGTCATCAATCCACCCCTTGGTAGGCGTGGACTTGCCGTTGATCTCCACCGGGCAGTCGAAGTAGTGGCCTTGGCCGACAAAGCTCGCCGAGTAGTCGAACCCCGGGCGCTTTCCGCTCTGGGTGCCGTGGTGCCACTTTCCGATGTAGGCGGTCGTGTAGCCGGCGGCACGCATCAGGCTCGCGTGCGAAACGTTGTCGACCGGGAACGGCGTGTGGTTGTCGATCACTCCGTTGTTGTGGTTGTAGCGTCCCGTCAGGAACGCGGAGCGGCTCGGCGCGCACAGCGAGAGCGTGACGAACGCGTTGCGGAAGCGCACGCCCTCGGCGGCGAGGCGGTCCATGTGCGGCGTCTTGAGCCACGGGAAGCGGGCGGCATCACCTTGCTCGCGTTGGACCACTCCCATCGCATCCCAGCGCTGGTCATCGGTGTAGATGAAGAGGAAGTTCGGCTTGCGGTCGGCTGCGTTCAGGACGGTGGCATGAAGAAGGCATGCGATCGCGATGGTGATGGGTCGGGTTTTCATGCGGAGTGCACTTTTTGTGGGCTTTCCACGTTCGATAACACGCTACCCCAATCCGGGTTGTCAACAGGATGGGATATTCGGTGAGGTCAGTCCGCGATGACTGACATTCGCACCCGGATTCCCGGGCTGTGATCCGAGGTGGTCAATCGGCCATCATCCGTCCTCCCACTCCGCCGCAAGCTGCGCTAGGAGTCACCCCGATGTCGCCCGAATCCTCCGCCGCCGAGAAACCGCCGTCCCTCGTCGCGGGCCGCACCCTGGGGGCGATGGCCGCCTGGGGAAACGTCGGAATGGCCGCAGTCCTGATGCTCGCCACCCTGCCGGGGCGGACCCAGGGACTCGGGCTGATCACCGAGCCGATGCTCCGTGATCTGCAACTCGACCGGGTCGGCTACGCGAACATCAACCTGTGGGCGACCCTGCTCGGCTCGGCCGCGTGCCTTCCGGCCGGCTGGCTGGTTGACCGGATCGGACTGCGGCCGACGGCCGTCGGGCTGCTGCTGCTGCTCGCCGCGGTGGTCTGGCGGATGAGCGAGATGGCGGGCGGCGTGATGGTCGTGTTCACGCTGGTGCTGCTCACCCGCGCGATCGGCCAGAGCGCGCTGTCGGTCACAAGCATCAGCGCGGTGGGGAAGAGCTTCTCACAGCGCGCGGGCTGGGCGATGGGCGTTTACTCGCTACTGCTCAGCGTGTTCTTCGCGCTGGCCTTCGTGGTGGTCGGCGCGGTGGTCCGTGAGGACGGCTGGCGGGTCGCCTGGGGCCAGATCTCGATCGGACTGGTGGTTGTCGCGCTGCTCGCCGCGCTGTTTCTGCGCGAGCCGGAACGCAAGGCGCGCGGCCAGGCCCCGCTGCCCGGGATGTCGCTGGGCGCCGCGCTGCGCACCCCGGTTTTCTGGGTATGCGCCGTCGCCACCGCGCTGTTCAGCCTGGTGTCCTCGGGCTTCGGCTTGTTTAACGAATCGGTGCTCGCCGAGCGCGGTTTCGATCAACAGACCTTCCACCGCTTTCTGGCGGTCACCACCCTGTTCGCTCTGCTCGGCCAACTGCTCTGCGGCTGGCTCTCGCTGAAGTTCCCGGTCACCCGGCTGCTCGCCGTGGCGATGCTGCTCTATGCCGCCGGCCTGGCCTCGCTGCCGTTGCTGCACAGCCACGCGCAGTTGTGGATCTTTGCCGCCGGGTTCGGCGTGGCTGCAGGGTTCGTCACAGTGATCTTCTTCGCCGTCTGGGGCCTCGCCTTCGGCCGCGGGCGGCTGGGACGGATCCAAGGCGCCGCGCAGATGCTCTCGGTGTTCGCCTCGGCACTCGGACCGCTGCTCTACGCCCGCACCCACGCCGCGAGCGGCTCCTACGCGCCGCTGTTCCAGGTTCTGGCGCTGGTCGTGCTGCTGTCAGGCCTCGCGGCCTGGCGGATCCGGCTGGTGCCCTTCGACCGGGTGGGGTCGTAAAGGGTTCCGAGCGCAGGTTCCATCTGCCCGGGCGCGCTCGGGCCAGCGCCCCGTACTTCCCTCATTCTTCCACTGGCAAGACATGGCGGAACTCCTGCCCGCCTTTCACCGTGTAGCGAATCTCGTCGCCGGGTGAGTGGTTGAAACGGAACCATGCGATGAGTTTGCGGATCTCCATGTCGTCCTTCATCCCGTTGATCGCGACGATCTCCATCGACGGCCTCAGGCCGGTGGCGAAGATGGGTCGCTCTGCAGGCTTGGGACCCATCCACGGCTTCACTGAAAGACCCTGACCTTTGCCAAAGCGCGGCCCTGCCAGCGGGAAGAATCCCATGCCCGGCCCGTAGACGCCGTCGTAGACGGTCTTCCGCCACCAGTTCTCGGTCGTCCGCCAGCCGGACTTCAACGAAAGTCTTCCGACTCGGACGTCGCCGTCGCGCGTCCACGCGATCGGGACCGTCGTTGCTCCGGAATCGAGCCGGTGGAGCACGCCGCGGAAATCCGCCTGACCGAACAACCGCATGCCGCCCGCCATCCCGAGCCGGTCACCCGTCCTGAGGCCGGCGAGCTCGGCCGGACTGCCCGGATCGATGTCATTCACGAGAAGCCCGTCGTCACGATCGAGACGAATGCCGGCATTCTCCGGCAGCGGCCATTTGCCCAGCAGGTCGTCGGGCTTGAAAGTGTCGGACTCGAGAGTCTCGAGCGTCAGCATGTCGCCGACCTGATGGCAATGGAGGCAACTCCCGTGCTGGGGATGCGGGTTCGCCATGCCCGGGCGTTTGGCAAGAAGCAGCCGGTAGCCCTCCATGTCCTTCGGGCCCTTCGGTTCGGTGGCCGCGGTCCCGTGCGGCAGGTCGATCCCCCATGTCTCGCGACGCGGATCGTGATGATGTTCCAGCACACGCCGCAGCGTGTTGACGAATGCCGCCTCGCTCATCCGGGTCGTGTCGGAAACGTGATCCTTCCCTCCGAAGACCCCGTAGTAGTCGCCCTCCGGAGACAGGAAGTAGGCCCACCATGACAGGTCGAGATCCTGATGCGTGCGGTAAGGGAAGTAGCGTTCGTCGAGCAGGGAGGCATCGGTCAGGCGAACGGTCACGAAGCGCCGCAGCAACGGATCAAGAGCCTCGCCGCCATCGAGCACGGCCTGATCGAAATCCGCGCACTGCTTGCAAGGCAGGCAGCGCCATGTGACGAGCAACGGCCGACCGGTTCGCCGCGCCTCCTCCAGCGATTTCGGAAAGTCGTCACGCCACACCACCCGTCCTCCGGGATCGTCCGGAACCTCGCCTTGGGGTGGCCCGAGGATTTCCTTCCATGGGGCCTCCTCGGCAAAGAACGGCACGCTCCATCCGAACGTCGCCGCGACCAGCATGATCGGGATTTTCATCAATGAAGGATCTAGCCGGACTGTTCCACGAAGTGAAGCACGCGCTTCTTGCCGGCGACGGATGGCGAGAGGCAGGTAATACGGGATCCGCCGAGCGGAACGTCGGGGTGATTCGGCAAGAATTCCATTCGCCAGCTGCGGCGGGTCTCCCTATTCCAGCCCCCCACGATGCGCGCCACACCCGAGGCTCCCGACACCCCGCGACGCTGGCGACTGCCCGGCTGGCTCGCGCGCTACCGTGAACTCCCCCCACCCGTTCTCTGGTTCGCGGCCGGGCAGTTCATGATCAACCTGATCAACTCGACCCAGTTCCTCCTTCTGAACCTCTTCCTCAAGGCGAGGGGCCTCGACGATCCGACCATCGCCGCCCTCGGCTCCCACCGTTTCGTGGCCACGCTTTTTCTCGCGCTTCCCGCCGGGCTGTGGCTGCGCGGCCGGCCGCTGAGAAAGCCGCTGCTATGGGGCTCGTTCCTTTTCCCGCTGTCCGCACTCGTGGCCATCGAGACCGTCCGCCTCGGCCACATGCAGCTGGCCACCGTTTCGTTCCTGCTCATGGGCCTCGCCAGCCTGATGCTGAATGTCGGAAGCCTGCCGATGGCGATGCGTCTCACCCGCGGCGACCAATCGAGCGAGGCGCTGAGCCTTCTTTTCGCGAGTTGGGCGGCGGCCAGTGTCTGCGGTGGCGTGTTTGCCTCCGTGCTCCAGACCGTCGGCACCGTGCAGCTCGGCGGAATGGAGATCCGTTTCGACGAACACGCCACGCTCCTGCTCATGACGCTGGTCGCGTTCAGCGCTCCATTTTTCTACGCCCGGCTCCCGGACCCTCCGGTGAAACGCGATCCCACACGTCACTGGCTCCACATCGAGCGCTCCGACTGGGCCGTACTCGGTCGCGCGCTGATCCCCACCCTGTGCATCGCCACCGGCGCCGGCCTCAGCATCCAGTTCCTCAATCTCTTCTTCAGCCACGTCCACGGCATGTCTCCGGCGGCCTACTCCGCGTGGGGTTCGTTGAGCAATGTCCTCGTCTTCGCCGCAGGCCTGATCGTGCCCGCGGTGAAACGCCGCTTCGGCTGGCGCGGCGCGATTCTCGGCGTGCAAGGCATCGCCGTGGCGCTGCTCGTGGCCATGGGACTGACCGAACTCGTGAAAACCCTCGCGTGGGCCCTTCCCTTCGCGATCGGCTGCTTCGTCCTCCGGCAGCCGCTGATGAGCATGGCCGGCCCGGCGACCAGCGAGCTCACGATGAGCTACGTAGGCGAGCGCAACCGGGAGCTGATCAGTGCCTGCAACGGAGCGATCTGGAGCGGCGCATGGTGGCTCGCCGCCCGCACCTTCCAGCTACTACGCACCTACGAGATCCCCTACTGGCAGGTCTTCCTCGCCACCGCCGCACTCTACTTTGTCGGCACCGTCGCCTACCTCGCCCTGATCCGCAGTATCGAACGCCGGGGAGACGGGTGAGCGCCATCGGCCGGAGCCGCGCCATGCTTACGCGCAGCTTCCCGCAAGGGGTCACCTCTGCGGCCGCTTGAAGACCCAGACGCTGCGCGTTTCGTCGAAGAGACACAGCTCCCAGCCGTCGGCGCCAAGACGGTTGAGTTCCCTCTCAAAGGCGGTCGGGCTGCTGACCGAATTGCGGAGAGTCGTGTACTCCCACGGCCCGGAGGGTTGGGCCGGCGCGGCGGGTTCTGGCTTCGATTGGGCGACAACCCAAGAGATCCCCGCAGTGCTGAAAAGCAACACGGCGGCGGCGGACATGACCTTGTTTTTCATGATGGTGGATGAGACGACTTGAATCGACCGTTCCCGCTAGCAGTTCGTCCTCGGCAACTCCAGTCCGAAGCAACGGGTACTCCTGACCCACGTGGAATCCGCACAGCCGACTTTACGCGCTGGCTTGGAGTCCGCCTGCGGGTTCCGCCGATGACGCGTGGCCCGTGCCGCCATCGGAGGACGAACGGCGGCGATTACCTGCCCCATCCGAGGAGCGGACCTTCCGGCGCCAAGCGAAGAAGAGGAAGGCGGGAATCGCGGCGTGGGGTAGCCGCTGGAAGGTTTCGTGGAGGAAGACATCGGCACCCCAGTAGGGAGCGAGCAGTGACATGCCGGCGACGGGTCGGGCGGCAGCGGTCAGGAGACCCCAGAGGCAGGCGTAGGCGAGCGCGGGTTTGCGCAGCACGGGGATCAGGCAGGCCACGCAGATGACGAAATCGAGGAGGCCGACGATGCGCAGGAAGGTCACCGTTCCCCGCTCATCGAGTTGGAGAATCGCGTGAGTCATGCTCAGGAACGAACCGGGAATCTGAAACACACCCGCGGCAAAGAGTCCGTGTGAGATGAACACCGCCCAAAGAGCGACGATGGCTGTGACAAGTACTGCCGGAGACCGCGGGCCGCGAAAGATCGCGAGGCTGAGAAGGATCGGGCAACCGATCTGGCCCGCTTGTTCGATCCACAGGACACCGGACCGGTCATGGACCGCGATGCCGGCCGCGGTGAGACAAAGGACGAAGCTTCCGAGCCAAAGGAGGACGTGCGGGAATCGTCGGCGCCCGCTCACGAAAACCGCGGCAAGGGCGACGAGTCCGAAGAAGACGCCGATGATCCGCGAAAGGAGAAGAATGCGCTCCTCGGTCATGATCTCGTTGATCCACTCGATCCACTCGATGCCGAACATCTCGACGAACCCGAAGATGTCGGGATTCAAAAGCAGCGACGCATACGGCCCGGACCAACGCAGATGCTGCCATGCCCAAGCGGCGAAGCAGGAAGCCGTGGCCACGCGCAGCAGAAGGACCAAGCGCCGGTCGAGAGGGTTCGGTGAAACTCCCCCGTCACTCGAATCCGCAGGCATGGCGTCGGCCGGAGAACTCACGGCTGATGGCGGAGTTGGTCGCTCGACAAGGTCGTGGTGTGCAGAAGTTCGTTATCCAGATCGAACAGACTGCAGCTGACGGTGGCCGGCGACTTCGTCGTGTCGAAGGTCATTTTGGCGAAGCCGGGCGTCTTGTTGTAGCCATAGATCCAGGTCGACCCCTTGGCGTTCTGCGTGAGTCCGTGGACATGGACATTGGTCAGGCGCGAGCTCATGAAGTCGTGCAGAGCGTAGCCGTTCGGTCGTTCGGTCTTGCGGATGTCGAGCCGGTGCCGGTCGGCGGACAGCAGCACCACGCCGTTGATCGATTCCTTCTCGATGAAGCTGAACAACTCCTCGCGCTCGGCCGGGAAGCCGTCCCAAGTGTCGCGACTGCCGGGCTTCACGCCCGCGCTCCACGGCACCGAGGAAAGGATCACGTTGAACTCGGCCTCGGAGCCGGCCAGCGCTTCCTTCAGCCATGCCTTCTGAACCGGACCCAACATCGTGCCGCCGTGCAGGTCGCGGTAGTAGCGGCAATCGAGGAAGAAGAAACGCACCCTGGCGGTTTCGAAGTCGAACCAGCAGCCGGGTTGCTTCTCACCACCACCGTAGGACGGGTTGGCCCAGTTCTCGCGGAAGACATCCCATGATTCCCGCTTCCACGGCGGCTGGTCGATGAAGGGACCGGGCACGCAGTCGTTGAGACCGAAGTCATGGTCGTCGTAGATCGCGTAGGTCGGCGTCTGTGCGACCAAGGCGCGCCAGTCGGGCTGGCTCTGGCGGCGGTGATAGGTGTAGCGGTCGGTCAGGGTGCTCTGGATGTCGTCGATGTAGACATTGTCGCCGAGCAGGAAGAGCGCGTCCGGCTTTTGCTTCGCGATGCTCTTCCAGACCCGTTCGTTCTCCGCCGTGTATCCGGCACCTCCACCGAAGACGATGGTATAGCTGCCGGCTTGTTCCGCCGGGCCCGTGGTAGTGAATGATCCGGAGCCGGCCGGTTTCCCGTCCGAGAGGATCCTTACCTCATACTTCTGCTTCGGGGTGAGTCCGGTGAAAGCCGCGACGCCGGTGTGGTCGCCGGCCGCTTTCGTCGTGACCGTTTCCCGAAGTGTCTTGTCGCCCGCTTTCAGCTCCACCTCAACGGATCGCGGGCCGTTGGTGCGCAGCCAGATCCTGGCGCTTCCGTCGGTGACGGCGCCGATCATCGGGCCGTGGGTCAAAACAAGCGGGTGACCGGCAGCCCACTCCGCATACCCGGGAGCGGAGCGCAGGGCTTTGCCCGCTTCCTCCGGCATCGCCGCGATGCGGCCGAAAGGAACACCTCCATCCACCGCCTTCTTCGCCTCGTCGAACGCCGTGGCGCCGTCGCCCTGCAAACTCGCCGAGAGCATCCGGACGAAGTGCACCTCGCTCTGCTCGATCGGGCTGTTCATCCGTCCCGATTTGGTGACGAGCGTCTTCGCCGCCGCGTCGTACTTCTCCTGAGCCAGTTGCCGGACCGCGTTCCTGCCGGGATCGTGCTGGGCCCGCGCTTGCCCGGCTCCGAGCAAGGCGATCGCGAGAAGCGACGGAGTTGCAAGGTGCCTCGGATGCCGGCTGCTGAAGTTTATGAACATGACACCCGCTACGCGAGTTTGCCCCCCGGGGCTGTCACCGGGAATGGCGGTTGGACCCGATCCCCTCGAGGTCCGGCGTCGGATAGCGGCATCTGATTCACCTTTCCCAAGCCGGTTCTGCCTCCCAACAGCAAATCTGGAAAAAACTTGTCGGATAGGCGGCCGCTGCGGGTGCTTACTTGATGAACGGAACGGCAAACCGGCATTGTGCCCGACCTTCCGACACCCGCCCGAGCAGATCGATGCCGACACGTCTCACATACTCTCTCCTGATCCCCTGTTTCGTGATGACTTCATGCATGGGAGGCCTCCAGTACAAGATGGACACGACGGCGTTCAAGATGATCACCCCTGCCCCACCTTCGAGAGGACCGGTGCCGGATACCTACATTGACACGAACATGTCGATCAGCGGCATGTTTGGAGGAAAAATCAGGACCCGGAAACCTTACGCGGTCGGCTCCGACTACACCGATGAATCCTTCACACTCGAAGCGGTTGAGTTCACGAGGGTGATGGTCACCTACGGCGACGGCACGGCAGATCCCGGAGCCGCTGCGTTCAAGCTCCCGCGGCGCTTCGACGCCCGGCCGTATGAATCCTACAACAGCATGTCCGGTGGCCGCGTCGTGAAGTCGACGGTGAATTCGATCTCCGGGAAGCTCCGCGGTGTCATCACTCGCGACGAAGACTTTACGCTCCTGCTGGAGGGCACGGTGATTAAGAAGGATGGCACGAGAGAGCCCTTCAACCTCAAAGAGCGTTACGAGCCGATTCGGGACACGACCACGAGGTCATGGGCGGAGGTGATCAGCGAAGTGTGAGCCCCGGAGACCGTCAAACCACCCCACGGCGCTGGCAGCAATGATCAATACCTTCCTTCCTTTCGTGGGCACGGCGTTTCTGGCCGCGGCCGCATGGACGGTTTTCACCCTCAGGACCGCCCGCCCCCAGCGTCGATTCATGGGGCCGGTGGGCGCCTGGATCGGCACTGCGGTCCTGGCCGCCTTATGGCAGGCGGAAGCGATTCCATGGCTCTGGATCTTCCTAAAGGTCGTCCTCCTGGCATGGATGGCGGCGATTGTGCTCCTGATTACGGACATCGTCGTCACCTCGATTCGCAAGGACCCGTCGCGCGGTCTACGCCTGCTCTGCGCGGGGGTCAGCCTGGTTGCAAACATTGGCGCGGGGTTGGTTTTCCTCTGGATCGCCACGGTAAGTGCCGGGGGTGTTTGAAAAATAGTGGTTGCCCTCACTTGCGCGCTGGTGTGCAGGCGATGCAATCGCCGACGGATACCTGTCGATCCAGACTCTTGAATCCGCGATCACGAAAACGCACTGCCCGCAGCAAGTTTTTGCCGCCAATTCCTGGCCAAGAAGTGCGATACGTTAAACCCGTAGCTATCCGGCCGGCTCCCGGCGGCACGTCCGCAGTCGGGCGAGAGGAAAACCTGGTAGAGAGGCCCGATATCGGAAGTATCCTTCCCTCTTGAAAACTCATATCACCCTACTCTGTGCGCTCGGCTTGGGCGTTTCGACCACTCCCGGCGCCGACAAGGCCTCGTTCGACGACAACGAAGGCAGCCAGCTCACCATTGTCGATCCCGCGGGGAAGCCGGTACTGCGCTATGAATACGCGCACAAGCTCGATGACGCCGGCAAGGTCACCTTCGACACGGCCAAGGTTTTCCATCATGTGCTCGGCCCCGGCGGCGAGCCGATCACCAAGGGCCCCGGCGGAAAGTATCCCCACCACCGCGGGATCTTCATCGGCTGGAACAAGCTGAAGCACGGTGGCAAGTCGCACGACCTGTGGCACGTTCGCAACACCACCTTGAAGCATGTCTCATTCGTGAAGCAGGAGGCGGACGAAAAGTCTGCCACCGTGACCAGCCGCATCGACTGGATCGGGACCGAAGGAACGCCCGTGCTCGAGGAGACGCGCACGCTCACGACGCATTTCACCGACGGCGACGCCTACGCGCTGATCGACTTCATCAGCGAGTTGAAGGCGGCGCACGGTGCGGTCGAGCTCGGTGGCGATCCCGAGCATGCCGGCATTCACTTCCGGCCGAGCCAGGAAGTGGTCGCGAACAAGAGCGCCAAATACACATTCCACGGGGATGACATCTCGCCGCAGAAGAATCCCGGGCTGCCATGGGTGGCGATGACCTTCGAGGCGGGCGGCAAGACATGGACCGTGCAGCACATGAGTCATCCCGACAATCCGGACGGTTCCCGCTGGTCGGCCTATCGCGACTACGGCCGTTTCGGCGAGTTCCCTGTAATCAAGCTGGCTGACGGCGAGACCGCCACCTTGCGCTACCGGTTCCGCGTGACGGAAGGAGCGGCGCCGCAAAGGCCGAAGCTTGCCGACGCCTACAGCGCGTTTGCGAAGTAGGCTGATTTCTTTGGGGGGCACCTCCATCCGAAAGGAAAGCTTCCCCCGGGCGTAGGGATTCGACAGTTTCCGAGGTCGGGCCACCCCCCGACCCACGACCTTGTCACGCGCTTATGCGACTGCCGATCACTTTGCCCATTCTCATCGCCACGACCCTACCGGGTCACGCGGAGGAGAAGATTTCGTACAACCGGGACATCCGTCCGATCCTGTCGGAGAACTGCTTCGCCTGCCACGGGCCGGATAAGAACACGCGCGAGGCGAAGCTTCGGCTGGATGTGCGCGACGCCGCGATCGACAAGCAGGCGATCACCCCCGGCGACGCCGAGGACTCGGAACTGATTTTCCTGATCCACTCGGACGACGAGGATGAGATCATGCCGCCGCCGGAGTCGCACAAAACACTGACGGAGAAACAGAAGCAGCTGCTCGCGAAGTGGATCAACGAGGGTGCGGAATACGAATCCCACTGGGCCTACATCAAACCGGAGCGCCCCGCGGTTCCCAAGATGGGCGAGGAGCATCCGATCGACAACTTCATTGCCGCCGGATTGAAGGCGGAGGGACGCGAGTTTGCCGACACCGCGGACAACCCCACGCTGCTCCGCCGGCTTTCCTTCGACCTCACCGGCCTGCCACCGTCGGCCACCGGGGTGACCGATCCGGCCAAGGCGGTCGACGACCTGATCACGTCCGAGCATTTCGGCGAACGGATGGCCGTCTACTGGCTCGATCTCGCCCGCTACGCCGACTCGGTCGGTTACCACGGCGACAACGAGCGCGACGTCAGCCCCTACCGCGACTACGTGGTGAACGCCTTCAACCAAGGCAAGCCGTACGACCGCTTCATTGTCGAGCAGCTCGCCGGTGACCTGTTGCCGGACGCGACGATGGAGTCGCGCATCGCCTCCACCTTCAACCGCGTCCAGCAGATCTCGAAAGAGGGCGGCATCCAGGATGCGGAGTACATCGCGAAGTACTACGCCGAGCGGGTGCGGGCGACGTCGGTCGCGTTTCTCGGATCGACCATGGGCTGCGCGGAGTGCCACGACCACAAGTTCGATCCGTTCACCGCGAAGGACTTCTACGCGATGGAGGCATTCTTCGCCGACATCTTCGAGAAAGGGGCATTCAACGGTGACGGACGCTACAACGAGGGAGCGGACATCAAGAATCATCCGGGGAACGAACTCGGTCCGTGGGGACCGGTGTTGAAGATCCCGAGCGAAGAGCAAACGAAGGAGCTCGCCCGCCTGCGGGGTGAGATCGGGAAGCTCGAGAAGGAGTTCGACCGGGGCACGCCGGAGCTTGAGAAGGAGTTCGGCACGTGGCTGGTGGAAGTGCGGTCAGCCGTGAAGAAAGGCGGCAAGGATGCCCCCAAGCTTCCCAAGCCGGTCGCTGCCGCACTGGACCAGACCAAAGGCAAGGAACCGAAGGGCAAGCAGAAGGAGGCCCTGCTCAATCACTTCCGCACGCAGCATCCGGAATACGGCAAGATCCACACGCAGCTGACCCAGGTGCGGAAGGAGGAACAACAGCTCAACGCGCGTATCCCGTCGACCTTGCCGAGCGTGTCGACGACACCGCGAACGATCCGGATTCTCCCGCGTGGCGACTGGACGGACAAAAGCGGCGAGGTCGTCGAACCCGCATTCCCGGAGTTCCTCGCTAGCGGTGAATTCGAAGCGGCGGAGTCGAGCGAGCGTCTGAGCCGCCTCGACCTCGCCGACTGGATCGCCTCACCCGACAACCCGCTCACCGCCCGCGCCTTCGTCAACCGGGTGTGGGCACTCTTCCTCGGCACCGGGCTTTCCCGCGACCTCCAGGATCTGGGTAATCAGGGACAATGGCCGACGCATCCGGAACTGCTCGACTGGCTGGCCGTCGACTTCGTCGAGTCCGGCTGGGATGTGAAGCACCTGGTGAAGCAGATCGTCACATCGCGCACCTACCGCCAATCTTCGAACCCCTCCCCCGCCCTGATGGAGGCGGACCCCTACAACACGCTGTACGCCCATCAGAACGCACGACGCCTTCCGGCCGAATTCATCCGCGACAACGCCCTCGCCGTTGCCGGGCTGCTGAATCCGGCAGTCGGCGGCCCGAGCGCCCGGCCCTACCAGCCGGAAGGCTACTATGCCCAGCTCAATTTCCCGAAGCGCGAGTACCGGGCGGACACCGACGCCGGACAGTACCGCCGCGGCCTCTACATGCACTGGCAGCGGTCGTTCCTGCACCCGATGCTCGTCGCCTTCGACGCTCCGCCGCGCGAGGAGTGCACGGCCAGCCGCAGTCAGAGCAACACGCCGCTCCAAGCACTCAACCAGCTCAACGACCCGACCTTCATCGAGGCCGCGCGGGTCTTCGCCGAGGACCTGCTGAAGAACGAGACCGGCTTCGATTCACGGCTTGAGGAAGCATTCGAACGCTTGCTCTCGCGGGCGCCGAGCGAGGAGGAAGCCGCCCTGCTGCGGTCGCTGCACGAGAAGCAACTCGATCGTTACCGGAAGACGCCCTCGGACGCCGACGCGTTGCTGGCCATCGGCATCAAGCCGGTCGCTGCGGATGTCGACAAACCCGCGCTGGCCTCGATGACCGCCGTCACCCGCGCGCTGCTGAACCTTCACGAAACCATCACCCGCTACTGAGCCATGTTCGCCGATCCACGAATTGCGGAACTCATCAACCGCCGGGCATTTCTACGGAGATCGTCGTACTCGGTCGGAAGCGCGGCTCTGGCGTCGCTACTGACCCGTGACCTCGAAGCGTCGGATCGCTGGAACGGGGTGCTGGGCGGCGAACTGCACGTCCCGCCGAAGGCGAAACGGGTGATCCACCTGTGCATGGCCGGCGGGCCGTCGCACCTCGAGACGCTCGACCACAAGCCGACGCTCGCGAAGCTGGGTGGCCAGCCGATGCCCGAGTCGTTCACCAAGGGCCAGCAGCTCGCGCAGCTGCAGGGCAAGAAGCTGAATTGCCTTGCACCGCAGTACGAGTTCAAACCGTACGGCAAGTGCGGACGGATGATGTCGAGCGCGCTCCCGCACATCGGCTCGATCGCCGACGAGATCGCGGTGATCAACTCGATGCATACCGAGCAGATCAACCACGATCCCGCCCACACCTTCATGAACACCGGCTCGATCATTCCGGGCCGGCCGTCGATGGGCTCATGGCTGCTCTACGGACTCGGCGCGGAAACCGACGAGCTTCCGGGTTACGTCGTGATGACTTCCTCGGGAGGCGGGCAGGACCAGCCGATCGCATCGCGCCAGTGGCACAGCGGTTTCCTTCCCTCGAAATTCCAAGGTGTGCAGTTCAACTCGAAGGGCGACCCGGTCCACTACGTCAACAACCCGGCAGGCGTGACCCGCGACGACCAGCGGGAACTGTTGGACGCGATCAACCGGATGAACGGGATGCTCGGCAAACGTCAGAACGACCCGGAGATCGCGACCCGCATCGCCCAGTACGAGATGGCCTTCAAAATGCAGGCATCCGTGCCGGGACTGATGGACGTCTCCGACGAACCGGCTCACGTGCTCGAAAGCTACGGCGCGAAGCCGGGCGACGGATCGTTCGCTTCGAACTGCCTGCTGGCCCGGCGCCTTGCCGAGCGCGGCGTGCGTTTCATCCAGCTCTACCACCGCGGCTGGGACCACCACGGCGGAGTGAAACGCGGGATCGAGGTTGTCTCCGGGCATGTCGACCAAGCGACCGCGGCACTGGTGAAGGATCTCAAGGAGCGTGGCATGCTCGACGACACGTTGGTGATTTGGGGCGGTGAGTTCGGCCGCACCCCGATGGCCCAGGGCTCGGGCCGCGACCACCACATCCAGGCCTTCTCGCTGTGGATGGCGGGCGCCGGAATCAAGGGCGGCACGACCTACGGTTCCACCGACGAGTTGGGTTACGCCGTCGCCGACAATGGCGTTTCCGTCCACGACCTGCACGCCACCATGCTCCAGCAGCTCGGGATCGACCACGAGCGCCTCACCTACAAATTCCAAGGTCTCGACTTCAAACTGACCGGTGTGGAAAAGGCTCGCGTGGTCAAGGAATTGCTGGGCTGACGGGGGCTGGCAGCCGGCGGAAGTCCGGGCTCCATGGCGGATCGGAGCATTTTTTCGCTGTGCCATGTTAACCGCTGCGGGGAAGTGCTATTTCCCAGCAGCCCATGCTTCAGCTTCACGCCATCGACGATGACCCGGGTGACGTCCAGTTCGTCCAGCTCCTGACCGAGCACCAGAACATCATCCGGAGTTTCATCATCTCGCTCCTCCCCGGTGCCCCGGGCGTGGACGACGTGATCCAGAATACCAACGCCGTTCTGTGGCGGAAGCGTGCCGATTTCACCCACGGAACGAACTTCCGCGCCTGGGCCTTCAGCATCGCCCGGTTCCAGACGATGGCTTACCTGAAACAGCTCAAGCGACGTCGCTGGGTCACGCTGGATCCCGACGTGGCGATCAAGATCGCGGACGACATCGAGGCCCGCCCCGAGACGCCCGAAGACCAGGAGTGCCGCCTCGAGGCCCTCGACGACTGCCTTGGCAAGCTCCGCCCGAAAGATCGGGAACTCCTCGTCCAGCGCTACTGGCACCGGACGCGGCTGCAGGATTTCGCCGTGACCTCCCAACGCTCGGTCCAGGCTCTGAAAGTCACGCTGTTCCGCCTCCGCGCCGGACTGAAGCGCTGCATTGAGGAAAGCGTGGCCGATCCATCCAAACCGTCGGCCTCATGAATTCGCCAAGCTCGCCAAAGCGACAACTCGAGCAGCTCCTCCAGAGCCTCGAGGACGGATGCCTCACGGCCTCGGAACACCAGCAGCTCATGGATCAGCTCCGCGATGAGCCCGAGGCTCGCGAGGCCTACATCGCCCACATGCGGTTCTCGAGCCTGATGCAGAGCAAGGCCGAGTCGCTGGCGGAACTCGGTGGCGTGGCCGACGAGCGACAGCCCCCTGCCCAGGGTCGCCAGTTTGCCCGCGCCCTGATGGCCGCTGCGGCGCTACTCGCGATCATCGCCTTCATCGGCTCGATGCTGAGGCCCCCCGCCCCGCCGGAAGCCTTCTGCAAGGCCGGTCCGGGCAGCGTTTGGAACTACGAGCTGGGCGGACTGAACTCCGACGGCACCTTTGAGCCGGACACCCGGATCCGGCTCGATGCCGGCACGCTGGAGATCCAGCTCACCTCGGGCTCCCACCTGATTTTCGAAGGCCCGGGCATCCTCGATCTTCGGAATCCGGACGAAGTCCACATGGCCGATGGCCGACTCTGGGCACGTGCCGGCGGCGACAGGTTCATCGTCCACACCGACCGGATTCGTGTGGTCGATCTCGGAACGGAGTTCGGAGTGATCGCGTCCACCCAGGTCGATGAGGAAGTGCACGTCGCCGAGGGCACGGTCCGCGTGGAACCGATTCTCTCCACGCTCAAGCCGGTCGTGCTGACGGCCCACCAGGCGATCCGCACCAACGCCATCGGCAAGCCGCGGACGATTCCCTACGATGATCGTCGTTTCAACAAGCAGCTCACCGCCACCGCTCCCTACTGGCACTGGTCCTTCGACCGGATCGAGAATGGCGGATTCCCCTGCGATACCGATTCGCCCGGCCTCCACGATCTGAGCATCTACACCTTCGACCTCGAAAAACGCAGGAAGACCGTCGACTCATCGACCGGCGAAGGCCTTCACGGACGCGCGTTCCTGCTCGACCAACCGACGCGCTTCGGCCGGGGTGACTTCTACGGTATCGACGGCAGCCGCCCGCGCACGGTGGCCTTCTGGGTCAATGCGTCCGACCAGACCGAGGACGGTTGCTCGCTGGTCAATTGGGGCCAGGCCGGAGGCGAGGGAGCCAAGTGGTCACTGGGCACCTCGAAGGAAGGCAAGAGCCTGTCGACCAACTGGGGCGGCGCATGGGCAACCAGCCCGCTCGACGGGGCGGACATCTTCGACGGCGAATGGCATCATGTCGCTTTCGTCTTCACCGGCGAAACCGATGAAGAAGGCCTTCCCGAACTCCATCACTACGTCGACGGCCAGCCTCAGACCGTGCACCACACCCGCACGGGGCCATCGGTCGACACGCTTTCGGACGGCCGCTCCGGATGGCCGCTGACTCTGGGAATTCAGCTCTTCAGCGAGCAGGAAGGACCGACATACCAAGGGAAAATCGACGAACTCCATGTGGTCGGTGGGGCGCTTGATCAGGATCAGATCCGCCACCTGATGGAGAAAAACCGGCTTCCTTGGGTGAAGTAGCGAGGCTTCGGAAAGGCGCTCTTTCCGAAAATGTTCCGCTCCCGGTTAACCAAAAAACAGGCATGGCTATTTCCCATGCAAACCAACCCGACAGCCTGAAATGAAGAAACCCGAAACCCTCCGCCACACCGGCTTCACCTTGGTCGAGCTCATGGTCGCGATCGTGATCGTCGCGGCGCTCGCCTCCCTCGTTTTCGCCATCACCAAGAACGTGCAGCAGAAGGCACGGCGGGCGACCTGCATGAACCAGCAGAAGAACGCCACCATGATGCTCCTCGACTCCGCCACCGACAACCACGGCCGCATCGCGGTCTTCGCCGGCGGCTCGGGTAACTTCGACTACCGGCCCTACTACGTGATCAGCGAGCAACTCGGGCTGCCGAGGAACCCGACCGACGCTCATTACCCCACGATGAAGGACGTCATGTTCTGCCCGAGTGCCCCGGAGCCGCAGACGATCCACTGGAACACCTACGGCATCAACTTCGTCCCGCAGCTCCGTTCGGGAGCAGAGTGGCAGAGCGAATCGCTCAAGGACTCGGGCGGGCGCACCGGCCAACTGTCGACCCTCCGTCTCGCGAACCTGAAGAACGCCGCCAACCACGTGCTTCTGGCAGACTCGTGCCGCAGCGACGGCCAGCAGATTTTCCGCATCTCCGGCAACGACCGCGTCGCGCTGCGCCATGGCGACAAGGCCAATGTCTGCTTCGCCGACGGCAGCGGACGCGCCCTCTCGCCCGACGAACTGGCGAAGCTCGGCTTTGACCGGGCCTACGACGCCAACGGCTCGAAGCCAGTCTCCATCGATCTCAACAACTGAACAACCCGACCCATAAACCCGAAAAACTCATGAGCCCCAATTCCCTGAGGTTTGCCGCCGCCGCTTTCGGCCTCCAGAGCATCCTGCTCGCCGTCCCCGAGCAGGTCGGTGATCTGCGCATCTCGAACAACTCGCACTCCAACACGGACGTCCACTTCGATCCTGCGATCGGGCCGTTCGACACCCGCAACGTCGCGGGAGCACCGCTGCAGCTCAACAGCCTGTTCACCGCAAGCAGCCAGGTTCCGACATCGGGTGGCCCCGGCGATCCGAGCACCGACCTCGGCGTCCAAACGAACCCTGCCAGCATCGAGTTCAGGAATCTCAATCGCTTCGCTTCCAGCACGGATGGCGGTTTGACCGGCGCCGGACGGCTGGGCGCGTTCCAGTACGAAATCGATCTCTCCCCGGTGGAGGATTACCTGACCGGCCCGGGCAGCACCGACACGCTCAACGCCCTGACCCTCGACCTCGTCTTCAGCCTGTCGGATACCGGCAAGGCCTACGATGTCTACCTTTCCTACACCGAAGCCGGAGAAAGCATCACGGAGACATCGATCAGCACCGACTCCGAGCTCAACTACGACAACTTCTACTGGCCGTCCCAGTCGGCTGCCGAAGGAGACGTGGTCAACGGCACCCACAAGATCCTCAAGCTGGGAACCACCGGCAACCTTTCCGAAAGCACCAACATTCTCGGCCTCTACAATGCGGGTGTCCGGAAGCTTCTGGTTTCGGTCATGATGCCGTCCTTCTTTTCCGGCCGCACGCTGACCGTGGAGAGCGGTTCCGGAATCAGCATCGGCACCGACGACCTCGGCAGCGAGCAGATCGGCCATTTCCTTGTTCGCGACGACCTCTACCCGACCCTCTACTACGCCGATCAGCACGGGCCGGTCGCGGCAACCGCCGTCGCCGGTGCCAGCATCGACGTTCCTTCCGTGCTCCTCGCGGTCTCGCAGAACCCCGGAGGCAACCCGGATGGCATCTTCCCCACCGGAAGCTACAGCTTCGACTCGAACAACTCGGGCACCAATTCATTCAACGGTAATGGCGCGACCGTAACCGGCTACGGCGCGAACGGCATCGGAGCGACCGCATCGGACGAGTTCGAATTCACCGCGTGGCAGGACACCGGCAACTTCAGCGTGGACGTCAAACTGGCCTCGCTGACGTCCCTCGAGGCCGCGGCCCAGGCCGGCCTGATGGTTCGCGGATCCCAAGCGTTGGATTCCGCCCACGTGTTCCTCGGTGTCCGACCGGGTGGCGAGCCGGTGGTCGTGAGCCGTGACGCCGACGGCAACGTCGCGTCCGAAACCGTCGGCGCACCCGGAGGAACGCCGCCGCAATGGCTCCGCATCACCCGCACCGGCGACCTCTTCGAGTTCTTCATCTCGGGCGATGGCGTGACCTACGCCCCGGCGTCGCCCGCCAGCGCCACCGTGGTGATGACCGACCCGGTTTACGTCGGCTTCGCCTGCACCAGTGGCTCGGCCACCAACGATGCCGTTGCGGTGTTCGAAGAGAGCTCGGTCACCATGCCCGACAAGGGCACCGATATCGGTCTCCGGACCTACACTTCCGTGACCCGCATCAAGACGCTGAACCGCTTCGCCAGCACCTCCGAGGCGGGCTTCATGCAGTGGGAAATGGATCTCACCGATCTCGACAGCTACCTCGCCACAAACACGCTGAATTTGGACCTCCTAGAACTGAGGCTGAAACTCGACATGAGCGACGAGGCCAAGCCGTTCGATGTCTACATTTCCTACACCGATCCGACGGTCCCGATCGTTCGAACCGGCATCGTCCCCGACAACGCGACGGTCAACTACACCGACTTCGTCGATCCGGCCATCGGTGCGACGCCGGGCGATGTCGTGGGCGGGACCCACCGCGTGCTTGTCGCCCAGACCAATGGCGACATCGACCTGACCGAGAACCTCCTCGCTCTGTATCAAGCCGGCATTCGTGAGTTCACCCTGATGGTGACCACCCCGAGCTTCTACAGCGGCCGGTTCGTCAGCGTGCTTGATGGCGCGGGCCTCTTCATCGAAACCAGCCCGGGCGCATCGGCGCCGATCCTCGTGACCAACGTCGCCATCAACGGCGGCAATCTCGAAGTGACCGTCGATGGCCTGACCAACGGCCAAACCTACCACCTCGAAGGTTCCGACACCCTTCTCGGCTTCGCCGCCATTCCCGGCACCGAAATCGTCGCCACCGGCTCCGCCGACGTCCTGAGCGTCGCCGTGACCCCGGGCGTGGATCCGAAGTTCTTCGTTCAGGTCGTTGAGGGCAGTATTCCCTGACTCAAAAAGTCAGGCCCACGACCCAAGACCCCTCCGGTGCGAACCGCGCTGGTCAAACTGCTACACAAGGTTGCGTTCAGTCTGACATACCGCGGAAGTCGTGCATTTTACGTGCTAATCTGACGAGGTTCGGCTGAATTGAATCCAAACCCCCGGCGGATCGCTTTTGGGATCAAGCTCGCTCACCTCCAGAACTTTCACTCGGTCGCCCTCCTGAAGCCTCCCAATTGGCGTGCCTTGATCCCACTTTCCATTCTCGCCGAGCGATACGCTATCGCGGATATTCATCGTTGCCTCAGCTATGACTATCATCCCTCGTTCCGGAATCGCCGTGCGCTCACCCGATTCGGGACGGAACGACTGGGCCCGCAGCATTGGCGCCTCGACATCGGGGTCCAACCAACCATAAAGCGACCAACCAACAGGCTCTGAATCAAGCCCGATTTCCTGGTCCCCAGTTAGGTCCCATAGCTGCACCCCACCATCAAAGCTTGCAGTCGCAATACGGTCCCCCGAAGTATCGAAGGCTATAGCGGTAATCCGTCTGGAGTGTCCGCGCAGGACATACTTGGCTTGGTCTTCCCCGTCGTACCAGATCCTCGCCGTCGCATCCGAACTACCTGAAAGCAACTTCGTTCCGTCCGGGCTGTAAGCAATGTGCCGAACTTCTCCCTGATGCCCAGTGAGACGTCTCTCCATTTTCCCGGTGGCGCTATCCCAGACGCGGATAGTCTGGTCACCACTCGCTGTCGCAATCTTGCCCTCCCTCGGATGAAAAGCGACTTGAAAAACCCTGCCCTCATGCCCTTTGAGACTATACACCTTAGCTCCCGTTTCGACATTCCATACAGCTATCGTGCCATCATCGGCACCAGCAGTGGCAGCGAGCAATCCGTCGGGACTGAAAACGCCGCTCGGAACGGATCCTCCAGTGCTCAACTCAATGGGAATACCATCACTTTCGGGAGTCCATATGATGGATCTATTTCCGGATGTGGAGGCAATAACCCGCCTCCCGAAGGGATCGAATGATGCTGAAGTGACCATCGCATCAAGCGATGCGGTCCGCCACTGCTTCAGATTACCCGCATCCCAAATCTGGACAGTCTGATCATTGCTGGCCGATAGAATGCGAGAACCATTGGGGTGATAGCATACACTGGTAATCGCATCTTTGTGCCCTTCATACGCTCGGGTCGTCTCGGCGACCAGATCGCGAACTCTAACCGTCGAGCCGCTGCTGCCCGCCACGAGCTGATTTGGCTCAGCTAGAGGACTGAACGCGATGCAATTCACCCCATTGCTGCTACTGCCTTGGAACTCGGTCAACTGCTCTCCTTCCGCAGACCAGATTCGTACCCAGTTGTCCAGTCCAGCGCTCGCAAGGCGACCATCCTTTGAGAATGCAATAGCCGTAATTGCGTCATTGCTTGCAGCAAGTGATTTAACCAGAGTCGGCGCTTTCGGATCGGCTACCACATCCTCTGGAGCCCGAGAAGTCTGGGCGATCAGATCACTGCTTGTTTTGGCGAGCGTTTCAACCTGCTTAGTCCCGTTGTTGGCAAGATCCTTGGTCGCGATCACTCGCTCCTCAGAGTCTCTCAATTTCCTTTCCTGGTCGGCGGTTAGCGTCGATTCTGAGTCCCTCAGCACATCCTGGATGTCGCTGAGCACTTTAGCTTGATCCGCTGCAATCGCTTCAAAGTTTGCCCGCGCGCGGTTGGCTTCATCGAGCTGCTCCGTGAGCTTGGCGCTCACTTGCTCACTCTCTTGCAGCTTACTCTCGAGTTCCTCGGCGGTCGCTGCCAGCTCGTCCACTTTCCTCTCGGTTTCAGCTCGAGCGTTCCGTTCCGACTCCGCGGCGGCCTCGGCAGCGGCCTTCGCAATCTCGGCGTCCTCTCTTGCCTCAATCGCTTCGCTTGCCTCAAAGTTTGCTCGCTTGGTCTCTTTGTTTGCTCGATGAGCGTTACTAAGAGCCCACCCAGCTAGTCCTAGCGCAACCACCGCCGCGAAACCTAGGATCCGATTCTGGACTTTTCGTGCCTTCTCCCGGTCAGCAGCACGCTCGTCGCCTTGCTGTTGCATCAGCTCTTTAACCCGCTGGTCGTGCACTCGCTTGCTCGAAAGAGCCGAAAGCTGTTCGACCCGCCACCGATAGACATCAGCAGCCAGCGAATCGTGAGCGACCTCAAATCGACCATCATCAGGATCACGCTGGTCGTCGAATGGAAGCTGGGTGATCAACCGCACCTCTGTGAAGCGACTCAGTAGTTCAACCATCTCAGCGGTCGAAGGAGGCTCGATGTTGTCTTGGGTCAGAGGCTCCTCGATCTCCCTCACAAGCTCCGATGCGATCCACGGGAACTTCTGGCTACGCGACACCAAGAAGCGGCAAGCCTCGATAAGCCAGCGTTGCTCATTTGACGAGCCGACGCGATCGGCCAAGCTCTTGTCGACGAATGTGGAACGAACGCCTTGCGAGTTGCCAAGAGTCGTGAAGGTGTCTTCTGTCAGAAGGGCACCCGCGGGATCACAAATCCAATCAGGATCTCCATGCAACGCGTCGACAATCCAGATTTGTTCAAGACTCAATTGGAGAAATGGTGTCTCGTAGCGAGAATCGACACCGGCCCTAACGAGTTGACGAACTTTCAGCCCTGCATCACCAACAATCGCATCCACAAGTCCAGGCTCCGCCTCGAATTTACCCTGATGGTCTTCCGTCCACCGCCTCAAGGATTCGCCGATAACCTTGCGGACTCCCGCCTCATCAAGAAACTGGATGCGCAGAGTCGAATCAAACAGACCCGGAATCAGTCCCTTGAAGCAGTCCAATCGCGACAGGAAGTCCTCCCGCAAACTCAAAACGACATTGACCGGTGTTCCCGGATCATTCAACAGCGCGATGAGGCATGCGGCGGTCTTGATCCCGGAGGCGGCTTCCTCCGGAAGATCATCAAATGAAGGTTCCGGCTCTCGCATGCGCGAGGCCAGATCGAGCAATTTGGCAGGCGTAAGCTGCGCAATCTGCGGAAACCGAATGAACAAGTCCTCGAACTGATCTAAGACCAGAACCAGTGATTGGGCGGAAGCCAGAGACAAGTTCCGCCCTTTCTTCGAATCCTCTGCATGGCAAGCGGGAAACCAGTGACGCGGGAACTTCAGCCCCTCGGACGATGGGAGTGCCTCCACCCGCATGCACAGCGACCGCCAAGGGTCGGTCGCCCATTCGTCCCGGAGTAACAGAACCGCTGGCGGCGGGGTACCACAGAAGCTCGCATCGGCATCATCGATTCTGTCGCCATGCCTTTCCAATTCGGGGATCAGACCCGCGCACAATACCGACGACTTACCGCAGCCCGATGGCCCATAGACGATCGTGTGTCGTCGGACCCGCGCGTTTGCCACAGCAAGCCTCACTTCACGATCTCGACCGCAGAAGTAACGTCGCGACTCCCTCGTGTATGGAGCTAGGCCTACAAATGGTGAAGCCAATGGTTTCACGTCGATCAGAGATACTGGTTCAGTTGTTTGGCATACTCGGCGCCATCCTGATTGAACAAATCAATCGTTGCAGAACCGTCCGAAGCAGATTCCCACCGATCAATATCTGCTTGCGAAGGGTCTTTCTGAATTGCCCAGTTGTATAGGTTCGGAACGCCTCGCCGGGCCCAGAGATTCTGGCAAATCGCCAGTATGTTCCAGTCACCGAGTCCGTACCCGACAAATAGGAAGTGCACCTCCTTTAACCTATCCTCAAGCGTGGTGGGAAACGGTGTCTTCGTCGAGACAGTCCTCAGAAACTGGATGTAATCATTTTGACTGATGACAAAACTCGACGACTCGAAGCCATCCGGTGATACGGTCCCGTGTATTTTTACTACCAGAGTCCGGGCTTTGTCTTCGGGTTCGATCGAAGGGTAGCCGCGTTGCTGATCCGAGCCGATGGGGAGCCCATCGTACTCAGCTAGTGCGGTAATAGGAGTCTCATCGCGCATGACTCCAGCAGGCGTTTTCAATCTTCGGGCCTCATAATACTCGTGGGCGTTTCTCCAGTGATACAACCACACCGGGTTGGCAACTGTTGGTGCCCGATAGTAAACCACGTCGAAAGGTTCTCCAGCCGCTGCCAACGCGGACTCCATAACCGTGTCGTAGTTCGTCGTGATGAAGATCGATCCACGGTTGCGCTCTGACTTCGAGGGCAACTTTGCAAGCACGTCGTGCACCAAGGTCGGCGCATAGTCGCGCTCAAAAATTCGCTGGAGCTCTAACGGGAGATTGAGCTTGCCTCTCGCACTGGTCTGGATGTGTTGACATACCTGAGCGAGGTCCGCTTCCAGCACACCTCGGACCGACTTGACAAAGTCATGGCGGATCGGGCACGAGTTTCCAGCACCCGCCGCTACGCCATTCTGGGGAATGGGGACGCCCGCGCACTCCGGAACCTCCAGCTGAGAAGGGAATCCTGACGCTTGAGCAAGGTAGTGGGATAATTCTCTCCCCGTAGGCAGGTATTCAGCTTCAGGGCGCCAGGATCTTCCTGCGGGTTGCTGCGCGTAGTTCACTCCGGCACCGAGGAATACTGCAATACGACCTCTTTTGGCTGCATCTGCCACAACCTCAAAATGGGGGGGGGTAGGTGCCTCGGCTTTCATGGTTTACTAAGATCAAGCCCTACGGATAGAGAGAGCTTAGGCCAGATGGGAGATTCTGAGGTGCCCCAAGTACCTGTGTCCCGGCTCAGGCACACCAACAACCGGGCGGCTTGCTCGGAAGAGGATCGACCACTCATCAGTCCCATACAAGTTTATGATAGATCGCTAACAGAGATCTTGCGCACGGCGCAAGCGGGAACGTCGAGTTCCTCAAGTTTATGGCTATGTAGGTGATTTCGGGCATACTTTGGGGTGCCACTAGTCATTCACTGATATCGAGGAGGGAGATGGATGATGCTGCCTGACTGTGATCCTTCAATCGCATCGGCCGCTACCTCTACATTCCCATTACTGACACCGCTCGAATACGGAACTGGCAGTTCTACGCCACGATCTGCCGAGCATTCGGCATCTGCCTCCGACGGCGATCGGCGCAAGAGAATATCGTCATGTACAACAAGCCTTTCAAGCCCATCCAGGGTGAACCATTCGCGCCAAATCTAGCTAGCATCTCCCACCGGGGGCGCTTAACATTACCTGAACAATTATCAGAACCCAGTTCTGGGTCTTTACACCTTCGCACTCCCAAAGCCTTGATCCGCTCGGTACCTCCGGAAGGTCAGCTCGCCAGCGCGCTACCCCTTCCTCACCAGCCCCTTCAGCTCGCCGGTGCTGGTGGCGAAGCGTTCTTCCTGGAGGCCGAGGCTGCGGAGGGCGCTGAGGTAGAGATTGGGGAGCGGCTCGTTGTCCTTCGGATTGAAGGCCAAGTGGCGGCCGTGCTCGAAGCTGCCGCCGGCGAAGAGCACCGGCAGGTTCTTGTTGTCGTGCGACGACGCGTTGCCGAGATTCGAGGTGAGGAGAACCATGGTGTCGTCCAGCAGGTTACGCCCCCTTCCCTGCTCATGCGCCTTGAGCTCACGGACGAAGTCGGCCCAGGCGTTGACCATCGCCTGCTCGACGATCGTCAGTTGCTCGAGCTTGTCCTCGTCTCGGCCGTGGTGGCTGAGCCCGTGGTAGTTTTCCTCCACACCATCGAGCGAGCGGACGCCGTTGGTGGTGCAGTGCAGCGTGAGGAAGCGGGTCGAGTCGGTCTTCAGCGCGAGCAGGGCGATGTCGAGGAAAGCCCGCTTCACGTCGGCCGCGTTGTTCGGGTCCGCCGGACGCGGCGGCTTGCCGACTTTCGGCTTCGGGCGTTCGACCCACGACTCGTTCATCTCAAGCCGTTGCTCCAACTCGCGCACGCTGGTGAACCAGGCATCGAGTTTCTCGCGGTCGCCGGAGCCGACCTCGCGCTCGAGCGCCTTGGCCTCCTCACCGACGATGTCCATGATGCTCTTGCCGTCCTGAAGCAGCTCGCCCTTGCGCTTCCGCGCCTGCGGCGAGTCATCGACGAACAGGCTGGCGAACAGTTTCCGCGGATCGTTGATCGCGGGGATCATCGCGCCGTTCTCGGTGTACGACGGACTCTTCTCGGTGCCGGTATTCAGTACCAAGGAAGGAAAGCGCGTCTCGTGGCCGAGGTGCTTGGCCATGAGCTGGTCGAGCGAGATCGTGTTGCGCGTGGTGGCACCGCGCTGGTTCGGACAGGCCGAGAAGATACTGCTTTCCGCGGTGTGGCCGCCGACGACGCCGGGGTGCGACGAACCGCTGACGACGGTGAAGTCGTCGCGGATGTCCTGCAGCGGACGCAGGTAGCGCGACGGCGTGTAGTCGCGACCGGATCCCTTCGGAGTGAGATTCGGCCCGTGCAGACCGAGGTAAAGGCTGACTCCGACGAAGCGCTGCGGGGTGCGGGCGGGCGCGGAGAACGCGGGCGTCATGGCTTCCAGCAAAGGCAGGCCCATCACGGCTCCCGCGCCGCGAAGGAAGGTGCGTCGCGACAGGGCGGCACCGGTATGGATATGGAAGGACTTCATGCGCTCACTTGTGTTGGAAGGGCTCGCTGCGGACGATCGCGTGAACAAGGGAACGGACGCCGTGGCCGTTCTTTTTCGTTTCGGTCAGGATCCCGGCGATCGCCTCGCGGTCGCTGAACCGCACTGGAGCACCGGTTCCGTAGGTAAGCAAGTGGCCGGCGAAGGCGGTGGCGAGTTGCTCCGGGCGGCTGTGGTAGATTTCCTTCCAGCCTTGGATGTCCTTGAAGGTACTTCCATCCGGCGTGATGCCGCTCGGGTCGACCTTCGCGGATTTCGGCGAGTTTCCGTAGCGGCTCCGCCACTGGCCGGTCGGATCGAAACTCTCGAGCGCGAAGCCCTGCGGATCGATCTTCTCGTGGCAGCTGGCGCAGGATGCTTCGGATCGGTGCTTCTCCAGTTGGTCGCGGATGCTGGTGGCGCCACGGATGTCCGGTTCGATCGCGCCGACGTTCGGCGGCGGCGGCGGGATGTGCAGACCGAGGAGTCGCTCGCCGATCCACACGCCGCGCAGCACCGGTGAGGTCACCGATCCATCGGCCGTGACCTTGAGGATCGATCCCTGAGTGACGAGGCCGCTGCGCTGCCCCGGCTTCACCGGCACCTTCTGGAGTCCTTTGCCCGGCACGACCGTGACGTCCTTCATCCCGTAGTGGGTCTGCAGGCGCGTGTTCAGGAACGCGAAGTCCGAGCGGATGAAATTCCTCACACTGAGATCCTTCGCGAGCAACTCGCGGACAAACCCCCGTGTCTCGAGAACCATCGAGTCCTGCACCACCGGATCGAAGCTGCCGAAGCGTCGCGGATCCGGTGAGGTGAAATCGATCTCGCGCAGGTTCAGCCACTGGTCGGTGAAGTGCTCGATGAATCGCTCGGCCTTCGGGTCGCTCAAGAGGCGCTCAACCTGGCCATGGAGCACGCCGGGTTCGCGGAGCCGACCGGCATCGGCGAGTTTACGAAGCTCCGCATCGGGCGTGCTCGACCACAGGAAATAGCTGAGCCGCGTGGCGAGGGCGTGATCGTCAAGCCGCCCCGGTGTTTCCACGAAAGTAAGAAAACGCGGTGAACACAGGACCGCCTGATATCCGGCGCGGAGTGCCGGCGCGAATTGCTGGGTCTCCTTGAGCTTCGCGTTCGCCAGCTCAATGTAAGGAGCAACCTGCTGCTCGGTGACCGGGCGTCGGAACGCGCGCTCGGCAAAGCTCCTGATCAGGCGCGACAGCGCGAAGTTCGCATCTTTGACTGCCGGCTGGTCACCCTTGAGCGGCACACCGGGCAGCAGCTTCTTCAACAGCTCGCCGCGTGACCCACCCGGATAAATCCTCTCCAAGGTGATCGGCCCGAAGCCGATTCCGGGAATGCCGTCCTTCCGGTAGTCCTGTCCTTTGTAGAACAGCTTGCCGCCTTTCTGCCCCTTGTTGGTGAACTTGTTCGTTCCCTCGTTGGGCCGCAGCTCGAGGACGTGGCCCTTCCGCATCCACGCGACGTACGAGTGATCCCGTGGTTGCGGCGTCGCCTCGACGCTTGCGACCGGATACATCATCGGTTCGTTCGAGACACAGGCACCCGTCCGCAGCGACGCCCACACGGCACCGTCAGGTCCCGGATTGACCCCCACCACGTCCTTGATCGTGATCCGATACCAGCCTGACTCGGGCACGTTGGTTCCGATCATGCGGCCGACGAACTGCAGTCGCATCGCCCAAGTCCACGCCTTGCCGTCGCGTTCTTCGGGGCCGCGGTAATTGCCTTGCCGCCCGACCGTCGCCAGCTCGCGCGGCGAGTAAGTCCGCTTCCACTTCTCGTCGCCGTTCTCAAGACGGCCGAAGGCTTCCTCGAGCGCGATGTCGGCGGCCTGGAGATACTGGTTGAGGTGGAAATGGCTGAGTTGCTGACCGACCGCGACGTTGTCGAATTCGTGGTCCGACTCATCCGCCGGAAGCTGGTCGGCCAGCGGAATGCGGATGCCGAGCAGATCGTGAAGCGTGTGCTCGTACTCGACCCGCGTCAGCCGGCGACCGCGCACCCGTCCGTGTTCCTTGATCTCCGCCCGGTCGGCGGCGAGAAGATCGGTCTTCAGGTAGTCGACCAACTCTCGCCGTTCCTTGTCGGTCGGCTGGTCCTTCTTCTTCGGCGGCATCTCGTGATGCTCCACCCGGTCGTGGACCTGCTGCCAAAGGGCGAAGTTGGCCGGATCGTTCGGAGCGAACGGCAATGCTTCCAAATCCAGGCCCGCCTTGGTGGTCGCCTCGTCGTGGCAATCGTAGCAGTATTCGTAAAGGAGCGGATCGACGCGCTTCTTCAATCCCTCTCCGACCGCAACAGGAGCGGCGAGCGAGAAAAGCAGGGCAAAAGATCGGGTCGAAGGCATGGGACGGGCGGTGGAAATTACCCCATTCCGCCCCGCGATCTATCGAAACTCATCGCACCGGGCACCCACCGCCCTGAGACGTGTGGTATTCCGGCCGGGCGCCCCGACGCGTTTCGCTCAGTCCCGCTCGTTCCAGTAAACAACGAGATTCCGGGTCGCCCGGCCCGCCGCGATGATGTCCGGCTTGCCGTCGGAATTCAGGTCGGCGACCTTGAGGTCCTCGCAGGCCATCGTGTTGTCATCGATCACGGCATGCCGCTTCCACGAGGTGCCGTCGTGCGAGTCCGGGACATAGAGACGGATGCCCACCTTCTTCTCGGCGTTCGGTTTCCTCCAGCCAGCAACCACCTGATCGTAACCCAGCCCGAGAAGGTCCGCGCAAGCCAGCGCGTGACCTTCGGCCAGTGAGTCGTCGACCACCACCCTGCCCGAATCCCATGCCTGCCCCTCGGCCGGGCTCGGATAGACCACGACGGAGTTTCCGTGGAACGGCTCCACGGCCGCGATGAAACGGCGCCCCTCTTCCAGCTCGCCGAGCCGGACCTCGCCCGCTCCCTTCGTCGTCAACCGGAGGGTTCCCTTGCCTTCGCGACCTCGAACAAGACTCACGCCCTCCTTGCTGGCGACGAGCATCGAGTCACCCGCTCCTTTCGTCCAACTCACCACGTCGAAGTTGTGAGCGAGGTGGAAGCTGTCGTTGAGCAGGAAGGTCGACCACTTCGCCGCGGGATCCGCCGCCGGCTCGTATCCGAGGAACAGGATCCCATCACCCTCCGCATTGACGTTGTCGCAACCGTGGAGCGGAAGGACCGCGAGGTAGCAACCACTCGCATCGTTCACCCAGTGCATGCGGTGGACGGTCGGCTCGTGATGCTGTTTCTGAGCCGTCCATTCTTTCGTCGGATCGCCAGGAGCGGTCAGAGTGAAAACAGCGCCGCTGTTCTTCGTGTCACCCGGATTCCACTCCGCGCCAACCGCCACTTCGGCCTTGTTGTCATCGTCGATGTCGCACGCCGCGACGCAAACGTGGTCACGCCGGGTCAGATGGCCCGTCATGCGGTGCTTCGTCCACTCGGGATTGCGGTACCAAACGGTCTCCTTCGCATCCACCAGCACGATGTCCAGTTTCCCGTCGCCATCGATGTCGGCGACGGACAAGCCGTAGCCGATGCCGAGTTCGGCATCGAGCGTCTGAGCCCGGAACGCGGCTGGAGGGATTTCGGCGTTCCCCCGAGCACTCAGGGCAACCGCAATGACGATGAACGGGCACAATACTCTCATCACCCGGTTACGCAATCCGCAGCGGCTTTCTTGTCTGCGATCTTCACGACATCGCGCCCCGGGGGCGCGGGCTCAGGCATCCAGCCGACGCCGGATTTCCGGAAGCGCGCGCTCCCGCCATGCAGGAAGCGCCTTGCGGAAGGCCTCGCGGGTCCGGGCGCTGCTGCGGCACCAGAGGATCAGGGTCGACTCGCGTGCGGCGATGAAGGTGTCGAGGAAGGTGAGCTGATCGTCATCGAGCGGACGGTTCTGCCGGTAGCCTTCGACGAATGCCTCCCGCCACTCGGATTGTCCGGGTTCGGCGTCGAAACCCATCAGGGTCGAAGCCATGTCGTAGAGATAGTGACCCTGACCGCAGTCATCGAAATCGATCGGCCGCGCCTCACCACCGGTGAACAGGACGTTGGCGAAATGCAGGTCGGCGTGGATGATCCCGTGCACCTCGGGAGCGTGGCCAAGCGCCTTAACCGCGGCACGCAACCGTTCCTCACACTCGGCGTGCAGCTCGTGTTCGTCAGCGGGCAACTCGTCCCAAACGTCCGGCTCGATTCCGATGGCCGAATTGTGGCCCATGATCGCGTCGCAGTTCCAATTCGGCCGATCAAACGACAAGCCTTCCCGCCAGCGGCAGGAATGATCGTGCAGCAGCGCCATCGAGTTCCCGACCATTCGCATGTGCTTCAGGGTCCGGCCTTTCCGCTTCGCCATCCGGCCGGGCATCCAGTGCAGCATCACGCCGGCCCGCGTCGCCGCATGACCGCCATCGAGTCCATCATGCTCGGCATTCGACACCTCCACGCACGAATCGCCGACCGGAGTGTGCAAGGGCTTCGGAACCGTCAGGCGACCTTCCGCGCTCAAGGCATCGAGCCACGCCACCTCGCCCGCGACCTGGGCGGTAGTCCTCTCATGCGGCCGGCTGATCCGCAGGAGGAAACGCCCCGGTACGAAAGGATCATCGAGTTTCCACGGACGACTCAGCGCCGGCACATCCACCCGGAAGGTCGTATTCTGCCAATGCCGGACTTTCGAAAAACGCGCTCCTTCCAAATCGAAGGCGCGCAAGATCGACTCTGCCACCGGCCTCAAACGAAGCACCTGGCCACGGGAAGTCAGATCGGCGAATGGCTTCATCGCGGGAGCGTGTCCCGCGGTCCGCTCCGCTGCAAGCCGCAGCCGGAGTTAGCGATCGATCGTCGTGCGGAAGAACTGCTGGGCCTCGGCCGCCTCAACCTGAAAGGTCCTCAGCGGGATCCACTGGCTGAGGTCATCGCTTTGCTCGACCGTCAACGTGACCGCCGCGGCACTGGCGGCCGGCAGCACTTCGATCGTGGTCAGATAGTCGCAGTAGTAGTCGGTGAGAAATGGGAACGCCTCGCTCGGCGTCGGCAGATAACCGCCGGAGCTCAGGCCGGAGACTGACGAATCCATCCTCACCGAGGCCCAGTTCGGCTCGGTGCCCGTCGCTCCCGAATCAACCGTCTGCAGCACCCTCAGCAGCCGGTTCGGGGGAACCTCGTAGCCGGAGCCCGGATTCTGCGGAGGCAATCCAGGGATCACGGTGACATAACTCGCGCCGTCTTTCCCGAACTCCGAGGCGGGCGTGATCTTCCACAGGATCACATGGTCCCACAGACCGCTGAACTCGATCCGGCTCACGCCCGCGAACTTGAAGCCGTGGAAGATCCGCTGGTTGACGATCACATTGTCGGCGACGCGGCCGTCCGCGAACTTGACCGTCGGATACGGCACCGATGCGTTGAAGCCTCCGACTTGCACGACTTCCACGAACGACCCGGCGGGCACCTTCAGCGGGTAGCCCTTTTTGACCGTGCCGGTCGCCCGGGTGGTGACGAAGTCCGCCGCAATTGCGAACGGGGCGCTCAAGCACACCAAAATAAATAGGGATTGCCGCAGTGTTTGATAGAGCATGCGAAAAGTATGACGTCGAAATCCGAGCCCTATTCGAAGCAACTTCTCCGAAAACGGAGCACCAAAAGTTTGAATCGGGCGCGATTGACAGGATCCGGTCCACCGGCTGCCGAACCGATGATCCGAGAATGTAGCCTCGGCGACACGGACGTTCGTCGTCATCGTGATGGTCTGTCATTCCCTACAAAACCGGGCAGTAGCAAACCCCAAATTGCATGGCGCGACCCCTTCAGTCCTCACATCCAATCGAATAGACGTAAATACCGCCGATGTCATCGGGCGCATCGGGCCCGATCTTCTTTTTCTCGAATACAAATCCAGCCTCAGCCAGTAACTCCTCGTACTCTTCACAAGACAGCTTGAAGTCGCCAACCTCACGCAGCCCAGAGTCAAGTGCCGCCTCCTCGAGTTTGACGAGCTCTTGGTGACCATGCCGCCTCGCCTCCTCAATGACGAAGGTGTGGAAATCAACAAGCGCTTCACGCCGATCTTCAGCGCTCGTTTTATCGTATGAGCGAAGAAACTCATCCCCTACAATATATCTCCCTCCTCGCTTGAGGTTTCGTCTGACATTTCGAAAGTAATCTTCTTTGTCGTATGGCTTGACATGATGGTCAGCGAATGCTGAAAAAATGTACTCAAATTCTCCATCTGGATCGTATCGTCGGCTATCCTCGTTCACAGCACGCGCCTTGATGTTGCGCAACTCCCCTTCGGTACATGTGGTGTCGATGATATGTCCCAATAGATTATAACACGCCCAATCCAACTCAACTGCAGTCAAATCCAAATTCTCCCTTCGAAGAATACGCTTCGTAAAAAGCCCAGTCCCCGCACCAAACTCCAGCACCCGAATTTGCTTCTCCTTATCATCTCGGCGTTTCTCAAACTGGGAAATCATCTCGTCCACCATCTCGAGGTAGAAAACGTGCTTCTCCTCGTGCTGATGATAATGATGTATGTCGATGTATGCGGACATCTCAACCTGTTTGCGCAACGACCTGACCTTCATTTCAGGCTGCCGGAAGGTAGCCTCGACCAAGCCGGCGTCATCCGGGTTTCCAGACACTGACACGGCCGCCTTTATGATCCCGCCAAGAGCGTCTTCGTGGGCAGAAATCTCATCTTTCTCCGTGTGAAATGTGATCACTCTCGAAACATGTTCGTTTCCGCTGTCCTCGTATTTGGCAAGCACTCTGGCAGCAATATCTCCAATTACCGAAAAGTCGTAGTTGAAATCCGGAAATCCCTTCGTGAGGTTCTCAAAAGAGATCGAGTAGACATTATACTGCTTTGCATGGTCACGAAGAATATGAACGTTTTCTTCCATCTGCGAAGGCGACTGAAAAACAAACACCCGCGTACTGTTCTTATCGGTACTGTTTCGAATAGTCTGCCCAATTCTCCCCTTCCAGAACCTCTCCTCTACGTCAATAACCGCCAAAGCTTTGACTGTCGCCTTGTCCCTTTTCAAGAGGTTGATTAGATAACGGGGGTAAGCGTCATATGACAAGGATATCGACCCCGATCTAGCGCGCAGATCTCCGATCGTACAGACTTGCTCACGGATCGACTCAATAACAATTCCCCGAAAATACTTGTTCCCTTCCATTTCGGAATGCCGACTCAAGCCCGACACGCCGTTCTCAAACTCGGCGCTTACGGCTTCCAGGTCCACCTTCCATGCCGACCCTTCCCTTGACATCCCTTCAGAGATTTTCTCGCTCAGCCTTTCCCACCACACTGATATCTGCTCCGACAACCAGTTCTCATCTTGGGGATCTTTACGAAGGCTATTGATCTTCTTAACGATTTGCGTGACTCCTTCCTCGCTGAATTCCACAGACTGAAACTGGGAGAGCGGTCCATCAAGATCAGCCCTCCCCATGTCGAATAGCAGCGGGCACACGACTGCCTGAGATGATATCTTTGAGATTGCACCTGCTTCAAAAAGGAGCCACGGAGACGATGCGTTCTCTGGTGTGACGCAGAAGATTCCCATATTGATTTCACCGAGACTGTCGGCGATGGCATTTGCCCATCTAGTGCCGGGTTCGACGTCCTCCTCAGAGAGCCATGGGGTGATATTCTGAAGAACCCGCGGCAACCACTCGTGCAGGGCATTTGCAATGACACGACTCCGTTGCCCAGACCAACTGATAAATATTTTCATTGAATTAGATTCATACATTCCTAAGTGGCTCCTCTTCGCACGCTCTGAAATCACCCTAAGAAAGTTGCTCGTCTCGTCAAGATTGCACCGAAATGAGCCGAATCCATGGAACAACTCAGTTCGAGCCTTTTCATGGCGGAGCTACCTAGCGATATCGACATAAGCGGGGATCCGCGCGACAGACACCCGCGCGGAAATTTCGCACGATGCAGGCTACTTCGTGAATCGGGAAGAAGCCTGCCCCGATATCTTCAGGATTGCGGACAACTCTAGATCCCCAACCATCCTGATCTTTCGTGAAGTCCCCGACCTCTCTGCTACTAGTCGCCATAAACTCTTACATTGGCACCCTAACCACCGAACCCGTTTATTGAGCCAGCTAGGCAATTCGCACCGATGCCGAACCACTCGAATTCGGCATGTGGAAGTGCCTGTCCGCGTCATCCTGCAGGGCTGCGGGATCATGGTTGGGGTCTGGCGTTCGCCGGGGCGGGGCAGAGCGCCTAGATCACGAATCTCGGGAGGACGGGCCGATATCTCGATCGTGCACCGCAGACAATCTCAAGCTACGCGTCAGGAGCTCGACTCACCACTACTGTCAGGACTTCGAGGCCGATTGGTTTGTTTTAGCCGAGGGAAGCCTGCCCTTTTCGCTAAGGTTAGTTTTCCAAACGCACTCCGCGTGAGGCCGATCCATCGCAGCCGAGATGGGTTACCAATCGCACCAAGCCGGGACCAGCAGCAGCCTTTCCTCAACGCTCACGGACCCGGAACGCCGAGCTTGGCCGGACCAAAGGGAGCATCGAGACGGAGCTTCTTGTTGAGCGTTCCGGTGAAGGGCTGCTCGCTGGGATGGAACTTCAGCCGCGTGCCGCCGGTGACGTGGTTCATCGCCTTCTCGAGGCTGCCGTAGGCGGTGTCGTAGCTGCCGATTCCCGACATCGGGTCGCCCGGCTCCCAGCCGATCCACTGGCCATCGACCCGCAGCGTCGGCCAGTTGACGACTCCCCCGAGTTGGGCATCGACCGCCTGGCCAATAATGTCGCCGATCCATTGGTTCGCCATTCCGTCCAACCTCTCGTTGCAAATCACCGCGATGTCGACTCCGGGAACGGTCGAGGAATCGATGATCGTCGAACTGCTTCCCGGCATGTCGCCGATCCACCGTTGGTCATAGTCCTCCATGTAAGAGAGCAGCGATGCGGCGCTCGCGACGATGAAGGTCGATCCATACATTGCCTCGTTGTTCATGCCACCGTAGGGCATCGGCACGTTGTTGAAATCCGGGTCGTAGAGATTGGCCGACTCCACCTCGGAGAAGTAGTGGGGTTCACGCAGCCCGAGGGCGCTGAACGGCTGGGCGAGGTAGAAGTCGGTGACCGGGACCCACCGGCTCTGACCCACGAGGTTCTGGCGCAGGTAGGTGTAGTAGTTCTGCCCGGTCAGTTCCTCGATCACCATGACCAGAACGTTGAAGCTGAAGTTGGAATAGACCGCTTCCCCTTCGTCATCCCCCGCACCCGGATCGGTCGCGAGGTTCCGCCCGAGCGCGTAACGCGTCATCTCCTCGAGCGTGACCGGCGGCGGATGGCCTTCATCGCCGTCGAGACCCATGGCCTCGTAGATCTGCTGGGTTTCCCAGACGTGGTCGGTCGCCCAGCCCGCCTTCATGTCGACGAGATGTTTCACCGTGATCTGTTTCATGCGCTCGTCCTGGAGCGACGGCCACGGATCGATGTCGAGAATTCCCCCGCCCTCCTGTCCAAGGTCGAAAACGGGGGTGTTCTCATCGAGCCCTGCGGCCTTGAGCTTGTTGATCGATTCGATCACGAAAACCTTCGAGACGCTCGCGAGCCGCATGGTCGCGTTTTCCGGCAGCGGCTGGGTTTTGCCCGAGTTCCTCCACCCATACCCGCGCTGGTAAATCACCCGCCCATCCTTGGAGATGCCAACGGTGCAACCGTTGATGCCGAAGTCGTCCATCTTCTCGAGGACAATGCTATCGACGAAGGCGAAAGTCGGATCCGGATGCCCGCTGATGGGAGGATTGTATGCGGAAAGTTCAGCCGACATGGAGAGGACGGCGAGGGCGGCGGCAAGGGGTGCGTAGTTCGGTAGTTTCATGATGGTTGGTCGTTTGGGATTCGGATTTGGGAGTGTGACCGGCGCCCGTCTCTTCGCAGTTCGGGGACGCCGGTTTCAAAAGATGGCAAATTCGATCGGGCGTGCTCATTCCACGACGGCATCCAGCCGCAGCGAGCGGTAGGTCGCGGGATGACTCAGGCGGACACCCGCCTGCGGAACCGGATAGGTCTGGCCGAGGATCTTCACGTTGGCGCCCGCGGGAACGGCGGCGTCGGCCTGCTCGAGGTCGTAGTAGGCGCGGTCGGCGGTGCCCGCCAGATTGTTGGCGCTACGGTAAACGTAGTGGGACTCGGGGAGGAAATCATCCAGCACCAGTCCGCCGTAGCCATACTGGTAGTCGACCCCGGGATTTCCCCAATCCTTGTTCATCGATGCCAGACGGAAGAGGATCTGCCGGACACCGGTCGCGCTGAGGTGCGGATGCTCCGACCAGAACGCCACCGTGGCACCCGCCGCGTTCGGAGCCGAGCAGCTCGTGCCGCTGAAGCCCCCTTCGGTGATCAGCGTGGTCGTCGACGTCGGCGCGCAGATGTCCGGCGCCTGGTTCCCGCTGTTGGTCGGTCCGTGGCTGCTGTAGCTGGTGAGCACGTCGGCGCCAGGCGGCTCGTTGTAGTCGTTGCGATGAACGGCACCGACCGAGATCGCGTTCGCATGCGTGACGTTTGTCGGGCACTCGATCGAGCTGGCGGCCACGGCATAGGTCAACGGCTGCTTCTCAACGAAGATCTCGAACTCGGGCGTGTTGCCGTCGTAGTGATGGATCGCGATGTAGACGTCCACCGGATCCTCGGACTCATTCGTCCAGCTCAGATACTCGAACCCGCTGGCGGCGATGGATGAGTCGAGAAGTTGGTCGTTCGAGTCGAAGAGATAGAGGTCGTAGTCATCGTTGTCGGGCGAGCCGTCCCACTGCAGCGAGACCGCCACCTTGCTGTTGTCGTTGTCGCCGTCGGCGTTGTTCGCGGCCACCGTGATGAAGTTCTTCTCGTCCGCGCCGGACCAATGGTGCCAGTCGTCGGCATCCGGATCGCTGAAGTCACCCTGCCAGTGCTTCAGCGCCTCGTTCCCCGCGGTGGTGAAGAAGAGCATACCCTCGTCGAGCGCCGCGACCACCGCCTCACAGTAGACCCCCGAATTGTCGTCCCATCCGGTATTGTGCGGACCGAGCGAGCAGGTGATGACGTCGACGTCGTTCGCGATGGCATCGTCGACCGCAGCCGCGAACTGGGTGCCTCCCGAGGTCCTGTAGATGAAGTAGGTCGCACCGGGAGCATGGTCATAGACGGCTTCGACACACGCCGTGCCGTGGATGTTGTCGTTCGCCTCCAGACCGTTGCCGGTGAAGTCGATCGCGGTGTAGGCACCCGGAGCGGTCCCGGAGTTCGACACCGCGGCAAGACCGGTGAAGCCGCTGTCGATGATCGCCACCTTGATGCCGGTGCCATCGCCGCCGCCGACCTGATAACCGAGAGATTTCACGAGCGCCGGGCCTTCGTCGTTGGTGGTCTCCTTCGTGACCCCGGACACCTGGTAGTCGTTGCCGAGCTTGGCGGAGAACGGGATCAGATCCGCGGCCTTGAGCCAGCCGTCGGCGCGGTTCCCTCGCACGAGATTGATCTCGAGTCCGAGGTCGCGGAGAAGGTCCGGATCGATCTCCGGCTTGGGATCCCCGTTCATCACGATCTCCACCTGGATCTTGCCGTCGGCGCGATGGGCCAGCCCCTTGCGCCGGATCATCTTCTGGACCTGTTCCCGGTCCGCACCCTTCTGGAATCGGCCGATCTGATGCAGGGCCGATGACATGCGGGTTCCCGGCGGAGTCTTCTCCTCGAGGACTCGGCGCCACACCGGCCCCCGCTCATCCGGACGAGGCTCCGCACGTTGATCCGGGCGCTGTTGGGCGCCCCCCAGGCAGGCGGTGGCAATGATCGTGCCGATGGTGACCGGCAGACAGTTGAAGGCGAATCGGGATTGCATGGTCGGATTGACGGATGAGGTTGCTTGGGCCGCCGGTTGGTCCCGCGGATGCGGTTGGCGCCATCCCCCATTCGCCATCCCGGGCAGCCGATTTCAAATTTGCCGGCATTTTTCCCGGATGCCTGAAATCCGGTTCGGCCGGGGCCAAATCCCCAGCGCATCACCGACCCTTCACGCCTTCCAGTCGGGAACGCAGCGGGCCAAGTCCCACATCAACCGGTCGAGGGCCGGTCCGATCCCGGGAGTCCGGGCATTGGTCATCGCGGCCCAGCACATGCCGGAGGCGGTAATGACGGCAATGGACGCCGTTCCGGGAAGACTGCCATTGTGCCAGCGGTTCGGCACCTGATTGACCGCCCAACCGCAGGCATAGCGGGGATTCGCGGTGCTGGCCGTGAACATCCGCTCGCCGGAGGGTTGCTTGAGCACATCTGCGCGGACTTTCCCGCCATCGACCCGCACCAGAATGTTGATCAACTCCGATGGCCGGGCGATCCAACCGCCGTGCGCATCCATGCGCCGGACATTCATGGCATACGGACGGTCGCCGTTACGCGAGTGATAAACGACCTCGCCCGGACGTCGTTCGTCGCGTGTGTTGCCGGCGATCTCCATGCCATCGATCCCGCAACGCTTGAGCAACCGGTCCTTCACGCAACCTTCGTAGGAGACACCCGCAGCCTTCTCGATGATCCGACCCAACAGGCAGTAGCCGAAGTTCGAGTAGGCATACTGCTCCCCCGGATCGTGCTGCAGGGGATCGTCGCGCAGCGTACTCTCGATCAATGCCGCATGATCGAGCTTCGGGTTGCGGAACATCGGATCGTTCCGCTGGTTTCCCCAACCGCCGCCGGTGTGGGTGAGGAGGTGGTGCACGGTGAGCGAGCGAAGCCGGGGCGTGAGTTTGAGTTCAGGGATTTCCATCCCCAACCGGCCTTGCGGACCGAGGACCTTGTCGTCCAAAGCCAGCTTCCCGTCTTCCATCAGTTGGAACAAGGCGATCGAGGTCAGGGGTTTCGAAACACTGGCGATGCGGAAGCGGTGATCGGCTGTCAGTTCCTCGCGCGACTCCGCATCGGCAAAGCCGTAGCTCGTCGAAAACGAAGGCCGTTCGCGATGGGCGAAGGCAATGGAAAGCCCGGGGACCTTGAAGTCGCCCATGAATTTCCGGGCGAGCTTCTCCATCGAGGCACGCTGCGCGTCGGTCGGCTTCGGGACCTCGTCGGCCGCCACGCGGGAAGGAAGGATTGCCCCTCCTGCAGCGGTGGCGAGCTGTAGCAAGCACCGGCGGCGTGAAACGGTTGGCGACGACATGACCCGACCATTCCCAACGCCGGTTCACCACTCCGCCTATCAGATCCCATGACATCGGGAGCTCCGGCTCGGCTTGCGGCGGGGTTTTCCGTTCGGCAAGGTCGGGCGGGATGGAGTCCGGATTTTGGCAACGGGGTGGCGTCTGGGCAGTGATCCAGTGGCTACTGATGCCGGCCTTTGTCGCCGCCGGGCCGATATGGCGCGAACAGTGGTCCGGGAACGTGAGTGTCTGGATCGCCGTCCCCCTCTTCCTCGCCGGTGCCCTTTTCGGCATCACCGCGAAGGCCACGCTCGGCCGCTACCGGACCATCTTTCCGCAGCCGCTTCCCGATTCACAACTCGTGCGCCACGGGCCTTATGCCATCGTCCGACACCCGCTCTACACCAGCCTCGTGCTCCTGTCGCTGGCGTGGGCGCTCGGCTGGCGCAGCTTTCCCGGTCTCGGACTTGCGTTGGCGATGTTCGTCCTCCTCGACGCCAAGGCCCGACTCGAGGAACGGCTCCTACGAGAGAAGTTTCCTGATTACGACGACTACGCCAGTCGGGTGAAGCGGCTGTTCCCGTGGCTTTACTGAGAGCCCCGTCAGTCCCGCCACGCGATGCGATAAACGGCCCCTCGCGAGGTGCGATAGGTTGTGCCGAGCCAATACAGATTGCCGTCCGGACCGACCGCCAGGGACGCCGGCTTGCGCGCCGAGGTCAGGAACACCGGATCCTGCTTGGGATCCTTCGGCAGACCTACACCTGACGCAAACGGCACGACCTTCCCGCCTCGCCCGGGAGTAAGACGGTGGATCGCTCCGGGTCGGTCGTTGTTGAATCCCCACAGCGCCACGAAGTAGCTGCCGTGATACTCCTCGGGGAACGACCCTCCCTTCGGATACCAAGCCCCGCCGGTGACCAGCCAATCGAGCTTCCCGATCGCCGCATCCGCGACCGGCTCGGACCGACGGCCGACATAGCTCTCCTTCCACGCGGGGATCAGTCCGGTGTCCAAGCTCACTCCGAAGTTCGCGCCTGCCTCCAACTTGTAGATCGCGGCCTTACGACGACCGGAACAGTCGTTGAGCAGCATCGTGCCGGTCGAGGGATCCAGCGCGAGCGCGTACGGGTTCCGCAGACCCAACGCGTAGATGGACCGGTGGGCTCCACGAGTTTCTCCACGGAACGGGTTGTCATCGGGAATCGATCCGTCGCGGTTGAGGCGCAGGACCTTGCCGGTGAAGGTCTCCAGCGACTGGACGGAGTCATGCTTGCGGTCGAATCCGTCGCCGGTCGTGACGTAGAGTTTCCCGTCGGCCCCGAAGAGGACCGCTCCCCCGTTGTGACTGCCGCCGGTTTCACCACCTTCACGAAAGGGAAGATCGATGAGCACCTTCTCGCTCCCGTCTACGGCACGCATCGTACCGTCGGTGGTCAGGGTGAAACGGCTGAGCCGGTTGTGTCGCGGAGCGTCGTGCATGTAGAACACGTAAAGATACGGCTCCCCCGGAAACTCCGGATCGAAGGCGAAACCGCGCAGCCCTCCGGACCGATGGCCTCGCCCGTCCAGCATGCTGCCGTCCCGCTTGCGCGGTGTCAGGACGCGCAGAACCGGCTCGGCGCGGAGCTTCCCTTTCGCATTCACCATTCGCAGTTCCCCCACGACCCGCTCGGCGACGAACAGGTTGCCGCCCGGACCGAAAGCCATCGCCGACGGCGAGCGCAGGTTGTCGACGAAGCGCTCCTCGACGAACCCTTCCGGCAAAGCGCTGCCAAAGGCCGTGGAGAAACCCAGCAAGGCGAGCGAGAAGAGGCAGCGGATCCGGCGCATCGCAGTGAATACCGGTCCGCCCCGGACTTCGTATCAAAAGGCGGGCGTCACGTCGTGATCGGACAGTCAAATCCCCGAGCCGCGGAACTGCAGCCTTGGCAAATCAGCGGTTCGTGATACACCTCCGCCCGCTCGCATGAATCCGCAGCTCCAAGCCAACCACTTCCGTCCGTGCTCCCCAATGGGTGCGGACCAGTCGTGGTATGCCTGCGGTGACGTTTCCGTCCGTACCGAAACCACCCTTTTCATCAAAGGCCGAGGCGGGCCTGCTGAGCGTTAGTTTCTGATTCCACAGATTTCCTTTCCACAGCCCCGCCACCATTCCGGTGAGCGGGGCTTTTTTTGTCCCCATGAATGCCAATGCCCCACCCCATGCGAGCCTCTGGAGCGACCTCCGGCGGCTCCCCCGCAGCTACTGGATCCTTTTCAGCGGCACCCTGATCAACCGCTTCGGGCACTTCGTGATCCCGTTCCTCGCGCTGTACCTGAAGCGCGAGGGCTACGACGCATGGGTCACCGGCGCTGCCCTCGCGGCGTACGGTGCGGGCGGCTTGCTGGCGAACATCAGCGGCGGATACTGCGCCGACCGGATCGGCCGCAAGCCGACGATCCTGTTCTCGTGCATGAGCGCCGCGGCGGCGATGCTTGCCCTCTCGCAAGCCCACACCGCGGGGTCGATCATCGTGCTGAGCGGGATGGTCGGATTGGTCAGCGCGATGTATTTCCCCGCCGCAAGCGCCCTGCTCGCAGATCTCGTTCCGGTTGAGTTACGGGTGCGTGCCTTCGGCTGCCAACGGCTGGCAGTGAACCTCGGGTTCGCCCTCGGCATGATGACCGCGGGCGCGCTCGCGACGCATTCGTTCGTCTGGCTGTTCGTGATCGACGCCGCGACGACAGCGGCTCTCGGATTGCTGGTGTTGGTCGGATTGCCGGCCGGCAGAAAGGCATCACGCACCAACGCCGGCTGGGGCGTCGCCCTGCGCTCGATGCGCTCGAACGGTGCCTACCTGCGCGCGGTCTTCGCCTCGTTCTGCATCGCCATGGTCTTCTGGCAGATCAGCAGCACATGGGGCCTCCACGTGACCGTGGTCGGCGGCTACAGCGAAAAGGTCTACGGCTGGCTGATGGCGCTCAACGGCCTGATGATCGTCGCTCTCGAGCTGCCGCTGACCTCGCTGACAAGACGCTTCGCCGCGCCGCGCGTGATGAGTATCGGCTACCTGATCGTCGGCCTGAGCATCGGACTCAGCGCCTTCGGCGGAGCCATGCCCTTGCTGGTGGCGGTGATGGTGCTGTTCACGCTCGGCGAGATGATCGCCCTGCCGGTGGCCCACAGTTTCATCGCGACCCTGGCGCCCGACGACATGCGCGGACGTTTCATGGGCGTGCTAGGCGTGGCGTGGAGCAGCGCGACCATGATCGGCCCGGCGGCCGGGCTGGCGTTGTTCGAACACTCACCCGCCCTGCTCTGGATCGCCTGCTGCGGGCTCGGCGCACTGGCAGCGGCCAGTGTCGCCGGGTGCCGGCAACGGACGAAGGAAGAGCTGCCGGAGCCGGTAGGCTCGCTTTCCGAAGAAGCCGGCTGAAACTCCATCCGATTCCCGGCAGCCTGCGCCGCTGCCGGGAATCTCCCTTTCCAATGCGGAACCGCTTTCTTATTTCTGGGACATCCCGATGAACCGCTTCCTCCCGAATCTCACCCTCGCCCTCCTTGCCGGGCTGGTCCCGGCCCGAGCGAGACAGTGGGTCTTTCCCGGGGTGAAGGATGCGGTGGAGGCCGACTTTGTGGCCGAGAGCAACGGCTACGTCGTGCTCCGCGGCGAGAACGGCAAGAGCTTCGAGCTGCCGCTCGCGAACTTCAGCAAGCCGGACCGACAGTTCATCGGCTTGCTGACGGCCGATGCCGAATCGAAGAAGCCGCTGATCTCTCCGGGCAAGCCGGTCGAACGCGCCAGCGGTTACAAGAAGCAGGAGTCCGAAACCCTCACCGACACCCTCATCACCCCGGCGGCCGCGACGGAAGTCCGGGTCACGGGCGGCGGCGATCCGCTGCGGGGAAGTTCGGTCCACTTCACCGCCACCGACGGCTGGCTCTTTCTTGAGCGCATCCAACCGTCTGCCGTGGTCTCGACCTTCCTCGACCGCATGCTGGTCAATGGAGTTCCCGCCAAACTCGATACCAACGTCCGTGTCGTCCGCTATGCCGACGGCAGCGTGATCATCCCGCAGACTCCGGATTTCCCCGCCCTGACGGTCTTCCGAAACCCGGCACAAGCGGGCGAGTCGCTCGACCTGAAATGCCGCGTCAGCTACGGCGAGAAAGAACTCGGCGCGCTGCAAGGCCCGGTCGGCTCCTTCATCCTGAGGCGCGGATACATGGCGACCTTTGCCGCCAATGAGGACGGAACCGGTATCAGCCGGAACTACGTCGCGCAGGACCACGACGTGGTGATCGACCGGATGCCCGAGGGCCTTGAAAACGGCGTCCGGTTCGTCCGCGTGTTTCCATGGCAGTGGACAGCCAAGAAGGGCATCGCCGGAGGCATCCACCAGAACCTCAACGTCGGCTGGTTTTACAACTGGAACATCAGCGACCGCTCGTCGCTCGATCTCGAGTATGTGGCGATCAAGCAGAAGCGCTGGTGGCCCGGGCTCGGCCACGACTGGAACGCACTCGGCGTGAACCACCTGCTCGGATTCAACGAGCCCGACCGTCCCGACCAGGCGAACATGTCGGTCGACGATGCCATCGCCGGCTGGCCAGAACTGCTGCGAACCGGGCTGCGGCTCGGCTCGCCATCCACCTCGGACGGCGGTCTCGGCTGGCTCTACGAGTTCATGGACAAGGCCGAGAAAGCCAACCTGCGGGTCGATTTTGTCGCCGTCCACTACTACCGCGGTGTCGGCAATCCGAACGACGCGAAGGCTGCCGCAAACCAGCTAAGGGATTTCCTCCAACGTATTCACGACCGGGTGAAGCGGCCTCTGTGGGTGACCGAGTGGAACAACGGAGCGAACTGGACGAGCACGCCGCACCCGAATGACCGCCAGCAGAAGGAAGCCATCGAGGCGATGATCAAGATGCTCGACGAGACACCCTTCGTCGAGCGCTACGCCCTTTTCAACTGGGTCGAGGACTGCCGCATGCTGGTGCGCGGCGACGGATCGCTCACCCCGGCCGGTGTCGCTTACCGCGACCAACGATCGCCGGTCTTCTTCCTGCAGCCGAAATACGGTCGATAGTTCCCCGCGGCATCCTGCCTCACTTCGAGCGCGCGACGTAGATGCAGTGGCGCGGCTTCTTCGACTTCTCGTGCGGTTTCGCCGGGTGGGCTTCGACGCGGAACCCGGCGCGCACGAGTTTCTTTTCGAACGCAGGCGTCGGATGCGCCATCCAGTAGGCCGCGCAACCTTCCGGCTTCAGCACCTCGCGAACCTTGGAGAAGAACGACGGCGTGTAGAGCCGCGAGTTTCCCTCGGTGATCAGCATGTCGGGGCCGTCATCGATATCGACCAGCAGTACGTCGAGACTATGCTTCCCGTACTTCGCCAGACACTCGAAAAGGTCGCCTTGGAACACGCGTGTCCGTTCATCCTCGAGGACCGGCCCGTTGTGCTCGGAGAGAAAGGTTCGGTTCCACTCGACGATCTCCGGCATCAGCTCCGCGACCTCGATCGTGGCCGGATGGCCGACCACCTCGAGCGCCCGCTTGAGGGTGAAGCCCATGCCTAGCCCGCCGATCAGGACCCGGGGGTGAGCAGGACGTCCGCTTCGGCCGTCCGCAATGCCCGCACATCCCAACTCCGCCATCAACTGCTCGGAGTAGGTCATCCGGGTGCTCATCAGCTCGCGCCCGTCGTTCTTCAGATAGAACCGCCCGTCGTGCTTGTGCAGGGAAAAGACGGTGCCGTCGGCCAGACGGGCTTCTGCGAGTTGCACGTAGGGCTTCACGCCCGCGACCATCCCCGGATTCGCCCCGCAGGCAAGCGTCGAGCCGAAGGGTCAGTACTCGGCGGGGGCGTGTGACGATTGCCGCATCCGCCCTCCAACACCTCGGCGAATCAATACGCCTCATGGCAAAACCCCATCCAGATCCGATATCATAAAACGCAATGATATAAACTAACTTTGATTTTCTATCAAACCAAATATCTACCAGCCGAACATCACGTCACCCTGTCCCGGAAGCGAACCTATATCATGAACTCTTTACAACATTCGACTTGCCAGAATGGACGAGGACCACTCTAAGTTAGGTCCTTCTTTCTCTAACATCTATTCGGCAAAGTTAAACCATGTCACAGCTCACTTCATTTTCGGACATTGACGGCGTGCCTTTTCACTACGCCCGACCTCCCGTTGCCCCGTACGGATCAAGAGGCAAGCCCCATGTCTTCCGGTGCGATGCCCGTCTCCTCCCTGCTCTAACGGACGCTGTTCGTGAACTCTCTGAAGTATGCCCCCTCGGAAAGCCGCAACTAATCACCTCGGCAGGCACCTTCGTGAATAAGCCCGGCCAGCATGGCAAGGGCCTCGCGGTGGATATCGACGCTATTTTTTGGCCCGAAAGGGAATTCGTCACGAAAGAGTTCCCAATGGATCCAACCTTTTATCTGTCGATAGAGTGCATCTTTCGCAGGTATTTCGGACTCGGTTTGAATTATCTCTACAATTCCGCCCACCACGACCACTACCATCTCGATTTGGGGCGCCCTGTGGACTTCGTAACGAGTTCCCGCTCGTATACCCTGTTCCTCCAGGGCGTCCTGACCCATATTCACGGGCACGAGGTTGTGATCGACGGGCAATGGGGGCCTCAGACCGAACAGGCAACCGAACAGACGCTCAAGGATCTGGGCTCCACCGGCAAGATCACCACCCCCGCCACCTGGAAGCGCTTTCTGCTGGAAAGTGCCAAGATCGGGTTCGGAACCTCCAGTTCCCCCGGGAATTCCGCCGCCCACCAAATCGAAGTACTAAGCTCCGTCGTCGAACATCTTGGGATCGACGGTGATGACTGGCAGATGCTGAGGGGGAGTCTCGACGCTCTTCTTGACACACCTGAGGTCACCCGGCTGCTGGAAGACGATTCCACTGAAGAGACAGTCCGTCTGGGGATCTGCAAGAAGATCGTCGACTTCGAGGCACGCCGCAACAACAAGGGCAAGATCATCGTTTACAAGCTGCCTTCCGGGGACGGTGGCGGCACCTACGAGATCGCCGGCATTAACGAGAAGTATCATCCGGAGATGGCTGCGAAGTTGAAGCGGATGATCGAGACCCAGAAGAACCCAGACCGGGCGGAGGCGCTGGCGGTCATTTACATCGCGACCTACACCGACGCGGCGGCCCGCTGGTCTGTTAACTACGGAGTCGAGTCCTACCTGCGGGATTCGATGTGGAACCGAGGGCCGGGTGGCGCCGCCAAGATCCTCCAACTGGCCTTGGGGTTCAAGAAGAGCGACGTCGACGGCCTGGTCGGGCCGCAGACCCTGGGCGCTCTTGCCACGGCCGAAGCGAAGCCTGTCGCCTTTCTCGCCGAACTTCGGGCTGCACGGGAACGGTATGAACGCGAGTATGTGAAACGAGACGAAACCAGCAAGTTCTGGAAAGGTCTGGTCAACCGCTGGGACAAGGCGCTCGCGTTCTCGCGGAGCCTTGCCTGAGGGCTGCCTGAACTTACGCCTTCCGCCGCGGGCCCGATGCGCCTGCGCCCCTTCGAGACCTCGTTCCCTCCCGAAGTAACAACCATCATGAGTTTCAGCCTGACCCTTGCCTCCGCACTCGCCCTTGCAAACGGCATCATCCGCATCGGGCGGGAGATCGACCTCATCGCCGCCGCCAAGGTCGCCCGGGAGGACGCGCTCTCCCTCCCGATTCCGACAGCGACCAACGTCACGCCGGCGAACGTGCAGGAGTTCCTCGATTTCCTCGTTGAAGACGAGGACCTTCACGACCTCGGAACGAAACAGGATCGCGAAGACATCCGCGAGCTCGTGAAAGCGGAGAACGGGTTCTCGGGCGAGGAACTCGTTACGGCCTACAAACGCCACTACGCTGTCTTCGCACTGATGCTTCGGCATCGGTGGCAAGCCCGCCTCGATGATCCCGGGGACGCGAGAGCGATCGTCGTCGGCAACCTGACTTCGGAGGACCAGGGCTACATCGACTGGGTGCGCAAGCATCATCCGGCATGGATCAATGAGCCCGAGAGCATGCGAGCCGTTTTCCGCCTCAGCGCAACCGGCGGCGACTCCGTCGACAGGAACAAGGAAACGGTCTGGAGACTGACGAAGCTTCTGCTCGATCTCCTCGCGGATTTCGGGGCCAGCAATGCCGGACTGATTACCAAAGACGCGAAGCTTCAGGTGATTGTGGAGAAGGTTTTGGTCAGTTTCGGAGATGCCAATGTACACGAAGGCAATCTGAGCGCCAAAGACGTGCTCCGGGTTGGATTCAGCTCCACTCTCTCCGGAGTGCTGGATGCACGGGACGCGCTGGACCTCGACAATGCCTGGCTTGAAGAATTTCTGGGTGCGGTTGCATCACTCAGGGACGAGCTGGACGGCGACGAAGGGATCGGCTTCGACACTTTCGTCCTGAGCCTCTTCCAAGGCAAAGGCTATCCCCGTCTGGTGGCCGTGCTTCTCGAGACGGCAGCCGGACAAGCCGGAGGGGGTGCCGGCGCAGGGCACCGTGCTGAGATCAAGAGGCTCAGTGCCACTTATCTGAAGCAAGTGGCCGGTCTGCTGAAGTCGTGCGAGGACCAGGGCCAAGGCGCGCTCAGGGATTTCGTCCGCCACCGTTGGGGCGATCTGCTCCGGGGCGCGTTCTCGAGCATCAACACGCATGCGGACGAACTACTCGGCGGGGCAGGCTCCTCACTGGCGAGCCGAGTGCTCCAAAGCGTGCTGCACCAACTTTCATCAAGTCCTGACTCGGCTTTCCTTCGCAGTGGTTCCTCGGATCTGGTCGCTTCGCTCGCGGACGCGGCGGTGACCGCCGTGGTGGAGAACAAAGGCCTCATAGAAGCAAAGATCGACGAGCCGTGGTTCAGGGAGTTGGTCGGGCACGCGGCGACCGTCTTGGGCAACCAAGGGCTTCAAAAGACGCTGACCGCGGATGGTCTCGCGTCACTGACCCGGGAGGTGATCCACACGACAGCACGCGCGGCTGCTCTCAACCCCTCGCTATTGGACGGCGCCGTCGGCGAAAGCTGGCTCCGCCAGATCGCTCCGGCCATCGTCGTCGCGATCACCGATCCCGGTTTGCAGAGCACACTGGACGCGGACGGTTTGAAGCGTGTCGCAATCGCGGTGGCCGACGCCGCAGCCTCCGTGTTTGCCAATGATCCGTCGCTCATACAGGACGGGATCTCGGAAACTTGGCTCAGTGCGGTGGTCCAAGGCGCAGTCGGTGGCCTTGGAACCAGCGGGGTGGCTGTCCTGCTCGACAAGGAAGGGGCGACCGCGTGGATCGAGGGAGTGCTCCGCAGTGGCGCCACGGCTTTGTCGGAGGATCCTTCAATGGCCGGCACCATCGACGAGTCATGGCTGCGCCTGCTCGTGCAGGCAGTCGGCGAGGCAGTGGTTGCCACACCGTCAGGCACCCGCCTCGGATCCGACAACCTGCGGGAGATAGGGGTCCACTACTTCGAAGTGGTCCTCGGTCACTTCGCCACCAATTCCGCCGAGGTAACCGCGGGCATCGGAGACGGACGGGTCCGGGCAGCCCTTGAGGCATTGCTTGCAGCCGCCTCTTCGGATGACGTCGTGAATCACTTCACTGCCGAAGGGTTGCGGAGCCTGATCGGTCTGACGATCAGCGAGTTGGCGGATCGCCCGGAGTTCTTCCTCGAGGAAGACGTCCATCGGGGCGTCGCCGAGCTTGTAGGTAGAGTGACGAAAGCCGTCGGAGACAGCATACAGTCCAAGATCAGCGCAGAAGCACTCGCAAGCGTAGTACTCAGAAGCGCGCTGCAGGCGGTAGCTGCCGACCCTTCGATCATCGATCCCGACTATTCGAGAACCATCGCCGCCGTTGCGACCTGTGTCGCAGGCGCGCTGGATGGAACGCCGTTCTCGGAAGTGACCGTCCGGGCCGTCGCCGAAGCCGCGGCGCTCGACCTCCTCGAAAACCAATCGCTGCTGACTTCGGGGAACGGAAGCGTGGCGGTCGCCTTGCTCAAGTCGACCATCGATGCCATCCGCGAGACCACCGCCGGGGAGGCCGAACCCGCGCGAATCGCGCGCCGGATCATCGCTCCGATTCTGCCCGAACTCACGAGCGCGGTAGTCCGGGCAGTCGCCGCCAAGGGGCAGCAGCTCCTGTCGGGTCTCGATCAGGATGCGGCCCGGTCACTCATCGCCCAATCACTGGGGCCTTTGATCTCAGCGACGTTGTCCGGGATCCTCCGCCGGATTGGAGATGGTTTCTCCTCATCCGACCTTCCGGTGGTTCTGGAAACGGTCGCGGGCGAGTGGGCCTCCGGCGCCGTCTTCCCGGCGGATGCGCAGGCACTTGTCGCCAAAATCGAAGAACGTCTCGAAATCCTCGCAGCATGAGAGGGCAATCCATCAGCCGACCATGAAACGAATCCTTTCCACACGTCATCTCCTCGGGATTGTGGCGACCGCCGCCCTGGCCGTCCAGGGGTGTGCCACGCAAACCGACGTCAAACGCATTGTAGCCGAAGCGAACGCGGCAAACATTGCCTCGGTCGAAACGCTAACCGGCCAGCCCTACTTCCCGGTCGCTGGCAAGGCGGAGGGCGATAAAACCGCGGCATCGATCGCTGGAAGGCAGGAAGATGCCGAGTTCCGCTTGAGGCGGATGATCGCCTCACAACCCGACCCCGCTATCAGCGGCCCCCTGCAGTTCCGGCTCGCAATCCTCCATACGGTCCGAAAGGAGCCGATCAGTGCCCGCGCCGCTTGGAACTCCGTCCCGCTCGGAACCCTCGACAGTCGGGACCGCATTCTCTACCGGTCAAGGGAGCCGCTCGTGCTCTGGTATCAGGCATGTGACAAACCCACGGCGCTGAAAGCGGCTTCCGACTCGATCATTGGCAGTCCGCCGATCGCTCCGTCCGAATCCGGTTTCGATTCGACCTACCTCGGCATGCTCGACGCAGGAGTCGGCGACGCGATCCGCGACAGGAATTCGGGGCTCGCATTCTATCTCTCCACGATCTTCGCGGACATGACGGTGCAACTCTTTGAGTCCGATCGACACCCGCAAGCCGATGCGCGCTGGGTCGAAACCTTCCAACGGGCCAACTCCAGGATGCTACAAGTCCACCGGATGCCCGAAACCCGCAACCTACAACCCGGCACACCTGAAGCGGAATACCGGCGATTCCACATGGACCGGGTCGGCCGACGCCTTTTGGGAAACAAGCACCGCTTGGGAATCGATATCGGCTGGACCGACTCCGACAAATTGTGATCGTGGCACACACCGAAAGAATCGGTCCAAGCGACTCCAGGCGGCTCCAAATCCGCACCGACGCATCAATCCCTCCAACCTACCCCGACCATGCCCAAGACACCGAAACCCCCTCCCCCCGATCCCTCTCCTGAACCCCGCGACGAGAGCCGCTTCTGGAAAGGGACCGACCCGCTCCTGATCACGGGGTGGATGGTCATGTTCTATCTGTTCTTCGTCGGACTCGTTTCCGCGATTCTCGTGACGATCAATTTCCCGGGCCCTGCGGTCACAGACGGAGAGGACGCCAAAGTACTCAACAAGAGCTTTCACTTCCTCGTCCACAAGGCGCCCTTGCAATCCAACGGAACGCTGTTCCTTTTCCTCGCGTTCTTTTCCGGTGTTGCCGGGAGCTTCATTCACGCAGCCCAGTCGCTGGCCAGCTATCTGGGGAACGAGTCCTTCAAGCGATCCTGGATTCCCTGGTATCTGCTCCGGCCGTGGATCGGTGGAGCACTCGGCTTCGCGGTGTTCGTCGTGTTCAGTGCCGGACTGGTCGGTGCCAGCGCGATGTCGGATGGCGCGATCAACCACTATGGCATCATCGCGCTCGGTTTTCTGGGCGGCTGGTTCTCCAAGACAACCAGCGACAAGCTGCAGGAGGTTTTCGAGACGCTCTTCAAGACCAACGCCGATGCGCAGAGGAATGACAAGTTGGACAACGTGCAGCCCGAGATCGAGAGTTGCGATCCCTTGCCGGTGCCGAAGAACGCCACGAAATTGCGGATCAAGGGCCGGGGTTTTCAGGAAGGAGCCAAGGCGATCATCGACGGCAAGGAACTGACGATCAGCTTCTTTTCCGATGACAAGTTGACGATCGAACTGAGCAACCTCGACCGACCCGCCAGCCCGAAAACCCTACATCTTCACATCGAGAACCCGAAGGGCTCGGAACGACTCTCAAAGCCGTTCAAGATTCCCTTCGAGGCGTAGCCTGCTCCGGACGACACCCCGAATTGCACCCCTCCCGGATTTCCGACGACCGATGAGACGACGTACCCCCGTCCGCATCTATGTGCTCTGGCACAAAAGTTTCGCGGAGGGACTCCCTTTGGCGAGGCACATCTATCACTGGTTCCGGTTGCCAAGTGGGGAAGGAATTCCCGTCTACTTCAGGTGCGCGGAGAATCCGTTCGGTGAGAGTTTCCCTGAAATCCGGGAGGAGGACTGCGACCACAACATCATTATCCCGCTGGTAGAGCCCAACATGGTGGCCTCCATGCCTTGGCGAAGGAAGATCGAGAAGCTGGCCAACACCGCCAGCGACTCGGAGGCGGGGGACTGGCAGGGAGCCCGCTGCCACCTCCTCCCGATCGCCCTGCATGACACCGCCTATCAAATGCCGTCAGCGGTCCGGCGCCTGAACTTCATCCGCAAGGTGGGGCCCTCAGGAAACGCACCGGACGAGGTGCTGATGAGCCGCTTGACCGAGGCGCTTTGCCTCCTGCTACGGGGGATCGCCAGCCCGGGCGTCACTGATCCGATCAAGATATTCCTCAGTCACGCCAAAGCCGACGGCACGGATGTCCCGAAAGAGATCAAGAGCTTCATCCAGAACGAAACCCAGGCGCATACCTTCTTCGACGAGAACGATATCGCGTATGGCCATGACTTCGCCAAGGTCATCGAGAAAGCTCTCCAGACCGAGTCAGCCGGCCTTCTGGTCGTGCAGGGCGACCATTACGCCGACCGCCCGTGGTGCCGGAAGGAGATCCGGGACTTTCTGGAGCCGAGGAGGATTTCGGAATCAGGAGAAGAAGCAGGCCGTCCCGCATTGTTCTCCGTGATGCCCTCGGTCGTGGTGAGCAATTTCGAAGGCAACAAGGTCGCGCGGACGATACCGGAGCTCGGTCATGCGCCATCGGTGCAGTGGAAACCGCAGGCCGCCCGGTCCGCCGTCGTGACCCTGTTACGGGAGATCCTCTTTTCCAATTTCTACCGCCTTCTGGCGCGCCGGGAGCGGTCCGGTTTCCCGGACAGCGACGGTCCACGCAGGCTCCTCGTCAACCGTCCGCCCGATCCGGTAATGGTCGAGCAACTCCTGCAGTTGGCCAAGGTGGATCGCAACCACCCGAAGGGAGTGACCATCCATCATCCCGGTCACGGGCTCACGAGCGTCGAGCTTGAGGGACTGCAGGCGCTGTATGGAAACTTCGGTTTCCATGCCTTCGGCGCACGAATCGAGGAACCGGCATCCGTCGGCGGCGGTAACGATTCCGGGAAGGCCGGAGTCTTCGCAGGCAGGGTCCTCGCGATCTCGGCAGGCAATGCCTGCGATATCCTGAAGTCCGGGTTCAGCGACGACCACACCGTGGAGCTGCTGACCGCCATCCTGCATCCACTCTTCAAGAAAGACATATCCCTGCTCTACGGAGGAGGGCTCCCGAAGTGGGATGACCCCGATAAGCCGTGGATCTCGAAGGTGAACTATACCCACACTTTCCTCGGTCTGTTGCTCGCGGAACGCGACAAGACCGATGGAAATCCATCCGGTGAACCAGGACTGAAGGCAGACACCCTTCCTTCCCGACTCTTCAATCTCAGTGCTTGGCCGCACTCCCTCGATTTCACCATCGAAGACGAGGCGCGCTGGGTGAACACATGCTCGTTTCTTTGCGTTACCCAAGGAATGGCAGGCATTCCGGCCGACGAAATTCTGGGGCCGGAGCACGTCGAGGAGGAACATCGGCGACAGAAGATCCTGAACACCGCGGTTTGTCTCACCGCGATGCGCCGCAGGCGCTGCGGTGATTTCACCTGTGACACCCCCGAACGGGAGAACTTCGAGTTCCAGCCGATTGCTCACCTCTTTGTCGGAGGCAAGCTCCGCAGGTATTCGGGAATGATTCCCGGTGTTTGGGAGGAGATGCTCCATGCCTACCTGGCGGAGCGCCCCTGCTTTGTCGTTCGAGCCACCCGCGGCGCGGCCGGGCGTCTTGGGGAGTGGTTGCTCAATCCACCCGTCGACCGCCCCGTCGAGCTCAGCGTCGCCTATCAGGCGCGCCAGTCTGGGGATCCGGAAGTCTACCGCTGGCTCGCTGACCAATTGGACGATGCCTCTGACCGCCTTGGTCCCACGCAGGCTTTTGACCAGCTGTGGCAATTGATTCAGGCGCGCCACGACTCCTCCTTGTCTGAGGTCCTTCGAAACAAACTCAGCGACGAAGAGAATGAGGATCTACTCAGATCCGGTGACTTTGGCGAGATCGCCAGATTGATTGGCAAAGGCTTGGAAAGGCTGGCCGAGCCCGGAAGATAAGACATACGGGCTTAACCGTTTGTTCCCTACACCGGCCCAAGACGGGATCTCGGACTAGACCGAGTCGCCGATTAGATCCAGGGCTTCACGCCCGCGACCATCCCCGGATTCGCCACGCAGGCAAGCGTCGAGCCGAGCGGTCAGCTCCGCGCGAAATAGGCCCGGGTGTCGCTGCGGAGGCACACGATCAGGCCGGCCACCGCGAACAGATTCAGGTGCAGCAGTCCCAGACCGGTCAGAACCCAAGCGAAGATGTAGGCCCATCCTTTTCCGCGAAGCAGGCCCGTTCCGGCGATGGCATGGGCCACGGCATAGAGCAGCATGCCGCCGAACATCAGAACCTTCAGTGCCTGAATCATCCCGCGATCCCGATCGATGTACTCAGGATGATTGGTGAATTCCTCGGGCGGAATGGTGAACCCGAACAATGCGAACAGAATGAAGGGCGCCGCGCCGATGAGGTAATACCACGCGAGAAACCGGACACCGCCGGGCGGGCGGGCGGCAACGGGCTGGGGCGTCGCTTCCTCGTCGGAAACCTGCGGTTCGCCCGGCACCGTCAGCATGAACTGGCAGTTGGGACACGCCACCTCACGACCGAACCACTCGGGACCGGCCGATACGTGTTGGTCGCAGTTCGGGCAGGCGAATTTGATCTCACTCATGATACCAGGAAAGCGAACTCGGCGGACTGCAACGGGTCAGCACCGGGGTTGCCCGAATTGAGCAGGATACGCCACCGCACGGCAACGATATCCCGGCCGGAGCCGCCAACTTCTTCCTCCCCCCGGCTCATGAGCCGGTGTAAGGAGTTCGGCTACCCTTTCCACCCCTAGCCCCCGTCTTCATGAAGGCACTACTCCTCCCGCTTCTGTCTCTCTGTCTCATCCCCACCCAGGCTCAAGCGGACGAACCCGATGCCGGGAAAGAGCCTGCGCTCGTCGGCAGGGTCGGCCGCTGTCACCGGATGGCCTTCGAGGGCAATGAGATTTTCACGGCGGACGAGCTGAGGAAGGGCCTCGCGGCCGATGCCAGCTTCGCGATGGCGGCGCGTCCGACGGAACCGCTGGACCACTTTCTCAAGGAGATCCCGGAGTTGTTGATCGCCGGTTACCGCAAGTCCGGTTGCCCCGACGCGAAGGTCAGGATGACCCACCGGCCCGGGAACGAAGCGCTGCCATTCCTCGTCACGATCGAGGAAGGCAAACGCTACCGCCAAGGCAAGATCATCATTGAAGGCGTGGACGGCATCGACCGCGAGCGGCTGATCGCCGACCTCACCCAAGGCAAGCCGCGGACCCCGATGGGCACTTTGCTCGAGCGGATTCGCGAGGCAGCCGAGGCCGAGGAATCCCGACTCCCCAAAGAAGGGGCCCACGGCCCCGACTACTTCGAGAAATGGGGAGAACTTCACGAGGCGAGTTGGAATCCGGGTCAACCGGTTCCTTTCAAGGGCGAAGGTGTTTCCCCCCTGCTCAGCGATATCAAGTTCCATCTCGCGGAGCAGGGACGGGCCAACGCGCGCGTCCGCACCCGCCATCGACGCGGTCCCGACGGCGTGGCCGATCTGATGATCGATATCGAAGACCCGGGCCCGGATCCCGAGATCGGTCAGATCATCATCGAGGGCGCAAACCGCTTCGGACGCGAGGAGATCCTCCAACTCACCGGATTGCACCACGGGGATCCGGTGGCGCCACAGGACATTGACCGCGCCATGCTCGGGCTCTGGAACAGCGGGCGATTCTTCCCCTTCGCGATCCAAACCGAAAACCGGAACGGACCGGGGCCGGAGATCGACATCCGCATCCGGCTTTGTGAGATCGACGATACCCCGCCGCTGGACCAGCAACTCTCGCCGGAGCAGGAGGCCGTGCTGAAGTTCATCGAATGGGTCAATCTGGAACTCGATGGCGAAGAGTTCCTGGTCACTTACGAGATCGAGGGCGACGGCGCCCCGCATCTTGCCGTGGGGTGGTCGGCGAAATCGGGACTGCTCGCCGAGGTCGGAATACCCGAGCGCCAACACAAGGTGGCTCTCCGTTATTCGCAGGACGGGTTTGATGCGGTCCTCGGAAAAGAAGACCTGCGGCTTTCGGCCCATCTCGGCATCCGGCTTCGCAAGAACTGGATCCGCCTGCTGCCCACCCACGAAGAAAAACCCCTCGCGATCTCGGTGGCCTCTCAATTCCTGTCGAACAAGCACCGGCAGGATTTGCCCCCAAGCCTGGGCATCCTGGTGAGCCCGTCCGTTCCGCTTCTCAAGGCCGACTCCATCCGCCGGGAAGGCGACACGGTGATCATCGAGGACCTGCTCGAACTTGATCTGGCGACAGGCAAGCTGCTCGGGATCGGCGGGGGATCCGTCGACCTCGAGCCCGGATGCGTCGAGGCCAGGATGGACGAATTGCGTAACGACGTCGGCCGTGCCGATGAACTGGGCATCGACGAGTGGCGGCAGGTGGTGTCCGAAATGATCGACGAGAACTTGCCCGGCGACGCGATTCCTGCCGAGATCCGCAAGCAGATGGACTCGCTCAGTGACATGGCGAGACTCCTCGATATCCTGCGCGAAGCGGACGCCTTCGGCACCCTCGAAGAGTTGAGCGACCTCTTCGTCAGCAAGGACGATCCCGAGACCTTCAGGATCCCGAGCAGCTTCAAACCCTACATGCGCAGCCAGACGGCATCGCTGCTCGCCAGCATCGGATTCTTCTGGGCGATCGAGGAATCCGCGCCTGACGCGGATTGGCCGACCGTGCTGGCGCGGGAACTCCTGATCCTCCGCGGCGGCGGAGACGAGCACTGCTTGCGCAACCTCGAAACACTTCTCTCCGATCCGGAGCTCGGCCCTCTCGGCGCCATTCTTTGTGCCCGACTCGTCGAGTCCGACAGTCGCGAACTTTCGCAACGGTTCCTGAAGTACGGCAAAGAACGTAGCAACGAGACCGGCTTCCGGAAGGACTGGCGGATCCTCACCCACCCGAATTCGTTCTGGGCGGAGCCGATCGAACAGGTACGAGCGTCATTCGTCGCCGCGAGTCCGGAGAAGCTGAAGGAAATGGCCGAACTCCTCCCGGCCCGGCTCGATGGCTGGCTGCCCGAACTCCACCAGACCCTCGGAAAGCAGCAAGGCGCGTCGCTCGACACAGAGTCCATCGCCCCCCACATGGACCGACTCTGGGAAGCGATGCTGAAGGACCTCGCCGACGATTACTTCGAGCGGAAGATCGACCCGCCCGCGGACCCTGAGACCATGGCCGCCACTGCCGACGGCACCCCGATCCCCCGCTACCTTGTGCGGCTCGCGCGAGACATGCAAATGGGCGCGGCAGGCGACCTCATCGCGCCGGAACCGGACGAGGCCCGTCCCTGGACCATGGATCCCGCGCTCGCATCGGTCATTCGCGCGACACTGATCCTTGAGAAGTTCCGCAAGCAGGATGCGGCACCGGAGGCGGACGCGCTCGACGAATTCTTCGCCAAGGAATACCCGGAACTTGTCGGCAAGGATGCCCAGGCGTGGATCGAGGCGACGGGCTACACCCGCGATCAGCTCGATGCGTGGCACCGGCTTCTCTCGATCACGGGATACGTCGTTGGCTCCGCAGCGAAGCAGGTCGCCGTCCCGGACGACGACAAGGTGCTGCTCGACCACTTCCGGAAACACAAGCGCCTCTTCTGCAGCCTCTACTCATCCCAGCTCGTCTTCATCAAGCCGGCCAACGGGAATGACGTCCGGTCGGTGTGCGAAGCCTACCGGCTTGCTTCCGCGCTGGCATCGCTACCCGACGACGGGCTGTCGCTGGAAGCCGTCGGCAAACTGGCCGATCTCGAACCGGATACCGGAATCAAGATCTTCCCGCAGAACGACGTCGATCCGGACACCCTGAACCCGTCAATTCTCGAAGCCATCGAAGACCTTGCACCGGGCGAGACATCGGATCCGACCCATCTCGGTGCGGGGGTCGCGGTCGTCCGCCTGGTCGCAAGAAAAGATGACCCGAGAATCGAGTACGACGACATGAAGGATGCCGTGCTCGCCCACTGGAAGTCGCAACAGGTTCGCGAGAAGGTCCAGAAGATGTTCGCCAATCTCGATGCGGAACTGGAGGTCCTCATCCTGGAGGATCCGAAGGGGCCCCGCATGCCGACATCCCCTCTCGATCGTCTTCGTCTGGAGCATCCCGAGGCCATGGTCGGCCGCTTGCTGAACGGATGGAAAAAGCTCGGCTCCGAAGTCGAAGCCGATGTCTCGAATGCCCTCAATGACATCTTCCAGAAGGCCAAGGACGACGAATCGCTGATCTGTTTCATGCTCCGCCAAGAACTTAAGGACACCACCAGGGAGTGCCTCAAACGCGCGGCTGCGGCCGACCGGGCCAAAGCCGGCGAGATGAGCCGGGAGATCGAGGAGTTCCACTCGACCCACGGCGAAGGAGGCTGCGCTGTGTATCACACGCTCAAGGCCCTGCGGAAGGAAGTGTTCGGCGAACCCTGAGGGCTGCGGCCGCGATCCGCAGTGCGATGAACTTGCGGAAAATCCCGATCCCCCATCATCTTCGCATCATTTTGCGTGGCTAAGCTGTTGGCAGGTTCCCGACCACCGCCACCGCCATGAAACCTTTCCGTTCGTTCCTGATTTTCCTGCTCGCCGTCATCTCCCCCTCCGTCATCGCCGAGGAGAAGGATGAAAAACACGGCGCCACGAAACCTTCCCCCGCCGAACTGATCGCGTCCCGCTGCATGGTTTGCCATGCCAATCCGGGAGAGGGCGCCCAGCGCCTCGCGCCACCGTTCGCCATGGTGAAGAGGCACTACGACGACCTCGATGAGGCGGCATTCATCAAGGCCGTCTCCAAGTGGGTCCCGAAGCCGGATGAGAAGAAGTCGAGGATGCCGGGAGCGGTCCGCAATTTCGGTCTAATGCCTCCATTGCCGCTGCCCAAGGAGGAGATCTCCGCGATCGCCCGCTACCTTCACGCCACCGACTTCCCGATGCCGGGACACGGCGGCATGGGACACGGGAAAGGCCGGGGTCGTAACGCGAAATCACCCGCAGACAAGGAATCGTGCGGATGCGGCAAGTCCTGCGATGGCGGATGCGGCGAGTGACCCGACACTTGGATCGGAATCGCCCGCCAATCCGTCATGGACAGATGTGGGACCGTCGCGGCAGGCTGGCTTGAAACTCGGAGAAGTCACCGACTGCTCCCGGAGAACAACCCGAACCTGTCCATGGACCCCTTCCCCAGCCTGCTCGCAGCGAGCCGAAACGAACTTGTCCTGTGGCACCTGATCCTCGCCCTCGGGATCGGGTTGCTCGTCGGTGGCTTCGCGATGCTGATGATCATCCTCGGCATCAGGAAAAAAGGTGGAGCCATGAACGGCGCGGCTTGGCAGAAGGCGGCGCTCTACGGAGTCTGCGGGTTGGTCGCCGGTTACTTCTCGATGAAATTCACCATCAAGGCGAACCCGACCGTTTTTGGCGGTTCCCGCCCGGGTGTGCCGGAGCAGTATCAGCTTCCTCCCCAACCGAAGCCGAAGATCCCGCCACGGGTCGTCGAGTCGCCCGGAACCAAATCGAAGCCGCCTGCTTCGATGGACGACGCCTCCCGGCGGCTCCGGGAAATGACCGATTCGATCGCAAAGGACCGGGACGAAGCGGAGCGGGAGATGAATGAGGCCTTCGCGGATCATGAACGGCAACAGCAGGAAATGGCTGAGAACCGCGAACGTGAGGCGGATCAAGCACGGGAGGCCCGTGAAGAACGGCTGCGGCGGGCGGAGGACATGCGCAAGGAACGCGACGCACGCCGGGAACAGGCAAAGGCCGAACAGGAGCGGGCGCGGGCGGACGAAGCCGCGGCACAGGACAAGGACAAAGCCTATCTCGCCACGCTCAGCCTTGAGGAACTGGAGCAGGTCCGCGATGAAAGGCAGGCGGCGGTTGACCGGGCGAAGGAGGGCATGCGTTCCGAGGACCGCGACGTGCGCATGGCGGCCGGGAAGGAATTCTCGAAGGCGGTGAAAGCTTTCATGGCGGCATCGGCCGCTTACTCGCAGAAGCGCCGCGAGTCGCGCTGACCCGACGGGCACGGGTTGCCTTTTGAATCACTCTCCAAAGCAATTTGCATGGCAGCGGAGAGGGTTGGCGGCTGGAACCCGCATGAATCCGTTAGGCACGGATCCAGCGATGGTTAGAACCGCTATGAAATATCGAACCATCCTGATCTCGATCGCCTCCGTCACCACTGCCCTGACCCTCAGCAACTGCGGACCGGGCTACTCGAACGCCCAGCGCGATGCCGCGACCGGCGCTGTGATCGGTGGTGCCGCCGGCGCCGTCGTCGGCCACCAGTCCGGACACACCGCCGAAGGCGCGGCCATCGGTGCGGGTGTCGGCGCCGCCGGCGGCTACGCGGTCGGCAGCCAGAAAGACCGACGCGGCTACTGAGTTTTATCTGAACCATCCTTGGCCGCCCTGCCGGACATCTGTCCGGCAGGGCGGTTGCGATTCGGAACCGATGCGTTCGGGAAGATCTCGGGCCGCAGAAGCCGCCATCTGCAAGGAGGAGCCCCTCATCTCCGTTGAGAAGGCTCATGAATCCCATGTTGCGCCTCCTCTTCCTGCTCGTCTGCCACGCGCTTCCGACCTCCGCCGCAGACAAGCCTCACATCATCCTCGTGATGGCCGACGACCAAGGCTGGGGCGACATGGCCTATCAGGGCCACCCGGTGCTCAAGACGCCGAACTTCGACAAGGCCGCCGCCGCAGGCCTTCGCTTCGACCGCTTCTACGCCGCCGCGCCGGTCTGCTCCCCGACCCGTGCGAGCGTGATGACCGGACGCCATCCCAACCGCATGGGAGTCTTCAAGTGGGGCCACCCGATCCGGCCGCAGGAGACCACCATCGCCGAAGCCCTGAAGCAGGCGGGCTATGTCACCGGTCACTTCGGAAAGTGGCACCTCGGATCCGTCCGCAATTCGAGCCCGGTCAACCCCGGCAAGAACGGCTTCGATGAATGGCTGAGTGCTCCGAATTTCTACGACAATGACCCGGTCCTCAGCCACAAGGGAACGGCGGTGAAGAAGGAAGGTGAGAGCTCGATCATCGCGGTCGATGCGGCACTCGACTGGATCCGCGAATCATTGAAGCAGGATCAGCCGATCTTCGCGGTGGTGTGGTTCGGAAGTCCCCACCACCCCCACCGCGCGGTCGAGGAAGACCTCGCCCACTATCGCGACCAACCGGCGAAGAAGCAGCACTTCCTCGGCGAGATCACCGGCATGGATCGGGCCTTCGGAAAACTGCGCGACGCCCTCGATGAACTGGGTATCCGTGACAACACCGTGCTCTGGTACACCAGCGACAACGGCGGCCTGCCGGGACTCGGGGATATGGGTCCGTTCCGCGGCAACAAAGGGCAGGTTCTCGAGGGCGGCTTGCTGGTGCCCGCTATCCTCGAGTGGCCTGCGCGCATTCCGAAACCGCGACAGACTTCAGTTCGCTGCAACACTTCCGACCTCTTCCCCACCCTGCTCGACATCGTCGGTAGCAATCCTCCGGCGGGCGTGCCGCTGGACGGCACCAGCCTGGTCCCACTCATCGACGGCAAACTCGACCGTCGGCCCGCGCCGATGGGCTTCTGGGATTATCCGACCGGAGGCATCAGCACACCTTCCGAGAACTGGATGCGGGAACTTCTCAAGGCCCAGCAAGCCGGCGGCGATCTCGAACCCAACGCCGCCAGCGCCAAAGCCGCGGAGCTTCCGAAAACGCCCTACCCGACCGATTCGTTCCCCGGGCACTCGGCATGGACGGACGGCGACCTGAAGCTCCACCGCATCCAGAAAGGCAACAAGGCACCCCGCTGGGAACTCTACGACCTCGTCGCCGACCCTTCGGAAAAGAACGACCTCGTCAACACGAAGCCGGATAAGCTGGAGCCGATGAAGAAAGCCCTCGAGACGTGGCTCGCGTCGGTCGTGAAGAGCCTGAATGGCGAGGACTACGGGAAGCGGTAAGCGCGAGGCAATCCGGGTCAGGCGGGGACTTTCTGGAAGTGCTTCCGGAGCAGGCACCCCAGCCAAGCGGCGATGTAGCAGATCGCCGGGATGAGCAGAAGCCGCTCGACGACGAGGAAATTCCCCAGCTCGCCCGTAAACGGTTGGGAACCCTCCGGGAAAAGGTCATCATACCGGCTTCCGACCATGAACGCCACGTAGGCGCAACCGACCAATAACGGCGCGCTGATCCCCACTGCGAAGGACACGGCCCGATTCCGTGCGTCTCCACCCGCGAACCACAGCGACAACAGAAAGGCGAGGCACACCGCTCCTCCCGCCAGACAGATGTGCGCGTGATGTTCCGTGTAAGCCTTGAGCAGATCCCAGTTCTTGGAATCGCCCATGGAATCGAGAAATGGACTGGCCTGCGGCTCGGCCGTCCCGCCTCCATTCATGTCGACGGGTGGGGCCGTCATCGTCTTTTCATCCGCGGCATGATTGCGGACGACCAACTCGAGAACGAGATGATAGGTCGCCAGCGCCATGCCCATCAGGAGACCGGACCTGACGACGATTCGACTGCCACGGAGGGATCGCATGGTCTCACCCACCACCGACATCTTCGACTGGTGATAGACTTCGAGTTGATGACTGTAGTCACGCCACTCCTCCCTCTCCCGCCTTAGCCGGTCCTCGGTTGATTCAACCAGCGAACCGTCAGGATTGGCTTCCTCGGGCAGCGGATCATAGGTGACCGGCTTGTCCAGCCTCCCGAGATACAGATAGACCCGCAGCATCAGGAAGAACACCGCGACAAAGAACGCTCCCAGGGAAGCCACGCCGAGAACGCTGTCGTATTCCTCGGCACCTCCAAACGAAGTCCATGCCGACAACCCGCCCACGATTGCGAGAAGGACAATAAGCTCCGCCGCCAGCCGGGCCTTCGTCGGCCTGCGCCGCTTCGTGACCTGGGGTTCCCCACGTTCCCGGACCTCCTTGTTATAGAATTCCGCAACCGCGGCCGCGACCTTGTCCGGATCGCTCTGATACTTCCGGTCGATGCTGAGCCAGTACTCCATGCCGAAGCCGAGAATCGAATCATTGGCGGCATCACCGAAATGGAACAACTGGACCGGCTCCCCGCCCGACACATCCCGGTCGCGCGCGGCATTCAGCTCACGTTGGCACCACGGGGAGCCCGCATGCGAATCGGAATAGAAGATCACGGCAAGCGACGCGTCCCGATAGACTCCGGCCAGCCACTTGCCCGCATCAGGCCTGCCGAAGAGCGCGGTGTTTCTCTCATCATAAAACACCTCGTCGGGAGCGAAATAATCGAGCAATGCCCGGTCAACCTCCCGCATGAAGCTCCGCTCACCCCCGCCATAGGAGATGGCCACCTTGTGATTTGACCCGTTCCTACCCATAGTCCCGGTCATCTATTGGCGACCGAAAGTCCTCAGGTCAAGACCGTGAGCGATCGGGTTACGACGATCAGAGCCTCAGACAACCCCTGAAGCCCCTTGCGGCATAGTAGGACTGGGCGCCGTTGTGATAGATGAATACCCGTCCGAAACGGCGGTCACCGAAGATGGCACCACCTAGCTTGCGGACATCCTCGGGGGTCTTCAGCCAACTCGAGGTCTTCACATCGAACTCACCGAGGGACTGAAGGTGAAGGTACTGCTCCTCGGTGAGGAGCTCGATGCCGATCTCCGCAGCCAGTTCGACGGCATTGTGATCCGGCCGGTGGGTCTTCCGGGACTCCAGGCCCTCGCGATCGTAGCAAACACTGCGGCGGCCGTCCGGGGTCTCCGGTGAACAATCGAAATAGAGCAACTCTCCCGTGACTTCATCTCGGCCGACGACGTCAGGCTCTCCGCCGGTCTCTTCCATGCGATGAAGACTCCGCAGTTTTTCCGGATTCTCGGAGATCCGCGCCGCCACCTCCTTCCACCCGACTTCCGGATGTCGCTCCGGGTGGGCCTCGAAGCGGGCCTTGAGCGAAGCCATCAGCTCCTCCTCCATACGGGGCGGGAGCTTTGCGGAAGCAGGATCACGTTTCATCAGTTCAATTCCGAATCATCACAAGCGGATGTCCGCGAGGTCCTCAAGGGCTTCAACAAGCTCAAGCATCTTGAGCCGGACCTCCTCCATCTCCTTCCTGAACTCGGTATGCACCGCATCAGGGCCGTCCAACTCTCCCTTCAGCACGCGCGGATGCCAAGAGCCCGTGAACGGACGGACATGCTTGTTGAGGAAGAAGCTGATCAGCGTGGCGCTGTTGCTGCAAGACCGGCCGTGGCGGTGGAAGAACTCCCGCGAATGGGGAAACAGCTTGTAGTAGCTCTCCAAGGCGGTGGCATCGTCACCGTCCTCGTCCTTCATTTTCTGCGTCGTGATCCGAGTCTTGAGTTCGACGATCAGATCCCATGCCAGTTCACGATCGGCGGGACTCGGGGACCAGAACAGGTCGAGCCGCTCGTCATCGAAACTCTCACCATCGATCTCGGGAACTTTTTCGAAACCCCAGCGTTTCAGCCATGCCTTCCACCTGCGCGCCGGAGGCACGTCGAACGGATAGCGCCGCGAACTCAGTTCGACCAAAGATGGCCCCGAGGGACGGCCGGGCATCTCCGGTTCCTCGGTCGGGACCCAGTGCAAAGCTTCGGCGCTGGCTTCCAACTCCTCGTCCTCGACACGGGTCGGCACCGCAATCCGCCGAAGCAGGCGCCCGTCGAGCCCCCGGGTCAGCTCGATCCTCTCAAGCGAGTGATGCACCAGATCGCCAAGGTGGATCCGTCGCGAATGCGTTCCGGCATTGCCGATCGAAATCTTCCCCTCCTTCGCAGTGACCGGCGCCTCGTCCGGATCGCCGTCAATCTCTCCATCCCCGACTTTCGCGACCGGCAGTCCGCAGGCACGGGCCTTCGCGAGCATCCACCGGAGTGCGATGTCCGACCGCAACCGGTTCGACTCGGTGTCGTGCCTCCCGGCGTAGGTCGCATTGCCACCGATGTCTCCATGTCCGCCCCGGAACCAGACCTCGGTGATCTTCTTCCGGTTGCCGAGGCAGCGTTCGATCCCGAAAGTCTCGCGGGTCTCATCAAGTGCCATCGCGTGGAAGGTGTTCTCGACGAACTCCGGAATGTCCGGCCGGAAATCGCCCTCGTCCGCGGTCCACGGCACTCCGAAGGATGCCACCGTGTCGAAGAGCCCGAGAAAACGCACCGTGGGAGCGGACGTCAGCGGGGTGCCATTGAGCTGCAGGCCTTCGAATGTCTCCTCGATGCGGTGGACAAACATCCGGGCAATCGCTGCACCACGGCTGTAGCCGACGATGTCGATGGTCGTATCGCCTGACTTGAAGTTGGCCACCAGATTGTCCCACTGCTCGCGGATCCGCGCCTCGGCCCCGAGGCCCGTGATGCCCCCGATGTACTTCCCGAGGAGCCCGCCCCTGCTTCCGACACCATCGAGGTAGTGGACACCTGGCGGTTTCCCGTCGGCATAAACACTGCGGAACCGGTGCACGTTCGTGTCCTTCCTCCAATCGCGTTCGCCGTCCGGCGCGCTCGAGTCGTTCCAAGTCCCGTCGAATGCATACAGTGCCATGGTGACGAGCCTCGGGCCTCGGCTTCCCGGCGTCAACGCTGCGGGACGGCCGCCCGGGTGACGGGGTTGCGACCTTCAGGCATCTTGACCGATCCCCAGGCCCAGCTAGCGTGCCCGGATGGACCCGATGATCGGAGGCTTCTCGATTTCACTCACGGTCGCCGATGGCAAAGCGGCGCTCGATCTCTACCGCCGCGCCTTGGAGGCGGAGGAGCTCTACCGGATGGCGCTGCCCGAGCATATGGGTGGCGGCATCGCCCACGCCGAGTTCAAGGTGGGCGAACAGATCCTCTACCTCTCCGAAGCCTACCCTGACTGGAGCGCCGAAGCGATGGACGAGGATCAGGTGGCATCCTGCCTCTTCGGAGTGAATGTCGCCGACTGCGACGCGGCTTTCTCGAAGGCGGTGGCGGAAGGAATGAAGACCCTCTCCGAACCCGCCGATCAGCCGTGGGGCTGGCGCACCGCGATCGTCCTCGATCCGTTCGGCTACCGTTGGAACATCCGTCAACTCATCGAAGAGATCAGCCCTGAGGAACTTGAGCGCCGGTTCAAGGCGATGATGGAGGGCTGAGGACCTTCCAACCGTTACTTCAGCGACGACCGGATCGCGCGGACCACCGGCTCGTGCACCGGAGACTTGTCCTTCTGATTGAGGGTCTTGTCGTAGCTCGCGAAGCCGGGGTGTTTCTCATCCGGTCCGAACTGGGCCATCACATGGGCATGGACGTCGACCACCGGCACGCCGTGGCGTTTCATCACTGCGGCGGCGATCGAGTTGTATTCAACCTCCGAGTCGGCATCGAAAAGATTGCCTTGGTAGCTGGGAAACGAGTGCACGTTGACCAGGGGCGTCGTGGTTCCCCACAGGAGCTTGGCGCCGGTGGCCTTGAGCCGCTTCACCAGTTCGTCGAGGTTCTTCCCGTACTGCTCCGGCGTCGCCACACGCACCCCGCCGGCGTTCTTGCTCATCGCGCGGATCTCCTGGGTCGCGGGGTCCTTGTAGAACAGTTCGCCGATGCCGTAGTTGAAGTAGATCACGTCCCACTTCGTCTCCCCGAGCAGGGTGTCGAGTTCGGCAATCGCGGTTCCGGAGTCGTTCGGCCCATTCCGCGGGATCTCGACCTTCACGTCCTTCCCCAACTCCCTCGCCAAGGGCTGCGCGACCATCCGGGCGTGGATGTTGTCCGTCAGGCAAAGGACACGCGACTCCTCCGCACGGAGCAGCCCGGCGGCCGATGCCAGCAGGCCGATACCGAAGAGAGCGGAGCGGAGTCGGAACATCGGATCAGGCGCGGATCTCGGTCAGTTCGCCGGTGCTGTCGGCGAACTTCTCGACCGGCGTGTCGACCGCGTTGAGCATCGACACGAACAGGTTGGAAAGCGGCTTCTTGCGGTCGCCCTCGAAGGCGTGCAGGTGGCCGTGCTTGAAGCCCAGGCGGTTGCCGCCGGCAATCTGGATCGGATAGTCCTTGGTGCTGTGCGAACCGTGCGGGTGGGCCGAGCCCCACAGCACGACGGTGTTGTCGAGCATGTTGCCCTCGCCCTCCGGCGTGTCCTTGAGTCGTTTGAGGAAGTAGGAATGCTGCTCGGCACGCCACTTCTCCCAGTCGCCGGAAAAGCCGTCGGGCCGCTTGTGCGCGATGTCGTGGGTGGCGCCGGTATAGCCGAGCACGCGATTGGCGAAGTTACCGACGAGATTGCCGGTCGAGTGCTCACTCTCGGTCATGAAGGTCGCGAAGCGCGTCGAGTCGGTCTGCAAAGCGAGGTAGAGCAGGTCATACATGCAGCGGATGTATTCCGTCGGGTTCTCGTAGCTTGCTTCGAGGTTGAGACCCTTGGTGTCGACTTCCGGCAGCGGCTCGTGCGTCCACTGACTGGTACGCTCGACCCGCTGCTCGAGCGCCCGGACCGAGTCCAGATACTCCTCCATCTTCTGCTTGTCCTCCGCGCCGAGTTTGCCGTGCAACGACTTGTAATTCTCCATCATCAGGTCGAGCACGCTCGCCTCTCGCTTCAGTTCGGCGCGCACGTCGTTGACCGTCTTGCTCGCGTACGGATTGAAGAGCCGGTTGAAGATGTCCTGCGGATCCTTCAGCGAAGGAATCGGCTGACCCGGCCCGCGGTGGGAAAGCGTCTTCGACATCCCGTACGAGCCGGTGCCGCCCTCGCTGCCCATCACCAGCGACGCGTAGCGCGTGTGATGCCCGTTCACTTTCGCCGCGAGCTGGTCGATCGAGATGTTGTTGGTCTTCTCCGGTCCCGACATGTCGGCACCGGTGGCGAAGACATCCCCGCTGCTGTGTCCGCCCAGTCCGTAGCCGCCGGCATGGTCAAGTCCGCGGAGGTAGCTGAGGTCCTGCTCCAGTCCCTTGAACGGAGCCGAGGCCTTGTTGAAGGTGATCGGCCCGGAATCATGGCGTGGGTACCAACTCCACTCGTGCGCCTTGCCGCCGGGCGTGTTCGGATCGTAGACGCCGTAGGAAATGTAGCTCACCACCAGGCGCTTCGGCTGGTTCGCTCCGCCGGCCAGCCCGCGGGCCCAGCTCATGCTGTTGAGGAAGGGAAGCGCGAGCGCGATGCCTCCGCCGCGAAGCACGTCGCGACGGTTCATGTGCCAGGATTTTTCGGTCATGGTTGGTTCGGAGTCGGATTGCGGAACGTGTCGCTCTTGCACACGGCCACGATCATGTCTTGGAAGGCATAGTCGTCCTTTTCGGAGGTTTTCAAAAGCTCTTCGACCGCGTAGCGGTCGCGATAGGTCAGCGCTCGGCCGAGACCATAGCCGAGCAGACGCCGCAGTACGTTCTCGGCGATGTCCTTGTCACGATCGCCCAGCAGGTAGTCCTTCAACTCGCGCATGCCGTCGACTTCCGGCCCGTGCGGAACCCGCGCCGAGGCATCGACCTCGATCTTGAAGATCTTGGCGAGCGCGTCGTTGTAGCCCTTGAGATCGCCGTGCTGGCCTTCGTTGAAACGGGGCACCCTCGCCCCGTCCTGCGGGATGAACGCCTGGAACTGTCCGGCCGCGTTGTAGCGCTCGAAGGGAATGCCCCACGGATCCAGGCGCACGTGGCAGTCGTTGCAGGTTTCTTCGGTGCGGTGAAGTGCCAGCAGGTCCTTGATCGTGACCGCATGGTCGGCGGACTCACCGGCCGTATCGGACAGCGCCGGCACCTCGGCCGGCGGCGGCTTGACCTCGTCGCCAAGGATCGCCTCACGCAGCCAGACCGCCCGGTAGATCGGATGCGGCGCCGAGCCGGTACCATTGCCGACCAGCACCGAGCCTTGCGTCGGCAGCCCGCCGAGGTTGTCGTCCGGCTTGATCGCGACCGCTCTGAACCCGAGACCCTTCACTCCCTCGATCCCGTAGTGGGCGGCGAGCGGTTCGTTGAGCCATGCGAAGTCCGAGTCGACGATGTCGAGCACGCTGGCATTGCGACGCACGAGTTCGCGGATGAAGCCGACCGTTTCCTCGTGCATGTAGTCGCGGATCGTCGGACGGAAGAGCACCTCCTGACCCGATCGCTCGCCGCGATGCACGGTGTAGAGGAATCGCGGGAACAGGTTCAGATTGATGTTCACCGCCTTCATCTTCTCGATGCTCAGCCACTGGGTGGCGAAGTTGTCGATGAAGTCACCCGCCCGCTCGTCGGCCAGCATGCGCCCGACCTGATTGACGATCACTTCCGGATCATCGAGGTCTCCTTCGGCAGCGAGCGCGAGCAGTTCTTCGTCCGGCAGACTGCCCCACAGGAAATACGAGAGCTTCGACGCGAGCTCATACTCGGGAGTCGTGATCTCGTCTCCGGCGACGGTGTGGTAGAGGAACTGCGGCGAGATCAGCACCATCGCGAGCGTCTCGCGCATCGTCGCCTCAAGGCTGTCAAACCCCGGCTCGAGCATCTTGTAGAGGCTCGCGAAACGATCGAGTTCCTCCGACGCCACCGGGCGCCGGAACGCACGGGTCATGAAGCGCTGGAGAACGCCGCGGACATAGGCATCCGGGTCGGCATGGCGCAGCGAGTCTTCCGGAAGAATGCGCGTGTGATGCTCCGGCGGCCACACATCGACGATCGGCCCTTCGAACTCGATCTTCCGCACCACGGCGCGAGGGACGTCGAACTCCCAACCGGTCGAGTGGTGGTCATTGAGCTGACCGTTGTCGAAAAGGTTCTGCGGGTAGATCCACATCGAGTCCGGCTCCTTGCCCGACTTGAGCACCTTGCCGACCTGGTAGGGGTGGTTCTCGATCCGTCCGCGGAACTCGAACTCCTTCAGGTGATCGACGTCGTTGCTCACGTGGACGGTCCCGACCGGATGGTAGTCACCGGTGCCGGCATCGTGGCGCAGGTGCGAGCCCATCACGATTCGCAGCGGCACCTCGTCGTAACCGGGAGGAAGGATGGCACCCGCCTTGATCCGGATCCGGTACTCACCCGTCGACGGCCACTCGCGCATGTTCACTCCGCGTGACACCGAGCGGCGACCTCCGTCAAACACCCCGACCTCGTCGTCATGGCTGCCGGCCAGGGTGTAGCGCGCGGGTTCGAAGTTCCATTCGTGCCGGATCACCTCCGGCTTCTCCGGATCGACGATCGCGCTCGACAACATCCGCCGGGCATTGTCGAGGTAACGGTCGACCTGCTCCGGACCGAGCAGCATGAACTCGGCGGTGTTGTTGAAATGATACGGCTTCTTCGGGTCCTCCGGCAGCGCCTTGACCAGATCGAGTTCGAACCCGAACAGATCGCGCATCGTGTTCTGATACTCGAAGTTCGTCAGCCGTCGGGCCTGAGGCGCGGCGCTCGCCTTGCTTGCATGGTCCACGTAGTCGCGCAGGCCCCCATCGATCCAGTCCACCACGGCCTGGCGTTCGGCATCGCTCGGCTGCTTCTCATCCTCCGGCGGCATCTCCTCGAAATCGAGCACGTCGAGGATGTCCTCCCAGCGTTCGAGTTCCTGGCCCTCGGCCAGATCTCCATCGAGCGTGTGAAGCGTGATCTTCCCCTTGCTCTTGTCCGGTCCGTGGCAGCGGATGCAGTACTCCTCGAAAAACGGCTTCACCCCCGACTGATGCCCCTCGACCCCGGTGGGGATCTCCTTCGCATCCGAAGACCCGATCAAGCCGACCACCAGCGCGAGGCGGACGCAAAAGCCCGCAACCAAGCGGGTTCGGGCCGCTTGGGATCGGAAAAGCATGGAGATGGGGCGGCTCAAGGGCGGCAAACGAGGATTCGGAACCTCCCGAACGAGCCGCAGCAGTGCCATCTTGCGGCCCATCGACCCCCGATAGGCGCAAAAATGCGTCTTTGTGTCGTGGATTTGCGCGACGAAAAGCCCGACTCAACCGCCCGCAACCTTCACGGAAACCTCCTTCGCCATTTGGCCCATCCGGCTCCGAAGCTCGGCGACCCTGTCCGGAAGTTCGTCCGCGCGGTTCACCCGCTCATAGGGGTCCGTCACCATGTCGAACAGCTCCGGCTTGCCGGTGACCGTCCGCAGTTTCCACCGCCCGACCCTCACCGCCTCCAGTCCACTACGGAAATAGTAGTAGTCCTCTCGCGGAGAAGCATCCGCCTTGCCCGAGAGGAAAGGTGTCAGGTCGTGACCGTCGAGAACGTGCTCGGGCAGAGTGGCTCCACCGGCGGCGAGGCAGGTCCGGTAGATGTCGGGCATGCCGACCAGCTCGCCCGACACCTGGCCGGCCGGCACGGTCCCCGGCCAGCGCACGATCGCCGGAACGCGGGGGCCGCCTTCGTAGGTCTCGCCTTTCGAGCCGCGGAGCGGACCGGTTGAACCGGCGTGCCACAGCTTGTTCTGCGTCCTCAGCATCCGCGGCGGCATCTCGACCCACGGGCCGTTGTCCGAGGCGAAGAAGACCAGCGTGTTGTCGGCCACGCCCTTCTTCTCAAGGGCCGCCAGCACTTCACCGACCGACCAGTCGACTTCCTCGATCACGTCGCCGTAGAGTCCGCCCGCCGACTTCCCGCGCCGGGCATCCGACACATGGATCGGGAGGTGGGGCATCGCGTAGGCGAGGTAGAGAAAGAACGGTCCCTCGGCTTTCTCGATCAAACCCACCGCTTCCTCGGTGTAGCGCGTGGTCAGCGGGTCCTGATCGAAGGGATGCTCGACCATCTCATCGCCGCGATAGAGCCCGAGCGGTTCGTTGGTCTGCACCCACGGTTTGATGTAGTCGTTCGAATACGGCAGCCCGAACCATGTATCGAATCCCTGGTTCACCGGAAGGAACCGCTTCTCCTTGTACCCGAGGTGCCACTTGCCGACCATGTGCGTGGCATAGCCGGCTTCCTTGAGCGCCTCCGCCAACGTCTTCTCCGAGTCGGGCAGGCCGCCTTTGCCGTCCGAGCCGGTGCCGCCATTGAATTTCACCCGCGGCATGTAGCGCCCGGTGATGAGCTGCGTCCGGGAAGGCACACACCACGATCCGGTGACGAACGAGGTCAGCCGGATTCCCTCCCCCGCGAGACGGTCGATATTCGGCGTCTTGATCAGCGGATGGCCGTAGCAGCCTGGATCCCCGTAGCCCATGTCGTCGGCGAAAAGGATGACCACGTTCGGTTTCTCGGCGGCAAGGGACGCCGGGATCCAGAGGGTGAGCGTAAGGAGAAAGCAAAGGCGGATGGCTCGTGCAAACATGCCCGCCATTCAAAGGCATCCGCCGCTCCGGAAAAGAACAGAGTTCCTGCGGGTACAATCACCAGAAAGGATTGGTCTTGGATGCCCCGCATGGTTAGACCGTAGGCGAATGATCGTCCGGATCCTCCCCCTGACTCCCGTGGTCGCCCTCATCTCGGGCTGCATGGTCGTAGGCACCGATTACACCTCGCCCGACACGATCACGCCCGACTCGTGGCACCAGAGCTTGAGCTCGGACCTCCATTCGGGGAGCTCGTCGCTGGAGAAATGGTGGACGCGTTTCAATGACCCGACCCTCAACCGCTTGATCGACACCGCGCGCGGATCGAACCGCGACCTCGCCATCGCCTACGAGCGGATCAACGAGGCACGCGCCAGCCGTGGCATCGCCCGCAGCCAGCTTTTCCCAACGATCGACTTCGGCGGCGGCGTCTCGCGCGGCCGCACCAGCCAGAACCTCGGAACGCCCTCGCCGCCGGCCGGCAAGACGGGCGACTTCTGGTCGACCGGCCTCGACGCCGGGTGGGAAATCGACTTCTTCGGCGGCGTCCGTCGGTCGATCGAGGCGTCCAACGCCACCGTCGAGGGCACCGAGGAGCTCTACCGCGACACCATGGTCAGCCTGCTGGCCGAGGTCGCCTACGCCTACATCCAGATCCGCACGCTCGACGAGCGCATCCGGCTCGCCGAGAACAACATCAAGAACCAACGCGACTCGGTCGGGCTCACCCAGGACCGCTTCGACGCCGGTCTCGCACCGGAACTCGATGTCTCGCAGGCGACCACCAACCTCGCCAGCACCGAGGCCTTTGTCCCTGCCTTGCGCAACCAGCGCGATGTCGCGCTCAACCGTCTCGCCACCCTGATCGGCCGCTACCCCGGCGCCGCGTCCTCGTTCATCGGCAGCTCGAAGGGCATCCCGGTGCCGCCCCGCTCGGCGGGCACCGGCATTCCGTCCGACCTCGTCCGTTCCCGCCCCGACATCCGAGCCGCGGAACGCTCGCTGGCGGCCCAGACCGCCCTCATCGGCGTGGCCGAGGCCGACCTGTTCCCCCGCTTCACGCTCTCGGGCACCTTCCAGCTCCAGTCGACCGCCGCCTCCAGCCTGACCGAGTCGAACTCCCGCAACTACTCGTTCGGCCCGTCGTTCCGCTGGAACATCTTCAGCGCCGGCCGCATCAAGAACCAGATCGCGATCGAGGAATCGCGCACCAAGCAGGCCTACCTGAATTACGAAAGCACCGTGCTCAAGGCGGTCGAGGAGGTGGAAAACGCGCTCTCATCGGTGCGCAACGAACGCGACCGGCTCGGCGCCCTCAACACCGCCGTCACTGCATCGGAGAAAACGGTGTCGCTGGTGAAGGACAACTACGGCGAAGGGCTCATCGACTTCCAGAACGTGCTCGATGCCGAGCGCACCATCTTCGCCAACGAGGACGAGCGCGCGGTCTCGCAGGGCCAGATCGCCGCCGCCTACGTCGCCCTCTTCAAATCCCTCGGCGGAGGCACCCGCATGCGCTCCGCCAAGTCCGGCACGAAGGACTGATCCCGAAACTCCCGAAACCGTGAAAACATCCCCGCTCCTGCTCGCCGCGGTGCTGCTGAGCGCCTGCGAAAAGAAATCGGAGGCCCCACCCCCGCAACCGCTGCCGGTCACCGTCGCCCAGCCGGTGAAACGCGAAGTCACGATCTACCGCGACTTCCCCGCCACCCTGGCAGGCGCCCAGCAGGTCGAGATCCGCGCCCGCGTGCGTGGCATCCTGTCGCTGGCCGATGAGGACCTCGATTTCGCCGGCAATCTGGTCGAGAAGGACACCGAGCTGTTCATCATCGAGCCCGATCCCTACCAGCAGGCGACCGCCGCCGCCCAGGCCGCGGTCGAACGGGCGGAAGCCACCCGTGATCTCAAGCAGAAGACCTTCGAACGGATCTCGAAGGCGGGAAAATCCCGGGCCGTGTCGGAGCTCGACGTCGAGATCGCCGCCGCCGAACTCGCCGAGGCCGAGGCCGCCGTGGCCCAGGCCAAGGCCCAACTCAACGAGTCGGTACTGACGGAGGACTACACGCTCATCAAGGCGCCGATCAGCGGACGGATGTCGCGCCTGCTGGTCGACCCCGGCAACCTCGTCGGCGCGACCGAGTCGACGCTGCTCGCGACGATCATCGACGACTCGGTGATGTATGCCTACTTCGAGGTGCCCGAGCGGCCGCTGATCCGATTCCTGGAACGCCGCACCGCCGACAAGGAGAACGAGCCGGTCTACCAATCGGACATCCGGCTGAAGCTGGCCGACGGTTCGATCTACGACAAGCCGGGGAAGATCGACTACATCGAGAACGAGGTCGACCCCGCCACACGCACGGCGCGCGTCCGCGCGGTGTTCCCGAATGACGACCACCAACTCGCCGCCGGACTCTACGGCCTTGTCGGATACCCGGCCGGCCCGAACCCGGAGAACGTCACCGAAAAGGAGGCCTTCGTCGTCCCCTCGAGCTGCATCCTGCGCGACATCGGCGGCAACTTCGTCTGGGTCGTGGACGACCAGAACATCGTCCGCCGCCGGGCAGTTGAAACGGGAGACTCCGTGGAAAAACCGGATCAGGATCCCAACAAGCCGAAGGAACTCGAAACGGTCGTCAACAAGGGCCTCGACGGCACCGAACGGATCATCGTTTCCGGCCTCCAGCGCGCCCGCGAAGGAGCCCCCGTCACTCCCGTTCCTGCGGAACAGGCCGCGAAAGCGGAAGAGTAGAACCACGGCTCCCCCAGTTCCATGTTCAGCCTCTTCTTCATCAAGCGCCCGATCTTCGCCGCGGTCATCTCGATCGTGATCACGGTGCTCGGCGCCGTGGCGCTGCTCAACCTGCCGATCGCGCGCTACCCGGACCTCGCGCCGCCGACGATCCAGATCTCCGCCGCCTACCCGGGCGCCGATGCGAGAACGGTGGCCGATACCGTCGCGGCGACGATCGAGAAGGAGATCAATGGCGTCGAGGGCATGATCTACATGTCGTCGGTCAGCGGCAACGACGGCAGCATGAACCTGACCGTGACCTTCGAGCCCGGCACGGACCTCGATACCGCCAACGTGCTGGTCCAGAACCGCGTCGCGGTCGCCGAGCCACGCCTCCCCGAGGAGGTCAAGCGCACCGGTGTGAAGGTGAAGAAGAGGTCCACCGACACGGTGATGTTCATCGGCCTGACCTCGCCGAACGGCACCTACGACGCCGCCTATCTGTCGAACTACGCCAACCTTCGTATCCGCGACGAGCTCTCCCGTGTTCCGGGTGTCGGCGACGTCACGGTCTTCGGCGTCGGTGAGTTCAGCATGCGGATCTGGCTCAATCCCGACCTGCTCCGCGCCCGCAACCTCGCCGCCACCGATGTCCTCGCCGCCATTCGCGAGCAGAACATCCAGGTCGCCGCCGGCCGCGTCGGTGCCGCGCCGACCACCCCCGGCACAGCTTTCGAATACATCCTCTCGACCCAGGGCCGCCTCGTGGAAGCCGAGGAGTTCGAGAACATCATCGTCCGCACCGGCGACGAGGGCGGCACGATCCGCCTGCGCGACGTCGCCAGGGTCGAGCTCGGCTCCGACGCCTACGCGATCAACTCCCAGCTCAACGGTGTCCCCTCCGCCACCTTCGCGATCTATCAGATCCCCGGCTCGAACCTCATCGAGGTCGCCACCGGCGTCCGGGAGAAAATGGCCGAGCTCGAGCAGGCCTTTCCCGCGGACGTTGAGTCGAAGGTCGTCTATGACTCGACCGACGTCATCAACGCCTCGATCAAGGAGGTCGTGATCACGCTCTTCGCCACCCTCGTGCTGGTGGTGCTCACCGTCTACCTCTTCCTCCAGAACGCCCGCGCCACGCTGGTCCCGACCATCACCATCCCGGTCTCACTGATCGGCACCTTCTCGGTGCTGCTGGCGATGGGGTTCTCGCTGAACATCCTCACGCTCTTCGGCCTCGTGCTGGTGATCGGAATCGTCGTCGACGACGCCATCATCGTGGTGGAGAACACCTTCGTTCACCTCGAGAAGGGGTTGTCTGGAAAGGAGGCCGCCGCCGAGGCGATGAAGGAGGTCTCCGGGCCGGTGGTCGCCACCACCCTCGTGCTCCTCGCGGTGTTCGTGCCGACCGCCACCATGACCGGCATCACCGGCACGATGTTCAAGCAGTTCGCCGCGACCATCGCCATCGCCACGGTCTTCAGTTCGATCAACGCGCTTACCCTCAGCCCCGCGCTGTGCGGGATTCTCCTCAAGCCGGAGAAAAAGGAACCCCGCGGACTGTTCAAGGTCTTCAACCGGTCGATCGACGCCTCGAATTCCGCCTACCGCAAGATCGTGCGCCTCGCGCTGCGCTTCGCCCCGATCGGTGTGCTGGCATTCATCGCCATGACCGGCGGGTCGATCTACGGCCTCGGCGGCCTGCCGACCGGCTTTGTCCCCCAGGAGGACGAAGGCTACTGTATGATCGGCGTCCAGCTGCCCGATGGCGCCACGCTCGACCGCACGCTCGACGTCGTCGCCAAGGTCGAAAAGATCGTCGCCGACACCGAGGGGACCGTCGATTGCCTGTCGATTACCGGCTACTCGATCATCGACGGCGCCGCGGCGGCGAACACCGGCTTCTGCGTGGTGACCTTCAAGAACTGGAGCGAACGCGATGCTCCCTCACTCCACCAGAAGGTCCTGTTGGAAACCCTGCAGAAGAAGCTGTTCTCCATCCAGGAAGCCGGCGCCTTCGCCTTTGCGATGCCGTCGCTTCCCGGCGTCGGTGTTTCCGGCGGGTTCACCTACATGCTTCAGGACAAGGAAGGCGTCGGGCTCGACCAGCTCCAGGCCGTCGCCGGCGAGGTCATCGCCACCGGCAATGCCGACCCGAAGCTGTCCGGCGTGCGGACGACCTTCCGCGCCAGCGTTCCGCAGATCTACGTCGATATCGATCGCGAGCAGGTCAAGCGCACCGGCACCTCGATGGGCGAGGTTTTCGACACGATGCAGGTCCATCTCGGATCGGCCTACGTCAACGACTTCACGCTCTTCGGCCGAGTCTTCAAGGTCACCGCCCAGGCCGACGCGCCGTTCCGCGACCAGCCCGATGACATCAATGCCCTCCAAGTTCGCGGGGCCGACGGCCGGATGATCCCGCTCGGCGCCGTCGCCGAGCTTCAGGACGTGCTCGGCCCCCAAAACGTCGTTCGTTTCAACATGATGCCCTCGGTGAAGATCCTCGGGAATCCATCGCCGGGCTACAGCTCGGGCGACGCGATGGGGACCATGGAAGCGATCTCCGCCACCACTTTGCCCAGCTCGATGGGATTCTCGTGGTCGGATCTTTCCTTCCAGGAAAAGCAGGCCGGCGCCGGCCTCGGGGCAATCTTCGGTTTCGCCATCCTCATGGTCTATCTGGTACTGGCCGCGCAGTACGAAAGCTGGACGCTACCGATCTCCGTGTGCCTCTCGGTCCCCACCGCCCTGCTCGGTGCGGTCGTAGCAGTCAGCCTGCGCGACATGGAAAACAACGTCTACACGCAGATCGGGATCATCCTGCTCATCGCGATGTCGACCAAGACCGCGATCCTGCTCACCGAGTTCGCCAAACTGAAACGCGATGAGGGTATGAGCATCTTCGACTCCGCCGTGGAGGCCGTCCGCCTGCGCTTCCGCGCCGTGATGATGACGGCTCTCTCGTTCGTTCTCGGCGTCATTCCCCTACTGATTGCATCAGGTGCCGGCGCCGAGTCCCGCAAGATCCTCGGCACCGCCGTCTTCGGCGGCATGCTCGCCGCCACCCTCGTCTCCCTCGCCGCCGTCCCGATGCTCTACTACGTCATCCAGCGCCTCGTCGAAGCCACCCGCGGCAAAAAGCAAGAGCCGGCCGAGGAGTCATAGAAAGGACCGCGCGGCTCCGACCGCGCCCCGGAACCCGAGCATGGTGCGCGGACTTCAGTCCGCCCCGGCATGTCCGCCGAAGCCCCGGCGACGGAGGTGGCGAAGGAGGAAACCCAAGCAAGGTAGGGACGAGCGCCCTCGCTCGTCCGCCGATGAAGTCGAAGCTCGTCCGCCAACAAAATCGGGCCTGTTCCTCGAACCCACTCCATCACCCCCACCCCGGTCGGCCGAGGGCGTCCGGCCCTACCTCACCGCCAACCACGCGTAGAAAACCGTGAAAGCGAGGAACAGCAACGTCAGCAGGTGATACCCGGCCCGCAGCCACCACTTCGTCAGAAACGGCCGCGCATCCATCACCCCCTGAAGCCCCAGCCTCACTCCCCAGAAAACCGCATTCGCCCCACACACCAATCGCGCCAGCCGACTGCCACCCGCCAGATCACCGGGCACCAGCAAACTGAACAAACCGAAGGTCAGGATCGTCGCCGCGGTGTAGGCACCATAGATCCAGTACATCTGCCGCAACAGTTTCGGCAAACTCGCGAAGTGCCCTTTCCAGTCGAGTTGCTTCGGCACCATTGCCGACGCCACCAGGATCGAGAGCTGAAGCACACCCGCCCCCTGGACGATAGCGGGAAGATCGGTGGCAAGATTCATTCGACAAACGAATCATCGGCCGCCGGAAAGCCAATGCAAAGACCAATGACTCATCCCCTACAGCGCTTTGCTTTATTCTGTAGCCGTTTCTCTAATCTCGATGAAGAGACTGAACCGCGAAAATCGCGAAAGGCCACGAAATCTGAAATGACTTCCTGCCTCTGGATTTAGCGGCTTTTCGCGATTTTCGCGGTTCACTTCTATTTCCATTGTTGCCTGAAATCGGTGATCTCCATTCGCTTCCTGGCGGCTACGACATATCGGAAAATGCACTGATCCCTTCTTCTTTGCGTCCTTGGCGTCTTGGCGGTTCCATCTTCTACCTCCAGAAACCCTCACCCAGATCCTCAAGTCCGACTCCCTCAATCGAGGTCGTCAAAAACCCCGGTCTCATCCTCGGGCGTGACTTCCTTCGGGCCGGGCATGCCGAGCGGCAGCTTCTTCGTCCGATCAAAGCGCTTGCGGCCCGAAAGCACCGCCTGCCCTTCGTGCTCGTCTTCCCGCACTTCCCGCCAGTAGCCGAGATTGATGGCGAGATGGTAACCGGCGCCGTAAAGAAGGAAGGCAACCCCTAGCCCGAAAAAGACCGGACCTAGCACCACGCAGACGCCGCTCGTGGCCTGAGGCACGTGCAAGCTCGCGAGCAGTGCCAACACCACCCAACACGCGAGAAACCCGGTGCCAAAGCGAAGCATCCACCGGGAAAACGGCGTGAGCTGCAACACACTCGGTTTCAGTTCCCGGACTCGGGCTGGATCCTGATCAATCACGGGGAAGGAAGAGATACCTCTGAAACTAAGCAAAACGTTCTCCGCAATCCCAGCAGAAACAGGACCGCCCCCTGGGCCCGACAGGCCAGTAGCCAGCAACCGCTTTCTCCATTCTGCAGCCGTTTCACGAGACTCGATGAAGAGATTGAACAGCGAAAATCGCGAATTTACGCGAATCTGGTAGAGCTTGAACTGACATCCTAGATTCGGATTTCGCGGCCTTTCGCGATTTTCGCTGTTCACTTGCAGCTCCCTTCAATCGGCTGTGGTCAGTCGCTGTCACGCAGCTACCACATTACGGAACATACTCTTGCAACCGGGTATTCTCCGCCAGCTCTGCTAATCCCAACGGGATTGCGTCCTACAGCCCGGGGTTGCACCGCCGTAGGCGGTTTACCCCGGGGGCATCATCGGCGCCTTCCCCAACCCCAACGGGGTTATGTCCCCGCCTCAGCCCGCGACACAACTCCGTTTCGGCAAGGACTTTTGGCATCCGGTCCAATCCAATCTTCTTCGCGTCCTTGGTGTCTTGGCGGTTCCATATCCCGCGGCAGTCAAGCCCCGCACCCGGACCGGCCGACAGGGCGATTCACCACACGCCTACGGCACACGCAGGATCTTCTCCATCTTCTTCCCCTTCGCCAACTCGTCGACGAGTTTGTCCAGATACCGGCAGTTCCGAATCAACGGGTCTTCGATCTCCTCAACCCGGTAGCCGCAAATGACGCCCGTTATCAGGTGCGCGTTCGGGTGGAGGCTGCACTTTTCGAAGAACTCGCCGAAAGTCACATCGCCGTCGACCAGCGATTGCTGTCGCTCCGCGTCGTAGCCCGTAAGCCAACGGATCACTTCCTGAAGCTCCTCTTCCGTTCGCCCCTTCTTCACCACTTTTGCGAGATAGAGAGGATAGATCGACGCGAAGCTCATCTTCGCAATGCGTGCGGCGGTACCGGGAGGCGGCTTTTTCATGGAGTGGCAATGTTTGGACAGGAAGCGAGAAGACAGCCCGCCCCGGCGTTCAGACAGAAGGTGGCAGAGGATCTTGCCCCGGCATCGGAACGATGCGCCCAGCCCCCATCAACGCTTGATTTGGATCGCCATCGGAATTCCCTCGATCGGGGACGAGTGCTCCGAGACGATCTTCCATTGCCCGTCGACCTTGCGGAGGGTCATGGTCGTTTGCTTGTGGATCTGCAAATTCACGCCGTTCCCCGACATCCGCGCCTTGTACCTGTGCTCGAACGCCGCGACCGCCACATCGCCGAAGACCCTGACCTCGAGACGGAGTGGAACGGAGTCGGAGCATGTCCACTCTCTTTGGCTCTCCCGGTAGGACTCTTTGACCTCGTCAAGGCCGTGATGCCAACGACCGCCGCTATCCACCATGTCCAGCTCTTCGCTATCCTCATAAAACGCTCCCATCACTTCGGGATCGTTCTTGCTCAGCGAAGAAGCCCACGCCTTGACCCGGGCTTCAACCGCCTCCACCTCCGCGGCCCTGACCATCGGCAACAGAAGCAAACCCAAGAGGAAGCAGGAGGTCCGAAGGTGCGCGATACGTGTTTTCATGGTCTTGGGGATGTTGAAGGATCGTTACCGATTTCCTGTGCCGGCTTGATGATCGAAAGTCGTTCTTCCGCCACTCACCTGCCGGTGTCAGCGACTCAGCATCGCAAAGAAAATCGAGATCAAAAACGACAGTCCGAAGTACCACGCGCAGATCCGGATCGTCACGCCCCGGCTGGCTCCGCAGACCTTGTCGACCAGCAGATACAAGGCCGCGATATCGATGATGACGGTGAACGGGCCGAGAACGCCGGAGAGCAGCAGTCTCGAGATGAATCCGACGATCAGCATCCCGATGATGACGATCCAGGTCTCGGTGAGACTCTGCGACGCATTGGTCGAGCGGGTGAACAGGGTGATCAGGAACCAAAGGATCCCGACCGAAAGAAAGGTGCTGATGATGTGCATCGCTGGATAAGGAATCCGACCTCCTACAGTCCGAACTCGGAGAGCTTCATCGTCTGGAAGACCAGATCGGCCCGCGAGGATTCATAGAGAATGCCCAGCGTTTCGTCATCCACGATCACCAGCGAACTGTACGCACCACCCCGCTTATCGAGCAGGATCTGCTTACCGGCGGGCCAGGTCATCCCGTCATCGAGGCTGACGCGGACCGTCATCTTCTCCCGCTTCGTCTTGCTGTTCGGATTCGAAAAGAAAAGCACCCTCCGCCCATCCTTCAGCGTGTGGGCAATCAGGCTGGCCATGCAGACCGGCTCCGGCAACGCGCCGTGATCCGACGGATGCTTGGACCAGGTCCGCCCCTTGTCCTTCGTCACGCTGACCGCCCTGCCGTTGGTCTCCGACTTGTCGCTCCGGTTCCGGTTGTCCCGCATGTTCAGCATCAGCGAGCCGTCGCTCAGCTCCACCACCGCGCATTCGGTGGTATCGCGACGGGCAAAGGCCGACACCGTCCATGTCTTCCCGCGATCGTCGCTCCACATGATGTTGGAAAAGGGCTTGCCGGTCTCATCCCGGCCTTGGGTCGGCATCACCAGCGTCCCGTCGGACATCGTGATTCCATTGCCGGGAGCCGGAGCGAACAAATGCCACTTCGGATCCTTCAGTTCCTTCGTCAGGTTCTCGGGCTCCGACCATGTGATGCCGTCATCCGAGGAACGGACCATCATGAACTGCGTCGACTTGGCGATCTCGTGCCCCGGCTCCGACCCCTTGCCGCGCCATTGGTGGGTTCCCGGCTTCCCGTGGGTCCACACCGCCGAAACCATGATCTCGCCCGTCTCCCGATCAATCAGGATGTTGGGATCCGAACAGCCGTTCTGATCCTGCCCCAACCCTCCGAACTCGCCCATGTCCATGACGGGCCGGGGTTTCTCCCAGGTCTTGCCGCCGTCGGTCGAGCGGGACAACCCGATGTCCATGTGCCCCTGCAGGTCACGGCGGCTGTTGTAGCGCATGTCGTACACCGCCAGCAGCGTGCCCTTGGCGGTCCGGGCGATCGCGGGGATCCGGAACGTATGGCAGTCCGCCTCGCCGCTTCGGTGAATGATCACCGCAGACCTCTCGGCAGCGGAACCGATCAGCGGAGTGAGCAGCAGTATCGTCAAAAGGGTCTTGATCATCCTCATCACATTCCTTGTCTGGAGCCTCCCGCTCAGAGTCCCGTCAGTCCTCTTGCTCCGGCCACTCTCCGACGTGAGGTAGGACATTGGCGCTGAAGAATTCATCCCAATCACCCTTCGACAGCTGCTCCATGAAGGAATCGACATTCTCGGGAGGAACATCGAACCGGACCGGATCGACCAGGTTCGAGAGGAAAGCCACATTCAATCCGGAGCCAAGCTCCTGAACGACGCCGTTGACGACCAATCCGCTCTCATTGGTTCCCTCCGGCCAAGCACTGAGAACGGTCGCCGACCCCTTCATGTCAGGAAGTGGATCGGAAGAGTAGGTGACACTGTCTCGAGGAGCGACACTCCCCTCCTCAGGGGGCACATAATATTCAAGGATCAGGACCCGGTAGATGTTGTCCCCTTGATTCATTTGCCCGCCGGCCCTCCAGCGGTATTCCCTTCCGTCGGCAAACATATCGCCACCTTGCCATTTCGGTGATGTCGCGCCTTCTTCGTTGCTCCTGTCACAACTGGTGAGAATCAAAGCGACAAGCGCGAGCGGGATGATGGTTCGCATGGAGATGAAGGTTTAGGGTGGACACGAATGGCTCGGCGGCGATGCACTTCACTCTTGAGCCGAGCCTTGGGTATTATGGGGTAGCTCTCCACTTCTGTATCGCTCTCCGTGCCATCGTCTCCTTCGACTGGTCGACGTAGACTTGAGGGCCACCCGAAACGCTGTAGCGAGCCGTAATCAAGGACACTCCCAGCTCCTCCCTAAGCATGCCGGCAATGTCGGTCAATTCGGCCAGGTCTACTGCATCTACGGGGATTGCGACCACGCCTTGACGAATGAGATCCGCTTGCTGCGACCACTCCCCGCCCAGCGTTGGGCGACCAGCTAGGTAGGCCACTCTCGAAGATCCTGCCAAGTAGTCTGCTGCTGAGCTTCCGGACCTGCCCTCAAGGCTCCACTGAATCAGTAATGGCGAGGCGGCGATTGTGATCAGCAGGGAGCACAGCCCCATTCTCAGAAGCGCCGCTGCAGTCTTCTTTTTCATAGCACAACGTCTCAGTGAAGACGCGCGAGCACAAGGCCGCACGCCGGGAATGGACTAACGCTCCGGATCCACGAAGCGGAACGCAACAAAGCGGCGGTTAAGCGTCGATCCCCCACGGCTTGTTCGTTTATTCATTCCCGAGCGACCTACGAAGCCGTTGCGGATCCCTCCGACAATCGAGCACACGATAGACAATGACGACGTCACCCTCTATCCGGTAGTAGATCGCGTACGGGAACCGCCTGGAAAGCAACCGATGAAATCCGAACAGCTGCCGGTGAATGCCTCCATATAGGACGAGGGAATCGATGTCGGAGAACAAGCAGTCCTGAAAATAGTCGCCGACTCCCTCCTCCTGACGGTTGTAGAAGTCGCTGCCCGCCTCAAGATCACCGATGGCGGACTCGAGGATGCGGATCCTCATGGTCGTGTCCGAAGGCGGCGCTTGGCCTCGTCCCAGTCCACTTGCTGTTCCTCGCCGGCCGCGAGACGGGCCTCAGTCTCACGGAGGACCAATTCGTGCCACGCGGGGGACTCATAGTCCTCCTCAACAAGGCTCAAATCGGTCCACAGGGCCTCCATCAACCTGAGTTTCTCGGGTCGTGGCAACCGCAACGCTTCTTCCTGCACGCTCACGCGATCTAATTACCACCTAGTTCCTCCGGCCTCAAGCGTCCTGAACCGCCCCCCCTTCCGACTCAGGGGTCAACAATCGGGGTTCTCCAACGTCAAAGGCATGGCGCGACGCCCGAACAATGGCGGGGCTCCGGGCCAGATTGAAGGGATTGAATCACCGGAAACGAAATTCAACAAGATTAGATGAGAAGGCAGCAGGGCGCGGAAGCGCCAGAAGGGTAAGCTCTTGCTGCCATGAATACCACATCATCGACCACCATCATCGGAATCGACCTCGGAGACCGGAAGCACTCGATCTGCGCGCTCGACGCCTCAGCCACGATCCTCGACGAGCGCACGATCACCAACCATCGCGAGTCACTGCGCAGGCTCTCCGAAAAACACCCCGGTGCCACCATCGCCATGGAGGTCGGAACCCACAGTCCGTGGACGAGCCGCTTCCTCGCCTCGCGTGGTCACGAGGTCATCGTCGCCAACCCGCGCAAGCTTCGCGCCATCTACGCCAACACCCGCAAGTCCGACCGCCACGACGCCCGCATGCTCGCCCGCCTCGCACGCGCCGACCGCGAGCTGCTCCACCCCATCGAGCATGGTAGCGAGCAGGCGCAGCGCGACCTCCTTCAGGTCAAGTTGCGTGACAATCTCGTTGCCCGCCGAGTCGACATCCTCAACTCGGTGCGCATGACCCTCAAGAGTCTCGGCATCCGCGTTCCGAAATCCAGCACACCCGCCGTGGCGAGACGCTGCCGCGAGTTCCTGGCCGGAGAACACGCGGAGATCCTCGCCATGATCGAACCCTCACTGGAGGTCCTTGATTCGCTAAACGCCGGCATCAATCGCCTCGACAAGTCCATCGAGGAGACCTGCGCACGCTATCCCGCCACGGCCCGGCTCATGAAGATTCGTGGAGTCGGCCCCATCACCGCCCTGACCTTCGTCCTCGTCGTCGGTGATCCGGAACGCTTCACCTCCAACCGCAACGTCGCCGCCTACCTCGGACTTGTGCCGCGGCGCGAGCAGTCCGGAGACATCGACAAGCAACTGCGCATCTCCAAAGCCGGCAACGCCTACCTCAGACGCCTGCTCATCGGTTGCGCACAATACTTGCTCGGTCACTTCGGCATCGACTGCGAGCTCAGACGCCACGGGGAGAAACTTGCCGCCATGGGTGGCCCCAGGGCGAAGAAGAAAGCCGTCGTCGCTGTCGCCCGCAAGCTGGCGGTCCTGATGCTCACCCTCTGGCGCGGAGAACTCGACTACGATCCCTTCCACCATTCCGGACAACCCGCCGAAGCGGCCTGACCCGCCGCGCACGGCGACCCTTTTCCCACGATGAAACGACTTCCCAACAGATTCGGGACGACTGCGGCACCGCGGCAGCACCAGGCCGAGAGGCCCCGAGTGCGCTAACAAGATGGCAGCGTCCCACCCCTCTCCATGAGAACAACGAAGCAAGGATCGAATCATGCACCCGGCCCCAAACGGAAGCGGGCCGGACAAATGCGAATGGAAGCCCGGAGCCTTGTTTCATTCCGTGACCGCCGCAGCAGCACTCGCTCGGTAACGACACGGGGCTGCCGCCCCGCACCCCGCCGAGCTGGGGTCAGCTCGACCACACTCGGTTCCCCCCCAAACCCCCATCCGGGGGCTTCGCCCCTCCCGTCCCCCCGGGGAGCGGGGGGACATCTTCCAATCCTAACACTCCAGAACGAATGTTGAGGCAAACCTCAATTCCCAGTTGACTGCCTTCTCATGGAAGGCCGCGGTTAGGCGTCGCCATCGCCGCCTTGTTGGGCTTGGAATTTTGTTCGGAGGACTTTGGCGGGCTCGTGATCGGTGTAACGAGCAGTGAACGTGAACGAGCCATCGTCTGCCCGGTCTACGTCGAGATGGGTATGGGCATGTGGCCCACCGTGCCAACCAATCGAAACCCAATCTGGGCGGTAACGCACAAAAATTACCCCCCGCTCTCGCCAAGGTTCTGGCACAGGCTGATCGTCATGCTTGGACATCGAGTGCCAGTTCCACTCAGGTTCCGGCTCCGACATCAGCTTGTGAGCAAACGCGGCAACCTCTCGAAAGTCGGCATCTTCCATTCCGTCCATGTAAGCGCGTCCAATTCGCGCCTGCTCCTGGGCGAACTCGAAGGATCTGTTCATCGCTACGACGAACTGAGTCACCACAACCGCACCAACCATGGCGGCAACCAAAAGAGTGCCGATGAGGAGCTTCTTCATTCTTCGGCCCAACAGTATTTATTCATACCCTCCCGAGGGTTGATATCCGGGAGGTGATTTGAGGGAGGGTGGCCTTGGAGGTCCTGATGTTTCAAGGAATTCCTGAGCTCGGAAGGATGATATCAGGGTTGGGGAGTGCGCGGGATTTCGGCGGGACGGTCTGTGCTGATATCACTCGGTCCCGGGAGGAGGGAATCTGATCCTCGGGGTGCGGCGGGCGGGCGGGAATGCGAATCAAGGCTGCGCCTTGATCTGAGAAGTGCGGCGGTGCCGGAAGATGAATGACCCGGGGTGCGCTACGCTTGCCCCGGGCTATAAGATGAAGCCCCGACGGGGCTTTTTGAGCCGGTGTGCCTTGCGACTTGGGTGGATGCGCGTCGCCGCAGATGCCGGTTTCATAACCGGCGCTCCATTTCCAGCCCCTGGCCCCTCGGCCCTGACCCCCTCCTCTCGCTCACGGCCGATGCCGGTTTCACAACCGGCGCTACATTTCTGACCACCGGCCACCGACCACTGACCACCGGCTCGACCTCACGCAAGAGGCCGGTTTCATAACCGGCGCTCCATGCATCACTCGCGGCTGTGGACTCGTTGCCTGTCCGGCTTCGATCAGGCGAAGGGGCGGTGAAGGAATTCCAGGAAGGGGTAGATGATTCTCAGTACGAAGGGCGGAGGGAAAAGCAGTGCCACGGTGAGCGCGAGCAGGCCTTGGGTGAAGGTCCAGCCCCGGAAGCTCGCACCCAAACCGCAACGTTTGCCGAAGGCGGATCGTTCGACCAATGCCGCCACGCCCTGGATCATGAAGAACACCGTCGGCAGCCCGTAGCCACCACCGGCCGGCACGGTGATGGCGAGTTCGTGGAGGATGCCGCTGAACAGGAACCCTGCGAGCACCGCGGCGGATCCGCCATGGCGGCGCAGCACCGGCTTGAAAACCATCCGGTGCGTCAGGTCTCGGAACGCGATGTTCCAGTGCCGTCCCCAGAAGCCGGAAACCGACGTCGCCAGCAGCGGGCGGTTCATCAACGGGACCGCGTCGATTCCCCTGCTTCTCCAGAAGCAGCTCAGCAAATGGAAGGCCCCGAAGTGGAGCAGGAAGATGATGCCGACCATCGCGCACCAGCCGCTCAGGAGTGGCGGCTCGAGCCGCGTGGCCAGCACCAGCAGAACGATTCCCAGCACCGTTTTGAATCCGGCCGCCAGCCACTCGCGCGACGACGGCGGTGGCACCTCCTTCGCCGAGAGGAACGCCCGGGCGTCCATGCCCGGCCAGAGGAAGAGGTAGGCGAGCTTGCGCGGGCTTGATGCCGGGCCCCCCCTTTCCCACCAGAACGACGCGGCCTTGAGCACGGCGAACATGACGACCGCGATGGCCCACATGAGCGCCCATCGCGGGCCGTCGCCGGGAAGCCAAGGCACCGTTTCCACGCAGCGGGAAGGAACACGATGCGAAGGCGGGAGCGAAGGGAATTCGGCAACCGGAAGCCGGAGAGGGAGCGGATGGGCGAAACCCGGCGGCTGGAAGCCGCCGCTCCTTGTTTACCCCGGTCGGCGGCGCATGAGGGGGCGTTCGACAAGGGCGTAGAACGGATAGGCGACCATCAGCGAGGCGATGGCCATCGCGACCACGTAGCCGAGCAGGTAGGGCAACGCGATCGGCAACCCGGCGTAGAGGAAGTGGGCGGTGATCCCGATCACCACGAGGTGGATCAGGTAGGCGCTGTAGGAAAGCTTCGCGATCGGATACCAGAAGCCGTGACCGAGGAAACGGTTGAGCCACATCTCGCGTGGCCGGCAGAGGCAGACATGGAAGAGCATCGCGGCTCCGATGGAAAACAGGTTCTTGTCGCTGGCGATCCACAGCGCCGAAACTTGACCACCGGCTCCTCCGAATTTCGAAACCGGCGACCAAACAACGAGCGCGATCAGGGCAAGCGCAGCCGCCATCATCCAGCGCGCCGCCTTTGCCGAGAGTTCGTGCTTTTGTCCGGAGTGAATGAAGGCGAGCGCGACACCGATCGCGAGGCCGCCGAAGCGGACATGCGTCGGCGAATAGAGCGCGTTGAAGAAACGGTAGAACTCACCCTCGTCTCCGGAAGCTTCCGCAATCGGCAGGCGGAACTCGCCCTGCAAGGCGATGGCGTAGCGGATCACGAAGGACAGCAGGATCGCGATGCCCAGCGTCTGTCCCGTCCATCCCCGGCGCAGCGTGAGCAGCAGGAGGAGCGGACAGACGAGATAGAACTGCTCCTCGATCGCCAGCGACCAGGTCCACGGCATGAAGCTCTCCTGGTTCGGCAGGTAGTTGTTCACGTAGAGCAGGTTCGCCCAGACCTTCGGAAGGGTGTCGGGAAAGACCAGGGCGCACGGCACCATGGTGGCGAGGTAAACAGGCATCAGCCGTAGAAAGCGCCGCACATAGAAGCGGCGAATCCGGATCGAGCCGGTGCGCTCGTATTCCCGGAACAGGATGCGGCCGATGAGAAATCCGCTGAGGACGAAGAACAGGTCGACGCCCAGATGACCCTGCAGCAGCACCGACTGCAGTGGTCCGGCGGTCATCGAGGCATACTCGGCCGGCGGCCGGAAAAACCCGAACAGCCAGAGCGTGTGGAACGCGATGACCCATAGGATCGCAATCGCGCGGAAGCCGTCGAGAAACGGAAGCCGGCTGGGGTCGGTTCGGCGGAAAAGCTCGCTCACGGGCCGCCGGAGTCATAGCGGCATGGACGAGAGGGCCGAAGCACTTTCGGCGGCGGACGCGGATGAGTTGAACCGCGAAACTCGCGAATGGATGCGAAACGGGGATGGCGTGGAGCAAGACGCGTCTCGGAAAGACTCCTGGCTCCTGACAGCCCTTCGCGGGGATTGAACCGCTAAGTCGCGAAGGCGCAAAGAAGATGGAGTTCTCAAGGATCTGAGGAAGTCCGGCCTTTGCGCCTTGGCGACTTTGCGGTTCGTTTCACTCTGCCTCGATCAACGGCGCGGTTTGCTCGGGGGTCGCCATGCCGGGCGGGAGTTCGAGGATGCGGATGTTGCGGAAATGGATCTCGGCACCCTCCGACTCGAGGCAGAGGTAGCCTTTGCGGATCGAGGCATCGCGGATGCCGTTCACGAACTTGCCGTTGATCGACAGCTTCACGGTGCCGTCGACGCAGACGACATCGTAGGTGTTCCACTCGCCGTGGGGCTTGCAGCGCAGTTCGTAGGACATGCTGCGGTTGCCGCGCGGATTCTCGGGCGTCGCGGTCAGGCCGTTGGCCCCGAACAGCTCGCCGCTGATGTAGCCGATCGGCGCCGGCTTGCCGTCCTTGCCTTTGTGCTGGTTCACCCAGGCGAGCTCGAGCATCTGCACCTCCATGCCGAGCGGCAGGCGGTTCTTCGAAGGCACGGCGTTGCTCCACACGAAGACACCGGAGTTTCCTCCCGCCTCCATGTGACGCCACTCGATGTGCAGGATGAAATTCTCGTACTGCCGGTCGCTGCGCATCACGCCGATCGGATGACCGCTGCAGACAAGCAGGCCGTCGCGCACGCTCCACGTCTCCGGCGAAGTGTTGACGTCCACCCAACCGGTGAGGTCCTTGCCATTGAAAAGCTCGCGCCATTGCGGGAGGGCTTCGTCTGCGTGAAGCGGCAGGAAGGATGACAGCAGCAGGAAAAGCATCGCAGCGAATTTCATACGGGGCATACGTGCCAAAAGCGCCCGCTCTAACCCCGATGGCAATCCTTCGAGTGGTGGATCGGGCTGCACCTCGACGACCGGCAGAGGGGTCGAATGGATTCTGCACCTCAAATCCCAATCGCCGCGATCGAAGGCTGCGATAACATCGGGTCATGTGGCTCCACGCGCTGCTCGTTGCCGTCAGTTTCCTGATCCTCTTCGCCGGGGCCGAGATGCTTGTCCGCGGCGGTTCGGCGCTGGCGATCCGGCTGGGACTCACACCCCTAGTCGTGGGTCTCACGGTCGTCGCCTACGGCACCTCCACGCCCGAGCTGCTGGTCTCGCTGAAGTCCGCCTTCGCCGGCCAACCGGACATCGCGGTCGGAAACGTCGTCGGATCGAACCTGTTCAACATCGCCGTCATCCTAGGCATTTCGGCGGTGATCCTGCCGATCCGCAGCCACTTGCAGATCCTCAGGTGGGACGCGCCCGTTCTGCTGGCGGTGACCCTGCTGGCTCCGCTGACCTTCCTCGACGGAGTGGTGACACGGACCGAGGGAGGAGTCCTTTTGATACTGGCGGCGGCCTACACCATCTGGGCGATCCGGCTCGCCCGGCGCGAGGGAAGCAACGTCGAAGTCAGCGATGACGACGCTGCGACCGTCGCCAAACCCGGACTCGCCGTCGCCGCCGTGTTGATTGCGGCGGGCCTTGGCGTCCTCGTCTTCGGCTCGCGTCTGCTGGTCACGCACGCGGTCGAGATCGCGCAGTCGCTCGGCGTGTCCGAGGCGGTGATCGGACTGACCATCGTCGCCGCCGGCACCTCGATGCCCGAGCTCGCGACCTCGGTGGTGGCCGCGTTCCGGGGCCAATCCGACATCGCGCTGGGCAACGTGCTCGGGTCGAACCTGTTCAACCTGTTGTTCGTCCTCGGAGGCAGCGCTCTGGTTCATCCCGTGAGCACCTCGGGAATAACGCTCCTCGACTTGGGAGCGATGGCGCTCGTCACGGGCTTGCTGGTCCCCTTCCTGATCACCGGGAAACGGCTCGGGCGGCTGGAAGGAACCATCCTCCTCGCCACCTTCGCCGCTTACCTTTTCCTGATGTGGCCGCGGGGCTGACGAATAGCCTCGCGGTGGGAAACCGGAGTCTCAGCCCGCGATTTCCTGCTTATGGAAGGCGGCCCAGTCGTCGAGGTTGTTGAGGTTGATGGCGTCCTTGATCGAGCCGTCGTCGGCCCGGCCCGCGGCGGCGAGGATCTCGGCGCGGGTCGCGTCGTCGTGGAGGTAACCGGTGATCGCGGAATTGAGTTCGCTGACCGCCACGGCATCCAGCGTGCCGCCCTTCTGCTCGAGAATCCATGCCTCGAGTTGCACGTAGCTCGGCTTCGACTTCATGAACTCGACGAAGGCGTCCTTATCGATGCCGATGCCGTCGAGGACCATGCTGTCGTAGCCCGCTCCGATCGCGGGGTAGTCGGGATGGAGTTTGCCGACCTGGTCGAGGGAGACCTTTTCCCAAAGTCGGGGAAGGTGAAGAACGCCGAGAGGACCGGCGACGCCGGAGCTGACGAGTGGGATGGTGTTGCTCATGGGGATTGGTGTTTGGGGTTGCTGCCGGGCTACGCGTCAAACGGGCCCCGGCATTCAACCGATTCATGGAGCCGGTGCCGGACGGCCGCAAGGAATTCCGGGATGAACCACGAATGAACACGAATGAACACGAATGAACACGAATGAACACGAATGAACACGAATGAACACGAATGAACACGAATGTCTCGGAAGATGGAATTGAGACGGGGACCACAAAGCTGCCCCAGTCTTAGGACGAGAGGAACTCGCCTTCGTGGATCGGTGAGGGATCTGAAGCAGTATTCGTGTCCATTGGTGTCCATTCGTGTTCCAATCTCCGCTCCGCCATCAGCTTGGTGCTGGCAGGGCGTTCGCAGCGGCGGTAGATCCGGCGGAGATGAACCGACTCTCCATCCTCGCTCCGCTGATCGTCGCGGCCGCCTGCAGCCTCGCCAGCGCCGAAGTGTCCGAACCGCTCCGCGTTCCGCTCTGGCCCGGCGAAGCCCCGGTCAGCCGTGACGGCACGGAACGGGAGAAGGCCGAGGTCTGGATGACCGTGCATCGTCCGGAAAAGCCCAATGGCACGGCGATGGTCATCTGCCCCGGCGGCGGCTATGGCGGACTGGTCACCGGCGGCGAAGGGCACGGGATTGCGAAGTGGCTCGGCGGTCACGGCATCACCGGCGTGGTGCTCGAGTACCGCTTGCCGAAGGGCAGGCCGTTCGTGCCGTCGCATGACTCCAGCCGCGCGATCCGCACCGTCCGGAGCCGGGCGGCGGAATGGCAGATCAAGCCCGACCGCATCGGCATCATCGGATTCTCCGCGGGTGGTCATCTCGCGGCAACGACGCTCGTCCACTTCACCTCTGGCGATTCCCAGGCATCGGATCCCGTCGAACACGTCAGCTCGCGCCCAGACTTCGGTATCCTCGTTTACCCGGTCGTCAGCATGGGCGAGCACACCCACGGCGGAAGCCGCCAGAGGTTGCTCGGCAAGGAACCGAGCGACGAGCTCCTGAAATACTTCTCCCCCGAACTGCAGGTCACCAAGGCCACGCCGCCGGTGTTTCTCACCCACGCGCTCGACGACAAGGTGGTCGTGCCGGAGAACAGCCGGCTTCTCCATCAGGCGCTGGTCGACAAGGGCGTCGCATCGCGGCTGCTCGAGTTGCCGTCCGGCGGCCACGGCCTGAACGGCTACAAGGGACCGATGTGGGACAAGTGGCAGAAGGAATCGCTAGAGTGGCTGCGCGAACTGAAGCTGATGCCCTAGCAGACGTTTTCAAGAAGCACTCCGACCTCTGGAGCCAGAGCTGCCATCGCCCGATCGAGAAGATTCGAACCGGAAAACAGCAAGACTGGTATGACCCGCAATGGACCGCGAGCTTCAGCTCGCCCCGGAGCCAGAGCTGCCGGAATGACGGGGCGAGCTGAAGCTCGCGGTCCATTTCGGTCCAAGGCCTTGCGACCTCTTCCGGCCCCATCAGGGTTGGGCCTCGATCCGATATACATGGGATCGGGTGCGGAGGTACATGGCTTTGCCATCAACTGCCGGTGAGGCCATGAAGCCGTCATCGAGATGGTTGGTGGCGATCACTTCCATCTCGCCCTTCGGGTCGACCACGATCGTGTCGCCCTCCTCGCTCAGGTAGTAGAGACGGCCATCGGCATAGACACCGGAGGCCGAGAAGCGGCCCTGCAGCGCGGTCACCTTCTCGATCTTGCCGGACATGGCATCGATGCGGCTCAGGATGCCCAGATCGGATGTCACATAGACTTTCCCATCGACGACCAGCGGCGATGAGAGCGTCGGGATGCGCTTGAAGACATCCCACTCGACATGCGAGCCGGTGATGTCGCCGTTCATCCCGCCATCGAGTTTCACTCCGAGCAGGTGGGCCTTGCCGAAGCCGGTGTTGATGATCGCCATCTTGCCATCGACGAATACCGGGCTGGCGGCGTTCGAAAAGCCGTCGTAGGTGACCTTCCAAAGCTCCTTGCCGGTCTTCGCCTCGTAGCCGTAGCACGCCTTCGCCCCGGGACTGACGAGCTGCACCGTTCCGTCGACCGTCACGAATCCGGGTGTCGAGTAGGCTTTCCGGAAGTCCCCGTCGCCGCGGATCTTGCCGTTCGGTTCGACGTCGCCGAAGTCGGTCGTGCGATCCGTCTTCCAAACCGTCTCACCCGTCTTGCGGTCGAGCGCGACCAGATACTGCACGTCGACGCCGTCCATCGAAAGGATCAGCGTTTCCCCGTAGAGAACCACCGAAGATCCCGGGCCGCGGAAGTGCCGGCAGGGCAGATCGCGACGCTGCCAAACGACCTTGCCGGTCTCCCGGTCGAGCGCCGCGGTGCCGTAGCTGCCGAAGTGAATGTAGACCCGTTCTTCGTCGATGGTCGGCGAGCACGAGCCGTAGCTGTTCACCCGGTTGCTGAGCGGCTCCGGGTTCTCGTTTTCGAAAAGCAGCAGGTCGTGGAGTTTCTCGCCGGTCGCCTTGTCGAGGCAGACGGCATACATCTTCTTCCCGTCCTCGGTCGCGTTGGTCATCCAGACCTGGTCACCCATCACCGCCGGCGTCGACCACGCGCGACCGGTCACCGGCGTTTTCCAGACAACGTTCTCCTTCTCGCTCCATTCGACCGGGAAACCATGCGGTTTCCCATCGTCACGAGCGGGGTAGGAACCATCGCCATTCGGCCCGCGGAACTGCGGCCAATCGGCCGATGCCACCAGCGCGGCGCCGACGCCAAGTTTGCCCACCAGAAGCGACACTGAAAACCGCCGCCATCGGCGGGCGGCGATGAATCCGGCCTTACCCATCCGTTCTTTCGACCACATACTCACCCACCGCATCGCCCAACATCGCGGCGACCTTCTGCAGGCGACCGCTGGTCGAGGGAGCGAACATCGCATCAAAAGGAATGCCGTGAACCGCCTCGACGTGATCGATCCGCCGACCGGAGCGATCGGTGATCACCACGTTGTAGTTCACCCTGCTGACCGCATTCCACGCGGGGATCCGGTAGTAACCGGTATCGATCATCGAAACCGTCGGAGTGATCACGAACGGCGCGGACGAGTCGCCCATCGTCGCGCTCACCCCGCCATCCGCTGCGGACGACTGGACATGGTCCGTGAAATACTTGGCGATCCAGCGTTTGTCCTCGTCCCAGTCCGCCCACGAATCCGCACCGATCCCGGCCTTGTAGGCCTCCTCCGATTTGCCATCGACCCTGAGATCCACATACTTCACCGGCTTCACCTCAAAGCGCTTCGCGCCGACCAGAGGGTTCGGGTTCGCCTGCGCGACCGGCGTGACAAAACTCGGAGCACAGCTGGCCAGAAGACCGCAGAGTGCGATAAGGAGAAGCGGAACGGTCTTTCTGAAGCTCGGGAAGTTCATCGGGCGTTTCGATAGGATCGGTGGCGAGTTGAGTCGATGCAATTCGCGTTCGATGTGGCGACCCGACAGCACTTAGGCGAACAGGTCCATCACCGGTTCGCCCTTGCCGTCCTTGGTGGCGTAGAACGGACGCTTCTCGATGTCGTAGGAGGTCTTCGGGCTGATCCCCATCGCTTGGAAGATGGTGGCATGGAGGTTCTCGATGCTGACCGGGTTCTCGATCGCGAGGCACGGACGCTCGTCGGCGGTCGCGCCGTAGAGGAAGCCCTTCTTCATGCCGCCGCCGAACATCACCACCGAGGTGCCGCCGGTGAAGTGACGGTGGAGGCCGTAGTGCTTCATCTCCTTGATCACATCGGTCTTGGCCCGCGACTGGTCGCGCGCGGTGCTGCCGGGAACACCCTCGATCATCATGTCGCGGCTGAACTCGCTGGCGATGATCACCAGCGTCCGGTCGAGGATGCCGCGGGCTTCCAGATCCTTGATCAGGGTCGCGATCGGACGGTCTACCTCCTTGTGCAGGCGGTCGACGGTGGTGTGGCCGTTCTCGTGGGTGTCCCAGTGGAGGAACGGAACATACTCGGTGGTGACCTCGACGAAACGCGCGCCGTTTTCCACCAAGCGTCGGGCCAGCAGGCAACCGCGACCGAATCGGCCGGTGTCGTACTGCTTGTAAACGTCCGGATCTTCGAGCGTGAGGTCGAAGGCTTTGCGTTCCGGAGAGCCGAGCAGTCGGTGCGCGTTGTCCAAAGAACGCAGCATCGACTCCTGGTGGTAGTCGCTCAGTTGCTCGCCCTTCGGCGAGTTCTTCAGCAGGTCCTGCAGCGCCTTGTAGCGCTTCGAAAAGCGGTCGGCCGACATGTCGCCCGGCGGTTTCACCGCTTCCGATGCCTTTTCCGGATAGGGCAGGTTCATCGGGCTGTATTCGCTGCCGAAGAAGCCGCCGGTGGTGAAGGCCTTGAGCTCTTCCGACTCGCCGTGCCCTTCGAGGCGCTGTCCGATGTTGATGAAGGGCGGCATGACTTCGTTGCGCGGGCCGAGCACCTTGGCCATCCATGCCCCGATGTGCGGCGCGGCCACGGTCGTCGGCGGGACATAGCCGGTGTGCCAGTGATACTGGTGACGGGAGTGCAGGATGTTTCCAAGGTCGGCCTGGACGTGCGAGCGGATCAGCGTCGCGCGGTCCATCACGCCGGCGATGTTTTCCAGCCCCTTGCAGATCTTGATGCCGTCAACGTTCGTATCGATCGCCGGGAAGGTGCTGATGATCTTCTCGACCGGAGTGCCGACTTCGAAAGGCATGTAGCGTTTCGGGTCGAAGGTCTCGGGCGCGGCCATGCCGCCAGCGAGCCAGATCAGGATGCACGAGTCGGCGGTCGGATCGGGGTGATCGGGAGCGTCCTCGGCACGCAAGCGCGGCGCGCCGCCGAGCAGGGTCGCGGCGGCGGTGCCGGAGAGCGCGTTGAGGAAACGGCGGCGGGTCAGCGAAGGACGGGATTCATCGTACCAATCGTTCATGGGAAGGTTGGTTTCAGTTCACGTAGTGGAATTCGGGAAGCATGAAGACCATCCAGAGAAGGTCTTCCATGCCGGCGGCGGTGGCGGGTTTGCCGACGAGGGCCTCTGCGATCATCCGCTCTTCGGTGGTCGGCTTGCGGGTCAGGGCTTCGAGGAAAAGCCGGTCGATCACGGCGGCCGGATCCGGTTGGGCCATGAGTTGCTTGGCTCCCTCTTTCAGCAAGCCGGACAGCTCGGGACCGTTGGCGAGGTTGATGGCTTCGAGGGTGGTCAGGAGATCGGGGCGTGCGGAGACGACCTGCTCGCGGTTCGGGCGACCGAGCGCCGCCTGCAACGCGTCGCGCGGGGCGAAGACGGTGCGGATCGGCCGGTTGTCCCAATCCTTCAACCCATGCGCATCCATCACCGCCTTGAGCTGACCGCCTTGGGCGCCGCCTTTGAACGCCTTGCCGTCGGGTTTCGGCCAGACACCGGTGACGCGGCGGATCGAATCGAGGAACTGCTCGGCCGTCATCCGCTTCCGGACCGGTCCGCGGAAGACGTAGGGCCCGCTTTCCTCCGAGCGAACGACCGCCTTCGACTGATAGGTCCGCGACGTGAGGATCAGCTTCAGCACCGCCTTTAGGTCGTAGTCGGATTCGACCATCTTGTTGGCGAGCAGATCGAGCACCGGCTCGCTCCACGGCTCGGTGCCCATCGCATCGACCGGATGAACGATCCCCCGCCCCATCAGGCGGTCCCACAGGCGGTTCACGATCGTCCGCTGCATCCGGCCGTTCTCCGGGTGGGTCATCAGGTCGGCGAGCTGGGCCAACCGCTTGTCGCGCGGCGCCTCAGGGTCGATCTGCCCGAGCTCCGGGAAAATCCATGCCGCCTTGGCCGTCTGGCCGGTCGGCTTGTCGCAGCGGTGCAGTTCGAGCGGCTTCTCGGAGTAAATCGCGGCCAGGTTGTAGGCATCCTCGAGCTTCCAGCTGTCGATGAAGCTGTCGTGGCACGACGCGCACTTCATGTTGATGCCCAGCAGCACCTGCGAGACGTTCTGCGAAAACTGGATCTCACGGGTCTGGCTGGCATTCACCTCGCCGCGCCACTTGATGCCTCCGATGAAGCCCTTCGCCTCCGGCTTCACCATCAGCTCGCGGACGAAGTCGTCGTACGCCTTGTTCTCCAGCAGTCCCTTGTAGAGCCATGCGGTTACCTGGGTCCGGCCGCCGTCGATGTAGCCGGTGCCGGAGTACTCGTTTCGCAGCAAGTCGTTCCAAAAGGTCATCCAGTGCTCGGCGTAGCGGGTCGAGTCGCCAAGCGCGCGTTCGATCGCGGCGTCGCGGTCGAGCCGGCCCGATGCGGACAGCATCGCCCGCGCGTCCTCGCCCGGAGGCAGCCCGAGCACATCCATCCACAGGCGGCGCAGGAACACCTCGTCGCTCACCGGCTCCGGCGGCGTGATCTCGTTGGCCGTGAAATACTCACGCACCAGCAGGTCGATCGGGTTGGTTCCCGGCGCACCCTCGGGCACCTCGACCGGTCGCGGCTTCAGCGGCGGCTCGTAGCGATCCTCGGCAAACGTGAAGCCTTCTTCCCACGGCAGGTCGGCGGCCATCCAGCGGCGCAGGATGTCGACCTCGTCCGGGGTCAGCGCGTCCTTGCCCTTGTCCGGCGGAGGCATTTTCTCGTCCGGATCGTCGCTCAGCACGAGTTCGAGCAGCAGGGAACGGTCCGGCTTCTCGGTGTCGGTGACGTCGGCGTCGAGCACGAGGGCCCGGGTGTTCATCGAGAAGCCGCCCTTCGACTTTTCGCCGCCGTGGCATTCCACGCAGTGCTTCTGCAGCAGCGGCACCACTTCGTGGGCGAAGTCGACCTCGGCCAGCACCGGGGCGGTGCAAAGCAGCGAGAAAAGTCCGAGATTTCTCAGGCGCATGGGCGAACCTACGCACCGGACCGCCAAAGTTCATCGCAAAAATCGCCTGCCGAAGGGGTCAAAATCGGATAGGTTTCGCGGACTCGGGCATCTCCGAGGCCCCATTTTGCCGGACCCCGGCACAAAATGAACTTCCCCGCGCAACTTTCTGAGTCACAGCGCGGTAACTGACCTATCCGATGAAAGCGACCTTCCTGACCCTGCTCCCCGCCCTCGTCCTTGTGGCGGGCGCCAAACCGCTGCCGGAAAAGACCGTGCGCCAGGCGGCGGCCAAGATCGACCAGCTTCTCGAGCAGGACCTGAAGACCGCCGGCCTCAAGCCGACCGCCCGGATCGACGACGCGACCTTCCTGCGCCGCGCCTACCTCGGAATCATCGGACGTATTCCCTCCCACGACGAGGCCACCCGTTTCCTCAGCGACAAGTCGGCCGACAAGCGCCACGCGCTGATCGACGAACTCGTCGCCTCGCCGGGTTTCGACTCGCACCTCTTCAACTGGACCGCCGACCTGCTGCGGGTGCAGACCAGCCAGGAGCAGTTCGGGCTGGGCTGGCATGTCTGGCTGCGCAAGTCGCTGGCCGAGGACAAGCCGTGGGATGACATGGTTCGCGAGATGCTCGGCTCGGAAGGCCACACAGTTTCCGACCCGGCGGTCGGCTACTACCTGCGCGACCGCAACATGCAGCTGGATAACTTCAGCAACACGATGCAGGTCTTCCTCGGCCGCCAGATCGGCTGCGCCCAGTGCCACGACCATCCCTTCGACGACTGGTCGCAGTACGAATACTACCAGATGGCCGCCTTCGGTGGCGGCTTCCAGTACCGCAGTCAGGAGGCCGAGAAAACGGTCCGCAACCTCTCGATGACGATCCTCGAGAAGGATCAGAAGAAGAAGGCCGCTCCGAAGGCCGACTTCGCTCCCGCCAACAAGGCGGCGGAGGCCAAAGCGAAGGCCGCGAAGATGAAGGCGGAACGCGAAAAGAAGGCCCGGGCGATGCGCGCCGAACGCGAGCGCAAGCAGCAGATGCAGCGCAAGCTCCAGACCCTCTCGCGCCAGTTCCGGCCGCTGTTCAAGGACTTCGCCAAGAACGCGCTGCACGACAACCCGTCGGTCGCGCTGACCCTGCCGGAAGACTACCAGTACAGCGACGCCAAGCCGGGCTCGGTCGTGTCGGCCGAGACGCTCTTCGGCCGCCGCCTCAAGGACGTCGCCCCGGAGGAACGCCGGCAGCTCTTCGCCGAGTGGGTCAGCTCACCGGAGAATCCGTATTTCACCAAGGTCATCGCCAACCGCATGTGGCAGCGCACCTTCGGTCACGGACTGGTGGATCCCGTCGATGATTGGGACGAGGACTCCGAGACGCTTCACCCGGAGGTGCTGGCCTACCTCGAAACGACGATGAAGGGCGTGGACTACGACCTCCGCCAGTTCCTGCGCATCCTTTTCCACACCCGGCTCTTCGAACGCGAATGCCTTACGGAGGAACCGGCCATGGGACTGCCTCTGGCGTTCCGCGGCCCCGCACTCACCCGGATGAGCGCCGAGCAGATCTACGACTCGTTCCTCGTACTCACCCGCGGCAAGGTGAACGACGCGCCGACGCAGGCCTTCGAGCGCAAGTGGGACGACTACCGCAAGAAGGTCTCCGACCTCCTCAACGCCCCGGCTCGGGACATGGTGATCCTCGCCGAGTCCGCACGGGCCGGCGAAGAGCTCCGTCGCGAGGCCCAGTCCGAACAACGCGCCGCCCAGAAGAAGCTGGCCGAGGCGAAGACGGAGGAGCAACGGCGGCAGGCGCAGCGCGAACTCGCCAAGATTCGTGAAAAGGTCCAGGAGGCCCGTATGATGGCCGAGCCGGTCATGCGCTACACTCGCGTCGGCAACGGCAAGCGCGACTCCGGCCTCCGTGCATCGGAGCATCCCACACCATTCCGGGCGGGAACGCTCGTTCGCGAGTTCGGCGGCTCCGACCGCGAAACGCCGTCATCGGCCCACACCACTGCCACCGTCCCTCAGGCACTCGCCTTGCTCAACGACTACCAGATGGACGTGTTCCGCGGCAAAGGCAGCTCCCTCGGCCGCAACATCGAGGCAATCAAGTCGCCGGAGAAGCGCATCGAGACCCTCTTCATCACCCTCTACGCCACGCCTCCGACCGAGGAGGAAATCGAACGCTACTCGAAGTTCGCCGAGGACCGGATCGCGCTGCGCGACCTCGCCCGCGCGATGCTTACCTCCAACCGTTTCCTCTTCATCCAGTAATCCCGACCGCCATGAACCCGAATCGCCTCGACGAACTCTCCCGCCGCGACTTCCTCAGCCGCACCGCGAAAACCTGCTTCGGGCTGACCATCGGCGGCTCGATGGCCAACCTGTTCAACTCCCGCGCCTTCGCCGCCGACCCGGGGGTCGTCGGTGCCGGTGGCGGCAAAGCCAAGCACGTCATCTACCTCTACATGTCGGGCGGGATGACCCACATCGACACCTTCGACCCGAAGCCCGACGCCCCCGAGGCCTACCGCGGACCAACGAAAGCCATCTCGACGAAGGTCGACGGCATCCAGCTCGGCCACTGCCTGCCGCTGCTCGCGAAGCACACCGACAAGATCGCGCTGATCCGGTCGATGACCACCAAGCAGGGTGCGCACGCCGAGGGGAAATACGTGATGCACACCGGCTACGCGCCGCGCGGCACGATCACCCACCCGTCGTCCGGAGCATGGGTCTCGAAGCTCGCCGGCCCCATCAATGACGAGTTGCCGTCCTTCGTCCTCGTTGGCGGCGCCAACCGCCACCCCGGCGGCGGGTTCTTCGAGCCGGAATTCTCGCCGCTGCCGATCGGCGCTCCCGAACAGGGCCTGCGCAACGTCCGCCAGCGCGGCGACACCAATGACGAGTCATTCCAGCGCCAGATCGATCTGCGCAAGGAACTCGACCACGATTTCGATACCAAGTTCCACGGTGGCCAGAAGGCGGTCCGCGCCTACAACGACGTCTTCGATTCCGCGGTCAACATGATGCACTCGAAGGATCTCGAGGCATTCGACCTGTCGAAGGAAAGCCAGGACGTCCGCGCCGCCTACGGCACCGATCGCTTCGGCCAGGGCGTGCTGCTCGCACGACGCCTCGTCGAGCGGGGCGTGCGCTTTGTTGAAGTCGAATACGGCGGCTTCGACTGGCACGCCGATGCTTTCGAGCAGATGGAGCAGAAGATCCCGGTTCTCGACCAGGCCCTCTCCGCCTTGCTCGGCGACCTGAAGGCGAACGGCATGCTGGAAAGTACTCTGATCGTCGTAGCAACCGAGTTCGGCCGGACACCCAAGATCGTGACCAACAACGCCGGCCGCAACCACTACCCGAAAGCCTTCTCCGCGCTCATGGCCGGCGGCGGCATCAAGGGTGGCCAGATTTACGGAGCGACCGACGAGACCGCGTCGAACGTCGTCGAGAACGCCGTCACCGCGAAGGACTTCAACGCGACGATGGCCTTCGCCCTCGGCCTGCCGCACGCCTTGCCGGTGATGTCGCCGACCAAGCGCCCGTTCCGCATGGGCGGCCTCGACGGCAAGCCGATCACCTCGCTCTTCTCCTGAGCGAGGCCGCTTCCGTTTTAAGAAAGGTAGGGACAAGCGCCCTCGCTTGTCCGCCGCCCTACCCCGGTGGCATGGGTTCCAACCCCCAACCTTGCCTTTGCGTCACCAATTCGGCAGGATCACTTGAAATTCCGTGAGCCTGAACGAAAGCCACGGAAGTGAACCCGTGGCGATCCATGCCGAAGCGACTTTCCGAATTCACTGAATCCCTGCGTCAACTCGGGGAGATCGAGGTGACCCCGTGGGACTTGATGGAGGTCCTGCACAAGGACGTGCGCGACCTTGAGATCGGCGATTCCCTTCGCAGGCTCGGCAACACCAAGGTCACCGACTGGGAGCTCGGCGACGTGATGCCGGCGGTCCAACGCCTCGCGCACCGGGAAGTCGACATCGCCGGCATGGTGCGGCGCACCGCCCACTACAAGGTCATCGAGTGGGACTTCCGTGATGCGCTCAAGAACCACTCCAGCGCACCCAAGCAAACCCGACGTCTCAGCAAGTCCGAGAAGGAAGCCCTGCGGGAGCAACTTCGCAGCTTCCTTGAATTCACCGTGGCGAGCCTCGTCAGTGATCCGCATTCGGTGGACGTGACCGTTCGCGAAATCGCGCCGTCGCTTTTCGGCTTCCGCGTTCTCGTTTCACAGAAGGACGTCAAGGATCTGATCGGACGAGGCGGCGCCTCCGGGTCCGCGCTCCGGAATCTCCTGAAGGCCGCCGCCGTCCATGGCGGTGTCGAGGCCGTGCTTCAGATCCAATCCCACGAGGAGGCCTTCGCCGCAGCCGGCCACGGGCGTTGAGTCCCGGCATACCAAGAAGCGGATCTCCAGCCCCGCGGGATCGATGGCGAAACCGCCGGCTCCAGCCCTAGAGTGGCGACGGCGGCCCGTCACAAACTCCAGCCCCGAAGGGGGCGTCGGCAGTTAGCCACGGGGTTCACCCCGTGGTTATGTTCGCAGTGAGATTCCCAAGCCCCGCGAGGGGCGCAGGCGGAGTCGCGAGCAACCGATGGGTCCCGCTTCGCCTTCGCCCCTCACGGGGCTCCAAAATTCCGTTGCGCACGAGACCACGGGGTGAACCCCGTGGCTAACTGCCGGCGTCCCTTCGGGACTTTGAGGCGAACCAGTATCGGCATCCTTTCGGCACCCGGAAATAACCCCGGCCCGCTAGGTGGTTTCCCGACGGAAGCGGCCCCCTGCTCCATTGTCATACCCACGGATTCCAACTTGCGCGCCGGACGATGCGGGACGACCGGTGCGATCGACCGAAACCCAATCGACCATGAGCAAAGACGCAAAGGACCCGAATCTCGAATCGCTCCGCGACGCCGTAAAGAACGACCCTTCCGACTGGGAGGCACGCAAGTCACTGGCCCACCGGCTTTACGACAGCGGGGAGTTCGGCGACGCCGCCCACGTCATCTGGGACGCCGAAGAGATCCCGAGTGTCGACCTCGAACTGGCCTTCGCCGCGCGTGTATTGGCCAAGGCCGCGCCGAGAAAATCGATCCGGCTCCTCACCGCGCTGCTCGAACACAACAAGGGCAAGGCCGTCCAGAACCTCGGACTGGCCAACGCCCTGATGCACCACGGCATGGTACTCCAGGCCGCCCGCTTCTACGGAGCTGCCCTGGAAGCCGATCCTTCTTTCGCCAATCCGGAGCTTGAGCACTTCATCCTCTGGACCGACGACGAAGAATCACTGTGGGGCGACTTCAAGAATCGCAAGCCGAAGCTCGGCGAACTGCCTTGGATGAAACGCGATCCGAAGGAAGCGATGAAGCTGACCAGCAAGGTCAGCCACCATACGTCTCCGGTGAAGGTTCCGAATCTCGAACCCGCCGCCGGCGAGGAACTGGAAAACGACATGTATCAGCAGGAGGCGAAGAAGGGCGCCGACCCGAGCCCGCCGCCTGCCGTGACCATCCCGGTCGACCGGGTCGACCCGAAGCACCGTCGCTTCGATTCCGAAATGGGAGCCCCTGACGCCGGCAAGGCGAAGAAGGCCGAAACCTCCGAGCCGGCCGAATCGCCAAAGCCGGAAGCCGAGGTCGCAGAAGAGGAACCAAAGTCGCTTCCGAAGCCCGCGGTAGCCAAACAAGAACCCGAACCGGAGAAATCGAAAACTCCAACCTTGGGAGCACCCCCCGCCGCCGGCAATCCTCCGCCGCCGACCATCAAACTGAACCCGCCCAAGACGGTTCCGCCACCCGCCAAGCCCGGCGCCCCGGCAACCAAGAAGCTCAACTTCGGACCGCCGAAGGAAGCCTCCACGCCGAGGGCCGCGATCACCGTCGACAAGGACGAGTCGTGAGCCGTAAGGCGGACCGCGCGAGCCCACTCGCGCACCCGGCTCGCTAGGCAAGACGACCCCGGCGCCCGAGCGTCAGGGCACCTTGAAGTATTTCTTCTCGGAAGCCGGATAGTGCGGGTCCGCCACCAGCGCGCCGCTCGGGAAGCCCGCGACGTCGACCAGCTTGTTGTTGTACGGACTGAAAACGAACCCGTCGCGACCCGGCACCTTGCGCGCCACCGGAACCGACCCGGACGGAGGCAACGGGTTCGGATCGCGGCGGATCTCCGGCTCGGGTTCCTCCTCGGGCGGAGTCGGCTCGTCCGGTGGCAACTGAGTCCCGGGCGGAGTCATCGGCGGATTCGTCGCCAGCGGCGCGTCCGAGACACCCCACCAGCAGCTCGAAAGCATCAGGCTCCCCGAAACCACACCCGCCATCGAAAGCCACGACCGCATCCACTTCGTCTTCATGCTAGAAAAACAGCATTTCAGCCGATGACTGTCAACCCCTCGCTTTCGCGGAAGCAAAAGAGGCCGCCCGGGATTTCCGGGCGGCCTCGTGCTTGAGAAGCGGTCTTCCAATCTCAGGGCAGGGTCACGCTCAACCTGAGGAACAACCTCCCTGCCACGGGCTTGGCGACGGTAACCTCGACCGTGCTCCATGGATTCATTCCGTCGGGCGTGACGCTGATGGTCGCGTTGCCGGGATCGACGGCCGTGGTCCACGGAGCCACGAGGTCCTCGTCGAATTCGACCGACCACATGTCCGGACTGAACGAAGCCGCTTCATCGGTGAGCCGGAACGAGAAGGTCACGCTGCCACCGTTGTCGGTCAGCGTCGGCAGCAGGTCGCTATCGTTGCTGTTGGCGGCGGGATCGGAAATGCCGCCAACTACGAACTCGATCCCATTGGCAATGCCGTCACCGTCCGAGTCCGCCTCCGGTCCGGCTCCGACGATGTTGTTCGCCACTTCGTAGGCATCGTAGGCCGTACCCGCGCCGGTCACGAGGAGTTCGATGTCGTTGTTGTTCACCTGCAAGGTGCCCGTCGCCGAGCCGATCGGACCACTGAGATCAGCACCATCGAAGGTGCCGCTCAGGGTGCCGCTCTGGACAAGCACATAAACGCCGTTCTGCAGCCCCCCGAGGTCGGTGAAGTTGAAGTCGGAGAAGCCGAAGATTCCAGTGCCGAGAGCGGTATCGCCGGTGACCACGATCTGGTCGCTGGCACCGATGGCATCGAGCTCGAAGTCGAGGACGCCCGCGCCTCCCGCCATGGCAGACAGGTCGAGGTCACCATCGATCGTCAGCGTGCCCGCGGAAGCTCCCGGTGCGATTCCCGCGCCCGCCGCCACCGTGACACTCGAAGTCAGCGAGCCGGTGCCGCCGAGAGCGCCATCATTGACTTCGGTCGTGCCGGTGTAGGTGTTGGCGCCGTTCAGCACCAAGGTGCCCGTGCCGACCTTGACCAGGTTGAGCACCTCCGCACCACCGTCGACAATAGTGCCGTCGTAGCTCGTGCTCGAGTTGTCCGACCCAACGGTGAGTGTCGATGCGACTCCTCCGAAGTAGTTCCCCACATCGCCGCCGGTGCCCGACAGGCTGGCGAACGAGAAATCCCAACCGTTGAGGCGCAGCGATCCTCCATTCACCTTGAGCGGACCCGGACTGAAGGCGAAAGCACCTTGGTCTCCGGCGCTCAGCACGCCTTGGGTCACACGGGTTGAGCCGTAGGTGTTCGGCGCGGCGGGATCCAGGATCAGCCCGCTGGCTCCCCACTTCTCCAACTCGAAGCCACCGCTGATCTGGCCGGTCACACGACCCGAGCCCGCTCCCTGGTAGCAAACCAACCGGCTGTCACCGGTAAGCGTGACGTTACCCGCAAGCACCGCGTTGATCTCGAAGCGGATCGCACCCAGACGGCCGGCACCTTCAAGCCAGCCAAGTCCGGTGACTTCGAGATCCTCGTTGTGCGTCCCGGCAATCAGCCACGCCTGCCCCTCATCCAGCACCTGGATCGGTGAAGTGATATCATCGAAGTCCGGCGGATCGATCCGCAGGCGGGCGTCGTCAATGACGAGCTTGCCGCTGAAACCGGCAGTCGAACCAACGACATCATACTGCGATTGCCCTGAGAGACCGTTGCCGTTGATCAACAGGTTGCCGTCACCAGTCAGCGCGCCGACGCCGCCACCATTGCTCCGGAAGTATTGAACCGTGCCCGGCGCATTCACAGTGGTGAGCCCTTGGATCGATCCCGTCGTGGTGTTGTTACCAAGACGCAGCAGCCCGTCGCTCACCAAGGTGCCGCCCGAGTAGCTGTTGTTGTTCGTCAGGGTCAGCTCACCGTTACCCGTCTTGCTCAGCATTCCTCCGCCCGCGATCGCCGCGCCGCTGACGACGTAGTCGTTGCCCGCGGTATTGGTGAAGCTGACCGAATTCGGCACGACCGATCCCGCGGTGTCATCCACCACCACGTTGAACGAGCTCGCGGTGTCGTCGAACAGCGCGGAGTCCCCGATGAAGAACAGGCTGTCGGTTCCGTTGCTCCAGTTGGTCGAGACGCCGCCGATTTCCCACACGCTATCACCCGCACCGGTCCACGTGTTGGCCACAGTTCCCAGATCGAGCTCGATGGCCATCCCGGGCATGTTGTCGCTGAAGGTGGCCATCCGGAAACCGGTCGAGTTGAAGTCGAGATTGTCGGTCAGATCGCCCGGAGCCCCGTCGTCACTCACGTTGCCGGCGTAGGAAACCACGGTCAGCGGTGAGCCGACCGGCGGAGCGGCGGACAGCACCACGGTCGTGATTCCGTTCAGGTAGAGATCGTTGCAGCTCGGAGGGCTGTTCGGGTCGACGACCAAGGTCGCGCCACCTGTCGTACCCAGTGTCAGGTCTCCGGCAATCGAACCTTCCGCACCGAGGGTCGCCGGGTCGCCGACGACCACGCTGCCGCCAAGCGCTGCACCGGTGTTGAAGCGACCTCCGGATACGGTCACGGTACCGGTGTATCCACTGCCGTCGCCGAGCAGGCTGATCGTGCCGTTGGCGGTGGCGTTCGAGGCGATGTTGATCTCCAGATCGGCGCTGCCGAGGAGGTCACCGGTGATGGCACCGCTCTTGTTGTTGTAGCCGACGACCCGCGACGGATTCGCCACCGTCACGTTGCCGTTCCACGTCGTGCTCTCGAAGCGAATCGCACCGAGCTTGCCGGCCCCTTCCGAAGCACCGAGACCGCTGATAATCGCGTTGTTGGACTGGTTGGTGGTGAGAAAGACCTGACCGCCGTCGTTGATCGTAACGTCGCCGGGACCGAAGGCTCCCGAGCCGCTGAACACCACGCGGCCGCCGTTGATGGTTGTGCCGCCGGTGTAGCTGTTGGCGGCAGCCAACGAGAGCTGATTCTTGTTGTTCTTCACCAATGTCACCGCGCCGCCTCCATCCGTGATTTCCGTGAAAATCCGCTGGTTGGCTGTGCCGATACCGCCATCGTTCACCGTGCTGCCATTGACCGTCAGCGTTGCCAGCGACGAGGTGAGCGGACCGCCACCCGTCACGAGGCCTGATTGGCCGGTGGTGAAATCGAGAACCCCACTGGCGATCTCGATTCCGCTGCCAGGTGCGATGGAGACGGTGCCGTTGCCGACTTCCAGGGCATCGATGGTGATCGTTCCGACAGGGTCGGCGTAGAGCGTGCCCGCTGGGACGAAGAAGCCGGCGCTGGCCCAGTTGGCAGAGGCGAGCGCGGTCGACCCGTCGGCATTCGAGAGCAATCCGGTGAAGCCGGATCCGTCACCGCTGAGGGTCAGCAAGCCCGCACCCGACTTCGAGAACGTGCCGGTTCCGGTCACAGTCGCGGCCACCTCGAAGTCCTCGCTGTTGTTGATCGCGGCGTCATTCAGCTCAAGCGTCGCGCCGGTCAGGGAATATCCGGGTGAAGTTACGAAGAGCGTCTTCGGCAGGACCGTGTCGGTGAGGTTCACAGCCCCTCCCGTCCCAGTGAACGCGGCATTCCGTCCGCCGATCCAGGAAGTCGCGATGCCGGTAAAGTCATCGAGCGGGTTCCAGTTCGCGGTCGCGTTGTCCCAGTTGTCGCTGGAGCCATTCCCTCCGCCGCTGTTCTGGCCGTCCCAGTAGAGCGCGGTGCCGTGCACGACGATGGCATTCAGCTGCGTGCCCGCCGAAGAACTGTTGGAGTTGAAGGTCTGGATGGTGAAGCTCTGCTGGTTGGCATCGGCCGTGAAGGTTCCTGTTACCAGAAGGCCGTCCCCCCAGGTCGAGCCCGAGACGCCATTGCCATAGACGCCTTGGTTGATCCCATCGACTTCGACGTAGCGTCCGGCGAGGCCGCCTCCGCGGCCGTCCATCAGGTAAAGCTGCACCCGGTAGTCTTCACCGATCGACAGTCCGGAAATCGTCACGGTCCCGACCGAACCCGAGTAAGCTCCGGTCCGGGAGATCAGGTTGTTGGCGGAGCCGTTGTTTGCGTGGAAGCCGCCATAACTGCTCCCGAGATTGGTAAGCCCGAGACGCGGATCACTGGCAGCGAAGTCGATGTCGGGATCGGCCGACTGCGTCAGCGTCGCGCCTCCCGCCCCGAGATTGACAGCGAGGAAGGGCAGGTCGCTCTGGTCGAACTGATCGATTCCCATGGTCCCGGCGCTGGCGTCGGAGTGGACATACGGGGCTGAAGACCAGTTGACCGTCGCCGCGCTACCGACAGCGGTCGTGATGAGGGAGAACGCGGCGGTTCGCAGAACAACCGAGGATGATGCGGCATAGCGCCGATGGTGGGGAGGTGGATCGATGGATTTCATGAGGTCTTGGGCAGTGTGGGATTGGGTCGGGGGTTTCCGGTTCAGACGGAAACAAAACTCAATAATGCTGAGCATAAAGGATCTACATGACTGATTCTTTGACCTCAATCGCAAACTTGGTTTATTGTTGCGTCCGTAACCATGGGGCTCAACTCATTGATCATGAGCTCTTTAGACTGCTCCCTTGAGGCAAAAGCGGACCCGTTGAGGCAGCTCATCGCCTCCTGAAGCATGACACTTCTTGCTTTCGCTTGCCCGATCAACCCCGTGTCAGGCGCAACCATCGGTCGCTGACCCCTCCCCGTCGCCAACCTAACCCTCGCCCTTGCCATCCAGATACTTCCAGTCGCCCTTGTGGCGGCGGAAACGGGAGACCTCGTGGAGTTCGAAGGGCTCTCCTTGAACGAAGTAATTCGCGATGAACTCGACCTTCCCGACCTTGTCCTCGCGGCCGCCCTTGGCGGTGGCGAGCACGGTCAGCTTGGCCCAGTTCACCTGCGGCACCATTTTGGTCAGCTCCTTCCGCAAGCCGGGCTTCCGGGTGTCGGGATGGGTCGTCTCGACGAGGTAGTCCACCTTGCGGAAGTAGTAGGCGCTGTAGCGCGACCGCATCAGCTGCTCGGCCGTCGCCGGTTTGGTCTTGGAGTGGAGAAAGGGCATGCAGCAGGACACATACGGCTGCCCGCTGCCGCAGGGGCAGGGCTGCTCGTTCCGGGTCCTTTCACCGCGTCTCGGGCCGTCGCTCATGGCCGGAGATTGGATCGGAGCAGAGGCGCTGGCGATGCTTTCCATCGATGAGTCCTCCTCATGTGGGAGGGCACGCTACGTGATCCCGTAGGTGTCGGATCCGTCACAATCGACTTGGGGTGATGTGTCGATTCCGGTAGATTGGCCGTCCGATGTCCCCCCTCACATTCAGAGATCGGGCTCTGCGCAAGGCCAAGCGCGCAGGGCTTTACGCCCTTCAGAAAGCGACTTCCTACCGCTACGACGCGGAGTTGGAGAAGAAGCTCGCCCGCCGGGTCGCCGGTTGGATGGAAAGCTCGGTCGCCACGCCCGGAGAGCCGCCGTCACGGAGCATCGACAGCATTGATCTCGCGGACCCGAAACGATTCAGCGAGTTCCAGTACGACCCGCACAAGACCTTCGTCGCATCGGAAGACGGACCGGAGCTCGACGAGTTCGGCCGGCCCGGCCGCTGGCAGCCCCGCGGCATCCGTTTTTTCAAAGACCGGGTCGCCCGCCGCCACATCAAGCTCTTCCCGAAGGCCTTCGCCGCCAACGGCGAGGGACGGTTCATCGAGGACGCCCTGCGTTCGGGGTTCTTCAACTATCTTTGCCCGCTCTTCGAGTTCCTCATCCGCGACCGTGACGGCGCGGTCATCGGCTACGCCATCCGTTCCGGCCGCGAGCTGACTGCTTACGAGTTCGAGCGTTACGTCGACACCGTCATGCGCCCGCTCGTCTGCCAAGCGACCGAGGAGACAGGTTTCTACTACTACGACCTGATCGATCACAACGTGATCATGTGCGACGGCGTGATTTCGCTGATCGACATCGAAAGCGTGCTGCCGATCGAATGGTTCGGCCAGGACCACGAGTTCGCGACCACCCAGTTCGACCAAGTCGACGTCGGCTGGCCGCTGCACACCAAGTGGCGCTCGCCGGACTGGTACGGCGAGCACATCCGTGGACTCGCGAAGTGATTGGACCGCCGGCTTCAGCCGACCCCGGAGCCCCGGTCACCTTTTCGCCCTTTTCGCGGTTCCGGTCCTCCGCAGAAGGATCGGCTGTCGAATTGCGCCATCTCCTTGGTCGACCTGCGGCAATTCCGGGTCTATGCGTAGCCGCGTGAAGCTGCTCCCCTCCGCCCTCGCCGGCATCGCCCTCGCCACCAGTGCTCCCGCCGTCGACCAGATCGTCACCCTCGGCGACTCCCTGACCTTTGCCTACGAGGGGTCGTTCGCGTTTCAGGAAACGATTTTCGGCAATACGGTTGGCGACGGCTTCAACTCGACCGTGCGCAACTGGATCGAACTACTGAGTTCGTCTTCCTATCGCGAGGATTTCTTCGATCTCGGCACTCGCGACACCATCCGCGTGCAGAAGACGCTCTTCCCCGCGACCTATGCAAACCTCTATCTCAGGCAGCTCCACAACTGGGCGATTCCCGGGCTGGAGATCGACCAGCTCCGGCGTTTCGTGAATGGCGATGCGACCCTCTACGACCTGCTCAACGAGGATCCCGACTTCGCCCAGTTGGTCACCCTGCTCCAGGCGTCCGATTTCCAGGAATCCGACTTCGACGTGGTCGATCTCGAATCACAGATCACCTCCGTTGCCGAGCGGGTCACGTTGTTCATCGGCGGCAACGATCTGCGTGGCATCTACGGTACCATCTACAACGGCGGCTCGGCCGGCACCTTCGTCGCCGACTTCATCGATGACGCCGCCTTCATCCTCGACTGGGTGCTGGCGCTCAACCCGACTGTCGAGATCGTCGTGGTCGCGGTTCCCCATGTCGGCATCACTCCTGACATCAAGTCGACTTACCCGACCGACCCGCTGAAGACCCCTCTGGTGACGGCGCTTACCCGCGATCTCAACACCCAGCTCAAGGGCCTCGCCGACGCACGCGGTCTCGGCTTTGCCGACATCTTCACCCCCACCCTGCCGCTCCTCGAAGCCGATCCGCTCTGCATCCACGGCATCCCGTTCTTCAATACCGGCTCGACCACCGGCGACCTCGACTACGTCTGGCTGAACGGAGCTCTCAGCGCCAACTTCCACCCGAACACCAACGCCCAAGCGGTCATCGCCAACGTGATCGTCGATGCCTTCAACTCGAAGTACGATACCGGCATCGCGCCGCTGACCGCGACCGAGATCCTTGGCGGGATGCTGGGCAAGACCGCCGGCCAGATCGACATGCCCTTTGCGACTTGGATGGACTGCTTCGGTCTCACCGGACTGCCGGAGAGCGATGACAGCGACGGCGACAATGTCCCGGCCGGCGTTGAATTCGGTCTCGGCCTCGATCCGACCATGAAGGACGGCCACAAGATCGTCCGCTCGCTCGTCAACGGCGGCACCGAACTGGAACTCGCCTATCCCCTGCGTCTCACCTCCTCGACGCGCTTCACGCTCACCCCAGCCAGCGGCACCGACCCGGCTAGCATGACGCCCTTCGCCGTGGCGCCCGCCCCGGAAGCCGACGGCCTGGCCCGCGCCGCCATTTCCCTCTCCGGCAGCCGCGGGTTCCTGCAGCTCCAATCCGTGATCACTCCCTGAAGGCTGCGCTCTTCCTCCTGCTCCCGTTTCTCCCGCTGCAGGCCGATGACCTGCCGGACCTGTCGGGCGACGGAACCGATCCCGAACTCGACAAGCTCCGCTTCTCCAACACCCAGCGCTGGAATCCCGAGTTCCTCGCCGCCACACGGGCCAAGCCGAAGTTCCTGCCCGCCGACTGGACCGAGCGCGTCGTCATTCCTCCGCCTCCCGCCAACAGCTCGCCGAGAACCCAAGCCGAACTCGCGCATCTGGAGCAGGCCCGCGGGTCGAGAACCGAGCGACGCGAGGACGTCCGGAAGGAACTGGTTTCCGACGGATTCCAATTCGGAAAGTATCGCTACGGCGACCTTCCGAAGTCGCGGAAACACGTCGCAACCCACCGGATGTTCGAGGCGATCACGCCCGACCTGAGCATCGTCATCTTCACGCTCAAGCACCGCTTCGATCGCGTCCGGCCGACCTTCCTCCACACCAAGCTCGGCCATCTTTTTCCCGTCCCTGACCATCCGGCCTACCCGAGTGGCCACAGCACCCAGGCTTTCACGATCGCCTATCTCCTGAAGGAACTCGATCCGGCGAATGCCGACACCTACCTCAAGGACGCGTTACGCATCGCCCGCAATCGGGAGATCGCCGGCTTTCACTATCCCAGCGACACCGGGGCGGGACGGGTCGCCGCGCGCAAGTTCGTCGACGTCCTGCTCTCGAATGCCGAATTCAAGGCGCTGCTCGAAGCCGCCCGCGAGGAGTGGTGAGCGTCATGGCTTCGCCAACCGGAAGAAACGCCTGTCCGGGATGATCGGAAGGGTCACCCTGTAGAAGCTCGCGTCCACGACCGGGGCGTCGGGCACCCGGGTCCACGGTCCCGGACCCAGATCGGTTTTCGCTTCCAGCTCGAATCCGTCAGAGGTCGTCGGCCAGGAAAGGACGACGTCGTCACCGCTCCGCTCGATCGTGAGTTCAGGTAGCTTTTCGACCAAAATCGAGTAGACGAGCAACTCGTAGTCGCCCGCCAAATCACCATTCTCCGGAAGCACATCGACAAGCATCGAGGTCAGAACCGGAGGAACCGGAAGATCGGTGATGGTCGAATCGGAACCTTCGAAACCGTCGGAGTTGGAGGATGATCCGGTGTAATACGCGAGGGTACCGAAACCACCTCCCGGCAGCTCGCGAAGCGCCGCGACCGAGGTGTCGAACGGGCTGAACGGGGTGCGGTAGTCGAGGATCTCCGAGTACGTCTCGATCGAATACGGCCGGCCGCCGATCACCGGCAACACGAAGTAATTCTTGAGCGTCGGCGCGTCGCCCGGACCAATGCTTCCTTCAATCCACGCCACCCCCGCGGTGAGAACCAGCGTCGAAGCGTCCTCTCCGGGAAAGAACGGAAACTCGTAGCCGGGAGGGATCGTGTTTGGAATCTCGTAGGTATCGACCGACACGGGCTGCGCATCCTCGGGGAGCTGGTTCCCGGGAAGTCGCTGGGTCACCGTGACATGATCGCCCATCATCGCCTTGATCACCGACCGGGTCCCGATGATCAGGTCATCCGCCAGCAGTTTCTCCTCCGTCACTCCAAGCAAGGTCGTCAGCGACATGAACGAGCGCTCCGTCAGGTCTGCCATCGCGAATCCCGGGTAGGAAGGGATGTACTTCGCTGCAACCGCCGACGTCGGCACACCGGCACCGAGCAAGGCGAACGCGTCCTGGTGTCGGGCCCCGAGAAGGTGCAGTGCCTCGTGCATGCCGACATTGACCGACGCACGGACGATCATCTCCGAGGTGATGTTCGGTGGAACGATGTCCACGACCCCGAGCATCGTGACCGCGTTGACCTGCGCGTTGTCGCTGGGATTCCGGTTACCGAGATCGATCCCGTCCGACGTACTCGCAGCGGCTGTGTTGAAGAAGACCGTGCTGAACGGCTGCCCGACCGGCGCCGTCTGCGTCACGCTCATCCCGAGCGGCGCGAAGTGCGCATCCATTTCCGCGGTGATCTGATCACGCTCCGTCGGCGTGTAGGTATGGCTGTCGGCCACGGCTCCTTCGTAGGTGTCGAAATCGAGCAGGAAGATCTGGCCGGCCGACAGCGGGACGGCAGCGACGACCATCCAAATACGAGCGGCCAAGAGGGAAGTCCGGTGGAACATCGAAGCGTTCACTCTCTCCCGAACGGGCACCGGCATCAAGATCGGATGAGGAGTCGGGTTGAATCCGGGAAGAACCCGGGGTCAGGTGTTGAAAGTCGCGGACGGTCTCGAGACTCGGCAACATTGCCGCTTTCAAAACCTCGCCAACCCTCCGCTTTCGGTTAGTCTGTAGAGTATGACCCTCGGCGGCCGCCTCTCGATCGGGCTCGCGCTCATCTGGGCGGCCGCGTGGTCGGTCTTCCTGGTCGACGGTCTGCCGGTTCCTTGCGCCGAACTCTGCCGACTGGCTTTGCTGACCCTGTCGTTCCCTGTGGCCCTGCTGAAGTTCAATTCGATGGGACTCTACAGCCTGTCCGACTTTCTCTTCTACTGCGCGCTGTTGGTGCCGAACATCTTCCTTCTTGGCTACGGCCTCGCCGGGATCTGGCGTTTCCTGCTGTGGTTCAATGGCGGACCGATCGCAGGCGACGATCCGGTCAATGAGGTCAAACCCGTGCCCTCCATCGAGTCCCGGAGAGACGCCGGCATTTAGCCCCGGGGTTCACCCCGTGGATCCCCGGACGGCAACATGATTGAGCCCCGCGAGGGGCGACGGCGAGGTCGGCCTCATCTCGTAGAACCGCTTTGCCTACGCACCTTCGGCGCTCGATCCTCATTGTGCAGCTTTCCACGGGGTGAACCCCGTGGCTAAATGCCGACGCCCCTTCGGGGCTGGTGACCATCCGCACCCTTCGTAGCCTGGTCCATGGCGTCGAACGGAAACAACGTATCAGTCACTGCCCGACCAACAGCAACGCGCCGCGGATTCCAGCTTGCTGCTCATACTTCGGAGGGACCACGAAAGGTTTGTTCTCATCGAGCGCCGGGAAATACCCATTCGCCCACTCGCGGACCTTGGCTTCGACCTGCTCGTGAAAACCTTCGGCCTGCGAAACCCCGCCGCCGATCACCACGCGGGCCGGATTGACGGTCGCCAGGAGGGTCATCACCGCCTGCGCCAGATAATGCGTCTCGAACTCCCACGCTTGATGTCCCGCCGGCAGGTCCTTGGCCTCCTTGCCCCAGCGTTTGGCGATCGCCGGCCCGCTGGCCATGCCCTCGAGGCAGTCGGCGTGGAACGGACACACGCCGGCGAAATCATCACCGTCCGCCCGCCGCGGCAGCCAGTGGCCGAATTCGGGATGTAGGACGCCGTGCACCAGCTTGCCGCCACTCAGCACACCTCCGCCGATGCCCGTCCCGATCGTGATGTAAACCAGATCCTCCAAGCCGTCGGCCTCGGCCAGCGCGGCCGCGTTGACGTCGGTCTCCAGCTCCACCCGCGCCTCGGGAAATGCCTCGCCCAACGCCCCGGTGATCGAGAATCCGGCCCAGCCCGGCTTGGGGGTCGCCAGCATGCTGCCGAAATCCGGCCGGTCGCGACCGACACTCACCGGCCCGAAGGCCGCAACTCCGATCGCCGACGGCACGCCGCGCTTGCCCAGCCAGTCGATCGCCGTGGCGAAGGTCTCGGGGCCGTCGGTCGTCGGATAGCGGAATTCCTCGATAACCGAGCCGTTCGCCTCACCCACGGCCACCACGGTTTTCGTGCCCCCCATCTCAATGCCAGCGATCATGCCTTCACCCTAAGCACCGGCCTTTCCCGCCGCCAAGCCCCCAGACCCGAAACGCGCCCGGCACCCTTCCTGCTACCTCCCTGCTGTCCCTTTCCGCCCTTGCGCGTCGACCCCCCGCCCACTACCCCAGTCCCGCCATGCCAGTCGCCACTCCCGAACAGTACCGCGCCATGCTCGATGCCGCCCAGAAAGGCGGCTACGCGTATCCGGCCATCAATGTCACCTCGCTGCCGACCATCAACGGCGCCCTGAAGGCCTTCGCCGAAGCGAAGTCCGACGGCATCATCCAGGTCTCGACCGGCGGCGGCCAGTTCGCTTCCGGCACCTCGGTCAATGACGCCGCCTTCGGCGCGATCGTGCTCGCGGAGGCCGTCCACCGGCTCGCCGAGAAATACGACATTCTCGTCGCCCTCCACACCGACCACTGCCACCCGGAAAAGGTCGAAGGTTTCCTCAAGCCGCTGCTGCAGGCCTCGCGCGAGCGGATCGCCGAAGGCAAGGGCCCGCTCTTCCAGAGCCACATGTTCGACGGCTCGGTGGTGCCGCTCGACGAGAACCTCAAGATCTCGAAGGAACTCCTCAAGGAGTGCGCCGAACTCGACATCATCCTCGAAGTCGAAGCCGGCTGCGTCGGTGGTGAGGAAGACGGTCACGACACCTCCGGCCTGCCTGCCGAAAAGCTCTACACGACTCCCGAGGACATGGTGGAGGTTTACGAAGCGCTGAATCCGATCGGCCGCTTCCTCTTCGCCGCCACCTTCGGCAATGTCCACGGCGCCTACAAGCCGGGCGCGGTGAAGCTCAAGCCGACCATCCTCCGCGACGGACAGAAGGCGGTGACCGACAAATACGGCGCCGAAGCCGAGATGGACCTCGTTTTCCACGGTGGCTCCGGCACGTCCAGCGAGGACCTTCAGGAGACCCTCGACTACGGCGTCGTGAAGATGAACATCGACACCGACACCCAGTACGCATTCACCCGCCCGATCGTCACCCACATCTGCGAGAACATCGAAGGCGTTCTCAAGATCGACGGTGAAGTTGGAGCCAAGAAGGTCTACGACCCGCGCTCCTACCTCAAGAAGGCCGAAGTCAGCCTCAGCGCCCGCATGGTCCAGGCCTGCGACGAACTCAAGTCGACCGGCAACACGATCTACGGCAAATAGGAGTGGCGCCCTCCGGGCGCCATATCCAAGGAGGGGCTGCTTCCAGCTGCCCTCTTCCTCATCCAGAGGCTCACAAACCCGCTCTCCCAAGGCCCGGCACCCGCCGGGCCTTTTCCTTTCAGGTCACTCGCTCAGAACCTGCGCGAGGTATCTCATCTCTTCCGAGACGTCTTCATCCGGAAGGAGGGTTTCCGCCACCTCGGCGCGGAGTCGTTTTCGGAACTCCTCCCGCAGGCGCTGCAAGCGCATCCGCACCGCGCCCTCGCTCTGCTGGAGCGTCGCCGCTACGGCTCCCAGCTTCTCCTCGGAGCCACCGGTAATCTGACCTTTCAGAAGCCGGAACACCTCGCCCGTCCCCCGCGCTTCCGAGCTCTCCTCAAGAGAACGGAGAGTGCGGTCCAGAATCGCCTTGGCCCAAGCCCGGTCGAACTCCGACTCGGCCTTCCGCTCGCTGCCGGGATCCGCAAGCACCGCTGAGACTTCGTCGAAGTCAACGCTCTCCGTTCCACCGCCGCGCTTCAGTGCCTGATCATGCTTCCGGGCATCGTTGAGGTGACGCTTGAGACGGGTCAGCAGGAAAGTCCGCATCTTGCCGCGCTCCGGATCCGCTTCGGCGAGCCAGTTTCTCTCCGCAACCACGGACAGAAACGACTGCAGGAGGTCCTCCGCCCGGTCCCCGGGACAACCGCAGCGACGGATGAAGACCAGCAGCGGCCCCCGGTACAGGTGGTCGAACTCCTCCCACGCCCGCTGGCGCTCGCCATCCTCGGCGGCGGCCGCGCTGTGGATCATGCTCCAGCGGGTCGCTTGGAATCGGGAGGACATCACTCGGGATCGGGAAGGAATTCGATGCTCTCGACTCGTTCGGCCTCCATGGTCCGATCCATCGGTCCATCGCTCACGACTGTGGGCTTCAGCGAGAAGAAGTAGATGGAGATCACCCCGATCACGACACTGAGGAAACCGAGGCAGATCGACCCGATCACGGCGATCTTTCCGGTCACATGCTTCCATCCGATGATCCCGAAGATCAGGGAGAGAAGGAGCAAAAGCGGTGACGCGAGGAGCAGTACCACCGTGGGTAGTTTGACGGACGATGCAACGAGCATCACCACCAGCGGCGAGAGGATCGCCAGGATGAAACAGATCAGTCCGATGACTCCAAAGACCTTGGCATTGGAGCGCTGCTCGGAAGGGACGGAGACGGTGGAGACGGGAGCGGTGGTCGTATTCATAGGGCTTGCATCGGGGTTGGGATTCTTTGGTGGAGCGGGTGGCGATGTTCGGACGGCGTCCACATCGGTGCGCATCTCACCCGCACTTGGATATCGGCGGTCGCGCTCGCTCTCCATGGCGCGCATCACCACTTCGTCGAGTCTCGCATCGACCCCGGCCTTGCGGGAGGGAGGCGGAAAATTCCCGCGAGGCAGCTCACGGGTGAGCATCTCGTAAAGCATCACGCCGAGGCTGTAGATGTCGGCGCGATGATCGGTCTCCCGACCCTCCATCTGCTCGGGAGCGCAGTAGAACGGCGTGCCCATCGAGGCTCCGGTGAGCGTGAGCGACGGTTGCGGGGCACCCGCAGGATCCCCCTCGATCAGTTTGGCCAATCCGAAATCACCGACCTTCAGCACACCCTTCCGGTTGATGAAGATGTTCTCCGGTTTGATGTCGCGATGCACATATCCCATGCCGTGGGCATACTCGAGGGCATCACAGATCTGACTTACCGCATCGAGGGCTCCGGTCACGTCGAGTTCCCCGGAGCGGATGAGCTGGTGGAAGTCCATGCCATCGACGAACTCCATCACGATGAACCAGTGACCGGCACTCGTCCGGCCGAAATCGTGCACCCGGACGATGTTCGGGTGGTCGAGCCGTGCCATCGACTTCGCTTCCCTCTGGAAACGCTCGGCAAAGCTCGGGTCGACCTCGGCCATCTCCGGCGGCAGCACCTTGATCGCAACCTCGCGATCGAGGCTTTCCTGCACGCCGCGGTAAACCGCACCCATCCCGCCCCGGCCGACAAGGGAGACGATCCGGTAGTTGGGAAACAACGGGTCCAGTGTCTCCGGTTCGGGCGGTGACCATGAAGCGGGAACCCCCGGAAGCGTCGATCCCGCTCCAAGCTCGAAGGCCGCCTTGGCGTCGATTCCGTCGGAAACAGGCGGCTCTCCCGGAGTTTCGTGATCTGACCGTTCGTCGTTCATCCTTACATCCCTTCCTTGGAAGGAACGTGGACGCCATCACGAAAAAAGTTCGGAAATCGCGAAATCGGTGCGCCACGGCCGGAGACACAGACCGATCCGGGCCTCAAGGCCCTACCGAAATCCGGTAGAACCTGCGGCCATGCCCGGCACCGCCGGAATCAATCACCTGAATGGGACCACCGGTTCCGACAAGGTCGATGGCCGGCACTCCAGCCGTCAGGACCGGTTGCCAACTCGCCGCACCGAGATTGTCCGAGTACTCGACCGTGTAGATCCGGCCAACGACCGACGGAAAGACCAGGACGTAGTCGGCGCCGCTCGGCGACAGCGAAGTGAACCTGAGATTGCTGCCCCGATCGTTCGGATCGGTCCCGGCATCCCGCTCGTCGGCATTGATCCATCCGTCACCGTCCGGATCGGCATCGTCGGCCGCGTCACCGACGTTCTCGGTCGTTCCGAAATGATCGAGTCGCCACTGCTGCTCGGGAGTCAGCAGCACGAGAGGGATCATCTCCTCCGGCCCGAGCGCACCATCCGTAAACCGGATGTTGTCCATGCCCCCATCGATGTGATCGGTCAAGCCGCCCCCGAACCAGCCGCGACCGAATGTCCAAGCGAAGTCCGACGCCGGCAACGCGTTGTCGGCCACACTCTGCGCGGTGATGTCCAACGACCCGATCTGCTGGTAGCCGGTGCCGTCGTCCAGCCAGAGCGAAAGCGTCGATCCGTCGCTGCGGGCGGCAAGGGCGTACCAGGTGTTGGCTTCGACCGTATAATTGCCATCGAGAATCCAGCGTTGCCCACCGACGGTCTCGATACTGACCCGAAAACGGTCGTCGCCATCGCTATTCTGCAGATAGAAGTCGGACTCGGGTTCGCCGTGGCTTGCACCGTCGCGACCGATGAAGGTGTTCCACCCCGTCAGGCTTTCGAGAAAAACGGTGCACTCGATCGTCCATTCCTCAGGTGACCACCCGTGCAGCACGCCTTCGGTCACATATCCGTCCTGATGGTTGTCGGCATTGAGCATGGCCAGACCGTCCCCATTCGGAGGCGCCGCGGACGTCCACGTCGGACCCGCATATGTATCGTAGCCACGCATCAGAATGCCGCTCACGGTGTCCACCGACCCGCCCGAGCCGTTCGGCTGCCCGGTCGGTGTGAACGACTGTCCGGCAACTCCGTCTTCAAAGTCCCACAGCGCGAGAGTTCCGGGAGTCGTCACCCGCACCTCGCCCGATGTCCCGCCTTCCTCGGTTCCGCTCTTCGCGGTGACCACGTAGTAGTAAACCGTGCCGGGCGAAACGGTGTCGTCGACAAAGCCGGTTCCCACCACCTCGCTCCCCACTGGCAGGTAAGGCCCCCCTTTCGTGGTCGAGCGTTTGACCTGATAGCCGGTGGCGCCCGCCGCGGCGGTCCAACTCAGGGAAACATCTTCACCCACGACCGTGCCGGCGAGATCGGTCGGATCCAGCGCGGTGGCACCGAAGATCTGAGCGTCGTAGATGCTCGGCCAATCCGCGCTTCCTCCCGTGACCATGATCCGCACGTAGCGGGCGGAACCGGAAAACTCGTCCGCCGTGGTGTAGGGATCGGTATTTCCCGTCCGGTCGGCGAGGGTGGTGAAGTTGGTCCCGTCGGTGCTGCCTTCGATGCGGTACTGATACGACCGGGCACCATCATCGAACCATGCGATGACCGCCCGATTGACCTGCCGGACCGAGCCGAGATCGACCTGCCACCACGCCGGATACCCGGAGGAGTCGGCACACCAGCGGGTGAACACCGGATCCACGTCGTTGGCATTCACCGCGAGATTCCCGACCTGCTCAGTGCTGGCACTGGTCGGGCGGAACTGCGAGAGATTCTTCAGCGGCGTGTTCTCATTGAAGACCCGGCACTCGTAAAACGCGGCGAAGTAGCCACCGAAGTTCACACCGGTCACGGTGACGCGCACGAATCTGCCACTGACGCCGGTGAGCGGATCAACCGTCGTTCCGGAGACGCCGTTGGAGGTTCGGTCGGCCACCACCGTCCAGTCGGAGTCGTTGTTGCTGACCTCGATCTGATACTGGAATGCCGGCGAGCCGTCCTTGAACCAATCGATCTCCACACGGGTGATCGGCTGGACGATCCCGGTATCGACGCGCCACCATTGCGGGTAGGACGCGTCAGCCGCGGTCCAGCGGTCAGCCGCGACCCCGTTGTTGCCCTTGTTGTCGTAATGGTTGGCTTCGGTCGAACTCGATGTCACCGGCCGCCCTTGGGAAACCACCGCGGGATCGGCGACCGTCTGCGGAAGCGCGTTGAGGAAGGTCCAGTGCTGGTTCCAGCTGAAGTTCCCGGCCGCATCCCATTGGGAAATCCCCTCGCCGTCGCCGGTGGCGCCGAGATTGTCGAGACCCTTGCCATTCGCCTTGTTGACGATCTTGAAGAAGAACGAGTCGGTCTGGATGATTTGCCACAACTGGCTGTCGGACGGAATGCCGCCGGCCAGCGAGGTCAGACCCACAGGCGATCCGTTACCGGTGGCTCCGAGCGAATCGAGATACTTGCCACCGGCCACGTTCTGAATCGTGAAATAGGGGGTGCCGAGCTGCAGGGAGACATTCCAAAGCTGCGAGTCGCCCGAGTTGTTCGCGTCTTGCGTCGGCTGCGCTCCTTCGGCTCCCGAGCTGGCGTTCTCCAGCATTTTCACCGCCACGCGCTGTCGCAGCCGGTAGTTGCCGGAGGCGATGCCGATCGTCTGGTCGCCACCGCCGAGATTCATGTCACGCCGGAAGGCCCCGACCGTCCCGACAAAGCGCGGGCCATTGACTCCCTCTTCGTCGTAGTTCGCACCGTCCGGCCCGTAATGGACGCCGTAGATGAACTGTCGCTCGCCCGGACCATCGTAGGCGCGACGCAGATTCACCGCATAGGTCCCATTCCAGACGCCGAAGCGCTGGTGGGCATCCCATTCAAACACCGAGCCGGTTCCCAGCCAGTGCGCCGACTCATGCATCGCGACCCGGTAGTTGCCCTGCCCTCCGAAGCCAATCGATCCCAGATAGTTCGCTTGGGCGGTGGGAATACCAGAATCGTAGTAGACCGGGAAGTTGTAGCCGTAAGTTGAATAATCGTTCCACGTCTGGACCGCCGCATCCATCGGACCCGTCCCCCACGGACCCGGATCACCACTCCACGAAGCCGCCCGGGCTGCCGGAGCCAAAGCAGCGGCAGCCAGGAGAAGTGTCAGGAGATATCGAGATGAAGTCGGCATGGGTCTGGGGTCTGCGGTCACTCATCCACCTCCGCACGGAGACGCATGAAGCCGCGGCCACTCGGTGAATCTTCGATCGCGACGTCGTAACGCCAAGTGAGGATTTCGAAGTCGCCATCCGGTACCGGAGCACCGACCGGGATCGCGTGGGCGGTCGCCGCAGGGAGCGACAATTCCGACGGGGTCGCGCCGGCTTCGGCAATGAGCGCCACGCCGTTTCGGTCCGTTCGCACGCGGGCACTGATCGTGAGGTAGTGCTTGTCGCCGGCGAGACCCATCTCGGCCGCGCTCCGCACCACACCTTGCGGCAACGAGTTCGGACCGGGGGCGAGCGGATTACTTCCAAAAAGGAATTCGAAGACATTGGCGAGGCCGTCGAGATCCGCGTCGATCTCCGGCAAATCCTTGCCGACGGGGAACGCGATCGGACCGGTCCAAGCATCGTAATCGGAAACCGGAACAATCACCGGATCCAGCGGAACGGTCAGTGACGCCACCTCCGCGGCAGAGAGGCCCCGGTTGTAGATCCGGAATTCATCGATCGCGCCATTGAAAAACGGATCCGCGCCGAACTGGCTGTCGCCGAGAAAGTTTTGAGTCGGTGCCACCTGTCCGGGATCGATCGAGATTGGCTGGCTGTCGACCAACACTCCGTTAACGTATAGCGAGCCGGTGTTGCCAACCAAGGTCACCACGACATCCGCCCACTCGCCGACCTGGAGCGCAAGCGCGTTGAGCTGCTGCTCACCACCTCCATTCTTGATCGTGAAGCGAAGGAACGGGCCGGTCTTCGGGGTCAGGAAAAAATAGGCACCGGTTCCGGTGCCGAAGTCGAAGAGCCGTTGCCAGTCACCGCCGCCGTCCCACCGAACGCGCGCGGCAAACGTGACGTCGCTGGTGCCGTTCATCATGCCCGAAGGCAAGGTCGCGAAGTCGTCCGCTCCATCGAGGTCAAGCGCCTGACCGGTACCGGCCCCGATGTAGCCCGGGCCACCGAATGTCGTTCCGTGATATCCACCCGCCGAATCAACCGCGTTGCCATCGAACTGGTAGTGCGCGAGCAGGCCGGGCGGGGCGCTGACCACAATCGTCATCGTGACCTCCGCGATGTATCCGGCCGGGTCGGTCACACGCACGACGAAACGGTTGGTCCCGGCATCGGCATGGGAGGGCACGCCGGAAATTCGGCCGTCCGGGTCGACGGTCAGCCAGCGAGGGCCTCCGACCTTCGAGAAGGTGAGTCCAGTGCCGCCGTTGGGATCGGTGGCGCTGCCACCGATCGAATCCTGATACGCCAGATCCGGTGTGGCGGCGGGTTTGTTGATCGGATCCACCGAGAAAGCTGGTGGCCGCTGGGCGGAGTTCGCCAGTTGGCCGATCGCCGTGGCGTCGAGCACATGGTTGAAGATCAGGAACTCGTCGACCTTCCCGTCGAACAGGGGATCCGGCCACTGGCTCTTCCCGATGTAGTTCGTTTCGTGTGGAAAATCGCTGGGCTTGATCGAGATTGCCTTGGAGTCGGCCAATGCGCCGTTGACGTAAAGCTTCCCCTGACCGCCACCCAGCGTCACCGCGACATGCACCCACTGCCCGGTCGGCAACGCGGGAGTGACAAGGCTTTGTTCGGGGCCGCCGTTCTTGATTCCGAAGTGGATGTTCACCGATCCACCCCCGGACCTCGGACTGAGGAACATGTAGCGGTCGGTGCCGGTGCCGAAGTCGAACAGGCGCTGCCATCCGGCGGTCGAGTCGCGACGGAACCACGAGGCGATCGTGATCTCGTCCAAGTCCGCCACGCCTTCCGGAAGGGTCACGAAGTCGTCGGCACCATCGAGGTCGATGGCCGAGCCATTCACTCCCGTGGCGTAGGCCGGCGATCCACTGGTCGTTCCGTGCAGCGTGCCTGGATTCGAAGTCGCATTGCCGTCGAACGCGTAGCGAGCGACCAACCCGGCCGGCTCCCCGACTGTCACCTCTAGCGTCGTTGTGCTGAACTCGCCGGCGCTGTCCGTCACCCGAACCAGCGTCGGCACCATGCCCACATCGCCGATACCCGGAACTCCGCTGAGAGTCCCGTCCGGGGCAACCGTGAGCCATGCCGGGCCGATCACCTTGCTGAAGGTGAGTCCTCCGGAGCCGCCACTGACCGCAGCCGCGAGGCTACCGGTGTAAGGCAAGCGCGTGGTCGCGGTGTCGGTGTAGCGCGAGGCGGCGAAAGACGGAGGAGTCGCCGCGGCAAGACCCGCCACCTCCGCGTCGCTGAGCGCATAGGTATGGAATCGCAGGCTGTCGAGCTTGCCACCGAAGAGTGGATCCTGCGGCCACTGGCTCTTGCCGAGGTAGTTGAAGTTGGTTTGGAGAGCCCCCGGATCGAGGGTGAAGGACGAGTTGGTCGCCTTGAGCTGGCCGTTGACGAAAATCTTCGCGGTCGTGTCGGAAATCGTCACCGCCACGTGGGTCCAGGCACCGACCGCCGGCAGAGTTGGAGTCTCGACTTTCTGGTCGACCCCGTTCTGTCGGATCGTGAACGACATGGTGTTGCCCGACGACTTCGGCGTGAGGAACACATAGTTGTCGGTTCCACCATTGCCGAAATCGAAGATCCGCTGCCAGTTGCCGCCGCCGTTCCAATTGACCCAGCCGGCGAAGGTGAAGTCGTTGCTGTCACCCAGCGGCTCGGCGAGTTGGACGTAATCATGCTGGCCGTCCAACGAGATCGCCTCGCCGGTCTTCCCGGGAACGAACTGCGGAGCCCCGACGGCCATGCCGTCGTTGCCATTGAACAGGCGGTCGCGGAGATCGCCGTCGAAGTCGTACTCGGCCGCCGCCGACATACCGGCCGAGGGAACGACCTGTTGATACCCGATCGGCGACTGGTGGTCGCGGTACATGGCACCCATCGGTGTGAGGCTGCCGTCGTCGTAGTGGGTCCGGCGGAACCACTCGACATCGCTGTAGATCGCGTAGCGCTCGATCCACCACGTCGAGTCCATGCGGTTGATCATCGCCTCGATCGCATTGCGGTTCTGATCGGTGTTCGGATCGTGGGCGTTGTCGGTCCAGTTCGCCCCGTTGTTGAACTCCGTCACCCAGACCGGAAGCCCGGTCATGTCGTGGACCTGCTTGAGGAAGTTGTAGAGTTGGTTGGCGGCTCCCACCGGGTCGTCCTTGTTCCAGTAGGAGCGGTAGTAGTGGACGGGAACGTAATCGACGCGATGGCCGGCGGTGTTCGCCTTGTTCATGAAATCCTCAAGCCACCAGAGGCCGCCATCGGTCACCGCCGGCGCACCGACGCGCAGGCCGGTGCCCATCAGTTCCGGCCAGACCGACACCGCAACGTCCCGTGAGCCGTCACCAAGGGTTGTGTAGGCATCTTCCACCGAATTGTCCGGCTCGTTGAATCCTGACACATGGTTCACTCCGCGCGCCCTCCAGTCCTGATTGAGGCTTGGCCACCAGCGCTGCTGCTTGATCGCCACATACTCCCAGTTGGAGGTCGATTGGGAGTTGATGTTCCAGTTGTAGTTCCAGGCCGCGTTCAGCGCGTCCGGGCTGGTGTCGCAAGTCCCCTTCTTGCTCACCCAACGCCACGGGAAGACCCGCACGAAACTTGTCGCGTTGTTGAGATCACGATGGATCCGACCGATTTCGAGGTCACCATCCGCCGCGACGTAGTTGCGGGTGATTCCGGCACCGTTCGGTTCGCTGGCGAAAGTCGCCATGTAGCCGCGCTTCAGCTTGAAGGAAGTGATGGCGTCGTTGAATGCGCCAAGTTCCTGCCACCCGTAGTTGGTGTACTGACGCAACGTCCTGGAATTCCCGGTGAACGAAACCCCGTCGAACACCGTCAACGGCCGGAAGTCCGGACCGTGGGGAATGATGATCGTTCCTCCGCCATACTGCACCACCCGGACATTCGAGCTGGGATCGGCCGCCGCACCATCGACCCGGAACTTCCCAAGTTGGCCGGAAGCCACATCGGCGGGTTTCAAACCGGTCAGCACAACCCACGAGTCCGGCGAGTTCAGGTGAATCGTCGAGCCGGCGATCGGATCTCCCGAACCCGTGATGCGCAGCTCCGACCGGCCCTCCAAGGTCACGGTGACACCCGGCAGGGTATCGTAGGTCTGGACGCCTCCCGGGATGTCGAGGGCGGATGCGACCCCGAGCAGCGCGCTCCCTGCCGCGGCGAGGCCGATGGCGAGGAGCCGCGCTTGCGCTCGGAGCGGTTGCGGGCAGTGATGGGTTTTCACGGGACGTGCCGGGTGGGGTTTCTGACACCCGGCGGTGGGTTATCGAAGATCGCCGATTCTGGGGAAAAATCACCCGAATTCGGCTTCTTCGACTGTTAGGATTGCGACCGGGCGGCAACTTGGGTCTCTGCCGCTCCTGTCGCACTCCCAATCAAGCACTGAAGGCTCAAAGCCACTAGGCCGAGCGCGTCAATTCCGTGTAAGATTCCGCCAAGCTACCGGAGCACGTGGAGGGCCTTCAACTCCAAGCCTCCTTCCGATTTTCCCACTGTGCCGCCGCGTCCCCCTCCCGCCCGCCTTCCCGTGGGGCGCCTCCGCCGCACGGGAAGGGTTGAAACAAATCAAGGAGCCGGAACGGTCACACGGAGTCGGGCGAACTTCGCGGCGTCCGGCGCACGGACGATCGTCAGCGTCACGGTATCAAAACCGGCCGATGGCGAGTCCTTGACCACCGTCACACCCGGATTGTTCGCTGCAGCCGCATCCGGAACGGCATAAACGTCCGGCCAGCTCGCGAGCGTGGTGCCGACCTCGATCTCCACCGTGGTCGATCCATCGATCGACGCCTGATCGCGGACGAAGCTGAAGGTCATGTCGCCGCCGGAAGTGCCGACGGTCGGCAATTTGTCGAGGTCGTTGGTCGAGATCAGGCCGCCCAGCACATACTCGACCCCGTTGGTGACACCGTCGCCGTCCTCGTCGAGGGTGGGATCCGCGTCGGTCGGCGCATTGGTGGCGGCCCAAGCGGCGTAGCCGCCTGTCCCAATGAAGGAGAGCCAAAGCTCCGTGCCGCCGTTGCGCAGCTCAAGCTCGTAGTCGGGAATCGCCGAATCCAAGCTCAGGGTGCCGCTGATGCCGCCGGTCGCAGTCATCAACTGGTAGTCCGACACGTTGTCCACGGCGCCGACGATTTTCACCGTGCCGGTGCCCAGATCGAGAGTGCTGGAGGTGCTGCTCGGTGCGCCAAGGGTGAACTCGACCGAGGCAACACTCGCCACGGTAACGGCCGAAGCCAAGCTGGCGCCGTCGAGTCCAAGGGTGCCTTCGTTGACCGAAGTGTTGCCGGTGTAGGGGTTGGTGCCGGAAATCACCCAGGTACCGGAATCCTCCTTGGTCAGGGCAACCGCGGCCGTGCCGTTGTCGCCAATCTCCGAGGCAAATGTGTTGGCGCCGGTGTTGGTGCCGCCGAGAACCAGCGTGCGGGTCTGATCGACGGTGCCGTAGGCGATGGGATCCGTGTTCGAGAAGGTCACGGTTTCCGCAGGATTGGTGGCGTTGTTGCGAATGGCGCCGGAAGCTGCATCAGTGGTACGGCCGATCTGGAGCAAACGGTTGGTCGAGGATGCGGCGGCGCCGCCGTCGATGTAGAGCAGTTCGGCATCGTCGAGTGTGATGCTCACCGCACCCGGGGTCGCTGCCAGCGCCGAGCCAATGGAGGATGGAACCCCCAGATCTGAAAAGCGCGTGCCGGCCAAGGCTCCACCCGCGATCAGGATCTTGGAGAATGCATCAGTAGCGCCGCCAGTGCCTTTGAAAACCAAGGTGCCTGTGCCTTCCTTGATGAAGGTGGTATTGGCATTGTCCGCTGCCGGAGAGAGCAGATTGCCTTCGAAGGTCACCGTGGTCGACCCGGCGACAACCGCGGTCCGATTGGTGGCACCACCGGCGCGCGTCAGGTCGCCGGTGAATGTCAGATCGCCCGTGCCGATGGCATCGCCGAAGGTGATTCCTCCTCCGGCAGCGTTGGTGGTTACGGTCTTGGTGAAAGTCAGCGGCGTTCCGTCTGCCGAAGCGAAGGTGACGTTGTTGGCGTTGAAGCTGTTGCTGATGATCTGCCCGTTGTTCCCGGCGGAGGCAGAAGAAGCCACGCGCACGGTGCCGTTTCCTAGCGCCAGAGAACCTCCGAACGTGTTCGTTCCAGCGAGCACCAAGACGCCGCCTCCATCCTTGGTCAGGCCGAAGGAGCTGGCCCCATCATCGATGTCTCCGGTGAATATCAGGCTGGAAGTGCCAACAGTCTGGCCGATCGCGCTGGTGATCGTGCGGCCTCCCGTGAGAGTCACCGGACCCGTGAATGTCAGGTTCTTCTCACTCGTCGCGGTGACGCCGGTCAGGTTGCCGGAGAGAACGACCGGATTGCCGATTGTCGTGTCGGCCGTGTTGGTCGACCGCATCGAAATGCCGCCGATCGTGAGCGTGCCGGTGCCGAAGGGCCCACTCGTCGGGCTGCCCGCCGGACCCGTGGAACTCACGGTCGGAATGAACACGCCCGAACCACCGAGCACGGTGCCCCCGGAGTAGGTGCTGGCTCCTCGGAAAATGAAATTGTCCGCGGAAGAACCGGTCGTTTCCAGTCCGCCGCCGCCTGCCACGAGACCAGCCATATCGAAGGTGCTGCCGCTGTTGTCCAGCGTCAGCGTGGTGCCACCGTCGAGCGTTACCGCACCATCAAAGATCACCGAACCGAGGCCGTTGGTCGTCCGGATGGTGTTCGTGTCGGTGCTGCCGGCAGCAACCGTGATGGCATTGGAGTAGGTGCCATCCACACTGAAGATCGAGGTCGCTGAAGCGGTCCCTCCGTTGTCGAACGCGAGTGCCCCCGAACCCAGGGCAGAGGCCGAATCGAATACCACCGTGCCGGAATTCACGGTGATCCCGCCGGAGTGGGTGCTGGTTCCGTCCAATGTCAGCGTGCCGCTCCCTGTCTTCTGCAGACCGAGAATCGCGCTGGCACCACTATTCTGGAGCGTGCCGCTGAAGACGGTCGATCGATCATCATCCCCTGCGATGAGCGTCGCCGTGGTGGAGCCCGCCGTGTTGTCGATCACTCCGCTTCCGAGCAGACCGTTGATCGTATCGGAATACCCGTTCAGATCCAGCGTTCCGCTGACCGACACGTCGCCGCTGCCGGTGCCGTTGGGAATGACGTCGGCGGCGCCGAGTTGGAGGATGCCGGAGCTGATGGTCGTGTCGCCGCCGAAGGTGTTGGCTCCCGACAAGACGACCGTGCCGTCGCCTGTCAACTCGATCCCGGGACTGCCGGAGATGGCGCCTGCGATGCTCAGGGTTCGGCCCGAGGCCACATTCAAGATCTCTCCATCCGTCAAGGCCAGGCCGCTGTTGATGCTCAGGTCGACGGTAGCGCTGCCCATGTCAATCACGGTGCCGCTCACTCCATAACCATTGAGTGTCAGGATGTTTCCTCCACCGATGGTCACATCGCCGCCGGGATCCTGAACCGCGATGGCATTCCATTCCTGGTCGGTACCGAGCACGGTGCTGTTGCTGCCGGTCACGGTGCTGTCCCACAGTCCGGTGTCGATCGGCCCGGGAGCGATTCCCCCGACCCAGCTGCTGCCGAGGTTGAGGTCGTCGGTATCGTCGTCCTTCACAAGCGGCGCCGGGGCGGTGCCCGTCAGCACGACACCTCCTGCACGGCCGGCATCTCCGCCGCTGTAGTCATACAGGATCTCTTCATAGAGTCCCCCGTCGGTATCGAAGCTGACTTCAGCCACAAAGAACTCACATCGGTTGGCGGCGCGCCCATTGCCACCGACACCAACGGAATGCACATCACCGAGAACAACGTCGGGGTGCAACCCGTCGACGTCCCTCATGACCACATTGACCGAGGGAGTGTTGTTGAAATCGCCGTAGAAGATGTAAGCCGTGCCCGATGCCAGGCCGGAGATGTCGATGGTGCCGCTGACTTGGTTGAACGAACGGTAACCCGCCACGTTCTTATCCTGCGTCGTCGCACCCTCCGCGGCTTCGTCAGCAGGAAGGTTCAGATTCGCGCCGGGATCCGTCGCGTTCCAGAACTTGAGCTGATCCTGACCGAAGGAGTCGAATTCAGTATCGGTCGTGGTGTAGGAAACCCGTCCGCCGCTCTCTTCCGAGAAGCTCAGCACATTATCGGGACTTCCACCGTAGAATGCCCATCCAAGGATCGGTCCGGTGAACGGCCGTGTGTAAGGTGGGATGGCGGCATCCAAAGCATCGAGCGCGATGTAGGAGCCGTAGCCCGCATTGTTCGAGTTCACCGAAACGTGATAGAAATCTGCCGGTGTGGTGTCGCCCCAGAGGTTGTCTCCCGCTGCGATCGTGTCGAATTCCTCGCTGGCGAGTGTTTCCTGGAAATCGAGAGCCAGGCTGCCGGAATTGGAGACAAATGGGAGCACATCGATGATGGCGGAATCCTGGATTGCCGCGGACGTGTCGAGTTCGTTGCCCGAGAGATCCTCGATGTTGGTCAGCGCGTTGACCTGCAGCTGAATGGTGCCGATGGAAGTCGGTGATACCACCACCTCATAGACACTGCCGGAAACCGGAGTCACACTGTCGACCGTGATGCCGGCGGTTCCGTTATTGGAAAAATCGCCGACGTCGACGGTGGAAGCATTCAGGTCCTCACTGAAGGTCAGGGTGTAGGTCACCGAATCGTTGTCGAAGACCTGACCGCCGGGCTTGTTGTTGGCGAAGCTGTCCAGGGTCGGAGGGATTCCTTCGACGGAGAAGTTCCAGGTGTCGGCGTCGAAAATACCTGCGAAGGTGTTCCCTGCCTCGTCTTCGATCGCACCGTCATCGATCTCGATATGGTAATCCTTGCCGCCGATCAGGACGACCGCGGGGGTGATCGTAAGCGTCGCTCCGGAGACGGAAAGCTGGCTGGCGTCCGTGACCACATCGATCGTGGTCGTCACAAGGTCCGTCTCATTGACGATGCGGATCTCACCGGTGCCGAGCTGGATGGCCTCGGTGAACTCGACGACCAAATCGCCGGTAAGCACGACGGCCGGGTCATCATCGGCCGGGCTGAGTGTGACCACTTCGGGGTCCAATGTGTCCGGGGCGGTGAGCCGGTCGTAACTTGCCTGAACCTGCCCGGCGGTGAGCACCAGATCGTTGTACAGTCGGACCAAGGCAATCTGGCCATCGAAGGACTCGGTGCTGGCCTGATTGTTTCCGCGTCCACCCGTGTTCACTCCCCCGCGCGTGCCGAAACCGGCCGGATCCCCGCCGGACCAATCCGTGTCGTCGGCTACCGATCCGACGTCGATGCCATTGATGTAAAGCGTGGTTGCCCCCGGCTGGGTGCGGGTCACCACCGCCTGAATGAATTCCGAAGTGGGAGTCGTGGCGTCGTCAATGACGTCGAGAGCGTCGGCGACAAGGTCGTAGGTGATGAGCGGGTCGTTGTTGTCCTGGCCACAAACAAGCGAGTTGTTGTCGATGAACAGCCCGAGCCCGGTGCCGCCACCATCCTCGAAAATGATCTGCCCGTTCGTCGGGCTGTCGCCTGCGAGGAGATCGTCGGGCTTGAACCAGACCTCAAGGGAGATTGCATTGTTCGACCAATCCCCGGGCGCATTCTGGAAAGACCGGGCAGTGGTCGTGTCAGAGTCGACCAGCAGGGCTCCCGCCTCATTCTCAGTGGATCCTCCCGGGAAATCGTAAGCGTGGCTGAGCAAGGTGCCCGAACCGACGATGACCTCACGCGTCACCGCCGGGGAGTCGTCGAGGAGAAGACCGAGCCCCGAAGGATTGCCGGAGGCGATGTCTTCCCAGAATTCGTCGCCATCCGTGTCGGTGCCCGCGTCGACGGAGAAGGATCCGACCATCGCATTGAAGTTGCCGACGATCTCCTTGCCGCTGAGTGCCTTCCCACCCCAGACGCGGAACACCGAGACCTCACCTTCGAACTCACCGTTGGTGATGTTGTCGACGAAGCTGTCGTTGGCGTCTCCGAAGCCGGATCCGTTCGATCCACTCCAGTCCGGGATGTCCAGGTTGTCGTTGTCGTTGGTCGCATCCGCATCCGGATTGGCCGAAAGGTTGTCGTCGATCAGCACGCCATCGACCCAGATCTGCATCACATCGATTCCTCCGGCGGCACCGTCCCTTTCGTAAACACAGGTAACTTGGTGGAATTCCGTCGTATCGATCACTGCCCGAACCGTTTGGATCTGAGCGCCGTTTCCACCATCAATGGTGAAGTTGATCGTACCCGAATTGTCCGAATCCACGCCCTTGTCATACCAGATCGCATAGCCCGTACCGGAGCCACCACTCTCCGTGATGCACTGGGCTGCCGCGTCTCCGGTATCTGCAGGTTTGATCCAAAGCTCCCAAGTCGTCGCCGTGGCGCTGCTCCCTGAGCCGTCACCGTATTGGTTGTCCCAAGTCGGATTGTCGCTGTCGGCGGTTCCCGTCCCGTCGAAGCTGTAGGCCCAGGTGATGCCGGCAAAGGCGGTCGTGACATTCACCAAGGTCACATCGGCGCCGAAATCCAGGTCCTTCGAACTGTCGGTGGTCAGGGAGTTCCAATTGGCGCTATCGACCCCACTGAGAGGATCATTGGCGTCGAAGTTCAGCGACAGGCCGGGCGCCAGCTGGGCGTGCGCAGCCGCCGAGGTCAGGCTGACGGCGGCCAAAATCGCGAGACCGGCCGCCGGGGCCTGTCCTCCGACGAAAGAGGGGGTATTCATTTTCATGGCTGTTCGGATATTGTGGGGCCAGCGATGGTTTCCGCGGCAATTGGCAGAGTTACACGTGATCTTCCTTCGGCTCCGATGAGAACCGAGCATCGCGTTCAATCGATTGCGCCAAGTAGAAATCAAGAGGAAACCGCTCGATTACTTGTCCCTTTTGGGGTCAAGTCATTGTCATGCTGGACAGAAGGTTTCCTGCACTGAAAAAGCGCGGTGTTGACCTCAAAGGAAACCCGATCATTCCTCGCAGACTTGACGAATTGCCAAGTCCGGTAGTTATCCCCACTCAAGCGCCCTCAGCTCCATGCTATCCGAAACTCTCACCGGACTCTCCGTGTACCGCCGAGTGCCCGGCACGCTGCTGAAATACGGACTCTGGCCCTACCAGTTCCTGCCGGCCATCATGAGCCTCGTCCTGACCATCGGGCTGCTGGTCGGGTTCTACTTCGCCGCCCACGGGACTACCGCCTGGCTCGACGGACTGGTGAACCTCCGGATCGAGTGGCTCGACAAGACGGTCAACGCCGGTATCTGGATCCTCACCTTCCTCGCCCTGCTCGCCGCCTTCTTTTTCGTCCACAAGCACCTCGTCCTGATCGTGCTGTCTCCCTTTCTCGGCAAGATCGCGGAAGAAACGGTGAAGGCCGTGAAGGGCGAAGCCTACGCGCAGTCCCAACTGACCTTCACCCAGTCCCTCGCGCGCAGCACTTGGGTGAACCTGCACTATTTCGTCCGCGAGCTGCTTACCAACCTGCTGTTCCTGCTTTGCGGGGTCGTCCCGGTGATCGGGTCGGTCGTGTCGGCCGTAGGCATGTTCGCCACGCAGTCGAAGTTCCTCGGCTACGGCCTGATGGATTTCCCGCTTGAGCACCGGGGCTTCGGGCGTCGCGAGAGTGACCGTTTCGTGAGGAGCCACCGCGGCGTCTCGATCGGCCTCGGCGCCGGCTACCTGCTGCTGATGCTCATCCCTTTCATCGGTTGGATGTTCGCCCCGACCTTCGGCACGGTGGCGGGCACGCTGAAGGCGCTGGACTTGCTGGACGACGAGGCAAAGACGGGCGCCCCCGGGTCCCCCGACGAGGTCGGAGCCCGTCCGCAAGGTGGTGGCTGAGATCGCCGCTACCCGGCATATTCGGCGGACGAGCGAGGCGCTCGTCCCTACCCCTTTTGCTTGCGTCACGTCCCCCGCCTGCTTGCTTCACCCATCCGCATGACCGACGAAGCCCCCAAGGCGACCAAGACGCACCAGGAGCATCCGCTCGCCAACATCCTGATCAATGTGCTCGTGCCGGTGCTGGTGCTCAGCTACCTGAGCAAGGATCCGGCGCTTCAGGAGCAGCTCGGCAAGTCGGCCAAGCCGTGGCACATCGGTCCGCTCAAGGCGCTGATCGTCGCTCTGGTCCTGCCGCTCGGCTACGGCGTCTGGCACTTCGCCAAGACCCGCAAGTTCAACTTCTTCTCCGGCCTCGGACTCTTCTCGGTGCTCCTGACCGGCGGCCTGACCCTCTATCTGTGGAACAAGGACGGCACGGTGAAGGAGAACGCCGGGCTGCTCTTCGGACTCAAGGAGGCCGCCATCCCGCTGGCACTGGGCCTCGCCGTATTTTTCTCAAAACGGACCGCCACTCCGCTGCTGAACGTCTTCCTCTACAACGACTCGCTCTTCGACATCCGCAAGATCGAACAGCGGGTCGATGACTCGGACAACCGCGACCGCTACCGCTCGCTGCTCGATCAGGCCAACGTGATCTTCGCCGGTTCGTTCTTCCTCAGCTCCGCGCTCAACCTCCTGCTCGCGCTGTGGTTCTTCCGCGGCTTCGACCGCGGCGCCGCCGACGCCCTCGAGGTTTACAACGGCATCATCGGCAAGCTCACCGGCTGGGGCTTCGCCGTGATCGGCATCCCGCTGCTGGCCATCATGTTCCTGCTGTTGAAGCGCCTGCTCAAGGGGCTCCACGAGATCACCGGGCTCAAGGAAGAGGAGTTGCTGCTTCCTCGGTGATTGGGAGAGCGGCTTTGTAAGCCGCTGCCAGGGGATCGGCGGCTTACAAAGCCGCTCCCCTCATTTCACCTTCCTGTCCCACGGATTCGCCGCCCGCGGTTCATAGAGCGGTCGCGCGTCCTTCTCCGGCATCGAGTCGATCACCTTCCGGAACTTTTCGATCGCCTTGAGGTGTTCGGGTTTCTCGCTGCCGAGCAGATTCACCTTCTCGTCCGGATCCTCCTTCAAGTCGTGGAGCCGGATGATCTCCCGCTCCGATGACACCCACACCTTGAACCGCTTGTCGCGGATCACCCGGGTGGCGAAATCCTTCACCCCTCGCACGCCTTTCTCGTCAAGCCGAGCAGGACCGTGACCCAGCGCCATGATCCACTCGCGCTCCGAATCCTTCGCCTTGCCGAGGATCACCGGCGCGATCGACACGCCATCGACCGTGAGATCCTCCGGCACCTTGCCGCCACCGAGTTCGACGAAGGTCGGCAGCAGGTCGGAGAAATCGGTCAGGGCATCGGTCTCCACACCGGAAGGAACCAACCCCGGACTGTTCACGATGAACGGCGCGCAGGTGCCCGCTTCGGACTCCTTGCCCTTCTGCCCTTTTACCTTCTTCCCGTTCCGCGTGCCGACGATCCCACTACCCGAGCCGTTGTCCGTGGTGAAAATGACGATCGTTTTCTCCCGCAAGCCGAGCTCGTCGAGCGCGCTCACCAAACGGCCCACCAGCTTGTCGGTGTAGCTCACCATCGCCTTGTGCCTAGCCGCACCGGTTTTCGCATCCGGCTCGTCGGGCGTCGGAACCAACGGCCCGTGGGTCAGGGCCATCGGAAAGTAGAGGCACATCGGTTCCTCGCGATGCGCCTTCATGAATGCGATCAGCCGGTCGGTGTAGATATCGGGGCCGAACTCACCCTTATACGTCCGGCTGCCATCCGGCGTGTTGATGTAGGCATCCTGGTAACGCTCGGCGCTCGCCTTCACACCGCTCTCGTAGCCGGTCCACATCGCCCAGTCGTCGAAGCCGTGCTTCTTCATCGCCTGCGGTTCGATCCGGAAATCATTGATCTGCCACTTGCCGGCCGCGCAGGTCGCGTAGCCGAGATCCTTCATCAGGCGCGCGAAGGTCGTGTTCTCGCGCTTCTTCCAGTCGAAGTAGCCGACTCCCCAACGCGGCACGTCCCAGTGGTTCACGTAGCCGTTCCGCCATGGATACTTGCCGGTCAGCAGCGTCGCCCGTGAAGGGGTGCACTGCGGCATCGAGTAGGCGTTGTGAAACTTCATTCCGCCCGCGGCCAGAGCGTCGATGTTCGGTGTGCGGATGTCCTCGGCGCCGTAGCAGCTGATCCATTCCTTCCCGAGATCATCGACCATGATGAAGAGGATGTTCGGCTTCTCCGCAGGCGCCTCGGCACCAAGGACGGACAGTGGCGCGAACACCAGACAGAGCAGCAGATTCAAAAACGGTGCGAATTTCATGATCGTCGTTGGTTATTTCGCGTCCTTCTTACCACTAGTGACCGCCTCGACATCCGGCTGGGCGGTCACGTTCGACATCACGTCCTCACTCCATGCCTTGAGTGCCTTCCGCATTGTCTCGACCCGCTCGGGATGCTGCTTCGCGAGGTTGTTCTTCTCGCCGATGTCCTTCGAAAGGTCGTAAAGCCCGACCTCGCCGGCCGCACCCTTGCCACCCAGCATCAGCTTCCAGTTTCCGTCGCGCATCGCCTTGTGGTTCCAGAACAGCTGACGCTCGCCGAGCGACTCGCCCCGGAGCAGGACCGGCACCAGGCTGACTCCGTCGAGCGGGCGTTCGGGATGAGCCGACGCTCCGGACAGTTCGAGCATCGTCGGCATCAGGTCGATGCTGATCGACAGCTCGTCGGTCACCTGCCCGGCCTTGATCTTCCCCGGCCAGAACGCGACCGCGGGAACCCGGTGGCCGCCTTCCCAGTTGCTGCCCTTCCTGCCACGCAGCGGGCCAGCCGAACCGCCGGCGGGTCCGTTGTCGGAGAAGAAAAACACCAGCGTGTTCTCCGCCAGCTCCAGTTCCTCGAGCTTGGAAATGATCTCTCCGATGCCTTGATCCATCGCCGTCATCATCGCCTTCAGCGCGACGTCTTTCGGCGACTCCTTCGCTCCCTTCTTCACACCGGGTCCACGGACTGCCGGATCCTCCGGCCCCTGCCAGGGCGAGTGCACGGCCTCGTGCGCCACATAGAGACAGAACGGCTTGTCCTTGTGCTCCTCGATGAACTCGACCGCATGCCGGTTGATCAGGTGGGTCGAGTAACCTTCCTCCTTCACCTGCTCGAGACCATCCCACCAGTCATAGACCCCCATCCGGTCGTAGTGGGAATGATAGTCGATGTTACCGCTGACGAATCCGCGGAAGCGGTCGAAGCCGTGGTGGGTCGGATTGTATTTCTTGTCGTATCCCAGATGCCACTTCCCCATCAGGCCGACCTGGTAGCCCTTCGCCTTGAGCGATTCCGCGAAGGTGTGCTCGCTACGCTGCAGGCCGCTATGATGGGCCGGCACCTTCGGGTCGGCATTCACCACGCCGTCGACGCCCGACCGGTACTGGTAGCGGCCGGTCACGAGCCCGGCCCGGGTCGGGCTGCAGACATTCCCGCTCGAGTGGAAATCGGTGAACCGCAGACCACGCTCCGCCATCCGGTCGAGGTGGGGCGTCTTCAGCGCCTTGCTGCCGTAGCAGCCGGCATCGCCGTAGCCCATGTCATCCGCCAGGATGATGACAAAGTTCGGCGGGCGTTCCGGGGCCGCCAAGGCGGCACCGGCAAAAATCAATCCGGCTGCGAGCGACCGGAGGCATGGGGCGGGGTTCATCAAGACCGGCATACGCCGGACATCCCGCCGATCCTTCGTCAGTCGACGAGGTTGTCGATCCGCTGCGCCATTTCCAGGTCGGCATCGGTCAATCCGCCGGCGTCGTGGGTAGTCAGCGTCAGCGTGATCTTCGTGTACTGGATCTCGACGTCAGGGTGGTGCTGGGCCTCCTCGGCGATCTCGGCGAGATCGTTCACGAAATCGATGCCTTCCATGTATTCCTCGAACTCGATCGTGCGGCGGATCGTATTCCCCTCCAGCTCCCAGTCCGGGTGCTTCTTGAGGGCGGCTTCGATTTCGGATTCGTCGAGGAGGTCGGACATGACGGGCAAGGGATTTCGCGGGCAGGTTGCGACCTCCGATTCGGCCTTGGCAAGCGAGATTCGGAGAATTGCGGGAGCCTTCCGAATCCGCGAACCCGCGGTCGTCGGAAACGTTGCGGCGGACTCTTCCAGCGGCTACTTTCGGATCATGAAATACCTTCTCCTCCCGCTGCTCGCGGCCGCGCTCGCCAGCTGCGCGCCGTCGACACCCGAAGCCCGGATCTCGGCGAACCCGTCGAGCTACTGGAAGCTTAGTGACTCGCATCAGGAACTCGTCCGTCAGGGTCGGATCGAGAACGGAATGCCGCCCGAGGCGGTCGAGCTCGCATGGGGACGCCCGAGCCGCCGCTACGACGGCCAGGACGGCAAGACGAAGACAAGCCGTTGGGACTACGCGGGATCCAAGGCAGTCTACAGCACCCGTTACTACGGAGGCTACGGCTATGGTCCCTACGGACGCTACGGGCGATACGGCCCGCGCTACGCTTACGGTCTCGGGCCCGAGGTCGACTTCGTCCCCTACCGCCGAGCCAGCGTCTGGTTCCGCAACGATCGGGTCACCAAGTGGGAGCGCTCCCGCTGAGCCCACCGCTTGCCGTTGCCGGACGAATGCCCTATGCCCGCGGCGGCCATGAAGATGCTTCTCTTGCTGGCGGCAGCGATCTGCCTCGCGTCCTGCTCCGACCCCTCGATCTCGGGCGTCGAGGTCTACAAGGCCTACGACCGGCCCACCGCCCTGCCCAAGCAGCCGTCCCAAGTCCGGGTGAAGGTCTCGACCGCGCGGCAGCGGGTTTACGTGATGGAAGGATCGACGCCACTCCTGATCATGCCGGTCTCGGTCGGCACTCCCGCGACGCCCACGCCCCACGGAAATTTCCGGATCCTGCGGAAAGTCGCCCGCCACCGGTCCGACGAACACGGCTACGCCTACTCCGGCCAGAAGACCGATCGTTGCTTCACCAACGAGATCCCCTCCGGTTGGTCGTTCAAGGGAACGCCGATGCCCTACTGGTGCGAGTTCAAGTCGGGTCACGCCTTCCACACCGGCTGGATCAAGCACACCCCGTGCACCAACGGCAGCATCCGGATGCACGAGAACCTCGCGCCGAAGTTCTTTCAGCTCGTGAAAGTCGGCACGCCGGTCGAGATCGCCACCACCCAGCCCGAGGACTCGGAGTATGCGAACATCCCGCTGCCACCCGACGCCGGCCCGCTGCCCGACTACGATCCGTTCTACTACATCGGCGACGCGTATTTCACCGACCACAAGTCGCCGAGCTACGACTAGCTCCGGGCTCAGATTACGAGCAGGACGGCCAGCACCGCCAACGTGACGCCGAAAGCGCCGTCGATCCATGGACCCGCTTTCCGGTGACCTTCACGGATCGGCCGCCACTGGAGCACGGCGGCCCACAGCGACCACAGCAGCCAGCCCTGCAGCACGATCACCAGCCAAAGGGCCATCGGCCACCAGCTCGGCCGATCGCCGGCGAGAAACGGAGCAACCACCGCCGCGAGGAAGAACAGGGCCTTCGGGTTGAGGAGGTTGCAGAACAGGCCTCGGAGGTAGGCGCTTCTTTTCCCCGGGGGCTTCGGCTCGACTGTCTTCGAGCCCGAATAGAAGTGCACGAACCACTGCATCAGGAGACCCCAGGCCAGCCATAGCAGGTAGGCCGCCGCCAGCCACTTCAACGAGGTACGCAGCCAGCCTTCGCGCTCCAGCAGCGCCGCGGTGCCCCAGATCCCCAGACTGGCATGCACCGCCAGGCCCGTGCCGATTCCGAGCGCCATCCGCACGCCATTGCCGACGCCTTCGGCCAAGGCCGTGCGGGTCAGCAGCAGCATGTCGGGACCCGGGCTGAATTGCCCGAGCGCCATCACCCCGGCGAATGCCAGCAGTTCGAGGCCGTCGCTCATCCGCGCCCGCTCAGGGCATCTGCTTGGCGGCGAGGATGTAGGCGAGCACCGCGTCCTCGTCTTCCCTGCTGATCCCCGCGTTCCACGCCATCCCGGGCACCACGACGTGCCAGTCGCCCTCCGACGCCTCGCTGGGAAGCATCGGCACATGGCAACGCGAACAATCGGTCTCGTAAATGTGCCGGCCACGCTCGAGTTGCTCCAGCGACACCCCGCTCATGTCCGACATTTCCTGACTCGGCACCGCCGCGGTCTTCGGTTCGGTCGCGCATCCTGCAAGCGCGGCCCCCATCGCCAACAAAAGCCACTTCTTCATGGCTAAGGTTCTAGCAGCCGGACCGTGACTCCATCAAGCTCGGTTCCGCGCACACCAATCGCGCCGCGTCCGACCGCCTGAAGGCGGAACTACGAACCACCGAAGCCCGCCACCAGGGTTTGTAGTTCCCCGTTTACGGGGTCTGGCGATGCGGGAAGCCGAGCGGACGCCAGCGCGTCGGAACCTCCAAGAAATGCCGAAAGCTCCGCAACCGCCTGAAGGCGGAACTACGAACCACCGAAGCCCGCCACCGGGGTTTGTAGTTCCCCGTTTACGGGGTCCCGGAGTCCCGGGCTTCGGCTGACCGAGGCGGCCTGCCTTACCCCTTCACCTTCTTCACCGCCAGCACGTAGGAGAGCACCGCCTTCTCATCGGCCGGCTGCAGGCCCGCATGCTTGATCATTTCGGGCACCGCGTCCTCCCATTCGTCCTCGAAAAGGTTCTTCGGCAGCATGTAGTCATGACACTGCCCGCACTGCAGCATGTAGGTCGAATGCCCGTGCTGCAGCGTGTCCAGCGAGGTCCCGCTGGCCTTGGCCATCTCGGGTGTCGGATTCGGCACCTCGGAGATTCCGCCGACCGCTCCGTCGTCCTCGGGAAGGTCACCCATCGAGCCGCTCGCCGCGCCACCACCGGGAGCACAGGCAGCCAGCGCGAGGATCGAGGACAGCACGGAAAGTCGAAGAATCAGCATTCCCGAAACTATCCGGCGGATGACGGAAATTGAAGCCCGGATTTGCCCGGAACTTGCTGGGCCTATCCTTTTTGACATTTGTGGGGCTGGTCCTACCCTCCCGCCTTCGCCGCGGCGGATCCGATCCGCCCGAAAGGCCCGAAAACGGCCAAAAATCCTTCTTCAGATCGACTCATGGACACACTCCGCACATTCCCCACCGGCTCCGGCACCGAAGGCAAGTTCCACTCCCTCCCGGCCCTCGCCGAACAGGGATTCCCCGATCTCGCCAAGCTCCCGGTTTCGATCCGGATCGTGCTCGAGTCCGTGCTGCGGAACGTCGACGGCCGCAAGGTGACCGAGGACGACGTCAAGAACCTCGCCGGTTACAACGCCAAGTCGCCCGGCGACTATGAGATCCCGTTCACCGTCGCCCGCATCGTCCTCCAGGACTTCACCGGCGTGCCGCTGCTGGTCGATGTCGCCGCCATGCGCGACGCCGCCGTGGCCCGCGGCGCTTCGGCCGAAAAGGTCGAGCCGCTGGTGCCGGTCGATCTGGTCGTCGACCACTCGGTGCAGGTCGACTTCGCCGGCTCGCAGGCCGCGCTCGACCGCAACATGGCGATCGAGTTCATCCGCAACCGCGAACGCTACGAGTTCCTGAAGTGGGGCCAGCAGGCGTTCGAAACCTTCTCGGTTGTGCCTCCGGGCATCGGCATCGTCCACCAGGTCAACCTCGAGTATCTCGCCAAGGGCGTACTTTCGAAGGACGAGGTCTACTACCCCGACACCCTCGTCGGCACCGACTCGCACACGACCATGATCAATGGCCTCGGCGTCGTCGGCTGGGGCGTTGGCGGCATCGAGGCGGAAGCCGGCATGCTCGGCCAGCCGGTCACCTTCCTCGTTCCGGAAGTCGTCGGCGTTTACCTCCACGGCAGCCTCGCCGAGGGCGTCACCGCCACCGACCTCACGCTCCGCGTCACCGAAATGCTCCGCAAGCACGGGGTGGTCGGCAAGTTCGTCGAGTTCCACGGCCCCGGTGCGAAGGCGCTCAGCCTGCCGGACCGCGCGACCATCGCCAACATGGCCCCCGAGTACGGCGCGACCATGGGCTTCTTCCCGGTCGACGGCGAAACGATCAGCTACCTTCGCGGCACCGGCCGCTCCGAGGAGCTCTGCACGACGGTTGAGAACTACTACAAGGCGCAGGGCCTGTTCGGCATCCCGGACAAGGGCGAGTGCGAATACACCGACCTGCTCGAGCTCGACCTCTCGACCATCGTGCCGGCCGTCGCCGGTCCGAAGCGCCCGCAGGACCGCATCGACGTCCCGGCGCTCGGCAGCAAGTTCAACGATCTGTTCACCGCGACGGCAGCCGACGGTGGCTTCGGTCTTTCCGCCGACCAGCGAGGCACCACCGTGACGGTCGACATGCCCGAGCCCGCCGGCTACGCGGTCGGCTCGCTTCTCGAAGCGCCCGAGCCCGGCGCCGCCCTCGACAAGGCGGAGATGACCACCAACCGCCCGGCGCCCGACACGGTCCTCGCCAAGGAAGCCTTCGATCCGATCAAGACGGAGCTGCGCCACGGCTCGGTGCTGATCGCCGCGATCACTTCCTGCACCAACACCTCGAACCCGAGCGTGATGCTCGCCGCCGGCCTCGTCGCCAAGAAGGCCAACGCCCTCGGCCTGACCGTAGCGCCGTTCGTCAAAACCTCGCTGGGCCCCGGCTCGCGCGTGGTTACCGACTACCTCGAGGCCACCGGCCTGCAGAGCGAGCTCGACACCCTCGGTTTCCAAACCGTCGGCTACGGCTGCACCACCTGCATCGGCAACTCCGGCCCCCTCCATCCGGCGATCGAAGGCGCGATCAAGGAAGGCGACCTCGTGTGCGCCTCGGTGCTTTCCGGCAACCGCAACTTCGAAGCCCGCGTCCACGGCTCGATCAAGGCGAACTTCCTGATGAGCCCGCCGCTGGTCGTCGCCTACGCCCTCGCCGGCCGGGTCGATCTCGACCTCACCACCGAGCCGATCGGCAACGGCAAGGACGGCAATCCGGTCTTCCTCAAGGACGTCTGGCCGAGCCAGGCCGAGATCCGCGAGCAGCTCGATGCCGCCCTCAAGCCCGCCGTTTACCAGAAGCTCTACGGCGACGTCGACAACGCCAACCCGAAGTGGGGCGAGATCAAGGGCAGCACCGGCGCGACCTACACGTGGGACGACAAGTCGACCTACATCCAGTCGCCGCCGTTCTTCGAAGGCGCCGCAGGCTCCACCGAGGACATCACCGGCGCCCGTCCGCTCGGCATCTTCGGCGACTCGGTGACCACCGACCACATTTCGCCCGCCGGCGCGATCAAGCCGACCTCCCCGGCCGGCCAGTATCTGATCGCCAACGGTGTCGAAAAGGCGTCCTTCAACTCCTTCGGCGCCCGCCGCGGCAATGACCGCGTGATGACCCGCGGCACCTTCGGCAACGTCCGGATCAAGAACCTGATGTGCCCCGGCATCGAGGGCGGCTACACGCAGTATTTCGGCTCCGCCGAAGTCCCCGCGCCCGACACCGAGATCACCGCGGCCGGAGGCGCCAAGCCGACGTTCATCTACGACGCCTGCATGGCCTACCAGAGCGAAGGCACCCCGCTCGTCGTGATCGGCGGCGAAGACTACGGCATGGGTAGTAGCCGCGACTGGGCCGCCAAGGGCACCCGCCTGCTCGGCGTGAAGGCCGTCGTGACCAAGTCGTTCGAGCGCATCCACCGTTCCAACCTGATCGGCATGGGCGTGCTTCCGCTGAACTTCGTCGACAAGGCCGACTACGAGAAGGTCAGCGGCCTCGTGGACGCGACCTTCGACATCACCGGCATCGGCGGCGAGCTGACCCCGGGCATGGGCGCTACGCTTGTGGCCCACGCCGCGGACGGCACCACCGTCGAGGTCCCGCTCAAGGTCCGCCTCGATACTCCGGCCGAGGTCGACTACTACACCAGCGGCGGCATCCTGCCCTACGTCCTCGACCAGATCCTCGCGTAAGGATTTCCGGAGAATCGGCATTCCTGTCGATTCTCCACGTTCGCGAGCGTGCCTACTTGATCGGGATCCGGTCTCGCCGGACCGCGTCGACGTAGGTCTGCCAATTCTTCACCGGATGGACTTCGCTCGCGGGAATACCGAGCGTCCCGAGATCGAATCCGGAAGCGACGAAGGCGTTCCACTCGGCCTGCCCGAATTCCCTCTGGAGCCTACCCTCGTAGCGGGTGGACCGCCCGTCCGTGGATTCCGCCGCATGCAGATAGAACTCCGGATCTCCGTCGGGCGTCACCGTTCCGGCGGCGTAGTCGACCTTCACCGGCTGCACGAACGTCAGTTCGAACCTCCCCTCGATGAAAGCAACTGTCTGCCACTCGAGGGGCTGGCGCGATGAGCCGAAGCTCACGATGAAATGGTCCACTTGCGCATATTGGGTATGGATCTGCCCCGCGGGAGCAAGCTTCGCGATTCCGTCCTTATGGATCTTGATGTAGTCCCCCATCGAGGCTCCGGGACGGCACGAAGCCAGTCCGCCGGCACAGGCCACGGCGAGAATCGGAAGCCACTTCATCATCGCCGAACCTGACGGCAACCGGCTCGAACGGAAACCCCCGATTTGGAGCCTTCGATCATCGGTCGGGCCCCGACAGGACCACCTTTTCCGGCCCTCACACAATCGCTTGACGGTCAGGGAGCCGCAAACTAGTTAGCATCCGTTAACCAAACATGAAACGGCTCATTTGTCCGCTGCTCATCGCGGCGGTTTTTGTCGGAGGTGCCCAAGCTGGCCCAACCCAGCGTGTCGACCGCAAGTTCGACCAAGCGGACCTGAACAAAGATCAGTTCCTTGATGCCGTCGAATGGCTCAGGACCCAGGGTCGCAGGGCATCGCAGGTTCTGGCCACCTTCCGCTTCAACTGGGCGGACGCGAATTCGGACGACCGCATTGATCGAACCGAGTTCCGGGCATCGCGTGGCGGCCAGGCCGGCGGAAAGCCGGACAAGCTCGAGGCTTTCCAACTGGCTGACGCCGACCACGACGGTTTTCTCGATCCGCTTGAGTTCTCCGACACCCAGCCGTCAACGAACCCTTGGTCGAAAACGCTTAGGGAATTCTCCCGTCGCGATCGCAACGACGACAGCCTGCTGAGCCCCTCCGAGTTCGGTATCCGCCGCTACAACCCGCTGCCCGGGTTGCCGTAAGCGACGAGTCGCGACGAACGACCGGGGGCGGTCGTTCCAGCCCGCTCCCCGGGGTAGGGTCGGGCGCCCTCGCCCGACCGCGAAGGTTCTCGCGGACCGCCGTTCACCTTACTCGGCGGACGACCGAGGCGGTCGTCCCTACCATCAGCCGAGCGCCAGCGCCCCGCCGTCGCAGAACTTCTGCTGGCCGAATACCGGGATGTGGTGACCGAAGGCATGGGCGAGCGACAGCCACAGGCGGTTGTGCGGAACGTTGTCGAACTGCATCGCGCGACCCGCCCGGAAGCCGAGCCCGCCGCCGATCAGTACGAACGGAATGTTGTCGAGCGTGTGGCTGTTGCCTTTGCCCAGCTCGTTCGTCCAGACGATGGTCGTGTGATCGAGCATCGTGCCCTCGCCACCGGGTTCCGGTGTGCTTTCGAGCTTCTGCGCGAGGTTGGCGATCTCACCGCAGAACCAGGTGTTGATCTTGACCAGCTTCTCCTGCGCGTCGGCGTTGTTGTCGGGCTCGTGCGACAGGTGGTGGTGGCCATCGTGAATGTCGAGCCACCGCATCCGGGCCTGACCGACGCTGTTGGTGTACTGGAGCGTCGCTACCCGTGCCATGTCGTTGGCGAAGGCATTGACCAGCAGGTCGCCCTGCATGCGGCTGATCTTCGGGATGCCGTCATTGTCGAGCGCCACTCCGGCTTCGAGCGCCGGCGGCGGGAACATCAGCTGCTGCGTTCCGCTGCTCTGGAGGTCCTGCTCCATTTCCCGGACGAAGGTCGCGTGCTGGTCGAGCAGCTCACGCTCCGACTTGTCGACACGGGAGGCGATCGAGCGAAGATCATCGCGGACCTCGTCGAGCACGCTGCCGAGGTTCTCACGATCCTTCATGCTGCCGTAGAGTCGGTCGAACATCGCGTAGGGATCGCTGAGAGGAGCCAACGGCTGGTTCGGTCCGGCGTACGACTCGCGGGTCCATGGATCCGCCCGGTTGGGCACCGCAACCCCCAGCTCCAGCGATCCGAAACGCGTGGCCGTCTCCGGTCGGGCCTGGAGGAAGTTCCGGATTTCCTGGTCGATCGAGATTCCCCGCGCCCAGCCAGCCGGCTTGTGGCTTCCGCCCTGGATATTGCCCGGCAGAAGCTCGTCGGCGGTGAGCAGGCAGCTGATGCCGCGCATGTGCCCGTCGCCGTCGCCGCGGATCCGGTTGTGAACGCCCTTCAGGGTCATCAGCCGGTTCTTGAACGGCTCGAGCGGCGCGAGGATCCGCTTCAGTTGGAAGTCCGGCCCGATCTGATCCGGCCAGAACTCGTTGGGGATCGTACCGTTCGGCGTGAACACGAAAATGACCCGCTGCGTCCGGGCACCGGGCTTGCCTTGGGCGAGCGACGGCAACGCGGGAAGAAACGGCAACGCGGCGGCGGAAAGGCCGAGTTGGCGGAGGAACTGGCGGCGGCTGGTCAGGTTCATCGACGGGCTTGGTCGGGGTCGGGAATGCCATGGCGGGCGGCCATCGCGGTGATTTCAACGAGCAGATTGCGGACGTTCTGTCCGGACTTGGTGAAGGAGTTCTCGAGCCTGGTCAGCGTATCGTGGCCATACACGGCGGGATTCTGCTTCAGCTCATACTGGAGAAGCTGGCGGATGAATCCCCGGCGGGCACCGGCCGAAGTCGCGGCGTGGTCGGCCAAATCCCGCGGTCCACGCAGCCGCAGCGTCTCGCCTTCCAGCGTGTGGTAGTCGGCCTCGGGGTCAATCGCGCGGTCACCCTCGGTCGTCCGGTAGCGACCCACCGCATCGAAGTTCTCCAGCGTGAAGCCAAGCGGGTTGATCGTCTCGTGACAGGTCATGCAGTTCGCGTCGCGGGTCAATTCCGCGACCTTCTCGCGCATCGTCATCTTCGGGTCGAACTTGTGGTTCTCGAAGGCTATCGCTTCCGGCGGCGGCTTGAGCAAACCACCAAGCAGGTTGCGGGTGACGAACACCCCGCGGTGGATCGGCGATGTGGCGTCCGGGTGGGCAAGCCGCGCCAGCACATAGGGATGCGTGATCACTCCGGCTCGCTGCGTGGCATCGAACTTGACCGGCTGGAACCCGCCACCTTCCGGGACCTGCACCCCGTAGAATTTCGCCAGCCGATCATTGAAGAGGAGATAGTCGGCCTGAAGCAGCTCGCGGTAATCGGACTTTTCGCTCCAGACCACGCGTTCCACGAACAACTCGAGCGAGCGCCGCAGGTCGGCCACCAGCTCGGCATCGAACTCCGGAAACGCCTCGGGATCCTTCCGCAAGTCCCCCTCCGCATCCAGCTTCAGCCAGCGTTGGAAGAACTCGTTCGCCTTCGCCTTGGCCCGGGGGTCGGCCATCAGCCGGCGCGACTGGGCGAGCACCTGATCATGTGACCCGAGCCGGCCTGCCTTCGCCGCCTCGAACAGCTCGCGGTCCGGCAAGGAATCCCAAGCCGCCAATGCCAGCCGCGTCGCCACCGTGAAGGCATCCTTCTCCGCTCCCAGCTCGGGGTAGAGAAAGCGCGGCGACTTGAGGATCAGGATCACAGCGCGCTTCACCGCGCGATCCGGCGGCGTGCCATCGGCGAAGGCACGATCGACGTAGAGCCGGCGCGTTTCCTCGTCCAGCGGACGCCGGAAGGCACGCTCGGCGAAGGTCGCAATGAACGACTTGAGTTTCCGAGCCCGCTCGGGGTCGTTGTCCGGCACGCGGCTCAGGTGCGGCAGTCGTGAGACTACCTGGTTCGCCACTTCGATCGCGGCCTTGGTCGTGGCCTCGTGCCAGTCCTTCGAAATTCCGGTGCCACGCTCGTAGCCCTCGCTGGCATCATCGGCGGGAAAGCGGGTGCTGACCACTCCGACCCGGACCGCCCTCGACGGTGACAGATACGGCGCCCGCAGAACCTCCCACTCTCCACGAGGCGACTTCCACTCGAGCCGGACCATCCCCCGCTTGTCCTTGTATTTGAAGTAGTCGAGCCGGATCGGATAGGCGCGCCCGCCGAGCAGGAACATCCTCGCGGTCTTCTCACGCACTTCGGCGCCGGAGCTGACCCAACTGTCGATGAATGCCGGCTGGCGCTTGGCACCGCTGTCGTCGCGGAAATTCCCGTCACCCTCCTGCTGGTCGCCGTTGAGGTAGAGCCGCGCGCCATTCGGTGTGGCCACCTTGAACTCATACCACCCGGTGGCCGGCGCGAGCAGCGATCCTTCCCACGCGATCGAGAACTGGTCCGCCTTCATCCCCTCGAGCGGCGGTCCCTCACCGAAGTCGAAGGCCAAAGCGCGATCCTCGCGCTCGAGCGCCTTGCGCGCCTTCTTGTTCATCCCGTCCGAATCGAAGTACTGCGCCCTGAGTCCGCGGCCTTCGCCCGGCTGCGTCGGCTTGCCGAAGCTCCCCAGCAAATCGGCGACCGACTCGCGGAACTGACGGTTGGTCAATCGCGCGAATGCCGCCTCGGGAAGCGGCTGCCGTTTCGCCCTTGCCTCTGCCGAATAAAACGTGCCGTAGATGTAGTCCGCTACCCGCTGCGACTCCGCGGCGTCGAGAAGCTCCGGCTCGCCCTCGGGCATCTTGCGGTCGATGTAGCGGGCCAGCGACTCCAAGGTGCGCTCGCCGTAGAGAGGCTCGTCGACCTCGTCGGGATTCCCCTCGCCGTCCTTGCCGTGGCAGGAAGCGCAATGCTCCGCATAGATCGCCTGACCCGATACCGCCGGCTCCTGCGCGGGCAGAAAGCCCGCGAGGCCCAGCAGAATGCAGCAGGGAATCCGACGCATCACATCGGCTCATACGAAACCTAGCCCCTCATTTCTTCGCGGGATTTGCGTCAACCCCGCCCGCCTTTCCGGCAGCCCGAACCCCTTTCACTCCCCGTTTCTGATCGTCGTTCCACGGGATACCGGCTAGCACCCTTCCTTCATGAGACTTGGATTCATGCTCGTCCCGGCGCTCGCGCTGGCATCCTGCTCCCGCCCCGCAGCGACCGAACGGAAACCCACCGAAGCGGAGATGAATGCGATCAACGACGCGCTCGTCGCCGCCTACGTCGCGGAGGATGTCACGACGCTCCGCGACATGCTCTCCGACCGACATATCCACAACAACGTGTTCGGCACGCGCCTGACCAAGGACGAATTCCTCAGCGACATCGAAACAGGCATCCTGCAATTCGAGTCGTACGAAACACCCGAGATCGAGTGGTTCCTCGACACCGACCTCGCGGTCGCCACCGGCACGATCCACGCCAAGGCGATCCGCGACGGGAATCCGGTGCCGGCGGACACCTTCACCTTCACGAGGGTCTTCGCGCGCGAAAACGGCGCGTGGAAGGTGCTCCTGTTCCAAAACACGATGGTCCGCTCCCAACCGGGCCCGTGACAGGCGGACCAAGGAGACGGCGTTATCTCGTCATTCCGAGGTCAGTATCCTCCCGCCCGGACGTAAATGCCTGCATCCCCGGCCCACCCCGGGACATTCCCCCACCAGCCACCCGCAAACCCGACCATGCCTGACCGACGCGCTTTTCTGGGAACCCTCGCCGCCTCCGCACTGCCGCTTTCCCGGACCCTCGCCGCGGAGGAAAAGCCGAAGGGAATCCGGCAGGTGATCGCCGCATGGCCGTTCTTCAGCGCCGCCAAATGGAGTCCAGCCGACCTCGTCCACCACGCCAAGGCACTCGGCGTCGCCGGTGTCGAACTGTTCCCGATCGAAGAATGGCCGCTTCTCAAAGAAGCCGGGCTCGTTTGCGCAGCCACCAAATCGCACACCTTCGTCCGTGGCATGAACCACAAGGGTCATCATGCGGAATGTTTCGACGCGCTGACCAAGGCGATCGTCGCCACCGGTGAGTGGGGCTTTCCCAACGTGATGACCTTTACTGGCATGGCCGACACCTCCGACCAACCGAACGGCGGCGTGGTCGACCCCGAAGAAGGCATGCGCAACTGCATCGAGGGCTACAAGAAGATGGCCGCCCTCGCAGAGAAACACAAAGTCTCGATGGTGCTCGAGCCGCTCAATTCGCGGGTCGCCGAAGACATGAAAGGCCACCCCGGTTACCAAGGCGACCACATCGACTACTGCATGGAGATCGTTCGTGCCGTCTCCTCGCCCGGACTGAAGATCCTTTTCGACGCCTACCACATCCAGATCATGGACGGCGACCTGATCCGTCGCTTCGAGAAGTATGCGGAGTTCGTCGGTCACGTTCAGGTGGCCGGTAATCCGGGCCGGGGATATCTGGGGCCGGACCAGGAGATCCACTACCCCGCCTTGATGAAGACCATCCTCAAGTCCGGCTACTCCGGTTACGTCGGACACGAATGGATCCCCGGCGAAAACCCCCTGGAGGAACTCAAGCAATCGATCGAAGCCTGCAACGTCTGAAACTCATGAAATCCCTGCTGATTCTCTTCCTCGGCCTCGCCGGCAACGCGCTGGCGTCGCCGGCCGACGGCTCCAAACCCAACATCATCTTCATCCTCTCCGACGACATGGGGTGGAACGAACCCGCCTTCAATGGCGGCAAGGCCGAGTGGACCCCGCATATGGACCAACTCCGCAAGGCCGGAGTCAGCCTCGACCAGTTCTACGTCCATGCGGTGTGCTCGCCGACGCGGGCAGCCTTCATGACCGGCCGGTATGCGTTCCGCACCTGGGCCGACTGGAGGTCGGAGGACTTCGGCAAGCCGAGCTACCTCGCCATGCTCGACATGAAGCTCGCGAAGAACGAGGCCGGCGACGACACCCGCCGAATCCACGGTCTCGCCACCGAGGAACGCACCGTGGCCGAGGCCCTCAAGGAGGCAGGCTACTTCACTTCGATCGTCGGCAAGTGGCACTGCGGCGAATGGCTGCCGGGCCAACTGCCGATGGGTCAGGGTTTCATGCACCAGTACGGCCACTACGGCTGGGGCATCGATTACAACAACAAAACCATCCCGCACAACGCGCCCGCGCGCTACGCGGTGTACGACTGGCACCGCAACCAACAGCCGATCCTTGAACCCGGCTACAGCACCGACCTGATCGCCAACGAAGCGGTTCGCGTGATCGCCCAGCACAGGATGAAGCAGCAGACCTCCGGCGAGGCACAGCCGCTCTTCATGTATGTCGCGTTCAACGCCATTCACGGACCGCTTGAAGAGATTCCGCGCTACACCGATCGATACGAGAAGCGCTACGCCGCGCTGAAGTGCCTCGACGACGCGGTCGGGCGGATCGTCGAAGCGGTCGACCAGTGCGGCTACGGCGACAACACGCTGGTCATCCTCGCCAACGATAACGGCGGCCTCACGCCGGAGCAGAACGCCCCCTACCGCGGCACGAAGAACACCAACTACGAAGGCGGGGTCCGCGTGCCATGCGTGATGCGGTGGCCGGGCAAGCTCGAGGCCGGTGGCACCAACTCCGCCATGATGCACGTGACCGACCTGTTCCCAACCTTCGCCACACTGGCCGGAGCATCACTCGAACAGGAACGCCCGCTCGACGGTATCAACATGACCGAAGCGCTTTTCGCCGGCGCCGAAAGCCCCCGCGAAGAGATCGTCTTTGAAATCACCGGCAGCGTTCGCCCGCCGTCGATGCGACGGGGGAAATACAAGCTCGTCGGCAAGGAGCTGTTCGATCTCGAAGCCGATCCGTCGGAGAAGACCGACCTCGCCGGCAAGCTTCCGGAGATCGCGAAGGAACTATCCTCCCATCTCGACACCGTCAGCAAGCAACGCCCGCCGCTCGAAGGCATGGACCGGCTCATGAGCCCGGCCCTTCCGTGGGTCTACGGTCAGGAGGAAAATGCCAACGCTCCCGACTGGCTCAAGGAACTGGTCAAGCAGGTCCGCGCGACCCAACCGACCGAGTGGGCACCCGGAACCACCCCGTGGCCCCAGGCCCCGAAAGACGGCAAGATCATCTACACCGGAGACGGGCGGTGAGAGACGAGAGTTCGACCTCAATGAAAAAGGTGCGGACCTACCGACTGCTAAAGAAGTCCGCGAGGATGACGAGTAACACGACAGTTCCGAGTCCGCCCATGATCAACCAGAAGATCACGCGACCCATGCCGTGCTTCGGTTTCCCCGTGCGACGGCTCTTCTGAATGTCGCGAACTGCCACGATGGACACGATGAGCGCCAGAGGCGCCGGCACGATCACAAGGCTGATCAGGCCGAGATAGCCGGCGGCAATGGCCCATCCCGAGCGGCCGACCGGCAGCAGCATCCGCATGCCGACGTCGTCGCCCATGGCTGGTTGGGAAGAGCCTTGGGGCATCGGTGGCGGAGGTTTGGGATCGTCCACGATTCGAGAATCATCCGACGTTCCCCCACCGCCCCGCAACTTGGAAATGGTGGCTCTTCAGCGCACCTCCGCTATGGGGCCGCGGTGCCGCGCAAGCGGGCGAAGAGCCTGCCTGCGACACCGCCGGGAACGGTCACACTCACTTGGTTGTAGTCACCATCGGGAGTGATGGTGAAGTCGATGCCGCCGTGGTTGCCGGAAGTTTCCGGCACCGCGACCGAAGACCATGGGGCTTCCGTTCCCAGCGACGAGCTATGCTCGAGTTCCAGAGTAGCACCACCTCGTGCCGCCGCATTGAGACAACGGAAGGACAGCACGAGTCCGCCACCGGTTTCCTGAGCACTGGGAAGCCACTGGAGCGAATCTTGCCCGGGATCAGCCGCACCAAGTAGCCATGCCAGGCCGTCCTGAACCCCGTCGCCATTCGAGTCGGAGTCGAATGCCGCACCACCCGACCACACTTCGAAGCGGCTCTGGATCAAGGCGATGGTCACGGAGCCCGTGTGACCCGCACCGTCGTCCACCGTGAGCGTCAGGTCGGTCCCCGCAACGGTTGGAGTGACGGTCACACCGGTCAGCACTCCATCGGCAAAGGATGCCGAAGTTCCCGTGAAACCACCGGTCCCGCCAAAGGTCACCGCACCATTGAAACCGCTCGCGGTTTGCCCGACGGCATCGATCGCAGTCAGCGTGATGCCGCCCACCGGCGTGCCGACAACCAAGGGAGAGCCGATGCTGGAAATCGTGAAGTGATCGACCGGGCCGATGACGGTCAGCGTCTGGGTCACCGGTGTGGCCGACTCGAAATTCGAGTCGCCGGACTGGGTCGCGGCAATCGTCGTGGTGCCGGGCCCGACTGGGGTCAGTTGATCTCCGGACACCGTTGCCACCGAAGGATCGGAACTGGTGTAGCTCACCGTCAACCCGGAGCTCGCGGAGCCCCCGAGAGTGAGGGGCGCGGCAGTCGACTGAAGATCGGCCAAGGGGTCGAAGCTGATCGTCTGCGAAGCCTTCGCTACAACGAGAGTGCCCGATGCGGAACCGGTGTGGTTCGGCTCGGTGACCGTCGCCACCACCGCATAACTGCCCGCGTCGACCGGCACACTCGTCGCCCCGTCGTAGGTCACCGTGTATGCCACCGGGGTCGGATCCGTAGTAACCGTCACAGGCCGCTCACCGCCGTCGTAAGTCTGGCTCAGGTTCCCAAGCGTTACCGTTACCGGGATCGGCATCACCGTCACCTGGGCGCTCCGGGTGGTATTGCCGTTGGTGTTGGTGTCGTTGGAAAAGATGATCGAGTCGCTGTAGGACCCGACCGCAAGGGTGTCGGCAGCGGCGTTGACCGTAGCGGTCACGAAGGCGGAAGCACCACCCGCGAGAGTGCCGGCGGTCGCGCTGAGGTCGAGCCATGCCACTGATTTCGACACCGACCAATCCAAGGCATCCTCGCCCGTATTGGTCAGCGTGTATTGCACCGATGCCGGAGCGAACGGTCCGCCTGCGGTTCCCGACGCCTCCAGATCACCACCTGCCGTGATGGCGAGCACTCCGGGAGTGAGCGTGCTGATGTTGACCGAAAAATTCCCGAGCACCGCCTCCGGAGTGGTGTTGGCGAGGGTGTCCTCAACCGCGCCTTCCTGCAGTGTGATCGTGTAAACCCCATTGTCGACCGCTTCCCAAGTTCCACCCGGTGCGTCGATCGTGTAGGTTGCTCCGAGAGGTGAACCATTTCCCGTGAGATCGGTGCCGACTGAAGAAATTGTCAACGGATTCAACGGCCCGGCCGGGCCGGTCACCAGTAGGTCAGTGACGTCGACACTCGATCCGAGAACCGCGGTGGCGTCGGTGAAAGTCACGGTGCACGATTGGGTCGGAGATCCGGCATCCGTGATGTCGGCCGCACTCAGTGCCGGAGACGGCGGGCTGGCGTCGAGTGCTCCGCCCCCGAGAAGCTCGAGGTCATCGATGTGCCAACCGATGGCCGTCGGCGAGTTTCCACGACCGTCGAGACTCGCGAGGCCCCAGCGGAAACGGATCTGCGACGAGCCGATCACGCTCAGGGGCAACGGGTACTGCACGGATTGCCACGAAGAGTCACTGAGGTTGGCGGTCGAGGACCACAGTGTGGACCAAGTCGCACCGTCATCGCCCGAAACCTGAACGATGGCGGTGTCATTCCGCTTCAAACCGAGCCAGCGGCGGAACTTGAGCGTCAAAGAACTCGACCCGCCGGCATTCGTGATCAGAGGCGTCGTGGCGTAGGACATGGCCAGACCCTTGGCGTAATCCGAACTCATGCTGTGCCCGATCACATCGGTGCCGGTGTAGCCGCCATTCGGACCGCCGTTGCCATAGGAAGGCTGGCCGTAGGACCAGTTCGCCCCGAGCGTCCAACCCGGATCCGTCGTCATGTTCGAGGAAAAGAGCGGCACCGGGATGTCGATCTCGAACTGACCAAGCACACCGTCGGCCACCGAAGCCCCCTGGATGTCCTGCACCTGCGTGGCTTGCATCGTGACCACGTAGGTGCCGTTGTCCGCGGCCGACCACGTGCCTCCGCCCGAGGGTGACACCGAGTAGGTCGCGACGCGCGGCGTGCCATTGGTCGCCTGATCGACGGAAACCAACTGGGCGAGTTGGTCGTAGCCACCCGGCCCCGTGACCCGGACATCGCCCGTTCCGATGGATGCGACATTTACGCCAAGGTCGTCTGAATACGTGACTGTGAAGGTGTGGGTGCTTTGACCGCTGTCGGCGAGGTCATCGAGTTGGGCCTCCGCGACCGGCGCGATGATGATCCCGGAGCCGTCGACGATCGTGCCACTGATGAAATACTGGCCGATGCTGCCGTAGGCGGTGTAGCCGGTCGGCGGCGAAGACAACGGATCGCCGGTGCCCGTGTTGCGCACGTAGAGGTAGTAAACACCCTGCCCGACCGTCGCTGTAATCGAAGCCGTGGTCAGCCCGGAAGGATTGTCCGTCGCGATGAGAACACCGTTCTCGTCCCGGAGCTCGAGCAGGACGTCCAGATTGCCCCCGTTGGTACCCGCCGGCTGGTCCCACGGGTTCACGTTGAGCGTCACCGTCCCCGCTCCGCTGACGAAGGAGAACACGTCGACATCGGTATTCCGCTCCAGAATCCCCTTGTTGGCCGGATTCGAGTTCGTCGGATCGTTCTCCGGCGTGGTCGAGCTGACCGTCGTGCCACCGGTGATCGACAGGGGCGTCGCGGCACCCGGCGTGTTGCCATGATCGTCGGAACGGTAGGAGACCTTGCCCGCGATGATCGCCAGGTCGTCCTGCGTGTTGTTCGCGTTGTAGTACTCGCCCTTCGACCACTGGGTGACGTTGCGGCCGTAGCCGGTGCCCATGATCGGGCCCCACGAGATCGGATTGCTGCTGCTACCATGGCCACCGTAGTAGCTTGAGGTCGACGTGGCGTCATGACTGAGCCCGAGGTTGTGACCTGCTTCGTGGGAAGCGGCCTCGGCGATGTTCGCGTCGCCGTTGCCCAGATTGTTCGAGTAGACCCATGCGGGACTGTAGGTCGAAATGAAATCGGAGCGACCGAAGACGTTGACGTAGGCAACCCCGCCGGCACCCGTCGAGGGATTCGGATCACCGTTCGCATCGGTATTGCGGGTGATCAGAACCACCGCGGTCGTGTTGTTGATCGACGGCGGCGGCTCGGTGGTGACGTCGATATCGAAGGGAGCGAAGTCCTCCGCCATCCGCTGCCAGATGCGCTTGATCGCCGCCTGCTCGGAGTCACTGAAGGTCGATGTGTCCGAATCGGTGCTGAAGGGCAGAGCGAAAATCGTCGAGCGACCGAGGCTGTTGTTCCATGCGGTTCCGGTGACGTTCTGGCCGGAGAAGTTGATGTAGATCCGCTTCGTCAGTCCCGGACGGCTGTGGAATTTCAGGTGCTCCGGAAAGGGGCTGACCGGCACGGCCGCCTCGCCAAGGGTTGGATCGGTCGGCTCTTCCGCCGGAGCGGGAGCGGGATCTTCCAGACGGTGGGTGTGACCGAAGCTGCAGGCGTAGCAGATGCCACCATCCGGATCGACCTGCAGTGAATCGACGTCCGACGCGGGAAAGTGGAAGCTCCGCAAGTGAGCGAGTGCCTTCTCCCGCGCGGCGGCCGGCAGGCTTTCGAGACGGTCCCGAAACGGGCTCGCAGGCAAATCACCGGTCTTCTGAATCGCGCCCGGGGGGAACTGGCGGGGGACCTCCTCCTGACCCTGCACCGCAGGCACCGTCCCGACTCCGAAAACCAGAGCTCCGACTACGAGGTTGCGAAGCCGGCTGACGCGGTTGCTTCCTCCCAGATTTTCCAGACGTCCGTACGCGCGGCTACCGTGTTTCATGTTTCCCCCGGATGATGGGCCGGACCATCCTCCCGAAGTCGTTGACAGGCAAGCAACAAGTGGCCTCGGGGGACTACGTATTCGCGGCCTCCCGGCGGCTACGAAAAAGGGTCTCCGAGCCGCCTCCCCAAGCTCACTCCTCCATCGGCGTCATGGTCACGCCGATGGTAAGTTGCTGGCCACCGCCGCCGACGACAGTTCCACGAAGCGGGCTGATATCGGAGAAGTCGCGGCCGTAGGCGAGGCGGACATGGGTGTCGGTCGGCACGAGATCGTTGGTCGGATCGAACTCGGTCCAGCCGAGACCCGGGCAGTACACAGATACCCACGCGTGTGTCGCATCCGCACCCTGCATCCGGGGCTGACCGGGCGGTGGCTCGGTGCGGACGTAGCCACTGACGTAGCGGGCCGGCAACCCGATCGAGCGCAGGCACGCGATCTGGAAATGCGCGAAGTCCTGACACACGCCTTTCTTTTTCCTCAGCACGGTCGCCACTGGCGTCGATACGGTGGTCGCCGTAGGATCAAAGGAGAACTCTTCGTAAATCGCCCGCGTCAGCTCGCGTGCCCCCTCGAGCACCGGCGTGCCGTCCTTGAAGAAACGGGAGGCGTAGTTGGCGAACTCGCGCCCGACCGGAACCACGCCCGAGGCAAACACATACTCGCAGGCGTCCGGATAGTCGCGGGAACCCTGGACGCGAACCTCGTCGCGCACCGCGGTCCATGGCAGCGACACCAACCCGACATCCTCTCCACTGACGGTGACGAGGCTGGTCGTCTTGACCTTCAGGCTGGTGTGAAGCTCCTGCAGGGCGAAGCGCTGGACCTCATTGCCGAAATAGTCGCGCGAAATCCGGACGTCGGCCGGCTCGGGCTCGACCTCCATTTCGAACTCCAGCACGTCCTGCCCCTCGCCCGTCATCGGCTTCAGCCGCGCGAGGTGGTGCGACGCCGACACTTCCTGACTGTAGTCGTACTGGGTCAGGTGCTCGATTCGGTATTTCATCGGAAGAAGGAGGTCATGAAACACCGAGGCTGGGTCCCGCCACGGACGATTGTTCGGGCATCAGCACGGAGAAATAGACGCGGGTGAGGTCGCTGGAAATCGCCTCGACCGTGCCTTCGACGGTGCCGAGGAATTGCTTCACCTGCTCGATGTGCGTGAGCTCGTCGTTGAGGTCGTCGGCACTCAGTTCGGTCGTCCGGGTCTGCGTCAGAAGCGGCGCCAGCAGCTTGCGTGCTTCGGTGGCATACGGGCGGACCCGTTCGGCCGGCAGCAGCGCGAGATGCTGGTCGACGCGCTCGAACTGATACGCCAGCGAGCGCGGGTTCGTCGGGTCGTAGATCAGCAGGTCGAGCACCGGCAGCAGCCGTGGCGCGAAGAAATGGCGGCGCCGGTAGGTGATCGAGCTGTCGATGACCTCGAGCACCGACTCCAGCGGCCGCGGTTCGCCGCGCTCGTGGTAGCGCAGGGTCAGCTCGCCGAGCCGGATCAGGTAAAGTGCCCGCTCAAGCCGACGGCCGAGATCGAGGAACCGCCAGCCCTGGGTATGGGTCGTATTCTCCGAGGCCATCCCGGACAAGGCCGCGTGCAGGGTGATCGTCTGATCGAGGATCGGGATGAGATCGAGCAGGCGCCGGCCGCGTTTTCGCTGCAGGGCTTGGGCAAGCTGCTGGGTGATCCGCCAGCTGTCGTGGGAGAGCGCGTCCCGGGAAATGGAGGACACCCGCTGCAACACGTCATGGATGCGCCGCAGGCTGTTGACTTCGCCCGTTCCGAAAATCGCGTCGAAGAGCGCCCGCTCGAGACCATCGACGCCGAGCGCCGCCGGCTGCTGATGGGCGAGCGGCGCCGCGAGGTGGCCGAGTTCGACGACGGTCGACCACAGCGGCGCGACGTCCGGCAGTGCTCCGAATTCCCGCTCCGAAGTCATGCGGGCGACAATCTGCCGGAGGACGCGGGCGGCGAATTCTGAGCGTTCGGCGTAGCGTCCGAGCCAGTAGAGGTTGTCCGCGGTACGGCTCGGGAAATCGGTCGCGCTGCGCCGCAGGGCCAACGGGTAGCGGGCGTCGTAGATCGATTGGTGATGAGGGACCTCATCCTTCGAAACGATCCATGTGTCCTTGCTGCCGCTGCCCTTCTGCATCGACATCGACACCGGCCGTTCCGGCCCCGACTCGCCGGCGAACCGGGTCAGTCCGCCTGGCATCACCGCGTAGCCGTCATCGGTCGCGACCAGATGCACCCGCAGCGCGATCGTCCGCGCGTCGAAACCGTTGCCGTTCCACACCGGCGCGGTCGAGAAGGACACAATCTCCTGCGCGACGTAGTCCATCGGGTTGGCGCGGATGCTTTGCTCGAGGTGCTTGCGGTCGGCCTCCGACTCCTGGCCGGGGAAACGCACCTGGCGCTTGCCGCGCTCGAGAGCGCTCTTGATCACCACCTTGTCGAGACGGCCCAGCACTTCCGTGAGGGCCTCGGGCTGGCCGCACCACCACGTCGCCACCGACGGCATCTTGAGATCCTCGCCAAGCAGCTCTCGGCAAACGATGGGAAGGAAGGCCAGCAACGCCGGAGACTCGGCCAGACCGCTGCCGGGCGGATTGAGCACCGCCACGTTGCCCGCACGTATGGCCCCGAGAATCCCAGCCACGCCGATCTGCGACTCGCTCATCAGTTCGAGCGGGTCGGCGAACTCCTCATCGAGGCGACGCAGGATCACATCGACCGGCTGAAGCCCGTCGAGCGTCTTCAGGTACACATGGTCGTCGCGCACCGTCAGGTCCTCCCCCTCGACCAGCGCGATCCCGAGATAGCGGGCGAGGAAGGCGTGTTCGAAGTAGGTCTCGGCCAGCGGCCCGGGCGTCAGCAGGACGATTCGCGGGTCCTCCTTGCGGCGAGGCGAGGCGTTGGCGATGGCCTCGAGGACCTCCCGGAAATAATTCACCAAGCGGACCAGACGGCAGTCGCGCGCGACCTCCGGCACCATGCGCGTCTGCACCACCCGGTTCTCCAGAGCGTAGCCCATCCCGGACGGCGCCTGGGTGCGGTCGCCCAACACCCACCACTGGCCGTCGGCGGCGCGGGCGATGTCGACGGCGTAAAAGTGGAGGAAACGCCCGCGCGGTTGGGGGATCCCGGCACAGGGACGGAAGAAGCGAGGATTTCCGAAAACGACATCCGGCGGCAACAGTCCGCGCCGGATCAGCTCCCGCGAGCCGTAGCAGTCGGCGAGGATGCGGTCGAGAACGCGGGCCCGCTGCACCAGCGCGCCCTCGATCTTCTTCCACTCGTCCTCGGGAAGCACGAAAGGCACCGGATCGAGCTCCCACGGACGCTCCGTGCTACGGGACTCATCGTAGACATTGTAGGTGATCCCGTTCTCGTGGATCAGCTTCTGCGCCTGCTCCCAGCGGCGGACGAAGTCCTCCTTGCGGATCTTGCCGAAGGCCGAAAGGAACTCGTCCCACCCCTCGCGGAGCTTCCCGCCCTTGGAAAGCATCTCGTCATAGCGCCCGCCTTCCGGCCGGTAGCCACTCAGAAGAGACGCCGTTCCGGCCGGAATGCCGTCGTCAACCTGCGGCGCTCCGGGTTCCATGGGTTCGATCTATCAGGCCTGCAAATCGAGCGTAAGGGGAAATTCCCGGCCGAGCGGCTCATACTCCGGTTCCAGCGGCCCCGGAGTGTGCCCGAAGCCGATGAATCGCTCCTTCCGCCGGCCGTGGGCCGACTCGGCATTGACCGGAAAGTCTTCGTAGGAACGTCCGCCCGGGTGGGTGACGTGATACTCGCAGCCGCCGATCGAACGGGCATTCCAGCGGTCGACGACATCAAAGGTCAGCGGCGCCTGAACCTGCATCGTCGGGTGGCGGGCCGAGAACGGCGCCCAAGCACGGAAGCGGACGCCGGCGACGTATTCGCCCGGCCGCCCGGTCGGGTGCAGCGGCACGCGACGGCCGTTGCAGGTGATGACATGCCGCGGATCGGTCATGCCGGCGACCTTCACCTGAACCCGCTCGACCGACGAATCGACGTAGCGGGCGGTGCCTCCGGCGGCCTGCTCCTCGCCGAGCACGTGCCACGGCTCGATCGCCTGACGGAGCTCGAGCTCGATCCCGCGATGCGCGATGGTGCCAATCTCCGGGAAGCGGAACTCGCGGTGCGGTGCGAACCACGCGGGATCGAAGTCAAAACCATGGCGCTGGAAGTCTTCCACGACATCCTCGAAGTCCTCGGCAATGAAGTGCGGCAGCATGAATTTGTCGTGCAGCGACGTTCCCCATCGCACCAGCGACTCGCGGTAGGGATCTTCACGGAAGCGGCTGATCGCGGCACGCACCAGCAATTGCTGGACGAGGCTCATCTCGGCGTGCGGCGGCATCTCAAAGGCACGCATTTCGAGCAACCCGAGGCGGCCGCTCGAGCTGTCGGGCGAGTAGAGCTTGTCGATGCAGAACTCGGCGCGGTGGGTGTTGCCGGTGATGTCCACCAGCATGTTGCGCATCACGCGGTCGACCAACCACGGGCAGTTGTCCTGGATGGTGTCGTGCTCCGGCAGCTGGCGGAACGCGATCTCCATTTCGTGCAACGCGTCGTCCCGCGCCTCGTCGACCCGCGGCGCCTGACTGGTCGGACCGATGAACAGTCCGGAGAACAGGTAGGATAGCGACGGATGGTTGTGCCAGTAGCTGACGAGGCTGCGGAGGATCTGCGGATGGCGGAGGAACGGACTCTCGAGCGTGCTCGATCCGCCGACCACGATGTGGTTGCCGCCGCCGGTGCCCGAGTGGCGGCCGTCGACCAGGAACTTCTCGGTGCCGAGCCTTGAACTACGGGCATCCTCGTAGACGCCGCGGGTAATCGTCTTCAGCTCGTCCCAGTTCCGCGCGGGGTGGATGTTCACCTCGATCACACCGGGATCCGGTGTCACCGAGAAATGGTTCAGGCGCGGGTCGCGGGGCGGCAGGTAGCCTTCGATCATCACCGGTAGGCCGAGCTCCGCGGCGGTGTCCTCGATCGCCCCGACCAGCTCGAGGTAGTCCTCGGCGCGGCGCAGCGGCGGCATGAAGATGTTCAGGTGCCCCTCGCGCGGCTCGACGCAGAGCGCGGTGCGGACGATATCAGAAGCCGGCTGGCCGCGGAAGAAGTCTTCCGGGTGGCCGCCGTCGTAGCGGGAAGATACGGCCGCCCCCTCATCACCGGCACCCGGTCCCTCGACTCCCGGAAACTGGTGCTTCGGCTCCGGAGCACCGGTCGAACCGTCGATCGCCCCGCCGGCCGTGAGCCGGTAGGCGGGAAATGGCGAACGCGGAATGCTCGGATCGGCGGGCTCGACGACGGGACCCCAGTGCTCGTCGGTCCATGGCAGGCTGTCGAGCGGCAGGCGCAAGCCAAGTGCCGAGTCGCCGGGCAGCAGATAGAGGCGCTCCGGGCGCAGGAACCAGTCGCCGGTGATCCATTCCTCCGGATCCAGCCCCCGCCACAGCGGCAGGACATGGCCGACCACCTTGTCGAGCTTCTGCTCGAAGATCCGCGCGAGGCGCTTGCGCTCGATCTCGTCGTCGAGCTTCGAGTCGAAGGGATCGACATTCGTCGGCAGGCGCCTTTCACGCCACATGTAGTACCAAGCATCCTCGTAGGCGGGCATGGCATGGTCGCCATCGACCTTGAGACGCTCGGCGAGGCTTTCGATGAAAGCGAGCGAGTCGTTTTCGTCGTGACCGTAGTCGCGGCCTTCCACCGCGATCAGCTCCTTGTCCTTCCAGACCGGCACGCCGTCGGTCCGCCAGTGGCAGCTGAAGCTCCAGCGCGGCAGTTGCTCGCCGGGGTACCATTTCCCCTGGCCGTGGTGGAGGAAGCCCCCCGGAGCGAAGCGTCCGAAAAGCTTGCGCAGCAGGTCGTCGGCGAGACCGCGCTTGTTCGGTCCCATGGCGGCGGTGTTCCACTCGTCACCTTCCATGTCGTCGATCGAGACGAAGGTCGGCTCGCCGCCCATCGTCAGCTTGAGACCGCCCTTGGCGAGGCGTTCGTCGACCGCCTTGCCGAGCGCGTCGATCCGCTTCCACTCCTTGCGGCTGTATGGCTTCGTGACACGCGGGATTTCCCGCACGCGGGTCACCTCCATCTCGAACTCGAACTCGCACTCGCACTTCGCGAGCAGATGCCCGGTCACCGGCGCTGCCGAGCTCGGCTCGGGCGTCGCGGCCAGCGGGATGTGGCCTTCGCCGGTGCACAGACCCGAGGTCGGATCGAAGCCGACCCAGCCGGCTCCCGGCAGGTAAACCTCGGTCCACGCGTGAAGGTCGGTGAAGTCCTCTTCCGGTCCTTCGGGTCCTTCGATCGGCTTGATGTCCGGCTTGAGCTGGATGAGGTAGCCGGAAACGAACCGCGCGGCGAAGCCGAGATGCCGCAGCAGCTGGACCAGCAGCCACGCGCTGTCGCGGCATGATCCGGACCGCTTTTCCAAAGTCTCCTCGGGCTTCTGCACGCCGGGCTCGAGGCGGACGAGGTAATCGATGCGCTTCTCGAGTAGCTGGTTGAGGCGGACGAGGTAGTCGATCGTCCGCTCCTTGCCGATCGTCGGGCGGCATTCCTCGATGAGCTTCTTCAGCAGCGGGCCCGGCTCGTTGAGCGTCCGGAACGGCGCGAGTTCGCTGGCCTGCCAGTTGGCGTAGGTGAACGGCCAGTGCTGCGCTTCCTCATCGAGGAAGAAGTCGAACGGATTGATCGAAGAAAGGTCGGCGACGAGATCGACCTGGATCTCGAACTCGCGCACCTGCTCGGGGAAGACGAGGCGCGCCAGGAAGTTGCCGAACGGGTCCTGCTGCCAGTTCAGGAAGTGGCCCTCGGGGCCGATCTTCAGCGAGTAGGAAAGGATCTGGGTGCGGTTGTGCGGCGCGGGACGCAGACGGACGACCTGTGGGGAGAGCGGAACGGGCCGGTCATAGACGTATTTCGTCCGGTGACGGATGGCGCAGTGAATCGACATGGGTGCAGTATGGAGCAGGACGAGTGCCGTGTCCCGAGCAAGCATTTTTGGCAATTTTGTCGTAACGCCCGGACACCCCGACCCCATTTCATCCGTAACAGGCCCGGAATAAGGCAAATCACGCCACCAGCCGGTCCGTCCGAACCCATGAGAACCCTAGCTTTTCTTCTATTAACCGCCGGTTTCGCGCTGGCTGCCGGCCGGCCGAATGTCCTGATGATCGCGGTCGACGACCTCAACCACTGGGTCGGACACCTCGAACGGAACCCCCAGACCCGCACTCCGAACATCGACCGGCTCGCGGCGATGGGCACCACCTTCACCAGCGCCTACTGCGCCGTGCCCGCCTGCGAGCCGTCGAGGGTGGCACTGATGGGCGGGCGGCGTCCGTGGACCACCGGGTGCTACTACAACGGCGACTCGTGGAAGCGCTTCCAGAAACCCGGCGAGGGGCTGAGCGCCCAGTTCCTCAAAGCGGGCTACCGTGTCGCCGGCGCGGGCAAGATCTACCACTCGATGGGCTACCACCCGGAAGAGTGGACGGAGTACATCGACGCGTCCGGCATGACATTGAACGGCAAGGGAGTTTCGAAGTACGATGGTTACCTGAATCGGAAGACTTTCCCCGATCTGAAGGACGACGATCTTCTCGACTGGCACGCGGTCGATTACTGCATCGAGCGCATGATGAAGGAAGACGAGCAACCGTTCTTCCTCGCCTGCGGACTTTACAAGCCGCACCTGCCCTTCGTCGCTCCCCGGAAATACTACGACGATTTCCCGCTCAAGAAGGTCAAGCTGCCTCCCCATCGTGACGATGATCTCGATGACGTGCCGCCCGCCGGCGTGAAGATGGCAAAACCGCAGGCCGACCACGCGAAGATGGTGAAGAACAACCAGTGGAAGGTCGCAATCCAGTCGTATCTGGCGACCATTTCCTACACCGACATGAACGTCGGCCGGTTGCTCGACGCGCTGGAGAAGAGTCCGCATCGCGACAACACGATCGTGGTGCTGTGGAGCGACCACGGTTGGTCCCTTGGCGAGAAAAAGCACTGGAGGAAGTTCGCGCTGTGGGAGGAACCGACGCGGACCGTCTTCATCTGGTCGGCCCCGGGAGTGACCAAAGCGGGCACAAAGTGCGACCGCCCTGTGGACCTGATGAGTGTCTATCCGACGCTGTGCTCGCTGGCCTCGATCGAGAAGCCGTCCCACCTCGAAGGCCAAGACATCACGCCGCTGCTGCGCGATCCGGGTGCGACGTGGGAGCATCCTGCCATCACCACCCACGGGCGGGGCAATCACGCGGTCCGGAGCGGGAGCCACCGCTACATCCGCTACGCGAACGGCGACCGCGAACTCTACGACCACCGCGACGATCCCTATGAGTGGACGAATCTCGCGAAGAACAAGGAGTCGGCGAAGCTGATAAAGGAGTTCGACGCGTTGCTGCCGGAGAAGGAAGCATCTGAATCGCGCAAGAAGTCCAAATAGCGGGCCGCAACCGAACCGCCGATTGACAGTCCCTGCCGGGCGGCCGAGAGACTGGGGTCGTCATGCCCCTCTGGCTCAAAATTCTCATCAGCGTCATCGTCGCCGAAGTCCTTGGCGGACTCGGTGGCATCATCACGGCGTCTTCGATCGGCGACTGGTATGCCGCGCTGAACCGGCCGCCGGGCAATCCGCCGAACTGGGTCTTCGGACCCGTCTGGACCCTGCTTTACGCCCTGATCGGGATCAGCTTCGCGCTGGTCTGGCACCGGGCGCCGCGGGGCAAGGCCAAGTCGGCGGCACTGATCGCCTTCGCCGTGCAGTTCGTCCTGAATCTCGCGTGGACTCCGGTCTTCTTCGGCGCCCACCAGATTGGCGCGGCCTTGGTGGTGATTGTCGGGCTGCTGGTCGCGATCGCGATCACCATCGTGCGTTTCCGACAGCTGGTGCCGGTATCCGCTGCGCTGCTGGTGCCCTACATCCTGTGGGTCGGCTACGCGACCTACCTGAATGCCGGTTACCTCGTGCTGAACCGGTGAGGTAGTCGGGGTTCCGACCACGAGCGGGGAAAGTCGACGGCGATATTTTTTGGCCCCGAAGGGCCGTCGGTAGTCTGAGGAACCTAATGGGCGTGGGCACTCTTCAGCCGCGGAGGTGCGCAGGTATTCTTCAGCGCCGAAGGTGCGCCGGCACTTAGCCACGGGGTTCACCCCGTGGACAAAATGCCGCGGAACGATTGAGCCCCGCGAGGGGCGTAGGCGGACTTGGAGATGCCCTCCCGCTCCGCCTGCGCACCTTCGGCGCTTGGATCCACCCCCTCGCCACGACCACGGGGTAAACCCCGTGGCTAAATGCCGGCGCCCCTCCGGGGCTGGGAATTCCCTGCACCCCGGTCAGCCAGGTTCGCCCCCGCCTTTCTGGATCAAATCACGCCATCTGCGGCTGCGCCCGGAGCGATTCCTTCATCCGTCGCAGTTCCTCCGCGGCGGCGCATGGTGCGCCGACCCCGTAGGGATGCTCCGTCATCCAATCGAGGAACCTGCTGGCCACCTCGGTCGGAAGCTGCTCGATGCCGCAGAAGTCCCGATCAACTTTGCCATGCAGCTCGGGTTCGTCGCATTCCTCGCAGTTGCAGAGCATGATCCGGCACACGTTCGGCAGCTCGTGGGTCGCATCGAGGGCCGCTTGGCCCCCGAGAACCAGCCCGCCCATCGAGGCGAGCCCGCGCAGCACGCGTTCGGCATCGTTCCAGTGGGCATGGCGGTCGCCGCCGATGCCCGCCCGTTCGGTAATCACGGCCCGCAGGTCGGGCTGGCCGGAAAGGAAGCGGATGTCCTCGAAGTCCAGCCACGAGAAGTGGAATCCGTGCATTTCCCGGACGCGATTGAGCAGTTCGCAGACGTTGCGCTCGACCTCGGGGAGGTCGCAGTTGCAGACCGCCCCGAGCACCAGCGAGCAAGGCGGCGACGGCGTTTTGATCCAATTCTGGAGACGCCCGACCGATGACTCGGCCACTGTAGATTTTCTTTTCATGGGTTACCGATCATTCCATCGCCTGCCGGAAAATGCCACCTGAAATGCGGTCCATTTCGTGCCCGATTCCGCGCATCTTTTGCCCGTGAAGAACCCACTGCTCGCCGTCGGCTGACACAGCCCGCCGTTCGGGCTTGGACCCGGCCCCCTCCGCAGTCCATTCTCGCCCGGTGATCCACCCCACCGCCCTCGTTTCCCCCAAGGCAAAGCTCGGCGAAAACGTCACCATCGGCCCCTACTGCGTCATCGGCGACGACGTCGAACTGGGCGATGGCTGCACCCTGCACTCCCACGTGGTCATCGAGGGCACCTCGACCATTGGCCGCGACAACGAGTTCTTCCCCTTCGCCGCGATCGGCGGAAGAACCCAGGATCTCAAATACGCCGGCGAGCCGACCGCCCTGATCATCGGCGACCGCAACGTCTTCCGCGAGAACACCACAATCCACCGGGGGACCTTCGACCACACGCCGACCCGGATCGGGAACGACAACCTGTTCCTCTGCTACTCCCACGTCGCCCACGAGTGCCAGCTCGGCGACCACATCATTCTCTCGAACAACGGCACGCTGGCCGGCCACGTGACGGTCGAGGACCACGCCATCGTCTCCGGACTTGCCGCCGTGCATCAGTTCTGCCGGATCGGCTGCCACGCGATGATCGGCGGCTGCTCGCGGATCGTGCAGGACATCGCCCCCTACACCGTGGTCGAGGGCAATCCGGCGACCACCCGCGCCTTGAACCAGGTCGGGCTCCAGCGCCGCGGCTTCACTCCCGAGGACCTCGGCGCCCTGAAGAAGGCCTACAAGAAGCTCTTCCTGAAGAAGGACGGCAACCTCGCGATCGCCCTGTCGTCACTGAAAGCCGACACCCCGGCCAACAATCCGCACGTCAAGCACCTCATCGCCTTCATCGAGGGCTCGCAGCGGGGATTGACGCGATAGAGGCCGTTGCCCACCCGGCACGGATCCTGCGTGAATGCCCAGTTTCTTCGTTGCACCAAGGGCGGCGCGGCTTCACTTGTGTCCATAGTTCAAATGCAGGAACGCTACGAAATCCGCGGCAAACTCGGACAGGGAGGGCTTGGCGCCGTCTATCGCGCCTACGACCGGAGCCTGAAGCGCGAGGTCGCGATCAAGCGGATCCTCACCGAGGAAGACGGCCAGGCCGAGGAGGCGACCCGCCAGATGGAGCAGGAGACCGGCGCGCTCGCCGCCCTCCAGCATCCGCACATCGTGACGATTTACGACGTCGGCACCGATGACGACGGCCCGTTCGTCGTGATGGAGCTGTTGAAGGGCAACACGGTCGACGAACTGGTCGAGAAGGCACCGCTGACCTGGAAGGACTTCAAGGAACTGGGCCAGCAGATCATGGAGGGCCTGATCGCCGCGCAGGACCTCGGACTGGTCCACCGCGACCTCAAGCCGTCGAACATCATGGTCAACTGGCTGCCGTCCGGGAAATTCCAGGCCAAGATCGTGGATTTCGGTCTGGCGAAATTCTCGCCCAAGCCGAGCAACCAGACGCTCGACCAAAACGACGCTGTTTACGGGTCGATTTTCTTCATGGCGCCGGAGCAGTTCGAGCGGGCGGCGCTCGACACCCGGACCGACATGTACGCCATCGGCTGCGTGTATTACTTCGCCCTGTCGGGCGTCACACCCTTCCAAGGTGACACCGGACCGCAGGTAATGGCCGCTCATTTGGAGCATCGGGTCGTTCCACTTGCAGAACTCCGGCCGGATATCCCAAGCTGGGTCGCCGACTGGGTGATGTGGCACATCAACCGCACTCCCGCCGAACGGCCAGAAAACGCGCGCGAGGCGCTCAGCAACTTCATCGAACTCAACGACATCCCCGGCACTGAGACCATGACCACCGGCAATTCCACGCCTTCCACGCCCGAGCCCGAGCAACCGAAGCGGCCGCGCCTGATCATCCCCGGCGCCGCTCCGGAAGCCGAAGCTCCCGCGCCCGAGCCGACCCCGGCGCCCGCTCCGGCAACGCCCCCGGCGCAGCCGATCCAGCCGGTGGCTCCGGTGCAGGAAACTCCTCCACCGCCGCCGGCACCCGAGCCCACACCAGAGCCGGCCCCGCCCGCTCCCGTCGCCCAGACCGGTCCCGTGCCGGCGCCACCGGTGACCCAGACCGCACCCCAGCCGCTTCAGCCTCCCGCCGGCGCCCCTCCCAGCGTTCACACAACTGCCCAGCAGCCGACCGCCTCGGTGGCGGAAACCGCACCCAACGCTCCGCCTCCGGCGCAGCCGGTCGTGCCGGTGGTGCAGGCCGCCACCCCGACCGCGCCCGCCCCTCAGGCGGCTCCCGCGCCGCAAGCGGCCAAGGTTGTTCCAACCGTCCAGCTTTCCGGTAGTCCGGTGCAGCCGACCGGCCAAGCTCCGGTGCCGCAAGCGGCACCCGCACCCCAACCCGCCGGCGGCGGCGCGCCCGGCCGTCCGGGGATGCCCGGCCAGAGCGGTGGAGCGACGATGCTCCCGACCGCCAAGAAAGGCATGGGAGCCGGCGCCAAGATCGCCATCGCCAGCATCCTCGCGGTGCTGGTCATCATCGTCGGCGTCATGGTCGCCAGCACCATGGGCAGCAACAAGGTGAACGAGCGCTACAACGACCTCGTCCGGATCGCCGCCGACCCCGCCACCAAGGAGTTGCCCGTGAGCGGCGAAGATCTCGGCATCCTGCTGAACTCGATCACGCTCGGGAACAACAAGAGCCGCCAGACGGTTTACAAGGCGCTGTCGATCGCCACCGCCACCGACGGCACCGACGTCGATACCGAGATCGCCAAGTTCGCCACCACCGGCAACCTCAACGACGAAATCCGCGTCACCCTGCTCGACAAGGTTCTGGCGATCCGCTCGAACCCGGTCGTGGTCCCCTACCTGATCGAGTTCGCCCGCAAGACGGAGAACGACAGCGCCGCCGCCGCCGCATTGCGGGCCGTCCGCGCGATGGGCGGGGAAAGTGAGCTCGACGACTTCCTCGACGTCATCCAGTTCACGTCTTCGAACACCATCCGTCGCGCCGCCGAAGAGGCCGCCGCCGAGGTGCTCAAGAGGGCGGAGGATCCCGGCACCGCCGCGCAGACGATCGCCACCGCTGCCGAGACCGCAGTCGATGACGACAACCGCCGCGCGATGATCCGACTGCTCGGCCCCGCCGGCGGCGAGAAGGCCGAGGAGGTTGTGTCCGGTGCTCTCGAGGGCGACGACGACTACGACAAACTCGCCGCGCTCGAAGCGCTCAAGTACTGGCGCGACGACTCGATGTTCGAAACGCTCATCGAGTTCCTCGAGGAGCAGACCGACGAGAAGCTTCGCCCGAAGGCCTTCGATGCGGCCTACGTTTTCCTCACCGACAAGGACCGCGCCAAGAAGCGCGACGACCTCGACAGTGAGGACTTCTGGAAAATGCTCGCCCGCAACGCCAAGACCGAGCGCGAGCAATACACCATCGTCAGCGGCCTCGCGAAACAGGAGACCTCGGACTGGGCGATGTCGGTCATCGAGTACTTCGTCGACGAGTCGGAAAGCGACAACGTCATCGACCGCGCCGAGAAGGCCCTCGACTACATGAAGGAGCGCCAGAAGGTCAAAGGCACCGACGACTGATCCCATCATCCTCACCGAAACCCCGGCCGCCCCTCGGGCGCCGGGGTTTTTTGTTTCGGACCGGGCCTCCGAAAACTTCGGCGTTCAAAGTTGGACGTTCGAGGTTCGATGTTCTACAGCCCTCCCGCCATGCTGGACATCCGAGAGATCCGTGAGGACGCCGATGCCGTTCGCGAGCGCCTGAAGGCCCGCGGCGGCGACCATTGGACGTTGATCGACGAGGTCCTGGCCTGCGACGAAGCCCGCCGCAAGGCCGAGACCGAAAAGCAGCAGCTCCTGTCCCAGCGGAAGCAGATTTCCAAGCAGATCGGCATGCTCAAGTCGAAGGGCGAGGACAGCTCGGCCGTCGAGGCCGAGGTGCGCGGCCTCAAGGAGAAGATCGAGCAGCTCGACGCCGATTCGGAAGCGGCCGGCAGCCGCCAGACGGAGCTCCTTCTCAACATTCCCAACACGCCCCACGAGGCCTGCCCGGTCGGTGCCGACGAGACCGCGAATCCAGTCGTCCGCGAGTGGGGCGACAAGCCGGACATCGCCGAGCCGAAGGACCATCTGGATCTTGCCGAGGCGCTCGGCCTGATTTCGATCGACGACGCTACCCGCATCGCCGGTTCGGGCTTCGCGGTGTATCGCGGCAGCGGCGCCCGCCTCGAGCGCGCCCTGATCAGCTTCCTCCTCGACCTGCAGTCGGGCGAGCACGGCTATGAGGAGGTCAATGTCCCGCACGTCGTGCTGCGCGAGTGCATGGAAGGCACCGGCCAACTGCCGAAATTCGAGGACGACATGTATGGCACCGACGCCGACGAGGACGGACGCAACCAGATGTTCCTCGCGCCGACCGCCGAAGTGCCGGTGACGAATCTCTATCGCGACACCCTGCTCGCGGAGGCCGACCTGCCGAAGAAGTTGTGCGCGCACACGCCCTGCTTCCGCCGCGAGGCCGGCAGCGCGGGTCGCGACAACCGCGGCATCATCCGCATGCACCAGTTCGACAAGGTCGAGCTCGTGCAGGTCGTGCATCCGGATACGTCGTTCGCCGTACTTGAGGAATTGCTCGGCCACGCGCAGGCGGCCCTCGAAAAGCTCGGCCTCCATTACCGGACGATCGAGCTGTGCACCGGCGACCTCGGATTCGGCTCCGCCAAGACCTACGACATCGAGGTCTGGGCGCCGGGCCAAGGGAAGTATCTCGAAGTCTCGAGCTGCTCGTGCTTCACCGACTACCAGGCGCGCCGCATGCGCCTGCGTTTCAAGGACGCCGAGGGCAAGAACCGCTTCTGCCACACGCTCAACGGCTCCGGCACCGCCCTGCCCCGTCTCTACGTGGCGATCCTCGAGCAGTGCCAGCAGCCGGACGGCTCGATCAAGCTGCCCGCGGCCCTCGTGCCCTACTTCGGCGCCGAGGAGATCCGGTAGGGCATCCGTGCCTAGGGTTCCCGGGATGGTGCGCGGACTTCAGTCCGCCCTGACATCGGGGCAAATGCGGACTGAAGTCCGCGCACCACGCCCGCTCCTCACATTTTCTCAGTTTCCCGCGTTAAATCCGGCGAATTGTGGCTGTCTATTGATCAACAGCCCGATTCCGGCCCATGCCCGATCCCTTCAGCGAATCCCAGCTCCTGCTCAACCGACGCCATTTCTTCGGCAAAACCGCCAAGGGCGTCGGCGTCGCCGCCCTCGCCTCCCTGCTCGATCGTGACCTGTTCGCGGCCGGACCGGCACGCCAGCTCCCCGACTACGCCCCGAAGGCGAAGCGGATGATCTACCTGTTCCAGAGCGGCGCGCCATCGCAGCAGGACCTCTTCGACCCGAAGCCGAAGCTCAACGAGCACTTCGGCGAAGAGCTCTCGAAGCACGTCGAGGTCACCCAGCGGAAGACCGGGATGACGATGAACCAGAAGTCATTCCCGCTCGCCGGCTCGAAATACCAGTTCACCAAACACGGCCAGAGCGGCGCCGAGATCTCGGAACTGCTGCCGCACATTTCGGGCATCGCCGACGACATCTGCCTGATCCGCTCGATGTACACCGAGGCGATCAATCACGACCCGGCGATCACTTTCTTCCAGACCGGTTCACAGATTCCCGGCCGCCCGAGCATCGGCTCGTGGCTTTCGTACGGACTCGGATCGGTGAATCGCGACCTGCCCGACTTCGTGGCGATGGTCTCCCGCGGCACCGGCCGGCCGAATTGCCAGCCGCTCTACGACCGCCTCTGGGGTTCCGGTTTCCTCCCGACCCAGCACGCCGGCGTGAAGTTCATGAGCATCGGCGATCCGGTCCTCTACCTCTCGAACCCGACAGGTTTCCCGGCGAAGTCACGGCGACGGATGCTCGATGACCTCGCCGAGCTCAACGAGAAGAAGCTCAACGAATTCGCCGATCCGGAAATCGCGACCCGCATCAAGCAGTACGAGCTCGCCTACCGGATGCAGACTTCGGTGCCGGAGCTGACCGACATCTCGGACGAGCCGGAGAGCATCCTCCAGATGTACGGGCCCAATGTGAAGAAGCGCGGCAGCTACGCTTACAACTGCCTGATGGCTCGCCGCCTCGCCGAGCGCGACGTGCGGTTCGTCCAGCTCTTCCACATGGGCTGGGACCAGCACTTCACCCTGCCGAAGCAGCTCCCCGGCCAGTGCCAGGACACCGACCAGCCGTCCGCCGCACTCATCAAGGACCTCAAGATGCGCGGATTGCTCGATGACACGCTGGTCGTGTGGGGCGGCGAGTTCGGACGGACCTCGTACTGCCAGGGCAAGCTGGCGCGCGACAACTACGGCCGCGACCACCATCCGCGCTGCTTCTCGATCTGGGCGGCCGGCGGCGGCATCAAGCCGGGCATGACCTACGGCGCGACCGATGATTTCTCGTACAACATCACCGAGAAGCCGGTCCACGTGCACGACCTGCACGCGACGATCCTCCACCAGCTCGGGGTCGACCACGAGAAGCTCACCTACAAGTTCCAAGGCAGGCAGTTCCGCCTTACTGACGTCCACGGCCACCTCGTGAAGGACATCCTCGCCTGACCCCAGCCACCGATGCCCGTGCCCGGAAAAGATCCGTCCGCCAAGGACTTCGAAACGCGAGTCGAGGCCGTGCAAGGCCGGCTCCGAGCGTACCTGACCGCATCGTTGGGCGATGCCCACGATGCCGCCGACGTGCTGCAGGAAGCCAACCTCGTCCTGTGGCGCAAGCGCGCCGACTTCGAGCCGGGCACCTCGTTCTGGGCGTGGGCGCAAAAGGTCGCCTACTTCCAGATCATGGCCTTCCGCAAACGCCGCAAGCGCGACCGGTTGGTGCTCGACGACGATGTGCTCAACCTGCTCGCGACCGAAGCGACACCGCTACTTGAAGACGAATCCGACGCCAGCCGTCTGCCGGCCTGCATGAAGGCCCTGCCCGACCGCCAGCGCGAGGTGATCGAGGCCCACTATTTCGAAAAGCAATCGCTGAAGGCCCTCGCGTTACGCCTTTCCAGCACCCCGGCCGCGATCGGCCAGCTCCTCTACCGCGCCCGCCTGAACCTCCAGCGCTGCCTGCGCGGCGTCCGCACCACTCCCTGACCGACTTTCCCATGGACCCGAAACATCAGCACCTGATCTCGGCCTACCTCGACGGCAGCCTGACGCCGGAGGAGGCAAGGATGCTCAACGATCTGCTCCGCAACGACCCCGAAGCGCGCGCCGAGCTGCTCCGCCAGTCGGAAGCCCACGAGACCCTGAAGCAAAGCACCGAGGCTCCCGCTGCCGCGTCTTCGGAAACCGTGGTTCCATTTCCCGGTGAAGCTCCCGAGCGCCCACGCTTCCGACATTGGCCGGCCGTTGCCGCCGCGGCGGTGGTCATCGCGGCCCTCGGGGTCGGCATCGGCGTGACGCTCAATCCCGTCGAACCGGTGGCATCGAAGGATGCGCCGGTAGACGAGAAGCCCCGCACGCCCGAGGAAGCCTACAGCGAGACCCTCGCCAAACTCCCTGAAGCCGGCAGCCTGAAACGTCCGGCCGCGAATTCGGACCACGTGCCGGTCGTCCTTCCGGGGGAAAAGCTGAGCTATAACCAGCACATCCGCCCGATCCTCTCGGAGAACTGCTTCCACTGCCACGGACCCGACTCCGCCAAGCGCGAGGCCGACCTCGCGCTGCACGACCCGGAGCTCGCCTACGCTCCGCTCGACGGCGACCTCGTGCCGATCGTGCCAGGCGACGCGTCGCGCAGCGAAGTCGTGCGACGGATCTTCGATCACGATGACCCGATGCCACCGGTCGATTCGAACCGCTCGCTGACCGAAGCGCAGAAGAAGCTGGTCCAGCGGTGGATCGAGGAAGGCGCGGTGTATGAGGAGCATTGGGCGTTCATCCCGCCGGCGAAGGCCGAACTGCCGCAGCTTGAAGCCGAAGCCCCGGTGCGGAATCCGATCGACCGCTTCGTGCAGCGCAAGCTCGCCGAGAAAGAACTGCAGCCTTCGCCGGAGGCGCCGAAAGAGGTGGCCGCACGTCGCGCCACGCTCGCGCTCACCGGCCTGCAACCGACTCCGGAACAAATGGAGGAGTTTCTCGCCGACACCCGGCCCGATGCCTACGAGCACTACGTCGACGGCTTGCTTTCAAGCGACGCCTACGCCGAGCGCATGGCGTTGTTCTGGATGGATGCCGCACGCTACGCCGACACCGATGGCTACCAGAACGACGGTGAGCGCACCAACTGGCCGTGGCGTGACTGGGTGATCGCCGCGTATCGCGACAACATGCCCTTCGACCAGTTCACCATCGAGCAGCTCGCGGGTGACATGCTGCCGGACGCGACGGACTCGCAGCGCCTTGCCACCGCCTTCAACCGCAACCACCGGCAGAACGGCGAAGGCGGCGCGCTCGCCGAGGAATTCTTCGTCGAGAACGTGATCGACCGTGTCGAAACGACCTCGACCCTGTGGCTCGGTCTAACCACCGGCTGCGCACGCTGCCACGATCACAAATACGATCCGATTTCGCAGCGTGAGTTCTACGAGATGTTCGCCTACTTCAACAGCATCGGCGAACGGGGCATCGGCGCCGGCAAACAGGCGCAACCGATGCTCACCACCGCGTCCCCCCTCCGCAAGGAGCCCGAGGATCTCAACGAGAAGGTCGCCGAAGCGAAAGGCCGACTCGCCGCTCTCGAAGACCAAACTCCGGGGCGCATCGAGCGCTGGATCACCGCCAGCCGGGAGAGCTTCGCGCGTGCCCGCAACGAGTGGGTACCGGTCGAGGAAATCGCATCGGCGGAAGTCACCGGTGACGAAGGCAAGCTGATCGTCGACTCGGACGGTTCGCTGCTTTTCGAAGGGCAGAACGTCGGTGACATCGACTACACGATCCGCATCCCGATCGGCGACCGCGCGATCACCGGCGTGCGCATCGACATGCTCACCGACCCGACCTTCGGCGCGCCGCGCAAACTCGCCCGGAGCGTGAATGGCAACTTCGTGCTGACCGACCTGAGGGTCTCCGCCGGTGCGGAAAAGCCGAGCCCGGTCGCCATCTCCAGCGTCTCCGCCACCTTCCAGCAGGACCGCTATCCGGTCGACGCCGTCATCGACGGCAACCCAAAATCCGGCTGGGCCGTGTTCGGTCCGGACGTGAAGGCCGAGGCCGTCAGCCTGTTCGCGATCTTCCAACAGCCGGCGACATCCGGCGACGGCGCCCTGGTCCTAACGATGCGTCACCTGTCCGGTTTCGCGGACCACAATCCGGGACGTTTCCGGATCTATCTAACCGAACGCCCGCTCGCCGACCGCGGCGGGATCGGCGCGGTGCCAGCCGACGTCCTCGCAGCCGTGCTCAAGGACGAGCCCGTCCGGACCGCCGGCGAGCGCCAGACGATCCGCAATTTCTTCGAAACCATCGACCCCGACCTGGTCGCCGCCCGCGAGCAACTCACCGCGCTTGAGAAGAAGGCGGAGAATGCAGGCGGTGGAAAGGTCGCGGTGATGGTGATGAACGAGCAGAAGCAGCCGACTCCCGCCTACCTGCTCGACCGCGGCCAGTATGACGCGCCCGACAAATCCGAGGTGCTCCCGCGCGGTCTGCCAAAGGCGATCCACCCGGGCAACGACATGCCGGGCGACCGACTCGAACTCGCACGCTGGCTGGTCAGCCGCGAGAACCCGCTGACCGCGCGCGTCGTGGTCAACCGCATGTGGCAGCGACTGTTCGGGGTCGGACTGGTCAAGACCTCCGAGGATTTCGGATCCCAAGCGGAACTGCCGAGCCATCCGGAGCTGCTCGACTGGCTGGCGGTCGAGTTCATCGACTCGGGTTGGGACACCAAGGCGTTGTATCGCCTGATCGCCACCAGCCACACCTTCCGGCAGTCATCGAAGTCGAACTCGGTGCTCAACGAGCTCGACCCGGAAAACCGTCTGCTCGCCCGCGGGCCACGCTACCGGATGGACGGCTTCGCGATCCGCGATCTGGCGCTCCACTCGGCCGGCTTGCTCAATACCGAACTCGGCGGGCCGCCGGTGAAGCCCTACCAGCCGGCCGGCCTGTGGCAGTCGGTCGCCAACAGCCCGAACGTCCGCTACCAGCCGGCGAAGGGTGCCGACCTCTATCGCAAGAGTCTCTACACCTACTGGAAGCGCGCGGTGAACCCACCGCGACAGATCATCTTCGATGCCTCCGGACGCGAGATCTGCAACGTGCGCAACAAGATCACCAACACCCCGCTTCAGGCACTGGCGTTGATGAATGACGAGACCTTCCTCGAAGCCGCCCGCCACGTCGCGGCACGGATGATCCGGGAAGGTGGCGCGACACCGGAAGAGAGGCTGAAGCTCGGCTACCGGTTGGTAACGGGCTACGAGCCGGACGACGAAGAGCTCGCCGTCTTCGAACGCAATCGCGCGCACTTCGCGGATCACTTCGCCGACAATCCTGCCGAGGCCGCGGACTTCATCAGCATCGGCGAGTCGCCCCGCGACGCGACCCTCGACCCCGTCGAACACGCCGCCTACACGGCCGCCGCCCACCTGATGCTCAACCTCGACGAAACGATCACCCTCGAGTGACAAGGTAGGGACAAGCGCCCCCGGGTCCCCCGATAAAGTCGGGGCTTGTCCGTGGCATCGTTGGTGTTGCGGTGCCGCGCCTCCGTTCGGCGGTCGACCCTACCTACTTCGAAAACGAATCCGCCAGATCCGCGAGCATCGGCCCGTCCGGGCGGTCGGCCTCGAGGATCGCGGCCTTCTGCAGGGTGAACAGCTCGCTGCTTCCCTTCGAAGCAAGCTCGAGCATCGACGTCATCTGGTCGCCGGTGAACACGGCCTCCTCACCGCTGCCCTGCACCTCGACGTATTCGCCGCGCTCGGTCATCACCACGTTGAAGTCGACCGAGGCCGCCTTGTCTTCCGGGTAGTTCAGGTCGAGGACCGGCTCGCCTTCATACACGCCGGTCGAAATTGCCGAGACGAGTTGCTTGAGCGGGAAGTCCTTCAGCTTGCCCTCGCCCATCAGGCGGTTGAGCGCGATCGCCAGCGCCACGCAGCCGCCGGTGATCGAAGCCGTGCGGGTGCCGCCGTCGGCCTGCAACACGTCGCAATCCACCCAAATCGTCCGCGACCCGAGCTTCTGCAGGTCGACGACCGCGCGCAGCGAGCGGCCGATCAGTCGCTGGATCTCGGACGAACGCCCGTCGAGTTTTCCACGCGAAATGTCCCGCGGTTTCCGGTCATGGGTCGAGTACGGCAGCATCGAATACTCGGCCGTCACCCAGCCACCCGACACCTTCTGATACTTCATCCAGCGCGGCACGTCCTCCTCGACCGTCGCGGCGCAGATCACCTTTGTGTTGCCGAAGGAAACGAGGACCGACCCGTCGGCATGCGGGGCCACACCGGGGGCGAAAGAAACGGGACGGAGCTGGTCGGCCTGACGGCCATCGGGACGCGAAACGGGCATGCGCGCAGTGAACGGGCCGAAGTTCCATGATCCAAGTTCCAAGTTCCGGCTCTTGGCCCGTCCTCCACAACGCAGCCCTCCACAGCCCCGTCAGGGGCGACATACCTATAGCCCGGAGGCAACTCCGGGTTCCAACATCCCACCGGCGCAGCCGCACTTCTCAGATCAGGGCGCAGCCCTGATTTACCCCCGCCCTGATTCCCCCGTTCACGGCACGCGGAAAATCTCGCCGGTATTCGGGTCCTTCACCAGCTGCCCACTCCGGTATCCCTGAACGTTGATCCGGTTGTGAGGCGGATACGGACTCAGGACTTCATCGGGATTCGTCGTGCGCTGTGCGGTCGGATAATCGCTCTGCTGCGGCGCTGGCCGCGTCTGCTGCGTTGGCGGCCGTGTCTGCTGTCTCGGCGGCTGGGGCCGGCCCTGCTGCTCCGGCGGAATCCCGTACTGCTGGTAATTCCGACGCCGGACGCTGTCCTCATGGATTGCTGCCGCTCCGGTGCCGAGGCCCGCACCGACCGCCGCACCGGCGATCACGTCCTGATGATCGTCCCCGAAGGCCGCACCTGCCAAACCACCCGCAATACCGCCGATCAGGGCTCCTTGCTGCTGGTAGGCGGTGCACGACGCCAAGGCGATCGCGGTCACCGGAATGAGTCCGAAACGTAGCGCTTTCATGATGGATGAAACGTTCAGTCGGCCGGGTTATTCACCCGAGAGCCCGCGGCCGACCAAGTGTTTGGAGAAGATTGCCATCTTCCGGGCCTTCGACAAACGGTATCGGCGGTCGAATACGCGGAATCCGTCCTTCCGCATCTTGCCGAGCAACGTCTGATAGATCTCGCGCATCATTTCGGCCGCCACCATCCGCTGGCGGTCGGCCGCCGGCAGCGACTCGGCGGCTTCCTTGTAGAACTCCTCAGCGCGATCCGCCTGCCACGCCATCAGCGCCATGAAACGCCCGTCGTGAACCCGGCCCACCAAGTCGCGCTCGCTGTATTGGAAACGGTGAAGGTCCGCCAACGGCAGGTAGATCCGTGCGCCATTTGAGAGGTCCTCGCCGACGTCCCGGATGATGTTGGTGATCTGCAAGGCATGGCCGAGAGCCACGGCATACTTCTCGGTGCCCGGATCCTGCGCCCCGAAAATCCGCATCGCTACGAGCCCGACCGCACAGGCGACCTTCCACGTGTACTTCGACAGGTCCTCCCACGTCCCGAATCGCTGCGGGCGGAGGTCCATGCGGCAGCCGTCGACCACCGCCACCAGCAGGTCCGTCGGAATGTCGCAGCGCTCGCGCATCGCAAGCAGGTCCTTCTGCAACGGATCGGGATCCGCGAATCCGTCGCGCAATCCGTCTTCCCAGGCGGCCAGCGCGGCCTCGCGCTCCTCGAGCGGCTTCTCGAGGTCATCGGCAAGGTCATCGATGACCCGGCAGAACGCATAGAAAATCACCGCATCATCCCGCCGTTCCTTCGGCAGGATGTGCAACGCGAAGGCCAGATTCGATCGGGCCTGCTGCGTGATGGTGGCGGCGTCGGTCATTCGGTCGTGAAGAACGGGCCCCTGCTACCCCGGATGGCCCGCACGGAGAATGCGTGCATTTGCGCAGGCCATGGCCTGAACGCGTTTAACGGATGAAGCCCCAGTGGCCGGACCCGAAGGGCCATAGCGAGAACCAGCCCGGCCCCGCGAGGTTGAACTCGTGGACCGGCCCCCAGTAGCGGGAGTCCAACGAGTTCGCGGTGTTGTCGCCGAGCGCCGCATACTGGCGCATGCCGACCTGCTCGGAGTCCTTGAGTTTGAAAACATCACCTTCCTTCACAAGCGGCGCCTTGGAGTAGGCCACCGCCATTCCGCCCGGTCTCAGGTCTCCGAGAATGTATCCCGGCCGTGGCTCTCCGTTCGCGTACGCGGCGTATTCGCCCTCGTGTTTCATCACCCGGACGATTCCGGGTTCGTCGGCGATTTTTCCGTTCACCCACAATTCAGGGGCATCGATCTGGAGTTCGTCACCCGGGACACCGCAGAGCCTTTTGATGTAGTGGGATCCGCCCGATTGATCGGCCATCGGCCCACGCGACTCACCGCGGGTCGGGATGCCCCGTGTGTCGAAGACGAAGACTTCACCCCGCTTCGGTTTGCGGAAGTGATAGGAGATCTTGTCGACCAGAACGAGGTCCCCGGTGTCGATCCAGCCGTTGAAGATGGTCTCGCCCGCCTTGTACTGCCCAGGCGTGTCACTCCCCTTGAAAATGTTACCGGCCTCGTTCGACTCGGCCGGAACCTTGATCGTGGTGCCGTCGCTGAAGTCGAAAGCCGTCCTCGTGAACAGGAACCACGAAGCTGGACGACCCGCATGGCCGTTGCGTTGGGGCACCAGCTTCATGTCGTTCTCCGCGACATAGGTCTTGTAGGTGCGGCCACGCCACAACCACTCGAATGCCCGCTGACCGATCCACGGTTTCTCGAAACTGTCGGGCGCTCGCACGACCGTGATCCCGTTCAGCGTCGGCTGCATCGAACCGGTCGGGATCCGGAACGGCTGGAGCACATAGGCGCGCAGGCCGAGCGCGATCACCAGCGCGACGAACAGCACTTCGACATTCTCCTCCCACCACGTCTGCTTCGGCGCCCGCGGCAGTGCCTGCTCGCAGGTCGCCCGGAGCTGCTTGCCGGCCTCCTCGACCAGCTTCCGGTCGTTCGACTTCATCGCCTCCCGGAGATCGACCCGGCGCGACTCGATCTCATCGATCCGGTCGTCCGCGAGCAGATCCCGCTTGTAGTGGATGAACTTCTTCGCGCCCTTGAGAAGATGCTTCGCATCCTTTTTCCAGCGGGGCTTCAGGAAATCGAACATGTGCGGAGCATCGGGGCGCTCGCCCCGGCATGCAAGCACGGGGAGGGCTGGCGGAGCGGACCGCGTGGCGCCAGCCGCGCCCCGGAACCCCGGCAGGTAGGGACGACTGCCCCCAGTCGCCCGCGATCCACCCACACAGCCGTTGCGATCCTTCGCGCATCGGACAAGCCCCGACTTTATCGGGGGACCCGGGGGCGCTTGTCCCTACCTTTTTGAAAGGCCCGCTCCGCCCCCCTACCTCAGCTTCCGCCCGTCGACTTCCAGGCCGGTCATCGTCCACTCGTGCGCCATGACGAATACCGGCCGATGCACCCACTCGAGGAACCGACCCGGCCAGACACTGCCATCCGCCGCCTTCCAAAATTCCGAAAACGTCACATCGACGTCAGCCCCCCGCGTGCTCGCCAGTCCCTCGATCGTGAACTGGAAGCGCCGCATCAGCCCACTGTCGCGGCCGATCCACGCGATGAACCGGTCCTCTTCCGAAAACCCGAGCCCGGGACGCAACGTTCCCTGCACGCCGTCGCAGACTTCGCCGTCGATGGTGTCGGTGCCGATCACCGAAAGATCCTCACCCTTTTCCTTCAACCACGACGTCCCGAGCAGAAACGCGGTGTAGGCGTCGGCCACCAATGCCGAGGCATCCCGACGCGGCTCGTCGCCAATCCGTTCGCCATTGTAGGTCACCACGACATCCGAGCGACTGCGCTCCACGGTCTTTGCTCCGTCCGGCCCACGGTGCTGTTGAACGACCGTTCCCCGGCGGGTGTCGTAGGTCTCCACCGACGTCTTCCGGAACCGGTCGTCGACCAGCTCCGGCTGCAGGCGTTTCACAATCGAACCCCACTCGCCATCGAAGCAAACCGTGACCTTCCGATACCGGCTCCACGCGTCTCCGGTGGCCTTGGCCGAACGTTCCAGCAACGCCGCGGCCCGGTCCGGTCCGGCGACCGTATCGCCCTGCCCGGGCACGGTCAGGGTCGAGCAACTCGTGAGAAATGCCGCCGCCAGAAGTGTCAGGATCGCTTTCACGTCACGCATTCGACCGGATCACGGGATCCGTCAATCGGCACTTTTGCCATTGAACAACCGCGTGCGGGGGGTATCGCTTCCCGCCCGATGCCCAAGGTCCACATCCGCACCTACGGTTGCCAGATGAACGCCCGCGACTCCGAACAGGTGGCGCAGATGTTCCGCGAAGGCGGCTACACGGTGACCGGCGACGAGACGGAAGCCGACGCCATCCTGGTCAACACCTGCTCGGTGCGTGACCAAGCCGAGCAGAAGGCGCTGGGCAAGATGGGCCTGATGGGTGCGCACCGCCAGACCCGCCCGCACGTCGTCTACGGCTTCATGGGCTGCATGGCCCAGTCACGCGGGCCCGAGCTCTTCGAACGCGTGCCGCACCTCGACGTGGTCGTCGGCACGCAGAAGTACCACAAGGTTTTCGAATACGTCGACAGCATCCTTTCACGCCGGCTCGAGCGCCGGATGGACGATCCCGCGCTTTCGCTGCTCGGCGACAATGTCTGCGACATCGAGGAGGAGGAAGGATCGCAGAACACAATCCGCGACCACGTCCCGCAGGACTACCAGGCGACCGCCTTCGTCTCGATCATGCAGGGCTGCAACATGCGCTGCTCGTTCTGCATCGTCCCCGACACCCGCGGCAAGGAACGCGGCCGGCCGATCCCCGAGGTCGTCGAGGAGGTGAAGCGCCTCGTCGATCGCGGCGTGAAGGAAGTCACCCTGCTCGGCCAGATCGTGAACCTGTACGGCCGCACCGAGTTCGAGAAGGTCGACGGCAAGTCGCCCTTCGTGCAGCTGCTTGAGGCGGTGCATGAGATCGACGGAATCGAGCGGATCCGTTTCACCTCGCCGCACCCGATTGGCTACCGCGACGACCTTGTCGCCGCCTTCACCTACCTGCCCAAGCTCTGCTCGCACATCCACTTCCCGATGCAGAGCGGCAGCGACCGCATCCTCAAGCTGATGCGCCGCCCGTACAAGCACGCGAAGTTCGTCGAGATCTGCGAGAAGATGCGTGCCGCACGGCCCGACCTTGCGATCACCACCGACATCATCGTCGGCTTCCCCGGCGAGACCGAGGAGGACTTCCAGGCGACCGTCGACACCTGCAACCAGCTGCGTTTCGACAATGCCTTCGTGTTCCGCTACTCGAAGCGCAAGGACACGCCGGCCGCCGAGATGGACGAGCAACTTCCGGAGAGCGTGAAGGAGGAGCGGAACCAGCGTCTCCTCGACGCCGTGAACGTCATCGCCCGCGCCAAGAACGAGGCCTTGGTCGGCACCGTGCAGCGTGTGCTTTGCGAAGGGCCGTCGAAGAACAACAAGTCGCGCCTCAGCGGCCGCACGAGCCAGAACAAGATCCTCATCTTCGAAGGCGATCCGAACAAGCTCACCGGCGAACTGATCGACATCAAGGTCGACGAGTCCACCGGCTTCACGCTCTACGGCGAGGTGGTTTGATGGTGCGCTGACTTCAGTCCGCATTCTTCATCGTCCACCGGTGAGATGCGGACTAAAGTCCGCGCACCATGGAGCACAAGGGCATCTACAATCGGGGTTACCTGCCTCATAGGGATGTCCCCGGCTCACTTCAGGGAATCACCTTCCGGTTGGCGGATTCGGTTCCGAAACCACTCATCACGAAGTGGAAAACCGAACTCTCCGAGCTATTGGATTCGCCGGACCAGAGGATCGCCTCAGGAGCTGCCGAGAGACTTCGTAAACTGATCGCTCGGCACGAAGACTCCGGCTACGGGGCCTGTGTTCTTGCCAAAGCATCTGTCTCCAAAATCGTCCAAGACACGCTGATTGCAGGAGACGGGGAGCGTTACGACCTGCTTGAGTGGTGCATCATGCCGAATCATGTCCACGTGTTGATTCGGATTCAGAGCGAACATCCCCTCTCTGCGATCGTCCAACAGTGGAAGGGCGGTTCATCGATGAAAATCAATCGCACGCTCGGCCGGACGGGGACTCTGTGGGAAAAGGACTACTTCGACCGCGCCATTCGTGATGAAAAACACTTCTTCCAAGCCCGATCCTACATCCGCAACAACCCCGTGAAGGCCGGTCTTTGTTCCGAGCCGAAAGCATGGCCCTGCTCTAGCGCCGGAATCGACTGGCCAAGGGTGCGCGGACTTTAGTCCGCTGATTCGGTCTGACCAAGCGGACTAAAGTCCGCGCACCATCCCTCACTCCTTCCGCCCCACTCCGAGCTTCGGTGCCTCGCCGGTGGCGGGCTTGAGCTGCCTTTCCGGCAAGCGGTCGACATCCTTCGCGATCCGGAACCACTCGTTGATCATCTGCTGCCGACGCTTCGGCTCGCTCGCCGACAGGTCGTTCAACTCCGTCCGGTCCTTGCCGAGGTGATACAGCTCCCACTTGCCGCGCTTGGCCGAGACGACTTTCCAGTCGCCCTTCATCAACGCCCGGTCACCCGCTGCGAAGTGGAAATACAGCGTCTCGTGCGGCTCGCGCACCTCCCCCTTCAACACCGGCACCAATGACTTGCCCTGCAGCGGATCCATCACGCGCCCGCCTACCTCTTTCGGGTACTCCGCTCCCGCCAGATCCAGGCAGGTCGCCATGAAATCCACGAGGTGCCCCGGTTGGTCGGTCGCCTGCGATCCGTCGTTCAGCTTGCGCCAGCCGTCGCCTGAATCCGGCATTCCCTTCGGCCAGTGCGCGATCAACGGCGACGAGATCCCGCCCTCGTGCTGGTTCTGCTTGTAAAGCCTCAAAGGCGTGTTGCCGACGTGCGCCCAGCCGGTGTCGTAGGTCCAATACGACTTCGGATCCCACGGCCGCAGCTCCTTGCCGCGCGTCCGCTCGAACGGGCAAGCGCCATTGTCCGAGCAGAACAGGAAGAGCGTGTTGTCCCACTCACCATTCGCTTTCAGATCATCGACGAGGCGTCCGACGTTCCGATCCACGATGTCGACCATCGCCGCGAACACCGCCATCCGCTCCGACTCCCACTTCTTCTCCGCTTCCGAAAGTGAGTCCCACGCAGGCACATGACCGGGGCGCGGCGAGAGCTTCCACTCCGACGACAGCAGCCCGGACTCCAACTGACGCTTGTGGCGTGCGGCACGCAGTTCGTCCCAACCCAAGTCATAGCGATCTGCATACTTCTTCACGTCCTCTTCCGGCGCCTGCAGCGGGTAGTGCGGCGCGTTGAAAGCGACGTAGAGAAGAAACGGATCGTCCTTCCGCTCCGACTTCCGGTGATCGCTGAGGAAATCGAGCGCGAAGTCGATGTTGGCATCCGTCACGTAGAAGGGCTTGCCGTTCAGCTCGGACGGAACCTTCCACGGCTTCTCATCGAGCCGGAAGGTCTTGTCGCCGGTGAAAAAGTTGGTCGCACCCGAAAGGTGCCCCCAGTAGCGCTCGAAGCCGAAGTCCGTCGGCGCCTTCGAGAGGTGCCACTTGCCGACCATCATCGTGTGGTAGCCCGACGGCTTCAACGCTTCGGCGATCGTCGCACCGCGCGACAGTGACTCGCTGCCGGCCTGGTCGCACCACAGGCCGGTGAGCAGGCAGACCCGTGACGAGTGGCACTTCGCGGTGTTGTAGAAACGCGTGAACCGCAGACCCTCTCCGGCAATCCGGTCGAGACGGGGCGTTTCGATTTCCGCCCCGTAGCAGCCGAGATCCGCGAAGCCGAGGTCGTCCGCCATGATCAGCACGATGTTCGGCCGGTCCGCCGCCGCGGCGATGCCCAGGCTGAAGGAAAGAATGGTCAGGAGTCGTGCAATCATGTCCCCCTCAACGACTTCCGACCCGTCTGCCTTTCACCCCCCCGAATAGAGGACGGAGGAACAACGAAAAACGCGAAAGGACGCGAAATCTCTCCGAATCATCCGTCTCCCGGAAATCCTGCGAGGGGGCTTTCCCGTCCAAGCACAGTCATTTCGTCAATTTCGCGTTTTTCGTTGTTCCCCATCTTCTTGTTTCGCCACTCCGGCCTTGCAATTTTCCATCGCTTGCCACCGCGAATCCGACCCCGCTAGTTTCGCCCTTTCACCCATGTCCGACGTTCCGACTTCCGCCGCTGCCAGCCACATCGCCACCATCGCATCCGAAACCGGCATCGCCGCCACTTCGGTTGCCTCGACCGCCAAGCTCCTCGCCGAGGGCGCCACGGTCCCCTTCATTTCCCGCTACCGCAAGGAAGCCACCGGCTCACTCGACGAGGTCCAGATCCAAGCCGTCCGCGACCGGATGGTGCAGCTCGCCGAACTCGACGCCCGCCGCTCTTCCATCCTCAAGTCCCTTGAGGAGCGCAGCCTGCTCAGCGATGACTTGAAAAAGAAGGTCGCCGGTGCCTCCACCATGGCCGCGCTTGAGGACATCTTCGCTCCCTACCGCCCGAAGCGCCAAACCCGTGCGACAAAGGCCAGGGAGAAAGGACTCGAGCCGCTTGCCGATTGGCTGCTGGAAAACCAGAACGCCGATCCGGCCGACGAAGCCGCCAAGTTCGTCGATGCGGAGAAGGAAGTCGCCGACGCCGATGAAGCGCTCGCCGGCGCCCGCGACATCATTGCGGAACGCGTGGCCGACGACGCCGACCTGCGGGGCCGCACACGGAAGATCTATGAGGAGGAAGGCGTCGTCAGCTCGCGGGTGATGTATGGCAAGGACGAGGACAAGGACGCCGCGAAATACCGCGACTACTTCGACTGGAGCGAGCCGTTCCACAAGATCCCGTCGCACCGCATGCTCGCCATCCGCCGCGGTGAGAAGGAGGCCTTCCTGATCATGCGGATCGAGGTGCCGCTCGAGCGGGTCTCGACCTTCGCCGCGCCCGACTGGGTCACCGGCTCGGGCCCGGCCGCGGAACAGGTCCGGCTGGCGGTCGAGGACGGCTGCAAGCGCCTGCTGATGCCCTCGATGGAAACCGAGATGCGCCTCGCCGGAAAGAAGGCGGCCGATGAAACCGCGATTCGCGTGTTTGCCGACAACCTCCGCGAGCTGCTCCTCGCCTCGCCGCTCGGTGGCAAGCGCACCGTTGCCATCGACCCGGCCTTTCGCACCGGCTGCAAGACGGTCGTGCTCGATGCCCGAGGCTCGTTGCTCCACCACACCGTGCTGCACGCCACCGCCGGCTCGAACAGCCAGCTCTACGAGGCCGCCGTCGAGCTCACCGGCCTGATCAAGAAGTTCCAGATCGAGGCGATCGCCATCGGCAACGGCACCGCCAGTCGCGAAACCGAAGCCTTCGTCCGTAAACTCAAGCTGCCCTCCTCCATCCCGGTCATCATGGTCAACGAGTCGGGCGCGTCGGTCTACTCGGCATCCGAGGTCGCCCGCGACGAGTTCCCGAACGAGGACGTCACCGTGCGCGGTGCGGTGAGCATCGGCCGCCGCCTGATGGACCCGCTGGCCGAGATGGTGAAGATCGACCCGAAGGCGATCGGGGTCGGACAGTACCAGCACGACGTCGACCAGCGCGCGCTGAAGGCAAGCCTCGATGACACCGTCGTCAGCTCGGTGAATGCGGTGGGGGTCGAGCTCAACACCGCGTCCAAGCAGCTCCTCGCCTACGTCTCGGGCCTCAACGCGTCCCTCGCGGAGAACATCGTCGCCTACCGCAACGAGAACGGCGGGTTCCGCTCGCGGGCGGATCTGAAGAACGTGCCGCGCCTCGGCGACAAGGCCTTTGAACAGGCCGCCGGCTTCCTGCGGATCCGCGACGGCGAACATCCGCTCGACGCCTCATCCGTCCACCCGGAGCGCTACGGATTGGTCGAGCAAATGGCAGCCGACCTCGGCTGCGGTGTGGCCGACCTGATGCGCGATGGAGCCCTGCGCAAGAAGATCGACCTGCGCAAATATGCCAGTGACGAGGTGGGACTGCCGACGCTTCAGGACATCCTCGACGAGCTCGCTAAGCCCGGCCGCGACCCGCGCAAGCAGTTCGAGCTGTTCTCTTTCGCCGAGGGTGTCGAGAAGCCATCCGATCTGAGCCCCGGCATGAAGCTGCCCGGCATCGTGACCAACGTCGCCGCCTTCGGTGCGTTCGTGGATGTCGGCGTCCACCAGGACGGACTCGTCCACGTCAGCCAGCTCGCCGACCACTTCGTCCGTGATCCCGCCGAGGTGGTGAAGGTCGGGCAGAAGGTGAATGTCACCGTCCTTGAAGTCGACGTTCCCCGCAACCGGATCTCCCTTTCGATGAAGGCGAAGCCGGATCTCGAGCCACGCTCGAACGGTGGCGGGCGGGGCAATTCGCAACGTGGGCCGCGTCCGCAGCGTCGCGACCACCGGCCGCAGCCGGCAGGCGGCAACGACTGGTTCAGCCAGGCGATGGATCAGGCGAAGAAGCGCTGATCGGCTGAAGGAGCGCCGGTTATGAAACCGGCATCTTTCCGAACCGCGGCCGAACTGCCGGATTCATAACCGGCGCTCCATTCCATATTCGGCGCTCCTCCTTGCCCTGCCACGGATCCGCCCCCATGCTCGCGACAACGTGAAGCCCGCTCTCGCCATTTCCACCGTCGTTGTCGCGGTGCTCGCCACGGTCGTGGTCGAGGAAACCCGGATCAAGTCGCTGCAAGAGGAGATCAACCGGCTGCGGGCGCTGCCGCCACCGGATGCCCAGCCTGAAGCCGGCACGGCTCCCGCGAAGACCGGGACGCCCGGAGCCGCCGACAACAACTCGGAAGATCCCGCGCCGGTCATCGCCGAAGGAATCCGCAACGTGCCCGACAGCTACCCCGCTCCGGATACCGGGGTGATCCAGAAGAACGCGCTGAGCCCGTATTCCGACCTGCATTACGAGCTCAACCTGACCAACAAGGAGCGGGCCTATTTCGAAGACCTCATCGCCGCCCGCAATGCGAAGCTTCGCGAAATGGCCGCCCGCTGGGTCGATGCGCTGCCGACCGACCGGCCGCTGATCGAGAAGGAAATCGCGGAGTTCGAGGTCGCCAACGACCGTCGCATCCGGGACTTCCTCGACAGCGACGCCGACTTCGAAACCTTCGAGGACTACCACGAGATGCAGCCGGAGCGTCACATGGTCGAGCAACTCCGGCCGATCATGGACCAGAGCGGAGTGGCCCTTGAGATCGAGAAGGAGCGGATGCTGATTTCCACGCTTCACGAGGCCCGGAAGGCCACCAGCGGAGTCGACTGGAACTCCCTCGAAGGCATGCAGGCGATCGTGGCCGGTGAACCGGAGAAACGGTTCGACGAGGAGTGGGACGCTCAGACGGAGTTCCTCGGCAAGCGACTTCCCGAGTTCCTGACCGAAGAGGAAGCCGAGGCGGTCTTCGGTGCCCGGATCCAACTCAAGGAGACGATGAAGGACGCGCTCAACGAGGCGATCGCCATGGTGAACGGCACCGGGGAATGACGGAGGTGCCGACCGGCGCGCCGAGGGCGCGGTTTCCGTCTAGCGCCCGTGAGTGGGCTGGGATGACCGGACTGATCGGCGGCCTTGTAAGTTACGGAGCGGTCTACCTTGACGCAGAAAGCCACGACGTATGGCCTTGGGTTGCCGAGAGCCTGGTCACGTTGGATACCGGTGGAATCGACGGTGGTCGCGCGATTGCCACGTTTCTGACAGTTAGCGCTGTAGTGACCTCGGCACCCTTTCTCTTTCCGTTTCTCGGAAGCAGCAAGCTTCTGCGGATTTTCCTGCGATGTATTGCGGGCATGGCTGCCGCGACGATGGTGTGGTTTGCCCATGAAGACGGAGACGTAATTCGTTTCCTGTATCCGCTGGCCGCGGCTCCCACTCTCACTTTCCTCGGCCTCTGCCTCATCCCGGGCCGCATGCCGCCCGAGGAAACCCAGGCTCCGTGAGCCTCCAACAATCAATATTGGACATCCGCCCCTCCGCCCCCTAATCCCGAGCCCGCATGGATGCCTCTCAGTCAATGCACGCCTACGAGAAACTGCCGCTCTTCACGACCGGCATCGTCCTCGGCCTGTGGCTGATCGGCCTCCACGCGCTGATGCTGGTCAAAGCGGACGCGGTGAAGAGGTTCCTCAAGCGCTTCCCACGCAACCAGCAGATCGGCCAGATTCTCGTGGGTGTCGGCCTGATCTGGTTCTGGCTGCTCGTCGCCCAACCTGGGCCCGGCCTGCTGAACTCGCTGGCGATGGACCTCGGCGACCAGTTCAACGCGATGAAGCCGTTCCTCAAGTTGGCGGTGCCGATCTCGATCGTGCTCATCTGCATCGCGGTGAAGGAATTCCTCGCCGTCCGTGCCCTCGGTCTTCTCGGCCTCCTCGTCGCGGCCCCGCTGCTCGAGTCGGCCTTCCTGAAAGCTCCCACCAGCCGCCTGCTGATCCCGATCTTCGCCTACGTGCTGATCATCAAGTCGCTCTACTGGGTCGGCATGCCTTACCTGTTCCGCGATGCGGTCAGCTGGGCGACCGCCGAGGACAAGCGCTGGAAGATGCTCTGCTTCGGCGGTCTCGGATACGGCGTCGCCGTCCTCGCCTGCGCGCTGCTGTTCTGGAAGGGCTACTGATGTTCCGCGGCAGCCTGCTTCTCGCGCTCGGCACCCTCGCCGCCGCCGAGGAGCTTCCGGAAACGGTGGTGCTGGCCGAACGCGATGGCAGCGCACCCGGATCGCTCGCCTTCTGGGATGAAACGGAGATATCCAGCTTCGCCCCCCGGACCATCGACGAACTGCTCGCGACGGATCCTTCCTTCTCCCTATATCGTCCGCAGTCGGCCATCTTCGCCAATCCCACCGCCGCCGGTGTAAGCTTGCGCAATACCGGTGCCACCGCCGCATCGCGAACCTTGGTCCTCCGGGACGGCATCCCCCAGAACGATCCCTTCGGCGGATGGGTGCACTGGGCACGCTTCGATCCCTGGGCGCTGGAAAGCGTGCGGATCGCCCCCGCCTCCCGCTCTGCCGCTTGGGGAAACCTGAGCCCCGCCGGCAGCATCCGGCTCAACCGGCGCCCGATCGACCAAAACCGCGCGATGCTGCGCCTGACCGCGGGATCCCACGGGACCTACGGCGGTTCCGTGGCGGCGAATCTGGTTTCCGACGACACACGGCTGGGCTTCTCGTTTCTCGGCTTCACGACCCACAGCGACGGATTCCAAACGGTTCCGGCATCGCAGCGCGGTGCGATCGACCGCCGTCTCGGACTCGACTTCTCCGGCTTCGACCTGCGGGCCGTATGGCGGCCGACGGATCATCTCACGGTCGAACCGGCCCTGTCCTTCTACGATGAACGCCGTGGCAACGGCACTCCGGTGACCGGCAACACGACGGAGGCCTTCGACGCTTCCGTGCGCATCACTTCGGAAGATGGCCCGCTTTCCTGGCAGCTGCTCGGTTACTACCAGCGCCGGCGGTTCGCGTCGGTCTTCAGTTCCATCGACTCTCTCCGCTCCACCGAACGGGTCGCGCTGAACCAGTTCGACGTCCCGGGCGAAGGCGTCGGCGGAGCCTTCGTGATCCGACGCGAGACGGGCGACACATCCGCTGTCACGGTCGGCGCCGACCTCCGCTTGTTACGAGGCGAAACCAACGAGGACGCTGGCACCTTCCGCCGCCGCAAGGCAGGCGGCTCGCAGAACCTTGCCGGAATCTTCGCGACGGGTGAGTGGCAGCCGCGAGCAGGCACCCGCCTCGACGCCAGCCTGCGGCTCGACCGCTGGGAATTGCGTGACGGCAAGCGCATCGAACGATCCCTGACGAGTGGCGCGCTGCTGCGTTCCGGATTTTCGCCGAATCGCGAGGGCTGGGAGCCCTCGGCGGCACTTTCGATCCGGCACGACCTCACCCGCAGGCTGACCGGCCACGCCGCAATCTCGACCAGCTACCGGCTGCCGACCCTGAACGAACTCCACCGGCCGTTCCGGGTGCGCAACGACCTGACCGAGGCAAACCCGAATCTCGATCCCGAGCGGTTCTACAGCATCGAGGCCGGTCTCGAGTGGCGACCGAACGACTGCTTCACGCTCGAGGCATCCGTTTTCCATCACTGGGTCCGCGACGCGATTGCCAACGTGCCGGTCACCGACCCCGCCGAAATCGCCGCGATCTTCGGCAGCCTGCCTCCCGGCGGCACCGGTGCCCAACGAGCCAATGTCGACGAAGCCCGCATCCTTGGTCTGCAGACCTCGGCCGAGTGGCGGCCCGATGACTTCTGGACCGTGCGTTTCGACGGGCTCTGGTCCGACACAGAGTTCAGCTCATCGAGGAACCAGCCTCTTCTGGAGGACAAACCCTTCCCCTTCGCGCCGGACCTCCGCCTGATCGGCAGCCTGACAGCAAGACCAAGCGACACCGTTTCGGTCTTCGCCGGGATCGAATACGGATCGTCTCGTTTCGACGACGCCCTCGCCTCGCGCCGGATTCCCAGCTACTACACCTGCCGTATCGGCGGAACGTGGCAGGCCACCGACTCGCTGAGCGTTCACGCCCGCGTCGAGAATCTGCTCGATGCCGAAATCGTCACCGGCCTCGGCAGCGACGGCATCCGCGGAACCGGCCAGCCGCGGAGCTTCTGGATCACCGCCGAGCTCGGATTCTGACCAGCCCACAAGGGGCTTCAGCGCTCTTCACTTGCGCGATCAACCGGAAGCGTCAAGGTTCCGTCCAACCGATGAAGTCACTCACCGCCTTCCTCCTCCTGCCGCTGTCTCTGTTTGCTGAAGACACCCCCGACTACTCGGAAATGAAGGTCGACAAGCTGTTCGAAACGCTGTGTTCGGGCTGCCACGGCAAGGATCTGAGCGGAGGGCAAGGCGGCTCATTGATCGACGGCGAGTGGAAGCATGGCGCGACCGAAGCCGAGATCCGCAAGAGCATCGCCGAAGGCAACCCGCAGCTCGGAATGACGCCGTTCTCGACGGTGCTTGACGACAACCAGATCCGCTCGCTGGTGATCTACATCCGTGAGAAGGAGAAGGAGGCCCTGGCGAAGGGCATCGACTTTCCGAAGCCGGAGCCGGGCAAGGTCACCCAAACCGCACACGAGGACTACACGATCGAGACGGTCGCCGATGACGGCCTGAAACTTCCGTGGGCCCTCGCCTTTCTTCCGGACGGAAGAAAACTCGTGACCGAACGCGGCGGACAACTCCGAATCATCGGCGCCGATGGCAAGCTCGACCCACAACCGGTCAAAGGCACGCCGGAGGTGATCGCCCACGGACAGGGTGGACTGCTCGAGGTCGCGGTGCATCCCGGCTACGAGTCCAACGGCTGGGTCTACCTCGCCTTCTCTGACGGCTGGTGGGAGAAGGGTGCGGGGAAAGAAGGCAAGGACGGCAAGAAGGCAGACAAGCCTCAGACCATCACTGCTGTGGTCCGCGGCCGGATCAAAGACCACGAGTGGGTCGATCAGGAGTGGATCTGGAAAACCGACAAGCCGTTTTACACCGACGCCGGCGTGCACTTCGGCACCCGGATCGTTTTTAACAAGGGCTACGTCTACTTCATCGTCGGCGAACGCGGTGGCATGATGGAGTCCCAGGACCTGAACAATCCGAAGGGCAAGATCTACCGGCTGTTCGATGACGGCCGCGAACCGGAAGACAACCCGTTCGTCGGGACGGAGGGAGCCATCAAGGGAATCTGGACCTACGGCCACCGCAACCCGCAGGGTCTCGACATCGATCCGCGCGACGGTTCGATCTACAGCACCGAGCACGGGCCGCGGGGCGGCGACGAGCTGAACTGGATCCGCAAGGGACTCAACTACGGCTGGCCGGTCATCACCTACGGGATGAATTACAACGGCACGCCGATCACCGGAATCACGGAAAAGGAAGGCATGGAGCAACCGGTGACCTACTGGGTTCCCAGTATCGCGACCTGCGGGCTCGACTTCTACACCGGTGACCGCTTCCCCGAGTGGAAGAACGACCTTTTCGCCGGCGCCCTCGCCCAGAAGGAGGTGCGGAGGCTGCGTATCAAGGACCACAAGGTTGTCGAAGAGGAAGTCATCCTCAAGGACCTCGGCCGCGTCCGCGATGTGACCGACGGACCTGACGGCTATCTCTACGTGATCCTGAACGATCCGGATTCCATCCTGCGCCTGGCGCCAGCCGAATGATCCGACCGGCACTCCTCAGCCTGCTGCTTGCCGCCGCGGTTGCCCCGGCGGCCGCGGCCGGATCGTTGCCGAACATCCTGATCATCTTCGCCGACGACCTCGGCTACGGAGATGTCGGCTGCTACAATCCCGAGTCCAAGGTCGCGACTCCCAGCATCGACCGCCTCGCCAGCCAAGGACTGCGTTTCACCGACGCCCACAGTCCGTCCACGGTCTGTACACCTTCGCGCTACAGCCTGTTCACCGGCCGCATGGCGTTCCGCACCGGCTTGAAGGGCGTCTTCACCGGAGCGGGCGGCCCCAACATGATCGAGGCCGACCGGCTGACCCTGCCCGGCATGCTGAAGGAAAAGGGCTACCTCACGGCGCTCATCGGCAAATGGCACGTCGGACTGACTTTCCGGGACTCGGAGGGCAAGCCGATCTCCGATGGCGGACCGGAAGGGGAAAAGCGAATCGATTACAGCCGGCCGATCACCGACTCGCCGGTGCACCGGGGCTTTGACGAGTTCTTCGGCACCGCCTGCTGCCCGACAACTGACTGGATCTACGCCTACATCGAGGACGACCGGGTGCCGAATCCACCGGTGGCGCCAATCGACAAGTCAACCATCCCCGAGAACCCCTACACCAAGGATTGCCGTCCCGGCCGCATCGCGCCGGACTTCAAGATGGACGAAGTCGACCTGAAGTTTCTCGATCGCAGCCTCCGCTTTCTGGACAAACACAAAAGCGAGCGTCCGGACCAGCCGTTCTTCCTCGTCCACTCGACCCAGGCGGTCCATCTGCCATCGATCCCCGCGCCCGAGTTCGTCGGCAAAAGCGGACTCGGAGCGCATGGAGACTTCATCATGGAACTGGACGCCATCGTCGGCCGGTTGATGACGAAACTCGACGAACTCGGCATGTCCGAGAACACGATCGTGATGCTCAGCAGCGACAATGGCCCGGAGATCGCACCGATCGTCAATATGCGGGCGGATCACGGCCACGATGGCGCCCGCCCGTGGCGAGGCATGAAACGGGACCAGTGGGAAGGCGGCCACCGCGTGCCGTTCATCGTTCGCTGGCAGGGCGAGATCGAAGCAGGAAGTGAAACGAGCCAGACCACATGCCTCACCGACATCATGGCCACTTGTGCCTCGATCATCGGGTACCAACTGCCGAACGATGCCGCCGAAGACAGCTTCGACCTGCTGCCCCTGCTGAAGGATCCCGACCTGAAGGATCCGATCCGTCCGTTCACGATCCACCAGACCAACAGGCTCGAACTGGCGATCCGAAGCGGGAAATGGAAGTACCTCGACCACCGGGGGTCCGGCGGCAACGACTACCGGAAAAAGCCCCAGCTCACGCCCTACATTCTTCCCGAAAAAGCGCCGGACGCTCCGGGCCAGCTATACGACATGGAGAAGGACCCGGGAGAAACGGAGAATCTCTACCTCAAGCACCCGGAAAAGGTTCGAGAACTGAAGGAAGCCTTGGAGCGACTCAAGTCCTCCGGCCGGAGCGCGCCACTTCGCTCATCACCGGACGAGTAGGCTTACTCTTCTGCCGGCGAGCTGCCTCGCTCGGCACGCAATCGTTCGAGGTTCAGCCGACCGAGCTCCGAGCCCAGTCCGACCGCGCGAACGAAAGCCCGCTCGGCGGCCTCCAGATTGCCACGCTTGAGTTCGACAAAGCCGAGGTTCACCCACGCATCGGCATGATCGGGGGCCAGCGCCACCAGATCCGCCAGAAGAGTCACCGCTTCATCCCAGTGGCGCCGTCCCATCTCCAACACCGCGAGATCGTATCGCGGCATGCCGAAGTCCGGCGCGATGTCGATAGCCTTCCGGAATGCCTCGCGTGAGCCGTCGATATCCCCTCCCTGCAGCCGCGCCTTACCGAGGTTGTGCCACGCAGCCGCATGGTCGACATCCGCCGCCACCGCCGCTTCGAGGAGATCCAAGGCGGCCATCAGGTTCCCTTGTTTCGCTTCAAGGGCTCCGAGATTCGACAACGCCTGGGTGTGATCGGGCCGAACGGCCAAGGACTCCCCGTAAGCGGCTCGGGCCGCTGCGGTGTCTCCCCTTTCCTCGAGCGCCAGACCCAGATTGTTGTGGGCCAGGTAATTCCCTTCCGTCACCTCGATGGCCCTCCGCATCAGAGCTGTCGAGTCCTGCCAAAAGGAGACCTGCCACCGTCCGGCAACCGCCAGCCCGATCACCATCGCGCCCACCGCGCCGGCGACCGCCGGCTTCAGTTCCGGCTGGCGCTTGAGCCAGGCATCGAGACTCCATGCCACAGCGACATAGAGACCGATGAAGCTGAAGTAGGCGTAGCGGTCCGCCATCGCCGCCGCACCGGCCTGGACGAGGCCGATCATGGGCAGCAACGTTCCGAGGAACCACAGCCATCCGACCGCCAACGCCGGGAGCGTCCTCCTCAGTTTCCACGCAGCCGCGCTGATCACCAGGAGCACGATCAACGACGGAAGCCAGACGGCCAGTGGCAACGTTTCCGGATAGGGATAGAAGACCGACAGATCGTCGGGCAGGACGAGGCGCTTCAAGTAGGTCGCATATGCAACGGCCGCATTCTGAAGGCGGAGGATGAAGGGGAAGTCCGCAGCCGACCCGATGGCTCCGGCCGACTGCTGGCAGAGAATCGTCAGCCAGCTACCAACCGCCGACACGGCCAGCAACGGCACCTTTTCGAGCACCGCTCTCACGCGGAGCCTTCCGACTAGCGGCCAGCATTCCCAGAGAAGCATCGCACACGGCAGGGTCACCGCGAGCGGCTTCGCCATCACTGCAAGCGCATGGCAGACGAACATGCCGACATAGCTTCCCCAACCGCCACTGCGGCAACGGCGCTCGTGAAAGAGGAGGGCCAGCAAGCAGAAGAACAGGGCGAGCACGTCCTTGCGCTCGGTGACCCACGCGACGGATTCAACATGGATCGGGTGGACCGCAAAAACCGCGGCGATGCCAAGAGCCAGCCCGGCACGACCGGTGGAACGCCGCAACCAAACGCCCAGCAGCATGGCATTCGCCGCATGGAGGATCAGGTTGAAGACATGCTGCGGCCCGGGGTCCGTACCGAAAAGTCCGGCCATGACCTGATGGGACATCCACGTAAGCGGAATCCACATGCTCGGCCCGTGGATCTCGAAGGCCCACCGCAGGTTCTCGGCAGTCGGGCCGCCAACGACATGCGGATTGCTGTAGAAGTAGAACGGGTCGTCGTAGTTGACGAAGGGGTATCCCGCGACCGGCGCATAAACGGCCAAGGCCAGAAGCGCCGGCAGTAACGTCATCCACCAAACGTTCAGCTTTGCCATCGGAAGCGGGTGGTTGCGGTGAGAACCCGGATGCCAGTTCGCAGGACCGGGACCTTCGATTCGCCTTCTTCTCGGGCCCGGGTGTCGACCGGCACCTCACCGACCCGCAGGCCGGCACGGATCGCGCGACACGGGATCTCGACCTCATACTCATAGGTGTCGCTTCGCAGGTCGATCGCCGACGCCGACGCCCGGGTCCACGCCTTGATCCCGGCCAGCACGTCGGTCATCCGCTGTCCGAACAGCAGGCTCGCCCAACCGCTGACGACTCGATTGCCCAGGCTTCGGGACCATGCCGCATCGGCATCGCGCCCGCTGCCGGTCGCGAATCGCGTGCCCAGCACGACATCGAGTTCGCCACGCTCAAGCGGTTCAACCAGCGGCAGCAGATCCTTGGCGAAGAACTGACCGTCGGCATCAAACTGCGCGTGCAGGTCGCCCGTCGCCTCGCGGATCCCGGTTCGGATCGCGTGTCCTTTCCCACGATCATTGGGGTGCGGAATGTAGCGCAGGCCCGGCAGACGATCCGTCCATCCTTCAACCACTTCACCGGTGCGATCCTTCCCGCCATCCACTACCAGGATCTCGGTCTCAGCCGGCAAATGCGCGTGCAGGTCCGCGAGGGTCGAGCCGATCGCATGCTCCTCGTTGAACGCCGCCACAATCACACTGAGCCGCACCCGACAGAACCTGGCGCACGAACCCGGATCAGGTAAAGCCCGCGCTGCCGCGGCCCTCCCGCCTTTTCCCTCGCCATCATCCACCAGCGCGGGGAGCTTTGAAGGATGTGCGGCTTCTGGGACGGCAAATCGGTGATCGTTCCCGGCGGGGCGGGCTTCATCGGCTCGTCGGTGGTCGATGCACTGGTGGCCCGCTCGGCCCGGGTCACGGTCATCGACGACGAATCCTCCGGAGACTTCTCGCGGCTCGATACGCACGGTCCGGCGATCCGGCGAATTCGGACCGACGTGCACAGGATCGATCTCAGGGAGGCCTTCCGTGATTCCGACGTCGTGCTGAACCTCGCCGGCCTCGCTCCTGGACTGACTCCGGACGAAGACCGGCATGAACGCCTCTATCAGGAGAACCTCCGCATCGCCGACGCCGTGCTCGAAGCCGCCGTCGACGCCCGAGTGCCGCGATTGCTCGTCGTCAGTTCTTCCTGCGTTTATCCGGACGACGCGCCCGTTCCGACACCCGAACTGCCGTTGGAGCAAACCGAACCGGAACAGGCCAATCGAGGCTACGGCCGGGCGAAGCGGGAGATCGAGAAGCGGGCCATCGCAGCCGCCGGAGACGTAACGAAGATCACGATCGCGCGCCCATTCAACGCCTGCGGACCGCGTGACCGAGCCACCGGCCCAGGCGCCCATGTGATCCCGTCGCTGCTGTCGAAGATCCTCGACCCGGCGACCGAGGAAGTCGTCGTCTGGGGCAGTGGCCGCCAGACCCGGAGTTTCCTCGACGCCCGCGATGTCGCAACCGCCCTGCTCCTGCTCGTCGAAACGCATCCAACTCCCGATCCGGTGAACATCGGATCCTCGGAAGAGATCTCGCTCGCCGATCTGGTGCCGCGATTGATGAACATCAGCGGTATCTCCAAGCCGGTCCGCTTCGACACGACCAAGCCGGAGGGAGCGCTACGGAAAGGATGCGACGCATCGTTGCTGCGGAAGATCACCGGCTTCGTGCCGGAGTATTCCCTCGATGATTCCCTGCGGGAGATTGTCGAGTCACGAATCCACACCCCTGCCGCGACCGCGAACCCATGAAAGCCGAGAACTCGGGAATCGCCTGCCGCCCGCCGACTCCCACCCTCATGAAGTGGACGCTCGCCACCGCCCTCATCGCCATGTGTTCCTGTTCCGCAGCTCCCGATCAACCGGTCGAAACCGGCACCGTCCGTTGGCAACGCGAGCTCGACGCGGCGCTTACCGCATCGAAAGCAAGCGGCAAGCCGGTCTTCGCCCTGTTCCAGGAAGTGCCGGGTTGCGCCGGTTGCAAGCAGTTCGGCCGCGACGTGCTGTCCGACCCGCTCGTCGTCAGTGCCATAGAAAGCGAGTTCACGCCCTTGCTCATTCACAACAACAAGGGCGGCAAGGATGCGGAAGTGCTGAAGCGATTCGGCGAGCCGGCATGGAACTACCAGGTCGTCCGCTTCCTCGACGCGGATGCCAAGGACCTCATCCCGCGCAAGGATCGCGTCTGGACCACCGGTCCGCTCGCCGGTCGGATGATCGCCGCCTTGAAAAGAGCCGGTCGTCCCGTGCCAGGCTATCTCTCGCTAACGGCGGCGGAACATTCGGGGCGATTGAAGGAAGCGGCATTCGCGATGTTCTGCTTTTGGACCGGCGAGATGAAGTTGGGCCGGATCGAAGGTGTGGTGACGACCGAAGCCGGCTTCCTCAATGGCCGCGAGGTCACGCTCGTCCGTTACGACCCTTCGGCCGCCAAACTCCCGGACCTTGTGGCGGCAGCCGCACGCGTCGAATGCGCCGATGCCGTGTATTTGCCGGCCGACGACCTCGGCAAACTGCCGGCAACCCGCCTGAAAACCGGCAGACTCGAAGGCTACCGGCGCGCCCCGGAGTCCGATCAAAAGAAGCAGCTGTCCGGGACTGCGGCGGCCAAGCTCGACCTCTCCCCGGCTCAAGCAACCAAGGTGAATGCGTGGATTCGCAGCGACAGAAAGAAAGCGCAGGGCTTCCTCACATCCGCGCAGCGCGAGCAGCTCAGGTAAGGGACTTCAAACGCCTTGCCGACGAGGTGACAGGCAGGCCATTCTCGGGTGATGAAACCGGAAGGGGCGAGCCTCTGGCGGCGGATCGAGGATTTCCGCCTCGACCACCCCGACGCATCCCTTCCCTTCACCAGCCGCCTCGCCCGCGAGCAGGACTGGACCCATGCCTTCGCCGCGCGGGTGATCGTCGAGTACAAGCGGTTCGTCTTCCTCGCGCTTGAGAGCGGCCACCCGGTCACGCCGTCCGAAGCGGTCGATCAGGCATGGCATCTCCATCTCACGTACACGCGCAGTTACTGGGAACGTTTTTGCGGGGAAGTCCTCGGCCGCGAACTCCATCACGAACCGACCCAAGGTGGCCCGGTGGAGGGAGACAAGTTCGAGGACTGGTACTCGCGAACTCTTCAGAGCTACGAAGAGACCTTCGTCACCGCCCCGCCAAGAGAGATATGGCCTGAGCCGTCCGTCCGTTTCGCGAACCCCGGATCCGGACGCTGGGTCGACAGCTCCCGGTACTGGCTCGTTCCCCGCCCCCGCTGGCTTTCCCGCACATGAACATTCTCGCCATCAGCGGTTTCGAATTCCTGATCATCTACGGCATCGCCCTGATTGCGGCAGTCGGATACGCCGCGATCCGCCGGTCGGCCTTCCGCGCCCAAGTCGAAAACAACATCCGTGAGGTCCCGGAGGACCCCTACGATGTCGCCTACCTCGCCGGAGGCCCCCGGCGGGTCACGCTCACTGCCGCCACAGCCCTTATCGCCAGCGGACGGGCGCAGTGGCGGGACTCTCTGACCGGGTCTTCCCTGAGCATCGCTGACGAACCTGCTGGGCCACCTCCGATCCATCCGGTGGAGGACACATTGCTTCAGCAGATTCGGCTGTTCGGAATCAAAGGCATGCCGGCCAGACAACTGAGCGATGGACTCGCGGCACGGCTGCGATCGATCGAAGTCCGGCTCGCCGGCATCGGGTTGCGGCCGACCACGGAAGAGCGCCGCAAGGCCCGAATGGCGATCACTTGGCCCCTCAAGGTCGTCGCGGTGATCGGGGTGATCCGGATCGTGATCGGACTCGTCCGGGACCAGCCGGTCGGGCTGCTGGTGATGGGAGTGATCGTGACAGGCATCCTGATCTTGGCGCTGGGCTGGACGAGCGGCTACCTGACACCCGCGGGTCAACGGGTCGTCGATCAGCTGCGCGAAAAGCACAAGGACCGGAGCAGGATGCGGTTCAGCGACCCTTCGGCCCACCTCCCGGACATCACGATCGGCGCTGCACTTTTCGGTCCCACCGCGATGGCCGAGGTCATGGGGTTCCAGCACATCCATGAGAAAATGAACCAACAGCTCGGTTCGAGCTCTTCGGCCGGCGCCGACGGAGGGGGGTGCGGATCCGGCTGCGGCTCCGGTTGTGGTGGCTGTGGGGGGTGTGGTGGCTGCGGCGGCTGAGCCAGAGCACCGGATTTGCCCATTTTTCAGGGATTGCCACCGATTCGGCCGAGCAATTTAGAATTATTCTTGCTCTTATTCGAACCCCGCCTAGCGTCCGCCGTCCCGCATGGTCTCTCCGACTCCAGAAAGCAAGCCCGATCCGAAAGGTGACATGCCTTCCGAGATTGCCGGGCTGCGTATGACCAAGCAGCGCTGGGAGGTTTACCGGCTCCTCATGGAGCAGCGGGACCATCCGACTGCCAACGAGGTTTTCATCCGGATCAAGGACCGGCTGCCGAATATCTCGCTGGCGACCGTCTACAACTGCCTCGAGGCGCTCACCCAGCACGGCATCGTGCGACAAGTGAATTTCGACCGCGACGCGTCGCGCTTCTGCCCGAATCTGGCCGAGCACGGCCACTTCCACGACAAGCCCACCGGCTCGATCCACGACGTCACCTTCAAGCCCGGCGTCAACCTCGCCGACGTCCTCGACCTGCCCCCCGGCACGGTGATCACCGACATCGAGATTACCCTCCGCGGCGAACTCCCCTCCTCCTGATTTGGAAATTGGAACTTAGAAATTTGAACTTTCCCACCATGTCCCTCGTCATCACCGACCTCCACGCCCAGCTCGAAGACGGCACCGAAATCCTCAAGGGAGTTTCCCTCGAGATTCCCGCCGGCGAAGTCCACGCCATCATGGGCCCGAACGGCTCCGGCAAGTCCACACTCTCGAAGGTGGTCGCCGGCCATGAAGGCTACGAGGTAACCTCGGGTTCGGTCACTCTCGACGGCGAGGACCTGCTGGAGATGGGCATCGACGAACGCTCCCGCGCCGGCGTCTTCCTCGCGTTCCAGTATCCTGCGGAAGTGCCAGGGGTTTCGAACGCCAACTTCATCCGCGCCGCCCTGCAGGCCCGCCTTCCGGAAGGCCAGGAGCTCGACGCGGTCGGCTACTACAAGTCGCTCTATGAAAAGATGGACCTGCTCGAGATGGATCGGAAGTTCACCGGCCGCTCCGTGAACGAAGGCTTCTCGGGCGGAGAGAAGAAGCGCAACGAGATCCTGCAGATGATGATGCTCGATCCCAAGTACTGCCTCCTCGACGAGACCGACTCCGGCCTCGATATCGACGCGCTCAAGATCGTCGCCAAGGGCGTCAACTCGATGCGCTCCCCGGAACGCGGATTCCTCCTCATCACCCACTATCAGCGGCTGCTCAACTACATCGCGCCCGACCATGTCCACGTGATGGCCGAGGGCCGCATCGTCCGCTCCGGCGGCCCCGAACTCGCGCTGGAGCTCGAAGAGAACGGCTACGACTTCCTCAAGGAAGCCGTTACCGCCTGAGCCCGAACGCACGCCACCGCGCGACCCAACACATGAGCTACGATTCCTCCACCACCCTCGACCAGGACACCCGCACCGCGATCGACATCGACCGCTCGAAGGGCGACTTCGTTTTCCCTGAGAAGCACAAGTACGATGCCGGCCGTGGATTGACGGAGAAGACCGTCGATTACATTTGCGACGTCAAGAAGGACCCCGAGTGGGTCCGCGAGTTCCGTCACAAGGCGCTCCGGACGTTCCTTGAGAAACCGATGCCCACCAACTGGGCGACCGAGGATCTCAACAACATCGATTTCGACGCGATCCGCTACTACCTCTCGGATGGCGAAAAGCCGAAGCGCTCGTGGGACGAGGTGCCCGAAGAGGTGCTCAAGACCTTCGACCGTCTCGGCATTCCCGAACAGGAGCGCGCGTTCCTGGCCGGTGTTGAGGCCCAGTACGACTCGGAGGCCGCCTACTCCAACATGAAGGAGGAGCTGACCAAGCAGGGCGTGATCTTCGTCAACTCGACCGAAGGCCTGAAGGAATACGAAGAGGTGTTCCGCCCGTGGTTCGGCAAGGTGATCCCGACCGGCGACAACAAGTTCTCCGCCCTCAACAGCGCCGTCTTCTCCGGCGGCTCCTTCATCTACATCCCCAAGGGAGTGAAACTGAAGCAGCCGCTTCAGGCCTACTTCCGGATCAACTCGGAGAGCTTCGGACAGTTTGAACGCACGCTGATCATCGCCGACGAAGGCGCCGAGGTGATGTACATGGAAGGCTGCACCGCGCCGAAGTTCGAGACATCGACGCTCCACTCCGCAGTCGTTGAGTTGGTGGCCCTGAAAGGTGCCAAGATCCAATACGTCACGGTGCAGAACTGGAGCAGCAACGTTTACAACCTCGTCACCAAGCGCGGGCTCGCGATGGAAGACGCGGAGATCCGCTGGATCGACTGCAACATCGGTTCACGCCTGACCATGAAGTATCCCGGCGTGGTGATGAAGGGTGAGCGCGCCCGCGGCGAGGTGATCTCGATCGCCCTCGCCAACAGTGGACAGCACCAGGACACCGGAGCCAAGATGATCCACGCCGCCGACAACACCACGTCGAACGTGGTCTCCAAGTCGATCTCGGTCGGTGAAGGACGCTCGACCTACCGGGGCCAGGTCCACATCCCGAAGCACCTCAAGGGCTGCAAGAACAACACCGAGTGCGATGCCCTCCTGATCAACACCCGGAGCCGGACGGACACCTATCCGGCCATCACGGTGAAAGGCAACCAGCACGCGACCCAGCACGAGGCCAGCGTCTCGCAGGTCTCCGAGGAGATGCTGTTCTACATGCAGCAGCGCGGCATCGACGAGGGACACGCGATGTCTCTCGCGGTCAACGGCTTCATCAACGACCTCGTCCGCGAGTTCCCCATGGAGTATTCGGTCGAACTGAAGCGCCTGATCGACCTCGAAATGGAAGGTTCGGTCGGCTGACATGGACTGCCGGTTTTCAGACCGGCAACCCACCCATCAAGAGTTTCCATCACTGCTCTCCCATCCAACCCAGATGTCCGCACTTCTCGAAAGCGCCTCCGGCATTCTCGATGCCGCCCCCGAAACCCCCGCCGACTTCCCCGACTGGTTCAAGGAACGGCAGGCTGCCGCGTGGCAGCGGTTTCTCGATACCCCGACGCCCGGCCGCAAGGATGAGAACTGGCGCTTCGCCAGCATCAAGCAACTCGACTTCTCCGGCTTCAAGGGGTCGGTAAACGTCCCGGAGGACACGGGTTCGCTGATCGAGCGCTCCCAAGGAGTCGAGGCACCGGTCGCGAAGTTCATCCTCGTCAACGAGACGCTGATCGAGATCGAGTCGAGCCTCCCGGAGGAGGTGATCTGCCTGCCCCTCGCGGAAGCGCTCATCGTCGAGGGCGAGAAGGTGCGCGAATCGTTCATACGCCAGGACACCCGGCTCGGCTCTGCGAAGTGGGCCGCGCTCCACGAAGCCCGGGTCAGCAACGGACTGTTTGTCCATGTTCCCGACGGCGTCGAAGTCGAGGGAACCATCGAGGTCTTCCACTGGCTGTCCGGCGAAGGCAGCGCGGTTTTCCCCCACACTCTGATTGTCACCGGCGCGAACTCGAAAGTCAGCGTCGTTGACTACTTCCAGTCGGAGAACGAGACCGACAGCGGCCTGGTCATCGCCTTCAACGACCTTTGCTCCGGCGTGGGATCGAAGATCGACTACCTTGCGATTCAGGCAGTCAACAACCGCAGCAAGATGATCTCGATCAACGAGACGGGCGTGGCGAAAGACGCGTCGACCACCGGATTCATACTCAACGTGGGAGCCGAGTGGGCGCGCAACGAATCGCTCTCCCGCCTCGAAGGTGAGGGCTCGCGCTCAGACATGCTCAGCGTGAGCATCCCGTCCGGCACCCAGGAATACGACCAGCGGACCTTCCAGCACCACGTTTCCGCCGGTGCCTACAGCGACCTCCTCTACAAGAACTCGCTCTACGACAAGTCGCGCACGATCTTCTCGGGGCTGATCTTCGTGGACGAGGGCGCCCACCGCACCGATGCCTATCAGACGTGCCGCAATCTCTTCATGAGCGACGAGGCCGAAGCCAATTCGATGCCCGGGCTCGAGATCAACGCCGACGATGTGAAGTGCTCCCACGGAAGTACCAGCGCCCAGATCAGCGACGAAGAGATCTTCTATCTCCAGGCACGCGGTATCGATGCCGTTCGCGCCCGCCAGTTGATCGCCCGCGGCTTCTCGGTTGAGGTCGTCGAGCGCCTTGGCAACGAGAAACTGGAGGAAATGGTCCTCCGCTTCGTCGACGCCAAGTTTGCGCGCATCACCGGTGGCGGCGCCTGACCGTGCCGATCGACTGATTGCTCCGCCCATCACGGACGGGCGGAGCGAGGTTTGAAAATGCGGTCGCCTAGTCCGTCACGATCCTGACGAACAGGCGGATCGGGTTCCCGGGCGGATCGACCAAGGCGATCGTTTCGCGTACTCCGAGCACCGATGGCCCGAAGGTGTAACTGACGTCGGTATCGAACCAAGTGACCAAATCGAGGCTCCACTGAACGCGCCACGTCCCTGGCGGCATGCCATCGGAGAGCGGGAAGGTCAGCTCACCACCGGAGGGATCGACTTTCACGAAGGTCATCTGAGGCGGATCCCATGTTGTCGCGGACGTACCGAAGAGCATGTCGAGAATGTTCGGGCCGTCGCCATCGGGATTCGCATTCATACCCCACACGGTCGCCTCCTGACCGGGATCGTTCAGCACGCCCGGCGGGAACTGGGTGGCCACCCAGATGTCGTAGGCCGCTTGGAGATCGTCGGACACCGCCACGGTGATGTTGAACACACCCGAGGTGAAGCGCGTGCCCAGAGGGTTCACCGCGTATAGCACCAGCGCGTAGTCCCGTCGCTCGGCGGCAGTCGGTGTTCCGGAGAACGTCCCGGTGACAGGATCGAACGACAACCAGCCGTCGACCGGCAGCGGGCTTCCGTCGGAAAGTTCCACCCCAATGATGAGGTCATCGATGTAGATCGGGTCGCGGAACGTCTCGGCCGGCAAGATGAATTCGAACAACTCGTTCTGCTCCGCCATGAGATCCGTCGGAGGCATGACCAGACGGGGTCCGAGGTCGTACTGGAACTGGTAGACGTAGGCGGAACCTGCCGTCGGAGCGAGCAACGGGTTGACACCATCGAAGATCGCTCCCGAAACACCGGTGAATCCGTCGAAGGCGAGCGAGTGACCGAAACGGTCATCGGCACCCTCCGCCCCGGGCATGAAACGATCGATCTGGCTCCACGTCGGAACTCCCCCGTCACCGAAGCGGTAGACATCGACCGCCCCGCGGGGCTCGAGAGAACCTTGGTCCGCTCCGGGCGAGCCGATCATCAGCAGGTCACCGGACACCGCGACCGCGTGACCGAAGTGGGTCGACGGACCGCCGTTGAACGGCGTGAACTTCTGAACAAGCCCCCACTGGTTCGGGCCATCCTGATTCCGCTCGTGGATGCGCGCGCGGCCGGGCTTGAAGTTGCCGACTGGCGAACCACCCGAGTAAATGCCGATCGCGAGTCGGTCACCGGAGAGAGACACCGAGTAGCCGAACCCGGAGTAACTCTGACCATCGGGATCGCTGAACTCGTCGAGTCTCGTCTGTTCGGTGAAGGCATCGGCGAAGGCCGTGCGGGTGAAGACATACACCGCACCGTAATCCCAGTCCGTACTGGTTCCACTCAGGTTGGCCCGCGGCGAACCGACCACCGCGGTGTCCCCTTCCAGATCGACCGAAGCACCAAAGCGCTCGGAGTCATTCGGGAATGCGTTGTTCACCCGGTTGTCCGCCGCGATCAGCGTCTCGCCCGCGGTCCATGTGCCGAGAATCCGACGGAACACGAATGCCCGACCGGACCGTGGCGCACCGGGCAGATTGGCGAAGGGCGAACCGACAAGGATCGTGTCACCATCGATAGCCACCGCGGAGCCGAAACCATCCCCACCACTGCCATTGACGGTTGGAGGAAGCAGCTTGGCGACTTCGGACCATGCGTTGGGGTTCACCGAATCCCGCTGGAAGACATAAACCGCGCCGGTATTGCCGCCCGATGTGTCCTCACCAGGAGCGCCCACCACCATCCAGTCGCCATCGATGCCGACCGCATCGCCGAACTGGTCACCACCGGCCGCATCGGAGGCGGTCAATTCAGCCACCTGACCCCATGGCAATCCTGTGCCCGAGTTCCTTTCGTAGACGAACACGCGGCCCTCATTGTTGGCGACGCCATCCCGGAACGGTGACCCAACCGCCAGAGTGTCGCCACTGATCGCAACGGTATTGCCGTAGTCCGAGTTCTGCTCCGACTGGTCCGCTCCGGTCCCGTCTAGGGGGAGCAGCTTGTCGACCTGGCCGTGAAGGACGACCACGCTTGTTGAGGCATCTACGACCGGAGGAGCGAAGCCGTCGTCCACACTGATCGTAAACTGGGCAACCTCCGGAGCCCCCGGGGTGACCCGGTCCGCCGGAGTCGGTGTGAACAGGAGACCCCGGATCGCGGTCGATACGGCAGCCGGCGTGCCCGACACCACATAAGTTCCGGGAACGGTTTCAACGAAACCTCCGAGCTCGGTGAGCTGGCCCTTGATCGGGTCATCGATCTGGACCGTCACGGTCTGGTTCTGCAGCCCCAAATCGTCGACGTCATTGATGTCCACGCCACTGAACGGATACATCCAGGAGTATTGGTAGAGCGGTTGGCTGGCGACCGTGCCGGTGAGCACCGGCGGATCATTGACCGGAGTGACGGTCACCACCGCGGTGTCCACCACCACCGGGGTTGCCACGAAACCGTCATCCATGCTGACCGAGAACAAGGTGTCCTCGGTGGTTCCGACCGGGATGCGGTTGATCGTCGGGGTGAAGACCAGAGCGCGGAGGGCCGCGGTGATTTCCTCGGCCGTGCCGATGAACTGCAGCACACCTGGCGAGACCTCGGTGAAGTCGCCAATGAGCGTGCCGCGAATCGGATCATAGGTGATCGTCAGCGTGACGATCTGCTGACGCTGCTCGTCCCACTCGATCACGGTCGCACTCGCGAACGGATTGTTCTGCATGGTGTCGTCGATCGCGCTCGGATCGGCATCGAGAAGCATCGGCTCGTCATTGATCCCGGTCACGGTCACCGAGACTTCCGCAGTGCTTTCGTCCTCGAGCGGGGATCGGACATCGACGTAGGCGGTGCCAGGGTAGGTGCAGCTTCCGTCGTCCTCGACCCAGTAGGTAAGCATCGCGATCCCGGTGAATCCGGCGTCCGGCACAAACTCGACCTCGCCGTCGACCACCATCGCGGTACCGGCGGCAAGCGGATCGACTGTCACCGGTTGCAACGCGGTCAGGGTGAAGTCGGCCTGGGCCGGATCGGGGACGGCCGGGAAAGAGGTCCTGCGCACGCCATCATTGGCGGTGACGTCGAGACTCACCGGTCCTTCACCGGCGAGCACGGTGTAGAAGTCATCGCTGACGCTCACATCACCCACCTTGACGATCACCTCGGCGGTACCGGTTCCACCAAGTCCGTCCGAGACGTCGTAGAAGAATCGTACCGTTCCGACGAAGCCGGGGACCGGCGTGTAGACCAGCGTGTTGCTGACGATCTGAACCGCACCACCTCCCGGGGCGCGGCGGATCTCAGCCGGGAAGGCGTCTTCCAGCAGCATCCGGTTGAGCACAACCAGCGAGTCGCCGGTTGCGCCCTGATCGATGAGCGCCTGCGTCGCGGTCCTGAGAGCGACTCCGCCGAAGCGGGTTGCATCATAGATCGAGCTTCCTCCTTGGATCAGCGTGTTGAATTCGACGGCAAGCGCATCCTGGAGATCGGCATCGCTCGCTCCCGGATCCGTGAGCAGACCTTGCGACGCCGGGGAAATGTTGGCCCAGAGGAAGACCGTGAGGTCGGTTGCCTGAGCGGCAAGCGTGTCCGCGAAATCATCCGGGTCCAGGAAGTCGGACGGCATGAACAGGAAGTTCGAGCAGACGTTCACCGTCGGCGGGCTGACCTGGGTGATCGCCCAGTCCTCGGCGCTGGCCGGCAAGACACTGTCGTTGGCCAGAACCGGAAGTTCGGTTCCGGGCGTGTCGCTCCGCACCGTGAAAATGTCATTGTTCGTCTCCAGATCCCGGACCCCCTCACGATCTACGACTTCCAAGGTGATCAGCCCCTCGGCGCGTGCGGTTCCACCGGACGAGATTTCGTAGGTGAAGGTCTCCGTGTAAGGGAACACCGTGTTGTCCGGGGATGGCGTGTAGCTCAGGGCGGCGCCGCCTTCGATGATGCTCAGCGTGCCTCGGTTTGGCGGATTCGACAGGTTCCCGGCGTCAAGGCCGGTCGCGGTGATGAACAGGAGTTGGCCACCGTCAGGGATCACCCTGTCATTGAGCAGGACCGCCAGCCGGTTGTCGGTGCTCCCGCGGAAGACAAGGAAGTCGTCATCCGCCGCCACCATCGCACCCGGAGTCACGCGCACCGAGACGCGGGCCGTGTCGCTGTCGTCGCCGTCGGTCGTGGTGTAGGTGAACGACTCTGTCCCTTGGAAACCCGGTGCGGGCGTGTAGACCAGCCGCTGGAAGTCAGCGCTGATTTCCACGGTGCCTCCCTGGTCCGGGGCATCCGGGCCGGTGCCGATCGAGGCGATCGAAAGGCTGCCGGGCAGGATCGAAAGGCGCAGGTCGTTGGACAGGATCGTGAGTTCGTTCTCGGTGCTGTCGGTCTGGACCGTGAAGTAGTCGCTGCTCGCCCGGACGCCACCGGAAATCACGACCACCGTCACCAGGCCGGTCGCGGTGCGACCACTCGAATCGGACACGGTGTATTCGAAGTCGGCTTGCCCCACCGCATCCTCTTCCCGAGTGAAGACGAGGCTCAGGTTGTCGCCTGCCGGGTTCATTTCTCCCAGAGCGTCGGCAACCACCGAGTTCACGGGCGTCACCCCGGTGATGGTCAGTCCGCCGAGGCCACCCTGCAGGACGCTGTCATTGGCCAGCACATCGAGGTCGATGTCGCCGTCGTCCGCAGCGGTTCCCGAGTCGTCGAAGGGAATGGCGAAGATGTCCGGATTGGTCGTCAGATAGCCGACATTCACGGTAACCATGGCGGTTCCGGAACCACCGAATCCGTCCTCGGCGGTGTAAGAGAAGGTCGCCGTTCCGAGGAAACCGGCCGGTGGCGAGTAGGAGAGCGCGTCGCCATTGACGATGGTCACCGTTCCCGCCGTCGGAACGGTGGTGGAAACGATCTCGAGGTCCTCGCCGTTTCCGGGAAGCACGTTGTCGTTCTCCAGAACGTTGAGCGTCACCCCGCTGCTGCCTGCCGGCACGCCGAAGGAGTCGTCCCGAAGATTCAGGATCTGCTCGACGACCAACACGTTGACGGTCGTTTCGGCCGTCGCGGTGCCACCGCCGGACATCACGTAGGAGAAGGTCTCGGTGTAGGGGAAAACGGTCGCACCGGGATCGGGCGTGTAACGAACTCGTCCTCCTTCAACCACGGCCGTGCCCCCTGCATCCGGCAGCACCGAGATCGAGTCGAGCGTCAGCGGATCGCCAGTCGCCGGGATGATGCTGTCGTTGGCGAGGACGGAGAGGAGTGGCGTCTGGCCGGCTGCCACGGTGAAGGCATCGGGGTTGGCGCGGAGGTTGCCGTTCAACCGGTCGATCGTCACCCGGGCGGTCACCAGGGCGGTGTCGCGGTTCCCAAGGTCATCCTCGATCGTGTAGGTGAATACCTCGTCACCGACGAAGCCGGTCTCAGGCGTGTAGATCAACGACGCTTCCTCACCAGGAAGTGCCGGGAGTTCGATCGACACCGTGCCACCCGCACTCGGCGGGCCGACGCTGACGATGGTCCGGCTGGTGGCGATGCCGTCGAGGCTCGCATCGTTGTCGAGCACCTTCAGCTGGATGTCGGTTGTATCGACCTCGATCCGGTAGATGTCGTCATTGGCGAAGAGGTGGCTGCCGTCGAGGATCGTGTATTCGAAGGTGTCGACGTAGCTTTGGCCCTCACCCAAGCCTTGCAGGGTGAAGCTCGGCTCACCGGTCGGGCCGGCAAAGACCGAGGCCCGGGGATCGTAGAGGAAGGTGCTGGCCAAGACCCGCCAGCTGCCGCCGAGCGCGGCGAAGGCAGCATCGAAGGGCACTGGAATCGTGAACGTGTGGTCGTCGACGCGGGTCACCAAATACTGGCCGGTCAGCACGTCGCTGGACGGCAGCTGGACCTCCTCGCCGGTCTGGAGTCCATGGTCGTTCGATTCGACCAAGGTCACATTGGGATCCATTCCGACCGCGGCGAATCCGGTGATCAGGCCTTCTCGCGGTTCGAGGATATAATCGACGCGTGCGCCGAACACGGTGGTGCCGAGATCTTCCTGAGGCAGCAGGAACTTGCGGTTGTCGGGGAGCGTGACGTTCTGGTCGATCTCGGTGCCGTTGTCGATAAGGCCGGGAGGGCCGACCGTCAGAAGCGTCCGTTCGTCGACCGTATAGCCGGCATCGGCGGCGACCGGCGAGTCGTTGCGACCCTCGACCACCACGATGAAGGAAGTCGGGACCGTAGCGATGCCGTCGAACACTCCGACGGTCACTACGTCGATCACACGTTCCTTGAAGGCAAGTGCCTGAAGCTGATCCGAGCCGGTCGGGTCATAGGTCAGCACCGAGGCATCGCCATTCAGGCTGATATCGGCGTCGAGGAGACTGGTGTCCTGGCCGGGGCCGATTGTCAGGGTCAACACATCGGTTCCGTCGACCTCACCGTCATTATCCAGGAATCGTGAGCTGGGAAGCGGAAGGGCGAGATCCTCGGTGGTCCAATCGACACCCGGAATCACCACGAACTGGCTGGCATCCACACCCGGAGGCTGAACGGTGACATTCACCATGCCGGGAGATCCGGGAACCGGCAACGTGTAGAGCACGGTCGAGTTTCCTGCGGTCTCGGGCAAGCTGGAGCCGCCCGGGACGAACGGATCGAGCACCACAAGGCCCGGGGGATCGTCGGTCGGAACCGGCGCGTCGTTCACGCCGTCGACCGACACCGAGATCTTGGCCACCGATACGGCGCCCGAGGTGTCTTCGACCGCGTAGTAGAAGGTGTCCACGGTGCTCTCGCCATCGGCAAGGGTGTTGAGTTCGGTGGAGGACCGGGCGTTGTAGACGATGTTCGTCAAAGTGCGGTCCGCCCGGATCTCCAGCAGCACCGTCGCCCCCTTCAGGCTCTCGGTTTGGAAGCGGTTGGTGTCATCCAGCTGGGTCCAGAGCGCCATCGGATCTTCCAGAAGCGGCGGATCCTCTTCGACGAAAGTGATCGGGATGGTGAAGGAGTCACCGTCGACCACCGTGACTTCATGGTAGGTATTGTACGACGGGTGGCCGTTGTAGCCGGAGATAAGAATGATGTCGCCGTCCGCGAGGCCGTGGCCGGTGGAGGAAACGGTGACCGGACTTTCGCCATCCACTCCGGAAAAGGCGGAGATCTCCGTGACCTGGCAGACGCCGACGATACTCAGTTGGGTGAAGGGCTTGTCGTTGCTGTCCGGGTCATCGTCGTTCCGGAGGATACCAACTGGCTCAACGCTCCGAGGCATCGGATAGAGAACATCGGTATCGAGTGACGGCACCGCATCCCCAGCCTGCCGGTCACCGAAGATCCGGAGCACGGAGTCCTCGTCGGTAACGATCCCGCTGTCGGCGACCGGTTCCGGCGGATCATTCCGACCGAGGATGATCACCTCGACCAGGTTCTGCGAGCGATCGGTCGGCGTGCGCGGATCATCGGCCAACCATTGACCGTAGCCGGTCGGAGAAATCGATGCCGTCGAATTGAAGGGCTCCGGAATGATGAACGAATCCTCATCGACGTAGGTGATCGTGTGGGGGCCGTTGTACTCGGGAACATCACAGCCCGAAATCTCAATGTCGTCTCCGTCGAGAAGCCGGTGGGAAGGAGCGATCACCAAGGTATTGCCGGTTCCGCCGTCCTCATCGTAGTCCGATACCGGTCCGCCACCGACATCGATGATCGAATAGGCGAAGGTGTCGGTCACCCGGGCGCCCGCGGGCAGGGAATTGAAGGTGGTCCGCGGGTTGTAGATGAGGCGCTCCCCGCGCAGTGGCGTGGCCACAGGATCGACATCGACCGGGGCACCCAGGAGCGTGATCAAGGAGGGGGCATCTCCCAGCAGCGGCGCGGGAGTCAGCGCGGTGTCCAGATCGACCACGAACAGAATGTCGGTGCCGTCGGCATCGACGTCATTGCCGACCACGTCGAGGATCGCGAGGTCGTCCTCGTTGATTTCAAAACGGTCGGCCACCGCGAACGGACGGGCATTCGGTTCGCCGAAAGGAGTGCCGGTCGCGTCGGCGCCGGGTGAAATCGGACTCCCGGTGAATCCGAGGTCAACCCCGTTGCCTTGGCCCGCGAGGATCACGCTGTTGGGCACGAAGGCCGCTCCCTGACCTTGCGGCGCGAGAGTGATCGAGTCCGTGGAGTAGTCGAGATTGGTGGTCAGATCGGCCGAGTTGGCGAAGATCGCCACATACGAAACCGACTCGACGACTCTCAAGCCGCTCGAGGTGGGAGCGAGGAGTTCGATGGTGCCGCGCTCCGGAAGTCCGAGACCACCGTCATCATCGTCGTCTCCATCGGCGTCGATGTCTCCGACGACAACTCCGCCGACCGTCACGTTCCCGTCGACGATTCCATCCTCGTCATCCGGTCCACCATCACCCGGGTCCCCGTCGTCATCAATGGCCGGCGCGAGGACCAGCGGTGTGTTGGAACCGGCCACCGTGATGGCAGGCACGTCGTCCGGACTGACCTCGCCGGTCTCACCGGCAAGCACCACACCGAATCCCGGTTGGACCACAAGCGAGGAGAACGTGTGGCGCACGATGCCGTTGACCCGGACCTGATAGCCGGCGAGATCGACCGGACCTTGGTCGCGCGGGTTGAAGAACTCGATGAATTCCAGTTCCCGATCATCCTCCGAGACGAAGATTTCGTGAATCAGCATCCGTCCGAGGGCGCTCGCATCGACCGCGCCGGAATCCGAACCTCCGCTGCGGAACACTCCGCGTTGGTCGAGCATGAGGACATCCGGAAGAGCCATGCCGATCGCCGGACTTCCGGTCAGCAGCCGGTAGCCCATGGACGGGCCTTCGATCGGCTCCAGCGGTCCGAGCAACGGATTGACGGCGCGTTGGTCGGTCGGCTGGCTGAGCAGGTAGACCTGCTGCGGTGTGCCACCTTGGATCAATGTCGTGGCGGTGTTGTCATCGGAAAGGTTGCCACCCACCGAAACGATCTCGCCGCTGCCCGCCACCTGCAGGTTTCTGGCCGAACCGTCGTTGAAGATGGTGTTGGTCAGCAGCACGCGGGTGTTGGCCACGTTGCTGTGGATCGAGCTGCCCTTGTCCGCCGCATCAAGGTTGGCGGCGAAGGTGCAGTGGGTGATCCAGGTCTGGAAGAGCTGGGATGCGGTGAAGTTCTCAACGTAGATCGCACCGCCGCCGTAGCCGGTCGGCGATCCCTGGTTGTTGCCGGTGAATGTGCAGTTCTCGAAGGTGCAGATCTCGTCGGTGTAGAGAGAAACCGCTCCACCACCGAGGCCGGAGGAAACATTGAGCCGGTTCCCTTCGAAAACGCAGCGGCGCGCCGTCAACGATCCCTCGTAGACGTCGATCGCACCACCCCATTGGCTGGCGAGGCAGTTCGAAATCACGCAGTCCTCAAGGATCAGTTCACCCGGTCGGGTATCGGAATCGATACGGCCCACGGCGGCCGCACCGCCGGTCAGGCCGAAGCCCCGGGCCAACTTCACACCCTTGATGCGCACGGTCGCGAGCACCTGCATGAGCTGGACATCTCCCGAGTCGGTATTGCCGTTGGCGTTGGTGTCGCCGGTAATCGTGAGCTTGTCCGCGCCCGGACCCCGGAACGTCAGGTGGCGATCGAGCACCATGGTGCCCGAGTCCCCGTAGAGCGAACTGAGCCGGATCACAGCCGGGTAGGTTGCCAGGGCGAAGGTGATGACGTCGTTGTTCTTCGCGTGGACCAGAGCGTGGCGAAGCGTGCCGGGCACCGTGGGGTCATCCAGCACGGTGGTTACGAGGAAGTTCCGGCTGTCGCTGATCAGAACGATCGGCAGGATCCGGGACGTGACGTTCAGCACGGCATCGGCGGCGCTGATCGAGAAGTTCGTCCTGCCCGGCTCACCCGGAGGGAAGAGGTAGCTGTCACTCGGCACATAGATGATGTCCTCGAGATCGGCTTCGATCGTCGCGGGCGTGCCGGTCATCGTGAAAATGCCCGAGCCAGCTGCGGTCTCGGCGAAACCACCGAGGCTGCTCGCGAGGAAGGTTCCCTTGGCGGGATCGTCGATGGCGACGGTGACGACCAGTTCGCCGTCGTCGCTGATGTCGACTTTTTCGAACGGCAGCGACGCGGTGACTTCGAGGCCTTCCGGATTCGCGACCAGATCAGGATCAATGTAGGGGAAAGGAGCAATCAGTGCCGGTGAGGACTGGAGCGGGAACGACCCGGCGGCGTTGCCTTCGGCGAGCACGTCCCACTGGACGAGCGGCACCCCGTTGACCGAAGTCACCTCGACCCGGGTCTGGTCGTTGGTCAGCGTGCTGCCGCCATCGGACACGATCAATGTGAGGATGACCGTTTCGCTACCGCCGTCGCGGGAGCGCCCGGAAGTCGGCTCGAAAGTGACCTGACGGAGCTTATCGGTAACTTCTGCCGCGGTGCCGGTGATGCGGCCCGGATTGCCCACATCGAAGGGTCCGCTGAGGCTGCCTTTAGCCGCATCGTCCAGTTCGATGTTGACGGTGATCTCCTGACCGGGGTCGGCATCGGAAATGGTCACCGTGGCGAACGGGGAAACCGGATCGTTCTGCGGATCGTCGGTCACCCGGATCAGCTCGGTGTTCACACCAGAGAGCTGCGGGGCATCGTTGTCGAAGGTGATGTTGAGCGTCACCGACTCGGTCTCCGGACTCTCCTTGCTGGCGTCCGGATGGACCTCCGTGATCTCGACATCGAATGTCGCCGTAACCAGCATGCTCTGCTGAACGGGCGCGAAGGCGACATCCTGGATGCCGGCCACCAAGGCCGCGGCGTCACCGGTGATCGGGTCGGAAGGCAAAGTCAGGGTGCCTCTCGAAGTCGGGCTCGTTTCCGACATCGTCAGCTCGAAGGTCTCACCCGGGTCCGGATCGAAGACATTCAGCCGGAACGGCCTCCAGAGCCCGGCATCGGTGATGGTGTCCGGGCTCACCGTTGCGGTGATCTCGACCGGGTCGTTCACCGATTCGACGTAGAGGGAACCGCTGAGCGGTGTCGCGGAGAGCGCGTAGTCGTCAACGATGTCGACCTCAACCGAGAAGCTGTAGATATCGACCGGCTGCGCGTTCGGTGCGGGCTGGAAGACCGCGGTACGGAGCGCCGTCTGCGCGTTGGCCACGGTCTGGTTGTTGAGGGTGAAGTAGTAGTTGTTCGCGTCTTCGGTCTCCGTCCAACCCGCGATGCTGAAGATCCCGTATTGATCCGAATCTTTCGAGATCGTGACCGTGAGATCGAGCGACTCGGCGGTCGGCTTGTTGTCGTCGACATCCGTGACGGTCAGGGTATTGAAGACAAGGAAGTCTTCCCCGGGAAGGCCATCACCGGTCGATGCGTCGGAGAGCGGGTCCGCGGACGATCCGCCGTCGGTGCCCCCGACACCGATGGTGCCGCCGATCACCGGCTTGTCCGGGATTGCGTTGACGACGATCGTGAAACTCTTCTCGGCTGATTCGTCGTCGCCACCGTTGGCAGTGCCTCCGTCGTCCGTAAGCTTGAAGGTAACAATGGCATTCCCGTTTTCGTTGGGAGCCGGGGTGAAGGTCAGAACGCCGTTCTCGTCAATCGCGGGTTGCACGCTGAACAGACTCGAAGCTGCCGAGGTCCGGACGAAGGTGAGGTCGTCGGATTCGTTGGCGGCACCCGTTGTGATATTGATCGCCCAGTCATTGACCGTCTGCGCAGGCGCGTCTTCATCGACCGCAGGCAGGACCGGGGCGGCGAAATCGAAGTCCGGCGGATCGTTCACCGGATCGACTTGGACCTCGACAACTTTTTGCCCGGTGGATTCGTCGTCGCCGTCGCTGATCCGGATGCTGAAAGCAGAGAGTTCGCCATTGGCATTGGTGGCCGGAGTCCAAACCCAGCTCTGGCCCGAAGACAGCGTCTGATTGAGAATCACCGGAGCCCCGCCGGGAAGCGTCAGGATGCCGCTTGAGATCCCCTTGAAGACGAAATCAAAGGTCGTGTCGTCCGGATCGGTGATGCTGGTGGCGGCGACCAGATCGGCGTGGGAGATGGTCGTCGGGTTGTCCTCGTTCGCTCCGTTCAGAACGGAGATGGAATTGAATACCGGCGGATCGTTCACCGCAGCGACGATGATACTGACCTGGACATCCGCATTCGACTGCCCCGAGCCGTCATAGGCCCGCACCTTGAAAGCTGCGATGGTTCCGTTGTCGTTGGTATCGGGAGTCCACGTCCACGACTCTCCGGGGCCAAGTGTGTCGTTGTTGCCAACAACCGCGTTGGAGCCGTCGCGAAGCGTCCCCGCTTGGTCGGACTTGAAACGGAATTGCAGCGTGGCGGACCCGGTATCGGCATCGTCTGCATCCGAAGCGGCCAGCAAAAGGGCGTGGGAGATTACGAATGGCGTGTCCTCGACCGCCCCCGGCAAGTCGGAGATCGTGGTCAGCGTCGGGTTCGCGGCTTCGGCTCGTCCCATCAGTCCGACCAGAGTGAGACAGGCGAGCGTCAGCAGGGTGCGGGATTTCGGTTCCATGCGTCGGGAAGAAAAGAATTGGGCTCAGCGGGAGGCGGAGGGTTGGGGCAAAGTGTCGGGGCCGGTCGAGGCCGGCTTCTGAGGGGTTGGACGGGAAGGCAGCTGGACTTCCTTCAGGGCCGCTTCGTCGATCGTCACATCAGCTTCGGACACGGCGGACTCGACAAAAGCCCGCTCGATGCCGCGACGCTTCTCGACCAGCAGTTCCTGGTGCAGCCGGGGCGACACCTGATCGAAGGCAGGCATGCCCCCGGGCCGGGCGTCAGTCTTCATGATAACGTAGAAGCCGAGCGGGGTCTCGATCACCTCACTGCGCTCGCCCTTGGAAAGTTTTCGCCCGGTCTCCAGCACTTCGGCAGGGACCCGGGCCGACTCCTGACCCTCCGGGATCCATCCGAGATCACCTCCCCGGTAGCGCGTGGTCTGATCGTCGGAGTAGTCGACCGCCACCGCACCGAATCCCATCGCGGCCGGGCCGCGACCACCGGGCGCCGGGTCGGCGTCGCTCTTCGCGATGCCTTCATCGATCCTCGCCCGCACTTCGGCGCGGCGCTCGTCCGAACTCTTGTCGGAGGCTTCGAGGAAAAGGATCGCGAACCGGTCCTGACCCTTGCGGGTGAGCTCGCCGGACTTCGCTTCGTACGCTTGGCGGAGTTCCTCCTCGGTGATCTCGGCATTCGCCACCGCCTTCTCGAGGTCGCGTTCCCGAAGGCGGGCGATCAAGATGCTCTCCATCCTGCGCCGCGTCGCCGGATCCTCATCGAGACCCTCGCTGCGCGCCTTGGCCAGCATCGCGCGGCGGTGGATCATCTCGTCGAGCAACTCGGTGGCAGAGGGCACGCGCTCGCGGTTCGCATGCCGCCATTCGGCCTCGGCCAGCAAATCCGCCTCGGTGATCGGTTCACCCGCCACCGTCGCCAGAACCCCCTCGGGAGCGGGCGCCCCCGTATTCGTCGACGGCTTCTCACACTGGGTCACCAGTGCGGTCGCGGCGGCGATCAGGAACAGGCGATGGGAATGGCGAATCATGAAAAGGAATCAGTTGGTCGGAGAACCGGGAACAAGGCGGACACGCATCATGGCGCGCTCGGCGTCGGAAATCGGCCGCTTGGCTCGGTAGACCGCAGCACCCGCGTCATCGGGCGCGGCTTGTGCGGTGATGTCCTCGACGAAGTCGGGGCCGGTGTTCCACGTCACGAAGTCATTGGTGTACTCGACCTCGTAGCGATAGTCGCTGATGCCGGGCTTGCGGCGGAAGCTGATGGTCAGGTGGTCATCGCTGAGCTCGGGCTTCGGCATCCGGGCGAGCGCCGCGGGGTCATTGGCAAGAAGCGGGTCGAGAGCGAAGGCATAGCGCGATACCAACGGCATCCCCTCCACCGGACCATCGGTCAGGCCGTTCTCGGCAAGCCATGCGGCGTAGGTCAGGCGACGCGGAACGATCCTGACACTCGCCATCGGCACCGGCATCGCGTAGGCGACATCCGGCTTGAGCGACATCCGGATCGTTTTGCCTTCGGCAGCGCCGAAATCGACGGTTGGCTTCGGAGTGAACTGGATGAACTTGGTCGTCTGCCCCGGAGAGAGCGTGACGTAGGGGGTGACGTAGTTGTAATCGACTCCATTGACCGCAGAGCCCGTGAGCGTGAACTGGACGAACACCTCGGGGGAGGTCAGCCCGGCCCGGCGCATCAGGATGGCACCGGGGGTGCCGTCCTCGACGCTCGCAAGCGGCTCAAGCACTTCGAGGCTGAGTTGTGGTTTGAGATCCTCGATCGTGATCTGCGCGGACGATGCCGTATCGAGCAGGTAATCCGTCGATGACAAAATCGAGAGATGCACGACTTCGTTGAACTCGACGCTGGAGTCGACGTATGGGCGGATGACCAACTCCACCGAAGCTGCACCGGCGGGCAGCACCAAGGTTCCGGGCACGAACTGGTAGTCCGTCCCGTTGGTCGCATTGCCGGTGAGTTGGAGGATCGCGGTCAGGTCGCTATCGAGGTCCCCTTCCCTGGTGATGACAAAAGACCCGTCGGTCGGGCCGTTCTCGCTGGCCGCGTCACCGGCGACCACGCTGAGCCGCGGTGGCAGGCCGATGCCACCGGTCTCAAGATTGCCGGAGTAGTAGAGACCGGCGAGATCGGTAGGTTGCAGTGACGAAGCCTGCAGACGGACCACGAGGTCGGTGAAACCGGTGCCGGTCCCGGCCGCGCTGACCTCAAGCAGTGCGTCGGCTCCGTCCCGGCGGATCCGAAGGTAGTCCGTCAGGAGGTTGGAGGCGCCATCGAGCACGGCGGCGACGTCGATCAGGTCGCCCTCGGCGGGATCGAAGTCGGAGATCTCGTCGGGATCCGGCGACAGGGCGATGAAGAGAAAGGAATCGGCACCCGGTCCGCCGTTCATCGAGTCGGCGCCTTGGCCGCCGAGGAAGAAGTCGTTGGCAGGACCGCCCGAGAACGAATCTGCCGACGGACCACCGAGGAAGATGTGCGGGCGTTCCGGGCCGTAGTTCGAAACGTGAGTCGCGTAGTCGGCATCCGATAGCCCGGCGGCCGGCGCGGAAATCTGGTGAGGGCCGGAGGTTGCGCCGAAATCCGTGATCAGGTGGCCAAGGTCTCGGGCAAGCCCGTGGGCCTCGAAGCGAACCTTCTCCGACGAGGTCATTGCGAGGTCTCCGGGTGACGAATCAAAGAGCCGCACGCTCACTTCGCCCCTCGACTCTTCGTGCGTGGGATCCTCATCCCGCACGCCGACCTCGAAGCTGCCGGTGGTTTCCCCGGGAGTGTGGTCGAATCGCACGCGGCCACTCCGCACATCGGCAAGCGTGAACGTATCACCCGCTTCAAGAGGCTGATCCGGGGTCGACGGAAAGACATCGGCATTGCGCAGCATCAGGTCGCCGCCGTCCGGCAGAGAGTAGAGCGTGAAGGTCAGCTGCCCGGGCGCACTGTCGCTGTCCGCCACCTCAAGTGGAATGAGGGAACCGGAGTCCGCGTAGGCAATCACCTCGCTGGTGAGCAGCAGCGGCTCGGTCGGATCCTGATTCGGATCGGTGCCGGCAAGATACTCCGCCAGGTTGTTGAGTCCGTTGGCATTCGAGTCGGCCAAGGCGTCCGATGGGTCCTGCTTGTCGAAGCCGTGCTCATCCTCCCACCAGTCGGGCAGGCCGTCGCCATCGCTGTCGAGACCCTCGGAATTGATCTCGAGGTCAATCCGGATCGCCGATGCGCGCAGCAGCTGGTCGAGTTCGAATCCCGAAGTCGCGGGCGGAAGGATTCCCGCCGGATTTCCGTCGAGCGTGATGCCGGTGTGGTAGCCGGTGTTGGATGAAGTGCCCAGCGGCACGGTTTGCTCGGCCTGCCACTCACCGAGCATCACCGCCTGGTGTGGAACGCGGAGCGTGTAGGAGTAGAGACCTCCGCCGATCTCGGCGACCTCACCCAAGAGAGGAATCGAGGACCCGTCAGGGCGCTGGATCGTCCACAGCAATTCACCTTCGGTGACCAACTGTTCGGTATTCGGATTGATCCGGTTCAGGATCCGCCCGTAGACAACGGTCTCAGGTTCGCCGACGATCGCGGATGCGGTCGAAGCGGCCACGAGACACGCCGCAAACCCGGCGAGGGTTCGGACGGTGTTGAGGGAATTCCGTGAGTTCATGGAAGTTCGTCGAATGGGTTGCGGAGGGATCAGCCGCCGCTCTGGCCGTAGGTATCGAAGACCAGCTTGATGTCGGAGACCTGGTCGATGAATCGGTCGATGCCCGTATCCGGGTCGGCATTGAGGGTCGCGCCGGGAATGATGAGGATCCACTCGGTGTTCCAGACGGACCGGCCGACCAAGCGGGTGTCCTTCACCGCATCGCCGAGGTCCTCAGGGTAGGCCCGGAAGTCGGAGAAGCGCCGTTGGTCGCCCAGGCGGCCGTTGAGTGAATCGAGCAGCGGAATGTAGCCGCTGACCTCGATGTCGCCGTTGGATGTCGGGAACGGCAGCGGGATCGCCTGCTCAACGATCTTCCAAGCCCGCACCTCGTCCGGATCGTCCGACCGCGACACCCGCATCATATCGAGCCCCGCCGGCACGAAGTAGATGCGCGGCGCGGCGGCCAGATCGTTGAGGACATCGTCGGTCTGGTAGCCTTCGAACGCGACGCCCACACCCGAGATCTTCGTTGCGAAGTTGCTCGTGCTGTAGGCCTGGTCGCCGCCACTGAGTGGCTTGCCGAAGAAGTTCTTGCCGGAGCTGATGTCCGAAGAGAACCGGATGACCATCCCCGGTTGCGGCACCGGTTTCCCTGTGGGGTCGGTGGCGGCTGCGAATGGTCGACACTGGTTGCGGAACTCGGAGACCTGCCAGAGGTCGTCGACACGGGAGTCCTCGAGCACCCGCTGCCAAACCGTATCGGAATCCTCGCCGGGCGACGGATACTCATTGGCCGGGGTGCCGGGCTGGACCTCGGTCGGCGGCAGGATCCTCATGAGTTCCTGGCGGAGTGACATCTCACCGGTCTCGCGCTGCGGGTTGTTGAAGCCGATCTGGCTACGGACCGAGTCGTAGTTCTGCTTAAGCTGCTCCATCGCGCGGCGGAGGCTGCCGAGCGACCGGGCCTTCAGGATCTTGCCGTAGGTCGCCGACGCAGCGGCAGGGTCGTCTATCGAGAAGTTGGTCTCGTAGTCATAGGCCGCGGTCGCGAGGTAGGCATAGCGGGCGGCAAGGTCGAATGAACTCCGGTAGGTCTGCAACGCGTGGTTGCGCGACACGCGGAATGTCATGTCCTGATAGCGTTCGAGTTGGGTCTGTGCCGCGACCCGCTTGTTGAAGGCCGCGCGCTCGTCAACGAGGCGACCGCCTTCGTCCAGCAGGGTCCGGTAACGGTCGGACAACTCGCGCAACGCCTGGATCTCCTTGAAAATCGCGATCCGGAGCACCGGCTCGTCGCCGACCTGGTCCTCGAGTTCCTTGATCCACTCCTTGATCTCGAGTTCCCGTGAATCCTGGGCCTTCGCGATCTCCAATTCGTTCTCAGCAATGTCCAGTCCGATCTTGGCGATCAACTTGCCGATCTCGAGGACGTTCTCACCGGTCAACAGGCCCGCACGGGTGCCGACAGCGGTGAATTCGATGCCCGATCGTGCGAGCGAGAGGGCGTCACCGGGAGAAATCGCCAGACCACCCGTCGGCAGTTGCACCGGCACGCCTTCGACGATCGCCTCCTTCAGCTCCCACGTCAGTTCGCGGGACGCCTTGAAGACCTTCACCGCCGTCTCGATCACCTCGATCGTATCATTCACCGCGAGCTTCACTCGGCTGAAGATCTCGTCGCGGCCCTGGTTCAGGCCGGAGGTCGTAAGGCGGGCGTTGATAAGGCGGAGAATGCGGACCGTTTCACCGGTCAGCGCGTCCCAAGCTCCGACCGCCTTGGCGATTTCGGCTTCCTGCTGGATCATCTGGTTGATGAGAACCTGCAGTTCGCCGGTCGCCCCGCGCCCTCCCCACGCCGCAGGCGCTTGGAAAGTGTAACCGGCTGCCGTGATCGGCATCTGGTTCACGAAGTTCTCCAGCGACACCTTCGGGTTGTCGAGGTCGGTATAGTTGACCGCGAAAAGGCCCGAGACCGTGTCGGAGTCATATTCGAGCGAATTCGTCGAGTTGGCGAACGTGCTGTTGAAGAGGGTCCGGATGCCGGTGTCCACGTCCTTGAGCGCGGTCTCCTTGTTCAGCACGCTTGAGCCGCTACCGGAAGGTGATGAGGCCAGATAGGCATCGTACAGGTCGCCGCCCGAAAGCGCTCCGTTGCTTCCGAAGCTTGCAAAGCCCGTCGCAGGCCGCGGCACGGTGTCATAGTTGATCTCCCGGATCGGCACATACATGTAGAGTCCGAGATCGGGGCCCTCGTAACCGGCCGGATAGAGCTTGCCCGGTCCAATCGTTCCTTCATACGGCTTGCCGAAAATCTCGATCAGCCGGTTTCGGTAGGACAGATCCTCTTGGAACGTCGAGTTGCGGAACTCCAGTTCGCTGTTGCCGATCCGACGGATCATCTGGTTGCTCTGGTTCGCCCAGTCCCACGTGGTCGTGGCGTTCTCCAGCATCGCGAGGAAACGGATATAGATCTGGTCGAAGTGCTGCCTGCCGTCCGTTCCGTCGCCGTATTCTCCGAAGTATTCGAAGAGCGGATCGAGGTCGAACATCTGCGCGCCGGCGGCAAGCCCAAGCGGATTGTAGCCGCGGTCAGCCTGATCGATGGTCCGCTGCACCGCAGCGAGATTGGCGGAAACGACCGAGATGTCGGAGTTGGTCGTGCGATCGACCTTCTGGATGCCTTCCAGGTTGGTGTTCGGGTGCTCTGCCGGCAGCAGGGCGTTGGAAGTGACCCAGTCGAAATAGGCTCCCTGTCCCGCCCGGCGCGACCACTCGTCGACGCCCCATGCGCGATCGGGGTTCGAGTCGGTGTACCCCTGCCACTGGGCCTTGGGGTCCGCCACATACTTCTCGCGGTAGGTCAGAGCGACGATCTCCGCACCGGCCTTGGCCTTGGCGGCGGCGGAGGCGGCGAACTTCCGCTCATCGAGGAAGTCGACCGAGATGACGATGTCCATGAGGTTGTAGCTCTCCGAGCGCGACACCCAGTTGAAGAACGGATGGCGGAGCAGTTCGTACTGGTTCCTCAAGGCCATCAGGTAGTGACCCCAGGCGTCGCCGTGGCCCTGCGGGTAGAGGATCATCGCATCGTCCTCGTCAATGAACCCGTCCTGGTTGATGTCGTTGATGTTGTAGTTCGTTGCGTAGGCCGCCTCTCCCTCACCCTTGGTGAAGTTCCAGAACAGCCGGTTGTAGACCGGGCGCGCGAAGAAGTCGTCGACTCCGTGAAGGAGGGAAAGCTCCTCAGCGATCGGAGACGCCATCTGGTTCTGGAAGGTGAATACGGAGGTGGACAGCGAACCGTAGTCCACGCTGCTGCTGCCGTGTCCGATGGTCGGATCGAGCGCGTCCCCGTAAGCCTCATTTCCGAGCAGGGTGTAAAAGTCCGAAATCCGGGTCGAAGCAAGCTGCAGCGCGTTGGCGATGGCCGGCGTGGATACCGGCCTCGACAGATCGATGCTCAGGCTGCGCCCGCGGTTCAGCACCGTCTCGTAGAGCTCGATCAGCCCGACGTTCTCAATGACGTTTTTGTCCGGATTCAACGCGACCGGTCCTTCGTAGCGGGCTCCGAACTGGGTGATCATGCTGGTCACCGTCGCCGGATTGTCGCCTTCAAAGTCCCGGATGCGGGCTTCGTACGGGTTCACCGCATCGAGCACGCGCTTGATCCAGCCCTGCGCGAGCTGCGCCCGGAAGTCCTTGATGCCGTCAAGGTCGGCATCGATGAGCGGCTGGGAATTGCCCGCGCCGGCCCACGTGAAGTTGACCCCCATCTTGCCGTCCGACTGCGGGACATTCCAGTTGGTGCCACTGGTGCTGTCGTTCTTGTGACGGTAGCGGACGAACCACCACGAATCGGCAAGCAAGGTCTCGGGCGCGTTCGGATTGCCTTTCAGCGTGATCTGGTAGCGCCCCTTGCCGCCATTGCCGCTCGGGTCGGGGAATAGCTTCCACGGATTCGTCTGGCCGGGCGGGATCAGGTCCGGCGGCGGGACATTCACGCTGCCGTCGTCGGGGCGATACCACCACTCGAAAACCAGATCGTCGGCATTCGCGCCGAAGTCGCCGGTCGAGCGCAGCACGATATTCTCGTCGAAGACATTGTCCGAAAGCAGCACCTGGATCGAACCGCGGTAGCGCTTCTTCCGGTCGACCTTGATGATGTGCGGCGTGATCGGCGAACCGCCGAGCGACGGATCGTTGTTCTCCACCACGGTGATGTAGCTTTCGTCGGGGAAGTCGGAACCGTCCTGCAGCTTGCCGAGCGGATCGAGGTAGGCCCCGTTCGGGATCACCGCCAGACCCGGACCATAGGCGCGCAGCGGCCGCGGGGTCTGCTCGAAGAAGTAGGAGAAGATCGGATCGAATTCGGGAAGGTTGCCCGCGGGGATCAGGCCGGCGAGGTGTTGCCCGAGGAGGTCCTCAAGGATCCGCGCGTTGAAGAAATACTGGGCCAGCAGCTGCGGGTCGCGGGTCTCGATGAACAGGCGAGTGGCCGCCGAGGTCCAGTTGGAGTCATCACTGGCCAACGCGGAGATCTCGCGCCACTCGTCGACGGTAAGGATATTGGGCTCGAGCGAGTAAACCTGAGGAGGCGCCGCGGTGAGCGTGTTGTCGCCAATGTCCTTGTCATTGAGCAGGCCGATGAACTCGAACTGACCGGCGATCGGGTCGTAGCGGAGGCGCCGCTGGAGCGATGCCGAGAGCTCGTTGAAGATGTACTTCCCGCCCTTCACGGTCACCCGCCCGGTCGCCGGCTCCAGAGCGGGAGGAAAATCACCACTGGAAAGAGAAGCCGTGCGCTTGACCAGCGCGTTGACCACGCGACCGGTCCAGTTGGTTCTGAGCAAGTCAGGGTCAGACTCGGGATTGAGCGAATCGAAGATGATCTCCGCCGAGGCAAAGGCCGTAAGCTGCGGAAGACCGGGAGCGGGATCGGAGATGCCGAGGAAAGTTTCGTCGGCCGCATTCTCGCCGCCGGAGAAGGTCAGCGTCTCGCCTGCCTTGAGGACCGGCGGATTGTCCGGCCACTCGGACTTGAAGATGACTTTCGTCGGCAGGTGGGCGCCCAGGAAAGCCGCCGAGGCAGGCGAGCGCACCGAGGATGGAAGGAATGCCACGGCATCCCCGGTCGAAGGCACCTCGACCGGGCGCGAGCTATCGAAGGTCGGCGTGTAGGTCGCGCCGCTCTTCACCACCTTGACGGGTGGGGTCTCGAGATTCGACGGCCACCAGAAGTCGGGATTGAGCGGGTAGTAGAAAGAAGCGTTGAACCAAGCCTTGTTGCCTCCCGAGATCGACCAGTAGGTCCCGCGCCAGTCCTCCCAGTAGACCTCCTGCGGGAAGAAGTTGTTGCCGAAGGTCTCCGCAGGCGGAGCCGCGCCGATGGCCACTCCGAGAGGGTAGAAGGGAATCACCGGTTCGCCCGCGTTCATCACCACGTAAGGCTGGCTGGCGAGGTTGGTGGTCGTCGCGGTGAAATTGTCGGCGAAGCGATAGAACGGCTGGTCACCGAGACTGCTCTGACGCTTCACGGTGTAGATGTTCATCTTCACCTCGTCGGCGGCGACGTCGAAGAACTGGACGAGCACGAAGGGGTCGGAGGTGTAGGCACCGGAACCCGTGGTGACGTTCGGATTCGAGTTGTTGATGTCGCCGTCCCGGAGCGCGTAGACGGCCGGCGGACGGGGAGAAACGTCGGCGAAGCGGAGCGACGGCGCCATCAGCGCGTGTTCCTCATTCGGATTGTAGCCGGGCTGGTCGGGATCCGGCTGCTGATACACCTGGACGGCCTGCAAGCGCGACGGATCGTAGGTGGTGGCCTCGGGAACTTCGCCGATGGCCGGGGCGGTCACCTGCTCGAGCCCGGTGCGGCCGAGTCCCTCGCTGCCAAACTGGCTGGCGATCACGATCTGCGGAGCGTTGACCGCGCTCGGCCAGACCGGCTCGTAGATCTTGGAAACCCACGGCCACATCAGACCGTCGTTGATACGGGGATCATCGTACCAAACGATGATCGGCAGCTCGTCGTCTGGCACACCGGGATGCTCGTTGACCGGAATCACCGGTCCCGGGAGCGCGCCCTTGTTCACGACCACCAGCGACGAGCTGTCGGCCCGGAGCTGGTCCATGTCGTAGATATCGATGGCGGCAAGTCCCTGGAGCTTGCCCTCGTCGTAGATGAACGGGTTGTAGCGGGCCCGTCCGGCGAAATCGAGGAGGTAACCGGTTCCGAGTCCGGCGCGGTCCGAGGAAGGATCGGAAATCTTCGTGCCGACCGGAACTTCCTTCGGCACCGAGTCGAGGTCGACATTCCAAGCGCGGGTATCGACAACCCGGACCTGAAGGAACTCTTTCGGTTCACCCCGTCCGACCTTCTGCAATTGCGAGAACAGCAGCACCGACATACCCGGCCGTTCGGTGGCGAACAGCCCGTCGTCATCGACCGTCGCGCCTGCGGTGGTGTACTTGATCTCCTTGAAAAGGAAGTCGTCACCCGGATCCGGATCCAGCGCGACCGCAGGCGTTCCGTGGATGTGCGGATAGTGGCCGCGGATCTTGCGCAAGCCGTCATTCGGAAGGGTCGCGATCACCCGGACTTCCACGGCATTCGCCGACTCGGGCGTTGGCCTCCATGGAACCGTGAACCGCCCGGGCACCGTCGGGAAAAGGCGTCCGCTGACCGGATCCCACTCGGCCATCAGCTCCGCACCCGGCGGAGCGACATCGGGCACCACAGCAATCGGATCCGGCACCGCGTTGATGATCGGATCGGGCTCGGCAAGGAACATCGTTGCATACTGCGGGTAGTCTTCGAAGACGTGCTTGCCGATGGTCACGTTGACGACCACCGCACCTGCGCCGTAGCGCCAGAGGACGCGAACCGGGCGACGCAGGTTCGGGATTTCGTAACCGAGCGACCCGAACTCGCCCGGGCCATCGGTGATCCACGCCGCCACCGGGCCTCCATTCACCAACGCGGGAGATCCGCTCGTTGGCAGCCCGCTGGCCGGATCGATTTCGCCTTGGGCCGAAAAGTAGTAGCCATCGCCGTTCACCCAGCCGGTCAGCGCCAGGGCATCGTCCCCCGCTCCGTCCTTGGTCGCCGAAACCACCTTCACATGGGCTCCGGGATCGAACCAGGCGACCCCGTCGATCACCGTGCTGTCCGCAAGAGTGCCGTCGGGAAGCACCTCATAGACCCTGCCGAGCGGAATCCGGGTGGGGTCATCGGCATTGATCCGGATGCCGTACTGGATCTGCCAGACGTAGGTGATCCCGCCCGGGCCGTACATGTTGAACTTCTCGACCTGCTGGCGCTGCTCGACGGTCTCGAACTCGAACCTCTTGACGTAGGTGATGTTCCGCCACGTTCCCTTGGCCAATGGCTCGCCGGCTCCTGCGACGAAATCAATCGGGATCGAGAACGTGTCGTCATCGATCTTGATGATCGAGAAGATCGCGTTGTACGGGTCATAGCCCGTGCCACTGATCTGGATCAGGTTTCCGGTCACCAGACCGTGATCACCGACGGTCGTGACTTCGGTCGCGGTTCCTCCACCGTCGGCGAATGAGCCGATCGTCCCGTTCTGGGACTCACGGATGTCGACGCCGTCGGGAGCCACATCGGGATCGAGATTCGGGTCGATCCGCACCGCGTTCTGCGCCTGGGTGAGCAAGGTGTTCGGCGGCCCGTAGGCCCGGTAGCCCTCGACCACGAAGCGGATGTCGAGACCGGGGTGACTGAAGGTATCCACCAGGGCCCCGTCGATCTGCACGACTGGTTCGGTTCCGCGAAGCACCCACTGCTTGCTCACCGGCGGATCGGGGGTGCCGGCCGCATCCGAAGCGAGTGGTCCGGCCCACGGCGTTCCGGCGATCTCCTCGACGCTCTTTGTCTTCGCGAAGTCGTGCTCAATCGTCAGTGCGTAGTAGTGCTCCCACTTCACCTGCACGTTGGTATCGCCGAGGATTTCGAAGTCATAATTCGTCGGGTCAGCCGTTTGGGCGACGTTGTTCACCGACATCCCGAGCGCGACAAACCGTTCCTCGGCGTCGTTCTTGATCAGATCGGGATCGTCGGCGGTGCTGCCGCCGAGGAAATTCGAGTGGATGTCCTTGTATACCTCCTGCGGCGCGATGATCTGGACCCGGTCGCCATGCCCCGCATTGACGGTCAGGGTGTCGAACTCGGCGGACACGAGAAGCCCTTCGTGGAATACTTGGACACCACGGACGAACGCACCGTCCCCGGCCTGCGACTCGGCACGGCTGGCGACATTGAGAATGCGGCTGGGACCGCGGAAGACCAGCTCGGGCGGAGCGAAGTCCGGGAGCACGCGGGTGGAGGGAATCACACCCGACCAGACCGTCGCCCGCGAGTTATTGCTCAGGTCGCCGCCGTTATTGAAGAAGACGTAGCGGTTGTAGACGACGTTGTTCTGGCCGTCGTTGTCGATGTCGATCCGGATGGTGAACGACTCGCCGGGGTCGAAATCGTTGAGCAACACCGTGAACGAGTCGGTGAGCCCGCTACCCGGAGTGGGAATCATGAAAGCATCTCCGCCGGGAGGATCTGTCAGCGTGATATCGCTCCAGTCGAACTCGTAGGCGGTGTTGCCGATGGTGAAGTCGAAACGGTCGATCTTCAGGTTCGGCGAGTTGTTGGTCACCGTGAAGGTCGGACGGTTCGTCGACGAGTCGAGCGACACCGTGAAGAGCAGATCGGACGGCGCGGCGGCGGCGAAGGTGGTGACACCGAGCGCCGCAAGGAGCGGAACGAGTCGTGCGCGCAAGCTGGAGAAGAGGTGCATGATTCGGAGAGCGGGAGAGTGTCGGATTCAGCGACCGTTGAGGGTGTCGATGAGACTGATGCGTTGGAGTTGGAAGCTGCCGCGGACCTTGAGGCCGATGTCCTTGTCGGGTCCGAGCGGCTTGTGGAGACCGAAGATCTCCTCCTCGTAGACACCTGAAATACGGTCCACACCGTAGCCGGCACGGGAAAGCGGCTGGTCGTCCTCCGAGAAGAAGCTGAGGTCGATCTCACGGGTGACGTCGAATCCCCGGGCATGGTCGGGATGCCGCCGGTGGCGGAACGGATTCGTCGGGTGGTTGGCGGGCAGCAGCAGCGAGGCCGAGAGCCCCGAGCCGCCGGAGCCGAAGGTTCCGGTCATCGGCAGTTCGGTGAGCAGGGCCCGTGAGGCGGCGGAGAAGGTGGTGACGATCGCGTCGATCGCCGCATTCAGTGCCCGGAGTTCGATCGATTCCGGAGTGGCGATCACGTTCTCCGATTCCTTCACCGCGGCCTCGGCAGCGGCGGCGGCGGCCACCGCGATCGAATCACTGAAACTGTCGGAAGCGATGAAGTCGGCGTAGTCGAGGGACGGCACCGAGGTCGGGGTCGGATACCGCGGCACGTCGGCAGCGAGCGCCTCCCAGCCTGCCTCGGCGGCCGCGTAGGTTCCTTGAGCGGCGAGCGAAGTGCCCTCCATCGCAGCACGTTCGAGGATGGCTTCCAGCACGATGTCCACCGCGACTTGCGCGCGCCCCTTCTGGCCCGGCTCGATGTAATCGGGCACCTTGAGGGTCAGCGCCTCGGTCTTTGCCTGGTTGACCTTGGCCACGCTTTCCATCGCCGTGCGCACCGGCATCACCGACCGCCATGATCCTCCGCCGGCGGGCTGCCAGCTGCCTTTGGTCGCGGGATCTCCGGTCGCCGCCTCGAACGGAATGCCGATGGCGAAGGAGTCAGCATCGACCACCGTGACATCGTGCTCGGCGTTGTAGGCGGGGTTGCCCGAGCCCGAAATGACGATCCGATCATTGTGGCCCAGGCCGTGCGCCGGTGCCGAAACGAGGGTCGGCACCACGGCCGGCGGCGCGAACGAAGCGATCGGGCGAGGCACATCCCAAGTTCCCTTCACCGCCGGATTTCCGCCGAAGGCCTGTGGAATCGAAAAGGTGTCGTCGTCGATCCGCGTGATCGTTTTGAGGCCGTTGTAGGAGGCTTCGCCGGAGCCGAGGATCTCGATCTGCTCGCCATTGTTCAGGCCGTGGCCGGGAGCGGTGACCGCGATTCCCGCCGAGCCGTCGCCGGTGCCGGCATAGCCGGTGATTTCGCCCGAACGGATCGACCAAACGCCGTGAGTGGCGGGGTCGGAATCGAAGGGCAGGTCGATCGTGAAGTGATCGGCATCCAGCACCGAGACGAAGTGCTTGCCGTTGAAGGCGCTCAGGGAGGAGTCACGAAGTGTGATCCGGTCGCCATCGGACAGACCGTGGTCGGGCGTCTCGACCGTGGTGGGCGCGACCTGGTTGAGCGGGCCGTAGCCGTCGACCGTCCCGCCGACCACGAAAGGAACGTCGATACTGAAGGTGTCGTCGTCGATCTTGGTGATCAGGTGGATGCCGTTGTAGGCCCCGATTGCCGAACCAAAGATCGCGATTTCGTCGGGGTCGACCAAGCCATGGGCCGGCGAGACGATTCCCGTCGCCGCACCGCTGTCAGCCGACTGGAACGAGGAGATCGGCACCGGAGTCACGCCATCGGCCGCCTCGGCTGCGGCTTCGGCAGCGTCGCGGATCATGTCGCCGAAGAGCTCGCTGGCCAGAAAGCGGTCGTAGGCCCTGTCGGTCTCGACAAAAGAAGCCGCGGTTTTCAGCGCGACTTCCTCCTTCTCTTCATCGGTTGCTCCGGGCGGCAGGGCGGCCACGGCATTGAGGATCTCCTCAAGCATCCGCAAGCCGCGGTCGTCGCCGAAGAACGACGAATCCCGTAGTTCCTCGGCCTCGCCCTCAAGCGTGTCGGTCGGACCTCCGAGGGCGATCGCCTTCACCGCATCGGGGGTCATGTGGTCTTCGAGGAAATCGTTGAAGGCACCGGCGGCATTCGACTCGGCGATGACCGTCTGGGCGGCGGACTGGGCGGCGGCGGTCACGCTCTCGACGGTGGCACCGTTCAGCTGGGCGGCGGTAGCCGCGGCGGCGGCGGCCCGCTCCGCGATCTCGTTCACGGCCCCGGTGGCCTTCGGGTCGCCAAAATCGAAAACGACACTCGAAATCCGTCGTGCCGGCTGGGGCGGAAACTGACCGTAGAGGCGTTCGTCGGTGACCAGCGCAAGATCGTTCTCGCTCTCCTGGACACCAGCTTTGCGGGCCAGAATCGCGACGTGCTTGAGCAAGCTGACCTGACCGGCGGCATCGACGTGCAGGATCAGACGCAACTTGGCGGCATCGGAGGTCGGTGTCGGGACGTTCGGATCCGGAGCGCGGGGGATGTTCTGGGCGTCCAGCGGCACGGAGACCTCGTTCACCGCGCCGAGTGTTGCCTCGCCGACCCAAAGGCCGCGGTAGGGACTCGATTGGGCGGACAGGTGTGCTCCTTGGAGCACTGCGATCCATGCCAGCGACCGCGTGATGCGGCAGAAGCTGAGATTCATGTCAGGAGGCGGGGACAGGATGTCGGGTTTCGGGTGGGATCAGTCCTCGAGGTCGTCGCGGAAACCGCGCACGGGCACCCAGGTCTCGGTCCCGAGGTCGGTGGTGATCTTCAGGAGGGAAGCTTGCTCGGGGCGCACCATCTCGGCGGCCCGGCATTCGAAGGGAATCGCGAATCCGTCGCCGGACTCAAGCGGCGGCAGGGTCTGCGACCATGCCGCGGCGGGCATCGGGACACTGGCGGTCGACGTCGGATCCGCCGGGTCGCCGAAGGTCCGGACGATCACCGAAAGCGGCACTGCCGGGGACGCGCCCGGAACGTGCTCGACGGTCGGATTGAGCGGGTGCGGGCAGTTGTTCCTCAGAATGATCTCATTCCCTCCCCGGCCCAGGAGCAGACCCAGGCGGGACGGGGCCTCGACACGAAGCGGCCCTTGGTATTCGGAGCGGCCCTCGCAGAAAATCCAGAACGCCTCTCCCGACTTCATCGCCTGGGTGGTCGGCTGCAGCACCTGCTTCCAGCGGCCGTTCACCAAGCGGTAGATCTTTTGGCCGACATGTGCGGGCGAACCGGCGAAGAACTGGCCGAAGGTCGGTCCGCCCGGAGTTCTCACCGGGAACCCGACCAGATTGTAGGCGTCCGAGCGCCACTTCACGATCGTCTGGGTCGCCGAGCCGACAGCCTGCCAGACGCAGCCTTCCTTGGCGTGGACCAGATACGCTTGGTTGCCGTGGATGGCGTCCAGCGACTTGAGAAACGACTCGGGCAATTCCGCCGAATACCAGATCCCCCAGCCTCCGCTTTTCGAAAGATCAATCGCGGAATCGGAGACAAACTGATTGGTGGTCGGGTTTTCAACCAACGTGGCCGCCTTATCGACCGGCAAACCCGAAAAGACTTTCGCGGGTGAAGTGTCGTCCGGCTCCACTTCAAGAAACACCGCGTTCCATCCCTTCGACAACGGGATGGCCTGCGTGCGACGGAGCCCCTGACCCGCGTGGAGCACATCCGGAAGACCGACTAACAGAACCGAAGCACATGCTACAAGCCACTGACAGCGAGGCACTTTCGCGAACCACTTGAACGACGTTTGGGGGAAGGCGTTACTGTCCACGGAAGGAAGTCGGTTAGAGAGGCGTCCGAAAAGACCTTCGGAGGGTTCTATGCGATACAGGGTCTCGCGGCCCTTCGTAAAGATGAATCGCCAACGCTCCCACATATTCATCCGGTATGTTTTGGTAACCATGATGTTAGACAAACCGAAAATGTGTGTCCGCATCGGCAGCTTCTGTTAGATCGTCCTGCTCGCGAACAAGAATGCCGGGCGGCTACCGCTGCGATCCGATAGAGAATCTAACAGGCAGTGTATTCCGAACGGAACGAAACGGGATTGTCGGAAGCACGTTCGCCGTCCATTGATTCCGTTCGTGGGCACGCTCATCGGATCAATTTCCGGCCGACCTTGGATCGGCGGACTCGGCGTTGCGGCATTCGCCGTGCTCGGCCTCGCCACCATCTGGCCGGAGCCGCCGCCCGACTCCCGACTTCCGTTTCCCACGAGCCGGTTGTCCGGAAGGACGAGCGTGCGGGTCGCGACAATCCAGTATGCCCCGCAGTTCGCCAACCCGATCGCCAACCGCCGCCAGTTGGTGCCGCTGATCCGTGAAGCGGCCGAAGGCGGTGCCCGGATCGTGGTGGTACCGGAAGCGGCGATCACCGGCTACATTGCCGAGGACCGGAGCGAGAACTGGCAGCGGTCGGGTCGTCCGATCGCCGGAGAATGGCAGGGCAAGGACCCGCTGAAGTACGCCGAAACCGTCCCCGGCCGGTCGACCCGTGAGTGGTCCACCCTGGCGGACGAACTCGACATCTACCTCACGATCCCGTTCATCGAGAAGGCGGACGACCGATTCTTCAACACGGTCTGCCTCGCCGGTCCGGACGGGGAAATCCACGCCCACTACCGCAAGATCCACCCCTACCCCGATACCGAGAGCTCGTGGGCCACACCGGGAGACCGCGGCCTCCAGTGCGTCGACACCGAGTTCGGCCGATTGGCGATTGCGGTGTGCTACGACATCCATTTCCTGCCGGAGAAATACGAGGCCGAGCAGCCGTGGACGCTGCTTTTCCCGACGGCGTGGGTCGATGACGAGCATCCTGCCCCGTGGTTCTGGCACGAGATGCCGAAGAAGGCCGAGAAGCACGGCTTCCACATTGTCGCCGCGAACTGGAGCGTCCGCGAGCCACGGCCGTGGCGGGGTTTCGGTTTTTCCGGGGTCATGCTCGACACAGGCCAGGTCGCGGCGACGGCCAAGAGCCTGATCGGCTCTGAGGTGGTCTTCGCCGACCTGCCGACAGCGCCCCGCCGCTGAGGGTTTTCCCGGGTTGTGGTCCGCCGTCTGCAATGGAAGCATTCCGACCGTGAATCCCGCTCCTGAGATCCCCGCCCTGCCGCCATCAATAGCGGCACCACCTCCCCTGCCCGCCGCCGCCAGGCCGGCATGGAACGGCTGGTGGACGTTGCTCTGGGCCTTCGCCCTGATGATGGCTTGGCAAACTGCCCAGACGATCGGTCTCGCGGGCTACCTCGCGGCGACTTGGGACAAGGCCGACTTCAGGGAGTTCATGAAGGACCCGATGTCGCTGATGCAGAATGCGGACGCGCTGTGGTTTGCCTCGGCACTTGGAGCCCTCGCGGTTTGTCCGCTGTGCTGGCTGGTGGGGCGCTTCAAGTCCGGATGGGGCGGATGGGACTACATGGGTAACGCCAAAGTCCGCTGGTGGCCGCCCGTCCTTTGGACCTTGGGTATCGTCGCCTTCGGCATGGGCTTCAACCTGATCGCGCCTGCCATCGGCATCGATGAGTCTCCCCAAGTGATGGTCGATATGGCCCTGAACACCAATCACATATGGCTGATGATCGCAGCGGTCGCGATCGGTGCCCCGCTGGTCGAGGAGTTCATGTTCCGCGGCGTCCTGTTCCGCGGCTGGCGGCATTCCAGGATGGGCCTGTGGGGCACGATTTTCGTCACCTCGGCGATCTGGGCCGTGCTCCACGTGCAGTACAGCTTCGCGATCGTGTTCTACATCTTCCTGATGGGAATCGTGCTGGCCTACGCCCGTGAACGCACCGGCAACATCTGGGTGCCGGTCGCCATGCACGCCCTCAACAACTCGCTGGCAGCCATCGAGTTGGTGCGCGCGACCGCGGTCTGAGGGTTTCCGTCCCGATCAGCCCATCGGGTACGGGATCTCGCGACTGACGGCGTCGATCGCCTCGATCGTCGACTCGTCGAGCTCCAGATCGATCGCCGCGAAGATCGGGTCGAGCTGCGGCTCGCTGGTCACGCCGACGATCGTGCTGGCGACGAAGTCGTGCTGCTTGCTCCACGCCACGGCGAGAGTCACCGGGTGGATCCCGGCATCCGCGGCGATTGCCATGAAGCGCTTGGTCGATTCCTCGCTGCGCGGGTTGAAGAAGCGTTTGGCCATTGCCTTCTGGCGCGGTCCGCCGTTGGCAATGTATTCGCTGAAGCGGGCACCGTCGGGAAGCGCTCCGTCGTTGTATTTCCCGCTGAGGACTCCGCCGCCGATCGGGCTGTAAGGGAGCAGGCTGACCTGTTCGCGACGGCAGACCTCGGCGAGTTCGTCCTCGAAGCGACGGTTGTTGAGCGAGAAGTTGTTCTGGATGGTGTCGAAGCGCTTCAGCGCCTCCTTGTCCGAGGTCCAAAGCGCCTTCATCAGCCCCCAGGAGTCCTCGTTGCTGGTCCCGATCGCCCGCAGCTTCCCCTCGCGCACCAGTTCGTCGAGAGCCTCGAGCGTGTCCTCGGCGCGCATCCCGTGGTCCGGCCAGTGCACCTGATAGAGATCAATGTAGTCGGTCTGCAGCCGCCGAAGCGATCCTTCGACCGCCTTGCGAATGTGATGGCGGTCGAGCGCGGCCTTGCCGTGTCGGACCGGCGGGTTGAACCAGGCGTGCGCGGCGCCGGCGACCTTGGTCGCGATGATCACGCCGTCGCGCGGACGCGTCTTCAGCCAGCGCCCGACGATCTCCTCGGTGGTGCCCGCCAGCTCGACCGTCGGTGGCACCGGATAGACTTCAGCGGTGTCGAAGAAATCGATCCCCGCATCCACCGAGCGGTCCATCACACGGAAGGCCTCCTTTTCGTCCGTCTGGACTCCGAAAGTCATGGTGCCCATGCAGACCTCGCTGACCACGATGCCGCTCTTGCCGAGTCGTCGTTGCTTCATGCCGCCAACCTGCCGATCCGCAAAGGCCGCGCAAGGTCTCAATCGGACGAATCGGGAAATGGACCGCGAGCTTCAGCTCGCCCCGGTGCTCCGGCTACCCGAACGACGGGGCGAGCTGAAGCTCGCGGTCCATGATCGATCCTGCCCGGTCGCGTCACCCCGGCTTCCGAGCGGTGAAGATCACATAGCGCATCGCCCCCAGCACGTAGGCCGCCCAGATACGGAAGAGCGTGACGCCGATTGCGCGGCTCCGCCCAAATCTCGCGAGCAGGAACCGACGCGTCCCGGAATCGGTGAAAAGCGCCTTCGTGCTGCGCCCGATGCACACCGGCCACGTGCGCTCGACCTCGCGACTGAGGTCCTCCGATTGCTCAAGCACGAGCCCCGCCGCCTCAAGCCACCCGGTTACCTGCCTCTCGGTCGACATGCCCGCAAGCCGGCCATCCTCCGCGATCGGATCCAACAAAAACCGGCGCTCCCATGGCAGCGGATCCGGGATCCGGAGCCAGCAACAAAGCACCACCCTGCCGCCCGGGCGGAGAACCCTCGCCATCTCGGCGACCGCCCGTGCCGGATCGTGCATATGCTCGAGGCTCTCGACTGCCAGCACCGCGTCGAAGCGCTGGTCCGGCAGCCCGTTGTCCATCCAGTCCCCGTGGGTGATGTGCACCCTGTCGTCGACGTCCCGCATGGCGCGCGCCGCCTGCTTTTCCGAAATGGTCAGGCCGGTCACCCGGACGTCGAAGCGTCCGGCGAGTTCGCGAGCCATCCGACCGTAACCGCAGCCGACGTCGCAGAGCCACTGACCCGAATGCAGCCCGAGCCGTTCGCCAACCAGTTCGGTCATCGCCTCGGCCGCCTGTTCCGGCGACTCGTCGCCGGTCCGCCACAAACCGTGGTGAAGGTGCTCGCCCCAGATCCGGCGATACAGCGGATCGAGGTCGTCATAGTGGGCGGCGACATCATCCGGCAGGCCCTCATTCCCCATGTCGCAGCCTGAGATTTTCCGCCATCCGACGCAAGGGATCTGGAGAAGCGGAGATTGAATCCCGGCCGGGGATCGCTTACGCCGAAACGAGATGATTCCGCTCCGAAGCATGCAGGTCCTCCTGCTCGCCACCGCCCCGGCGGCGCTCGGCGACTGGCGGCTGGACTTGCTGCGCGAGGAAGGCATCGGAACCGGAAACGAATCGCTGGAGAAAGCGCTGGCGGGATCGCGCATCGAAACCCCTGCGCTCGAGAAGCACTATCGCCAGCTCGGGTCCGAGAGTTTTCCCGACCGGGTGCGGGCCCAGCAGGCATTCCTTTCGGCCGGGCCGGACGCCCTCGATTGGCTGCGGAAGCAGCCGGCTGACGAAAGCCCGGAAGTCCGGTTCCGGGTCCAGGAGATCGAAAACCAACTCCGCTTTCCCGCGATCGGCAGCCGCGACCGGATGATCCGGCATGCAGCAGCCTCGCTGCTCGAGGCGCCGGAATCACCCGCGACCGGCGGCATCTTCTACGAGTGGTTCGGCCAGTCCCAAGAGGACCTCGGCAAACCGTATCGCAGCTTCCAGTTCGAAGTGCCGGAGGGAATGACGGGCGAAGTGGCGCGCGGCGAACTTCGGTTCAGCGGCGAGCGGGACGGCGATGATGACCAGCGGTTGATCCTCCGGTCGGCCGAGTGGCCCGGGATGGAGCGCTTCCCGGACCAGTTCAGTATCTCGGCGAAGATCGGCGGGACCGAGGGTGGCGCGGCGGCGTGGCATGTCGGAATTACGATCGGCAAGGTCCGCGCCCTGTACCACCCGGGCTACGCGGGCGGCGGTTTCCGTTTCGAACAGATCGGCACGACCCGGGAACTGACCCGCAACCAAGGCATGGGATTCACCCCGTCGACCGACGAACTCCAGCGGATGCTGGTGAAGGTGCGACGCCTTGGCGACGGCGATGCCGAGCTTTCGGTGACGATCGACCAGCCGGACTGCCAGGCATTCGAAAGCACCGTGCGGGCCCCCGCCGAAATGATCGGACCCATCGACGAAGTCAGCCTCGACCGCAGCGGGCGGACCGGTGGCGACGCCCGCTTCGACGACTTTACGATCGAGTTCGACGCCCGCTGATTCTTCGGCCTGTTCCGAGATCGCCGAAAATCGGGTTCGCGTGACCCGCGAGTTTCGAGTTTCCTCCGGCGCGTGCAGAAATCGCTTTCTTTCGCCGTGATCGGCTGCGGCTCACGCGGCCGGACCTACATGAGGATCGCCCGTGACCTCGGGCACACGATCACCGCCATTGCTGACCCGTCGGAAGCGGCCATTGAGACGATGCTCGGCATCGCCGGTGATCCGGCCCCGCGAACGTTCGCGGATGCCGACGACCTATTCGCCGAGCCGAAGCTCGCGGACGTCGCACTCGTCTCGACCCAGGATGCCCAGCACTTCGGTCATGCCTCGGCAGCGCTGCGCGCGGGCTACGACGTCCTGCTCGAAAAGCCTGCCGCCCAGTCGTCCGAGGAAGTCGAGGAGCTCGCCCGCCTCGCCGACGAAAACGGCTGCAAGCTGCTGCTCTGCTTCGTGCTCCGCTACACGCCCTTCTACCGCACGATGAAACGCGCCATCGATGACGGGCGCATCGGCGAGGTGATCTCGATCCAGGCCGCGGAAGGTGTCGGACCGTTTCACAATGCCCACTCGTTCGTCCGCGGCCATTGGGCACAGACCAAGGACTCGACGCCGATGATCATCGCCAAGTGCTGCCACGACACCGACCTGATGACGTGGTTCGCCGGGTCACCCTGCACCGCGGTCTCGAGTTTCGCGGAGATCTCCCACTTCCGCCCCGACAAGGCGCCGGAAGGATCGACCGACCGCTGCATCGACGGCTGCCCGCACGCCGGCACCTGTCTCTACGATGCCAACCAGTACCTCACCACCCAGCGACGCTGGCTTGGAATGGTCCGCCCGGATGCCGAAAAGATGACCGACGACGATGTGCGGGAGTGGTTGAAAACCAGCGACTGGGGCCGCTGCGCCTACAAATGCGGCCAGGACACGCCGGACCATCAGGTGGTCTCGATGCGGTTCGAAAACGGTATCACCGCCGATCTCACCATGACCGCCTTCGATACCGGCCGTCGGACCCGGATTTACGGAACGAAGGGCATCCTTGAGGGCGCGATCCACGCCGACGGACGCGAGCCGTGGGTTGAATGCCGGCCCCACACCGGAGGCATCGAGGAGATCCCGATCGAGGAGCAGGAAACCGGGGGCTACGCCGGCCACGGCGGCGGCGACTTTGGCCTGATCCATGCTCTCCCTGCGTTGCTTGCCGAGGCCACCAGCGACTTCATCGAAGGCCACCGGATCGGCTTCGCCGCGGCTCAGTCGGCGGATGAGGGCCGGACGGTCGAACTGACGCGAGGTTGACCACTGGCCGATCCCGGCAGAGCCTGAAAGCGAGCCGTGAAAATTCCTCCAAAACGCAACAGCTGGGTCAGCCGCGGGACCGCGGATGCCCCGTCGCGTCCGGCGTATGAGACCGGTTTTCAAGAGGACGTCTTCCGATCGCTCGATGGCGAGGTGCCGGGGAGCGAACCGGATTTCGACATCGGCATGGTCGCCGAATTGCTCGTCCAGAAGCTCGGACCGGAGAAGGTCTCGATGCGCAGCGACGACATCGAAGTCCATTCGACCGACAAGTGGTACGCCAGCCACCCGCCCGATCTCGTCGTCTTCGCCGAGTCGACCGAAGACGTGTCGAACACGCTTGAGCTCGCACATCGCCACAAGATCCCCGTCACCACGCGGGGAGCGGGAGTCGGCTACGTCGGCGGCTGCGTCCCGATGAAGGGCGGGATCGCCCTGTCGCTGGCGCGCATGAACCGGATCCTCGAACTCAACCCGGAAGACGGGGTGGCCGTGGTGCAACCCGGAGTCATCACCGGCGACTTGCAGACAGCAGCCCAGTCACTCGGCTGGGACTACCCGCCGGATCCGGCATCGCTGAAGGAATGCTCGATCGGCGGCAACATCGCCACCAACGCGGGCGGACCCCGCTGCCTGAAGTACGGCGTCACCCGTAACTACGTGCTCGGCCTGCAGGTCGTGCTGCCCGACGGCCGGGTTTTCAAATGTGGCGGGCGGGTCCACAAGAACAAGACCGGCTTTGACCTCGTCGGGCTCTTCGTCGGTTCGGAAGGCATGCTCGGTGTGGTCACCGCGGCAACCCTGCGCCTCATTCCGAAGCCTCCCGCGCGGGCGATGCTCGCCGCGGTCTTTCCCGAGTTCCGGATGGCGGCGGCGGCCGTCCAGTCGATCCTCGACGCCGGACACCTGCCGTCGGCGCTCGAAATTACCGACGACTTCACGCTACGCGCCGCCCGCAACCGGCTCGGCCCGGAGGCCTTGCCCGACGGCCAGGCCCACCTGATTGTCGAAATCGACGGCCGGCCCCGCGCGGTTGACTATGAGATCGACGAACTCGAGGCCCGCCTCGGCAAGCTCGGCTCCACCCGCATCGACCGCGCCGAGGACGAACCTTCATGCGAAGCGATCTGGAAACTCCGGCGCGAGTTTTCCTACTCCCTCCGCGATACCGGTCTGACGAAGCTGAACGAGGATATCGTCGTGCCGCGGTCGAAACTTGTCGAGTTGGTCGAGTTCGCCCGTCGCCTTGAAGAGATGACCGGTATCCCGGTGGCATGCTTCGGTCATGCCGGCGACGGCAACATCCACACCAACCTGATGGTGGCCAATTACGATGACCCTGAAGTCCGCGCCGATGCCGACAGGGCCCTCGACCAGCTCTTCACCTGGGTGCTCGAGAACGGTGGTGCCATTACCGGCGAACACGGCGTCGGTCTCGCGAAAAAACGCTGGATCGAAGCCGCGCTCGGCGACGTGAATCTCGACGTCCACCGCGCCGTCAAAAACGCCCTCGACCCCTCCGGCCGCCTCAACCCGGGCAAGTTTCTGGATTGATTCGCGGGCATCCTGCCCAATGGTTTCGGGGCGGTGTCTTGACGGGATGGAAAAAACTCCCTGTACCCGAGACGCATACCGGTTAGAAACCCACACGTTCCCCTCTTCTGCTCCGCGGTCGCCCTCGCAATGAAATCCCTGATGTCCGTCCTCACCGCCCTGATGGGCACCCGGGCGAGCCGCACCAACCTGATGGTCCTCGTTCGGCTGACCGCCGTGCTGATCGGGCTGATCACCACCTACAGCATCGTCTTCCACGTGCTGATGGAGCGCGAAGGCCAGCACCACTCCTGGGTGACGGGCTTCTATTGGACTCTCACGGTCATGTCGACGCTCGGCTTCGGGGACATCACCTTCGAATCCGACGCCGGCAGACTCTTTTCCATCATCGTCCTCGTCACAGGCGTTCTGTTCCTGCTGGTGCTGCTGCCCTTCACCTTCATCGAGTTCTTCTACGCACCGTGGATGAAGGCCCAGGAGAAGGCCAAAGCCCCGCTGAAGGTTCCCTCGGGCACCGAAGGGCACATCATCTTCACCCACTATGGCCCGGTCGCCTCGATGCTGTCGCGCATGTTGGAGGAATACGCCTACCCGTGGTTTGTGGTCGTTCCCACGCTCGAACAGGCGCTCGACCTGCGCGACCGCGGCGTGCCCGTGGTCATGGGTGACCGCAGCGATCCCGAGAGCTACCGCAGGCTGAAGGTGGAGCAAGCCGCAATGGTCGTAACGACTCTTGATGACGTCACCAATGCCAATGTCTGCTTCACCGTCCGCGAACTTTCGGACAGCGTGCCGATCGTTGCCTCAGCCAGCTCGGAAATGGTTCGCAGTGCTCTCGAACTCGCGGGCGTGACGCACATCCTCCGGCTTGAGGAAATGATGGGCCAGACGCTCGCCAGGCGGGTGATCGGCAACGACGCCGCCGCCCATACCATCGGAGACATCGAGGGCCTGATCATCGCCGAAGCCAGTGCAGCCCACACACCATTGGTCGGCAAGACGGTCGCCGAAAGCGACCTCCGCGGGCAGACCGGTGTGACCATCGTCGGCCTGTGGTCCCGCGGGAAGTTCAAGCCGGTCGATCCCGACACCAAGATCCGCGAACACTCGGTGCTGGTGATGGCGGGATCGCGCCAGCACTTCGACCAATACGACCGGCTTTTCGGCAAGCGGGATGGCAAGGCGCCTGCCCGGGTTGTCATTGCCGGCGGCGGGCGGGTGGGACGCGCCACCGCCCAGGCATTGACCGAAGCGGGCATCCACTGGACCCTGATCGAAAAGCTACCCGAACGTGTCCGCCATCTGCCGAACACCGTGATCGGCGACGCCTCGGACTTCGATGTCCTCGTCAAGGCAGGCCTGCACCAGGCCGCTTCGGTGATCGTGACCACCCACGACGACGACGTGAACGCCTTCCTCACCATCTTCTTCCGGCGGCTGAGAAACAACATGCAGATCATCTGCCGGTGCACCCAGGAATCCAACGCCGCCCGCCTCCATCGCGCGGGCGCGGACGTCACGCTGTCCTACGCCTCAATGGGCGCGAACACGATTTTCAACCTCCTCCGCAGCAGCGACACCGTGCTGCTGGCCGAAGGCGTCAACATCTTCTCGGTCTCGGTGCCGTCCTGCCTCGCCGGCATGACTTTGGCCGACTCGGCCGTGCGCTCCCGGACCGGCTGCTCGGTGCTCGCGGTGGAAGTCGCAGGCAACCGCCAGGTCAACCCCGACCCGTTCGAGCCCCTTCCCGACGAAGGGCGTCTTGTGCTGATCGGAACGCTTGAAGCCGAGCGGAAGTTCCTCGAGGTGTTCAAGCCGTCGCTGGCGAGCTAGGCGATCATAACGCTCATTCCGCCCACGCCTTCCTGACTTCCTCGCCGATGATCCGGATGCCTCCCTTCACGGCATCCTCGTCCATCGTGAAGGTCATGCGCAGGCACTCCTGGCGGTGGCGCCAAGATTCGTCCTCGAGACCGAAGAAGAAATAGTTCCCGGGAACAATCAGGACCCCCCGGGCCTTGAGCCGTTCGTAAAGCTCCCTCGCGGAGATCGGCAGGCCGGGGAACCACAGCCAGAGGAAAAGCGCACCTTCACTACGATGAATGTAGTATTCGAAGGAGTCACCGAACGATTCCGCGACCCACTCCCGGGCCATGCGCGACTTCTCGACGTAGAACGGTTTCACCGTCTCGTTCGAAATCTTCAGGATCTCACCGCTCTCGATCAGAGGCCGCGCGATCACCTGCCCGATGTTCGGATTGGACAGCCCGACAACCGAGCTCATCGATGCCACCGCACCGGCAACCTTCGGGTGTGCCACCACGATTCCCGTGCGCGTTCCCGGCAGGCCGATCTTCGACAGGCTCAGCGTCAGGATGATGTGTTCGTCCCAGACCGGCGTCGCTTCGGTGAAGATGACGTTCGGGAATGGAGCGCCGTAGGCGTTGTCGATGATCAGCGGGATGCCGTGTGCCTTCGCCAGATCCGACAGACGGGCGATCTCGCCGTCGGTCAGCACGTTGCCGGTCGGATTCGTCGGCCGCGAAACGCAGATCGCGGCAATGTCTTCGGTCACCTCGAGCTTGTCGAAGTCGACGCGATACTTGAACTCGTGCTCGCCGGTTTTCTCGATCTTCGGCGGCACCGCGCGGAACATGTCGCCGCAGGTTCCCTGGTTGGCGTAGCCGATGTACTCCGGCACCAGCGGCAGCAGGATCTTCTTGCGGCGTCCGTCGGGCATTTCGCCGCCGAGAAGGTTGAAGAGGAAGAAGAAGGCGGTCTGCCCTCCGGGCGTCACCGCGAAATTCTCCGAGCCCACCTTCCAGCCGAACTCCCGGCGGAAGAGTGTCGAGAGCGCCTCAATGAAGCGCGGATTGCCCTGGGGCGGGTCGTAATTCGCCAGCATCCGTTCGAGGGCACCGGGCTCCTCGGTGATCTCCTCCATCCGCCGTCGCCAGATCGCGTTGACTTCCGGAATGTGCGCCGGTTGACCGCCGCCAAGCATGCGGATGTCACCTCCGGCGGCGAGCGCCTCGCCGAGGTCCTTCATCAGCTCGCCGATTCCGCTTCCCGAGCCGAGCTCGAGGCCGAGTTTGGAAAATTCGAAGTCCATGGGTGTCGATCCGTTGACCAACCGGTTCGGATGCTCATAGTGGACGCCGAACCCCGAAATACCAATCATCATGGCACTCCAAACTGGCGACCCCGCACCCGACTTCACTCTTGTCAGCAAAGGACCGGAAGGTCCCGAACTCGTGACGCTCAGTGAACTGACCGGCAAGAGCAATCTGGTCCTCTTGTTCTTTCCCATGGCGTTCACTGGAGTTTGCACACAGGAGTTTTGCGACCTGACCGGTGGCATCGCTGCCTACGACGCGCTCGACGCCAAGGTCATCGGCATCTCCGGCGACAATCCGTTCGCCCAGGAAGCGTGGGCCCAGAAGGAAGGCATCGGCATCCAACTGCTCAGCGACTACGAGCACACCGCCGCCAAGGCGTATGGCGTCGCCTACGAGCAATTCCTGCCCGAGGCCAACCTGATCATGGGCGGTGTTTCCAAACGCTCGGCCTTTGTGATCGATAAGGAAGGCGTGGTCCGCCACATCGACATCCAGGAGCATCCGAAGGACCTGCCGGACTTCGATGCCGTGAAAAGCGTGCTCGAAGGGCTTTCCTGAAGTCCGCCCATCCCAACTTCAAAAGCAAAGCCGCCGGGGATTCCCTGGCGGCTTTCTCGTGTTCGCGTCCCTCGGACCGCGCGACCCCAGTCGCGCATCGGCCCACAACTTCGCTAGATCTCGTAGCCGCGAAACAGCGAACGACGGGGAGCCGTTTTCAGACAAGAACCGCAACTTCAAGCGAACCGCCAAAATCGCGAAACTCCGCGAAACCCAAAATCTGGAAGTCATCTCGGATCTCACCGATTTCGCGCAATTTCGTGGTTTTCGCGGTTCAATTTCTTCATCGAGCCCACTGAACCAACTACAGATTACCGAACCGCTGGAGGCACGAAGACGAAGGGCATCAGATCCCTCTCCGGTTCGGACTTTGCGTCTTGGCGCCTTGGCGGTTCAAAAACTCTGCCGACGCACACAAGCTACGGAGCGCGACTGGAGTCGCGCGGTCCTCTCCCCATCACTCGGCCGCGGCCGAATCGTCCTCACCGGCGTCAACCGGAGGCGGCTCGGGAAGAGGTGGCACTTCAGGAGCACCATCGGTGGCCGGCTCGGACGGCAGCAATGGAACATCGGCCGGTGCGTCCGGGTCGATCTCGGTCGGAACCACCGGAACGTCGGGGTCGCCCTCCTCGATCTGGTCGAGCGGGATGATCCCGTCACTTGGCGGCGGCGGCCAAACCTGCACTTCGCCGTCGCCGTAGGGAGTCATCGCCGCCTCGTTCTCGCCCATCACCTGGACGGTCGAGACGTAGCCGAGTTCACCGCTGTCTAGCTCGACTTTGACGAAGCTGCCGTCGTCCATGATCACCTTCATCGGCGTGCCGGCCTTGAGCAGTTTGTCGGCGTTCGCATCGCCATCCGGCCGCTTCTTGAAGAATCCGGTGCTGTCCATCGAGGCCTTGATGAACTCGCCCGGACGGTAACCGGAATCGACCACCCGGGCCGAAGAACCACCGCCGCCCGCCGTGTCCAGCGGGTCGTAGCCAGAGGAAATGGGGCCGCCTTGCTCGCATGCCGCAAGCATCAGACCCAGGACCGGGAGGGAGATCAGTCGGATGTTCATGAAGACTAACGGAACCTGACACGCACCATGGTCAGGGTCAACGGCTTATGAGGAGCATGGCGACGTGCTCGCGCATCGCCTCCCGCCAGTGCCGCGGTGCCTCTCCGAGTCGCGAAGCCAGCCGGCCCGTCGCCATCGCGGTGTGGCGCGGCCGCGTGGCGCGGAAAAAGGAAACCTCATCGAGATGCTGAACCTCGACCTCCGGGCGGGCTGCGAGCGCACCGGCTTCGACCATCTGGTCCAGAATCGCCTCGGCCATGCCATTCCAGCTCACCGGCTCGCCGGCGTTGCACGCGTGCAGCAGTTCGTTGCGGATCCCTTCCTCCAGCAACCGCTCGATCCAGCCGGCCAAATCCTTGGTGAAACATGGCAGCGAGGTCTTGTCGGCCACCGCAGCCAGCGGCTCCCCGGCCAAGGCGCGGCTGACGACCTGCTCGGGAAAGGCCGGGCGCTCGGGGCCGAAGACCCACGAAACCCGGATCACGCAGCCCTCCGCATCAAGCACGGCCCGCTCGCCCGCCGCCTTGGTGGAACCGTAGACGGACAAAGGGTTCACCTTCACGTCCTCGCCGTGGAGACCCTCGTCGGCCCCGCCGAGCACGTAGTCCGTGCTGAAATGAACCATCACCCGCCCACTGCGCCGGCACGACTCGGCGAGTTCCGCCGGCACCGCGGCATTGACCCTCTCGGCCAGAGCCGGGTCGTCCTCACAGGCCTCGAGCGACGTGATCGCGGCTGGATTCAGCAGAACATCGAAGTCAAGGGCCTCGATCCGGCTTACCAGGCCGGGAGCCGCAAGATCCCACTCGCCGCGCGGCAGTTCCAGAACCTGGTGTCGCCCCCGAAGCCGGTCGGCCAGCGCACGACCCACCCGGCCGGTGGTCCCGGTGATCGCGACACGCATCCGCCTCCCCTCAAACCACGCCGGTTTCGCTCAGGCTATCTTCAACAAAACCGTCACCGGCATCGCGGATCCCGCGCAGGCGGCGTTGCACGCCACGCTTGGTCCGCGGGCCGTTCACCTTGTTGACGATGCCCGCCACGGTCAGAGGCATCAGCGCCGCCACGCCGAGGGCCGCCAGCCCGATCGCGATGCCGCGACGCGCGTTGGCATGCATTACCTCTCCAAGAATCAGTCCCGCAGCCGCGCCGAGCAAAGCCGGCGAAACCATCGCCGAAGTCTCGGTCCATGCGCGCTCCTGCTCGTCGTTCTCGTACGTCATGCCGAATTCCTAGCAGGCTCACGGGGCGCGACAACCACGGAAACGTTCCAATCATCACCGGGATTGGGGCTTTCCGTCGGGCCTGCGACCCTTACAGTCCCGCGCGAATACCCGCACTGCCCGTTTTTCATGGCCTCCACCTACGCTCTCATCCTTGCCGGCGGTTCCGGCACCCGTTTCTGGCCGCTCAGCCGGGACGCCCGCCCGAAGCAACTGCTCAACCTTTTTGGCAGCGACACGCTGCTCGAGCAAACGATCAACCGACTCGACGGCCTCGTGCCGCGCGAGAACATCCTGATCCTGACCAATGCCGCGCAGATCGATGCGGTGCGCGAGGTCGCGTCGATGCTGCCGCCGGAAAACATCTTCGCCGAACCTGCGAAACGCGACACCGCCCCGGCCGTCGCGCTCGGAATCGGACTTGTCGCCGCCCGCGACCCCGGCGCCACGATGATGGTGCTCCCGGCCGACCAACTGATCCAGGACACGGTCGCCTACCACGCGGTCATGCGCGATGCGATCGCGACCGCCGAGAAGTCCGACGGGCTGGTCACCATCGGCATCCGCCCGACCTGGCCGTGCCCGTCGTACGGCTACATCGAGCGCGGCAGCCGCGCCAGCATCCCGGGTTTGGACTGCGAGCACCCGCCGGCCGAGGTCTCCCGGTTCCGGGAAAAGCCGAGCACCGATCTCGCCGAGCAGTTCCTCGCCGCCGGGGGCTTCTGCTGGAATGCCGGCATGTTCGTGTGGTCCTTGCCGACCGTGATCCGCGAGCTTTCGAAGCACGCGCCCGAACTCGCGAACTTCGTTTCCGAACTCCGCAAGTCGAGCGACCCCGCCGCAACCGTGGCCGCCCAGTTCCCCGAGCTGACCCCGATTTCGATCGACTACGCACTGATGGAAAAGGCCAGCCGCGTGCTCAACATCGAGGCCACCTTCGACTGGGACGACGTCGGCTCGTGGATCTCGGTGGCGAAATACCTTGAGGCCGATGACTCCGACAACCGCTCGAACACGCCGCTGTCGAAGATCGATTCGGAGAACAACATCGTCTTCAACGACAACAAGAACGTCCGCATCGCGCTGCTCGGCGTCGACGACCTGATCGTGGTGCAGACCGGCGACGCCCTGCTCATCGCCAACCGCCACCAGGCCGACGCGATCAAAAAGCTCTCCGCCGAGCTCCCGAAGGAACTCCTGTGAAAACCTGAAATCTCAAACTCGAAACCTCAACCGGTTTGCCGCCGTCGTCGCACCCCGCGCTTTCGAGTTTGAAGTTTAAAACCTAAAGTTTCCCGTGCACCCCGCCCTCGGAATCGATCACGGCGACGCCCGCATCGGCATCGCCGCCACCGATCCGCTGGGAATCCTCGCCCACCCGGTCGAAACCATCCACGTCCGCACCACCGACCCGGTCGAGCGGATCGCCGCGATCGTCGCCGAGCGCGACATCAGGACACTCGTCCTCGGCCTGCCTCTGAACCTCGACGGCGAGGAGGGCCCGGCCGCCGGGAAGGTCCGGAAGTTCGGGGAAAAACTCGCCAAACGCCTGCCGGAACTTCCGCTTCATTTCATCGACGAGTCGCTCACCACCGTGTCCGCGGCTGGCAAGCTCCGTGCTGCGGGAAGGAACGCCAAAAAGCAGAAGGCGGTGATCGACCAGGCCGCCGCGGTTGAAATTCTCGAGCTTTGGCTCTATGAAAGCGACGGTCAGGAACTCTGAGCCGCCCCCGAATTCGTCATGATCCGCATTGTTCCCCTTCTTCTCGCCACAGCCGGCCTCGCTGGCGCGACCACCGGCACGATCGTCTCAGGGTCGACCACCCTGAACATCGTGCCTCAGGCCGGCGCCACCACCGCGGAGGACAAAAACATCATCAACATCAAGGTGCAGCCGGGCGGCAACGCCTCGTGGCGGACGGAACAGAACACCAGTCTTACCGGCACCGTCGACGTCGAGGTCGAAATCGATATCACCAACGACCGGGCGATCAGCTTCAGCCTGATCGACGGCAGGGCAAGCGCCACCGACATGCGTTTCCGCGTCGTCAAAACTCAAACGTCCCAACTGGGGTATGATCTCCGGTTTGAGAATCTTTCCTGCGGAATCTTCACCACCGCTCCACCTGCCCTGATCACGGATCCGGTCACCGGCGAGTTTGATGCGGCGGACCATACGTTCCTTATCGATCAAGGCACCGCTACCGGCTACTTTTGGCCCCCGTTTTCCAACAAGACCAACGTCGCTGAAAACTTCGCGCCACCCAATCAGATCGCCGGGGCCGGCGCTGGCACCGGTACGATCACACTGGTCCCTACAGGTTCAGCGAACGGCTTCACCAGCTACGATATTGTTGCAAGCTTCCCGATAGCGATCGACCAGACGGATGACTCAGGCGACACAACTGTCCGCACGATCGCCTCAGGAACGATCCAAGCCACCGGCAGCATTACGGTCGCCGACAGCCCATTCGTCGCGTGGACCAACGCCGAGGGGATTCCGGGAGCGTTGCCGGGCGATGACTTCAATGGCGACGGCCTGCCAAACGCCTTTGCGTGGGCCTACGGTCTCGGAGCCTACGACGACTATCCCGACAGCCTGCCCCGCTCGACCGCCGCGGGCGGATTCGAACTTCCTCTGCCGCCCTTCGGCACCGCTGCTCCGATCCTGATCGAGGTTTCCACCACCCTCGGCGTCTGGACACCCCTTCCTGCCGGACGCTGCTCCGCCGGCGTGAACCCCCTGCCAATCGGCACCACCGGGACGGTCACTGTCACTCCATCCGGCCAGGCCTGCGAATTCCTCCGGTTGCAGGTCAACGAGTAGGCTTTTACCAAGTCTTAACGAAACTTCGCGCCCTTGGCGGCGTTCTCCCCACCATGAACTTCAACGACTCCAGCCGCCGCCGCTTTCTCCAGGGTTTCACCGCCACCGCCGCCGGCCTGTGGGTCCCGGGCGCCTTCGCCGAAGCGCTGCAGCCGACGCCGAAGCAGACCGAAGGGCCGTTCTACCCGGTCGATCTGCCGCTCGATACCGACAACGACCTGATCGTGGTCAATGACGGCCTCACCCCGGCGGTCGGCGAAGTCACCCACCTCAGCGGCCGCATCCTCGACGCCAAGGGCGACCCGATCCGCAACGCGATGGTCGAGATCTGGCAGGTGGACCACCACGGCGTCTACCTGCACAAGGGCAGCAACAAGCACGACAAGCGCGACAAGAACTTCCAAGGCTTCGGCCGCTTCCTGACCGGATCGACCGGCGAGTACTACTTCCGCACCATCAAGCCGGTTTCCTACCCCGGCCGCACACCGCACATCCACTTCGCGGTCAAAATGAAGGGCCGCGACAAGTGGACGACCCAGTGCTACATCAAGGGCGAGAAGCAGAACGAGCGCGACGGTGTGATCCGCGGCATCAAGGACGAGAAGCAGCGTGCCGCCGTGATCGTCGACTTCGCACCGGTCAAGGGTTCCAAGACCGGCGAGCTCGCCGCCCGCTTCGACATCGTCATGGGCTTCACGCCCGCGGGCTAAGGCCAAGGAGTGGCGTCCTTCGGGCGCCATGCATAGGCGGGCAGATCCCTCTCCCGTCGTTCTTCAAAAGGAGCGCCGGTTTTCAAACCGGCACCTCCTGCGCCTGACATCACAGCGACAGCAGGAATGCGATCACCGCGATCACAATCGAGACAATCATGTACCAATACAGGCACCCGATCTTCGACGACATCTCGGCGATCACCTGATCCTGCTTCGCCTGATTCTCAAGCAGCACCCTCAGCATCGCCGCCTGGCGCTTAGGCGAGTCTTCTTCCCCGGTCTCTCCGCCGCTTTCCAACAGCTCCAGAAGATATCCCACCGTCATCTCCTCTCCGGAGTCCAGCACGCGGCACAGGATGTAGTCTTCCATCCACGAATACTCGCGGCGCAGCTCCGGCAAGTCGCGCAGCTTCGCCACCACCGACTCCTGACCGGAACCGATCTGAATTCGCGTTTCGTGATCCATCACCTCGATTGGGCCGCTTGCCTACTCCGCATCCTTCTTCTCAGGACGGATGACCTTGATCTCCAGCTTCCCCTCATCGTCCGGCCTCGGGGGATACATCAGCTTCACGCAGGTCTCCACCGCATCGATCACCTGCTCGAGCGTGAAGGGACAATAGTCCGGCACCGAAGCCTTCGAAGCATCGATCACGACTCCGATGTCCACGGAGTTGGCCTTGTAAGTCCCCTCAACCTTGATTTTGCACAAGGACGCGAGATTGACGTCACCCGGATGATGCCAGGAGTTGTCGTGGGACGGGACAAACGGCTTGCTGATCGCCGTGAATCTCCATTCCGGATCGGCCCACCGGGTTACATACGGGACGTCGGTGATCCGCAGCATCGCACCGGCGCCGTCGCCTGCGAGGAAGAGCGGTTGCTTGACGGTCGCGAGTCCGAGTTCGGAGGCGAACGCCGAGGGTACGAGAAAAGCGAGGAAGAGGAGCCGGAGTTTCATGATGAGACGGGAGGTTGAAGCGAAACGGTCGCTACCAACCAATCAGGCTTCGCAACCCGCAGCAAGGAATGAGCCACTGCTGGATCCACCAAGGTTGCGGTAGGCACGGCCCTCCCCCACGCGGGCCACCCCGGAAAGAGTCCCGAAGGGACGTAGGCAGTCAGCCACGGGGTTCACCCCGTGGTATTCGGATCACTCGTTTCTTCGAGCCCCGGAAGGGGCGAAGGCGGTGGCGGAGGAACGAGAGAAGTCCGCGACTCCATCAACTCCGAACCCCGTAAACGGGGAACTACGAACACCCGTGACAGACCACCCGAAGGTTCACATCGCCCCCCAGGCAGCATCAGTCACCTCCACCGAGAAACATGCGGAAGCAGTTCCGGATGAACCCGTTGATCTCCGGAAGGAAGAAGCCGTAGAGGAATCCCAACGGGAAGCCGGCCAGTGCCATCAGCACTCCAACTCCGACCCAGATCATCGCGCCCACCCCGTAGCCGGCGCCTGCGAAGATGCATCCGAACACGAATCCGAGCAGCAGCCGGAGGCCGATCTCCATGGTATCCGCCAAACTCTCGTGATCGACTTCCCGCTTTTTCTTCGGCCGGCACCTCAGGCAGTAACCGCCGTTCGAATCCGCGGTCTTCTTCAGAAACTCCGCGCCGCACTCGGGGCATGTGGTTTTCGCGGACATACTTGGAGTAACGTAGTGGCTACCCTTCGCAAAAGGATGGGACAAGGGCCGGTTCGGAGAAATGCCGGTTTCATAACCGGCGCCCCAACCACCCGAGAGGACTTACAAACCCCAGTCGCGCGCCAGTGGTGTTCGTAGTTCCCCCTTCAGGGGGTCTTTGGCACGGCTCGAAAAGTCGGACCGTCTTCTCACAGCCTGTCGATCCGAATCACGTCCATCCCTAGACCCCGTAAACGGGGAACTACGAACCACAGTCGCCCGCCTGAATGGGCTGCTACTCGACGACAATCTTGTGGCTACCCGGAGCAAGCGTCCGGGTTTCCGGCTTGGCGTCCGCTTGCTTCCACGGCGACACGGCCGGAAGGGTCAGCTCCGCGGTGGTGTTGGGCGGAACGGTCGCTTCGTAAAGCAGGCTGCCGTCCTCCTGACGTTTCCAGCTCACGGCGATGCGGCCATGGGGCGAGTCGTGATGCGCCTTGACCCATGAGATGGTGTCGGTCTCCGACACGGCGTCGGCACTGGGGAAATGGGGATGCAAACGGATCTTCGAGTAGCCGGGCTCCGCAGGAGCGATGCCGGCAAGCGTCTCGACCATCCACTCGGTCACCGCTCCGAACGCGTAGTGCGAGAACGAGTTCATCGCGGCGTTCATCGTGCCGTTCGGGCCACCGAAGCCGTGCTCGGCGGTGTAGGAATTCCAGCGTTCCCAGATGGTCGTCGCGCCGTTCTTCACCTCGTAGCCCCACGAGGGATACTTGCGGGACTGGAGCAGCGAAACGGCGAGGTCATGGTGACCGGTGGCGGTCAGCATCGGCAGCAGCGGTTTCGTGCCAAGGAAGCCGGTCGTCATCCCGGTCGCGTTCGGACCGGACCGCTCGCCGACCAGCGCCGCCAGCCGGTCTCCCGCCTTCTTCCGTGCGGCCGGATCATCGAGCAAGCCACAATCGAGAGCCAGCACGTAGGCCGACTGCGATTCGGGCCGGATCGTGCCGTCAGGCTGAAGGTACTGCTTGCGAAAGTTCTCCCGCATCATCGCCACCCACCGGTCGTACTTCTTCACTTGCTCGGCTAGCCCCTGCGCCGACGCCATTTCCGACATCAGGAGGGCTGACAGCGTGAAGTAAGCGAGCTCGACATACTCGTGAGGCGTCGGGTCGTCGAGGTTCAGCCAATCGCCCCAAGGCGCGCCGAAGGCCGTTCCCTTGAGCAGCGGGTCCTGAGCCATCCGCGCGTCCATGAAGCGGGTCATCGCCGCCCAGTGATTCGTGAAAAACTGCGGGTCACCGGTCGCCTTCCAGACCGCGTGCGGAACGATCACGCCGGCATCCGACCACGCCGAGCCGTGAATCGCCTTGCCATGACCGAAGGGATAGGGCGCGTACGACGGATAGTAGCCTTCCTTGGTCACGGAATCCTCCAACTCGCGCAGCCACTTGCGGAAGAACGCGCCGACATCGGCGTGGATCGCGGCGGAGGCGGCGTAGATCTGCGCGTCGCCGGTCCAGCCCATGCGCTCGTCGCGCTGCGGACAATCGGTTGGCAGGTCGATCCAGTTCGCACGCTGGGTCCAGACGGCGTTACGGAAGATCTGGTTGACGACCGGATCGGAGCATTCGAAGCCGGACGCCATCGGCGTGTCCGAGTGCAGGACCAGTCCGGTGATCGCGTCGAGCGGCGGCTTCTGCGAACACCCCGTGACCTCAACGTAGCGGAAGCCGTGGAAGGTGAAGCGCGGCGTCCAAATCTCGCCCTCACGGTCGCCCTTGCAGATGTAGGTATCGGTCGCGCGGGCGGCGCGGAGGTTCTCGGTCATCAGCCGCCCGTCGGGATGCAGCATCTCGCCGTAGCGCAGCGTGATCTTCTGACCTGACTTGCCGAGCAACTTGAGCCGGACGTTGCCGGCGAAGTTCTGACCGAGATCGAAAATGTAAACTCCCTCGCTCGGCTCGGTGATCGCGACCGCTTCCAGTTCCTCGATGGTGCGCACCGGCTGCGCGGGATAGGCCTGCAGCACCGGAGGGCGGATGAACCCGAATTCCTGAACCTCCTTGCCGAACTTGTCGAAGAACGGCTGCTTTACCGACCCGTTCGAGCTCGCGAGCACCGCGGACTCCCACTCCGAATCATCGAAACCCTTGGCTGCCCATCCGATCATCTCCTTGCGCGCGTCGTAGCCCTCACCCATCAGGAAGTCGGCCTCGAATTCGGGGCCGGTCGTGACCTTCCAGGAGCCATCGGTGGCGACGACTTCGCTACTACCGTCGTCGTAGGTCAGGTGGATCTCGACCATCAACGCCGGGGTCTTGCCGTAAATGTCGCGCCCCGTCCGGTGCGGGCCATAGCCGACCAGCTTGCCGTAGGCGAGGTAGCCCGAGTACCAGCCGTCGGCCACCACCGCACCGATCACGTTCTCACCGCGGGCGAGAAGCTTGGTGACGTCGTAGGTGTTGTAGTAAGCGCGCTTGCGGTAGTTCGTCCATCCCGGCGCGAACCACGCGTCGCCGGCCTTCATGCCGTTGAGCTTGAGTTCGTAAATGCCGAGCGCCGATGCATGGGCAACCGCCCGCACCACTTTCTTCTCCGGCTTGAACGTCTTGCGGTAGTACCGCGGCGCCGGAAGATACAGCTCGTTGCGCTTGGTGTGGAAGGAGCGCTCGTCCTTGAAGGAAATGTACTTCGCGGTCGGCTCACCGTCGATTCGACCGGTGACGAAGCGCGTCGCCGCGCTCCATTCGGACGCCTCCCCGCCTGCCCAGCTACGAGCTTTCCAGTAGACCGGCGCGGATGAAGGCAGATCCTTGCCTTCATAGCGGGCGTGACTGGCCCTGCCTTCCGTTTTGCCACTGTCCCACAGGTCAGCTTCACCGGCCTCCAGCTTGTCCTGCGAAGTAGCCACCAGAATCTGGAAAGCCGTCTGCGCGAGACCTTCCGCGTCGCCCTCAAGGCGCCACGACATCCGCGGATTCGGATCATCGAGACCGTAGGGATGGACCCGGTGCTCGATCTTCAGGCCCGTGGTGGTGTGGGCCTCCAGCGCCAGAGTCGCCGCGCAAAGCGGGATGAGCCATTTCATCGCTTCGAGAGGGTCGTCGCTTCGTAGTCACGGACCACGTCGAGCCACGCCGGGCCGACCGGGACGTCGTTGCGGCGGCAGAACTCGTCCCAGACCGCTCCGATCGGATAGGTCTTGGCTTCCTCCATCAGCGCGAGACGCGTCGTGTAGTCGCCCTCAAGCTCGGCCGCGCGCACCTTGTCGGTCGGCTCGAGCAACCCGGCGAGCAGGGCTCGCAGGGTGTTGCGCACACCGATCGTCCACGCCGCGACGCGATTGATCGAGGCGTCGAAGAAATCGAGGCCGATGTGCACCCGGTCCTCGAAGCGGTTGGCGACGATTTCGCGGGCGATCGCCAACAGCTCGTCGTTGAAGGTCACCACATGATCCGAGTCCCAGCGCACGCCACGCGACACATGGAGCAGCAGCTCGGGCAGGTAGAGCAGGCACGAGCTGATCTTTTCCGAAATCATCTCGGTCGGATGGAAATGGCCCGCATCAAGGCAGAGCAGGATCTGCTTCTGGATCGCATAGCCCATGTAGAACTCGTGAGATCCGGTGACGAAGGCTTCCGAGCCGATCCCGAAAAGCTTCGACTCGACCGCATCGAGGTTGTGCGGCGTGTCGAAAGCTAGGATTTCGTCGAGCGAGTCCTTCAGCCGCTGCCGCGGCGCGACGCGGTCGGCCGGCGTGTCCTTGTATCCGTCGGGCACCCAGATGTTGGTCACCGTCTTGTCGCCGAGCTGTTCGCCCATGTCGTTGGCGATCACGCGGCAGGCCTTGCAGTGATCGATCCAGAACTGGCGGATGCCGGCGTCGGGCGACGATAGCGTCAGCCCGCTGTCGGCCTTCGGATGGGCGAAGCACGAAGGGTTGAAATCGAGGCCGATCCCCTGCGACTTGCACCAGTCGATCCAGCCTTGGAAGTGTCGCGTCTCGATCGCGTCGCGCTCCACCTTGGTGTCCGTCTCTAGGTAGATCGCGTGCAGGTTGAGCCGATGGCTTCCCGGGATCAGTGACAGGGCCTTCTCGAGGTCGGCGCGGAGTTCGTCGGGCGTGCGTGCCTTGCCGGGATAGTTCCCGGTGACCGCGAGACCGGAGCCGAGCTGGCCGTCGGGATTCTCGAAGCCGCCGACGTCGTCACCTTGCCAGCAGTGGATGGAAACGGGGATGCGGGCGAGCCGCTCGAGAGCGGCCTCGGTGTCGACGCCGAAAGCGGCGTATTGTTCACGGGCGGAATCGTACATGGGTGCCGAGAGATCGGTTGGGATGAGCAAATCTTCAGATCTGCACTTCCGTATCGGACGGCCGGAGGTCCTTGCGTCCGAGCCACGGTGTGGCGGCGCCGAACCAGACCACCATTCCGACGGTCATCAGGATGAAGGTCATCTTGAGCGGAAGACTGCCAAGAAGGTGAACCAGCGGCGGCAGGATCGTCAGCGCCAGGCCGACGAGGGCGATGATGGGTAGGATCTTTCTCATGGGTTCAGGCGGTGGCGGGTTTGTGGAAGATTTTGCTGAAGATGACGTGGAGGATGGCGGTGGCGATCCAGCACGGCAGGATGCAGAACCAGGAGGCGATGCCCTCGACCTTGATCAGGTAGGTTGCGATCGAGACCGGGATGAGCCATGCGAAGGCAACTGCCAGATTGAAAGACGACCGCCGGCCCTCGGCGGCAAAGGGCATGAAGCCGGCCTTCTTGGCGAAGTACCAGTCGGCGAAAATCACGGCCCCCATCGGAGCGAGAACCGTGCCGTAGAATCCGACGAAGCCGAGCAGCTTCCACGCGAAGGCGGGAAAGACACCGGCGACCGTCGCCACGATGCCCGCAACCAGGGTCATCGCCGTTCGTGACGAACCCGGAATCATCGCTTGGAACGCGAGACCGGCTCGGTAGATCGTCGGATTGGCGGTGGTCCAGCCAGCGACCACCACGCAGACGATGCCGGCAAGACCGGCGACGTTGGCAGCCATCGGGCCTGGGACCGGATTTGAGTCACCCGTCGCCTGAATCTGGGCGGCGAGCATGAAGGCGGCGGCAATCCACGCCATGTAGTGGCCGACATACATGCCGCCGGCGGCAGCCCAACCGGAAGACGGCTTGCGGGCATATCGGAACACCGAGAGGTCGGCCATGCCGATGTGCATCGCGGAGTTGCAGAACCATGCGAAGAGCGCGACCGACCAGAAGCCCATCGTACTCTGGTTCTTGCCCTCTTGGGCGATCGTGATCGATTCGTTCCAGATCGTGTTGAGTCCTTCCCAGTTGGCGGCACCGATCTGTTTCAGCGCGACGAATCCGCAGGCGAGAAAGACCAGCACCATCCATGGGGAAGCCACGTTGGCAAAGCGCGCGACGAGGTCGTAGCCCTTGGCCGCGACCATCGCGATGACCGCACCGACCAGCAGCACGATGATGACGAAGGCGGCGTTGTTCGGATAGACCGACTCGATCGTCGGCATCTCGATGTTGAACGGAATCCCGACCGCCGTCGCCGAGACCGTGATCATCGCGCCGGCGAGGAAGCAGAACAGCACCCCGTTCGCGAGGTTGTAGAATTTCACCAAACCGCCACCGGCGATCTTCTCGAGGTGGTAGTAGAGCGTCATCCGCGCCCGCACGGCAATCGGCGCGCAGACGTACCGCCAGCAGAGCACGGCAAGGAGGTTGCCGACGAGCAGACCGAGGAAGATATCCTTCAACGCCACCCCGCTGAGCAGGAACAGTGGCCCGATCATGAACTCGGTGCCCGCGGCGTGTTCTCCGGCATACATGCCCCAGAATTTTCCGGGGCCCTTGAGGGCGGAATTCGGCACGGGCGTGCGTTCGAACTCCTCCGTGACAGCGTGTTCCTGTTCGGACATGATGGGTTTGTTAGGATGGTGGGAGCCGAAAATCCCCAATCCGACCGTTTCGGTCAAGCCAGAACATGAAACGTTTCATATGAAGCGGAAAACGCTTTTGTGAGGCGCCTCGGGAGGGCAGGCTTGAGGCCCCTATCCCCATGAAGAGCCTCCGACCGAACTCCCCCGCCCCGAAGAAACGGGTCCGCCTGAAGGATGTGGCCGAGCGGGCCGGCGTGGCGGTCAACACGGCTTCGACCATCCTCAACCGCCGACCGAATTCGTGGGCCTCGAAGGAAACCCAGGAGCGGGTTTTCGCCGCTGCCAAGGAGCTCGGCTACCGGCCGAACCGCGCGGCGGTCGCCTTGCAGTCGGGCCGCTTCGAAACGATCGGCCTGCTGGTGGCCGATCTCAACAATCCCTACTTCACCCACACCGCCTCGATCCTCGGCCAGCAGGTCGAGGCACTCGGCTATGACCTCGTCATCGAAAGCTGGCGGACCGACCTTGAGCGGGAGAAGAAGCTGCTTCGCGACTTTTCGGACCGCAACGTCGACGGCGTGGTGGCCTTTGTCAGCGACATCGATTCGCACCGCGCGATTCTCGAGCAGCAGGCCGAATCCGGCGTGCCGCTGGTGGCGCTGGCCATGCCCGGCGCGGGCGAGGTGCCGGTCGACCTCGTGATGCCGAACTTCGAGACCGGCCTGCGCGAGGCCGCCGAGAACCTTTACGCCCAGGGCCACCGCCGCTTCGCGTTCGTCGCCGCCCGATCCGAAGGCCAGCGGGTCGGCAAGCGCCCGGCACTTTTCGAGGAAATGGTGGCGAAGCTCGACGGGGCCAGCCTGACGAATTTCAACTGCGGCCCCAGCGTCGCCGAGGCACGCGAAGCCGGCGACACCCTGCTCGCATCCGACCCGCGGCCGACCGCGGTGCTCACACTGAACGACCTGACCGCCATCGGCGTGATGCGCGCTGCGACCGATGCCGGATTGCGCGTGCCGCAGGACATCTCGGTGGTCGGCATCGACGGCATCCCGCTCGGTGAGCAGCTTGCGGTGTCGCTTTCCACCGTCGCCCAACCCCATGAGGCGATGATGTCCAAAGCGCTCGAGTTCCTCATGGCGCGGATCGAAGGCAGCGAGGAGCCGCCCCAGCGGTCGGTCTTCGACACCCACTTCGTTCCGCGCGAGTCGAGCGGAACGGCGTCGGCATGAGTCGCACCCCATGACGCCACGCCGCGACAGAGCCATTGCCCTCTCGCTCGGCCTCATCGGGGCGGTTTGGATCTCGCCCATCGCCGCCGAGGAGACGATCGCCAGCCGGTTTTCGTCGGAGTGGAAACAGCTCCGGTCCGAGGTGGAGGCGATCGACAACGAACTTGCCGCCCTGCCGCCGATCCCGCTGGACGACCTCGGCGACCGACGCGCTTTCCTGCACTCGTTCCCGACCGACGACGCACTGCTCACCCGCGAGGTCGACTTCACCATCCGCCTGCAGTGGGACGAGCCGCAGGACATCGACCGGGTCGTGCTGGTGCCCGCCCGGAAGTTCGATGCCGGCGGATTGGAAGCGAACTACGGCTTTCCCGACGACTTCGATCTGACACTCCGCGGTACGGATGGCCTCAGCATGGAGGTTGCGGCACATCGGGCGATGAGCGCGAACGCCGCCCACGTGGGCCACCCGATTGCAGACTCGCTGGCTGAACCTTTCCCCGCGACCGAACTGACCCTCCACATCTCCCGGCTCCGGCCGATCCCCGAAGGAGCCCCATCCCTTCCGCTGGTCGCGCTCTCGGAGATCTTCTGTTTTTCCGGCGCTCGCAACGTCGCGCCGCTCGCCCGCATCGAGATCGAAAGCACCAAGTTGACCCAGCACTCGTCCTACTGGAGCCCTGAGCTGCTGCATGACGAACGGACCCCGCTGGGCATTCCGGAGGGCGTCATTTCTCCCAACGAGCAACCACCCTCGCCCGGTTGGATCTCGCTCGGCAGGGACGAGGCCGAAGAGCAGGTGGATATCGTCATCGACCTCGGCCAGTCGCGGCAAATTGACGGCGTCCGGATGTTCCCCGCGTTGCGACCGTCGATCGAGGACTTCCCCGGATTCGGGATTCCTCAACGCTTCCGGATCGAGGTCTCGGAAACGGGTGAAGACGACAGCTACCAGGCCGTCATCGACCGCAGCGAAGTCGGTTTGGTGAACGTCGGCCATAACCCGGTGACCCTGCGTTTCCGAGAAACCGACGCGCGCTTCGTCCGCCTGAGGGCCACCGAGCTCTGGAAGCCATTCACTTACTACCCGGCCTTCCTCGCCCTCAGCGAAATCCAGGTACTGAAGGACGAGACCAACCTGGCGGTCGGCGCGGCCGTGATTACCACCGAACAGACCGAACCCATCCGCGCCCACGGCACACGTTTCTGGACCCGCGAAGGCATCACCGATGATCACGGACCCTCCGGGCCGATCCTCACGCATCGTGCCTGGCTAGAGGCCCTGTCGCATCGACTGAAGCTGGAAACCCGTCGGCTGCAAATCTCCCAACGAATGGTCGAGTTGGAGAGCCGCTGGCGAAGCGGAACCATCGGGCTGCTGTCGATCGTCGGGCTCCTCGCGGTCTGCGCCGCGGTGGTGCTGCCGATCCGTTACCGCCTGCGTGAGAAGCGGCAGGTCCGGCGCATTCGCGAGCGCATCGCTGGCGACCTCCACGACGACGTCGGCACCAACCTCGGCAGCATCCAGATGCTCACCGCCCTCGCGCGGACGAAGGGCACGCCCGAGGAGGAACTCGAGCTCATCCACCGGGTCGCGGCCGAGACCGTGACCTCGGTGCGCGACATCGTCTGGCTGCTCCATCCGACACCCGGCTCGCGCGTTTCGACGATCGATCACCTGAGGGAAAGCGCGGCGATCCTCCTCGAACCGCTCGAGTGGAAACTGACCGCCGATTTCAGGGACTGGTCGCTCGGCGATCAGGACGGACGGCACCTCGTGCTCTTCTTCCGCGAGGCACTGCACAACATCCGCCGCCACGCCGACGCATCGAAGGTCGAGATCGAGGTCGGCCGGGACGGCGATGCGCTTGTGCTGCGGATCACCGACGACGGCCGGGGCATCGACCCGCAGACCCTCGAGCAGCCCGCGTCGCTGCGTGCGTTGCGGCAAAGGGCAGAGAAGCTGGGTGGCCGCGTCGACATCCGGACCTTGCCGGGGGAAGGAACCACGGTCAGCTTGCGCTTCGTGCCGCGCTCGCAGGGATCGGCCCCGGAACCGGTCCCCTATCCTTCGAAACCCGACGACGCCCCGTGAACGCCCAGCAGATTCTTCTGATCGAGGACCACGCGGTTTACCGCCAGACGATCCGCAAGACGCTCGACGCGACCGGCGACTACCGATGCGTCGGCGAGTTCTCGAATCTCGAGGACGCCTTCGAGGCGATCGATGCCGGACTCGGTGCCGACATCATTCTGCTCGACCTCGGCCTGCCGGCGATGGGCGGGATCGAAGGGATCGGCAAACTGCGCGAGAAACTTCCGGAGGCGCGCGTGATCATCCTCACCGCCTTCACCGACCGCGCCAAAGTCTTCGCCGCACTGGAGGCAGGCGCGCATGGCTACCTCGTGAAAGCGGGCTCCCCGATGCGCCTCCTGCAGACCCTGAACGAAGTCGTCGGTGGCGGCACTCCGCTCGACCCCCAGATCGCCGGCATGCTGCTCGACACTTTCCAGAAACTGCGACCGATCGCCGAGGAAGAGAGTCTCGCGCCCCGCGAAAAAGAGGTGCTTCAACTCGTCGCCCGCGGTCTCACCAAGCAGCAGGTCGCCGACGAACTCGGAATCAGCCTGCACTCGGTCTCCGGCTATCTCCGCCGGGCCTTCGACAAGCTCCACGTCCACAGCCTGCCCGCCGCCGTCAGCGCCGCCATCCGCCGCGGCCTGCTGGACTTCTCGTGATCCCGTTGAGGAGAGCGGCTTTTTAAGCCGCCCCGCCATTCGAGCGCCCGACCTATAGCAATTTGCTGTATTCTGTAGGCGTTTCTTTGATCTGAATGAAGAAATTGAACCGCGAAGATCGCGAAATCTGAAATGATTTCCTGCCTCTGGATTTCGCAGTCTTTCGCAGTCTTTCGCGATCTTCGCGGTTCACTAGCAGTTCCCATTGCTATTTGAAATCGGTGGTCGCCATTCGCTTCCGGGCGGCTAGGACATTTCGGAAAGTGCTCCAATACTGCGCCCGAATGCTTCGGCGCAATGCTGCAACCCGATGCCGCAGCCTGATGCCGCGGCTTGAAAAGCCGCTCTCCTCATTGGCCCGCGCACGTCATCACAGCCCCGAAGGGGCGAAGGCACTTAGCCCCGGGGTTCACCCCGGGGAATGGCAATCCCGATGGATCCCAAGCCCCGGAGGGGCGCAGGCGAACTCCGCCACAACCCTACGGCCGACTGTCACCCTTACCGACCACATCCACCGCGATCGGCACCCCGTGCTCCGGCATATAAACGATCTTGCCGTCGTTCTTCACCTTCCCTTCCGCTCCCACACCGCTCGGCTTCACCTCCGTTTCTCCCTCCGGCGCAATGATGATTTTGAACTTGGCCTCGTCCCTCTGACGCGCGCCGTCCTCGAACTGCGGCAAATAGACGAAGCGTCCTTCATGAAGCGGCTGCGTGTAGGTCACCTTGATGGTGAACTCGCGATCGGGTGACGGCGGGATCGAAAATCCGGCGTCGACCAACCGAGTGCCTCCGAAAGCCTTGAGCAGACTCATCGGCAGCACCGGAGGCCGGTACTCCAAGCCGGCGTTCGGCGCGAAAGGATCCTCGGAGGGCCTTAGCCGGGCCTTATCAATGTGCTTCTGGTCCACATCTTTGGTTTCAACCCGCCACAGTTCGATCGCATCCAAAGGCTCGCCATACGACTGCGGTTCAAGAACGCCGTCCGCCTTCGTCTCCAGACGCGCCTTGATCATGCCCGGCAACGCCGCTTTGTCCGTTCCTTCGGGAACAAATACCGGCACCTGAATCACCATTTGCCCGGGATCAATCCCACCGCCCGCGTTACCCTGCCGATACGTCACTTCACAAACCACCCACGCCTCTTTCTCACCCACCGTCACCACGCAATTCTCGGCGATCTTGATGGTAGGATACACGGCAATCGGATTCGCGGCGGCGACCGCGACCAGCATCGGTGCAAGGAGTAGTGTCTTCATCATCTCGGGCGGGCTGAAGGTTGAAACGGTTCGGCTCAACTATTCTTAGCGTCGCCGATCTCCCGCATCGCCCACTGGTATCGCCATCGTGACACACGATCATGCGTCGTGACCCCGGTGCCGTCCCTGTCGAACCTAGCCCAGCGGACTTATAAATACCGTTTCCGCCACGCCAGCCCGCGCTCCCCGTGTCCTCCGACCTCAGAAAACCCATCACGATCGCCTTGGCGGCCGTTTTTCTCACTCCCGCGCTCGCCCAGACCGCGAGCATCTCGCTGGATGACGACTACGGAGATTCCTACAAAGCCACCGTCACGGTCACCAACGACTCTGCCTCACCCATCAGCGGTTGGCGCGTCCGGATGCAGCTCGGCGGACCGATCCGATCCCTGTGGAAGGCCGAAGTCGAGAGTGGCGAGAGCGATCCGGACAGCTTCGACTTCGCGATCCGCAACCTGAGCTACAACGGCTCACTTGCAGCCGGCGAGTCGACCACCTTCGGGTTGATCGTCGATCCGGACAATGGAACGGGCCCGCCATCGACACTCACCGCCGAGGCATTGTCCTCCGACCCGGTCGATCCCGGAGATCCCGGCGGTGGACCGGACGAGTCATTCAACTACGCCGATGCCCTCCGCAGGTCGCTGTGGTTCTACGATGCCCAGCGGTCGGGCGAACTCCCCGATGGCTTCCGCATCCCGTGGCGGGGCGACGCAGGGCTCTCCGACGGCGCCGACGTCGGAATCGATCTCACCGGCGGCTTCCACGATGCCGGGGACCACGTGAAATTCGGACTGCCGATGGCGTTCAGCATGACCATGCTCGCGTGGGGAGCCGTTGAGTATCCGGACGGGTTTTCGGGATGCGGCGAGCTGGATGAGCTCCGTAGCGTGCTCCGCTGGGGTGCCGACTACCTCAAGCGATGCCATGTTCGGAATCCCGACGGCTCGACCGACGTCTTTTACGGCCAGGTGGGAGACGGCAGCCTCGACCACGCGTGGTGGGGACCGCCCGAGTCGATGGTGATGGCCCGGCCTTCCTTCAAAATCGACGCGACTTCACCCGGCAGCGATCTCGCCGCCGAGTCCGCCGCCGCCCTTGCGTCGATCGCCATGGTCATCGCCCCGGAGTCTCCCGCCGAAGCCGCCGAACTCATCGATCACGCGACTGCCCTCTACGAGTTCGCCGACCTGCACCGTGGTGTTTACAGCGATTCGATTCCGGCCGCCGCCCCGTTCTACCGGTCGTGGAGCGGGTATCAGGACGAACTCGTCTGGGCGGCCGCCTGGCTGTATCGCGCCACCGGTGATCCGGCGTGGCTCGACCGCGCCAAGGCCACCTATCCCGCCATCTCCGGGAGCTACGACTGGGGCCTGTCGTGGGACGACAAACGCTACGGCTGCTACGTGCTGATGGCGGTGCTCGACGGCGGCGAAACGTATCGCGCCGACGCCGCGCGCTGGCTCGACTTCTGGACCATCGGACACGCCGAAGCGCGGGTTCCCTACACCCCGGGCGGTCTAGCCTACCTCGACGCCTGGGGGTCGCTCCGCTATGCCACCACCGCCGCCTTCTGCGCATTCGTCCACGCCGACCATGTGGCCGATCCCGACGGCCGCTACTCGACGTTCGCGAAGGCGCAGATCGATTACGCTCTCGGATCCAATCCCGACAGACGGAGTTTCGTTTGCGGATTCGGCCGGAACCCGCCGGTGAACCCGCACCACCGCGCGGCCCATGCATCGGAAACCGGTGACATCCTCGATCCGGTGACCAACACCCACGTGCTCTACGGAGCTCTCGTCGGTGGTCCGGGCCCGGACGACAGCTACGATGACGACCGTAGCAATTTCCAGCAGAGCGAGGTCGCGCTGGACTACAATGCGGCCTTCACCGCCGCGCTCGCCCGCCTGAGGTCCGTTTCTGGCGACATGGTTTCCGACACCTTCGACCAACCGGAAGATCCTACGATCGTTTTTCGCGAGAACATCGACACGTTTCCGACCGGCGCCCACACGGACGACACCTGGATTCCCCTGTGGCCGGGTACCAAGTGGGCGAACGGGCCCGATGAAGGCCGGGTCGAGATCGACGAGTCAATCGTGGCGGGAGACTTCGGCAAGTCGGTGCGCGTTCTCTATCCCCAAGGCGGTCAGCAATCGGCCAACAGCGGCGCCCAATGGTTCACCGACCTCGGCGGACCGCATGAGGAACTCTACATGAGCTACTGGGTTCGATTTGATGAAGACTTCGACTTCGTTCTCGGTGGAAAACTCCCGGGGCTCGGCGGTGCGGTTTCGTTCGAGGACCGCACGCACGAGTGGTCCGGGCGCCTGATGTGGCGCGAGAATGGCAAGGTGGAGTTCTACATCCATGTGCCTTCGGACAACCTCTACGACCCCGGCGACCGCTTCTGGTGGAATACCGAAGGCTTCCAAGCCACGCTCGTCCCCGGGCGCTGGCATCACATCGAGCTCCGGCTTCGGCTCAACGCCCCGGGGCAATTCGACGGCCTGATGGAGGGCTGGTTCGATGGCGTGAAAGCCGCGAGCTATCCGGGCTTCTACTTTCGCGACGCCCCGACCGCCGACGCCACGATCGCCTGGATGTTTTTCAGCACCTTCTTCGGCGGAAGCAGCAGTTCGATCTGGCAGGCCACCAAGGACGAACACGCTCGGTTCGACGGCTTCGTCGTCTCGAGGCAGCGGATCGGATATCCCGGCCCGCCCCCGGACGCCGACGGTGACCGGCTTCCCGACGCGTGGGAGGTTCTTCATTTCGGAAATACCGACAGCCGTGCCGACGGCGATCCCGACGGCGACGGTCAGAGCAATCTCGACGAGCACGATGGCGGCACGGACCCCCTCGACGCTTCCGACCGGACCAGTCTGCTCCTGAGTCCGGACGACCTCCGAATCTCGCTGAACGCCAAAGCAGGCCGCCGCTACTGGCTCGAGAGATCCGAGAATCTCCGCACGTGGACCCTTCTCCGGAGCCACGGACCGCTCGCGACCGACGCTGCCCTGGACTTCGAAGACAGCGAACAAGGTGCCGCGACCTTCTACCGAGTCCGGACCGCCCGGCCGTGAACTCCCTGCGTGACGCACGATCGTGCGTCATGACAGAGGCAGGCGGGAGCTCCAGAGTTCCGTTCATAAGAAACCTTTCTTTTGGGGAACGGTGGCGGCCCTTCGGCCCGCTCCAAACCCGCCCCTGAGGTCTCTTCGACAACCCAAACCCCATAACCCATGCAACCCATGTCGTTTCCGACCATGGCCGTTCTGCTCGGCCTCGCGTCCCCCGTGACTGCCCAAGTCGTGCTTCTCCAAGAGGAGTTCGACAACACCCGCGGCTACAACCCCGATTCCGCCACCGCACTGGTGGGCGACGGCGACTGGGTCGATTTCGGCAACCGCCTGACCGACAGCTTCGCTGCCAGCGAAGGTTACGCGACGGCCGACGGCGGCACCGAAAGCGTGCTGACCGGTGAGCCTACCTCGGCCGATCCTCAAGTCCGCAGCGATTTCGCTTTGGGAATTCCCAAAAACCAAGTCGGGGAAGTGACCCTGCGCATCCGCGCCGACGTCAACAACGACGATGTCTTCGACGCGTCCGACGTGATGATCCCGGGCGACGTTTCGCTGTTCTACACCGTCGCCCAGTTCGGCGAGCCCGGGGCCACCAACGGCCCGGGGCCGAACAGCTTCGGAACTCCGACCATCACCGCCCAAACCGATGGCTGGTATCTTTTCTCCTGGGCGGATCCAGGTGGCCTGACCGCCGGCGGCACCGCTCCGAACGTCGAGGGCATCCGCCTCGATCCGCTCAATGGTCTCATCGGCACTTCGTTCGAGATCGACTCGTTCATCATCTATCAGACGGCCAATCCGCCACCGGTCATCGAACTCGATCCGGGCTCGGCAGTCGGCGGTGAGTTCACGCTCCGGCAGGAATGGGATTGGGATGTCGACGGCGACCCGGACGGCTGGACGGCCAACGGCCAGTTCGATGTGGTCATCCCCGGAGGCATCGCCTCGAGCGTGGTCACCGGCACCAGCACCGGCGGAGATGCCAATTGGCTCTCGCCCGTCTTCAATGTCCCTGATGTCGAGTCCGGCCGCTTCGTCATGGAACTCGGGATCGTCAGCGAACCCGGCGACACCACTCCGAAACAACTCTTCTACGCCCTCAGTGGCGGAGCATTCGGCGCCACCCAGCGCATCGACCTCGCGGCACCGGCCGACGATGGCGCGCTGCACGTTTACCGGATCACTTTCGACGACGACATCAACGCGCCCATCACCAGGCTGCGGCTGGACCCGTCGAACACCACAGGCATCGTTTCCAACATCGACTTCGTGCGGATCTATTCCGAGGGACCGGAGATCCTGCCCCCGACCGCGGAGCTCGATCCGGCAGCACTCGGACCGGAGTATGTCCTCGCGCAGGAGTGGACCTTCGAGACTGACGACGACCTCGAAGGCTGGACTCCGAACAACCAGACCGTCGAGGTTCCGAATGACGGATTCACCGGCGTCTACTCCGGCGCACTGTGGGGCGAGGCATCGACCGGCGACCCCCAGCTCTCCTCACCCACCCTTTCCATTACCGAGCCGCCGAGCGGCAGGGTCGTGATCGAAATCGACATCGAGCCTGATCCCGGCACCTCCACCGCACCGCAGCTCTTCTGGGCACTCGACGGTGGCGGATTCTCGGGGGCCAACGCGCTCTTCGCACCGACGCTTCCCAGCGACGGATCGCCGCACACGCTTCGCTTCAACTTTGAGAACGACCTTCCCGGCACCCTCACCAACCTGCGCTTCGACCCGTCGGGCGAAATCAGCACGCTGGTCGGCATCGGGGCCATCCGGATCTACCGCGACCTCACCGGAGCCAGCGACTACGATCAATGGTCGAGCGAGCAGGCGTGGACACCCGGCGATCCAAACACCGGCGCCAGCGAGGACTTCGATGCCGACGGGATCGACAACGATACCGAGCGGCTCTTCGGACTGGTTCCAACCGATCCCTCGTCGGTGAACCCGATCGCCAGCCCGCTCACGACCGCAGGCACCTTCTCCTACAACCGCCGTAATCCGACCCTCGCCGGCGCCACCTACACGGTCTTCACGTCCACCGACCTTTCCGTATGGACCGAAGACTCGGGCGCCATCCAGAGCGCGACAGGTGGCGACCTCCAAACGGTGAACGTCCAACTCACCGCCACTGCCGTCGACGGCCGGCTTTTCGTCAGGGTCGAGGCTCAGTGATTGATCCAACGAAAGAATCCCACATGACTCCGCGCCATCTGCTCGCCGCACTGCTCACGCTGGGCAGCACCCACGCCGCCACGTTGCTCGAGCTCGACTTCTCCGGCAGCGGCGCCGTCGGCAGCTTCAACAGCACCGACGCCCAATTCACCACCGTCGATCCGGTCTTCGCCGGAAGCCCGGTGATTTCCACGATCGGCGGCAGCGCCGGAACGGCAAGCTGGGTCTACGACGGCACCGGCACCGCCGCCACCAACCCGGACCTGCACACGGCTTCGACCTTCGGCGGACCAAGCCGGATCGACCTGGCGCTTGGGGTCGCCAGCACCGGCCAGTCGTACACGATCACTTCGATCGAAATCGACATCCGCGCCTCGAACTCCACCGGAACCACCTGGGAGATCGGCTACCGCAAGCCGGATACCTCCACCGTGCTGCTGGGCAGCCAACCGATCAGCGTCCAAGGCGGCACGGACCCGCTCGGGACTTATTCGATCGATCTCAGCGGCGAATCATTGACGGCAACCGACAGCACGCTCGCGTGGGTCGAGGGAGGCACCGGCAATCTGCGCCTGCTGTTCCATGAGCCGACATCCACCGGCAATGACAACTTCCAGATCGCCGGCATCCGGGTGATCGGGACCGCCGTCCCGGAACCCACCTTGCTCGCACTCGTCGCGCCAGCACTGCTCCTGTTCTTGCGTCGCCGCCGAACCGCGCCACCTGTACTCTGAAACTCTCCCGAAAACGTTCCCTTGTCAGATTCTGCGGGGACACTTTCCATGAAACCCAAATCCATCCGTGTCGAACGCCCCGCTTGGGGACCCCCCGGAGCCATGCCCGCCTTGATCCCGCTCACCGTCATCCTGTTTCCCTTCGCCAGCGCGCTCGATGCCAATCACAACGGCATCAGCGACGTATGGGAGGCGGCGTATCCGGCCGAGGCGGCGCAGCTCGAGGCCGACAGCGACGGTGACGGCCAGAGCAACGGCGACGAAGGACGGGCATGGACCGACCCGACCGATCCGGACTCGTTCTTCCGGCCGCGCGGATTGACGACCGACGGCAGCAACGATCATTTCACCGTCGAAGGCCAACGCTGGCTGCGTGACGCGGTGGTGGAAAGCGGCGACCTCTCCGAGTGGACCCGCGATGGTGATGCCACCGCGAGTGACGGCTCGAACGCTGACGTCACCCGCCCGGCCGATCCGGCAAAGAAGTTCTACCGAGTCGCACGCTACTTCGCACTCAACTCCGACACCGACGCGCTCGACAACCGGGAAGAGGAGGAACTCGGCACCGACCCGCTGACCTGGGACAGCGATGGCGACAAGGTCGCGGACGACGTCGAGTTCCGAATCGGCACCGACCCGCTGTCATCGACCGACAGCGACGGCGACTCGCTCCCCGACGACTGGGAGCGATGGTGCATCGTCTTCGATGCCGGCGACGGCGTGACGGACCTGACCCACGTTTCGGCAACCACCGACTTTGACGGAGACTCGATTCTCGACGGCGACGAGTTCGCCCTCGGCACCTCGCCGGTGGTCGCACTGAAGAACATCGTCTTCTTCCTGACCGAAGACCAAGGACCCGACCTCGGATGCCTTGGCACGGTCGGCCTTGAAACCCCGAATCTCGACACGCTCGGAAACGGCGGCGTCATCTTCGAGCGCGCCTTCGCGCTGTCGCCGGTCTGCAGCCCGAGCAAGATGGCGCTTTTCACCGGCACCTACCCGCACACCAACAGCGCCCACCGCAATGTGCCGAACTACGGCGTCAACTTTCCGCTCGGCGAGCCCGACCCGTCGCAGCTCGGACTCGGCGGCGTGCACGAGGATCTGCCGACGCTGATCGAGATCTTCCGCGACCAGGGCTGGCACACCTCGGTGAGTTCCAAAAGCCACGTCCAACCGGTCCGCAAGTTCCCCTATCATCAGGGCCACTCCAATCCGGGCACGCCTGCGGCCGCGACGAACATCATCAACAACACGGTGACGGCCGCCGGCCAGCGGCCGTTCTTCCTGTGCTTCAACATGGGCGCTCCCCACCTGCCGTTCCGGAACACCCCGAACGCCAACGGGCTGTGGGATCCGAGCGGCGGATTGCTCGGCGACGGCGGCGTCACCAACGTGGACCCCAGCTCCATCGTCGTGCCGAACTCGATGCCCGACGTGCCGGGCGTGCGCCAGGACTGGACCGACTACTACGGCGCAATCGAGGTGGTCGACTCGCTCTTTGCCGCCGTCCGTGCCGCGCTGCAGGCGCAAGGCATCCTGGATGAAACGCTGGTCGTCTTCAGTGGCGACCACGGCATTGGCCTGCACCGCTTCAAGCAGAGCATCTACGGTCTCCAGGTTCCGTTGCTGATCGACGGTCCCGGCGTCAGCGGAAGCCGCCGCCTCGACGCACCGGTCAGCCACTTCGACCTCGCGCCGACCTTCCTCGATTTCGCCGGCATCGCCGTGCCGCCATCGATGGGCGGCAAGTCGCTCTGGCCTCTTCTGAGCGGGCAGTCCGAATTCAGCGACCGCAAGACCATCCTCGGTGCCTGCCATGAGAAATACGATGCCCGCTCGGTGTGCGACGGCCGCTACTACTACGTTCGCAATATCCGTCAGGCCTCCGGCGCCACGCTCGCCAACCCGGGACCGGCACTGAATGCCGACCAGTTCCAAGGCGGATCTCCATGGTACAACCGCGCCTACGACGCCACGGTCGCCGCCACCGGTACACCCCAACGCGAACTGCTGCGGATCTTGGTCGAGGGAGAACTGCCTCCGGAGGAACTCTACGACCTCGATGCCGATCCGTGGTGCTCCGACAACCTGATCAGCGATCCTGCCCTCGCCGGAGTTCGGAAATCGCTCGCTCGGGAGCTCGCGGAGTGGCGCATCGCGACCGAAGACTACAACCAGTCAGCCTCCGAAGTCACCCGCCGCGAGCAACGATTCATTTCCATCGACCCACCGGTGGCTCCGACCGCCAGCGACAACTTCGATGGCGAGAGCGGCGCGCTGGATGACGATGCCGATTGGACGCTCGACATCGCTGGCAACAGCGACGCCGACTTCACGCTCGGAAGCGGCCGGGTGGACGCGCCCGCAGGCCCGGTCACACTCGCCACGCATGACGGTTCCGCTCTCACCGCCAGCGCGGAATTCACCGTCTCGGTCAAGACCGGCTTCGACGGCACCGGTGTCGCCGGCGGAGTTGCCTTCGGCGTTGTGCCGGACGGCGGCAGCTCCAGCTTCTGGCAGTTCATGCTCGCCGACGGACGCAGCGCTCCCGGCGGATCGGACAAGGACGTGAGGCTCTTTCGCGTTGTCCAGGGCTCCCAGCAAAACCCGGCTCTGATCGCCGAAAACGGCCTTCCGAACTACCCGACCGGCTCGTTCACCAATGGCGCACTCTTCACGGTCGAAGTGAGCGGCCAGCAGGGTTCGTCGCTCGTCGACTTGCGGATCCTCGATCCCGATGGTTCGGTCTACTACTTCAACAGTGATTTCGACCTCGGAGCACCCGTCCCCGAAGGCGGAAAGTTCGGCATTACCACTTGGTCCTCCGGCAGTTCGATATTCGACGACTTCAACCTGATCCTCGAATGAGGCTCTTCACTCCAAGAAACCCGACGAAACCCATGACCCGACGCAAACCCCACGGCTTCACCCTGATCGAGCTGCTGGTCGTACTCGTGATCGTCGCCGCGCTTGCGGCACTCGTCTTCGCCATCTCGCGCAAGGCGATGGCCAAATCGAGGCTCGCGAACTGCACCAACAACATGCGCCAGATCGGGCTCGGGCTCACCCACTTCGAAGGCGACTACCGCCGCCTGCCCGGCCGCAACGACGGCATGGCATGGGACCGTGCCATCCTTCCCTACATGGGCTACAGCGGCCGCCCCGAAGACCTCGCCGGACAACAGCCGTTGAACGCCAACGAATGGGCATCGCTGAAGCAAACCGCCGAGCTCTTCGCCTGCCCGGAGGACCGCAAGGACCGCGACCGGAACTTCTTCAAACGTAGCTATGCGATCGTTCCGTGGACCACCAACTGGTCGAACGGAACACAGTTCCGCGGATGGAAGAACCGCCCGTTCAACGTTGGCGTTCCGCTTTCGATCGTAAAGGACCTGTCACGGGCCGCCGTGGTTGTCGAGTGGCATGCCGGTTCCGAAGGAATCCCGAATCATCTGGGAGGTGGCGGCCACGCCTACCACGACCGCGGCGGGCCGGACGGCAAGGACGACGAAGTCCACGGCAAGAAGCAGATCGTGCTCTTCGCCGACGGCCACACCGAGACCCTGCCGTTTATTTCGAACGCCGAGTTTGTCGAGCGCTACTGGCCCGGCCAGATTGGCAGCGCCCAATGATCCGCGAACTGCTGCTTGTCGCCACCGTGGCATCGCTCGGCCTCCATGCCGCCGAGCGACCGGACATCGTCGTGATCCTCGCCGACGACATGGGCTACAGCGACGCCGGCTGCTTCGGGGGAGAGATCCCCACCCCGGCCCTCGACCGGCTCGCGGAGAACGGCCTCCGCCTGACCCGCTGCCGCAATGCCGGGATGTGCGTGACCTCGCGCACTTCGTTTCTAACAGGACAATGGTGGCCCTCCGGCCAGCGGGAGTTCGGGAAACGGGAAGTTCTGCCAGAAAGGCTGCAGACCCACGGCTACCGGACCGCGCTCATCGGAAAGTGGCACCTCCCCGGCCACCCGATGGACCACGGCTTCGATCACTTCTTCGGCTTTCTCGGCGGCTTCGCGGATCACTTTGGCGGCAGCCGGGACTACCATCTCGATCGCGCACCCTTCACCGCTTTCGGCAAGGACTTCTACAGCAGCGACGCCTTCGCCGAGCGGGCCGTGCGTTTCGTGGAGAAGACCGACTCCGAACAACCGCTGTTCCTCTACCTGAGTTTCCAGGCGCCGCACAACCCGCTGCAGGCGCCGGCGGCGGACATCGCGCGACATCGCGGGAATTACCGGCAAGGCTGGCAGGCCGTCCGCGAGGCACGCTTCGCACGGCAGAAGAAGCTCGGGGTTGTGGCGCCGGATGCCGAATTGCCCGCCGCCCCCGAGAACCTCCCCGAGTGGTCCGCGCTCAGCGATGTCCAACGCGATCTCGAGGACCTTCGGATGGCGACCTTCGCCGCGATGGTCGAACGTCTCGACCGGGGTGTCGGTGAAGTGGTCAAGGCTCTGCAGGCTTCCGGCCGGCTCGACAACACCCTGATCGTCTTCCTCAGCGACAATGGCACCGACCCTTTCTCGGTGGTCGATGCCGCCATGCTCAAGCAGGGCAAGCTGCCCGGTGACCGCGGCTCGAACTACCAGCCCGGGCTGGGCTGGGCCTATGCAAGCGTGACCCCGTGGCGACTCTACAAGATCAGCCAGCACGCCGGTGGAGTGACCACGGGCGCCATCGTCCACTGGCCGAAACGGCTCGCCGGTGCAGGGCGGATCGACCACTCCGAGATCCACTTCGTCGATCTCATGCCGACCTTGGGCGCCGCGGCGGGATTCGATGCGGCGGACTGCGATGGCGAATCCTTTCTGCCGTTGATCCAAGGCGACGAATGGCAACGCAAGCGCCCGATGTTTTTCCAATACATGGACAACCGGGCCATCCGGACGCGAAACTGGACGATGGCCGAAGTGGACGGATCGGGGTGGGAGTTGTTCGACGCTCGTAAGGACTCTCTCGAGAGCCGCGACATCTCCGAAAGCCGTCCCGATATCGTCAAACAACTCGCATCCCAATGGACCGCGTGGTGGTCATCGGAGAATCAAGGAAAGACCTACACTCCGAAGTCCACCGCCAAAAGTCCTCACTACTCACCCCAAGGCGACCGCGGCAGCGGCAAGCGCTACGTGCCATCTGCCATGCCTCCCCAACCCGCGCCCGAACCATGATCCGAACCCTGCTCCTGCTTTGCCTGACCGTCTGGCTGCGGGCGGCTGACAAGCCGAACATCGTCTTCATCCTCGCCGACGACCTCGGCTGGGCGGACACCTCGCTCTACGGCCACACCGACTTCTACCGCACGCCGCACATCGCGCGCCTTGCCGAGCGCGGCTTGACCTTCACCCGCGCCTACTCGGCGAGCCCGCTGTGCTCGCCGACCCGTGCCGCGATCCTCACCGGCATCAGCCCGGCGAGAATCGGGGTCACCGCGCCGCAATGCCACCTGCCGCAGGTCACGCTTGAGTCGAGCACCACCGAGAAAGGCCCACCTCACAAGAAGTCGACCGTGCCGACGTCGGCGAGCCGCTTGCGCACGGAGTTCCGGACCATCGCGGAGGCACTCAAGGACGCGGGCTACGCGACCGGACACTTCGGCAAGTGGCACCTCGGCCCCGATCCCTTCTCACCCCTGCAGCAGGGTTTTGATGTCGATATCCCCCACTTCGCCGGACCCGGACCGTCAGGTGGATTCGTCGCTCCGTGGAATTACAAGGACTTCGATCCCGATCCGGCGATCCCCGACCAGCACATCGAGGACCGGATGGCGCTCGAAGCGGTCGCATGGATGGCGAAACACAAGGACCAGCCGTTTTTCCTGAACTACTGGATGTTTAGTGTACACGCGCCCTTCGATGCGAAGCAGGCGCTGATCAGGAAATACGATCAGGTCATGGATCCTCACGACGAGCAGCGCTGCCCGACCTACGCCGCGATGATCGAGAGCATGGACGATGCCGTCGGCACCCTGGTCGCGGCGCTGGAACGGTTCGATGTCCTCGACAACACCGTGATCATCTTCACATCGGACAACGGTGGCAACATGTACGACTACGTCGGCCAGGACCACCCGACCAGCAACCGGCCCTTGCGTGGAGGAAAAGCGACGATCTTCGAAGGAGGCACCCGCGTGCCGTGCGTGATCGCCTGGCCGGGGAAGACGAAGCCGGGCGGCCGCAGCGACGCGATCGTCCAGAGCGAGGATTTCTACCCGACCATTCTCAGAGGGATCGGCATCGAGCCGGTGGCGCAGAAGACGCTCGATGGCATCGACATCACTCCGACTTTCAACGGTGGCAGCTTGGATCGCGAGGCGGTGTTCCAATACTTCCCCCACGACCCGCCCGTACCCGACTGGCTGCCTCCTTCCGTAGCCGTGCAGCGCGGCGACTGGAAACTGATCCGAATCTTCCATGACGGCGAAGACGGCGCGCATCGTTACCTCCTCTACAACCTGAAGGACGACATCGGAGAAACGAAGAACCTCGCAGCCGAGAAACCCGATGTGGTCGAGCAACTCGACGCCCTGATCGAGACCTTCCTCAAGGACACAGGCGCCGCCCGCCCCTTGCCCAACCCCAACTTCGACCCGGCCAAATACGATCCCAACCAGATCGGCGTCCCCAAACGCAAACCACCCGGGAACAAGCCCCAGCAGAAGAAGTAGAGCCCACGAAGGAAAGGACCGCGCGAACCCACTCGCGCCCCAAGTTCCCGGCCCGGCAACCGAGTTCAGCCCGGTGCACGATCCAGCCCCGAAGGGGCGACGGCATTTAGCCACGGGGTTCACCCCGTGGAACGGTTCGCAGTGAGATTCCCAAGCCCCGCGAGGGGCGTAGGCGGAGTCGCAACCAATGGAGCCGGACCGCTTCGCCTGCGCCCCTTGCGGGGCTCAATCCTGTTGCCGTCCCCGATACCACGGGGTGAACCCCGTGGCCAAATGCCGTCGTCCCTCCGGGACTATGATCGACGGGGTGCACCGCTCATCACTCGATCGGACCGGCGTGATGAATCTCATCCCAATCCTTGATCCCGATCGTCTCCAAATACGGCGCGCACGCCGCGTCCTCACGATCGGTTCCCAAGTCCTTGTAAAGATGCCAGATCGGCTTTGGACCCCGCGGGTCGGTCGGCTCGCCGGGGAGCTTCCGCAGCCCGATCCGCAACCCGCCCTCATGCGGATTGTCGATCCAGTTGTGGTAGTGCCACATCCGGAGCGTCGGCAGCCGCGCCATCTTCTTCCACGCATACGCCATCCCCGCCGCTTGGTCGGTCAGTGACTTCGGCGACAGATCGGGCGAGTTGAATCCATTCTCCGTGAGATGCACGAGCCGCGGCTCACCCTGATAGAGCATCCTCGGGTGACGCATCCACGCATCGAGCACCTCGAGGTTGCGCGGCGTGATCTTCTTCGTGCCGAACGAAAAGCTCGCCTGATGATCCTCCCAAGTCCGCGGATTCCGCAGATTCTGCGGATACGGATGGTGCGCCAAGGCCCACGGAAAGTCTCCTTCCACCGCCCCGAAGCTCGCGAGCAACTCAAGCATCTGCTTCGACCCGTAGAACTTCGGAGTGCCCGCCTCCGCCCAATGGTGTGTCAGGCTGATGAAGGCCCGCGCGTTCGGGTCATGCTGGCGGACGATCAGATCCGTCAGCCGCATCGACCGCTGATAGAGGTCCATGTAGGAAACCGCGCCGATCGCCCCGGCATTCGTCCACACCCACGCGGCATCCACCTCGTTGTGCACGATCCAATGATGCACGCGACCGAACTTCCCGTCGGCCCGTGACCAACGCTCGGCCATCAGGTTGAGCAAACCGCCATACGCGGCGATGCCTTCTTCCGAAGATACGTCTGCCAAGGCGAAGGTGCCCTCACGGGTCGCATCCGGATGTGCCAACACGCTGCTCCCCGGCCGATCGCCCTTCGCCGGATTCCCGACCAGCAAGATCGCCGACACCATCGCGTTGTCCGCCGCCGCACCGAGAAAAGTCCGGTCGAAGCGCTCCAGCGCCTGCTTCCTCGCGTGGAAGGTCCGTGCCTGCCATTCGAACGGAAGCGTGCCCGGACCCGAGACCGGAGCCAGCAAGGTGTCCACCACCACATTCACCGTGACCGCCGCGATCCCCAAGGTCCCGAGCTCGCCCGGAATCACTCCGGCGTTCCAACCGCCGAGGCCTTTCTTGCTCACCGGATCAAGCAAAGGCGGTGCCGGATCCCGCGCTGCCACCTTCTCGGCGTAACGCGCATGGGACAACACCTCGACATCGTTCCCGGCCTTCTTCACCACCCGCCAACGCGATGTCAGCCGGTCGTAGGCATGACCGGAACGCGTCCTCATCCTTGGCAACTCGACCGAGAAGCTCCCGTCTTCGGAAACCGAGATCGGCTCCAAGACTTCGAAGCGCCCGGAGTCCATCAGCAGCAGATCCATCGGGATGTCGGCCAGCAACGGCGCATCTTCGGTCGCACCCACCTTTCCGCTCACACGCACGGTCGACTCGCCGACGTCCACCGCCTCGATCGAGGCAGGATACTCTTTCGAAAGCTCGGCACGCAGGATCTCGTCCGCCACCGATCGACGGGGCCGGCCACTGGCATTGAACTCGCCCTCGCGCTCCGGGCGAATCCGCGCGTTGCGGACTCGCATCACGCGATCGGCTTCGAGGACGATGTCGAACCGCAACTGCGACCACTCCTCGGGCAGACCGCTCAACCGGCTGACATAACTGCTCCAGACTTCGCTGTGCCCGGGCGCCTCGATCAGGATCGCGGTCTTCGCCTCGAACGGCGGCCCCGGCAGGACGTGAAAGGACTTCGCGCCTCCGACCGAAAAGTAGTCGAATTCCAGCACCAACGGACCCTTCGGCACCTTCCCCTCGGGCACCGCCAAGACCGGCCCGCCGGGCAGCAATTCCTGCACCCCGGCCCCGACGTCCTTCAGGAGATCGACATCCTGCCGGAACGAGGAAAGCCGCAAACCGACTGGCTGACTCCAAGCCACCGACGCGGTCATCAAAAGCAGGCAAATTCCCAGCCAAAATCTCATCGCACTTATCTACGATAGAACCCGCTCGACCCCTCCATCGCATTCACCGGATGACGGGATTTCCGCATGCTGCCGGATTCCCTTGATCAAGCCCCCTCGCGAGCCGGTAATGCACCGATCCTATGATGAGACGCCCCACACAACTCGCCCTCGTCATCGCTGGCGCCTTCCCGCTCAGCGCTTGCTCGGAAGCGCCCGAGCTGACCGTCACGGAGGAACCGGCGACGATCCTGATCTGCGAGCAGGCGACGACCCGGATCATGCGGATGGATGCCTCCCTCGACTGGAGCTCGCCGGAGGCCGTCGTCTGGTCATGGTCTCCCGCGGACGATCCCGCACTCGATGACACCCAACGCAAGTGGTTCAGCAACCCTGACGAGGCCAAGCCGGACCGCGGAGGGAAGCAGATCGTCATAACCGCGAGTGGCGGTGGAGTGGCTCTGATCGACTACGCCACGGCACAGGCCACCGCCGTGATCGAAATCGGCGGCAACCCGCACTCGGCCGACTTCCTTCCCGACGGCCGCGTGGTCGTCGCGTCGAGCACCGGCGACACGCTCTCGCTCTGGGATGCGGATGCCGGAGAGATCATTCAGAAACTGACACTGTCCGATGCCCACGGCCTTGAGTGGGACGTGATGCGCAACTGCCTCTGGGCACTCGGCGGGAAACAGATCCAACGCCTCCATTATCACCCCGGAGCCGACCCGAATCCGCTCACGGTTGAGTCCACTGTCGACCTTCCGGTAACCGAGGCATCGAAACGCCATCCGCGGCACGGTGGCCACGACCTGACCCCGATCCCCGGCGAGGACGCCTACTTCGTTTCCGACATGGACCACCTCTGGCGCTTCGACCCCGCCACCGAGACCTTCGCACCGCTCGCCGGGCGCCACGAAATGGCCGACGTGAAAAGCATCAGCCAGCTTGCCAAAGACGGGCCGATCCTCGTCCTGATGGCCACACAGGACTGGCACTCCACCGGACCGCGGACCCTCGACGAATCCGAAATCTGGGAACTCCCGGGAGCCCGGATCTACAAAGCCCGCTGGTGGCAGGAATGACGCCCCCGGATGAATACCTTCACCCTCAACGCGCGTATCGTCCCGCCCATGAGACTGCTTCTCCTCGCCTCGCTCCTGCCCCTGAGCCTTCTCGATGCCGCGCTCGACCCGGCCCACTTCAAGGTCGACGTGCTGGCCGAAGGGTTCACCGATCCCCAGGAAATGGTCATGCTGCCCGATGGCCGCATCCTGATCTGCGAGCGCACCGGCAAGCTGCGCGTCTGGTCGCCGGAAACGGGAGCCCTCACGGAAGGCGGCGAGCTCAAGGTCGCGATCCGGAAAGACAACCACGCCCGCGAGTGCGGCTTCATCGGCCTCACTGCCGACCCCGATTTCGCCAACAACCACTGGCTCTACACCTACTGGTCGCTGCCCGACGAAAGCTCGCACCGGCTTTCCCGTTTCACCTTCAAGGACGGCCAACTCGATCCCGCATCGGAGAAGACGATTCTCGAGGTCGCGACCGACCGCGACGACAGCACCTGCCACGAGGGCGGCTCACTCGCCTTCGGCCCGGACGGACTGCTTTACCTGTCCACCGGCGACAACACGAATCCCTTCTCCAAACCCGCGACACCGATCGAGGAGGACAAGAAGGAACGCGACGCCCAACGCTCGTCGTCCAACAGCAACGACCTGCGCGGCAAGGTGCTGCGGATCCGGGTGAAGGACGACGGCAGCTACGAGATCCCCGAAGGCAACCTTTTCAAACCGGGCACCCCGAAGACCCGCCCCGAAATCTACACGATGGGCCTGCGCAACCCGTACCGGATCACCCTCAACTCGAAGACCGGCACGCTCTACTGGAGCGAGGTCGCGCCCGACAAGCAGCCGACCGGCGAGGAAATCAACCAGGCGAAGACCGCCGGCTACTACGGTTGGCCCTACGTCATCACCGACACCAAGGCCTTCAACGACCTATCCGGAAAAGCTTTCGACCCGAAGCGCCTCCGCAACACCTCGAAGAACAACACCGGCATCACCGACCTCCCGGTCCCGCGCGAACCGCTTCATTACTACGAACGTAGTTGTTCGATCATCGGCGAGGTCTACCACGCGACCGACAGCCCGAACGCCTTCCCGGCGGAACTCGACAACTGCCTGGTCTTCTCCGACTGGAACCGCTCTTGGTTCAAATTCATCCGCCTCGACAAGGACGAGAACAAGGTCGCGGTCGAGGACCTCAAGCTGAACTTCCAGTTCCGCAAGCCGATCGACCTGTTCTTCGACAAGGGCATCCTCTACGTGCTCGAATACGGTACCGGCTGGTATGATGTGAAGAACGGCCGGCTGATCCGGATCTCCTACTCGACCGAGTTCAACCAGCAGGCCGACCCGTCCGCCGACCCGCGCATCGCCGGCATGAATGCCAAGCTCCCCGGCACCAAGGCGCTCCAGGAAGCCACCTGCCTCTCGTGCCACAACTCACAGGACCGGCTCATCGGCCCGAGCTTCGCCGAAATCGTCGCCAAGTACGGCAAGGACCCGAAGGCCCCGGCCGAGCTCGCGAAGAAGGTCAAGGAAGGCGGTGTCGGCGCCTGGGGCGAACAACCGATGCCGGCCCACCCGATGTATTCCGACAAGCAGATCGCCGAGATGCTGAATGCCATCTTCAGCACCGAGCCAGCCGGCGGACACAAGCAGTGAGGCCGGTCAGACCGAGCAGATCTCCACGCCCTGCTTCAGGCTCGCGAGCTTGTCGGGGCGAGCGGGGATGAATTCCTGCCCGACGAAGCCAGTGTAACCGGTGTCGGAGATCGCCCGCATGATTGCCGGGTAGTTCAGCTCCTGGGTGTCGTCGATCTCATGCCGGCCCGGCACTCCGCCCGTGTGGTAGTGGCAGATGTGCTGATGGTTGTCGCGGATCGTCGCGATCACGTCCCCCTCCATAATCTGCATGTGGTAGATGTCGTAGAGCAGCTTGAAGTTCGGGCTGTCGAGCCGCTTGCTCAACTCCACTCCCCAGGCCGTGTGGTCGCACTGGTAGTCGCGGTGATCGACCTTCGAATTGAGCAACTCCATCACAACCGTCAGCCCGAGCTTCTCCGCCGTCGGGAGGATCCGCTTCAGGCCGATGGCGCAGTTCTCGATGCCCTGTTCGTCTGCCAGGCCGTCGCGGTTGCCGGAAAAACAGATCACCTGCTTGGCCCCGCCGTTGGCGGCGGCCTTAAGTCGCTCCTCGTAAGCCCCGACCAAAGCATCGTGATGCTCGACCCGGTTGAACGAACGTTCGATCCCCCCGACCTTGACGCCCGCCGCAGTCGTCGCACCCGGTGCATTCACCATCGCACAGGTCAGTCCGTGCTTGGCCAGCAATGCCAAGTCGCCGGGATCGACGAGCTCGATCGACTCCAGACCGATCTCTTTTCCAGCCACACAGAGATCCTCGAGTTCGATTCCGCTGTAGCACCACCGACAGGCTGAGTGACGGTATCCGGCTCCGCCGGCGGCCTCCTCCTCCGCCCGGAGCCGGTTCGAAAGCGAGGCGGCGACGGCAGTGATCGTGGCGGTCCTGCCGCTGCGGCTGAGAAAAGTTCGGCGTTTCACAATGAGAATCGGTGTCCCCTATCAAACACCACCACGGTCCGGAGTCAAAACCCGACGGGAAACAGCCGATCCATCTCAGGGGAACCCACTCCCCACCGCCGTGTCACCCAGCCGGACGTTGCAGATCCGTTCCATCCGGTTCCCACAACTCGATGCCGTTGCCGTCCGGGTCCTTCAGATGGGCAAAGCGGCCGTTCGGATAGACGGTCGATTCCACTTCGACCGTGATCCCCGCCGCCCGCAGTTGGGCAACCATCGCATCGAGGTCCCGCACCCGGAAATTGATGCTCCACGAGCGATCCTTTCCGCCACCCCCGGCGTCTCTGGCATGCGCCCCGAAAACCGTCGGCCCTTCATCCTGCCACCACGAGCCATCGGCGTATTCCTTTCCCGGCTTCCGAATACCGAGATGCCGCTCATACCACTCGGCAAGAGCCTCCGGGTCGTCGCTCGCAAAGAAGAACCCTCCGATTCCGGTCACCTTTTCCATAGCAAGGAATCGGATTCTCCCGAACCTCGCGCCGAAGGCAAGATCGCGGCGGCCATTCCACAATTCACTCGCCAACAAAACGAGCCCGGGAGGCTTGCGCCGAAGCCTTACAAGCTGCTACCGGCAGGTCTAGGCAGTCAGTCGTGACCCACCTCAGCAGGAAATCGACTTACCTGTAGATTGAGGTTCTAATCGACTCAGCCAGTGCAAATCCTACCTGCATCGGGATGCAATCAGACACTTGGCGGATTTGCTGTGAAAGCGTGCCGAGAAGTCTGTAGCTTTGGGGGAAACCTTGGAGCAGCATTGCTTCAAAGACGCTGAGGCGTCGCTTCCCGGAGGGGTGGATGTGAATTTCCCGGTTGCCGTAGGCAACCGTCCAACTTGGTTTATCCCAGCTCAGAACCCGGAAAGACCTTCCCCACGAGGCGCCCTGGACCAACGAGCCGTCGGTGAACTTCGCTGACTTCGGCATCATCGTCCAATGATTGGGATGAACCGGAATATCTTCTGGAATGATGCCCCTTTTGAAGAACAGTGGATCAGCTAGGCCGCGAATGGCCGAAGCTACGGTATTGGGCTCATCGAATTGACCAACTGGGAAGTTGAACGGACGATCAGAGAAGTTCTTTTTGTTGATGCCGACAACGAAAACACGTGGACGGACCTGAGGGACTCCGAAATGCTGCGCGTCAAGGACGTGTTCGTAGAGTCGAAAGCCAGCCCTTCTAAAGGCTTCTTTGAATCGACTGAAAGTTTCTTCGTGCCGAAAGGAGTTGATGCCTTGAACATTCTCGAACACGAAAAAGTCAACTTCATCGTCCTTGTTGAGATGCCTAAGAAGAGATGCGAACTTGCCGGGTAAGGTGCTCCGTTCGTCATCATCTCGCTTATGCACGTTGCCATTCGAGAAGCTTTGGCAAGGGGCTCCACCAATTACTCCTTTGATTGCAGCACCGTGGAGCAGGGCCTTCAGTTCGCTACCAGAGATTGTGGAAATATCGACCTCGGCTGCCCTAGTGCTTTTGCGATTGAAGTTGTACGAATTAACTGCTGCTTTGCTGATGTCTAGCGCGAGCTTTACATCGAAGCCTGCCTGCTCGAATCCGAGGTCGAACCCTCCGCAGCCGGAGAAAAGAGAAAGAATCGGAATTTTCGTTTTTGGACTCACTGGCAAAAGTTGGTGCCCAAGATCGACACTTTTGGGTCCACCACGGTCATCCGATCGAGGAGCTTGTTGAAGGCTTCGCAACTGGTTTCAGGGAGCAAGGCGCAACTGTGGCATGCAGCGAGATTCAGAGACTCGGGCCCTTGCCCTCCGGCGGTTGCCGCCTCACTGCAAACTGGATCTGCCGAACACCACCCGGCTTCTTCAATCGCGTTCTCAAGAATGCGCCCGAGTGCGTTTGGCTCCGCGAGGCGGACAAGTCCTCCCATCGTGCCTTCAGAATCACCGGCAGCAGTGTAAATTAGTATGCCTGCCATAGGCTCGGGCCCTGCGCTGACGTAGAGCCGTTCTCGAAGCGAGGCTGAGCCGTAGCCGCACTCGAAAACCATCCGACCAATCAAGATATGAGCGAGCGTGTGAAGAAGAACGTAGCGCGGCTCGATAAGTTGATCTTCCCAGCGGTAACGTCGCACGCAAGCGTTATGGTTCTCTTGCAAAGTGCTGATGTGGGAAACCACTTCAGGACGGTTTTCCCATGCCTTTATTTTGCTCTCTGATAGTTGCAAAAAGATGCCTTCGCCATGTACCACAGTCGCTGGAAGCCACCGCTTTGCATGATCATGAGGGTAGGCCTGCCACAACAGCGAAGACGCAGGAGGTGCATCCGATGGTAGTCGTGACATGAGGCGTGAGAATCCAGCAAAGACACGGGTTTCCTTAAGCTTCTCGACTGCAACAATGCGTTCGATGAGCCCGCCGAGGCGGCTTGGAAGTCCCGAGGCATCGGTCTCGCGGAGCACAAGATCCCCTTCGCGGTCGGTGCTGCCCTGGAAGGCGTGATACTCTTCGCGCCGGATCATCGCCTCTTGATCCGCCTTCGGTCCGCCAGCCAGACCCCCCGGAGCTTCTTCTGGTGGCGGCGCTTCCTGGTGCCCCGTCAGCGCCGTGAGAATGGCCTCATCCGTGTAATCGGAAAGCCGTGGATTTTCACTCTTGTCGTCCCTTTTGCGGAGCTTCTTCAGAATATCTTCCAACTCGTCATCGGCACGGCGCCACATCCGGATCTGATTCCGGAAGTCCACTTCATCGAGGATCGTCCGCAATGCGGACGGAGATGGCTGGTAGCGGGGCGGAATGAAAATAGCACTCCTGACGTCGGCGTAATGTGCGTTCGTGGCGTTGATAAGAACAGCTCGCAAGGGGCGCTCGCAACGCTCATTCGGAACCGGTCCCATCCAAGAGCGGACGCCCTGGCAGCTGAAATCCGTGCTACCATCCTTCGGGGGAATATCCCCCTTGTTCAGGAGCAGCTGACGGCTAAGACCACTCCAGCCTCGTGGGTCTGAGCCCGAAGGCAGCTCGCCGCTCATGACCCCGGCGAGTGATCTTGATTTTTTGCATCGCTCGCAGCGGACCTGGATTGATTCCAGGGATCCTGTTCCTTGCGATACGAACTTCAGGTGCCCTCCGCAAGAGGGGTCGGGCGTTTCGGTGTGGTGGACCCATTCCAGCCAGGGGAAATCCTGAAGGTGACCGTGATCGCAAACTGCCGCAAAGCTGATCTGGCGCAGGCGGATGTTCTTGCAGTCATTGCCATCACACGTGAGGTAGCCATCCCGATTGAGATGCGCCCGCTTCATCGCGGAGCATTTCGGACGGGGGCACACATACCAAGTTGGGAAGCGGTAGACAGGGGTGGTCAGCTCCAGATCCTTGGCATCCTCGCGGTCTTCAGGCCCCGGGGCCATCCGGAAGTGGGAAACCCCGAGGGCAGCCTCAAGCCTGGGCTCACGCAGCCATAGCGGGAGCTTCTTCAGGTCCTCTTCGTCGGCGGGATTCCCTTTGCGGTCGCGAAACCATTCATCAAGTGCTCCCGTGACAACGGCGACTCCTCCTTCGAGAACGTGGATGGCACCGGGTCCGAAAGGGGCGACGAGTTGGGATCGGCGGAGCGGGTTCAGTCTCATGATCCGGTTGAAGTCTCGGTTTCAGGTGTGGGCGGAATCCGGAGTCGGCAATCCGCATCAACCCCCCGGAGCGAGTTCGGCGTTTCCCAGGTCTGCCCCTCCCACTCAGTAGGGCAGGGGCTTCCATAGGGCCGGATAAGAGGGACATCGCCCGCTTTCTCCTTGCTGGGAAAGTATTCAGACCACTTCGCCGGATGATAGCGTTTCCACTCTGCAAGCCGACGCTCAAAACAATCCCTGAGATCCTCCAGGGCCCGGTCGCGCACGGCATCGTCCGGCGTGATCACCGCAATTCTGTTCCTGAGAAGCTGGTAGACCTTGCGTGCCGCCGTCTCAAGGTCGGTGCCCGCAAATGGGGTGGGACTTCCCAGATCATCTTCCGGAAGTGTCTGCCGCACATAGGCAACCAGCACGGCATGAAGCGCCCGGTCCAGGACAGGGATGGTGAAGGGGGTCACACTTGCGGGCTCCACCTGGGCGTAAAGCCGCGTGTGGTATGCTTGAAAGTGTTCGTAGTGGGATCGATCACGGGCCTTCATCGCGCCGTAGTTCATGAGGATGAGGCCGGGGAGTCGCCGCCCCACCCGGCCCGTGGCCTGGATGTATTGGGCGGTGGTTTTCGGTTGTCCGGCGACCCCCATCAGCCCCAGGCGATCGACGTCCACGCCCACCTCGATGATGTTGGAGGCTAGGCAGGCGTCGATCGGGTAGAAGCCCTTCCGGGGTTTAGTCTTGTAGGGTCGCTCTAGTGCTTCCAGCGCCCGGGGCACATCGCTGTTAGCCAGACGCCCCGTCAGTTCAAGGAGTTCGTACAGGACACGGCGTGATTTCCTTGGATACCACCTGCGCTGAATGTCGTAAAGCCTCTGGGGAATGTCGGCCCCGAACAATGTCAGGTTTGCACCCAGCTCACGCAAACTGTTGTAGAAAACCAGCAGCGTCCACCAGGGGTCCCGCTCTTCGTCCGTCTTGAAACCAAGGGCAGCCGCCAGCGCGGCAGCGTAGAGCCGGACACTTGCGGTCAGCGCCGAAGAATAGTTGACCGGGAGGAAGCCAAGGTAGCGTCGCCCGGGTTTCCGCGCGCCCGAATTCTGACGATCGTAGCAGGCGAAAAATGAGTCGGCGGCATCGAGCCCGGGAGCGGGAAAGATCGCCGTCGTCTTGCGGGCATAGAGGTCACGAATCTGCCGGTCCGAAGCGCGGGTGGTCGCAGTTGCGGCAATCAGCTTTGGTTTGAAGCCTAGCTCATTGTCACGGCGGTCAGTCGCCAGTTCGTCAATCAAGGTTTCATAAAGCCCGACCATGCTACCCAGGGGGCCGGTGATCAGATGAAGCTCGTCCTGAATGATCAGTCCCGGAGGGGACGCTTTCCGTGAGCCGTCCCCGGCCAAACCGAAGAGGCTCCGGCATTCCTCCCGCCACGCGAGCGATGCGAACTTGTCGACCGTGGCAATCACATAGTCAGGAGGGTTTTCGTAAAGATTCTCGTCGGTGACCTCGACTGGCAGCTGTTTGCTGAAGCTGCAGTCCGTGTCCGGACAGTGGAGGATGACGTCGGAGCCCGTCTTCTGCCTGGCGCCGTCAATTTCATGCCCCCCTGACCTGCCACCGGCTTTGCGGGGTCCCATGGGAGCGCCGCACCAGGGGCACTTCAAAAGGACCATCTTGTAAGATTCTTCCCCGAATCTCTTAGTATCTTTGTAGGCAATCAATGCATCCGCCCTCTTGTTCGGAGTGGTATCGCCACCGACCCAGATACCGATGCGGTAGGGTTTCGTACCAAGACGCCCGCTCAGGTCCCCACGGATTTGGTTCATCGCGCAAACCAGGGATGAGGCCCGCTGGAATTGCTGGGCGGTGAGCAACCGCAGGGTGTAGCGCATCAGCACCTCGGTCCCCGTATCGGTAGGATCCTTGAGGCGGCGCATGAAGAGGGAAAAGGCCGCGCAGCCGAGGTAGGCCTCCGTTTTGCCGCCACCGGTCGGGAACCAGATGAGATCGACGATTTCACGAGACGGGTCCGAGGGATCGGCGAGGGCGGGAAGATTCATCAGCAGGAACGCCAGCTGGAAGGGGCGCCATGCCCTAGCGATCGCCTTCCCAGAGGCCAGGTCGGGCTCGGCGTAGGGTGGCTCGTAGGTGACCCTCTTTGTCTTCGCGTCGAAATTTCGTGACCGGGTCTTGATGCCTGATGCCAGTGCCTGGAGGAGCATCGCCCGGTTCGTCAGGCGAAAGGCCAGTGGGATGTCGGAGTCGGGGTCTCTCTCAAGCAACTTCAGGCCTGTCTGCATGCGCTCGAGCGATGCGCTGCAGGCCTTCAAGTGGCGCTCTGCTGCAGGTCTGAAACGGGGTTCCAGGCCGGGGATTTCTGCGGTGCGGTCTTCAATCCATTTCGAGTAGAGTTCGAGGAGGAGCCTCAACTGAGCGAGGGCCTCCCCGGTCCTGCTCTCGTCCGCCAGAAGATGGAGTGGAATGCTCAGCTCTTTTTCCGGTGCACCGGGCGCGTCACGATAATAGAGCCGGGGGGTGATCTGCGGCGTCTCGCACCAGGGAACGACCTCGGCCCGGACGGCACGGGCATGTTTTGCGTATTCGTCCGCATCCCAGGCCCCGGCACAGCCATGCCCGGTCGCGAAGACATGTTCATTGCGGTAGAGCAGCTCCAGGGACTGTTGCTCGGAACCACCACCTGCATTCCCGCTCTCCGGATAAGGAAGGATGGCAGAGTCGTCCGACCCTGGGGCCGATGCGACGAAATGGGCCTGGAACAGGCACAACAAATCAAGGGCATCCCTTGATTTGCACTGGCTGCGATTCACCAGGGTGATGGTGAGCAGGCGGGCCGTGCCGGGGTGATCGTTTCCCGGAATCCTGCTCCGGCCTCGAACGAGAACCTCCAGGCGCAAGTCGATCGGGGGAAGCCCTTCCCCGGTCGGGACTTCAACGGGCCGGCTTGGAAGAAAGCCGTCAGCCGCTTTGATTTCCAGGAAGGGAATCCTGATTTCGTGGTCCACCTTGCGCCGGACCCACCAGACAATCTCCCGGCGGTCCTTGCCGTCTGCAATGCGGACATTTTTGAAACGCTGGTAACGCCCTCCCGTGACCCTGATGACAAGATCGCCCGCACCCGCGCTGTCCACCACGAAGGAAATGCCGATACCCCGCTGCCGCCGGAGGTTCGTGACCCGGAGATCCGCGGCATCGGATGCAATATCCTCGTCGTCACCGCCACTATCCGGCCCCTTGATCTTTGCCGCCCGTTTCTCAATCTTCCGGATCCGTGCATCTTCCGCCTTGGTGCGTTCCTCGCGGGCCTTTTCCTCGGCTTCCTCCCCGCCATCTTCTTCAGGCCCAGCCGAAGCTTCGGCGCTTGCGTTCCGTTCCTCATCATCTTCCTGGACCACCTCATCTTCCTCGGGGAACAGGACGCCCATGCCGTAACGGTTCAGCGGACGATCCTCGCGCAGGATTTCTTCACCGGTTGCCTTGTCGACGGGGCGGTTGCTGCGGTGCTCCTTCTGATCAGCAAAGGTCACGGGCTTTGACAGATCGAACTCTGTCGGCTCGTCGAGCAGGTTTTGTTCGGCTTCCAAGGAACTTCCCGGCCCGAAGACCTCGCCAACGATGGCGGATACCAGCAGGTCACGGTTTTCTAGGTGTGTTGCGAGATCGTCTTGGTCGGACATGGTAATGGGATCAGATGGTGTCGCGGACGAATTGTTTCAGATCTTCATGAAGGAAGACGCCAAGGCGGTGGAGTGCCCGCGAAAGTCCAATGTAGAAGAGCGACTGCTGGGTGGAGTCATCCATTTTCTCGAAGTCGGTGACGAGAACAACCGGGGCCTCCAGTCCCTTGAATCCGTGAATGGTGGAATAGCCGATCCTGCCATCTCCTGCCGGGAAGGCGCCGATCCTACCCCGCCAGGCAGGATCGGATTCGAGCTTCCTTCCGAGCGATCCCTTTCCTTTGGGGCTCAGTAGCACGATGTCCGAGGGTTTGAAGCCGTCCGCCAGACACCGTTCAACGAAGTCAGCTGCCTGTGCGATCTGATCTTGATCACTGCTCCAGAACTCAAGTTCCGGATCCATCCGGTCGTCCGGGCGAAGGACTCTCGCATATGGCGGGTCGAGCTTACCGAGGGTCACGATGTACTCCGAAATTGCCCGGGTGTTTCGGCAGTTGGTGTTCAGAAGAAACCGCGAGGCGGAGGGACTCCGCTCTTCGATGAACCGCTCCATGCCCATCGAACCCTTGCAGAAGATGTCCTGACCGACAAAGTCGCCGAACATGCACCATCGGCCGGCGGCAAGGCCGCCTTCCAGCATGAGGTCCAGAACGTCGAGGAGGTGGGGTTTGAGAAGATCCTGTGCTTCGTCAAGGACGATGAAATCGAAGGGCTTGAACCCGGGATCATCGAGCAGTGCATCAATCGCACGGGAGGCCAGCAGACCGTTGAAGAAATCCGGATCATCCCGGTCTCCGGGGCTGAGCCGGTCCTTTGCAATTTCATAAAGCCACCCATCGAGATGGCCTGATTGGACCCCTGGTAGAATCTGACCGGTCCGCTTGAAGAGGTCGTTTCCAAGAAGCTTGTTGAAACAGAATAGCGCCGGATTCCGGGCCTCGCCGGATACCGCCTTCCGGCGCAGGGCCTCCATCGCGAGAACCGTCTTCCCCGATCCAGCGGGTCCGGAGAAAATCACGCGCGGATTGAGGGCGGCCTGGTCCAGCGCCGTGAATTGCTCTTCGGTGAGCGAAAGGAGGTCCTCATCCAGTTCCTTGCGCCTGCCTTTGGGGGACAGCGCAACCTCGAACCTGGGGCGCAGTGCACCCGCGACGGCGTCGCATCTCTCCCTGGAAGCATGCCTGGCCGGATCGCGGGCACAGCTCACATTCCGGGATTCGAGGATTGCCCGGCCTTTCGACAGGATGCCCGCGATGATCCGGGAAAGCGGGGCACTGGTGATCCGGGACCGGTCGATGACCTGCCAGTCGTGCCACTCCGGGCTTTTCTGACGAAAGTCGCAGCGTGGGAAGCTGGCCGCCGACCACATCACGAGTGAACCGAACGAGGAATCGATGCCGAGCAGATACTCCCGGATGGAATGCATTGCCTCCGATGCCTGCTTGAACGGTCCCCTCAGGTCCACTGGATCGTGCCCAAGGTGCCAGCCGTCGTCATCGACCACGGCGGTCTTGTGAGACTTCACCTCAACCACCAGAATTCCCAGCTCAGGAACGATCACGACGAAATCCGCCTCGCCGGCGACATTGTTGACGTGCCTTGCCAGATCGAGGCTGTGGAGAACGATCCAGTCTGCAGCGTCAGGGTCGTCGCGCAGTCGGCGGAACAAAAGCTTTTCCCCGGGGGGAGCCTTCTCGGGACAAGTGGAGGGAATGAGACGTGCCATGGCTCAAGTGCTAGTGAAGGGAGAAAGGTTGGTTCAAGCGATTTGGCAGGACCTCGCATTCCTCGGGAAGTACTGCCACCACTTCGTAGGCAACCTTGCGATTGGCCGCGCCTTCGGCACCACCGAATTCCTGGGTTCCGTTTTTGACCAGATCATTGAGGGACTGACCCTCGATCAGTTTGAGAAGTTGGTTAGCGAGCTCGAATCCGGCCTTTCGATGAGCCGCCCGTATCGCTCGGGTCGCCTCGAAGATCCGCTGCCGCTCGGCTGTCAGGCCAAGGATCCCGAGTAAGCCGTCAAAATCCGCCCAGGTTCCCGGGCCGATGTTCCATGACATACACCAGTTCCTGACCGTCGCGTCGGTGCGGATCTTCGAGCCCATTTTCTGCAGCTCTTTCCGAACCTCCCTGGTGGACGAGTAGACCAGAACGTGAGTGCGTAACTTGGTTTTCCAAAGATCCTGGGTGGCTCTGAAACTCTGTGCATCATCTCCGAGGAGATGGTCAGCAAGTTCGGCGACCATGCTCCCGCCGCCAGCAGCCTGAAACAAGAGCACGTCACCCGGGCCGATGTCGCGGACTTCCGCATGGTCAACCCCGGTGCAAACCCAGTTGTTCTGTCCCAACTTCCTCTCGCGGTTCAGCCGGTAGAGCGAGCTTCCCGGGTCGAGGAACACCGCGTGATCCGCACTCAGGAGCACCTGCTTCGCTGCGATTGGTTCACATTCCCATTCCTCCCCGCCTTGTGCGTCCTCGAAAGCACCCGAAGGAACCACGACAGTGGGTAGCGAGTCCAACCACTCCTGGTCCACGGTCGCCTCCGCCGGGTCCACGGTGTGCGCAGCAACCCGTTCGCTCCTGACGATGGACGGGCTTGCAAACGACCGGAATGAACCGGATCCGGATTGGTTTCCGGACCGATGCGGAGAGCCCTCGAAGCGGTAGGGGCTTGGTATCGACGTTGGGAAGCTGGAGGGGGTGTAGAGCCGCAGCGACCGGGCCCTGGGAGCGGCGTAGATGAACTCCGATCCATCGGAGTAACGGCGGCGTGTAGGGCCGAATACCACAAGTTCGTCATAGACCTCCCGCGTCTTAAGTTCAGCAGGCCTCAAACTTCTGATGATAAAATCCCCGCCCAGGCGCCCTGAAAGGTGGTTTCGGATGGGGGCGGAAAGCCGCGCATCGGGGGAAAGAATAGCGATGTTACTGGTTGCTTCCCCCGTGGCAAGCAGGTCCGTGACCGCCGCCTTGCAGAGAGGATTACCTTCTTCCTGTTGCAGCGCGCCGAAGGTTTGCAAGAGTCTTGAGTAGAGGCCCTGGCCGGTGTCATCCAGGCCTCCCTTCAAGTGCTCCAACGATTGGCCGCCAAGCATCGACCAACTCTTCATTTTGCTCACGATCAGCGACGCAGGCAGTGGAGTCGCCACAAGGAAAAACCGGAAGCTCCGGCAGAAGCGGAGAAACGGATGCCAGGCATCATCCATTTCCTGGAGTTTGATCCGGTTCTCAAACGCTCGCAGCGAGGTGTGGAAATCGTCCAGGCAAGACCAGCCGACTTCCGTCACAGACCACCCGGAGACGGCCGCGCTTTCCATTGCCTCATACGAAGCATCGAGTTCCATCCGGGTTTTCATTCCTTGCAGCTGATCAGTTGGATGTCGAAAGAGGAGGGCTTCAACGCCAGCAAGTCGCCTGGCAGTGGGATCTCTTCGATTCGCTGGTAATACAGTTCGTTCACGAAATCCACGGCTTCGGTATAGGCGTTCTCCGAAGCGCTGATGAAAACCACCCGGACTGGTGAATCGATCTCATCCCAGCACCTGAGGAAATTGAGGCTGCCGCAAAGCACGGTGTGACGCCAACCAGGAGCCGGCTCCGGAGTCACCCGCGATGAAAACGTCTCCCGCATGGCCTCGGGACCCCACCCATCCGGACGGATCAGGTCTGCGAGAACCAACGATTCATCCGCACCGGAAACGCCGAACCGCTGCAGATCGATGGAGTCCTTGAGTTCGTCGATGACGCGTGTCTTCACATCGATCATCAGGCAGTCCTGGCTGCCTTGCCCAACCAGTGCGGCAGATCCGTTCTTGCCAAGGAGCTTGTCCAGCGCCCCGATGTTTGAGACGAGCCGGCTTCCCTGATGCCAGGTATCGAGATCGGGCATCGTCTCAAGCTCGCAAACGGCCGGCAGCCAGCGCGGCTTTACGAACCGCGTGTAGTGCCTGCCTTGACGCCTGCCCTGCATGTTGTCGAGGTAAGTCACGGCAAGGCAGGGACCTTCCGGGCCCTCATCAACACCGTGCACGGAACCCACCCACCGTTTGAGCATCATTTTTCCGTCCCGCAGCTCGACAGGGAAGGAAACGGGTTGTCCCTTTCGATCGAGCCATTCGTGTGGATCCGATGATGGCAGGTGCTCGTAGCGGTATTTCCCCGCGAGAATCCCCGAAACCGTGAGGACGCCCGCGAAGTCCAGGAAAGGAACCGAGACAAACACCGCAAAAGGGTCCGTCCGGCTGCCTGAGAGCCGGTGAATCTCCACCCCGAGACGGTGAAGAAAGTGGATCCAGTCCGGAGGGGGATCGGTGCTCACTGGGAAGATGCTATCGAGCGGGTTCAGACATTGGGCGGCACTCTGTCAAACAACACACGGGCACAGGGAACAATGTCTATCACGTTTACGAGTGGGCCCACCGGGATTCTAGCAGACTCGTCCCAATCGCTGACGTACCAGCGTAGTGACCAACGTGTAGGCGTCTTTCTCCCGCTACAATCATTGGAGGCTTTTCCTCGCACGGGTTTGGAGAATACTAAGCTTGGGTAAAAACGCCGGCATCCTCCTCGGGGAACGTTCTGGAAGCCGTCCTGCTCGACAAGAGATACGACGTCAACCGTATCCGCAATCGCCTGGACTTGGGGGGCATCGAGGCCGTGATCCCGCTGATCAGCTCAGGAGCAACCGTGATCCGCTCTGACCTCGACCGCTTCCGTCGCCGGAACTGCGTCGAATGGTCTTTCAGCAAGCTCTAACACTTCCAGCGTATCGCTACCCGCTACGACAAACTCTCTCAGTCCTTCTTCTCGGCCGTCTGTCTGGTAGGCGCTCTCACCATCGCACGGGGTTGGTGATCAGAACCTAGTCTATTCAGTTCTACCGGAACACCACAACTTGAAGACTTCAGTCAGGGCGCTGAATCCATGGTCTGCGTAGTCAGCCGGGCCGCTACAACAGGAGAACGAAATCACGTGTGCTGTCCGATTCCGTTCGACTCAGCCGCCTTTGTTAGATTCCCTCATGCAGCGACGCCTCCCACGGGCGCCAAGGATCCTTCCCAGCCCTCGAATCCAATGCCAAATCGACTCACCCAGACCCCACCGGGAACCCATCAGGCCCTGAAGAATACCGCCTTTGAAATCCTCGCGGTGAGCTGGCTGATGCACGATGGCTGGCAGGTCTTCCTCCCCATTCTTGACCATGGCCACAAGACCGACATCCTCATTTCGGATGGCCCCAAGTATTTCCGCATCCAGATCAAAACCGTCGAGGCTAGGAGTGACGACCATGTTGTAAGGAACCAATGGAGCGAGAGCCACGTCGATTATGTCGTGTTCTTCGTCCGCAATTCGAACTGGGGCGTGATCGCGCCCGCCTTTGAAGAAGCGGAACGCCCGCTCAACCACCAATCTCACCGACGGTTCAACCAGACCAAGAACGAATTCCTCAAAGAGTTCCACAAGGTCTGAAAGCCCGGCAGCTCCGGGCTCAGCCCAAACTCTTCCCCTATCCGGAGACGATAACAGACATCCCAACCGATGGCCCGGGCAACACCACCAAAACACGCCCTCCCTTGCCAAAACCGGCGATCTCGGGGTAGAGCACTTCCAACTGCAGGGGTTACTGGCGCCTCCCGATCCTCGACTCGCGATTGAAGCATGAGCGAACCCTACCGGATTTTCTTTTCCCACGGAGGGGACGACAAATACATCGTCGACGAGTTTCTGGCGCCAAAGATCCGAATTCCCGGCGCCAGCGTGTTTCTCGACACGGGAAAGATCGAGTATGGTGACGACTTCCGCACCATGATCCTCCGGGAATTGGCCCGCTGCGACGAGCTACTGGTCCTTTTCACCAAATCATCCCTGCAACGGCCTTGGGTCCTCGCCGAAGTGGGAGCGACCCTGATCCGCGAAAAGCGAATCGTCCCGATCCGCTACGGCCCCTCCGACTCGGAACTGCAGAAACTGGGTCTCATGTCCCTCCTTGGAAACAGCACGATCTTGAATCTGGAAGACTTCGACACGTATATTTCCCAGCTTAAAAACCGAGTGAACGGAGGGTCCGATGTCTAAGGTATTCATTTCATACTCGCGGGCAGACGTAGAAAAAGCCGAGGAACTGGCCGAGGCACTGGAGAAGGAAGGCATCGATTTCTTCCTCGACTCCACCGGCATCGTCGCCGGGCAGAGCTTCACGGACCAGCTCGGCCGCGAGCTCCTTGAGCAGGAAATCCGCAAGTCCGATGTCATAGCACTGCTTCTCTCCCACAATTCCAAACGAAGCCACTGGGTCGAGAAGGATTGGCAAACTGCGCTTGAGAGCAAAAAACTCGTCGTCCCGGTGTTACTGGACGAAGAAGGAACCGAGAACTGGGTTTGGCCCCTCGTCTCAGATCGCATGGTGTGGCACGCTACCGAAGACCGGGACCTAGGGCAACTCGCCAAAGAGATTCGATGCTTCGAACCTACACTGACTGAGGCCGCAACGCCGCCAGAACCTGTCGCGGCCTGTGCAGAACCTCCTGCCGCATCAGCGGCCCCTTCAGCACCCGTTCCGAAGGCTTCTAAAGGCACGCTTACTGCCAAGCTTGTAGTGACTGCGCTGCTCTCCGCGGGCATCGGAGCCTTGGTGGTGTGGTTGATCATGCAAGGGAACTGAGTGTCGCGCCCCGTCACGGACTACCAATAGTGCCCGGCGAGTGGTTGACGAGAGAGCGCCCATCATGTGCCCCGGATTGCCGCTGGAAGCTGTTCGGATTAAACCTTCAAAGGTCACCGAATGACGCAAGGCTACCATAGGAGGCGTTCGCAGCAGACTCAACGGCTATACACTCCGTAACGGCCGCTGGAGGCGGAGGTGGGAATCGAACCCACGAATGGAGGTTTTGCAAACCTCTGCCTTACCACTTGGCTACTCCGCCATGACGCCTGCGGCGCGGGACGGGTTTGTTACGCGCCGTTCCGCGGGCTGTCAATGCCGGGCTTGGCCGGCCGGGTGGACCGTTCCGGAGCACGCCACGCGAATCGGATTGGCACCTCGGCGATTGCTGGTTTGCTCGGCGCATGCCCGACGCCGTCCGCGAGCTCTACTCCGACCGACGCTACCCCGCCCTGAGCCACCCCGACGCTCATCCGGGCGTGTTGGCCGCGACCGCGCGCATCTCGGGCGTCCCGTCGCCGCCGCTTCCGGAGAGCTGCCGCATCCTCGACATCGGCTGCGGCTCTGGCCACCACCTGCTGCCGCTCGCCGAGCGGTTTCCCGAGAGCACGTTTCACGGCATCGATTTCTCCGACACCGCCATCCGCACCGCGCGGCGCCATGCGGACGCCGCGGGACTGAAGAACATCTCCTTCGAACATGCGGACCTCGCCGAATGGGATCCCGGCGACTCGTCCTTCGACTATGTCCTCGCCCACGGAATGCTTTCTTCGGTCGGTGACGAAACGAAGGCCGCCCTGCTGAAACTGATCCAGCAGTCGCTCGCCCCCGACGGCGTCGCGTGCATTTCCTACCACACCCTCCCGGGATGGTCGCTGCGGCAGGAAGTCGCCGCGATGGTCAAGGCTCTCCCCGAGCTGGGCAGCGACGCTTCGGCCATTCTGAAAACGCTGGCCGAGTCGGCAAGAGACGGAGGCACTCCTTACACCGCCCACCTCGCATCGATTTGCGAAAGCATGCACGCCAAGGGCGGCGAGTTGCTCGCATTCGACGAACTCGCGCCGGTGTGTGATCCGCTGCACTTCGGCCAGGTGATCCAGTGGACGGGCCAGCAGCAGCTCCGCTACCTCGGCGAAGCCACCCTGCCCGGCAACCTGCCGCCGGGACTCGATCCGGGCGCGCTGGCCAAGCTCCAACCGCTCGCTTCCGATCCGGTACGCTTCCAGCAAACCCTCGACCTGCTTTCCGGCCGAACCGAACGCACCAGCCTGTTCTGCCACGCGTCGCTCGCGCTCGACACGGAAACCACGACATCCGTCGTACTTCACTTCTCGGCGCGTCTCGCCATCCACCCGCTGCCGATGAAAACGGTCCACGGCGAGATCCTCGAACTCTTCCACGCGGCGCTGACCGCGGCCTGGCCATCGACCCGTCCGGTCACCGAGCTGATGGAGGAATGCGCGAGCCGGCTGGGACCCCGCTGGGATCCGGCTCGCGGCGCCAAAACCATCGCCGACTGGCTCTACCAAGCGGCGAGACTCGGCTGGGTCGAGCTCCGGACCGACGCGATCCAAGCCGACCCGAAATCGACGGCACGCCCGCGCCTTTCCCCGCTCAATCTCGAATTCGCCCGCAGCCGGACGGCGCTGGTCGATGGCTTCCACCGGAGTTGCGGATTTCCCGACAGCCATTGGCAGATCGCCGCGGCGCTCGACGGTTCCCGCTCGGTGGCGGAGGTCACCGCGCTTGCCCGGGATCACGCTCCGGACCTCGATGTTGAGCCATGGCTCCGGCACTTGGCGTCCCGCGGACTGCTTGTGGATTAGCAAGTGGGGCAACTTGCTTTTCCCTCGACTTCATCGGATTCGGCCCGAGCCTTCCCGCCGATGAAAATCAAACCAATCCTGCTCGCCGCGGCATGCGCGGCAACCCTTGGTCAGGCCCTCGCCGGCGGCGAAGGCTGGACCCATGACTTCGCCGCCGCCAAGAAACAGGCCGCCGAAGAGGACAAGAGTCTGCTTATCGACTTCACCGGCTCCGACTGGTGTGGCTGGTGCATCAAGCTTAACGAGGAAGTCTTTCAGCACGACCCCTTCAAGGAAGGCGTGAAGGACAAGTTCGTGCTCGTGGAACTCGATTTCCTCCGCGACAAGTCGAAGCTCTCGGAAGAGACCCAGAAGCAGAATGAGGAGCTCCAGAGCGAATACGGCATCAAGGGTTTCCCGACGATCCTGCTGACCGACGCCGAGGGCAAACCCTTCGCCCGCACCGGCTATCAGCAAGGCGGCCCGGAGAAGTATGTGAAGCACCTCGATGAACTGCTTGAAGCCCGCAAGACCCGCGACGAGGCCTTCGCCAAGGCCGAGAAGTCGGAAGGCGTCGACAAGGCCAAGGCTCTGGTCGAGGCCCTCAACGCGATGGGACTCGAAGACGAAATGGTCGCCTCCTTCTACGGCGACACGATCGAGACGATCAAAGCGGCCGACCCGGAAGACGAGACCGGCTTCGTGAAGCAGATCGAGATGAAGCAGAAGTTCGGCAAGTTCGAGTCCGAGCTGAACAACTTCGCCCGCGCCCGTGACCACGAGAAGGCGCTGGCTCACGTCGACGAAACACTCGCTTCGGGCGAGTTCGAAGGCGAACAGAAGCAGCAGGTCGCGCTCTACAAGGGCATGATCCTCGCCCAGCAGCAGGAGTTCGACGCCGCCCTCAAGGCGATGGACGAAGCCAAGGAAATCGCCCCGGACAGCGAACTCGCGGGCCGGATCGAGGACTTCAAGGGCCGCATCTCGCAGATGCAGGCTCAGGTGGAGGCCAGCAAGGCCGACGAAAAGGGCGATTCGGACGAGTAATCGCCTCACCCACCAACTATTTTCCAGCGCCGCCGGACCGTGTCCGGCGGCGCTTTTTCGTGCCAATGCTTAAGAAATCCGAAATTGGCTCGTTTTTGTTCAAGAGAACATCTTTTCTCAATTGACCTTCGACGGCGGATCTGCGACACGGTTCGCCATGCCAAAGACCGCTGATCCCTCCGAAAAGCTTGCTGACGCCCGCAAACGCAACCTCGACCTGGCCATCTCCCAGATTCAGAAGGAGTTCGGCGAAGCCGCCATCATGCGGATGGGCGACGAACACCGCGTCGACGTCGATGTCATCCCTACCGGCAATCTGGTCATCGACCGCGCTCTAGGTGTCGGCGGCTTCCCCCGCGGCCGGATCATCGAGGTTTTCGGCCCGGAATCGTCGGGTAAGACGACCCTCACGCTCACCGCGATCGCCCAGGCCCAGAAAAAGGGCGGCCTAGCGGCATTCATCGACGTCGAGCACGCTCTCGACCCCCAGTATGCGCAAAAGCTCGGCGTCAATCTGGATGACCTCCTCGTTTCCCAGCCGAACTCCGGCGAGGAAGCCCTGCAGATCTGTGAAACGCTGGTTCGCTCCAATGCAATCGACGTCATCGTGCTCGACTCGGTCGCGGCTCTGGTGACGAAGCAGGAACTCGATGGCGAGATCGGCGATTCAACCGTCGGCACCCAAGCCCGCCTGATGAGCGCCGCGATGCGCAAGCTGACCGCCCTGATTTCCAAAGCCCGCACGGTCTGCATCTTCACCAACCAGATCCGGGAGAAGATCGGCGTGATGTTCGGCAATCCGGAGACCACCCCGGGCGGCCGCGCGCTGAAGTTCTTCTCCTCAGTCCGGGTCGACATCCGCCGCATCGGCCAGATCAAGGCGACGGATGGCACCGTTCAGGGCAACCGGACCAAGATCAAGATCGTGAAGAACAAGGTCGCCCCGCCCTTCACGACTTGCGAGTTCGACATCATGTACAACGAGGGGATCTCCTCGACCGGCTCGTTGCTCGATCTCGCCCTCGAGTTCGATCTCATCCAGAAGCGCGGGTCGTGGTTCGCCTACAACGGCGAACAGCTTGCCCAAGGCCGTGACGCGGCCAAGCAGGCTCTCAAGGACAACGAAGAGCTCTTCACCGAGCTCTCCGACAAGGTTCGCGAGAAGCTCGACGCCGCGAAGGAGTAACGCGGGGCTTTGTGTTTGTCTGATTCGTGTTCGAGATGCCCGCCGAAAGGCGGGCATTTTCGTGCCGGGGTTGCGGAGCGGACCGCGCGAGCCTATTCGCGCACGGCGGTTACGACCCGCTTGCCAACCCCGATCACGGAAGGGTGCGCGTTCCAGTCCACTTTCACGGGGGGTTCCCGGCGACCCGGACGATCATCTCTCCCGGGGCTCCGGGGCGCGAGTGGGCTCGCGCGGTCCGGGCCAAGCACCAGAATACCCGCAGACTTGAATTCACCTGAGTGTCGGGAGAATGGTTCGGACGGATCCGAACGTGCAGCCCCGAAGGGGCGACGGCATTTAGCCACGGGGTTCACCCCGTGGAAGCGTTGGAAACGGAATCCGTAGCCCCGCGAGGGGCGTGGGCGAGGCGCTACGGGCAGGTGGTTCAAGTCTCCGCCTACGCCCCTCGCGGGGCTCAATCATCTTCCGAACCGGGGAACCACGGGGTGAACCCCGTGGCTAAATGCCGTCGCCCCTTCGGGGCTCTCGAGATTTCGGAACACCTGCCACCTGCCACCTGCCACCTGCCACCTGCCACCTGCCACCTGCCACCTGCCACCTGCCACCTGCCACCTGCCACCTGCCACCTGCCACCTGCCACCTGCCACCAGCCACTTCGGCTGGCCGGTCACTTCCGATACCTCACCTTCTTCTTCGCCGGCTTGGCGCTGCCGTCCTTCAACTGGGCAATCTGGTCCCGTAGGTGCGCGGCTCGCTCGAACTCGAGCTTGGCCGCGGCATCGCGCATCTCCTTCTCAAGCTCCGCGATGACCCGGACCTTGTCGTAAACCTCCTCGTCTTCCGCCACCAGCGAGCGGCTGAGCTTTTCAGCCCCTTCCTTCTGGTTCGAATACAATTGCAGGCTCTCCTGCACCGCACGCTTCACGCTCTGCGGAGTGATCCCGTGCTCCTCGTTGTGCTCCTGTTGACGGGTGCGACGGTACTCGGTCACATCGAGCAACTTCTGGATCGAGTCGGTGACCTCGTCACAGAACAACACACACTTCCCGTTGAGATGCCGCGCCGCCCGGCCGGCTGTCTGGATCAGGCTCGTCTCGTTCCGAAGGAAGCCTTCCTTGTCGGCATCGAGGATGCAGACCAGTGAAACCTCGGGCAAATCGAGTCCCTCACGAAGCAGGTTGATCCCAACCAGAATGTCGAACTCCGCCGCCCGCAGCTGGCGCAGAATTTCCACACGCTCGACCGCATCGATATCGGCGTGGATGTAGCGCACCTTGAGACCGACGTTCTGCAGATACTCCGACAGATCCTCCGCGGTCTTCTTCGTCAAGGTGGTCACCAGCACCCTCTCCCCGATCTCGATCCGCTGGCGGCACAGCTCGATCGTCTCGTCGATCTGGCCTTTCAGCGGCCGCAGTTCGAGGACCGGATCCAACAATCCTGTCGGCCGGATGATCTGCTCGACCACCAACGGCTTCCCGGGCCGGGTCGGATCGAATGCCTCGACCGGCTCGGCACTTCCGCTCGGAATGATGTTCATCCGCTTGAGGTCGAAAGGCGTGAAACCACGGTCGTCCTTGCGACCCTTGACCGGAATGAAGCTCCGGTTGTCGGCGCGTGAGTTGACCATCTCGAACGGCCCCGGCGTCGCCGAGACGTAGAGTCGCTGCCGCGTCATCTTCATGAACTCATCGAACCGCAAAGGCCGGTTGTCGAGCGCGCTCGGAAGGCGAAATCCGTGATCCACCAGCACCGTCTTCCGACTACGGTCTCCCTCGTACATGCCCCCGACCTGCGGAATGGTCACATGACTCTCGTCGATCAGCGTCAGGTAGTCGTCGGGAAAGAAGTCGAGCAAGGTGTAGGGCCTCGCTCCCGGCGGGCGGCCGGTCAGGTGGCGCGAGTAATTCTCGATCCCCTGGCAAAATCCCATCTCGCGCATCATCTCGATGTCGTAGTCGGTCCGCATCCGCAGCCGCTGCGCCTCGATCAGCTTGCCCTGGCTCTCGAACTCCGCGACCCGCGCGTCGGCCTCCTTCCGGATCTCGACGATCGCCTTCTTCATCTTGTCGCCCGGCGTCACGAACTGCTTCGCCGGAAAGAAGGTGTAGCGATCGACCGCCTCGATCATCGAGCCGGTGAGGGTGTCGATGGTGGTGATCCGGTCGATCTCGTCGCCGAAGAACTCGACCCTAACCGCGGTCTCGTCGAGGTAGGCCGGATGCACTTCCACGACGTCGCCACGCACCCGGAACTTTCCTCGGCCGAAAGCGATGTCGTTACGCTCGAAGAGCAGCCCGACAAGGCTCTCCAGCAGCTCGTCGCGGCCGATCTCCTGGCCGACCCAGACCGGGATCATCATGCCCTCGTAGTCCTCGGGCGAGCCCAAGCCGTAGATGCAGCTGACCGAGGCGATCACAATGGTGTCCTCGCGAGTGAGCAGCGACCCCATCGACGACAGCCGCAGGCGCTCGATCTCGTCGTTGATCGACGAGTCTTTCTCAATGTAGGTGTCGGTCCGCGGAATGTAGGCCTCCGGCTGGTAGTAATCGAAGTAGCTGACGAAGTACTCGACCGCGTTGTGCGGGAAGAAATTCTTGAACTCCGAGTAGAGCTGCGCCGCCAGCGTCTTGTTGTGGCTCATGATCAGCGCCGGCTTGCCGATCCGCTCGATCACCGAGGCCATGGTATAGGTCTTCCCCGAACCGGTCACGCCGAGCAGCGTCTGGTGCGGGTTGCCGGCCTCGATCGACTTCACCAGCTTCTCGATTGCCTGCCCCTGGTCGCCCTGCGGCCGGTAATCGCTGACCAACTGAAATGCCATCGCCGTTTCTCTAGGGCCGATCCGCTCCGCCCGCAAGCGACACAGCCCGCCGGAAAGGAGCTCGCCATTCGGGCATTGTGCACTGGCCGGGTTTCCGGCAAGCATTCCGCCGAGTGACGCTTCTGTTCTACGATGACCGTCCGCTCTTCGGCGGGCACGAGGCGATGACCCTTCTCGGTCTCGAGGCGATCCTCGCGAAACCGGGCATCAAGGTTCATTTCATCGTCTGCGAGGAGAACACGACCCTCGTGAAGCGACTTGAGACCCTACGTCAGCGGTTTCCGGCCCTCACCGTCGAGGAGACCGACGAGCAGGCGTCCCGCTTCGAGGCGATCCGCCACTTTTTCTCACGCGGCCGGATCGCCGACCTCAGCGCGACCATCCGCCGCATCGCCCCCGACGCCGTCGTCTCGGTGCAGGGCGGCATCGAGCCCTCGTCGCTCGGCATCATCGCGGCCAACAAGTGCGGCGTGCGCGCCATCAGCTACCTGGCGATGCCGCACTCCTACCAGACCATGGGCGCGAAGCTCGGACGGCTGCTCGATTGGGGCGCCCCGATGCTGATCGAGCGACCCGACGCCTTCATCACCAGCTGCGATGAACTGGCCGCGCACCTGCGGGCCCGCGGCGCGAAGGGGCCGGTCGAGGTCGTCTTTCCGGGCATCGACACCGAACGCTTCGCGCCGGCCGACCGCGACGAATGCCGTCGCGCGCTCGATCTGCCGGTCGGCGTCCCGCTCTTCGCCTGCGTCGGCCGAATCGACCTCCGCCAAAAGCAGCAGGACCGGCTGGTCCGGGCGGTTTCGCGTCCGATTGTCGATGAGTGCCACCTTGTGATCGGTGGCGAGGGGCCCGACTCGGACACCCTCGACCAGTTGATCGAAGCCCGGAAACTCGGCAACCGGGTGCGTCGCATCCCGTGGGCCGATACCGCCAAGCTTTACCCGGCAGCCGACGCGCTCGTGATTCCGTCGCGCTACGAAGGCGTGCCGCTCGTTATGCTCGAAGCACTCGCCTGCGGAACGCCCGTTCTCGGGTCGGACTGCGATGGAATGCGCGATCTGCTGCCGGACGAGTTTCACATCGACGCGTCCTCGAGCGCCGCCGTCGCCGCGGCGTTGCGTGACTACGTCGACCGAGGCATGCCGAAGCCGCCGGAGGAGCTGTGCGAACGCGTCCGCAACGGCATGAGCATCCCCGGCTTCCAAAAGACCTTCGCGGAGACCCTGCTGGACCTTGTGAAACCTATCTGACGCCTGCATCTGATCTTCGCGGGCCTCTGCAGATCCTCCTTCCCAACCCTCCCCCACGGGGAAATGCTCCGCTCCCATGCCGGTCGTCGAGCCCCACAAGGAACTGCGGTTCACCCGTGCCGCGCAGGCCGTTCCGTTCTGGATCGGTGCCGCCGTGACCGCCGGCATCGCGATCGTTCTCATCTCGATCAGCTTCCACCGCGTCGACAACCCCGCGCTGCCCCACCCGGCCTGGAGCCTGATCCCGCTTGCCCTGTGCTGGATCTGCATGCGGCTGGCACTCCACTGCACCCGGCACGCCTACCTCATCCTCAGCCCGCTGGGCGTCGAGATCTTCCCCTTCTTCCGGCCGGTCAGCGGGATGCGGATGATCCCATGGGGTGAGATCGACTCGGTCGAGGTCGGGAAACACATCGCCACCCTCCATTTCGATCCGGATCAGAACTCGGGCATCCACCTCGAGCTATCTCCCATTCCGAAAAACCGCCGACCGCTCCTCGCCAAGGCCCTCAAGGGCCGGATCGAGCGAGCCGACTGACTCATTCCAACGTTCAAGGTTGGACGTTCGATGCCTGCCCTTCCGAAGCCTTGGCGAAGGAGGGTTCGACGTTCAATCTCCTCCCATGCGCCCGCCCTCTCTTCAGATCCAGTCCGTGGAAGACACCTTCGGCCGCAACGGCTGGCACTGCGAAGCCGTCGAAGGAAAGGACGTCCTGCGCTCCGTCTTCTCCGGCCACCACACCCGTATCGAGCTCTTCGCCCAGGCTTACCCGCCGCTGAACGCGTTGGCCGTGATTGGTGAGATGCCCTTGCCGGCGGACGATGACCACGAGCACGCGATCCTCGAACTGCTCGCACGCGCCAACAAATCGCTGAACCTAGGCGGCTTCGAGTACGACCTCGACCGCCAGCGCCTGGTCTTCCGGATCACCAACCTGTTCGACCGGGAAAAATACGATCACGACATCATGACCTCGATGATCCACTGCACGATCGCCGAGCTCGACCGACTCGCGCCTTACGCGACCACCGTGGTGCGGACTCCCGCCGACCTGCTCCCCGACCTCGACCTGCAGCTCCTCCTGATGCGCGAGGACCTGATCCCGCCGGTCCCCGGCGACGAAGACGAGATCTGACAAAGGTAGGGACAAGCGCCCCCGCTTGTCCGCCGAGCATCCCTCCAATTTCGATCATCTCTCACGGGTAAGAATCACCGCGCCTGACGAGCCCCGACCCAATCGGGGGACCTGAGGACACGCATCCCTACCTTCCCCATCCCGGGTTTGACGAATCCGGTCGGACCCGCACTTATGGAAGCAGCCGAAGGGGGTCCCGGAAACGAGGAAGCCCCGCCAAGCCCGAAGGCTCGACGGGGCCGACCAATCCAATCCCCGAAAAGACAGGTCGCGATACCATGCCCGCAGATTTCGTTCAACCTAAAACTTAGGAAAACTTAACAAACTCCATCCATGATCGTTCCGCTCATCGTCTGTTCGCTTCCTCTGGCCGATCTCGAAACCCCGGCCCCTGCTGTCGCGCATCCTGCGGAAGCATGGGAGCTGACCCTCGAATCCGGCTACGCATGGAACGTCGGATCGAACACACCGATCGACTACCAAATCATCCCGACCCAGCTGACCCTGCGCACTCCGGTCCAGTGGAGTTGGTGGGAAGACGAACACGGCGCGCGACTTGTCGTCCGCTCCCGCTTCTCGCTGATGATGGAGGTTTTCGCCGCCGGACCGGAGACCGGCTACCTCGGCCTTTCCGCGGCACCGTCGATCGAATACTGGTTCCCGGATGAGAAGACCTCGCTGTTCTTCTCGATCGGCGGTGGCATCGGCATGACCGATTCCACCAACGTCCCCGGCGGTCAGGGGCAGGACTTCACCCTGAACTGGTTCGCCCACCTCGGCCTGCGTCGCGAGATCGGCGAGAATGTTTCACTACTGGGAGGACCGTACTTCGTCCACCACTCGAACGGCGGCCAGACTTCGCCCAACCCTGGAATCGACGCTTTGGGATTCACGATCGGAGTCGGATGGAGATTCTGACCGATCCCCACTGCCCGAGCCGATGTATCAGATCCATACCCTCGTCATCGCCGCGTCGGCGATCCTGCTGCTGCTGGCCATCCTGAGATACCGCGTCTTCAAGCTTCCCCGCTTGTTGCCGTTCGGCACGATCGTCTTCGGTTTTTCGCAGCTGTTCCCGCTGGCCTCTTTCTTCATCGGAACCGATCGGCTCAGCGCGGTCCTCGAAGGCAGATTTGCCGCCGAGGAGGTCGAGGACATCTACTATTCGTATGACGACCAGAGTGTGTCCGAAGCCTACTTCATGGTCCAAAGCGGGTTCAGCGTGCTCGGCCAGATCGGGTTCCTGCTGATCGGGATAGGGTTTCTCTCCCTCGTGAGGCGGATGATCCGCCAACATCAACTTCCGCTCCACTCATGAACCTCTGGTTCCAGTTCACCAGCAGCATCTCGTCCCTCGCGGGCCTTCTGGCGGCAGCGCTTTGGGCCTTCGCATTCTGGAAGCTCCACCTGTTTGCACCCACCCGTGCCACCCTCATCGGGCTGATCGGAGGCCTGGTGGAACTGGTGACGTGGTTCTTCTACGGAATGATCTGGGTGATCGGCATGCTGCCGATGGGGGGGCTGAATTCAATGATCTACCAAGTGTACTCGATCCCCCACCTCTGGGATATCCTGTGGATGGTCAGCACGCTTGCCCTTGGCGCGACCTTCCTCTCGCTGGCGTGGACACTTCACCGTGGTATCCGTCCGCCGGAGGTGCCGGGATCTTGAAATGGACCGCGCGAGCCCACTCGCGCTTATCTGGTCCGGCGGAGCCCGAGTGGGCTCGCGCGGTCCATCCCGTTATCATTCACTTCACCTTCGGCCATCCGTCCTTCCATGAAAGCGGGGCCATTCCGAGCTTCGACTTCCCTCGGTCCTCGCCGTCGTAGAAATGGTGCACAAGCCATTGCTTCCCACCGTTCTCGAAGATCGACGCGTGGCCCGGTCCGATGTTCTCCCTTTCCCGGGACATCACCAGTGATCCGCCTCCATCGGTCATCCTGACTCCCTCGCGATCCACGTAGGGACCTTCGATCTTTCGGCTGCGGCCGACACGGATTTCATACGTGCTGCGGACGCCCCGACAGCACAGACCCCAATTCACGAAGAGGTAGTACCAGCCGTCGCGTTCGCAAATGAACGGCGCCTCGATCTCGTGATGATGCGCCAGCCTGACCGGCTTGGCTTCCGGGTCGTTCATCAAGCCCGTCTCTGGATCGAGTTCCACCAGCATGATGCCGTCCCAGAACGACCCGAAGCTCATCCACAGCCGCTTCCCGTCCCGAATGACGGCGGGATCGATCGCGTTGAAACGATCACGCCTCTCGGAGCGGATCACCATTCCCTCGTCCTTCCATCCGTAGTTCTCCGCCGATGGATCCAGAGTCGCCGAACTCGCGAGTCCGATTGCCGACGTGTTTTTCCCGAAGCTCGAAACCGAGTAGTAAACCCACCAGCGGTCGCCCGAGCGGATAATGTCGGGAGCCCACAGGTGTCCCCGGTTCTCCGGCACCATCTCCCGATGCCATTCCGGTTCCTTGCCGCGCTCGAAAAGCTGCCCGGCGTGCTTCCACGACCCGTCAGCGGTTCGCTGCATCAGTTTCACACCCATCCCGGTGGAGAAAAACCAGACCGAGCCGCCTTCGCGGACCACTGTGGACGGGTCGTGCACCTTTGCCGGGTAGTCCTGCGCCCACAGCGCGCCGCAGACTCCCATTGCAAGCATCGCCGATCGCCACAGACTCATCGCCGATGAAACGCCGGCCCTGCCCGATTGTTTCTCCTCAGCGTGTCAGCAGTCGGCGGGAGCCAAAAAGGCACCGTCGACGGGTTGCAGAATCCTGCCGCATCCCCGATGGTTCCGGCCGTCCCAAACGACCCGCCCGTGCCAAGATCCGATCGCAGACCCGCCCGCCGCCGCCGGAAACCCCGGGGACGCAGGCGGCAGTCGTCGGCGGTCGATTGGAAACTGGCGCGCAACCTGGTGATCATTGTCGCACTGGTGGGCGCGATTTACGCGACCTGGCAACGCTACCAGCGCACGCTCCAAGAACGCGCCGCGGCACCGGCTCCCACCGCGCCGGCAATGCCAACCGCCACACCCGCCGAGCCACCACCCGTCGCTCCCGCTCCCGAGCCACCCTTGGTTGAAACCGAGCCGGAAGCCGAACCGATGGTGGAAGAGCCACCTGCCAGCCCGCCGGTTCCGGAAAAACCCGCGCAGTCGCTGGTCCGCCTACGTGAGAAACTGGCCGACGGCGCACGGGACGAATATCCCATCGGCACGATCACCGACGGCGTGTCCGACTACTTCCTCGTCCCGGCAGCGGTCACGTGGGATCAGGCCTACCGCTTCGCCGAGGCCTACGGCGGCCACCTCGCCATTCCGCGCGACCCGCTTCACCTCGCGTGGCTCGCGGCGCAAGTCCCGGATAGCGCCGCGCGCGGCGAAACGACGCCCGCGCTGTGGATCGGGGTCGGCCGGTTCGGCGATGCCGGCTGGCAGCGGATCGATGGTGCCGGACTCCATTCCGCTCCTCCATCCGGCACCGGCAAGGCGGTCGCCATCCAGGCCGATTCGTCGCTCATCGCGGAACCGCCATCCACCCTGCATCCCTTCCTCATCCAGTGGCAGCGCGATGGATCCAATCCCGCCGGCCTCCGCGAAATGCTCGAGCGCACCCGCGAAACCCTCGCGGAAAGCGTTCCCCGGTTCCCCCGCGGCACCATCGAGGTCGGCGACAGCCACCTGCTCCTTGTCGAACGCGATATGACCGCCACCGAGGCCCGCGAACTCGCGGAGCTCGGCTCCGGGCACCTGATGGTTCCCGCGACGGCCGCCGAAGCCGATTGGCTGGAAAAGGTGACCGCCCCGATGGAGTCCGGCTCGCTCGTCTGGCTCGGCGGCCAGCGCGAAGGCGCCGAGTGGAAATGGGATACCGGCGAGCCGTGGACCTTCGCACGCTGGGCCGACGGCCAGCCGACCGGCCAGTACGACGCTCTTGCGTTCGCACCCCACGCGGGTTGGGCCGATGCCGATCCGCGTTCGACGGCGACCGCCTTCATCATCGAGTGGAGTCCGGAACCCGAGCCGGTGCCGTTCGCGCCCGACCCGATGGACGAGGTGCGCGCCAAGGCCCGTGAACTCCTCGCCGGCATCGAGAAAGAGCGAGACGCCGCCCTCAAGACCAATGCACAGGGCTTCTTCTTCGACCTCGACGTCTGGCTGCGCGGCAACCCGAAAAGCGAAGTCGAGCGCTGGGCACCCGGGGTCAAACGCTTCAAGCAGGCGGTCAATGGCAACCGGATACCCGGTAGCCTCGCCAGAGGCGGTTACCCGCAGCGAATGATCAAGGTCGCCCGCGATCACCTCGAGAAGCAGGCACAAATCGACCGCGCCTTCCTCGCCCAGGCCGGGAAGGTCCGCGACGCCTACGTCGAACGTCTCGGCCCGGTCATCGAAGCCGCCCAAGAGCGCGGCCAACCCGACATCGCCCGCGAGCTCACCGAGTCGATCGAGAAATTCGCCGACACCCGGGCCTGGCTCCGCTCCCTCGAGCCGCCGCCCGAGGAAGATCCCGAGTAGCGGTCGGCTCTCATTGAAACTCAGCGATTCCCACCCTTGCGGAGGCGGGTTCGATGTTCTAAGGCCTCCCCCGCCATGACCGACGCCGCCCAGACGCCGCCATCCCAGTCCACCGAAGCCGAACTGATCGCGGTGCGCCGCGAGAAGCTCGCCAAGCTTCGCGAACTCGGCGTCGACCCCTTCGGCGCGGCCTTCGAAACCACCCACACGCCCGCCACACTGCGCGAGAACTTCGAGGAAGGCCAGCAGGTCAAAGTCGCCGGCCGTATCACCGGGCTGCGCAACATGGGCCGCTCGTGCTTCTTCCACATCGGCGACGTGCTCGGACAGATCCAGGGATTCATCGCGGTCAAGAAGCTGAGCGAAGAACAGCTCGCGATCTTCGAATGCCTCGACCGCGGCGACTGGCTCGGCATCGAGGGCGAAACGTTCATCACCCGCACCGGGGAGCCGACCGTGAAGGTCGAGAATTTCACCGTGCTCAGCAAGTCGCTGCGCCCGATGCCCGACAAGTGGCACGGCGTCGCCGACCGCGAACTGAAGTACCGCAAGCGCCACCTCGATCTGATGTCGAACGAGGAAAGCGCGGCAATCTTCGTCACCCGCAGCCGCATGGTTGCGGAAATCCGGAACTTCTTCCACGAGCGCGACTACCTCGAGGTCGAGACGCCAATGCTCCAGAGCGTCGCCGGTGGCGCGGCAGCGCGGCCGTTCGAGACCTTCCACAACGCGCTCGGCATGCCGCTGACCATGCGGATCGCGCCCGAGCTGTTCCTCAAGCGCCTGCTTGTCGGCGGTTTCACCAAGGTCTTCGAGCTCAACCGCAACTTCCGCAACGAAGGTATCTCCCGCCGCCACAATCCGGAGTTCACGATGCTTGAGGCCTACCAGGCCTTCGGCGACTTCGAGATCATGGCCGAACTGGTCGAAAGCCTCGTCTGCCACCTCGCCGAGACCTTCTGCGGTGGACTGAAGATCGATCACAAGGACGAGGAAGGGAACGTCACCCGCACCATCGATCTCACCCGCCCGTGGAAGCGCGCGAACTACCACGACCTCGTCAAGGGGGTGGCCGGCGACGACTTTTTCGACATCACGCCCGAGGCGCGCCGCGCCAAGTGCGACGAACTCGGCGTGCAGATCTCCGACGAGATGGAGGACTACGAAGTCATCCAACAGGTCTTCGAGAAGAAGGTCGAGGAGCACACCTTCGACCCGTGCTTCGTCACCCGCGTGCCGAGCGAGCTGATCCCCCTGGCGAAAGTCACGCCCGGCGGCAAGACGGTCGAGGTTTACGAGCTCATCATCAACGGCCAGGAAATCAGCCCCGGCTACAGCGAGCTGAACGACCCGGACGTCCAGCGCGACCGCCTCGAGCACCAGGCCGGCGGCGAGGAAGAGCAGCTCGTCGACTACGACTTCATCGAGACCCTCGAGCACGGCATGCCCCCCGCCGGCGGCATCGGCATCGGCATCGACCGCCTCATCATGATGCTCACCGGCGCCCCGACCATCCGCGACGTCGTCCTCTTCCCGCTCCTGAAGAAGAAAGAATAACCCGCCTCATGCGCTGCGGCGGACCGCGCGACTCGTTCCCCCGATGAAGTCGGCGGCAGTCGCGCCCCGTCGTTCCGGCGCCCGAACGGATAAGCGCGAGTGGGCTCGCGCGGTCCTTCATCCCCGGCCGGGAAACCGAATCTCCTCCATTTCCGCCTTTCTGCCGGACGGCCGACCGGCTAAATGGTGGAGCATGTGCCGTAGCGGAGTCATCGCGGGAATCGTGGTCCTGATTCACACGCTCGCGTGTGAAGTCGGCCACGCGAACTTCCGGTTCACCCGCGAGGGCTACGTCACTCCGTTGTCCACCATCCCGCCGAGCTTCGCACTCAGCGCCGACCCCTACTCCGATCCGGAAGTCACCTTCACCGATCCCGACAGCCACCTCGACCTCAGCCTGCCGGGTCCCTACCGCCTGCATCTCGAAGTGGCGAACATCGGCAACACCGGCGACACCACCCCCTGCGTGCTGCTCGGAGTGAGCCCACTGGCTTCCTCTTCCCCAGCGGGATCGTGGGCGGTGAATCCTGTCTTTTCAGCCGGGGCCGACAACGGGCTCTACCCGTCGCTTGAGGAACCCCTGCCCCGTGAGTTCAACGGCGGAGCCGAGCCGCTGCTCGATACCGACGGTGACGGCGTGCCCGACATCAGCGACGACCTGCCCAATGACCCCAACGAAACGGTCGACACCGACGGCGACGGCATCGGCAACAATGCCGACGACGACGATGACAACGACGGCATGACCGACAACTACGAGCAGGCGAACGGCCTGAACCCGCTCGTGGCCGACGGTAACGGCGACAAGGACAAGGACGGATGGACCAACTTCGACGAGTTCGTCACTGGCACCTTCGCCAACGATCCGACTTCCTTCTTCAGGGTTCTGGTCACCCCCGGACCGAGTCCGACCCAGCCGATCACGATCTCCTTCCAAGCCCGGGCCGACCGTGTTTACCGGCTCCTCGGAGCGGCCGATCCGTCGGCTTCGTTCGTGCTTCAGAACGGCCCGTTCACACCAGGGTCCAACGGACCGGCGACCATCGCCCCGACCCCTCCCTCGGCCCCCTACTTCTACAAAGTCGAAATCAACCTGCCCACACCATGAAACTGATATCCCTCCTCGTCACCGCCACCTTCCTCGTCACCGCCAGCGTCCGCGCCGCGCTTCCGGCATTCGCCGAGATCAACATGGGCGGCACCGACCTCGAAGGAGAACACAGCTACCCCACATTCGGCGGCATTGATGTCTCGACCATGATCCAAGTGACCGCCTTCCGCCACGAGGTACTCCGCGGGATCTCCGCGGGTCGGGTCGAAGGACTTTCGCACAAGCCGATCACGATCACCAAGCCGATCGACAAGGCAACGCCTCTTCTTTACCGGGCAATCAGTGACGAGCAAACCGGAACCGTCAGGCTCAATTTCTTCAACAATGATCCGGACACAGGACAGACTCAGCATTTCTTCACGATCGAGCTCACCGGCGCCAAGATCGTCCGCGTCCAGCCGTGGCTGGCCAGCACCTACGACCCCGCCGCGGCAAACCTGCCCCCACAGGAAGAAGTGACGATCTACTACGACACCATGACGATCACCAGCGAGAGCGGCGGCACGACGACCACCGTGAGCTCGTCCGATCGCTAATTGGACTGGCCGACAGATGCGCTGCAGCGGACCGCGTGGCTCCGACCGCGCCCCGTCCTTCGGCCGCCCGCGATGATAAGCGCGAGTGGACCGCGTGGCTCCGACCGCGCCCCGTCCTTCGGCCGCCCGCGATGATAAGCGCGAGTGGACTCGCGCGGTCCGATCCCTCAAAGGATCGCCATGAACTGCAGCGGCTCCATGACGAGCCGCTCGGTCGCGACGATCGACTGCCCGGCGATCAGGTCCGTAAAGGTCTTCCTCAACCCGAGCTGGCGCAGGCGGGTCGCCGAGACTTCCTCCGGGTGGTCGTTGAAATTCGCGAGGCAGAGGATGCTCTGGCCGTCGTAGACCCGGAAGTAGCCAAAGACGTGCTGGTTCCCCACGTCGACGAACTCGGTGTGGGTCTCATGGAACGCCTGGTTGTTCTTCCGGATCTGGGAAAGCTTGAGCATGCCATGGAACAGCTTGCCCTCGACCGTGGTCGGGTCCTTGCGGTTCTCCGCCTTCTCCCAATCGAAGGCAGGCCGGTGGAGCCAGCGGTCGTCGCCCGCCTTCTCGGAGTCGCTTTCGAAATCGTAGTCATTCGCGATCCCGATCTCGTCGCCGAGGTAGATGAGCGGGATGCCGCCCATCGTGAAGATGATGCCGTAGAGCAGCAAGATACGACGGATGGCGTACTCGGTCTGCTGCTCATCACCTTCGTAGATCGCCTTCTCCAGTCCGCAGAGCGAAGCGGTCGTGCCGCAGATCCGGGCATCACCGGTCACCGGGTTGTGCTGAAACAGCCGACCGCGCGCGAAACTCGAAGTGTGCTCGCCGGTGAAGAAGCGGTTGAGGAACCAGCGGTGGTCGTGCGGATTGATCCCGAGTTCCCACAGGTCACGATCCTCGAAGCCCCAGCCGATGTCGTCGTGGCAGCGCAGGTAGTTGACCCATGAGCATCCCTTCGGCAGCTCGAAGCGCTTCGGCAGCGAGTGAAGCATCAGGTTCGCATTGCGTGAAGCGAGCGAGTTCCAGAGCTGCACCATCAGCGGCGGGTTGTAGGAAAGGTGGCACTCCTCCTCGGACACGTATTTCTTGATCTCGTCCGGCGCGACGATCGCTTCCGACTTGAAGATCAGCGCCGGCGCGGCGATCCGGGCGATCGCGTTGAAGGCCTGGATGAGGAGGTGCGCCTGCTCGAGGTTCTCGCAGCTGCTGCCCTTCTCCTTCCACAGGAACGGGACCGCATCCATGCGCAGCATCTCGACACCCGCGTTGGCGAGGTAGAGCATCTCGCCCGCCATCGCATTGAAGACGTCCGGGTTCTTGTAGTTCAGGTCCCACTGGAAGTTGTTGAAGGTCGTCCACACCCACTTGCCCAATGCGGTGCGGTAGGTGAACGAACCGGGGTGGGCGTCGGGGAAAATCGGACGCAAGGTGCGTTCGTACTGATCCGGTTCCTCCCGATCCGGGAACATCCAGTAGTAGCCTTGGAACTCTTCCGATCCCTCGCGGGCGGCCATCGCCCAGTCGTGCTCGTCGGAGGTGTGGTTGAAGACGAAGTCGAGCACGAGACTCATCCCCTGCTGCCGAAGCTCGGCCGCGAGTTCGCGCAGCTCGTCCATGGTTCCCAGATCCGGATCAACCTCACGGTAGCTGCTGATCGCATAGCCACCGTCGTCGTCGCCCGCCGGGCTCTTGAACAGAGGCATGAGGTGCAGGTAGGTGACTCCCAGCTCCTTGAGGTAGACGATCCGCTCGCGCAGGCCGGAGAGGTCTCCCGAGAAGAGGTCGACATAGGCCATCGCGCCGACCACCCGGTTCGACTGGTACCAATGCGTGTGACCTTCGCGAATGGCATCGAGGCTTTTCAGATCCGAGTCGCGCGCCAGCCACGACTCGGCGCAGGTGCGGAGGATCTGCTCGACGTGAAAGAAGAAGTCGTAGCTGGGACCATAGACCCGCCACAGCAGGTCGAAAAGCACCGGGAAGTGCCGCTCCAGCCGGTCCTCGAACGCCGCCCAGTCCGCGCCCTCATTCTCCGTCGGAAAGCTTTTCCGCAGCCGCGGCAGCAAGCGGTGGAGGGAGAGCCGGCTTTCGTGGATGGTCGGAGGAAGAGCGGTATCGAGCATGGACAGGCGAGCTGGGAAGGGTTGGAACACGCAACTTCCATGCCATCGGCCCGGGGTCAACGGTCGATTCGCCGGAGGCCCGCCAATCCCGGAGGATTCCGGCTTCCGTGCCGCCAAAACGCGAATTCCCTGACGCGTTTGTTAGAATGAGAATGTTAGTCCACGTGCACAGTTCGGCAGGCTGAAGCAACCGGTCAGCCACGCGGCGGGGCCTGACCGTCGGTCAGGCGGATGCCGTCGTCGCTGATCACAATCTTGCGCTTCCGGAACAACGCCCCGGTCGCCTGCTTGAACGCCTTCTTGCTGACCCCGAGCTCTTGATGGATCACCTCGGCCGGGCTCGAATCGCATAGCTCCCAGAATCCACCGCGACGGTGGAGCTCGTCCTCGATCCGCGATTCCAGATCGTTCACCCGCTTGCGCCCGGGCGGGTAGAGCGAGAGGTCGATCTTGCCGTCGTCGCGGACCTCCTTGATGTAGCCCTGCGTCCGCTCGCCGGCCCGCAGATCGCGGAATACCTCGTTGGCAAACAGCACGCCGCCGAACTTGCCATCGACGATCGCCTTGTAGCCCATCTCGGTCTTGCCATACAGCAGCAGCTCGACTTCCTGGCCCGGCTGGTATCTCGGCCGGTCCTGGCTGAGATGGCGGCCCAAGCGCCGGCTGGCGACGATCCGTCCGCTCTCGGGATCGACGTGAACGTGCACCACGCACGACCGCCCGACCGGCACGCGCTCCCGCTGCTCGCCGAAGGGCAACAGCAGGTCCTTCTGAAGGCCCCAGTCGAGAAACGAGCCGACACGGGTTTCGGCCACCACCTTGAGGTAGCCGAATTCCCCCGGCATCACTCTCGGCCGCTTCGGCGTGGCGATGATCCGATCTTCGGAGTCGGTGTAGAGAAAGACCTCGATCGTCCCGCCGAGTTCCCAACTTGCGGGCATCTCCTTGCGCGGCAGAAGCACTTCTCCCTCCTCGCCCTCGGAATCGAGATAGAGCCCGGGAGGCTTCTCCCGGATCACCTTCAATGCCGCCCACTCTCCGAGTTCCGCCATACGCGCTATTTCCAGTCGACCTCGAATTCCTGCAGGTGGCCGCCCTTGTCGTGATACTTCAGGTGGCCGTGCTCGACCGCATACTCGTGGACGCACTTGGTCACCTTGACGTCGAAGGCGCAGTACTCGGCGATCTTCATCAACGGCTCCCGGTCACCGGTTTTCTTGTACTCCTGCCACCACTTCAGGGCATCGAGTCCGTCAGCCGTTTTGCCCATTCCCAGCGACCCCTCGGCCACCGCGTCGAGCTTGAGCCGGAAGCCGATGATCTCCTGGGCGGCCAGCATCATGTCGAGATTGATCGTCTGGTCGGCCAGCTCGCGGATCGTGTAGCCCTGGAGCACCGGGTAGTCGAACTCGACGTGGTTCCAGCCGACCACCAGATCGGCCCGGACGAGCTCCTCGATCAGGGCGTCGGCCTGGTCCTCGCCGTAGATGTGATACTCGCCGTCGGCGGTGCTGTAGGTCACGCCGACCGACATCCCCATCTTGTCCTTATGCGCCGAGCCGCCGACGTCGCCGAAGCTCCGTTGCGTCTCAAGGTCGAAATAGACGATGTTTTTCCCCGCCACGCGGCGACCCTAGAAAAGGAGTGGCGGTTTCCAAGCGCCATATCGGGGCCCGGTGACCTTCGGTCACGATTTCCCTGCGATTTCCGGCCGGAAACCCGTCACTCCTCGTCCGGCAGTTGCCGCACCTCCGGCTTCACCTCGATGGGCGAGGTTGACGGTTCCATTTTCTCGATCGTCCCTCCGTCGTCCTGCACCGGCACGACCTTGATGTCGACCTCGACCGGCACCGCCCTCAGGCCCTCGATGATCTGCTGGAGACGTGCCACGGTTTCGTCGCCGAGCGACTGCGGTTTGGCGTAGTTCGCTCCAGCCGAGGCGATTCCTTCACGGATCGCCTCGAGCCCGTCATTGAATTGGGTGAGTTGCGCGACCACGCGCGCCACGGGGTCGTTCTCACCCGCCCCGCCAAGCAGTTTCCGCTTGTTGAAGTCCTTCTTGATCTGCTCCCAGCGGGCGGCCTGCTTTTCGTCGAGAAGGCCTTCCATCTCGTAGAACTTGAGCAGGTTCGCCTCGGCGGCGGTCGTCAGGTTCTGCGACTCACTGCGGTAGTGGTCGATGATCAACTGGCGGACCTCGTCGTCGGTCATCAGCGGCAGGACCTTCTCGGCAATCCGGTTCATGTTCCGGTAGGAGCCTTGCAGCTTGAACGACGGCTCGGTGCGGTAGGCATCCTCCTGCGCCGCGCTCCGGATGTATTCGAGGTTCACCCGCAGGATCGTGTCGCGAACCCTCAGCAGATGCTTGGTCGCGGCGATCATCTCGTCGATCTCCGCCGGCGTGTAGTTGCCTTCGAAATCGGCGCCGTCGCGGCTGCCGGTCTCGGCGATCCGGATCAGGGTGAGGACGTCTTTCTGCGACCGGCTCGCCATCCGCGAAAGCGCCGGATTGGAGGTCAGCGAGTTCTCGATGTAGCTCGCTTTGAAGGCCCCCTCGTGACCGCCAAGAATGTCGCCGAGATTGTAGGTGTCGGCCCGGTTCGCCAGCATGTCCGGGATCTGGAACTTGCCGCCGCTCTCGGTGTAAGGGTTGCCCGCCATCACCACCGCGACCTTGCGTCCGCGCAGGTCGTAGGTGCGCGCCTTGCCCTTCCAGACCCCCTCGATCTTCCGCTGGGCATCGCAAAGGCTGATGAATTTCTGCAGGAACTCGGAATTCGTATGCTGGATGTCGTCGACGTAGATCATCACGTTGTCGCCCATCTCCAGCGCGAGATTGAGGCGTTTCACCTCCTCACGGGCCGCGGCGTTCGGTGCCTCGGCCGGGTCGAGCGACAGCACGTTGTGCCCGAGCGCCGGGCCGTTGATCTTGACGAAGGTCAATCCGAGCCGGTTGGCGACATACTCCATCAGAGTCGTCTTGCCGTAGCCCGGTGGGGAAATGAGGAGCAGCATGCCCATCCGGTCGGTCCGGGTGTCGGCACCGGCGGTTCCGAGCTGCTTCGCGAGGTTGTCGCCGATCAGCGGCAGGTAGACCTCGTCGATCAGACGGTTGCGGACGAAGGCGCTCATCACCTTCGGCTTGAACTCGTCCAGCCTCATCGCGTCGCGCTTCTCCTCGGTTAGCTGCTGCTTCAGCGAGGAAAGCGCGCGGAAAGCCCGCGCGTCGGACGCCTCGTGCCGCGCGACCCGGTCAAGGAACTCGCTGTAGTGGACTTCCAGCTCACCGCCCCGGATGCGGGGGTGGTTCGAACGCAGGGTGTCGACCGTGACGGCGAGCTCGACCGACTTCACCGACCGCTGCTCGAATCCGCCGCGCGCCAGATGCACCGCTCCCTCGTCAACCACCGAGTCCCTCAATCCGTCCGGCGTCGAAGCCAAGGCCTCCTCGCTACTCGCGGCAAATCCGGCGAGCCAGTCGCGGGCGACCTCGTAACGGACCTCGACCGGCGTCCCTTCACCGCCAACCGACTCGTCATAAGTCTGCTTGGCCCGCTTTCCGACCAGCGCATGCTCGAAGCCCCGGACCAGTTCGGCGGCGGCGGCGGAAACCACGAAGGCACCGCCAGCCGCGAGCTCTTCCGAAAGATAGCCTGCCACGCGTTCCGCATCCTCGGTCGCGAAAAGCCCGACGTCCTTCTGCCACGCCTCGAATCCGGTCCGCAGCCCGCCCTTCCAGCGGGCGAGATCGCCACCGCTTTCGAAAAGGCTACGGCGTTTGCCGTAACTCGAAAACTTCGCCGCCAGCAGCTCCTTCGCCGGATCCTGCCAGCTTTCCCAGAAAAGCACCGCCGCCGCCCGCAGGCTCGGTCCGAATTTCAGAAGGCCGGCCTCATCGTGCACCGGCATCAGCTTCTCAAGCAGCTTCGCCGCATCCTCGTCATGGACGCCCTTGGTGTATCCCTCCGCGTAACGCGGCTGCATGAACGCCTGAACCTGCTCCAGCAATGGCAGGGACGAGCGCCCCCGCTCGTCCGCCGGGCCGCCTTTCCCTTCCACTCCCTCCATCAAGAACCGCCACACCAGATACTCCACCCGCGCCACGTCCGGTCCCTCGCTCGGCACCTCCAGATCCCACGCATCGCGCGTCGCGAGAAACGCCTCGTCGACGATCGGCTCGAAGAACTTCGTGCCCGCCAGATGGAAGGCCATGCCGTCCTCGTGAGGCACGATCGTCATCTCCAGCGCCTGCGTGTTCACGCTGAACGGATGCTTCCCGAAACGCAGCACGTTCTGCCCATCGACGAAGAGCTCCTTCTTGTCCTTCAGTTGCCGAACCCCGTCCTCGCGCAGCGTCTTCAGGCGCGTCTGTAGATCGTCGGCCTTGACCGGGTCACCGAGTTCGGTGAGCTGCGCGACGATGTCCCGCACCTTCCCGATCATCGGATCGGTCGCGAAGTAGCTGTGGATCTCTTCGAGCTCCTTGAAGGCCGACACCCGGTTGCGGATGCCGTTGAGGATGCGCTCGGCGCTCTTGAACAGCGCGCCGGCCCGCTTCTGCCGGCCCTCCATCAGCTGCGTCCGCCGACCTTCGAAGGCATCGTAGATCTCCTCGCGGCGGGTCGTGAGCTGTTCGATGTACTCGTCGAACTCCGAGAACTTCCCTTCGAGCTCCTCGACCTGGACCATCAGCCGGGTCAGCGACTCATCGCACTTCTCGGGCGTGTCGCAGAGGTCGAGGTAGTTCGCCAGCGCCTGCGACAGCAGCTTCATCTGCGCCGCGAACTGGGCCTCGCCCTCACCACGAGCCAGCTCCTTGCGGCGGTTGCGCAGCGAGCCGCGGGTGCCATTCAGCTTCGCATAGAGAGACGAGATCCGCTCGATGATCGCGGTCGTCTGCGTGGCATCCTCGATCTTCAGGCCGCCGACGACCTCGATCAGCATCTCAAGCTCGCCCGCCGCCTTGTCCAACGCCTCGGCAACATCGTCGGCCTCGGCAACCTTGGAGATCTTCGCGACACCGGCCTCCTGTTCATCGATGGCGTCGGCGTAGGTCTTGAGCGAATCCTCCCCGAGGAGGAAATCGACCGTCCGCTGCGATGTCCCGTCGGTCACGTCGACGACTTCCGCCTCGAAGCCGTCGATGACCGCCGGTTCGGTGTAGCGGACTTCCCGCAGCCCGATGATCTCGCCGCGGAGCTTCCGCAGCTCCGCAAGATGATGAACGAGCGGCTTCAGCTCGTCGCCGGGCGCCGTCCGGGCTTCCCGGACCGCCTTCTCCACCGCCGCACGGACTTCCGCCGTCCGCTGCGCCGCGACCTCGCGCAGCCGCTGGACCTTGTCGAACTCCCCGATCGCCGCCTCCGCCGCCTGGCGGATCTCGCGCAGCGGCGCCGAAAGCTTTCCGCACTCCTCGCGGTCGAGCCAGAAATAGGCATCAAGCAAGTCGCCGGAGCGCTTCGCCAGGTCAAGGTAGAGCCCCGCGAAGGAATCGTCCTTTTCGAGGAGCGTCAGCAGCTCGCGCGCCTCCGCCATCCCGCGAACCAGCTCGGGATTGCCGATCTTGAACAGGTAGGAGCTCTGGTCGGCCGCGGTTGCCATCGCCGCCTCGTCATCCAAGTACGGCGTCTGCCATATCTGAAGCGCGTGGTGCTTCTGCGGCTGGCCGTCCGATCGGAACAGCACCAGCTGGCCGTCGGGGAACAGCGAGAACCCCGAGCAGAGGATCGGTGTCTCGACGCTCTGCTGGATCCGGTTGTAGGAAAGCAGGACATACTCGCCGGCCGGCCGGTTGTAGAACGCGAACAGAACGTCCTCGCCGTTCGAGCTCGGCACCCGGCGCTCGAAGCGCATGTCGAGAATCCCGTGATCGAAGGTCTTCAGCTCACCGCTCTGGAGCAGGTAGCCGTTAGCGAACACGATGCCGTGGTCATCGGGAAGGAGAACGCACGAGTCACCGATCGCATCGAGCCGGTGGACCGAGTTCGTCTTCTCGTTGAAGACGAGGTAGCGGTGCAGGCTTTCGCGGTAGGGAAGGATCTTGAGGATGATCAGCGAGCCGACCTTGGCGTAGAAGATCTCCGCGTCATCAAGCGTCTGATCGCTCTCCGTGACCGGCTCGGAATAGATCCCCTCTCCCGTCTCCGTGTTGTCCTCGATCTTGATCGTCAGGTCGCCGCCGACCGTTTCGACGAACACCCGGTCCTCGATCGAGATGTGCGGGTGCAGCCCCGAGCGATGCATCTCGCGGTGGGCTCGGATCCACTTGAATTCCTGCTGCGGGGGAAAGACATACTCGTGGTCGAAACGGTTGCCTACGTATTCGAGCTCCCCGTTCAAGATCCGCCACTTGAAGACCTTGATGTCTTCAAGCGTCTTGCCGGCCCGCATCGCGATGAACAGATGCGGTCCGATCACCATGAACTTCTGGAAGACCGTCTCGCGGTAGTACTTGTAGAGGTAGTGGAAGTCCTCGACGAAACGCGGATCGTCGAGCACCTCGGCGACCGGAACCTGGGTGAAGGCACGGGTTTCCGGATCGTAGTCGTAGGCCGAGAAGACGTCCGAGATGTCCGTCGTCTGCTTGAGCCCGAACTGGATGTTGTAGCCGAAGAGGAAGCGGCGCTTGCCGACCGTGACCAGATCGCGCGCGACGCAATTGTGCTCGGTCGACACCCGCTCGGTACCGAGCAGCGCCGTCTCGACCCCGCCGAACACGGCAAGGCGCTCGGCATTCAGCGAATCGAGCCCGTCGCGCAGGGTCGCGCCGTGCTTCTCCAACCGCGCGCGGATGACCTCATAGGCGCCGCCCTCGAGCTGGTCCTGCTTCTGTTCTTCTTCAGGCATCTTTATTGGGGAACCACGGAATACACGGAAATCACGGAAGGTTTCAGAGGACGAAGCGTTCGTGCTGAGCCTTGGGATGGTGACCGAAGTTCACGAGCAATCCGACCTTCATCCGGGTCGCTTTCAGGTAGTTGATGAGCTGGGCCCGATGGGCATCTTCGAGGGTCTTCACCGCTTTGATCTCAAGGATCACTTTACCGAAGCAAATGAAGTCGGGGACGCATCTCTTGCGCAGAATGCGCCCCTTGTATTCGAGCTCGACGCTTGGTTGGGACACGAACGGCAATCCTCGTTCTTCGAATTCAATCTCCAGACACTCTTGGAAGACATCCTCGATAAATCCGCAGCCCTTTTCCCGGTAGACCTCGAAACAGGCTCCTAGAATCGCGTGCGTTTCATCCCGAAGAATCAGCGCCATCCCATCTTCCTTTCCGTGGCTTCCGTGTATTCCGTGGTTCGGTTCAGACGATCGCTCAGCCCTTGAGCACCTTCGAGGCCTTCTCGTCGGTGAGGTCGAAGCGGTCGGCGGCGCCGAGGAAGCCGAGGAGCTTGCGGCGGGTGTCGCCGGTCGCGTCGGCCAGCAGCTTGCCGAGGGCGGCGCCGATGGTCAGGTCCTTGACCTCCTCGGCGGTCACCCCGAACTGGCCGGCCCACTCGCGGAGCTGCGACTTGAAGTACTCGGGGTCGCCGTTGAAGAAGGTCTCCTTCACGTCGGACAGCGCCTCGCTGTGCTCGATCATCCGGTCGACCGACTTGCCGCGCGAGATCGCGCTGGTGATCTGGTCGAAGAACTTGTTCTCGCCGCCGATGATCTCGATCTTCGCCGACTTCATTGCCTCGCCGAGCACCATGGCCTGGGCTTCCGCGATGTCCTTCTGGATGTGGATCTGGGCGAGCTCGATGGCCTTCTCCTTCTCCAGCTCCAGCTTGAACTCCTCGTGCGCCTGTCCGGCTTCCTCGAAGAGCTTCATCGCCTCGGCCTTCTTGTGGATGCCCTCGGCCTCCGCCTCGAACCTGAGACGCTCGACCTCGGCATCTGCCTCGCCCTGCTTCTGGGTGGCATCCGCCTTGGCCACCATGACCTCGGCCTCGCCCATTCCGTGCGCAGCCGACTCCTTGATGGTCGCTTCGGCCAGCAGCTTCTTGGCTGCCGCCTGCTTCTCGCTGGCGCTCTGCTCGGCCTCGGCCGCGATCACGACCTCCTCGGCCTTCAGTTCGGCCGACTTTTTCGATGCCTCGGCCGCCTTGACCTCGACGTAAACTCGCTGGTCGGCCTCGAGTTCGGCCGCCTGCTTCGCGGCTTCGGCCTCCTTGACCCGGCGGATGACATCCTCCTGGGCCTGAGCCTCGGCCAGCGTGACCTTGACCTGCTTCTCGCGGTCGGCACCGGCGAATGCCTCGGTGTCCTTGATCCGCTCCTGCTCCTGCACGACGAGCTTCTCGACAGCGACGCGCTCCTTGATGACGTCCTGGATCGCCTTCTTCTCGACCTCGACCGCCTTCTCCTTCTCGATGTCTTTGAGCGTGGTCACGCGCTCGCGCTCGATCGACTCGAGCTCCTGATCGCGCTTCACCCGCTCGACCTCGACCACATCCGTGCGCTCCTTGTTGCGCTGGGCCACGAGCACCTGGCGCTCCTTGTTCTGGGTCGCAACCTCGATCTCCTCCTCGGCGGCGATACGCGCCCGCTCCGACTTCTGGCGCTCTTCCTCACGCACCTTGGCGGTCTCCGCCTCTTCGCGGGCCCTCACGCTTTCGACCTCTCGGTGCTGCTTGGCCTCCGTCTCGGCGAGCTGGCGTTCCAGTTCGAGGATCGCCTCGCGGGCCTCGACGTCCTGCTGCTTGATGACCTTCTCCTTGTCCCGCTGGATGTTGTTCGCGAGCTTCGCCTGGGCGGCCGTCAGCTCGGTGATCTTCTTGATGCCCTCGGCATCGAGGATGTTGTCGGGATCGAGCGCTTCGACCGGCGTCTGCTCGAGGTAATCGATCGCGGCGTCATCGAGGACGAAGCCGTTCAGGTCCGTCCCGATCACCTTGAGGATCTCGTTGCGGAAGGTGTCGCGCTCCTCATAGAGATCGATGAACTGGAACCGCTTGCCGACCGTCTTCAGGGCCTCGGAGAACTTGGCGTCGAACAGCGCCCGGATTTCCGGCTCCGACGATGCGCGTTGGCAGCCGATCGAGTCGGCCACCTTGAGCACGTCGTCGTCGACATGGTTCACCCGGACGAAGAACGCCACCTTGATGTCGGCGCGCATGTTGTCCTTGCAGATCAGGCCGTTCTTACCGGTCCGGTCGATCTCCAGACGCTTGACCGAGATGTCGATCAGCTCGGCCCGGTGGAGGATCGGAATGACGAAGCCTCCGTTGAAAATGACCTTGGTCTTGGTGCCGCCGGTGCGGACGAGGGCGGAGCCTTTCTCGACCTTCCGGTAGCAGTTGATGATCATGTAGAGGAACACGAAGCCGAACAGCACGACGGCTCCGATGACGATCCACATGACGTTGGCCGGAAGGCCGTCGAGGACTGCGATGAGGGTGGGTGGTTTCATGGTTGGATTGGTTGAGGGGTCGTTACTTGGAAGAATCGAAAAGCGAGGTTGCGAGGTAGGAGCCCTCGGCCTCGTCGTAGCTGACGATCACCACCTCGGACCCGCGCGGCAGTTCGGCCGCGCCTTCCGAGAGGCGGCAGGTCAGGAGGGCCGGAGCACCGTTGTCACGATGGACCTCTACCTGGCCGATCTTTTCGCTGAGGGTCAGCGAGCGGACGATACCGACCTCGCCGATCACCGGCTTGGTGTCTTCGGCCTTCTTCAGCCGGATCATCAGCGGACGCAGCGGCTGCGTGACCGCCTTGGTCGCCACGCTCGCGGCGATAAACGACCCAAGCAGCAGGAGGAATCCGAGCCACATCGAGTGGCCGGCATTCAGGTAGTAGTTGGAAAGGATCTGAGCGGCCCACGTGAACAGGATCACCAGGCTGAGCACGATCGTCAGCGGGATCGCGTCGGCATTCACAAACCGAAGCGTGCCGCCGAGCAGCCCGTGGAACAGATTGCTGCCGTCGACTTCTGCATCGAGGTCGGTGTCGACATCCAGATCGACGTCAAAGGCGTCCACCGCCATCCCGCCGAACAGGACGATGATCCAATAAAGAAACAGCACCCCCATCGCCACCGTCATCGGCAGGTTGTAGGGCAGCATCATGTGCTCGAAGAGTTCCTTCACGACAGTCGCATCCCAGCGGAAAGCCCGTGCACCAACCACTACAAAAGACGAAGCCGTTCGGAAGAGGCAGGAGTGTGCCGCCCGGGAAGTATTCCTGACCTTCGGGACTCCCTAACATCAAGCCTCGGGAAACTCTTCCGTCACGTCCCGCCATGCGACACCCCGGACATCGGGCAGGGACTTGGCGTCTTCACCAAAGCGCAGGAAGGCAAAGACGACCTGGGCTTCCTCGAGGTGGTCGCGCTCGTGGATCCATGGCCCCCACTCGCCACTCCGTGGGTCCGCCTTTCCCGGATCCTCTCCGTCGCCCGGAGCCCAAGCCCGCCAGTGCCGGAAGCCGCGCGGGTCGGCATCGTTCATGATCCGGCACTCGAGCACGAGACCCGACGAACTGCCGAGCGTCTGGATGTAGTGACCGTCTTCGTGGTCGAGCACCACGAACGGATCCGGGCGTGCCGGATCGATTCCTTCGATCGCCTTGACCACCCGCTCCTCGTCAGGCTCGCCACAATGCTCCGCGTGCTGGGCGGATTCCAATCGATAGCCCGCCATCGATCAGAGGTTCCTCAGAGACTTCGCGGCATCGCTGTGCGCGGCGAAAAGCGCTGGCAGGAAGGCCGCTCCGGCACACAGCGCGAAGGCCATCACGCCGATGATCCCGATCTCGCTCGGGTTGATGTGGGCGGGCAGCACGGTGAAGCCGTTGAACGAGGCGGGGAAGGGATCGAAGCCCATCCCCCGGAAGGCCCGCTGGATCGGCTCACGGAAGTGGATCACCAACAACCCGAGTCCGACACCCAGCGCGGAGCCGGCCGCGCCCAGGATCATCCCTTGGTAAACGAAGACCCGCACAATTTGGCCGGGCGCCGCTCCAAGGGCTTTCATCACGCCGATCTCGCGACGCTTCTGGATCGTCACGGTGAACATCACCGCCGTCATCGAGAACGCCGAAACGAGGATGATGAAGGAGAGCGCGAAGTACATCATCACCCGCTGCTGCTCGATCAAGCGCGAGAAGTCGCTCATCTCCTCGATCCACGTGACCGGCTGCCATCCTTCCGGCAGCTCGCGCGCCATCCGCTCGGCGACGAGACCCGCTTGGTAGGGATCCTCCAGCCGCACCGCGATCCCCTGCACCATGTCATCGAGACCCGCGAGCTCCTGACCGAGATGGAGCGGAACAAAAACATCCGGCGTCAGTGCCATCTGCGACGACTGATACACCCCGATGATCGTCGCCTCGGTCGGCAGCACGAACTCTTCGATGCCTTGCAGCGTTTCGAGGTCCATCTCCTTGACGTCGGTCGCGTTCAGCCGGTCGAGAATGGCGAGGAACTCCTTCGGTGCCTCCTTGGTATGGCGCTGGACCCGGTTGACCGCGTCGTCCTCGGCGTCGCTGATCAGGTCGAGCGCCTCGCCGACGATCTCGGCCTCGGCTTCGCGCACGCCTTCGTAGAAAATCTGCTGCAGCGGGATCACGATCGCGTTGTAGTCCTCGCTCGACATTTCCGAGCCTTCGGCCGTCACCTTCCACTTCTCGCTCACGGCCTTGCGGACCTCGGTGAGCACCTCGGCGTACTTCTCCCGCAACGGGGGCTCCTTGGTCCGCTTGTAGGCATCCTCCACTTGCTCGACGTTCCGCAAGGTCAGGAGCTGGATCACGTCGCCCACCCCCGCGTTGAACAGCCGGGCCGTCTTCGAGGAAATCACCACCCGGTCGTCGAGGCCCATGTCCGAGGAGCTCTCCGGATAGTTCTCCAGATCGAGCATCGCCTCAATGCCGTCGACCTCGATCGGATTCGAGGTGTCGACCGCCCGGAACACGCCCGGCGAGCGGTAGCCGTTGATGTCGATCAGCATGCTGTCCTGCACGAAAGGCCCCGCCTCGACGACGCCCGGCATCTTGGCCACCTCGGCCGCCGCCTCGCGCCAGTCGGACACTGGCTGGCGGAATCCTTCGAACGGCGCGTAGTCGAGACGGACGTGGGGAATGAACCCGAGCAGCCGGCCTTTCACCTCCCGCTCGAGGCCCGAGTAGACCGACATCACGACGACCAGCACCAGCACGCCGAGCATCACGCCCGAGACGGAAATCAGCGCGACTGCCGAAAGCAGTGCCCGGCGCGGATTCAGGTAGCGCCAGGCGAGCATGAGGCTGAAGGAACGGCGGGCCATGCCCCTGCCTAGCCGCCCGTCCTCCGCCGCGCAAGCGAAGCGCCACAAACTAGCCGAGCTCGATACCCTCGGCCTTCAGCAAATGCTGGAGGGCATCTTCCATCGAGCGTCTTGCTTGGGCGGTCGTCCGGTGCAGGTAGGCGTGGACGAGCGCGTCATCCTTGTTCCGGTCTTCGCAGGCCTCGCTGTAGCTCTCGAAGGCCGAGAGTCCCTTGAGGAGCTCCGCAAGGTGGCGGGGACACTCGCAATCGACCGCCGTGCTGATGTTTGCCAGCTTCGCCAGCTGGGCGGATCCGAAGAGCCGCTCGGGGATGGCGCCGGCGTCCGGCATGTCGCTTCTGCCGGTCAAAGCTTCCAGTTGGAACACGCACTCGCGGCGCAGTCGGCCGGCATCACGCTGGCCGTGGAGCAGGATCACGTCGGGGTTGTCGCCCCGCACCGACTGCTCCAGCTCGCGAGTTGCGAAACGGTAGGCAATCAGAGTCCGCCGCGCGCCAGTCCGCTCGGCCAGAAGCCGTGCGGAATCGAGCGTTTCCTCAAACAGCGTGTCGGTCTCGATCAGTAGGAGATCGGCACCCGGAACCGCGGGTGAGTCCAGCGCGTCCTGCAAGGTCGCGAACGGACAGGACCACTCGAAATCGACTGACGAGTCATCGCCGAGCAGCGCATTGCCGGTCTCACTGACCACCAGCACGCGGCTGTCGGCGGTCGGCTGGGACCGGCGCACCACTTCGGCCTCCTCCGCCGCCAGAGAGCGCAGGCGGTCGAGAGGGTGGGCCGCGATGCGGTTGATCGCGTGACCGGCATCGGTCAGCGACCGGAGAAGCGACAGCCTCTGGAGATCCTCCCGCGTGTACAGACGACGCTTGGTCTCCGTGCGCTGGGGCTCGACCGCCCCATAGCGTTTCTCCCACATCCGGATCCGCGCTGCGGTAAGGCCGGTCCTCGCCACGACGGTCGCAGTTCCGAAAAGCTCCTCATTCGCAGATTGGTCGGACTCGATGTCACTCATGACGCCCCATCTTCGTGTTACCCACAGTATTCACAAACAAAATGTTAACAAGATGGCCAAATTGGAGGAAAACAGGGACTTTGTTCGGTTTTTGATTGCAAACAAAGCCGCTCTGTTCGTATTCCGTGCGGTGTGGTGGATGGTGCAGCTGCATTTGTTCGCTACCCCCAACCTCTCCAAATCATGTCCTACTCCCAATCCAACGACTCGCTCCGGACCTACTTCAAGGAGATCGCCAAGACCCCGCTGTTGACCCCTGAGGAAGAGCTTGAGCTCGCCAACCGGGTGATGCGGGGCGACGAGAAGGCCCGGGAACACATGATTCGAGCCAATCTGCGCTTGGTCGTGAAAATTGCCCAAGACTACGCCGGCTACGGCCTCCCCCTCGCTGATCTGATCTCCGAGGGAAACATTGGCCTGACCAAGGCGGTCGAACGTTTCGACCCGGAAAAAGGCGCCAAGCTGAGCAGCTACGCCGCCTGGTGGATCAAGCAGTCGATCAAGCGGGCCCTCGCCAACCAGAGCAAGACGGTCCGGCTGCCGGTGCACATGGTGCAGAAGATCGCCCACATGCGGAGCATTGCCCGCAGGATGGCCGAAGAACTGGGTCGCGAACCGACCAAGGACGAACTCTCCGAAGAGACCGGGATTCCGCGCCGCAAGCTTTCCGCCCTGATGCAGGCCTCGCAGCGGACGACCTCGCTCGACGCACCGCTGGCCGATGGCGAAGGCACCACCTACGCCGACGTGATCGGCGATGAACGGGCGGTCGATCCCGGCGAGGCTCTGAGCTTCAACGATTCCGCCGACCACCTTGAAGAGCTCCTCGCCACCCTCGATGACCGTGAGGCGAGAATCATCGACGCCCGCTTCGGACTGAACGGCAAGCGGCCGATGAACCTCGAAGAGATCGGTCGCGACTTCGGTCTGACCCGCGAACGGATCCGCCAGCTCCAGAACAAGGCCCTCGACAAGATGCGCCGGGCGCTGCGTCGCAAGGACAACCCGCTTCCGGCACCGGTCACCGGCCTCTTCGACGAGGACTGAACGTCGGCGCGGTCTCAGCCGCTCAGGCTCAGTCCGCGCACTTCAGGCAGATCGCCTTGAGATACTCGGCCTCGGGAAACGAGGCCGGGTGATCATCAGCATGGCGGCTCGTCCACAGCTCCTCGCAGCGGCGTCCGCTGCGCTTCGCCTCGGAGCGCACGGCCCCGAAGAATTCGTCGGCTGAAACGTGCGCTGAACAGGATGCGGCCACAAGGATGCCACCCTGGCGAACACGGGCGAGCGCCACTCCATTCAGCCGTCGATAGGCGACGATCGCCTTCTCGCGGTCCCGCTCACGCTTGGCCAACGACGGAGGATCCGAAATCACGAGATCGTAAGACGCTCCCGACTGCCCCACCCACTCGAACACATCCGCTTGGATTCCTTCGTGGATCGTCGGATCGAGGTCGGGGTTCAGTGCGAAGTTCCGGCGGGCGCTCTCCAACGCATGGGCGCTGATGTCGACGTCAACCACGCGGGTCGCTCCACCCCGGGCGGCATAGAGCGAGAAGCCGCCGGAAAAGCTGAACAGATTGAGAACCTCCCGACCTTCGGCGAGTTGTTCGACGCGCGCCCGGTTGTCGCGTTGGTCGAGAAAGAAGCCGGTCTTCTGCCCATGGACCACCGCCGCCTCGAAGCGGATCCCGTTTTCCGAGAAGACCACCACTTCGTCGCCCTGGTCCCCTTGGAAGCCGGGCACGAGACCATGCTCGGCGGTGGCGTCAGCGAGGTTCCGGCTGACCCGCAGGACCAGATAGCGCGGACCGAAAACCTCGCGTAGCACCGACTCGATCTCCGCCCACCTCTCCAGCCAAACCGCGGAGTAAAGCTTCACCACCAGCGTGTCGGCATATCGGTCCGCCACCAGCCCGGGGAAGCCTTCGCTCTCGCCATTGATGCAGCGGGCGCCGTTGGTCTTGGCGTTGAACACCTCCTCACGTCGCGTTGCCGCGTCGCGCGCGCGACCAAGCCACCAGTCACGATCGATCACCGCCGGACTGCCGGCGTGAACGACCCGCACCCGGATCGGCGAATCGGGATCGTAGAGTCCAACCGCGAGGAAGCGGTCGCGACGGTCGTACATCACCACCAGTTCGCCCGCCGAACCTTCACGGTTCTGGGACTTCACGCTCTCGGCGAACACCCATGGATGTCCCTTCCTCACCGCCGTCTCCGCACGCGGCAGCAACTGCATCCGCATTCTCGACACTCCTAGCGCGCCTCCTGACGGAAAAAGAACACCCCCCGCTTGTTGGCGATACCGATGTCGACCTGGCCGTCGCCCGTGACATCGCGCACCGTGAACTGAGTGCCGACGCCCGAAGCGTCGTCGATCCGGTGAGGCTCGAACGACACCTTGCCGGACTCGTCGTGGCTCACCCGATACCAGTAAAGGACCGGCGTACCCAAGGGGTCGATATCACCCTTCGGACCGTGGGCGAAGTAGCGCTTCCCGGTCACGATGTCGCGCTGGCCGTCGCCATCGATGTCGGCCATCTCGACCGCGTGCGGCTGGGTGAAGACCACCCCCCCGGCACTCTCCTCGGCGGTCTTGCCCATGATCGGGTGCCGCACGAAAGAGCCATCGGGCTTCTGCTCGTTCCACGCCAAGCCATGGCCGTGGGCCTCGATCGCCGTGACCACATCCGCGCGTCCGTCGCCGTTCACATCATCGACATGCATCTGCGCCCCGTTCGCCGCGAAATCCGCCGCGTGGAATGCCCACTCGGGATCGCCTTCGAGCGACTCCGGCTGCTCCCACCACCCGTGGACCATCAACAGGTCGGTCCGGCCGTCGCCATTCACATCGCCGACTCCGAGACCATGCTGGAAACGGCCCCACTTGCCGGGCGCAGAGATCGGATGGAATTTCCAAGGTGCGGCAGGGTTCCCGGGATCCGGACTCGCATAGCCGAGGCACGCGCCGCCTTCCGCCTCGACCTTGGTATGGAAAACGAGCTCGGGAGCGCCGTCCCCGGTCACGTCGACAAGCACCGGCGATTCGTTGTCGACCGACGGATAGGCGGTGTGGCGTTTCCACGGGGACTCACCGCCCTTCGAATTCTCGAACCAGAACGCTTCCTTCCCGGGGAAGGAAACGGTGAGGATGTCATCCCAGCCGTCGGCGTTGAAGTCACCGCTGAAGAGCTGGAAGCAGTCGGAGTAGGCATTGGTGCCCGAGTAGGCGCCCGCGAATCCGGCCACGCTGACCATTTCTCCCTCCGGATTCTTCGCCCGATGCGGCGCCTGGCCCGAGGGCGACTGCCGCGTGTCGGTCGCGTCGTAGGCATGGCGCTTCGAGAAATCCGGACCCTCCCACCAGTAAGGCCCCGCCGCGAGGTCCGGCTTGCCGTCGTTGTTGAAGTCGCCGAAGTCCGCGCCTTCGGCCCAGAACTCGCGGGTCAGTTCGGATTTCGCGAATCGGGGTGCGGGACGATCCGGCGCGTTCAGCGCAACCGCCAGGATCGTGCCACCGAGGAGGAACAGGGGAAGGGTTCTCATGACTGGGAGAATACGAGCCTGATCCGGGAATCCTGTGGCCGGAAGCGCGAAAGCCGGTGGAACCGGAGGAAATGGACCGCGCGAGCCCACTCGCGCATCACGGACGCCAGGATTGCGCGAGTGGGCTCGCGCGGTCCGACTCCCCGGATCCCTCCGGCCCATCACATGGAGCTTGTCGCCGCCACAACGGCTCGACCATGGTGCGACCGCATGATGAAGCGCTTTCTCACCCTGCTCGCGGTCCTCTCGACCGGCGTCCTTTTCGGTCAACCCACCGAGTCCCGGACATGGACCGCCAAGAGCGGCCACAAGGTCGAGGCCAAGGCGCTCGCCGTGGCTGAAGGCAAGGTCCGCTTCGAGCGCGCCGACGGCACCCAGGTCACCGTCGAGATCGCCAAGCTCTCCGACGACGACCAGGAGCTGCTGCGCGAGCATTTCGAGGTCGAGACGCCCGATCCGGAAGCCGCGCCGGAGGTCGAAGCGGCCGACGATCTCCCGCATCCGTTGGGTGAAACGACTGGCGAGATTTCGACCGGCGGCGAGTGGAGCTATTTCCTCTACCTTCCGAAGTCGCTGGCCAAGGGGGAGAAGCACCCGGTGATGTTCATCATGAATCCGGGCGGGGGCGGTGCCGGCACCACCAATCGCTACATCCCCGGCGCCGAGCGCAACCGGATGATCCTCGCGGTTTCGAAGCAATCGAAGAACGGCTTCGAGAAAAGCCAGGAAGCGGTCGACGCGATGATCGAGCACGTTCTCGACACCCTCCCGATCGACGGAGACCGGCTTTACACCAGCGGTTTTTCGGGTGGCTCGCGGATGGCCCTCGCCACCGCGACCAAGAACAGCGACATCACCGGCGTTCTTGCCTGTGGCGCGGGCGGATCGGTCGGCAACGCCAAGCAGGTCGTCTACGGTCTTTGTGGTACCAACTGCTTCAACCGCACCGACATGGCCCACGGCTTCAAAGGCTACCGGAACCGCGACGGCTTGCTGCGCTACTTCCCCGGCAAACACGCGTGGGCCGGCGACGAACTCATCGATGACGGCATCACCCACCTCAACGGCGTGTTCCTCCTCAGCAACGGGAAGAACTATCCCGAAGCGACCGAGCGCTACGTTCAGGACGTCATGGCCCTCGTCCGCGAATCCAAGGACACCGCGCCGATGCGCGCCTTCATGTGGACCAGCTTCCTCACCGAACACGGCGCGGAGGCCGACGGTTTGGAGGAACTCCACCGTGAACTCGGCGCCGACGAGGTGAACGAGACCTACGTGAAGGGCCTGCAGGAAATCGAGGCCTTCGCGGAGAAAAGCTTCGGCGAGGTTTCGGCGAGCCAGTGGAAAGCCGACCCGAAGGTTTCGTCGGCCTGTCTCCGGGAAGCGAAGAAGTATCCCGGCACGCCGTGGGAGGAAGTCCTCACCAAAATGGCCGAGGACGCCCAGAAATTCTGATCCGAATCGGTGGCGCGGTCGTTAGGTCATGTGTAGCTTCCAATATTCGACATGCTTCGTCCCATCACGCTGCTTGCCCTGACCGCCTTCCCACCGACAGCGAACGCCCTTTTCATCCGTTCCTACAACGCCACGGATCACAAGCGCTTCGACCCTTGGCCGGCCGCAGCCGAAAACAATACCAACCGGATCCAGTCAAATGTGGATCTCACCGGCATTGGCTACCGCTTCGGCACGTACCCGGCCCGCCAGTGCGCGCTGATTTCGCGACAGCACATCGTTTTCGCCAACCACTACTACCCGGCGGGTCTCAACAACGGCAACACGGTGCGTTTTCTCAACGCCTCGAACGAGTTCGTTGACCGGACGGCGGGTGCCGAGATCGTAATCCCGGATGGAGTCAATGACTCCGACCTGGTCATCATCGCACTCGACTCACCGATCGACGCGGACTCCGGCATCAGCCCGCTTCCTTATCTCGATTTGCCCAACCCGGTCGACTACGTCGGGCAGAATCTCATCGTCACGGGAAAATACAACGTGGGCCCTCCGGCACCGGATGGGCAATTTCCGCTGATCGGAACCGGCACGATCGCCGAAGTCGCAAGCATGTCTGAGGAAGTGGATTTTGGGGGGAGCACGGGAATGCTCACCACCCGCTACTTCCGGTTCGACTACCTTACGGCGGGATTGGGGCCCAATGACTGCCACTTTGAGTTCGGCGACTCCGGCAGCCCGTCCATTGTTCCCATTGGTAGCACCGCGGCCCTCGTCGGTGTCCATAGCGGAACGGACGACCCCATCCCCGTCGTCATCGAGAACTACGACGTCTTTATTCCGTTCTACATCGCCCAACTCGACGCCGAAATGGCCGCGATGGGCTACCGCATGAGGTCATCCGATCCTGACCCGACCACCCTTTCGACGACGACAACCATCGTTCAGCCGACGCCCCGCAAGGCACTGCCGCTCGACTTCGACTACGATCTGGAGAACACCGGCGCCAACGTGACGGGAAACGTTGAGGTCGAGTTCGGTTTCCAGCCGGGCGAGGCGCCCGACACGATCACGCCGCCCGGCGGGTGGGTCACCTACGGCTCGGGAACGAAGTGGACGTTCCGCAAGGCCACCTTCGATCCGGCGGCCACCGCCACTTTCAGCGCGACTTGGGCCGCGGCACCCTCGGTCGAAACCCTGACGGTCGATCTCGTCCGTCGCAGCGACACGACGGCGGACTTCACCCAATCGGTCGACATCGATCTCGCGCCCTCGTTCGCCGATTGGGCCAGCGGGCTTGCCGAGCCCGGCGAAACGGACGACCCGGACGACGATATGCTGGTCAACCTCCTCGAGTACGCACTCGGCGGCGATCCTGAAGACGGCAGGCTCATCTTCGAGGATGGCGGACCGCTCCAGCCGGTCATCGAGGAATCGGGAGGCACCGTCAGCATCAGCTTTCCCGAGCGCGACGATGCCGTCCTACGGGGACTATCGTACACACTCGAGTTTTCCGAATCCCTCGCCAGCTGGTCGGAAACCCCTCCGGCGGGGATCATGACCTCGACGGCTGCCTACGCGCCGGCCGTCGACGGCTTCGTCAAGCGCACCTACAGCTGGCCCGCCGACCCGCTGAAGCGGTTCGTCCGCCTGAGCGTCGAGCTCAACGAGTGACGCCATGCCCTCCGCCGGTTCGCCGATCTACTCGCTGGCCATCATCATCGGCATCGCGATCGGCGCGGCCGGTTGGTGGAAGCTCTCGAAGAACGACTCGCGGCTGCCGATCATCTACTTCGCCGGCATCGCGTCGGCCTTCCTCGGCGCCAAGCTGGCGTTCCTTTTCGCCGAAGGATGGATGTATGCGGGTCACCCGGACCGCTGGTTGGCGTGGCTTTCGGGAAAGTCCGTGATGGGTGCGCTGCCGGCAGGATGGGCTGGAGTCGAGCTCGCCAAAAAAGCGACCGGCTACCGACAGATCACCGGTGACCGCTTTGCGTTGCTGATACCCATCCCGCTCATCCTCGGCCGTGTCGGGTGCATTTCCGCCGGGTGTTGTCCGGGCATCCCGATCGGCGACGGCCGCTGGCCGGCGGTGCCGGTGGAGATCGGCTTCCAACTCGCCGCCCTCACGGGGCTGCTCGTCCTCCAATGGCGCAAACTTCTCCCCGGTCAGCATTTCCATCTCTACCTGATCGCCTACGGCACGTTCCGCTTCGCCCACGAGTTCCTGCGCGCGACTCCCAAGCCCTTTCTCGGCCTGTCCGGTTACCAGATCCTCGCGCTGGCGACCGCCATCGCGGCGGCGGTCGCCTTCCGCACCCGCGCGACGCGTTCCGGAACCCGCCGGAGCGCCATATGAAGTCTGTCGCATTCCGGGGGTTGCGAAAGACCCGATCCGGTCCCACCGTAGCGGCGACCGAACCAACAATCCGAATGAAGAAATTCCTCATTTCCCTCTTCGCCCTCTCCGCGACCGCCCTCAGCGCCGTCGCTGAGGACACCGCGACCCTCGAGCTGACCGGCAACGACCAGATGCAGTACAGCACGAAAGAGCTCTCGGTGACCGAAGGCCAGAAAGTCACCATCAAGTTCAAGCACATCGGCAAACTGCCGAAGGCGGCGATGGGCCACAACGTGGTGATCCTCAAGCCCGACACCCCGACCGCTCCGTTCGCGATGAAGTGCGCCCAAGCGGCGGCCAGCGACTACATCCCCGCGGACAAGGCTTCCACCGACCTGATCATCGCCCACACCAAGATGATCGGCGGCGGCGAGGAAACCACGGTGACTTTCACCGCTCCTGCAGCCGGCAAGTATCCTTACCTCTGCACCTTCCCCGGTCACTTCGGCGTCATGAACGGCGTGCTGACCGTCAAGGCGAAGTAAGCTTCGACTTTCCGATTCTCTGAACAAAAAGGCCGCCCGGGATCCCGGGCGGCCTTTTTCGTAAACTCATTCAGCCGGACTCAGCCTTTCGTCTTCAGCAGGTCCCGGATCTCGGTGAGGAGCTTCTCCTCGGCACTCGGCTCGGGGGGTGCCGCGGCCTCCTCTTCTTTCTTCTTCTCGAAGGCGGCCATCACCTTCTTGACCACAAGGAATACAGCGAATGCGAGCAGGACGAAGGAGATGAAGTCAGTGATGAACTGGCCGTAGGCGATCGCCACCTCCGGCTTCGCCGCGGTCACCACGGTGTCGCCTTCCTTGACCTCGGCAACGGCCGGCTCGAGGACGATCTTCAGCTTGGTGAAATCGATGCCGGCGATCAGCTTGCCGAGCGGCGGCATCAGCACGTTGTCGACCAGCGACTTCACCACCGTGCCGAAAGCGCCGCCGATGATGATGCCGACCGCCATGTCCATCACGTTGCCCTTGAAGGCGAACTCCTTGAATTCCTTGATCATAATTGTTGGGGAGGCTTCTGAACCATGCGGATTCCAGCGATTTCCCGGGATTCTGGCAACCTTTCCCTTCCCCTTTGACAACCGCGCGGACCCCGCCCACGCTCCGCCGCGAAACGCAAAACGCGAATTCCCAACTCCTCATGGCCTACGATCTCATCGTCATCGGAGGCGGACCTGCCGGCTACGTCGCCGCCATCCGCGCCGCCCAACTCGGAAAGAAAGTCGCTTGTGTCGAAGCCGACCGCGCCGGAGGCACCTGCCTGAACTGGGGCTGCATCCCGACCAAGGCATTGCTCAAAAATGCCGAGCTGTACCACACGCTCTCCCACCGCGCGAAGGAGTTCGGCTTCTCGTTCGACAACCTGAGCTACGACTGGTCCGCCGTGATCGGCCGCTCGCGCAAGGTCTCCGACCGGCTCGCCGGCGGGATCGAGTTCCTCTTCAAGAAGAACGGCGTCGAGTACGTCCGCGGCCACGGAGCCATCACCGGCCCGGGCAAGGTCGAGGTGACCGCCAAGGACGGCTCGACCTCGTCGGCTGAGGCCAAGCACATCATCGTCGCTACCGGCTGCAAGACCCGCGAGCTGCCGGGTCTGCCGATCAACGGCAAGTCGGTGATCGGCTCGAAGGACGCGATGATCCTCGAGAACCAGCCGAAGGAAATGATCATCATCGGCGCCGGCGCGATCGGCGTCGAGTTCGCCTACATCTACAACGCCTTCGGCACCAAGGTGACGATCGTCGAGATGATGGACCGCCTCGTTCCGGTCGAGGACGACGAAGTCGGCGACGCGCTGGAGAAGTCATTTATCAAGCAGGGAATCCGCTGCCTCACCGGCCACAAGGTGACCGGCACCAAGGACCTCGGCGATCGCGTCGAGATCTCGGTCGAAGGCGCCAAGGAGAACGGCACGATCTCGGCCGACGTCTGCCTGGTCGCGATCGGCGTGCAGCCGGTGCTTCCCGGCGGCGAGCAGCCGGAGCTTTCCGAGCGCGGCTACATCAACACCGATGACCGCTACCAAACCTCGATCCCGGGCGTTTACGCGATCGGGGACATCATCGGCCCGCCGTGGCTCGCGCACACCGCTTCGTTCGAGGCGATCCAGTGCGTCGAGGGCCTTTACGTCGACGGCCACACGCCGCGCAAGGTGAGCAACTTCCCCGGATGCACGTACTGCCACCCGCAGGTCGCGTCTGTCGGCAAGACCGAGCGCGCGCTCAAGGAGGAGGGAATCGAGTATACCGTCGGCAAGATCCCGTTCATGGCCATCGGCAAGGCGATCGCCGCCGGCGAACCGGACGGCTTCGCCAAGCTGCTCTACGGCAAGAAGCACGGCGAACTGCTCGGCGCCCACATCATCGGTGACAACGCGACCGAGCTGATCGCCGAGATGGGTCTTGCGCTCGACCAGGAGCTGACGATCGACGACATCCACGCGACGATTCACGCCCATCCGACGATGAGCGAGGTCATCCACGAAGCGACCCTCGCCGCCGAGGGCCACGCGATCCACTTCTGAGCCAAGCTGCGGACTCGATCCGCCGGCTCTCATGCCCGCCGGGAAACCGGCGGGCTTTTTCGTGCCCTCCCTCCATCCAGATTTCCGACCGGCGATCTTGCCGCCCCTTCCCGGCCACTGCTAGGGTCCGACCGGCATGAGCGAATGGTACTACGCCCACGGCGGCGAACAAAAGGGGCCGGTGCCGGTCTCCGAGCTCCAGCGTCTTGCTGGCAACAACGAGTTCGACCCCGTCAAGGACCTCGTTTGGCGCGAGGGCATGGACGACTGGAAGCCGGCGGAAATGGTTCCCGAACTGAAAGCCCTTTCGGGACCCGCGCCCGAGCCGGCCGCTGCGGCTCCCGCCGAAACGACTGCAGCCCCGGCCACTGCTCCGGCCGCCGCGGATCCGATGAATCCCTATGCCGCGCCGACGACCGATGCCACGGCACACGAGTCGGCGGGCGTCGGCGACGACCTGCCCACGGTCAAGCGCGCCAACTTCGTGCTGTGCGCGACCCTGCTCGTGATCGGCACGCTCGGATTCCTGGCCAGCTACGCCGCCCTCATCGTTCCGATTCTAACCAACCCGAATGACCCGTCCGCCGTCGAGTCGGTCGGCCCGATCGCAGGCATCGGATTCCTCGTCTCGCTCGCGCTGATGATGACCGGCCAGATCATGGGCATGATCTATGTCTACCGCGCCTGGGTTTTGCTTCAGCCCCACACCGCGTACTCGACGCCCGGAAAGGCGGTCGGTTTCCTCTTCATTCCGTTCTACAACCTCTACTGGATCTTCGTCGCCTACTGGCGCTGGTCCCAGGAATGGAACCGCATCGTGGTTGCGAATCCGAAACACCGGAATGCGCCGAGGATGTCCGAGGGACTGTTCATGACCTACCCGATCGTCAACCTTTCGGCGTTCGTCCTGAGCATCCTCGCGCTGCTCCCGGTGCTGGTCTTCCAGGTCATCGTGATCCGTGGCATGTGTGCCGCGATCAACTACAGTGCCGATCGCTGACTTCGAAGTCTTTCGATCTCACCAACCCGCCCCGGATTTCCGGTGCGGGTTTTTTGTTTCTCATTTCGTCTGAATAAATGTCCCGCCGCTCCGGTCGAAAGTGACGAATCCGAGAACACTGAAAACATGAAGCATCTTCTTACTCTTCTGACCGTGATCGGCGCCGGCTTCGTCGCCGCGCCCGATGCCGAGGCCCGCCCTCATCAGCACAACAGCTGCTCGACCACCTACGTCAGCGGACACACGTCATGCGGATGCCCGATCTACACGCAGCGCTACGTTGCCTACTACGATCGCTTCGGCCGTGCCATCTACCGCTACCAGACCTTGCCGGTGAACCACCACTGCCGCCATCGCGTCGTACGCCAGCCGCAATGCCACACGCCGCAGCCGCGTTATCAAAACAGCCGCTACACCCGCAGTGGCGTGCGCATCGGCCCGGTGATCGTCGGCGGAGGCTCCCGCTACGTTCCCTCCCGCAGTTGCCGCTGACCCCGGCAGGCGAATCGATTCCTAGCCGCCGTTCCCCATCGGAACGGCGGCTTTTCCGTGTCTTCCCGGGACGAGCCCTTGCCCGCGCGTCGCTTTCCATCCGATCCTCTGCCCTGCCCGGATGAAACCCCACCACCTCGCCATCGCGCTCCTCGCGCTCGGCCCTGCCCACGCCGACCGCACGTCCGACGAACTCCTCGCCGCGTTCCAAACCCGGCTCGAGACGCGTCAGCCGATCGACGAACTCTGCGACTCACTCGAGGGCAAACCGGACGAAACCCTCAGCGACCTCATCGCCGAACTGAACAAGGCGTGGCCCGGCGTTCGCGACCGCTATCTCGCCGCGCTCGAATCGGTGGCGAAGACCGGGGTCGGCGGAGATCGCAACGCCCGCCAGAAACGGATTCGCGAACTGCGTGATGATTTCATGTCCGTCTACCGGCTCGGCGAGGGTCCGATGAAGCCCTTGCTGAAGAGCAAGAGCATGCCGGCTGTCGAGGAACTCCGGAAACTCCTCTCGCCCACCAGCGAGGAGCTCCTGAAAGGCGCTCCGCCCACGCTCGCACCGCTGCGCGAGGCCGCGAACAAACTTGCCCGCTTCCGGGATGCCGCTCTCGATGCCGCGCTTTCCTCGATCCCGAGCGACTCGGTCTCAAGCCTCGAGGAGCGCGAGAAATCGGTCGCCGCGACCGCCGGTGACCTGCCCCGCGATGGTCTCAAGACGATCGAACGAAACCGCAAGATCGCTGAAGACGAAAACGTTCCCGCCGACGAGGCGCGCGGGATCGAAGAGTGCAACTACTGGCGGCTCTACGTCGGCCTCAACGCTCTGGTCCTCGATCCGAAACTCTGCGACGCATCCCGCGACCATTCGAAGGACATGGCGGAGAAGGGATTCTTCGCCCACGAGTCGCCGGTCCCCGGAAAAAAGACCCCGTGGGACCGCGCGAAGAACTTCGGCACCACCGCGTCCGGCGAAAACATCTACAGCGGATCGAACCAGCCGCAGGCTGCCAACCGCGGCTGGTTCTACTCACCCGGGCACCACAAGAACATGTTCAACCCCGGACAACAGCGCATCGGTCTCGGCCACCACGGCGGCCGCTGGACGCAGATGTTCGGGAAATAACCTCTTCAAGCGGTCGCGGTGCCGTTGCTCTTCGAGAGGCACCACAGCAGCGATACGGCTCCGGCCGCTCCCAGCACCGCGCCGGCGAGCAGGCCGAGCCCGGCGACCGATGCGCTTCCGGCCAGAACGGCCAGTACCAATGCGCACGCCATCAGTGCCGGACCCGCAAGGGTCAGGCCGATGGCAATGGCATAACTCAGTCCCGGCAGGATCCTTGCCTTCCACTTGTCGGTGCAGGAAGTCGCGGTCGGGGTCGTCGGTTCGGTATTCATGGTATCGTTCATAAGACGATTCCCATTCTCCCACGCCGGATGAAACGAAGATGACGCGTGTGTGAAACGATCAAGGATGTTTGGTGAGGGAACCTTCGCGGACGATTCCCCGGAGCATCACATCGGGTCCGACCTGACGGAACTCGATCTGATCGAGACCGGCTCCGTCCGGCAGTCCTTCGCCGGCGAGTGCGGTCACCGGCCCTCCGCAGATCATCGGCGCCATGAAGGCGACGACTTCGTCGATCAGACCCCGATCCGCGAACTCTCCTGCCAGCCGTCCTCCGCACTCCAGCATCACGGCATTCACTCCCCTCTCGCGCACCAGTTCGCGCAGGGTCTTCTCGAAATCCATGCGCGGGCGGACGAGCGTTCGCTCGCGATGGGCATCGGTGAACAAGGGCGCGTCGTCGGGTAACGAATCGGGTCGATCGGTCAATACCACCCGCCACGGCATCTCGCGGCCTTCGAGCAGCTCCGGCTCGCGCAGGTCGAGCCGCGGACGGTCCCTCCGGACCGTTTCGCCCGAGGTCACGATCGCATCGACTTCCGCACGGATCTTCTGGACCTCGGCACGCGCCTCCGGACCGGTCAGCCACATCCCCTCACCCGGGGGTCGCGTCAGGCGGCCGTCGAGACTCATCGCAGTTTTCCAGATGACCCAAGGCAGACCGGTGCCCTGGACTTTGGCAAACGGACGGATCAGCCGATCGGCCTCGTCGGCCAACACCCCCGATGCCACTTCGATGCCGGCCGACCGCAGCAATGGATCCGCCCCTCCGGCATGCGCCGGATTCGGATCGGTCGAGGCATAGACGACGTGGCTGACACCCGCTTCGATCAAGCCGTCGGTGCAGGGCGGCGTGCGACCGTGGGTCGAGCAGGGCTCCAAGGTCACGTAGGCCGTGGCACCGCGCAGCGCGTCCGGACCCGAACGCTGCAGAGCATCGGCGATCGCCTCGCGCTCGGCGTGCGGCTGACCGGCCCGCCGATGCCAACCGGCGCCGATCTCGATGCCATCGCGAACGAGCACCGCACCGACCGGCGGATTCGGCGAGGTGCGGCCGACGCCTCGACGCGCTTCCGCGATCGCCCGGCGCATCCACTTTTCATCCTCGCTCACTGCACTCCGAAATGCCTGCTCCCGCGCCTGACCGCAACTCCGGGATTGATGGATCCTGAAATCGCGCCAAGGTTGTAGACGGTCACTTCCACGGAAGCGGCTCAGAAACGCAAGAAACTCCAACCGCAAGAAACGCATGAAAACACCCAGCATCCTCATCGGCCTGCTGCTGACGGCCACTCCGGCATTCGCCCAGACGGCGGATGAATACTACAACGCCGGCGTCAAAGCCATGAACCGCAACGACCCGGCGACGGCGCGTACCGCCTTCGAGAAGGCACTCCAACTCCGCCCCGACCATCCCTACGCCCGCTACAAGCTGGCCGCGCTGAAGACCCAAGCCGGCAACATGCTTGCCAAGCGCAAGGAAACCGAACTCGGCGGCATCCGCCTGCCCGAGGTCGAGTTCCGCGACGTCACCCTGAGCGAGGCGCTCTCCGCGCTGAACTCGATGGTGGAAACCGAGTCGACCAAGAAGAAGGGCGAAGACGATGCCTTCACGCCGAACTTCATGGTCCAGGATCCGACCGGCAAACTCGGTGACCGGGAAGTCTCGCTGTCGCTGAAGAACATCCCTGCCAAGGCCGCGCTCGACTACCTGCTTCAGCAGGCAGGCGGTATCGCGCGCTACGACGAACACGCGATCGTGATCCGTCCGGCCTCCGGTGCCGTCGGCAAAGGCACGCCTCCCGGCGAATAAGCTTACGCTTGCGCAGCCGCGTGCCGCCGCCACGCTCGTCCCACGATGGAACGGGTGCTCATCAGCGGCGGACGCGGCGATCTCGCGCAAGCAATCGCCCGCGCGTTCCGCGACGCGGGTGACGAGGTGCTCGCGCCCGGCCGGGACGAACTGGACGTCGCCGATCCCGCATCGGTCGCGAGCTACTTCGCCGGCATCGAGACACCCGATCTCTTGATCAGCAACGCCGGCCTCGCCGACAACGAACTGCTGGCCCGTTGCAATGAGGCGTCCTGGGACCGCCAGCTGGAGGTCAACCTGCACGGCACCTTCCGTTGTGCCAAAGCGGCCGCCCGCGCGATGCTCCGGAAGCGGACCGGCCACCTCATTTTCATCTCAAGCCACTCGGCCCTCCACCCGCCGGTCGGCCAAGCCGCCTACGCCGCCGCCAAAGCCGGACTGATCGGGCTCGCCAAGTCGCTTGCGAAGGAACTCGGCCCCGCCGGGATCCGGGTCAACACGGTGCTCCCCGGCTTTCTCGAAACCCGAATGACTGCTGGCCTCCCGGAAAGCCGCCGCGATGAGGTCCGCCGCGAACATGCCCTCGGACGTTTCAATGACACCGAATCGGTCGCGGCATTCCTCGTCCATCTCCACCGGCAGCTTCCGTACACCTCGGGTCAGGTGTTCCAGCTCGACAGCCGGATCGGCTGAAATGCGGGGACGAAATGTCTCATTGACCCCGCCCCCGGTCTCCCTACCCTTCCGCGCCATGAAAGCCCTCGTCCTCCTTGCCGCCGGCGCCGCCCTCGCGCTGAGCTCGTGCAGTACTGCCGGGCGCACGGTGGACACGCTGGGCCGCACCACCCAAGCCGCCAACCGCACTGTCGCCCGCAGCGGCGAAATGGCCAATGGCGCGGTCAATACCGCCTACCGCACGCAGGGCACGGTCGACCGGTCCTACAGCACCGTGCAGCGGACCTACTCGAACGCTCCCGGCACCGTCTCGCGCACCCAAGGCACGGTCAGCCGCCTGTTCGACGCCATCAGCCGCAGCTTCCAGTAAGCCGGTCAGCCGCGCTCACTGACCCGCCGCGATCCGTCCGGCAGCACCTCGAAATCGAGCACCTTCGTGCCCACGGGCAGGAGTTCGGGAAATCGGTCCGCCCACTCGGCGATGACGACCCCTTCCTCGTCGAGCATCTCGTCCCAGCCGATCCCGATCAATGCCTCGGCGGACTCGAGGCGGTAGAAATCGAGGTGGAACACCGGCAGCCGGCCGTCGCGGTACTCGTGGACCAAGGCGAAAGTCGGGCTTGTGACCTCCCCATCGTGGCCCAGTCCAGCCGCCAGACCCTTGGTGAAATGCGTCTTGCCAGCCCCCAAGCCGCCCACCAGCCCCAACACCTCGCCACCCGCCAGCCCGGACGCCATTTCGCGACCGAAAGCCACCATTGCCGCTTCATCCGGAATCACCCGCTCCACCCCCGCAGCAAAGCCGATCCGCGGACCCCGTCGATTTCAAAAAATTCCCTTGCCCGTCTGAAATCGCTGTGCTGTTCTCCCCGCCCGCCCGACCTCCGGGCTCCAATCCCTTTTCCTCTACGGCCATGGCCTACGCAGTCATCAAAACCGGCGGCAAACAGTACCGCGTCCAAGAAGGCGACAAGATCGACGTCGAGAACCTCAACCTCGACGAAGGCACGATCCTCGAGTTCGCCCCGCTCCTCATCGGCGAAGGCTCCGACATCAAGGTCGGCACTCCCGTCGTTGACGGTTCCAGCGTCAAGGCCACCGTCGTCAGCAACTTCCGCGGACCGAAGGGCATCGCCTTCAAGTTCAAGCGCCGCAAGGGCTTCCACAAGACCAAGGGCTTCCGCCGCGCGCTCACCAAGATCTCGATCGACTCCATCGCCTGATCCGGCGCTGGTTCATTGAACCCCTGATTTTCCCAAGACCATGGCTCACAAGAAAGGACAAGGTTCCGTCAAGAACGGCCGCGACTCACGCTCGAAGCGCCTCGGCGTGAAGAAGTTCGGCGGTCAGGTCGTCATCCCCGGCAACATCATCATCCGCCAGCGCGGAACCAAGTGGCACCCGGGCAAGAACGTCTTCATGGGCAAGGACTACACCATCCACGCCGCCATCGAAGGCACCGTGTTCTTCGACCGCAACGGCGGTCGGGTGAACGTCAAGCCGGCCGAAGTCGCCGCCAACTGAGGTCGCTCCCGACAATTTTCGAAAGCCGCCACCCGAGAGGGTCGGCGGCTTTTTCGTGTCCGCATCCCACCGGTCAACGACCCGTGGCAGGCAGCGACCGTCCCAGCCGCCTCCGCCGGCGCATCGCCAGGATCAATTGGGCGAGATGGAGAACCGCGGGATAAAAGCTCAGAAGCCCGACGAGGGCTGACAACCCCGCGACGAGTGAAAGCCCGATCCAAGCCGCATCGCGGGCATCCACCGGAAACCGGTCGACGAGCTCCATCAACAAGCTGCAGCCGACGGCGAGCATCCAGGATACGACGCAGATCCCGCCGGACAGAAAGCACCGGCGCCACGCATCCGACTCCGATTTCATGACCTCTTCGTAGATCTTCCGCCGTTCGTTCTGTTGCACGAGTTCCGCCCTCTCTGCCGGGCTGAGCCCGGAAAGGTCGCCCAGATCGTCCGGCATCCGCACCGTGACGAGCTTCCTCGGCGGAGGTTTTTCCATCAGCGGATACTGTACCTGACCTGAGCCCGTCCTCAACCGCGTTTGCCGCCGGCCCCGCACTCGGCACTTCTCACTTGTCCCTCGCTCGCTACGCTCGGCGCATGTCCGCCGCCGACCTGAAAGCCATCCTCCTCGAGAAGTCCGTCCGCACCGGCACCTTCACCCTCGCCTCCGGCAAGGAGAGCGACCTCTACATCGACTGCCGCGTCACCGCGCTCGATCCGGTCGGTGCCAACCTGATCGGCGAAATCGGCTGGGCCGCGGTGCGCGAACGCATCCAGAGCGAGGGACTGGCCATCGACGCCATCGGCGGCATGACGATGGGCGCCGACCCGATCTCACTGGCCATCGGCATGACCTCCGCCCGTCAGAACCCCGACGAGATGATCCAGGTCTTCACGGTGCGCAAGGAGCCCAAGGGCCACGGCCGCGGCAAACAGATCGAGGGGAACTTCAAGGAGGGCGACACGGTGATCGTGGTCGACGACGTGATCACCACCGGCGGCTCGACACTCAAGGCGATCGACGCCATCGAGGCGGCCGGCGGCAAGATCGCCTTCGCCCTGGTCCTCGTCGACCGCGAGGAAGGCGGCCGCCAGGCCATCGAAGCCCGCGGCATCCCGGTCCTCGCCCTCTACTCCCGCAGCACCCTCCTGTAGGGGGAATCGACATTCCTGTCGATTTTCAGCCGGCGATCACTCATCGACAGGAATGTCGTTGCCCCTTAACGGAGTGGCTCCCTCCGGGGAGCCATGAGTGGGCGCGGCGATCTCCAGATCGCGCATCGGGGCAGCTGCAAGCCGCCCAGCCCAGCCATGGCGCTTGAAAAGCGCCACTCCTAATCAAAGAACCTTCGCAGCGCCTCGACGCATCCGTCGCTGTGCCCGGCGGCGCAGACATGGCCGCCGACCTCCTCCACGTGCTCGCGCACCTCGTCCACCGCGTTGCCGGGACACGCGATGAAGGCGGCGGACTCGGGCGACAGCATCTCGAAGTCGTTGTGGCTGTCGCCGATCGCGAAACTCTGCGCCGGCCCCAACCCGAACCCCTCCGCCACCCGGCGCAGGCTACTACCTTTCTGGTAGTTCTTGTGGCCGAAACGCAGGTAGATCGAGTTCCGCTGCCAACCGAGCAGCGGCTCGGGCGCCGCCAACTCGGTCACCCGGCCAAGGATCCACTCCATCTCCTCCTCGGTGCGCGCGATCAATCCCGCCGGGTCGCCAGCCTGCTCGACCCAAGTCGCTCCGGTGTGCTCCTCGACCTCCGCCCGGATCGCCGCCAGCACCTTGCGCACCTTGCGGAAAAACTTCCGGTGCGCCTTCTCGCACTCCTTGTTCCACTTGTCGTCGCCGATCCAGCGGCCGTAGTCGTTCGGAAACCAGATTTCCCGCTCGCGGGCCACGACCCAGTCGGGCGCGAACGGAAAGCGGCTCTCGATCAGCCCCTCGATCACATGCTCCATCGAGCGTCCCGTGTTGATTCCCCAAAGCGCGGAGCGCTCGGTCCGCAACTCCGTGATCTTCTCGAAAAACGCACCCACCACCGGAGGCCTCCCACCCGGGTCGTGCAGGGTGCCGTCGAAGTCGAACGACAGGATCCACTGCGGCTTTTCCGGAAGGTCGAGCGGTCTCATACCGCTTGCCTAACACGGGACCGCCCGACCGCGAGCGGAAACCGACGGCAACAAGGGTGTCACTCGCCCACCGGCACGGCACGCGGAGGCGACTCCTCGACCGGAACCGCGCGCGGCGGGTCCTCGACCACCGGCACCGCCTTCGGAGGTTCGGGCTCTTCGACCGGCTCCTCGATGACGGGAGGCACCTCAAGATCGCGCATCGGCGTCACCAGCACCGCCTTCGGTGGTTCCGGTTCCGGCTTCGGCTCGGGCTTGACCTCCTTCACCACCGGCTCGGGGTCGGTCGGCAGGGTCCGCCGCATCTTGATCTCAACCCGCCGGTTCGGCGCCTGCTCATCCACCGTGCCGTTATCAATGATCGGCCGGCTCTTGCCATAGCCACGGGTGACGATTTTCTCGCCATCGATCAGCAGCGCCTCGACCAGATAATTCCTCACCGCCTTCGCCCGTCGCTGGGACAGGTCGAGGTTGAAGCCATCGCCTCCATAAAGATCGGTGTAACCCTCGATCCAGCAGTAGAGACCCGGATTTCGCTCCACCAGCAATGCCAGCTTCATCAGCCCGACCCGCGCGCTCTCCCGCAGCTCGGCGCTGTTGTATTCGAAGAGCAGATCGCTCGGCAGCATCGTCTTCTTGCCGACCAGCACGTTCTCGGGAAGCCCGACCAGGTCATCCAGAGTGACCACGCCATCGAGCGTTCCCGCAGCCGCATTGCCACCGGCACCCTTCTTCAGAATCTCCTCGGTGAACTGATCAAGTGACGGGTCGTTCACCTCGACCGCACCGGGATCGACGATCACCTGACCTTCGGCCGCCAGCGGCAGCGGGTTCTCGGTGCGGCCCATCTCGGGCAATGCCGACGCCAGATCGAATTCGGCGGAGATGTCCAACTCCAGCGCCTCAGGCGCCCCCTCGGCCAACGGCTGTTGGGGCTTGATGGCAAACTCCGGGTCGATCGTTTCCGGAGTGATGTCGAGCTCGTGGTCTTCCGGCAGGTTCGCCAGCACGTCGATCTCCTCGAGCAGCGACGCGGTGTTCTCCGGCTCCTGGGCGACCGGCTCCGGAGTGATGTCATCCATCGCCGGCGGCAGGACCTCGACCTGATCGACATTGATCGGCGCCGTGCGCATCTCCTCAGCCTCGTCGAAGCCGAGCGCGATCTTGATCTGCCCGAGGGCGAAGAAGGCGAGGACGTGGAGCACGATGGCGACCAGCAGGGCAATACCCACCCACCAGCCGAGGCGGTCCGGTCCCGGCAGGTGGGACGGACCCTCGTCGCGCATGTCGCTCCATGTGTAGCTGTCGCTCACGCCGGCACTATACGCCGGGACGGTTCCGTTACAATCAATGGCTTCATGCCCGCGCTTGCCCTTGGCATCAGACCTGCTATCCGCCCGCTCGACGTTATGTCCGCCAAGAAAGCTACCAAGAAGGTCGCGACCAAGGTCGCGAAGAAAGCCGCGAAAAAAGCTGCCAAGAAGGCCCCTGCAAAAAAGGCCGCAGCCAAGAAAACCGCGAAAAAGGCCCCGGCCAAGAAGGCCGCCGCGAAGAAGACCACCAAGAAGGCCAAGACTCCACCGACTCTCGAACAGATCCAGGAAGCCGCCTACTTCAACTACCTGAAGCGCACAAGCGAGGGACTCCCGGGTGACTCCGGCGACGACTGGGCAGCCGCCATGAAACAACTCGGCGCCTGACCCGCTTTCCCCTTTCGCAGCAGCCACCGCCCCGGCACAGTCGGGGCCGTGAACTGCTCCACACTCGGCATCGGACTCGCCGGTCTCGGAACCGTAGGCTCCGGGGTCGTGCTGGCACTCCAGCGCAACTCCGAACTCATCTCCGACCGCACCGGCGGATCGGTCCGCCTTGATGTCGCACGCGTGCTCGTGCGCGACCTCGGAAAGTCGCGCCCGGTCGCCGTGCCGGCCGACCGGCTGACCACCGAGTGGAAGGAGCTGGTCGATGATCCGGCGGTCGACATCGTGGTCGAACTGATCGGAGGCACGGACGCGGCGTTCGACATCGTCGCGGCGGCTCTTCGTGCCCGCAAACCGGTGGTCACCGGCAACAAGGCGCTGCTCGCCGAGCGCGGCACGGAACTCTTCAAGCTGTCGCGCGAGTTCGACACGCCGATTCATTTCGAAGCCGCGGTCGCCGGCGGGATCCCGATCATCAAGACGGTCCAGGAGTCGTTCGTCGGCAACAGGATCCAGTCGATGAGCGGCATCATCAACGGAACGTCGAACTACATCCTCGAGCGGATGACTACCGCCGGACTCGAATTCTCCGAAGCGCTTTCGGAAGCCCAGCAACTCGGCTACGCCGAGGCCGACCCGGCGCTCGACGTCAACGGCTGGGACGCCGCGCACAAGGCGATCCTCCTCGCCACGCTTGCCTACGGTTTCCCGATCGACCCGGCCGAGGTCCATGTCGCCGGCATCGAGCAGGTCCGGCCCATCGACATCGAGTTCGCCACCCGTCTCGGCTACGTGGTCAAGCTGCTCGCCGTCATCCGCGAGCACCCCGGCGGCGAGGTCGAGCTGCGCGTTCAGCCTTCCTTCATCGCCAAGTCGCACATCCTCGCCAGCGTCCATGGCGTGTTCAATGCCGTCGCGGTTCACGGCGACGCCGCCGGCGAGTCGCTCTTCTACGGCCGCGGCGCCGGGCAGGATCCTACGGCATCTTCCGTAGTTGCCGATCTGGTCGAGGCCGCCCGCTCGCTGCGCCAGCCGAACGGACACCGCGGGTTCCTTCCCTATCGCGACAGCGGCAGACTGCTGCCGGTTGAGGAAACGACCACGGCCTACTACGTACGCTTCGATGTCACCGACCGGCCCGGCGTCATCGCCGAGGTCGCCAAGCACCTTGCCGACGCCGGTATCGGCATCTCGGGCACCCACTCTCCGGTGAATCCGGAAAGCCCAGACGCCGACTTCGTCGACATGGTCTTCCAGCTCCACAGCTGCCCGTTCGGTCTGCTGCAGAAGACCCTGCGGGAGATCGAAAACCTCGACTGCATCAACAGCGAGCCGGTCGTCTTCCGGATCGAGAAGCTCTGACTCAGCGCTCGCGCGGCGGTGCGATCGAGCCGCCTTCGTCGAAGTCCGCACTGAGGAAATTGCTGCCGGCCGTCGAGGTCCCCTCGCTCACCCAGCGTGCGACCGCCGAAGCCATCCGCGTGACCGGGAAGCGGAAGCAGCTCAGTTTCGGCAGGAACCAGTCGGTCTCCGCCTGCTCGTTCAGAATCACGACCGAGACGTCACGCGGGATCAGGAATCCCATCCGCGCCAGCGCGCAGGCCGCCGTCACGAACTCCTTCCAGTCGAGCATCACGATGGCGGTCGGGGGATTCGACGCGAAGGCGGACTCGATCATCCCCCGGATCACGTCGGGCCTCTGGTAGTCGCTTTCGGGGGTATGGAATTTCGGAACATACGTGACCCCGACGCGCTCCAGCCCTTCCCTGACCGCCTGCTTGATCGAGTCGGCAAAAGCCGGAGGCCGGTCGCACACCGGAAGAATGATCCGACGGTGCCCCATGTCGGTCAGCCGACGCACCGCCTCCGCGGCGAGGAGCGATGACTTGACCGCGATCATCGGCGTTTCGGGCCGCGCGGTGGTCCCGCCGAGAAATGCCATGCGCAGCCCGTGCCCGTGGGCCCACTTCTCCAAGGCGTGACGACCGAAGACCGCGACCATCGGCAGCTCGGGATCCAACGGCACGAGATGGTCCCAGCTCCGGTGCGGCCGTTTGGCATGGAGAAAGTCGAAGGTCCGGGACTCCACGGACCAACCCCGCCGGACCAGCATCGCCCTTGAAGTATCGATCACCTGACGGGTTGAGTGAGGCAGGGTGCCGATGTCGGCGTGGGTCAGAATGATCGCCTTTCGCTCGGGCGCCGGCAGGTCAGGGGAACGCCGGGCATCCCCCGGGTCCGCAATCCGGTACGCCTTCCGACTCCCACAACCTTCGATCAAGCCTTGCCTTTCCAGCTGCCGGAGTGCCTTCGAAACCGTCGGCACACTCGCTCCGAACTCCTCGGCCAGCACCCGCGACCCCGGCAGCCGCTCCTCCCAGCGCCCTCCACCGATTGCCTCGGAGAGCGCCGAGGCGACGAGATCCGCCAGTTTCGGACGCTCCATCCGGGCCATGCTCCAGCCTCCCGAATCGGACACATCTGTAAAACTAAATTTATCAGATCATTTCCTCAGAGGTGCTTCGAGCTCAGGAATTCCCTCCTAAGCTGCGCCTCCGTCCCCTTGTGGAGTGGATTCACTCAGGGGCGCAAAACACCAAAACACTGCCATGAATTGCACTATCCTCCGCACAGGCCTGTTCGGTCTGATCTTCGCGTCATCCTCCCACGCCCAGGTGGCGTGGGACGGCGGCGGCGCCAACAACCAATGGACGACCCCCGAAAACTGGGGAGACGATACCGTTCCTACCATCGGCAATGACTACGTCGTGGATGGAGCAACCTGCCGCTCTCCTGACGCCAACAACACGATCTTCGATGGCGACAGCCTGACGATCCAGAATGGCGCGATCCTCAACCTCTACCGAACCAACGGCGGTGGCTACTTCGTGGTCAACCACTCGATTCCCGCGCTGACGGTCAGCGACGCCGAGATCCGGCCGCAGTCGTCGCTCGGCTCGATCGGACACTCGCTCGATACCGCCCTCGTGCTCAACGGCGCCAACATCCTCAACATGAAGGAGAACAGCGCCTACACGATGAACTTCTTCTTCGAAGGGACGCTTGCCGGCACCGGCTCGCTGACGGTCCAGCGCGACGCTACCGGCTCCGGCCGCAACGTGAACTTCAACCCCGACGCGAGCGGCTTCAGCGGCGACCTTTTCTTCGCCGGTCACAACTCGGGTGACACGCTCGGCGTCAACCTCGGCGACGTCAGCGGCTGGGGCACGGGCAGCGTGAGCCTCGGGCACGATTCGACGCTGAATATCAACGCCGCGGTCGATCAGCCGAATGCGGCACTTTCCTTCACCGGCACGAACACCCGCCTGAGGATTGCCGACGTCGCCGCGACCATCGGCTCGATCGACGGCACCGAAGGCGCGATCGAGGGCAATGGCGCGACCTCGTCGCTGACCGTGACCCAGTCGACCGACGCCACCTTCGCCGGCTCGGTCAGCTACACCGCGGGCAACACGCTTGCCTTCGAGAAAGACGGCACGGGGGACCTCGCGCTGACCGGCGCGGTCGATCCCGCCATCCCGTTCACCCTGACCGACGGCGGACTCCACCTCGGCACCCGTACCATCGACTCGCTGACCGCGGACGGCGGCAACCTGGTGATCGAAGTCGGCACCGGAGGATCCGATCTCACGACGATCACCAACGCCTACACCAACAACGGCGGCGGAATCGAATTGCAGATCACCTCACCCCCGACCGTCGGCGCTCCCTACACGATCGTGACCTTCGGCTCGTTCGCGGGCACCAATCCGCCGCTCACGGTCACGGGCCTCGAAGGCACCCGCCTGATGGCGACTCCGACCTACGGTGCAAATAGTATTTCGGTCACCTTTACCGGAGACCCGGCCGACCTCGTTTGGGACGGCAGTGCTTCCGGCACCTGGGACATCAACGGCGACTCGAACTGGGACAACGGAGGCAGCTCCGACACCTACTACGAGTTCGACAGCGTCACCTTCGACGATACCGCCACCGGCACGACCTCGGTCGTCCTGAATGACTCGGTGAACCCTGCAATGGTCACCTTCGACAACACGATCGAGTCCTACACCCTCACCGGTTCCGGCTCGATCGATGGCGGCGGCTCGCTCGTCGTCAGCGGCGGCGCCGACGTCACCATCGCGACCGACAACGGCTTCACCGGCGGCACCACCATCAGCGCCGGCACGCTGACCGTCGGCAATGGCGGCACGACCGGTTCGCTCGGCACCGGCTCCATCGCCAACGACGGCAGCCTGATCCTCGACCGCTCCGACAGCTTCGAACTCGCCAACGCGATTTCGGGCACGGGCGACTTCGAGCAGGCCGGCAGCGGGACGACCGTCCTCACCGCCGACAACTCGTTCAGCGGCGCGACCGTCATCTCGTCGGGAACCCTCCAGATCGGCAATGGCGGCACCACCGGCTCGCTCGGCACCACCTCGTCGATCACCAACGACGGCACGCTCGTCTTCAACCTCGACGGAGCCCTGACCATCACCAGCGTGATCAGCGGCACCGGCGCACTCGTCCAGCAAGGTCCCGGCCTCGTGATCCTCGCCGAGGACATGACCTACACCGGCGGCACCACGATCAGCGGTGGCACCCTGCAGATCGGCGACAACGGTTCGGTCGGCAGCGTTGTGGGGACCATCGTCAATGACGGCGAACTGGCGGTCAGCCGGGTCGATGACATCGACTTCGCCAACGACGTTTCGGGCAGCGGCTCGCTGCTGCATGCCGGAACCGGTGAGCTCCGCCTGACAGGCAGCAATACCTACACCGGCGTCACCGGCGTCACCGGCGGCGGCCTGTTGCTGCTCGACTCGTCGGGCTCGACGATTCCCACCGGCACCGGCATCCGTCTGAGCGACGGCGATCTCGACTTCACCGACCTCGACCTCGTCGTCTCGTCGCTGACCAAGGCACCCTCCGGAGTTTCCTACCTGTATGCCAATGCCGGACGCACCCTGAGCGTCCAAGGCGACTTCCTCGCCAACGAGGGATCGCTCGACATGATCGGGATCGACGAGCTCATCGTCGCCAACCCCGGCGGCAGCTTCAAGGCAGCCACGGTCGCGAGCGGCGGTAGCTCCAACGTCTACCTCCCGGACATCGCGACCATCACGGCCGCGAGCTTCGCGATCGGACAAGGCGGTCCCGCAGGCTTCGGCTCCAGCTCCAGCGCCGTTGTTGAGCTTGGTCTCACCAACGTGATCCACGCCGACCAGATCACCGTCGGCGACAACAGCGCCCAGTCGGGATCGTCGACCCTGCGGATCGGCACCGGCCTTGAGAACGCGACCCTTGAAATCCGCGCCACTGACGGCACCGGACGGGCCGATGTCCTGGTCGGCTCGAAAGGCACCGCCTCCGACTACACCGGCGGCAGCGGAACCATCGACCTCACCGCCACCGGGGCCACGCTCGATGCCTTGGTCGGAACGCTCACGCTCGGCCAGCATGGTGGAGGGGCGGGCAACTTCAACAACCCGACCAGCGGTTCGTTCATGTTCAATACCGGCACGCTCGACGCCACCAGCATCGTGCTCGGCGTGGGCAACGGCCCGAACAAGAAGACGGCCGACGGTTACCTCGCGAGCTACGGCGGCACCATCCGCACGGGCAGCCTCGTCCTCGTCCAGGACACCGGCGGCGACATCGGAACCGCCACGGTCGAGCTGCAGGAAAGCGCCACGCTCGAAGCGACAACCATCGCAGGTCAGGCAACAGCCAATGCCATCCTGCTTTGGGGCGAAGGCACGCTGCGAAACGTGACCGGGGCCGACCTTACGATCACCGGCACGACCGTCTCGCTTCCCGACAACGCACTGGTCCGCACCCTCGAGACCACCGGCGGCAACAGCGCCACGCTGGCGGCCGACGTTACCGTCGAGGCCTTCCTCGACAGCCAGCTCGGCAATCCGATCGGTGGCTTCGCGCTGAGCGGATCCCTCGACCTCGCCGGCGCCTCGCTGTCACTCGCCGATCTCGCGGTCGCGCCCACCGCCCTTCCCGGTGGCACGGTCTACACGCTGATCGATTACACCGGAGCTTCGCTGAGCGGCACCTTTGCCGGAATCGCCGATGGCGATCCGATCGTCGTGGGACCGAACACCTTCGTCCTCGATTACGACGACACGCTCGGCGGCACGGGATCGTTCGTGACCCTCACGTCGCAAGCCACCAGCACACCGTTCGAATCTTGGGCGGCGCTCAACGGTCTCGACGGCAGCCCCGGCAAGGAAGCCGGCTTTGACGACGACCCGGAGAACGACGGCATCACGAACGGCCTCGAGTGGATCCTCGGCGGCGACCCGCTGGCCAACGACGCCAGCTCGCTCGTCACCACCACCGCCACCGCCGGCGGCCTGACGCTCGAGTTCACCCGCGAGGAAAGCTCCATCGGTGAGGTGACCCTCAGCGCGGAGTTCGATGCCGATCTCGTGGCACCGTGGACCTCGGTGGTCATCGGCGCCACCTCGTCCGGCCCCGATGCCAATGGCGTCACCGTCACCATCGATGACGCGGCGACTCCGGACAACGTCAGCGTTTCCATCCCGGCGACCGCCGACGGCGGTGTCGATCTCGGCCGCATGTTCGGCCGCTTGAGCGCCGTCGAGTAACGGCTCTCACTTCGGGATCCATCCGGAAACGGAGGTTCGCGCAAGGCAGTCGCGCCTCTGCTCCGGATGGATTCCACCCCTTTCCGTTCTCGCTTCCGAGAACGCCTGATTCCCGGCAATTCGGGACGATCCGTGCATGCGAGAGGGACGGATGACCTTGACTTGAGGTCTCCCGATGACCCACCATGTCAGGATGAAAACGTCCCGTCATCCGGCGCGATTTTCGTCGTCGCTGGCCCTCGCCACGCCGTTGGCCACCCTCACGCTGGGCAGTGCGGATGCCTACCCGCTCACCGGTTACCTGAAGATCCCCGACATCGATGGGGAATCGAACCGAGACAAGGACCACGTCGGATGGATCGACATCGAATCGTTCTCGATGGGGATCAGCCGTCCGATCCAATTCGGGCCGACCGGACCGGCGCCGACCGGGGAAGCCCAACAGCAGGCCTTGGAGATCAGCAAACCCCTCGACAAGTCATCACCCCAGCTGTTCCTGAAGTGTGCCACCGGTCAATACCTGCCCACCGTGACGCTGCATCTCACGAAGGATGCGGCACCCGGCACCCCGACCTACTACGTGGTCATCCTGAGCAACGTGATCATCAGCTCGTTGGGCACGTCCGACGCCACCACGTCCGGTAGCGCCCAGCCGACCGAGCAGGTCTCGTTCAACTACACCAAGATCGACATCCAGTACACGGAGGTCGACACGGCCACCGGCGCCACCGGTGACACGACGGCGGCGAGCTACGACTTCTCCACGCCAACCAAGTAGGATCGGATGATCCGCTCCCTCCAGACGGCGGCCGTCATGGCCGCGTTCGCGACTGCCGACCTGGCGGGCGCCGCGGATGAGCACGCGTGGATGGAGTTTGATCCGGTCATCGAGGGGGAAGCGACGGATCCGGTCCACCCCGACTGGATCGTCGTCAACGGCTTCGAGCTGGTCGGACCGCTCGTGGTCGGAACACCCGGATCCGTCAGCCTGCGCAAGCCGGTCGACAAGTCATCGCCCCTCCTGTTCCAAGCCTGCGCCACCGCCACCGTTTCCGACTCGGTCACGATCGACTTCGACGGGCCCGTCGAGGGCGTGCTTCTCAGTCGGATCGAACTGGACGACGTGGTCGTTTCGCGGTGGTCGTCAGAGGGTGCCGGCGATCCCGAGGAATTCCTGACACTGGATTTCCAATCCATCACCTTCACCTACTACACCCTTAGTGATTCAAGCTTCGCCACGATCGATCTCGTGACCGGAACGAGCTCGTCAGGATCGGGTGACGGGACCGACGGCGACAGGGACGGGATGGCGGATTCGTGGGAAACGCTCAACGGCCTGGTGGTGGGAATCGACGACTCGGGCGGAGACCTCGACGGCGACGGCCTGAACAATGGCGACGAGTTTCTCGTCGGTAGCGATCCGAATTCCGGCGCGTCGTTCTTCAAGGTCACGGTGAAGGTGGATCCGAGCAACGCCGCCCAGCTCCTGCTGACCTGGAACAGCCTGCCCGGAAAGACCTACCGGATCCTCCGGAGCCCCGACCTGACCACGCCGTTCACCCAGATCGGCACCGCGACCGCGACGGACACCTCGACCACCGCCGCGGTCGCGAACGCGGCGACCCTCGGATTTTACCGGGTCTCCCTCGAACCGTGAGTGACAGCACCTTCCGTTTCACAGGACTGGACGACTGGTCTCCCGAGCCGTTCCGAACGGCTCTGGCGCGGGCCGGCTTCAGCCATGGAAACAGCAAGGCAATCGGCCTCGGCTCGCTGGCCCGCGTGATTCGCGAAGGGCACCTGATTCGGGAGACTCTACCTTCCAGTTCGAGGCTGGCGAACGCGGTGCGACTTTTCCTCCTCGGTGACACACTGCCAGCCGAAGACGTCGTCGGCCTTCTCGGCAACGAAGCGGAGGACATCCACCGCATCGGCCTCTTGGAGAAGTCGGACCAGGGAGTTCGCTCCCGCTTCCAGGTCAGTCCGGGCTCAAAGGGTTGGATCGCGTGTGACTTCGCCGAGCGACAGAACGATCCCTCGGGGGACTACGTGATGGGCCTGGGCCCATCGACCCACCTGCTCGCCTGCCTGGTTCCGCCATGCGAGCAAGGCCGGATGCTCGAGCTCGGCTGCGGCATCGCGTGGCTCTCCCAGCAGTTCCGCGCCAGCGGCGCTGATGTCGTCGCCTCCGATCTGAATCCCCGCGCGATCGAACTCGCGCGCTTCAACGCGCGCCTGTCCTCGTCCGAGGGGATCGACTTCCGCCAAGGCGACCTCTTCTCGGCGGTTCGAGGCGAACATTTCGACCGGATCGCCGCCAACCTGCCCTACGTCCAGTCTCCCGGAGGCCACCTGATCCACCGTGAGTCGGCCGCGGGTGAGGAGAGCATTTGCGCGCGGGCCCTCCGGGAAGTGGCGGAGTATCTGGCTCCCGGCGGCATTGCCGTGGCGCTGATCAACTGGTGCCATTCGGACGACGACGACTGGCCCGAAGCACCTCTCCGCTGGAGCCCTTCGGAAGGTGTCCGGCGATGGCTTTTCCAAACCGAGTGCGCCAGTCCCGCGGACTATGCGAGAAAATGGATCCGCGGGGACGTCCGCTTCGATCGTGCCGGCGAGGCGCGCGAGATGCGGCGCTGGCTCGACTTCTACGGTGAACATCGTATCCGGCGAATCAGCAGCGGGTTCATCGTTCTGCAGCAGTGCTCCTCCGGCAGGGAGTGGACGGAAACCGAATCCCGGGCAGCCGAGAGCATCGCTCCCGGCGCCGGCGAGGAAGTGCTCCGGGTCCTGCGCAACCGCACCTGGCTTCGGGACCCTCATTCCGATTTGCTCGATCAACACTACCGAACGGTTCCGGAAATGAGGGCGATGGCGGAAATGGAGCTCGAGAGGCGTTGGATCCGCCGGACCATCCGGCTCACGAGTGCCTGCCGGCTCTCCTACGACGGCCAGATCGATGAGAACCTGCTCCGGTTGTTGGAACTCTGCGCCAAAGGATGCACGCCCGCGGACATGGTCGCGGAGATCCGGAAAAAGCCGGAGTTTTCGGACATCCCGGACATCGGGCACAAGATCGGAGACCTCGTCCGCCAACTGGTGCATCACGGCATCCTCATTCCCTCCGAACTCGCGGATTGAGAGCCGTTGCCGAGGCGACGCGGAGCCTTGCCTACCCCATCGTTGCGCTGCGACAATCGGATCGTGCCCAAGTCACTGCGTCTCGCCACCGTCCTGCTGGTGCTCTTCATCGGGGTGATGGTCGCGCTCGGTATCGCGCCGCTGAAGCGGGCGGACTGGCTTTTGGAAAACGCGATGGTTTTCATCACGGTCCCCATCCTCGTCCTGACCGCCCGCAAGTTTCCCTTCTCCCGTGTCTCCTACGTTTGTTTCTTCATCTTCCTCTGCTTTCACGAACTCGGATCGCACTACTCCTACTCGAACGTCCCATACAGGGATTGGCTCGGCCTCGAAGACGGCGGACGCAACCATTACGACCGGCTGGTCCACTTCCTCTACGGACTGCTGCTCGCCTACCCGATGCGCGAGATCTTCCTGCGGATCGCGGACGCGAAAGGGTTCTGGGGATACTTCCTTCCACTGGATCTCACGCTCTCGACCTCGATGATCTACGAGTTGATCGAATGGGGCGCCGCATCGGTCTTCGGTGGTGATCTTGGTCAGGCGTATCTGGGCACCCAAGGCGACGAATGGGACGCCCACAAGGACATGGCGCTCGCAGGTCTCGGCGCGATCATCGCGATGCTCATCACCTCCGCGATCAACGCCCGCTGCCAACGCGACTTCGCCCGCGAGTTCCGCGACAGCCTGCGCATCAAACACCGCGAACCTGCCGAGCTTCCGCCCGGTTGAGAGGCGATTGTCGCCTCACCGCCATCTCAAGCCCCGAAGGGGCGACGGCATTTAGCCCCGGGGTTCACCCCGGGGTCAGGCACACCGAAAGGTCATCGAGCCCCGGAGGGGCGAAGGCGGAGATTCAATCCACCCGCCCGTACCGCTTCGCCTACGCCCCTCGCGGGGCTGGATCGTGTTGCCGGCGTCGAAACCTACGCACACTCTCGCCCGGAGAGCGCCGAAGGTGCGACGGCATTTAGCCCCGGGGTTCACCCCGGGGTCAGGCACACCGAAAGGTCATCGAGCCCCGGAGGGGCGAAGGCGGAGATTCGATCCACCCGCCCGTACCGCTTCGCCTACACCCCTCGCGGGGCTGGATCGTGTTGCCGGCGACGAAACCACGGGGTGAACCCCGTGGCTAAATGCCGTCGCCCCTTCGGGGCTTCACTCCGTCACCCGGGGCTGCACCGCCGTGGCCCGATGCTGGCCGGGCTTCCGCAGCTATTGCCCCACAAACCAACCCTTCGCGGTCGGATCGGCGGTGAAGAAGTCGGTCAGCATCTTGGCGACCTTGGCCCGGCCGCTCTCGCTCGGGTGCGTCCCGTCGGCAACGAAGTCCTCCCGATTCCACACCAGCCCGTCGGACGCCCGCGGCCGCACGCCATCGGCCCAGAAGTACGGCCCCCACATTACCAGTGGCGACTTCACCTCACCGGACTCCGGATCCCAGCTCAGCTCCGGCTTGCCGGCGATCTGGTCGCGGATCAGCCAACGCACGGAAAAAGCGGTGGCGAACGACTCCGGCTCCGGATGCCTCCCCGAGTAGCCGCCGTAGGTCCGGCTCGAAAGGTACGCGAGCCGCAGGTTCGGAAACCTCGCCTGCGCGCGATTGAGGATCTCGACGAGGTGCTCGTGCAGCACGCGGGCGTTGTCCATCTCGTCCGGCAGCGGCTTCAGTTCGGCCTGCTTGACCCACAGCACCTGCACCTGCTCCGGACTCACCCCGGCGGCGACCAATCGGGCGTCAAGCCTCGACCAGGTCCGCTCGGCATTCCTCACCGTCCACTCGCTGGCCGACTGGCCGCCCTGCGCACCGTCGACCAGCACGACGCTCTTCGCTTTCCTCGGGTCGGTGTCGATGCTCCGTTGGAACGCGGAAAACTCCTGCGTGGTGTTCGACATCCCGATCGAGAGCAACACGATCTTCCCTTCCTCATCCGGCTCGCCCTTCTTGTTCAGAGGCCGAACCTTCGGAACCTGCTTGGCAAAGGCCGCCATCAGCGAGTCCGGAGGGGTGTTACGCCCTCCGCCGTAAAGACCGCCGTCCTCACCCCGGTAGTCGGCATCCGCCGCCATGCAGCAAAGCGGTTCGATCCCGACCGACGATTTGCCGACGTTCGCGTTTCTACCCCCTTCGCGACGGGTATTCGGATTGGCACCGTTCCGACGCTGAGCCCGGATCTCCTTGGCCCGGTCGAGATAGGCCCGCTCGTCGTCCGAAAGCTGTCCACCGGACCTTTGCTTCTGCAGCAGCTCCTTGGCCCGCTGCATGTCGATCGGCTCGTCGGCAGCATCCGCCGGAACCGTCGCCGCTGCGCACACCACCGCCAGCAACACCGTCGCGAGGTTTCTCGAAAAGCGGTTCATCAGGGATCCAACCCGGTCGCCGCGCAATGGTCGCGCTCCACCAGTTGAAACCGCTTGTCGAAGCGCCCGCCCGCGTGGGCCTTGCAACACGTGAAGCAGGCCGCGGCACGACGCAGACGACGCACCCGCTCGATGCCGGTGCCACACACCGGGCACTCGTAGCGGAAGCGCCGCTTCTGACGCGACCGCGGGAGCGGCAACCGATGCCTCGCCGATTCGCCAGCAATGCCGAGGTCCGCACACGCGAAGCGCCACTCGGGCCCGTGGGGGGCGATCCGTTTGCGCCCGGCGCGGGCGTGGGCCACGAGGTGCGCCAGCTCGTGGAGCAGCGTCCGGCGGATCTCATCATCGCCAAACTCCCGCAGGCGCGGGTTCAATTCGATCACTCCCTGCCCCGGCCAGGCGCGTCCGGCGGTCGAACGCAGCCGGGGATTCCACACGACCCGCAGATCGGAGGCCAGCGATCGCAATCCCAAGCGGTGCGCTTCGGCCGATGCAAGGCGGGTCCTTTCCTCGTCGGGCAGACCCCGCACCTCCACTTTCCACCTCCCGAATCGCACCCCGCCCGATTAGCACCCGCGGCACCCGATGGCAAACCGACGATCCGGACTGGAGCCTGACGCAGGACCGGCGATAGTCAGGCAGCCGTGAGTTCACCGCCACCCGCCACACGACCAACCGCCTCGAACCGCCTGAGGCCGTGGCTTTACTCGTTCTACAGCCACGGCACCGCGATGAACCACTTCCTCCGCCGCCGGATCCGGCCGGCCGGGATGGGCCTGCTGCTGGTCGGCGTGGTGCTCGCCTGCCTCGCCGGCGGCCAGGCGTCCGACGCCGTCTTCCGCCTGCTCTCGTTCGCCTTCACGCTCGGCTGCCTCGCACTCTTCTGGCTGCCCTTCCGCGGCGCCCGGCTTGAGATCCGTCGCGACCTCCCGCAGCATGCCACCGCGGGCGTGCCGGTCCGGCTGCGCTACCACATCACCAACCGCGGGCGCGGGCTGCGGAACGCCTGGCTGCTCGAGTCGCCGCCCGACCCGCGCCCGGCACGGCAGCAGTTCATCCATGCCCATGAGCCCGGCGAGGAAAAGCGCAACCTCTTCGACCGCGCCTTCGCCTACTACTGCTGGAACTGGCTCTGCGAACGGCGCCTCGCCTTCGACCCGCTGCCATCGGAGGAATCCCTCGCACTGCGACGCGGCGAACAGCAGACGATCGTCGCGGAGCTGACCCCACGCCGCCGCGGGCTGGTCCCGCTCGACGACCTGCGCCTGCTGCTCCCCGACCCGCTCGGCTTTTATCAGCGGAGCGTGAAGGTCGACGGCGGCGACGCCACCCTCGCCATCCTGCCGCGGCGCCACCGCCTGCCGAACGTCGAGCTCCCGGGCACCGCACGTTTCCAGCCCGGCGGCGACGCGACCTCGCGGAACACGGGGCCATCGGGCGAGTTCGTCGCGCTCCGCGACTACCAGCCGGGTGACCCGCCGCGGCTCATCCACTGGAAGAGCTGGGCACGCACCGGCAAGCCGATCATCAAGGAGCTCGAAGACAGCTTCTACCCGCGCCACGGGCTGATTCTCGATACCTTCCCCGAGGCCGGCGACGAGGAGCTATTCGAGGAGGCCGTCTCGGTCGCGGCTTCGTTCGTTTCCGCCATCGACACGCGCGAGTGCCTGATCGAGCTGATGTTCATCTCCGGTCGCGAGCAGGTCGTCACTGCCGGACGCGGCACCGGGCGGGCCGAAGGCTTGCTCGAGGTGCTTGCCGGCGTCGAGCCGTCGCCCAAGCCCGAGTTCGATTCCCTCAAACGGCTTGTGATGCGCCACTCGGAGGACCTCGCCGGCTGCCTCGCGGTGCTCTCGGGTTGGTCGGACGAGCGCGCGCGTCTCCTCCAGCGCCTTGCCGCCGCGGGCATCGAGATCGCCGCGATCGTCGTCTGCGACGAAATGCCCGCCGTCATCCGTCCCCGCACCCACTTCGTCCGGTCCGGCCACCTCGCCGAAGACCTGATGAAACTTCCGGACAAGCTCTGATGACGGTTCCGGCCGCCATCTCCACTAGCGTGCGCCCGCAAACCGAGCCACATTGAAACACCGTGAAAAGCGCTGACGATAACCCGACATCCCCGCCGACGCGACGGGACCGGGAGTTGGCGGACACCCGGCCCGCACCCCGCCTGCTGCTCGGGGCCAGCCTGTTGCTGTGGGGCGGCATCACCGGCCGGCCGCTGATCGGCCTCATCATCGCCGTGGCGGTCGAGGCCGCACACTGGACACGCACCCGCTGGGAGTTCGGCAATCCCGCCTACCTCCGCGCCTGGCAGGTCGCGATCCTCCTGCTCGTCCTTACGGTGGGTGTCGTCTGGCTCGACTCTTCGGCCATCTCCGCCTTGCCGAACGCGATGACCTGGCTGCCGGTGATCCTGTTCCCTCTCCAGTTCGTCCAGAGCTACGGGATTCGTCGTAGCATGTCGCTGGCAAACCTTTCCCTCTTCCTGCGCAAGCGCCGTGAGCACTCCCGCAAGCACGGGCTGCCGTTCCGCGACATCCGTTTCTGCTTCGATCACGTCTACTTCTGCTCGGTGCTGATCTCGGCCTCGCTCGGCCAGCACTCGCGCTCGGCATTCCTCTTCGTCGCTTCGGTGGTGCTCGTGATCTGGTGGTTCATTCCGCGGCTGTCCGGCAAGCGCATGAAGCCGGTCAGCGCCGGCCTGATGCTCCTCACCGCCGTCGGCGGCGGCTACGCCGGAGAGAAGATTCTCGACTACGCCTATGAACGCCTGCTGATCGGCCGCTACCAGCTCGGCTCGCTTGAATACTCCCGACACACCCGCACCGCCATCGGCGACCTCGGAGAAATCAAGCAGTCGCCGGAGATCCAGTGGCGGCTGATCCCGCGTCATGGCGAACTGCCGCGACTGCTGCGGGTTTCGTCCTACAACAACTACCTCAACACCTACTGGAGCACGAAGCTGCCGAAGCGGGTGGGCGAAGAGGACTCGGAACCGCTGGAGTTCCAGGAACTTCAGTCGGTCGGCATCGAGGACCCGTTCCGGATCACCGCCCAGAACGCCGACACCACCACCGCCACCAGCCCGGCTTTTCCGCAGTTCACGGTGCGGGGCGGCACCCCGCGAAAGGACCTCTTCCCGCTGCCGGCCAATGCCGGAAGCATGGTGCTTCCCGCCCAGAACATCGAAATCAACGCCTTCGGCTCGCTCCGCGTCGACCCGCAACACCCGGTCGCCGATGCCCTCATCCTCTGGGGCGACCCGATGGACACCGCCCTGCCTCCGTGGAGCGACCCCGGTGATCCCGATCGTGAATCGCCCGATCTCCAGATTCCCAATAACGAGGAACCGGCGATCCGGCGCTTTGTCGACCAGCTCGGCATCCGCGACCTGCCACTGAAAGAGAAGGTGGCCGTGCTGCGCGGCCATTTCGCCCGCGAGTTCACCTACACGCGCTATCTCTCCCTCCCGGATCCGAAGGCGCAGGATGAATACGAACGCGCCAATTTCATCTCGCTGTTCCTTGAGGAAACGAAACGCGGCCACTGCGAGTACTTCGCCACCGCCACCGTGTTCCTGCTTCGCGAATGCGGAGTTCCTACCCGGTACGCCACGGGCTTCGCCGTCGTCGAGCGCGACCCGGACAGCGGCGAGGCGCTGCTCCGCGGCACCCACGGTCACGCATGGTGCACCGCGTGGGACGAGGCACGCCAAACGTGGATCGACGTCGATCTGACACCGCCCGACTGGTCCGGCACCGAAACGCCCTACATGCCCGCGTGGCAAGGCCTGCTCGATCGCTGGCAGATCCTCCGCGACAACATCCTCGTCTGGCGGAGCCAACCGGGAAACATGGCCATCGCCATCGTCATCGTCTGCCTGCCATTGGTCGCGGGCGCGGCACTCGCCGCCCGGCGCCTCTGGCGATCGAAACGCCAGGTCGGCCCGTATCGCGACCGTAAGGCCGCCAAGGCCGCGCTCGCCCTGTCGCCGCTCGGACTGCTCGAAAAGCCCGCTACCAAACACCTCGGCGAGCGTCCTCTCGGCACGCCGTTGAGCCGCTGGTTGCTCGACGTCCGCCCGGCATTGGCGAGCACGGATCAGCTCGACGAAGCCATCGAGATCCACCGCCGGCTCCGTTTCGACCCGACCGCCGACGCCGACAGCCTCCGCTCCCGCCTCGAGTCCCTCGTCGCCCCCCTCCGCCGCGAGCTCAAGCGCGTCCCGCGTCGTCAGGCCTGAGATCCACTCCCCCCGCTTCAGGCGCTCCGTCCGCAACCCCGGCTCCTTACATTCCCCTCACAAACTTTTACCTTCCCCATACGAACGCCGCATCAGGCGCAAATGCGGCCAGGCAGAATGGATGACGAATCAAGTCACCCACCCTGCCATGAAAACGCTCGACCTCCTCGCCATCGCCTTCTTCGCCACCGCCTTCTCGCTCGTCTACTTCCTGCGGGACTCCCCATCGGAGCCCGAGACCCCGGCCGCCGAAGTCGCCACCTCCGAATCCGAGGACGATTACGAGTTCCAAGGCATCGGTTTCTCCACCGCCTCCGCCTGGATCGACAACGACCAACCGGCCGGACGCTGATTTCGGGTGCGCCCGCCCGGAGCGTCTCTCGGATTCAGGGGACACGGCCCAAAACCCAAGGTCCTCCGGCGCTTCGAGCGGGTCACCCATCGACCGTTTGCCAAATGTAGTTGCCGAAACGGCCGAGCCTGCGGGAGCCAAGACCAAGGCGCGAGGAGGGCGTGGATCGAGATCCAGAACCAACGAGCAACGCTGGCATTGGCTCCCGCAGGCCGGAACCCCGAGAACCGATCCGCGAAGCGGCTTTCGTTCTAACCAAAAAGCTACCCCGTTTCGGCAAGGACTTTTGGCAAGCGGTCTACCTCGCCGCATCGACCGGAACAATGCTCCCAAGGGGCGGTGGATCGACCTCCACACTCTCCCTCCACCAACCATCCGCACGCCTCGCACACCTGGAGGTCATACGGGATCTCTCCGACAATCGGGTGACGGTGGTGAATTCCCCCGCCTCCCGATCGAGCTGGTAACTGTGCTCAAAGAAATCCCCCTCCTCCCCGGCAACCGGCCCGGGAATGAAAACATAATCTTCGCCCCGGCGACTGCGGGTGTTCGGGTGCTGATAACCCGCACGTAGTCGTTCCTGATAAGCCTCCGATCGCAGGACCGATTCCTTGAACGGCGAAAGCAGATGGATGTGCTCCTCGAACGTGGCACGTCGTGAATCGAATTCCTCGGGAGCGCTCCCCTCGACAAACGCCGGCAATCGGACGGGTCGGTCCGCGCAGCAGGACAAGAGCCCACAGGAGAAGAGAATGAGAAGGCGCACCGGGCGAAAGAACACGGCACCCACGAAGGAGCCAATTCGAATCCGTTCAGGCTTCATGGTCAGGCTCGCAGCTCGCGGAGTCTCTCGGGGTAGCTCCCTTCTTCCATCCGATGGCCATCGCTTCGTGCTCCTTCACAAAGGCATCCTTGCCGTCGATGTAGGCCTCCAAGTCACCTGCATGCGCCTCCACCAACTGCCGCTTTAGCAGCCCATACGCCCGGGCGGCATCAGGGTGGTCGATCATGTAATCCCGGAACGCGAGATGACGTTCGCAACCGACACTGCCTTGTTCGAACGCGTGAATCTGATGCGTCCGCACTCCTGCCGCGGAGTCCTTTCTGAAATACCGCCGACCGGGAATCCCGAACTCACCCATCGCTTCGTAGCCGGCCGCCTCGAGTGCCGCAGTCGCGCCGTCCAAGTCATCGAGACTCCGGACTTCCAAAAGCATGTCGATGATCGGCTTGGCCGGCATCCCCGGGATCGCCGTGCTCCCGATGTGATGGACTTCGACCACCACCGCACCAAGCGCCATGCGGATTCTCCGCGCTTCGGATGCAAACGCCTCCGCCCACTCGGGGTCATGGGGGACGATGACCACTTTCATTTCCCGGTCCCGAATGTGGCGGGTGTCGCCTCGGCGTGATCCATCTCGTAGGGCAGACATCTCACCCGAGAGCCCGATCGATCCGTGAAGTAGAGGTGCGACTCCGACAGCGAATCGGGATTCCCGTCGGCCCAGAAACCGTAGAAGTCCGGGTGCGCATTCACCGGCCGACGCACGTAGCCATGGTTGCGCGGGCTCCCCGTTGTGAGTTCGCGAGCCTTTTTCCAGGTCCGCCCCTTGTCGCGGCTCGTCCAGATCGCGATCTCCCCGCCCGCGCCGTGCTCCTGCGGCCCCTTCCCGGTCGGCGCGATGATTCGCCAAGTGCCGTCGTCCTCGATGTAGAGCGAACCCATGTCGTAGTTGTGCGTGGAGGTCGTGACCTCTCGGATGTCCCACGACTCCCCGGACCAATGCGCGATCGTCCAGACTCGGGGTGCTCCTACAGGACCGGGTTTGCTGCTCGAACTCGTGACATAGAGGACGACCGGATTTCCGTCCCGATCGAACCCGATGTCCTTCAGGTAAACCAACCGCTTCTCGGCGCGGTAGTCGTGAACCAGCGCCGCACAGGCGGGATCCGTCAGAGGCGTCTCCAGTCTCTTCCCGGCGGCAGTCCGCCAAGTCTCGCCACCGTCGTCCGTCTGCACGAAGTACAGATTCGTACGCCGGTCGACGTTCCCGCCCGGATGCATGTTGAAGGCGCTCACGACCCTGCCATCACGCTCGTTGCTCACCTGGTAATGGCCGCCCATGCCGGCCAACTTCCGATCCTCGCTCCACTTGCCGCCAGTAGCGTCGCTCACGCTCCAGTACAACTCGCGGCCTCGCGTGTATTTCGTGAACAGAAACAGGAACCCCTCGTCATCCCGCCACCACGGCTGGGGGTAGGTGAACTCGCGAGGCCCGAGGTGCTCGAAGCTCTCGATGTCGTGGGGCAGCTGCGAGCGGTAAATGTGGCCCGGCCGCTTGCGACCACGGCCGCTCACAAAAACCCACAAGCGGCCGTCGCCGTCGATCTGGATGCTCGGGTTGTCGTGGGGATCGTCGACTCCCTGCTTGTCATGAACCACCACCGGCTTCGGCACCCGGTCGGTCCGATGGTCATAGTACGACACCATCGCGAGCAGATGGCGCTCGTCCGGGCGGGTTGTTCCGCCATAGACGAAAAAGGTCTTTCCGACATCGGGCGCGTGAACAGCCAGCGGAACGTGCTTGGCCGTGTAGGTCCCAAGTCCGCCGGCATACTTCGAGCCGAACTCGGAACGCTGGCCCAGATCGAACCAGATACCCTGGTAGCCATCGATCCTCCGCACGTCCGTCGCGTCGTCCTTGGGCTCGGCGGCAACCGCGGTTCCCGCGGCGGCAGCCACGCATACGGCCAAGCGGAAGTAGACCGAGGTTCTCATCGCACCACGTTTCTCACCGTAACCGCCCGGAGCGGTCAAGCGTGTGGCTTGAAGGGACACGGCTCGTGCTTCGGTGGTTCACGGGCCGGCACGGTCAAACGCCCAGCCATCCACACCTTTGACGAAATGCCACTCCCGCCCATCGTGGACCACCCGGATCTCAGTCGCGGATTCAAGGATCGCGCCGGCGTGGCCGACGCTTGAACCGCTTGGCGAACTCAACGCTTCGAGCAGATTGGCGAAGTTCAGCTGTGCCGGCGGACAGCCTCCGCTCTCCTCGAACCACTCGCGAACGACCTCCTCCGCTTCCGGAGGGATCTGATGGTCCACCAACAGCCCGGGCCGAACATAGAACGGGCGACCCAACCAAATGGCGTAGGCCAGCACGCAGACTCCGAGTCCGCTGAGAATGATCGCGCGTTTTCGTTTCATGGTTGTATCCGTCGGCAGCCTCCAACGAGGGCGTCAGTCCGGCTGGTTTCTCTCGTCTTCAGAGGCAACGCCTTCCTCCAGTTTCCGGTATTCCTTCCGACTCAGCGCGCCAAGCGATACTCCGCCGGCGACCAATGCTACGCCGATGGCGCAAAGCACCGACCAAACCGGGTGATCGAGAATCGTCACCTCGGGGCCGGCACCGGAACCGTCCAATACCAAGATCGCCCTGCCCATGACCCAGCAAAGATGGAGCACGTAGGGAATCGCGAGCAGAGCACCGACGCACATCACGGGAAAAGACCACCTGCCGATCCTCGCCCAAGATGCTTTCCGCTCTGCCGTGCTCCGGGTCGGTGTCTGCATCTCGTCTCTCATTTGCTCCTGAAGTCAGCACTTGCGCCAGATCGGATCGATCCATGCAATCAGGATGCGCTGTGGACCGGAGCCATCTGTCTCAATCCTTCTCAAGCACCACGACACTAGCAGAGCAAATGGGGTTTCCAGTTCCGCTCATGGGAAACGAATGGATTACATTCCATCCTTCGGCCAGATGCCGGTTGAGTTCACCGAGCGCGCTCTCCGAAGCTTGTTCCTTCTTCTTTCCACTGAGCGCGTTCACGTCCATTGCTACAACGATTGCTTTCTTCATGGGTCTTGGCGGTTTGGCAGGTTCACCGGCACCCTAGCAGGGTCCTGGCGCAGGGGGACTACAGAATCCCGACCCGTTTCCAGTCCCGACGTTTCAAACCGGAGCACCACGGGCGTCTCCTACCGGAAGGCCTCTCCCGGCTCAGGTTGAAACTCATCGCCACCTTCGTCTGGCGTCTCCCCAAGTCCGCGCTGGATAAAATGACGACCGAGGAACCGCTAGAACTATCGCACTCCCGCCGAGATCTTCATGAGGCTTCCCAACGATGCACTTCACTCTTGAAGCGAAGCTTTTGGCTGTAGCTTGATCACGATGCGGTCGGGGAAAATTGTGTCGAGAGTATTTGGTCCGTTCACGAATCTCATCTCCGCGGGATAAAAGCCCGAGCTGGATGCGCGAATCAACAATGGCTCCCTTGCTGCCGCCAGCATCGCATCGTCAATTGCATCTCCATTGTGTCGGATTTGGTAGGAATCCAAAACGAACTCCCCGCTCTGATCCACTTCAGTTTGTCTCGAAGAATCGCCCTTCTTGCTGGTTACCACCGCTCCAATCACAGGGGTTCCGGTATCTCTGTTAACAACGATCCCGCGTTGCGCCTTTGCCGTCGTTATGGGTTCACGAAACCCCGTGCATCCTGTCATGCCAGACAACAAGGTAATGAATAGAAGGAGCCGGTACATCATTTGGCCGAACGTTGAAGGCAAGACGCACGCCGCGCCCGCTAGGAATCAATCAGATCCAGCCGCGTCTGGCGATTTCGATTCGACACGGCCGGTGATCGGCGTCGAACCTCCACCGCTTTGTTGTGCGCGTTTGTAGCCTTCAAGGGCGGCTTGCAACTCGCGTCGAAACTCGTCTTCCACATCACGTTGAATCTCAAATGCGATGAATCCCGGCGGGTCATTCCTCGTCGTCATAAGCCCACCAATCTTGAAGGTCGTCCGGGAGCACGCCTTCTCGTATAGCACATCCATCTCTTCCTCTGTGGCCGGCCCCATCCTCACTATCACCCTGTCAAAAATAACTCGGTTGGCAGAGGCAAATGACTGCTGCTGTAGGTCTTCGGCTCCAAACCAGCCAACAATGTGTCCGACGCCTGCAAGGAAGTGTGCTTGAGGGCTCGCATCGAGCATCCCGGACTGTGTCCAGCTAACCAAGACCGGAGTGAACGCCAGACTGCACACCACGCCTATTCCCAGCGCGAGGTAAGCAGTCTTCTTTTTCATAGGACAACGTTGAAGGAATGGCGGCGGAACCGATTCCGTTGTGAGCAGCAAACCACCAAACTCAGCGTTCAACAAGGCCGCTGAGAAGCGTCGCAATCTCCTACTTGCTTGGCTCTCGGTTGCTAGCTCAGCTCGACGGGGACGAGTTCTGCACCAAGTTCGCGGCAAGCAGAAAGCTCCTCGGCCATGGCATCCTGCACAAAGAGCATCACCGGGAACTCTCGCGCCCGAAACACCGGCGGCGCATCTGAACTGGCTTCTCGGCGAAGGACTGCGCGGTTGACGGCACTGATCTCTTCGGTCGGGTCGTCATCGAATCTGCTGATGCAGGAGCGCTGGACGTCGAGGCACGGGACGAGACGCGTCACGTTGATCAAACGATACTCAGGGTGCTTTTCGGCAGCATTGAGGAGGATCGGTAAAGACTGGACGTCCCCCCGGTGTATCGCTCGCTGCAGCTCGAGACTAGTGTCCACGAAATCCTTGCGGAAGAGGGGCCAACTCAGCGGATTGAGAAGAAAAACCGGCCAGAAGTCTCCCGGGCCAATCGCCAGCTCGAATTGGGAGGTGTAGTCAGAATCGATCCAGACCCCATTCGACGGAACGACTGTATTCCACGAGTTGGATGGTGAGCGCCAATCGTCAACAAATCTGCATTCTCCCTCGAAATCAGGAATGAGCTGGAAAGCCATTTGGGAAGAACAAGATTCTCTGCAGCGTCGAAGTGGTGGCACCCGCTACCGGCAGCGCCAATCCGACTCAGGGTAAAGGGTTCTGATCACGGTTCAATCTCCGACTCGCGGCGGGGTAGCGGGTTGTCCACCCACGCCTTGGTCGACCCTTGTTTGTTTGAAGCGCTTGGCTCCGGGAATTGCTGACTCCGGCGTGACACCGTCCCAGCCGAAATCAAAGGTGCGCTGCTCTCCGGCTCGACTGTAAGACAAAGTGATCTTGCCATGACCGACTCTTGCAGATGCCCAATCGAACTGAAATCCGTCGTCGATGGTAGTTCCCGCGAGAACATCGGCCACGAGCCGTTCGGCCGTCCGATTGGCGTCCTCCCATGAAAAGTCCGATGAAGCTGCCTCAATCAGCCGATCATAATCAGACTCGCGAAAGACGTAGGAGACGCCCTCGCGAACCCGCCAAATCACTCCTGGGCTCTTGCGCTCGACCTCAAACTCGATGTTGTCGCACCCGACTGCTCCGCATCCACATCTACCAACGGTAATCATCCCTCCGCTGATCAACGCGCCCTGCGCGAAGAACTCTGGCGGATCTATGCCGAGTGTGTCGTCGTCCTCGAACCAGTCGTGGCCGTCAACGATGAGACGCACCTGATGGTCATTCGCCACCGGGCAGGGCTCGATCTTGAACGCCAACGTATTCATTCCTTGGTCGAACTGTGTACTGTATCGAATCTAGGGGGCATCGAAGCGTTGGTCAATTTTGAGGGATCGAAAGCAGCTTCTTTTGCAAGGTGTTGATCTCGTGGCGATTGCTCCGCCGAAGCAAGTGGGTCGAGTCGTCGGGTGAGGGATGAGCTCTCTCCTCCGGCTACCGGAAAGCACGATTCGAAGTTTCCCGGTGAAACCGCGATTCGTGATAACAAGGCGATATCACGACGGTGGAACCTTGTGGAACAACGGAACGTGATGGGTAGCAGCGCTAGTGTCCCGCGCGGCAAGTTCGTCACCTTTCGGGATGAAGGAAGTTATCTTGAAATCAGCTCGCTGCGCTCGTCCGCCGAACGAGGCGCGGATCTTTTTTCCAGATGCGGCGTTGTTCCTCGGTCACAAATCTCGATTTGCTCCCTCGTCACGCCTTGCATTTGGAAAAAATCTCTCGCGCGAAAGGCAACGCTCTTGCCGCGCGGGACACTAGCCGACCATGTACTTCAGGTCCGACACGATTGTCGGGTAGGCCCACATGAACTCCTTGAGGTCTCCCGACTTGATGCCGAACTTCATGGCGAGGGCGAGGACGTTGATCGCCTCGGCGGCGTTGTGGCGGGCGAGGTGGGCGCCGATGAGTTCACCGGTCGTGTTGTCGATAAGCACCTTGTAGCCGCCGTGTTTCTCGCCGATCCGCTTGGCCGACGGCCACCCGGTCGTGCTCCCTTTCCTCACGCGGAAGTCGAGACCCCGTTCCTTGGCCTGCTCCTCGGTCAGTCCGACGGAGCCGATGCTCGGAATCGTGAAGGTCGCGCTCGGCACCACGGAGTAATCCATTTCCTCGACGTTTCCCTCGAGGATGTTGCGTGCTGCGAGCTTGCCCTCAGCGTCGGCTACGGGCGCGAGCTGGTAGGGCGTCGCCGCGCAGTCGCCGATGGCATACACCGCTGGATTCGAAACACTCTGCAGGTAGCCGTTCACCTTGATGCCGCCGTCATCCGAATCCACGCCACCTTGGCCGCCCTCGAGCACGCTGAGGTTGGGCACGCGTCCGGTCGCCTCGACCACAAGATCCGCCTCATAGACCGTCCCCGACTTTCCGACCAACCGGTAGCCCGCATCGACCTTCTCCAAAGACTCGGGCGACTCCTCAAGGCGGACGTCGATGCCTTCCGCCTCGCTCGCCGCGACGATCACTTCCGCGATCTCCGGGTCGAAGTTCTTCAGCACCCGATCCGAGCGCTGGAGGATCGTCACGCTCTTCGCTCCGGCACGGATCGCCACATGCGCGAACTCGAACGAGATGTAACCGCCTCCGACAAACACGATCCGCTCGGGCAGTTCGTCGAGTTCGAGAAAGGCGTCGCTGAAAACCGAATGCTCGGCCCCCGGGTAGCCCGCGCAGCGCGGCGTCGCTCCGGTCGCCAGCACGATATGCTTCGCCCGCAGGATCCGGTCGCCCACCGCGAGCTCGTTCGGTCCGGTCATGCGGGCGTGGCCGTGATAGGTCGCGACGCCCTCCTTTTGCCAGTCCTCGACCTCCCGCTCAGGCTTTCCGCTGAGGAACTCGTTCTTCAGGGCCTGCAGGCCCGCCCAATCGGTCTTCGGCGCCGCCACGATCCCTTGGCCGACCAAGTGGCTCGCCATGGCGACCGCCTCGGCGTTGCAAACGAGGTACTTCTTCGGCTGGCAGCCGCGCAGAGCACAGGTTCCGCCGAAGGGCCGCTCATCGACGATCGCGACATCGAGCCCGCCCTTCTTCAGACCGCTGGCGGCGAAGTAGGCGGAGGTTCCGGAGCCGACGACAACGGCATCGTGATTCAGGGTTTCTGGGTCCATCGACCCCAAGCTATGCCGAGCATGGGCGGTCTGACAAATCCCCCGCGGTTCCGTTTCTGCACCGGAGCCTGAGGCTGAAAAGAGAAACGGTCCGGCTGATCTGCCGCAGGGGAAACCCATGAACCCTGAAACATCCAGCCGGACCGCTTGTTCAGTCGCGACGAGAACGGGGAAGCAACCAGCGGGCCAAAATGTGCCGGGCCGCATTTTTCGTCGCCATCGTCACATTCTAACAACGACCTACCAACCTGCCGCATGGAATTCCCTCGAACCGATGAGGAACACTCATTCCACCTCTCATAAAAGAAAGCGGCCCGATTGATCCGCCGCCGGGAAAACCCATTAACCCAGCTGACTTTTCAATCGGACCGCCTGTTGTGTCGCGACGAAGACAGGTCAGCAATCGGCGGGCCAAGACCGGTTTCAGGCCGAATAAAATACACGCTCCTTCCACTTTCCTTGCCTCACACTTCCACGTCTCCCCCGATCGGGGGGCAGAACTTCGATCCCAGACAAAAAAAGAGCGGTCCGACTGATCAACTCCAAAGGAAAACCCATCAACCCTTGGAACATTTCAGTCGGACCGCAGTCGTGTCGCGACAGGGAGCTAACAGCACTCAATGGGCCAAAGTTGCGGCAAGAATCGAAATTGTTCCGGCCTGCGTAGTTTCCCGGATCCAGTTTTCGGGAGTCCTATCTCCGGGCCGACAGGCGGACCGCGCGAGCCCACTCGCGCCCCGAAGCCCGTCCGACCGATGAGACACCCTTCGTGCCGCAGAACCCCGGCCTTGGCGCCCTTGGCGTCTTGGCGGTTCGAAATCCCTGTTGCTCCGTAGCGCGAGTGGGCTCGCGCGGTCCATTACGGTTCTTGGCTCGTCGCGGATTCGGCTTTCGCAATCCATGCACGGAAACGGTCGACCTCATCGGTCGGCACACGCCGGAGTTCCGGGTCGCGATCGAGGTCGACGAAGTAGAGCCCGAAGTCGGTGTTGGGATCGAAAGGATGACCCCACTCGCGGTTCGAGGTGATCGACCACCAGTTGTAACCCTTGATCCGCAATCCCTCGTCGAGCGCCTTCTCGACCTGATCGAGGTGGGCGTCCATGTACCCGCCCCGGCTCATGCCACCGGCCTTCGGTGGGCAACCGTTCTCGACGATGAACAGGTCCTGGTCCGGGAACCATCGGCCGAAACGACGAAGCGCATGGAACAATCCGCGCGGCCACACCGGTGCCTTCAGGAATCGTCCGTGGGCGGCGTCCTCAAGCAGCCGGAACCGGTGCAGGCCGGTCGTCGGAAGACCCCAGTAGTAGTCGAGGCCGACGAAGTCCTGCGCGCCGACCGCTTCCGCGGGGCACAGTTCCTCCGGCAAGCGGCCGGACGTTCCGAGATACCACCAGTTCGAATTGGCGATCAGGCAGGTCGTGCCCCAGAAACGCCACGCCCAGTTGAGCCAGCTCGACTTCGACGTCAGGACTTCCAGCCGTCGACCGGGAACGAGAGGCACGATCTCGAGCTTCGACTCGTCGCCGAGCACTTCCGCGGCGATCCGCCGTGCCAGCCGCATTTCCAAGCCGTCGCCATCGCAGTGCTCGGACAATCCCGGCGCATCGGTCCGGATGCCGATCCGGATCTTGCCGCGCCGTCGCACCCGTCGCACACCGCGCCCGCTCGATAGCCGCTCCGGCAGGCTGTCCTCGCCGCGGAACACCTCATGCAACGAACACGGCACGGTGGCCTTGCGCTGTACCGGTTCCGGCGCTCCGGCCTCGTGTTCCGAAGGCACGACATCAGCCACCGCGCGATCGACCATCTCGACCAACCGCGCATGACCGTGAGGCGCGACCACGACGTAGTTCTCGTCGCTGAGATGCTCCGCGAGAAAACGGAACCTGTCCTGATCGCGAAGCTCGGGAGGCATCAGAAAAAACGCATCACCGTAAAGAGCGTCGACGCCGCCTGCCTCGAGTGAACTACGAGCATCATCGTAGTTCCGGAACGCCTGCCTGCGTGTTCCTGCCGGCAAATCGCGGCGCCAGCCCTCCGCCTGGTTGCCGACCGCCACCAGACCGACTTTCTTCCCCGCGAGGTCGGCTACCGAACCGAAAGCGTGGTCAGCCCTGACCAGCACGGCCTTTCCGGTCCGAAGGTACGGATCGCTGAACTCATGCCGCGTCTCGTCGGCCACGCTGATGCCGCCGATCACCAGATCGACATCGCCGCGCTCGCTGACCAGTGCGCCCTTGCTGGTGAACTTGAACAGGGCTTCCTGCAAGCCGCGGTGGCACGCGCCCCAGTCCATCAACTTCTGCAGCCAAGGCGGGAAGCCGGTGACGAGCGGATTGACGCCGACCCGGGCCTCCGGATTGCGGGTGCGGATCAGCCCGCGGGCCCGGGCATGGGCGCGGAACAGGTTGGGGATGAGGCGTCCGACCGCCTCCGCCTCGGCATCGACTTCCGAACCGCGCGGCAGCCCCGGGGGCATGTAGTAGCGGCTCTGCCACCACGGCTTGATGTAGCCAAAAGTCAGCTGGCTCGGCTCGTTGAAGGTGATCCACCAGTCGACGCGGTCGCCGAAGGCCTCCGCCACGCGGTCAGCGAAGCGGGCGAAGAGGTCCGGAAAGCCTTTGCCGATCATCCCGCCGTGGTCGCGCTCCAGCCACAGCGGCCAGACGAAGTGATGGAGCGTGACCATCAACTGCATGCCGTGGCCCTTCACGCAGTCGGCCACCTTGCGGTAGTGATCGAGCATCTCCGGATCGAAAGATCCGCACTCGGGCTCGACCCGTGCCCACGCGATTGAGAAGCGGAATACCTTGCAGCCAAGTTCGGCGGCGGCCGCGATGTCTTCCTCGTAGCGGTGCTGGAAATCGGTCGCGCGGCCGCGCTCGGTGAGCTTCTGGCTGCGCTCCCACAGGTCCCAAACATCCTCGCGCGAAGGATCGTGTGCCTCGACCTGGTGATCGGCATTCGCAGTCCCGAACAAGAAATCTGACGGAAAGCCCATCGACGCCGCCAGCCTCCGTCGCCCGTCAGGATTTTCAACGGATTTCGTCCGTCATGACGGGTCTGCCGAAGCGTTTTGCCAACAATTTGATAACGCGCCCTGACCGATCGTCATTGTCCGTTGGGCCCTAACCCAACCCGGCCTGCCAAAACCTAACTGCCAAAAACTCCATGAAATTCAATCGAAGCGAATCGTTCGCCTCCGATGCCCACGTCACACGACTTGCCCTTCTTGCCTGCGCCGCCTCGTGCGCTTCCCTCCATGCCCAGCTGACCTGGGATCCCGACCTCGCCGGCAGCCCGTTCGGCGGGGCGGGAGTGTGGGACACCACCACCGCGAACTGGTGGGACGGAGGAGCCAACGCGGTGTGGGACAACTCCGGCGCCACCGAAGGCGTGTTCGCCGACGCAGGCGGCGAGGTCACGCTCGCGACCGGTGCCGGCATCACGGTCGGCGACCTGACCCTGAATGCCGGACTCGGATCGGCAGTGGTGCTCAAGGCCGAGACCGACAACGAAGGAATCACCGTGCTCGACGGATCCACATGGGCCCTCAACGACAACGTCCTGACCTTTACCAACGACCAGGCCAACGACACGACCCTGTCCATGGCGGCGCTCTCGACCCTGACCGTCACCGGCACGGGAACCTTCAATACCGGCGTGAATCCGAATGGCGCGGATTGGTCGGTCGCCAATGCCAACCTCGTGATCGATGGACCAATCACGGTCCGCGGCCCTGCGAACACGATCGGCCAGTTCGGCGTCGTCAGCATGGCCGACGGCTCTGCCTTCCGCTACGAACGCAATACCAACCAGACCTTCGCCAACAACTGGATCCTGCCCTCGGGCAACGTGACCTTCAGCCGCCAGTGGAACGAACGCTTCGCCACCTACAGCGGGGCCATCTCCGGCAGCGGCGGAATTACGGTGAACACCCTCGGTCTCGGATCTTCCGTGTTCACCGGCGCCAATTCCTTCACCGGCAAGGTGGTGATCAACGGCAACATGACCATCAACGGCGATGGCGCGTTGGGAGCGGTTCCGGGTGCGCCCGTCGCTGACCAACTTTCCCTCGATGGCGGCGAGCTCGCAGTCAATGCCGGCACCGTGATCCCCGCGAACCGCGGAGTCACGATCGGTGCCGGCGGAGGAACGTTCCGCGCAGGAGGCGGCACGATCGACGTCGACAGCATCATCACCGGTGCCGGCAATCTCGAACTGCTCGGCTCTTCCGGGATCGCGCTGAACGGCGTGAATACCCACACCGGCACCACGACCATCGACGGCATCACGGTGAACATCAACGACGAGAGCGCGCTCGGAACCGCTCCCGGGTCGCCGGTCGCCGACAGCCTGACCCTCAGGAATGGCGCCGTGCTCTTCCTCGGCGCGACCTCGAGTCTCGACAGCAATCGCGGTATCACACTCGACGGCGGCGGCAGCCTGATCATTTCCAACAGCCCGAAGAGCTACGGCGGCACGATCACCGGCACCGGTGGATTCCAGATCGGTCGCGACGACGGCTTCGCCAATGTCCTGACCCTGAACTCGGACACCAGCGACTACACGGATGGCACCCGGATCCGAAAGGGCAGGCTCGCGCTCGGCATCGACGAGGCGCTTCCGAGCGACACGGTCGTGACCATCGGCGGCAACGGTGGATCGAACTCCAAGCTCTATCTGGAAGGCCACACCCAGACGATCGGCGGGCTGGACACTTCAGGCAGCAACACCCGCCAGGTGGTCAATTTCGACACCAACGCCGCACCCGGTTCCGGCGGACCTGCGGGCAACCTCATCATCGATGTCGCTGACGGCGAGTCTTACGTCTTCGGCTCGAACTTCGGGGTCAACGTGAATCAGGACAAAGGCAACTTCAACGTCACCAAGAACGGGCCGGGAACCCAAGAGCTCAGCAATATCCAGATTGCTGGCGATGTGACGGTGAATGACGGGATCCTCGTATTCGGCGGGGGACCCAATGCCATCGCCAACGACATCACCGTCAACGGCGGCGTGCTGGCCATCGAAGGGGATGCCGATGCGAACTCCTACACGGTCGGCGCCTCCGGTGTGCTGAGCATCGGCGACGGCAACGGCAACGAAGGCAGTATTGCTGGCAATACCGACATCACCAACGACGGCATTGTTCTCTTCAATCGCGGCGGATCGCTGGCCTACGGCGGAGTGATCAGCGGCACCGGCGGCGTCGGCGTGGACGGAGGGGTCAGCGTGACCCTCAGCGGCACAAACACCTTCACTGGCGCGGTTCAGGTTCTCGACGGCGAGATCATCCTCGGCAGCGCGACCGCCCTACCGGACCTGAGCGGTGTCACCGTTGCGGCCGGCGAGGTTTTCTCCGTGCTGTTCGACGGCACCACCTTCGCCTCATCGGACCTTCCGACCGTTTCCAGCACGGTCAACTTCCTCGATCCGACCGCCTACCTCGGCCTCGATATCACTCCGGGCTCGATCACCCTCGCCGACGCGATCACCGGGCCCCACGGCTTGCAGATGAGCGGCAACGACGCCGACGTGCTGAGCATCGGCGTGGCCCAGACCTACACCGGCAACACCCGGATCTTCCAAGGTCAGATGGACCTGACGGCGAGCGACCAGTTGCCGGCCGGAGCGCTGATGGAAATCGGCGGCGCAGGCATCGCTGAGTTCAACCTGAACGGCTTCAACCAGACGGTGGCCGGACTCCCCGACACGCTCGGTAGCACACGCCGGATCAACAACCGGGGCGCGGGCCCTTCGGTGCTGACCCTCGATGTCCCCGCCGGACAGGAACACATCTACACCGCGAATATCCTCGAGAATGGAAGTACGGTAAGCCTCGTAAAGAACGGTGCGGGCGAGCAGGCCTTCGAGAAGAACGGCTTCGCCAGCTACACCGGGAGCGCGACGGTCAACGGAGGCATCATGCGCTTCCGTTTCCCGACGGATATCGATCCGGCGACCCAGTCGATCACCGCCAACGCGGGAGGCACTTTCGCCATCGATACCGGCTGGGCCCAGGAGTGGCTCACGGCGGACATCGACACGCTGCTGGCCAACGCCACCTTCAACGCGGGGTCGTTCCTCGGATTCCAGACCGACGTCAATTCGGCCGACCTGACCAACGACCTGGCGGGAAGCTTCGGACTCCGGAAGCTGGGTGACTCCGACCTGACCCTGTCGGGCACCAACACCTACACCGGTGCGACGGTGCTGACCGAGGGAGCCCTCGAAATCGACAGCGAGGACCGGCTCGGCACGGCCCCGGGAAGTCCGGCTGCGGACCACATCCTGTTCGATGGCGGAAGTCTCCGGGCGATCGCCCCGCTCGTCATCGATGACGCCAACCGCGGCATCACCGTCGGCACCAACGGCGGGTCGGTCATCTACGGAAGCGTGGCAGTCGACCTCAACGTCCCGATCGCGGGGAGCGGCACGCTTGTGATCGAAAGCGGCAATGTGTTCGTCGGCGACGGCGTGACCCTCGGAGGCACCAACACCTTCGACGGAGCGTTCCGGATGGAGAACGGCGTGCTGGAAGTCGCCTCGGCAAGCCAGCTTCCGGCCAATGCGGAAGTTCAGTTCGGCGGTTCCGGCATTCTTCAGATCGCCGGCAACATCGACGGTGGTGCGGCCGATCTCGAACGCAACGTGGGCGCTGGCGAAGGTGAACTCAACTGGACCAACGGCGGTGGATTCGCCGCCGTCGGTGCCGACCGCACGATCAACATCGGTGGCGCGGGCGCCGACCTCGAATGGGGTGTCGGTGGATTCTTCCCGTCGGTGGATCCGCAGAACTTCGCGCTGTTCTTCGGTTCCCCGTCGGCCACCCACACCGCGATCCTCCAGAACGGGATCATCCTCCCCGATGCGGTGCAGTATTCGATCCGCACGATCGATGGGCCCACGGACGTGGGAGGCCGGGTGGCAGGCGTGATCTCCGGCGCGGGCGGCCTGAACATCCGCGACAACGGAACGCTGTCGCTCAGCGGCACGAACACCTACGCCGGCCCGACCAACATCAACAACACCTCGACCCTGCTGATCGACGGCGACCAGTCGGCGGCGACCGGGCTGATCACGGTGACCGGCGGCGCCACGCTTGGCGGCAGCGGGATCGCGGGCGGTGCTGTGGACGTCGCGGACGGCGGCACGCTTGCTCCGGGTTCGAGCATCGGCACGCTGACGACGGTCGATGTCGTGTTTGCCGACAACTCGATCTTCGAGGTCGAAATCGACAGTTCGGTGCCGAGCGCCGACAAGCTGGTCGTCACCGGCGGCCCGGTGACCATCAACAACAACGTCACGCTCGACCTGAGCGACATCGCGCTGAGCCCGCAGGCGATCAGCCCGGGCACCAAGCTGACGATCATCGACTACACCGGCCAGAGTCTCGGCGGCACCTTCGCCGGTCTCGCCGACGGCGCGACGGTGGCGGTCGGCTCGAACAGCTTCGAGATCGACTACGACGACGGCCAGACGGTCACGCTGACCGCCCTGCTGAGCAATGCCTACGATTCGTGGGTGTCGGCCAACTATCCGGGACTGGTCGGCGGCTTCGATGACGACGACGACAATGACGGCATACCGAACGGCTTCGAGTGGTACTTCTTCAACAGCGATCCGCTGACTCCCGACAACTCGGGAAGCCCGTTGGTCGAAGTGACCAAGACCGGGCCCGGCACCTTCACCTTCGTGCACCGCCGTCCGGTCGACCGCACCGGACTGACCGAGAGCTACGAGTGGTCGGCCGCTCTCGGGGTCTGGACTCCGAGCGGAGGCACCGAGAGCGGGGTGACCGTGACGATGGCTCCGGTGACCGTTGTGGCCGACGGACCGGGCTACGAGCTGGTCACCATTGAGGCGACTGTGAGTCCGGCGTCCGAAGCGAGGATCTTCGCCCGTGTGGAGTTGACCAACCCCTGACGGAGCGATTCATAAAGGCAGCGGCCGCGGGGAAACCCGCGGCCGTTTTTTGTGTGGAAGCATGGCACCGTGATGGACCGCGAGCTTCAGCTCGCCCCGGAACCCCGGTTGGTAGGGACGACCGCCCTACCTCTGACAAAGGACCGCGCGGCTCCGACCGCGCCCCGGAACCCCGGCAGGGAGGGACGATCGCCCTCGGTCGTCCGGGATCCGCCCACTTCTCGCACCGGCGGACAAGCGGGGGCGCTTGTCCCTACCTCACCGGACCGACGGGGCGAGCTGCCGCCGACACATCGGGGGAGCAAGCTCGCGGTCCGATGCGCCACTCCGTACGCCAAACAAGGGATCCGGCATTCCGGATCCCTGCTTGGTTCAAGTCTTTTCAGGCAGCAAGCGGCCACCGACGCTTCACGGCGTCAGGACTTGTAGCGGAGCCGCTTCTTGTGGCGGTTCTGCTTCATGCGCTTCTTGCGCTTGTGCTTGCTGATCTTCGTCTTACGACGCTTTTTGAGCGAGCCCATGGTGGTGTCGGTTCGGGGTTGGTTGGTTGCTAGGAAAGTTTCAGAGGACGAGCTTGTTGAGCGGATACTCGATGATCCCCTCGGCTCCCAGCTGCTTGAGCGCCGGGATAATGTCGCGGACGACTTCCTCGCCCACCACCGTTTCGACCGCCACCCAGCCGCCGTCGGCGAGTTGGGAAATGGTCGGACGGCGCAGCGATGGCAGCGTCTCGAGCAGGACGGACAGCTTGTCCTCGGGAAGGTTCATTTTCAAGCCCACCTTGTCGCGGGCATCGAGCGCGGCCTTCAGAAGCATGCAGATACGCTCCATTTTCTCGCGCTTCCACGGATCCGCAGCGGCCTCGGCGCTGGCGTAGAAGTGCGGGAAGGAAGTCAGCAGGGTGTCGACGATCCGCAGCTTGTTGGCGCGGATGGACGATCCGGTTTCGGTGACGTCGACGATCGCATCGACGAGATCCGGCACTTTCACCTCTGTGGCGCCCCATGAGAACTCGACCTCGGCGTTGATGCCCTTGTCGGCGAGGTAGCGCTTGGTGATGCCGACGCCCTCGGTGGCGATCCGCTTGCCCTCGAGATCCTCGGCCTTCTGGATCGGCGAGTCTTCCGGAACGACCAGCACCCAGCGGGTCGGTCGCACGGTGGCGCGGGAGTAGGGCAGCTCGGCGAGGTCGACCAGCTCGCGGCCGGCTTCGGTCGCCCAGTCGAGACCGGTGATCCCGCAGTCGATGAATCCCTGCCCGATGTACTGGCCGATTTCCTGGGCGCGGATCAGGAAGATATCCAATTCGCTGTCGTCGGACGCCGGCCGGTAGCCGCGCGATGAGACATGGATGTTGTATCCGGCCTTCTCGAACAGATCGAGGGTCGGGTCCTGCAGGCTGCCTTTCGGCAGGGCCAGCTTCAGGGACTTTTCAGTGTTCTCCGGCATCGGGCGGGCGGCGGGGATAGCGGCGGAAACGCCCAAACGCAAGGGAAGTTTTGTGCCGGAGGGGCCGGAATCGGTCAGCGGGAATCCCCGACTTCCTCGCGTTCCAGCAAGGTCCGCACCCGGACCCGCACCGGATGGCCCACCTCATCCTCCGCTGCGGCCCGGAGCCGGGAAACCAAGGCGTCGCCGGCAGCCGCCGGACCGGCCAGCTCGAGCTCCACCAACCGGTCGCCCGCTTCCCGGGTGCGGCGCAGCTTCAGCAGCCGGTAGCCGCCGTTGTCAGCGACCGCCTGCAGCCGCTGCTCGAGCAGCCGCGGCTCGGTGACTTTTCCGACCAAAACGGAGGTCAAGGGCACCGCAAGCCCCGCACAGGCGAGGGCGAGCGTGATGAACAGGCGACGTGCCCAGACGCCGCCCGCCTGCTGGCCGCGGATCCCGGCGAGGTAGAAGTTGCCCGCGGCTCCGAGGACGATGGCCACCACATTGGTGCCGAAAAGCAGCGCCGCGCCGCGTGACGTTTCGGTTTCGCCCAGGGAAAGGCAGATGCCGACGGTCGCGATGGGCGGCACCAGGGCCGCAGCGATCGCCACCCCGGCCAAGGCACCGCTGAGCGACGGCCGGGCGAGGCAGTAGGACGCCGCCACGCCGGAAATGAAGGCGACGCCGAGGTCGAGCAGGGTCGGCTCGCCGCGGGCGGCGAGTTCGCCGGTGAGACCGAAGCCGAGCAGCCGCGCGCCGAATCCGGCGAGGATGCCGATCCCAAGCGCGGCGAAGAATCCCATGAGCACCGCCCATTGGCTGCGCCGCCACAGCGGCCAGTTGCCTTGAACCAGGGCCAGCCCGCCGCCAATCAGCGGAGTCATCAGGGGCGCAACCAGCATCGCCCCGATCACCACCGCGACCGAGTCGGCCAGCAGTCCGAGCGCCGCGATCGAAGTCGCCAGCACCATCAGCGCGGCGAAGTCGAAGGTCCACCGGGCCTTGCCCTCGACCTCGTCGACCAGCGCGACGCGCTCGTCGCGCTCGAGCTGCGGCACCTTCAGCCGCATGAAGCGGCCCAGCGCCTCACGCAATTGGTGGCCCTTCGGCGGCGCCGCGCGGACCACCGCCAGCGCCAGCCCACCCGGACCCCGGAGCAACCGGTCGGGCACCGTGCCGAAAAGCTTGGCCCGCAGGGTGCCGGTATTGCTCGCGCCGATGATGAGAAGCTCGTAGTCGCCGCCCTCGGCTTCCTTGCGGATCTCGTCCGAAACCTTTTCTCCCAAGGCCACCTTGCAGGTCACCGCGTCGGGATCCACCCCGGCGCGCTTGATCGCTTTCTTGAGGAGACGTTCCCCCACTTCCCGCGAGACCTCATCGACGTCCGGCTCGACGAAGAACGCGGTGGCCCCCTGCCCTGCCAGCTTTTCGGCGAGCCGCAGCGCCGCCCGCGAGTGAGGCCCGCCGGCGCACGGCACCAGCACCTTCCCGGCCCAGTCGCGGTTTTCCTCCGGCAACCGTAGTACTCCGACCGCACAGCGGGCCTGATCGAAGACCGCTCGCGACAACCGGCGCTCGGGAGAGTCGTTGTCGCCACGGCCCGAGTTGTGTTTGCCGATGAGCATGAACTTGGCCTGAACCGAAGCCTCAGCGAGAGCTCCGGCAGCGTTCTCCATGCGCACCCTTCCCCAGCGTTCATCTTGTTCCAGTCCGTCGAGAAACACCGGGCGTTCGCCTCTTTCCTCCTCCCAGCCGATGCCCTCCTGCGGCCCCTCGGGATCGCATACGACCACTTCCATCGGCTCCTCGAGCGCCATGGCGGCCCGGCGCCCCCAAGCCATCAGGCCGGGTCCCTCCTCCGGGTAGCGGATCACCAACAAAAGCGGCATGGCTGAAGCATGCACGCCCGGTCACCGCTGCCAAGCGAGACGGAACTCCGGAAGCCGGATCCAAGGGTTCGTGATCCCACCTTCAAGAAGCCTCAAACCACCGAAGCTGGCATCGACCCACAAAGATCCGCCACTGGGGTTTGTAGTTCCCCCTTCAGGGGGCCGAGGCCGCCAACAACGACCGCCTGAAGGCGGAACTACGAACCACTGGCCGCGAACCCATTCACTGACTTTCAGCTTCATTTCGGGAATCCGCGCGTCCAGCTTTCCGGCCAATGGAGGAACAACCGGCGACCGAAGCGATCAACCCTTACTCGACACCCTCAGCACCGCCGGCCTCACCGCCCGCGATCCCGGGCGGTTCGCTCACCACCACCTTCTTCAAGGACGACGTTTTTCTCATTGTCCGAGACGGCGCGGTACTTCCCCCGTCCTGCGTCTCGACAGGCGATGAAACCTCGGACAACGACTGGCGGAAGCAGGTCCCTCTCTCGTGGAACCCGCCCTGGGTTTTCCTCGGGCTCCTGGGAGGACTCATTCCGTTGGTGATCCTCATCCTGGTCTGCCAGAAAAAGGCGAAGGTGGTTTATAGTCTCAGCCCTGCGGCCTCGAAAAGAATGCTGCGGCTTCGCGGGATCGGATTTGGCCTTCTTGCCCTCGCGGGCGTCTGCCTTCTCGCGATGATTTTCGGGAGCCTTCCTGATGAGGCGATCGGTTACACGATCGTCACGATGATCCTCGCACTGGTAGCGAGTGTCGTACTTTTCACAGCCGCCACGCCGCTCAAGGCCATCGGCCACAAGAACGGCTGGCTCAAGGTCAAGGGCGCCGATGCCAGGTTCCTCGAGCAGATTCCCCAAGGGAACTGGGCGGGGTTGTAAAGAGGTCGGGAACGGGTCAAACGTGGAAGCCGGCTGCAGCGGTTCGTGCTGATTGGGGGTGAGGCTGGTTTTCATGGATCAAGGAGCCGGTGAAGGAGAAACAGGCTGCGCGAGCTTGTCCTGCAGGTCACCCGGAAGTCCCGAAGGGACGCAGGCAGTTAGCCACGGGGTTCACCCCGTGGTTTGCGGGTCCGGCAGATTGAATGAGCCCCGCGAGGGGCGACGGCGAGGTCAGCCTCATCCGTGCCACCGCTTCGCCTGCGCACCTTCGGCGCTCCAATATCGTGGCATCCTGATCCACGGGGTAAACCCCGTGGCTAACTGCCGGCGCCCCTCCGGGGCTGCAAGATCACCGGCGTGGATCGGCAGCTGCTTGCCCCGAAACTACGAACCACTGGCCGCGGGCCCTCATGGACCGTTCATCACTCGACCTCGACGAGGATGAAAAGACGGTCATTCGCCGTCACCAATCCTGCCGGGACCGCGGCAAGGCGGCGCTCGTGGGTCTCGCCGAGGGCTTCGCTTGAGACTTCGTCCGGCGTGAAGACCGGCCACGAGGAAACGGGACCGACCAGATCGGTCGAGTAGCGGAAACGATACGTCAGGCCCGCCAGATCCGCCTCATTCACATGGACGTAGCTGAAGCGGAACTCGCCCGATGCGGACGGGGAAATGGAGAGAAGCTTCGACCCGGCATCCGATCCGGTCGGATCACCCTGCTTCAGCCATTCGGTGAAGTTGTCGTCGCCATCCCCATCCGGATCCGCGCCCGACGCCGAACCGCCATCCGTCAGGCCGTTCGCCAAGGCATACTCCGAAGCCAACGAAGCGCTCAGCGGCAGCGTGCGCACCGCGAAATTGTCGAGCACCACACGATCCGAAGCACGGGCGCTGAGCCCGATGTGGTTGGTGTCGGCCGCATCCCAAACGAAGCTCCGCGACACCGCGGGCGAGCCGCTGTCGATATCGATCAGCCGCCCGTCGAGAAACACACTGACCGTCACCGGCGACCCGGCCGCGAAGGACGCGAGCTGATAGCAGACCAGCAGGTTCCCGGTCGTCTGCCCGACCGGCACCGTGTCGAGCAGCGCACCGTTCGACCAGCACTTGAGGTTGCCGTCGATGTCGAGGTCGACAAGGAAGTCGGCGGTGCCGACCGGATTCGCGACCGACCCGCGGAACGAGTACGGCGGACCCGCGTTGCCGATGTCCCTCGAGTCCTGCGCTTCGGATGCCGTGAGCCCGACCGCGATCCCGGCATAGCGGTCCGCCGGACCACTCGCGTCACTCGACAGGATCTCATCGACCCGCACCTGCACGGAGAAGCCTCCCGCGGCGAGGATTTCGGGGTCGACGAAGTTGTGCTGCACCGCGGTCTCGGTCATCCCCGAACCAACCGCCATCCGCAGCGCGAAGTTGTTTACCTCCGTGCTTCCGCCTTCGAAGGCATCCCACCACGCCGCGCCGGCACCGATCGGGGGCACCCGGAGCCCGGACATGCCTTCCGCTGATGCATCGTGATCGGAATTCGAGGCCCGGTTGAACGTGTCGAGGAACAGGTCTGTCGGCAGCGGGGCCGGGTTCACCTGCGGACCGGGTGGATCGATCAGACGGTCCGCCACCACGCCGACATGCGTGGCCCACGCGTTCCAGTCGTCGATCATCTCGAGCAGCAGGTCCATTTCGGAAAGCGCGAGGTTGTTCAGCTCGGTGGGATCGACGCTCATGTCGTAGAGCTCGAACTCGTCCTGCGGCGAAGACCCGTCCGGGTAAGCGAAGTTCTTGGTCACGAACTTGTAGTTGCCCTTGAACCACGCGCGGTTCGCCTCGTGTTCGAAGCCGATGCCACGGGCGGGGAAGCTGGCGGCGGTCGCGGGGTCAAAGTGTGGCTTCAGCGACTCACCCTCGAGCGGCAGCAGCGTACGTCCCGGCCAGCTCGCGGGATAGGCAGTATCCGTGACGTCGGCGATGGTCGCCATGATGTCAATCAGGTGTCCGCGATCTTCGATCCAGCGGCCGGGCGAGGTGATGCCATCCGGCCAGTGGACGATGCATGGCGTACGGATGCCGCCCTCGTGCTGGTAGTGCTTGTAGAGCCGGAACGGCGTGTTGTTCACGTTCGCCCATCCGCCACCGATGTGGAGGTCGGGGTTCGACGCCTGCCCCATGTTGCGCAGGTTGGCGGTTCCCGTCACCGGGTCGGCATTCGAAACACCGTCGGTCTTGCCGTAGAGCCCGCCCTCGTAGTTGCCGCCGTTGTCGGCGAGGATGAAGATGATCGTGTTGTCGAGGAGTCCGTTGGCGGAGAGGTGGTCGGTGACCTTGCGGATGTTGTCGTCGACCTGTTCGAGCATCGCCGCATACACGGCCATCCTCCTCGCGAGATCCGCCTGACGGTCGGCGTCGAGGGTGCTCCAATCCGGAATGTCCGTCAGCGGTGGCAGCGGGCTCGCCGTTCCGTTGGAGTTGATCGCCGGGCTCTTCGGCGAGAGCACCCACGATGGATCCCGTACTCCGAGACTTTGCTGTCGCGCGAAACGGTCCGCCCTCACCTGGTCCCAGCCGATCTCGTAGTGATAGTAGTCCCCACCATCGTCGCCGCCGTCCGCGGTCAGTCCGTCCGGCGAAAGGTCGGCCACGTCCGTGTAGCGGTCGGCCATTTCCGCGGGCGCGTTGATGTCCCAGTGCACCGCGTTGAAAGGCATGTAGAGGAAGAACGGCGCTCCATCGTTCTTGCCAAGGTGGTGGTCGATGAAATCGACCGAGTAGTCTCCAATGCCGACCGTCTGATGGAAAGTCGTGCCGGTCCAGTCGATCTCGGGCACCTCGTCGTTTTCCGAATAGAACCCGAAATTCGACGGGTCCCAGAACGAGTCGTGGTTGCCGCCGCTGACCTGGTTGTGGGGAAAGCTTCCGCCGCTCGTTTGTCCGAAGATGTGCTGGAACCCGCGCCCGATCGGCGAGCGGTCCGCACTGGTGCCAAGGTGCCATTTGCCCGCCATGTAGCGCCGGTAACCGGTGGTCGAGAGCAGCTCGGCGATCGTGACGTTGTTGTCGGTGATCAGGTTCGGCAGCGACGCTCCGGGGTTGGCGGCGACCTGCTGGGTGTAGAGCCCCGAAAGAAGCGCGCAGCGGGTGGTCGAGCAGCGCGCGGTGTTGTAGAAGTTCCGGTAGCGGAGGCCGTTGACGGCGAGCGAGTCGATGGTCGGCGTGCGGATCTCCGAACCGTAGCAGCCGAAGTCCGACCAGCCCATGTCGTCGAGCATGATGAGCAGGACATTCGGCCGCTTCTGGAAGACGGTCGCCTGCGCGCTGGCAACCGGCGACGCTCCATCGAGGATCTCGATCGTGAATGTGGTGTCACCGAGGGTTCCATTCACTACGGCATCCACCGTACCCGTTTCGGTTGCCGGACCCGACTGACCGCCGCCGGGAAAGCTGACCGCCTGGTCCGCCGTGATCGCATAGGTCGATCCCGCAGGCAGAAGACTCGCCGACCACGACAGGCTGATCGTCTTGGCCGGATTCCCCGGCGCCACGGTCGTCGGGTTGCAGTCGAGCGTCACGACCGGTTGCGGAATGCCGACCGACAGGTTGTCGAAGAACACGCCGCCACTGTCGCGCGCATCAAGACCGATGAAGTTGGCGTCGGTTCCGGTCCACGGGAACGTGCCCGTGCCGACCGAAGCTCCGTCGAAGAAGACCTCAAAGCCGACGGACGAGCCGTCGTTGAAGTCGCTCAGGGAGAAAATGGCGGACACCGTGCCCGTCTTGGTGCCGACATCGGTCGAGCCGAAGGCCGGTTGGTCGCCGATCCCGCCCCAAACGAGTTGGCCATCGGCCTGCAGGACGACCCAGAAATCCGAGACCGCCATCGAGTCCGCCGGATCTCCGAACGCGTCGGTCATCCGGCGCAGGTCGTCGCTGCTGCCGTCGCCGTTGAAGGCGTCGCCGGTATCGAGGGCTTCGGCCTCGGACATCCCGATCGCGAATCCGCCGCCCTGCCCGGTTCCACTCTGCGTTGCTCCGGAAATCTCGACCGAAACGCTGAAGCACCCGGCGGCGAGGATCTCCGGATTGATGAAGTTGTGCCGGACGTAGGCATTGGAGGTTCCCGCGCCGTCGGCGAGCTCGAGTTTTCCTCCGAGGATCTGGGCGCCGCCTCCGTTGGCGGCGTTGCCATCGGGACCACTGGTGTCGTTGGCCGCGTCGACGAAGGGCTGGCCGTAAGCGCCGTCGGCCGCCAGCGACGAGCCGGTGGCATCGACTATTCCCGTCAGGGAGGCATCGATGTTCCGGGCATCGGCCCGATCGAAGGAGTCGGAGAAAAGGATGTCCTGAGCCGGGGCAACGGCGGGCAGGAGGGCCAAAAGGGCCCCGAGGGACTGGGTTTTCGCACTCAAGCAGGCGGATGGCTGGGTTTTGACGGGCAGGGTCTCACCCTATCGATGGGATGGCAGCCTGAAGTGTTCCTTCACGGTTCGGCATCAAGGGTTCGTAGTTCCCCCTTCAGGGGCCGAGCCGCGAGAAGCGACCGCCTAAAGGCGGAACTACGAACCACTGGCCGCGAGCCGTCTGCGCTGCCAGCGACGGTAGAGGAAAATCGAGCCCAGCCACAGACCGCTCCATCCCAACAGGATCAGCCACATCGGGATGCCGATGAATCGGAGCCACATCACCCCGCCCCGCCGGCTCGAGTAGCTGGGAGCGACCATCCAGTTACCTGCTTCGACATGCTCATGGTTCAGCGAAGACCGGCGATAATCCCAAGTCAGCGGGGGAGGCACATAGTCCGGGTTCTCGACCCATCCGTCCCGGAACGACGCGTTCGAGGTTCGGATGGTGAATTCCGAATGGACCAAGGTCAGTTCGACCGTGCGGACCAGATTGGAGCCGTAGGCCCGGGTCTCGTTCTCCATCGAATCCACCCACGCCCACATGAGGAAGCATGCCAAGAACCCGCCCAGCCAAAAGGATACCGACTTTCTGAGTGGTTTCGGGCTCACTCTCGCAGCATGGCCCGTCCGCATTTCGCATCAAGGTCCTCCACTAGAGTTTGTAGTTCCGCCTTCAGGCGGTGCGGACCGCGAACGAGGACCGCCTAAAGGCGGCACTACGAACCCCTGACCGCCAGCCGTTTGCGCTGCCAGCGGCCGTAGAGAACAAGCGTCAATGTCCACAGAGTCACCCACGCCAAGAGAATCATCCAATAGGGCACAAACGCCTTGAAGCCCCGTGCGTCGCCCCACCCGGAGGCGTGGAACGTGGGAAACCACCCTGATGCGGAGGCCCGAATTGACTCGATTCCTTCCCCGCCGATTCGGTCGTCGTTGTCGTGACGCCCCCACAGAAACACGGCGGAACTTCGAGGCGTTCCACCACTTCCGGTTTGCACATGATCGATATAAATCCCCCCAATTCTTGAGTGGAGGCCTACGATTTCTGCCTCGCTCGAGCGGTTGATTTCCGTACTCCACCACATCGAATCCACCCAAGCCCACACCAGAAACAGCGCCACCACCGCTCCCATCCAGAATCCTACGGATTTCCGAAGCGGTTTCGGCCCGATTTCCCCGTTCTCCACTGGCCCATCCTCGCCGGCCCGGCCCACCTGCCAAGATCCGTCCGATCGGGCCGCCGAATTCCCCCGATTTTCACTCCTGACCCGCTGCCCGTCACTTCTCCACAACCCCCTGAAATAGCAGCATTTCTGCTTGTCAACGGGGTCGCAGTGCCTAGGTTCGCCGCCCGTTTCTCTTTCCTCAAGCTGGCACGCGGTTGGAGCCCCGTGGCGTGTCAGACAAAAATCGGGGCATCTCGGAAGGACAAGCGATTAACCAAACCAACCTAACCATTAACCACATGAGCACCCAAGTGCTTGAACCCCAAAACCAGGAACTCAGTGAACTGATCGATTCGAAGTTCACCGAGTTCAAGGAAGGAACCATCGTCAAGGGCACGATCATCGAGATCCGCCCGCAGGTCGTTCTCGTCGACATCGGCTACAAGTCCGAAGGCACCATCATGGCGTCCGAGTTCGAAGACGAGGAGATCGAAGTCGGCGACGAAGTCGAAGTCCTTCTCGAGAAGCTTGAAAACGACGAGGGCATGGTCGTCCTCTCGAAGGAAAAGGCCGCTCACAAGCAGAACTGGGACAAGATCGTCCGCGTCTACGAAGACGGCGGTCTGGTCCGCGGCAAGGTCAAGGCCGTCGTCAAGGGCGGTCTCACCGTCAACGTCGGCGTCGAGGCCTTCCTGCCCGGCTCCCAGGTCGACATCATCCCGCCGAAGGATCTCACCGAGTACGTCGGCAACGTCTACGAGTTCAAGATCGTCAAGGTGAACGACGACCGGAAGAACATCGTGCTTTCCCGCCGCGAGGTCATCGAGGCCGAGCGCGCGGAACTCCGCCAGCGCTTCCTGCAGACCGTCAAGGTCGGCGACAAGGTCACCGGCGCGGTCAAGAACCTCACCGACTTCGGTGCGTTCGTCGACCTTCAGGGCATGGACGGCCTGCTTCACGTCACCGACATGTCGTGGGGCCGCATCAACCACCCGTCGGAAATGCTCATGATCGGCCAGCCGGTCGAGGTCATGATCCTCGACGTCGATCGCGAGAAGGAGCGCGTGTCGCTCGGCCTCAAGCAGATGACCGACAATCCGTGGGAAGACATCGAGCGGAAGTATCAGATCGGTTCGTCCGTCAAGGGCAAGGTCACCAAGCTCCTCCCGTACGGCGCGTTCGTCGAACTCGAGCGCGGTGTCGAAGGCCTGGTCCACGTGTCCGAGCTTTCCTGGGTCAAGCGCATCACCCGCCCGAGCGACGTGCTCGAGCTCGATCAGGAAATCGAGGCCGTTGTCCTCGGCATCTCGATCGAAGAGCAGAAGATCTCGCTCGGCGTCCGCCAGCTCGAGCCGAACCCGTGGGACGAGATCGAGGTCCGCTACCCGATCGGCGCCACCATCAAGGGCCCGGTCCGCAACCTCACCGCCTACGGCGCGTTCGTGGAGCTGGAGGAAGGCATCGACGGCATGATCCACGTGTCCGACATGTCCTGGACCCGCAAGATCAACCACCCGTCCGAGGTGCTGAAGAAGAACGACGAGGTCGAAGCCATCGTGCTTTCCATCGACAAGGCCAACCAGCGCGTGTCTCTCGGCGTCAAGCAGCTTGAGGACGATCCGTGGAGCCTCATCGACGACCGCTTCAAGGTCGGCGACCTGGTCAAGGGCACCGTCGCGAAGATCGCTTCGTTCGGCGCCTTCGTCAGCCTCGACGGCGACATCGACGGCCTCATCCACATCTCGCAGCTCAGCGAGGACCACGTGGAGAAGGTCAAGGACGTCATCAAGGTCGGCGACGAGATCGAGGCCCGCGTGATCAAGGTCGACAAGGTCGAGCGCCGCATCGGTCTTTCGATCAAGGCCGTCAGCTACAGCGAGGAAGAACTCAAGAAGGAGAGCGCCAGCTTCGAAAGCCTGCGCCCGTCTTCCGAGATGGTCGGCCTCGAGCAGGCCTTCAACCTCGCCACCGCAGCCGCCGAGGAGTGGAGCCCGTCCGAAGAGGACGAGGATTGATCCTCCGAGGCTCGCAAGAGCGATTCACGAAAGCCGGCTCCGGAAACGGGGCCGGCTTTTTCGTTTTCAGAGATTCAACATCCAGCAGCCAGCAAGGAAGGATCAATGGCCAAGGAGTGGCGCCTTCCAGGCGCCATATCAGGGCGCGGCGGTCTCCGACCGCTTCCATTGAAACCTGATCATTCCTTGTTGGCTGTTGGATGTTCCCCTTCGGAAGATTCCCATTGCGCCTCCCCCCCTCCGCGCAAACGGGTAATCCATGACCGACGGCGAAAATCTCCTCCTGCGCCTGATCTCCGATTCCAAGGAGGCGGCACCGACCCTCGGTAAGGCGCTTCAGCCTCACATGCGCAAGCTGCTGATGCTCGGCTTCGGGGTGGTGGTGGCGATCGGCTCGACCGGGTTGTTGCTCGGTGCCCTGACGACCGCCTTGGCCAGCCTCGTGATGCAGTTCGGCGTGCCAATGGTTCCGGCGATGAATGTCGGGTTCTTCACCGTCGGCATTCTCTCCCTTGGGATCGGCCTGTGGCTGGCGAAAGCGAATGCCGGTGCCATCAGGCGCGCGCTCGCATCCGCCAGCGAAGGATCCAAAGGAGGAAGATAAGCCCGACTACGGCTCCGGCCAGATAGCAGGTCACTTGGATCGACTGACTGGTGATCAGCGGACGGGTGAGTTCCGGGTAGATGATCTCGGGATACACCGTGCGGCCGGTGAACCATGAGTAGGCACCGGCAGAGAGTCCGCAAAGTTCGGTAACGACCAGTCCGAGCGCGACCGCTTTCAGCATCGGCGTAACGGGCATCTTCGGCCAGCGACCGAGTCGACCGACGAACAGCGCGGCCAGACCCAGCACGATCCCCGGCCCGACCGATGCCCGGAACGCCCAAGCCGCGGCCAGCAGCGGTTCGTTTTCAATCCCCCACAGCGGCGGGTGGTAGACCGTGAAATGCTCGGGCGCGAGGCGGACCAGATATTGATCGTGGAGCAGGCAGTAGAGCAGCACCTCGCCCCAGATGCCGAAGACGATCGTGTAGCTGACCGAGCGGGGCTCGCGGATGAGGAGCGGGAAGAAAACCTTCAACACTCAACAATCACCAAGGAACATCCAAAGATCAATGGTTCCGCTCCCGAGTCACTGGCATTTGATCATTCCTTGCTGGCTGCTGGATGTTGAATTCGACACGTAAAAACGCCCGGCCGCGGGGTGCGGACGGGCGTTTGGAAAATCGCGGATGATCCCGGCGATCAGGACTGGCTGAGCTTCGGCTTGCCAGCGCGGCGGACGGAGCCGAAACGCTTCTGGAATTTGTCGATGCGCCCTTCGGTGTCGACGAACTGCTTTTGACCCGTGAAGAACGGGTGCGAGTCCGAGGTGATACCGGCGGAGATCACGTTGTATTCCACACCGTCGATGGTCTCCTTCTTCTCGGAGGTCTTGGTCGAGCGGGTGATGAAGCGGGCACCCGTCGTCATGTCGACGAAGATGGCCGGCTGGAGGTCGGGATGAATATCCTTTTTCATGGTCTGGAGAGGTAACCGACACGTTTCCAACGCGGCGGGGCGGGGAGAATGCACGGCCCGCACGATCTGTCAAGCCGGGGAGTCGGCGTGGAAACGTCCATGACTGCCGACAGCCCGAAATGGTGCGCGGACTTCAGTCCGCTTGGCCAATAGAGCCCCCGTCAGCCCGGATGCGGACTCAAGTCCGCGCACCACGGCTGGACACCGCTCGGAGCCGACAGGGAGTGGACCGCGAGATTCAGCTCGCCCCGGAACCCCGGCTGCCGAACCGACGGGGCGAGCTGAAGCTCGCGGTCCATTCACTCAGCCCCCGCCGTTGCCGGCGCGAGCCTCCTACTTCGCCGCCGACGCCACCAAGGCCAGCCGAGTCCCCAGAATGCTCCCCAAGCGACAAGAAGAAGCCATGTCGGAGCCGCCACACTCGATCCACTCATCCCGTCCATTGACCATGAGTCGAGATCCCAATGGCGCACGGTCACGTGCTCAATCGCATTTCCGGAGTTCCTTGAGCCGGCTGTGTGCTTCCGTTCCCACATCCAGAGAGGCGCTGCCATACCGCCTCCCTTTCCGAACGCGAGCCCTTCAAGCGCCGCACGTCCGTCCCCGATCGCAACGACGAGCATTGCCCGGTCGGTCGTCACGGCGCACTCCGTCGTAAACTCCTCCGAATCCACCCACAACCACCCGAAAAACACCGCCACAACCGCCCCCAGCCAAAACCCGATCGACCGCCACCACGGCTTCAGGGCAATCGGCGGCTCACCGGCGTCCATCCCCTACCTCCGCTTCGCCGCCGAGCTGATCTCGGCGACCAGCCGGTGCAGCACCAGCCGGTGGTCGAGCGCGGTTGTCACCAGCGCCTTGTCGGCCTTGAGAGCCGATTCCATGACCTTCCTCAGGCCCTCGATCCGGAACGCCCGCGCCGCTCCCATCGAGAGGAACAACGGATAGGCATTCACACCACCGGCCTTCTTTTGCGGCAGCCACGCCCGCTGGATTTCGGGCAGACGGTCGAGCGCGCCGGCAAAAGCCTTGTAGTTGCCCGTCGGCACACCGGTCTCGGCGACCACCCGGGCCATGAAGAGGTTGCGGACCGTCGGAATGATCGAGGCACGCATCAGCCCGATCGCGTTCTCGCCCGCTTCGAGCTGGCGGTCGATCAGCTCGAGCGCCCGCGCCGCGTCACCGGTCTGCAAGGCCTTGCCGATCTCGAAAACGATCCCCGCGCGGGTCATCGGGACCATCCGGCGGACGTCGGCCAGCTCAACCGTCCGACGCTCCTTACCGAGAAACAGATCGAGCTTCTCCAGCTCCGCGCCGATCTGCCGCGTCGCCTCGCCCGCCTGGATCACGAAAAGCTCCAGCGCGTCGTCCTCGAAGCTCAGCCCGAGGTCCCTCGCACGCCCTTCGACCAGCGCCGCGACCTCCTCCTCCCAGCCGTCGCGGGTGGTATCGATCTTGTCGTACGACTTCACGCTGGCGTTCTTCTGCAGCCATTTCCAGAACGCCCGCCGCTTGTCGATGCCGGTGGCACTCAGCAGGAAAGTCACCCCATTGCCGAGTCCGGCTTCGAGGCATTCCTTGAGCGACTCGACCCCGCTCAGCGTCCGCTCCGAGCGGCCGGTGACGTCGTCGACGAGGAAACTCGCCGACTTCAGCCACACCACCTTCTCTCCACCGAAAAACGGCAGCGTGTTGAGGGCCTCGACGACCCGCTTGCAGATCTCGAAAGCGCCATCGGAATTGTCGGCGGTGCCATCGATCGTCTCGTGCGTGAAGCCGTCGTCGTTGCCACCCGTCAGCTCGCGGTGAAGCCGCAGCGCCTCCTCCTTCACACGCCCCTCGTCGGTGCCGATGATGGCATGGATGTTCGAGTTGGCGGCCACGGGCAGAGGATAATCGGGCGATCCGGAGAGCGACAAGGATGGAGCGGCGATCACTGAGCCCGGATCCACTCGATGCCCGCAGGAATGCCTTCCGTGATCATCGGCACGTAGTGTCCGCCTTCCTCTGAGATCCTGAGGGTCACGTCAGCTCCCGCCGCTTTCAAAGCCGAGGCAAACTCCTCGGTTTTCTCCGCCGGCACATTCTCGTCGTCCTCGGCATGGAAGAGGAACACCGGACGCGAAAACTCGGCCACATGGGTCATCGGCGAGCTGCGCTTCGCGAAATGCTTCACCTGGGGAAACGCGGAGTTCACCAGCGGGGTATCGATCAGCTCCTGCAGGCGGTCCACCACGTCGGCCGCCGGCGCGTAGGCGATCGATCCGGCAAGGCGGGGTTCGTGAGCCCCGAAGAGCAGCGAAAGCGTGCCCGCCGAACTGTGCCCGGCCGAGTAGATCCGGGTCGTGTCGACCTCGGGCATGCGCTTGAAGACATACTCGAGCGCGTTGCGGCCGTTGACCACCCCGGCGCAGGCGTCGCGGAAAGCCTCGTAGCCGAGCCGATGCGAACCGTCGTCCTCCTCATCCTCGACTTCGCCATCGATCGAGTAGAACACGACCGCCATGCCGGCCTCCGCGTACGGCAGGCATTCGTCGTGGTAGTCATCGACACCCAGCGGACCGAGGTCGGATCCGGAAAGCAGGTTGGTCCCCGCCGGGGCGACCAGGACTGCCGACAACGATCCCGGAGCCGGATCGCCGGGCGGAAGGTAGATCCACATCCACATGCTTTCGCCGGGACCGACGCCATCGGAGATCTCCACCGCGCCGACGCGGACGCCCTTGTCCCCGACCGGCTCGAACTCGGGGAGGTCGGGCATCGCAGGCACCGGCACCGAAGCGACGTCGAACAGCTTGCCCGCCTCCGCCTGCTTCTTCTCCACCGATCGGCCTGCAGCGAACATGATTGCGACGAAGATCCCCACCACCAGCAGTCCGAAATAGCCCATCACGAGCCCGGCCACCGCCATTCCGCCCCCGGCCAGACGCCCGCCCGAAGACTTCACTTTGGACAGGCCGAGATGACCGAAGATCACGGCAAGGACCGCGGTAAGACCCGAGCACAGCCCGAAGATCCCGAGCACCAAACTGGCCACGCAAAGACCCGAAGTCTGGGGCCGGGTCGGGCGCATTGGTGGCGCGGGCGGCAGGGGCGGGTGGTTCATGGCATTCATTCCCGCCAACCCGACCGCGTCCGTCCATCTCATTCGGAACCTGGGAGGCGGGACGCCCCCGTCCCGCAATCTTGAAGCCGGTGAAATCCGGACGCGGCATCTCCCACGCTGAGCCTCCTTCGGACCAGGAGTCGAGCCCAACCTCCGAACGCAAGCGTCAATGCCACACTGCCACGAAACCCACATCGACGTCCGAACCCGCCGCCACTCGCGGGACGGGGGCGTCCCGCCTCCCATCCAACTTGCTTGAAGAACTTCACGACTCCTGCGTTTCATGATCCATCGTGAAAGTCGTTCCGCTGGCCACCCACCTCATCGCCGCCGCGGTCGGCGCGGGCGTGTGGCTGGCGATGAACGCGGAGCCGGAACAACCGGAAGAAACGGTGGTCGAATCTGCCGACCCGATCGGTGACGAGCTCCGCCGCGAGCTCCACCGGATCTCCGAGGCAAACGCCAGCCGAGAGAGCGGGGGCGAGAGCATCTGGCCGGTGACCTCCGAAGAGAACTGGGTTGAACTCGAAAAGCAGGACAATCGGGAAACCGACGCCCGTCACCTCCAGCTCGTCGAACGCTCGCGGATCTTCGAACGCAAGACCCCGGGGGAGCTCGACCCGCTGCTCACCCTCGCGCTCGAAGGGGACGACTCGGAGACCGCGCAGGCGATCTTTCTCGCCTGGCTGCGCCTCGACCCGCAGGGCGCGCTACAACAAGTCGTGATCCGGCCCGCGTTGCTGGAATGGGTCACCGATGACCCGGCGGTCCTGCTCGACGTTCCGCCGGAAACGATGCGGGGATGGGTGACGGATTCCAATCTCCCGGAAAGTTTCCGGAGCACGATGGCCTACAGCGCGGCCTCGAACCTGGCTTCGCGCGACAACCTTCAGGGACTTCGCACCGTGTGGGAAGGATCGGACGCCGATCTTCAGGACTCGCTGTGCCACTGGTTCGCCGACAACTGGATCCCCGATGACCCCGAGCAAGCCGTCCGGGAGCTTTTCGAAGACGTCCCCGAGGCGCTGCGGAACCAATTGCTCGGGCAACTGTCCAGGTCAGGAGATCCGTTCATGTCGTTCTCCGGCATCGCCATGAGCGACGAGTTCTACGCCGCGGTTCTCAAGCGCGATCTCACCGGTCTGGAGAAAGTCGAAGCAAAGTTTCTGGAGCACTTGGCCGAGCGTTCCTCGGACTCCGCCAGCGGATACCGACACCCGACAGCCGGAGCCGAGAAGCCGGAGCGCTGGTCCGACGATCTCGCGGAACGAACCATCGAGCAGTCGCTCGGCGACTGGCTGCTCTCCGATGGTGACTTCCCCGAGCGGATCATGGCCGGTGAAGCGGGGCTCGAAGAGGCAAGGTCATCGATTGTCGGCAGAGTACCCGAGCTCGCTGACTTTCCGACGCTTCTCGACCAGCGGCTGTTCGTCGAAATCTTCCAGTACGTGCCGGAAAAGTCGATTGAGTGGGCCTCCCACCGACTCACGCCCGAGCAGCAGGCCGATGCCCTCAGCGACGGACTGCGGTATGCGGATGAACCGCGAGCCCTGCGGAAACAGGCTTGGTTGAATGCTATTCCGGAAGACGTGCGAACCGCCCGCGACAGCCTCCGCTCCGAAATCAAGGAGTGGAATTGGGACATCGCCGAGTGGCAGCGGCTGAACGGGAAACCACCGAAGGAGGAGGAGCGATGAGTGCCCGGCACATGGTCACCCATCTCGCAGCAGCCGCCTTCGGAGCCTTCATGGTTGCCGCCATCGAGGAGCATGCCTCCCACCAAGCTCCGGAACCATCCGACCCCGAGCCGGAAGTCCTCCAAGCGAAGATCCGGGAAAGGGAGGAGCGCCCCGAGCCGGAAGCAATGCTCGCACGGCTTGCCCGACTCGACGGTGAGCCCGGAGAAATCCGGCAACTGCGGCGGGAGATTCTCGACGCTTGGGCGGCGCGGGATCCCTTCGCGGTTCTGGACTACCTCTCGACACGACCGTGGGAACGCTATGCCGGATCGAACCCCGAGTGGTTGCGTCAGCTCGCGCATGACCAACCGGACGCACTGCTCGCCTACGCCATCCGAACCGGCTGCACCAGGTCCCTCGACGCGCTGGTCACCGAAGGCGATCCCTCCGCCACCCTCGCCCGTTTCCTCGCGCTCGGCGAAGACCGCGTACCCGTCAAGCAGCTCGGCGAGCTCTTCGAGCGGGCATGCACCTTCGATCCGGAATTCTATCTCCACCTGAACGACCTGCAGTCCGCCCGACTGCGCCACCGCGCGGCCCTTGAAATCGCCAAGTCGATGCTCGAAACCCACCGCTTCGAGCGGCTCGCCGAGCTCGCCGATGTCCTCGGCTCCGGCCCGGGTGGGGAGGCCATCACCGAGTGCATCGTCCGCGGCTATTCCGAGAGCTTCACGGACGCCTCCTTCATTCTCGATCTTCCCGATGAAGCCCGGGATCGGGTGATCGACCGGATGCTCGAAGAGTGGTCAACGCACGGGTGGAACTATGACATCAGCGACAGCGACCTCTACACCATGCTGGCTTCCATCGAGCAGCGCGGCCTCGGTGCCGGCAGGGAAAATGCGATCGCCCTGAGCATCGCCTTCAGCCAATCGAACAACCTCTCCGAATCCAATGGCGCCGCACGTCAGGCGGCGGCGGACCGATGGATTCCGTGGGCGATCGGGCTGCCCGAGGATCCAGAGTGGCAGCCGGTCCGGCTCGCCGCCTTCCAACGGGCGATCTCGGCCGATTCCAAGCGCTGGCCGCAGCTTCTTGAGGTCGTGGATCCTCCGACCCGGGACCTCGCGCTTGCCGGCTGCGTGGAAAGCATGAAGTCCGAGGATTTCACCGCCGTGGCGGAACACATCGCCGACCCGGCACTGAGGCAGACAGCGCTCGATTACGCCAAGTGGTCCGCCGAATACGCCGAGTCGGATCCGTTCAGTTCCGACCCCTTCGCCGAGTTCGAAGGCCCACGCCCGTGGCGCATCAAGAAGTGACGGGGAAGACGAAGTCCGATCGGCCACATTTCCGGTCCGCAGTCCGCACAACGATCCACCGCCTCGCTCGGTTCTCTTCGAGCCGCGAAGGGCCGTCGGCATTTAGCCACGGGGTTCACCCCGTGGAAAGCTGCGCAATGAGGATTGAGCGCCGAAGGTGCGCAGGCGAAGCGGTTCCACGAGATGAGGCCGACCTCGCCGTCGCCCCTCGCGGGGCTCAATCATGTTGCCGTCCGGGGACCCACGGGGTGAACCCCGTGGCTAAATGCCTGCGTCCCTTCGGGACTTCGCGGAAAGGGATTGCCATGCTCCCTACTTCTCCTTCACCCGCTCCCAGAAGCGGTCGAAGTCCCCATCGCATTCCTCGATCATCCGCTCGAAACGCGGGACACCGGCCTCGTAGGTCGTGAAGGAATTCAGACGCGCGTTGTTCACCGGCTCTTCGATCCACGACTTCAGTCCGCGGCCCCATTCGGTGCGCAGGGCCCGCAACTCGCGATTCAGCCGTTTCAGCTCGCGATCTTTCGCCACCAGCTTGTCGGCATCGCAGCGGTCCGAGGCGTACAGTTTCTTCAACCGTTCCGAAGCCCCGCCGATCGCATCCAGCGCCTGCCCGATCTTCACCAGCCTTTCGTCGTAACGCTTCACCAGATGCGGTCGCCCCGTCTTCCGGAACCACCGCCGCACCCCTTCACGCGCGACCGCTTCGGCCATCGACTCGTTGAAGGGCGTATCACCAGAAACGTAGTACTTCCGGTGCACCAACTCATGGAAGATCAGCTCGGCGTAGTCGACCTCGGCCCGCTCGACAAAGGTATCCAGCACCGGGTCGCGAAACACCCCGAGTGTCGAGTAGGCATCGACCTCGCCAACCCACGTTTCGTAGCCGTCGGCTTCGAGACGTGCCATCTCCTCCCGGGCGAGGTCCTCACGGAAGTAGCCGCGGTAGGCCTGCTCGCCGACCACCGGATACCACCACTTCTTCGGCTCCATCGACAGCTCCGGAGCGGCGTGGACGACCCACACGAGGTGATCGCGACCGAGCTCGGTGTAGAGTTCGTAGCTCCCGCCCGACGGCATCTTCAGTTCGCTCTCGGCGAAGGCGAGCAGGCGTTTCGTGAGCTCCAGCCGCTCGCGCAGACCGGTGTCGTCGGTCTTGGCGATGACCTTGTCGATCGGCTGCCGCTTCGCCAGCACCTCGACTTGTCCGGCGACCGCCTGCGAGTAGAACTCGACGGTCCGGCAGCCGGAAACGGCCAGCACCACGAGACACGCGAGCAGCGACATCCGGCTAGCCTTCATCCTTCGGGTGCCCGTTCGATTTCGCGGCATCGCGCAACGCCTTCTTCTTTTCCCGGGCCTCACGGAAGAACCCCTGCAGCAACGCAAGGCATTCCTCGCCCATCACGCCCGACGCAATCTCGCACTGATGGTTCAGCGGCGGATTCGCCTGGAGCAGATTGATCCAGCCTCCGGCGGCGCCGCCTTTCTCGTCGGGACAGCCGAAGACCACCCGGTCCGGCCGGCAGTGAACGATCGCGCCGGCGCACATCGGACATGGCTCCTTGGTGACGTAGAGCGTGCAGCCTTCCAACCGCCAGTCGCCGAGCGCCTGCTGCGCGGCAGTCAGGGCCAGCATCTCGGCGTGGGCGGTCGCGTCCTTCAGCGTTTCGACCTGGTTCCAAGCCCGGCCGATCACCCGCTGCTCGCGCACGATCACGCAACCGATCGGCACCTCGGTCGCCGCAGCCGCCTTGCGCGCCTCGCGCAGGGCCTGACCCATGAAGTAGTCATCGCTGAGAAGATCGATCTCCACGGCCCTACGGGGAAGATCCGAGAGCCACGTGCCAAGTTCCAAATCCCGAATCGGCCCGATCTTTTTTGGAACTTGGCCCCTCGCACCTGACCCTTACGCTCCGCGACGTGATTCCACCGACCTACAAGGACCGAGTCATCGCCCCTTCCCTGCTCGCCGCCGATTTCTCGCGGATCCGCGAAGAAGTGACCCGCGCGATCCGCGCCGGTGCCGACTGGATGCACCTCGACGTGATGGACGGACACTTCGTCGACAACATCTCGTTCGGGCCCGCCGTCGTTCTCGCGGTGCACGAATCGAACGACATTTTCCTCGATGTCCACCTGATGATCTCGCGGCCGGACCACTACCTCGACCGCTTCCTCGCGGCCGGATCCGACATGATCACGGTGCACGCCGAGGCCGACCACGATGTGGCCGAAACGCTCGGCCGGATCCGTGCCGCGGGCTGCAAGGCGGGGCTGGCGATCAACCCGGCGACCCCGATCGAGGACGCCGAGCCGTTTCTCGACAAAATCGACCTTCTGCTCTGCATGACCGTGGTTCCGGGCTTCGGCGGGCAGGCCTTCATGGACGAGGTTTTGCCGAAAATCGAGGCCGCAGCGAAGCTGCGCGAGGACCGGGGGCTGGAATTCCACATTGAAGTCGACGGCGGAATTGACCACAAAACCGCCTCGCGCTGCGCCCAGGCCGGTGCGAATGTCATGGTGGCCGGCTCGTCGACCTTCGGCGCTCCGGACATGGCTCAGGCCATCACCGCCATCCGACAAGCCTAGGCAAATCGGCCGCCCGGCGGCGTTTTCCGACTACCGACCCATGAAACCTTCCACCATCGCCCTCGCCGGAGCCGCCGTCATCGTCGGTGGTGTCGCCTTGCTGTCCCGTGGATGGAATGGCAATGAAGACCAAGCGGCCGCCAGTGACCCGACCGGCCGCGATTTCAAACACTCCGAACGCCCCGCCCCGGTGATTCGTGAGGGCGAAAAGCCGACCGAGGTAGGCCCGAAGCTTTCCCAACGGGACACCGAGCCGAAAAACTCGAAGGAAAACCCGGAAGCGGTGCTCCGCCGGATCCTCGGCCCGGAGAAATACGCCGAGATCCAAGCCGCCCGCGATGCCGCGAGGCAAACCGGCACCCGGCATCCGGAGACCGGTGACGGCCCGGTTCCTGCCGTCGTCACCGACAGCCGCACGAGGGCATTCGAAGCGCTGCGTGAAGACGTCCGCACCGCGATCGCGACCGACCCCGAAGGTTGGACTTCCACTTACAAGTCGCTCTACGACGACTACATTTCGGTCAATCACCCGAATCTGGCCCAGCCCGTCCGCGGCGGTCGGCCGACCTCCGGCGACGATGGCGGCGGCTCCGATGGAGGCGCTCCGCCGGTCGTTGATGTTCCCGATGGCGGCACTCCGGACCAGCCTCTGTTCTTCGATGAGGAAACCCTTCGGCAGGCAGAGCAGGACCGGAAAGCGCTCGAGAGTGTCCGCAGCGGAATCATGAGTCACTTCTCCACCCGCCAATCGCGGTTCCGTCAGCCCGAGTGATCACGGTCAACGGAGAGACGATCGACCCCGCTTTGGTTGAGGATGCGTTCCTGCGCATCAAATCCGAGGCCGAGTCCCGCAGCGAGATCTCGTGCTGCGAACGCGACGAGGAGTTCCGTCACAAGGCGGAGGACGAAGTGATCGAGGGAATCCTGCTGGCGCAGGAAGCCGAGCGCAGAGTGCCCGAACCCAACCGGGACGAGGTTCGCGAAGCTTTGGAAAACTCGCTCCGGGAATGGCGCAGCCACGGCGCGTCGTGGGACATGCTTGAACAGCAGCGCGACCAGCTCCGCGAGGAAACGGTGGCCCGGCTGCGGATGGAACGCTTCGCCGACGACGTCTGGAGGGATCTGCCGGAGCTCGACGAGGCGGCACTGCGCGAGTGGTACGATGAGAACGCCGAGCTCTTCCGCAAGCCGGGACGCGCCCGGGTGCGGCACCTCGTCCGATTTCCCGGCGACGACCCTGCGGCCGAGTACCGGAAGATCACCGGGCTGCGCGGCGAGGTGCTCGACGGAGCGAATTTCGCCGAAGTGGCCAAGGAACACACCGCCCGCGAAGACGGCGAAACGGATCTCGGATGGATCGAACACGAGCGGACCCTGAATCCGTTCGAAGCGATGCTTTTCTCGCTGCGCGAGGGCGAGCTCAGCCCGGTATTCTCGTACGAGCAGGGGCTCCACCTGGTGCGGATCGAGGAGCTCGAGCCCGAGCACATTCCGCCCTTCGAGGAGCTTGAGGAAACCATCCGCGAACAGGCCCTTGCCGACCAAAGGCGCGAAGCACTGCACCAACTCGCCGTCCAACTGCGGGAAAAGGCGGAGGTCACCCGCGACGAGGATTGACTCCGGGTCAGTCCGCCGTCGCTTCGATGACCAAGAAAAGCCGGTCGGTCGGCGCTCCGGTCACTGTAGCGGTGACGGTGACAAATCCACCGGCCGGCGTGCCTTGGGAAAACGTCACGGTGGTTCCTTCATGCGCCACGCCGTCAGGAGTGAAGATGCTGAGATCCTTCGACCAGCGGTAGCTCGCGGTAAGGTCGCTTGCGGGGGTGGGGTTGAGCGGATGGCTGAACGTGAAGGTGTTTCCGCTCGGAGTTCCCGCCACAAGCCCGGATGAGAACTCGCCGGGATGGGTGCCGAAGTAGTTCTCAAGCCCGTTGCCATTCCCATCCCCGTCGGGGTCATCGTCGACTTCGGTTTCCGCACCCACTTCCGGGTAGCCGGCGATCCATGATCCGAAGGTGCCGTCGGGAGACCCGGTGAAGAACTCGAGGCGCGACTCTTCCGCGCCGAAGTCGATAGCGTAACGTCGGAGATCCGCCAGATCGGGATCCTCACTCAGACTGAAACGGAAGAACGCCTCGGGCTGGTCCGGGATGTGGTCGCCTCCGTAAAATCCCTGCAGCAAGGTCAGCGCCGCCCCGGTGATCTCGAAGGTCCGGTCCTCGGCATCATCTGCGAAACTGTTCTGCGATGTCCCGCTGATCGTGACCGCCGTCGCACCGACGTGGGCTTGGGTCGGATCGGATGGCCCGTGATGGAAGAAGCTGGCACCAGTCGCATCCGGATCGGCGGTGTCGAGGAGGTCGACCCGAAGATCCGGCAGGTTTGCAGCACCGGTCTGGTCGCGGGCGCCGGTGATTTCGAACAAGAGATCCACCGACTCGATCGATTCGCCAACCGGCAAGGTCGGCAGGGTGAAACCCAGCACCACGTTCCGGTCGACCCGGGTGTCGGTGAGCGTCGATCCGCTGGTGCCGACCGTGGTCGATCCGTCATCCGGATAGTAGTCTGCACTTGGCGCGGCCGCCTGGCCTTCGCCGACGATCGAGTCGGTGGAAGCGAGCGTGCCGACCGCATCGGGAGGCGGCACGATGGTAATCATGACCGAGTCCGATCCCGGATACGTCACCACGTCCCCGGGGTCGCGGTTGTCATCCTGCGAGACGGAGTAGCTGAGTTCGTAGGTTCCCGGTCCCGGGAATTGCGCCACAGTCGACGCGGCGCCCGGGTCGTCGAAGGTGACACCGGCCGGGCCTGAGGTTTGGGTCCATCCGGTGACGGTCATCGGAAAGTTGTCGGGCAACGGACAGCGCACGACGGCGATCACCGGCAGCGAGGTTTCCGTTTCGGTCCGATCGTTGCCCAGATCCACCTGCACCGGTGCCAAGGGCGGCAGGCCCGGAGGCGCTCCGTCTCCATGCCACGACGAAAGTTCACTCCAGATCCGGCCATCGAGTTGCGATGGTGTGATCACGGTGCGCACGGCCGGCTCTCCCAGCCGGTCCATCAGCTGTGTGTAGTAGAGACTGCGTGGCGTGACCGGAACCTGCTCGGATTCCCAGAAGCCGAACGGCTCTTCCGGCGACATGTTGCTCTCGCTCTTCGTCCCGACGCATCCGATCGCGAAGTTCATCGCCGCCTTCGGAGCATCGCAGATGATGCTGCTGGCCTCGCAGTTCCAGAAAACCGTCTGGGCTCCGGCCCAGCCGTGGCCCGTTCCCGAGCTCTTGCGATTCTGGACGTTGGTAGGACCACCCTTGATGTTGTCGAACAGGATGCCCTCCGAGTAGCGATGGTGCGGCCCGATGTCGCTGTAGGTGATCTCGGCGAGGCTATCGACGAACACGTTCGGACCGGCGGTGTTCGACTGCGTCACGTAGTCGTGCCGACCCTTCTCCGTGTAGCACCGCTGGAAGAGGATGAACGATGAATCGTCGATGCGGAAAGAGTATCGCCGGGAGCCGGTGATCTGTGACTTCGGGTCGAGCTGTGCGCAGTCCTCGACCGTGACAAACAGCGAGTCGTCACGGATATCGACGCAGGCGTAGCCGAAGTAATTCGCCGTGATGTTCCTCGCCCAGGCGTTCTCGACCTTGCGGAACATCACCGCACTCCAGCCGTGATCCTCGTCGGTGTCACTGGTGTAGGCGGACTCGATCCGGAGGCCCTCGATCCCGACATTCCGGATCGCGCCGTCGAAGGTGTAGCGGTAGACCTCGGCGCCGCCGTACTGACTCTCGATCGCATGCGTGAGCGGCGCGTCGACCGTGATCGTGTTGCCATCGATCGCGGTGATCACCCGTGGCAGATCCGACGTGTAGGCACCTGTGGTCCACCCCCACTGCGCCATGTCGAGGAGGTCGATCCATGCCTGGTTCGGAGTCCGGTTGATGATGATCCGGTCGCCGACCGAAAAACCTGCCGCCGACACCACGCCAAAGGAACGAACTCCGCTCGGCACCAACGGATCGGCGATCGTGGTTTCGCCGGCCGACACTTTCGTCCATCGGCTGCTGCCGGTGAACTCGAAGAGGTCGTCCTGAGCCGTCGCTGTGAAGTGGATCACGGTTCCTCCGCTCCCCTGCCCTTCGCCGCGGATGACCACACCGCTGGCGTTGATGTGGAGTGTTTCGGAAACGTTGTAGTTCCCCGCTTTCAGCAGCAACGTGCCGCGAAAGCCGGCGGGCGAGAGCGGCATCGCGCTCAGGGTATCGATCGCCGCCTGGATCCGTGCATGGTCGTCGCCGCCACCGGGCACCGGATCGAGTTCGATCTCGACCGGCACCCACGGGATTGCCACCCCACCTCCCCGGTAGCCGGCCATCGAGAAATCGATCATCCGGTTGCCGGTGCTCGCCTGCCCCTCGTTGGCATAGCCCGCGTACTCAAGCTGCCCGCCCGGCCCCGGATAGACGAGCGACGACCCGGTCCCGGCACCAGTTACGGATGCTGAAAGGACTCCCCCGAGGAGGAATGGAAGCACCCTCCGAACCAGCCCGCATCCGTCCATACCGGAAGGAAGGCCGCCGGAATGTCGGTCCGATTGCGTTCGACTTGAAAAAGGGGTGCTCGTGTTCACAGAGTTGCTAGTGTCCCGCGCGGCAAGAGCGTTGACTTTCGCGCGAGAGATTTTTCCCAAATGCAAGGCGTGACGAGGGAGCAAATCGAGATTTGTGACCGAGGAACAACGCCGCAGATGGGAAAAAGATCCGTGAATCATCGGGCGGACGAGCGCAGCGAGCTGATTTCAAAATAACTTCCAACATCCCGAAAGGTGACGAACTTGCCGCGCGGGATACTAGGGAACTTCGTCGATACTCATTCGCGCGAATCGCGCCTTCTTTCCATCCGGAAGGAGCGCCGGATACGGAACGCTTACCACCTCGTAGCCGGCTCCCGCGCTTGCCACGAAGGTCGGGGTGGCGGAGCTGTCGTACCACAGATCCAGATCGCTGCTGAACTGCGGAGTGTAATCGACACTCCCCGAGGTCCCGTGGTCGGTCCGACGGACAAACAGGTAATCGAAGGTGACCCCGCCACCGCCACCGGATGCCTGAACGATCGGCACCCCGTTGACCGACCCGTCCGGCACCAGCGGCACCGCGTCGCTGACGTTGGGGTCCGTTCCGAAGGCGAACTCGAGAAGGTTGGTCAGAGGGTCAAAGTCCGGGTTGTCGGTAGTCGTTCCCGGATTCGGGACGAAGCTCGAAGCCCAGGTGTCGTAGGCGCTGGACGGGGCACCACCCTCGGCCACGATCTGGAGCGCCGACTCGGCCGGATCGGTGTCGATGAAATACCGGTCGAAGGTCGTGCCTCCGATTTGCGCAGTTCCGCTGCCGATGATGAGGTTGTCGCTATTGAAACGGAAATACACCGTCGTCTGGTCCGGGATGTGGTCTCCTCCGTAGAAACTCTGAAGAAGCGCCAGCGCATCGCCGGTGATCTGATAGCGTTGGTCCTGCTCGTCATCCGCGTAGCTCACCTGTCCCGCTGACGTCGGCTCGGAGAGGTCGGTGGCTCCGACAAACTCGACGTCGGGATTCGGATCGGCCGGACCATGGTAGAAGAAGTCCGTGCCGGTGCCCGACGGGTCGGCGCTATCGAGCAGGTAGACATTCAGGGCCGGATCCGCTCCGCTGTGGTTGCGATAGGCGGTGATCTCGAAGTCAAGGGAAGCCGCGCTGAGCGTGGAACCGACCGGAAGGGTCGGAAGCGTAAAGGAAAGGACGAGGTTTAGATCGGACCTCGCTCCGGTGGCACCACCGATCCCGACACGTCCGCCGGCCCCTCCCGAGTAGTAACCGGGCGCTTCCGCACCGGCCTCGGCCCGGCCGGTGATCCGGTCGTCATCCGCGAAGGCTCCCGTAACCGAGGTGCCGGTGGTGAAGTTCCAGTCGGTGGTTGCGGAAATCCCGGCAAACGCCTCACCGATCTCGTCTTCCAGGGCACCTGCATCGATCAGGACATAGTAGCCTGTGTCCGACGCAAGCAGGCTCGCCGGGGTGACCGAAACCACGTTCCCGGAAATGTCGACCTCGGCGGGGTTGCTCACATCGAAGACTTCGACCGTCGTATCATCCGCCGTCCGCTTCAGCGTGATGTTCCCGGTGCCTGCCACGACTCCCTTGTCGAAGGTCGCGACGAGGCTCGCGTCCTCGAGGACAGCCGTCGCATCGTCTGCTGGTAGCGTCTCGCTGATCGCAGGGAGGTCACCGGGTAGCGCCACCCCCTGGTAGAGGAACACATTGTCGAAGAGCGCCTGCTGGATCGTGCTGCTGAAACTCCGGAAACCGACTCGATAGGCAGCGGTCTGGGAATTCGATGCGTCCTTCGTGCCGACGTAGGTCAAGGAACCACCGATCTCCTCGAGCCAGAGGTCCGCAACGCCTGCAGCGACTGAGCCACCGGTGTAGCTCACGCTCGAGCCGGTGTCGTTGAAGATGACATAGAGCCGGTAGGCGGTATCGAGGCTGTAAGTGTCCGACCCGGCGGCTGCCACGGTCGACAGTCCCGTGACCGCACCGTCGTTCAGGTTGACCGCCAGCCGCTGACCCGCTCCGTTCAGATCCGCATCTTCGTTGGCGTAACCGACGATCAGGCTTCCCCCACTGACGGCCGATGGCTCGTAGAAGTCGAAAACGAAAGTCGTTACCGCACCCGAGGCCTCCGCGAAGTTCGGCGACTGGACCCGCACACTGCCTCCGCTCGTGGCATCGTTGTCATCATATTCGAGGTACTGGTTGGATGCCCCGAAGGGTGTCGCGGTGAGGTCGTCGCGCACGAACAGGGTCGCGGTTCCGGCCCCGGGCGCGACCTGGTTCCACGGGCCGGATGTGTCGAGGCCGGCATCCGGTGTGTAGCTCTCGAAGTCCTCACTGAACAAAGCGGCGTGCGCGGATGAGCTCAGGAAACAGCAAGTGGAAAGGACGGCGACTGGAGTCAGGATATGGCTTTTCATCGGGGTTTTCGAAGGTCGAGGTTCCCGCCGAGGGCGGCTCGATGATGAATTCCGTCAAGGGATGGCAAGGTTGTGCCATTTTTTGAATTCGCCAAAAAAAACGCGGATTCACGAATTCTCCGAATTTCCGCACCACCCTCGGGGGGCGTTCCGGTATAGGCAGGGGAGAAAGCGCGTCCGATGGCCGAAAGCCCCGACATGGAAGAGACCTTCGTGCAGCTGGTGGTCAGCCATCAGGCGGCTCTCCATGCCTTCGTGGTGTCACTGATGCCCGGAACTCCCGACGTCGACGACGTCGTCCAGGAGGTCAATGCCGCCGTCTGGCGGAAACGGCGGGAGTTCGAGATCGGCACGAACTTCAAGGCGTGGATGTTCTCGGTGGCGCGCTTCAAGGTGCTCGCCCTCTGGCGCGACCTGAAACGGAAGAAGGTCTGGACCGTCCCTGAAGCAACCCTCGTGAAGCTGCTCGATGATGCCGCCGACCAGTGCTTCGACGCACACGACCACCGTCACGACGCGCTCCGCGAATGCGTCCAGCAGCTGCGTCCGGAAGACCGCGGACTGGTGCTGCGCTACTACTACGAAGGACGTAGCCTCGGCGAAGTCGCCGCCGCCATCGGACGAAAGGCGGAGAACCTGAAGGGCAGCCTGCACCGGATCCGGACGAACCTCCGGAGCTGTGTGCGTTTCAAAACCCAGCTGGGAGGGAACGCCACATGAATTCGAACGAGTCCGGTGAGTTGCTGGCCGCCTTCATGGAACTGGAAGACGGCTCGATCGATCCCCGTCGGCGCGACGAACTGATGGCGGAGCTGGAACGCTCGCCCGCGGCACGCCGGGCCTACCTCGAGTACTTCCAGCACTCGGCCGTGCTCAAGATGGAAGGTGCCAAGATGCACGAGCGCGGATTGCTTCCGGTCATCGATTCATCCGTCGCCCAACGCCGGCTCTTCCAACGCTCGATGCTGGCCGCGGCCGCCGTGATCGCGCTGGTCGCCGCGATCCTCGGGCTGGTAGCGATCAGCCAGCCCGGCCCTGACTCCGCGAAGGTCACCGTGGCCGCCGACACCCTGTGGAGTGTCGACTCGGTCGCACGGGAAGAGGACCGGAAGGAGTCGGATGTGACCGAAGGCTCGACGGTCCGGGTCATGTCCGGCATCGCCCGGCTTGAGCTGGAGTCCGGCGCCACGCTGGCCATCCAGGGACCCGCCGAAGTCCGGTTCCCGAAACTCAACCAACCCGACCTCGTCCATGGCATGTTGTGGTTCGATTCAGGAACCTCGGACGACTCATTCGAACTGAAGACTCCGGAACTGATCGTGCGCGATATCGGCACGCGGTTCGGTGTCCGGGTGCCGGAACAGGGAGCCGCGGAGATTCATCTCATCGAAGGCGAGCTGCAGGTGCTGAACCGGAAGCAGGAACCCGTAATCACCTCACTGAAGCCGGACGGGAAAGCCCGGGAGGTTCCGCTCTTCGGCGAACCATCCGAGAAACCTCTCGCCGAGGATCCATTCCCCGATCTGGCAGAGCTTCTCGAAGCCGACCGCAACTACCCCACCACCGTCCGCGGCCAGTCGCCGCTGAGATATTGGCGCTTCGAAGACGACAGGCGGGGCCATTCGGACTCCACGGAATCCCAGGTGATCGGCGGTGAACCCGGCGTGGGAAGCAACGAGGCCTTCCATGGATTCGACCACGACAACCGCTGCCTTCGCCTGATTGGCACCGAGGATGATTCCTTGGTCGCCGGCCCGAGCGAGACTCATGAGATGGGACAACGGGAAGGTGCCGTGAGCTTCTGGATCCGGCGCGAGCCGGGGATCACCCACGAGGAGATCCTTTGGCTGGTCGGGCCGGTTCCTGAAGGGAAGCGCAACCCGCAAGTCTGCCTGGTCTACACTTCTCTGGCCGAGTCCGGTCGGGTCCGGATGTTCATCAAGAACGACGGGGCCGACGTCGTGCTGGCATCGTCGCGGAGTGTGGCAGACGGCCGTTGGCACCACATTGCGGCCAGCTGGGGCACGGCATCGGCCGAACTCTTCGTCGACGGACAGTCGGCGGCCGCCGACCACGGTCCGAGAGGCCTCACCTCGACGTCGTCCGCCGGATCGCGCGTCAGGTTCGGCAAGCCGAGCGAAGACCTGACCGATCAAGGCGCGAAACACTTCCGCGGCTGGGTCGATGAAATCGCGATGTGGAGCCGGCCGCTGACTCCGGCGGAAGTCTCCCGGCAGTACGAAGCCGCGATCGGGACGGACGGGGAATAGTTACGGTCGCCCTGCTTGGATGCTACGCTCTTCCAATTCGGCCGTCCCAAGCAACCGTCGCTTGAAAGCTGATAACCGTCTCTTGCCGATCCACACGTCAGCATGATCAGCAGTCCCGAAGGGACGACGGCAGTTAGCCACGGGGTTCACCCCGTGGTAACGGCATTAGAGAGGGCCAAGCGCCGAAGGTGCGTCGGCGGAGCGTGGGAACATCTCGGGAGTCCGCCTACGCCCCTGCCGGGGCTGAATCATTTTGCCGACCTGGTTCCACGGGGTGAACCCCGTGGCTAACTGCCGTCGCCCCTTCGGGGCTTGATGTCACCGCGGGATGACGATGTCTCCGGAAACATTGCTACTCTCCCCTGAACCGCTCAAGTGCCAGCCGGATTCCCTCGGCCTTGTGTAGGGTTTCCTCGAATTCCTTCTCCGCATCGGAGTCCGCCACAATGCCCGCTCCGGCGTGGAACTGCAGCTGTCCGCCTTCGCGGACCATCGTCCGGATCGCGATGCTGAACTGGCTCTCGCCATTGTAGCCGAGATACCCGATCGCCCCGCAATAGATTCCGCGGGGACCGCCTTCCAACTCGCGGATGATCTGCATTGCCCGCCGCTTCGGTGCTCCGGTGATGCTGCCACCCGGGAAACACGAGGCCAGCGCTCCGACCGGCCCGACGTCCTCGCGCAGGGTGCCGCTGACCGTCGATACCAAGTGGTGGACCTGCTCGAGCGTCTCGAGCTGGAGCATCTCGTCGACCTCCACGCTGCCGAACTCGCAGACCTGCCCGAGGTCGTTGCGCAGCAGGTCGGTGATCATCACCAGCTCGGCGATTTCCTTCGGTGAGGTCTGCAACTCGTACGCCGAACGGCGGTCCGCCACCGGATCGGCGAAACGCGGACGCGTACCCTTGATCGGCCGCGTCTCGATTCCGCGACCGGAGATTCGGAGGAACGTCTCCGGCGAAGAAGAAAGCACCTCGCGACCGTCGAGCGAAAGCCACGCTGCCATCGGCGACGGTGAAGCGGCACGGAGCTGTTCATACAAGCCAAACAACGATGGACCTCGTACTTCGACCTCGAAGCGTTGGGAGATGTTGACCTGGTAGATGTCGCCGGCTGCGATCCACTCACGGATGCGCCCGACCGCGTCGAGGAACCGCTGGCGCGGCCAGACCGGCGTCACGTCTCCGAGCGACGGCCGGTCGTCCGCCGGCTCCGCCAGTTTCTCCGAAAGGGAACCGATCTCGTGCCAGCCACCGTCGTGCGTGTGGATTAGCATCTCCGGATAGTCGCCGAAGACGAAGTCGCCTTCGTAATCGACCCAGCCGCAGAGGCCTCCTTCCGGAAACCCGCAGTCCGCCGCCGGGCCACCGCTCCGTTTGTTCAGGACCTCCTCCAGCCGACAGCGGTCGGCTGGATCGTGGATCGACCCTTTCAGCACTTCGACCGGCTCGGCGGCGATGATCGAAACCGGATTCCGGTAGCTGGCCGGCAAGTGGCCCGCGGTGTCGAAGAACACCATGCCTGGAAGATGGCGCAGGCGCGCGGCGACCTCGCCCGGCGTCCGGCCGTCGAGCGCTCCGGTTCGCCGCTGGACCGGTGGCTTCACGCCGGGAACTGAAACCGGGGCGGGCCGCCTGCCAAGTTCCAAGTTCCGGCCATCGCGGAGAGCGATTCCCGCCTTGCTCCCCTGCCGCGCGGGGACCTAGCGTTCGGGTATGAGCCAAACGACTGCCTCGAGCGGCCCGAACCTGTGCTTCCGGCTATCCTGCTGGGTGCTCGGATTGGTCGCCTTCATCCAGCTCCTGGCGGGCGGGATCGCCCTCGCGGTGCGCTTCGAGGCGAGCCGCGAGGTCCGGGTGGAAAAGGAGATCGTCACCAAGATCGTCAACGTCGCGCCGAAGCCGGCTCCCGCACCCGCCCAACCGGCCGAGCCGGTCGTCGCCCTGCCGCCACCGATCGAGATCCCGGTGGAGAAGCCCCTGCCACCCGCCCGCCCGCTCGACGCACCGCCGATTGCCGACCCGGTCGTCGAGCGACTCGTCAACGAGGCCCGCGAGGCCCGCATCTCCGAAGACATGGGCAGCGCGATCGTAAAGCTCGAGGAAGCCCGCACCAAGGCACCCAACGATCCGAACGTCCACTACGAGCTTGGCATGGTCTACGAAACGATGGCCGCCTTCGATCCCGCGCTGGCGGAGAAAGCCGCGCAGTCGTACCAAGCCGTGTTCGAACTCGGAACCACCGGCGCCGGCGCGCTTTACCCGCTGGCCGCACAGAAGCTCCGCGATGGGATTGCGATGCCGGTCGACATGCGCGGCAAGCTCGCTCTCGGCCGCGCCCGGATCTTCAAGGATGACCATTTCGCCGGCGGCGAGCGTGTGGTCCTGACCATCCCGGTGAACGCCGCCCCAGGCAGCGAGCCGGACCCGAACGACTTCTTCGTTCAGGTGAAGTTCTTCGACAAGACCGCCAATGGCGACCCGGTTCCCGCAACTCCGGAATCGCAGAACGAAGTCGAGTGGGTCAGCGGTGAGTTCGACTGGCTCGGTGGCGAGGAGGTCCTCCGGGTCACCTACGTCCTGCCCGCCCCCGATCCCTCGCAGGAGCACCTGTTCGGCCGACGGAAGTACTACGGCCAGGTCGTGGAGCTCATCTACAAGAACGAGCTGATCGATAGCCAGGCATGGCCGCGGCACCTCGCCTCGATGAACCGCACCGAGCCGGAGCAAGGCATGGACCCGCTGTTCCTTGACGAGGAGCTTCCGTTCGACGGCAGCCTGCTTCCACCCCTCGAGGACGAGATCCCGCTCCAGCCCGCGCTGCCACCCTTCCCCGAACGCTGACCCCTCCATGCCGGAAACCGAACCGCGCACGCTCGGCGATTACCGCCTGATCGAACCCCTCGCCGAACATGCCGGTCAGACCACTTGGCTCGCCGAGCAGTCGTCGGTCCAGCGACCGGTCGTCCTCGTCGAGCTGACCAACCTGAAATACCGCGAGACCTTCCTTGCCGACGTCCGCGCCAAGGCGAGCGTCGATCATCCGCTGATCGGCTCGGTTTACGAAGCGGTCGACGAACCCCACGCCTGCTACGTCGCACTCGAGCGGATCACCGGCAACAGCCTCGGCGACCGGCTGCGCAGCCGCGAGGCGATGCGGCCCTCCGATCTCGCCCACATCCTGCGTCGGACCGCCGAGGCGATGATCCAGCTCGCGTCGAAGGGAACCGCAACCGAGCCGCTCACACCGGACACCATCCACTTCGACTCGAACGGAGTGATCCGGATCGAGAACGTCGCACGCGCCGGCGACTTTGATCCGAAGGGGCAGATCGACGACGTCCACCGGCTGGGTGAGATGCTGCCACCTCTCGTCGCCGACGGCCTGCCCGGCGCCAGCCGGGTGCTCACCGTGCTCGCGTGGATGCGCGGCCACGGCACCGAAAAGCAGATCGACTGGGAGGCGGTTCGTTCTTACGGCGAACAAATCGAAAGCCAGCTCCTCGAAGCCCGGCCACCGGCCGTGACCTCGCCCCGCACCGCCCGGGTTCCGCTGAAGAAATCGAAACTGCCGATGATCCTCGGTGGCCTGGTTGCGGTGGTCGGAATCGGCACGGTTGCCATGGTGATGTTCCCGAAAGGCGATCCGCCGCCGCCGGAGGTCCTGCCGACACTCCCGGTGCCTGTGCCGATTGCCGCCGGTTCGCATCCCTCGCCCGACGGTGGCACCGAAAAGCTTCCGGCATTCGAAATCTCCGCCTGCGAGGTGACGATCGGCGAGTACCGCGAGTTTCTCGACGTGCTGGAGCAACTTGATCCCGGCGAGCGCGATGTCTTCGACCTCGAGGATCAGCCCGAGGAAAAAAAGGGCCACGTGCCCGACGGCTGGGAGGAAATGCTGGCCGCCGCCCGCTCAGGTGGAACGTGGAATGATCGCCCGATGAGTCTGTTCTGCCCGGTTGTCGGTGTCGATTGGTGGGATGCCTCCGCTTACTGCAACTGGAAGAACTGCCGCCTGCCGACGCAGGAGGAGTGGTTCGCGGCCCTGCGCTCCAAGGTCGAGCGGCCGGAGTATCTGCAGCCGGCTCCGTGGGGACCGGTCACGGACCTCAGCATCAACGACCGCACTCCGAACGGGCTGCGCGGCATGGCCGGCTCGGTCTCCGAGTGGACGCGACGCCCGAGCGTGAATCCCGCCAACCCGCTCGGCCCGCGGCACATCGTCATCATCGGTGCCTCCTTCAAAAAGCCGGACAACGGCGCTCTCGCCCGTGAGTGGACCCCAAACCGTCTCCTCCGCCGCTCCGACCTCGGCTTCCGCGTCGTCACCCGGCCGGACTAGGTAGGGACGAGCGCCCTCGCTCGTCCGCCGACCCCAGGGATGACCATCCTGCAGCCGATGGAGGGTCAGCCTTCACGCACATCTCGGCATCGTCGATGCGATTTCAACGTTCGGCCCTGCAGATGATGACCCTCTCTGCCGCCGCCCCTCGCGGGGCTCAAGGGTTTGGCTGACCGGCTCACCACGGGGTGAACCCCGTGGCTAAACGCCTACGCCCCTTCGGGGCTGCCTGAAGTCCCGGCCACGTCCGTCTCCTAACCCCTAACCCCTAACCCCTAACCCCTAACCCCTAAGCCCTGACCCCTGCCCTGACTCCTGACTCCTGACTCCTGACTCCTGACTCCTGACTCCCGTCCCCTGCCTTACGGATGGTAATCCTGCAGCGGCTGGACGGTCAGCTCGCGCTCCTTCAGCGAGCGCATCGCCTTCACGCAGGCCTCGGCGGCGGCGAGGTTGGTGGCGTGGGAGACCTTCATCGTGATCGCGGTCGAGCGGATCTTCACCTCGTCGGCACGCGCGGCTTGGTCGCTCGGCGTGTTGATGACGAAAGCGATCTCGCCGTTCTTCATCATGTCGACGACGTTCGGACGACGTTGCTCGTGCAGTTTGAACAGGCGCTCGCAGGCCACACCGGCGTCTTGGAGGAACTGGTAGGTCCCCCCCGTCGACCAAAGCGTGAATCCGAGATCGACGAGGTCCTTGGCCACCGCGAGGGCGCGGGGCTTGTCGCGATCGACGACGGACAGGAAGACGTTGCCCTTCGTCGGCAGCGGGTTGAAGGCGCTGATCTGGCTCTTGGCGTAGGCCATGCCCCAATCGGCATCGATGCCCATCACCTCGCCGGTCGACTTCATCTCCGGACCGAGCACGATGTCGATCCCCGGGAAACGGTTCCACGGGAAGACCGCTTCCTTCACCGAGAAATGCGGAGGAATCACGGCTTGGGTGAATCCGATCTCGTCGAGCGTCTTGCCGAGCATGATCTGGGTCGCGTATTTCGCCAGCGGCACTCCGGTCGCTTTCGAAACAAACGGAACGGTGCGCGAGGCGCGCGGGTTGACCTCGATCACGTAGAGTTGCTCATCCTTCACCGCGAACTGGATGTTCATCAGGCCCTTCACGTCGAGCTCCTTCGCGAGGTTCTTGGCCGCGGTGTCGATCTGTTCCTTGATCGAATCCGAGAGCGAGTAGGACGGGATGCAGCAAGCCGAGTCGCCCGAGTGGATACCGGCCTGCTCGATGTGCTCCATGATCGCACCGACCACCGCGGTCTTGCCGTCGGCGATGCAGTCGACGTCGACCTCGGTCGCGCCATCGAGGAAACGGTCGACCAGCACCGGGCGCTCCGGTGAGGCGTCGACGGCCTCACGCATGTAGCGGCGCAGCTCGCTGTCCTCGTAAACGATCATCATCGCGCGTCCGCCGAGGACGAACGACGGCCGGACGAGCACCGGGTAGCCGATGCGGTTGGCGACCTCGACGGCGCCGTCCTCGTCGATCGCGGTACCGGCTTCGGCCTGCTTGAGGCCGAGCTTGTCGAGCAGTGCGGAGAAGTGTTTGCGGTCCTCGGCGAGGTCGATGCTCTCTGGCGAGGTTCCGATGATCGGCACGCCGTGACGCTTGAGGTCGGCGGCGAGGTTGAGCGGCGTCTGGCCGCCGAACTGGACGATCACACCGGCCGGCTTCTCCTGATCGCAAATGTTGAGCACGTCCTCGAGCGTGAGCGGCTCGAAGAACAGCTTGTCGGAGGTGTCGTAGTCGGTCGAAACCGTTTCCGGATTCGAGTTCACCATGATCGCCTCGTAGCCAAGCTCCTTCACCGCGAAGGCGGCGTGCACACAGCAGTAGTCGAACTCGATTCCCTGGCCGATCCGGTTCGGGCCGCCGCCGAGGATGATGATGCTTTTCTTCCCGGTATCGCGCGCCTCGTTCTCGTCACCATAGCTCGAGTAGAAGTAGGGCGTGTAGGCCTCGAACTCGGCGGCACAGGTGTCGACCAGCCGGTAGCCGGGAATGATGCCGGCCGCCTTGCGCTCCTCGCGAACTGAATCCTCGGTCACCGCCTCGACATCCGACTGGGTGTGGCCGCTGCTGCGGGCCGCCTCGAGGTTGCGGGCGCGGGCGATCTGGCGGTCGGCGAACCCGAGCCGCTTGGCCGTCTTGAGGTCGCAGTTGGCAAGCGTCCGGCCTTCCTCGGCGATCTCCTTCAGATGGTGGAGGAACCACGGATCGATCGCGGTCGCCTCGAACACCTCGTCGATCGACCAGCCGTTGGTGAAGGCCACCTGGACCCAGAAAATGCGTTCGGCATTCGGCACCGCGAGCTTCTGCTCGATGTCGGTGTGCATCGGCGCCGACGGACCCTTCGGATCGAAGCCGAAGCCCCAGCGGCCGGTCTCGAGCGAGCGCAGCGCCTTCTGCATCGACTCCTTGAAGGTGCGGCCGATCGACATCGCCTCGCCGACCGCCTTCATCTGGGTCGTGAGTACGGCGTTTGCCGTAGGGAATTTCTCGAAGGTGAAGCGCGGCAGCTTGGTAACCACGTAGTCGATCGTCGGCTCGAAGCTGGCGGGCGTCTCGCGGGTGATGTCGTTCGGCAGCTCGTCGAGCGTGTAGCCGACGGCCAGCTTGGCGGCGATCTTGGCGATCGGGAAGCCGGTCGCCTTCGACGCGAGGGCCGACGAGCGGGAGACCCGCGGGTTCATCTCGATGACGATCATCCGGCCGCTGACCGGGTCGATCGAGAACTGGATGTTCGATCCGCCCGTCTCGACGCCGATCTCGCGGATGACGGCGAAGGACGCGTCGCGCATGATCTGGTACTCGCGGTCGGTCAGCGTCTGCGCCGGAGCCACCGTGATCGAGTCGCCGGTGTGCACGCCCATGGGGTCGATGTTCTCAATGGCGCAGATGACCACGCAGTTGTCGGCGCGGTCGCGCATCACCTCCATCTCGAACTCCTTCCAGCCGAGCAGCGATTCCTCGATGAGGACTTCGCTCACCGGCGACAGGTCGAGTCCGCGGGCGATGATCTCCTCGAACTCCTCGCGATTGTAGGCGATGCCGCCGCCCTGGCCGCCGAGCGTGAAAGCGGGGCGGATGATGAGGGGGAACTTCTTGCCGGTCGCCTCGGCAAGCTCTTCGGCGACCTTCTTCGCCTCCTCCATCGTATGGGCGGTGCCGGATTGCGGCAGATCGATGCCGATCTTGATCATCGCATCCTTGAAAAGCTGGCGGTCCTCCCCCTTGTCGATCGCGTCGGCATTGGCGCCGATCATCTTCACGCCGTGCTTGTCGAGCGTGCCCGACTTGAACAGGTCCATCGAGCAGTTGAGCGCCGTCTGGCCGCCGAGGGTCGGCAGCAGAGCGTCGGGCTGCTCCTTGACGATGATCTTCTCGACGACCTCCGGGGTGATCGGCTCGACGTAGGTCCGGTGGGCGAACTCCGGGTCGGTCATGATCGTCGCCGGATTCGAGTTCACCAGCACCACCTCGTAGCCTTCCTCGCGGAGTGCCTTGCAGGCCTGCACGCCGGAATAGTCGAACTCGCAGCCCTGGCCGATGACGATGGGGCCGGAACCGATGACGAGGATCTTCTTGATGGAGGTGTCTTTTGGCATGGTGGGACAGGAGGTTTCAGCACAGCGCCGACCAAGTGCGCGGGCTAAATTTCGGGGTACTTGTCAGGCCCTGCCACCGATGTAAAGGGTTGGATGAAACGCAAGTGCCGATCATTCGCGGGAGATCCCGGAAATCCCGCCGTATCCGTGTCGATGGTCCGTCTCGCCTGCCTCCTCCTGGCCTCCGTTCCGGCACTCGCCGCGGAGCCCGCATTTCTGGAAAACGACCGGATCCGGATCGGAGTCGACCTCGAATCCGGCGGCTCGATCTTCCACTTCTCGGAGAAGCCGGACGGTCCGAACCTGCTCAACCATGCCGACCGCGGGCGCTTCATCCAGCAGTCGTACTACGGGAAGCCGGACGGCTCGAAGTGGGTCGAAAAGCCGTGGTGCTGGAATCCGGTCCAGGGCGGCGACTACAAGGGCAAGCCGGCCCGGGTGGTCGAGAAGAAGCAGACCGACGACTCTCTCTATGTGAAGAGCGTGCCGGTCAATTGGGCAGGCGGCGAAGACGTCGAGGAGTGTCGGATGGAAGAGTGGATCTTCCTCGATGGTCCGATAGCGACGATCCGCTTCCGTTTCGTTTACAAAGGCGAAGCAATTCACCCTCCGAAGCATCAGGAGCTGCCTGCCGTGTTCGTCGACAGCACCCTGGCCGACCTCGTTTACTACAAGGGCGACCAGCCGTGGACCGGCGCGGCGCTGACCATGGACCGCCCCGGCTGGCCGAACGAACCGCGCGAGGCGAATGAGGAATGGGCGGCGTGGGTCGGCCCCGACGGGCGCGGAATCGGCGTGTATTTCCCCGGCAACCCGCAGCTCACAACCTACCGGCACCCGGGAAAGACCGGCCCGAAGGGCGGCGGGTGCTCGTACTTCGCACCGGTGCGGACGATGCAGATCAAGCCCGGCTTCGAGCACGACTACACGATCCACCTGACGATCGGAACCGCTGCGGAGATCCGCCAGCGCTTCGGAGAGTTGCGGAAAGCGGGTGATTAGCCCGAACACTGCATGAAATGTTCGCCCGAAGGGCCGATACGCCCCGACGCCGAAGTCGGTCCAGAAACAACTCGCTTCGCCACCTTTCGACGCCCCAACGGGGCTTCGTTCTGTAGCCCGGGGTTGCCGGAAGGCTACCCCGGGTGCGCACGCGCGAACCCTTGAACCCCAAGGGGGTTCGATCCAATCAGGCTTCGCCGCCCGGCAACGCCCGTCGCACATTGACACAACCCCGTTGGGGTTGGGAAACCCGGCCATCCCAGTCCCGGGGTAGCCTGCGGCAACCCCGGGCTCCAGTACGATGCCCCGTTGGGGCGTTCCCGTTCCCGGGCCTCAACCCCTCAATCCCTCAACCCCTCAACCCCTCAATCCACCCCCACTCCCATTTCCTAATCCAGCCGCGGATCGAGCTTCGGGGGACCCGCAGGCTTCGGCTTCGGGTTTTCCGGTGGCGGCGGCGGAGCGCCGGTCGGTTTGACCTCGAGGTCGGGGATCTGGAAGGCGTATTGCTGGTTCCAGCTCACTTCCCAGCCGGACGGAAGATTCGCCCGGTCGGCCATCGGACGGGCGAGCAGGTAGGTGGAGAACGAGTTCGGATTGACCCGGAAAAGCAGCACCGCGTTCCGCACCCGCGACAGCGCCTTCACCGCCTGTTCGAAAGCCGAGCCCGGTTCCCGCAACTGGTCGGTGGTGGTTCCGCCCTTCTGCTTGTCCGGCTTGATCACGATCTGGATCCGGTTCCAGTGGGGCCTGCTCAGCATCGAGACGTCCTGACCCCGACGGTTGCGCCAGTCGAAACCCTCGAAGTGTTTCATGATCTTGTTCTTGTCGTACAGCAGCCGGTCGGCGCCCTGCCGCTTGATCCGTTGCGCGATCCAGTCGCCCTTGTTCTGGCGGAACTCGTTTTCGAACAGGTCGATCGGTGTGAACGGATCGATCAGGTGCACACGGCCGTCGAAGACGAGCGCGTAGTAGATCTTCGCCGACGGCGGGATTTCACGGCTGCTGGGAATGGTGACGATGTCCGGCTTGGCGATCTTCTCGGGCGTCGAGTCGAGTAGCGCCTCGAGCTTCGCGATCTCCTCCTGCAGCTTGACCGTCTCGGCCTGCTCCTTGTCGCGGTCGGTCCGCAGCTTCTTCTCGAGCTCCCGCAGCTCCTTAAGGTCGGCGAGCAGTTCCTCGTTCTTGCCGACGTCTTTCTCAAGCAGCGCCACCTTCCGCCGCTCGGCCTCAAGGGCAGCCGGCTTCGGTGCCTCGGCCTCGAGCATTTCCTCCCGCCGCTCGCGCTGGGTCTCGAGCTTCGCCAGGTCCTCGCGCGCCTGCTGGACTTCCTCGGGTGTCGCCGGCTTGAGGTCGTCCATCAGCTTCTGGACCGTACGGCTGACGTCGGCCTGGACGAGGATCAGGACGAGAATCAGCACCGCCACCACGTTGGTCAGCGCGTCCATCAGCGAGTCGAGGCTCACGCCTCCCTCGGAATCGGATTTGCGTCGGCGGGCCATGGCTTCAGTCGAAGAGGGAAAGGTCGATCGGGCCGTCGTTGGGCAGCGGCAGCTTGCCGGTGTTGACCTCGAACTTGTTGCGCGCCTCGCTGGCGGCCCAGAGATACGATTCGTTGCCGGCCTTGCGGATCAGGTAGAGCACCATCGAGTCGCGAGTGCCCTTCACCTTGGCGAGGAAATCCTTGTAGGCGCCGCTGTTCGGGATCGCGGCCGTTGAGACGGCCTTCGGTTTGCCGCCCTTTTCGAGGATGTTGATTCCGGTCGAGTGGCACTCGACGAAGAAGATATTGCTCGCCTTGTTCAGTCCGCTGCCGCCCGGGCGGACCTGCACCGACTTCGGCGGCTCGGGTGCCTCCTTGCGTTCCTTCAGCTGCTTGCGCAGTTCCTCGGCCCGCTTCACCAACGCCGGTTGCTCCTTCTGCAGCGCCGCCAGTTCCTTCTTCAGGTTCTCGGCGATCTTCTGAAGCTCGGCATCCGACTGGTCCTTCGCCTTGGTCAGATCGTCGAGCTTGTCGCGCAACACGATCTGGCGGTCCTTCAACTCTTCCAACTCCGCCGCGCTGGCGCGCTCCTTCTTCACCCGCTGGTCGAGCTGCGCGATCTCCTTGCGCATCTTCTCGGCCTTGATGACGAGGTCGCGACGTTCCTTCGCCCGCGCTACCTCCTCCTCGGTCTGGCCCTCGCGGTCCATCTCCTTGAGCTGCGTGATCACGCTGATCATCAGCGTCAGGATCCCGATCAGGCACGCGAGGATGCTCATAAAGGGGAACAGGGAAACCCCTCCTTCACTCGCGGATCGTCGGCGTGCCATGGGATGTGACGGTTAGCGGCGGAACAGCCCCTTGCGCTTCTTGCCCTCGTTCGGGATCTGCTTCTGCCCCAGGTCGCGCAGCGCCTGGTTCATCAGATCGATGCCGTTGGCGATGTTCTCGAAAGTCCGGTTCAGCTCGCGATCGGAGCGGATGAAAATCTCGCTGCTGGTGTCGGAGAGCTTCTTCACCGCCTCGGTGAAGCTGCTCTCAACCGTCTCGCGATGGGCGTCGAGCCCCTTGCGCAGGATCTCACCGCTCTCCTTCAGCTGGATCGTGCTGTCGTTGAGGTTCTCGAGGAAGGTCTCGTGCGCCCGCGCCAGCGACGAAACGAGCTGCGGAATGCTCTCGGCTTTCTCCAGCAACTTGTCGGTGCCGGCATGCTTGCTGTCGTTCAGCTTCGGCAGGACCTTCTCGTTACAGAAGGCGTCGATGATCGTCAGCGTCTCGTCCTCCTTCTTCTGCACCGCCGCCATCGGGAAGCTCATCAGGATGCTCAGGATCAGGCCGAGCAGGGTGGTGTCGAAGGCCAGACCCAGACCGCCGGTCAGGCTGTTGATCGACTGCTTGAGCGCTTCCGGATCGGCGTTGTCACCCATCGCGAGCGATCCGACCGCGGTCGAGAGACCCATCACCGTGCCGATGAAGCCGAGGATCGGGATCGCCCAAAGGAAGACCTTGATCAGGGCGTAGGAGCCGCTCGAGCGGTTGGCGTCGACCTCCGACTGGGTGTTGAGGAAAGTCGCGACCTCGGTGTTGTTCGGGCGCGCCTCGAAGAGCTCGAGCGCCTTGCGGATGCGGTTGACGATCAGGCTGTCGCGCAGGCTCAGCGGGACCTTGTAGATGTTGTCGATGAAGTCCGAGACCGTCTCTCGGTTGATCTCGCGTCCGAGCCGCTGCGGGAACAGGTCGAGCAGCGCGGCGCGTTCCTGCCGCTTGTTCATCTGCGCCTTCATGAAGAGGATCGTGAGTCCCCAGAAGAACAGGAAGGTTTCGGCGTAGTTGACCCATCCGCGATCGAGGAAAATGCCGCCGAAGCGGGTGTCGCGGAACGGGATCATCAGCGCGAGGAAAACGACCGTGCAGCCGACGCCGATCCCGAGGCTCTTGGCGAAGTTCGGGTTGGCGTGGTCCTTCTCCGGCCAACCTTCACGCTCCGGATGCGAAGGCGTGTCGCCGGGCTGTTGCGAGGCGTTGTCGGCCGAGATCGTGAGGCGGCCCTGACAGGCCGGACATTGCACCGTTTGGCCGATGTGCTCGGGAGCGACATCCAACCCGGTGTTGCAGTGGGGGCATGAGATCAGCATGGGTTTCGTTTTTCCCCTAGACCATGAGGCGATTCATGGGAAGTCCCCGGGTGAGCGAAGTGCGGCATGTCACGGCACGAGTTGCCTCCGCAGTGCGTGGTCAGGTGTTCGTAGTTCCGCCTTCAGGCGGTCGAAGTGACGGGTGACTCGTCAGAAGAAACAGCACTCGGATTGCCGCAACTCGGGTTCCGCAGCCCCCTGAAGGGGGAACTACAAACCCCTGACCGAGGGCCATTTTCCGAGGTTCGGTTTACTTCATTTCGAATACGCCTTCTCCAGCTTCCCTTGCACCTTTTCGTACTGCATCGGGTCGCCATCGGCCGGGAACCAGCCGACCGACCAATACCGCCGGGTCTCGTCGGTGCGCGGCTCGAAGTCCTTCCACTCGAGCGTCAGCAGCCGACCATCCTCGCTCTTCTTCCAGCCGGTCTTCGGTTCCAGATCAAGCTTCGCCGCCTGCAGGCCGTCCGCCAGTCGCACGGTGAACGTCCCCTTGCCGATCGTCCCGCGCCAGTTGCCGCCGGTCTCGGTGGTGTAGCCGAAGAATACCGGCCCGCCGGCGGTGCGGCCGTTGTCGGTGCGGAAGCGCCGCTCGACGACGACCTCTTCCCCGGGAGGAAAGCTGACCTTCACGACGTGCCACGTTTCACATGGATCCTGCGGCTCGGGCAGGTCGATCCACTTGCCGTCATCCCCCATCCTCTTGCTGACCATCTCGCTCTTCACCTCGCGGCCGTTGACGAAGGTCCGCATGTCGCGCAGCGGGCCCATGTTGTCGGACTCGGAGAAACTGCGGGTGATGTCCGGGAAACCGAGGAACTGGATGGCAGGCGCGTCCTTCTTGCCGCTGACAAACACGAACCGGCAGGTCACCGACGAGTCGAACGGTCCCATTTCCACTTCCACCTCTTCGCGCTCCATCCGGATCACGCTTTCGGCATCCTTGGTCCAACCGACCGGTTCCGGCCCGCTCCCGCCGTCATGCATGGCGGTGTCGTTGGCAAAGGCGGCGGTGACGAGCAGGAGGGGGACGAAGGCACGCATGATGGCAGCATGGCCGGTCCGGCACGCTCCAGCAAGCCGGCGCTGACGACGGAAGCAAAGCGGACCGCGCGAGCCCACTCGCGCCCCATCGGTCCGGCGATGCGCGAGTGGGCTCGCGCGGTCCGCCTGCGGCGCCGGTGTCTAAACATCCAAATACTCCATCACCACCCGCCCCCGGAACCAGTCGATGCGGAGCTCGCACATGTCGCCAACCGCATCGGGAGCCCGGAAGGTATCGACGCCGGTTCCCATGAGATTCCGGACGCCCATCCGCCGCACCATCTCCCAGATCTCCGTGTCCGACGCCTCGAACTCGATCGTGATGTGCTGCTCGATGATATCCGAGCTGTTCTCGTAACCGACCAGCCGCGCCTCGGCCGGCATCTCGACACCGGTCAATCTCTCGAAAATCCGCTGGGGGAAAATCCGATCGAGCGCTGTCGGTGTAAGGAGAGCCACAACGCCCGCGACCGGCAACACCATCGCGAGCAGCCAAGTCGGCCAGCTCCCGGCCACCTTGCAGCACCGCTTCACCCCTCTGGCAACCGGAACCCCTACCGAGTACGCCAGCATCAGTGGCAAGGTTGCGAACGCCGCAATGAACAGGATCGACAGAGCCCGGGCCGAGAGAATCCACGTCGGGTCGGTTTGCAGCAGAAGCAGCCATCCACCGATCCAAACGCACGCAAGCGTGTAGAGCGAAAGGATCGCCAACCCGACACGCTGGGCCCTGCCCCGCGCATTCGAATCCCGGGCAACCATGTCGGGGACCGGGGCGGACGACTCCATCCGCGTGCCTACCTCGTCCTCGACCTGGCTCTTTCCTTCCATCGGCATCCGGCAAGCAACATGCTGGACGAAGCACGAAATGCCAACTCCCCCCGTCATCGAGGAAATCGACTTCGGCAGCGAAGGCTACCGGACCGTGCTCGACTTCCGCGACCGGATCCTGCGCCAGCCGCTCGGGATGCGGCTTTCGGAAACCGACACTGAAGGTGAGGAGGTCCAGCGCCACTTCGTGCTGCGGCAGGACGGCGAGATCCTCGCCGGGGTGATCGCCGTGGCTCGCAAGCGGGGAACGGTTCAGCTCCGGCAGATGTGGGTCCGCGATGACACCGCCGGCCGCGGTCTCGGAAGGTCGCTGCTTGAGGGGGTGGAACGCATTCTCGCCGCGGAAGGCCTCGACCTGCTCACCCTGCACGCCCGCGTGGTGGTGCGCGGTTTCTACGAACGCTGCGGCTACACGCCCGAAGGAGAGGAGTTCGAGGAGATCGGACTCCCCCACATCGTCATGAGCCGCCGGATCGGAAATGGCTGATCCGCCCTCGCATGTCCGGCCGTTCTGGCCTACGGCGCGTCGCGTGAACGAGAGCCCTCCCCGCTTCTCCGGCGGCCGCATGATCGCGGCGGCCTTCGTGATCGGGTTCTGCTCGGGTCCGGGACAGTCGTTCACCTTCTCGGTCTTCCAACCGTTCCTGCTGGAAAGCTTCGGGATCTCGCGCGGAACCTTCGCCGGGATCTACGCCGCGGGCAGCCTGCTCAGCGCGATGGTCGCCTCGCTCGCGGGGCGCGCGGCTGACCGCTACGGTGTGCGTCGTACTTTGGCGCTGTCGGCGGTGGTCATGGCCGCGGCCTGCGGCGGAATGGCGCTGAGTGCTGGGCTGGTTTCCCTTTCGGTATCGCTCGCGGTCCTGCGGGCCCTCGGCCAAGGCACTCTCGTGCTGCTCGGCAGCTTGCTGGTGATGCAATGGTACGCCCGCAAGCGGGGCCGCGCGATGTCGTTGGCGGGACTCGGCGTGTCGCTGTCCGGCGCGGTGCTGCCGCCGGCATGCTTCGCGGCGATCGGCGCCTTCGGTTGGCAGGCGACCTACGCCTGGATCGGCGGGATCCTGCTCGTCGCGCTGCTTGCAGTGGCCGCCTTGCTGGTCCGCAACACCCCGGAGGAAGTCGGCCAGCACCCGGATGGCGATGGCGAACCGCAGCCGGTGCCGAAGCGCAAGCCCGACCGCCGCGTGTTCCGCTCCGCACGCTTCTGGATCCTCGCGATCGCTCTCGCCGCCGCGCCCTTCGCGGTCACCGCCCTCGTTTTCCACCAGGCCTCGCTGTTCGCCGACCGCGGGATCTCCGGCGAAGCCGCCGCCGGAATGCTGTCGGTGCTCGCCGTTTCCGCCGCTCTCACAACCCTGGCGACCGGACAACTGGTCGACCGCTTCGGTGTGAGGAAGATCCTGCGCGCCTTGCTGGTGATCGAAATGCTCTGCCTCGGCCTCGCGCAGGTGCTTCAGGACGGAGTGATGCTGTGGATCTACATCCTGCTTCTCGGCACGGTCGCCGGAAGTTCCGCCGTGATGGGCGGCGTTACATGGGCACGCTTCTACGGACGCGAAGGGCTCGGCGCGGTGCAAGGATCGGCCGGCACCGTGATGCTGACCGCCGCCGCCATCGCGCCGCTACCGATGGGACTCCTCCGCGACCTCACCGGCAGCCACACCGCCGGCCTCGCGATCTGCCTCCTGCTTCCCCTTGCCGGCCTCCTGCTGCTGATGCGGGATGTGGAGAAGATGGAGGAGTGAGGCTCAAGACTTGTCTCGTCGCAGCCTGGCCAGATCGGCAAGATCCTGAGGTCGCCCGGTCGCTTGCTTATTCTTCTCCAGTTCCTTTTTCCCGATCACGAAGACGCCAAGCCCGTCCAGGTCCATGCCGACCCGTGACCTCCAGGCTTCGTTCCAGCTGACGCCACTGATGCCGGTCAGAAGATCGATACGGTTCGGCGCACGACCCAGTTGGATCACTTGATCGCCATCGAGAAAGTCCGAGCGGGTGATACCGATGTCGCCGAAGCCAAAATCCTGGAGGACGGATTCCAACCGATCCGCGTTCTCGGGCGAGACCAGCACCATTAGATCGATGTCTTCCGTAAAACGCGGAGCGCCGTGGAACGCCAACGCGTAGCCACCAACGATCAGAAACTCAACTTTCCTTGAGAGGCACAACGCGACAAATTCGCGAACGTCTGGGTGAAGCTTCATCGGCATCCGGGTAAAAGGCGCGGCCACGATTGAGGATCGCCTCGAAGACTGCCAGCGCCTCATCGCGATCCTCGATCAACGGAGGGATGCCCTCGGATTCGAGGGCCCGCTTGATCGCGATCTTTTCCATGGATCGAACCTAACTTGAGTGAGGAGGGTTGTCGAGTTGGCACCCTCTCCGAAGTCAGGCTCGGCAGGATCGGACTCTCCCGGTCGGCCGTCGAGCGGGCGAACGGATTCCCACGCACACGACACGCCTCGGACGAGTGAGGGCACTCGTCCCTACCTTTCGGGTCTCAGTCCTCGTCCTTAGCGCCCTTCACCCGGACCTTGCCGCGGAGCTTGGCTTCGATGAAGGCGTCGATGTCGCCGTCCATGACGTTCTGGATGTTGCCGGTCTCCTCGCCGGTGCGCAGGTCGAGCACCTTCTGATAGGGCTGGAAAACGTACGAGCGGATCTGGTTGCCCCAGGCGATCTCACCCTTTTCGCCGTACGCCTGCTCGGCGGCGGCGGCGCGCTTGTCCTCCTCGATCTGCATCAGCTTCGCCTTGAGGATCTGGAACGCGAGCTCCTTGTTGGCGCCCTGCGTCCGCGAGGCGGTCGATTTGATCAGAATGCCGCTCGGCAAGTGGCGCAGCAACACGCCGGTCTCGACCTTGTTGACGTTCTGGCCGCCCTTGCCGCCGGAACGCATGTAGGAAATCTCGATGTCCTTGTCGGCGATCTCGATCTTGATCTCGTCGTCGACCTCCGGGGTCGCGTCGACCGAAGCGAACGAGGTGTGGCGTTTCCCCGCCGAGTCAAACGGCGAGATCCGCACCAGACGGTGGACGCCGCGCTCGTTCTTGAGGAAACCGTAGGCGTTCTCGCCGTTGATCTTGATGGTCGCCGAACGCAGGCCGGCCTCGTCGCCGTCTTCCCAGTCGATCGTTTCGCAGGAATACCCCTTCTTCTCCGCCCAGCGGACATACATCCGCTGCAGCATCTGGGCCCAGTCGCAGGCCTCGGTGCCGCCGGCACCGGCCTGGATGATCAGGTAGCAGCTCGCACCGTCGTTCGGCTTGTCGAGCAGGGTGACCAGCTCGAAGGACGAGATGTCCTTGTCGAGTTGCCCCGCCTGCGCGACCGCCTCGGCGGCCGAGTCGTCGTCGTCGAACTCCTTCGCCAGCTCGATCGCGGCAAGCACGTCGTCGAGTCCGGATTCGAGTCCGCGGAAAGTCTCCAGCTTCTTCTTCATCGAGGCCGCCCGCTCGCTGACGGTGCGGGCCTTGTTCGGGTCGTCCCAGAAATCGGGCGCTCCCATCGACTCCTCGAGAGTCGAGATTTCGCGTTCCAGCTTCGGGACGTCAAAGATACCCCCCGAGCTGGCCCAGACGCTTCCTCAGCGCGTCGGTGTCCAGGGTCGAGAGGTCGGCAGTATGTGTTTCGGCCATGAGGTGCGCGGAGGAAACGGCAGCCCCGGGGCGAATGCAAGGGAGAAGGATCAGGTTCGGCGCCCTGCACCCGTCGTCCCGCTCAACTCACTCCCGCTCCTTCACCTTCCAGCCTTCCACCCGGGTCTCGCCATCGACTCCACAATCGAAGGCAAGCGGTGCCTCAAGCCCCGGCGAACCATCACCCTGCGGATTCCCGTAGCGCTCTTCATCCGTGATCCCCGTCAGCCGGTTGTTGCGCACCGTGGAACCGGCGCTCTCGTCGTTCCGGAACAGGGGACGCGGCGTGCCACGGCACTCGATGATGTTGTCGGCGATGACATAGGTCGCGAAGTCGCTCTTCGAATTGAAACCGAACAGCCCTTCGGTTCGCGGCGTGGCGGTCGTCTCGCAGCGGACCTCGTTGTGGACGAACTCGAGCCCGGCATACGGCTCGTTCATCCAGATCACGCCGCGACCCGGATTGCGGATCAGGTTGTTGTGCATCCGGACGGGCCCCGCCGCCGGCGCCTTGCCGAAGGCGCTGATCAGGTTGCCGTGGTCCTTCGAGACATCGAAGTCGAACAGGTTGTGATCGATCTCCACGCCGTTGCGGACGAACTCGATCGAGTAGGTGTCGCGGAACAAGTTGTGATGTATGCGGAAGGTCCGCCCGCTCTCCGGCACCGGACCGCCGGCATGCTTCGGGATCGAAACGGTGCCGCTCAGCACGTTGTGATCGATCTCGATGTCCTCGTCGTTCTCGAACGGGAACTCGATCGAGAAGTTCACTTCGATCGTGTTGTGGTGGATCCGCAGCCGCTTCCCCTGCCGTCCCTTGATCCCGTAAAAGTTGTGCTCCGGGCCTTCCCTCGTCCGACGGAACCGGTTGTTGAAGATCACGCTGTCGGAGATCCAGATCACGAAGATGCCGCCGCCGGTGATCCCTCCTTTGGTTCCGGGCGCCCCGCGTTCCCACCGCCCACCGGTGTCGACGAACTCGCAGTCGTGGATCCGAGCGTTGGAGGTCTTGTAAGTACGAATGCCGGCGTACATGAAATCCTCGATCAGAAGGTCGCGGATTTCCACTGCGTCATTCGCCCAGCCGTAGATCGCCCCGTGCATTGCCGGACCGGTGAGGGTCATCGATGAAACCGAGACCTTCTCCGCCTTGTCCGCCAGACGGAGGAGATAGCCGGACTTGTCGAACTTGGCGTGGTTCGTCTCCGGGTCCGGAAGCGTCTTCGGATCGGCCTTCCATCCAGCCGCCGCCGTGATCACGGTTTTACCCCTACCGGCACCCACCAACTGCGTTCCGGCTCCAAGTCGGAGCGGCTGCTTCAGTTCAAAAAGCCCCTCGGCCACCTCGATCCGCCCTCCGGCCGCCACGGCTTCGACGAGTGCGTCGACCGACTTCACCGGTTCTCCCCGGACGGACGGAATCAGAAGGACCGCTGTAACGAAGATGGTTCTCATGCTTCCGGACTCCAACGCGGCACGGGCTCTCCAGCTTACGAAAATCGGGCCTACCCACGGCCGAGTTGCAGACCGACCCATTCCGCCCTTCGGCGCCGATACAAACCCCACCGGAAGGCCGTCTTGCAGGATCCCGAGCCTGCGGTAGACTAACTCCATGCGTCGATTCGCCGGCACACTCCTCATGCTGCTCACCCTGGTGGTGGCATTGCCGGAGCGTGCCTTCGCGACGGACCCCGCCTGCGGGGAGTCCTGTTGCTGCTGCGGCGATTCGGGTTCGGATGATTCCTGCCCTTGTTCGATCGACCAGCCGGACACCCCGGATGAGCCCCTGCTTTTCAGTCCGGGCACCGAGTGTCCCGCTTGCCCGGGCAGCCCCGAAGCCCGGACGACATTCCGACATGTCGTGGCTCCGCCGCAGGTCTTCATTCCGCGGCCGTTCGTCGGCCCCCGCGCACCACCGGCGGCATACCGGTCGGTCCTGATGGCTTGGTTGCATTGAGGCGGCGCGGTCCGAACCGCGATCCGACCTCACCGCATTGCATCCGGACTCCCCGAATGGGATTCCGGCGAAACCAAACACCTTCCATCATGAAATCAATTTATCTCATTCCGGCCCTGCTCGCCGGGGCCGCCTCGGCGCACCCGGTCAGCTACGAAGGGGCCTACCAGCTCATGCTCGGCGGCACCGAATCCGTCCAGAATCTGGAGCTCTACCATTCCTACACCGCTCGCGAGGCCTTCGGACTGCACGTCATGCGCTTCGAGGACGATCGCGACACCGATCTCTTCGCGGGCATCCAGCACAACTGGCTGCTCAAGCGCTGGAACCTGCCTTCCGCACAGGCGAACGTCTACGTCGGGCTCGGCGCCGGCGGTGCCCTGCGCGAGGGCGACAGCTGGGCTCCGGCCGGCATCGGGTTCTTCCGGGCCGACTACGAGACCCGCCGTATCTACACCGCCTTCGAAACCAAGCTGATCGGTTCCGAAGACGTGAGCCGCGGCTGGACGGCGGCATCCGTGGGCTTCGCGCCCTACGAGGCGGACTTCGATGAACTCAACACATGGTTCATCGTCCGCTTCGAGCACGTGAGCGGCATGCGGGACGACCTCGATGTCGTTCCCTACGTTCGACTCTTCAAGGACAACTACTTCCTGGAACTCGGCTGCTCGCTGGATGGCGAACCCAGCCTGAGCTTCATGGTCCACTTCTGAACCCGAACCCGAACCACATCATGAAACTGTTGATCGCACTCGGCATGCTCGCGGCACTGCCGCTGCACGCCTCGCCCGAACGGGTCATGACCGTCAAGGCCACCGTCCACGGGATGGTCTGCTCGTTCTGCGCCCAAGGCATCATCGCCCACTTCAAGAAGCACCCGGCCGTGTCCGACGTCCATGTCGACCTCGACCGCAAGCTGGTCCTCCTCGAGGAAAAGAAGGGAGCCTCGGTGACCGATAAGGAGATCCGCGAATACATCGCGCGATCCGGCTTCGATCTGAAGAAGATCGACCGCGTCAAGACCGCCTTCGACGAGGCGAAGAAGAAATGATCGATGGCCCTGTCGGCGGTCCCGCGCTTGCGGGGCCTGCCCGACGGGGCTTTGCTCCACCTGCCTGAATGAGCGACTGCTGCGGATCCAAATCTCCGGAACCGGAGGACAAGAAGCCGGACTGCTGTTCCACCGAAAAGGAACCGGAACCATCGTGTTGCGGCGGCAACGCCGGTCACGATGACCCCGCTTCGGACGACTCGTGCTGTGGCAGCAAAAGCAGAATCGACTGGCTGCTGTGGGGTTCGATGGTCCTCGTCGCGGCGGGCATCGCCGGTCACTTCATCGGAGGTGGACCGGGATGGTGGCACACCTTTTCCCACGGCTCGTGGGAGCTGATGTCGAAGGCATGGTGGGGGATCCTGATCGGGATCGCCGCCGTCGGCATCCTCGGCCAGGTCCCAAAGGAGGTCGTCGCGAAGCTTCTCGGCAAAGGCGGCACCACCGGCGGCATTGTTCGCGCCACGCTCGCCGGCACGCTGCTCGACCTCTGCAACCACGGCATCCTGATGGTCGGGATGCAGCTCTACCGCAAAGGCGCATCGCTCGGACAAACGATCGCCTTCCTCGTCTCGAGTCCGTGGAACTCGCTCTCGCTCACCCTCATTCTGATCGGTCTGATCGGCCTGAAGTGGACGCTGGCCTTTGTCGCGCTCTCGATGGTGATCGGCATCATCGCGGGCTGGGTTGCCGACATTCTGGTCAAGCGCGGGGCCTTGCCGGAAAATCCGCACGAGATCGAAGTCGACGGCAGCTACCGGCTGCGCGACGGCCTCCAGGAGGCATGGGCGGGCATCCGCCCCGGCGACGGCAACCTGAAGCGGATCGTCCGGGACGGCCTCAGCGAGTCGAAGATGATCCTTCGCTGGATCTTCTTCGGGATCGCGATGGCCGGTGCCATCCGCGCCTTTGTTCCCGATGCCATCTTCTCAGAATACTTCGGCCCGACGATGATCGGCCTACTGCTGACGCTGGCCGCGACCACCGTCATCGAGGTCTGCTCCGAAGGATCGAGCCCGATCGCCGCCGACCTGCTGAACCGTGCCGGCGCCCCGGGCAATGCCTTCACCTTCCTCATGGCCGGAGCCGCGACCGACTACACGGAGATCATGGCGCTCAAGGAAACCACCAAGTCGTGGAAGGCCACCTTCGCCCTTCCGCTGCTAACCACGCCCCAAGTTCTGGCGATTTCCTGGCTGCTCAATCACTACGGCGCGTAATCGCCCGAAATAAGCGGATTGTATCCGCAAAAAAGCGACACAGCTTCGGATTTCCGAGCGTAGCTTGGCTCAGAAACTGCCGGTTTAGGCGGGCAGACTTCCCGATTTCCAAGGGATTCCGGTCCGACCCGCGGCCTCACGCGCATGACTTCGCTCTCCGCCACCACCTGCCTCACCGGCTCGCTGCTCTGCCTCACCGGCACGGGCCTTCTCGCCCAATCGGCGGATCCGGCAGCCCTGACGATGTCCCAGGAGATCGAGTACCTGCTCGAGGACTACTGCTGGAAGTGCCACGACAGCGGCACCACCAAGGGTGACGTCCGGCTCGACAACCTGACCGAAATGCCTCTCGGCGACCGCCTCGAGTTGTTCAACCGGATGCACGAGCAGACGTACCTCGAGCACATGCCTCCGGAGGACGAGGACGACCAGCCGTCGGCCGAAGAGCGCAAGAAGCTGATCGCGTGGATCGCGCAGGACCTGAAGATCCACGACGCCGAGAAGCTCAGCGCCAAGCTGAAGATGCCGGCCTACGGCAACTACGTCTCCCACGAAAAGTTGTTCTCCGGCGAGCATGCCGACCTCAAGCCCTCCACTCCGGACCGGCGCTGGCTGATCAGCGAGTACATCTTCAATGCCAAGTTCCAGCGGATCCTCGAGGTCCAAACCAAGGTGTCGCGCGGAAAGCAGCGGATCGACGTGGTCGGCAGCAAGAAGATCCGCGACGTCTCGCTGGCGAATCCGTTCCTGTTGCCCGAAACGGTCGGCGTCCGCTACTACGCCAACGAGGACCTGACCGGCGGTCATCTTTCGGCGATGCTGACCAACGCGCAGAAGGTCTCGGAGTTCATCACCGACGTCCACGTTCCCAAACGCGGCGGCCGCTACCTTCCGGCGATCACCGAGATCATGGCTCTCGAGGAATCCCACATGGCCACGCTCGCCTCACGCCGCGAGTTCCTCGACCACTTCGTCGCCCGGATCTGCGAAGAGGTCCATGGCGACCGGCATGAGGCCCTCCTGCCGGAGTTCGTGCCGGTGAAGCTGAAGCCGCTGCCGACGCTGAAGGACGGGGAGAAGTACAAGAAGGCGCCGATGAACGTCTCGACCAACATGCTCAAGAAGCTGGAGGCCGACCGTCTCGTCTATCACACCTTGTCGGACCCGGAATTCGCGCATCTCAGCGATGACGAATTCCGCGAGTTCTGCGAACGGATCTGGTTCTACCGCGGCGACCACGAGCGCACGATCCAGAGCCGGATGGCCCTGCTCCGGGAATATGTCCCCGAGTTCCGGGAAATCGCCGAAAAGTCGGGACAGAAGATCAAGCGGGTCGTCTACGAACCCCTCGAGGAATCCGAGATGGAAGCCATCCGCGCGGCGATCCTGAAACACCGCGTGAAGGGCGACCACTACTCGACCCTGATCGAGAAGTGCATGACCGAGTGGGAGCAGTCTTTCGAGCAGGAGCGTATCGACGCCGGACCGCCGACCGACAGCCTGCTCGCCGAACTGGCTTCGCAGCTCTCCACCCTGATCCTCGAGCGGGAGCCGACCGGGGAAGAAACCGCCGACTACGTCGCACTTACCAAGTCCTACATCGAGAAGCTCGGCCGCCGGAAGGCGGTGCAGAAGCTGATCCAGACCTTCTTCCTCTCCAGCGAGTTCGCTTACCGAAACGAGTTCGGAGCCGGCAAGCCGGACGAGTTCGGCCGTCGCATGCTGTCGCCACGCGACGCCAGCTACGCCATCGCCTACGCGCTGACCGACCAGAGTCCGGATGAGGAGCTGGTGGCTGCCGCCCGCGAGGGAAGGCTCAGCACCCGCGAGGACTACGAACGCGAGATCCGCCGCATGCTGGCCCGGCGCGATGTCCACACGCTCATCGACCCCGTCCTTGAGGACAAGAACTGGAACGAGAACACGACGGACCTTCCCATCCGCGAACTGCGCTTCTTCCGCGAGTTCTTCGGCTACCCGAAGGCGCTGAAGATCTTCAAGGACGAGAAGCGCTTCGGCGGCGACCGCTTGGACCAGTCCACCAACCGTCTGGTCAGCGAGGCGGACCGACTCGTCGAGTACATCCTCAAGCAGGACCGGGACGTCTTCGGGGAACTCGTCGGCACCGAGAAGTTCTACGTCTATCACGACGGCGACAACGAGCGGATGCGTGAGGCTTCCGAGAAGATCAAGCGCATCTACGCCTACTTCAAGGACACCGGCTGGGAAGACTTCGGCTATCCGGAACTCGAGAAGCACAAGGAGTTCCTGCGGGAGGAGCCGATGCGCAGCATCAACCCGGACAATCTGAAGTCCGGCAACCGCCAGGGCGACGGTCTCAAGCTTTTCAAGAAGTCGCTGACCTCCATCACCGCCCGCCTCGACAAGGGCCAGAAACACGCTCCGCCCTTCGACCTCTACCGCGGCTACGGGTCGGACTTCATGCCCGGCGAGAACGTCGCCAAACTGTGGGGCTACCGGAAGGACGACTGGGACTGGTCGCCGGACCAGCCGATGAAGGTCGCCAACCGCAAGGGCATGCTGACCCACCCGGCATGGCTCGTCGCCCATGCCTTCAACACCGAGACCGACCCGGTCCACCGCGGCAAGTTCGTCCGCGAGAAGTTGCTCGCCGGCACCATTCCGGACGTCCCGATCACGGTCGACGCCCAGATTCCGGAAGACCACAACGCGACGCTTCGCGCACGGCTGGTCAGCGCCACCGAGAACAAGAACTGCTGGCACTGCCACGAGCGGATGAACCCGCTCGGCTACACCTTCGAGATGTACGACGACTTCGGCCGTTACCGCACCGAGGAGTTCCTCGAGTACCCGGAACACCTCGTCGAGAAGCGGCCGGACAAGCCCAAGGACCGCGACCACCTGTTGGACCTGCGCGACCTCTACAAGACGCTCCCGGTTGATTCGACCGGCCATCTCGACGGCACCGGGGACGAGTCTCTCGACGGCGATCTGAAGGGCGCGGTCGATCTGGCCGATCGCCTTTCGAAGTCGCGACGCGTCCGCCAGTCGTTCATCCGCCACGCCTTCCGATATTTCATGGGCCGCAATGAAACGCTCTCCGACTCCAAAACACTGATCGACGCCGAGAAGGCCTACGACCAGAGTGGCGGAAGCTTCGATGAAGTCGTCGTTTCACTGCTCACCTCCGATTCCTTCATCTACCGCAAAGCCAAAGACCACGAGACCGATGACCAATAGACGAGACTTCCTCAAGATGTCGGGACTGGGAGCGGGCGCCATGACGCTCTTCCCGTCCTTCAATCAATTGTTCGCGGCTCCCGCCACCGCGGCCACCGGCTTTCCCAAGCGCTTCATCTTCATCCGCAAGTCGAGCGGCATCCGCCCGCTCGAAGTGGCGCTTCCGACCTTCTCGAACCAGGAGAGGGACCTCGACAAGAACAAGCAGCAGCTGGAGGTCGATCTCGACAAGCACGAGCTCCCGAACTGGCTGCGCGGCCTCGACGAGCACAAGGAGAACATGACCATTCTCCAGGGCCTCTCGGCGAAGATGAGCGAGAACATCCACTTCTCGTTCTCGTCGGTGATGGGTTGCTTCAAGTCGAACCGCAACACGCTCAGCGCCATCAAGCGCACGACGGTCGACTTCGAACTCGCCAAGCTGTTCCCCTCACCCTTCGGCCATGTCGAGCTGTCGTTCGCCCAAGGTCGCACCGGGATCGTGTCGGGCTACTCGGCGCCGGCACCGCAGCGGCGGAACTACTGCTACGCCGATCCGGAAACCGCGCGCAACGAGCTCTTCAAGTCGGTCCTTAATCCCGAAGCGGTGAACTCCGACAACGACATGCTGTCGTTCCTGCAGGGCAAGGAAGGTCTCAAGGCCAGCGGCATCGCCGGCCACGAAAAGCAGCGCCAGGAAATGCAGGTCGAATCGATCGAAGCGATCCGCCAGCGCAACAAGATGCTCATCGAGCTCTCCGGAACGCTCGCCGATCACCTGCCCGAACTTCCATCCGTCCACGCCGATGGCGGCCCGAACGCCAGCACGCCCGAGAAGCAGGCGGCGATGACCGACGTGCTGATCGCGGCGCTGAAGGCCGGCCTGACGAACGTCGTGACCTACACGATCGATGACCTCGGCACGCCGATCACCGGACTGCCCGGCAACGAAACCGACCGCGTCGGTATCCACCCGCTCGGCCACGACGAAGCCTTCGGCGGAGTGCCGGCATGGAAGACACGCGAGCAGATCCGGATCAGCCACGTCAACCAGATCAAGACGATCGTCGAGAAGCTCAAGCAGGTGCCCGAGGGCAACGGCACGATGTTCGACAACACCATGGTGATGTATTTCCCGGAGAACGGGGAGACCCACCACGGCATCGGTCTCGAGTCGCCCTTCGTCATCATGTCCGGCGCCAACTGCAACCTCGACATGGCCGGCCGCTATGTCCGCCTCCCGGTCCTCGGAGTCGCCGGTCACAAGACCTTGGGCAACTGGTACACCACCCTGCTCAATGCTCATGGCAACCCGATCAAGCACTACGGCGACCTCGACCTCGAGATGGCCCGCAAGAAGCTCGATCAGCTCGGCCCCATCCGGCAGTTCATGAGCTGACAAGGAGGGGCTGCATCCTGCCGCCCTCTTCAACGCTCTTGGAGTTAGCGCGTGCTTAAATAAGCGGCTTCTTTTCGCAAATCCGCGACACAGCAGCCTTCTCCCGACCGTAGCTTGGCGCAGAATCTGCCACCACGGCCGGGCGAGACCCTTGTACTCCGGGGGAATCCGGTCCCACCCGCGGCCCGACGCGCATGACCTCGATTCCCGCCACCACCTGCCTCGCCGGCTCGCTGCTCTGCCTGACCGGCCCGGGACTGATCGCCCAATCGGCGAAACCGACGGCATTGAACATGCCGCAGGAGATCGAGTACCTGCTCGAGGACTACTGCTGGAAGTGCCACGACAACGGCACCACCAAGGGCGACATCCGGCTCGATAACCTCACCGAGCTTCCGCTCGATGAACGCCTCGACCTCTTCAACCGGATGCACGAGCAGGCCTACCTCGAGCACATGCCGCCGAAGGACGAGGACGACCAGCCGTCGGCGGAAGAGCGCGACAAGCTGATCGCGTGGATCGCGCAGGACCTGAAGGCACACGATGCCGAGAAGCTCGGCGCCAAGCTGAAGATGCCGGCGTACGGCAACTACGTCGATCACCAGAAACTCTTCTCCGGCGACTACGCCGACCTCAACGGCGCCACTCCGGACCGCCGCTGGCTGATCAGCGAGTACATCTTCGATGCCAAATTCAACCGGCTGCTGAGGTACGATCCGAATCGCACGATCGACGGCAAACGGGTTCGGGTCATCGGCGACAACAACCGTCGGGGCGTGAACCTGACCAACCCGTTCCTTCTGCCGACGGACAGTGGCGTGCGCTACTACGACAACACGACGCTCGATGGCGGACATCTGCTGACGATGCTGACGAACGCCCGCGAGGCTTCCGCCTACATCATGTATCTGGCGGAGCGAAATCGCGGCAATGTGTTCCCGGCCGTCCATGCGATCATGAAGCAGGAGTGGGAGGACGAGCAGACGCTGGCCGAGCGCGAGCGGTTCCTCACCGACTTCATGGATCAGCTGCTCGCTGACATCTATGACGAACGCCGGCACCAGGAGTTGTTGCCCGCATTCGTTCCCGTCGAGGTGGAACCGGTCGAGGAGTCCGAGGACGTGAAGAAAGCCGGCCTCCATTCGGCGAACCTCGGGAACGAGGAGATGAAGCTGATGTATCACACGGTGCTGAAGCATCAGGACACGGCGCGGGACGATCCCGCCCTCATCCGCGCCTGCGAGCGCGAGTGGTTCAACTACGGCCACTCCGAGCGGCAGATCACCATGCGCGTCACCTTCCTGCACAACTATTTCGATAGCTGGCGGGAATCCATGGTGAAGTACAACTACGCGCAGAAGAACAAGCCGCCCGTCTACAAGCCCCGCAGCGACGAGGAGATGGAGATCATCCGCAGCACCATCGTGAAGCACCGGCAGGAGGGAGACACCTATCAGGCGATCATCAGCAAGTGCGTGGCGGACTGGAAACAGGGATTCGAGAAGAAGCGCGTGGAGGGCGGCGTGGCCGACGACGAACAGATCGGCACGCTGGTGCTGGAGCTCTTCCACGAAATCCTGGAACGCGAGCCGAGCCCGCAGGATGCGGTCGAGAATTTCAATCTGGCCAAAAGCTACATCGGGTCGCTGGGGAACCGGGGCGCGGTCGAGAAGATGATCGAAACGCTCATCCTCAATTCCGACTTCGTTTACCGCTCGGAATTCGGTGTCGGCGAAGCGGATGAGCACGGCCGGCGGATGATGTCCCCGCGCGACGCGGCCTACGCGATTTCCTACGCACTGACCGACAGCAGCCCGGACGCGGAACTGCTCGAAGCGGCGGAGAACGGCGAGCTGCGGAGTCGCGAAGACTACAAGCGCGAGGTGACCCGCCTGCTCAGCAAGCGTGACCAGTACTACATCATCGACGAGGCCGTCGAACGGCAGAACCGGACCGCCAACTTCACAAACCTGCCCATCCGCAAGCTGCGCTTCTTCCGCGAGTTCTTCGGCTACCCGCAGATGCTGTCCATTTTCAAGGACAACAAGCGTTTCGGTGGCAACTACGAGAACTCGAAATACCGGATGGTGGCCGAAGCCGACCGCTTGGTGGAACACATCCTCATCGGCGACGAGAAGGTGTTCGAGAAACTCCTGACCACCGAGGAGTTCTACGTGTTCCACTCGGGTGACAACGAAGCGATGACCGCCTCGTCGGAGCGCATCCGCAAGATCTACGATCACTTCAAGGACACGGACTGGAGGAACTTCGAGAACGAGGATCTCGAGAAGCACGTCGACTTCCTGAACGAGGTCGAGATGCGGGGCGTGAACGCGAAGCAGGGATTCAAGGACAAGGGCCGGCAGAATTCGCTGCGTGCCTTCAAGACCGCGATGGAAAGCTTCAGCCTGCGTCTCGACAACGGCGAGAAAGCCGCGGCTCCCTTTGTTTCATTCCCCGCCCACGGACCGGGCAACGCCAGCACCCGGACGGGCTTTTCCCTGACCGGCGAAGAGGTGGCGAAATCCTACAACATCGACCTCATCAACTGGGACTATCCGACCAACCAGCCTGCGAAGGTCGAGCACCGCAGCGGGATGCTCACCCACCCGGCATGGCTGATCGCCTTCGCCCGCAATACCGAGACCGATCCGATCCACCGCGGAAAGTGGATCCGCGAGAAGCTGTTGGCAGGAACGATCCCCGACGTGCCGATCACGGTGGATGCGGTGGTGCCCGAAGACCATACCAAGACCATGCGCACCCGCCTCGCCGAGAGGACCGAGGAGGCCTACTGCTGGAAGTGCCACGAACACATGAACCCGCTGGGGAACGCGTTCGAGATGTACGACGACTTCGGCCGCTACCGCATGGAGGAATTCCTCGAGCATCCCGACAACCTGATTGAGAAGCGCCCGGACAAGGGACAGGCCTACGAAGACCTGCGGGACATCTACAAGACCCTGCCGGTGGTCTCGACGGGCCGACTCGAGGGCACGGATGATCCGGAACTCGACGGAGAGGTGGAGGACGGCATCGAACTGGCCCGGCGTCTCGCCAAGTCCGACCGCGTCCGCCAGTCGATCATCCGTCACGCCTTCCGCTACTTCATGGGCCGCAACGAAACGCTGTCCGACTCGAAGACGCTCATCGATGCCGACCAGGCCTACCTCGAATCCGGAGGCAGCTTCGATGCCGTGATCGTTTCGCTGCTGACTTCCGATTCCTTCCTCTACCGAATTTCCACCAAGAACTGAGACCATGACCTCGAGAAGAGACTTCCTGAGAACCTCGCTGATGGGCGCCGGCGCGCTCTCGCTCACGCCATCGCTCAAGGCCCTGGTCGAAGGACCCGCCGCAACGGGATTCCCCAAGCGCTTCATCTTCATCCGCAAGTCGAACGGCCTGCGCCCGCTTGAGCTCGCCCTGCCGACCTTCTCGGCAAAGGACAAGGAGCTCGACGAGCGCAAGCAGGCACTCGAGGTCGACCTCGACGGACATGAACTCCCGGACTGGCTCAAGGGACTCGATGCCCACAAGTCGAACCTCACCATCCTCCAGGGGCTGTCGTCGAAGATGAGCGAGAACGGCCACTTCTCCTACTCATCGGTGATGGGTTGCTACAAATCGAACCGCAACTCGCTCAGCGGGATCAAGCGGGCGACCATCGACTTCGAACTCGCGAAGCTGAGCCCCTCACCGTTCGGCCACGTCGAGCTCTCCCTCACCGGTAACTACAACGAGTTCCGTACCGGCATCGTTTCCGGCTACTCCGCCTCCGGGCCGCAGCAGCGCAACTACTGCTACGCCGATCCGCAGACCGCCTACAACGAGCTGTTCAAGTGCGTCACCAATCCCGAGGCGATGAACTCGGACAACGCGATGCTGCAGTTCCTTCAGAGTGACGAGAACTTCAAGGCGAAGGTGCTCGAGGGATACGAGAAGCTCAAACTCAGCAACCACGTCGACTCCATTGAGTCGATCCGCAAGCGCAACAAGGAGCTTGCGAAGATCTCGGGCAACATCGCCAAGCACCTTCCCGAGATCGACAAGGTGCATGCCGACGGAGGGCTGAACGCCTCCACCCCTGAGAAGCAGGACGCCATGACCGAGATTCTCATCTCGGCCATGATCACCGGCCTGACCAACGTGGTGACCTACACGATCGACGAGCTTTCCACCCCGATCCGCGGACTCGAAGGCAACGAGGGCGACCGCATCTCCATCCACGAACTCGGTCACAACGGCGGCTACAGCGGTGTCCCCGCCGACAAGATCCGCGAGACGATCCGCATCGGCCACATGAAGCAGGTCGCGCGCATCGTCGAGCGCCTCAAGGCGGAGCCCGAAGGCGACGGCACGATGTTCGACAACACGATGATCATGTACTTCCCGGAAGGCGGCGAGACCCACCACGGTCACGGCACCGAAGCGCCGTTCGTCGTGCTCTCCGGCGACAAGTGCAACCTCGACATCGCCGGCCGCTACATCCGACTCCCCTACCACGCCACCGAAGGCCACAAGTCGCTCGGCAACTGGTACACCACCCTGCTCAACGCCCACGGCAATCCGATCAAGCACTACGGCGACCTCGACCTCGACATGTCCCGCAAGAAGCTCGATCAGCTCGGCGCCATCCAGCAGTTCATGAGCTGACAAGGAGGGGCTGCATCCTGCTGCCCTCTCTCCAATCCGGACCCCCTCGGGTCCGGATCAACTTCCCCCGTCCACCGCACCGCCCTTCGCCGGCCTCCCTGCGGCCTCCCCGTGCATTCTGCAATCGCAGGATTCAATTCTGCGACCTGCAGCACCCGTCTCCGGCGCCTCTTGCCGCGGGTCCTTCCCCCAAATCCCAAGGAATTCCGCGATCTTCCCGTCCAAGCCGCCCTGATCCCGCCTTTGGCATCCGCGATGCGAAAAGGATCGCATGGACTCCCACACACTCGAACGCGCAGCAACTTACAAGGATGTCGGCAAACTGCTTCTGAAGTACTTGCCGAAGATCTCCCGCGACCGGGACCAGGTGGCCCAGCACCTCGGCTTCGACGACGACATCGCACCGAGCGAAAGCGCCGAGGAGTTCGCCTCGGACCTTGAAAAGCTCGGGCCGACTTTCGTCAAGCTGGGCCAACTCCTGTCCACCCGCTCCGACCTGCTTCCTCCCGAATGGACCACCGCCCTGCAGCGACTCCAGGATGACGTCGAACCGGTCCCGTTCGACGCGATCCGCGAGCGCATCGAGACCGAACTCGGCGCCAAGATCGAACGGCTCTTCGATCACTTCGAGGAACGGCCGATCGCCTGTGCGTCTCTCGGACAGGTCCACCGCGCCACGCTGCGCTCGGGCGGGCCCGAGGTGGTCGTGAAAATCCAGCGCCCCGGAATTCGCGAGCGGGTCGTCAGTGAGCTGGATGCGATCCAGAACATCGCCGACTTCCTCTGCGAGCACACGAAGATGGGGCGGACCTACGACATCGACCTCATGGTCACCCAGTTCCGCAAGGCGATTGTCGGCGAGCTGAACTACCAGGCCGAGGCCGAGAATCTCGTGCGCCTCGCCAAGAACCTGAAGGCCATCGATGCGATCGTCGTGCCTTCCCCGATCCGCGATTACTGCTCGATGGGCGTCCTGACCATGGACTGCATCCACGGTACGAAGGTCACCGAGGTCGCGGGCGTGGTGAAGACCGAGCTCGATGGCGAAGCTTTGGCGGAGAAACTCTTCGAAGCCTATCTGCAGCAGATTTTGGTCGATGGCTTTTTCCACGCCGATCCCCACCCGGGAAATGTCATGCTGACCCGCGACCGCCAGCTCGCCCTGATCGACCTCGGCATGGTCGGCACGGTCTCGGACGGAACCCGTGACCTGCTCATCCAGCTCCTCGGCGCCGTTGCCGACGGCAAAGGCACCGATGCAACCAAGGTGGCTCTCCGTCTTGGTCGCGCGAAGGAGGGATTCGACCCGGCCAGCTTCAAGGAAGAGATGGAGGAGCTCGTCGAGTCCCGCCAGTCGACCAGCATCGAAGATCTCCAGGTCGGAACCATGGTCATGAGCATCACCGAGATCTGCGGTCGCAACGGCCTGCGCATCCCGTCGTCGCTGTTCATGATCGGCAAGATGCTTCTCAACCTCGACATGATCGGCAAACACCTGGCTCCGCAGTTCAACCCCGACGCCAGCCTGCGCCGTCACCTGTCCGAACTCTCCCGCAAGAACCTCGATCAGGAATTCTCTCTCGGAAGCCTCTTGAGCCACTTCTCGGACATGAAGGAAATGCTTCTGGAGACCCCGTCACGGATCAACCGGACCCTGGAGATGGTCGCGCAGAACGAGCTGAAGATCCAGGTCGACGCGATCGATGAGAAGCAGTTGCTGCTCGGCTTCCACCGCGTCGCCAACCGGATCACCGTCGGCCTCATCCTTGCCGCGCTGATCGTCGGCGCCTCGATGCTGATGGGCATCGAATCCAGCTTCACCCTCATGGGCTACCCCGGGCTTGCGATCATCTTCTTCCTCATCGCCGCCATCGGCGGCCTGATCGTCGTCGGGCGCATCCTGTTCGGCAACGAGAAGGGCGGGTGATCGGCGGCCGATAGGTTGCCCATCAATGGAGCGACAGTCGTAGGTCCACTAGGATCTGTTCACGAATTGCGTGCGATGATGAATGCCGCTACCAGATAGACCGCAGAGAAAAAGGTCTGAGAAAGCTTGTCGTAGCGCGTGGCAATGCGTCGGAAGTGTTTGATCTTGTTGAAGAACCGTTCGACCCGGTTTCGGCGGCGGTAGCGATTCCGGTCATACCGGATGACGCCTGCCCTTGAGTTGATCGGCGGGATCACCGCTTCAATGCCCTCGAAGTTCAGGCGCTCGCGGATGCGATTGGCGTCGTAACCCTTGTCGAGCATGGCTGCTTCCAGAACGTTCTCCGGCTGGAGGCTTTCGAAGAGTGTCTCGAACTGCCTGCCATCATGGGCCTGGCCAGGGGTAAGATGCAGCGCCACGCTACAGTTCTCATCAATGGTTGCTGCGTGAATCTTGGTGCTCAATCCCCCTCGAGAGCGTCCGAGAGCCTGATCGGAAGAGTTTTTTTTGGCGCTCCGGCCGCATGCTGATGAGCTCGGACTGTGGTGGAGTCCATCATCAGTTCACGAGCTCCGGCAAAGTGCCCGCCTTGCATTTCCTGCCAAAGGCGCTTCCACACACCACGCTCCTGCCACCGCCGGAAACGCATGTAGACGGCATGCCAATAGCCCAGTTCAGGAGGTAGATCGCGCCACGGGCAACCTGTCCGGTTCAGATAAAGAACCGCCTCCATGAATTCGCGATCACTCATGGCCGGTGGAGCTCCCGCACGCGAATGCTTCGCCTTGGTCAGAGCACTTTCAATCTGCTCCCAAATCTCGTCGGTGATCATGCTTCGAGGATGTCCAGCTGGCATCCGAAGCTTGAAACAAACGCTTCAGGAAAAGTACAGATTTAATTCGTGAACAGATCCTAGAGTATATCCGGTCTGCAGCCACCTTTTGCTGACCCATATGCATCCACCGAGCCTCACATCACCACACACATCGGTGCCCATCCCAACGCCAAATTTGGCGAGAGGAAATTGAGGCCTTCCCGACGGAGTTCAAACCGAGAAATGACGGATCACCCCGTCACTGCCAGATGGGAACGCGGATAGATCGCGCGATCCGAACTTCCGCCTCCGTCGCCCGCGAGCCTCGATATTCATGCCGTCTTGCCGCGGAGGTCGGGAGCGGCTTGATTGTGGTGCGCGGTGTGGCGGTTAGCCACTATCGGCACAGCTTCAAGGGCTAACAGAAAGGGTGAACGTGATCCAGCATGACGACAAAGGCCGAGTATCGTTTGGTTCTTGGGACTTCCTGATACAGGCGCTGATTGTCCTGAATTTGATCGCTTTCGCGATCGAGACCCTTCCCGGCATACCTCAGGGATGGCAGCCGCCACTCCGGATTTTCGAGGTTGGTTCCGTTACGGTTTTCACCCTGGAGTATCTCCTCAGGCTCCTCCTCGGGCGGCCAAGACTATCCTATGCGCTATCGTTCTTTGGCATTGTCGATCTACTCGCCATTCTTCCCTTCTATCTGGCAACAGGCTTCGATCTGCGGTCGATTCGAGCGTTCAGACTGCTTCGCTTGTTCAGGCTTCTCAAGCTCGCCCGTTACAGCTCGGCTATGCAACGATTCCACCGCGCATTTCTGATCGCCCGTGAGGAGTTGGTTTTGTTTGGCGCGACAGCGTTAATCGTTCTGTACCTATCGGCTGTAGGAATCTACTACTTTGAGAGGGACGCTCAGCCAGAAGCTTTCGGCTCGGTGTTCCATTCCTTGTGGTGGTCAGTAGCGACCCTGACAACAGTCGGGTACGGCGATGTACACCCGGTGACCGTCGGAGGTCGGGTTTTCACGTTCTTCGTCTTGATTGTCGGCCTCGGAATCGTCGCAGTGCCCACCGGCCTGTTCGCATCGGCGCTGTCAAAGGCGCGCGAGACGGAATAACCGAGGCTTCACGTGTTGAACACTACCACCGCGAATGCGGCAACATAGGCAATCCGCTTGCTCTGCCCGCCGGGCCGCGGACAGGAGAGCGTCTTCACAGACCCTGTCACGTAGTCCCTCGGTTCGTTGCCGGTCAAATACTCCCCCAGCGGAGCGGGTCGGCGGAGGATCGAACTCGTCACCCGAAGCCGAACCTGATCGAGTTGTCGATGGCGCACGGGTTGCGCACACCACCTCATCGCTAAAGTGAATTGTCAGCGCATCGCTTGGTATTTGTGGGCGATTGGAACTGTCCTGATCGCGCTCAGTTGGTTCTCCATCGTCACGCGAACCGTCGGATGGGTGGGATTCGGAATCGGAATGGCGGGGAGTCTTCTCGGCTGGGGGTTGAAGCCTCCTCCGCGCAACCCAGATCCCAAGAGCCTTGAGACTTCTCCGGACGAGCCCGGTCCGAAATCCTAGAGCATACTTCGAAATGTCACAGGCGCGGAACCGCGAGTGACCACAACCGGATCAGGATAAGGTCAGGAGCTTCCAGTGAATCGCGAAAGGATGCAAACTTCAGAAACTAGGAGGCACGCTTGTTCCAAAAGATTTCGCGGCCATTCGCGATTTTCGCAGTTCAATCTCTTCATCGAGAATTCCTCAGCCGGCTCCGGGACAAAGCAAACCGCTAGCGACGGCATCGCTGCCGCCCCTCGTCGTTTGAGAATCAGACGTCCGATCAGTTGCCGACCGGAGTCAGAGTGAAGTCCTTCACCGAGAAGCCTTTCTCGTTGCCGGCGCTCTGGCGGCTGAAGCGGAGGACGTTCTTGCCCTTCTTCAGCTCGATCACAACCGGAGCGGTCTCGCCCCACAGGCCCACGGTGTGGGGCAACTCGATCTCGGCCTGCTCCTTCGAGTCGTTGACGGTCACCAGCAGGCTCTGCTGCCAGCTCGGGGTGACGATCCGCGCGGTGATCTCATACTTGCCCGCCGCCGGAGCGTCGAAGGTGTACTCGAACGGCTGGCTGCCGCCGTTGCGGCTGTAGTGCAGCTGCTTCCCGCCGAGCGTGCTGTCCATGAAGATGATCTTGCCGGTGCTCTTCGTCGGGTTGCTGGTGGCGGCGGCCGGGATCGTGATGACGCCATCACTATCGACGGTCGGCTGGCGGTCCGCATCGGTCAGCTCGACATCGGTGATCTCGATCACTTCCTTGGTCACGTTGGCCTCGGCGATGTCCTGGCCGACGGCGTCGAGCGTCTTCGACTTGGCGGCCTCGATGATCGATTGTTGCACGTAAAGCGAGACGCCGTACCAGAACTTCGGATCACCGGAGAGGAATCCGAACACGCGTGGCTCGCCCATCACGTCGCCGATCCACTGGGCGCGCTTGACCTTCATGAACGGCTCACCCGTGGCACGGGCCTGGGTGTTGGCGAGGAAGTCGAGGTCCTTGTTGTAGCGGGTCTTCGTCCAGCCACTGCCCCAGCCGGCACCAAGGCACGGCACCCAGCCTTCCGGCGTCCAGTGAACGAGGGCGGCGTGGCCCTTCTGCGGACGGGCGGTGGTCGGAATCCCGAAGGCGCGCAGCGTGAAGCGGCCGAAGAACGCGCGTCGGCCGCAGATGCCGCCGTTCTTGAGGATGTTCTGGAAGAACTGCAGATCGTCGCGGTCGTACTTGTTGTCCTCCGAGCCGTAGCGGATGTCGCTGCGGACGATCTCGACGTAGCGCCACCGGTAGTCCGGCTTGGTCACCTGGTCGGGGCGGTAGTTGCGAAGCATTTCACGGCCCCACGCGAGGACGTCGTTCGGCTCCTCGCCATCGACCACCATGCGGTAGTCCCAAACGGTCAGGTCCTTGAATGCGGGATCGAGCTCGTCGTTGAGGAAAGCCTTCTCGAAGTGGAGGTAACGCTCGACCGGATCGACGTGCGACGGCGCGTCCTTGGCGTCGACCGCATTGCGCTGTGCGACCGGCTCGGCGTGTTCGAGCGCGACCGCAAGCGCGAGGCGCTGAAGGGTGCCCTCGCCGGCCTTGTCGGAGGCCTTCCGGATGTCGCGGTAGATCTCCATCGCACGGCCGTACTTGCCGCCCGCGGCGCCATCGGCGACCGCCATCTGAACGAGCAGATCACCATCGGCGAACATCAGCTCGACCAGCTCCTGCTGCGCTTCGCCCTGCTGCGCAAATCCGGCAAGACCCTTCGGGCTCGCTTCCGTCAGCACCACAAAGCCCGCCAGCTTGGCATCCAGCTTGTCGCTGGAGAGCAGATCCTGAAGTCCGAGGTCCTTGATCGCCTTCACCGTCGCCGCCTTCGCATCGGCCACCGCCTTCTCGGCTTCCTTGGCCGCCTTCTCGACCTTCGGCCGTTCCTTGAGCGCCTTGTCGAGCAGAGCCTGCCGTTCCTTGAGCGCCGCGACGCCTTCCTCACGGTTCTGCTCCCAGTGCGCGAGGTCCTTCTTCGCCGCTTCCCTCTCATCGGCGGTCTTCGCCTTCTTGAGCTTCTCCTTCGCCGCAGCGATGCCCTTGTCGGCACCCCCGATCCACTTGCCCTTGGCGTGACCGACGAGTCCCTGCGCTTTGCCAACCTCACCCATGCGCGCCTTGGCGGCATCGAGCTCCTTGGTCGCGACGACCTCGGCTTCGCGGGCCTTCAGGTAGGCCGACTGGTCGCCGGCATCGAGTTTCGGCAACGCCCCGATGATCTCCTTCCTCAGGGTCTCGAGGTAACTCGCATACTTCTCCTCGAGCTTCTGGCCGGCCTCGCTGAGGACGACTCCCGGTTCCGCCTTCTTCTTCGCCCAAAGGTTCGGCGCTCCAAGGGTCGTGACGGCTCCTGCAACCAGGAGGTTTCGAATCAGTCTCATGTTCATCGCTGCAATCCGCATGGGTTGTCGGGGTGGGTGTGCCGAAACCGCCAATCCTGCGGTCCCGGCCTGCACCATCGCACGATAAACGCCCCAAACCCGGGGAAATTTCAAAAATGCGATTCCGGGGCAGGTTGCCGCCTACGCCAATGACACCCAAGTCACTGATAGCGAGATCATTGAGTCCGATTTTCGCATCACTGAATGCGATCGAAATCCCCGCGATGCTCTCCCCGCAGGGAAGTCGCCCAAAGGTGTCTGTTAGACGGAAATACGCTACTTGAGTGATCTCATCTCCACCTCACTTCGCCTTGCCAAGTGCCTTTTCGATCGCCTTGCGTTCGGCCTTTTCGTCGAACTTCGGATTCGTGGTGAGCGAGGTCGGGGCGTCCGACTTCTTCTGCCAGTCGCGCAGGATGCCGAGCAGCTCGTCGCGCTTCTCCGGCATCTCCGCGGCGAGGTCCTTCCGCTCGCGGATGTCGTCCTTCAGGTTGTAGAGCACGACCTTTCCGTCCTCGAAGTACTGCTTCAGCTTGAAATCACCGACACGCACCACCGAGACCGGCCGCGAGCGGAACAACGGATCCCGCTGCTCGCCGTAAATGCTGTAGCTCTGGAGATAGGCCGGGAAGTGCCAGAAGATCGGACGCTCGCCGAAGCTCTCCTTCTCACCCTTCAGGATCGGCACGAGGCTGCGGCCGTCGACGGGCTGGTCGGGCAATGGCACACCGGCGATCTCGCAGAAGGTCGGGTAGATGTCGGTGCCGATGATCGGCGCGTCCGATCGGCTGCCCGGCTCCACGACACCCGGCCAGTGGATGAAGTACGGCACCCGGATGCCGCCTTCGAAGTAGGTCCCCTTGTAGCCCCACAGCGGATCCATGTCAGTCGCCGGACCATAGCCGCCGTTGTCGGAGGAAAAGACGATCACGGTGTCGTCGCGCTCGCCGAGTCGCTCGAGTTCGCTGACCAGACGTCCGACGCTGTCATCGATCGCCTGGATCATCGTCGCCATCACCACGTGGTCATGCAGCTTGCCCGGCTTCTTCGATTCGTACTTCGGAAGCAGGTCCTTCTTCGGGTGCAAGGGTGTGTGGACTCCGAAGTGGGCGAGGTAGGCGCACCACGGGCCGTCCTTGCTGTCCTTGATGAACTCGATCGTCCGGTCGGTGAGCGCGTCGGCGAGGTACTCTCCATCGGGTCCGTAGTGACCTTTGAAGCCCGGGAGTTTCTGATGCTCGACCGCCACGTCGAATCCCTGCGTCGTCGGATCCGGCCCGAGGTGCCACTTGCCGAACATGCCCGTGCGGTAGCCCGCCTTCTTCAGCGACTCGGCCCAGGTCACGATGCCGTCGTCGAGCACCGAGGTCCCCGGCGCAACGTTCAGACGGCGGAACTCCGCCTTGCCCCGTGGCTTCGTCCCGACATTGAAGATCCGGTGGCGCGGCGTGTACTGACCGCTCAACAGGCAGGCGCGGGCCGGAGCGCAGTTGGCAGCGTTCGAGTAGCCGTTGGTGAAGACCATGCCGCCCTTGGCAAGGCCATCGAGAACCGGCGTCTCGTAGAAGTCCGACCCCATGTATCCGGTGTCCTTCCAACCGAAGTCATCGAGGTAGATGAACAGGATGTTCGGCTTCTCCGCCGCGAGTGCCGGAGCGGCAAGCACGAGGAGCAAGGAGAGCGGTGCAGCGAGAATACGAAGGATCATGGCGATGGATGGGGCTCGCGGACGCGAGGGATGAAACGACCGCTCGGCGCTGTTCCGCTACGTCGGCAGGCAACGCGACATTGCACCGCCGACATCCTGCGAGATGAGAAATACAAAACGGCACAGGACGGAATGTCCTGCGCCGCTGGGGGGCACCTTGGGTCCCTTTTGATCCTCACGGATCACTTGCCGCATTTGTCGCAGCCCTTGCCCTTGCCCTTGCCCTTGCCCTTGCCCTTGCCCTTGCCCTTGCCCTTGCCCTTGCCCTTGCCCTTGCCCTTGCCCTTGCCCTTGCCCTTGCCCTTGCCCTTGCCCTTGCCCTTGCCCTTGCCCTTGCCCTTTCCTTTGCCGCCTTCGCATTGGCCGTCCTCGCACTGGCCGCCGCCTTCGCCACCGCGTTTGCGGAAGCGCTTGCCTTGGCCATTGCCGCCGCCTCCACCGCCACCGCCGCCTCCCTTGGCGAAGTATTCGCCGGAGCCGGATGGGGATTGCTGGCCGTAGTGCGGTCCGTTCTGGGCTTCCGAGGTGGCCAGGCCGAAGGCGACCAGGCCAAGGGTGATCATCAGAGTCTTCATGGTTCGATATGGTTGGGTTGTCCGTGCCTCGATGGCACCTCCCACATTACCCGCCGAAGATGACGACAAGATGATCGCCGGAAAAAACCCGGAGCTTTTCTCAAAGCCCGGTCACCCGCATCTCCAGCACCCCGCCCTCGCCAAGGTTTGCTTCAAGCTGCAGGCCGAGCGCGTCGGCGCAGGCCTTCGCGAGGGAAAGCCCGAGCCCGCAGTGGGTGCTCTCGCCGCGAGCCTCGTCAGCCCGCCAGAACCGGTCGAACAGATGACCGACATCCTCCGCAGCAAGCCCGGAGGCACGATTGGAAATGGTCACGGCACCGTCGTCTTCCATCGTGATAACGACCTCGCTGCCGGCATCGGCATACTCCGCCGCATTGCCCAGAAGATTCCCTAACAGGTGATCCCACCATCCCCGGTCGCCGACAACCATCGCGTCGGCTGCGACCTCGGAGCGCAGCCGCACATCGCGCGCTTCGGCGACCGACGCGTGATCGGCCCACCTTTCGTTGACGATTCTCGCCAAGGGAAACGGCTCACCCTTCGCGCCCGGCTGCTCGCGCTCAAGGCGGGCAAGCTGGAGCATCGACTGGACCACCGCCTCCATGCGTGCGACCGACGCAACGACATCCTGCCAAGCCTCCGGGCCACCTTCCTCGGGCCACTTCACCGCCGACTCGGCGATCGTCTTGGCTTCGGCGATCGGCGTGCGCATCTCGTGGGCCAGATCCGCACTGAACCTCCGCTCACGTGCGAAGCTTCCCTCGAGGCGGTCCATCAACCGGTTCAGGCGATCGACGATCGGTTCGAGTTCGGAAGGCAGCCCGTCGTTGGCGAATCGACCGTCCAAGGACGCGCTGTCGATACTGCCGATCTCGTCGGCGATCCGGCACAAGGGCGATAGGCCGTCGTGCACCACGAACCGCACCCACATCCATCCCAGTCCGGCAAGCACCACGCCGGATCCCGCGATCAGCAGGGCCATGCGGAGCAACTTGGCCTGCAACGCGTCGAGCGGCCTGGCCACGCTGATATCCATGCCGCCACCCGGGCCACCCATCCCCCAGCGGCCGCGGCCTTGTCCGCCGCCTCCGCCCTGCCCACCGGGACCACCGCCACCACCGAAATGATGACCCACGCTCATGACGCGGGTTCCGTCGGCCAGATCGACAATCGTGGCGCGGCCTTCGTCAGGCGGGGGTAGATCCGCCGTGAGATTGTCGGAGCGCGAGACCTCCTCGCCATCCGTTCTCCACACCTGCCACATGACATCCGGACCGAGCACCTCGGCGGTGTCCGTCTCCTGCTCCATCCAGCGGCCGCCCCGTCCCGGACCTCCGCCGCCGGCCATCCCGACCGAGCGGACCTGCCGGCACATCGTTTGCAACTCCGCCTCCATCCCGGCGACGAGTCCGGCGCGGTAGGAAAAATACACGGCGGCACCGGCCACCAGCCAGAGCACTCCGAAACCGGCGAGAAACCACCCGGTCAGACGTCCGCGGATCGACCTCATGGCGCTTCCTCCTCCATCACGTATCCCTGCCCGCGCCGCGTGTGGATCAGCGGACTACCGCTGCCCGCCGCCGCCAACTTGCGGCGCAGCTGGTAGACGGTGGCATCGACCACATTGCTCATCGGCGAGGCCAGCTCATCATAAAGATGCTTCTCAAGTTCGGTGCGGCTCATGACCTTCCCCGGCTGCAGCGCGAGGACTTCAAGGAGCCGGTACTCGCGGGCGGTGAGGTCGAGACGATCACCGCCGCGCGACGCCGAGCGCCGGTCGGTGTCCACGACCAGATCGCCGACTTCCACCGTAGTCGCCGGATGATCGAACCGCCGACGACACATCGCATCGACCCGTGCCAGCAGCTCGGCGAGCGCGAAGGGTTTCCCGAGATAGTCGTCGGCGCCGCCACGCAGGCCCGTCACCCGGTCCTCGACCGTGTTGCGCGCGGTGAGCAGGAGCACCGGCGTCCTGTTGTTCTCCTCCCGCAACTTCGCCAGCACCGAAAGGCCGTCGAGCTTCGGCAACATGATGTCCAGCACCACCGCGTCGTACGAGCACTCGCGGATCCGCCACAGCCCGTCCTCGCCGTTGTCGGCCTCATCCACGACGTAGCCGCTGTGGCGGAGGGCCTTCGCCACCGCCACACGGAGCCTGTCGGAATCTTCGACCACGAGAACACGCATGCTTGTTTCAATTCCCGCAGCGCCCGGGAACCGAGGCAAGCGGATTCCCGGAAGGCCGTCATCTTCCCGTCATGTTCGTGTGAGAGGGTGGAGCACAAATCCACGACCGTCATGAAAAGCGTCCGTCACCTCCTGCTTTCCGGCATCGCCGCCGGACTACCCGCGGTCATGCCCGCCGCGGAACCCGGCGAGCCCGGCGTCCTTGACCTCACCCGGCTCGCCAACTACGCCAACCAGCCGGTGCCCGCCTACGTCACTCACGACAACACCCCGGCGGACAACCCGATCACCGATGCCGGTGCCACGCTCGGACGGGTCCTGTTCTACGACGTGCGCCTTTCCCGCAACGACACGGTCAGCTGCGCCTCGTGCCATGACCAGTCCCACGCCTTCAGCGACGCGGATGTCGCGAGCGGCGGCGTCGCCGGCACCACCGGACGCCACTCGATGCGCCTGATCAACACCCGCTTCGCCCGCGAGTCCCGGTTCTTCTGGGACGAGCGCGCGTTCAGCCTCGAGCAACAGACCACACAGCCGATCCGCGACCATGTCGAGATGGGCTTCAGCGGCACGGCGGGCGATCCCGACTTCGCCACGCTGACCGTCAAACTCTCGACCATCCCCGAATACCGCGTGCTCTTCGCCATGACCTTCGGTGACCCGGCCATCCGGGAGGACCGGATCCAGAAATCGATCGCGCAGTTCGTCCGCAGCATCCAGTCCTTCGATTCCAAGTACGATGCCGGCCGTACGACGACTCCCGACAATCAGGACTTTCCCAACTTCACCGCACAGGAGAACCTCGGCAAGAGCCAGTTCATGCTGCCCCCGGACCAGGGCGGTGCAGGCTGCGCGACCTGCCACACGCCTCCGACCTTCGACATCGATCCCGCGAGCGGCAACAATGGCGTGATCGGCAAGATCGGCGGCGGCCAGGATCTGACCAACACCCGCGCACCAAGCCTGCGCGACCTGATCGGACCCGGCGGACCGAACGGACCGTTCATGCACGACGGCTCGATGACGGGGCTCGGCCAGATCACCAATCACTACCGCAGCGCCATTCCCGACAACCCGAATCTGGATCCGCGGCTGCGCCGCCCCCCGCTGCCCTTCAACAACAGCAATCTCGCGCCCCTGCGTGCCTTCCTTCACACGCTTACCGGCACCGCCGTGTATCAGGACCCGAAGTGGTCGAGCCCGTTCAATGCGAGCGGTGGCCTCGAGCTTATCGTCCTGCCGATGAACGCGTTCCGGCTCGAGCGGGATCAAGAAACGCCTTCCGGTCCGCTGGTGCTGCGGGGACACGCCGCTGCCAACCTCGACTACCGGATCGAGTCATCGGCCTCGCTCGGCATCACCGATCCATGGCAAACGGTGGCCACCATCCGCTCCGACGCGGACGGCCTCGTCGAACATCCGGTGCCCATCGACGCCGACCGGCATTTCTACCGCGTCGTCTTCGACGTTCCCGCGGAGTGACCTTCGCCGGGATTCCCGGATTCACGGGATGCCGTCATCACCCCTTCATCTTCGAGCCTATCCCCAACGCAGTCGACCGGATCAGAGGCCGCGATCACTGCGGGACCTCCTATTCGTAGCGGTAGATCCGGACCGTGCCTGACTCCAACGCGCGAAGGGAAATCGCGCCTCGGGTCACAAACTTCCGGCCGCCGGTATTCTGCTCGAGCACCTCCAGATCCCCCCTCCGCGTAGCCTTGCAGATGATCGCGGTGTGTTGATTCGGAACTTTGAGTCCGCCGGTAAATGTCGCTTCCTTGATCTCGATGATGTCCCCGGGAAGGATCTCCTCTTTCTCGTAGTCGATCTCGCGTCCCCACACACGCTGATCCCCACCAGGGCGGCTGATCTTCGCAGCCACGTACGCCTGGTTGGCCAAGGTCCAGCACTCGCCGTTGCCCACCGGCTTGCCCAGATGGCTCTCGGCGAACTCGAGAACCTTGGCCCGGGCCTCATCCGCATGCTCCGCGCGGGCTCGCGCATCCTCCTTCGCTTCCTCGCGCCCAAGGTAGTCCCTCACATACTCCTGGTCGCTATCGCTGAGCTGGTTGAGCTCCAGTGTGTAGGTCTTGCCACTCGTGAGCCGCACCGTGACTTTGTCCGCGGTCGCCGACTCCAGCTTGGCACGAATCGTTCGACCCTCCCGGTTGCTGAAGTCCCTGAAATCTTCTTCTGTGGGAGAACCGACACACAGCGTCAGGAAAAGCGCAACAAAGGCAGCGTTAAAGACGTTCATCGGGCGCGCTGTTAGAGGCACGGGTTGCGACTGTCAACGTCGGGGCAACCGAATCTCAGGCTGGATTCCTTCACCTTCCGACCGTTGAGTTCGGCCATGCTCGCCTTCCTCCTCGAAAACCACCCGCTCATCCTCGCCGAGTGTGCGGTGGCCGAACGGCTGCGCCGGATGCCCGGGGTCGAGTTGCACCCGACGCTCTTCAACACGCCGCTGATCTACGGTCCGCAAGCCGCACGCGACGCGATGGTGGCGATCTACCGCGAATACATCGAAACCGCCCGTCACGCGGAACTTCCGCTTCTGATGACCGCGCCAACGTGGCGTCTGGATTCGACACGGGTCTCGGACGCGGGTGTTCCCGAAACGATCAACACGGACGCGGTGGGTTTCCTCTCGGGTATCCGCGATCAGCTGACTGACGACCGGAGCAACGTCGTGGTCGGCGCGCTCATCGGCCCGAAGAACGACTGCTATCGGCCCGACCTCGCGCCGAGTGCGGACGAGGCCATGGATTTCCATTCAGCCCAGATCCACGAGCTTGCCAACACACCGGCCGATTTCCTTCTCGCCCAAACCCTGCCGGCAGTGGGCGAAGCGATCGGTGTGGCGCGGGTGATGGCGGAAACGGAGAAGCCGTACTTGATCAGCTTCTGCACCGGAACCGACGGCCACGTGCTCGACGGCACTCCCCTGCCCGATGCGATGGCCCGGCTGGATGACGAGCTCTCGCGCCAGCCCGCCGGCTACTTCGTGAACTGCACCCATCCGCAATTCCTGCTCGATGCCTACGAAGCCGGCAGCCTCGAACGTTTGGTCGGAATCCAGGCCAACGGATCTTCCCGGGACGTCACGGCCCTCGACGGTGCCGCCGCTACCGAGGCCGATCCGGTCGAAACATGGGCGGCCGCCATGGCCGAACTCCACCGGCGTCACGGCGTGTCGGTGCTCGGAGGATGCTGCGGCACCACCCTTCCCCACCTTCAGGCTCTGGCCCGGTTCCCGGCCTGATCTGGCCGGAGCGCCGGACGATGAAGGTTTTCGCCATCGCGTCACCGAGGGCGGTCTGCTAGAGAATCCCTTTCCCGAAATGAGATTGCCCACCGGCCGGATTGTCGAAGAAGCCTCCGGGCGCGCCACCGAACTGCCTGAGCTCGGAGTTCTCGGAAGGTCTCCTGAGGCGACCGTCGCGATTCCCGATCCCCGTGCCTCACGCCGGCACGCGCTGATCCGTCGCTCGGCCGACGGCTTCTGGTTCAACGACCTCGGCAGCGTGAACGGTAGCACGGTGAACGGGCGACGGGTCACGACGGCGCTGCGCTTGCAACACGGTGACCGGATCATGATTGCCGGTCATGCCTTCCGCTTCGAGGGTGACGGAGCCAGCGAACCGGGAATGCAGACGCTGGGTGACCCGACGATCGCCGAGATCAGGCCGTCCGAAGCGGTGCTGCTGGTCAGCGACATCTGGAGCTTCACCGCACTGTCGGAGAAGGTCGACGTCGACCCTCTCGCGCAGATCATGGGTTCGTGGTACTCGCGGACGGGTGACGTCCTGAACGAGGCGGGCGCCACGATCGACAAGTTCATCGGCGACTGCGTGCTCGCCTACTGGCTGGACACTTCGAACCGGACCAGGAAGGCGGCGTTGGAAGCGGCAGTCGGACTCAGCGAGGTGGCCCGGATGGTCCAGAGCCAGCACGCGAAGGTATTCCAGAGCATCGGGATGGAGTTCCGCACCGGCGTCGCGGTGCATGTCGGCGCGATGGTCTACGGCGCTTTCGGATCGGGTGAGTTCACGCTGATTGGCGATGCGGTGAACCTTGCTTTCCGTTTGGAAAGCATGACCCGCCCGCTTGACGCTCCGGTGCTGCTCAGCGCCAACGTTCTCGATGGCTGGGAAGATGGGCGGGAGAACTGCCGCCCGCTCGGGAGTCATTCGGTCAAGGGACGCGCGGAGCCGGTCGAGGTGTGGAGGCCGGCCTAGCGCGCAAGGCGCATTCGCGCGGCCGACCTCCCGACGACCCCTGCTTCCGCGATCCGGTCAGATCGCAATCACCACGCTGCGTCATTCCCCCGTTGTCCGTGCCCACCGCGGATCGGTGAGTGTCTTGAGAAAGGCCACCAGCGCTGCCTTGTCGTCACGATCGATACCGAGTCCCTTGCCCGGATGCTTGGCGATGTTCGGATCGAGCGTGGGCGACCGGTGCAGCCCGTCCGAGTAGAAGCCGATCACCTGCTCGAGTGTGGCGAAGCGGCCGTCGTGCATCTACGGACCATCATCGGCTTCCCCGACAAATCTGCGCCACGCCCGGGCTTGATCCGGAGCGCCGAATCGATATGAGTTGCTCGCCCACTCCCCTCATGCGCTACCCCGCACTCCTTCCCCTGCTGTTTGTCGTTTCCCTCCACGCCGAAGTCAGGCTTCTGACCGGTGATGCCAACAACGACATCCACCCTGCCTCGGGTTCGATCATGGACATTTCGTCCGACGGCGACCTGATCCTCTTCACGACCTCCGTCAACTCGCTGAACACGAGCCCGGGCATTGATCGTGGTGGACTCTATTTGCGGAGCCTGTCCAACGGGACCCTGACATTCATCGAAACCGAGACCGGCGCCTATGTCGGAATCGGCGAAGCGGTGCTCAGCGACGACGGGCGTTACATCGCATGGCGGACCACAAGCCACTCCTCGTCCGGAGTTTCAGGAAACTCGAACCACGTCTACTGGAAGGATCTCCAGAACGGAACGACCCGGCTGATCACCGCCGGGGCCGAGGAGATATGCCGCGAGCCGAAGATGTCCGGGGACGGACGGTATGTGACCTTCATGTCCGCTTCACGGAGCCTGCCGGTTTCGGCTTCGAAACTCCCGACCACGGTCGGTCGGCAAGCCGTCTATGTCTACGACAGCCAGGCCGACACCCTGGATGTCGCTTCGCTCGCCCACGATGGAACCGGAATCGCGGGCATCGGCTCCGGCGCCGGCGCCTCGATCAACCAGCATGACCTGAGCAACGACGGCCGCTTCGTGGTCTTCAGCTCGGATTCCGCGAACGCCCACCCGGACCGCACCGGAATGACCGCCGGCTGGCCGAGCATCTACCGTCGCGAACTCGCGACGGGCACGGTCGTTATGCTCAACCGCAATGCCAGCGGCACTCCGGTCAACGCAAGCTGTGCAACGCCCGTCGTGAATGCCGACGGATCCCGGGTCGCATTCGGGGTCAGCTATTCAGGCCTGTTGGGGACGCCTATCGATGCCAACACTCCGACCGGCTTCTCGACTGATCTTTACGTCAAGGAAGTGGCGACCGGAGCCCTCTGGTGGGGATCCCGGACGACCAATGACACCACCCATGGCGTCGGGTTCGGAACACGCTTCGCCATCAATGGCGCGGGCGACGCGGTTTCCTTCTCTTCGACCTCCAGCGTGCTGGTCGCGGAAGACACCGAGGCTGGCGGCGGGCATACGGGACTGTTCGACATCTTCCGCGTCGAACTCGGAGCGGGCGGAGCGACCACCACCACCCTCGTCACCAAGTCGCCGACCGGCAGCGGCAACGTCGATCTCCGCTCGGGGCCGTTTTTCCCCGGCTTCGGTGGATACATCGCTTTCACCACCGACCAGGTGGAGGAGATGACCGGCCAAGCCTCGACCTTCTCACAAGGCGTCGGAGTCGGGACGTTCCCCGGTGGCGGGAGCACCGCCCTGAGCTACGCGACGTGGTCGGCAGTGCTTCCGGCAAACCAGCAGGCATACACCGACAACTTCGCCGCCGACGGTGTCGACAACCTGACCAAGTACATGATGGGCATGGACCCGTTGGTTGCCGACCGCACCCAACTGCCGACGATCATGACGGCGACCGATACTTCGCTTGGCCTGCCGGCGACCGGCGACAGCTATCTGGTCCTCAGCGTGCGGATCCGCCGCAACCTCCCGCCTGGATTCGACTGGGTCGTCAGGGCAGCCGACACACCGGCCGACCTCGCCCTCGATACGGGCTCCGCCGTCCAGGTCGGTCCGCCGTTGGCGGATGGGGACTTCGATATCTACCAGTTCCGCTTCCCGCGTCCGTTTTCCGGGACGCCTGGTGTGGGATTCATGGATGTGCAGATGACCGGACCCTGACGAGCGCCGGAATCACTCATCACGATCCCCGGCGAGCGTGGGATCGGTGAGTGTCTTGAGAAAGGCCACCAGCGCTGCCTTGTCGTCACGATCGAGACCGAGTCCCTTGCCCGGATGCTTGGCGATGTTCGGATCGAGCGTGGGCGACCGGTGGAGCCCGTCCGAGTAGAAGCCGATCACCTGCTCAAGCGTGGCGAAGCGGCCGTCGTGCATGTACGGGCCGGTGATCGCGATGTTGCGCAACGACGGCGTGGAGAAGCGATAGCGGTCGGTCTCCCTGCCGGTGGCATGTTCGAGACCGAGGTCGTCATCCGCCGGCGGCAGCCCGTTGTTGTGGAAACGGAAATTGGTGAAGAACGCACCCGAGTGGCAGTGAAAGCAGTCGGCCCCGCGCAGGCCGAGCCGCGGGTCGTTCTCGGTCATGAACAGTTCGAATCCGCGCTTCTCAGCTTCGCTGAACTCGGCCTCACCCTTCATCACCCGGTCGAACTTGGAATCGAAGGAGGTGAGCGTGAGTAGATATTGCTCGATCGCGATCGCCAGCCGCTCGGTCGTGATTTCCGCATCGCCGAAGGCCTGCTCGAAGCGCTGGGGATAGTCGGAAACATCGGCGAGCTTCGAAGGCAGCTCCTTGAGATCGGAGGCCATCTCACGCGGATCGGCGAGCGGAAGCAGGATCTGGTCGCGCAGGGTCGGCGCGGTGCCGTCCCATCGGAACGGCTCGCCAGACTTCCATGCGAGATTGAGCAAAGTCATGGAGTGCCGTGTCGTGCTCTGACCTTCATGACCCTTCGAAACGCGGGCCGGATCGGAGAACCCGCGCTCCGGATCATGGCAGGACGCGCAGGACACCTCACCGGAAGCGGACAGGGCGGGATCAAAGAACATTTTCTCCCCCAGCTTCACCCGTTCGCGCGTCAGCGGATAATCGGTAGGAAGCGCCGGAATGGGGAAGTTGGCTGGCAGGGTGAAGGGCTGGGGCGTTCCGACCAAACTCTGTGGAGCGCTGCCGGGAGCTCCGGGCGCTGGCATCGACGCACCGGAGGCCTCCAGCTCGAATGCACCGGGAATGGTGCTCCGGAAGTGGTCAACGAGCGGATCCCCGTCCCGCGAGTGGGTCGATGTCCGGTCAGCGATCCGAAAAGGCGCCGGAAACAGTCGGTCGAGATGAAACACCAGGAGATAGTGGCCATCGTGGCGGATCGGCCCTTCGAAACGAAGCGGCAACCGGTTTCTACTATTTCCGTAGTGGTAGGCGAAGGCGGTGTCGCCTGCGGCCAGCCGCCCCTCGACCGCGAGGAAGATGTATCCCTGCTGCGGATCCCAATGCAGGCCGTTCCGGATCGGATTCAGCGGATGCCCCGCAGGGTGCCGGTTGGGGTCGGCTTCGTTGATGTCGGCCGAAGGACCGAGATGCAGCACGAGCTCGGAGACCGGTTCTTCAGGCAGCGAAGGAAACCTCAGCACATCCGGTTTTTCCCCGTGGATGTAGGCATGCCATCCGGAGGCGCTGATCTCGCGGCCGGACCCGAGCGTCAGCCGCGGCTGGTCGAGCAGCAGGTCGACACGCGTGAGTGAGATCGTCTCGCCCGCGGGGGTCACCAGATCCGTTGCCGGAAGGGTGACCGGCCGGTCGTGCCAGCGGAACTCGACCCGCATGTCCAGGCCGGCGAGCGGCAGGACCAGCAGCAGCGCGATCATGGGCCACGCGATCCTCACGGCATGGTGAAGGTGTTGGTTGCGGTGAAATCGCGCCCGCCACCGGCTCCGGGGAAGGTCACGACCATCGTGTAGCTCTGGCCGGAGACGAGGGAAGAGGCCGAGACGTCGAAGAACGCGACGACTGAGAACTGGTCGGGATTGCCGCTCTCGTCCACCCGGGCGGCGGAAGTCGTGACACCGCCCACGGTGATGTCGCCCGTGTCCCAGGTGGCTGTTTCCCCACCGATGGTGATGTTGATCGGCCGGACGATGTTGCCGTTGTTGACGTTGATCAGCGCCGGCGCGTTACCCGGGAGATCGATGTGGACGGTCAGGGTCGTAGACATCGCCGGATTCATTGCCTCATCCTTCGCCACCAGCGCTTCGTAGGCGGCCTCCCAGGCATCGCCCGGCGAAGGAGGCGTGGTCAGCGTGGTCGTCTCCACACCGTCCGGCCCGAGTTCATACATCTGGTAGGTCGGAACGTCGGCCGGGTCGGTCACGTCCTGATACGAGATCAGTTTGTACTCCGGCCAGTCGTCCATCATCAGCGCGCGGCCGTCCAAGGCGTTCAGGTTGAACTTCTCCGCCACCACACAGCGGTCCTCCATGTCGCTGCCCCAGAAGATCGGCAGCAGCGAGCGCGAGTGGATCTCGATCCCTTCCGTCGCCACCGCCACATTGACACCGGTCAGGTCGAGCACGGTCGAGAAGAGGTCGATGACGTGGACCAGCTTGTCGGTCGTGCCGGTCTGGATGACATCCGGCCCGGCCGCAAAGAACGGCACATGGATTCCCCCTTCGTTGAGTGACCCTTTCGCTGCGGCGATCCCGCCGGCCGGATCCTGGTCGACCTGGCCCGGCGTTCCATTGTCGCCGACGACAATCACGTTGGTCGTGGAGAGATCTACGGCTGCCAGCAGACGGCCGATCTCGGTATCGAGCGCTTCGAGCATCCGGATGTAGAGGTCGAGATTCGTATTGCCGGTGGTCGAGTAACCGCCGGGAGGCGCGAGCGACGCGGGCGGATCGTGGAAGGGATCATGCGGGGCATTGAAGCCCATCCACACGACCCACGGGTCCGATCCCTGGCTGGCGATGAAGGACACCGCCTCATCCACCTGCGCGGTGGTCGCATAGGTGGTGACCGTGGTCCCCGAGTCAGTCAGCACGCCGTTCTCGATCTCGATGCGGGTCCAGCTCTCGTAGTCCGATACCGCTCCTTGGAGGGTGCCCGAGAAGTTCGGCCAACCGCCGGTGTCGCGCGGCCCGGTATTCCCCGATCCGAGGTGCCACTTGCCGAAGGAGGCGAGACCGTACTCCGGCGCCATCGTCGAAATGATCTCGGGAAAGGTCAGTTCGGAGTCAGGCAGGGTCGAATCGGCCTGCGGATTGCCGACGCCGTGCTGGTACGGCTGGCGTCCGGTGAGCATGGTGGCCCGGGTCGGCGAGCAAATCGGCTGCGCGTAGCCGCGGGTGAAGAGCAGCCCGGCCGATGCCAGCGAGTCGAGCGTCGGCATGTTCGCGAGCTCGGCGCCGGGGCTCGTGTTGTAGAGCGATGAGGCATCGATTCCCCAGTCGTCGAGGATCAGCAGCAGGACGTTGTGCCGCGGTGGCGTGGGCACCGCCGAGGGATCGTAGTCGAAGCCGGTATCGTCGAAGGATGCCAGCGATTCGAATTCCACCCGGTAGAACTGCCGGTCATCGGTCGAGGCACGGCCACCATCGGTCGCCGAAGTCGCGGCGTCGGCACCCGTCGCCTTCACCACCGGCTCCCACCCTTCCTCGACGAGTCCGTCGTTTCTCTCGACGACGTAGGTTCCGCCCTCAAGAGAACTCCACACCAGGGTCACGTCGCCGCTTCCGGAATCGACCGACAGTCCCGGGGATCCCATCGGCTTTTCCGGGCCTCCTTCCCACAGCGTTTCCGCCGTGCCGGGAATGGTGGCGACATTGCCCCCGGTCGGATCGCCGAAATAGAAGCGCGAGAGGTTGTAGGGAAACACCGGTGTACCGTCGGGCGCGATGTTGGTGAAGTAGGCCCACGTTCCCGCCGGAAAGTCGGGCGTCACGCAGAAGCGGACGTTGTACTCGTTGAGATCGAAGTCGGTGCCGAGCACGAGGCCGAGGTCGCCCTTGTAGGCGTAGTCCTCGAGGTAGTGGCCGATCGGAAAGTTGGCCGAGACCGCCGGACCATACTGCGCCGCGCCGGCGATCTGCGCGCGACCGTTCCGGACGGCCCACTCGGGGATGGTCGTGCGGCCGGTCACGGCGAGGTTGGTCGACCCGTTGGTGCCGTCGCGCCGTTGGTAGCCGGTGATCATCCGGCGCACGGGAGATGCCGGATCGAGCCGATCGGAAAAACCATAAGGCCCGTAGATCGGCAAGCCGTCGGCCACCCAGCCGAGGATCGGTGAGTGGTTGCCGTTGAAACTCTCGGTGTAGAGATGGGTGGTGATGTCGTAGGTCACCGAGTCGCCGAGCATGTGGCGAAGGCCCGGCGGGTTGGCGTGGTAGTGGTGGTTGTTGCCGGCCTGGTGGGCGAAGGCGGGATCGAAGGTGTCCCCTTCGTTGACGTAGGCGTCGCGATTCCAGACGTCATCCCCGACGACTCCCGCCGGCGAACCCGGCTGCTGGTCCTGTCCCGCGGAGGTGTCGTATGAAAACGCATCGCGCGAATCGAAGACCGACACGCCGTCGACAAACATGCCGATGGTCCCCAGCCCCGTGCCCACCTTCGGAAAAATCGAAACGTCGGGCGTTTTGGGAATTCGGAAGAGGGCCGCACGGTTCGACGGGTAATTGGGGAACAGGTTCCCGTTTCCACCATACCAAGGGCCCATCACGTGAAAGCCGAGCCCGGTCGAGCGAACGTAGAGATCCGTCGAAGTCGCCGCGATCTCATGCACTCCCGCGTAGGTCGGCGATGCCTGGGTTCCGGCGCCGCGCGACCAGGTCGTGACCGGAGTCTGTGCCGCCGCGTCATCATTGTCGCGGTAGATCCGCGCGTAGCGCCCGGAAAGCTCGGTGATCCATGAATCAACGAGCGGCTCGGCAGAGGCGGCGATGGTCAGAAGTGAAAGGACGAGAATGGGTTTCATCGGATCCAGGGTTGTGAAAAGCGAACCCCACAGCACGTCGCCGGGTTGCCCTTGCAAATGTTAAGAGATTGTAAGCCCGCTACGCCGAGAGCCTTCAATGCCAGCTCGAGATGCGGTCGAGCGGGAGCTTGGTGATGTCGGGGACTTGGCAGTCGGGTGACGGGTGGCCGACGACGAGCAGCAGGAACGGCTTCTCGTCGGCGGGCCGGTCGAGGATCTCATTGAGGAACTTCATCGGGCTGGGCGTGTGGGTCAGCGTCGCGAGTCCGGCTTCGTGCAGCGCGGCGATCAGAAACCCGGTGGCAATGCCGACCGATTCCTTCGGGTAGTAGGTTCGTGTCTCGCGGCCTTGCTCATCGGTCGTCCGTGACTTCTGGAAGATCGCGATCAGCACCGGCGCGGTTTCGAGAAACGGCTTCGAGGCATCGGTGCCGAGCGGCGCGAGGGTCTCCAACCAGTCATCAGGTGCGCGGCCGCCATAAAACTCCCGCTCCTCCGCTTCGGCCGCTTCACGGATCCGGCGTTTCGTTTCCGCACCACGCACCACCGCGAAATGCCATGGCTGAAGGTTCGCTCCATTCGGTGCGCTCCCTGCCGCGAGCAGGCATTGCTCGATCACCTCCTGCGGCACCTCATCGGCGGCGAAGTCACGGACGCTCCGACGTTGCCGCAAGCGGGCACCATAATCCCTCGCGCGCTCGATCATCTCCGCATCCGGTCGGTGGAGATGATTCAGGGGAATCCTCGGCTTCATGAGCCAAGGGCGATAGCAGGTGAATACCGGCAGGCCAATCACCGGACTTCCGAAACCCACAAGGTGGCCTCACTCGGTCCGCTCGGTGCCCTTGATCGGCTTGCCTTCCCAGTACCATTCGCCGTCGCGATTCTCGAGGATGCGGCCACCGGATCCCTTCACGTGCTTGGCCTCCTTCTTCGGCAGCGATTCACGAAGGCGCTCGACGGCTTTCCGGTTGGCCGGGTCATCGACCACGTTCCGCCACTCGTTGGGGTCGGACTCGTGATCGTACAGTTCCTCGGAGCCATCGGCATAGCGGATGTATCGCCAACGTCGGTCGCGGACCGAGTGGTTGCCCGGGTTCTGCGTCGTCACCGCGGGACGGCGCGAGGTCGAGACATCCTCGAGCTGGGGACGGAGCGAAAGTCCGTCCAAGCCGTCCACCGCATCGAGCCCGCAGAGGTCGACGAGGGTCGGGTAGATGTCGACCAGCTCAACAGGTTCCGCGCACTTCTGACCCGCCGGGATTTTCGGGCCGCTCATGATCAACGGCACGTGGGTCGAGCGCTCCCAGAGCGTGTTCTTGCCACTGATGTCCTTCTCGCCGAGGTGCCAGCCATGGTCGGAAAAGAGGACTACAATCGTGTTGTCCGCATGCGGCGACTTGCGGAGCGCGTCGAGCACGCGGCCGACCTGCGAGTCGACGAACGAGGTTGATGCGAGGTAGGCCTGCACCAAAGGCTTCCACTGACCGGACTCCTTCAGCCACGGCAGTCTCGGCTCGGGCAGTCGCCAGTGGAGGTACCATTCGAACTCCGGCACATCCTCTCGATCATTCTCCAGCCACGGGGGAAGTTGGAGCGTCTCGATCGGATAGAGATCGAACCACTCCTGCGAAGCGTAGCACGGCACGTGCGGACGCCCGAATCCGACCCCGAGGAAGAACGGCACTCCGTCCGACTTCGCGCTCAGATACTCGACCGCCCAACTGGCGATCTCGTAGTCGTTCTGCTGCTCGTCCTTTTCCGGAAACACTCCCCAGTCGACCAGTTTGGCCGGCGACGGGGTGTCGACGATCTTCTTCGCGGGAAAGGGCCCGAAGGTGCACGGCGGGCCGTATTCGTCGAACTCGGCGGCCCGGTCCTTCTTCGGTGGGAAGACATGGTAGATCTTTCCCCCGAGAGCGGTCCTGTAGTCGGCCCGCCGAAAAGCCTGCGGCAGCGAAACGAGATCACGAAGCTCGGGCACCGAGCGGAACCACGGGGCGAGGTTATAGACGCCGGTGGTGGTCGGACGCCGGCCAGTCATCAGCGCGGTGCGTGAGGAATTGCAGAGCGACGCCTGGGTGTGGGCGTTCGAGAACAGGGTGCCGCTGCGGGCGAGACGGTCCATGTTCGGCGTCTGCACCTGCGGGTGTCCGCCGAGGCAGCCGATCCAATCATTGAGGTCGTCGACACCGATCAGGAGCACGTTCTGCGCGCTGGCGAATCCGGCGAGCAGGAGGGAAAGGACGGGCAGTTTCATTGGGAGATGGAAACGGCACTACTCGCGGTGCCGCCAGAATATTTCCGATTCAACTGCGGATCGCAGGCCGCTGGTTACTACTGGACTCCGCCTTGCAGATGGCTGCGCGTCTGGACTTGGAAACACCACGGAACAAACGGAATCCACTGATGAATCAAGTTCCTCATTTCCGTGTGATCCGTGCCTTCCGTGGTCTCATCGTCGCCCGTCTGCCGGACAGGCTGCGCGAGGTCACCGACAGATCCTTGGTGCGGCGGCGTATCCGCGCTACAAGTCCATCGTCGACTCGACTCTATACGCCATGATTCCGCGCATTCACGTCCTTGCCACGGCCGCTCTGGCCGTTTTCTCTCCTTTCGCCACCGCCGCGCCCCGGGGCGCCGCCGAACCGGTTCCGGACTTCACCAAGGGCGATCCGAAGGGCGAGTCGCACGACTGGAACCTCGGCGCGACCGGCGCCCGCGGCTGGATGTACGGGAAGGCCGGACACACGGCCGACTCGCGACAGATCCTGATCACGGGCGTCGCGCCCGGCTCGCCCGCGGCGGATACCCTTCGGCCCGGCGACGTGATCCTCGGCGTGGGCGGCAAGCAGTTCGACGACGACGCCCGCATCGCGTTCGCCAAGGCCGTCACCGCCGCGGAGGCGGAAGGCGGCAAGCTGGAGTTGCTCCGCTGGCGGGAAGGCAAAAGCGAATCGGTGACCATCCCGCTCGCCGTGCTCGGCCCCTACAGCGACACCGCTCCCTATGACTCCGAAAAGTCGAAGCTCATCTTCGACAAGGGCTGCGAGGTGATCGCCTCGCGCGGACTCAAGGGCGTCAGCATTCCAAACAGCATCAACGCCCTCGCGCTGCTGGCCGCCAACGACCCGAAGCATCAACCGTTGCTGCAGGACTACGCCAAGCAGGTCGCCGACTACCACGCCGAGGGCTTCGCTTCCTGGTTCTATGGCCACGCTTTGCAGTTCCTCGCCGAGTACGTCGTGACCACCGGCGACACGTCGGTGATGAAAGGCGTGGAGCGCATCGCCCGGGAGATCGCCGAAGGGCAGAGCGCGGTCGGCACCTGGGGCCACCGCTTCGCGCGGCCAAGCGGCAACTGCAACGGCTACGGCTGCATGAACCTGCCCGGACTCGGGCTGATGGTCGCGATGGTGTCGGCCCGTGAGGCCGGCGTGAAAGATCCGGTGGTCGACGAGGCGATCGCCAAAGGCGCGGCCTACCTCCGTTGGTATGTCGACAAGGGAGCGATCCCCTACGGTGACCACCTGCCGTGGCCGGGCCACGAGGACAACGGCAAGTGCTCCGCGGCGGCGGTGCTTTTCGATCTGCTCGGCGACCGCGAGGCGGCGACCTATTTCGCGGCGATGTCGGCGGCGGCATACGCCGAACGCGAGCGCGGCCACACCGGGAACTTCTACAACATGCTGTGGGCCATGCCGGGCGTCTCGCGTTGCGGACCGGTCGCCAGCGGCGCCTACTGGAAGGAGCAGGGCTGGTACTACGATCTTGCCCGTAGTTGGGACGGGAGCTTCGGCTACCAGGGGTCGCCGGTTGGCGAGGAGGAGCACAACAAATACACGCGCTGGGACTCGACCGGCGCCTACCTGTTGACCTACGCGCTGCCTCTCAAGAGCCTGCTGGTCACCGGCAAAAAGCCGTCGGTCGTACCGCCGTTCTCCGCAGCCGACACGGCCGACGTGATCGTCGCCGGACGCGACTACTTCAGCAGCGGCAAAGGCCGCGGAGGTTATCAGGACCGCAGCACCGAGGAGCTGCTGAACGGCCTGACCAGTTGGTCGCCTGCGGTGCGCAAGCGCTCGGCCAAGGCACTCGGCAAGCAGGGTAGCGAGGAACTCGTTCCGACGCTTCTCAAGATGATCGACAGCGACGACCACCACGCCCGCTACGGCGCGTGCGAAGCTCTTGGCGAACTCGGGCCGAAGGCGGATGCCGCCGGAGCTCGCCTGCGCGAGTTGCTTAAGGACTCCGATCCGTGGATGCAGAGCCTCGCCTGCGGCGCGATCCCCAACCTCGGTCCCGAACAACGGAAAGCCAGCGTGCCGGACCTGCTCGCGATGACCGCACGCGTCAACCCGGCCGACCCGCGACGCATGGCTCACCGCGCCGCCTGCGCCGCCCTCTTCGCCCCCTACCCCGGAGCCGGCGGCCCGCGCAGCCTGCTGGCGGAGTCGATCGAAGGCATCGATCGCGACCTGCTCTACCCGGCGATCGAGTCGGCTCTGCAGAATGACGACCCGGTCGCCCGCGGTTCGGTCGCCAAGCTCTACGGCAAGCTTTCCGACGAGGACCTCGTCCGTTTGCTGCCGTCGATCCTGAAGGCGGTCGACCTCGCGCCGAGCAATGAGATGTTCGGCGACGGTGTCCGCATCTCCGGACTCGACCTGCTCTCACGACTCCACATCCGCGAAGCGATCCCGCTCTGCGTGACGCTCGTCGAGCCGGACCGGTGGGGTGCCGGAAAGCGGTTGAAGCCGGCCATGAAGTTCCTCGCCCGCTACGGCGACGCCGCCAAGGACCAGCTGCCGGAGTTGAAGAAGATGCGCGCCGAGTTCGTCGCCAGCACCCGCCGTCGCGAGGACACCGACGAGGTTCGCGCCATCGATGCCGCCATTGCCGAGATCGAATCCGCCGGAGACGCACCGACCCTGATCTCGATCCGCGACTTCAGGGGCCGCTGAGCAGCCGGAAACGGATCAATAAGGCGCCCCAAGCCGGAACACATGCTCCGGGTCGGGGTCCTCGGGATCCCTCAGCACGGCGTCGCGGGGAAAGCCCCGGATGTTCACTTGCTCCCCGGTGTACGGATTGATGACCATGTCCGGATTTTCGGGGACCGGCTTCGCGAGAGGCACTTGCAGGATCACGTCCCGGTAGTGACTCACTGTCTCATCATCGAGGGGCTTCTCGAAGCTGGATGAGGAGCGTCTCCCTTCGTGAACCGCCAAACGGTCACCTGCAATCCTGTACGTCCTCAGGCCCTTCCACTCCGACGCGGCCGCCGCCATGGCGGAGTAGCGTTCACGCGTCTGGCCGAAAGCGGCAAGCAGGTCACTGCCATCCGGAAGGGGGCCTTTCCACTCCGACAGGGTCATGTCGGATACCGCAAGATCGCTGCTGGCGGAGCAGATCAACTCCAGCCAATCACCCACCGTGTCGCTCATTGAATCGGCATTCCACGCGACAAGCTTCCTCTTCCCGTCGACGAACACGACCATCGCCCGGTCCTCGCGCGAGATGAAGAGGTCGATCATGGTCGAGCCATCCTCTCCGCCAAGATCCACGGCACCGCCCGTCCCGAGGGTCCGGCTGCCAGCGGCACGCTCCGTACTCCACCGTTCCCGCACATAAAGGTAACGGTTACGCACGGTCAGCTCGATATGGTTCTTGGCATCTTTCCCCACCCCGTCGGCCAGCACCCGGATCTGAAACCGCAGGTTCTCGGCTTGCCCGAGATTGAAGCTGAGCTTGGCGAAGCGGGGCATCTCAACCCGGCGACAGATCGCCCCGGAGCCGCTGGACACGAGCTTGCCGTCCTCGAACTTCCACCCGCCGCCACCCGGCGCGGCCGGATCTGCACCGTCCGCGGTCCACAGATCCGTCCTGTCGAGGAGCGAGCGCGGCCGGCGCTCCTCCCGGACCGCCAGCTTGCCGCCGGTGACCGCATCAGATGATTCCCCGTCCGCCTCCCGACTACTAGAGTTGAGGTAGATAGGATCCTCCCCCGCGCTGTCCGCGGATCCTTCGCGCAGACGCCATCCCAACACCAGCGCGAGCAGCACCAGAAATCCTCCGAGCATGAAAGACGATCGACGCATCCACTTGGGCCGGCGCTTCCGGCCGGCAAATCGCAAACCTACCAGACCCGCGCCGCGTTTCGAGAAGATCCTCGGCAGATCGCCGTTCCTGAAACCGGGCAAGCTTGACAGCAAGGTCTCTCAGACGGCGAATGGCAGGTGATGTCCAAGAAGGTAAAGTGGACCTTGTTCGTCGGCATCCTCGTGCTCGGAGCGGCGGGGCTCGCATTCCATCTCGCCGATGGCCCGCGGCGGATCGCGATCGCTTCCCAGCCGAAAAAGGAAGCCGATCCCGCGGAAAGTGCCACCAAGGCGCAGGCCGAGGCGCTCTTTGACGAGGTCTTCTACCGCGGTCAGTATGACCGGATCGGCGAGGTGCTGGTCGCCCAGAAGGCGGCGTATCTGGAGAACCCCCGCGACCCGGAACTCGCGCTCCACATCGCCCACCTCCACCTTTGGAGGATCGCCGAGCGCAGCCGCCAGGGCGAGGCGATGCTGCCGACGGTCGTCGACGACATGACACTGGCCCGGCGCTACTTCCTCGAGGCCAAGAAGCTGGCGCCGGACGATGCCCGGATCGACGGCTGGATCGGCGGCGCGACTTTGGGCGAGGGCGCGATCCACGGCGACCGCCGCCAGCTTCTCGACGGCTACTTCACGCTGCGCGAAAGCGCCGAGCGCTACCCGGCCTTCAATCTCTTCTCCTTCGCCTTCGTCATGGGCAACCGACCGCATGACGACCCGCGCTTCGAAGAGGCCATCGAGGCGATGTTTGAGAACATGGACATCACCAACCATGCACCGATGGACCGGTCCAACCCGACCATCGCCGACAAACTCGAGGTGCGCGCCAACGAGAGCGATCCGGATACCAAGCGGGCCGTAGGCAATACCCGGCTCGCACCGCACAATGTCGAGGGCTTCTTCCTCGCCTTCGGCGACATGCTGGTGAAGCAGGGCAACACGCGCGTGGCGCGCATCATCTACGAGAACGCGAAACACAACCCGGACTATCCGAAGTGGCCCTACCGATGGCTGCTCGAGGACCGGCTCGCGAACCTCGATGCCAACGTGGAACTCTTCCGCGCGTTCGAGCCGACCCGCGAAGCGATGATGGCGCCGGAAGTTTGGCGACGGGGCATCGTGCTCAACAGCTACCCCTGCATGATCTGCCACGAGGCGGAGTGACCACTTGCTTCCCGTCAGCCCCGACGAGCTGCTTGATCCGCTCCACAGAAGACGGGCGCCACGCATGGACTCTCGATTCTTGATTCCATCGGCCCTCGGGATGCAGATTACACCCTTACCACCTACTCCCCGCCATGCGCAGCACCGCTTCCGTCGAGATCGACCGTGACCCTGCGACCGTGTTCGATTTCACCCTTCACCGCGTCGCCGACTGGAGCGAGATCGTGGTTTCGGATGAGGTCACCTCGGATGGGGAAATCGGAGTCGGCACCACCTTCCACACGGTGACGGAGGAGCGTGGCAAGCGCATGGAATTCGATGGCGAAGTCACCTGCCACGAACCGTTTACGAGGCATTGCGTGTCGATGACCGGCAAGTCGTTCGACATGGCGGTCGACTATGACTTCGAGGATCTCGGCGGCCGCACCAAGGTCACCCAGACCTCGGTCGTGAAGGCGAAGGGGTTTCTCAAGATCGTGTTCTTCCTGATGGCGCCCCTGATCGCCCGGTCCGGCTGCGACGCCGCGCTGAAGGAACTGACGAACCTCAAGCGCATGCTCGAGAGCTCAGACTGAATCGCCCGACCCATTCGTTTTGCCCGGTTCCGAGCCATATACGGGGACCTGCGGAAACCACCTCAGCTCGATTCCAGAATCCATCCGCTTCGGGCGCGGCCTCGAAGCATCGCTTGCATTTCGCCCCATCCGCCCGACCGAAACCCATGTCCGATTCCATCCACGCCTGGGCCGCGCCGAAAGCGGGCGGCAAACTTGAGTCCTTCGAATACACGCCCGGTCCGCTCGGCCCTGAAGAAGTCGAGCTCCGCGTCGAGTCCTGCGGCATCTGCCACTCGGATCTGTCGATGATCGACAACGACTGGGGCCAGTCGGTCTTCCCGCTCGTCGCAGGACACGAAGTCGTCGGCATTGTCGAATCCGCAGGCGAGCACGTGAAGGGCGTGAAAGTCGGCGACCGCGTCGGGCTCGGCTGGTTCGCCGGCTCGTGCATGTCGTGCCGGCACTGCCTCGCGGGAAATCACAACCTTTGCACCAACGCCGAGCAGACGATCGTCGGGCGCCACGGCGGCTTCGCCGACCGGGTCCGCTGCCACTGGAGCTGGGCCATCCCAATTCCCGGATCCCTCGACGCGCTCAAGGCCGGGCCTCTTTTCTGCGGCGGGATCACCGTGTTCGGGCCGATCGCCCATTTCGGTGTGAAGCCGACCGACCGCGTTGGTGTGGTCGGTATCGGCGGACTCGGCCACCTTGCCCTGCAGTTCCTCGACAAGTGGGGCTGCCACGTCACCGCGTTCACATCGTCCGATTCAAAGGCGGAGGAAGCCAAGCGCCTCGGTGCCGATTCTGTGGTCAACTCGCGCGACTCGAAAGCGATGGAAGGCATCGCCGGCTCATTCGACTTCATCCTTGTGACCGCGAATGTTCCGCTCGATTGGGACGCCTATCTCGCCGCGCTGGCGCCCGACGGTCGACTGCACTTCGTCGGAGCGGTGCTGGAGCCGATCCCGGTTCCGGCCTTCGCCCTGATCGGCCAGCGCAAGTCGATCTCCGGTTCACCACTCGGCGGACCTGCGACCGTCCTCGACATGCTCGACTTCTGCGGCCGCCACGACATCGCTCCGCAAACCGAGGTTTACCCGATGGACCAGATCCACGACGCCCTCGACCACCTCCGCGCCGGCAAGGCGAGATACCGGGTCGTGCTGGAGCGGTGATCGAATCGATCGAGCACGCTCCGAGTTCCACAACGTTCCACGGTCGTGTTTTTACCCTGTTATCCCGCATCGTGGTTTCCAGGTGAAACCACGATTCGAGGTTTCTCGGAACGATTCACCGCAGCACCCGTCCACCGCCAATCAGCCTGCGGGAATCCATCCGACCTGAAGCCGTTCGTTCTCATCAACTTGCGCAATCTGCATCGCGACCTTCCCCCTCCGTTGACCGCACCACGGCCGCAAGCTAGAACCCGAGAAACCACGATTCGATGTTTCCCGGTGAAACCACGAATCGATACAATACACTGTTCGCCCCTAGAATGTGCCCGTGATCGACCCTGAACTCGTAAAGCAAGAGAGCATCAAGCTGATCCGCTCATGGGGTCTTCCGGTCATCGATCATCTTCCTACGTTAGAGACCGAGGACGAGCTTTCTCCCCAGAGCGCTGAGGATGTGTCTCGGCGCTGCGTGATCATCCGCCATGTCGTGGGGATCGGCTTCGGCGGCAACACCAAGATGCTTCGTGATGCTGTCGAGCGGTTCGGCTTGATGACCTCCGCTTCCGAACACGAACGGGACATGCTGACACGGTACGATCACACTGAGGAGGAGAAGATTGATGCCCAGTGGCTCGTTGAGTGCATGCAGAGTTTAGCTTGGTGCCTCGGACTTGCTCCCCTCGAGCACTTCAAGGACTGCGACGATGACCTTGGGTCGAAGTTTCCTGATCCGCTCAGCGAGCCATTCGACTTCATCGCGTCAGCTTCGCTCCGGCCGTTTGTCGAGATTTACCAGCAGGCGGACATTCACTACAGGCTGCACTGGGCTGCTCGGAACGCCCGACTTTCCGCATCGGAGTTTCCAGTTCGAGAGCGCTTCCTGCGCGAGCGGCGACGAGCCCTCGATTGGGTCATAGGAGTGGAGGCCGATTGGGATAACGTGCCATCGGACACCTAGCGATAATCCAAGCTTCGCTTCAAGAATGAAGTGCATCGCTTAGGTTCCTCGTTGAACACTTCGGAAGGAGTGCGGAATCCGTGACGTTTCCGCGACCGTGTCGCACACTTGCCGCTAGCTTCGGGAGCTGGTTGATTACTCCTAGCGCTCTCGGTGCGGTTACCGGGGGCGCCTCAGTTTTGACGTTCTGCCATGATAGGGGAACGCCGACGCGTCAGCCCCAAACCGGAGATCCCACATTGACTTCTCCACAGTGCCGGATTGCCGATATCAGCCCCAAGCGGGGTCTGATCATTTGTATCGGGGTCATCCTCGCGATGGCCGGCGGGGTGTGGTGCCACATGTGGCTCGATCAACCTCGCCTGGATTGCGAATACTCCAATCTGAAGTATGAGCGCGACTCTTATGAATCCGACTTCACGCTGTGGATTCGTGCAGACATGACGAAGGAAGAATTTGAAAAGCATGCGACCGCGAACGGTCTCATCAGAATCAACGGAACGTCGCTTCCGCGTGAACTCCGGATCGGATGGATGTCCCTCGCCAGAGACTGGTGGACGCCACCTGAGGAATTCGAAGTGGCGTATTGTTCAATGGAGAACAATCAGTCAGACTCTTACTTGGCGGCTTTCGCGTCTGGACGGGCGTACATTCAGATCAACCACAATTGAATACCACGGCTCTCGCAAGTTCGACGCCTGCCGCTGACTGCGATTGATGATCTCCACGTCCAATCAACCCAACCGGGTAGAACATGTCGACGAAGACAATGACAGAGGAGAACAGCCCTGTTGCCTCCTGACCGTCGGCGCCCCAGCTCTCCGCCCTTGTCCCGGCAATGCCTTCTCTTCATGGTTCCTTCCAAGCCAAGACGAGATGAAACGCGCCGCCATTGCCCTGCTCATTCTCGCTCTCGGCTTTGCCGGCGGGTGGATGGCCCGGAGCCTGGCGGCGCCCGACTATCCGTCGCATTGGGACTCGGTGAAGTTGGGCATGACCGCTTCCGAAGCGAAGGGAATGGTGCCGGATCTCGATCCTTGGCTCCGGGAGGTGAAGGGGTTTGACCAGGCCGGCATCGACCTTGGTGACCGATACTGGAGCCTGCTGGTCCGCTACGATGAGAAGGGTCGGGTGTCCGAGATCACCAAGAACTACGTGGACCGGCGCATTGGCATTTTCAATCGCTCGCTGGTGGAGTCGAAGCCGTAGGTGTCGAAACGACGACCTGCGCTTCGGGAGTGACGGGCACATCAACGTCGTGAAGCGTGGCGATTACCCGGCCTGAATCGGCTTCGATGAATCTTGGCCCATCCCCGGATTCCGTTCAGCCTCCCGCGATGACGAGCGCTGCGATCCGGCTGAAGCCGATCTGGAGGTCCGTGGGGTTCTGGATCGGGCTCTGCGTGACCGCCTTCCTTGTCTGGGCGTGGGTCGACTCGAGGGGGCACATGACGGTCTTCGGTGGTCGGGAATCGCCACGATCGCTTCTGCTGAACGTTTATGGCTCCCGGGTCCGGCTGGAGATCAGTGTGCCGGATGCCTCCCGCTACACCTCCCCGGCCCAACCCTTCGAGTGGGTATGGGAACGCACCGAGCATTTCTTCGTGGGCGAACATGGTGTGATCGAAAGCCCATGGTTTCCTGCGATGAAGACGGACCACCTCGCCCGATACGACAGCTCCACACCCCCCGGTGCTCCCCTTGGAACTCACACGCAGGAGCTGATTTTCGAGGGCTACGAGATTCACATTCCCTTCGTCGTGGTGATCCCTGTTTGGGTCGCGCTATGGCTGATCTTCCTAGGTCTCTACCGGCGCTGGCAGCGAAAGAGGGCGACGAACTCCGCAGCGGCCGAGGGACCTTGATTTCGCGTTGCCGGTCATTCGGCTCTCCAGCTGTTGAACTTTCCTCCGCATGATCTTCGCCAAGATCCACTATGAGCAACCCTATGAGGCGGTTCACGACGGGATGCTATCCTTTCTGGAGTCGCGCTTCGATCGAGTGAAGGGCGGGCTGCAGTGCGACTCATGGATATGGATCCAGCTTGGGGGTCAGAAGGTCGCGGTGGATACTTTCACAGCGATGACGCACGAGGTGAAGTCGGCGTCCGCCGGTTCGCATGTGGACGAGGTCCTGAGCGCCTTGCGCGAGCGGTATTCGGTCGAGGTCTACGCGGAACCCGAGATGGAAGCGCACGAGGATTGAATCGTCCTGCTGCAGCCATCCGGGAGATCGGCGCGCAGAAATCTGAACCACGAATGGACGCGAATTGACACGAATGGCTTGGGTGCCGACCCGGCAAGTTTCTAGCGCCGGTCGCGGCCACAGTAAGTTGCATCCAGTTCCTCGAATCTACATCCCGAAATTCGCGTCCATTGGCGTCCATTCGCGGTTCTCAGAACTCCAAAGGAGGCTCGCTGAAAGCTTGCTCTCGCTCTGTCCGGAACGACAGTCCGCAACGATGAAGCGGGCTGCTCTGATGTTGATGCTGCTGCTCCTTTTGCTGGCGGGAGTTCCTTGCATGGGCGCCGAACCCGCGGAAGTAGCGGCGACCGATCTGCGGGTGATGAGCTACAACGTGATGTGGGAAGAGAACGGAGTCCGCGCGGGAAACAAGACGCTGCCGGTATGGCAGGAGCGTCGGAAACTGGTTCGGGACATCCTCCGGCGGCATCAGCCGGACGTCGTCGGTTTGCAGGAGACCAGCCCTGAACAACAGGTCGGATTGGCCGAAGACAACCCGGGCTATGGCATCCTTTACGACCGCAAGCTGAACAACACCAACCCGATCCTTTATCGTGCAGATCGGTTCAACGTTTCTTCGTCCGGCGCCTTTGTGCTCAACGACCGTCCGGAGAAACCCGACACCAACATCGGCGTCCGGAAGGCGTCGTTCGCACGGCTGGTCGACCGGAGGACCGGCCAGCCGTTCACGGTCTTCAACATCCACCTCGACGGTCGCGGCGACGGCAGCACCCGCAGGATCAGCGCGGTACGGCTGGCGGAACGGATGGCCGCCGAAAGGAACCCGGTGATCCTGACCGGCGACTTCAATTGCAGGCGAACGAGTCCGACCCTGCAGTTCTTCCTCGGAGAGAAAGCGCTGCCCAACGATACAGGCGAAAGCTCCAAGAGTCCTCGACCGCTCAGGGACTCACTGCTGACAACCGACCCCGACCACAAGCTCATCGACTTCGTGATGGTTGACCCGGATTTCAAGGTCCGATCCGCCGTGCAGCTGCGCGACGTGGACCGGAAGGCGTCGGATCACTTCCCGGTGCTCGCGGTGGTTTCACTCGGGAAGGCCGAGGAGGAGGACACCAGGTCCGAACCGTAGGCTTGTCGCACCCGGAACCAGCGGGAGAGACTGGCAGGCAACCGCGACGCGTCGAACTGACCGCCGCCTACCTCGTCCAACCATGGAACCCATTTCAAAACTCGAACCTCGCATCAGCATCATCGGACTCTTCGTTCGCGACATCCACAGGTCCTACCGCTTCTACGCCGAGGGTCTCGGGTTTCCCACCACACGCAAGCCGGAGGACAACTGGGTTGGCTTCAAGCTGAACGGACTCTGCTTCTGCATTTACCCCTACGAGAACATGGCGGCCGAGAACCTGAAGCGGGCGATCGATGTCGACCGGGCCTTCGATCGATCCCTCTTGCCGAGTGTCGGCCTCGCCTACAACACCCGCGAAAAACATCAGGTCGCCGAGGTGCTGGCCCTGGCCGAGAAGGCCGGAGGCACGATCGAGAAGGAACCGGAAGAGACGTTCTGGGGTGGTTACAGCGGCTACTTCGCCGACCCCGACGGACACCTTTGGGAAGTCGCGTGGGCCGAGAGTTGGGAATTCAATCCCGACGGCAGCCTGGTGGTGTGAGTAGACCGCTCGGGGTTTCGAAAAACTACAGGTTGTTTGTCGGATTGCGGGATCCGGCGGGTGTATCACTGTAGAATCGAGACTCCTTGGCGATGAGCGATCCCCAACATCCCACCGACACCGAACTCCTGGCCGCCTACGGCCAGAGGGGTGAGGAGGCGGCGTTCGAGCAACTCGCGCGCCGGCATGTGGACATGATTTTCGGGGTGAGCCTGCGACGGGCCAACAACCGCCAGCTGGCGGAGGAGGCCACCCAGAACGTCCTGCTCAGCCTTTCCAAGAAGGCGAGGAAACTGTCGATGCAGGAAAGGAACCTGACCGGCTGGCTCCACCGCAGCACACGGTTCGAGGTCTCGAAGCTGCAGCGCCGTGAGGCGCGAATCCGCAAAAGGGAGGAAGCCTACGCCAGTGCCAACATGAATACGACGACTCATGACGAGGATGCTTTCGACAGGCTGCTCCCCGTCCTCGATCAAGCCATCGACCACCTCCGCGCGGCCGACCGCGAGGTGATCGTTCGTCGTTATCTCGAAGGCCAGAGTTTCAACCACATCGGCACCGCCCTCGGCATCAGCGAGGACGCCGCGCAGAAGCGGACAAGCCGCGCCTTCGACCGGCTCAACCAGTTCTTCAGACGCAAGGCGGGCGTGACCGTGACCGGCACGGCGTTGGTCATGGGCATCAGCCGCCATTGTGCCGAGGCCGCTCCCGCCGCCTGCCTGAACCTCGCGGGCAAGGCGGCCTCCACCGGGCTGGCCTCCGCCATCACCACCGCAACCCTCACCACCATGAGCATCAGCAAAGTCACCGCCGTCGCGGCGGGTGTCGTCATCCTCGGAGGCGCCGTCGCTTTCATCGCCACCCGCGACGAGCCCCCGACGGAAACGGCTTCCTCGCCGGCGACGGAAACCGGCACATCCCTCCCCTCTCCTGCCGGAGACACGGCGGCCGCCATGCCCGTCGTGGCCGAACCGCCGGTTGCCTCAGGCACCGGAACGACCGCCGGAGGCTCGCCGGACTATTCACCCAACGAAGAACTCGCGCGGCTTGAGGCGATGAGCCCGCATCCGGGCAAGGACGAGTTCACGCGGCGGCTGTCGGTGAAGCACGAGGAACTCCTGAAGGACCTGACCGGCGATCTCGAACTGACTGCCCCACAGGTCGCCTCGGTGAAGCAGGTGCTGGACACCCGACTCAAGGAATTCCGCGCCACGCTCGATACCGGCCCCCAGCCCGGAGATTCGGAGCAGGACTCGTTTCGGAAGGAAGGAGACATGGTCACCAAGGCAGGCGGGATCATTCAGGGCGAGGGATTGCGTGAGGACCTGTCGGACATCCTTTCGGAAGAACAGCTCGCCGCCTTTGACGAGCGGCAGGCGAAGGCCTGGCAAACACAGGTCGAGTCCCATGCCTACACCGAGTTCTCGAAGCTGGCACCGGTGCTCGCCCTGAGCGAGGAACAGAAGGACCGGGCCTTCGAACTACTACAGGCATCGTCGGAACAAATCCTCATGGCGGACGGTGCCGAGCGCGCCTACATCGCCATGGAGAAAGGACAGGCCGCCACCCAGATGGACCTGACGGACCCGACGGAGATGGAATTCCTCATCGAGGTCTTCGAAGGTCCCAACCCGCTCAATCCGGGCTCGCCCGAGTTCAACAAACGGATCATCGAAGTCGTCGGCGGGCGGATCAACGAGCGCGTGGAACTGCTGGCGCCGGTCCTCGACGAGCGGCAGACGCAGCGCTACCACGACTACCTCGTACAACAAAGCGTATTGGCCGACTTCGGCGTAAGTATAAATCTCACTCCTGAAGAACCATGACTTCCCGCAAGATCATCACAAGCGCCCTCGCCCTGCTCCTCCTGCTCCCCGTGGCTTCGTGCCAGCAGAAACAACCCGCAGGCAATGGCGCGGCAGCCAAACCCCTTCCGGGCGATGTCGATCTCGGCCACGGCTACGTGAAGCGGGACGGCGCCATCCATTTCATCGGCGGTGGCACGACCGGCACCGGCGCCAACGCGACCCGCATCGACATGCCGTCTCCGGAGCTTCTCAAGAAAGTCGTCGACTCCCAGTACGGTCCGTTCACGACCGCCGAGGGTCTGGATGTCGAGAGTTTCGAAGCGCTGTCGGAAGAATACACCCGCGACGAGAAGCGCGTTTACTTCAAGGTTGTCAGCACGGGCGAGTTCCTCGTCATCTTACTTGAGGATGCGGACCCCGGCAGTTTCGATGTGCTTGGGAGAAACCTCGCCCGCGACAAGGATCACGTTTGGTATCTCGAAACGATCCAGCAGGGAGCCGACCCCGCCAGCGTCGAGTTGATCGACGGTGATCAGGTCTTCAAAGACAAGGACTCCGTCCACTACGCCTACGACATCATCGCCGGTGCGGATCCCGCTACCTTCCGTCACCTCAGCTCAGGCTACTACGCTGACAAAAACCGGGCCTACTGGGGTCCCACGCCGATCGCGGACGCCGACCCGGTCACTTTCAAGGTGCTCGGGGGCTCGTTCATCGCGACCGACAAGACCAACGCCTACCGAAGTGGCGAGCTGATGAAGGGCTTCGATGTGGCATCGCTCGAACTCATCCTCCATAATCCCTACGGCTACCAGATCCTTTCGGACAAGAACGGTATCCACATGAACATGATGAAGTTCCCCCGCTCCAAGCCGGGCACGGTCAAGGTGATCGACGACGGTATGGTGAAGTCAGACGACCTCGTCTTCCTGGCGGACACCTATCACTCCGTCCCGGTGACGGTTTTCAAGGAGGACGGCAAGCTGATGGCGGAAACGTATAGCTATGATCCCGCGAGTCGCGAGCTGCAGTGCCTCATCACTGCGGAAGTCACTCCGAAGGGACTGGAGAATGTCCGGACCGGACCGCTGCCGGGAAAAACCGAGGTGCCGGCCGTTCCCGATTGGCGGATCCCGGTATTCGAGCGGCCGGACCTCGTCGAGCGAATGATCGAGGCGGGCAAACACCTGAAGTGAACTTCACGACCGATCGAACTCGCACTCCGGCATGAATCCCAAGACCCTCTCCATCGCCGCCGTTTGCCTTGTGGTCATCGCGGGCGGACTCTTGCTCTTGAGACGCAGCCATGACGGTACTCCGCCGGCACCGGAAGTGAGCGGCGAAGCTGGAAGTGCGGATGGGCATGGACCCGCCCTCACAGGCCGACTTGAAACCAGGACGGATCGGGACACCGCGGAGGAGCCAACGGCGATGGAACAACTGGCGATCGTCGAGCGAGATCGCATGGTCGACCTCTGGCTGGAAAGGGCTTCCGAAGGCTTCGGGCAGACGACGAAACATCTCGTGACGGACCTCGAACTCCCCGACGGAAAAGCGAAGGGTGTCGAAGAGGTCTTCGAGCGTCGGGAGAAGGAGCTGGCTGAGCTGCTGAAGAGAATGAGTTCGGACGAGGGAGCCGATGGCAATGAGCTGGTGAAGGAGATCTGTGCGCTCATCCGCAACAAGGGATTGCGTGAGGATTTGGTCGGCGTTCTCTCGAGTGGGGAATTGGCGGCCTTCGATGCGAGAGAGGCGAAGCGCGAGCGCGAGACCGTCGAGGCGCGGGCTTACCGGGACATGGCCGGAGTCAATGCGGTGGTGCAATTGGATGACTCCCAGAAGCAGGAGGTGCTCGGCATTCTGATGGAACAGGCGGCGGAACGGGTCGAGCAGGAAGCGGACGCCCGGGCATTCATGTCGCTCACCTACGGCCAACTCGCGACCAACATGGACTCATCCAACATCCGTGGCCTCGCGAACATGTTCAATGCGGAGCTGGCCGAGACATCGGGCATTGGGGACTACGGCAGTGCCGAGCATCTGCAGTGGATCGAGAAGCGGAAGGCCGAACGCATCGAGAGCGAGCTCTCGGCCTTGGGAGCGGTCCTCGATGAGGAACAACTCGCCCGCTACCGCAAACACCTCGAGGCTGAGCCGCCTCGCTAGGTCGGCGGACGCGCCTGATTTGACAACCGGCGGGATCTCCGACAGATGGTTGGGCATGATTTCCATGAAAGCATCCCCGTTCCGTCGACCGATGAAACTCGTCCTCGCCGCAGCCCTGCTTTTCTCGCTGCCGGCCCGGGCGCAGGACAACACGCCGGTGGACGTGACGAAGTTCGACCGGCCGCTCGTGGTCGCATGCGTCGGTGACAGCATCACCGAAGGCGTCGGCGCGAAGCGCGGCCAGTCGTGGCCCTCGCAGATGCAGGAGATGCTGGGCGACAAGTGGAAGGTGAAGAATTTCGGACTGAGCGCCACGACGCTGATGAACAGCGGCAACAAGCCTTACCAGAACTGCGGGAAGTACAAGGGAGCCATCGAGTCGAAGCCGGACGTGGTGGTCATCATGCTCGGCACCAACGACACCAAGCCGAACAACTGGAAGCACTTCGAGGCCGACTTCGAGAAGGACTACCGCGACCTCGTCGGCGACTTCGCCAAGCTCGAAAGCAAGCCGCGTATCTTCATCTGCTACCCGCCCTACATCGCGAAGGACGGCAACTTCGGCATCAACGAGCCGAACACCGAAGCCCAGATCCCGGTGGTCGCGAAGATCGCCAAGGATCTCGACCTCGGCGTGGTCGATGTTCACGCCGCCTTGGATGGAAAGGACGACCTGATCCCCGACAAGGTGCACCCGAATACCGAGGGAGCGGAACTCATCGCCAAGGCGGTTTTCAAGAGCCTGACCGGTAAGGAAGCACCAGTCCCGGCCGATAAGTAAGAAGGTAGGGACAAGCGCCCTCGCTTGTCCGCGGCTGAAATGTTGAACCGCAAAGTCGCCAAGACGCAAAGGCTTGGTCAGCGCAGGATCCGGAATTCCGCTTCTCTTTGCCTTTGAAAGGACCGCGCGGCTCCGACCGCGCCCCGGAACCCAAGTGCGCTATTCCTACTCTGCGGGGCTCCGGGGCGTGGATGATCCGAACGGCCGTAGGCTCGATTCACGGACGACCGAGGGCGGTCGTCCCTACCTTTCCCCCTGGCTACTCCGTGAGAAACCTTGCCTCCGGGCAGCTCGCGCGGAGGTGTGGCGGAAGGTCGGCGGCGGTGAGCCGCACGGTCAGGACATGCGTGCCGGCTTTGAGCTGCAACTTGCGGCCGGGCTCGCTGGCGACGGGTAGCGGATCGCCGTCGACCCAGGCTTCGCGGACACCTTCGAGTTTGAGATTCACCGGCTCGTCGTCGGTCGTGACGAAGCGCGTCTGGGCGAAGATCGCGGGACGTTCAAGAAGCGCCGCCTTGAGGAACTCGACCGGCAGGCGGCCGTCGACCAGCGAGGCCAGCGGCTCGCCACCGGGAGCGGCCCCGGCCGAAGCGGCGAGCTTCGGGTCTTCTGCAGAGTGGATCGTCCAAAGCCTCGCGACGTCGCCCTTGCTCGCGTCGAAAGGCCCCGGCTTGCCGAGCTGCTGAAGGAACGCGAACAACGCCCGGACTTCGAGCCGCTCGAGATTGTCGATGAGCCCACCGGGCATTAGGCTGCCACCGCCTTCCATGATCTTCTGTGAGCGGATCGCCGATTTCTCAAGCGCCTGCTCGCCGCTGATGGTCTGGATGAATTGCTCGGTGGCCGTGGTGCGCGACGGAATCCCGACGACCGGATCACCGTCGGCCATCTGATAGATCACCGCGTGGTATCCCTCCTTCACCTTTCGCTCCGGGTGAAGCGTGCTCTCGATGATGTAGTCGATCGGGGCACTGGCGCCGATGCTGGTCAGGTCGGGTCCGAGCTTGCCGCCGACGCCGCCGATCGCGTGGCACAGCGTGCAGGTCAGTTCCGGGCGACGGTAAACGAGCTCCCCTTTCGCCGGATCGCCGCCGGTGCTGAGAATGCCGAGCACCTGCTCGACCGTCCGGCCCGAAGCCGGCTTGGCTTGCTCCATCTGCGCCAATGGCTCGAGCGCTTTCACCAGTGCGGCGCCGCCACGGCCGCGCTCGCGGGCGGCGGTCAGCGCGGCGCGATAGATGGCGGGATCCCAGGTATCGGGAACCCTCTTGGCGAACTGGTTGAGGAACGGCCCCTGCGCGAAGAGCGGACGCCAGAAGGCGGGATCGATGCCGGCTTCCTTCGCGATCGGATCAAGCGCATCAAGCGCGACCGCCGGACGGAAGGATGCCAAGGTGACCAAACCCTGGCGCCTCAGATCCATCTCCGATGACTGTAGTAGTTCGGTAAGGGTCGCGACCGCGCTCTCGCTGCGCAGCGCGGCAAGCGCATCGAAGGCGGCGTTGCGGAGCTCACCGGGCTGCGAGACGCTCGCCTTCAGCAGTGCGGCGAAGTCGAGTTTCCACGCACCGATCAGCGCGAGGCTTTCGGGGGTAGCCGGCGTGAAGAAATCGGGCCGCAGGGTTTCGAGACCCGAAGGACGCACGTTGCGCTTCGCGGCGGCGAGAAGACCGCGCATGGCACGGGCGCGGACGGCGGGTTCGGTGAGGGCTGGCAGGCGGTCGAACAATCGCTGCACATCTTCGGCGGTGCCGCGTTCACCGATCCATTCGATCCATGGCCCACTGCCGTCCAAGGTCGGCGACGCCTGATCCATGAGCGCGTGGAACGCTTCGTCGGCCTGTGCCGGTGGCAGCGCACGCAACGCGAGGTCGGCCTGCGCGACGCTTGAGGAGTTGGCATCGGTCGACAGCGACCAACTGCCGGCCTTCACCGCCGCGATCCACTCCGGTGCGACATCGCGGATGCTCAGCCACGCGGCGAACTCGTAGTAAGGATCGTCCGCCGGACAAGCCACTGCAGCCTCCAGAATGAGCGTCGCCGCCGTCGCGCTTGGCGTCCGTGCGAGAGCGCGCATGCCCTCGATCCGCCGACGGGGTGACTCGGACTTGGCATCGCTTTCCGGATCTTTCGAGCGCGCGACGGCGATGGGACTCGGCGTTCGCTTCACCGCGGGCGCGTCGCTACGGGTGATGCGCCAGATGCGGCCGTTGGCGTGGTCACGCCGCGGGTCGCGGAAGTCGACCTCGCCATGATTGATGATCGGATTCGTCCAGTCGGCGATATAGAGAGCGCCATCAGGACCGTGCTTCAGATCGATCGGACGGAAGGCGAGGTCGTTGGTGACCACGAGCGGCTCGAGCTCGCGGGTGACATAGCCGGACTTCCGCGGTGTGGCCTTGTCGAAGTCCTCGATGGCGAAGCGCACCAGCTTGTGCGCACGGAAATCACAGGTCACCGCAGTGCCCTGCCAGTCATCGGGAAAGACCGGCGAGTCGATGAGTTCGAGGCCGGCATACTTTGGATACCGCCCGGGCGAAACGGTCGGCATCTGGCGCTGGCTACCCTCGCTCGGACTGAAAACCGCGCCGGGAAATGCCCAAGCGAGACCGGAGAAACCGGCGCCGTCACTGAGGAAGCTCTGACCCTCGTCGTTCCAAACGTGCCCCCACGGATTCCACAATCCCTTGCTGAAGACCTCGACCCGATTGCGGTCCGGATCGTAGGCGAAGACGCCGCCGCTGTTCAGACGGATGAGTCCCCATGGTGTCTCGAGATGCGAGTGCGTGTAGATGCTCTGGTTGAAATACAACCGACCATCCGGTCCCCAGCGGAGCGTGTGGATGTTGTGGTGCGTGTCCTCGGTGCCGAAGCCGCTGAAAATGACCTGCCGTGTGTCGGCCTTCCCGTCGCCATCGGTATCGCGAAGCAGCAAGAGCTCGGTCGAGGCACCGACATAGCACGCCGTCGCCGCTTCGCCTGGGGCGGTGCGCACGGGGGTCATGCCCGTCGGGATGAGCAGGTCGTCGGCGAAGATCACCGAGTCATCGGCGTGGCCGTCGCCGTCCTTATCCGCGAGCACGTAGATCTTGTCTTCGGGCGATGCGCCCGGCCGGATCTGCGGGTAGATCGGCGTGCTTGCGGCCCAAAGGCGACCGGCACCGTCCCACTCGATCGCGAGCGGCTTGCGTACCAGCGGAGCCCCGGCCCAGAGGTCGATCCGGTAGCCCTCCGGCAGCGTGAAGTCGGGCGCGGCCAAATCGGGCTCGGGCTCGGGCTCGTCACCTGACACGGCCGGAGCCGGAGCCGGAGCCGGTGCCGGTGCCGGCTTGCCATGCTTGATCGCGAGAATGCGGGCGTCGGCCCCGGCGATGAGTTGGTCCCACTCGGCCATTTCGACCGCGTTCTGTCCCTGCTCGCGTTTGCGGAAACCGAAGAGATAGGTCGAGTTGGCGGGACGGAAGCGGTGGAAGAAGGCGTCCGACTTTTTCAGGATGGCATCGCGCAACGCGGGCGGAGGAAGCTTCGTTCCCACCTTCCATCCGAGGGCGTCGCAGACCTGTGCGGCGAAGGCGTGATAGCCCGACTCACTGAGGTGGATGCCGTCGGTGGTGCGCGGTTCCTTGTAGGGCAAGCTGCTGACATCCACCCAGCCGGTCTGGTGCGCGGTCGCGATCCCTTCGAGCGCCTTCCGGTATCGATCCAGCAAGGCGTTGTGCCCGGTGGGGTCCGGGTGGTTCGGACGGGTGATCCCCCGGAGGTCCTCGTGAGGGATCGGCGCGACGATGACCACCCGCGCCTTGTTGTCGGAGACCTCACCGATGAGTTTCAGCAGCGCCTCCATCTCCTGTGTGAAGCGCTCGACGGTCATCGTCCCGTAGCGCTCCGGATCGGGGTTGAGCGTCCAGTCGCGGGATTGGTCCGTGAGTTCCTGCAAACTCGCGGCCATGCCGTAGCCGAGCATCACCACCGTCGGCTCGGCCAACGTCAGGTGCTCGCGCAAACGATCCATGCCCGCCTTCGCCGGGTCGAAACTGGCGCGCGACAATCCGGCCGGCGTGTCGCCACTCCACGAGATGTTGCGCAGCGTCAGGTCGGTGTCCGGAAACCGCCGGTGGAGTTCCCACTCGAGCCCGCCGGTGTGCCGTTCGGCCTCGAAAAGCGCGTCGCCGAGCAGCACGACCCGGTCACCCGGTTGCAGGGGCGTCGCGGCAAGGACCTGGGTGAGCGCGAGAAGAGGCAGGGATATCCAGCGGACCATCCACCTGCCCTAGCGGATCCCGGAGTCCCGGCAAGGCGGATCTTTCCCGGGTTACCGCCCCTTGGACGTGAGTGCATTTCATGAAAGTCGCCCATCGCGGCGCCAGTAGCTGCCGACTGGAAACAGGGGCATTCATGACGAATCCCCGCCCACCAACGCCATGATCAGCCGCCGCAGATCCTTACAGATGCTGGCCTCCGGGTTCGGAGCCGCCTTGGGCTCCTCGCTCTTTCCCGACATCAGCCGGGCCGCATCGACCTTCACCCGGACCGCCGGTGGCCCGAAAAGGGTGATCTTTTTCATGCAGAACCAGGGCTTCGACCCGGGCACCTGCATTCCCACGGGCGTGGCAAACGGGGGCTCGCTGGCCAGCGCGATCCTTCCCGAGCCGATCAAGGCGCTCGAGCCCTTCAAGGAGAAGCTGCACATCATCAACGGCCTCCACGGCCGCCACACCAGCCCGTCGCACTCCGCGTTCTTCGGCGCGCTCGGCGGCTATCGCGGCAGCGACGGCGTCCCGCCCAGCGCGTCGACCATCGACTACGAGCTGAGCAAGGTGATGCCGGAAACTCTCCTGCCGCATCTCTGCATCGGCATGGACTCGATCGAGAACATGCGCGGCAAGCCGACCGTCGCAAATCTTTCGGCGCGCGGCGCGGGCAAGCCGATCTTCATGCACTCCAATCCGAACCATCTCTACCAGATGCTGTTCGGAGGAATCTCCACCGGCGACATCCGCGACCAGCACGAGGCGCGCTCGGGCATGCTCGACCGCATCGAGCAACTGTCGGCCGCCAAGGGTATGTCGCTGCCCACCACGGAAGCGCAGCGCTACGGCGAGTTCGTCGAAGGCTTCGAAGACATCAACGGCCTGCGCGAGCGGCTCGGCACGGTCTCCGACCACCTCAAGAAGTTCGCTCCGGAGGTGGACGAAGGCTACACCCAGCCGGAGTTCGAAACCGACTGGCACGACCGGCTGCTCGACCTCGGCATCGCGGCGCTCAAGTCGGGCACCACCAGCGTGCTGACGATCGGCTCGGGCCGCGGCGAGATCTTCGGCGCTTGGAAGGGTCTCGGTGTGGACAAGCAGGGTCACAACCTCGGCCACATGCCGCAGAAGGACAACCCGATCTGGGTCAAGATCCGCCAGTACAACTGCCAGATGCTGGTCAAGCTGATGGAAGAGCTGGAGAGCGTGCCGGAAGGCAGCGGCACGATGATGGACAACACGCTCATCGTTTACACCAGCAACAACGCCGACAAGCAGCACACCAACGGTGCCAACTGGCCGGTCATGCTGCTCGGCAACTGCAATGGCGCGTTCAGGACCGGCTGCTTCACGCAGCTCGACGGCAAGCGGCCGATCAACGCGCTCTACGCCTCGATCCTGCAGGCCTCGGGCGTGAACGTCGACCGCTTCAACATGAGCGAGAAGATGGCCGCCAAGTACGACTCCGGCAGCGGCCCGCTTCGCGAAGTCCTCGCATGAGAACCCCGCTGACCCTTGCGGCGGCGGTCATCCTTGGCCCGGCCGCCCATGCCGCCGAGACCTTCACGCCGGGCGAACCGGTGCGCGGGACCTTCGACGATTACGCGTTCGAGTTTCTCGACTACAACTGCATCGACTGCCACGACGATGCGACGAAGAAGGGCGGGCTTTCGCTCGAAGGGCTGGGACCTGTCGATGAAACGAATGCCGCGCTGTGGAAGTCGGTCTGGGCTCAGGTGACGCTCGGCGAAATGCCGCCGAAGAAGAAGGACCAGCCGGAGATCGTCGACCGCCTCCGGTTCTCCGAGTGGATCGTCGGCGAAATGCGGAGCACCATGAAGGACAAGGGCGGCTTCCACGCCGACCGCGATCCGAACAAGGGCAACTTCGTCGATCACAACCTGCTCTTCGGCGAGCTTCCCGAGGGCATCCGACTCGTTCCGACCTCGTCTCCGGCACGCATCTGGCGGGTGACGCCGCAGGAGCACATCACGCGGCTCAACGAACTGATCAACACCGAGCCGGACTTCGATCCGAAGAAGCCCGGGCTGCGCACACGCGGCGACGCCGTTCCGACCAACCACGGCGGCGAGCTGAAGCTCTACTTCGGCACCGACCGCATCATCAAATGGCAGGGTGGCACGGTGGCCTACGCGACCGCCGTGAAGAGCATCCCCGCGGTGCTTTCGTCAGGACGCGGGCACGGATTCGAGAACTACGCCGACGTCCACAGCGTCAACAGCTCCGAGGCCACCCAGATCCTCAGCATGGCCGAGGACATCCTGCGCTACATGGCCTACGGCCCTCTCAGTATCGCGAAGCCCGAGCAGATCACCGACGACCCGGGCAGCTACAAGATGGAGGGCGACATCCGCGGCCTGCCGAGTGCGATCGTTTACAACACGAAAGTCGTGCGCCCGATGACGCCGGTCCACGACCTGATGAAGGCACCGGACGTCGACGAAGCGCTTCTTCGTGCATCCGTCGAATACCTTTTCGAGGCGCTCACCTTCCGTCCGCCGACCACGACCGAGACCGGCGACTACATGCAGATCGTCAAGGACTCGGTGGGCAAGGTCGGCAAGGAGGACGGAGTGTTCATGGGACTTTCCGCAATCTTCCTGCACCGCGACGCCCTGTTCCGGCCGGAGCTGGTCGAAGGCGGAAAACCCGATGCCCACGGGCGGGTGATGATGCAGGACTGGGAGCTCGGCTTGGCCGTCAATCACGCGCTGAGCTACATCCGGCCTGACGAAGAGCTGCGCAAGGCGATCACCGACGGTCGCATGCGGACTCGGGACGACGTGCGGCGCGAGATCACCCGGATGCTTGAGGACGAGAGCATCCGCAAGCCTCGGGTGCTGCAGTTCTTCCGCGACTACTTCGAGTACGACCTCGGCGGTTACATCTGCAAGGACGAGAAGGCCCAGGCAAGCACGGGCGCTCCGAATGGCAACGGCCACTACCGCGCGATGTTCGATGCAACAGCGAGTACGGACCGCCTGATCGAACTGATCCTCGCGGACGACCGCGATGTTCTCAAGCAGCTCCTCACCACCCAGCAGGTGGTGGCGACACCAACCGACAAGACGTACTTCGGCAAGCTCCGCAACAAGGACGAGATCGCCGACGCCCGGAAGGCGCAGACGAAAGCCGCCGAGGAAAACGTCAGGCACACCGGCGACCGGGTCGCGATGCTGGAAGACCGTGTCGCGGCGATCGAAAAGCGCATCAAGGCGGACCCCAAGGACCGGGAACTGCGCAAGGATCTGGCGAAGCAGAAAAAGGAGCTGGCGGCGGCCAAGCGGAACTTCGATGCCGCCAAAAAGGCAAAGGGTCGCGGTGGCAATCCGGCGGTTGCCCGGGCGGAACTCAAGGGACCTGACATTCATGCGCGGGTCAGCCGTCGCTCGTTCGGCACTGGCAGCATGAAACCCGAGCGCACCCTCGCGACGGCGCCGCCCGGCGAGCGACTCGGCATCCTCACCCACCCGTCGTGGCTGGTCTCGCAGTCGGACGCGATGGACAACCACGCCATTCACCGTGGCAAGTGGATCCGCGAGCGGCTGCTCGGTGGCGGCATCCCCGATGTGCCGATCACCGTCGATGCCCAGCTGCCCGACGAACCGAACACCACCCTGCGCGAGCGCATGCGCGTCACCCGCGAAGAGTACTGCTGGACCTGTCACAAGAAGATGGATCCGCTCGGCCTGCCCTTCGAGATGTACAACCACGCCGGCCTGCTGCGGTCGATGGAGCTCAACAAGCCCGTCGACACCACCGGCGAGATCATCGATTCCGGCGACCCCGCGCTCGACGGTCCGGTGACCGATGCGCTCGACATGATCCGCAAGCTCTCCGAGAGCGAGCGTGTCGAGCAGGTCTTCGTCCGCCACGCCTTCCGCTTCTGGATGGGTCGCAACGAAACCCTCAACGACGGCCCAGTCCTGCAGGCCGCCCACAAGGCATACCGCGACAGCGGCGGCAGCATGAACGCGCTCATCACCTCGCTGGTGACCTCGGACGCCTTCCTTTACCGCAGGAAGGAGGAGTAAGGCATCCATCGGTCCGGCCGATGTTGCCCTCACTCCTATCGATTGGCGGAAGATCCGGCCTCCTGCTACAAATCCGGGATTGAAGACGATCCGCTCTCCTGAATTCGGGGCCAACTTCCGCCTAGTGCTGCGAGAGTCGAACTTCCTACCCTGATCCACCATGGCCGAGGAGTCCCGATGGTTTTATCTGAGCGAGGACCAGCAGCTGGGCCCCATCAGCCAGCGCGACCTCCAGTTGCTGGCCGGAGGTGGCTCGATCACGCCGGAAACCCTGCTCTGGTGCGATGGGCTCGCCGAATGGATTCCGGCATCAAACGTCGAGGGTCTCTTTCCTCCACCGCGATCCGCCGGACCGAGACTGCTGTTTGGTGCGGAAGCGGTCGCCGCGCCAGCTCCGGTCGCAACCGCCGCCGTGGCACCCGCGGCATGGACGCCGACGGTGGCCCAGGCCGCTCCTCCCGGAACGGACTACCCGTCTCCCCCGCCCGGCAAGGTGAGATTCGGATGGTTTGTCGGCCTTGCGTCTTTCCTGATGCTGATGCCTCCGGCGACCGTCTCACTGCTCTCGTTTGTCAGTAAGGAGGCGGGCGACCTGCTCTTCCTCCTGGCGATGATGGGAGCGCTCCCCATCTTGGGGCTGTTCATCGGCGGGCTCATGTTGCTGGCCTTCGGCGTCTTCAAGGGCCTCAAGATGGTGGCCCTGTACAAGGCATGGAACTCACTCGCGGCCGGAGGCATCCGCCGGCCGCCGGGCATGATGGTGGGCTTTCTCTTCATCCCCCTTTTCGGCTTCTACTGGATGTTCTTCGCCTACTTCGGCCTCGCCCGGGAATGGAAACGGATCCGCGCGACCTACCCGAACCTATCAGCCGGACCCGAGCTAAGCGAAGGCATGGCGCTCGCCCACTGCGTGACGACGGGCTTGTTCTGGGGCTCCACCCTGCTGTTCATCCTCACCGACCTGGACAACGTGGGGGACATCTTCGGGATATTCCTATGCCTGCCACTCTTCCTCACCTCGATCGTCGAATTGATCTACCTCCACGGCCTCTGCCGCATGGTCAACTTCATGGGCCGGCTCCATGACCTCAAACCGCGACCCAGTGGACTTTTCCGGCTGTCCTGAATGGACCGGCTCATGAATTGATTGGACCTGCCGGACGCTCCTTGGAAGGGTGGACCGTTATGAATCCCGACCCCTGCCCGGACTGTTCCGCCGACTCGCCGAAGCTTTCCACCCGGCGCTCGTTCCTCCGTACCTCCGGACTTGCCGCAGGTGCCCTCGGAACGGGCAGCATCCTTCCGTGTCGCGCCGAAGCATCCGCGAAGCCCGCCTCCGAGACCCTCGTCAAAACCTTCTACGACAGTCTCAGCGAAGAACAACGCTCCAAGATCTGCTTCGGCTTCGATCACAAGCTTCGTCTGGACGTCGACAACAACTGGCACATCACCAAAACGCTGGTGAAGGACTATTCGAAGGACCAACAGGCCATGATCAAGGAGATCTTCATGGGGCTCCACAGCGAGGAGTACGCCCAACGGGTCTATGACCAGGTGACATCGGACAGCGGCAAGGCAGGATTCGAGGGCGGATCATCCGTCGCGATTTTCGGGGAACCCGGATCGGGGAAATTCGAGTTCGTCCTGACCGGACGCCACTGCACGCGGCGCTGTGATGGCGACTCGGTGGAAGGAGCTGCCTTCGGAGGCCCCCTGTTCTATGGACACGCCGCCGGAGGTTTCAACGAGGGTCCGAAACACGAGGGAAACGCCTACTGGTATCAGGCGGTTCGCGCCAACGAGGTTTACCAGATGCTCGACGGGAAGCAGCGCGAGATCGCCCTGCTCGACAAGAGCCGTGGCGAAGACGGCCTTGAAACGGTGGCGTTGACCGGGAAGAAGGAAGGTCTCGATGGAATCCGCGTTGCCGACCTCACCCACGACCAGAAGGACCACGTCCGCAAGGTCCTCGCCGACCTGCTCGCTCCCTTCCGCAAACGCGACGCGGACGAGGCTCTCAAGCAGGTGGAAGCGGGTGGCATCGACAACCTCCACCTCGCCTTCTACAAAGGTGAAAACATCGGCAAGGACGAAGTCTGGGACGTCTGGCAAATCGAGGGCCCCAACATGATTTCCTATTTCCGCGGCAAGCCGCACGTCCACGCATGGCTCCACATCCGGGAGCCTGGCGTAGGTTGACAAGTGCGCTGATGTTGGCCGGTCGGCTTCACAGGTCGTTCGCAGCCTCTTCAACCCGCTCCAACTGCCAGAAGCGCCGCCCTTCGTTCAGCGGCCAGCTTCCGAACTCCTGCCATGCTCCGTTGCCCGGAAGGGTGGCGGCCGGCGGATCGGTGAAGAGGAGATCCGTCGAGGTCCGAAGGTCGTAGCGGAAGCCGGCGCGTGTGGGGGCCGAAATCACGGCCTGACCCGGCACGGACGACGTGTCGAATTTCCAATGCACCGGGTCGCCGAAGTAGGCCTCCACGTCCCACTCCAGCACGGAAACCGGGGTCGAGAGATTCTGGCCGGAGTAGCTGGCACCCATTCCAGGAAGCTTCTGATAGAAGATGTGCAGCACTTCGTCGCGCTTCCAACGGGATTCATCGTAGGTGGTCTCCCAGTTGCCGAGATTCTCGTGTGTGAGATTCATGCGGGTCCACTGGTTGCGACCGGGATCGGTTGCCTTGGGCAGCGAGAACACCGCCGTGATGCCGTCCGCCCGATTGTCGTTGTAGATCACGATGATGCGGTCCTCCGAATCGGTCAGCACCACCGGGCGGCCCATCCGGCTGCTACCCAGTTGGCCTTCCGAAAACTTGGTCGCCGGGTCGTCGATGTCGCGAGCCGAGATCGTCCGCCGCTGCCACGAGGAGCCGTCATGGAAAAGAACCTGATACTGACGGGTGTGGTCGCCCGTCCCCGCCCCGGTCGCCCACCAGGTCGCAACCACCGGACGCCCTTCGCTGTCGGTGGTCATGCCCGACTCGTTGATGATGCTGTAGCCTTCCGGGATGTCCTCGATGATCTCGGGGACATGGCTCGCACCGAGCCCGAGGAACCAGTCGGCCTCGACGACCGGCAGGTCGATCGGCGTGCCGTCGGACCGCTCCCAGCTCACTCCATCGTCCGGTGACCGCAGATACACATAGCGATGGTTCGTCTGATAGCCTGACTCGCCCGCAAGCGAGTCTCCGTTGTAGCGGAACACACCCGCCAGATGCAGCATGCCGTCCGGCCCAAGTGTCATGCGGTCGGGGTAGAAACAGTTGTCGGGCGAGTCGCCCCTGCCCCTCATCAACGCCACCTGGGTGCCCCCGCCGTCGGCATGCACCGGCGCCCATGCGTCGGTCGCGATGTCGTAGCGGTTCAGGAACCAGTCACCGTTTCCCGATCCACCCTCACGGAAGAAATAGAGCACGTCACCGTCCGGCAACGTCTGGAACTTCGGATAGGTCACGGCATTCTCCTGTCCGGTCATCGCTTGCTCGATCATCACGATCGGCGCGGCCCCGAGGACAGGCGAGTCGCTCTTCGCATAGTGGAACGCGTCGGCATGCATGCCCCAGCTCATGTGGAGGAACCCGTCACCATCGATCGCGCAGCTGATGACATCGTGGGCGTCATTGATGTTGTTCGACAGGAAGGTCGTGGGGAAGATCTCCCACTGCGGTCCATCGAGGTTGCGGCGTCCGATGGCGATCGTGTTGTTCGCTACGTCGCCCGGGTCACTCGCGTGCCGGCGGTAGTAGGCGATGAACTGTTGGTCGCCGACCGTGATCAGGTTGTTCTGCAGGAAGGCCACCGAGTTGATCGAGGATCCGGCGTAGCCGTTCTCGTCGGTCGCGGGGTTGCCGTCGGTCACCGGGATGAACGCGACCATGGGGCGGTCGAGCGGTTCGTTCGGGTCGGTGCCGGCGGTTTCCTCGGCCGCGTTGTCAAAGCCGTCGTTGTCCGGATCGTCGGTTCCGGCGTACTTCGAAAGGATCTCGCCGTCGGATTCGCCGGGGTCTTCGCGGAAGTGAAGGATTTCCCAGGTATCCGTCAACCCGTCCTCGTCGGAATCCGAAGTCCCGATCAGGGTCAGCGAGAAGCTCTCTACCATGCCGCTGACGCCCGGATTCGAACGGGCGAGGCCCACCGCACCGATGGCCGCGCCCGACAGCAGCGGCTCAGTCGCCCGGATCAGGGTGTAGTCGGTTTCGACCGGTCGTTTCGCGTAAAAGGTGGCGGTCCAGTTGCCGGCACCAGCGGTGGTATCGAGTACCACACGCAGATCGACAGCGTTCTCGGCCGGCGACAGCGACCAGCCAAGACCGTCCGGGATTCCATGGTTGCCGGATCCGGTCTGCCCGGTTCCCAAGAACGTGTTGTTGTTCGTCAGGTTGAAGTCGCCGCGCGCCAGCGCCCACGCCACGCCCACCACGTTGCCGGTGATGAAGCGGTCGTTGGTTCCGGATGCGGCCGACTGCCCGTTGACGAAACCGACTGCAAACCAGTCGGTGTCACCCGGGACGGCGGACAGCTCCACATAGCGGGCATCGAGGGCATAGACCCGCCCGTCGACCGGAGTGAAAGGCAAGGTGGCGCTGCCCGGCCCGTCGCCGGTGCTTCCATCGCGATTGAAGTGGCTGCTCGCCGTCCAAGCGGCACCACCGAGGCTGGTGTCGGGCACGGACCCGTGGAGGTCGCTACCGTCGCCGTCGAAGTCATCGAAGAACAACAACTCCGCGCGAGCGGCGACGATTCCAACGGCCAGAAGCGGCACGAGGATCGTCGCGGATCTCAGGCTGGGGCCACGCATGATTCAGTCTCTCTGTCTGGAAAACCTGCCTCCTGCCGGAGCCCAAGGCGATCGATACCAAGCCGGTCACCCGGAACCCTTTCATCGATCGCCATCACTTCAGCGGCGGCGGCGAAGCAGGGGTATGCCGGCGAGGGCCAACAGCAGGACCGTCGACGGTTCGGGCACCGCCGAGACCAACGAGAAGCTCTCCACCGTGCCGCTGACGCCGGGATTCGAACGGGCGAGACCCACGGCCGTGATCGTCGCTCCCGTCAGAAGGGACTCGGTCGAACGGACCAAGGTGTAGCTCCCGTCGCTAGGGCGTTTGGCGTACCAAGTGGCGGTCCAGTTGCCGGTGCCGCCGGTGGTATCCAGCACGATGCGCAGGTCGACCGTGCTCTCCGGTGGCGAAAGTGACCACGATTGGCCGGTGTTGTCGCCGCCTCCCTCGCCGAGGCCGTAGTTCCCCGAGCCAAGCTGGCCGGTTCCCAGAAAAGTGTTGTTGGTGGTCAGGTTGAAGTCTCCGCGAGCCATCATCCATGCGCTACCGACCACATTGCCGGTAATGAAACGCTCGTTCGTGCCGGACGCGCTCGACTGCCCGTTCACGAATCCTACCGCGAACCAGTCGGTATCGCCCGAATTGGCCGAGAGACCGCCGTAGGTGGCGTCGAGGGTGTAGGTGAATCCGTTGGCCGGAGTGAAGGCAAGGGTCGCGCTTCCCGGTCCATCGCCCGTTGTGCCGTTGCGATTGAAGTTCGCGCTGGCGACCCAGTTGACGCCTGTCGTCACGTCGGGAGTCGCCCCATCGAGATCGCTGCCGTCACCATCGAAATTGTCCGAGAAAATCGTCGCGGCCCGGCTCGCCGGCATCGCTGCCGCCAGAATGGCGATCGGAAGCAAAACGCTGGGTCTATTCATGGAATCTTCGAGAAACCGGAGCGGGTTGATGGGAAATCCGCCCTTCGGGCGATCTACAAACAAGGAAGTCACCTCACTCCCGGCAAGGATTTTCCGACCCTGGAGGCCGCCTGATCCCCTCGCCTGCCCGCTTTCCCGAGACTTTCGTGCTCGCCCCGTCGCCCGGTTTTCCCGTCCTTGCCTACCAGCGGTTGGCTCTCCGCCCCGCTCATTCTCCTGATCCCGACGTCGGGCGATGCCGTGATCACCGCCGAGGGCGCATGGGACCCGCGGGCACCTCGTGGTCCTTCCACTCGGACTTCTCGCCTCGGAGGTGGTGCTTGAGGAAACGGGATACGAGCTGGTTGGTCTCGGGGCCGAATCCCTGGCCGTGGCCGGCATCTTTTACGGCAACCAGCGTACTTGGGACTTCGACCTTCTCCAGCGCGACATCGAGAAGCTCGGACTGGTTGAAGGGCACAAGCGGGTCCTTGGTGCCGTGAATGATCAGGAAGGGCGGATCGCCGGCATCGACGTAGGTGATCGGATTTGCGGCTGCCACCTTGTCGGGATGCTCCTGGATCGCACCACCGACCAGCTTCGACTCGGGTGAGTTCGGGGCGTCGTGATCGATCGGCCCCTTCCCGTCGGATGCCGCGGACATTTTCGAAAAGTCGGTGGGGCCGAAGAAGTCGACAACACACGTTACCTTTGTCGATTCCGCGGTATTCGGACCGAGCTTGCCGTCCATCGCCTCGACTCCGGCAGACGTTCCGAGCACCGCAACCAGATGCCCGCCGGCGGAAGTCCCCCACACCGCGATCTTGTCCGGGTCGAGTCCATGCTTGTCCGCGTTGGCGCGGATCCAGCGGATGGCCGCCTTGCAGTCGTGCATCTGGGCCGGCCATTGCGCCTCGTCGGTGAGGCGGTAGCCGACCGAAACTCCGGCATAGTCGCCGGAAGCCACCAGAGGCACCAGGCGTCGCACCGCCTGGCGCTTGTCGCCGCTCTGCCATCCGCCTCCGTGGACGAAGACGACCACCGGCAGTGGCTTCTTTCCCTCCCGAGCCTTCGGCAGAACCAGGTCAAGGCGTTGTCTCGGATTGTCGGTATCGGCGTAGCTCACATCGCGGGTTACCTCGACCGATTCCGCCAGCCGCAAGTTCGCAAGCGGTCGCTCTTGGGCGGCAACAGAGGACAAAAGCGCAGAGGATGTCCACAGCCACAGCGAATTGCGAAGTCGTGTCATGTCCGATTCAACTCCCCGAATCTCCGAAGGTCGCGACCGGTCACTTGGGTACGATGATTCCTGCTTGGACCATCGGGGAAAAAGCGAGCCGATTTGGAGCTCGCTCGGTTCCTCCCGGCGATCCTAGGCTAGCCTAGTCTCCCACTCCCGCCATGTCCCCCTTCTCCCTCCTTCGCACAGTCTTCGCGGCGTTCGTAATCGGGTTTCCGACACACTTGGCCGGCCAGCTCATCCTTTCCGAGGTCTACTACGATCACGTGGGCAGTGATAACGGATATGAATGGGTGGAAATCGCCAACGTCGGAACCACGACCGTCGATCTGTCCACTTGGAGTCTCGGTTGGGGCGGGTCCGACTACACCTACGGCACGCTGCAACTCTCGGGCACGATCGCACCGGGAGCGACCTTCGTGGTGGGTGGTCCGATTTCGGATCCAGTGAACGCCAATCCGACCTACGATCTGGCCATCGACTTCGATCCGGACATCCAGAACGGTGGAGCGTCGGCGGACGGGATCGCACTCTTCGATGTCGTGGCGGAAGACATCAAAGCCGCCAGCATTCCCGTGGACGCGGTGATCTACGCCGGGACGAACACCAACAACCTGCTCGACGAGACCGGCAACCCGGGAGCGACGGATGTCGCCGACGTGACCAATGGATGGTCGATCCAGCGGATCGATCTCGAAGGCACCTGGGCGCAGAACGAATTTCCCAGTCCGGGTACCCTCGCATTCGGACTTGGCAGCGACACGCTGCTGCTGTCGGAGGTCTTCTACGATCCGGTTGGTACCGGCGACGACGGGCTGGAATGGGTCGAGATCATCAATCCCGGCAGCACTGCTGTCGATCTCTCGAGCTGGAGCCTCGGTTGGGGAGGGCTCAACCTGGTCTACGGGCAACTTCAGCTGAGTGGCACCATTGCGGCTGGAGCGACGATCGTGGTAGGCGGGCCGGTATCGAGCGCGGCCAACCAGAATCCCAGCTTCGATCTCGCCGTTGATTTGAATCCGGATCTCCAGAACTCCGGTGCCGCCGCCGACGCGGTCGCGCTCTTCAATCTTCCGGCGAGCTCCGTTTCCGCCAGCACGGTGCCTGTCGACGTGGTCATCTACGGGGGCACCAATTCCAACAACCTCATCGACGAGACCGGCGCGATCGGCACCGTCGATGTCGGTGACGCCGCTTCCGGGCAGTCGATCGTGCGGATCAATCTCGCCGGTGCCTGGCAGATCCAGAACACACCGACACCCGGTATCGCTGCCTTTGCCTTCGGCGATCCGGTCACCGGCGTACGGATCCTTTCGGTCAACACCACCACCGGCACCGTGCAGCTCGAGATCACCCTGGCGACGGCGGCCTCGGTCGACATCGAGTCCAGCGGCAACCTCGCTCCAAGCAGCTGGCAGCCGGAGTCGACGGTAGCACTTCCGGCCGGCACGACGACCGTATCGGTCACGCTCAGCCCGGTGCCTGACAGGGCGTTCCTCCGGGTGTTGGAGTCCGGCCCCTGAAGCTCTTCCCGAATTCGCCTCATCCGCTCGGTTGATTCCTGCCGAAAGTCGTGGATACTGCGCGGGTATCTCCGAGAAAACGACCTCATGAAACACCTCCGAAGCATCCTCACCGCCGCCGGGTTCGCGTTTGTCGCGATCGCCTTCTCCTCCTGCGAGACCATGAACACCGGTAGTCCCGGCACGGCTTTCTCTTACAACCCTTCGGTAACGCAGCCGACCAACCGCTCGGCGGTGAAGGTCAAGATCAGCACCAGTGCCCAACGGATCTACGTGGTCGAGGGTGACAAGGTCCTGCTGGCCACCCCCTGCTCGGTCGGCACGGCATCGACACCCACCCCGAAAGGCAACCACCGGATTCTCAGCAAGACCCGCCACCGCCGCCGCGCGAGCAATCCCGGTGCCGGCTATCCGATGACCTACTGGATGTCCTTCTACAGCGCCTCCTACGGCATGCACTGGGGCTTCGTGAAACCCTACCCCTGCACCCACGGATGCGTACGCATGCCACTTAACTCGGCACGCAAGGTGTTCGACATGGTGAGCGTCGGCACTCCGGTCAACGTATCGACCAGCCAACCGTGGGATTCCACGATCGGCGCAAGTCTTCCGCGGCTCGACGACTCCGCGCTGCCGAATCCGCCAAATTCCTACATGCACAGCCCGCAGGTGTTCCGGGATGCCGAGCAGGGCAAGATGTGGAACTTCTGAGGAAAGGCGCAGCCTCACTCTATCGACGAAGGGCGACCCGGAAGGGCCGCCCTTTTTTCTAACTCACCGCTTCGCTCGTCGCGGCCTAAAGTTTCGCCAAGGCGACCACGGTCTCCTGCTTGGACTTCACGACGCCGCCGGGCTGTTCCAAGGTGATCACGAACGCCTTCGGTTCGTTGATTGGCAGCTTGGCATCGATCGGGATGAGGACCTCGTGCGAGCGCGCATCGATGTCGAAGACACCACCGTCGACCGGCGAATCGGCGTCCCGCTGCGGGTCGACAATCCAGAGCTGGTACTGCGCGACCGTCGGGTCATTGACCGGAATGCCGGTGAGACGCATGAAGCCTTGCTGGCGATCGTCGCTCCAAAGTACCTCGCCACCCGCGGCTTCAAATTCCCCGAGCCCGCTGAAGCCGAGCCGAAGGAGGTCGGATGACTCCGCTACGAGCCGGTCGGCGGTTAGGCGTTGAGCAGAGCCATTTCCTCCCCGCATGCCTTGGAGGGCCAGCAGCAGGACCAACACCGCGGCGATCGCCCAGCCGGAAGCGGGATGGCGGACGATCCTGTGCCACGGGGAAACGGCCGGCTCAACGATGGTAGCGCCGCCCGGAGCCTCCTTCTCCCCGGCGAGATCCCAGAGCCTGTCCGCGAGCTCTGGGGGCATCTCTTCACTCTCGCCGAGCGCGACATCCAATGCGGCGGCCGTCATCATCAGGGAGCCGTCCGGCGTGCGGCCGAGCTTTTCACACAGCTCCTCGAGCTCGCGGGTTTCTGCGGCATCGAGATCCCCAAGCGCGAGTCCGGCGCTAAGCTCCGCAAAGCGGTCTTCCTGCGAGTCGGGATTCATGATGCGGGCTCGATGGTTGGCGTCCGTGCGCTCATCCGATCGCGCAGTGCGATCAGTCCGCGGCGGAGGCGGGTCTTGACTGTCCCAAGGGGCAGCCCGGTTTTCTCGGCAATCTCACCGTGGGTCAATCCCAGCCGGAAATGCAGCTCGAAGAGGTTTCGCGTTTCGTCCGGCAGTTCCTTCAGCGCGTTCATCGCCGCGTCGGGATCACCCGGCACGGATTCGTTCGCCGGACTTGGGCTCGAAGCAGCTGCAAGAGGCGCCTCGTCGATCGGTTCGAAGACGGGCTGCCTCGACTGCCGGCGCAGGCAGTCGATCGCACGTCGTCGCGCGATCATCCCGACAAAAGTGTTCGGCGACGACAGCGAAGGCTCGAACCGACCGGCCTTCTGCCAGATCTCGGTGAAGATCTCCTGAACCGTATCCTCGGCAGCCGTGCGGTCGCGCAAGTACTTGCGGGTGATGTGCCACACGAGCCCGCCGAACTGGTGGATCGCTTCCTTCATGGCCGACGCATCCCCCGCCCCGATCCTTTCGAGGAGCGAGTGTTGCTGGGACTGTGCTTCGGGAGGTTCTGGCACGGGAAAGGCATCGGTTGGAGACCGGAGGAAGCCTTCATGAACGAAAGGCGGACGGATCCGCAGGGACCCGTCCGCCAGATCGCGGATCGCGCAACGATTACTCTTCCGACGGCGGCAGGATGACCGCGTCGATCACGTGGATCACGCCGTTGGTGGTCATGATGTCGGTCTTCACGACAGTGGCGCTCTCGTTGAGCATCAGCTTGCCGTCGGTCACCTTGAGCGCGATCGCCTTCTTGTTGAGAGCGGTGGCCTCACTCAGCTTCACCGCTTCGCTCGCAGGCACCTTACCGGCCACGACGTGGTAGGTAAGGATGTCGACGAGCTTGCCCTTGTTTTCCGGCTTGAGGAGCGTTTCGACAGTACCTTCGGGAAGTGCGGCGAAAGCGTCGTCGGTCGGCGCGAACACGGTGAACGGTCCGTCGCCCTTGAGCGCTTCGACGAGGTCAGCGGCCTTCACGGCGGCGACCAGCGTGCTGAACGTCTCAACCGACGCGGCGGTCTCGACGATATCCATCTTCGGCTTGGCTTCGGCCTTCTCTTCCTCACCAGCGATGGCGGAAGGCAGGCTGAGAGCGGTGGCGGTGACTCCGGCGAACAGGAACTTGAGGGATGTCTTCATGATGTCTGTGTTGTTTGGTTTCGGGGTTGAGTGCCACGAGTCGAACTCATCGCGGCTGTCATCGGGGGCCTTCGCACCACTCGTGGAATTGGATTCAAAAAGATTCGGTTTTTTCCGCCGCCGCCCGAATTCCCGGCCATTTCCGCCCGGAATCGACGCCCGATTCCACCTGACCAAGCGGGTTTCCCGGTCTATTTTGCCCGAAGGATGAGCCCTTCCCTCCACCGTCGACGCCCGCGAGTCGTGCCATCGCCCGGCAGGGCCATCGCGTTTGCCGTCGGGCTGGCGCTGGCGTGCCAAGGCGCCATCCACGCGCCGACCGACGAATCGCTGCCGGTTGCCAAGCAAACCGGCCCGTCCTGCGGATTCTTCGCCAACGTCCCGGCGGTCACGCTTGCGACCGGGATCGACATGACCGGGTCAAAGCCGTTCGTCTCGTCGATCTACGGCCTGCGTCGAGGTGACTTCCGCTACCAGCGCTCGTTCGACAAGCGGATGTTCTTCGAGCTGTTCTCGCTGCCTTACGAGACGGCCGAGATCGAACACCCGCCCGCGCCTGTCGATTCACTGCTGCCCGCAGTCCGCAAGATCATCAAGGACACCTTTCACCAAGGACTCGACGACGGAAACGTGTACTCGCTGCGCATCCGCGGTGTTTTCGAAGGACCGCACAACGGCCTGCTCATGGGGCGCGAAGACGACCGCTATCTACTACATGACCCGTACCCCGGAGTCATCCGCAAGCCGACACTCGACGAGCTCGCGACCCTGATGCTCGTGCGTTCCACATCGAAGAAGAACCGCGGCAAGAAGATCTACGTGACCCACTACCTGACCGTGCCGTTGTCCGAGCGCGCCGCGGGACTCCCCTCCCCCATCCGCTCGCTGCCAGGCACGCTCGAGGCCAGGCTCTCGGCGAACCAGCGGTCGCAACTGGCCGAAGCGCTGAATACGGAAAGGCTCGGTGAGCGGAAGCCGGAGCTGGCGAACTGCATCGACGCCTTCCCGGATCTCGACTTCGCCGCCGTGCCCGGAACCAAGGAAGGTACGGTGCGCAGCGTGATCGGGCGCGACGTCAAGGCCTCCGAACTCGGCGGCGTGCTGCATCTCGCCAAGTTCACCCTGAACACCTGGCACCTCAAGCGGCGTCCCCTGCTTCCCGTCGTGATGATGGACGGCCGGCCGTGGGCGCTCACCCGCTACCTTGCCACCGACGCCGACCGCCCGAAAACACCGACCCTCGAGTTCGACAACGGCCGCGAGCGGATGTGGCTCACAGCCCCTGAGGCCCTGCAGCAGATCCGTAAATCGGGAGGGATCTACGCGACCGTGAAGGTCGACTGGGAGTGAAGACCGGGCGGTGACTAGAGAAGCGCCGCTCCGACGCCGGCACATCCGACGACCACCAGCCACGACGGCGCTTTGGCGAAGGTCAGAGCCGCAAAGGCAGCAAGGGCGATGCCGAAGTGAACCGCTCCCCGGACGCCCTCCATCCAGACCGGATTGACGAAAGCGGCGAGCAGGATGCCCACCACCGCCGCGTTGGTGCCGGTCAGTGCGGCCCGCGCCTCAGGCCGGGCACGCAGGAGTTCCCAAAAGGGTAAAGCGCCTCCGACCAGCAGCAGTGCCGGGAGGAAGATCGCGACCAGGCAGAGCAGTCCCCCGCCCCAGCCGCTGGGTCCGTACTCGAGTCCGGCTCCAAGATAGGCCGCGAAGGTGAAAAGCGGTCCCGGGACGGCTTGGGCGGCGCCGTAGCCGGCGAGGAAAGATTCATCTCTGATCCAGCCCGGTGGGACGACTTCCGCCCGGAGCAACGGCAGGACGACATGGCCACCCCCGAAAACCAGCGATCCTGCGCGGTAGAAGCGGTCGAAAACCGTGAGGCCGGCGGAATCGGTCCAGATCGCCGCGAACGGCAGACCGATCAAGAGGATCGCGAAGAGCGTCAGTGCAATCGCCCCGGATCGACTCGCAGCCGGCCCAGGGGCGGGCAGATTCCCCTTTTCACGCCGACGATAGACGATCCAGCCAAAGGTCGCGCCGATGCCAATCGCGCCGAGCTGCCCGACCACGCCCGGCCAACTGAGCAAGGCCGCGGCGAGCACGAGAGCGAGGGTGCGTCGCGGCCAGTCGGGACAGAGCTTGGTCGCCATTCCGACCACCGCATGGGCCACCACCGCCACCGCCGCGAGTTTGAGCCCTTGGAGCCAACCGGCGTTACCGATCTCACCGAGTGACGAGACTCCCAAGGCGAAGAGAATCAGCAGCATCGCCGAAGGCAGCGTGAAACACAGTGATGCAATCAGACCGCCGGGAAGTCCGCCCCGGCGGAGGCCCAGTGCAAAAACGACCTGGCTACTCGCCGGGCCAGGAAGGAACTGGCAGAGGGCGACGAGGTCCGCATACGCCTCCTCGTTGAGCCATTTGCGGCGGACGACGAATTCCTCGTGGAAGTAACCGAGATGCGCGACCGGGCCGCCGAACGAGATCAGGCCCAGCTTCAGGAACGCGGTGAATATCTCGCCTAGCGGCCGCTGCATCGGGGCGAACGATGACCGGGCGAACCCCCAAGGTCCATCCCCGGACTCAGCCGACCAGAACCATCACGACTCCCGCAATCGCCGCGATGCAGATCGCCAGAACGAAGAAGACGAGCAGGGCGTCAAAGGAATCGGTGAGTTTCATGATCTAACCGTAATGTGACGGTCCTGTCACAACAACCTCCCGATTGTGACAATTTCTGTGACGCCGGTGTCACCTTGGGGGCACAGCTCTTCCTCAATTCGGCCCTTTTTGGCATCTTGAGGCACTAAATGCCTAAAAACCCCGCATAAATGACTCCTCAAACGGAGCCTCGGTGGCTTCGCCGAAATCGACGACGAGCACCGGCTGGGGACCTTCCCCTTCATCGGGAAAGGTGATCGTACCCGAGAGGGTCATCCAGGTGTTGTTTTCCACCTGCGGCAGGGCCTCGGGCTTGAATCGGGCGATGATCGGGATCGGGCGGCTGTCGGCGGCGCAGCAGGTGATGAACAGCCGATAGAGCCGGTATTCGCCAGGTTTGCCATCGGCATCGGCGACCAGACGGCCCTCGGTGACGACCGACATGCCCTCGACCAGCTCGCGCATTTCCGGATCGGCGCTGCTGAAGAACAGCTCCATCAGCGGGAACTTCCTGTAGCCGTTCTCATCGGGCGGGTGCTGCTTCTCGATGATCTCCTTGGTCAGTGGCGGCAGGACCGAGGAGAGAAACAACGAGCCGGCGTCGGACGGCGAATCGTTGAGGCCCTTTCGCGACAGCGCCGCAATCGAATACTGGTCCTTGGTCCACGCGACTCCGAGGAACAGCGGGACGACCATGATCAGAAATGCGGCCAGTGGGTGTACGTCCAGCGTCTCGTGATCATGCTCGTCCTCGGGTCCGTGATCGTGACCGCAACTTGCCACCTCGCGGGCGGTCAGCAGGGTGAACAGCCCCATGACGATCAGCCCGAGGCCACCGGCGAAGGCGATCAGGCGGAAGTCCGGCGCCAGGTACTTCACCAACCGGTTGCTGGTGTAGAAGTAAACCAGCACGCCGCCCCAACTGATCAGGGCGATGGACCGGAGGGCGCGGCTGAGGACTCGGTTCTTCACGGGTTGAGCGCGTTGATGCCGAACTGCCAGGCGATGGCGCCGAGGCCGATCGCGAGGAACAGGCCGAGGCAGAGAAGTAGGATGAAACGGCGCTTGAGCACCGTCTGGTAGAGGAAAATCAGCTTCACGTCCATCATCGGACCGAAGGTCAGGAACGCCAGCTTCGCGCCCCAAGTGAACTTGTCCAAGGTCGCCGCGATGAAGGCGTCCGAGGTGCTGCAGAGGCTCAGCACGAAGGCCAGCACCATCAGCGCTGCCGGTGCCTGCCACGGATTTTCGGCGAGACCGTCGAGCCACTTCGCGCCCGGCGCGATGCCGGTGTTGAACAGCGCGGTGATCGCCACGCCGACCACGAAATAGACACCCACGTCGGTGAAGTCGCGCATCGCCGAACGGAACGCCGCGATCATCCGGCTGCCATGCTCGTGGTCATGGGAGTGGTCGTCGTGATGATGATCGTGACCGCAGCAACCATCGTGATGATCGTGATCATGGGAATGATCGTGACCGCAATCGTGATGGTCGTGCTTGTCGCTTTCGGGTTCCTCCTTCGACAGGGAATCGAGCAGGCGCTGGCGCAGGATTTTGCGAAGCGGGAGGCGGGCGATCAGCAGTCCGACCCCGACCGCCACCAGGAATCCCAGCCCGAGCCGGGAGACCGTCATCACCGTGCTGGCACTGGCGGTGCCGAGTTCGCCCAGCGAAACCATCGGGCCCTTGAAGGCCTTCCAGGTTGAGAGCGCCGTGATCGGGTTCACGATCGGCGCGGCGAGCATGTAGGTCAGCGCGCACGACACCGGCAGGCCCTTCTTCACCAGCCGCCGGATCACCGGAACCACCGCGCACTCGCAGACCGGCAGGATCCCGCCTAACAGACCGGCGACCAGCACCGCCGGAAGCGTCCGCTTCGGCAGCAGCCGGTCCATGGTATTGGCCGGCAGGTAGATATCGATGAAGCCGCTGATCAGCGTTCCGAGCAGAATGAACGGCGCCCCTTCGAAAAGGATGCTCAGGAAGGCGAAAGCGAAGTCCTGTCGGGCGTCTCCGGACACGGCCGGAAGGATGGCCACGGAAGCGGGGGATGCAACGTCGGAGTGGGGGGAGGGGAACAGCGAAAAACGCGAAGGGACGCGAAAGTTTCCGGAGCCGCTTGTTTGTCACTCCAGCCTCTCCCTCAACGCTTCGCTCGGCAGGGCGCAGGCGTCGCCTTTGCCGAACCAACGGTAGCGGTGCCGGGCGATGAAGTTGTAGAGCGCATTGCGGAGAGGGCGGGGGATAAGGCGGCCGGCGATGGCGAATGCCCGCCAATGGCCGCCGAGCGCGTCGAGGATCGCCAGCACGCCGTCGGAGCGGTCGAGCGTGCGCTCGCCGGTCTCGACCAGCATGGTCTCGGGCGCGCGGTTGCCATCCGTCTCGAGCTTGGTGAACCGGACCAGCTTCTCGCGGTCCTCATCGGCGACGAAACGGATGGTGTTCGAGCACATCAGACACTCGCCGTCGAAGCGCACCAGCAGCGGTCGTTTCGCCTTCGGCTTCAGCCAGGCCGGGTCGAAGGTGAAGAGGTGGATCATCAACATCCCGAGACTGAGATCGGCGAAGTCGACGACCGCCACGATGCCGAAATGCATCAGCACCAGCGTCAGCCAGATCCACGGCCGGGTCCGCGACCACAGCGCCAGCGGCAGGAACAGCAGCTCGGCTGCGAGCGTGCCCCAGGTCATGACCTTGAGCAGGCCTTCGGGCAGCGAAAGCATCAGGTCGCGCATCCAGCCGGGACGGGCCAAGGGGTTCTCTAACAGAAATCTCATGGCCGAGCCGTCGGTCCAGCTCGGCGAACTGAGCTTGGTGATGCCGGAAAAGGTGTAGCCGGCCGCCATCAGGATCCACGCACAGCGGAAAACCCACTTCGGCATCGCCCAGTCGGCATTGCGGGGTCCGCGGCTCCACGGCTCGCCACCGGGCACCAGCAGCGAGAGCACGAGCAGGAGGCCGATGTAGGGCACCGATGGGTTCGAGATCAGGTTGTTGCGGTGGAAGAGGGCGGTCCAACCGAACCACAGCACCAGCGCCGCCGGCTTGCGCCAGACACCGGCGGTGAAGAGCAGCGAGGAGCCCGCGAGAAGTACGACAATCGCCGTAAGCCAGCCGTCGGGGATCGGCAGGTCGAGGGGATTCGGGAACAGGCCGTGCGCCGGGTTGATCGACGGATCACCGATCAGCCCGCCCGCTCCGAACAACTCGCCGGCCCACGGCGCGAGGTGCAGGAAGTGCACGCAGAGGTAGCTTCCGAAAAGGATCCGGAAGATCGTGAACTGCCATGGGGACATCGCTTTCATGGGTAGGTCCAGGGGCCCTCGGCTTCGCCGTCGCGCGGCGTGATCGTTACCCGCAAATCGGCCACATCCGCCGGGATGTCCAGTTCGCGTCGCAAAGTGGATGACGGATCGAGCGCCTCGGCCAGCAGCGGATCGCGCAGGTCCTCGGGGAGACGCGGCGCGAAGGCCAGCGTGGCGCCGTAGACGTTGCGACGGTTGTAGGGCCCTTCGAGCCGGGCGTAGCGCTCGGGGTCGAGGTCGCAGGTCCATGCCGTTCCGTCAGCCTGCCGTCCCTCGAGCCGGAAGCTTGCGGCGAAGGCCTCGTAGCCGTCGGCCTCGCAGAAGACCTTGGGAAACGGCGCGATGCCGGTCGCGAGCCCGAGGCCGCGCATGACTTTCGAGCCGACGAGGTAGCCGGTCATCTGCAGCATGCCGAGCACGAGCAGGACGATGGCGATGCGGTTGCGGGTTTTCATGGGTTCAATGGTGCGCGGACTTCAGTCCGCTTGGTGGTTCCGGGATGATACGGACCGGAGTCCGCGCGCCGTCGCGGCCGCCGACCGTGCAAGGCTGCTTGTGCTTTCGGCCCGCGTTCGGAAGGCCTTCCTCTCGCTGCGATGCGCCGCAGATCCCGCCGGACTCCTGCTCCTGGGCCGAGGCGTAGCAGGCCCAGCGTTTGCGGCAGCCGAAGCAGGTCGGGGGCAGGGGGGTCTTGTGGATGTCGCGGAAGGCCAGCATTTCACCGAAACGCTGCTCGCCCCGGGGGGTGAAGCCGCAGCGCTTCGGTGATGCCGACGGGTTCTTCAAGGTTCCGAACAACCAGTCGAACAGGGGGAGATCGGCGTAGTTCTGGCTGTGATGCTTGTACTGGTGATGCACCCGGTGGCTCTCCGGCCGCTGGATGATCCAGCCAACCCATCGCGGCGTGCGGACATTCCAGTGGTAGAAGTACTCGGCGATCGCGGTGATGCCGGTGTAGATCGCGGCCGCCTGCACCGACAGGCCGAGCAGCGTGTAGACGATCAGCGCCGAGAGGACCGAGTTGATCAGGATCTCCACCGGGTGCTTGTAGAAGCTGGCGAGCAGTTCGATCCGCCGCGGCGAATGGTGAAGTTGGTGGCAGAGCCGCCAGAAGAAGTCCGACTCGTGACGCAGCCGGTGCCAGAAGTAGTAGATGAAGCTTGAGACGAAGTAGGCGATCCCGGCGGCGGCCCATGGGTTCATCCACTCGCTGAGGCGGAGCAGCGAGACCGAGGAAAGCCAGCGGTCCCAGCTCAGACCCGCGACGATGACGATGCCCAGCTGGGCGACGTTCACGAACAGGATCCGCAACCACCACCAGCGGACGGTGGGCAGCTTCTGGCCCGGCCAGAGGCGCTCAATGGCGACCATCAGGGTCGCGACAATGACGAGAATGAGAATCACCGTGGCACCATGCCCCGAAATCGACATCGAGCGTGAGTCGAATGGATTTGCCAAAACATCGACAAAACTGATACACGCCGCAATGCCCCAACCCCTCCCGAACCTCCACCACCTCGAGTTGTTCTACCATGTGGCCAAGGCCGGGGGCATCACCGCGGCGGTGCGCTCGATGCCCTACGGCATCCAGCAGCCGGCGGTGAGCGGCCAGATCAGCCAGCTTGAGAAGGACCTCGGCGTGCGCCTGTTCCAGCGGCGGCCGTTCCAGCTCACACCGGCCGGACGGGAGCTGTACGAATTCAGTGCTCCGTTCTTCGGTGGACTCGGCGTGGTGGCGGAGAGGATCGCCGGCAAGGCGTCGAAGCATCTGAGGCTCGCCGCGCCGGCCACCGTGATCCGCGAGCACCTCCCGTCGGTCCTCGAGGCGGTGCGCAAGGATTGCCCCGAGCTCGAACTGTCGCTCTTCGATGCCGACCAGCGGACGATCCACGGACGGCTCGAGCGCGAGGAAGTCGATCTGGCGATCGCCGAGCTCGAGGACAAGCCGCCGTCGGGGACGCACAGCGAGCTTCTCATTACGATGCCTCTCGTACTTCTGGTGCCGGTCGCTTGGAAGCGGGCCGGTCTCGGCCTCGAGGAACTCGCGGCTTCGAAGCCCTTGATCCGGCCGGCCGACGACACGTCCATGTCGCGCCTGTTTGCCAAGGGCCTGAGCCGCGCCGGCATCCACTGGCCGTCGCGGATCGAGGTCAGCACCCTGGAGTTGGTCGAAGCCTACGTCGCGCGCGGATTCGGAGCCGGCCTCAGCGTGATGGTGCCCGGCGTAAAGCTGCCGAAGGGTGTCGCCGCGGTGGCGCTCGACGGCTTTCCCGAACTGAAGATCGCCGGCCTGTGGCGTGGAAAACTCGGCCCGCTGGCGGAGAAGGTGCTGGGTGCTCTCAAAGAGCGGGCCCGGCGGTGATGCCACAAGGAGCGGCGTCTTTCAGGCGCCGTGCTGCTCGTCTTCGCGATCCGGGCGCCCGCCGATGCGGACGAGTTCTCCCCAGACTTCACCGAAGAGCCCCCGGACCCGACAGCGGAAGAGCAGTTCCCGGGCCTCGGTGGTTTCTCAGACTCCGCGTTCCGACAGCCTGCGCAGAGCCCACTCGGCGTGCTCCGCAATCAACGGGTCCGCATCTGTCGCAGCCTGCCTCAATGCCGGCAGGTCGTCTTCGGTGCCCGTATTTCCGAGCACAACGCATACGTTCCTCAGGAACCGCGGGCGCTTGATGCGTTTGATCGGGCTCTTCCGAAACAAAGTACGGAACTCCTCGTCGTTCAGCGACAGGAAGTCGCGTGCCTTCAGAGCAAAGACCTCCTCCCGCGCATGGAAGCTCGCCTCACGGGAAAGCCTGGCGAAGCGGTTCCACGGGCAGACCTCAAGGCACTCGTCGCAGCCGTAGAGCCGGTCGCCGATTGCGGCACGGAACTCTTCCGGAATCGGGCCCTTGTGCTCGATGGTGAGGTAGGAAATGCAACGGCGGGCGTCGACGCGGTGCGGCGCCGTAATGGCATCGGTCGGGCAGGCGTCGATGCATCGGGTGCACTTGCCGCAATGATCGCCGAAGGGTTGGTCAGGCGGCAGGTCAAGGGTGGTCAGAAGTTCGGCGAGGAAGAACCAGGTGCCGAGGTGGCGATGGATCTGCACGGTCGACTTGCCGTTCCATCCGAGTCCGGCGTCGGTCGCGAAGTCGCGCTCGAGCACCGGGCCGGTATCGACGTAGTAGCGCTGGGTGCCGCCGAGTTCCGACATCGCAGCGTCGAGCTGCTTGAGCTTTTTCTCGATCAGGTCGTGGTAGTCGTCGTTCCACGAGTAGCGCGCGATCCTCCAGCCGGTGTCCGGGTTGGGGCCGGGATAGTAGTTCAGGGCGAGGGTGACCACCGACCTGCAGCCGGGAAGCACTTCGCGCGGGTCGCAGCGCCGGTGCGGCGTGCGTTCCATCCAGCCCATGTCGCCATGGCAGCCGTCATCAATCCACGACTCGAAGGCATCGGCATGGCTTGCCCTCGACGCGGCCGCGATCCGGCAGTCGTCGAAGCCGAGCTCGGCGGCGGCGGACTTGATCGATTCGGCGGGCGTCATGCTGGAGGGCATTGAACCGCCAAGTCGCCAAGACCGCCAAGGGAAGAGTTCTTTCCGAAGCCCGGGCATGTCCGAACATGACCGGCTCTCCTGACAAGCGGGACGGATCGGCCCTGTAGCGGCGGCATGATCAATCGATGGTATGCCGCGATGGCCACACTCCTGACTTTGGTGAGCGGAGCAAACGCGGACCGGATCGGCACCTACAACATCCGCTACGACAATCCCGGAGACCGCAAGTCGGGCAACGCGTGGGAGCAAAGGGCACCGGTCGTGGCCGGCATCATCCGTTTCCACGACTTCGACATCGTCGGCACCCAGGAGGGCTTCCGCCATCAGGTCGACGACCTCCGCAAGCTGCTCCCCGACCACCTCTGCTCTACCCACGGCCGGGACAACGGTGCGGAGCAAGGCGAACAGATCGCCATCTTCTTCAAGAAGGACCTCTACGAGCTGGCGGCCGATGGCTGCTTCTGGCTCTCCGAAACTCCCGACAAGCCAAGCAAAGGCTGGGACGCGGGGCTGCGACGGATTTGCGGCTGGGCCCAATTCAAGCCGAAGTCGGGTGGCGATCCGTTCTACGTCTTCAGCGTCCACTTCGACCACCGCGGCGAACAGGCGCGGCAGGAAAGTGCGAAGCTGCTGCTGGCAAAGGTCGATGAGATCGCCGGAAATGCCCCGGCCTTCGTCCTCGGCGACTTCAATGCGGATCAGAACAGCACGACCTACCGGCTCCTCGAGGACTCTCCACGGCTGGCCGACACCTTCCGCACCTCGGAATTCCGATTCGCTCCGAATGGCACCGCCAACCGATTCGACGCGGCATCGATGACGTCCAGCAGGATCGACCATGTCTTCGCTCCGGAAGGCGCGGCCATCGCGCGCTTCGGCATCCTGACCGATACCTACCGGGTCGCGAAATCAAGTGAGGCTGCCGATCAGACGTCGGGCAATTTCCCGAAGGAGGTGAAATTCGGCGACTTCGAGATCCGCCTGCCTTCGGACCACTATCCGGTGCTGGTGGAGACCCGCTGACCTTCAGGCGCCGCCGGTGAAGTGGTAACGGGCGCTCTCGAGGATGCCGCACGCGATTTCCTCGGCATCAAGCTCGGAAGTATCGAGCTCGAGATCCGCGACCTCCCGATACAGCGGCTCGCGCTCGGCGAGCAGACGGTCGATCCTTTCGCGCGGGTTGTCGGTGGCCAGCAGCGGCCGGTCCCGATTGCGTTTGGTGCGGGCGATGATCGTATCGGGCGAAACCTGCAGCCAGACGACGAAGCCCAGCTCCTTGAGCAGGCGTCGGTTGCGGCGTCGGCCGATGATCCCTCCGCCGGTGGCGATGATCGCGCGCCCAGCATCCTTCGATCCGAGCTCCTGGAGCACAGCCGCTTCGAGCTGGCGGAACATTTCCTCGCCGCGCCTCTCGAAGATCTCGGTGATCGGCATACCGGCCTTCGACTCGATCAGATCGTCAGTATCGACAAACGGATAGCCGAGCATCTGGCCGAGCCGTCGGCCGATGGTCGACTTCCCGCAGCCCATGAAGCCGACGAGGATGATGTTTTTCGGAATTTCCGAGCTCATGGACCGACGCTAACCCGGAGCGGGTCCGGCGGGAAGGAAGGAGACCAATTACCCGGCCACCGCGTTCCAAGCGTGCCCCATTTCTACACTGGCGGCCCCGCGCGGGCGGCACGAGTATCGGGCCATGAGCGAGGACATTCTCTGGAAAGGCAGCCCGTCCCAAATTCTGAACCTCGGCAAGCACCTCGTCGGTGTGCTGCTGCTGGCGGGCATCGGTGTCGGGGGAGCATTCTTCCCGCCGGTCTGGTTCGCGATCCCTTTGCCGCTGCTGTGGATGCTGTGGAACTACCTCAAGGTGCGCTGCCGGGTCTACGAGCTGACCAACGAGCGGCTCCGTCTCTACGACGGCGTGCTCAACCAGACGATTGACGAACTCGAGCTCTACCGGGTCAAGGACACCACCATGGACCGGCCGTTCTGGTTCCGCATGTTCGGCTTGTCGACCTTGCACCTCGACACCTCCGACCGCTCGCATCCGAAGGTCGATCTCGAGGCGATTGCCGACGGTGTGAACCTGCGCGAGACATTGCGCAAGCAGGTCGAACACTGGCGCGACCGCAAGCGGGTGCGCGAGGTCGACTTCGAGGATGGCGACGACATGGAAGGTGACGGCCTCGATATCTGATCCAGTTTCCAGGGAATGAGCCGACTTGGTCAACTTCCCACTGCTGGAACCGCCAAGGCGCCAAGGACGCAAAGATGGAGAATAGCGCGTTCCTTGGCGTTCTTGGCGACTTGGCGGTGAATCAAGCGGCGTCAGTATTGTTTGGGAAAGTGGGCTGAAGCCTACAGCTCCTCGCTTCCGGCACTCGGTTTGAGGACGAGGATGCTGCCGAGCACGATCGCCCAGATGCCATACTTGCCCGGAGAGTAGCGGCCGCGACCTGATCCGCCTCCCACCCAGATCGCGCCGACGCCCAGCAAGATCGCGATGATGCCCAGCAGGCGGATGCGGTTTTTCGGGCGCGGCGGGGGAAGCATCGCCAAGGCCGCACGCGCCTTTTCCGCCAGCATCTCGACCTCCACCTCGTCGAGCAACCCGTCGAGGTCCTTCTGGTCGAGCGCCTTCTTGATCGTCGAGTTGGTCGCGCCCTTCAGCGCCAGATCCTCGACCAGTTCCTTGGCTTCGAGCCGTGCGGCGCCGATCGGTCGTTCGTTCATCGTGGTATCACATTGAAGCGGATCACCACCGCGATCGCCATCCCGCAGACACCGGCGATGATGTAGAACCAGCGGAGGTTGCTCCGATCGAGATTGCCGACCCAGTGGTCGACGACGGTTGCCGAGACGGCACTCAGGGTGAAGAGAAGGATCGCAAGCGCCAGGGCGCGGGTGGAGCGGTAGGGCAGATCCGGAGGAAAGACGTAGCCGCCCGCCAGCCCGAAGCCGACCATGAACACGACGAACATGGCGACCCGCAAGGGAGTGAACTTGAGCTCCATGTCTTACGGGACAAACAGTACCTTGCCGTCACGCTCAGGCGATCCGTTGCGTGCGAAAGCCGCGGCGAAGTCGGCAAGCGGATGGGTCGAGTCGACCGGTAGCTTCAGCTTCCCGTCGGCCATCACCTCGGCAAGGCGTTGGTAAACGCCGCGCACCTCGTCGACCGACGCGTGACGAAGCCACTCGGTCAGCCAGAAGCCGCGGAGCTGGAGGTTCTTGAATATGAGCAGGCCGTTCGGAACCTTGAGCGGCTTGCGCCCCATCGCGCCATAGGTGACATGGATGCCGCCGGGGCCGAGGATGTTCATCAGGCGCAGCGCGCTGTCCCCTCCGACGGCATTCAGCGCGAGAGCCGGACGGTCGGAACCGCAGATCGACTTGGCGGCATCGACACCATCGGAATCATCGAGCAGCACGTGGTCGGCGCCGAGCGCCTTCAGTTCGTCGAAGAGCGACTCGCGACGTACGAGATTGATCGTACGAAGCCCGAGCAGCGGGGCGAGCTGGATGACCGATTGGCCCACGCCCGAGTTGGCGGCGTTCTGCACCACCCACGAGCCTTCCGGCAAGGTGGCGAAGCCGGTCAGCATTTGCCATGCGGTCGCCGGGTTCACCTTCAGCATGGCGGCCTGCACCGGATCGATGCCCGCGGGAAGCTTCACGAGAGTCGAGGCCGGCACGACCGTTTCCTCGGCCCAGAGTTCGGCCTGGGCGATGAAGATGCAACGGTCGCCGGGGGCGAACTCCGCCGAGCGGCTTTCGGTCACCTCGGCGCAGCCTTCGATTCCCGCTACCGCCGGCAGTTCGGGTTTCACGCCGTACGTGCCCTCGATGAAATTCAGGTCGGCGGGATTGATCGGCGAGGCCAGCACGCGCAGCCGCACGTCGCCGTCGTTGAGTGAGGCGGGCTCGTGGTCTTCGAGTGAGAGAACATCGGCGGCTTGGCCGAAGGTTGAGAAACGGAGGATCTTCATGGGAACATGCCGCGCTGGCTTTTGACTTCGGCGACGGTCTGGATGGCCAGCGCCTGGGCCGCCGTGCGATGGGCGAGCCCGTGGCGTTCCGCGAACTGCAGGACCCGGTTGAACGCGCCCTCAAGAATGGTTTCGAGGCGGGTCAGCACCTCGCGCTCGGTCCACCGGTAGCGCTGCAGGTTCTGCACCCACTCGAAGTAGGACACCGTGACGCCGCCCGCATTGGCGAGGACGTCGGGCACGACGAAGATGTCGCCGCGTTTCTCGAAAACCGCATCCGCCTCGGGGGTCGTCGGACCGTTGGCGCCCTCGACCAGCACCTTGCACTGGAGCCTTGGCGCGTTCGCTCCGGTAATCACCATGCCGCACGCCGCCGGCGCGAGCACGTCGCACGGCTGGCAGAGCATCTCCGCAGGATCGATGGCGTCCGCACCGTCGAAGCCGACCACCCCGCCGGTCTTGGCGACATGGTCGGAAAGCTTCTGCACGTCGATGCCCTTTTCGCTCCACAGCGCTCCGGTGACGTCCGAGATGCCCCGGACATCGACGCCATATGACGCGAGCGTCAGGGCGGTGTGGAGACCGACGTTTCCGAATCCCTGGACGACCGCCGATGCCGAGCGCAATGCGACGCCGAGCTTGTTGAGCGCCCGCGAGGCGAGGAAGGCGACGCCGTGGCCGGTGGCGCGCGTGCGGCCGGCGGAGCCTTGGAGGTTGATCGGCTTGCCGGTGACGATGCCGGGAACGAGATGGCCGGCGTGGGTCGAGTAGGTGTCGAGCATCCATGCCATCGTCTGCTCGTTGGTTCCCATGTCGGGCGCCATGACATCGATCTCCTCGCCAATGAACGGGATCATTTCCATCGTGTAGCGACGGGTGATCCGCTCCTGCTCGCCGAGGGAAAGGTGGCGCGGGTCGCAATTGACGCCGCCCTTGCCGCCGCCGAACGGCAGGTCCATCAGCGCGCACTTCCAGTTCATCCACATCGCCAGCGCCGCGACTTCGCCGAGCTCGACGTCCGGATGGAAGCGCAGGCCGCCCTTCACCGGCCCGCGGGTCAGGTGGTGCTGCACCCGGTGGCCGAAGTAGACCTGGGTCGATCCGTCGTCGTGTCGCACGGGGATGGTGACGGTGATCAGGCGTTTCGGCCACTTGCAGCGCTCGCGGAGCTCGTCATTAAGCTCGAGGAAGTCGGCAACCTGATCGAACTGTTCCGCCGCCATGGCGAAAACCGGGTTTTGCAGAAGTTCGGATCTCACGGTCCTTGGATAACCGCGCCAACGGGTCGGCGCCAGAGAAAGCTGGAGGGCTAAGGGCTGGCGGACGCCCCAATGCGGACCCTATCCTCGCCCCGATGGAGCGACTCATGGTGGACGGCAGGTTTTTCCGGCTCGGCGACGAGCGGGTCTTCCTGCAGCTGATCACCTATGGTCCGCTCCCCGGCGGTTGGCCGGAGGACTTTGAGGGCGATTTCAAGCGGATCGCGGCCACCGGGGCTGATGCAATCCGGCTCTACCAGCACGCGCCCCGGCGATTGCTCGATGCGGCGAAAAGCTGCGGGCTCCGGGTGTTTCAAGGTCTCGAGTGGCCTCATGCCTGCGACTTCCTAGGAAATGGCGGCATCGCACCGGGGCTGCGTGCGATGGAGGACGCCTGCATCGAGAATGGTCACCATCCCGCGCTGGCGGGTGTGTTCGTAGCCAATGAGGTTCCGGCCGATCTGGTCCGGTGGATGGGCGCCGAGCGGGTCCGTGAGGCGCTTGAGGCGCTGATTCACTCCGGCAAAGAACGCTGGCCGCATCTGCTCTGGGCTTACGCGAACTACCCGAGCACCGAGTATCTCGAACCGGGCAACGCGGATTTCACCGCGATGAATGTCTACCTCGAACGGGAGCCGGATTTCCGGGCTTACCTGCGGCGACTTCATCACGTGGCGGGCGACCGACCGCTGATGGTGTCGGAGTTCGGCCTCGATTCGATGAGGAATGGAGAGGAACGGCAGGCCGAGGCGCTGGGCTGGGGCATCCGGGCGTGCCGCGAACTCGGGACTGCCGGTGTTGCGGCCTACGCGTGGAGCGACCGCTGGTGGAATGCCGGCGCCGAGGTGAAGGATTGGTCATTCGGACTGATCGACCGCCAAGGTGAGGCGAAGCCGGCGCTGGGAGCGGTGACCGAGGCATTCGCGGCCGACCCGGAACCCGTCCCGGAAACGTCGGCATTCAGCGTGATCGTTTGCTGCAGGGACGGTCGTGAACGGATCGGCCGCTGTCTCGAGTCGCTGAGGATGCTGAACGGGCCCGAGCCGGAGGTGATCGTGGTCGACGACGGCTCTACCGATGGAACCGGCGAGCTCGTCGAAACGAGATTCCCGGAAGTCCGGCTGGTGCGCCTCGAAGCCGGCGGCCTCAGCGCGGCCCGCAATGCCGGTGCCGCCGCCGCCAGCCGCGAGATCGTCGCATTCACCGACGACGACTGCGAGGTCGACCCCGACTGGTTGATCGAACTCGGACATTGCTTCGAGTCCGGCTGGGACGCGGTGGGCGGTCCCAACCTGCCGCCTCCGCCGTCGAACGCGTTCGAGGCGGTGATTGCCTCCGCCCCCGGGGCCGCCAGCCACGTGATGCTCGATGACCTTGAGGCCGAGCACGTGCCTGGATGCAATCTCGCGGTACGACGCACGACGTACTTCGCGATCGGCGGGTTCGATCCGGCATTCCGGACCGCAGGTGACGATGTCGACTTTTGCTGGCGATTGCGCGACGCCGGCATGCGGATCGGTTTCGCTCCCAACGGATTCGTCTGGCACCACCGGCGTCCCTGCGCCAGCGGCTACCTCCGGCAGCAGATCGGCTACGGCAAGGCTGAGGCGCTGCTGATGCGCAAGCATCCCCGCCGTTTCTCACCTTCGGGAGACGCGATCTGGAAGGGCGTCATCTACGGCGGAGGCCCGGTGCGGGTCGAAGGCGAGGCCGTGATCTACCATGGTTCGATGGGAATGGCGGGCTACCAAGGGGTGATCACCCGGATGCAACCCCTGCGGCCGCTTTTCGGGCGCTTCGACCGTCCGGCGTGCCGGCTGCTGCTCAAGCTGCTGACGTGGATCGCGCCCCGGCTCCGTTCCCAAGCGCGGATCGGGAGATTTCGCGGACCGCTACCGCCCCAAGGGACGCTCACCGAAACCCCCGACGCGGAGCTCGCCATCTATGTGTCGGGCGGACGAGAATCCGTGCTCCGGAAGCTGCTGGACCTCGGCTGGGAGGCCGGAGGGCCGACCGACGGCTGGGACGTGCAGAAGGATGGCACCCGGGTACTGGTTGCGTGCGAACACTTCGATGACGGGGCGAGCCGCCTGAGGATCCGGGTTTGGGGCGATGGGTCGCGGCTTCCCGACTTCGACAGCATCGGAGCCTGAAATCCGGCTGGCACGCGCGCCCGGCATGCGCATGCTGTTTGCATGAATTGGAACGTACTCCTGCTGGCATTTTCGCTCGTTATCCCGGTCGCGGCCCAAGCTCCGAAAGAGGAAAGCGTCCGCCCGGGAATCAACGAGAAGTTCCTCGATCCGGAGCTCAAGGTCGACGATTGGCTGAAGCGGTTCGAAGTCGAGAGCCGAGAAGTTTTCCACGCCCGCGATGCGGTGCTCGCCGCCTGCAAGATCAAGCCGGGCATGCGTGTCGCGGATATCGGAGCCGGCACCGGACTCTACACCCGGATGTTCGCGGACGCTGTGGGCAAAGACGGCTGGGTCTATGCGGTCGACATCAACGGAGCGTTTCTGCACCACATCCAGGCGCGGGCGAAACAGGAGGGCCACGCCAACATCTCGGCGATCCTCTGCCCGGAGGATTCGGTCTCGCTGCCGCCGAACTCGATCGATGTGGCCTTCGCCTGCGACACCTACCACCACTTCGAGTATCCGATGTCTACGCTCGCCTCGCTGCTCCGCGCCCTCAAGCCGGGCGGCACCTTCGTGGTGGTCGATTTCAAGCGGATTGAGGGCGAGTCGACCGACTGGGTGCTCGGTCACGTCAGGGCGGGCGAGGAGGTCTTCCGCAAGGAGATCGAGACCGCCGGACTGAAGTTCGAGGAGAAGGTCGAGGTCCCGGGGCTGGAGGAGAACTACTTCCTCCGCTTCTCGAAACCCGCGGCGCCCTGACCCTTGAAGTCAGCCGGGCGACCGGCTAAACGCCGCGTGTGGGCCTGAGAACCAGCGACTTTCACTACGACCTGCCGGAGGAGCTGATCGCCTCCAGGCCGCTCGAGGAGCGTGCCGCCTCGCGGATGCTGGTGCTGCACCGGGACACCGGCGAGATCGAGCACCGGATGTTCCGCGATCTTCCGGACTATCTCCGGCCGGACGATCTGCTGATGCTCAACGACACCAAGGTCATTCCGGCCCGGGTCTTTTCTGACGACGGCAAGATCGAGTTGCTCTGCCTCGACCGGCCCTCGAACACCGAGTGGCGGTGTCTGGTGAAGCCGGGCAAGAAGATGCGCGAGGGCCGGACGGTAACGGTCGGCGGAGCTACGGGGACCGTCGTAGAAGTATTCGAAAACGGTGACCGGCTTGTTCGCTGGGACCGGGAAGTCAGTCTGGACGAACACGGCCACCTCGCGCTTCCCCACTACATGGGTCGAGATGACGAGGCATCCGACCGCGACCGCTACCAGACGGTGTTCGCCAGGGAGGAAGGAGCGATCGCCGCTCCGACCGCCGGCCTCCACTTCACTCCAGAGATGCTTGCCGACATCGATCACGCGTTCCTGACGCTCCACGTCGGCGTCGGCACCTTCCGGCCGGTGAGTGTCGAGACGCCCGAGGAACACGAGATGCACTCCGAGCGCTACGTTCTAACAGAGCAGTCGGCGAAGCGGATCAATGCCGCCGGGAGGGTGGTGGCGGTCGGGACGACCGTGACGCGGGTGCTGGAACATCTGGGGAGGGAAACGGAGCAACCCGGGGGGATGCCCGCGGACGAGCAAGGGTGCTCGTCCCTACCTTTGCGGTTGGAGGAAACGGAGCATCGGGGCGAAACCGACATCTTCATCTATCCGCCTTACCGGTTTCGGGTGGTGGACGTGCTGCTGACGAATTTCCACCTGCCCGAGAGCACACTGATCATGCTGGTAAGCGCTCTGGCAGGGCGGGAAAAGGTTCTGGCCGCCTATCGCGAAGCGGTTCGTGAGCGCTACCGGTTCTACAGCTACGGCGACTGCATGCTGGTGGTTTGAACGGGTGGGTCCTCCTCGTTCGCGGATCCAATGGGTAGGGCGGACCGCCCTCGGTCCGCCGTAGCGTGAAAGACGGTGGGGGCCGGAAGAACCGATGCGGTCGACCGGGGGCGGTCGACCCTATCTGCCCGGGTTCCGGGGCGCGGTCGGAGCCGCGCGGTCCTCTGCCAAAGGTAGGGCGGACCGTCCTCGGTGCGCCGCGGCGTGAAGGACGGTCAGACCCGGTCACCGATCAGTCGCTCCAACCCACTTCCGGGATCCCGATGATCCGGAACGCCTCAAGCTCGGCGTCCCACCGCACCGCCACCCGCAGCGGCGTGCGGGGTCCCGTGACCCGGGGATCGACCCGTTCCGACTCGGGGGCCAGGGAGACCGCGACCACCGGGTCAGGATAGTCCCGGTGCTCCATGAGATAGCCGACCGCTCCGGGAGCCATCGCCGGGTTCTGCCAGCGTTCCTTGAGGGGGCTGAGGAAAACGCGCATTCGTTCGATGTCTCCAGTCTTGCCTTCGGTCAACTCGTACCAATCGGCAGTGCCGTAGGCGACGAGTGATTCCCAATCGATCCGGTAGCGCCCGTCGATCCACTCGAGCGCGACGGCGTATTCCGGTCCGGAGAATGGCTCGACCACGAAGATCAACGCCTCCCGCACGGCACTTGCGGCGATTTCACCGGCTGACACGTCCGCCATGCTGAGAAATGGATGGCTACGGCGTTCGTAGTAGTCTTGCATCAGGGGCAGTACACGGTCCGGGTCCTTCACTTCCCGTGCCTTATCCTCCATGTCCGTCGCCTCGACGTAGCGCGTCCAGACCTCTATCGCCAACCTCCTGCACTGGTCGGGATCGTCCGGACGTCCGGCAACAGACTCGGAGGACGAAGCCCCCGGCTCCGGAGCCGGTTCGGGATCGATAAGGATTCCTCCGAGAATCAGCATCCAGACCCCGAGGATAGCGGCAAGGCCGATGGCGCAGGCGATGAGAATGGTCGTGACGTCCGCTTTTCGGGGACTCCCGTATCCGGATTCCGGCTCCGGACTAGCGGGCTCGGAAACCATGGCGACGACGGCGCAGCAGCAGGCCCATGCCCAGCAGGCTTCCCGTGAGCCAGACGGTGGGTTCAGGCACAACCGTGACCTCGTAACCCAGGTCGCGAAGGCTGCCCTTGGTCACCTCACCGATGTAGCTTCCGCCATTGAGCCATCCGGTCATGAGTTCAAATCGTGAGTCCTGCCCGGTGATCGAAGAAGTGTAGCCGGTCGGGGCACCTCCGTCGCCCTCGTTCCAGTGGCCGTTGGCGGTTCCCGATCCGCCGCCCTTTTCCACCGGGACGTAGGTCGCATCGGAATCGAATTCAGCCTGCCATCCCAGCAGTCCGAACGCACCGTTGTACTGACCTACGGTCTGCCCGTTATTCGGATCGATGACCGACGGATCGGATGCATCATAGAGTCCATTGAAGGACCAGAGTGTCCCGATCCCGAGCACGTGGGCCATTTCGTGAAGCACAACCGCTTCGAATGAACCGGTCGGGCTGCTGAAGTCATCGGCATCGAATTGCATCGTGCCGGTCGTTGCCAGGAGGTATCCCGAGTCGTCGTAACCACCTGTCGAAGGTCCCGCGGATCCGAGAATGCCACCCGAGCCATCGATGCTCACCACCGAGGCGTTGATGACGACGCCGCTGAACTGGGCAGCACCCTGGTTGCCATCGACGTAGTACGGAATGATGCTTTCCCAGATCGCCGCGGCATCCTCAAAGGCCGACTCGAAAGCCGCATCGCCTGAATAATTGACGGTGATGCTGAAGGCAACCGGCGGATCGGAGAGGGAGGAGTCGGGGAATTCCGCTGAAAGAGTCTCGAAGGGAGACCTCGGGATGATCTCGAAATCGGGACGAAGGATCCCCTCGAGTCCGAACGCAGGAACCGCCGATGATCCCATCAGCAAGGCTCCCAAAACGCTGGATCGGGCTCGATTCACTACGAGGTGCTTATTCCATCTCTCCCACCGGGCGCCAGTCCAATCTCATCAGGAGACAGAGGGCCGGGAAACCGATGCGCGGATCGTGTCCGCGCACCGGTCATTCCCACTCTCCGGCACGGGTCGGCTCCCGCCGGCTACGGCTGGTTGACCCGGAAGAACTTCACCGGCTCCTCGGGCGTCACGGCGTGCCAGTACGGCGGGTCGGCGATTTCCACCTCTTCCCATGGACCCGAGGGATCCTCCGCACTTTCCAGAACGCCCAGGCCGTTCCAGACCAGCTGCAGAAGCGTGCTGCTGCCGCCCAAACCTTCGACCTGTTCGGGGTAGATCATCAGTTTGCCCTGGACCACGCCCGCACCCAGATACATCTGGAATCCGGGCGGCAGATCGATCGTCGCAAGATACGGATCTCCGTAAGGGACGCCCGTCATCGCCGCATGCACCACCGCCGCCTTCGCCAACAGGTGGTCGGCCTGCTCGTCGGTCAGCTTCTTCCCCCGCTGGCTCTCAACGTGGCTCATGAAGGCCTCCAACTGGTTGATCGCAGCGTTCATCCGCCCGCGCCGCAGGCTGCTCTTCGAGTTCCGCAGCTTGGCGAGCAGGGCGTTCTTGATGCCGTGGTGGATGTCCATCTGCTCGACGCACTCGATCAGCGCGCACAGCAGCTCCTCGGCCGAGAGCACCTTGACGGTGAACGTGCAGGTGTCCTCCAGCCCGGCCGCATCGATCGCCGTACAGGTCACCAAGGTTTCGCCCACCGGGAAGACCGTCCCCGACGCGGGCGTGCACACGACCACCGGTGCCGGATCGCAGGCGTCCGTCGCGGTGACGCTGAAGTTCACCACCACGCCCAGCGGGCCCAGGGTCGGGACCTCCATGTCGCCCGGGCAGGTGATCACCGGTGGAGTGGTGTCCACCACCGTCACGGTCCTGACCAACTGGGTCGCGGCATTTCCCGAAGCATCGGTCGCATCGTAAGTGACCACGTAGACACCCGGGCTGTCCGCCACCGCGTCGCCTCCGATGACCACCGACACTCCCGCATCACAGTTGTCCGTCACTCCCGCTCCGAGTTCCGTGTAGCTGTCGACCCCGCATTCGAGGGTGACGTCAGCAGCTCCGTTCAGCGTCAACACAGGCGGCGTGGTGTCCTCAACAATCACAGTCCGGAACACCGTGACCGCCACATTGCCGGCGGCATCGGTCACATCGTAGGTCACCAGATACGAACCCAATACCCCAGTGTCGACCCAGCTGCTGTCGATCACGATCGCCGGAGTTAGATCGCCATCGCAAATGTCCGCCGCGGTCGCTCCCGCTTCGACGTAAGCCGCACCGCATTCGACCCGTTGCGGACTGTCGCCGTTGAGCACGATCACCGGCGGCGTCGAGTCCGCGACCGTCACCACCCGGGTCAGTGGCGCCGCCGCGTTGCCCGAAGCGTCGGTGGCATCGTAGGTCACGACATAGATCCCCGGCGTGTGCACATTCACCGTGTCGCCGCCAATGATCACTCCCACGTCCGGATCACATTCGTCCGCCGCGGTCGCACCGAGCTCCGAATAGATGTCGACCCCGCATTCGAGGGTCATCGTGGGCGGTCCGTTCAAGGTCAGCACCGGGGGGGTGCTGTCGACGACGTTGATCGTGCGGAATACCGTGACCGCCGAGTTGCCGGCAGCGTCAGACACATCGTAGGCGACCAGGTAGGAACCCAGAGCCGAGGTATCCACCGCGTTGGTGTCGATCACGATCGATGCCGTCACGTCGCCGTCGCAGTGGTCCGCCGCCGTCGCACCGAGTTCCTCGTATGCGGCACCGCACTCGATCGTTTGGGGATCGTCACCGACCAAAAGGATCACCGGCGGAGTCGTATCGACCACGGTGATCGTGGCGGTGTCGGTATCGGTCTCGCCAAGCGGATCGGTGACGGTAAGCGTGACCGGGGTGACTCCGAGCGGATAGGGACCTGCGGGCGTGACGCTGAGAGTGATCGGGTCGCCGTCCGGATCCGAGGATCCGCCATCGAAGTCGGCTGCCGTTGCAACACCCTCGCAGTTGGCGTTGGCGGGAACCGTGATGCTCTGGGCCACCGCGACCGGCGGCTGGTTGGTGGCATTGACCGACGCGATGTTGTTGCCCTCGTCACACTCCGGAACCTGGCCGTTGGCGTCGATGTAGACCCACACGAACTCCGCTCCTCCAAGCGGCAGGTCATCCGCGGTCAGCGGAACCGATGCACCTGCAGGAAGGTCGACGTTGAAATTACCGCCGAGCTGGGCTCCACCCGCAAGAGGGTTGCCGTCATAGAAGCGTACAAGGACATTGCTGAACGCATTTCCCGACCCGGGGTCGTTGTCGATGACTACCGTGATGTCGGCGGAAACACCGGGATCGATGTCACTGGCGGTCAGGCTGCCGACCGAGAGGTCATTCAGCGAAACCACGAAGGGTACTTCCGGACTGATACCGGTTTTGCCAAGGGCGGTGACACGCAAACGGATCGAAACCGACGCGGGAGGCCCGGCGACGATCTCAGGCGTCGCGCCGGTCGCGTCGTCGAACTGACCGTCGCCATCAAGGTCCCACTCGTAGAGCGTGATCGGATCGCCGTCCGGGTCGAAGGACTCGGTGCCGTCGAAAGTGACGGTGTCGCCGGGCTTGGCGTTGTACGAGATTTGTCCGGCCGGAATGCCAATCGCGGTGGGAGCGACGTCGGTATCGACAGCCACTACCAGCTCGGTCGTCTGGCCGACGCGCTGGGGATCCGAATTATCGCGGACCTGCAGCGAGACGGTGTAGTTGCCGACGACCGAGTAGCCCGGGTTGGTGACGATCGCGCCGACCGCGTCCGGGTTGTCGAAGTCGACCCCGTCACTGGCGTCGAAGTCCCAGCGGTATTCGGAGATCGAAAGCGCCGGATCCGAGTGGAAAGAGCCGGTGCCGTCCATCTGGAAGGAACGTTGGCCGGGCTTGGTGCTGACTTCATCCACCTCGGCGATCACCGCCACCGGGAGGGCCACGGTCACGCTGCGGGTGAGAATCAGCACCCCGTGGGCGGTGGCGATGTCCGGGTCCGTGATGTAGGTTCCAGGCCACTGATTGGTGCTCGCCCAAGAGCCATCCGGGCGCTGGCCGAACATGCTGTTGGTGTTGCGATAGCCTGTGGCGGTGGTGGGGGCGATACCCGCCGCTTCCCCAAGCAGCCAGGAGTCGTAGTCGGCCTGCCAGTCACGCGGACCCGTCGGAGTTTGAAGGGTGCTGACCTCCTGGAGTTGAAGGCCTTTCTTAAGCCCGTACATCCCGTACCACTGGCCGAAGGTTCCGGTAGATGCCGCATCGCTGCTGCCGGTCGAATTCACATGGAAGCTGGCCTCGATGAAATCCAAACCTCTCGCCACATCGGGATCGTTGCCCGGTGTGAGGCCCGCCACTTGCCAGGCCACCAGCGCACCTCCCGTTTTGCCGGAGTTGAGCCACGAATTGTTCGCCCGGTAGCCGATGCCACCGTTGGCGTTCTGCAAGGCTTTGAAGCCTGCGGCGTTGCGGTCCGTCACCCAGGACGGCGTCGTGATGCCCCAAAGATCCTCCGCCGCCCTTGAGACAAGCGCCGGCCATTGCATCGCGGAACCGTCAAGGCCACCGGAGTTCGAAGTCCTGATATTGTAGAGCCAACCTCCACTGCCGGCACCGTCCGACTGCGAGTAGTTGAAGAGATCGATGATGTCCTGAACTGTTTCGTAGTAGGACTTTCCGGCAAGCGGCCCGGAGGGGATGGTGCGTGCTTGGGCGGCGGCGGCCGACTGCTCCGAAGCGATCAAGGCAAGAGCCGCGAAGCTGTTCGCATATGACTCGTGGCCTCCGGCATAAAGATAGGTGCCGACACCGTTGCCGTTGGTGTCCGGATCTCCGAAAGGCTGGGGGGAGATTGAAACATCGCCTGCGGCGACGGTCAGCCAGTTCAAGCCCCGCTGAGTGGTCGGCGCGTAGATGTCTCCGACCGGGTCGTTGCCCGGAAGGTGGCCGTTCTCCTCGAAGGCCAGAACGGTGGCACCTGTCGATCCGACCGTGAACTCGCTCCGGTTGCTGCTTCCAGCCGGGTAAGCGTGCCAAACGCTTTGATCGGCGGCGACCTGATTCTGGTTCAGATACAAGTACCTCAACGCCTTCTCGATCGCCATGTTCACCCGCTGGTCCTGCGTCGGGGTGGAAAAGACCCGGATCGTGCCCGAACGGCTGACCACCGTGCTTGCGGCGTCGGTCACCGTCAGCGTGAAGGTCTTCACCCCGGCGGTGGTGTAGGTGTGGGTTGTACCGATGTCGTCCGGGTTGCCCACGGCGCCTCCGGCATCCGGGGTTCCGTCCCCGAAGTTCAGCGAGTAGGTGTAGGGAGCGGTTCCTCCCCAGGCTCGGCCCCAGACCTGGATCGGCTGGTTGAGACCGGCATTGCCGTAGGAGGTATTCTGCGAGTAGCTCGGCATCACCGAGACCTGCAGTTGGGCGAGGGCTGTCGCGGGTAGCAGGAAGGCTGCCGCGGCGACCAGGGTTCGTGCGAATCGCATGGGGGACATGACTTGGGAGGTTGGGGTGGGGTTAGGAATGGGAACGCAGCGTCAAATGGCGGGACGCCAGCCGCGCAGAGTGCGGTCGTACGCTCAAAGTGCGCACACCGCGCGGGACTCCGAAGAGTTCCTTCGAGGTGCCTCCGGGAAGACGGAGGCCGAGGGGATTCAGTGGGGGGACCACGATCGTGAATCATTCACAGCGAGGGCCTACGCGAAAATACGCATCTAAGCGTATTTCAACCGGGAGGGGGTGGACGAAACCGATGCTGGTAGCGAGGGGGTGGTTTTCCGGTTGTGAGGGCCCCAACAGTTCCCGGCCCTCGGTGGACTGCCTCGGAGCCGCAGCAGGTCGCGGTGGGCCTACCGATGCGCGGATCGTGTCCGCGCACCGGTTGATTCCCACTCTCCGGTCCGGGTCGGCTCCCGCCAGCTACGGCTGGTTGACCCGGAAGAACTTCACCGGCTCCTCAGGCGTCACCGCGTGCCAGTACGGCGGGTCGGCGATTTCCACCTCTTCCCATGGACCCGAGGGATCCTCCGCACTTTCCAGAACGCCCAGGCCGTTCCAGACCAGCTGCAGAAGCGTGCTGCTGCCGCCCAAACCTTCGACCTGTTCGGGGTAGATCATCAGTTTGCCCTGGACCACGCCCGCACCCAGATACATCTGGAATCCGGGCGGCAGATCGATCGTCGCAAGATACGGGTCTCCGTAGGGGACACCCGTCATCGCCGCATGCACCACCGCCGCCTTCGCCAACAGGTGGTCGGCCTGCTCGTCGGTCAGCTTCTTCCCCCGCTGGCTCTCAACGTGGCTCATGAAGGCCTCCAACTGGTTGATCGCCGCGTTCATACGACCGCGACGCAGGCTGCTCTTCGAGTTCCGCAGCTTGGCGAGCAGGGCGTTCTTGATGCCGTGGTGGATGTCCATCTGCTCGACGCACTCGATCAGCGCGCACAGCAGCTCCTCGGCCGAGAGCACCTTGACGGTGAACGTGCAGGTGTCCTCCAGCCCGGCCGCATCGATCGCCGTACAAGTCACCAAGGTTTCGCCCACCGGGAAGACCGTCCCCGACGCGGGCGTGCACACGATCACCGGTGCCGGATCGCAGGCGTCCGTCGCGGTGACGCTGAAGTTCACCACCACGCCCAGCGGGCCCAGGGTCGGAACCTCCATGTCGCCCGGGCAGGTGATCACCGGTGGAGTGGTGTCCACCACCGTCACGGTCCGGACCAGCTGGGTCGCCGCGTTCCCCGAAGCGTCGGTCGCATCGTAGGTGACCACGTAGACACCCGGGGTATCCGCCACGGCGTCGCCGCCGATGACCACCGACACTCCCGCATCACAGTTGTCCGTCACTCCCGCTCCAAGTTCCGTGTAGCTGTCGACTCCGCATTCAAGGGTGACGTCGGCAGCTCCATTCAGCGTCAGCACCGGCGGCGTGGCATCAACAACCGTGATCGTCGCGGTGTCGGTATCCGATTCACCGAGCGGATCGGTGACCGTCAGGGTAACCGGAGTCACTCCGAGCGGATACGGGCCGGCCGGAGCGATACTCAAGGTCAGCGGGTCACCATCCGGATCCGATGAGCCGCCATCGAAGTCCGAGGCGGAGGCAATTCCCTCGCAATTCGCGTTTGCTGGCACGATCAGATCCTGGGCTACCGCGATCGGCGGCTGATTGGTCACGTTAACCGCGTCGATGTTGTTGTCCTCTTCGTACTCCGGTACCTGCAGGTTGGCATCGATGTATACCCACACCAGTTCGGTGCCGCCGAGCGGGAGGTCGTCGGCCGTCAGCGAAACCGTGGCACCAGCCGGGATGTCGACGAGGTAGTTCCCCCCGAGCTGCGCACCACCGGTCAACGGATTGCCGTTGTAGAAGCGCACGAGCACATCGGTGAAGCCGTTGCCAGATGCCGGGTCATTGGAAATCCCGACCGTCACGTCCGCGGAGACGCCGGGATCGATGTCGCTGGCGCTCAGGCTGGCCACCGCCAGATCGTTCGGCGAGGCCACCAGGATAACCTCCTGGCTGACGCCCGTCTTGCCGAGGGCCGTCACCCGCAGGCGCACCGCAACCGCCCCTTCGGTATCGCATGAGAAGGTAGGGGTCTGACCCGTGGCGTCATCGAACTGGCCATCGCCATCGAGGTCCCACTCGAAGAGGGTGATTTCATCACCGTCGGGATCAAAGGACTCGGAGCCATCAAGGGTGATCTCTTCACCGACCCTGCAGTTGTAGGACGGGCGGCCCGCGGGAATGGCCACAGCGATGGGAGCGATATCAGTATCGACCGCTGCGCAGACTTCACTGGTCTGGCCGACGCGCTGGGGATCGGAGTTGTCGCGCACCTGCAGCGAGATCGTGTAGTTGCCAACCACCGAGTAGCCGGGGTTGGTGACGATTGCGCCGACGGCGTCGGGATTGTCGAAGTCGACCCCGTCACTGGCGTCGAAGTCCCAGCGGTACTCCTGGATCGAGAGATCCGGATCCGAGTGGAACGAGCCGGTGCCGTCCATCTGGAAAGCGCGCTGGCCCGGCTTGGTGCTGACTTCGCCGCAGTCGGCGATCACCGCCACCGGGAGGGCCACCGTCACGCTGCGGGTAAGAATCAGCACGCCGTGGGCCGTGGCGATCTCCGCATCGCTTACCGAAGTGCCCGGCCATTGTGTGGTGCTCAACCAAGAACCGTTGGCGAGCTGTCCGAACATGGAGTTGGTGTTCCGCCGGCTGGGGGAAGCGGAAGGATCGAGACCCGACGCGTCACCGAGTAGCCAACAGTCGTAGTCCGACTGCCAGTCGCGAGGTCCCGCACTCGTATTGAGCGTAGAGACCCCCTGCAACTGAAGGCCCTTCTTGACGCCATACATTCCGTACCACTGGCCGAAGGTTCCACCATTGTTGAAGAACGTTCCGCTGCCGCTGTCATTGGCCCAGACACTTCCGATGTAGTTGATACCCTGTTGCACGTCCGGGTCCGAGGTGTCGTAGCCCGCGACCTGGAGTGCCACCAGCGCCCCTCCGGTCTTCACGGCATTCAGCCATTGAACGTTGGACCTGTAGCCGACTCCGCCGCTGGCGTTCTGAAGTGTACGGTACGCTCCGGCGTTGCGTTCCTTCACCCACGCGGGCGTCGACAAACCCCAGAGGTCCTCGGCGGCACGGGAAACCAGAGCCGGCCATTGCATTGCCGAGCCGTCGTTCCCTCCCGAGTTCGAAGTCCGGATGCTATACACCCATCCTCCTGAAGTACCGCCATCCGTTTGGGAGAATGCGAGGAGATCCAGGAAGTCCTGGATGGCATCGTAGTAGCTGGTTCCAGCCAGCGGACCGGCGGGGATCGTACGCGCCTGGGCATCCGCCGCCGAGGTTTCCGATGCGATCAGCGCCAGTCCGGCGAGACAGTTCGAATAGGTCTCGTGACCGCCGGCCCAGAAGTAGACCCCGACTCCGTTTCCGTTGCTGTCGGGATCCCCCGCGGTCTGCACCGAGATGGGATAGGTCGTCGCGAAATTCGTGAGCCAATTGAGTCCGCAGTCAACGGTCGGAGCGTAGATGTCCTGCACCGGGTCATTTCCCGGGAGGTGTCCATTTTCCTCGAAGGCGAGGACTGCCGCACCCGTTGACCCCACCGTGTACTCATTCCTGGTGCTGTTGTTGTTGGATCCCTGCCATAGGCACTGGTCGGGACCGGCCGGATGCTGGTTCAGGTAAAGGAAACGCAGCCCCTTCTCGATCGCCATGTTCACCAACTGGTCCTTGGTTGGGCTCCCGAACACCCGGATCGTGCCCGAGCGGCTGACCGAAGCACTGGCAGCATCCGTCACCGTCAGCGTGAAGGTCTTCAGGCCGGCGGTGGTGTAGCTGTGGGCAGCACCGATGTCATCCGGATTGCCCACGGCGCCTCCGGCATCGGGGGTGCCGTCGCCGAAGCTGAGGGAGTAAGTGTAGGGAGGAGTACCGCCCCAAGCTCGGCCCCAGACCTGGATCGGCTGGTTGATTTCCGCGTTGGCGTAGGAAGTGTTCTGCGAGTAGCTCGGCATCACCGAGACCTGCAGTTGGGCGAGGGCGGTCGCGGGCAGCAGGAGCGCTGCGGCGGCGACCAGGATTCGTGCGAATCGCATGGGAAACATGGCTTTGGAGGAGTTGGAGGTGGGAATGGGAATCAGAATGGGAATCGGAAATGCAGTTCTCAGGGGAAGACCCGCATGGGAACCGGGCGCAGGCCCGGGGTGGAGATCGCGTCGGAACAAGGGACGCCTACAGCGTCGGTCGGAAGGGACCGGCGCAGGGGGGAATCAGGGGGATTTCGTGGAGGGACCACAAATATCGATCATCCACAGCACCTCCCTACGTGGAAATACGCTTCCGTGCGTATTTCTGCGGAGGCTTGCCCTCACGGGCCACGGTGTTTTAAACAGAGGCAAATCCATGTCCCCCGTTTCCCCCCGGATCGATTCCCAGGCCGATCCGCAGGTCCTGTCGGCTGCGGATCTGAAGGCGTTGCTCCACCTGAGTCACCAAGTCGGCACGCAGCCGTGCTTTCGGGAGCTCGCCGCGCAAGCCGTGCAGCGAATCCCCGGGCTGTTCGAGGAACGGGTGGGCGTGGTGCTGCGCAAGCTCGACCCTTGTGGGAAGCTTCTCTGGGAGGTCGCAAGTCCCGGCTGGAAAGGGTTTCGGGTTCGGGAGGAGCAAGGCCACGAAGCTGCTTCCCTGTGGGCGAATGACAGCAAATCGAGGAAGCGCGATTCTTCTCCGAAGGGACGGGCCAAGGCGGCAGAAACGAGGAGCCAACTCCATCGGCGGGTGTCCACGTCCTCCGAATATGCGGTGACCCTTGTCTTGATTCACGAGCGTGAAGACTTCGACGTGAGGGAGATGGCCTTGGTCAACGAGATCGTCCAGATCCTGAAGGTTGCCGATGCCCGTTTCGGACCGCTTTTCTCCGCACTCTCGGTGAGCCGTTCGATGGCCGCAGGCTCGCTGGTCTGCGGGTGGGTGGAAGTCGACCGCCGAACGTGGCGGCCGGTGAGGATCGAGGGCCCGGCGGAGGGTTGGCTCGCCGCACTGCGCGAACTCGACGAGTCCGCAGGCGTGATTCCCCGTCGGCTGCGCCGGTGCATCGAGGGCGATCATGGGTCCGGCACCATCTCCTGCCCGGGAGTACCGAAACCGGGACTCGAGATCCGGAGCTTCCTCTGTGATCGGACCAACCGGATCCTGATCGCACTCAAGCCGTCAACGAACGGAGCCGTGACGGACCATCCGGCACTCACCCGGCGCGAGCGGGAAGTGATGCGCCTGATGGGGACCGGCCGAAGCCGCAGTGAGGTGGCCAGCCAGCTCGGTGTCTCGAAGCGGACGGTCGACAAGCACCTTGAGCACACCTACGTGAAGCTCGGCGTCTCCGGCCTTCACGAAGCGCTGGTCGAGCTCGCCTGCGGCCGGCACGAGTAGGGTCACTCCGGCTTTCGGATCAGCCCGATCGCGCTGTCGGCGAATCGCTTGCCGAGGGTCTTGTACCCTTCGCCGGAGTAGTGAAGGTCGTCCCTTGTGCCCTCGCCCTCTTTGACGGGCTTGTCGTTGAGATCATCGGTGTCGACCCAAGCGCCCTTGGGATCGGCCTCGGCGACCGCCACCTGGGCATCGCGGACCATGGTCCAGTGAGGGTAGCGCTTGTTGTCCATGTCGAAGTCGCTCAGCCGGCCGATGACGAAATGGATATCGTCCCGCTTCAGGTCCTTGCCCAGCTGGTCGATCAGCCCCCGCATGCTGGCGGAATAGACCGACCCGTGGCTTTCCTTCGCGTCGCGTTCCCCCTGCATCCAGACGAAGGTCACCGTGTCGAACTTCTGGTCCTTCGTCGCCGCGGTGACCTTGGTCATCATCCGGTCATAGAGGTCGCCGGTTGCCTCCGGTCCCTCGCCCTCGGCCGGCTTCCACGCTTTGAACCAGCGCCGGATCGGCTGGCCGCCCTGCGCATCCTTGATCACCACGACGTTCTCCTTTCCGAACGCTTCCTCGACCGTCGGCGTGAACGAAATCTCAGGCTTGAGCCCGGCCATGTTCGACTGCCCGGAGAGAATGAACAGGTGACGCTCGGCGGCGGCGGGCAGGACGAAGAATGCGAACGGCAGGATAAAGTGGAGGATTCTCATGATTTTCAAGGCGCGGCCTCAGGTCGATTACGCGCATCCTGCCAAATCCTTGCCGTCGAGTTTCGCGGCCGGGCCTCAGGACGGTCTCCATCCGGGGTCCACCCGATCCGCCCAGACGGTCCACTCGGGCCCGTAGTCCACGTCCCGGCAGTTCTCGAACCACGGCCCGCCACTGGTGAAGTGGACGGCGTCGGGAACTCCCTCTTTCGGCCGGTCATCCCATCCTTCCAGCCAGTTCCACGAGCCCGGAAGCTCGCCGATTTCGGTGCAGGCCGCCCACTGCAAGCGGTGCAGATAGGCCGCGCTCTCGCGGTTGATCCGGTCCGGAGTCAGCCGCCGGGCAGACGGGTGGCTGCAATTGATCAGCATGAACGACGACCAGTTCTTGCGTGGGTAAACCGACTGGGCCCTGCCGTCCATCTTGGTGGTCGCCGTCGGCCGGTAGTCATGATGCACGCAGACGACCGCCTTCGAGGGATCCTGGTATTCCGCCAGCTTCGCCACATCTCCGAAGAACAGGAAGTCGCAGTCGCAAAACAAGGCCCAGCCCGAGTAGCCCGCCAGCCAAGGAGTGAAGAAGCGCGAGTAGGTGAACTCCGTTGAAGCGAGCGGATCGATCTCACGCTCGTAAACTCCACGCGCCAGCAGGTCGTCCAGCTTGATCGGCTCGATCATTACCGGCACCGAGGCGTTCGCCAGCAACGAGGCGCGCGCCACTTCGTAAGCAATCGCTTCCCGCGAATCCCAGCCGATGAACGCCCTCAGATCCTTCATGATCCCTCCGCTCGGAATGACGTCTCCATGATGGCGATATCGTACCGCCGGCAACGGGCCCGCAGCCAGTTTTTCTCAAGATCCCACTGGTGGCCTCTCCATCCCTCGAACGAGAACCCGCAGATGGTGATCCGGTCGTCAGGAACCGACAACCGCGTGAGGAAGTGATGTATACCGAGATATCCTGTACTCGGGCACGGATTCTCCCCACCCGTCCGGAGATCGCGAAGGGCCGCCCGGTATTCCCGTGTCGTCAGGCACCGGACCGGCTTCCCCATCGCCTGGAAGGCGGCGATGGTCGGCTCGATCCAGTCATAGCGCCGCCGTTCCCGGATCCATCTGCGCAGCGGAACGCCATACAGCCGCAAGCTCAACCAGTTGTAGTTCAGGATCACCTCTCCGGCGGCACCGACGATCGGGCTCCGCCAGTAGTCGGAGTCGTCGAGACGACGCTTCATCGGAATATCGCAGGCGTTGACGAAAAGAAGGTCCGTCCGTGTTCCGGTCATCCCGATCGACCGTTTCGGCTGGTTGAACCGGATGACGAAGTCCGAGGCGTCAATCTCGTCGGAGAGGTCCCGAGAGACCTCGCCGTTACCGATGATGAAGATGCGGCGGCTCATCGCGGGGAAGGAAGGCAATCGTCCGGAAAGGGATTCCAACCACAGTCGGGCATGACCCCGTACGAACTCGGGAGAATGATCTGACTCTTTCCGATGGCAATGGATGGAAACGCCAAGTCGCCGAGGACGCAAAGGAAAGCAATGGCATCGATTCTGGCGGTCACTCCGCACGGAGGCGAACGCCGGTGCGCTTTCCGAAAACCGTTGCACCTGGAACGGGGCCGATGTTCACTGCGCCCGCTGTCAGGGGCCGTGGAGGTTCGGCAGGTGAATCCCGCCAGGCCTTGATCGGAGCAACGGTAGCTTGTCCGGATTTGCCGCGGTTCCCTGGCAGCACCTCACTCGCCATCCGCGGCCGGTTCCCGTTTCAGGATCTCACCGAGCTTCGCCGCGTCCTCGGGCGAGAGCTCGACTTGGTTCCACGGGTTGCCGCGGTCGAGGGCGACAGGCAGGACGGCCGGCGACGGTCGGTCGGCGGGAGCCCCGCGCATCGAGGCGATGGTTGCCTCGGGATCCAGCCGGTTCATCGGATTCATACTGTAGCCGGCTCCGATATCGACGCCGTCGCTCTCCCGCATCTCGAAATGAAGGTGCGCGGGATAGTAGCCGTTCGCCGTTCCGACGCTGCCGATAACGCGCCCCCGGGCCACCGCGGCTCCGACCGGGACGTCGATGTTCTGCAAGTGGGCATACATCGTCTGAAGCACGCGACCGTCGGCGGTGTGGTGGGCCACAACCACGGTATTTCCCCACCCCGGAGACGGCTCGCCGGCATACAGCACGCGACCGTCGGCGGCGGCGAACACCGGATCACCGAGATCGCTGTTCATCCCGCCGATGCCATTGAGATCGTCGCCGGTGTGATGACCGCCCCGGCCGTTGTTCATCTCCCAGAACTTCTGGGCATTGTAGGTCAGGCCGGCCTGCTCGGTGCCCATCGGTGGATCGAAACGGACCGCCCGGGGCAGCGTGGCAAGGTCCCATGCGCTCATCCGGTGCAAACGGTGACGCGGCTGGCCGTCGGCCGGCAGCTTGAGCGGGGCGTCGGCCATCTGGAAATTCGCCAGCGACTCGACCGGCGGCAGCTCGTGCGACGGACCCCGCAACCACACGAATCCGACCATCGCGGCACCGATGAGGATCAGCAGCAGGGTGATCGGATTGAACAGCTTCAACTACTAGGAACGTCGTGGTTCAGAAATCGAGGTAGATCTCGCTGCGCCGGTTGACCCGCCGGCCGTCGGGATTGTCCTCGCCGTCCTCGGTGAAATTCGGCTGCCGTGGCGCTGTCTGCCCTGCCGCCACGGTCTCGATCTGGTCCTCCGCCACGCCGGATGTCACGAGATACTCCTTCACGCTGCGCGCACGCCGGCCGGACAGGCTCTGGTTGTAGTCTTCGGTACCCAGGGCGTCGGTGTGACCCGAAATCGTCAACTTCTTGCCGGGATCCGTACGGAGCAGGTCCGCGACGATGCCCAGCTGCCGTTCCGTGCGCGGCGTGAGCGTGGCGGTATCGAAATCGAAATAGAGCACCAGCGTATCGCCGCCCTTCGGGTTCTTGAGCAGCGGCGTGTAGTGCACGTCGCCACCGCCGATTCTGCGGGCGTAGTCGGCGAGTAGCTGCTGCAGGTTGATCTCAGCGACCTTCCAGTTCGGCTCTCCTTCCGGACGTTGGAGGGTCATCGAGAACTGGGCGATTTCCGAACCGTCACCAGCCAGGACATTCGTCAGGTAGCCCGAGAGGTTCTCGCGCTGGAACATCGCCCGCAGCGGCTTCTGGGGACGCAGCTTGTAGCCACCTTCCTCAAACAGGATGCACAGCCCCGCAATCTTGGCGTCGGAGACTTTCGAGGAATCGACGAACTCCTTCGCCATCTCGAATTCCTGCCGCAGCACCGCCTGCAGGAAGGCGTCGGCGATTCCCAGCGAGTCGACCAGCACCGCCTTGGGCACGGGCTGGTCGGCCGAGGGAGGCAACGTCATCGACTGCACTCCCCAGCGGCCCTGATCCCGGACCAGGTCGAAAAAGATCCGGTCGCGGCCCGGTTCGGCACCATCGAGGTAGAGCGCCCAGCGGGAACGGGCGTTGATTTCCATCTCCCCGACCTCGCGCGCCGGCTCGGGCCTGGCAAACCGCAGCGGACCCGCGCCCGCCATCGCGGCGAGCTTGGCCCGGGTTTCCGCATCGAGCGCGCCCTTTCCGATCAGTCGCCCGGCGGTGGCGAAATCGCCGGCCTCAAGGGCCTCGCCAATCTTCCCGATCAGCTCGCCGGGATTCGCACTGCGCAGACCGACCCCGGCATTCTGGAGCGCGTCCATCGGCGACTCCGGCGTATCGACCTCCTGCTCGGCAAGTTCCGGCATGGGCGGCGCGTCGCTCTCCGGCACCTCGATCACCGGCCGATCGACCTTCGGCGGGGGCGGCGGATTCTCGGCCTCGGCGGGCGGGCGGTGGTTGCGGAGGAGAATGAGAAGGGTCGCCAGCGCTCCGATGACGAGAGCGACGGCGAGCAGCGGCAATTGCGAGCGCGACATGGATGTTCTGGAAGTGGCGGGCCGGGACACCCCGAAAGAGGAAACGCGCCGGGGCGCTTCGGTTTATCGTTGGCTCTGGGTCGGCGTCGTGTCTTCGCCGGATTCCTCCCGCGGCAACGGTTGAAGCACAACCCGGACCGTGCGCCCGTTCCGCACGATCTGGAATGACGTCGCCTGGGCCGCCGCGGATGCCGCGACCTGCCGTTCGAACTCCTCGACCGACCGGACCGGCGTCTGGTTCACGGCGGTAATCAGATCACTGACAATGATGCGTCCGGCGGCGATGGAGTCGGGAAGGATCTCGGTCACGGTCACGCCGAGCTGCCCCGGCGCCGGATCGCGGGTCAGGATGCCGACCTTTCGCAGAACCTCCTCCGGAGGTGCGGTCACGCCGCGGTCCTTGACGCTCTTCCGTGCGGTCGGGGTCTCCATCCGGGCCTCTTCGATCACCGCCTCAAGGGTCAGCGTTTCGCCGTCGCGCCAGACGTCGATCGGGATCTTGTCACCGACACGGGAGCGCTGCACCAAGGTGAAGATCTCGGCCATCGAATCGATGGTTTCACCGCCATAGCGGGTGAGGATGTCGCGTGGCTTGAGCCCGGCCTTTTCCGCCGGCGACCCTTCGCCGACCGCCACGATCACGGCACCCGGTCCATCGTAACCGATCAACTGGCGGAAGCGCGGATCGAGGTCGAGCATCCTGACGCCGAGGTAGCCGCGGATCGGCCGGCCACGCTCGAGGATCGCATGGAGCGCCTCCTTCACGTCGTTGCCACGGATCGAGAAACCGACGCCCTGGAAGCCGGAGTTCACACGGTCATCCGGCCGGTAGATCGCCGAGTTGATGCCGATGATCTCGCCCTGAAGGTTGACCAGCGGTCCGCCCGAGTTGCCGGGATTGATCGCGGCATCGGTCTGGAACAGATCGCGCTGGGTATCCGACAGCGATCGCTCGAGGGCCGAGATGATGCCTTGCGTGACGGTTTCACCGAGACCGAAGGGGTTGCCGATTGCGAAAACGATCTGGCCCCGCTTGACCAATTCGGAGTCGCCGAACTTGAGCGGCTGGAATTCCACGTCGGCCTCGACCTTGAGCACCGCGATGTCGAGCAGCGGGTCGCTGCCGATCAACGACGCCGGATGGATCTGTCCGTTGTGCATCGTCACCTGGATCTGCTGCTGACCCTTCACCACATGGTAGTTGGTCACGACGTGTCCCTCGTGGGTCACGATCACCCCGGAGCCCTGACCCTGGGTCGGGACGGGACGGATCAGCTGGCGGCCATAGCCATCGAGCATGCGCTGGGCACGGACACCGCTGGTATCGATGCTGACCACCGACGGCACGACCGCATCGGTCAGACGCGCGTATTCGTCGTTCAGCCGCGCCAACAGCTCGACGTCGTCGAGCTCGAGCGGCGGCTTCTCGGGCAGTGTGAAGGTCTCGGGCCGATGCGAGGGTGTCTCGCCACCGGAGAACAGCTTCTTCAGGCCGTCGGGGCCATTGCGGATCGCATAGACGACCGCGAAAGCGGCCACGAACACGACCGCCAGCGGAAAGAGTCGGCGGATGCCTTCGTTCATCGGGCAGGTAAGGGTGGGTGTATCCGAAAGGGGCCTCTTCCGAAGCCGATTTGCAAGGAAATCCCTTCACCATGCCGACCGGGAGCGACCGCTCCCGGTACCGAAGGCGGTCGGGATCAACCTCCCATGTCTTCGAGGATCTCGGGATCCGAGATCATCTTGCGATAGGTCGATTGGACGGAGTCGAGCTCCTCTTCGAGCCGCTTGCCGTAGGCCTTTGCCTTCTCGTCGTCGTCGGGGCCCTCGGCCACCGACTTGCAGACCTTGAGCACGGCTTCGTGATACTTCTCAAGGCGGGGGTCGATCGCCTTCGAAAGCTTCTCGAGTTCCTCCACGGCGGTCTTCGCGTCGTTGGTCGTCTCCTTGTCGAACTCGAAAGAATCGCCGTCGTCATCTTCGCTCATCTTGCTCGAGAAGACCGCGCGGCCGATCGTGCGCAGCGTCCCCGAGGTCGTGATCTCGATCTGGTTGATGGTGCCGCCGACCGTCAGGATCTTCGGGTTCTCGCCCTTGCCCTTCTCGAGCAGCAGCTTGGCGGAAAGGTGGTTCGGCATGCGGTCGACGACCTTCTGCAGGCGCGACTGGACCTCGGCATTCGCGAGTAGGGACTCATCACCGTCGCGAACGACAGAAGCAACGTCGTTGAACAGCTGGAGGGTCTCGACGACTTCCGGAGACTTCTCCTTGCGCGAGACGGCGTAGGCCTCGTCGAAGGTTTCGAGGGTGAAGATCTGGATGTCGAGAAGCTGGTCGATACCGTCGAGCAGCAGCACGTCACCGATCTCCTTGCCGTTGTCGAGCGGGATGCCGACGATCTTGCAGCCGCGCTTCGTCGCACCACGGATCTTGGCCGCGGCGCCACCGATCCGCTGGACGCGACCGTCGGCGGTCATGTCGCCGGTGCAGGCGAAGTCGTCATCCAGCTCCTCACCGGAGAACAGCGAGTCGAGCAGCAGCGTGAAGGCGGTCGCGGCGGACGGACCGTCCTTCGGCACATACTTGTCCTGGAAGCCGAGCTCGATCTTGTAGCCGCTCGGGATCTTCTCCGGCTCGCTGTCGTAGCGGATGCGCAGGAACTTGATCACTTCCTCGAGGCAGCCGCCCATCATCGGGCCGACTTCCTGGTTGAAGGTGAAAAGAAGCTCGTCGACGTCCGCCTCCTTCAGCGCGGTCGCGTTGACCGTCGAGGCCGAGCCGGCGAGGTTGCCGTTGCCGAGCTGGCGGACGACCAGACCGTTGACCCGGCTCTGCGGTTGGGCGAAGCGCTCGCCCTTGCCACCGGGCATCTCGACTTCCTTCTTCTCGAAGACCGTCTCTTCCTCTTCCCAAGGATTGCGCGAGTGCTGGATCGCACGGCCCAGCATGTCCTTCCAGTCGGCCTTGTGGCCGTCTTCTTCGAGTTCGTCCCGGGACTTCTCGAGCTTGTCCGCGTTGTCGCCCTTCGGGTCGAGGCGGATCCCGATGTCGGCGATGTAGGCCGCGCACTTCAGGTTGTCCTCATTGTCCTTCTTGCGGCTGAGCGCGCGGACCGCGCTGGCAAGACGACGCGTGACACGGCTCTTGTCGGCCGATTCGCCGATCGTCTCGCCGTTGTCCTTCAGCTGGTCGAGCGTCGACTTCACCTTGTCGTTGTCCTCGTCGAGGCGGGATGCGATCGCCAATGCGTGGGCACGCAGCTCGTAGTCGACATCGTCCTCCTCATCGAAGTCCCGCGCGACCGACACCAGCGAGCTGACGGCTCCGGACCGGTCGAAACGGTCGAGCTCGACGGCTTCCGTGTCGAAGATCTCCTTCTCGAGATCCGGCACACGGTACGTGTCCGCGAGTGCCAGCGATCCGAACAGCGCCGTAACGAACAGCGCGATAAGACAGGGAATGCGTCGATTCATGAGGGTCCGATACTCCCCGATATGGGTGATGGAAAGGCGAAAAAGCATCACCTACTTGCCCTTATCCAGCTTCGGAAGCGGGTATTCCTCGGCGTCTCCGGCGGCATTGGTGAGCAGGCGCAGGGTGTCGACGTATTCGCGATAGATCGGTGCGACGCGGGCGGCGGGATTGAAGAACTCGTCTCCGGAGCGTTTGAAGTCGGTCGCGAGCCCGGTCAGCAGCTTGACGGTATTGGTCGCCGGATCGTGCAGCTCGCTGCGGTCGCTGACCGAGCTGTAGAATTTCTCGACCCTGCCCAAGCTCTCGCGGCACCGGGCTTCGGTCGCCTGAAGCTGGGTTCGCTTGATCTTGTCGGCCGGCACGCGGAGCACGTCGCCCATCGGTTCGATCGCCGCCCGGATTTCACGCGCGTAGATCGCCCGGGGCAGCCGCTGCGGCCACTGGGAGGTGCCCCGGAGCGCCAGCATCCGGCCGGACGCATGTTGCGGGCAATCCCCGACCAGTTTCGTCAGGCGTTGCTGGGTCGACTGGAAATCGAGGAAGCTGCCCAGCGACCGGGTCCCGCGAGCGGTTCGGATTTCCTCAAAAGCCGCGTGCGCCGCAGTCACCGCGTCGGGCGGTTGGCTCGACGACACTGCCAGCAGCGAGTCGATGTCCTTCGCCAGAAGCACCTCCTGACGGATGAAGAACTCGGACTGGTCGAGTGTCAGGAGCGACGGCAGCAGTTCGAGCGCCGCGGCCGGCAGAATGATGCGCTCACCCGGCAGGTCCTCCATCGCGGCCAAAGCCCGCAGGGTCTGCCAGAATTTCGCCGGCAGGCGGACGTCGCCTTCCTCCCCGATCATCGCCAGCACGGCGCCTTCGGGCTCCACGCCGCTGAAGACCGCATTGGCGAGGATTACCACCGCACCACTCAGGCTGCCGTGGTTGCGAATGCTGGGCGTCAGATCCTTCGGTAGCTCCAACCGGAATTGGAGATCGCGCGGCAGTTTCCCGTAGCGGCTCGCCAACCACGGCTGCAGTCGCTCCGCGAGGATGGCGCTCTCGTCGCCCCGGCTTTTCCACCCGAACTGGATCCGCAAGCGCTCGGGGTCGTGGGAATCTTCCTCATCGGATCCTTTGTCCTCGTCGTCATCCTTCTTCTTGATCCAGGCCGAGAGCTCCAGCGGTGCGACTTCCAGCGTCGTCTTGCGGCTCTCGCGGTTGTAGCACCAAAGGGGAATGTTCACCGTGGCCTTTCGCATCGCCAGCGTCGCCCGGTCCGACTCGGGCGCGGGGTCGTCGGTGCCGCCATCGTCCGGGCCATCTTCCATGCTCGGCGTCTCCCGATCCCGAAAGGCCGCGACCGCGGCGACCCAGCCGTTCCAATCCCCCTTCTCGCCGTTTCCGGAACGGTCCTTGGCGAGCGGGTGCTCGGGATCGATCCGGATCAGCACGTCGCCGAGGCAGGCACCGAGCGCCTGTCCGTCCTCGCCGGCTTCCGGTTGCTCAAGCCAGCCGAGAAGATTCCAGGCCCGGGTCCGCGCCATCTTGACGTCGTCCATCGATGGAGCATCGATCGGCTCACCCTTCGCAAGCGCCGCCACGACCTTGCCGGCCTGCGTGTTCGAAGGATCGAGCGCGGCCGCCAAGGCCAGCATCTGAGCCCGCGTGCGGGCCTTCGCGGGATCCTCGGAGTTCGAATGCGCCGCGAGACTTACCAGTTGCGACGACAGGCTCGTCATGGTCGCCACATCGACCGGCAGCTTGTCGCGGCGGAATGGCACCGGACCTTCCGCCGGCGGAACGAACGCCCCGAAGCCCGTGCCAACCAGTGCCAGCCCAATCCACAGCAGCCGTTCCATCGATCGGATCATGCTTCCCGATACGAGCCGCGACAAGCGGGGTTTGCAGCACTGTCAGGCTGGAAAGCACTTTTCTAACAGGGACGAAGGCCGCGGGCAGCGGCTGCGGCATTGGCCATTGATCCGCCCGGGTTCTCATCCGAGCATCACGCGCATGAGCGAACCGGTCGAGGTCACCACGCGGGAAGAGGTCATGTTCTTCGACACCGACTGCGGTCAGGTGGTGCACAACATCGCCTACCTGCGGATGATCGAAACCTGCCGCACGCGGCTGGCCGCCAAGATGGGCATGGACCTCGTCACCATGTCGAAGACGCAGCTGTTCCCGGTCGTGACCCGCACCGAGATCGACTACCGGCGACCTGCGAAACTCGGCGACTGGCTCCAAATCCACGGCAAGCTCGGTCAGGTCCAGCGGGCGCGTTTCTGGTGTGAGTTCGAGCTCCGCCGGGAAAGCGGTGATGACCTCCTGATCACCTGCCGTCAGGCCCTTGCTCTTGTTCAAATGCCTGAAGGTAAGCCAGTTAGGCTACCCAAGGAGTGGCTCTCGCTGGCTGGTGACGCAGAAAGTTGAACCGCCAAGACGCCAAGGCGCAAAGGATTCCATTCACAAGAATCAGACAGGTCTGTCTGCTTCGTTTGCGTGGTCACGCAACCGGGCTCAACCCGGTCTCATCCGAGTGGCTGATTGAGCCTCGCGACGGACTTCTTCCTTCGCCCCCAGAGCCCGATCAAGACGAGCCAGGCTGACAGGTAGGCGACACCTACAAACCAGAACGCGATGCTCACGGTGCAGCCATCACTGGTCGAGCCGTAGGACTTTGATCGCCACGTGATAGGCGACCGACCGGACGTTTGGTTCGTGACTGAGGGTGCGTGGAGTAAACCTTCGCGCAGCCTGATTCCTGTCCAGTGCGGGGGGCTCGAAAACGGCCGCTGGTGAATCACGATGCAATGCTGCCGGATGCCTATCAATGTCTGAAACTTGGGGGCCTCGATGGAGAGACACTTCCAAGCATTCGGAACGAAAAAGTGTAGCCAGGCAAGGAACACGAAACCAAGGAATCCCAGCCATAGCAGGCACGATCGAAACCATGGTCCACCACCGGCAGCTTCCTGAACTTCATCCAAGCTTTGCGTCTTGGCGTCTTGGCGGTTCCGCTTCATCCCCGCAAATCACTCCGGGGAAACCGGACGACTGCTTTTCTCCAACCACACTGCCAGCACCGCCACATCGGCGGGGGTGATGCCGGGGATGCGTCCCGCTTGGCCCAAGGTCGCCGGCTGAAGATCGGCGAAACGTTGGCGCGCCTCCGTCTTCAGACCGCGGATGGAAGTGTAGTCGATACCCGTCGGGATCCGCTTGCTTTCCTGACGCGACATCTTCGCGACCTGCTGCTGCTGCCGCTCGAGGTGGCCCTCGTACTTCAGCTCGGTCTCGATCAGCGGCCAAAGTTCCACATGGAACATTTCGCGGATTTCGGACGGGAGCTGGGACCATTCGTTGGCGCCGCGACGGAACCAGTGATCGAGTTTGATGCCCTCATGGTTCTGCTTGCGCGCCCAGTCCATGGCTCGGTCGAGCTCGGTCTGACGGTGGGCAGCCCGCTCGACCCGCTCGCCGCTTGCGAGTCCGAACTCGGCAGCCAGTGGCGTGAGGCGGAGGTCCGCATTGTCCTGCCGGAGCAGCAGGCGGAATTCGGCGCGGCTGGTGAACATCCGGTAGGGCTCGGTGCAGCCCTTGGTCACGAGGTCGTCGATCATCACCCCGAGGTAGGCTTGGTCGCGACGTAGCACCAGCGGGTCGCTACCCAGTACCTTGAGCGCGGCGTTCGCCCCGGCAAGCAGACCTTGGCCCGCGGCTTCCTCGTAGCCGGAGGTGCCATTGATCTGGCCGGCAAAGTACAGCCCCTCGACCTGCTTCGTTTCCAAGGTCGGGTGAAGCTGGGTCGGCGGACAGTAATCATACTCGACCGCGTAGCCCGGCCGGAGGATCTCACAGTTCTCCAGTCCTTCGATGCTGCGCAGGAAGTCGAGCTGGACTTCGTAGGGGAGGGAGGTCGAGACGCCATTGACGTAGTACTCGTGACTGTGGCGGCCCTCCGGCTCCAGGAAAACCTGATGGCGGTCCTTCTCCGCAAAGCGCACCACCTTGTCCTCGATCGACGGGCAGTAGCGGGGGCCGACGCCCTCGATCACCCCGCAGTACATCGGGGACTGGTCCAGATTCCCGCGGATCACGTCGTGGGTCGCCGGGTTGGTGTAGGTGATCCAGCAGGGCAATTGTTCCATGTGGAACATCGGATCACCCCATGAGTTCAGCGTGAAGATATCGTCGGGCCCCCGACGCAGCATATCCGCCATGAATGAGAACCGGGGAGGCGGGGTGTCACCATCCTGAGGCTCGCACTTGGAGAAATCGAGCGAACGTCCGTGGAGTCGGCAGGGGGTTCCGGTCTTGAAACGTTCCACGTGGAACCCTAGCGACTTGAGGGAGTCGGAAACGGTTGAGATCGCGTCGCCCATCCGGCCACCTTTCTCGTTCTTCAGACCGACGTGCATCAGCCCTCTCATGAAGGTCCCGGCGGAGAGCACCACACTTGATGCGGTGATCTCCATCCCCAGCGAAGTGCGGATTCCGGTGATGCGGCCGTTCTCGACCACCAGCTCGGCCACATTGCCCTGATGCAGCTCGATGCCCTCGGTGCTCTCCACCAGCCACTTCATCCGGAACTGGTAGGCTTTCTTGTCGCACTGCGTTCGCGGTGCCCGGACGGAGGGACCCTTGGAGGCATTCAGCATTCGGGCCTGGATCCCGGTCGCGTCGGTGTTGAGGCCCATCGCCCCACCCAAGGCGTCGATCTCCCGCACCATGTGACCCTTCGCCAATCCACCGATCGCCGGATTGCAGGACATCTGGCCGATGGTATCGAGATTCTGGGTGAGCATCGCGACCCGACAGCCCAGCCGAGCCGCGGCAAGCGCCGCCTCAATGCCGGCATGGCCGGCACCGATCACCAGAACGTCGTAGGCGGTAGGGTAGCGAAACATCGGGGCGCGCGAAGCTAGCAGGCGATTTGCCGGACACAAGACAAGGTAGGGCGGACCGCCCTCGGTCCGCCGCCAAGCCCCCAAAAGGCCCTCCTCCAATCAAACCGGCGCGGCTGAGCTGGGGAGCTCAGCCCTACCTCTGTTCCACGTGGAACACTTTCAATCCCGGTCGAGGATCCCCGTGCTTGCCCGGGGCAGCAATTCACTCAGCCGGAAGTGCTCCGCTCCGTTCTTCCCGACCAGCAGGAGCTCCGGATCTCCGAATTCGGCCAGCACCTGACGGCAGGCGCCACAGGGGGAGATCGGTTTTTCGGTATCGGCCAGCACGACCGCGGCCACGATCTCCCGGACGCCGGCGGCCACGGCCGAACCCATCGCGACCCGCTCGGCGCATTGGGTCAGTCCATAGGAGAGATTCTCAACGTTGCATCCGGTGAAAATCTCGCCACCGGCTCCGACCAGCACCGCTCCGACCTGAAAACCCGAGTAGGGAGCGTAGGCTCGCTCCCGAGCTTCCCAGGCCAACTTGGTCAACGCTTCCCAGTCCATAGGCCCTGCATGCCTTGCCACGCCTTGATTGGCAACATTTTCGGCTCGCCCGTCGCAGCGTCATGGGGCAGGGAAGGGGCATGCGCGCTTCGTGGATTGCCGGACTCCTTCTGGTCGGCCTGCTGATTGCCTTCCGGGTCATCAGTGCCGCCGGTTTCCTGCCCAACTTTTCGCCCCTGCCAGCCCTCTTCCTCTGCAGCATCATCTTCTTCCGCGGCACCCGCGCCTGGCTGCTTCCGGTTCTCGCCTGGGTCGTCACCGACCCGCTGGTCAGCATCATCCAAGGCTACCCGGTGATCGGTCCCCACCACGTCGGGATCGCGGTCGGTCTGCTCGCCTCGGTCCTGCTCGGCCTCGCGCTCCGCCGCCGCCCGAGCAATGCCAATGTCTTGTTGGGCTCGATGGGCGCCGCCTTCCTCTTCTATTTCGTCACCAACCTGCTCTCCTTCCTCGGCGATCCGCTCTACGCCAAGAACGTCACCGGCTTCATCCAGTCGCAATGGACCGGACCGCAGGGCTTCCCGCCGACCTGGATCTTCCTCCGCAACCTCGCTGCGGCGAACCTCCTCTTCACCGGTCTTTTCCTCGCCGCCCGGCCCGCCTGGTGCTCGATCACCACCGAACCGAATCTCCTGCCCGCCAAGACCCGATAAGGACTTGCGCGCCATCCTGAACACCATCTATTCCCGCCCCGCCCATGTCCCCAGCGTCCGCCGACACACCCCGCCTGGACTTCGCCGGCTCACCGGTGAACCAAAGCCTCAGTGCTGATGACAAGATCGAGCTCTATCGGAAGATGGTCCGGATCCGGCGCTTCGAGCAGGCATCGCTGAAGTACTACAACGCCGGCAAGATGGGGGGATTCCTCCACCTCTACATCGGTCAGGAATCGGTCGCGGTCGGCACGCTCTCGCTCTGCGGCCCGAACGACCACAACATCACCGCCTACCGCTGCCACGCCCACGCGCTCGCGGTCGGCATGAGCATGAACGAGTGCATGGCCGAGCTGTTCGGCAAGGCCACCGGTTGCTCGAAGGGCAAGGGCGGCTCGATGCACTTCTTCGCGCCGGACAAAAACTACTGGGGCGGCCACGGCATCGTCGCCGGCCAGACTCCGCTCGGCCTCGGTCTCGGCTACGGACTGAAATACAAGGGCTTGGAAGGTTGCGCCCTCTGCTACATGGGCGACGGCGCCGTCAACCAGGGCGCCTTCCACGAGTCGCTCAACATCGCCGCCCTTTTCGAAGTTCCGGTGGTCTACATCATCGAAAACAACGGCTATTCGATGGGCACCTCCCAGAAGCGCTCATCCGCCTTCCGCGGCTGCCTCGCGCAACGGGCCGAGGCCTACGACATGGACTGGGACCTCGTCGACGGATCCGACCTTTATCAGGTGCGGGCCAAGGCAAACATCGCCATGGAGCGCGCCCGCAAGCAGCACAAGCCGACCGTTCTCGAGATTACGACCTACCGCTACTACGGTCATAGTGTTGCCGACGCCAACGCCAAGAAGTACCGCACTCCCGAGGAGATCGAGAACTACAAGAAGAACCACGATCCGATCAGCCTCTGGCAACGCCGCCTCATCGAGGAAGGCGTGCTGACCGAGGAGTCCGCCAAGGAGATCGACACCGCCGCCAAGGAGGAGGCCGCCGCTTCGGTCCAGTTCGCCGAGGAATCCCCGGCACCCGAAGTGTCCGAGATCATGGACGACGTTTACTGGGAAACCGACAACGATACCGAGGCCTCGAAGATCGGCCGCCACTTCTTCAACGACTGAACTACGGCAAGCATAGTAGTTTAACCAACGACCCGACCGACCCCTTCCATGTCCCGCACGATGCTTTACCGCCACGCGATCCGCGAGGCTCTCGACGAGGAACTCACCCGCGACGAAAACGTCGTGATCATGGGTGAGGAAGTCGCCCAGTACAACGGCGCCTACAAGGTCACCGAAGGCCTGTGGGACAAGTGGGGCGACAAGCGGATCGTCGACACTCCGATCTCCGAAGCCGGCTTCATCGGCATGGGCATCGGCGCCTCGATGCTCGGCGTGCGTCCGGTGATGGAGCTGATGTTCTGGTCGTTCCACTCGGTCGCCTTCGACCAACTCGTCAACAACGCCGCCTGCGTGCGCTACATGTCCGGCGGCCTGATCAACGTGCCGATCGTGATGCGCGGGCCCGCCAATGGCGGCACCAATGTCGGCGCCACCCACTCGCACATTCCGGAAGGGCTGTTCGCCGCTTTCCCGGGTCTGAAAGTCTGCGCGCCCGCGACCCCGGCCGACGCCAAGGGCCTGATGAAGGCCGCCATCCGCGACAACGATCCGGTTTACGTGATGGAGAACACGCTTCTCTACGGCACCGAAGGCGAAGTGCCGGATCCGGCCGACGGCGACCACGTCGTGCCGCTCGGCAAGGCCGACCTCAAACGCGAGGGCTCCGACATCTCGCTCATCGCCCACGGCCGCTCGGTGCTCCACGCGCTCGAGGCCGCCGAAACGCTGAAGAACGATCACAACATCTCGGCCGAGGTCCTCGACCTCCGCTCGATCCGTCCGCTCGATGTCGAAGCGATCCTCGCCACCGTCCGCAAGACCAACCGCGTGGTCCTCGTCGACGAATCGAAAGGCTTCGGCGGTGTCTCCGCGATGGTCTCGCACATCATCCAGGAAGAAGCCTTCGACCACCTCGACGCGCCGATCCGCCGCGTCACGAGCGTCGATGCGCCGGCCTTCTACTCGAAGCACGTCGAGAACGAGCAGCTTCCGAACCCCAAGCGGATCGTCGACAAGGTGCTGACGATCGCCTGAGAGCGCAGCGGAGCATGAGCATCCGCAAGGTTGGCACGATCCTCACCACCGTCCTCTGGGGTTTCTGGCTGATTCCATTACAGGGCAAACGGCTCGCGCCTGAGGTGTTCGGGATTCCGGAGATCCAATGGACCGCCGCCCTTGTCGTTGCGGCCCTGACCCCGTCGGTAACCCTACTTGCCCTCGGCTCCATCTTCGGAACCGGTGACCGGAGATTCGGTTTAGGGCTGTTGGCCATTGCTTCGCTTCCCTGGTTCTACAACATCGCGATCCACGGAATCGGCGGGAACATACTCGCGCGGACCGCACTCAGCTTGGAGAGCGCATCCGACAGGGACTCCGAAATCATCGCGCGGCTCGTGGATCAAGCCGTCTCGGCGGAGTCTTCCGACCACCGGGGCAAGGCAGCCGGCTTGCTCTACTCGATGTTCGGCGTCCAAGCGATTTGGAAGAATGAAGCCGGTGAACTGACGAATTTCCATCCGACTCCGGAGCAGCAGGAACGATGGCAAGCGACACTAGCTACGAATGTCTCCCTTGAGAGGAGTACCACGATGCTCGAAGACCAGCTCAAGCAGTCCAGCTGGCTCTTCGGGCTGAATCTCGGACTCTACTGCACGGTAATGTCGGGCGGATTGGTCTGGCGCGCCTATCGACCAAGCAAACTCACCGATGGATGAATCCCGGCAGTTGCTCCCCGGTGGCGGTCTTCCGAAGTTATCTCCGGCTCTGCCAAGCCTCGGACCTAGGAGCGCCGGAATTTACAGACGCTTGACGGACGGCTGGGGAAGCGGCCGTCAGCATGACGGTCATGAAGAACGTCGCCGCTCTCGCTGTCCTGCTCACCGCCTCCGCTCCGGCCCTTGAGGTCCACGAGTGGGGAACCTTCACCACGCTTTCCGGTTCGGACGGTCATCCACTCGTTTGGTACCTGCCATACCGCGAGCCGTCCCAGCTGCCGAAATTCGTCCACGGCCAGGGACTTCGGCTGAAGGGCATGCCCGTCCGCGTGCGGATGGAAACACCGGTGATCTACTTCTACCCGGAGAAGGCCGGGGAAGTCACGGTCGAGGCGACCTACCGGAGCGGGACCATCACCGAAGTCTATCCTTCGCCGAAGACCCACATGTTCTTCGGCCCGACCCCGGTCCGCTGGACGGGCACCTTGGTCCCGCCCGACGACGCCGAAGCCCTGTCGCTGATCCCGGCCGTTCCCGAAGGCTCGAAGGGCGATCACTACGCGGCCGCGCGGGCCGTTCCGGATGCGTGGATCTTTCGCTCGTCCCGCACCCACGTGACCCCGGAGGAGAAGACCGTGACCACCGAAGAAGCGGAGAAGTTCATTTTCTACCGTGGCTCCGGTGCGAACACACCCGCCCTCATCGCCCAGCTCGACGCATCGAACGGAATCACGCTTTCCACCGGCTCCACCCATCCCCACAAACTGAACATCGCACTCGAAGTGAAGGGGGAGTCGGCACGCTGGCGGACCCTTACCGCGGTCAAGGATCACGAGCAGGTACCCGAAACCGAGATTCTCGACGGCCCCATGCGTCCCGTGCGAGAAGTCGAAAAGGAAATCGGCTCGTGGTTTCAGGGGTCGCTCACCGGCGAGGGCCTGACGTCCGCCGAAGCGGCGGCCATGATCGACACTTGGGACGAGACGTGGTTCCGGGAAGAGGGCACCCGGGTATTCTCGATCCTTCCGCAGGATTGGGTCGATGAAGTCCTGCCGCTCACAGTTGATCCGAAGCCCGAAAAGCTGGTCCGCGTGTTCGTGGCGAGGCTTGAGCTGATCCAGCCGTCGAAGGAGATCCGGCTCGCCGACGCGCTCGTCGACCCGGCAGCAGACTTTTCCCAAGTCGAGGCCCTGAAGCTCGGACGCTTCGCAGACGGCGCGCTGAATCGCGCCATCGATGTCCAGGGCCAGCGCATGCGCACCCGCTTCCACCAGCTCCAATCGGACGCGGCGAAGCGGACCTCCGCCCGGTGAGTCAGGAGACCTCGGCCGTCATTCCCACTGGCAACCTTTTTCGTTGCCAGCCTCCGGGCCATGCCTAGCATCGGGCCTATCATGATGTTTGCACTACGCCTCGCCGCTGTGGCCGGTTTCTGTCTCGCCGCGAGTTCCTGCTGCTGCCTCTTCTCCTAAACTCCTGACTCCATGAAAAAACTCTTCCTACTCCTGTCGCTTGCGGCCGTTTCCCTCGGCTTCTCGTCATGCTGCTCGATGTTCGGCATCAAGAACTTCGCAGCCGGATCCACCGAGGAAACCTACCAGGTCAAGACCTGCGGTTACGACATCGTCCGTGAGGAAAAGGTGATCGACGCCAAGAGCGGCCTTGTCGAAGTCACCGAAACCAAGGTGCCCCGCTACAAGACCAAGACCAAGAAGGTCTGGGCGAAGTGCCCGTCTTGTACCCGCTACTACTGCCTCAAGGAAGGCTGCTGCGGATCGAGCACCGAAGCCGCCCGCAAGATGGCTACGGCCCAAGGAGCTTCGGGCAGCCCGCACATGGGCCTGATCCCGACGATGAAACCGATCGTTCCCTGACCGGAACCCGACTTTCTCCAAGCGGAGCCTTCCACCGTGGGGGCTCCGCTTTTTTCTTTCCTGTCAGGAACCGCAAAAACGCTGGAAAAGCCGGAAAGCTCGCGCAAGCCTCCCCCGACCCTTTCCCACTCCACCAACATGGCGACCAATATCGAAATGCCCAAGCTCTCGGACACGATGACCGAGGGCACCCTCATCAAGTGGCACAAGCAAGTCGGCGACGAGATCGAGATCGGTGACATCATCGCCGAGGTCGAGACCGACAAGGCGACCATGGAGATGGAAGCCTTCGACGAAGGCACCATCACTGAAATCCGAGTCCAAGAGGGCGAAAAGGCGGCCATCGGCAGCGTGCTCGCCGTGCTCGACGGCGACGCAGCCGGCAGCTCTTCCGACACGGGTAGCTCGGCCCCGGCCGAGAAGGCGCCCGAAGCAGCGACTCCGGAGCCCGCCAAGCAGCAAGAGTCCTCGCCCGCAGCGGCCGCTCCGGCACCAGCCGCCAGCGCCGACGGTGAACGCATCAGATCCTCACCCCTCGCCCGCAAGGTTGCCGACGAGCTCGGAGTCGATATCGCGTCCGTCTCGGGAACCGGACCCGGCGGCCGGATCGTCCGTGCCGACGTCGAGGCAGCCTCGAAGGGCGGCGCGAAGCCATCCACGGCCGCATCCGCCGCCGCGGGTCTTGCTGCTGCCGCGAAATCCAAGGCCACCGCGCCTGCGCCCGCCCCTCAGGCGATCCAGCCGACCGCCAAAGAAGAGGACGAAACGATCGAGCTCAGCTCGATGCGGCGCATCATCGCCGACCGCCTGCTCCTCTCGAAACAGACCATCCCGCACTTCTACCTGCACGCGGAGGTCGACATGGCCCCGCTGATGGCCTTGCGCAAAGACATCAATGCCCAAGCCGAGCAGACTCACGGCAACAAGTACTCGGTGAACGACTTCGTCCTCAAGGCGACCATCAACGCCGCTCAGGCGGTCCCGGAGGTCAACGCCTCGTTCGCCGGCGACTCGATCGTCCGCTTCGCCAGCGTCGGCATGTCGGTGGCCATCTCGGTCGACGACGGCCTCGTCACCCCGGTGATCAAGCAGGCCGAGAGCAAGTCGCTGCTGCAGATCTCGAAGGAAGTGAAGGACCTCGCCGTCCGCGCTCGTGAGAAGAAGCTCAAGCCGAACGAATTCGATGGTGGAACCATCACGGTCTCCAACCTCGGGGCGTGGGGCGTGGAGAGCTTCGACGCGATCGTCAACCCACCCCAGGCCCTGATCGTGTCCGTCGGCGCCGCGATCCAGAAGCCGGTCGTGAAGGACGGTGCCATCGTGCCAGGCCTGAGGATGAACGTTGGCGTCAGCTGCGACCACCGGGTCGTCGATGGCGCGGTGGCCGCCCAGTTCCTCGCCGAGCTCAAGAAGCTCCTCGAGCAGCCGGCCCTGATGCTGATCTGAGTTTCCTCACCCGTGAAGATTCCAAGGGAAGCCCGGCCATGTGGTCGGGCTTTTCTGTTTGGGCCACCGGGCCTGACCAATCCGAGCCGCGGTCTGACCCGGGTAACGTCCGACTTTTCCACATGCTTGAAGAAGAGATCTCTTGGGTCCTCAAAAGATTCTTCTTCTTCATCTTGTGAACAACTCGGCTGAATCGATGTTCCACCTAGAAACCATGGGATTCCACGGCTTCAACTTGTTCGGAACAAGGCGCGGGGAATCCTGAGTAAACCGGTTCCCTGACTTAGGGACTTGGAATTCCCAACAGTTCCCCCCGATTTATTCCCAAGGCTTCCCCACAACGGGGTCGGTGTTTCGCATGGCTCCGATGGGATCGACAACCCCGAGCAGCGACGGGAGACTCACGCCCGAATGATCACCCGATTCAGCACTTTTTCCGACGCCGCCATTTTCGCTTCCCTGCGGCGGGATGAAGGTCAGTTCGCCGAGCTACTGCATGTGAACGCCGCCCATCTTTGGGGTCCACACCCCGACTGGGGAGTCGCAGTGCTGCACTCGGAAGTCACCCACGAAGATACACCGCCGGAAAGGGAGACTGTGGTCTGGCTGCCGTCGGAGCTGAACCGCGCGATCGCGATCCTCCTGATGATGACGGCCGCCATGGGTGTGTCGGCCGTCGTGCTTTCTCTTTTCGGATTGATTTCGGCAATGGCGGGCACGCCTACGGCCGGAGTGAGTCCGATCCTCATGCTTCTGGCTGGCTTGGCGATCCTGCCTGCCACCGTGGTCGTGGGTCATCTGATGATCGGATACTTCCGGACTCCGAAGCCCTCGCTGCCGCAGGGGCTTTGCGGGATCCTGGCCGAGATCGTCGCGTGGATCGCGATTTTCGTCGTCTGGATGGTCGCCTGACCCCGGGCAGCCCAACCACGGCTTGTCGGTCGAGGGATCAGCCGTTATTCCGCGGACGTGGAAACGCGAGTCATCTCCGCCAACGAACTGGACATGAAAGAGGCCGTCCGGGAGGCGGTCGCTTTGCTGTCGAAGGGCGAGGTGGTCGCACTGCCAACCGAGACGGTCTACGGACTCGGTGCCGACGCGACCGACGCCGTCGCCGTCGCGAAAGTTTTCGAGGTGAAGCAACGGCCCTCCTTCGATCCGCTCATCGTCCACATCGCCTCGGTCCGTGACCTGCCGCAGGTCGCCAGCGTGCCTGAGGACATCGAGAAGGTGTTCCAGAAGCTCATTTCCGCCTTCTGGCCGGGTCCGCTGACCATCCTGCTGCCGAAGACGGAAGCGATTCCCGATCTGGTGACCAGCGGTCTCCCGACGGTGGCCGTCCGCCAGAGCGGCAGCCCGATCTTCCGCGCGATCGGCCGTGAACTTGGCAAGCCGATCGCGGCACCGAGCGCCAATCGCTTCGGCCGGATTTCCCCGACTTCCGCCAGCGCGGTGGTCAAGGAGTTGGGCGGGAGCATTCCGTTGGTCGTCGATGGCGGTGCCTGCAGCAACGGACTCGAAAGCACCATCATCCGCATCGAAGCCGGCGAGAAACGCCCCGAGATCCACATCCTGCGCCCCGGACCGGTGACCAAGAAGGAACTCCAGAACTTCGGCCGGGTGGTGATCGAGAAGAAGCGTCTGATCGACGAGCCGGCCGACGCTCCGGGTCAGCTCGCCAGCCACTATGCCCCTCGTACTTCGTTGTACCTTTTCGACAAGCCCGAGGAGTTCAAGCCGGAGCCGGGCAAGCGTTACGGGCTGATGAGCTACAAAGGCGATCCTAAGGCCGGCTATGTGAACCGGCATGAGTGGGCGAAGGTCGAGTCGCTGAGCCCGGGCAGCGGCAAGCTGCCGGAGGCCGCCGTCCGATTCTTCCATGTGATGCGGACACTTGATGAAGCCGGCCTCGACGCCATCATCGCCGAGCCGGTCAGCGATGTCGGCCTCGGCCAGGCGATCATGGACCGGCTGCGCCGTGCGGCGACCCGTTGATTCTTCACCTGCGTTTCGCCCCCGCTTCACTTCCGATCCGCATCTTCCACCCGCATGCTCAAGGCACTCTCCACGGTCGGCGGCTTCACGATGATGAGCCGTGTGCTCGGTCTGGTGCGGGAGATCTTCATGGCGGCCTTCCTTGGAACGGGAGTCGTGACCGACGCGTTCTACGCCGCACTCCGTCTTCCGAATATGTTCCGCCGGATCTTCGGCGAAGGTGCCTTCAACTCGGCCTTCGTTCCGCTTTTCGGCCGCGAGCTCGCAGAAGGACATGTCGAGGAGGCGCATCGATTCGCCCGCAACGCGTTCGCCTGGCTCGGAGGCGTGCTGCTGGTCGCGACGATCATTCTGATTCCGGCCATGCCGTGGTTCGCACGCCTGCTCGTGCCGCTTGCCGACGCGGAGACCTACGAATTGGTCGTGGCCTACGGGCGAATCATGTTCAGCTACCTGCTGTGCATGGCCTTGTCGGCGCACTTGAGCGGGGTTCTGAACACGGTCGGAGTCTTCTCGATGCCGGCTTTTGCTCCGGTCCTGCTCAATGTGCTGATGCTCACCGTGCTTGCGGTGATCGTCCCGCTGGCCCACTGGCAGGGGGAGCTCGCGCTGATCGGCACCGCTGTATCGTGGTCGGTCTGCGCCGCCGGATTTGCCCAACTCGCATTGCTGTGGATCAGTTGCTGGCGGAAGGGCATCAGGATCTATCCGGTGCGGCCGCACCTGACGCCCCGCATCCGCCGCTTGCTGATCCTGATGGGCCCGGGCGTGATGGCGGCGGGCATCCAGCAGATCAATCTGGTGGTCGGAACCGCCATCGCCTCGTCGCAGAAGTCGGCGATCGGAAGCCTCAACTACGCCGACCGCTTGTTCCAGATGCCGAACGGAATGATCGGAGCCGCATTCGGCGTGGTGCTGCTGCCCGAGATCACCCGGCTGCTCCGTTCGGGCAACGAACCCGCCGCCAACGATGCGATCGGTCGCGGCGTGCTGCTTTCGATGCTCATCACCCTGCCGGCGATGATCGCCTTCGTGGTCGCGCCCCAGGCATTTGTCGGACCGATCTATGAACGGCTCGAGTTCACACCCGAGGACACGCGGCTTGTTTCGCAGGCCCTTGCGGCGTTCGCGGTCGGCCTGCCGGCTTATGTCCTCGTGAAAGTACTACAGGCGGGGTATTTCGCCCGAGAGGATACCAAGGGCCCGATGAAGATCGCGATCGTCACGGTAAGCGTGAACGCCGCCGCGAGCCTGATCCTGTTCCGCTACATCGGGTTCGTGGGCATCGCGGTTGCCACGAGCATCGCCGGCTGGGTCAATGTCCTGCTCCTCGTCAAGGGCCTGCGCGGCCGCCTCGGTCTGGGACCGGAACGGCGCGGCAAACTGCTCAGGACCTTCCTCGCCGCGTCGGCGATGGGAGGCGTCGTCTGGCTGGCCCACCAAGGGCTTGGCGATTGGTTCGCAGGCCTGCAGTGGCAGCGGATCGTGGCGATGCTGGCGGTTGTCGCCGCCGGAATGGTGTCATTCGGAATGCTGGCGATCGGTCTCAAGGCAACCTCGGTCGCCGAGCTCAGGGCGGGTTTCCGGCGCTGACGCATCGCCACTTCCGTCACCCGCCCAAGCGCTCTTGCGTGGTGGGAATTTGAGCCTAACCTGCCACGCACATGGGCAAGAAACGCATTCTCATCCGGGCCGCCGTGGCTCTGGTCCTGGTCTGGGCCGTGATTATCGGCATCCGGGCCATCGCCGGATCCAAAAGGGTGACGGCCGAGAAGATCGCCCGGGAAATCTCGGCCAGCGAGTTCGAGGACTGGTCGGAGGGAATTCCGGAGGGCGCAGTGATCTCCGACCGGGAAGCACGGATCCGGGAGGTCGCCGGGATGTACAACCGCCTTGACTTTGCCGAACGGGAGAAAGCCCAGCAGCAGCGGGTGGGCGAGCGCATGTTCGAGAAAATGGCCGACTCGGAGAAGGAACTCTTCATCGATCTCACGGTTTCCAAGACGATGGAGAATTTCATGCGGGCGCTCGATGCGATGAGTGCGGAAGAACGGCGCGGGATGGTCGAGCGCGGTCTCCGTGAGATCAAGGAAGGCAAGACCCAGAAGGAGATGGAGAGAGCCGAGGAGATCAGCGAGGAACTGCTCAACCGGATCAGCGAGGAGGGGATGAAGGCCTACTTCGAGGAGGCGGGAACCCAGACAAAACTGGATCTGGCGCCGCTGATGCAGGCGATGGATGACCTGATGAAAGGGATGAGAGGAAACGAATTTCCCCAAGGCCAATGAGGAGCGTGGATCCAGTCCGGCCTTTCCGGGGCTTTACCCTGATCGAGCTCCTCGTGGTGCTTGTGATCATCGCCGCTCTCGCGGGCATCGCATACCCGATCATCCGCTCGGGCGTGAACTCGTCGCGGAAGGCCGCCTGCCTTTCGAACCTGAAGCAGATCGGTACCGGTCTGGAGGCCTACCTTCAGGACAATCACCAGAGAATGCCCGAACTCGAAGCCGGTCGCGCTTCGAAGAACGAGGATCTCCCGGTGCTCGAGACCGTCCTGATCGAATACCTTGAGACTCCGGACGTGTTCCACTGCCCGGCCGACAGCAAGGAATTCAAAGCCAGCGGCTGCAGCTACCTGTGGAACCCGACCCAGAGCGGCCTGCACGTCACCAAGCTCGAGTTCTTCGGCACCGACGACGCCTCGCGGATCCCGCTGGTGATCGACAAGGAAGCGTGGCACGGCGGCGAGACCACCGGTTCGAACTTCCTCTACGCGGACCAGTCCGCCGAGAACCGCGTCCGGTTCTCCACCTCGCCCTGACCCGCGATGCTCGAGCTCGACACCCTTCACAAGTCCTTCGGCGGGAAGCCCGCCCTGAAGAACGTGTCGTTCCGCGTTGAGGAGGGCGAAATTTACGGCCTGCTGGGACACAACGGCGCCGGCAAGAGCACCACGCTCGGCATCATCCTCGGGATGGTCGCGCCGGATCAGGGGGAGGCCCGGATCGACGGAATCTCGGTTCAGAAGAACCGCGCGTCGGCCCTCCGACGGGTCGGCTCGATTTTCGAGAGCCCCTGCTTTTACGACTACCTCAGTGGCTGGGAGAACCTCCGGATCCTCAGCACCTACTCGGCAAAGTTCGATCCGGCCGCGACCAAGGCCGTCGTCGAGATGGTCGGCCTGGGCGATCGTATCCGCTCGAAGGTAAGGACTTATTCTCACGGAATGCGGCAGCGTCTCGCGCTCGCCCAGGCCCTGCTTCCGATGCCCCGCGTGCTGCTGCTCGACGAACCGACCGACGGGCTGGATCCGGAAGGCATCAAGTGGTTCCGGGACTTTGTCCTGAAGCTCCGCGAGGAGCGGGGAATGACGGTGCTCTTCAACTCCCACCTTCTCGTCGAGGTCGAGCAGATGTGCGACCGCGTGGCCATCCTGCGCCGGGGCGAACGCGTCTTCGAAGGACGGGTCGACCAACTCGGCGGTGACGAGAGGATCTACGAACTGGACGTCGACCCATGGGAGAAGGCGGCCCACTTCCTCGAACTCCAGGGTTGCCAGATCCTCGCACCCGGCCGCGTCTCGCTGCCACCGGAGCTCGATCCCGCCCTGATGGTCGCGGCGCTGGTCGGAATCGAAGTCCGCGTATCGGCCTTCTGTCCGGTCCGGCGATCGCTGGAAGACCTCTACCTCGAGATCACCCGATGATGTTTCTCCGACAACTCCGCGGCGAGCTGCGGAAACTTTTCGCACGTCCGAGAACCTACATGGGCTACGGGGCCTTCCTCGTCATGGAGCTGCTGATCGTCATCGTCTACAAGGCGAGCAACGGCCAGCACTACATGCGCGACCTGATCGAGCGCAACGGCTACGTGTTCGAGTTCTTCTACAGCTCGCTGACCATCACCTTCATGATGATGATCTGGAGCATGCTGCTGCTCGGCTCGATCTTCTTCGCGCTGGTGGCGGGCGACGTGGTGGCGAAGGAATACGAGGACGGTAACCTGCGCCTCGTGCTCGCGCGTCCGATCAGCCGGCTCGGCCTACTGGTCATCAAGTACACCGCGGTGGCCATCTACACCTTCACCTTCGTGCTCTTCGTCGGGATCAGCGGCTACCTGATGGCCGTCAGCGTGGTCGGCTGGGAAGGAGGCCTGTTTGTCGCCGAGCCGAAGATGAAGGTCTTCGCGGTCTACGACACGTGGGGGCCTGCGATCACCCGGCTCGGCCTTGGTGCGGTCGGTATCGGACTCAGCATGATCACGATCTCGTCGCTCGCCTTCATGTTCAGCTGCTTCCGGATCAAGCCGGCCGCCGCGACGATCCTCACTCTGGCGATCCTGTTCGTGGACATGATCCTGCAGAACTTCCCGTTCTTCCGCCCCTACGAGGAATGGTTCGTCACCTGGCGGATGAGTTGCTGGGTGTATCTCTTCGAACCCGACATCTCGTGGCCGAAGATCACCGAGGCGTATGTCTTTCTCGGAGGCCTGAACTTCACCTTCTTCATGGTCGGCCTGATCGCCTTCCAGATGAGGGACTTCAAGACCTGAGGTAGGGCTGAGCGGCGGGACTCCCCGGGTTGCCACTACGGCGGCTGGAAGCCGCCGCTCCCTGAAAGAAAACGACCGGCAAGCTCTCTTGGTCGCCAAACCCCGGAGCCGCCGGTCGTCATTGTCGGGGGGACTTGGATCCCCGTATGTGTGACGTCCGGACTTTGATGCTTCCGGCCGGTTTCGGCCATTGCGCGATCGCGTAGCAGGAGCTCGGAAATCGCTTGGGCGGACCCGGACGGCAGATCATGCTCGGCCCGATGCGCGAGGACACCCGGCGATGGATCGAGGCTGACAAGCGGCACGCTTGGCATCCGTTCACGCCGCAGGGTCCGTGGACGGCGGACGACCATGAACCTCTGGTCATCGTGCGCGGAGAAGGCCCGTGGATCTGGGATTCGGAAGGCCGCCGGTATTTGGACGGCAATTCCTCGATCTGGACGAACATCCACGGACACGCCCATCCGGCCATCAACCGCGCGATCGTCGAGCAGCTCGGACAGATCGCGCACAGCTCCTTTCTCGGCTTCGCGAATCCCCGTGCGAGCGAACTCGCCAGCCGGCTGACCGGCCTCTTTCCGCCGGGCACACTCGAGCGAGTCTTCTTCTCCGACGACGGCTCCACCGCAATCGAGGTCGCGATGAAGATGTCGCTCCAGTACCGAATGCAGACCGGCGAACCCGAGCGGACCCGCTTCGTCGCCTTTGCCGACGGCTACCATGGCGACACGATGGGCGCGGCAGCACTCGGCGGAGTGTCGCGGTTCTTCGAACGCTTCCGGCGCTTCGGACCGGACGTCGGCTTCGTGCGTTCGTTGGCGGGTCTGGACCAGTTCGCTGCTTCCGAAATCAACGCGGTGGTGATCGAGCCGCTGATCCAGGGCGTGAACGAGATGCGGCCTTGGCCCGCCGGGATGCTCGCCGAACTGCGCGACTGGTGCGACTGCCACGGCGTGCTTCTGATCCTCGACGAGGTCATGACCGGCTTCGGCCGCACGGGAACGATGTTCGCTTGCCAGCGGGAGGACGTGATTCCCGACTTCCTGTGCCTCGCCAAGGGACTGGGCGGCGGCTATCTGCCGATCGCCGCCACGCTGACGACCGCCCCGGTTTACGATGCTTTCCTCGGTGATCCCGTAAACGCTTTCTACTACGGGCATAGTTTCACGGCCAATCCGCTCGCCTGCGCCGCCGCCCTGGCGAGCCTCGATCTGTTCCTGACAGAGCGAACGCTCGAAGAGCTACCCGCGAAGGTGGAACACCTCGCAAAACTGTTAGAAGAATTGGCCTCGTGCGAAGGCGTGGTGGATGTGCGCCAATGCGGACTTGTCGCGGGCATCGAGCTCCGTGCCGGTCTGGGTTCCCCGGTTTGTCTCCGGGCCCGGGACCACGGCCTGCTGACGCGCCCGATCCGGGACACAGTCGTGCTGATGCCGCCGCTGTGCGTCGAACGGGAGGATTTGGATCTGGCCATCGATGCGTTGAAGGCCGCCTTGGCAGGCGTCTGAGTTGGGCCCCGACTTGGCGGTCATCCTTGCGTGGACGTCCCGGTGGCGGTAGAGATGCACCATGGAACAACCGCCCCCACCTCCTTCGCCGGCCCAGCCTCCTCTTGTCGAACCTCCGAAGAAAGGTCTGCATCCGCTGGCTTGGGTGGGGATCGGCTGCGGAGGCTTGCTGGTGGTCGTGATCATCGCGGGAGCGATCCTCGTCGGAATGGCCAAGCGCAAGTATGAGGAGATCCGTGACGACTTCGCGACCGCTCCGGAGAAAACGGCGGCCGAGATGATCGTGAGGATGAACCCCGATCTCGAGATGGTACGCCAGGATGAGGCCGCGGGCGAAATGACGATCCTTGTCCGCGGAACTGGCGAGGAAGTGACGGTCAGCTACTCGGATCTCGCGAGCGGGAAGTTCACCGTCACTCAGGCGGATGGCACGGTGACTACAGTCGGACAGCTCGATGAAACCAAGATCCCGACTTGGGTGCCGCGCTACCCGCACATGACCGACCGGATGGCCGGTTTCCATCAGGACACCGCGTCGGGCGCGGAAGGCGTCCTCATGTTCACCACCAGCGACGATGCGGAGGAAGTCGCCGACTTCTACAGCGACGAGCTGGCCAGTTTCTCAGGCAGCTCGAGCGGCACCATCACGGTCGGCGACACCATCAAGGCAACGCGTACTTTCAGCGACAGCGGCAAGCGGCTCGAGCTGACCGCCACCTCAGGCACGGGCGGACCGACGCAGGTGCAGATCACCTACGAGGAGTAGCTCAGGGCTTCGGCAATTCGTCCCGGCACCACGCGAGGGCCATGAGAGCATAGCCGGTGCCGTAGGGTTGGTGGTAGTCGTAGAGCGGGTAGTCCCACCACGAGCCGTCTTTCTCCTGACGGTGCAGGATCACCCGGGCGAGTTCCTCCGCGTGGTGAGGTTGCCGTGCCTCGGGAAGCAGGCGGGCGGATTCGGTGAAGTAGAAGATGCCGTAGTAGTAGAAGTAACCGGAGATCGAGAAGTGCGTTTCGTGGGGCACCGGGCGCTTGCGGCCGATGCTGAGGAAGCCCTCGCGCTCGATGAACCGCGTGGACCAGGTCTCGATGACCTCGTCGGTCACCTTCTCGTCACCGAACACGCGCAGGGCGGCGTTGCACGCGGCGCTGCGGGCCAGCGAGCCGGCCGGTCGGTTGATCGGACCGCGTGGCCTGACCCAGTGGTCGTGGGAGTAGACGTAGGAAAAGTCGGGGGTGCGCTGGCGCACGACGCTGGCGGTCGAGTGCTTGATCAGTTTTTCGTTCAGCTCGACCCCCATCGCCTCGCGGGCCTCGTGCATCGCGAGAAGTACGGTAGCCGTCGTAAATGATGTCGGAATGCCGGTCGGCTTGTTCGTGGTCAGGCCGTCGAACAGGTCGAGATACCCCCACCCGCCGTTGACGTCCTCATAGCGGTTGAGCAGGTCGATCTGCTGTTGGGCCAAAGTCTTCCACTTCGACTTGTCGGCATCGGTCTTTGCAATTTCGTAGAGCCGCGTGATGGCCCTCAGCCCGTAGGCGTGGCCCCAGACGTTGTAGGTCGTCGTCTGGTCGGCGCGGCGGAGCTTGGGAAGGTGTTCCTCCATCCACGCCGCGCCCTTCTCGATCGCAGCCAGCGTTTCGGGGCGGGTGTCGCCGCTGTCGAGGAGCCCGCTGAGAGCGAGGCCCGAGGCACCGGCCCGGAACGCGTGGTGTGCTCCGGGGATCGGCGCGTAGATGTTCAGTCCCTTGGTGCGGGTCGGTCCGCCCCATGATCCGTTGGCATTCTGGTCCTCAACGAGGAAGTCGACACCGCGCCGGATCGAATCGGCGACCGTGGTCGGATTCACGACCGCATCGGGCCGCTCCTGGCAGAGGGCCGACGAGACAAGCAGGATGATGAGGGCTGGAACGCGCATCGGGATCATTCGGGAACAACCACGACCTGTCCGGGCTCAAGGCCTTCGCGGACCTGGACGAGTTTGCCGTCGGTCGGACCGCGCTTGACCGCACGACTCTCGGTTTTGCCGTCCGCCAGCTTCACTTCGACCGACCAGCCGCCGTCGGCGGTGGCGACCAAGGCGCCGCTCGGCACCGCCAACGCTTCGGGATGGGTGTAGGCGACACGGATGCATTCGACGGACGTGCCGACCTTCGGTGCCTGTCCGGCTTCCCACTCCGCAGCGAGGGTCGCGACCTGCTTGCCATCGGGTCCGGGCACGGTGGTGATCTCGGTGATGGTTCCCACCGGGTCGCCGCCTCCACCGCCGGGCACGCGCAGTGTCAGGGCCTCTCCTTTCTTCAGGGTGTCGGCCACCGCGGGATCCACCTTCGCGCTCATCCGGACTCCACCGTCAGCCGGCGTGATCGAGACGAGTGTCTTGCGCTGCGGAACGGCGCTGCCGACCTTGAGAACTTTACCGAGGTCGCCGTAGTCCCACGAGTCGCCCTCGAGACCGCCGTGGAAAACGATACCGGCGGCGGGTGCCTTCCATTCGAGGAGCGTTCCGTCCTTTTTCAGCCGCTCCAACTCCAGCTTCTGGCGCGCCAGTCCGAGCTCGGCCCCCTTGAGCTCCAGTTGAGCGGATTCGAGATCCGCCGGCAGGGTCTTCTCGGTCTTGGAGAAGGCAATGGCCGCTTGGGCAGCGGCGCGCTCGAGCGATTCCTGCTGCCGTGGCAGCGAGATCTTCAACGAACGCTCGGCCTGCCGCTCGGCTTGCTTGAGGTCGAACTTGCTGTCGTCCACCTGCACCTGCTGCCGCTTGAGGATGATCTCCTCGGTCTCCTCCGTGAGATCGTCTTCCTCATACATCTGCTTGAGCTGCTTCAGCTCCTCTTCGGCCGATGCCAGCCGGAAGCGGGAAATCACGAGACCCTGCTCGATCTCGGCTTCCGCCGCGGGGCGACCGATCTCCTTGAAATACTTGAGATCCTCGGACGCGGTTTCCATCGCCCGGCGCGCGCTCTCCATCTGGATCTTCTGTTCCTCGGCGAGCTTCGAGAATTCCAACTGCTGTTTGGCGACCGCCAGCTCCTGGAGAGCGACGGCTCGTTCCAAATCCTCGACGCGACGGTCGTAGTTCTCGCGTTTGAAGACGACCACCGGATCGCCTTCCTTGACTGCCGATCCGTGGTCGGCGAGCGACTCGATCACGAATTCCGACCAGACTTCGGACTCAATCGAGAAGACAGCGGGTTCGGTTGGAAGCACCGTGGCCTGGAACTTGTGTTCGATCCGGAACGGTTTCGTTTCGAGAGTCAGTTCGCCCGCGGTCAGCGGCGCGGCGAGGAGCGAGAGGAGCAGGTATCGGCAGTTCATGAACGGTGGTGGAGCGTTACGCGTCGTCGGATTTGCCTTTTCGGGCAAGCCAGAGGAAGTGGTGGCGGGGTCGCCGGGCGTTGGGCACGGCATCGACCTGGTGGCGGATGACCTCGAAACCCGTGCGTCCGAGGTTCGACTCGATCTTCGGAATCGGTCGCGCCGAGGCGATGGCAAGCAGGCCGCCGGGCTTCAGATGGTCGTAGGCGGCGGTCAACCAGCGGCGGTCTTCGTGCAGCAGCCGTTTGCGGTTGAGGAGCGGAGCGGTATCGGCATGGACGAGGATGGCGTGCCAGCCGTCGGAGCTTGCCGCGAGCCCGCCAACGCCCGGATCGGAACCCGTTTCCACCCGCTTGTCTTCGAGTGGAGTTGGGTCGAGGTACTTGCGATGCCACGAAGCCAGTTCGGCGCACGGCTCGGCGACATGGAACACGCCCCTTTTTTGGGGAAGAGCCTCAAGGGCGGCCTTGAGTACCGTGCCGAGTCCGAGGCCGGCGATCCAGATTCTCGGTTGGCGGACGGGCCGGAAGGGCGAAGTGCCGATCTGGGCGAGCGCGACCTCGCTGGCCCGGGTCGACGGTCCGGACGTCTGAACGCCGTCTACGGTTAGATAGGGGCGCCCGTCATGTTCGTGGAGCACCAGGGCGGAACCGTCCGGCTGGGTGGTTTCGGCGAGAATGACCCTTGGCTTCATGCTTCCTTGCGATGCGCGGGAGGACTTAGTAGAAAACCGTCGATATGTCCAACGAAGCTGAGACACCGCCCCCCTCGCCCGCTCCTGAAGGTTCCGAGCCGACACCCGCGCCCGCACCCGCTCCGGCGGGCAAGAGTGACAAGAAGCTCGTTGCCGGGCTGCTTGGCATCCTGCTCAACGGGCTCGGGATCCATAAGTTCTACCTCGGATACCAGAAGGAAGGACTCATCATGCTTTTGGTCAGTGTCCTGACCTGTGGCATTGGCTACAGCGTGATGGGCGTGATCGGGCTGATCGAGGGAATCATCTACCTGACGAAGTCCGACGAGGAGTTCGACAGGATCTACGTGCAGGGTCAGAAGCCTTGGTTCTGATCCCCCGCATTTCCACCACTCCCAATGAAAACGAAAACCCCGGCCGGACGGCCGGGGTTTTCATTTAGGATTTGTGCCCTGAAGCGGGCGGCGATCCGCACGGGATCGCCGCGGGCGGAGATCAGAGGGATTCCTTGAGGCTCGACGAGGCTTTGAAGCCGACGGACTTCGAGGCTGCGATCTGCATGGCTTCACCGGTCTTCGGGTTGCGGCCCATGCGCGCGGCGCGATGCTTCACTTCAAAGGTGCCGAAACCGATGATTTGGACCTTCTGGTCGGACTTGATGCCTTTGACGATCGAGTCAAGGACGGCGGACAGTGCGTCTTCGGCAGCGCGCTTGGTCGCTTCCTTGCCGAGGGCACCCTGGATGGCTTCAACGAGTTCAGCTTTGTTCATGGCAGAGACCGTAATGCGCCCGTCCAGCTAGTTTGGCAAGCTAAAATAAACTCGCTGCAACCCTTGAATTTCCTTAATAAAAAGGGATTCCGGCGTGTTCCGGCTCCCCGTTTGGAGGTCGCCAACTACGTCGAGTGTCGTACTTCGACCCGATTCGACCCCCTCCGATGAACCCGATCGCCCCCGATGACCCCCGGATCCGACGGGCCGTTTCGACGGTGCTGGCGGTCGCCCGGGCGGCGGGCGAGGAACCCCATCTGCCCGCGACCTGGGAGCGGCTGGAACGGGCCGAAGCACGTGGCTATTTCCTGCCGGAGGAGGACGACGCGATCCGGATCTGGTATCAGGCGTTTCTCGGAGGTCGGGCGGCTTTGCTGGGTGCTTTGAGAGCGATGGAGGAAACCTGCGGACGCGAGGAATCCCTTTGGCCAAGCCGGATTCCGGCGTTTTTGGCGGCTCTGGGAGCAGCCTGCCTGCTGAATCGACGAAGCGCCGAGCTGATCGGGTTGGCGAGCCATTCACGGCTGCTTCGGAAGAAGCTCGACGAACCGGATGCCCGCCGGGGCATCCCCCGCAAGACCTTTGCCCGTCTGTACCGCAGCGACACCAGCCTGCGGGCCCTTGTCCGCTTCCGGGAGACTCTCGGGTTCTACCGTTCCCACCGGGCCGAATTCGGAGAGCTCCGAGAGGCGGAGGGATTCGGGGAATTGTTGGATTTGTTAGACAGACAGGCGGCCTTCTTCGCCGATCAGGAACCCCTGAAGTTCGTCCGGGAGCGCCTGAAATATCGCTATTTTTCTTTCCGACGACGCCATCATTCGGGGTGGAAATCGGCGGTTTTCGGCGTTTTCGAGGGTTCCGGACGCCTGATTTCAGAGCTTCGGCAGCCCGGATTTAGGCCTCCACCGGCCGAAAAACGGGTTACCGATGAGCTCCGGCGGGAGGTTTTGGAGCTCGTCCGGCCTGGCGATGTCTTCATCACCCGCCATGACGACGCCATGACGAACCTGTTCCTGCCGGGATTTTGGCCGCATGCGGCTCTCTACATCGGCAGCGAGGAGGAACGGCGGGGGCTGGGAGTCGAGATCCCGGCCGCCCACGCGAAGCAGGCCGCGGATCCGGCCCGCTTTCTCGAATCGAAAAAGGATGGCGTCCGGTTCCGCACGGCCGAGGAAACGCTGGCCGTCGATTGTTTCCTCGTCCTGCGACCGCCCTTAGAGGCATCCGACCTCGCCGGAGCCCTCGCCCGGGCGGCCGGCCATGCCGGAAAGCTCTACGACTTCGTCTTCGATTTCCGTCGCAGCGACCGTTTGGCCTGCACTGAGGTGGTCTACCGGGCCTTCGACGGCTGCGGGCCACTCGTCTTCTCGCTGCTTGAAACCGGGGGGCGTCTTTGCCTGCCCGCCGAGGAACTGATCCGCCAATGCCGGAAGCAGAATTTCGAGCTGGTAGCGGTGTGCGGAGTCGGCGGATCCGGAATTCTGACCGGAGCCGATGCCAAGAGGGCTCTCGACGCCTCTCGGGAGGCGATCTGACGCCTTTCCTAATGATCAGAAAATCAGTGATTTGTCGAGCTTGTGAAATTTTTCACAAATCACCCTTGCGCCATTACAAACGGGTCTGCTAAACGCCCCCGCGTCGCCGCCACCGACCCTTTTCCGGAATGTTCCGCCGCCCGATTTTTCCCATCATCTTCGCATGGCTCTGCAGCCTGAGCGCCGCTTTCGGCGCGGGGGACGGAGCTGTCGGACACGACCACCTCCCGGCGCACGCCGAGGCGATCTTCAATATCGGCCCGTTTCCGGTGACCAACTCGATGGTGATGCTGTGGGCGGTCGCCGCGGTGATCATCCTCGTTGCCCAGATGGCGACCCGCGACCTCAAGCTGGTGCCGAGCGGATTGCAGAACTTCGTCGAGTGGATCGTCGAGGCTCTCTACAACTTCCTCGAAGGCGTCCTCGGCACCCACCTCGTGAAGCGCACCTTCTGGTTCTTCGCGACGATTTTCATCCTGATCCTCTTCACCAACTGGGCCGGCCTATTCCCAGGCGTCGGCACGGTCGGCCAGCTCGACACCGCCGGTTTCAACGGCGACCCGCACGACCAGTTCCGTCCGTTTCTCCGCGGCGCCAACGCCGACCTCAACCTGACCGCCGCCATGGCCGTGATTTTCGCGCTGCTGTGGTTCTACTGGGCGATCACCGAGAACGGCTTCAAGGGCTTCCTCGCCCACATCTTCGCGCCCAAGGGCAAGTTCGGCGGTTTCATGCTGGTCTTCATGGCGGTGATCTTCTTCGCGGTCGGCATCATCGAAGTCGCCTCGATCCTGCTCCGCCCGGTCGCCCTCAGCTTCCGTCTCTACGGCAACATCTACGCCGGTGAGAACATGCTCGAGAGCATGACCCTGATGGTCGACAAGCCGTGGCTCGCCTGGTTGCCGCCGCTTCCCTTCTACTTCATGGAGCTGCTCGTCGGCCTGATCCAGGCCCTCGTTTTCATGCTCCTTACCGCCGTCTTCCTGAAACTGATCTGCGATCACGGCGACCACCACGACGAGGAACACTCGCACTGACCCTTTCGCCGGTATGACCGTGGCAAGACTGCGGGTGCCGGCGTTGCCAGAAAACGACAACCAACCAACACCAAGAAATCATGGACTCCATCATCGCGATGCTCCCGCTTATCATGGCGGCGATCGAAGGTAAGATTCACGTCGGCCTCGCCGCTGTCGGCTCCGGTATCGGCATCGGCCTCCTCGGCATGAAGGCCGCCGAAGCCACCGGCCGCAATCCCGGCGCTGCCGGTAACGTGCTGACCATCTCGATCATTCTTGCAGCGCTTATCGAAGGTATCGTGTTCTTCGCGATCTTCCTCGCCAACTAAGGCTATTCGCGCCGGGCGGCAGGTGCCGCCCGGCGCACCCTCTTTCCTCTTCCGTTCCACCGACCTCATCCGATCCCTGCGACTCTTATGAACGCCACTTTCTCGATTCTCGCGGCCGCGCCTGCCGCCGAAGGAAACGTCGTCGAGCGGATCCAAGAGACGTTCCACATCCACTGGGGTCCGTTCATCGCGCAGTGCATCTCGGTCCTGATCGTCGCATTTCTTCTCAAGAAGTTCGCCTTCGGACCGATCCAGGCGATGCTCGAGCAGCGCCGCAGCCGCATCGCCGAGGGCGAGGAGAAGCTGAAGCGCATCGAGAAGCAGCTCGCCGAGTCGGAGGCAACCACTGCCGCCGCCATCGCCAAGGCCAACGACGACGCCCAGCGCCTCATCGCCGAAGCCCGCGACAGTGCCGCCGCCCTGTCCGAGTCGAAGGCCCAGGAAGCCACCGCCCAAGCCCAGCAGATCCTGGTGAAGGCCGAAGCCGCCGCCAAGGCGGAGCGCGACCAGATTGCCGCGGAACTCAAGCGCGAGTTCGGCCGTCTCGTCACCGCCACCACCGCCCAGGTGACCGGCAAGGTGCTCGACGAGAACGACAAGAGCCGGATCAACCAGGAAGCCCTCGCCAAGGTCGAAGGCTGATCCTCCTGCCACGCATTTCCGCCAGCTCGCCATGAAGATCTCAAAGGTCGCCGCCAGCACCGCACGCCGCATTTTCCGGCTCTGCCAGACCGACGGCCGTCTTGACGAGGAACGCCTTGCCAAGGCTGTTCGCCAGCTGGCCACCGAAAAGCCGCGCGACTACCGCGGCATCCTCGGTGCCCTCAAGCGACTGGTCCGACTCGAGCTCGAGAGCCGTCGTGTGATCATCGAAAGCGCCGATACGCTCGACGAGGCGACCCAGCAGCGGGTCACGGCGGGTCTCATCGCCAAATACGGCAACCAACTGACTTTCGAATACCGGGTGAACCCGGAACTCCTCGGCGGACTCAAGGTCCGCGTGGGCAGCGATGTCTGGGACGGCTCGGTCAAGGGCCGCCTCGACCGCCTCGCCCAAGCATTCTGAACCATCACCGACCACCTCAAACCTGTCACTGAAATGAGCAGCATCCTCCAGGAACTCGAAAAGGAGATCTCCAACATCACGACCTCGGTCGAGAAAACCAACGTCGGCGTGGTCCGCGAAGTGGGTGACGGCGTCGCCAAGGTCGAAGGCCTTTCGGACGTTTCCCTCAACGAGATGATCTCCTTCCCGGGCGGAGTGACCGGCCTGGCGATGAACCTTGAGGAAGGCGAAGTCGGTGTCGTGCTCCTCGGTGACTACGCCGCGGTGACCGAAGGCGTCGAGTGCCAAGCCACCGGCCAGCTCCTCTCCGTTCCGGTCGGCCGCAACGTCCTCGGCCGCGTGGTCAATGCGATCGGCCAGCCTGTCGACGGCAAGGGCGACATCGAGGCCGCCGCCCAGTACCCGATGGAGAAGATCGCTCCGGGCATCATCAAGCGGAAGTCGGTTTCGGTTCCGGTGCAGACCGGCATCATGTCGATCGACGCGATGATCCCGATCGGCCGCGGCCAGCGTGAGCTCATCATCGGTGACCGTGCCACGGGCAAGACGACGATCGCCGTCGATACCATCATTTCCCAAGCGAAGCAGAACAAGTTGGCCGAGCAGGGCAAGCTGCAGAACCACAAGCCGCTGTATTGTATCTACGTCGCCATCGGCCAGAAGCTCTCCAACGTCGCCCGGATCCAGAAGACCCTCGAGGAGTCCGGCGCGATGGAATACACGACCATCGTTTCCGCTTCCGCTTCGGACGCCGCGGCGATGCAGTTCCTCGCTCCCTACGCCGGCTGCGCGATCGCCGAGTACCTGATGGATCAGGGCGAGGAGTGCCTGATCGTGTTCGACGACCTTTCCAAGCACGCCGTGGCCTACCGCCAGGTGTCGCTGATCCTGAAGCGCCCCTCCGGTCGTGAGGCCTACCCGGGTGACGTTTTCTACCTCCACTCCCGCCTGCTCGAGCGTTCCGCTCGCCTTTCCGAGCAAGCCGGTGGCGGATCGCTGACCGCGCTGCCGATCATCGAAACGCAGGCCGGTGACGTTTCGGCCTACATTCCGACCAACGTGATCTCGATCACCGACGGTCAGATCTACCTCGAAACGGACCTCTTCTACCAAGGCATCCGCCCGGCGATCTCGGTCGGTCTCTCGGTTTCGCGGGTCGGTTCCGCTGCCCAGACCAAGACGATCAAGTCGGTGGCCGGCACGACCAAGCTCGACCTCGCGCAGTTCCGCGAGCTCCAGGCCTTCGCCCAGTTCGGTTCCGACCTCGATGCCGGCACGAAGAAGAAACTCGAGCGTGGTCAGCGCATCGTCGAGCTGTTCAAGCAGAACCAGTACTCGCCGATCTCGATGGAGCTCGAGGCGGTCTACCTCTTCGCGATGCAGAACGGCTACTTCGACGATGTTGCCGTGGACCGCGTCAAGGAGTGCCAGTCCGCGATGGGCGAGTTCTTCGAGACCCGCAAGACCGAGCTTCTCGACAAGATCCGCAACGAGAAGCCGGACCTCAAGAAGAATACCGAGATGGTCGATGCCGTGAAGCAGGCCCTCGATGACTTCAAGGGCTCCTGGAAGTAATTCCGCCTCTCTTCGAACTCTCCGCTCCAAGCTCCCAGCTCTCCGCTAGCACATGGCCAACCTCCGCGACATCCGCCGACGCATCAAGTCGGTCAAGAACACCGCCCAGATCACGCGGGCGATGCAGCTTGTCGCCGCCGCCAAGATGAAGAAGGCGCAGGACCAAGCCATCGCCGGCCGGGACTACGCCGACCTGCTCAACCAGGTTCTCGTCAACCTCAAGGAGAACGTCGATGAGGAAGCCCACCCGCTGCTCGAACAGCGCGAGGGCGGAAAGGAGCTGATCCTGGTGATCTCGACCGACAAGGGACTTTGCGGCGCGCTCAACACGAACCTCGGAAAGAAGGTCCGCGCCGCGGCTCCGGACGCCGATGTTGTCACTGTCGGCCGGAAGCTCCGAATCCAGCTCGGCAAGGCCGGCCGCAACATGGTCGCCGACTTCGAGGTCAAGGATCCGGTTCCCTTCGGCGAAGCGCGTCCGATCGCCAAGCTGCTCACCCAGCTCTTCCTCGACGGGAAGTACAACAAGGTGAGCATCGCTTTCACCAACTTCGTGTCGACCCTCACCCAGGAGCCGACCGTGACCCAACTGCTTCCGATTTCCGCCAGTTCCCTCGGCGAGAAGCAGGACTACGAAGGCGTTGGCAAGGGCCAGGTGCGTGACACCGACCACATGGCCGCGCTGGGTAAAGACTACCTTTTCGAGCCGAACGCCGAGGGAGTCCTCGACACGCTTCTGCCACTCTACGTGAACTTCCAGGTCTACCAGATGCTGGTCGAGAGCCGCGCCTCCGAGCACTCCGCCCGGATGGTCGCGATGAAGGCCGCCACCGACAACGCCAAGAAGTTCATCAAGGAACTCACGCTCGAGTACAACAAGCTCCGTCAGGCCGCGATCACCGCGGAACTGCTCGAGATCACCACCGCCATGAAGGCGATGGAGTAACACGTTCTCTGTTATCGGTTATCAGGTTTCTGGTGACCGAGCTTCCAGGACCCACAACTGATAACTGACAACCCTTCACTGATAACAGACATGTCCAACCAAGGAACCATCGTCCAGGTCATCGGCGCCGTCGTCGACGCCGACTTCTCGAAAGCTACCAAGCTGCCCGAGATCTACAACGCCCTCGAAGTCAGCTACGAGCTCAACGGCGAGCCGACCACGCTCGTCCTCGAAGTGCAGCAGCACCTTGGCGACGGCTGGGTCCGCGCGGTCTCGATGTCCACTTCCGACGGCCTCAAGCGCGGCATGTCGCTGGTCGACACCGGCAAGCCGATCGCGGTGCCCGTGGGCAAGCAGGTTCTCGGACGCATCTTCAACGTCACCGGTGATCTCGTGGACGAGAACGTGCCGCTTCCGAACCCGGACCTGCGTTCCCCGATCCACCGTCCCGCCCCCCTCCTCACCGAGCAATCGGCCACCGAGGAAATCCTTCCCACCGGCATCAAGGTCATCGACCTCATCTGCCCGCTCGTGAAGGGTGGAAAAGGCGGCCTCTTCGGCGGTGCTGGCGTCGGCAAGACCGTCGTCATCATGGAGCTCATCAACAACATCGCCAAGGCACACGGTGGTTTCTCCGTGTTCGCCGGTGTGGGTGAGCGGACCCGTGAGGGTAACGACCTTTACTGGGAAATGATCGAGTCCGGCGTTATCGCCACCGAGAAGGACGAGAAGGGTCACCCGAAGCTCGACGAGAAGGGCAACCCCGTCATCGCCGACGGTTCGAAGGTGGCCCTCTGCTACGGCCAGATGAACGAGCCTCCGGGTGCGCGTCTCCGGGTCGCGCTTTCCGCGCTGACCATGGCCGAGCACTTCCGCGACGAGGACGGCCAGGACGTGCTGCTGTTCGTCGACAACATCTTCCGTTTCTCGCAGGCCGGTTCCGAGGTCTCCGCGCTTCTCGGCCGGACGCCATCCGCGGTGGGTTACCAGCCGACCCTGTCGGAGGAAATGGCCTCGCTGCAGGAGCGGATCGCCTCGACCAACAAGGGTTCGATCACCTCGATCCAGGCGGTTTACGTCCCTGCGGACGACCTTACCGACCCGGCTCCCGCGAATACCTTCGCCCACCTTGACGCGACCGTGGTTCTCGAGCGTTCGCTTGCAGAGCAGGCGCTGTTCCCGGCGGTGGACCCGCTGGCCTCGACCTCCAAGGCGCTTGCCCCGGAAGTCGTCGGTGAGGAGCACTACCGCGTCGCCCGTGGCGTGCAGCAGGTTCTCCAGCGCTACCGCGACCTTCAGGACATCATCGCGATTCTCGGCATGGACGAGCTTTCGGATGAGGACAAGCTGAGCGTGTTCCGCGCCCGGAAGATCCAGCGTTTCCTCACCCAGCCGTTCCACGTTGCGGAAATCTTCACCAACGTGCCCGGCGCGCTGGTTTCGATGGAAGACACCGTTAAGGGCTTCGCCGAGATTCTCGACGGCAAGTGGGACGACGTCGCCGAAGGCAACTTCTACATGAAGGCCGGCATCGACACCGTCTCCCGCGATTGATTCGCGGCGCCTGCCTGAACGCATTCCTCTTCAAATCCCCGCGCGATGTCTCTCCACCTCGAAATCGTCACTCCCGAGAAGAAGATCTTCTCCGATACCGTCGGCAACGTCTACTTGCCGGGCGCGAACGGAGAGATGGGTGTGCTCGAAGGTCACGCGGCCCTCGTGACCGCGGTCGAGCCGGGCGAGCTCCGCTACGAGAAGGACGGCCAGATCGTCACGCTCGCTGTGGGTGGTGGTTTTGCGGAAGTGACCCAGCAACGGGTCAACCTGCTGACCGACATGGCCCTCGGCGAGGACGACATCGACGAGGCCAAGGCCGAGGAAGCGATGCAACGTGCCGAAGAGCAGCTCAAGGGCATCAGCCACGACGAGGATGCCGAAGAGGTGGCCCACCTCCAGGCGATCATCGCCAAGTCGCTCGCCCAGCTTCACCTGAAGCGCCGGCATCGGAACTGAGTCCGGCCGTCCGGCTCCCGATTGATTCTGCAACGCCGCTCCGATTGGAGCGGCGTTTTGCGTGGGAGGGTAACGCACTCGACGCGGTTCCCACGGATCTTTGACTCCCGGGTGGACGTATTGCAGTTTCACCGCAGATGGGTCGTGGCCGACACAAGCCAAAGCGGGAGAAGCGAAAGCCCCGGATGGAGGGGACGCGCAAGTGCCGGCGCTACTGGAAAGAGCGTGAGCTCGAACGCGGGGAAGAAGAGCGGGCGATCCGGGACCGGGCGTGGCAACTGCGTCTCACGCCGATCGACCGTACCAAGCTTCACACTCGCAGTGTGATGGGTTCCTTCGGAGTTCCCTGTTTTGTCGGCCGCTACTATCTCGACTGGCGATTCACGTGTAGGGATTGTGGGAAAGCCGAGGTCTGGACCGGTGCGCAGCAGAAGTGGTGGTTTGAGGACGCGGGTGGCGAAATGGAGCAAATCGCCATCCGGTGCCGGAACTGCCGCCGCAAGGAGCGCGAGCGGAAGGCGGAGGCCCGCCGGGTCCACTTCGAAGGGCTGGAGCGGAAGCGCCGGATGAAGGCGGAGAAATCTTGAGAGAGCACTCGGCCGGACCGCCATTGCCGAGGCCGGAATCCTCGTGTATTCCTGCCCGACCGATGAGCGAACACTCGCTGCTCCACTACTGTCCCGATCTGCTGTCCTACACCCGCCGCCGGACCCGCGAGGTGCTGGTCGGCAATGTCGGTATCGGCGGCGACCACCCGATCCGGGTGCAGTCGATGATCACGGCCGACACCCGGGACACCCTGGCGTGCGTGAAGGAGGTGCTGGAACTCGCGGACGCCGGTTGCGAAATCGTGCGGATCACGGCTCAGACAAAAGTCTATGCGGCCAATCTGGAAAACATCGCCCGCGAGGTGCGGGCCGCCGGGTGTGAGGTGCCGCTGGTGGCGGACATCCATTTCAAGCCCGACGCCGCGCTCGAAGCGGCGAAGTGGGTCGAGAAGGTCCGCGTCAATCCCGGCAACTACGCCGACAAGAAGAAGTTCGAGATCCGCGAATACACCGACGCCCAGTACGAGGAGGAACTCGAGCGGATCCGTGAGCAGTTCGCCCCGCTGGTCGAAATGTGCAAGGACCTCGGACGGGCCATGCGCATCGGTACCAATCACGGTTCGTTGTCCGACCGTATCATGAACCGTTACGGCGACACGCCGCTCGGCATGGTGGAAAGCGCGCTGGAGTTCGCCCGCATCGCCCGCGACCTCGACTACCACAATTTCGTATTCTCGATGAAGGCCTCGAATCCGAAAGTCATGATCGAGGCCTATCGCCTGCTGGTCGCCCGGCTATCAGAGGAGGGTGACGACTGGAACTACCCGATGCATGTCGGCGTTACGGAAGCGGGTGATGGTGAGGACGGCCGCATTAAGAGCGCGATCGGCATCGGCTCGTTGCTCGCCGATGGCATCGGCGACACCGTCCGCGTTTCACTGACCGAAGATCCGGTATTCGAGATCCCCGTCGCCCGAGCGCTCGCAGAGCCATTCCAGAACAAGGGTGGCTGGAGCGTCCCGCTCCAGTCTGTGCAAGGGGCGTCCCGCCCCTCTTTCAACCAAACCGCCGCGTCGATTCGCCCGAACTGGGAGCACCTTGAACGAGGCACCTCCACAAACCTCCCTCACTGGAGAATCCCCGGCGCGACCTATACGGTGACGTTCCGGCTGGATGATGCCCTTCCCGACACCGTGATGACCGAGCACCGCGATCGTCGCCTGATGCTGCTGAAGCGAATCGAGAAGGCCATCGCCGCCGCCGGCTCGCGAAACGCCCTAGGCGAGATCCTTCCGCTGCGGGAAGAGATCCGGGAGCTTCAGGAATCGCTGATCGAGCCGACTTTGCACGAGAACCATGGCGAGTGTCATTTGGCAAATCCAGAAGTCGCGGAATTGGTCGAGAAGGCACTCCGGCATTTCGACGGTAGCCGCTACACGCTCCACGCCTGGAGTGTGATGCCGAACCACGTTCATGCGGTGGTGACGCCGGCCGAAGGATTTGATCTCGCTGGAGTCACACACTCGTGGAAGTCGTTCACGGCGAAGGAAGCGAATCGACTTCTGGGTCGGACGGGACCGTTCTGGCAGGAGGAATCGTATGATCACATCGTTCGCGATGCTGATGACTTCCGGAATCAGGTCCGGTATGTGCTGCGGAATCCGGGGGAAGACGGCGGGAAGTGGACCGGGTCGCCTTATGGTGCTTCTTGGGATGAAGTCGAAGCGGGACGCTCCGATCACGGACTGGAGCGGGACGCTCCAGCCACGCCACAGCTCACGCCCTCCTACGCTCCCTTTTCCTATGAACGTCGTAAGACGGAAGTGATGGAGATCGAAGGCCATGAGCTGGGAGGAGAACACGAGATCCGCGTGTTCACCTCTCAAGAGAAGTGGAATGCGGTCGCACACAAGATCGCCAAGATGGGTGACTACAAGCCGGAGATCGTCATCGAACGTTCCGGCGTCGTCAGTGTCGATCCACGAGACGAGGCGGCAATTTCCGCCATCAACGCCGGCACCGAGGCCCGCCTGGTCACCGTGGCGGACGGACTCGATCTGGAAGTCGTCCACGCCTTCCGGATGCTCGCGTTCCGGCTCGATGCCCGCCACCCGATCCTTCTCAAGGACACGCTGGTTCCGGCCGCCGAAAGCGGTGACTTCGTCGAGGCGTTGCTGGCAGCAGCGGGCAACATCGGCTCGCTGCTCTGCGACGGCATCGGTGATGCCGTGATCATCCAGGGTGAGCCAGCCCCGGGGCAATCACTACGCCTATCGTACAACGTGCTCCAGGCTGCGGGCGCCCGCATTTTCAAGACCGACTACGTCGCCTGCCCGAGCTGTGGCCGGACCCTCTTCAACCTGCAGACCACGACCCAGAAGATCCGCGCGGCCACCGGCCACCTGAAGGGCGTCCGCATCGCGGTGATGGGATGCATTGTCAACGGACCGGGCGAGATGGCCGACGCCGACTTCGGCTACGTCGGTGGCGCTCCGGGCAAGATCAACCTCTACGTCGGCAAGCAGGCGGTGAAATTCAATATCCCGGAAGCCGAGGCGGTCGACCGCCTGATCGACCTGATCCGCGAGCACGGCAAATGGATCGATGCTCCGACCGAAGAACCTGCCGAGGTCTGAACGATGCCGGAGAGCGATACGCTGTTAGAAGAGAAGACGGCGCTCGACCAGCCATGGAGCGTGGTGGTTCACGATGATCCGGTGAACCTGATGGACTACGTGACGTGGGTCTTCATGAAGGTCCTGGGCTATGGCAAGCCGAGGGCGGAGAAGCTGATGCTCGAGGTCCACCAGCTCGGGCGTTCGGTGGTCTGGACCGGCCAGAAGGAAAAGGCGGAGCTCTACACGCAGCAACTCCAGGCCCACCAGCTCAAGGCGGCGATGGAGAAGACCGAGGGATGAAGGCCGCACCGACGCTCGACGGCCGCATCCGGGTCGACCTCGAAACCGATCTGGATCTGCTGGTGCTGCGGTCGATCATTGCTGACGCGCAAGGCGGCGGGTCGGATCTCGCCACAAGGCTCTCCGGCAAAATGGATGCCTCGTTGGCAGATGACTGGTCGGACTTCGTGCTGCCCGAACTTCGCGGCGAGTTCAATGCCCAGCTTGAAGTCATCGCGAAAGCGCTCGGTCCGCTGGAACCGGGTCAGCCATTGTTCATCGAGCGACCGGATGCCGAGCTGTGGTACGGAGGCCTGAACCAGGCCCGCCTCTCTCTCGAAGCACGGTTCGGGTTCGGGAATGAAGAGCTCGAGGCAATGCCTCCGGACAAGCGATCCGCACGGATCCGCTCCCACTTCTACCAGGTGCTGCAAGGGCTGTTGCTGGACTTCCTCATGCGGGAATGAATCCTCGGAGCAAGTTCGATACCCGTCCCACGCTGAGGTCTTCCTGACAACGGAGATCCAGCGGGCAGCTTGAGACGAAGCAGGGAGAGCATTCGACTTTCCTCCGGATGATCGAATGTTGCTTGCCCAGCGGACGGATCAGATCGGGGTCGCCGGGACCATATAGTACGGCACATGTCGTACCGAATGCGGCCGCGACGTGGGGCATGGAGCCGTCCGCGCCGATCAGCTGTCCGAAGCGGGCCGCTTCGATCGGATCGGAAATTTCCAGAACCTCGATGCCGGTGGCTTCCGCGACTTTCCGCGCGAGCGGCCCCGACGCAAGGACCAGCAGATGCTTTGGAAGCTCTTCCAACAGCTCGATCCAGCGCCCGGCAGGCCATTCGTGGTTTTTCCCGAAGTCGCTGTCAGCAACGATCAGAACTTTGTCAGGGTAGCGTTCCCCCTCGATTTCCAACGCCGCGAAGTTCTCTTGCTGGAAAGGTTCCGCACCGAGTGTGGCGGCGGTGTCGAGGAATCGGCGAACGTCGTGTTCAGGAGGGCCGGGACGCACCGTGCGCTCGAGTGAACGGGTGAGCTTCTTCGCCAAACCGGGTGCGGGCAGTCCGATCCGGTCCGGTATAGCGGCCTTCACACAGGCTTTCGCAACCACGCCGTCTTCCCAGAGCAACACATGCTGGATTCCTGTCAGCGACTCCGCCAGTGACTTCTTGCTGCCGTCGTGGGTCAGGACCTGCGAGACCCCGGACGCCTCCCAAAGTCGACGCTGCGGTTCGGGGCAGAGAATGTCTGTGGGACGGACCCGGGCCAGCGCGCGCGTCGCCGGAAGCGAGAAACAGGCGTCGCGCCAGCACTCCGGGGAAACGATCAGCAAGGACTCGTCCGACACGGGATGACGCTAGGGATGGCTGCCGGTTCCGGGCAAGCCGCCATCGTGAATCCGCAGCGGCTGGAACTTCTCCGGACGGTGGAAATCGGGTTCGCCGTCGCCCAGCGGCGAGGCGCTCAGAAAGCGCTGTTCCGGTGATTCGACGATGAAGGTGAAGTTGGCGGTGGTGGTTTCGCCGAAGCTGAGGCGTTCGCGGAGCGTGGCGAGCGGAAGTGCCATCGCCGCGACCCAGGTGCCATCGGCAGCGAGTTCGGCAAAGGTTTCCACACCCGGCCACTCGCTTTCGTCGGGCGAAGTTCGGACTCTCGGAGCGCTGAATTCGCAGCTCCACCAGGCACTGTTCGGAGAGAGATTCAGCTCGAGGTAGCGTCCGCTTCCGGGATCCGCGATGAAGAGCTCCGCGACATCGAACTTCCACAACTCCGCCAAAAAACGACCGGGCCGGGCCTTGGGATGGATGCTTGCCGGCCGACCATGCGAGGCGATGAACCAGAAGCGCTCCGGATCGAGCGCGAGGCTCCACGCGACCGGCGGCTGTACGGGTTTTCCGAACCAATCCGAGCTGATGCCGAACAGCGGAACATCCAGCTCACCCCACCTCAGGGGCTTTTCGAATCGGACCGCGTTCATGCCCAATGAGATAGGTAGTTTTGGGGTTGCCGTCGAGATTCAGAAACCTTAACTTTCAGAAAAGTTGAAAAGACAAATCCCGTATTGCGATTGGTAACAGGACAAGTATCGATTGCCCGGTCAAATGGCTCGCCGCTCCAACAATCACCTCGACACGATCGAATACATCGGCCCCCGGCCTCAGAAGCCGGCGAAGCGGCCGAATTTCCTTGCGGGCTGGGTGGTTCTGCTTGTCGCTGCCGGCGCCGTTTACTTTTTCGGGAAGCCCTTTTTGCCGCTCCTTCAGGCCCAGCAAACGGCTCCCACGACAGAGCGTGCTGACCGTCTGATTGCCGAGCTTCAGCCGTCCGCCAAACCGGGCGAGCGCCTCGCTGCCGCCGCTCTCCAGCGGACTCAGTCGGCCGTGGCCTACGAGGACGCTTACTACAAGATTCCTTACCCCAACGGCGACATTCCTTCGGACAAGGGCCGCGCCGAGGATCTGGTGATCCGCTCGTATCGGGCACTTGGGATCGACCTCCAGAAGCGGGTTCATGAGGACATGGTCCGGAACTTCTCCGAGTACCCGCAGATCTTCGGCCGCAAGTCGGCTGACCGGAACATCGACCACCGCCTCACCGCGAATCTCCAGCGCTTCTTCCGCCGCTCGGGCGCCGAGCTGTTGGTCAGCACCGCTGACGGCGATCAGCCGAGTCAGGACCTGACCGACTACCAACCCGGCGACGTGGTCGCATGGCGTTTGGCTGGCGGACGCAGCCACATCGGCATCGTGGTTCCGGGTCCCGGTGAGCATCGCAGCGAGTCGTGGGTGGTCCACAATATCGGTTCCGGTCCCGTGTGGGAGAATTGCCTGCTCAACTTCAAAGTGATCGGCCACTACCGCTACACCGGTGAGGAGAGCGTCGATGTGACCGCCCTCGCTCCCGTTCAGTGGTGAGACGGCTCGCGGTGCGTCGTTGGCGCCTGCGACATTTTCCCGCCTGCCCTCGCGGTCCGTGGTCGATTCCCGAGGCTCGGGAAAAGTTCGACCTGTTCCTCTTGATGGGGCAATCGAACATGGCGGGCTTCGGATGTATCCGTGCGGATGACCCGTGGCAGGCCGACGATTTCGATCCGGTGCCCGGCGTGCTCGTGCTCGGTGGGCAGGCGAAGCTGAAGGACTCGAAGCGGCGAGGTTCGATCCGATGGCGACCGGCATCCCATCCCTTGCATCTCAACCAACGGAGCGCGGGCTTCGGGCTCGGCTTGCCGTTTGCGGTCGAGTTGAGGAAGGAAACCCCGGGTCACTCGGTCGGCTTGATTCCGTGCGCTTGGGGAGGCGCTCCGATCCAGTCTCTGGGTCCGGGCTCACCAAGCTTCCAGAATACCGTGCGCCGTGCTCGCTACGCGGAGCGGTTCGGCGTGCTCCGGGCGGTACTATGGCACCAGGGGGAAACGGATGCGCTCGATCCTGCGGACTCGGCAGCCCATGCAGATCGACTCCGGGGATTGATGCACGCAATGAGGGGGGAGCTCGATCAACCCGATCTCCCATTCCTGATCGGAGACCTTGCCGAACCGACGCGGCCGAACATCGATCATGAGCGGGTCCGGCAGGGCTTGAGGGCGGTTGCCGAAGAAGATCGCGGTTCCCGATTTGTCGAAGCGGCCGGTTTGGAGAAGGTCGACTCGGTGCACTTCGGCCGGGACGCGTTGATCGAGTTCGGTCGACGCTACGCCCAAGCGTGGCGGCAAAGGTAGGGACGCGCGCCCCCGCGCGTCCGTGGGCTTTCTCTACGGCCCTTTGCCCCCGCGCGTCCGCTCAGCCGACGCTTTACTCGGCGCCGGGATTTTCCCAAGTTCCCCGCCCTTTCGTCCTCAACGACTTCCCGCGTCCATGACCGCCGCCGAGATCCGCCAGAGCTTCCTCGATTTCTTCCGCGAAAAGCAGCACACCATCGTGCCTTCCGCGCCCTTGCTTCCCCAATCGCCGGGTCTTCTTTTCACCAACGCGGGGATGAACCCGTTCGTGCCGTATTTCCTCGGGACCGAGAAGGCTCCGTACGATCCGGGACGGGCGACGGACACGCAGAAGTGCATCCGCGCCGGTGGCAAGCACAACGACCTCGATGATGTCGGCTACGACACCTACCACCACACCTTCTTCGAGATGCTCGGGAACTGGTCGTTCGGCGACTACTTCAAAGCCGAGGCGATCCAATGGGCGTGGGAACTGGTGGTCGAGCGCTGGGGCCTCCCGGCCAACCGGCTCTACGCGACGGTTTACGCGCCCGACAAGGCCAAGGGCGATCCGGGTGAGTTCGACCAGGAGGCTTGGGATCTCTGGGCCGAGCTCTTCAAAGGCAAGGGCCTCGATCCCCGCAAGCACATCGTCGATGGCAACGTGAAGGACAACTTCTGGATGATGGGCGAGACCGGCCCGTGCGGCCCTTGCTCCGAACTTCACGTCGACCTCACCCCGAACGGCGACTCGAACGGTCAGCTGGTCAATGGTGACTCTGACCTGTGCATCGAGATCTGGAACCTCGTGTTCATCCAGTACAACGCCGAGGCCGACGGATCCTTCCGCGACCTGCCTGCCAAGCACATCGATACCGGCATGGGATTCGAGCGAGCCTGCTCGATCATCCAGAACACGAAGGGCTTCACCGACTTCTCGGTCAAGCCGAGCAACTACGCGACCGACGTCTTCACCCCGATCTTCCGCAAGCTTGAGGAGCTGAGCGGCAAGACCTACGTGAACATCTATCCGGAACTCGATGCCGACCGCTCGGCGTTCTCGGAGGAGATGAAGGTGGCCATCGCTTTCCGGGTGATCGCCGACCACCTGCGCACGCTATCGTTCTCGATCGCCGATGGGATTCTCCCGGGCAACAACGGCCGGAACTACGTCCTTCGCCGTATTTTGCGCCGGGCCGTCCGCTACGGTCGCGAGTTGGGCTTTTCAGGCGACAAGCCGTTCTTCGGCGCGCTGGTTTCCACGCTGGTCGAACAGATGGGAGGGGTCTTCCCGGAACTGAAGGAGCGGGAGGCTGCGATCCGCGTGACGCTCGAGCGCGAGGAAGCGAGCTTCAACGAGACGCTGGACCGTGGGCTAGTGCTGTTTGGCGCGCACTATCAGCACCTACAAAAGCGAAAGATCGAAGTCCCGAGGCTTCTGGAGATTTGTGCAAAACTCAGACATGCGATTCAAGACGGAGTGGCATCGGAGTTGATTCTCGACCTTCTCCAGTCGATGCACGCTTCTGGGGTAGAGCTATATGATCATTTCAACAGATATTCAACTACTCGGGTCCAAGAGGCTGCCAGTAGGGCGCTTAGTTTTTCTAACGATTGGCAAAGCGTCATCAAGCCGCCGAACTCTGAGCTATTGACCGGAGAACCCATTGAAAGAGACAGATTTGAAAGTGACCTTAGGACGTTGGAATCACAGCTCCGAAGGTTGAACGATTCATTCTACGGGATCGAGGGCGAGGTGGCGTTCGAGCTCTACGATACCTTCGGCTTCCCCATCGACCTGACCGAGCTGCTCTGCGCGGACCGCGCGATCAAGGTCAACATGCAGCGTTTCGAGGAACTGATGGAGGAGCAGCGTGAACGCGCCCGCGCAGCCCAGAAGACCTCGGTGGTGCGCGCTCTCGACATCTCGACGGAGGCGGTGACCGCCTTCACGGGTTTCGACTCCGACGAAGCCGATGTGCTGGTCCTTGAAGTCCATCCCCAGGACGATTCGTTGTTCGTGATCACCGACAAGACCCCGTTCTATGCTGAAATGGGTGGTCAGGTCGGAGACACCGGCATTCTAGTCAAGGATGCGCTGGCCCACAACGTCACCGCGGTTCAGCAGATCGGTCGTGCGCGTGCCCACGCGGTTCCCGCCGACGCCGACGTCAAGCCGGGCGACACCGTGAAGCTCCGGGTCGATGCGAAGCGCCGCCGCCCGATCGAGGCGCACCACACCGCGACTCATCTGCTTCACTGGGCGCTTCACGAGGTGGTGTCGAGCGACGCCGCCCAGCAGGGCTCGTCGGTCGACGAGGAGCGCCTGCGTTTCGACTTCAACAGCGCTCCGGTCACCGCCGAGCAGATCGAGGCGATGGAGGAAAAGGTCAACGCCTGCATTACCGCCGACGAGCCGGTGTCCTGGGCAGAGGTCCCGCATGCCGAAATCAAGGAGCGCAAGGACATCATGCAGTTCTTCGGCGACAAGTACGGAGATACGGTGCGTGTCGTACAAATCGGTGGCGCCCCCCGCGAGCTCGACGGCTATTCGATGGAACTCTGCGGTGGAACCCACGTCCGCAAGACGGGAGAAATCGGTTTGTTCAAGATCCGCAGTGAAGGCGCGATCGCGTCGGGTGTCCGACGCATCGAGGCGGTCTGCGGCGACAGTGCGTGGGAGCACCTGCAGCACATGGCGCGCGACATGGATGACGAAACGGACACGCTCCAAGCGAAGCTCGCGGCGGCGAACGCGAAGCTCGACGAGCTCGGCGAGGAGCCGGTTTCGGTGGGCGACATGCCGCGGATCATGACCGCGATGCTTGTCGAAAAGGGCGACATTCGTCAGATCAATCACACGCTCGGCATGCTTCGTTCGAAGCTGGACGAGCTCCGCGAGGCGGGCATCGAGGCCGAAAAGCGGGTGAAGAAACTCCAGGCATCCGCCGCAGCCAAGCAGGCCGATGCCGCGCTGGCTTTGCTGATCGAACAGGGAGGACCGATCGTGACTTCGATCGAGTCCGACGCGTCACTGTTGCAGGAGCTTCTGAACGGCCTGAAGAAGAAGCAGTTCACGGATGCCGCTTTCGTCATCGTGGACGACGGCGACAAGCTCCACCTCGGCGCCTACTGCGGCGAGGCGGCGCAAGCTCGGGGTCTCAAGGCTGGCGATCTTCTTCGCGAGCTGGCGGCATTGGCCGGCGGCAAGGGCGGTGGCAAGCCGGACATGGCCCGCGGTGCGGCACCGGAACGCGACAAGCTCGGCGAAATGGAAGCCGCGGCGAAGGCGAAGCTGGCCTGAGCTTTTTCGCCGGAATGATGGACCGCGAGCTTCAGCTCGCCCGGGTTGGTCCGGCAGCTGGCATGACGGGGCGAGCTGAAGCTCGCGGTCCATCTGCTGACAATTCCTAGCCTTGGGTATCGGTCGCCTCGTCCTTCGGCTCGACCAGTTCGCGGAAGCGTGCTTCCCAGTCGCGGGCATGGCTGTGGCCGATGTGGTTCTTGAGATGGGTCAGCATCGCGACCGCGGCGGTCTGCTGGTCGCCCTGCTTGAAGAGATCCTCTTCCTTTTCCCACTCCAGCATCGGACGGGTATCAGTGGTGAAAGCGATGCGCTCCGGGCTCATGCCATCCTCGGCGTCGCCGCCGGACCAGAAGCCGCAGGTGACATCCTCGAAGTGAATCCGCCGGTCCCAAGCCTCACGCAGGCCTGCGAAGTCCTTTTTCTGTCGAAGCGCGGGAAAGATGACCAGCTGGAAGGGAGCGTCCACCCTCACCTTGTCGCGTCCGGCTTGCAGCGGGGACATCGGCCAGTTCTCGATCTTGTAGCCGCTCAGTCCATAGGCCCGCGCGAAGACCGTCGAATCGACCGGTTGGCCGAGGATGTTGAAGTGGCGACTCAAGGCCTTCGGGTCGCGGTAGATCGCTTCGAGTGCTTCCAGCAACTCGGGCGCCAGCTCCGCCGTCTTCGTCCGGTCGCTGGCGGCCTGCAGAGTGAGAACTGCCCAACGGAGCTGGTGGCGCAGCGCAAGGCCGTGGCCTTCTTCATCGAGCCGGTCCTTGTTGCGACGCTTCCAATCCCGGAAGGCCGAGGAATCCCGGTCCTGCATCTCGAAGTCGACCTTCTCGATGCACTTCACATACAGCTCCGTCGCGGCGTCCTCGTCCTTCATCGCGCTGGAGAAGGCAGCGGCGGCAGCCTTCAAGCGGGTGGTCGCCTGTTCGCCAGCCTGGCCCTTCAGCTCGTCGAGCTGCTCGATCAGCGCCTGCCGGTCGGCTTCGCTCAAGGGAGCGGCATGAAGTTGCGGGACAAGCAGGGTCGCGATGGCCAGGGAACGGATTCTCACAGCCGGAGCTTTTGTCAGAAATCCCCCACCCCTGCCAGCACCACTTCAGCCACCCCGGAGGCGGGCTTCGAGCGCCTCAAGCTCCGCGTCCGGAGTGTGGACTCCAGCCGTCAGTCCGATCCTTCGGTATTCTGTTAGATCGAGGGGAATGGCGGTGTCGGGACTTCCGATTCGTGCCGCCGGCTTCCCATGGCACCGAGCGACTTCGTAAAGGGTCGTGCCGCTGAGGTCGGCGAGGTCGGCGAGGACAAGCACCGCATCGCAGCGCCGGGTGAGGTCGGCCATGGCATCCTCCCGCCGGATCATCGCCGGACTCCGGGTGTCGAGTGCCTGGACATCGCTATCCGGATGCCGCATGCGCAGCGCCGCCGCGACCGTGGCGAAACGGCGGCTGGCGACCGAGGTTTGGCAAAGCAGGCCGAAGCGGGGTGAGAACGGCAGCCGGACGACTTCGTCGGCATTCTCGACGACCGTCACCCGCTCATTTCCCCCGACCAGCGCCTCGCATTCGGGATCGCCTCGGAACCCGACCAGCACCAGATGCCGGAGCTCGGAAGCCAGCAGCGACTTCATCGCGTGGAGGCGTCGCACCGACGGAAGCGTGAGGTCGACCAGCTCATGCCCCTTGGCGCGCCACCCTTGGCGCTGCTCGGCGGACGCTCCGGTCATCGGCACCATCACACGACGGGTGGGAGCGGAGGCATCGTTGAGGTCACCTTCGAGAGCACCGTGACGACGGGCCCGGTCCAGAAGCGCGCGGTGCGGACCGGGAGCGCCGAGCATGGTCAGCGGTCCCGATCCCAGACGCCGGTCCACCTGCAATCCGGCATCCCGCGCCTCCTGACTCATCCCGAGCACCGCCGCCCGGAGAAGCTCCGCGCGCAAAGGTTTGGAAATGATCGTCGACATGGCTTTGTAAAACAAAGTAAGAGGTTCGAAAAGAACCCGCGGATCGCGCGGGCTACCTTTACTTTGTAGAACAAAGCTTAGTTGGCAAGCATCAAATTGCGTTTCGGCCCTGCCTCATCTTCCGCAACGGACTCACTTCCCGAGATCGAGAATCTGCTCAAGCACGGCGAGGTAGCTTTCGAAAGCTGACCGTCCGGCGCGGTTGAGCGAGTAGAGCGTCTGCGGGCGTCCGTCACCGGTGAGTTTGACCGACTCGACGTAGCCCGCATTGCCGAGCGTCCGCAGGTGGGTGATCAGGTTGCCGTCGCTCATCTCGAGCTCCGACTTGAGGTCTTGGAATGCCCACGGCTCGGCACGCGAAGCGAGCAGGGTCATGATGCTGAGCCGGCCCTTTTCGTGAATCGTTTTGTCGAGCTTGGAGAAATCGATCATTCGCCGCTGGCCCCGCGCTTGGTGGTGGTGACGATGGCCGCTCCGTAGAGCAAATGGAAGCCCCCGAACGTGGCGGCCATGAGTCCGGAAGGACCGAGGGTACGGAGGATGGGGGAAATGGTTTGGGCAAAAGTCATCGCACAGAAGCTCGCGAGACCGGTCACCAGAAAGGCGAGTCCGAGCCAGATCATCGACTTCGGTGCGAACTCCCGGATCGCGAGCAGCGCGAGTCCGTAGTGCAGGATCCACATCGATGCCGCCAGGGTTTCGCTGCCCGTCTGACCGTACTTGAGGAACAGGAGACCGAGAAAGCCGCCGGCAAGCAGCGATGGCAGGGCTCCGCGCAGGGCGATCTTCAGACCCTGCGACCAGAACGATTTCTGGTTGGCCGAGGCGGTTCGGAGCAGCTGCCAGATCGCGAAGACGATCACGATGGCGAGCCCGACCAGCCAGACCGTTCCCCACGCCCAGCCGGAGCGCGATTCGGAAAGCCAGCCGGCCGCCAGCGACGCCGCGCCACCGAACAGGGCCGCCTCGCCGGACAAGGCCCGGAAAATCGTCGCCCGCTCCATCATCGAACGGATTGCCCGCAACTGCTCGGCCGCTTCCTCGTGGGTCGTCATGCCGGGACTTTGCGGAGCAAAGCGGAGCGTGGCAAGCTCCGAGGCCGCGGGGAAGCCGCACCGGGGGCCGGACCGCGCGAGCCCTAAACCAGCCCGTCCTTTCGCGCCTGCTTCCAGTAGGCGTACTCGGAGCGGTTGAAGTCGATGTACTCCGGCGAGAGGTCGCTACTGTACATCTCGTAGTCCGCCTTGCCCTGGTTGAGGTGGATCTCGATCCGGAACTCGGGCTTCGCCGCCACGTCCCGGAGCTTGTCCATCGGGGTGTCCGCCTGCAATCCGCCCACGCAGGCGGGCAGACCTTCGTAGAGGATGTCGACCAGCTCCTCGCGGATGCGGGCGCGGGAGTAGCCGACGGCATGCAGCACACGACCCCAATTCGGGTCGCCGCCGTTCCATGAGGCTTTTACCAGCGCCGACTTGCAGACGGCCTCGGCGACCTTCTTGGCATCGAGATAAGTGCGCGCGCCCTTGACCTCGACCGTGACAAATTTCGTCACCCGCTCGCCGTCACGCACGACCGCCTTGGCCAGCTCGATCATCAGCCACCGCAGCGCTTTGCCGAACTGCCGGCAGCGCGGGCCGTTCTTGCGCACCGGTTTCATCCCGGCGGCGCCGTTGGCCAGGACCAGCACGGTGTCGTTGGTGCTGGTGTCACCATCGATGGTGATCCGGTTGAAGCTGTCCTCCACCGCCTCCAGCGTGACCTTCTGCAGACAGTCGCGAGGGATGGCGGCATCGGTCGTGATGAAGCACAGCATCGTCGCCATGCTCGGGCAGATCATGCCGGCACCCTTGACGCAGCCGCCGAGCCGAACGCGGTGTTCACCGAGCTCGAAGGAAATCGCGAGCTCCTTGTGGTGGGTGTCGCTGGTGATGATCGCATTGGCGACATCGGTCCCGTTCTTCGGCCCCAGCCCGGCCACGAGATCGTCGTATTTCGGTTCGATCCGCGCCATCGGCATTGGCAGGCCGATCACGCCGGTCGAGCAGACGGCGACCTCGCCGCGTCGGATCTCAAGCCGTTTGGCGACGTCCTTGGCCATCGCCCGGGCGTCGTGGATGCCCTGCATCCCGGTGCAGGCGTTGGCATTCCCGGAGTTGGCGACGATCGTCCGCAAGTCGCCGCGGCGCAGATGGGTCTGCGAAAGCTTCACCGGTGCCGCCTTCACCCGGTTGGTGGTGAAAGTGCCGGCGGATGTGCACGGCACGTCGGAATGAATGAGCGCGAGATCGAGCCGTTTGGCATCCGGATTCTTGATTCCGCACGAGACGGCGGAGGTCAGGAAGCCGCGGGCAGCGCCGACGCCTCCTTTGATCCGGGTGACAGGAAAGTCCATGAGTAAGGGTGGAGGCCGCGCCTCGCGAACCACTATACCAATTGCAATCCCGCCATCGGCTCAAGTCCGAACAGAAGATTGAACGATTGTAATGCCTGGCTTCCGGCTCCCTTGCCGAGATTGTCCTCGGCACTCATCAGCAGGACGCGGCCGGTGCGCGCGTCGTGTTCCCATCCGATGTCGATGAAGTTGGTCCGCGTAACGTGCTTGGTATCAGCGCATCCACCCTTGCCGAGCAGCCGGACGAAGTCGGCATCGGCATAGGCCTTCTCCAGCGCCTCGCCGACCGCGGCGGCATCGACTCCCGGCTTGAGCATCGCGGTGGTGGTCGTGGCGATTCCGGCATTCACCGGGATCAGATGCGGGATGAAAGTGATCGTCACCTTGTCGCCGGCGGCCAGCGACAGCTCCTGCTCGATCTCCGACAGGTGCCGGTGCTTCGGCACGCCATAGGCGCGGACGCTTTCGTTGCACTCGCAGAAGAGCAGGGGGATGTCGGCCTTCCGGCCCGCACCGCTGACGCCGCTCATCGAGTTGGCGACGATGGTCGCGGGGTCGATCAGCCCCGCCTTGAGGAGTGGGATCAATGGCAGCAGAATGCTGGTCGGGTAGCAGCCGGGCGACGCGACGAGCCGGGCTGCGGCGATCGCATTGCTGCGCACCTCCGGCAGACCATAGACCGCCTCGCCGAGCAGATCGGGAGCCGGGTGCTCGTGACCGTAGAATTCGGCATAGACCTGCGGGTCCCGGAGCCGGAAGTCGGCGCTGAGGTCGATCACCTTGAGTCCGCGCTCGAGAAGGGCCCGAGCGATCTCTGCCGCCACCCCGTGTGGGAGGGCGAGAAAGGCGGCCTTGGCGCCAGTCGCGGCGATCGCGTCCGGGTCGGGCCCGATGAACGCCAGTTCGGAGCCGGGCATGCCGCGGAAGCGCGGAAACACGTCGCCGAGCGATCGGCCGGCTTCCTGACGCGAGGTGGCGGCGACCAGTTCGATGCCCGGGTGCATCAACAGCAGCCTCACCAGTTCCTGACCGGTGTAGCCGCTGGCTCCGACGATGGCGGTTTTGACACGCTCCATGCCCCCGGAATCGCACGATTCGCGGGCCTTGCCAACTCCCGATGGAAATGGCGATGGCGGGGTGGGCGGCCCCGTTTTCAGGACTTGCCAACCTCCGTGCGCCCTGATTGTCTGCCCGCCCGTTCGCGGAAGTGTGACGGGCTGTGGCGCAGTCTGGTAGCGCACCTGCATGGGGTGCAGGGGGTCGTGGGTTCGAATCCCGCCAGCCCGACCATTCTTCGCTTTCGCATTCGCGAAAGCTACGAATGGCAGGCCCGAAGTGGCAGCTTCCGCTGCGGGTAGGAGGTGGAGAGTTCCTTGGCGAAAGGGAAGAATGCCCTTCGTAGCCGTGAGAACCGGCGGTCGGCCCCGGTTTCTCGATAGGGCTCGATGGTGCTCTGCGGCGACTTCTTGCCTTGGCGAAGCAGGGCAGGTTGGCGTGACCTATCAAACGTGTTCTACGCCTATATTCTACGCTCGGAGAAGCATCCTGACCGGTTCTACTACGGCTTCACCACCGACTTGAAGACACGCCTGCTGGCCCACAACCGGGGCGAGAACCTCTCAACGCGGCACGGATGCCCCTGGATGTTGGCGTGGTATGGGGCCTTTGAGAAGGAGCCCGATGCGGTGGCTTTCGAGGCCTACCTCAAGACTGCCTCGGGCAAAGCGTTTGCGCGGAAGAGACTCCTGACCGGGTGACTTCAAGCCGGAGCGGAGGCAATCCCGCCAGCCCGCCCGATCACCGACCTCCGGACCGCGACCCCACCTACGCCGGTCCCGCACCAACACTCTCGGCCTCGACGAACTCGGGCATGACCGCTGTGGTCCGGATCCGGCCCGTACCGTGCTGGATCAGCGTGACGATCATCTCCGCAGCCTTGCGCCCCATCGCCTCGGCATTGATCCGATACCGGGCTGTGGTCGGATAAGTCATGCCAAGCAGGTAGTCATCGACACATGAAAGAACGCTCGCTTCGCCGGGCACCCGGATTCCGGCTGCGAGAAGGTGGCACAGGACGGTGACCGCCGTCTCGTTCGCCCCGACGAGAAAGGCCGTCGGTCTCGGCCGCGAGGCGAGCAGATCCAGAATGGCCCTTCGGACCGCTTGCGATCCCATCTCATAGGTCACGACGGTTGCCCGGGCTCCGAGCCGCAGTGCTTCCGCTTTGAAGACCTCCGCCGTCAAGCGGTCGCTCGCGCTGGTGACGGTCGCCATCAGGTACACCAATTCGCGATGACCGCGCCCGGACAGCAGGCCTGCCGCATGCCGCGCCAGCGCTTCGACATCAGGATAAACGGCACACAGGGGTACCGCTTCGGTCACCCGGCCGACCACCACGGTCGGTCGAGCACTTTTCGCGAACCACTTCTGGATCTCCGGCGTCGCATAGAGCAGCGCCCAACCTGCTGTATCGGGAAGCGCGTCCAGGCGAGCGAGCTTCGAGGCCTGGAAGCGCTCGTAGAGTTGGGGGTGATGCTCCACCTCGAGGTTGAGGCCCTCCGACATCAGCCTCTCATTCAATGCCTCCAGCACTTCCCGGATGGAAGAGCTGAACATCCAGGGGTGGAACGGTGTCAGAACCCGGACGATCCGCCCCCGAACGGAGGGCCTCTTCCGCTGCCGCCGAACGATCCGGTGCGACCGGCCCCGGCCGCCCAACTCGAGCCATTTCTCGTTGGCGAGCTGCGCCAGCGCCTTTCGCAGGGTCATCCGGCTGACTTGAAATTCCCGGCACAAGGTCAGCTCCGGAGGCAGGCTGCCCCGCCAGCGGCCGCCGAGAATCCCCTCACGCAGCAAGGTCACAAGCTGGTCGTGAATCAGGATTCGTTTTGGGGTGCCCGGCATCGGATTCCTTGAGCCGGATCCTTCCGGCAGCTTCGCCATCCTAGCATCCCTAGAGTCTACTCACTAGACTTATTGGAGGCGCCTAATTCCTGTTGAGCCGAGGTCCACGCGGCCCTTGATTACCCCGGCCGCACCGTCCGGCAAAAACCCAGCCATGATTCAAGCACGACCAGCGAGCGCGATCGCCGCCGGGGGGATTCTCATCCTCGTGGTGGCAGGTGGCGCGCTTTTCAAAAGCCCGACCGCGGCGCCCGCCCCGAAGCACCAAGCCGCGGCAAGCTCTTCCACCGCGCAACCATCGAAGGATCCTTCCCCTTCGCTTCCCGCAACGATGCCCACCGAGGTTGCTCTGCGCCCTCTTCCGGTTTCCGTGACCAGCGACACCCATGAGTGGACCGAGGGGGATGCCTCCGATCTGACCGTGATCCAAAAGCTGGCCCACAGCCCCGACGAGGCTGTCCGCATGATTGAGGAAAACGACCGCATCCATCGGCGCCAGCTGGTCTACCGCAACGAAACCGCGAGCGTCGCGATCCAACGGGCCAAGGCCGAGGGCAAGACGGTCGACCGGCTTACCTTGCCGGCGCTCGACGGTCGGGAGCTCCAGTTCGAGGTGGCCCATGCCGACCTCGACCCGTCCGGATTCTCCGGCTCGCTCGCCGGCCGGCTCGTCGGGCAGCCCGACTCGATGGTGATCCTCTCGTTCCGGGGTGGCCGCGAGGCGTTCTCGGTCAGTTCACCTTCGGAGAACCTTCACCTCCAGGCCGACCCGCGCGAGCCGGGAGAGATCATCGTCAAGAGCATCGATCCCGCGACCTACGTCCAGGGAAGATGCGGCAACCCGGACCACGATCACTGAGTTCTCCCCCCGCAAACCCATGCGCTTTTTCCTGATCATCACCGTGCTTCTCGGCATGCCGGCGGCGTCCCTCGCGGAGGCCGAGGCGGACCTGCTCGTGGCCTTCGACAACTCGTACACCGACGGCGTCGGTGGCGATGAGAACGCGAAGGTACTCACCGCCAATGCCGTCGCGGCTTCCAACTACATCAACCAGGTCAGCGGCAGCCCGGCCCGCATGCGGGTCTGCGGCTATCACAAGACCTGGTGGCAGGGGAACCGTTCGACCCTCGGTGGCTACGTCAATTGGTTGAACAACTACGGCGACAGCGAGCTGAACGACGTGACCTCCGCTGCCGATGCGGCGGGTGCCGACCTCGTTGCCTACATTTGCCAGGGCACCGACACCGGGATCGCCGCGGTCGCCCAGCAGCCGGGCCGCTACGCCGCCTATCAGCCGAACTCCTTCTGGAACAACATCGTCGCCCACGAGTCCGGCGGCCACAACTATGGCCTGGATCACCGGGTCGGCCGGGCAGACCCGAAGACCATCATGCTGCACAACTACTGCGGTGGCGGTTCCCAAGGGTATTTCTCCAACCCCAACATCTGGCTCAACGGCGTCCAGCTGATCGGAGAAGGGAGCTGTCTCGGCACCGCGCTCCAGGGAGGCGACGCCGTCGCCAACCTCTCAAACGCCGCCCAAGGCGTGGCCGATCGCAGGGAGCGTGTGGTCTGGGGCTCGTATCGCGGCGCGATCACCCACCGCTGGCAGTTCAATCAAGCCGCGGGCGCCGCGCCGGCGGGGACGTCGATCGGCGGAACGGGCGGCACGGCTTACGTGCGCGGCAATGGAGCGACGTTCACCGGCACGGCGCTTCGTCTGCCCGGCGGGACGACCGGCAATGCGGCCGGCAGCTCGATCGCCGCTTACATCGATCTGCCCAACGGAATGTTCTCGGGGATGCCGAACTGGACGCTCGAGATCTGGGCCACGCCGCTTTCGGGAAAGACCTGGATGCGTGTGGTCGACATCGGCCGTCCGGCCGAGGCCGGCGATGGTACGGGCGCGGCGGGCGAATACACGCCGACCGCTTCAAGCCCCGCACCCGGTGTCACCAGTGGCTCCGACCAGATCGGATTGAGCGCCGCCATGGGTGGTGCCAGCCTCAACAATCAGCGATTGATCACCGGTGTAAACGGAACCTATCAGACCGATGATTCCAACCTGGGCACGACGGCCGGAGAGATTCATCACTACGCCATCACGTTCGGTGGAGGCACCATCAAGTGGTATCGCGATGGCACCCTGATCAAGACCCGCAGCGTCAGCTTCAGCTCTGCCGACCTCGAGGACGTCAACAACTGGCTCGGCCGCTCATTGTGGAGCAACGATCAGATGGCCCACATGGATTACCATGACGTCCGCGTCCAAAGCCTGGCGCTCAATGACAGGCAGGTCGCTGCGAACTACCTGATGGGCCCGAACGACTCGGTCGTCACGCTGTGGGCGAATGATCCGTTCGGCAGCTCGGGATTCGTCAACGGCAGTTGGGAATACGGCCAGTCCACCCCGAACCCGACCCAGGACTATGAGATCGGTGAGTTGACCCTGCGCACTCCCGCCAACTCGTCGAACAACTCCTTCCCGGGCAAATCGCTCGCCATCACCGGCGGCGGCACGATGCTCATCAAGAGCACCGCCGCGCGCACCACCACGGTGAACGACCTGCGCCTTGCGGGTAGCACGATCTCAAACGCGGGCAGCGGCACGCAGACGCTTGCCGGGAACATCACCATGGCGACGGCCACCGAGAATTACATTCGCGGCGCGAACGGCGACCTGGTGATTTCCGCCAATATCTCGGGCGGCGTGGGAGGGGGTGGAATGCACTACTCGGAGAACACCATCACCTTGACCGGCGACAACTCGGGATACCACGGCGCCACCATCATCGGCGACGGACGTGCCACCAAGTTGAGAATCAGTGATGAGACCAACCTCGGCGGCAATCCTACTTTCAAGGGCGGAGCATGGCTCCAGTTCAACCGGGGTACGCTCGAGACCACGCAGACGCTGACCCTCGACGATCCCAACCGCGGCATCTTCTTCGACGTCAACGGCGGCACCTTCAATGTCACCACGGGCACGCTCACCATCGACTGTGAACTGACCGGACCGAGTGTGACCGCCGGTTCGCTGGCCAAGCAGGGTCCGGGCTCCCTGATCCTGAACAGCCCCAGCAGCACCTTCAACGGCGTGGTCTACGTCGACTCCGGCAGCACCACCGCCAACGACGGCATCCTCCTGGTTACCACGACCGAAGCGCTTTCCGGCGCCCGCTCACCGATCTACATCAGAAACAACAATGGCGGCAGTTCCACACTCGAACTTGCCGGCGACATCACCCTCAACAAGTGGATCGATCTTAGCGGTCGGAACAACAGCGTGCCTTCCATCCGGAACATCTCCGGCAACAACACGATGCAGGGTGTGCTTCTACAGGCCGGTGGCGGCGACTACCGCATCCAGTCCGACAGCGGATTGCTTACGATGACCACCGTACTGCAGTCGGCTGCGGGTGGCACCCGTACCCTAACCTTCCAGGGCGACGGCGACGTCACATTGACTTCCGCGATTCAAAACGGCAGCGCCGACCAGATCAACGTCGTCAAGACCGGTGCCGGAACGCTGACACTTGGCGGCGCCTGCACGCACACCGGCAGTGTGACCGTGAGTGGCGGCACGCTGTTTGCCAATCCCGGCAACGGGGCCACCAACCGCGCCATGAGCTACGTGAGCGGGATCACCGTCAACGACGGGGCCATCCTCAAGGCCGGTCCGAACGGGCTCTTCGGTTGGAACGGAACGCAGACCAAGCCGATCACGGTGAATGCCGGTGGCCTGCTCACCACCGATGCCAGTGATACCGATGTCAACGTCGGCACGGTCACCCTGGCAGGCGGCACCCTGGCAGGTGGACCCAGCACCGCGTGGGGTTCGTGGAACTTCAAGCGCGTCGCGGGCGCCAAGCTGCGGGTGACAGCCGACTCTTCGGTCACGGCGCTCAATGTCGGTCTCGGTACGGGGAATGCGATCGACATCGACCCCGGCCGGACGCTCACGTTCAGCGGGTCCATCACCGACCTGTCGAGCGAAGGTACCTGCGCACTTACCAAGAACGGCGGCAGCGGGACGCTCGTCCTTTCCGGCACCAATACCTACACCGGGCCGACCTTGCTCGACACGGGCACGACGCTGGTTAACGGCTCGCTGGGCAACACCACCGTCACCGTCGCAAGCGCCGCCACCCTTGGCGGCACCGGTACGATAGCCGGGCCGGTCACGATCAACGGCACCCACAGTCCCGGGGCGAGTGCGGGCGAGCAGGACTTCGGTGGCACGCTCGATTATGGAGCCGCTTCGGTCCTGAAGTGGGAACTTACCGCCAACAGCGTTTCCCCCGGAAGCTTCGATCAGGTCTCTGCCTCCGGTGCCGTTACGATTGCCTCCGGCGCGGCGCTCGATGTCTCATTCAATGCTCCGGGCAGCGGTGTCGCCTTCGATGACATCTTCTGGACGCAAGTCCGCTCGTGGACGGTGCTGACAGGCTCCAGCGTCAGTGGCAGCTTCACCCTCGGAGCGGTCAGCAATGATCCCGGCGGACGAATCCTTACCGACTATGGAACGCTCGCCCTCCAGCAAGACGCGACTTCGGTTACCCTCGTCTTCACACCGGACATCACCCCGACCGAGGCATGGCGGCAGGCGAATTTCGGAGTCGACTGGGACAACCTTGCCGTGTCCGGCGACGACATCGACGTCGAGAAGGACGGCAACGTGAACGTGATCGAATACGCAACCGGCACCGACCCGAACCTCGCGAATGGATCTCCCGTCCAAGGCACCACCGCCGGCGGCAAACTGAAGATTTCCTTCAACCGCAACACCGCGGCCACCGACCTGATTCTCATCGTCACCGTCTCCGACGGACTTGACGGCGGCTGGACGGAAATCGCCCGCAGTGAGAACGGCGCGGCCTTCGTCGCCACCGACCCAAGTGCGCTGGTGAGCGAGACGGGCACCGGCGACATCCGGGCCGTTGAGGTGACCGATGTCGTTACCGTCAACGATCCCGCCCACCCGAAGCGCTTCATGCGGCTCAAGGTCCTCCGCTGAACTCCTTTCCGATCTGCTCGCGCTTCCAGCCAGAAATTTTCGCCGAGAATGTCGGAAGACCGCATCGAACCGCGTTCTTCCGGCAAAAGCTCCCCATTCTACGCGAAGCGGTGAATGGGAGACGCCCCCCGAAAACCCACGACGGCCACTTCAAGCAATGGCCTGCTCAGCAAGCCCCTCGTCAAGCGAGGGAAGGAACCCATGAAACCCGAAAGAACATCCCCCTTGGGGCACTGCGCACTCGTGCTCCTGCTTTCCCTCACACCGTTCGGTGCTCACGCCCAGAACCAGGTGACCGGAACGCCTATCGGTCATACCGGCTCGTACGGGAACAATCCGGCAACCGAGATCGGGGCGGCACTCGATGGCGACCTTGCGACCTTTGTCGACGCGGCGTCCGGATCCGGCGGTTATGTCGGTTATGACGTGGGGGCGGGCAATGAGGTCAACCTCGGGCTGGTTTGCTATGCTCCAAGAACGGGATCGGGATTCCCGGCCCGGATGGTGGGCGGGGAAATCCGGGGATCGAATGATCCGACCCTGGCCAGCTATACCACCCTCGCCACGATCGCCACGGCACCCGCGGAAGGGGTCAGGACCTTGTTGCCGATCTCCTCGGACTTGAGCTTCCGGTATGTCTATTACGCGAGCCCCGTCGACGGCTACTGCAACATCGCCGAGCTGGAATTCTACGAAGACATCAAACTGAGCAGTGCCACGCCGATCGGCCATGCGGGCTCCTTCAACAATGATCCTGCCACCACGATCACCGCGGCGCTCGACAGCAACCTGCTGACCTTCGTCGATGCCCCGACCGCATCGGGCGGCTATGTCGGATACGATTTCGGAGCGGGCAACGAAAAGAGCCTCGGCTGGGTCACGTTCGCTCCCAGACCGGGATTCGCGGGGAGGATGGTCGGAGGGGAAATCCGGGGATCGAACAGCGCGACCCTGACCCCCTACACCACTCTGGGCACCATCGCCACGGCACCCGCCGACGGGATCACGACCGGTTTGCCCATCCCATCGACAGCAAGCTTCCGGTATGTTTGGTACAGCGCTCCTGCGGACAGCTACTGCAACCTCGCCGAAATCACCTTTTATGGCGACATCCCCACCTTGAGCGACCTGACGATCGACACGGGTTCGCTGACTTTCGAAGAGGGCCGCTTCAACTACAAGGTGTTCATCGCCGGCGCGGCCTCGTCGGTCAATCTCACCGCGACTCCCGCGAATGGCGGCCATACGGTCACCAATGGCGGCAACATCAACATCCCGCTGACCGGCGGCCGCGGCATGGGGAAAATCGAAGTGTCCGATGGCACGACCACGACCCTCTACACCGTCGAAGTCATCGCCGCCACGCACCACTATCCATTTGAAGGAAATGCAAACGATCTGGCGGGTGGCGCCCATGGCACGCTCCAGGGTGGCGCCTCTATCAGTAACGGTGCGCTGGTGACTGCCGCACAGGGCCAATACCTTTCGTTCGATCCGGACGCTTTCGATTTCGACTCCTATGATGCCATCACGCTGGAAGCTTTCGTGACCACGTCCTACGGGCAGAACTCAGGCAAATGGACCTATCTTATGCATTTCGGCAATGAGGGCGGAGCTCGTGGCTATTTTGTCGGCCTGACGCGCACCGATAACAATTCGGTGTGTGAATATTCCGGGCCTGGCTATCACGAGACCGGAATCATCGATACGGTGATTCTGAGACCGGAAATCGATGACGGCCAATTCCACCATGTCGTCAGCGTCCTGACGGAGAAAGGGCTCAGTTTTTATCTCGATGGAGAACTCTACGGGTATCTGCCCCGCAACGGCCCCTTCCCGATCAACACGGGTACCGCCACCAAACTGGCGACCTTGGCGCGGGGAGCATGGCTGGCCGACCCCACCTGGATTGGGGAAATCCATGAATTCAACGTTTACCGCGGCTCCATGGATGCCGCGACAGTCGAGGCTCGTTCCACCAGTTTGGTGATCGAAGAACCGACTCCCGATCTGGAAGACGGCACCTACACGATCATCAACCGAAACAGCGGCAAGGCGCTGGATATCTTCGGAGCGGTCGCCTCCGACGGCGCCAACGTGGTGCAATGGGCACCCAACGGCGGCGACAATCAGAAATGGGTTGTGGAGCACCTCACCGGTGACACGTATTCCATCAGGAGTGCCTTGGATTACGCCTTCTCGCTCGATGTCTTCGGATGGAGCACGGTGGATGGCGGCGACATCAAAACCTGGACTCACGGAGGCGGAGCCAACCAGCAATGGGTGATCCAATCCAGAGGTGACATCTACAACACCTTTACCGTCGGCTCGGTGCACAGCGGCAAAGTGCTGGATGTCGTCAACCTGTCGTTCGCCGACGGTGCCAACGTCCAGCAATGGACGAACACCGGCAGCTTGAACCAGGAGTGGTATTTCGAACCGGTTACTCCTTCGGTTCCGACGAATCTGGTCGTCACGACCGAGGACGGCCTCGTCACCCTCACCTGGGACGAGCAGCCGGGATCGACGCGGTTCAACATCATGCGTGATAGCGGGTCGGGTTATGTGACCATTGCGACCGGCGTTCTGGGCAACACCTTCTATGACAGCACGGCAGCAGGCGGCACGAACTACGACTACAAGGTGACCGCCGTCAGCTCCATGACGGAAAGCGGTGCCTCCACGGCGGCCAATGTCACTCCTCTCACGCCCGAACAGCAGTGGCGCATGGACGAGTTCGGTACGATCGACGAAACCGGCCCCTACGCGGACGATGCGGACTTCGATCTCGACGGCGCCAGCAACGAGCTCGAGCGCTACTTTTACATGAACCCGCTGGTCAGCGATACCGACCTCCTGCCGCTGTTCGATTTGTCCGGGCCCAATCTCAGCCTCACCTACCGCAAGGCGAAGTCCGTTCCCGACCTGAATCTCACGGTGGAAGAAGGCGACCTCGTCGGCCCTTGGTCTCCAGCCGCCGGCACGACCGAGATCCTGAGCGAAGACGACATGGTGCAGGAGCTGCGCTTCACCGCGCCCGTGGGAGCGGATCCCAAGAAATTCTTCCGGGTCCGCGCCGAAGAAGCGGACCGCCCCCGGGTTATCGTGACCACCGACGGCGAAGAGGACGACCAAGCCTCGATGGTGCGCTTCCTTCTCACCAGCAACGAATTCGACGTCGAAGCGATCGTGAGCAGCAGCTCCCAGTTCCACTGGGTCGGCGGAACCGGCTGGAACGCGTTTCACCGGACTGAATGGTTCAAGGAGTACATCGCGCTGTATGGGCAGGTCTACGACAACCTGGTGCTCCATGACCCCAACTACCCCTCGCCTGAGTTCCTGCTCAGCCGCAGCAAGGTCGGCAACATCAGTGCCGTCGGTGAATACAACACCCGCACCGAAGGGGCCGAGTTCATCGTGGACATCCTCCTTGATGACACCGACCCGCGTCCCGTCTGGGTGCAGGCATGGGGTGGCTGCAACACGCTCGCGGCCGCGCTCAAGATCATCCAGGACGACCACCCGGCACGCATGGCGGAAGTCGCCGCCAAGCTCCGCCTCTTTCTGATCTGGGAACAGGACCAGAGCTACAAGGACTACATCTATCCGAACTGGGAATCACTGAACATCCCGACGATCATTTCCGACCAGTTCGACTGCATCGCCTACGAATGGGGGAACGACCTTCCGGATTCACTGAAGGCCAGCCATTTCAACTCACCCTGGGCATCGACCAACATCGTCACCGGTCACGGTGCGCTCTGCGCCGCCTACGTGAACAGCGGCGGAGCCTTCAACGCGGAAGGCGACTCACCGGCGTTCCTGCACACCATTCCCAACGGCCTGCGCAGCATGGAATCGCCAGGCTTCGGCGGGTGGGGCGGTCGCTACGTCAATGTGCCCGGCCGCAACAATGTCTGGATGGATCCGCGGCCCGCCGCCGGCGGCACCTGGAACTATCCGAACCCGGCGGCCGGGGAGTGGCGGTCGATTCACAACAGCTGGGCGAAGACGCTGCTCGGCTACGCCAAGCCGGACCGCGAGCAATACTTCAAGCCCATCTGGCGCTGGATGGACGACGCGCAGAACGACCTCGCCGCGCGCGCCGACTGGTGCGTGATGGACTACGCGTCCGCCAACCACCACCCGGTCGTCCGGCTGAAGACGCCGCTCGATATCGATGCCGTCCCCGGGCAGGTGGTGACACTCGATGCCACCCCCACCAGCGATCCCGATGGCGACGCGCTGAGCTTCATGTGGTGGAACTACTTCGAGGCCGATTCCTACCCGGGAGCCGCCCTGCCTTCCACTCCCTCATCGACGGCCACCATCGCGGTTCCCGCCGGTGCGGTCCCCGGGAACACGATCCACATGATCTGCGAGGTGACGGATGGCGGGTCACCGAGTCTGACGCGTTACCAGCGGGTGGTGGTTCACGTGGTGGCTCCCTGAGCCAGGAGTCCCGCCCCAGCCCTTGAGGAAGGCAGTCGAACTCCGCGTGGAAGGGGTTAGACGTGATTCCAGACGCCGACCGAGCCGAATCGGGTCGAGCGGATCGACAGCCGGTCTGTCGGAGTCGAAACCCGCCCCCGTGAGGTAGCGGGGATCACCCGAATCTACCCCTCGTGGAGTATTGAGCGGATCGGACCGTACCTGCGCATGATTCGGGAAATCCAGAAAGCGGGAGATCCCTCTCCGGCGTCAACTGCCCGAAAAACCCATGAACCACCAGCTACTCCTCCGTCTCGCCTGCGCTACCGCGATTGTGGCCTCCTCCGACGCCGCCACGCTGTTCTATGCCGACGACTTTTCCGGCAGCGACGGCAGTTTCAATGGAGCCTCCGCTCCCGAAGTCAACACGCTCGGCGGCTCCTACGCCCTCGAGTCCTTCGGCGAACAGCAGCAGCTCTCCGGGAACTCCGCCCTGCTGGTCCGCGACCCGGGCGGCATCGCGGCCGGCCTGCGCTTCGGGGCAGCCGGCGATCGCTACAACTGGGGAACCGGCAGCACCGCCGCGACGATTCTCGCCGACGGCACCCTGCGCATCAGTTTCGACTACGCCACCTCGAACGCGACCGACAACAACTCGTGGATCGCGTTCGGCTTCGGCACGGCCAACAGCGACCCCGCCAGCTCCGACTCCCGGACCTACAACCGCGATGAAGCCGAATACGGCCTGCGGATCGAGGGCGACCGGGTGATCAGCTTCGTCAACGGCGGAACCGATCTGAGCAACGTGAGCTACTCAAGCATCGGCAACAACACCTTCGTGCCGGTGACGATCGACTTCGGATTCACCTCGTTTGCCTCGGGTTCAACCGTCACTTCGGTGGTTTCGATCAACGGCACCGAATACCTCAACGAGTCCTTCACGCTGGATTCGACCGATGACTTCCGCTGGGAGATCGGCTCGAGCCCGTTCGCAGGGGGTGACAGCTTCATGGACAATCTGTCGATCGGAACGGTTCCGGAGCCGGGAACCTTCGCAGTCCTGCTCGTGGGAGCCGGCGCGACTGTCTTGCGCCGCCGCCGGCAACGCTAACTCCCGACCGCGCCCCGACCTCCTTACCCACCATGGGTAGTCCCTTCGGAGTATAGGAGGAACCGGGCCATCCACCTACAGTCTTCAACGCTACACGACCCAACCAAGACCCATCAGGAAACCCTCAAGCAACCCATGAAAAACCCTCTCCTTCCTATCATGTTGGCCGGGCTCCTCACCACCCCCGCGTGGTCCCAGGGCTCGCTCCTCGCCTCCCAGACGAATCTGTTCTCCGACAACTTCAACAATACGGATGATGACGGTGGGAACATCGGTCTGGGCTCGCGCACCGATCTCTCCGGGATCTCGGGCGTTGTTCCCGCGACCCACGATCTCGAGTCGTTCGCCGCAACCCAACAACTCTCGAACGACACCCTGAAGGTGAACAAGTCGGGTGGAGCGGCTGCAGGAGCCCGGTTTGGCGGTGCCACGGACCGCTACAACTGGGCCGATCCGGCCGGGGCCACACGCTCCGCGATCCTCACCGAGAACGGACTCCGTATCCGGATGGACTTCGCCCTGTCGAACATCACCAACAACAACGACTGGCTCGGCTTTTCCTTCGGAACCCCGAACTCCGACCCGACGGTCGAAAAGATCTACGAGACCGGTGATTATGGTCTGCGCCTCGAAGGCGACCGGGTCATCAGCTTCTTCGGAACGACCACGGGAACCGTTGCCAACTACAACTCCAATCTGTCGAGCGGTACGATGACTCCGCTGGAGATCAATATGGTCTTCCCGTCCTTCAACACGGGAGAAACGGTGGACGTTACGGTTTCCGTTGGCGGAGTGGAGTACCTCAACGAGAGCTTCACCCTCGACTCGACCGACGACTTCCGCTGGGAATTCGGCGCTTACCGCTACGCATCCGGCACCCTCTACGTCGACAACCTTGAAGTCACGAGCATCGGCGAAGCCGACTCGGACAACGACGACCTTCCCGACGAGTGGGAATACCGCTGGACCGAACCGGACGACCTGACCGTTCTCGACGGCACCGCGTTCGGCACGGGCCCGGGTGCCGGAACCGGTGACTTCGACGGCGACGGACTCTACGACATCGATGAGTATGAATTGAGTGTCGGACTTTCGGGATTCTCTCCCGAAGCCTATCCGGACATCGACCCGACGAACGCGGACACCGACAGCGACACGCTGAGCGACTATGATGAGGTGGACCTCGCCCTCGGGGACCCGACCCTTGCCGACACCGACGGTGACGGTCTCGATGATGCCCAGGAGGACACGCTCCTCACCAATCCCTACGATCCGGACACGGATGGTGACGGCGGCCGCGACGGATTCGAAGTGGCGCTCGGCACCGATCCCGACAACGACGCCGAGTTTCCGATCGCTCCCGGTGTGAGCCTCGTCCCGATCACCGACGACGCCAGCAGCGATATCCTTGCATCGAAGGTTTATACCCACAAGGTCAGTGGCGGTGGAGCTGCTACCGTGAACGGAGTTTTGTTCGACGTGCTCACCACCTCGAACAGCGTCGCCAACCTCGACTGGACCCCGAGCGGTGGCAACACCCGCTCGAATGTGACCTCACCCAACCTGAGCGGTTGGACCCCCGCCACCGGCGGCGTGACCGGCACGGATATCATCAACCTGCTGAGCACGATGACCTACTCGACGAACGGCGGTGATCCGGGCGAGTCCCAGACCTTCACCCTGTCCGGTCTGACCCCGGGTGAGGACTACATCGTCCGTCTCTACATCCGCTCGTGGACACCCGGCTCCAATCGCCCGATCGACCTCACCTTCACCAACGGTGCGGAAGTCGTGGAAGCCTTCGGGGCCTTTCCCGAGGACGCTCCCGGTTTTGCTCTCGGCACCTATAATGACCACGAAGCCTGCTACGTCAGCTGGAGCTACACCGCGCAAGGCACCGATCTCGTGATCGATGCGGGCACCCACCCGAGCGCCCAGGTCACCGGCAAGAGCTTCCACATGTATGGCCTGACCAACGAGGTCGACGGTGCTGTCGTTTCTCCGCCGCTGGTCACCGTGATCGATGGCACCAATTTCATCTCGGGGGACCCGATCGGAACGACCATCGGCACCCTGAGTTCGACCATCGCGGCGGTCCCGCAAGCGGCGACCTACACCTTCGTCTCCGGAGCCGGCGACACCGACAACGCCCTCTTCCAGATCTCGGCAGGTGGGGAGCTTCAGGTCGGCAGCGACTTTACCGGCTCGGCCTCGGTGAACGGACAGACCTACTCGGTCCGGATCCAGGGCGACGGCGGTGGCGAAACCTCGGTGGATGTCTTCGAGCTCACGATCTTCAAGGACGACGACCTGAACGGCCTGAACGACGCCTTCGTGCTTCTCCGCGAGGACAGCTTTGACAGCGACAGCTCGGCTAGCTGGACCGGAAGCGACATGCTCTCCAATGACCCGGGCACCGGCTCGGTGGTCTATGAGATCGATGCGGGCGACAGCGACACGCTGATGATCAGCAATCCGACCCACACCGCGGGCGCCCTCCAGTCTGCTTACGCGAACAATGGCGAGGTGCTTCAGGTGGGTGAAACGGTAATGGTCGATATCGTCAACTTCAGCTTCCCGCTGCAGAACGAAACGATCGGCCTGATCGTCTCCCTGGCGAACCCTCCGGCCTCGGTCGCTCCGGGTGGCGGCAGCGCCCGCTCGGACATCTATACTGCCGGCATCCGCCGCGGAGGCGACTTCCGTTCGGAGCGCTTCGAAGGCACCACGGACCTCGGCCAGCAGGCCGGATCGCCGAGCGACATGAGGGGAGTTTACATCACCCGGGTGTCCGACACCGAATTCGTCGCCGGTTGGGTCGACAACGCCAACCTCCAGCTCAACCAGGTCGGCAGCTACACCAACCCGAACTTCGCCGGCCAGCCTGCCTATGTCGGGATCTACACCGACATCCGCTCATCGGGCTACAGCGCCGAAGTCGACAACTTCCGGATCATCGATGCGACTCCGGCACCGCCGGAAATCACCAACGTGACCCGCAACGGCTCGGGCGATATGATCATCGACTTCACCGGTGCGGCCAATACCGGCTACATCGTGACCAAGTCGCCCGACCTCGGCTCCGGCTTCGTGCCGCTGGCTTCCCCGCTCAATCCATCCACCGATGGTAGCGGTGTGGGACAGGTCACGGTTCCGGCATCGGAGTTCGGCGGCGCGTCGCGATATTTCCTGCGAATCGAGGAATAGCCGATCTGCCGATCGACCATCTCCCGCCCGCCGACGCGCGCTGAACCGGCGCGCGATCGGCGGGCGGTTTCGCGTTCTTCACGACCCAACGCCTTTGGACCTGACCACCGTTCCATGCAAGTTTGTCATCCCATCCACCGATCCCCGATCGTGCTCTCCATGAAAAACCCGTCAGTGCTCAGCCGCGCGGCGAAGGCGTTGGTCATCGCCGTGTCCTTTGCCGGCCTTGCCTCGGCCGCGCCATTCACCGACGACTTCGGCACCGACACGTCCGGGGACTACGCGGCTTACCACGTGCTCTACAGTAGTTCCACGGATGGCCCGCCTGCTTACACGATCGATGACGGCGACGACAACCAACTGGCGACGTCGGCGTCCGCCTTTTCCGGAAGCGGAGCGATCCAGTCGCTGTTCCTTCACCAGTCAGCCGGGTTGGAAACCGGTGAAACGGCCATCCTCGACCTGACTGGCGTCTCCGGGCTGAACAGCAACGAGAACGTTGGCCTCGCGATTTCCCTGATAGGCAACCCCGCGGAGGCGAGTGCCGATCCGCCGTCGACTTCCAGCACCCGCCAGGACCTGTTCACGGCGTCGTTTCGCCCGGGTTTGGACGACTTCTTGTCCGAGCGCTTCGTCGGCACCACGGACGAAGGCCAGCAGAACGACACCTCGGCGAACCTTGCGAACCTCAAGGGCCTCTACATCACGCGAATTTCCCAAGACGAGTTTGTCGGGGGTTGGGTCGGCCAGGATGACGGCCTCAATCCGGTCAGCAGCTACACCAACGCCTCGTTTACCTCCGCCGGTGCGTTCATCGGGATCTGGACGGATGTGCGCTCCAGCAACTACGCCGCGACCGTTGACAACCTGAGGATTATCGGACCCGGGGACGAAAGCCTGCTCTTCAGCGACAACTTCGATGCGGCTGACGGAGCCTTCGACAGCGCGGACACAAGCGGTCGCCTGTCTGGATCGCTGGTTGGAGAAACCCATCTGCGTTCCTTCGGAACAGGGCAGGACATCTCCGGCGGCCGCCTCGCGCTCGACTACCCGGGATCGACCCCCGGTGGCGGCCTCCGCTTCGAGTTGCAAACGAACGACCCGGTATCCGGTGCCACGGACCGTTACGACTGGGCAGGGGGTTCCGGGGCCGCGGCCATGGTTGCCGCGGGCGGAATGACGATCCGCTACGACTGGACGCCGACCGATACCGCCAGTAACGAGTGGCACGCGTGGAGCATCGGCACCACCAACGCGGACTCGGGAGACTCAAGCCGTGTGAACAACTCGGACGCGGACTACGGCATCCTCATCCGGCAGAGCGGAGGTTGCCAGCGCTTTGACAGCGGAACGAGCCTCGGCACCGGGCTGAGTGTCACGACCGCGGACGACACCAGCGTGCCTGTCGCGATCCATCTCGCTTTCGATTCGTTTGCCGACGGCACGAGTGTGAACGCCCTAACCACGATTGGCGGGGTCGAGGTCGCGAACGACACTTTCGTTTGGGACGGAAATGCCGGGCAGCTGCACTTCGAGGTCGGCTGCAACGAGGACGGGCACCTGATCGACAACCTGACGGTCACGACCCTCTCGGCAACCGGCAGCTACGGTATCGCCCTCGACAGCACCGCCTTCGGTGGATCCGACCCGGTGGGCACGCAGGTGGGCACGCTCACCGCTTCGGCAGCTTCCAGCTTCGCTCTCGTTTCCGGAACCGGCGACACCGACAACGGGCTGTTCCAGATCGACGGCGAACAGCTCGAGACCGCGGCCGACTTCTCTCTCCCCCAGTATGCCGACGGACAGACATTCTCGGTCCGAGTGCGCGGCACGGAGACCGGGGGGGCCGGAGCGACCGATGAGAAGACGTTCACTCTGACGCTTCACAAGGATGCCGACCCGGGCGCGCTGCCGGCTTTTCCACCGGGGAGCTCGCCTCCCGGGGCGCCGACCGACTTGCGGGTCGACGACGTCACCGGTCCGGTGGGCACGTCGGCGGTGCCCTACTTCGGATGGCACGGAAACGATCCCGACCCCCACGAAGTCCAGAGCGCCTACCAGATCCTTGTTGCCTCCTCTGCCGCGAACCTGGCCGCCGGCACCGGTGATCTTTGGGACAGCGGCCAGGTGGCTTCGGACCGCCAGAACCACGTCACGTATGCCGGTGCCCCGCTGGCCAGCGACCGCCGTATCTACTGGAAAGTTCGTACTTGGGATCGCGATGGAAACGCGGGCCCCTATTCGGCTCCGGCGTCTTTCGTCGTCGGCCTGTCGCTCGACAGCAACTGGGCCGGTGCCGAATGGATCCGCCGCAACAGCCCGGATAACGATGATTACACGTATTTCCGGCACCAATGGGTGGCTCCGGACAAGACCGTCGAGCGTGCGACCGTCTACATCGCCGCGGCGCACAAGTACGCGCTCTACTGCAATGGAACCCTGATCGGTAAAGGCCCCTCGTACCATCACCCGCAGTACCAGTACTACAACGCCTTCGACATCAGCTCCGAGGTGCTCGCGGACGCGGTCAACCAGTTCGCGATCTTCACCCACTGGTTCGGCGGGGGACAGGGGCGCCCGGCGGGTCAGCGCGGCGTGATCATGAAGGCGATCGTCCGCTACACCGACGGCACCAAGAGCGAGATCGGCACCGACGGCACATGGAAAACGTCCCGGGCCGAGTCCTGGGTCGGCGGACAACCGCAGCGCAACGGCGAAGGAGTCGGCCGCATCGAGGAGATCGATGCCCGCGAGCTGACGCCGGACTGGTTCATGCCGTCCTTCAACGACGCGGCGTGGGGTTCCGCGCACGCAGTCGGCGCCCACCCGGCGGGTCCTTGGACCGGCACTCTCGCTCCGGATCTCAGCCGGATTGTCGAAACCGAACTCGCTCCCGCCAGCATCGCTGACCTCGGCGGCGGGAAGTATGTGGTGGACCTCGGAAAGGTCTACGCCGGCGTGCCGCGGATCCGGTTCTCGGGTGGCAGCTCGGGCACGACGATCCAGATGCGGGGTGGCTATGAACTCGATGGATCGGGCGAGATCGACACCTCGAAGAACCAGAACACGGACATGACATTCCGCGCGATCCTTGACGGCGGCAACTTCATCTACGAGCCGGCCGAGTACCTCGGCATGCGGTATTTCCAGATCGACAACGCCCCGATGCCGGTGACCCCGGCGAATTTCAGCTTCATCGAGCGGCACAGCGAGATGGACGTTTCGAGTTCCTCGTTCGACTCGCCGGACGCCACCCTGAATGCCGTCTGGGACCTGATGAAGCACTCGATCCTGACCTGCGCGCAGGAGGAGTATGTCGATACTCCGACGCGCGAGAAGGGAGGCTTCCTCGGTGACGCCGCGATCCAGAGCACGGTGGCCATGCCGGTGATGAACGAAAGGGTCCTTACCCGCAGGACGCTGCACGAGTTCCTGCAATCGATGGACCAGCACTGGTCGGCGCCCGCCGACCGTGGCCGGATCAATGCGGTCTATCCCAACGTCGACGGAGGCCGCGACATCCCCGACTACACGCAAGCCTACCTGACATGGGTCTGGAACTATTATCTCGAGACCGGCGACCTCGCGTTTCTCTCAGCGAACTACGCCCGCTTCAGGGACATTGCCGACTACGTCCACACCCACCGCGACTCCGGCACGGGATTGATCACCAACCTGACCGGCGGCAGCGGACCGTATGAGTTCGGGATCGTCGATTGGCCGCAGACCATGCGTTTCGGCTACGACATGACCGCCGCCCGGACCGTGATCAACGGCTGGGCGTATGCGGACTACCAGATCATGGCGAAGATCGCCGGCGAGCTCGGCAACATCGCCGACCGCAACCTGTTCTGGACCCGCGCCGATGATCTCGAGGTGGCGATGAACGCACAGCTCATCAATGGCGACGGCGTTTACATCGACGGCCTCGACTCGGGAGGCGGGGCGAGCACCCATGTTTCCCAACACGCGAACATGTTCCCGCTCGCCCTCGGCATGGTGCCGGCGGCGCAGGAAGCATCAGTGACGGCGAAAGTGAAGGAGCTCGAGATGAGCGTGGGCATGGTGACGCTGCCGTGGCTGGTGCGCGCGGTCGGTGAGGCGGAGGAGGGTGAGCACCTGATCGAACTGTTCACCAACGACACGTGGCTTGGCTGGGCGCGATGCCTTTCCCTTGGTGCCACCGCCACCTGGGAATCGTGGGATGCCGATTCCACCGGCGAGAGCCTTTCGCATGCGTGGGGTGCGGCGGGACTGGAAGGTTATCTCCGCTACATTCTCGGCGTCCGTCCGCTGGAGCCGCAGTATGGAAAGGTCGAAATCAAGCCGCTCGACTTCGGTGCCTCGCTTGATCGGGCCGAGGGAGTCTTTCCCACCGATCGCGGGGACATCTCGGTCAAGTGGGAGAAGACCTCCGACTCATACCGCATGGATGTCGATCTTCCCTTCAACGTGCTGGCGACGGTCTCGATTCCCAAGGGAGCCTCGGCGGATCCGACGGTGTTCATCGACGGTTTCGAGGTGGCGGCCACCGTCGAGGATGAGTTCATCCGTGTGCCGTGGATCGGCTCGGGACTACACACGATCGTTCGCGTCGACGGACCGGATTCGTCGATGGACGCGTGGCGCGTCCAGCACTTCGGCCTGGACTGGTCCGCGAACCCCGACGCACTCGATGGCGCCGACCCGGACCGCGACGGGCTGGACAACGACACCGAATACGGTCTCGGATTCGATCCGCTCACGAGTTCGGTCGACCTGCTGCCCAAGCTCGAACGGCAGGGCCAGGACGTGACGATCGCCTACCCGGCTCCGCGTCCCGAACTCGTCTACTCGGTGCTTGGAACCGAGGACCTCTCACTGGCGCTGGTGAATTGGGACGTGCTACCAACGAGCCCGGAGATCGCGAACAACATTCCGATGCTGCGAACGACGGTAAGCCTGCTGGATCACACCGCATACTTCATCCGTCTGGCGATATCGGAGCCCTGACCGCCCGGCTTCGTCCAGTTGCCTCGACAGCTCCGGGCCGCCGGATCACATTTTGATTCGATGAGATGGTTGCTCACGGCGTTGTTCGCGATTCTGACCTGCCGTGCGCCGGCAGCCGAATCGCTCGCCGCGGGGTATGGGTTTCTGGTTCACGTCTGGCAGTCCGAAGACGGTCTGCCGGGAAACGTTGTTCGCTCCATCGGCCAGACCGAAGACGGCTTCCTGTGGGTCGCCACCGCCGAGGGGATCGCTCGTTTCGATGGCCTCGGCTTCACTTCGATCGGGGCACAGGAACCGGCCATCGGCCGACGGTTCGCCTTCTTCCGTGTTTTCACTCCGGAAGATCATGGCGTTTGGATTTCGACCTCCCTCGGTGGCCTGTTCCGGATCACGGACAACGAGTTGGTGGAGGTGATCGAGGGGACGGCCGAAGCGAACCCTCCACTCGTGACGCGGCTTTTCAGCCACGATGAACAGATCCATTTCATTCGGTCGAACGACGTTTGGCGACTTGATGCGGATGGGCCGGTTCAGGTTGCCGATCCGTCGGAGGATCTGGTCGCCAGCATGGTTGCGGACCAACGCGCCCAAATCGCGAGGGGGCGACGGGATGACCGGAGCACGCCGACGTCCCTGGAGGACTCGGACGAGGACCGATGGATCGTGTCCGGGGACACCTTGCTGCACGAAGGGCAGGAGGGAGCGGGCGCGATCCCCGTCATTCCCGAACTCGACGGCCAGCTCACCGTAAGCGACATGCTTGAGGACAAGGAGGGCAATCTCTGGCTCTCAAGTCCCGTGCAGGGCCTCATCCGGGTCAGGAAAAGCCGGGTTTCGTTTCTCGAGACTGAGGAGGGGCCCTTTCTTGCGGATGTCCGGACCGCGATCCGGGACCGTGAAGGGACATGGTGGCTTGGCGGGCGCGATGGGGGAATCGATCGCATCCGTGACGGCGAAGTGGAGCACCTCGAACTGGTCGAAGGCGGATACCGCCGGCCGATCGCGTGCATTTTCGAGGACTCTCGCGGAACCGTTTGGTTCACCGCGGCCCACGGCAGTGTCTTCTCGTGGAACGGCACCGGCTTTGACCTGCGGTTTTCGGAGGTTTCCCAGGCGGCGAAGGTGAATGCGATCGCGGAAGATCCGACCGGCCGCCTCTGGTTCGGTGGAGACCGGGGATTGTGCGTGATCGAGGACGGCCAGATCGCGGTCTTCACCGACGATGCCAAGCTGCAGGGTCACGAGATCACGTCGCTTTTTGCCGCGGACGACGGACGCGTTTTCGCCGGCACGGTCGATGGTCATATCGCGATCATCGAAGACGGATCGGTTTCGCTGATCGGGACTCCGGCGGAGATGAGCCGCCGCTACGTTTCGGAGATCCTCGTTCTCGAAGGCGAAGAAATCTGGGTGACGACCATCGACGCCGGTCTGTTCGTTCGGCGGGACGGGAAATGGCATCGTTTCTCAAGAGCGGACGGCCTGCCTGACGAGCGCCTGACCGGGCTTGTGCTTCACGGGACCGACCAGTTCTGGATCGGGTCGCTCGGGGGGATCATCCGGGTCTCGCGGTCCGAGCTCATCCGCCGGCTGACCAACAGCTCCATCGTTCCTCGCTGGGTCCGGCTGGATCGCTCCGACGGCATGAACACCCGCGAGTGCGTCGGCGGTGCGCAACCGGGAGTTTTCGATGATGGTGAAGGAGCGCTGTGGTTTCCTACCACGCGCGGTGTGGTGGGTGTCCGGCCGGAGGAGATCCGGATCAACCTCGCTCCACCGTCCCTCCACATCGATGCGGTCGAGATCGACGGCATCCGCCATCCGGCCGGCCAAGGAACGATCGTCACCGGACCCGGGCGCGTTCAGTTGGTCTTCCACTTCGTCGGTGTCAGCCTCAGTGCCCCTGAGAAGGTGACCTACCGGATCCGCCTTGACCCGCTGGACCGCGATTCCTCTTTCAACCGCTCGGACCGGACCGCGAGTTATCAGGCGGTGCCGCCGGGAAGTTACACTTTCGAGGTCCAGAGTGTGAATGGCGACGGAGTCATGAACATTCTCCCCGAGACCGTTTCGATCGTGGTGCGTCGCCATTTCTGGGAGACTCCGCTGTTCATCACCTCGGCAATCGTCGTGCTTCTTCTGGCAGCACTGGCCAGCGGCTGGGTGGTCGCCCGCCGGCGCATGCGCCGAAGCCTTGAAGCGCTGCGGGTGCAGGGCCTGATCGAGGGGGAACGGTCGAGAATCTCACGCGACCTCCACGATGATCTTGGAGCAAGCCTGACCGAGCTCTCGATTCTTTCGGCCCTCGGAGCGGAGGACGAGGAGGACGCGAATCTCCGTCCGACCATGGAGACGCTGTCGCAGAAGTCGAAGGAAGTCGTCGGAGCCCTCGACGAAATCGTCTGGGCGGCAACGCCGAGGGAGGACACCTTGCGCTCGCTCGTCGATTACATCGCTGCCTCGGCAAGGGAGTTCCTCGAGAACGCGCAGGTCGGCCTGGACCTCGAATTCCCGCGCTCGGTCCCCGATCTGATGATCGGTCCGCGTCGTCGCCACAGTGTCTTCCTCACCACGCGCGAGGCCCTCAACAACGCGGTCAAATACTCCGGTGCCGACTCGATTTCGCTGTCGATCGATCTGACGGACGCCGAACTGGTCGTGACGGTTTCCGACCGCGGGAAGGGATTCGACCTCGAATATGCCGAGACCTTGGGCAACGGCCTCACCAACCTCCGCCAGCGGATGCGGGATTGCGGAGGCGCCTGTAGCATCGATAGCATACCCGGCGAAGGCACTACGGTGACCATCCGCCTTCCCTTGCCCCCTGCACCGACTTCATGAGCACGACAGACAAGATCCAGATCGCGATCGTCGAGGACAACGCGGCCTTGGGCGCGAGCCTGCGAAAGATCATCGAGGCCACTCCGCACCTTGAGTGTGTCGGCGTCTGGACCAGCGGCGAGGATGCGCTGCGGAAGGTCGACGCCTTCCGGCCCCAGGTGGTGCTGATGGACATCAATCTTCCGGGCATTTCCGGCATCGAGGCGACCGGACGGATCAAGTCGCACCTGCCCGGGATCCAGATCATCATGGTCACCGTCTATCGCGACCACGACAAGATCTTCGCCGCCCTCAAGGCCGGAGCATCCGGCTACCTGCTGAAACGCTCCGCACCCGCGGAAGTCCGCGCCGCGATCGACGATGTCCGGGCAGGCGGCGCGCCGATGAGCCCCGAAATCGCGCGGCGGGTCGTCGAGGCCTTCCACCAACCGACGGAATCCCAGACCGAGGAACTCAATCTGACGCCGCGCGAAACCGAGATCCTCGATTGCCTCTGCGACGGTCTCGCGAACAAGGAGATCGCCGATCAGCTCGACATTTCCACCGAGACCGTCCGCGTCCATCTCCGGCACATCTATGAGAAGCTGCACGTGCGTTCCCGGACGGAAGCGGCGATGAAATACCGGGACAGCCGCAATCCGGACCACTGGATGAACTGAGGAACGGCGGGGTCTCCGAAGGGTCTAACCTGCCCCGGGTAACCCACTTGTGTGATGGCGGAAAATGGGTCGGATTGCGGAGCATTCCGGCAGACCCATGAAGAACCCATCGAAACCCGCTCGGAGCCGGAAGGCGTTCACCCTTATCGAATTGCTGATTGTCATCGTGATCGTAGCGGCTCTGTCGTCGCTCGTCTTCGCGCTCAGCAGCAAGGCACTCAGGAAGGCACGATCGGCCAAGTGCATCAACAACATGCGCGACTGGAGCATGGTCTTCAACACGGCCTCTCTCGAGCGCAACGGACGTCTCGACCTGCCCGACAACTGGGCGGCGGTCAGCGGCCTTCCGTACGACCCCGACAGCAGTGGTGATCAGGGCCAATCGCCCTTCCTCCAGTACTGGGACACGGACATCGAGAACGCCAGGCAGATCCAATTCGAGAAGCGCGGCTGCCCGCTGATCCGCAACGAAGCGCCGGACAACGAGTTCGGAAATCCCGCCGCAACCTACCGGATGAATCTCGAACTGCGGGAGGAACCCAGCCGCGGCAACCGCAATCCCTATCCCGAGGTCAACCTGACCCGTCTCAAGCGGGCATCGACCAAGATCATTTTCATCGATGGCTACTACACGGGAAACCTCACCCTCGAGAAGGGCGATATCAAAAACGAACTCATTCCCGCGAGCGAGGTCCACGGGAACGGCAAGGTCCACGCGGTCTTCGCCGACATGCACGTCGAAGCGGTCAACGTCTCCGACATCGAAAGCCAGTGGGACCGCTACATCAAACGCTGATCGCCTGATATCCTCAGTCGCGACTTACTGGTCCTGAATTTGGACCAGTGAAATCCGCGAATCCCGTTTGGGCGGGGCGGGCTCCGGCAGTCAGGGTGCGGACAAGCGACCGACCGAATCGGTCGCCGACGTCCCAACCTGCCCCATGAAATCCCTGCCCCTCCTCGCGGCTCTCGCCCTACTGCCCGTGGCGTTTGCCGAGACGCGGATCGCGTTCCAGCCTGTCCCGGTCCACAGTACCGACAAGTCGAACCTGTTCGTGATCGATGTCGAAACGGAGGGGAGGCCTGCCCGTTTCCTCCTCGATACCGGCTGTGCGTACTCGCTTGCGTACGACACCGGCTTCATCAAGTCGCTCGGCAAGGAGCTGGAGGAAACGGGTGAGGCCCGGGGTGCGGGTGGCAAGGCCACACGTTACTCGGCCGCGATTTCCAAGACCGTGATCGGTGGTCGCATCGAGCTCGGCTCGCAGCCGAAAGCTACGGTAATTCCCGTAGATCATCTCGACCATCTGACCGTCGGCGGCGAACCGGCCGATATTTCCGGATTGATGGGGTCGTCGCTTCTGAGGAAGGTGCGCGCGGTCTTCGACTACGGCGGCTCCCGCCTGCTGCTTCCCTCCACGGACGCCCCCGCGGGAACCTATACCACGGCGATGAAGCAGCAGGGCGCGACGGTCGTGCCTTTGGAGGAAGGGCGTTTCGGTTTTCCCTATGTGGTGCTCGAGCTCGAAGGAAAGGAGTTCGCGTTCCTTCTCGATACCGGAGCCAATGCCAACATCATCGAGCCGGCGATCGCGGAAGAGCTGGAGCTGGAAGCGGTGGATGGAACGTCGACGGTCCGCGGCATGCACAAGACCGGCGGGGTTCCCAAGTTCCGTGCGGAAGACGTCGGGCTTGGGGATGCCTTCGTCCTGGACAAGCTGGTCTTCACCGCGATGGCGACCCAGGCCGGATTGCAGGAAGACGACGGACCCCGGCTCGGAGGCGTGTTCGGCACTCCGGTGCTCAAGCAGCTCAATGCCCGCATCGACTTTGACAGCAACACGCTGATTCTTCCGGCCAAGGAGTGACCCCGTTCCTCAGGCGCCGGTTGCCGCGGGCGGGGCGATGCTTTGGCCTTCTTCGCTGAGCTGCAGCGTGAGCAGGTGGCGTCCGAGCGGTTGCAATCCGTTGGAGATCCACGAGCGGAAGTGGTTGATCGCCTTGACGTAGGGATAGCGGGCCATGACCGGTTTCGGTTGCAGCCACTCGAGACGTTCGTCGTGGCTGAGCAGGATCACGGAGAGGTCGGTCGGGATCCGGATGCGGTGCTGGGCACAAAAGCTGTAGAGCGAGAGCAGGTGGCTTTCCTCCCGCAAGATGAAGGCGGTCGGCTTCAGGCTCGCGAAGCACTTCCGCCAGTATCCGGGCCACGCTTCCGCAACGGGTTCGGGAAATTCGGGAGCAAGATCGTTCCGGGTGTAGCACGGATGCTTTCCATCAAAGGCAGAGAGGATCCCGTCCTGCACCGTGCTCCGCCCTTTCGCCCAACCGCCTTCGATCGGTGAGACGATCCGTTCGTGCCCGAGTTCTCGCAGCCTGAGAGCGGCGTCGCGCACGGAGTCGCGAATGGAAAACGCGCTGAGCGTTCCCGTCCAATCCGGCTCGATGTCGCCACCGGCGCAGTAGGTCGGCAGATGCTTCGCAGCCTCCGCCGCCCAACCCGCCGTCGGCACGAGCATGAAGCAGGCGCTGGCGCCGTGGCGGTCGATCAGGCGGCCGAGCGAGGCGGCCGGTCGACGGTAGCGGCCGAAGTCGACCCGCTCGACGAATGCCTCACCGACGAGGTCCCGCCAGATCCCCGCGATCTTCCACAGGTAGTCCTGCTCGGCGGCACCGAGGACCTGTCGCGTCGAGTGGAGCAGCAGCAGGTTTCCCTGCACCACCTTCTCCCGATCCCGGAAGGCGGCGTGGATCCGTCTCCGTTTGCCATGGGCCGGCGGATCGAGAAAGCCGCGCTCGGTCAGGATCCCGAGCGCCGACTCACAGGTCTTGCGATCCACCCCGTAGCGCTGGGCGAGCACGCGGGTGCCGGGCAGCTCGGATGGCCACGCGCCGCCGCGGATCTCCTCCATCAGCCGCTCGGCGAGCAGGTGGGGCAGGGTGGGTTTCCGCATGAAGCGATCCATCATGGGCACGCTACCCTGTCAGGAGACAAAGGCGAGCCGCTACTGGAGGAGTGGAAGGACCAGTGGATCCATCGTTCGCGCCAGCTCAGCGGCTCGATTGTGCCCGGATCACGGTGCGCGCGTAGCGGGTCAGCGCGGGGGTTCCGGAATCGGTGACCTCGCAGACCATGTGGATGGTGTCGCCGTCGTTTGCGTCGGCCGGGACCTTGATGGCGACCTTCGGCTTGTCGGAGCCGGCCAGTTCGGGTCCCGAGTAGGTTCCGGCTTCCCGGTAGTGCCACCAGCGTGCCGTGAGGCGGTCACCGTCCGGATCGCGGCTGGCGCTGGCGTCGAGCGTCACGGTCTCGCCGGGTTTCGCATCGATCTCCAGAGCGGTGTCCTTCAACTCGACGACCGGCGGATGGTTGGCGTCCTCGTAGGACTTCACGCACCAGTCGGCGCGGGCGGCGAAGTCGTTCTGAACATCATCGAGCCAGCGTGAGATCGGCTTGAAGTAGTGCGCGCGAACCGCCTGATCCTCGGGACTTGAAACATTTTCCAGTTTTTTCGCCCAGCTCTTGTCGATGGTCCATCGGCCGTCCGGATGCTTCCAGTCGGGAGCCGGCGGCGGATCCATCCAGACGTTCGCCCGGATCTTCACGTAGCGACCGCCCCAGCCTCCCCAGCCGGGTGACTCGATGCTGCGCAGGCCGTTGGGGATCGTGTGGAGGAAGGCGGGCGTGTCGCCCTCGGCATGGAAGGCGCCATTGAGGTGCTCGTAGGCGTCGCACAGCGGGCCATGACCTTTCAGGATGTGCTCGCCCATCCAGTCGGCCTCGAAGTAGCGCTTCGTTTTCTCCGGCAGGACCTTCGGCCAGATGTAGGCCATGCAGTCGAACTGGTCGGAGATGATGGTCGGAATCCCGAACCGCTCCCAGTTCGGACGGATGTAGCTCTGGTAGGTTCCGTCCTGTTCCCAAATCAGGAAGAGACGCAGCTTGGCCGCGACTTCCTCCATCCGCTCCGGGTGGTCTTCCTCGATGATCCGCAGCGCCCGCGAGATCGTGTTGCAACCGCCCCATGCCTGGATCCAGACCGGTCGCGGGTCGGTGTCGTCGAGCAGCACCTTGGCGATCCACTCGGCGCCTTCGGTGCGCTTCTTGTCTTCGCCGTCCGGGCCGATGTTGCCGACCTTCCAACGGCTCAGCAGGTATTCGGGGGAAGGATAGTTCGGATCGTGGAGCAGCAGGTTGGGATGCACTTTCGCGTACAGGGCGATGTATTTCTCGACCCAATCGACGGGATGGAACGCGTGCCACCCCTCGCCGCCGACCCAGTGGAACTGCGAGCTGCTGTTGATGATGCCCTCCACCTCGAACTCGTTTGCGGTGAGGAGAAACCTCACCATCGAGCAGCGGTCGTCCGCTTCACCGTCGGTCGTCACGATCACACGCGGCCGGTCGGGTGCTGGTGGTTCCGCGGAACTGGCGATTGCTGTCCCAAAGGATGCAGCAAGCGCGAGAAGCGGAGTCGTGGCGGCGCGGAAGTTCATCAGCAGGGAAGACGTCTGCATTGCCATGGGGATCACCCGTTTGCAAACGGACATCGCCCACTGACACGGAAGTCAGCTCGACTCCGGGCGCAAGGAAAAGGGACCGCGCGAGCCCACTCGCGCTCCATCGGTCCGGCGATGCGCGAGTGGGCTCGCGCGGTCCGCCTGCGGCTCGTTCCAATTTCCGAAATGGTCCCTTTGCGGTTCCACCAATCGCCATCGGAAGCGCTCAATTCCCGTCGTTACCCGCGACGGCGCTTGCCGGGAGCGAGATGGTCAGGCGTGAGCCTCCGAGCGGCGATTCGGCTGCCGAGATCTTCCAGCCGTGCTCATCGAGGATGCGGCGGCAGAAGGCGAGCCCCATGCCGTGGCCGTCGCGGTCACTCGAGTCGTCGCTCCGGTAACCGGCGCCGAAGACGCGCTCGCGGTCATCCGGATCGATGCCTCTCCCGTTGTCGTCGAAGTGCAGAAGCACCCGGTCTTCCGACCGGACCGCCGACACCCGGATCTCGGGATCCGCAGATCCGCTGTACTTGAGGGCGTTTTCGACGAGGTTCAGGCAGACATGGAAAATGGCATCGCGGTCGGCTTTCGCGACGGGGAGGTCCTCCCAGACCAAGGTGCCGCGTTTGACCAGGATCACCGACGAGACCGCCGCCTTCACATCGCCCATGAGGGCACCGAGATCGACATCCTCGATGGCTGCCGGAGTGCCGGCCTTCAGATCGACCTTGAGGCTTTCGAGCTGGCGATTCATCGCGCGCAGCGAGTCGGCGATCATGCTCAGGTTCTCGGATGTCCGGAGCTCGCTGCTTTCGACGGCGAGGTCCGCCATCATCACGGCGCTGGACAACGGGTTGCGGAGGTCGTGCGCGACCATCGAAGACAGCATCTTCAGCTCGCGGTTGGCCATCTCTGCGCGGATCTCCGCCTGGCGCCGTCGCTCGAGTTCGTCGGTCAGCCGCGAGTTGATCGCTTTCAATTCGGGCAGCTCGAGCGCTCCGGGAATTTTGCGCCAGAGGTAGAAGACGGTCACCCACGACACGAGCGCCGTGAGCAGCTTGGTCAGTCCCGAGAGGCGGTAGAGCGGGTGGTAGAAAATGATCGCGTCGATCAGGTGGACGGTCCCGCAACTCAGGATGAAGGCGGCGAAGAGGAACACGACCCGGTTGAGCAGGATGTTGCTGCTCTTCTTCCGCGCGAAGTGGATCAGCATCAGCGGGATCGTGAAATACGCCGCCCAGACGGCGATGTCCGAAACGATGTGGAGCCACCCGTGGAACGGATCCCAGTCACCGCAGTGCCAGCGCGCCGGGAAATCCGAGGTGTCGAAAAGCTTGGAAAAGAAATCGCTCAACGGCGTGGGGGTTGCGGATCGCGTAAGGGCGGCGCGGGTTGTTCACCTTTTGTGCGCGAGCGGGAGCGTGACTCGCCGGATCGGCGCCGCAAGCAGATTTATCGCGCGGAATCACCGGGGCGCGAGTGGGCTCGCGCGGTCCGCCTGCGGCCTAGAGCCGGGGTCCGGCGGACTTCGCGACCCACTGGCGGAGGGCGACGCAGAGCACGGCGATGCCGACCGAGACGCCGGCAAGCATCCAGGCGCGCGAGTCGTCGCCGGACTGCACGCCGCGGTAGATCGCGAGTGGCAAGGTTTCGGTCACGCCGGGAATGAAACCGGCGACCATGATGGTCGCGCCGAACTCGCCGAGCGAGCGTGAGAAACCGAGCAGCACGCCGGAGGCGATGCCGCGCTTCGCCTGTGGCAGGCTGACCCGGAAGAACACCCGCCACGGCCGCGTACCGAGGGTGCGGGCGGCGTTCTCGAGCGGCTCGGGAATTTCCTCGAAGGCGGTGCGGATGCTGCCGAGCAGCAGCGGGAACGACATGACCGCCATCGCGATGACCACCGCCTTCCACGTGAAGATCACCTCAATGCCGAACCATGCTTCGAGCGGCTGGCCCAATGGCCCGTTGCGACCGAAGAGCATCAGCAAGACCAATCCGGTGACGACCGGGGGCACGACAAGCGGCAACAGCACGATGGCTTCGACGAGTGTTTTGCCACGCCATCGTTTCTTGGCGAGCAGCCATCCGAGGGCGATGGCGAAAGGCAACGCGATCATCACCGCCAGTGCCGCGGAACCGACGGTGAACAGGATCAGTCGGAAGTCGGCGGGGATCACGGCTCGGAATTCGCGAGACCGAAGCCCCGGCGTTTGAATATGGCGGCGGAGGATTCACCCCTCAGGAACGCGACGAAACGCTTCGCTTCTTCGGGCGCGGTGGATCGCATGCATACCGCGACCGGATAGCGAATCTCGGGTGACTCGTCGGCTGGGATTTCAAACGCGATGCGCACCTTGTCCGAGATCGCGGCATCGGTTCGGTAAACGATCGCGGCATCGACATTGCCGGCTCCGGCCGCGGCGAGCGCTCCGCGAACATGAGCGGTGCCGACGCAACGGCTTTGCAACGACTTCCACACTCCTGCGCGCTCCAGCCACGATTTCGCATACATGCCCGCAGGGTTTCCGCCGGGGTCACCGATCGCGAGCCGGTGCAATTGAAGGAGATCATCGGCTCTTCCAATCTTCGCCGGAGAGTGCTTCGGAATGATCACCACCAGCCGGTTGGTCAGCAGCGCTTGCGGCTTTTCCACGAGCTTCTTTCCGACCAGCCGCTCCATGCTTCGTTCATCCGCGGCAATGAAGACATCGATCGGTGCGCCGTGCTCGATCTGGCGGGCGAGGGTGTTCGAGCCGGCGATGACCGGCCGGACCGCGATGCCGGTTTCCTTTTCAAAGGCCGCGGCAATCTCGCCCATCGCCTCATCGAGGCTGGCCGCCGCCGCCACCCGCAACTCGTCGGCGTGAGCGATCGCGGCGAGAGCCAGAGGCAGGAACCAACGGAGCGGGTGGAGGGTCATCGGGTGGTTGTGGTCAACCCGAACCAACCAGAGCGGCACCGCGCTGTCGAACGCAACACCGCGGTCCGTGATGACTCCCGTTCAGCCGTACGATGAAAGAGGAGGAACGCGGGGCGCTCCTCCTCTTCCGGGGTGGCGGTGCTTGCCCGCCGGTTGCCTTGGGGGATGGTCAGGGCGTCTGCCCGTTCACGGTGTAGGCGCCGAGCGATCCGTAGTCGGTGTAGCCCGCGACCTGCGGGTCACCCTTCCCGGTGCCGCTGACGTGTAGGTAGTAGGTGCCGGGATTGAGCGTGACGACCGGGTTGGAGCGCAGGATGTCCGGGTGGTTGTCGCTCGCCAGCAGCGTGCCGTTGACGTCGCGGATCTCGGCGAGGATGTCGAGATTGGCGCTGGGGTAGGCGGCTTCAACGAGGATGCCGACCGGGCCGGCTGCGGTGATGGTGAAGCTGAACACGTCGAGGTCGGACGAGGTGGTGATCAGCCCTTCGCCGTGGACGAAGAGTCCGTTGCGGTCGAGCGGCGTGGCCGCGCCCGAGCTGTCGGCGTGATCGTCCGTGCGGTAACCGAAGCCGTTCTGTCCGGTAATGATCGCAAGGTCGTCTTCCGGGTTGTTGGCATTCAGGTATTCGCCCTTCGACCACTGCGTCAGCCAGCGGTAGTAACCGACGCCCATGATCGGTGCCCAGCCGGTCTCGCCAGTACCATGACCCTGGTAGTAAGCCTCGGAAGGAGTTGTGCGACCGTCGTGAAGGAGACCGAGCGTGTGTCCGATCTCGTGCGAGCAGGCTTCGGCAATGTACGAGCCCGAGTTCGACAGCATGTCGGAGAACACCCAGCACGGCGTGTCGCCGGTCCAGGTGAACGAGTTGAGGTAGGCGACGCCGCCGGCGGCTCCGTACCACTCGTTATCGGGCGTGATCACGCAGCGGGTGCGCATCGCCGGAGGAGCGGCCAGATAGGCGGCCTCGTCGGTGGTCACGTTGATCTGGAACGGGGCGAAGTCCTCGGCGACCCGCTTCCAGATGTCGGTCATCGCCGCCTGGGTGAAAGTCCCGGCAATGCCTTGGGCGACGATCGTGTTGCCGCCGTTCCAAGGGGTTCCGCTGCTGACGTGACCGTCCATGTCGAGGTAGGCGACCGCGGTGGCGCCGGGCAGGCTGTCGAGCAGGGGCACGGTCGACGGCGAAAGGTCGTCGTTGAGGATCAGGCATCCCGCCTGCGCGACATCGATCGGCGCGCCGACGGCGTTCGAGAGCACCAGTGAGAAGGCCTCGGCATACTCGTAGTCGGTATCGCCGATGACCTGAACCGGGACGAGCTTGGTCGTCTCACCGGGAAGGAAGGTGAGCGATCCGGAAGTCGCGACGTAGTCGCTGCCGGCGAAGGCCGAGCCGTCGGCGGTGGCATAGTCAACCGTGACCGGCGAGGCAGCCGCCTGGCTGAGGTCGACCGAGAAGTTGACAGTGGTCGTTCCACTATCTCCCTCGTAGGTCACGATGTTGAAGGTCGAGAGCGTCGGCCCCTGGTCGTCGTTGAGGATCGTGCCTGTGGCCGTCGCGGTGCCGAGACTCGCGCCCGAAGCGTTCGAGAGCGTGACGGTCAATGTCTCGTCACTTTCGGCCAGCGAGTCCGGGTTCACCGGCACGGTGACGGTGGTCTGGGTCGAACGCCGTGGAATGACCGCCGTGCCGCTGGTGGCGGTGTAGTCGTCCGGCGCGGTCGCGGTGCCGTCGCTGGTCGCGAAGTCGACCGTGATGTCGTTCTTCTTGTCGGACGAACTCAGGGTGAGCGTGAAGGTCAGTTCGCTGCTGCCGCCGGTGCCCTCGGTGATGCTGGCATCGGAGATCGAGATGGTGCGGCCACCGCCGCCGCCGTTGCCACCTCCTCCATTCCCACCGCCGCCGTTGCCATTGCCGCGGCCTTCCATGATCTCGGGTTCAGGCAGGCCCATGGCGAGAACTTCGCCATCGTTTCCGACCATCGAGCAGATCAGGTCGCTGACCGGATGGCGCTCGGCGACGAGGCCGTCACCGGATTCGCGGAACTCGTACGCGACCGGATCGTTCTCGTAGTAAAGCTGCGCCAGGAAGAATCCTGCGGCTTGGTTTTCCTGAATGATCAACTCGCCCTCCGGAGTTCCGGCGATCATGAGATGGGTCACGCGAGTGCCGTCGTCCTGCACCGCGTCATTGGCGACCTCGGCGTCGAGATTCGGAATGCGTCGGGAGAGGTCGAGCTTGAGACGGTCGCCCGCTTTCGCTTCCCGAATCGAAGCGAAGGCTTCGGCGCGGATGGGGATCGAGTGACGTCGCGCCTCGGCGGCAGTCTCGGCATGGGGTTCCCAAAGGTGGCCGCGGGGCGCCAGGGTTTCTCGGAGCGGAGCGGTTCGGATGGCGGCCCTCTCGAGTCGGGCGCGCGGGGCGGTTGCGGTTTCGCGTTCGGGTGCGGTGGATTCGGCGGAGGGCCGTGGAAGCAGAGCGACACCGGCGACGACCAGCAGGCCGCCGCTGATCCAGAGGGGAGCAGTCGGTTTCATGGAGCAGGGTAGTGGGGTTCGAGGGCGTGGATGGCCCTGTTACCCGCTCCTAAAACACGGCGCTGCGGAAGATTCGCGAAAAGTGCCCTCGTTTTCCCAAAGCTCCGATCCGCCTTCCCCGGGGGGAGGGCATGCCGGCCCCCGGGGGGGGTGTGAGGCCGGCATGTTGCGTTCTTTGGGGAGGAGCCGAAAGCCGGCTACCATGTCGCGAAACGCCCTAGCACACTGCGTATCTTGAAGTTAGAAAGGAAGCATAGGTGCGTATATGCACGTATCGGATGATGAGAATGGGGTTTTCGCGGATGGAACGTGAGGCGGTTGAACTCGCGGCAGGCTTCTATCTTCTTCTCCAGAAATACCTTCCTCCGACGACGACCCTCGGCGAGTTGAGGGTGCTCACCGAAGTGGCGCTCGGGATGTACCGGGCGGAGCCGGTCTGCGTCACCCAGGTCAGCGAGCGCGTCGGTCTCACCCGCTGGGCGGTGGGGCGCATCATCCAGCGCTACATCGAGGCCGGAATGATCCGCGAGGAAAAGGACCCGGCCGACTCGCGGCGGAACCTGCTCGTTTGGACCGACGATGCCTTCCGGGCCAATCGCGACTGGTCGCAGGATCTCCTGCAGCTTTGGCAGGAGCGGGGGATGGGGAGCTAGTCAGTGGCTGGTTCCCAGCGGACTTCGATCGTCATCCGGTCCGAAGGTTCGGCGGTGAATCCGATCATCCGGAATCCTTCGTTCTGATTCTCGGCGGCGGTCGGCGGTGTCATGGAAAACTCCCGCCACTCTCCTCCGGAGTTGTCGATGCGGGTGAGTGAGAGAGACTTGCCGTCCCGAACGAGCGTCACGCCGGCGCCGTCGATGCGAGGCTCGGCCCGGGTCACAGCCGCCCATCGGACGGGACCTTCGGGGCTGATGATCTCGTCGCGTATCACGACCGAGCCGTCGGCCGCATCGAAGGTCACGGTGCGTGTGACCGACTTCGCCTGTCCCCGGTACACCGGAGTCAGATCGATGCGCGCCTGGTGGAGCGAGGTGTCGGTTTCCCACCCCTCAATCGTGCAACCGGTGTGCGGATCGTCCTGGGGCTTCCCGCCGATGACCAGGGTGTTGTGGGAATGGTTGGTGAGCCGGAAGTAGTTCCAGCGCTTGTCTCCGAAGTAGCCCGGCATGTTGTAGTCGTCGCTGCCGAGATCGTCGAACCAGCGGACGCCGCCGGCATCGTAGACGAAGGCGCCCGCGTCGAGGTGACCGTGGCTCGCCGCTCCGGTGCCGCCCTTGATCCCGATCCACGCCGCGTCACGGCCCCAGCCGGTCCGCGCGAAGGCGAGCGACTGTTCGCCCTCGAAGGAAGCGGTCAGCGGCATCGAGGCGTCGGCATCCGGCTGCTCCGGTAACCATAGTAGATGAAGCGGGAAGTAGCCGCCCGGTTTTTCCTCTCCTTCCGCAAGCCCGGACTCCAGCTCGCCGCGCACGTAGTTCGCCTGGGCGGCGTCACCGAACTGCCTGGCGAGCCAGCTCTGCGCCGGGGTCGGCAGCCTGCGGCGGGCGGGTCCGTCGGCATAGTTGAATGGCAGGCCGGTCGGGCCGTGGACGTGCATCATGAAGTCGCCGCTGCGGCCGAGCACGGCCGGCAGGTCAACATCCCGCCCGAGCGCCTGCCATGCGGCCAGCCCCATGATGTGGTAGTTGGTACCATATGCCCAGTAGCCCGGGCCCTCGGGATAGGCGCCGTCGGGGAGATAGAAGGCCTTGCAGGCTTCGACGAGCCGCTGCGACTCGTCGGCAATCTTCGCGCACAGCTCCGGCTCCCGTTCGCGGACCGCCTCGGCCGCGATGCCCATGCCCGATCCGCAGACCTGCGACCAGTTGTTTCGCGGACCACGCGCCCACCAGTGCTGCTTGCCGACGACCCGCTCGACCTGTTGGAGGCCCTTTCGGATCAGCGCGTCCTCGTAGCGCTTGCGCTGCCCTTCGGTCAGCGAGTGGTAGAGCCAGTCATAGCCAATCGCGACCGCGGCCGACATCTCCGCGGTGTCGAGGAAGTGTGACGGGTTCCAGTCCTTCAGCGCCACCGCCGCATCGAGCTCCCGGATCACCCTTTCGCGGAAGCGCGGATCACCGGTCGTCCGCCATGCCATACCGCAGTTCAGGATGTTCGAAAGCGCTCGACGCGACTCGCGGAGCAAGCGGCGTCCGTCGGGGATGAGATACTCGCAGGTGCGCTCTTCGAGCACCTCTTCCGCACGTTCGAGCACGGTCGAATGGATTGCCTTGGCCAACGGGTCATTGGCGATCCGGTCCTTCACGTCCGCCTCCATCGCCGGCGGGAAAAGGATGCGCGGGTGGGGCTCGGCGGAGGCCATGCCCCCAAGGATCGAAAGGATGAGCAGGAATCTCACTGCCCCCATACGGCTGAGGCCGGAGGGTCCTTGCCGTGCTTGCAGGCTGGGCTCCGGGGAAAACCAAGGATTGTGCTGTCTTGACAGCAAACTGAGGTGCATCATGATGTCTTCATGAGAACCACGGTCACGATCGACCCGGATACCGAGGCCTTGCTGAAGGAGGAGGTCAGGCGATCCGGACGCTCATTCAAGGAGGTGCTGAATCTGGCGATTCGGTCGGCTTTGGCGCGCCGGGAAGGTGATGGCGCCGAGCTTGTGCCGTTGTTTCCTGCCCCGTTCCCGCCTGAGTTCGCGAATGTCAGCATGAATCGTCTGGCGGACGAGCTTGATGATTTCGACACCCTGCACGAACTGGGCAAATGATCATCCCGGATCTCAACCTCCTGCTCTACGCCTACAACCCGCACACGCCGCAGCACGCCCGCGCGGCCGACTGGTGGCGGGATTGCATGGCGGGAGAGGAACTTATCGGACTTCCGCACGAGGTGTTGTTCGGCTTCGTCCGGATTGCCACGAATCCACGTCTCGGCCCGGCGGCGGTACCGCTCGCCAAGGCGCGCGAGGTGGTCGAGCACTGGCTCGGTTTGCCCCATGTCCGGGTGCTTGTCCCGGAGCCGGAACACTTCCGGCGCTGCATGGATCTGCTCGCATCCTCAGGCGGCGCCGGGACACTTACGTCGGATGCCGTACTTGCCGCGCATGCCATCGCCAACCGGGCTGTGCTGCACTCGAACGATTCGGACTTTTCCCGCTTTCCCGGGTTGGCATGGAAGAATCCGTTGCAGGCACCTGAGTGAGGGCGTGACGACCGTCACTCTCCGCGCAGGTCGTAGCAGATCAGGCGACGCCCGGCATCGGCCGCGGGCGTGTTCTGCACGACGTAGAGCAAACCGCGATGCAGGGCAGGCAGCGTCCACGCTTCCCGTGCGGTGAAGAGACGCGTCCGCTGGACCTCCTCGGTGCCTTTCGGAGAGATCCGGAGTTCGATGAAGATTCCGTCTTCCCCGAGCGCGAAGTAGCGATCTCCCGCCTGCAGCAGGCTGCCGCGGAAGAGCCCCTCGATCATGCCGTTCTCCTGCCAGCGGTAGTCCTTGGTCCAAGCGATCTCGCCCTTCTCCAGATCGACGCATTTGAACTCGGTGTCGGGCGGGTTCCTCCCTGCGAAGCCGAACAGGTGACCGTCCTTCACGATCGGCATCATGAAGTGCATCCCGAACTCACGCTGCTTCCACACCGGGCGTGATTTCAGTTCCTCATCGAACTCGAGCAGCACGCCGCCGAGCTCGTAGCACTCGGAAATGAAAACTCGCCGGTCATCGATCGCGAGTGGCGAGGACGCGAGCACCGACTCGTACTTCCGCGCCCGCCACGGGAAACGGTCGAGCACCTTGCCGGTCTCCACCTCGATCGTCAGCAGTCCGCCATGGGCCGGCTTGCTCTCGCCGCCCGCCATCACCAGGGCACAGGTCTTGCCGCGCAACTCGGCAACCATCGGCGACGCGTAGCTCGCGCCCCAGGTGTCGGTTACTTCCCACAAGGTCTTGCCGGTCTTCACGTCGAAGGCCGCGACGCACACGCCCTTGTCGCCATCTGCCTTGCCACCGACATTGATGATCAGTTTGTCGCCGTGGACGAACGGCGTGGGCCCGTAGCCGAAGAAGTACTGCGGCACCGCGTAGTCCTTCTCGAGATCCCGATGCCAGATCCGCTTGCCGGTTTTGGCATCGATGCAGTTCAGCTGCGCCGTGACGCCGGCGATGAACACGCGGCCGTCCGCGACCACCGGACTCGACCGCGGCCCCGCACTGAAGCCGTAGCGATCGCGATACTCGATCGGATAGGAAAACGACCACTCCTTCTCTCCGGTAGCCGGATCGAGGCAGTCCAAGGTCTCCCCGCCGTCCACCTGGTGGAAATGGAACAGTCGCCCATCGGCAATCACCGGACAGCTGTAGCCTTCGCCGCGCGGGGCTTCCCACACGACTTTCAGCCCCGCCTCCGGCCACTTCTCCAGCAGTGGTTGTTCGCGGGTGGTTGCGTCAAAGTGCGGTCCGAGAAAGTGCGGCCACTCCTCGGTGGTGGCGTTGTCGGCGAGAGGTGCCGGATCCGCGGCACGGATGTCCGGCAGCAGGACGGGGATGAGCAATATCGCCAGCACTCGCATTTTGAGTCTACGGGGCTCCCGCCGTTTTCCTACCGGAGGGGAACACAAAGAATCCCGGCCTGCCGAAGCAGGCCGGGATCATGCGCCATCAACAGTTGAAGGTCTTTCGTCGGGTTATGGAACCGCGATCAGCACCTGCAGCCGCGCAAACAGCCGGCCGTCCATCTCGAAGGCGCTGCGCCGCAGCTTCACCTCGACGGAGTCAACCGCGCCCAGCTCGGTTTCGGTGATGATGATGTCGGTGCCGTCGTGAACCGCATCGGTCCAGCCGACGAGGTCGTTGCCATACTGCACCGCGATCGATGTGAAGCCGTCGGCCTCGGCGTCGTCGGACTCGAGATAGGTGAAGATGAAGAAGTCCGGATCCGACGTGTTGTCGAAGGTCGGCGCGAGGCCGGCGTCATCGCTACCGTCGGACGGGTCTCCACCGACCACCCATTCGATGCCGGTCTGCAGGCCACCGCCGTCGTCGTCTCCTTCAGGCGAAGGATCACTAAGACCCGGGAAACCGCCGGTCCAGGTATCGTAAGGCGAGCCGGCTGCCGTGCTGATGATCGTCAGCGGCTCGGAGAGGGCGTAGACCGAGTTGAGGTTGTTGCCGTTCTCTTTCCATTGCACGAACCAGAACTGGTTCGAGTCTGACTGCCCGGTCCGCACGCCATCGCCGTCGAGCACGCCCAGCGGCTTGTCGCCTCCGCCGGTTCCGACCGAGGTCCCGTTGAAGTTGCTGCCCGTGAACACCCGGTTTTCAACCAAGGCAGAAGCGTTCTCGTCGAGGCTCACGGTGTTCTCGATGAAGCCGTCCCAGAAGTCGGCGTTGTCGTTGGCGGCCTTGGTCACGCCGTCCATCAGGAAGACGGCCACGCCGGTCCCGGAACCGGGATTGGTTCCGGTGTTGTCGCGGGCATCCACGGTCTCGGTGGAGGCGACGATCTTCCAGCTCCCGTTGCCGAGATCGGGGTAGGTCGAGCTGGCGGCGGCAACGCCTTGCACGAAGGTGTTGTAGGTGGCGATGTCCGTCGAGGTGGCGTCGGTCGTCTGGCTGGTCAGGAAGATCAGCCGGTAAGTGTCTCCCGCCGCCCATGCCAGTCCGGTGACCGGGTTGATGCCGCCGTTGGCGTTGACCACATCCAGCACACCCAGCTGACCCGCGAGTTCGGGTGCCGGATTCACGGTGATGGTGGTGTCGTCCGGCAGGGCCACGCCGGTATCCAATGCGTTGGCGGACAGATCCTCGACCACCGCTCCGGCCGCGATCTGCAGGATGAGTGTGCCTGCGGTGGAGGTGGTCACCGCCACTTGGAAAACCGCCGGATCGCCGGTGGATGAAACGCTGTCGATCGTGACTCCTGCCGTTCCGCCATTTTCAAAGTCGTCGGTGGTGAGAGAGGACGGCTCGATCGCCTCGTCGAAGGTGACGGTGTAAGTCGGTGTGGCCGTTTGGGTGGCGACGATCGGTCCGCCCGAAACGTTGTCGACGATCGAAACCAGCGTCGGTGCGGTGTTGTCGTCGATCACCGTGATGGTGGTGTCGTCGTTGATCGGCGAACCGGTATCGACCGCGTTTCCGACCGGATCCTCGATCACCGCCCCGCCCAGCACCTGGAGCTGGAGCGTGCCGGCGGTGGTCGGCGTGACGGTGACCTCGAAGACGGACGAGTCGAGCGTGCCGCGGATCGTGTCGACGGTGAATCCGGCGGTTCCGGCGTTGCCGAAGTCGGCGGTGGTGAGCGTCTCGGCGTCGATCGGCTCGCTGAAGGTCACGGTGTAGACCACCGAGGCGGCTCCGAGATTGAGATCGGCTCCGGCACGGTCGTCGACCAGCGACACGACGCTCGGCGCGACGGTTTCGGCGAGATCGACAATCGTGAGCGGGACGGAGATGGCGTAGACCCTCAGGCTCGTCGTGTTGTTCTGTGTGAACCGGTTCCAGACCCGGCTGGTGTTGTTGGCGTTGGAGCTGCCGTTGTTGTAATTGGTATTGTCAGTGGTGTCCCCGAGCGCGTTGACATGGCTTCCGCTGTTGCTGCAGCCTGTGGCGACATCCACGCCGTGGATGTTTGCCGAATCACCGAGGCCGAACTGATTGAGGTATGGTGAGTAGTGCACGTTTTGTGAGGCCGTCACCGGGTTTCCGTCGGAGTTGAGATTGGTGCTGCCGGAAGCAATGCGAATCACGGCATCTCCCGCGAAGGGGTTGCTCCAGCTGTTCCAGATGTCCGCGTTGTTTCGGGCAATGCAGGTCGTTCCGTTCACGACGTAAACCGGTTCACCGGCGCCACCCGCACCCGTGCCACCGGTGAGATCGCCGGTTCCGGTGTTAGCTTTCGCCTCACTCTTCGGTGACAGTGCCTGGGTGGTGGCGGAATCGAGGTTCACGGTCACCATGGCCCTCCAGTAGGTGCCCTTTAGATTCGATGCTTGCCAGGCTTCGGAGGTTGCAAAGTCGTTGTAGTAGTCCGGATCGTTGGACTGCGCCGCTGTGGTGCCACTGGTGTAGAACGCGAGCCTGTACTTGTCGCCGACCTGCCACGGGTTGCCGGTGTTGGGGTTGATCCCGCCGTTGGCATTCAGATCGAGAATGCCGAGCTGGCCGGCGACGGGTGCGGCGAGCGTCACCGTGCCTTCGGCGGTGGAGGTCTTCGGCGTGGGCGACGAGTCGTCGGTCACCCGCAGCTTGATCGTGTTCGCTCCGACCACCATGCCGTAGGTCGACTGAAGGTCGCCGTAGGGAATGGATGCCGGAGTGGCGCCGCTGATCAGTTCGTCGTAGTCGCCGTCATTGTCGAGATCCCACTCGTAGGTGGTGATCGACTGGCCGTCGGGCGGCAGCGAGCCGCTGCCGTCGAGCGAGAGCGATCCGCTGATCGGCACCGTGTAGGGACCACCGGCGTTGGCGATCGGACTGGTCAGGGTCGCGGTGAGCTGGACATCGTCGAAATCGGTCTCGCCGTTGGATCCACCCGACTGGCCTTTTGCGAGCAAACGGATTTCCAGGGGTTGGCCGACGAGTGCGGCGTCGCCGGCGTCGTAGGTGTAGTTCACCGTCGAGGTGACGAAGGTGCCGGCCGCGGGTGAGAGGGTGTTGTCGTCTTCAGCCAGCAGCGTGCCACCCGCCAACAGCTGGACGCGATAGCCGTCGAAGAGGTAGGAGTTCGACTGCCCGACTTCGACGCTCAGGCTGTAGTTGGCGTCGGCTTGGAACAGGCCCGTCCCGCCGGCGAGGACTTGGGAGAGCCCGGCATCCACCACGCCTCCGTAGACGTAGGCGACATTCGTTCCCTCCGGAGCCTCGGCCGGGTAGGCGGCGATACCGGGGTTCCACGAACCGTCATCACTCGGGCTGCCGAAGGAGGACCAGCCCGTCGGGTCGCCCAGATCATTGTCCGAAGGAAGAACGGGGTCCTCGAAGCCCGCGTTGGTGATCGGGACCGGGGTTTGCGCAGCGGCCGTGAGGGTCAGGCCGAGGGTGCCGAAGACACCCAGAAGCATGCGGTTCAGTTGGTGGGGATTTGGTCTTTTCATGGTCTCAGTGAATTCTCCAAGAATGCATTCTTACGATCCGCACACCACCGCCTCGGTCGAGTGCATTGGCGGTTGCGAACCATGGTCGAATTGGGGTAGGTTTGCGGGTGTCCCAATGGCAGCTTCGTTCCGCGACCGAGCAGTTTGCCAACTTTCTTCGTGAGGGAGTGCGAAGAGGGCAGTGGACCGCGACCATGCCGGGGGTTCACCGCTTGTCGGCGGAGTTCCAGATCAACCGGAAGACGGTGGAGGCCGCGCTGCGAGTGCTTGAAGAGGAGGGCCTTCTGATCGGGCAGGGGCCCGGCCGACGTCGGACGATCAACCCGGCCGCCGCTGCCGATGCGGCCGCGATGAGGGTCGCGATCCTTCTTTTCGAACCGTCGGATACCGGCATGCGGAGCATCGTGGACATCCGGCACCAGCTCGAGGAAAGCGGGCACACGGTGACCTTTGCGCCGAAGACCCTGACGGAGATGAAAATGGACCCCTCCCGGGTCAGCCGGGTCGTGGAGAGCCACGATGCGGATGCGTGGATCGTGGTCGCCGGTTCGCCGCCGGTGTTGCAGTGGTTCGTCGAGCAGCCCCGTCCGGCTTTCGCCTTGTTCGGAAGGCACACCGACATCAATATCGCCACCGCGTCGGCCAACCGTCGTGACGCGATCGTCGATGCGGTGCGGGAGTTGGCACGGCTCGGCCATCGACGGGTCGTCCTTCTGGGCCGCTCGCTTTTCCGGTTCCCCAATCCGGCGCAGGATGCACAGACATTCTTGTCGGAACTCGAGGCCCACGGCATCCCGACCGGTGCTTACAACCTGCCCGATTGGGACGACACCGCAGACGGATTCATCCAGAGCCTCGACCGGCTCTTTGCGGCAACTCCGCCCACCGCATTGCTGATCGACGAACCGTTCCTTTTCCATGCGGCCCAAACCCACCTCGCCCAGCATGGCATTCTCGCCCCGAAGCACGTCTCGCTGGTTTGCCTGGAGTCCGACTTCTCGTTCTCTTGGTGCCGGCCGACGGTTGCCCATGTCCGCATGAACGTGGACCCGATCGTCCGGCATGCCGTTCGTTGGGCGAACCGCGTCGTGCGAGGAAAGGATGACCCGAGGAAGCTGCTCACCAAGGCCAGCTTCGTCACGGGTGGAACCGTCGGCGCGGCGCCTTCATGATCTTCTCTATGGACCCTGCCCGTGAGTTCTGCGGTGGCTGCTTCAGATCGCGCCCGCCTCGGCAGGCGGATCATCGGGCGGCTTGCCCGGTTCGTCGGACGTGCGGGGGAGCTCGTCCTTACCTTTCTTGCGACGCGCCGATTTCCGGAGCATTTCGTACGGAAACGCGGTCATCCGTCGCATGCCCATGCTAAGCCCGGAAGTGGAGAAGATGCTGGTCCGTACCGAGCTCATCACCTCTTCGCGAACCGCCGACTCGCTGACGGTTCCCTCTTCCTCGATCAGCGACAGCCGGTGCCAGGCGTAGAAGCCGGTCAGCGCCGCAGCGAAGAACACGAAGTCGATACCGCGGAAGCTCAGTGCCGAAATGGTGAACGCCTCGTCCACCTTCGACGCGTCGGCGCGGTAGAACAGATCAATGCTCACCTCCTTGATCTCGAAGAACCCGGCGATGGCACCGCCGAGGATCGGAGCGATCGTCGCGGCCAGGCCGGAGACGAAAGCGTTCGCGCCGAGATAGGCTGTGGCGTTTCCGTGGGGCGCCAGACGCAATGCGATGTTCGATGCGCAAAGGTTGAAGCCGGCGGTCGAGATGCCGCCGATCAGGTGGATCAGGATCAGCAGCGGCACCGTGAGCGCGTAGCGTTCCGGCATCGTGGTGAAGGGATAAAGCAGCAGCAGCACGATGAAGAGCGGCACCGACACGGCGAGCACGCTCTTGTTGCTGAAGCGGTCCGAGATGCGGCCCCAGAGGCGGAAGAAGTAGATGTTGGTCACCTGGCTGAGCACCGCCAGCAGGATCACCCAGCTCATCGGAATGCCGATGCGCTTGAGCATGTAGACGGTGAAGAACGCGCCGGACATGATCACCGTGAAGCTCCACGCCGCGGAAAAGATCAGCACGCGTCGGAAGTTCGGATCCTTCACCGGTCGCGCGAGACTGCTGATCCAGCCGCCGCCGTCCGTGCGCTTCGGCATCCGCGGTTCGGGCATCCACGCGACCGATGCCGCTCCGAAGAGACCGCATGCGGCGGCCACGAGGAAGATCACCGCATACGCCGCGGGTTCGTTGAGAAGCTTGGTCAGGCCATCGATACTGAAACCCGCCGCCACGCTCAGCACGGCGCCGAGCGCGGTCGCCGCGGCCAGTCGCGAGGCGAGGATCGAGCCGCGCTGCTTTTCCGGAACGAGGTCCTTGATCAGCGACGCCCGCGAGCAACCGGCGAAAGATCCGCCGATGAAGAAGATCACCATGAAGAGGGTGAAGAGGAACACCGCGGAGCCCTCCGGCGCGAAGAACGGCACCAGCGCGGCCGCGACCAGTGCCAGCCGCGAGAACAGCCCGAAGGCGACCGTCAGCAGCTTCCGCAGCCCGACTTTCTCGACGATCAGGATCGCCGGAATCTGGGCCATCTGGGCGATTGGCGCGAAGCTCGCCAGCAGGCCGATGATGAAGTTGCTCGCGCCGAGGGCCAGCGCCATGCCGGGCAGGAACGCGCCGGTGACCAGCAGGGTCATCGCGTGCGAGCTGAGGCTTTCGTAGAACAGGACCTTCAGGCCCTTCTGCTGGTCCGCCTCACTCAGTGAATCGGTTGGAGTGTACCAAGCCATCGCCCCGACCGGTGCAGATCGGATGCCAGATGCCGTCGACGGTCCGGTGCAACTTGCACCCCGTGATCGCTATTCCAGATCCGACTCGCTGAGGCACTGGATGACATCGCCTTCCATCAAGCCGGCGGTGCCTCCAGGAGGTTCGACGAAGACCGTGCAGTGGTCACCGCCGTTTCCTTCTTTGTGGAGGATTTCGAAATAGTAGCGAACGCCTGCGGTCAGTGAGATGGGCGAGGAGATTTGGGACGCCTGCTGCGTGAAGTTGCGCCGCCCTGTCCACCCGCTCAGCGATGCGACCGTCGATGCCGCGGCCGGATTCGCCGATGACGAAAGCCGGAACTGGCTGGCGTCGTCGCCAGCGATCATGAAGACATGCTGGCCGCTGACCGCCGGAACGTAGTAGCCGCGGGTCCGCTCAAAGTATCGGTCGCCGGCAAGGCTGTCGGTCTCGGCATGCCATGCCGCTTCCGAACTCACGGTTAGAATCGTCAGATCGGCCGGCCGGCTGTTGGCCACCGCAAGGCCCGAGGCGATGTCGGAACCGGCGATATCGGTCCAGATTTCGTGGTAGAGCAGTCCCCGCCTGCCGAGCAGCAAAGGGTGGACGTGTGCATAGTCTTCCATGCAGTCGGGCTCCGCCTTCCGAACGCGGGCATCGGTGAGATACTCGAGGTAGTAGGGAACATCCGGCAGCCATGGAGTGATAAAGCGCTGGTCAGGACTCGAATCCGACTCGTACGGAAGGTTCCAAAGGGTGCCGAACCCGTACTCCCGCGTGATTCCGTCATGGTTCGGATCCGACCATGACAGCGTGTCGATGCTGGGGCTGACCCGGGCGAAGCCACGTCCTTCAGGTCCTTGGGGGAGGGCCACATGCAGGTCCATCTCCGCTCCGTTCGGCTGCGGTGCCATCGAGGTCTGGGCTGCCGTGACCCAGGCGTCGAAGTCAGCGGACGATTCGACTTCGAGTTCAAGGTAAGGACCTGAACGAACCGAAGGAAAGGTTGCCCACGGAGCGTCGTCGACCATGCCGACCGATGCGGGCGATGGTGCATCCGCGACGAGGGGATCTCCACCAAGAGCGAGATCGACCCAGTTCACCATCCCGTCGCCATCCCAGTCGCCGAGGTACGGAAGGTCCGGGAGTTCCCACAAATTGTGCGCGAGGATGAATTCGTCCAGCGCCGTCAGCGTGGTCGCCCGGAAGACGACCGGGTCGGCCGAAACCGACTCAAGGAAATCGTGCCATCTCGAGCGCTCCACCCAGGATCTCGTGCCGAAGTAGCGTGCCATCCGATTCAGCGAGCGGAGCCGCGACCGGTTGGGATCGTGGCGGACGTTTGGCTGCAGGTAGTAGAAAAACTGCAGGATCTCCTTGGAAAATGGGTGGGTCGCCAGGAATTCGGAGCCGCGGTGGCGGAAGGATTCGGGATGGTCGAGTAGGAAGTGGAAAGCCCGCCATGCGGCGAGCGCTTCCGGAGTCCGGCGTGTGTAGTACAATGCGTCGATGATCTCACCAAGCACCTCCTCGGTCCGGCCGGAGGTGATGTCCGCTTTCCAACGTGCTTCCGCTTCCTTTCCCGCCAGGCGCTCCGCCGGGTTCGAAGGCGTTACCTGAGACTCGAACCACTGGAACACCTGCCGGATGGTCGCGTCCGGTGCGGCGGCGTGGCCGCCCGAGAAACTGTAGTCGGTGATGTCGCCGGCATCGAGGAACCGCTGCAGGTGAGTGCGGTCATCCGTCATGTAAAGGTTGGCCCCGGTATCATTGGTTCCGTTCGCACGCGCGACAAGTAGCCCCGGGAGATAGCGGTCCTTCAGCAACGAGCGCTGGTTGCCGAGCCAGCCGCCCATCGAGAACACCCCGCGGCTGATCGGCGCATGGCATTTCGCAGCACGGAAGGACAGCCACCCGCCACCGGAGAATCCACCGAAGAAGATCTGGTTCGGATCGACGTCGAGATGCAGGAGCACATGTTCGACGAGGCGCTGGTTCCACAGGCCCTGATCGAAGAATGACTGGCCGTTGCGGCTGTTCACCACCCCGACGATGACCCATCCCCGTTCTTCCGCCACCGTCTGGAAGCGGTTGACCATTCCGCCTCCGCTCGGGTTGAAGGTGATCAGGACAGGTCGCGGACCCGCAGCCGTCGCATACGAACTCGGCAGGTAGAGATGATAGGCCGCCGGGGTGCCGGGGACCCGCACATAGCCCTTGGTTCCGGGCGTGACGCTGATCGGATCGGGCTCGATCAACTGCGGGCTCACCGGTTCGCTGGCGGCGGTCTTACCGGAACCGTCGGTCACGACGACATGGTAGGCGCCCAGCTTGCTGGTCGATACGGCGGTCAGATGCAGTTCGTCCGAGGTTGCGCCAGCGACGGCCGTGGTGCCGTTCTTGAACCATTGGTAGCTCAGCGAGTCTCCGCGGGCATCGACGGTCGCGATGAAGTCGTGCGACTCGAAGACCTCGTAGGATCGTGACTGGCCGACGATGACCGGTTGGGCGAACGAGAACTCGACGGAAACGAGTGCGGCGATGGCAGCGGCCGACAACAATCGGGCGACCGGGAAGAACGGGACAACAGGCATGCGAGGTGAGAGGGTTCCGTGAGGGAAAGTCACGGACGGCCGACACTCAATCAGTCCCGTCCCACCGCGGCAATCTCTCATGCCGGTGACGGATCGGTCACGCTTCGTCCAAGTGGATCTGTTTCGGCTGGACGAAGGGAATGATCGCGAGGAAGACGAGGCCGAGCAGGGTGTCGACCAGGAAGATTTGCCACAGCGTCCAGTTCCAGGCGCCGGTATCGAGAGCCTGACCCTGCCAGAAGTAGGTGTACGCGGTCACGAGGTTGAGCATCGCCATCAGCGCGGTGAAGTGGGTGCCGGCGATTTTCGGATTCACGATGTCCATGAAGAACGCCGCGCGCACGCCATACATCAGTCCGTTGAACACGCTGAAGATGATTGTCGCGATCCACCAGTATCCGATGAGCTGGTCCTGCCGCGGCCACACGCCGTCGACACCCTCGGGCGGATGGTCCCATCCGAGTCGTCGGAGCTGGTAGCCCATCCACAATCCCGGCAGCACCGAGAGGATGGAAAAGGTCGCGACCGAGAGGCGCCGGCCGAAGCGGTCGGAGAACCACCCGCCGGACAGACAGGCAGGGACCCAGAACAAGGTACCGACCAGATTCAGTTTCGCCAGTTCGCTGTCGTCCATCCCGAGGCTCGGCGCGATGACGGTCGACACGGTCATGCTCAGCGCCATCCCGCCGAAGGGTAGGATCGCGAGTGCGAAACCGAGGAAGCCGCGGCGGGTGCCGAAGATCGTCTTGCCGACGGTGATCGCATAGTCGCGGATCTGGTCGACCGCCGCCCGCATGCCGGTGTCGCCGGGCTCGGGTGCCGGCATTTCGCCCTCGGCCATTTCCCGTGCCGCCGACTTCTCGCAGATCATCGTGATGGTGCAGGCGAGAATGGCGAGCAGCAGGAACGGGACGAGCAGGCTGGCGGTGCCGAAGCTGCCGGTCAGGTCCTTGATGAAAAGAACGCCCGAACCGCCGATCGCGTTGCCGGCCTGGGCGCAGCCGAACATCAGGCCGTTCGCCAGCCCGCGTTCCTCCTTCTTCAGCACCGAGCACGCGAGCGCGTCGATGGCGACATCCTGCGTCGCGGCGAAGACGTTATGCAGCACCATCAATGTGGTGAACAATCCGAGCCCGACCGCACCGGCTGCGGTGAATTCAGGCATCCGCATCAGTGCGAACGCGAGACACGCGAGCATGCCGACCTGCGCGAAGACGATCCACTGCTTGCGCGCGCCGAAGCGGCGGATGTGCAGGTTGTCGACGAAAGGACCCATGATGAACTTCCACGTCCATGGCAGCATGATCGTCGCCGCGAAGGTTCCCAAGGCCGCCGCATCCATCCCGCGCCGCTTGAATTCCAGTGCCAGCGCCACGCCCGCGAATCCCTGCGGCAGGCCTTCGCTCATGTACAGTCCGCCAAAGGCGGCCAACCGTCCGGTCTTGGTCTTGAGGAGGTTCATGACGACTCAACCGTCCGCGGGGACGGCACGCGGATTACACCGGGCCGGTGGCGGATTTGTCACGGAACGATGTGAGGAAGCAGTATGACCGTTCGGGGTCAACTTTGGGTGTCATTGCCGGGCGGGGGACCTGCCGTTCGAAGATGAACCACGAATCGACACGAATTCACACGAATGCCGATCGAGCTTCGAACAGGAGTAGAGCGAACCGCGAAAAACGCGAAACCTCGCGAAATTGGACTTGGGACTTGGGACTTGGGACTTGGGACTGGCCCCTGACCCCCGGCCGCTGACTCCAACCCCTCCCCCAGAGCCCCGAAGTCCCTCCGAAATTTCGCGGAGTTTCGCCCGTTTCGCGGTTGCCTCATTCTCACTGTCGCCAGACGCGCGCACACTTCGTCGCGCGTTGCTTGGTTTCGTCGTGCAACCATTCCCACTCCATCGGGTTGAATCGGCTCATGAAGGCTATGGTTCTGCTGCTGGTCCTTTCGGTATTCGCCGCGGGGAAGGAGATCTCCTACGATCCCGCGAGTAAGGACGGCGAGTTCGAGACGGAGCTGACCGAGTTCCGCTACACGGATCGCGAAGTTCCGTTGAAGGTCTATCTGCCGGAGAAGAAGCCGGCGCCGGTGATCCTGCTCAGCCACGGCCTCGGCGGATCGAGGGAGGTCGGCACCTATCTCGGTGAATACTGGGCCGCCCGGGGCTACGTGGTCGTCGCGATGCAACACGCCGGCAGTGACGAGTCGGTGTGGAAGGACGTGCCGCGCGCCCGTCGTCTGGCCGCCGCGAAGGAAGCGGCCAACGGCGAGACTTTCCTCGATCGCATGCGCGATGTCCCGGCGACCCTCGACCAGCTTGAGAAGTGGAATGCGCAGAAGGGACACTTCCTCAAGGGCCGGATGGATCTCGAACACATCGGTATGGCCGGGCATTCGTACGGTGCCGTGACCACCCAGGCGGTTTGTGGCCAGGTCTTCGGTATCGCCGGAGCGAAGTTCGCGGACAGCCGGATCGATGCGGGTCTCGCGCTGAGTCCGAGTCCGCCGAATTTTGGCGATGCCGCCAAGGCCTTCGGGCAGATCACGCTGCCGATGATGCTCATGACGGGAACGGAAGACCGCAGCGTCGTCGGCCGCACCACGCCGGAGTCGAGGCGCGAGGTCTACCCCGCGCTGCCCGATGGCTCGAAGTACGAGCTCGTCCTGAAGGACGCCGAGCATATGGCCTTCTCCGACCGCACCCTCCGCGGCGCCGAACAGCGCAATCCGGAGCACCACAAGGTGATCCTCGCCCTCAGCACGGCCTTCTGGGATGCCTACCTCAAGGAGGACCCGGCCGCCCGCAAGTGGCTCGATGGCAAGACGCCCTCGTCCATCCTCGCCGAAGACGACATTTGGCAAAGGAAGTGAAGGCGTTTGATAGCCTCACGGTTCCCTCTCCGAGCCCGCAGGTCCATTGCTGTCCACGAACTCCGCCACGACCGCCCGGTGATCCGACGGGTAGGGGGTGATCACCACGTCGGCGCGCTTCGGGTCTTCGCCGATCACCCGTGCCTCGCCCAGGCGGATTCCGTCGCCTTTGAAATACACGAAGTCGATTCGGTCGTGATGGTCTTTCGGATCGTCGGGTTTCGTCAGTGGCGTCCACGTGAATCCCGGTCGGGTGAGCTCGTCCGGGTGCGCCGTCCGCCAGGCGTCGCGGAATCCCGCAGCAGTCACCGCCGTGGACGCCGGGTAGGCGACAGCAATCGGATGCGTTCCCTTGTCCGCCGCTTTCTTTGTCCAGTCGAGATGCGAGGGTTCGTTGAAGTCGCCGGTCAGGAAAACCGGCAGGCCGTCGTCGGCAAGTGCGGCCACGTTCTTCAGCACCGCCGCCACCTGGTCGCCCCGCGCCGCATTCGCCGCCTTGATGGTCTCGGCCTCCGTTGTGAGGAATGGCGAGTTGTGATACGGGATCTTTAGTAGTTGATACGGCTGGTAGGGCGCCGGCCGGAGGTGAACGTTGAACACATCCGCTTCCCGGCCCGAATCCAGCTTCACCCGGACCCCGTCCTGATGTTCCGCGGTGATCTCGAAGCGGGTGACGATTCCCTTGCTGCCGAAGCCGGCGTGACTCCAGCCGAGCAGTTTCGCGAGAGGCTCGAGATTCCCTCCGATCTCCTGCAAGCCCGCGACATCGGCCTTCGCCTCGCGGATCACCTTGGCCGTCTGCTCGAGAGGCTGGCCCCGAGCCGTCCCGCCGCGCAGCACGTTGAAGGTCATGACGCGGAGGGACGATGGCGGCTCGGCGTGCACGGTCGTGCACGCCGCCGCGAGCAGCAGTTTGAGGGCAACAAGCGCAGGATGGATTCGATTTTGCATGGAATGGCGGCGGTTCGCCGTTTTATCACCGACGGAATCGCAGCTCTTCCCGCAGGGCTTCGACCTGGTCGAGCAGCGAAACGATCGTCCTGATGGCGGCCCAGTTCATCCGGTGCTGTTGGCGCAGTGTCTCGATGTGGCGGAGGCGGGCGACGGCCTCCTCGTCGAAGAGCCAATCCTCTCCGCTGTCGCGCGCCGGACGGATCACGCCTTGGCGACAGTAAAAGACAATCTTCCGGCGCGAGGAGCCCGTAAGTTTCACAACGACTTCCATCGAATGCGTCCGATGCGGATCCGGTTCGATCGTGTCCATGTCAGTCCTCCCTCGGTTTGAATTTCGATACATCCCGTAGTTTCTCCCACAGCTCTTTTTCCTCACCACCGACGTCGGATGGAGCCTCGATCGAGATCTCGACGTAGAGGTCGCCCGGCGCGTTCTTTTTCGGCAGCCCGTAGCCCTTGAGCCGCAGTTGGTCCTCCGACCCCGTGCCCGGAGGAATCTTGAGCTGCACCGTTTTGCCTCCGGGGATCTTCAGCGGAAGCGTCGTGCCCAGCACGGCCTCCCATGGCGCGAGAACGAGGTCGCAGTAGAGGTCGTGACCCTTCACCCGGAAGTCGGGATGAGCCGCGATGCGGACCCGCAGGTAGAGATCGCCCGCCGCGCCGCCACCACTTCCCTGGCCACCGTGACCCGGGACGCGCAGCTGTTGGCCTTCACCGATCCCGGCGGGGATACGGACCTGAACTTCATCCGTGGCAACCTGGCCGGTGCGCGGATCCATCCGCCGCAGGGAGATGGTGCGCATCGATCCCGCGAAGGCTTCCTCCAGCGTGACCATCAGGTCGCCTTCGATGTCCTGCCCACGCATCGCTCCACCACCACCATGAAATCCGCCGCCCCCGAATCCTGCCGCCCTCCGGGTGCCACCACCCGAGAAGTACTGCTCGAAGAAATCACTGAAGCCGGTGCCGCCGAACTCGAACTCGAAGCCTTCCGGCATCGGTCCGCCGCCGCTGCTCTGCCAGCGCGCGCCGCCTCCGCCCGGAGGAGGTGGTCCTCCCTGCTGGTTCCAGTTCGCCCCGAGCGTGTCGTACTTCTTGCGCTTCTCCGGATCACTGAGGACCTCGTAGGCCTCGTTGATTTCCTTGAACTTCTCTTCCGCGCCCGACTTGTCCTGCGCCACGTCCGGGTGGTGGACGCGCGCCAGCTTGCGGAACGCCTGCTTCACCTCCGCCGGAGTCGCATCCCGCGAAATCCCGAGCGTCTCGTAGTAGTCCCTGAATTCTGCAGCCATGGGCTTTGGAAGATCGATCGCCTACGATTTTGATCCGTCCAGCGGATGGATGGAACCACGGAATACACGGAGCACACGGAAATGGGGATCCGGAATGCAGCAGTTCTCCGCCTTCTTGGATGTTAGGCCAAGGACTGCAAATGAAGATGCTCTGAGATCAGCTCACGGTTTGACCACTTCGAGGCGCAGGAACTCGCTGGGGTTGGCGGCGGTGGGGAAGAGGGAGCGGTCGGTGATCTGGGTGTCGGTGCCGGATTGCCAAGTGGTGTCGTCGCTGGACCACGGGTCGGTTTGTCCGAGGTCGGTGGAGCGCTGCGTGAAGATACCGAGCAGGCCGATGGCATCGGGATTTCTCGTGTAGGTCAGGGTCAGGTAGTTCTGGCCGCCGCTCTCCTCGATGGAAGGGGTCAGCGTCGGGGTGTCGGGGATGGTCGGATTCAGCCCGAGAGCGAACTCGACGATGGCCGGGTAGAGGTCACCGTCGCTGTTGTCGATGGGACTCAGGCTGGTGGTGTCGGGGCCGTACAGTTCCTCCCAATCGTCGCTCAGGCCGTCACCATCGGTGTCGATTTTGACGGCGCTGGTGAGCAGCAGCATGTCGCCGGAGACGGCGAGGCTGAAGCCGGTCGGGAGCGGCGGGGAAACCTGGAAGTCGGCCGGGGTGACCGGGCCACCTCCGGACGAGAAGTCGATCAGCGGGACGTCGCCGGACTTGATCGATGCCGGGTGGATGCGGAGCGGCACCGGGGTATCGACGCTGAAGGTCCCGCCGGTAATGACGACCGGATCATCGAGCGAGGTCCCGAAGTCGATCTGTGATCCGGACAGGCTGGTGATCAGGTTGCCTTCGGTGATGCGCAAAGCGCCGGTGCCGGGGACGAGCGTGGTGCCCGTGCCGACGGATCCGTCCTGAACGAGACGGATGCGCGCCTTGCCCTCGAACTGGTCGACGAGCACGTCGCCGATGAAGCCGCTCGGCACTCCGCCGAGCTGGAGACGGCTCAGCGAGACCGCGGCACCGACGAAAGGCACTCCGGCATACGGGCCGGCGGGCAGGTTGAGGAACTCGGTTCCGCCACCGAGTTCGAAGGCGCCGATGACCGGTGTCGGGCGGGTGTTGAACTCGATGCGGTTGGCGAATCCGGCGAGGCCGACTTCGGGAGCGTTGAAGGCGAAGCCACCAAGCGAGAGACCACCCGCGACGCCCGAGCTGTTGGCAAGCAAAGTGCCGGAGCAACCGAAGGCATCCAGCAATGCGGGACCCATCGAGAAGCCGACGTCAACCGCTTGCAGGCCGACCGTGTCCGGTGCGACTTTCTCGATCAGGAAGCTGCCGACCAGGTCGAGGCCCGCGATCTGCAACGCGATGCTTTCGCCGACGAGGCGGAGGAAGTTTCCGCCGGGAACGGAGACCGAGAAGATCGAGCCGTTGACCTCCACGGCTTGGTCGACGGGGGTGTTCGTCGTATTGATCTGAAGTGCGAATGGCGCAGCCGAAACGAGACCCGGGATGGCGAGCGCGGGAATGCCATCGAGCGCGCCGGCGACGCCGGTGCTGAAGAACAGAAGCGGGCCGCTGAGGTCGTTGAGCGCGGTGAGTCCGCCGCCTTGGACGTAGAGTCCCCCGGTGACGAGCGCCACGATGGTGCCGTCACTCTTGCGTTCGAAGACGAAGTTGCCGGTCAGCGTTTGGCCTTGGATGGAGAAGGCGGCACCGGCGCCGGTCAGTTGGAGAAACGGGCCGGGCGGGAGGTCGAGCGAAACGATCCCGGCGCCGATGCTCAGGGTTTCGTTGACCGCCGAGCTTCCGGTGTTGGCGGCGGCGGTGAAGATTCCGGACGCGCTGGTTCCGGGAACCGAGGTCGCGATGTTGCCGGAGAACTCGATCGCGGTGCCCGCGGCGCTCATGACGACGACGCCGGTCGGGCCGGACACGGTGACGAGTTCGATTGAGCCGTCGTCGAGGGCGAGAGCTGGATTGGAGACCACACCGGCGACATCGCCACCGCCGGTTTTCTCGAACTGGAAATCCCCGATGAGAGTCGATCCGAGAATCTCCAGCTGGGCACCGGTGGCGGTCATCTCGAGGGTGTTGCTTGCGCCGAATTCGAGAATCCCGGTGATGCCGGCGACCGTCACCGTCTCGCTGATGACCTGTCCGGTCAGGTTGATCCGGAGGTCGAGTGTTCCGCTGAGCGAGGCATCCGGATCCGCAGTGGTGGCGAGGCCGTTGAAAGTCGCCGCTGGTCCGGTGGAATTCAGCAGCAGCACACCGTTGCCAGCGGTGAGACTGAGAAGGTCATTGCCCGGGCTGCCGAAGACACTCGTGACCGAAGTCGCGCTGCCGACGACCGAGCCCGAGTCTTGTTCGAAAGTGAAATCACCGACGACCTCCTGGCCACCGAGCGTCACGCCCACGCCCGCGGCGCCGATCCGCGCGTAGTTGCCCGCCGCGAGGTCGAGAGTGAAAAGGGACCCGCCGATGTCGAAGGTGCGGTTCACCGCGAGCGAGGTGCTGTTGATCGACAGCTCGAAGCTGTCCGAGACGCTCGCATCGGGGACGTTCAGCGAGAGCAGGCCGCCGAGTTGGCCGGCGGCACCGGAGGGCGTCAGCAAGAGTGCGCCGCTCCCGTCGAACAGGGTCATCAGGTCGGTCGGACCGTCGGTGAAGGAGGTGATGACATTGATGGCCAGGACCGACACGTCACCGCTCGGATCCTGCTGGAACAGAAAGTCGCCGCTGAGCGTTTGGCCGAGGATTTCGAGCAGGCTGCCAAGTCCGACGATTCGGATGAAGTTGCCGGCCTCGACCATCACGTTGGCCAAGCCACCGCCGGTATCGAAGGTCTCGTCGACGGGCGTGTCGGTGGTGTTGATTTCGAAATGGTAGGCGCCGGCATTGGCGGCTCCGGTGACGGCCACATTGCCGCTGAGCGATCCGGCGAGTCCGTCGGAGAAGGCGAGGACGTATCCGGTCGCGTCGGCCATCGAGACCAGATCGGTCATGCCGTTACCGAAGCCGGTGATGCCGTTGAACACACCGAGGCTCAGCGCTGTTTCCGGTCCGCTGCTGCGAACGACGGAAAGCTTCCTCACGTCGAGGTCGCCGACGATCGTCTGGCCGTTGATGTCGATGCCGAATCCGGCGCCGGTGATGCTGTAGAATGGATCGCCGGGACCGCCCGAAGTTTCGGCGCCGGAGAAAGCGACGTTTACCAGGTTCGAGGTGCCGGGCACGGTGATCGTTTCATCGATCGCGAAGCCAAGCATGTTCACCCGGGCGGTGATCGATCCCGCCACGGTCAGGCCCGGGATGCCGGCCGAACTCGCGCCGCCGCTGGCAACAACGGCGTAGTCGGTGCCGGATTTGACAATGCCCACGGTGGCATTGGTGAGGAAGATCCCGCGCGCGGCCGGATCGATCCCGCCGCCGGGCAGAAATCCGGAGCCGTCGCCGATGAAGACCTGCACGTTTTCGGCGGCCCCGACCTCGAAGGGTCCCTGAACGGACAGCGGGATGGTGCCTTCGATGGTGAGGACGCCATCGACGTCGAGATCGGCATGGGCGAGCGGAGCGACGGCGACCAGGGTCGAGAAGGCGAGGCCGAAAACGCGTGAGAAGGGGGAAGGGCTCATGGGGAGGAATCAGGGGGCGGTTAGCAGAGATGGGCCGCCGGGCCGCATCGCGCCATCAGAAAAGCAAGTGGCGGGCCGGTCTTTGCGCAGGATCCGCCGGGAAGGAAATGGTCAGGCGGCTGCCCGGCGCGAATGCGATTCCGCGCTCGTCAGGTGGCTCGGCGGTCGACTCTGGCCTTTGTGACGCATCAGAGAGACAAGGTAGGGACAAGCGCCCTGCTTGTCCGCGGCTGGAGAGCCCGTGGGAATTTCCGACACGAGAGATGATCGCGAGGCCGGTGGGTGACGCGACGGTCGACCGGGGGCGGTCGACCCTACCCTGCGGGAGCCCGACCGCCTACGGTTCGAGATGCCCATCCCGCTGTAGCGCTTCCATGATTTTCAGCGCGGCGTAGGCGTCGTTGGCGGCGTAGAGGAGCTGGTTGGGACGGAGCTCGGGCGCGGCCCAGTTGCTGGTGGTGATCGACTTCGACTTCTTGAAGCCAAGCTTGAGCAGCGCGCCCATCGCGCCGCGGACGCCGATCTGTCGGGTGTAGCCCAACTTGCGGAAGACCTGGTCGAGATCGAGCACGGGGCTCAGCGCGATGCCGAGCCGGTCGCGGATCTGCCCGTGGTCGTTCTTCAGCCCGAAGCCGACCTTGAGCACTTTCCCTGAAGCGATCAGCACGGCGGCGGCCTTCTCACACTCCTTGCGGTGGAGTTGGAAAATGAAGGCGCGGTCCGCCAGGGCGAATTGCACGACGTGCGGGCCATCGCTTTTCTGCCCGGCCTTGAAAGTGGGCTTTGCCTCGGTGTCAAACCCACCGAGTCCCGCGGCGATGACCTGTTCAACGGCATCCATGCACTCGGTCCGGGTGGCGGGCACGTGGATCTGCTCATGGCCCAGACCCTCAAAGGCGGGAAGAAGGGCGGTCTCCGCCTTGGTCGGTGCGCTCCGTCGTGGCGCGTCGTTCCCTTTCGGTGACGAGGGGGCGGAACGGCGGCGTGGGGTTCGGCGGGGGCGGGGGGTGGCTTCGCTCATTTCGCTTCGGCTGCCATCCATACTGCCTCATCCGTTCGCATCTGCAAATCCCCGATGTGGGTTAGGGAGAGCCCCCCTTCGCGAAGGCTACGGAAAGCGAGCCATCGAATGCTCGTGGAGGAATCGTGACGGCCTCCCGCTATTCGAAAGTGAGGAAGGGCGTGATTCGCTCAAGGGTCTTGGTGCCGATGCCGTTGACGCGTTGGAGGTCCTCGGCGGTTTGGTATTTGCCGTCCTCGCGACCCTCGATGATCCGGTTGGCCGTGACTTCGCCGATGCCGGGAAGCTTCATCAGTTCGTCGCGGGCGGCGGTGTTCGGGTTGATGGACCCCTGTTCCGCTTGGGCGCCATCGATCGCAATCTTGAGTTCGGCTTCCTCGGCACGTTCGATCCGCCGTTCTTCAGGGAGGCGGTCCCAGTCGGTGAGTTTCCAGATGCCGGCGCGACGGTTGGCGGCTTGGAATTCGAGGTCGGCCAGTTCCTCTTTCCAATCATCGCGGCTCAGTCCGTCGGGAGTTTCGCGATAGACGCCATACGCCCGGGCGAGTCCTTCCGTCACGAGCTGGGCGGCGAGGTCTTTGCCTTCGGCGGTGGTGATGAAGCCGTAGATCCGGGCGTGTTTGCCGTCGCCCCGGGCGTCGGCGCGAGCGGTGTGGAGCGTGAACGGTTTCGCGAGCAGCTCCCGGGTGCGGACGGTGGCCTTCTTGCCCCACGCCTTCGCCGCATCGATCGAAGCCTGCGGAGTGCCGCCGTGGTCGGAGATTCCGAAATACCGGCGCTGGGCGCGCAGGCGCCGGGCATCCGAGTCGTCGGAGGCGCGGGTCTCGATGCAGTCGACCCCATAGAGGCGCACGGTCAGTTCCTCTTTGCCTTCCGGAATCCGGACGAGGAAGCTGTCGCCATCCGCCCAGTCGGTCGGGACCAGCGAACAGCCCTCGATGCGTTCAAGCGGCTCGGCGCGGATGAAGCCGGCGAGGGAAAGGATGACAAAGGTGAGGCGGAGGATCACGGTAGTGCGGGAAGATCAGGCATCGGATCCTCGACGTCGAACGAAGAAAAATCGGGGGAGCAAGGCGATCGCTTGAACGGATGAAGCCGCCGGTCTTCCGGCCGCACGGCAGGCTCCAAATTTCTACGACGACGATGTGACGCTGCGCAGGTTCGCCAGAACGCGGGGCTTTTGCTCGACCGGGATGTCGAGTGCGTCGAGGCGCACAGAGATCTCTTCTGCCGGGATTCGGCCCGTTGAGATCAGCATCCGGACGAGGTCGAGATCCTTGGGTCGGGCGACCTGCAGTTTGATGGCCGCCAGATCGATGGGGTCGAGGGCTTTTGCCTTCGGGCATTCCGGGACGTCCACCAATCGCCCGCGCCAACCGGAGGGGAGGGTGTCGAGAATCGAGCTCCGGAGGACATCGGCGTGGTAGCCATGACGCCGGAAGTATGCCCGGTCTTCTCCCAGCGCTTCCTCAAGCATCGTCCCGGTCAGCTCATCGAAGGGCTCCGGGCAAATGTCGGCGTCGTAGGTGGAGGCGAGTGGAGCGGTGGCTTCACCCAGTTCCGGAAAGCTGGCGAGGAGGGAGGCGGAACCGAGTACCAGGAAGTCGAGGTCTTCCGCCAAGGCGGTCGCCGCCCGGATGAGGTGCTGGAGGGCGGTCAGATTCATGACGCGGGACGGGCATCGGCACGCAGCGGAAGTCCGACAAAGGGCGAGCACGACTTGATCGGCTCGGAGTCATGGTTCGGCGCCTCGAGAAACCCGATGAGTGCGTTCATGCCCGCATCGGACGCCATCGCGGTTCGGATCCGTTCACGCCAGCAGCGAATCGGCTCCGGGTGGACACGACCCAGCGTTTCCCACCGGTCCATGTTCTCGAGAGCGATCGCGAGATCTTCCGGGTGATCACGCAGGTGCGCGGCGATCCGCTTCCACTTCCGCGACCGGTCCTCACGATTGAAATGATGGTCCGAGGCTTCCATCCCGGAGAACTCTGCCTTCGGGCCGGGCTCGATGCAAGGCGATGAAACCGCCTTCGCCGAGGCTTCGGAAGGGGAGCCATCGAAGGTTGATTGGCTCGGGAGTGAGGCCCGTTTCCCAAACGGTTGTGGCTTGATTGGATTCACCGCCAAGTCGCCAAGGGCGCCAAGATGGATGTTGGAGCACTTGAACGGTCGTAGCCGCATGCGAGCGGATCACGACGACCGGCCTCACACCAGGACAGGGGCTACGAACCAACCGCGAAAGTCGCGAAAGGCCGCGAAATCCGAAGCAAGCGGGTATTTGAAACTATACAGATTTTGCGCGAATTCGCGATTTTCGCGGTTCAACCCCTTCATCGGGAATCGCGAAACGGCTACTGAATCGGATCAACCACGGATGGCTTTCCTTTGCGTGCTTGGCGACTTGGCGGTTCCATGCCTTGCCATCGGAAATCGTATCACACCCGCAGGAAGATCTTCTTCTTCCAAAGCACCCAGAGCACGAGCCATTCGATGAGGAGCGTGGTGGCGGCGAGGATGACGGGGCCGAAGTCGCCGGAGAGCCGGGCGATTCCTCCGGCGAAGAAAGTGGCGATGGCGGCGAAGGGGACGATTCGGGCGAGAAGGTAGATCGTCAGCGGATTCATGCCGACGATCTGCAGCGGCAGGCTCCAGTTGAAGCGGACGAAGTCGATGGCGAGGTGGAAGACGGCGAGCAGGACGAGCGAGATGCCGCCGGCATAGAGATTGAAGGTGCCGGTCCACCCGGCCTTGATCGGCGGGTATCCCAAGGTCTGGGACAGCCAGCCGGCCATGATGGCAACGCCGCCACAACCGGCGAGGAGGAGGACGTTCGCCAATCGGGGAGCCGGGGCTTTCCGCAATCGCTCGCCGGCAAAGGCTCCGGCGAGAGGAAGCACCGCGGCGGATACGAAGCAGAGGATGCCTTCCGGATCGAAGCTCCCGCCGTAGAGTCTTCCGGGCAGAAGGTGGCGGTCGATCCAGCCGTTGATGATGCCTTCCTCGGTGAGAACTCCGGCCCCATGGCCGGGCACGGGAACGAGGAGTTGGAGGACCGCGACGAGGACGAACAGTCCGGTCATCACCGCGATGCGGCCGCCGTTGTGCCGGACGAACAGCCAGGTCAGGGCGGCGAATCCGTAAGCCATGCCGATCTGGCCGAGCACGCTGGCAACGCGCAGCGTTTCGAAGCGGAGATCGAGGAGCCCGTTGTAGACCATGCCGAGAACCACCAGCAGCACGACCCGGCGGAGGATGCCGAGAGCGAGCTTGAGGCGGGACTTTCCTCCGTCCTGCTTCGCGCCGACCGACCACGGAATCGCGACGCCGGACAGGAACATGAAGAGCGGGAAGATGAGGTCGTAGGCGCGCAGGCCATCCCACGGCACGTGTTCCAGCTGGTGGGCCCAGGCATCGAGGAACGGGACATCGGTTGCCGCGGCGAGTCCGCGGAAGAAGGCGTCGAGCCCGATGATCCAGAGCATGTCGAAGCCGCGAAGCGCGTCGAGCGAGCGGAGGCGTCGGGTGGGTTCCATCGGGGACAGGCGTAGCGGAGGAATCCAGCGGGGAGAAGTGCGGGGTGGGACGATGCGGTTGCCCGGCGATGGGAGATCGGGCGCCGATTTGTAGCAGCGGGATGGATCCTGCGCGGGCACAGTCGCGACCACAGATGCGCGGCGTTCCCCACGCGGGCGGGCGCGTTCTTTGAATGGTAGAGGCGCAAATTCGCCAACAGCACCATGAACACGATCCACTCACTTGCCCGTCTGCTCGAATAGGACACCCGCCAACTCTGCCAGCCCGCCGGTCGGATGGTCGGCACTCCGGGTCACGCCGTGGCCGAAGACTTCGTCGCCCGGCGCCTCGCGGAGATCGGTTGCCAACCGTATCGCGGCGATTCGTTCGCCCTGCCCTACCGGCGGCACGATACCGACTTCACGAACTTTGTCGGGGTCGTCCCGGGAACAGACCGCACGCTGCCGCCGCTCCTGATCGGCGCGCATTACGACAGCGTGATCGCCGCCCCCTGTGCCGACGACAATGGTGCGGCCGTGGCGATCTGTCTGGCGCTCGGGAAACGCGCGGCGGATCTGGGCGGGTTCAAGCGGGATCTGGTGGTGGCGATCTTCGACGCCGAGGAGCCGCCCTATTTCCAGTCCGACGCGATGGGCAGCAACCGTTTCCACGAGGACCAGCTGGACGATCGCGGCGTCCATCTTGCGATCATCTACGATCTCGTCGGCCACGACATCCGTATCCCGGGAGTGAGAATGGCGGTCCCCGGGCTGGCCGGCCTCACCTTCGTCACCGGGTGCGAAAGCCATCCGGAACTGCCCGATCTCGTCGGGTCGGTCGAGCTGCCCGACAAGTTCAAGCTGGTCGCCACCCTCAACCGCTACGTCGGCGACATGAGCGACCACGGTGCGTTTCGGAAGAGCGGCACGCCGTACCTGTTTTTCTCCTGCGGTCGCTGGGAGCACTATCACGAGCCGACCGACACCCCGGACCGTCTGAACTACAGGAAGATGGCGCGCCTGACCGAGCTCTCGGCCGGTGTGTTGGAGCGTGCGGACAACGCCGGTCTCGACGAGTCCTCCGAGGCCGCCGATCCGGCATCATTCGAGGCCCGCACTTTCCGTCGTTCGCTCGGTGTTGCCTATCCCTTGTTCTGCAAGTGGGCGGGAGTTTCGGAGATCGACGACCGGGACTCGCTCGACCGGGTCGCCGGCAAACTGCTCGGCCTCGGGCTCTAGCGGGTCACGGATTCGCAGGACGGAGGTCGGCCAGCGACAGTTTGCGGGAGACCAGCTCGGTGCCTTCGGTGTCGACGGCGCGAAAGGTCACCGACGGCGTTTCTCCCCACTCGAAGGTCAGGAAACCCGCCTTGTCTCTGGCATGGATGACCGGTCCGACCCGGTTCCGATTGGCCGACTCCTTCTCGTCCTGATTGACGCCGGCGAAGGTGAACTCGACCGCATCGTAGCCGAAGCCTCCGGCCACTTCCGAGATCTCGGCGTAATGCTGGTCTCCGGATACGAGGAAGACTCCCTCGGTGGCCTTTTGTCGGATCAGGTCCAGCAGTCGTTGCTGCTCCTTGCCCGCCTTGGACCATGCTTCGAATGCCGAATCTTCGGTAAGCAGGACCTGTTGGCCCGAGACGATGACCCGGAATTCGGCCGGGCGCTCCAGCTCTTCGGCGAGCCACTTCCACTGCGTCTCGCTGAGCATCCGCGTCTTGTCCTTCGAGTAGCGGGTGTCGAGCATGATGACCTGCACGCGCTTTCCCGAAGGGCCGAAGACCCGAGCGCTGTAAACTCCCGGTCGGGCCCGCACGGCCGGATCATCCGGGAAGTTCCAGAAGTCCATGAAGATGGCCTTGCTCTCGTCGCGCTTCGGATAGCTCGCGCCCGAATTGTCCCAGCCGAAGTCGTGGTCGTCCCAGGTCGCCATCATCGGAATCGACTCCAAGGCCTTGAAATCGGGTCGCTTCGCGAGCGCGGCGTAGGCGGACTTCAGCTCCTCCATGTCGAGCGTGTCGCAGTAGAGATTGTCGCCCATCCACAGGAGCAGGTCGGGCTCTTGCACCGCGTAGCGTTCGAGAGCCGGCGCCTCTTTCGTGTGCCGCAGGCACGCGATCAGCCCGATGGATTCGAGAGGCTCGGCAAGGTCGGAGTCGCGCACCTCGCGGGCTTGGAGAATCACGGGAAATGTTAGCAGCAGGGTAAACCAACGGCTCATGGGCGGAGGATTGGCAGCGGGAATCACGACGACAAGCACCTGCACTGCGAAAGTCCCGAATCCGGCCGGGAGACGTGTTAGGCCGGAGAAACGCGACCATTTCGCGTAAACGCATCGTCCATACCCGCGATCTAACGCCCGAAGAATTGGTTTGCCGGAATGAAATTCGACCCGTAAAAAAGCCCCCTCGTTAAATTAGAACGTTCTGACGTTCAACGAATCCGAAAGATTCCCGCATGCGATTCCGCTATCTTTTCCTCGCCCTCTCGTCCGTCGTCTTCCTCGCCAGCTGCGGGAATGATCTGAGCATCGTCTCCAAAGAGCGGTCGCTGCGAAGTGGGTACTCCTACAGTGGAGGAGGAGGCTACACGACCGACGCACCGTCGAGCCGGGTCGTCTCGGCAGGCCAATCCAAGCCCAAGGACAAGCACGGGATGCCGCTTTATTCGGGTGACCGCCTGCGCCACGTTCGAACCACCGCCTACACCTGCACCGAGTCGGATCACCTGCAGTATGGCTCGATGAATGCCGCCGGCACCCCGCTGCGCTACAGCAGCCGCGTCCGCAGCGCAGCCGCCGACTGGTCGGTCTATCCCGTTGGCACGACTTTCAAAATCAAGGGGATGCCGCAGCTCTTCGTCGTCGATGATTACGGCTCCGCCCTCACCGGCACCGGCACCATCGACATCTACACGCCTTCCAAGGCCCACATGAAACAGTGGGGCCGCCGCAACGTTGAGATCGCGATTGTCCGCTGGGGTTCGTACGAGCGCAGCGCCCAGTTGCTCTCCAAGCGCACCCACCACGCGCACTGCCATCAGATGTATGCGTCGATCCAGCGGAAGCTGCAGAGTGGCTCGACCGCGATGCGCTGATTTCCGGAGCGTTCTTGTTCTCCCCCGATGACCCGGGCCGAACGCGCGGCGCATGTCGATCGCAGGCTCGCCGAGTTGTATCCGGAGACCCCGGTCCCGCTCGATCACCGCGACGCCTACACTCTGCTGGTCGCGGTTCTGCTGTCCGCCCAGTGCACCGACCTGAGGGTCAATCAGGTCACACCGGCCCTGTTCGAGTTGGCGTCCCGACCCGAGGACATGATGCGTGTCCCGGTCGAGCAGATCCGCGAGATCATCCGGCCATGCGGACTTTCGCCGCGGAAATCGAAAGCGATCTCCGATCTCTCCCGAATCCTTGTCGAGCAGCACGCCGGCGAGGTGCCGGCCGACTTCGCGGCGCTCGAGGCGCTGCCGGGTGTCGGCCACAAGACCGCATCCGTGGTCATGGCCCAGGCTTTCGGCGTGCCGGCGTTTCCGGTCGATACCCACATCCACCGGCTCGCCCAGAGATGGAAGCTGACCGGCGGGAAGAATGTCGATCAGACCGAGCGTGACCTGAAGAAACTGTTCCCTCGCGGAAGATGGAACGAGTTGCACCTACAGATCATCTTCTACGGTCGCGAACATTGCACCGCCAGAGGATGTGACGGGACCGTCTGTACACTCTGCCGGGAGATGTTTCCACGACGTCGCAAAGGCGTAGTAGTCACAAAGTCCTGACACGGATATTTGCGACCCGGATTCGCCCCAAGATTCCTTGGAGTACCGTAGTTTCTTTTTGAAATCTTTCCTTGCGGGGCAGGGAGGGATTCCGAGAATGCCGCCCCTACTTTGATACGAGAACAATCCCCGATCATGATCGAAAAACTCCAAAATCGTGCCGGCCGTACCGCCGCCGCAGTTATTACGACCGTCTTTGTCACCGCTCCGATGCTCATGGCGCAGGACGCGACTCCCGGTGACAAGAACGCCCTCCAGAAGTACGTTCTCGATGGTGGCGCGACCATGATCTTCATCGGTCTCGCGGTCCTCGCCCTGATCGCCCTCTGCGTCTTCAACTTCATCAACCTGACGAAGTCGAAGTTCTGCCCGGACGATCTCAAGATGGCGCTGATGGATCACATGACCAACTGCCGGGTGCGCTCCGCGATCGAGCTCGCCGCTTCCCATCCCTCCTACCTCGGCCGCATGATGGCCTACTCGCTTCCGAACATCGACGCGACCCGCCCGGAAGACCTCGGCCGCGACCAGATCGAGGACGCGATCGCCGACTTCTCGATCAACGAGAACCGCAAGTCGATGACCTGGGTCAACTACATCTCCCTCGTCGCGCAGGCCGCTCCGATGCTCGGACTTCTCGGAACGGTTATCGGTATGGTCCAGGCGTTCGGCATCCTCGCGGAAACCGGCTCGGCCGACCCCGCCCAGCTCGCCGGTTCGATCTCGGTCGCCCTTTTGACCACCATGTGGGGTCTTATCACCGCCATCCCGTCGCTGCTCGCCTACTTCTTCTTCAAGAACCGCCTCAACAACCTCGTCGCCGAGTGCCATCACGCCGCCGAGGACCTGATCAACGCGTCGGTCCAGACCGTCAATCAGGACGCATATCTTGCCAAGATTCCGGAAGGCGTCGCCGTTTGATCCGGTGGGAACGGGCGGTTCCGACATGCGGATCCGCCCTCCCGTGAAACTCCGAACCAAACCGAACGATGGCCTCCGGCAACAAACTCCGCGCCGCCAAAGCGAACGAAGGCGACGATCTCCAGATCGACATGTCGCCGATGATCGACATGGTCTTCCTCCTGTTGATCTTCTTCTTGGTCAACGCGACGATGATCATCGTCAAGCAGGACACCCGGGTGACCCCGCCGATCGCCAAGAACTCGAAGAAAGCGAAGGACGGCAACGGCCGGATCGTGATCAACATCCTTGAGGACGGCAGCTTCTATGACGAGACCGGCACGGTAAAGCTGGAGACGGACGAAGACATCTTCGACCTCGTCAAGGAGGAGAAGGAGAAGGTCGACCTGCAGGGCTACGAGCCGAAGCTCCACCTTCGCGGTGACCAGGAGGCGGTCTTCAAGTACTGCCGCCAGGCCATCCGTGCCTCCGCCAAGGCGGGCGTCGACAAGGTCCTGTTCGCCACCTACGCGTTCCCGCGCAACTGAGCCATCGACGGACCGAAAAAACTCCCACGACTTCCATGTCCCGCCATAAGAGAGACGAAGCCCTTGAGGAAGACGAACCGAAGCTCGACATCTCGTCGTTGATTGACGCGACCTTCCTTCTGCTCATCTACTTCCTGGTCACCACCACCATTGTCCCGCGCGAGCAGGACGTGCCTATGACCCTGCCGGCCGCGGCGCCGAGCGAGACTCCTCCGGAGATCGAGCCCAAGCTGATCAAGATCGATGCCAACGGCGCGATCTTCGTCGGCTCCGGTGCCTCGCAGATCCCGATGGACAGCGACGCCGAGAACCGCGACGTGCCGATGCTCTACGAGGATCTCAAGTCGTATGCCGACGCCGCGAAGTCCGCGAGCACCGAGCCTCTCGTGCAGATCTATGTCGATGGCGGTGCCAAGCAACAGCGCGTCATCGATGTCCTCAACGCGCTGACCGGCGTCGAGATCTCGAAAGTCACCTTCACGGATCTCGTCGATCCGTGACCGCGTGGCGGGCGCTCTACGTGAGACCCCGCAACCGGAAAACTCCAAGATCCCGCGGCGCCGGCCCGTTGTCCCTTGCGGGATGCGCGAGTCGGCGCTTCTCTTTTAAGACAAGAACCATCCAACCCGAAACCACCCCGATCCACCAGCCATGAATCCTCTCCGGCGAATCCTCGCGCCCCTGCTTGGCGCATGCATTGCGGCGGGCTTCCTCGCGGCCCCGGCCGCGCATGCCCAGCTCGATGCCACCCCGCAGTCGCTCAACGCGAAGGCGACCGACGAAATGAAGGCGGGCAACTGGGAGGCGGCGCTCAAGCTGCTGACCACCTGCGTCGACCGCTTCGACAAGAATGCGATGACCCTCTTCGGTCCGCAATTCGGTGTCACGTGGTACCGCAAGGGCTACTGCGAGCTGAAGCTGCAGCGTTGGGACGAAGCGAAGAAGTCCTTCGAGAAGTGCTATCGCGACTATGCCAACAACGCCTCCACCGCGGAGAGCGGCGGCAATGTCTACAACAAGCGCTCGCTCCTCTACTGGGGTCAGGCCGCCCAAGGCGGTGAGGACTGGGAAGAGGCGATCCGGATGTACAAGAAGTTCGTCGCCGAGCGCGACAAGGCCCGCGACAAGTTCGAGCCGGGTCCGTACTTCATCAACATGGCCATCTGCAACCTGAAGCTGAACCGCATCCCGGAGGGCATCGAGCACTTCGAGACCGCGCTGAAGAACAAGGTCGCCTATCGCACCCCGGAGGCCGGGATCGTCGCCGCCTTCCAGGCACTCGTCGACGCGGTGATCGAGAAGCGCGACGAGAAGGCGCTGCTCTCGTTCATCGAGGCCAACCGCGCCGACATCGTGATCGAGCCGTACGACATGCAGCCTTACTGCTCGCTGTTCCTCAGCCTCGCCGGTAAGGCCTACAACGCCGAGATGGAGGCCAGCGCGTTCGCGCTCTACCAGCTCATCCCCTCGACCAAGGTGATGCAGGAGGACATCAAGTCGCGCGTGACCCGCATGGGTGACCGTCCGGGGATGGTGGACGGCACACGGACCATCCGGCGCACCTCGCTTGAGAAATCGCAGGATGCGCTGGAAGCGCAGGTCAAGTCGGGTGACCCGAACGAGGTGATCCAGCTCTCCGCCACCGCCTTCCTCCACGAGAACAAGGGCAACGTCCGCGGCGCCTACGCCAGCTACGAGCAGCTCGAGCTCTTCTACGACAAGAGCAAGAAGCGTGAGACCCACCTCTACAACCTCGTCCGCACCGCCTCGGTGATCGGCGAGGTGATGCCGACCGAAAAGTACGGCTCCCGTTTCCTTCGCGACTTCCCCGACTCCAAGCATGTGCCGGCGGTCCGCCGCCTGATGCTCACCTCGCTGTTCTACGGCGGCCAGTACGAGAAGTGCATCGAGATCGCCACCGAGATGCTGCCGAAGCTGAAGGAAGGCACCAAGGAACACGACATCTGCCTGCACGTCCTCGGCGGCAGCTACTACTACACCGGCCAGTACAAGGATGCGCAGCCGCTGCTCGACCAACACGTCGAGATTTATCCGAAGAGCGGCTTCGAACAGGCCGCCCTCTACTTCCAGGCCTCGAACCTCTCACGCCTGCAGTTCTGGTCGAAGTCGGCCAAGCTCCTCGACGGCTTCTTCGAGAAGCATCCGGATCCGTCGCAGAACATCTACTTCCCGTTCGCGCTGTATGACCGGGCCAACTGCCACTACGCGCTCGACGAGTTCGAAGCCGCGCTGACCAAGCTCGACCGACTCGAAACCGAGTTCCCGAACGCGGACGTGATCGACATGGCCTACAACCTGAAGGGCAACGTCCTCCAGAACCTCAACCGTCGCGACGAAGCCGAGACCTACTACATCAAGGCCCTCGAACTGGCGGAACGCCGTGAGAACGACATCGTCGCCGGCGAGGCGCTCAACTACCTCGTGGCGATGCTCGGCGAGAAGCCGAAGAAGAAGGACGACCCGGGCCGCATGAAGGATGCGATCCCGTATGCCGACAAGTTCTGGAAGGAATACGGCGACGAGTCCCCCTACAAGGCGCAGGTCGCCGTCGGCCAGATCCACGCGATGCAGTCGGTCGGCCGCGGCGAAGAGGCCCTCGACCGCCTCCGCGACGTGATCGCCGACCTCGCCGGCAGCCCCGGTGCGGTGGGACTGGAGGAAGCGATCGGATCCTATACAGAGGCATTCCTTGATGCGGGGAATACCCCGGAGCAGCTCAAGGAGCTTTACTACAACTTCCCGGGCATCAAGGCCTCGAACAAGGCCGCTCGCGCGCTGCTGCGCATCGCTCTCATCGGGGTCTTCGAAGAGCAGGTCAAAAAGGCCGGCGACGATGAGCAGAAGCGGATCCAGGCCGAGGCCGGTATCAAGGTCCTTTTCACCGACCTCAAGAACGAGTTCGACCTGAGCGACCTCTCGAACTTCATCCTCGTCCGCGTTGGTGACTTCATCCGCGAGACGAACAGCCCGCGTGAGGCGCTGCCCTACTACGACGAGGCCCTCAAGCGTGAGGACAAGAGCTACCGCTTCCCGGCCCTCTTCGGCCGCGCCGCGGTGCTCGCGGGCGGAACCGCCGCCGAGAAGTCCAAGGCGATCGACGACTTCAAGCGCGTGCTGAAGGACTCCGAAGACCGCGCCGACCGTGACCGCGCACTGTTCCGCATGATCGCGACGCAGATGGACACCGGCAAATACCAGGAGGCCAAGGACAACGCGCGGAAGTACCTCGATCCGAAGGACGGCTTCAACAAGAACAAGATGGAGGTCGCGATGCTGCTGGCCGAAGCCTACGACAAGCTCGGCATGGCCGAGGAGGCGATGGCCGCCTACATCAACGTGATGAACTCCTACAAGGGAGCCATCCGGATCTCGGCACCCGCCGTGAAGCGGGCGATGGAGCTCTTCTGGGCACGCAACAGCGAAAGCAACGGCGTCTCCGACAAGCAGGGCGCCTACAACCTGGGCCGGATCTACGTCGACCAGACGCGCCGCATTGTCCTCGGTGACGCGAACACACAGGCCAAGGCTTCCGACGAGGAAGTCGAGCTGTGGAAGGAAGTCGAACGGTTGGTCGAGCAATACGTCGCCAGCCCCGACGTGAAGTCGAAGGAGCAACTGGCTGAAGAAGCCAAGAAGTGAGCCCAGCGAGAAAACCGAACCTGATCACGATCATGAAATCCCGTTTCACTCCCGCCCTCGCCGCCATCCTGATGGCGCTACCCGCGGCCCACGCCCAGCGCTTCCAGCAGGAAGCCATGCTGGTCTTCAGCGACGCTGACTACGAGCGCGTCTGGATCGCCGATGCCAACAAGGCGAGCATCCTCTACTTCGAGACCGAACAAGGCGTCGACTCGAAGAAGATGAGCATCTCCGAGCCACAGTCGATCTGGCTGATGGAACCGCCGGAATACACCGAGGCCATGGAGCTCTACCAAGGCCGCAAGTACGAGGAAGCCCGCGAGAAGTTCGCGACGGTGCGCGAGAAGTACAAGAAGCTGATCACGCTGCCCGACAACCACTCGAGCCTCGCTGCTTTCTACGAAATGGAATGCCTCCGCAAGCTGGGCATGCTCGACGAGCTTGCCGAGGCGGAGAAGACCTTCCTGCCGGACGACCGCAACAGCCTGACCCGCGAACATCACCTGAAGCAACTCGACCTCTACACGATGTGGGAAGCGGTGCGGGTTAAGGAATGGCCGCGTCTTGAACTGATGGCCAAGGAGTGGCTCGAGAAGAACATTCCCGGTTACCAGCGTGCGCAGGTCGGTTACTGCCTCGGACTTTCGCTCGAGGGCCAGAAGCGGCCGATCGAGGCGATCAACGCCTACAACATCGGCATGACCGCCGATACCGGGGCTTCCGAGCGCATCACATCCGAGTCGGCGCTCAACGCGCTGCGTCTCTACCAGGAAGACGAGACAGTGAAGCTGGCGGTCAAGCTGTACGGCACGCCCGACGAGGACCCGGACTCAAGCGGCATGCTCAAGCTCCGGGAAGCCGCCTCGCTTGCCTCGCTCTACGAGCTGACGCTCGGCGGCGGCCAGCCGCTTCCGGCATCGGCCAAGGGCCTGCTCAAGTACAAGGACGACAGCAAGCCGAAGCCCGCTCCCGAGAAAGAGGAGGGCGAGAAGCCGAAGGAAGATCCGAAGAAGAAAAAGGACAAGTAAGCCTTCCCTGATTTCACGGCGGCTGCGGGTGTTCCCGCAGCCGCTTTTTTTGTGCAAGAGTTCACGCTCAACGGGTCAGCGGCGAAAGGGCAGGTTTACTTCGGCGTATCGGCGGGTTACCCAGATCCGACACCGACCCGCCATGATCCGTCCTCTCGCCTTTATCCTGCTGCTCGCCGCCTCGGCATTCGCCAAGCCCAACATCCTTTTCATCATCACCGACGATCTCGGTTACGGAGACCTCGGCTGTTACGGGCAGAAGCATTTCAAGACTCCGGTGCTCGACGGCCTCGCGAAGAACGGCCTGCGGTTCACCGACCACTACTCCGGCACGACGGTCTGCGCGCCTTCCCGTTGCGCGTTGATGACCGGCCGTGATACCGGGCATGCCTCGATCCGCGGCAACGGAGCCTTCACCTTGCTCCCCGACCCGCAGGATCCGACGATCGCCTCGATGCTGAAGTCGGCCGGCTACCGCACGGCGATGATCGGCAAGTCGTGCGTCACCGGAAATACGCAGGATCCGAAGGTCGTGCTGAACAAGGGCTTCGATGTCTTCTACGGGACCACCAGCCATGTCGACGGCCACTGGCGCTACCCCGAGTTCATTTACGACCAGGCCGAGAAGGTGACCCTCAAGGGCAACTCGCTCCACGACGGGGATCAGTACGATGCCGAACTCTACACCAAGCGTGCCGAGAAGTTCATCGCCGAGACCGAGGGCCCGTTCTTCCTTCTGCTGTCCTACCCGATCCCCCACGCTTCCGTGCTGGCCCCCAAGGGAGGGGAGGCCGACATCCCGAACGACGTCGACTACATGCCGAAGAAGTTCCACTACTCGCAGGTCAAGGGCGTGAAGGGGAACTACGGTGGCATGGTCATGGCGATCGATGATTACGTCGGGCGTTTGATGAAGGCGCTGGAGTCGAAGGGCGTGAGCGATGACACCCTGATCCTTTTCACGAGCGACAACGGTTCGCACTTCGAGGGTGGCTACAAGGCACAGATGCTCGACTCGAACGCGCCGCTCCGTGGGGGCAAGCGGGACCTCTACGAGGGTGGCATCCGGGTGCCGCTCATCGCCCACTGGCCGAACGGCATCAAGACCCCCGGCGAGCCTTCGCATCCGTCCGCGTTCTGGGACTTCATGCCGACCGCCTGTGAGCTCGCGGGGATCGAGGTGCCTGCCGGGATCGAAGGCATTTCCTATGCGCCGACGCTCACCGGCAAGGGCGAGCAGAAAAAGCACGAGTACCTCTACTGGGAGTTCCACGAGCAAGGTGGCCGACGGGCGCTGCGCGTTGGCGACTGGAAGTTGGTCCAGTACGGTCTCAAGCCCGGTGGCAAGTTCGGCAAGCCGCAGCTTTTCGATCTGAGCAAGGACATCGGTGAGCAGAACGATCTCGCCGCGAAGCACGCGGACCGGGTGAAGGAGATGATGTCGACGATGGACGCGGCCCGTGTGGAGAGCCCCCGCTTCAAGCAGGCGGGGCTGGACGGGCTGTGACCGGACTACTTTTCGAAATGTCGTAGCCGTCTGGAAGCAAACGGCGACGTCCGATTTGTGGTAAGAGCAGGCCGCTGACTGCACAAGCGGACCGCGCGAGCCCACTCGCGCATTTGCCGGACTAACGGGGCGCGAGTGGGCACGCGCGGTCCTTTGGATCAGGCGAACTCCCGGCCGTCAAAGTGGCTCGTGGAGCGGAGTGGATCACCACGACCGGAGAGGGAAAAAACCCATGAAATCCCTCTCCGGTCGTGGATCACCGTGACAGGTCGGGGGACAAACCCAGAGAAACTCCCCGACCTGCCACGGAACCATCCACGAGAAAATGTTTAGCAGCACCGGTGCCAAGTTTTCGGTGGGCGATTCGATTCCGGGGCGCATTTTTTTGGAAAGGGCCCCTTCGGTGCGCCCCCTTCATGGTCGGATTTTTCCGCCATGAGCGTGCCGCATGTTCGGGACAAACTGTCCGTACCTGACTTGGCTCTTGGAACTGACGATCCGACGGGACAGCATCCGAACATGCCTGAATTCGTGGCGAATGCGGACTATGAGGAGAAGGATAGCAACCCGATCCGATTGCGGGCGGGTGACGAGGTGACGGTCGGACCGGTCGACCGGGCGTGGCCGGGTTGGGTCTGGGCGGTGGATGGCAACGAGAACGATGGTTACGTTCCCGAGCAAATCCTCGAACCTCTCGGTGAGGGGCGATTTTCCGCGATGGAGGACTTCGATCCGACCGTGCTGCATGTCCGGCGTGGCGACGTCCTTGAGTCGCTGAAGCAGATTCACGGCTGGCACTGGTGCCGGAACGAGTCCGGCCAGCACGGATGGGTGGCCGGCTACCTCCTGCGCCCGCGCTGAGTTGCCGAAAGCATCGGGTGTCCTTGAGCAACCGGCGCGGAGGTGCTAGCAGTCTCATCCGTGCGGACACGCCGAACAGGAGGTTGGTCGATGCTGGCGATCGGGATCGCCCTGCTTTCGGCATCCTGCGATTCGCCCGGCAAGCGGGCGATGAAGGAACTGAGCGCCCGCAAGATCGAGGCGAGCGGGCCCGCCCTTTTGCGGGCGGTCGAGGAGAACGACGTCTCCAACCTTCAACTGCTGCTGGCGGCCGGAGTCTTCACCGATCAGCGGGATGAGCAGGGACGCTCGCCGCTTCACCGGGCGATCGAAGCCGGGCAGATGGATGCGGCGTGGTTGTTGATCGACGGTGGAGCCGATGTCCACGCGGAGACCCCGGATGGCGTAACTCCTCTGACCCTGGCGGTGGTTTCCGAACAGCAGGCGCTGGTGGACCGCTTGCTCGATGCCGGGGCGAAACCCGACGGACTCACACCGGACGGATCGATGCTCATTCCGTGGGCCATCCGCAACGGCAGGATCGACTTGGTCCGCAGCCTGATGAAAGGCGGAGCCGATCCCCACCAGAAGGACGTCGACGGCAACCCGCTGCTCCACGTCGCGATGGAAGCGGGACGCAAGCAGTTGGCGGCGGAGTTGGTTTCTCTCGGCGCGGATTGCGGAGCCACGAATGCGGCGGGCGAGTCGGCGCTGGTCATCGCGATCCGCAAAGGCTGGCGCGACCAGGTCGGCCCGCTGGTACGACGGGGGGCGGATCCGAACCTGCCGGATGCGGAAGGCCTCACGCCGCTGGAGCGTGCGATCCGGGAGGAAGACTTCAGCTTCGCCGCCGAGCTTGGCCGTCTTGGTGCGGTGCCGGCGGGTGGCAGCCTGGAAGTCGCGCTCGCCGATGCCTATGACCGCCGCGATGCTGACCGGGCCCGCTGGCTGCTGCGCTTCGGCGCGCGGCCCTCGCCAGATGGTGGACGTTGCCTCGTCCGTCAGGCGGTGGAGGATGACGAGATCGGATTCCTCCATCTGTTTCTCGGTTACACCGGAGTGCCCGACGGCTTGTTGTACGAGAACTGCCGTAGCGGCAGGACGCACATTGTCTCTTTGCTGCTCGCTCATGGTGCCAACCCGAACCCGTGCCGAGCTCCGTTTCTCGAGACACCCTTCACTGCGGCTGTTTCCCGCTGTGGGGACGGGCTTGCGATGCGGCTGTTGGCAGCCGGCGCGAATCCGAACCTGCGTGGAGCTTCCGGCGCGCGTCCCCTGCACGTCGCGATCGCGCGCGGCCGACCGGCTTCCGTTCGGATGCTGCTCGGGGCGGGAGTCAATGTGAACTCGCCGCTCGAGACCCCGGCCGACCCGAGATTTCTCAAGATGGTCCGGGGGGCGACGATGCGCTTCCTGTTGAAGAAGGACCAGCGGGTGACTCCGTTGATGCTGGCGGTGGACAGTGGATCGGTCGAGACCGCGAGACTCCTGTTGGAACGAGGTGCCGACATCAATGTCTGGACCCGACGCCACCGGATCTGGCCGATCAACATCGCCGGCCGGAACAGCGACGTGCCGATGATGCGGCTGCTGCTCGGCAAGGATCCCCACGTCGAACAGCGGGAGGTCATCATCGATCTTTCCGACCAGCGCCTGCAGGTGTTCGGGACCTCGGGTGAGGAAATCTTCAACACCAAGGTGTCGACCGGGAGGAAAGGCTACGAGACGCGGACCGGAGAGTTCGCGATCACCAACCGCTACCGCCACTGGACTTCGACGATCTACAACGCGGGCATGCCCTACTTCCAACGCCTGAGTTGCAGCGACTTCGGTTTTCACCAGGGCTACGTGCCGAGCTACCCGGCCTCGCACGGCTGCATCCGGGTGCCGGCCGGGAACGCTTCGAAGCTGTTCACCCTGCTCGAGCTCGGAGACCGGGTGCGGATTGTGCCGTGAAGGTAGGGTCGACCGCCCCCGGTCGACCGTTGAATGGCCGAACAGCTCCGACGACTTGGGCGGGGTGACGGACAAGCGAGGGCGCTTGTCCCTACCTTTGTCAACCCTACCCCCGCGCGTAGTACCGACAAAACGAGTCGAGCTGGCCATCCGGCCGGATGACATGGGTGCAGCAGCGGTCGATGCGGTCCTCGTCCCAGTCCCACTCGTCCATGAAAGGCTTGATGAAGACGCGGAACGCGTGGCGCTCCTTCATCTCGTAGCGGTGGAGGATCTCGCCCAGCTCGGTGTTCTCACAGCCGCACCGGATCAGGTCGGCCAGCTCGTAGCGGACCTTGTCGCGGAGGAAGCCCTGCACTTCTGTGAAGTCGATGAACTCGGAAATGCTGCGCACCCCGACCGGGGTCCGCAGCAAGTAGCCGATGATGGCGCAGTTCGGATCCCCGCACGGCAGAGGCGTCAGGTCGCGCTCGGAGAGCCGGCTCTCCGGATGGGCGAGCAATTCCAGCACGACGTCGGCCGCATTCAGCCGGCGGGACGTCGGTCCGGGCACGCGGCCGCTGCCGAAGGCGGGTTGGAACGAGACCCCGCGGCAGGCATCGAAGGGCAGGCCGACCTCGATCGTCGGCCAGACCTGGTCGAGGTTCGCCGGAGTGACGGTCATGGCGAGGGTGAAGGGGATGGCCTTCCGGTCGCACAGCCGCATGACCTCCATCTTGGTCGCCCGCAGGTCGGCGCCTCGCAATTCCTTCTGGCCGGCCTCACCCGGTCCGTCGAACTGAAGGTAGAGCTGGAAGGCCCCACGAGCGGCGCGCTCGGCGAGTCCGTCGAGGAACTCAGGGTCCTGCTTCAGCCGCAGACCGTTGGTGTTCAGCAGGCAGTAGTCGATCCGGGGCTCGGCGTGGATCCAGTCGAGAAGTTTGAAAAATTCCGGGTGCAGGGTCGGCTCACCTCCCGAGAGCTGGAGGATCTCGATGCTCCCCTTTCGATCGAGCACGCCCAGGATCCGCTCCCTGAGCTGTTCGAATGGATGATACAGCAAGCGGTCGGCATGGGTGCCGGTCGGAGAGTCGGCGAAGCAGGTCGGACATGCCAGATTGCAGGAGTCGACGATCTCGATCAGCGCGAGGCAGGTCGAGAGTTCCTCGGGGCCACCGGGCTTGCCGGCATTCTGGCCAAGCGTGCCCGGGGTGGCCGAGCCGCCGGACGGGCAGGCACACCCTGGCCCGCAGGCATTCGCCGGATCGCCCTTGGCCAGCCAGTGGAAGCGGGCGTCGGTGGCGATGCAGACATCGTGCCCGCCATGGTCCGGACAGGTCCGGGTGAGGTAGACGCGACCCTTCTCCCCCTCGGCTTTCCACACCTCTCCCGGGCATGGCTTCCGGCAGACGGGGCACTTTGATGTCGTATGCTTCAGGGACTGCTTGAAGGTCGGGAGCATGATGGTATCGCCAAGCGTGTCAGGGGCAGCCTGACAGGAATGGACGGGAACGAAAGCGGCTGCTGAACCGATTTCCTCTCGCCAAAGATCAAGGCGTGGCGTTAGATTCAGAGAGTTCTAAAAAATTTCCAAGAACACTTGGCACGCCCGCTGCTAATTTGCCTCCCAGACCAACCGCCAACATGAAAAAAATCGAAGCGATCATCAAACCATTCAAGCTGGAAGAAGTGAAGGAAGCCCTTGCCGAGGTTGGCATTCAGGGCATGACCGTCACTGAGGTGAAGGGATTCGGCCGCCAGAAGGGCCACACCGAAATCTATCGGGGTTCCGAGTATACCGTCGACTTCCTGCCGAAGGTGAAGATCGAGATCATCGTCGACGACGAGCAGGCCGGATCGGTGGCCGAAGCGATCGTGAAGAGCGCGAACACCGGCAAGATCGGTGACGGCAAGGTCTTCATCGCTCCCGTCGAGGAAGCGATCCGCATCCGGACCGGCGAGACCGGCTCCGCTGCCGTGGCGGTCAACTGACCCGCCCCCCAGTTTTTCTCTGCTGTTTCATGGTCGGCCGCTTCCTTCGGGAAGCGGCCGTTCTTTTTGAGGGACGGGGAAGGTCCCGTCCTTGAGAACTGACCACTCTGCCTGCGCCCCTTCGGGGCTAAAGAATACCGCAAGCGACGGGACCACGGGGTGAACCCCGTGGCTAACTGCCGACGCACCTTCGGCGCTCTCTTAGGTGGCACGGTGGGTCATCGTGCCGGCGTGCCACGGCTGTAACGGCGTGGTGCGGCTGCGGACTTGCCGACTTGCCGACTTGCCGACTTGCCGGCGCGCTGCGGCTGCCGGACGTGCCAGCGTGGTCAGTTGAGGATCACTTCTGCGGTCGGGCACGACTTGGGGTCGGGTCGGGCGGCGAGGGCAGCTTCGATCACCTTCACGCTGCGGCGTGGCTCGAAGGTCTTTGCTGGCTGATCGTTCACCGTAACGCTCACCGGTTGGTCGAGATCGATCAGGGCGTCGTTCAGAAGCAAGCGGGTGCCCTTCGGCACGTCGCCGCTCAAGTGGACCGTCTGTCCGTCGACCGTCGCTTCTATGCGTTGGTCCTTCTTCGCCGCTCCGTCCGGTAGCTGGATCCAGTAGAAGCGGTCGTGGGTGACATCGTCCTGCAGCCACACGATCTTCTTCGGCCATGCTTCACGCGTGAACTTGGCCATCCATGGCACGGCCTCGGCGTCCTTGCGGTTCATCCAGTGAGGCAGGCCCGGGTAGATGCGGGACATGTGGACGTAACCTTCCGGGTCGGCCTTGTGGAGCTCGTCGAGTCGCTTGGAGCGCTCGGCCGCGATCTTGTTGCGGTCGTAGGCGGCATCGTTGCCGCCCATGAAGATCGCGAACGGCAGGTTCCGGAGGCCGTCGAGTTGGGCCTCGTTCGGGTGTCCGGCCATCATCGAAGCGGCGGCAAACCGATCGGCCATCCGCGGCCCGAGCTGCCAGACGCCGTCGCCGCCGGCCGAGTAGCCCATCAGGTAGACCTTGTCCGGATTGACGCCACGCAGCGCGACCATGTCCTCGATGAGCCGGGAGAACATCGGATCGATGTGTCCTTGGTGCCAAAGATTCCACGTGTCGGTGGGGGCGCGGGGCGCGACGTAGATCCCTTCCTTGGGCTCGTAGAGTCGGATCTGGTTCTGCCACTGCTGGTCGTTCACACGGGCCGGGGCGCCGCCACCGCCGTGCATCGAGATCCATAGGCTGCGGCCGTCGGCCGGTGCGTCGCCGAAGGTCTTCTCCAGCCACTTCAGGGTCTTGTCGCCATGCTTGATTTCCTTTGCCGCCAATTCACCGGCGCGGGCTTCAAGGTCACTGGCGAGGGTCTTGAGGTAGCTGAGGCGGATGGCCGAGGGCGCGGATTCGGCGGTGATCGGTCCCGCCGGGATTTCCGCTTTCTTCAAATCGTCGCGACGCGCGTCGAAGGTCGACTCGCCCGCGGTCGCCGTGATCGGTCCGGACTCGAGCAGGCTGCCATCGACCATGAACCATGCCCGATAGCGGGTCCCCGGAGTGACCGCGACACGGGGCATGTCGTTCAGGTCCGCCGTGCCGGCCTTCGTCAGGAAATGCTGAAGCTGTCCGCCGGTTTCGGGAGCCACGAATCCGTGCACGACCTTTCGCTCGTCGCCGTCGAAGAAACGGATGCCCAAGACGGGTTTGGCTTCGGCGGGTTTCGCGTAGCGATCCGTCACGTTGACCGCCGCCACGCTCTTCGACTGCGGCGACCAGACCAGCGGGAAGCTCAATCCGTCCTTCTTCCATGAGGTCGCGTAAATCGCGTGGATCGGCTCATCGGCGCGGGCCTTGCCGGCGTCGCCGGTAAACCATCCGCGGTTCAGCCCCTTGGCGTTGTATTCATCGGCTCCGGTGAAGTGCCAATCCTGATCCCAGATCTCGACCCAAGTGTGGTTGCCGCGGCCGTTGGTCCACATCGGGGTGCCCACGGCGCGGGCGGGGATGCCGACCGCGCGACAGACATCGACGAGGATGATCGAGAGTCCGGTGCAGGTCGCCTTACCCTGTTCGATCGACTCCTTCGGGCTCTGGTTGGTCCGCTTGCGCTCGGTGTTGTAGTGGGTGTTGATCAGCTTGAAGAAGTACCGGTTGAGGATCTGGGCGGCCTCGGTGGCGGTCTTGGCATCCTTCACCAACGGGGTTGCTTTCTCCAGGAAGTCGGCGCGCCACGGGTCGCGCGGCTCGTCGAAGACGGCGTACGGGAGGACGTCGTTGAGGAAGATATCCTCGGGGACTTCTTTGGCCCACGGGAAGGTCTCGCGTGCCTTCAACGCAAGATCGAGGTTCTCCGTGAGGAACTCCGCCGAGAGGGATTCGCGGTCCTTCTCGGGCATGTGCTCGACGAGGAACTTCGCGGCCTTCTCTCCGAAGTTGCCGTGCTTCTCTTTCGCGGCAGTGATGAATTCGTCAGTCGGCCCGGCCACGGCAAAGGTCGCGGTGGCGAGCAGAAATAGGATGGGTCTCATGTTGCCGAGCCTAGCGATGCCGACCGCGGGAGCCATCTATTTGGAGTGCTATGGAAGTCCTGAAAGCCAGAGCTTCCGGAAGATTGTCAGGGCAGGACCGGCCTGATACTCGACGCGGATGCAGAGGGATGTGCGCGGCTGGCTTGGCTGCATCATGGCGCCACTGGTCGCCACCGCGGTGGGGCCGGTTGCTTTTGTCGTGCTATGGCTCGTGGACCAGCTGCGGTATGTTAGGGTACCGCCCGGTGGCGGGCCGCTGGATCTGTATTGGCGTGACGTACTCGAGGTCTTTCTCGCGGTAGCGGTCGTCTTCCATCCCACGCTGTTTCTCGCCTATCTGATCTTCCACCTGTTGGTGAGGCGGAAGGTCGTCGGAAGGTTCAAAAGGCCGTACCTCACCTTCTCTCTGGCGGGTGGGGGAATGCTCGGCGTGCTCCTGTTGTTCGCGATGCTGGTGATCGGTCTGACGTGCTCCGATGACCGATGGGTCAGCTGGGAGTGGCTTGATGTGTGGATCCGCCATTTGGCCACTTGGGAAGGTGCCTCTTTCTATCTGGGCTGCGTCTTCATCTCATCGATGATGCTCGGGCTGGCTGCCGGGATCTTCCTGCCGCCACCGATGCCGGGTCAGGGACGTCAGCCCATCAAGCGGCGCCTGTTGATCTCCGCCGGGCTTTTCATCACTGTCCTCATCTCGGCATGGGCACCGGTGTATTTCATCTGGAAGCGGGGGTCGGACCGGGCGGGGTGCATCATGAACATCCGCAACGTCCAGCAGGCGTTGCGCTCCTATCAGGGGATGAACAGCTCAGAACTCGCACCCAAGGAGAAGCTGGTGGGTCCCGGCCTATTCATCGAGGTCGAGCCCGAGTGCCCGAGAGGCGGGACCTATTCTTGGCATCAGGTGGGGTGGAACATGGGCCAGCTCATGCTCCGGTGCTCGTGTGAGGAGCACGTTCCGCCGAACCATAAGGATTGGTGACGACTAGTCGCGGGACGAGGACGTCCCGCCTCCCAGCACGGCCCGCACGGCGGCGACGTGCGCGGCAGTCCGCTCCTCGATGGCGGCGCTGCTGGGGGTCTCGAAAGTAAACGAGAGCGGGCAGCCGAGCTCGGCCATGAAGATCGCCTCGGGCCAGTGGTCGGGAAGGTCGGCGGTGGCCGGGTGGTAGATCCAGCCGGGCTCGCGGACGTCGTGGTCGTCGATCACCGCATTCGGCTCGGCCGGAAACCATGGCGCGACGGCGTCGAGGATCCGGCTCGCCCGTGCGGGGCGGTCGGTCCCGAGGTTGATCTCGTAAAAGTAGAAACCGCTGCTTTCCCAGTCTTCGTGCAGCGAGAGGAAGAGGTGGGGCAGGGGGCGTTTCTCCAGCCACTCGGCGTGGGCGCGCGCTTCCGGGGTGACCCGCCGCAGGTAGTCGCGGTTGATGTCGAATCCCGCGGCTGTGTCGCGCGTGCCGGCAGCGAGCCCGGTAGGATTCACCGCCGGGCACAGGGTCCAGGCCTGGGGCCCATCGAAGGCTCCGGTTTTCAGGAGCTCCAGCGCGGCCAAGGGTCCGGCCGGTTCGTCGCCGTGGATCCCGGCCGACAGGTAAGCGGGCTGGCCGTGCTCGGGACCGACGAAGCCAAGGATCGGCCCGGCTGCGGTTTCGAGGAGTGTTTCGGTCGAAAACCCCCGGGCCTCGGCCTCGCGACGGAAGTCACGGAGGAAGGCGGCGGGGTCGAAGTCGCTCACGGCTCAGCGATTTTCGATCGGCGGCACCGGCATCAGCTCGCTGGGTCCGACGTAGAGGGTCATCGGGCGATAGAGGCGGTTGTCGCGGAGCTGTTCGAGCACCTGCGCGGTCCAGCCGGAGGCGCGGGCGATCGCAAAGATCGGGGTGAAAAGATCGGTCGGGATGCCCAGCGAGTAGTAAACGGTGGCCGAGTAGAAATCGACGTTGGCGTTGAGCCCCTTGCGCTCGCGCATGATCTCGGCGATGCGCTCGGACATCTGGATCCACTTCGGCTCGCCGAGTTCCTCGGTGAGCTGGACGGCGAGCTTGCGGAGGTGCGGGGCGCGGGGGTCGAGCACCTTGTAAACGCGGTGGCCGATGCCCATGATCTTCTCCTTCCGGGTCAGCTTGCCTTCGACGTATTCGTCGACCTTCGCAGGATCGCCGATTTCCTCGAGCATGTGGATCACGCCCTCGTTGGCGCCGCCGTGGAGCGGTCCCTTGAGCGTGCCGACCGCCGAGGTGATGGCGGAATACATGTCCGAGAGGGTCGCGACCGTGACCCGGGCCGAGAAGGTCGAGGCGTTCATGCCGTGGTCGGCATGGAGGGTCAGGGCGACGTCGAGCGTGCGGATGGCGCGGTCGGTCGGAACCTCACCGCCATTGATCAGGTAGAGGAAGTGGGCGGCCTCGCAGAGATCCTCGCGGATCGGCGGCAACTCGAGACCTTGGCGGAAGCGGTGGAAGGCGGCGACCAGGACCGGGATCTTGGCGCAGATCGAAAGCGCGATGGCGGCGTCTTTCTCGAGGTCCGGCTCACCGATGGTGGCGCGTTTGTCGTAGAGCCCGAGCATCGACACGCCGGTGCGCACGATATCCATCGGGTTGGCGTCCTTCGGGGCGTTCTTGAGGAAGTCGATCACCCCGGCAGGAAGCTCGCGGTCGGTGCGGAATGCCTTCTCGAAGGCCTCGAGCTCGTCCTGCTTCGGCAGCCGGTTGTAGTGGAGGAGGTAAACGACTTCCTCGTAGCTGCAGTTCTCGACCAGATCGTCGATGTGGTAGCCGAGGTAGCTGAGGCGGCCCGCCTTTCCTTCGACGTTGGAGAGGGCGGATTCGTTGGCGATGACTCCTTCGAGGCCTTTTGCGTATTCGGTCATGACAGAAAAAGGGGGTGTGGCCTCCGTGCACGGGGACCGCGAGGAAGAAAGCGACTGGACCGAGCCCACGCAAGGGAGAATCCGCGAACCTTGCCGGACCCGATTCCCCGAGCTAGGGCTGGGGCGTGGCCAGCCTCCTCGCGATCGAATCCAGCACTCCGCGTGCCTCTCTGGTGCTGTGGCGTGACGGAGAGGTCGTTTTCGAGGGAGGCTTCGAAAGCGACCGCCACCACAACGCGCTACTCTTCGCGCCTCTGCGACAGGCGATCGAGATTTTGGGCGAAAGTCGGCTCGATGAGGTGATCGTCGGAACCGGTCCGGGCAGCTACAGCGGCACCCGTGTCGGGATCGCCGCCGGTCAGGGCGTCGGACTCGTCCACGACTGCCCGGTGGTCGGGCTGTCCTCTCTGCTGGCGCTCGGTTTTGCCGAGGGAACCGTCGTTGGGGATGCGCGGCGCGGATCCGGGTGGTGGGCCGAGATTGGCGACGGATTGCCGGATCCCCAGCTGGCCGAGGCCGCCGAGCTGCCGGGTCTTGTCCCTGGCGAGGTATTCGCGTTGGAAGATTTGGGAAAACTGGGACTGCCCCCGGAGATTGAAGTTCGTCCTGCTCAGCCGACTGCCCGACGGCTGGTCGAGGCGTGGTTGGCGCTCGATGAGCCGACGCGTGCTCCGCTCCGTGCCGAGCCGCCTCAGCCGGCCTACCTTCGTCCTCCGCATATCACCGAGGCGAAGAAGGGGCACCCGCTGCTGCGGAAGTGAGGGGGGGCAGAGGACCGCGCGAGCCCACTCGCGCCCCGGAAGCCCGGAAGGTTGAATGCGCGAGTGGGCTCGCGCGGTCCGCTGTCGCTTATGGCTTCTCGGGCTGACGGAGGTAGAGGAACAGGTCGCGGACCTGCGACTCGCTCAGAGAATTCAGCAGACCTTCCGGCATCATCGAGCGGGGGCTGAGCTCGCGCTTCCTGATGCGCGACTTCGGCAAGGTCGTGGTGGTTCCGGCCAATGTCTTCAGAGTCAGCGTGCCGTCGGTTTCCTCGGTGACGATGCCGGCGACGAGACTGTCGTCGTCGAGGGTGACGAAGCTCTGCTGGTAGTCGCGGCCGATCACCGCATTCGGGTCGAGCAGGTTCTGCAGCAGATACTCGACGTCGCTGAAGTTGCCGGGAAGGTGGGGTCCGATGTGCCCGCCCTCGCCGAACATCTCATGGCAGGCCGAGCAGGTGGCTTTGAAGATCTCGGCTCCGTTCTTCACGTCCGCGCTGAGGATCGCCGGTTCCCCGAGGAACCGCCGGTAGCGCTCGATCTCTTTCTGGCGTTGCTCGTCGGTCGGATTCAGGGTGCCCCATTTCTGCTCAAGCCATTGGTCAAGTTTCGCGTCCTTGTGACCTTGGATCAATCGAGCCACGGGAGCCGTGATGGTGCTGCCCGGGAGTTTGCCGGAGTCGATGGCCTCGAGCAGCTTCAGGGTGAAGGCCGGGCGTGCGGCGAGGACTTCGAGTGCGCCGCGGGTCTCCGCTTCGTTGAGTTCTGAAAGCTTGTCGACGAGCAACGTTGCGACCTTCGGATCGTCGTAGACGGCCAACGCCCGCACCGCTGTTTCCCGGAGTGGACCCTTTGCGGAAGCCAGACGGAGAAACAGTTCGAGGCTCGCGGCGTCGGTCCGCGATGAGAGGGCCTCCATCGCTTCGCTTCGAGACTCGGCGCTCGCGTCGGCATTGGCGGCGATGGCACGCAGTTCGTGGAGCGACTTGGCATTGCCGAAAAGCAGAGCGAGCGTGAGCGCCTGCTGCCGGATCTCCGGATTCTGGTCCTTGTGCAGGACTTCATAAGCCGCCGTCCATCCTTTCGGCTGCGGCAGCTTCGCGTGCCCCTCGGCTCCCTTCAGAAGTCCGGCGAGGATATGAATGCGACGGGGCGGTTCGGCGGTGTGGAGCACCGAGCAGAGATCGTCGATCGCAGGCATGAAGCGCGCCTCGTTCTGGAGAAGTCCGCGCATGAGGCGTCGCGGAAGGTATCTCTGAAGTTTCGGCATCGGGGACTTGGCGACCACCGCTGGAGCCCTCCCGGGCTCGGACCGTGCTGCGGCCTCGGCCGCATACCAAACCATCAGCGGAAGGTTGGGGTCATCGAGATCCTCTTCGTGATTCCCGAGCGCTTCGACCAGCAACCATGCCTCATCCGCTGAGAGCCGCTGCGCGGCCGAGGCAAGTCGCAGCCGGACCGTCGGCGATGGATCCTCCTTGGCCATCCGGAGCATCTTTTCGCGGAGCTTCGCCGTCGGCTCGCCCTTTTCACATGCGCAGGTCACCGCCCAGCCGCGAACGGCCGCCGACTGGTCCATCATGGCCCGCAGCAGGGTGGTTTCCGTCAGAGCGCCTTGGGAGTGGAGAACCCACAGCGCCCGCAACCGACGGGTCTCGTCCGGAAACGAAAGAAGGATCTTCTCGAGCCTTCCGGTGATCCCGGGCTTGGCTCCGCGCTCCTGGAGCAGGCGTCGAGCGTGGCGAACGAACCAGTCGTTCGCGTCGAGCTGCATCTCGACCAACTCCTCGTCGCTAGCCTTCGTGAGATCGACCTTCCTCGGCTTCACCCGATCATGGGTGATCTTGTACATCCGGCCGTTGGAACGGTCGGTGAACGCGCGTTGCTGGTGGCACGGCACGGCGTCGTACCAGTCGGAAATGAACACGCCGCCATCGGGTCCGTACTGGGGCGACAGCCCGCGAAACCACGGATCGCCACTGACCACGAAGTCGGTGACCTTTTTGCTGCGGAATCCGGAGCCGTTGGCTACGAAACGTTCGCAGCGCAGACGGTTCATGTGGATGTCGTGGAAGAAGAAGCGGTCACGCCATTCATCCGGAAACGCGCCGCCGAGATAGACCATCGCGCCGCAGTAGGCGGCTTTCTCGTAGCGCCCCCAGGCGATGGTCTTGATGTCTTCATAGAGGTTGGGATTGAAGTGCCCTCCCGCTTGCCGCGTGTAGTGCGCGCCTTCGATGGCGTGCCACATGTGCGGAACCACACAGGCGGCGAAGAACGCCTCACCACGGTCGTTCCAATCGACCCCCCACTGGTTGCTCACCCCCTCACACCAGCGTTCGAAGACCTTGCGGGTCGGATGGTAGCGCCAGATGCCCGCATTGATCGGAACCCGCTCGGCCGGTGGCGTGCCGGGTGCTCCGACTTTCGAGTGAGTGAAAACTCCGTGGGTTCCGTAAAGCCAGCCGTCGGGTCCCCAGATGAAGTTGTTGAGGGTCTCGTGGGTGTCGCCGGCGCCCCAGCCGTCGAGCACGATCTCCGGCTCGCCGTCCATCACCGCATCGCCGTCGCGATCGGGCAGGAACAACAGGTTGGGCGGCGAGCCCAGCCAGACACCGCCGAAGCCGACCGCGATACCGCTGCTGAAGTGCGCCTTGTCCCAGAAGGTGCGCTTGTCCTCGAAGGTGCCGTCGCCGTCGTTGTCGGAAAGGACGACGATCCGGTCCTTGGGTTCGCCGGGGGAGTTCGGGTAGTTGGTGCACTCGACGACCCACAGCCGCCCGCGGTCGTCGATGGTGTAGGCGATGGGTTGGACGATGTCCGGCTCGCCCGCGATCAACTCCATACGGAAGCCGTCCGGAAGCTCCATGCGCCCGGCGGTTTCGGCGGGGGAGAGGGCTTCGGTCGTCGCGACCGGGCGGTTCGGGTCGTCGCGCGGGTCTTTGGCGGCGGCGAGGGGCAGGGCGAGGCAGAGGAGGAGAGCGAGGGTTTTCATGGGTTTGGGCGGGCTTGGGCAGAAGAGAGGGAACGAAACCGGCGGGACGGGGCTTTCAGGCGGAAGGACCGCGCGAGCCCACTCGCGCATCCCAGGCGGCAGGGGTTCCGGGGCGCGAGTGGGCTCGCGCGGTCCATTTGCTGACGCAAAAAAACGCCGCCCCGGTGTGGGGCGGCGTTGGTGAGGAAGCGGGTGCGGAGCGCGATTACTTCGCGGCGGCGACGACGGCCTCGGCGGTCATGCCGAGTTCCTTCATCACAGTGCCGCCCGGAGCGCTGATGCCGAAGCGGTCGATGCCGAGGACCTTGCCCTCGCTGCCGACATACTTCCACCAGAGGCCGGACACGCCGGCTTCGATCGCCACGCGCTTGGTGCAGGACTTCGGCAGGACCGCCTCGCGGTAGTCGTCGCCCTGGCGGTCGAAACGCTCGAAGCAGGGAATCGAGACGACACGCACGCCGTCGCCGAGTTCCTCGGCGGCCTTGAGGCAGTGCTGAAGTTCGGAGCCGCACGACATCAGGATCGTGGTCAGCTCACCCTTCTCCTTGCGGACGATGTAGCCGCCGCGCAGCACGCCTTCGCGGCGTTCGCCGGAGGAAAGTCCGGGGATGGCCGGAACGTTCTGGCGGGTCAGGCTGAGAAGTGTCGGGCCGTCGGTGCGGCGCATCGCCGCGGCGAAGGCGCCGGCGGTTTCTTCGGCGTCGGCCGGGCGGATGACGTCGAGGTTCGGGATCACGCGCAGGCCGCTGACCGTTTCCACCGGCTGGTGGGTCGGGCCGTCCTCGCCGACACCCACCGAGTCGTGGGTGAAGATGTAGGTGACGGGCAGCTTCGCGAGGGCGGCGAGGCGGATCGACGGGCGGACGTAGTCGGCGAACACGAGGAAGGTCGCGCACGACGCGCGGAAGATGCCGTCGTAGGCGATGCCGTTGCAGATGGCGCCCATCGCGTGCTCGCGGATGCCGAACCAGATGTTACGGCCGGCCGGATTCTCGGCGCCGAAGTCGCCGCCGTCCTTGATGTAGTTCTTGGTCGAGCCGTAGAGGTCGGCCGAACCGGTGACCAGCTGGGGCACGAGCTTGGCGACCGACTGGATCACGGTGCCACCCGAAGCGCGGGTGGCGCCGCCTTCGTCATCGGCGAAGGCCGGGATCTGGTCGGCGATGTCGCTCGGGATCTCGCCGGTGACGCCTGCGCGCAATTCGGTGGCGAGGGCCGGATTGGCCTGCGCCCACGCTTCGTAGTCGCTCTGCCAGGAAAGGAACTCGTGCTTCGAGTTCTCGGCCTTCTCGGCGAAGAAGCTGCGGACTTCCTCGGAGACGTAGAAGTGTTCTTCCGGCAGGCCGAGACCGGCGCGGGCCTCGTCGGCAAAGTTTGCACCGCCTTCGCCGTGCGCACCGGCGGTGCCGGCGACCTGCGGGATGCCCTTGCCGATCAGGGTCTTGGCGATGATCACCTTCGGCTTGCCGTTGTCATCGGCCTTTGCCTTTTCAACGGCACCGGCGATCGCTTCAAGGTCGTGGCCGTCGATGGTCACAACGTCCCACTTCTGCGAGGCGAAATATTTCTCCGCGTCCTCGCTCTGGGTGCGCTCGGCCATGGCATCGAGCGTCACGTCGTTCGAATCATAGATCAGGATCAGGTTATCCAGACCGTTGTGGCCGGCGAAGGCGATCGCCTCCTTGGCCACGCCTTCCTGCAGGCAGCCGTCGCCGAGCAGGGCGAATACGTGGTGGTTGAAGATCGTGTGGTCGGCGGTGTTGAACTTCGCCGCGGCGCGCTTGCCGGACATCGCGTAGCCGACCGCATTGCCGACGCCCTGACCGAGCGGGCCGGTGGTGGCTTCGACGCCTTCGGTATCGCCGAACTCCGGGTGGCCCGGGGTTTCGGATCCGAGCTGGCGGAAGTTCTTCACCTCCTCGACCGACAGGTGGTAGCCCGCCATGTGGAGCCACGAGTAGAGGAACATCGAGCCGTGGCCGGCCGAGAGGATGAAGCGGTCGCGATTGAGCCACTTGGGGGCTTCCGGGTTGTAGCGGAGGCCGCCGCCGCCGAAGAGCACGGCACCGATTTCGGCGCAGCCGAGGGGCAGTCCGAGGTGGCCGGACGAGCAGGCGTGCACGGCATCGATGGCCAGCCCGCGGGCCTGGGTGGCAGCTTGGGAGAGGATCTCTTGGTTCATAGCAATCAGGGAGTTGTCTGACAGGGCGGGCAGCGTAGGAGGACAGACCGCACTGGCAAGCCGCCTTTGGGGCAGCATCTGGCAGCTTCGATGAAGAATTCGCAACGGGGCCATGAAAATGCGGCGTCAAGCATCTCGCGACTCCCACGGAGGGCTGGGGGAACAACGAAAAGGTCGGAATGGACAAAATCTTGTGAGGACGGTCGGCCGCCGCGGACCGAAAGCTGCCGTCTGTGGGTGTGTACCGTCTCAACGACATTCTACTCGGGGTCCGGTTTTCGCTTGTTTCGCCAATTTCGATGTCCGACCTGCCACGGGTGACCGATCCGGATGAAAAAGGCCGATTTTGTCCTTGTCAGTCGGACGCTCCCAAATATTTTGCCCGCCCAGCCCGCTCCGGCGGATTGGAAGAGAAGTGACCCGTTCGTCTAGTGGTTAGGACTCCAGATTTTCATTCTGGCAACAGGGGTTCGACTCCCCTACGGGTTGCCACTCTCTTCTGAAAACAGCCCGCCTTTCCGGCGGGCTTTTTCGTGTCCGGGAGACTCGGGCCCGATTCCGGTTTTCGGCGGGACTTCGCTGAAAACCGTAATGCGGGCCGTTGAAGGGGGGCTCCGCCATCTTGCGGGGTCCGGAAAGAGGGGAATGAGGCAGGCAGTCGACGTCTGAACTACTAGCGCCCCCGTAGCCGAAGGGGCTGTGCGGGGTGTGAACGGCACTTCCGGGTCGCGTTGAGTTTTCAGACCTCAGAGAACGTTGGCGCAATTTTGCAAAAATATGGCACTTAGAAGAACGTTAGATCGGTTTTCTGCACAAAAATGAAACTTCAGACAAAGATGACACAACCGTGGGAGCAGTGGCGGGCGTGTCTTCTTTCGTGGAGAGGCAGGGTCATCGCGGCGAATAGCCGCCCTCCTTGCCCACCTTGAACCAATAAAAACCAAATCAAATGAACGCGAAAGACCCGCGCTTCTCGCCAGTCGGCGCTCTTGGACTGGCCCTGGCCGTGACGGCCGCTCCGCTCTACGCGGCACTGGAAGAAACCTATCGCTACTACCGCTTCACCACCGACGCGACCCGTGGTGCGACCTTCGTTCAGATGGCCGAGTTCGAACTCTACTATCAGGGAGTTCTCCAGACAGGCGCCACCGTCACCAATGTGGGGGGGAACAGCCCCGGTGCAGCCGAGGAGGAAGACAAGCTGAATGATGGCGACACGGGAACCAAGTGGCTGGACTTCAACACCCAGCCTTTTATTTACGACTTCGGCGTGCCGACGCTGACGGACGGGTATCGCTTTGCCACCGCGAACGATTCCCCGGAGCGGGACCCGGTGGCGTGGACCCTCGAGGGAAGTAGCGACGGAGTGACTTGGAACTTCATCGATTCCAAGGTCGCCTACGACACGACGACCGACCGTTACACCTTCACTCCCGAGTTTCCGCTCGATCCGCCGCCCGGGCCGCCGACTGTCGTGTCCTTCGGCGCTTCCCCGCAGATCACGACCGATGGCAGCACGCTGGACTTCGGCTGGACGGTGGCGGATGCCGATGCCGTGGAGATCGACAATGGCGTCGGCTTCGTCACGCCGGAGGACGGCGGAACCACGGCGGTGGATCCCGACGACAGTGCCGACGCCCAGTACACGCTTTACGCGGACAACACGCTGGGGACCGACTTCGAGACCTTCAACGTCCGCTCCGTTCCGCAGACCACGAGGACGTTCCGCTACGTCCGCTTCACTCCGATCCGGCTCAGGGAGGCCCTCCCGGGAATCGGCGGTGCGAACAGCATCCAGGTCACCGAGTTCGACTTCTTCAACGGAGGAGTTGAGGTCGTTCCCACCGGTGCGATCAACCCGGCCGGCAACACACCGGGCGCCGAGGGCGTCGGGAACCTGATCGACGGCGACTACACGAACAAGTGGCTCGACTTCAACAAGTCGTATGTCGTCTTCGACTTCGGAGCCTCCGTTACGATCGACTCGTATCGCTACACGACCGGCAACGATGCGGTCGAAAGGGATCCGGTCGCATGGTTGCTCGAGGGCAGCGATGACCAGTTCGATTGGACGGTCATCGATCGGATCGACTTCTTCATCGGGGATGCGCAGACGCCCTTCAACTACATCCCGACCAACAGCCGGCAGGTGGACACCCAGGTGTTTCCGTTGCCTTCGGTCATCGCGGTTCCGGATCCGGTGATCCAATCCTTCTCCGGCAGTCCGCAAATCGTGGCGAACGGCACTTCGCTCGACCTCGCCTATGACACCCTCTACGCCGACACCCTCACGATCGACAACGGAGTCGGGATCGTACCGCCGGATACCGGCACCGCGCCGGTGATTCCTCCGGCTGACTCGGACACCTACTATGTGCTGGACGCCGAGAACGGGAACATCGCAGGCAGCGCCAGCGCCAGCACGCTTGTCCGCTCGATTGCCCAGGGCGAGGCGACGTATCGCTACGTCCGCTACACGCCGGTCCGTCTCGCCGAAAGCGTGCCCGGATTCGGAGCCGCCCCCGGCGTGCAGATGTCCGAGTTCGAGTTCGCCAATGACGGCGTCGATATCGACATGTCCACCGTCACGGTTACCAACCCGGGCGGCGACACCATCGTGTCCGAGGGCCCGGAATTCCTCGTCGACTCGAGCACGGCCACCAAGTGGTACGACAAGAACCGTCAGCCGATCATTTTCGACTTCGGCTCGCCGGTCACCTTCGATGCCTACTCGTGGTCCACGGCGAACGATGGACCCGAGCGCGACCCGGTCGCATGGCGTCTCGAGGGAAGCAGCGACGGATCCAGCTGGACCATGATCGACAATGTCGACAAGGACCTCTTCGACCCCGCGTACGACGTTTACTTCTACGCCGGTCTTCCGCGGCTGACGGCCCTTCCCGACATTCCGCTGCCCCAGCCTTCCGCGATCATCCCGCACATCGATCTCTTCACCGGTGACAGCCCGGTGCTTCTCGATGGCGAGAGCGCGGTGCTGACCTGGAACGTGCTTGGTGCGACGAGCGTCGAAATCGATCAGGGCATCGGAACGGTCGGCGCCTCCGGGCAGCTTGAAGTGATGCCGGCGGTATCAACGACCTACACGCTCACCGCCACCACGGCAGCGGGTTTCGTGACGATGACGTTCACCATCGATCCGGGAACTTCGACGATCACCGAGATCAACTACCCGGACTTCGATCTGGCGGGCGACGAGCTCGCGCTGCTGGGCGATGCTTCCATTCTCAACGACTTCCTCAGCGTGCCCGAGCCCGGAGATGCGGACCGGCTCCGTCTGACGCCCAACTTCGGGGATGCCAACGGCACGGCATGGTTCCGGCGCCGCGTGGACCTCTCGACAGGATTCGTCACCAACTTCGGGATGCACTTCCTCGGCGTCAACGGCGCGGACGGCATCTCGTTCATGGTTCAGAACGATCCGACGGGTACCGGGGCTGCGCCGGCGGTTGGGGAAGCAGGTCTCGACGCGAACTCCCTCAACTTCTCGTTCGACAGCTATCAGAACGCGGGCCAGCCCAGCGCGGCGGTCTTCCAGGTCCGTGCCGGTACGACCGTCCTGGCCGAGGTCGACCTTGCGGCTGTTCCGGGCATCACGCTGCGGGGATCGGCGAACGATCTGTCGAGTGATGACTTCAGCGTCACACCCTACAACGTCGAGATCCGCTACTTCCCCGGGAACCTCGACGTGTCGTTCGATGGAGTGACCATCGTCGAGGATCTCGATGTCGACCTATCGACCATCGGGGCGGTCAACGGTACCGGAACGGCGTTTGTCGGCTTCGGGTCGAGAACCGGCGGAGTCTCCGAGAACCATGACATCACCAGCTGGGTGCTGACGGAGGGTCCGCCTCCGGTCGAACTCGAGCTGCTCGACTTCGTGTTCGACTTCGATGCGACTCCGAATCCGACCGTGACGCTGACGTGGGCCTCGGATCCGACGCTGACCTATGCGATCCAGTCGAGTTCCGACCTTGAGATCTGGGGCGATGTGGAAACCGGAATCGCAGGTGAACCCGGCACGGATCAGACCAGCCGGACGATCGAACTCGTGAGCCCGCCCGACAGCCTCTTCTTCCAGATCAGCGAGGAAACGCCGGTTCCCTGACGACGGGTCGGACATCCGACCCCTCGAGGGCTCCGTATCATCATCGGGGACTGCCGCATGGCCGGCAGTCCCCCTTTTCGTTCAACGCTGCGGCACCGGTGCCTGCAGTACGGTGGCGCCGTGATCCTCGCTCATCACGAGGATGCTGAAGTTTGAGGCATCGGCAATGTCGGTAGTACTAACACTGGCGTAGTCGAACTTTCCGCGCAGGTCGGTGTAGCCGTCCTTGTAGAACTTCGGCCCCGATCCGGTCATCGCGTAGACCTTGACGTAGACCTTCGGCAAGGCGCGGCCGTCGGCATCGTGGCGGACCGTCAGGATCCCGAAGTTCTCGCTGACCGCGGTGTCCAGCTCGTTGGCGTAGACGGCTTGCGAGCGCTTCTTGTCACCGCCGACCACTTCGATCAGGACGTTCTTCGCCTGATATTCCTTCGGCAGCTTGAAGCGGTGCTCCTTGCCGCCTTCGGGCAGTTGCACCCGCTCGGTCTTGTTCGGGCGCACGACCGAGAAGCCGCCGCTGTCGCTGGAAACGAACGGGTTGGTGCTGAAGAGGAACTCGAGGTCCATCTCGTGGTAGTTGACCGTGACTTCGGTGAGGTTGGCGAAGTTGAGCGCGACCTCGTTGTTCTCCACCTTCAGCTGGAGCGTCGACTCGCGTGCGGCGAGTTCCTCCTGTTGCTGGTTGCGGTTCTCGTCATCGACGACCGCCGGGCCCTTGCCGGCGATCTCGTCGGCCTGAGCAATCACCGCGGTGAAGCGCTCGCGCCAGCGGTCGACCGGATGGTCGGCGTAGCGTTTGGCGATGGTCCGGGCCGCGGCCGGCTGGGCGCGATAGAAGGCGGCGTAGGCCTTGAAGTAGTCGAGCTGGATGCGCGTCGGCAGGGCCTTCGCGTTGACTTTGTCGAGCCATGCCATCGCTTCCGACGCGCGGTCCTGCAGGAACAGGTAGTAGGTGGCGCTGAGCATGTCCTCGTCATCCAGCGTCGCCTTCTGGGAGAGGATGTTCATGAAGCCCTGATACTGGCCGAGGATCGCGGAGTTGAGGATCTTGCGGTTCGCTCCGACGACGTGGGCGCGGTTGTTGACCAGCGGCTTGTATTCGAGGTGCTGGTAGGCGCGGCGCTGGATCGGGTCGATGGTGATCAGCTCGCTGGCGAGATAGACACCGCAGCGGTCGAGGAAGCCTTTCTGCATCAGCAGGTATTCCCGCACCGCCGGGGCGTGGTTATGGTGGATGCCGTAGCTGAAGAGCGTGGCGTCGTAGGTGCCACGCAGGTCGAGCGCGACGAGGGCCTTCTTCATGAAGTCCGCGCTCTCCCGGAAGCGCCACGCGATCTTGGCGAGCTCGATGGCGTGGAGGTTCTGCTTGGACAGGTAGTCCAGAACCTGCGCCTCGGTGCCCCACTGGCTGATGTAGGCCCATGAGGTTTCGTCCACCTTGGTCGGTTCGTCGACGACGTTGAACTCGAAGGCGTCGGCATTCGCGACCACTTCGGTGGCCTTGGATGCGTGCGCCGGATAGCACGGATAGCGGCCGGCGGCGGGGAAGTAGAAGAACACCTCGAGCCGCTGGGTCGTGTAGGGTTCGAGCGCGAGGCGATGGGTGGCGGTCGCGCGGTGGCCGAGGACCGGAATGGCGCCCTTGGGAATCTGCACCAGCAGGTCGAGCTTGCGGCGCGAGCTGGTCGGGTTGGTGACGACCGTCTGGCCGCCGTAGACCACGCTGGTGATGAACTCGTCATTGACGAACTTGTCGACCTTCTCGCCGTCCTCGACGCGGAAGCGGTCGTCGTTGCGGAAGTAGCTCTGGCTGATCAGCAACGGCTGCGCTTGCTTGGCCATTTCGGCCTCCCGGATCTCACGATGGAACGCAATCGCCCGTCCGCCGGCCTTGAAGGTGAGCTGCGCACCGTCGATCTCGGTTTTGTTCTCGCCGGGCTTGAAGGGAAGGTCGAGCACCGCGAGGGCGAGCATCGCCTCATGGAACGAGCGTGCCGCTTCGCCGAGATGGCGCGAGCCGAAGCCGGCCTTGCCGTCGTGCGTGGCGAAATCGAGCCAGAACTTGTTCTCGGTGATCAGCTCGTAGGTGTGCCGATCGATCGGAAGGTGGTAGTAGTTGTTCTCCGCCCATTCCTTGGTCGTCTCGATCTTCCGGTAGAGGGCTTCGGGCGGAGCGAAGAAGTCCATGCCCGCGAACGCGTCGTCCGCGTCCTTGCCGGCGTTCTTCTTGTAGTCCCGGAGGGCCTTCGTGACCGACTTGTCCGCGGCGCGCTCGGCCATGTCCTGCTTCTCGCTGAGCTCGCGCTTCATTTCCTCTAGCTCCTCCTCTGGGGCTTCGTTGCTCCATGCCGCCCCCACGTTGTTGCCGGCCTTCCGTCCCAGGCTTTGCCGGAGCCGCGCCATACTTTCGGGCGCCGGAGCCTCGGCGGCTGGCGCCATCTCGTCCATGATCTGACCGGCCAGCTGCAGCCGGGCCCGGTCGACCGCGCCATGGCGGCCACCGCTCATGCCGAACGACGAAAGGGCCGACTCGAAAAGGAAGGTGTCGCGTGTCGGGTCCGGCGGTCGCAGCGAGAGCCGGTCGCCGATGTCGCGACGGATGCCGTCGATCCGCTTCGGCGCCCGCCGGGAGAGCAGGATCCGCTCCGGCACGTTGAGCCGCGCATATTCGAAGGGCTTGAGGTAGTCGTCGAGTTTCCGCTCGAGCAGGTAGTCGTCGAGGAACGTCCGGTCCTTCTTGTTCGCGAGGTAGGGAAGAATGACCGTCTTGAAGAACTCGGGGTCGTTGCGGGAAAGGAAGAAGCTCAGTTCGTGGCTGGCGTACTTCGAATACTTCTCGCTCTTCTGCTCGGGCGTCAGACTCGGCCAATTGAGGATGAACTCGAACTCGCGCAGGGTCGGATCTTCGCGCACCGCCAGCAGGTAGCGATAAGCCGCGCCGAGGTGATCGAAGACCTCGAAACGGGCGGTGAGCAGGTCGGGGATGACGAGCTCGTCGCCTTCCTTGAGAAGGGTCACGGAGTCCTGTTCGGTGAAGTGCTTCTGCGGATCGAGCGCGTTGATGAGCCGCAGGTCGCGGATCTTCGTTTCGCGGTCGGGCAGGGCGACCTGCTCGCATGAGGCGCCTTCGGGATCGATGACCAGCACCTGCACGTACTGACGGTCACGCAGGGCATCGAGCTCAATGCGGACCATGCCGTTTTCGTCGGGCTGAAGGTTCAGGAGAGCGAGCGGCGCCTCCGCAAGGAAGTCGACCGTGCGCGGGCTGCCGCCTGCTCCGCCGCCGGCTTGGCCTTTCTCCTTGGCGGCGAAGCCTCCTGCTGCCGCATCGCCCGGGGCGGCGCGGTTGTAGGCTTCACCGTCGGCGAGCGTCTCTGTTCCCGCTTCGGTGTCGCGGATCGCCCATGGGTTGAGGAGGATCTCCGGGCGCTCGAGCAGGTTGCCCGGGAACTTCTCCTGATAGCGTCGTTCGAGGATGTAGCGGAACTCGTCGCCAATGGTGCGGCCGCTGACGTAGAGGTTCGGCAACCATCCGGGGCGTCCGCCGTAGAGGCCGCTGCGGGGAGCGGATCCGAGAGATGCGTAGGCGTCGTGGTCCGGCAGGAAGCGGGTGGCGAGAACGTGGACGCGGGTCAGCTTGTCGGGGTTCGCCACCTTGATCGACAGCGCGTCCTTGCCGGTCTCCAGCGACGCGATGTGTGCCGGCGGGCGGTTTCTGAGCTGCAGCGTCCGGGCAGGGCTGAAGACATGGCCGAGGGCCTGTTCGCCTGAGGCGACCTGCAGCATGACCGATTGCCCGCTCCGCTTGAGCAGCAGACGGTAGTCGCCCGGGCTCAGCTTGTCGGCGACGAGGAATCCGTCTTTCAGTTTCAGTTCATCGAACGCATCGGCGGTGATCCCGGTCGGAGATACGGCAAATAGCGCGACCTGTTCGCGTTCAAGCTTGCCGAAGTAAGGAACCCGGACCGGGGCGCCTGCTACGACATGCATCGTACCCGGGTGGGTGCGGCTTGCGGCATCCATCCGCCATGACCGGCGGTGGCCGCCCGGAGCTTCGGTGTCGATGGAAAGGATGCCGTCGAGGGCGCCGAGCTCGATCCCGCCGGCGGCGTCGGTGCGCAGCGTGAAGCTGCGGGTGTTGGTGAATCCACGGCGACGGACGTGCACGTTGACGTTTTGTCCCGCACGCGGCTCACCGGTGCGGCCGAGCAGTTCCAGCACGTAGCCGCCGTCGATCTTGCTCAGGTAGAGGTCGTCGATGCGTTCGGTCCGGAGCTGGTTGTTGACTTCGAACACCGCGGCGTCGCTGAGCTCAAGATCCGCGCCGCCCTGGCTCGCCACCTTGACCTTGGCGGCGAGCCGGACCTCCAAACGCGCCAGCCGGTCCGGAACGCGCATCTCGTGCACCGCCTCGCGGTCGGTCGAGATCTTGAAGTCGGGGATGGTGGTGGTGCTGGTGACCCCGTCGAGGTCGGTCGAAACGAGGATCAACCGCACCGCATCGAGGCGCTTCAGAGTGATTGGCTCTCCGGCCACGGTCAGATTCGGCCGCACCACGACCTTGGCCATGCCGTTGGCCCGCAGTGCTTCGCGATCGACGAACACGCCGGCGTGCAGCGCGTAGTTTTCCGAGGGGTGCCCGAAGCTGGCGAGCGACGCGAAGCCGGTGCCGTCCTCGACGACCGCCGAGCGGCTTCCCGGATCGGTGGAGAAGGGAACGAGCGCGCGGCCCTTGTCGTCGCACTCGAAGCGTCGTCCGCCGAACCACACGGCACCTTCCGGAACCGCCTGCAGCGCCTCGTCGAGCACGGTGACCACCACGCCCGCACCCGCGATGCGGTTCAGCGTTTGCAACCCGCCCTTGCGGATGACCGCGCGGCTGCTCTTGCCGCCGCCGATGAATTCGACTACCCAGATGCCCCGGCGCTTGCCGATCTGCGGGAAGTCGAAATCACGCTCGATGCGGCGCGCCGGCGGATCGTCGAACTTCAGCGTCTGCTCGTGGTTCGCGATCAGCCCGTCCAACTCGAGGTCGGTGCTGACCTCGCGCCCGTGCTCGAGGTAGTAGCTCAGCGGATTGACCTCGAAGACCTTGATGATGAGCTGCGGCACGTTTTTGACGTGGAGTTTCAGCTTCACCGGGTCCTCGACGCCGAACTGCATCGCGTTGGCCGCCGGATCGCCACCCTTGGCCACCGCCTTCCAGTGGGCGGAGTCGAACTCGATGTCGACGCGGTCCTTGAGCGCCTGGAACTGCGCCGGGCTCATCATCGAGGCCCAGCGCTCCGGATCGCCGATGCCGTTGACGATCTTGGTCTCGGCCATCACGCCCTTGAGCCAGCTTTCGGAAAGGTAGGGTGCCCACGGTTTGAAATCGTTGGCGTCCTTGAGGAAGTGCAGCAGGTACTTGCGAATCAGCGGCTCGTCGCCCCCGATCGGCGGCATGCCGGTGACCGAGCTGAAGTCGCGGTTGCAGTCGGCCGCATGCTTCCACAGCTCCTTGTTGTCGCGCTGCCATTCGGAGCGGATGCAGGGCGAGTTGCGCGGCAGCTTCACATATTCCATCAGCCGGTTGCGGTCGTAAACGCCGCGCGACAGGTCATGGACCAGACGTTGATAAAGGAGGTGGGCCTTCAGCGAGTTGAAGACAGGGTCGAGCGGCTCGACGAAGTTCCATGCGGCATCAAGGTAGGCTTCGCGGGCGTCCGGGTCGGCCGCCGGGTTGACATCAGCGCCGGGCTGAAGCTTCACCAGGCGGGTGTGGACGTAGGGCTCGTTGCGCAGCAGCTCCGGCCGGAGACGTGCGAGCTCTTCCAACTGCGCCAGCGTCAGTTCACGGTGGATCCGGAACTCACCGAAGCCTCGGCTTTCCTTCGCGGCGAGGTCGGTCGCGATCAAGGCCACCAACCCGGGGAGGTCGGGCAGGGTCGCGCGGGCCAGCAAGTCGCGGCGCTCCTGGGTGCTCAGTTTCCGCCCGCTCTTGAGCAGTTGGAAAAACGCATCCTCGGTGAGCGGGCTGAGGGTATCGGTGGAGGCGAGCGCGTCGGCGAGGAACCGGTCCCATGCGATCTGCCCTTGGTCGAGTTCGCTCGGGTGCTTCACCGCCTTGGCCTTGCCTTCCTGCTGGTGGTTGAACTGGAGGCCGAGTTCCCGACGCAGGTATTCCAGCGACCCTTTGGGGTCCTTCGAGTAATCGATCAGCGCCTGACGGTTCAGGATCATCTTGCGCCGGGCCGAATTGCGGAAGCGCTTGTCCCACTGCGCCAGAATCTCACCCAGCTCCTTCGCCTGCCCGGTATTCTGGAAATGGAGCGCGTGGTAGTAATAGTAATCCTCGGTTCCGGGGATCAGCTGGGCCAGCGCCGCCTCGCGGTCGACGGCCAAGGCGAAGTCCTCGACGTAGCCGATTTCCTGCTGGGCAAGCGCGGTCGGTAAGGCGAGCGCGGTGACGAGCCCGAGGGCCAGGCGGCGTGGGTGGAACGATGCGTGTTTCATGGTGGGTTCGGGGTGAGATGCGAGTGGGAGGTCAGCGTGGAATCCGGGCACGCCGGGTCATGAGGGGATCCTGAGAATAGAACCGCAACCGGGCGGTTTCTTGGAAGAAATTCCCGATCGACGTTCCGGTGATGGCATTTCGGCAGGGCGGCTGGACTCCACCTCTCCGATGATCCGGGTTTTTCGACGCAAATCGGCACAGGTCCACAGAGGGCCTTTGCGGGCAATGCGCCGGTTTGTGACACCTGTTTTGCCAAAAACTCTCTACGCCGCTGGCGGTGGCGGAGGGGGCGGTGGCTGGTTTGGGTCCTGGCGCTTCGCAAGGCCACGGCCGGCGGCGAAGAGAGCGCCTCCGATGACGAGCAGGCGGAGGATGCCGAAACCGATGAAAAGGACGGCCAGCAGCGCGCCTCCGATCAGGACGACCTTCAGCCAGCCGGGCTGGGCGAGAGGCCGGATGCCTTCCGGGTAGGCGTACTGCCCGAGAACGCGGACCTGCACAGTTTGACCCTCCTTGGCCGACTCATCCAGCGCCATGGTCATCGTGCCCTCCTGATCCTCACCGTAGCGGTACACCACCTTGCGGGGATGCTTGTTGTTGATCGTCACGTTTTCGACCGTCTCGATGCGGACCACGGTGCCCGGCACCCGCTCGCCATCCCGCATGGCTTCGTCGTAGTCCGGGATTTTCGGAAAGATGAGGAAGGTGAAACCCCATCCAGCTAGAACGAAGAGCATCAGGAAGCAGCCGCAGCCGAGGGATCCCTTCGAGTTCCGATCTCCGTGCCTACCCATGGTCAGATCATTTGTGAGAACCGACGTCTTCGCAAGTCGGCACCGGAGGCCGGCTTACTCCTCCGGCTTCGGCGGAAGCAGGTGGTCGCTGATCCGTTTGACGCGGATCTTCTTCCCGTCGTCGACGAAGAGCACGATCGCCCGGCGACCTTCGCGGACCGGCCAGTAGGTCGAGTAGATCGTCTTGGCTTCGCCATCTTCCGGAACCTGGACGAGCACCTCGGCGCCTCGCTCGGCATTCACATCGAGCTTGTAGGTCTCCGAGCTGCCCGGCCGGACGACCAGGGTCTTCGAATCCTCACCCGCGCGGAAGGCGATCGGTTTGGCGGTCGAATTGACCAGCAGCCAGTCGTTGAAGCGGGCGCCGACGAAGTCGTCCTTCAGCGCGACGATGCGGGTGTTGTCGCCCGCCTTCCAACCGAGCAGCAGCACGCCGTTGGCGCCGGCCGGAACCTCGACCTGCTGCGCCGCCTTGAAGGTTTCGGCGCCTTCGTCATCGACCTCCCGGGTAAGCATCGCGATCGAGCCGGCGGCCGGGACCTTGAGCACTTCGGACGGCTGGCGCGCCGGCCAGTCGAGCTTGTGGGCGATCTCGTTCTTCTTCGCCGCCTTGACGAAGATCTCCGGCATCTCGCCCTTCTTCAGCGCCAGCGTGCGGAGATTCAGGTCCTGCCCGAGGGCGCACGTTCCGAGCGATAGCGTCAGCACGAGGGCGAGCGGGATCCTGCGGGGCGTCATCTGGGGGAGTTTTAAACCACGGGAGCCCGGTGCCACGTCAAATTTCATTCGCGCTCAGCCAGCGGAACGACGAGATCCGGAACGACCGGCCGAACTTGCTGGTCGGGCGGACGAGCTGGGCGAGCGCGTTGCCGGTCGCGCCCTCGTCGGGGACGGGATCGGGGAAGCGCTGCACCGTGGCCTCGCACCACGCGCGGGCCCGGATCTTGCCGTCAGAACTACGGGACTCCCCGTAGGAGCGGATGGTGAAGGTGTCCGAGCGGACGGACATGTAGGGAGAGAGGACCTGCAGGATGTCTCCCTGGAGCAGTTGTCCGGGGAAGCCGGCGCCCTGGGTGCTGTATGCGGGGACCTGCGGGTGTCCGGCGTCCGACTCGAAATCGTCGTCGATGCCGGCGTTCACGGTCTTGTCCAGAGCCGCCTGCAGCGCTCCGCGTTCCCCGTGTTCGCCGTACTCAAGCTTGCGGTTCACGAACTCGCCGAGCGAACGGAACGGTCCGCGCTCGCGGATCTCGGCGACGATGGCTTCGGCGAGTTCGCGAACCTCTTCCTGTTCGAGGTCGCGGAAGCCGGTCCAGTAGTTCTCGTCGGGATTGTCCTTTTCCATCGGGCCGCCGAGAACCGACTGCACCCGCGGGAAGCGGACGCCTTCGACGTCGGTCTCGAACCGGCGAACCGATCCGTTGGCCTCGAGCTTCTGGTAGGGGAGCTTGTGGGTACCCGAAAGGAAGGCCTCCCAAGCATCGACCGAGGTCGAGTTCACATTGAACAGCCCGTCGACCAGCAGGTGGCCGGCGTTGTGGTAGAAGGCGCCGGTTTCGCCGCGACCACGGGACGACATCTGGAGGGTCGACCTGTTGAAGCTCGAGCCCGGCGGTTCGTAGGGAATGAAGCGCGGATTCGCGAGCGTCTCCTCGCCATTCAGCAGCGCGGCGAAGTGGGCGTCGGTCGGCTGGGGATCCGGCCCCGGGCCACGGTTGTCGGCGACCTGGGGAATGGTGGTGAAGATGTAGCTGTCCCAGAGCACCTCGTTCACGATGTAGGACGCGTCGTAGAGGTTGAAGTTCCCGCCGATGGCGAAGGTGTCGAGTCCACGGTCGCGCGTGCTGAAGCTGTCGCGCACCGAGGCCCGCCAGTCTTCGAGCGGGATCCGGAGGTTGGCGTAGGAGTTGCCGACGATGTAGGTCGGCTCGTAGCTGAATCGCCCGACACTCGCGTGCTGGAGTTGTCCGAGGGACACGAGGTCGTTGCGCGGAATGTCGAACAGGATCACGCGGTCGTAGCCATCCACCGGATCGCGGCCTGCGCCCCAGTAAGTGTAGCCCTTCGGATTGTCGCGGGTGTCCATCGGCATGAACGGGTCGTCCATCTCACCGAGGTTCTCCGGCGAGTAGGAGGCGAGCAGGTCGACCCCGAGCGGGGAGTCCCACTTCGTGTTGCAGAGCATCGCGCGGATGTTGGAATCGATCAGCGGCCGCAACGCGCCGCTGCCCTCGCGGGTGGTCCGCAGGTTGAAGCCGAGTGATGCCATCGTGTTCTCGTTGAAGCCACGGCCTGAGGTGAACTTCATCGACTTGCCCGGCTTCCGGTCGACCGCGTCCCATGCGAACGGAGCCCAGAACACCTGCGAGACCTCGTGCGATCCGCCGAGGTGGTCGGCACCGTGGGTCATGGACGGCGCGGCGAGGTAGAACTCCACCTCGAGTTGCTTGCCCGCTGTTGTACCGCTGACCAGATCGTAGTCCTGATAGACACTTTCGAGAGTCAGGTTCCGTACCTTGTCCTCGAACAAGCCGCGGTCGTTCTCGGCACCGATCCGGCCGTCGTTCTTGAAGGCGCAGACATGGCTTCGTCCGGCACCGAGCATCACCTCATGCGGAACGTGTGACTGACGCTTTCCTCCGAGCCCGGAGACGTTGTCGAAGGCCATCACCTTGCCCTGCTGGTTCCGGACCGACAGGCCGGGGACGGAGAAGCGGACCTGCGGGTAGGTGATCACCCGGGGGCCGGCATTGTTGGCATCGCCGACGAGCCGGATATCGATGTTGAAGGGATTGTAGTGGGACGTCCAGAGCTGGACGTTGGTCTTGAGCTTCCGCTGGCGGCCGGCTGACGTTTCCTCCAGCCATGCGTTCATCTGCATCCGCTGGAGGATGGGAATGACCGGGCTGTGCTTGTAGTTCTCCGCGCTCTTGTTCGTCTGCATCACACTGTAGTCGCCGTAGGGCATCGCGCGGTGCAGCGAGTGGACATTGCCGTTGTCGCCGATGGTGTGAGGACCGAGACGGCCTTGGCCGAAGGGCGTGTTGTAGCCGCTGAAAAGTCCTCCTTTGTGGATCAAAATCGGATCGAGATGCTCGGGAGACGTGCGGCCGCCGCCCTTGATGTATTTCTTGATGTTGTAGAAGTCGCGGAACATCTCCCAGTGGATGTAGCCGTTGTCCTGGAGGTCCCGGGCCTGATCGTATTTCTCGGAGTCCATCACCAGGTAGTCTTCTCCGAAGCCGGTGCGCCCTTGCGGGAAGACGGCATCGAAGACCTGCCGGTTCTCGAAGGCGATGGTGAGGTCCTTCTTCAGGCCGCCTTCGCGCACGTCCGAGAGGACACCGCGGGAAAGGGTGGTGTAACCGAGTCGCTTCTCGCGGGCGATGCGCCGGTCGGCGCCGATCAGGGGCAGATCATTGATCGAGAAGAGACGCCCGTACTCCTCGAAGGGCGTTCCGCTCAGCTCCTCCATGCCTTCGAGGATTCCGAGGTCATACGTCCCCGGGAATGCGCCATTGCCCAAGGGCGGCTCGACGTCGTTGCGGACGTTCGGATTCGACGCCGCGAGCTGCGCCTTCATCCCGTTGTCGTCGATGAAGTAGGCGAAGCCGCCGGAGTCCTTGTTGACGTCGCTCTTGATCGTCACGCTGCCCGCCATGATCGGCGCGCCGCCGGTCAGCGCGTCGGTGTCGATCGTCTTGTCGCCATACATGGGCACCGGAGTATCGAATGGCGAAGGATTTGCGATCTGGCTGGCGGGGTCGCCGCCCGCATCCAGTCCGGAGACCAGCCAAACCACCGCCGGATTTCCCGGTCCGGGCGCCGAGTCTCCGTCCAGTCCGCCGCCGGGATCGCTGCCGGTGACGCCGACCCACCAGGCTTTGGGGGAGTTGCTCGCGACCTCGACACCGAGTCTCGGGTCCTGGGCGAGCGTTTCGCCACGGGCGCTCACCCTGGCGTCCGGGCCCATTGTCTTCTGCAATTGACCGAGGGCGATGATCAGCGACATCCGCGCGTTGGCCCGGGCCTCGGCCTCGGCCAGCGTCTGGCTGGATGATCGCGTGGCAACCGTCGAAAGTCCGAGGATTCCGACCAGCAGCAGACCCACGACCACCAGGAGTGAAACCGTGACGATCAACGCGAATCCTCGCTCCCGGAGCTTGGTAAAACGTGATGCATTCATTGGGCTTTGGCGTGTTTACTATTCAAAATTACATAGTAAATACGCACTGATTCTAAGCCAGCTATGGGGGAACTGAAGCCGTAAGGTCCTCCGAAATGCGGCTTTTGCCCTACAATTTGCGCAACACGAGGTGTCGGGCTTTGTTAACGTTTCGGGACAACCGCTTATTGGTTGGGGAACCGATGGGAATGAAGGGCCGCAGGAATGAGGAGGAAGCACTTCAGGACTACGTTGGCCTGATCGCGCGGCACCAGTGGGCGTTGCGAGGCTTCATTCTCCTGCTGATGCCCGGGAGTTCCGATGTGGATGATGTCCTGCAAGAGACGAACATCGTCCTCTGGCAGAAGCGGAAGCGGTTCAAGGCGGGCACGAATTTCCTGGCGTGGGCGACGACGATCGCGCGATTCCAAGTGATGCGTTACCGCGGAATCGCCTCACGCGTGGGCGCTCTGCCGTTCTCGGATGAGTTCGTCGAGGACATGGCGGAAGAGTTGGTGCCACAGGATTCCAAGCAACCGATCTTCGCCGCACTCGATCAATGCATGGGCAAACTAGGCGAGAAGCAACGGGAGTTGTTGATGGTGCGCTACACGCCGGGTAAGTCGATCAAGGAGCATGCCGAAAGGCTCGGCACATCCGCGGAAGTGCTGCGCGTGACCCTGCACCGGGTTCGCCAGGCCCTGAAGCAGTGCATCGAAAACACCCTTGAGGGTCAGTCGACATGAATCGCCAAGAGATCGAGCAAAGAATCCTGTCGCTACTCGATGGCGAGCTTTCGCGTGAGGAGGCCGCCGAACTGGAGGCGGTCTTGCGGAGCGACCGCGAAGCCTTGCGGACCTACGTCAAGCTGGTGGACCTGCACAACACGCTCGAGACGCGGTTTTCCATCGCCGATAGCGCCGGCCGGGCGGGTCAACTGCGTGCGGACCGGGTGATGGCCCGTCAGCGACGGCGGAATGCCAAGCGTTCGCTGCTTGCGGCCGCTGCCGTGCTGCTTGGTCTGGTGGCAACCATGGCAATCATTCTGGCGCCATCCTCCCCGCCTCAGGTCGCCGTTTTCGATACCTATCCTGACTCCCGCTACCGGCTGACCTACGAGGGCGAAGGCGAGCCCCCCGAGGCACGGAAGCTGGCGGTCGGATCCCGGTTGGTGCTTTCGGAAGGGGCATTCGAAGGGGTCTTCTCAAGCGGCGTTCGTCTTGTTGCCGAGGCCCCTTGCGAGCTGAAGGTGATGGCGGCGAACCGGGTGGCGGTGGAGCAGGGTAGCGCGTGGTTCCGGGTGCCGGCGCAGGCGAAGGGATTCACCGCGGAAACGCCGGAGCTTGTGGTTGTCGATCTTGGTACTGAATTCGGAGTTGTCTCGGCGGCCGGCGCGCCGGACGAGGTTCATGTGATGGCGGGCTCGGTGGAGGTCGCCGCGCGGTCGGGTGAAGGGGCCAAGGAGATCCTCAAGGCCGGCATGGCGCGCCGCGTGGAGGCCGACGGTCAGCTGACCGAGATCCCTCATCGATCCGCTTCGTTTCGGAAACGGATCGACCGCTTCGCCGGAGCCATCTCCAGGTTCTCGTTCGCCAACCTTCCACCGGAGACGTCCCGCGTGCGTTCTTTCGCCAGCTTCGCCGAGCAGTCGCCGTCCGAGGACGTCGACCCGTTCAGCATGACTTCGCTTCTCTCCAACAGCGGTTACACGGCAGGAGGTTACGGATCCTTCTATATCCGCGACATCGATGGCGGAACCGTGGGTGTGGACGACCCGGGCGACTATCTGATCTTCTCGAAGAGCGGCACACCCGGCAGCGGGATGAATGTCGGCAATGCGGGGCAATCGGAGCCGACCCACTACATCGCGTTCTCGGTGACTCCCGGGTCGGGGCATGAACTCACTTTTTCCTCGCTCACGTTCTACACGGGTGTGCACGCACCCAACGACCGCTATCACATCGAACTGCGGACATGGGACGGCGAGTCCGAAGCCCGACTGGGTTCGGTCTCGCACACCAGCGGGGCCAGCTCCAACGAGCCGGTGGCTTTCAAGACCATCGATTTCGAAGACTTCACCTCCCGAGACCCCATCGAGTTCCGCCTCTACGGATACGGGGTGGACTCGCCTCAGGGGAGTCGGGAGTCCGCCGGGATCCGCTACGACGACATCACGCTCACTGGAAGCAACGTGGCCTTGTCCGGAGCGGACGAAGGAGGGCGGTGACCGGCCTCCCGCAGGCATCTTCCGCAGCGCGTCCGAGATTTTCCGGCCGACCTGTTAACGTTTGGAGAGAGATTCTTATTGGTTGGTGGACCGAACAGGCCCCCCGACCAACATGACAATCAAAACCCCCTCGGAAGCATCGCTTGCAAGACGCCTTGCCGCTGTATCCATCGCGCTCGTTTGCACCGCGCCCGGCGCAGTGATCTCGAACTTCACGTTCACCGGCCCGCCGTGGACCGCTGCCAAGGAGGCTGATTTCGCGACTTTCGCCGCAAACGCCCCGTCCGCCGACACGGACACTTTCAGCACGACCTCCACCCTCTCGAACAGCGGCTTCACTTCCGGTGGCTATGCGTCGTTCTACATTCGCGACATTGACGGGGGCACGGTCGGTGTCGCCGACGCCGGGGACTTCGCGATCTTCTCAACCAGTGCGACTGCAGGTGTCGGGATGAACATCGCCGGAGCCAACCAGACGATCCCGACCAACTACATCGCCTTCTCAGTGACACCTGATTCGGGCTATCAGATCACCTTCGAATCGCTGTCTTTCTACACCGACTGCAATTTCGCGAACGAGGAGTACAACGTCCAACTCGCCGCATGGGACGGCTCATCTCTCACCGTGCTCGGCGATGTGTCGCATACTTCCGGCGCCAGTACGAACGAACCGGTGGTGTTCAAGTCGATCGACTTCTCGGACTTCAGCTCCACCGGTGCGATCGAGTTCCGGCTCTATGGCTACGACATGAGCGCGTCCAACGGAGGGATCCGCTTCGATGACATCGTGCTAAATGGCCAGACCGTTGCCGTTCCGGAGCCGGCATCGCTGCTTTTGCTCGGGCTCGGTACCTTCGGCCTCATGCGCAGACGCCGTTCGGCTTCCTGAACCAGCCTCGCTCCAGGTCACTGCCGGTCGGTTCGCCGTCCGGACGCTCCCAAGAACCCAACCCAGCCATGTCACGCCTCGTCCGCGGCTTCCTGCCTGTCTCTTTGGCGCTTGCCAGCCTCTGTTCCACCACCCCGGCGATCGCCGCCCATTACCGGGTCTACTTCCTCGGCGGCCAGTCGAACGGCAATGGCCGCGGCGACGCCGCACAACTCCTGCCCCCGTTGTCAGCGGCACAAACGGACGTGGCGTTCTATTGGCATCGCACCCAAGCGGTGAGCAATGCGGGCTGGATTCTCGAAGACCAGTGGACGGACCTGGCTCCGGGCTCCGGACACGGCACCACCAACCCGGTGTTCGCCAAGGAGTTCGGCTCCGAAGTGGCATTCGGCCGGGCGATGGCCGACGCCGATCCGTCGGTCAACATCGCGGTGGTCAAGTACACCCACGGCGGAACCAATCTGCACACGCAATGGTCCGCGACGGGCGACATGTATGCGACTTTCGTCGCCACCGCCCAAGCGGCGCTCACGGCGCTGACTTCCAACGGCGACACCTACGAGTTCGGTGGCATGATCTGGCACCAGGGGGAGGCGGACACCGGGGGTGCTGCGGATCAGTATGAGGCGAACCTGACGAGCTTGGTCAATCGGGTACGGCAGGACGTCTTCGGTGGCGAGGTCGCGCCCTTCGTCGTCGGTAGTCTTTCCGACAGCCAGTATGGCTCGCAGATCACGACTCCGGGGACCGGCGCTTACAAGGTTCGCCAAGCACAGGAGGCGGTGGCCGCGAACATGGTTCAGGTCGGCTTCGTCAATACCGACGGCTTCGATGTCCGCTCGGGTGACACGATCCACTTCGATCACAACGGCCAGATCGCGCTGGGTCAGGGGTTTGCCAGCCAGATGCTGGCGTTGGAAGCGAATGACCCCGATCGCGACGGACTTCTCAACGACGAAGAAGCGACGTTGGGCACCGATCCCAACAACGCGGACACCGATGGCGACGGTCAGGGCGACGCGTTCGAGGTGGGTGCGGGCACCGACCCGGTCAGCGGGACTTCGTTTTTCGCCATCACGGACTTCGATCTGACCGGGAACCAGGTCACGCTCACCTGGCCGAGTCTCGCGGGAAACAGCTACGACATCGAACGTAGCACCAACCTCGCGACGTGGTCCACGGTTGAGAGCGGCTACCCGGCAAGTGATCCGGGCTCCACCACCAACTGGTCGGCTTCTCTCGATTCGATGGGTGGAGGAGGAGAGAGCAGCCCCGGGGTGCTGGCCCGCTATGATGCCCAGGAGGGGACGAACGGAGACTTCAATTCGGCGGCCTTCGATTCGGTGGATACGGATATCGTCACCACAGCGAACCGTCTCGTGCAGGGCGGGGGTTTGACCGGTGGCGGGGCCGCGGCGTTCGTTCTGGAAAACACGCTTTTCGACTCCGGTGAGTCCGGATCCCCCGGATTCAACCTCGCGGACGTGACCACAGCCAGCCAGGCAACGGCTGCTGCTGCGGGCGATTACTTTTCGTTCACGATCGAGTCAGGCGGGGATGCGGTCGTGTATGAGTCGCTTTCCTTTTACTCCAACCAGTACGCGACGACGGGCGTTGTCGACGTGAGCTACACGACCACGGGAGGTGGAGAGGTGTTCGTGGTTCAGGGTCTGGTTCCCACGGTTGGGAACGCGGCCGTGTCGCTCGAAGAAATCGACTTTCCCGACTTCGTGACCACCGAGGACGTCACGTGGACGTTCTATCTCTACGGTGCGTCGACCTCCACCCATGGCACCCGCTTCGACGACATCACGTTGTTCGGGCATTCGGCCGGCAACCTGATTTCGAACTTCACCTTTACGGGGCCGCCGTGGACGGCTGCCAAAGAGCCCGACTTCGCCACCTTCGCCGCAAGCGCTCCCTCGGCGGACACGGATCCTTTCAGCACGACATCGATTCTCACGAACAGCGGCTACACGGGGGGCGGTTATGCATCGTTCTACATACGCGACATTGACGGGGGCACGATCGGAGTTCCCGATGGCGGCGACTACGTGATTTTTTCGACGAGTGCGACCCCCGGAGTGGGAATGAATTTCGCCGGTGCCAACCAGACGGTGCCCACCAACTACCTCGCATTCACCGTGACGCCCGATTCGGGATATCAGACCACGTTCGAATCCCTTTCGTTTTACACGGACTGCAATTTCGCGAACGAAGAGTACAATGTCCAACTGGCGGCTTGGGACGGATCGTCCCTGACCGTGCTCGGCGATGTGTCCCACACCTCCGGTGCGAGCACGAATGAACCGGTGGTGTTCAAATCCATCGATTTCCCGGATTTCACTTCCACCGGCCCGATCGAGTTCCGGCTTTCCGGCTACGACATGAGTGCGGCGAACGGCGGGATCCGCCTCGACGACATCCGGGTTCAGGGCGTTTCCAATCCGACAGCCGGAACGGATCCGGCCGCGAAGGCATACTTCCGCGTCCGGTTGCTCCCCTGATCGCGCGACTTCAGTCGGCGTGGAGACGGAGGAGCCGGTGCGACTCCTTGATCAGGAAATCGAGGTCCATGAATGGATCGGCGGCGATGTCGGACCAGAGGATGCGGCCCTTCGGATCGAGAAGGAAAGTGCCGTGGAGCGCCTTGCCTTCGAAGTCGTCATGGGTGCCGTAGGCCCGGAAGCTGGTGAGTGAGGGGTCGGCAATGAGCGGGAAGGGGAAGGACCCGCCGTCTTCGGAATAGTTGGCTTGGGACTTGGATAGCTCGACGATCGTGTCGGTGCTCACCGCGAGAACCGGCAGGCCGGCGTCCTTGAAGTCGGCGATCCGGTCCGCGACGGCATTGAGCTGTTCCGAGCAATGGAGGCATCCGTGGCCGAGGTAGAAGATGAGGATCAGCGGTTTGCCGCGATGGCTTTCGAGGCTGACCGGCAGGCCGCTCTCGTCGGGCAACGTGAAGGACGGAGCGACGGGCGGCTCCCAGTGGATCGGGCCGAGCGTGTCGATGTCGGGGCGCTCGCCGAAGTCGGCGGGAGCTTCGTAGGGACGTGTCCAGTCGGCAGGGAATCCGAGTGCTTTCGCGATCGGTGCCATCCGGGCGAATGGCGGTGCCTCGGGATCGATCTGCGACGACACGTCGCGAAGGCGCTCGAAGCATTCGCGCAACTCCTCCGGGCGCCCGAGGGCATGCAGCACTTCGGCGCGTGCCGCCAGCGGCAGGGCTTCGCGCTTGTCGCCCGACACCGCGGCCTTGCTCAGCTCGTCGGCCTTCTCGTTTTCGCCCAGCACGAGGTGGCGGAGGGCGGTTGCATGTTTCGGTCGGCCGGACTTCGCCAAGGCCTTGAGCGCGGCTTCGGTGTCGCCGTCGAGCTCCGCCATGCAGCCTTCGAGTTCCTCGCGCACCTTCTTGATCCGGTTGATCTGCTGGCCCGGCTGCTTGCCGGCTTCCTTGACGAGCTTTTCGATTTCCTCGGGCTTCTTCTTTTCCTCCTCCGCTTTGGCGTTGGCTTCGGCCTGAGCCTTTTCGTGGTCGTTCTCGGCGCGGGCCGAGAGGTCGTCGAGCTGCGCCAAGGTTTCGCCGAGTGCCGGTTCGTCGCCGAGATGGAAATGCGCGAGGCCGATGAGCCGTAGCCGGGGGATCTCGTGCTCCGGGACTTCGAGCGGTTCCAGCCACTCGCCGCGGGAGAGTTCGAGTGCGTCTTCCCATAGCTCGAACTTCTCGAGAATCTCGATCAGGCGCATCCGGCCGAAGCGGTACGAGTGCGCCTTGCCATCCATCGAGTTGAGTTTCGGGTGGCGTGGATTGGCCAGTAGCGACTTCGCCATCTCGAGGGCGGCCGGTCCGTTGCCGAGGTTCACCCAGTTCCGCGCCAGCCACTCGTTGTTGTGGGCGTAGTTGAAGATCTGGTCGGGCAGCAGCCGCTGCTCGTGCATGTGGGCGTGGTCGACCCGCGCCGATGCCTGCTGGTGCCAGGCCGCGTCCTCGAAGCGCTGGAGCTTCGAGTAGATGTGTCCCGGCATGTGCCACATGTGGGCGATCTCGGGCGCGGTGAAGCCGAGCTTGGCCGCCGAGTCGATCGCGCGTTCCGCCTTCCGCTTGTCCCAGAGATGGATGCGGTAGTGGTGCGACGGATGCAGCGGGGCCTTCGCAAGCACCTGCTGGAGCAGCGCGTCGACCGCCTCGTGGCTGTGGATCGGAAGGATGGCTCCCTTGTAGGAAAACTGCCAGATCCTGCAGGCGAGGAATGCCTTGGCCTCGATGTCATCCGGGTAGTCGTGGACGAGTGACTCGAGGTCATTGAGCAATTCCTGACGCCGCTTCTTGTCGTCGTCCGGTTTGCCATCGAGGTAGTTCGCCTGCGCCCGGATGTAGGCCTGGCCGTGCGGGCTGGCGTGCTCCACCAACTCGACCGCCTTGTTGATGAATCCCTTGGCGCGTTCCTCGTTCTCCCAGTTGGCCATCGCCATGCCCCAGTAGGCCATCGCGCAGTCCGGGTCTTTCGCGGCGAGTTGGCGGAACGACCGCTCGGCCTCGTAGTACCAGAATCCGTGAAGCTGCCCGAGCCCTTGGTCGAAGTAGGCTTGGCCTTGGTCCCACTGGGTACGGATCGGCAGGGTCACCTCGCCGGTCCCTCCGATCAACCCGGATGCCTGACGCGGGCCTTCGTTGAAGGACTCACCTTGGTGCGAGTGGCCGGGCTCGATTGCCTCCGGTTCCGCGAGGAGCAGGCCGGGGCAGAGGAATGCAATCAGGAGGCGGGACATGGCGTGGCGCCTATAACCTCGCGAATCGGCCGGATCTTGCAAGTCGCGCGACTTCCGGTCCCGCCCGACCTTTTCCGCAGGGTCGCTCCCGGCTTCTCAGGGGACCTGATGATCGGTTCCGAGCAAGTCGTTCACCGCTTTGTTGGCGACCCGGACGATGTACTTGTTCGGCTGATCCTTGAGGGCCTTCTGCAGGGCCGGCAGGGCGGGGCGGGCCGCCTCGTCCAGCTCGTCCAGGACAATCGCCGCCTCCAGACGCGCCCACGGGTTGTCCGAACCGAGCTCTTTGACGAGAACCGGCAAGCCGGCTTCAACTTCCCCGCTTCTGCAAAGTGCCCGAGCTGCCGCGATCCGCACCGCCGGAGTTTTGTCAGCGATCATCCGCCTCGCGACCGACACTTCGTTCTCGCCTGCCTCCTCTGCAAAGTTCCCGATCCCAGTGGCGACCCAGTAGCGCAAGGTCGGATTCGGAGACTCCGCAAGTTTGAGCAATTCGGGGAACACCTCCGGACCGGTCGATGCCAGCACCGCGGCCCGGGTCATTTGCTTCAATGCATCGGCATCGCGGGGCAGAACTTCGTAGGTTGAGTCCGTTGTCCGCACCAGGCGCTCGATTTCCGATTCAGGCATCAGACCCATGTCTCCGACCTTCTCCTGCCATGCGGTCATGGCGCTCAGCATCCGCTTCCTTATTTCTCCGTACCCGGGGTCCATGGCCAGGTTGTTGATCTCATGCGGATCCTTCTCCAAATCATACAGCTCCTCCGCCGGCTTGCTCCGGGCCGTGAACAACGCCGCCGCCGGGGGCAGTTCGCCGGATTTCTCCAAGCGTCGTATCTCCTGCATCGTCGCACCCTTCTCGGGCGTGTTCATGTATTGATAGTAGGGCTTGGTCGCCTCGAAGTTCCGGATGTAGCGATAGCGCCTGTCCCTCACCGCCCGGATGATGTCGTACCTCTCGTCCATCCGGTCCCGCGCTCCGAAGACATACTCGCGCGGCGGGGTTAGCTTCGATCCGAGAAACGCCCTGCCATGCATGTGATCCGGCACCGGTAGTCCGGCGAGGTTCAGCACCGTCGGTCCGAAGTCGGTCGAGTTCACGAGAGCATCGCTCGTGGTTCCCGGCTCGCCTTGTCCGCCGACCCGGAACCTTTCCGGGATTCGCACAACGAACGGGATCCGGGTGCCCGAATCGTAGAGCCAGCGCTTGGCCCGAGGCAGCCCGACGCCGTGGTCGGACCAGATCATCACGATGGTGTCATCCTCCAGCCCGGCGTCCCGCAATCGCTGCAAGTGCTCTCCGACCCACCGGTCGAACGCGGTGATCAACTCGTAGTTCCGCTTCCAATCCTCCCGAACCACCGGTGTGTCCGGATAGTACGGTGGCAAGGTGGTGAGCTTGGCCGCGTCCTGCCGTTCCTCCGGCTTCAGCTTGGACGTCACACTTTCATACTTCGATTTGCTGGCGATCCCGCTCTCGTGGCAGCCGGTGAAATTGTACACCGCGAAGAACGGCAAACCGTCCGGGCGGTTCTGCCAGCCGGCCTTGCCACCGTTTTCATCCCAGATTTCCCCGGTCGAAGGCTTCTTGAACTGGTAGTCGGTCTTGCTGTTGTTCGTGCAGTAGTATCCGGCTTCGCGCAGATAGATGGGAAACGGCTTGAGCCATTCTGGCATGCGGGCGTTGCAGCGCATGTGGTGCGTGCCGACGCTGTTCTGATACATGCCGGTGATGATCGAACTGCGGCATGGCGCGCACACTCCCGCCGCGGTGAACACGTGCGTGAAACGCGTTCCCTGATCCGCCAGCGCATCGACATTCGGTGTGACGGCGTGCGGGTCTCCGTAGCATCCGAAGTGCGGTGAGATGTCCTCGGCCGACAGCCAGAGGATGTTCGGCCGCTCCGAGGCAGCCGTGGTTATCAGCGTGGTGACCGAAGCCAACACGACCGCGAGCAAGCTCTTGAGCGCGGGACCCAAGCGGGAAAACAAGGACATGGCGAAACTCTACGACCGTCTGGCACCGGATTTCTCGGCATGGTTCCGGGGAACCGGTTCGCCATGACCTCGGCGTCATGGATCTGAAAGCCGTGGAGCCGGTGGATGTCGCACCGGCGGCGATCGGCTCCCTAGTCCTGGATCCAGACGCGGTTGTCCTTGGCGGAAAAGCAGATCGCGAATCCCGAGCTGAGCGGTCGGTTCCAGAACAGGGAGAAGTCGTCTTCGGTGCTATAGACCGAGACGCCCTTGGCATGCAGCTCCGGGCCGTCATTGCGAAGTTCGTCGGTGTTGGGAAAGCTGCCCGTCCGATCGACCACGCCGGCGATGTGCTCGCGGACGAGTTCACGATCTTTTCTGAAGAGGAACTCCTCGATCTCGAAGGGAATCTCGACAAGCAGGATTCCGCCCACCAGCAGCAGGAACACCCGCCGCCTTTGAACCCGCTGTTGGATCGCAAGCAACAGCACCGCGGTGAGGATGGCGGCAGTGGTGAAGAGGATGATCCCGGCCAAGGGCAAACCGCTCTCCGGGGTCGAAGCGAGTTCGACAGCCGGATCGCCCGGCTGGGGAAGCGGGACGGGTTCCGAGCTGTGGGTCGTTCCGCCGGCGCCCAGAACGAGCGCCGCCAAAAACGCAGCGCCGGCGGGAATCACTCCGAAGAGCCAGTTCCGGCGCCAGATGATTCGCGGCCACAGCAGGAGGATCACGGGCGCGTGAAGACAAACGACACAGAACACGGCCCGCACGCCGTCGGTTCCATATGACCAAGCCCGGAAGGTCCACATCAGGACGAGCAGCCAGATCGCCAGGCCGCCCGCCGCCAGGTAGCGGATCACGGTGAGCCACTCGCCGCCGAACGGAGGAACCTCACGCCCAACCTGATGCGCCAGCTCGTAGGGGTTTCCCATCTCCTCCAGCGCGCGGTCCACCGCCTCGTCCTCGGAAAGCCCGTTCGCGCGGAACCGCTCGATGTGGTCATCGAGATCCGCCTTCACCTCGTTCACGATGTCGCGCGACCGTGAAGCGGGCCCGGTGAGCGCGCCTTCGAGTCGGGACAGAAATCCGTCGATGCGTTGATGGCTCGTCTCATTCATGGTTGCAGTCTTTGAGGAGGGAATTGACGGCTTGGGTGAAGCGGTGCCACTGCGCGACCCGGGCTTCATGAACCTTCGTGCCTTCCGGGGTCACCGAGTAGACCTTCCGCTTTTTGCCGCTGGCGGGAGTCTCCCATTTGGCCCGGATCCAGTCCTCGCGCTCGAGCCGGTAGAGGAGCGGATAAAGCGTGCCCTGCTTGAACTCGAACTCGCCGTTTCCGCGGTCCGACAAGCTCACGAGGATCTCATAGCCATACATCGGCCGGTCCCGCAACAGCGCGAGGATCACCAGATCCGTGCTGCTGCGGACAAGCTCCGACGAGAATCGCGACCCACCCATGCGGCACATACTATGCGAGGCATAATATAAAGGCAAGACAGTTTCTCCCATCGGATTGTTCACGTCGACTACGAGCTTCCTCGGCTCTTGGAAGGCGAAAGCGAGGCAACCGGGCTCATCTCCGTCGGCGGCTCGCGAGCAGCCCGATGCCCAATCCCGCAAGCAAAACGGCAGACGGTTCGGGGACCGTTTCGAAGGCAAAGAAGAGGTCGTTGACCTCCTGCGGAGCCGCATCGAATGGCAGCGAGAGTCCGCTGTCCTTCAACGAAAGGAATCCTCCTTCGATACTGTTGCCGCCATTGTCCCGGGCCCAGCTTATCGAGTGACTCGCATCATCCGTGGTCCACCAGAGCTGCATCGCGTAATCCGTGTCGGCCGAAAAACTGAACACCGTGGTGAAGTCGAAGGCGTAGATGCCGTCGTCGATGAAATGGATCCCAGCCACATCAAAGGACTCGCGCATCAGTTCGGTTCCCGCGGTGTTGGTAGCCGAGGACCACTCGCCGATCCAGATTTCGAGTTCGTGGATTCCGGTCGCCGGGATCGCACCTCCCGCAGACACCGTCAGGTAGAGCGTCTTGATATCGAGTTCGTCGCCGTCGAGGGCGGCACTCGGGATGGTCTGGCCCGCTGCCTCATACTGATTCGGAGCCGTCCTGTCGGTGCGGGCAGTACCGCCTCCGGCGGTGCTTGAGATCGCAATCCTCGTTTCGGGAATCGCTGCGACGAGGCGAACCGTAGCGGCTTCGGTAACGGGCAAGCCCGCCGCCAACACCGCGCACAAAAACAGAAGCCGATGAACCAACTTCACAGCCCGCCATATTCATCCGCAGAGGCATGGAGTCAAGTTGTGATCGGTCGGAACGTCGACCCGCAGCCAAAGCCTCCCGGAGGACATGAGTCTTGTCCCTGATCGCAGGTGCGCTGCCCGGAGCAGGTTCCGGCCTCGCTTTGAAGCTCCGCTGATACTCCACGCGATTCTTCACCGGCCGATGGAAACCTGCACCTTCATGGGTCAGGCAGGGCTGCGGGAATCTTCTTGCAGGCGACGTTCGGCACGGCGGTATTCGCGCGATCCTCAAACAAAAAACCCATCCATGATTTCTCCACGATTCGCACTCGCGGTCGCAGCAGCCACCGTGATGTTCACGTCTGTTCAGGCCAACGGCCAGTTGGTCACGACCACGGTCACCGCGTCGCAGGACAAGAACAACTACGGCGGCACGCTGTCCGACCTGATTTCGGGCGAGGAAATGACCAAGCCGACGGCCAACGATCCGTCGACCTGGACCACCACCACGAACAATTACGCCGACGGATGGAACCAGCAAGGGAAACTCAGCGGCGCGGCCAATGGCAAGATCGCATGGGTGGTGATCGACCTTGGCGCGGAAGTCGCCGGCCTTGAGGAGGCCTACTTCTGGGCATGGCGGCATTCCTCGAGCGCGTCGAACAACGTCAACGCGTACAACCTCTATCTCGCCACCAGTCCCACGGTGGCTCCTCCGGCCGCGACCACGACGATCACCGACTACGATTTCGCCAGCGGCGGATGGACCCAGTTCGGTGGGACACGGACGATGCCGAACAAGGGTGCCTCGCCGGCGGCGGCGGAAGAGGTGGTCTCGCTCGGTGGTGCCACCGCGCGCTACATCGGCATGGAGATTCTCTCGAACGACGGCGGCAACTGGGTCGGCTTCCACGAGGTGGCCATCACCCAAGGGGTGGTCGACACGGATCCACCCACTCTCGCTGTGGCTGACATCGTCGATGACCAAGCCGGTGCCGGAGTGACCGAGAACACGGTGGTCACCTACACGCTGACCTTCAGCGAGGACATGAACGAAGCGACGGTGGAACCTGCCGATTTCAGCAACGTGGGAAGCGCACCGATCAGCGTTGGCTCGATCTTGGAAACAGCTCCCGGCGTGTTCGACGTCGAGGTCACTCCGACCGGCACCGGCACGCTGCAACTCCAGGTGCCGGCGGGAGCCACGATGACCGATGTCGCCGGCAATCCGCTCGATACGGGTGCGGCAATCGTCGATGCGGAAACGATCACGGTGACCTCCGACACCACGGCGCCGACCCTGGCGTCGGTCGACATCGTCGACGACCAAGGCGGTGGCACCGTAGCGGTGAACTCGGTGGTCGTTTACACGGTGAGTTTCAGCGAGGACATCGACGAAACCACGGTGAGCGACGCAGACTTCGACAATGCGGGTACTTCAACGATTGCCTTCGGCGCCATCACCGAAGTCACGCCGGGAGAGTTCACGGTGGAAGTCACGCCGACCACCACCGGGTCGCTTCAGCTTCGGGTTCCGGTTTCCGCTTCGATCGAGGACACCGTCGGCAACCTGCTCGATAACGATCCGGCCATCCTCGACGACACCACACTGACGGTCGAGATCGCGACCAGCAGCCTCGTTGCCATCACCGGCATCACGGGCTCTCACGGCGGCGACCAGTATGCGAACGGACTGGTTTCGCTGAACAACGGCTCGGGCATCGATGCCTCCGTCGATCCAGACGATCCGGAGACGTGGTCCTTTGACGGCGCCGCCTACCAGGACGAGTGGATGGGCACTTTCCTGAAGGTCGGCGGCGTGGTCACGCCGGGCCTGAATGGCAAGGTGGCGTGGACTTGCCTCGACTTCGGTTCGGGGCAGGCGCTCGGCACCCTGTATCTCTTCAACACCAACTACTCGTCCGGCGTTTCCGGCACGGACAGCTTCAATATCTACTACGCCAACGCCCCGGGAGTCGCACTGCCGACGCCGCCGGTCAAAGGCACCGCGGCCGTGACGGGCCTGAGTCCGCAGGGCGACTACGACTTCAGCGGCGGCGGCTGGACGCTCTTCAACGCGACCGGTCCGCTGAGCGCGACGCAGGCCGACGTCACCGCAGTCGACCTGCCGGGAGTGACCGCCCGCTACCTTGCCATCGAGATCCTTTCGAACCACGGCGACGGCGCCCAGGGCGGGCGGGTCGGATTCGATGAGGTTGCAGTGACCACCGCACCGCCGGACACCGACCTCGACGGATTGCCGGACGAGTACGAACTCGCCAATACCACGCCGCCTTCCACGACTTCGCTCGATCCCGCGGTCGACCTGGAGCCTGACGGCCTGACGACCTATGAGGAATTCCTGATCGGCACCGATCCGAATGATGCCGACACCGACGACGACACGCTGAACGACGGTCCCGAAATGCTGGGTGTCGGGAGCCGTCCGCCGACCAATCCGCTTGAAGCGGATACCGACGGCGACGGACTCGATGACCTCGTGGAGACCGGCACGGGTAGCTATGTCAGCACTTCCGACACCGGCACCGATCCGACTTCTGCGGATACCGATGCGGACGGCCTCGGCGACGCGGTGGAAACCAACACCGGTGTGCTGGTCAGCCTCACCGAGACCGGCACCAACCCGTTTCTCGCCGACTCCGATGCCGACGGAGCGGAGGACTGGTATGAAGTCGCGATCATCGATGTCGACCCGGTGGTCGGTCCGCTGCCGAACAGCCCGAACGATCCGGGTCTCAAGCCGATCATCGGCTACCCGCTGCCTGATCCCGATCCGGCCGATACCGGTGTCACCGACAAGCCGGTGAAGGTCTACATCATGTCAGGCCAGTCGAACATGGTCGGCTTCGGCCAGATCAACGGCACCAAGCCCGGCACCCTGGTCACCGTCACCGGGGCCGAGAGCAAGTTCCCCAATCTCGTCGCATCCGGCGGCGGCTGGACGACCCGCAACGACGTGAAATACCGCGGTGTGGTTTCCGATACCGGAAACGGCAACCTGCGCCCCGATGTCGCGAGTGACAGCATCGGTCCGGAGATCGGTTTCGGCTACGTGATGGGCTGGTATCACGACGAGCCGGTGCTTCTCATCAAGAGCTCGATCGGCAACCGCAGCCTGATGTGGGACTACGCGCCGCCGACGACGCCGAGCTTCGACTACACCGACGGCCTCACCTATGCCGGCTATGGCCAGTCGCCGAGAAACTGGGACACCGCGACTGGCGGGCCGAGTCCGTATGTGTGGTATGCGGGCAAGCAGTTCGACGACTGTTTCGTCGCCGAGTCTGAGATGGCCTTCGGCCCGTGGATCGACGGCAGCGCCTATCAGGCGAGCGGTAACATCGGCACCCAGGTCCGCCATAACGGTGTGGAGTACCAATGCACGGTCAACCACACCGCCAGCGCCGCGACCGAGCCGGGCGCCGGCGCCGACTGGGCGACGGTCTGGAAAGTCTTCACCATCTTCAATGCGGCCGATGTCCTCGACAACTTCGGCACCGAGTATGGCGACTGGGCGGCGCAGGGATACGAGATCGCCGGGTTCGTCTGGTGGCAGGGCTACAGCGACCGCGGCGAACCGGCCGCGACACGCTACCGGGAAAACATGGCGCGCTTCATCAAGCAGATCCGCATCTACTATGAAAACCGTTATCCGGGCAAAGGCGCTGGCGCCGCACCCTTCGTGCTCGCCACGCTCGCGGCCGACGGCGGCTGGAGCAACACGCAACCGCTCGATGCCGCGGTCGCGCAGGCCCAGCTCGACGTCGATGGTGATGCCGGGATCTACCCTGAGTTCGCCGGCAACGTGAAGACCATGGAAGCGCGCGGTTTCTGGCGCGATGCCAGCGAGTCGCCGAACAGCCAGGGATTCCACTACAACTGGAACGCGGAGACCTACATGCTCGCCGGCGATGCTCTCGCCCGGGGAATGATCGAACTTCAGGAAAACGGCACGCCGCCCGGGAATCCCTACGACACTTGGTCAGGCGGTGAGCCGGCCGAAAGCGACACCAACGGTGACGGCGTTGAAAACGCGGTTGCCTGGGCCCTCGGTGCGGCGAGCCCTTACTTGGATGCCACCGGCCTGCTGCCAACTTTCGACAACAGCGACCCGACCTACTTCACCTACACCTTCAACCGGCTGGATGTCGCGAACTCCAATGCCACGATCACCGTCGAGTACGGCAACGACCTCGTCGGCTGGACGGCCGCTGCCGATGACGGCGACAATGTCATCATTAACGTCACCGACGGCTCACCGTCCGACACCGTCGAAGTCAGCCTGAAGCGCAGCACGCTCACAGCCGACGCCCGGCTGTTTGTTCGACTGAAGGTGCTCGTGCCGGGGTCGTGACGCCCGGCGCTACTCCTTCTCCCACCCGAACAGCTTCTCGGCGTTGCCGCGGTAGATCTTGTAGCGGACCGCTTCGGGGAGATCGAGTTCCTCGAAGAAGGTGTAGTGCTGGTTCATCTGCTTGTCTCGGCTGCCGAACGACCACCAGCCTTCGTCGGTGGCCCACAGGATCTTGTCCTGGTTACGGATCAGGAACTCGCGGGCGTACTTGCGGTCACGGTTGAGCACGTTGACGACCACGTGACCGGACATGTCGGCGTAAAGGTTCGGGTGCTCCTGAAGCTGGCGGTCGCAGCTTCCGTTGCCGAGCTGACGCCACCAGTAGGCATGCGCGATGACCTTGCAGTCGGGAAACATCTCGAGCACGCGGTCGACCCGCTTCATGCCCGGCTCGACCATGTTCTTGTTCTGGTCGATGTGGAACATCACCGGCAGCCCGACCTTCTCGCAGGCTTCGTAAAGAAGCAGGTTCTTCGGATCGTCGAACATTAGGTCGCGGCCGTAGTGCTCACCGAAGGCGATGGCACCATCGGAGATCTCGCGCTTCAGGATGGCGACCGCCTCGTCGACCGTTCCGACCTCACCCGGGTCGATGATGCACATGCGATCGATCCTGCCTTTGTATTTGGCGTAGTTGGCGAGCATCGCGCTCCGTTCTTCCTCGGTCCATGCACGCGACCCCTTGTGGTTGAGCGGACTGACGACGCAGCGCTCAACGTTGCGCTCGTCCATCCACTTCGCGACCGCGTCCAGTCCGCCTTCATTGACCGCCATCGCATGGACGTGGGTGTCGATGAACTTCACGTCTTCGGGCGGTTTGGCGGCGGCCGGCTGCTCGGCCAGCAGCTTCAGCATTTGCTCGGCGTAACGCTCGCCGAGGAGCAGCTGGCTTTTGGTGTCGAAGTGCCAGCGGTCGGTGGCTTTTAAGCCCTCGGAACTGGCGAAGGCGGTCGCGTGGCAGACTTCCGGCAGCTTGGCGATCTGGTCGTTGATCGCGGGCACGTTGTTGATCTGGCCGGCGACGAAGGGCAGGTCGGTGTCGCCGAAGTCGTTGCGCACGTTGCCGACCAGCGTTTTCAGTTTGTCGAGGTAGCCGTCAGGCCGTTCGCTGTTGCTTTCGCCCTGGTGCCAGAGCACGCCCTTCAGCGTGCCGCTTTTCATGGCGACCTTCATCCGTTTGCGGGCGGCCCAGTAGAGGTCGGGTTTCTCGCCGACCCATGACTCGATCTTCGAACCGCCGCGGGCATTGACGATCAGGCCAATTTTGAGATTTGGATCCTCTTCCAGCATCTTCAGGACGAACCCGTAGCCCGGCCCCAACTTTTGCATCCCGGCTCCCTTGCCGGTCGTCGAGTAACGGTTGAGCGGATTGCGGGCGGGCTCCCACTCGTTCTTCTCATTGAGCAGGAAACAGCGGTCGATGACTCCCGCGGCGTCGTCCGGAATCTTGGCACGGCCGGCCATGTTCGACTGGCCGATCAGCAGAAAGAGCTGGAGGTCATCTGGCGGACCTCCGGGTTCGTCGACGCACAATTCACACGCGAGCCCCGGGATTGCAAAAGCGACGAGCAGGAAGACGGACAGGTGGTGGAGGAGGTGGATGGGCTGGAGCATGGGAGGAGCAAATGCGCCGCCCGTGGAGCGGCATGTGGTTCGAACGGCTTTAGCCAGCGGATGGTATGAAATCAATCCGCCAGTCGTGGAGGTGTCACGGCAACTGCCGGACCCCGGCACGGAGGAAGATGCGACCCACCGGCTCACTGGTCGTCGCGGTCACGGTGGAAGTGTCCCCAATCGTGGCCACGGAGAAGGTCAGCGTCGGTCCTCCCGGTGGTCCGGCCACGCCGTCTCCGGGGAACCAATCGGTCAGGTTCGGTGACCATTCGTAGAATCCGGTCACGTCGGCCGGACGGGTCGGATTCAACGGGTGGGTAAAGATGGTAACGGTACCATCCGTCGTGAGATTCGCCAGCCCGGAGCTGAAGTCGCCCGGATTCGTGCCGAACCATGCTTCCAGCCCGTTTGCCAGACGGTCTCTATCCGGATCGTCGGTGAAGTCCTGCTCGCCCACATCGAGGGCAAATGCCGGATCGGTGATATAGCTGAGGAAGTTTTCGACCGGGCCGCCGATCACCATGCCCGGGTTGTCGTGCAGGAAGCTGATCTGGGTCGAATCGAGGACCACGTCGTAGAGTTGGAAGTCATCGATGTAGCCGTTGGGCACCCGGGTGTTGGAACCGACGGTCAGGATGCTGTCTCCGAAGGCGATCGGGCCGGTGCCGGTCGCGATGTCGAGCGTGCTGGTGCTCGGATTGAGATCGGTCGGGTCGCCGTCGACATACCATGCGATGTCACCGAAGGTAGCGTCATCCGGAACCGTGACGGCCACGAAGTGCCAGTCGCCGTCGTCGATCGTCGGATTGGTGTTCTGCCCTAGGCCCTGGACCTCCACGCGGAGCTGTGTGTTGGACGCTCCTTGCTCCTTGATGTCGAAACGCGTGCCGTTGGCGGAGTTGTCGCCGAAGGAAACGAAGGTGCCGTCGCCTTCATCGACGTTCGGAGTCCTCGCCCGCCACCAGAATGTCACCGTGCGGGCGTCGCCCGCCCACGCGAAGCTGTTGCTGGTCACCGCCCCGTCTCCCGGGCCAGTGGTGACTCCGGATCCGAGAATTTCCAACGCCCCGCTGCCGGCCATGGGCAAACCCGGATTGCTGTTGATCTGCACTCGGTTGCCGAGCGTGGCGAAGGCTGAACCGATGGTGTCAGGTGTGGTGCCAGCGCTCTCGGTGTCGAAGGTGTAGTGGGAGAGCAACGACGCGGATGCGCCGGTATCGACCGCGGTGGAGAAATGCCAAGCCAAGGATCCCCCGGTGCCGGCGAACGCGTTGCCGGCCAGGTCTTCGATGGCACCTTCCGGAACTTCCACATAATAGCTGGTTCCGTTGGCCAATGGAGAGGGTGGGTCGATGGTGACGACCGCACCGCTGATGCTGACAGCCGCGGAGGAAACGTCGATGGAAGCGACGACCTGGTTTCCGGTCGCTTCCTTGATTACAAGGTCGCCTGATCCCTTCATGACAGGCTCGTTGAAAGTAGCGACGAGGTCGGAGGCTACGGCGATGCTCGTACTTCCGGTTGGAGGACTCAGGGAGTCGAGCTCCGGCGTTGTGGTGTCGGGCGAGAGCGGAACGGTTTGGAGTGTGAGGATCTTCCGGCTGTCGTCCTGGTCGGCGACCGACACTCCGTCGAGCTGGCCGTCCCCGTTGCTGCCGGTCCCGATCACCGATCCGTCCGCGAGCTCCACCAGGGAGAAGTGATAGCCGCAACGGATGCCGACCGGCGTTCCCGTGATTCCCGCTAGGGCCTGGGGAGAGGAGAACTTCACGGCCGAGACATTCCCGCCACCGCACTGGCCTTCGAAGTTCCGGCCCCAGACCGACACCTGGGTCGCGGCTCGGACGGCTGAATGATGGTAGCCTGCCGCGACCTCGGAAACACCGCTCAGACCCGGGACCGGCGTGAAGCCGGAGACCGGATCGGTGTGTCCGAGCCCGAGTTGCCCGAAAGAGTTGTCGCCGGCCGCGCTTACCGAGCCTCCCGAAAGAAGGACCAACGCGTGTTGCCCGCCCGCGGCCACAGCTTCGGCGGTCGTGATGCCGGCGACCTGCGTCGGGCTTGTCCGGTCGGCGGTGTCGCCCAGTCCGAGCTGGCCGTGCCGGTTGCGGCCCCAGGCCCAAAGTGTGTGGTCGAACCGGACCGCCAGTGTGAATCCGTCGCCGGCCGCCATGGTAGAAACCCCGGTGAGCACCAGAGCCGGAGCCGTCACGTCGAGCCGGCCGCCATTGCCGACCTGACCGCTGCCATTGTGACCCCACGCGAACAAGTCACCGGTGTCGGCATCGAGCGCCAGATAGTGCCGGTGTCCGGCAGCGATCTCATCGATACCGCCGAGTCCGGCAATCTGGATCGGGGTCGAAACAGGATCGGGGGTGCCGTGGGGGGTGGTGTGCTGGAGCGTGCTCTCGCCGAGAAACCACACGGTGCCGTCCGACTTCAGAGCGAGGGTGCTGAAGCCGCCAGCCGACACCGCGGTGATGTCGGACAGGCCGGCGACCGTAGCCGGTGAGCCGGCGGGTGCGGTGCCGAGCTGGCCGTAGGTGCCGTCGCCGAGACCGACCACCGAGCCGTCCGATACACGGACGGCATGGTAGCCTCCCGCCGACATTTCTACGGCCGAAGCCGTAGCTCCGGTGAAAGTGAGGTAGAGCAGCAATTGCCTCGCCGTCATCCTACTGGGCCTCGGTCTTGAGTTGGGAAGTCAGCGCGTCGAGCTCGGTGACGACCGAGGCGTAGCGGGGGTCGTCGGCGAGGTTGGTCCGCTGGTAGGGATCCAGAGTGACGTCGTAGAGCTGTTGAACGTTGCCGTTGTTCGGGTAGCGGGTGTAGCAGAACGAACCTGTCCGCACCCCTTCGTTGAGGAAGACCCCGCCGCCGACCGCCGGGTGCTCGTGGAAATAGGCGGTGCGCCAGTCCGACGGCGGGCTGCCATCGACGATTTCCTTCATCGACCGTCCCTGCATCACGGCCGGCGGTGCGACTCCGGCGTAGTCGAGGATGGTCGCGGGAATGTCGATATTGAGGACCATCTCGGAAACCCGCTTGCCCTTCTGGTCCGCGGACAGGCGGGGGTCGACGACGATCATCGGCACCCGGATCGACTCTTCCTGGATGTACCACTTTCCCGCCTGCTGCCGCTCGCCGAGGAAGAACCCGTGGTCGGAGCTGAGGATCACGATCGTGTTGGAAACCAGGCTGTCGGCCGGATCGCCGTTGTCATCGGGATCATCGAGGGCGGCAAGGATCCGGCCGATCTGGACATCGACGCCATGGATCAGCCGGTGGTGCTTCCTGATATTGTCCTGATGCTTCTGTTCGGTGCCGAATCGGTGGTCCCAGCGCCTCGTTCCCTCGGCCGACGAGGCCTTGAAGAAGGAAGGCAGGTCATCGAACTGGGCTTGCGTGTCGGTCTTGGCATGGGCGATCAGGTCGCCGGAGTAGAGAGAGTCGTAGACGGGGTCGGGAAGGAAGTCGCCGCCGCTGGAGTTATCCTGCACGTGGGGTTCCTTCCAACTGATCTGCAGGCAGAAAGGCGCGGCGGTCGGGTTCTTCGCCGGATCGACGGTGTCGCCAATGAACTCGATGGCAAGGTCGCCGACGAACTCGGAGATGTGCCGCCCGTTCGCGGACTCACCGTCGATCGTCTGATTGAAGTAGTTTCCCTGCCCGTTCCACCCCTTGTCGAAGTCATAGGTGCCGTAGAGCCCGGTGAAGCCGTTGCCGAGGCCGTGCTTGCCGATGAAGCCCATGTAGTATCCGGCGTCGTCGAGCCGGTCGGGGTAGCTGTCCTGCCATTGCGCGGCTGACAGGTTGGTGCCGAAAGACGAAATGCCGTGTCGCGCCATGTGCTGCCCGGAGAAGACGGAGGCGCGGCTCACCATGCAGATCGCGGTGGTGACGAAGGCGTTTTCGAACACCGTCCCCTGCGCCGCGAGGGTGTCCATGTTCGGCGTGGTGATGACGTCGTTTCCCGTGAACCCAGCCGCGTCCCAGCGCATGTCATCGAGGAAGAAGAACAGGATGTTCGGTGAGGCAGCGGTCTCGGGCGGGAAGGCGGACGCAAGTAGCGCGACAGCCACGGCCGCGAGCCGCGTGAGGCGGGAGGGTTGTGGGTTCATTTCGTCGGGATGGGCTGCCGGGATGAACGAGAGGCGGACGCCCGGGTGTTCCGGGGTCATCGATGCAGCGGCGATGCTATCCAGCTGTCCCGCCACCCGGGAAGCGCCATTCGAGTCGATCAGTCCAGCTCGGCTCCCCGGCGGGCGAAGAAACTGGCGCAATTCTGGGCTGACATGGCCTGAAGGTCCGCTAGGCTTTCTCAACATGGCCCTTTCTTCCGAATGGTCAGGGAATGCCCTCCCTCTGGTCTCTCCGCTGCCGGTCTCAGCACCGGAACGGGAGATCGTTTCGGCAAGAGCGGAGCGGGCATCGCGCTTTTCCCAGCATCTGCTCGCGTGCCGGTCGTCGTTGAGGGCCTACCTGATGACCATCGTCAAAGGTCGCGAAGCGGTCGAAGACTGCCTCCAGGAAACGGCCTTGGTCGTGTGGGAGAAGTTCGATCCCAACTGGAATGAGGAGGACTTCCGTCGGTTCTCGTTCCGCTGCGCCCGCTACAAGGCACTCAACTGGATCAAGAAGCACGAATCCCGCGGCATGGTTTTCATGGACCCGGAAGTGGCCCGCCGTGTCTGCGAGCGGGTGGAAAGCCTGAGTATTCAGGAACGGAGGTCGGACGGCCGGGTGGAGGCGATCGAGGCGTGCATCGAGGGCATGCCCCAACGCCAGCGGGCGCTTCTGGATGCCCGCTACGCCTCAAGCGGGTGTGAGGATCTGGCGCGGTTTGCCGATGAAACCGGGACTACGATGGCGGCGCTTTACAAGCAGTTGGAGCGCCTGCGGACCGCGCTCCGGAAGTGCGTCCAGACCAGGCTCGGGCAGCATGAATGAGCTGATTCCGGGCGAGCAGGAACCGGAACTGCGGCGCTTGGTGGACGGACTGCTGGACGACACGCTGAGCCCCGGTGACCGGGAACGCCTTGAGGAGCGCCTCCGTCGCGACAAGTCAGCCGTCGACTACTGCGCTGAACGCCTTCGTTTCCATGTCGAGCTTGAGGAGGCCTGCGATCCGGTGCGCCTGGAACTCAGCCAGCACCGACACCTTCTGATCGAGGGTCGTGGAGAAGGTCGCCGAGTGGTGATCGGGGAAACCCATGTGGCGCGCTTGGGCAACCGCCACTCCGAGATGGTGCTGCCGCTTGAGCAGTCCGAATCGAAACGTTCGGCACGTCGCGGTCCCGCACTCGGTATCGCGCTGGCGGTCGGTTTCGCGGCGGTGATCGCGCTGCTGCTCCTGAAGCCATGGGAGCACGCCCGAACCATCGTCATGCAGTCCGGGGGACCGGACGGACCGCTTTGGGTACGCAAGCCTTCGGGTCCGGACGAAATGCGCTTCTGGATGCGCAACATGGTGTGGAATCACCATTACTCCATCGAGGAAATCGAGGCTGCGACCGGCATGGCCGGGGATGAGATCCGCAGCACCCTTTCGTCGCTGGAAATCTTCGAAGCCAATGCCCCGGAACGCTGGTCTGGTCTGAGAATTGCGCCCTATCCCGGCGGACGCCACCCGAGGACCGGTTACAAGGCGGCGGCGATCAACCCGCAACGGGAAACGAAGGTGAGCGTGTTCGCGCCTTGGGATCGGAGGAGCTACGCGGTTGTCGATCTCCCGGAGGCGCTCCACGATCCGGGCGGATACTACTACCTCGCCCATACCGATGTGCCGACGGTGTGGACGAAGATGAATGTCCACCTCAAGCCGCTCGAGTGGACCCGCGATCCGGACGGAAGCCTGTCTTATCGCCGCGAGCTTCCCAACAAGCTCGCCTTCGGCGCGAAGGTGCGCGTCGAGGATGAGGCCGTTCGAATGAGTCTCAGCGTGACCAACGGAACTCTTGAGAAAATCTCCAAGCTCCGCGGGCAGGTGTGCGTCCTGCTGGCACGCCTGGATGGATTCAACGGGCAGACGAATGCCAACAAGGTGACCAAGAACGGCTATGTGGCGTGCCACGACGAAAGCCGCAAACGTTGGATCATCACCGCTTGGGAGCCGACGGATCGCTTCAACGCCATCCAACATTGTCCCTGCATGCACGCCGATCCCGGTTTCCCCGACATCGCTCCGGGGGAAACGGTATCGGTGACGGGCTGGCTGTCATTTTTCGAGGGCGAGGACCTCGATGCCGAACTCGCCCGAATCGAGGAGACGGGCTGGCGAGGCACGTCGAACTGACCGGAAAATCAGGGCTTCGGAGCTATGTGGTTAAGATGGCCATATCATCGATCGTGGCCTGTCTGAGGCCGATCCCTGAGGCGCTCGGTCCACATACGAAACATTTCTTGTCAGGAATGGGGGTTTCGGGAGATGACTTGTTATAGGTGGAGTCGCCTTGCCATGTCGCAGACGTGCCGGTGAATCGCCCAAACCGTCGTCAAACCCGAACCCAAAACCCATGAAACCTCGAATCCTTGCCCTCGCGGCAACCGGGGCGCTGGCGCCCGTCGCGCCCGCGCAAACCATCCTCTTCGCGGACAATTTCAACGTCGCGAATACCACCAACTTCGACGCCGCACCGCTGACCGGCCGCCGGTCGGGACTCGGCGCGGCCGACATCCGGCTCCGTTCCTGGGGCTTCCAACAGGATATCAACAACCAGCAGCTCTATCTGCCGGCCGGTGGCAATAACGGAGTGCGTTTCGAGGCCGAGCCGGGCCCGTTTGGCGGCGGCAACCGCTATGACTGGGGCGCAGGAGCGATCGGCGCTCTGATTCTCGACAACTCGAACTTCGTCGTCAGCTTCGATTGGACACCGCCGAACAACACGACGAGCGATTGGGTCTCGTTCCAGGTCGGGACGGTGAACGCGGACAGCGCAAACTTGACCAATGATGACTTCGGGATCCTGTTCCGGGGGAATGGCGCTACGCAGTACTTTCCGGGAGGGAATGTGGGAGGCACGTTGACCCCGGCCCCTGCCGGCGGAGTGACCCGGCATGTGGAAATCACCTACATCACCGACTCCTTCGCGACTGGCCAGAGTGTCCGGGCCATCATGGAAGTGGATGGGCAGGTGCTGGTCGACGACACGCGTCTGTGGGAAGACGGCCCGTCCGGTTCGATGTACATGGAACTGGGCACTAACTTCGGTGGCCACTTTGTCGACAACCTCACCGTCTGGCGTCGGGATCCGGTTTCCATCGATGACACCGCCTTCGATTCGGGAGATCCGATCGGCACGCCCGTCGGCACACTGACCGGTGCGATCGGCGGACTGGAGGGGCCGACGACGTTCGCTTTGGTCGCGGGTGCCGGCGACACCGACAACGGCCTGTTCCAGATTTCCGGCAACGAGCTCCAGGTGAATTCCGATTTCACCGGCGCCAACTCGGTCGACGGCCAGCAGTTCTTTGTCCGTGTGCAGGGCACCGACAACGGCTCGCTCGATACCGCCGAGGTCGAACTGGTGCTCACGGTGACGAAGGATGACGACCTCGACGGCATCCCGGATCCATTCGAACTGGCCGAGCGCGGCAACATCACCGACCTGAACGGTCTCGGTGCGGGGCCCGGACCGGGCGCGACCTCCGGGGACTTCGACGGCGACGGATTGCTCGACATCGACGAGTACAACCTGATCGTCTCGACCTACCCATTCCTCGACATTTCGGTCGATGACTCGGACGCCGACACCTTGCTCGACGGTGCCGAGGTCGCTGGCGCGGGCTCGCGGCCGCCGACCAATCCGACCTTGGCCGATACCGATGCCGACGGCCTCGATGACGATGTGGAGACCAACACCGACACCTTCGTCAGCGCCTCCGATACCGGATCCGATCCGACCCTTCCGGATTCCGACTCGGACGGCTTGGGTGATCTCTTCGAGACCAACAACAATCCGCCCTACGATCCGAATGTCGACAACTCGGCGGACGATTTCGACAGCGATGGCCTCGACGTGACGGCCGAGCTTGCAGCGGGAACCGACGTGCTGCTCGACGATACCGATTCGGACAATCTCATCGATGGGGACGAGGTGAACGGCCTCCAGAACCCCTATCAGATCGGCGCTGTCGCGGGTGACGCTCCGACCGTCGCGCCCGGCGCTCCGACCAATCCGCTCGTCGCGGATAGCGATGGCGACGGGATCGATGACGACGAGGAAGTCGTCGCCGGTGCCGACACTTTCATCACCAATCCGAATCTCGCCGATACCGACGGCGACGGAGCTTCGGATGGCGACGAGGTCGGCTGGGGTGGTCCCTACAGCCCGGTCGTCGACAACTCGGCCGATGGCGATACCGATGGCGACACGCTGACCTTCGCCGAGGAGGTCGCTGCCGGGACCAACCCGACCTTGGCGGATACGGACTCGGACAATCTCGATGACCTCGAAGAGCTGTTCCCGACCGGCTTCCGCCCGCCGACCAATCCGCTGCTCGCGGACACCGACCTCGACGGTCTCAACGACGATATCGAGAGCAACACGCTCACTTACGTCGACCCGTCCGATACCGGCACGAATCCGACCGACCCCGACACGGACGACGACGGCGCTCGCGATTCCTACGAGGTTGTGCAGGGGACCGACCCCTTCGATCCGGTCTCGTTCCCGGCCATCGTCGGTGCGGGTGTCTCGGTGCAGAAGCTGCTTTCCGAGGAACTCTCGGGCATCAGCCCCACCAAGACCTACACCCACGCCATCGCCGGTAGCGAACCGGCGACGGTCAACGGCGTGGTCTTCGATGTCCTCGACCCGGGTCTAACACCGCCCAACTTCAATTGGGATACTGAGACGTATCAGCGGAGCCAGATCGACAACAACAATGGCGGTTGGGTGCCGAACGTCACCGGTAGCGGGCTTCTCGACCTCTTCGACAGCTTCACTTACAGCGGTAATGGCAACGTCGCGAACGCCGCGCAGCATTTCACCCTGAGCGGCCTGACCCCGGGTGAGGACTACATTTTCCGCTTCTACATCCGGGCGTGGGATACGGCGGGCTCCGGCCGTCCGATTGACCTGACCCTCACGAACGGGGCTCAGGTCGTGACGCCTTATCAAGCGCTGCCGGAGGACCGCCCGGGAATCGTCCTGGGCACCGGTGACAATCAGGATGCCTACTACCTTGAGTTCGCCTACCAGGCACAGGGCACCGAACTTGTCATCGACACGGCAATCCATGAGTCCGCGCAGGGAACGACCGGCAGCTTCCACATGTATGGCCTGACCAACGAAGTCGCGGGAGACGAAGTCTATGCCATCGGAGCGGTTGGCGATACCTTCGTTTCCGGAGACCCGGTCGGCACCGTGGTTGCCGACCTTTCCGGCTACTTCGACGCGGTGCCCGACCCGGGCTCCACATTCGCTCTAGTGGCCGGTGCCGGCGATACCGACAACGGACTGTTCCAGGTCGTCGGCAGCCAGCTTCAGGTCAATGCCGACTTCACCGGCGGGGCTTCCGTCGAAGGCCAGCAGTTCTTCGTCCGCGTGCAGGGCACCGATGGCGTGGGAATGACTGAGACGTCCGACCTCGAACTGGTCCTCACGGTCAGCAAGGACGATGACCTCGACGACCTTCCGGACGACTGGGAGATTTCGTTCGCGGGCAATATCACGACCCTTGGTCCTGATCCGGCGGACTTCGACTCGGACGGTCTTTCGGACTTCGAGGAATATGAGCTCAGCCAGTCGACCTACCCGCTCATCGACCCGATGGACGATGACTCGGACAACGACGGCCTTCTCGATGGAGAGGAAGTCTTCCCGACCGGATCGCGGCCGGCAACCGACCCGACTTTGGCGGATACGGACGACGACGGTCTCACCGACCTTCAGGAAACCAATACCGGCACCTTCGTCGATGGCAACGACACCGGCAGTGATCCGACCCAGGTGGATACCGATGGCGATCTGGTCGAGGACGGGGTCGAAGTGAACAACGGATCCGACCCGAACGACATCAACAGCTTCCTTCCGAGCGCAATCCAGGTTGTCGAGATCACTAGCGATGCGACTTCGGGGCTCGATCCGGGCAAGACCTACACCCACAAGATCTGCGGCGGGGTCGATCCGGTCACGGTCAATGGTGTGGCCTTCGACACCCTGACGAACACCCTGACGCCTCCGAACTTCGACTGGAACACGAACGGCGGATCACGGTCGGTGGTGAACAACAACCTCAATCAGTGGACCCCGGCTACGGTGGGCCTGGATGGAACGGACATGCAGCAGTTGCTGGACTCGTTCACATTCTCGTCGGGCTCGTCGGGATCATTCCAGACCTACACACTGTCCGGTCTGACGATCGGTGAGACTTACGAGCTGCGGCTTTATATCCGCTCATGGGATCCAGCGGTCGAACGCCTGATCAACTTCGTGGTCACCAATGGGGGCGACGTCTTCGATCCGATGGCCCCGATCCCGCTCGATCGACCCGACTTCGTGCTGAACAACGGCGAGCCGATGAGCGCTTATTACATCTCCTACCAATACACCGCCAACGCGACGTCGATCACCCTCGATGCCGAGGTGCCATCATTCGCCACGGGGTCCTACCACATGTATGGGATGACCAACGAGGTCTTCGGCAGCGGAACCGAACTCAAGGTGGTGGACTCCGGCTTCATCGGCTCCGACTTCTTCATCGACGTGAACAGCGGAACCGCCGGGCGCAAGGTGACGTCGTCCGACGACCTCAGCGCACCGTTCACCGATGTTCCGGGTGTGATCGAGGAGAACGATGGCGGTGGCCAGCCCAACCGCTTCCGGATCCCGGCCGCACAGCTCAATGCGGGTCGTGACTTCTTCCGGGTCGAGGATCAATAGCAAGCCACTCCAGGCGCCCGGATCTCCTCGGGGGGATCCGGGCGTTCTTTTCTCAACCCCCCGACGACATGTCTGACCTTCTCAACCGATGGACGGCAGCCACTTGGTTGGCACTCGCGGCGTTTCCCGCTGGCGCCAACCCGGTGTTCCAGGATGTAACCGTCGCGAAGAACCTCGGTGCCTACCGGGCGACTTCCGGCGATCTTCACGGTCCCGGGGGAGTCTTCGCGGACGTCGACAACGACGGATTCGCGGATCTCTACCTCATCCGCCACAACGTTGCCAACGAGCTCTACCTCAATGTGTCCGATGGCTCCGGCGGACGGACCTTCCAACTTCAGGTGAACGCTCTTGGTGCCGGCGACACCGGTGCCGGGACGGGTGCGGTGGCGGCGGACTACGACAACGACGGCGACCTTGATTTGTTCGTCACGAACTGGAACCAGGGCGATGTCCTTTTCCGGAACGAGCTGATCGAAACCGGTTCGCTGGGATTCACGAATGTTACCGCGACGGCGGGAGTTGCCGGCAGCAACTCTTCATCGCTGACCGCGGCGTGGGGAGATCCCGACCGGGACGGTGATCTCGACCTCTACGTCGGCAATCACGACTTCGCCGGGCAGCGCGATTACTACTACCGCAACAACGCCAACGGCACCTTCACCAACATGAGTACCGGCGGGCCGAATGGCACGCCGGGCAGCGTTGCGGGCGCGACGCTCGGCCCGACCGGCTTCGAAAGCTCGACCGGGAGTCCCACGATTCCGGGGCAGACCTACAGCGCCACGAATGCGGTCATCTTCACCGACTTCAACAACGATGGTTGGCCGGATCTGCTGGTCACCAACAAGACCGGGAAGGGCGAGGACAAGGACATGCTCTATCTCAATCTTGGCGACGATGTCGGCGGGACGTGGCAGGGCTTCCAGACCGACACCTACAACCACCCCGAGCTCGTCGCGAACTGGAGCCGCTCGGCGATGGGAGTGAACGTCGGCGACATCGATGGCGATGGCGACTTCGACATCATCATTTCCGACAATCCGAGTTTCGGTTCGACCGGACCGAATGACGTGTTGGTCAATCGCTTGGTTCCCGACGGAACCCTCGGCTTCGACCATCGCAACATGGATGCCGGGCTTTGCTGGGGGGTGCAGATGGAGGACTTCGACAATGACGGCGTGCTTGAAGTCCACTTCACCAACGATCCGCCATCGCTCGCTCCGACCGACGAGGCCCTCTTCGAGTTCAGCGACCCGCTGGACCCGCTGACTTCGAGCATCACCAATGTCGCGGCTTCCGCCGGAGTGCTCAATGCGGGCACCAACGGCAAGGGCAGCATTGTCGCCGACTACAACCGCGACGGCTTGCTCGACCTGATCGTTTGCAATCTCAACAACGACCCGCGCCATCCCTCGAACAACAACGACCCGGCGGCCTTCTTCGAGAACACGACGGCGTCGCCCGGGCGTTACCTGAGTGTCAAGCTGACGGGTGACCCGACCTTGCCTGGTGACTTGCGGAGCTCGCTCGATGCGATCGGCGCGCGGGTCACGGTGGTGGCGGATCTCGACAACGACAGTGTCATCGAGCCGGGCGAAACGATGATGCGCGAGGTGGTCTCCGGAAGCAGCAATGCGGCCAGCACCAGCAGTCTCGATGTCGAGTTCGGCACCGGTCTGGCGACGACCGCGACTGTCGACATCACCTGGCCGGACGGGCGGACGTCGAGTTTGGGAAGCATCGCCACCGGCGCGGTTGGAACGACCGACGGCTTCTACAGCATCAGCCAACAGGTTCTCTTCAGCACCGACACCGATGGTGACGGCATTCCCGACTTTTTCGAGGAAGCCTACACGACTCCACCCTCGATCACTTCGATGCTGCCCGGTGACGATCCCGAGCCGGACGGGCTGACAAACCTCGAGGAGTATCAGAATGCGACCGATCCGACCGTGGCGGACACCGATGGCGACGGACTGACCGACGGTGAGGAGGTCAATGGATTGCTCAACCCGTGGAGCGGGGGAGTGGCCGGTGCGCTGCCGGGTGAGCCGACGGATCCGAACAAATCCGATTCGGATGGCGACACCCTGAGTGACTTTGTCGAAGTCGACGCCGGCAACGGTTCGGTCACGGATCCGAATGCGATCGACTCGGACGGCGACACGCTGCCGGATGATTACGAGGTCGCGAACAGCCTGAATCCCGTGGTGGACGACGCCAATGACGACCCGGACAACGACGGTCCCACGGGCGATCCCTTTACCAACCTCGAGGAGTACCTCGCGGGCACCGACCCGCAGGATCCGGATAGCGACAACGACAACTACAACGATGGTGTGGAAACGCTCACCGGCATCTGGGTGAGCGCGGAGGACACCGGGACCAATCCGCTCGATGCGGACAGCGACAACGACACCCTGCAGGACGGCGACGAAGATCCGGACAGCGGAACCATCGCCGGCGTTCCCTATCGGTCGAATCCGAATCTCTTCAACACCGACGGCGACTGGGCGGGCGATGCCGCCGAGGTCGCGGCGGGTACGGATCCTTCGGATGACCTCGACTTCCCCCCTCCACCTCCCGCGCTTTTCGCCGACAACTTCGATGTCGCGGACTCGGCTTCGTTCGACGCCGCCGATCTGACCGGCAGACGGAGCGGCACACTCGCTTCGGACATCGAGGTTCGTTCGTCGGGCACCCAGCAGACACTGGTCGGCATGCAGGTCCAGCTGAACGGTGGCCGGTTGCGTTTCGAGGTGCCACCGGGTGGCGCGCCGATCGAGAACTTCGACTGGGCGAGCGGCACCGCCGGAGCGGCGATCCTCGCGGCGGGCGCGGTGCAGGTGGAGTTCGACTACATCCCGACGGACGACACATCCACCGACTGGGTTTCGTTCAACGTCGGCTTCCCTGACTTCGCCACCCTCCCCGAGCCGGGAATGCGGGTGAATCATGCCGGCACCGACTTCGGGATCCTTTTCCGCAACAACGGCGGTACCCAGTTCTTCAAGAACGCCGCGGGCACGGCCGGCGGAAACTTCACGCCGGTGCTGACCGCCCGGCACGTCGTCATCACCTATGGAATCCAGTCATTTGCCGATGGCGCGGAGGTACTCGTCGAGGCCTCGGTCGACGGCACACAGGTGGCGGAAGAGACCTTTTCGCTGAGTGGGAACGTCGGTCAATTCGGGATGGAACTCGGAACCAACGAGCCCGGGACCTTGATCGACAACCTGACGATCCTTGCGACCTCGCCACCCCTCGGAAACGACAACGACGCGGACAACCTGCCCGATGATTGGGAGATGGCTCAGGTCGGCAACCTGACCGATCTCAACGGACTCGCGACGGGTCCGGGTCCGGGGGCGGGAAGCGGAAATTTCGATGCCGACTCACTGACCGACCTCGAGGAATACCAGCTGACACAGGGGGCGTATCCCGATCTGGATCCGACGCTGGTCGATACCGATGGCGACACGCTCGAGGACGGCAGTGAGATCCTGGGGGCGGGACTTCGCGATCCCACCGATCCGACTTCGGCCGACACCGATGGAGACGGTCTCAGCGACGGTGTCGAGTCCAACACCGGCATCTTCGTCGATGCTGGAGATACCGGCACCAACCCGCTGCTTTTCGATACCGACTCCGACGGCTTCCGGGATGGTCTCGAGGTCGAAAAGGGCAGCAACCCGCTTGATGCCGAGTTCTTTCCTCCGCCTCCATTCGAACTTGAGTATGCGGTGCTGACGGATGACCTCAGCTCGGGCGTCGATCCGGCAAAGACCTACACCCACGCGGTCAGCGGAGGAGGCGCGGCGACCATCAACGGCGTGTTGTTTGAAGAGCTGACACCCACCGCAAGCCCTGCCGATCTCGCATGGAATGCCCCCGACGGAATGTCGGCCATCGCACCGGTGAACAATGGCGATTGGGTCCCGGCGACCGGCGGAGTCACCGGGCCGGGACTACTCGATCTGTTGGGAGGCTTCAGCTACTCGGGTGGCGGCGGGGGCGGCGGGAGTTTCCAAACGTTCACCTTGAGCGGACTGACGCCCGGAACCGCCTACGATCTGCGTGTCTATCTGAGAATGTGGGACGACAATCCTGCGTCGAGCGGGCGACGCATCGATCTCCAGTTTGAAAACGGGTCGGACGTCGCGACCGTCGACGAGTTCCTCGAGGACCGGCCCGGCTTGATGGCGGGAGGCACCAACAACCACGTCGCCCTGATGCTGAAATTCCGCTACGTGGCCGAGGGTAGCGAACTCGTCTTGCGAGCTGCGGTTCCCGGCGGAGCACCGGCGAACAGCGGCAGCTTCCACCTTTACGGGTTGAGCAACGAACTCATCGAGGCACCGGTCTCGCGATCGATCGCCCATGTTTGGAATGAGGAGAACCTCGCCGCCATCCGGCTCTCGTTCCCGGATCCTCCGGTACACGCGTGGAACCTGTTCCACATTTCCACGGCGATGTACGACGCGTGGGCGGCCTACGATCCGGTAGCGGTGGGCTATCTGCATCGCGAGGATCAGACCGGGGCATCGAACATCACCGCCGCGCGTCATGAAGCGATCAGCTATGCCGCCTACCGGATGATGATCCGGCGCTACTACGAATATCATCATCCGATCACTCCGCAGCGCAACGCGGACACTGTCGAGCGTCACCTGAAGCTGCTGATGGCATCGCTGGGGTACGACCCTGCGAACTCCACCACGGAAGGGAGCAGTCCCGCCGCGGTGGGGAACCGGGTGGCGGAAACGATCATCAACTGGTCGCTCAATGATGGGTCGAACGAGCTGGGCGGCTTCACCGACCCGACCTACACCCCGGTCAATGATCCGCTCGACCTGAGATTCACCGGAACCGTGATGAACGATCCGAACCATTGGCAGCCGCTCGAGTTCGTGCAGCAGGTGACGCAGAACGGCCAGGTCCTCGAGTCGACCATCCAGAGTTTCGTGGGTGCACACTGGGGAGACGTCACGCCGTTCTCCCTTTCGCGTGGAACCGGCCAGTTCGTCTATCTTGATCCGGGAATGCCGCCTCAGCTTGGCGACCCGGCGACGGAGGTAGAGTTCAAGGACGGCAGCGTAACGGTGATCGAGCACAGCAGCTACCTGCACCCCGACGCCGGCGTGATGATCGACATTTCGCCCGCATCGCGGGGCAACAACACGCTGGGGACGAATGATGGCAGCGGTTATGCGGTGAATCCGGTCACGGGTTTGCCCTACGAGCCGAACATCGTGAACCACGCTGACTACGGGCGGGTGGTGGCCGAGTTTTGGGCTGATGGTCCGAGTTCGGAGACACCGCCGGGTCACTGGAACACGCTGGCCAATGAAGTCGTCGAACATCCGGACTTCGAGGCCCGCTTCGGCGGAGCGGGGCCGGTGCTCGATCCGCTGGAGTGGGACGTGAAGATGTATTTTCTCCTGAACGCCTCGGTGCACGACTGCGCGGTCGCTGCATGGGGCTGCAAGCGCTACTATGATTTCGTCCGGCCCATCAGTAGCATCCGCTACATGGGCGGGCTCGGTCAGTCGACCGACTCCGGGCGCGCCTCCTACCATCCCGATGGTCTGCCGCTCGTGCCGGACCTTATCGAGGAGATCACCACCGCTTCGTCCGCTCCCGGCGAGCGCCATGAGCACCTGGCCACGCACTTGGGCAAGATCGCGATCTTCGCGTGGGGCGGCGAGCCGGTCGACAAGGAGAATGACTACACCGGTGCTGAGTGGATTCTCGCCGGCGACTGGCTTCCCTATCAGCGCGACACCTTTGTGACGCCCGCTTTCGCCGGCTATGTCTCTGGGCACAGCACTTTCAGCCGGGCCGCCGCCGAGGTTCTCACGCTATTGACCGGAACGCCTTACTTCCCCGGCGGACTCGGGACTTTCGTGGAGCCGGCGGGTGGTCTGGAGTTCGAGGCCGGACCTTCGACCGACATCGCACTCCAATGGGCGACCTACTACGATGCGTCCGACGAAGCGGGGATCTCGCGAATCTACGGCGGAATTCACGTTCCGGTCGATGACGGACCGGGACGGATCATCGGCTCGCAGTGCGGGATTCTCACATGGAATCTCGGAACCCGCTACTTCGACGGCAGCATCCTCACCGAACCGATGGAGATCGGCGTGACCGTACTGACGGGAGGGGATGTCGAAGTCAGCTGGCAGCAGCGGCGCGGACTGTTCTATCAGCTCGGCCGCAGCGAGGACCTGACGGGCGGATTCGCACCTGTTTTGCCATGGCAGCAGGTCCACGAGGACCGGGGATCGCTGATCGAGACGCCGGCGGGCGTCAGGCGGGCTTTCTTCCAGCTCGAAAGGGAGTGAGCGGATTCGACGAAGGAGTTTCACGAAGGATCGGTGGAAATCCGAACGAGCTGTGCCAAGGTCCGCTGAAACCATGAACCAAGACCTGATTGATTCCCTCCGACTCGTAGTTGCCGATACCTATGCGGTGATCGGGCAGACCCACCTGTGCCACTGGAATGTGCGCGGGCCATCCTTCTTCTCGCTGCACACCGCCTTCGAAACCCAGTACAACGAGCTGTTCGTCGCAGTCGATGAAATCGCCGAGCGGATCCGCGCCAAGGGAGCCTTGGCACCGGGCGGTCTTGCCAAGCTCGCGGAAATGTCGGGGATTCCCGAGATCGGTGAGGATGCCTCGGCCCAGGACATGGTGAAGCATCTGGTCACCGCCAACGAGAAGCTGCTCGCGGATCTGAAGAAGGCACGGGATGCGGCGGGCGAGTGCGGCGATTCGGAGTCGGAAGACCTGATGATCGCTCGCACCCAGGTCCATGAGAAGACGGTTTGGATGTTGAAGAGCTATTTGGAGTGATGCGCGACGTGGACGTCGCCGCGCCCACTCATGGCGCTTGGGAAAGCGCCACTCCGTAAGTTCAGCGGGCGAAGCCGTCGGCGCCGAGCTCGAGATCGTCGTCGGTGAACAGCGTGCGGTCCGGTCCGGCGGACCGCAGCTCGATCGCACGGGCGGCGACCGGGTGGACGAAGAGCGGCGTGTCCCATCGATCGACCAGGCGTCCGTCGTCATCAAAAGCGGGGTGGACGGAAGGTAGGAAGGCTTGCTTGTAGGCATTCTCACCGCGCAAGGCGGCGGCAAGATCCTCGTTTCCTCCGATCGGATACTTCTCCTGATCCTTCACGATTGAAAAGTAGCCACGCACGACCCTGTGCAGCGCCACGAGGTCATCGAGCGGAGTGGAATCCGAACTGCCGTATTCGCGCATGAGACCCTCGCCTGGAAACGGCCCTGTCGGTTCGTCCGGTCGCGGATCCTGACTGCGGGTGTCGACCGCCGGCGTAGAACTTTCCGCAGGATCCGCGGGCCGCAGGCGGTCCCGGATGAGCCATGCCACTCCGATCAGTATGGCTGCCGCGACCGCGACCCATGCGAAACGGCGGGAGCGCATCATCAGGCCACGAATCCGACCGGATTCGTGCTACTGGTGGGATCGTAGAAATTGGTGATGTTCGGAAGCACCAGATCCATGTCGCCGTTGCTGACGCCGAACCAGCGGAGGAGTTCGCAGAAAACCTCGTCGACCGACAGGCGGGGGAACACCCGGCCGCCGCGGCCGATGTCGTCGGGACCGTCGATCGCGACCGATGGATAGTGGCCGAAGATCGACCCGCCGTTGACCGGCTCGCCCAGCACCATTTGATGACCGGCCCACGCGTGGTCGGTTCCCTGACCGTTGGACCGGAGGGTGCGACCGAAGTCAGACGCGGTGAAGGTGATCACGTCTTCACTCAGTCCCAATGTCTCGAGACAGGTGAGGAAGGCGTGGAGCGCTTGGTCGAGGTTCGCGAGCATGCCTGCCTGCGTGTTCAGCAGTTCGCTGTGGTGGTCCCAGCCGCCGTATTCGATGAAGATCGTCTGCCGGTGGAGCTTGAGGTCGTCGCGGATCGCGATGGTCCGGACCGCCGCCTGGAGGTTGCGTCCCAGCGATGAGTTCGGGAATCCCGCCGCGGCGATGGTGGCGTTGACGTCGATGCCATTGACCGTGCCGGGGGCATCGAAGTTCGTTTGGAACTCCTGGCCCCGTGCAATGCTGTTGGAAGTGATGCGTCCGTGCGTCCGCTGGAAGAGGTTGCGGTAGTGCTCCTCGATCGGGCTGTCGACCGTCGAGGCGATCGCCTGGCCCTTGGCGACGTGGGCAGGTGTCGAGCTGCCTGTCCCGGTAAAGGTCAGCGCACCGTTGCTGGTAATCACGAATTGCCCTTCGCTCTCGCCGATCTGGAAGGTCGAGTTGCCTGACAGCGAGAAGTTCATCGGCATATAGTAGCCGCCGGTCTGCTCGGTGTTCAGCGTGGAGTGGATGATGTCCGCCGCCCGTCCGGCCCAACCGGTGAGGACCGGCATTCCTTGAGGCACGGAGGTTTGCCATTGCTCGACCTGGTCACGATGGGAGAAGAGCGCTTTGGGCAAGGCCACGCTCTTGCTGAGGTAGGCGGCTTTGTCCGGGATCGGTTCGACCAGTGTGCCGACATTCGCGAGGAAGCTGAGGCGCCTGCGTGCAGTGTCGCCGTCGAGACCGTTGAACATTTCCGCGATCCGCGGGCAGGACGGGTGGACGCCGTAGCTGCGACCGAGTGAGTCGGTGAAATTGAGCGGGATCAGCTGGTTGCGCGGAATGGCCAGGTTGGAGCGCGACGCCGCATAGTCGTCGTAGGCTCCCGGTTGGTCCATCGGGATCAGGAAATTGAAGGTGTCACACCCTCCACCCAGAAACAGGCAGACGAGAGCCTTGCGCGTGCCGGCGGCTTCGCCATTGGCGGCCGACGCGTGGTTGGCCATCGTCAGGTTGAGAAGTGTCGAGAGGACCGAGGTCGAGCCGATGGCGGCACAGCTGGCTTCTCCGAGAAATTGGCGGCGCGTTTTCATGGAACGGGTGGGTGGTGGACAGCTCGGGGGCGCTTGGCTATCGGGCTTGGAAATTGGAACTTCGAGTTTGGGACTTGGAATTTCAGCGCGTCAGCGCTGCGTGGCTCCTTCGGGTGAGTTGATGGCGGTCCAGAGCGCGACGGCGATCTTGTCCTTCGGTGTGAGTCCGGGTTCGGTGAGGGCGTCGAGGATGGCGCTGCGGGTGCGGGAACTCATGTTACCGGCGCAGATGAGCAGGTTCACCCGGTCGACCAGCGCGTCGTCGTCGTCCGAAACGGGCATCAGGACCGAGTAGTCGGGCGGGAAATCGATGCGGTAGCCCGCGCCGAATCCGTTGTCGATGTAGTCCCAGAGGAGGTTCGGGAACGAGATGGACGAGTACGAGTCGATGATCTGGAAACCGGGACTCACGAGCCCGAGGTTCCGGATCTCGCCCGGTGCCTGGTATTCGGGAGTGAAGAAGTTGAAGACGTTAGGTGCTCCGGTCGGGTCCTGAAAACTGTAGTCGTAGTAGGTGCCGTCCGGATTCCACCAGACAAACTCGGGATGCGCTTCGGTCAGCTTCATCAGCCGACCAAGGTGCATCGTGCGGATCACCGGCTCGCGGACTTTGCCGAAGGTCGGGTCGCCGGTCAGCTCGCGGGCTTCCGGGTCGAGCAGGATCGCCTTGGCAACGTCGCCGAGGTTTCCACTGGAGAAGGTTGCGGAGACACGGCCGACGTAAGCAGGCGAGGGATTCGCGGTGACCAGGAACTGGATCAGCTTCTTCGAGATGAAGGGAGCGGTATTGGGATGGTCGACCAGCGAGTTGACCGCATCCTTCACGTCCTGAAGTCCGTTCTCGGCACTCGGTTCCCGGGCCGGGATGACGAAGCCGTGGAGGAGGGTCTTGGCACCGAAGTCGTGGTAATCGGGATACATCACCATCGGCCGGATGTAGTGCAAGTCGTCCCATCCGCCGCTGCCCCATCCGTAGGGCGAGTCGTAGTAGAGTCCGGTGAACACGCGCGCCAGTTCGGTGATCTGGTCGTTGCCGTAGGTCTCGATCGGTTCGCCACCTCCATCGAGTTTGCGGGTGCCGTCAGGATTCAGTTCCCACAGTCCGATGCTGAACAGCTGCATGATTTCGCGGGCGAAGTTCTCATCGGGAAACCGGGGAATGCTCGGGTCCGCCTTCTGGTTTCCGACGTGGCTGAGATACCAGCCCATCGCAGGGTGCATGGCCACGCCCTGAAGCAGTTCTCCATAGTTTCCAAAGGCATGATCGATGAGCATGTCGTAGTAGTTCGAGATCGCCTCGGGCTTCTGTTCGAGTTGGGCGTCGCGACGTGAAACAACGAGAATTTCGGAGAGGGCGAATGCCATCCGCTGGCGCAGCTGGTCGGGACCGTCGATCGCGTGGCGCGCCCAGGGGGTCGTGACGTTGTTGCCGGTGACGAACTCGCTGCCGGTGTTGTAGTCATAGAGCGGATCAAGCCTGCCGTTCCGGGCGTCGCGCTTGATCTGTTGGATGTAGGGTTGGAGTTTCGACGGCGGCATCGCCAGCTGCTCGTCGATCCAGGCTTCGTATCCGATCTCGCGGACATGCTCGATGTCTTCGGGCGTGGGTCCGAAGGTGGCCTGCATCAGGAAGCGTGCCGCTTGCGTCGGTGACGGCTGGCTGGCTCCGCCGGCGGACCCGGGGTAGCTGCCGGTGGAGAGCCTTTCGATCAGTGTTTTGGCATCCCCGGAGAGTGGAGGCTGACCGTCACGTTCGGCGGACTGGGCGGACGAATTCGCGTCGGTCGGGGAGCTGAACAGCACCTCGAGCTCGATCCAGTCCTCGACCCCGTCGAGGTCGCTGTCCATCGGCAGCACCGAAGTACGATAGAAGCCGTGGTTAGACGTGAAGGCGTTGGGGATTTCGATGCTCAGGCGTCCGTTGGCGGATGTCGCGCCCGGCAGCCCGGTGGCCGGATCCCAGCTGCCGAGGGCATCGGAGTATTCGATGGTGTGCGCCTTGCCCGGGATATCCGGCCAATCGAGCGTGAGGTTGCTGCCATTGGCGATCACCTTCAGATCAAGCTTCGAGTTCGGGTCGTCGGGGTCGGTACCGGCTTCGGCTTCCTCGGCATTGGTCATGCCGTCGCCGTCGTCATCGGCCAGTGCGACGCGCGGTGTGCCGCCTGCCCAGAGCAGCCAGGCATCGGACAGTCCGTCGCCATCGAGATCATCCGGGTTACCGCTGAAGTTGTACCAGACGGGAGTCGAGTCGCTCGAAGTCGGTGAGAATCCCTGACGGATCTCCTCACCGTCACTGACGCCGTCTCCATCGGTGTCGGGATCGTTGGGATCGGTTCCAGCGAGGCACTCGTCGCGGTTGATGACCCCGTCGCCGTCGGGATCCAGGGTCGCGTCAGCCGGGTCGGTCGCATTCAGTCCGTAAGTGCCTTCCCACGAGTCGGGCATGCCGTCGCTGTCCGTGTCAGCAGGCCCCAGCGGATCGCGGGTGATGTAGGCTTCGACGCCGGGTTCGGTCGTGAGGCTCGGAACGTTCGCAACACCGTCGTTGTTGGTCCACGGCGCGGTGCCATCGAGCAGTCGGGCGTCGGCCGCGACGGCATTGGTCCACTCGCGGGTGGCGATCAGCACCGGATTGCCGGGGTCCGCGGTCTGGTAGAGATTGAAGGTGAGGGTCCAGAGGTTGGTGGCGGCGTCGGGCTGGTGGGCGGTGAACTCGAATCGCAGCGGATACGAGTCGTCAGCGCTTCCATATCCACTGAGCCCCAGCTCCGCCTTCCTGTCGTTTGCCGCCGACGTCGATCCGGTGTTGTAGAAGCTGCCGCCTGTGTTCCCGTCCGGATGGAAGACATTGTTGATGCACCGGAAGCGGTGGGTCACGACACCGTCCTGATAGTAGAGACCCATCGCGAGCGATGTGGACCAACCGCCGTCGTCGAGCTCGGTCACCAACTCGAACATCGTGCCGCGCCGGGCCGCGAGAAGGGACTGGGGATGGTTCCAGCGGAGGGTGATGTCATCGACTTGCCAGTGCCACGTTCGGGTCGCGGCGGTCCACACGGGAACCGGAGGGGGAACGCTGGTCGGATCACCCGGGTCACTGCCGGCGGCCAGTTCGACCGGGTCGTCATGTCCGTCGGCATCGGAATCTGCGAGCAGCGGATTTGACGGGAAGGGGTCGCCGTTGACCTCGATGCCATCGGCAAGACCGTCGCCGTCGGAATCGCCGTCCAACGGATCGGTGGTCGTTTCCTCACCATCCGACAGTCCGTCGTCATCGCTGTCCGGATCATGGGGATCCGTTCCGGCAGCCAGTTCGCCGGCATTGTCGAGGCCGTCACCATCGGCATCCGCGGTGGCGTCGTTGGTGGAAGGGTCAAGGCCGGCTTCCAGCTCTTCGGCGTCCGACATGCCGTCGCCATCGCTGTCGGAGGATGTGTCGACGATCTGGATCGCGTGGACGCCGACACGGTCGGCATCAAGCTGCTCGACGATCACCGTCTGGCTGGAGCCGCTGAGCCCACGGAACCGCACGCAATTGGCAAGATCGATGTCCGGTTCGGTGGTGGCGGTGGCTTCATTCCACCCGCGGAAGGGCGGCGAGCTGTCGGAAAGGAAGTAGCGTCGACTCGCCGGGTCGCCGGAGAGCTCGGCGTAACCGCGGTGGTAGAGGTACTGGTCGCCCAGATAGACGATGATGTCGTAGTTCGCGAACGGGATGCTGCCAAGGGTCAGCGTGACCGGTTGCATTCCTCCCGCCTGGCTGTCGGTCTGGACCATGCCCGACAATAGACGGGAGTTACCAGGGCCGGTGTGAAAGCCGACGCCCGCCACGTCGTAGGACCAATCGAGCGCGACGCCGGTGGCTGTGCCGCTGCCGTCCGCCAGTGCGCTCATTGACCCGATCAGCGGATCGTCGCTGGGAGCCCAGTGCGGTAGCCGGGCGGTCGGATTCCAGTGGGTCGCCGGAATCAACCCGGCCGTCTCCCAAGGCCCCATCGGGACCGAGTTCGGCCGTTCGGAAACGAATTGGACGCCGATGCTCCCTGTGAAAACGAAGGGAGTGGAGCCGGAGGCCGTCGGATCGCTGCCCGCTTCGACCTCGTAGCCATCGGGAAAGCCGTCGCTGTCCGTATCCAAGAGGATCGGGCTGGTGAGAACTTCGTCGCCGTCCTCCAGCCCGTCGCCATCGCTGTCCGGATCCAGCGGGTCGGTGGCCGTCTCCTCATTGTCGAACAGCCCGTCGTTGTCGCTGTCAGGGTCGGTCGGGTTGGTGCCGAGGTTGAACTCGTCGAGCGCGCCCAAGCCGTCGCCATCCAGATCGTTGGTCACGTCGGCCGGATTGCTGTCGTCCAGCCCGTAGGTCTCCTCGAACCACAGCGGCATTCCGTCGCCATCGCCATCGGCAAGCGCGTCGGGGTCCGCCTCGAGCATCAGGTAGTCGAACTGGATATACCCACCGGTAGCTCCGCCAGTGCGCTCGACTTCCAGGACATTGTCCTCCGCCTGGGCGGCCACCGAAGCGGCGGGCACCTGAATGATGAGAGTCTTGTTGAAGTGAATGCCGGTCCAGCTGCCGAGCGGCTGGCCGTTCAGGGATACGGAAACGTCGTGGGTCTGGAAGCCGGGCTCCGAGGCCCCGGTCCATGCGCCACCGCCGAAGAGATCGATCGTGACCGTCAGCAGCGAATCGGTCCCGCGTTCGGCGGGGCCGAGCGGAAAGTGGAAGCGTTGCCGAGGGTCGCCCTGCGTCACCGCCCGCTCGACATTGATCACGTCCTCATGGGTCGCGAGCACGCCGATCGGGGCGGCGTAGGTGCCGGCGAAGTAGTAGTCGTCATCCTTGGCGGTCGCGGACCCGGGCGGGACATTCGGGCCGAAGCTTTCCTGACGGAAAGGCGACGTCTGATTGTCGTCGGATCCGAGAACCCAGACGATTGTCGAGGATGGAGTGGCGGCTTGAGCGCTGGGGGCCGCCCAGAGGACCGCGATGCTGAGCAATCGCAGGCTGCGGGACATGCCCGCACAAATATTTCAAAAAAATCTTAAGGACAAACTAATCTTTTCTTCGTCTGAATGAAAACAGGGCCGCTCCGAGGGCCAACAGCCCCACGGATGGCTCCGGGACTGCCTGAATGTTGTCGACCCGGAGCGTCCGGAGCCCGGTTTCACCCCGGAAGCTGTCGGTGGTGCTGTGAAGGATCCGGATTTCAGTGACGTTCCCCAAAGTCGCGGCGGCATCGCTGCCCCCGACATCGATCAGGCTGCCGGGTGTCAGGTCGAAGCTGGCCGACGTCCACGTGCTGAACCTTCCGAGCTCCTGAGCTGGGGTGACGAACCAGCCGCCGGGGCCGTTGACCGCGACCCGGATGTAGGAACTGATCGATGACTGGTTGCGCAGGTCCATCGTCAGGGCGTGGATGCCGGCCCCCAGATAGTCGCCGGCCCAATCGACTTCATTGTAGGCGATCAACCGGCTTCCCGGGCCGCTTCCCGGACTGGAGGTGATCTGGAGAGACGAGTCGCCGGTGCCAGTCGGTCCGGTGTTGAAGGTGATCACCGGCGGGCTCGGGTTCTGCGCGCCGCTGGTCCAATTCGTCGGGCTGTCGAAAGTCTCAAGCTGGAAGAGCACCACGGCATGGGCGGTCGATAGGGCGCCGGCCATGCTAGCGATCGCGATGTACATACCTCTCACCCGGTCAGCATGGGGCCGTGCGACGGACGTTGCCAAGCCCCGGTCGCCTGAGTTGCGGATGGAGTGAACTCGAGGTCGGCCGAACAGCTTTCCGGCTTTTCCGCTGACCAATTCTGGCCGAGGGTTAGGCAACCATGAACACCGCCCCCGCACTTGTCGTTGGAATCGACTTTTCCGCTCCCTCAGCCGCGCTGCTCCGCCACGCTGCCCATATTGCCAAGGCCGCGGGCTCTCCGGTGTTCGCGGTCTACGTGCTCGACGCCGGCATCCTCGCCCGGCGGGCGGCAAGCGGGGCCGCCAATCCGGAGACCGAGTTGCTTCTGGATCAGGCTCGCACCAAACTTCAGGAATTTGTGGATCGAGAGCTGCCCGATTCCAACGTCGTGGCGGAGGTCCGGAGCGGACGCCCCGCCGATGAACTCAACCTTGCAGTTGAGGAGCATCAGGCATCGACGCTGGTCATCGCGGCCAACGACCTGACCAAGAAGCGGCTGGGTTCGATCGCGGCCCGCTGCGTGAGGACCTCGCCGTGTGACGTGCTCGTCATGCGCGATTGGCAGGACGCGAAGTTCTCCAAGCTGATCGTCTGCATGGATTTCGCTCCCGCGGCCTCCCGCGCTCTCGCCCGGGGCGTGGAATTGGCCAAGGCCGATGGTGCCGAGCTTGAAGTGGTGCATGTCATGTATCCGCCTTCCGATGATTTCTGGGATGACATCCTCGACGACGACGAGTCGACCACGACCTACGCGGAGACTTGCAAGGAGGAGATCGACCAGCAGATGTCAGCGGTCCTCGCTCCGTTCGCGGATGATCTGGCCGGTATTTCCCACCGCACGGTCGTCATCGAGTCCAAGGTGCCCTCAGTCGCGCTGACCCATCATATCCAGGACGGCAAGGCTGACTTGGTATTGCTCGGAACCCATGGCCGATCGAAACTCGCGAGCCTTTTCCTCGGAACCAATGCCGAGCGCCTGCTGCACGATTCCAGCGTTTCCGTGATGGCTGTGCGCGACTGACCGGTGATGGCTTACAGCTTGCTCTCGACTGCCATCCGCCACTCGGCCGACTTCAGGTCGGGGCCGTGTCCGTCGGAGGAAATGCCGAGATTCCGGTCGATCGCCATCGCCCATTCGTCCGAGCCGACATCGGGTCCGTGCCCTTGTCCGTCGCCGACCGGCCGCTGCTCCTCGACCCATGCCGCCCATGCATTCCATTCGGACGGAGCCGGCTCCATCGAGGCCGTGGTTTGGGCCGGCGGGACGACCGGGTCGCAGGCAGTCAGACCGAAAACTCCAAGAAGGATGAGCCACTTCATGCCTTCACGCTAGAGGAAGGATGGACGGCGAGGCGAGGAAGAAGGGGGCGCGAGGCTTCGCGCTTCGGGGTCCGTACTTGTGAACCACAACTCAAGCTGTGACGATCACAGGAGCCCGGTCTACCCTCTGTTGCAAACTCAGCTGTCCATCCTCGCGTCGTTGATCGGCCCCGCTGTCTTGGTCGTAGGGGGCGTCGGATCGGCGGCAACAATGGAGTATGCACCAGCCCCCCTCGACAACCCCTTGCGAGGAATGGTGCCCTATGCCTCGGCTACGGGAAGGGACCGGTTCCCGCACAGCATGGAGTTTTCCTACTTCGCGCTGGATGAGCTGATGAAGGGGCCGGACGAGTTCGACTGGACGCCGATCGACGCGGTGCTTCGGGACGTGAAGAAGCGGCGGAACCAGTTGATCTTTCGCGTGTATGCCGAGTATCCGGGAAAGGCATCGGCAGTGCCCGAATACCTGATCGATGCGGGTCTCGCGGTGACGGATTGGACTAGCGAAGGAGGCAGGATCACACACCACACGCCCGACTATGAGGACGGGCGGTTCCGCGACGCGCTGGAGGCATTCATCAAAGCGATGGGTGCGAAGTACGACGGAAATCCCGACATCGGGTACATCACCGCGGGGCTGCTGGGTTCGTGGGGAGAGTGGCATACCTACCCGCGACCCGAGCTCTGGGCATCGAAGAGGACCCAACGCGAGGTCATGGACGCCTACGCCGGTGCCTTCAAAGCCACCAAGGTTCTCTTACGGTATCCGGCCGGCCCGGAGTCGGAGAGGTATTCCGACAACCATGACCGACCGTTCGGTTACCACGATGACTCATTCGCTTGGACCACGCTCAAGACCGGCGGGCCGAACGACTCGTGGTGCTTCGAAGGGTTGTTGGAAGCCACGAATGCCGGAGGCAAATGGAAACACCAACCGATCGGGGGTGAGATCCGGCCGGAGCTGTGGAGCCGCAGTTTCACCTCGGACCGCCATCCGCGGGATCAGGGGTTTGTCGAGTGCGTCGAGGCGATGCATGTGACCTGGCTTATGGATTCGGGACTGTTCGACGCGCGCTTTCCGATGGATGAGGAGCGCAAGCGGACGGCACTCACCGAAACCGCACGGCTTGGCTACGAACTCCATGTTGCGGAGGCGAAGTGGGCGGATGGAGTCATGTCGCTGACCGTCGAGAACCGCGGCGTTGCTCCCTTCTACTACGACTGGCCGGTCGAAGTGGAGGTCGAGGGGGAAGTCCGGACGACCAACTGGAGACTGACCGATGTCCTTCCGGGCCAACCCCGGGTCTGGTCATTGGAGATGGCGAAAAGCGGCAGGTTGCGGATCCGTATCCCGAACCCAATGAAAGGTGGTAGGCCTCTGCGCTTTGCCAACAAGCAGCAGGGAATGGAGTGGCTCGTCGTTCAGTCCTGAACAAGCGGTCATGAAGCGCGAGGAATGCCCACACTGCTACGCCACCGTGGTCCTCACGGAAGCGGGTGACTGCCCGGCCTGTGGCAAGTCGCCAAGGGGGTTCGGTGCGGATCGAAGCAAGACTCGAATCACCCTTTCGGAGGGTCGGAAGTTGCCCGACATTTGCTTCTGTTGTGGCACCGACACCGGGCAGCGGGTGTCGGTTCGGCGAGCGACCGCCTTGGGAGTGGGCGCGTTCTTCGGAAACCTTGTGAACGCGATCGTCGGGGCACTCAACTTTGTAGCGAACGGTCTGCTGGGATTGCTCAACGAAACTTCAACCCGTCAGGCGCCGGTTCTACGGCTTCGGTTCCGAATTCCATGGTGTGAGCGCTGCTCCAAGCGTGAAGGTCCGAAGGTTGACTGGGTCGATTTCGAGGAAGGGAAGATCTCGATGGTGGTTCCAAAGGTCGTTCGAAATCGGCTGAATCGTGCCAAGGACAGGCCATGGATGTGAGATCCGGTAGCGGCCTGCGGACCTGCCGCATCCAGAGTCATATGAAGATTCGAAGTGCTATTGGAGTGTCGATTGTCCACAGTGGACCGCCCTGCAGTCGGGGTGTGAAGAGACGATGAAGCTGCTCCAACGAACGATCACTGCGATCCTTCCAGCGCCGATGGTCGAGAGGATGAGGTCGGAAACCAACCGGTGGCAGGTTCGCTGCGGGGCTTGCGGGGCGACCCAGCCGCTGTGGGAAGCCGGAGGCATCCGCTACAAGAAAACGGCAACTGCAAGTGTCTCGGCAACCATCATGGCATGCCCGAACTGCGGTTGTCTTCGCGACGCTGTCGTCGAGCGGTCCGATGGTTGAGGGTTGGTCTATCCGAGCTGACTGGACGCTAGAAGATGGATGAACGGCGAGGCGAGGAAGCAGGTGTCGCCGAGCGCTCGGGGAGATTCGGACTAGGATCTGTTCACGAATTGCGTGCGATGATGAATGCCGCTACCAGATAGACCGCAGAGAAAAAGGTCTGAGAAAGCTTGTCGTAGCGCGTGGCAATGCGTCGGAAGTGTTTGATCTTGTTGAAGAACCGTTCGACCCGGTTTCGGCGGCGGTAGCGATTCCGGTCATACCGGATGACGCCTGCCCTTGAGTTGATCGGCGGGATCACCGCTTCAATGCCCTCGAAGTTCAGGCGCTCGCGGATGCGATTGGCGTCGTAACCCTTGTCGAGCATGGCTGCTTCCAGAACGTTCTCCGGCTGGAGGCTTTCGAAGAGTGTCTCGAACTGCCTGCCATCATGGGCCTGGCCAGGGGTAAGATGCAGCGCCACGCTACAGTTCTCATCAATGGTTGCTGCGTGAATCTTGGTGCTCAATCCCCCTCGAGAGCGTCCGAGAGCCTGATCGGAAGAGTTTTTTTTGGCGCTCCGGCCGCATGCTGATGAGCTCGGACTGTGGTGGAGTCCATCATCAGTTCACGAGCTCCGGCAAAGTGCCCGCCTTGCATTTCCTGCCAAAGGCGCTTCCACACACCACGCTCCTGCCACCGCCGGAAACGCATGTAGACGGCATGCCAATAGCCCAGTTCAGGAGGTAGATCGCGCCACGGGCAACCTGTCCGGTTCAGATAAAGAACCGCCTCCATGAATTCGCGATCACTCATGGCCGGTGGAGCTCCCGCACGCGAATGCTTCGCCTTGGTCAGAGCACTTTCAATCTGCTCCCAAATCTCGTCGGTGATCATGCTTCGAGGATGTCCAGCTGGCATCCGAAGCTTGAAACAAACGCTTCAGGAAAAGTACAGATTTAATTCGTGAACAGATCCTAGCGCCTTTCGGCGGAGGATAGCTATCGTCTCACCGTGGGAAGAGAGTTTCGGAGCGCTTGCCACAACCAACGGAAGATCGAAGTAGCAAGAGGAGATGCCACGGGGATCGGGGAACTGGAGCGGAGTCTTGGCGTTTTCAGCGGCTGGATTGGCGTTTCTGCTGTTCGGAGTGCTTACGATCGTGAAGCCGCAATTCATTGTGATGTCCGGCGGCATCGGCTCGAAGGGTTCGCATCTGGTCACGAGCTTCTTCGGGACCAAGCAATCCGTGGCATTCGGGGTGGTCTTCGTCGGAATCTCGCTGGTCCTTTTCGCGGTCGCCCGTCGGCTCCTCAAGGATCAGGGCTAGCTGAGGCGAAATGCCCCAGCCAAAGTGGACACTCCGAAACGCGGCGCGGAGGTCCTGCGCGCTTGTTGCTTCCTTGACGGGTTCGTAGCGTTGTTCCTGAAAGTATGAAACTAGGTTCGCTGCAGATCCGTTGGATCGACCAGATCGTTTCGGACACCAAGGGGGTGTCGGATTTCTATTCGGATCTTTTCGGCTTTGAGCAGGAGGCGGTGGACGAAGGCAACGGACTGACCTCCTACTGTCTCAACGACAAGGAAGGAGAGAGTGTCTTCGGAATTGTCGAGGAGCGGGTCTTCAAGGATTGGCCGCACGGGTGGGTGCTGTATTTCGAAGTCCCCGACGACGAATACGACTCCTATTGCGCGCGAGCCGGAGAAATGGGCGCGGAGATCATCCGGAAGTCCCCGATGCAGTGCCTGATGAAAGACCCCGCCGGCGCACCGATCGTGATCAACCCGAAAAAGTTCATCGGGGAGGTGGAGTCCTGAAAGCGTCTAGACGGCCGTCGCCGGTTCCGGCTTGATTCGAGCTCGCACGGAGAAATCCAGCATCGCCGCGAGTCCGATGCCGGCGGCGTAGCGGAGAAGGTCGATCCAGAGGAAGCCGTGGCCAAGGATGAGCGCGCCGATGCGGGTGGAGCGGGCATCGACGAGAAACGGGTGCGAGCTGAGTTGGCTGAGCTCGATCGCGAGACAGAAGGAGCCGGCCGCGATGGCGATCCAGCGGACGGCTACGCGCGGAAACAGGAATGCGAAACCCCAGTAGATCATCGCTGCCCACAACGCGTCGCCGGCATGTTGACGGACAAAGGCGGGTTGTGCGTCGATCGAACGAGAAGCCAGGCCGAGCGCGATGATCGCGATCACCAGCCCGCCGCAGAGGATCCGGGATCGCGGTGGTCCGCTTCGATCTACTGGAAGCACCATAGATGATCGTGCGTCCGGACCAGCAGCTTCTTGCCGATCGCGACGGGAGATGCGATCAGGGTTTCGCCAAGGTCGTTCTGGACAACGTTGTTGAGGCCCTTGCCGGTGATCGTGCCGCAGAACAGGGTTCCGTCGGAGCGGCCGGCATAGAGTTTGTCTCCGGCGATGACGGGCGACGCGTAGTAGATCGCGGCACTTCTCGGCAGTTCCGATTCCCAGCGGTTCTTGCCGGTCTCGGCATCGATGCAAGTGACGGTGCCTCGGTTCCGGCCCTTGTCGGTGAGCACGTAGAACTTTCCATCTGCGGCGGCCGGCGTCGACGAGTCGCTACCGATGCCTTCGCGTGTCCAAAGCCGGTGGGTGGCGGTGGTGTCACCCTCGCCGCCCATCTTCACTCCGGCGAGGAAGTCTCCGCGGCCGAAGGGGACGACGGCGATGCCGTTGGTTGCGGCCGCGGATGCGATGACCCGCCAGTTGCCTTGCTGGCGCGGATTGAAATCCCCGTGCTTCCACAGTTCCTTGCCGGTTGTGGCATCGTGGCCGGTCAGGTGGTCGCAGCCCCACGTGACGATCGTTTCCCGGCCGTCGATCTCTGCGACGAATGGAGTCGTGTAGGCGTCCTGAGCTTCGGCTGGAGCCGGGTAATCGCGAGGCGTTTTCCACACCTCCTTGCCGGTTGCCTTGTCAAAAGCGAGGAGGAACGACGGGTTGTTGTTGTGCATCAGCGCGACCACCACATGTCCGCCAGCGAAGATCGGTGAGGTGCCTAGGTCCCACTTCAAGCCGTCCGCGGAGTAGTCGTCGTGCAGGTTGCGTTTCCAGACTTCCTCTCCATCCGTCGTCAATCCCGCCAGGGTGCCCGACTTGAAGTAGACGAACACATGCTCGCCATCGGTGATGGCCGACGGGTTGCAGCCGCTGCCCGCATTCTTGTGACGGACCCCCGCGACCTCGCCGAAGGTATGCCTCCAGACTTCCTTGCCAGCCATGTCGTAAGCAAGGACCCCGTCTTTCCCGCCGATGTCGCAGGTCAGGTAGATGCGGTCCTTGTGCACAATCGGCGTCGAGCAACCCCGGCCCGGCAGCGGCGCTTTCCACAGCACGTTGTCGGTGGGCGACACCTTGGCGGGCGGATCCGAGTCCGGCTGGGCACCGTGGCCATTCGGGCCGCGCCAGTTCGTCCATTCGGCTGCGGCGACGTGGGTCGCGAGCAGGGCCACGAGGCAAAAGGGATACCGGATCATTCCCCTCCATACGCGCGTCGGAGGCCGGGATTGTCGAGGCGATTTCGGTGAAGATTGGATGAGGAGAGCCGTCGGGTCCGTAGGAAACGGCCATGCGGTTCCCAGCTCTTCTGATCGGCGTGGCGATGGTTTCGGCTGTCCTCGCGACCGAGCGCCCGAATGTGGTGTTCATCATGGCCGATGACCTCGGCTACGGCGATCTGTCCTGTTACGGCGCGACCCATTTCAAGACGCCGGCCTGCGACCGCCTGGCGCGCGAAGGGATGCGATTCACCGACGCGCATTCGCCCTCGGCCGTCTGCACGCCGACCCGCTACTCGGTACTGACCGGCCGCTACGCGTGGCGGAGCTGGTTGAAGAACTGGGTGCTGCAGGAGAACCATCCGCTGCTCATCGACCCGGACCGCCTGACGATGGGGAAGGTGTTCCAGAAGGCCGGCTACACGACGGGCTGCATCGGCAAATGGCACCTCGGCTGGGGAACGGAGCTGAACCCCGACTTCGGCGCGGAGCCGAAGCCCGGTCCGCTCGAAGTCGGATTCGATTCGTTCTTCGGAGTGCCATTCAGCCACAACAGTTCGAAGCCACTGCAGGTCTACGTCCGCGATCGGAGTATCGTCGGGCTTGAGCCAGGCCTCGGGTACCGAGGCAAGGAGGCGATGAAGGACACGGTACGCAAGCTGGAGGACACCGCGATCGAACTTTCGAACGAGGCGGTCAAGTTCATCGACCGGCACAAGGACGAGCGATTCTTTCTCTACTACCCGACGACCAACATCCATTTCCCGCTCACTCCGAACAAACGCTTCGAGGGCAAGACAAAGGCGGGGATCTATGGCGAGTTCACGGTCGAGTTCGATTGGGCGGTCGGCCAGTTGCTCGACGCGCTCGACCGCAACGGGCTCACCGACAAGACAATGGTGGTCCTGACGAGCGACAACGGAGGCCGGCCGCATCCGAGCCTCAACGGCCACGAGTGCAACGGTCCTTGGCGGGGAACCAAGCGGACGATTTACGAAGGCGGGCACCGGGTTCCGCTGATCGTGCGCTGGCCGGGGCAGGTGAAGGCGGGAACGGAGACCGATGAAACCGTGTGCCTGACCGACTTCTTCGCCACCTTCGCCTCGATGCTCGGTCAGGAGACTCCGGACGATGCTGGCGAGGATAGCTATGACCTCGGTCCGCTATTGTTGGGCGAGGCGTCCGATCAACCGATCCGCGAGGCCACCGTGCATCACTCGGTGGCGGGACAGTTCGCCATCCGCAAGGGCGACTGGAAGCTGATCGAGGGCAGCGGCGACGGCGACTACCCGCGGAAAGCCGACGGGAAAATGGATGTGAAGACCTATCAGCCGACCCGGGATCCTGAGTCAGGCGAATGGGTGGAACTCGACTATTTCAGGCTGAAGCCCGACGGCGCGTTCCAGCTTTTCAATCTCGCGGAAGACCCATCCGAAAAGCGGGATCTGGCGGATGAGCGGCCCGAAAAGGTGCGCGAGTTGAAGGAACTTCTGGATCGCTACCGTAGCGCGAAACGTTCGACGCCATAAGCTGCTCGGGCATCGCGTATTTCCGTCACCGGGTTTCCGAATTGCGGATTTCGAAAAAATCAGCATCCTGATGATATGAAGCACTTCCTCTCCAGCTTCCTGGTCCTGCTTCTCGGCGCATCATTCTCGATGGCCGAACCGCGGACCTTCACCAACACCGAAGGCCAGACGGTCGAGGCCGAACTGGTCGCGGTGCGCGATGGCGCGGCGGTTCTCCAACTCGCCAACCGGAGCATCGCCAAGGTGCCGCTCACGAGCCTTTCCGAGGCCGACCAGACCTTCGTCAAGGAGTGGTGGGAGAAGAACAAGAACAAGCTCGATCCGATGGATTTCAAACTCGAGATCGACAAGAACACCGAGCGGATCGATCGCAAGGTGACGAAGTCCGGCGGAGGTGGCGGGAACAAGAACAAGAGTCCGGTCACCAAGAAGATGCAGAAGGACGAGATCAGCTACAGCTGCGAGCTGGAGAGCTACGCCCAGCGCGACATTTCCGACATCGCCGTCAACTACACGATCTACAAGCGGGTCAGCACCCGCGACAAGGAGGGCTCCGAAACGACCACCGAGGAGATCGAGGGAGAGACCAACATCCGTCTCCTCGAAGCCAAGGGCTCGACCACTTTCGAGACCGACACGGTGCCCTGCGAGGACAGCTCCCAGACCGGCGGCAACCAGCCGCGGACCTACAAGCGGGAAACGGTGATCGGTCTGGTCGTGCGGCTCAGCGTCGGCGGCGAGCAGTTCCTTGAGGAGAGCTACCCCGAGAACTTCCTCGATCGGCTCAAGGAGGAAGAGGAGCGCGAGGAAGAGCGGGCCGAGGACGAGGACTGAAGCTGCTCTCGGCGGATCCTACAGACCTGAGGGGAAACGCCAGAGCGTGAGCTTCTCACCGGCTTTGATGAGCAGATCGCGCCCGACCAATGCCGGGGCCGTCCAGGTGTCCCCATCGGCAAGCCGGTAGGTTCGGACGACCGAAGGCTTCTGCTTCGGGTCGCCGTTTTTCAAGATCCGGAGCCGGCCGTCATCCGTCAGGGCCAGCACATGCCCGGGAATCGCGAGGAACTGGCCGTTCTCGCCAGCGCGCGGGTCACCGAGCCAGATGACCTCCCCGCTCTCCGGATCGAGACTGAACATTTGACCGGTCTTGAAGTGGGAGAATCCAAAGACCTGCCCGTTGCCGAGGACCGGGCTGCTCATGTCGAGCGAGGTGTCGCGATGTTGCCAAACTTCTTCCGCCGACCACGCATCGTCCGTCCTGCTCACCCGGATCGCGAACATCCCGCGGTTCTCACCGCCGACGATGAAGGTGTTCTCAAAACGGATGGGAGTTGGCGTGTTCTGGTTGTTTCCGCGATGCGGGAAGTTGTGTTTCCAGAGCAACTCGCCAGTCGAAACGTCGATCCCGCACAAGCCGTCGTGATTGAACTCCACCAACTGCCGGACGCCATCGATGGTCTCGACGAGGGGCGACGAGTAGCAATTCGCCTCTTCGGTCCGGACCCAGAGGTCCTTGCCGGTTTTCGGGTCGAGGCAGAACAGCGCCCCATCCTCGCAGCTGCCGGTGTGGGCGAACAGCCGGTCACCATCGACGATGGGTGACGTTGCGGTGCCCCAGTAGGGATGCGCCTCGTCGAAGTGCTCGCGAAAGTCGCGTTTCCAGAGCGGTTTGCCATCGGCCGCCGACCAAGCCCGGAGGGTGCCGTCGATGCTCAGGGTGAAGACGCGACCATCGGCAAACGAGGGCGTCGACTTCGGTCCCGGACCATGACGCTCACCACCGCGTCCGGGAGTGAAACGCACGGGCCACGACTTGCGCCAGACCGGCTTTCCGGTGTCCCGATCCAGGCACCACAGCACCTCGTCGGCACCTTTGCGGGCGTGCTGAAAGACCCGGTCGTCGATGATCAGGGGCGTCGAGTAGCCCGTGCCGACCTCGGTCGTCCAGACGCTCTCCGGCGAATCAGGCCAAGGGTCCGGCACCTTGAAATCCGGCAATCGCGCGCTCCGGTCATCGCCCCGCCATCCGGTCCACGAGGTGTCTTCCGCCAGGCAGAGTGGACTCAGGAGCGAAAGCCCCGCGGCAAGCCGGCAGAGCGATGATTGACCTTTTCTCATGCTCGCATCGAAGCACGGGGCACCGGCCCGCGCAACCGGAGCCGGTCGGTTTCACATGCCGCTCGTCTGCAGAGCTGGGAAACACTTCGCGAACTCCGGATCGACCGGAGCCTCGATCCGCAGCGGTTCGCCGGTGCGGGGATGCGTCAGTTCCAGACACTTCGCCTGCAACAGCATGCGGGTGCCGGTGCCGAGGGTGGCGCCGAGGCGGTCGCTGGTCTCGATGCCGGCGTAGCGGTAGTCGCCGACGATCGACTGTCCGCGATCCAACAGATGACGGCGGATCTGGTGGAACCGCCCGGTTGCAGGGATCGCCTCGATCAGAGAGAGCATCAACTCGGGGTCGCTGGAAAAGGAACCCCGCTCACGCACCGTGAGCCGGCGGAACGACGTTCGGGCAGGCAGGAGGTCGTCCTCCGGGTTCCTTCGCAATGGCGTCTCGCACTCCCAGTGGTCGGGAACCTCACCCACCACGACCGCATGGTAACGCTTCTCGACCCGGCGCGTCTCGAAGGCTTGCTGGGCAGCGGCGGCGGTCTTCTTGTCGAGTGCGAGCAAGAGCACGCCGGAGGTCGGGCGATCGAGGCGGTGAACGGGATACACGCGGCGCCCGAGCTGGTCGCGCAGTCGCTTCATGACGATCTGTTCCGGAGGTTCCGGATCGCGGCCCGGATGCACCAGCATGCCGGCCGGTTTGTCGATGGCGATGAGGAACTCGTCCTGGTGAAGGATGGTCAGGGGCGCGTCGATGTCCGAGCCTTGCCCGAATTCCCGAAGCTTCCAATCCCGGAACCGCTCATCGAGTTGTACGAACTCCTGAGAGTGATCTGATTTATTCCGATGACAATGGATGGAACCGCCAAGTCGCCAAGGGCGCTAAGGAAAGCGATAGTGTTTAGCTTGGCGCCCTTGGCGACTTGGCGGTGAATCAAACAGAGTCGGAATCGTTTGGGAGAATCGTATTACTCGACCTTGTGCGTGGCAGGCATGCCGCGGAAACGGTCGTCGGGATCGTTGGTGCCGCGGAGCGGAATCGCGACGCGGGTTTCGGCATCAATGTCGGCCAGCCCGGAGCCGAGAACGACCTCGGCCGTGTCGATCATCTTGTCTGTGTCCGCGGTGCATGCGGCGATCGGATCCTGCAGCGTGACCGAGGAAGTGGCGGGCCGCCACATCACGCTGAGTGGCGTGGGAGTCCGGAAAAGCAAGACTCCGTCGGGATCCTTCAGTTCACCCGCTTCGCGGAAAAACGCATGGGAGGTGCCGTCGCGCGGGTCGCGGGCGGCTTGCAACTCCGCGCGGTTGGCGAGGATCTCGACCGGTGGCGATGAGAGCCAAGTCTTCGCGTCGGCCGCGTCGCCGCGCATGCAGACGAAGTAGCTGGCCGATGCGTCTTTCGGATGCGGTCCGTGATCGATCGACAGATGGAAGACGGGTGCCTTGCGGTCCTTTGCCGGGCTGTTGGAGATCGCTTCCCGTGTTTCTTCATTCATCGCGAATCCAGGGATCGGAGTGAAAGGATCACGGCGGGTGAGCTGCAGGTTGAGCGAGCCCGCCTTGCCGCTGCCCGCCTCGTTGCCGGTCGGCAAAATCAGGTAGCCGATCCCCGAATGCAGGACCCAGTAACGTTGGTCGAGCGGCAACGAGACGTTTGCCTCCGGTCCGTCCCCGGCATGGGTCGTGGTCGTTCCGTCCTGGGCGATGACCGTGACATCCCCGTTCCAGTCGCACTGGTTGAGGTTGGTGCGGGTCGTCACGCCATCCGGAATCTCACCGCCACGGCTGGTGGTGATCGAGTGGATCAGCATCAGCATGCCGTCGTCGGTGAACACATGCATCTTCCGGCAATTGCCGCCGGTGTTCTTGTTGACGTAGTGGAAAGCCGCGTGGCCGAGTTCGCCGTCGGTCACGCCACCCGCGGTCGATCCGCCGCCGGCGCGGTAGCGGTCGGGCGCGTGAAGTTCGTCGTCGAGGTGCGTCGTTCCCGGCAGCGACCGGTAGCGCCACAGCGACGGGTTGTCGGCGAGCTTGCGAATCTGGCCGTAGGCGGAGTTCGGCGCGTTGCGGTGGATGCCAGTGAATTCCTTGCCCGTCCGCATGAAGGTGGTCACGCCGTCGGCGAAGGACATGTTCCACGGGAAGTGCCCGGCGAACGACTCGATCGGTCCGGCCATCGGCGAGATCATCTTCAGGTCGATCTGGTAGTCGTCGCGGCGGTGGACGGTCAACAGGTTTCGCCAGAAGAAACGATGCCCGGTGATCGTGTTCGCGGCCTTGGCGTGGATCCGCGCGTGCATGGCCTTCAGCGAGCTACGGTCTTCGTCGTAGATGGCGCCCTCCGGAAGGTTGGTCAGCCGGTTGGCGAGTTGCGTGAGCTCCCAAACGTTTCCCTTGTGGTCGTTGTGACGGCCGTTGGTGACCCACGGGTCCGTACCTTGGTAAAAGAACCACTCGAACGCGAGCAGGTAGCGGGTGAGCCGTCGGTACTGCTCGCGGGTGTAACCCCATGGCGACCCGAACCTCGCGCCGTTGGCGATGCGCGAGTACCAGTCGCGGCCGTAGCCGTGCATATGGATGTGGCGGCCGTTGGCATTGTGGAAGATGAACATGCCGTCGCTCGACAGGCCCTCGGCCCGGCCGGCGGCGTAGCGGAAGTGGCTGTCCATCAGGCAGGCCGCGGTGTCCCATGCGTGGGGATCGTCGAGCGAGCGCGCGGCGCGCCAGAAGTTCACGATGAGGTTGTCATTGTCGCCGTAACCGTCGTTGGCGCCGTGATGGGCCTCGGAAAAGAACGAGCGCGAGAGGCAGGTGGCGACCGCGTATTGGGCGAGCTCGGATCGCGCCTGCAATGCTTCCAATTGGAGGTCGGGCACCGTGTCGCAGAGCGAAAGGAATCCGCGCAACGACTCGAAGTGCCGCATCATCCGCCCGTCGGTCTTGCCGAAACCGGCGACCTTGAGCTGATCGGGATGGGATCGCAGGAATTCGGACCTCGCGCCGATCAATGCGAAAGCCGCGCGGGCGGCACGTGGGTCTCCTGCAAGCGACTTGCCTTTGAGGAAGGCGGCAACCAGTAGGTTGCTGTGTTTGATGAAGGTCGGGGCATCACCGACGTAAGGGTTGAGGTCCGCGCCTTCGGCCAGAACCGCATCGATGATTGCCGCCGCTTCCGTGTCGTTCGCCGATGGATGGATCTTCGCCGCACGGTGGGCGAGCCCGTCGGTGACCGATGCGAGGGCCGCCTCCCGAACGGAATCGACCCGGTGGGCGAGACGGGACTCGGGGAAGGGCACGAACGTTTCCGAGCCGGGCGGCTTCCACATCAGGCGCGATGCGAGGTGCGGCTGCTCTTCGGTATTGGCGAGCAGCACCTCGATGGGAATCGTGCCAGCTTTCCCGGCCTCTAGCTTGAGGGGCATAGCGACCTCCGAGGCGCTGGCTCCAACGGCCCAGCGGCCGGGCAGATTGCAGTCGAGCCGGAACTCGTGCGTGCCGGGTTCCTCGATGAGCAATTCTCCCGCAATCCGCGCGTAGACGCGGAAGCCCGGCGAGAGATCGTTGAAGGGGTAGTTATGGATTCCGCGGCTCTCGATGATCGCGGCGCGGTCTTTCGCGATCGAGAGCGAAGGTAGCAGTCCGCAAAGGTACGACGGCTTCTCCCACCACGGACGCGTGACGTCATCGAGTGGCGGGGTGTGGACCGACTCGCCGGTCCGGAACGCCGGATAGCCATTGGCGGTGTAGCCGTCCGGCCAGCTTGCCTTGCCGCCGAACTTGACGGGCTCCTTCAGGTCGAACGCTTCGCCGTCGCGCCGCTCGAATTCGTAGATCAGCCCCGGATAAAGCGCGTCGCTGCCGTCGGGGAAACGGATCGTGAATTCCTGCTCCACGGCCGGGTCACCCGCGCTGCTCTCCGATAAGGTCGCCGCCAAGCGAGTGAACCGCTTCCTCAGCGCGAAGCTGCCAAGGTCGAGCTGTTCGGCCGGCCCCGAGTACCACAGCACCCCGGTGTCGGGATCACGGAGGCTCAGGTCGCGTCCGGACGATGCGGTGGTCGCCTCGATTCTGAGGTAGCTGCCGGGCTGGACCTCGATCTCACCTTCGGCCCAGCCGCCATTGATCAGAATGCCGGGCCTCGAGGGAGCTTCGGTGGTCGCTTCGTGGGGCTCGGGCTGCGGGCTTTCCTCGCCGCAGGAGATCAAGGCCGCGCAGAAGGAAACACTGAGAAGACGTCGGAAAAGCATGGGTTGTGAGATCGGGATGGCCGGTCGGGCCAAGGAACGGCTCGGGCCCGGGTATGCTTTCAGATGCAGGAATCAATCCGGAAGGTGAGTTTTCTTGATCGGATGGGCGAGGGATGGCCCGCTCGGGTGGACGACCGATCCGGAAACATCAGGGACCGGATCCGCGTAGTCGCCCGCCTGATCCCTGTCGATTTCCCATGCGATTTACTCACCTTGTCACGCTCTTCACCCTTGCAGTCGGACTCTCCCACGCCGCCGAGCAGAAGCCGAACATCCTCGTGATCTATGCCGATGATCTCGGCTACGGCGATGTCGGCTGCTACAACCCGGAGCGCGGGAAAATCGACACACCCCACATCGATGCGCTCGCCGCACAGGGGATCCGTTTCACGGACGGGCACTCGTCGTCGGGGGTCTGTTCGCCGTCGCGCTACACCCTGCTGACCGGCCGCTACCACTGGCGCAGCCGGCTGCAGAAGGGGATCGTCAACCATTGGGCGGCTCCTCTCATTTCGCCCAGCCGCCTTACGATCGGAGGTTTGGCCAAGAAGCACGGATACCGCACCGCCTGCATCGGCAAGTGGCACCTTGGCTGGAACTGGCCGATCCCCGAGGGGAAGAAGAGTCTTTTCAGCGGGCCGAAGAAGGGTGCGAAGGCGACCGACGCCCACCGGGCCGTGTGGAAGGAGACATTCTCGAAGCCGATCGGTGGCGGACCGACCGCGGTCGGCTTCGACGAGTACTTCGGCACCGATGTCCCGAACTGGCCACCCTACTGTTTCATCGAAAATGACCGCACGGTTGGCATTCCGACCGAGTTCGGAAGCGATGCGTTGTTTCGTCCCAACCAGGCCAGCACCCAGGGTCCTGCGCTCGAAGGCTGGATGCTTGAGCCGATCCTGCCGGCGCTGGGTGATCGCGCGGTCGAGTTCATCGAGCGCGAGGCGAAGACGCCGGAACCATTCCTGATCTACCTGCCTCTGACGTCACCGCACACGCCGCTTTCGGTGAACGACGAATGGAAGGGCAAGAGCGGCCTCGGTGCCTATGCCGATCTCGTCATGGAGACCGACGCGGTCGTGGGCCGCGTGCTGAAGGCACTCGATGATGCCGGCGTCACGGACAACACGCTGGTCGTCTTCACGAGTGACAACGGCTGCGCCCACTACATCGGCACAGCGGAGATGGAGAAGAAGGGGCACTTCGCCAGCGGGCCGCTCCGCGGCTACAAGTCGGACACTTGGGAAGGTGGACATCGTGTTCCGTTCATCGTTCGCTGGCCCGGTGTCGCGAAGGCCGGCGGTGTCTCGGGACAGCTGGTCCACCAAGCGGATCTGATGGCGACCTTTGCCGATGCCATCGGCGCCGAGCTCGGACACGATGAGGGCGAGGACAGCTTCAGCCTCGTACCGCTCCTGAAGGGCAGTGACGAACCCGTTCGCACGACCTCGGTCAGTGCCTCGATCCGTGGACTGCCGTCGTTCCGCACGGGATCATGGAAATTCATCCCCGGTTCCGGGTCCGGCGGGTGGACCGGAGGCGGGGCGAAGAAGGGCGTCCAACTTTACAACCTCGCTGAAGATCTGGGGGAAAAGAACAACCTCGCGGATCAGGAACCGGCCCGTGTCTCGGAGATGAGGATCGCGTTCGAGGCGATCATTTCCAACGGCCGCAGCACGCCCGGACCGAGGCAGCCGAATGACGTCAAAGTGGTACGCTTCGGTCCCAAGGACGGATAACTGCGAGGCGAAGTCGACGCTTTAGCCTCGACGGCATCGGTGGTGATACGCCCTAGTTTCCGGATGACTGCCGAGGATCATCCGGAAAAACTGTCGGGCCACGAATCGCAGGACTCGGAACAAGCGAAGCCGCGTCGCAGGCGGCGGCGGAAGTGGGTCACTGCGATCATCGTGATTGCCCACATCCTCGGTGCGCTGACATCGGTGAAGGCGATCATGGAGACCCGCACCGCGCAGGGTGCGGTTGCGTGGGCGATTTCGCTCAACACGATGCCCTACGTCGCGGTGCCTGCCTACTGGGTGTTCGGTCGCTCCGACTTCAATGGGTACGTCAATGCCCGGCGCGATCACCGGGAGGTGTTGACCGAGTACTGGGACGACTTCGAGGGCAAGCTGGAGGAAAAGGACCTCGTCTGGCAGGGCCCGGCCCGCGATCCGTTTGTTTCCGAAGAGCTCGCGATGCTGCCGGCAACCGGCGGCAACGATGCCGAGTTGCTGGTCGATGGCGATGCGGTCTTCGAATCGATCCTCGAGGGGATCAAGCGGGCCGAGAAGTACGTGCTCGTGCAGTTCTACATCATCCACGACGACGGCGTCGGCCGCGAGCTCCGCGACGCGCTCGTCGAGCGTGCCGAAGCGGGTGTGCGATGCCTCCTTCTTTACGACGAGCTTGGCAGTGACATGTCCGAGGAATACCTCGCCTCGCTGACCGATGCGGGCGTCCTGGTCAGCCCCTTCAACACGACCCAAGGCAAGGCCAACCGCTTCCAGGTGAACTTCCGCAACCATAGGAAGATCGTCGTGGTCGACGGCCGGGAGGCATGGGTCGGAGGTCTGAATGTGGGTGACGAGTACAAGGGGCTCGACCCCGAGGTCGGCTACTGGCGCGACACCCATATGCGGGTGGAAGGACCCTCGGTGCAATGCGTGCAAGTCGCCTTTGCCGAAGACTGGCACTGGGCCGCGAAGGAGATCCTCGAAGGGCTCGATTGGGAGCCGCGGCCCGCGAAGAGCGGTGCGAAGAAGGGTGTTCTCTGCCTGCCGACGGGTCCGGTCGACCCGCTGGAAACCTGCACACTGTTCTTCCTCAACCTGATCAACAACGCCGAGGAGCGGCTATGGATCGCGAGCCCGTACTTCGTGCCCGACCAGCAGTTCATCAGTGCGCTGCAACTCGCCGCATTGCGTGGAGTGGACGTGAAGATCCTCGTCCCCGACGAGTCGGACAGCACGATGGTCGATCTCTCCGCGTGGTCCTTTGTTCCGGAGCTTCAGGACGTCGGGATCGAGGTGTATCGCTACACCAAGGGCTTCATGCATCACAAGGTGACGCTGATGGACGACCGCTACTGCACGATCGGCACGGCGAACTTCGACAACCGTTCGTTCCGTCTCAACTTCGAGATCACGATGGGAGTCGAGGACGAGGCATTCACCAGCGAGGTCGCGGCGATGCTGGAGGAAGACTTCTCCAACGCGCGGCTCGTTGCCGATGGCGAACTGGAGAAGAAGAGCGACTGGTTCCAATTCTGGACCCGCGTCTCGCGGCTGGCGGCACCGGTGCAGTGACTTCGTGCCCCGTTCCGGCTTGTCGCTGGAGGGGATCTTCGGCTAGGTGGCAGGGATTCGCTTTCCCGGCCCGAAGCCTCCCCCTGCCATGTTCCGTTGTTTCCCGAAGTGCCTCGCCTCGCTCCTCCTCCTTCACTCTCTCGACGCCGCTACGTTCACCTGGGATGGTGGTGGGGCTGACGACAACCTGACGACTCCGGCCAATTGGGTCGGGGATATCGCTCCGAATCCGGCTGGAGGGGATGATCTCGTTTTCGCCGGTTCGACCCGACTGTCTCCGCAGGTGGATGTGCCGTTCATCGCGGAGTCGATCACGTTCAACAACACCGCCGCCGCATTCTCGCTTGCTGGAGCGAACCCGCTGACCATCGGCAATGGAGATCTCCAGAATTACTCGGCCCAGACCCAGACGCTGGGATGTGACCTGGCCATCGGGGGAAGCACGTTCCTCTTCATCAACGCGGTGTCGGGCAACATCGTGGTCAACGGTGACATCGACAACGCGGGCAAGATCCTCGTCAGCCAGCCGAGCGCCGGTCGAAGCGTGACCTTCAACGGCGTCACCGCCGGGACCGGAAGTTTCCGGGTGCAAGGGAGCGGCACCACGGTCGGCGGTGCCAGCGGCCAGACCTACACGGGCGGGTTGTTGGTGCTTGGCGGGCGGTTCGAGGTCGGCGGTAGCGATTCCTATCTCGGGGCGGGAACGGTCACCCTGCAGAGCGGAGGTGTGATCGATGTCAACGGGACGGCCAACATCTGGCGGAACATTTCGATCTCCTCATCCGGCGGCGGCCTCGAAGCATCATCGGGCAGCCCGTTCTTCACCGGCGTGGTTTCCGGCAACGGCGAACTGACGATCGGCGGCGGGTCGGTAAGGCTCACCAATCTGTCCAACAGCTACTCTGGAGGAACCCGGGTCATCGGCGGTGGCATTCTCCGGATTTCAGACGTGGCGCAACTCGGTTCGGGAGGACTTTCGCTCGACGACGGATCACTCCAATTCCTCGCTGCGGAGTCGATGTCGACGGATCTCGTGATCGGAGCCGGGGGCGGAACGCTCAATACCAACGGTTACGATTGCGAGCTCGGTGGATCCATCGCTGGGGGCAGCCTGACCAAATCCGGAAGCGGGAACCTGAACCTCGTGTCGAACACGGTCACGTCGCTCGACACGCTTGTGGTTTCCCAGGGAAGCTTGGCCACGTTTAATACGCCACTTCCCGTAGGTGTGGACCTCACTGTTTCGGCGGGTGCGGTGTTCAGCACGGGTGCTCACGATTACGAGTTCGGACAGATCGGCGGCTCCGGGAACCTGAATCTCAATTCTCCGACCCATACCACGACCTTCGGCGCGGACGACAGCTCGGGAAGCCTCGATGTCTCGCTGACCGCAACCGGAGAGCTCGTGAAGTCGGGCACGGGCACCTACACGGTGACGGCGGACAACAGCCTTTTCGGAGGCCCCCTGATCCTTCAGGGAGGAACACTTTCCTTCGATGCCGGCAACCAACTCGGCAGCGGCCCGATCAAGATGGATGGGGGCGCCCTGAAGGCCGAAGCCACGCTGACCCATGGCTCCGGGCTCATCCTCGAAGGTGGAACGCTTGAGGTGGCGGACTCCGCGATCCTCACTTTCAGCGGGGTCGTCAACGGTTCCGGAGCGATTGGAAAGACGGGCGAGGGGATTTTGGTTTTCAGCGGCACCCAGTCGAGCGGGCTGCCGTCCATCACTATTTCGGCGGGTAGCCTCCGCTTTTCCGGAGTGCCGGGATTCGCCGGAAGCATCATCAATCAGGGATTGCTTGAGTTGTTCTATGGAACGACCGAAACGATCGCGGCGTCGATCAGCGGCACCGGCGCGCTCTACAAGACGGGTACCGGAGAAGTGATCCTCTCCGGCGATATCGATCTCGCCGGAGATACTTCGGTGCTGGCCGGAACGCTTTCGATTTCGGGGAGTGGTGAGACCCTCGGCGACGTGGACGTGCTGGCCGGGACGACCCTCAGGGTCAAGGAGGCCGCGGGAGTCAGCATGAACCGGCTCGAGGGTGTCGGAACGGTTGATCTCGAGGATTTCGGAGGGATCGGCGTCGGTGTCGACGGCAGCTCGTTCAGCTTCGGCGGCAGCGTCACCGGGCCGGGCGGCTTCGCCAAGCGGGGTTCGGGCACGGTGACCCTGACCGGAACCGGCATGAGCAATTCCCTCGGGGTGATCGAAGGGGTGCTTTCGGTCAATTCGGCCGACCAGCTGCCGAGCTCCCAGCTGTTCCTGCTTGGGGGGACATTGCGGAATACCGCACCGATCGTTCACTCGGGGCCGTTCGAGACCAGCGTGGCAAGTACGGGAGCCACTGTGGATACCCAGGCGGACCTGACCCTCGGAGGTTCGCTGAGCGGAGGTAGTGCCGGGACGCCGTTCGTGAAGGCCGGCAGCGGAACGTTGACGCTGACCGGCAGCCAGAATTTCGACAGCAGCTTGGAGGCGGTGGTGAACGCGGGCGGCTTGCGGTTGAGCGGTGTCACGCAGTTCGGCGGCAATATCGTCGTCAATTCCGAACTCGTCCTCGATTACGCCGTCGACGCGACGCTGGCGCCCACCCCGACCCTCGATGGTCCCGAACTCCCTCTGAATGTTTCAGGCACCGGAGCGGTCCGGAAGACCGGAACCGGAACATTGACGGTCGAGCGACCGACATTCGCCCATGGCGGCGGCCTGTTTGTCGATCAGGGGATGCTTGTCCTGGAAGACGCGGTGGTGACGCATGGAGGGGGCGTGACGATCGATGGTGGCGGGCTGACCTTCGACAGCGCGACTCTCGGCTACACCGGTGGCACTTCGGTGAACGGAACTTCGGTCCTCACGTTGACGGACACCGACGCGTCGGGCGGCATCGGCACCATCAGTCTGGCCGACACGGCCACCATCGCCCTGAACGGTGCTTCCGGTTCGTCATTGGTTGCCGGCTCGCTGACCGGCAACGGCTCGATCATGATCGATTTTCCGAGTGGCGTGGGTGTCGGCGAGGATGACAGCTCGTGCAGCTTCGGCGGAACCGTCAGCGGCACGGGCGGATTCGGGAAGCGCGGCAGCGGCACGCTGACCCTGACCGGCAGCGGGATGTGCTCTTCCATGACGGTCATCGAAGGCGTGCTGGAGGTTGACTCCGCGGATCAGCTTCCGAGCTTCCAGCTTTTCCTACTCGGCGGAACCCTGCGCAACACGGCGCCGCTCAGTTACACCAGCGGCGACCGGATCTCGGTCGCAAGCACGGGCTTCACCATCGATGCGCAGGCCGACCTGATCCTCGGTTCGTCGCTTGCCGGTGGCACAGCGGGCAATCCGCTGGTGAAGTCCGGTCCGGGCAAGCTGACGCTGACCGGCAGCCACGGGATCGACGACTATCTCAACGCGACGGTCACGCAGGGCACGCTTTGTCTGAATGGCCTGACCCGGTTCGGAGGAAGTCTTGTGGTGAATACCGAGTTGGTTTTTGACTACGGATCCGATGCCACGCTCCTGCCGGGATCGGATCTGGGCATCAGCGACATCCCGATGCTCGTATCGGGCACCGGCTCGGTCCGCAAAACGGGCATTGGCGTCCTGACCATCGAGCAACCGGAGTTCACGCACTCCGGCGGACTGACCCAGAGCTCAGGCGGGCTGGTCCTCGATGATGCAGTGGCGGTTTTTGGAGGAGGCGTGGCGGTCGAGACCGGCAGTTTGACCATCAGCGATGCGTCCGTTTCCTACCCGGGCGGAACGGTGGTGAGTGACGGTGGATCGTTCCTTGTGGAGAACTCCTCATTCACGCATCCGGGTGGGACGACCCTCAATGGATCCGGTTCCCTCACGTTCGACGACCTGTCTCCCTTTTCCCACTCCGGGGGCATCGATATCAACGGCGGCGGCACGCTGACCCTGACCGACACCGATGCCTCGGCCGGAGTGGGTCAGGTCACTCTCTCGGACACAGGCACGATCGCCCTCAACGGGACGGTGGGTGCCTTCCTCGATCTTCCTTCGTTGACGGGCAACGGGTCGCTTTCGGTGGATTTCGGCAGCGGCGTGACGCTGGGCTCGGATGACAGCTCGTTCACGTTCGGCGGCGATGTCAGCGGCCAGGGTCAGTTCGCCAAGGTGGGTGCGGGGACACTCACCCTGACCGGTTCAAGCATGTGCGCCTTCGCCAGCATCGGTGGAACCGGAGTGCTGTCCGTCAGTTCGCCGGACCAGCTCCCCGGGACCCTGCTGTGGATCTACGGAGGGACCCTTCGCAACACCGCCGCGTTTACCTATTCCAATCCGGGTGGGATCGAAGTGGCGAGCCCGGGCGCGTTTCTCGACAATCAGGCCGACCTGACCCTCGGTGCCGCGCTTTCGGGATCGAATCTCGAGAAAGCGGGTCCGGGCCGCCTCGTCCTCACCGTCGGTCCGCAGAGTCAAGGCCTCAACCTGACGAACTCCGAAGGCGTTTTGGAACTGCGCGATCTTTCGAGTTTCGGAGGCAATGTGATCAACAATTCCGAAGTCGAGCTGAACTACTCGGTCAACCAAACACTACAGCCGACATCGTTCGTTCCGGACACGTTTCCGCTGATGATGACCGGCAGCGGCTCGGTGACCAAGACGGGGAGCGGGGAGCTGATCGTGGACGGCCACGAGTTCAACCTCTCCGGAGGGCTGTCGGTCGAGGGAGGAAATCTGACATTTGCCGACACGCCCGCGACCTTCGCGGGTATCGACATTTCGGCCTCCCGGATCCTGATACTTGACGATTCGTCGTTGCTGAACGCGGACGAGCTCTCCGGAGGTGGCATCCTCTCGATCGGATCGGGCTGTGAGGCGTCGCTGGGAAACAACGACGCAACCTTCTCGTTCAGGGGCACTGTCAACGGTGTCGGCAACGTGGTCAAAGTCGGCTCCGGAATCATGACCCTGACCGGCAGCAATCTGGTGTTCGGAACCACCCGGGTTGAGGGAGGGACGCTTGACGTCGGTCAGGATCCCACCCGTCTCGGAAGTGGCGGTGTGCTTCTCGACGGTGGCGCCATCCGGATTTCCGGATCACCCGAGATCACCCAAAGCATCACCTTGGGAACGAACCACGGGACGATCGATGTTCCGTCCGGGAGCCCGTGGATCAGCGGGCCGGTGAGCGGAACCGGCGGGTTGTTCAAAGCCGGGACGGGAACATTGGAACTACGCTATGGCAACAGCTACTCCGGCACGACGCGGGTGGAAGCAGGCACTCTGCTGGTGACCAATGCGGTGTTCTACGGCACGGGCTACGGCGACGTAGAAGTCGGCAATGGGGCGCTGCTGGCAGGAACGGGAACGAGTTTCGGAACGGTGACGGTCGAAGCGGGAGCGACCGTATCCGCAGGTCTGAGTCCGGGTGTGCTGAGCATGGGCGGACTGGACTGGGAAGGGGGAGGAATCAATACCGTCGAGATCAACGACACGACGTCCGGTGCGGGTACGGGTTGGGATGTGCTCAGCGTCGACGGCACTCTCACGATCAACGCGACCTCGGGTGTGCCCTTCGTCATCGATGTCGACAGCCTGACTCCCGCCAACCTGCCCGGTTCCCTGGCGGGATTCGCGCGTGCCACGGACTACTCGTGGGAGATCGTGCAGACGACCGGAGGGATTTCCGGGTTCTCGGCCGAAAAGTTCGTGATCGACTCCTCCGGCTTTGCCAACGACCTGGATGGTGGAGTGTTCGCGGTGTCGGTCGACGGCAACAATCTGGTGCTTGAGTTCAATGCGGCGGTGACGCCCTACAACGCATGGCTTCAATCGAAGTTCAGCGCGGCCGAACTCGCCGATCCCACGATTTCCGGGGACGATGCCGACATCGACCGCGACGGGCTGACGACTCTTCAGGAGTACGCATTCGGCGGGGAACCGAAGCTTGCCGACTCGGGATCCGTTCTGCCGACCGGCGCGTTGGACTCCGTCAACTTCGGGGACACTTATCTGACCCTTGAGTTCCCGCGTCTGCTCGACCGGACCGACATCAATTACCGGGTGATCGCCGGCGATCGGCCTGACGCACTGTCGACCGTGGTGGCCCAAAGCCTGGGTGGCGCCGCCACGGCCGGAGTGAACGGCGGTCAGGTCACCTCTGTCACCGCCGGGAATGTTGAAATGGTCACGAGCGCCGACAACACGCCGGTCTCCACGGCGAACCGCCGCTTCATGGCGGTTCTAATCGAAAGACCGTGATGCGGGCGCTGAAACTTCCGGGCCAGCCTATCGCGAACCAGAGCTGAGCAGGTCGCGCAGAAGTCGTGGCCCTCTGGGCTGCGGCTTCGGGTCGGGATCGATTTTCAGCTCCTTGACGAGGTTCGACGAGTTGCCGCTGTGATCGGTCGCGCTGACCTTGAGGGTCAGCGTGTCGGTCTGGAGAGAGACGTCGCTGTTGCCTCCCTGGATCCGCAGCTCCTGTCCGTCGGCCACCGTCGTTCCGAGCACCGAGTCGACCTCCGGATTCGGATCGCAGAGGTCATCGGCCTTCACCCGAACTACAACACGGCTAAGCTTTCGGGATGCGATGGTCTCGATCCTCTCTCCCGTCTTGCGATCCTCGAACCATGCTTCGATGACGGGTGGCATGGTGTCGGTGATGACCATGTTGACCGAGTCTTCCACCACTCCGTCATCTGCCGTCACGCCGCGGACCGAGAGTTCGTGGATGCCCAAAGGCACCCGTACCTGCGTCGGTGCCCCGGTGGCGACGACATCGCCATCGATCGCGATTTCGAGGGAGATCAATTCGAGGTCCTCAGGTGTGGTTTTCACGCTCAGCGAGACCAGCGCACCGCCATGGGTGTTGCATTCCTGCTCCAGTCCGCCCTCGACGAACAGACCGATCCCCGCGCCGGTATCGGCTTCGAACGCACCGATGTCGGTGAGCGCGACGGTGTCTCCATCGCCGTCGATCGGCCGGGGTTTGCCGTCGAAGTCGAAGAGTGGCGCGCTCATGTTCGTTCCGGCATCGACAGCCGGGGAGTTGCGCGGGAGCCGGAAGTTGTTGTTGGAGGCGTCGAGGAATTGCGGATCGGCGGAGATGTTTCCGTTCGTGCCGGTCGGGTCGGCGACGCCTTCATACGCGACGGTGTTGCCGAAAAGCAGGTTGTTCTCCCAAGTGCCGATCGGGAATGTGCGGGTCAGCCGTAAGCCGACTTCGTTGTTGGTGATCAGATTGTTGCGCAGGACCCGCTGGCCTTCTTCGTTGATGGACTCGACGACGATTCCTCCGATGCCCCGCACCATCGTGTTGTTGACCACCACCGGAAGTTCGGCGGGCGCTATTCCGCGCAGAAAGACCGCAAATGCTTCGTTGTCGTGGAAGACATTGTTGGTGATGAGAGGGGAGGAGCGTCCCCATGCCGAGACCATGGCGATGTTCGGACGAGTGGAATTGCCGCCGTTTCGGAAGATGTTCCCTTCGATGACGGGCGAGGCGAACAGGACGTTGATCGAGCAGCCGACCTGCATGACTTGGCTGGCATTTTGTTCGAAGATGTTTCCGGCAATGTAGGGGCCACTGACGCCGGGCGGACCGTTCACGGTGATCGCTCCACCGACCGCTGGCCGGGTGCCCCGAACGGTGAAGCCGATCAGCGAGGCACCTCCGCCGATATCGAACTGAGCGCCAACGTTGATGATCGTCAGCTCCGGCCCCGCGACACTTGCCAGCTCCACGGCTTTTCCATTGAAGTCGATGTCACCCGAATAGCTGCCTGGCGCGACCAGCACCCGATCGCCGGCGACCGCCGCATCGATGGCCGCCTGGATGGTCGGATGGTCGCCCGGCACCTGAACATCCGCGGCCGTCGCGCAGGCGAGAATGGCTGAAAACAAGCCTACGGTCGCATTCTTGGGGGTGAGTGGGTGAGCACGCATCCTTAGGGGATAGTGAAAACCGGAGCGGGGAGGCAAACCCAATCGGCCGCCACCGGGGGCAGGGTCCGGGAGCTTCCACGCACCGAACGGGCTTCATTGACGGCCTCGATGATCTGCCCGCCCGTTTCGATTCGGGTCATGGGCGGATCGGGGTTAGAAACGATGCCGTGACCCGTCCGCCACTCCCTTGGAAGGCCGTCGTGCCTGCGATGGTGGTTCCTCTTCTCGGTTCCTTGATTTACTTCGTCTGGTTCCCGCACGGTGGCGTGGGTCAGACGGCATACACCGCGACCAAGCTCTTCACCCTCGTCTATCCGTTCCTGTTCCTGCGCCGCATCGGGACCAAGGGTCTGCGGCCGGAGCGCGGGACGAAGGGGTCATCGGTGGCATGGGGGATTGGCAGCGGTCTCGCCATCTGCGCGGCCGGCGCCTTGCTCATGCTGAGCCCGCTCGGCGCCGTCGTCCGCGATTCCGCCTCAGCGGTCACGTCGCGGGCCGAGAGCCTGGGGTTCATCAAGCACTACCTCCTGTTTTCAGTCTTCATCTGCGTCTTCCATTCCGGTCTCGAGGAGTTCTACTGGCGCTGGTTCGTCTACGGGCAGCTCCGGGAGAAGGTGAAGCCGGTCCTCGCCCACGTTCTCGCGGCGGTCTCGTTCGCTGCTCACCATCTGGTCGTCACACTCCAGTTCTTCCCGACCGGGCTTGCGGTTTTTCTGGCCCTCTGTGTGGCTGTCGGCGGCCTGATCTGGTCATGGATGTACGAGAAGCACGGTGGACTGCTCGGCTGCTGGGTCAGCCATCTCTGTGTCGACGCGTTGCTGATGGGGATCGGCTACCAACTCATCACCGGTGGATGAGACGTGGCGTTACGATCAGCGAACGCCACGATTGTTTTGCAAGCCGGGCTGCGTATCCGTGGCACTCATGAAATGGATTTCCACGAATCTTGGGCCAAGGACCGCATGGCTCCTCGGCGTCCTCGTTCCCTCTCTGTCCTGCGCCGAGACCGGGTTCCGCTTCGACGATCCGAAGCCGCAGCGCTATCAGCTCACCGCCCGGGCCAGCAAGATCGACCCGCGGGTGAAGGCGCATCCGGAGATCGACTTTCTGATCGAGACGAAGGATGGCAAGCCGGCCGACGTCCAGCAGGCGTCGGTCGATACCCGCGTGGCGCCGCGTGGCGAGCTCGTGATCTGGCTGATGGGCTACAACCCCGGCCTCTTCGAACGCTGGAACTCCTACGGCCTGCACGCGATCCGGCCACACTATGCGAACAAATGGTTTTCGATCTGCTGCCGTGAGAAGCCGGTCGGTGAGAACTGTCGAGGCAACATCCGGCTCGAGGCGGCGACCGGTGAGGACTTCTCCGACGAGGTCGATATCCCGAAGCCCGACGGCATGGCGGAGCGGTCGGTCCGCTTCGTGAAGTGGCTCGCGAAGGAAAACCCGCAGGGTGGTTGGGCATACTTCCTCAATGATGATCAGACCGACCTTCTTTGGGAGCGGGTGATCGTGTCGGGGGCGTCGCATGGATCGACCACTGCCGCGCGCTTCGCCAAGCATCAGAAGGTCGCTAGGGTTGTGGCCCTGTGCGGTCCGCGCGACCAGTTCCAGACCTGGCAGTCGTTGCCGTCGGCGACTCCGGAGAACCGCTACTTCGGATTCAGCCACGTGCTGGACGAAGGCTGGACCAACGACCACTACTGCCGGTCATGGGAACTTCTCGGCATGCACCGGTTCGGCCCGATCGTGAATGTCGACCAGTCGAAGCCGCCCTACGGCAACACCCGTAGATTGGTCACCTCATTTGATGTCGGCGGGAATGCCGGTCGTGCCCATGGCGCGGTCCAGCCGGGTCGAAGTGCCGCCAAGGGTAAGGGCGGGAAGTATCTGCACGAGGACGTTTGGCGCTATCTCTATACTCACCCGGTGGATAAGACCGGCAACGCGGTGCCGATGGATCCCGAGTGCCTGAAGGTGCATCCCCAATAGGATCGGCCGCCTTCAAAGGCGTGACCGAACCTCCTCCGGCGCGCTCTCGACCAGGTCGGAATTCTCATCCGAGTCGGTTTTCGTGAACACCGCCCGGTCATAGGTGACGTGCGAGAGATGCCCGTTGCCGTCGTGGATCCAGTACGAGTCGTTGTTCTCCACGAAGATGAACCAGTCGGTTCCCACGTTCGGCACATTGAACCTCAGGGTGGGATAGGGCGACGGTAGCCGGACCATTTTCAGGGTGATGTTCAGACCCTTTCTCTGGTCCGGGTAGGCGAGTATCTGAATGGTCCCCTTGACCTCCTTGAGGCGCTTCGGAAGTTCGAACAGATGGACGTGATTGCCGCCGCGGGTGATCATCCGGCGGGCCGCCTGGGCGGCCGTTTCCTTTTCTAGTAGCGGTCGGGCTTCTTCCTCAAGCGCCGCCATGTCGCCTCCCAGCTCGCGGGCGTAGTGTTCCTCCTCCAGCTTCATGGTGAACGCATTCGATCGCAGGACGCTCTTCGGTCCGCCGAGTTCTTCCCCCGCCAGTTCCTCCCGGACCGTTTCAGGTGCGGATTTCAGAAGATCGGGGTCGTCATCGACGGTCGTGACCTTCCACGGATGATCGGTCTGCTTGACGGGACGCAAGGTGGGCAGGCGGACCACCTTTTCGAGATGTCCGTCACCGGTATAGACCCAGTAGGTCACGACGTCCTCGATGTAGATGAACCAATCCGAGTCCGGATCGACCGGACGGACGTTCTGGTAATTGGCGGCTCCGCCCGGTTTGCCGTTGGCCGAGGTGATCCAGAATTGGACCGAACCGTTCGACTCTTTGGTAAGGACGCTGACCCGGCTGCGGTCCTTGGGCGGTTCGACCAGCAGCTTGTTGAAGTTGCCGAGGGTATTCACCAGCCCCTGCTTTGCCGGATCGACGGGTTCAGGTTCGGCGTCGGGTTCTGTTTCCGTTGTTTCGGCCACCGACTCCACGGGTTCCTCGATCTCCATCTCTTCCTTCACCTCGTCGACAATCTCCGCGAGTGTGACTCGGTCCTCGGGCGCCACGAAGACCATTGTCTGGATGATGCTGGCGATGACCATGTAGCCGGTGAAAGTCCCGGCAATCGCCGCCGCCTTTCCCGCGCCGACGTAGAACCAGCGCATCAGCGGGAACATCACGATGACGAAGTAGAGCGGGATCACGAGCAGTCCGATGAACTGCGAGAGAATCGCCAGCGCCCAGACCGGCAGGTAGAACACGAGCGCGATCTTCGGCAGGGAAATGTCGGCTTCGTGCTTCGCATAAAGATGCATGAACAGCGCGAGGACGAGAAGGTGGGCGGCGACGATGAAGATCAGCAGCATGGGGAGATATGTTCCGTGACAGGCAAGTGTTACGCGTCTTCGCCGTCAAGCGGATCGTCCGCATGGTCGCCTCCATCAACGGCGAGCTTGTATGTGGGGCGCTTTCCGACGACCGTGGCGCATGATGATCCGCGAAAGTCTACTGGCAGCATGCCTCGGAGTGTGCGTTGCCTCCTGCGGCATGCCGGTGATCGGAGGAAGCCGGGCTCCGGAAGAGTCGACATGGAATGCCGATGGCGTGTGGCAGCGACAGGCGGGCGATCCGCCGGTGTATGTGCCGAAAGGCTACTCGGGATCGGCGGATGAGTCGCAGGGTTCCTTCGTCACCGACAAGCGCGACAAGAAACGCTTTTTCATTCCGAGCGGAGGTGCCGGAGGGATCAGCGAGGCGGTCCTGCGCAACGACGCCTACAGCAATTCCGGCGGGCGGCCGTAGCAGCTGCTCAGACCTTTCTCAGCGCACCGGTCGAGTCGCCGAAGCGCTTCTCGTCCACTCCGAACTCCTCGAGCATCCGCAGGTAGAGGTTTGTCAGCGGGACGTCCTCGCCGAGGTCGACGTGGCGGCCCGGCTTGAAGGCTCCGCCGCCGTTGCCTGCCAGCACGATCGGAAGGTTGTCGTTGTTGTGACGGTTGCCGTCCTTGATGCAGCCGCCATAGACGATCATCGAGTTGTGCAGCAGGCTCTTGCCGTCGACATCCTCGGTCGCCTTCATTTTGTCGAGGAAGTAGCCGAACTGCTCCATGTAGAAGCGGTCGATCTTGCCGATCATCTCCAGCTTCTGCTTGTTCCCCTGGTGGTGGGAAATGCTGTGGTGGCCGGCCGACACGCCGATCTCCTGGAAGCTCCGGTTGCTGCCCTCGTGGCTGAGCATGAAGGTCGAGATGCGGGTCGAGTCGGTCTTGAAAGCCAGCACCATCATGTCCATCAGCAGGCGCAGGTGCTCTTTGAACGAGTCCGGCTTGCCACTCGGAGCGCCGACTCCGGGATCCGGTGGCAATCCCATCGACTCGACCTTTTCGATCTGCCGTTCGATCTCGCGCACGCCGGTCAGGTACTCGTCGAGCTTCTGCTGGTCGTTCTTCCCGAGGTGCCGGTGCAGGGCCTTCGCGTCGTTCTGGATGAAGTCGAGCAACGAGCGCTTTGAGGCATAGCGCTGGCCGAGGCTGTCGGCGCGCTCCTTGGCGCTGCCGGCGCCGAACAGGCGTTCGAAGACCGAGCGCGGATTCGACTCCGGCGTCATCGGCTGGGTTTCCGAGCGCCACGAAAGATTGTACTGGTAGGCGCAGGAGTAACCCGAGTCGCACTTGCCCGACTTGCGCACTCCGGCGGTCGAGAGCTCCAGTGATGGCAAGCGGGTCACGGCACCTGCCTTCATCGCCGCCACCTGATCGATCGAAATGCCGAGTTGGATATCCGCGCCGGCGGTCTTCCGCGCCCGGGCTCCGGTCAGGAAGGTGGCATTGCCGCGGGCGTGGTGACCCGGGCCGTCCTTGCCGGATGTCGCGTTGACCTGCTCGAAGCCGCTGAAAACCTGGAAGTGCTCCTTCAGATGCTTCACCGGCGCGAAGGTCGAGCCCAGCTCGTAGCCGGCGCCGTTCCCTTTCGGCTGCCAGTTGGAGACGTTCACGCCGTTCGGAATGTACATGTAGGCCATCCGCAGCGGAGCGCCGCTGGCGGTGGTGGCGATCGGGCGTGATTCGAGTCCTGCAGCCAGCAGGGGCCGGAACGACTCCAACGCAGGCAGTGCCATCGAGACTCCGACTCCGCGGAGGAATCCGCGCCGTCCCATGCTTCCGATTTGCCGACTCATGGGTCTCCTATACGCCCTGTGGGCCGTTTTTCACGCACAATCTCCGAAAGCCGGCCCGGCAGCACGCTGCCATGATAGGATGAACCGCGAAAGAACGCGAATCGTCGCGAAGCTTGGCGATGCCGTCCGCCTTGGGATGACCTCACCTTTCGTGCGACTTCGCGACTTTCGCGGTTGGCATCCGGGCCTCGCTCCGCGCCCCGGCCTTCGTCGATCTACCATGAACCGCACCTCTCCCGACGGGCGGACGATTCCCCCTGATTGGCTCTTCAACTTGCCAGTCTTTAAATTTCAAGAGGGTTCGAGTGCTGAGAAATCCGCACTTCTTCTGGTTGCACGCATGGGGACTCAGCTTCTTGTTTGAATTGGGTTCCTCGCGCTGGTGAAGTAGTCTCGGCTTACTCAAGCTCGGTGCTTCTTGAGTGAAATCGGATAAGTCTCTCGAATCGATCCGAAAACTTCCATCTTGCGGAGCCTTTGACTTTGTAGGCAGGCGGAGGACTGATTTCAAACTTCGCAAGTCCGCTTGTATAATTGACCACTAGTACAACGCCGCGAACGGTTGTTCCAGAGGCGGTCACTTGCGTTTGCATACCCTTTGTATCGACGGACACCACGCTCATTCTCTTACCAACCTTAGGCAGTTGGTTCATTAGCCTTCGATAGTCGTCGAGATATTCGTCTCGTGCTAGCGTCCAGTTCTCTATGCTCGCAGCCTGGTTGAGGCCTCGGTCGGCATGGGAGGTCCTGTACTCTTCGAGATCACAAAAATCGTTGAGCACAAGTTGTAGGTCTCTTTCGACCAGGAATCGGAATAGACGCTTGTATAGACCCGCAAGCTCCGGATCAACCTGCTCCCGGGCGGTCTCGAAGGGATCCGGCCCAGGTTTTCCGGTGACTTCTGACATCAGCATCGAAGAAGCCAGGACGAGGAGGAGGCGGATGGTGGCAATCATCTGGTTATGTCGACCAGTGTATCATGTGAATCGTGACAAAGCAGGCAGCTTATTCAGCAGCGCCGTTGCCGCAAGAGCCCCAGCGAGAAACGACGGCGATCTTCCCTTGCCTCGCGGGAAAGTTAGATGTGGTCTCTTCGGAGCGGGAGCAAGTCCGCCGGGGCTGCCGACTCATCACGGGATCGGCCCTGCTGTCGCTCGTGTCTCGGCATCAGCAGGAGCAGGTCACCTTCGTCGAAGTGCGGCATCCGGCTCGCCTTGCCCACCGGATTGCCATCGGCCATCCGCCTTCGAGACCTTCACCTTTTCGCGCCCTTTCGCGATTTTCGCGGTTGGAAACCGATCGCTATTCCGCGCCACGGCGCCTCTGGAACGGCGCGCTTTCGATGATGCCGACGAGCAATTCCTTGAGGCTGCCGTCGTGGGTTTCCATGCGGTCGACGAGCTGGTCGATGGTGGTCGCATCGTAGTACTCGACACCGCGACCGATGGCATACGTAAGCATCTTTTCCGCAAGGCAGCGGTAGAAGTCGTCCCGGCGTTTGCCAGCGAGGATCTCCTTGAGTTCGGCGACGTTCGCGAACTTCTCTCCGGTGATCAGCTCACCGCCCGCATCGATCGGCTTGCCGTTCTCCTCGCGACGGAACTGGCCGAGCGCGTTGAAGTTCTCAAGCCCCAGCCCGATCGGATCCATGCGCGCGTGGCAACCGCGGCAGTCCGGCTTGTCGCGGTGGATCTGCATCATTTCGCGCATCGTGTTCTTGCCCTCTCCCGACTCCTTGCCTTCCTCAAGCTCCGGGACGCCGGGCGGGGCCGGTGGCGCCGGCGTGCCGAGCAGGTTGTCGAGGACGAACAATCCGCGCTTCACCGGCGAGGTGCGCGTGGGGTTCGAGCTGACAATCAGATACGACCCGTGCGTCAGCACTCCGCCGCGCTCGGGGTGCTCGGTGAGGTCGACCGGCACGAACTTGTCTCCCTCGACGCCCGCGATCCCGTAGTAATCCGCGAGTCGTTCGTTGAGAAACGTGTACCTCGCCGAAATGAGTTCCTCGGCCGGCCGTTCCTCGCGCAGGACGAAGTCGAAAAGCATCTCGGTCTCGCGGCGCATCGCTTCCCGCAGGCGGACGTCGAACACGAGCGATGCCTCCCGTTTCGACTTCAACCCGAGAATCTCCTGGGCCTGCACCGGCAGGGTTTCGAGGTCGCGCGTCTGCAGCCACTGGCCGACGAAATTCTCCACCAGCCGGTCCGAGCGCGGGTCGGCCAGCATGCGGTCGATCTGGGCGTGCAGTTGTTTGCGGAGCTGCTTGTTGAAGGCGAGGCTCAGAAGCTCGTCATCGGGCACCGAGCTCCAGAGGAAAAACGACAGCCGCGACGCCAGCGCGTACTCGTCGAGCAGGACGACCTTGCCCGGGTTGTTCGGTTCCGGCTGGATCTCCACCCGGAACAGGAACCGCGGGGAGCATAGGCAGGTGGTGATCGCGGCGCGGATGCCGTCCTCAAACGACTTGCCCGGCAGGCGGTCGACCTCCTTCACGATTCCGACCAGCCGCTCGATCGTCGAGCCGTCGAGCGGACGGCGGAAGGCACGGCTGACGAAGCTCCGCATGATCTTCCGCGCGTAGTTCTCGCGTGCCTTGTCGTCCTCCGGCGCGGGTCCGTCGACGAAGATCATCTGGTAGCCCTTCGCATACTCCCGCTGCTTTCCGCCGAGCGGCCCCTGGACGATCACGCGCTGCAGTGTCAGCGCCAGCTCCTCCTCGTCCGGTCCCGGCTCCTTGACCGGTGAAAGCTCGACCTCGATCGCCTGTTTGCCCTTTTTCAACGGCACCCGCCCGCGCATCTGGATCACCTTGCTCTGGTCCCAGCCGAGCACCTCTTCACCGAGCTGCTTCTCGCCGCAGCGCACCTTCAGCTTCGCCTCATGGCCGGTCGCTTCGGTCGCGCCGTGGGTCGCGTATTCGACCGTGATCTGGTAGTCGCCCGGCCACTTGACGGGGACTTCCGCACGCACGGTCTGCTTCTTCCGAAAAGGCATCCAGCCGGCGTCGCCACCCTTGAACTCGCTGCCGGAGATGTCGGTGCGCGGCACTTGCGCCGCAGCGCCCTTCGGCAGGGCGAGGTCCACGACCTGCTCGGCGGCCGCGATGTACTTTTCCATCAGCAGCGGGGAAATCGACAGCACGTCCCCGATGTTGTCGAAGCCGTAGCCGGTGTCGTCGGGCGGAAACACGTCCTCGGCCTGGAACTCGACGCCGAGCAGGTCGAACACGGCGTAGCGGTACTCCGTGCGGTTCAGCCGCCGGATCGTCACCCGGCCGGGGTCGGGATTTTCCGGATCCAGCTTGAACACGTCCGTCTGGATCCAGTTGAGCAGGGTATCCTTCTCCTTCTGGGTGAGCTGGTCTTCGTCCGAAGGCGGCATGATCTGGCTGCGGACATTCTGCCAGATGTGCATCCAGTGCTCGCGGTCATCGAGGTGCTTGGAAAGGTCCCCAAACTCATCCATCGAGAACTTTCCCTTCGATGAGCCGTCGCCGTGGCAGCCGTAGCAGTAGAACTCAAGAATCGGCAGGATATCCTTCCGATACGTCTCTTCCGGCGAGGCGGCCACGGGCGCCGCCAGCAGCACCAGTCCCGGCCACAGCTTGAGCATCATGGAACCTACTTCATTAATTGCCGATCCTGTCGCAAAAATCCGCATGCACGAACCGGCTTGCCTGAATCACGGCGTGATCCGGTAGGTGTCGGACTTGGCGTAGAGTGAGATCGAATGATGGTCTTTCTTGAATTGCTGGGCAGTCTCCTCGGTGATCGCGGTGTCCATCAGCGTAAGCCGCCTCAACTTCGGAAGTTCGCCGAGCATCGGGAAGCTCTGGTCGGTCATCCCGACTCCCCAAAGCTCGAGACTCACGAGGTTCTCGAGCTTGGACAGCTGCGAAAGCCCGGCGTCGCTGATCGTCATGGATCCGGCGCCTTCCGCGGCTTTGGCGCCGGCGTCCGGCGTCGGTGCCTCGCCCGCTTCGCCTTCCGGCTTGGCGGCGCCCGGCTCGATCCGGGCTCCGATCGTGAGCTCCATCAATCCGGTCAGCCCGGCGACCGTCCGCATCCCCTCATCCGAAATCTCGCCACCGCCGACGTGCAGCACCTTCAGATCGGTCAGCCCCTCGAGCAGTTTGAGGTCGGCATCGGTCGTGGGGGTCGTGCTGAAGTTCACGGTGAGCGGGTCCTGTGTCACGACCGCCTTGGCTTGGGTCAGTTTGGCGAGCTTCTGCTTCTGGGCGGACTCTTCCGCCATCGCAGCCTCTTCCGCCTTCGCTGCCGCGTCCGCTGCGGCGGTCGCCCGGCGTTCCTTCGCCTTGTTGTTCGCCTGGTAAACGAAGATGCCCGCTCCGCCGCCGAGCACGACGACCACCGCGAGGATGGCGATGATCGGGCCGGACGATGACGGCTGGGCAACCTTGATCCCGGGCTTGGGCATCGTGCCCGGCTGGGTGGCACCGCCGGGCGTGACCATGCCTGTGACCGCTCCGCGTGGCGGCGCCGGGGGTGCCGGCGGAGGAAGGGGCGCGCGGGATGGCGCGATGTCGAATACGGCCGACAGCGGCACCCACTCCTCTCCGTCCTCGGGCATGACCATGGTGTCGGCCGTCAGTTGGCCGGACTGCAGCATGCTTCCGATTTCCTCGACGGGAAATGGTCCCTGCGTTTCTTCGCCGATCGCGACCCAGTAGTTCATGTTCCGAGACTGCCAAATCGCCCGCTTTCCGGGAAAGCCTATTCCCGTTGCCCAAATCGCCGGATGGCTTGCCAAGGTCGGGCCGCTGGGATTGGAGTGGATCATGCAATACCTCGCGATCCTCGCGTTTGCCGTGCTGGGCCTTGTTTCGTGCTCCACGCTTCCGGGAAACCAGACCGCACTGATCCGTTCGCCCGAGGTCGTCTCGCTCGCCCGGGAGGAGTTCGGCTACAAGCCGCTCGACCGTATTGAGATCGCCTACGCCACGGATCGCGAGAAACCCGCTGGCGGCGGCACGTCCGGCGACTACGAAGACCAGCGCGGCCTGCGGGTGTGGCTGGGCTTCGCGGACCTCGAGGTGAAGAACCGCGAGAAGTCCGGCCGGATCCAGCTCAACCAGGTTCGCGAATCCGGGGTGCTCCATGCGTCGGTCGGCGCGTGGGACCTGCCGGCTTCGAAGGAGGAAATGGCGGGCGAAGCCGAGTTCTTCCGCCATCTGAACCGCAAGCTCGATGCGACGAAAAAGGGCGACCTCGTCATCTACATTTCGGGCTTCCGCATGCCCTTTTCCGACCCGCTGCTGGTGTCCGGACAGTTCTCTTCTCTGGCGGCGGACAACGTCGTCTTCATGGGCTACAGCTGGCCGACCACTCCCACGCTGACCTCCTACTTCCGCGACATCGAGACGGCCGAGTATTCGTCCCGCAACCTCCGCCTGCTGCTCAGGCAGCTCGCGGCCAAGAGCAGTGCCCGCAGAATCCACATCTTCGCCTACAGCGCCGGCACCCGGCTGGCGGCCCGCACGCTGCAGGAGATCAATCTCGAAACCCGCAGCGACTCGGCCGCACGGCAACGCTACCGGTTGGGCCAGGTAGCGCTGGTTTCCTCCGACATGGACCGCCAGCTCTTCGGGTCTTTCCTCGCCGACGACATCACGCGCGCCTGCGAGCGGTTGCTGGTGTACCGCTCCGGGAAAGATGGCATCCTCGGGCTGTCCGGCTGGTTGTTCAGCCGGGGCCGGCTCGGCCATGTGCCGAAAGACGAAGCCTATCCGCCGCACCGCCGGGATTACCTCCGGAAACTCGACAAGCTCGACGTGGTGGATGTCAGCGATGCGCCATTCGCGGGATCGTACGGGGGCCACTTCTACTTCTTCCAGAGCCCTTGGGTGAGTAGCGACCTGTTGCTGAGCTTTGTCTCCGACCTGAGACCCGGCAGTCGCGGGCTGGTGCGCGATGACCAGAGCTTCGCGTGGAAGTTTCCCGCCGACTATCCGGAGCGCCTCGAGGCTATCGCCCGGGAGCGCAAAAAGCGGTAGCGGTGGCGCGGATCGGAGATTGGATTGACTCGGAATGCGAATCGCCCGTTAGATCAGTGGAGCAAAGCATTGGCCATGTCCGAGAACTCGTCCACTTCCGGCAACGAACCAACCTGCCGGCTCATTTACAAGAGCCAGACTTCGTGGGATCTGTTGTCCAACGAGACGCTGCTCGAGCTCGCGAAAACCAGTGCCGAGCGAAACGATGCCAGGGGGATCACCGGCCTGCTGCTACTTTCGGGCGAATCGTTCCTCCAGGTGCTGGAAGGCCCCTCCGGCGAGGTCAACGACCTCTACCTGCGCATTTCGCGCGACGACCGCCATGGTAAGCTCCGGCTGCTGATCTTCGAGCCGATCGTTCGCCGGACCTTCGAAGACTGGGCGATGCACGTTGTGGATCTCGACGAGCTGCCGATGGCGCAGCGCGATTTCCTGAGGGCGAAGTATCCGGTCGAGGATGACTCGATCACGATTCCCGACGACGACCGGCTGGCCATCGCGCTGTTGCTCGACGCGCGGCAGCTCACGCTTTCCGAGACCGACCGGTCTTCGAGTTAGTTCGGAGCCGCGGCGGACGTATGGGAGGCGATCCTCATGACCGTCCGACCGATTGCCTTCGCCTCCATCCTTGCCGCCGCGCTGCCGTATTCGGCCACCGCTGACGAGCGGCCACCGAACGTCATCGTCATCCTCGCCGACGATCTCGGTTGCCGTGACCTGAAGCTTTACGACGGCTGGATCGAGACCCCGCGGATCGAGCGGATGGCGAAGGAAGGCATGACGTTCACCGACTTCCACGCGAACTCGTCAGTCTGCAGCCCGACACGCACCGCCTTTCTTACTGGCCGCTATCAACAGCGCGCCGGCATCGTCGATGTGATCGTCGGCGACAAGGAGCCGGACCAGGGGATCCCGGCATCGACGCCAACCTTGGCGAAGGTTTTCCAGAAGAACGGCTACGCGACCGCGCTCTTCGGCAAGTGGCACTGCGGATTTCAGGACCAGTACAATCCCGTCCACCACGGCTTCGATGAGTTCGTCGGCCTGCTGAACGGAGCGGGTGACTTCCACCAGCACGGGAGCTGGCGGGTCGGACTCGAGAAGCGGAATGTCGAGGGCTACTCAACCGACATCATCACCGACCGGAGCGTCGACTTCATCCGTCGCCAGAAGGATAAACCTTTCTTCCTCTACGTCTCGCACCAGACGCCCCACAACCCGTATCAGACCCGTGCCGACGTGCCGGAGAAGCGCGACAAGGATTGGAAGCAGAACCGCGTCGGCGAGGAGAACCGGCCGCGCTACCAAGAGATGGTGAAGGACCTTGATGACAGTGTGGGCAAGATCCTCGACACGCTCAAGGAGACGGGACTGTCGGAGAACACGCTGGTGTTCTTCTGGTCGGACAACGGCGACGTCCGGATGAGCCCTGTGGCAGGCGATCTGCGGGGCAGCAAGTTCAGCCAGTACGAGGGTGGCCACAGGGTTCCCGCCGTGGCGTGGTGGCCGGGCAAGATCAAGGCCGGCGCGGAGTCCGATGCGTTGGTTCTGGGCTTCGATCTATTCCCGACCTTCACCGAGATCGCGGGGATCGGGGAAGATGCGCCGGACAATCTCGACGGCACGAGCGCGAAGGCGCACCTGTTGGAACAGGCGGAGTTCAAGGACCGCGAGATTTTCTTCGGCTACGAGCCGAAACTAGGAACCGCGATGCGTCGTGGTGACTGGAAGCTCATCGTCAAGGGTGACGACGTGCAGCTTTACAATCTGAAGGACGACCTTTCCGAGACGCGCAACGTCGCCGAGGAACATCCCGACGTCACCAAGTCGATGCGAGCCGCGATCGAGCGCTTCAAGCAGACGGTGACGAAGGGATCGTAGAGACGGTCGCCGTAAGCTAGGCTCGGCGCCGACTCAATCGAGCCAGCGCCTGAGCTGGGCCGGTGGACGCGTGATGAGAATCGCGGCGAGACCCGCGAGGGCGCCTGCAGCGAACACGCCCCACACCAAAGGGCTGGCACCGAGCAGCCGGTTCTTGTCCTCGTCGGCCAGTCGCCGCTCGATCGCCTCGTAACGGATCACGTTCCGAAAAGTTCCGTCGCGGCGGTGGACCACGACGTTGCACTCGTCGTCTTCGGCGACGTCGATCGACGCCTCGATGGCAGCTTGCTGGGTGTCGTGGATGGAGAGCGGTTTGTCGGTTCCGGAAAGGCGGATCGCCCATCCGTCTTCGTGCGGGACGATATGGAGATTGTGTTTCATGTGTGGTCTCGAGCGTTTGCTACGCTATTGGAGAGCGAATCCCGTGCCCGACGGTTTCATAGGCCTCGCGGCCGCTCTTCGTGCTTCGTGCACCGACTTCTGCAACGCCGCGGTTGCGAATTGCACAGGCTCAGGCGAGCGGTTCATCAGCGGCAACCACCGGGTTCGGCCTTGTTGCTGGAGGTAGCGCAGCCGATAACACCCCGCCCATGAGGAAACGCCACCTCGCATTCATCGGTCTCGCGGTGCTGATCGGCATCGGTGAGCTGCAAGCCCGCGCAGGGGGCGGCGGTGGCTTCTCCGGCGGTGGCGGTGGAGGGGGTTTCAGTGGCGGCGGCGGAGGAGGCTTCAGCGGCGGTGGTGGCGGCGACGGCGATGGAGACCTCGGCATTCTGATTTATCTGCTGTTCCGCCTGTGCGTCGAACATCCGTTCATTGGCATTCCGCTGGTGGCTGTTCTCGGCTGGGCCTTCTTCTTTTATGGCAAGAAGGGCTACAACGGGTCGGTCGGCTACCATCAGGGATCGGTCATCCGGAAGGGCCGCGCGATGCAGGAGCAGCGCATGCGTGAGGTGGCGCTCGGCAACTTGCGCGAGCGGGATCCGGGCTTTGACGAGGGAGCGTTCTGCCGGCGGGTCGGACTCGCTTTTCTCAAGATCCAGAATGCGTGGTGCGCGCATGACCTGAGGCAGGTCGAGGCGTTCATTTCCGACGGCGTGGACGAACGCTTCAGTCTGCAGATCCAGGAGCAGCAGGAAGAGGGCTGGCGGGACCACATGGAGAACATCCAGATCCATCGGACGCGGATCGTGCAGGTGAAATCGGATTCGGTGTACGACGTGATCACGGTGGAGCTGCACTGCTCCGCGGTGGACTACCGGGTCAACCTGAGGACCGGCATGAAGACCTCGGGTTCGAGTGCGGACTCGTCATTCACCGAATACTGGTCGTTCATCCGTAGGCCGGATGCCAAGACCCTGGCGGCGGGTGGTTTGATCGAAGGGCAATGCCCGAACTGCGGCAGCCCGCTCGAGCTGAACGAATCGGCCCAGTGCGGCAGTTGCCTTTCGCTGGTGAAGAGCGGTGCCTACGACTGGGTTCTCGCCGAGATCACCCAGGCCTCGGAGTGGGTGGCGACGGAGGATGTCGCTTACCCGGGATTGCCTGCGATGATGAAGAAGGATCCGGGCTTCTCGTTCCAGGCCCTCGAAGACAAGACCAGCGTGATGTTCTGGCGTCTGATGGCGTCCTACCGGAGCGGCAAGAGCGACCCGATCCGCAAGATGGCGACCGATGCCTGTGTTGAACGCCTGGCCGGAGAACTGGCGGCTGACGCACAGGGCAATCGATCCTACCCGGGTGACTGTGCGGTCGGGGGCGTGGAGTCGCTGGGCGTCATTCCGGGTGACGACGGCGACCGGGCGCTGGTGAAGGTCCGCTGGAGCGGATCGATGCATCGGCAAACGGCCAACGGGGAAAGGACCCGTGCCGGAGCGAAGCTGATCCACACCGACATCTTCGTGCTTCTGCGCGGAGGGCAGACGAAGACCAACATCGAACGGGGTCTGCAGGCGAGCCATTGCCCCAACTGCGGCGGAAGCGTGTCGAGCAGCGCGGCCACGGCCTGCGAGTACTGTGGCACCGTGATCAACGACGGTGCCTTGGACTGGGTCCTCGAATACAGGGCCGGACCGTACGATCCGTGGATCAAGTCACTCCGCGAGGCGATGGCCGCCCAGCCGCGGGGAGCGGCGGGCGAGGGTGTCGCGGCTGTGGCACCGGGTTTGGATGGCGTCGAACATCACGGTGGCCTCACCCTCGCGGCGTGGCTGGTCAACGTGATGATGGCGGACGGCCAAGTCGATCCGAAGGAACAGCGGGTGCTGGAAGGATACGGGAAACGTGCGGGTCTGCGCCCCGAAGAGATCGAATCGCTGATCACGTCCGCACACGACGGAACGCTCGAGCTGGAGAGTCCGGACGATGAAGGGGAGATCCGCGCCTGGCTCACCGAGATGGCGGCGATGGCGCTGGCCGACGGCCGCGTGTCGCGTGAGGAGAACCGCGCCCTGGTCCTGCTCGGCGGCAAGCTCGGTTACGGCCCGGTTGACATCAGCCAGCTGATCAACCGGACCCGCACGCAACTCTACCGGCAGAGCAGGGGATTGATCCGGGAAGTACGGGCATCCTAGTTTTTGAGGCACGGCTGGCGGCCGGATACCGGCTTCCGGAGTTTCCTGAACCTATTGGATTCATTGCCTTCTGAACGAGCCGGATCAACCTGTGGAACGCGTAACCCATTTGACCCGACCGGTGCCGGAAGATGCCGGTTTCAAAACCGGCGCTCCATTCCGGGCCATCACCGGAATGGGATTTCTCCGCTGGCGGAAGAAACGATCCGGGGCTTCAATGCGGGATGGGAATCCGCGGCGCCTTCATCCTTCTCGTCGGACTGCTCTCGGGCGGCTGCGCCACCGTGGCGGGCGAGGGAGAATCGGGATTCAATGCGAAAGTCCTCGCGGCGGTCCGGCAGATGCCCGCGGGAGGCGGATACGACGGTAGTGACGCGACCAAGAACTTGCTGCCCGGCGCCTGCGAGCTGCGGGGTGGCACGGTCCGGGTGCAGGCGAATCTCGCCAAACCGAGTTTCTGTTCCGGGGCCACCTACCTCGTTTTGCTGAAGGCACTGGAGAGCGACTCCGAGGCTCTGCTGCCGGTCATGGATCACCAGGATGGCCACGGGGTGTTCGGACGGTGGAACTCAAACGGTCCGGGCAGCGCGAAGTTGGTCGCCGACCTGCGTGCGGGCCGCAATTTCACCTCGTGGGACGAGGCCCGGCCGGGTGACTTCCTGAAGATCTGGTGGACCGACGCCATCGGCGGCCGGGAAAGGGGCCACCTGGTTGTTTACCTCGGTCACGACGCGAAGACGGTTCGCTTCTGGTCGAGCAACCAACCTGGCGGCTACGGAATGAAGTCGGTCCCGATCGCCGATTGCCGTCGGGTTCTCTTCACCCGTATCACGCGGCCAGAGAAGTTCGCGGCTGCAAAGCGCCTGCCCGAGATTGATCCGTGGTTAGCCAGGATGCTGCGTGAGGACTTCACGTGGAACGAAGTCGCGGCGAAATGCCGGGTCGCCGAGTGAGCAGGCCCGCGAGTCAGGCGCGCCGCCTGCGCAGCGCGAGAGCGACTCCGAGGATTCCCAGCACGGCGACCGAAGGTTCCGGGACCGCGGTGATCGTCCCGTTCAGTGTGAACGAGTCGTATCCGACGTTGTTGCCTTGGCCGCCGTTGTAATCCGCATAGATCCGCAAGGTCCACGTTTCGCTGGGATCGATCGTGTAAGGGAGATCCAGGGAGGTCGCGTAGGGCCCGCCGGGATATGCTCCGCCGATATTGAGGTCGCTGTCGGTCACCACGACTCCGGACGTCGACCCGATCAACTCGGCCCGGTGATCGGACCGAGTCGCGCCATTGCCTTGCGCCGCGCCGGTGTTGCTGAAGTGGTTGAAGGTCAGGTCGAGCGTGTCGATGGCGATCGACGCGGTTCCGGACGATAGCACCACCGGAACGTCGAAATACCATCCGTCCTCGTTGTCGATGTTCAGGTCGAGCGCCAGATAGCCCTGTGCCGGGGTTGTGTTGAAGAGCCCCGCATTCTGGGTCGAGCCGTCGTTCACACCGTTGCTTTCGTTCTCGAAAACGGTGATGGAGCTTCCCGGCGAATCAATGCCGTTGGTGCTGAAGGTGATGTTGCTCGCCGTGGTTCCCGAGACCGTGCGCCCGCTGAAGTCCGTGGAGACAATGATCGCCCCGTTTGCTGTCGCTGATGCGAGGGCAAGTAGAGCGAGGGGTCGGGACAGGATCATGGCGGCTGCGGACGGAGGAAAGGAACACGCGAAGGGCCGTCCGTCAAACTCGTTGAATGCCAGCCTGTGGTGTTGATCAGGGTCCTTCCCGGGCAACCCGGCTACTTGTTCGTCCGCAACTTCACCAGCGCATCGGCGAAGGCCTTGCCGATCTGGCCGAAGAACTTGGCGGAGCCGTAGTAGTGGAAACCTTGGTTGGAGATCCCGTTGTCGAGAAGGAACAGCTCGTCGGCGCTCAGCGACTTCTCGATCTTCGCGCGCTTCTCGGCTTCGAGCTTGGCCTTGTCCGCCTTCACGTTCTCCCCGGCTTTCCGCCGCTTATCGAGTTCCTTGTCTCGCGCCGCGAATTCCTTCTTTACCTCATTCACCTTCGCCAGCACGTCATCCAGTTCCGTCGGCCAGTATTTGTGGGTGAACACATTGGTGACGTTCCCCTTGAACTCGTCCATCCCGGCCGGCGCGGCCATGGCGGCGCGGAAGGCATCCGTGTTCTCGCCCGCCGCTTCGCCGCCGGTGCCGAGCACCCCGATCACGAATGGCAGCTTCGGAGCCGAGAGGTCCTTGCGGACGTCGCGGATGAAGCAAGCCAGCAACCGGCTGTATTCGGAGTAGTCCTTGGTGCTCTTCTTGCCGGCGGACGGATCGGTCCGGGGATAGTTGCCGACCAGATCGTTGAACCCCTGGAACCACACGAAACCGGAAAGCTCGTAGCCCTCCTTCGGGTCGTAGTCCGGATAGACTTTCTTCGGGTCGGCCAGCACCTCCTTCACGTGCTCGATCAGGTAACCGTAGTACTTGCCCGCCTTCTCCTTGGATTTCTCCTCCTCGGGTTCGCCGCCGCTCGGCGGGCGGAAGTCGACCTTCAGGCTCTTGCCACCCCATGAGTCCTTGATCAGCAGGATCGGTTCGCCCAGCGCCTTGTTCATGTAGATGCCGAAGGTGAACTCGGGGCCGATCTTGCCGGTGCCGACATGGTGCTGGCTGCCGTATCCCGCGGTCAGCTTGCCCGACTTCTTTCCGACCGGGTTGCCGGAAAAGTCGCCGTAAGAGTAGGCGATCCAGACATCGTCACAGACGACCGGCTCGCCGTCGGGGCCGACCATCGCCTTGTGGAGCTCCGCCGTCTTCGGGTCCTTGGCGACCGCGGGGAAGGTCTTGGTCTGGGCGTGGCCTTCCATGTTCGACTGGCCGCAGAGGATGAAGACCTTGAGCGGTTTCGCACCCGCCGGGATGGCGAAGGCGATGGCAGCCAGGCAGGAGAGGAGGGTGAACGGGAAGCGGGTAGGTCTCATCGGTTGCGTTCGTTCGGATTCGGTCTAGCGGTCAGCCTATCGGAGCATTTTCGCCGATGAAGGAGAATCTCGGATCACGAACGCCTCGCGCTCCGGTGACGGAATCCGATCTGCCTCGCGAGGGTTTGACCGGAGGCGTCCGGCTTGGGAGGTTCGGCGTGTGAAACTGATCCTGATTGCGGTCCTTGCGGGATGCCTTGGCAAGGCGGTTGCGGCCGACCCGGCCCGCCCGAACTTCATCTTCTTCATCTCGGACGACATCTCGCAGGAGGACCACGGCTGCTACGGGCACCCGGTGATCCAGACTCCGAGCATCGATCTTCTTGCCGCCGGCGGCATGCGTTTCGATCAGGCTTATCTCACCATCAGCAGCTGCAGCCCGAGCCGGTGCAGCATCATCACCGGCCGCTATCCGCACAACACAGGTGCGCCTGAGCTCCACTCGAAACTACCCGACGACCAGGTCCGCTTCCCCGAGTTGCTGAGGAATGCCGGCTACTACACCGCGCTTTCCGGGAAGAACCATATGTTCTCCAACAAGGACCGGGCTTTCGACAAGATTACCGGAGGAGGTGGTCCTGGGGGAGCCGGCGATTGGGTGGAGCTGGTTCGAGACCGTCCAGAGGGCCAGCCGTTTTTCTTTTGGTTCGCCGCCTACGATGCCCACCGGGGTTGGACGATCGGCGATGATGCGCCCGAGTACAAGCCCGCGGAAGTGGTGGTGCCTCCTTACAACGTCGACAGCCCGACCACCCGTGAGGATTTCGCCAGCTACTACCACGAGGTCAGCCGCTTCGATCATTTCGTCGGCAAGGTGCGGGACGAACTCGAGCGCCAGGGAGTCCTGGAGAACACGTTCCTTGTCGTCGGTTCGGACAACGGTCGTCCGTTCCCTCGCGCCAAGAGCCGGCTGTACGACAGCGGTATCAAGACGCCGTGGGTCGTCCATTTCCCGGCGCTGATCAAAGAGGCTGCCGTCACCGAGAGCTTCGTCAGCGTGATCGACCTCAGCGCCACCTGTCTTGAGCTTGCCGGTGTCGAGATTCCCGAATGCGTCCAGGGCCGGAGCTTCGTGCCGATCCTCAAGGACCCTGCGGCCACGGTGCGCGAGGTCGTCTTCTCCGAGCAGAACTGGCACGTCTATCGAAACCACTCGCGCCTCGTCCGGTGGGGTGATTTCGCCTACATCCGCAACCGCTTTCCCGACCAGATGAACCTGTGTGCGGAGTCGGACACCACCTATCCGGCGGGCAAGGAGCTGTGGCAGGCCCATGCGGAAGGTCGGACGACCGAGGATCACTGGCAGACCTTCGCCAACCCGTGTCCGAAGGAAGAACTCTACGATCTGAGCAAGGACCCGGACCAGCTGCACAACCTCGCGGATGATCCGGCGATGGCCGGGGCGTTGGAGAAAGGCCGTGAGTTGCTTGTGGCATGGACGGAGCAGACCGGTGATACCTTGCCGGCCAATCCGACACCGAGTCGGCACGGACCGCCGCGCATCAAGGACGGCAAGGTGCTGCCTTGGGAGAGAGGCCCGGGTGGGAATCCCCATGCGGAATTCCCCGGCGCGGCTCGCGACGCTGACAGCATCGATCACCCGGGACCGCTGCGCAGGTAAGCCACCCGGTCAGTTCCTGACCGGCGCCGCCAATGGGGCCTCCAAGAAGAGGACCTCTTTGCCGAAGCTTCCGTTCCCGATTTCGAAGGGCGCTTCGCGAACGAGCGCGCCGCGGGCATCGTAGTGCCGAATGAACGCGTGGTGGACTTCTCCGACCGCATCGCTCTTCTCGGCCCGCCCGAGGCGTAGGAAAAGGCGGCCGTCCGTGCGGTCGGCTGCGACTTTCTCGACGAGTGAGGTCAGGTCGATCCCAACCTCGATCGGCGAGGAGTCGTCGGGGCCTGCCATCGGCACGTGGCCGGCGTCGGACCGTCCGAACAAGGGCCAACCATTGAGGACCTCGGGTGCGAATTCGTGTTCCGGACTCTCGGCGTCGGGGTCGCCGGCGATACCGACTGTCACTCTCAGGTCCGACCGGTCGTCGCATGCGAGCTTGAGGCGCAAGGTCGTCGTGGGAAGGTAGCGCGCGACCTCCACCCGGCCGAGGTAGTTGCCGCGTTCCCAAGTCGGGTCGATCATGGCGCTGTAGAGGAGGTAAATCCGGCCGCGGTCGGACCACTTCTCACCCCACGAGTTCGCCACGATGTAGGCACCGCGTTCCCAGTCCGCCAGCGTGACCTCCCCGTCGCCATTGGTGTCGATGTCGTTGGTGATCTTGCCGTCGCCATTCACATCGTAGCCGACCTCGTCATCGTAGCCGACGCAGGCCATGCCGTGGCCGTAGCCGCTCGGGCCCCAGCGGATCCAGACCTCCTTGCCCTCCTCGTGTTCGTCTTCCGGGATGGTCTTCGTGACCTTGCCCCGTTCGCCCATGCGTCCGTCCATCGCCAGCAGTCCGCCGGTGCCGGGCCCGTTGCTGCCCGGGCGGTTGCGGTCGAAGAGCCAACCGCGGGCCTCGTTCAGTTGCGCGACGGTCGAGGCCGGCGAGTAGCGGTAGCCCGAGACGCGATACTCCATCGCCTCGCGCCAGACCGCGTAGCCATCCGGCCACAGGCCGATCTTGTCGAGCCGGACACCGCCGTACGACTTCGCGGTGGGAATGCCGAGCCGCTTGGCCACCTCCCAGCCGTGATAGGCTTCCGATCCGCGGTTCGACGCCCCGTTGATCATGTTCCAGGAAAAGTGGGCGGGGAACCGGGTCGCGTCACTGTCGGCGGCGGTGCCGTTGAGGACGTTCATCTCGTAGCTGAAGATCGTCGCGACCGAGGCGAACTGGCCGCATGCTCCCCACTTTTGTCGGAAGATTCCCGGAAACTCCGGGCGGGCGGAATTGTCGACCCGCGAAGGCAAACGTTTCGGATCGACAGAAGTTTGGCCGATGTCGGCACCGGAGGCATCGCGCCACGTGTCGTAGTTCTTGCCGGCACTCGGCGGTCGGGAAAACGGGCGGGGATAAGCGGCATGCGCATCCGGGTTCTCCGCTTCGGCTGCAGCCGACGCCCCTGTCAGGCCGGCGGAAATGCCGAGCGCGAGGCTGCATACCAGGGAACGGGAGAGGATCGCGGCGTTCATGATCGGGAGGCAAGGCCCGGGACGAAGTCCGCAGGCGCGGCATCCGATACGCGATCGAATCGGAGCCTCTACCATCGGGCGCGGGGCATCCGGATTTGGTCGACCCTCCGGAGGCCGCCGTCCTACGTTCCTCCGCGGGGAAGGTGACCGATGGGAACAGGTTCCGGAGGTTTCCCCGACGCGGGACGATGAGTGAGATCGCTTACCTGAGCTTTTTGGCCACCGATGACTTCCTGCCGGGAGTTCGGGTGCTGGCATACTCGCTGGCGCGGACCCGGCCGAAGGCTCCCTTGCTCGTGCTGGTCACCGACGGCGTGGGGGAGGCCGCCCGTCGGGAACTGCAGGACTCCGGCATCGCGATCAGGGAAGTCGATGCGGTGCCCATGCCGGAAGGGATGGCGGTCGTTGAAGAACGTTGGCGCCACAGTTTCACCAAGCTGCGGATCTTCGAGCAGACCGAGTTCGCGAAGGCGGTCTATCTGGATGCCGATATGCTGGTGTGCGCGAACCTCGACGAGCTTTTCGAGCGTCCCCACATGAGCGCGGTGAATGCCGGCGGGATGCTCCCGCAGCATTCGCATTGGGTGGACCTGAATGCCGGCTTGCTCGTGATCGAGCCCGATCAGGAATTGTTCGGGCGGATGCTCTCGCAGCTCGGACAACTCGAGGGCCGGGGGCAGGGTGATCAGAGTTTCCTCCATTCCTTCTACCCGGATTGGCCGAAACGGGAGGAGCTGCATCTCGACCATGCATTCAACCAATGCCACCTCTTCCTTGATGAATACCGGCTGCGCTTCGGCTACCGGGTCATGCGCGGAATGGATCCGACACCGCGTGAACTCGCCCACCCAAAGTTGGCCAAGGTCATCCACTACATCGGCCCCGACAAGCCATGGCTCGATCTCGACGCGACCCGCCGTCTGGTTCGCCGCAAGCGCTGGACCCGCCCCCAGATGGCGCGAGCCTTGAAGCTCTGGCTGGATTTCCACGAGGACAGCCTTGGCCGGTGATTCGGTGAATGCTGGGGGGAGTCCCGTTGCAACCCTCCAGATGCTCCGAGATGGTCCGATCCGCGTTTTCTGTGGAAAACGGGGTCCGTATTTGTAAGTTTTCCGGTCCATTCCGGTATTTGGTGACCCGTTCGCATTGATTTTCCCAAGGACCATGAAGCTCATCGGTATTGCCATTCTCGCGCTGGCGGCCCCTCTCTTCGCCGCCGCCGATTCTTCCGCGCTGCTCCGTGCCACCGCCACCCGTGTGCTGGACGAAGCCGGATTGACGACCGAGAAAGCCGCCGGATTCCGCGAGGCATTCCTCGGCTCGGAAGTTTGGCAGCACGAGTTCTTCGACTCCGGCCAGGTTGCCGACCCCACGGCATCGATGGCCACGCTCCACGCGCTGTGGGAGTCCGACCCGGCGATGGTCGAGGTGCCGGTCGACCGTGGCATGGCGACGGCCTGCGCGCTCGAGGGACCGGTGAAGAAGTGGGACGCGGCCCGGATGACAGGCCGTTACGAATACTTCCGCGACAACTGGAAGGTCGGCCTGCTCAACGAGATGTACGGCAACCTTAGTGTTTTCGAGCGGCGCTATCTGGCGAACGGTGTCCAGCACGACCGCTTCAACTCTCTGGAGTCGATGAACTACCAGCTCGAGGAGGTGTGTTTGCCGGCCGATCAATACACCGGCGCCTGCTGGTATGCGCGTTGGATCGCCCACAACGCGTTCGGCGACTCGGTGCAGGGTCCGCACTACTACGAGCCCTTCGAAGCGAGTTGGGACAGCCCGGCGGAAATGGTGAGGCACGTCGGTGGCGTTTGCGGATCGCTCTCGAATTTCGGCGCCGCCGCGGCGATCGCGAACGGCATCCCGGCCGCGACCATGGGCGAGCCGGGCCACTGCGCCCATGTGATCATGATCCGGCCGCAGGAATGGGTGCCGGCCTACTCACTGTCATGGAGCCGCGGTCTTCATCACTCGTTCTACGGCACTTCCTGGAGTTGGCATCTCTACAACACGCGCTCGCAGAATTCGACGAGCGAGGCGCGCGAGTCCGGTGACATGCGCCGCGAGGCCGGGAGCCTCCGGCAAAAGGGATCCATCGGCGAGGCGATCGCCGCCTATCGGAAAGCCCGCTCCCGTCATCCGCTCGATTACGCGAACTGGTTGGAGAGTGCGGAACTGCTGAGGGACAAGCGCGCTCCCGAGAAGGCATGGCACGACCTCCATGCCGACGTGCTGAAGCATCTCGCGCCGGAGTTTCCCGAGGTCGCGTGGGACTTCCTCTCGAAGGAGGTCTATCCCGCCATCCTGCCGAAAGGCGAAGACGAGCTGCGTCTCCGTCAGGACGTGCTGCTCTCCTACCATCGCGCCATTTCCGGTTGGGGCGCGGCGCGCTGGAACCTGACCGCCGCGGTGAAGAAGCAGATGTCCATGGTGTCGAAGAAGCCCGTCGAGCAGGACGAGTTCGCGGTGGCCGTCTTCGGCATCCATGCCGAGCAGGCCGAGCTCGTGCCGACCCTTCTCGAGGCGCAGTTCGCGGTTTGCGGCAAGGATGAGGAGCGCAAGCAGGCTTTCATCCACCGCATCACCGAGGGCCTCGGCAAAAGCAACGGCCGCGACTTCGGCGAAACGATCGGCGTGCTCGCCGCCAAGATCCTTCCGAGCGCCGCCGCAAGTGGAGACAAGGCGACTTTCCAGTTCCTCGGTGAGCTCGCATCGAAGTCTTACGAACCGTGCGACGTGAAGGTGGAGAATTTTCCCGGGATCCTGCTAAGCTCCGGCGGCACGCTCGCCATCGCCAAGCCCGGCAACCGCTGGGACGTGCCGACCCGCCACTGGGGCGTGATCGAGGAACACGGGGGCGACTTCCACACCGATGCGGCGCCCGCATTCGCGACCGTCCAGCTCGGCAACTACGGCCGGCTGTCCGGCGTGGTGATCGTCCAGCGCGGTGGCAACCTCGCCCGCCTCAACGGGGCCAAGCTCCAGGTTTCCACCGACGGCACGAGCTGGACCGACGTTCACACCTTCACCCAAGCGAAGCGCGTCGAGCGCATCGATCTGGCCGACCGCAAGCTCGACGCCGGCTACGTCCGCGTGCTGCAGGAGAACGGACCCCACCTCCACTTCAACCGCTTCCTCGTTTACGGCGCCAAGCAGAACTGAGCCATGCGACTCTTCCTCATTACCGCCCTGATCGTCCACGCCGCCGCGGCGGAAGTCTCCGTCGTTGACGGCTTCCCGAAAGCCCGGGAGGCCTCCGGAAAGTCCGGACGCCCGTTGGCGGTGCTTGTTTACGGCAGCGACTGGCACCGTGCCTCCCGCACCTTCGCCACCGGCTTCTGGCAAGCCGCGGAATTCCGGGCCGCACTCGAATCCGACTTCGTGCTCAGCGCGATCGATGTTCCCCAGAACCTCGACGAAGAGGGCCGGAAGGCATTCGACGCTTCGGTCAAAGGCTGGGACCGCAAGTCGGTCCGGTCCTACCCCGCGATCCAAATCTACGGACCCGACGGGCACCTGCTCAAAACCCTGTCCGGGCGCGAACTCCGAGAGGTGTCGCTTTCTCCCGCCACCGTCGCCGCGCAGGTCGACCTCATCGGCCGGGCATCCCGCGAGCGCGACCGCTTGCTACGGGAAATCTCGGAGTTGAAGGACAAGCCCGACGAAATCGCCAAGCGTATCGACGCCCTGAACGGATTGCCGATCGCGCCAGAAAAGGACGCCGTGAAAACCTTCACCGAACTCGATCCCTCCGACGCCTCCGGCTGGGCCGCGCGCCTCGCCTTCAAGGATTGGGAGTTCATCCGCGGCATCACCGGGCGAATCGGAAAAGGAGAGACTGAAGCCGCGCTGACCGAAGTCGAAGCGATGCTCGCCAACGACGCCTACACGCCGCAGCAGCGCTGCCTGATCCTTGCCGCCCAAGGCATGTTGCTGACCGCGATCGATCGCAAGGACGAGGCATGGGAGGTCTATCTGCAGGCGTGGCGGCTCGACCCAGACGGCCCGAATGGCAAGGCGGTCATCCGCCACGGCTGGCGGGGTGTCGGCAAGGACCTGCGCGCCGGCGTGTCGCCGGATTCGCCGCGCTTCGGACGGAGCGACATGAAGAACCTCACCCGTGGCCACGCCGAGTTGACGCTTTCATCGTCTGACCCGCAGAGCGACCACAAGGCCGACCACGCGAGTCTCTTCGACGGACCGATGAAGGACTTCGCCTTCCACACCCGGGAGGAGAATGCCGCCAGCGCCACCATCGACCTCGGCGACGTTTGCCAGATCGACGTCGTTCAGATCCTCAACCGGCCGCAGCTCAAGCAACGCGCCGCCGGCCTCACTCTCTGGCTTTCTGAGGACGGGAACTCGTGGAAGTCCTGTTGGCAGGCGGAGACGCCAGCCGCCTCGTGGGAGATCGAACTGGCCGCCGATGGAAAGCCTGCCCCGAAGGCCCGCTACCTCAAACTCTCCCTGCCGGGCGACCGCCCGGGCATCCTCCACCTCCGCGCGGTCAACGCCTTTGGTGAGCGCCCCTGAAGGGGTGGGTCCTGCTCAATGCAGGCAGCCGATGTAGATTTTGGTCTTCTTCGCGTAGGCGGTCGGAGCCCACTTCTTGAACTTCTCGGCCTGCTTCACAGCGTCGGCCCGGTTGTCGCGGATACCCGCCACCACGATGTAGTATCCCGGCGTGAAGCCCTTGTAGGCATCCGACTTTTCGACCGAGAGGTAGGAGGTCTCCTTGTCACCGCCATCGAGAATGGTCTTGTCGAAGCGCCTTGCCACGTAGCCGCCACGGAAGGCCTCGTCCTCGAAGTCGTCGGGATAAATGAGCCCGCGTTTCTTGTCATAGACCCGGCCCTGCATGGAAAACGGCACCTTGGACTCCTTGGCGATCTTTTCGGCATCGGCGCGCGCATCCTTGAAGGCCTTGTAAGCGGAAAGGATCGCCACGTGGCGCTCGACGAACTGATCCTCCTCAGCCCGGAGGATCGAGGGCAGCAGAGAGAAGGCGCAGAAGATGAGAGGCAGAGCGATTCGAAGCGACATGCTCCCATCCCTCGGTCAACGGCGCTCGCGCGTCAATCCAATCCGCACCCGGACACGGAGCGATGGATGTGAATCGTGACCGGATTTCAATTGTTTCTTGCGCCCCTCCGTTTAAGCAGGGGGAGGCTGTGTTATGTGCGTTCGCTGGATCATCCCCCTGTTGGCCTTCGTGATTCTCACACCGGTGAGTGCCGGGACGTCCGGGTCCGGCTCCAAGGCCGTTGTTCCGGAGCTGGTGGAGGAGAAGCCTGAGGATGTCGAGAAGCGCTGGCGCCTCGGCCTGCAGTACTTTCAGGGGACGTCCAACAGCCTTGGCGAGATCTTTACCGGTGACATCGACACCCTGCCGCAGAACGGAGTGCGTCTCAGCGCGGCGCTGGTCCTCGTCGAGGACCTCTGGGATTGGCCGGTCAACGTTTTGGCTGAGGGAGGGGTGATGTGGCACAACGAGAAGTCCGCGCAGTCGGATGTCTTCCAATACACGATGGCGGTCCGCTTCGAATGGACCGAGTTCCCGTGGAGCGATTCGTTGCGCACGCGCCTCGGTTTCAGTACCGGCCTTTCCTATGCCGACGGTATTCCGGTGGCGGAGATCCAGAATCGCGGCACGAACTCGAGCAAACACCTCCTGCACTACCTCGAGTTCTCGCTCGCCTTCAATTGCGCCGACCTTACCCGCATTACCCGGCTCGACTCGCTTGGGGTGTCGGCAGCTTCGATGGAACACCTGTGGCTGTTTGCCGGGATCCCGCATCGATCCGGTGCGGGCGGGCTATACGGAAGCGACAATACCGGCCGTTCGATCCGGGGTGGCTCGAATTACCTGTCGATCGGGATCGAGGTGGAGTTCTAGACGATCCGCCGCCGGTCCTGCCCGGCGAAAGGCTTTGCGGTCGGCCGCGATTCATCGGAGCCTTGGCATCGATGAACACCCCACCGGTTTCCCGTCGCGGATTTCTCGCAGGCAGCGCGCTCGCCGTGGCGGGCTCGACCCGGCTCGCAAGCGCCAACCCGACCCAGCCGCCCGCCCGTTTCCGCTACGGTCTCAACATGAGCACGATCCGTGGCCAGAAGCTGGATGCCGCCGAGGAGATCGAGATCGCGGCGAAGGCCGGCTACGATGCCGTCGAGCCGTGGCTCGGCACGCTCGGTCAGTATGTCGGGAAAGGAGGCAAGCTCGCCGATCTCAGGAAGCGCCTCGAGGACCACGGCCTGACGGTGGAGAGCGCGATCGGTTTCGCGCCGTGGATCGTTGATGATGACGCGAAGCGTGCCGAGGGATTCGAGCAGGCGAAGCGTGACATGGACACGATCGCCCAACTCGGAGGCATCCGGATTGCCGCTCCTCCCGCCGGAGCTCCGGGCGACAGCGCGATTGATCCGATGCGGGCCGCGGAGCGTTACCGGGCGCTGCTTGAACTCGGCGACGAGATGGGAGTGATTCCCCAGATCGAGATGTGGGGCGGCAACAAGAGCATCGGCCGGGTCAGCACCGCGGTGTTCATCGCGATGGAAGCCGGGCACCCCAAGGCCTGCTTCCTCGGGGACGTTTATCACACCTATAAGGGTGGCTCCGACTTCGCCTCGCTCCTGCAACTGGGACCGCAGGCGCTCCAGACCTTCCACATGAACGACTACCCGGCCGACCCGCCGAGGGAATCGATCAAGGACGAGCACCGGGTTTATCCAGGCGACGGCATCGCGCCGCTCACCGAGATTCTGCAGGGTTTCCACCAGGTCGGTGCCAGCCCGGTCCTCAGCCTTGAGCTCTTCAACCGCTCCTACTGGAAGCAGCCCGCCCTCGAGGTGGCGAAGACCGGCTTGGCGAAGATGAAGGCAGCCGTTGCGAAGGCAGGACTCTGACGGAGAGGCGGCACCAGACGGATGCGCCAATCAGGGGCTCCCGGGGATCGGTTCCGGTTCGATCAGGGCTGATCCGAAGTTCCGGCCGAAGCGTCGGCACCAGATGGAGATGACGGGGTAATCCTCAAGATCGAGTCCGTCCTCCAACGCATAGTTCTGGTCGCCGATGTTTCCCTTGAGCGTGCCGAGATTGATGAATCCTCCTTCGCTGACGGTGCTCTTGACCTCTTGGTTGTCGGTCGAACTGCTCTTGACCGCATAGACGAAAAGGTCGGGGCCGTTGGTCACATCGAAGCCGGTGAAGGTGAGGTTGAGTTGACCATTGATCCGGCTGAGGAACGCGTCACCCGAAATGGTGTAGGTGCTGTCGCCTTGCCGGAAAGACCCTTTGCCGAGGAGTGCCCTTTCCGCATCCGTGGATGCGGATCCGCCGTCCTGGCCGGAGACCAGACTCATGACCGCCTCGGGCACTTGCTCCTCGACTTTCCGATCGATGAACAGGGCTTGGATGCCGAAAACTCCGAACACCAACCACGCGAAGACTCCGGCTGCGACGAGAAACAATGGGATCTTCAGGGATCTCTTCATGGGTGTCTCGAGTGAGGCAGGCTTCCCTAGGGACGAAAGGAGCTGGAGTGTTACTCCTCGGGTGACTCGACAAGCTCCGCCGACCACTTCCAGCTGTGGGCCTTCACGTTGATCGCCTCGCCCTCGACCTTGGTGCCGGTCAGCGGCGCTGTCTTGGTCGCGTAGGCGTCGTTGACCTCGAGCACCAGCACCGGTGGGCCGTCCGCCCGGCTCTCCACCCGCCAGCGATCGTTGTCGAAGGTGGTGTTGTTGGGGCTGTTGTCCTTGAGCCGCCCGTCGGCCAGGAACTCGATCGTGTAGGTCGATCCCTCGCCTTCGGTCAGTTTCCAAACTGTTCCGACGAGCGGCTCGAGCAGCGCCTGGACCCTGATGTGGCGTGCGCGCATCCGGATCTCCGGGTGCTCGCTTTCCATCGCGGCGTCCAAAGCGGCCGATGCGTCCTCAGCCATCGCGATCAATGCCTCGGTCGCCTCGACCCGGCGGGGGAACGACTCGTCACCGAGTTGGGCGATCCAGTCCTCCACGGAGCGGGCTCCGGCCTCGGGCTTCGCCGGAGGGGTCTGCTGCGCGATCGAAACCGAAAAGAACGCTCCGACGCAGCCGACGGCGGCGATCCACGCACGGATGATGGGGGCGTTGCGCATGTCCGGGGATCGGGTTCGACGATGGCGGGGAAAGCAGTCACCGGTCGGCGGTGATCCAGCCGTGATGCACGGCCCGTGCCGATTTCCCAACGGACAAATCTGGCACAACTCCGGGAGAATTCCGAGAACCTTCTGTTCGGGGCCCTAGCGCCGGCGGCGAAGAAAAACCGCCACTCCCGCGAGGCCGATCAGGGCACAGGTCGAGGGCTCGGGAATCGGGGTCACGGTGTAGCCTGCCAAAATCGCTCCGCCGAATCCGCCGCTGACTCCCCCGAAGGTCAGGGTCAGGTCATCGGTGGCGGACGTCGTCGTGACATCGATGTTGTAGGTGAACGCGGAACCACTCGATCCGTAGGCGGCGACGGTGCTCCCGAGCGTGCCGATCTGTGGCGACGTCGTGGTGAACTCGGTGGTGGAACCGCCGTCGAAGCTGACGTCCATGTCGAACACGCGGTTGTTCTCCGAGTGTCCCATGTAGAGCGTGATCTCGTACTGGCCGATGCCGAGATCGTTGAAGGTCATCTGCCAGATGTTGGCTTCGTTGGGTGCGAAGTTTCCGTACGATCCGTGGGCAGTCGTGCCGTCGAAGGTGTAGTTCGAGACATTGCCCTGGCCTCCGATGGTATCGGTGCCGGTCGTGCCTTCGGTGAGGGTGACCGTGCCGATGGTGGAGGCGCCGCTGACCGTCGAGAGAACGGTCCCTCCGTTGTTCGATACGGTTCCGAAGCTCGTGTTGCTGTAGGACGCTCCGGCTCCTCCGAGATTGCTGTCGAAGAATCCGCCGGCGACGCTGATGTAACCCCAGTCCGCCGTTCCGGCCGTGTTGACCGCCCCGCTGGTCACCCCGGAAAAGGAACTGCTGTTGACCGTGATGGCGGCACCCGCGACCCCGGCGGAGACGGCGATGGCTGCGAGAGTGAACCGGAGATGCATGTGCGTTGATTCGGCAAACTCGGAAGGCGGGGGCTTTCCGAACACGGGAAACTCGGAAATCACCGGATCGGTGACAAGCAGTTCTTCGTCCGGGCCGGGATTGAGGAGCCCGATGACCCTGACGAACCCGGTTCTCAGGGTGTAACCTTCTCCTCCCGATCCGGATTCGATGGGTGAACCCCTCTCGTTTCCGGAAAATGAAGAACGAATCCGCGACCTCTCCCACCACTTTGGTGCTGCTCGGCCTTTTGGGCATGGCGGCGTGCTCCTGCACTTCGATGCGGAGTCAGCGTCTCCAGGCCAGCGAGACGGGCACCGCGACCGCGATGCTCGGGCAGACGGCATTCCGCGCCACGGCGGTTGCGACGGTCCGCCAGCCGGTCAGTTCCACCGCGACGGCCTTCTCCTCGTTCTGGCACCGGACGCGCGGCTTGGTGGAGGGAAGTGCTCCGGTGGCGATGACCTGGAACGCGATCCCGACCGCCCGTCCCGGAAGTGAAGCGTTCGAACACTTTCTCGATCAGCAGGGACTTCCAGCTCGCGAACTCGGAAGCATCAAGTGCCTGGTCGACGGCCCGGGATTCTTCGATGAACTCGACCGGCAACTTGCGGGCGCCCGCGAGTCGGTCGACGTTCAGGTTTACATCTTCGACAATGACGACATCGGCGTGAAGTACGCCCGCAAGCTCGCTGACAAGGCGGAGAGCGTTCCGGTACGGGTGATGTTCGACGACATGGGAACGAACACCGCGATGATGTCGGCCCCGCGCACCCCCGCGCCGGACCGGTTCTCGCCGCCTGCGGACATGGGCAGCTTCCTCAAGCGGGGAACCGAGATCGAAGTGCGGCGCACGCTCAATCCGTGGCTGGCGGCGGACCATACCAAGTTGCTCCTCTTCGACAACCGCACGGCGATCATCGGTGGCATGAACATCGGTCGAGAGTACTTCTCCGAGTGGCACGACCTGATGATCCGGGTCGAGGGTCCGATCGTCGGCAGCCTCGCCCGCGATTTCCAGAGCTCATGGAGGAAAGCCGGGCCGTGGGGAGACTTCGCGGTTTTCAAGCCACGCCAAGAGATCCGCTGGCCTGTGGCCGGAAAGAACGATGTGCCGCTCCGAATCTTGCGGACCGATGTGGCTGCCGGCCGTTCCGAGGTGCTCAAGGCGTCGATCGCCGCGATGCATGCCAGCCGCGATCGGATCTGGATCGAGAATCCGTATTTCTCTTCGGACCGTCTGGTCAGGGCGGCACAGGACGCGGCGCGCAGGGGTGTGGATGTGCGGGTAATCTTCCCGGCCGAGAACGACTCGCAGCTGATGGAGGTCTCGAACCTTGCGACTGCAAGAGATCTGATTGCGGCCGGAGTGAAGGTCTACCACTACCCGCGCATGACGCATCTCAAGGCAATGATCTGCGACGACTGGGCGACGGTCGGGTCTGCCAACCTCGACATCCTCAGCATGCGGCTGAATCGCGAACTGAACCTCGCCTTCTCGGACCGCCGCAGTGTCGACCACCTCGCGGACTCGATCTTCCTTCCCGACTTCAAGCGCTCGAAGCGGATCCGGCTCAAGGATGCCGAGCGTCCGATGTCGGATCTGGCCGAAATGATCGCGGACCAGCTGTAGTCCGGCTTGTCGGTCAGGCGAGCACCGCGAAACAGCATCCGTACCACAGACAGAGGCAGAGGATGATCTGGCCGAGGAAGTAGCCGATGGATGTCAGGACGAGCGTGCGGCCGTGATAGCGGACACGCCACGCGAGGATGAAGTAAACGAGGCAGATGATGATGGCGACGAGCCCGATCGGAAGCATGAGCAGCACTTCCGCGCCGTAGTTCATCCCGCTACTGCCGATCAATGCCAGGATGATCGTGCCGAGTACGGTGAGAATCGGCGGGACGACAAGGGAGCCCCAGAGTCTGCCTCTCGGCACCTCGGGAGGAGGGGCGGGGATCTCGGGTTCTTCGTCCATGGAGATGAATCACTTTTCCCGAGATGGGATGGAAGGGACAGATGTTTTTCGCGGTCGGCGGTCATCTTTTGACAATGCGATCCGGGGACTGCGGTTGGGGCACGCATCGAAGCCAACTCCAGCCGACCATGAACTTCCCATCCACCATTTCACAAACCCTCCGTCCCGCCGCCCGCCTCGCCTGCGTCGCGCTTGGATCGCTCGCGCTCAACTCCTCCGCTCTGGCGCAGGAACCCGAGAGCCCGCCGGTGATTCTCGGCCCGATCGAACTCGACCTGCTCCCCGGCGGGGCCTGTGTGATCACCTTCGAGGCGGAGCCGGACCTGCAGTTCATCACGCTGACCACCGACGACCTCCAGACCTGGAGCTATCTCGGTTGCTGCCAGGAGATCTATCCCGGCACCTACGAGTATCTGGATCTCGGGGCGTGCGAGCTGCCGGGCTGCTTTTACCAGATCGAACTGATCGACCAACCCGTTGAGCTGCCGCCCCAGTTCGAGCAGCTCCGCATGGAACTCGGCGACGAGTCATTCGCCGAGTGGCTGCGCTCGAACGCGGAGCAAACGGGGAGCCTGCAAGGTATCAACGAGTCCGAGGTGGATGACGACTCCGGGCTCCATCAGCAGTTTCTCGATCTGGAAAAGGCGCTGGAGCTTTGGCTTGAGCAATTCGAGAAGGGACAGGAGCCGCCCGTCGGTCAGGACACGGGTGAAACCGAGCCGCCGCTTGGCGGTGAAGGCTCGAACGAGCCTCCGTCGAGCGAGGAGGACCCGTGGGTTCCGGCGGAGGAAGATGACTCCGATCCGGTGATCGTGAACCCGCAATCGCAAGGCGTCGAGTTGCCCCCGCAGTTCGAAGAGCTCCGTCGCGAGCTCGGCGACGAGTCGTTCGAGCAGTGGCTGCGCGAGAACCTCCGCCAGTTCGGCTCGCTGCAGGGCGTGAGCACGGAGGAGCTCAACGAACTCCAGCGCAGCAATCCGTCGGCCTACGAAGAGCTGATGCAAACCGAAAGCCTGCTCGAGCAGTGGCTCGCCCGCTGAAGTTTCACGCGTTGCGCCTCGCGGGTGCCACGCTAGTTGAAGTCCAGCACCTTGGCTTCGTCTCCGCTGCGGATTGTCACCACTCCGCTGTCGTAGTCCGAGTTGAGGAAAGGGCTTTCGAACACGGCAGGCGGCGCGTAGTCGACGGGCTCGCCGTTGATGGTCGGCGTTTTCTTGTAGCGAGTATCAAGCGTCAGCACGTCGCCGTAGAGCGAGCGGTAGCTCAGCACGGAGCCGTCCATCTTCAACTCACACGCCTTGGCGCGTTTCTTGAAGTCGGCGAAGTCCTTCACCCGTGACTTGGCCATGACTTCGACGATCACCGGAGCGGTGTCGCTCTTCGGCAGGATGAGCCTGCCGGGCGGGGCCACCCGGGTGGATCCCTCTTTCGACGGGTTGGTGACCGGTTGGTCGCTCACGGTGAAGTCGCTTCCGGCCACGCGGATCAGGGCGTAGGCGCCTTCCGTTTCGACAAACACGAGGTCGTCTTCGCGGACCGGCGCCGCCATGCCTTTCTCCGGCATCCACACGATCATCGGTCCGCCGCTCTTGTTGCCCTTCAGTTTCTGGGTGATCAGGCAGCCCTTGCTCTGCACAGACCAATGGCCATTGAGGACATCGCGCGCCTTTCCTGCCGGACGCACGACCGGAACGATGCGTGCGTGCGGGTTGTCGGGGAAGATGACCCCCTGCCAGCGGCTCTGGGCGCTGATCGCGACCCAATCGCTGACCGGCCTGGCCTCGGTCATCAGGGTGCCGATGGTGAAAGCGGGATCGCAGTAGCTGTAGCGGACGATCCCGCCGCCTTCGGTGCGGAAGCGGTTTGGCTTGCTGCCCTCGTTCAGGATCGCATCGCCGACTCCCTGCTCGCCAAGCCCCTGGGCGCGCTGGCGGACTTCATACGGTCCGTGCATTCGCGCGGAGTGTGCGATCTCCGCCACGACGGCCGGCGGTTCGTAGTTGCTGAGTATGGCGTTGATCTCGCCTTGGATGATGGTCGGCTTCTGGCCGATTCCGAAATACAGCCACGCGAGGGTGGGGATCCCGTGGCGGCTGGCGGAGAAGCCATTCACACCGCGGATGCGGGTCTTGCCTCCGCCTTCGACGCCGTTGAGTTGCTCCTGGGACCAACTCGCCCAGTAGAGATCCAGCAGCATGTCGACGGAGCGCCGCACCTCGGGTTCACCGAAATCCCGGAAGTTGTAGAATCCCTTGAGCCAGACGGAATTGTATCCGGGGCACATGATCTCGATGTTGATCCCCTTCTTCGCGCGCTCGCGGCAATAGACGATGATGTAGTCACTCCACGCCCGGTAGTGGTCCTTCAGGGTGACCCCGCCATCAAGCGTGCGATCCCGGTAATCCGGCCGGTCTTTCGCGAGCTTGGCGAAGTGCCAGTGGGCCGAGAAGTCCATGGCATGGTGGTTCTCGGTGCTGTGAAAATGCCAAGTCCCGGTCGTCGCATGGTCCGGTTTGTTGTACTTGGCGCTCTTCTCGACATAGATCCAGATCGGCTTCAGGCAGAGCTCCTCGGTCTCCGAGGTCAGGCGTCCGGGATGTGAGCTACCATGAGTGCCGTACATGTCGATCAGGCGCATGACGATGTCCGCGTGCCAGTGGAAGCTGTCGCGGTCGACGATGTCCTTGGGATTGTCGAGATAGTGGCGGGCGTTCTCGGCGAGGGCCGCGTTGGCCTCATCGAGCATCTCGTCCAGAAAGAAGCAACGGGCGGCGAACTGGACGATGGAGAACGAGTAGGCGCGCGTGTAGTTGCCCCGGTCCTTGCCCAAGGGCGGCTTCTTCGCCGCGCGTTTCAGTGGCTTGCCGGCCTCCGCTTGGAATATTCCGTCGGCTCGCTCCCGGAACTCGGATGGGGCGGTCTCCTGCGCGGTGGTGGTGGCGACCAACCCCGCCGCGAGGAGCGGTGCCATGGTCCGTCGGGTTCGATTCAGCGCATCGATCATGATTCTGACCGAACCGCTACCGAGGAAACACCCCGGGCCTTTCGCCAGTGCTACCGCGGACGGTCGGACCGGCATGGGGAAGAATCACTTCTTCCGCAGATCGATGCAGAGCAGCCGGTCCTGGCCGCGCATGTAGAGGCGACCGTCGCTCAGCGCCGGCGGGCTCCAGTACTTGAGGTCGAACCGCTTGCGCAGGTCCGAGCCGAAGACATTGGCTTCGGCCAGCATGCTGAAACCTTTCGGGGACGGATCGACGAGTCGCAGCACTCCGTTTTCCCCGTCCTGGATGATCAGCATCCCGTCCGCGTGAACCATGCCGCCGCGGCCCATGAACGGTTCGTCTCCGGTGTTCCACAGCTCCTTGCCGTCGAGGGTCCAGCAGCTGAGCCCGCCGGTCTGGCGACGGCTCTTCACCTTGTGATTCGAGTTCTCGTTGGCGAGGAAGTAGAGGTGCTCGTCGATCTCGAAGGCCGGATGCACCTGCGAGCCCTTGTCGGCCGACCAGAGCTCGGTGAGCTTGTATTCGTCACCGCTGTTCTCGACCTTGAGCATCTTCGAGCCGCAGTCGTAGCCGCCGGTGACGAAGAGCCGGTCCTTGCCGACCTTGGTCGCGATCGGGATCGGGATCTTGTTGTAGTAGAGGTCGGTCTGCCACAGGACCGTGCCATCGGTCGGCCGGTAGCTGGTGACCAGACCGCCTTTGCCGTCCTTGTCGGTCACCGAGATGATCACGACCTGCTTCTCGCCGCCAAATTCGAGCACGGTGGGCGAGGAATGCGAGTCGCCGATCGGCCCGCTCTTCCAAATCTCCTCGCCGGTCTTCTTGTCGAGTCCGACCGTGCCGATCTTCTCGCCAAACGGCGTCACGATGAGCACGTCGCCGACGACCAGGGCGGGCTGCGCCCAGCCCCACTTCGGGGTGGCGCCGTCGTAGCGCTCGTCGAGCTTCACGTCCCAGACGGCCTTGTGGCTTTTGCGATCGATCCGGAAGACCCGGCCGAATGCGTTGACGAAATACACGGCGTCTTCCTCGACGGTCGGCACGCTGCGCGAGCCGGGGAAGGGCGGTTCGCCCTCGGCGGGATTCTCGAAGCGCCACTTCTCCTTGCCGGTCGCGGCGTCGAGGCAGAGGAGCAGGTCCGACTCGCTGCGGACGCGGTCGATGATGAAGACCTCGTCGCCGACCACCGCGCAGCCGCCGAAGCCGACCTCGAGTTCCTTTTCCCAAAGGATCGGCGGACCCTCTTCGGGGAAGCTGCGGACGAGACCCGTTTCGCCGGACACGGCATTGCGGTCGGGTCCGAGGAAATGCGGCCAGTCCGCCGCCGGGGCGAGCATGGGCAAGAGGGCGAGGAGGAGTGGGAACTTCATGGCGGTATCGGTAGCAAACGAAGGGCAAGTGATGGTTAAAGCAAGGAACTTCGGCCGTTCGGCTTTGTTGCGGTCGGCATTTCGATCGTGTCCGAATGCTCGACTTCCGGAACCGTGGCCTTTGGGATGCGCATCGTGGGCATTCGATCGGCAGTTGTCGGCATCGCGATTCTCCTCGGCGGGGGAGCAGGGGCGAGTGTGGTCTGGCAGGAGGCGGAGTCGTTTGCGGAGACCGGCGGATGGGCGAACGATCCGCAGCACATCGATACGATGGGCTCGCCGTATCTGCTCGCGACCGGACTCGGTGAGCCGGTGGCGGATGCGGTGACGGAGGTCGAGATTCCGGAAGACGGAAACTATCGTCTCTGGGTCCGCTGCCGGGACTGGTTTCCGTCGCATTCGCCGGGAACGTTCCGGGTGTCGGTGAACGGCAAGGAGGACGAGACCCTGTTCGGCAAGGCGGCGGACGATTCGTGGCAGTGGATCGAGGGAGAAACCTTCGAGTTGGCGAAGGGCCCGTGCGAACTCCGCTTGGCCGACCGGACCGGTTGGTGGGGACGCGTGGATGCGCTGGTGCTGGCGAGCGACGGCTACCTCCCGCCGAACCAGCCCGATGATCTCAACGATGCGCGGATCCGGTTCAATGGCGTGAGCACGGAGGTGCTGGACAAGGGCGAGTTCGATCTGGTGGTCGTCGGTGGTGGGTCATCCGGGCTTGGCGCAGCTATCGCCGCTGCCCGTGGTGGCATCAAGGTGGCATTCGTCCAGGACCGGCCGGTGCTTGGCGGAAACGCTTCCGACGAGATTCAGGTGCCGCCGATGGGGTGGATCGGTACTCCGCCCGATCAGATCAATGTGACCGGACTCACTGAGGAATTGTTCCCGATCCAGGGTTGGAGCAACAATGCCGATTCGGAATTCCTTGAGGAGAAGGTCCGCGCCGAGACGAACATCTCGCTCTTTCTCAACACGCGCGGCATCGGTGTCGAGATGGCATCGGCCAACCGGATTGCGGCCGTGATCGGGATCGATGTCCGGACGGGCCAGCGCATGCGTTTCCGGGCGCCTCTGTTCGTCGACACCACCGGTCATGGATGGATCGGTCATTACGCGGGTGCCGATTACAGCCACGGGACCGAGGCCCGCTCGGAATTCAACGAGTCGCTGGCACCGGTCGAGGCCAACAACCACACGATGGGCAACAGCCTCTACAAGGCGGTGACGAAGCGAATGGACGGCCCCGTTCCATTCAAAACCCCGGCGTGGGCCTACCAATGGACCTCGCCGGACGACTTCGAGAGAACGGTGCCGAGGATCAAGAAGCCCATTCGTCACGAGGCCTTCGACCAAGCGACGAAGGGTCCCGGGAGACCGGTCAAGGAGGTCGCCGGCTCGCGCGCATGGTTCGTCGAGTATGGCGGCACCGGCGACACGATCGAGGATGCGGAGAAGATCCGCGACGAGCTCTTCCGCATCCATCTCGGGATCTGGGGATATCAGAAGAACCATGAGACGCCGGCGCGTTTCCCGAACCACAAGCTCGTGTGGCTGAACTACGTCCCGGGCGTCCGGGAAAGCCGTCGGCTGATGGGCGACTACATCATGACCCAGCGCGATTTCGACGGGCAGGTCGAGCACAAGGACAACGTCGCGTTCACCGACTGGGGCATCGATGACCACCATCCGCACGGTTACTTCACCAAGGGGATCGACGTGCTCCATGTCTATCATGGCCGGCGGGTCAGCATTCCCTACCGCAGTCTCTATTCGAGGAACATCGACAACCTGTTCATGGCGGGACGGTGCATGAGTGCCAGCCATGTGGCTCTCGGAGGGGTGCGTGTGCAGCGGCCGATGATGGCGACCGGCGAAGTTGTGGGGACAGCCGCCGCGATCGCGAACAAGCACGGGAGTTCACCCCGCGGTGTTTACGAGGAGCATCTGAGAGAACTGCAGCAAACTCTCCTGCGCAACGGGTGCTACATCGTCGGAGTGAGGAACGAGGATCCGTCCGACCTCGCGCGTTTGGCGAAGGTTTCCCAACCGGAGATCACCAACGGCTGGAATCGCGAGTCCGAAGGGCTGCCGCAAGGCGCGGACTGGCTGCCGGCCCGCCCGATCACGCTCGAGTGGGAGACGCTGAAAACGATCCGTGAGGTCCACCTGAGTCTGAACGAACTGCTCTTCCGCGCGGAGATCGTCGTCGAAGCGAAAGGCGGGGATGGGTGGGTAGCGGTGGGAGAGCGAACGATGGAACGGGACCGCATCCACCGCCGTCAGGTCTTCCAGTTCGAACCGGTGAAAACCACCGCTCTCCGGCTGCGCCTGCTGCGAAAGGACCGCAACCTCCGCCTGTGCGAGGTGCGGGTGTATGAGTAGCGACGTCGCAAGGCGGGCACGCCGGATTCCGGCGTCGGGTAATTGGTGTAACCTTTTCCGAGAATCCCGGAATCAGGGACTGTGGGGCCGAACGACCGGCCTCCGTCGCTCTCCGATTCGATGAAGACCTCCGACCGAAACCGGCTAGGCCCCCTGCACTTTCTGAGCCTTCTTGTTGTGGCAGGTGCCATGTTTCTCTGCTCGTGCGCCGACTCTGCGATCCGGACCACGCCGCCGCCGCCGGGCATGGGGGTGCTGGACACGACACCGGACCTGCCCCGGCGCGATCGCATCGATGACCTGCGGATCGTCGCGGTGAACGGTCGGCCTGCGAAGGGGGACGAAGCGGAGTTGAGTCCCGGTAGGAATCGAGTGCGGGTGCGGTTCAGTTGGCCGCAGGGTGGGCAGCAGGAACTCGATCTCGATTTCAACGTGAGGCCGGGGAAGATTTATGCGGTCTACTGCGACGTCGATCCGCCGCTTGCCCACCATGCGGGAGCCCTTGCCCGGGGAACCGGCAGCATGCTTGAGGGGGCCGACAACGATCCCTTTGCTCCGATTGGTGCGGGCCTTGCGGTGGCGGCCATTGCGCCATTCCTTGTCGCTGAAGCCTCGACGATGCGGGTAAGCGACCAGTCGGCGCCGGCCACCCGCGTGGACCTCATGGTGGTCGCCCAGCATTCCTCCGAGGGCATCGTGTGCAACCGGCGGGTGTATCCGAACGGAAGGATCGAGAAGCGGTAGAGAGGGAGCTTCCTCCGATCACTCCTCAAGCAGCGTGACCATCCGGTCGGCCAGTGACTTGCCGATGAGGAAGTAGCTCTCGGCGCTGTGGTTCCAGTGATGGCCCATGGTGCTGGGCGAGTCCTTGGGATCGGACCAGAAAGGACGGGTGTCGATCGACAGAACCTTGGCCGGCTTGCCGACGCCGGTGGCCCACAGTTGGGCCTTCTCGACCGCGGTATAGCCTTCGTAGGGCGGCTCTTCGACCGGACCCGCGTTGCCCATGCCGGTCGAAGCGATGACGAAGGGCAGGTCCGGGTTGCCGAACTCCGTGCGAACGTCCGCGATGAAGTCGGGGAGGTTGTCCTTGTACTCGGGCGCGAACTCCTTGCTGACCCGGTCGTTGAAACCCTGGTGCCAGGCGAAACCGACGATCTGGTAGCCTTTGCCTTTCCATTCGGGAAATTCCTCGCCGAGCTTGTCGAGCACCTCATGGGAGTAATCGAAGATCGCTTTATAGAAGGGCCCGACTTCCCCACCGCGATGCTTCACCATACTCGGCGAACGGAAGTCGGATGCCAATGCCCGGCCGCCCCACGCGGTCTTGATGATGAGCACTTCGTCGTCCTTGTAGTAGTCGCCGATGATCTGCCCGAAGCCATACTCCGGGCCGAACCAGTTGCCGGTGCTGGTCAAGGGGCCGAGATCTCCCTTGCGGATCTGGCCGCCCAACTTGCCCGAGCCGCCGTGTCGCCACCACAGTTTGACGTCGGAGCGGGTCTTCCAGGCACTGGTCTGCGGCTGGCTCGGGTCTTCCAGCAGCGAGGCGTAATCGTACTCGGGATAGTTGGCATCGTTGATCGCCATCTCGCGCAAACAGCGCACGCCACCTTTGATCTCCTTTGGGACGTCCTTCTTGCCCTTTTCCCACTCGGGGTTGCCGCCGTCCTCGGTTTTGCCGTAACCGACCATGTTCGACTGACCGGCGAGGATGAAGACCTTCACGCCATCGGGGTCGTTGTCCCATGCCTTCGACTCAGCAGATGCGATGGGTGCTGCGGCAAAAGCGAGGCCCGCGAGTGTCGTGGCGATGGAGCGCCGTCTCGTGTTCTTTTCCATGGGGCATGGCATACGCTGCCCCGGAGCCCCTTCATGCAGCGCGACTCATCATCAGGCAAATGATTCCGATGAAGAGGCTGAACCCGATCGACGAGGTCATGGCGGTCCAGAAGGTGGGGTAGATCGGATGAAGTAGCGTGAAGACCAGCGAACCGATCAGGAACAGGGAGCCCATGCCGGTCGACGGTTCGGAGGCGTCGAAGTTCTTTGCCTCCCAACGGACGACGTCGACCGCGAAACCGAACATGTCCCCGAGAGCTTCGAATACGGAAGCGTCGAGAGCCCCTCTCGCGACCGCCATCAGGCCGACCAGCAGCACGGCATGGAGGACGAGCGCGGTGACGACCACCGTGCCTCGCCATTTCCAGACGAAGCGGTGCAGGGCGTAAGCGGCCCCGCCGATGAGCAGGGTGACCGGTATGGAGATCCCGACGAGGATCTCGTCCTTCATCAGTTCCACCAGAATCCAGATCCACGCGGCGAGTGCCGGAACGGACAGCGCGAACCCGAGCCAGCTCATGCGCCGCTTCCACTGTCGCTCCGGTTCCGCGCTCATGCGGTCGAGTGAGCGAATGGCGGGAGCCTTGTCAATCGCCCGGTGTCATGGCGAGCAGACCGTGCGTAACAGGGAGGAGATGTTGGGGATTGTGACACCAGAATTCCAGAGTGACCGATGGCAGTCCCATGGTGTCTCTGGTTAGGGATACCCGGCGAGGCCCCCCGCCGAATAGAGCAACAGGAGCGACGCGGTCTCGATCGCGCTTTCAACCGCACTCTCGGTGTCTTCTTCGTCCAGTTCCTCTCCCAAACGGGCCTTTTTCTCGGGGGCCATCGCCGCGAGGGCCTCGGAGGTCAGCTCCCGGCTGGAGAGATCGGCGCTGCCTCGGTCCGGAATGAAGAAGCGCGTCCCGGCGGAGTCGCCCGCATAGACCCAGGAGCCTTGTCGGTACCCCGTCGGCGCTTCCCGGGGCAGTCCCTTGGGATAGTAGGTCGGAGGGTTCGTGCGTGCCCGATACCAATGGCCGGTTTCAAGCGCGGACGGACCGGTGAATCGTGGCTCCGCGGTCCCGCACGAGGTGAAACTCATGCAGCCGCACAGCACGACCGCTACGACGATGGGTGTGAGGGGAATCGACATGGGTATGTGGGATTGCGAGTTGCGGTGAGGGAAGTGGAGTCCGCTCTCTGAAGTTCGCGGCATCGACCCGGCGTCCTATTCTTCCGGATTCGACCCTGTAAGTTACGGGTCGATTCTCTGGCGGGCAGCAGGGGTGAGTCGGCCTCGGCGCCGAGAGAGAGGGGAATTCATTCTTCAAAGCCATTTGGATTCCCCTTTTCCGGGTACCTGATCGACGCCGGTCTCGCCGCAGAACCCATGTTCCCCGGATTCAGGACCTCGCTCGGGAGCACCCCTCACGAGTTCGTTTCAGTGGTCCTTGCGAGCAAGGGCGCCCACACATCCCGGGGCTGTCTTCGGTAGTGGGGTGAAGCACTACGTTGACCTACCTCGGGCCTCGGCCTAGTGTGGGCCCATCGTGCTCCCACGCTTCCACACAGGGCTTGTGGCGGGCGCCCCCCAGATGTGATGAGAGTTTCCCCCCCAATCCGCTCCGGTGCCGTCCTGCTCAGCATGTGGTTGTTGCCTTGGACGGTGGGCGCGACCGGTTTTGTGTGGACCGGCGGGAACGGCCAGGATTGGGATGACTCGGGAAATTGGGATCTGCTTTCGGGTTTTCCCGGGTCCGGTGACACCGCCGCCTTCGATGCTTCGGCGAGCGGGTTTTCGGTGAACCTCAATGGCGGGCAGTTTGCCGATACGCTCGATTTCTCGGGGTCCGGTGCTTATGCGGTCGGAGGAGGTTCTCTGAATCTGACGATCGGGGACATCGGGGTTGCATCGGCCGCCGTGACCCACTCGTTCACCGGAGATATCGACATCGCGGGTGACGGGTTCTCCACGTTCTGCACGTGGTCGATCGGAGCGGGCGCCACCTTCGATCTTTCGGGCCAGCTTTCGACCCAGAGCCTCGTCATCAAGCAAGGCGACGGGACCCTCCGGCTCTCCAATCCAGGCAACAGTTTTCCTCTGGGGATGAACTTCGAGGGCGGGACGCTCTCGGTCAGCGGTCCCGGTGCGACGCCGCTGTTCCTCAATATGGGTGACAACACCACGCTCGATGTCACTGCCGCGCACACCAACAGCACCGGGTTCTCCATCGGGAGCACAACCATTCACAACGATGTCGACTTCACGGTCAGCGGACCGGTCGCCGACTATTTCGCCGCGCCGACGGGCGGGAACCTGATCAAGACCGGAAGCGGCAAGCTGACGCTGTCGAATGCCTCCAACAGCTACACGATGGGCACGAACGTGTTCGGAGGGGTGCTGTCGATCGGTGCCGACGGGGCCCTCGGTTCGAGTTTCGCCCCGGTCTTCATGGAAAACGGAACGACCCTTGAGGTGACGGCGCCGCAATCGACGAACCGCACCTACTACGTCGGGAATACCACCTTCCACAGCGACTTTGACTTCACCTTGAACTCCGGCCTTGCCGAGAATTTCGCGGCCGTGGGACCGTTCGTGCTGACCAAGACGGGATCCGGAAGTCTGGTTCTCAATGCCGCAGGCAGTTTCTCGGGTCTGATCAGCATGCAACAGAACACGCTCGTGCTCGGAGGAGCGGGGCCCTTCCCGGCCAGCATCGACCTGTCCGACGCGACTCTCGAGGTCGACTTCGCGCAGTCGGGCAACGGCCCCGTAAGCATCTACGGTGTCTGTAGTATCCAAACTGATGCGGATTTCCAACTGAACTCCCAGATCTTCAGTTTCGCTCCGTTCCCCGTGCTCAAGAAGATCGGTCCGGCGTCGCTGACCCTGGCCGAGGCGGGCAACTACTCCGGCGAGACCCAGGTGCTTGCCGGCACCCTGCTGGCGAACAACCTGTTCGGTTCGGCGACGGGTGCCAGCGATGTCACGGTGTTCGACGGTGCGACCCTTGGCGGAACGGGAGCCGTCGGCGGCGGTTTGGTGACCGTCAACCCGGGAGCGAAGATCGCACCGGGTGCGAGCGTCGGAGCGCTGACGGTTTCGGGTGCCCTCGCAATGTCGTCAGGCAGCGAACTCGAGATGGAAATCGACGGAACTCCCGCCAACCAGCACGACGTCCTTCAGGTCAACGGATCGGTGCAACTGGGAGGTGCCCTGCTATTGGATCTCGGCTACGCGCCCACGATTGGCGACAGCTTCGTGATCATCGAGAATGACGGTGCCGACCCGGTCGTCGGGACTTTTTCGGACGGGGCGGCGGTAAGCGCGACCTTTGGCGGTGGCACCCATTTCTTTCTTATCGATTACTCCGCGGGAGACGGCAACGACGTCGGGCTTGCCGCAGTCAGCGGCTTCGACCATGCCGTGGCTCTTACCGGTCTGACCGGTCCGGATGCCGGCCCCGATGCGATACCTTTCGGCGACGGGGTTCCGAACCTTCTGAAGTATGCGTTCGGGATGGACCTCTCCGGATCCGATGCCCATCGCCTGATCCCGGGATCGGGCTTCAGCGGGCTCCCGGCCATCGATGTCGAGATCTCCGTGGGCGGTGGCATTTTCCGGGTGGAGTTCGTGCGGCGGGTCGGGGGAGAACTCGACTATGCGGCGAGAAAGAGTCCGGACCTGTCGTCGCCGGTATGGACCGACCTGACCGACACTCCCACCGTCACGCCGATCGGCTCGGACTACGAGCGGGTCGTGTATGAGGAACCGTTCGACCTCCTGTCGGACCCCCGGGGCTTCGTGCGTGTCGAGGTCAGCCTGAATTGATGCTGGCTCGTCACCTGACCCTCGGAGTCCTCGAACCCAACCGTCGCTTGAACCAACAACAACCTTCACGATGAATGTTATCCGCCTGATCTTCCCCGGACTCGCCGCCTGCGGCGCTTTCCTGTTATCTCTTGCCACTGCGGATGAATTCGATCCGGACAAGTTGCTCGAACTCGAAAGAAGCGAAAAGTTCACCTTGGGGGAAGATGCCAGAGGCGCGGACGTGTCCGTCGGCACGATGTCGGTCGAGAGTTATGCGGTCATCCATGGAGCGGCGGAGGAGCCGCGGCTGAATTCCATCGCAATCCATCTGGTGGGGAAGCATGACGACCGAACCAAGGTCGAATTTGAATTCGTCAAGATCACCTTCTTCGAACCTGGTCCGGGAAAGCCTCTGAGGGTCAGCTACGACGAAAAAAGGAAGTTCCTCAGCGTACGCTACCCCCACAGCTACCTTGCTTCGATCCTTGAAGTGCTCAAGCGCCAGGACAAACGGATCTTCGCTCACTACCGTCGGTACGAGAGGTCGGACAGTCCTCCGCACGAGTGGTTTGAGATGACGGCCTGGGGAATTCCGCCGGGCCCGGCGAAGCCATAATGGGCTTGCACCGGCGTCTTCGAGGCTTTGCCGGTCCGGCCTTACGATCACAAATCCGGGAATTCGGTTTGAGCTTTCCCCCCGCTTCCTGTTCTTTGGAAGACCAACCCGGTCGACTTCACCGATCTCCGTGAAAAACCCGCTATTCTCCGGATTCAGGAACCCGCTGGCACCGTGCTTTTCGGCGCTGGCGCTCCTGTTTGCGGGCCATGCGCAGTCCGCGCTGATCGTGCACTACGATTTTAATTCGGAGGCGACACTGCTCACGGACTCGGCGGGCACCCGCGATCTGGTGGAACTGGACGACAATGGGGGCAGCACCTCGCCCGTCTTCGTTTCAACCGTCACAGCAAGCAACGGCACCCGGGAAGGAGTGGTACGCTTCGCGGGAAACGTGAATACGAACGACCCCTTCACCTATCTGCAGAACAACGACGGCGCCTTCACGCTGAGCAGTTTCACGGTTGCCTACTGGGTCCGCACCGATTCGAGCAATCAGGGGGGATTCAAGGGGATCTTCACGTCGGGGAATTCCGGCGAGATGCAGTTCGACAATCACAACGGCGTCTACCGGGGCATCACCGATGCCGGAACCGTGAACTTCACCGAAACCGTGCCCATCAACCGGTGGGACCACATCGCGCTGACTTATGACGGTACGACGACCCGCTGGTATTACAACGGTGCGGAGGTTGCCAACTCGCCGGTCGCCGGCAACCCGGACAACAGCTTCCAGTTGATCCGGCTCGGGGGGAACCGCAACCTCGACAATTCCTTCAACGGCGACATGGACGACTTCCGGATCTACGACAACGCGCTCAGCGCGGGCGAGATCGCCGGTCTCGCCGCAATCCCGGAGCCGTCCGTCGCGTTGCTCGCCTGCCTCGGTCTCGCCGCAGTTGTGAGGCGGCGTCGTTGAGGCCGAAGAACAGAGCCGCTCACTCCGCCTGTCCCCAAACCTTGGGCACGACAAATCCTTCCGGCGCTTGGTTCGGCAACAGGTGCGGCTCGGCCGACTCGGCTTTCAGCTCCTCCAGCTTCTTCCGCAAACGGGAGAGAACCTCGGGCTTCTCTCCGCTGAGGTCGTTTTTCTCGAACGGATCGTCCGCGATATTGAACAGCTCCCAGACCTCCGGTCCGTCGTGGGAATTGGCATTGGCCCGCACGCCTCCGTTGTGCACCAGCTTCCAGTCGCCCATCCGGATGGCGCCTTGGAAGGGAGTCACGTTGTGCAGGATGAACTCGTGAGGCGACGGCTTGCCCTCGGCGATCGTCGGCCACGCGTTCTTTCCATCCAGCGGCTTGCGTTGCTCGAATCTGGCACCCGCCAGTCCGAGCAGCGTCGGGTAGAGATCGACGATGTGGAGCGGCTCCTTCACCACTCCGGGCTTCAGCTTTCCCTTCCATGACATGATGGCCGGCACGCGGATCCCGCCTTCGTAGAGAAGTCCCTTCTCACCCCGAAGCTCGCCATTCGTTCCCGCCATGTTCATGCCGCCGTTGTCCGAGCAGAAAAACACGAGGGTATCCTCTTCGGGCAGATGCTTGGCGGCCGCTTCGAGGATCCGCCCGATTGCATCATCCATCGAGGTCACCATCGCCGCATAGACCTGACGCCGCTTTTCCTTGTATCCCGGATTCCGCGCGATCTGGTCTTCGGGTGCCTGCCACGGCGAGTGGGGGGCGTTGAAGGGAACGTAGAGGAAGAGCGAACTCTCGGAATCGCGCGCGTCGTGCTCGGCGATGATCCGCACCGCTTCCTCACCGATCAGATCCGTGGCATAGCCCTCGTCGTCGTTGCGTCGGTCATCGTGATGCCAGTCATGGCCGCCGTCGCGGATGTGGGTGAAGTAATCGATGGCGCCGTTGTAGTGGCCGTATTGTTTGTCGAAGCCGCGCCGGGTAGGCAGGTACTCGGGCTGGTGATGGCCGAGGTGCCACTTGCCGACGATCGCGGTGGAGTAGCCTGCCTTCTTCAATCCCTCCGGCAGCGTTTGCTCATCGAGTGGAAGGCCGTGCATCGCCCACGGGCGGACCACACCGCACTGCAGCCCCAGCCGGATCGGATAGCGACCGGTCAGCAACGCGCCGCGGGTCGGCGTGCACACCGGCTGCACGTAAAACTGGCTGAGCCGGACCCCGTTCGTCGCCAGCCGGTCGATGTGAGGCGTCTTGATCCTGCTGCCGTGGTATCCGACGTCCTTCCAGCCGAGGTCATCCGCGACCATCACGATGACATGCGGGCCGGCGTTGGACGATCGTTTGGCAAACACCGGAGCGGCCACGATGGAAAGAACGGCCAGCAGGAGAACCCTCGGGGATTTCATTCCGCAAACCCATCAGGGATCGCGCGTCGTGTCGACCACACGTCTGTCTCCTCGGTGCGATGGGAAGGTCGCTTGTGCGGCTCCTCTTCCTCACCCAGACTCCTGCCATGCGGAGATATGGATGGGTGCTGGTGGGACTGGCGACGGCGTTGCTCGGCTGCGATGGGGAACTTCCGGAACCTCCGCAAGTATCCGATGACCCGGCGCCAGCGGGACCAGGGTTCTGGGATCCGGTTCCGGAGTGTTCCAGCACCACCGCGCCCGAGATGATCCATGACGACTACTGGCGGGGTCAGTTCGAAAGGGTCAACCGCGAGGTGGCGCAGGCAGAGGACTGCCAGCTGGTGTTCTTCGGCGACTCGATCACCAAAGGTTGGACGCTGCTCGCCGCCCACGGCAAGGAGGTCTGGGACGAACGGTTCGCGAAGTATCACCCGATCAATATGGGGAACTCCGGCGACATCACGCCCGTCATGCTTTACCGCATCACGCACGGGAACCTCGACTTTCCCGAAGGCGAGGCGCCACGGGTCGCGGTCTTGCTGTGCGGCACCAACAACTACGTCGTCAAGCAGAGCGACGGAGGCAAGGTGCAATGGGAACTCGGGATGGACACCCCGCCCGACGAAGTGGCTCAGGGCGTGCGCGCGATCGCACAGGAGTTCCGTCGCCGCCTGCCGGACACGCACGTGATCCTGCTCGGCATCCTGCCGGTAAAGAACGCCGAGAAGTGGGCCAAGTGCCGGGAGACCAATCACATCCTCACCGATTACAACTATCCGCCTGATGAGGTGACCTTCCTCGATCTGGAAGAGCATTTCATGAATGCCGACGGCACCTTGAAGGCCGGGCTTTTCACGGACGGCACGCACCTGACCGCCGATGGCTACGCGGTCATGGCCGACGCGCTCCTGCCCGTGATCGAGAAGAACCTCGCGCAGCCCTAGCGTAGCGGGGAACCGCCTCCCACCTCAGATACCGCCTCAAAGGATGCCGGCCGGCGTCCTCGAGTCAGTTCACCGGCGTGTAGGGGATGGCCAGGCTGTCTTCGCCGTCGGTCAGATCCTCCAGCGTGAAGCGCGCGAAGCGGATCGCCTGATAGCCGGGTTCGTAGAGCACGCCGATGGTGCCGTCTTTGCAAATCGTCAGGCTCGAGTAGGCGGCCGGACCCGGGTCGATCACCTTGCCGGCGCTCCAGGTTATGCCTTCGTCGTAGCTGATCTTGACGACCAGATTCTTGCGCCCGCGTGGCGAGTTCGCGTGACACAGCAGCAGTCGGTTCTTCTCGTAGCCGCCCTCGATCGAGGTATAGCGAAGGATGCTGCCGTTGCAGCCGGGGTCCACCTGCGTTTCGTCGACCTCGAACGACCAGCTCTTGCCGTTGTCTGCCGAGCGGTGGACTCCGCGGAAGCCCTTGCCGTTGAGGCGCGAGTTGATCATCAGGCTCTCGTCCGCGAGTTCGATCACCTTCGACTCGTTGGCGGGCGTGACCGGCGTGTCGATGAACGACCACGTTTTGCCGTGGTCACTGCTGCCGAAGAGGTGCAGGCCCCGCTTCAGATTGACCAGCGTGTGGAGCAGCTGTCCGTTTCGCCGCTGGATGCCGCGGCCCGAGGTGATGAACTTGAAATCCATCTTCCACTCGGGCTTGGCGATGTCGTCGGTGAGGTCGACCGGTTCGCTCCACGTTTTCCCATGGTCGCCGGACTTCTGCATGTGCAGGCGGAATTCCTTCGGCGCCTTCACCTGGTCCATGAAGTTGTAGAAGCAGAAGATGTCGCCGGTCTCGCGATCGACGACGAACGAAGGATCGGACGCCGGCTTGCCGACCGACTTGTCGCCGTAGTCGATGACCGTCTCCATCGGTCCCCAGGTCTTGCCGTTGTCCGAGCTCCGCTTGACCACGATGTCGATGTCGCGGACCCAGATCAGGTCGCCCGCGCTGTTGCGGCGGGCGTCGCAGCTGGCGATGAGGTCGCCGTTGGTGGCGGTGACGATGGCGGGAATGCGGAAGGTGTGGGTGTCTTCGGTGCCGGATACGAAGATGTCCTTCTTTTCGAGTAGCTTGCGGATGGGATCGCGGCAGACCTCGGGAAGCTTGGTCACGTTCTCGGGTTCACCTTTGAGGAGTTTCAGGTCGTCGATGAGAATGCCGGCGTTCTCGGGGGCCGAGCAGACGAAGCGCAACGCACCGATGATCTCGTGGGGCAGCTTGATCACGATGTCGGACTTGAATCCGCGTCCGACGGCGACCAGCTCATCGAGGTTCGAGACTTCCTGCCAGTTGCCATTGATCTGGGCGAGTATCCGGAAAGTGAAGGGATCCCGACCGGTCCAGCGCTCCGCCTGGAAGCTCAGGCCGCGGCTGTTCTGAAGCTCGCCTGCAAGCGTGAGTTCAAGGGTGTTGTCGGTGCCGCCGAAGATGTGGAGGCACTGCTTGCCCGTGTGGGCGAACTTGGTGGTGATCTCGCTTTTGCCCTTTGACTGCCACCGGCTGTCACCGTCGTTCCAGGTTTCGATGATGCCTGCCGGCGCGTTTTCAAACGAGGTCCCGTAAAGGGCATCGACGTCCTCGGCGTGGATCGCGGATGCGCCGGAGGCGATGAGGATTCCTGCAAGTCGGGTGAGCGGATTCATGAGAAGGGTTGGAGTCGGAGGTTTGGGGACCGTCAGGGAACAACAAGCGGGGAATGCTATCGGATCAAACCCGGCCGACAGGTTGGTGGAGGAAACCAGTCGTCGGGTGTGTTACCGGGAAAGGCTGGCGGCGCAGGAGTGTTGTAGTCAGTGCGCCGGCTTCTGTCTGCTCGACGAGCTTTACAATACCCCTGAGCGAAGTTGGATGGAGTGATGTTTTTCCGCCTCTCTGATCTTGAACCCCGAACCGACTACGCCGGCTTCAAGCGCTGCCTCGTGACCCGGGTCAATACCCGCAGTATGGCACCCTTCGGATCCGTCTTCCCAGCGGAGGAACACCGGGAGATCGACGTCATCGTGGTCTGCGGTCGCTGGCAGAAGCCGAACGAGGAATGGATCGAAATTCACGGAGGGAGCGCGAAGCGGCTGAGCGAGTTCCTCAGCTACGGATTCATGAGCTACTGGGACACGATGAAGCCGAACTCCTTCTACGAGCGGATGCCGGCGGAAGGGTTCGGCCAAATTCCCGGGTTCGAATCATGGTCGCGGGAGAAGGTCGAGGCCTACGTTCAGGAGAAGAAGGTCGGCCTCGCTCCGTTCATGATGCCGCTGCGGCTCATCTTCAACCAGGCGAAGGGCTCGGTGAGCTTTGACTTCGAGTATCGGCTGGACCTCGAATTGCCGGATCGGATCTTCAGCGTGGACTACCACTCCAAAGGCAAAGGGTCCGCCACCTTCGTCTCACCGAGGTCACCCGGACCCGGAGTGCTGACGGCGGCCGACCTTCCATCCGGGCCGTCGTCACCGCCGGTGGGCGGGCAGCCCGAATTGTGGTGGATCCAGGAAGGCCGGCTGGCAGGCATGCCGGTTCCAAATGCGTCGGAGATCGAGTCTCTGTCAGCAGCAGGCATCCGGGCCATCGTCACCCTTGGTGCGCCGGTCGACGCCCAAGCATGCGATACGGCGGGAATCCGTGTCCTCGAGCTTCCGGAGCCGGATCGGGATCAATGGGAAGCCGCCGACGAGCCGCAGATCCTCGCAGTCGCCGAGCTGTGTCGTGGGACACAGGGGGCGGTGGCGGTGTGCTCCAACGACCATGCCGCCAGCGGCACCATCCTCGGCGTGGCCCTGCTCGCCGACGGCGTCCCGGTGGACGAAGCGATCGCGCGAATGGAACTGGATGTCCCGACCAAGATCGAGTCGATGGCCCAGATGGAGTTCCTCTACGACGCCGCTGCAATGCTGGGTATGGAGATGGAGTCCTAGCGGGGCAAACCGCTCGGCCTCAGCCCTTGCCGGCACCCGAATCATGTGACGCACGCATCCGCCGCTTTCTCGCTTTCCACAGTTGGAACAACCACCAGACACCGAAGCCAAGCAGCGCCCAGAACATCCCGGCGAGCACCCCGCGCAGGACGGGGATGTCATGGATTTGCCAAGGCAGGAGCATCAGGGCGGGGATGCAAAAGAGCAGATAGATCAAGCCCAGAGCGTCAACATGACCTCCAAAAATATCGGATGCGTCGAGGGCGGGCTCGCCCACCAAGCCGAGCACGAACCCGGCCGCCGCGCCGACAGTAACGCTCAGCAGAAAAGCCATCCGGCCTCTCGAGATCGTTGGGTCGCTGTTGGCCATGGCAACTCTCCTGGGGCTCCATTTCCCTGCTGCCGGACAGCACCCGCGAAGGGGAAGTCGGGCTCCGCAGTGTAAACCACCTCAACCTCAGCTTCCAACTTCTTCGGCTGCTTTCCGCGGGCCCTTCCCTCGTTCTGTCTGACACTGCCCGGATGGCCTTCAACCCCCAGGTTTTCCCCGGTCAAACCTCGAACCAGTAGATGTAAACGGTCAGGGTGCCGTCGCCGTTGTCGACGTAGCCGACGTGCATGAACTCATCGTTCCGCACCTCGATACTTCCTCCGGTAAGTTTCCTCCCCTTCACGTCCCACCACCGGTCGTTGATCCGGTTCATTTCGAGCTGATATCCAGGCTGGTCGAACTCGGACACGTCCACCTGAGAGGTGTCGAATACCTCATCGATCCCCTTTGCCTCGACGGTGAACCGCGACCACATGATCCCGTCCATCCCGGGAGAATAACGGAGGTGCTCGTCCGTCACCTCGAGCCCGGAGCGCAGGGCCATCATCTCGCGGCGGGAATCAAAGTTGGTGAGCGTCCGGTAGAGCAGGAGGCCGACAACGAGAGCCACCGCAGCGAGGATCCCGAACGTGATAAGAGCGGCCTTGAGGCACCCGGACCGGGCGCTGCGGGGCATCGGAGGAGGAGTGGGCATGGCGGGACGGTGGCTGCCGGCGAATGAATCGCCTTCGGCACCTGTGTGAAAGTCTCATGAATTCCGAAGGGCTTCACTCCCGACCGATCCGGCGCAAGCCGCTACTCTGCCCGGTAGCCGCGCCACATCCAGACAAGAGTGTCGGCTAAGGTCGCTTCGAAGACCTTGCGGTCGCAATGGCCGCTGCCCCGGCTGAAGACAAAGCGGTAGTCGTAGCCCTTCTTCTTCAGGGCGGCGGCGGTGCGTTCGTTGGCCATGACCCAGTTGTGATGGCTCGACTCCGTGCGGTCGGCGCCGTTGTCGTGCTCGGAGACGTGGGTGAAAATCCGCAGCGGTTTCTTGGCCGACTGCTCGATCAGCTTCATGCCGGAGTGGTATTCCCAAGCTCCGAACGGGTAGTCCTTTTCCTCCGGAGCATCGTCGTCCTGCTGGTCAACGAAGGTGCCGGAGTAGGTGATGATCCGGCGGAACAGGTCGGGCCGGAACCAGCCCATGGTGAGCGCGGCGGCACCGCCCGAGCTGCAGCCCATCACCGCGCGGCCCCACGGATCGGAAGTGAAGGCAAGCTTCGGGTAGGCGGCGCGGATCTCCTTGTTGGCGAGGACGGCGGGGAGGACCTCTTCCGCGATGAAGCGCGCGAGCCGGTCGGACATCGTGTCGTATTCCAGCCCGCGCTGGCTGCCCTTGCTGTCGTCGCCGCCATTTTCCACCGCGATGGTGATGAACGCCGGAAGTCGGCGCTTCGGATCCTTGGAGACGGTCAGGTTATCGACGGCGTGGCGCACGAGGTCGAGGCGGTTGGGGCCGTCGTGCATGACGAGGATGGGAGCCTCGGTGCCATCGACGTACGCGGCGGGGACGTAAACGACGATTCGGCGCTTGGTGCGGACCTTCTTTGCGGGATCGAGCGTCTTGTCGTCGCCGCGGAAAATCCGGCTGTCTGCCAAAGGCATATGGAACTCGAAGGACTTGCCCTTGGGCTTACCCCGGTTCGTCAGGTCGGGATCGATGGTGTACTTCGGTCCGATCAGATGGTCGCCATTGCCCTCGGTGCCCGGCTCCGCGGCGTGGCCGGAGTTTGCGAGAGTCGCGAAGCAGGTGAGCAAGGAAAGGACGAGACGGTGGAGAGGGAATATGGGTTTCATGGGGGTGGCACGCGAAGGGCGTAGGAGCTTGAAACGGTGGCGTTTCGGTTGGCCTTTCGATGGAGCTTCGTCATGCCGGGCCGGATCACACCAGGCACCTGAAGCTTCGGTCCCCAGTAACGACCCCTTCGGCGCCGCGACTCACAGACCGGCCTTGTTGAGGCGATCGGCCTTCTTGCTTCGAGCCCAAATCAAGATGCCCGCAATGAACCCGAGCAGGACGGTTCCAGCGTAAAGGGAGGCGAGGGATTCGTTACGGAGCTTCATCGCTTCGTACGCAGGGAAGAGCGCGGCGCAGCCGCCAGCCGAGAGGATGGGAAGCACCCATTTCTGGCGCAGGCAAAGCAGCCATACGGCTCCCGGGACCGCGCCCAAGCATGCTCCGCCGACGACAAGGGTGGTTTGGAACGCGCTCATGGCGAGATCACTGCTCCACCATGAATCTCCGGCAAATGCCCCGACCAAGCCGCCGAAGATTCCACCGAACAAGGCACCGGCGAGAGCGAGGATGCTCGCGGCGATGAACTGCCACTTCGCCTTCAAGATTTTCCCCAGAGCCATACGGGTCATCAAAGTGTCTGCTAGGCCGCCCCGACCATCGCCTGCGCCGCCTTGAGGTCGACCTTTCCGGAGCCGAGGAGCGGGATCTCGTCGACCCGGACGAAGTTCCCCGCCTTCGGCTTCCAGAGATTGGGAAGGGGAGAGTCCGCTAGCTTTTCCAGCACCTCCCTGAGCAGGTCATCACTTGCGGTGTGCAGGACCACCAGACGCTCGCCCTTCTGGTCGTCGGGAGCGCCGACCACGAGAAAAACGCGGTCACCGCCGCCGGCAAGATCGTTGAGGGTTTCCTCGACGTTGCCGTGGGGCACCATCTCGCCGCCGATCTTGCTGAAGCGGCTCAGCCGGCCCTCGATCCACAGGAAGCCGTCTTCGTCGCGGCGCACGATGTCGCCGGTGTCGTACCAGCCGTCCTTGAGCACCTCGTCCGTCTTCTCCTGCATGCCGAGGTAGCCGCGCATCACGTTCGGGCCGCGAACCGTCAGCAGGCCGGCCTCGCCGTCGGGCAGGTCCTCGCCGTTCGCCGGATTCACGATCCTCGCCTCGATGTCGCGGATCACCCGTCCGATCGATCCCTCGCGGCTGGCGCCGGGGCCGTTGAGCGCGACGCCCGGCGAGCATTCGGTGCAGCCGTAAGCCTCGAAGGGGCGGACGCCGAACTTCTTCTCGAAGGCGTCGGCCACCCGCACCGGAAGCTTCTCCGCACCCACGACCACCAATCGCAGTTTGGCGAGTTGCACGGGCTCGAGACCCCGCAGGTAGAACTGCAGGAAGGTCGGCGTGGCGATCATGATGGTCACGCCATGCTTCGCCGCGAGCGGGCCGATGACCTTCGATTCCATCGGGTTGAAATGATAGGCGCAGGCAAAGCCGGCCACCGCCGGACCGGCGATCGTCGCCATGAAGCCGAAAGAGTGGAAGAAGGGCAGCACGCCGAGCATCCGGTCGGACGGGACGAAGGAATAGACTTCGCCGACCTGCTCGACGTTGGTGATGACGTTGGCGTGGGTGAGCATGACGCCCTTCGGTTGTCCTGTGCTTCCGCTGCTGAAGATGACCGTCGCGAGATCGTCCGGCCCCGCTTCGGCTCCTCCCAGCCGCCCGAGCAGTCCACTCACTGATGTGAGCTTCGCCAGCAATCCCGCCCGCAGCTTTTCCCCAAGCCGCGGTCCGGCGACCAGCTCCTCGAGCCGGTGCACCCGGACGGGAAGCTCGAGCTTGAGCCGGTCCATGAGCTTGCCGGAAACAACGACATCGGTGATGCCACACTGTTCGATGCAGGAGGCGATGCCCTCGGGCGAAAGCGTGTAGTTGAGATTAACCGGGACCTTCCCCATCAGCAGGGCCGCCCAGTTGACCAACGCGCCGCCGACCGATGGCGGGACGAGGATCCCCACCTTGTCCTGCCCGCTCCAGACGGGCGCCAGCCTCCCGGTCAGGAATATCGCCTTCGCCAAGGCCGCGCCGAACGTCACCTCCGCTCCGCTCGAGTCGGCGAACGCCCGTTGATCGCTCTGCCGGCGGCAAGTCCGGATCAAGGCCTCCTGAAGGGTGGGCTCATTCATGATGAAGGTCACCCTAGGCTAGAAAGACGTCGGCTGGGAAATCGAAACCCCGAGCCCAAGCATCGTTTGGGTCGATGATTGAGCCAGGGGATAGGGGAGGAGCTCTGTTGACGGATCAGATCATGGAACCACCGATCCCCCCTCCAACAAGTCCCCGCTTAATCAACGTCCCTCACCTCGGGCGTGATGACCAGGTGGGGAGGGTCGCCGGAATCGGAACTGTTGAAGGCCGCTTTCCCGTCGACTTCGGGATCGCCGGTGAGACGCAGGGAAATGACATCGTCGCCCGCAAGCTGCCGGTTGACGAAGTCGGTGATGTCGAGCTCATGCCATTCGCCGAAACCCAGGGCGCACTTGGCCAATGCCGCTTCGGATGCGGGCGCGTTGTTGGCGTGGATCGCGTATTCGTTCCAAGAGTCGTCGTCCACCGCATGGGCGTGGAGTCGCATGGGCTGACCCTTTGCGGGTGACTTGCCTTTCTGATGGGGCGGTTTCCCGCCGAAGATCTTGAGCACCGCCCGCTCGGCTCGCTCGATCCCGCAGGCTTTCAGGTCGAACTTCACGTAAGCCGAGCTCTTATGCTCCCCCTTGGATGAAGAGATGGCAAGCTGGCGGCTGCCTCCCGAATTCCTGTCCGATCCCTGGGTCACGTCGGCGTCGTCCACGGGAAAGAACACCCGCGGCTCACCGGAGGCGTACGGTCTTTCTGGCATCGGATAGTCGGGGAGCGGCTTCCCCTTCTTCTGCAGCTGGGCGATGTAGATGTTTCTCGGATGGAGCTTCGCCGGGTCGAGGGTTTCCCACAAGTGCTCCTCCCCGGTTTCGGAGGGGTCATCGGTTCGCATGCCGACGACGACATTCCGCTTCGGATCCTTCTCCGGGCCTTTCACCCGGGCGTAGGGGATCGGCCTGCGTGAGCTCAGGCCCCAGTAGGTTTCCAGCTTGGAGGAACTGAATGGACGCGAGCCCTTGCCATGATCGATCTCGGTGTAGAGGTCGTGCATTCCACCCATGCTGTGATGGTCGAGCTTGAGGTCGTATCCGGAGATGCGTGACCAGACGACCTTCTTCATCCCGCCGGTGCTGACCATGTCATGGATCCACAGGCCGGTCGTTTCGACGTTGTGAATCAGGCAGTGGTTCGTGTCGGATAGATTGATGCCCATATGCCCGATCGCTCCACCTCCGCCGCCTCGCAGGGGATAGGAATCGAGGAAGATGTTGATGATGGAGATCTGCCGTCCCTTGTTGATCGTGATGCCGTGGTCGGCGTTCCTGACATGGACGTTGCGGATCCAAGCGTCGGTGACGCCGAAATACTTGACCGGGTCCGCGCCGACGAACTCCCAGTGGTCGCCCTTCTTCTGATCCCTGAATTCGAACGACAGGTTCTCGATGCATTTGTGGGTTCCACCCTGCATCCGGATGAAGCCGCTGTTCTTCGGATGACCGCCGCGAGCCAGCCTCGTCAGCGGCTTCGGCAGTTTCACGGGCGTGCCGTCCTTGTCGTGCGCGGGGAACTCCTCGTAGAGCGAGCGACCGAGGTAGGACTTCCCGTTCTCGTCATAAGCCACGGCCATCAGTTTCTCCGGCAGGTAGCCCTCCTCGAACTTGTAGATTTCGGTGAGATACTTCGGGAACCACAGGACCGATCCATACATGTCCTCGCCGCGCAGGACGATGTGGTCCTTCTCGATGACGATCTGCCGGGTGATCATGTAGCGGCCCTCGGGGATGAACACCGCCGTCTTCGGCGGGCACGCGTCGATGGCATCGACGAAGGCCTGGGTGTCGTCATGCTCCCCGTCTCCCACCGCGCCGAAATCCCGGATGTCCACTCCCACCGGCCAATCGGGGATCCTGACGTCGCCCTGCATGTAGCCGACATCGGTGAAATCCAACAACTTGGTGTGGGTGCCGTCCGGCTTCCACAGTTCGCCGTCCTTGCCCCAGAGCTTGGAATACTCCGGCTCGGCACCTGCTGCGGCGGGCGCCAAGAGGGTGAGGCCTGCAACCAGCGTGATGGCTGCGAGCCGGTAGACGTCGGGGATCATGAGCGCATACTGGCAGGATGGTTCGAAGCGGTTCAACGGCGGAAAACCGTGAAGTCCGAGTGACCGAGGGAAGTCAACGGCACCAGCCACCGCCTCGGTGGAGCAGTGGGTAAATGTCTGGTTGTTGGGATTCACGCCTTTGACTAGGAAAGGACTGACCCCTTTCACGGAAGTGTTAACATGCGAGGTCTGATCCCATCGACGCCACTTGTCACCATGAACCACCCCACCATCTCTGCCGTGCTCTGCGCCCTTGCGGTGCTTGCCTCATTTGCCACATCCGCATCCGCCGAGAGCAGGAAACCCAACGTCATCATCCTCTTCATCGATGATCTCGGCTACGGGGACCTTGCCTGCTTTGGCAACACGTTCACGCCCACGCCGCACATGGACTCGCTGGCCGGAGAGGGAGCCATCCTCACCATGAGCTACGTCACCAATCCGCCCTGCTCGCCCAGCCGGTCGTGCCTCATGACCGGCATGTATGCCCAGCGCTTCCACAAGTTCGGCATGGCGCGCGGCCTGCCGATTCCCGATGACCACCCGACCCTTGCCGAGTTCATGCGCGATGCCGGATACGTGACCGGTCAAATCGGCAAGTGGGATCTCGGCGGGCCGGGGCAGGGGCCACATCAGCGCGGTTTCATGGAAGTCGCCAGATGGGGCAACGCGGCTCAGGGATACTTCGTGGAGAAGCCCGACGGCAGCAAACTGTATCGGACCGAGATGGACGGTGACCACATGGTGGAGTTCGTCGAGCGCAACAAGGACAAGCCCTTCTTTCTCTACTTCTCGCCGCTCGCCATCCACTCCCCGCTCAAAGGGACGCCGAAGCGCTACCAGAATCGCATCAAGAGTGGCAACAAGGCCTATGGTGGAGCCGTGGCCGCAGTGGATGACCAGATCGGCAAGCTGCTTGCGGTGCTCAGGAAACACGACCTTGAGAAGAACACCCTCATCCTGCTGACCGGAGACAACGGGGCGGGAAGCGGTGGCTCATCCGCGCCGTACACCGGCGGCAAACACGCCGGCACCTCCAAGGAGGGTTGGGTCCACACCCCCGCGGTCGCCTGGTGGCCGGGAACCATTCCTGCCGGCCAGAAGTTCGGAGGCCTCACCTGCACCCTCGATTACTACACAACCGCGGCTTCCGTGGCCGGCAAGCAGGCGCCGGAGAAATGCGACGGCAAGAACCTCATTCCCTATCTCACGGGCAAGCGGCAGGGCGACGTTCACGAGTATGTCTATTGGTACAATGCCGACCCCAAGGACAGCCCCCATCGCCATCTCTCGGCGGTGCGCTGGAAGCAATGGCGCCTGCATTGGGACAAGAGGGACAAGGCGTGGAAGCTTTACGATCTCCATGCGGACCCCCGCGAGGAGAATGACCTCGCGGCCAAGCATCCCGAGGTCCTCAAGCAACTCAAGGCCAAGCACGAAGCCTTCGTGGCCACACTGCCTTCGCTCGACACCATCCCCGCCTACAAGAGCCAATGGTCGAAGCCGCCGGATGGCTTCGGATGGTTGATCGGTGACGGAAATGCCGACTAGGCCTCCAGTCAGAAGGGCACGAAAGGTTGGCTTTCTCGGACTGACCCCTTTGATGATGGGGATTGGAGACAGAAGAGACAGGGAGTCCGCACGCAACCGTTCAGATCTCGGGACCGACTCCTTTACCTGCTCGGAGGCTGTCTGCTTTGTGACGGGATCGTGTCTCAACGGGGAAGGGATGGCCCCGGCAGATGGGCGAACCGGCCCGGATGCTGCTTTGGCGACGGGACCCACATGAACCTCACGCCCTGGAACATCCTCTCCGCCCATGTCGCCGCCGATGTGACGAGTGACGACTGGAACCTCGCGGAGCCCCCGGACGAGCCGGACTCCCCGCGCTCGTACTGGATCGATGTCGCCTTCGCCACGGCGTTCTCCGCGCCGCCGGTCGTCCACCTCGGGCTCACCGGCTTCGATAGCGACCAGCGGGACAGCACGCGGATTTCGATCCGGCCGGTGGAGATCACCGCATCCGGGTTTCGGGTGGAAGTCTCCACCTGGTCGGTCACCCGGCTCTACGGGGTCGAGGTTTCCTGGCTGGCGATCGGGCCATAAACGGCTACCGCCGCAAGGACTTCTCCAGCCCGGCCGCGTCGAATGCCTCAATCTTCGGCTTCTCTCCCACCAGGATGACCTTGAAGCCGGCGGGATCGTAGTGCTGCGCCGCGGCCACCACCGACTCCGCCGACACCCCGCGGATCTCTTCGAGCAGCTTCCGCCACGCATCGAAATCCCCGCTTCGTCGGTATCCGAGATACTCGGCCTCGGCCAAGCCGAACCCCGTGGCGGTCGCCTCCGCGATCCCCACCTGCAGGGTGTTGCGGGCCGCCGTGAGACGCTCGTCATCGACCTTGCCGGCCCGCACCTCGCGCAGCTTGTCGAAACACACCTGCAGCACTTCCTCCGCCTTCTCGGCGCGGGTGGAGGTCGCAAGCGAAAAGGGAGACGGGTGATCCAGCCAAGCCTGCTCGAACGAGATCCCATACACGAGACCCCGGTTCACCCGAAGTTCGTCGGTGAGTACACTCGTGAAACCGGACGCCATCATCTGCGCAAACACCAGATGCGCCGCGCGATCGGACACGCCGGCCGCGGGACCCATCGCGCCGAACTGGAGACGGATCTGGTCCATCTCGGGACGCTCGACCTTCTCAAAGGAAAGCGGCTTGCGGTAAACCGGATCCTCGATCGCCGGGGTCGCATCGGGCGACGCGCTCCAGGCCCCGAACTTCGCCCGGACCTGTTCCAGCAGACGCTCATCCTTCGGGCCCACGATGAAAAGCACGGCCTCCTCCGGCCGCAGCAGCGCGGCCACGGCGGAACTGAGCTCGTCCCGGCCGATGCCGGCGAGATCCTCCGGCTTCCCGCGGCGCATCGCCCGGCCGTAGGGGTGCTCGCCCAGCACCGCCCGCACGAACGCATCGCGAGCCAGCGACCCGGGATCGTCCTTCTCCCACGCGATGTCCGCCTCGCGATTCTTCAATTCGCGAGCGATCACTTCCCGTTCGTACGTCGATTTCGTCAGCGCCCCGATCATGAGATCCAGCGCCTCGGGCGCCTTGCTGGCAAAGCTGGACAAGCTCACCGTCGAATACTCGGTCGCCACGGAGGTGTGGAGATCGCCTCCGACCTCGCCGATCGCGCGCAGCACGTCATGCTCATCGAGACTCCCGTGACCCATCCATGCGAGCGACAGCGCGAACTCCGCCAAGCCCGGGTGGGCGGCCGGATCGCCGGCACTTCCCCTCCCCAGAAACAACGCGAAGGTGGTGAGCGGAAGTTGGTCGCGCGGGATCGTGACCACGGTCAATCCATTGCCGAGCTTCTCGACGCTGCGACCCACCGACGGCGTCGCGACCTCGCCAAGGCTGGGCAGCATCGGCAGCAGGGCAAGAACCCCCGCGACGAGGCCTCGAAGCCGTTTCATCGGGACCCCTCCTCTCCCTCTTCGGCCTCGCCGTCCTCAGGGGTGGGCGAAAGCACGGTGACGACGGCGACCTCGGGCCGGAAGTACTTGGCGGCGACCTGCTGGAGTCGCACGGGGTCCACCTTCCGCCAGATCGCAGGGAGCTTCATCACCCGGCGGTGGTCGCCCGCGAGCACCTCGGACTCGCCGATCGCCTCGGCCCGCGCCAGGGGTGACTCGAGGCTCTGCCGGACGAGGTCGGCGGTCCGGCTGGTGATCGCCCGCTCGAGTTCCTCCGCCGGCACGGGCTCCTTGGCCAGACGCTCGAGTTCTTCGGAAATGATGGCTTCGACCGGTTTCGGATCGCCCCCCGGATGCAGCGACACTTCGAAATACATCGGCCCGGGATCGACCGTCAGTCCGAGGTACAGCCCGACATCGGTGGCGAGTTTCTCCTCCAGGACCAGCCGGCGATACAAGCGCGCCGTCGGCCCTGCCGCGAGGATCTCATCGGCGAGGTCGAGGACGGCGTGGTCCTCGTCCTTGGCCGCCGGTCCTTGGAATCCGACGAACAGCACCGGGTTCGGGGCGCGTCGCGTGACCGTCGATCGCGACGTGAATTCCCGCTCGGGCTCCGCGGTCCTCACCCCCGGCACCTTCGGCCCGCGGGGGATCTTCCCGAACTTGTCCTCGATGAGCTTTAGCGTCGCGTCGACGTCGAGATCGCCCGAGAGCGCCAGCACCGCATTGTTCGGCGCGTAGTAGGTCCGGTAGAAATCCCGGCAGGCATCCGCGTCGATCCCCTCCACATCCGAGCGCCAACCGAGCACCGGCCAGCGGTAGGGATGGGCCTGGAACAGCGACGCCATGAACACCACCCTCGCCGACTCGACCGCGGAGTCCTCCTGCGACTGCCTCATCTCCTCCAGCACCACCTCGCGTTCGTTGTTCAGGATCTTCTCCTGAAGCTGGAGTCCGGTCATCCGGTCCGCCTCGAGACGGAGGATGGTTTCCAGCGAGTTCTTCGGAACTGTCGTCGTGTAGCAGGTGAGGTCCGTGGACGTGAACGCGTTGCCTCCACCCCCGGCCTCTTCCAGGACCCGATCGAACATCCCGGGACCGTAGTGTTCCGTGCCATTGAACATCATGTGCTCGAACAAATGGGCGACCCCGGTGATTCCCTCGTGCTCGTTGCGGGACCCGACCTTGTAAAACAAGCGGACGGCCACCAAGGGGACCGCGGGGTCCGGCGCGAGCACCACCACCAGCCCATTCGCAAGCTCCGCACGATGCGTCGGCAGATCGATCCCGCCCCCGGGCGCCGCCGGATCCGCCCCCTCCGCCCGGGCGAAGAGGAGCACCAGGCTCACCCCGAGCATCCTGAGCACGGCCTGCGCCCCGGTCGGGTTGGCCTTAAATCGGCAGGGATTCTCGCGACGCAGGTTCATTGGCTTGTTGGAAATGGGAACCGCTCTTTCCCGTCCATTGCCAGTCCGAAGATGCCGGCCGCAAAAGATCCAACCATCGACCGATCCTTCCGTAACACAGGTTATCTTTCACCGACCCAACCCTCCGCCTCGTTGGATTTCGGATCTCCGTCGCAGGTGGGTTAAACATCCACTTTTCGGGACCGAACCCAATCAACGTCCGCGTCTTCTTTTGTGTCGCCGCGCTTCTCTCCGCCGCAACGGAGCGGATTCGGGCGGTTTCGCGCGCTCCTTTAGAAGTGAGATCAGTTGCGGCGCAACAAGCTTTTGAATCCGATTCTGGCGATCCCACTGCGGCAAGGCTGGAAGCCAAAGATTCCTTTGGCGAGCAACTGCCTGCCGAGGGGTCCTTGCCGCGATCGAACCAAGTAGGACCATGAACGCCTGAAACTCAGGGTTATCTGGTACCTTATTTCTGATGGTGTCCAATAAGCCCATCGCCATCTCCGGAACTTCGGCCAAGACCGGGAGTAGGCCACCCAAGAAAGAAACACCGTGCCGGTAATCTCCCGCAACAAACCCAATGCACTGTACAATCTCAAGAAGCAACTCTGACCTAGCCTCGGGCGAAATGTCACAATTCTTCCACAAGCGCGCGGCCGCTTCACCAAGAATCCGGGCGGTCGTCTCATTTCTGACGTTCATCGCACGAGCAAGCACCTTGGTGACAGTTCCGCCGATCCCGAACGAATCGAGCTCAAACGCCCTTAAAACTGTGCCACTTCCTATCGACACAAATTCGTAGTTCTTCTCAATAAGCCAAATCACTGAGTCCTCATATTTCCGGGCATCCAATTTTCCGCTTGCTAAGCATGATCTCAAAAAGTCTTGCGTGCAGAAGGCACGCTTCCCTCCTTCCTTTTCTGCAACCAGCCCGAGGACCATCTGGTCGGTAAACAATGGAGAGTTCTCAGACAAAGAAACCCCAACTGGAAGAAAAACTGCTTGCGGCCACATCCTCAGATCTGGATTTTCCTGCCATCCTTGGAGCGCTGCGGGTCGCAGGCCGACCGGCTTAAGGCTATTTCCCTCGAGGAACTCGATAATGCCTTCGATGCGAGAAACCTCGGAATCAATATCTTCAGGCCGCTCGGAAATGAATCGAAAATGCCCTTCGTTATACGCCAGCATCCCGCTCGATCCCTTCAAACGAATCGTCATTTCTTTAGCCTGCCGGAAGAGGTCGATCGTGTCACTCGGCAACAGTACTGTCTTCTGGCAATCAAGAAGCAAGTCGAGCAAGCCTAGCCCTTCAAGGGTCATTAAAGCAGAGTAATCGATAACGAATTGATCGCATTGATCAACCGATCGCCTCTGTTGCGCCTGAGCATCTGCATCCCCAGAAGCCATGAAAACCTTCCCCTCAGACGAGCTGGTCATTGCTCGCCAACAACTCCAAATACATGGAAAAACAGTGGGCACAAACAGCCCAAGCGGGGCAGAAATCGCCAAGTATTTTTCGATCTGATTTCGCCGGAGTTCCGAAGAGAGCTTCACTCTTTCAAGAATTGGCGACAGATCAAGTTGCCCACCATCGCCGCGAGGGAGTTCCAATTGTTCTATTGCATGATTCTGGACAAGTGATGAGCGGACTGCATCAAGGTCAGCTTCGTCGATCTGTACAGCGTCAGGGCCGAGGAGTAGCGCATGACTAACGAGGCCTTTTACTCGCTGATCATCAGGCGAACTGCGAAACGCGCGAATTGCAAATTCAAAACCCTCCTGATCGAACGCCATCTGGTAGCAAGCCTGGCTGGCCAAGATCAATGCTTCAACATTGGCGGGATCTCTATCGATCAAGTCGCAAATTATTCCGTAAGCAGCCTCCCTATCACCAGCCCTACTGGACGCCTCAGCCATCATCATCGACCATCTTGGATTGGCATCCAAAGCGCTCAAACAGCGGAGGCTCTCGCGTGCCTCATCAAATCGAAAAAGCTTGTATTCAATCCACGATCGGATTTCCAAGATGCCTTCATCCGATTCGTCCCTGGAAACTAGATTCACAAGTCGAAATGCCTCTTCAAGGTTTCCGATCTCAATGTTGCAATGAGCTCGTTCACGAATGTTCACTCGGAACTCATCTGATCCTGGTCTATCAGGAAATGCCTCCAATGATTCGGTCCATCGGCGTTGCTGGTAATAGGCATTGGACAACTCTACCTTGCAATGGTCGGCCTGGGTCGGATCAGTCGCGTGAGATATTGCCCGTCGGTAGAGCGATTCACACCGATCCCAATTCTTCCTCCTGCGGTGATAGGAGGCTATAACGGCCAAGATTTCGGATGAGTCTGGGAACTCCCCTTCTAGAAAGCTGGCGTAATTCTCAGCAGCAATCCGATCGTGGCTTCCAACCAAAGCGTCCAGCTTCATTCCAAGGAGCCTGAACCGAGCGGAGTCACTCTGCTCATCCGGTAGATGTAAATCAATGAGATCAATTGCTTGATGCATTCGATCTGTTGCGATCATTATTGCCGCAAGCTTAAGTACTGAGTCAGTCGATTTCGAGAGATTGTAGAATGATCTTGCTTCAACGTACGCATCCTTCAGGTCACCGCTAAGCCATTTTGCACCGACAAGGAGGTCAAGCACTCGCTCATCGGATGGCCGGTAACTCTTCGCAAGATTCAGAGCCTCCTTGGCCGGTTCACCTTCGCCAAGGGCCAATCGAACCGCGGCGAGGTTCAGCAAAACGTCAATGCTCTCACCTTTCGAACCTCGGCCGATTAGGTCATCTGCACATCCGGAGAAGATTCTCTCGGCTTCCTTAAGCGCGTCCAGTTCTTCCTTGGTTCGAAGTCCCGCTCGAATAAGTTGCCCATTCGTAAGTGGGGCAGCAAGCGCCACTGCCTTTGACGATTTCAAATCGACGCTGTCCGGAAAGGCGATCAGACCCTCTTCCGCAGTTCGGATTGCTTCATCGAACTTACCGAGCTGAAATAGCATCCTGGACTTTATTTCAAACCACTGCTCGTTCTTGTATTCAACGGAAGCTAGAAACTCTAACGCTGCAGTTTCATTTTTATGGTATCCAAGAATCTGAGCGTATAGGCCGTAAGCGCCTTCTTTAGCTTCTCCTGAATCGATAAGTTCCTGAAGGTGCTGGAGCGCTCGCTCCGAGTCTCCGTCGAGATGGAACGCGAGTGCGTAGAGTGCAGCAATATTTGGCTGTTTAGGATGGAGATTGTAAGCCTCTAAAAACCGTGATTTTGCTTCTTCTAGGTTATTGGCGCGAAGGGCTGCAATCCCAAGATTTGAAATTGAGCGGGCTCGAAGTTGTCGCTGTTCTTCGGTACCATCCGGTGAGGTAAGCGATAGGATCGCGTGAAACTTTTCAACTGCCCTTTCTAATGATCCCTTTCGCAACTCATCGCGCGCTGTTTCGAAATACGCTTCGAGTTTTTGGAGCGAAAGATCTTGGGAAGATTCCGATTTCAAAGACTCCACACTGGAGTCGAGCTTTACCGCATACTTGAGAAGCTGCTCGATCTTTGCTTCAAGAGGCGGAGAGATTTCGGGGGCAGAATTATCGGTGTTGGGGCTTTTTGCAGCAGACCGGCCAGAATTGGTTTCAAGGGCTCCAGTCAGATTCGAGTTCTTAAGAAGATTGAGGATTTCAGTTGTATCCGACTTCGTTGCAATCGCGGTTTCTTCGATTAATTCAATTGAGTTTGCTAAAAACAGCCTCGAAAGTTGATCCGATTCTTTGATGATCGATATCGCCTTGGATCTTGCAATATCGTTGAAGGCGTTAGCAAGAGAGGTAATGTCTGTGCCTGTGATGCAAACAGCCGTTAGTAACACAGCTAAACGCTCTTTGTAGAACGAGAATTGATGGGGCTCTTCGCGGAGGTCGAGGAATGTGCCCTCGCCTTTCGCAAAAGGTGGTTGATCGCCGGTAATCAGGCTGAACGATTTGCTGGGGATTTCAGTTTCAGGATCCTTCAGGGTGAGTTTCTCAAGGTTCTCAACAAGTGTTTCAAGGTAGGCATATTGAATGATGAGATGTCTTAGTGCGCGATGCTTCTCTGGTGTTTCGAGGTGGACCAATGCCTCGAGATCAGATTTTGAAATTTCACCAACTAGGCGACCGAGAAGTGTGGTTAATTTCCCTAGAATGCGGGCAATTCCACCAATTGCTATTCCTGAGCTCGACGTAGGTGCGAATAGCATCACGCAGTGCCCGATTTCATCAATCGTCCCGCCAATCTTCGGGAGCTTTGATGCTGGTTTTCGGAAAAGCTTTTGTAATTTCACCTGGTATGGGAGTTAGTCCCGGAGATTGTGAAAAGGGGTGAAAGGGGTCTCTGAAAGGGGTCAGTCCTCTGAAAGGGGTCTCCTCTGAAAGGGGTCAGTCCTAGAAATCGAGCATTCGGATGGCTGCCGTCATTGGATCGGTGGGTGGAACGGGGCTTTCATGATCCCGGTCTAGCAGGCCGTTGGATCGAATGGAAGCGGGAGAGTGAGTCGTGCCGGGCGCCGTCTCACGGGTCCTCGGACAGGTCGACCCGGACGAGTTCCTTGTCGTTGCGGACGAAGGCGGACTTGTCCGCGAAGGCGGGAGCGGTCCAAACCACCTGAAAGGGGTCTGAAAGGGGTCAGTCCCGTAGTCCAAGCATTTACACGGCGGAGTCTGGTCGGTTACCCTTCGCGGCATGGCCCGGCCGTTGCGCTACGAGGCTCCCGGAGCGGTTTACCACGTGATGGCGCGTGGGGACGGCGGGCGGGAGGTGTTTGAGAACGAGGTGGATCGGAAGGTCTGGCTCGAGCGGCTTGGCGAGGTGTGCGGGAGCTACGGGTGGCGGGTTCACGCCTGGGTGATGATGGGCAACCATTTCCACCTGCTGCTCGAGACGCCGGAGGCGAACCTGGTCGGGGGGATGAAGTGGTTCATGGGCGTGTATGCGCAGGCATGGAACCGGCGCCGGAAGCGCAGAGGGCATGTGTTCCAGGGGAGATACAAGGCGGTCGTGGTCAACGGGGAGGAGTCGGATGGCTGCTACTTCCGGATTGTGGCGGACTACATCCATCTCAATCCGGTGCGTTCGGGTTGGGTGGGCGGCAGGACCGGCAAACGGCTGGCGGAGTGGGAGTGGAGCAGTTTTCCCAGCTACGGACGGCGCAAGGCTCCGGACTGGCTTGAAACTGGGCGGGTGATCGGGGCGTTCCAGCTATCGGCCGACGGACAGGGGCGCCGCGCCTACGCCGGCTATCTTGAGGAACGGGCGAAGGACCGCGAAGGGACGTTGACCGACGATTCTCTCAAAGCCTTGCGTCGTGGCTGGTATCTGGGGGAGGAGGATTTCGGCGGAAGGGTACTCGATTCACTGGACGGATCGGTGTCGGCGAAGCGGCGCAAGGGCAGCCTGCGGGGAAGCGCGGCGAAGGCACACGATGAGGCGGAGGCGGAAAGGTTGTTGAAGCGGGGGCTGAAGGAGCTCGGCTTGCCCGGGAGAGCCGTCGAGTTGGCCGGTTGGGGGAAGTGGCAGGACGAGAAGAGCTTGCTCGCCGCGCTGGTGCGAAAGCGGACGGGAGTGAGGAACCGTTGGGTTGCGGATCGGTTGGCGATGGGTAGCGAAGGAAATGTCACGCGCGCCGTTCGCCGCGTGAGAGAGGATGCGGGTCTTGGAAGGCGGCTTCGGAAGCTGGAGCAAATGCTTGAAAAACGGGACTGACTCCATGCCTGACTCCATGCCCGACCCCATGCCGCGACCCCATGCCTGACCCCATGCCTGTGAAAAGGGGTCGGTCCGGGAAATGCGGCGTTGAGCTGTGTTGAGTGAAGGGCGTCGGTGAGGAGGGTGAGGGAGGATCCGCGTCTGTTGCTGGGGAGTGACCGCCTTCGGCGGAGTGCCCTGCCGTCGCCCGTCGGGCGACGGCAGGGCAGGCGAGCGAGAAGTGAGGAGTGGAAGACTTGGGCTCCGGGGCGGACTGAAGTCCGCGCACCAGGATCGGATTCCGCGGGCGTACGAGCGGGGGCGATTTGTCCCAACCGCGGGTTCCGGAGCGCGACTGGAGTCGTGCGGTCCGAAGGCTGCGGGAGGACCGGGCGCTGGCGAAGAGGATGTCGGCTCTAGAGCGATTGTTCGAAAGTTAGGACCGACCCCTTTTGGCGAGACCCCTTTTGGCGAGACTCCTTTGACGATTTGGACGCCTGCCCGCGGCAGCCTTGGCGAGGGCGGGAGGCCCCGGGCGGGGAGGGTAAAAGCACGGCTCGCCTTGTCACCGGGTCGCCGTGGAACCTGCTTGCCCCTCCCTCTGTAGTTTCATTTGATCCAATCTCACAACTTCCGACAGGTGCTTACCCGCTCCAAGGCCGCCTCAGGATGGACCATCCCGGGCAGGGGGCGAGTGCAGCCAGCACCATCCAAACCCATGATCGTGAAACCCTTCCTGCACACCCCGGCGGCCACGTTGGCCCTCGCCACGGCCCTCGTCCTGGCAACTCCGCTGCACGCCCAGCTTGCCGGCGCACCGACCCCCGGGGACCGGGTGGTGCACACCATCGGCTCCGGAGCGACACTCGGTAGCGATGGGGTGAGCAACCTCGGAGTCTCGATGGTGCACGACTTCGATGCCGCAGGGACGGTGCTCCCGGACCTTGCCGACAGCTTCGACCTCGGGGCCGACGGCGGGCCGGATGACACCAAGCTGTTCCTCACTTCCGGCCACCACCTCGTCCTCTACGGAATCGAGTTCGACTCCGTCGAGGACCGGGCGGGCATCGAGAGCTTCCTGCGGATCAACGGCACCGAAACACCCTACGGCGCCTCGGGCGGATACGCACGCGATGCCACGAACGACAAACTCTACTCGCGCGGAGGCACCATCCTCGAGGTGGCGCAAGGGGACTCCATCGAGATCGAGACGGTACGCACCGACAACGAGCCGCGGGCCATCACGCGCCTCGGCGCCGACCTGCAGGTCGTGGCTCTCGACGAAGCGTGGACCGACTTCCTGCGCCTTGGAGTGACGACCTCCACCGAGATCATGCCGGCGGGCGTCAGCGATCCCCTGAACCTGCTTTACGAGACCGAGGACGAAGTCGACGGGGCAAGCTTCGCCCACGGGACAGGCGCCGGGACGAGCGAGATCACCCTCAAGCACAGCGGGCATTACCTCGTCCTCGCCAACACCGGCTTCAACGTGATCGGCGGCTCCAGCGAGCGAAACGTGCTCACCCAGGAGATATTCCTGAACGGCGCGCCGGTGCCCGGAGGAGCCACCGCCGCCTACATGCGGCATTCCGGTGCCACCGACACCCTCGGCGGCCTGATCGACGACGGAACGGCCTCGATCGGCGTGCTCATCGAGGTGACCGATCCGGACTCGGTGCTGGAGGTGCGGGTGTCGCGCGACAACGTCGGGTCGAGTTCCACGGTATGGCTCGACCCGCAGCGCACCGCGTTGGCCATCGCACGCCTTCCCAAGTTTGGCGACTACATCACGCTCGAAGGAGGGCCGCAGCCGGTCAACGTCACCCCCGCAACGCCCCTCGATTTCTCGGCAAGCAGTGGCACCAGCACCGACTCCTTCGTCTTCGCTCCCGGGACGAGCGCCAGCCAAGTCGCCCTGGCGGAGGCGGCCGACTACCTCTTCCTGTCAGCGCATCATGGAATGGCGGATGCCGCCGGCAGCGGGTCGCGGTCCATCGTGAGGCACGCCCTGCAGGTGACGCCCTCGGGCGGCGCGGCGGCTCCGCTCGGCTTTGGGTACGGCGGCGCCTACAACCGGGACCAGCACAACAACACCGACCAAGCGCGGATGTCGGGCGGCTGGACCGCGGGCATCATGGCCCTCGGGGCGGGTGATGTGGTGGAAGCCACCACCGAGCAAGTGGGCGGCGGAGGCGGCGGGGCACAGGTCACCACCGACTCCCTTGGCTTCCAGGGGATGAACCTCGTCCGCATGTCGGCCCCGCCGACCACGCCCTTCGTCCTCGAAAACAACCCGCGCTCGGTCACGGTCAACGATTCGGCTTTCGTGATCACGGCCGCCGACTTGCGCACGATCGACGGCGACCACAGCGCCGCGCAGCTGACCTACACGGTCGACGGATCCCCGGTGAACGGCACGCTGCGTCTCAGCGCCGCGCCGTTGGGGAGCGGCAGCACGTTCACGCAGGACGACATCGACAACGACCTGCTGGACTGGCTGCCCGGCCCGACGGCGAACGCGGCATCCGGGTTCAGCTTCACGGTGCGTGACCCCGACCTCAATGCGGTCAGCGCCGACTATGGGGCCAACACGGTGCAGATGATCGTGGTTGGAAACGATTCCGGGGCGGTGGGCGAGGACAGCACCGCCAGCGAGGCCGACCTCAGCTCCGGGGCGAACCTCCTGGCCAATGATACCGGCGACGGACTGACCGTGACCTCCTTTGATGCCGTCAGCGCCGGGGGCGCGGCGGTGGTGGTGAATGCCGACGGCACCTTCACCTACGACCCGACCGTTTCGCAGCCCCTGCAGGGCGGCGGCCTCGGCGACACGACGCCCGACACCTTCGGCTACACGGTCACCGACGCCATCGGCAAGACCGCCGCGGGAACCGTTACGATGAACGTCGGAGGCGCCAACGACCAATCGGTGGCGAACGACGACAGCGTCACGGTGGTCGAGGACAGCCCGGGTGGCGGCGACGTGCTGACCAACGACAGCGACCTCGATACCGGGGAAACCGCCACCCTGACCGTGAGCATGGTGGACGGTGACCCGGGCAAGGTCGGCGTCGCAATCACCACCGTTGGCGGAGGGACCATCACCCTCAATCCCGACGGCTCCTTCACCTACCTCACCGGCCCCCCGCAGCAGGCGATCGCCCCCGGCGAAGCGGGCTACGATTACGTGACCTACAAGTGCCGGGACGTCCACGGCCTCGAGTCTGCCACTGACGGGATCCTCACCCTCCAGATCGCTGGCACCGATGACGGGGTGATCGCCTACCCGAACACGTATGCGATCGACAACGACGAGATCGCCACCGGTGACTTCATCCTCGACGACACCGGGGAAGGCGCTGACGCGAGCATCGACGCAAGCGAGTTCCTGTCGCTGCAGGCGGTCGACACCAGCGGAACCCTCGGGTCGCTGACCATCACCCAGCCGGACGTGATCGGGAACCGCGGGACGATCTCCGTGACGGACGCGGTGCAGACGGTGAACTTCGGCATCCCGGGCATGACGAATCCCGTCGTCATCGCCGGTCCGCCGAGCCGCAACGAGACCGAGCCGACGGTGGTGCGGGTCACCAATGTCAATGCCGCCGCGGGCACCTTTGACATCCAGCTTGTGGAGCAACCCGAAACGGGAGTGGCCAACGATGGCGACGGCCCGGTGCACGCCGCGGAGACCGTTTCGTGGATGGTCATCGAGGCGGGGCGTTACGTCCTGCCGAACGGCGCGCCGCTCGAGGCGGGCTTGGTCAACACCAGTGCCATCCAGCACGACGGGCCCGGCGGAAGCTCGTGGGCTACGGTGAGCTTCGCAGGTGGCTATGCCGCACCTCCCGCGGTGTTCCACACGATCCAGACGCTCAACGGAACCCCTGCGGAAAACGCGGAGTTGTTCAATACCCGCGTCAGGTCCCTCAGCAGCATCTCGTTCGAGGTCGCCCTCGAGGACTGGGAAGGTGACAGCGAGGCGCGCACCGCGGCCGAGACGATCGGCTGGGTGGCCATCGGGACCGGATCAGGGTTCCTCAACGGACAGCCCTTTGATGTCATGGCAACGCCCGACGCCGTGACCCACAGCGCCTACCCGATCTCCTTCACCTTCGACAACGGGACGGCACCGGAGCTCTTCGCCTCCATGACGACTTTCGACGGCTCGGATCCGTCGCATGTGCGCCGACAGAATGTCACCGGGGCCACCGGCGAGATCCTCATCGGCGAGGACACCATGAACGACACCGAGATCAGCCACACCAGCGAGATCGTGCACTACATGGCCATCGGTGGTAGCGGACCCATGGTGGCCTATCCGATCGGGGCGCAGCTCGGCAGCTTCAGCTACGAGCCCCCGTCCTCCTTCGACACGCTCGATGCCGGCGAGTCGGCGACCGACACCTTCTCCTACACGATCACCGATTCCAGCGGCAACACCTCCAGCGCCACGGTGACCATTGTCGTCACTGGATCCGGCGCCGACACCGACGGGGACGGCCTGCCGGACAAGTATGAAATCGACAACGGCCTGAACCCGAACGATCCGAATGACGCCCTGACCGACCCCGATGGCGACGGCACGACCGCCACCCAGGAGTACCTTTTCGGCACCCTTGAGAACAATGCGGCCAGCGTCTTCCGCATCCGCGTCTCCTCGGTCGACAAGCTCGCGGGGACGGTCGGGATCACCATCGGGCCGGTCTTTGAAGGCTTCTCTTACCAGATCGCCAACACCACTGACCTCGGCATCTACAGCATCACCGAAGAATTCACGGCGACCGCCGACAGTGCCGAAGTCCTGATCGAGGACGTGACCTTGCTGAACTTCGAAGCCTACCGCGCCCTGGCGCTTCGCCCCTCCGGGACCGGGGTCATCGCGCCGTAAGAGACGCGAGCAGTGGCGTGGGGGGGTGGCACCGCGCTCACCCGTGCTGGCTTGCAGCTCGCGAGGTCAGTCGAGAATCCGGCTGGACTCGCGGAGGAGCCAGAGTGGGTCCATGAAGGGCTGGTTGTCGGTGGTCCACCAACGGACGTGTCCCTCGGCATCGAGAAGGAAGGTTCCGTGAACGGGGCGTTTTTCGAACTCGTTGTAGACGAGGTAGTCGCGAAACACCTCGAGTTCGGAATCGGAGAGGATGGTGAACGGGATGGGTTTCTGGCCGCGGCGTTCTTCGCGAATGGTGAACTCGAGCACCTCGACCGGGTCGGAGCTGATCGCGACGATCGGGATGCCGGCTTCCTCGAACCGAGGCCCGAGTGGCAGGAAGGCATGCAGTTGCTCGACGCACTGGAGGCAGCCGGCTCCGAGGAAGAAGATGACGAGGACCGGCCGACCGCGGAATGCGGCGAGGCTGGTCTCACTACCGGTGCCGTCGGGGAGAACGAACCCGGGGGCCCCGGGGAATCCGGAGAGATAATCTTTCCGGACGCCCTCAACGGACTTCGCAAGGCGGTTGGCCGCCGGGGTGGGGGCGAGTGGCCAATCGCCGGTCACTCGCCTCAACTGGGCGAGCTTCACGAACCCATCCGAGCGGAGCCATGGCGAGTCGGCGGCACCCGCCGCAGCGCGGAAGGAGTTGTCGAAGGCCTGCATCGCCTCCTTCGTTCGGCCGGCCTCGACGTGGTGAAGGATCTTGAGGGCGCGCGGTAGGAAGGCTCGGCACCGTTCATCCGGGAGGCTGGCGAGCAGTTCGGCGGCGGCGGACTCGCCGGCGGCGACCATGCCAGCTAGGCGCGCTTCCGGCGAAAGCCATGCGATGTCACCGGCCGGCTTGCCGGCGGCCAGCGCCTCGATCTCGCCGCGGAGGACCGTCTCGGAATCACCCGGGACCTGTTGGACGGGCAGGTCGGTGGCGTAGCGGGACAGCCTCTCCTGCAGTCCATGCTCAATGCAGATGCGGGCGTAGGAGCGCAACCCCCGGGCGTAAGCCGAGCTGTTGAACGGGTCGGTGTCCACCGTGCCGACGACGGTGGACGGCAGGGGCTGGGCGACCATGGCCCGGGCGAGGCTGAGGGCCTCTTCGACCCGTCCGAGAAGGCTCAGGGTCCCGGCGAGAACCTCCACGTTTTCGTCGAATCCGGGCACGAGCAGCGGCTGGTCGAACCAGCCCTTGCGGTGGCGGATGCCGGCATCGACCGAGCGGACCATGGACTCGGCGCTGGCTTCCCAACGGCCGGCGGCGCCCTGGGCTTCGGCGAGGAAGCGCCATTGCGAAACGACCGCCTCCGGCGGCAGTCGGCCCGGGTCGAGGAGTCCCTGGTCGGCGAGGTAGTTGGGTTTGCTGTTCATCCACAGGAGCAACCGATGGCTCCGGGCCGGGTGCCCGGGGACGGCGGCCGTGATCTCGGCCGCGAGGCGGTCGGCCGCCCACGGGCTGCGGAGTTCGAGGCCGCCCCGGTAGGCGTTGAGGACGAGCTGACGGAGGAAGATCGCCTTCGCCTCGACGTTGTTCGGCTCGGCGATGGCGAGATCCTCGAGGTCGGAGGCAAATCGTTGGTGGCGGGGGACCGGGTCCGCAGCCGGGTCCGCGTAGTATCGCTGCACCGCTTCGACCCACGTGCGCACCGTCGCGGAGGACTGCGGGCGGAGCTTGCCGGCCGCCATTCGGGCGAAGTAAGCACCGCGACCGGGGCGGTCGACGTTCACCATGGCGAGCCCCCAGTAACCCATGGCGCAGTCGGGATCGGCGGCGACAACCGCCCGGAAGGCGCGCTCGGCTTCCTCGTTCCACAGCAGGTGAAGGCACGCCAGCCCCTGTCCGAACCAGCGGCGGGCCTCGTCGGAGGCGGAATCGACCGGAAACGTCAGCGGCTCCAGACCTTCGATCTCGCGCGGCAGGAGCGACGGGGCGCCAAGGAAGGCCTCTTGCACGCTGCGGGGTTCTTCCGGATTGGCGCTCCGCGCCCAGGCCGCCATGCAGTAGAGGCGTCCCTTCCAAGCGTTATTGTCCGGCGGTGCGGCCTGTTGCGCGGGCGCAAGGGGTCCCGTGAGGACGAACCCGGCAACGACCAGCCAGCTATTCAAAGAGCACATCGTCATCGCTCCAGAGCAGTCCGTCCGAACCCGCCGAGCGGATCTCGATCTCGGACCGCGAAACGGGGTGGAAATAGTAGGGGTGACCGAAGCGATCAAGCAGCTCGCCGGCCTCGTTGATCTTCGGGTGGTCTTTCCCGACAAAGATCAGCTTCATCGGGTTGTTGCCGCGCAGGCCGTCGACAATCTCCTCGTTCAGCCCGCCTTCCGGAACGGTTCCGACGTAGCGCAGGTAGGACCGGATCAACTCCTCCACGACCTGCAGGTCATCCTGAGCCGAGCGGTTCTTCTCGTTGAGTCGATCGGCAAGGGCGATCATTTCCGGAAGCTCGACCGGTTCCTTGGGAGGAACCGGCTGCTTCTTCACCGTCGATACCGGACGGGATCCCGCCTGCGGCCTGTCGGTCACCCCGGACGAGGTGTCACGTTCGTCGCCGACCTCAGTCCCCGGTTGTTCATGGTCCCATGGGCGCACGGCGATCACCGCGACCACCACGGTGGCCACCCCAACCAAGATCATGGTCCGGCGCTTCATCGAGAGTGGGAAACGCTACCGCTGTCCGACCTGAAGTCGAGAGAACGGGTCATCAAAACGTGGACCGGGGCTCAAGCCGTGTAGAACAGGTTGCTGGCGCCGGTCCACGGGTCGTCGAAGCGGCCGAGGTTCGGGAAGATCGTCTCCATCTCGCTCGAACCGCGCGCGATCCCGAACCAGTCGGCGGCGACGGCGAGGTATTGGTCGGTGGAAGTCGACGGGATCCAGCGGCCCCGCGTGCCGGATGTGTCGATGCTGCCGGCCACGTTCCCGATCTTGAACGTCGGGAAGCGCCCGTAGACGCGTCCACCCTGGACCGGGCCGCCCATCACGATCTGGTGGCCGCCGTAGCCGTGGTCGGAGCCGGCCGTGGCCGGGTCGGTCCGGTTGGGCGTGAAGGTCCGGGTGAAGTCCGACTGGGAAAGGGTGAGCACGTTGTCGTGCACCCCGAGTTGGTGCATGGCCTCGTTGAAGGCGGCGAGCGCCCCGCCGAGGTCCGACATGCGGTTCCCATGGGCGGTGAGCATGTTCTGGTGGTTGTCGTAACCGTCGGTGCTGACGAAGAAGATCTGGCGCTGGTTGCCGAAGCAGTTCCGGCCGGCGATCAACTGGGCGACCATCTTGAGCTCGTTGCCGAGGTCGTGGTCCTCGCCGTCGAAGATCGCGTTGAAGTCGACCCCGCTGTTGGCCGCCTCGAGGAGGGCGGTGTTGATGAACACCTCATTGTCGCGGGACCGCTGCATGACCTCGTTGTAGCCCTGCTCGAGCAGGTTGTCGTGGGTGTGGCGCATGATCTTGTCGAAGCCCTCGAGCCGTTTCCCGGCACTGTTCGGCTTGTAGCTCGCCACGCTGCCGTCGGGGTTGAGGGTGGCGGCACTTGAGTAGTTGGTGCCGAAGCCACTCAGGCTGCTGGCGCCGTTGGAGGTCACGATGTACTGCGACACACCGCCCGCGGTCCCGACCTGGAGCTTGTTGACCCCGTTGAGGGCGATGTTCATGGAGACGTTTCCGCCGGCGTTGTAGGAGGCGTTGAGAAGGTCGGCGGCACGCCCCCCCCACCCGGTCTGGTAGGGCTGGTCCGGCACGGAACTCTGCATCTGCACCTGCTGGTCGCTGTGCGAGTAAAGCTGCGGGGGCTTGGCGAAGTTGCCGCTTTGGAAGTTCGGGAGGGCCTCCGCCTCGAAGGTGTTGATGTCGGTGTGGAACGGCTCGACGAGGGTGCCGACGTTGGCCACGAAGCCCAGTTCGCCGGCGTTGTAGAGCGCCTGCGGGCCGGGGTTGTTGTTGGTGCCGGAGTTGGCGCCGAAGTTCGGATGGACCCCGTATTGTTCCGCCCCCGGCGCGACCGGCGCGCCGGTTTCGTCCCACCCCTGCAGTTTGGCCAGGTTGCCATCGGAAATGGACAGCACGGCCCGGCCGGCGTCGTAGTCGGCGCGCTGGGGATGGTTGATGGTGGGAATGAGCATGTTGTTGCTGTCATTCCCGCCGAAGAGGAAGACCACGACGAGAGCCTTGTAGTCGTTGCCGCCGACCGGCTCGCCGGAGGCCATGGCGGCCTGGATGAGGCGCAGGTGGGCCAGCGAGTTGACGAGGGCGGTGATCCCCATGGCGCCGCAGGCGGACCTCGACATGAAGGTCCGGCGATCGATCCCCTTGTCGGTGGGCTTGGATGTCTTGTAGGGCATGGATGGGTAAGATGGTGGATTCTTCTGGGGACGGAAGCCTATCGCTGGCTCAGTCCGGCCGGAGAGTGGACGATGAGGTAGAGGGCATTCTTGACCTTCTCGAGGGTCCCCTCGTTGGTGTTGAGGACGGTGTTGATGACGTACTGCCGCGGGTTTTCCGGGGAGGGATCAGACCCGTAGTCGGCCTTGAGCGCCCCGGCGGCGAAGACGAGGTCGAGGTAATCGACGAGCGCCTCTGCCTTGTCGACGACCGTTCCGCTGGCTCCGTTGTAGGCCGCGACGTATTCGGAGAAATCGGCCCGGACATAGTCGTCCGCGTTGGCGAAGCCTTCGAGACCGGTGGCATCAATGTAGCCGGGGGTATGCACGAGGTTCTCGGTGTAGTTGACGGCATCGACGACCTGGGTCTCGGTGGCGAGCTGCAACTCGGGGGCGGAGAGACCGGCAATGCCGAGACCCCCGCCCGGTGAGTAATCCGGCAGGAAGAAGTTGAAGACCGAAGGGGCCGACATCGGGGACTGGCCGAAGGTCGGGGTGCGGGACGTGAAGTGGATGATGCTGGCGTCCGGCGGGAAATTGTCGAACTGGTCGGACGGGTAGTCTTGCGCGGGCCATGCCCCGTCCTCGCCGGTGACCGGGAGGGGGATGAGGTTGCCGGAGCCCGGGTTGACGGTGTAATCCGGTCCGGATTCAAGGCGCGTGAGAATCTCCAGGGGGATGCGCGATTGGGCATTCAGGGCGCGGATGGCATGGGCCACCACGAGGGCCGGCTCCTTCGACTTGCCCGCATCGATGCGATTGTCGGCAATCTCAAGGTCCCGGACCTCGGGGTCGAGGATGATGGCGCGAATCACCTTCTCCATGTCGCCAAAGGTGCCGCCGGCATCGACCATGCCGGACCCGGACTGGTGGTTGGTGCCGCCGTTGAAGACGTTGGCCACGCGATAGACATAGGCCGGGCTCGGATTCGAGGTCGTGAAGCGCTTGATCAGGAGGCTCGACAGGAAGGGTGCCGTGTTCGGGTGGGCCATCAGGAGGTCGAGCGCCTGGTCGAGATCCTGCTGGCCGTTCTGTCCGGCGGGGAAGGTCTGGCCGAGGTAGACCTTCTCGTCGGTGTCGTGGCGGTTCTGCCCGATGCTCGCGTCGAAGCACTTCATGGGGCTCGTCCACTGGAGCTGGGGCAGGTAGCGGTTCCCGCTTCCCTGGTTGAAGTTGGTGTTGTTGACGACGTCACCGGAGTTGGTCTCATACTGGCTGAAGCTCCAGCCGGTGAAGACGCGGGCGAGGTTCTCGATGTCGGTGTTGGTGTAGGTCTGGATCGGCTGGCCGTCGCCACCGAGCCTCACGCGGCCGTCCGGAAGGAGTTCCAGGAGGCCGATCGAGAACAGCTGCTGGATTTCCCGGGCGTAGTTCTCGTCAGGGAAGACGAGGATGTTGCCCCCGGTGTCCTTGATGGTCTGGTTCTTGAGGTGGCTGAGGTACTGGCCCATCATGGGCGACTTCGAGACGTACTCGATGAGGTCGCGCCATTCGCCGTCGGCATGGTCGGCGAGGGCGTCCCAGTAGCTGGCGGCCCCGTAGTGGCGGGAATTCACGGTCCCCTCCAGGCGGGAGATGACCCAGATTTCGCTGAAGGCGAGCGCGATCCGCTGACGGAACTGGTCGTGGGAGTAGCAAAAGAGGGTCCACATGCTTCCCTCGAAGTTGGTTGCCTGGGGTTCGTATCCCTGCACGGGATTGAGGCGCCTCGTCGCCCCCTCGCCGTCCTCCCCGCCGGTCCGGGCGAAGCGGTGCCCGTGGAACTCGTACTCATCAAGCGCCCAGACATAATCATAGAGGCGCGTCTGATCGAGAGCGAGCTGGTCGGTCATCCACTGCTGGTAGGCGGCGAGCTGGTCGTAGGTCCCGTCGCCCTTGTCGTACACCGGGTTGGTGGTGATCTCGGTGTAGAGCGCGTTGATGTCCGCCATGCGCGGCCCCCACGTCGTCTGGGTGAGGAAGCGGGCCACGTCGCGCAGGAGGGCTGCGCCGGCGGGCAAGGAGGCGGCTCCGGCGGCCGATTCGTAGGCCGCGGTCTCTTCGGCGCTGAGGGCGACGGCGCCGGTGAACTCCTCGAGGAATCCCCAGATTTCGCCCCCGCCGTTATTCAGTGTGTGGACGTTGCAGTAGAGGCTGAGGCCGTTCTGTCGAAAGAGCGAGTCGACGAGGTCCTGCGCACTGTAGCCGCCGGTGTCGCGGATCGTCCATGTGTGGAGCGGCGCGGCAACGCCGTCATGCGGATCGGTCATGCTCAGCGGCTCGATGACCGGGCCGCCCGCGTTGAAGTTCGGAACACCGGGCGCCGACTCCGCGACGTGGTGGATGTGCTGGTTGGTCTGGGTCGAGCTGAGCCCACCGTAGGTCGAATAGAACGAGGCTTCGGTCTTGGGGCCGTTGATGGTGAGGGTCGCGAAGCCGGAGGCGGTCGTGGCCGCGCCGCGTTCCGGAGTGAAGACCGCCTTGAAGGTGGTGACGTTTTCCGGGATGTCCGTGGCATCCATGATCAGGCAGCGCCCGCTTGAGAGGCCTCCCCGGACATAGTCGCTGCTGCTATCGATGGTGAGCTCGACGACCTCCGGGTATTCCGCAGTGGTGTCCTGAACGGGATGGATGCGCACGTCGGCGCTGCCCCCGGCCGGATTGAGCATGATGAAGCCCTCAAGCGGATTATCCGCGGCGTCGGTGACCTCGTAGTCGGACGGATCGGAGTGCCCCTCGCCGGGATCGCTGCTGGTGCCGAGGGTGAAGAAGACCGGGACGGCCGGCCCGCTGCCCCCGGTGGCGGTGATGCGGAAGACACCGACGGTGCCCTCGAGTTCGTAGGCGTCGGCGGTCACCACCTCCACCCCGACGACGGGCATGGGCGAGGGAGGGGTGTAGTCGTTGTCGACGCTGGGATCGGCCCCTGCACGGTATTGCTGGAGGTAAGTTGCGCCGATGGCAGCGCCCTCCGCATCAGGCGTCTGGGTATCAGCATCGGCGGGGTTGTTGGGGTCGAGCCCGTGCAGTACTTCCCACTCGTTGGCGATGCCATCCGCGTCGGTATCGGCCGGGGCGCGGGTCGCGTCAGCCGCCGGCGAGGGATCCTCGGTGAAAATGGCGTTCACCTGCGCCGGGGTAATGGCGGACGAGTAAACGCGGACGTCATCAAGGTCTCCCCGAAACCACTGGTGCGGGCCGGTCTCGCCGCCGAGCTCGGGGGCTTTCGACCCGACGCCGAGGTAGCCGAAGCGCTTCTCGCCGGTGCCGAAGCTGGTCGAACCGGGGACAGCCAGATCCGCATCGAGCGTCCCGTCGATGAAGATCTGCATCGATTCCCCGTAGCCGTTGAACACGGCGAGGACATGGTGCCACAGCCCGTCGTTGACCGGCGTGGTCGAGGCGAGCTCCCTGAGCCCGGCATTCGTTTGCACGCTGAAGCCGATCTGCCCGGGACCGGCCACGGGGCCGTCGATCCCGAGCTGCCAAAACTTGTCGGTGTCATACGACACGATCACCTGGTCCGTGCCGACCACGGTTTTGACCCACACGCTCACCGAAACGTCCCGATGGCCTCCATTGGAGTAAAACGACGGAAGCGCGACGGCCTGCCCGACGGAACTGAAGCGGAGCGCTTTCGATCCGATCCTGCCCGGCACGAAAGGGTCCGCACCGAAGCCCTGCAGGGTTCCCTTGCCGAGACCACGCGCCTCCAGGGAGCTCCCGTTGAGTTGGTAGTGCACCCCGATGCGCGGGTCTGCCGAGGCGGCTGGCGTGGCGAGAACACCAACCAATGTCGCCAAGCGAGCGAACGTCCTGCCCCGCGTCCGAGGCAGGCGCTTCGGCAAGAACCGCCCGTGCCTCGGGCGGCAAATGAGGGACTCGGGTTTTTTGGGGCAAGAGACCATTCGGCGAGAGCATAGCTTTCCGGGCGGGTGTGCCAAGGTATTCTGACGCTGCGGGCTTCCCGGCAATTCCGGGGCCCCGAAGGACCTTCGAGCCCCGGAAATCGGCCAGATCAAAGGGGGGCAGGCGAGCGGAGCCACAGCGGGACGGCCACCATGCTCTCCATCCCCGCCGCATCTCCCGTGAAAGGGGTTGGTCCTGAACGGTGCTTCCTAGACCGTTTGCCAAAAGTAGTTGCCGAAACGGCCGAGCCTGGGGGAGCCAAGGCCAAGGCGCGAGGAGGGCGTGGATCGAGATCCACAACCGACGAGCAACGCTGGGATTAGCTCCCGCAGGCCGGAACCCCAAGAACCGATCCGCGAAGCGGCTATCCTTCTAACCAAAGAACGAACCCGTTTCGGCAAGGACTTTTGGCAAGCGGTCTAAGGCGTGTCTTCGAGAGGAGGCGACTTGGATGCAAAGACGGCAGAAGGTCAATGGGTCCAAAGTCCCTTTGCTCAAGCGTCGGCGCACGACCGCAACGGTCAGCGTGCTCGGACTTTCGACTTTGCGACCTACTGACCGCAACCGCCATTCAAGCAGTGAAATTCCGGGCGGACCTCTTCGACATCCGACAGGTTTCACCCGTCGTCTCCGGTCACCCTCAAGGGTTGAGCAGTTCCGCCTCGAGCCGGAAGAAGGCCCTCGGGGAATTGGCGGAGCCGACCACGGAGAGCTCGCCGGTGGCGGGGGAAAAGGAATCGATGTAGCCGGGGGCGACGAAGGTGTTGGTGCCGCTGGGACCGTCGTGGGTGAGGATGATCTCGCTGAAATCGACGAGGTCGGTGGAGCGGCGGAGGTGGACGCGGATGTAGGGCGCGGCGTCCGGATGGATGCTGTTGCTGAGGCTGAAGAGCGGGGCGTTGAGGCTGAAGGCGAGGGCGGCGGGGTCGTCACGGTCGAAGGTGAAGGGATCGGTGCCGGTGGAGTGCTCGACGCCGAAGGGGTTGCCATCGAAGTCCCAGTCCTCGTCCCAGTAGAGGGCGAGGTCGTCGAGTCCCTGGGATTCGGCGGCGCCGATGTCGGGTGCGGCGTCGCGGGGGAAACCGCGCTGGTCGGTGAAGGCCGTGCTGGTGGTGGCGGCGTCGATCGCCGGGGAGCCGGGAAGTGGGAGGTGGACCGGCAAGCCGTCGCCGCGGATGGCGAGGGGGGCGAGCATCGGGTCGCCGGAGGTGAGGTTGGTGCCGAGGAGGGTGGCGGTGGCGCCGACTTCCTCGAGGTTCCCCGGCAGGTTCCCGGCGTTGATGGTGTTCTCGAGGGTTAAGGTGGCGAAGCTGTTGCTGATGCCGCCGCCGGTTCCCGATCCGGCGAGGTTGTCAGTGAAGGTGCTGTGGGTGACGGTGACCGGTTGGGGTCCATTGAGGAACAGGGCACCGCCGATTGAGGTGGCCTCGTTTGCGGAGAAAGTGCAGTGGTCGACGGTGACGCCTCGAGCAAAGCGCGTGCTGACCGCGCCGCCATCCCCCGCCCGGTTGCGGGCGAAGGTCGAGAAGGAGAGCTCCACGTCACAATCGATAAAGCTGAATATCGCGCCTCCTCTATCAAGGACGCGCTGCTCCAGCGGCTCCGTGCCGCCCTTACGGCCGGGCCTGTTCTCCTCCACGAGGCAGTCGTGGAGGCGCAGGCGTCCGTTCTCGCCGTTTGAGATGGCTCCGCCCCGGCCACCAACACCTACGAGGATTCCCCCGCCGAGGTCCACGTATCCTCCGTTGCCGCCCCGATTGTTGAAGAGCAGGCACGAGAGCAGGGAGAGCGAGCCGGCGGACCGGATCGATCCTCCGTCGCCCCCTCTGTAGTCATCGAAAGTGCCATCCTCCACCCCGTCCGGGGATTGGCCATTGCCGAGGCTGAGGTTCTGCAGGACCACCGTGGCCCCGGTCCCGAGGTCGAAGTGACGGGTGGGGGTGACGCCGGTGAAGGACGAGAGCCCGTCGAGGAGGACGCCACCGGAGCGGGCCGAGGCGTCGAGGAAGAGCCCGGGGTGGGAAGGGATCTCGAGCTGGCCGAGGGCGAGGGCGATGCGGTTCGGGAAGCGGGTGCTGGAGAAGAGGATGCGGTGGCCGGGTTGGTCGGCCGCGGCGATGGCCTCGCGCAGCGAGACCCCGGCCCCGCCGCCGGGGAAGCCGTCGTCCTCGTCGAAGTTGGTGGTGACGGTCACGACCGGGCCGGCCTCCACCGCGCCGATGTCGCGCGTGCCGCCGACGAGGTGGGGGAAGCCGCGCTGGTCGACGCCCGGGTCGGTGGAGCTGGTGGCGTCGATCAGCGGGGAGTCTTCCAGCGGGTGCACCGTCTTGGTCGGCCCGCCGAACCAGGCCGGGGCGCTGAGCAGCGGGTCCTTGGGCGCGGCGGGGGTGCCGACCAGCGGGCCGGCCGGGAAGGTGGCCGAGACGCTGCTGTTGTTGCCGATGAAGTTGGTGCCGGTGGGGGTGATGGTGCCGCTCACCCGGGCGATGTCGCCGAACGATGGATCGGTGTTTCCGGCGAGGACGCTGTTGTGGAGGAGCAGGGGAACGGAGCTTTGGAAATAGAGCCCCCCTCCAGAGCCGGTGCCCGTGTTGCCGGTGATGGTGCAGGAGTCGAGGCGCAGGGTGGAATCGGCGATGGCAACCAGCCCGCCCGTGCCAGACGATCCAGTGGAGCGATTTCCATAAATGGTGCAGGCCTTGAGCTCGCAGGTCGCGGAATTCTGGACCCAGAGCGCCCCGCCGTCGGCCGCGGCATGGTGCGAAAGGGTGCAGCGGGACAGCCGCACGGACGCAGTGGTCCCCACAAAAACGCCCCCCCCGACACTATTGGTGGTCCCGCCGGTCAGGTGGAGCGCCTCGATGCGCAGGTCGGCGGTGCCGGAGAGGAAAAAGATCCGGTTGGCCCGGTGCGCGTCGATCGTCACACCCTGCGGCAGCTCGGAGGCGTCGATGGTGAGGGTGCCCGAGCTCTTGGTGATCTCCCCGGTATTTACGTCAAGGTGTTGCCCGCTGAGGCCCGTGTCGAAGGTGATGAGCGCGCCGTCGGGCGAATGGAGGACCGCCTCGCGGAGGGACACCTCGGCGCCGGCCAGCGAGCCGTCGTTCTCGTCGTCGGTGGTGGTGACCACCGTGCCGAGATCCTCCCAGGACGTGGCGACCACCACGTTGTCCCAGCTGACGGCGCCGCCGCCGCTGGCGAGGCGCAGGCCGGTGCTCCAGTTCGTCTCGGGGAAGGCCTGGGCAACGAGGGGGGCCGGCTCGGAGGCATTGAGGTCGGGGTCGACCCACATCGAGATCTGGTTCCCGACGTAGTCGATCTTGGCGACCAGCGTGTAGCGGGTGTTGGTGGCTACCGGGACCGCCGAGTCGGTCACGGTGAAGAGGTCCTGCAGGCCGAAGTTGGGCTGGTTGAAGCGCTTCCCGAAGAAGACGCGCTCCACCCCGAAGTCGAACGAGGAAATCCCGAAGAAGGTGGGCAGGGTGTCGCCGGTGGTGACGCTGGCGCGGAAGTAGACGACGTTGGCGTCCGAGCTGGGCGAGCTGAGGGGGTCATTCACCGCCCCGTCGGCGGTGCTGGCACCGTTGTAGTCGCGGAGGACTGAGGAGTTGTTGGTGACAAGTTGACGGCCGACGACCGGGGGGTTGCTGCCGACGTCCTGCCAGGCCGAGGCGGTGCCGGTGTGGGTCGGGGTGGGGGTGTTGTTGGCGTAGTCCCAGAAGGTGCCGCCGTCGGAACCCGCCAGCGGTCCGTCCTGGTAGGCGAAGGTCTCCACCCCGATGATTTCGCCGGCAAGCGGAAGGGAGGCGGTGAGGAAAAGCGCGAGCGTGCGCAGAGGGGGGAAGCTCTTCATGGGTAAGTAAGACCTTGGCGGGAAGGGAGTCCGTCCGCAAGGGCGAGCGAGGGTTCGGCAACGGATGAAGCAGGCCGCAGGCCATGACGGAAGGCGCTGAGTGACGAGGGGGCCGTCCTGAATGGCACGCCGTTCGTGCGGTCTTTCCAAGCGGAGACGACTCGTTCGAAAGGGCGGCTGAAGGTCAAAAGGTCCAAGGTCGAAAGTCCCTTTGCTCAAGCGACGGCGCCCGACCGCAACCGCCAGTCAGGCAGCGACATTCGGGACGGACCCCTCCGACGGCCACCGGAACGCCCGGTGGATTGGGTGTCGCCTCCTGTCGCCCGGCGACCCATGCTGGGCGCGATGGAGTTGTCGACATGAACCAGCAGGCCATCCGCGAACACGCCCGCTGGTGGGCACCGGTGCTGGGGGTCGCCGCCGGTTGGCTGGCCGACCTCGGCGGAATGCCGCGCGATGCGTCGATCACGCTCGGCATCGCGATCGTCACGGCGGTCTGGTGGATGCTCGAGGCGGTCCCGATCCCGGCAGCCTCGCTGGTGCCCATCACCCTGCTCCCGCTTTTCGGCGTGCTTTCCGCCAAGACCGCCGTGGCCCAGAGCTACGGCCACCCTCTCATCTTGCTGCTGCTCGGCGGCTTCTTCCTCTCGAAGGGGATGGAGCGCAGCGGCGTCCACCGCCGGCTCGCGCTCGGGATGGTGCGACTCTGCGGCGGCGGCGGCGGGAGAAGCCTGCTGCTCGGCTTCATGCTCGCCGCCTCGGTGCTGAGCATGTGGATCTCCAATACCGCCACCACCCTGATGCTGCTGCCGATCGCCATGGCGGTGCTGGAGGCCGGAAAGAAGACCGACGGCGTCAACCCGATGGCCGCGCCGCTGATGCTGGGCATCGCCTACGCCGCCAGCCTCGGGGGACTCGGCTCGCCCATCGGAACCCCGCCGAACCTCGTCTTCATCGAGCAGTATGCGGTCTTCACCGGCACCGTCATGACCTTCGGCCAATGGATGGCCTTCGGCTTGCCGGTGGTGGTCATCATGGTGCCGCTGACCTGGCTCTGGCTCGCCCGGCACCAGCGGAAAGCCGACGCCGTCGAGCTCCCCGAAACCGGACCCTGGCGGCCGGCCGAGATCCGTACCCTGATCGTCTTCGGGCTCACCGCCCTCGCCTGGATGACCCGGGCCGAACCCTTCGGCGGATGGAGCGAGTGGCTCGGCCTGCCGGGAGCTAACGACGCTTCGGTCGCCTTCGTTGGAACCCTGATGATGTTCCTCATTCCCGATGGCACCGGCCGCCCCGGCGCCGAGGGCCGGCTGCTCGATTGGGACACCGCCAAGGAGGTGCCTTGGGGCATCCTGATTCTCTTCGCCGGCGGCATCTGCCTCGCCGAAGGGATCCGCGAGTCAGGCCTCAGCGAGATCGCCGCCGGCTCTCTCAAGAATCTCTCCAACCTGCCACCCTTGCTGCTGGTGGCCGTGGTCTGCCTGGTCATGACCTTCCTCACCGAACTGACGAGCAACACCGCCAGCACCATCCTCATGATGCCCATCCTCGGGTCGGCGGCGGTTGCCAACGGCCTCGACCCCAAGCTGCTGATGCTCCCGGCCGCCCTCAGCGCCAGCTGCGCCTTCATGCTGCCGGTCGCCACGGCACCGAATGCCGTCATCTTCGGCACCGGTCACCTCACCGTCCAACGCATGGTCCGGGAGGGCCTCGTGCTCAACCTCATCGGCGCGGTGGTGATCGCCCTCTACTGCTGGCTAATGTCGCGCTGAGTGTTCAGCGTAAGTGACCACCTTTGAGGCCCAACCCTTGGCGCTCAAATCGAAACCGGGGGACGTCGGCGGCGCCCGGCGACCAGCAGGAAGGCCACACCGGCGAGAACCGCTACCCGCGGCTCGGGTACCAGCGTCAGGCTACCGACATCGGTCGCAAGGTCGATCCGGTAGCGATCTCCGGTTGCCGTGTCCCAGCTTTCGATCCGGAAGAAGCTGAAGGTCGCCGCGCTCGGGTTGAGGTCCGCGAGATCCGCCGGGAGTTCCAAGGAACTCAACAGCTCGTTCGGTGGCGTGGTGTCTTCGAGGACAAGGCTCAGCAACGAGGTGCTGGTGCCCGTGGTCAATTGGTTCGGGAAGGAAGTGAAGACCGGCGCGGGATCCCCGGAGAGCGTGTAGAGCTCATACACCAGGCGATCCACGCCGCCCGGCCCGTCGTTGGTTACGGAAGCCAGTCCATTGCTGTCGCTTCCCTCCCAGACCGTGCCCCCGATCGTTACCCGGATGTTGAGGCCGATGCCGTCGCGGTAGGCACGCGCCGTTGGCGACGCCACGGTGAAAAGCGCATCGGCATCATACTGGAACTCGATCGTCGCCGCTTGGCCGATGGCCACTCCGGCTGGCGCGGTCGAGCTTCCTTCTTCGGTGATGGTCGAGACAGTCGCCTCGATCGAGCCCGTCACAAGGGTTGCCGCTCCCGCGGTCGGCCCGGCGAGGAATGGCAATGCGAGGACGGACACACGGAACCAGAATGATGGCAACACGCGGATGGCCTAACACAAAGCCAACTGCACGGGCCAATAGAATCACCAATACGCGAAGAGTTCCCGAAGGGCGTGGTGCTCAACCTCATCGGCGCGGCGGTGATCTACCTCTACTGCTGGCTGATGTCGCGCTGAGAATGTAGCGTAGCTGACCCCTTCGACTTCGCGGCTCAGTTCGGCAATTCCACGGTCCTTATCTTTCCTTTCCCGACCATGGTCCCCTTTTCCTCAAAAGAACGAAATGCTCCCGCTCGGCATGGCCCAAATCGAGGGTCAGTTCTTCGCCGGGCTTCAGGGTCCGGAGATACTTGATTTGCCTTTCCACCGGGTTCCATTTCCCCTCCTCAGACAGATTCGGACCGATCGAGACGGTCCGCCCCTCGAGGAGTTTGGGCTGTTGGGCCTTGTTGTCTTCCCGCGTCGCAATGACACGGATGACCTTGAACTCAACGCCTTGATCGTCGCGGTTTTTCACAACGACCCCACGAACCTGACCGACAAACCCAATCAAACCCTTCGGCGCCTTCTGGCCCGACGAACCTTCCGGATGCTCCGGTCTCTCCTGACCTTCCGGATGCTCCGTAGCGGAAGGCTGGTCCCCGGCAAAGCTGTGGAACGGGGTCGATGCCAGAACAACAATCGCGGTAAGGCCGATCAGAAAATGAGTGGGCGTTTTCATCGTTCGACGTCTTTTGTTAGATGGAGTTCTTGTCAGAAAACCAAGCCCTTGAGGCTAAGGCAGTCCCCGGGGCGTGGGCAAATTCAAAGAGCGAACAACCCCTTTGAACGGAATCACCAACACGCGAAGAGGTACCGAAGGGCTCAGTCCATCCTCGGGTAGAGGGTGATCTTGTGATTGGATTCGACCCAGGGGAGGATGATCATATTGGTGCCGACGATCCGGCCTTTCTCTTCGACCAGCAGCGATCGCTCGGCATTCAGCGCGAGGGCGAAGCGCTTGTGGGTCACAGCGACGCCCGGGTAGTAGGCCCCGGGACCATGGCCGGCGGTATCTTCCTTAATCACGATCCAGCCATCCTCGAAGCGGTAGTCTCCGGCGCGGATGAGGCCGCGTCCGACTTCGGTGCCGTCCTTCAGCCGATTCCGGAAACTCAGGTCGCCGTTCGGTTCGATGCTGAGTGTGATCCGGGAATCCGGCTGGATGGTCCTGCTGAAGCGGGCACTGTCACTCGCCGGGTTGCCGTAGCGGTCACGCGGTGGACTGAAGACTTGCTGGTGCCATCGCCCTGACGCACCGGACCCGAGCTTGGACCAAAGTTTGACGCTGGCTTCCCGGGTCGCTCCGTTCCGATAACTGCCAGCGAAGTCCTGAAGCGATGCTTCCTTGTTCACCCGTCGCTGGTCGGCGGGAGGGAGTTGGCTGGAAGAGCAACTGGCAAGCATTACCGCGCTGCCAAGCAACAGAAGGTGATGGAACAAACGAGTCACGGGGAGGGGGGAAATGAGACCATCACGAATCACCGTCACCTTTCAATGAGCATCTCGCACCTTTCAGTCAGGTGCCGGGCGACTTGGATGGAAGGACGGCTGAAGGTCATAAAGTCCAAGGTCGAAAGTCCCGCCGATCAAGCGTCGCCGCACGACCGCAACGGGCAGATTGCTCGGGCTTTCGAGTTTGAGACCTTCCGACCTTCCGACCTTCCGACCGCAACAGCCGTCAAAGCAGCGCCATTCCGGAATGCTCGCTTTGAGGCCGGCCCCTTTGACAGACATTCCGGACCTCGGGTGGACACGCGGGAGTTCTGGCTTACAGGTTCGAGCTGACCGTTTGTTCCATGAAGAAGCTTTCCGAGAACCTCTGGCTCTTTTCCTTTCCGTTGAAAATCCTCGGCGTCGATATCCGCCGCAATGTCACGATCATCCGTCTTGCGAGTGGCAAGCTTCTCATCCACTCGACGGCCGCCTTCACGGATTCGGACCGACAGCAGATCGAAGAGCTGGGCGAGCCCGGCTGGCTGATTGAAGGGATGATCGATCACGACACCTTCAGCGCAAAGGGCCACCAAAGCTTCCCGGATCTGCCGTTCTATGCGCCTCTCGGGTTCGCGGAGAGAGTCGATTTCAAGGTGGAAAACCTGCTCGATCCCCCCGCGGAGTGGAGCGACGAAATCCGGGTCCTGCCGCTGGAGGGTGCTCCGAAGATGAGGGAGCAGGTGTTTTTCCACCAGCCGTCCGGAACCCTGATCGTGTGCGATCTGCTTTTCCACTTTCCCGAGATCCACTCGCTGTGGGCGAAGCTCCTGCTCACCCCGACTTTGGGAAGAAACCCGGCCCCGGCCTTCTCCAGACGATTGAAGGCCTCCGTCAAAGATCGCGCCGCCTTTGAAGAGAGCCTTCGTGAAATCATAAATCTTCCGATCCAACGGATCATTCCGGGACACGGCGAGGTCCTCGAGCATGAGGCCAAAGCCCGGGCCATGTCGGCATTCCGGAAACAAGGATTGCTGAAGGAGCGAGACTCCGTTTCGGCATTGCGTGAATCGGTCGGCTTCGAGTAAGGGGTCAGCCTTCAGCCCCTTGGATTCGAATGCTCGTATTCCAGAACCGGCCCCACTGAGAGATGAGGTGGTGTCTGATGGATCACACTTCCGTCACATTCCCGGGGTCGAGCGAAAGGGACCTGCGTGCATCACTCTGATGGGAAATAGGATATGCCAAAGCCTCGATATATCGTCCCGCTTTGTTTGGTCGCCATTGCCATCGTCTTCTGGATCGTGAAGGTGCGGGAGGGACGTTTCGGAAGCCTTGGCGAAGACACGCCGACGGGTGATCCGTACACCGGTTCCCAGGGGCAGGCCTCGCTCGGAGCGGAAACGGCCGGAGAGAATGCGGGCCCCGGACGAGCCCCCAAAGCGAGCGACAGGAACGGGGTCCCGACCGCCATGGAGGATTTTCGACGCGCAGGCGGCTACATGGCCGAAAACATGTCCGAGGAGGCGGTCGAGAAATTGGAATCCGCCGTGGAAAAGGAACCCGACAACCGGGCCATGCGTCGAGCCCTGGCGACGGCGCTTTTACAGGCGGGCGGCCCGCTCGACGAAGCGGTCGGCCACCTCGAATACCTGATCGAGAACCTGAAGGCCGAGGCTTTCGACCATCACCTCCTTGGAATCATTCATCATCAGCGGGAGGATTACGAAGCCGCCATCGGGTCACTTCAACTCGCCCGAGAGCAGGGCTTCGATGACCTGGATTGCCTGACTCTGTTGGGAAGCTCCTACATCAGGCTCGGCAAAAACGAAGAGGCACTCCAGTTCGCCACGGAAATTCTGGAGAGGGAGGAATCGAAAGACGCACACCGTCTTGCGGCGATGGCGCTCCAGGGCTTGGGCGACGATGCCGCGGCCAATGAACATGCGAAACGCGCGCAGGAACTCGCCGCAAAGGACGAGGTAGAATGACTGCGGGTGTTCTCTGCTTCAACCTGAGCACGCGTCTCCGCTCACCGCGACCCCCTTTGAGTTTGATGCTTGGAATCTGTTCGCGGTGATAGCATTTGTGACTAATGACAAGATGGCTGACGTCCTCGATTCTCACCGCAGTTTGCCTCCCATCATGCTGCCTCACCAAGCCTCCGAAGATCGAGACTGTTTCGCTGAAGGATTCGGTGATCGCGGCTGCGAAGGCTGCAAGGGAGAGCGGGGCCGAATCAATGACATATGAGGCAAGTGTGACGACAACCACCAAGGGTGAGGTGTCAGTCATTATTCCGGTTGGAGCCTATTCGCCAACCTTCGGTGGTTCGGTCCAAACTGCGGTCGGTTCCAAAGTGACGATTAAGGTCGATACAAGCGAGGCAAGTGGGCGAACTCCAAGCGGGATCATATACGAGCTCGATACGAGGACGCTGGAAGCTCAGCCGCTCCGGTAGATGGAGCGATAAGGGGGGCACCCTTCGCGGAAAACCCGCTTACCCTGTCACAATCCGTCCCGCCCGTGCGAAGTGCTTCCAACTGGACGATTCCATGAAGCCTGCCGCCGCCCTTTTCCTCGCCGCCGCCCTTGTTGCCCTTGCTCCGGCCCATGCGGTTGAGAAGGGACCGACCCATGCGCCGCCCAACTGGTATTTCAAACTGGAGAGCCACATCCTAGAGGCCACGGACATCCTGATCGTGACCGAGGGCGGGGAGATCGATGGAAAGGTGACCGTGGAGGAAGTGCTTTACGGACCGAAGAAGGTGGGAGACGAACTCGACTTCCCCGACCTCGCCAAGTTCGCCCCGGAGGAGGCCCGGACCACCATGGACGACCGCATGCTGCTGGGTCCCCGGGAGGGTGAATTCGTGCCGGAGGTGGTCCCGGCCGGCCGGATGATGCTTTTCCTCGTTCCGGAAGGGTTGATGCCCGGCATCCCTGACTACGACATCGTCCCCGGCGGGAAACCCCTGCCGCAGCCGGGCATGGAGTCCCATGCCGCACTAATCAAGGACCAGAGGATCTTCCTGCCCTCGGGGCTGTACCGTGAACCAGAGAAGCTGTCCCTGTACGAGCACAGGGAAACCCTGTCGGAGGTCCGTGAGCAGATCGCCGTGGTCTCGGAGGAGCGCGAGCTGCTTGTCGAATGTCTGGCCAACGAGGACCCCGCGGAACGTGCCGCGATGGCGGTCCGGCTGGTGTCTTCGGACTGCTGGGTCATCGCCGAGCACGCCCGGCACATCCTGGTCCGCTGCGGTGCCGCCGCCATCCCGCATGTGGAAAAGCTACTGAGCGAGCCGGCTCCCGGCTGGAGCGACAATCCCATGCATCAACAGCTCATCATTCTGCTGAGGGGGCAGGACGGGGATGACACCGCCAGCGAGACCTTCGCCCCCCTCATCCTCCGCATGGTGGACCGGGATCTCGCCTTCTGGGAGAAGACCACCCCCTCCCTCGCCCCGAACTGGTGGAATGAAAGCGACGCGGAAGGTGGCCCCAGCCCCCTCCAGCAGCGCCTCGACCACAGCATGCAGCTCATCAATCTCCTCGGCGTGCTGAAGACCCCGGCGGCCCTTGCCAAAGTACAGGAAATCCAGGAGTTCTGCGAGGCCCGCCCCGCCCTCAGGAACACCGGTGCCCCCTACGGCCTCCTCGACCGCTGCGCCGTCGCCCTCGGCGAGGATCCGGGGGCAGACTGAGCGGGGGATTTCCCAGCCACCACTTTGGCAGCGGGACCTACCGTTGCCTCCGGCGGACCGTTTCGAGGGTTGGGGTCTCAGCGAAGGGGTCGTAGAAGCGGTCAATGTCACGATTGACTGACAGACGCCTTCGAGACCCCGCTGAAGATGAAATTTTTGATTCGCGGACCTACCCATTTAAACTCCTTTGAGTGCTGTCCTCTAGAGGTGGGTAGCAGAGTCACACGCGTGATTCTGGATCGACTCCAGCAGTTTTCTGAGTGCGGCAGCGAGGACCAGCGGGTCAGAAATCTCAGTAAAGTCTGAAATCAACCGCTGGTGTAATTCGGCTCTCGCCCAGCAGTTGAACTCATCGCTGAAAACGTAGCCGTCGAGGTCGATTGGGACAATCAGGGAGAACTGTGGTCCAAACTCCTTTTGAAGTTCGTGCTCCCGATATAGGGCAATGCAAAGTTCTCGCAAAACCCAATCGCTAGTTAAGGAGCTTTTTGAACAGAAAAGCAAAAAGCAGTCCGAGCATTGGATCCCATTGGTGATGTTTGGAGCGAGAAAGGACCCCGGTGGAAGAGTTTCAGCGTCGTACCAGCAATGGTGACCCAGCGCTCGGATGGCTCTTTCGACAAGGCCCACTGTGGCTTTGTCGTTCGAACTGTGACTCAGGAAAAACGAGTAAGTTGGTGAAAGGTTGATGGGCGACAGCGAGCATGGTTCGCGATGCTCGACTTGACGGGACTCGTGAACCTTAATTTGTGGCAAAGGGGAACGAGGTTGGCGGTTTGCAACAAGGAGGAAGAACAAGAGCAAGACCACGCCAGCGGTGCCTGAGGCCAAGACCGCCTCGGAACTGATGCGAACCTCAAGATGAATGCCCAGTTGTGGCAAGTGGACTACGACTGCGACTAGCTCTTTCGCCTGATCGGCATCGACGGCGCCGACCAGCATCAAGTCATGACCGCGTGTGTAGGCAACGAATTCCCCTGCCGGGATTCGTTGGTGGTTTCCCTGTTGGGTGATAGCTGCGAGCGATGCGTCTTTGGTCCAGTCGTACTGGGCCAAGTTCCAGCAATCACGTAGGATCGCCTTCTCCGTTTCTGCGGGAGTCGCAATCGAAGCGCTCGCTGAGGGCGAGTCCCCATTCCATCCGTGGATGAGTATGACAAGATTCTCCTCTCGGCCACTGGGTGGAGAACGATTCGAGGTGGCCGATCGAGCTGGCGCAACAGGGGAGTTGGGGACGCCCGCAACCTCTCCTGAAGTGTGCGGGGGAAAGGAAGGATGATCACCCCACGCGCCGGAATCCACTCGGGAGCCGTCGATGAGCTGCGCAACATCAGGACCAACGAAGAGCGACGTCCCAAGCTCCGGATAAGAAGTTGCGCCGTCTTCCAACCATCCGGCTGACTCACCGCTTGGAAATTCACGCAAAAATCCCACCTCGCATTCTACCGAGTCAGGTCCAACGCAGACCATCGAAGTCGGCGGCGGGAACCAAGCGAGCCCCAATCCGCTTTCAATCTTTGGTATTTCGGTAACCGACGTATGCGTTGAGGTCGTCTGTCCCTCTGATTCTAAGAACGTGACTGTTCCGCTACCTCCGGAATACGATGTGAGCGTAATGGCCCAAAGGTTCTCAGTCGGTTGTCCGTGGATGACACTTAAATTGTCCGCCGTAGAAGACGTTCCTCCACCGAGGTGGCCACTTGGCCCAATGTTGAAGATTGGCGGATTGGGCTGAACTGCAAGCAATTCTGGTCCGGTGCTCGCCTCAACATGCAGTATTTGCATCAAGAACCCGAAAAAAAGCGACCAACCTTTCACGTTAGAAAGCTACACGACTTTTTTTGAATTCAAACCCGATTTGCGAGAATGCCAGAGAGGTCTCTCCCCAAAGGCTCTCGAAGTGGTCTCGAAGGGGTCAGGCCTCGCACTTTAACATTCGCTCCAATGCCTTCGCTTGTCTCGCAAGGTTCGGCTCTTTGGCGATCCTGCCAACCTCACGGCTGACGCTTCCCGGGTGGCCCATCGCGAGCCGCTCGCCGAGCCAGGCATTCGATGCCGACGTCTGCCGCTTCACCCACCACTCCACAACCGCTTTTTCGTCTCTGTAGCGACCTCGCCCGGAGAGCTCCGCCGGTCGGGTAGGCAAGCCCAAGCCCAACACCGCTTCCCGGATCCGCCGTTCAGCCTCCCTTTCGTCATGCGCGCGTGCTCCCGCGCCAGTCACGCTTCCCCGCTTGCGCTTGGGGCGGAGCCCGCCGGCGAGCACGTCCAGCAACTGGTCACCGAAACCCTCCTCTCCAAGATACCATCCCCGACGGAGCGACTTCAGGGACTCATCGTTCAAGGTGCCCTCGCGATCCTTCGCCCGTGCCTCCAGGTAGGAGGCGTAGGCCGCCCGGCCGCGACGGTTGCCCGCCAGCTCGAATGCCCGCAAAACCCGGTCCGTCTCCAGCCACGGCAGCGTCCTCCGGCTCGCGTAGGTCGGGAAGCTGCTCCACGCCCACTCCTTGAGTTCCCGGCCCGTGTCTCCTCCGACCCAGCCGCTTCGAACGGGATTGAGATGGATGTAGTCGGCGACGATCCGGAAGTAGTGGTCGTCGCCTTCCCCGTTGACCACCACCGCCTTGTAGCGCCCTTGGAAGACGTGGCCGCGGCGCTTCCTCCGTCGGTTCCACGCTTGCGAATAGGCCCCCATCATCCACTTCATGCCTTTCACCAGATTCGGCTCGGGGGTTTCGAGCAGCAGATGAAAATGGTTGCCCATCAACACATAGGCGTGGACCCGCCAGCCGAAACGTCCCCATGCCTCCTCGATCCGCGACCGCCAGTCGTGACGGTCGGAGTCGGTCTCGAACACGTCCTTGCCGCCATCGCCGCGGGCCATGACGTGGTACACCGCACCGGCGGCTTCGTAGCGGAGGGGCCGGGCCATTAATGGGCAGGGTGGGGATCGTGCAGTTGGCCAACAATGTTAAAGTGCGAGGACTGACCCCTTTCATGTCAGGATTCACGGACTGACCCCGCCAAATGCTTGAAAAACGGGACTGACCCCTTTGAAGGGAGACCCCTTTGAAGGGAGACCCCTTTGAAGGGACCCGCTCCTGCACCGGCATCTCCACAATTGACAAGGACCGTGAGTTCCCAAAGATCATCGACAGCGATGGCATCGGGACGGGAAAAGCAGATCTGGGAGTCTTACCGGCGGCTAGTGAAGCAAGTGCCGCTTGGCGTTATCGTCGCAGACCCAAACGACGACTACGAATTTCAATTCGTAAACGACAACATGCTATCAATTCTGGGTTACGAAAATTCCAGAACTTCTCTAGCTTCCCTGAAGAGAGAGAAGGTCTCCCACATCACCGAAATTCTTTACACTAGAACTGGTTCGCCAGTGGAAGCCAAATTGCGTGAGCTTGGGGCGAAAAAGAAGTCCGAGTTTTCCGCACTCGTGTTCTGCCGGCCAAATATGCGGATTTCCGATGTGAAGGTCACTGCCACCATCGGAACGTGGAACAACAAAACGTCGGCTTTCTTCTTTATCCGAAATGTAACGAAAGAGTTACGAGAGGAAAAGGAGCTTCGCCTCAAGAACAGCGAGCTAGAATCGGTTGCCTACGCATTTTCGCACGATCTGAATGCTCCGCTTATTACACTTAGCTCGTTTCTACCTATTGCAATTGAGCATCTTGAGAAAGCGTCCAAGGAACGAGAGTCGCTCAAACTAATTGAAAAGGCTAGAGTCGAACTCGATCGCTGCAAGAGAGCATCCGATCGAATGCAGGAGATGTTCGAGAGCATTACCGAACTGTATAGAATCGGGAATGGAAAAGAAAAAAGGATAGATCTAGAGGTTGTTAACGCAATCGAGAATGTCGAAGATATCTTGAAGGAAAAAATCGAAGAAAGTGGTGCGACCATTACCTGCGAGGGAATCTCACAGACACTCCGTGTCGCAAGAAGCCACGTTATCTTGATCCTCCAGAATCTGATTTCCAACGCCATCAAATATCGGGACCCAAAGCAGAGCCCGAATATCGAAATTGGCCTTAGCGAAGACCATGCTAATATCCGCCATAGCGTCTTTTATGTCGCCGACAACGGAGTAGGAATACCGGAGCACAACAAGAGCAAGGTATTCATGATGTTTCAGAAGTTACGATCTAATGACGAAGGAATGGGAGTAGGACTTGCCATCGTTTCACGGATCGTATCTTTATATCAAGGAAAGATATGGGTTGAAGACAACTCACCACAAGGAAGCGTATTCTACTTCACCCTTCCTGAAGCTCAAAAACTTATAGCCGACGATGAAGGCATCTAGAAATATCTTACTAATCGAGGACGATGAAGATCACGCAGAGTTGCTAACACGAAACGCGAACCCATCTGACAAGATCTCTCGTATTGGAGACGGTGGAGAGGCTCTTGACTTTCTGTTTGGACTAGAGCAATCGCCGACCGCTGACCGACCTGACCTCATCATCCTTGATCTAAAGCTTCCGACTGCAGACGGGACAATGATTCTCGCCAAGATCAAGACAGACGAGAAAGCAAAAATCCTTGGTCTCCACCGCATCCCAGTTGTGATAGTCACATCCTCGATCAATCCGAGGGACATAAGCAATGCATATGATAACTACACGAATAGCTATCTCGAAAAACCTCGATCCCCTGAAGGATGGGCGCACTTAATGCGCCAAATTGACGAATACTGGCTTACTTGCAATAAATCTAGCCTAGGACTCCCATCGTAAGATCATCCAATGAGCTGCAGGGTATTCATCGTCGAGGACGACAAGGCACATGCGACTCTGATGGACTTATGCCTGAAGAATGCCCGCGGATCTTACAACACCGAACTTTTTCAAAGCGGAGAGGTGGCCTTGGAGGAGGCTATTAGGAATCCGCCTGATCTGATGCTGGTCGATATCAATCTTATCGATATGTCCGGCATCGAACTATTGGAGCAGATTTCCAAACACAAAGACTTTAAAACTCGAGTGATTTTACTTTCCAGCCAGGAGTTTGACTACGGCGTCGTGGTCAAATGCACAAAACTTGGTGCATCGGACTTCCTCCAGAAGACAAAAGTCCTCTTGAGCCCGACTTCTCGCCATCTCGAATTGAAGGTCGTCAAGGCATTGCTTGAACCAACCATAAACTTGGCGGACAGGGAAGAAGCTGAGAAACTGATCAAAGAGAATGCACGGCTCAAAGCGCAGGCTAGGGGCGCGAAGAAGCTTGCTGTTCGATTTGGATCCCTGGTGTCTGAGTGGTTCTTTAAGGCCATATTGGCAGGTGTAGCAGCGGCAGTTTTTACCTGGCTCGTCACGCAGCTTCAGCCTGGGAAAGTTCAGATCGCCTTGTTGGTTGGTGGAATTGTATTTGTTTTTGTGATCGTCAGGAATCCACTTCGACGATTTGCGAATGCGTTTTGGGCTCTTCTGACGGTATGGTCTTCTGCGTGTTTAGTCTCCAGTTTTTCGATAGCCGTAGAACATCGAGATAGCTTCCTCGACATTTGGTTTTCAGGTCAGGAGCTTTGGTTTCATATCGTCGCAGGTGTGCTGATGTTGAGTTGCTTAATCCTTGATTTTGTCGAAAGAAGGGCGCGAAGGTGACCTCTGAAAGTGAAAGGGGTCAGTGAAAGGGGTCGGTCAGTGAAAGGGGTCAGTCCCGTTTTTCGAGCATTTGGATTGTTGGCTTCATTGGTTTGGGGAGTGGAATGAGGCTTTGATGATCACGGTCTAGCAGGCCGTTGGATCGAAGGGAAGCGGGAGAGCGTGCCCGCCGCGCGGGAGTGGCCTCCTTCGGCGGAGCCACCGACTGCGTCGGAGTGCCTGACGGCATGAGAAGTGGCAGACTTGGGCTCCGGGGCGGACTGAAGTCCGCGCACCATGCTCGGATGCCGGGGCGCGGTCGGAGCCGCGCGGTCCTTTGGGGATTCCGGATGGGGTCCATCGACAGGAATGTCGATGCCCCTTAGTCAAACAAATCGAGCTGGGGCGGATTGGGATCCGGCATGTCCTTGGGCCGCGTGTTCTTCGCCTTCGGGCCGCGCTTTTTGGCGTCGGGCTTGGCGCTGTGCATCTCAAGGTGGCTGAGGATGTCCTTGGCGCGGTCGATGATGGGGGTGGGGAGGCCGGCGAGGCGGGCGACCTGGATGCCGTAGGACTTGTCGGCGGCGCCGGGGACGATCTTCCTCAAGAAGATGATCTCGTCGTTCCACTCGCGGACGGCGACGTTGTAGTTGGCGACGGCGGCGCGGGTCTCGGTGAGGTCGGTGAGCTCGTGGTAGTGCGTGGCGAACAAGGTGCGGCACCGGGTGACATCATGGAGGTGCTCGGCGACAGCCCAGGCGATGGAAAGGCCGTCGAAGGTCGCGGTGCCGCGGCCGATCTCGTCGAGGATGACGAGGCTGCGGTCGGTGGCGTGGTTGAGGATGAGCGCGGTCTCGTTCATCTCGACCATGAAGGTGGACTGGCCACGCGAGAGGTCGTCGCTGGCGCCGACACGGCAGAAGATGCGGTCGACGAGACCGACGGTGGCGGATTCGGCGGGGACGTAGGCGCCGATCTGGGCCATCAGGGTGATGAGGGCGACCTGGCGGATGTAGGTGGATTTGCCGGCCATGTTGGGGCCGGTGAGGATTTGGACGAGGGAGAGGTCGGCGGGGCCGTCCGGCGATTCGGGGCCGGTGGTGAGTGGGGAGTGGTCGGTGGTCGGTGGGGACTGGGGTTCCGCCGCCGGACGAGCGGGGGCGCTCGTCCCTACCTCTTGGGCTCCGGGGCCGGCTGAAGCCGGCGGTCCATTTTCTGGATTCTGACCACTGACCACTGACCCCTCATCACCAGAGCCCGAATCAGGGGGCGGGACGAATTCGGTGTCATTCGGCACGAACTTCTCATCGACCAAGGTCTGCTCGAGGACGGGGTGGCGGCCGTTGGTGATTTCGAGGTAGCGGCTTTCTTCAAGGACGGGGCGGGAGTGGCGGTGGGTTTGGGCGACGTCGGCGAGGCCGCCGAGGACGTCGATCTCGGCGACGGCGGCGGCGGTTTCCTGGAGGGCGTCGAGGTGGGTGCAGACCTGCTGCCTCAGCTCGAGGAAGAGCTCGTGCTCGAGTTGCTTGGCGCGCTCTTCGGAGCCGAGGACCTTGCTTTCCATCTCCTTGAGCGCGGGGGTGATGAAGCGCTCGGCGTTGGCCATGGTCTGCTTGCGCGTGTAGTCGTCGGGAATGGTGGCGGTGGCGAGCTTGGCGGCGGAGATCTCGATGAAGTAGCCGAAGACGTTGTTGAACTTTACCTTGAGCGAGTCGATGCCGGTGCGCTTGCGCTCGTCCTCCTGAAGCTGGGCGATCCACTTCTTGCCGTCGCGGCCGGCGGCGCGGAGTTCGTCGAGCTCGGCGCTGTGGCCGTCGGCGATGAGGCCGCCGTCTTTTAATGTGGCGGGGGGTTCTTCGGAGAGGGAGGTGGCGAGGAGTTCGGTGAGAGAGGTGAAGTCGTGGAGCTTGGCGGAGTGACTCGTGACGAGTGAGGAGTGTGAAGTGGGAGACTGGGGCTCTGGGGCGCGGTCGGAGCCGCGCGGTCCTTGCTCGGGTTCCGGGGCGCGACTGGGGTCGCGCGGTCCGTTCTCTGAATTCTGACCACCGGCCACTGAACCCTGACCACCGGCGGCTGCTCCCTGGCCCCCGACCCCTGACCCCATGGGGAGGCTGAGGAGGTCCTCCTTGAGGGTGGGGATGTGGCTTAGGGAAGTGGCGAGGGCTTGGAGGTCGCGGGCGTTGCCGGCGCCTTGGGAGAGGCGGGAGGTGGTGCGTTCGATGTCGCGGATGCCTTGGAGGGACTCGCGGACTTTGCTGAGGATGAAGGGCTCGGCGAGGAAGGCGGCGATCATTTCCTGGCGGGCGAGGAGGGCCTCGCGGTCGCGCAGGGGGTGGAGGATCCAGTCGCGCAGGAGTCGCGCGCCCATGGGGGTCTTGGTGCGGTCGAGGACGCCGAGCAGGGTGTGCTTGCGGCCGGAGCGGGAGTCGACGAGGTCGAGGTTGCGCTGCGAGGCGGCGTCGATGAGCACGATGCCGTCGTCCTCGCGGACCTTGAGCGAGCGGAGGTGCTCGCAGGGGCGGCGGAGCTGGTGGACGAGGTAGTGGAGGACGGCGCCTGCGGCCCCGATGGCGGCGGGCATTTCGGCGCAGCCGAAGCCGTGCAGGGAATGGACGCCGAAGTGGTCCTTGAGGAGCTGGCCGGCGGGATCGGGGAGGAAGGCGAAGGCGTCGTAGGCCTGGGAGGCGGGGAGCGCGCCGAAGGCCTCGAGCTGTTCGTCGGAAACGAGGAGCTCGGAGGGCGTGAGGCGGGCGAGTTCGTCGTCGAGCGGGCCGCGGGAGTCGAACTCGGTGAGGGTGAAGGAGCCGGTGGTGTGGTCGACGCAGGCGAGGCCGAACTTCTTCCCGAACTGGAAGACGGCGGCGAGGAAGTTCGGGCGGGCGTCGTCGAGGAGGTGGTGCTCGATGATCGAGCCGGCGGAGATGATGCGGGCGATCTCGCGCTCGACGATTTTCCCGGGCTGCGGCTCGGTCGTTTGCTCGGCGATGGCAACGCGCTTGCCGGCCTTGACGAGCTTGGAGATGTAGTTGTCGGCCGCGTGGTACGGGACGCCGCACATCGGCACCGAGTTGCGTCGGGTGAGGGCAACGTTGAGGATGGGCGCGGCGGTCTGGGCGTCCTCGAAGAACATCTCGTAGAAGTCGCCGAGGCGGAAGAGGAGGAGGACGTCGGCGGGCAGCGAGCGGCGCATCGATTGATACTGCGCCATCATCGGGGTGAGCTTGGTGCCGGCCATTGCCTAGAGGCTGAACATCGAACGTCGAACGTCCAACTTTGAAGTTCGGGGGAATGGCCGTTGGGGTGGTGCGGGCTTTGGTGATGAGGGGCTAGTGGCCAGGGAGTGGGGGGAAGGGTGGGCGGCGTCGGCAGGTAGAGCGGGAGGTGTGGGGTGGGCGGGTTGGTGCGCGGACTTCAGTCCGCATTTCTTCGGACTGGGTTCCGGGGCGGACTAAAGTCCGCGCACCATGCCGGGGCTCCGGGGCGCGGTCGGAGCCGCGCGGTCCGTTTCATTGGAGGCGGGACTGGCCACTGACCACCGGCCACTCATCACCAAAGCGGGAGCAATGAGGCCGGGTCGCCTCGAGTGGGGGTGGTTCGTTCGCTTGGGCTTCCTCCTTCGCCTAGGCTTCGGCGGACATGCTGCGGCGGGTTGCAAACCCGCTCTCCTGATTTCTGGCCCCTAACCCCCGACCGCTGTCCCCTCTCCTACTGACCACCGGCCACCGGGCACTCATCACCGAAGCTGGAACAACGGGACCGGGTCGCCTCGGGTGGAGTCGGAGCTTGCTTGGGGCGAGGCGGCTGGTGAGGGTGGGAGTGGATGAAATGGCGGATCTTTTTGGCGGGGTTTGTGGTGGCGATGGGGCTGGTGTTCTATCTGGCGGACGGACGGATCCTGGTGACGTTTTTCCTCGATCTGGTTGTGGGGACGATGTCGGAAGACCGGACGGCGGCGGTGCCGCCTGGGGAGTTCAGTTGGGGAACGAAGCAGTGGGGTTCGATGAATGCGGAGCTGGCGCGGACGGGGATCGCTTTCGCGGCGATGGTGACGGGGCATTTCCTGCTGCTCGGGTTCCTCGGGCCGCGGGTGAAGGGGCGGCTGAAGTTCGCGCTGCTGCTGGCCTTTGCCTTCCTGCTGGCGTCCGGGGTGCTGCTGGTGCGGGCGTCGATCGACATCCGCGCGACGTTTCAGATGCTGTCGATGTCGGGCGCGGCGGATCCCCAGATGCTGGGTGAAAGCATGCCGGTCGGAGGCGGCGATGCTTCGCGCTGGCTGCTGGCGCTGGGTCTCGGGACGGTGGCGTTTTTGTCGGCCATGACGGCGCTGCGGTCGAATCACATCGGGTCGGCGGGTCCGACGGTCGGCTCGGCGCTGATGCGGGTGAGCGCGGGCGCGCTGCTGCTGGCCGGCTTGATCATGCTGGTGGTGTGCTTCGGGCCGCTGACCTCGGTACTGAACTCGAGTGGCAGGCTCGATCCGTCGATGCTGGCGGGAAAGATCACCAGCTCGCTCATGGCGTTGACCTTCGTCGGGGCGATGACTGCGCTGTCGGGAGCGATCGGGGCGGTGGCGGCGATGCTGCCGGAGCCACAGGAACCGCCGACAATCGGCTGATCGGCCTTGGGTGAAGATACGCTGCGTTATCGGCGGAGCGCTTCGGGTGGTTGATTGGTCATCCGGCGGTAGCGGTCGGCGAGGCCGGACGGGTAGCGCTGGATCACGAGCTGGGTGATCAAGGCGGACTCGGGAGACGGCACGATTTGTCCATCGCGGACGAGCACTTCGCGGCCGGAGCCGCCCGAGTGATGGCGCTGCAGTTCTTCCGCCAGCGATCCCGGTGCGAGACGGTAGCGTTGCTCGGCATCGCGGATCTTGGACGGGCTGCTGAGATCGATGGCGATATTCGGTGGCGCGACTTCCCGACGTGCCTCCGGGTTGGCGGTGCCGAAGATCTTCGCGATCTGGTTGCGGCGTGAGGCGAGCTTGAAGAAGAGCGTCTCGCGAACGAAGTCGGGCCAGGTCGAGGCGTCGATGGCTTGCCGCAGTTCGCGGTCGGTGAGGGCGGTGATCCGGTCGGCCATCCACTTCGCGTCCGACCAGGTCGTGTGGTCGTAGGCGGTGGGTTTGTAGACGAACGGCTGGCGTCCCTTGATCACTCGGCCGGTGTCGCGCAGGAAATCCTCGCCGGTTTTCATCCGGTTGATCTCGCCGGCTGAGCCGAGGTCGCCGAGCGTGACGCCGAGGTCGTGGTGGCCGTCGAAGTAGCTCGTGATCCGCATCTTCGAGCCACGGCCCCCGGACGGCTGCTTGATGAAGTAGGTCTTGTTGTTGTCGTTCTTGGTATCGCGTGCCGCCAGCCAGAGGCTGAAAAGATAGAGTCCGCGCGCGACGCGGTCCTCGTTCGCCGCGAGGTCCGTCATCGAGGTTCCGCTGAGGGTGCGGATGTAGCCCTTCGGCCGGAGTTCGACCGAGTATTCCCGGAAGCTGACCCAGTGGCGGCCGATCAGATTCGACCTGCGGTAATCGGACTTTCCTCCGTTCGGGAGGTGTCGGAGGAGCCGATCGACATTGCTCTCGGTGATGACGCCATGGCTGTGGATGTAGGGGCCGATGTCGAATCCGTAGAAGTCGTCAAGCGACTCGGCCAACTGCTCGACCGTGCCGGCTTCCCGCTCGGTCTTTGCCTTGTCGCCTTCGGCGGAATACTCGTCCGGCTCGGCGAGGATCAGGATCATCTCGTCGGGGCCTCCGCCGCCGACATAAACGAGGTCGGTCATCTTCGCTCCCGCGAGCAGGTAGAGCCGGCCGGAAACCGGTTCGGTCTGGCACTCGTCGCCCCACTTGATTTTCCACTCCACGCCATAGGCATCTTCCACTTCGGCCTTGGCGGAGGTGGCGGACTTGTAGACCTCGTCGAGGAACAGGACGCGTCGCGAGCTGTCGACATCCCACCGACGTCCCGCCGGCAGGTCGCCGTCCTCGCGAAGGGCGGCCGTCACACCGCGCTCCATCTCGCCCTCGAAATGTACGAGAGTCGACGTAGGTCGGGAGCGGGCGCGGTGCCATGCTGGGTGACGCGGGCTGATGTCGGTGTGCGCGACCTCGAGCGGCGTCATTCCCGCGAGGTGGTCGGGCGTGAGGTAGACGCCCCGACGCGAGTCGTAGAGGAAGGACGCTTCCTTGCCGGCGAGTTCAGGCCCGAGCGGTTCGTCGCGGGAGTAGCGCGGAATCGATGCGATGCGGTGCCCGAACACGAAGGTTGGAACGAGTCCGGCGATCAATTGCGGCACGCGGTGCGCCTTGGAGCTTCCGGCCTCCTCGTTTTCCATCAGGTTCAGCACACGCTCGGCCTGCAGGTTCACCGAGAGCAGTTCGGCGTCGGACGGATGGTGGCGTGAGGTGTCAGCGATCCAGCGGTCGAGGAAGTTGAGGATCTCGAGCGAGTCCTCGAGGTCGTCGAGTTCGTCCTCGTCATCGGTCACCGCGATCTTCTCGCGGTGGGTGGCGATCTTCGTCCGCACGCGCTGGTGGGTGAGTTCGAGCGTTTCGGCCCTTCGCCCAAGCTCGAACGCGCGGGCGTCGTCGCGGTGATAGGCGCGGGAAAAGTCACTGGTCGCGGTCGGCGGAAGAGGGCCGTTTCCCTGGCAACTGGCCAGCAGCCAGACCATGCCGCCAAGCGCCGGCCAGGTCGGGAAGAATGGTGATCGCGTCGCGCGGGTCGGTGTCGTGCGGGTGTGCATTCAGTCCTCCTTCCCGTTCTTCTTCGACTTGCCGCTCTTCTTTTCGTCGGTGTCCTCCTCGATGTCGCTGTAGACCACCGTGAGGCGGACCTCCTTGTTGCAGACCCGGTCGATCTCGACCTCGTTGACGATGATGTTGAACTCCTTCGAGATCGCCTCGCGCAGGTACTGGCGGTCCAGCATCTTCTCGGTATCGGAGATGCGGTAGCGGATCTCGGTGGTCTGGTAGGCGGCGCGCCAGAAGTAAGGGTGATCGGCAAGGAAGGCCGTGAGCAGCACCGTGGCCGAGGCGAAGACCTCGACCTGTGCCGAGAGCTGCGAGTTGATGAAGGTCAGGGAGACGGCTCCGAGGAGGTAGGCGACCTCGGCCTTGCCGAAGTTCTCGCTCCTCAACCGGACCAGCGCGAGCAGCGCGAAGATCGTGAAGCCGAAGCCCATCGTCAGCACCGAGCTGAGGAGGAAGATCGGGAAGAGGAACAGGTTGAACGCCAGCAGCAGGAACATCATCTTATGGTTGTGATGCCTGCGGTAGTAGATGAGGTAGGCGTAGATCAGGATGGTGAGAAGATTGGTGATCGACTCGAGGGCGAGCTCGCCAAGAGTGATGCCGTCGGCGAGCGTCTGACCGTTCTCGATCTTCGGAAGCGGTGAGCTGATCCCCGGAATGAAACTCCCGAGCGGTTCTCCGTCCTGCGAATACTGGACGTCCTGGTTCGGTCCCTTTTCCTGGAACTCGACGTCGTAGAAGCGGCCCTTCTCGGCACTGTCGACTTCCTCGATTTCGGCGATTTCGCGGTCGCCGTGTTCGGCACGGATGGCGGTTTTCACCGGATCCGGGAGATCCTCGAAGTCGAGGTTGCGCTCGGTCTCGATCCAGTTGCCGTCGGTGTCGAAGTCGGCGCGGTAGGACTCGCCGTCGTTTTCGAACTGGGCTTCCCAGTAGCCGTTGGAGTCGACTTCCCAATCGACCGACTCGATCGGTCCGTAGCGGGACAGGAATGCTTCGCGGATTTCCTCCGGTGCCGCATGCAGGGACGGCGCGAGCGAAACGAGGGCGAGCACGACCGGCAGGAGCCAGCTGTGGATTGTGGATCGGATGGTAGGCATCGGTTGAAAGGGGGAACCGGTCAGCGGCGGACCTTCGAGTCGCTGGTCGAGTCGAAGACGGCACGGTCGGAATCGAACGCCTGATAGAGGCGGCGGCCGTTCGGCTGGAGCGTCACGCGGATCACGTGGTGGATCGACTTCCACGCCGCGAGGTAGTTGCGCGCGCCCTCACGATCGAGCATGCGGGATGTGATCGGGCGGAGTTTCGCGCCCCAAGCCCCGTCGCCGAGATAGAGGATGCCGCGTTGATCGTTCCGGACGCCCTGGATCAGCGGGTGGCTGCGTTTGTAGCAATGGTGATCGTTCTCGAATACGCAATCGACCTGGTACTCCTCGAACAACGGACACCACTCGTCCTGGACGTCGTCGTTGTTCTTCTTGATCCCCACGCCCCATGCCGGTTCGTGGTAGGTGACGAAGAGATGGCGGGCGCCGGCACGGTCCTCGAGTTGGTCCTCAAGCCAGCCGGTCTGGCTCGATTCGTGTTGCGAGTGGCCGGAATCGAGAACCACGAAGCTCATGTAGTTCGAGAAATCGACGCGGAAGTTCGACTCGTTGTCAGGCAGGTCGAAGAAGCTGAAATAGAATGGGGCGAGCGACTTCTTGGGTCGCAGTGTCGCGAGACCTTTGAGGATTTCGCGCTTCTTGAGGCCGGAGAAACTCTTCGTCTCGTGGTTGCCGATCGCGGCGACGATCGGGATCGACCTGCCGTCCGGAGCGACCATCAGTTCGGTCCAATTGTCGATCCAGCTGTACCACAGCGAGTCGGCCCGGCCGTTGGCGTAGGCGAGGTCGCCGCCGACCACGACGAACAGCGGGTCGTCTTTGGCCACCGCGCGGCAGATCGGAATCGCCTCGGCCGTGCCCATATCGCCACCGACGACGAACTTCATGTTCCGGCTCAGTTGGGCGGGAGCGGTGGTGAACCAGCCGGTCTTCACGCTGCGGCTGCCGGCGGAGAGGTTGTAGTCGTAGGCGGTTCCGGGCCGGAGTCCTTCAGCGACCGCGCGGAAGACCGGATTGCCGGTGGAGCCGAACTCGTCCTGCTCATGCTCGATGGGACGGAAGGCCAAACCGCTGCCGCGGCGGCGGATGGAGAGCGTCCATTCCGATTCGTCCTCGTTAGGGAGTTCGGGCAGGGCGGACTCCTTCGGCATCGAGAGGTACCAGCGTAGCGGCGGGTCGCCCGACGCGAGGTAGTGCCACTCGGAACCCAGTCCGACGATCTCGCGGCCGTTGAGAAGCAGCCTCGGCTGGAAAGTCAGGTCGCTGCTCGACTTGCGGACGTTGTGTCCTTCGATGGCGATCAGGTTCTTTCCGGACCTGAGAACCTTCCGCGGATTGGCGATGACGAAGACCTCTTCCGTGTCGCCTTCGTGGTCGTCGGTCACGTCAGCCCCTGCGTGTCGCCCACGGATGTTGGCCGAGCGGGCGACTTCGCGGCCGTTGATGTAGGCGATGAAGGCATCGTCGTAGCGGATTCCCAACTTGAGGGCCGCATCGGACGGGATCCCGCTCACGTTGAATGTCTTGGCGAGGTAGAGGCGGGTCGAGTGGTCCTCCATTTCGGCGAGCACCGTCACATCGTCGTCATCGCCGTAGCCGAAGCCCGCATTGCCCGTCCGCCAGACCGGCAGCGGTTCGCCGTCGGGGGCGATCTGCTCCACCCAGCTGAAGGACGCGGTGGTGCACGGATCCCGATGCCACTGGATCACCGGGCCGTGGAACTTGAGCGTCCGCGCGTCGGTCGTGCCGGCCATCAGCAAGGTCAGGGAAATGAGAGCGAACGCGATCCCGGCGACTCGGCGGGCTCGGGACTGTCCGAGACAGTATCGATGGAGGAATAGCGGTAGGATCGGGGCGATCATCGGGACGTTTCCAATTAGCAAGACCGGTGCCCCGAGCTCCGGGCGGCATCTGCCTCCGGTGCGAATCCTTGAAGGTGAGTCATTTGTGAAGCCGGCCACGGCGGTGGCGGGAGAGGGCCCGACTCGGGAAACCATGCAAGCTGCCTCCCCGAGAGTCCGGGGTATGCAGAATGCACGGAACGAGCTCCGCCGGACTTCCCGGGTGGCGGCCGCCTTGCGGGACGGAATGGCGTTTCCGTCATGCCTGACGGGATTGACAGGACGGCACGCGATCCGCTGTATCCGGGGCCGTATGACCAAGCTTCTGATTCCCGCTCTTGCTGTTGGCATGCTCGCCCTGGTGCCCGTCCGCGCGGACGACACCCCGCTGGCCGAGCAAATGGAGATCCTCAACGATTCGTACAAGGCGTTCCGCCGGACCGATGACGCGGCCGAAGGTGCCAAGCTGGCCCGCGAGGCGCAGGCGGCAGTGGTGAAGGCCTTCGCGATGACGCCCGAGTTCGTCGAGAAGGGTGGCCACCCGGGTGGCAAGGAGGTCGCGATGGCGGCCTACCGCAAGCAGACGGCGCAACTCCTCGTGACCCTTTGCGAAATCGAGGAAGCCTTCGTCGCCAAGGACATGGACAAGGTGCAGGAGCTGATCGGCCCGCTGCGCGACGCCAAGAAGACGGGCCACGACGAGTTCATGGAAGAGGATTGATCGTCTGAACTCGCGATTCGATTTTGGGAAGCCCGGGCCGTGTGAGCGGTCCGGGCTTTTTGTTTAGTTACTAGTTACTAGTGACCAGTGAGAAGTGAAGTGTGTGGAGCAGGCCACTGGGGTTTGTAGTTCCCCCTTCAGGGGGCTGCGGAGCCTGAGCTGCGGAGATTCGGGCACTTTTTACTAGTCACTAATCACTAGTCACTTCCTCCCGCCTAAAGGCGGAACTACGAACATCCGTGAAGCGCGGTTTGGGTCGGGCGGGGATTAGAAAAGATCGAGCTGTTGCTTTTCCTCGGGGTCGCGGAAGCGGACGCCGACGCCGAGGAGCCGGACCGGTTTATTGGCGCCGCGGGTCCAGGCTTCGGTGAGGAGCTCGTCGAAGATGGCGGGGTCGAGGTGCGGGCTGGCACGCTCGGCGGTGGTGCGGGTGAAGTCGGCGAACTTGAGCTTCACGACCAGCGAGCGGATGGCGCGGTCGGAATGCTTGCGGGCGAGATCCTCGCGCACGCCCTCGAGCTGGGCGAGCATCACCGGCTTCAGCGCGGCGAGGGTCTCGATGTTCTCGGAAAAGGTGTTTTCGCTGGAGAGCGACTTGCGGATGCGCTCGGTGCGGACCGGGCGGTCGTCGATGCCGCGACATAGCTGGTGGAGTTCGAGTCCCCACGAGCCGAAGCGTTTGGCCATCTGGATCTTGTCGAACTGCCGCAGCTCGCCGCAGGTGTGGATGCCGAGCTGGGCGAGCCGCGCCTTCATTTTCGGGCCGATCCCCCACAGGCGGCCGACGGGCAACTCGCGCAGGAAGTCGTCGATGTCCTCCTCGCGCACCTCCTTCTGGCCGTCGGGCTTGTTCCAATCGCTGGCGATCTTGGCGAGCAGCTTGTTCGGCGCGATTCCGGCCGAGGCGGTGAGGCCGGTTTCCTCCCGGATCTGGGCGCGGATCTCGCGGGCGACCGCGGCGCCGGAGGATTGGAGGTGGGAGACGTCGAGGTAGGCTTCATCGAGTGAGAGCGGCTCGATCATTTCCGTGAAGCGGCCGAAGATCGCGCGGATGCGGGCCGACTCGGCGCGGTAGAGGTCGAAGCGGACCGGCACGATGACCAGGTGCGGGCAGGCTTCGAGGGCCTTGAAGACGGGCATGGCCGAGCGGCAGCCGAACTTGCGCGCCTCGTAGTTGGCGGTTGTCAGGACCCCGCGCCGCGAGCGTCCGCCGACCCCGACCGGCTTGCCGCGGAGGTCGGGATTCTCGCGCTCCTCGATGGCCGCGTAAAAGCAGTCCATGTCGATGTGGAGGATCTTGCGCATGAAAAGGTAGGGACAAGCGCCCTCGCTTGTCCGCGGTGGGAAGAGTGGGGCGGACTGGTATGGCGGGTTCGACGGTCGGCCGGGGCGTCCGACCCTACCTAGTCGAACTCGGTCGGCAGGCTGGGGTCGGCGTGGTGGCGGAAGGCGAGGTGGACGTAGTCGGGCGAGGCACGGTGCGGGCACATCTCGGGGAGGTCGTCGGGGGCGAACCAGCCGAGCTCGAGGATCTCATGGTCGGTCTGCGGTTCGCCGCCGAGCAGCCGGCAGGCGAAGATCATCTTGTAGGCGTACTCCGGCTCGGGCGGGTGGTCGTGGCGGGTCTTGTCCCAGACGGCGATCAGCTTGGTCGCCTCGACCTCGTAGCCGCTCTCCTCCTTGACCTCGCGGACGGCGTTCTCGGCCGGGGTGTGGCCGGCGTCGGTCCAGCCGCCGGGGAGCGTCCAGAGGCCGTTGGTCGCCTCGCGGACGAGCAGGATGCGGCCGTCGTCGATCACCGCCGCTCGGGCGTCGAGCTTGGGGGTCGGGTAGCCGAGCTCCACCGGCCAGCGGAAGTCGGGCAAGTGACTGACCATCAACTCGCTGGCGATCTGGTGGAGGCGCTTGTAGCGCTCGCGATCGAAGTCGTTGTCGCCGTAGCGGAGCCCGGTTTCGGCGATCCCCTTGATCTCCCGGCTGAGGGCGAGCAGGTCGGTTGGCGCGCTTTCCATGCGGCGACTGTGGCCCCGCAAGTGGACCGGGGAAAGCGCGGGAATTTCCGGTTCCAATTCCGTCGGGATGCCCTAGGTAAAGGCTCATGCATCCATTTCTCGCGGAAGATTTTGAGGTTAAGTGGTCGACATTGACGGCCGAGACGATCGAGGCGGACATCCAGCACGCGCTCGACGTCGCCAAGGAAGGGATCCGCAAGATTTGCGAGCAGGAGCCGGCTCAGGCGACCTACGAATCGACCTTCGGGGCGCTGGAAGAAGCGACCGAACTGCTCGACCGCGGCTGGGGCCGGCTGCAGCACCTCGACTCGGTCTGCGACTACCCGGAGCAGCGTGAGGCGCTGAACAAGATGCTCCCGGCGGTGTCGGATTTCCATTCCTCGATCCCGCTCAATGCCGAGCTGTGGTCGATCCTCCATGCCTTTGGTGACTCGGCCGCGACCGACGAGCTCGACGACATCCGCAAGCGTTTCGTCGAGGAGACGATGCTCGATTTCATCCAGAGCGGCGCCAACCTGCCGCCGTCGGAGAAGGACGAGCTGGCCGGTCTGCAGGCGGACCTATCGAAGCTGACCAAGCGCTACTCCGAGAACGTGCTCGATTCGACCAACGCGTGGGATCTGGTGATCGAGGACGAGTCGCGTCTCGCCGGCCTGCCGGAGTCGGCCAAGGCGGGGGCGCTGGCGAATGCCAAGGCCAAGGGCGTGGCGACCGACGACAAGCCGGCGTGGCGTTTCACGCTGCAGTTTCCGTCGATGTTCCCGGTGATGCAGCATCTCGACGACGACTCGATCCGCCGCCAGGTTTGGGAAGGATCGAGCGCGGTCGGTGCGACCGGCGACTACGACAACACCGAGCTGATCTGGAAGATCCTCGACCTGCGCCAGAAGAAGGCCGAACTGCTCGGCCACGCGAATTTCGCCGACCTGACGCTGCAGCGTCGGATGGCCGGGGCGGGTGAGAAGGCTCTCGGCTTTGTCGAGGACCTGCACGACCGGATCGAAGGGCAGTTCCAGAAGGACTACGAGGAGTTGTGCGAGTTCAAGGCGTCGCAGACCGGCGAGCCGGCCGACAAGCTGGAGCCGTGGGAGGTCGCCTACTGGGCCGAGAAGCGCCGCAAGGCGGAGTTCGACCTCGATGACGAGCAGCTGCGCCCGTATTTCCCGGTCGACCGCGTGATGTCCGGCCTGTTCGAGCTGTGCTCGAAGCTCTTCGATGTGCGGATCGAGGAGAAGCCGTCAGTTTACTACGAACGTGGTAGCCGACCGGCCGATGCCGACGGCCGCCCGGAGGTGTGGGACCCGGAAGTGAAGTTCTACGACCTGCTCGATGCGACGAGCGGCGAGCATCTCGGATCGTTCTATGCCGACTGGCATCCGCGAGAGGAGAAGCGCGGCGGCGCGTGGATGAACTGCCTCGAGACCGGTCTTCCGCCGCTTGGCGGTGACGGCCGCAAGCCGCACCTCGGCCTGATCACGGGCAACATGAGCCCTCCGGTCGACGGCAAGGCGGCGTTGCTGACCCACCGCGAGGTCGAGACCATTTTCCATGAGTTCGGCCACCTGTTGCACGGCCTGCTGAGCGACGTGCCGGTGCGTTCCCTGGCGGGCACCAACGTCCCGTGGGATTTCGTCGAGCTGCCGTCGCAGATCATGGAGAACTTCTGTTGGGACCGCGACTCGCTGAATCTCTTCGCCCGCCACCACGAGACCGGCGAGCCGATCCCGGACGAGCTTTTCGACCGGATGATCGCCGCGCGGAACTACATGAGCGCGACGACCTTCATGCGTCAGCTGGCCTTCGGTAAACTCGACCTCGAGCTGCACCTGCACCTCGACCGCTACAAGGGTCGCGATCTTGACGAGGTGGATGCCGAGATCCTCGCACGCTACAAGGTGCCGATGAAAACCGAGACGCCGAGCATGGCGCGTCGGTTCAACCACCTGTTCAGTTCGCCGACCGGTTATGCCGCGGGTTACTACTCTTACAAGTGGGCCGAGGTGCTGGACGCCGACGCGTTCACCAAGTTCCGCGACAACGGCGTGATGTCGGCCGAGGTCGGCCGCGAGTTCCGCGAGTGCGTGCTGTCAAAGGGCAACTCGCGTCCGGTGGACGAGCTGTTCCGCCGCTTCATGGGCCGGGATCCCGAACTCGAGCCGCTGCTCGAGCGTTCGGGCCTGTCCGAGGAGATGGTGGCGTAGGAAAGGTAGGGACAAGCGCCCCCGCTTGTCCGGGGTGGGAAGGAAGAGGCGGGCCGGCTTCATCATACGGCGGTCGGCCGGGGGCGTCCGACCCTGCCTAGGCTGGTTGATCGGCCTCCGAAAGGTAGGGACAAGCGCCCTCGCTTGTCCGGGGTGGGAAGGAAGAGACGGGCCGGACTCATCGTTCAGCGGACGAGCGAGGGCGCTCGTCCCTACCTTTGGCTGGCGTCGGGCGGACGATTGGTCATTCTAACATGAATGGAGGATCCGCGCCCTCAGCGAAAGCAGCTCCCGCATGCGCCGCCCGAGTGGTTGGAGATCGAAGGGCAGGTGTTCTTCCTAACGCTTTGCTGTAAGCCGAGAGGCAAGAACCAGTTGGCGAACGCTGAGGCGTGGCAATCGATTCTCGAAACGTTCCACCACTACGATCGGCTCGGGCATTGGCACACTCATCGGGTTCTGGCGATGCCGGACCATCTGCATTCCATGGTGTCGCTTCCGGCCGAGGCATTTCTGAAGAAGCGGGTGGCGAGCTTCAAGGCGTGGACCGCCAAGCACGCGGGTGTCGTTTGGCAGAGGGATTTCTTCGACCACCGCTTGCGGCGGGATGAATCGTTCGAGGCGAAATCGCTCTATATTGCGATGAATCCGGTGCGCGCGGGTTTGTGCGCGACACCCGGGGAGTGGCCGTACTTCTGGAAAAAGCAGGGGTAGGGACAAGCGCCCCCGCTTGCCCGGGGTGGAAAGGGTGTGGCGGCCAAGATTCGTCGTTCGGCGGACGAGCGAGGGCGCTCGTCCCTACCTCTGCAGGGATACCTTTCGCTTGCGGAGGGGCGTCGGGCTTTCCACGTTTGGGCGTGCGCAGCGGAATCCTGTATCTCGTCTCCGGGCCGTCGGGCTCCGGGAAATCGACGCTTTGCCGGCGGCTCGAGGCCGAGGGCGAAGCGGAGTTCTCGGTGTCGTGCACGACCCGCCCGCCGCGCGAGGGCGAGGTGAACGGCCGCGACTACCACTTCCTCGACCGCGACGAGTTCCGGCAACGTGTCGATGCCGGCGAGTTCCTCGAACACGCGGTCGTCCACGGCAATTTCTACGGTACGCTCCGTAGCGAGGTGGTCGACCGTCTTTCGCAGGGTCGCGACGTGGTGATGGACATCGATGTCCAAGGCGCGGCCCAGGTGCGCTCGATCGAGGACACGGCGATCCAGACGGCGCTGGTCGACCTGTTCGTCATGCCGCCCGACGAGCGTGAGCTTGAAGCCCGGCTCACCGGTCGCGGCACCGACAGCAAGGATGTCATCGCACTGCGCCTGCGCAATGCGATCAAGGAGATGGCGCACTGGCCGGACTATTCGTATCGTCTCATTTCCGCGACCCGCGAGGAGGACTACAGCCGCTTCAAGGCGCTGTTGGTCGCCGAGCGGATGCGGGTATCCCGACTCGGAGAATCATGAACATCGTCCTCGGCATCAGCGGATCGATCGCGGCCTACAAGGCGGCGGATCTCGCCTCGCAACTCGTCAAGGCGGGCCATGAGGTCAACGTGGTGATGACGCGTGCCGCGACCGAGTTCATCACGCCGCTGACGTTGCAGACGCTGACCCGGCGGCCGGTGCTGCTCGGGCTCGAGGATGAGAAGGAATCGTGGAAGCCCGGCCATATCGAGCTTGCCGACAACGCTGACCTGTTCCTCGTCGCCCCCGCTTCCGCCGACGTGCTGGCACGCTTCGCCAACGGTCTCGCCGGTGACTCGCTCGGGTCGGTCTATCTGGCGCTGCCCCGTACGACGCCTGTCGTAATTGCGCCCGCGATGAATGGCAAGATGTGGGATCACCCGGCGACCCGCCGAAATGTCGAGACGCTCAAGTCGGACGGCTGCCGATTCGTCGGACCCGCCGAGGGGGATCTCGCCTGCGGTTACCAGGGCATCGGCCGGATGTCGGAGGTGGACGACATTCTCGCGGCGATCGGCTGAGCGTTGCCCTACTTCGGGATCTCCGTCGCGAGCAGGCAGACGTCGTCGTCGAAGCCTTCCGAGAACGAGAGCACGGTGGCGACCACGCCATCGAGCATCTGTTCGAGCGATTCTTCCCGCCGTTCGCCGACAGCTTCGACCAGCCGCTTGTCGAGGAACGCTTCGCCTTCCTCGTTTTCCGCCTCGAGGATACCGTCCGTGAAGAGGATGAGCCGGTCGACTTCTTTGAGGGAGAGCTTCTGGATGGGGAAATCCGCCTTCGGGATGATTCCCAATCCCGGGCCCCGCTGGTCCCGTTGCGCGGCGAGCTGTTGCACGCCGCCGGGCCCGAGGACGAGCGCGCCCGGGTGACCGGCACAGGCGCAGCGGAGTTCGCCGGCTTCGAGATCGATGACGGCGTAGAAAGCGGTCGCGAACATGGTCGCGTCGGCCCGTTTGAGAATCGAGCTGAGGCCTTGGTTCAAGCCTTTGAGGTAGGCTCCCGGCTGCGTGGCGTCGTGGCGTTGCTTTTCGAGAAGTCCGCGCAGCATCGCGACAATCAGTGCCGAGCGGACGCCGTGGCCCATCACGTCGCAGATCAGGAGTCCGGCGGTGCGTTCGTTGATTCGGACAACCTCGAAGAAGTCCCCGGCCAGGCCGGAGATCGGCAGGTAGCGGGCGCCGAATTTCAGGCGGTTGCCGGTCGCGCCGATGCGCGGGAATTGCGATGACGCGAGCGCCTGCTGGATCTCACGGGCGAGCTGGACTTCCTCCTCGTACGACTGGTTGCGGCGCGCGAGTTCCTCGGCGAACTCGGCGACCTGCTGCTGCGCCTTGACCAGCTCGGTGACGTCGCTCGAAACCCCGAAGCTGCCGCAGATCTGACCCTTGCGGTCGATCCATGGAAACTTGGAGGTAAGCACGTAGGTGTCGCCGGTTTCGTCATCGCGCGTCTCGTGCTCGAGCTTTCCGGTGATCGCCTTGCCGGTCTTCATCACGTACTGCTCGTCGTCGAAAGCCTCCTTCCAGTGCGCGTAAGCGAAGAAGTCACGGTCGTGCTTGCCGACGACTTCCTCGGGCGCGCACTTGCCGTTCCACTCGGCCATCTGCTGGTTGACGAGGACGAAGCGCGAGTCAGTGTCCTTGAAGTAGATCTGCAGCGGCACGTGATCGATCAGCATCTTGAGCCGGTGCCGTTCCTCCTCGATCTGAGCTTCGGCCGCCTTGCGACGGGAAATGTCGATCATCGAGCCCGCGATCCGGGTGGCCGCGCCGGTGCGGTCGCGGACGACCGTTCCGCGGATGCGCAGCCAGCGCCAGTCGTCGCTGCCGGTGTGGATCCGGCAGTCGATGGCGAACAGCTCCGGGCCGCCCGGGTCGAGCGCGTTGCCGAGCGCGGCGACGAATTCCTCGCGGTCGTCGTCGTGGACGGACTCGTGCGGCGAGAGGAAGAAGTTGGGCGCCCGGTTGTCGCCGCATTCGAGGAACTCGAGGATACGTCGCGAGTAGTAGATTTCCCGCTTGTCGGTGTGCCAGTCCCAGATGCCTTCGTTCGATGCCCGCAGTGCCAGCTCGAGTCGACCGGCGTCGCTGGCGGGGTGAGCCGGTGAAGATTCCGAGGGCGGCTTCATGGAGTGCCCAGTCAAGCAGCGGCCTCCGCGGGGCGCAATCGGTTTCCCCGACACACGGGTTCCGGATGCGCTTTGTAACGTCGATTCCGGCCACGAACGGGTTTGCCGCGACGACTTCCCGGTGGCAGAACGGTGGGGTGAAGAAGTGGATTGCCATGACGATCGCGCTGGCGGCCGTCGCCGATGCGGAAAGCCCGCCGAAGCGGATTGTCGGAACGCAGGGGACCGGCGTGGTCGAGCGGGGCTTTTTCGATGACAAGGACGCGTGGAAGCCGGGTGACCCGGCGGCGTGGAAGTGGGAGGAGCGAGAGGGCGAGCGGGTCCTGTGCCTGGTGAAGCAGAGCAAGGTGAAGCCGCCGGTGCGCTCGCCGTTCAATCTGATCTGGTTCGAAAAGAAGAGCTGGGAGGGCTTCGATCTGCAGGTCGAGGTGCGCTTGACCAAGTTCGACAAGGGCAACAACGACCTGTGCGTGGCGTTCGCCGGGAAAGGGCCGCAGGAGTTCTACTACGCGCATCTCGGCGAGAAGGCGGATCAGGTGCATCACCAGATCCATCTTGTGAACCATGCCGACCGCAAACCGATCACTGTCTGGCGGAGCGAGGGCACGCCTTGGAAGGAAGGAACGTGGCACAAGTTGCGGGTCGTGCATCGTCCGGCTACCGGTGAGATCGCCGTCATGTTCGACGGCGAGTCGGTGCTGACGGCCGCCGACAAGACCCTGACCGGCGGGAAGATCGGCCTCGGGTCATTTGACGACACCGGCGAGTTCCGGCGGATCATCATCCGCTGAGTGCGGAAGACGCCACCATTCCTAGTCCCGAAGCGCCAACCTCCCTAGTCCCGAAGGGACGTCGGCAGTTAGCCACGGGGTTCACCCCGTGGAACGAGGTCGGCAAGATGATTGAGCCCCGGCAGGGGCGTAGGCGAACTCCCGGGATCTTCTCACGCTCCGCCGACGCGCCTTCGGCGCTTGGATATTTCGCTCCCGGGACCACGGGGTGAACCCCGTGGCTAAACGCCTTCGCCCCTTCGGGGCTGAAGATCGCGCTTTTCAGTCCCCCTGCTTCTTCAGCCACTTGCGGGTCAGCGGGCCAAAGTAGGCCTTCTCCGAAATGTCGGTGAGCAGCATGCCGCCGGGGCCGAAGAACTTCCACTCGTGGCAGCCGTAGCAGAGCTGCAGCACGCGGCGGGAGCCGTCGGTCCAGACGACCGCGTAGTCCGGATGGAATCCGGCGCACTTCTCCTTCGGCCCCCATGCCTGGTGAGACTTCGGCTGGCAGTAGAGTTTGAGGACCTCGTCGATGCTTTCGCGCGGCACGTCGACCGGCTCCTTGAAGAACTTGAAGCCCTCGATTTCCACCCAGCCGCCCTTCTCGACCTGCCTGTTGTAGGTTGATGTCTGGGCCTGCGGGTGGGCGAGACCGCGGTAGACCACGGCATTCGAGGTGTTTCCGAAGTCGATGCACGCCTGGGTGCGGGCGCGCTCCTCGATCGGTCGCAGGTCGATGCCGCCGGACCAGCAGGTCGGACCGGCGCAGGAGGCGAGCAAGGCGATCGGGAGGAGAAGCAGCAGGGATTTCATGGATACGACTCAATCGCGAACCGGCGCGCGGCGCAAAGCTTTTGAAGTGGCACTCCCGCAGCAGGCCCGGAAATTCTCATGTTTCTCTCATCCGGAACGTGGTGGAATTTCCGCTGACCGATGCGCTGCCTGCTGGTTGAGGATTACGCCCCCCTGCGTGAGAACGTGGCCGAATGCCTGCGGGAGGACGGCTACGTCGTGGATGCGAGCGCGACGGGCGACGAGGGGCTCTGGTACGCGCGGAACCATCCGTACGACGTGATCCTGCTCGACATCATGCTGCCGGGGGTGGACGGACTGACCATCCTGAGGAAGTTGCGCGAGCTGCAGGACAAAACGCCGGTGCTGGTGATCAGCGCGCGTGACTCGGTCGACCAGCGGGTCGAGGGGCTGGATGCCGGTGCCGACGACTATCTGGTCAAGCCCTTCGCGTTGGCCGAGCTTGCGGCCCGCACCCGTGCGCTGCTGCGCCGCCGCTACGACCACGAGTCGCCATTGCTCCGTGTCGGGGATCTGGAAATCGACACGGTCACGAGGCAGGTGTCCCGTGCCGGTTCGGCGATCCCGTTGACCCCGCGCGAATACGGGTTGCTCGAGTATCTCGCCCACCGCACGGGGCAACCGGTGAGCCGCACGGATATCTGGGAACATGTGTACGAGGACCAGGAGGGAGGTTCCAGCAACACGGTCGATGTCTACATCGGCTACCTGAGGAAGAAGCTGAATGCCGGCGGCCGGGATGAGCTCATCCACACCCGCCGCGGCTTCGGCTACGTGCTTTCGACCGAGCCATGAAGCATCCGTCGATGCGCGTCCGGCTGATGGTCGGCACCGGTCTTGCGGTGAGCGTGGTGCTGCTCGTTTCGCTGGTCATCATTTATCAGTCGGTCTCGCGGATGCTGCGCAAGGAAGTGCGGCTTCAGTTGCTCAACAGCGCGTCACTGCTGATGAAGTCATCGGAGTTGGAGCCGGGTGGGGTGGTTTACGAGTGGCACGAGGCTCTGGAGTCGGACGACACGACGGGGGTGCTCGGGTTGTTCCAGTTCTGGGACCAGAACAGCGGAACGACGGCCGGGTCGCCGGCGCTCGGCGGCGAATCGATCGAACGTTTCCATGGCGAGCTGAACCAGCCGGTGCTCAAACCGATCACCTTGCCGGACGGCCGCCCCGCCATGGCGGTCGGTGTGTTGCATCTTCCCTTCCTCGACGGGGAGGGCCTTGAGGAGATGAAGCGCCTCGGGAAAGTACTACAGCCGCAGGATTTTCCCCAGGTGCTCGTCTGTGCCCGGGAAACCCGATCTCTGGATCAGAAGCTTGGCCGATTCCGCGGTCACCTGATCCGTGCGGGTGCGGCCACTCTGATCGCGATCTGGGTTTCGGTGGGCTGGATCACCCGGCGGACGCTGCGGCCGATCGACGAGCTGGCGGAGCGTCTTGATCGTCGCTCCCGCGAGGACGAAGGTCCGGTGCCGCCGATTCCCGACGGGATGCCGGTGGAACTCACGGCGCTGGCCGGTGCCTTCAACCGCACGCTGGAGAGGGTCGAGGCCGCCCGAGAGCGCGAGCGTCGCTTCGCCCTGCACGCCGCGCATGAGTTGCGCACTCCTATTTCAGGCCTCCAGGCGATCCTTGAGCAGGCGGTTAGTCGGCCGCGTGATGCCGACGAACTTACCAAGCGGATCGAATCCGCCCTCGGTGTCGCATCCGGCATGCGCGGCACGGTCCACACCCTGATGCGGCTCGCCCGGATCCGCGGTGGGCTCGAGCAGGGGGTGAGCGAGCCGTTCGACCCGGCGTTGGCGGTCCGCGAGACGCTGGACGAGGCGAAGGAGCGCTTCGAAGACCGAGGGATCGAACTGGCCAGTTCGATCCCCGATGGGGCGCACGCACTTGATGGTGATCCGGAGCTGTTCCGTCTGGTGGTCGGCACCTTGGTCGACAATATGGTTCGACATGCACCTTCCGGTTCGGAGGCAAGGGTGTCTGCGGACGAGGGAGCGTCCGGGTTCCGAGTCGTGATGACGAACCGTGCCGATGGACTTGCCCCTGAAGAACTGCCGCGCTTGTTCGAACCCTTCCAACGCGGCGAGGCATCGGTCGGTCACGAAGGTTCCGGCCTCGGGCTCAGCCTTGCGCGGGAGGTGGTGCTTGCGATGGGTGGCGCTATTGACCTTCGGCTGCGTGACGAAGACCTCTTCGAGGTGGAGGTGAACTTTTCCCGCTGAATTTCGCGGTTCTCACGATTCTCTCACTTCGGGTGGTTAGGATGGCGTCACCGTTCGATGAAAGCCGTCGCATCCACCCAACCGCTATCGCCCCTTTCCGTGGTTCGGACCGCCGAGACCACCGACCGCGTGTTCGACACGCCGGACGAGAATGTCGCCGACTTCCGGTTCGGCGCGAAGGTCGCCTCGGTCTTCGACGACATGGTCAGCCGCTCAGTACCCTTCTATGGGGAGATGCAGCGGATGATCGCCGAAATGGTCGGCGACTACGCGGTGCCCGGCTCCAACGTTTATGATCTCGGTTGCTCGACCGGCACCACCTTCCTAGGCATCGACGGGAAGGTGGCGCCGGCCGTCAAATTCGTCGGCGTCGACAACTCGAGCGAGATGCTCGACAAGTGCCGCACCAAGCTTTCCGCAGCCGGCATCACCCACGAGGTCGAGCTGGTGAATGCCGATCTCAACGGCGGCGTGCGCATCGAAAACGCCTCGGTGGTGATGCTGGTGCTCACCCTGCAGTTCGTCCGCCCGCTCTACCGCGACAAGCTGATCGCGGACATCCTCGAAGGCATGAACGAGAACGGCGCCTTGATCCTCGTCGAGAAGGTCATCGGCGAGGACTCGCTCTTCAACCGCCAGTTCATCAAGTACTACTACGACCTGAAAAGGCGCCACGGCTACAGCGAGCTTGAGATCTCGCAGAAGCGCGAGGCGCTGGAGAACGTGCTCATTCCCTACAAGCTTCTCGAGAACCGCGAGATGCTGCTCAGGGCCGGCTTCCGCTACTGCGACACCTTCTTCAAGTGGTACAACTTCACCGGAATGATCGCCGTCAAATGAAGGTCCGGCTCGGTAACTTCCTCTATCACTACCGGAACGTCCTGTTTCCGTTGGTGTACTCGCTTCTCTTCATCAAGGGACCGCTTCTGGTAGGCGACTACCGGATCGCAGCACTGGCCGGTTTCGCCATCGCAAGCGCCGGCCAGTTGCTGCGAGGGGTCACGGTGGGGCTGGATTACATCAAGCGCGGAGGCAAGAACCGCATGCCCTACGCCGACGACCTGGTGACCGGCGGGCTTTTCAGCCACTGCCGAAACCCGCTCTATGTCGGCAACCTGACGATCCTACTCGGCGCGGGTGTCGCGTCGAACTCGCTGCTCTTCCTTACGGCCGGCATGGCCTTCTTCCTGTTCGCCTATTCGTGCATCGTGGCGGCGGAGGAGAACTTCCTGCGCGGCAAGTTCGGCGACGTCTTCGATCGGTATTGTTCGGAGGTCGGCCGCTTCACCCTCAATCCGAAGGGACTCGCCGAAACGATGCGCTCGATGCGCTTCAACTGGCGTCGCCTGGTGAGCGCGGAGTACAACTCGGCTTTCATCTGGATCGTCGCCGCTTCGGTCGGGGTACTGCAGAACGCATGGCTTGCCGGTGACATGGCTGGTTTCACCGCATCGGCGGCCGAGGGCATCTTGGCGCTCGCCGTGATCGGCTACGCAGTCGCGCGCGTCCTGAAGAAAACCGGACGGCTTCGCCAGTCCGTTGCGGAGCCGACCGGCGAGGCAGCCCGGGCCTGAGTTGTTATCCGAGCCGTGCCTCGGTGCCGGGCTCCCATTTCAGGCCCCAGTCGCGGATGGCAAGCAGGAGCGGCTTGAGCGATTCGCCTTTCTTGGTGAGGGCGTAAGCGAAGCGCTTCGAGCCATCTTCGGCGGGCACCTTCTCGATCACTCCACCCTCGGTCAGCCGGGTGAGCCGGTCGCTGAGGATGTTGGTCGGGATCCCTTCCGGCGAGCCGGCGAAGTCCTTGAACCTCGATCGACCGAGCATCAGGTCGCGGATGACGAGCAGCGTCCAGCGGTCGCCGAACAGATCGAGCGCGCAGGCGACCGGACAGGGAGAACGGCGTTCGGGGGACTCGGGCTTGTTGCGGGCTGCCATGCCCGAGGCTCGCATTCATAAACTTGCATTTCAAAAGTAAAATAACTTGCGAAATGCAAGTGAGTGGGTAGGGGTTTCTCCATGTCTGTGGTCACCGAACCGAAACTAGCCGCTCCTGGAGCGGGATTGCCTGCGATGGAGCTGATGATCGCCCGGATCATGTTCGGGCGAAAACGGAAGTCGGGATCCCGCGATGGATTTGACCGGGAGTTTCACAAAGAGCGGGAGCTGATCCGGAAGCGGGTTGCATCCTGTGATCCGTCGCGGCGAGGCGAGCGGGTGCTCATCAAACGCCTGCGTGGCTTGGAAGACAGCAGTCGGAACTGGTCGGTGTGGATGACGCTTGATCACCTCCGCATCTGCAACGGGGTGTTCGCGGCAGTGATCGGCGGTTTGAGTCGCGGGCAAGTTCCCGAGAAGGAAGCCAGCACCGCGGATGTGAAGCCGTCGCCCGAGGTGGGTGAAGAGATCGAGGCATCGTATGGGGCATCTTGTGATGCGTTGTTGTCGGCGGTCGGCGCGGTGAGCGATCTCGCAACGGATGAGCGCTACGCCCATCCATGGTTCGGGCCGCTCGATGCGGCCGGCTGGCATGCCTTGTCCGCGCTCCACATGGGCATCCACCGTCGGCAGATCGAGAAGATCATCGAGGGGTTGGGTTAGCGTATCGCTCAGCCCCGAGGGGCGCGGATGATGTTGGCGCACCTTGAGAACATGCACCGACGACCTACTCTGCCTACGCCCCTCCGGGGCTTGGATTCCACTCCGGTCCGACATCCCCGGGGTGAACCCCGGGGCTAAGTGCCTGCGCCCCTCCGGGGCTTTGAGCACGAGTGGGGTCGCCTACTTGGCCTCCAGATCCGCGAAGATGCCGGTGCCGGCGCGGACGGAGATCTTCTGGTTCTTGGCGTAGGCCCGACCGGCGGCTGACCGGATCGCTGTGCGGTTGCCGCCCTTGCGCCATGACTCGATGGCATCGTGAAGGATGAAGGAGCCCGGATACATCAGTTGCCGAGTAAGAAGCAGAGGCTCCGAGCTCATCCGTTCGAGGCGTGGAGTGAAGTAGCTCTCGCTGAGGCAGCACAGCGCGATGGTTGCGGTCGGGTTGTTTTCGACGGGCTTCGGCTTCGGCAACTGGAGTTCCATGAAGCCGTTGTGACCGATGAATGCGACGAGCGCGTGCTCCTTCGATGCCACCGCCGCTTCGAAGTCGAGGAGGCACTTCTTCATCTCCGCACCGCGATAGGCATCGGCGGTCAGGACGAGGCCCCCGTCAGCGTGCCGGAACTTGAGGCGCCGCAGGATTCCGGGTGCGGGATTCTTCACCGCGTCCACGGTCTTCCACTTGCTGCTGCGCTTGAAGTAGGACGCCAGACCGTCGTCGCATCCCCAGTAAAGGTTTCCCTCCGGGTCGTCGCCATTCCCGATCTTCTCGCCCACCTTGACGATTCCCTGGGTGGCATTGTCGCAGAGCGCGACGAATACCCGGATCGACTTCTCTTCGTCCGCCTTGAGCGAGACGCCCGAAATGAGAAACACGACCATTAGTAGCATTTTCATGGTTGTGGCGAGATTACCCGTCTTGACCTCGATGTCGATGTGCTCGTTGGCTGCTGACCAACGGCTCGGTCAGGTGACTGTAGTGACGCTTGAAGAGCCGGATGTGGCGGTAGCGCCAGTAGATGGTGTATTCGAAACCGAAATCCTTATCGATCTCGACCAAGCGATGGGGAGCGGTGTCGAGAAGCGGCACGATCGCCTGGGTGTAGGCCCATGGGCCCGTGACGAGGAGGACTGCTCGCTGACCGATGCCGTCGCGGGACTCGTCGTAGTTGAGAATGTTTCCGAGCACCAAGAGGATCGCGGCACGGAGGAACGGGTGGCCGGCCGCGGCCACGATGTGCCACTGCTGGAATTCGCCGAGCGCCGGAATTCCGGGTGTGTCGGTGATTCCCCACTCGGGGAAACGCTGCTGGTTCCAGTGGGAGAGCACGTAGGATTCGTCCGGCCTTAAGACCTGGTCCAGCGGCTCTTTTGCGGTGCTCTTGATGTCGAGGTAGACGCCGCCTTCGGCATACATCAGGAGGTAGCGGAAGAGGTCGGCCCGGGCGGCGCCGTAGGCCGGCCGGATCATCCGGTAGATCCCCAGCACCCGGTCGCCGTAGCGGGCATCGATCCAGCGTTCGATGTCTGCATCGCTGAAAACCCGGTGGCTCCATCCGGGATTGCGTTCCCGCATTCGGCGGATGTTGCGGAGGATCTTCCGCGGCAGGCGTTCCGGGTCCGCACAGGTCTGGTAGATGCGCTTCGGGATGCCGGTTGTCGGCTCGAACGCCGGAAGCTCGATATCCGGCATGCTTGGTGAATTGTCGCGATCGGAAGCTTCGGTCATGGCATCAGGGACCGCTGCCTCATCCCTTTGCCGGAGCCTCGATGATGCCTTCCTCGGTCTCCTGCTTGAGACGGAGCTGGCCGCAGGCGGCATCGATGTCGTGACCCTTCTCCAAGCGCAGCGTGGCGGACACGCCAGCGTTCTTGAGGATGTCGCGGAAGGCGCGGCACTGCGCTTCGGAAGGGCGGACCCAGTCGAGGCCCTCGACGGTGTTGTAGGGGATCAGGTTGACCTTGGCTTTCAGGCGACGGGCGTGGCTGGCGAGGATACGGGCTTGCTCGAGGTCGTCGTTGACGTTCTCGATGAGGATGTACTCCAGCGTCAGGTGCTGCTTCTTACGGGAGTTCCAGTAGTCGAGTGCCTCGAAGAGCTCGGCGGTCTTCCACTTCTTGTTCACCGGCATGATCCGGTCGCGGACCTCGTCGGTGGCGCCGTGAAGGGAAATCGCCAGGCGAATCTGCTGCGGGTGGTCGGCCAGCTTCCGGATCTGCGGCACCAGACCCGAGGTGGAAATCGTCAGGTGGCGCGCACCGAGATGAAGTCCCCACTCCGAAGTGATGATCTCGATCGCCGCCATCAACCGGTCGAAGTTGGCGAAGGGTTCGCCCATGCCCATGAAGACCAGGTTGTCGACCCGCTCGCCGGAGAGCCACTCGGCGGCCAGCACCTGCCCGGCGATCTCGGCGGGTTCCAGATTCCGCGAAAAGCCGGCGAGTCCCGAGGCACAGAATTTGCAGCCGTAGGCGCAGCCGACCTGGGACGAAACGCAGAGCGTGCGGCGATCGGAGCGCTCGCCGTAGAGGGCCGGATTGGCCGGGATGAGGACCGACTCGACATAGCGGCCGTCGTGGAGCTTGAAGAGGAACTTGCGGGTGGTGTCGGCGCTGCCTTGGGTTCGCGAGTGCTCGAGCGCGTGCAGACGGTGGGTCTCGGCGAGCCTGTCCCGCAGCGCGGCCGGCAGGTTGGTCATTTCCTCAAACGTCCCGGCCTTTTTCTTCCAGACCCAGTCGAGGATCTGCCCGGCCCGGAACGCGGGCTGGCCCCAGTCGGCCATCAGGGCGGAAAGGTCGTCAATCGAGAGGCCGGTCAGGGCGGGGAGCACGCGGGAGGGTGGAATATCGAACATCGAACGTCCAACTTTGAAGATTGAGGGCCGTGGGGCTCCGGATGCCCGGAATCCCGCCTCGGGCGCGGACACAGCGGGAACTCGACAGATTGTGGGCGAGAATCGAAAACGCCCGAGGCATGAACAACATTCATAACAAATGGCGATTGGTTGCGGGATTGCTCATGGCATCGGTCCTTCCGGCCATGGCTCAGGAGGCTCCGACGGCCCCGGATAGTGGGGATACCGCATGGATGCTGGTTTCCACGGTGCTGGTGCTGCTGATGACGCTGCCGGGCCTGGCGCTGTTCTACGGCGGGCTGGTCCGCGGCAAGAACGTGCTGAGCATCTTGGTCCAGTGCTTCGTGATGGCGGCACTGATGAGCGTGCTGTGGATCACCTTCGGTGCCAGTTTCGCCACCGGCAGCGACGAGAACCTGTTCATCGGCGATTCGTCGAAGCTGATGCTCGGGCACATGACGGCCGACACGCTGAACGGAACGATCCCGGAGAGCGTGTGGCTGACCTTCCAGATGACCTTCATCATCATCACCCCGGCGCTGATGGTCGGTGCCTTCGCCGAGCGGATGAAATTCTCGGCGATGCTGATTTTCACCACCCTCTGGACGATCCTGTCCTATCTGCCCGTCTGGCACATGGCCTGGGGCGGCGGTTTGTTCCACGACTGGGGCGTGCTTGACTTCGCCGGCGGCACGGTGGTCCACATCAATGCGGGGATCGCCGGTCTGGTGGCCTGCATCATGGTCGGCCGGCGTCGCGGCTACCCGGGGCCCAACCTGGTCCCCCACAACGTTCCGTTCACCGTGATGGGGGCGGGGCTGCTGTGGGTCGGCTGGTTCGGCTTCAATGCCGGCTCGGCCTGCGCGGCGGATGCATCGGCCGGGATGGCGATGCTTACCACCCACGCGGCGACCGCGGCCGCGGTGCTGGTGTGGATGGGCATGGAATGGATGATCCAGAAGAAGCCAACCGCGGTCGGTGTGGCGACGGGTGCCGTGGCCGGACTGGTGGCGGTCACCCCGGCGGCGGGATCGACCACGGTCGGTGGCGCGCTGGCGATCGGCGCGATCTCGAGCTTCGTCTGTTACTTCACCGCGACCAAACTGAAGCACGCGTTGAAGTTCGATGACTCCCTCGACGTCTTCGGGGTGCACGGAGTCGGCGGGATCGTCGGTGCCATCCTCACCGGGGTCTTCGTCCGCGAAGGGATCCTTGAGGAAGGTGTGACCACGGCCCAGCAGACCTGGGCGCAAACGCTGAGCGTGCTGGTCACCATCGGCTGGAGCGCGGTCGCGGCCTTCATCGCGCTGGGTGTGGCCAAGGTGGTCACCGGCCTGCGGGTCAGCGAGGATGTCGAAGTTGGCGGACTCGACCGCTCCGAGCACGGTGAGGAAGCCTACAACAGCGAGGGCTGATCCGGAGTTTTCCCCAAGCCTCCCGTGGCTCCGGCTGCGGGAGGCTTTTTCGTTCCGACTCAGCGGATGGGCGCCGGTTCCGGGCCTTCGTCGGTGGGTGTGACCTTCGAAATCGTGCCGTCGGCCGCGAAGCTGATCTTCTGGATCGAGCATTGGCGCTGGCCGGTGAGTGGCGGCTCGTTCTTGGTCGATGGCCAGTAGTGGTAGCAGATGTACCATTGCTTGGTGCCGGGGTGCTGGAAAAACGAATGGTGGCCCGGCCCCTTGTGCGACTCGCCCGAGTTGAGGATCGCGCCCCGGTACTTCCACGGTCCGACCGGCGAGCTACTGGTAGCATAGTGGACCGAGTAGTTCGGGTTGTTCCAGCCGCCGTGGCTGTAGGAGAGGTAGTAGGTGCCGTCGATCTCGTGCATGAAGGCGCCCTCGGTGAACTCCGGAGGCGTCGCGACCTCGACCTCCTCGCCGAGCTCAATGAGATTCGGCTTCAGCTTCCACACCCGCAGCTTCGCGCCGTTCGATCCGCCGGCGTAGAAGTAGGCCGTGCCGTCCTTGTCTTGGAAAACCATCGGGTCGATCGCCTCGAAGCCGTTGCCTCCTGTCAGCAGCGGCTTGCCGATGTCCTTGAACGGGCCGGCGGGATGGTCCGCCACCGCGACGCCGATGCGGCTGGGGGTCGGATTCTGGGGGCCGACCGAGAAGTAGAAGTAGTATTTCCCGTCCTTCTCGGTGATCCCCGGCGCCCACAGCCAGTGGTTCCTGGCGCCGTCGTCCTTGATCCACGAAATATCGGCCATTTTCAGGATCGGCTCGCTGGCTTTCCAGTCGACCAGGTCGGGCGACGAGTAGGCGACGAAGTCAAAAGAGTGGAACTGGGCCTTGGGGTCCGAGGCGTGGGTCGGGTAGGCCCAGAACTTGCCGTCGAAGACCGCGACGTGCGGATCGGCGCCGGGGAAGACCGGATTGGCTTGGCAGATCGCGGTCAGAACGAAGGCGACGCCGAGGCGTAGGGAGTGGCGGCTGGGTTGTTTCATGGGCTCCGAATGAACGGTCCGGGCGGGGAAATGGTTTAGGGGGAATCTGGCGAGCGGGCCATCTGTTCCCAGCTGCAATTTCCGGAGCGCGACCCGCGGAATGCCAGATCGGCGGACCCGACCTCTCCAAGCATGGTGAGGAAGCCTCCAACAGGGAGGGCTGATCCGGAGTTTTGCCAAGCCTCCCGTGGCTCCGACTCAGCGGACGGGCGATTCTCCAGAGGCGTCGGTCAAGCCCGGCGCCTGCGCAAAAGCAGCACGCCACCGAAGGCGGCGAGAACGAAAGCCGACGGCTCCGGCACCGGATCGTAGCGGGTATCGGCGCCCGAGAGGCGCATCATCCGGCCGACGCCGGACCCGTAGCCGGAGGTCAGGTCGGTCGTCGACTGGTGGGCCTGACCGCTGCCGGTATTCAGCATCTCCATCACGAAGTCCGACCCTGGCTCGACATTGACGATGGCGAGAAAGTAGGTGCCGTCCGCGAGAACGATCTCCGTGTCGAGGTCGACCTGATAGGTGAACCGTCGAACGGTCGGATTGATCCGGGTCCGGTTGTAGAGGGTGGTCTCGCTTTCCGCGACCAGCGAGCCGGGTCCGCCGGCGGGTCCGTTTGGCAGGAGGATGGCAATGGCGAAGTCCGGGAGGAAGGCATCGCTGGAGTCCTGTCCCGTGAACTCGATCGACCGGAGGGTGCCGCCCGAGGTGGTGACGGTGGCGGCGAGGAAAATGTCGGGTCCGCCCGGTCCGTATTCCAGATCCGCAGCCATGGTGGCGTTGGTCGTGTAGCTGGGCGCGCCGTTGAGGATCGTGGCTGCCTCCGTGGTGAGCGAGGAGCCGAATACGATGGCGGTGACCGCGAGGAGGGAGGAGGGGAATCGCATGGGGTGCTGCGATCTGCTAACAGCTTTGGACGAGGCGCGTCAAGTTCAGCGGAGCAGCGATCGAAACCGTGCATCATGCAACCCGCCCCCGATGAAGGAGCTGTTCCGAGAAGCTCACTTCAGGAAGGCGGCGGGCGACAAGATTCTCAGTGAAATACGAGAGACTTAGTAGCAGATCCTCGCGCCACCACGGGGCGATGGCCTGCATGCCGATCGGGAGCCCGAACGAATCGTAGCCGACAGGGATCGAGATGGCCGGCAGGCCGGTGAGGTTGCCGCAGGCGACGAAGCGCATCAGCTCCGAGAGGGTTGCCAGGTCGGACTCTCCGCCGTCCGCCGCATCGGGTCGGATCGGCGGAGCGGTGCGTCCGGTGATGGGCGTCAGGATGATGTCTGCCATCCCGAATGCGCGGGTGAAATCGCGGATGGCGCGGGTCCGGACCCGGTTGGCGATACGCCGGTCGGCGTCGCCGAGGAATGCCGCGAGCGCGAAGTTCATGCGGACGTCGAGGCCGTGTTCCTTGCGGTGTTCGGGGAGGAACTGCGACATGCACTCGAGCATCTCGGTGACGATGAGGATCAGCTGCGCCACGCGCATGTCGTCGAGTCCGGGTATTTCGATCGGCACCACTTTGGCCCCGGCATCTTTGAGAGCCTCGACGACCTTTTCGATGGCCGCGACGATCTCGGGCTCGGCGTCCTTGAACCATGGCTCGTAGATACCGATCCGCAGGCCGTTGAGATCGGAGGGAGGTCCGCTCGGGATGACCGGGGCCGGTTGGCCCGCGGTCATCGGATCGCGAAGGTCGGGTCCGGCAATGATTCCGTAGGCGCAAGCGACATCGGCCGTGCTGTTGCCGATCGGTCCGACGTGGCCGAGCGACGCACAGAGGGGAAACGCGCCGGCTTCACTGACGCGACCGAAGGTCGGCTTGAGTCCGACGACTCCGCACAGGCCGGAAGGAATGCGGATCGAGCCGCCGCCATCGGCACCGATGGCGACCGGGCAGAGTCCGGCTGCGACCGCGGCCGCCGATCCGCTTGAGGAGCCTCCGGTGTGTCGCGTCGGATCGAAGGGATTGCGGACCGTGCCGTGGTGCGGGTTCAGGCCCGTCACCCCGAGGCCGATCTCGTGCATGTTGGCCTTGCCGATCAGGAGTGCCCCGGCGGCGCGGAGGCGCTCGACGGTTGTCGCGTCCTGCTCCGGCCTGTGGCGGAGAAAGGCGGTTCCGACGGTGGTCGGGTAGGGGAGTTGGTCGAGCTCGTCCTTCACCGCGACCGGCACGCCATCGAGTGCCGACAGCGGCCGGCCTTGCTTCCAGCGTTTGGAGGATGCGCGAGCTTGGGCGAGAACATCGTCTTCGTCGCAGGCGATGATCGCGCGCAGCGGCGGGTCCGCGGCATTTGAGCGGCGGACCGATTCGATCACACGCGTCGCAACGGCTTCGGGATCGGTGGTGCTGTCTTGGTACGCCCTCCGGAAGTCTTCGATGGAGGGCTGAGGCAAGGTCGGTGGCGCGGCGCGGCTTTCGGAGAGTTCGGCTTGGTCGTTTGAGGAGGCTTCGACCAAGGGCGTTTCGGTCGCTGGTTCCTCAAGTTCCAGCCGTCGCAGTCTGGAAATGCCGAGGGTTCCGAAAAGCGGCCGGTGAAGAAGCCGGCTGATCCGGGGCTCTTCCAACATTGAGACCAGGAGCCGCAGCTTCGCGCCGGCCAGACGGGGCGACTTCGGTTTGATCAGGTCGTACGACATGGTCCGGATTCTCAGTTATCATGGACGGTTGGTGACGGGATGCCAGCCCGCTTGTGCACGTGCTGGCGGATTGAATCGCCCCGTCGCATGGTCCATGGTCGCGGCATGATTCGATGGATGGTCGGGTGGGTTCTGTTGGTGGCCGCGTCAGCCGATGAATTGTCGGAGGCGAAGAAGTCGTTCGAGAAGCAGGACGCGGCACTGAACAAGACCTATGCGGAGCTCAAGAAGGGGCTGGCGCCGTACCTTTTCGAAAAGCTTCAGGAAGAGCAGCGCGAGTGGATCGAGCATCGCGATTACCTGAGCGATTACTTTGATGAGCGACGCGAGACACCCGAGCAGAAGGCGGAGAAGTGGGAGATCGCGGCCGGGCTGACGGAGTCGAGAGTCGAGTGGCTGAACGCATGGAACCGGATCGGAAAACGCGAAGGCTGGAGCGGGAAGTATTCCGACAGCCGTGGCGGATGGCTGGAGATCGTCGAGAAGGACGGCAAGGTGCACTTCGCCCTGAGCGTGGTTCGGGGTCCGACCTTTCACCTCGGAGACATCCGCGGTGAGCTGCGGGTGAACGGAGGCATGGCTTGGTTCGAAGTGAAGGAGGAAGGGCAGGACGCGCCGACGTGGCTGACCTTTGTGGAGACGAACGACGGAACCGGGCGGATCCGGGTGTTCGGGGCGAACACGCAGTATTTTCACGGGGCCCGGGCCTACTTCGAAGGCAGCTACCTTTGGCTGGGTGAATTGACCGACGAGGAGAAGCGGGAGGTGATCGAGGGCGAGGAGAAATAGGCCGGGGTCCAGGCACCCTGAAGGGGCGCCCGATACCAATCAGGTACGTCGTGCCCGGGGGATTGGGCGGACAGCGGCCTACCGGGGGCGGTCAGCCCTACCTTTTCTCCGGCAGCGATAGCCACTCGGCGAGGATGGGGAGGTCGGCGGCGGCGAGGTCGAGTTCGTCGAGCTCATCGGCCGTGCACCAGCGGATCTCGCTGTGCTCGTGAGGGTGGGGTTCGCCATCGGTGATCCGGCAGACGATCGGGATCAGCCGGATCGGGCCGCGGCCGTAGTCGTGGACCACCGGGGTGAGTTGGCGGAGCGGCTCGACCGTGATTTCAAGCTCCTCCCTGAGCTCGCGGACCAGAGCAGGCTCGGGGGTTTCACGGGGCTCGACCTTGCCTCCGGGGAACTCCCACTTGCCGCCGAGGTGCTTGCCTTCGGGGCGGCGACAGGCGAGCAGGCGGCCGTCAGAAGCGAGGATCAGGCCGGCGACGACATCGATCATCGGCCCTCGGCGAGACGGTCGGCGAGCATCGGCGGCAGGTCCGCCTCGCGGATCTTCCGCTGGGTGGTCTCGATGTCGTACTCGACGCGCCGGAAGACGACGAGCTTGTGCTCGAGATCGTAGATTGCGTAGCAGGCGCGCCAGTCGCCATCGCGCGGCTGGCCGACCGATCCGACGTTGATGAAGTACTTGGCGCCGCCTTCGATCGCGACCGATTCGGCCGGGATCTCCTGGACCTTGTCATCCTTGATGTAGACCCGCGGCACGTGGGTGTGGCCGTGGAAGCAGACCTGCGTGAACTGGTAGGAGAAGTTCGACATCGCGTCGAAGCGGTTGGTCACGTAATTCCAGTTCGACGGCTGGTCGAGGGTGCTGTGGACCACGGTGAAGTCGGCGACCTGCCGGACCATTCTCAGACGACGGAGCCACAGCCGTTGTTCGTCGGTGAGCTGCTCGCGGGTCCACTCGAGGGCGGTCGCGGCGACCGGATTCATCGAGTCGAGCGAGTGGGTGCCCGAGGCGTCCTCGTCGTGATTGCCCTTGATCGTCGGGCAGTTCATCTCGCGGACGATTTCCAGGCAGGCGGACGGATCGGCATTGTAGCCGACGATGTCGCCCATGCAGATGTAGTCGTTGCAGCCCTGCTCCTTGGCGTCGGCGAGGACCGTCTGGAGCGCCTCGAGGTTGGCGTGGATGTCGCCGAAGATCGCGATGCGTTTCGATTCCCGTGCGGCGGCCGGTTCATCGGCAGCGGTTTCCTCCGTGGGGGGATGGGCCACTTTGGGGGCAGGAGGAGGGCCGCTCGGGCGTTGCATCGGACTCTGGGTGGGGAATTACTGTTGTTCGAGAAACTCGCGGGCCGTGAAAACGCTGTCTTTCTCGGCGATGGCGAGCTTTCTTTCAAGCTTACGCAGGTAGCTGGCAATCCCATTCATGGGGTAGTTCTCGCGGATATCGAGATAGTACTGGCCCAGCAGGCGGTAGGCGTGCTTCTCGGAGCCGAAGAGTTCCATCGCGAGCGGCTCGGGGTCGCGATCGGGATCTTCCCGCATTTCGAGGGCGAAACGCAGCGACAGCATGGTTGGAACGCTGCCGCCGGGCTCCTGTTGGAGCTTGCGGACGAGGGGCAGCGCCTGATCGATGTACTTGTCCGAACGGGCCATCGCGTAGGCCTCGGCGCGGCGGATGTAGGGGAGGACGTCACCGATCTCGACGGCTTTGTGGAAGGCGTCGGCGGCTTTCGTGTAGTCGCGGGTCTCGGGCTTGTTGACGTCGCGGTAGATCCAGCCGAGCCGGTACCAGAGAAAGCTGTTCTCGGGATTCTGGCGGATGCCTTCCTCGAGGAAGTTGATGCCATTCCGGACCCATCGCTCCGACTCGGCGCGGGCCCGGATTTCGGGCAGGTCCTCCTCGTTGCGCTTGATGTAGCCGGACGCGTTGTACGACATGTGCCAGAATCCGGTGTCCCAGTAGTAGGGCGAATGCGGTGCGAGCTGGACGACGGTGCCGTAGGTGTCGGCCAGTTCGTTCCAGCGGTGTTCCTCGAAGAAGCTGAATGCCCGCAGGTTGAGGATGGTGGCGACCAAGGTCCGCAGGCCGCCGAGGGACACGGCCCAGAAGCCCTGGCCGACCTTTTTCGAGAGTTCGATGTCGACCGGTTTCTGGAGCAGCTCCTTTTCGCGCAGGTCGTCGGTCAGTCGCTGCTCGATCGGCGCACGGATCACCCCGGCCACCAGCAGAAGGCCGGCGGCAGCGAGGGTCAGGCGTCGGTGGGCGGTCATGGGTCGGTCGGCTCAGAATTCCTTCCGGGCGAAAATCATCCAAGAACAGAAGGTGTAGACGAGGAAGTAAAAGAAGGTCGCCCCGGTGATCTTGAGCAGGTCGAGCGCCTCCAGCGGCTTGCCCTCGATGATGGCATCGATGACGTTGAAGATCTGGAGGTCGGGGAGAATGGTGGTCATCGCCCCCGAGCCGATTTTCCCGAGCACTCCGGCATCGCCGAAGTACATCTCGCGGGCGTCGGCCTGGAAGAAGCCGATGAAAACCACGAGGAATCCGACGATCGCGGTGAACAGGGTGCTGGTCGAGAAGGTCGAGAGCAGCAGTGCGATGCAGGCGAGCACGACGGAGCGGAGGAAAACGACGAACACCGCGCCTTGGAGATTCCATGTCGGGCCGAGGGCGCGGGTCTCGGAGAGCTGGGCGGCGATCACGTCGGGTCCGGCGCCGAACGACTGAAGGCGGAGCGTCTGCTCATCTAGGACCGAGTTCATCCGCAGTGCCAGCACGCCGGTCATGAGAAGGTCCATGGCGAGCATCGAGACGAAGATCAGCGAAGTCACTCCGAGCAGCTTGCCGAGCAGGTAGTCGAGGCGGGGAACCGGCTTGGCGAGGATGGTGTAGAGGGTGCGGTCCTCGACGTCCTTCGGCAGCAGCAGGCCGGTGGCGACGATCGCGATCACGATCGAGAAGATGCTCATGCAGCCGATCGAGGTGTTCTTGATGGCGTAGAGCACGTCGACCCCGGCGGCCTCCGGTGCGGCGTGGGTCGGAAGCTCGAGGAAGTTGGCGCCGATCACGATCACCGCGAAGATCGCGAGGAAGTAGAACACCTTCATCCGCACCAGCTGGGTGAAGGCATGGTAGGCGAGCACGCCGATCCGGCGCGGGTTGAGCGGTCGATTGGGAAGGGCCTTGCTCATGGCTTTTCGGATCGGTCGGTGGTTTCCCGTAGGAACAGTCGCTCGAGGGTCGTGCGCGGCTTGCCGGCCCGGATCAGCTCGGCCTTGCCGCCGGCCTCGACCAGCCGGCGGATCTCCTCGATCAGCTCGGGGGCGGCGTCCTTGAGGACCAGCTCGGTCTGGTCCTCGATCGACAGCAGCTCGTCGAGCCGGCCTTCCTTGATCATGCGGCCGCGGAAGATGATCCCGACCCGGTCGCAGACCTCCTGGACCTGCTCGAGCAGGTGGGAGCAGAGAAATACGGTGATGCCGCGCTCGCGGAGGGCGAAGATCAGGTCGCGGATCTGGCGGGAGCCGATCGGGTCGACCCCGGCGGTCGGCTCGTCGAGGATCACCAGCCGCGGTTCCTGAACGAGCGCCTGGGCCAGGCCGATCCGCTGGAGCATCCCTTTCGAGTAGCCGCCGAGCCGACGTTCGGCGGCACTTTCGAGGTCGACGAGCTGGAGCAGCTCCTTCACCCGGTCCTCAAGCGTCTTGCCCCGGAGGCCGCAGAGTTTGCCGTAGAAGCGGAGCGTTTCGGCGCCACTGAGGTGCTTGTAGAAGTAGGGATTCTCCGGGAGGAAGCCGACCTGCTGGCGCGAATCGACCTTGAGCGAGTCGGCTCCGAAGATCCTGCAGTTCCCGGAAGTCGGGGCGACCAGGCCGAGCAGCGCCTTCATGGTCGTCGATTTGCCCGAGCCATTCGGCCCGATGAGCCCGTAGACCTCGCCGGGCTCGATGCGGATGTTCACCCGGTCGACGGCCTTCAGCGGCCGGCCACCGAAGTGGGCGGGGAAGACCTTGACCAGATCCTGGATTTCAACGGCGGGTTCCATGCGGACTCTAACGCCGAGCTTACGAGCGCAAATGCCGCCGGGGCAACGGGATTTCAGGAAATCCAAAAGCGTTGCACGTTTGTAGTTTGAGGGCCGCGCGGACCGTGCCTACGCTGGCCCGTTATGAAAAAATGGATGATGGCCGCTGCTGCGGTCCTGGCAATGATGGCGACCAGCTGCATCGAGCACCATGTGACGATCGAGCTGAACAAGGATGGCAGCGGAACCGTCACCGAGGAGAGCACGCTCTCGGCGGCGACGATCGCGATGATCGAACAGATGGCGGCCGGACTCGGCGGCGAAGGAGGCGAGGCGGCGGACCCGACCGCGGACATGATGGACAAGGCGAAGGCCGAGGAGAAGGCGAAGACGATGGGTGAGGGTGTGACGGTGAAATCGATCGAGAAGATCGACGATGGCGCCCGGAAAGGAGCCAAGATCACCTACGCCTTCGAGGACATCAACAAGGTGAAGTATGGATTCGGTGATTCCCTGAACGACATGGGTCCCGGCGAGGAGGCGGGGGGCGCGGACAAGTCCGAGCCGATTGAGTTCTCGTATGCCGACGGTGTGCTGACGGTGAAGAATCCGAATATCGGCAAGGCCGAGGAGGCTGCCGCCGATGAGGAAGTTCCTGAAGTGGACCCGGGTGCGATGGCCCAGGCCCAGATGCTCAAGGGCATGAAGATGAGTATGAAGCTCAAGTGCCCCGGCGGGATTGCCGAGACCAACGCGACCCATCACGAGGGCGACACGGTCACGCTGATTTCGATGGATATGGACAAGCTGCTGGAGGATCCCGCGGCCTTCGCCAAGCTGCAGAAGGCCCAGCCGGAGTCGCCGGCGGAGATGACCGAGGCGCTGAAGGGCGTCGAGGGCGTCAAGGTGGACGCCAACGAAGAGCTCAAGGTCACGCTGAAGTGAGTTTCATCGACAGGAATGTCGACACTCCCAAAGGAATGGCCGTCCCGGATGGGGCGGCCGTTTTGCGTAGAGGGACCCGGGTTCAGCGGAACTGGCGCTGCTCGGGGCGGTAATCGTAGCCGGCGTCGGCGAGTCGGCTGACCAGCTTGTCCTGCTCGATGCCGTGCGTCTTCACGAGGTCGTCGAGCGACTCCGAAACGTTGCGGAGCTCGGTATTGACCAGCCCGACGAGCAGGTGCGGGTCCATTTCCTCGAATCGCTGGAGCTTCACGGGCGGGAAGGGAGCGGAAAGCGTGCCGGAGGGCAAGGCGGGAGAGGTGGCGGAGCGGACCGCGCGAGCCCACTCGCGCTGCGGGGAATTTAGAAATCGAACCGCCAAGGCTCTGGCGCCGCAAGGGGAGACTGGTTGTGTTGCTCAGGGGTTCCGGGGCGCGAGTGGGCTCGTGCGGTCCGCCTGGCGGTATGAAAAAACGGCCGCTCCCCGGGAGGAGCGGCCGTTCGGAATCGGGGATCGGGAAAGGGTCAGCCGGCGAAGTTCTCGGCGACGACGTCCCAGTTCACGACGTTCCAGAAGGCTGCGATGTAGTCGGGGCGGCGGTTCTGGTAGTTCAGGTAGTAGGCGTGCTCCCAGACATCGAGGCCGAGGATCGGCTTGCCGGAGCAGCCGGCGACGGCCTCACCCATGCACGGGGTGTCCTGATTGGCGGTCGAGCAGACGGCCAGCGAGCCGTCGTCCTTCTTAACCAGCCATGCCCAGCCGGAGCCGAAGCGGGTGGCACCGGCCTTGGCGAAGGCCTCCTTGAAGGCGTCGAACGAGCCGAATGCCGCGTCGATCGCCGCGGCGAGGTCGCCGGAAGGTGCCGAGGCGCCGCCGGGAGCGATTACTTTCCAGAAAAGCGAGTGATTGGCGTGACCACCACCGTTGTTGCGGACAGCACCGCGCTTTTCGTCGGGAACCTGGGAGAGGTCGCCGACCAGCTCGCAGAGGCTCTTGTCCTCGAGGCCGGTGCCTTCGAGGGCGGCGTTGAGGTTGGTGACGTAGGCGTTGTGGTGCTTGTCGTGGTGGATCTCCATCGTCCGCGCGTCGATGTGGGGCTCCAGCGCGTCGAAGGCGTAGCCGAGATCGGGAAGAGAATGTGCCATGGTTGGAATTGGTTTGGTTTGCGTTCGGGGGGACGGGTCGCTAGGTCGGACCGGCGACGTCCCGAGCCACGATGGCCCGCGTGGACGGCTCCGCAAGAATCAATCTGAACATGCTGGGATTCGAACTGGATATGTCGGGAGAGCAGTGGCCGTGGCTGCTGGGGGGATTGGCGGGTTTCATGGTCGGGTGGATCCTGACCCTGCTGGTGGGCGGTGCGCGCCGCGGGCGGATCGAGGAAAAGCTGAAGGCGGAGGAGCGTCGGGCGACCGATCTCGAGGCGCGTCTGGCGCAGGCGACTTCCGAAGCCGAGCAGGAGGAACGCGACGCCGGCAACCTGCGGACGCAGGTCGCCGAGTTGAAGACACGGCTTGAGGAGGAAGGGAAGTCGGCCAAGGAGAAGCAGGAAATCCTCGAGCAGACCGAGAAGCGGCTGTCTGACGTCTTCAAGGCGCTGTCGGCCGACGCATTGAAGTCATCGACCGAGCAGTTCTTCCAGCTCGCGAAGCAGTCGCTCGCCGCGCAGCAGGACGAGGCGAAGGGCGAACTCGACAAGCGCAAGCAGGCGATCGAGCAGATGGTCAAGCCGGTGACCGAGACGCTCGGCAAGTTCGAGGGTCGGATCGGCGAGATCGAAAAGGCCCGCGAGGGTGCCTACGCCGAGCTCAAGACGCAGGTGAAGGCGATGGCCGAGGCCCAGACCGGCCTGCAGCGCGAAACCGCGCAGCTGGTCAAGGCACTGCGCCAGCCGACCGGCCGCGGCCAGTGGGGCGAGATCCAGCTCCGTCGGGTGGTCGAGATGGCCGGGATGCAGGAGCACTGTGACTTCCAGACTCAGACGACGACCACCGACGACGAAGGCAAGCGGCTGCGTCCCGATCTGATCGTGCGCCTGCCGGGCGGCAAGACCATCGTGGTCGACTCGAAGACGCCGATGGATGCCTACCTCGATGCGGTCGAGGCCCAGGACGACACCGCCCGCAACGAGGCCCTGGCCCGCCACGCGCGGCAGGTCCGCACCCACATTTCCCAGCTCTCGTCGAAGAACTACACCTCGCAATTCGAGCACGCGCCGGAGTTCACGGTCCTGTTCCTGCCGAGCGAGTCGTTCTTCTCCGCGGCGCTGCAAAGCGACCCGGGGCTGATCGAGCGCGGTGTCGATCACGGGGTGATCCTCGCCACGCCGACGACACTCATCGCACTGCTCCGTGCGGTCGCTTACGGCTGGCGTCAGGAGGCACTGGCTGAGAACGCCCGCGAGATTTCGGTGCTCGGTCGCACTTTGCACGAACGGCTTTCGACCCTCGCCGGCCACTTCGCCAAGCTGGGCCGGTCGCTCGACAGCGCGGTCGGGCACTACAACTCGGCGGTCGGTTCCTACGAGACGCGCGTGATGAGCACCGCACGGAAGTTTGAGGATTTGCAGGCGGCGCCCGACGGACAGAGTTTGCCGGAAATCGAGCGGATCGAGAAGACGTCCCGGTTGCCGCTCGCGACGCCGGAGGACGAGCCGGGCGAAGACTCCCAAGAGGCGGACGTGAAGGAAAAGGCGAGTTCGGTCGCGTCCGATCTGAGGTCAGCTTTGGGAGAGTGATGGACCGCGTGGCTCCGACCACGCCCCTGAGCCCCAGCGCACCGGAGGCGTGGCCGGAGCCACGCGGTGCTTTCCCGTTCGCGTTCGGTAGACCTGGTGTTAGGTTGATCGGGTGCGCTTCCTGACCATCGTCTGCCTTCTTTTCGCCAGTCTCGCCACCGGCGCCGAGCGGCCGATGCCGGGGGTGATCGCGGCTTCCGAGCTTCGGGAATTCGCTGACCTTGAGGCGGGTCGGAAGCGGTTCGTGCAGATTGCCTTGGAGGAAACGGCCGAGCTGAAGCTATCGAACTACCTCTACGGCAGCGCGGATCCCTCAAAGGGTGGCTTCGATTGCTCGGGCGCGGTTTTTTACCTGCTGGAAAGGGTCGGCATCGATCCGCCGCGGAGCTCGGCGGCACAGTTCGATTGGATCAAGAAGGCCGGTAACCTCACCGAAGTGCCGGCCGCGGCGCGCACGCTGGATCACCCGTCACTTTCAAAACTGGAGCCGGGCGACCTTCTGTTCTGGTCGGGCACCTACCAGCCGACCGACGGCCGGACGAACAAGATCACGCACGTGCAGATCTACCTCGGCCGGGAAAAGGACGGCCGGGCGGTGATGGTCGGGTCGAGCGACGGACGCAGCTATCGCGGCAAGGCGCGATGCGGTTTCGGGGTGTATGACTTCCGGCTCCCGCGCGAGGGATCGAAGGCCCGGTTCGTTGGCTATGGGAAACCGCCGGGGTTGAAAGGGGAGTAGCGCGACGTGGACGTCGCCGCGCCCACTCATGGCGCCTGCAAGGCGCCACTCCTCAGCGGGGGCCCTTGTCGTGGTCGAGGACGAAGGGCTTGTTGCGGTACTTCACGCTCTTCATCGCGCCGATCAGCTGGTCGGCGACCTTGGCGTCGACGTCGACGCGGCTGTGTTTGAAGAACAGCTTCACGTGGCCGATCGATCCTTGGGGGATGCCGGACTCGTTGTAGAGCATGCCGATGATCTCGCCGACCTTTACGCCGTGCTGCTTGCCGAGCGAGAGGAACAGTGGGGTCATGTTCGAGTTGTCGACAGGTCCGGTCGAATGCTCGCGCTTCGGTCCGCGCTCACGCGGCTCCCGTCGCTCGCGCTGCTGGCGTCCGCGACGTTGTCCGGGCTCCTCATGGTCCTCCTGGATCTCGTTGAAGTCGCGACCGCTTTCGTCGCGCAGCATCGAGATCAACGCGCTGACGACATCGGTCGGCGTGAACCCCTGCTCGAGCAGACGGTCGAGCTGATCGGCGTAAGACTCGAATTTTCCTTCGCCAAGCCGCTCCTTGAGTTGCTCGAATAGTCGGTCGGCCATGCGGCCCTCGACCTGCTCCTGCGACGGCACCCGCTCGCGCCGGACCGGCTGGCGGGTGTAGCGCTCGATCGTTTCCAGCCGATGGAGATCGCGTCCGAAGACAAAGCTCACCGCACGACCGCTGCGCCCGGCACGGCCGGTGCGGCCGATCCGGTGGACGTAGTCCTCCGGGTCCTGCGGGAGGTCGTAGTTGATGACCAGATCGATCTCGTCGATGTCGAGGCCGCGCGCCGCGACGTCGGTGGCGACCAACACGTCGATGGTCCTGTCGCGGAAGCGCTTCAGCACTCGCTCGCGCATCTGCTGGGTGATGTCACCGTGCAGGCGGTCGACCGCGTAGCCGCGGGCCAGCAGTGCCTCGGTCGCCTCGTCGACCGAGCGCTTGGTGTTGCAGAAGACGATCGAAAGGCGTGACGGCTCGATGTCGAGCAGGCGGGACAGCACCTCGACCTTCGAGCGTTGCCGTACTTCATAGCAGCACTGGTCGATCGAGCTGACGGTCTTCGCCTTCTGTTCGATCTTGATCGTTTGGGGCTCGCGGCCGAAGCGCTCGATCAGCTGCGACACCGCACGGTTCATCGTGGCGGAGAAGAACAGCGTCTGGCGGTCGTCCGGAAGATCGGCGAGCAAGTCTTCCATCTCGTCGCGGAAACCCATGTCGAGCATGCGGTCCGCCTCGTCCAGGACGACCATGCGGATGGCTCCCGGCTGCAGTGAGCCGCGGCGGAGGTGGTCGAGCACCCGTCCCGGCGTTCCCACGACAACATGGGCGCCTTGTCGGAGCGCGCGGAGCTGGCGGTCGATCGGTGCGCCACCGTAGACCGGCACGGCACGCAGTGTGGCGACTTTCGAGCCGAGCCGGTGGATGTCCTCGCAGACCTGATTCGCCAGTTCACGGGTCGGGCAAAGCACGAGGGCCTGCGGCTCGAAGCGATCAAGATCGAGCTTCGCCAGCATCGGCAGTGTGAAGGCGGCGGTTTTTCCCGATCCGGTCTGCGAAAGACCGATCAGGTCCCGGCCCTCGAGTGCGGGCGGAATCGAAAGTGCCTGAATCGGCGAAGGCCGCTCGAAACCAAGGGATTCGACGGCGGCGAGGAGGGAGTCGGGAAGTCCGAGCTCGGAGAATGGAGGCGTTTCCATGACGGAGGCGGGAAATCCGCCGGCCGGGGTCGCGTCGGGCGACCGTCTTCGGCGGGGGCGGACCCTGATCGATTCCGCGCCCGTGGCAAGCAGCGATTTTCGGGGCCACGGGTCCCGGATGCGGAGAAACCCGGAGCGGCAGGGCGCCGCACCGGGTTGTTCCGGGGATTACCTCCGGCTTACCAGTTCCAGTCCGCGGGCATCTCGTGACGCTGCGTGGCCTCGAAGGAGCAGGTCAGGTAGAGCTCGTTGCTGGGAGGGAAAACCTCTTCGTGTTTGATGAGGTATTCGCCACCACCGGGGCAGGTCCGGACGCCTTTGACCATCTCGTAGAGAGGCTCCTGGATGTAGCCCTTCGAGTACAGGTGGTCGACGATCGACTGGGTGCCGTGGTCGGCATACGGGATCGTGCCGTCCGAGTATCCGTACATGTTTTGGTAGGCACGGACACTTGCTTGCACGTTGCGCATGTTGATGACGCAGGCGGCTCGGTCGGAGGCGCGGCGCCAGCCGCGCGCACCGAACATCGTTACGGTGACGAGGGCAAGCAGGGCGGCGATCACTACGGTCAATTCGAGTAGCGTCAAGCCGGCCGGCTTTCTCGTCCGCAGGGGGGATGCGGATTTCATATTGGGGGGATGTTTGGGGGGAGGCATTCAAACTAACACGAAAAAGCCCCGCCGCGATGCCGTGATCGCGGAGGGGCTTGGGAAAAACGATTCCGGGCGTTTGCCTCAGAGTTCCTTGATCCAGATGTTCGCGAAGTCGATCTGGGATCCGTGATGCTGGAGGGCGATCGGTCCTTCCGGCTTCATTCCGGGAAGCAAGGCGTCCTCGATCACCGTCTGGCCGTTGAGAACGACGGTGAGCTTCTCTCCCTTCACCGTGATCATCATGCGGTTCCATTCGCCCACGGGCTTATCGGCCTTCGCCGTCGGAGTGACGCCGGCGCGCACTTCGGCAGGTTGCTTGCCGTCCGTCCGGTAGCCGTAAACCTCGCCGGATCCGACCGGCCAGTTCCACAGGTTGACCTGGCTCTTCGAACTGCCACGCAGGTAGACGCCGCTGTCGAGCTCCTGCACCTTGACCTTCTCGCCGGTCTCCTTGCCGTCCGGTCCGATGATCGGGCGATCCATCATCTTGCCGGGTGCGCCCCAGCGCCAGTCGAAGACCACGGTGAAGTCCTTGTAGGATTTCTCGCTCCAGAGGTCTTTACTGCGGCCGTCGTACTTCAGGATGCCGTTGACCGGATTCCAGTGGCCCTCGGCGCCTGCCGGGGCCTTCCAGCCCTTGAGCGTCTTGCCGTCGAAGATCTGGGTGAAGCCGGCGGACTTTACCCCGTCGATATTCGCCGCGGGCGGGAGTTCGCAGATCTTGAATCCGCGGAACGCGACCTTGTCGCCGTGGCCGCACATCGCGATGTGGCCTGCGCGGCGCTTGGCGCCCTCGTGCTTCGGAAACTTCTTGTTCAGTTCGTCGAGATTCGCCTCGGTGATCACGGTGCCGTTCAGTTCCACACGCACGTGCGGGCCATGGACGGTGATCCTCTGCTGGTTCCACTCGCCGACCGGCTTGAGGAAGCCCTGCTTGGCCGGGACCATGGTGTAGATCGATCCGTGGAACTGGTAGGGCTTGAGCTTGCCTTTGTACTTCTCCGCGGTGTTGTCGAGGACCTGGAGTTCCATCCCGGTGTAGGCGGCATCGCCCTGGCCGGGGTAGTGGATGCCGATGCCGTTGTTGCCTCCGGGCGGCAGCTTGAATTGGAAGTCGAGGACGTAGTTGGCGTAGATCTTGTCGGACACCAGGTTGCGGCCTTTCGGTGTGCAGACGATGGCGCCGTCCTCGACGACGTAGCCGTCGCCCTTCCAGCCATCCAGGGTTTTGCCGTCGAAGATCGGGACGAACTTCATGGGGGCTTCCTCCGCCAGGGCGGCGGCGGTGAGCGCGATGATCGGGATCAGGAATTTCATGGTCTTGGTTTCAGAGTTCGATGGTTTGTCCGGTGCGGAAACTACGGTCGGCGGCATCAACGATCTTCATCGAGTTGATCGCGTCGTCCATGTGGTCGGTGAGGTCGACGTCCTCGACGATCGCCTTCAGGAAGTAGTCCTGTTCGCGACGGCAGAGTTCGTCGTGATCCGGTTCATCCCCGGTCTCGGTCCACTCGTCCTGCTTCACGAACCGGTTGTTGGCGTCGAGTTCCGAGAAGTGGCGCCGCAAGGTGTTGGTCTTGGTGTGGGCGTCGACGTCGGCCGACGCGCCCTCGCCCGCGGCTTCGCGCGCCTCGATGGTGACGCAGCCTTTCGGGCCGACCACATCCTTCACGAAGAAGGCGGTCTCCGACATCATCGGACCCCAGCCGGCTTCATACCAACCGACCGAGCCGTCCTCGAAGGTCACCTGCAGGTGACCGTAGTTGATCTTGCCCTCCGGCAGTTCGTCGCTGAGTCGCGCGCCGAGGCCGGACACGCGGACCGGCTTCGAGCGGGTCATCTGGCACATCACGTCGACGTAGTGCACACCGCAATCGACGATCGGCGAGATCGACGCCATCAGGTTCTTGTGGGTCTCCCAGTTGTCGCCGGACGACTGCTGGTTGAGGTTCATCCGCATCACCAGTGGCTTGCCGAGGTCGTGGGACATCTCGATGAACTTCTGCCACGACGGGTGGTGGCGGAGGATGTAGCCGATGACCAGCTTGCGGCCGGTCTTCTTGGCCGTCGCCACGATCTCCTCGGCTTCCGCGACGGTATCCGCGAGCGGCTTCTCGATGAAGACATCGCAGCCGGCTTCGAAAGCGGCTTTGGCGTAGGGAGCGTGGGTGTCGGGATAGGTCGAGATCGAAACCGCGTCCGGCTTGGTCGCCTCGAGCGCCTTGTAGAAGTCATCGAAGAGCTCGTAGCCGCCGCCGAGCTCGGTATTCAGCTTCTCACGGGATCCGGCCGAACGGGTGCAGATGCCGGCAATCTCGAACTCCGGGATGTTGTGGTAGGCGAGGGCGTGCGAGCGGCCCATGTGGCCGGCTCCGACGCAGAGGACTCGGATTGGTTTGGTCATGATTGGGGCGGGAAAACGAGGTGAGCTGACGGAATGTTTCGGTGTCAGGTGAGAAATCGGCGGAAACTTGGCCTGTCCGACGCCCTTTGGCGAGCGGAAGCGCAGCCGGTGTCGGCAAGCCTCACTTTCGCCGCTCCCGAACCTCAGCTGCCGGGTTTCTCCGGAATCATGTCGGACAGCTTGCCGCGAAGCTTGTGGTCCTTGCTGCGCTGGAGCGGGCAGCGGACGAGGGAGTTGTTCTCAATGACCGCCTCCGGGCTGTTCGAGGCGAGGATGCCACGGGCGAACGCGTCCTGAATGTAGCAGCCGGAGATCTCGCCCTTGGCGTGGAAGAACGCGACGGCGTCGTCGCCTGATGCGATGAAACGGCAATCCTTCACCACGTTGCCGGTAGTTGGCGGGTCCCACGGTTGTCCGATCTGCGGCCCGCCACCCGGGGCGGCAAGACAAGGGGTTTGCCCGTTGATGGGAGCCGCGCGATCCGTCACGCAGTCGAGGACCTGGATCCTGTCGAACCCGCCCCGAAAGACGCCGCGCGTCTTGTGGGTCCATTTGACTGATTTGAAGATGAAGTCGGACCCTCCCATCAGCCAATAAGTCTGGCCACCGTGCTTGGACTTGATGCCGAGCAGCGCGCCTTTCGCATAGTGGGGCACGGCATTCCTCTTCACGAGGTTGAGCTGCCAACGCTGTCCGCCCAGTGGCACGGCCTCGCGCCACGCATACTGCGGGTTGTTCTCTACCACCAGTTGAGGATCGGTCTTGCTGTTGACGTACTCACGGACGTAGCGCCCTTGGTCGCTCTGCGGGTTGAAGATGTCGGCCGGGGTGGGAAAGCCGTTCTGGATGTCCAGAACCAGTCTGCCCCTCGCCGACTCGACCACGGTCCCTTGGCTGACCGTGTAATTGCGCCGCGTCATGTGCATGTCGGCCATCGTCACGCGGAAGACCTTGCGTCCGGCGATCGCGTGGACGTTGTCGCTGAAGACCAGCACCGTCTTGTCCATCCCCGCACCTTGGAAAACGAGCCGACCGTTCGGGCCGGGCTCGACTCCGCTCAGGTCGATCGTTCCGAAGTCGGAGTCCTTGCCGTCGAGTTGGTAGGTGCCCGCGTCGAACTCAAGGACAATGGTATCATCCGGCTTCTGGCCGAAGTGCTTCTTCGCCTTCGAGATGGCCTGTCCGACTCCTTTGGCGGTGATGCCGAACTCCGACTGGACGTTCCAGCGCAGGGTGTCGGCCCGGGCGGGTGAGAAGACAGCCACTGCAAGCAGACAGAGGATCGGGAGAATACGTGTGGGATTGGAAATCATCAGCGAATGGATTGGGTCATAGGGGGTGCTGAACGAAGACCCGCTGCTCCTACTTTCGAGCTTCGGCCGGATTCTCGAACCAGATCACGCCCCAGCCGCCATTCTCTTCGGTCGTCGTGATGTCGAGATCTCCGTCGCCGTCGAGGTCGGCGAGGTAAACGTTGTCCATCTTCTTGCGGGTTTCGGAGCCCGGAGTGGGGAGCGGCGCAGCCTTCCAGTTCGCCGCGTCCTTCGGGTCGCCGCTGAAGGAGGCGGTCCACAGGTCGCCTTGCTTCGGCAGGACGACGATCTCGAGGGTTTTCGGATCGCCGTCGAGATCGAGCAGACCGACGCCCTTCGGGAAATTGCCGCAGGGCTGGTCGATGCGGATCTCATGGTAGGTCGGATCGCCGGAATCGTTGGTGCGGAGCAGTACGGTCAGTTTGAGTTTCCACGGGTCCTTGCCTTCGGCTCCGCCGGCGATCGCCATGTCCTCACGGCCGTCGCCGTCGATGTCCCCCATGGCGACGAACATCGGACCGTGGGGATGGAGCGGCTTGCGCGGCCACTTTGATGTCACGCGCTCCTTCCCCGGGTTCGCATACCAGAAGATCTCCTTGCGGCGGTCCGCCACGACGATGTCGGTGTCGCCGTCCTTGTCGACGTCACGCGGCAGGCAGTTCATCGGCCACTTCGCCTCACCCAGCTCGTAGCGGATCCAGTGTTCGGCCCCGTGCTTCCCGGTCTCCGGCTGCTTGAACCAGGAACGTCCGCCGACGATCAGGTCATTGAGCCCGTCGCCGTCGACATCGGCCACGACGGGCACGCGCTGCTCTTCCCGGAAAAGCGTGATCCGCGGCCAAGTGTCCGCATCGTGGAGTGTTTCCGGGCCCGGGTTGAAGTAGATGATTCCGCCGTTCGCGACGTAGTCGATGTCGCCGTCGTTATCGAGATCCCCGATGCCCGAGTCCTCGCACGGGCCGTGACGGAACTCGATGGAGTCCTCCCAGAGACCACGCGCCTTCTCCTTTCCCGGGTTGAGGTAAAGGCGGCTGTATTTTCCTTCCTCGTAGTTGGCGAAGACATCGATGTCTCCGTCGCCGTCCCAATCATGGAAGTTGATCCCGTCCGGTCCGTGGTCCTTCGGGTCGGGCTGGATCACGTGGCAACGCCAGCCGCCCGGTCCCGGCTTGCCCGCGAAGTCTTTCCACGTTTCGGCGGCGAAAGAAGGCTCGATGGTGGCGAGCAGGAAGGTCGCCAACCAGCAGCGGCGGAGTTTCATGGAACTCATCGGGCCATCAATACGTGCCCGGCACCGGCGGCTGTTCGGGGGATCGGGGCCCTACCGGATTTCCTTTGGCTCAGGCAGGCGGCGCAGCAGCGAGGCGAAGTAGTCGGGTTTCAAGTCGCCGAACAGGACGACGGGATCTCCGGATACCTGGAGTGAGCCGCAGTCCCACTCGGCTTTTGAAAGTCGTTCATCGCTCCGGATCGAGCTGACGGCGATGCCGGAGGCGGGCATTCCGGTCGGCGCGCAGGAAATCATGCCGAGGGCGCAAAGGCCCCCGCCAAACGCGGCCGTTAACCGGGCCAACAGGGCGTGGCGCCCGGGACCCTGGGGGAGGGATGAGTCGGGGGACATGGGGGATGGGGGTTGTGGGGGGACGGAATGGGGAGTTCCGGGACGGGATCCTAGCGACCGGATTTGCGAAAGTCACGACGCGATCGCGCGTGTTTGTGAAACCTCTGCGGACTCGGACGACTTTTACCCAAGGTGCCGGCAGCGACTCGAAGTGCTTGAAATGGCGGGGCTGGGCCCCTTCCGCCCGGTTCCGCCATGCAAGGAATGGGGGAGCTCACACGTTTGTCGCTGACAGATTTTATGATGAAATTCGGGTGGCGATGCATTATCCCGGCGTTGGCAATTGTGCCGGCGCTCGCGGATGATGTCCGCTTCAACCGCGATGTACGGCCGATTCTCGCGGACAACTGCCTCGCGTGCCATGGTGCGGACGAGGCTGCGGTCGAGGCCGGGCTCCGGCTCGACGACCCCGAAAGCGCGTTCGCCGAGCGAGATGGTGTGCGGGCGATTGTTCCGGGCGATCCGGATGCCAGCGACCTCGTGCGTCGGATCCATGCCGCCGATCCGGAGCAGGTAATGCCTCCGCCCCGGCATCCGGTTCAGCTCACCGAGAAGGACAAGGGGCTGCTGGTCCGCTGGATTGAGCAAGGTGCCGAATACGAGGGCCACTGGGCTTTTCAGACTGTCGAACGCCCGAAGGCTCCCGGAGGCGGAGAGGGGCCGGCGGCGGTTGATGCCTTCATCGAGAAGCGCCGGGCAGAGGCAGGGCTCGATGGCAATCCTCCTGCGTCGCGCGAAACCTTGCTACGTCGCCTGAGTCTCGACCTCACCGGCCTGCCGCCAAGCGTCGAGGAGGTCGATGCCTTCGTCCGAGACAAGCGCCCCGATGCCTACGAGCGACAGGTCGATCGGCTTTTGGCCTCGGCCCACTACGGGGAGCGGATGGCGATGTGGTGGCTCGATGGCGCGCGCTATGCCGACAGCCACGGCTTTCAGGCCGACTGGGAGCGTTACCAATGGCCATGGCGTGACTGGGTGATCCGCGCGTTCAACACCAACCAGCCCTTCGACGAGTTCACCATCGAGCAGATCGCCGGCGACATGCTGCCCGGGGCGACCGAGGACCAGGTCGTCGCGACCGGCTTCTGCCGCAACCACCGCATCAACACCGAAGGCGGTGCCCTCGACGAGGAATGGCTCGTCGAGAACGTGATGGACCGGGTCGACACGGTTGGCTCGGTCTGGCTGGGACTTACGCTGAGCTGTGCGCGTTGCCACGACCACAAGTATGATCCGCTCACGCAGCGCGAGTTCTACGAGTTCTTCGCCTTCTTCCACAACGTCCCGGAGCAGGGCAAGGGGCCCGGTCGTCAGGGGAATTTCGAACCGGTGCTGAAACTCGCGTCTCCGGAGCAGGAGGCGGAGCTGGCCCGACTGGCGAAGGAGATTGAGGGCAGTGAGAAGGAACTCCTGCCGTGGTTGCCGAAGAACCTCCACGGACTCGCCAAGACCGCCTTCGGAGAGCGTGGTGGCAATGCCGACGCCGGTCTCAAGAAGCAGATCCAGGGGCTCAAGCAACCGGAGGCTCAGAAACTGAAGAAGCGGAATCTCGAGCTCCGCAAGAAGCACGAGCAGGTCGAGAAGCAGTTCGCTTCCGTCATGGTGATGCGGGAGATGGAAGCCCCGCGGAAGACCTTCATTCTGGACCGCGGCGAGTATCAGAACCGGACCGAGGAGGTTCAGGCCGACTTGCCTGCGTTCCTGCCCCCGCTTCCGCAGGGAGAGGCCATGAACCGCCTCGGACTCGCGCGCTGGTTGGTCAGCCGCGAGCAACCGCTGACCGCGCGCGTGCAGGTCAACCGACTGTGGGAACTCGTTTTCGGGACGGGTCTCGTGAAGTCGAGCGAGAACCTCGGCGTGCAGGCCGACTGGCCGAGCCATCCCGAGTTGCTCGACTGGCTGGGGGCGGAGTTCATGGAGAGCGGCTGGGACGTCAAGGCGATGCTCAAGACGATGGTGATGACCGATGCTTACCGGCAGGACGTGACCGTCGACTCGGTGAAGCTCGAAAAGGATCCGGACAACCGCTTCCTGTCGCGTGGTCCGCGCTTCCGGGTGCAGGCCGAGATCGTGCGCGACCAGGCGCTGGCCATTTCCGGCCTGCTCAACCCGAAGCTGGGCGGGCCGAGCGTGCGGCCGTACCAGCCGGAGGGGATCTGGAGCGAGACGAACTTCTACGGCAACCTTCGTAATTACAAACACGACACCGATGGCGGGCAGTATCGGCGCAGTCTCTACACGATCTGGAAGCGCACCGCGGCGCCGCCGGGCATGACGCTTTTCGACATGCCGAGCCGCGAGGTCTGCGTCGTCCGCCGTTCGCGCAGCAACACGCCGCTGCAGGCGCTGGCGTTGATGAACGACGTGACCTATCTCGAGGCGTCGCGGAGATTCGCCGAGCGCATGATGGAACACGGCGACACGCCGGAAGTGCGGTTGGCGTGGGGATGGAAGTGCGCGACCGCCCGCCAGCCGGATCCGGAGGAGGTCAAGGTGCTGGTCAGCGGCTTCGAACGTCGTCTGGAATTCTACCGACAGAATCCCGAAGAGGCGAACGCGCTGCTGCAGACCGGTGAGGCCCCGGTTTCGGATGGCCACGACCCTGCCGAGTTGGCGGCCATGGCCACCGCCGCCAGCGTCATTCTCAATCTCGACGAAGTGATCACCAAAGGATGAACCCGCTCTCGCTCCAGGATGCGCTGAACCGGCGCACGTTTCTCCGCTCGTCCGCCCACGGCTTCGGTCTGGCCGCGCTGGGTTCGATGTTCGGATCGAACGCGATGGGCGGTGTGCCGTTGCTCGACAAGCCGCATCACCTGCCAAAGGCGAAACGGGTGATCTATCTCTTCCAGTCGGGTGCTCCGTCGCAGATGGACCTCTTCGACCCGAAGCCGATGCTTGAGAAGAGATTCGGCGAGGAGCTGCCGGACTCGATCCGTCAGGGTCAGCGCATCACCGGGATGACCTCGGGGCAGAAGACGCTCCCGGTGGCACCATCGAAGTTCAAATTCGCCCAGTACGGCCAGAGTGGTGCGTGGGTGAGCGAACTGATGCCGGAGACGGCGAAGATCGTCGATGACCTGTGCATCATCCGGTCGATGCACACCGAGGCGATCAATCACGACCCGGCCGTGACCTTCTTCCAGTCCGGATCCCAGCTCGCCGGCCGTCCGAGCATCGGCTCGTGGGTGTCCTACGGTCTCGGTAGTAGCAACAGCGACCTTCCGAACTACGTGGTGCTCACGTCGCGCGGAACCGGTCGCCCGAACGACCAGCCGCTGGCCGATCGCTACTGGGGCGCGGGTTTCCTGCCGACCGAGCATTCCGGAGTGAAGTTCCGCAATGCCGGCGATCCGGTGCTCTATCTTTCGGATCCCGCCGGAATCGACCGGGTCCGCCGTCGTGACATGCTCGACGACCTCGCCGCACTCAACCAGCGGCGCCATGGGATCGTGGGCGACCCGGAGATCGCGGCACGGATCGCGCAGTATGAGATGGCCTTCCGCATGCAGGCCAGCGTGCCGGAGCTCACCGATGTCTCCGGCGAGTCGGAGACGGTGCTCGGCATGTATGGTCCGGACGTCAAGAAGCCCGGAACTTACGCCGCCAACTGCCTTCTCGCCCGACGTCTCGCCGAGCGCGGTGTGCGGTTCATCCAGCTCTTTCACCAGGGGTGGGACCACCACGGCGGATTGCCGAAGGCGTTGGCGGGCCAGTGCCGCGATACCGACCACGCCACGGCCGGGTTGCTCCGAGATCTCAAGCAGCGCGGCCTGCTGGAAGACACGCTGGTCGTTTGGGGTGGCGAGTTCGGACGGACGATCTACTCACAGGGCAAGCTCACCCGCGAGAACTACGGTCGCGACCACCATCCGCGATGCTTCACGATGTGGCTTGCCGGCGCCGGCGTGCGGAAGGGCGTGACCATCGGCAGCACTGACGACTACTCCTACAACATCGTCGAGGATCCGGTCCACGTGCACGACCTCAATGCGACGATCCTCCATCTGCTCGGCGTCGACCACGAGAAGCTCGTCTTCAAGTACCAAGGCCGCCAGTACCGCCTCACCGACGTTCACGGCCATCTCGTCCGGAAGGCCATGGCATGAAAAAGGCCCGGGGCTCTTCCCCGGGCCGAAGTCCGTCCGAGTGGCGATCTCCCGATCGCGCTGTCGATCACCAACCGATCCGCACGTCCGGACCGATCAGCTGGATGCGTGACTCCTGGATCGCCTGGATGCGTTCCATGGCTCGGCCGACCGAAATACGGGCGGGTTCCGGCAGTGCGGTGAGTCCGGCTTCGCGGACGATCGCACGCACCGCGTCGGCCGCCGGTGCGGGTCGGCTGCTCATGCGGACAAGTTCGCCATCCTTGTTCTTTTCCGGCTTCGAGAACATGCCTTCGAAGGCGCTCTTCGGCTCGGGGCGGAGTTTGGAGTCGGCCCCCTCGATGCCGGCTTCCTTGGCTGCCCATTCGATCGCGTCGGTCAGGCCGCCGAGTTCATCGACGAGGCCGAGCTCGAGCGCCTTACGTCCGGTGTAGACGCGGCCGCCGGCCATCGGCTCGAGTTCGCCCTTCAGTCGGTCACCGCGGCCATCGGTGATGCGCTTCTTGAAGGTTCCGTAGACGTCGAGCATCGACTGGCGGATGATCGCGGCTTCCTCGTCGGAAAACGGCTCGGTCATCGACATCGCGTCGGCGTGCTTGCCGCGCTGGATCGTGTGGGTGGTGATGCCGAGCTTGTCCATCGCGCCGGCCATCACGAACTTCATGCCGACGACTCCGATCGATCCGGTGATGGTGCCGGGCTCGGCGAAGATGCGGTCCGCTCCGGCGGAAACGTAGTAGCCACCGCTGGCCGCGACGCCACCCATCGAAACCGCGAACGGACGTCCGGCCGCCTTCCACTCGTCGGTGGCTTCCCACAGCACTTCCGAGGAAAGCGCCGAGCCGCCGGGCGAATCGACCCGCAGGACCATCGCCTTCGCATGCTCGTCCTTCAGCAGCTTGACGATCGCGGCGCGCACCGGCGCGATCGACTGGTCGGAGATACCCCCTTCGAGAGCGACCACGGCAACGTAGTCGTCCTTCGACTTCGAGTCGTCGGCCGAGCTCATCATCAGCTTGAAGACATCGAAGATGCTGTCGAGGTCGGGACCGTCGAGATCCGGCAAACCGTACTCGCGGTCGAACTTCGCTTCGGCGTATTCCTCGCGCAGCTTGGCATTGAAGTCGGTGCGGTACTGGAGGTCGTCGACCAGTCCGGCTTCCTTGGCGTCGCTGGCGGTGAAGGTGCCTCGGTCGACCAGCGACAGGACCTTCTCGCGCTCCAGCTTGCGGCCTTCGGCGACGGTGCCGGTGATTTCCGAAAAGATACCGTCGATCAGTTCCTCGGTTTGCTTGGCGGCGAACTCGCTCGGTCCGGTGCGGTAGAACTCCTCGCCGAAGCTCTTGAAGTCACCGATGTGGATGACGTCCGCCTGCAGGCCGGCTTTGTCGAGCAGGCCCTTGAAGTACATCGACTCCGAAGCGATGCCGGCGAAGTCGACGCCGGCCTCGGGCATGAGCACGAAGTGGTTGGCGGCGGAGCCGAGCAGGGCGGACTTGTTTGAGTAGTAGTCGCTGTAGAGCCACACGTCCTTGCCGGCTTCGCGGGCGTCAGCGAGGTGGCCTCGGAGTTCCTCGAGTTGGGCGAGGCCAAGCGTCGCGCCATCGACGTCGAGCACGAGCGCCGTGACCTCCGGATCGGCGGCGGCCATCTTGAGCCCGCGGGTCAGGTCGTGGAAGGTCAGCGGCCGCTCGGGGCTGAACTCCATCGAGAACATCGAGTTTGAGGTGACTCCGCTTTCGGACAGAGGACCTTCGAGATCGTAAACGGCGACGATCGGCTTTTCATCGGCCAGCGCGAATGAAGCGGTGGCGGCAAGGATCAGGAGTGGCGATTTCATGGAATGTGGGACGTGTCTCCGAGGTTTAGCGTCGACCTACACCGGATCCGTCGGGAATTCACTTCCGAAGTGGCCGGGCAATTGGAATGGACGGGGTGGTCGGTCACCCTCGGCTGGCCGTAGGTCTACCTGTTCGGCTCTCAGACCCCTTCGAGCCGCGGACGACCGGGGCGGTCGTCCCTACCTTTCACTCGCCGCTGTCGGGAAACCAGCGCTGCATGGTCTGCTTGGCGCGGTCGATGTGCTCCCGTTTCACATGGGCGGCGACGATGCCGAAGGCGACCGCGAGCGCACCGAGGTCGTCGGAGAAGCCGACGACAGGGACGAGGTCGGGGATCGCGTCGACCGGTGCGATGAAATAGCCGAGGGCAGAGATGATTGTGCCCTTCGCCCACTTCGGAGTGTCCTCATCCTTGAGGGCCTCGTAGAGAGTCAGCACCTTCTCCACGACCTCGATGCCCGCATTCCGGGCGAAGCCGCCGAGCTTCTTCCAAAGCGAGTCTTCCGAGTATTCGTCTGAGTGATCCTGGTCTTCCATGCGTTTTGTCTGCGCGGGTGCCGCCCTGCGGAATTGGCGAAGCGGTCCGACGCGGCCGCCAGAACGATGAAGAGCAACGCGGTTGGCGCAAGGTTGTTTCCGACGGGCCAGGCGTGCGGGTTGTGTTGGTATCGGTTTTTCACGCGCTCCCATTCCACGTTCTTGCGCTCCGCACGAAAACCGATAGATCGGGAACCGTCGTGCAAGATCCTACCGAGAACCCCTACGCAGCTCCCACCACGGTGGAAGCATCACCCGTCGTTATCGAATCGTCCGCAGCGGCCATCCCCGAAACGGCTTCGCTCGGGCTCCGGTTCGCGAATCTGATCATCGACCGGATCGCTTCGATGGTGGTCGTTTTCGTGATCAGCTTCGCTTACGGCTTCGCGCTCGTGGCGTCCGGGTCGGAGATCGAGGAGGACTTCGGCACCGGCATGGAGCTGGTCCTCGCGCTGGGCTCGACCTTTCTCTACTACGCCGCCTGCGAGTCGATTTTCGGCCGCACGCTGGGCAAGCTGATCACCGGCACCAAGGTGATCGACGAGAACGGCGCCAAGCCGAGCTTCCTCCGGGCGCTGGCCCGCACGGTGTGCCGCTTCATTCCCTTCGAGCCGTTCTCCTTCTTCGGCAGCGAGCAGCGCGGCTGGCACGACTCGATCACCCGCACTTGGGTGGTGAAGTGCCGATGAGGCGCGGGTTCGGTGGCGGAAATCGCCCGCTCCGGCGGGAATCGGGCGCTTGAGGGTTGCCCTTTCACGCTGTCGGGCCTATGCGCGCGGCCCGATGTTCTCCGACCTTTTCCGAAAAAAGAACGGCAACTGGAAAGACGACACGCTTTCCGGTCTGACCGTCGCGCTCGCGCTGGTGCCGGAGGCAATCGCCTTTTCGTTCCTTGCCGGAGTCAATCCGATCATCGGCCTCTGGTCGGCGGTGTTCGTCGGATTCATCACCTCGACCCTCGGTGGCCGGCCCGGGATGATCTCGGGTGCGACCGGTGCCATCGCGATCGTCGCGGCCAAGGCGGTCGACCTCGGCGAGGCGGCGGGTGGCGAGGAAATGGGGCTCAAGTATCTCTTCGTGACGCTGGTTCTCGCCGGCGTGATCCAGCTGCTCGCCGGTGCCTTGAAACTCGGACGCTTCATCCGTCTGGTGCCGCACCCGGTGATGATCGGTTTCGTCAATGGACTCGCGATCGTGATCGGTCTGGGCCAGCTCGGGTTCTTCAAGAAGCTCGCCGAAGTGAAGGAGGACGGCACGCGGATCATGGAGTGGCTTCCCATTCCGGAACTCGCCCTGATGGTCGGACTGGTGATCGGCGCGATGGCGATCATCCATTTCCTCCCCAAATATACCAAGGCCATCCCGTCGGCGCTGGCGGCGATCCTTCTGATTGGCACGCTCGGCTACTTCGGAGTCTTTGATGCGCGGACCATTGCCGACGTGCTCAAGGACGGCGGCGGTGACGGCACCCTGAGCAACGCTTTCCCGGTGCCCGCCAACTTCGCGGGACTCACTTGGGATTGGCCGTTCTTCCAGTCCATCCTTCCGATCGCACTGACCATCGCGCTAGTCGGTCTGATCGAGTCGCTGATGACCATGCAGCTCATCGACGAGATCACCGAAACGCGCGGCCAAGGCAACCGCGAGTGCGCTGCCCAGGGTGCGGCCAACGTGCTCTCCGGCCTGTTCGGCGGCATGGGTGGCTGCGCGATGATCGGACAGTCGCTCATCAACATCCGCTCGGGTGGCCGCGGTCGCACCTCCGGCATTGTCGCTGCGGTGGCGTTGGGCCTGTTCATTCTCTTCGCCGGACCGGTGATCGTGCAGATCCCGATCGCGGCACTGGTCGGGGTGATGTTCATGGTGGTGATCGGGACCTTCGAATGGTCGTCGCTGCGGACTTTCGGCAAGGTTCCGGTTTCCGAGATTTTCGTCATTCTGGCGGTCACGCTGGTGACCGTGTTCATGCACAATCTCGCCCTCGCGGTGTTTGTCGGCGTGATCCTTTCGGCGCTCGTTTTCGCTTGGGAAAGCAGCCGGCACGTCAACGTGCAGGTCGAGCACGAGACGGAGGACGAGAAGATCTACTCGCTCGACGGCTTGCTCTACTTCGGTTCGGTGCGCGACTTCGCCGACCACTTCCAAGCGCGCTCCGATGTGCCGAACATCGTGATCGATTTCGCCCGCGCCCGGGTCTGCGACCTGTCGGGCATCGAGGCGATCAACGCCCTTACCGAGCGTTACCGGAAAGCCGGCAAGAACCTCAAACTGCGCCACCTTTCGCCGGACTGCCGCCGGATGCTCGACCGCGCCAGCGCGCTGATCGAAATCGAGGTCGCCGAGGACGATCCGGAATACCTCGTGGCGCGGATCAAGCCGCACTGAGGGACCGGCGAGCGGCGCGCTCCCGCGCCCGAAGGTAGAGTGTGCCGGCATCCTGAGTCGCTTCTGGACCCGGGAGTTGGCGGCCAGGTTTCCGCTCACGACATCGATCCCATCGATGATTGGTGAGAGAATTTGGATGACCCGAATGGCGATGCATTTTGCTACGCTGCCGGAATCGGCACATGCCGTAGCCTCCCATGAACGCTTTCGAATTCCTCGCCATCCTCGGTCTGGGCATCTGGATCTGGGTCCACACCCGCCGGTCGTCGGAGCGGATCCGGGCGCTTGAAAACGAACTGACGGCGCTGCGCTCGCAGCAGATGAGCGTCAAACCGGTTGAGCTACCGGCGCCGCAGCCCGAGAGCGCGATGGAGCGCGCGAAACGGGAAGCGGCCGAGAAGCCGCCGACCGTCCCGGAACCCCAGCCGGAAGCGCCTCCCAAGCCGGCCGCGACTCCGCCGCCGATGCCCGCCTTCGCGCCTGCAACCGAGACAAAACCCGAGCCTACCCCGCCGCCGCCTCCCGCCGCCAAGCCCGTTCCGGCCGCCAGCACGCCGGCACCGCCCGAACCGGTGCCTGCCGCCCCGCCGAAGTTCCCGGCGCGCGAGCCGCAGCCAGCCTTCGAACTGCAGCCGATTCTCGAGAAGATCAAACTCTGGCCTCCCTCGGGCGAGAATGCCGAAGCCGCGATCGGTGCATGGTGGTTGTCGCGCCTCGGCCTGATCGTCCTGATCATCGGCGCGGTGTTCTTCGGGGTCCGGATCGCCGAGAACACGCCGCCGTGGGTTCGCCTTGCCACGCTTGGCGCGATCGCCACCGGCGTCACGCTGCTCGGCGTCTGGCTGGAGCGGAAGCTGACCGTGTTCGGCCGGCTGATCTCCGCCGGCGGTCTCGCCTTGGGCTACTTCACAGCACTCGCGGCGTATGGGATCGAGGCGACCAAGGTGATCGACAACCCCGGCACCGGCTTCCTCGTCCAAGCCGCGGCGGTGGTCGTCGTGGTTGCGTGGAGTTGGTGGAAAAAGGATGAGGCGATCGCGTCGATGGCGGTCCTGTTGGGGCTCATCGCGTGCCTGTTCTCGCACTACCACGACCTCGATCACTTCGTGATGCTCGGTCTGCTCTGTCTCGCGGCGGGAGGGGGTGCATTGTTGGTGCTCCGCAGCTGGCTTTGGCCTCACACAATCGGCATGGCCGGGGCTTGGTTCGGGTTTTTCGTTCTCGGAGTCTTCGATTGGCCACGGGGCGGTGGGCCGGGCTACGCGCTTGAGTTGGGCAGCGTGGTTCTGCTGGCCGTCGTGCTCGAGCTCGCCTCGTTCATCGATCAGGGACGCCACGCCTCCGAAGATGGGCATCAGGGGAAGGGGCGCTGGAGGCGCTACCTCGCCTTGGCCAACACTTCGCTTGCGGTGGCTGTCGGATGGCTGGCGATCCGGCTTTCCTATCCGTCGTCGGTCGAAGACGGCCAGATGCCGATTTTCTACCTCACCTTCGCGGGACTCACCGGAGCCTTCGCGGCGTTGCGCGGATGGCGCCGCCACCCGATCGCGATCACCGAGACCTTTTTCCTCAAGGCCATGGGTCTGCTGGCCCTGTATTTCGTGGCGAAGTTCGACGGTCCCACCCGGTGGCTGTCGCTTTCGGGCCAGACGGTGGCGCTCGTCTGGGCGTGGAGGCGCTCGCGGCTGCTCTGGGTGGAAGTCGGACTGGCTGCCTTGTTTGCCGGAACTCTGACGGTCATCGCCCACGACGTGATGCGGCCGGTCGAGGGTGAGTGGGCCTTCTTCAGCATCCGCCACGTCGTCGGGTTCGTGTCGCTGACCGTTCTCACGCTGACCCTTGCCCTCCACGCGCGGTGGTCGGACTCGCCTGAACCCGATCCTGCGGCCGAGGAACCGATTGAAGCGGGAGTCGGCGCGATCCTGCGCATGATCGCTGGTGGGTTAGCTGGCTTGTTGGTGATCCCGTTGGTGGACCCGGGTAGCGGTCCTGCCGCAGCGGTGCTGACGTCGGTTGGTGCCCTGATGGTGGCAGCGCCTCTGGCAGTGGGTCGGAGCTTCCCTCCGCTCCTGGCCGGGCTGATCGCTCTCGGCTATGCCTTCGGTCTCTACCTTCAGCCCTCCGGATCGGCGGGATGGAACGATACGCTCACCGGGTTGTGGCTGATCCTGCTGGCGTTCGGGGGAGCGGAGCTGGCCCTGCGCTTCTGGGATCGGAAGTGGCACTTCGGGAACGCGGTGCGGGTCGGTCTGTCGGGTGCCGGATTGTGGATGCTGGCGATCCTGTTGATCCGTCACACCGGCGATGCATCGCCATGGATCTGCGGGCTCTGCGTCCTGCTCGTCGCGGCGGCCGCAGGCTTCGTGGGCATTCGCCAGTCCGTCGGGTTCGCGGTGGATCATCTCTCCGGGAATCCGGTGAGCTCGCAGGCGATGCGCTGGGCTCTGGGAGCGGTGTCCGGCCTGATCCTGATCGGGGCTGGAATCGAACTCATGCCCGACGCCGACCAACTGCCGATCGTGCTCACGGTCGCGGCGGCTCTCGTCTTCGCCTCGGCCTGGCTGACGCGAAGTGCGGTTCCGGCTCTGGCGGGAGGTCTTCCGCTACTCATGGGCTTCGGCGTCTATCTTTACGAGTTCGAGAACTCCGGTGGCTCGAGCCTCCATGTCGTTTCGACCCTCGTCATCGTTGGCATTTCCATCGCGACCTCGTGGGTTCTCTCGCGGCAGAAGATTCGCCTCGGGCTGATGATCGGCTTCGATGCCGTGCTTCAGGTGCTCGCCGTGGTCTCGGTGCACTGGCTCCTGCGGACCATGCTTCCCATGCCGCAGGTGTTCCTCGCTGACGCATTGCTGGCCGTCCTCATGGTGGGTTTTTCGAATCGCCTGCCGTTCCGCTCGCTGCCCTTCGTCTCGGCTCTGCCGTGGGCGCTGGGGCTGCTCCACTTTGGCCGCGTTTGGGTGATGGAGGGAGCCGTGGAGGACATGCGCTGGGTGTGGTGGATCGTGGCGGTCGCCGTCGGTGGCTGGCTGTGGTTGGCCTACCGTCGCATGATCGAAAGCCAGCCGGTGGTCGGTCGCCGTGTGGCTGGCGGGTTTGCCTGTCTGGCCGCCGGGGTGTTGTCGGTGGTCGGCTTCCGGATGCTTCCGGAACCTTGGCACCTGGTGTCACTGGCGGGTGTGTCGGTGGCGATGGCCGGGCTCGGCTGGTTCGGCAAGCTGCCGGGCTGCCGGGCTTGGTCCATCGTGCCGCTGGTGGTGGCGATGGTCGCGTCGCTGGCCCGGATCGCGGGCGTCATCGCCGGTCCGGAGGACGCCACCTTGGTGTCGGTGATTACGGTGTCCGTGCTGATCGCGGCGCATGGCGTGATCCTTACCCTCAAGGCGACCAAGCCGGAACGCTCGCGGGTTTGGGTCCATGGCTTGGCTGCGCTTGGTCTGGCCTTCATCGCCTTTGCCTCTCCGACCGTGGGCGTCGATTCGCTGACCACGGTGTGCTGGGGTGCGACCGCAATCGTGCTGTTCGGGATCGGCCTAGTTGCCGGACTCAAGCCCTATCGTCTGACCGGGCTGCTCGGCCTCGGGTTGTCGATGGTGCGGATGTTCCTGATCGACATCGAGGATCCGCTCTACCGGATCTACGCGTTCTTCGCGATCGCCGCGGTGCTGCTCGGCGTCGGTTACCTCTACCACCGGTTCCGACACCTCATCGAGCGCGCCGACGGCGTAACGCCGCCGAAGCCGGATCCGGAACTACGGTCGCCATCGTAGATCCCGGAAAACATCCCGGACCATCTTCGGTTTGCCGAATTCGTCGTAGAGTCCCATCCGCGACCAACCGTCGGAGTTTTCGTTCCCGGTGTAGGTCTTGCGCGACCGGTAGTCGACGAGGAGCCAGTAGGTGTAGCCGGACAGGGGCGGGATGTGTCCGGTCAGCACCTCGTGCTGCCGTCGCAGTAGGTCGGCCTGCCAGTCCTCGGAGCCCTTGCGGTCCTTCGGGCCGCGGTCGCCGCGCTTCGACCAACCGCCGTTTTCAAGGATGATCAACGGCTTGCCGGGATTCTCTTCGGTGACCCGCTTGAGATCGGGATCGAGGTTCTCGAAGGGGTCCATCGCGCCGCGGTATTCGTTGAAGCCGACGGCATCGGCGTGTTCGAAATGGGGCTCGCCCATGTGCGGGTGCCAGGCCGCCCACGTGACCGGCCGCAGGTGCCAGTCGTGTGCATCGACCAGATCGTGGCCCATTTTGACGAACGGTTCGTACTCGGGGCAGAACTGGTGGCATTCGTTGTGAATGCCCCAGATCACCACGGATGGATGGTTCATCAGGTCCCACAGCGCGCAGCGGCCGAGCGATTGGAAGACGGACTGCGGATCCTTGGTCTGGGCGTCCATCGACTTTTCCTTGTACCAGAATCCACCCCACTCGCCGCACAGCATCACCCCATTCCGGTCGGCGAGTTGGTAGGTCCACGGATGCCGCTGGGCGACATGCAGGCGGGCGAAATTCGCGTCCGCCTCACCGAGCATGCGGAAGAACTCCTCGTGATCTCCTTTCGTCAGGGCGTTGCCCCGTCCACGGTGTTCCTCGTAGAAAGCCGATCCCTTCAGGAAGATCGGTTTGCCGTTCAGATAAAAGCGGTCACCGCGGATCTCGAAGTGACGGATTCCGAATTCGGTCTGAAGGCGGTCGCCGGGTTTGCCGCCGGTCTCCAAGGTCGACACCAACCGGTGAAGCTTCGGGTTGCCCGGCTGCCAGCGGGCGGCATCGGGCTTCAGCGACGCCTGGAAGCGGATCGCCGCATGGGCACCCGGCTCGAGATTGAACGGGAGTGGCTCGCACGGCTCGATCGCGTCCGAGGCGACGCGGACCGTTCCTTTGCTGGGGGTGGTGCCGTGGTTGCTGATGCAGACAACCGCCTCAAGCTTGCCCTTCATCGTCCTTACCTGCGTCTTGCGGATGGTCAGAGGGTTCTCGGTGACCAGCGACACCGAGCGGGGAATGCCGGCGTAGGGCCAGTTGTCCGGCGCCTTCGGGTGGCGGGTGTGGACGTATTCGATCTCGTCGAAGCCGTCGCCGTCGGTCTTCTTGCGATAGTTCGGCAAGCGGATCACCTGCACTGCCAGCGTGTTGGCTCCTTTGGCGAGCTTTCCGGTGGCATCGATCTCGAACGGCTGGCCGCCTCCCTCGTGAAGCGCCAGCAGCTCGCCGTTGAGAAAGATGCGAACCCGGTGTGGCACTCCGAGGAACTCAAGCCGGTGCCGCTTGTCCTCGCTCGGTTCGAAGTCGAACTTCCTCATGTACCATGCGGCGCCGTCATAGAACGGCGGGTTCTTCACGCTGTGGTCCGACCAGTCCCAGAAGCGGCCGCCCGGCATCGTGTCCCAGCAGTGTGGCACCGTCACGCGGGTCCAGCCGGACGCGGCATCAAGGCCCTCGTTCTCCGGGTCGAACCGGAACTCCCAAGGACCATCCAGATCAAGCCGGCTGCGGAACGGATTCTCCGAGCGGTCCTCGAAGTCGGGCCGGATCCGGCCGTAGTGGAAAACTACCGGGAAGCCGTCGAGCTTCCGCGTTTCGATGCCCATCGCGTGGACGAACTCCGGCGAGTCGGCGAAGTCATCGGCGAACGCGGCAAGCGGGAGGAGTAGAGCGAAAAAAGCGCGGATCACGGTGGGCGAACGTCTCCCCGGGAAGACAAGTTGCAAGCCCGGGAATGACCGGTGCGTGGCATGATCCGGTCACCTCGGATGCCTCATCTGGGCGTAGCGGGCCCATGGCTTGGGGTCGACGCGCCCGTCGGGATAGGTCCGGACCCGCCGGACGATTCCCTCGCGCGAGTGGGACGCGGTGACGATCAGGTCGATGTAGTCCGCCGGTTTGGATTCCTCGGCAACCGTGTTGCCGATCCGGTGGGCGACGGCCGCCGAGCCGAAGGCGAGGAGCGGCGGGACGGCGAGGAAGGCCCCTTCGCCCATTTCGGAGGCGACATCCAAGGTGGTCGCGACATACCGGTCCGCCGGAACCGACTGATTCATCCGGTTCACGAAGGGTGGATGCACCTCATAGTGGACCGCATAAATCGTCCCCTCGGTGGCGAAGAACGCGAGGTCCGCCTCCTGGTTGCCGCCTTGGGGCCATTTGAACCCGACCCGCACGGTATTGACGCCCGGGTTCAGCACCTGCCGCGTGCCGCGCGACTGCTGCCCGTTGACCGAAACGACGCGCAGCCGGTCGAGGCGGTCGCGCTTTTCGAGATCGGGCGTGACGTCGATCACCGCCATGCCCGCCGGCGGCGGGCGTTGGGTCGTGGAGCCACAGGAGGCGAGCAGGATCCCGATGAGAGTTGCGGCCAGAGCCAGGAGCGGGGGATTCATGGCATCCGCAAGCATGACGGGCGGGATGGCCGATGCCAAGGCGCAAGCTGCTGTCGGATCAGCGGGCTTCCTGAATCGACTCGAGCCGCTTTTCAACCCACTCCGATTCCTCTTCCAGTCCGTGTTCGGTGTAAAAATCCCCGAGCGCCCCGTAGCGCTTCGCCGGATCGAACTTGGCCGCATACCATAGCTTCCGCAGGCACACCGGGCAAAGATGCATCGGTGTCGAGTCGGCCTCCTGGAGGTGGTTGGCCCCGTTCATGTTGCACTCGTAGTGGATGCAGTGGCGGATGCCGAACATGTGGCCCATCTCGTGGGTCAGCACCTTCGCGGCGCGACGAAGTACGAGAGTCTCCGTATGTTCATCCGCCTCACGCCCGGTCCACGACGGATGATAGCGGGCGAAGCTGAAGATCCCGACACGGTTGCGGATCGATGCCTGGCCGAAGACAAAGTTCCACGACTCGTCGGGGTAGAGGTCGGTCATGGTCACGGCGAGCATCGCGTAGGCGTCGGCAGGCAAGCGCGCGGCGAGCCCCTTGAGCATCTCTTGCGAGTTCCACTGTTTCTTGCCCGAACCGGGGTTGATGCGGGACGTCACCTTGATGTCGGCTTCGGCGACCGGCTTGAGCATCCGGACCTCGAGTGGCTGGAAATACGCGGCGGTGTAGTCTTTCAACGCCTCCAGCGACGGCGCCTTCCCTTCCTCGAATTCGCCGAGCGGGAGGACATAGAGGATCTTGCGGGTGTCGTCGGGGAAGTTCGGTTTCGAGTCGAGGTATTGCCCGAGCGATTGTCCCGGCTCGGGGTGGCTGGCCAGCCAGTCGGCCGGCTGCGGCGCCTTCTTTGCCTCGAACTCTCCCGCGTCCGTGAACGCGCGCCGCTCCGCCGGGGTGTGCCGGTCCAGCGATCCGACCGCTTTCAGCCGTTCGTCCCGGTCGGGCAGCGTCACCGCCAGCGCGGCGGCAGCGGCGACGAGAAGGACGAGACAGAGGCTCTTCATGAGGCGGAGGATCCGGTCATGTTCGAAACGCCCGCATGTGCGTTTTCTTGGCCCGAACCCTTCAGCCAATCCAGCGCTTCGCAGGAATGCCGGACCGGGAGGGAGTAGTGGCCTTCGCCCTCAAGCCACGTGCCTTCCGCCTTCGGCACCCGAGCGGCGAGCCTTTTGGCTACATCGCAGGGCAGGTTGGCGTCGGCCATGCCGTGCCAGAAGTGCACAGGAACGTGGATCCGCTCCGGTTCGAAGTCCCATGGCGCGAGGTAGAGCTCGCCGTCGTCCAGTGTCGGTCCAGGGCCGTTGCGGATGGCCTCGAGGTAGCTCCGGATCACCATGTCCCAGCCCCCGGCGCTGTGGATCGCCTCGCGGTCGGCCTCCGGGATGCTCTTGAGCATCCATGACATCGGTGCGTGGTCGACGCCGCGGTCGATCATCCAGCGGCTGAAGGGCAGGAGAACCGGTAGCGAGGCGCGTCGCAGCGATTTCAGCCCCGAGAGCGTTCGGTAAGCCCAATGCATGTGGCTGCGGTCGGCCTTGTCCGCGAGCGGCGGAGCGCCGCAGATCACGGCGGCCCGGATCACCCGGTCGCCGAGCTTTTCACAGGTCGCGAGGGTGTAGGGTCCGCCCCCGGAGACTCCGAAGATCCGAAACCGGTCGATTCCGAGCGAGTCGGCGAATTGGCCGACGTCCTTCGGCCAGTCCCCGAACCGCCGGTCGGGCATGGGGTCGGAGAGGCCGACGCCCGGTCGGTCGGGCGCAAGCAGCCGGATTCCACGCTTGGAGGCGTCGTGATCGAGGTAAGCGGCTTGGAAGCGGCTGCTGGGCCAGCCATGGAAGAACAGCACGGGGATTCCCTGCGGGTCGCCGTATTCGGCGAATCCGAGTTTGCGACCATCCGGCAGAGTGACGTGCTCGTTTTCCTTCATTCGGCACGGAGCATGGGGAATTGGCGGCGGGAGTGCACATCGATAATCCGGGAGCCAACATCGCGAAATCCCGATGATGGGCGGCTTCGGCTTGTCAAACAGACCGTGCTGTCTGCAGGTTTGGGTATGAGTAAGGCACGGGACCGCCTTGTGGCTACGGCCGGCCGCCTGTTCGGCGAGCGGGGCTACGAATGCGTCGGGATCAACGAGATCATCGCCAAGGCCGAGATCGCCAAGGCCACCTTCTATCAGCACTTCCCCAGCAAGGAGGCGCTGTGCGCCGAGTGGTTGCGGACCGAGGCGGAGGATTCGGAGCGGACCCAGCGCAGGCTGCTCGAGGATCCGAGGACGGTGCGGGAGCGGCTCGAAGACCGGTTCGATGCCCTGCAGCGCTGGCTGACCGAGGAGGATTACCCGGGTTGTCCGTTCTGCACCACGGCGGCGATGACCGAAGCCGGCGGGGAACTTCGCGAGTTGGTGGCGCTGCAGCGCAAACAAAGCCGGGAGTTCTGGCGGGGTTTGGCGGCCCAGCACGAACCCTCCCACAAGGCGGCCAAACACCTCGGCGACGCCTGGTTTCTGCTCTACAGCGGGGCGATCACCGAGGCGACGAATCTCCGCGAAACATGGCCGGTGAAGAAGGCGAAGCGGGCGGCGCTGAACTTGGGCGGCTGGAAATAATTCGAATTCCACGGAATAGACCGACTTGTCTGTTCTCTTATCGTTGCGGATGTATCCCCTTCGCATACGGCAAAAAGGACAGACTTGTCTGATTTAGGCGTTACTATAATATTTTTGACCAATGATAGAATATGTCTACCCGCCTCTGCTGGTGCTTGCATGCCGCAATTGGCTGCGCATCCTGAGCAGTGATGCCAAACGAAATTCCACGAGTTGGAGCGGAGCTTACCCCAGAGCAACGGGAGAAAGCGATGGCGTGGTTCGAAGAGACCTGCAAGCCGCTATTCCTACCCGAGAAAGGCTGTCCTTCCTGCGGGAACACGAATTGGGAGCTGTGCCCATACATCAACGAGATGCGAACTCTCAACGAGTCCCGGCATGGCGGCGGTTACGTCTTCTATCCACTTTTGACCATCCAGTGCACAAAATGCGCTCAGATTCTCAATTTCAATGGGATCGACGCTGGAGTGCTCCCTCCCGGAGCAGACACCACTTTTGCAGGGGAAAAGATCGCAGCGAAAGGAGGGCCCATTGCCTGAAATCGAACCAGAATCGCATAGCGGAAAGATTACGCCTAAGCGCGGCGGTATTTCGGCTCCGCCGCCGCGAACAAGCTATTACGAGGCGATTCACTGCTATCGGAAGGTGAAGACTTACCCCATTCAGGAACACGAATTATCCGCATTGGATGAGTCCAATTCCAACTTCACCCTCTGGGCCTCTCTGGGAACTGGGTTCATATTCCTCTCGATCGGGTGCGTTTGGGACACCGTCAGCGAGTGGAGTTTCACCGGAGTGAGATTTTTCTTCATGGTCTTATTTGGACTCGCCGCAGGCGGAAGCTTTTGGGTGAGCCGTGGGTATAAGAAACAACGAGAGAACCGCCTGAAAAACATCAAGGCAGAGGTTGTTGAACACAAGGAGGACAATGGCACCGCATGAACACCGTTCTTTCGAACAAATCAACAACATATTGACAGATAGGCTACTGTAACCACCACACACACCACATGGACTCACAAAAAAACTTTGTAGAAAACTCCCTGACCGTCTCCGTGATGCCTCGCGGATCGGACGGTTATTTCTGCTTCGTGGCTCAGTGCCACGAGTACGACATCTGCGTCCAGGGATCATCCCTCGATGAGTGCCAGTCTAGGTTTGTTACGGCCGTCGAAGGTCACATTGCCCTCGCCATTTCAATGGGACGGACGCCGTTCGCTGACCTCCCTGCTCCTCCCGCGGAGATTCTGGCAGAGTTGACGGGACGGGTTCCAACGCAGGCGTCAAGCAGGCCCATCGGGCGGCGTGCTGCAACCGGCGTGGACCTCCAAAATCTCGGTGGCCGCGCAACCTTTGCCATCGCCTGAAGTGGCCGCATATCCGATGGCTCCCGCAATACGCCGGGGCAACTTCATAGACCGGCTCTTCTCGGATTACGGAGTTCGGGAGAGGATTGTAGATCTAGGGTCTGGAGAGATCCACGTATTTTGGGAGCGCTCCGTTGATGGGACTGAGAAAATCATGCAGTTCCCGCTGGTTGGTGAGCCAGAGGAAATGCTGATGCCCGACGTGATCCGAGTGGTATGCACGGCGCTTGAGATTGACCCGGCTGACTTCGGTCTAAATCTAGGGTAGATTCAGATCAATGGACCTTCGCAGCGCTAGGAAACACGGGAAGCTTGAGGAATTCATCCGCGATCGTGAAGCGGATGAACCCAAGGGCGACGCCTCCCGCCTCAAGCGGACGGTTGAGGCGATGGCTCGGGGCGAAGGAACGAAGAAACCAGAGCCGGAAACATCTCCTTCGGATTCTGCCGGAAATTGAACCGGCATTCGAACTCCTTGACGTATTTCTCAAGGTGAGTCTCTGAAACAGCCACGTGGGTGCTGGTCAGACCCTTTTTCAAGTGGGACCAGAACGACTCGATGCCGTTTGTGTGGCACGGGCCGTCCACGTATTCCTTCTTGGAGTGGTTCACGGTGTCGCGAGTGTAGCCGAATCGCTCAAGGTCGGTGTAAACATGGCTTTCGTCCGAGTAGATTGTTGATCCTTTGGCGATGCCGTCCTTGAGAAGCGGGAGAATCCTGCCCTTGCTGGCAAACGGAACGACGCGGGCAACAACCTTGCCGTCCCGCTGGAGCATCCCGAAAACCACGCCCTTGTTGTCCCAGCGTTTGGCGCTGGTGGTCTTGCCGCCGACGTAGGTCTCATCCACTTCCACAGTCCCGGCAAGCGTCGGGTCGCCGTCCACCCAAGCCATGTGCTTGCGAATCTCGTGACCCATGCGCCATGCGGTCTTGTAGGTGACTCCGAGCTGGCGTTGCAGCTCCTTGGCCGAAACTCCGTTGCGAGTCGTGGTGAACAGGTAGATGGCGAAGAACCAGAGTTGCAGCGGAGTCCGGGTCCGGTGAAACGGGGTGTCCACGGTCGGGTGCAGGTGGTGGCCGCAGAACTGGCAGGAGTAGGCGCGTTCCGCCTTGATCCGATACCACTTGGCCTCGCGCTCGCACTTCGGGCAGGTGTGACCTTGGCCGAACTTGCACTCGAAAATGTGCTGCAAGCAGGACTCATCGTCCGGGAACTGGGCGAAGAACTCGCGGATCGTCATCGACTGTTCCTTTTTGCGCTCACCGGCTTTCGGTCTCATGCGCGGATACTACTCAAATGACACCGTATGTCAAGGGGATACATCCGTATCGTTGAATCCCGCGATCAGCGGGTTGACCCCACAACAACGATGAAGACGAGAGAACTGACCTCCGCGAGTTTTGACGATGTGGTTTCCGGCAGCGCCGCTCCGGTGCTGGTGGACTTCTGGGCCCCGTGGTGCGGTCCCTGCCTGCAACTGGGTCCGGTGATCGACCAAGTGGCCGAAGAGACCGCCGATCAGGCGGTCGTGGCCAAGGTCAATGTCGATGAGGCCCGCGATCTGGCCGTCCGCTACAACATCCGCAGCATCCCGACGCTGCTTGTCTTTCGCGGCGGCGAGGTGGTCGAGCGCTTGCAGGGCGTCCAGCCGAAGGAGCGGATTGCCGCCGCCCTGAGTGCCTGACGTTCGGAGTTCCGGCGAATTCCCAATCGGCGGTGCCCGGGCCACAAGCCCGGGTGCCGCCGGAGCTGCTCGGTCAGACCGAGCGGTTGTTCCGCATCGAAGTCATCGGGCTCGACTGGAACTGCCCGAAATTCATCACGCCCCGATTCACCCGCGAGGAGCTTGCCGGAGTGACGCAGCCCCTCACCGACCGGATCGCCGAGCTCGAAGCCGAGCTTGCGCGGCTGCGGTCCTGAGCTCCCTTCCAACGAAATCGCTTACCCACATGAATGCCATCGAAACCATCGAAAGCCGCCGCTCCGTCAAACACTACGATCCCGAGCATGTGATGTCGGAGGAGGACCTGGCGAAGCTGATCGAGCTCACCAAGCTCGCGCCTTCCTCCTTCAACATGCAGAACTACCGCCTTCTGGTCGTTCGCGATCCGGAACTGCGGAAGCAGCTCCGCGCGGTGGCATGGGATCAGGCGCAGGTCACCGATGCCTCGGTGCTTTTCCTGATGTGTGCGGACCTCAATGCCCACCTCGCCGACCCGGCGAAATACTGGTCGCACGCGCCGCAGGAGGTTCAGGACATCCTCGGCCCGGCGATCCAGCCGTTTTACGAGGGCAAGGAACAGCTGATCCGGGACGAGGCCGTGCGCTCGAGCGCTCTGGCCGGGATGACCCTGATGATCGCGGCCAAGGGGATGGGCTACGAGTCCTGCCCGATGGTCGGCTACGATCCCGAAGCGGTGGCCAAGCTGGTCAACCTGCCGTCCGACTACGTGCTCAGCTTCATGATCGCGGTCGGAAAGCAAACCAAGCCGGCGTGGCCACGCGGTGAGCGCCTGCCCGACTCCGAGGTGGTGAGCTATGATCGGTTCTGAGGCGAGCTCTGGCGAATGAGCTGACTTTTCCGAAGGCGATGGATGGAACCGCAAAGACGCCAAGGCCGCAAAGGAGAGCGTATCGATCCAGCTTGGCGTCCTCAGCGCCTTGGCGGTGAATCGAAAGGCGCCGGGACATTTTTGGAAACGGGTACGTGACGTGAGGCGGAGCCGATGGCCTACGAGTTCGCTTGGGATGTGCATGGAGACCCCGTAAACGGGGAACTACAAACCCCGGTCGCGGGCCACGGGGGTTTGTAGTTCCTCCTTTAGGATTTTCTTCCGAGGGACTAACGGCAGGGGAGGGCTGACCGCCCCCGATCAGCCGCGGGTCATGACGGAAACCGGGAGTGAGGTGGCGGTTCGGCGGACAAGCGAGGGCGCTTGTCCCTACCTTGGCCGGGGATGATCGCTGGACAGGCTCGGGATGCCGCCGACTCTGCGCGGTGAACCTTCTGCTGACCGGCGCCAACGGCTACATCGGGCTGCGGCTGCTGCCGACTTTGCTTGAAGCCGGGCACACGGTGACGGCGCTGGTTCGCGACCGGCGGCGGTTTCCCGCCGAGGAGTTCGATACCGACCGGCTCAAGGTGATCGAGGGCGATCTGCTCGACCCGGATTCGCTGCCGAGTCTGCCGGAAGATCTCGATGCGGCCTACTACCTCGTCCACTCGATGGGCGGCGGAGGAGATTTCGCCGAACGGGAGGAGGCGGTTGCCCGTCACTTCACCCGCTGGCTCGACACTGGGGATTGTCGGCGGGTGATCTACCTGAGTGGCTTGGTCGACGAGTCCGGCCCGTTGTCGAAGCATCTCGAGTCGCGGCGGCACGTCGAGGACGTCCTGCGCAGCGGAAAGGCGGCGCTGACGGTGCTGAGGGCGTCGATCATCGTCGGCTCGGGTTCGGCGTCCTTCGAGATCGTCCGCGATCTCGCCGAGAAACTGCCGGTGATGGTCTGTCCGCGATGGGTCAACACACGCTGCCAGCCGATCGCGATCCGTGACGTGATTTCCTACCTGCGCGGCGTGCTGGAAATCCCGGAGACCGAGGACGAGGTCTATGACATCGGAGGCCCGGAGGTGCTCCGGTACCGCGACCTGCTCGCCGGCTACGCCGAGGTGCGCGGGCTGAAGAGATGGTTCGTGCCGGTGCCCTTCCTCAGCCCCCGGCTGTCGTCTTGGTGGCTGTACCTGATGACCTCGACCCGGTTCACCCTGGCTCAGGCACTGGTCGATTCGATGAAGCACGAAACGGTCTGCCGCGAAAGCCGGCTGCGGGAAATACTGCCTCTCGAACTCTCGAGCTACCGCGTCGCCGTCGAGCGCGCCTTGTCCCGCATCGCCCAGAACCGGGTGCCGTCGAGCTGGATCGACTCGCTGGCGGCGGGATCGATGGATCCGCGGTTCATCGATGCGATCAAGGTGCCGGAGCACGGGGTTTTCACCGACCGCCAGCGGGCTCCATTGCAGGCCCCGCAGGACGAAGTCATCGATGCGGTTTGGTCGCTCGGTGGCGAGAAAGGGTGGCCGTCGATGAACTGGGCGTGGGACGTCCGCGGTGCCATCGACCGGCTGTTCGGGGGGATCGGCACCCGCCGTGGCCGCCGGCATCCCACCGAACTGAGACCCGGTGACGCGCTCGACTTCTGGCGGGTCGTTTTGGCCGATCGGAAGGCCGGGCGTCTGATCCTCTACGCGGAGATGAAGCTTCCCGGTGAAGCGTGGTTGGAGTTCGCGATCCGGGGTGGAGCGCTGGAACAGACCGCGACTTTCCGACCGCAGGGACTGCTCGGCCGACTCTACTGGTTCTCCGTCCTGCCGGCCCACTGGATCCTCTTTCCGCGGATGGCCAAGCGCCTCGCGGGTGTTGGGGGAGGGTAGAATGCGGGCTAGCGGATTGTGGCGGAAATGGGTCGCCGCTCCAGAGTGCCCGTAATCCTCGTCATCTGCAGCAAACGTCTTGAAGTGGGAGGATTCCGACTGTTTGGTAAGCGTTACGGGTGTCGATGAACCCAGACGCCCGCAGGACTGTGAACCCCATGTCCGCCCCGCTTGATTGCGGGAGTATCCACACTGCCCTAACCCATGAAACCCCATCGACTCGCCCTCCTCGGGCTGGGCCTTAGCACCGCGTCCTTTGCCCAGGCGCCCTCCGCTGAATCGCGCACTGCCACCGTCAGTGAAGCCGGACCCGCCGTGAGCGGCAACGTGCTCACCGATGTCGAAACCGTCGCCCAGTATTCCTTCGACAATCCCGGATTCGACGAAGGAACGCTGCTGCAGAACTGGACCGACACCGTCGGCACCAGCTTCCCATCGAGGCAGGTCTTCAACAACAACGCCTTCGCCGGCGGACGGGCCACCGGAGGCTTCGCGAACGGCTCCGGCAATCAGGACTCTTCGCACCCGACATTGGTGCTCACGTCCCCTTCGTTCGATCTGTCGTCCCCGATCGTGATCCGCTTCGGCCTCGCGGGCGGCGCAGGAGCCGCTGCGGCGCCGGCCGCCGATCTCGCGTCGATTCCCGCCGCAAGCGGCAATGGAGGCTTCCAGGGTCTGGCACTGCGGCGTCTTTCCGATGACGCCTACGTCGCGTGGGCCCGACGCTCCGGCAACAATGCCGCGTACGAGACCCAAACCTTCAATTGGCAGGCGCTGGCGGCGATTGAAGCGGCGAATCCGGCGGATACCTATGTCCTCGACTACATCGACTACTACCACGGCGGCTGGGGCTTCGGCGGCGTGGATGACGTGACCATCTTCGGAGTCTCCGAGTCCGAAGTGGCGGTGGACAATCCGCCAACTGTCACCGCCGGGGCCGCGGCCTACGGATCGGACGTGCCTTCGGCGACGAACCCGGCCGGCACGCTGAACGACGGGTTTCTCTACAATCCCGTGACTCCGACCAATCCGATGCCGGACACCGGTTTCAACGGACCGGACGGGTTCCACAACAACAGTGGCAACGGACCTGCGACCCTGCTCTACGTTTTGGGCAGCCCGATTCTCGACGGCGCATCGAATCAGATCGCCGTCGATCTTTACGGTCGAAACGCCAACCAGGATCGCGACAACGATGTCGACATCGCCTTCCTGGATGCGTCGGACGTGGTCTTGGGAGAGGTTCTCGGTGCCGCGATCCCGGACGGGGGCACTCCCCACCTGCGGGTGACCTCGACGGCTGCTGGAGTGACCGACGGATCGAGCATCGCGAAGATCCGGATCACGGGCAACGACTCGGACGGCACCCCCGCCACCACCAACAACTTCACGCTGATGGAAATGCGGGTGGCGAACCTGCAGGCGGACTTCGACCACCTGACCGACACGGTCACCGTGACCGAGGTTGAGGGGTCGGCGGCCAACGTCGGAAATCCGGTGACGCTCGCCTCGGGAGCCGAGGTGACCATCAACGCGGACGGCAGCTACACCTACGATCCCAATGGTGCGATCGCGGTCGCCGGAGCACCCGTTCTCGATCCGGTCGGATTCACGATCGGCTACGGCGGCACCGACACCTCGAATACCCTGACGGTCAGCGTGGTGGATGCCGACGCGGTTTTCTATGTGGATGGCGCTTGGGCAGGTCTCGCGTCCGGCGATCCGATCGCCGATGCCGACGCCGGAACAACTGGTGCTCAGCCGGCGACCTTCGGGACCGACGCGTTCGCCACGATCAGCGAGGCACTCTTCGCCGCGCATGTCGGCTCGACCGTGGTCCTGAATGACGGGGCTTACGCTGAGGACATCGGTTTGGTGGGCGAGCGGCGCCTTCGGGTGACCGGCACCGATGCGGCCCAGACCGTCGAAATCGATCTCGTGGTCGGAGCGGCAGGCACCTCGATCGAAGTCCAAGGCACGTCCGTGCTGCTCCTCGCCGAGCCGGATCTCGACAGTGATCTCTCTCTGGCCGCCGGTTCCGTGTTCGCACCGGGCCCCGGAAATGTGGCTGGCGTGATTTCGGGGGATGGCGCCGTCGCGGTAGATCCAGCGGGTTCGCTCAGCCTGAGTGGCGCCAATACCTACACGGGAGGCACAACGATCGTTTCGGGTCGTGCGCAGGCCGACTCGTTGCAGGCTTTCGGCACGGGCGACGTGACGGTGCAGCCGTCCGGTCAGGCGTTTCTGGTCAGTACGGCAGGCGCCTTCGCCAACAACTTCACGCTTGAGGGCCAAGGTTGGACGGAAGGAGCCGGAGATCTTGGCGCACTTCGCTTCAACACCGGCACCGAGGTTGCGGGTGACATCACGATCGCCGCGGCAGGTGCCCGGGTGGTTTGCTACAACGGAGCCGCCGCCACTCTCTCGGGGGATCTGCTCGGATCGGGCAATCTCGAATTCAACTACGAGGCCAACGCCACGGCGAACGGCACGCTCTCCTTCACCGGTGACGCGAGCACCTTCACGGGTGAGTTCTATGTCGCGAACGGCACCTTGGTGAGCGATTCGACTTTCGGCGCGGACCTCTATGTGGGCGACTCCGGCACCCTTTCGGGATCCGGCACGGTCAATGGCACCCTGACTTTCGGCACGACCGGCGGCGCCACGCTGATCCGAGACCCGGATGGAGGCTCCGGATTCTCCGCGGCCGATGTGGTCCTGAACGGAACCACCACCGTCGACTTCGTTTCGTTGCCCGACACCTTCACACCCTTCGCCCTCTTCGACTACACCGGGACCATCGACGATGGCGGTGATGGCGTGTCGAACAACTTCGTGATGGCGAATGCCGGCTCCTACCGGCTTCCGGTCTTCAGCGACAACGCGATGACGATCGAAGTCTCGCTCAGCGGCAAGACGCTGACCTTCGTCGGAACCACGCCGGACTGGGACATCAATTCCAGCGTCAACTGGACCGACGGAATCAATCCCGAGCGCTTCTACAACGGCGATGCGGTGATCTTTGACGACACCGTGAGCGGTGGTTTCGCAGGCGTGGTCAACATCACCGGCACACCGGTGCCGTCGGCGATCACGGTCAACAACTCGACGGGCGACTACGAGATCGTCGGAGAGTTCTCCGGCGACGCTGCTCTGACGAAGTCGGGGACCGGAGTCCTTACCCTGACTCCTCCGGATGAAGATATGCCCTACACCGGCCTGATCACGATCAACGGCGGCCGGGTTGAGCTGGGGACCGATGACGGCGCGCTGCGCAATGCGAGCGTCCGTGTGAATGCGGGCGGCACCTTCGCCTACCTCGCGGGCAATGCCGACAACGACACCGAGACCGACTTCGAACTGGCCGGTGGCACGCTCGAGTTCAACGAAAGCATGGCGATCTGGCCGGCCGGGAATCCGATCACCCTTGTCACCGGTACGACGAGCACGGTGACCGTCAACGCGGGCACGGTAAACACGGCGCTGTCGACGATCGTGGGAGACGGCAGCCTCATCAAGTCGGGTGCGGGCACCTTGCAATTCCAGAGCGCCGAGCCGGTGACCTACACCGGTTCGACAACAGTCGAGGAAGGGCTGCTGCAGGTCGACGGAGATGTGGCCACGCAGTCGGATGATTGGACCGTGGAAGGTGGAACTCTTCGGCTCGGCAACGACAGTGGCGCGCCGATCGCCAACCTGCCGCCTGCATCGACCGTGGTGATGACCGATGGCACGTTCGACTACAGTGGTAACGTTGAGACCGTCGCCGGCCTGACGATGGACTCGACCACCGGGACTCCGACGCTCTTCGTCAATCCGGCCAGCAGTGACCTGACGGTGGATGTGCTGACCCTCACCGGCACGGACAACCTCGTGCGCTTCTCGACCCTCACAGGAACGGGTCCGTTCCCGGTGATCACCTACAACTCGACGCTCACCGGCACCGCAGGGGTCAACCTGCGGCTCGACAACGACTTCCTCCGCCCGGGCAGTTGGGCGGACAACGCTGGCACGCTGGAAGTCACGCTGCTGCCTTTGGCGACCGAGTGGACCGGTGCCACGAGCGCCTTCTGGGAAGTGGGTGGCCTCGACAACAACTGGACGACCGCGCCGGGATTCTACTTCAACTTCGACACGGTGACCTTCGGGGACACCGGTGCCGGAGCGATCACCATCGATGACCTTGAGAATGACCCGATCCTTCCCGGCGGCATCGTCTTCAACAACACCGCCGGCAACGACTACACCTTCACCGGCCAGTCGATCGGCGGAGCCGGCAGCCTGACGAAAAACGGCGACGGAATCGTCGAGCTCAACAACACGCAGAACACGTTCACCGGCGGTGTGGCGGTCAATGACGGCACGCTCGCTCTGGGAACGGGCGGCGGTACCGGTGCAGTCCGGGGCGTCGTGACGGTGACCGGCGACGGCAGTCCTTCGAGCAGTGTGCTCCGGCTCGATGTGAACAATGCGATGGGCTACACCGGTGGACAAAAGGTCAACGAACTCAACCTGTTCGACGGCGCATTCGTCGACAACCTGGGCGCCCAGGACAACGGTTGGAACTACGTCCTGAACATGCGCGGCAGCGCGATGCTTTCGAGCGCGCCGGACGGGCGCTTTTCGTTCGGTGGCCCGGGCGGAGGAACCGGATCGGAGATCAACGTGCTCGCGAGCGCGACCACCTCGGAAATAGGTGGAGCGATCACGATCCGTGAAAACAATCCGGGCAATCAGCTTCCGATCGATGTCGAGGACGGCGCGGCGGCAACCGACTTCCTGCTTTCGGCGAACGTCAACGAGAACCGCGGTTTCGTGAAGACCGGAGCCGGCAGGATGGAGCTTACCGGCCGCAAGACCGGCACGGGGCCGATCCGGGTCAGCGGAGGAACGCTCGCCGCCATCGGCACCGGTTCCCTGTCGTTCGACGGCTACGATGGCGCCTCGGTCATCACGGTGGACTCAGGTGCCGTGCTCGAACTGGACGACTGGCAGTACTACGAAGGCAACGCCACCCAGACCTCGCTCGGTGGCCTGCGCAACAACGCCAATGCCATCGTCATCGACAACGGCACGATCCGGATGAACGGCGTCGGCGACTGCGCCTATGACCGGGGGTTCACGATCAATGCCGGCGGAGCGACACTGGAGGCGAACGGAGCGAACCGCTGGGTGCTTGAGGTGGGAACCGCGCTGGTGTTGAACGGAAATCCCAACCTGTTGCTAACCGGCAGCGGCACGGGGCAGATCGACAAGGCCTACTTCGGGGCGGGCGGGATCACCAAGACCGGCAGCGGCACGTGGTTCCTCAACGGCGCCAACACCTACACCGGGCCGACCGTGGTCAGCGACGGAGCCCTCGGTGGCACCGGCTCGGTGACTTCGGATGTGACGGTGGCTGCCGGAGCCTCGTTGGAGCCGGGCGCCTCGGTCGGCAGCTTCGATATCACGGGTAACCTCGACATTTCCGCGCTCGCCGGCGGAGCGGGAACGCTCGACTTCGAACTGGATGCGATCGGCGCGAGCGACCAGATCACGGTGACCGGAACCACGACCATCGGTAGCGGTCTGCTGGGCTTTTCGGACTTCGTGTTCACGGATCTCGGCGGACTCGAGAACGGCACCTACACGCTGATCAGCAGCGGCTCCCTTTCGGGTTCGCTCGACGGTGGAAACCTGTCCGGACCGATCGGTGGCGCGACCGCCACCTTGCAGGTGACCGGGAGTGATATCGAACTGGTGGTCACCGGCGCCCTGTCGCCCTTCGAGGACTGGATCGAGAATACCGTTTTCGCCAATCCGGGAGTCCTTGCCTCGCCGGCCGACAAGCTGCCCGGAGCCGATCCTGATGGCGACGGGATCGACAACATCGGCGAGTATGGCTTCGACGGTGACCCGACCGATGGAGCAAACAATGGCAAGGTGTTCCTGGTGATCGCCGACGGTGATGACAATCCGGACACCGATCCGGACCTCATTCTGACCGTGGCGGTTCGCTCCACGGTGGTGTTCACGGGCGGTGCTCCCGCGACCGGAAGCGCGGATGGAGTCGACTACAGCATCGAGGGCAGCCTCGACCTTTCGTCCTTCACGGAAACCGTGAACGTCGAGAGCGTGGCCATTCCGCCAGCCGGGGCTCCGACCCCGAATGCCGGTTGGGAATACCGGAGCTTCAGCCTCGATGGCTCCAGCGGCCTGCCGGATAAGGGATTCCTCAGGGCCAGAGCGGAGGAAACTCCGTAACCCGCCAACCGTAACCGGCATTTGCCCAGAATTCGAGACCCGCGGAGCCCGAGGTTCCGCGGGTTCTTCTTTGCCAACCCGGCCGTTTCGACGGAGTCCGTGGAAACACCCGGCCTGTTTGCGAGGTATCTGTATGACACCTATGAAAGCCCTTCTGCTCGCCGCCTTCGCTCTTCTGCTTGTTCCCTGCCACGCGAGGGACGTCCTTCTTCACGGGAAGGGGCGGCTGGTGCTCTGGAGCGATGGCGAGATCAAGTGGGAGATGCCGTGGGGAATGATCCACGACATCCACCGCGGCCCGGACGGGCAGGTCTTCGTCCAGCGGAAGATGCGGGAGGTATGCGAGATCGACCCGGAAACGAAAGAGGTGGTCTGGAGCTACGATGCGTCCAGTAACAATGGCAACGGTGGGAAGAAGATCGAGGTCCACGCGTTCCAGCCGCTGGGCTATGGCAAGATGATGGTCGCCGAAAGCGGTCCCGGCAGGATCATCGAGATCGACCGTGACGGGAAGCTTCTGAAGGAAGTGAAGCTGAAGCTCGACCGACCGCATCCGCATCGGGACACCCGCCTCGCGCGGAAGCTGGAGAACGGCAACTACCTCGTGTGCCACGAGGGTGACGGTGTCGTCCGCGAGTATGGTTCCGACGGCAAGGTGGTGTGGGAGTTTCCGGTTCCGCTTTTCGGCCGGGAGCCGAAGGGAGGACACGGACCTGAGGCATTTGGAAACCAGGCATTCTGCGCGCTTCGCCTCAAGAACGGGAACACCCTGGTGAGCACCGGCAACGGGCACTCGGTGCTGGAGGTGACACCCGGGAAGGAAATCGTCTGGAAGCTCGAACAGAGCGATCTCGAAGGCATCACGCTCGCGTGGGTGACGACCCTTCAGGTCCTCTCGAACGGCAACTACGTGATCGGCAACTGCCACGCGGGACCGGGACAGCCTCAGCTGGTCGAGGTCGATCCGAAAACCAGGAAGGTCGTTTGGCAGATGGACGAGTTCGAGCGATTCGGCAACGACGTTTCGAACAGCTTGGTGATCGTCGAGTAAGGGTCAGGAAACCGGAGGGTCGACCGGAATCTTCGCCCGCCACGGGTGGAGCCAGTGGTGGTGGCCGTGCCAGTCCGGCAGTTCATGGGCCGCGGCGGCGATCGCGAACATGTAGACCATCGGGAGCACGATCACCGACATCCCGAAAGTCGCGAGCCCGAGCAGGAGGGCGGCGAACAGCATCAGGGGTGTCGCCCCGAGCATGATCCCGAAGCCGGCGACGTAGTGGTGTTTGTAGAGGTGTCCCGCACCGGGGATCACGCTGAGAAGCAGGGCGATTTTGTCGCGGTCAACCGACCGCCACGCTTGGAGCAGTTCGTTCATGGCGCGGATCTCGTTCCACCCTGAACGATGCCAGCGTTCCCACCCCGATGCAAGGTCGGAGGCGTCCTCGCAGGCTCAGGGCTCGATCTCGATCGCCGGCACTTCCTCGTCCTCGCTGTAGTATTCCTCGGCCGGGAGCGGCGGCGGTTGGTCCTCGAAGAAGCGGTAGTGGTCCAGTCCCTCGAAGAAGCCGGCGAGTCCGGGCTGCGAGCAGTGGTAGAGGCGCGGGCGCTCGCGAAGCCGGCGGAGCACCGGATCGGAGTCGGCGGCGACAGCCGAAAGCAGCCGGCCGCGGATCACCGCGGAGTCGTTACCATAAGTCCCGTAGCAGTAAACACGTGCCGGATCGATGCCCCACTTCATCTCGATGTAGCGCACCGCGACATCCTTGCCCGAGCGGATCGGGAGGACGTCGACAAAACAGCCGGAGGTGATCATCACTTTTGCCGAAAGGCCGGCCTCCCGGAGATGTCGCTGAAGGCTCTCGCGGGTGCACTTGACCCCTTCGTCGAGGAGTAGCGAAACCTTGAGCTCGTGCTGGCGTTCCTCGGGCTGCATGGACAGTCCCGGGAAGTCCTTGAAGGCATCGACCACGCCGTCCCGGTTCCACCGCAAGCGGGCCTGCCGGTTCCAGATCTCATCCTTGATCGGTGTTTTCCAACCGTAGTGGATCTCCGCGCCCAGGCCGGTGATCAGGATCGACGGTCGCGGCATTTCGAGCCGCTCGATTACGTCGCGGGCTTCGGAGTAGGAAAGGCCGGTGGCGAAGATCATGCCGACCTCGCCTTCGCGGAACAACTGTCGCCAACGCTCGACCAGTTCGGGAGGCTCCTCCTCGAGGTGGGGCGGCAGATCCATCACGATCCAGTGTTCGCTGCGCGTCAGATACTGGCGCGATCCCGGCTCGCGGGAGCGCGGCTCGGCGGGAAGAACCTTGGAAAGTTCGCTGAGGTAGCTGTCGACATGGGCGTCCCAGCTGTAGAAGCGGCGGACGTTTTCCGCTCCGTTTTTCGCCAGCTTCTGCTGGTGGTCCGGTTCGGCGACGATTTCCTCGATCGCGTCGCCGATCGCCTTGTCGTCCATCGCGTCCACCAAGGTGCCGTTCTTGCAGTTGGCGAGGATGTCACGTGGCCCGCCGTCGTTGGTCGCGACCAACGGCAAATTGGCGGCCGCCGCTTCGAGTAGGGTCAGTCCGAAAGGCTCGGTGAAGGCCGGATTGACGAACACGCCTTTCCGCGCCGCGGCCCAGCGGTAAAACTCGGGAACTTCCTGTGACTGGTGCTGCTTCGGCACCGCGCAGACGCCGTAGAGGTCGAGATCATCGATCAGGCGAAGCAGTTCGGTCCAGACCTTGCGTGCCCCGGAAGGGAGCTTCTTCAGCGTCTCGCGATTGCCGCCGACGAGCACCAGATTGGCATTCTCGCGCAGCCACGCGTTGTTGCCGAAGGCGCGGACCAGTCCGGTCAGGTTCTTGCGCTCGTCAGCACGCGCGATCGTGAAGACCGCGGGCTTCGACGGGTCGTTGAGAAAGCGCTTCATCTTGGCATCGACCGACTCATAGGCCTCGGTGTTGCCCTCGCCGTCGAAACGGGTCAGGTCGACGCCCGGAGGGATCACGCGCATCGACTCCTCGGCGTAGCGGTCGTACATCGAATACTGCTCCTCGACTTCCTGCCGGGTGCTGGTGCAGACCATCGACGCGGCTTCGAGGCTGAGCTCCTCCGCTTCGATGCGCACGGCGAGATTGTACTTCCGCTCGATCGTTTCCTCATCGACTCCGCCATCGATCAGTCGTTGGCGTTTCACGCGGCCGAGCGAGTGACCGGTGAAGGCGAAAGGGACGCCGAGCACGGCGGCGACCTGGCGTCCGACATAGCCGGCGTCGGCATAGTGGGCATGGATCAGGTCGGGTACCCGGCGTTCGCGGCGCAGCCATGCGAGGGTGCCGTCGATGAAGGCGTCGAGATGGCGCCACAGCACTTCCTTTCGCAGATAGCGGCGGGTGCCGGCCTCGATGCGCCGGATGTCGGCGCCGTCGCCGAGGTCCTCGACCGCTTCGGCGTAGTCGTCGCTGACGCGCGGATCGAAGACCCGGCGCGTGACCAGCGTCACGCGGCTGACCTGCTCGTGTTTGGCGAGAGCCTTGACCAGTTCGAGCACATAGAGGCACTGGCCGCCCGTGTCGGGGTCGCGACCGAGTTCGAGATTCTGACCGCGGATCAGGCCGTGGAGGGAGAAGTGGAGGATGTCGAGTTTGCGGTTCATTCGTCCATGACGTCGTGGTAGGCGGCGAGAAACTCCGATGCGGACCAAGCCTGGAAGGCCTTGCCCATCGGACGCCCGGTCTTGCCGTGGCACCACTCGTTGAATTCCCACTCGCGGAACACACCCTGGTGGTTGAGTTCGGCGAGCTTGAGCAGCTCCTGTTTCGCGATGTCGCGCAGGCCGAGGCGGTTGATGAAGCGCACCCAGTGGCCGCCGCACCACGGCCAGATGCCGCCGTTGTGATAGTGATGGGGGAGGTTGAGCAGATTGACGGTGTAGTAGCTTTTCCAGTCCGGGTCACCGGCGTGGACAACCGGGTAGAGGTTGCGCACCGGGAACGGGCTGTTGGCACCGACGCCCCACAGGAAACGGAAGACGATCTTGGCCTTGTTGAAATCCATGACGTTGTAGAGGAACGCCATGACGTTGCCGATGATGTCGCACCGCCAGTCGAAGGAGAACGGCGTGACCTGGGCCAGCAGGTAGCGGGCGTCACCGATCGCGCGCTGCACGTCGGCGAAGCTTCCGGAGGTCTCCGCGGTCGCCTGCTGCTGGGTGGTCGACGGCCAGAAGCGCCTCATGATCGCGCGCTTGACCCGCTCGGCCTTGAGCAGGTGCCGCGAGGCGTTCTCGCGCTCGCCGAGCAGCTCGGCGATGCGTCCGTAGGCGACATTCGCGCGATACCACAGAACCTCGTCGAAGAGAACGTTGTAGCTGCGGTTGAACAGGTCCATCCAGTCGCCTGCCTCGGGCACCTCAAGCAGCCCGTCGTGATTGCTGTCGTGGGCCTCGAGCCAGCGCATGATGGCGTCGGCCTGTGGCTTGAACTCGCGGAGCAAGGCGAGGTCGCGGTTCTTCTCGACATACGAGTGGAGGGCGATGACCACCCACATGCCGCTGTCGATCGCGGCGATTCCGCCAACGCCGGAGTAGTCGGGAATGCCGGTGGCGATGTGTACGTTGGCCGGCACCTGGCCGGATGCCGAAACATGTTCGAGAAGTGTCCGCAGTGTCTGTTTCTGGCACTCGCGGAACCGGTCGCCGGGAACCGATAGGCTGCCGATGATTGCCATCGCGCCGTCGCGTCCCCACACCGAGTTGTAGTTCTCATCGGTGCCGGTGACGTCGTTGTCGGAGATCGAGCAGGCGCTGAAGCCCTTCGGCGTGATGCATTTCTCAAGGGCTTCGATCGCCTTGTCGTAGGCGAGGTGAATGAAGGACGACTCCTTGCCCGCAGTCGATGCCTTAGGTTCGAAGAGGCGGACGATTTCAGGATCGTGGTGCTGTCCCTCAAGAGTCGTATGGCAGGCGATGATCCGGTCGAGCACGCCGTAGTGGACCAGTCCTTCGAGCACGCCGGCGGCGCAGTTGGCGTTCGCGACGAAAGCGTTCGCATCGAGGACCGCCTCGAGCAACTCCGGTTCGGCATTCTCCGGCACGATACCGCGCACACCCGGAAGCAGGAACATCGACGAGTCGTTGCCCGTATCGCCGGCAACCACGACCTCGTCGAGCGTGATCCCGTGTTGCTTGCACAGCCAACGCAGCGCGTTGCCCTTGTTCGCCGGGCGTGGGAGGATGTCGAGATCGCGAGCCGAGGAATAGACGATCTGGGCGCCGGCTCCCGCCTCGCGCAATGCCTGGCGCAGCCGTTCGAGGTCGTCCTCGGTCGCGTTGTGCCAGAACCAGCTGCTTTTCCATTCGTGCTGCTGGTGGACCGGCTGCTCCTCGATCTCAGGGAACGACCGGAGCACCGCGACCGCCTTCTCGCGATCCCAGTCCTCGGAGAGGATCGACGAGAACTCGCGCACGACGTTGTCGTCCTTCTCGTTGTGGATCACCGTCCCGACGCCGCCGATGTAGTAGTCGGGCTGCGGCAGTTCGGCCTGTTTGACGACTCGCTTGGCGTCCTTGACGAGCCGGCCGGTGCTGTAAACGAGGAGGGGGCGGTCTTCACCGAGGGACTCCCAGGTGCAGCGGAAGTCGGAGGAGGAATCGGGTCGGCCGAGGAGGGTTCCGTCCAGATCGGAGCAGAACAACGCGACAGGCTTGGTGTCTGGCATCGCGGATAGCCTTAGCAGCGATCCCGGTTTCGTCCAAGGAAAGGGGGGAAACGTCCATTTCCCGCGACGGCCGGTGTCTTTTATGGCGAAATGCAATGTTCAAGACTCCCGGGTAGCTGTGCGAGGGTTGACCGGTGAACCTTCGCCAACTGAAGAAGCGTCTCGAAGAGGAAGGGTGTTCGCCGCTGAACTACGCGGTCGGCGGCCGTGCTTCGGACGCGTTCTGCCTGATCAAGGAGGCGGGAAGGTGGAAGGTCTGTTACTCGGAGCGTGGCAGGGATTCGGATCCGATCTTCACTTCCACGTCCGAGTCGGAAGCCTGCGAATACTTTCTCGACCACATGTGCCGACAGCCGAACCAGCATCTGGTGGGGACTTTCGATTCGGATGAAGAGGCGAAGGCCTTCGAGGTCGAGGTCGTGCGTGCCGGTGCGCGTCCGTTCCGGAATGACGTTCCCGCCAGCATCCACGGCACGCCGAGATTCCGGGTCTTCGTCGCGGGAAAGGACATCCACCTCGTCCGGCCGCTGATGTCGTGATCCGCGGATCTGGGTAAACGGAGTGCCAACACCTTCGGTTCGAGAATCGGGAAACCGCCAATGGACGCGAATCTCGATGTGTGAGTCCGATTCCTGAAGATCGTCTGACGCGATTGGATTCACCGCAAAGACGCCAAGATCGCAAAGAAGGGGAAGATGGGAGGTGCGTTGCTCGAGGCTTCGCGTCCTTGGCGTCTTTGCGGTTCCATCCCTCACCTCCGGAGATGCCGTCCGAATCGCACGTTTCCTCAGTGGATTTTGGATGTCACGTACGGCGGATCCCGTGCAAAGCTGGATCATGAAAGTTTGGATGATCGTTCTTGGGTTGCTCGCGCTTCCGGCCTTTGGCGGAGAGGCACCCGTCCTGAAGCAGGACAACGCGAAGAAGACCGAGGTCCGGCATTCGATGCTGGGACCGCGTGACACCCTTCTCTTCTACGCCTTCGGCGACTCGGCCGCCGTGCTGCGTCTTCAGATCCCGAACGACAGCGCGAAGTTCAGCGTCAAGGGTTCGGTCGTGCTGTTTGCCGACGGAACCGATGCCGAGGCTCTCGCGAAGTGGATCAACAACCAGCACTCCGACGGGCTGTTCGCCGATGCTCCCCAACCGTCTGCCACCATCGAACTGCCGGAAGGCGTGTGCGAGGTGGCGGAAAGCAAGTTCACCGGAGAGAAGCAAAGTGGCCGAGCTGGCGAGTCCTACGGTGAGTATGAAGTGACCGTGCGGGTGAAGGACCACGAAGCGGCCGGCAAGTTCAAGCTCAAGGCGTTCACGGAAAAGGCCGGCGTATTGGTGAAGGCGGGGAAAAGCTGAGGCAGTCGGAAGTGAGGCCGACATGCGGGTCTGATGCCAGAAGGGGACAGAGGGTTACGGGAGAAGGCAGGATGTGCGATGGCCGTCATTTTCGGACTGCTCGGACTCGTGGCACTCTATTTCTCTGCTTTCTGGAGCTGGGCTTCGGGTGCCGGCAATCCGCCCAATGCGGAACTGCTTCATCGCGCCAGTCGAGTTGTGGGAGTGATCGCCCTGTTGTTCTTAACCGGTTCCGTTGTCTCTGTGATCGGAATGAACCGGAGACGGTGAGTCGGCACGTTCGATTGTGTCCGCCCGCCTTTGGTGCCAAGACTCCACGGAGCAATTTGAACCATCATGAAAGTCACCGAATTCGCATTTGTCGGCCACCCGGTGGCGAGTCTTCAGCGGGCCCGTCGGTTTTATGAACAGGTGCTCCGGTTGCCGGTGCCGAGTGCCATCGACGGAACGCTCGATGGCGATGCGGGCATGCTCGAGTACGAGATCGGACCGCACACGCTGGCGATCACGACGGCTTGGAGTGATGGCGGGCCACCTGAGCAGACCGCATTCGGGCTGGTGCTTGAGGTCGAGGATTTCCAAGCGGCCGTCGATCACATCCGCTCGTGTGGGGTGGAGTTCTGCCTCGGTCCTTTCGAAGGCTCCGGTTGTTTCATCGCGGTGATTGCCGACCCCGACGGGAACCACGTCGGAATCCACCAGCGGAAGGCAGAGAGGAGCAAGTGACATTTTCCGACATCGATTGGATCGATGTCGGTGATTTAATAATCGATGACCGGGAGAGGCAAAATTGCGCTATAGAGGTGCTGCCATGAAGATCGCAACCTCACTGATTCTCCTGCTCGCGACTGCGTTCGCGTTCGCCAGTTTCCCCGGACTCCTCACCAAGCAATCCAGAGATTGGCAGTTCGTTCAGTCGGTCGGTGGCATGAAGGTGTCGGTCGACGAAGGCAAGGTATTGACCGTCGACTGCGATGTCTCTGGGTTGCGGAAGGTGACTGTCAAACCGACCATGATCAACTCGGGGCTGGCAGTCGGAGATGTGAGACATCGCCGGGCCGGCGACAGGATTCAGCTGACACTTACGACACGCCTCATCGGTGAAGGCGCTACGACAACGCCCGGGCCGTTGGATCTGTCGAAGTATCCGGCGGGCATCTATACCGTGGAGTATAGGGATCCTGACGGTGCGCTCCATGAAATCGGCAAGGTGACCCTTTCTGATCCGAAGGGACCGGAGAGGTAGACATCGATCTCCCCGATTTACCGATTGTTTACCCACAATTGCCCGGCCTGTGGCAATATGGGGATGACATGAGAACGCAACGGATTCTGCTCGCCCTGCTGTGCTGTGCATTGCCGCCGCTTTCTGCCGAGCCGCCGGGCAAGCAGGCAGAGGAACCGCTTGCCCGGGCTGGTGAAGCCGTCGAACTCAAGCACAAGACCGAGTCGACCGACGGCCGCTGGTTCGCGGGCTACTACCGCGACGGCTGGGACGAAATCATTTCCATCCACGATGCGAAGACCGGCAAGCAGGTGCGGAAGATCGTCGGCCACGGCGACGAAGTCGTGGAGATGAAGTTCACTCCGGATGGCAATACTCTCGCGACCCGCTGCCTGAACTCGGGTCGAGCTGGCTGGGCGCTTTGGGATGTTGCGACCGGCAAGCTGATCATGCGCCTCGGTCGCGGGGATGAGTGAACCTGCAGGCTTGAAGGTCACTCCTCCTCGATTTCGAGCTTGTACCTGCAGGACTGAATACGATCGTCCTCAAGTTTGACGACGTAGCCCGACGGTTTGCCGATAAAGTCCTCCCCGTTGTAGACGTGGTAGGTTCCGCCGCCCACGTCCTTCACCTCGGTGACTTCCGTGATGGCGCGCATCACCTTTTCGAGTTCGTCGGCCGAGCCGACCTTTTCTTTGTAGCCCTTGACCAGTGACATGGCCGCTTCCCTCGCGTCGCTGAAGATCGCGACCTTTCCGGCTTGTTTGAGAATACCTAGCGAGAGGCCCGTGGCGGAACCATCGGCCTCCTCGCTCATCACCCAGATCATGTAGATTTCGGCTCCCTTGAAGACTTTGCCGAGATTCGGGAAGTCGTCGTCTTTCTCCAAAGCCCCCTGTTTGACGAGGAACTCGCCCATGGCTTTGGCCGTGGCTTCATCAACCGGAGAGCGTTCCGGGAACGCCTGCGCATGGAGGACGAGAACGGATGCGAGAATTGGGGTAATGAATTTCATGAAGTTCGTGTGAGTGCGTGACGACCACGAGATGGTCAGCTTTGACCTTGGGCGGCGTGGGCAGACGCGCCACTATAATTCCGGAAGCGGAATCGAACCACGGTCTACTCCTCCGCTTCCTGACCCAGCGCATCGAGCCGCTTGAGCACCTCGACCGCCATCTCGGCTTCCTTTTCCCGGCGGAACTGGTGGCGTTCCGCAGCATCTTCGGCGGCGGCTTTTCCGTCGGAACGGCCGTAGAGGCTTTCGGTGGGATCATCGCTTTCCGGCCAGTCCCACTCGTCGGTGCGAAAGCTGGCGAGCGGAGCCCATGACTTGCCGCCGACCTTGAGATTGCCGAGCGGGCTGGTGGCCCATGCATAGCGCACGGCGACCGGTTTTTCGACCAGCGGGCTCCAGACGTGGACGATCGTCGTGTCGAAGCTCTTGTTCGCGGTGTTCCAGATGCCGGCGTCCTTCTTCAGTCGGAAGCGGGCGTGACCGAGGTAGAACTTCCCGTCCTCGCCGGCGATCGCGAAGCCCCTCGGGATCGTCGACATGTCATCCGGCATGACCGGCTTGTCGAAGGTCAGGACCATCTCGTCGCCTTTGGCTTCCGCCGAGACCAGTGAAGCGGTGTCCCATGCCACTTCCATGCCGTAGACCCGGTTCATCGCCCAGCGCGCGGCGCGGATGCCATGTTCCTGCTTTTTGAACGGATGGAGCCCCGGGATCTGGACGTCGTAGGCGGGCAGGAAGGCGGTCATCTCCGCGTCGCCGACGTCCGCCAGACCGAGCCGCTGCGACTCGCGGATGTAGGCCCCTCCGGACACGGTCCAGAGTTCGAAGTTCTCCTCATTCTGTGGGATCGCTCCGGCGCAGAAGCCGATGATGCTGACGGGCAGGGCCGGATCGTTGAAGTCCTCGCGCCAACCTTCGACCATCAGCTTCATCAGCACGCGGTAGCGCTCGGGGCGGCAGGCCGATGACATCGCGTTGTTGTAGCCTTGGTGGAAAACGACGCCCTTGATGTTGAGTCCTTTGAACGCCCCGAACATGCCGTTGTAGCAGCTCGCCGCGTCGGACGGGCTCTTGCCCGGGATGTTCCACGAACGGACATCCGCCCGGGTCGGCTTCTTCGGCAGCTTGTCTTCGGCCACGCCCTTCTTGCGCTTGTCGGCGACTTCCTTCTCCCACTTCGCGACCATCTTCGCGACCTGCTCGTCCCAGTCGAACTCGGCGCGACGTTGCTTCACTGACTCGGCGTAGCGCTTGGCCAACGGGTGGTCGTCGAACTTGTGATGGGGCACCAGACTTTCGATCGACGCGCCGCCGCGGGCATTGTCGATAAGGCCGATCGGGATCTGAAGCGACCGTTGGAGACGGGAGCCGAAGGCGTAGCCGATGGCGGATATCTGGCCGGCCGTTTCTGGAGTCGAGGTGACCCAACCGCCATTCGGCATGACCGACACCGGGATGTCGGTCTGCAGCGTCTCCTGCTCGTTCGGGCTGATCTTGATCTGGCGTAGCAGCGGGAGGTCGGCTTGCGAGCTTTCGAGGTCGAACTGAAGGGTCTTCGCCAGGCTCCACGCCATGTTGCTCTGGCCGTTCATCACCCAGACATCGCCGATGACGATGTTCTCCATCTCCACCGTTTCACCTCCGGAAGTGACCGTGAGCTTCTGAGGCTCACTGCTGGCTTCGCGGGCGGGGAAGCTGACCTCCCAGCGTCCTTTCTCGCCCGTGGCGGTGGCTTTCGCCTTCTCCGATCCGAGACTGACGGATACCGCTTCACCCGAGTCCGCCCAGCCCCAGACGACGATCGGCTTGTCGCGTTGGAGGACCATGTTGCTTGAGAAAATGCCGTGGACCTTGAGGGGTGCGGCGGAGGCGAGGAGCGGCAGGAGCGCCAGGGTGGCGACGGCTTGAGCGAGGGTGGGAGGCTTCGAGGTTTTCATGAGGCTCTTGACCGGAGCGATCCGGGTGAGTGGCTACGGCAGGGGCGCGGCCGGGCTGTCACCGCGGTTTATCGGTTGCTACCGGACGGCGGGTGGCGATGATTGCGGGACGATGCGGTGGATGCTGATGGTTCTCGCGGCGGGACCGCTGATGGCGGATCCGAAGAAGGATTTCGCCCGCGGTGTGCTGGAGGAAGCGAGGGAGGGCGATGGCTCTCAGTGGTTCGAGAAGGCTCGCGAGGAGGACCCGGATGCATGGCCGCTGGTTGAGCGGGTGGCTTTGGCGCGTGCTGGCGCCGGAGACGTGGAAGGGGCCTCGACCCTTTTCCGCGAGTTCGCGACCGAGCATCCGGAACGGCTGGGACCGCAGCTTGCGTATGCCGACTTCCTCAGGAACAGCTCGCCGGGCGACGACTTCGCCGCGAAGCTGGCGGGTGAGGCGCTTGAGCGGACGCTCGAACACCATCCCGGCGAACTCTCCGTCATCCGCCGCTTGTTCCGCAGCTATGAGCAGCGGGGAATGCGGCAGAAATCGATCGAGCTTTTCGACCAGGTGGTGAAGCGGGCGGGCGCCGGCCCGGCACTGGCGGCGGCCGAGATGGCGCGGACGCTTTTCCCCGGTGACGACGAGAAGGCCCGCACTTTGGTCGATGAGGTTTTCCTCAAGGCAATGGAGCGCTCGCCCGCGGATCCGGTTTTGGCAAAGGCGGCGAGCGAGCATTTCCGCAAGACCAGCCGCCTGCCGCAAGCGGTCGAGATGCTGGAGAAGCATGTCGCCGCCGATCCGACTTCGCTGGAGCTTCGCGTAAGGCTCGGGGTTCTGCTCTTCGCGGCCGAGCGAGGCGACGAAGGCGTGGAGGTCTTGAAGCAGGTGCTCGAGATCGATCCCCGCCAGGGCCTCGCCCACCAGAGCCTCGCCAAGTACTACCGACGCAGTGAGATGCCGGAGAAGGCGCGACCACACGCGATCGAGGCGCTGAAGATCCGCGGCGGCGATGCCGGCGAGTTTGTCCAACTGGCCGGCGAGCTGCTCGACGACCAACTTCCGCGCGACGCCCGCCTGCTGCTTGAGAAAGGCCTCTTCGATCACCCGGAGAATGCCGAAATCGCGGTGAAGCTGGCGATCGCCACCCGCCGCGACGAATCGACCCGGGGCAGCGCCGCGTGGCGATTCCGCGAGGCCGAGTCACTTTCCGGCACCGACGGACCCGCGACCGAGCCGGCATTCCAGCTCGAGTTTGCCGAGTGCCTTCTGGAGAGCGGGCAGACCGAACCGGCGGCGGACCGGCTGAGAACCGCAATCCGTGGCTACGGAGCGGAGCAGGGCGTGGAGGTCGCTCGCGCCTACCGGCGCCTCGCCGATGTTTTCAGGCAGCAGGGGCGGTCCGAGGCGGAGATCCGGCCGCTGCAGAAGCGTGCCGACGAGCTGGATCCGCCGGAGTAAATGCGGATTCACGCCTCTTTGCCGGGAAGGAACCGCTTGACCACCGGGGATTGCACGATTTGTGCTTTTGGGGTAATTACCCGGCCCCCAGCCAGCCCAAAGAATCACATGAAGTCCCTACTCCGGAGTCTCTCCGCTGCCGCCATCGGTCTCCTGATCGCAAGCTGTGCCAACCAGTCCAGCTACGTCATCGGTCCCGACGGAAAGCCGGTCGACAAGGACGGGAACCCGGTAAACCCGTTCGAGCCCGGCACCTACGAGCACTTCAAGGCCGACTCCAGCTATCCGAAGACTTCGAAGATCTGGAAGAACGAGCAGCTCCTCTCGCTGACGACCGCGACCAACTCGCGGATCGTGATTTCCCGCAAACTGCAGCGCGGATTCCTGATGAATGGCGATGAGGTGGCGATGGACTATCCGGTTTCGACCGGCAAGAGCAGCCACCCGACCCCTGCCGGCAGCTACACCATCCTCGAGAAGATGGCCGACAAGTCGTCGAACGCCTACGGCAAGGTTTACGATGCCGAAGGCAACCGGATCTACGGCAAGGAAACCCCGGGTGACGTGCCGGAAGGCGGCAAGTTCGTCGGTGCTCCGATGCCCTACTGGATGCGACTCACGTGGGACGGCGTCGGCCATCACATCGGCAATGTTCCGCGCTATCCGGCATCGCACGCCTGCATCCGCGGGCCGCGCGCCGTGATGCCGACGATCTTCCGCAAGGTGAAAGTCGGCACGCCGGTGACGGTCGAGTAAGGAAAGGTGGGGCTGAGCGCCCTCGCTCGACTGCGGAGCCGCCGTTGAGGTCGGCGACATTGATTCGGTGTCTCCCGCAGACCATTCCGGTACCGGATAAGTAGTGCGCCTTTGATCCGACAGCGGCCGAGCGAGGGCGCTCGGCCCTACCTTTGGATTTACACCGACAGTCCGCCCGTGTTCTCCTGATAGAGAACGGGAATGGACGATGAGCTTGAATCGGCGGGCGGGCGGACCGCCTCGGACCAGCGGGCGCTGCGGGTGGCGCTGGCGTTCTGCGGGTTGCTCGCGATCATGTGGCTTGGCTTCGGCCCCGAGTCGCCGGCCAGCCGGGCCGCCGCGTCGGCCATCGGTGCGATGTCGATCGTCACACTCGCGTGGCACCACCGGCGGCGGGCGGGTGACGCCAGCCGCGAGGCCGAGCTGCTCGCCCGTCGGCTGGTTGAGGAAAACATCGAACTCGAGCACCGCCTCCATCAGGCCGAGGACGACCACCGGTCGCTGGAGCACTACTTCGAGACCCTGATGGAGCACATCCCGGCGAACATCTACTTCAAGGACGCCGACTCCCATTTTCTCAAGGTGAACCAGAGCATGGCCGAGAGCTTCGGCTGCGGCCATCCGGCCGACATGCTGGGGAAGACCGACCATGATTTCTTCGAGTCGGAGCACGCGGACCAGGCCTTGCGCGACGAACAGGAGATCATTTCTTCCGGGCGCGGCATCACCGGCAAGGTCGAGCACGAGACCTTTTCCAAGGGCCGCGAAGGCTGGGTTCTGACGACCAAGATGCCGTTCCGCGACCGCAGCGGGCGGATCATCGGGACGTTCGGGATGTCGAGCGATGTCACCGAGCTGATGCAGACCCGCAACACGCTGGAGCGCGAGCGCAACGTCCTGCGTTCACTCATCGACAGCTTCCCCGACAAGATCTTCGTGCGGGATCCCGGTCGTCACTACCTCGTGGTGAACAAGGCGATGGCCGAGTGGGTCGGTGCCGATTCACCCGAGGAAATGCTAGGCAAGACACCGGATGATTACTTCCCCGAGGCGATCGCCAGAGCCGGTGCCCGCGAGGACCTCGACATGCTGGCCTCGGGCAAGCCGGTGCTTAACCGCGAGTGGACCTTCGACATGGGTGGGCAGGGCGTGCGGTATCTCGTGACGACCAAGGTGCCGCTTGTCGAACCTGACGGACGGTGCTGGGGGATCGTCGGGATGGACCGCGACATGACCGAGTACAAGCTCGCGAGCGAGAAGCTCGAGCAGACCGAGCGACAGCTGCAGGAGTTGATGGACAACAGCCCGGCGGTCATCTCCCTGAAGGACCGGGGCGGGCGCTATCAAATGGTCAACCGTGGCTTCGAGGAGCTGTTCGGACTCGAGCGGGGCGACGTGCTCGGTCGCCGGGACGACGAGTTCATCGCCGACAAGGATGTCGCGGCGCGATTTCGTGCGATCGACGAAGAGGTCATGGACAAGCGCGAGCCGGTGCAGCTCGACGAGCAGCTCTACGTCGACGGCGAACCGCGCTGGTATGTGTCGGTGAAGTTCCCGCTCTTCGATTCCGAGGGGCAGATCCACGCGGTGGCGAGCATCTCCACCGATATCACGGATCGCAAGGTGGCGGAGGACGCGATGCAGCAGCTCAACGACGAACTGGTGCGGGCGAATGACGACCTGCAGCAGGCGCACGAACAGCTGATCCAGGCGGAGAAGATGGAATCGATCGGGCGGCTTGCATCAGGCGTGGCGCATGAGGTGAAGAACCCGCTGGCCATGATCGGGATGGGTCTTGAACTCCTCGCCCGCCGGATTCCGGAGGAAGACGCATCGGGCCGCGAGGCCCTCGACCGGATGAAGCGGGGAATCGAACGCGCCAAGAGAATCATCAAGGGTCTCGTCGACTTCTCATCGGCGAGGCAGCTCGCGCTCGAACCTTCCGACGTCAACCAGGTCGTTCAGGATGCGATCGCGCTGGTCGAGTACCAGTTGCGGAAGGGGAAAGTCACGCTGGCCGATGAGTTCGCGGAGGATCTTCCCCGGATCGAGTTGGATGCGACGCGGATCGAGCAGGTGCTGGTGAACCTGATGATCAACGCGATGCAGGCGATGGAGACCGGCGGGCAGCTGACGGTGCGGACCTATGCCACCTTCCTCACCGACGCGAAGCGGGACGAAGGGGTGCGGACCGCGACGCACCTGCGTGCCGGCGACCGGGTGATCCGGATCGAAATCGATGACCAGGGTCCGGGAATCGATCCGGAGAACCTGAAGAAGCTCTTCGATCCGTTTTTCACCACCAAGCCGACCGGAGTGGGTACCGGTCTCGGGCTGTCGGTGTCGCGCAAGATCGTCGAGCTTCACCACGGAACTTTGGAACTGATCAACCGTGATGAGGGAGGCGTGCGCGCCCGGATCACGCTGAAGTGCCCCGAGGCCGGCCGGTGAAGTGCCTTTGCCTTGCCCGGACTGACACGACGGGATTAAAACGGTCATCATGAGATCCACCCGAATTCTGATCATCGACGACGAGCCGGACTTCACCGCGCTCCTGAAAGCCAACCTCGAGGAGGCCGGCGACTTTCTCGTCCGCCAGGTCAACCAGTCCGAGCAGGCGGTGAAGGCGGCCCACGAGTTCCGGCCCCACCTTTGTATCATCGACGTCGTCATGCCCGGCATGGACGGCGGCGACATCGTGGCCAAGTTCCGGGCCGACCCGGTATTGAGCGACACCCCGATCATGATGCTGACCGCGCTGGTCGAGGAGAACCCCGACAGCATCGACGGCGAAACGCAGACCGGCGGGCTCGCCTTCGTCAGCAAGACGTCCGATTTCGAAACCATCCTCGCGTGCATCGAAAAGCATCTCGAGGAAGTGGGGAAGTGAGGAGTGGCGCTTTCCAAGCGCCATGAGTGGGCGAGGCGGTCTCCCGACCGCGGCGGCTGGAAGCCGCCACCCCATGGTATGGCGCTTGGAAAGCGCCACTCCCACGCCGGACTGCGCGCTACGCGTAACAATCATCGACCGAGCCCGCCGACTCCCTTTGCGGAGCAGTCAGGGGACATGGGGCGCCACGGTGATGTCGTAGGTGCCGGTCGCTTGGTTCGTCGCCTCACCGACCTCGATCGTGTAGGTGCCGGTGGACGGGAGTTGGATCACGCCCATGTCGCCGAGGTTGAATTGCTGGGAGTCGAGTTGGGAGTCGGTCGGGTCGAGCAGGCGGTAGTTCACCGTGGAAAGGCCGACGAAAGATCCGTGGGAGATGTTGACGAACTCGCCGGCGGTGCCGGTGAAGGTATAGACATCGAACGCGCCGGGAACCTCGATGTTTCCGGCACCGGCGCCCGGCACGCCGTCGGAGACGGTATCTCCGATGCTGATCGAGAAGCTGTCCGGGGCGGGAATGTCCGTGATGGCGATGGTGTAGGTACCGGTGTCGTCGTTGGGAGCCTCACCGACCTCAAGGGTGTAGGTTCCGCTCGCGGGAAGTTCGACGGTGGCGATATCACCGAGGTTGAACTGCTTGTTGCCGATTTCCGCATCGGACGGATCGAGTAGCCGGTAGTTGATGGTGTTGACTCCGGAATAGGACACCATGTTGACGAAGATCTTCTGGCCGGCTGTTCCGGTGAAGGTGTAGCGGTCGTATGCGCCGGGGGTCTCGATGTTGCCGGCTCCGCTTCCGGGTATGCCGTCCGACACGGTGTCGCCGATCGCAATGGCGAAGACATCGGGTGCGGGGACTTCGGTGATCCCGATGGTGTAGGTGCCGGTATTGTCGTCCGCTGCTTCTCCCACTTCCAGCCGGTAGGTGCCCGTGGCCGGAAGCTCCAGCGTGCCGATGTCGCTGAGGCCGAAGGCGGAGTATGCGATTTGCGAGTCGGAAGGATCGAACAACCGGATGTCGATGAGTTGCGGCCCCGAGTAGCTGACCTGGTCGATGAAGATCTTCTGCCCGGCGGTGCCGGCAAAGGTGTAGTGATCGAAGGCACCCGGGGCCTCGATGTTGCCGGCGCCCGCTGCAGGGATCCCGTTGGAGACGGTGTCGCCGATGGCGATACCGAAGACATCCGGCGGCGGCACTTCGGTAATGGCGATGGAGTAGGTTCCGGTCCGGTCGCTGCCGGCTTCGCCGACCTCGAGCCGGTAGGTGCCGGTCTCGGGCAGTTCCAGCGTGCCGACATCGCTGAGACCGAATGCGGAGGAGAAAACGAGGCTGTCCGACGGATCGAACAATTTGAAATCAATGAGATTCAATCCGGAGAAACCGAGCGAGTCGACGAAGACCTTCTGACCCGCGGCTCCGGTGAAGGTGTAGTGGTCAAAGGCACCGGGGGTCTCGATGTTGCCTGCTCCTGGACCGGGCGCTCCGTCGGAAATCGTGTCGCCGATGCTGATGCCGAACGACTCTGGGTCGGGCACTGCGGTAAGCCCGATCGAGTAGGTGCCGGTGTCATCGTTTCCGACCTCTCCGACCTCGATGGTGTAGGTGCCGTTCGAGGGAAGTTCCACGGTGCCCATGTCGCCCAGATTGAACTGCTGGCTGTCGAGCTCCGTGCTGGCAGGATCGAGAAGGCGGTAAATCAAAGTGTTGGTGCCGCTGTAGGAGAGGGTGTTGAGGAAGACCCTGTCGCCGGCGTTGGCGTCGAAGCTGTAGATGTCGAATGCTCCGGGTGCTTCGATCGTGCCGGCGCCGGGGGCGGGGTCGTCCGGGGTGATCGTGTCACCGACCGCGATGACGAATGTTTCGGGGGCGGGGATCACGCTGAGATTGATCGCATAGGTTCCCGAACCGCCGAGTCCGGTGTCGCCTACGATCAGCACATATTCACCATCGAGCGGTAGGGTGACCGGGCCCATGTCGCCGAGTCCGAATGCCGAGCTCTTCACCGGGTTCCCATAAGGATCGAACAAACGGTAGTCGTGAAGATTGATGGAGAGGTCGTGAGAGACGGCATCGACAAACACGCCCGTGCCGGCCACGCCTTCGAAACGGTAGATGTCCGCGTGGTTGGGCATCTCGATATTGCCGGCACCGGCCGCCGGAATTCCGTCGGAGACCGAGGCGTCCAGAGTGATGTCAAAGACGTCCGCGTTGGCTCCGTCCACGCCGTCGACCGGATTGAGGAATCCACCGGTTTTCAGTTCCGTGCGGTCGGTGACGCCGTCGCCATCGGAGTCGGTGGTGTCGGTGGCGAGATCCCTGCCGAAGATATCGAAGAACCCGCGGGGCGAGCCTGAGGCATCGAACTCACGCACGACGGTGGGCACAGCTGCCGGGACGATCGCCATCCCGCTTGGTGTGGTGCCGGTCAGTGGCAGCAGGTCACCGTCGAATCGATCGAGAACGACGATGAGGTCGGTATCGGTGATAGCTGTGACTTCGAAACGGCCGGTATCCAGGCCGAGCTCCGAGATGTCGATCGATTGGGCGGATGCGGTCCAGAGCAGACAGTTCGCAAGGCAGGTTGGGAGGAGGATTCGCATGGTCGGATAATTGCGGGGCGACCCTACCCGTCGGCCGTTTCCGCATGGAAGGAGATTTCGTCCCTGGGGTTACCCATAGCGCTCACTCCCTCGCCATGAATTTCCGGGACTGGACGACGTACTTCTCGGCCCAGTGCTTCACCCCGCGTTGCTCGTCGAGTGACAGTGTGCGGACCACCTTGGCAGGGGTGCCGAGAACCAGTGAGCCTGGCGGGATGATCGTGCCGCCAGTGACCACGGTACCGGCTCCGACGATGGACCGCTCGCCGATGACCGCACCGTCGAGGACGATGGCGCCCATTCCGATCAACGTCTCGTCCTTCAGAGTGCAGGCATGGATGATGGCGGAGTGGCCGACGGTGACGAGTTCACCGACATAGCAGCCAAGGTCGTCGGCGAGGTGGACGACGGCGTTGTCCTGGATGTTCGACCGGGGTCCGACGACGATCTCGTTGATGTCTCCGCGGAGGGTCGTGTTGTACCAAACACTTGTTTCCTCAGCGAGAGTGACTCGACCGATCACGTCGGCGCTCGAAGCGAGAAAGGCGGTCGGGTGGATCTCCGGGTGGAAGGACTCGTAGGATTCGATGGCCATCGGAAGCACTCTGGCATCGCGACCCGGCGGGTTCCAGCTTCGGGTCCGGGCAATCCCGATCCGACCCGAGGTATCGCTGGACAGATCCGAATCCCGGACGGATAGGTCATCGGCGACCGAACCGAGCGGAAACGGCCGCTTGACGCTGCGGCCGGTTGGCGATTGCCTCCGGCTTCTGGCGTGTCGAGTCCCCTGAAAATCCATGCGTGAATCCCTCGTCGTCGTCGGTCTGGTCGTTCTGGCCGTCGGCCTGCGCTCGTCGCGGGTCGCGATCCCGAGGAAACTTGGCGCGCTGACCTTCCTCGTCGCGGGGTATCTGCTGTTCTACTTCCTCACCGGGTCCTGGTGGATGGGATTCTTCGGAGTGATCCCATGGTTTTTCCTTCCGTGGATCGAGCTGCTGACCCGGATCAAGCCGATGCGGTTGCCGATGGAGAACCGACTCCGCCACCGGGTCGTGCCCGACCCCGCGTTTTTTCCCAATGCCCCCGAAGCCGCGATGGCGATGGAGGAGGCCGGCTTCGAGCATGTCGATGACTGCGGCTGGGAGTGGTCGGGAATGCAGCAGTACTTCCAGATCTACTGGCATCCCGAGGAGCGGGCCGAGGCCGCGGTTTGTCTTTGCGAGCAGGGCGAGGTTGCCTTCGCATTCATGTCGATCACTTCGCGCGATGCCGAGGGCCGGATCCTGCGTACGACCAACTTCCCGTTCTCGCCGACGCTCAAGTGCCCTCCGAACGTCCGCTGGAACCACGTTCCCTGTGAGCGGAATTGTTTCCACCAGATCCTCGAAGACCACAGGCAGTTCCTGCGGCGCCGCAAGGTCGATCCCGATGCCCTCCGGATACCCGATCCGGAACGGATCGAGACGGACATCGAGTCGGAGATGAAAACCCAGATCAGCCACAATCTCGAAGCGGGCATCATCCGGCCATCGGGCGACCAGCGCTACTTCGAGTATTCCGGTCGGGGACTCGTTTTCCTCTGGGGTCAGTTCGTAAAGGACATGGTGCGTCTCTGCTGACCGCGAAAACGCCCGACGGAATGATCCGCCGGGCGCTTCGATTCGGGGAGGGAATCAGATGTCGAGGTCGACGACGACGTATCCGTCGCCACGGCGGCGGAAGTAGGAATCGTCGTAGTGGTAATAGGTGTCACCATTGCGGGTGATGGTCCGGTAGCCGTTCGGCAGGGTCTGCACGTAAGCTCCGGTGTTATAGTGGTCGCGGTGGGTGCGTGCGTGGTGATCGTAGCGGTCGTGGTGATGACGCGGCGATTCGACCACGACGTAGCCGTTGTCGCGGCGACGGTAGTAGGTCCCGTTGTGGGTGTAATAGCGGTCTCCGCCGACCATCACGCTGCTGTATCCGGTAGGCAGGGTGCTCACCCGGTAGCCGGGCTCATAGACGGTGGTGCGGGCAGTGACGACGCCGTCGGTCGGAACCACACAGCTCGCGAGAGCGAGAGATCCGGCGAGGGCAAGGAGATGGAGTGATGTTTTCATAGCGTCTTACCTCTTCGCAGATGGCAAGCCATGGCCGGGTGGGGCGCTCCAGTCCCTTTGGCTTCAGGGTTTCTTGCGCTTGAACGATGGTTTCTGGCTGCAGAGATTCTTGCAGGATGCAAGGCCTGTGGATTGCAATTCCCACGGTGGCCTGCAGACCGTCGTTTCAAAGCAGCCCGTCCTCCGCCGGCGCCTCGAATGCCGCGTCGATCTCCAGCCTGGAACCGCGGGAAGCGGCGACGGCGAGTTCGTCGCATCGCTCGTTCTCCCTGTGGCCGGCGTGTCCCCGCAGCCACTTCCACTCGATCTCATGGGGCTCTGAAGTCGCCTCAAGGCGCCGCCACAGGTCGGGGTTCTTCACCGGTTGCCGGTTCGAAGTACGCCATCCACGGTACTTCCATCCCCGCAGCCAACCCTTGGTCATGGCGTCGACCGGGTAGCGTGAATCGGAATAGAGCGTCACGCGGCAAGCGGTCTTCAGTTTCTCGAGCGCGACGATCGCCGCAAGCAGCTCCATGCGGTTGTTGGTCGTCCGGCGATACCCTTCGGAAAGTTCGAGCCGGTGTCGGCCGCTGACCATGACCACACCATAGCCGCCCGGCCCGGGATTGCCCCGGCACGCGCCGTCGGTGTGGATGGTGACTTCCTTCACGCGGACGAGATGAACCTCCCTCAGCAGGGCGCACAAACGAAATCGCCCACAGGTTCCGCCACTGTGGTTTGTAGTTCCTCCTTCAGGAGGCGGATTGACCCCGGCGCTTCTCCCACCCGAAGGCGGAACTTCGAAACAACGGATCCAGCTCCCGGATCAGATCACACCGAGTTCCTTGCCGGTCTTGACGAAGGCCTCGATGCCCTTGTCGAGCTGCTCGCGGGTATGGGCGGCGCTGATCTGGGTGCGGATGCGGGCCGTGTCCTTCGGGACGACCGGGAAGAAGAAGCCGATCGCGTAGACGCCGTGTTCCAACAACTTGTCGGCGAACTTCTGCGATAGTGCCGCGTCGCCGAGCATGACCGGTGAGATCGGGTGGTCCTTGCCGGCGATGGTGAAGCCGGTGCCGGCCATTGCTTCCCGGAAGTAGCGGGTATTCTCCTTCACGCGGTCGGCGAGCTCGGTCGAGGACTCGAGCATCTCGAAGACTTTCACCGAGGCCGCGACGATCGGCGGGGCGATCGTGTTGGAGAAGAGATAGGGACGCGAACGCTGGCGCAGCAGGTCGATGACCTCCTTCTTGCCGGACGTGTAACCGCCGGAAGCGCCGCCGAGCGCCTTGCCGAGGGTGCCGGTGGTGAGGTCGATCTTGCCGAAGAGTCCGCAGTGCTCGTGGGTGCCGCGGCCGCGCTCGCCGAGGAAGCCGGTGGCGTGGCAGTCGTCGAAGTGGACGATCGCGTTGTACTTCGCCGCGATTTCGTGGACCTTGTCGAGTTGGGCGATGATGCCGTCCATCGAGAACACGCCGTCGGTCGTGACCAGCTTGAAGCGCGCACCCGCGGCGTCGGCTTCCTGAAGTTTGGCTTCGAGGTCGGCCATGTCGTTGTTGGCGTAGCGGAAGCGCTTGGCCTTGCAGAGACGGACGCCGTCGATGATCGACGCGTGATTGAGCGAGTCGGAAATCACCGCGTCCTCGGGTCCGAGCAGGACCTCGAACAGGCCGCCGTTGGCGTCGAAACAGCTCGGGTAGAGGATGGTGTCCTCGGTGCCGAGGAAGCGGCTGATCGTTTCCTCGAGCTTCTTGTGGAGCGTCTGGGTGCCGCAAATGAACCGCACGCTGGCCATGCCGAACCCCCAGCGGTCGAGCGCGTCCTTGGCGGCGCCGACGACCTCGGGATGGTCCGCGAGGCCGAGGTAGTTGTTGGCACACATGTTGATGACCTCGCGGCCGTCCTTGAGCCGGACGGTCGAGCTCTGGGTCGAGTCGATCAGACGTTCGCGCTTGTAGAGTCCGGCGGAGTCGATCTCGGAAAGGGTGTCCGTGAGGTGCTGGTTGAAGTCCTGAGGGAACATGGCGGGGAGAGGATGACGGGGCCGGCCGATGGGCGGAACGCGAAAGTGCGCGGTGTTTGTGCGGTTTTCGGCGGGATCGCGAAGAAATGGAACGAACCGGGCGGATGGCGCCACCTTCAGGCATGCGGTCCCTCGATCGGCAGTGCCGATTTTGGTCGCGCCGCGAGCTGCTCCGGTGGCATCGATGCGAAGTAGATGGCCGAGTCGTGCTGCAGCCGCGTGACGCTGCGCAGCAGCTGGATCGCGATCACGGCGAGTCCGACGTTCACACCGCTGGCGCAAGTGACCGCGACCACGACCGCATCGGCGCTCCATGCCGCGGTCAGGGCGGTGAAGCCGTCGCCGGTCGTGGTGTCGCCGAAGGAGGACAGCAGCCACAAGGCCCACCAGAACGGCAGCAGGTAGGACGGCATCGGCTCGACAGTGACCGACGCACGCACGAAATCGCGCATGGCGGTGAACGGCTTCCAGAGGTTGGCGATCGGGATGAAGTACCAGCCGACGGCCCAGCCGGGGGTGTCCGACAGTGATTCGGCCTTGGGCAGTTTCGGGTCCTTGGCGCGCGTCTTGAGTTGCTGGAACAGCCAGGCGTTCTTGCCGGTGCGGTTGATCCAGACACCGAAGAGGACAAAGCTGATGATATTCACCCAAGCCGCCCGTTCGGCAATCTCGACGATGCGGTTGAAGAGTTCCGATGACGACGCGGTGACGGAGTAGGTGTAGAGCAGGTTCACCACCGCCCAGAAGAGGTTGAAGGCAAGGTAGAGCAGCACCGTCCCGATGACCCAGCGAACGAGGATGCGGTTGTCGCGGTAAGCTCCGTAGGGGCCGGGCGGCAGCTTCGAGACGTCGGCTCCCGATTCCTCCGGCGCGTGCTCCGGGGTATCGTAGGGGTTCAGCGACGGCTCGTGCATGTGCGCCGCGACCCTTTCCCGCCGAGACCTGACTGTGAAGATCCATTTCCTTGTGTCGCGGCGAAAGCAGGCGTAGGTTTCCGGCTGCTTCTTCGGTTCCAACCCGCTATTACCATGAAAGGCTACCTCCCGCACCAGGCCGTCAAGGCGGTCACCTTCTGGGTCCTCACCCTGTGCATCATTGCCGCCACGGCGGCCTCGATCCTGCTCGCGTGGGATGGCATCGACGAAAAGCTCGCCTACAACTGCATCAGCACCGCGTTTCTTCTGGCGGCCGGCTGCGTGGTATTCCTTTTCGTCAACTTGGCATTCGGCAGCCTCGGTGCGGAGTTGTTCTCCCAGCGGGAGTCACCACCGATGGACCCCGCCTTCTCCGAGCGCCTGAAGCGGGCGAAGGACGCCGGATTCGCCGAGACCGAGCGCAAGGTCCAGTAAGCGGCGCGATTCGCCGTGCCCCGCTGCCGTCGTTGGCTAGGGTAACGTCCCATGTGGGATATCCTCCAACAAATCGAACTGAACAATCTTCGGTCCCGCCAGACGGATGCCGAAGGTCAGGTGCGCAACTCCGACTTCCGGGTCGGAGGCGTGGAGCACCGGATCTCGAAGCTCGAGCTGGTTTGCCAAGCCCTCTACGAGCTGCTGCGTGAGCGGGGTGGCATGACCGATGAGGAACTCCGGCGGAAGATTCGGGAAATCGATCTTCGGGACGGAGCAGAGGACACCCGAATGCGTCCCAAGCCGGTTCACTGTCCGAAGTGCGCCGCGACCACGACGGCCGGTGCCCTCTACTGCCCGCAGTGCGGTGCGGTGATCGCGCCGAAGTATCCGTTTTCTCCCTGAGCGCTCTAGGCAATCGGGAGAGCGGCTTTGCAAGCCGCTGACCCATCCACCAACCGCGGCTTGAAAAGCCGCTCTCCTCAGAGTTTCGGCATCGCCCTGAGGGCATCCTTCACCGCGTCCTCGAAGTCGTCGTTGGCCGGATGGCCGTGCCACACGAGCTTGCCGGTGTGGTCGAAGACGAGCGCGTGAGGGATGCCGCCGGTTGAAACGGGAACCATCCCCCCGGTCATGACCGGGTATTTCACCCGGGCCTTTTTGAGGAGCTTGTTGATCGTCTCCTTGTCGCCGCCCTGGACCTCGAAACCGATCACGGCGAGGCCTTTGCTGTCGTAGCGTTTGGCGAGCCGCGCCATGTCCGGCAGGCTGGCGATGCAGGGAGGGCAGTTGACACCCCATTCCTCGACCACGACGACCTTGCCCTCGAGCGAGGAGGCATCGAATTCGACCTCATTGACCACCTGGCCCCAGCGGACCTGGCTGACCGAGGCATCCGGCACCTTCGTCTCCTTGTCCTTGGCGGACAATGGCAGGGCGAGGGCGGCGAGGACGAGAAACGCGGCGGCTTTCATGCAATGGGAGAAACGGCGGACTGCGTCCTTTTCGTCCAAGAATTTGATGACGACCCCGTCACCGTCGGGCCGGCCCGTGATATCTCGCTTTTGGACGCCCGCCATGCTATTGGCTGGCAGATGAGGATCTTCCTTGCGTCGCTTCTTCTGTTGCTCCCGGTTGCAGCCGATGAGAACTGGCTGACGGCTTCCGCCATCCCGGAAGGAGCGACTCTGAAGGTGGAGTACACGTCTTCCGGCTGCTTCCATCATGAAAGGGCGCGGTTCGAGTTTCGCAACGGCAGCGTGAAGGTCTGGAAATACGTTCCGAAAGAGGACCAAGAAAAGATCGAGTGGGAGGCCAAGCTCATCGGAGAGAAGAAGCTGGTGAAGGCGGAGATCGAGGGCCTAGATTTACTTTTCGCCTACTATCAGGCAGGGAACCGCGGCGGATGCACCACCGTCGACCGGATTGGGATGACCTTGGTCGAGGGCAAGCGGGTGCTTCGCGAGGAGAACCATGTCGATGCCACCTGTCATGCCGACGATAGGCCAGGGGTGCTCACGCTAGATGAGCTGCTGAGCCACGTGGAAGAGGGGGCACTGGCAAACCCGAAGCCCGCAGCTGCGGGTGACTGAAGCGGCTGGGAGGTGTTGCCGGCCGGGGAGATGCCGGTTTCATAACCGGCGCTCCATCGCTCGATGCTCCGAGAGCTCCGCGGGTCAGGCCGGGGCCTTGTCGAGCTCGAAGGCGTCGTGGACGGCGCGGGCGGCATCCTCGATGCGGGTCTCGTCGACGGTCACGGCGATCTTGATCTCGGAAGTCGAGATCATGCCGATGTTGATGCCGGCCTCGCCGAGGGCCTTGAACATGGTGGCGGCAACGCCGGAGTGGGAACGCATGCCGATACCGACGCAGGACAGCTTGGCGATGCCGGCCTCGGTCTCGATCTTCGACTCGCCGCTGATCTCGGCGAGCACCGGCTTGAGCGCTGCCTGGGCTTTGCCGAGGTCGTTCGAGTGCATCGTGAACGAATGGCGGGCCATGCCGTCGCTCGCGATGTTCGAGATGATCATGTCGATGTTGATCTCCGCGTCGCCGAGGGCGCAGAGGATCTTCGCCGACATGCCGGGCTCGTCCGGAATGCCGGTGATGGTGACGCGGGCTTGGGAGCGCTCGATCGAGACTCCGCGGATGACGACGTTTTCCATATCGGGATGTTCTTCGAGCACCATCGTGCCCGGGTTGTCGTTGAGGGAGGAACGGACTTCGAAGACGACGCCGTATTTCTTGGCGAACTCGACCGACCGCGATTGCATCACTTTCGCGCCGGACGAGGCCAGCTCAAGCATTTCGTCGTACGAGATCTCCGGTAGCTTGCGGGCGTTGGGAACGATCCGCGGGTCGCAGGTGTAGACGCCGTCGACGTCGGTGAGGATCTGGCAGACATCGGCACCGACGGCGGCCGCCACGGCGATCGCGGTGAGGTCAGATCCGCCACGGCCGAGGGTGTGGATGAGGCCGTCGGGGGTGATGCCCTGGAAGCCGGCGACGACCAGCGCGTTGCCCGCCTCAAGCGAGCGCTTCATGAACTGCGGGTCGATGGCGTCGATCCGGCCGCGCGTGTGTGATCCGGTGGTGGTGATGCCCGCCTGACGGCCGGTGACTGAGAGCGCGGGAACGCCGAGCTCGTGAAGAGCCAGCGAGACCAAGGCGATCGACTGCTGCTCGCCGGTGGCCAGCAGCACGTCCATCTCCCGCTCGCTCGGGTTCTCGCCGAACTCCTTGGCCATGCCGATCAACTTGTCGGTGATGCCCGACATCGCCGAAACGACCGCCGCCACCTGGTTGCCCTCGTCGCGGGTGCGTTTCACCCGTGCGGCGACGTTGCGGATGCGGTCGATGGTGCCGACGGAGGTTCCGCCGTATTTCTGGACAATCAGGGCCATGGCCGGGGGCGGAGTGAAGGGAAGGCCGGAGCTGATTGCAAGGACGGCGTGGGGCAGCGATCGAAGGGGTGAATATTCAATATCCAGCAAGGAATGATCAATTTCCAAGGGAGCAAGGAGCCGGCATCGAGAACTGGACGGAGCTGCCGGGGATGGGCAGGTTTCAGGGGTGAAATGCCCGGATTCAGTGAAGACGGCGGAGGATTACCTGGAATGGGTGCCGGAGAAGCGGCGGGACGCGATGCGGGCGCTGCACGAGTTGATCCGCCGCACGGCGCCGGATCTGGAGCCGGTGATCGTTTACGGCATGATCGGCTACGGCATGCGGCCCTACGAGACGAAGAGCGGTTCTTCGGGTGAGTGGCCCTTGGTGGCACTGGCCAACCAGAAGGCGCACATGAGTCTATACCTGTGCTGCGACGGCCCGGATGGCTACCTCGCCGAGAAGGCGGCCGCGCGGCTTGGCAAGGTGTCCGTCGGCAAGAGCTGCGTCCGCTTCACCAAGCTGGAGAATCTGAATCTCGACGTGGTCGAAGAACTGGTGATCGAGGCGGCGAAGGAGTGATGCGGATCACTCGTAGCTCCACTTCAGGAGCCACGGGTCGGCGGTCTGTTTTTGCGCCGTCTTGAGCTGCTCCTTCATGATCTCGAGCCGGCTCGCGAGCTTCGGGTCGTCGGCGAGGTTCTTCGACTCCGATGGATCGGCCTCGAGGTCGTAGAGCTCGAAGGCGGGGCGCTGGATGTAGGAATCGACACTACGATGGCCGTACTTCGCGTCCTTGCCCTTGCGGAACTGGGCCTGCCATGAGGAGGCCGCCCACAGGTCGCTGGCGAAGGGGTAGGGCAGGGGCGATGCGATGTTCCAGATCAACTTGTACTGGCGGTCACGGATGGCGCGCATCGGGTAGTACATCTGGATCTCGTGGAAGGTGTGGGACGCGAAATGGCTGTCCCAGCCCTTCGGCTCGGCTTCGTTGAGGATCGGGATCCAGCTGCGGCCTTGGTAACGCTTCAGGTTGCCGGTGCCGGGGTTCTCGCCGCGTCCGACCTTGGGGATCGGAGCGAGTTTCTTCGGGCCGCCGGTCTTGGCATCGTAGCCGCCCGCCGCGTCGAGTAGCGACGGGGTGATGTCGGCGTGGGAAATCAGCGCGTTGTTGACCACGGCCTTTGTCTGGCCGGGCATATGGACGATGAACGGAACCCGCAGGCCGGCCTCGTAGACGGTGGTCTTGGCACCCGGGAAGGCCATGCCGTGGTCGGCGGTGTAGATGATCATCGTGTTCTCGTACTGCCCCGCGTCCTTCAGCGCCTGGACCAGCTTGCCGAGCGCGAGGTCGGTACGGGTGCAGCTCTGGTAGTACTGCGCGATCTCGCGTCGACACTCGATGGTGTCCGGCAGCCATCCCGGCACGGTGACTTCGGCCGGGTCGTAGGCGACTTCAGGCGTCTGCCCGTATTGTTTCCCGGGCTGCGGGTTGCCGAACAGGTTCGGCTTCAGCTCCTCGGGCGCGGATTTGACGACACCCCCGCTGCGGTGCGGGTCGTGGGTCCAGAAGGTGAGGAAGAACGGCTTGTCCGACTTCTCCTCGAACAGCGGTTTGCACGACTCGATCCACTCAGGGGTGTTGTGGCCTCCGCCCTGTTCCTTAAGGAAGGTGTCGTAGGAATACACGGCTTCCGGGGCGACGTGATACTTGCCGATGTGGGCGGTGCGGTAGCCATTCAGCCGGAGCTGGTTCGGCAGGCTGATCGCGGCGCAATCGTTGTAGGTTTCGAAGTGGTGGTAGTGGTGGACGTGTCCATACTGACCGTTGGCGTGATTGTGCAGGCCGGTGAGGATGACCGAGCGGCTGGCCGAGCAGGAAGCAGTGGTGGCGAAGGCGTTGGTGAAGAGCGTGCCTTCGGCGGCGAGGGCATCGAGGTGGGGCGTCTGGATCAGCTTCGATCCGTAGCAACCGGCGATCGGGCTTTGGTCATCGGTCACGAACATCACGATGTTCGGCTTGGCCAAGGCCGGCGCGGTGAGCGCGAGGTAAAGGAGAGTGCGGAGGTTCATGGGTCGGACAGAGATTTACGGAGGGAAAGGAACGGTCTTCCAGACGGAAAGGAATCGGCTGGCTATCAAACAAAAGACCCGCCGGGGCTTTCGCCCCGGCGGGTCCAACTGCCTTGGAATCGGGTCAGGGTGCGGGGAAGGTTTCGCCTTCCGAAACCAGCACGAAGAACTGCTTCGCGTCCGCGACGTTGTCGATCTCGATGGGTGAGCCCGACACGCCGGTGGCGATGGCGGAACCCCATGCGGTGAGGTCGGCGGAGCCGTAGACGTCCACGGTGCCGTCGGCGGTGAAGGCGATCGTCACCTTGGTCGTTCCCGGCGTCGTGCCGGCCGAGGTGGTGATGCTGTCGATCGTGATCGCGGTCGCGGCGCCCGGGCCGGTGTTCACGGTGGTGCCGTCGATTGCGATGATGTCATTCACCGCCAGCGTGCCGGTCAGATCGAGCGTGCCGCCGCCGGCGGCGACGATCTTGAAGTTGCCGGCGAGGTTGGCGGCCACGCTGACCGCACCACCCGCGGTGTCGATCAGCAGGCGGGCATCGCCACCCGCATCCCAGACCACGCTCGCGGCGATGGCTTCCAGATCGGCGTCGGTCAGGTTCGACGGACCGGCGGCACCGCCGAAGCAGGCACCCGCACCCACGCTGACCTGAGTCAGGTCGGCCGGGATGGCGCTGAGGTCCTCGATAAGCAGGCAGCCTTCCGTGACCGTGGTCGTCGTGTAGTCGGTGTCGAAGTTCGGATTGGCGGCGATGAACATCGTGCCGGCTCCGGTCTTGGTGAAGCCGGAGTTCCCGCGCAGCCGGCTGTTGACGCTGAGATCGACCGCCGAGTCGCCGGTGACGTCCGAGACATCAAAGACGGGCGAGAAGTTGTTGAAGCGGATGCCGAAACTGAAGGGGCCGATCGTCGAAGGCGTTGTTCCGTCCACGGTCACGTCACCGTCGAGGTCGGTATTCACCCCGGCGAAGCTTCCGGCGCTGGTGGCAGTCCAATGCGCTCCATTCCGCAGCGTGATGGAGGGGATGTGAGCGTGGTTGCCGTCCGAGTGGAGCAGGGTTCCGCCATCGACGACAATCCCGGCATCACCCGAGTTCTGGAAACGTGTGATCGCATTGGTTGCCGTGATCTCGAGCGTGGCGCCGCTGTTGACCTCGATCGCCGTGTTGTCGCCGAGGGTCTCGGTGCCTCCACTGAGAACCAGCGTGCCTCCGCTGACGACGGTGTCGCCGGTGTACGTGTTGAGGTTCTGGAGAACCACCGTGCCGTCGTTGGTCTTGGTCAGTCCGGTGGCGCCGATGATCCCGTCACCGGTGAGCGTGTAGCCCTGGGCGCTGCTGTTGTCGAAGGTCACCGAGTTGGGAACCGGATTGCCGACCACGTTCAGCGTCCCGCTGAAGGCGGCATCGACGCTGTCGTCGAAGGTCACGTTGTCGCCGAGGAAGAACTGCTCCGGTGAGCCGGAATCATCCCAGTCGGCGGTCAGACCGGTGTCCCAGACGTTCGTTCCCGAAACGCCGGTGTAGGTCAAATCGAGGCCGGGAGCGGAGAGGTCGAGGGTAACGGTCACCACGCCACCCACATCGTTCCACGTAACTTGGGAGTCGCGGTACTGCGGAAGCACCAGGTTGGTGCCGAGCGTGCCGGTGAGCGTGCCTGTGTAGGTCAGCACGTTGTAGGTGCCCGAGGTGGTGATCGCCGGATTGAAGACCACGGTGTTGAGCGTGCCGGTCAGGTCGAGATTCGCGACCGTCAGGTTGGTCGTGGCGGGATCGATCTCGAGGGTCGTGAGATTCGAGGTCGAGTCCATCGACAGGTCACCAATGGTCTCGGTATTGCCGGTGGCGTTCAGCGTGCCGCCGGTAAGCGAAACGGAGGGGGAGCCGAGCAGGTTCTCGATCGGTGCGCCACTGTCATCGACGAGTTGGAGCGATCCACCCTCGATCAGCCATGCGGAAGATGCGGCGGTGCGGTTGGCATTCACCTGGTAGCGACCGTCTTGGATCGTGGTCGTGCCGGTGTAGGTGGCGTCGCGGCCATTGATGATCAGCGGCCCTTCACCGGTTTTGATCAGATTGCCACTCTGGCCTCCGCCGAAGGCATCGGCCGGTCCGGCCCACGTGAACAGACCGTCGAACTCTGTCAGCTGATCGACATTGATCGTGCTCGTGGTGCCGTCTGCTAGAATGATCGAATGGTAGAAGAACGAACGATCCTCGATATCCAGGGTGCCTCCGGCCAAGGTCATGGTCGGATTCGTGAAATTCTGGGTCGTGGTGTTCTGGAGCAGACGGAAGGTGCCGCCAGGATTGACGGTCATGCTGGCGTTCCGCAGCCCTGAGGAATCATTGCCGAGCTCGACGACCCCGGCGTCGATCGTGATTTCACCGCCATACGGAGTGTCATTGTCGAGCGGCAGGAAGGTCAGGATTCCCGCACCGCTCTTGGTCAGCGGGGCGTTGCCGAACAGCTCGGCCGACTGTGTGGCCATGTCGAAGACGTAGTCGTTGCCGGCCGAGTTGTTGACGATGATGCCTCCGGGAAGCACCGGTCCGCCGATGCCGTCGATGAGAACGTTGATGGTGCCGGGGAATCCGGTGGCGGAGTCGTCGAAGGTCACGATGTCGCCGTCGAAGAACACGACGTCGGTCACGCCGTTGTTCCAGTCGGTGCCGTAGTTGCGGTCCCAGTAGCCGGAACCATTGGTGTAGGTCAGCGCGTCGCCTGCGGGTGGCAGGGCGGTGACGGTGAGGATGGCTCCGCTGCCGCCGTCGGTGACGAGGTTGAAGCCGACTCCGTTGGAATTCGTGAAGTTGCCGCTACCATCGAGATCGCCGGCGACCATGCCGGCATTTCCTGCGAGCTGGTCACCGATCAGGAGTCCGCTTTGCGGTTGGTCGGCGCTGTTGGCGTAAAGGTGCTCGGCGAGGACGGCGTCGACCGTTTCTCCGAGGAAGTGGATGCTGGCCCCGACGGCGTCGAGATTGACGATCGACTGGTTGATCGGATTGCCGCCGCCGTTGAGGGTCAACTCACTACTGGCGCCATCGAGGGTGATGTAGGTGTTCGACAGGTACTGGGTCGCGAGCGAGGAAGTATCCGAGATCGTGAGGTTTCCGTAGAAAGTGCCTTGGTTGGGATCGGTTCCGTTGTTGGTGGCGAGAATGTCGGAGTCGTTCACAAGGAACCCCGTCCACTGGTTCGAGAACGGACCGCTCTGGGCATTGAATTCACCAATGGTATTCCATTCCGCGAGAGCTCCGGTGCTGAGGTCGGAGTTGTCGAAGGTGAGGGTTCCGGTTTGTTGCGAGCGGATGACCTGCTGAAACCGGCCGGTGGTATTGGTGAAGGTCACGTCGGCGCCAGCATCCCAGAAAACCTGATCAACGATCTCGCCGAAGCCGCTGCCGGAGAAGTCCGCGCCGGTGATGTTGTAGGCACCGGCTCCGCCGAGCATTCCGGCGCCGCCGGGGTTGAAGAGGTCGTCGACGATCGGGCCGCCGCCGCCGGTCCAGTTCGCTTCGTTGAAGAAGTCGCCGTCAGCAGCCGCGCCCGTCCACTCGTAGGGTGGAGTCGACGCGCCCGTCGCAATATTCATTCCGGCGATAAGTCCGCCGAGCAGGAGGTAGGAGGTTTTCATTTCGGTAGTGGGAGGCGTTGAGGTGTCGGTTGTGTGCACCGCATCACGCGGCTCACATCACACTTCTCGGTCGGGGGCCGGCTCACAACGGGGTCGCATCGAATTGCACCGGGCCGGGGAGGGGGCCACTTCAGGCAGGCGTCCGGTTAGCGGGTCCTCGGGATCGTGATGATCTTCGGTGTCAGGATGTGGTAGCTGCCGAAGTCGACCCGCGCGCCCAGGCTGCCGAGTGTCCTGGAACCGAGAATTCCGCCGAGTTTCCGACCGGACGGGGGTTGGATCTGTTTGGCGAGGGAGTGGACCTCGAATTGCATCGACGGGAGCCGGAGGATGCCGCCGATGACCGGGCTTTCGGCCGTCGCCCGACGGACTCCGCGTGCCTTGCGGGTGCCGGCGCCGGGGATGTCGCGGGATTCCTCGCTCAGCTTCAGCCCGAGCTTCTTGGCGATCGATGGTTCGAGGGAGTTGGTTCCCGAGCCGATGTCGACGAGGAACGCGTAGGTCTCATCGCCGAGTGCGATGTCGACGAAGGCGAAGCCGTGAACACCCTCGACCATCGGCACGCGGATGGTGGTGTTCCCCTCTTGCGTGTTGAGGTAGGCGTCTTGCGGCGAGTCGGCCGGAGGCAGGAGCAGGTTGCCATGACGGGTGTCGATGATGGCGTTTGTTTGCTTGAGCAGTCCGACTCCAACCAGTCCGTCCGGTGCCACGAGTTCTCCGTCGACCTTCACCCTGCCGTGGGAGAGATCGACGGCGTAGGCCGCTCTCGGCGAGACGCTGGGACCCGTTTTGCCGAGCTTGAGTTGATCGACTTTGACGCGCCGCATTCGGACGCCGCCACCAGCACCCTGTCCTTTCGACTCCTCCCCGTCCGATTTTCCGAGTTGGGTCGCGGTTTCGAGGGAAATCACGACATCCATGCCGGCACCCGAGTCGACCAGGAAGCTGAAGGGCTCTCCCTCGACCTCGACGGGGAGCAGGTAGTGTTGGGACCCTTGGGTCCGGGTCATAGGGATCGAACCGAGATCGGGAAGTTCCGAACCGATGGCGGTGGCGACAACGAGGATGAGTGCGAGAAAGGTTCTCATGCGCCGAGTTGGATAGGTTTCCAGCTGACGGTCCGCGAAGCGCGCATCCGTTTTTCACCCGGACCCGCGCGAGGCCCGGTTGTGGTGCTTCTTGTTTCATTCCCATCGCTGCAGGACCCGCTAGGATCACTGCAGCGTGAACTCCATTCTCCGAATCTTCGCGGCCGCTCTTGTTCTGGCTGCCAGTCATGCCTCCGCTGCCGACCGTCCGAACATCCTGCTGATCTGCATCGACGACCTGCGGACCCAACTCGGCTGCTATGGCGACAAGGTCGTCAAGTCACCGAACATCGACCGGCTCTCCGAGCAGGGAGTCATCTTCGACCGCTGCTACGTGCAGGTGGCGGTGTGCAATCCGTCGAGGGCCAGCATGATGACCGGGCTGCGGCCGGCGACGCTGAACTGCTACACGCTTCCCTACCATTTCCGGGAAACCAAACCCGACGCCGTTACGATGCCCCAGTATCTGCGCTCGCAGGGCTACCATGTCGAAGGCTACGGCAAGATCTTCCACAATCCGTGGCAGGACCCACGTTCATGGGACCGGCCGCATCAATTCGGTTCGGGCGATTACCGGCACTACGATGCCAAGCAGAAGGCCTTCATCGAGAAGGTCCGTGAGTCGCTCCCCGGCGATGACTGGCGCAAGTCGAACCTGCGCGGACCGGCGACGAATGCGCCGGACATTACCGACGAGCAACATCCTGACGGCGCGATGACTTCGCGGGTCATCGAGCGGATCCGCAAGCTCAAGGACGGGGACAAGCCGTTCTTCGTAGCCGCGGGTCTGATCCTGCCGCACCTGCCATGGTGTCCTCCGAAGAAATACTGGGATATGTATGATCGGGAGAAGCTTCCGCTCGCGTCCAACCCCGACTTGCCCAAGGGAGTCCCGCCGGTGGAGTTGGGAACCAACTATGAGTTCAGTCATTACGCCGACCTCATCGATTTTCCGACCCCAACCGGCGGTCGCGTCAGCGAGAAAGAAGCGCGCCGACTGATCCATGGCTATCTCGCTTCGGTCTCATTCGCGGATGCCCAGGTAGGCCGCTTGCTCGGTGCCCTCGACGAAATGGGTCTGGCGGAGGACACCGTCGTCGTCCTGTGGTCGGACCATGGCTACAAACTCGGAGAGCACGGCGGGTGGGGGAAGATGACGAATCTCGAACTCGATACCCGGGTTCCGTTCATTATCCGGGATCCGAAGGCGAAGGCGAATGGCAAGCGCTGTGGTAGGCTGGTCGAGACGGTCGACCTCTTCCCGACGTTGTGTGAGTTGGCGGGGGTCAAGGTACCGGGCTTCCTCGAAGGGAAGAGTGCGGCGGCATTACTCGAAGATCCCGCTGCCGACCACATCGGCGCCGCCTTCAGCCAGTACGTCTATCGGCCGTTGATCGGCAACAGCATCCGAACCGCCGAGTGGAGATATACCGAGTGGCGCGAGATGAAGGACGGATCGGTGAAGGAGCGCGTGCTATACGACCACCGGAGGGATGATTCGGAGGACGTGAACGTCGCCGACCAACATCCCGAGATCATCGCCAAGCTTCAGGCGGAACTGAATAAGACGTTGCCGCCGAGTCCGGTGAGCCTGCGGGCGAAGGTCCACTCGAAAGCGGGAGGACCGAAGACATCGCTGGAGTTCGTCAATCAACACGACGGCGTCGTCCGGCTGACGTGGATCGATCCCTCGGGCCGGCGCGGCCGTCACTGGGACATCGGGAAGGATGGGGTCCAGCCGATGGGAAGTTTTGTCGGTCACGTCTTCGTCGCGGAGAGCCTGGATGGGCACTACTTCGAGACCATCACGGTGAAGAAGCTGCAGAAGGACGGCCCGGCTGTCATAGAGCTGGGCAAAACGGACTAGGATCTGTTCACGAATTAAATCTGTACTTTTCCTGAAGCGTTTGTTTCAAGCTTCGGATGCCAGCTGGACATCCTCGAAGCATGATCACCGACGAGATTTGGGAGCAGATTGAAAGTGCTCTGACCAAGGCGAAGCATTCGCGTGCGGGAGCTCCACCGGCCATGAGTGATCGCGAATTCATGGAGGCGGTTCTTTATCTGAACCGGACAGGTTGCCCGTGGCGCGATCTACCTCCTGAACTGGGCTATTGGCATGCCGTCTACATGCGTTTCCGGCGGTGGCAGGAGCGTGGTGTGTGGAAGCGCCTTTGGCAGGAAATGCAAGGCGGGCACTTTGCCGGAGCTCGTGAACTGATGATGGACTCCACCACAGTCCGAGCTCATCAGCATGCGGCCGGAGCGCCAAAAAAAACTCTTCCGATCAGGCTCTCGGACGCTCTCGAGGGGGATTGAGCACCAAGATTCACGCAGCAACCATTGATGAGAACTGTAGCGTGGCGCTGCATCTTACCCCTGGCCAGGCCCATGATGGCAGGCAGTTCGAGACACTCTTCGAAAGCCTCCAGCCGGAGAACGTTCTGGAAGCAGCCATGCTCGACAAGGGTTACGACGCCAATCGCATCCGCGAGCGCCTGAACTTCGAGGGCATTGAAGCGGTGATCCCGCCGATCAACTCAAGGGCAGGCGTCATCCGGTATGACCGGAATCGCTACCGCCGCCGAAACCGGGTCGAACGGTTCTTCAACAAGATCAAACACTTCCGACGCATTGCCACGCGCTACGACAAGCTTTCTCAGACCTTTTTCTCTGCGGTCTATCTGGTAGCGGCATTCATCATCGCACGCAATTCGTGAACAGATCCTAGGTTTCTGCGGCCACGTTTGATCTGGACCCCACGCAACCCCGGGTCAAGTGTTCCGACGATGGATGACCGGGTCGAAAGGAAGTCACTTGCGGTGCAGGTGGCGGACCGCATGGAGGCGGCGATCCGTTCGGGGCAATGGGCCGGAAAGCTCCCCGGGAACCGGACTTTGGCGGAACGCTATGGGGTCAATCGCAAGACCTGCGTGGCGGCGATGGATGTGCTCGAGCAGAGGGGTCTGATCGCTCCCGCGGAGGTCGGTCGGTGCAGGAAAGTGCTGCCGTTGGAGGACGGGAAGCCGGGCACCGTGACCAAGCGGCAGCGGTTGCTGATCCTGCGGCCGACGGCCTCACCGATGAATCTCGAGGATGAGAACCTGCTGCGGAGTTTCCACGAGGCGTGGGAAGCGGCCCGCGGCGGGGTGGTCTGGGAGCGGGTTGACTACGGGAGATATCGTAATCCGGGTCCGGTGCTCGACAGGCTGATCGAGCGCCATCAGGCGGCGGCGCTGGTCCTTTACGTGCCGCTGCACCAATGGGGCACCGCAGCGGTCGAACGTTTGCCGAGTTTCCAGGTGGGCGGGGTGCATGGAACGAGCCCGAAGTTCAGCATGTGCTCGTTCGCCATCAACGAGGGCATCGAAGCCGTCGCCCGGTACTTGGCCGGTCTGGGCCACCGGAGGATCCTGATCCCGGTCGACTCGATCTCGGGCGGCTTCAGGGAAGCGTTCATCATCGGTCTTGCGAAAGGGCTGGGAGAGCCGCCCGAGTCGGGCACAGTCGAAGACCTCTGTCCGAGTTTCCCCGAGCCCGTGCCCGAGGTTTGGCGAACCTATTGGGAGAAGTCGTTCCGGCGGGTTCGCCCGACGGCCGTGGTGGTCACAGAAGACGTCCACCTGCTCTCGCTCTACGGTTTCTGCGCTGACCGGGGAATCCGGATCCCGGACGAGCTGTCGGTGATCAGCACCAATTACGAGAGCCACTTCGAGTGGTGTCAGCCGAAGCCGACGATGCTTCGTTTTCCCAATCGCAAGGCCCTGTCCCATTTCAAGGAATGGCTCTCGGGCGGCTTGCGGCCGATCGGCAAGCACTTCCTGAAGATGGACATCGTCGAAGGCGAGAGCGTCGCGAAGGCGAAGGCGTGACCTTCAAGCTTCGGGTGACTCGTCCCCCGCAATGAAGCGCACGATCTGCTCGCAATGGCAGGCGAGCGAATCGATGAGCGGCAGCGCAGCGGCTCCGCCATCCATGAGGAGAGGAAACTCCGTGCAGCCGAGAACGACGGCCTCCGCTCCCGACTCGGCAAACTGCCGGACCTGGTCGAGCAGGAGATTGCGGGAGTCATCGTCGAAGTGCCCCATGGAGAGCTTCTCCACCACGCAGCGATGGATCGCTTGGCGCGCTGCCTCGGAAGGCACGCTTGCCTTCAGGCCGTGCCGGTGCCGGAGACGGCCGAGAAGAAAGTCCTCCTCCATCGAGAACCGTGTTCCGAGCCATCCGATGTGTCGGAACTCGCGGCGGGCGCACTCGCGACCGATACCGTCGGCGATGTGAAGCACGGGGATGCGCAGTGCCGACTGGACGGCATCGTAGATCTTGTGCGGCGTGTTCGCACAAAAGGCGAGGCCCTCGACGCCGGTTGACTGGAGCTCCAGAGCCGCCGCCTCGAAAAGTTCGAGGATCGCTTCCCAGTCGCCCCGCTTTTGTGCCGCGTGGATGGAGGCCTGATCCAGGCTGGCGAGGTTGAGCCTCGGGTTGGTGTTGTTTCCGTGGCGCAGGTTGATGGCATCGTTGATTGCCTCGTAGAACGAAAGCGTCGATCGCCACGAAGTGCCACCTATCAGGCCGAACTTGCGGAGCGACGTCGTCTGGACGCCCTGCGGTTGAATGGTCGAGCCGAGCTTCATCGGATGACGGCCTTGGCTGCGCGGTCCTCGACCTTGAAATAGCCGAGGCACTTCTCCGAATCGTCGCGGATCGCCCAGACCGAACCCGGCCGTCCACGGACTTCGAGGTTCTTGCCCGCGGCGATCGTGCCTTTCCCGACCGGTTCTCCTTTCCCGCTGACCCAATCGAGACGGACGGGTTCGCCGCGCCGGTTGACGAAGACGATTCTCATCAGGTTGCCATCGGGCTTCGACGGGGGTAGGTCAGCCGCGTCGGTGCATGCGGTCCACGGCAATGCGGGGAGATCCTTGACCTTCACCTCGGGGCGATCGGCAAACTCCGTCGGCGCAAGCTTCCGCATCCGCTCGAGGTCGGAGGCGTGCTCCGGCTTTCCGGCGAGGTTGTTCCACTCGTAGGGGTCGGAGGAAATGTCGTAGAGCTCCTCCGATCCGCCGGCGTAGCGAATGTAGCGCCAGTCCTTGCCGCTGACGCCGACGCTCTTTCCATCCTGAAGAAAGGTGAGCGCCGCCGGCATGATGGAAGCGGCGGGATTCTTCAGGATCGGCACCACGCTCTTGCCGTCGATTTTTTCGCCGTCGGGAAGGCCGCACAGTTCCGTGAGCGTGGGAAAGAGGCCGAGCAGGCTGACCGGGGCGTCACTGTGGGAGCCCGCCTTGGTGCCGTCGGGCAGCGCGTTGGAAATGCCCGCGGGCACCTTCATCATGAAGGGCACCCGGGTGCATGCCCGCCACATGGTGAACTTCTGCCAGTGCTCCTTTTCGCCGAGGTGCCAGCCGTGGTCGGACCACAGCACGACGATCGTGTTGTCCTTGTTGGGGCCTTTCTCAAGCGCATCGAGTACTCGGCCAAGCATCGCATCGGCGAAGTGGATGGATGCCAGATAGCTCTGCACTCCCTGCTTCCATTGTCCGTGTTCCCGGATGTGCGCGAAGTAGCGGTTTCGGGCGAGGTTCCTGCCTTGCTCCGAAAGGTCGTCGAGATCGTCTTCCTTGTAGCCGGGAGGAAGCTGGGTCGAATCGAGCGGGAACTTCTCGAAGTATTTCTTCGGGACAAACCACGGCTCGTGCGGCCGGTAGATGCCGCAGGCGAGAAAGAACGGCTTGTCGTGGGTCTTGCCGAGTTGCTTGCCGACCCATTCGCTCACCGTGTAGTCGCCACCGAATTCCTCGTCGCTGACGTCGAGCGGACCCCAGTCGGTCTCGATGTACTGCCATGGCCCGCCACGAGGCAGGGACAGCGGGCGTTTGTCCGGATACTTCGTTTCCGGGATCGGCATTTCGGTGGACGGCTCGGGGAAGTAGTCGTCCCAGGATTGGGCATCGATGATGTAGTGCAGCATCTTGCCCGAACCGGTCGATCGGTAACCGTGATTCGAGAAGTGCTTCGGCAGCAGGGTCGCGTCCGGCAGCACGTCGCGGAGCTTCTGGGCGTTTTCGTAAATGCCGGACTTGTGGGGCGAGCGGCCGCTGAAAATGGAGATGCGCGACGGATTGCAGGCGGGTGCCGCGCAGTGGGCGTTGGTGAAGAGCATGCCTTCCGCCGCGAGCCGGTCGAGGTTTGGCGTGACGGTCTGCGGGTGACCGCCCATGCAGCCGATCCAGTCGTTCAGGTCATCGAGGGCGATGAACAGGACGTTGGGGCGTTGCTCGGCGCGCGCCGTACTCGTCAGCACGAGCAGCAGGACGGCCAGCAAGCGGGAGAGTTGGAGGAAAGGAGTCATGGACTGAGGAAGAGTCTCGAGAGGAGCGATCGTCAACGCAAGGGCGGGAAGGCCTGACGGACCGGCCCATTCCGCAAGCCGGTCGGAAGGAATGGACGCAGGGGGTGAGGTTGGGGATGCTCTCAAGTCATGAAGCGCTGGGCAAAACGGATGCTCCTTGGGGTGTGGCTCGTTGTGGGTCTGTCGGCGATCGCGAAGGGGGGCGGGGCGGAGTTCGCAGTTCGTGTCGAGGACCCGGAGTCGCTGCTCGGCGATCGGAGTGTTGCGTTCAAGCGGACCGTCGAGGCCGCGGCCGGGATGTGGGGCGAGCACCTCGCGGGCGAGGCACGAATTGAGGTTCTGGTGATTCTCAAACCCGGTGAGGGACGGGCGAGTTGTCGTTGTCCCTCGATGGTTCAGATCGGGAAACATGGAGCTAACCGGCTCTTCGAGCCCAGCGCGATCGCCAAGCTCAAGGGTCGGGAGGTGAATACCGGCGGCCAGCCGGATATCGAAATCACGGTGATGGGCGCCTACCTCAAGGACCTTTGGTTCGACCCCGAACCGGAGAAGCGTGAGGCGGTGATTCCTCGCGACAAGCTCGACGCGCTCTCGCTCTTCATGCACGAGATCGCCCACGCCATCGGCTTCAACGGCTGGCTCGATGAGAAGACGGGGAAGCCGAAGTCGGACATGGTGAGCACCTACGACCAGCGGATCATCTTCGAGGAGGGGCGATTCTACTTTGTCGGATTGCGGGCGATGAAGGTTTACGGCGGGCCGGTGCCGCTCAGCACCGAAACGAACAACTACCACCACGTCGGGCTGAAGGGTGTCGAGTATCCTGAGATGCTGGTCGACGACCTGATGAACGGAGTCGTGTTCCAGCGCGAGGACCGGTTCTCGATCACGCCCCTGGATCTCGCGATCCTCGCGGACGCCGGGGTCGAGTTGAAGGGCGGGCAGTAGCCGGAAGTGCCGCCCCGCCGGCCATCAGACCGAGGGGCCATGGGGGAGGGGGGCCGAGCGGCGATCGGGTCGAGGGGCCATCGGACTACGGGATGAAATCAACAGCACCGAAGGGACGACGGCACTTAGCCACGGGGTTCACCCCGTGGTCGCCGGGCATCGGACAAACATGAAGCGCCGAAGGTGCGCAGGCGGGATAGGTATGTGGTGCGGCTGCGGGGGTTCAGCCGGCCTCGCCTGCGCCCCTCCGGGGCTTGGATTCTTTCCTGCTGAATGTCCCCGGGGCGAACCCCGGGGCTAAGTGCCGTCGTCCCTTCGGGACTGTTTCGGTGACGGGGCCGTGGGTAGTCCGGGCGCTCGTTCGAGACTGGCCCGATCACGGGGCTGTGGGCGACTGGGACGCTCCTTCGGGAGTCTTGCGGAGTGGCGTGTCAGCCGGCGACTGCCTTCCCACCTAATCTTCGACTTGGATGCCCCAAGCTTGGTTAGATGCCCCCGTTTCCTGCCGGACTTGGATGGGGGCGCTGTCGGCGGTGGATTCATCCGCCACCTCAAGCAGTCGCCCTGAACCTGCATTGATGATGCGGTAGTAGGATTCGTCGATGGCTTGGAAGCGCCAGCGTTGGCTGGGCTGGCCTTCATCGGTGGCAACGATGACGGAAGAGCCGTCGTCCTCGCCGGTCGCTCCGAGCACCAGACCGTTGAAGAGGATCTTCCATCGGCCATCGTCGTCCCGTTCCAGAGTCCAGATCTGGCCCCCGCCGCCGTGTGCGCGCTGGATGACCGACGTGTCCTCAAGGGTCAGGCAGCTGTCACTGTGTTTCGCCCGCAGCATCAACGGCGTGTCGACCGGGGGCAGCTCGACCGTGGATTCGGACGTCTCCGGGTCGCGATCCGGGGCGTCGGTTCCGGGTTCCGAGCAGCCGATCGTCGCGACGGCGAGGAAGAGGGCTGCGGCTCGCGCCGTGCGGGCGTTCATCCTTGTTGGGTTCAGGTGCGAGATCCTGCAGCTTGGTCAGCTGCTCGCCCAGTCCCAAGCGTCGTATTCCTCGGCCTCGTCAAAGGCGCGGATCTCGAGCGAAAACGGATTCGGAATCGACGCGAGCCGGTGGGTCCACTTGGCATCACCGATGAGCGCCATCTTGCGGATGTCGCCAACATGCTTGAGCCCGAATTTCAGATCCTTGAGGACCGCGCCGAAGTCGACGCCTTCGAGGTCTTCGAGATCGATCAGGAACGAGACCGGCGCGTTTTCCGCAAGGATCCCTTCCATCCACTCGACCAACTCGCCGTAGGCCTCGGTGTGGATCGTGCCGTGAACGTAGATCCAGACGAGCTTGCGGTCCGGAAACCATCCGCGGCGAATCGCCGAATGCGGCTTGGTCCGGCCTGCCTCGAGCCATGCCATCGCTTCGTCCGCCTTCCCCGAATCGAAGTGCGCGATCTCGGCGTGGAGGAAGTGCCGGGCGATCTTCGGCAGCGCGGTCAGGAAGCGGCTGTCGGAGACGACCGCCAGCCGCGGGACTTCCTTCTGGTGCTGTCGGACAAATCCGAGGTGCTCGGTCATGCCGGCGAAATCCTTCCATCCGGGGAACGCCTCCGCCTCGATCATCACCCCGGCGAGTTTACCGCCGTCGGCGACCATGGCGTCGACTTTCTCGCGGACCGAGGCGACGTCTTCCTTCGAGATCGGCCCTGAGGGTCGCAGGACCAGGATGGAGTTCGGGAGGATTTCGGATTCAATCATAGCGTCCGATCCTGAACCCCCGCCAGCCGGGCTGCACGCACTTTTCCCCTGCAGGTCGGGGGAACTTCGAGGTGGCGGTCCCGGCTGTCATCGCTGAGATTGGTCTGGCAATTCGCCGAATGACTTCCTTCGCTTCCCGCGTATAGCCGCCACATTCCGATCCAAACCATGAAATCCCTGACGATTCTTTTCGCCACGACCCTCGCCGCCTCGGTTCTCAATGCCGCCGAGCCGCTGAAGGTCATGCTCATCACCGGTGGCTGCTGCCACGATTACAAGACCCAGACCGAGTTGCTGAAGAAAGGCCTCGAGGAACGGATCAATGTCGAGGTCACGCAGATCCACGTCGACGACGGCAGCACCAAGCCGCCGCTGCCGATTTTCGGCCATCCCGAGTATGCGGCCGGCTACGATCTGGTCATCCACGACGAGTGCGCGGCCGGGATCACGGACATCGCGACCATCGAAGGCGTCCTCAAGCCGCACGTTGACGGTCTTCCCGGGGTGAATCTCCACTGTGCGATGCACAGCTACCGCTTTGGCAACTTCAAGAAGCCCGTCGAGATCGGAGCCGACAACTCGAAGTGGTTCGAATACCTCGGCCTGCAGTCGAGCGGTCACGGTCCGCAGAAGCCGATCGACATTTCCTTCGTCGACAAGAACCACCCGATCACCAAGGGCATGGCCGACTGGACGACGATCAAGGAGGAGCTCTACAACAACATCGCGGTGCACGACAGCTCGCACGTGTTGGCCAAGGGCAAGCAAGGCAATCAGGAGACGGTTGTTGCTTGGACCAACCACTACGGTCCGAAGAAGACCCGGGTGTTCAGCACAACGATCGGCCACAACAACGAGACGGTCGGCGATGCCCGCTACCTCGACCTCATTGCCAAGGGCGTGCTTTGGGCGACCGACAAGATGGACGCCAAGGGCAAGCCGCTCGAAGGCTTTGGCCGCAAGAAGTAAGGCTTTCGCCACGGGAAATACCTGCTTCCGAATTTCAGGGCGCCGTTCTCAGGAACGGCGCCTTTTTGCGAGATAGTCGGAGGGGAGTCCCATCCGCAGACACGATTGGGCAGCAGGTGTCGAGTCGAGCGGAAGCCAGTCGATTTGCGACCCCAAGGTCCGGAGCAGCAAGCGGCCACCGGGCGGCAGATTGGCGAGCTTGCGCAGTCCGAGGCGTTCTTGGACCGCCGCCGGCAGGATCGAGACCGCTGCCCGGATCACGAGCCCGGTCATCGGTTTGAGAGGGCGCGGGAAGAGCTCGACGCCGCGCAGGATCCGGAGGAAGTCGTGGACGATCTCCGACGGCTCGAGATCCGGAAGCGTGTTGTCGAACAGGGTGAGCAGCTCCGTTTCGGACGACGGAGGATCAAGCGCCCCGTAAAGCAGGGCGGCCGGCACGCCCTCGGCAATGAAGCGGTCCCGGTCGGCTGCGGATACCGGCCTGACAAACTGACGGTAGGCCTCGAGGAATCCGAAAAGCGCGGTGGCGTGGACCCAGCGAAGCAGGACGGGGTCGTCGGCCCGGTAGGCAATTCCGTCCGGGGTGGTGCCCTGGATCTTCGCGTGCATGCGACCGATCCCTGCGATCATTTGCTCGGCCGTGCTGCGGGCGCCATAGACGGTGACCATCGCCGCCATGCCGGTGCGGCGCATGCGGCGGAGCGGGTCGGTGGCAAAGCTGCTGTATTCCCAAACCCCGGAGCGGACACGAGGCTCGGCGAGTTCGAGGAGGACCGCCGCGATGCCCCCGATCAGCAGGGACACGGGATTGCGGAAGACTTGCCATGAAGCCGAGTCCGCCTCCGCCAGAGCGGCTTCGCCGACCGGCTTGGTGAAGTCGATCGCGAGACCGGCATCGTTGGTTTCCAGCTGCTCGCGCAACAGGGAGTCGAGGCGTTTGACAAGGAATCGCGGAATCATGACGCACCCCTCACAGCCATCCCTGCTGAATCAGCGCGCACGCTCCGAAGACGAGGACGAGATAGAGCCATACGAAACTGAAGAACCAATGCATCGAGTTCTCGAACGGCTTTCCGTTCCACCACTCGGGCCGGTAGGTCGTCCATTGGAAGACGAGTCGAAGCGACCAGAATGCCGTCAGCGACCAGGTGCCCCAGCAGGCGGCGCGGGTCGGTGTCAGGAAAATGGACGGGTCGACCAGCGCGGGCAGCCCCATCGCGACGAGCACGACGCACACGAAGAAGGTGTGGACGTGGAACACGGTGGCGTTGAGTTCCGACATCCGGGCTGCTTCCTCGTGCCACTTGAGGTAGCGCGCGATGGGCATGTGCAGGAAGGCGAGGCCGATCAGTCCGGCGCCGGCGATGCGGAGGAGGATGGGCAGGATCTCGATCATTGGAGGACGAAAACGCGGACGAATGGCGTGATGCGGAACTGGCTTGCGGGCTCGAGGCCGGCGCTTTCCCAGCACGCTTGCCATGAGCTTGCCGGGTGAAAGTGCATGAATCCCGGGCCGAAGGCGATGAAGTTGGCGAGGTCCCGCACATGCTCGACGATCACGATGCGGCCGCCGGGGTTGAGGGCGTCCTTGGCTTGGGAAAACCACGTGGCGCGTTCCGCATCACTGCGGAGCTCATGGATGGACAACGGACCGACGATCAGGTCGGCGTGGATTTCCGGCCAGCGGTCGAATGGAGCGGCGAGCGCGTCCGGACCCGGCGGGAAGGCACGACGCGCGCGATGGATCGAGGCCTCGGTCATCCGATCGGCGTCGTAGTGGTCGAGCACCGTGAAACTGGTCTCGGGCATCACGGCCCCGAGGGCTTCCGACGCTTCATCGAATCCGGACACGCAGACAATCGCTTCCTTGGGAGGAGGGTCGCCTGACAGGCCTCGCAGCCAATCCCATCGGTAGAGGGGTGATCGGTCGTAGACCCAGTGTGAGGTCACCAGTGAGCCGGCCAGAAACCACAGCGAGCCGAGCGCGGCCGCCATCGATGCCCAGAAGATCCATGGGTTCGAAACGGAAACGATCAGGATGGTCGCGGCGACTAATACCAGCGTCGCAACGAGGTAGAATGGCCAGTTGTAGCGGACGATCGCGAGCATGCCCGCGAAACGCGTGCGGTCAGGAGCGGGCATGGAGGTCAAGAAGTCGGCCGCGTTCCCAGCGGTAAGGGATGTTCTCGACCGCGAAGGCGTTGGCGAGTTGCGGCTCGACGCCGCGGAAGGGTTCTTCATCGAAAAGGCCGACTTCGCACCCGAGGACCTTGAAGGGACGGGGTTTCCAGGTGGCGCGTTTGCCCTCGATCGCGACCACGCCGCCGGACGGTTCGACGTCGAAGGTGAATGGCATTGGCCCCGCGAACTGACGCGCGGTGCGCCAGTCGGGAAACGGTGAGCCTTCCGGGAGGCCGGCGTCTTGCGATACCTCGTATCTCAGGTCGAGAGACAGTCGCCCATCCGGTCGACGGGTTTGCAAACGCCCGGGTTCGTCACGGATCGCGACTCTACGATAGTTGTAGTGGGTCAGAAGATTTCCCGAAAAAACCATGCGGGCTTTGTCGGTCTCGCTGCGCAGGATTTTCAGACCGCGGAGCCGTCGGTCGCCGTCCGGCGCGCGGACGAATACGCGGTAGCCCGAAAGAAAGAAGTCTTGGCCGAACATGGCAGGCATGGCGGCCGGACGGAGGCCCTTGGTCCAGACCAGCGCCACGGTTACGAAGCCGAGATCCCCGTAGCGGTCGATTTCGAGAGGCTCGGGAACCAGCGGCTTCAGCACCTCGACGGGAAAGGCGAAGGATACGGCCATCACCCGGTCGAAGTGAGCGACGACTGGGAACGGGTGGCGTTTCAGCGCGGCGAACATGGACGGGTGCGTTCGGTCAGGTAGACGATGACGATGAATGCGAGCGCGACGGCGGCATTCACCGCTCCGAAAAGCAGGAGGTCGCGGGCGAGCGTGAATTCGATCACGTTCATCACCGCGACGAGTCCGATCTGGACGGTCGCGCAGAGCCGGGGGCGGAAGCCGCTGAGGATCCACGCGGCGATGCCGATCTCACCGATACCGATCGCGATGGTGATCAGTCCCGCGAATTCCTCGCCTAGGATGCGTGCGACGATCTCGCGGTGGCGCGGGACGAGTCCGAGCACCTTGCATCCCAGACCCATCGTCAGCCAGACGGCGGCGAGGGCGTATCGGAGGACTCGGTGGAGCATCGGGATCGCTTCATGTCTAAGGTGACCCGGCCGGTGTGGCGAGCGGGCATTAAGGCGATTCGGTAATGGCCATCCTGAGGTCCGCCACGAAGCGTTTGTAAGCCTCCTCGGCTTGGTTGGCAGGAAGTCGCAGGAGGTAGGATGGGTGCACGGTGACAATCACGGTCGGCGCGAGATGGGGGGCATCGATACGGCCGCGGTTGGCGGTTACCTTGAATCCAGGGCCGAGCAAGGAGTGGGCCGCGGTTCCCCCGAGCAGGATCAGGACGCGCGGTGCGAGGGATGACAGCTCGGCGAGTAGCCACGGCTTGCAGGCGTCGATTTCACCCGCGTCCGGCTTCTGATGGAGTCGATGTTTTCCGCGGGCCGTCCATTTGAAATGCTTCACCGCATTGGTCAGATAGGAGGTGGAGCGGTTGATGCCCGCATCAGCCAGGGCGCGGTCGAGGAGTTGTCCGGCGGGCCCGACGAACGGGCGTCCTTCCAGATCCTCGCGGTCGCCGGGTTGTTCGCCGACGATCATGATGCTTGCATTCTTTGGTCCCTCGCCGGGCACGGCTTGGGTGGCGCGCTCCCATAGCGGGCAAGCCCGGCAGGAAGCCAGCAGGCGCGCGATTTCATCCGGTGGGGTGCCGGGCGGAGGGAGCGAGCAGGCAGGTTGTTCCGAGAGCTGCTTCAGGTGATCGAGATAGGCGTTCTTCGGTTCGCGCTTCAGCGGGCGCAGCGGGGTTTCCAGCATGCCGCCGGTGCGTGGGCGACTGTCGCGCACGAGTTCTCCGATGAGTTCGGCTTCAGGAAGGTTCTTCCAATAGCGCTTGGGCATTTCCGCCTGCATCGCCTTCGTCTTGAGCCGGGCCGGGTTGAAAATACTGCGGTAGTAGGTTCGCCAAGCGTCCTCAAGCGCGTCGGGGTCGTCGCAGGGGTCCTTGGCGACACCTTCCGTGAAGCCGAGTTTCTCACCATCCCAATGCGCGCATCCCTTCGGCGTGAAGATCGACCAATCCATGTTGGCGAAGCGCTTGCGGAAGAAGGGTGAAGCGGCCTCGACGATGAAATGGTCGGGCTCGAACCACGCGACGAAACGTTCCCGGCCGGTTTCGCTTTCGCCCACCTTTCGGAAGCGGACGAAGGCGTGCATCTTGTGGATCTCCCGGCGGACGTTCTTTTCCATCATCCGGGCACGCGAGATGTCGGGATCGGAGGAGATGGCGGGTAGCGTCCGTTCGCCCCCCTTCACGATTCGCCAGACGATCCGATACAGCAGAGCCCAGCGGCGGGGGTCGGAGTGGCAGGCGACGTTCTTCGCCAGCTCGACGAACGATTTCGGGACGTCGATCGGGGCAGGGTGGGAGACCACGTAGTTGGCGGGTTCCTCAGCGAGCCCGCCGAACAGCCCGGCTTCCTTTTCCCAGAGGATGTTTGCGGGCGCGACGTCCTCCGCAAGCAACCGCCGGGCGGCGTCCCGCCAAGTCGAGAAGCGGTTTCCTGGATCAACGGAGCGCATGGAAGTGGCTAGTGGCTAGTGGCTAGTGGCTAGGGAGCAGTGAGCAGTGAGCAGTGAGCAGTGAGCAGTGAGCAGTGAGCAGTGAGCAGTGAGCAGTGAGCGGGATGCGGGATGCGGGATGCGGGATGCGGGATGCGGGATGCGGGATGCGGGATGCGGGATGTCAATAGCCCCGAAGGGGCGACGGCATTTAGCCACGGGGTTCACCCCGTGGATCTGGGGTGGGTTTTGATTTGGAGCCCCGGAGGGGCGCAGGCGGACGTGGCTTCATCATAGAAACTTCGCATCATACGAAATCTCGTGGACATCCAAGAACCGCTGAAACTCATCTCGGAACGTCGCCTCCCGGTGATGCTCCGGTTGTTTTTGAATGTAGCGACGGACCTTGGGGATGTCCGACATGCTCACGGCGAAAGCGCCATATCCCTCCTGCCACGCGAATGGGAGATGGTGCCGGTGATTCGCCGACACCCAGCCGGATGACCTGGACTTCACGACGCGCATCAAGTCCGCAAGCGCGGTCTTTGGCGGGAGCCGGACCAAGAGGTGCACATGGTCGGGCATGCCGCCGATTTCGATGAGAACCGCATCAAGCGACCGGGCAATGCCGCCAATGTAATCGTACAAGCCGGGTTGGAGTTCAGCATGAATCAGAGGCGAGCGGTCCTTCGTCGCGAAAACGATATGGTAGTGGAGCGCGGTGTAGGTTCCGGGCATGGCGGTGTCTTTGGATGGGGCGGAGTCTGCCTGCGCCCCTCCGGGGCTCTTGATTTCTGCGGTGGGGTTCCACGGGGTAAACCCCGTGGCTAACCGCCGGCGCCCCTTCGGGGCTGAAGAAAGTTTGGAGCGTCGGACTGCAGAGACCGCTTGGTCGGACTTCGGGATATGGCGGGAAGTCAGGGGTCAGGGGTCAGGGGTCAGGGGTCAGGGGTCAGGGGTCAGGGGTCAGGGGCTGATGGCCTAACAGAACAATTCGAGCTGCTCGGGTTTGGGGGCGAAGCGGGCGAGGAGGCGGTCGCTGTCGAGTTCGGCGGCAGGCGGGCGATGGTCGGCGGTGATGAGGAAGGGCCGGACCTTGGGGAGGGATATGCGCAGCCGTGCAAGGTCTTCGAGCCGGACCCACGCGTGTCGCCGGATGGAGAGGATCCGATCGACATTCCTCGGACCGAGACCGGGGACCCGCAGGAGCTGTTCACGCGTCGCGGTTCGCAGATCGAGGGGGAACTGGTTCCGGTTCCGAAGCGCCCACGCCAGCTTGGGGTCGAGGTTCAGATCGAGGTTCGGCTGTTGGCTCGTCAGGATCTCACGGCGGTCGAAGCCGTAGAAACGCATCAGCCAGTCGGCCTGATACAGACGGTGCTCGCGAACCAGAGGGGCGGGCTTGGCGGGAAGAATCGCGGATGGCTCCGGGATCGGACTGAAGGCGGAGTAGTAGACCCGCCGGAGCCGGTACGAGCCGTAGAGTTCCTCCGAGCGCTCGAGAAAATCGGCGTCGGTCGAGGCGTCGGCTCCGACGATCACCTGGGTGCTCTGGCCGGTGGCGTGGCGCAGCTTGCGGTCGCCGGTTCTCCGTCGGTCGGCGGCATCGTCGAGCTTCAGCCGGATGCGCCCCATCGCGTGCTTGGTACGGGCGAGATTCTTTTCCGGCGCGAAACGGTCGAGGCTCTGCTGCTTCGGCAGTTCGAGGTTGATGCTGATGCGGTCGGCGTAGCGGGCGGCCTCCTCGATCAGCTCCGGCGATGCCTCGGGGATGGTCTTAAGATGGATGTAGCCGCGGAAGTCATGCGTTTCGCGGAGCGTGCGTGCGACCTCGATGACCTGCTCCATCGTATGGTCGGCACTGCGGATGATGCCCGAGCTGAGGAACAGCCCCTCGATGTAGTTGCGCTTGTAGAAGTCGAGGGTGAGGCGGACGACTTCCTCAGGGGTGAAGGCGGCGCGGCGGACGTTGCTCGAGCGGCGGTTGATGCAGTAGTGGCAGTCGTAGAGGCAGCGATTGGTCAGAAGCAGCTTGAGCAGCGAGATGCAGCGGCCGTCCGGGGCATAGCTGTGGCAGATGCCCGCACCGCCCGCGGAGCCGACGCCTTTGCCGCGGCTGGAGTCACGACGCTGGGCCCCCGAGCTGGCGCAGGAGGCGTCGTATTTGGCGGCGTCGGCGAGGATGGCGAGTTTTTCCTGAAGATCCATACTGTCCGCGTGAACAGTATATGATCCTGCGGGGATCTCCAGTCGAAATTGCTCGGTTGGCGGCTCGGGAAACCGTCACTTCTTCGCCTTCCCGCTCCTGCGGAACGGGTGGAGCAGTTGGCCCCAGTAGGACCGGGCGATCGGCTCGTGGATCCCGAAGGCCTCCGGTTCGTGGTCCGGGCAGCGGTAGGTGCCGAACATCAGGTCCATCAGTGGAGAAATGTTGGCGTAGTTTCCGGCGTCGCGTGCCCGGTCGTGATGCCAGTGATGCAGCTCGGGAGCTCCGATGAACCACCGCAGCGGGCCGATCGGAAGCCGGACGTTCGAGTGGATGTAGATCGCCCAGATGCCGCGGAACGCGATCAGGACCGTCAGGGTTTCGAGCGGGAATCCAAGCAGGAAGGCCGGCAGGTTGATCAGTCCCATCGTGTAGACGGTGTCGACCGGATGCTCGCGGTGGGCGGCGAGCCAGTCGAGGTGCTCGGCACTGTGGTGAATCGAGTGGAATCTCCAGAGAAACGGGACCCGGTGCTGGATACGATGACCCCAGTAGATGAAGAAGTCGCTGAGGATCACCACCTCGATGGCCTGCAGCCAGAACGGCTGGTCGGCGATCGCCGTGCGGAAGGCCACAGGTGCGAGGCCGTCGATCCAGTCGCCGAAGCGGGACAATACCCACAGCACGGCACCACCCCACAGCAGGTACTGGCCGAGGAAGAAAAGGACGTCGGTCCAGAACTCCGGGCGCAGGAATTTCTGATCCCGCTTGGCCGGGAAGGCGAGTTCGAGCGGCCGGAAGACAAGGCAGAGGAACAGGAAGCTGCCGCCGGTGGCCAGAAGCGTCCAAACGAAGGTCATTTCTTTTCCTCTTTTTCTTTTTCGTCAGGCTCCTTCTCGGTCGGCGGAAACAGGATCCCGCTGATCGACTTCGAACCGGGCAGGACGGTTCGCGGGGCCGGCTCGGGGTCGGGCTGTGGTTCCGGTTCTTCGATCGGGGGAAGCACGAAGTCGTCCGCGTTCGACGGGTCGACCTCGAGAAACTCGGTCGCGATCATCGATTTCGAACTGCTCATCACCGCGCGTTTTCCGGGATCATTCTCGCCATCGGGCGGATCCTCGAATTGCAAATCGATGACATCCCGACCCGGCGACTTCGAACCGACCATCAGGGTGACGGGAGCGGTTTCCTCCGCAGCTTCCGCAGCATTCTTGGCGGCTTTGTTTGCCTCGTGGTTCCGCCAGCCGATGTACCCGGAGGCGAGGCCGATCGAGAAGATCAGCGGAATGAGCTTCCGGGCCGTGACTTTCGGATTCTCCGTCATCCCTCAGCAAATACGGAGCGGGGGACGCCCGGTCAAGCGGGTGAAGTGCGGTTTACAGAAAGTTTACCGCAGGTGGAGCGCCGGTTATGGAACCGGCATCAATCGGTAGGGCCCGGTGCCGGTTTTATGACCGGCGCTCCATCACGTTACTCCGGACTCCACTCGCCGATGAACTTGCGGTCGTCCTCGGAGAGAATGTCGAGCGGGATCGTCATGCTGCGTCCGTCGACCCGGGCGGTCACCTTGTCGCCGGCGCGGCTGAGGAGGGTCGCCTTGATCTGGCGGCCGTCCTTGTGGGTCAGCGTGCGGCTGACCGGTTGGGGCCGATCGGTTGAGGAGAGCTTGCCGCCGGAGCGTTCGCTCTCCTTCGGCAACTTCTTCTTCACCGAGTTCAGGCTCTCGGATTCGTGAAGGAGGATGATCGCGTCCAGATTGAAGTTCTGCGACCGGCCGCTGATGGTGAGCTCGTAGGTCTCGCCTTCCTTGAGCGTGTAGATTGGATCCCACTTCTTGTGGTTGGCATCCAGTTTGACGCACCAACCCCAGCCATCCGCACTGCCGCCGAACATTTTGGTGTCCGAAGTCAGGATGCTCTTCGGGGTCTTGCTGCCGGAGTCGAAGTCGCCGTCGAGCGCAACGTAGCAGTCGTTGCAGATGTCCTCGCGTTTCGAGATCAGGCGCTTGTGACCGCGAAGGATGAGCGAGTAGTTGCCGGGCTTCGAAACCTCGAAGCGATACTTCAGTGGCGAGTTCGCCGGACCGGTTTCTGGCTTGTTTCCCGTGAACTCGAGATGGCCCTCGCCGGAAAATCCTGCGACCGAAGTTTTCAGCTCCCACTTACCGAGGCGCGAAGCTGTGGACTCGGCCTCGATCATGACGACGCCGCCTTTTTCGAGGAAGACCGGATCGTCGGCACCAAAGGCCGGCAGAGCGAGCAGCAGGGAAATCCAACGCATACCCGCGAACTTGGATGATCGTCCGCCTGCGGGCGAGATGATCCTATGGCATGACCGGCGAGCCGCGCCGGAGCGTCACGCGATCACATCCTTCACCACCCGCGATGGCTTGGTCACATTGCTGAGGCGCTGGTCGAGGCCGGAGAAGGGATAGGTGAAACGCTTGTGATCGAAGCCGAGGAGAGTGAGCAGCGTGGCGTGGAAGTCGTGGGCGCTGACCTTGTCGACCGCCGCCTCGTAGCCGATCGGGTCGGTCTCGCCGTAGGAGAAGCCCGGCTTCACGCCGCCGCCGGCCATCCACAGGGTGTAGGCCGACGGGCTGTGGTCGCGGCCGACATTCCGCATCTCGACGCCGCCGCGATTCTCGCGCATCGGCGTGCGGCCGAACTCGCCGGACCAGATGACCAGCGTTTCATCGAGCAGTCCGCGTTGCTTGAGGTCCTTGAGCAGTGCCGCGATCGGCTGGTCGATCTGGCGGCACTTGTCGGCGAAGCCTTTGCGCAGGTCCGTCTGGTCGTTGGTGCCGTGGGAATCCCAACCCCAGTCGAAGAGTTGGATGTAGCGGACACCGCGTTCAGCCAGTCGACGCGCAAGCAGGCAGTTGTTGGCGAACGACTCCTTGCCGGGCTGGGTGGCGTAGGCTTGGTGGACGGCTTCGCTTTCCTGCGAGATGTCAAACGCGTCGGAGGCGTGGATCTGCATCCGGAATGCCATCTCGTACTGCGCGATGCGCGTCATGGTTTCCGGGTCGCCGATCTCTGCGGCGACGTGCTGGTTGAGGTCGTTGAGCGCGTCGAGCGTGCGGCGGCGGAGCTTCTGGGAAACGCCGTCGGGATTGCCGAGGTAAAGCACCGGGTCGCCTTGCGAGCGGCATTGGACGCCTTGGTAAACGCTCGGAAGGTAACCGGAGCCCCAGACCGACTTGCCGGCGTCGGGGTTCTTGCCGCCGGAGGTCAGCACGATGAAACCGGGAAGGTTCTGGTTCTCGCTGCCGAGCCCGTAGGTCGCCCATGCGCCGGCCGACGGGCTGCCCGGAATCTGGCTGCCGGTGTGGAGCAGCAGCTGGGCGGGGCCGTGGTTGAATTGGTCGGACCACATCGACTTGATGAAGCAGACATCGTCGATCATCTCCTCGAGGTGCGGCATGCGGTCGGAGATCCACTGGCCGCTCTTTCCGGCCTGGTGGAAGGGATACTGCGAGCCGAGCATTTTCGGCACGCCCTGGATGAAGGCGAACTGCTTGCCATCGAGAAACTCCTGCGGGCAGTCCTTGCCGTCGTATTTGGTCAGCTCGGGTTTGTAGTCGAACAGCTCGAGCTGGCTTGGCGCGCCGGCCATGTGGAGGTAGATCACGCGCTTCGCCTTCGGGGCGAAATGCGGGATGTCCGGTGCCAGCGGGGCAGCCGGATCCTTCTGCAGTTTCGCGCCGAACAAGGAGTCCGCCTGCGAGCCCATCCACAGGGCGCCGAGCGAAAGCGCCGATTGGCTCAGGAAGTGTCGACGGGTCAGGTGCTGGACGCGGTCGTGCTGGAGTTGTTGGAAGAGGTTCATGAAAGTCGTAAGCCCGGAGGGCTGCAGGCATTTAGCCACGGGCTTCAGCCCGTGGAACGAAGGTGAAAGGACATGCAGCCCCGAGGGGGCGAAGGCAGGGCGGGATGCATCAGGTGAGTCATCGACTGCCTGCGCCCCTCCGGGGCTTGATTCGATAGGTGACGCGGACCCACGGGCTGAAGCCCGTGGCTAAATGCCTGCGCCCCTCCGGGGCTGAAGGAGGCATCGTTTCGGCGAAGTTTTTCGAAGAAGTTCATCGATTCAAAGCCAGGTCGGAGTTGAGAAGGGTGTTGGCGACGAGAACCAGCGCGGCCTCGTCGGGTGATTCACCAAGCTTTTTGGATTCGGCGGGGCTGGCCTCGTAGTCCGACTTGGCGTCGGCATGCAGGGAGGCGAGCGTGTCGAGGATCTCGGGTTCGGGATCGCGCAGCGTGATCAGCCGGTAGCCATGGGCGAGCCGCACGCGCAGGTCGGTGCCGGCCTCGGTCATGCGCTTGGCGAGCCCTTGGGCGAACTCGATGTGGGCCGGATCGTTGAGGGTGACGAGCGCCTGCAGCGGCGTGTTGGTGGTGATGCGCCGGGCCACGCAGACGTCGCGCGCGGAGCCGTCGAAGGTCAGGAACGCGGGGTAGCCGGCGGTGCGTTTGTTGTAGGTGTAAACGGCACGGCGGTAGCGGTCTTCGCCCGTCGAGGTGTTCCACTTGGCGCCGCTGTAAACCGAGTTCCAGACGCCTTCCGGCTGGGGCGGGTAAACCGGCGGACCACCGGTCTTCCGTGACAGCAAGCCAGAGACCAGCAGCGCCTGGTCGCGCACCATCTCGGCGGTGAGGCGGTTGCGCGGGCCGCGGGCGAGCAGGCGGTTGCGGGGATCCCTTTCAATCATTTCCGGAGTCGCCTTGTTGGTCTGGCGATAGCTGGACGAAAGCACGAGTTCGCGGAGGAAAGGTTTGAGGTGCCAGTCGTGATCATCGCGAAGCCGGAGCGCGAGGAAGTCGAGGAGTTCGGGATGCGTTGGCAACGCGCCGGAACTTCCGAAGTCCTCAAGGGTCTCGACGATGCCGATGCCGAAGAGGTGCGCCCACAGGCGATTGGCGAGCACGCGTGCGGCCAAGGGGTTTTCGTCGCTGACCATCCACCGCGCCATGTCGAGGCGGTCCTTGGCCTTTTCCGGACCTCCGAAGAGTTCGGGAATGCCGGGCTCGACGACCTTGTCGAGCGTCATGCGGTTGCCGCGGATGAAGACCCGCGTCTCGCGCGTCGCGGCGCCGACCCGATCCTTCATCACCGGGATCGTCGTGCCCTTGATGGCGTCGTACTGCTTCTTCGTATTCTGATGCTCGTCCCACAACTTGTGGTGCTCGGGAGAATCGAGATAGCGGCTCAGGGTGTCGTCGCCGGTCACCGAAATCCGGAACCGAGGCAGCACGGTGTTCTGGCTCTCGTTGCAGCGGGCACCGTGGCGGATCTTGATCTCGAGCTTCTCACCGGGTTCCGGCTCCACCTTGGTCTTCGGAATGAACCATCCGGTCCGCGGCGCCTTGGTCATCGGGTATTCGCCGAAGCCTGAGCGGCCCTTTTGCAGGGCGTCGTTCGGATCAAAGGGGCCGGCGAGATAGTCGGCGGCGACCTCGCGCATCTCGATCGGGCGGCGCTTGCCGTCGGCCGAGACGAAGGCGGCTTCGAACAGGGTGATCACCGCACCCCGACCGCGCCATTCTGCGGGATCGTCCTGTTCCGGGAAGATCTCGACTTTGAACAGCCCCGCCGTCGACGCATCGCTCTCGAGGATGAATGAGCAGTCGGAAGGAGTGGTGCCGGAGGTGACCACCACGCCGTCGGCTTGCTGGGAAAGCGCGCCGGTTCCGGGTTGGACGATGGCCTTGGAGAAGTTCAGCGCGTTCCATCCGTCGGTGTCCTGGGCCAGCTTGCGCATCGGGGCGTTCAGCTCGTGGCGGGTGCGGTCGATGGCTTTTTCCAAGCGCACCGCGTCGGCCTGCTGGGCCGGGTTGTTCGCGACTTTGGTACGAGGGAAGTCGGAGTTGATGTCGACGTCCTCCGAGTTGTTGAAGAAGGCCTTGAAGCGATAGTAGTCCTCGTGAGGGATCGCGTCGTACGGGTGGGCGTGGCACTGCACGCAGCCGAAGGTAGTCGCGTTCCACGCCGTCCACGTCGTGTTGACGCGGTCGATCACCGCCGACATCCGCCATTCCTCGTCGTCGGTGCCGCCCTCGGTGTTGTTCTGGGTGTTGCGATGGAATGCGGTGGCGATCAGGTCGCCGGGTTCCGGGTTCTCCTGCAGATCACCGGCGAGCTGCTTGATGGTAAACTCGTCGAACGGCATGTCCGCGTTGAAGGCGTCGATCACCCAGTCGCGGAATGGCCAGATGGTGCGATGCGGATCCTTCTCGAATCCGAAGGTGTCCGAGTAGCGGGCGAGGTCGAGCCACATCGCGGCCCAGTGCTCGCCATAGGCGGGCGACGAGAGCAAACGATCGACCTCGGCGGAGTAAGCAGCTTCGGCATCCTTGGCGACCGCTGCGCGGAAGCCGTCATATTCCTCAAGCGTCGGAGGCAATCCGGTCAGGTCGAGTGAGGCACGTCGCAGCCACTCGGCCGGATCGGCCGCGGAGGATGGCGTGAGTTTTTCGGCTTCGAGGCGGGCCAGCACGAAGCGGTCGAGGTCCTGCCGCGGCCACTCCGCGTTCTCCACCTCGGGCACGGGTGGCTTCTCCGGTTTCTGGAACGACCAGTGGTCGCCCCACTCGGCGCCCTCGGCGATCCATTTCGTGAGGATCTCGATTTCCTCCTGCGGCAGGGGCTTCGGGTGGTGGTCCGGTGGCGGCATCCGGTCGTCCGGGTCATCGGTCAGGATACGTCGGATCATCTCCGAGGCATCCGGGTCGCCGGGGACGACGATCGTCTTGCCCGACTCGCCCTTTCCGAGGGTGTCCTCGCGATACAGATAGGAAACGTCGCCCGCCTTCTTCACCCCGCCGTGGCAGGTGGTGCAGTTCTTCGTCAGGATCGGGCGGACGTCGCGGTTGAAATCGATCTCGCCGGCCGACGCGGGAGCGAGGCACGGGAGCAGGAGCGTGGGAAAAAGGCGGCGCATCTTGTGGCGGCACTATACGTCAGCGATCCCGAATCATTCGGTATTCCGACTTGTGAAATTTGAGTAAAATTTGTGTTTTATGTTCAATTCTGCCCTATCTGTGGAAGCTTGTCGGCGATGGAGAGTCGCTGGACCCGCTGGACCACCCAGATCCGTTGTGGATTGGGCTCCTTGGTCGAGGCGGGTGAGGTGACTCATTCCGGGGGCGGAATGGCCCGTTTCCGCTACCTGCGGCGCTACGCGCTCGTGCTGATCACCCGTGGTTCGGGGATCTATGAGGACGAGAAAGGTCGCCAGCGGAGTCTTTCGGCGGGCAACTGGATTCTGGTGCTTCCCGAACTCGGCCATTCCTATCGCCCGCTGGTTCCGGGTGGGTGGGACGAAGTCTATGTGATGTTCGAAGGGCCGGTGTTCGAGGCGTGGCGATCGGCGGGGCAGTTCGAGGCCGATCGGTTGGTCGGATTCGTCAGCAATGTGAAGTCGGTCGTTTCGCGCCTGAAGAGGGAGGTAATCGAATCGACCGCTCCCGTGGTGGTCCGCCTGTGCTCATTCCAGACCCTGCTCGCCGAAGTGCTGGAGGGTGCGGACGATGTCTGGGACAGCGAGGTCAAGGGGCCGCCGTGGTTCATCGACGCCTGCCGGTTGCTGGCGCGTCCCGGAGCGTCGGCGCGGCAGGTCGCGGGAGATCTCGGACTGCCTTACGACACCTTCAGGCGGAGGTTCCGCGAGCACGCCGGCATGCCTCCCCATCGCTACCACCGTCACCAGATCGTCAACCGCGCCGAGCGGATGCTCGACCAGACCGACATGAAGTCCGCCGACGTGGCCGAGGCCCTCGGGTTCTGCGACGAGCCGTATTTTTCGCGCGTCTTCAAGGAGATCACCGGCCGCTCGCCGAGGGAGTACCGTCAGCGTCAGGAGTTAGGATGACGGGAGGTTTGACACCGGGGCGCGCAGTCTGGCTTTTTGGGAACGATGAGCATCAACTCCCTCGCCCCCCGCCTGCTCTGGCTGGCTCTAATTTCCCCCGTGACCGCCACGGTCCTGACCGACTTCAACAGCGGCAACATCGTGACCGACTTCGAGTTCAACGACGCCGCGGGGACCACGATTGAGAACACGGTGAACACCGGCACTGAGGGCGGTTCGTGGGACACCGACGGGGATCTGGCAGGCACCTCGACGAATGGCGCCGGGCAATTCGACGCGTCCGGCAAGGCGAACACGGACTTCGGGTCGGTTTACGTCGATATCAACGGAATCAACAGTGGGCGTGTGCTGGCGCTGTTCCATGTCTCATGGTCGTTCGATGATGCGATCTACGATCCGGCACAGGACGAGGAGTTCCGGCTTTCCCTGATCACTTTCGACCCACGTTCGACCTTCGTGACGGCCGAGACGTTCTTCACCCGCACCGGTGCCGATGAGGTGACGATGTACGGGAACGCGGTCGGGACCGGTGCGTCGGATACGCCGGATGTGTTCTTTGGCGGCAGCGGCTCGCTGCTTACCATCTTCGATATCGATCTCGATGCTGCCACCGCCGAACTGTTTTACTCGTCGGACGGAGGCGCGAACTTCAGTTCGGCCGGCGTTGCGACTCTGGACCCGACCCGCGGCATCGAGTCGGTTCGTCTCGTCCTCAACGAGGACTACAGCGACGACAGCCTGCTGATCGAGCGGGCTGCGGTGTCGGTGATTCCCGAGCCGTCCGTCGCGGTGCTCGGGCTGCTGGGACTGGTTCCGTTCTTCCGTCGACGTCGCTGAGTCGCCCCAGGTCGCTCATCGTTCACCGCGGATACGGGCGAATCGTTTCTGGTGCAGGCTTGCCGGATCCGGATCGCGGACGTCGAGCAGGAACGGCGTGTCGGTCAGGATCACTCCCGGCACCCACGTCACGAAGTCGGAGGTGAATTCGACGACCACGGTGCCGTCTGCCGGAGCGGGCGCCCGCGAAATCCGGTAGGTGTAGTAGTTCGTGCCGCCGACATCGCGGATGGCGGGCACCCGGACTCCGGGAGCGGTCGGGAATCCGGGATCGAACCCGAGGAGATACTCGATGACGTCCGGCAACCCGTCGAGATCGGTGTCGAGAGTGTCCGCCAGCAGCGGGTCTCCGACTGTAACGCTGACCGTGCCGAGATTCGACTCCCGGAATCCGTCGAAGGCGGCGTAGGTGAAGGAGTCGGGACCGCTGAAGCCGGGATCCGGGAAGTAGGTCGCGAGAGTGCCGGTCAGGGCGACGGTGCCGTGGTGGGGTTGGTGGACGATTCGGAGTGTGAGCGCCTGACCGTTGGCATCGCTGGCGGTCAGCGTGGTTGCCCCCGGGGTGTCGGTCGATGTGATCAGCGTGCTGTCGGGAACCACGGGCGGGGCATTGTTGTTGAACAGTCCGCCGATCCCGCCGTCGTCCTCCTGCCGGTGGCAAATGAAACAGCTCACGGTTTCGCCGCGGAACATCTCGAAGGTCTGCGTGGTGCCGTCGTTACGCGCTGTGAGCGTCCGAGAGTCGAAGGTGCGTGACAACGGACTGCCGCGGAGGTCGCTGCCGTGGCAGGCTTGGCAACTGGCACCTTGGCCGAAGTCATGGTGGTCGCGAACCCAACTGTCGCCGGTAGGGTGCATGCCATGCGGCCCGCCGTTGACGGTGACCGGCATGGAAGAGTGGCAGCTGGTGCAGTTCGCGATGGTTCCCGCGTGCCCCTGAAGCGCGGAGTTCTGCAGATTGTCATTGCGATGGATCGAAGGGTAGACCGCGTGGGTCGAGCCGTGGCAGGCGCTGCACTGCAGTCCGCCGTGCCCCGCCGAGAAACGGTAGAGGCTGATTCCCGGCGCGGGGGTGTCGGGCGGGCTCGCGAACGTGCCGGCCGGAGGGCGGACGCCGCCGCCCGCAAGGAAGACCGAAGTGAAACGCTCGCTATTCTGGTGGCATGAACCGCAGTTCGGTTCGTCCAGCCATCCCGTCCGGCCCGGGTCACCGACGGCGCTCATGTTGCCATGGCACGACTGGCACTGCATCGAGGCCGATCCGTCCGCCGCCACCGCCGAACCCATCGCTCCGCGCAGGCAGCGGGTGTCCGAACCCGGATGGCACTGGTAGCAGGAGCTCCGGTTGGCGTTCGCATTGAGGCTCATGCCATTGTCGGGGGAAACGACTCCGGCGTGGAAGCCGTGCATGGATTCGGTCAGAGGCTTGACGCCCGGGTAACTCGGCGCGCCGAGCGCTTCGGAGGCGTGGCATGCGGCGCATAGGACCGGATGGTTATGGTCCATCACGCTGGCTTCCAGTCCCTCCGGAGGATATCCGCGATCGGCCAACGCTCCGGTGTAGGGCTCCGTACCCAGGTGGCGCTCGTCGTGGAGGCGGAGGATGTTGAGTCGGTAGTCGCGGGACGGGTGCGGGTCGTTGACCCAGCCTCCGGCCGGCATCGCCGCGGGTCCCGTGCCCGAGCCATGGCACTTGCGGCAGTCCATTTCGGTCGACACCGGAAGTACGATGTCTGTCGTGGCAAGCACGGTTCCACCGGGTGTCTTCGCGGTCAGCCGCATCATCGGATAGCTATTGCGGTGTCCCGAGTCGTCGGTCGCCGTGATCGGCACGCCGGCGCCTTCGAACCAGTTCATCACGCCGTCGAAGTCCATGAACTGCGGTGTGTTCGCAGCACCGGGCATGGTCTTCCCGGTCAGGCCGGTGTCGGATGGCAGGGCCACGCCGAAGTAGTCGGTCGTGTAGTTCCAGAAGTTCGTTTTCCCGGTCGAGGTCGTGTTGATCGAGCCGTCCGGATCACCGATGGCTTCGTAGGTGACGACGAGGCCGGACGTGTCGGTGACCAGGTGGCCGCCGGCGTCGATGAACTGGGCGTCGAAAGTATTGTAGGGCGGCAGGATGGAGAAGACCGAGTAGTCGTCGTCCATGCAGTGCATGCCGAGGTTGTTCCAGCCGATGAGGGTCTGGGCGCCAAGCCCGGAGGCGAGGCCGATGAGAAGAGCAAGAGTTTTCATGGTGATGCGTGCGGTTTGAACCGGGGGGAGCGGTGCTTCGATGGGAGGGGCCGGATCGAAAGGATCCGGGCCGGGGATCCGGGCGTTCGGGCCCGGGAATGCAAAGGGAGCGCGGATCACCGGATGCCGGTGTCACGCGCCATGCCATCGCCGCTCAATTCCGCATCACGGTGCCCTTTCTTCGCACCCGCGGATCCGGGTGCGGCGGGCTGCGATCGGCTCCGGCAGTCCATGCTGTCGGAAGCGCCTCGAACTCCTCGCGGAAGTGGAGGGAAGGGTCGTCGGTGGTTGCCGGGAGCTCCTCGGGAGCCTCACTTCCGGTCTCGTCGGCGCACGGCTTGAGGGTCAGCGGCCCGGCGCCAAAGCTGAGGTGGTGGTCCGGGTGCGCGTCGGGATCCCCATGGACAAGCAGGTGTTCGATTGCCGTGTGCCGGTGCCGGCAGGCAACGGAGTCGCCCACATGGTGGAGCGTGAGCTCGACCTGCCGATCGGCGATCACGACCAGAAGCTGGTGGTCGCTGCCCGGATTGGCGACGGACAATGCGGCTGCGCAGATAAGCGGAAGCTGGGTAGCAACCAACAACGCGATCACCAATCCCACCGTGAACTTCCGGCGCATGGCCGCCATCAGGGGCCCTTGTCGGAGATTGCCAGTGTGCATTCTATCCATGCCGAACGATTCGGTTGCAGGTTCCACAAAAGCACGGGGGAACCGCTGCCGTCAATCCTGCGGCGATACTCCTCCGTTACAAAACCAACTGGGTTTCAGCGGTTTCGGCAGAACTGTCAGGAATCGAGCAGGTCCGGTCGGTTGGCGCGGGTGCGTTCCAGCGCCTTGGCTTTTTTCCATTCTTCGATCTTCGCGTGGTGGCCGGAGAGCAGGACGTCGGGGACTTTGAGGCCACGGAAGTCGGCCGGCTTGGTGTAGGCCGGGGCTTCGAGAAGGTTCGGGTCGGAGAACGATTCGTCTTCGGGCGATCGCTCGTCGCCGAGCGCTCCGGGGAGCAGGCGGACGATGGCATCGGTCACGACCGCGGCGGCGATGGCGCCATTGGTCAGGACGTAGTCGCCGATCGAGAGTTCGAGGTCGACGAGCTCGTCGATGACGCGGTGGTCGACTCCCTCGTAGTGGCCGCAGATGATCAGGAGGTGCTCCTCTTGGGAAAGCTCGCGGGCGATCGCCTGTTTGAAGACCTTCCCTTGCGGTGTCATCAGGATGACCTTGGTTTCCGGGCGACGGAGTTCCTCGATGGCGTCGAAGAGCGGTCCGGGCAGGAGCAGCATGCCCTGGCCGCCGCCGCAGAGGTAGTCGTCAGTCCGGCGGTGCTTGTCCTTGGCCCAGTCGCGGAGCTGGTGCGCGCGGACTTCGACGATCCCCGCCTCCCGCGCCCGCGCGATGATGCTCTCGCTCAACGGCGCAAGCGCGATCTCGGGGAAAAGCGTGAGGATGTCGATTCGCATGCGGGAGAAATTACGGGGCATCGACATTCCTGTCGATGGATTGGACCGGGCATGAACCATCGACAGGAATGTCGATGCCCCGGAAGTCACTGGATTCGCCTCACGCGCTCACCTTCCCAGAGGGTGAAGCTGTCATTTTGAAGCCCCTTCGAATTCCTGCGAATGTAGCGGGCGGCATTCACGAAATGGGATGCATTGCGGATCAGCGTGTCCCTGTAGTTTGACTGCCAGATCGAACCTTTTCCGATTCGTCGGGCGGAGACTCCCTTCCATGCCTTGATAAAGTCGGCGAGCGGAGCCTTTGGAGTGAATAGCAAATGAGCATGGTTCGGCATGATCACCCACGAATGGTGAATCACCCGGTCTCCTTGGAACCTCATCAGGGTCTCGGCGAGAATCTCCCGGTTCGCTGGATCCTTCAGAAGACAGGAGCCATGGCCTGCATCGAGCCAGCGCTCGAATCGATCCGTGAACTCGAGATGGTAGCGGTCGGTTTGCTCAGGGGTCCAAGGCTCCGGATTTGTGCGGAGCCACGCTTCTCGCTTGGACATCCAATCCTCGATCTTCGATTTCGGCAGGGAATCCGCGAGACGGAAGGTGACGAATTGCATGACCTCACCCTGCTCCCAGTGCGGGATGTCACGCCCGGTCTTGCGGAGCTCCTTGTGGGGGTCGAGGAACATGCGTTTGGTCACCTTTAAGGGGCATCGACATTCCTGTCGATGGTTCATGCCCGGTCCAATCCATCGACAGGAATGTCGATGCCCCGTAAGTGGCCCATGCGTCAGCGGCTGACGAGGAAGAACACCACAGCGACGACGATCAGCACCAGCAGGACGACGAAGGCGATCTTCCAGGGCGATTTCGGGAAGTGGGCGTAGGTCTGGCCGGTCACGGCATTCATCGCGCCTTTGTAAGGCTTGCCGCGGTATTGGTAGGCGAGCAGCCAGACCGGGCAAAGGATGTGCTTGAAGGTCTTGCGCGAGTATTCGGGGTAGATCCGCAGGTTCCGGTAGGTGTCGCCGGGGACCTCGCGGGCGGACATCTCCCGCAGCTGCCCTTCCATGATGCCGAAGCCGGTGCGCGCGGCCTGCAGCAGCGGGATCTGGTAGGACTCGACGTCCCAGCCGGATACGTAACGCGTCTCGTAGGGCACGAGTTCCTTGGTCGGGAATGGCTCGAGCCGGCGCAGGATGTCGGGATCAAGGCCGCGGGATCCGGTGACCAGCACATCGTCGAACCAGGTGGAGACATGGCCGCGGGCCGGCCGCCAACGCACTTTTCGCTCACGGTAGGTCTGCGTCTTGCCGTCGGAACCCCGACGCGTACGGGTGACGTAGTAGTAGGTGCCGCTGTCCGCGGTCCACGGGCACTCGGCGGCCGAGTCGAAGGTCCAGTAAGGCAGGTAGACTCCGTGGATGCGGTCGACGAGGTTGCGCTTCTTGAGGTCGTTTGGCGCGAACCACTTGGAAGCGAGGAACGACTTCAGCGAGTGGTAGGCCTTTTCCTTCGAAATGATGGCGGGGAGCAGTGACTCCGGCCGGACCGGCGCCTCGATCTCCTCGTAGTCGAGCATCTCCGGCGAGCCGCAGAAGTCGCACGACTGACCGACGTTCGAGGCGTCGCGCGTGAGGATGGCATGGCAGTGGGTGCACTGGACCTTGCGCTCGCGGGTCTCGACGGTTGACGCCTTTTCGCCGAGATCGGCGATCATCGCGTCGAGGTCGTGCTCGGTGATATTCGGCAGCGGCGGTGGCGCGACGCGGTCGAACTCGGTCCCGCAGTAGGGGCAGACGAGTTTGCGTTTCCCGGGGTCCCACTCGCCCTTGCCGCCACACTCGGGGCAGACGTGCCGCTCGAGCGAGCGCACCTCCGCGTCCGAACCGCGGAGGTCGGGATGGTGGCGCGGGACGTCTTTTTTCGAGACGACGATAGGATCGCCCTCAGCGTCTGCAGAGAGGTCCTCGGGAATGGGAGGAGGCTCGGCCATGGACGGCTGGGCGTTCTGACGAGGGAGCGGGACGCTCCCGTCACGGACTGGAGCGGGACGCTCCAGCCATGGTCAGCTCACTGGGCGAGGAAGGCGTCGAGCGCGTCGCGCGTGATGCGGTGGGCGGAGCCGATCTTCTTGGCCTTCAGGTTGCCGGCATCGATCTCGGCCATCACGTCGGCTTCGGTCACGCCGAGCATGCGGGCGACCGACGCCGGGTCGAGGATGTCGGGATTCTGGGCCACCGGAGCGGCCGCCGCACCGGGTTGGCCGGGGAGTGCCGGAGGGGACCCGGCAATGCCGGAGTTCTTCATCATTTCCTGCGCCATCGCGAAGCCGATCGCCATCTCGCTGGCCATGCCGGCCGGGCCGCCGCCACCTTCACCGGAGGCCATACCCTGGCCCATCTGGTATTTGACGTAGTCGTTGAGGTTGCCGATGGCCGATATCGCGGAGCGCTTGTCGATGGCCTCCTCGACTTCCGGCGGAACGCTGACGTTCTCGACGATGAACGAGTCGACCTCGATGCCGTACTTGGTCGAGATCGCAGGATTGATGATCGGAAGGAGGGCGTCGCCCAGTTCGGAGTAGCGGGTGGCGACGTCGAGCACCGGCACGTGGGCCTCGGCGAGGGCCTCGGAAAAGATCGACACGATGCGCGAGCGCATGGTGTCGGCGAACTCGTTGACCCGGAAGTCGTGGTCGGAGCCGGCGACTTCCTTGAGGAAGGTCTGCACGTTCGTGACCTTGAAGTCGTAGGTGCCGAAGGCGCGTGCGCGGACGATACCGAAGTCCTGGTCGCGCAGCATGATCGGGTTGGAAGTGCCCCACTTGTTGCCGGTGAAGAGCCGGGTGTTGACGTAGTAGACGTCGGCCTTGAAGGGCGACTGAAAGCCGTATTTCCAGCCCTTCAGGCGGGTCAGGACCGGGATGTTCTCGGTATTGAGCGTGTGCTTTCCGGGGCCGAAGGTGTCGCCGAACTGGCCGAGGTAGACAAATTGCGCCGTCTGGCTCTCGCGGACGATGAGCTGGGCGCCATTCTTGATCGCCTTGTCGTCGTCGGGAAAGCGCCAGGCAATGGTGTCGCGCGAATCGTCCTGCCACTCGATGATTTCGAGCAACTCGCCTTTGATGAAGTCCATGAGTCCCATGATCGTGAAGCTTTGAGGTTCGTCGCAGGCTCGGGGATGCCCCGGGGTGACGCAATGAGAAAACCGGGGCGGAAATGGAACCGGAGCGTGCGCGGTGCCGCGCAATTCGACCTTGGTTCGCGCGCCCGGCGGGTCGATGATTTCCACCGTGCCGCCCGAGTGGGAACAGTATCTGGTGTTCGCGGTGACCCTTGGGGTCTTCGCGGTCTTCCTGTGGGGAAAGCTCTCGGTGGAACTGGTGGCGCTCGGAGCCGCCGGGGTGCTTCTGCTGACCGGGATCGTCGACCGCGACGACCTGCTTTCCGCCTTTGCCAATCCGGCGCCGGTGACCATCGGTGCACTCTTCATCATCAGTGCGGCACTCGAACGGACCGGTCAGATCGCCAAGCTCGGACGCCTCTTCAATGTCGTTGCCAAAGGCAGCGAGAGACGGGCACTGCTGACCCTGCTCGTGGTCTGCGTCGTCTGCTCCGCCTTCGTCAACAACACGCCGCTGGTGGTCATCCTGCTTCCGGTCATCCTCGGCTTCTGCCGCGACAGCGGTGCCAAGCCTTCACGGCTGCTGATCCCGATGTCGTATGCCTGCATTCTCGGCGGCACCTGCTCGATGGCGGGCACCTCGACCAACATTCTCGTCGACGGCATCGCGCGTGAACAGGGCATCGAGCCCTTCCACCTGTTCTCGATCGCGCCCTTGGGGATGATCTACGCGGTGCTCGGGAGTGCCTACCTCTGGCTGTTCGGCTCGAAGCTGTTGCCGGCGCGGGACACGCTCGCGACCCTGCTCGACGCCGCCCGCGGGCGGGAATTCCTGATCCAGGCCGAGGTGCCGACCGATTCGTCGCTGATCGGTCAGGCCGCAGTGGAGGTGCTGAAGGGCCGGTCCCGCTCGCTGAAAGTCATCGAGGTCCGGCGCCGGGGACGTGTCTTGGAGGATGCACTGAATGAGATCTATCTCGAGGAGGGCGATCGACTGCTGATCCGCACCGGCACCAAGGGTGTGGCCGAACTCCACCGTTCGGAGGGAGTGAATGTCGGTCTTGGCGAGAGCGATCTCACGCCGATGGAGCAACGTGAAGCGGTGCTTCTCGAAGGCATGATCGGGCCGAATTCGTCGCTGGCCGGCCGCACCCTGACCGAGCTCGCCTTCCGCCAGAGGTTCGGCGCGCTGATTCTGGCGATCCACCGCGAAGGGCAGAACATCACGCGTGACTTCGAAACCCTGCGCCTTGAGTTCGGCGACACCCTGCTGGTCGAAGGATCGCGCGAGGGTATCGAGCGCCTGAAGGCGGAGCGGGACTTCATCACGCTGTCCGAGCCACGGCCCGAGGCGTTCAACCTGCGCAAGGCGCCCTTTGCTTTGGCGGGCATCCTCCTGTTCGTTTTCCTCGCCTCGTTCGACTTCGCCTGGATCGGGCTGCCGTCGGTCGACTTCGACACCTTTTCCGCGGCCTTCCTTGCCGGTCTGTTCGTGCTTCTTACGGGCTGCCTGACGCCGCGTGAGGCCTACGAGGCGGTTGATTGGAAAATCCTGCTGTTGATCATCGGCATGCTGGTGCTCGGCATCGCGATGGACAAGACCGGTGCGGCGAGCACGGTGGCCGCGCACGTCGCCGACTGGTTGGCACCGCTCGGTCCGTGGGGCATCCTTTGCGGTCTCTATCTGCTCGCCAGCATCATGACCGAGATGGTCTCGAACAATGCGGTGGCGGTGGTCCTTGCGCCGATCGCGCTGCGGATCGCGGAGGCGGTGGACGCCTCACCGATCCCGTTCCTGATCGCGGTGATGTTCGGGGCGAGCGCGTCCTTCGCCACCCCGATCGGCTATCAGACCAACACTTACGTGTTCGGTGCCGGCGGTTACCACTTCAAGGACTTCGTGAAGGTCGGCCTGCCGCTGAATCTTCTGCTGTGGATCGTGGCCTCGATCACGATCCCACTGATCTGGCCGTTCTAGAGGCGGACTGTAGGAACGGACCGCGCGAGCCCACTCGCGCATTCGCCGAACTGACGGGGCGCGAGTGGGCTCGCGCGGTTCACCGCGGCATTACGGCTTCTTGATCCAGCCCAGCCCGACGAGAAACTTGTCCGCCTCGGCCAAGGTTTCGTCGAAGGACTCGCCTCGATTGAAGAACCCGTGTCCCTGACCTTCATAGCCGACGAGCTGGCAGGGGCGCCCGGCCTTCTTCATCGCTGTCTCGAACGCCTCGACGGAAGCGTAGGGGACGGTGGTGTCCTTCTTGCCGTGGAGAATTAGGGTGGGCGGGGTGTGGTCGCCGACATGGTGGGAGGGGGAGAGGGCCTTCGCTTCGGCGCCGAGGCGCTCGGCGCTGACCTTGGTTCCGAAGCCGGCAGGATCCCAACCCTCGATCGGCGCCAAGGTGCATGCCGGGTTGAAGAGGATCATCGCATTCGGTCGCTCGTCGCTGCCGAATCCGCTGACCGTGCCCGTGCAAGCGGCGATGTGCCCTCCCGCGGACCCTCCCGCGGCAGCGATCTTCTTGGGGTCGATGCCCAGTCGCTTGGCATTCTCCCGGGTCCAGGCGATCGCGGCCTTGGCGTCGCTGACACAGTCCGCGGCTTTGGCGCCTTGCCGGGACTTCACCCGGTAGTCGGCGGTGATCGCGATCATGCCGCGCTTCGCCAAATGACGGGCCTGGTTTTCGAACTGCGCCGGTGACCCGCTGTTCCAGCCACCGCCGAAGAAGAACACGATGGCGGGCTTCGGGTGCTCGGTATCGGTCTCGCCGAAAATCCAGAGTTTCAGCTCGGTGTCGCCGACCTTGCGGTAGACTTCCTCGCGGGCGTCGGAGAATTCCGGCGGGTAGGCGCCAAGACCGAACAACGGGGTGACGAGCAGCAAAAGGAGAAGACGGATCATTCTCAACAAACGTTCCATGGATGGGGAAGTCTTTCGCGATCGAAGGGAGAGAGGTACGAAGCATTCAGGGCCGTGCGCAAATTCGCCTCTAGAAACTGCTTGCGGGTAATGAGAGATCGGGATGACCTCGCACCATGATTCGCCACGCACTTCTCCCAGTCAGCCTAATGATCGCAACGGCTTCGGCCTCCGAAGTGCTATGGGCGGGGAAGGGTGCGGTCAGTACCGTTGGCGGCACCGGATTCACAGGGGTTGCCGCTGAAGATGAGGTCGAGATTCAGTTGGCATACGACTCCGATGCCCTCGTCGACGATCGCAGTTTTCTGGTCTTCGATGGCGCCGTTGCGGGCCGGGCTTGGTTCTACGGCCAAGTGAACCTTGCTGTGACGGTCCGCATCGGAGAGCTGACGTGGGCCGGGACGATTGCCAATATTCCAGATGGCACGAGCATTATGGAGTCAGTATGCTGGGACTTTGGTGGCAATCCTGACCGGTTCACAGTCATACTGGACGCTGAGCGGGGTGGAAGCTTTCCGAGTTTCCCGTATTCCGGTGTGGAATCGGCCCGCGAACTCAAGATCGAGTTCCTCGATAGCACGTCGCCAGCTGAACTCTTCGACGTGCATGTGCTCCCCGACGGTGTAGCCAACATCTGCGAGATGACATCGGCATCCGGATCGATTCGGGCGGGGAGCGACCTGATTTCGTTCGTGATCGACCCCAAGAGTGTTAGGGTCAGCCAGCCACGCGTGCCGGTCGTGCTGACGAGGACAGCCGGTGGATTGCAATTCGAGTGGGAAACCGAAATAGGGACGAGCTATCGGCTTGAAAGCAGCTCAGATCTATGGTGCTGGGTCATCGAAGATACGGTTGGTGGAACTGGATTAACCGTGCAGAGGAATCTAAATCCGTTCGGAACCTACTTTAGGCGTTTCTACCGGGTTGTAGAACTCTGAACGACTGGCTTTCGTCCGAAGAGTCAGTCACTCCACGATCATTTCGCCCTGCATCAGGATCCAGTGTCCCGGGAAGGTGCAGACGAAGGGATAGCGCCCGGGTTTCTTGGGGGCGGTGAAGCGGAGGGTCTCCGATGACTCCGGTTCGAGGAGCTTGGTCGCGTGCAGGATGCGCGGGTCATCGGGGATGAAGTGCTTCGCCGCGCCGTCCGGCCGTTTCGCCATCTCGTTGCCGGCTTCGCCGATCTCCTGGACCGGGGTGCCGAGGTCGGCGATGACGAGGTTGTGCTGGGTGGCGTCGGGGTTCCGCAGGGTCAGCTTGACCGGCTTGCCGGCTCTCACGCTGAAGCTCTTCAGGGTGAAAAGAAGTCGCTCCGGCACGCAACCGATGACCACCGACTGGACTCCTGGCTGGGCATCGAAGGCCTTCTCCTCGGCTGTGAGCTCGACCGCGCTGCCGCTGCCGCCTTTGCCGAGTCGCTTGAGTTTCGCGGTCACCGTGGCCTCCATCTCGGTGCCTTTCCAGTCGTTGACGAGGGCGGCGGAGGCGAAGGCGGTGCGGATGGCGTAGCTGAGGTGGGTGCCGGCGGGTTGGTCGAGGACCGGGAGCACCGCGGTCAGCGCGTCGCGCCCGCCGACGTGGCTGGCGGTGAGGACGGTTTCGCGACGGACGTGCTGCGACGGGTGGAGCGCGCCGGCGGCCAGCAGGCGGCGGGTTTCCTCGCTGCCGACATCCTCATGCCACGCGCGCAAGGTCTTCATCGCGGCAGCCGCGGCGAGGTGGTTGTCGGATGTGAGCAAAGACTCGAGCAGGGCCTTGTCGGGCGCGCCGATTCCTTCGGCCACCCACAGCCCTTCGAGCCGGGCGTGGATGTTCCCGGTTTCGAGTCCGGCCAGCCAGCCCTTGAGCGCGGCCAGGACTTCCTCGTGATCGCGGGACCGCAGTTCGCGACGGCTCCACTGGCGGACATTTTTGTACGGGATCTTCAGTAGATCGAGCAGCTCGGCCACCGAGGCGCCATCGATCTCCCGGGGTTCGGCGAGTTCGACATCCTTCGGGACAATACGCCAGATCCGTCCGCTTTTCCGGTCGCGCCGGGGATCGCGCAGCGAGTACTGGGCATGGCCCTTCACCGGATTGTACCAGTCGCAGACATAGGCCGCGCCGCGCGGGCCGAATTGGAAATCGACCGGGATGAACGAGAGGTTTTTCGAGAAGATCAGGTCGGAAACGTATTCCTCGGCGAAGTGGTCTTCCTTCTCGATCCAGCGGTGGATCTCCACGCGGTTGGTCGGTTTGTAGCGCACCTTGATGAAGCCTCCCCGCATGGATTCCGGCCAGAAGAGGTAGTCGACGAAATCGTGGCCGCAGACACCGGAGTAGGCCTGCATGCCCTGAGCCGGGATGTGCTGCGCGGGATAGGGGGGATTGGTGGCGTGGAAGCTGTCGGCGAAGACAGGATGCGAGGCGACGTGATGCCCCCAATCATCGAACGCGACGCCCCACGGATTGGTGTTCCGGTAGCTGCCGAAAGTGGTGATCCGACGGGTGGCGGGTTCGAACTCGAACCACGCCGAGTTCTTCGCCCGGACCGGTCCGTAGGGCGTCTCGACCTGCGTGTTGTGGAAGATCGACTCGCGAAAGAGGAGCCTGCCGCTGGGGGTCCAGATGAAGTCGTGCAGCGAGTGGTGCGAGTCCTCGCAGCCGAATCCGGTGGCCACGATCTCGCGCTCGTCGGCCTTGCCGTCGCCATCGGTGTCGCGGAGGTGGGTGAGGTGCGGTTGCTCCGAGACATACACGCCGCCATTGCCGTCGAGGACGAAGGAAAGCGGGATGTGGAGATCGTCGGCGAAGGTCGAGCAACGGTCGGCTTTGCCGTCGGCGTCGGTGTCCTCGAGGATCACAATTTTGTCGCGCGGTTCCTGGCCGGGATAGAGATGCGGGTAAACGACCGAGCAGGAGACCCACAGGCGGCCTTTTGCGTCCCAGCGCATCGCGATCGGGCAGGCGAGTTCGGGAAAGTCCTCTTCGGAGGCGAAGCAGTTCACCTCGAAACCAAGATCGGTCATGAACTCCTGCCGCTCTTCGGCGGGAGACAACCATTCGTTGGCGCCGCGGGCCAGCAGCACGTCGTCGAGAGCGGGAACCTTCGAGTCGTCGGGCTTGGTCGGAGTTCCTGCCGCGGTCTTCCAGATCGCCCGGTCCCGGTTGGCGGTCATCAGGTCGTAGTTCCGCATTGCCGGGAGGAAATCGAGGTAGCCGTAGGTGCCGCTTCTACCACCGGTGTAGTAGAACGTGTTCAGCGGCCGGTAGCGGCGGAAGAACTGCGACGCCTTGTCGACCACCGAGGCGCGGAGATCTTCGTCAACCGCCGGGGCCTTCTTGCCGGTGAGGCCTTCGAACGTCGTCTTGGCGAAGATCTCGTGGCCGCCGGCGTTGAGGGCGTTGCCGTCGATCGTCATCCGGGACGCCGGATCGCCGAAGGCGGATGAGGTGGCGGTCAGCACGTCGACGTAGCCAACCTTGTGGCGGTCGGCCGCCGCACGCAGGGCGTCGGCGTAGAGTTTCAGGTTCGCGGCATTGCGGGTGGCGGCCTGCACTTCGGTGACGTCCTCGTTGGCGGCCGGCGACAGCAGCACGATCCGCGGGGCCGACTCGCCGTTGTAGGCTTGCGATTTCAGGCGGGAGAGGAAGGTGTCGAGACGCTTGCCGAACTCATCGACGCCTTCGGCTCCAGCGAACGATTCGTTGGAGCCGAACGCGGCGATGATCAGGTCGGTCTTGAAGTAGAGGAGGTGCTGGTCGAGGTCGCCGAAGTTGTCGGGGCGCGGCTGGAGGTCGACTTCATCGGCCGGCCACGACAGGTTGCGGATCCGCAATTCGCGGTCGGGAAAAGCCTGGTGCAGGAGGGTTTCGAGGTGGCCGTTGCGGCGTTCCGCATCGAGCAGCAGGTTGCCGATGAGCGCGATCCGCGTTCCCTTGGCCGGATCGATCGGCAGGGTGGTCGCGATCGGCTGGGCCTTTCCGGGGCGGGGGGATCCCTTCAGGGTGATCGCGTATTGTGCCAGCTCCGGATCCTTGTCGGGCGCCGCCCGGTCCAGCTTCTTGTTTTTCGCATCCTCCTTGGGGACGGCGGGCTTCGGCATGATCGGGCTGTCCCAGCCTTCGAGTTGCTTCGGCTTCACCCCTTTCACATGCCCCTTCATCTTGAAGGTGGTCGGCTGGTAGGGACCGACGAGATCGATCGGCAGGTCCTTGCGGATTGCGTCCTCGAGACCGGCGGCCCAGAAGATGCCATTGATGACGAGGCGGCGGTAGTTGGGGTCGAGAATGTCTTCGGAAGCGCCCTGGGTGGTGTGGAACACGCGGTGCTGCTTGCCGTCGGCGGTCGAGTAGTAGCGCGTCCACGACGAAGCCACCGGCGGCTTCTTGGTGTCGGGTTCGGCCTTCGGGTCCATCGATACCAGCGGCTGCGATTTCGTCAGCACGGTGAAACCGTCGCGCGGCTCGCCGTTGTAGGCGCCGGCGTGGCAGAAGGCACCGTCGGCGACGCCGCGGAGGATCGGGTGGTTCGTCTGCTCGGGAACCAGCAGGGTGCGGGTGCCCTGCTTGTGGTTCTGGCCGTAGTGACCGACCCACGTATTGCCGAGGATCTGGTGGCCGAAGCCGTTCTCGTAGCGTTTGACCTTCGAGCGGAAGTCATACTTCGCGTACTTCGCATTCGCCGGGATCTTGAAGGCGTGCGAGGCGGTGCGCATTCCGACGATCGGGCCGCCGCGGTTGAGATAGGCCTCGAAGTGAGCCATCTGCTCGGGCGACGGATTGAGGAAACGGGTGAAGATGACCATCAGGTCGGCATCGCCGAGCGCCTCGATGCCCTCGAGGTTCGAGGAACCGGCCTCGATGTGTCCTTTCGAATCGACGCCGAAGACGACCGTGCACTTGAAGCCGTGGTGCTTGGCAAGGATGCGGGCGAGGGCCGGGCAGGACTCTTCGGACCGATATTCATGGTCGCTCGCCAGGAAGACGATGTGCTTGCCGGCGCCAGGGCCTTCGGTGCCCTGATAGACGACCGGAGCGGCATTCAGCGGCACGAATGCCGCGGCGAGAATTGATAGGATCAGATGTTTCATGGAAAGGTCGTGAGGGTCAGGTCTGGGTTTACTTGGAGGGGACGTCGGGGTTGATGGCGCGAATGGTCCGGCTGCCTTCGGCGCCGAATTCCAAAAGCCCGGGTAGATGGGTCACGCCTTCGGGGCCGTACTTCGAGCGCTCGAATCGCAGGATAAGGGAGGCGTCCGGGAGCTTTTCGATCTTTGGCGGTATGGATGAGATCTGGCCGTCCTCCGAGTAGAAATAGGGATCGGGAAGCTTGGGGCTGCTGTCGTCCAGTGGCTCCAGCTTCAGTTCGATGAGCTTCGCGTCGATTGTGCTCAGGACACTCGCTTTCCAGCCTTCGAGCGCTTGCGGTCGGGAGGCACGGGCCTGCTCGAAGAGTTTCGCATGCTTCGGGCCCGGCTTCGCGTCCGCGCCGACGGGCAGGGTGAGCGAGAATGCTTCGTTGCCCGGGTGGCAGGCGTCGGCGCAGGCCATCCAGGCGATCTGGGCGTCGAGCGTGATCTCACTTCCGGCGATTTGGGCCGGGGGGGTGATCACCGCCGTGAGGAGGACATCGCGGGTGTAGCCGTGGGCAATGTGGCCCGCCATATCGACCTTCTCGGGGATCGGCCACTCGAGGGGACCGGCCGAGAAACCTTCCGGCAGCTTCCACTCGACGGTGGTCGGGTAGCCGACGACTCCCGGGCTTTTCCAGTAGCTGTGGAATTCGGGGAAGTGATGGATGTGGACGCCGACGGTGAAAGGCTTGCCGGGTTCGACAACCGACATTTCGGAGATCAACCGGAGCTTGGCACCTTCCTCTTTTTCCGCGGCGTGGGCGAAAGTGAGGCCTGCCGCCGTGAGGGCGAGAAGCATGGGGTTCGTAGCGGGCATTGGGACGGCAGGATACGCGGATTTCGCCCCGATCCTAGCGCCGACGGCCTTTCTTGGCTGACAGAGGCGGGCGGTTGATGCGGTATGGCCAGCGTGAACCTCCACCGACGCCAGTTCCTCGTTCTTCTCGGTGCGGCGGCCTGCCTGACCGCCACGACAGCGCACGCGGCTCCGAAGAAGAAAAAGAAGAACCAGAAGAAGCCGCTGACGAAGCCCGGCCACGCCGCCGAGCTTCCCACGGTGCAGTGGGTGCGCGGCAACCGTTTCAAAGTCGGCAAGAAGACCTACGTGTTGAGCGATTTCGCCGATGTGATCGTCAATGGCGAGGAGGCGAAGATCAGTGACCTGAAGCCCGGCATGCAGGCGATGGTGACCGGCAGCCTGAAGGAAGCCGGCGATACGTCCGCGGATTCGCTCTACAAGGCGACACGGGTGGTGGCTCGCCGCGACAACAATCTGGAGAAGAAGGCGCAGGAGGAAGCCCGCAAGCTGCGGGAGCAGCTGAAGAAGCAGAACCAGCGCAACAACAAGTCGAACAAGTCCAAGTAGGACGGCTTCAGCGGCGCTGTTCGCGCCAATCGAGGAAGGCGCCACCAAGGTGAACGAGCGTGTCTCCCGCGGTGCAGCTTTCCTCGCTCTGGCCCCCGTGCGAGATCGCCCTCTCGGCGCTTCGACCGCATAGCCACGCTCCCAGCATGGCGGCATCGGCCGATGCATGACCTGCCGCCAGCAGTGCGCCGCAAACACCCGCGAGCACGTCGCCTTGGCCGCCGCTGGCCATACCCGCATGGCCGGTCGGGTTGAAGCGCAGGTCTCCGCTTTCGGCCGCAACGATCGTGCGCGCGCCCTTGAGCAGCAGCGTGCACGGGTGGCGGTCGACGAAACGGGCCACCGCATCGGCCCGTGGCAATCCGGCGAGGTCCGGGGCGAGGCGCGCGAACTCGCCGGGGTGGGGCGTGATCAAATGGTTCGGGCGCAGTGCGTCGACCTTGCCATGGGCGGCAAGCAGGTTGAGGGCGTCGGCATCGAGCACGGTCGGGCGATCATCCGCGGCCAGACGCTCGAGAAACTGCTCGATCTGAGGTGGAGTCAGCGTGCCGAGGCCCGGGCCGATGACCCGGGCGTCCGCCGCGAAGTCGAAGGCCGCTTCGATCCGCCGTGAAACGTGCCGCACCATGATTTCCGGAGTCGGCCGGGCGAGGTTGTCGGGATCGAGAAAGAGCGTCACGAGGCCGGCGCCGCCGCGCAGCCCTCCGGTCGCACAAAGCTCGGCCGCCCCGCTCATGCCGGGCGATCCGGCAAGCACGGCCACCCGGCCGGCGTTGCCTTTGTGGAAGTCGTGGGGTCGCGGAGGCAGGAGATCGGGAAAGTTGGCGGGGCAGGTGATGCGCGGGCCGGTTCGATCGGGCGGAGGAAGTTCCGGGACGGGGACGAGATACAATCGGCCGCAGTGATTGGTTGCGGCATCGGCGAATAGCCCGCGCTTCGGCACGCCGATGGTCAGTGTCAGGTCCGCGACCACCGCGCCCTCGTACGGTTCGCCGCTGTCGGTATCGATACCGCTCGGCAGGTCGATGGCCGCGACGATGGCGCCGCGGGTGGTGCGCAGCTCGTTCATCCCGGCGGCGAGTCCGGCAAGCGGCTCGCGCAGCGGTCCGCCGGCGCCGATTCCGAGCAGTCCGTCGAGCAGCAGCAGGGGACCGGGTCCGTCAGGAATCCCTGGCGACTCGCCGATCCCGAGGCGTCGCCCGCGCTGCCGGGTGAGGATGCTTCGTTCCGTCTCCGGGTGGCTTGGCCGGAAGGCGACCCTCCATCCGCACTTGCGGAGATGCTCCAGGACGACCAATGCGTCGCCGCCGTTGTTGCCCTTGCCGATGAAGGCGACCGCGGTTCCGGGAGTTGGAAAGGATTCGAGAACGAGACGGGCGATTCCCGCGCCCGCGGCGTCCATCAGGTCACCGGCATCGACGCCGTCGCGAAACGCCGCTTCCTCGATGGCGCGCATTTCACCGGCCGTCACCCATCCCATGCGGGAAGGCTAATCCCGATGGCGCGGCCTTTGGAATCGCAAAGGCATGGGTCGGCAATGGCAGCGTTCACAACGGACCGCGCGACTCCGATCGCGCACAGTCGGGCCCGTGGCTCCGGGGCGCGGTCGGAGCCGCGCGGTCCGTCTTGAGACAGGCCTGCGAACGGTTCGGTGGAAAGAAGACGCCGCTTCCCCGGTGGCGCGGCCTGTGGAATCGCAAAGGCATCGCGAAGCGGACCGCGCGAGCCCACTCGCGCCCCGGAGCATCGGCTACTCGACGAATTGACCCGAATTCTTCCGAGCGCGATGGATGGAACCGCAAAGACGCCAAGGCCGCGAAGGAAAGCACTCTAACCGGGCTTGGCGTCCTTTGCGCCTTGGCGGTGATTCGAAACGTCTCAGGGCACTTACGGGAACCGCTAGAAGATGAGCCTGAGTCGTCGGCAGCGAGAAACTGACCACCGGCCCCTGTCCACTCATCGCCGGTCGCAAGCCACGGTAGGGCGTTTTCGCCCGTGGCTCCGGGGCGCGACTGGGGTCGCGCGGTCCACTGTGAGACAGGCCTGCGAACGGTTCGGCGGAAAGAAGAGGGCGAACCGACTCCGATCGCGCACAGTCGGGCCCTAGGCTCCGGGGCGCGGTCGGAGCCGCGCGGTCCGCTTCGCCCGACTAGCTCTTGCGGAAGCGCACGATGCCGTCGGCGATACCTTCGGCGAGTGCCTGGCGCCACCATGCGGACTTCATCCGGGCGCGCTCTTGGGCATTGCTGACGAACCCGCACTCGACGAGGACCGCCGGGCAGGAGTTGTTGCGAATCACATAGTAGCGCGCGAACTTGGCGCCGCGGTTGGTGGTGCGCACCTTCCGCATCATGCCGGACTGGATGTAGGAGGCCAGCGGCTGGCTCTGCGCCGAGGTGTAGAAAGTCTCAAGGCCGGCGACGTGCTGCTTCCACGTGTAGTTGTAATGGATGCTGACGAAGATCGCGTTGCTGTATTTCTTGGTGATGCGCACGCGCTCGGGTAGCGAGATGAAGTAGTCGCTGCGGCGGGTCATCACGGTGCGGAAACCGCGCTTCTTCAGTTCGGTCTCCAGACGGGCGGCGGTGTCGAGGGCGAGGTGCTTCTCATACACCAGTCCCCACTGGCCGCCCTTGTCGTGGCCGCCATGACCGGGGTCGATGACCACAGTGCGGAAATACTTCGCATGAGCCGGTGCGGTCACAACGAACGCCACGGCAAGGACCAGGGCTGCACGGATCAGGCTCTTCATGAATACTAAGGTGTTTCGAAATGTTTGGTTTTATTAATAAAATGCTTCCCGATGTAAAGCATTTCCCCGGCGGGCTGCGGATTTCCGCGCCTCACTCGTAGATAAAGTCCGGCCGGTCCGAAGCTTTTCGGTTCTTTTCGCGCGCTTCGGCTTCGGCTTTCGGGTCGTAAGGGACGCCGCCCACGGCCTTGATGGTACCATCTTCGAGTCGGGCGAGTCCGGGGTCGGTGGCACCGGGCTTGTAGAGGTCGCGACCGATGAACGAGCCGTCGGGCGAGATCCGCGCGTGGCCCCAGAAGGTCGGGGTGATCAGGTAGAGGATGTGCATGTTCAGCGAGCTGTCGACCGCCACGGTCGGCTTCTTGAGCATCAGGACCTCGCCGAGATGGTGGGTGCGCAGGATGCGGCCGGTCTTGGCATCGGCCACCTGCGCGTAGAGCTGGTTCTTGCGGCCGGCGGTGAACTGGACCAGCCGGAACTCGTTGCTGCGGCCGGTTTTGCCCGGGACGCCCACGACCTGGGACCAGTACGGCTTGGCGGTGGTGATGGTGAAGAGGTGGCGCTTCGATTGGTAACCGCCGGTGGTTTGGTTGGGCAGCCGGACGATGGAATAGACCGAGAAGTTCCCGATCTCGCTGAAGGCGTAGAGTTCGGTGAGATCGACGGACTTGGCCACGGTCTTGCCGGCCGGGATCTTGACGGCGCCGAAGGCCGGCTTGCCGAGCGGGCTGAGCGGCACGCCGCGGGTCGAGTTGACGATGAAATCGATCCACGGCTTGCGCACGCTGCCGGCGAAGGTGAGGTCGGCACCCGAAAGGTTGGTCAGCGAGACGGTCACCGGGATCGGCTCACCAGCGAGGAAGCTCGTCTTCTGGAACCTCAGGTCGACGGAGACCTGGGCGGACGCCTGCACGGCAAACGCCGCCAGCAAGGCGAGAACGGAAAGAATGCGACGGGCCATGGGCTGCGACGCGTAACTCAGGTCCTGCGGCGCGTCAATCCAACGGATCGGGGTGGCGGGGGAATACGTAGCGGGCATGGCGCTTTGCACGATGGATGGAGTGGTGCTTTCCAAGCGCCATGGCATGGCGGGGCGGCATGCAGCCGCCCGGCTCCCCGGAGGGAGCCACTCCACCGCAAGGATCGGGTGGGCGGCGGCCGGCGGGACTGCTAGCGTTTCTCCCGATGACCGACTACGAGCGCGTGGCGGCGGTGATCCGCCATCTCGACGAATCGTTCGCCGAGCAACCGGATCTCCGGCAACTCGCGGAACGTGTCGGTCTGAGTCCTTCGCACTTTCAACGGCTCTTCACCCGTTGGGCCGGTGTTTCGCCGAAGGCATTCCTGCAGTGCGTGACCTTCGAGCACGCTCGGGGACTGCTGCGCGGTGGGGGAAACGTGCTGGAGGTCGCGCTTGATTCCGGGCTTTCCGGTCCGGGAAGGCTGCACGACCTGACGGTGAAGCTCGAGGCAGCGACTCCGGGCGAAATCAAGTCGGGCGGCGACGGCTGGGTGATGCGTGCCGGATTCGCCGAGACGCCCTTCGGACGTGCGGTGATTGCCGATAACCCGCGCGGGCTCTGTCACCTCGCGTTCGGCGACGATGAGTCGGACGACGACATGCTCGCTTGGGTGGCGGCGGATTGGCCGCGGGCGACGCTGAAGCGCGACGACGCGATGGCGGCCGAGTGGGTCGATCGGATTTTCCGGGATGGGAGTGGCGAACTGAAGGCGTGCGTCCGGGCGACTCCCTTCCAACTGCAGGTATGGCGTGCGTTGCTGCGGGTCCCATCGGGCAGGTTGGTTTCCTATGGTGAGCTGTCGGCGGATGTCGGGCGCCCGAAGGCCGCGCGGGCGGTGGGTACGGCGGTGGGTAGCAACCGGATCTCCTATCTGATTCCCTGCCACCGGGTGATCCGGGAAACCGGTGCTTTGGGAGGCTACCGCTGGGGCACGATCCGCAAGCGGGCGATGATCGCGAGGGAATCTCTTGAGCGGTAGCGCCGCAGTGATGGACGTGGTGCGCGGACTTCAGTCCGCTCCGGTGCCCAGGCCACGGGAAGATGCGGACTGAAGTCCGCGCACCATCGCGGGCACCAATGTGCATCATGGGTTCCCCTTTCCGTTCTTCCCGACCGTGCGGGCAGTTGTTAGCAGCTATCCGTGACTCCGGAGTTGGAACGATTCATCGATCTCGTGGTGCGTCCGCTAGGCCAGCGCGACGCGGCACGCGAGGAGGCCCGGGCGGAGTTGATGGGACGCTTGAGTCACCAAGGTGTGCCGGTCGACATGATCGATGTCTCGGAGCCGACCGCCCGGCTCGAGTCGGCGCCGCAGCGCAAGGCATGGCCGCGTCGGGTCGCGCTGACCCTCGGGCTTCTCCTGCTGACCGTCATCGGTCTGACCGGAGCGGCCCGCGATTTTCTCGCCGGTCTGCGGATGGGACTGGCGAGCGACCTTTCGTGGCAATCCTACTACGGCGGCTACGATGACCGCGACGAGTTCTGGCCGCAATTCCTCTTCCGCTGGCTTGAACGCGAGGCGCCCGATCTTCTGCTGACGGGGCGGCCGGGTCAGGAAGAGACTGCCCTGCTTCGCGAACGTTTCCCCGAGGATCTCGCGGTCCTGCAGGAGCATCTGACGAGGGTTCCCGGGGATGCGCCGGGTTTCATGACCAAGGAGGAGCGCGAATTGATCGCCCGGCTTGATCCGGACAACGCGCTGTGGCCGCTGCTGGAGATGAAGTGGGAGTTCGTCAAGGCGAGTGGCGGTGATCCGTGGTCGACCCATCGGGGCCGGGTGCGTGATCCCAAAGCTTACCGACGGGGCCTGGAACGATTTAGGGAAGCGGCGGCGTTGCCGCAGATGAACCACTACGGGCAGGCACTGGCCAGAAGGCAGGTCGAGGCGTTCCAGCCCGAATCCACCGTCTTCGGAGGGATGCTCCGGGAGAGGTTCGTGCAGCTGGTCCGATCCAATTCGGGAAGGAATCGCTACTACTATTCCTCTTCCCGAGCGCAAAGCCTTTCCCAAGCTCTCAACGAGCTCAATGAAGAGGAGTTGGCCCCTTTCTTCGAAGACTGGCAAAAGTTGGCACTACTACGACTGCAGTCGATGGATTCCGCTGCCTGGCAGTTCGACTCGTTCGACGAGCAACTTCAGGAGGAAGCGAGGAGTTTCCAGTACCATTTCAGCCAGGCGGGCGTCGCGGAGCAACGTGATCGTGCCGACCGCATTCTCACCGCTCTCGCTTCGGGGCATTCTTCGAGACGATTGCCCGGCGGTCTCGGTGGGGCGGCCGGTGTACGGGTCCAGGAATCCGGTCCGCTGCCGCCCGATCTGACGGTCGAGGAACTCAAGCCGAGCCGCGAGGCGGATATGGCGATGTTCCACCGCTTCGCCCTTTGGCCCGCGGCGGCGATCGCGATCCTGTTCTGCCTGCTCTGTGCGTTCGAGGCGGGACGCCGGCATGTCGTCGTCCAGGGGATGGCTCGCGGGCTGATGCCGCTCCTGACGTGGCGGGATCATGCGTGGATCGGAGGCATCGGTATCGCGCTGCCGTGGGCCTACTGGTGGTGCGTGAGCCGGCTGACACCGGTCGGGTTCGATGGTTTCAATATCGATGGTCCGAATGACGAGCTCGAGGCTCTCGGATGGATCCTGCAGTTGATCCTCGGGTTGATCCTCGGAATCGTGCTGATGGTCCAGGCGGTCCAATGGCGATGGGCCAAGGTGGGCGAGTTTCTCGGACTCAAACGTTCGGCATCGTGGCTTGGCTGGATCGCGGCGGGGTTCGTCGCGCTCGCCCTGCCGATGGTCGGACTGCTCAAGTTCCTGACGCTCCCGGACGAGGAGGACCAATTGCTTTTCATCGGCGGCTGCGCCGGTGCCGGCGCGGTCGGGTTGCTCTGGTTGCTCTGGGTCGGCGGCATGAACCTTTTCACGCCGCGCCACAGCGCATTGCAGGCGAATCTGGTGGCGCGCACGCTCCGGCCGTGGGCGATCGCCGGACTGGCATCGATCCTTCTTGCCGCCGGGGTCCTGCGTTTCATGGAGAGCTGGTGGTATCAGCGCGACACCCTGCTGCCGACATGGACCAGCCAGACTTACACGAACGCGCTCGAAGAACGGTGGATTGCCCATCGCTACGAAGAGCTGAAGGCTGCCTTCGAGGCGGAGTGATCGACCGCGCGGCGCCGCCGCGCACGGGAACTTCAAACTTTAAGTTCGAATTCTCAAGGGGATATGAGTGAGGGAGTACAGCGGTTTATCGAGGCGGCAGTCGAACCTCTGGCGGACAATGACGAGCTGAAACTCGCGGCGTGGCAGGAATTGTCCGAGCAGGTTTCGCCGGATGCCGATGCGGCGGAATTCGAAGCTGCCGCCGAACGCCTGGAGCGGTCCGGTGATCCCCGCTGGCGGTGGATCTGGGCAATGGCGGTTCTGGTGGTTTCGGTGCCGGTGCTGATCTTAATCTCTTGGAAGCCTCTCCAAGGGGTGCGGATGCTCAGGGATGTTTCCGGGCTCGCCGGCGTGCCCGACCCGTCGATGTCGAGCAAGTGGAAGCGCGATCTGTCGTACGAAGACCGCTTGCTGCTGTTTGGGGATCCCTCCAATCCCAGCGAGGCGGGAAAATGGTTGCCACTCTGGCAGAGCAACCCGGACAACCCTGCGTTCTACATCGAGTATGCGCTTGGCTACGAGTCGGATCGCGATGAGCTGCCGCCTGACTTTCTGGAAACCGGCACCGGACTCGATCCGGACAATGGATGGTTTGCCCTTCGCCAAGCCATCGACCAACTCGATCCGGTGGTCGAAAGGATCCCTTTGAAAGGGGGCTACACCCGCCGCAAAAAGGCGCAGGAAGAAGGAATCTCGCTGACTTGGGACATCCACGATCCCGAGGCTCTGTCGGAGAGGGTCGGGCTGCTGAAGCAGGCGGTCGTGGCCAAACGCCTGACCTCTTACCAAGGCAACCTGATCGAAGCCAGATTTGGCAAGCTGCCGGAGCCCGAGGAGTTCTTTGATAACGTCGATGTGCTCGCCTACATGGCGGGGCTGCGATTCGACAGCAGCCAGAGGAAGCTGGCGGATCTGATCGGAGCGGAGGCACAGCGGTGTCGGGTCGAGGGAGACCGCGAGGGATTTCAAGCACTTGCGACGCTGTGGTGGAGGATCGCCGAGGCCGAGACCGACTCATCCCACAGCCTGGTCGACGGCCTTCTCACCCGGATCTTCATTTCCACCACGCTGCCGCCCATGCGGGACGCGGCTGCCACCCTCGATGTGGAGCCCGACAAGTGGGCTGCGCTGGAAAAGTCGGTTCGCGACTACTATCTGGGAGTGGGAAAGAGAGATAATCCGGAAACGGAGAAGCTCGTGACGCAGCACGGTTCGATGATCGCTTCGCTGGCTCTGCCGATGATCGAACGCCAGGTGCGGGAGCCACTTCCGCTGACCCAGGAGGAACTCTTGCCCGGGTGCCGGGTGGATCAGGCCCTGATCGGACGGCTGGCGTCAGGCGCGATTTGGAAACTCCTCGGTATTTCCTGCCTGATTTCTCTGTCGATCGCAGCCGGCCAAGCGGCCTTGATGAAGCGGCTCCGGGGAAGCCTGCGGCGATTTCCGGATCGGACGGATGCGATCTGGATTGGTGCTGTCGGAGTCCTCGGCCCGATTGCGCTGTTTCTGATGCTCCGCTACCTCACACCGTTCGCCCGTCTCGATTGGGGGCCGCGGCTGACGATGTTCGTGATCCCGATCGGGCACTTCGTCGGCCTTCTGCTGATGCTCTGGGTGTGGCCGGTCGCGGTCGCGCAGTGGAGATTGTCGAAGTCGGGGGGCGTCATGGCCTGGCGCTGGGGCCCGGTCACCGCGACTTCCGCAATGCTGGCGCCACCGGTGGCGATGGTGCTTCTCGGCCTCGGCGTTCCTCCCGGTGGGCACAGCATCCCGCTGATGATCGGAGCGGGGGTTTTGGGATTGTGGGCTCTGGTCTGGCTCGGAATGCAGGCGTCCTTCATCGGCGGCAGGCAACGCCGCCTCCGGCTCGGTATCGTCTCGGAAGCCGTGCGTCCGGCGTGGCTGGGCGGAATGCTGGCGGTGGTCTTTCTCGGTCTTCAATTCCGGTCCGAGGAGCGTCATTGGATGGCCAAGGACGAGCTCACGACACCGGCGCCGAAAGGCATGACCGCTTACGAAGCCGCGGTCACCGAGCAGCTGCGCTTGGAAACCCGGGAGTTGCTGGGGCTGGAGTAGCCGCAAAGGATTTCGAGAACTCAGGGAGGTCCGGCCTCCTTCCGAAGTCCGGATGAGGCGGAGCGGACCGCGCGAGCCCACTCGCGCCCCGGAGCCCGGGTCTTGCAGAGCGCGAGTAGGCTCGCGCGGTCCACCTGCGGCGCCGGGCCTTACAAATTCCGCTTCCGCTCCCCTCTAGCCAATTCCGCCGGACCATGATAACGCCGCGCCCCGCGGATGAGTGGTGAGAAACGAAGGAGCCTGCCGGACTGGATGCGCAGCCGGCTGAGCGACGCACAGCGCTTTGTCGCGTTCTGCGTCGTCGCGGGCCTTCTCTGCGGACTTGCCGCGGTCGCCTTCCATCTGGCGATCCATCACCTCTTCGAGTGGCTGTGGCACGAGGCCGAAAGCCGTGACCCGAAGGAGTTCGTGATCATCCTCCTCGCCGCGCCGACCTTGGCCGGCCTGCTGGTCGGCATCGGCGTCCGATTCTTCGCCCCGGAGGCCGCGGGCAGCGGGATTCCGCAGACCAAGGCGGCCTACTACAACAAGGGCGGCAAGATTTCCTTCCGCAGCGGGCTTTGGCGCTTCCTCCTCGGATCTCTCTACGTCGGCTTCGGCAACAGCCTCGGTCGCGAGGGCCCGACGGTCCACATCTGCACCGCGATCACCTCACGGATCGGACGCTGGGGATTCCGCGATCCGGCCCGGGTCCAGTCGATGGCGCCGGTCGGGATGGCCGCGGGAATCGCTGCCGCCTTCAACGCCCCGCTCTCCGCACTGACCTTCGTCTTCGAGGAGTTGCTCGACAATTTCTCGATGAAGGCGCTCGGCGGCATGGTCGTCGCGGTGGTGACCGCCGCGGCCGTCTCGCGCACCTTGCTTGGGGAGGATCCCGTGCTCAGCGCGCACGTTGCGGTCAGCTACAAGACCTCGGCATGGATGCTGGTCGCGCTTCCGCTCGGGCTGGCGGCCGGTCTGATCGGCCATGGCTTCGTCCGCAGCACCCTCGGCATGCGGAAGTGGTTCATGAGCCGCCGCTTTCTGCCGTCGTGGTTCCGGCCGGCGACCGGCGGGCTTGCCTGCGGCGTGCTCGGACTGACCGCGTGGTTCCTGACCCGTGAGATGGGCGATGCACGCAATTCGGTGTTCAGCATCGGTTACGACAGCCTTGAGGCCGCGTTCGAAAACAAGCTCACCGTGCAGATCCTGGCGGTGCTGCTCGGAATGAAGTTCCTCGCGGTGGTTCTCAACTACGCTTCAGGCGGATCCGGCGGCCTGTTCTCACCGACCCTTTTCCTCGGCGGCATGCTGGGCGGCATCGTCGGTGCCGGTCTGGCGAATCTCCACCACCTCGGCGAGTGGATTCCGATGTTTCCGACCGACCAGAAGGTGATCGGCGGCTGCGTCCTGCTCGGTATGGGCGCGATGTTCGCCGCGGTCATCCGCTGCCCATTCACCTCGCTGATCATCATCTTCGAAATGACCGGCAACTACTCGCTGATCCTGCCCCTGATGGCGGGCAACATGCTCGCCTGGCAGATCGCCAAGAAGCTGCAGCCGGTGACGATCTACAACGCGCTGCTGATGCAGGACGGCGTCACCCTGCGCCGCCTGCCCGCCTACCGCGGCGCCCAGGACTACCGGAAGCTACCGGTCCAATCGATCATGAGCCATGACGTCTTCGCGCTCTCGAAGGAGGAGACGCTGGCATCGGCACTGAAGCGGATCAAGGCATCGAACAAACGCTTCCATGCCTACCCGGTGACCCTCGAAAGCGGTGAGCTGGCCGGGGTGATCACCCGTCACGAGTTGTCCGACCACCCCGGCGACACGCCCATGAGCAAGCTGCTCGAAGGTCAGCAACTGCTGACGGTGACGGCCGATACCTCCATCCGCGATGCCGCCAACCGGATGATCGCCCGCGATTTCCAGCAGGTGCCGGTGGTCAGCGCTGCCGATCCGAAGAAGCTACTCGGCTGGCTGACCCTCAACGACATTGCCCGCCAGCAGAACGCGGTGGAGGGGTAGTGGAGCGCCGATTATGAAATCGGCATCTACGAATCGCCCAAGACTGCCGATTTCATAACCGGCGCTCCTCTTCCACACGGATCCGGGTCGAGAACTTGTGGCTCTCGCCCGGTGCCAACCGTACGGCGAGGTCATTGGCGATGGCGGCCTCGATGCAGACGAAGTCCTTGTAGCCCTCGTCCGGTAGATCGCCGAGGGCGGCGGCCTTTTCGATCCATGGGTTCCACACCACCGTCGACGGGCTTCCGGACTTCTCGACGGTGATCGTCCGGTGAAGCGTGGGATCGACCAGCCGGGAGCTACCATGGGTGTCGTAGATCCGATCCACTTCACTGTCGAAACGGACCGGCCCGTCCTGCCGCCGGGCAGCCGGTGCGCCCACCGTGTCGAGGTAGCCGCAGCCGTCGAACCCCTCGATGTGGATCGCGGAAATGTCGCCGACACGAAGGTAGCTGTGCAGCGCGCCGCTCACCGGCACGGGTTGGTCGCCGCGGTTGGTGGTCGTCAGCTCAGCTTCGAGGGCCTCACCGAGCGACAGCCGGAGCTCCGCGTGCCAAGCGCCCTTTTCAAAAGTGAAACGCAAGGTCACGGCGTCACCGTCTGTGGAAAACTCGCCGGTCTTCCAGAACGTCGAGCGGGCGAAGCCGTGTGACGGCAGCGACGGATCCGTCGGGTGCGCATTGAACCACGGCCAGCAGACCGGGATCCCACCACGGATCGCCTTTCCCTCGCGAAGCACCGCTTCCGGGCTGAGGTAAAGGACGGGATCGGACACATGCTTCGGCTGCCACTCCATCACGTGCGCCCCGTGCAGCGCCACGCGTGCGGTGCAGGTCGGATGATCGATCTCATAGACCGGGTAGCCGGCAACGGGCTCGGTGGTTCGGATGGAGTCGGGCATGCGATGCAGTTCCATGTATCGCGGAGTGATTTGCAATCCCTTGGCCTGACTGCCACTTAGTACCACAGCGTCACGCCGCCGTGGATCTCGGCGCCTTGGCCGTCCTCGAGCCCCCAGCCGACATCCAGACGTGCGCTGCCGTAGGCTCCGAGGGCGGCTCGGGCGCCGATGCCGATACTTGTGAGGGTTTGCGCGCCTTCGCTCTCCCGCCATCCGCGGCCGTGATCGAGAAAGACCAGTCCTTGGAGCGGAAGCCGTCCCAGAGACCCCGCGCTCGGCGACCACGCCGGTGTCCGTAGCTCGGCGGAAATGGCATAGCCGCTGTCGGCGAGATAGACCCGCTCGGCATAACCCCGGACCGTTTGGTGTCCACCGAGTCCGAGTTGCTCGGTCGGGAGCAGGGCCCCGCTCGCGAGTTGGCCGATGCCATGCACGCGGCACGACCAGCCTGCGGGCAGTGGACGCACCCAGCTGCCTTCGATCCGTCCGTAGATGTACTCGGGATCCGCACCGGTGCGGAAGGCTTGGAACTGCGTGCGGTTGTTGCGGTCGGTGATTCCACCCGGGCTTGCGACCAGCTCCGCCTTGGCTTCGGCGCGACCACCCCAAAGCGAACCGTTGCCCTGCCACTCGCCGCGGAACTGGACGACATCGACCTCGTTCTGCGGCAGCGAAGTCTGGCCGAAGATCACGAAGTTGTCGGCCCGCTTGAACTCGACTCCGCCACGGACCTCGTGCCGCCAGTCGCCGACCCGGGGAAGGGGCGCGCCGTAGAGCAGTCCGACCTGCCAACTCGTACCGTCGGCATTCACCTGCAGACCGGCTTGGGTATCGATCGATGAGACTTCGGCCCACGCTCCGCTGAGTCGGAAAAATCCGCGCCACGGATGCACCGGGATTTCCCACGAGACCGAGTGCGCCTGGAACACATCGAGCGAGTCGCCCATGGTGAACTGGTAGCCGATGACCTGGTCGAGTCCGAAGCCGTTGCCCCAATTGAAGCCGGCGAAGTAGCGGTTTTCCCCGACCGACTCCGAGCCGCTGTTGTCGTAGCCGGCATACACGCGCCATGGACGGCGCTCGTTCATCCGGATCATCAGGTCGGCGCTGACGCCTTCGCCGGGCGCGACGAAAAGCTCGGCCTGGCGGAACGGGTTGCGGCTGAGCCAGTCGAGTTCGGACTGCATGTCGCTGGTCCGCAGGAGATCTCCTTGCCGGAGACGCATGCCGCTTCCCAGCAGGTCGGAATTGAAGTGACGCAGCGTTTCGACCGCGACCGCCCCGACCCGGCCTTCGACCAACTCGACATGAAGCACGCCGCCTTCACCCGACTGCGGCGGGATCCAGATTTCGTTCATCGGGCGATCCCGGTCGTCGTAGTGCCGTAGTACCACCTCGGTGAGTCGGTCGAGGCCGACCTCGGTCAGCGGTCGGCCGATCCATTCGGAAAGTTCGGCGGCGAGCGATTCGAGACCGCCGACCGACATTCGCTCCAGCCGCACCGATCCGATCGTCACCGGCTCGCGGCCGGGTTGGTCGCCGGTGACGACCAATGATTCGAGCCGCTCGAGAACGATGGGCGAATCGTCGGCGGCCCAGCCGTGGACGTCGGGCGCAGCCTCGAAACGGAGCACGGCGGCGCCCGTGCCCGGCAGTTCGCGGGGCATCAGGTCCTGGGCGGCGGCCCATGGCATCGCCACCGCGATCGCTGGCAGGACGGCGCGGATCAAGGCTCCGCAAGCATGCGGGGCCGTCGTCGCCGCTGCCCAGCTAAATCGGGGCGCGTCAAATATGGAGAACCGTGAATGAACGCGAATGGACGCGAATGTTCTGGAACCTGTGACTCGGACCTCACGAGCGGGAACGTCGCGATCTTCGGTAGGTAGGGACGTTTTGCCGGAAACGTCTTCGCCGTCTCCATATTCGTGTCCATTGGCGTCCATTCGTGGTTCTTTCTGTAAGGTTCCCTTGATCGTTCCTTCGCGGTTCCCGACGGTTGATGTCAGGTTTTTAGTGAAATCTTGGAATTGGTCGTCGAGGCTCCCGAATAGGGGGAAAACGAACGCCACACGAACTGGCCACGCGGCGATGAATGGAAGATGCTCCGACCTGAAGATGAGAATCACTCGGCACACACGATGCGGGTGGCTCGCGTGGGCATGCGTCGCCGCCGCGCTGCCGACCGGTGCCTTCGCGCAAGTCCGGTTCTCGATCGTCGAGGAGAACCAGACGTGGACGATGCCGGCGCTGGGCACTTCGGAGTACATCGCCGCCCATGCCCTGCCGGGCGCCACCAAGCCGGTGGTGATGGCGGGGAATTTCGATTTCTTCGCCAGCTTCCCGCCCGGCCCGACGACTCCCGCCCTTTTCGGCCCCTCCGGGGTAGGATGTGTGTTCGCCGGAGTCCTCGACTACAATGGAGGCACCCTGCAATGGGAGGTCGGTCTCTCGCCGCAGCAGTCAGATAAGCTTGAGCCGCTCAACACGGCAGGCGGCTCGCCGACCTCCGAGGCGCTCGACCTTGCCGTGGCCAGCCGCCCGCGCACGTATCTTCTCGGCCTCGTTGACGACGCCTTCTCTTTTCAGAACCGCAATAGCACGACCTTCTCCTTGGTCGGCGGACCGGTCGCGGTCGACCAGCGGGGATTCGTCGCATGGTCGAATAGCGGCACTTTCATTGCGGCGAACCTGGTCGACCCGGACATGCAGCCGAGCGCGATGGCGATCGAAACCGGCGCCGGCTTCCTCGTCACCGTGGGTCAGGAGCGCGACGGTCTTGTGCCGAACTACCTCGGCGTCGACGCCCGGGTGCACCAGTACACGTTGCCGCTTCCGGCAGCGGGCACCGCTTTGGCGGCGTCGGCGAGCATCACGGACACGAAACTCGACGATACCCGGCTGACCGAAGCGACCATAACGACCGACGACACCCCGTGGGTCGGCGGCACCAAGAGCGGGGTCGGATTTCTCGGTGGCACCACCGACGTGTGGATCGGCGAGGCGGACTTCACCGGCGACCAGATCCTCAATGACTTTCGCGCCGGATCCGAGGCCGACGACGAGATCCACGCGATGGAGCGCGGAGAGCACGGAGAAGTCTATGTGACCTTCACCGTTACCGGTCGAAAGGTGTCGTTCGGCTCGCTCACTTACGACCTCGATGCCGCTCCGGTCACGGTCGCTTCCGGGATCCACTCGTTCATCGGGATGATCAAAAGCGACGGCACTCCCGGCTGGCTTACGCCGCTGGCGCTCGCCCAACTCGCCGGTTCGCAAATCACACCGGCCGGGCTTTCGGTGGACGAAGGAGGGAACGCCTACGTCGCCGCTCAGGGGTCGGGCGATTGGATCATCGAAGGCATCGCGGTCACCATCACCGGTGCCGGACAGTTCACGGTGAGTGGCAAAGGACGCGTCATCGATTACACTGAGACGCCCACGCTCGGGACAGCGACTGCGGGCGCGGTTCCCGACATCGAGAACCGACTCGTTCTCGGCGCTACCGGCGGTCAGTCGGCATTCTCGTCGCTTGAAGCGATCGCCACTCCGCAGGACCCGTATTTCATCAGCTACGACGACCCGAACCTGCCGGGCAATTCGATCGAAGCGCTCTACGCGCTGGTCACAGCCCAAGGCGGGCAGGTGCATGACGAACTTGACTATCTGTCCTACGGAGTCGTCGGCGTGTCGGCATGGCTCACGCCCGACCAGTTCCTGACCTTGGGTGGCAACCCGGTGCTGAACGTGGTCGCGGACCCGCTGATCATCGAGCCCGACTCGGGCTTCGGTGAAGTGAGTGATCCGGGTTGGGGATTGGCGCGCATCTTCGATCCGTTTTTCGTCGATGCCGATGACCCGTCAGCCAGCTACTTCTATCCATCGGCCCTCGCGACCGGTGACATGGGAGCGAGCACGCCGAAGAAGGTGCGGGTCTACGTGATCGACAAGGGTCTCGAGGACTTCGAGCCGTTCGTTTTCCAGGATCTCGCCGGAGATGGCGGACTGCCGATCGTCTTCGACGGAGCCAATGCCTTGAGTGTCGATGCCTTGGTCCACCCGGTGGAGGATGGGGAGAACGTTCCGGACACGGTTTCCGACCATCCGCGCCAGGTCGTCAATCTGCTCGCTGCCGCCAATCTCGGCACCGCCCAAGGCGCGGCGATGGAGATCATTCCGACCGACATGTATTCGGGCGCATCGCCGATGATGGGGAACTCGGTGACTTTCGCGAGTTATGTGAACCATGCGATTCTCGAAAGCCTGAGCGACGCGGTCGTGCGCGACCTTTCCGAGGTTCTTCCGACGATGATCGTGATTGCCAGCAGCGGTGAGGACCCGATGGACCAGGTGGACATTGGCGGCGCGCTCCAGCAGGCCGTCAACCAAGGGGTGCCGGTCATCATTTCGGCGGGTAACAGCCTCGATCCGGCGCAGGCGTCGCAGTTCGTGCCGGCGATGCATGGCGACAAGGACGGCGTCATCACGGTGGGCGCGACTTCCTTCAACCCGAGTCCGTCCGGGAGCCCGACACTTGAGGACCTGAATCCCCTGTACGAGCACGGCAACATTGATGACAGTGGACTCATCATCAGCCTGTTCGCGCCGGGCGGCTCGGTTGATACCGGCTTCGGATCGTCTTCGGGCACCAGTTTTTCGTGCGCGCTGGTCGCCGGTCTGGTCGCCAACCATCTCACCGCCCATCCGCAAGCGACTCCGGCCGAGGTCGAGGCGGCTTTGGTCGAGATGAGTGTTTACGACGCGGACCGTGACATCCACCTGGCACGTAGCGCATGTGCCTTTGAGGCTTGGCTTTATCGCAATGGTCTCGGCGAAGTGGCGAGCGAGCCGGAGATCGACTACGAAACGGATTCCGATCTCGATGGTGACACGGACATCTTTGAGTTTCTCGGAAGCTCCGACCCGATGGACAGTGCGAGCCGCGCCCGGGTGCCGGTCGACTTCGCCCTCAATGGCAGCCAGGCGTCGCTCTCCGCGTGGCTTCCCGACAGCGTGGTCAATGACAGCGCGATCCTCGGCGACGGATGCTGGGCATTGCCGGTGACGCTTGAGCTGAGTGAAACTCTCGCCGGTTGGCAGACGGTGCCGCCCGACCAGATTCTGACTGGCCCGGTGGTCAACGGGCTTCGGGAGTTGCGCTTCGATATCGATCTGGGACCTTATTCGGACGACCGATGCTTTCTTCGTTTCGACTTCGGGTCGCCGGGCCCGCCCTGATTGCTTGCGGGCTTCTCAGTGCCGCCGAGCCGGTCCAGCGCGATATCGACTCGCTGGTCGATGCCGAGCGCGCCCTCGCCGAGGCGTTCGAGAAGACCGGAGCGGAAGAGGATCGCTGGGCGTGGATCGAGGCTCTGGCCCGTGTGGCATGGGCGCACACCGAGGCGGGGGATCACGAGAAGAGTGCGGAGCGGTATCGAGCCGGAATCGATGCGCTTGCTCCGAAGGCCGAAATGGATGAGCCGGAGTTCGTCGCGCTTCTGCACGACGGGCTCGGGCGTGCGTTGCAGAATTCTGGGGACTTCGACGGAGCCGCGCTCCCGCTGCAACGCGCGCTCCAGCTTCGGCAGGTGATCGGCGATGAAATCCGGATCGGTGTCAGCGAAGGTCACCTCGGATTGCTCGAACTGGTGCGTGGCCGCTATGCCGGAGCGGATCGACTGTTTCATTCGGCGCTTCGCCATACCCCAGCGGATCGCGACGACCTGCTGGCGCATCGTCACGACTGCCTCGGCCGCTACCACCTCGCGATCCGCGCCTACGGCCTCGCTGAGAACCACTTTGCCCAAGCCGTCAGGCATGCATCGAAGATCGCGGACGCCGGGGATCCCCTGCTGATCGACCTGCGGTCGAATCTCGTGCTCTGCCGTTTCCGGAAGGGGGATGCCGAAGGGGCGGTGGCCGAGGTGGAAGCCCTGCTCGAGCTTCCGACCGACCCGCTCCGGCACGCCGCAAGGCTCAATCTCGCGGCATCGATCCACGCCGCGCTCGATCAGCTTGCGGCCGCGGAGAGCGAGATCGAGGAGGCACTTCAGATCCTGAAGGATGAGAAGGGAGCCGGTGACCCTTCGCTCGCTCCTGTGCTCGCCAATCTCGGTGCGGTGCGATTGCAGGCAGGTGATCCCGAAGAGGCTCTCAAGCCGCTGATGGGAGCGCGCAGGTTGCTGATGGATCACGTCGAAGAGCACCACCAGGCACTGGTCGAGGTGTTGTATCAGATCGCCGCGTGCCGACTTGCTACGGGAAACATCGGAGAAGCGGGCCCGGCCGTTCGCGAGGCGCGCCGGGCCGCCGGGCAGCTGGTCGATGCGCTGATCGCCGGAGGGACGGAACGCGAGTTGCTGAACTTCCGCCAGCAGGTCGACCTGCATTCGATCGTCTGCCGTCTGGGGGATGCGGAGGCGATCGCCGACAGTCTGCTGGGTGGAAAGGGGCGGATCATGGAAGCCGTTCTGTCGCGCCGCCAGCAGTCCAGCGAGCGGGCATCGCTCATCGACGGACTGCAGTCCGAGATCGATCGCCTGCTTCTGGGTGGCGCGACCGAGGACGATCCCCAGGTGAAAGCGTTTCGCCGCAAGCTTCGGGCGGTTTCCCATGGCGACGGGAAACCTGAGGCGCCCTCTTCGGAGCTACCGCGTTGGCAAGATCTCGCCAAGGCTCTGCCCGACGCCGCCGCGTACGTGGATTGCGTCCGCTTCCGCGAGGGGGAAGGCAAGGAGGGCAAGTGGCGATACGGCGCGGTTGTTCTCACACGCGACGCTGCCCCGCGGTGGATCCCGCTCGGTGAGGAACGCCTGATGGGGCGGCTTGATTTGCTCCATCGCAGTCTGGAAGTGCGCGCGAACATCCTGCGCCAGGGTGAAGGCAAGGCCGGTATCCCGATGGCGCCGCTGCTGGCGGATCTTCACAAGGCGTTCTGGCAACCCGTTGCCGAGGCTTTGCCGGAGGGCACGCGGAGGGTGATTCTTTGCCCGGAAGGGAAGATGCACCTGCTTCCATTCGCCATCCTTCGGGATGCGGACGGACGGTTCCTCTGTGAGTCGCTGCAAGATCTGAAGGTGATCGATGCCGGCCGGCTTCTTTTGGATGACCCGCCCAACGACACGCCGTCGGAGCAGCCATGGCTGGCGCTCGGAGTTTCCGACTTCTCCGGCTTCCGGAAGCGGGCCGACGCCCAGCCTGACCTCTGGTCGCCCCGCTGGGCCGAGGCGCTGGACGATGTCAGCGACCTGCCGGTGGTGAAGCGCGAGATCGAGTCACTTCGGGGCATCGCGCCGGAAGGTAGCGGGCTGCTGCTGAATGATGATGCGACATTCGCGGCCCTGAGGGGGTTTAAGTCCTCGCCCGCCGTGCTACACTTCGCGAGCCATGGCCTGAATGTCCCGCTCGCCGGGGCCGGGGACCTCGCCTCGGATCCCGGTGCGCTCTACGAGAATGGGATTCTGCTCGCGTTGTCGGGGAGTGACGACGGCGTCCTGTTTCCCGAGGAAGCCGCTTCGCTGGATCTTCGGGACACCGCGTTGGTGACGCTTTCCACCTGTCGCGGTGCGCTCGGCACGCCGGTGTCCGGAGAAGGCGTGCTCGGTCTGAGGCGTGGATTCATCAAGGCGGGCGCACAGAACGTCCTCGCCAGCCTTTGGGAGATTCCGGATCAGAGCACGGGGGAGTTCATGGGGAAATACTATGCTTCCCTGAGAAATGCCGGATCGCCTTCGGAACTGTTGTGGAAGATGCAGGCGGAGCAGTTCGCGAAACTCAGCGATGCGGATCCGAAAGGCGACGCAGTCGAAACCGCGATCCTCAGTTACGGAGGATTCGTGATGAGTTCGCGGTGAGTGGGCATATCCGAGATTCGGCCCTTCCCAGCCCCGAAGGGGCGTCGGCATTTAGCCACGGGGCTCACCCCGTGGAACCGTTCGCAGTGAAATTCACAAGCCCCGCGAGGGGCGCAGGCGGAGTCGCGAACGATCAGTCCGGACCGCTTCGCCGTCGCCCCTTCCGGGGCTCAATCATCTTGCGAGGTCCAAAACCACGGGGTGAACCCCGTGGCTAACCGCCTGCGTCCCTTCGGGACTTGAATCACCAAACGACCGAACCGCCGACTCACCGCTTGGGCGTGACGGTGGTGCGGGTGCGGAAGAACGAACGCTTGCGAACCGGAGCCACGTTTTCCGCCACGGCGCGGGAACGGCGCTTGGCTTTCTTCTCGTCCTCCTTGGTGAAGCCGGTCCCGGCGCGGGCGGTCACGGTCGAACTGGTCGGCACCGTGCGGCGCGCGCTGCGGTTCGAGGACAGCGAGGGAAACTCGTTGAGGGCGGGGGAGATGCCGCCGGTGAATTCGCCTTCGACCGGACCGATGAAGGCGACCTCGCCGTTCGGTTCGACGGAAAACTCGGCCGAGCCGGCGCGGACGGTAAGCCCGGCGGCCCCGGTCAGGATGTTGCCGCCGTCGTCCACCCGGAAAAAGGCGCGGCCGCGGCCGTCGTTCGCGGTCATCTGTCCGGTCATGCTCATGGCATTCTGACTGACGAACGCGATGTCCGCTCCGGCGTCGATCACGCCACCCTGGATGATCTGGCTGCCGCCATCGGTCACCGCGTTCTGCGGAGCGTTCCGGTCGATCGCGACCTCATCGCCGGTCACTGCGACCACGTTGCCGGCCGACTTGATGTCACCCACAACCTGCAATTCGCGGCCGACGAGGATCACATCGCCGGACGTGCTCGTGATCTCGCCACGGATCACCGTGGTCGGGTTGCTGTTCGGTGTCGCTTCGAACTCGAGGTTGCTGCCGCCATTGAAGAATTGCGTCGCCTCCGCATTCAGGCCGCTGGCGGTGAAACTGCCGGCGACAACCCGCGCGGACGGGCGGAAAAGCAGCCAGCTGTTCGGGCTGAGCAGGACGACATTGCCGTTCGACTCGATCGTGCCTCCGACCAGTGTCACACCGGTTCCGGTCACGCGGTTGACGACGGTGTCGGCCGGATTGGTGAAGTTGAACTGGAGATCCGAACCTTGGGGCAACGTGAACGAATCCCACTCGATCACCGTGTTGTCATTCAGGCTGACGATGGTCGAGTTGCCCACCACCTGCCCGGTTGCGGTGCCCGGTGTGAGCAGGTGCGACGCGCCGATCGGGCTGCCGAGGTCGTCGGCGACCAGCGGCGTGGCGCTCAGGCTTGCGGCAACGAGCCATGGTTGGACCTGCTTCATGGCTCTTATTCGCTGTCCTCGTCGGCGGGTTCGGGCAACTCCGCGAGGGTTTCGAGAATGAGCTCGGCCAGATCGTCATCGTCGCTCGAGAATGCCAAGGCATCCGGTCCGTCGTCGCCGGCGAAGGGCGTGCTGATCTCGCCGATGCCGCCATCGACCAGCACCAGATTCGGTCGCCGGTTCGCTTCGAGGGCGCTCTGCAGATCCGAGTCGGAGGGAACGACCACCAGCTGATCCTCACGGAAATAGCCGGAGTCCTGGAGTTCGCTGACCTGCTCGTCGCTGAGGCCGGTGACGATCACTATCGAGGCTTTGCTGTCCCCGCCGGGGCTTCGGAAATCCTGAGGTCCGGGTCCCGGGCCCGGATCGGTGGTCGTGCTGCCGAACGGGTTGAAGATCCAGACCGCGGCGATCACAACCACCGCGGCCATGCCGACTGCGGCGAGCTGCGGGGTGCGGAACATCGCGGCGACCTTCTCGAAGAATGACGCCTTGGCCACGGTCGGGCTCGGTGTCCGGGCTTCGCGACCTTCCAGCGCGGCCAGCACGCTCTCCGGGAGCGGCTCCTTCGCCCTGCCTTCGGCGCGTTGCGGATAACTGTCGGCCAGCACCTGCTTCAGCCGTTCGATCCGGTCGTTGGAATCGGATGGGTTCATGGCGGTCAGATGGCAAGGGCTTCGGCGAGACGCTCGAGCGCGGGGTTGAGGATGTCCTCGACCCGACGTCTCAAGGTCGATGCCGATTGGTTCGGGTCAATGCCGAGGAACTCGAGCTTCGCCGGATCGGCGATGAGGTCCTTCACGGTGTAGTTCTGGGCGACGTGGATATCGAAGATCAGGCCCCACTCGACGGCGTTCAGCTCTTCACGGCACTGCTTGTAGATCTCTTCGAAGCGCCAGGTGTCGGGGCGGGATTGGTCGGCCGCGGCCGGGTCTTCGATTTCGACCGCAGTTCCCTCCTCGGTCTCCATCGCGTCGAGGCTGTGGAGATGGTCTGGGCGGGCCTTCTGGGTGTTCCGGCGGCGGATCGAGTCGATCGCCCGGAAGCCGACGCGGCGGCAGAAGTTGGGGATGATTTCCTCGAACACGATCAGCTCCTCGATCGGGGCCGGGCCTTCGGATGAAAGCGCGAGCGAGGCGAAGGTGTCGTTGAAGACCTCTTCGCCATCCTCGTCGCGCAAACCCTTGCGGTGGATCACCTGGAAGCCGAACGGGCGGAGGAAGCGGTCGAGCTTGTCCCACTCGGGATGCCCGAAACGTCCGTCGCCCTTCCGCTCCTGCAGGGCGGGCAGGTCGAGGTTCCGCTCGTAGCGCCGGTCTTCCGGATCGCGGTAGCGCTCCTGGTCGTGGCTCAGCACGCGCTCTTCGGCGACATACTCCTTGGAGCTGATGGTCGCATCGTCGAGGACCACCGCATTGGTCCGCGCGCTGTCGTTCGTCTCGTCGCGCAGCCGGACGTGGTTGAGCAGAAGCGGTTCGCCGAGGCGGAGTGCGGTTTCGCGATTCACGAGCACGCCGTTCACCGGCCGTTGCAGGCGTTCCAGCATCGCGTTCCAGAGGTTTTCCCAGAATGCCTGATCTTCCGCGGGAAGGGTCATGTCCGCCTGATGCCAGCAAAGGGTAGGTGGCGTGGCAACGAAAACCGGAAGCGGCGGGGCGAGGGTTGGCGCGGGTATGGAGTTCGAGGAGTTCATGAGCGTCAGCCCCTATTCGCGGGCGCGGGCTGGCAGTTTCAAATTAGGCCGCATTTGTGTGCGGACAGATTGGAAGAGCCGAATCGGCGTCCGGGGATGGAGTGCCGGCTTCCGCAGGCATCGGTCGTCGATGAAACGGTGGGCAGCCGCATGACCGAACCGCTCGGGAGGGTGGTGGGAGAGCGAAGGGTGAAGCGCTCGGGCTCCGGGGCCGGCTGAAGCCGGCGGTCCAATACGAGGGCACGCGACGCCCGGGGAAACACGGGTTCCGAACTTTTTTCGCAGCAATTTGAAATCGCTGTCGGGCGATGGCGAAGGGACGGGCAGCAGGGCCTCGAACGGCTCGATTCAACCCAACACAAACTGATGAAGACCTACCACCTGATCCCACTCCTGACCGCCGCCGCCCTGATCGGCCCCGCGGCTCACGGAATCGAACTCGTCGCCTCGTCCTTCGGCGGCTGCGGAACCAGCGTCAGCGCCAGCTACGCCACCGACGGCACCTCCGATCCGAGCGCATCCCGCCCCGTCGGCAGCCCGAACAGCATCGTCTGCTCCGGCCCGATGGTCTGCAACTACCGCCCGGTGATCGCCGGTACGCCGAAGTGCCACGTCCTGAAGGGCGAGGCCGGCTTCCTCAACCTGGTCACCGTGCCCGATGTGCCCGGCTGGTCGTGGACCGCCTCGGCCAACCTCTCCGTCTGGTCGCCCGTCCCGGGTGGCGACGGCAATCCGGTGGTCGTTCCGATCGACGCCGACCGCCGCTTCTTCCGCCTCGAAAACCCCGATCTCCCGTGAATTCGAAACGTCTCCTGAAAACCACCAACAACCTCAAACCAACAACACTCCAAAACATCATGAAAACCAACCTCATCATCCCCGTCCTCGCGACCACCCTCAGCCTCGCCGCCATGGCGGACGTGCCCAACCTCATCCATCACCAGGGAGTCCTGCAGGATGACGAAGGCAATCCCGTGAACGCCCCGGCCGACTTCAAGTTCGCGTTCGTCAATGGCGACGCCACCGTCAGCTTCTGGAGCAACGACGGCACCAGCTTCGCCGGTTCCGAACCCGCGGCTTCCGTGGCCCTTCCGGTCAGCGACGGCCTGTTCAACGTGCAGCTCGGCAATACCGACATCGGCATGGTCGCGCTTCCGCCGTCCGTGTTCACCACCGACGAGGTTTTCCTCCGCATCTGGGTGAATGGCGAACAGCTGACCCCTGACCGCCAGGTGACCTCGGTCGGCTATGCGATGCAGGCCGCCACGGTGGCCGACGGCGCGATCACGCCCGGCGCGATCCCGGCCAACACCATCACCTCCAGCCACATCGTCGACGGCAGCGTCGGCTCGGACGACATCGCCGATGCCATCACGCTCGAGACGCTCAAGCTTGAGAAGGGCGGCAGCCAACTCAGCGAGTTCACGGTCGCCAACAACTCGCCGATCCTGAACTTCTGGGACGGACTCGGCACCCCGACCACCTCGATGGGCGACCTGCTCGGAGGCGGCCGTCTGAAGCTGTTTCAAATCAGTGGCAAGCCGGGCATCACGGCCGACGGCGACGCGGCGACCTATGCCAACGGAAGCTCCGCAGGCGGTGAGTTCATCGTCCACGACAGCGCCGGTGAGAAAGGCGTGTTCCTTGACGGCGAGAACGCCGGTGGTGCCCGTATCGAGGTGCACCAGAAGGGCGGATCCTCACCCTTCATCGAAGCCGAGGCGCTCGGCGACTTCGGCGGTGCCGAAGTGGTGGTCCGCGGTGCGGAAGGCGTGAACGGCGTCGAGATCTTCGGCCAAGGCAGCGAAGGCGGCGCGGATCCGAAGAATCCCGATGGCAACCGCAACGGTGCCGGCACGATCAAGCTCTACCAGCCGGAAGGCCTCGGTGCCGTGCTCTACGGCAGTTCGACCCAAGGCGGTGGCGCGATCAGCCTGCGCGACCAGTGGGGTGACACCAAGTTCCGCATGTATGGCGGCAAGCACTCGGCCAGTCTCGATATGGGCAACGCCCAAGGACTGCTGACCATCGAAGCGGACGCCGCCTACGGCACCTTCGGTGAATCCCGCCTCGTCCTGCGCCAGGCCCTCCTCGGCGGAGGCTCGGTGAACACCGTCCAGATCGAAGGCGGCACCAACGACTTCGGCGACAGCGGCGGCCAGATCCGCCTCCGCGACGAGCAAGGTCACACGACCATCGACCTCGACGCTGCCTCCACGAATGGCGGAAGCCACGTCAAGTTGCGCAACCACGCCGGCCAGACGACCATCGAGTTCGATGCCCAGGACGGAGACGGCAACGGCATCATCCGCACCCAGGTGCTTGAGATCACCGGTGGATCGGACCTGACCGAGCAGTTCAACATCAACCCGAACGCCCTCGAACCGGAACCCGGCATGCTGGTTTCCATCGACCCGACCAACCCGGGTGAGCTGGTGGTCAGCACCAAGGCCTACGACCGCACCGCGGCGGGCGTGATCAGCGGAGCGGGTGGCGTCAAGCCGGGCATGCTGATGGGTCAGAAGGGCTCGATCGCCGACGGCGACCACCCGGTTGCACTCACTGGCCGCGTCTACTGCTACGTCGACACCGAGTTCGGCCAGATCGAGCCGGGCGACCTGATCACCACCTCCCCGACTCCGGGACACGGCATGAAGGTCACCGACCACAGCCAGGCCCAAGGCGCGATCGTCGGCAAGGCGATGACCGAACTCAAGGAAGGCCGCGGCCTCGTGCTGGTGCTCGTTTCCCTCCAGTAAGCATAACGGATCCAACCAACCCAGGCCATGAAACCGAAAAGCCTGACACTCGCCGCGGCCTCCTTGTGGGCCGCGGCGGCTCTTCCCGCCGCGGCGGTTCCCGCGGTTTCGGGACGCCCCGTTCCGGAGCTGACCGATCTCGACGACATGATGTCCACCTTCATGGACGCCAACAGCATCACCGCCGGCGTGCTCGGCCTGATGCAGGACGGACGGATCATCTACCTCCGCGGCTTCGGCGAGGACTACGATGGCAACGACCTGCAGGAGAACGCCCTGTTCCGCGTCGCCAGCCTGACCAAGCCCGTGACCGCCTCGTGCATCCACCAGTTGATCGACGACACGGTGAACACCAACGCCTTCGATCTCGACCAGGTCGGCGGCGGGGTCCTCGACTACGATCCGTGGCCGTCGCTCGGCGACAACCGCCTTCCCAACGTCACCGTGTTCCACTTGCTGAACCACCAGGGCGGACGGAATCGTGATCCGGACGGAGATGGAACGAATGACATCAACGACTGGACCTACCAAGAGACCAACATCGCCGGCCAGATGGGCGTCGACTCGCCTCCCGGACGGGTTTCCACGATGCGCTTCATCCTCGGGCAGCCGCTCCAGCTCAACCCCGGCAACGGAACGCTCGTTGGCGACGGCACGGTGGTCGGAAATACCTACTCGAATGCCGGCTACCTCGCCCTCGGCCTGATGGTCGAGCAGGAGAGCGGGCAGAGCTACATCAACTACGTCCGCAGTAACGTGCTGACGCCTTCGATGTGGGTGCCGTCCACCGAGATCCACTCCGGACGGACCTTCCGCTCGTGGCAGAACTCTCGCGAACCGGCCTACGACAGCGACGCCGACGTGAGCAATGTCTACGACAATGTCGGTCCGGACAATGTGCCCCGCTCGTATGGTGGATGGGATCATGACGCCCGCACCGGGCAGGGGTCGTTCGTCACCTCCGCAGCCGCCTACCTGACCTTGGCCGACAACTACCGGGTCGGCTACAACGGCGGCAACATCGGTGAGTCGCTCGACGACTTCCCGCTGACCGCCGGTGAGAAGAACGGCCACACCGGATCGATGCCCAGCGGCACCAACAGCGCGGTGCTCCAGCGCGATGACGGCTACCGGATCTTCATCGCGTTCAACAAACGCAATCCGTCGGGCACCAACTACGCCCGGACGATGCGGACGATGGTCGACAACTACATCGACAACATCGGAGTCCCTGTCATCAACCGCACTTCGGACGGATTCTGGACGGTGCCCTCGGGCGGAGCCGGCAACAACGGCGACTTCGGCGGCTACCACCGACCGTTCCATTCGTTCGGCGACGCGCTCTCGGTCACCCAGAGCGGCAGCAAGATCCGGCTCAAGCCCGGAACTACCGATTGGACCGGCACGATCGGCAAGCGGCGCCGTTTCGACGCGCCGCTCGGCCCGGTGAAGATCGGATTGTAGCTCTCTCCCCCTTCCCGCGTGGCCGTCTTCTCACGCGGGCAAACCCAGAGGGCCAGGCGTCTCCGAGGCGCCTGGCCTGAGGCGTTTTCCGGGAAATTTCCGGAAATTTGAGATCACGGCCTGCGGTTGACGACTTCAGGGACGGAAAGGAAAGACCATGAAGACGCGAATCTACCTCCACCTGAAGTGCCCCTGCCAGAACTGGCAACAAGCCCGCTTCCACCTCGCCGGTATCATCCGCGAGTTCCTCCCACACCGCCTGCAGTCATTCGTGCGGTGATGATGGAGAGGGGATTTCCGGTCCCTTCCCGATCCTTACCCGAGCGGAGCCAGCAGGTTTGACAGTAGCTGCGCATCGGGCGCGGCGGCCTTGGCGGCATCGGCGAGGAGAGCGTCGGCGAGCTGGCTTTTCTTCTGCTGAAGCTGGTGGATCCGCTCTTCCACCGTCCCCTGGCAGATCAGCTTGTGGACGAAAACCGGGTTCTTCTGACCGATCCGGTAGGCGCGGTCGGTGGCCTGGGCCTCGGCGGCCGGGTTCCACCAGGGATCGTAGTGGATGACGGTGTCGGCCGCGGTCAGGTTGAGTCCGGTGCCGCCGGCCTTGAGTGAGATGAGGAACAGCGGGATCTCGTTGTTCTGGAATCGCTCAACCAGCTCGCCGCGGTTCTTCGATGCGCCGGTGAGCATCAAGTACGAGATCTGCCGTTTTTTAAGATGCTCGGCGATCAGGTCGAGCATCGAGGTAAACTGCGAGAACAGCAGGATGCGCCGTCCTTCCTCCACCAGCGTGTCGAGCAGGTCGGCGAGGTAGTCGAGTTTGGCCGAGCCGGCGGCGTCGGCCTCGAGCTTGGATTCGTTCTCGAACTTCAGCAGCTTCGGCTCGCAGCAGATCTGGCGGAGCTTGAGCAGCGCCTCGAGGAACAGCATGCGCGAACCTTCGAGACCGCGGATCGCGATCGCCTGGCGCACGCGCTTGTCCATGGTCGCGCGGACCGTTTCGTAGAGATCCTTCTGGCCGGTGTTGAGTTCGACCGGGTGGACGAGGATCGTCTTCGGCGGAAGCTCCTTGGCGACCTGGTCCTTGGTCCGCCGCAGGATCAGCGGCGCGACCCGTGACTTGAGCGCCTTCTGCCGTTCCTCGCAGCCTTCGTTTTCGATCGGCTTGCGGAAACGGCGGTTGAATTCCTCCTGTCCGCCGAGGAAGCCGGGCATGAGAAAGCGCATTAGGCTCCAGAGTTCGCCGAGGTGGTTCTCGACCGGCGTGCCGGAAAGGCAGAGGCGGTGGCGGGCATCGAGCTCGCAGGCGGCCTTGGCGACCTTGGCGGCCGGGTTCTTGATGTACTGCGCCTCGTCGAGCACGACGAGGTGGAAGGGGAAGTCCCGGAGCTTGTCGATGTCGCGCTGGAGCAGCGCGTAGGACGTCAGCACGAGATCGGCGTAGGGGATGGAGCGGAAGTATTTCTTCCGCTGCGGTCCTTCGAGCACGAGCGGCGTCAGTGACGGCGCGAACTTCTTCGCTTCCGCCAGCCAGTTGGGGACGACCGAGGTCGGCGCGACCACCAGCGCGGGCCGTCGCTCCATCCGCCCGGCTTCCTTTTCGGCGAGGATGTGGGTGATCGTCTGCAGGGTTTTTCCAAGCCCCATGTCGTCGGCGAGGATGCCGTTGAGGTCGTGGGCGGCGAGGAACTGCATCCACTCGAACCCGGTCTTCTGGTAGTCGCGGAGTTCGGCCTTGAGGGAGCTTGGAACGGAGAGCGGAGAGGTCGGTGATGAGGTCTTCCCGCTGAGCGATTGGATGAGCGCTTCGAGTTTGGATGGCGGACTGAAGCGGTGCGGGTCGTTGTGGACCAGTGTGGCGGCGTCGAGCGGGTGGAGCTTGAGCTTGCCACCCTTGAACCGCTTCGGGTCGATGAGGGCGGAAAACTGCCGGAGGATGCGGCGGATGCGATCGGCCGGAAGGTTGAGCGCGCGGCCGTCATCGAGGTGGTGGAGAAAGCTGCCTTCCGCGGGAAACTCGAGGGTCACTTCATCGGCACCGCGGTCGAGGAGGTCGGCGAGGATCGGCAGCAGGTCGAGCTGCTTGCCGCCGACGTCGAAGCCGACCGAAAGGTGGAACCAGCCGGTACCGTCGTCCTCGAGGACATAGGAGAAAGCGTCCGGGTCGACCTCGATGACTTCGTGGCCGACGTCCGCGTCGAACCCGACCGTCCAGCCCGCCGCCTCGAGCGGTGCGGTGCCGGTGGCGCGCAGCCACGGCCAGTAATGGTCGAGCGTGCCGTGTCCGGGGTTGGGGAACCAGAGCGCCGAGGCGATCGGGGCGTCGGCGCCTGACGATTGCTTCTGTTCCAGCGCGAGGAGGAACCGGAACTGGGCGTGGGAGCCGAGCGAGGTGAGACCGGCCTGTTGGAGCTGAAGGATGGCATTCATCTCCGCGGCGACATCGCGTTCGATCACGAGGTCGGCGGAAACCCGGTGGTGTCTCGGTCCGGCGGTGCCGCCGAGTGGAATACGATGGTCACCGTAGATGGCGAAGGGACGGGCGACCACCCACTCGCCGGTGTCGGGGAGCTTGAGCGCCTGGAGGAGAAGCCGGACGACCTTCGACCCGGTCGGCTCGCGAACCACCTTGAGGTAAAAGCTTGGAGCTTGGGGCTCAGAGCTTGGAGTCGGAGACGCCACCTCGGAGGTGGTCATCTGGGAGCCGATTTCATAATCGGCGCTCCTTTCGGCGAGCAGATCGCGGAGTTTGGACGGCTTGGTGGCCGCGAGGAGCAGGGCGGCGGCATGCGGGCAGTAGGTTCGGATCTCGCAGGGGCACGAGGTTTCGAATTCCCAGCGGCCGCCTGCCGGCCAGTGGACGGCTTCGCAGCATTCACCGGCGACTTCCCCGCGCAGGACGAAGGTTTCCGCGTCTTCCCAAACCGTGGAAATGGCCCGCGCCTTGCCCTTCAGCTTGGCCGCGATGTGCATGACCTCGTCCTCGAATCGCTCCTTCCACGCGTCGGAAGTGAAGTGGTCGCGGATATCAGGAGGCTCAGGCACGATTCGGTGCGAGGGGATAAGGTCTGCCGGCGGTGGAGTCCAGCGCGTGAATTCGGACTAAATTGCCCAAAGAGGTATAAATCGGCGGCTTCGCGAGTCCTGGCCGGAGTCCGTGCACAATTCCGGTGGCTGTCGCAGTTCGTTCCACAGATCCGGAATCGATCTTCGCTAGGCGGTGCAAACGCCAATGAAGAAGCTCATTCTTTCCGCTCTGATCTCCACCGTCGTCCCGATGCCGTCCGCGGCGCAGGAGACCGCGGCTCCACCTGCGTCCGCGACCGATGTCTCGACCGCGATCGCGAAGATGTATCCGACCCTCGTCCGCATCCATGTGGTGATGGAAGAGGGCTCCAACGGCCGCATGAAGAAGCAGCAGGGCAGCGGCAGCGGTGCGATCATTTCGCCCGACGGCTACGTGATCACCAACCATCACGTCGCCGGTCGCGGCACGCGCTTTCTCTGCACGCTCTCGAATCGCGAAGAGGTCGATGCCCATCTGGTCGGCACCGACGCGCTCTCCGACCTCGCGGTGATCAAGCTCGACCTGTCGACCCGTCGCAATCCCGACGAGCCCCTCGCGGTCGCGAACTTCGGCGACTCGGACGCCCTGAAGGTCGGCGACACCGTGCTGGCGATGGGCTGCCCGGGCGGGCTTTCGCAGTCGATCACCCGCGGCATCGTGGCGAACACCGCGATGATCGTTCCGCGCAACCGGATCTCGATGACGCTCGATGGTGAGAAAGTCGGAGAGCTCGTCCGGTGGATCGGCCACGACGCGGTGATCTTCGGCGGCAATTCCGGCGGCCCGCTGGTGAATCTCGACGGCGAAATCATCGGCATCAACGAGGTCGGCATCGCCAGCCTCGGTGGAGCGATTCCCTCGAACCTCGCCAAGGACGTGGCCAAGGAGCTGATCGACAAGGGCTACGTCACCCGCGGCTGGATCGGCCTCGAGACGCAACCGCTTCTGCGCAGCACCCGCGATGCGAAGGGCGTGCTTGTCGCCGATGTCTGGGAAGAAAGCCCGGCAGCAAAGGCGGGCATCGAGGCCGGCGATTACATCACGGCTTTCGGTGGCGAGGAACTGCCCGACTGTCACGCGCCCGAGGACCTGCCGATTTTCAATGCCATGGTGCTCGGAAGCGAGCCGGGCAGCGAGGTCGTACTGGCCGGTCTGCGCGACGGCAAGCCGATGGAGTGGAAGGTCACCGTGGAAGTCCGCGAGCCGAATCTCGACAAGGAGTCCGAAGCAAGGGGATGGGGACTGACCGTTCGTGACCTGACCAAGGTTTCGGCGCTCGAGCGCCGACGTGACGACACCTCGGGTGTCCTGATCGACACCGTCCGCAAAGGCGGCGCGTCGTCCCAAGGAAAGCCGGCCCTGAGGTCCGACGACATCATCCTGAGCCTGAACGGCGAGCCGATCGGAAGCGTGGAGGCCTTCGAGTCCTTCACCGCCAAGTTCACCGCCGAGCTCGATGAACCGGCCCCGGTGCTGGTCGAATTCGAGCGTGGCGACGAGAACCTCGTCACCGTGATCGAAGTTGGCCCCGAGATCGATCCGCAGCGTCCGCGCACCGCCGACAAGCCGTGGCTCGGTGCCGCCATCCAGGTCATCACCGACGACCTCGCCAAGGCGCTCGGAGTCGCCGGCAAGAAGGGCGTGCGCGTCAGCTCGGTCGCGCCCGACTCGCCGGCCGGCCGCGCCGGACTGAAGGAAGGCGACCTTTTGCTGAAGCTCGACGGACGGGTCATCAACGCCCGCCGGCCGGAAGACGCGGGCGTTCTGCCCGAGCTGATCCGCGCGTATCCGGTGGATGCGAAGGTCGAGTTCACCGGTCTTCGCGACGGCGAGCCGCTGACGATCGAGGTCCAGCTCGAGAGCCGGCCGCAGCCGCAGGACAGCATCGACGAGTTCGAGGACGACCGGTTCGAGTTCACGGTCGCGGGCCTGAATGACGAACAACGCCGTGAGGCCGAGCTGGGAGCCGCGGCAGGAGGAGTCACGGTCGGCAAGGTCGAGGCCAGCGGCTGGGCCGCGCTCGGCGGCTTGATTGCCGGCGACATCCTGCTCAGCGTCAACGGCGAGCCGATCGACTCGCTCGACACCTTCCGCCAGACCCTGCTGGGCTTCCGCCAGAGCAAGCCACGCAGCGTCGTTTTCTTCGTCCAGCGGGGCCCCCGCACCCACTACGTGGAAATCGAGCCCTGGTGGTGATCCGCCTTCCTTCTCTCAATCCAACCGAACCGAAACATGATCCGTATTCTGACCGCAGCCCTGCTCTCGACTTCCGGCCTCGCCATGGCCGCTTCCGGAGAGCTTCACGCCACCGCCACCAAGTTGACCGAAACCCACCGCGATGCGGTCGTGTGGATCTCGGTCGTCGCCAAGATCACCATGTCGGCCGAAGGTGATGTCCCCGATCAGATCAAGGCCCAGCTCGCCGGTCAGGAGCAGGAGACCACCGCCGAGACGACGGGAACCTTCATCAGCAGCGACGGCATGCTGGTCACCGCCCTCGCCCAACTCGACCAGTCGACGATGGTCGACGGCAAGACGGTCAACACGCCGATGGGGGCGATCAAGCTCAACGCCAAGTCCGAGATCCGCGAGATCAAGGTGATCATGCCGGACGGTACCGAGATCCCCGGCGACCTTGTGCTCAAGGATGCCGATCTCGGCCTCGGATTCATCAAGATGCGGATGGATAGCGACGAAGCCCAAGGCGTGGAGATCAGCTCGATCGATCTCGCCGACAGTGCCGAGGGCAAGCTGCTTGACGATTGTGTCGCGCTCGGCCGGTTGGACGAGTCCTTCCAACGCGAGCCCAGCGTGGTGACCACCGAGATTTCGGGCATCACGACCCGCCCGCGGATGCTTTATCGCGTCGGCACCGACTCGATCGGTTCGCCGGTGTTCCTCGGAAACGGCAAGCTTCTCGGGATCTCGGTCTTCCGCAAGCCGGCCGGCGACCTCGACGCAAAGACCAAGCTCGCGCCGGTGATCCTTCCCGCAGCCGAGGTGGCGAAGCTGGCCGAGCAGGCAAAGGCAGCGAAGCCGGTTGAGACCGCACCCGCCGAAGACAGCGAGGAAGGCTGAGGCCTTCCGCCGGGCGGATGTCTCAATTTGAGGCTAACGATCCGAGGAGCTTCACGGTATGCATCGATGATGCGCCGGAAGCTCCTCTTTCTTTTGGTCGGTTTGCTCGCTCTCCCGCTGCGGGCGGCGGACAAGCCGAACATCCTGCTGATCTTCATCGATGACATGGGGGCGGTGGACCTCGGCTGCTTCGGCTCGAGTCTCTACCGCACGCCCAACATCGACCGGCTGGCGACCGAAGGTGTCCGGTTCACCGGTGCCTACGCCGCATGCCATGTGTGCTCGCCCACGCGGGCAAGCCTGCAGACCGGGATCTATCCGGCGCGGCTTCACATCACCGACTGGCTGACCGGCCACAAGAAGCCGACTGCCAAACTGAAGGTGCCCGACTGGCGGATGGAGGGTCTTTCCGACGCGGACGTGACCTTGGGCGAGATTCTCGGGGAGCAAGGCTACGCGACCGCCTGGCTCGGCAAGTGGCACCTCGGCAACCGTCTGAAGAAGGGCAAGGAGGGCGCGCCGGGACCTCAGAGCTTCGGCTACGATGCCGGAGGCGAGGAGTGGAATCTCAACAAGAAGGAGGATGGGGAGGATCCGAAAGGGGTCTTCACGCTGACCCGCGAAGCGCAGGAGTTCATCGGGAAGCATCGCGACCAACCGTGGTTCGTCGGGCTGTCGCACTACTCGGTCCACACGCCGGTGCGATTCAACAGGAAGCTGAAGGCGGAATACGACGAGATCGTGAAGGAGAAGAGTCCGCGGCAGAAGAACGCGGGGTATGCGGCGATGGTCGAGGCACTCGATGAGAGCGTCGGCCAATTGCTCAAGTGGCTCGACCAGCAGGGGCTCTCCGAAAACACGCTGGTGATCTTCTTTTCCGACAATGGCGGGCTGGTCGGTCCGACTGACAACACACCGCTTCGCGCGGGAAAGGGGACGCTCTACGAAGGAGGCACGCGGGTGCCGATGATCGTGCGTTGGCCGGGCAAGGCTCCGGCCGGAACGACCAGCGACGCCCGCTTCTGCAGCATCGACTTCGTGCCGACGCTTGGAGCGATCACCGGTGCGAAGGTGCCGGACGGTGTCGACGGCCTCGACTTCACCGAGGCTTGGAAAGGGGGAAAGGCACCCGAACGCGACGCGCTTTATTGGCACTATCCGCACTACCACAAGGGTATGCCCGGCGGATCGGTGGTGAAGGGTGACTGGAAGCTGATCGAGTGGTTCGAGACCGGCGACGTGGAACTCTACAACCTCGTCGACGATCCCTCCGAGAAGCGCGACCTTTCCGAGAAGAAGCCGGAACTCGCGAAGTCGATGCTGGCGGATCTCAAGGCGTGGCGGAAAGACGTCGGCGCTCAAATGATGACCGCCAACCCGAACCACAAGCCGGGGAAGCGGAAGCGCTAGTCCGGATCAGGGATTGGCGTCGATGATCGCCTGGATCGCGGGTCGGCCTTCGTCGGTCTCGTCGAGCTCCTTCCGGGTTGCGGTGAGTTGCTCCTTCATCGTGCGGATCACCGGCGCGTATTCCGGGTTTCCGTATTCGTTCCGCATCTCGTGCGGATCCTTTTCGAGATCATAGAACTCCCATGCGACGGGAGTCCGGTCCTTCGCCGATCCATTCTCGTCCGTGCCGTAGAAGAAGATCAGCTTGTATCGATCGCTGCGCACTCCGAAGTGGCCGGGCACCGCGAGGTTGTGGGCCAAGTGCATCCAGTAGCGGTAGTAGGTCACCTCCCGCCAGTCGGTCGGCTTTTCATCCCCGCGAATGGCCGCGGCGAAGCTCCGGCCCTGCATGGCCTCGGGTGTCTTTTCCAATCCCGCGACCTCAAGCATCGTCGGCGCGAAGTCGGTATTGTTGATCAGCCAGTCGTTGGTTCCGGTCTCTTTGATGCCATCAGGCCATGAGACGACCAACGGCATCCGCATCGCCTCTTCGTAGATCCACCGTTTGTCCATCAGGTCGTGTTCCCCGAGGAAGAATCCCTGGTCGCCGGTGTAGAGGATCAGGGTGTTGTCGAGTTCGCCGGTTTTCTCGAGGTAGGCAAGGATTCGGCCGACGTTGTCATCCACGCCTTTCACGCAGCGGAGGTAGCGCTTCAGGTATTCCTGGTAGCTGGCCTTGGTGTAGGCGGTTTCGTCGAGGTCCGGGGAAATGCCGAGCCGCCAGCCGAGCCTCCACGGCGCGTGATCCTTGCCGATGCCCGAGCCGAGTCCCGCGCTGCCTTTGGATCCCGCCGGCGGTTGGAAGAGATTGTCGGGTTCGGGAACCGTGACGTCCGAAAGGTAATCCGAGTAGCGCTCGGCGAAGGAGAACATGTCGTGGGGCGCCTTGAAGTGGTGCATCAGGAAGAACGGCTTCTCCTTGTCCCGTCCGTTCTCCAGCCACTCGAGGCTGATGTCGGTGATGGCGTCGCTGGAGTGCTTGCCCTCGGCCCGGATCACGTTTTTCGGCCACGGTTTTTCGCCTCGGATCCGGAAGTCGGGGTTGTGGTATTTTCCCTGCCCGGGAAGGACGCAGTAGTAATCGAACGCCGCGGGTTCCTGCTTGAGGTGCCACTTGCCGACCATCGCCGTCTGGTAACCGGCGCGCTTCATCTCGATCGGCAGCAACTGCCGGTCCGGCGGGATGTTGCCGGTCAGGTCGAGCACGCCGTTCGTTTGCGGGTACTGGCCGGTGATGATTGAGGCACGGCTGGGCGTGCAGATCGAGTTGTTGCAGAAGACCCGGTCGAAGCGGATGCCGTTCTTGGCGAGCCGGTCGATGTTCGGGGTCGGGTTCAGCGGTGCCAGCCGGCTACCGTAAACCCCGATGGCCTGCGACGTGTGGTCGTCGGCCATGATGAAGAGGATGTTCGGTCGTGAACTCTCCGAATGCGCGGGCGGGGGTCCCGCCAAAAGCAATGCGACGACGAGTGAAACCGGTCTCCAATCCATCATGCCGCACGCTAAGGAGCGTGGATTTCGGGATCAACCTCCGAAGCTGCGCCCGGCCTCAGCCGAACAGGTAGAGCGACGCCTTGATGATGGCGGCGATGATCCCGACCACGCCGAAGACGATCGATGTCAGGCTGACGATCCCGCCCCTCTTGCTCGCCGAAAAGGAGATGAGCAGACCGATGATACCGAGGACGATCGCAGCGAGCGCGAGCAGCAGGCCGAAGGTCGCGCCTTGGAAGAAACTCCAGATGGCCGCGACGATGGCCAGCAGGGAGACGATGCTGAAGGATGCCTTGGGCTTCTCGCTCATGAGTCACCCTCGGGAGATTCGCGGCGCCGTCAAATGCCTCGGCGGCCACCGGTCACTCGACGACCGGCTTCGCGGGCTTGTCGGAGTCCTTCGATTGGAGCGGATACTGCGCCCCCGCCTTCTCGAGTGCCTTGGCCATCGCCTCGATCATCCGCTTGCGGACCTCGGGCTCCTTGTCGGCAAGGTTGTCCGACTCGGTGCGGTCCTTCGCCAGGTTGAAAAGCTCGCAACGTTTTCCGGCGGGCTTGTTGTAGTGGTAGATCAGCTTCCAGTCGCCGAGGCGGTAGGAGGTGAAATAGCTGCTGCGGTGATCGTGCGGGAAATGCATCAGGAACTCGGGCTCGCGCTCGAGCGAGCCGCCGCCGAGCGCCGGCTTGAGGTCGGCGCCATCGATCGGCTGCTTGTAGTCCACACCGGCGAGATCAAGCAGCGTCGGGAAAATGTCGGTGATGTTGCCGGCCTCGCGGCTCAGCGTTCCCGCGGCCACCGGCAGGCGCTTCTGCAACTCGCTCGACGGATCGGGCTTCGCCCAGCCCGCGATGAACGGAACGCGCATGCCGCCTTCGTAGTGCGTGCCCTTCTTGCCGCGCAGCGGCGCGGCGCAAGCGATCTCGTGGATGCCTCCGAGCGGCGCGTCGGTGCCGTTGTCTCCGAGGAAGATGACGAAGGTGTTTTCGGCGGCGCCGATCTCGTTGAGGTGATCGAGGATCTGTCCCACCGAAGTGTCCATGCTTTCGATCATCGTCGCGAAGGTCTTGGCCTGCCCCTTCACTTTGGCACCCTCGTAGTGGTCGATGTACTTCTTGTTCGGTTGGAACGGTGCGTGGACGGCGTAATAGGCCATGTAGGCAAAGAAGGGCTTGTCACCTTCGGCCGCTTCGGTGAGCGCCGAATTCATCTCCTCGGTGAGCGCCTCGGTCAGATAGATGTCCTTGCCGTGGTACTTCTTCAGATCGGGCACCGCGCGGCTCTTGTTGCCCTTGATCCAGCCGAAGCCGTCCTTGCCGTAGTAGCTGCCGGGCTGGCCCCACGAGCAGCCGCCGATGTTGACGTCGAAGCCGAAGTTGCTCGGAAACTCACCGTAGAGACCGATCGGGCCGAAGTGGGCCTTGCCGGCGTAGATCGTGTGATAGCCACCTTCCCTGAGCACGCCCGGAAGCGTCTGCTGGCCTTCGGTGATGCCCTCCCATTTCCAGTCGTGCGGTCCGAGCGCACCCCGGTTGTTTCCTTCCGAGCGGATCCACTGCGTCGTGTGGTGGCGCGCCGAGCTCTGCCCGGTCATGATCGAGATCCGGGTCGGCGAGCAGACGCTGTTGGCGTAAAAGGTCTCGAAGCGAATCCCGTTCTTCGCCAGCCGCTCCATCGACGGCGTGCGGTAGAACTTGTTGAGCGGGTGGACTTCCGGCTTGCCCTCGGTGTCGGCGAGGAAAGGCACCGAGCTGTCCATCAGCCCCATGTCATCGACAAGAAAAACCAGCAGGTTCGGCCGGTCGGCCGCAAGGGCCGGGAGAGAGAGGGCGAAGAGGAGCGGGATGAGGCGTCGCATGGGGCGGGAATTACGCCTCCCGCGCCCTCGGCCTGTCAACCGGCGAGGGCCTTCTCGATGGCCTCGGTCACTTCCTTGCTGTCCGGCTTCTGGCGCGGTTCGAAGCGGACCAGCGGCTTGCCATCCTTGCCGATCAGGAATTTGCCGAAGTTCCACTTCACGTCACCGGGGAACGCGCCGTCCTTGCCGGTGAGGGCGGTGTAGAGCGCGTGTTGCTCGTCGCCCTTCACGTGGATCTTCTCCATCAGCGGAAAGCTGACGTCGAACTTGGTCGTGCAGAACTTCTGGATCTCCTCAAGCGTCCCCGGTTCCTGGTTGCCGAAATCGTTGCAGGGGAAACCGATCACCACGAAACCCTTCTCCTTGTATTTGTCGTAGATCTCCTCGAGCGCGTCGTACTGCTTGGTCAGTCCGCACTTCGATGCGGTGTTCACCACAAGGACGACCTTGCCGTTGTAGTCGGACAGCGAAGTCTCCTTGCCGTCGATGGTCTTGAACGGGATCTTCGCCAGATCACCGGCGAAGGTCGGGGAGGCGAGCGTGACGGTGGCGGAGAAGAGCGACAGGAGATGTTTCATCGTCGCGAGCCTACTGCCATTCGGCGGATCCGCAAGCGGAGCGATGCGGCTGTCGGATTGCCGTCGGATGATTTCTGATCCAGGGTTCCGGCTGTGGCCGCGATTTCCCGTCCCATCGTGCTTGCCAGCGCCCTGATCGTGGTCGCGGGCGGGCTGGCGCTGCGTCCGCGTGGCGGGGAAACTGAGGAGGAGCCGGAGGTGCAGGCAGCCGGAGTCGCCAAGACCCACACCCGACCGGTGCTGGAGTCCCGCGGCGTCCGCGTCCGCGATCTTGTCCGGGCCGTACGGACCACCCCATTTGAGAAACGGGAGGCTTGGGCCGCTTCGTTGAGCGACGAAGAGCTCAGGCGGCTGAGCTTGGAGCTGCTCGATGAATTTGTCCGGGCGGATGAACCGGATACGACCGTCGTCCCGTGGCTGTGCGCTCTCTCGATCGAGTTTGGTGAAAGGGACTATGAGGGATTTGCCGCACTGATCGACGAGTGGAGTCTCTCGAATCCGGCAGGCGCAGCCGTGGTCCACCATGCGGGGCAGGCGGCTCTCGTCGGACTGGCGCGGCACAGTCCGGCGAAAGCCTTCGAATCACTGTCCGAGCCCTTCCGGACCAACGCCGATTTCATCTCACCGCTCGATGCCCAGACGATTCCCGGGATTCCTCTCATCCAGACCGGCACGGTGCGATGGTGGCCCAGCGGCTCGGCGACGGAGGCGATCTTCCGGGAGTGGGGAAAACAGGATCCGAAAGCCGCTCTCGCCGCCGTTAGCGGCGCAGGGTCCGGTGCTTACCGGGGACTGCTAGCGACGACTGGCGACCCCGGCATGATCGAACGGATCTTGGAACAACTGAAGAGCGATCCTTCGTCCTTGGGCTTCATGGCGGGAAGCACTTCCTTTGTGAATCTTTCCAACGTGCGAACCGGCGATGCCGCGATCGAACGCAACAGCATCGATGCGATTCTCAACAATCCCCACCGGTTCTCCATCCCCAGCTTGGCAACGTCGGTCGGCGGAGCTCTTGCGGGGGTTGCCGAGCATGATCCGCATCTCGCGTGGGACTTGGCGGAGTTTGACGAAGTCAATCGGGCAGCGCCGGAGCAAGCGCAGTCGCCGGTAGCTACATCGACCACCCGCGAGTCGCTGCTCTCCAATTGGACGGCAAGGGATCCGGAGGGAGCGATCCGGTTCCTGACGGACCTCGAACAAGGAAACCCGTCCGCGGTTGTTTCCGATCACTGGATCTCGACGGCCCGCGAACTGTTCAAGTCGGATCCTGTCAGGGCGTATCAATTGCTAGAGGATCGGGGTCTGGACGGCGACCCCATGGCATTCAATCAACTCCGGTACAAGCATTTCATGTCTTCACCTCAATCGACCTGGCCGCTCTTCGATGGGCTGCTACCGGCTCAGATCCCGGGGCACTCCGAATCCGAGATGATTCGTCTGGTCGGCCGATTGGCACTTGAGCCGGAACAGAAAGCCGCCTGGATCGATTACATCGAGAGCAGCGATCCATTCGCACCCCAGCCCGAGTTGCCTGCGATCGCCGAGTGATCGGGCCGGATCAGTAGTAGATCCGGCGTCCATAGGGACCCCAGCTTCCCCAGCCGTACGAGCCCCAGCCATAGGCGGCTTCCATCTGCATCTCGGCCGCTACCCGTTGGTCCTGGGCGATCTGCTGCTGCACGGCGAGCTTCTGGTACTGCTCGTGTTCCTTCGGGCCGCCGACATAAACGACTCCTTGATCCGGATCCTTGTAGCCGTAGAGCATCTTGCCATCGATCTCCTTGTTGTAGAGCTTGTAGGGCTCCATCTGGTCGTAGAGGGCCGTCTGCTTTTCGTTCTGCGGCTTCCGCGGTTGGAAACCGGACGCCGAAAGCAGGCGCTTGGTATTCGAGGATCCGACGCCCGCGCAGGAGGCGAGCAGGAAAGCGGCGAGGACGAGCAGGAGGGAGGTTTTCATAGCGTCCCCAACCTGTACGACTGCCGTTCCGGGATCAAGCAGGCGCTTCGGCTTCCGCCTTGGCGGCTTTGCGTTGCTTCAGGCTCTGGACGGTCTGGATCTTGTTGGCGGCATTGAAGGCCGCCACCTTGTAGCACTCGGCCAGCGTTGGGTAGTTGAAGACGGTATTGAGGAAGTAATCGAGCCCGCCACCGAGGCCGATGACCGCCTGGCCGATGTGGATCAGCTCGGTGGCACCTGAGCCGATGCAGTGGACTCCGAGCAGGGTGCCTTCGTCGCGGTGGAAGATCATTTTGAACATCCCGGAGTCGTCGCCGAGGATCTGGCCGCGGGCGATCTCCCGGAACCGCGCGATGCCGGTCTCGTAGGGCACCCGGGCGGCTGTCAGTTCCTCTTCGGTCTTGCCGACCATCGAGATCTCGGGGATCGCATAGATGCCGATCGGGAAATGAATGCCCATCGGTTGGGCCTCCTTGCCAAACATGTGACAGGCGGCGAGCCGTCCCTGCTCCGACGAGGTGGCGGCGAGTGCCGGGTAGCCGATGACGTCGCCGGCGGCATAGATATGCGACACCGAGGTCTGGTGGTCGTCATTCACCTTGAGGCGTCCGCGGTCGTCGGCCTCGAGGCCGGCTGCGGGCAGGTTCAGGGCGTCGGTGGCGCCCTGGCGGCCGACCGAGAACAGGATCATGTCGGCGACGACGTGCTTGCCGGACTCCAGTTCGATCAGGCCTTCGCGTTGGCCGCCGTGCTCGACGACTTCCATCGAAGAGACTCCATCGCCGCAGCGGAAGGTGACGTCCTGTTTGCGCATCTGGTGGACGAGTTCATCGACGATCTCGTGGTCGAGGAATTCGAGCGGCCGGGGCCGTTTGTCGATGATCGTGACCTGCACGCCGAGGGCGGCGAACATCGACGCATACTCGATCCCGATCACCCCGGCGCCGACGACGGCGACCTTGCGCGGGAGTTTCTCAAGTTGCAGCAGCGAGTCCGAAGTGACGACCACCTTGCCGTCGGCGGCGATGCCCCGCGGCTCGGCCGGGCGGGTGCCGACCGCGATTAGGATATTCGCTCCGCTGACCCGGCGTTTCGAGCTGATCCCGTCGACCACCAAGGTGTGCGGATCCTCGAACGATGCCCGGCCGCGGATCACCTCGATGTCATTCCGGGAGAGGGCGTCCTGGACCGTCTCGGACTCCTTGGCGACGACGTTGTCGACCTGGGCGATCAGCTGGTCCATCGACGGACGGGCCTTGCGCGCCGTTGGGGTGCCGTGGTCGATCCCGGGATCGGCATACAGCCTCCGGACCGCCTCGCGGAAGGTCTTCGAGGGGATGGTGCCGGTCTCGATACAGACGCCGCCGATGCAGGTCTGCTTCTCGATAATCGCGACACGTTTGCCGAGTTTGGAGGCCTGGACGGCGGCGCGTTGTCCGGCGGGACCGGAGCCGATGCAGATGAGGTCGAAGTCGTACATGGGTTGGGTGGAGGGGCCGTGAAGTCTGGGGATTCCTTGATTAGGAGCAGCTTGCAGGCCATTCGGCTTCTCTGGCGCGTCAGGCGCCGCGAGGGCTTGGAAACCAAGGGAGGTTCGCCATGATGAGGCCGTGAAGCCCGTAATGATTGCCCTCGCCACTGCCCTTGGCGCCCTTTCCGCCTGCGCCGCGCCACCGAATTTCGTCTTCATCGTCGCCGACGACCTCGGCTACGCCGATGTCGGGGTCCACGGCTGCAAGGACATCCCGACGCCCCACATCGACTCGATCGCCAGCAGCGGTGTTCGTTTCAGCAACGGCTACTCGAACCATCCGTTCTGCTCGCCGATGAGGGCAGGTTTCCTGACCGGCCGGTATCAGCACCGGTTCGGCTACGAGACGAACGTGCCCTACGACATGGAGAACCCGAATCTCGGATTGCCCAACGATGTCGTGACCATCCCCGAGCGGTTGAAGAAGGCGGGCTACACGACGGCGGTGGTCGGCAAGTGGCACCTCGGCGCGCATCCGAGCAAGCATCCGAACAAGCGGGGTTTCGATTACTTCTTCGGCTTCCTCGGTGGCGGTCATGACTATTTCACCAGTGACCTTTCCCAGAGCCAGCACGAGGGTTACAAGGCACCGCTGATGCGGAATGGCGCACCCCTCGGTGTGGAGGGCTACCTGACGACCCAGCTTTCGGAAGAGGCGGCGAAGTGGATCGGCGAAAACAAGGACAAGCCCTTCTACCTCTACCTCGCCTACAACGCCCCGCACACGCCGATGCAGGCGCCGGAAGAGAAGCTCAAGCAGTTCGCGTCGATCAAGAACAAGAAGCGCCGCACCTACGCCGGGATGGTGAGCGCGATGGATGACGGCATCGGCATGGTGCTCAAGGCACTCGACGATGCCGGCGTGCGCGACAACACGGTGGTTGCCTTCCTTTCCGACAACGGCGGACCCGAGCCGCACAACGCATCGGACAACGGACCGCTGCGAGGTACGAAGGGTACCGTATTCGAGGGTGGCATCCGCGTGCCCTACCTCGTCTCGTGGCCGGCGAAGTTGCCGAAGGGCCTCGTTTTCGAACAACCGGTGATCGCACTCGACCTTCCGGTGACGGCCTTGAATCTCGCCGGAGCACCGACCGATGGCCCGCTTGATGGTGTGGATCTGATGCCGTGGCTGACGGAAGGCGGTGATCCTGCCGGTCCACCGCACAAGGCGCTCTTCTGGCGGATGGGGAACAATGGACGAAAGGACTTCGCGATCCGGCAGGGGAACCTCAAGTTCCTCCGACAGGATGACCTGACCGCCGTCTTCGACCTGTCGACCGATATCGGCGAGCAGTCGCCCATCGAAAAAAAGTCAGCGGGTCTGATGGCGGCATGGGAAAAGTGGAACGCGCCCAACAAGCGGCCGGCTTTCCATGGATTCGGAACCTACCACCAGAAGCGGAAGGCCTTCTACCAGCAGCTCGAGGACGAACCCGCCGATTCGCCGCGCTGAAACGGATTTTGCTTTGCATGACAAAGCCGAGAAGTGCACCCTTCCCGGGATGATCGGGAAGCGGCTGCTATTGCTGGGTTCGGCGTCCGTCTGCGTCGCTGTGGCGGGCGTGCTGGCTTTGGGCCATCGGCAGGGTGAAAGCCGAGCCGCCGAAGCGCGGCATGAAGGTTTGCGCGAAGCTCGGAACGACCGGTGGGATCGGCCGGTCGGTGACGTGGACATCTCCGAGAGGCGGATGGAGCGGACACTCCGGGGTGCCCACCCCGGGGAAGGTTCCCTGGCATCAAAGTCGGCAAGGCCCTTCGAGGTAACGGTTGGTGGCAATGTTCGGACACCGGGACCGGTGGAGATTCGCCCGGGTCAGGTCATTGGCGAAGCGATCGCGGCTGCGGGAGGAGCGAATGAGTTTGGTGCGATCCAGCGGGTCAGGCTGTATCGGGCGGGGAAGGTCTACGAGTATGACCTCAGCCAAGAGGCGCCACCTGCGATTTTTCTGCAGCCGGAGGATGTCATCAAAGTGCCGCAGAAGATGGTACTCGGGCGCTGACGACCGACTCGTCAGGGAGCGACTCGGGGTTCGCGGCGTTTCTTTCCGCGCCACAGCCGCCAAAAGACCCGCAGGCTGAGTACGCCGAGGAGAAACTCGGTGCCGAGAACGGCCCAGACCACCCACGGGACCGGTGCCGGTGGGGTGCGGGCCGTCGATGAGAGCGACAGTTGGTGGAGCATGACGATCTCCGGGAAATGGGGAGCGTGGAACGGGTCGCCGACCGCCGCCGGAACGAGCAGCCGACCGCCGGGCAGGGGCAGCGAGGTCGTGATCAGCTCGGCGCCGAGTTTCCCCGCACGTTCGTGGTCGCCGTGTAGCCGTGCCGCACCGAGCCCGAGTCCGGTCGCGCTGGTCCCGAAGCCTCCGATGACCGGTCCCGAGTCGGGATCGAAGTAGGTCTCTTCCTTGCCTCCGATGGTCGCGGGCCGGGGAAACTCCCGCCAGCCGGCACACCAGTCGTTTTCCTGCCAGAAGCCGGACGCGTAGTTGGCATAGAGCCGGTCCGCGATGTCCGGATCGACGCTGCGGATGAACGAGAAGAAGAAGCCGTTCGTGCAGCCGCGGCTGGGTGCGAGCGGCCTGCCGGTGTCATCGACCGCCATGTAGGGTGGCAGCGGTCCGCCGAAGGTGCCGACCAGCCGGTCCATCGCGGCCTTCGCCCATTCCTTCCGGTCGGAGCCGAGGGCGATGCCGGCATGGCGGATCATCGCGGTCGCCACACCGACGTCCGCCGGGAAGCACTGGTCGGGGTAGTCGTCGACGAGCCCGACGGGCGAGCGGTCGATGTCGGTCGCCAGATCGTCCACCAGCGTCCGGAGCAAGGGCAGGTGATCGTCCTTGCCGGTCAGGTTGTGGTGGGCGGTCAGTGAACCGATCATCAGCATCCGGTAGAAGCAGTTCGGGTCCTGCAAGTAATCGTCGCCCCAGTAGGTCTTCACCCAGTGGGCGTGGCCTTCGTCCAGCATGATACGGACGCTCGCCTCGATCGCCGCGGCGCCATACTCGGTTGGTGGATGGGCCGACAGCGACGGATCATTCTCCCACTGGTGCTGCAGGTTCTCCGTCGCCAGCAGGTAGAAGAAGGCTCCGTAGACCGGCCATTCCGTGGCGGTGATCTGGGAAACGTCGAGGGTCTCGGCCGCTCCCGACGCGATCCGCGCATCGACGTAGGAGGGGATCCGTTTCGACAGGGATCGGTGCAGGGTGAAGGCGAAGCGGCTGGAACTCGCGGATCTCAGCCCCGGGTCACCGAACAGATGCCACGCACTGGTGGCACATGGCACCAGTGCAAGTGCAGGTAGAAGAATACACAGGGCGAAGAATCGTCGGATGGCGCGCCGCATGACGAAGGGATCAAGGACCTGCCGGTACGCCCGGGGTGTGAAGGGCGTGTGAAAACCCGGAGAGCCTCGGCTGGATCAACGTTCCGGACTCGGGGGCTCGGGAGTGGCCGGTTTGCTCGCTCTCTTCTCCTCAAACTCGACGAGCCGCTCAATTGAGACCTCCTCTGCTGCCTCCGAGAAACGTTTCTGCTGGGCCTCACGCATGGCCTCCGCTTTCCACTTCACTTTCAACTCAGGTGCCATCTCCTCGAAGGGGCGCTTGCCCGGCTTGCCGACCTCTGAGACGCGGATCAGCCAAGCGGAATCTCCGATCACCTCGATCTTGCTCAATGCCGGACCGGTCTGCCCGGTGGCCCATTCGACGAGCTCTTCGGGGAGGATCAGATGAGGTTGCCCGCGTGTCACCCGACCCAACGAACCGCCTTGGTAGCGCGTGTCCGCATCATCCGAGAATTTCACAGCGAGGGCACCGAAGCCGCGCTGCTTCTCAGGGTCCGCCAGTCCCAGCCACTCTTCGCGGGCCGTTTCGAGATTCGCGACCGCGGCTTCACGGTCGGAAGTGATGCGCTGGCGGAGCACCGCTGTCACGGCCCATGCGGCGCCCGCAGAGGGCAGCGCCTCCCATGCGGCTTTCAAGTCGGCTTCCGTCGGCTCGGGATCCGGGGCCGACTCGAGGTAGCGGCTGGCGAGCATCCGGCGCTGTGCAGCTCGGACGGACGGCTCGTCATCGAGCTTTTCCCGCCGTGCCATCGCGGCGAACAGCTCGTCCTCGATGAGCATCTCAAGGGCGGACGATTTGTCGATCGCTCGTCCGGATTCGATCGCGAAATCGATGTCGGACTCAAGGATCCAGCGGTCACCGACCTTGGCGACCGCGTCCGGCGGTGCGGTCTTTTCGGACGGTGCCGGGGGAGTTGGGTCGCAGGAGCTGAGGAGCACCGCGATGGCCAGCACCGGAGGGATCCAACCGCAGGACTTCATCGTTTCCGGCGGAGAAGGGAGATGGCCGCGATGGCGGTCAGCATCGCGACGCCGGGCTCGGGGACGATTTCGAGACTGAACGAGTAGGGAGTGTCGACCGACGAACTCCAACCCGTTCCAGCGGTTCCGCTCTCCGCCACCCGGTCGCCGACCGAGTAGTCGTGCTCGTCGTCGATGGTGGGTCCGGTGGCCGTGGCGAAGCGCCAGTAGTAAAGTCCGGTGGCCAGGGCTTGGTCGAAGTCCGGCGCGGTCACGCCGAACACGATCCATGCCCGCTCACCCTCGACGCTGGGAAGATGACCCAAGGGCAGGATTTCCGGGTCGGGCAAAACAGTCACGAGCGAGTCGACACCAGTCGGCAACGAGTCAAAGGGGCTCGTGTCGTAAACCGCGAGCACCTTCGACAGATCGGGGGCGAGCCCGGTTTCGCCGACGATCATGATCGTCGTGTTCGCATTGGGGACCAGCTTCTGGATCCGCATGGTCAGACCACCCGCGAACACTTCCGGATCGGCCGCGGCGCCGGCCTGGATCGAGGTCCCCAGCCACTGGTTGTAGCTTGCCGTGGCGTTCGAGGTCGACGTCGGCAGGTCGAGCGAGCTGACCGCCGCCTGCAGCGGCAGCCACAGTGCGACCGCGATGATTGTCAGGATCCGCGCCACGCCCGTCACTTAGTCGGCATATTGGGCCTCGATCTGATAGAAGCAAGCGTTCTCACCCGCTTCGACCGGCAGGCTCACGGTGACCCGTTCCATGCCGTCGGAGAGGATCTCGCTGGCCACCTCTCGAATCTCCGCTTCCGGCGCGTCCGACCATTGCTTGAGGTCGGTCGAGACACGGATCGCGTAGCGGATTTCCGGAGCCGACGGCCAACGTTTCCACGTCAGTTGGATGCGTCCGTCGGTCGGTTTGCCGAGGCGGGTCGGCTCGATGTGGTCGAAGACATTCGGATTTCCGCCGAAGGCGAACTCACCGAGCAAGTCGCGGCCGTCGCCATCGCCGTCCGAACCGAGCGGCGTCGATTCCTCGATGGTGTGAGCCGTGCGCCACTCGTCGAGGGTCTTGGGCCGCTCGAGAATCAGGACGGTCCCCTGCGGGGTCTCGCCGAAGAGGTAGGCGGAGTCGGCAAGGACACTGATCCGGACATCTTCGGCACCGTAGCGGAGGTTCGCGATCGGAAGCGGTTCGACGTCGAGCACGATGACCTCCTGATAGGGCGAGAAGGTCACGGTCGCCGGCAGCTTCTTGTAGTCGAAGTTGGCCAGGGCCTTTCCGGAGGTCCCGAGCTTGGCGGTCAGCGAGGTGCTCATAGGCCCGCTGCGGCGGACGAGGATCTGGGCCGGCATGCCGAAATCGCTGTAGGCGATCCTTTCGGTCACCTCGATCCACACGCGGCTCGGGAGGTCGAGAAGCGGCACGCTGAGGGTGCGGTGGCCTTCGGCGATGGACCAACCTTCGGCGGTCGTGAGCTCGAGTTGGATGGTCTCGGTCGGCTCCTTGATGTCGTCGGCCAGCGGAACAATCTCGAAGTCGATTTCCTTCACACCTGCCGCGAAGTGAGCGGTGGATGCCAAGGAAAGGAAGTCCAGCCCCATGGTTGCGGTGCCGCTCCAGGTGAGAGGCACGTCGAGCGGAGCACTGGCATCGCCGCGACGCCGGACCGTGATGGTCGCGGTGGTCAGGTTCTCCTCGGAAGCCGCACCGGAGAGGGTGAGGAACAGGGTGGTTTCAGGAACGATGTCGCCGGTGACCAGAAGACCGAGGTCCCAGAGGTCGGCCGGGTCCTGAGGGAATTCGGCTCCGGTGAGATCGACGATCAGGTCGGGCGTGCTGCCGCCATCGCCGCTGAAGTCGACCCAGAGGGCATCGCCGACTCGGGAAACGTGATCGCGAAGGAAGGTCGGAGTGGTCGGGGAGAAGCACCCCGTCAGGTCGATCACGTCGCGCTCCTCGACCGAGAAGTCGAGCATCTCGACCGTGCCGGTCGCGTTCGCCAGCAGCAGCCGGTCGGCACCCTCGTTGCCGCGCACGCGGTCGCCATTGCCGACGACCATCAGGTCGTCGTGCGGTGATCCGGCCACCTCGTCCGCGCCGGAGGACGCGATGAAGATCCGGGCCTCGTCGCGGTCACCACCGGGAGTGCGCAGAGTGGCACCACCCGTGAGGCGGGAAGCATCGTGAACGGTGGGCAGGGAAGCGGGTTGGGATTCCGCCGCGAGCCCCCAACCGAGCCACATCGCTTCAGCATCGCCCGCGACGATACGCAGGTCTGCAACCGCCGGTTCGTGCGACGGCGTTTCGTCGCGGACCGTGAGTGGGACAATCCATTCGCCTTCCGCGCTGCCCGAGTGGCGGATGACGACGTCGCCCGCGTCGAGGTCGGCCTGGGTGAAAGTGGTGAGCGCATCCGTGCTACCGGCACGGGTGATGGTCAGGCCGGCCGGGAGGGTGCCCGGCACGAAGGTCAGCGCTGACGGCGCTGAGTCGCGGTCGATGGTGCGCACCACCAGGGCGGCCGCACCGCCGGGTTCGAGGTTGGCCAGAACCTCGGAAGGAAGCTTCGGCTCCTGGTCGGGGCCGGTCGGGTCGCTGCCCGCCGCGTATTCCTCAAGATTGGTGGCGCCATCGCCATCGGGATCGGCATCCGCATCCGCGAGGAATGGGTCGGTGCCGTTCTCCTCCTCCCACCAGTCGGGAAGGCCGTCGCCGTCGCTGTCGGGAAGGGAGCCTTCGACGATCAGATCGAGGCGCTGGAAGTCCCCATGGTCTTCGGTCGAGAGTTCGAAGGTCGAGGTGGACGGGTCGGCAAGCCGGGTCGGCAGCCCCTCGACCGAGATGGTCGTGTTTCGGAAAGGCAGGCTGGGGGTGCCCGACGGCAACCGGAGGCCGGCCAGTACGCCGGGCATCGTACCTTCCACCGCGAGGTGCTGGGGAATGCGCAAGACATAGGACATCGTGCCGTTCTTCAGCGGCGCGAGATTGCCACGCACCGTCTGGACTTCACCGCCGGACGCTTCGTCGGGTGTCACGGTCCAGACGATCTCGCCGGAGGTCAGCACGTATTCGGCACCACCGCCGAGGTGCAGCACGCGGCCGTAGAAGACGATGTCGGGTTCGGGCATCGCGCCGCGGGCGGTGAGGGTCGCCAGGGTCGCGATGAGCGTAGGAAGGATCCACGTTTTCATGGGACGTCGGGGAAGGAGGTTCAGTTGCCGCTGGCGCTGTAGGTTTGAAGGAGGAGGCGGATGTCGCGGATGCCGACCTGGTCGCGCAGCGCGGTGCCGGCGGTCGACTGGTCGAAGCCCGGCAGGGGCGCGCCGTAGATCAGTGTGTCGAGACCGGCCTGCCCGTTGGCGGCGTCGTAGAGCAGCGTGTTGCTCGGAATGATGAGCACCCAGCGGCTGTTCCAAGCGCTGCGTCCGAGCAAGCGGCTGGAGCCGAGCATTTCCTCGGACGACCATCCGCCGGCATCATGGTAGGCGCGGAAGCTGCTGAACTTGCGCAGGTCCTCGAAGTGACCGTCGGCGCTGCCGCTGTAAGGCTGCCAGTCGTCGCTGGTGAGCTCCTGGGTGCCGATCGGCAGCGGCGCCGGGATCCGCTGGTCGGCCACCTGCCACGAGCGGAACTCGAGGTCGCCGCTGTTCGGAAGGAACATGCGGTCCTGACCGACGGGGATGAAGTAAGCCTGCGGCGTCTGGCTCAGCGCGGTGTTATTGTAGCCGTCGAAACGGACACCGACCGAGCGGATCTTGGTCGAGAAGTTCGACGCGTTGTAGGTGCTGTCACCGCCTGCCAGACCGAGCCCGAACCAGTTTTTGCCGGCCTCGATGGTGGTGGTGAAGGGGATCACCAGCGCGGGTTGCGCGCCTGCGGACTCGGAGGAGAACGGACGGCAGTAGCGGCGGAAGACGTAGCCGTAGTTCACGCCGTTTTCCTGATACTCGTAGTTCCACAGGTCGGGCACGCGCCAGGTCTCGAGTTTGGTCTGCCAATCGCCGTTGACCCGCGAACTCATGCCGACGCGCGCAAGCTCGCGGCGCAGCGAGAACTCGGTGATCTCGGTGGAGCTCTGGTTCAGCCCCATCTGGCCCTTGAGCGCTTGGAAGTTGCCGTCGAGCAAAGCGAGGCATTCGGCAAGACCACCCTGGCCGAGGACCGGTTCACCGCCGTCCCATTGGCCCAGCGTCCGGGTGCGGAGCATCTCGGCGAGCAGGGGTGACGCGTTGGCGGCGTGGAAGTCACCGAGGTTGAGTTCGTACTGGTAGGCCTTGCCGGCGAGGTAGGCGTAACGGGCGGCGAGGTCGAAGCTGCTGCGGTACTTGCGCAGAGCGTCGTGGTGGAAGGTCCGGAAGGTGTAGTCCTCGTAACGGAGCTGCGTGGTGGTCGAGGCGACCCGCTGGTTGAAGACGACCCGCTCTTCGAGGATCGCCTCCGCGTCGCCGATCGTGGTGCGGACTCGGTCGCTCGCGGCACGCATGCTTTCGAGGGCATCGATGACCGCCAGCAGCGCGTCGCTCTCGCTGTTCACCAGATCGTTGATTTCGCCGAGCAGGTCGACGATCTCCGACTTGAGGTCACCCTCGAGCAGCGCCCGGTCGAGGTCGACGAGCACGGCGTCCGCTTCCAGCTCCGCGCGGTACTGCGCGATCTCGAGCGGCAGCGAGAGCGCGTTCAGGAGAATGGACTGGATGGCGGCGTTCGCCTTCACAACGCCCCGGGCCGGTGCGGTGGCGTCCACCGAGAGTCCGACGGATGTGGGCATGGTCTCCGCGACGGCATCCCAGATCAGTTCGGAGCTGTCGGCCGCCTTGAGAAGGGGGGTGCTCAGGGCATACATCGTCGTCGCGACATCGACCCAGTGTTCGTGCTGCTCGCCAGCCGACCTCGAGATGGTCAGGTTGTCGGCGGCGATCGCGGTCTTCAGTTCAAAGCGCTTCAGCAAGTTGCGGAAGTCGTCCGCCTGGCTTTCGTAGGCATTGACGGCCATCCTGACGCGCCACTGGGCGTGGACGAGATCCTGAATCGCGGCCTGGATCTTGCCCGGACTGCGACGCTCGGCCCACTCGTCGGGAGCGACCAGTGCATAGCCTTCCGCCGCGCGAGGCAGGTCCAGAGTGATGGATCCGACGTCTTGGGAGGGGAGATCCATGTCGGCCGGGAAGTACTTCGAGACCGAGTCCATCAGCGCGCCGTCGACACCGACTCCGCCTTCTTCAAACGGATTGGTATCGTGGACGAGATTGTGCAGTCCGGGAACGATCGTGGTTTCCACCACTTCCCCGGTCAGGGGATCGAGGATGTCGCCGCCGGCTGACACCTGGTCGACATACATGAAGAGATAGAGGTCGGGTCCGCTGTAGCCGGAGGGGTAGGCCTTGCCCGGTCCGATCATGCCGGCATACGGCGTGCCGTAGTACTCGATGAGACGGTTGCGAAGCGCGAGATCCTGATCGATCGCGGCCTGCCGGAGCGTCTCGGTGGTGGCTTCGGTCCGGCGCAGCTGGAGACCGATCTCGCTCGCGTGGTCGAAGCTTCGCGACGCGTTGGCTGCGGCATCGACCGCGCGATCATAGAGCTGCTCGAAGTGACTGCGCCACACCGGGGTGCCGGTCGTGGTCAGGTTCGGGTCGATGTCGAACGGCACGATATTCGGATCGAGGCCGGCGGGATTCAGGCCGCGGTCGGAGGAATCGAGCTTGGCCTGGATGCTCGAGGCGCTGGCGGCGATCAGGCGCAGCTCACCGACGGTAGTGCGGTCGACCTTACGGATGCCCGTTTTCTGCGGGTCGGTCTCTTCGCCCTTGAGCATCGCATTGGCGGTCAGCCAGTCGCAGAGCGCCGCCGTTCCGGTGCGCTGGGCGGTCTCGAAGACGCCCCAAGCACGGTCGCTGTTGCTGTCCTTGTAGCCCTGCCACTGAGCGTTCGGGTTCTCCGTGTAGGCCTTGCGGTAGACGAGGTCCATCCACTCGGCTCCACAGGTCGCACGGGCAGCCGCGGCTTTGGCGAAGGCGCGCTCGTCCAGGTAGTCGACGTCGAGGACGATGCCGTCGATGTGGTACTTCTCGCTTCGCGGCGTCCACTGGAAGTTGTTTCGGGTCGCGAGGTCGTAGTAGCCCTTCAGCGCCATGGTGTAGTGGCCCCATGCGTCGCCGTGGCCTTGGGGATAGAGGCGGCGGGCGTCCTCATCGTCGATGAATCCGTCGTTGGTCAGGTCGTCGATGCCGTAGTTCAGCACATAGGCGGCCTCGCCCGCTCCGTTCGTGAAGTTCCAGAGGAGGCGGTTGTAGGACGGTCGGGCGCCGGTCTCCGCACGGCCGCGAACCATCGCCAATTCCTCGTCGATGAGGTTGGCGGTCTGGTTTTCGAAGGCGTGGATCGTCGGTGCCAGCGTGCCGAACTCGCCGCCGACGGTCGCGTAGCCGACGGTCGGATCCTGCAGATCCGCGTAGGCCTCGTTGCCGAGCAGCACGTAGAGGCCGGAGATGCGGTTGGCGGCATTCAGCAGTGCGGCGTTGACGCCCTCGGTACCGGGGAGGCCGTCGATGGTCAGCATTTCCCCGCGGTCGAGCACGGTCTGGTAAAGCTCGATCAGGCCGACGTTCTCGATCGCGTCCTTGTCGGGGTTGAAGGCGACGGGGCCTTCGTGCCGCTGGCCGGCTTGCTGGATCGCGCTGGTGTAGGTCGCGGGAGCGCCGCTGTTGCGGAAGTCGTCGTAGCGGGCGTCGAACAGGTTGACTGCGTCGGTCACTCGCTTGATCCAGCCCGGAATGAGTTGTGCGACGTAAGCGGCATCGATATCGACCGACGGCGACGCTGGGTCAGGCTCGCGGCTGTTGGCGGCTCCGGCCCAAGCGCTCCAGCCAGTCGGGTCGTTGCGGTGGCGGTAGCGGCAGAAGACAAGCTGGTCGGAGATCAGCGACGGACCACTGCCCGCCAGCTGAACTTCATTCAGTCCGAGGCCCTCGCGGAAGACCGGCCATTCGCCGGCAAGCGGTGTGCCGTAGGTCGGCTTGTCGATGCCGGGGGGGTTGAGCTCGCGTCCGTCCTCCTCGCGCATGACCCACTCGAAGTAGAGGTCGGCGACATCGCCACCGAAGTCGGCCGTGTGGCGCAGCGAGACCTTCTCATCAAAGACATTACCGGGTTCCATCACCGCGACCGAGCCGCGGTATTTCTCCGTTTCGACGCGGATCACGTGCATGGCGACCGGCAACCCGTCGAGCGCCGGATCGTCGTTTTCGGCGAGCGTGACATAGCCGCCGGAAAGTCCCGAGGTCGAGTCGAGCAGCCTTGGATTGGTGATCACCGCGAGACCCGTGCCGAGGGCCGAAGCGGGGACCGCACCGCCGCCGATTTCCGCCGGGGTGAGTCCGATGCCCAGCGATCCGGTGATCGCGACACCCTCGGGATTCCGTGAGAGCTCCGCGAGTTCGGTCGCGGCGGCCGGCCAGTTGCCGCCGCCGAGGGCCGCGAGGATTGCTTCGTCTTCGGAGGTCAGGACATTCGGCTGCAGGATGGTCTGCGCACCCGGCGTGACGAGAAGATCGCCGTCGCCGAGGATTCGTCCGTTCAGGACCCCGCGCACGCCGAGCTTGTGCGTACTGCTGTCGTAGTAGATCCGATCCTGAAGCCCCGCCGGGAGATCCTTGAAGCGCCAGATCAGTCCTTCGACGATCAGGTTTCCGGAAGCGGGGAGTAGCGCCTCGGGGAGGTCGCCGAGAGGAAAGTCGACTTCGTGTGAGTCAAGTGCCGGGAACAGACGCGCAAGGTAGTCGGTGCCGATGACTCCCTGGTCCAGCGATGGATTCATGCTGTCGAAGACGGTCTTGCCGCTCTTCCATGCGACCACACCCGGAAGACCCGGCGGCGGAACGAGGTCGCCGCTGTGATCGCCCGAGTATTCGCCGCCGGCGAAGGTCAGCGTCTCGCCGGCCTTGAGGGTGGCGACCGGCTGCGGCCACACGGTGTTGAAGGAGATGTTCAGCGGGCGGGCTCCGGTTGGCAGCGCGAAGGGCACCGGGTCGCCGGGCTGTGCCGCAGGATGCCAGAAGTCGGCACGCATCGGGTAGTGGAAGACCGCAAGGATGTCCGCTTCCGGATCGGTATCGCCGGAGACCACCCATGGCATGTCGTTCTTGTCCTCATAGTAAGAGATCCGGCCGCCGACATTCAGCCCTTCCGTTTCCACGGGTGTCGGATGACCGGCAAGGACGGTGTCGAGCGGGTGCGGCGGCACGAGACGGGTGCCGGCGATGCCTTCGTAGAAGAAGGTGTAGGCCTGGTTGGAGGAAGGGAGCCTGGGGTCGATCGTTTCGGCGTCTTCCTCAACAACCTGATAGACCTTCATGCGTGCCACGGGATTCGCGGCATCGGTCGCGTCCACGTAGTCGACCAGTACGTAGGGTTGGCTGGTGAAGCTCTCGTCGCGAGCGGTACGATTGAAGTCGTTGTGGAGCGCGAAGGCCGCGAAGCGGCTGGTCTCGAGGAAGGAAGGGGCAATCAGTCCGTGTTCCTCGTTCGGGTTGAAGCCCGCGCTCGCGGGATCCGGTTGGGAGTAGATCGACGGGGCCGTGATCCCGGGTGCGGTATAGAGGTCCTGTGCAGTGAAGGTCCGGGCACCGCCTTGGATATCCAGATCGAAGGATCCGAGCGGGTCGCCTTCGCCGATCTGGCTGACGACGAAGCTGTAGGTCTTGCCCGTCTGGACGCTGGCGACGTAGGTCCACCCGGCATTCGAAGGACCATGGGTGGCCACGAGGTTTTCCAACGGATTCGAGGGATTGAAGATGCCGTCGTAAAGATAGACGTCGAACGGCTGAGGGCTCCGGAAGAAGGCCAACGAATTGTTGACCAGAGGGGTGAACGAATAGGCGCGGTAGTGAACCGCCCCAGCTTCGATCCCACTCTTGTCGAGCCTTGGACGATTCCAGGTGGGATCGGTGTCAGCAACCTGCTCTTCGTAGGTGTAGGCGGTCGTTTGGGAGAGCTTCCCGGTTCCCTCGCTGCCGAGGCGGGAAGCGATCACGATTCGCTCCGGATTGCTTGGCCATGAAGGCAGGTAGCGGGCGGCGGTGTACGGCCATCGGATTCCGTCCTGCACGCGATACCATGCCACCGCCAAGGCTGCCGGTTCGTGATACTCGGGGCTGTAGATCGCGTTGACCTCGCCGACGCGATGAACCACCAGCGCGTTGAGGAGAGGATTCGGATCGTTTCCTGCGGGGGGAGGATTCCCTCCGATCTGGGGTTGCATCACGACCACGATGGTTCCCGATGCATCGGCCCGCGCTTCCACCGTGTAAGCGAAGCTGTTGGAGGCGGTCGAGCCACCGGTTTCGGTGCCACCCTCGGAGGAGTAGTTGTCGGCCACCTGGGAGCCGTTGATCGAGATGTCGCAGAAGCGGGACCAGTCCATGCCCTCGTTGGTGAGCAGCTGGAGGTGGTAGAGATTCCCCGGGACGAGCCCTTCGATGGTGGAAGTCACCGGTCCGTTGCTTTGGTAACGGATGTCCCGCATGATTTCCCCAAGTGCGGCCGCGTTTGCTCCCGAGAAGGTCGGTGCCGCCTTCCAGTTGTCGATGTAGTTGTTGGCGGTGGTGGTCACCGTGACGCTCCCCTCGACGGCTTGGTTGGACGCGTTGCGATCGCTGCGGAAGGTGACGCCGCGGACGCTCCGGTCGCTGTCGCCATACATGCTGACCGCGATCACGGCCTTGGCCGGATCGAGAAGCAGGTCTTCGGTGCTGTCGAATTCGACGACATGCCCCGCGAAGAGGCGCGTCTTGTTCGGGTCGTTGTTACCGGCACGGTCCCCGACGGCTGGCAGCGGCTCGTTGACCGGGATGATCGGACCCTGAAGGGTGTTGGAGTCGTAAATGCCGGCGTTGATTGGGGCGAGCGCGGTGAGGATGTAGCCGTTGTGGCCGACCGTGGTCAGGTCGTGGGCGGGCGTTTCGATCGCCTGACCGATGGTGGCGGGGAGGTTGAAGTTGCCTTCGGCAGCGGCTGACGCTGCCCAGGGGATCGAGTTGACGACTTTCACAACCAGCGACTCCTGGGTGGTATTGCCGGTGGCGATGCCGCCCGCGCGCTTCGAGAAGAGCAGGATACTACGCCCCGGTTCGGAGGCCGCGAACTTGCTGCCCGTCAGGTAACCGCCGCCTTCGGTGTAGGCCATGCGAAGGAACTTCGTGCCATCGGTTGCGGTGGGATCGAGTTCCACCGGAGGCGCCTCTAGAATGTGGGTGTAGCTCGACGTTTCCGGCCACACGGCCTCGACTTGGACGATGACATTCTGCGCCGGATCATCGGGCGCGGCGGTGTTCTCGAACTCGACGGTGAAGCTGCCGGGCTGGAGAGCGTAGAGCAGCCGGTTGACCTCGTCCCAGTCCTGCATGTCGTCCCATGTGCTACCTTCGCCGGCGTCGCTCACGGTGCCGGTTTCAGGGCGCTTGAACCGGTTCACGTTGGTGGCATCGATTCCCGTGATGGTGGAGAAGTTCACGGCGCTGCCGATCACCACGCGCTCCTTGTAGATGGCCCGCGCGTAGTCCCAGATGATCACCGACGGGCGGGTGATCGTCACGAACTTGGAAGTGATGTTCGGACCGTCGAAGGGCGAGACCGATCCTTGGCCGCCGGTGTAGCCCTTCAGGCTCAGCACGCTCGTGCCACTGCTCACGCTGGCAGGGGCGGTGAGTTCGACCGTGGTTCCCTGATCGATCCAATACTCGCCGGACCCGCTTTGGTAATCGGTCGTGACCACGGTCGCGCCGTCCGACTGGCGCACATACTCGAGCACCTCGAGCTTGAGGCCGGTGGTGTCGAGATACGCGAGTTGCGAACTGTTGGCCCAGGGAATGAAACGCCAGGAGGTGGAGTAGCTGCCATCCGCACTACGGGTCATTTCCTGCAGTCCCTGGTAAGCGAGCCCGGACGGCTGGGGCGAGAGGCCCGAAACGGGTTCGAAGGGTCCCGTCCAGCTGCCTGTGAAGCGCAGCGGGGCGAAGTAGCCGCTGACGGTGGCGCGTGCGGGATCCTGATGGACCAGCCGCACCTTGGTCACCTCACCTGATTCGGGGAGCACGACGGAAAGTGACGGAACGCCAGGCTGGATGTCGACGAGTGTGGATTGCAGGGGCGAGGGGGTGCCGACCTGTGGAGCGTCTGCGGCAACACTTGAGTTGGCCGAGACCCGCAGCTGGTGCTGCTTCTTCCAACGCCACGTGATGCTTCCGGGCTGGCTGACGATGATCTTCGGCGTCTGCTGGCGGTCCTGATACGCAGGCCATTCGATGATGCCGTCGACCCCTTCGTTGGCGACATCGGCGACGCAGCCGGTGGCGACATAACCGGTCGAAACCCATCGGGTTCCCGGCATGGTCGAGGTCGATTCGGCACCGTCAATGAAGGCGGTGAAGGGTTCGTCCTCGGCAATCCAGTGCTTCTTGACGACGGGATCCGGATCACCCGCCGCGGTTGAGGTCAGTCCATCCGTTCCATCGAGGTCGGAATCGATCTCGATTGCGTGCTCCGTGCGCCAGAGGAAGGTGATTTCGGTGTCGCTGCTGGCGACGAAGTTGACCTCGTTGGCGGTGCCGTTGACGGTTGAGTTCTTGAACTGGTAGCCGGTGCAAACGAAGCGCGTGACGGCGGTGTTGTTGATCAGCTCCGAATTGTTCGGGTCCACAGAGTCACCCGCGGCGTTCTGATAGACGATCTTGGGAGCCCGCAGGGTCACGTTCTCGTCGATGGCCGCGGTCATCTCCCGCTGGCCCGGGCCGGTCGGGCCGAACTCGGAGTTGATGGTGATGCGATAGTTTTCCAGCAGGCTGCCGTCGGCATCGATGAAGGCAACGAAGCCCCGTCGGAAGTTAGCGGGCGGGTTCGGCAATGTGGTGGCGTTGCCGGCTTCGCCCATGGTGAACGAGCCGTTCGTCCAGCTACCGGTCAGAATCGCCTTGTTCTGCGCGAAGGCGATGCCGGTGGTGTGCTGTTCCCCGGGGATGGTCGCGGGGATCGAGGCATCCTCGGTCGGTACAACGTGCCACTGTCGGCTGAGGTCGGGCATGGAAATCCGTTCCCAGAACAGGTGCGGTTTGGAGGAACCGCCGAGTTCCGTGGCCGTCGCGCTGGTCGCCAGCGAGTTCTTGGTCGAGAGGCTGCCGCCCGCCCGCCCGGCGAGGTAGAGCGAATCGCCCGCGACGGTCATCTCGGAGACGAAGTCGTCGCCTGCCGACTGGTACAGCCGCCATGCCTGATGGTGGAGGTTCGTGGCATTGAGCCGTGCGACCCAGATGTCGTGGGAGAAGGTGTTGTCGGGGAACTGGAGGCTGTACGGGTTGACTTGTCCTCCCTGGGCTTCCTGGCCGTGGGCCACGGGACGGAGATTCCTGTTCCAGTCGCCCGCGACGTAGAGCGAGCCGTCGTGGTACAGGACTTCGGTGATCTCCGAATGGCTGGTGTTCTCCAAGCTCTCGAGCTTGCAAGGCGTGAAGTAGGAGGTGTTTGACCTTGCCAAGGCATCGGTGGTGTCGATGCGGAGCAGCAACGGCCAGCTCCCCCACCAGAAGTTGTAGTTGTTGTAGACTCCCGACGGAATGAGGGTGCCGTTCGGGTTGGCGGCGGTGACGATACGGCGACCATCGTCGTCGATGTGGTCCATGATCGCGTTTCCGTTTGCGTCCGGATTCTTGAACTTGAGCGCGAGGAAGATCGCGCCGGTATCGTCGGCGGCGACGGCCGTCGAGTAGTCGTCGCACCACGGGAAGCCGTAGGTCGTTCCCCAGTCAGCGGAGAGGTCGGCATTGAAGCGGATCACCCAGGCATCCGTGAATCGATCATTCCCGCTCTTGCAGGCGAGGACGAGGGAGCCGAAGACCGTCGATCCCGAGGTGTGCCACTTTTGGTTCACCTCCATGGAGGCGCCGAGCGCCGAGCCGCCGACGATGACCTTGCCGCCCTGTACGGTCAGGGTGCGGGCATCGGCGTATGAATTCGGGAAGTCCGTACCGGTTTTGGCGAGGATCTGCGTGTAGTCGATCAGGACACCGTCGGTAGTCAGGCTCGCCACGAAGCCGGTGTTGTCGGTCCGGGTGCCGCAGACGTAGATGGTGGACGCGCTTATCTCGATGTCGTTGATCTGCCAACCGTGGTCCGGTCCCATGATCGTCTTCATCGCCTTGGTCCAAACCACCGTGCCGGAGGCGGGGTCGACCTTCGAGATGAAGCCGTCCTTGTGGCCTTCCGTGCTGGTGGTCCAGCCGGTGATGTAGCTGTGCGTCAGCGTCGAGGCGGTGCGGAAACCACGATTCCATGAGTTGCTTTCACGGCTGAAAGCGGAAGCCGCCTCCGAATGGAGCTGCTGCTCCGGGTCGATGCCGGTGATCTGCTTGAGCTGAACTTCGGCGGCGGTTGCCACACCCGTGAGTCCGAGACAAGCGAGGGCGAGGGATCGGTTGATGCCTTGCATGGGAGAAAAGGGTCAGGGTTGGACGAGGGAGGTGCTGGTGCTGACGCGGGTGAACGTCACGCGTCCCCGGGCTTCGAGGGTTTCCTTGTTGAGTCCGGTGAAGGCCTCGTGGATGTCACCCTCGAGCACCTGGTCGGTGCCCGACTCGCCGTCGTCGATCTTCACCCGGACCGTGCGACCCATGGATCGGCCGTTCTTCAGGTCGGGGTGGTACTTGTGGCGGAAAGGGTTGAGCGGATGGCTCGCGGGCAGCGTCATCTGCCCTTCGAACCAGCCGGAGTCGGTGCCGAGCGTGAGCCCGCTGCCATCGATCGGCATCGTTGCGGTGCTGAAGCGCTGGCCGACCAGCTTGCCGCCGCGCATCGTGATTCCGTCGAAGTTCGGCAGCTGGGATTCGTCGAGGACGATGACCGTTTGCGGTGAAGCCGGCGGGACGACGCGGGTACGCATCAGGGTGGCCTCATCGAGCAGCTGCACGTTACCGCTGCCGGAGACGAACATCAGCACGTCTTCGGGGAAGCCGGCCGGGGTCGGCTGCCACTCGCCGGTGGCGGCGTGTTTCACCTCGTCCAGAACGGCCTTCCCGAGCCACAAGCCGCCGAGATCGGCGGACAGCTTGGCCGGGCTTGGCGTTTCGCCGCTGTAGATGCTGGCGATCTCGGTGTCGCCGAGCGCTCGCGAATACACGCTGACCTCGCGGATCGCTCCGGCGAAGTTCTCGGCGTTCCCGGGCAGATCGGAGCCGATGACCAGAGGCTCGTCGATCTGACCGAAGACGACCGAGGCGTCGTGCTCGACGGGGTCCTTCACACCATCGATGTAGAACCGGACCTTCGAACCATCGTAGGTAACCGCCACGTGCTGCCAGACGCCGCTGTTGCCGTTGAGGAGGACACTGCTGTCCCAAACGCCATCGCCGGTCCCCCCGGCGGGCGTGAACATGTTGGCGCCGAACCGCAGATGGCGCGCCCAGGTGACGGTGAAGGTGAAGGGAGCCTTGGTGACTCCCTTGGTCACGATGCCGTTCCAATCATCGAAGCGGGTCGCCTGGATCCAAGCCGTGATGGTGAGCTGGTTGGTGACCCCCGAGGCAATGTTCTGGACGCTCCGGAAGTGCTCGTTGTCAAACTTCGCCAGATAGACGCTGCGCGGGTCGCCATCCCAGTAGGCTCCCCAGCCAGGACCGAAGAAGTTCGCGGTCGTGCCGGTCCACTGGTCGTGAATCACGTTGCCACCGCCTTCGTTCATCGGGAAGTAGGCCTCGAGTCCGTCGAGCAGGTCGGCTCGTGCGGAAAGGCTTGGGATCAGGGCAAGCGCCGCCGTTGCGAGGATCGTTCTCATGGGGTGATCGGTCAGTTGGATGCTGCGGGGACCTCGACCGGCACGCTGATGCGCACGCCGCCGCCGGTGATTTGCAGGAGTCCCGCTCCCGGGCCGGAAGTCCGGACGCGCCACTCGGCCCGCGGGTCGAGGGACTGGCTTCCCGTCAGCGGGGATTCGGTATGGATGCCCGTCAGGCGGGCGAAGGAGACCGAACCGCTGGAAGTGATCTGCGCCGACACCGGAAGCTGGCCGTTCTTGCGCATCTGGAGGGAGAACGAGCCTCCGTCGCTTGAAACGACTCCACCGTCGCCGGCGATCGGGATGCTCACATCGAGCGGTCCCTGATGCTCCGAGCCGGTGTCGCACCAAACCCAGTAGCCTTCACCGCGCCGGATCGTCTCGGTCGGGGCGACCGCGATCCAGCGGTCGCTGACCAGCTTGAAGGCGCGCACCGGTTGATGGGCCGGTGAGCCGTCGAAGAACCGGGCGAAGGTCGGCGGCGCGGCCGGATCGACGTCGAAGCCGGTGAAGTTGAAGGAGGGTGCGATCCACTTGCGGCGCTCGAAGACCGGCTCGCCGGTCACGGTCCAGACGCAGGCGGCCGAGGTCTGGATGAGCAGCGCCTGCCGTCCGGTGACCGCGTGCAGGTTGTTGAGGAATGAGGCCGGGTGGCTGGAGGGCAGCCAGTTTTGCCAGGAAGACGACTTGCGGGGCAGGGCGGCGGGATCGGTCAGCGAGTCGACTTGGGCGACCGTCGGCAGCCATGCCGAGCAGCGTTCGACCGGCAGGCCCGCGAAAAGCGTGGATGGCGATGGCTGACTCGGCCGGATTTCGAGGAACACGGCATTCCAGCCGGCCTTCAGATTGAAAGTCTGCTCGGCCGCTTCGATGGCCGGGGCGAGGGAGAGAATGACGGTCGCGAGACCAACGAGGGGGCGGCGGGAGAGAGCCGGTGGGGATTCGAGGGGCGACGTCATAGCAGGACCAATCGGCGGAGAATTAAGGAATTTTTAATAATACGCGTTTGCGTAATGAAGAATGGAGGCTCGATGGCACGGAGGCTCCATAAAATTTTAGATTTGTAAATAGTTTTTATTCCTTAACCTAACAGCGTATAGCCATTGATATTGCTTGCTTCCTGGAGGCTGCGAGTGGGACGAAGGAGGTTGCCCAACCCTTGATGAGCTGGCTGAACGGCGCGACAACGGGAATCGCTTCGTGTGGGCGGCTTGGATTCCGCCGCTGAGGAAGCCGGCGAGTTTGCACGAAAAAGCCGCGCTCCCGGAGTCGGAGGCGCGGCTGGAAGGGGGGCGGAGGGTCGATCAGGCGTCAGCGCCCTTTTTCTTCTTCTTCGGATTGCTGGCTTCCGCCTGCTCCAGCTTGTTGCGCAGCGACTTGATCGTCTTGTCCCGCTCGTTCAGCTCCTTGCTGAGTTGCTGCTGTCGGGACTCCATCTTGCCGGTCTGGCTTTGAAGGCTCTCGAGTTTCTTGGCCGTGGCATCGGCGCGGTCCTTGGCCGCCATCATTTCCTGGGTCGCCTCGTTGGCGGTCATCAGGGCTTTCTTCAGTGCAGCCTGGCCCTTCTCCGCGGTTCGTTGCACGAGGGCTTCCATCTCGGACTTGAATTGCGCGTGTTGCTCCCGCAGCTCGCCGAGTTCCTTCTTCGTTTTGGCGAGTTCCGTCGTGGTCGCGACATTCAACTTCTTGGATTCCGCGAAGCCATTCGACATCTCGTGGATCTTCTTGTCCATCGTGGCGGTCGCGACCTTGAGCTTTTCGTTCTCTTTCACGAGCTCGGCCATCTTCCGCGGCTCCTTCAGTTCGTTGCGCAGGTGGTTCAGTTCGCTTTCGAGCGCGGTGAATTCCTTCACGGTCTTCTCAAGCCGGCCGTGGAAGTGGACCAGCTTCTCCTGAGCCGCGTGGCCGATCGCGAGGCGCTGTGCCTGCGCCTCGGCCTTGCTCTTCCACTCGGCCTCGGCCTTGGCGTGGGCGACTGACTTCTTCTCCCACTCGGTGGCGGATTTCTGACTTTCGGCGAGCTGCTTCTTGAGCTGTTCGATCAGCTGGTCCTTCTCGCCGATCACCTTCTTGCTGTGTTTGACCGTCTCGATCGCCAGATCGCGCTCGCGGATGGCGGTTTGGACCTGTTGTTCGGCCTGTTTCAGCGTGTCGGCGAGCGTGCTGAAACTCTCGCTGAGCATTTTCTGGGTCGACTCGGGGGCCGGCTTCTTGTCTGCGAACGCGGCCGGAACGAGGCTCGCGCTGAGGATTCCGAGGAGGAGGGCGATACGTGGGGTGTGTTTTGTGTTCATAAAGTCCTAAGGATACACTCCGGGGCTACGCCTGATCTTACGGAAATGCAAAGGGTTTCCGGAAAAGGATCCGCCACCTGCGCATTCGCACCGGTCTAGCGCAGGGAACGCAGCGCATCGCGCACTGCAGTCGGCAAACTCACGGCACCATTTCCGCCGAGTCGGGCATCGATTTCCTCCAGTCGCTGGATCAGGTCGCGGACGTCCTCGCGTTTCGCCGGACCGCCGGCGGCGGCACAGAAATGGGTCCGGCAGCCGAAGGGCCGACCGTCGTAGATGCGGCATTTGCCACTTTCCGGATGGAGAAACGGGCACGAGCCGTCGGCCGGCATCTCGAACTCCTTCCGGCCCGCCGCCCGCCACGCCTTGGCCGCCACGAATGCCTCGCCTTTCGTCAGGTAAGGCGTGTGACCGACCAGCCGGAACCGGCAGCAATCGGCGATCCCGGTGCAGTTCCGCTCGATCGGCCGGTGGCTCCACTCGGCGTAGATCTCTCGCACCTCACGCATCGCTTCGTTGAGGGCGGGGTCGCGCTTCATGGACCGATTCGAGGGGATGCGACCGCGGGGATCAAGGTTGGCGAGTTTGCCGGTTCCCTTTTGGCCGGGGGAGGTTGAGAATCGGCCTGATGAAACACTTTCCGGAACTCCAATTGACCGCGGTCGGGGCGCGGGTGCTGGGTTGCTTGCTGGAAAAGGAAGTCCTGACGCCCGACCAGTACCCGATGACGGTCAACGCGTTGGTCACGGCCTGCAACCAGGCGACTTCGCGCCATCCGGTGACGAGCTTCACGGCTTCGGAGGTGGAGGAGGCGCTGCGGCAGCTTTCGGACGACTACCTCGTCACCCGGATGCTCGGCGGCCGGGCTCCTAAGTTCGAACACAACCTTGGCGACCTGCTCGCGCTCACTTCCGCCGAGAGGGCGGTTTTCACGGTCTTGCTGCTGCGCGGAACGCAGACGGCCGGCGAGTTGAAGCAGCGGACGGAGCGGATGCACGACTTCGCCTCGCTCGACGAGGTCGAGGAGATCCTGACCGGCTTCATCGAGTATCCGCACGGCCCGTTGGTCGAGCGGTTGCCGGCGGGTGGCGGGCGACGGGTCGAGACCTTCCGGCACCTGCTTTCCGAGGATGCCGGCGCGGAGCCGGAGGCCGACTTCGATGCCGGCGCCGACTGGCGGCAGGAAATGGAACAGCGCTTGGCAGCGTTGGAGATGCAGGTCGCCGAGCTGAAGGCGCAGCTCGGGGAGTGAGCGGCCGGGAGGCCGCCTCGCCCACTCATGGCGCTCGCAGAGCGCCACTCCGTCAGTTCGCCACGATATTCACGAGGCGGCCGGGGACGACGATGATCTTGCGGATCGTCTTGCCTTCAGTCTGTTCCTGAACCTTCGGGGCCGCTTGGGCGGCGGCTTCGATCTCTTCCTTCGGCGCGTCCTTCGCCACCGTGATCTTGTCGCGCAGCTTGCCGTTCACCTGGACCACCAGTTCGATCTCCGACTCGATCAGCGCGGACTCGTCGTGAGCCGGCCAAGCCGACTCGCTGAGCGGTTCGGCCCCGCCGAGGCGGGCGTGGATTTCCTCGCTGAGGTGTGGGGCGAAGGGATTGAGCACGTGCAACAGCTGCGTGAACTCTTTCAGCGGCACCACGTCGGCGGCGGTGAAGGCGTTGGTGCAGATCATCATCTGCGAGATCGCGGTGTTGAACGACATCTTCTCGATGTCCTCGGTGACCTTCTTGATCGTCTCGTGGACGACCTTCAGCAGTGCCTTGTCGTCGCACGGCACGTCCTGGATCTTCGACGAGCGTTCCCACTCGCCGGCCTGGTTCAGTTCGAATGCGACGCGCCAGACGCGGGCGAGGAAGCGCGAGATGCCCTCGACGCCCTTCATTTGCCATGGCTTCACCTGCTCGAGCGGGCCCATGAACATCTCGTAGAGACGCAGCGCGTCGGCGCCGTAGTCGCGGACCACGTCGTCGGGATTGACGACATTGCCGAAGGACTTCGACATCTTGCGCCCGTCCTCACCGAGGATCAGGCCCTGGTTGACCAGCTTCTTGAACGGCTCGTTGGTCGACAGGTGGCCGAGGTCGTTCAGGACCTTGTGGTAGAAACGGGCGTAGAGCAGGTGCAGCACCGCGTGCTCGGTGCCGCCGACGTAGAGATCGACGATACCCTTGCTGTCCGTGCCGCCGCTCCAGTAGCTCTCGACTTCCTGGCCGATGAAGCTCTCGTTGTTGCCGGGGTCGCAGTAGCGCAGGTAGTACCAGCATGAGCCGGCCCACTGGGGCATCGTGTTCGTTTCACGCTCGAACTGGTCGCTGTAGTTGATCCAGTCGGTCGCCTTGACCAGCGGGCCGCGCGGGTCGCCGGTCGGCTTGAAATCCTCCATTTCCGGCTGCAGCAGCGGCAGCTCGCTCTCGGGGATGGTCGTGTGCTCGCCCGTCGTCTTGTCCCACAGCAGCGGGAACGGCTCACCCCAGTAGCGCTGGCGGCTGAACAGCCAGTCGCGGAGCTTGTACTGGATCTTACGGACTCCTTTGCCCTCCGACTCCAGCCACTCGATGATCTTCGCCTTCGCCTCAGCGGTCGGCAGGCCGTCGAGGAAGCCGGAATTCACCGCGGTGCCATGGTCGGTATAGCCCTGCCAGTCCTCGTCGCCCTTCGGCTGGACCACCTGCAGGATCGGCAGCTCGAACTTCTTGGCGAACTCGAAGTCACGTTCGTCGTGCGCCGGCACGGCCATGATCGCGCCTGTGCCGTAGCCCATCATGACGTAGTCGGCGATCCAGACCGGGATCTTCTCGCCGTTGACCGGATTGATCGCGTGAGCACCGGTGAAGACGCCGGTCTTGTCCTTGTTCAAGTCGCCGCGATCGAGGTCGGACTTGCTGGCGCAGGCCGCGACATATTCCTCGACCGCCGACTTCTGCGCGTCGGTCGTGATTTCGGCCACCAGCGGGTGCTCGGGAGCGAGCACCATGTAGGTGGCGCCGAACAGGGTGTCCGGACGGGTTGTGAAGACAGTCACCTGATGACCTTCCAGATCGAAGTGAACTTCCGCACCTTCGCTGCGGCCGATCCAGTTCCGCTGCAGCAGCTTGATGCCTTCCGGCCAGTCGAGCGGCTCCAGTTCGTCGATCAGCCGCTGGGCATACTTGGTGATCCGCAGCATCCACTGGCGCAGCGGTCGGCGTTCGACGGTGTGGCCCTTGGCTTTCCACTCCTCGACCTCCTCGTTGGCGAGGACGGTGCCGAGATCGGGCGACCAGTTGACCGGCGCCTCGTGGATGAAGGCCAGCCGGACCGCGTCAATCTGCTCGCGGCTCCAGCCCTTGCCTTCCAGTTCGCTGACCGGCTTGGCCTTCTGCGCCTCTTCGTCGAAGTAGGAGTTGTAGAGCTGGATGAAGATCCACTGGGTCCAGCGGACGTATTCCGGGTCGGTGGTGGCGATCTCGCGATCCCAGTCGTAGCCGAAGCCCAGCGACTTCAGCTGGCGCTTGAAGGTGGTGATGTTGGCCTCGGTCGTGACCCGCGGGTGCTGGCCGGTCTTGATCGCGTACTGCTCGGCGGGCAGGCCGAACGAATCCCAGCCCATAGGATGGAGCACGTTGAATCCCTGGCGGCGCTTGGCGCGGCCGATGATGTCGGTGGCGGTGTAGCCTTCCGGGTGTCCGACGTGCAGGCCGCTGCCGGACGGGTAGGGGAACATGTCGAGGACGTAGAACTTCGGCTTCGAAGCATCGAAATCGGCATCGCCCGGATTTGGCGTGCGGAAGGTCTTCTCATCGTCCCAGCGCTTCTGCCAAGCGGGCTCGAACTCATCGAAGGGGTAGGGCTTGCGGCGGTCGTCGGACATGGTGGTGGAAATGCCAAATGCTCAAGTTCCCATGCCAAATGGCGGGAATGGGCCTGCCCTTCGTAGCCCGACGGGCGAAGAAGGGGCGCGGAAATTGGCGGAACCGCCTGAATTTGAAAAGAAAAACCCCGGGGGATGGGCGGTCGGACTGAGAGTGGGATGCGGCTGCAGCATGGACCGCGAGCTTTAGCTCGCCCCGACGGTCCGGTGGCCGGGGTTCCGGGGCGAGCTAAAGCTCGCGGTCCATGATGATCCTCCCAGGACGGCCACTTCGATGGTGCGCGGACTTCAGTCCGCATCCGGTCGATAGAATGCGGACTGAAGTCCGCGCACCATCCACGGCTACTTCGCCGGGATGTGGATGATCGTCACGAGCTCGTCTTCCGGCGTGGTTTCCGGATCGCTCTCGTAGGTCTCGAAGGGAGCGAGGCGCTTGCTTCCATGGAAGACCTTCGAGCGGGCATGCATCATGCCGGCGGCCCACGCATTGCCAAGGTGGCGGTAGGCGCCGGTGTGACGGACCTGGTAGGCGCGGCAGGCGGGGCGGCTGCCGGAGACAAATCCGGCCGGGCCCTCGTCCGGCGCCTGAAGAAACGGAACGCAGGCGGTGTAGCGGCAGACGTTGGCGGCGGGCGACCATTTCAGCACCGAGCAAAAGGGAGGCCCGCTCGGGCTGAGGTCCGCTTCCTCCAGCCACTCGCGGATTTGAGCGAAATTCTCCCTCATGTGGGGACCGATCTCATCGATCGGGCACTCGGTGTTGATGCCGGCGTAGGCGGTTTCCGGGAGCTCGACGATCCCGGGGAACTCGAGCTTGCTCGGCACGGATCCGGTCTCGATGCGGTCCTTGAGCATCCGCAGCCCGCGGTCGTAGTCGGCGCCGATGTAGCCGGACATCATCGACTTCATCCAGAACATGAACCACGGCAGCGAGCCGGTCATGGTCCAGGTGACCTCGGTGCCGCCATCCTTCTCGGCGAAGCGGAAACCGACGGTGTTCTCCGACTTCCACGGGCTCAGGAAAGTCAGCGCGTAGTCGATCGATGAGCCTTCCGACTCACCCGTGATTCTCATGATGCCGCTGCCGCAGACCGGTCCTTCCCAGTCGTAGCGCTTGCCGTCGTCGGCATAGGTCAGCTTGGCGTGCGGATCGCAGATCAGCCACGGCGACCAGTCGGGCCATTTCCGGAAATTCCGCACGTCGGCGAAGACGGCGTCGGGAAAGGCCTCGATGTGGATGGAGCGGGAAACGTCGAAGGAGGGCATGGGGAGGAAGGCTCAGGTTGCAATGTTCCAATGCCAAATTGGGGAGAGTCCGGGAAGCGGATAGCAAGGCCTCGGGACAAAGAAAAACCCCGCCGCGGCGCGGGGCCGGGCGGGGTGGTGAGAGGGGAATCGCGTTACTTCTTGAGCAGCGACTTCAGGTGGGCGACGTAGGCGTCGGGACCGCCTTCGCGGTAGCCGATGTCACCGGAGAGCTTCTTGCCTTCGGCATCGACGAGGTAGATCGTCGGGTAGCCTTCGACCTTGAACTCCTTGTCGAGTTTCTTGTTCTGCGCCTTCAGCTCGTCCGACTGCTCCTTCTTGCGAGGGAAGTCGACCTCCATCAGCACGAGGTTGTCCTTGGCGTATTCCTTGAAGGACTCCTTGGAGAAGACTTCCTTCTCGAGCTTGATGCACCAGCCGCACCAGTCGGTGCCGGTGAAGTTGATGAGGATCGGCTTGTTTTCCTTCTTGGCCTGGGCCTTGGCGGCTTCCCAGTCGGTGCCCCATCCGCTCGCGAATGCGGCAGTGGTGCTGAGGGCGACGAGAACGACGGTCTGAATCAGGGATTTCATGGGAGGTGGAGGTCGGTTCAATCGAGATCCTTGCGCTCGAGGGCCTTGTCGAGGTGGTCGAGGAAGAGGTCGATCTTCGGATACTGCGAAGCGAAGAAGCGGTTGAATTCCTTACCGTTGGAATCGAACAGGATCACGGTCGGGAAGCCCTCGATGTCGTATTTCTTGGCGTAGGGCTCGTTCTTCTTCTTCACCTCCTTGTCGCCGCGCGGGAAGTCCAGCTCGACGAGGATGAAGTCTTCGGAGGCCTTTTTGACGAACTCCTTCTTGGAGAACACGTTCTTGCGCATCGCGATGCACGGAGGGCACCAGTCGGAACCGGTGAACTCGACCAGCACGGGCTTGTTCTGGGCCTTGGCGTCCTTGAAGGCTTTCTCGAGATCGGTGCTCCAGCCTTCGAGCGTGTTGGCGAAGGCCGAGCTGACGAGGGCGGTGCCGGCCATGGCGAAGGCGGCGAGGTGAGTGATTGCTTTCATCGCAGTGTAGGCGTTGTGAGGCGGGGGATTATTTCAAAAATCTTGGCCGGATCGGTCGGGCGGTCTACCGAAAAGCATGGCTGCGGAGAAACCGAGATTGGTGGTGGCGACGCGCAACGCCCACAAGACGGCGGAAATCCGCGAGATGATCGGCGACCGTTTCGAGGTGCTCGACGCGACCTCCTTCCCCGATCTGCCGGAGGTCGAGGAAACCGGATCCACCTTTCTGGAGAACGCGACACTCAAGGCGGTGTCGGTCAGCCGCGGCATCGGCGGGCTGGCGCTTTCCGATGATTCCGGCCTCGAGGTCGATGCCCTCGATGGCCGGCCCGGCGTGTGGTCGAGCTCGTTCGGTGGCGAGGAGGGAAACCACGCGAAGAACAACGAGCGGCTTCTCCGGGAAATGGATGGCGTCGCCGACCGCAACGGGCGTTTCCGGTGCGTCATGGTGCTGGCGGACAAGGGCGAGGTGATCGCCGATTTCTCCGGCTCGGTCGAAGGGCGGATCCTGGCCGAGCGGAGCGGGGAGGGTGGTTTCGGCTACGATCCCCTGTTCGCTCCCGAGGGCTACGACGAAAGCTTTGCGGAGCTGGGATCCGAGGTGAAAAACGGCATGAGCCACCGCGGTCGGGCACTGGCGCAGGTCGTTGAGTGGCTGGAGTCGAGGCAGGCTTGAACCGCCACTTTTGGCGAGCCACCACAGGGACGGACTGGTAGGAACCCGCGCGTGGCATTGCGATTGAGCCGACGCAACGGGCAGAAGATGTCGAAGGGCTGCGGCGCGCTCTTCGGTCTCGGTTGGACCGCGTTCAGCTCGATCTTTGTCGTCGCGGGCATCTGGGTGTTCTGGACCTCGGTGCAAAGCCGGACCTGGGAAAAGGTTCCGTGCGAGTTGGTGAAGTTCGAGATCATCGACGAGCCCAACACCGATCCTCCTTTCCGGCCGGATCTTCTTTTCCGCTACGAATACGAGGGAACGCCTTACCAGAGCGACCGGTTGACCTCGGCCGACGACGACCGGGAATCGGATTACGAAACCCTCGTCGAGTTGCGTCAGGAACTCTACGGCAAGGAGCTCGACCTGACCTGCCGGGTGAATCCCGGCGATCTGTCGCAGGCGGTGCTGCAGGACTCGGCGGGCGACGCTTGGTTCGGCCTCGTTTTCGCGGGCTTCGGCGGTTGCTTCATGCTGGTCGGGATCGGTCTGACATTCACCGCGTTTGGTGAGGAAAAGGCGGCCAAGGCGAAGACGACTCCGGCCACGCTGAAGTCGCCGATGGCCGGGGTGCTCGGCTGCGGATTCTTCGGAGCTTTCGCCGCTGCCGGTCTCGGGATCCTGTTCGGGGTCGTCGTTCCGAAGGCCTTCGAATACTTCGACATGAGAGGGTGGGTCGAGACGCCCGCCGAAGTGGTTTGGTCGCGGGTCCGGTCGCACGACTCGGACGACGGCACCACCTATTCGGTCGACATCTTCTATCGCTACGAGTTCGAGGGCATCGAGTATCGATCGAACCGCCAGAGCGTCGTGGGAGGCAGCTCGAGCGGCCGGAAATCGAAGGCCGAGGTGGTGCGCAACCACCCGGCCGGCACGGCGATCCTCTGCTACGTCGATCCGGACGAACCGTGGAAGGCGGTGCGGGAGCGGAAGCTCGGCTGGTGGGCACTCTTCGCGCTGTTCCCGCTGCCATTCGCCGCGATCGGGCTCGGTGGCTTGTGGTTTGCCTTCGTCAAAAAGAAGAATCCCAAGGGTGATCGCGAGCCGGTGACGACCCGTGCGTCGCGATCGACTTCCGGCAAGTCATCCGAGTCCGGCATCCGGCTGAGCGGGGGCGGGAGCACGGTCGGCAAGCGGTTGCTTCATGTCGTCGGCGCGATCTTCCTCGCCGGGTTCTGGAACGGGATCACCGGGGTGTTCGTCTGGCAGATGTGGCAAGGATGGTCGCGGGGCGAAGCTCCTTGGTTCCTGACGATCTTCCTGACTCCGTTCGTGCTGATCGGTCTCGGTCTGATCATCCACATCTTCTACCGGATCTTCGCGATCTTCTCGCCGATGTACCGCGTCGAGTTTTCCGAACGCCATCTGTCGCCGGGAGGGCACGCGTCCATTTCGTGGAGACGGGCAGGCGGCGGCGGGACACCCAGGAGGCTGGCGCTGTGGCTGGTCGGTCGCGAGGAAGCGACCTACCGCCGGGGCACCAGCACGAGCACCGCGACATCGGTGTTCCACGAGGAGGCGCTGTTCGAAACCGAGACCAAGATGATGATGCCCGCCGGGCGGGTGACCGTGGATCTGCCGGCCGATGCCGTTCCGAGTTTCCGGGGAACGCACAACAAGGTGAGGTGGTTCGTGATCCTGACCGCGGATGTGCCGATGCGTCCCGATGTGAAGGACGAGTACGAGATCGATGTGAAAGGAGGTCGTCGATGAGCCGGGCTGAGATCGAGTTGGATGACGGTGACGCGTTCCGCCCCGGCGAAACCATGCGCGGCAAGGTCGTGGTCGGGCAACTCGAGGACTCCGACGGGCTCGAGATCAGGCTCTTCTGGGCGACCCGTGGCAGAGGAACCGAGGAACTCAAAGTTGTGGAGACCCGCCGCCTCGAAGCGAAGGGCCCGGAGCTGCCGTTCGAATTCGAGCTGCCTTTCGAGCCACCGAGTTTCTCCGGGTCATTGATCAGCGTTGTGTGGGCGCTTGAGTTGGTGGATTCGGAAGGCGAGGCGTGCGCGCATCGCGAGTTCGTGATGTCGCCCACGGGACGGGAACTGGAACTCGGGACGGTCGAGTCGCCCCGCCATCTCGGCAACAAGCGCCGGAAGAAGAAACGATGAAAGCCCGCGAGAATCCCTTCGCTCCCGGGCGCATGGAGCGGGTGCTTCCGTTCGACCCGGAACTGGTCGGTACCACTTGGCAGGAGATCGAGTCGCGCTGGGAGTCGCTCGGCCGGCGGGCGTGTGTGGTCGGCCACCACGGGGCCGGCAAGACGACCTTCCTCGACGGCTTCGAGCGGCGGCTGTGTGGACGTGTCCCGGTCGTGCGGCTGTTCTTCAACCGGTCGAAGCGCCGTCTTGAGCCGGAGGACCTCGAAAAGCTCGGAGATCTTGGCGGGAAGTGCCTGTTGGTCGATGGCGACCGTCATCTGCCGCTGCGTGACCGGATCGAGCTGTGGCATGGGGCGCGGAAGGCGTCGGGAGTGGTGAGTGCCCGGCATCGGGCCGGCCGCCTGCCGGTGCTGCTTGGACTCAGGTCGAATCCCCAACTCGCTGAGTCGTTGCTCGGGCGCGCCTGCCCCAAGGAAGCGGCGGAGTTCCGGGAATTGCTGCCCGCTCTTCTCCGCCGGCACCGGGGGAACATCCGCAACGTCTGGCTCGAATGCTACGACCGCTGGGCCGGATAGTTATTTCGGAACCAAAAACTTTTTGAAAAACTTAACTAATTGAGGTAGAAGCCCCGTTCATGAAGCGTCGCGACTGGATCATGCTTTCGGCATCGGCCCTCGGATTCACCGCCTGCGGGCGTCAGATCACGGCCCGGCAACCGGTTTCCTACAACTTCGAGCACGGTCAGACGGCCATGCTGCGCGGCGGTATCGCCTTCGCGCCGAAGCGCGCTCCCGAGGCGGTGAAGCGCGCGATCCAGGCCGGCAACCGCTTGCAGGGGAAACCCTACAAATGGGGTGGTGGCCACGCGGTGCTCAACGACACAGGCTACGACTGCTCCGGGGCGGTCTCCTACGTCCTCCGGGAGGCGGGGCTGATGCAGGGTCAGATGCCTTCCAGCGGATTCTTCAACTACGGCGAACGTGGCGAAGGTAAATGGATCACCGTTTATGTCCGGAAGGGACACGTCTTCATGACGATCGCCGGCCTGCGGCTCGACACTGGCTGGGGATCCAACCGCAGCGGTCCGCGCTGGCTCACCAAGACGCGTCCCGGCAAGGGCCACGTGATGCGCCACCCGCGGGGGCTATAGGAGAGCGGACACTCCTGTCCGCTTTGGAGGCGGAGTTCAGACCGGCGTGTCAGATTTCCACTCGACCGATTCCAGCGAGGGCAGCACCCGGTCGGCTTCCGAGAAATCGATGCATGCGGTCGTGCGGTTTGGAACCGCCCACACCGTCAGGCCCGCTTCCTTCGCCGAGTGCACCCCGTTCAGCGAGTCTTCGATCGCCAGGCAGCTCGTGCCGTCCTTGCCGAGTTGTCGGAGCGCTTCCAGCCACAGGTCCGGGGCGGGCTTGATGCGCGGGGCGTCGCCGCGGCACACCACCGCGTTGAAGTACGGTGCCAGCCGTAGCTTTTCCAGCCAGCCGTCGACCCACGCGTGGTTCGAGCTCGAAACGACCGCAAGGGGTGTGCCGGCGGTTTGCAGCCGGTCGAGCAGCGCAACGACCCCCGGCATCGGTCCGGACTTTTCCAGATCCGCCCGGATCTCGACCTGCCGGTCGGCATCCAGCTGGTGCCAGTCGAAGCTGCGGCCGGTGAGGTCCTCGAGATGGGTCTTGGGCGACCAGGTGTCGAAGTCGGATCCGACGCAGCGGGTGTAGGTTTCGAGCGGCAGGTCGTGGTCGTGGGCCCGGAAGGTCCGCTGCCAGGCCTCGTAGATCGCCCATTCGGTGTCGACCAGGATTCCGTCGAAGTCGAAGAGCACGGCGTCGAAGTTCACGGCCCCGGCATGGGGCGGGTGTCCGTTTCGCGCAAGGACGAAGCTTGCGCCCGTGCCCGGGTTTTCCATCTTCGGGGCGTGAGCGAGCCCGACCGGATGAAATACAGGATCCTCGGCGAGGACCAGCAGAGCGACGAGGAGAAGATCGCCAAGTACACCGGCGAGGTCGCGTGGTCTTACCTGAAACCCCACTGCGAGCGGGGCGTGTTGATCTGGGTCGATCCCGAGCTCGACCTCAAGACGGTTGCGAAGGCCTTCATCGACGACCAGAGCGAGCAGGTCGCCAACTGGCTGGGGAATGGCGACCTGGTCAAGACCGGCGAGTTGCACGCCGCCCAGTGGGAGGGGGGCGACGAGCTCTTCACCGCGGTGGTGGTGACGCCCTTCGTGCTGATGCAGCAGCTCGGTGGCTAGCCTCCGAAACGTCGTTCGATGGCCTCGAGCTCGTCCCGGTAGTGACTGTGAACCAGTAGCTTCGCTTTCTTTTGCGGAGCACGGATGACGAGGACGAGATCCGCTCCGGCGCAGCTCCGGACTTCGACCGCGCCCCGTTCGGTCAACGGAACGGTGAAGCTGTGTTTGCGCGCGACCAGTTCGGCGAGGGGGAGGTATTCGATCTCACGCTCGGCTTCGGCGAGGCTCTCCTCGAGTTTGCGCTCCATCTTCGAGATCATCACGCCCGCCAGCTTGTCGGCGATCGGGTCACGGCTCTTCACTTTGGGCCCCATCGCCCGTCCGAGGTGGATCACATGGAGACCTTGGTCATCGCAGACGAGCCGGAAAGTCTTGGCGCTGGCGATCAGCCCCGGCCGGGTTTTGGTCCGGGGAACGACAATGGTGCTGGTGGAAGTCGCGTTCATCGGAAGGGGATAAACCGGAGCGGTCCGATGGATTCGCGAAAAGGTAGGGACGAGCGCCCACGCTCGTCCGTGGCCCGAAGCGGGCTGCGGGCCGTCCCGTTCCTTCGCGGTCGACCGAGGGCGGTCGACCCGACCTCTCTCAAGACCCCTGCAGGATCTGCAGCTTGTGGCGGACCTGGGCGCCCGCTTCGGCAAGTACGGTCTGGAAGATCCGGAACGACTCGTCGGGCTGCAGGCGCTCCTTCGCGAGTTGGTGCAAGGCGGTCGAGCGGATCATCTGCAACCGCTTCTGGATGTCGACCAGTTCGTCCTTGCTCTGCGGTTTCAGCATCCCGTCGAGGATGCGGTTGAGCTCGAGATAGTACTCGTCGATCCGGTCCTTGCGCTGCTGCAGCAGCCATTTCCCACCGGCCCGGAACAGGCCGTAGCCGGCGACCCCCAGGGAGAAGAGCAGTCCGATGACCTCGGCGTAGCGGACGAGGAAGCCGGGTTCGTTGCGGGCGAAATACTGCGCCGCCCCGTCGTGGAGCGGGAACTGGAGATTCGCGGTGTCGTCCATCGTTCCCATCATGGAGACTTCGCGGTCTCCGACCGTCAGCCGGCTGCGGTTCTCCGCCAGCATGCGGGTGATCCGTCGGGCGGCGGTGTCCGGCAGGTCGGCGCGGGCCGCCAGTACCGTCCGGATCGCCAGCGTGGGTATCGGAGCACTCGGAACACCGGGCTTTCCGTCATGGGGCATCGAGTAGGCGTGGACGGGGATCAGGTAGGGCTCGACGTAAGGGTAGTTGAGTCGAAATCCCTCGATTTCGCTGCCGGGACCGATGTCGCCGCCGATGCCAAGCAGTCTCACTCCACCACCGGCGACCAGCTGCTCGACGGCATCCGACTTCAGGCTCAGCACCATGAGGAGGCCGTCGATCTTTCCTTCGGCAAGGAGGTCGCGGGCTTCGGCAATCCGCATCGGCAGAATCTCGGTCCTGGACACATCCACCTCGAAGTGCCGGATCAGCTCCTCGACCACGCGGTGGCTGCCGCTGTCCGGCAGTCCCACCGCGATCTTTTTCTCCTCGATGTCTCCGGGACCGAGGATTCCCGAATCGTCCCGAACGAGAAAGTGGAGCACGTCCTTGTGGAGCGGGACGAGGGTCCGGATCCCATCGACGGCCACGGTGTCGTTCTGGATCAGGGCCAGATCGGCCTCGCCGGACTGCAGGCGCCGCGCGTTCTCGCCGCTGCCCGCGCTTTCGATCACCTCGATACCCTGCTCGCCATCGCCCACCGCCGTGCGGATGGCTTCAGCCAACGGCAGATACACGCCGCCGGGTTGGCCGGACGACAGCTGGAGGTTCCGGCCCGACTTCGAGGAAAAGGCGAGAAACACGACCAGGCAGACGACTGCCGCGGCAAAGCTGATCGTAAGGATGGCGTAGGGCCGGCGCAGGTCTTTGGAGTTCATGAATCTGGGGTTCTCCGGTCTGCGGAATTCTCACCAGACCGCGGAAACTGGCCAGTCGATTTCGACCTCCGGCCGATGAAGTCCGCTCTTCCGCCACCCCCTTCTTGCCCTACCGCACCGGTCTCGCCAAAGTGGGCCGCGCCCGATGTCCGATTCCTTCGTTCACCTCCACGTTCACACCGAATATTCGCTGCTCGACGGGATGAACCGGTGCAAGCAGCTCGCCAAGCGGGCCAAGGAGCTGGGGATGCCGGCGGTGGCGATGACCGACCACGGAAACCTGTTCGGGGCGGTCGAATTCTTCCAGGCCTGCGAGGCCGAGGGCGTGAAGCCGATCTTCGGCTGCGAGATCTACCTCGCGCCCGGAAAAATGGAGGACAAGAAGGACGTTCCGGGTCGCAAACGGGCGACCCACATGACGCTGCTCGCCGAGACCGACGAGGGCTGGACGAACCTCCAGAAGCTGGTGTCGAAGGGTCACCTCGAAGGACTTTACTACGGCAAGCCGCGGGTCGATCGCGACACCCTGCGCGAGTTCCACGAGGGCATCATCTGCCTGACCGGCTGCATCTCCGGGCCGGTCAACGAATGGCTGCTGGCAGGCGACGAGGCGAAGGCCCGCGAGACGCTCGAGGAACTCGTCGACATCTTCGGCAAGGACAATGTCTACGTCGAGATTCACGACCACGGCTTGGAGAAGCAGCGTGAGGTGATGCCGAAGCTGATCGCGCTGGCGAAAGAGTTCGGGCTCAAGCCGGTCGCGGCCAACGACGCCCACTTCCTGACCCGCGCCGACCACGAGGCGCACGATGTGATGATCTGCATCGGCACCGGACGCCTGCTGATCGATGAGAACCGCATGCGCTACCCGGAGGAGGTCTACTTCAAGACCGCCGAGGAGATGCGCGAGCTTTTCGCCGAGGTCCCGGGTGCCTGCGACGCCACGCTTGAGATCGCCGAGCGGTGCCGGGTCGAGATGAAACTCGATGCGACCAGCTCGGAGAAGTACCCGCAGTTCGAGTCGCCCGACGGCTCGCCGCGCGACGAGTACTTCCGGAAAGTCTGCTTCGACGGCCTCGTCGAGCGCTATGGCGAGGAGAAAGCGGCGGACCCGGAGCTGTGCAAGCGGCTGGATTACGAGATCGACACGATCAACCAGCTCGGATTCGCGTCGTACTTCCTGATCACCGCCGATTTCATCAACTGGGCCAAGGATCACGGCATCCCGGTCGGCCCCGGCCGTGGCTCGGCAGCGGGGTCATTGGTTGCCTACACGATGGGGATCACGGACATCTGCCCGATGCGCTTCGGGCTCCTGTTCGAACGATTCCTGAATCCCGAACGGGTGAGTCCTCCGGACGTCGACATCGACTTCTGCCAAACCAGGCGACCGGAGGTCATCGACTACGTCCGCCACAAGTACGGCGAGCGTAGTGTTTCCCACATCATCACTTACGGCACCCTCGGCGCGAAAAGCGTGATCCGCGACGTCGCGCGGGTAATGGGCATTTCCTACGGCGAGGCCGACCAGATCGCCAAGATGATCGAGGCCAAGCCCGGGGTGAAGCTGAAGGGCGAGTGGGACTCGAAGGCCGAGCTGCGGGAGCTGATCGAGAGTTCGTCGACCTACCAGGAGCTCTGGGATGCCGCTCTGAAGCTGGAGGGGCTGACCCGGAATGTCGGCGTCCACGCTGCCGGCGTGGTGATCGGCGACCGTCCGCTCGATGACCACGTGCCGCTCACGCGGGCGAGTGAAGGTGAGGTCGTGACCCAGTACGACATGGGCGCGATCACCGAGGTCGGGCTGCTGAAGATGGACTTCCTCGGGTTGAAGAACCTGACAGTGATCAAGGATGCGATCGCCCACATCCACGTCCACACCCCGGACTTCGACATCTACGAGATCCCGCTCGATGATTCCAAGACCTTCGAGATCCTCAACCGTGGGGAAACGATGGGCGTGTTCCAGCTGGAGTCCGGCGGCATGGTCGAGACCTGTCGGAAGTACGGCATCACGAAGATCGAGGACATCATCGACCTTCTCGCGCTCTACCGGCCGGGCGCGATGCAGTTCATCGACCAGATGATCGAGGTGAAGCGCGGCAAGCAGCCGTTCTACGAGCACCCGCTGCTCGAGGAGGTCTGCGGCGAGACCTACGGCGTCATGATCTACCAGGAGCAGGTGCAGAACGCCGCGAAGAAGCTGGCGGGCTACACGCTCGGCGGCGCCGACCTGCTGCGCCGCGCGATGGGCAAGAAGGACCCGGCGAAGATGGCGAAGGAGCGCGACAAGTTCGTCGCCGGCTGCCGCGAAACCAACGGCATCGACGAGAAACTCGCCAACGCGATCTTCGACAAGATCGCGATGTTCGCCGGCTACGGCTTCAACAAGTCGCACTCCGCCTGCTACGGCCACATTTCCTACTGGACCGCCTACCTGAAGGCGAACTTCCCGGTCGAGTTCATGGCCGGCCTGTTGTCGAACGAGATCAACAACACCGACAAGATCGGCGTCTTCGTGGCCGAGTGCCACCGGATGAAGATCGAGATCCTGCCGCCGGACCTCAACGAGTCGAAGCTGCGCTTCGCTCCGGAAGAGACTCCGAACGGTGCGATGGCGATCCGCTACGGGCTCGCCGCGATCAAGAATGTCGGCGAGGGCGCCATGGCGCAGGCGATCGCCGAGCGGGAAGCGAAAGGCAGGTTCGAGTCGCTCGAGGACTTCGCCAACCGGCTCGACTCGAAGGTGGTGAACAAGCGCATCCTTGAGAACCTGATCAAGGCCGGCGCCTTCGATTGGACCGGTGAGGGCAGGGCGCAGATGGTGTCGCGGCTCGAGCAGGTGTGCGCCAGCGCCTCGTCGCTCCAGCGCGACCGCGCGGCCGGTCAGGTTTCGATGTTCGACGCGATGGATTTCGGCGCGCCGCCCCCGTCCGCCGCGACCGCGGTCGAAGAGGTCGAGGAGTGGACCAAGGACGAGCGGCTCGTGATGGAGAAGGAACTCCTCGGCTTCTACGTCACCGGTCACCCGCTGGACAAATTCAGGGCGGTGCTCGATTCCGACCGCTACCAGAAGCTCGGACTCGTCGACGAGATCGAGGTCCGCAATCCGCGCGACCGTTTCCCCTTTGCAGGAATGGTGCGCAGTGTTGACGCCCGCCTGACCAAGACCGGAAAGCCGTTCGGCATCCTCGTCGTCGAGGACTTCACCGGCTCGCGGGAGATCATGGTCTGGGGCGAGAGTTACGTGCCGGCGCGCGACGCAGGGATCCTCGTGCCGGGCAAGGTGATCCGCTTCAAGGCCCAGATCCAGATCGACGACCGGACCGACTCCCGCCGTCTCACCGGCTCCGAGATCAACGAACTCAAGACACGCGGCAAGGGCAGCAACGGCAAATCGGTCGAACTCGCCCTGTGGACCGCCAGGCATTCCGAACAGGATCTGAAGGAGATCCGTGCTGTTCTGACCGAACACCCGGGCAAAACGCCGGTTTTGATCCACTTCCAGAATTCCGCGGGGAAACGGGCCACGGTCGAGCTCGGCGAGTCCTTCAAGGTCCGGCGCGGCGCGAAACTCGAGGCCGCGCTAGGACGCTGGCTCAATGAGTGACGGCGGAGTTGCCGTTTTCGTCTTGAGAGAGCCGGCAGGTTTTTTGCAGCGTGTCCGGTCGTAATTCGTCCGGCCGGAGTGGCGTTGGCACGGACTCCGCTCGCCGTTTCCTCCCCCGTCATGACCTCCCGTTTGCTCTTCCTGACTGTCGTATCCGCCGGACCCCTCGCTGGCGAGGTGATCGTGAATTCGGTCGACCTCCCGGATATTGTGGACGAGGTGCTGCTTCCCGACGAATACGAGGAGATGGGCTTTTACGAGCCCCACGCTCCGCCCGGGAAATACACGCCGGCGCAGATTTCCGCCGCGCTCGCGGCCGCCGGCCCTGATGGCAAAGGCTATCTCGAAAGCCGTACGGGACGGCGATTCGTGGGCGATGAACCGACGTCTTTCAGGACCGTGATCGATCCCGCGGGCGCGCTGGTTGGGGTCGACTACTCCGGTAACCCGCTGGATCTGCAGACCTGGACCTCGATTGGTCCCGACGTCACGGTGGACGTCAGTTCCCAAACCCGCCGCGAGCGTACGAGTCGGGACTTCGTGTTCCGTGAGTATGTGAAGGCCGACCCGCCGGGTCCCGGGAATGTCGATGTTTCGGTTTGGTCGACGCGGCTTCCGACGGACGTCGTCGATACCAATCCACAGACGCTTCGTTACAGTCCTGCGGCGGTTCCGGCTTTCATCCCGTCGTCAGTGGTTGCCGACGCGCTGAGCGGTGCGTCACCGGGTGACGTGGTTCCCCTCGTATCCGGCTACGAAGTCATTCCACTCGCCACCGATATCGGATCGGTGGAACGGGTGGTCGAGGCGTTCAACGCGCAATTTGGCGTCGACTTCATTGGAGATCCAAACAACTACCAGACTTGGATTGCGATCACGTCGAACACCATCCAGGTCAACGTTTTGCTGCGTCAGGAGGAGGGCCGGGCCTTTGTGGATCAGGCCCTCGACTACGAACTGGTGGTGCCGGATGCGACGGGTGAGGTGATCTTGAATCCGTTGACTCACCGTGTGGTGGAAGTCACCGACACCACGCGGAACTGGAGCAAAACGTATTCCCCGGCGGGGGTCGTGCCTCCCGAGGTCACTCCGGGCAATGCAGCGGTGCTCGCGGGGAAGCTTGGAACTGGCGAGGCGGGCATGGCTTTGCATGTGATCGAGGATGCGGTTGGTGACACCGAAGACGTCGAACAGGAGGACTTTGACGACCACGGTGCCCAGCAAGGCATCGATTACTCGGGAGACCCGCTGGATCCTGGCACGTGGACCGCGCTCACTTCGGATGACGTGGTTGTCGATTCCTTCGTCGAGCACACGGTCACCACCGAAAGGACGGCGAACCATGAGGTGCGAATGATCTACCGGGAGGCCTCCGATGATCCGGGGACCACGGGCCAGGTGTTCCTGATCGAGAACGACGTGGTCGGGCGTGATATCCTCCAGACGACCAGGAGCCACCTCAACGCCCCCCTTGACCCCGGGAATCTGCCGGAAGGAGTGACGGCGGAGGACGTGCGACGCGTGCTGATGTGGGGTGACCCCGGCGAATCGGTGGTGGTGGCGCGGCTGCGGGAGACACTGCCGGTCTCGGACTACACGACACCGCTTGCCGACATCGTCGATTCCAACGAGTGGGAATTCGGTGTCGACTTCACCGGAGACCCCGGAGATCCGCAAACGTGGGTGGCGACCGGCCCGGCGGACGTCTACATCGACATCTACCATCCGGTGACGCGGGTGAGGACCTTTGAGGAAAAGGTGACCAACTTGGTGGCCATCGTGCCGGCCGGTCTGCCCGCGCCCCTTTTGTCCGAGTTCTCGGTGATGCCCTCATCATTCGGGCGGGTCATGCGAGTCAGTTGGGATCCGCCGTATGGGATGGAGTTCGGGGTTGATGCCGGATCTTTGGAGAGTCTCGTTCCCGGCAACCATCTGTTCAAATCCTTGGGAGAACGCCTTCGGTTCGACCACCACGTCCCCGCAGGTCTCGACCGTTCGTTTCTCCGAGTCGTCCGTCGCTGACCTCGGGGGAATCCCCGATGTTGTTCATTTTGAATTGAACAATCGGCATCAAGGCTCTATTCGCGCTCTATGCCCGAAGTTCAGGAAGATGGCGCCACCCCGGTGGCGGGGCTGAGTTCCCTGGAGCGCCAGGTGGTCGACGTGTTCGTCGATGGCGTGCGCGTGCTCGGGCTTCCTGGTTCGGTGGGAGAAATTTACGGCCTGCTTTACGTCAGCAGGGCGCCGCTTTCGCTCGATGACCTGGTCCTGCGCTTGGGCATCAGCAAAGGTTCCGCGAGCCAAGGGTTGCGAACCCTCAAGGGGCTTGGTGCGGTGAAGGAGGCGGAAGTGGCAGGAGCCCGTCGGACGCATTACGAGGCGGCGGTCGATCTGAAGCGCCTCGTTGGCGGTTTCATCCGCGAGCAGGTGCGCCCGCACCTTGAAAGCGGCCAGCTGAAGGTGGGTCGGCTTCAGGAGGCGGTGGCGGCGGAGGATGACCGCGAGACCCGTGAATTCTACGATGAACGCGTCGCCAAGCTCGAAGGTTGGATGCGTCGCGGGAGGATGCTTCTTCCGCTGATGCAAAAGGTTTTGGGTCAATGAGTTCGGACGCCGACGAGGCGGGCTGGTACTGCGTCAAGACCCAGCCGAAGAGAGAACACGTCGCGGCGGGACATCTGCGCGAGCTGGAGGGCGTCGAGGTGTTCTGCCCCCGTCTCCGCTACCGCAAGGCGACCCGGCGGGGCAAAGTCTGGTGGGTCGAGGCCCTTTTTCCCGGCTACATCCTCGCCCGCTTCGTGCTGAGCGAGATGGAGCGGATGGTCATCTACTCCCAAGGAGTGCGCGGACTGGTGCGCTTCGGCAGCGAGGTGCCGCCGGTGGCGGAGTCTTTCGTCGAGTTGCTCCGGACGGAAATGGCGCGCAATTTCGCCGAAACCGAAGGTCTCGACGCTGAAATCCTGACGGTCGCGCCGCGCATCGAGAAAGGCGAGGAGATCGAGATCGCCAGCGGACCGCTCGGAGGATTCCGGGGCGAGGTTGTGGCGGTTTTACCGGGCCGGGAGCGGGTCAAGGTGCTGCTCGATTTCCTCGGACAGCCTCAAGTCGTGGAAGTGGACCTTTTCAGCCTGCTTCTTCCACGAAAGCCATTGCCCTGAAGGGAGTTCCATCAGTCGGGCCAGATTTGTTCATTTTGGATTGAACAATTTCCTGATTCCTCCATCGATGGAGGCCGTCGGAGCCGCCGTGCGCCGGCACTTAGAACGATTTGATCCCCACGCCTTTGGTTTTGTCCGAAAAACGGACAATCGACCAAGGGCGGCAGCGTGTCTGCTACCCCCGTTGAAATGATCCAAGACATTGCCCAATACAAGGGCCAAACCGCCGTGGTGACCGGCGGCGCCGGCTTCGTCGCCTCCCATCTGGTCGACCGCCTGCTGACCGACGGCCTGAAGGTCGTGGCGCTCGACAATTTCGTCACCGGCAACCGGGCCAATATCGCCCACCTTGCCGACCATCCGGATTTCCGGTTCATCGAGCACGATGTTTCGGAGCCCTACTCGATTGATGGCGATGTTGCGTTCGTCTTCCACATGGCCTCCCCGGCCAGTCCGATCGACTACGTCGAGATTCCGGTGGATACGCTGAAAGCCGGGTCCTACGCCTCGCACCACGCGCTTGAGCTCGCGAAGGAGAAGGGGGCCACCTACCTGGTCGCCTCGACTTCGGAGGTCTATGGTGATCCCGAGATCCACCCCCAGCCGGAAGGTTACTGGGGGAACGTCAATTCGATCGGTGTTCGGTCCTGCTACGACGAGGCCAAGCGCTATGCCGAGGCTGTGACGATGGCCTATCACCGGGCCCACGGCGTCGACACCAAGATCGTCCGGATCTTCAACACCTACGGTCCGCGCATGCGGCTCGACGACGGCCGTGTCGTGCCGGCCTTCATTGGGCAGGCGCTCCGCGGCGAGCCGATGACGATCTTCGGCGACGGCAAGCAGACGCGCTCGTTCTGCTATGTCAGCGATCTGGTCGAGGGCATCTGGCGGCTGGCCAGAAGCAATTTCCATGAGCCGGTCAATTGCGGGAACCCGCACGAGATGAGCATTGGCGAGTTCGCGGAAGCGATCGCCCGGATCTGCGAGGTGGAGCTGAAGGTCGAGGACCGGCCGCTTCCGCCGGATGACCCGAAGGTCCGGAAGCCCGACATTTCGCGGGCGAAGGAAGTGCTCGACTGGGAGCCGAAGGTCAGCTTCGACGAGGGTATCCGCGAGACGATAGCGTTCTTCAAGGGCGTGCTGGAACCTGTCTGAGCCTGTGTCCACCGAGACCGATTTCCTGATCGTCGGCGCCGGTTTCGCCGGGCTGGTGGTTGGGGAGCGTCTCGCCGCCGCCGGTTGGCGATGCGTGGTCGTCGATCGTCGGCCTCACCTCGGAGGAAATGCCTACGACTCAAAAGACGCGCTGGGCGTTCTGACCCACCGCTACGGGCCGCACTACTTCCGCAGTAATTCGACGAAGATCGTCGACTACCTTTCCCGCTTCACCGCGTGGCATCCGGTCGAGTACCGGATCAAAAGCCACACCGGCGACCGCTACTGGAGCTTCCCGATCAATCTCAATACTTTCGAAGAATGGATCGGCCGGCCTTCGAGCACCGAAGAGTTCGAGGCGTGGCTTGAGGAAAAGCGGGTGCCGATCGACGAGCCCGCGAATTCCGAAGAGGTCATCCTGTCGAAAGTCGGCCGCGAACTCTACGAGCAGTTCTTCGAAGGCTACACGCTCAAGCAGTGGAACCGGCACCCGCGCGAACTGGACGCTTCCGTGTGTGCCCGGATTCCGATCCGTACCAATCGGGACGACCGTTACCTGCGCGAGGAGTTCCAAGCACTACCGGACAAGGGATACACCACGATGTTCGAGCGGATGCTCGACGCCTCGCCGGGCTTGGAAATCCACCTCGGAATCGACTTTGAAGAGGCCAAGGCGCGGTGGAAGTTTCGGCATCTCGTCTTCACCGGACCTGTGGATGAATTCTACGGCCGCCGCTTCGGGGCCTTGCCCTACCGGTCGCTGCGCTTCGAGTCCGAGAGCTTTGATGCGGAGCAGCTGGTAGGCCGCGAGGTGATTTCGGGAAAACCCGGCTTCTGGCAGCCGGCGATGCAGGTCAACTATCCGGAGCCTGACGTCCCCTTCACCCGGATCGTTGAGATCAAGCACGCGACCGGTCAGCAAATCGACGCGACGAATATCGTCCGCGAGTATCCCAAGACATGGACTCCGGACGACGAACCCTACTACCCGGTTCCCGCGCCGGATGCCGCCGAGGCCTATCGACGCTACGCGGAACTCTCAGCGAAGGAGGAGTCGGTCAGCTTCATCGGCCGGCTGGCGACTTACCGCTACTACAACATGGACCAGGTGACGGGCATGGCGCTGGCCGAAGCGGACCGGCTTCTGGCACGATACGGAAAACCCGATTGAGTTGAGCGTGGAGCAATCCCTTTCCAAAGATTCCGTGATCGGTGTGGTCGGACTCGGCTACGTCGGTTTGCCGCTGCTGCTGGCCTATGCCAAGGCGGGCTACCGATCGCTCGGCCTCGACATCGATGCGGCCAAGCCGGACGCGTTGCTGGCAGGCAAGACCTACATCAAGCACATCCCCGACGCGCAGGTCGCCGAGGCCAAGGCTGCGGGGACGCTCGATGCGACGACGGATTTCTCACGGGTTGCGGAGTGCGATGCGCTGATCCTTTGCGTGCCGACACCACTGGACGAACACTTCGAGCCGGACCTCAGCTACGTCGTAAGCACCATCGAGTCGATTGTCCCCGGCCTGCGGAAGGGTCAGGTGGTCAGCCTCGAGAGCACGACCTACCCGGGAACCACCGACGAGGAACTGGTCACCCGCATCGAGGCGGCCGGCTTCAAGGTCGGTGAGGACATTCACGTCGTCTATTCACCCGAGCGCGAGGACCCGGGGAATCCCGACTTCGCCGCCACCAATATCCCGAAGGTCGTCGGCGGTATTACCCCGGCGTGTCTCGACGCCGGCGTTGCGCTCTATGGCGCGGTCTTTGATGAGGTGGTGCCGGTGAGCTCGTGCAAGGTCGCGGAGCTGACCAAACTGCTGGAAAACATCTACCGCGCGGTGAACATCGGTCTGGTCAACGAGCTGAAAGTCGCCGCCGACCGCATGGGGATCGATATCTGGGAGGTCATCCGCGCGGCCTCGACCAAGCCTTTCGGCTTCAAGCCGTTCTATCCGGGACCGGGTCTCGGAGGTCACTGCATTCCGATCGATCCGTTCTATCTGACGTGGAAAGCGCGCGAGTACGGCGTCCATACGCGCTTCATCGAACTCGCCGGCGAGATCAACCGTGCGATGCCCGAGTACGTGATCCATCGTACGATGGAGGCCCTCAATAGTCGCGGCAAGCCGGTCAAGGGCAGCCGGGTGCTGCTCATGGGCCTCGCCTACAAGCCGGACGTTGATGACATGCGCGAGTCTCCGACCTTCGAGCTGCTCGACGGCTTCAAGCGTCTTGGTGCGGAGGTTGCCTATTACGACCCGCACGTCCTCGAGGTCGGGCCGACCCGCGAGCACATGGAATGGGCCGGCACCCGTTCGGTCGATTGGAACGAGGACGTGATCCGCTCCTTCGACTGCGCCGTCATCGCCACCCACCACAAGGCCTTCGATCTTGGCAGCCTCTCTGCTTGGTCCGACCTGATCGTCGACACCCGCAACGCCATGGCGGTGGTGGAGACCCCCGACGGGCAGGTCGTTAAAGCGTAGAGCCAAGAGCGTAGAGCGGGGAGTCAGGCTCCCGACCCACTCCTCTCCCGGCTTTTCCAACTCTTGGCTCTCAGCTCCAAGCTCCTTGCTCATATGAAGAAAATCTACATCGCCGGTCACCGCGGCATGGTCGGATCCGCACTTGTCCGTGAGGCGGAGAACCGGGGTGGGTTCGAAGTCCTCGCGGCCGGTCGAGACCGAGTCGATCTCTGCGACCAGTCCGACACCTTCGCGTTCCTCGCCGAGGAGAAGCCGGACATCGTGATCATTGCGGCGGCCAAGGTCGGAGGCATCCATGCCAACTCGACCTACCCGGCCGACTTCATCTACGAGAACCTCGCGATCGCCGCCAATCTCGTGGAGGGCAGCCGCCAGGCCGGGGCGGGGCGGGTTCTGTTCCTCGGGTCGTCATGCATCTATCCCAAGATGGCGCCGCAGCCGATGCCCGAGGACTGTCTTCTCACGAGTCCTCTCGAGACGACCAACGAGGCCTACGCCATTGCCAAGATCGCCGGTCTCAAGATGTGCCAGCACTACCGGGCACAGCACGGGCTGATGTATCACTCCGCGATGCCGACCAATCTCTATGGTCCGGGTGACAACTATCACGCCGAGAATTCCCACGTGATCCCCGCGCTCATCCGGCGCTTCCACGAGGCGAAGGAAGCCGGAGCGGAAAGCGTCGCGATCTGGGGCACGGGCACGCCGCGACGCGAGTTCCTTCACGTCGACGACCTCGCGGCGGCCTGCTTCCACCTCCTCAAGCTCGAAAATCCTCCGGATTGGGTAAATGTCGGCGTCGGCGATGACGTCACGATCCTCCAACTTGCCACGCTGGTTGCGAAGACCGTCGGCTTCGAAGGCACGATCGAGACCGATCCGAGCAAGCCGGACGGCACGCCGCGCAAGCTGCTCGACATTTCGAGGATCCGCGAAACCGGTTGGACCCCCGCGATCACGTTGGAGACGGGCTTGGCGGGAGCCTATAAGGACTTCCTCACTTCCCTCGAAACCGGAGCCGCCCGGCTCTGATTCCCCTCAAGTTTAATGAAGAAAGCACTGATTACCGGCATCACCGGTCAGGACGGCTCGTATTTGGCCGAATTCCTTCTCGAGAAGGGCTACGAAGTTCACGGCATCAAGCGCCGCGCGTCGTTGTTCAACACGGAACGCGTGGATCACATCTACGAGGATCCGCACGTCGAGCACGCCCGCTTCAAGCTCCACTACGGGGACCTGACCGACACCTCGAACCTGACCCGCATCATCAGCGAGGTGCGTCCGGACGAGGTCTACAATCTCGGCGCCCAGTCGCACGTGGCGGTTTCGTTCGAGTGCCCGGAGTACACGGCCGACGTCGACGCGATCGGCACGCTCCGTCTGCTTGAGGCGATCCGTTTCCTCGGTCTCGAAAAGACGACCCGTTTCTATCAGGCGTCCACCTCAGAACTCTACGGCCTGGTGCAGGAGATTCCGCAGAAGGAGACGACTCCATTTTATCCCCGGTCTCCGTATGCGGTTGCCAAGATGTATGCCTACTGGATCACGGTGAACTACCGCGAGTCCTACGGGATGTATGCGTGCAACGGCATTCTCTTTAACCACGAGTCACCCCGTCGGGGCGAGACCTTCGTGACGCGCAAGATTACGCGCGGACTTGCGAATATTGCACAAGGCCTCGAGAAGTGCCTCTATCTCGGCAACATGGACGCGCTCCGCGACTGGGGCCACGCCAAGGACTACGTCCGCATGCAGTGGATGATGCTCCAGCAGGAGAGTGCCGACGACTTCGTGATCGCAACCGGCAAGCAGATCTCGGTGCGCGAGTTCGTCCGGATGTCGGCCGCGGAGGCGGGTATCGGCTTGGATTTCAGCGGCGAAGGTGTCGACGAAATCGCTACGGCGACCACCGTAGATTCGGAGAAAGCCCCAGGAGTCAAGGAAGGCGACGTAATCGTCCGCGTCGATCCACGATACTTCCGCCCGGCGGAGGTCGAAACGCTTCTCGGGGATCCCACCAAGGCCAAGGAGAAACTTGGCTGGGTGCCGGAGATCACGGTCGAGGAGATGTGCGCCGAAATGGTCGAGCACGATCTTGATGTCGCCCGCCGCCACGCCCTCCTCAAGCTTCACGGCCACCATGTGTCCGTAGCTCGCGAATAGGGAGAGCGGCTTTCCAAGCCGCCTATGCCCTTGCCGGCAGCCCGCGGGGCTGCCGCTCGAATCCTGATGCTCACCGCATCCGTCATCGGTCTGCCACTCGCCCGCACCGACTACGCCGGCGCGATCGAGTGGATCCTCGAAAGAGCAGCTGTCGAAGCGGTCCATGCGGTAGCGGCTGCAAATACCCACGTCGCCGCCCTCAGCCGACATGACGGCGAGTTCGGCGCGACCATGCGCTGCTTCGATCTGGTCGTTCCCGACGGGATGCCGCTCGTTTGGGCGATGAATGCCGGGTTGCCCGAGGCCGAGCGACTTTCCGACCGGGTTTACGGACCCACCCTGATGCTGGAGACCTTCCGGGCCACCGACGGTCGTCCCGGGTTCCGGCATTTCCTTCTCGGAGGCAAGTCGACCACCCTTGAGAAGCTCACCGGACGCTTTGCCGAGGAGTTTCCCGACGCGTCGATCGCCGGCACCTACTCGCCACCATTCGGCGAATGGCCGGATGACGAGGTGGACCGCATCTGCGAGCGAATCCGGGAATCGGGTGCCAACCTGATCTGGGTCGGACTCGGCTGCCCGAAGCAGGAGCACTGGATTGCCCGCCACAAAGACCGTCTTCCGGACGGAGTCTACTTCGGAATCGGAGCGGCCTTCGCCTTCCATGCGGGGGAGGTCAGCCAGGCCCCGGAGTTCTTCCAGAAGCGCGGCCTTGAGTGGGCTTACCGCCTCGCCGCCGAACCCCGGCGCCTGTTCAGGCGATACTTGGTGCACAACAGCCTTTTCCTGTGGTATGCGTTATTGGATCACGCACGCGACGAGTAACCGATCCATCCGATGACCCCGACAACTCTCTCCATGACCACCCACATCCATCCTCACGCCACGCTGCCGCGCCACGCCAAGGAAGTGCTCCTTCAGCAGAAGGGGTGCGTGCTGTGGTTTTGCGGGCTGTCGGGTTCGGGAAAGTCGACCATCGCCGGCGCGCTGGAGCAGGTGCTCCACGACAAGGGCCGTTTCGTGGTCCGGCTCGATGGCGACAACCTCCGCACCGGCCTCAACAATAACCTCGGCTTCAGTGACGAGGATCGTTTGGAGAACGTCCGGCGGACCGCGGAACTCGCCAAGGTCCTCGCTTCCAACGGGGTTATCGTTCTTTGCTCCCTGATCACGCCACGAGGCGTCCTGCGGGATCTCGCTCGCGGGATCCTCGGCAGGGATTTCTCCGAAGTCTATGTGAAGGCGAACTACGCGACCTGTGAGGCCCGCGATCCCAAAGGCCTCTACGCGAAAGCCGCGAACGGCGAAGTGAAGCAGTTCACCGGCCGCGACAGCGCCTTCGAGGAACCTCAGGAACCCGATCTGGTGCTCGATACGGAGCAGCTCTCGGTCGAGGACTCGGTATTCGAAGTCCTTGAATACCTGCGGGCCAAGGCCATCGCGCCCTAAACATTACTAAGTCACGTAAGTTACTTCTTTTTGCTTGCGTCGAGCTAGCGGAGCCCTTTTTCTCCGCCCGCACCCGATTCTGCATTCCTTCGACGTTCGATATTGAGCGTTCGATGTTCGACGTCCCGACCCCATGCCCAGCTACAACCTTTCCCACCTCGACCAGCTCGAAGCCGAGGCGATCTTCATCCTCCGCGAGACTGCGGCGCAGTTCCAGAATCCGGGGCTGCTGTTCTCCGCCGGAAAGGACTCGATCGTGATGGCCTGGATCGCCCGCAAGGCCTTCCATCCGGCGCGCCTTCCTTTCCCGCTGGTCCACGTCGATACCGGCCACAATTTCCCGGAGACGATCGAGTATCGTGATCGCTTCGCGGAGGAAATGGGTGCGCGTCTGGTGGTCGGATCGGTCCAGAAGTCGATCGATGAGGGACGTGTGACGGAGGAAAAGGGGCCCGACGCCTCGCGCAACCGACTTCAGACGACCACCCTGCTCGACACGATTGAAGAGCATCAGTTCGATGCGGTTCTCGGCGGTGGCCGTCGCGATGAGGAGAAGGCCCGCGCCAAGGAGCGCTTCTTTTCCCACCGCGATGACTTCGGCCAGTGGGACCCGAAGAACCAGCGCCCCGAGCTGTGGAACCTCTTCAACGGCCGGATGCACCAGGGAGAGCACTTCCGGATCTTTCCGTTGTCCAACTTCACCGAGATGGACATCTGGATGTACATGAAGCGCGAGGGCATCGTCCTGCCGAGCCTCTACTACGCCCACGAGCGCGACACCGTGACCCGCAATGGTACGATCCTCGCCGTAAGTGAGTTCGTCCAACCTCGCGAGGGCGAGGAAGTGGTTCACCGCAGGATCCGTTTCCGCACCATGGGCGACGCGACCATCACCGGCGCTGTCGAGTCGGATGCCGACACCATGGACAAGATCATCGAGGAAGTGGCTGCCGCCCGCCAGACCGAGCGCGGCAACCGCGCCGATGACAAACGCTCCGAAACCTCAATGGAGGACCGCAAGAAGGAGGGCTATTTCTAAGCCGCCTGCGGCGGGAGTGGGAAGTGACGAGTGCGAAGTATGAAAAGTGCTCTGATTCACGCTCACCCCGGCTAACCTCAATCCTCCTCATCTTTCCACTTTTTACCAGTCACTAGGCACTCCCCGACATCGTCGGGACTCCACCATGGACCTTCTCCGTTTCACCACCGCCGGATCCGTCGACGACGGCAAATCCACTCTCATCGGCCGTCTTCTCTATGACTCGAAGTCGATCTTCGAGGACCAGATGGAAGCCGTTGAGGAGAGCTCGCGCCGCCGTGGCGACGAGAATGTGAACCTCGCGCTGCTGACCGACGGCCTGAAGGCCGAACGGGAGCAGGGGATCACGATCGACGTCGCCTACCGCTACTTCGCGACGCCCAAGCGGAAGTTCATCATCGCGGACACCCCCGGACACATCCAGTACACGCGGAACATGGTGACCGGCGCCTCGACCGCCAACCTCGCCATCATTCTCGTCGACGCCCGCAAGGGAGTGATCGAGCAGACCAAGCGGCACAGCTTCATCGCCAACCTGCTGCGGATCCAGCACGTGGTGGTCGCGATCAACAAGATGGACCTCGTGGACTACTCGGAGGAGGTCTACGACACGATCGTGAAGGCTTACCAGGAGTTCGCCTCGCGCCTCGACAACATCGTCGACATCACCCCGATTCCGATTTCCGCCCTCAATGGCGACAACGTCGTCGATACCTCGGACAAGATGCCGTGGTATCAAGGACCGTCGCTGCTCTATCATCTCGAGAACGTCTACGTCGGAGGCGAGGAGAACCACGTCGATGCTCGGTTCCCCGTGCAGTGGGTGATCCGCCCGCAGAGCGACGAGTGGCACGACTTCCGGGGCTATGCCGGCCGGGTTGCCGGCGGCGTCTTCAAGCCGGGCGACGAAGTCACGGTGATGCCCTCCGGTTTCCAGTCGCGGATCAAGGAGATCCACACCGCCGACGGGGCCAAGGAGGAGGCGTTCGCGCCGCAAAGCGTCACGATCACCCTGCACGACGAGATCGACATTTCGCGTGGCGACATGATCGTTAAGGCAAACAATCCGCCGAAAGCCGAGCAGGACATCGAGGCGATGATCTGCTGGTTCTCGAACAAGCCGATGGGCCACCGCGCCAAGCTGGTGCTCCGCCACACCACGCGCGAGATGCAGGCCTTGGTGAAGGAGGTGAAGTACCACGTCGATATCAACACGCTTCACAAGATCGAGGGAATCGACGGCTTCGCGATGAACGACATCGGCCGGATCACTCTGCGCACCGCCAGCCCGGTCATCCACGACAGCTACCGCCGCAACCGCCACACCGGCTCCTTCATCCTGATCGATCCAGGCACCAACGAAACGGTCGCCGCCGGAATGATCATCTAGGTAGGGACAAGCGCCCCCGGTTCCCCCGATAAAGTCGGGGCTTGTCCGTCCGGTCCGCGCCCCTGGTCCCCTCGATTGGGTCGGGACCTTGTTTGCGGGGTCCGGCGCCCCTCCCTCTGCTCCCTGCGCCCTCGGCGAGGGCGCGCCACCTTGAGGGGAGGCTACCTCGAGAATCTTCCCCTTTGCGTCTTGGCGTCTTTGCGGTTCACTCTTCCCTAGTCCCATGAAACGCATCCTCCCGATCCTTTTTGCGGCACTGGCCTGTGTCAGCGTGCCGTCGGCCGCCGCGACGCTCGAGGAGCTTCAGGCTTCCTTCATGTCTCGCTACGACGAGGCGAATGCGAAGCGCGACGACCAGGTCCGAAAGCTCGAAGGGAGCTACATCGGCGCGCTCGAGCGCCACATGGAAAAGGTCAAGGCGAGCGGCAAGCTGGAGGAGGTGATTCCGGTCCGGGACGAGATCGAGGCGCTGCAGAACGGAACCAATCCGTTGCCCGAACTCCCGAAGAACGCCGACCCCCAGTTGAAGTCGATGCGGAAGAAGTTCACCACTGCGAAGGAGTCGGTGATGAAGTCCCACGCCGAATCACTCGTCGACCTGTTCTCTAAAATGGAAGCCGCCCTGAAGGCTCAGGAAGCGGAACTCACCAAGGCCGGAAAGATCGATGACGCCCTCGCCGCCAAGCGGATGCGCGAGACCTTGATGAGCGACAAGGGTGTCGAGGCCGCTCGGGGCTTGGTTGGAGTTGATGTGGATGGTGGTGGTGGCAAACTCGGTGAGTGGCAGCCGCTGATGGAGCAGCGCTACAAGGTGATCCTCGACAGCAATCCGGCTCTGGAGACTTTGGCCGACTTGCGAAAGCAGGGAGACACGGGCCCGTTTTGGCCTTATCTCCAAGCAACACCCGTGGAAGGAGATGGATTGATGGGAAATGCGCCTTGGAAAGCCTCGTTCGACTTCCGCTCTCCGATCAAGGAGTTGCAGGGACAAGTCACGATCATGACGGGCCACGCTACGGCGACGGTGCGGATCTTTGCCGATGCCGGGATGGTTCTTGAGAAGACGCTTGGACCTCAGAATCGAGTCGAGGAGTTCAAACTGAGGTTCGACTCCGCAAGGGTCATCAGCCTTGAGGTAATTGACGACGGTAGTAAAGCGGGCGATCTCGTCGCTTGGAGCGATCTCGAAGTCAAATAACCGGGATGTGTACGGAGGCCCGGCCGAAACGGGTTGTGTCGTTACATTGTCTCACTCCACGGCAAAAAAGCCGCTGTCTCGGACGGTCGTGAGCTGGAGCGGGCAGCCACTCGGTATCCGGTGTTCGACGTATGATTGAAACGGGGACATGGTCTTCAAGCTCACCGGGGCAACGGATTCTCGTAATGATCCTCGGAGCAATCGGACTTCAAATCCTGTGCGCCAAGTCCTTCAGCGCCTGCGGGATTCTGGCTTTGTCGTGGGTCGGCACGCTCGGGATTGTCATCGTCAGTGCGGTCGCGACGACGTGGATCATCAGGGGGGCTTCGCACGGCGAGATCCAACGGTTCGTTGCTCCGTGGAAGTCCTGCGTGCCTTGGATATTCGTGCTCTTGCTGGTTCTTCAGCTGAGTCTCTATCCGCCGATGATGAGTGACTCTTTGTCATACCGGCTACCTAGGATTTTTCTCGCGCTTCAAGCAGGGCACACCGGCGAAGTCGCGTCGCCGGACGTGCGGATGAACACCATGCCTTGGGGCTGGGAGTCCCTCGCGCTGCCGTTTGCGTTGGTCAACTGGATCGGCGGGGCGCGGTTGATCAATCTCGCCTGTTGGTGCCTCGCTTATCAACTGGTGACTTTTCTCGCCGCGGGAAGAGGTATCTCCAATTCAAAGGCGCGATGGATCGGTTTGGCTTTGTGCTCGGCACCGTTTCTGTTGCTGCAAGGTTCCTCAACCGCCAACGACCTTTTCGCCTCCGTAATGTTGTTGGCAGGTGGGGCACTGATGTTCTCTTTCCGCGGACACCTCGGGCCAGTTCCTGTGCTGGGGTCCCTATTGGGACTCTTATTGGCATCAAGTGCCAAGCCCCAATTCCTGACGCTCGGCCTACCATGGTTGTTTTGGTGGGCTACAGCGCCGGGCCAACCGTGGAAGCAGGTCAGGTGGCAGTGGCTTGCGGCTGCATGCCCGGTTTTCGTAGCGGTTTCGCCATTGCCGCTGCTCTTCACGCAGCTGTTACAAACCGGGGCTTTGGGAGGTGATGCCGTGGGGGGCGGTGAGTCTTCCGGGTGGGTGACGATGGTCGGGGCCGGATTGCTGCAATCTACGGTTGCTCAAGCCCAATTGCCGGTTTTTCCCGGCGCAGACTGGTTGAGCGGCCAAATCGGTAGTCTGCCAATCCTTTCGTCGATCAGCCAATCACTTCCCAAATTCGAACCTCGGGTGACGACCGTGCCCCTCATCGACGAGGCGAGTTTCGGGGCCATTCACTTTTCAATCCTCGTGGTCTGGCTGTGGATGGGAGTGGTTCGCTGCGGACGGTTCGGATGGGTGTGGCTCGCATGCGTCACCGCCGCCTTTCTGTTCGCGTGCTCCCAAGTGTTTGTTGCCACCATGGGCCGTTCCTTCGCGGGCTACGGCTTCGCGCTCTTTCCGCTGGCGATATTGGGAGCTTCGAGAATGTCCGGTTCACGCTGGTTTCGATCGCTTTGCGGAGTGGCAATACTAACCGGATTTGCCACTCTCGTTGTCAATCCATCGGCTCCGCTCTGGCCTGCGCGTGATTTCCGGGCGCGCGCGGAATCCGCGGGGAGCGAGGCTTTGGTGTCCAAGCTCGACAAGTATCTTTCCTACCAGGAAAGGGCGCGAACCGGCCGGGGAATTCTGTCTCCCGTGCCCGGTGGGGAACCGGTAGCGATCCTTGTTCGGCCGGTGACTCCAATCCTCGCCCTATGGCAACCCGATTGGAGAAGTCATCAGATTGACTACGTCAACCATCTGCCCGTCGAGGATTTCCTGAAGAGTGATCGCAACTGGCTGGTCGTGGCGGCGAATGCCGAGCAGTCCCATCCATCGGCTTTTGCCCTGTACTCGAGCTTGCCGGGCTGGAGTGTTGTTTCCGAGCAAACATACCTTCCCAACATCCGTCAAGGCGGCGAGACGTGGCGGCTCTATCGCCGGTCGAATATCGGAGACTAAGGCGATGACGACGGTCCAATGCGTCCAACATAAAGTGATCGACGCGGGAATCTGCGTGGGTTGCGGCGCTTGTGTCGCACTTGCCCCGAAGAGCACGGCCAGGATGGTTGTCACAGAGTCCGGGGTTGAGCCGGACTTCGATCACGGGTGCGCGTTGCCACCGCTCGCTTGGGAGGCATGCCCCGGCAAGGGCATCGACTATCCCGATCTCTACCGGAAGCACTACGGTTCTTTGCCGACGGACTGGAGGGTCGGGCATGTCGACCGCCTTTGGACCGGGCATGCATCGGACCCAGAAGTCCGCCGGACCGGGGCTTCCGGCGGGGCGACCAGTGCGGTGCTTATCCACTTGCTGGAAAGCGGCCGAATCGATGGTGCCGTTTCGGTGAAACAGGGGATACCTGAGCCGGATCAGGCCTCTTGGTTCATTGCCCGGTCGGCCTCCGAGATCCTTGCCTGTGCCCAGTCGGTCTATGTGCCGGTGTCGGTGCTCGACGTCCTGCCGCATCTGGTGGCGGGGGAGCGTTACGCCATGACCTGTGTGCCGGAGCAGAGTGCTGCCTTGCGGGCCCTCCAGCATGGCGGTGACGAGAGGGCGCAGCAGGTGAAGTTTGTCCTGGGGCCTTACACCGGGACCGCGCTTGACCGCCGGGCGATTCGTTCCCTGATGCGGGCGAACGGCGTGGTCGAGGACGATGCGGTCACCTCGCTGAAGTGGCGGGCGGGGGAGTGGCCGGGCTATCTCGAAATCATCACGGAATCGGGAAAGGTCATCCGCTCGAAGAAGGTCTACTACAACGTCCTGATCCCGTTCTTTGTTACCCAGACCAGTTTGCAGAGCATGGACTTCGCCAACGAGTTCACCGACCTCTCGGTCGGAGATGCTTGGTCACCCAAGTTCGAGGGGCTCGGCCAGGGGTTCTCGGTGGTGGCCTCGCGGACTCCTGTGATGACCGAGGTCATCGAGGAGATGATGAAGCTCGGGAAGCTGGAGTTGGAGCGTGCGGACGTGCTTGAAGCATCGGCCATGCATGGGCACATGATCGACTTCAAGAAGCGTGGCGGCTACCTGCGCAACCGCTGGCGTGAGGCGACTTTCCGCAAGGCCCCTGACATCGGTCTCGATCCAGAGCCCCTGGACTTCCCCCGGATCGCTGTGGAACTCGTCATCTCGTCCATCTTCACCGTATGCCGGACGCCCCTTGCCCGTTGGGTCATGGAACATATTCCGGAGAAGATTCTCGGCCCGTTATTCAACAAGCTCCGCCTGGTTTGGAAAGGCGCGAGCAAGCCAGCCAAGCGAAAAGGCCTGCGCGACCTCGAGATGCGGGTTCGCGTTCCGGATTGGAAACTCAGGTAGCGCGCTCTCGCTGAGAGCGCATGCGGAACCCCGGCGGCGGACCCACCCCAAAAACTGCCCTCTCCGCGAGAGGGCGCTACCCCGACCATCATGCCGGACTTCCGAAGAAAACGTCTGGGCCACGATGTCCCCTTCTGGATCGATCCGACCCAGGAGGCCTTCTTCATCACGATCAATTCGGCGCCTCGCGGACGGAACCAACTCGCGAAACCCGAGATATGGGAAGTGCTGTGTGAGTCGGTCGAGTTTCGCGAGCAACGGGAAGAGTGGAAGTGGTGCTTGTTCCTGGCCATGCCCGATCATCTTCATGGAATCATCTCCTTTCCGGCTGGCTTTGCACTGCGGGCTTCGGTCGCTGCATGGAAACGTTGGCTGGCCCGGAACCATGACATCCGCTGGCAGGACGGCTTCTTCGACCATCGCCTACGCTCGCCGGAGAGTGCCTCCCAGAAGGCCAACTACAGTCTCGAGAATCCGATTCGAGCGGGCCTTGCCGCGGAGCGGGACGACTGGCCGTACGTCAGAGATCGCCGAAGATAAAGGTGGAGCGGCCTCGCCGAGGCCGCACGAGTTGCCCTGCAAGACCGCCCGACCCCAGATGCCCTACCTTCAATCAGCCCGGTAGCGCATGCGGAACCCCGGCGGCCAACGCAACCTCCAAAATGCCCTCTCGGCGAGAGGGCGCTACCTATGCAAAAATCTCTAGAGAATCTCGCTTCCCGGCAGCTGCCGAGGATCTTGACCCAGGTCTGTCGCGATCCCGGGTCCCCCTTTGCCGGTTCGTGGGACCGGAACTGGTGGCACTACAAGATCCGCGATTTTCCGTCAGTCATTCTCCAGCAGGGAGGCTATGCCTTGCATGTTGCCGCCGAGCTGCCCATCGGACTTGAACTGGGGGAGGAGATGCTGCGACGACTCGCTGCCGACACCGCCCGCTTTTGGAATCGCCGGGCGCTTCGTCATGGAGCGTTCGAGGAGTACTATCCGTTCGAGCAGGGATATCCGCCTCTAGCCTTCGCAGCGCTCGCGATGGCGAAGCTGGGAGTCGAGGGAGCGATCCCACTTGAGGACATCCGCCCGGGACTTGAAGTCGCGGCTTCCCAGTTGCTTTCCCGTTTTGAGGCACAAGCGGCCAACCAGCAGGTCGCCGGGACCGCTGCCGCCGCCATGATCCGGAAGCTGGCTCCGGAGTTGGTCGAAGAGGTCACATTTGCCGAACTCCTCGACCGGACCTTGGCGCTCCAGCATGATGAAGGCTGGTTCCCCGAGTACGATGGTCCGGACCTGGGCTACCTGACGGTCACCATGGACTGCCTATGGGATCTTCACGATGCCACCGGAGATTCGCGCTGTCTCGAAGCGATCCACAAGGCTCTTGGATTCGTCGCTTGGTTCACCGACCAACCACCGCACCGCGCAGGTATGCACAACTCGCGGAATACCGACTACATGGTCCCCTACGCGATTGCGCGCATCATCGCAGAGGGCGGGGAACAAGCACCCTTGGCCGGGAGGGTCTTCCAACAGCTCTTTGCGACCGCCGATCAACCGAATCATTTTTTCGCCGCGGTGGATGACCGCTATTGGTGTCACTACATCGGTCACTCGGTTCTCCGGGCCTTGAGAGTCCTTTCGGGTGCCGGGATGCCGGATGTTTCCGGGCAACGACCCCTGTCCGATTCCTTGCAAGGGTCCGGCCATGCCCGCCTTCGGGGAACCACCGCGACGGCCTTGGTCTCGACCCGCAAGGGCGGCATCGTGACCGTCGCCTGGCCTGCCGGCGGAGAAGCCACCGATTTCGGGTGGCTGGTTCGAACTGCCGGCACCGAGTGGGTGTCCCATTGGTGGTCGGAGGATTGGTCGATCCACATCGATAACGCCGAAACGCTGACCAAAGGTGTGATGGTCCCCCACAAGGAGCACTCCAGCTCTCCGCTGAAGCACATGATCCTGCGGGTTGGAAGCTTCGTCGCAGGTCGCCGGATGATCGGCATGCTCAAGAGGCTTCTGATCTTCAAGAAGGGAAGCGCAGGCCCCCATCTCGACCGCGTGGTCCGGTTTGATGGCGACGGTTTGGTAGTACGGGATCGCATCACCAACTTGCCGGAGTCAGCGGAACTGGTCCGTGCTCCGCGATCCTCCAAGCGTCACGTCGCGAGTGCGGACAGCTTCCATCACGAGGACTCCCGGCTTCTGGAGGATGTCCAAGTGTCCGAGAAACGGAACCGGGCCGGAGATGCCGTCACGATCATCACCACCTATTCGATCAGGTAGCGCCTCAAACGTGGTGTCCAAAGGGTCTGCCCCCCGAGGACGCGCTACCAAGAGTTCCATACCAGGCGTGAAGCTCATCATCCAAATCCCCTGTCTCAATGAGGAGGCAACCCTGCCGCTCACCCTGGCCGACCTGCCACGGGAGGTGCCGGGTATCGATGTCGTGGAGTTACTTGTCATTGATGACGGTAGCACCGATCGGACCTCGGAGGTGGCGAAAGAGTGCGGGGCGCATCACGTCCTGCGCCTCGGCAGCAACCGCGGACTGGCCACGGCGTTCCGTCGGGGTGTCGATTACGCCCTCGCCCACGGCGCCGATATTGTCGTCAATACCGATGGCGATAACCAGTACTGCGGGGCCGACATCCCGAAGCTGGTCGAGCCTGTTCTCCGCGACCGAGCCGACATTGTGGTCGGTTCGCGCCCGATCGTTGACCACCCCGAGTTCGGAGCCGTCAAGAAACTCCTTCAACTCGTCGGTAGCTGGGTGCTGCGCATGATCTCGAAGACCAGCGTCCGCGACGCACCGTCCGGCTTCCGTGCTTTCTCCCGTGAGGCCTGCATGAGGATCTTCCTCTACACTCGTTTTTCCTACTGCATGGAAACCCTGATCCAGGCAGGCAACAACGGTTTGCGGGTCGAGTCGGTCGACATTCGGGTGAATCCGAAAACTCGCGATTCTCGACTGTTCCGTTCCGTTCCGGAGTATGTGTGTAAAACGGGCAGCGCGATGCTCTCACTGTTCATCCTGTATCGCCCCAGCCGACTGTTCTTCAGCACCGCGGGGCTGCTCTTTCTCGGAGCGTTGGCCCTTGGAGTCCGATTCATCTACCTAGTCTATTTTTACAACGAGGCGGACCCGACCCGCACCCACCTTCCGTCGATCGTGCTGTTGGCGATCCTTGCGTTGGCGGGCTGCCTTCTTGTTGCGGTCGGGATTCTCGCTGAACTGGGACGGAGCCAGAGGCGGTTGGCTGAGGAGACGCTCTACCAAAGCCGGTTGGCCGCTTCCCGGCAGTCCGAGCGATGAGTCGCCGATCTTTCCTCCGTGGCAACCGAGCCTAAGCATCATGGTCTGCATCCGCTGGGCAAGCTGTTCCGATTCCTCCTGGTCGGTATCCCGGCATTCCTGATCGCGATCCCCCTCAACCTCCTCCTCGTCGAGACGCTCGGTTGGCCGAAGCCTGCTGCCTATGCGCTGGTGCAGGTGGTGCAGGTCGGTATCAACTTCTTCGCCTGCATCCTGTTCGTCTTCAGGCGCGATACCTCGCGAAACCTCTTGTCCCAGTTTCTCCTCTTCGTCTCGGGCATTCTCGCGGCACGGATTCTTGACTGGGGATTGTATTCGCTCCTCGTGAAGCTCGTGCCGTTCCACTACATCTTGCTCCAGTTGTTCAATGCAGGCCTGTTCAGCGTGGCCAAGTTCGTGTTTGCCCGACGCGTGCTGGAGGGCGTCGGCAGACAACGCTAGCGAACCGGATGCGCAAGCAACGGTTCCTCCGAAAAGAATGGACCGGCGGCTGCGCGACCTCCTTCGCCCCTTGCCCGATTGATCCTTCATGAAAGCGATTGAAGATGCCAAAGCGATGATCGAGGCATGGGGTGCCGAGTATCCGTGGGTGATATTCCTCGCGCTCGTGATCCTGCCCGGCTTCGGCTTTCCAGCCAGTTTCCTGCTGGTGCTTGCGGGTGTGGTTTGGGGGCCGACACCCGGCAGTTGCCTGCTCGCCATGCTCGCCGTGACGATGAACATCAGCTGGACCCATTTGGCCGCTTCGGGCGTCGCCCGGCCGCTGGTCACCCGGATGCTCGGAAACCGCTGGCAGCGGTGGCAGAACCTTCCGAAGCAGGAACTCCGCCGTCTCACGTGGGTGCTGCGCGTGACTCCGGGCATGCCGCTGTGTGTGCAGAACTATCTGCTCAGCCTACTCGGCGTTCCGTTCTGGTATTCCGTTCTGGTGGCGCTCCCGCTGACCGGACTTTATGTCGCCGGGTTCATCCTCACCGGTGGCGCCATTTTCGAAGGGAATGTCGGGCTCCTGATCACCGGGATTTCGGTGCTGGTCGTCGCGACCGTCGTGATCAAGAGCATCCGCGCCCGACAGAACCGCCGGATGGCGAATCCCTCCTGAGTCGAACCACCCGCAGGCCCTCTGACCTTCAATGAACCCCGTGCCGATACCCGACAGATGCCTCGGCGTCGTGATCCCCGTCTACAACGAGGAGAAGACGCTCCACCTGATCGTCCAGAAAGTGCTTTCACGCCCCGAAGTCGGCGAGTTGGTGATGGTCGACGACTGCTCGAAGGACGGAACCTGGCAAACGATGCAGAGGCTCTCGGAAGGAGACGAGCGTATCCGGATCTTCCGTCACGAGGTGAATCGGGGGAAAGGCGCCGCGCTGCGGACCGGATTTGCCGAGGTGCGTTCCGAACTTCTGATCATCCAGGATGCCGACCTCGAGTATGATCCCGACGAGTATCCGAAGCTGCTTTTGCCGATCGTTGCCGGGAAAGCGGACGTCGTCTACGGATCGCGCTTCCTCGGTTCCGGAATGCACCGGGTTCTCTATTACTGGCACTGCGTCGGCAACCGTTTCCTGACCCAGCTCTCGAACATGTTCACCAACCTCAACCTCACCGACATGGAAACCTGCTACAAGGTGTTCCGGCGCGAGGTCATGTCGAAGATCGAGATCGAGGAAGACCGTTTCGGGTTCGAGCCCGAGATCACGGCAAAGATCTCGAAGATGAAGGTCGCCCTCTACGAGGTGTCCATCTCTTACTACGGCCGCACTTACGATGAGGGGAAGAAGATCGGGTGGAAGGATGGCGTTCGGGCGATCTGGTGCATTCTCAAATATAATCTCGTACGATGATGACAACCGAACACAACGCCACCGCGGAGACCGAGGATTTCGAGTTCGCGGCCCTGTCGGAGGCAGTCAACTACCGGCATGCGATCGTCCGCGAGTTCAAGCCGTTCCTGAAGGGGCGGGTGCTTGAGGTAGGAGCCGGTATCGGACAGACCAGCAGCGCGATCCTCGGGTTGGACGGGGTGGACGAGCTCGTCGGACTCGAGCCGGACGAGCGGTTTCACCAGGGCTTCGAAAGCGCCCTTCCGGAGGTTCGTTTGATCAAGGGCACGACCGCGGATCTCGAAGCTGCCGAGGAGTTTGACGCGGCGGTGATGGTGAACGTGCTCGAGCACATCGAACACGATAAGGAGGAACTGGTGAGGCTCCGTGGCCTGCTCGCCGCGCGCTCCGGTTTCCTATGCATCCTGGTTCCAGCCCGGCAGGAGCTTTATTCGCGGCTGGACGCCCACTTCGGGCATTTTCGCAGGTATGGGCGGCGGGAGCTTCGTTCAAAACTGGAGGCTGCGGGGTTCACGATGAATTCGATCTTCTACTTCAATCTGGCCGGGTATTTCGCGTGGGGTCTGCGTTACAAGCTCCTTCGCGGGATGAGCTTCGATGTCGGTCAGGTGAGGCTCTTCGACCGGAAGATCTTTCCGCTGGTGAACCGGCTTGAGCGAGGGCTGTGCCGTCCTCCGGTCGGGCAGAGCCTGGTCGCGATCGCGCGCGCCTGAACATGGAAAAGAACACACCATGGGTCCTCCGGCTAGCGGCTCTGTGGGTCCTTTACGGGCTCTGGGCCTCGAATGCCGGGTGGCTCCTCTCGGCACTCGGCGCGCTTCACCGTGTCGGCTACCTTGTCGCCGCAGTGCCGCTGCTGGTGGCAGTGGCATGGTTTTGGAGATCCACCGGTCCGTCGGGTGCGATTCGGCCCGGCTTTCGGAGATTACTCCGGCTTCCCGGATTCCTGCCGTGGCTGACCGTCACGACTCTGGTTTTCGTCGGTGGTTGCCTGTTCCCACCAACCAACTACGACGCCCTGATCTACCGTACGGCCCGAGTCTGTTTCTGGCTGCAGAACCAGGGTTGGTACTGGTTGGACGACAGCGAGTTCCGGCTGAATATCGCGGGGACCGGTTTCGAATGGATGAGCGCTCCGTGGATTCTTTTCATGGGCAGCGAGCGCTGGACCTTCCTCCTCAATTTCCTGCCCTTCCTGCTGATTCCGGGGCTGTTCTTCTTGGGAAGCCGGGCGCTGGGGGTGCAAAGGCGTACCGCTCTTTGGTGGATGTGGATGGCTCCGATGCCCTATGGTTTCGTCCTACAGGCGGCCAGTGTGGGCAATGACATGGTCGGGGGCGTTTATTTCGTGGCATCGCTGGCCTTCGCCGCTCAAGCCGACCGGGGACGCCCCGTCCTATGGTTGGGGTTCTCAGCCCTTGCCGCAGTGTTGATGACGGGCTTGAAGGTCACGATGCTTCCGCTGGGGCTGCCACTCTTGTGGGTCTGGATCGTCCAGATCCGCAAACACCTGCCCGTCGCGCCGACGATCCGGCTCGCAGGTCTGGTGACCTTGCCGGCGGTTCTCGCGTCATTTCTTCCGATCGCCATTCTTTGCCACCGACATACGGGGCACTGGACGGGTAATCCCGACAACGTACACGGCATCGAGATCGAAGATCCCGGGGCTGCCACGGCAGCCAATGGCATGGACCTCGGGGCGAGCTTCCTGACGCTGCCGGCCTTTCCGGGGGCGGAGCGGGTCAATAGCCGGGTCCATACTGCCCTGCTCGGGTACGACTGGTACGCGGGAGTTTGCGAGGAGTATCCGAAGTGGGCCTTTGCGCCGGCCGTGGAGCTGCCATCCGAAGAGTCGGCCGGGATCGGTATCGGCATGGGAAGCCTGCTTCTGCTATGGCCGTTGCTGACCTCAGGACGGAAGCTGCGGGGCGGGCGCTTGGTTGCGATGTGTTTCGCGGGCGCGTTAGGCATCGCTACGCTTGCTTTTCTTGCCAAGGCGGGAGGGGCGGCCGCGACCCGTCTGATGCTCCCGTGGGTGCCCGGCCTGGTTATTGTCGCGATCTCGCTCCGTGGTCCGGTCGGGAAACTGCCCAGGCCGGTCTGGGCGTGGATTCCCGCCGCCACGGTCATCGTCCCCTTGTGCCTCAACCCCAACCGTCCGTTGGCGTCGACGATGCTGCCGGTCGCGACCGGAATCCTGCCCGAGTCGGTCGTCGGAAGGGTCGAGGAAGTCTACCGGGTGTACGGCGGCCGCTATGACCTGATCGCCCCGTTGGCTGAGGGGATTCCGAACGGTGCCGCAGTTGGATTTGCCGGCGATGGAACTCCGATCGTGCCCTTGTTCCGACCGATCGGCCGGCTGGATGTTCGCGAACTCTCCCCGGGAAATGTAGCCGAGATCGACTGGATCGTCGGAACGCCAGCCGAAATTCGCCGCCGGCTTGGCATTTCCGAGACGGGAGCTTTGCCCGATGATTTCGAGGTTCGTGCTCGCAGTGAGTTCACATCTATGGTCCGCAGGGGCCCTGAAGACTGGATGCTGCTGCGTCGGATCCCGTCGGCTCCGCGCGACTAATCCCTGCCGCATTACGAGCTCACCCCCCCGTGGAAAATAATCCGAGATGAACAACTCTTCGCAAAGCATTCGAGGAATCCTGATTGCGATCGTCGCCATCGCGATGTCGATCTGGCTGGGAGTCAGCATCATTACCAGTCAGGTCGAGACCTTGGTGCAGGCAGGGGTTGTGGGTGTCGTGCTCATTTGCGTCCTGCTGGGCCGCAGAATCTGGGTGCTGGTGCCAATAGGGGTGGCTCTTAACATACCCGTGATACGAGGCTTAGGGACGACGGAGATCTCTGAGATGCTATTCATAGGATTCACGAGCCTGATGCTTCTGATGCGCCGAGCTCCGATGAAATGGAAAATTGGTGAGTTGGACTTCTGGGCTGTTGCGGTGCTGGTGATGGTGGCTCAAGTCTATTTGCGAAACCCGGTGGGCTTGAACATTTTTGGTGCGGGGACGGTCGGAGCACGTCCCTACTTCATGGTGGCTCTCGCCTTTGTCACGATGGTTTTCCTCGGCATGTATCAGATTCGAGCCAGGGACATGAAGTGGGTCTTCTGGCTGAGCGCGCTTGGGACACTACTCAGTGGCCCGCTCAACTATCTTCGCGTTGGTCTAGGGGGCGGCAATCCTGCAGATCTTGCTGCGGAAGGTCCTTCGGATCCTGGTGCTACGGACCGAAAGGGGTATCTGAACACCATTGCTACCGAGCCTGCACGGATGCTATCGAGCTGGCGGTCACCGTTGCGGGCCGTATTTCATCCGATCTGGGCGCCATTGGTGTTGCTTACGTTTGCAGCAGCGGCTTACTCCGGCTTCCGAAATACCGTTGCCATGGTCGGATTGATCTACCTTGCGGGCATTTGCTATCGCGGCGGACTTGCTGCAACGGTAATCTCTGTGTCGATGGGAGCCGTATTGCTTGGGGGGTTAGCGGTCATCAATGTGGCTGCCCCACTTCCACCGAATGTTCAGCGTGCATTGTCGCCGTTTCCGGGAACTTGGGAGGAGAGATATGTGACCCAAGCGGAGAATTCCACGGAGTGGCGGGTTGAGATGTGGAAGTCCGCCTTGTTCACCGACTACTGGATCCAGAACAAGGTGCTCGGCGACGGTCTCGGTATGACCGCTGACGAGCTGCGGCGAAGTGAGGAAATCAAGGCCCGAGGAATTCTTAGTGGACGGTCCGGGCTGACAAGTCACCAGGAGGCGATCATGGTGAACGGCGATTATCACAGCGGGCCAGTCCAGACGGTTCGGACGGTGGGTTATGTGGGCTTGGCTGTTCTGCTGTTGGCGCAGATCCGCCTCGCGGTTCACACGCACCGTCTTATCAGGCGTTGTCACGGAACTGAGTGGTATCCAGTTGCCCTTTACTTCGGTATTCCGCTGGTGATTTACCCAATCTTCTTCGTGCTCATCTTCGGTACATTCGGCACGGCAGGCCAAGCGTTGTTCCTCGGGATCGGAATGGTCAAGATGCTTCACGCCAACTTGCCAGTGCCCGAGTTCGCAACGGGTAGACGAAGCAAGCTCTATCAGCCATTGCTTACTAGGAATACGGGGGCCGCTTCCTCTCACTGACAGAGAGCCAGCGAAGTGCGACGGGATCGGTCCTCACACAAGCATCTGATATCGAGGAGCAATGAGCACACGCACATCTAGGTTCATCGCAGGGCTTCTGTCTGGGTATGCAAATGTTGGGGCGAATATTGTCTTCACGATCATCAGTATTCCGTTGGCGTTGCACTATCTCTCCACCGAGGAGTTCGGGCTATGGGTCCTCGCCGTTCAGATCAACGGTTATTTGGGTTTGGTCGATCTGGGGATGGGCAGTGCAATCAGCCGCTTCCTCGCCGATCACAAGGATGATGTCGGAAGCAAGGGGTATGGTTCACATTTCGCAACTGGGGCAGTTGTCTTTGGGGTGCAGGGTCTCATTACTCTGTTGTTGGGCGGAACCTTTTCCCTTCTTGCACCAGCGTTGTTTGCTGTCCCGTCGACGTTAAGCATGCGGTTTGGGGAATTGGTGGGCTTGTTGGCTATGGCTCTTGGGCTCTCAGTGGGAACCCGCTCGCTCGGCTCACCTCTGTGGGCATTTCAACGCTTCGATGTGATCAACGGGCTATCTTGCGGTGTGCTATTGCTCAGTTTGCCCATGCTGTGGTGGGGGTTCGCCCGAGGGTGGGGAATCTTTGCTTTTGCTCTCACGCAGTTTGCCGGAGTCGTAATAACGGCGGGCATCTCATTCGCGGTTTGCTGGAAGCAGGGGTACTATCCTAGCGACCGCGGCTCGTTGCGGGCGGACAAGGTGGTCTTTTGGGAGCTGTTCCGCTTTGGGCGCGATTCGGTTTTGGTAAATCTGGGAAGCCAACTCCTCAACGCCTCGCAGATCATAATCATAAGCCGGGTGATCGGTTTGAACGCAGCGGCGATCTACGCCGTAGGAACCAAGTTCTACAATATGGGTCTAAAGCTCGTGGTCGCTCCGATCGGTTCGGCGGCGCCTGGCCTGACGGAGCTATTCGTGCGGGGGGAGAAAAAGCGATTCAGCCAGCGCTACTGGGATTTGATTCGCGGTTCGCTTCTTGCTGCAATTCTGCTCGCGGTGCCGATTGCCGTCGGCAACAAGTCGGCGATTAGCATCTGGACCGGTGGAACAATCGATTGGCCGAAGGGGGCGGATATTGCGATCGGAGTACTCTTGGTGGTGCAAGTGATGAACGGCAGCTTTATCGGGCTGTTCGGAATCATCAAGAATTGGCAACCGGTCCGGAAGCTTAAGCTCGTCGAGGCCGTCCTATTCCTGCCCCTCGCAATTGTTCTAGCTAAGCCGTTCGGTATCATTGGGATTGTCACCGCATCTGTTGTCGTGCAGCTGACCGTCTCGACTGCTTACGCGTGGAGGAGCGCGGTTTGCGTCATCGGCCAACCACGCGAATTTGCCACTGATCTCGGCTGGGCTGTCTTGAGCTTCGGAGTGGCCGCTACAATGGGCCTCTGTCTCCCAATGTTCATTGAAAATGATTATGCTACTGCGGTTTCCGGCGCTGTCGCATCGTCCTTGGTGCTCGCTGCCATCTGGATGTTCCGGCTTAGCCCAGATTCAAAGTCTCAGCTCCGTGGAATGATGGCCGGCGTCCTTGCGCGGCGATGATCCGTGATTTCAAGAGATCTTCTTTTATACGTAATGTTAGAAAATTCCTTGCCAGATTGTTTGTTGTGCCAGGGCTCCGCCGTGGCCATCTCCGATACACTTACCGGACGGCAGATCCGGGCTCTATGGAACGCATGCAACAACGAAATCCGTGAAGAAGCCTATGGTCTTTTGACGCCCTTGGCGGAAGTTCATCTTTTCCATTGCCTAGCGTGTGGATTCCGGTTCTTCGATCCGAAGTTCGTTGGTACGGCTGAGTTTTACCAGGAATTGATGAAGAGGAAGTCGTACCCGGCAATGAGCAGTGAGTTTAAAAGCGCGATCGAGTTCTGCCTGAAGAATAATCTGAGAACCCTGATGGATGTTGGCGGCGGTGAGGGGGCGTTTCTAGATATGGCCCGCGAAGCCGGATTCGAAACTACAGGTGTGGAGCTGAATCGAGAAGCTGCCGCGGTTGCTGCAGGGAAGGGGCACCGAATGTTCACCAAGCCTCTTGAGGAAATAGGGCTAGACGAGATTGGAGGGGCTGTGGATTTTCTTTCTCTTTTTCAGGTGATCGAGCACGTGACAGATCCCGTGGGTTTTATGAAGACTGCCGCATCCTTGGTGCGCCCTGATGGTTATCTCTGCGTTGCTGTCCCAAGCGTTCGAAGGATGATCGGGCTTCTGCATCATGATCCTGCCGACTGGCCGCCCCACCACATGTCAAGATGGAGGATAGTCGATTTGCAGCGTCTTGGGGATGCCTGCGGATTGAAACTGGTCGCTAGTCGAGCGGATCAGTTAACTGGATCGGCTATCCCTTGGGCTTGGGATCTACGCCGTAAGTTGCGTGCCGGATTGGGATTAGCGACAAGCCTCGCTTGGGATCCACTAATCAAGCTGGGTTCGGATGCCTATAGATACTTCGGCCTGAAATATATGGGTCCGTGCCATGGCCTGTCACTCCATGCGGTATTCTTAAAGCCAGATAATACTGACGCATGAGTGGATATTCCTGTGCAACTCCTCCGCGAAATATCAAGGTCTGTATGCGAAATGCCCCGATTGCCAAAGCCGGATTACGAGAACTCTACACCGATCGCGAGTTCGTGCCGCGGGCGTTTACCGATCGCGCCGATCACGCCTTCATTTCGATCCATCTGATCGAGCGAAGCGTCGCACTTCTCGCAGCTCAGCTAACCGGGGAGCTTCTTGATGTGGGTTGCGGGCAGCAGCCGTATGCTACGTACTTCGGGCACAGTTCCAAGCACATGGCATGTGATTATGACGCCGCGCGGGGGAATGTTGATTTTTCCTGTCCGGCTGACGCCATTCCATTGCCCGATGAATCGGTCGACTCAGTTCTATGTACCGAAGTGCTTGAGCATGTCCCTGATCCGATGGCGGTTTGGAATGAGTTTCACAGGATCCTTCGTCCCGGTGGGAGGGTGTTGCTGACGACGCCCCAGTATTGGCCACCCCACGAACTTCCTTATGACTTTTACCGCTATCCGGAGCATGGGCTCCGCCGCTTGGCATCCGAATCCGGATTTGCGCTACTTGCCCTCATCCCAAGGGGTGGTCCAATCGCCTTTTGGGGTCAGGTTACGTTACATGTTTGGCAGCCCTTATTCCGCTTCGCTTGGACGCGCATACTATGGAATCGTTTGATCCTCGCCCTTGACCGTTTTTCGAACACGCCCCGCATGACAGTTGGATGGACCGTGCTTGCCGAAAAGGAGAGAAGCTGACCACAAGCGTTCGCGACCATGAACGACGTTCATTCCATTGCAGTAATCTCCGAAATCCTTCCGTTGGGAGGCACATCTAGCTTTGTGCTCAATCTCTGCCGGGGGATGGAGCATTCGCCGAATTGGTCCATCAAGGTTGGTGCCCTTCGGAGCGTAGGTGAGGTCGGTTCCCAGATCATTGGTGCTGGGTATGACCTTGTCGGCCCGGAGTTGGACTCGGTACTTCATGAAGAACGGGTCGAGGACCTGTTTCGCGGTCTCTCCGTGTGGTCGCCACAAGTCGTGGTCGCTTCCCTAGGCGGAGGGGCGTTCGACTTTCTTCGTTATGTGCCGGAGGGCTGCTTGAGGATCGGTATGATTCAAAGTGACGACGAATGCGTCTACCGGCTTGTGGAGAAGCATCTTCCATGGTTGGATATTATTGTTGGGGTTTCCGCCGAGATCTGCCGCAAGATGAGGCTGAGACTTGGCGACCTTTCCACGACAATCATCCAGCAACCCTATGGAGTCGGCATGGTAGGCACGGCGGGGTCGAAGCCCAAGCAGTCGGGGTTACGGATCCTTTACTTGGGACGGGTCAGCGAGGATCAGAAGCGCGTCAACCGAATGGCGAGGATCATGAAGCGGACCCTTGAGGCCGATCCGGACCTCCGCTGGACCATCGCAGGCGATGGGTCGGATCTCGGGAGAATGCGGCGCGAATTCGACGGCGTTCCGCGCGTCGCGTTTACCGGGGCCCTGCCCTATGATCGGGTTGCCGAAGTGGTGACGGAAAACGATGTCTACTTCTTATGCTCCGACTTTGAGGGGTTGCCGCTATCGCTACTCGAATCGATGGGGGCAGGGCTGGTTCCTGTGGTGAGCAACTTGGCGAGTGGGATTTCCGAGGTGGTGGACGATGGGAATGGAATCCGAGTGGATCCCGGAGACGAGGACGCGTTCGTGGCCGCCATACTCGGATTGGCGATTGACCCAGAACGTGTTAGGGAGATGTCGGGGAGGGCCGCCAAACGGGTACGGGAGAATTACAGTGCGGAAGCGATGGCGCGCCGCTGGGTGACGATGGTGGAAGAGCATGGGTCGGGGGCGGAGATCGTCTGGGCCGCCGAGTGTCGTGCGTCCGCTCCGGTGGAACTCGAAGGACGGTTTGCTTATCACCGTTGTCTACGCCCTATCAGGAAAATGTGGAAGCGCCTCCGCCAGAGATGAAAGCCAATCCTTGTAGCGAATGAGTAGGGCCGGGACGAGTCAGCCCCGCCTGGGTGTCGCGCTTCGGATGCCGATCTTCGACCAAGGGGGTGTCGAAGTGCTGGCCCGAGAAATGGTCCGGAGACTTTCGACGAAGTGGGCGATTTATCTGACATCGGTCGATTCCGGTGAAGCAGTGGCTGCGAGCGATTTGGGGGACTGTGTCGAGGACCATCTGGAACTGCCGAAGCGCCTTCTCAACGGAGAGGACTCCGAGCGGGTGCTCGCATGGGCGCTTGAGTCGAAGATCGATGTTTTCCATTTTCACTTGGGTGGGACGCTCGATTGGCGAACCAGCCGGTTCGATGCATGCCCGTTGACAATGATTTCGGCCGCCGGGATTCCGGTGGTTTCGACCTGCCATTCCTCGCTACCCTTGGTGAATTCCGGCAGCAGCCCGCTCGAGGCAGTGCGCCAGGTTGCCGCAAGAGTGAGATCGTGGCCCGCGAAGGTGAGAAATCTGAAGGCCATTTGTTGGGAAGCTTATGTCTCGCAAAGCGACTTAAGTCGCGCTCGTCGAATGTATTTCCCGGCGCGCCGTCAGATGCGCCTCATCTATCACTCGCGACTCGATGATGAGTCGCAGCCCGAATACGGCTGCCGTCAGGATACGATTCTGTGCGTAGCCACCATCGTCCGTCACAAAGGCCAGCACGTGTTGCTCGACGCATTTTCGAAGATCGCGGAACGAGTCCCAACGTGGAACTTGGAGTTTGTGGGGAGAATCGCCGACAGAGCATATGGCGACCAACTCCTTACTGCGATAACGGAGCGCGGACTTGTCGCCAGGGTCCGAATTGCGGGTGCCAAGACCGATCCAAGTAGCGATTTCAGGGCGGCGGCCATCTACGTGCAACCTAGCTTGCGTGAAGGGCTGGGGCTTTCCTTGCAGGAGGCAATGTTTTATGGCTGTGCCTGCGTTGGCACGGAGGTAGGCGGGATCCCGGAATTGCTTGATCATCCGTCCGTGGGGCGCGTGTTTCAGGCGGGTGATACTGCGCAGCTGGCAGAACTGCTCGAATCCCTCTGCATCAACTCCGCAGAGAGGGCCCAATTGGGATCGCGGGCACGTTTATCGGTGGTTGAAAAGGGAATGACCGTACAGCGGATGATCGGCACCTATGACAGGCTCTACCGCGAGATTCTCGGCGTGCCGTGATTTCGACCCGCGGTATTATTAGAGCAAGAGATCTGTAAAACCGATTAGGACGGTGGACAAGCGATTGCACGAACTTGATGCCTTGCGAGGTCTGGCGGCCTTGTCGGTTCTTTTTAGTCACCTTTTTCTGGTCCTGCCTCTGGTCTGGGGCACGGCGCACCCCCGAGGGCACCCGTGGTATCTGCAAATGTTCATGTTTAGCCCGTTGCGAATCTTTTGGGCAGGACACGAAGCCGTGATGTTTTTCTTCGTGCTCAGCGGGTTCGTGCTGGCTTTACCGTTCTTCGGCACGAAGCCGGCCGTTCCCTATCCGCTGTATTTGGCGAAACGCATCTTGAGAATCTACAGCCCATATATTGTGGCTGCGCTAGTGGCCATGGGATTAAGGGAGGTGCTATACAAGGGGGACGTAGGTGGCGTTTCCGGCTGGTTCAACCAGTCGTGGAAGGTGTCCGCGACTCCGGAAGCGATCGGCCAGCATCTTCTGATGATCGGTTCGTTCAATAACTCCGAGTTCAATCCGGTGTTATGGTCGCTCGTCCATGAGATGCGAATTTCGATCGTGTTTCCACTGATTGCGCTCGGACTTGTTCGGCATCAGAAGATCGTGGTTGCTCTCCCGATCCTGTTCACGACGATTTACTGGCTGGCAGGTTCGCTGAATTTCCGAGGGATTATGTCGTTCGATCACGACTACTTCGCAACCCTTCACTACAGTGGCTTCTTCATTCTGGGATCGCTTTTGGCCAAGTATCGCAAGGGCCTAGTTAGGGTCCTGTCGGCAGCTTCCCGCTCCGGCAAGTTGGCACTGCTTTCCGCGGCCGTTCTAGCGTACACGAACCCATTCTGGTTTCCCTATATCGACGTCCCTGGGCCCGGATGGATCAACGCATTGTTTGCCAAGCGATGGTTCCATGAGTGGATCACCGCCGGCGGTGTGGCAGTTTTCATGCTCCTTGCCATCATGCCCGGAGTGATTTCCCGAGTCTTGCGAGCGAGGCCGCTGGTATTCCTCGGAGCCATATCATACAGCCTATACTTGTTTCATGCGGTGATACTTAAGGCACTCGTAACCCTAGCTGCCGAAGAGTTTCCACTGGGAATCGTTCTTCTGTGCGTGGTGCCGGTGGCCTTGGTGGCCGCAGCGGCGAGCTGGCGCTGGATCGAAGTGCCGAGCATCCGACTCGGGAAATCCATCAGCGCATGGTGGTACCGCCACTTTCCCGAAACCCGCACCATGCGGTCCGATAAGCTCCCCTGAAACTGTTGCTCCGGATGGGCCTCCGTCGCTCTCTCAGCTTGATTTCCAAGCACGTCGCACAACCCCGTTTTCCGCTTCCTCCAGATGTCCGTTTTGTCAGCCAGCTCTTCGATCCGCCGACCCTCAGAAAAGTGGGTCATGGGAATGCCGTATCGGACCGATCACTATGGGCACTTCGCGCGTGCGCTGGAGAGTTCAGACAAGCTCCGGCTTGCCTGTTTGTGGACGAGGCGGGGATATCCCGGAATTCCCTTGGAAAAGACTCGACGGCTTCCGATCCTTGGGGGAATTGCCTATCTGACAGCCTGCTACGGGAACAAACTCGCGGCCGAGCGGCTCCGGTTTCGGATGTATCCGTTCTTTGACAAGTGGATGAGCTCCCACTTGAGGGACGGAGACAGTATCTACTCCAGCTACGGATATGCGAATACCAGCTTCCGCCGTACGAAGGAGCTGGGCGGGAACACTTTTGTCGACGGCGGCAACTCGCATCCCCGTTTGCTTTGGGGCGTCCTGAGTGAGGAGAACGAGAGGTGGGGAGTAGCCGAGGATCCCATCTCCCAATTCCATTACGAGCGATCGCTAGCGATGATGGAGGACACCGACTTTGTGGTCTCCCCGAGTTCATTCGTCACACGGTCGTTCCTAGATAACGGATTTACGTCGGAGCAGATCCTTCCGTCGTTCTACCCGGTGAATCTGTCCCTGTTTCACCCTGCCGAGGACGTAAGGCCCGCCAATCGCCCGTTTACCCTCATCAACACCTCGGGACTCTCCTTCCGGAAGGGTACTCCTTACTTGTTGGAGATGTTTCGGCGGATCCACCGGCAGATTCCTCGTGCTCGATTCCAAGTCACTCGAAGCGACGACCTTCACCCGGAAATCGAGCGGCTGCTCAAGGAGTATTCGGAGCTTCCGATCGAGTGGATGAACTACATGCGGCATGAGGAAATGGCCCAACGTTTCAGGCAAGCGGACCTACTCGTGCTTCCGTCGCTGGAAGACGGTTTCGCTCGGGTCGTGACCGAGGCCATGTCCTGCGGCCTGCCTGTGATCGTTTCTGAAAATACGGGGGCCTGCGATCTTGTCACCCCGGGCGTGACCGGCTCAGTACATCCTATCCGGGACGTCGAGTCCATGGTGGACTCAGCCCTGGGGTGGTGGGAGAGGATCCGGGAAGGCTACCGCCCGGCGGTGGTCGATCTCCAGTCAAGGTTGTCACCCGATGCATACGCCAAAAGGATACTGGACATGATCAAAGGGCTCGAGTCCCTGCATCGCGTGGAATCGGTGAAAGAGGTAATCGCGCCGTGATGAAGCGAGTGGTTTTAGGATTGATCCGGGCTGGATGCCGCACATGGCTGCAGTGCAGGGGATGTGAAGTTGGAATTGGAGTATTGGGCCAAGGCTTGCCGTACGTACGTCGAAAGGGTTCGGGCCGGGTCATTCTCGGTGACCACGTAACGGTGAACGCGGCTCGCTGGGCCAACTGGCTGGGGACGCCGGGAGCGATGATTCTGAGTGTCGAGGACGGAGCTGTGCTCCGTATCAGGAGGGGCGCCGGAGTTTCCTCGTCACAGATCATCGCCAACGTCGAGATCGATATCGGCGAAGACTCGATGCTGGGAGCCGGCTGCCTGCTCTGCGATTCCGACATGCATGAGGTGCCGCTGGGTTCCGGCAAGCCGGTGTCGGCGGCTCCGATCCGCATTGGCAAGGGGGTCTTCGTCGGGGCGCGGTGCATCATTCTGAAGGGGGTGACGATCGGCGACGGCGCGGTTGTCGGTGCCGGCTCGGTGGTGGTCCGGAATGTCCCGCCGCACACCACGGTGGCGGGGAACCCGGCGCGTCCGGTGGGCAAATCCGATCCGAATCGGTGAAAAAGCATCGCGTAGCAATCCTCGCGGATTTTCCGCTAAAGGCGCTCGAAGGAGCGAGCGGACGGGGCGGCGGGCAGGCATCGACCTGGCTGCCTCAACTGGCGTCCGCGTTCGAAGCCCGGCCGGATCTCGACGTCCACTGGCTGGTGCTCGACCGGACCAGCCGCCGCCATCGGTCGGTCGAAGCGCTGGGCCAGCATTTCCACCGAGTCCCCTCGCTTCCGTTCTCCGCGAATCTGGCGCTTCGCTACCTGCCGGCCCGCTGGTCGTTCAGGCGCGTGCTGGGCAGGATTCGCCCGGATGTCATTCATGCGTGGGGTGCCGAACAGATCTACCCGGCCGCGCTTCAGGATTTCAACGGCCCGGGGGTGTTCTCGCTGAATGGCGCGCTGAACCACTACCGGAAGATCGGCGGGCTCCCCGACGACTGGCGCTGGCGTACTATGGTTTCCAGCGAGGCGGGGTTCGTGAAAGCCGCGACGGTGGTCACCGCGGAGTCTCCGTGGGCGCGCGAGCGGATCATGGAGCTTGACCCGGCGGCTGATTGCCGTGTGGTCGAGTACGGCGTGCATCGTAGGTTTTTCGACACCCCGTGGCGTCCGGATCCCGATGATCCGTACGCGCTGTATGTCGGTGGCGGCGGACATCGGAAGGGGACGGACGTGCTTTACGGCGCGCTCGCCCGCATGGGGCCGAGGAACTGGAGGATGTGCTTCGCGGGGGACGAGGCGCTTCGGCTTGAGGTCGAGCGATCCGGTGCGCCGGGTTGCGAGTATCTCGGCATGCTCGCCTGGGACCGTCTGACCGAAGCGCTGTCGAAGGCGTGGTGCGTCGTCGTTCCGACACGGGCCGACACCGGGCCCACGGTGGTGAAGGAAGCCCGGGTGGTGGGCGTGCCTGTGATCGGAACGGTCAATGGGGGCCTGAGGGATTATGTGCGGAGCGGGGTCAACGGGCTCACGGTCGACCCCCTCGATGAGGAGCACCTGGTTCGGGCGCTCGATGATGTGATGGGCTCCTTCGCGCGGGCCGAGGCTCTCGGGAAAGGGCGGCACGAGGAGGACCGGGCGGATTTCGATCCGGATCTCACCGCGGCCAGGCTGGCGTCAATCTACCACGAGGTCGCGTCGACCGGAGGAGGTCGCGAATGCTGAAAACCGCCGGCTTCCGGGGGGTCAAGGCGGTTGACCGGATCTTCGGCCATCTGCCTTCGCTCAGAGCCTTTCAGCCTTTGAAAGGAAGTTTCTCCGCCATGGAACGCCTTGATGGCGGGCGCTACGACGGTGCGGTCCTCGAACGCTGTCAGCCAATCGGTCATTGTCCCGAGGGCTCGGTTACCGAGAGATGTGGACTCGGGCAGCACGACTTCCAACCTTGGTCCGCATTCTGGACCCGCTGCGAGGATGCCCGGCTGGTGGGATCCATGTGGCACTGGCGCGATCCCGACGACCGGATCTGCCGGGAAGGAGTCTTCGGACTGACCGAGCGCCGTCGTCTCGGCGAGGACGGAATCGGCGTGCAGTGGTTTCCCGGGAGGCCCATCACGCTTCCGGGTGCGTGGACTTCGATCGCTTCAAACTGGGGGGACGGCAGGAACTACTTCCACTGGATTTTCGACAGTCTGACGCGTCTTCAGGTGCGGGAATCTTTGCCTGAGGAGACGAAGATCCTGATTCCGGTTTCAACTGCTCCGTATATTTCCGAAACCCTCGAAATGCTGGGTCTGTCCGACCTTGCGGCGAGCCCGTCGGTCCGCACGGTTCGTCCGGAGCGATATTACTTCTGCTCCCCGACGGCGATGACCGGGGTTTGGAATCCTTCGGGCTTCGGATGGTTGAAGGAGCGGTTCTCGACGTTCTTTTCCGGTCCCGGGAGTGGTGGGCGCGTGTTCCTGACGCGGCGCGGGACGAACCGGGTTCCGGCCGACCTTGAACGGATCGAGAAATCGTTCGAGGCAGAAGGTTTCAAGGTCGTGGATTGCGGAAAGCTGAGCGTGCGTGAGCAGATCCTACTGGCGAGCGGGGCGACCGCGATCGCCGGGATTCACGGTGCGGCGATGAGCAATCTGATCTGGGCGCGGCCCGGGACACCGGTGCTTGAGCTTTTCCAGTCGTCCTACCTCAACGGGTGCTATGAACAGATCGCGTTCCATGGAGAACTCGACTACGCATTCTCGATTCTCGACCGTCCGTCCGCGATGACGGACCTGGGCGAGTGGTTCGAGCGGCTGCCTTCGGCCACCCGGCCCGACTGATCAGGAATTCCGGCCATGTTTTTCCATTCTTGGGAGTTCCTGATCCTGCTGGTTGCCACCGCGGTGGCATATTACCTGCCGGTCGTCTGCGGCAGGCGTCGGGTGTGGCAGGTCTCGCTGCTGCTGATCGCGAGCGCCGTTTTCTACGCGTGGGAAAATCCGAAGCTGCTGCTCCTGCTCGGCGTGTCCTGCGTGATCAACGCGGTGGCCGTCGAACGTATCCTGTTCTGGAAGTCCAAGGTAGCGTCCTCTCGCCGAGAGGGCACGGAGAAGGAGGCGGACGCGCTGGAGCAAGATGCTCCCTCGGCGAGGGAGCGCCACCTTGAGCACCGGGCCCGTCGGTGGCTGGTGGGGACCGTTGCCGCGAACTTGGGGCTGCTGGCATTCTTCAAGTACGCCGGTTTCATCGCCGGTTGGTTGCCTGAAGGATGGATGGGCAAGTCGATGCTCGAATGGCTGCGCGGCATCCCGTTGCCGGTCGGCATCTCGTTCTACACCTTTCAGGGCATCAGCCTAGTCGTCGACACATGGAGGCGGGACATCAGTCCGCACTCGATGGCCATGATCAGAAGGCGAGGTCGCGATCGTCCGGCTTCGATCCGGGACCTCTCCTTCTACATCAGCTTTTTCCCCCAACTGGTCGCCGGTCCGATCGTCAAGGCTCATGATTTCCTCGACCAGATCGGCGCCAAACGGTGGGGAGACATCGACTGGATCACGGTGCGGCGGGGTCTGGTCACCGGCTACTTCCTGAAGATCTTCGTCGCGGACAACCTCGCCGAGCAGACCGGGGTGCTGGCTCTCGGTGCGGACAAGGTGGAGGGCATGAGCACCGTGGTGAGCATGTCATTGCTGTATGGATACTCGTTGCAGATCTTCGCTGACTTCGCCGGCTACTCGCTCATCGCGATCGGGCTCGGGGCGTTGTTCGGCTACAAGCTGCCGCCGAACTTCAACTTCCCGTATCTCTCGACAAGCATCACGGAGTTCTGGAGGCGCTGGCATCTGTCGCTATCCTCGTGGCTTCGCGACTACCTTTACATTCCGTTGGGCGGAAATCGCAAAGGCGGCGGTCGAACCTACTTCAACCTGTTCCTGGTCATGTTTCTTGGGGGCCTTTGGCACGGTGCCGCGTGGAAATTCGCCCTTTGGGGTTCGCTCCATGGCGTTTTTCTGGCGGCCGAGCGATTGGTCCAGCGTGGAGCAAAGAGCGGAGAACAGAGATTGAATCCGAGGAAGAGTTCTCGACTCCGTTCACTGTTCTCCAAGCTCTTTGCTTGTTCGAAGTGGTTCCTCACCTTCCATCTGGTCACGCTGCTGTGGCTGACTTTCATGATGCCTGACTTGGAGAGCATCGGGGCGTTTTTCCATGCGGCCGGTTCGCTGCGCTTCGGTTTCTCGGGCCCGCCGGTTTTTGCGCTGGCCTTCTACGGAACCACGGTCGTCGCCTACCACGCGTGGGGCTGGCTGTCGGAGCATCGCGACGTTCTGGCTCGCAAGCTCGCGCGATCGCCGCTGGAACCCTTATGCCACTCGCTGATGGTCTTCCTGGTAGTCACCAATCCGGGGGCTCCACGGGGCTTCATCTACTTCCAATTCTGACCCAATGAGCACCGCCCCGGCCCAATCCGTGCCTCCCGGTTTCGCTTCGCTCGCGCTCGCCCGCGGCGTGGTCGGCTTTTACAGGCTGTGGCACGGGACTCTCGGACTCCGGGGAGCGGGCCGGCTGATCAACCACCTGTCGCCACGGCTTTCCGGGCTCCAATGCTACCCGCTGCGGCTTCCGAACGGACATATTGCCGAAGTCGATTTCCGGGAGCTGTCAGCCTTCGGATGGCTCAACACGATGCTGGGCGATGACAATCAGGAGACACCGTTGATCGAAGCAATCGCTGCCCATCTCTCCGGGGACAGCGTGTTCTGGGATATCGGTGCGAATGCTGGAATCCTGAGCGCGGAGATCGCTCGCAGGACCGCGATCGGAGAACATCATTATTTCGAGCCGAACCCGCGTATCTACCCGTGGGCCGAGGCGGCTCTCTCGCACCTGCCGCAGGCCCGCGGGCATCCGGTCGCGGTGTCGAGTTCCGAGGGCACCGCGACCCTGTTCATACCGGTCAACCTGAGCGCGTTCGGCTCGCTGGAGGGCAACTGCCGCGGCGAAGCGATCAGGGTCGAGGTGGAGACCGTGTCGGGAGACCTTCTCGTATACGAACGTGGCTTGGCTCCGCCGTCGGTAATCAAGATCGACACCGAGGGTCACGAGGTCGAGGTCATGGGCGGTATGCGGCGACTGGTCGCCGAATACCGGCCGCTGGTTTTCTTCGAGCACATCGAATTGTCCGACGAACAGGTCCGGGCGATGACGCCCGAAGGTTATCGCGTCGGCACCCTGTGCGATACTACGGGAGCCATTCTAGATCGGCTCGACCGGAGCGCGGGACACAACTCGGCGCTTGTGCCGACGGAACGATGAGATACGCGGTCACATGGGCTCTGGGGCTCGTCCTCTGCTTCACGGTCCAGGGCGTTGCGCTGCGTCTTGTCGGCGGACGAACGATCAAGAGCGAGTCGAACTATTTCTCGTCTCTGGGTCGGATCCAGGCGGGAGTCCGTGGCGAACCCCGCGTGATGATGCTGGGGTCGTCGATCACCGGTCGGCTGCCCGACCGGGCGCAGGGATTCAACGGGCTCGCGAATTTGGGGTGTGATGGCGGTAGCGCGGCCGACACCTTGAGGGCGATCGACCAGGGTTTGTTGCCCGCCGCTCCGGTTCTGCTCGTGGAAGCCAATTCGCTTCACCTCGCCATGCCGGGTGGCACGAGCGAGGTCGGCCAGGCCATCCATCGCCCTTGGTTCCGCGTCGGAGTGGAAGTGCCGGCCGTCAGCTCCTACGCCCGGCCTGCAGCGTTCGCCTACTCCCGTCTTCTGGCGACCCGGACGGGGGGATTCGGCGACGCCCACCGCGATGATCTGGGCCTCGGGTCCGCCCCGTCCACTCCAGCCTGGAGATGGGACATCTCGGAAATCGACGCTCTCGCGCGGCGCTACTCCGATGAGCTGGTGGACGTGATCCGGAGGGTCGAGCAGGCCGGCTCGCGAGTCATCGTCGTGCTGCTACCGCCAGCCAGGATGGAGGGTGGGGAACCGCCGCCATGGTTGCGCCGCACGATCTCGGAGTCGGGTGCCGAGTGGTGGGATCTCGGCACCGACGTGGATCCCGGGCTGGTCCAACTGACGGATGGCGTGCACATGGATGGCGGCACCGCAGTGCGGACAGTGAATTCCATCCGCTCGGGTTTGAACTTGCCCGACCCAACCGCCAACGTTCTCCAGAGATGATGAGGAAAGACACGATCGGGAGACTGGTGAAGAAGATCGTTCGGAGAAACGGATTTGACCTCGTCAGGCACATCGGACTGGGCGAGTTGCTTTCGATCAACAGGGTGGACGTGGTGGTCGACATAGGCGCGAATGATGGAGGTTACGTGCAGGCGCTCCGTGAAGACGGCTGGGAAGGGTCGGTGGTTTCGTTCGAACCCCAGCCGGCGGCATTCTCACGTTTGCAGGAGAGGTTTGCAGGTAATCCGAATTGGAAAGGTCGGGAGTTGGCTCTGGGTGAAGAGAATGGAACCTTCGAGATGAACATTCACGAGATGGATGTGCTCAGCTCCTTCCTGACAAAGACAGAGAAAGAGACCTCGGCCGGCAAGACGGTGAGTGTTGAAATGGCGAGGATGGACAGCGTATTCGACGCCGTTCTCGGCAGCCACTCGAGGCCTTTCGTCAAGATCGATACCCAAGGGTTCGAGCGTCAGGTGATCAACGGATTTGGCTCCCGAACGTCGGATGTGGTCGGATGGCAACTCGAGTTGTCTGTAGAGGCGCTCTATGAAGGTCAGCCAAGGATCGAAGAGATACTCGGGCTCATGCGCGAGCTTGGCTTTTCGCTTTGGAGGATTCTGCCGGGATTGCGCGACCCCCGGACATTGAGGATCTATGAGGTGGACGGGATATTCTTCAGGTTATGAATGGGCCTACCCTCCCAGCGAACATTGTGAATGGCAGAGGCCAGCCATTCGACAGCGAACGTGAGGGCCTGTTCTTCTCGCGGCTTTTCGCGGCGCTGGAGCGCCGGATGGGCGAGGCGTTCGCCCGCACGACGTTTGTCATCCATCGGCGGGCCTTCGGGGAATTCAAGGGCAAGCCGATCCCGCTGGGGCAGGGAGACGATGACAAGGTGCTGATCGTGATCTCGGACGAGCGCGAAGTGTTTCCGGTCGACGACTACCTTTCCTACCGCGCGGTATTCCGGGCCTACGGCTTCCACGACCTGCTCGCACCGAATGTCCACAGCTTTCCCGTAAGCTACTTCAATGCCGCCGGTGAGGCCGAACCGGTGCCTTTCGGCGAGCGCGAGACATCGGTGTTCTTCTCCGGCTACATGAACCGGAACCGCGTCGACCTGTTCAAGCAGTTCTGTCAGATCGGATGGCTCCCGCGGAGAAATCTCAAGGGCAAGTATCCGAAGGAGGCGATCAGGCGCATGGTTTCCAAGTTCTACCGCCAACGTTCCTTCAATGATGTGTGGGCGGACGCGAAAATCGGTTTCACCGAGTGGTTCGCCAAGGGTCTGCCACCCGAGGAGTATGCCCGCGTTCTTGCCAACTCGAAGATCGCCCTCTGCCCGCCCGGTTTCGAAAGTCATGAAACGATCCGCCACTGGGAAGCGATGCGTCTGGGCTGCGTGATCATTTCAGGACCGCTGCCGAACAACCGCTTTTATCGTGGCAGCCCGATCATCCAGATCCGCGACTGGTCCGCACTCCTGCCGCTGGTGGCCGATCTGCTTGCGCAGCCGGACGCCCTTGAAGCGATCCACCGGGCGACCACGCGCTGGTGGGACGAGGTTTGCTCCGAGGAAGCCGTCGCCAGCTACATGGCGGAAATTTTGGCTGGGCGCTGACGGCGTCGGTCACCCCGTCACCCTGGGTTCAACACAATGAAAGTCCTTGTCGTCGGTTACGCGTGCAGTCCGTGCGGAGGCTCCGAGCCCGGTGTCGGGTGGGCAGCGGTCTGCAGAATCGCGCGCACCCATGACGTATGGGTGCTGACCGACATTCATAACAAGGAAGGCTGGGAACAGGGACGCGAGGAAGGACAGGTCCCGGACAATATCCGGGTTCGCTTCCTGCGCGACCGGAGCGCCTGTTCGAAGAACCGTTTCGTCGCCCATTTGCAGAGCTGGCTCAACTATCGCTCGTTCAACACGCAGGTCCTTGCGGCGGCGAACGAGTGGCATCGGGAGGTCGGGTTCGATCTCTGCCATCAGGTCACCATCGCAGCCTGGCGGATGCCGTCTCCGCTGTGGCGACTGCCGATCCCCTTCGTCTGGGGACCGATCGGCGGCGCCGGCTACATCCCGCCCGTCTTCCGTCCGATGTTGAGTCCGGCATCCCGGCAGTTCGAGCGGGTGCGCGATTGGCAATCCGCGTTGGCCCTGCGTTCCAGAGCATTCAGGGCATGCATCCGGGAGACGGCGGTGGTTTTCGCCGCGAACGAGGAGACCGAAGTCCTGCTGAAACCTTACCGGGAGGACCGGCCGATGTTCCGTCTGCCGATCGCCTCGGTGTCGGAAGAGAAGGCGGAACGGTTTCGCCGCCGGGAACCTGCGACAGTTGAGGATGGACCGCTCAGGCTTTTCGCCGGAGGCAACATGGAAGGAAGAAAAGGCCTCAGTCTCGCCCTCAAGGCCCTGGCGAAGGTGGCGGAAAGGGGAGTGGACTTCCGCTACACGATCGCCGGTGGCGGTCCCGAGATTCCAGCGATGAAGGCACTTGCTGAGACGCTTGAACTGGGTGAGCGCGTCGAGTTTCACGAAGGCTACCGGGGCGACGCCTACATCGGTGCTCTCCATCGCAGCGATGTCTATTTTCTACCGAGCTTCCGGGAAAGCACTCCTGTTACCCTGCTGGAGGCGGTTCTTTCGGGGTGCTACCCCGTCGTGGCCGACACCAGTGCACAGGGCGAGATCGTCCGTCTGGTCGGAGGTTCGGCGGTGCCCGTCGAGTCGGTGCAGCAATTGATCCAAGGTTTGGCGGACGCGGTCGTCTGGTGTGCCGAGCACCGTGGAGAACTGCTTGAGCTTGCCAATGAAGCCGGTGCCAAAGTTGCGGACCAGTTCTCATCGACGTCCTACGACCGGACGGTTGAGGAAGCCTATCGAATCGCTTCGGCATCGCGTTGATGAAGTCGTCTGCCATTACCCTGGTTCACAAAGCGGCGATGGAGATCGCGGTCCCCGCGGTCCATTCTTTCGCGCGCCATTTTGCCGACCGCTACCGCTTGGATATCCATACGGACGGCTCGCCGGACGAGTCGGACGAGCTCCGGCTCTTGACCGCTGCGGAAGGGATGGAGGCGCGCATTGTCCGACCGGTGGATCGGGAAGCCATTCTCGAGGAGAGGCTGCGCGACTACCCCCGGACCCGTGCGTTGCTTGACGGGGTCGGTTACAACGCGAAGCTCGAGTTGCCGATGGTGGTCGAGCCGCCCTACTTCTACTTCGACTCCGACATTGTGTGGTTGCGTCCGGTTTCGAATCTCGAGCCGGAGGATGCGCCCAACGCGTTCTCCACCGAGTCGTGGACGTGGTACAACGGAGTCGCTCACGACGGGGAATGGATCCGGGAGCGGGTGCCTCGGCGGGTCAACTCCGGTTTCCATTTTCTGGGTGAGCCGTTCCCCTTCGAGCGCATGGAAGACATGCTTGAGAGAGGCCTCTTCGACCCGACCCGCCGCTACAACACGGATCAGGAGATCATGGCCTTCCTCTATCCGAAGATGGTGCTCTACCACCCCGAGGACCTGAAGCGTAGCCGTAGATCGGTCCGCTACGACATCGCGAACGACGCGGCCGCGGCGTTGCATTTCCCAGGGGGAATGTGGCGTGACCACCTTGACCAGATGTCGGAGTTGGCATCGCAGGCCGGACGTGGGCCGGTGGAAGTCCGTTGGGAGAAACCAGTGCCATTGTCGCGCGCCGAGCTGTGGCGGATGCGGTTGCAGGTCAAGGTTTCCGACTCGCCCTTGCTGGGCCGGGTCATCCACTTCTTGCGGAAGTTGTTGCGCGACGGATGATCCTTCGATGACCGGGTATCCATGAAGCTTGCCTACATTCTTTCCCTGCCTCGAAGCGGTAGTACCGTGTTGAGCGCGATGCTCGACAAGCAACGTGGCGTGGTTTCGCCTCCGGAATCCTCATTTCCCCAGGTGCTTGGAGTTGCGACGCCCGAGGAACGGGCCGATCCCCGGCGGTTGGCGGCACTTTATCTCGGCGCGACGTTCCCTCCCACTCCGCTCTCTCTCGATGATGCGGAGGCATGCATGGAGGGCAGTGATGAGGAGATTCTGGTCGCACTGGGCAAGGCGGTCGCGGTGAAGCTCGGGCGCAACCCTGACGAAGTGAAGGCAATCGTGTGGAAGACGCCCCGCACCGTCGGGATGCACACGGCACCTCTTGCGACATCGGGGAAGTTCATCGTGCTGCGCCGGCATCCCCAGAACGTATTCGAATCCCAGTTCCGGGTGGAGTTCGGCGAGAATAATCGCAATCCGTTCCGCTTCGCGGTATTCCGCGAGAGCTATGAGCATGCCTTCGCCAGATTGCCGCGTGAGCGGGTTTTCGAACTCGGGTATGATGATCTTCCGGGTGTGATCCCCCGCGTTCTCGAGTTCATCGGCGTCGAGAATGCCGGGCTGTGGGATGGGCACAGGTCGAGCCTCGAGATGGCCTCCGAGGCCTGCTCGTGGATGTCGGAGGTCACGCGTGAATTCGAGAACCGTGATCCGGAAAAGCGGGCGCGCCTGGATCCGAAGCAGGTATCGAGGCTCGAGCTTGCCATGAAGCTCGCGCGCCCGATGCGCCCGTTCCTTGGCCCGGTGCGCGCGCATTTCGACCAGGCATCGATGGGGCCGATCCGCGAACGGGCCGCACGTCGATTCGCCGAGGGCCAATGAAGTTTTCCATCATCACCCCGAGCCTCAACCAGGGACGCTTTCTGCCGGAGTGTGTGGAAAGCGTCCTTGCGCAGAAGGGCGTCGAGTTCGAGCACATCGTGACCGATGCCGGTTCGACGGACGACACGCTCGAGGTGCTGCGTCGCTATCCGCATCTGACGTGGAAGAGCGAGCCCGACAAGGGCATGAGCGACGGGATCAACAAGGGGTTCCTGCAAGCCACGGGCGACTGGATGATGTGGCTCAACTGCGATGACCGGTTGCTCCCCGATGCCCTCGCGAAGGTCGCCGCCCACGCCGCGGTTCACCCGGACGCCGACGTGATTCACGGTGACTGCCGGTTTGTCGATGCGGACGGTGACCCGATGCGCCGCAAATATGACACCCCGGTGGACGAGTGGGATTTTCTTTTTGTCGGATGCTGCAATCCTTCAACCTCCACGTTTTACAATCGCCGAATCATCCAGTCCGGGGAGTTGTTGGATGTCGGCTATCGAAACTGCATGGACTGGGAGTATTACCTTCGCCTGATCCGTTCGGGGTATGAGTTTTCCTATCTTCCGGAACTGCTTGCGGACTTCCGCTGGCACGAGGAAAGCACAACCCAGCGCCATTGGGCTCGGATGGTTTCGGAGGGTCTCCGGGCCCAGCGGGATCACATCGCGAACCGGGGACTGCCGCGATGGTTTGGCTCGAAGTTCGCGCTTCGCGCCGGCAGACGGATCTTCCAGGCTCGCAGGATTCTCAAGCGTCTGTTGGTGCATCACCGAATTCGATGAAGTCGCGCCCTGTTGTCATTTTCGCGCAGGTGCCGCCACCCGAGCACGGGCAGAGCCGCATGGTGGCGGCGATGATCGAGGCGCTGGAGGCGGACCCGGACGCGCCCTGCTTCACGCACATCGATGCCCGCTTTTCGAAGTCGCTCACCGAAATCGGAGAAGGATCGGTCGTCAAGGTGATGCTGTGCTTCCGCTACCTCTGGGAGGCGCTCCGGGTGAGGTTCCGACTTGAAGATCCGGTGCTTTATTACGTTCCGGGACCCGTTAAGTGGAGCGCGGTCGGGCGGGACTGGCTGCTTCTTGTGGTCCTGCGGTTCGCATTCAGCAGGATTGTTTTTCACTGGCATGCGATCGGCCAAGGAGAGTGGGCTCACGGGTCGGATCGACAGCGTCTGCCGGGTCCGCGTTGGCTTGAGTCTTTGGGGAGACGCATCAGCCGGTTGCTGCTCGCGAAGCCCGATCTCTCAATCGTGGTCTCCGAGAATTCGCGAATGGATGCCGATGTGATCGGGTCACGCGAGGTCAAGGTTGTATGGAACGGGATTCAGGATCCTGCCGACGGTCCGGAGGACCGGAAGCGCGAACGCCACACGGGTCCGATCCGTCTCCTGTTTCTTTCCCATGGCACTGCTGCGAAGGGTTTGCCCGACCTCCTTGAGGCCCTGGTCCTGCTCGGGCAGGACACCTCCCTGCCACGGGAAACCGGCATGGAACTGACACTCGCCGGTGGAGTCGCACCCGAGATTCGCGATGAGGTGGACGTGTGGATTCGGCAAGTCGAGGAGTCCTGGAGTGGCCGCTTGCAAGTGGCGGAAACGGGCTTCATCGATGGAGAGGCGAAGCGGGCTGCCTTTCTTGACGCTGACCTGTTCCTTGCGCCCAGCCGCTGGGAAAGTTTCGGTCTGACTGTCGCCGAGTCGATGGCATTCGGCGTGCCCGTTGTGGCAACTGCGTCTGACGGGGTCAGCGGGGTTTTGCCGGAAGGATATCCGTATCTGTCCGAGATCGCCGACCCGGAGGGGTTGGCGGAGCGTCTTTCCGCTGCAGCCCGAGCGGTGCTGGACGGAAGCATTCGTCCGCTATCCGAGGAACTCCGGGCAAGGTTTGAAGAGTGTTTCCGTTTCGAGCGCTTCGGTAGCTCCATCGTGGCCAGCCTCTCGTTTGTGGCGGAGGATCGGCAGCAGGGTAAGCGGGGTCACGACGAGATTGCGATCTACGCCTATCTTGCCGATCAGAATCCCAAGCTCGGACGAAGTCTCGGAATCTCCCGCATGACCGAGGTGGTGCTGGGCACCATCGCGAAACAACCCGACGTCGCGTTGACGGGGGTCGTATCCCGGTCGTCAGTCAGGGCGCCGGATGCGTCGGCCGGCATGGTCACTCTGCCGTGGAGCACCCGACCGAAGCCGCTTCGCATCCTGACCGATCATCTGCACCCCGTTGTGATGCTGCCGCGGCGGAGGGCGGACGTCTGGTACTTCCCCAAGGGCTTCATGCCCCGTTTCCATCTGGCCTGCCAGCCGGCGGTGGCAACAATCCACGACACGATCATCCAGTACTACCAGGACCACTACCCGAAGTGGAGGCTTGAACTCGAATACAGCTACTGGGCGGGAATGCTTCGGAATACGCTCAGGAATGCCTCTGCAGTGATGACGGTCTCCGAGAACGCGAAGCGTCAGATCGAGGAGTTTGTCCGCCGGCACAAGCTGCCCGAGAAGAAGATCTACGTCACCTACGAACCCTGCCTCTACGAGTCGATCCCCCAACCCGAAGATCCCGCCAAGGCCGACTACGTGCTTCATCTCGGGTCGAAGGAACCCCACAAGCGGACCGCATGGCTGGTCCGGCAGTGGCTGAAGGGTGAGAGGGAGCGAGTGGGATCCGATCCTTCACTCCCGAAGCTACACGTCGTCGGGGCCCTGCCGGATGAGGTGACTGAATCGGTCAGGTCCAGCGCGTCGATCGTCTATCTGCCGTTTCTGGAGGATCAGGCGCTTGTTTCCCAGTTCACTGCCGCGAAGGCCTTGGTGTTTCCTTCTGAAGTGGAGGGCTTCGGGTTGCCGGCGATCGAAGCCTATTACCTCGGCACGCCGGTTTGTTACCACCGGGGAACCTCGGTCGAGGAGGTGTTGGGGGTCGCGACAGACAAGGGGGGGTTCTCCTTGGACGATGCTTCGAGCCTGTGGCCGGTACTCGAGGAAGTCATGGCATTGCCTCCCGACGAAGTGCGCCGGACCGGCCTGGCGCTACGGGACGCATACAGTTCGAAGCGGGTCGTCGAACGGATGATGGAGGTTTTCGGCGAAGTGGCGGGAGGCGGGGGAGGGGCTCACTCGGATCGTCCGGCGTCCGGCAGGTAGTCGAACGCGGCCATGAACGAAGCGAATCGCTCGCGGATGCGGATAGCGGAATCCCGATCCAGCACTTCCGAGTGGTAGCCGGGTCTGCCGGAGTATCGCGAGATGTGCCGGCCGTGAATGTGGTCGCCGGGATCAAAGTTACCGAAGTCACCAAGATTTTCGGCTCTCTTCCGAACCGACTCGACATGGAATTCCTCATTGAAGCGGTTCCGTTCCTCATCACCGATCTCGACCTTCAGAAACCGGGTCAGTTCGTCGAAGAGGTAGTCGAAGTTGCCGTAGAAGTCTTCGTAGCGAAGAAACAAAGTGCCCGGCCGCTGCCGGATCGAAAGCACGTTTCCGAGACCGTGGTGCTCCAACTCGAGAATCTTCCCGGTGACGGCTTCGGGGGTCGGTTCGAGTTCGGACACGCCGAGCATCGACACGATGATGTCGAGCGGGTTGCGGACCGTGCAGACGATCCTCGACCGGCAAAACGGGCTGAGATGGAGAAAGCTGAGGTCATGCCGCTTCGGGATGTCCTGGCCGGGCAGTATCGCGCGCAGTGCGTTCCAGACGACCGTGCTGCCCGTGCGCGGCGGGCCGAACTGAATCACCGGCGAGCGCAAGTGTTCATGAAGGATCCGAAGTGGGTTTCGCATGGCTCGGCGGGCGGAGTGTCATCCCTGTAGTCCCCGAGTTCAAGGTCCCGGCGCGGTTAGTCCGTCTTGGCGCGTCGGGTCATAGCAGGATGAGTCGATGGTTCACATGCACCCCCGTCGAGTTTGGAGGGGGACCCGATTTCTTCGCCAGGGACAGCGGGCTGCTTTCGCGCGGCTTCCGGAGCCTCGGCGTCGAAAGCCGGGCGGTGATGCCTGGACCGGTCCGGGACGACGATGAGCCGGATCTGATTCGCACGGATTTCGGAAATCTGGAATCCGCGGATTGGTGGGCAAGCCGGAAGATCGACGGACTCGTCCTTTACGCGTGGGGCCGACCGAAGTTCCGCAAGGTGGCGGAGGCGGTTCGTAGTGCCGGAATCCGCCTGGTGCTGAATCAGGACAGCGGTGGGTTGGTGAGTCCGCGGGCCGGGTTTGTGGATTGGTGGAAGGAGCAGTGCATCGTGTCGGGAATCGGACGGGTGGCTGGCGGCACCCCGCGGTTGGTGAAGCAGCTCACTAAAGAGTTCACGGTTGGTTTCTTTGTCAGCGACCGGTTGCGCGCCACCCATCTCGCCCAAGGCGACTGGATCGCAGCGGTCTCACCGCTGGCGGCGGAGAGGTATCGGGCCTACTGCGGGCGATTTGGCAACGGACTTGAGGAGCGGGTGGTGTTCGTCCCGCATCCGGTGGACCCGCGGTTTACGGATGACGATAGCGGAAAGCAGGAGCGGATCGTTGCGATCGGGAGGTGGGACGACGAGAGGCAGAAGCGGACGTCGATGCTCATTGAGGTAATGGATCGGCTGCTGGTTCAGGATCTGGAAGTGGAGATCGACCTTGTCGGTTCGCGAGGACCGGCTCTCACCGAATGGCATCGGGGGCTGGGTGCCTCCCTGAAGGAGCGGGTGGTTCTGCACGGCCGGAAAACTTCCGATGAAATCGCGGCGTTGCTGCGCCCGGCCCGGATTTCCTACTGCCCTTCGGCTTTCGAGTCGTTCCACATTGCAAGTGCCGAGGCGCTTTGTTGTGGCTGCACCGTGGTTGCCGGACGTTCGGTTTCGTTGGCCAGCTTCGAGTGGTTCGTCTCCGATGGCGACGGACGCCAGGCCGAGACGAACGATGCGGCCGGCCATCTGGCCGCGCTGAAGGCAGAGCTCGTTGACTGGCGGGTAGGGCGGCGCCAGCCGGCCGATATCTCGTCCCGTTGGTCGGCACGTCTCCACGCTCCCAATGTGGCGCGGCGGATTTTGGACCTGTTCGGAGAACCCCACGCCGGCCTTGCGCAATGATTCGGGTGGTCATGCTCGGGCGAACCGGGAACAGCCTGTTCCAGTATGCCCTCGGAAGGGTCCTCGCGAAGCGGCACCGTGTCCCGCTGGTGATGGACGGGTCATGGTTCAATCGCGCGGGGTGGCGGAATGTCTCGTGTCTGAAACGTCTGCCCCTTAAGGTGACGCTGCGGAGAAGATTTTCTGTGACAAGCCGCGCGCTGAACCGGTGGACCGGAAAGCATCCTTGGGAGTGGGATGAGGTGCCGGTCCTCAAGGAACCCGTTGGGGTCAGCCGTTTTGATCAAGCTTTCCTCGATGCTCCATCGTCGTGCGTGCTGATGGGCTACTTCCAATCACCGAAGTATTTCGAAGGACTTGAAACCGAGCTACGGGAGGACTTGGAGATGTCAGATCTCGAATGGTCGGACGCAACCCGTTTGCTCGCCGACAGGATGTCATGCGGGAACTCGGTGGCGGTTCACGTGCGACGGACGGATTTCGTCGGCCGGCGCGAGTTCGATGTTTGCGGAGCGAGCTACTATCGTCGCGCGATGAACCGGCTCAGGGCGGCAAGCGAGGGTCTTCGTTTCCATCTTTTCTCCGATGATCCGGCGTGGTGTGCGGGGAATCTCGCCGGAGGCGATGTCGAGATTGCCCATATTCCGGGGACCGGGAGCGACCCGTTGCACGACCTCTACCTGATGAGTCTCGCGAGGCACCATGTCATCTCGAACAGCAGCTACTCGTGGTGGGGCGCATGGCTCGGAAAGAAGGCGGGGCAACAGGTTCTTTGCCCGGACCGATGGTTCGGCGGCGATATCGAAGCCCCGATCGAGGACAAGCTTTGTTCCGGTTGGCAAACGGTTCCAACCGACGGCTAGCCCTCCGAGGGCCGCGACCTGAAACGTTTGAAAACCCGGAGCCGGGCCAATCCGATGCCGATGCCGATGCCGACGGCATCAACCAGCAGGTCGCCCAGGTCCTCGAAGTCGAATCCGAATCCGAAGAGCATCTGGACCGCCTCGCCAAAGACCGCGACTGCCGCCATCAGTGCCAGTGCGCGGCGATCGTCGGTTAGCAGCGCGAAGAGCCAACTCGGCCCCAGGAACAGGAGCATGTGAAGCAGAGGCCGGAGTTTTTGGAGCGACAGCTTCGCACGCAGGATCAGCCCGCCGTAGTTTTCCTGTTCCCCGACTTTTGTCGAAGTCAGGTCGATTCGGTCAAAAGACTCGGCGATCTGAGGGGATACAGCGGGTGGGGTGGAGCCCGCCGGGTCGGTGACCGGAGACCCGAGTCGAAACGGTTCCCCAAGCGGCCGGTCATTTGGCCATGGACCGGGAAGCACGACCCGGATCAAAAGCACCACCCATGCAATGCCGACCAACCATGGCCTCCATGAACGAAACCGAAGGCCTCCTGCGACTCCCCCGGCCCATGCCAGCCAAGAGACGACAAGGACGTATTTGCCGCAAGCCCAGCTCCAGCTCTCCCGAACGACACTGACCCTGAGGTCGGAAAGTTCCAGCTGACCGGAAATGCCGAGGTGCTCGACCCGCAGCGCGGGAATGGCCGGAGAACCGTCGCGGCTCGATACGAGGGATGGGACCCGGTTGTGGAGGTTTTGCAAGACCGAGGCGAGATAGGTGGCTTCGATTGAATTGCTGCCATCAGGCCGCAACCAGACCAGCGTCAGCCGTCCGTCTTCCCGCGGCTCTTTGCCCGCCGCGAGTTCTTTGGCGGCGAGTTGGAAGGACATATGAAGCGATCGAGCCCTGTCGATGCCTGGAAGCAACAGTTGCTCAACGACCGGGCTGCCTTCCGGACCCTTGGCCAAGACCAGTTTCCCCATCGATGCATCCCATCGCGTTCCGGCACTCAAAGTATCCGGTTGGGCAGCGATGAGGTCTTCCAGCCCAAGGTCCTGATAAGTTGGATCTCGCTCAAAGCGATGCTGCCATAAAAACCAAGTCGTCGTGGCCAGCAGCAGCGCGGTAAGGAGCGAAAAGAGTGTCGATCGCACGGCGTGAAAAAATCAGGATTGGCGGGGCGAATCGACCGCAATCGGTTCGGGCACCAAAACGAAGCACAGCGATGCACTTCACAATCATTACTCCCAGCCTGAACTACGGCGGGTTCCTGGGCGATTGCCTTGAGAGTGTCGCCGCGCAGACAGGAGTCGATCTAGAGCATCTGGTCATGGATGGCGGATCGACCGACGGCAGTGCCGAGTTGGTTGCGGAGTATCCCCAAGCGATGTGGCATCAGGAGCCGGATACCGGTATGTCACAGGCCATCAATCGCGGATTCGAGCGCGCGAAGGGTGACTGGGTGATGTGGCTGAATGCCGACGATCGATTGAAACCGGGTGTTCTTGAGGAGATGCTGAGAACCCTGGCGGCTTGCGACGAGGACGTCGTTTACGGAGACTTTGATTTCGTCAAGCGGGACGGTTCCCTGATCCGGACGGTACGCCTTCCACGGTGGTCCCCCTTTGTCCACGTGCACCACCATTGCTACATCGGTTCGACCGCCGCCTTCTATCGTCGCAAGAGCGTGATCGATGGCGGCTTCAGGCTGCGGGAGGATTTCCGCTACGTGATGGATGGCGAGTTCTACATCCGTCTGCATGAAGCCGGTCTGAAGTTCAGGCATGTGCGGGGAGCCCTGGCGGAATTCCGGCTGCATGAGGGAAATGCCTCGATGCGGCATCTCGGTCGTTCGAAGGAGATGGATGAGGTGCTTGAAGCGGAGCGCCAGCACGTCGAATCGCGCGCGATCCGGCGCGTCTACGGGGTGACCCTGTTTGATGATCCGTACCTGAACGGGCTCTTCGATGGCGTGTTGTGGGTGGTGGCGAGGCTGTGGAAGGGAGTGCTTAAAGTGACTAGTGAGCAGTGAGCAGTGAGCAGTGAGCAGTGAGCAGTGAGCAGTGAGCAGTGAGCGACGACGCGAAAGTTGAGACGAAGGTCGCGGTCGTTTTTGCGAGCTTCAATCGCAAGGAGGTCGCGTTGGAGTGCATCGCCCGGTTGCGCGCCCAGACGCGCCAGCCCGATCGTGTGGTGGTGGCTGACAACGCCTCGGAAGATGGCAGTGCCGAGGCCATGCGCGAGCTGGCGTGGGAGTGCTTGGAGGTGATCGACACCGGAGGCAATCTCGGCAACGCCGGGGCGGTGCGGATGGCTATGGAACATTCCTTTGAAGAGGGCTGCGATGCCGTGTGGATACTCGATGACGATTCGTGGCCGCGGCGCGACGCGTTGGAAGGGATGCTGGCGGACGATTGGGATCCCGAGGTGTTGCGCCATCCCTTGCAGGAGGACCCCGCGACCGGCCGATTCACATGGCCGCTGCAATTGGTTCATGATGACGGAACCGTGACGATGGCCAGTTCGGTGGACGAACTACCGCCGGGGAAGCGTCTGAGAAGTCGCGGTGTTTGGACAGGAGCCCTGATCTCGCGCCGGATCCGTGAAGTGGCCGGTCCGGTGAATGCCGAGCTCTTCATCCGTGGTGAGGACGAGGAGTATCCGTGGAGAATCGAGCAGGCGGGGTTCCGCTCAGAGGCGGTTCGGGCCGCAGTTCTCGACCATCCGGGTCCGAAGGATCTGGTTCGGCTTGGTTTTCTCGGGCGCAGCCTGTTTCTCGAACGCGGACTCTCGAACTGGAAGCTTTATTACAAGGTGCGCAACATGGTCTGGCTGAAGCGTGCCCAGTCCGGGCTCTCCGGAGCACTCGCGATGTCCGTGGCCTACGGTCTCGCCCTAATGCGATTCGGTGAGTTTCGCCTGATATCCGCTTGGTTTGCCGGTGTCCGGGACGGTCTGGCGGGAAGGCTGGGTCGCAAGGACTTCGGCCCCTGACGCTCTTACGTAGAAACCCAAGCTGCTAAATCGACGTTTGCCTAGGTCAAGGCAGTCACCTAAGCCTCTCGGCGACTCACGATCTCCCCACCTATGCCTGTCGGAAGACGAGAAGCTTTTTCGATCCAGTTGCTCCAGCTTGTGGATGCGGCTCTGGTATGGGCATCATTCTATCTGGCTGACTTTGTCCGTAATCCCCTACGGGAGTTGATCGGTCAGCAGCCTGTGGAGACCGGGAACCTGGCCGAGATGACGTGGGTCCTCTATGTTGCGGTACCGTTCACTCCGCTGGTGCTCGAGTTTCTCGGGTTTTACCGCCGTTTGCGAAGCAAGACATTCGGCTCTTCCTTTTCCCAACTCATCCGCGGTCTTTTGATCATGGCGCTTATGCTCGGGATGCTGGCGGTGTTCGCCCGGCTCCCCGACACCAGCCGCCTGATTCTCGGTCTCGGCGGGTTTTTCGTCCTGCTCTTGCTACTCGCCCGGGACAGGATGGTGACGGCTCACCTCAAGCACCGCGGCATCCGGCAGGATCTGAAGGAGCGGGTGCTGATCGCCGCATCCGCCGATGACGTCGACGCGTTTCTGGACGAGCTGGATCCAGAGGCGGTCGAGGCGATGAACATCGTCGGAGAGTTCGATCTCGACACGCAATCGGTGGGAGATCTCTACGACATCCTCAAGGAGAGCTCGGTTGAGCGGGTGATCATTTCGGCGGGCGATATCGGTTTCGCCAAGGTTGCGGAATGCGTGGAGGCGTGTGAGTTGCAGGGAGTCGAGACGTGGGTGGCCGCCTCCTTCATGCGTACTCAGGTGGCGCGGCCGACTTTTGATGTGATTGGGGACAAGCCGATGCTTGTTCTGCGTTCAACGCCCGACCTGTCGTGGGAACTGGCGGTCAAGTCGGTGTTCGACCGTGTCGGTGCGTTCGTTCTGATCTTGCTCACCTTTCCTTTGTGGGTGTTCGCGTGGGTGGGCATCCGAATCGCGAGTCCGGGGCCTGCCTTCTTTTTCCAGAAGAGGGCGGGGAAGTACGGCAAGCCGTTCCGGATGTGGAAATTCCGGACCATGGTGCCGAATGCAGAGGAGATGCTGAAGCAGATCAAGGAGGATCACGGAAACCAGATGGAGGGACCGGTCTTCAAGCTTGAGAACGATCCGCGCATCTTCAAGTTCGGCGCGATTCTCCGGAAGCTGAGCATCGATGAGTTCCCCCAACTGATCAACGTGCTGATGGGGGACATGAGTCTCGTCGGACCGCGTCCGTTGCCGCTGTATGAAGTCGAGGCATTCCAGAAGTCGGAGCACCGGCGCCGCCTCAGTGTGAAGCCAGGGATCACCTGCGAGTGGCAGGCGGGCGGGCGCAACACGATCACCAGCTTCGAGCAGTGGGTGGAGATGGACCTGCGCTACATCGATAACTGGTCGCTCTGGCTCGACATCAAGTTGCTGCTGAAAACCATCCCGGCAGTGCTGTTCGGGAAGGGCGCCAAATAGGCTCGGACAATCCCGGTCTTGTTCGGGGAGCGGTTATTTCTTTTCTGGCATTCGAATGAAGATGCTCTCCGCAGGCTTTCTGGTGCTCGCGTTCCTGATGGCGCTGGTCTATGGACCCCAGACCGCCGAATGGAGCTGGGGGCCGGCGTTCATTGCCTTGGGCCTCGCGGTGGGAGCGGGCTGCTTCGGTCCGTCCGGATCACGGTATGGAATTGCGGTGCGGATCGCGATGCTTCCGGCAATCGGTTGGATCCTGCTCCGTTGCTTCCAGTCGCCGGTGATGGATCCGGCAAGGGGTGATGCGATGCTGGTTCTCGCGGTGTTTGGCACGTCAGTGGTGGTGGCGGGTCTGGTGGAAGATCGGCGAGCCCTTTGGATTCTGTTCGGAGGACTGTCGGTTCTTTCGCTTCTGAACTTGGGGATCGCCCTGATCCAGATCGAAACTCCGGATTTCATGTGGCCATACGCCAACCGCCCGGTGAAGGGGCCGACCGGATTTTTCGGGCACTACAACTATTTCGCGAACTTCACCCTCGGAGTCGCGCTGCTGCTGGCGTCGCGTGGTTTGTTCAGCAAGGATCATCCCCTGCTCAAAGTGCTTTATGGGGTCACCTTCGCGGGCTCATTGGCCATGGTCGCGGTCGTAGGGTCCCGGGGAGGCACGGTTGCCTTGGGCTTTGGCGTACTGTTGCTGCTTGGCGCGCTTGGGGCCGTCGCTTGGCGCCGGAATGTTTGGTGGTCGAAAGTTGTTCTGGTGTTGTTTCCGATCCTGCTGATCGGCGGAGCAGTGGCGGGTTGGTCTGTACTGAAGAAGGTCCAGCAGCAGCGTGGGAAGCAGAGCATGCTACAGATGCTGGACAACACGTCGCGCCTCGAGTGGATGAATCTCGCCCTGGAGGTGGCTTCCGAGCATCCGGTTGCCGGTGGCGGGAGCCGGTCGTATTCATGGGAAAGGAATCGCCACTGGGACGTGAAAGAGTTCGGGCGAGGGTCGGAGAACGAACGTTTCGTCCACAACGAACTTTTGCAGACGATCACGGACTATGGTTTGGTCGGCGCGGTACTGGTGCTCGTGCCAATCGGAGTATTGGGATGGTTGGCCGTCTCGAACCTGTTCCTCGGAAGCTCGAGGGATCCCGCGGAGGCGGATGCGGTGGCGGCGGGGGTGCTGTCGGCGGGTGGCGCGATGCTTGCCCAAGCGAACGTCAGTTTCGTGTTCCACCTGCTGCCGTCGGCGCTGCTGCTGGGATTGCTTTTCGGTCTGGGTTCGATGCTCCAGAGTTCGAAAGAAGTCCGGTCTTCCGCTCACTGGGCGAGAATCGGAATCGGGGCGGTTCTGATGATCCCACTGCTTTGGCTGGGTTTCCGGGGAACATCGACCTTGAGGGCGGTCTGGCCGGTTCTCTACATGAACCCTCCGCAGATCCTGAACTCGCCCGCGGTCGCCATGGCGAATCTCGATTCCGCCATCGAATCGTGGCCGGGTGACCGACTGCTTGAGGTGAAGGCCAGCAACGCCCGTATCGCGGCTTCTGCTCCGGGAATCGAGCCTGCCGAGAGAAGTCGTTGGAATCGCATCGCGGCGGAGTCGTATCGCGCCGCGGCCGACTACCATCCCTATCACCCGGGGCTGGTCATCAATCTGGCGAACACCCTCTCGGATCTCGGCAGAAATGCGGAAGCGGAGGTGGCATACTTGAAGGCCATCGAGTTGCAGGGTGGCCTTGAGGACGGTTTCGGATCGCGGTTCCACTATGCCAAGCACCTGTATGCGCTGTGGTACGGCCGCTGGGTCGATCCGGATCAGCGCCGAGCCGGCGAAGCTCTTTGGCAATTTCGCAAAGCCCTGAAGCTCTTGGACGACGCGAAGGAGCAGCAAGGCGGCTATGCGGACGGGGTCAAGCAGCTGCGCGTCCGGCTTGAGGAGGCGATCGCGTTCCTCGAGGGAGCCAGGGTCGAGGCGGTCGAGCCTCCACCGGAAGAGCTCAACGACTGATCCGGCTCCAGTCGATGTTCTCCTCCGCCAGTTCCGTCAGGAGCTGGCGGATTTTTGTGTCCGCGATTTCGAGGTCTGGGGGGTCGCCAATCTCGCGATCCTCACCCGGCAGATAAACCATCGTGCACATGACGAAAGACCAACGCTGGGCCTCTCCCTTCAGGACACGATCCTTGATGTCGATCAGCGTGCGTTCGGTATGGTCCGCCGTGATGCGGTCCTTGCCGACGAAGAAGTAGTAGGTGACGCAGTGCTGGTCGATGAACTTCCGGTCGTCCTTGTCACCGTAGCCCAGTTCCCGCCTGGATAGGATCCGCGTGACAGGGACCGTGACCCCGCTCTCGGGATTCAGTTCGGAAGAGTCAACCGACTCGACCGTGTGACCCGCCGGCACCTGGATGGCCGATGCGTTGACGACCAGTCCCCGGTGGCCTTGGGCGACCAGGCAGCGTTCGGGGCGGTGGATGGAGTTCGCCAGGTCATGCCCCGAAAGGATGATCGAGAGCTGGGCGAAGTCCGTCGGGGCTGTTCCCCAGATGTAGGACATTTCCTCGACCCTCTTCAGCGAGCAAAGGGCGTGGCTGAAATCGGTGTCGGTGGCGAGAACCCTGCGCACCGGTTCCGGAGTCGGCTGGACGTCCAGCTGCCATGCGCCGAGGTGGTTCTCCAGTTCGAGGCGTAACGCGCTATCGACCTCCTTGAAGGGGGGCAACGCGTAGATCGCCGACATGACGGCCGCGATAAGCAAGGCGGGAACGAACGCTCTCATGATCAGCCTTTTGCTTCGAGTTGGGCGGTGCCGACCTCGCGGCGGGTCATGCGCGGCCGCTTGAGCGATTTGAACCCGCCCTCCAGCAGCGAGTGAACGAACAGCAGCAGAGCAAGGGAGATCGGATAGAAGATGATCAGGCCTGACCAGTCGTGCCATGTCCCGGCGGCGAACTTCGGGTCACCGTATTCGCCGATCACGAAAATGGACGTCAGGCGGAACATGTTTCCGATGATCGCCAGGGGTACGGCGGAAACGCAGAGAACCGCCTTTTTCCACAGGCTCATCTTGGCGATGTAAGCCCACACCGAAGCGATCAGCACGAGTGCCATCAACGAGCGGATGCCGCCGCAGTATTCGTTGATCTCGAGCGGATCCCAGCTGTCATTCAGAGAGTAAATGTAGGCACCCCGGCTCTCGACGGCGACACCGAACCAACCGCAGCCGATCGCGGCGAGCTTGGTCGAAAGTACCTGCAGGATCGAGGTCGCCTGCTGGAACTGCGGCACGGGAATCGCCAGCCAGAAGACGAACAGGGGGAAGAAGGTCAGCTTGGCGACCTGCCAGCCCCACAGGAACCACGCCGAGCCCCAGAGGATCATCGGCAGTCCACCGACGGCGAGCCGCGCCTGTCCGGTGCGATGGGCGAGCACGAAGAATCCGGCGCCGACGATGGCCACGGCCAGACCGAGCCAACTCCCCTGATGCGCCGCCTGTTTGAGCCGGGGCCACTGCCAGATGATCAGGCCGATGCTGATCAGCGGCACGAGGAACCCGTGCTCGAAATCGGTCTCGTGGTTCCACGTACTCTTGAGCCACGCCAGAGGGCTCATCACGTGGTCGGGTCCGAACCCCGTGACAAAGAGATAGAAGAACGCCACGACCGCGCCGACCGCAATCGCCCCCGGTAGAGTAGACGACAGCAGGGCCTTGGAAATCTGGGTTTCGGAGGGTCTTTCCATCGGTCCGGCACCTGTAGGGTTGCCGATCCCTCTGGGGCTGTCAACAATCGGCCCGCCGCCGCCGTTGCCCATGAAAATCATCAGTGGAACCGCCCACCGCGCCCTCGCCGAACGTATCGTTGCCGAACTCGGAACCAAGCTCGCCGATGTGCGGGTGACGGCATTCCCCGACGGTGAGACCTTCGTCAAAATCAATGAGAACATCCGTGGTGGCGATGTTTTCATCATCCAGCCGACCTGCCCGCCGACCAATCACAACATCATGGAGTTGCTGATCATGGTCGATGCCGCGCGCCGCGCTTCGGCCGAGCGGATCACGGCCGTGGTTCCGTTCTTCGGATACGCCCGGCAGGACCGGAAGGACCAGCCGCGGGTTCCGATCACCGCCAAGCTCGTCGCCAATCTGATGACCTCCGCCGGAGTCGACCGGGTGCTGACGATGGATCTCCACGCTCCCCAGATTCAGGGATTCTTCGATATTCCGGTCGACCATCTTTACGCCAAGCCGGCGCTGATCGGCTACATCCGCGAGAAGATCAAGGACCCGGGCGAACTGACCGTGGTTTCACCGGATGTCGGGGGCGTCAAGATGGCCCGGGCTTATGCGGACGCGATTGGCTCGGATCTCGCGATCGTCGCCAAGCACCGGGTCAGCGCGACCAAGGTCGAGGCGATGAACGTCATCGGCGACGTGAAGGGCAAGGATGTGATGCTGGTCGACGACATGACCGAAACCGCCGGGACCCTCTGCGCCGCGGCGGAAATCCTCCACAAACACGGAGCCAAGCGGATTTTCGCGGGGGTCTCGCACGCCGTGCTCGGCGACATGGGCCGCGAGCGGATCCGGAACTCGGCGATCGAGGAGGTCATCACGACCGATTCGGTGCCCCAGGCCTCGGGCGACAAGGTCCACGTCTGCGGGATCGCGTCGCTGATGGGCGAGGCGATCCGGCGGATTGCCGGCGGTCAGTCGGTCACCTCGCTGTTCGAGGTCTGAAAACCGCCCGATCCGCCCCTCGAACAATTTTTTGACATTCCGCGCGCGCACCGGTATAGCCCGCGCCCCGCTGTCGGTGACAGCGGTTCTCCAATCCACCGATTTCCGCCATGGCCAAGAAGCACTCCGTTAAAGCCGAAACCCGCGCCCGCACCGGGTCCGGTCTCCTCAAGCAAATGCGCCGCGAAGGTTGGCTGCCGTCCGTCCTCTACGGGAAGAACGCCGACAACAAGAACCTCAAGGTCGACGCCAAGGCGTTCCGCGAGATGCTCGGCGAGAGCGAGTCGGAGAACATTCTGATCAACCTTGAGATCGAAGGTGAAGGATCGAGCCTCGCCTTCCTGCAGGCCATCCAGCACGACCCGCTTACCGGCGAGGCGCTGCACGCCGATTTCCTGGCGGTCAATGAGAAGACCGAACTCCAGGCTTCGGTGCCGGTCCACCTTCTGGGCACGGCCGCAGGCGTCAAGTCAGGTGGTGTCCTCGAGCAGGGCCTCCACACCCTCGACGTCACCTGCTCGGCGACGAATCTCCCGGAAATTCTCGAGTTCGATGTTTCCGAACTGGCCTTGGGTGACTCGCTGCACATCGGCGACGTGACTTTCCCGAAGGGTGTGACCCCGCGTTACGATGCCGAGGTGGTGATCGCCCACATCGGTGCGCCGCGCGTCGAGGAAACGGCTGACGAAGCTGCCGCAGAGGCCGCTCCGGCTGCCGCTGCAGAAGCTGCCGAAGAGGCTCCGGCCGAAGAGGAAGCTCCCGCCGAAGCCTGATCGCTTCCGATCTTTCCCAACCCCGGCCCGCTTCGCGCGGGCCGGGGTTTTTTGTTTCCGCGTTTCGTCATTGTGACCGCGCGGGGGGCTCCCGCATGCTCCGGCCGTGCCCGAATTTCCACTGGTCGTCGGCCTCGGCAATCCCGGCCGGCAGTATGAAGGAACCCGTCACAATGTCGGGTTCATGGTGCTCGACCGGCTGGCGCTGGCGGCGGGCGTCGCTTTCGAGTCGCGTCCGCGATGGCAGGGCCATGTCGCCAAGCTCCCCGATGGCACCCTGCTGCTCAAGCCGCAGACCTTCATGAACCTCAGCGGACGTTGTGTCCGGCAGGTCGCCGCATTCCACAAGTGGGAGCCGGCATCGGTGCTGGTGGTCTACGACGATGTCGCGCTGCCGCTCGGCCGTCTCCGTTTCCGGGAGAAGGGAAGTGCCGGCGGGCACAACGGGATCAAGTCGCTGATCGAGCATCTCCACACCGATGCCTTTCCGCGACTCAAGTTCGGGATCGGGAATTCGGCGCCGGGGAACATGACCGGACACGTGCTCGGCGGGTTCCGTGAGGACGAGCGCGAGGCGCTGGAAAACGCGCTTGCCACTGCGGTGGCAGCGGTTCAGCTTGCGCTCTTTGACGGATTCGGCGCCGCTGCCAACCGCTACAATTCACTTACTCCAGCCACTCAGAATACCGACCATGAGCAGGAATTACGAAGGCCTGATCGTCCTCAACACGAAGGGAGCTGAAGGCTCCGTCGACGATCTGATCTCCTCGATCGGCAAGGAAATCGAAGCCGAGGGCGGAAAGCTCGAAGAGGTTCGCCAACTCGGTCGCCGCCAGTTCGCCTACCCCGCGAAGGACATCGAGAGCGGCAACTATGTGAATTTCCTCTTCTCCGCGGATCCGGCGTCGCTGGCCAAGGTGCAGACCCGCCTCAAGATGAATGATGCGGTGCACCTTCAGCACTACCAGACCCGATGATCCGAAGCTGTTCTCGCGAACAGCTTTTCTCTTGACCTCCCCTGCGCGCAGTCGCGAGACTGACCTTTGCCATGGCCAACCTGAACAAAGTCCTCCTGATCGGGAACCTGACCCGGGATCCCGAGTTGCGCTACACTCCCAAAGGGACCGCGGTCGCTGACCTCGGCCTCGCCGTCAATCGCCGGGTTTCCGACGGTAATGGCAACTGGAGTGACGAGACGACTTTCGTCGATGTCACCGTCTGGGGCAGCACGGCCGAGAACTCACAGAAGTTCCTCACCAAGGGACGCGGCGTGTTCATCGAAGGACGGCTGCAACTCGACACGTGGGAGGACAAGCAGAGCGGCCAGAAGCGCAGCAAGCTCAAGGTCGTCGGAGAGAACGTCCAGTTCCTTCCCGACGGCAAGGGCGGAGGCAGTGGCGGATCCGGTGGCGGCAGTCGCTCATCCGCGCCGGCTTCGTCCAGTCCGCCCCAAGGTGGCTCGGCCGCCGATGAGGGGGACTACGACGACGAGGGTGACGATATCCCGTTTTGAGCGAGCAAACGGAATGGCTCCTTGCAGGTGCCATTGGATGGGAAGGCGGCCTACGGGCCGCCTTTTTTATGGTAGGGACGACCGCCTCGGTCGTCCGCGAGTGAAAAGAGATGCCCGCCATCCCGACGGTCAACCGAGGGCGTCGGACCCTACCTTTCGAGCCAAGCCGCCTTGAGCTTCTCGGCGCGCAGCAGGCAGTCCTCGAGATCGTCGCCCAAAAGGTTCGCGTGGCCCATCTTGCGGCGCCCGACCGCCCGCTTCTTGCCATACAGATGCAAGGTGGTCGCTCCATCCTCGAACAAAGGCGTCCAGTCGGGCTGCTTCTCCTCCTCAGGCCACATGTCGCCGAGGAGGTTCAGCATCACGACCGGTGAGAGCAGTTTGGCGGAGCCGAGGGGCAATCCGCAGACGGCCCGGAGCTGCTGCTCGAACTGCGACGTCGCACAGGCATCCAGAGTGTGGTGCCCGCTGTTGTGAGGGCGCGGGGCCATCTCGTTGACCAGCAACTCGCCATCGGGGAGCACGAAAAACTCAACGCCCATGATGCCGCGGTAGCCGAGGGCTTCGGCTACGCGACGCGCGACCTGCACCGCTTCGTTCGCGGTGTCCTCGCTGATCCTCGCGGGCACAATCGAGACATCGAGGATGTGATGCCGATGCCGGTTCTCGGCCGGGTCGTAGACACTGTATCCTTCCTCACCATTGCTGGCGATCATCACAGAAATCTCGCGCTCGAAGGGCACGAACGCCTCCAGCACCGCGCGAGCTCCGTCGAACTCCTCCCACACCTCGGCCGGATCCTCGCCGCCCTCCAGCTTGCGCTGACCTTTGCCGTCGTAACCGAAAGCCGCCGTTTTGAGGACCGATGGCGTGCCGATCCTGGAGATCGCACTCTTGAGCTCGTCGGCCGAAGCGACGACTTCGAAGTCGGCGCAGGGGATGCCGTTGTTGCGCAGGAAAGTCTTCTCCCGCTCGCGGTTCTGGCAGATGGCGAGGGCCTCGGGCGACGGGTGAAGCGGACGCTCGGAGGCCACCGCTTCAAGGGTTTCGCGGGGGATGTTCTCGAACTCGACCGTGGCCACATCGATTCGACCGGCGAAGTCCGCGAGTGCGTCGCGGGAGTCGAAGGGCAAGTCGATCGACTCGTCGGCGACGACCGCGGCGGGGGCCTCCAGTCCGCCGGTCCAGACCACGGTCCGGTATCCCATGCGGCGGGCGGCCATGCAGAACATTCGGCCGAGCTGGCCACCGCCGATGATGCCGATCGTGCTTCCGGGGAGGATCATGAAAGCGGCGGAAGTTCGGCGGCCTTGACCGTGTCGGTCTGGTTCTTGCGGAATGCCTGAAGCCGCTCCAGCAGGGCTGGATCCTCACCCCCAAGCATCGCGGCGGCGAACAGGGCGGCATTGATCGCGCCGGCTTTGCCGATGGCGAAGGTGGCGGTCGGGATGCCTCCGGGCATCTGGACGATCGACAGCAGGGAATCCATACCCTTGAGAGCCTTCGACTCGACCGGCACGCCAAGCACCGGCAGGTCGGTGATTGCGGCGGTCATGCCGGGGAGGTGGGCCGCCCCACCGGCTCCGGCGATCACGCATTTCAGGCCGCGCCCGCGGGCGGACTCCGCGTAGGAGTAAAGCTTGTCGGGCGTGCGGTGCGCGCTGACCACCTCGGCTTCCCACGGCACCTCCAGGCTCTCCAAGGTTTTCGCCGCATGCTCCATGGTGGGCCAATCCGAGGTGCTGCCCATGATGATCCCGACCAGTGGCTGTGCCATGCCGGAGGGTGGCGGCGTGAGCTTGGCGGATTCAAGTTTCAAAAGTCGCGGTGCTATCGTCTTGTCACCCCGCCGTCTTTCGGGGTGGTTAGGAGCAATGGGTTCAATCTGGTCGCGTCGTCGCTTTCTCGCCTCGTCCCTCGCGCTGACCGGCATGGCGCGGGCGGCGGGGGGAGCCGGTGCGTTTCTCACCCCTGGAGCGCCGGGATACGACGAGGCACGCCAGCCTTTCAACTCGGTCATCCAACTCCGGCCGGGACTGATCGCTCCCTGCCGGACTGAGGCCGATGTGGTCGCGGCGGTCCGGCACGCGGTGTCGGAGAATCTTCCGATCGCGGTCAAGAGCGGGGGGCATGCTTTCCACGGGTTTTCCCTCAATGACGGGGGATTGGTCGTCGAGCTGTCGGGTCTGCGAAACCGATTGCTGGAGGCCGGGTCCCACCGGTTCACCGCCGGTCCCGGCCTCAAGCTCCGGGATTGCTATGCGTGGCTGACCGAACGAGGTCGGTTCCTGCCGGCGGGCTCTTGCGGAGGAGTGGGGCTCGCGGGTTTGACTCTCGGTGGTGGCTACGGCCTGTTTTCCCGGGAATTCGGACTTACCTGCGATCACTTGGAGCAGGTGAGGTTGGTCGACGGCAATGGCGAGGTCCGTGATTCGCGCGACGAGCCGGAGCTTTTGTGGGCCTGCCGCGGAGGCGGCAACGGGAACTTCGGCGTCGTCACTTCGATGTCCTTCAGCACGCGCCCCGCTCCCGCGCGGCTCGCTTCGTGGAAGTTCCGGTCCCGCGACAACGATGCGGCCTCTTTTGTGCGTCGCATGGAGTCATGGTTCGAGATCATGGCGGACCTGCCCGGTCCGATCTTTGCCGCGCTCGTGCTCAATGGCACCCAGGCGACCGTGCTGCTCACTTCCACCAAGTCCGCCGGTGGTCCGGTATTCCAGCGCACCGGTCGCGCTCTGAAAGCGGCCGGGTTCACCACGAAGGGTTCGCTGGAGCGGCCGTTCGCGACAGCATTGAAAAGCTACGAAGGCCAGACCGGCCCATTGCCCTTCGACAATGTCTCCGCGGGCTACTATCGCGGCTTCGAGGACATCGCATCGGTTGCCGGGGCGATTGCCGAGGCGGTGGTCCGCACTCCCGGCCTGATCTTCCAGGTCAATACTCTCGGAGGAGCCATCATCGACGGCCCCGAAAGCGCCTACCCGCATCGGGAGTTTCCGTTTCTGGGCGAACTGCAGGCCTACTGGGACAAGGGAGAGATTCCCGACCGGTTGGCGGCAGGGCATGCGAAGGTTCGGGAGCTGCTTCGTGAGGCCGGAGTCACGCGGCATTACCGCAACTACCCGGATCCGCGACTCGCGAACTGGCAGGATTCCTACTTCGGCGATCGCTACGCGCGCCTCCAGAAGATCAAGCGGGACCTCGATCCCCACGACCGGTTCCGCCATCCGCAAAGCGTGCGGTTGCCCGAGGCTCAGTAGGAAATCCGTCCGGGTAGCTCCACATACTCCGCCAGCAGCCTTCCCGCGTCCTCGGAAAGCAGGGTGGTGGAAGGGATTCTTCGTTCCGACGGGGCTTTGGAGAATTCTTCGAAGAAGTCGGCATCATGGAATCCCGCCGTGGCCGCGTCTTCGATACGAAACCCATAGTAGATGCGCGAGATGCGGGCCCAGTGGATCGCGCCGAGGCACATCGGGCACGGTTGTCCGGTGGTGTGGATTTCGCAGCCTGCGAGGCTGAAGTCGCCGATCCTGGAGCAGGCGTCGCGGATCGCTCCGATCTCGCCGTGGGCGGTCGGGTCATGGGTCGCGATCACGCGGTTCCATCCCTCGCCGATGATCTCGCCGTTCCTGACGACGACCGCGCCGAAGGGTCCGCCGTCCCCGGCACGCATTCCCTGCCTCGCCAGTTCGATTGCCCGCCGCATGAAGGCGGCTCCGTCGTCACTCATGTCGGCAGCATAGACGGGTCTGGTACCGAGGAAAGCGAAGCCGTTCAGACCTTTCCCCGTTCCGTTATTCCGTGACGGGCCCGGAGCAGGTGCGAGAGTGCGGCGAAAAGCGTGGCGGTGGAGACGCCGAACATCATGACCCCGGTGCATGCTTCGAGCGCCCCGGCGAGTCGCCACGGATGCTCCATCACCACGTCACCGTAGCCGAGCGACGAGTAATTCACGGTTGAATGGTAGAAAGCCGTCGCGAAGTCGTCGATCGCTCCGACCCCGAGGAAGAGGGTGGCCCAGACCGCGATCTGGAACAGATGCCCGAAAAACAGAACGGTCACCAGAACTCCCAGAATCCGGATTCCCTCGAGGAGAGTCGGGGAGTCAGCGTGTTTCAGGGGCATGGAGATCCGGATCCCAAGGGCGATCGCACCGAGCTGGAGAACCAGATTCAGCAGCAGAGCGACCAGGCAAATGAGGATGAGAACCAGCATGACAGGGCTTGTCTTTAGCCGATGGAAGGGGCCGGGGTCACGGCCGGACTCTCCGGTTTTGACTGTTCACCGCGGACGGGCGTGCTGAAGTGGCCGCATGTTGAGAAAACTGGCATGCGTTGTTCTCGGTCCGCTTCTCCTCGCCGCCTGCGGACCATCGGGTGGCGGTGGCGCCACGAGCTGGAAGCCCGACTACTGGGGCCACCGTCCGGGTCCGAAAGGCTTCACCACCGTGGTCCTGGACGCCGGCCATGGCGGTCATGATTCCGGGGCCGTCTCGCGATCGACCGGGGCCAAGGAGAAGGATCTCGCACTCGACACCGTGAAACGCGTCCAGCGCAAGCTCGGCGGCAAAGTGAAGGTGAAGCTGATGCGCTCGAACGACCACTTCATCGATCTCGACGACCGCGTCGACCGCGTGAGCGGCAAGGGCGGAACGATTCTGGTCAGCATCCACTACAATGCCGGTCCCTCGTCCATGCGCGGACCCGAGATGTACTGGTGGCGGGTGGACAGCTGGGGGCTCGCGACGCGTCTCCAGCGCGAGTTGGAAAAAACCGTGCCGGGCGAAAGCGGCAACCGCGGCCAGGTCCGCCGCCGCCTCCGGCTGACCCGCAACCCGGATATTCCGAGTGTCCTCGTCGAATGCGGATACCTTAGCAATCCGTCGGAAGCGCGCCTGTGCAACGACGCCGGCTACCGCGACAGGCTGGCCTCCGCCATCGCCCGTGCGATCCTCGACCAGCAGGCGAATGGCGATCCACCCGGCCGACTGCCGCCACCGATCAACAAGCCGCCGAGCCGCCCGACCGATCCTCCGGGGTCCTGAACCGCGGGCAGGGGCATCGGTTTTGTGTCTGAACCTGATCAAACGAAGCTTCGGTTGGCCGCCGCTTATCCCGCATCGGCCATGCAGAAAGTTCATTCGTTCCTCCTCGTTCCGGCAGCACTGTTGGGTTTTGCACTAGCTTGGGCCGTCAAACCGAATTCCGAGGTGCCGGCGTCGGCGGGTGCCACCCCTCCGAAGGTGGAAAGGGACCGTCGGGAGAATTCCGGGTCCGACGCGGAGTCTCCGGCTTCGCCCAAAGTGGAGACGCGGACGATGGTGATTGGCGGTGACTCGGAGTCAATGACACCGGAAATGCGGGAGGCTCAGGACAGGATGGCCACCGCGATGGAGGAACAGCACCGCAAGAAGGACGAAAGGCGGATCTCCGAGCTTGTTGCGGCACTCGGGCTCGACGCCGGACAGGAGGCCGAACTGCGAACTTTCTTCGACAAGCGGCGCCGCGCGCTCACGGCAATGTGGGCGGGGGGAGATGCCGAGAAGGGCATGGAAGCGATGCGGGAGGACAAGCTGGATGACTTCCTTGCCGATCTCCTTTCTCCCGATCAGCACGAGACCTATGACGAACTCAAGGCGACGGAGAGAAGTCGGGAAGTCGAGGCAGCGGCCCTCAAGGATCTCGCCGGCATCACCCGCTCCGTCGACTTGCGGCCCGACCAGCGTGACGCGGTATACGACATCCTGCACAAGGAGGCTGCCGAACGGATCGAACGGCGTGCCGAAAGTGGCCAGGGTTCGATGATGACGATGTTCGGGAACGAGATCGGATTCGGTTCCGAAACCGATTTTATGGACTTCAGTGGTGTGTTTGAGGGGATGGATGAGGGCAATGGCGAAGTGCCTGACCAGCAGGCCATCGTCCAACGGATTCGGGAGGCCCAGCAGAAGAAGATCGACGAACAAGTCGGTCGTTTCGAGGGCGTGCTCGATGAGGGTCAGCTCACGAAGTACCGGGAAACGCTCGAGTCGAAGGCATCGATGTTCGGGGCGATGCTTGAGGCCGGCGAATGATCCTCGCAAGTCACTGGCCGTTCAGCCAGTCCTTGAACTCCGCTTCGTCAGCTGACATCGACGTCGCGACTTTCTCGCGGTCGGCGAGCACGGCGAGGCGCTCGGGGATCTCGACCGAACCCTTGCCGAGTTCCTCTTCCATCACGTCGAGGAACTTTGACGGGTGGGCGGTCTCGAGGGTGATGGTCGGCGTGTCGGGGTGGGCGGTCCGCCATGCCTTGGCGGCCAGCCAGCCGACCGCGCCGTGCGGATCGATCGTGTAGCCGAGCGTCTCCTTCACCTCGCGGATGGCGGCGCGGGTCTCCTCGTCGCTGAAGGCGAGGCCGTCGATCGTGTCGCACATTTCCTCCCACGAACTCCCGAAAAGCGCCTGCATGCGTGCGAAGTTCGAGGGCGCGCCGACGTCCATCGCGTTGGAGATCGTCGCTTCGCTGGGCAGCGGCTGGTAGTCGCCGCTCTCGAGGTAGCGGGGGACCACGTCGTTGATATTGGTGGCGGCGACAAAGCGCTCGACCGGCAGGCCGAGCTGGCGGGCCAGCAGGCCGGCGGTCAGGTTGCCGAAGTTGCCCGACGGAATGACGAACGCGGGCGTCCGGTCGATCTGGCGGGCACTATGGATGTAGTAGAAGCTCTGCGGGACGAGTCGCGACAGGTTGATCGAGTTGGCCGAGGTCAGGTTGAGCCGTTCGGAGAGTTCGCGGTCGAGGAAGGCGGACTTCACCAAGCGCTGGCAGTCGTCGAAGGTGCCGTCGATCTCGAGCGCGGCGATGTTTCCGCCGAGGGTGGTGAGCTGCTTTTCCTGGAGTCCCGAGACCTTGCCCTTCGGGTAGAGGATGAAGACCCGGGTGCCCGGGACGTTGTGGAAGGCCGATGCGACCGCGCCGCCGGTATCGCCGGAAGTGGCGACCAGCACGGTGAGCTGGCGATCCTCGTCGCGCGTCAGCCATGCCATGAGCCGCGCCATGAAGCGGGCACCGAAGTCCTTGAAGGCAAGCGTCGGGCCGTGGAACAGCTCGAGGATGTGGTCGTCGGGTGTCAGCGAAACGACCGGAGCGTCGAATTCGAGCGTGCCGTCGACGATCTCCCTGAGCGCATCCTCAGGCACGTCTTCGCCGAAGAACGCACCGGCCACGGCGTGGCCGATTTCGCGGAAACTCAGGTCGCGCCAACCTTTCCAGAATTCCTCGCCGAGGGTCGGCAGGGTGTCCGGCATGTAGAGTCCGTTGTCCGGCGGCAGCGAGCGCAGGATCGCTTCCTTCAGGTCGACCCGGTGGTCCGGGTTGTTGGTCGAGTGGTAGAGCATCGCGACTTGGCCCTAGGTGGCCCGTTTCCCCGTCAGGGGCAACCTGCAATGCTGTCTTGAACCCGGGAATCAGGGCAGAACCGCGATCCGGGTGGGGAAGCAAGCTCTTCCTGCCGTACATGCCGTGTGCGGGCCGGGCCTTGACCGGCTTTTTCGCACTTAGGAAGCTCTTGTGAACGATGAACATGGTTGAACTCGCCTCCCGCCTGAAGTCAGCCCGGCTGGCGAAGGGCTACACGCTCGAACGGGTTTCGGAGCTTTCCGGTCTCGGTAAGGGCCTGCTGTCGAAGGTGGAGAACTTCCGGGTGACGCCGTCGCTGCCGACGCTCGCCAAGCTGAGCGAGGCCCTTGGCATGAGCCTGTCCGAGCTTTTCACCGGCCTCGACGAGAAACCCAAGATCAGCATCGTCCGGGCCGAACAGCGCAAGGAGGTCGAGCGCAACCGGGACCAGTCGGACATCGACTACCAGTCACTGGCCCACCTGCGTCCGGACCGGAACATGGACCCCTTCCTCCTCACCGTTCCCGCCGGTGGCGGTCGTGACGAGGCGATGCCCCACGAAGGTGAGGAGTTCCTGATGGTGACCAAGGGCCGGGTGTCCTTCGAATACGAAGGTGAGGTCCACGACATGAAGGCCGGCGATGCCGCTTACTTCGACGCGGAGGTCGACCACCGCGTCTTCAATCCCCACAAGACCGAGGCCCAGGTGCTCTGCGTCTTCCTCGGTCGACCGATGTAGGGCGCGGGCCTACTTGCTCGCCTTCTCTTCCACCACGTGCACGCCGTGGGGGTTGATCTTGGAGACGTAGATCTGGTTTTCCAGCGAGACACTGGAGAAGACTTTCGAGATCGCTTCGCCGACCTTGTTGGCGGTGGTTTCACCTTCACAGAGCGCGAAGACCGACGGGCCGGCACCGGAAATCGAGAAGCCGAGGGCGCCGCTGGACATCGCGGCGCGCTTGGCCTTGTAGAACTCGGGGATGAGCTTCTGGCGCCGCGGCTCGGCGATGACGTCGTGGATCGAGCGCGAGATCAGTCCGTAGTCGGACTGGATGAGGCCGCACAGCAGGCCACCGAGGTTGCCGATCTGCTGGGTCGCGTTCACCAGCGGGATGTCCTTCGGCAGGATCTCGCGGGCGACCTTGGTGAGAATCTCGATGTCCGGATGGACGACCGCCGCCCACAGGTCGGCCGGTGGTGGCAGCTGGGCGACGTCGAGTTCGTCGTTGCTGCGGATGAAAACGATGCCGCCGAGCAGGCAGGGCGCGACGTTGTCGGCGTGCCAGGCGCCGTCGGCGGATGCCTCACCGGCCATGGCGAAGGGCAGGAGCTGCTGCTTGGAAAGCGGCTCGCCGATCAGCTTGTTGACCGCGTAGGCGCCGGCCACGGCCGAAGCGGCGGACGAGCCGAGTCCGGAGCCGAAGGGCATCTTCTTGTGGATCTCCATTTCGATCCCGCGATCGGTCATCCCGAGGTGGCGGAGCAGATCGAGGGCGGCGACGCCGGCGGTGTTCTTTTCCGGTGCCTTCGGCAGCTTGCCGTCGTCACCGGTGATGGCGGTGATGTGCAGGCCGGGTTTGTCACAATGGCGCACGACCACCTCGTCTCCGGGCGAGTCGATGGCGAACCCGAGCACGTCGTACCCGCAGGCCACGTTGGCAACGGTGGCGGGGGCAAAAACGCGCACTTCCTGAACGGCTTCCTTGAGCATGGGGCGCGGGCTGTAGCACCCATCCGCCGTTTTGTCGAATCCGGGGGCGTGGGATGACGGACTCAGAAGCGAACTTTACAAAACGTGGCCAACTTCGGGGAATGGGAAGATGGAATCCGGAAAATGCTGGGTTTCCACCTTTCGACCCGCCGGAGTTCCGGACGGAGCAGGCTGATCCGTTCCCGCTTCATCCATGTTCATCGACCTGATTCTCCTACTGCTGACGGTGGCCGTCCTATTGCTACCGCTGATCGGTTTGGTGTGCTCCAGGTGGATCTGGATTCGGGTGATTTGTACGCTCGCGTTGCTTGGAGAGGCATTCGTTGGCGGCTACGGTCTGGCGCACTTCTTCGGCATGGGCAACTGGAGTGGTGGGCGGGAGCTCCACCCGGTGGCCTACGGTATCGTGGCAGCGTTCTTCGCGACCTGCGCCCTTCTGCCGGCCATCCTGCGACCCGGCCAGGAAAAGAGATCGGCGGGTCACGAAGAGTTCTGACCGTTGAGATCAGGCCAAGAGGACTCCAAATTTCGGCTCGGACCGTAATGTTGGTTCAAGCCGTTCATGCCTAGGTTCGATCCATGAAACCGATCGTGTGCCCGAACTGCGGAAACGAAATGACGACCGGACAGTTCCGTCTGCGGAAGAGCACTTGGGATTGGCTTTTCTGGGGTGGCGGGTTTTCCCATCTCTTCTTCACTTCGACTGGAGAGAAGAAGCCGACCATTTCCCTCGGTCACGGGGCCGTTCGCCCCGGGCACAGCTGTCGGGAATGCGGAAGCATCGTCCTGCTTCCGCGGAAGCGCCTGCCCGTTCCAGAGTGGGGTTATCCCAATGATTGAGGTGCCTCTGGGAATTCAGGCGATGTGCCGTCAGAACAGCCCGAAGAACCACTTCCGGCGCTTCTTCCGCTTGTATTTGCCGTCGCCGACGGAGAGCACCTCGACCTCGACGGTGGCCAGTCCTTGGTCGCGGAAGTCGATCTTCTTCGCCGCCCGCGGGGAGAGGTCGATGATGCGGTTGCCGATGAAGGGGCCGCGGTCGTTGACCCGGCACTTCACCGACTTGCCGTTGTCGAGGTTGGTGACCTTGACGACGCAGGGCAGGGGCAGGGTCTTGTGGGCGGCGATGTTGTGCCATGGCATCACCTTCTCGCCGATCGACGTGTTGCCGCGCTTGAGGCCGAAGAAGGATGACTCGTCGTACCACGACGCGGTGCCGACCTCGCTGTGGTGGAGCGCCTGATCGACGCTCATCGGGTGGTAGGTCTGACCGCGCACGGTGTAGGTGCGGGTCATGTAGCCCTTGTAGCCGCCGCGCGGATGGGCGCATGAGGCCATCAGCAGGGCGAGGGCCGAAAGCAGCAGCGTGGCGAGGTGGCGCACGCCGGGATGATACTTAGGAAAAGCTAAGGATCAAGAGGTGAGGTGGGAGGCATGTGGACCGCGCGAGCCTACTCGCGCCCCGGAGCCTCGGGATCGTTAGGCCGGCGCGGTGGAAGTCGGAGCTGCCGACCGTGGCAGCTGACTCCGTAGGCGGGTAGTCGCGCGTTTGCCGGACCGACGGGGCGCGAGTGGGCTCGCGCGGTCCATCGGGAGCGTCGAGCGGCTCAGTCCGTCTCGCGTTCCCTGATCATCGGCAGGGTGCCGGCGACCTGTTCCTTCATCTCCTTGCCCGGCTTGAACTTGACCACGGCGCGGGCGGGGATGGGGACATCCTTGCCGGGATTCTTCGGATTGCGGCCGATCTTGGCCTTGGTCTCCTTCACCTGGAACGCGCCGAAGTTGCGCATGACCACGGTGTCACCGTTGGCGAGAGCATCAGTGATGGAATCCAGAGTTTTCTGGATGACGTCGAAGACCTGCTGCTGGGTCAGGCCGGTTTCGTTGCTGATTTTAACGACGAGCTCTCGCTTGGTAACGGTTGCCATGGGTGACGGGTGGCCGGGTTTGACTCGGCGGGAGGATTGGACACCACAGCTGGGGTCATTTGTCCCGCGAAAAATCGGAGAAAATCATGCGGATTCCGTGCCATCCGGGTCGAATCCTTCGAGGATTCGTTCCGTCGTGCGAAAATGGCGTTTGGCGGTGCGCTCGAGAATCGCAGGTCCATGACGCTCAACGAGCTGCTTCCCGGCGTCGATGACGGCATCGGACGCGCCCAAGGGCAGCGTGATGCCCCCCGCGGCCGAAGTTTTCTCCATCCAATCGACGAACCTTTCGCGGGCCAGAATGGATGCCGCGGCGACCGCCACGTCGGACTCCGCTTTGGTCCGTTGGTCGAGTTGGATTTCGAGCTTCAGCTGCTTGAGCGCGCGCTGCAGCACCTGGGGTTGGGCGAACTGGTCGGACAGCGCCCGCGGGCACTTCGGGCGTTGCTCGAGCAAGCGTCCGATCGTCCGGGCGTGGCCCCACGCCAGCAGCCGGTTGACGTTGCCGAACGAGGTGTGGAGTTCGTTGTAGCGTTCCGGACCGATCGAGATGACCGCGGTCGCGATGCCCGGGGTGTTGCGGATGGTTTCGGAGAGCGCGCGGATGCGCTTGGCGCTGGAAATCCGCTTCGAGTCCATGATGCCGGCATCGAGCAGCGCGCGGGAGATCGAGGCGTCGACGTAGGCGCCGGCGATGACGAGCGGTCCGAAGTAGTCGCCCTTGCCGCTCTCATCGATTCCGAAGTGCGGCTCGAACATCTCCGGGTTGTGGACTTCCTCGTAGCCGAGCCGGGCCTCGCCGAGGATCTCGGGCTCCAGCGTGAAACGGACGAAATCCTCGGTCTCCTTGCCCTGCACGAGGACCTTCGGGCCCTTCTCGTAGACCGACACGTTGAGCTTGCCCTTCTTGGCGGCGAAAATCGTGTACGGCTTCTCGGCGAACTCGAACCCGTCGCGCTCCAGCACGCCGCGGAGCTTTTCCGCCTGTTCGGCGGTCAGGGCGGCGGTGTGGGAGTTGGCGGGCATGTCGCGATGCTGAACACCGAACATCGAACGTCCAACATCGAACGTCGAAAGGGATGGTGCGGAGTCGCATCCGGTGCAGGGTGGGGGCGTGCTGAAGCCAAAGCGCCGTCACGACCCGCTGAAGGAGCCGGAGAGGTTCCGGGAAGCGTTGAGCGATTGGTTCGAGACGCATGGGCGGGACTACCCGTGGCGGCGGACACGCGACCCTTACGCGATTCTGGTGTCGGAGGTGATGCTCCAGCAAACGCAGATCGCGACCGTGCTCGGCCGCGGGTTCTACGATCGCTTCCTTGAGCGCTTTCCGAATACCGCCGCGCTCGCGGAAGCCGATGACGACTCGCTGCTGAAGGCCTGGGAGGGGCTGGGCTACTACCGTCGTGCCCGGATGCTGCGGGAAGCCGCGCGGGCCGTGGAAGGTGAGCATGGCGGCGAGTTTCCGGAGGACTATGGGGCGATTCTCGCGTTGCCGGGGGTCGGCCGCTACACCGCCGGCGCGGTTAGCTCGTTCGCCTTCGATCGCCCGGCTCCGATCGTCGATGGCAACATCGCGCGGGTGCTGTCCCGCCTGATGGACTTCCGCGAGCCGATCGACGGCACCGCCGGGCAACGCCAGCTCTGGTCGTGGGCGGAGGATCTGTTGGATGACCGGAGTCCGCGGGTTCACAACTCGGCGTTGATGGAGCTCGGGCAGACTTTCTGCCGTCCGGGTGTCCCCGACTGCCTGGGTTGTCCGGTGGCGGCATATTGCAACTGCGCGGAGCCGGCGGACCTCCCGCTGAAGGCGAAGAGGGTGAAGCTGACGGACGTCGACGAGCACGTGGTCTTCGCTGTTAGGAAGGGCGAGATCCTGCTCCGGAAGCTGGAGGGCGGACGGCGCTCCGGCATGTGGCGGCTGCCCGAAAGGGAAGAGCGCGGCGACTTGCTGCATCGCCGGAAGTACGGCATCACGCGCTACCGGGTCACCATGCATGTGCATGCTGCCGCTGCTGACACCGCCGCCGAAGAAGGCGAGCAATGGCACGACATCGGGGCGGTGACCGAACTGGTGATGCCGCCGAGCGACCGCGCGGCGCTCGCCGCATTGATGGACGAAACCGAAGAAATCGCGTGAGCCAGCGGCATTGCTCTGCGTAGTATTTCCACGGATGCGCCGCTTGTTGAAGTTCTTGCCCGCCGTCGGGTGCGGGGTGGTGATGATGAGCTGCGCTCCCCAGCCGCCGCCTCCGATCGTCGGTGCGACCCCACCCGGAAAGTCGATCTATCAGTCGGCCGCCCGCCGTTTCGCCGCGGTTGTCGTTTCCGACCGGATGGACATCGACGACTGGATCGGCGACCGCTTTTCGAGGCAGAAGGCACCGAAGGATGCCGACGGGGGATCCGCGGTTCCGATCACGGCCGACGGCTACTTCCTCACTGCCGACCACGTGCTGGCCTCGTCGACCGGGCGCCAGGTTTTCGTCCTGTTGCGCCGCGACGGCCGGCTCCGTGCCTACCCGGCACGGATTGTCTGGCGGGGATCGGGCGGCGACGTGGCGGTGCTGCAAGCGGATGTAGCGACGCCCGACCACTACCGCTGGACGCCGACCTCGCAGTGGCTGCCGCAAGGCACGCCGGTTATGCATGCGGGCATCGCCACGGGTTTCAGCAGTCCGGCGGGAAAATTGATCACGCCGATTCCTCCCGATGCCGGATTCTCCGGCAATCACCGCTTCAAGCATGACATTCCGCTCGAGCCCGGCGACAGCGGTGGCCCGGTGGTCGATGCCAACGGCTTGCTGGTCGGCATCAATTCCGCGGTCGAATATCTGGTGCCGCTCGAGACGGCGTTCTTCATCGAGTCCGAAGCCAACCGCCCGAATGTCCGGCGGCTGATGTCGGTGATTGAGCGCGACCGGAAGAGGCGACCCGCTCCCGCCGTATCCATGCCGTGATGATGCGACTGATTTCCGCTCTGGCGTTCTCGCTGCTGCTGGCCTCGTGTGCCGAGCGGATGCATTGGTCGGAGCGTGCGGCCCAGGACCGCATCATGCTGGTTCGGGAAACGCCACCGACGCTCGGCTACCGTCGTTTGGCATTCCAGGCGGGCTCTCACCCGGACCTTTCGAAGTTCCTTTCCAACAAGGGACGTCCGGATTTCATCGCCGAGACCTCAACCGACGACCGCCAGTATTTGATCCTCTACTACCTCGGTCCTGAGAAGGCGTATGCCTGCCGTTCGTGGCGCGGCCAGCCGAACACGATCGAGTTCGCCGGACCCTATCCGATTACCTCGAAGGAAGCGGATGTGCTGCGTGAGCTCAAGAGGACCTCGGCCGACAGCGCCGACACCGGGATCGCGGCCGGCCGGGTTCTGATTCCGTGAGCTGCCGCAGGCGGACCGCGCGAGCCCACTCGCGCCCCTGAGCCAACAGCGCGATGGCGTTGCGGATGAATCGCTTCGGTTTCAGTTCGAGCGGCCGCTGCGGTGGCATGTGGACCCGGAACTCCGGGGCGCGAGTGGGCTCGCGCGGTCCGCCTGCGGCACATGAATGCACCGTCAACCGGGCGCTACGGCTGCGGCAGCTTGTCTAAGTCGATCTCGGGCTTCAGTTCGGGGGCGGACTCGCGCTCGAACCACTGGTCGAACTTCACGCGCTCGTCGAAGAAGCCGCCGTTGCGCATGAAGAAAACGCCGTCCTCCGTGCCGCCGGCGTAGTCAAGCCGGTGGCCGCCGCGGGCGGTGCCGTCGGCGGTGAAGCGTGCCCGGGTGAGTTCGTGCCATTCGCCTTCGGTATCGCGTGCCCACTGGTTGCCGTGCAGCGCCTTGCGCCCGATGGCTCCGTAGTCGGGCGCGAAGTTCTCGAGGAAGGAATGGAAACCGGTGTAGTGGGTGTCGGTTTTCGGCCGACGGAAACTGGCGATCAGCCGCCACTCGTCGGCCGCCTTGTCGCCGAACCACGAGGTGTAGGTGGTGTTGCCCTTGCCGTCCGGAATGACTTCCGTGAGGAAGCGGTAGGTGACGCCCGCCTTCCACGGGTAGGTGAGGAAACTCTGTCCTCCCGAGCCTTCGTGTCCGAAGTCCTGCGCCCGCACGCCTTCACCGGTGCCGAGCGTGATGACGCGGTCTTCTTCGGGAATCTCCTTCGGGTTGTTCGTCTTGAACGGACTCCACACCGAGAACAGGACCCAGCGCTCGGTCGGGCTTTTCACCTGCATGCCGAAGTAGCCCTGACCGAATCCGTTCGCCATGAAGTAGGAACCGATCGGGTCCTCGCCCTCGGGCACGGTGATCTCGCTGTAGGCGTGACGGATCTTCCTGTCGCGCGGCAACTGGTAGCCGAGGTGGACCGACGGTCCACGGCGTCCCCAGTAGAACATGTTGCCTTCGTTCGACTTCACGAAGTCGAGCTGGAGGCCCTCGGTGTCGGACGAGATTCCGAGTTCGCGCACGATCGCGAAGCCTGAGCCGGTCCGCTCGATTCCCTGCAGGTCGATGCGCAGGTAGCCTGCCTTCGGAACCTCGACCTTGCCGAGCGGGTGTTCGTCGGAACCGTCGGCGGTCAGGGTGGTTTCGAAGGACTGATCGCGCACCGCTGTCCGGATCTTCGAGCTGCCGTCGGGCGACTTCGCCTTCAGGGAGAGCTCAAGTGCGGCAGGCCGGTCGAGGTGGACGTAGATCGAGAAGACGCCTTCCTTGTCCGACCAGCGGACGGAGCCGTCGCGCGAAACGCCGGGGCCCGGTGCGGGTGCGGTGCGGAACGTATTGCCTCCGGCCGGGACCGACCACTCGGCAGCGAGCAAGGGTGCGACAGCCGCCAGACCGGCGGCTGCGAGAATAACGGGCTTCATGGGTCGAACGGGTCAGCCGCCCTTGGTTTGGAGCGAGCCGAGGTAGTCGATCATCGAAATGAACTCCTCGAGCGAGAGATTGCCGGCCAGACCGGGCGGCATCATCGACTGCGGAAGGTGATCATCCTTGGCGATGTCGGCGCGCTTCAGCTTGGTCACCTGGCCGGCGATGTTGCGGATCTCGACAATCCCGTCGGCCTCGGCGGTCACGAAGCCCATGTGGGTCGCGCCGTCCTTCATCGTGATCATGCTGGTCTGGAAACCCTGCGAGACGACCTTGTTGGGATCGAGTATCGACTCGATCAGATAGTCGCGGGTGAACTTCGAACCGGCGGAGCCGAGATAAGGACCTTTCTGCTCGGCCTGCGGGTCGACAGCATGACAGGCGATGCAGCCTTGGGCGGTGAACAGACGCTTGCCTGTTTCGACGTCGCCGTGGCCGGACATCGCCGCCTTGGTGACTTCTTCCGGAGACAGCTCGGCGACCTTCTTGCCGGCGCTTGCGGCGGACGCGGTCGCCTCCTTGGCCGCCTTGGCGGCCGCGATCAGCTCGTCGTTGTCGAAGGAAAGTCCGACTTCGATCTGCTTCTCGAAGCCCGGAAGCTTGAGGTCGGCCAGCGCGAGGAAGAAGCCGACTTCACGCGGGTTCTTGTCGATGTGCTTCTTCACCTCTTCCTTCCACTTGTCTTTGGCCAACGGGCTGTTCAGCACCGTGAGCAGCGACTTCCACGCGATGCGGCTGACGGCGTCGCTCTGCTTGGCGGCGAGCTGTCGGAGCTTGTTGACCTCGGCACCGCGCTCGGTCTCGTTGACGAAGTCATCGATGTGCTGCCCGACCTCGTCCGGCAGGCCTTTTTCCTGGCTCCACTCGGCGAGCACCGCGAGACGCGAAACGGTCACGCTCTGCGCAGGGCCGCGGTTCAGTGCCTTGTAGCATTCCACGCGGCGGGGGAAGGGGAGCTTCGGATTCTTGGCGGCGTTGATCAGTAGTCCGATTTGCGCGTCGGTCGGCTTCGATGCGCCGAGCGCGGCCATCACCGGATCCAGACCCTCGAGCTTGAGTTCGGAGACCGGAATGCGGTTCTTGGCGAGGGTGTCGAGGTAGGTGCTGCGCAGGGCCTCGGGGACCATGGTGTAGCCGCGCTCCAGAGCGGTACGGATTTTCGGCGTCCGTTCCCAATCGACGGTTTCGTAGTACGGTCCGCGGTCGTCCGGGCGGGTGCCCCACCACATCTTCAGGTCCCACGGCTTCTCGTCGTAATGCAGCCGCGCCAGAGCCGAGAGACCGGCGAAGCGAAGTTCGGCGTCGCCGGTGCGACCGATCAGGGCGAGCAGCGAGTCGACCGCCTCGGTCGAGTGGATGTGCTGCAGCGCGCCGAGCGCGATCTTGCGTTGGGCGGTATCCTCGGCGCCGGCGATCAGGGCCGGCACGTTCGCGAGGGATGTCAGAGTGGCGACCGCGGTGTGAGCAAGACGGGGAGAGCTGCCTTGCTCGCTCCAATCGGTCGAAGCTTGTAGAATGGCCGGCGCCGCATCCTTGGCACCGAGGCGTTGGAGTCCGACGAGGGCCTGCAGGACGACCCGTGCATTCGGGTCGGTCAGGGCCTTGGTGTAGGCATCCACCGGAACTCCTTCGAGCTCCGTGAGACGGTCGGTCATGGCGCGCAGCGCGAACTCGCGCAAGTCGTCGTCGGCCACCAGCTCGGCAATGTAGCGGGTGCTTTCGGTGCCGTAGAGTTGCTTGAGGGTGAAGACCGCGGCGACCCGTGCCTCGACGCTCTGCTTGGTATCCTTGGCGATGCCGAACACGCCTTCGGCGAAGGCCGGCTTCTTGCCGCGGCGGAGGATCTCGCGCTGGGCCTCGAAGCGCTGCACGCCGGAAGCGGATGCAAGCAGCGTGACGAGCTTGGCGTCGTCCGCCTTGGTCACGTCCTCGTATTTCGCGCCGCCGTCGCCGGTCGCGGTGACCTGCTGGATCATGCCGACCGGCTTGCCCTTGCCGGCGAAGTTGAATTTCCCGCCGCGCCAGTCGGCGATGTAGAGACGCGAGAAGCCGTCGACGTCGATGTCCGTCGCGCGCGGCGTCTTGTGGAAGACCTCCTGCTCGATACTGAAGCTCGCGCCCTCGCGCTTGGATTTGTGGTAGTAGACGTTGCCGGTCGTCCAGTCACAGGAGTAGAGCATGTTGCCGAACTCACCGGGGAGGCCGGGCTCGTCGACCCACAGGCCGCCGGTTCCGGATCCGCCACCGTAGTCGGCGAGCGGCTGGATGGCCTCGTCCGCGAAGTTCTTGTAGAGCCGCGGATAACCGTGGTCACCGAGCGCGGTGTAGTGGTGGAAACGGGTGTTCCAACCCTTGCCGTCGTTGGTGTTGTCGCGGCTGAAAAGATCGAGGGTGGGGGAGATCGCGGTGTCGCAGATGTTGCGGGTCATCAGCGCGTACGGCTCGAGTTCCGAGCCATCGGGACGGACGCGTGCGACGCCGCCGCCGAAGAGCGTGTAGCGCTTGCCGTCGGCGCCCTTTGCGTCGGCCATGCCGAAGTCGCCGACCGACACGTAGAGCCAGCCGTCGATGCCCATCCGCACGCCGTTGGTCGTGTGGTCGGCACCGCGGGGGTGCTCGATGCCGCCACCGAAGCCGGTGACGAGCAGCTTCTTCTCATCCGCGACGCCGTCGCCGTCGGTATCCCGGAAGCTGCTGAGGTAGGGCGGGTGGATCAGGTAAAGGGTATCGCCGACGATGTGGCCGCCGCGGGGGCTGTCGATGGTCGGGACGAAGTGGACGAAATCGTCGGCCTTGCCGTCGCCGTCGGTGTCCCGGCAGCGGATGATCCGGCCCATGTCCTTCTGCTTGCCCAGCGAGCCGTTCTGGTCGGAGGAAACGTAGACGTCGCCATTCGGAGCGACGGTGATCGCGGCCGGGTAATCGGCGTTCGGCGGGCCGGCGAAGTCATGGATTTCAAAGCCTTCGGGAATGGCCAGGGCGGTGCCGGAAAGGGCGATCGGGATCAGAATGCGTCGAGTCATCGCTGTGGGCCGCTGAATACGCGGAAAATCAGGGGTTTTGTCGGGAAACATGGCATACGGGCGGCGCAAAATGCCTTGTCCCCACGGCCGGATCAACGACAACCAGCGGCGTGATCCGCAAAGCATTCCTGCTCGGCGCCGGCCTCGGAACGCGGCTGCGTCCGCTCACCGACCGGCTCCCGAAACCGCTGGTTCCGCTGTTCCACCGGCCGCTGGTCGAATGGGCGATGGATGCCTGCGCTGCGGCAGGGATCGAGGAGTTCGCGATCAACACCCACCACCTGCCGGAATGCTGGCGCCAACTTGGCGGAGATTGGGAGTATGAGGGAGGCTCACCGTGGACGGGTGAGAATGCCGTCGCTGCCGAGTCGGCCCGTTGGAACGGGCTTCCCGTGACGCTTTTCCACGAGCCGGACCTGCTCGAAACCGGGGGCGGGATCCGGAACATCTCGGCCTGGGTCGGCGACGACGATGTGCTGGTTCACAATGGCGACATCTACGCCTCGCTGCCGCTGGACCGGCTGATCTCCGCTCACGAGGCATCGGAGAATGTCGTGACCCTGGCACTCCGTTCGGAGGGCGTGGCCAAGCACATCGCGATCGAGGGCGGACAGGTCGTCGATATCCGCGAAATGCTCGGCCGCACTCCCGGCACCCACGTTTTCAGCGGGATCTACGTCTTTTCGCCGCAACTGCTCGATCGGATCCCTCCCGGCGAGAAGATCTCGGTGATCCCCGCCTTTCTTGAGCTCGCAAAGGAAGGCCGCCTCGGCGGAGTCGTGCTGGACGACGGGGTGTGGTTCGATCTGGGGGATCAGGAGAGCTATTTGGCAGCACACCGCGAGCTAGGATTGACCGAGCCGGTGCATCCGGCGGCGGAGGTTTCGGAGACGGCCCTCATCGAAGCTTCCGTGGTCGGTCCCGGGGCGGTTGTGGGTGCCGGAGCAGCACTGCGTGACGCGGTCGTCTGGCCGGGAGCCAGAATCGGCGAAGGTGAGACCGTCGAGCATGCGGTCGTGACGCCGTAGGCGGACCGGAGCTTGCCCCGGCGGGGAGGAGCCGGAATGATCCCCGGCATGGACCATGTGAGCCACGGCAGGCGGGTGATCGAAATGGAGGCGACCGCCCTCCAGCAGATCGCCGCGCGTCTCGGCGAATCCTTCGCGGAGGCCGTCGGCATGCTCAAGGACGTGCTCGACCGCCGGGGGAAGATCGTCGTTGTCGGCATCGGCAAGTCCGGCAACATCGGCCACAAGATCGCCGCCACGCTGAACTCGACCGGTTCGACCGCGGTGGTGCTGAACTCCCAGAATGCACTCCACGGCGACCTCGGGATCCTTTCCGATGGTGACGCGGTCATCGCGCTCTCCTACTCCGGTGAGACCGCCGAGCTCCTCGACTTGCTGCCGCACATCAAGCGTTTCGACGTCAAGTTGATCGCGATGTGCGGTCGGCCTGACTCGACCTTGTCGCAACATTCCACGGTGACCCTCGACACCTCCGTCGAGCGCGAGGCCTGTCCGCTCAATCTGGCTCCGACCTCGTCCTCGACCGCGATGCTGGTGATGGGCGACGCGCTGGCGATGGTCTTGCTCGAGGCCCGCGGCTTCACCGAGGAGGAATTCGCGCGCTTCCATCCCGGCGGAGCGCTCGGCCGCGCCCTGCTGACGCGGGTGTCCGACATCATGCGTGCCGGTGACGGGTTGGCGACGGTGGCTGAGGGCGCCACGGTGCACGATGCTCTGGTCGCGATGACCGACGCCCGCTCCGGCGCGTGTGTGGTGCTGAAACCCGACGGCGCGCTGGCCGGCATTTTCACTCACGGCGACTTCGCCCGCAGTTACCAGCAGGATGCGGGCGTCGGCGGCAAACCGGTGGCCGACCTGATGACCCGTAATCCGATCAGCGTTTCCGGGGATGCGCTGGCCGCCGAGGCGGTGAAGACGATCGGTGCGCACCGGATTGACGATGTCGTCGTGCTCGACTCCGCCGGCAAGCCGGTGGGTCTCATCGATACCCAGGACCTCGCGCGGTTGAAAATCGTTTAGAGCGGGCAACCGCGAAACTCGCGAAAGGCCGCGAAATGGGTTTTGGGATCCGGACGGGAGGACGGGCGCAGAACGCCGATTTTTGGAAGTTGATACCTGGGAACGCGCATGCTCGAGGATCGTATCAATGCCGCACGACTTCGTGAAGCGGTGCGGCGGGCGGTGCTTCCGTCCGTGCTGGCGTTGGCGGACGTGATCGCGACCCTCCTCGGGCAGCCGGCTGCGTATTGGCAGGGCGACCTTCAGGCTGCCACGGATGCCAACCCGCTGGTCGTCAGGGCACTTCGATTCAGTCCGTGGCTTTCAATTCCCGGATGGCTCGCTTGGGTGGGGATGATCGTCACTTTCATGCTGGCCGCCGCTCCGGTGTGGAGGGTTCGCGCGTTGGTTTTCCTCTGCCTCGCCCATCTTTGCTTCGTGTGGGCGTGGGTGCTCAAATGGAACCTCGTGGCGGGCCTTTCATTTTCGCTAGTGGCATTTTGGGTGACCGTGTTGATGCGGCATCAGATTCACCGGGTTCGGTAGACCGGCCTTTTGGGGGAACTGCCATGATCCAAGGCATGGACCGCGAGCTTCAGCTCGCCCCGTCATGCCGGCAGCCCGGGTTCCGGGGCGAGCTGAAGCTCGCGGTCCACTCCGGCCCGATGCCGCTCCATCCGGGTTGATCTCGACTCCGGGAAGTTGCCTTTTCGCCACATGCTTCCCTTTGTGAGACATGCGTGTTAGAGGCCGTGCGTCCCGTAGCGGATGTCATCCGGATGAATCGGCAGCAATACAACGAACTCGTCACAAAGATCGAACGCCGCTACGAAGGACGCCCCGTGCCGTTGCTTCGCAAGGCGCTGTTTTACGTCTGGTTCAGCTATGGCTACCTGGCGCTCGTGCTGATCGTCTCGGTGACGGTCCTCGCCGGGTTGGTGGCCTTGGTGATCTTCAAACCCAACTACGCGACGATCAAGCTGGGTCTGATCATCGGGGTGGTCTTCGGAGCCCTGTTCCTCTCGATCGTGAAGGGGCTGTGGGTGAAGATGTCTCCGCCGGATGGGATCCCTTTGAAGAAGCAGGACGCTCCGGAGCTTTTCGCCCTTCTCGACCAGCTTCGCGAGCAGGTGGCTCCGGTGAAATTCAACTCGGTGCTGGTCAATGGCGACTTCAACGCGGCCGTCGTGCAGGTGCCGCGCCTCGGAATCTTCGGCTTCTACCGCAGCTATTTGCTGCTGGGGTTGCCACTGCTCCAGACGCTCGGAACCGACGAGTTCAAGGCGGTGCTCGCGCACGAGTTCGCCCACCTTTCGAACCGCGACGGCAGCTCCGGCTCGTGGCTCTACCGGATCCGCCGGAGTTGGGAACAGATGATCAGCAATGTCGCGGAGAGCGGCGGCCGCGGATCGTTCGCGCTCAGGCCTTTCGTCTCCTGGTTCTGGCCGCGCTTCAATGCCCACGCCTTCGTGCTTTCCCGTCTGCAGGAGTACCGGGCGGATGCGCTGGGCGCCGAGTTCGCGGGCACCGAGGCGATGGGCCGGGCCCTGCAGAGGATCGAACTGCGCGGCCGTTGGCTGGAGGAATCGGTATGGCCCGATGTCTTCCGCCGGGTGAACCACGAGTCGGCCGCGCCGGGCGAGGTGTTCCAGTTTCTCGCCACCCGTTCCTCGGAGGAGATCCCGGCGGACCAGTCGAGCGAGTGGCTCGAGCACGCCTACCTGCGCCCGACCGATCATTCCGACACCCACCCGGCGTTGTTGGACCGGCTGCGATCGCTGGATGCGGTTCCTCCGGAAATCGGGCAAGGGGTCTACAAGGATCTTCCGCCTGTCGGCAAAACCGCGGCGGCGGAGCTTCTTGGCGGCCGCGAAAAGGACCTGATGGAGTCCCTCAGCAAAGACTGGCAGACCGGAATGGCGATCCCTTGGAAGGCCCGTCACGACGAGGTGCGGAAGATCCGCTCGGAGCTCGGCCCGGAGGAGGAGGTCGAGACCGCCGAGGATGCTTGGAAGTGGGCGGCCGCCATGATGGACATCGAGGACGACGGCGCGGCGATGCCGTGGATCGAGCGCGTGCTCGGGATGGATCCGCAGCATGTTGGCGCCCGGTTCGTGAAGGGTCGGCATCTTCTCACCCAAGGCAATGCGGACGGGGTGTCCCTGCTTGAGGAGGTCATGCAGGAGGACCGTGGGCTTGGCATGGAGGTGCTCGGTCTGCTGCACGGGCACTACACCCGCACCGGCAATGTCGAGGAGCTGAAGGAAATCACGCGCCGCGCGGACAACCTCGACGAGTTCTACGAGATCGCCGAGCGCGAGCGCCAGGGCGTGAACAAGTCCGACACCCTGAAGCCCCACTCGCTTTCACCCGACATGATCCGCCGTTGTGCGAAGATCTTCGAAGGCGAGGAATCCATCGCCGAGGTCCATGTGGCCGGCAAGGAAGTCGAGCACATGAAGAATGTCCCGATGCATGCCGTGTCGCTCAACCTTACCGGGTCGTTTTTCAAGCTGAAGTCCGGCAACGCCGACCAGGAGCTGGTCAACCGGGTCGTCGAAGCGCTCCCGATCGAGGGAACCTTCCTCGTCTTCGTGAATCACAAGGACCAGAAGTGGTTGGGCAAGCGGGTGGCGGAGCAACCCGGCTCGCTGATTTATCCGGTTCCTGAGTGAGGCCGATCAGTATTCGACGACCAGCTGGATGAATCCCTTTTCCGGCCGTGGGCCGGGGACTCGGATCTGTGCCGTGAAGGTGGTGTCGCTGTTCTCGAGGATCTCGGCGGCGGTCCACTCACCATCGAGGCCGGTCGTGAACCGGGCGGCATAGGTGATTCCCTCCGGCAGGTAGTCGGGCTTGGGAAACGTCATTGTGAAGTAGCCGCCGGGACCGAAGGAATACTGGATCGGCGAGGGTCCGAGGGTCGCCGGGCTGATGCCGAGCGCGAAGTCGATGATGTTCGGAAAGCCATTGCCGTTCGGGTCGTCCTCCGGATCCCAATCGGCCGGGTCCAGCCCCCAGTCCTTGATCCATGTCTCGAAGGACAGGCTGACCGGCCGCACAACGACGTCGAGATAAGCCGGTCCGTATTCGAGGAACAACTGGCGGTTGGCGGGGAAGCCGGGCGCGTCGGTGATCTTGGTCGCGAAGCTACCGCTTCGGGAACCCGCGGTGAGAATGCGCCAGCGGTCGCCGATCTGGACGCCCGCCGCCAGCGCGGGCGGCAGCTTGAGGTCGATGCGTCCGGCAAGGGCGGCGTGGCCGGTGGCGGTGATCGTGTCGCGGTTGTTGCCGGTGCCGGGGGGGGCGGTAATGTCGATTTCCAAACGCTTGGTGGGGAGGGTGGTGAAGGTGCCGTTGACCATCAGGCTGGCCGCGGTGTCTTCGTCGCCGATCCACATCGCTCCCTGGTTGGTGACCGGCGCGTTGATGGTGCCGGAGACGTGGGCATCGCCGGTGCACTCGAACGAGAGCGCCGAGAAGCTGCCGCTTGGGTTCTCAAAGGTTCCGGAGTTGGTGACGGCTCCGGTGAACACCGCGCTGCCGCCGGTCTGCCGGAAACGCGACTCCGCATTCACTTCGCCGATCGTCATGGTCGCGCCGCTCAGGCTGCCGCCGTCCATCAGGTAGTCGCCTTTGCCGAAGATCGCCCCGATGCGCAGCTCGTCATCGAGGATCACCGAGCTGGTGTCGTTCTGCTCGATGGTTCCGTTGCCCTGCTCGCCGACCAGCAGGTCGTCGGAGTAGAGCGCGGAGTTGTCGAAAAGCAGGAAACGGTCGGCCTGTCCGGGTCCAAGCAGGCCGCTGACGCCGATAAGGGTTCGGTCCGTGACGTCGGTGCGGCTGGAGCTCGACTGGCGCCAGACGGTGCCTGTCGTGGCTCCGAACTCACCGACCTCGAAGTCCGAACCGATCAGCAGGTCAGCGTTGCCGGATAGGTCCGACACGCCGGGGTCGGACGGCGTTTGGCGCACGGCGAAAAAGCCGACGTCGATGGTGCCGCCACCGAGGTTGAGCGTCTCGCCGTCCTGCGCGACCTGCATGCTGCCGGTCACGTCGAGGGTGGACCCGCCGACGGTATTCCACTGGCAAGAGCCGCCGAGTGTGAGGCTGCCGAAGTCGGCATCGGCCTCGTTGGTGAAACTCGAACTGCCGTTGAACACGGCCGAGCCCGTGACGGCGAAGGTGCCGCCTTCGAGAATGACCTCCGTGCTGCCGAGATTGACGGCACTGGCGGTGAGCGAGCCTCCGACCTGGGTCAGCGAAGGGGGCGCGCCAACGACTGCCGGATCGTTGAGAAGACCGCACTGGAAGTTGGTCGATCCGATTTCCATGTCGGCCCCGTCGCGCAGCTCGAGCGGGCCGGTGGTGCATTGGCCGCCTCCTGCGAACAGGTAGGCATCGGCACCCAGCAGGGTTCCTTGGAACAAAGTGGTGCCGTCGCGATGGCGGTAGCTGCCGTCCGCCTCGACCGTCAACGCCTGCCCGATCGTGTGGCCGGTTCGTTGTTCGAAGTTGCTGCCGGCACCGGTGACGAGCAGTTCGTTGGCAAGGTCGAGGTCACCCCAGCCCTGGGCGTCGACGGTCGATCCGGGTCCGACCTGGAGGTTGTCGACGGTCAGTGAGCCACTCGCTTCGATGTCGAGTCCACCCTGGAGGCCGAGCACGAGGTCGCCGTTGAGTTGGACGGTCCGGCCGGCCGGCACGGTCAGCCGGTTGACGGAGTTCGGGAAGAACTCAAGTCGGTCGATGTCCTGCGTCCCGTCGGCATCGAAGTGCAGCACGCCCAGATCGACCTCGACCAGCGGGCAGTCGAGGTTGCCGCCGTCGAAGTGGAAGTCGCCGCCTTCGAGCAAGGCGCTCGGAGTCATCACGGTTCCGTTCTCCAGCATGAAGGTCGAACCGGTGCCGGTTTCCAGATACCCCGCATCCAGAAGGATGCCGTTCATCGTGTAGTTGCCCGTGGCACCGACCACCAGATTGCCGTCGACGGTGTGCGTGTTCGCTCCGTTCTGGACAAACGAACCGCCCGTGAGGATCGCGAGGTCGCCGTGGTTGGTCAGCGAGCCGAGGGTGTAGGTGTGCGTTCCCCCGACGATCCGCATCTCGAAGTCAAGCGGGTCGCCGTTGTCGGCGAGCGTCAGGCTCCCGCGATGGGTGACCGCTCCTCCCGCGTTGACATCAAAGGCATCGGTGTTGATCGAGCCGCTGTCGAAGAAGTAGACGCCGCTCACCGAGACCTGGTCGGCATCCACCACACGGTTGTTGAACTGTTCGAACAGCGAACCGTTCTCCACCCGCAACGTGTCGGCTTCCAAGGTGCCGCCGAGATAGCTGTAGCGGCTGTTCGGCACGCCGCCGCCGCTGCCGCCGACGACCAGTTGTGCGGGAGGGCCGCCCGATGTGCGCACGACCACCGCGCCGTCATTCTGGTCGAAGATCCCGCTGCCGGGTGCGCCGAGGCCGTCGCCGCCGACCGCGAGCATCGTGTCGATGTCGAGTGTGCCACCGGACATGGAGGCGGTGCCGTCGCTGTTGAGGCCGATGAACAACCGCCTGAGGTCTGCGCTGCTGGTGCCGCTCTGAGCCATCGACCCGGGGCGGTCATTCTCGCCGATCGTCACCTCCACATCGTCTCCGCCGAGGACGGCATTGCCGCCGAGCGTGAAACTGGCGGTGCCGGTCGAGGCAGCCGGCGTGCCCGGCTCGTTGTCGGTCGTGCCGATTTTCAGCATCCCCGCGCCGAGCGTGTCGTCGAGGGTCAGGGTGCCACCGGTCAGGCTGAAAGTCGCCCCCTGCTCGTAGTTGAGGAGGATCCGGCCGAGCGAGAGGCTGCCGCCGGTTTGCTGCAGCATCGGCACACCACCGGTGGCCTGGAGCTCGAGCGTGTGGCCGGCGGTGGTCGCCGAGACGGATCCGTTCGAGATCGTCATTGAGCTGTTCTCGGAAATCTCGGCCTGACCGAAAAACAGCTCGGGCGTGCTGTTGAGGTAGACTTGGTAAGAGGCGCCGTCGCGCACCTCGAGATCGCCGACCGTCAGGCGGCCGTTGGTGTGGCGGAAAGTGGTCCCTTCCAGAACCTTGAGCCAGTGGTTGATGGTCAGATCCTCGCCCGGCCACTGGTAGAAGAAGTTGATGGTATTGTTTAGGTAGGGCCGCAGATCCATTTCCGCGAAGGTGTCCACGTTGGCGATCGGCGCGTAGTAGATGTTCACGTTGCCGCCCAGATAACCGGTGCCCACACTGACGATGTTCACGGTGTCGACCTGCACCGGAAGCCCGCTCGTCCAGTTGCCCGGATTGTTGAAGTTGCCGGACGGGCTGCTGTAGTTCGGCCAGAATTTCCAAAATGCCTCGGCTGCCGCGTGCGGAGCTGAGGCGAGGAGGGTGCCGGTGGCGACGATCACAACCGACCGGGAAATGCCGGCGGTCGCGCGCAGGGGAGGGAAGCTGCTTTTCACGACAATTCGCGAGCACTCTCCCCTGTGAGAAGGCGCGGGGTCAAGTTCGTGGGGTGTCTCACCGCCCTATCCGGACCCGAACACCAAAGAAAAACCGACATATCTTTCCTTCGGCGTCGCATCTACTTAGATTGGATCCGTTTCGCCATGAAGACGCTCGCCTTGCTCTCACTCGCCCTGATCGGGCCGCTCGCCGCCGCTCCGCGGCTCTTCGTTTCCGAGGACCGGATCGGTCCGGGAACGGGAATTGAAATCATCCTCGACCACGAAGCCGCACCTGCCGACCGGGTCGGCCACGAAGCCGCCACCAAGTGGCTGGCCATCGAGCCCGCGTGGGCCGGGAAGACGGTCTGGAAGGATGCCAACGTGCTGAAGTTCGAGCCGTCGGAGGCGCCGAAACTCGGCACGTCCTACACCTTCACCCTGGTCGGGAAGCACATCCACCTCGACGGCTCGGAGGTTCCTACCGGCAAGCTCGGCAAGGCGTCGACGCCGTCACCCGGGATCGACTACGGCACGATGCTCCACCGCTACCAGTCGGGATGGTCGCCCCGGACCGCCGCCTACTATCTCTGCTTCAACGACATGGTGGATCCGGATCGCGCGGCCGCCTTTTTCCACTACGTCGATGAGACGAACCGCAAGGTGACGGCGAAGGTGCGGCGGGCGACTTTCGGCGAACTCAAGCAACCGGGCTACGTGCAGCCGACTTTCCGCGAACGCTACGAGGCGGTCCTGACGGGGACGCCCTACGAACCGGAGCTCAAGCCCGAGTTCGAGATTGCCGGTGGCCTGATCGTCGAGCCGGCCTCGCCACTGCCGGTCGGCGAGGAATGGAAGCTAGTGATCGGTGACGGCTTGCCGGTGGGAGAGAGGAAATTGGCATCAGCCACGAGCCGGAGGATTGGCGACATCAAGCCGTTCGAACTGCAGGGCGCCTTCGCCAGAACGATCGCCGACGAACCGCGCCGGATAGTGATCGACTTCAGCCTCAATCTTCCGGGCGAGCTTCCGGAGGGCGCGGTGCGGGTCGAGCCGGATGTGCCGGACATGAAGATCGTGACCGATGATGACGACGTGGAAATCCATGGCGACTTTTCCGCCCATGACCGCTGGACCGTCTTCATCAGCGACCAGATTGCCTCCTACGACGGTCGGAAGATCGACGCGGCCGCGGTCAAGAAGCTGGAGTTCAAACACCTTGAGCCGGCGATCGGCCTGGCCAGCGAGGACGAGAGCCAGCTCGCTTCGGGGTCGCGCCATTACCGGGTCTCGACGGTGAATGTCGACACGCTGCGCGTCAGGGTGAAGCAGCTCAACGGCTCGCAGCTGATCCGCGCCCAGCAGGGATACCGCTACTACACCGGGCGCGGAGCGGATGGTGAGCCGCTGCGGCCCCAGCGGCTGATGCCCTACGAGCTGATGGTCGGAAAAACGATCTCCGACTTCGAGATCGAACTGGAGAACGGGATCGATACCTCGCGGGAGCTGCACCTTGACTGGGACAAGGTGCTGGCGGGCGATCCGAAGCCTTACACGTTCGGAGCGCCGCCGGAGGAACCGCAAACCCCGGCGACCACGGATCCCGCGGCGCTGTTTCTTGAGATCACCGGCACGCCGAAGGCGGGGGTCCGCTCCGGGCGCTCGCGCGCGGTGCAGTCGCTGGTGCAACTCACCGACCTCGGCATGGCTTGGAAGATCACCGGCGAGGAGGCGAAGGTGTTCGTCTTCTCCTGTCTGACCGGCAAGCCGCTCGAAGGGGTGGAAATCGATATCTTCGGAGAGGATGCCGAGAGGCTCGGTGAGGTGGCAACCGATGCCAACGGGCTCGCCCTGCTGCCGCGCGACGACAAGGCCCGCCACCTGCGCGCGAACCTCGGCAAGGACCAGTTCTCCGCGCCATTCGACGCGGCGATGCCGACCGTCGGCATGTGGAGGTTCCCGGTGCGCTACTCGTGGCAGACGCTGCCGATGGAAAGCCGGCGCCTTCTGATGTTCTCCGACCGCTCGCTGTATCGCCCGGGCGAGGAGGTGCATGTGAAAGGCATCGTCCGCACGCAGAACGGCAACGCGATCGAGAAGCGGGACGCCGGCACGGTGCGGTTCACGGTGACGAACCCGACCGGGACCGAGATCGTCGGAGAAGATATCGAGATTTCGGAAACGGGATCGTTCGACCATTCGTTCCGGCTGCCGCCCGAAACGACCGGCTTTCACCAAGTGGCGGTGGTCTGGACGGACGAACTGAAGAAGGCGGGGGAGATCGAGAACTGGGTCGATCGCAGCCACGCCGTCGAGAGCGCCCGCTTCACGCTGGGTCTGCGGGTCGAGGAGTTCCGGCGCAATGCGTTCGAGATCAGCCATGAGGTCGAGAAGGCGGCACCCGGGGCCAGCGAGGTCTCAGTGGATCTCACCGCGAAGTACTACCACGGCCAGCCGCTGGCGAAGGGCGAGGTCGGTGTGTGGACGCAAGTGACGGACCGCAACTTCTACCCGGACCGCTTCCGTGACCACCTCTTCGGCGATCATCGGCAGCAGGATTTCCACTACTGGTATCACTACTTCGGCTACCGTTGGGAGGACGACTACGGCCGTCGCCGCTCGGAGACCGAGTCGCGCGAGATGGAACTCGGAGAGGACGGAACGGTGCGCGTGACCACGCCGATTCCCGAGGCCGAGTTCCCGATGCTGCGCGATGTGAGCGTGCAAACCGAAGTCACCGATGCCAATCGACAGACGCTGACCAAGACGAGTTCGGCACGCGTGCATCCGGCCTCGGTGTATGTCGGTGTCCGCAGGCTCGACCGGCTCGTCCGGGCCGGCGACCGGTTGCCGCTCGACGTGCTTGCGGTCGATACCCAAGGCAACACCTTCGAAGGCGATCTGGAAATCGCGGTGAAGCTTTCCCGCGAGGTCAACGAGCAGGTGAAGATGGTGCTGCCCGACGGCCGGGGATCGGTTCGCAACGACAAGCGGCAGGAGGAGCTTTCCACTTCGACGCTGCAACTGGCGGGAGGAAAGGGAACCGAATTCCTCTTCGCGCCGGAGAAGTCCGGCCGCCACACGATCGAGCTCCGCGGCACGGATCCGGAGGGACGGCCGTTCGCGACCGCGATGACCGTCCATGTTTACGGCACCAACGAGTATCCCTGGGCCTACGAGGACAACATGCGGATCAAGCTGGTATCGGAGAAGAAGATGTATCGTCCCGGCGACACCGCGCGGGTGCTGGTGCTGTCGCCGATCAAGGGCACCGCGCTGGTCACGGTGGAACGCGAGAATGTCACGCGGTCGTTCCTGACCGAACTCGATCCGGCGAACCCGGTCGTCGAGGTTCCGCTCGAGGATGATGACGCGCCAAACTGCTACGTTTCGGTGCTCGTGATCAAGGGCGCACAGGACAGCCTGAGGAAGTTCAAGGAGCCGCAGCTCCGGCTCGGTTACTGCGGATTGAAGGTCGAGAACCTGCGCGACCGGCTGGCGGTCGAAATGGAGCGGGTCGATGGCGAGCATGCCGCCGAGTCGGTCGATGGCGAACTGGTCCAGTTGCTCCCGGGCAGCGAGATGAAGCTCGCCGGGCAGGTGCTGCTCGCCGACGGCAAACCCGCCGCGAATGCCGAGGTCACGGTTTATGCCGAAGACGAAGGCACGCTGGCGGTGGTTGGCTACGAGACGCCCGATCCGATGGCGTTTTTCTACGATCCGCGATTCCTCCGGGTGGAATGCGGAACGTCGCTCGGCAATTTCATCCCCGAGGCGCCGGACGAGCAAAGCTTCTTCAACAAGGGACTCTTTATCGGCGGCGGCGATGGCTACGCGAGCGAGGCGCTCGAGTCGCCGAGAAATGACTTCAACCCGTGCGCGTTCTGGCAGCCGGCGGTGATGACCGATGCCGAAGGCCGCTTCACGGTGACCGCGAAGCTCCCGGACACGCTGACCCGCTACCGTCTGATCGCGGTGGCGCATCACGGAGAGGCGCGGTTCGGCCACGCCGAGTCGGCCTTCAAGGTGAACAAACCGCTGATGCTCGAGCCGCAGGTGCCGCGCTTCGCGAGTGAGGGTGACTCCCTCGAAATGCGGGCACTGGTCCAGAACGCCTCCGACGTCGAGGGTGTTTGGAAGGTGACGCTGGTTCCGAATCCTCCCGCCTCGGATCCGGTGGCGGCCTTCGCCGAAGGAGTCGAGGAGAGCGCGATGGTCACGCTGGCGCCCGGCAAGTCGCAGAGCGTGTCGTTCCGGGTCGACTTCCGGAACACCGGTGAAGCGGTGATGAACTGGCGGGCAGAACCGGTCTCGCTGTCGGGCGCCGAGCCGACACCGGCGATGCGTCGTCGTCATGCGGACTCGGTGGAGTCGGTCTTCCAGGTCGAATATCCGGTCCCGCTGATGCGCCAGACGCGTCTGATCCGCCTCGACCGCCAGTCCGACCCGCTCGACCTCCTGGGCGACTTCGATCCGGCCTTGCTCGAAGGTCGCGGCCACCTCGAGGTCGAGATGTCCCGCTCGCTGCTGCTCGAGGCCGGGGGAGCGATCGATTATCTACTGCGATACCCGTACGGATGCATCGAGCAGACCACCTCCTCGCTGATTCCGTGGCTGGCGGTCGATAAATTGCGCCCGGTTTCTCCTTCAATGGCGAAGCACACGCCCGAGGAGGTGGAGGAAGCCATCCAGGGCGGTATCGACCGGTTGCTCTCGATGCAGAACAGCGACGGCGGCTTCGGCTACTGGAGCGGCGCCGGGGATTCGGCCCGCTGGGCGAGCAGCTACGCCGGACTCGGACTGGTGCTGGCGTCCGAGGAGGGCAGCGTGCCTCCCGGCGCGATCGATCGACTGGGTAATTACCTGATCCGGCAGCTCCGGGAGCTGGATGAAGAGACTTCGTCGTGGGAACTGGAGACGATCGCGCGTGATCTCTGGATCCTCGCCCTAGCCGATAAGCCTCAGGAAGCCTACGTCAACAAGCTCCGCGACCGCTTGGATGACTTGGACGGGCGGGCCCGCTGCTTCCTTGCGCTGGCCGAGATTGCGGCCGGAAACAACGATGCCGCCCGCAAGATCATGGAGGCTCCGCTTTCCGGCAAGGGAACCGGCGCGCGGTGGATGCGGTGGCAACCGGATCACGCCTACAAGCTGCTCGTCTGGAGCGTGCTCGATCCCGGTTCGGAACAGGCGGTGACCGCGCTCGACCGGCTGCTGAGGGACCGCAATCCCTACGGCCACTGGCGCACGACGTGGTGCAACTCATGGTCGATCCTCGCGCTCGCGGCGTATGCGGAAACCGAGAAGGATCTCGGCCCGACCGAACTCGTCCTGAACGACGGCAACCGGCCCGATGTCATGACCCTCGATGCCACCGATTTGGCATCGTCGCGCAGCCTTCCGCTCCACCCCGGCCTGAAGCTCGCGGTGACTTCCGACGGCCCGGCATTCATCCGTCTGAAGCTTGAGTCGAAACCGAAAATCGCACCGCTGCAGCCGGTGGCGGTCAACGGGCTCGAGGTGACCCGCTTCTACCAACGGGTGCATCCCGACGGAACCACCGAACCGCTCGACTCACCGAAGATCGGCGACCTGATCCGGGTTGATCTGCGGGTCACCTTGCCGGGCGATGATTCCCGCTATCTGGTCGTCGAGGATCGCTTGCCGGGCAATTTCGAAGCGATCAACAACACCTTCGAGTCGCAGGCAGCGAACATGAATGCCGGCGGCACGAGCGAGGAGAGCTGGACGGTCTCGCACAACGAGATCCGGGACGACCGGGTGATGTTCTTCCTCGACCGCGTTTACCGTCGCGGCACGCAGACGCTCAGCTACCTCGCGCGCTGCACGATCGAGGGCGAGAGCTTCGCACCGCCGGCGAAGGTCGAGGCCATGTATGACCCCGACCAGACCGCGTTGTCGGCCAGCCGGTCCTTCGAGGTGAAGTGAGTGAAGGCGCGACTGTCGTGAAGAAGCCCCTCCACCGCCGCAAGCGCTTGATCGTTCCCGCCGCCCTCGGGGTGGCGGGCTTGGTCGGCTGGTTCGGCGTGCCGTGGCTGGCCCCCTTGCCGGAGTCGCTGGCTGAAAGCGAGGCGTCGCCGGTGCTGCTCGACCGTCACGGCGAGGCGCTGCATCACCTGACGCTGCCCGACTTCACCCGCCGGGCTCCGGTTTCTCTCAAGGAAGTCCCCGATGACCTGATCGCCTGCACGCTGGCGGCGGAGGACAAGCGCTTCCATTCGCACGGAGGCATCGACCTGCTGGCGACGGCCCGGGCGGCGAAGGACTGGATGACCACCGGGCACGCGGTTTCCGGGGCATCGACCATCACCCAGCAGCTCGTGAAGTTGTCCGGGCCGACCCGTGAACGGAACCTGTGCGCGAAGATCGAGGAGGCGATGGCGGCGAGGCACCTCGAGATGCGATGGTCGAAGGACAAAATCCTCGAAGCCTACCTGAACCGGCTCGACTACGGAAACCTGCGGATCGGTCCGGCCGAAGCGGCCCGCTTCTACTTCCAGAAGCCGCTCGACCAGCTTTCGCTCGGCGAGTGCGCGTTGCTGGCGGGCCTGCCGCAGGCACCGTCGCGCCTGGATCCCACCGAGCATCCCGAGCGGGCTCTCGGACGGAGGAATGTCGTGCTCGACCGTCTTGCGGCGGCCTTCGATTACGATGAAAGCCGTATTTCGGCAGCGCGCGACGAACCGGTCCGGCTTCGGCCGCTTGAGGAAGAGCGGATCGCGCCATGGCTGCCCGAGATGGTCGCTTCGGAGACCCGCACGACGCTTGATGGCGAACTGCAGCGGGACGTCGAGGCGATCGTGACGGAGGAACTCGCTCCCTTGCGCGACTCGAACCTGCGGCACATGGCGGTGGTCGTGATTCACAATCCGACCGGTGAGATCCTGGCGCTCGTTTCCTCCGGTGACTGGGATGACCCGAGGGGCGGCCGCATCAACGGCGCGATGTCGCCGCGATCGCCGGGCTCGGCACTCAAGCCGTTCACCTACCTGCTCGCATTCGAGAACGGGCGTTCGCCCGGCTCGATCGTGGCGGACATCCCGACCCGTTTCCGGACGATCGAGGGGCTCGACACGCCCCAGAACTACGACCGTGCCTACCGGGGCCCCGTCACCATTCGTGAGGCGCTCGCCTGCTCGCTGAATGTCCCGGCGATGCGCGAGTTGAACCGGCTCGGCGGGCCGGAGCCGCTGTATCGTCTGCTCGACGAGTTGGGCCTGACCACCCTTGGCGAGGACTCCAGCGATCTCGGTCTCGGCCTGACGATCGGCAATGCTCCGGTGCGATTGATCGAGCTGACCAATGCCTACGCCGCTCTGGCGCGGGGTGGGGAAAGCTTCGCGCCGAGCTTGTTCCCGCGCTCCGATCCGCCGGAAACGAAGCGCATGTTCGACAAGGCCTCGGCTTTCCTGATTGCCGACATTCTCGCCGATCCGGCGGCGCGGGCACCGGCCTTCGGACGTCGTGGCCCGCTCGAACTGCCGTTTCCGTGTGCGGCGAAGACCGGGACCTCGACCGACTACCGGGACAACTGGTGCCTCGGATTCACCGGCGAGTTCACCGTCGGCGTGTGGGCCGGGAATTTCGATAACTCGCCGATGAAAGGGCTTTCCGGCGTGGCCGGCGCTGGGCCGGTCTTCCAGAGGACCATGCGGCGGCTGCATCGCGACGTGGCACCGTCTTGGTTGGAACGGCCGGACGGGCTGGTGAAGGTCCGCATCGATCCACGCAGCGGTCGGCAGGTCGGGCGGAAGGCGGCCCGTTCGGTGATCGAGTGGGCGCGATCGGACGCCGAACCGCCACCCGCCGGACCGGAGGACTACGACGAGCGTGGGCGCCTGTTCCTCGATGCGTCGTACGGCGAATGGTTGGCGTCGGATGAGAACCGCCGCCGCTCCGAGTTCGCGCCGATGCCCGCGATGCCGGCGGAGTCACCGCTGCGAGTGCTCGCGCCGCGGGATGGCGTTACTTACGTCCTCGATCCCGAACTGCCGAACGGTGGGCGGCTTCACCTGGCGACGAATCTGCCCGGGCTCGTGAGCTGGCGCTGCGACACACTCGATCTCCAGCCCGGGACCCCCGAGCCGGTGGCGGCACTGCGGCCCGGGCGTCACGTGCTTGTCGCCACCGACCCCCGGAGTGGGGAAACGACGGAGATCGCGATCGAGGTCGAGCAGCGGTGAAGTGGACCGGGGCTCCGCGGCCCCCTGAAGGGGGAACTACAAACCCCAGTGGCGCGCTTGCGGAGTTTGTAGTTCCTCCTTCAGGAGGCCTTTCTAGCAGCCAAATTTTCTTCCGGCCCGCGCCCGGACTCTCCAGCATTCGATCATGATTTCTCCGGAATCCTACGAGAACCTCGGATCGTTCTACCTCGGCCGCGAGTATGATGCGGAGGCCGGCAAGCCCGATGGCGATCTGCTCCTCTACGACTCGAAGGATCTCGTGACCCACGGAGTGGTGCTGGGGATGACGGGTTCGGGCAAGACGGGCCTGTGCATGGCCTTGCTTGAGGAAGCGGCGATGGATCACGTGCCGGCGATCGTCATCGATCCGAAGGGCGACATCGCCAACCTGATGCTGACGTTTCCCAATCTTGCTGCCGAAGACTTCCGGCCATGGATCAACGAGGACGACGCTTCGAAGAAGGGCGTTTCTCCCGACGATTACGCTGCGAAGACGGCCGCGATGTGGAAGAACGGCCTCGCGGAGTGGGGGCAGTCGCCCGAGCGGATCGCGACGCTTCAGGAGCGGGTCGATGTCAACATCTTCACCCCGGGTTCGAATGCCGGCATCCCGGTCTCGATCCTCTCTTCACTCGAGGCGCCGCCATTCGAAGTCATCGACGACGGTGAGCTGCTCGGCGAGCGGATCGAGTCGACCGTCTCGTCGCTTCTGTCGCTGGTCGGAGTCGATGCCGATCCGATCCAGTCTCCCGAAGCGATCCTGCTCGCGAACATCTTCGCGAACGAGTGGCGCGGTGGCCGCGACCTTTCCCTCGAGAGCCTGATCCGACACATCCAGCAGCCGCCTTTCGACAAGGTCGGCGTGATCGATGTCGAGAGCTTCCTGCCGTCGAAGAAACGCCAGGACCTCGCGCTGCGCTTCAACAACCTGCTGGCTTCCCCGGGCTTCGCCACCTGGCTCGAGGGTCCGCCGCTCGACATCGCCAAGATGCTCCACACGCCGCAGGGCAAGCCGCGGATCTCGATCTTCTCGATCGCCCACCTCTCCGACAGCGAGCGGATGTTCTTCGTCAGCCTGCTGCTCAACCAGATGCTCGGCTGGATGCGCGCGCAGAACGGCACGACCTCGCTGCGGGCCCTGCTCTACATGGACGAGATCTACGGTTACCTGCCGCCGACCGCCAATCCGCCGAGCAAGAAGCCGATGATGACGATGCTCAAGCAGGCGCGTGCCTTCGGTCTCGGATGCCTGTTTGCCACGCAAAACCCGGTCGACCTCGACTACAAGGCGCTGTCGAACATCGGCTCGTGGTTCCTCGGACGGCTGCAGACCGAGCGCGACAAGCTGCGGGTGCTCGACGGTCTAGAGGGCGCGGCCGCTTCGCAGGATGCGGGTTTCAACCGGTCCGAGATGGAGAAGCTGCTCTCCGGCCTCGGCAGCCGGGTGTTCCTGATGAACAACGTCCACGAGGACGCGCCGGTGCTTTTCCACGTGCGCTGGGTGATGAGCTACCTCGCCGGTCCGTTGACCCGCACGTCGATCAAGAAGCTGATGGACCCGAAGCGTGACGCCTTCGCTGGAAATACGAAGGATGCCGTAGGCGAGAAACCTTCGAATCCGATGGCGATGCCGTCGTCTTCCGCTCCGGCCGCCGCGCCGAGGCCGGCGTTGGGTTCCGGTGTGACCGAACACTTCGTTCCGCTGGCCGGATCGGGGGAAGGGATCGTTTACCGTCCGCACCTGCTGCGCGCCGGGACGGTTCACTTCGCGTTGGCCAAGGCGAAGGTCGAGGGCTCGCGCACGGTGATGAAGGTCAACCCGATGAAACCCGACGCGATCGACTGGGATCACGAGGTCGAGGTGAAGACGGCGGAGTGGGCCGAACAACCGGCCGAAGGCGCGGGATTCGCCGAACTGCCGGGGTATGCGATGAACGCGGACAACTACAAGCAGGTCGAAAAAGACTACGACGAGTGGCTTTATCGCAACGAGAGGGCCGAGATCCTCTCGTGTCCGGCGCTCGATGCCTTTGCCGGATTGGGCGAGAGCGAGGAGGCATTCCGCGGTCGGCTCGGCCACGCGGCCCGCGAGGCGCGCGACGAGGCGGTCGAGAAACTGCGCGACAAGGTCGAGTCGAAGCTGAAGACGCTGGAGAACCGCAAGGAGAGCGCCGAGCGGACGCTCGAGCGGGAGAAGGGCCAGGCGGACTCGGCCAAGATCGATGCCGGGATGAGCGTGCTGGGTAGCCTGCTCGGTGGGTTGCTGGGCGGCCGGCGGCGCAGCGCTTCGACGGCGGTGAGGCGGTCGTCGCGGGCCTACCAGCAGCACCGCGATGTGGCGGCGGCCGAAGCGAAGGTCGAGGGGATTGAGGAGGACATCGCCGAGATGAAGGCTGAGTTGGAGGAGGACGTTCGCAAACTTTCCGAGGAGTTCGACCCGCAGTCGCTCGAGCTCGAGACCGAGGTCCTCAAGCCGACCCGGGCGAACGTGGAGGTCGATGAGGTCGCTCTGCTTTGGCTGCCCTACGACGAGCAAGGGGGAAAGGCGTGGTAGGTAGGGACGAGCGCCCTCGCTCGTCCGCGGTCGGTCGCGCTCGAGGCTTGGTTAAGAACCGTTTAGGCAGCTCCCTCGGCGGTCGGCCGAGGGCGTCCGACCCTACCCTTGCGAGGAGCGAGCGGCTCGGTAGGTTCATTTCATGACCCGCCGCATCTTCCTCCTGCTCTTCGCCATGACCGCCTCGCTGTTCGCCCGCGAGGCGAAGGAGGATGCGCGGATCGACGCACTTCTGAAGAAGGTCGCCTCACTCGAAGGAGCGACCTTCATCCGCAACGGCTCGGAGCACAGCGCGAAGGAAGCGGCCGGTCATCTGCGCAAAAAACTCGGCCGGGCGGGGGAGAGGGTGAAGACCGCGGAGGACTTCATCGACGGCTGCGCGACCAAGTCGTCGATCACCGGCAAACCCTACAAGATCCGCTTTTCCGACGGATCGGAGAAGGAGTCGGGACCCTACCTCCACGGCGAGCTCAAGAAGATCGGTGCCGCCGGGTGATCGGGTAACGTCGCGCTAGCGCATCGCTCGCAGCACCAGCTTCTCCGTCGCGTCGGCGGTGGCCATGGCGTTGACGACCCACTCTCGCGCGTAGCCTTGGAAGCTCATGTCGGGGGAGGCAAGGCAGGTCAGGCAGATCAGGATCAGCAGGTTGGCGACGTAGATGATCATTAGCGACAGGAAGGTGCCGTTGTCGCGGAGGTCCGGCTGGTCGCGGGGGATCATCCACAGCGTCCACAGCAGGTGGAAGGTCCAGAAAAAGCCGAGCAGCCCGTAGAGCGACTTCATCGCGGCCGGCGACAGATCGACGAAGATCCCGACACAAGCGTAGATCCCGACGATCAGCGCCGCCCACAGCGGAACGAAGTAGGGGGCGAGCGCGATCAGGATGTTCGACTTGTCGGTGGTGACATAGCCGCCGTCGACGCTGACGCCCCAGTCGCTGACCGTGCCCCGGCACAGCCGGATGAACAGGATGTGGGTCAGTTCGTGGCCGAGGACGTAGAGGTAGAGGAAGAAATTCCAGAGCAGGCCGGAGGCGAACCAGCCGACCATCAGCAAGGCACCGGTGGCGAAGTACCAGAACGGGCTCGATGCCCAGAAGCTCCGGTCCAGCGCGGCGCTTGAGAACAGGTTGAAGAAGGTCCAGCTGGTGACGCCCGCCAGCGGGATCAGCAGGATCGCCAGCAGCCAGCGGAACATCCGCAGGGCGATGTGTGGCGACTCTTCGGCTGGGACCGCGCCGGCGATTGAGGCGTGCACCCACTTGTGGTGGCGACGGTTCGCCGGTCGGTTGGCGCAGACCTTGGCCCGGGCGCTGGCGAGCTTGATCGACTCCGTGAAGCCGGGTCGTGTCCGGCGGCGATTGCCTCCGGTTTTCGAACCGAGTCGGAGCTGCTTCCGGGGTGGAGCCATGAGCGGCCCCGGAGATACTTCGGGAATCTTAATCAATCAAGATCGAAGACGGCCAAAGCGGTGTTTATTTGACCACCTTTTTGTCAGCGTCCTTCCAAGCGGTGATGCCGCCCTTGAGATCGTAGACCGTTTCGAAACCAAGCTCTTCGAGTTGCTTCGCGGCCCGGGCGCTGCGACCTCCGCTGCGGCAGTAGACGACCAGCGGCTTCGACTTGTCGAACTTCTCGGCCACCTTGGCGGCGAAGTCGTCGCTGCCGATCTCGACCCGGGTCGCCCCTTCGAGATGCCCTTCGTCCCATTCTTCTTGGGTCCGGACGTCGAGAAGCTGGGCTTTCTTGGCGATCAGTTCCTCGGCCTTGGCCGGCTCGACCTTGTCGGCGGCACAGGCGGTGAGGGAGAAGACGGCGAGGAGGGGAAGGATGAGCTTTTTCATGATGGCTACCCTGCCTCGGGTGGAACGGCTGTCAATTCGTGGTGCGCGGACTTCAGTCCGCATCTTCGTCACATCCGGGGTTCCGGGGCGGACTGAAGTCCGCGCACCACGGGACTACCGCCACTCGCCGCGTTGCTCGCGTTCGTATTCGATCCGGTCCTCGAGGTTGCGGGCCTTGACCCGGTGGTTGCGTTTGGCGCGACGCTCGGTGGTGATCTGGCGTTTCTTGGCGCGGCGCTGGAGGTCCTCGATCTCCTCGTCGAGCCGGAGGAAACTCTCCAACCGCTCGATCTCAAGTTCACCGGCCTCGACCGCGGCGCGGATCGCGCAGCCCTTGTCGGTGCCGTGCTTGCAGTCGTGGAACTTGCACTCGGCAGCGACCGCCTCGACGTCGGCAAAGCTCTCGCGGAGCGTCTGCTCGTCGGTCCACATCTGGATCTCCCGCATGCCCGGGTTGTCGATCAACATGCCACCGCCCGGCAGCAGGACGAGCTCGCGGGAGGTGGTCGTGTGGCGGCCCTTGCCGGTCACCTCGTTCACCTCGCTGGTCCACTGCCACTCCTCGCCCATCAGCTGGTTGACCAAGGTCGACTTGCCGACGCCGCTCGATCCGACGATGCACATTGTCGATCCGGGCGAAAGGTGACGCTTCAGAATCTCAAGGCCGCTGCCCTCGAGCGCACTGGTGAGATGAATTTCGGCCTCGGGGCTGAGCGCCTGAAGCTCGGCGACCGCCTCGTTGCATTGATCCTCGGGAAATGCATCCGACTTGTTGACCAGCACCACCGGCTTCGCACCGCTTCGGCCGATCAGGGCGAAGTAACGCTCCATCCGGCGCGGGTTGTGGTCGGGGCCGGGGTCGGTGACGACCGCGATCACATCGACGTTCGTCCCGATGACCTGCTCCTCGACGCTCTTGCCCGGCACCTTGCGGGAAAAGCACGAGCTGCGGGGCAGGCGGGCACGGATGACGTGGTCCTCGTTTTCGCCTCCGAGTTCGACCGCCACCCAGTCGCCGACCGCGGGCAGTTCGGCATCGGTCGGGGCGTCGTGCCAGACCTTGCCCGAGAGCACCACGTCGATGTCCTCGAGCTGGCCGTCGTTATCGAAGACGAACGCTCCGTAGTTGATCGGCGTCTCGCGGTTCAGCCGGGCGGGGACGCGACCTTGCTTCGCATGCGGCTCGAAAGCCTGTGCGAGTTCGTCGTTCCACCCGAGATCGGCGAGGGTCATCCGGCGCGGACCATACGCGGCCCGCGCGGCCGTGTCGACCCGAGGAGTGGCGCTTTCCAAGCGCCATATCTAGGGGTGGCGGCTTCCAGCCGCCGGTTCGGCAGCGCGGTCAGGAGACCGCCGCGCCCACCCATGGCGCCCGGAGGGCGCCACTCCTTGCCGAAACGGATTCGCTCCCACTTTGATCTTTCAACCGCTCAGATTTCTGGCGAGATGCTGCGGACTTATGACTCATCGATTTCTTTCCGCCGCGTTGGGTGTTTGGGTGGCTCTTTCCGGAGCGACGGCCTCGGCGGCTCTCAAGGTCGGCGATCGCGCTCCGAAAATCGCGCCGGGAAAGTGGGCGCAGGGTGAGCCGGTCGGTGAGCTGGAAGGCGACAAGGTCTACATCGTCGAGTTCTGGGCGACGTGGTGCGGGCCGTGCATCGCCGCGATTCCCCACGTCAATGACCTGTCGAAGAAGCACTCCGGCGACGGACTGGTGGTGGTCGGCCAGAATCTTGGCGAGGACGAGGCGACGGTCACCGGCTTCGTCCGCAAGATGGGCTCGAAGATGACCTACCGCGTGGCGGTCGATGATGCCGCGGGCACGATGTCGAAGACCTGGCTGAAGGCCGCGGGCCAGAGCGGAATTCCCTGCGCCTTCGTGGTCAACAAGAAGGGGAAGGTCGCCTACATCGGCCACCCGATGCGGCTGGAGGAGTCGTTCATCAAGAAGCTGCTTGCCGAGGAGGGCACCGCGCCCGCTCCGAAGGAAGCCCCGGTGGCGGCCGCTCCGAGCGAGAAGGCGAAGGCGCTCGAAGCGAAGGCGACGGAATTGCTGGCGGCAGGTAAACCTGAAGAGGCAGCGCCGGTGATCGCCGAACTGCACGAGGAACTTGCTGACGGTTTCCGCCACATCGGCGGGCTGATGGAGCTCGATCTGATGATCGCCCGCAAGCAGCACGCCGACGCGGTCGCCTTGGCGGGGATCCTTGCGGAAGACTTCTCCGCCAAACCGGAGGTTGTGCTCGGGGTGGCGAAGCGCCTCGCCGCTGCCACCGCCGCCACGCCGTCGATGCTTGATGCTGCCACCGGCCTGGCGCAGCCGCTCTCGTCCGGCGACGGTCCGCAGAAATCCGGTGCTCTCGAAGTGCTCGCAAGCGTGGCCTTCCGTCAGAACGACCGCGAGCGCGCCGTGAGCCTGCAGAAGCAGGCGGTCGAGTGTGCCGATGCCTCGCAGGCCGCGGCGGCGCGGGAAGTGCTGCAGGCCTACGAAGACGGCCGCCAGCCCTGAGCCCCTTGAACGGCTCCGCCCCCTTTTCACCCTTCACTCCATGATTGCTACGCAACCCCACTTTGTCACCGCCGTGCGCGAACGCGTCGGCGAAGTCGTCGTCGGTCAGGACGTCGTCGTCGAACGCATGATGATTGCCCTCTTGACCGGCGGCCACCTGCTGCTGCTCGGTGTGCCCGGCACGGCCAAAACGCTGCTCGTCAACACGGTCGCCAAGGCGGTCGACCTGAAGTTCGGCCGCGTCCAGTTCACCATCGACATGCTGCCGTCCGATATCCTCGGCTCGGAGCTGCTCGACCAGTCGACCGGCAATTTCCGCACCCATAAGGGTCCGGTTTTCACCAACCTGCTGCTGGCCGACGAGATCAACCGCGCCGCACCGAAGGTGCAGAGCGCGCTGCTCGAGGCGATGCAGGAACGCAAGGTGACGATTGGCAACGAGAGCCACGCGCTGCCGACGCCTTTCCTCGTGATCGCGACGCAGAACCCGGTCGAGCAGGCGGGAACGTTCGAGCTTCCCGAGGCGCAGCTCGACCGTTTCATGATCTGCCACCGGATCGACTACCCGACGCCGGATCAGGAGGAAACCGTACTCCGCCGCCAGCTCGGCATGGGTCTCAAACACGTCGATGGCGGTGCGGTTCCGAAGACCGCCTTCGACATGATTTCCAACGAGCCGGTATGCACGCTGCCCGACCTGATCGCGGCGATGGAAACGGTGCAGAAGGTTCACGTCAGCGATGTGTTCATGAAGCACTGCGTCGAGCTCGTCCGGCTGACCCGCGAGCACCCGGCGATGGAGCTCGGCTGTTCGCCACGTGCCGGGCTGGCGCTGGTGCAGGCGGCACGCGCTAGGGCCTTTGTCATGGAGCGCGATTACGTGACGCCCGAAGACCTTTTCGAACTCGCCGAGGACATCGTCCTGCACCGTGTCCGCCTCAGCTACGAGGCACTCGCGGAGGGACGGAAGCCGGAAGAGGTGCTTGAGGAAATCCTCCACCAGCTGGGTTGATCGGCACGATGTCCGACCACGCGCCACTTCCTGACGATCCGCTCGACGCGCGGCAGTTCGAGATCGTTGTCCGGAGGCTCGCCGACGCGCTTGCGTATGGTCAGGAAAGCTCGCCGTTCCTTGGAGCGGGAATCGAGTACGTGCAGTCGCGGCTTTATCAGAATGGCGACCCGGTGAAGTTCATGGACTGGAAGGTGACCGGCCGGACCGGTCGCTACCATGTGAAGGAATACGAGGCCCCGCGGCAGATGCCGGTGTATTTGCTGGTCGACACCTCCGCCTCGATGCGGGTCGGCTCGTGCGCGCCGGGCAAGTACGCGTGGGCGGTTCGCATCGCCGGCGGGCTGGCGCTGGCGGCGGTCGAGCACATGAATCCGGTCGGCTTGATGGGAGTGGGCGGCGCCGGAATGCACCACACGCCGTCGCTGTCCCGCGGATCGATCATGCAGTGGCTGCACCAGCTCCGCCACGAGCGGGCCGGTGGTGAAACGACGCTCGGTCGGCGGGTTCGTGAGCTGATCCCACGGGTCGAGCAGCGCTGTTTGTTTGTCGTGATCAGCGACCTCCACGACCCCGACGCGGTGCCGGCGATCAAACGCATGGCGCAGGACCACGATTGCCTTGTGATCCATCTCGAAGACCCGGCTGAGCAGGGGACCCTGAAGGCGGGCTTCTTCCGCGGAGTCGAAGCCGAAACCGGCCGCTCGTTCGTTGCCCACGGGCACAGCCGCTTTGTCGATCGTGGCGATGGCACGATGCTGGCGCGGGCCGGGATTTCCTATCTGCACTTGCCGACCGATGAACAGGTCCTGCCGAGCCTGCGGCATTTCATGAAGAACCGTGCCGGAACGGCGAGGCGACGATGAAAGCGGCCCTCTCCATGCTCATCGCGATGGTTCTGCCCGTCGCCGCGGCTCCCGACGCTCCCGATGACGTATCGGATCCGAATGCGATCGGTATCGAGGAAGGAACGCGCGTGGTTCTCGAACGCGACGACTACATTCCGCGACCGCTCGACGACCGCACGCCGCTGATCGTGCGGCTCGGCGAAGTTTCACCGGTGGAGGACGGCTATTCGTATCGCTTCCACTTCATCGGATTCGAGCCCGGCGAGTACCGCCTGGCGGACTTCCTGATGCGGGCGGACGGAACTCCCGCGGAGGAGCTGGGCGACCGGACCGTGACGGTGAAGACGATCCTGCCGGCCGATCACGACGGCTCGTTGACGCCTCATGTGCCGTCGACGTTTCCGTGGTTCGGCGGCTACCGCACGCTGTTGATCGGACTGGGTGTTGTCTGGGTGCTGGGATGGATCGCGCTGGCATGGTTTGGGCGTCGGCGTCGTGCGGCGGATGAAGCGGTGCAGGAACCGCCGCCGCCGACCTTCGCCGAGCGACTGCGTCCCTATGTCGAGGCGGCCGCCGGTGGCGAGCTCGACAGCCGCGAGCAGGCCGAGCTCGAACGTCTGCTGAGCGCCTACTGGCGGGACCGGTTGAAGCTTCCCGAGCAACGGATGGCGAGTGAGCTGGCCGAGCTGCGCAAGCATCCCGAGGCGGGAGAGCTGATCCGCGCGCTCGAGGGCTGGCTGCATCGTCCGGGCGGCGTTTCTCCGGAACGCGTCGACGATCTGCTGGCGCCCTACCGAACTCCGGTTGGAGAGGAGGTGCGGGCATGAGTTTTCATCACCCCGAGTTCCTCTGGCTGCTGGCCCTGCCTCTGGGCTGGGGATTCTGGCAATGGGTGCGCCGCGGCCACGCCGTGGCCTTGCCCTTCGACCACGGAGCGCAGGGCGAAGGTCGGGTTCCGCGGTTCATGATCCACCTCGCGGGGACCTTGCCGGCCGTCATTCTCGCCGTCGCGGTGCTGATGCTCGCGGGTCCGCGTCGGCCCGCTCCGCCGAGCGATGAACGGGTGCTCAACAACATCCTGATCTGCATCGACGTCTCCGGCTCGATGGGAGTGCCCTTCGGTTCCGGCGGCACGCGATTCGAGGCGGCTGTCGAGGCCGCCCGGAGCTTCTGCGAGTTTCGCAAGGGCGACGCGTTCGGGCTCACCGTGTTCGGTTCGGAATACATCCACTGGGTGCCGCCGACCGCCGAGCTTTCGGCCGTTTCGAATGCGATGAACTACGTCCGCCCGGACAACATGCCGGGCTGGATGGGCGGCACGCTGATCGGCAACGCGCTGCGCGGCTGCCGCGACCAGCTCGTTCGGATCGGAGAAGGGGACCGGGCGGTGGTGCTGATCAGCGATGGCCAAAGCGGCGACTTTTCCAATGGAGGCGACCGTGCCGTGGCGGAGGAGCTCGCCAAGGACGACATCCGGGTCTTCGGGATCCTGATCGGCGACGGTACTGGTGCTGCCGGGCTCGACACGGTCTCGGCGACGACCGGCGGCCGGACTTTCGTAGCGGGTGACCCGGGAGCGCTCGACGAGATCTTCCGCGAGATCGACCGGATGCAGAAGGCGAACTTCAAGCCGTCCACCGCCGAGTGGGTCGACTACCACGAACCCTTCGCGATCGCCGGCGTCTCCGCGCTGTTGCTTTATTCGATCACCCTTCTCGGACTCCGTTATACGCCTTGGTAGGATGTGGGAACCTGAAGACATCCCCTCGCTCGCGCTTGCGGCCGCAGCCATCACGGCGGCGGTGGCCGCGCTGGGCGAGTGGCTCCACGCGCGACGGGTCCGCCGCATCGCCCCGCTCGCTTTCGGCCCCTCCGGCCGGCCGCGGCATTGGACCCGGCCGATGCCGATCCTGCGGGTCGTGGCCATAGCCGCCGCGGCGTGGTCACTCGTGACGCTCGTTTCCTTCGACAACCGGACCCGCGAGCGCCGCACCGGAAACAATGTCGACCGGCATCTGGTGGTGCTGCTCGACGTGTCGCCCTCGATGCTGCTCGACGATGCCGGCGAGGCGGGTGACATGACCCGCAACGCGCGCGCGGCCGAGGTGCTGAAGTCGGTACTCGACCAGGTGCCCGACGACCACGTCCGCCTGACCGCCATCGCCTTCTACACCGAGGCCCGCATGCTGGTGGAGCAATGCCGTGACCGCGAACTGCTGCTTCACCTCGCTTCCGGCACGCCTTTCCACATCACCTACAAGCCGGGCAGGACCGACATTCTCGCATCGGTCAACAAGGCGGGGACCCTGATCAAGGACCTGCCGCGCAAGTCGGCGACGCTGTTGGTCCTTTCCGATGGCGACAGCCTGCCGCCGTCCGGTCTCCAGCCGTTGCCGTCCTCGGTCGACCAGGTGGTTGTGGTCGGCGTCGGCGATCCGGCGCGCGGGGCATTCATCGACGGTCACCAGTCGCGGCAGGATACCTCGAACCTCGGCCAGCTCGCGCGGCGTCTCGGCGGCCGCTACTACGACTGCAACTACCGGCCGCTGCCGCGCGAGGCGCTTGAGTCGCTGACGGCCGAGAATCCGACCGGCTCGATCTGGCGCACCGACCGGCGGATGCTGGCCTTGCTGCTGCTTTCGCTTTCCACTGCTACCCTTTGCCTGATTCCATTGCTACTCGATGCCTTTGGCAGTCCGTGGCGCTATCGTCCCGCTGCCGCCGTCCCAACCTCATGATCCGATGAAACGTTACCTCGCACTCCTTTGGTTGATGCTGCCGCTGCCGCTGGTGGTCCTGCATTTCAGTCGTGGCCAGAAGTGGCTCGAGATCGATGAAGCCCGCGTGCTGGTGATCCAGGGCGAGGATGCGGAAAAGGAAGGCGACTGGGAGGCCGCCGACTCGGCCTACCGCGAGGCGGCGAGGTTGGTGGCAACGGAAAAGCCGGACCTCAAGCTGCGGCTCGATCTCGCCCAGGTCCGGACCCGCTTCCGCAAAGGCGAGGCCGTGGAGGCGATCGATCTTTCCGAAGCGCTGGTCAACGATCCGTCATTCCGCGCCATGCCCGGGGAATTCCGCGAGGAGGCGCGTGAGCTCGCCGGCCGCATTCACTACTATGCCGCTTGGGTGATGCGCCTCGAGGGCGCCAGCCGGGAACTTTGGATGGAGGAAGCCGAACTCGCGCGGCAGAACTACCGTTTGTTGGTCGAGGAATTCGATCACGGCGGAAAGCCGGCCAATGGCAGCGAGCCCGCCGCCCACCAGAAGGACCTTGAGTCCGCGGTTCAGCTGCAGCGGCTCAGCCTGACCGAACTCATGGCGAGGCCTCTGCCTAAGGAAGGCCAGTGCATGGCTTGTCAGGGTCTGAGCGAACAGATGGCCAAGCGTCGCGGGCAACGCGGCAAGAAACCCGGAGTCGGGCCGATGCGCGAAGGGCCGCCCGACAAGGGAGCCGGCCTCGACCGCTTCAAGCCCGGCTCCGGATCCTGAATCCTCTTCGAATTCTTTTTCATGAACGTCACCCACCACTCCAGGCTCGTCCTGCTTTCGCTCGGGCTGCTTTGCGCGGCTGCATCCGCCCAGATCCGGGTCGTCCCGGTCCCCGATCCGACCGAAGGGAATCCCCTCCTTAACTCGCTGAAGGGCGAAGAGCCGGAGGAACCCGCGGAGGAGCCGGCCGAAAAGGAGGAGGACCTCGCGGCCGAGTTGATGAAGGTCGGTTTCGACCGGTCGCCCGAGGCGATCTTCGAGGTCCTGCGGAACCGCGACGCGACCACCGAACTCAAGCCGGCGGAGGAGTTCCAGCACGCCGTGATGTTTGGCGACTGGAAGGTGGTCGGCGAGACGTTGGCATCGCTGCCTGTTGAGAAGGCCCAGGAGATTTACAGCAAGCTCATCACCTCGCTCAGCGGACAGGCGGTGTCGGTTGGCACCCTGCTCAGCGAACCGGAGATCAACGAGGACGAGGATCCCTATGAGATGCGGCGCCGGCTGATGATGCAGCGCAACGAGAAGCGGAAGCTTCCGGCGCCGCTGTTGAGCGAGGACTTCTACGGACTGATCGACGCCGCCCCGGGCGGAGTGACCGAGAAGCAGATCCCGGCGGTTGCCAAGCTCGCCAAGGTGGCCCTCGGCGATGCCGGCAGGGAAACGCTGAGCGCGCGTCTCAAGGACGGGTGGAAAGGCATGGGCGGTGAAACGCCGGAAAGCGCCTTGCTGGCGACCCGGCTGCTTTCGGAACTCGGCTGGATCCGTGAGGCCGCTCCGTTTCTTCCGTTGGAGGAATCGGAGTGGGAAAAGTCCGACCTGACCCAGCTCGTTTACACGATGGAGTACTTCACCACCCTCGGCATCGAGGACCGCGACGAACGGCAGTTCGGGAAAGCGGCGGCGGTTTGCGCGAAGCTGATGAAGTCGACCCGGATCGGGAACTACACCCGCCCGCAGTTCCGGCTGGCGATGGACCGGCTGGTCGCGCTGCTTCCGGCGCTCGAACCCGAGGCGGCACAAAAGCTCATCCGCGAGCAACTCTTCGCGCAACGTGCCACCCTTTCCGACCTGATCGCGATCTTCGGGGAGCAGGGGCAGAAGGCATCGCAAGGGGAGGACCTTCAGGCGCGGACCGACAGCTTGGGAACCCAGCGCCTGATTCTTGATGCCCTGATTCCGATGGAAGGACCACTGCCGCCGAATGTCGCGGTGCTGGTGCTCAATTGGCTGGCCGAGGCCGAGGGTTGCTACCGCGCCGGCGGCATCGTGGCGACCGAGATGACCCAGGCCGAGCGGATGATGCTGCGCCGCTACGGGATGTATGAATCGATGGAGGTGAACACGCTGTCGACCGACCAGATCCTTGAGACGGCTCCGGCGAAGGAGATCATCGAGCGTCTGAATCCGGGGCTTTCCCAGCGCGTCCGGCTGACGCTTCTCAAGCTCCGCGTGCTGAGCACCGACGAGCTCGACATGGCGAGCGTGCGTGCCTACGCCGAGGAACATCCGGGTCTCGAGCGGCAGATCTGCGAGGACATCCTCGCCGCTTGGGTGGCGAAGCAGAGCAAGCCTGCAGAGAGCGCGCGGGTGAAGCAGATGCGGGCCTACGGGATGTACATTCCTCCCCAGCTGACCCGCGCCGGCCAGAGCATCCCGCTGACCCGGTTGCGTCAGAACCGGAATATCGAGGAACTGAAGCAGCTCCTCGCCGAGCTGCGCGGCATCTCTCCGGAGCCGCTCGATCCGGCGCTGATCGTCGAGGCCTTCATGGCGCTCCACAGCGGAGCCGAGGTCTACCAGCTCGATGACATCATCGCGATTTTCGGAACGCCGGAATCGATGGTCCGCGCGGAGCTGCTGAATCTCCTCGAAGGCATGCGGACCCGGCTGGCCGAAGAATGGCGCGATCCCGCAACCCAGCAGCAGGCTTCAACGAAGCGCACCGAGGAGGAAATGAAGGATGAGGTGTCCCGCGGTTACCGCACGGCCCTCGAACTGGCGAAACGCGGCATCCCCGATGACGACGATGACTGGCAGTCGCTCATCACCCGCGGACGTTTGTTCTACGACGCCTCTCAGTACGAGTTCGAGCGCGAGATCCAGCTGTCCGATTACGTCGGTCTTCGCGACGGCGCGTTCGATAGCTTCCGCAAGGCGGCGGAAACGTATGCTTCCGGGATCGAGTCGATGCCCAAGGGCCAGTGGACGACCGAACCTTACCAAGCGTGGTTCTTCGTGATGCTCGGGGCCAGCGATCTCGCGCAGCTTACCAGCAACACGGCGCGGACCGATCCCGGCCTGACATCGATCGGTGACGCGATGCGCGCGCTTCCCGGCGAGGCGGCCGATGCCCACCTGACGATGTTCGGCGAAATGCTCGGGACGCTGTTCCCGCGGGTGCCGGCGAACGTGCGGCAGCGTTTCCTCTCGTCCGGACTCAAGATCATCGGCGAGGACCATCCCGCTGCCGAAGCGGCGACCCGCTCGCTCGATTACTACCGGGAGTTGCTGGATGAGATCCAACTGCGGGTGACGGTCGACGGGCCGACCGAAGTCGGTCACGGCCACCCGTTCGGATTGTTCATCGGGCTTGAATCGACCCGTCAGTTGCTGCGCGAGAGCGGTGGCTTTGGGAAGTATCTGTCCGGTCCCGGACGAGGCATGGCTCCGGGCGGACGGGATCTCCGGGGGGACTTCGAGAAGAACATCCACGCCGCGCTCGATGAGACCTTCGAGGTCGTTTCGCTCACCTTCCATGACTCCGGCGTCAAGCCGATCCCGGCCGGGCGCGAGGGCTGGATGGAAACGCCGATGGTGTATGCCGTCCTGCAGGCGAAGAACGCCGCGGTCGACCGGATCCCGTCGATCCAACTCGACATGGACTTCGTCGATCAACCCGGACAAGTCGTGTTGCCGGTGATGTCGCAGGTCCAGCCGATCGATGCTCGCTCTGACGATCCCTCTCCCCGACCGTGTCCTGAACTCAACTTCGTGGTGACCCTCGACGAGCGCGATTGGGCTGACGGCATCCTCAGCGTCGACATCTCCGCAACCGGCGAAGGGATCATCGCCGGCCTATCGGAGAACTTCGATTTCGAGCGTGAAGGCTTCGAAGCGGAAGTGGTCGACGGCACGCTGGCGATTGTCGAGTTCACCAGCGACGGCGTTTCGCGTGCCCCGCGTGCGGATCGGAACTGGCAGATCACCTACCGGCGTCAGCCGGGTCTCGAATCGGCCGCGAGCTTCCCGCTTCCGCAGCCGGTCGCGGCCGGGGATTCAGCGAATATCGAATACAAGGTGTATCGCGATGCCGACCTGCTGACACTGACTCCCGACGAGGCGGCCAAGGGAATCGCGCTTTCGACCATCGGCGGCAACGACATGAACCGCTGGCTGCTGGCGGGCGCCGGCGTCGTGGTGCTGATCCTGCTCATCTGGCTGATCGCCCGCAACCGCAAGCCGGCCGAGGCGGCGGAGAAGGGGCTGACCGCGCCGGAGGAGGTGACGCCGTTTTCGACGGTGGTGTTCCTGCGACGGGTCCGTAGCGAGTTGGGCGGGCAGCTTTCCGACGGTGACCGTGAGTCGATCACGGCTCAGATCCACGAGATCGAGTCGACTTGCTTCGGTCGCGAAGAACAGCCTGCACCGGACCTTGAGAAGGTCGTGAAGCAGTGGATGAAGGTCGCGCGTCGCGCGGCCTGAGGCGGTCCGGCCCCCGAAGCGGACTCCGCTACTCGGTCGGGGCGGTGACCAGCTGCCGCAGGCTGACGGTAGCTTCCTCGGCGTAGGTCGCCTTGTGCTGCATGGCTTCGAGATCCATGGGAGGAAACGGACTGGCGGATGAAGCTGCGTCCCGTAGTGCGAGGTAAGCGAGGTGGTCGTCGAGGGCCTGCCGCTGATCGCTGTCTAGCACCTGGCGATAACGCTCGACGAACGCCGCGTCGTCCATCGGGTTCGATCCGAGATAGCCGCGGGTTCGTGAGAAATCCATCAGGCTCGCGAGGGCTCCGGCATGGTCGGGAAGCCAGTCGGAATATTCGGCCGGATCGAGTTCTCCCCGGGACGCGGCGTCCGCGGCCAGAAGCAGTTCCATGAGCGGCGAAGCGTCCTTGCGGTAGTCGCTCGCTTCGGTCTGGAGGTCGTCGAATTCACGTTGGCGGAATTCTTGGTAAAGCCGGCCGACCTCTTCGGACTGGTCTTCCCTGAGAGCGACTCCGGAGAGTCCGCCGAGGATGGAAGCGTCCGTGGCGGGATCGTCGGCCGGGTTCTCCTTCAGGGCTTCCTGGGCCCCGGCGGCAGCATCGACCAGTGAAAGGACGTCCAGCGCGACTTCGCCAGCGAGCTCGACACGGGACTCGCCGTATTTCGCGACGAGCGCGTCAGTGCGGCTGGCGGGAGCTTGTCTGGAGGAGATCTTTGGGTCCGATGCTGGGCGATCCGAGGTCGGTTCGGCCTTGGTGGACTCGGTCACTGCTGCGGGAACCGGGTCGGGGGTTTGGGGTTGATCTCCGTCTTGCGATCCGTCGCGGCTGCGCATGATCACGAAAACGACGGCGATGCCGATGACGACGGCGGGAACGACAATGCGGGGGATGGCTTTGGTGCTCATACGGGAGACGGGGGATTGAATCCGCGCTCCGTTTCTAAAGGGAGAGGCCCGTGGAAAGCGACCCTTCTTTCACCAAGGCCCGGGAATCCAAGGAGTGGCGCTTTCCAAGCGCCATGAGTGGGCGCGGCGGTCTCCAGGCCGCGTAGTTGCCCAGGCAATCAATTGCAGGCGTTCACTGAATACGGATCTCCACCCGTCGTTGCGGCAGGATTTGGGGCTGATCATCCGCGACCGGGAGATCGCCGCGCCCACTCATGGCGCCTGCAAGGCGCCACTCCGCTACGCCTGCCACTTGATCTGGAACTCGATCTCTTCGGCGCCGTCCTCGCGTTCGTGCTCGATGTTGTAGGTCGCGCGGACCGGAACGTAGATCCGCTCTCCGGCGATCTGGATTTCGAACTGCTCACCGTTCTCCAAACAATCCGCAAGACGGCGGAGCTTGGCGATGAATTCGTCGGTCGGGTAGGTCTTCTCGAGGTCTCGGTCTTGTTTCATGGTGGTAATGGTTGAAGCGCCGGCTATGAAACCGGCATTGGGGTTGGTTCGCAAGATGCCGGTTTCATAACCGGCGCTCCTCTTGAGCTTGAGGCGGATCCTACTCAGGCCACGCGACCTTCACCCAGACAGGATAGTGGTCGGAGGGCTGGGTCTCGCGGGTTTCGGCGCGGACGATGTCGGCGCCGAGAAGCTGGGCGTCCTTTGAAACCAGAATGTGGTCAACCTTGGCCCAGCCGTCGGTGCGCGCGGTCCAGAAGTGAAGCGTGCGGCGGTTCTTCACGTCGGGATGAAGTCGGCGGTATGGATCGGTGAGCGGGTGCTGCCAGCCACGCACCGACTGTCCGGCGAGCGTGACATCCTTGCCGATGAAGTAGTCCACCGCCGGGTTGCCCTCCGTGGCGTTGAAGTCGCCGAGAAGCACGACCGGTTCCTCCGGATGGGCTCGGGCGTCGATGCGCGAGGCGATCAACGGTGCGGCCCGCTCGCGCGAGTACTGGCTGCGGTGGTCCCAGTGGGTGTTGAAGACGTAGAACCCGCGCCCGGTCGCGCGGTCGGTCAGGCGGATCCACGAGGTACATCGCTCCGGGTCGTTGCCCCATGTTCTTGATCCGGGCATTTCCGGATAGTCGGACAGCCAGAAGGTACCGCGTTCCGCCGGGTCGGGTTCGAACCGGTGGCGCTTCCAGAAAATGCCGGCATACTCGCCCTCGCGTTTGCCGTCCTTGCGGCCGATACCGTGGAAGTCGTAGTCGGGCAATGAAGCCCACAGGTCGGCCGCCTGGCCGTGCAGCGCCTCCTGCACCCCGAAGACGTCAGGATCGATTTGGCGGATCGTCCGAAGCACACGGTCGAGCCGGTTCGGCCACTTCCGCCAGCCGTGATCCTCGGGTGCCTCGTAGCGGACATTGAAGCTGCACAGCGTGAGTTCCAGCACGCCGTCGGCCCGCACCGGCACGGCCCGGGGCGCTTCCTTTTCGCCGCATCCGGCACCGAGCAGCGCCAACCCGAGCGCGATGATCCGGGCCCGCGTCATTCCCCGGTGATCATGTCGTGGAAGACGTGGATGCCGACCCCGCCGCGGCCTTCCCGCAGCGCCTTGCGGTAGTTGGCGATGATCTCGATCCGCTTGGAGGTCTGGAGGGCGGCGAAAACCTCATCGCGGGCTTCCTCGAAGTTTCGCGGTTCGGCGGCGCGCTTGTCGGTGACCTCGACGAGGTGCCAGCCGATCTTGGTGCGGATCAGCCGTGGCTGGTTTTTCTGCATCGCGAAGACCGGCTTGGAAAAGTCGGCGGGGATCCGCTCGCCGGTCATCCAGCCGAGATCGCCACCGGAGCGCTTGTTGCGTTCATCCTCGCTGACTTCGGCGGCGAGCTGTTCGAACGTTTTGGTCTTGGCCCGCAGCTCTCCGAGAGCCTCTTCGAGAACGCCCTTCGCATCCTCCGACTCGCGATTGAGGGTGGCGACGAAAACGTGCCTCACCTTGACGCGTGGAGGCAGGGCGAACCGTTCACGATTCTCGGCAAACCACTCGGCCGCTTCTTCCTCGCTGACCGCGATGCCATCGGCGATCTGTGACTCGATGTATTTCGACTGCTGAATCGTCGCGCCGAGCCGCAGGCGAAGTTCCTCCTCGCTGTCGATGCCTTCGGCTTCGAGGTCGGCCCGCATCTGTTCACGCGTCGGGAAGCGCGACGCGAGACGTTTCACTGCCGCGTCGATTTCCTCATCCGTGACGGGGAGCTCCTGCTGGTTGGCGCGCACTTTCATGCGCAGCAGTTCGTGATCGATGAGATCGTTGAGTGCCGCGAGGCGCGTGGTCCGCCGCTGTTCCGGTTCGAGATCATCCATCGTCTTGCCGGTCAGCCACAGGCGTTCGCGGGCGGCCCGCTCGACCTGCGAAAGGTAGATCGGGATGCCCATCACGCGCGCCACCACGCCCTGCTTGCGGGCATAGGCGAGCGAGCTCTGGCTGTCGGGCCGGCCGTCCTGGATGCGCCGGTTGACCGGGCCGTTGAAGACGAACAGGTCGAGGGCCAGATAGATCAGGCCCGCCGAGTAGAGGAAGACCCGGATGGTGAAGCTCTTGGACGGGCGCACGGGTGCGGGAGATACGTCGGCGGGTTCAGCGAATTTCCACCGAGGCTCCGGGGCGGACGAAATCCGGCAGGCGGGTCGCGTCCCAGTTGGCCATCCGGATGCAGCCGGCGCTGCGGGCGCGGCCGATCGTTTCCGGGTCGGATGTGCCGTGGATGCCGATGCCCGAAACGCTGAGGCCCATCCAGATCACCCCGACCGGGCTGTTCGGGCCGGGCGGGATGTTCAGCGCGTCGTTGCTGCGACCCTTGCCGTCGAGCAGCGACTGGTCGTAGCGCCACACCGGGAGCTGCACCGCGTTGCGCATTTCCCACAGTCCGTATTTGATGAACTGCGGTTTGCCCGGCGTGATCGGGAACGCCGCGATCAACGAGCGGTTCGCCTTCACCTGCACGGCGCCGTCGCCCTCGTTGACCACCAGCGCGCTCGGAGTCGATTCGTAGATGCGTGCCTGGTTGACCTTGGTGTCGACCACCACGTGCCGGCTGGCGAGGACCTCCTCGGTCTCGTAGCGGGAGCCGGTAAGGTTCTCGACGAGGAACGGCTTCACGTTGGGAACGATCAACGCCTTGCCCGGGGTGAGGCCGTAGACGGTCTTGGAGCCGTTGATCTCGATCAGGAACTCGACGTCGGTGTGATAGCGCTCCGACATGAATTCTCCGTAGCTTCGGTAGCTCATGCGCTTGGCGCCGACTTGTTGGGAGCGCTTGTAGGAAAGGCTGGAATTCACCCACTTCCGGGCCTCCTCAGGAACGATCGCGGTGGCGAAGGGATGGGTGACCGACTCGCGCGCGGCATTCATGACCGGGCGAACGTCGTTCAGCGGGTGGCCTTGGACCTCATTCCACGCATTCATCGCGAGAATCGTGAAGCGGCCCGGTTTGCCATCGATGACGCCTGGGCCGAAGTGAGCCTGATCGAGGAAGATCTGAAGCCGCACCGCGTCCTCGCTCGTCGGCAGGTTCTCGACCTCCGGCGAGTCCGAGCGCGGGTTGGTCTTTGGTTCGGGAATCTCGACCTGCCCCGGCGGCAACGGTTTCGCCTCGGGTGCGGTCGGGGCCGGTTCGACCGGCTTCACGCCGGTGTCCGGGGTGATGTCCGACGGGTCCACCGGCAGCGCGCGAGGCACCTGGGCAGCGACGGGAAGGGCGATGGCGAGGAGGGTGAGCAGTCCGATTCGGGTCATGATGGCCGAGAGGGTCGAGGCGGGACGGGCGCACTTTGCCACCACCCGGAGCCCGTGTCATCCGGTTTTGCCGCCCGTGTTTCCGAGCTGTCAGGATTCCACAGGAAATCGGGTGCTTGCCGCAAAAGAATCGTCATGTTCACTACGTAGCAACCGACCCACACCATGAAGATTCCAACGTTTTTCGCCGCCATCGCGCTCGCCACCCCACTCGCCGCCGAGGATCCTTGGCTGGTCTTCGAAGGAAGTGACGGTCCGGGCAAAGGTAAGCATGTCGTGCTCGTCAGCGGTGACGAGGAATACCGCAGCGAGGAAGCGATGCCAATGCTTGGCAAACTTCTGGCCGAGCGCCACGGATTCAAGTGCACCGTGCTGTTCGCGATCGATCCGAAGACCGGTGAGATCAACCCGAACGAGCAGACGAATATTCCCGGTGTCGAGGCGATCGACTCGGCCGACTTCCTGGTTGTCGGACTCCGTTTCCGCGAGTTGCCGGACGAGGACATGAAACACATCGTTGACTACGTCGAAGCCGGCAAGCCGTTGCTCGGCCTGCGGACCTCGACCCACGCTTTCAAATACGGTCGCCTGAAGGACAGCCCGTACAAGCATTGGTCGTTCAACTCGAAGGAGTGGGACGGTGGCTTCGGGCGCCAGGTGCTCGGGGAAACGTGGATCAATCACCACGGCCATCACGGCAAGGAGAGCACCCGGGGCGTTTTGGACGAGGCGAATGCCGGTCACCCGTTGCTGACCGGCGTCGAGGACGTCTGGGGCACCACCGACGTTTATGGCATCAAGAAGCTGCCCGAGGACGCGAAGGTGCTGATCCACGGTCAGGTGCTCTCGACCATGGAGCCCGACAGCGCCCCGGTCGAAGGCAAGAAGAACGATCCGATGATGCCGGTGGCATGGGTGCGTGACCGCAAGGTCGGCGACAAGACCCAGAAGGTCATCTGCACGACCATGGGTGCTGCCGATGACTTCGTGCATCCCGGGCTGACCCGCTTCGTGGTCAACTCCGCCTTCTGGGCGACCGGGCTGGAAGTGCCGAAGGAGCTGAATGTCGAGCCGGTCGGCGACTACAAGCCGAGCGCCTTCGGCTTCAACAAGTTCGTCAAAGGCAAGAAGCCGGCGGATTACCGTTGAGCTTCCGCTTTATCCGCTTCGCGTGCCGGTGCTTCGAGGGTCTGGAGGATCGCGGAGACCGGCACGCAGTTTTTCACGACCATTTGCAACGGTCCCTTCGGCTGGCCGTTGTCTGACTCGTAGTAGATCGATTGGGTCGAGGAAACCATCCCGACGACACGCCCATCGGTGTCGAGCACCGGTCCTCCCGAAGAACCCTTGGCGTAGTCGGCGGTGATCGACATCACCGTCGAAGCTTTCCGGTCGTCTTTGCCCGGGCGGCGGAAGTAGCGTGAGACGTCGCCGAAGGTGTGCATGAAGAAGCGCTTGTGGGGGTGGCTGATCACGTGCACCCGGCTCCCGATGGCCGCCGGAGTCCCGAGCGCGAGCGGCTTGAGGTCGCCCGCCTTGACCTTGAAGATGGCGACATCGTTCTCCTGGTTCTGAGCAACTACTTCGGTGATGATGTGGACATTGCCCTCGCGGTCGCAGACCCCCATTGCGGCGCCTTTCGCTTTCTCGAACACGTGGTGGTTGGTGACCATCAGGCCGTCGGTCGTCAGAGCCCAGGCGGTCGCGACCCCACCGATGTGCCACTTGTCGCACTTCCCGCACTTGTAGACCGAACTAATCAGGAAAACGGATTCCGCCGGATCCTCCGGACTGCTGTCGGCCGCGGTCGAAGGCAACTCGATCGATCGGGAGATGTCCGACAAGCCTTTGGCAAAGGAGTCCGCTGTGGGAAACTCTTCCTTGTCCGCGATTTTCCCGAGTTTTCGTTGGAAATTAGCGATCAGGGCCGGGTCGTTGATCACGACAGGCTCGGCGAAGGCGGCACCGAGGCCGAGGAGGAAGAGCAGGGCGGTTTTCATGGCCGATTTAGCGAAGCGTCCGTGGCGGGTCGTCTGGCAAATTCCGTGCCGGGCATCACCGGCGCCGCCACAGGCTGAGTTGCGAAGAGGTCCACTGGAACTTGCGGGCGGTTTCCCGGATGAGGAATGGCTCGTCGCGGGTCGAAAGAAGTTCGAACGAGGGGTCGAGGTGCCGTTGCAGCCAGTCAAGCGTCGGGCCGTCCGGCCAGTTCTCCGGCGGAGTGAACTCGCCGAGCCACGTGCAGGGGGTGGCGAGGATGAGTTCGCCGCCCGGGCGGACGAGCGAAGGCAGCCGGTCGAGCAGTCGTTCCGGCTCCGGGAGGCGGCAGAGGAGGTTGGCGGCGTGGACCCGGTCGAAGTCTCCGAGGTCGTCGCGGAGGTTCATCGCGTCGCCCTGCTCGAAGCATACCCGGGACGGATCGGTGCCGTCGGGGAGCCTCGCTTCGAGCGGGGTCCACCCGTGGCCCTCGTCGAGCCGGCGGTAGGGGAGCGGCGCGTCCCGGAGGGCAGTGGCCGCATCGACGAACGCGTGGGAGAAATCAATGCCGATGACCTCGCCGCAGCTACGAGACATCTCGTAGGACGAGCGTCCGACGGCGCAGCCGAGATCGAGTCCCCGGGATGCTTCATCGGCAGAAAAGTGGCGCTGCGTGCGCACGGCGAAATCGAGCGCGTCCGCCATTCCCGCGGGGGTGTCTTCGGGGAGGATCTCCTCCGCGGTCCCGTAGTGGAAGAGGAGATACTCCGAGAGGAGTTTGTCCGACTCGTAGGGGTTGGACATGGGAATATCGAACATCGAACGCTCAACACCGAACGTTGAAGTCCGGGAATCAGTGAACAGGGACCTCGCCTTCCTTCACGGCGGACTCGTCGTAGAAGAAGTCGTTGTCGTCGTGCTTGGGGATCGGGATGTTGACGATCTTCATGCGACCCACGGCACGGTGGCGGCATCCCGGGCGGATCATCACGGCGCTGAGCGGCTTCACCGCGACCATTTCGCCATCGAGTTCGAGGAATCCCTCGCCTTCGAGGACCAGATAGATCTCGGTGGTTTTCTTGTGATAGTGGGTGGTCGGTTCGTCGCGGACCTCAAGATAGTGCGCGGATGCCGGGGCGTCATCGAGATTGGCAAATGCCCGGCGGGTCGTGCCGCAGCAGCATTCGACGGGGGCGAGATCGGGGAAGTCAACGTGTTCGTAGCGCTTCATGAGTTGAATTACGCGATGGAAGGCGTGCCCCGATCAAGAAGGGAGACGTTGGTTTTCGAATGGACCGCGAGCTTCAGCTCGCCCCGGAGAGTCGGTCCATTGCTGTGCTGGGGTTCCGGGGCGAGCTGAAGCTCGCGGTCCATCTGCTGCAGGCTTCCTTTCGGCTGGATCAGTCGCGGTCCGCGGCAAGCGCGTCCATGATGTAGCGCGACGGGCGGAAGTTCTCGATGATGATCTCCTGCCCGCCTCCGCGGTTCATGCGCACCTCCTTGACGTTGAAGTTCGGCGTCTTGTGGGGCGCGAACAGGATGTCGTCGTGGGTCGAGTTCTCGTGCTTCTTGAACATCTCCGGAACGATGTCGCCGCCGAGGTGGTCGTCGCGGCCGGTGGCGAGGTGGCAGGTGCCGAGCACTTTCTCGTCCTGAATGTCGGCGCCGGAAACGGGCAGCACCTGCGTGCCGAAGCCGAGTTCGCCGAGCGTGCCGGTCATCGGGTCGTCGGCGAGCCGCGCGTTGTGGGCATCAATGGTGGCCTGGTCGCCTTCGATCAGCTCCGACTTGATGATGTTGCGGTCGGTGACGGTCAGCACGCCTAGGGTGCCGTCTTCGTATTTCATCGGGAAGTGACCGCGGGCATCGGTCGGGACGAAGTAGACTTCACCGGCGGGCAGGTTCGCGACGTCCGGGGTCTTGCCTTTGCAAAGTCCGTGGGACTTCTGAGCCTCCTGACGGTTGAGGCCGAGCCAGGCGGTGAGGATGCGGCCATCTTCGAGTTCGAAGTCGATCTCAACGCTGTCCGCCTTGGTCATTGCGAGGCGGATCCGCTCGGCGTCGGCCGAAACCTCGTCGTAGCTCACTGCCAGGCCGGACGACAGGATGATGTCGTTGAGGCCGTGCAATGTTGCTCCGCGGAAACCGAACTCCTTGCACTTCGCCGTCAGTGGTGCGGTGGCGGAAAAAGTCGAGATGCAGAGGATGATGTCGTAGTTCGGATAGATGTCGCGATCCAGCGACAGCTGCTTGCCCTCGGTGTCCCAGACCTCGTCGGCGAGATCCAGATTCGAACCGTGGGTGCAGCGGTAGGCGAACATCTCGCCACCGGTCATGCCGAGGCGGTCCATCGCTCCCTTGTGCAATGCTTGGTAGAAAGCTTCGTGCGCCTTCTTTTGCACCGGGAAGCCGTCCTCTTTGAGAAACTGGAAATCCCTGATCAGGCCGGCGGGCTCGTCGAAGTCGGTCAGGATGCAGACGCGGCATCCGTCGGTCGGTTCGAACACCGAGCTGAGCAACTTGACGAGGTCGAAGGGCGGAAAGTCGCGGTTTTCGGGATGGAGCAGGATCTCCTCGTGGAGGTAGTCGGGCAAGGTGGCCGTTGCGGATGACATAACGCGGCAGCCTAAATCCGGCCGGGGGTGGCGCAAGAGAACTTTCGCGGCCGGAGTGTCACGCAAGGAGGGGCTGCCTTCGGCTGCCCAACCCCAGTGGAAAAGGGCAGCCGAAGGCAGCCCCTCCTTGATTCCTTGCCGAGCGGGGCCGAACCGGTAGCCTCGCACGATGAATGTGTCTCACCTTTGTCTCGCCGGCGCGCTTTTCGCGTCGCCCCTGTTTGCCCAAGACAGCCACTTTGATGGCTGGAAGTGGAAGGAGAAGGACACCGACCATTTCTTCATCCGCGTGGAGGGCACCAGCTACGATCCCGCCTCGCGATACGCGGAAAAGGTCTGGGACGTGGTCGTGGAAGTGCTGCCCGGTTTGGAGAAGGACTTTTCGGACAATCTCTTCCGCACGCCGGACGGTGCGAAAGGGGCGGACGAGGCACCATACCGTCACTGCATCTATCTGGTGGGCGACGGGGCCGAGTTCAACGAGCTGGTGCAGATCGATGCCGGACGCAATGGCTGGGACGATAACACGGTGCGCCTGACGAAGCGGACCGGCAATTACTCCGATCCGCGGAACCGCTACGGGGTCTTCTGCAAGGGCGACCCGAACCAGAGCGCGGGAGGCGACCGCGACATCACGCCGGTATTCGTCCACTCGACGGGTTCGACGTTGCTTCGCGCCCGATCGACCTCGAACAAGCTGCCGTTCTGGATGACCGCGGGCTTCGGCTACTACGTCGAGCACCAGCTTTTCGAATTGTGCCGAGTCTACTATCTCGACTTCGAAGCGTACTACGAGCAGCAGAATGCCGAGATCCAGCAGGGCGAGACGCTCGGGCCGAACGAGTCGTGGGCGAAGGTGCTGCGGAAGTTGTGCAAGGACGGCAAGCGCGAGAGCCTCGACGATGTTTGCACCGCACAGATCCTGACGCTCTCACCCAACGAGTCGGGTTACATTTTCGCGCTCACTTGTTTCCTGGTCCGCGATGATGCTGCGCGCGGGAAGTATCAGGAACTGGTCAAGAAGGCTCGCGACGGCACCACGATCACCAAGGCGGTACTGTTGGAGACCTATGGCTATGCCAACGATGCCGCGTTGGAGGCCGAGTGGTACGAGTGGCTCGAGAGCCGGGATTTCAAGTGACCGCTCAGAGCTTTTCCGCGGCTTCGTGGAGGAGCGCCTCGGTGGTTTCCCAATCGATGCACTTGTCGGTGATCGATTGACCGCGGACGAGCTGGTCGAGCGGCTGGGGGAAAGACTGGTTGCCGGCGACGAGATTGCTTTCGAGCATCGCACCGATCACCGAGGTGTCGCCTGCGGCTCGCTGGCGGACGATCTCGCGGAAGACGTCGGGCATGCGCTTGTCGTCCTTGCCGCAGTTGGCGTGCGAGGCGTCGATCATGATCGCGGGCGGAAGCTTGGCGGCCTCCAGTGTTTCACGGGTCTTGCGGACGCTGTCCTCGTCGAAGTTCGGGCCGGCGTCGCCGCCACGCAGGATGACGTGGCATCGCGGGTTGCCGGTGGTGGTCACGGCGGAGGCGACGCCCTGTTCGGAGACGCCGAGAAAGGTCTGGGTCTTGCTGGCCGCCTTGACCGCGTTGATCGCGGCGTGGAGGTCGCCTGAGGTGGTGTTCTTGAAGCCGACAGGCATCGACAGGCCGGAGGCCATCTGGCGGTGGGTCTGGCTTTCCGCGGTGCGGGCGCCGATGGCCGACCAGCTGATCAGGTCGGCGATGAATTGCGGCGTGATCGGATCAAGCAGCTCGGTGGCGGTCGGCAGGCCGAGGTCGACGACCTTGCGCAGGAATCCGCGCGCGCGGCGCAGGCCTTCGGGGATGTTGTCGGAGCCGTCGAGTTTCGGGTCCATGATCAGCCCCTTCCAGCCGACGGTGGTGCGCGGCTTCTCGAAGTAAACGCGCATCACGAGGTAAAGCTTGTCCTTCAGCCGTTCCGAGAGCGCGGCGAGGCGCTGGGCATACTCGAGGCCGGCTTCGGTGTCGTGGATCGAGCACGGCCCGACGATCACCAGCAGCCTCGGGTCGTCACCGAAGAGGATCGAGCCGATCACGTCGCGCGAGGCAGCGACAAAGTCTGCCTGCTTCTCCGAGCGGGGGATTTCCGAATGGAGCAGGGCGGGTGCGGGCAGCGGGACGTTGCGGGCGACGTGCAGGTCGGTGACGCGCGAAGTCATGGGCGCAGCTTACGGGTGGGGAGTTCGAAGTAAAAAGAGCCAAGTTCCAAATGTGGTGCATGGCGGAGGCAGCGCCGAGATTCTACCGGCTGAACTCGAGAACGCCCTGGTCGTCGATGGCGAACTGCAGGTTCGCTTGGTCGGCGACGAGGTTGATCAATGTCCAGGCGTCGATGTTGCTGCGCTGGAGATGGATAAGCGGGGTAGGCTTCGCGGATTCGAGCCCGCCGTCTTCAGCGGCATCCACCCACCTGTAGGCGATCTGCAGACGATCGGCCTGTCCGTCCTCCGGGAAGTTCACTCGATGCATGATCCAGTCGATGCACTCGGCAGGAAGGGCCTGGTTGAAGTCCACCACGGGGAGCACGGACTCCTTAAGTCTCGCCCGGACAAGGTCGCGTGGAGAGGGTTGGGAACGGTCGCTGAGTTTCGGAGGCCGGGAGTCCGGGGACAGCTCGGCGGAGCTGGCGTCGGCAAGCCTTTCCCGATCCGTGACGCTCCCCATCGTGATGCTCCGGGCGGTCTTCTGGAGGGCATACGGCAGCAGACAGGCGATCGTGCCAAGAATGGCGAATGCGAGGCCGATCTTGAGTCGCATGGGTAAGGGTAGCCGGGACTGAGGTGAGCATGCAACGGCCAGAGTGGACCGTGAGCTTCAGCTCGCCCCGGAGAGTCGGGACATCATGGTGCAGGGGTTCCAGGGCGAGCTTAAGCTCGTGGTCCATTCCCCTCTACGCCTTCGTCACTTTCTCCCACGGTCCGGTGATCGCGAGCGTGAGGCCGTGGCCTTGCAGGTTGGCGAAGAGCCATTTGCCGTCGGGCGAGAAGCATGAGCCGGCGAACTCGGACTTGTCCTTCGAGTTCCGCGCGATGCTGAACATCTTGCCGTCGCTGGTGATCCCCCGCAGGTGGGTGTGGGTGCTGAAGGACGCGTCGACGAGGTCCTCGCAGATCACCAGTCCGCCCCATGGTCCGGAGCACACGTTGTCGCCGTTCGTCAGGAGGTCGTCCTCACCGGCTTCGATGTAGAGTTCGAGCGTGTCCGGCTTTTCGGCCGATCCGGAGGGATCGAGACGGAACACCTGGCCGTGCCGGGTCGCTCCACCGTCGGTGCAGCAGATGAAGATCCCGTCTTCGGTGAACCAGATGCCTTCGCCGCGTGCGAAGCGTGCCGCACCCGCCTTGTGGCCGCGGATCCTGAGGTCGTCGAGAGGTGCTTCAGGCTCCTCGACGTCGATCCACGTCGCTTTCATCGGCGTCCGTTCGACCGGCCACTCCGAATCCGGATCGTAGTTGCGCAAGTCGGCCTTGGGTCGGTCGACGATCGCCAGCGCCTGCAGTTTGCCTTCGGTGAAATCGCGTTCCCGTTTCGGCAGGAAACGGTAGAGCAGGCCGTCGGTCCGGTCCTCGGTGAGGTAGAGGATCCCGGTGCCGGGATCGAGCGCCACAGCCTCGTGCCGGAAGCGGCCCAGGGCCTTGAGCGGGACCGCCTTCTGCAATCCGGGCTGGTCGGTGGCCTTCACCTCGAAGCACCAGCCGTGTTGGCGTCCGCGCGGCGTGAGGAGGTCTTCCGGCTCCTCACAGGTGATCCATGTGCCCCATGGCATCGGCCCGCCGGCGCAGTTGCGGTCGGTGCCCGTCAGCGAGAGGAACTGGCGGACGGTCTCGCCGGTCTCCGGATCAAAGACCAGGTTGCTGGTGCCGCCGATGTGGGGTTCGCGGCCGCCTTCCCCCGCATCGTGGCTCAGCGAGAGATCGAGATTTTCGGGGAACTTCCGGTTGTTCGGGAAAGGCCCGATACCGGTCATCGCCAGCGCCAACTCATGGTTCCGGACGAGGATCACCTTGCCGTCCGGACCGGCAAAGGCGGCCATGCCGTCCGGCTTTCCGGGGACTTTGAAGCCGTCGTCCATTTTCTCGCCGAGTTTCGAGAGCACGCGGTAGGAGAAGCCTTCGGGAAGATCGAGAATTCCTTCCGGATCCTTGATCAGCGGGCCGAAGGGGTCGGCCGTGCGGGAAGTGGCGGCATGGCTGTAGCGCTGGAGGCCGGCGAAGGCGAGGCCGGTGGTGACGAGGAAACGGCGGCGGGTGATCATGGACTGGAGCTACGAGACAGGGCGGCTGAGGGGGGTCAAGACGAGAGCCGGAAAGTGGCGGAATTGTTGATGGATAAAGTAAATACGGCCGATTTTCCGGCTTGATGGAGGTTTGACACGCCTTCTTTGGAAGTGTTTTTTCTCCCCAACGCAAAAAACGCAAAAAAACGCCCGCATGAGCGATCAAGAGAACCCGCCCTCGAAACAAACTTCCAGCGTCCCGCTGAAGAAGGAAACGGTCCGCGTGACCCTGAAGGCCGCCGATGCGCCCGCCGCTTCGCCGACCGGTGCCGCTCCGGCCCCGGCCGCCCCGAAGCCGACTGCCGCGCCCAAGCCTCCAACGGCTCCCAAGCCACCGTCCCCGACGGTCGGCGCACCCCCGGCTCCGACCGTGGGTGGCAAGGCTCCGGCCCCGGCCCCGACGATTCCTCTCCGCACCGCGGGTGGCTCTTCCGCTCCGGGTGCTCCGGCCCCGACCATCAAGCTCAATACCGGTGGTGCGGCTTCAAAGCCGGGCCCGCCGATCACCCAACCTGCCGGTGGCCCCGGTGCTCCCAGCGCTCCGGCACCCGGCCCGACCGTTGCCCTCCCGAAGGCGACCGTCCAACTCCAGCCGCCGACCCAGCCGCTCGGCACCGCCGCGCCGGCCGCGTCGCAGATGGCGACCATGCAGGTCAGCGAAGAGGATGCCGGCACCGGCTCGAACGGGATCGTCAACGTCCTCTCGATCCTCGGTTTCCTCGGCGCCGCCGCGGTGATCGCGATCCAGCTCATGACCGCCGCAGTCTGGCTCGGAACCGACGACCAAGGCGAGAAGCAGCCCATCGAGTGGGGTAACCTTTTCTAATTCACGACCATGGTAGCACCCATCATCACCTTTGTATTCGCCGCCGGCGTCGCCTTCCTCGCATGGCAGAGCACGACGGTCGAAACGGACATGCGCGAGGGCAACCTCGACGCCCCGATGGCCGACGAGTCGCCAGCCGTCGCCGACGACGAGCCCGCCGATGAACCGGCGGATGACTCCGAGGACATGGAGGAGAGCGAAGAGTAATTCGATCCCGACCCACTTCAGCGCCCGCTTCCGGATCTCCGGGAGCGGGCGTTTTTCGTTCCGGTATGCCGATTGTATTCCGGACCAGGATGGATGGGATGGATCGGATGACGGATTGGGTTCGCAAGTCTCCGCCATCCCAATCTGATCCCATCCATCTTATCCATCCCGGTCCCATTCGGATTGTCCGAGCAACGGATTCTCTGGGCTCGCTCCGGGATCCGGGCGGAGTTGACAATCGGAGTCCGCCCGCCATCGTTCGGCCATGGCTTTGCAACTCAACGACAGCAATTTCCAAAGTGAGGTGATCGACTCCGACGTGCCGGTGCTCGTGGACTTCTGGGCCGAGTGGTGCGGACCCTGCAAGATGATCGGTCCGGTCATCGACCAGGTGGCCGACGAGATCGGTGACAGTGCCAAGGTCGGCAAGGTCAACGTCGACGAAGCCCGCGACCTCGCGGTGAAGTACAACGTCCGCTCGATCCCGCTGCTCCTCTTCTTCAAGGGCGGCGAGGTGAAGGACCAGATCGTCGGCGCGAACGTGACCAAGGACCAGCTCAAGGAGAAGCTGGCGTCGCTCGCCTGATCGTATCCCGCTTTTTTCAAAGGCCGGTTCCCCCACGGGAGCCGGCCTTTTTCATTTCCACCGGTAGTGGCCGGTGATCGGGAAGTCGAACAGCCGGTCCTCTTCCTTCGCGCCCCTGCCGATGTTGTGGATCACCAGAGGTCTGCCGTCCTCGTTGCGCCGGTCGCTGACGATCATGATGTGCGGGAGGTTCGGCGGCACGGTGCAGGTGACGAGGTCACCGGGTTGGTAGTCGGACGGCTTCTTGGTGACGTCTTTGGAATATCCCTGCCGCTTGAAGTAGGTCTTGAGGTTGGGAACCCGGCGATGGTCGATATTCCGATCGGGTCGCTTGAGCCCCCAGTTTTTCGGATACTTGGCGAAGTTCGCCCTCATGTCCTCGTGAACGAGCTTCTGAAGGTCGGCAGCGATGCCCTTCCGCAGCGCGCGGACGACGACGTCGGTGCAAACGCCGCGTTCCTTCGGAACGTCGCCGCCGGGGTAGTCGAGGCCGACGTAGGCTGGGTCGTAGAGGGTGGTCACGCCGATCTGGGTCCGGGCGGCCTCGACGATCTTCTTGCCGGTCTCCGCACGCAGGAAACCACCGACCATGCTGAGGAGAAGAAGGCAGAGAATACTTCGCATGTAGGGTGAGCGATGCCCGATCCGGGATTTGCGAGTTCCGCCGACGGATTCATCCCGATACGGCGAGGGAATCGAAGAACTTCGGCAGCTGCTTGCGGAGCTTGAAGAAGCCCGCGGTGGCAGAGGGCCAGAGTTTGCGATCCCACTCGCGGACGAAGGGATGGACCGGCACTCCGGCTTCGAGGTTATCCAGAACCTGACGCCATGGGCCGACCGCGGGACGTGCGACGACGATGGCATCGAGTTTCTCGTCGGCCACCCACGCCTGGACGGCTTCGCCAAGGTCGCCGGTCAGTGCGACGCCTCCGTATCTCTGCCGTGTGTCTTCCAGAGCGCCCCGCAGGAAATTGTGAACCGGTTGCGCCGCTTCCCGGAGACACTCGGTGGCAACGCCGGTAGACATCACCTCGCAGGGTGGCGGCGCGAGGTCATCCGCAAGGACGAGGTGGCCGATCCTGCCGTCTGGTGGGGAGAAATCCTGCAACTCAAGGGGCATTCGTTCGAACTCATGATCTTGTGGCAGCGGACCGGCGGACTCGTCGAGCTGGCCCGTGGGATTGAACCGGCCGTCCGTGTACTTCGCGATGTTCGAAGCTCGCGCGAGGTAGTGTTTGCCCTTCGTGTGGAGGCCCGCGACCCAGCGCCACGACAGCGTGTTGGACGCCGGGTCGCCGTCGAGCAGGTGTCGCATGAAGAAGTCGGCGCCGAGCTGCCAAGGAAGCCGGAGCGTGAAAACCCAGATGCTGGCGAACCACATACGGGTGTGGTTGTGAAGATAGCCGTGCTCGACCAACTCGCGCGCCCAGCTGTCGAAACAGTCGATGCCCGTGCGTCCTGCGATGGCGGCATCGTAGTCGTCGGATCGGTCGAGCCCGTCGAGGTCCGAAAGGTAGCGATCCCAGACCTGAGGACGCATTTCCAGCCAGCCCTTCCAGTAGGTCCGCCACGCGACTTCCTGCAGGAATTTGTCGACACTCGACGCCGCGAAGCGCCCGAGCACGGCCCGGCTGACCTCATCTTCGGTGATCAGGCGGGTGCGAAGGTAAGGGGACAGGCCCGAAACGTTCGACCGCTCGGCGGGGCCGAAGTCGAAGTTGCGGAGTTTGGCGTATTTCGCGGCGTTCGGGAGAAACGACTCGAGTCGTTCGATCGCCGTGTCTCGGGTCGGAGGGAATCTCACGATGCGGCGGCGGGTTCGGGTGGTTGGTGAAGACCTTCGATCCATCGCGGGTGGATGCCGCATGCGGCGCCGAGCAGCGCTCCGACGACGGCACCCCGGTGGCAGTTGTCTCCACCGACCATGGCATTGGCAATGATGCCGCGGTCAAAATCGTCGTGGCATTTCCAAGCCAGGAAGAGAGCGGCGGGCATGGCCTGATCGATGTAGCAGGCTGGGCTGAAGCGTTGGCCGACGACGTGCTCGTCGGGCTGGGTGGCCCACTTCTCGCACTTGCGCGTCGAGATCCAGTCGCCCGCTTCGCTCAGGATCGCCTCCCGGAGTCCGACTCCCTCATGGATCCGATGGAGCAGTCGGCACAGAGTGTCGGCGGCGCGCAGCACGTTGGCGTGGGCGTGGGTCAGGCCGACATGCTCGCGAACGATCCTACGTTTCTCGTCCAAAGGAAGGTCGTCGAGCAGGCTGAACAAGGCCGGGACCTGCGCGAGTCCGCCGATGTGCTCATCCCGGATCGAGCACTTTCTCAGGGCCTTTCCTTGGGCGTAGCGGGTGAAGAATCCCCGATGGTATTCTTCGACATAGGTATCGCGATGCCAGCCCTGAGTGAGCATGACTTCGACGTAGCGTTCCAGCCAGCGATCCGGATCGTAGCCGCCGCGTTCGGTGGACCAGCGGACGAGTTCCGTCGCGAGGCGGAAATTCAGCGTGTTCTCACCGGCCTCGAGGAACTGGTGGTAGTGGATACCGCGCTGGCCCCAGTAGCGGGCTTGGTCGCGCAGGATGTCGCCATCGGAATTCAGAGCCACGTAGGTCGATCGCCAAAGGATGGAATCGGGGTGGGGATTGCGCGGGGCCTGATAGCCGTCGATCGGGCCGTAGTCGCGTTGAAGGGCCTCGCGGTCGTAGTACCAGTGGACCGGCATGGCCACTGCGTCCGCGACCCGCGAGCCGAGGAAGGCGTTGGAACTCATGCGGCACCCATCGTTGCGGGGCCGATTTCCGCAAGTGGGGAGCTAGTGTCCCGCGCGGCAAGTTCGTCACCTTTCGGGATGAAGGAAGTTATCTTGAAATCAGCTCGCTGCGCTCGTCCGCCGAACGAGGCGCGGATCTTTTTCCCAAATGCGGCGTTGTTCCTCGGTCACAAATCTCGATTTGCTCCCTCGTCACGCCTTGCATTTGGAAAAAATCTCTCGCGCGAAAGCCAACGCTCTTGCCGCGCGGGACACTAGATCGTCGCCAGCGCCTCCGCGAAGACGGACAGCGTGTCGTCGAGGTCGGCTTCGGTGTGGGCGAGAGACAGGAAGCCGGTCTCGTAGGGGCTCGGGGCGAGGTAGATGCCTTTGTCGAGGCAGGCCCAGAAGAACTTCCGGAAGAACTCGAGGTCCTGCTTCATGACGTCATCGACGTTGATGATCTCACGATCGGTGAAGAACAGGCAGAACATCGATCCGACCCGGTTGAGGCGGTGCGGGACGCCCTTTTCGGAGAGCAGCTGGCGCAGTCCCTTCTCGAAGTGGGCGCCGAGTTCCTCCAGTCGCGGGTAACCGGAGGTCTTGCCGAGCTCCTTGAGCTGTGCCAGTCCGGCCGCCATCGCCAGCGGGTTGCCGGAAAGCGTGCCGGCCTGGTAGACGGGACCGTCGGGCGCCAGCATGTCCATGACATCGGCACGTCCGCCGAAAGCCCCGACCGGCAGCCCGCCGCCGATCACCTTGCCGAAGCAGCTGAGGTCCGGCTTGATGCCCTCGAGTCCCTGCACGCCGGCTTTGCCGAGGCGGAAGCCGGTCATCACCTCGTCAAAGATCAGCAGTGAGCCGTAGGTGCGCGTGATCGAGCAGAGCAGGTCGAGGTAGCCGGGCTGGGGCAACACGAATCCGGCGTTGGCGGGATAGGATTCGACAATGATCGCCGCGATCCGGTCGCCCTTCTCGGCGAAGAGCGATTCGAGCGCCTCGGGGTGATTGTAGGGAAGGACGATGGTATTCTTCGCGAAGTCGGCAGGGACTCCGGCCGAGTCCGGCTCGCCGTGGGTCAGGGCGCCGGAGCCTGCGGCCACCAGCAGCGAGTCGCTGTGGCCGTGGTAGCAGCCGTCGAATTTCACGATCAGGTCGCGTTTGGTGAATCCGCGCGCGAGTCGGATTGCCGACATCGTTGCCTCGGTCCCGGAATTGCACATCCGGACCTTTTCCACCGACGGCACCCACTCGGTGATGGTGCGGGCCATCTCCACCTCGAAGGGGTTCGGGATGCCGAAGGAGACGCCGTCCTTGGCGACTTCGTGGATCGTATTGGTGATCACCGCCGGGGCGTGTCCGAGAATGTTCGGGCCCCACGAGCCGATGTAGTCGATGTAGGTCTTGCCATCGACATCCTCGATCCGGCTGCCCTTGGCCCGGCGGACGAAGAACGGCTCTCCGCCGACGTTGCGGAAGGCGCGGACGGGCGAGTTCACCCCGCCGGGAATCATCTCCTTGGCCGTGGCGAAGAGCTTTTGCGAGAGCGGTCCGGTGTGCATGGGCGGGACGATGAACACCGAACCCGCCTTCGCCAAGGCTTCGGTAGGGCCAGCATCGGAGGTCCGAATCCGAACGTCGAAGTTTGAAGGAGTTGCTTGCGGGCCCATCCGGGGGCGGTAGGTTGGCGACGATATGAAACGAACCTTCGCCCTCCTCCTTCCCGCCGTTTTCGCACTCGCCCCGGTTGCCGAGATTTCGGCCCACTGCCAGGTCCCCTGCGGCATTTATGACGACAACAACGTGATCAACTCGATGCACACCGACTGGGTGACGATCGAGAAGGCCGCCAAGCAGATCGACGAGCTCAGCAAGGATCCCTCGGCCAACGCCCACCAGCTCACCCGCTGGATCATGAACAAGGAGTCCCACGCCCAGGCGATCCAGGACAAGGTGCTCAACTATTTCCTCGCCCAGCGGCTCAAGCCGGATGCCGATGGCTACGTCGAGAAGCTCAAGCTCTGCCACGAGGTGATCGTCACCGCGATGAAGTGCAAGCAGTCGACCGACGCCGCCAACGTCGAGGCTCTCCACGACCTGATGCACAAGTTCGAGGACGCATTCGGCGAAAAGGAGGAGAAATGATCGAATAAGGGCGGGGCGCGGCCCGTCAGGAAAGGAAAGGCTCCCCCGCGCGCCGGGGGCCTGCTACCCTCCCTACCATGATCCTCCGATCGGCAATCACCTTTCTGCTGGCCGGGACGCTCGTCGCGTCCGCGGAGCCGCGGCGTTCCCTCCTCGATTCCGATCCCGACGTAGTCTACCTCGAGGAGCATCTCGACAAGCCGATCGAACTGCGGGTGATCAAGGAGGCACCGATCTTTTCCGACAAGGACGGGAAGCGGAAGCTCGGCAGCATCGTGACCGGCCAGAAGGTTGTCTTGCAGGCGATGACCGAGCGGGCTTACCGGATCAGCGCCAAGACGACCGGCAACCGTGTGGTCGGCTGGGTCGCTCCCTGGGCATTCGCATCGAAGGACCCGGACTTCGTCGAGAACCTGAAGAAGCTCTACAACCGGCAGCTTGAGGTTGCCCGGCTGATCGATGAGAACCGGGTAGCGATCGGGATGACGCTCGAGGAGGTCGGGAAGTCGCTTGGCTCGCCGACCAAGACCAAGGTTCGCCAGACCGAGAAAGGTCGCAGCGGGTCGTGGGAGTTCGTCGCCTACGAGGAAGTTCCGCACTACACCTACATCAAGGACCCGGTGACCGGGAAAATCTACCGCCAGCTCTCCCACGTGACCAAGGAGGAGACCGGCAAGACGCTCGTCGAGTTCGAGAACGATGTCGTCACCGCCATCGAGGAAAGCGAGAACCGGGCCGGCGGCGGTCAGGTGAAGATCGTCGTGCCGCCGGTGGTGTTTCTTTGGTGAGGTGCAGCAACCCATCATCCAAGCGCGCCTGTGTGGTTTGTAGTTTCCCGTTTACGGGGTCTATGGGGTGGGGGCCAAGGGATGGGTTTCGCACCGTCGGCGGAGTGGTTCGAGGAGAAGCCCGTGGCTCCGCAACCGCCTGAAGGCGGAACTACGAACCCCAGTGGCGCGCCTGTGTGGTTTGTAGTTCCCCGTTTACGGGGTCTATGGGGTGGGGGCTAAGGGATGGGTTTCGCGCCGTCGGCAGAGTGGTTCGAGGAGATGCCCGGAGTTCCGCAGCTGCCTGAAGGCGGAACTACGAACCCCAGTGGCGCGCCTGTGTGGTTTGTAGTTCCCCGTTTACGGGGTCTATGGGGTGAGGGCTAAGGGATGGGTTTCGCGCCGTCGGCAGAGTAGTTCGAGGAGATGCCCGGAGTTCCGCAACCGACTGAAGGCGGAACTACGAACCCCGCAGGCGGGTCTTGTGGGGAATGGATCTCACCGACAGGCTGAGGCCGATGCCCGAGACGCTGCTGAAAGAACGCTTCGGCCACGCGGAATTCCGCGAGGGCCAGAGGGAGGTGGTCGAGGGCCTGGTGGCAGGGAGGTCGATGCTCGCGGTGTTCCCGACGGGGGGTGGCAAGTCGCTCTGCTACCAACTGCCGGCGCTGATGATCGAGGGCGTGACGCTGGTGATTTCTCCGCTGATCGCCTTGATGAAGGACCAGGTGGACGCGCTGCGCGGGAAAGGTATCGGTGCCGCCCGCCTCGACTCCTCGCTTAGCCAGGAGGCATACGCGGAAGTCATGGACGGCCTGCGTGACGGTTCCGTGAAGCTGCTCTACGTCGCTCCGGAACGCCTCGCCAACGAGGGGTTTCGGCAACGCCTGAAGCGGATGGATATCGGAATGGTTGCGATCGATGAGGCCCACTGCATTTCCGAGTGGGGCCACAATTTCCGGCCCGACTACCTGAAGCTCGCGAAGCTCTGCAGGGACCTCAAGGTGCCGCGGGTTCTCTGTCTGACCGCCACCGCGACGCCGTCGGTGGCATCCGACATCCGCCGTGAGTTCCGAATCAAGCGCGAGGACCACATCCAGCTCTCGTTCCATCGCCAGAACCTCGACCTTCGGGTTACGCCGGTCTCCTCCAAGGAGCGCAAGGCGCTGCTCTTGCAGAAAGTCGAAGCGGTCGGGGGTGCGGTGGTGGTCTACGTCACCCTGCAGCACACGGCCGAAGAGGTGGCGACCTACCTGAAGCGCCACGGTGTTTCCGCGCAGGCCTATCACGCCGGAATGCCGCCGGAATTCCGGGCCGAGGCGCAGGAAAAGTTCATGAGCGGCGCCGTGCGGGTGGTGGTCGCGACCATTGCCTTCGGCATGGGCATCGACAAGGCGGACATCCGCGCCGTGTTCCACTACAACCTGCCGAAGTCGATCGAGAACTACTCGCAGGAAACCGGTCGCGCGGGGCGTGACGGAGAAATGTCGGTCTGCGAGATGCTCGCCTGTGGCGACGATCTGGTGACGCTTGAGAACTTCATCTACGGCGACACGCCGACGCCTGAGGCGGTCCGTCACCTCGTCGATCACACGCTGCGTCTCGGCACGGAATTCGATGTCTCGGTGTATGAACTCTCGACGGTCAACGACATCCGCCCGCTGGTTGTGACCACCTTGCTGACCTACCTCGAGCTCGAAGGGGTGATCGCAGCCACCCGGCCGTTCTATGCGACCTATTCGGTGCGGTTGATCCGCGATTTCGAGCAGGTGCTCAACGGCTACGATGCCCGCCGTAAGTCATTTCTGCGGAAGATCTTCGCCGCGGCCAAGGAGGGAAGGAGCTGGTCGCGTTTCGAAATCGACCATGTGGCGATGGAGACGGGCGAGTCGCGCGACCGGATCGTGGCGGCGCTGACGCATCTCGATGAAGCGGGTGACGTGGCCCTGAAGAAGGGCGGCGTGAGGCAGGGCTACCGGTTGCTGAAACCCGAGGTGGATGTGCGGGAGGTGGCCCGGCGACTCGACGAACGTTTCCGCAAGCGCGAGGAGGCGGATCTGGCTCGGCTTAGGGAGGTGGTTGAACTGGCCGAGTCCGAAGGCTGCCTCACGGGTTTTGTGACGGGGCATTTCGGTGAAGACATCGACAGCTGCGGCCACTGCGACCGGTGCCGGGATGAACCACCACAAACCTTGCCCAGAGAGGAGGCACCGGATCCGGTCCTTGAAGATCTTGCCCTGATCCAATCACTCCGTGACGAAGGCCATGCGGCCCTCAAGTCGTCCAGACAACTGGCGCGTTTCCTTTGCGGCATCAGCAGCCCGGCCGCCCAGCGGGCACGGCTGACGCGTCATGACGCCTTTGGAATGCTCGAGCGGATGCCCTTCGATCGGGTTCTTGAGCTGGCAAACGAGACGCTCTGAGACGGGGGTTCCCTCAGCTCCGATAGGCCGGGGCGAGGATGAAGCGGTGAAGGGCGGCGCCCGCGAGGCCGCCGGTGAAGGGGGCGAGGATGTAGACGAACCACCAGCCGTGGCCATTGAAGGTGAAGGGCAGGGTTTTCCAGCCCGCGAGTGAGGAGAACAATCGGGGTCCGAGATCGCGGGCCGGGTTGAACGCGCCTTGGGTGAGCGGTGCGATGACCGAAATCAGGATGGTGACGGTGAGTCCGATTCCGACGGCAGCGAGAAGCGGCGATCGGCCTCTGTTGGACTCATCGGTGAGCCCGCATATCGCAAGCAGCAGGAGCGCCGTGCCGATGGCTTCGACCAGGAATGCCCTCCACATCGGCAGCGATTCTTTCGTGACCGTGTCGAGCGCTTTGCCGCCCGGATTCGGGAAATACTCGCCGTAGATCATCGCCGACGCCTCGCTGCCCGGTTCGCCGCGGGTGATTCCGTTCAGTGTTTCGAAGTCCGAGAAGGCTGAAGCGAAGATCACGTGAAGTACGGCGGCTGCCGTAAATGCCGAAAGGAGTTGGACGGCAAGGTATCCCGGGACCAGCCGTTTCTCGAACCCACCGAAGACCGCCATCGCGACCGTGACCGCCGGGTTGAGGTGGGCGCCGCTCAGCGAGCCGGTGAGGTGGATCGCGAGCGCGATGGCGATGCCCCAGACGATGGCGATCTGGAAAATCCCGACCTGCGCGCCTGTGAGCACCGCAGCGGCGACGCTGCCGCAGCCGAAGAACACGAGGATGAAGGTGCCGAGGAATTCACCGATCAGCCAGGCGGGGAGTTTCATGTCGAACTGGGGAGCACGGGTTCGGAACCCGATTTGAGAGGCGGCTTGAAAAGCCGCTCTCCTCATTTCTGGTCGAGGCGGCCGTCGGCGTAGGCGGTGAAGACGCGCAGGATCTCGTCGCGCACGCGCCGGAAGACGGCCATCTGCTGTTCCTCGTCGCCCTCGGCGTGGGCCGGGTCGTCGAAGGGGTAGTGATGCCGGTTCGCCTGTCCGGGAAAGGTCGGGCAGGCCTGGTCGGCATTGCCGCAGACGGTGATCACGGTCTCGACGTCCTTTGAAAGGAAGAGGTCGAGGTGCTTCGAGGTGTGACTGGAGATATCGATGCCGATCTCATCCAGCGCCCGGATGGCGAGCGGATGGACGTAGCCGGCCGGATTGGATCCTGCGGAGGCGACTTCGAACTCGGAGCCGAGCGCGCGCTGGAGGATGCCTTCGGCCATGTGGGAGCGGCAGGAGTTGCCGGTGCAAAGAACGAGGATCATGGGTGTCGAAAACGGTTCAGCAGCAGCCGCTGCCGGGGGTGCAGGATTGGCCCGGCAGTCCGGGAAGGGAGAAGTCGGGGATGCAGAGTTCCTTGGCGAGGCAGTCGGCCTTCTTGAACTCGGTGTGGAAGACAAGTTCCTCCGGTGTCGCGTCGCAGCCGGTGACCGGCATCTGGGTGAGCACGGGAGCTTCGTGTTCGATCTCGACCGGCAGCTCGTTGGACGGCAGTAGCCCGTCGGTGCGCTCGAAGATGCCGAGCAGCTTGCCCGCGGTCAGACGGTGGTCGGTATCGTCAGCCACCCACACCTGGAGCAGGCAGGATCCTGCGTGGTGGCGCTTGCCACCGCAGTCGATGAACGACTTCACGAGGTGACCGACTTCGGTGATGTGGAAGTGGGCGGGCACGTCGTTGCCGTCGGGAAGGCGGATGGTGATGCCGGCGTCGGGGTACCGGCGGAGCAGTTCGAGAAATGAGGTGACGGTCATGATCAGCAGCAGTTGGAGTCGCCACAGCCGAGGGAATCGACGCAGCGCAGGAAAGTGTCGAGGCAGTCGCAGGCAAGCCGGTAGTGGATGTGCTGTCCCTGTTTCTCGCAGGACAGCCAGCCGGCCTCGCGCATCAGCGAAAGGTGCTTCGAGACCGTCGAGAGGTCGGCCTCGGTGAGGGCATGGATTTCCGAAACGCATAGCGGTCCCGCAGCGAGCGCCTCGGCGATCCGAAGCCGGGTCGGATGGGCGAGCGCCTTGATCGCGGAAACGCGGGCATCGATGGACAGTGCCGACATTACTTGGCGAAATTGCCAAATAATGGGTCCGGGTCAAGAGAATCGGTGGCTCGGTCGCCGGATGAAAGCGGCGTGTTAACGAAAACGGGTCGCCTGGATGTAGGAGGGTGCCACTGAGCGCTTGGCACCTCGGCCCATCGGGGCGCGGCGGAAGTGGTGGAACCCATAAAACTCATGAAACCCCAAGCTCTTCGTAAGAAAGCGGAATGCTTCAAGCCCACACGCCGTCGTGGCTTCACGCTGGTGGAACTGATGGTCACGATCGTGATCGTCGCGGCATTGGCGGCGATCACTCTGGCGGTGACCGGGAAGATGCGGAAGAAGGCCGCGAAGGTCACCGCGATCAACGCGCTCCGGGATGTCGCATCGGCGAATGCAGGCTACAGCACCGAGAACTTCGGCAACATCAACACGCTCAAGTGGGCGGGCGATCCGGAGGAAGGAAGGCCGTTTGTCGGCAACTCATTCTGGGGCCGCTTTCAGGAATTCCTCTTCGTGGGAGCGACGGCGACCAACCAGAAGAAGCTCAAGGAGCAGATCAACCAGGGGCTCGACCAGATGTTCAATACCTCGGATGCCGACACCATGACGGGGACGCCGTTCAAAGGCACCAAGGTGTATCATGACAGCTCGGGGCTGCCGGTGCCGATCGGGTTCAACAGCAAGCTCTACAAGTGGGGGAATTTCGTGAAGCTGAGCCAGCTCAAGGATCCGGGGAATACGATCTATGCCGCCTACGGCTTCGGGATGTTCGATCAGGCCGACGGCCAGTCGTATGTCGAGATGCGGACCGACGGCTCGAAGCCGGATTGCAACATCCACTACTTCGACGACAAGAAGGCGCTGGTGGCCTACCTCGACGGTCGGGTCGAGTTCGTTTCTCCCCCGATGCCGGATCGCAAGTTCGGCGATCCGGGTTGAACCTGAGTTCTCCGGTGAAACGAGCGACCGTCAGGAATAGACGGTCGTGTAGTATTCGTCCGCCATCCGGTCGGAGTCGAAGAACGGCACCACGTCGGTCATGCTGTTGAGCACGATCTGTGACCACTCCTTGGGTTTGTCGTAGTACATCGGCAGAACCTTGTTCTCGAGGATCTCGAAAATCCCGAGGCGGTCGTGTTCGTCGCGATCGTGATCGGACAGTCCGGGCTGGGCCGGCGGCACGATGAACGAGTTGTGGCCGTCCTTGGCGAACTCGCAGACCCAGCCGTCGTCGGTCGACAGGTTGACTCCGGCATTCATCGCCGCGGTCATGCCGGAGGTGCCGGAGGCTTCACGCGTGACCACCGGGTTGTTGAGCCAGATGTCGGCGCCGTACTTGAGGATGCGCGAAAGTTCGAGCTCATAGCCGACGAGCACCGCGGCGTTCGGGAAGTCGCGGGTCAGCCGGACGAGGTGGTTGAAGGTCTCGATCGCGCCGTAATCGAACGGGAACGGCTTGCCGGCCCAGATGATCTGGACGGGCCGGTCGCTATTGTTGAGCAGCTTCTTGAAGCGTGCCATATCGCGGGTGATCAGCTCGGCGCGTTTGTAGCCGGCGAAGCGGCGGGCCCAGACGATGGTCAGGACATCCGGGCTGAAAAGTTTGCCGGTCTGGTCGGCGACGACCCGGAACAGCTGGTCTTTCAGCTCGCGCTTGCGGTCGTGCAGGAACTCAAGGTCGCCGTTGGTGCGGGCGCGCTCGAGACCGCGGTCTTTCCAGTAGCGGGCATTCTGGGCGTTGGTGACGTGGCCGATCGGGCAGATGTTCTCATGGTGGCCCCACATCTTGCGGGAAACCTCACCGTGCAGCTTCGAGACTCCGTTTGCCTTGTGGCTCAGGCGGAGCGCGGCGAGCGAGTGGTTGAAGACGCTGTCGGTGATGCCGGTCGCCTCGCGAACCACCGCTTCGTCGAGGCCGCCGAAGAAGCTGGCGCTCTTGAGCAGGCCGAAGTCGTGCTTCTCGTTGCCCGCCTCTTCCGGGGTGTGGGTGGTGAAGACGAAACGCTTGCGGACTTCCTCGACCTTGCCCTTGTGCTTTTCGAGCACGCGGAATGCGGCCGACAGGGCGTGGGCCTCATTGAGGTGCCAGACCTCGGGGTCGACCTTGAGTTCCTCGAGGAGGCGCGCACCGCCGACGCCGAGGACGATGTACTGGGCGACCCGGCGTCCGGGATCGTTGTCGTAGAGGCGTTGGGTGATCTGCCGGTCGTTGATGTCGTTCTCCTCGATGTCGGTGGTGAGGAAGAACATCGGCACCGTGCCGAACACTTCGGGTGGCAGAAACTTGGCGCCGACCCAGACCTGTTTGCCGTAGATCGGGATCTGGAAACGGATGCCGGTATCCTGAAGGAACGCGTATTCCTTGCGGCGGAACTGCACGGCCATCTCGCGTCCCTCGCCACGGGTCTGGTTGTAGTAGCCGCAGGTCCAGTAGACGCCGATGCCGCAGAGGTTCTGCTTCAGCGCGGCGGCGGACCGCATGTGCGAGCCGGCGAGGAAGCCGAGGCCTCCGGAGTAGATCTTGAACGACTGGTCGATCGCGAATTCGCAGCAGAAGTAGACGGCGCTCTTCGCGTATTTCGGGTCGATGTCGTAGGTCGGTGCGTAGGGAGCGGGGAGGAACGATTCGGCCATGGGAAAAAGGTTGGGTGAGTTTCTCGGGTCCGCTGCACGGATGTCCCGGACGCGCCAAGCGTTGCTTGGAAAACTGGGGTTTGTGAACTGTTTAGCGCGCCACTACGGAGGTTTACGGCGGTCCGGCGCCACGCTGCTGCTCGATTAATGCCAAAATGGCGGCGAATGTTAGGCGCGAAATGGCAAGGAGCGGCGTCTTTCAGGCGCCCTATCCGTGGACGTGCGTATCTCCCCGATCTCCCTCCGGCGGCTGGAAGCCGCCGCTCCTTGGGGGGTCAGCTCCAGTCGAGGACGATCTTGCCGGACTGGCCGGAGATCATGGTCTCGAAGCCCTCCTTGAATTGGTCGACCGGGAAGCGGTGGGTGATGACCGGGGAGATATCGAGGCCGGCGCGGACCATGCTGCTCATCTTGTACCACGTCTCGAACATCTCGCGGCCGTAGATGCCTTTCAGGATCAAGCCCTTGAAGATCACCTTGTCCCAATCGATCGCGACCTTTTCCGGGAAGATGCCGAGAAGGGACACCTTCGCACCGTTCGAGCTGTGTTCGAGGATGTCGGAGAGTCCAGACGGGTGCCCCGACATCTCGAGGCCGACGTCGAAGCCCTCCTTCATGCCAAGCTCGTTGCGGACGTCGGTGAGCGATTCCTTGGAAACATCCACCGTGCGGGTGGCGCCGAGCTTCTTGGCCAGGTCGAGGCGGTATGGATTCACGTCGGTGACGACCACGTGCCGCGCGCCGGCGAAACGGCAGATTGCAGCCGCCATGCAGCCGATCGGTCCGGCGCCGGTGATCAGGACGTCCTCGGCGACGAGGTCCCAAGACAGCGCCGTGTGAACCGCGTTCCCGAGCGGGTCGAAGCACGAGATCACGTCCTCCGGGATGGAAGGGTCTACCTTGTAGACGTTGCGATACGGGATCGAGAGATACTCGGCAAACGCACCCGGGCGATTGACGCCGACGCCGAGCGTGTTGGGGCACAGGTGGCGGCGGCCGGCGAGGCAGTTGCGGCAGCGGTTGCAAACGATGTGGCCTTCACCGGAGACGAGTTCGCCCGGTGAAATGTCGGTCACGCCGTCACCGACCGCTTCGACCACGCCGCAGAATTCGTGGCCGACGTGCATCGGCACCGGGATGGTGCGCTCGGCCCACTTGTCCCACTTCCAAATGTGCACGTCGGTGCCGCAGATCGAGGTCTTGCGGATCTTGATCAGGACATCGGTCGGCCCGACCTCGGGCATCGGGACATCCTGCATCTCCAATCCGGGTCCGGCGGTGGCTTTGACGAGTGCTTTCATGGCGGCGAGGCGGCGGAGTCTGGAGGATGCGTTCGTGGTTTTCGAACGAATTTATTGTGCGGATTATTGAGTTATTGAGACGGAATCTTGGATCGCATCTGATTCACGGGCTGCTCGATCCAGCGCCATGACAGCCAGCTGACGCCCCACGCCGCCAGCGCGAAGCAGATCAACCGGACCGCGGTGCCGAGGCTGCCGTCGATTTCCCAGAGAAACGGAGCCACGTGTCCGAGCGCCATCGGCACGAGGCAGTGAAGCAGATAGAGCGAGTAGCTGATCTTCGCGATGTGCAGAACCCAAGGCCGGGTGAGGACATGAGCAACAGGGCGAGGCAGCCCGTGGAGGGTGGCGGCTATCAATCCGGCCATCGAGACGCAGAGGAAAGTTTGCTGCACGTGACGCAGGCCCGGCACCGGTCGACCGATCCAATCGAGGGTGTAAAGCACCGAGTAGACCGCGAGACAACCCCAGGCGGCGAGCCGCAACCGGGAGTCCGAAGGTGCGAGGCCGCGGTGCATTGCCAAAGCCAGCAGGGATCCGCTTGCGAGGTAGTCGAGGGCGCAGAGGCTGATGGCCCCCGGGTGGTGCACCTGGGGGAAATGGTGAAGGAGAACGAAGCGGGAGATCGGGGCGACGGCGACGAGGAGGATCAGGACCGCGGTGAGAGCCCTTTTCGGGACGATGAAGATCAGGATCGGCCACAGCAGGTAGAACTGCTGCTGGATGGCGAGGGTCCAGTAGTGCGAGGTCCCGTGCGGCCATTCGGGGAGCAGCGCGATATGGAAATTCGACAGGTGGGCGAAGTAGACGAACGGGTGCTGGCGGATATCTTCGGCGCCGACGATCAGGCCGAAGACCATCGCCGCGTAGCAGGGGATGAGGATGCGCAGGGCACGGCGGAACTGGAAGCGGCGGAAGGCTTCGGCGGCCCACGGTTTTCCCGATTGGTCGCCCCGATCCCTTTCCCGGAGGAGGATTCGTGTGATCAGGAATCCGGTCAGGGTGAGGAAGAAATACAAGCCGATCTCGAAGGGGATCCCGCCGCGCCACTTGGGGATCGCCCAGTGCAGCCACATCACGCCGAGCACGGCAATGGCCCGCCAGCCGTCGAGTTCCTGATTCCGTGACGCGCTCAAGACGGGGGCCATCGAGCGTGGGAAATGGACGGCTGGCAAGGCGCTGTCGCGGGAGATTCGCGTCTTTCCGTCACATCCGGCCGGATTTTCGGTGCTTGCGTCCCCGCGGCTGGCCGTGTAGCCGGAACACAAGCCGGTAAGCTAGACCGGGTCGCTCCATTGAGGTTGTGCCGTGCCTTGATGACAGCTCTATCGACATGGCGCCTCTACTGACTAACCAGACAATGGACATCTACGTGGGCAATTTGCCCTACAGCGCCACCGAAGAAGAGGTGGCGGAACTCTTCGCCGCTTTTGGACCGGTGGAGAAAGTGAAGCTGATCACCGACCGGGAAACCGGGCGGCCGCGTGGCTTCGGATTCGTCACCCTCGCCGATTCGTCGAAGGTGAAGGAAGCAGCCGATGCGGTGGACGGCCAGGATTTTGGCGGTCGCGCCCTGCGTGTGAACCCGGCCGAACCCCGCGAGCCCCGTTCCGGCGGCTTCGGTGGTGGTGGCGGTGAGCGCCGCGGTGGCGGTGGCGGCTACGGCGGCGATCGTCGCGGTGGCGGCGGTGGTGACCGTCGTGGTGGCGGAGGCGGCTATGGCGGCGACCGGCGCGGTGGCGGCGGTGGTGACCGTCGCGGCGGTGGCGGCGGCGGTGAGCGTCGCGGCGGCGGCAAGCGCGGCTTCGACGACGACAACTGGTAAGTCCCACGTAACCCGTCGCAGTTTTTCCAAACACCCGTCCGGAGCTCCCGGCCGGGTGTTTTTTTATCCACGTGAGATCGCGGGCATTTTCCCAAGCCCGTAGGGCTGTCATCGATATAGCCTTCGGGGGAGCGAGAAGCGATCGAGCTCCATCGGAGCGGCATCCAGTTGGATCACCTGCCGGGGTCCGCCCCCTCGATCGGCTTGAAAATGTATCGCTGGTCATGCGGCACCTCGAACTTGTCGAGTAGCGCGAGATACTCGTCGGTGAACGTCTTGGTCCGGTGATGCTCTTGCTGATTTCGGATGTACCGAACCACGGATCCCAACTGGGAATGGCCATACGAGAAGGCGCCGAACCCCTGCTGCCATTCGAATCGTCCGGGAACCCAGTTCTGCTGATTGATGAAGGCGGAAGAAGAGGCCTTGATCGCGCGAACCAGATCGGAAATCGCCATCGAGGGTTTGAGGCCGACAAGGATGTGGATGTGGTCGGGCATATTGTTGATGGCGATCAGTTTCTGACCCTGCCCGGAGACGATGCCGGTAATGTATTTCTGGAGCTCGTCGTTGTGGCGCTCGGAGATCAGGCATTGGCGACCGCTGACGGCGAAAACGACCTGGATGTAGAGTTGGGTGTAGGTGTTTGCCATGGTGGTGGGGCGGGGCGTGGGGGCGGGGCACTTCGATGTCGCTCCGATGGAGCTCGAAAATTTTGCTGGGATCTGAAGCTATAGAGATTTCGGCCCGCTGGGCCTTCTGACTGGGCCAATGGGCCTTTTGATTGTCCGGTTGGGCCCTTTGGTTGGCTCGATGAGCTATAATTATTGGAACTGCTATCCGCGTGAGATGGCGGGGTCGGTGTCGATTTCCTCGATCCTCGGACGGAGGTTGGCATGGGGGCCGGTGAGGTCGGGGTCGGTCTCGACGACCTTGTCCGCCAAGGCCCGGGCCTCGCGCAGCAGAGCCGTGTCGGCGAGGAAGTCGGGGAAGCGGAACTCGCCCATTCCGCTCTGCATTGTGCCGAGCACGTTTCCCGGGCCACGGATCCGCAGGTCCTCTTCGGCGATGACGAACCCGTCCGAAGTCTTCTCCATGACCTGCAGCTTCTCGAGCGCGTCGGGGCTCTTCCCGTCGGTCAGCAGGATGCAGTAGCTCTTGTGCTCACCGCGACCGATCCGTCCCCGCAGCTGGTGGAGCTGGGCCAGGCCGAAGCGTTCGGCGTGGTGGATGATCATCAGGTTCGCATTGGGGACATCGACACCGACCTCGATCACCGAGGTCGCGACAAGCGCGTCGATCTCGTGATCTCGGAATCGTCGCATCACCGATTCCTTCTCCTCGGCATCCACCTTGCCGTGAAGCAGGCCGACTTCGAACTTCGACAGCCGCTTGGCCCATTTCTCGTGGGCGACCGTTGCGGCCTCCGCCTTGAGCTTCTCACTCTCCTCCACCAGCGGATACACGAGGTAGGCCTGACGCCCGCTCTCGAGCTGGTCCTTCACGAAACGGTTGAGGTCGGTCTGCTTCGGATTGGTCCGCAGCGCGGTGACCATCTTGCCGCGGCCCGCCGGTCGTTCGTCGAGGATCGAGACGTCGAGGTCGCCGTAGATCGTCATCGTCAATGTCCGCGGAATCGGCGTGGCGGTCATCACCAGGACGTCGGGCGTGGTGCCCTGCTCGATCAGCCGGCCGCGCTGCATCACGCCGAACTTGTGCTGCTCGTCGATCACCACGAGGCCGAGGTTGCTGAAGAGTTCGTCGTCGTAGAGCAGGGCGTGGGTGCCGATGACGATCTGCGGCGCACCGTCGAGCTCGATGTGGGTGCTTTCCTGGCGATCGGCGGTGCGCAGCGCGACCCGCACGCCGAGCGGCTCGAGCCATTTCCGGAAGGTGAGGAAGTGCTGCTCGGCGAGGATCTGGGTGGGCGCCATCAGCGCGGCCTGCACGCCGGAGTCGATGGCCAGCAGCATGCTCGCCATGGCCACGAAGGTTTTGCCCGATCCGACGTCGCCCTGCAGCAGCCGGTTCATCGGTCGCGGCGTGCGGAGGTCGCCGAGAATCTCCCGGATCGACCGTTTCTGGGCATCGGTCAGATCGAAGGGCAGGCTCTCGTAGAACCGGGTGAGGAGCTCGGTCTTTTTCCCGAGCACGCGGCCATTGCGCCGATCGTGCCGCTGTCTGCGCCAGACGACCTGGAGCTGGACGCCGAAGAACTCCTCAAGCGCGAACCGCCGCCGGGCGGCGTCGGCTTGCTCGATCGATTCGGGAAAGTGGACCTCGCGGTAGGCTTCGTGCCGAGGGTAGGTCGGATCGACGTCGAATTCCGGTGCTAGCGTCGCGGGATCGACAGCATCGAGCATGAGATACTGGATCTCCCGTAGCCGGCGCTGGTTGATTCCGGAAACGTTGCCGTAGACGGGCACGATCCGCTCGAGGTGGATCGAGGGTCCGGAGTCGTCGCGGATCACCTCGAAGTCGGGGTGGTCGATGACGATCCGTCCTTGGAAGTCCTTCGGCTTGCCGTGCAGGATGACCTCCTGTCCCGCGGCCAGAACCTTGCTCAGGTAAGGCATGTTGAACCACCGGCAGGTGAGGGTGGATGGACCCATGGCGGAGCCCGAGGTATCGGCCACCACCGCCTCATAGAATCGGACTCGCGGGCCGAAGCGGTTCCGCGTGTCGATGACCTGTCCGCGGATGCAAACCGGCGCGCCGCCGGGCGAGGCGGGGAAGGCATCGAAGCGTCGTCGGTCCTCGTAGCGCCGGGGCAGACGATCGAGGAGCTGGCGCGGTGTTTTCAGTCCGGCCGATGCCAGTGCGAGGACTTCCTTCGCCTGGAGGAAGTCGGCAGCGGCGAGATCGGAGTCGGCCGGGATCACCGGTTCAGTGAAGGAGGAACCGACCGAAAGACCAAGTGCGGAGGTGGGAGTGGAGCGCCTTGCTCCAACCGCATGGATCTCCGACAAAGGTAGGGACAAGCGCCCTCGCTTGTCCGCTGCATGAAGAAAGGCCACGGCCGTCGCGGCGGATCACGGACGACCGGGGGCGGCCGTCCCTACCTGACGAGGCTCCGGGGCGAGCCGAAGCTCGCGGTCCAATTCAGTCCAAGCCCATCGCCTCAGCCGGGATCGACCTCGAGCGAGTCCTCGTCATCGAGGTCGATCGCGACCCGGCCGCTCGGGTCGGCGACCACCTTGCCCTGGATGTAGAGCCGCTTGCCGATGTGCTTCTTCAATTCCTCTTCGGTGAAGATGCCCAGATCGGTGCGGTAGCGGGCGCAGATGGCATCCGGTTCGCGGGTCGAGCCGAATTCGAGGTAGAGCGTTTTGCCGGAATCGCTCGCCCGCACCTGGTAGAGGCGGACGCCGAGGCGCGCCCGCTTTCCGATGCTGCCACGGAGCTGTCGGCCGACCTCGATCAGTTTGGCATCGAGTTCCGGCGGCGCCTGTCCGGCACTGCCGTCCTCGGGAAGGCGGGCGATCTCCGCGACCTCTTCGGCCATCGCGGCGGCCCTTGCCGATGCGATCTCGGCGGGGGAGAGCTCCTTCTCCGCCTTGATCTCCTCCGGGGCGGCCTCCACGGGAGCGGGAGGGCCGTTGTCGAGAATCTTCACGACCGGCGGCGCTGGCTCGGTCCGCGGGCGTGTGGCTTGCCAGAAAATGAACCCGAGTGCGGCCACGGTCAGGACACCGGCGACGATCCACGGCCACCAGTTGGTCGAGTGCCTGAGCTGGATGGGCTGCGGCGGGTCGGTCTGGGCGGGAATGGTCGCGTGGGCCGGCGAAATGGGGCCTGGATTCGCAGGGGGCGTCGCTTTCGGCACCTCGACCAAGGACGCCACTCCGTGGTGCAGCGCGTAGCGGGCCTGCTCAAGGCTCCAGACGTCGGGATCCTTCCGCAGCGCCTTGATCCATGCTCCGAGCCCCTCTCCGGAGGAATCGGAGAGCATCCGGCGGTTCCAGCCGGTCGCTTCCTCGGCCATTTGCAGGATCGGCCTCAGTCCCTGCCGGGAGTCGGCCTCACCGAGCCAGCGCAAGGGCGAGATCCAGAAGGTCACCTGCCGTTCCTGATCACTCGGGCCAAGAATGATCGAGTCGGCCCCGGTTTCGATCCAGACGGACTCCTCCTTGAAAGTCTCCGAGAGCACCTGACAGGTCTCCAGAGCGAGGTCGATCAGGGCTTTGGCGGAGGGCGGACTCAGCGGGCGTTCGCGCAGCCTCTCGATCAGCGGTCGGCCTTCGATCCACTCGGTGACGAGGAAAGGCATGCCGTCGACCGGGTCGGTGCCGCCGTCGAGGACATTGCGCAGCGCCGGGTGGGAAACGCTCATCAGGCGCCGGACCGCGATTTCGTAGGCCGTCCGTTCCTCATCGACCAAGCCCCCGCCGTCGGCGCCGAACGGAAAGAAGCGCCGCAGCACGACCTCGCGCCCCGTTTCCCGGTCCTCGGCATGGAAAACCACACCGGTCCCGTCCTGGGCAAGGATGTCGAAAATCTCGTAGCGGCCGCTCACGTTTCCGAATCCCTAGCAGACAAGCGGGCGGGGGTGCAATGCCGCGAACCGGATCCGGTTTCTCACGCCAGAGCCATCCCGGCCATGCAGATCCCGAAGAAAAGCGCCAATCCCACCGACACTTGGGCGATCGGGTAGCCGAGAATCATCAGGACGGCTCCGGTTCCCTGAAAACGGCGGTTCACCACTTGCCCGAATTTGACCCAGCAGATGATCCCGCTGATCCAGAACAGCTGGAGTCCGCCGATGGCGAAGGATTCGATGATCCCCCCGTGCGGGATACCGAATTCCGGGAGGAGCATCAGAATTACCGAGGCGACGAGAAAACCCTGGGGCAGGAGCAGGCTCAACCAGAGCTTGCCGGTCTCGATCTTGGGAGGAGGTGGAGGGAGCCCGGGAGGGGAGGAATCGGAGCTGCCGGCGGGATCCATCGGGGTCGAAGATGGAGGCTCCGGAGCAGCGGGGTCGAGCCCGCTTCTCCAGTCGCATCCCTTTCTTTTTCCGTGCGTTCCGTGTATTCCGTGGTTTTCATCCGCCGCGCCCGACCGGGTGCCTCCGACCGCCCATGTCCACCGAGCTCACACGCAACTTCTCGATCATCGCCCACATCGATCACGGCAAGACGACCCTGTCGGATCGTCTGTTGGAGTTTACCCAGACGATTTCCGAGAGGCAGAAGCAGGACCAGCTGCTCGATGCGATGGATCTTGAGCGTGAAAAGGGGATCACCATCAAAAGCCACCCGGTGGCGATGGAGTACAAGGCGCAGGACGGAAAGACGTACCGCCTGAACCTCCTCGATACCCCCGGGCACGTCGATTTCTCCTACGAGGTGGCCCGCTCTCTGGCGGCCTGCGAGGGAGCGATCCTGATGATCGACGCGGCGCAGGGCGTTGAGGCCCAGACGATGGCGAACCTGCATCTGGCGATGAACCAGAACCTCACCATCATCCCGGTACTCAACAAGATCGACCTGCCGGCGGCCGACGTCGACAAATGCAAGCAGCAACTCGAAGACATCCTCGCGATTCCGGCGGAGGAGGCGATTCCGGCCTCGGCGAAGAATGGAATCGGCATCGAGGATATTCTCGAAGCCGTGGTCGCGCGGGTTCCGGCACCGACCGAGAATCCGGACAAGCTGCTTCGGGCGACGGTGTTCGACTCGGTCTATGACGCCTTCCGGGGAGTGATTTCCTACGTGCGGGTGTTCTCGGGCAAAATCCAGAAGCGCCAGAGGGTGAAGCTTTTCGCGACCGGCAAGACTTATGAGGTCAAGGAGATCGGGGTGTTCACGCCGAAGATGACCCAGCGCGACGAGCTGGTGGCGGGAGATGTCGGATACGTCATCTGCAACATGAAGTCGGCCGACGAGGCGAAGATCGGCGACACGCTGACCGACTCGACCCATCCGTGCTCCGAGCCGCTGCCGGGCTACAAGGAGATCCAGCCGATGGTGTTCTCCGGGATTTATCCGGTCGACAGCTCCGACTACGAGGGGCTGAAGATGGCGATGGGCAAGCTGCAGATCAACGACGCGGCCTTTACCTACATGTCGGAAAGCTCGACGGCGCTCGGGTTCGGTTTCCGCTGCGGATTCCTCGGCCTACTGCACATGGAAATCATCCAGGAGCGGTTGCGGCGCGAGTTCAACATGGACGTCATTTCGACCTATCCGTCGGTCATCTACAAGGTGACGAGGACCGATGGCGAGGAGATGATCGTCGACAATCCGTCCTTCCTTCCCGAGCCGCAGGAGATCCAGGAGATCCGCGAGCCGATGGTGAGGATCTTCATCATGATTCCCGGTGAGTTCATCGGCGACATCATGGCGCTGGTGATGGAGAAGCGCGGCGACGTGACGCACACCGAAACGATCGACGAAACCCGGGTCATGCTGACCTGCGAGGTTCCGCTTTCCGAGATTCTCGTCGACTTCAACGACCGTATGAAGTCGATGACCCGCGGCTATGGCTCGATGGATTACGAGCACTGCGGCTACCGGCCCGCCAAGATGGTCAAGATGGACATGCTGATCGCCGGCGAGCCGGTGGAGGCATTCTCGACCATCGTCCACCGCGACAAGGCGGAGAGCTACGGTCGCGCGCTGGCGATCCGGTTGAAGGACGTCATTCCGCAGCAGCTCTTCGTCGTCGCGATCCAGGCCTGCATCGGCGGCAAGATCATTGCCTCCGAGCGCATTTCCGCGATGCGCAAGAACGTGACCGCCAAGTGCTACGGCGGTGATATCACCCGGAAGCGCAAGCTGCTTGAGAAGCAGAAGAAGGGTAAGGAGAAGATGAAGGCCTTCGGCAAGGTGAGCATTCCCCAGGAGGCGTTCATCAAGGTGCTGAAGTCCGGAGACTGAGCGCCGGATGGGGCGTGGCGGGGTGCAAGCTGCATCCGGGCCGTTACGATCTGCACCTTTGGTGGGATCGGGTGTGTCAACGGCGCATTTTTTCGCATCTGGGCGGCTGGATGGTTCTCAGTCGGTTGTGATGGAAATTTGGGCCGTCCGCCGTCGCGGAACGGGTCTTGCGATGAGTGAGATGTCCTTGGCGGGAGGTTCGCTTCCGTCCGGGCCGAACCAGAACCAAACGCAATGATGAAGACTCGAAACACACTTCTTACTCTCGCCCTCGCGACAGCCATTCCCGCGGCTCTTGCCGACGAGAAGCCGAGCGAGAACACGACCGGCAATCCTGCCCAGTCCACCGGACCGGCCACGGAGAAGGTCGAAACTCCGAATCCGACCGACCAACCGACCGGCGCCCGCGAGGTGCGCAAGGGTGGTGCTCCGGGCAAGTCGGTGTATCAGACCAAGCGCGACACGGTCGATGCTGACGGCACCATCGCCGAGGCCCTCCGTGACGCGGAAAACTTCACGATCCTGAAGAAGGCGATCGAGGCCGCAGGTCTTGAAGACACGCTCGATTCCGAAGGACCGTTCACGGTGTTCGCACCGACCGACGAAGCCTTTGAGAAGATCCCGACCGAAACGCTCGACGAGTGGCTGAAGCCGGAAAACAAGGAGCAACTCCGTGCGGTGCTTCTCGGCCATGTTGCCACCGGCGAATTGAATTCGAACGCGATCAGTGCCGGACAAGTGACTTCCGCCAACAGCGACAAGCTCACCCTCACCGTCGGTGACGGCAAGGTGATGGTGAACGAAGCCATGGTCACCAAGACCGACATCGACGTCAGCAATGGCGTGATCCACGCGATCGACACCGTGATCATCCCTGAAGAGGAATAATTTCTTCTATCGTCGTCTGCGAATCAGACGAAGTGACGCCCGCATCTCCGCGTGAGGTGCGGGCGTTTCGTATACCCGCATGGCGCGAAACAGGGGTTCGTAGTTCCGCCTTTAGGCGGCTGCGGAGCCCACGAGGTGAAGCGGAGTCGGAAGACCGCCTGAAGGCGGAACTACGAACCACCGGAGCGGGCCGTCAGATGGAGAGTAGGGCCTTGGCGTGGCGGAGTTCGGTGTCGAAGTCCGGGCCCTTGAAGCGGTCGGGAACCAGCGCGGGGTAGCTGCTGGTTGAGGCGGCGATGATCGACTGTGCCGCGCGCTTGCCGACAATGCCTTTCGAGGCCGACCAGGTTTCAAGCACGTCGGTCGGCCGGATGTCCGGGTTGTCGCGACGCGCGCTCTTCACCTCCCGGATCAGGAAGTCGAGGTCACGGTTGGAATACCAACCGGTCGCTTCGACGACCTGATCCAACTCCTCGCCCTCAAGCTCGATGCCGCGTCGGTGGAACATCGCCTTGAAGAACTCCTTCCGCTCGTCGCCCTCGAGATCGAAGATCGGAATCTGCTTCGGCGCGCGGCTCAGGACGTCGGGGTCGAGCAGGTCGGGGCGGGTGGTCATCAGGCACCAGATGACCTTCGAGAGCAGCCCCTTGTCGGACATCATCTTGATGATATTCGCCATTAGCCGCTTCTCGGTCTCGTGGGTGTCACCGGAATGGATGCTGCCGAAGGCGGCGTGGGCCTCATCGACGAGGATCGCGACCTTGCCGTAGATCTCGACGTAGCGCCGGACCATTTCGAAAAGCCGGTCGGTGCCGCCGAAGTCGGACGAGCGGATTTGCGAAAGCTCGATGACGATCCGCCCCGAGTCGGCGGCGTGGGCCTCGACGTTGAAAGTCTTGCCGACGCCATTCGGTCCCGAGACGACGAAGGCGGAGATCGCGGTGTCCGGGTCCTCGCAATCGCGGAAGATCCGTTTGATGGCATCGCGCGGCCCTTGGTAGCCGCACAGGTCGGCGTCGCCGTGGCGCGGGCGCTTGATCGTCACGACGCCGTCGAGCTGCGCCTTGAGCAATTCGTTGAGCAGTTCGTTCACGGCGTCGCGCGTGACCGGCTTGCCGGAGCGGGCCGACTCCTCGATGAGCGAGGAAATCGCGTTGAGTCCGAGGCCGGCTGACTCTTCGACGAAGTCATCGATCCCGTTTTCGAACTCGGGCGCGACCGACTCCGATTCCTTTTCCATCTCGGCGCTGCGGAACCGGACAAAGTGGCGCCGGGTGGCTTCGTCGGGGAAGCCGACTTCCACGACCTGGCTTGACGGAAGTGAGTAGATCCGGGAGTTCAGCTCGGCGCGGGTGTCGGCAACCAGGATGGTGACGTGGCCGCCAGCATGGTAGCCGAGATCGCTGAGCCAGCTCAGCAGCGTGGCGAGACGGTTGCGGTCGAGTTCGGAGAGCTTGCCGAATTCCCCCGGCGGAAAGAACGCGCCGGCCAGACGAACAATCGTGCACAGCGGCCGGACGAACTCACCGCGTTCCTGGGCGGCGCGGGCGAGCTCGGTGAGTTCACGCAGGAGGACGAGCGCGGCGCCGGGGCGCTGGCGGGTGCGGTCGAGCAATTGCTCCGGCGTCGGCGGTGCGGGCGCCTTTTTCGGTTCGGCCCGGCCGCGGAGGTGGCGGTTGACGATTTCCGATCCGAGATCGATGAGGCCACCGAGGGTGTCGCCGTTGTCGCGCATCGGACGCATCCCGCCGGCCCAGCCGATGGCTTCGAACAGAGAGCGCCGCTGGTCGCTGTCGTAGAAGCCGACACCCAGCGCGAGGTCGAGCCGGACCATGGTGAACTTTTCCCCGAACGACTGGCAGAGCCTGTCCTCGAGGGGCGAGTAGTCGGGGCGCTCGCGATCGGGAAAGATGCCCATCACGTCGCCGGTGAGAACGAAGACGCGTTTGCCGCGATGCTTCACGCCGTCGACCAGCGCTTCCATGAAGGGAGGGGTCGGCCCGGGTGCGAGCGGCTTGGTATCGGCGGTATCCATGATCAGTGCTTCCCGTTGCTGTCCTGATGGTCGTGGTCGAATTCCGAGATGTGCTGACGATGATCGGGGTCGAGCACGTCGTGGTGCACCTTGCGGCGCAGCTCGCGGAATTCGGGCGTGTCGATCGAGGTCGTCGGCCGCGGGTGGGCTCCGCCGAGCGCGGCCGTGAGGTCGCGGTCGGTCACGATCTTCGAGCCGACGCCGTCTTCCGCGCTATCGGCGGCATAGTACTGCGAAATCCCGATCACCCGCGTGCCGAGGAACAACGCCTCGTCGAGGTCGTGCGTGACGAAAATCACGGTCAGGCCGTTCTTCTCCGCCTGCTCGAGAATGAAGAGCTGCATGTCCTCGCGCGTGCTGTGGTCGAGCGCGCCGAAAGGCTCGTCCATCATCAGCACCTTCGGCTTCATGATCGTCGCCTGCGCGATCGCGACGCGCTGGCGCATGCCGCCGGAGAGCTCGTGGGGATACTTGTCGCCATCATTCCTGCTGAGGCCGATCCGGCCGAGCAGGTCGAACGCCTCGGCGCGCGACTCGCGTCGGACTCGGCGGTAGCGTGGGCCAATGCTTCGGACGAGCGATTCGAACGGTCCGGTTTGCTGGAGCAGCGGACCGAGCGCGATGTTGTCGGCGACCGTCAGGTGGGGGAAGAGCGAGTAGCGCTGATAAACGATGCCGGTTTTCGGCGTGACGTTGCGCACCGGTTCGCCATCGACGTGCACCGTGCCTTTGGTCGGAAACTGCGAACCGAGGATCAGGCGGAAGATGGTCGACTTACCGCAGCCGCTCGGGCCGACGATCGTCGTGAACTCGTGTTCGCGGATCGTCAGGTCGAGATCGCGGAAAACGGTGAATTCATCCCGCTCGAGCTTCGGCTTCCCTTCGTCCAGCTTCAGCTTCGGCTTCGAGCGGTAGGTCACCTCGACGTCGCGGACCTCGACGACCACCTTGCGTTCCGGGTTCGTGGTTTCGGGCGTTTCCATGCTCAGCGGCCCTCCAACCATTTGTAGCGATGCTTGATCCACTGGCTGATCGCGAAATCGAGCAGGAACATCAGCAGGGTGAGCCAGATCACGTAGACGATGGTCGAGTCCATCGCGGTGGTCCGGTAGAACTTGATGAAGATGCGATAGCCGATGCCGGCTTCCGCGGAGATCGATTCGCCGGCGATCATCAGCACCGCCATCACGCCGAGGTTGAGGCGGATGGTGTTGAGCACGTCCGGCCAGATTTGGGGAAACACGACCCGCCACGGCAGTTCGGTTTCACATGAGCCGAGGCTCTGGGCCTTGAAGAACTGCTGTCGCGGCAGCGAGCGGGCGCGCAGGTAGGTGTCGAGGCAGACCATCGGGAAAACCCCGAGCACGATCAGGGCGACCTTGGCGACCTCGCCGGTTCCCAAGGTCAGGAACAGGATCGATAGCAGCGCCAGCGCGGGGATCATGCTCAGGATGATCATGATCGTTTTGCCGAGCGACTCGGCCCACGGGTAGCTGCCCATCATCACGCCGATCGGAACCGCGAGCAGGATAACCGCCAGCGCCCAGCCCATGCGTTTGAAGCTGGCGAGCGTGTCCTTGTAGATCAGGAACTGGCGTTCGAGCCGCAGCTCCTTGCGGCGCTCGCTTTCGCGCTCCGGCGCGGGGATCGGCAGCGCGACCTTCTTCGCCGCGTCGACCAGCTTGCCGACGGTCGGCATCAGCTTGGCGCGATCGGTCTCCGCCAGTTCAGACGACTTCCGTACGTAGGTGAAGCACAGGAGCAGGACCGGAAGCAACGTCAGCGCGAGCTTTCCGAACCAGGGAATCCGGGCATCGGTGCGGAGGAAGGTCATGGGTTTGGAGTGCGGTGGCTTGCCACCGCTTTCGAGCTGCCTGGACTGGGGGTCTCCCTTCGAGCGTGGCCGGAAGGGAAAGGAGGGCTGTTTTTTGGCGAAAGCGACGAGTGCGGTGGCTCGCAAAGCGGTGTCGCCGCTCCGCTCTGCCACCGCACTCCAGATGTTTACTCCGCGGCGACCGGCTTGAAGCGGAGCTTCACGTTGCTCTTGTCGCCGAGCACTTCGCTGTCGGCGAACTCGATACCGATGTAGCCGGCATCGTCGGCGTCCTCGCCAAGCAGGCCCTGGTCGAAGCAGAAGTCGCGGACCAGCGTGGTCGCCTGCTTGTGCGCCTTGCTGGTCAGCGCCTCCTTCATGGTGTCAGGCGTGTAGTAGAAGAAGGTCGTCTTCAGCTGCGCCTTGGCTTCCGGGACCGTGACGTTCGCCGCCTGCGCGACGGTCGCGATCAGGTCCTCGGCTTCCTGGCCGCCGCCGTTGAGCGTGGCCATGGCCTCGAACCAGGCACCGGAGATCGCTTTGGCGAGCTTCGGGTCCTCTTTCAGCAGGTCGGTCCGCATCACGAATCCGTCGAGGATCTCGCCGGGAATCTTCGAGGAATTGAAGACGTCCTTCACGCCCGGTTGCTGCATCAGCCCGAGGGCGTGCGGGTTCCAGGTGGCGGTCGACTTCAGTTCGGCGTCATCGCTGGTGAAGCCGCTGACGATGCCCTTCTCGGCGCGGTGGGCGAACTTGAAGTCCGACTCCTTCAGGCCGCCGAGCACGATGCCGCGGTAAACGAGGTAGTGGCTGACGGTGAACTCCTCGCCGTAGACGGTCGTTCCTTTCAGCCCGGACACCGAGTCGGTGCCGACGGCGAGCCACTTGTCGTTGCCGTTCGAGTAGTCACCGACGACGAAGAACGAGCAGTCGATGCCGGCCTGGCTGATCAGGGTCAGGGCGTCCATGGTGGTGACCGGCACGACGTCGATGTTCTTCGCCTTGAAGGCGTCGATCGATGCGACATAGCCGAACTCCTCGACCTTGATCTTGATGCCGTTCTTGTCGGCGTGCTTCTTGAGAAGCCCGGTATCCTCGAGGTACTTCACCGGGCACCACCCGATGTAGTTGCTCCAGCCGAAGGTGTAGTCGCCGTCTGCCTGGGCGAAGGCCGACGACGTCGCGGCGGCCGTGAGGATCAGGGCGGTAATGCTAGCTTTCATGGTATTCTTTGTGGGGTGGGGTTGGGCGACGCGCCTCAGGCTTTGAGTTCGCCTTCGTCGTCGCGTTTCGTTTCTTCTGGGGTGCCCTCCGGCAGGTCTGCCGCGAGCATCTCGTCGAGCAGGTCGAGGCCGGCCTGTTCGGCCATGGCGGTTTCGAGTTCGACGTCGATCGAGTCGGCCGAAGCGCCTTCGAGGTCGGACTTGATCTTCGCCTGCTGCTTCATCTGGGAAATCCGGTTGGTGACCGTGTTGAGCACCGAGCGGTCCGACGAGGCCTCGAGGCCGCTGAGGCGGTCCATGAGCTCGGACGTTGTCTTGGCATCGACGTAATCGGCGATGGCTTGTGCCTTCTGATCGTCGAGTCCCTTGATCTCGCGCTGGCGCTTGGCGAGCTGCGTCTTGAGCTGGTCGAGTCGTCCCTGGCGCTCGGCCAGTTCCGGCTCGAGGCGTGCCTGCAGTTCGTCCTCGGTGCGCACCTTGCCCTGGAAGTCGATGAAGGCCTGTTGCCACTTCATCACGTCAGCGTCGGTCTGCGCCTGCTCGCGGGTCAGGCCCTTGGCCTTGAGCACCTTGGCGAGCTGGAACTTCGCGGCATCGCGCTTCTTGATCAGCTCTTCCTCGCGGTCGAGGCTTTCATCGAGGCGCTTCTTGCTGGCCTCGACATTGGCGGCAAGGGTCGAGACCGCCTTGATGAACTCGGCGTGGTCCTTGATCTCCTTGTCCTTCTGGATGTCGAAGGCCATGCCGACACCTTCCGCGGAGGAGGTGAAGGTCTCTTCGGCCGCTTGGTTCACTTTGCCACCTGCCCACAGCCATTTGAAGCTGAGGAACCGGCCGATCGCTTTGAATAGTCCCATGGTCTTAGTTGGTTTCTGTTTCGGTTGGGGTGAGGTTTTCCGTGTTGGTCAGGAAGTCGCGGATTTCCGCTTCAGCGGCCTCGGCCGCCTCGACGATGTCCGAAAGGCGCTTTGCCGGGTTGTTGATCGATTGGTCGAATTCGGACCGTCCGGCGTCCGAGAGGTAGGCGCTTTTCAGCGCCGCCTCCAGTTCGTTCGACCGGGCGATGAGCTCGTCGCGCCGCGCCGCAAGCTGGTCGTAGCGGCCGATTTGCTGGCTGTGGGCGGCGAGCTTGCTGTCGAGCACCGAGTGATTGGCGTCGGGCAGCTCCTTCTGGGCGATCCACATTTCGGACTCCTGACGGAGCTGGACGATGTCGATGCCCGACAAGGCGGTGTGGATTTCCGCGGCGCGGCGCAGGTGCGCGACGCCCGCCGAGCGGGCGGACTCGGCGAGCCCGAGCCGGTTGCCGACTCCCGTGCCCAGCTTCGCCTCGGCGCGCGTCTCCAGAAACTCGGTATACTGCGAGTAGGCTTCCGAAAGCTCGTGGGCTTCCTTCGCGGCTTCCGCCAGTCCGATGCTTTCGCACATCTCGCGGATTTCCGAGAGCGCCGACCGCCGGTCGTTCTTGAGCTGTTCCATCATCCAGCGGACGTGCCGCTTGGCGAGCGTCTCGCCGCGGATCCACAGGTTGAAAACGAAGGCCGCGGCACCGACCACGCCGAGCACCACCGATGCGAACACACCGAGAAAGCCCCACGAGAAGGCCCCGGTGAGCAGCAGCACCCCGGCGGCGAGCGCGAGCGGGATGACGGTGAGTGGTGATTGGATGCATTGGGTGCGGACGGCTTTGAAGATGGCTTCCTGGTCAGTCAGGTCCTGAAGGCTGACTTGCGTTGGGCGGCCATCCTTCTTCGGCATGATGGATGTGGTTTTGATGGAAAGGGACTACAGGCCGCCCCGCTCGAGCAGGATGGCTTCGACACGTGGCACGCGGCCGCGGTAGGCGCGCGAGCGTGGGTTTTCTCCGGGGCGGACGGGGGGCGGCTCGGACGAGCCGGCGCCTTCGATGCGGAGCCGGTCCTCGTCGAAGCCGTGGACCAGCACGAGGCGCTTCATCACGACCTCGGCGCGGAGGGCGGACAGCTTGCGGTTCTCCTCGCTGTCGGAGCCGCCGGTGTGGCCGCGGATCACCACGCGGTAGTTCGGGTAGTTCACGTCGAGCAGCTTGGCGACCTTGTCGATCTCCTCGGCCGCTCCAACCTCGAACTCGGTGCCGTTGCGGAATCGGATCGGCCGCACCTGCAGCTTCGCGACTTCCTTGAGTCGGTCCCACTGGGTGTCGGAAAGCGGTTCGAAGTCGATCTCGCCGGAGCCGTTCTGACCGAGCGCGCGGGGTGCGGTGTTCTTCAGTGCCTCCAGCACGCGCTTGTTGATCAGGCGGTAGGGATCGCGGACTTCGGAAGCACCGAGCCGGCCGGTGTCGGCGAGGACATCGGCGCAGGAGAGAATGGTGTCGATCACGCCTTCCTTCGCGGTGATCGCGTTGCCGGAGGTTTCGACGCCGAACTGCTGCAGGCAGTTGTCGTGCAGGTCGAGCCAGTCGATCTTGTTCTCGTCGACGATCTTCTTCACCGCGTCGCGGTCGATGTCGGCCCAGCGCGCCATGTCGGTCACGCGCTCCTCGGCGTTGCGGCGGTAGTGGTCGAAGGCGCGGAAGTAGGCCTTGAAGTAGCGCAGCACGTCGTCCTCGCGCTGGGCGAGCGTGCGCTTGTTGACGACGAAGTAGTCGACGATGTAGCCGGCGAACTTGTCCGAGCCCCAGACGTATTCGAGGTTCGGGTTCTTCGCCAGGGCGCGGGAGATGTCGGGCTCCCACATCACGAAGACGTCGCCCTTGGCATTCATCGAGCGCTCGTAGACTTCCTCCGACGAACCGACCGGCACGCGCCAGTCGGCGCGCTTGCCACCCGCGGCTTCGTCAGCCGCCTTGAGGTTGAAGAAGTCGAGGTCCTTGACCGTGATGTCCACCAGGAACTGGCTCGGGCTTTCGCCGGTGTAGACCCACTTCAGCGACGCGTCGTTGAGGTCGGCGACGTCGCCGTTCGGCAGCGCGTCCTTGAGTGCGACGATCCCGTCGCCGCCGTTCGAGCGGGCGATTGCCACCGTGATCACGCCCGGGAAGTTGTTGCGGCGTCCGTGGATCAGATACTCGGCGGCGGGGATCGCGATGATGTCGTATTCGCCCTTGGCCAGCTTGTCGACGCGCTCGGAGACCGCGGCGCCGTCATCGATCCATTCGATGCCGAGTCCCTGGCGGACGGCTTCCTTCTTCGTCTGGATCGACGAGGCGAAGAAATAGCCGAGGTAGCCGTCGCCGGCGATCTTCAGGGTCGAGTTCACCTTGGCGTCCGAGATCTCGCGCTCGAACTGCTCGGCCTTCTTCCGTGCCTCTTCCTCCTGATGCTTCTTGAAGAACGGCTTGATGGCGAACCACGCGCCCGCGATCACCGCGCAGACGGTGAAGAGCAGGATGGCGAGCTTGGAGGCGTTGTTCATTCGGGGGTGTACGGTCCGGAAAGGACGAATCGTGTTAGAGGTCGGCGCTGTCGTCCAGCTCGGCGAGGGTTTCCTTCATGGCGTCGAGCAGCTCCTGCTCGTCCTGGGCGGTCATGTAGTTCTCCGAGTAGCGGCGCAGCGGGTGCTCGTTGCGGATGCGGAAGCCGATGGTGTAGATCGGCACGTGGTAGTCGCGGGCCATGACGATCGATTGGTTGAAAGCGGACCCGTCACTGGCCTGGCCGTCGGTCACGACGATCAGCCGGATGTCGCCGTAGCGGAGCTGTTTCTGGAACTGGTCGATCAGCGACTTGGTGCCGGCCTTGATCGCGGCCCCGAGCGGGGTGCTGCCGCCGGCCTGGACGCCGGCGATCTTCTTCTTCAGTTCGGCGCGTTGATCGTCGCCGCGCCCGAGCGGAACCAGTTCGGCTCCGGCGAGGTTGTTGCGGTCGAAGACGAACAGCCCGATGTTGAGGTCGTCGGGTGCCCCTTGGATGAAGGAAGTCACCGCGCGCCTCGCTTCCGCGATCGGCGAGCCGGTCATGCTGCCGCTGCCGTCGAAGATGATGTAGGCATTCGAGCTCGGGTCCATCTTCGATCCGGGAGGAGTCGTGTTCGGAATGGGCTCGCGGTCGTTCGAACCCTTGGCCGCCTTGCTCACGACGAGCGGGCTTTCGAAGGCCTCCTCGCGGGCGACCGTCACGGTGTTCGATTTCTCACAGGAGACCATCAGCAGGCCGGTGAGGGCCAGCGGTCCGGTCATGGCGAATTTGATCCACATGGTTTCGGGTGGTTCGGGTTGGGGATCAGAAGTCGATTTTGACATCGTCACCCACCTCGAGCACTTCGAGTCGCTCGAGGATGATCACGCCGCGGCGGTTCTCGGCGCGCTTCTTCGGGGTATCCGCATTCTCGTAGACCGGGGCGGTCGAGCCGCGGCCGACGGCCACGATGCGGTTCTCGTCGAGGTTCAGTCCCTTGTCCTCGCAGAAGTCGACGAAGGCGTCGCGCAGTGCCTCGGCGCGCTCGGCCGACTTGGTCTTGAGCGAGCGATCGAGCAAAGTGGCGGTCTGCTGGGTCGGGGGCGACGACATCCGTAGTACTTTCTGGATCTTGCCGAGCAGCACCTTGTCGTTGTTCTGCAGTGCCTCGCGCAGGCGGGTCAGCAGGTAGCCGTCGGCGTGGGCCTCGATGATCATCGTGGTGCCGGCGTAGGTGTCGACCATGTTCATCGCCTGACTGAAGTAGTCGTTCAGTGCGGCGTCGCTTTTGTCGAAGTTGTCCTGGTTGGCGGCGAAGGGGACGGTGAAGTCGAAAAGGGCGGTGTCACGCTCGTCCAGCTCGGGGTTCTCGAGAAGGAACTCCTCGACCTTCTGTTGGGCCTGCTCGGTCGACTTGAAGACCGACTTCGCGATCTTCACTTCACCGGCGTACTTCAGGCCGGCACCGAGAGCGGCCCAATCCCAGCCTGCGACCGGCATTTCGAAGCGTCCGATGCCGCGGCCTGCCTTGTCGAAGGCAACCTGGATTTCCTCGGTGAGTGTCTCGATACTGCGGGTCGTGCCTTGGCCGGTGAAGAACGCGACGTTGCCGGCGTGGCCGACCAGTTCGGCTTCGGAGAGCATCGCCTCGGTGTCGCCAACGAGCCCGGCGTCGCCCAGAAGCAGCTCGGCGGATGACGACATCAGCTTGCGCCATTCACCGGAGCTCTTGTCGAGATCACGCAGCGACTCCTCGGCCTTGAGCAGTCCCTTCACGAAGCCCTCGACCTTGGGCCGGTTCTTCTCGAAGTAGTCCTTCCGGACCGCGTACACATCCGGGATGATCCGGCTGGCCTGCTTCGAGGTGAAAAGGATGCGCGCGCCTTTGACGGCGAAGTCACCTTCGGTGAGCGCTGCGGCATCGGGCGAGATCACCCACACGGCGTCGATGTCTTCCTGGGCCTCGAACAGCTCCGGCGGCGAGACGATCTTGTCGCCCTTGCCGTCCAGCGGCGCGGCGAGCTCGGGGAGGTAGTGGAACTTCACCTTGCCCGGATCGACGCCGGCGTCCTGGAGCACCTTGATCGCCGGGTGCTCGTGCGGACCGTAGAGCTGCACGGCCACCGACTTGATGTCCTTGATCGACTTCACACGGTCGCGCACGACGAGGCAGTCGCCGCCATTGCTCCAGGAGAGCTGGTAGACGACGACGAGATCGGTGCCGGCATTCTGGAACGCCTTGCGGGCCTGCAGGATCATCGGAAGGGTGCCGCGCAGGTAGGGCGAGTTGCCGTTCAGGCAGTTGGTGACCTGGACCGGAAAGTTGTCTTCGCGGTAGAGGCTGACACCGGCCAGCGTGCCGTTGGATGTCGCGAGCTGGGTGGCGACGTCGGCGCCCCAGGCGATGACCGGGACCTTCTTGTCATTGGTGACCGGCTTGAGGCTCTTCGGAGCGGAAGCCTCGAGCGGCTTGTAGGTGAGGAGGTCCGCCTTCTGGGCCGTGGCCGTCATCGGAATGGCGGAGGCGAAGAGTGATGCGGCCAGCAGTGCGAGCTTCGGGGTCTTCATGGTTCGGATTCTTCGGGAGTTCACCCCAGTAGAAAGGGGCATTGTTCGGGGAAATAAACCCAAAAACGGGAACGATCCGGAAATGGACGACAAATGTCCGGGATTGGGCCGGATCGAGGCGGATAGCAGAGGAATGATCACGCTCGGATCGTGGAGGATCCCGCGCTAACAGGCCATTACACGCTGGGGGGCGGTTTGGAAGAGGTAGGGTGGGGTGCCGGGGCTCCGCAGCCCCCTGAAGGGGGAACTACGAACCACACAGGCGCGCCACTGGGGTTTGTAGTTCCCCGTTTACGGGGTCCCATCGGTCCGGAAGACTGCCTGAAGGCGTTCCGACAAAAACCTTAATACCGCTCCCTCGCCTATCAGCTCCCGCGACTGGGTTTTGTAGCTCCCCGTTTAAGGGGTCAAAGGTCCGAGTCGTCCCAGCCTTGGCCGTAGCTGAGGATCGGGTGGGTTCGCCAGAGCTCTGCCGCTGCGTCGCGGCCGATTTCATCGAGAAAGCTACCGGCGCTGGAGAACGGCCATTCGGTCCACTGCTCGGCGTAGCCGTGATGGACCGAATTGTGATGGATGTAGTTCAGCGTCGCCCAGAAGTGCCCGGCGCTCCGCATTCCCCGGTCCGAGACGCCGTGCCAGATCTTGCGGCCACGTTGGCTATCTTTGCCGTTCCACTCGTATGAGGTGCGTCCGTGGAGTCGTGTCAGAGACTTGATGGCGGCCTTCAGGTCGTCCGTTCGGATTAACAGATGGTAGTGGTTGGGGAGGACGCACCACGCGGCGGGGTGGGTGGGAAGCGCTTCCAAGAGGCTCTCGCTGAACTCCGCCATTCGCTCGGGAGTGGCACCGATGATCGGCTGGTGGTTGTAGCAGGCCGCCGTGAGATGGTAGTGGATGCAGCCTTGCTCGAAATGAGGCGGGCGGTGCCATGGACGCTGCAGCTTTTGGCGGTAGCGCAAGACCTCGGCGCGTTGGGTGGCAGTGAGGCGGCGCCAGAGGGAGGGCATGGGTCGGAGGCGGGTTCGGGGGACGGATTCTCCGCAGCCCCCTGAAGGGGGAACTACGAACCACACAGGCGCGCCACTGGGGTTTGTGGTTCCCCGTTTACGGGGTCAGGTGGGGATGGTGGTGCGGAGGATGGTGGAAGTGCCCTGAGAGCGGAGCTGATCCGAGCCGACCGGCAGGAGGAAGAAGTCCCCCTTTGTGAACGTCCTACCGTCCGCCTCCGCAACCTGACCCTCGGCGACGGAGAAGATGGAGAAACGGTCGGCCTTGGCGTTGCCGAACGATTCGCCATCCGAGAGGTCGAGCTTTTCGACCCGGAAGTATTCGCACTCCGCCAGCACCGTGCCGTTCGCTTCGTCCATGCCGGGTTCGTAGTCGTTGAAGTCGATGCTGCGCAGCGACGACTCGACGTGCAGCTCGCGCGGCTGGCCATCGAGGCCCATCCGGTTCCAGTCGAACACCCGGTAAGTCGTATCCGAGTTCTGCTGGATCTCGTGGATCAGGAATCCGGCGCCAATCGCATGGAGGCGGCCGGAGGGAATGAAAATCGATTCGCCGGCGGTCGGTTCGATCGCATGAACCGCATCCGCCACCGTGCCGTCTCCGAGGGCCGTCTCGAAGTCGCCGCGTGTCACTCCGGCCTTCAGGCCGGCGTAGAGTTTGGCGCCGGGCTCGGCTTGCGCGATGTACCACATCTCGGTCTTCGGCTCGCCGCCGAGCGCCGGGGCGATCGCGGCCGGCGGGTGGACCTGGATCGAGAGGTCGTCGCGGGCGTCGAGGACTTTGATGAGCAGCGGAAAACGGGGCGACTCCGGCAGTCCGTCGCCGAAGATTTCCCCGCGGTGTCCGGTCCAGAGCTCGTGTAGGGTCTTTCCGGCCAGCGGTCCGTCGGCGACGACCGATTGCTCGTCTTCGCGATCCACGATTTCCCACGACTCGCCATAGGGTGCCCCGTCGGGCAAACGGCGGCCATACTCGCTTTCCAAAGTCCGGCCGCCCCAGACGCGCTGCATGTAGAGAGGGGTGAAGGAGATCGCTGACATCGTGCGCAGCTTGGGGAAGCCCCTGCCCAAAGTCGACCCCGCGGGACGGGTTCCCGGGAACTCATCGTTTGACCGGTCGCGGGAGATGGTGTCAGGAAGGCGGTGTTGATGATTCATTTCGAGCGAGTTCGACGATTGGCGGCGATCGCCCTGGCGGGTTTGGTTTTTTCGGGGTTTTGTTTTGCCCAGGACGCCCCGCCGGCGGATTCGGAGCTCTCCGATGCCATCGGTGCGAAGCGCGAGGCGCTTGAATCGTCGGATCTCGACGACAGCTTCAAGCAACCGGCCGTCGACAAGCTCGACGAGGCCGAGGGTCGTCTCAAGGACGCGCAGGATTACTCCGCCCGGGCCGAAGCCCTGAGAGAGGCGACGCCGGGTCTGCCCGCGGAAGCCGAGCGGCTGAAGGCCGAGCTTCAACAGGTGCCGGATTCGCCGGAGGCGATTGCCGAGGGCTCGGTTTCCGAACTGCGGGACCGCTATGAGACCGAGCGGGCCGCGGTGGCGGAATTGGAGGCGGAACTCAGCGAGGCGGAGCGGAAGCTGGTCGATCTCAAGGCCCGGCCGGTCGAAGTCGGCACCCGGCTGCCGCTCGCCAGTGCGGAGTTGTCGAGGACCGACGCCAAGCTCTCTGCCTTGGGTGATCCCGCTGCCGAGAGTCTCGTGGAGTCGGCGGACCGCCTTCTCCTCCAGGCCGAAAAGGCCGCCTTGCAGGCGGAGACCGAGATGTTGGAGCAGGAGCAGGTCGGGCAGGCGATGCGGGAGGAGGTCGCGGACTTGGAAAAGCAGCTGCTCGAAGCTCAACTCGCGAACCGCAGGTCCACCGTGGTGGCCCTCGAAGAAAAGCTGAAGTCGCAGCTTGAGGGTGAGGTCAACGAGTTGCGGAAGCTGGTCGATGAGATCGCCGCAGACGCCGCGGATGCCGACCCGGAAATCCGCCAGCTCGCCTCGGAACTGCCGGGTCTCGTGGATCGGCTGGAATCGACGGCGGACGAGATTTCCGACACCGGCGAGAAGCTGGACGACAGTCGGCGGAAACTTGAGAAGCTCCGGCGCGAGGACCAACGGCTGAGGCGCGAGGTGCAGCTCGGCGGTCTGGAGGGAGCATTCTCCCAGGTGCTGCTCGACCAGCGCCGACGCCTGCCGGACCGTCGGGGACTCGACTACGACCTCCGGTTGCTGGAGGAGGAGATCAGCGAGGCGCAGCTCGCCGGGTTCCGCATCGACGACCTGATGGCCGAGCAGCGGCAGCTTGAGGAGACTTGGGAAGGCAATCGGGAAGCCGAGCCGGTGCTGCGGATGCGGGGCGAGCTGTTGGATCGGTTGGGTCGGAGCCAGCGGGCGCTGATTCAGGACCTCGCGCGGCTCGGTGCCGACGAGAAGGCCTACCGCGATCTGACGGTCGAGTTCTCCGAGTTCCTCTCCGAGCAGCTGTTTTGGCGAAGAAGCTCCAAGCCGATCGGGCGCGATTTCTTCGTCGATCTGCCCGGGTCCGTTGGCTGGGTGTTCGGGGCGGACCGGTGGCGGTCGCTGGGAGAATCGCTGATGTCGATCCCTTCGAGGCATCCGGTCGCGACGGTGGGCATCTGCCTGGTCCTGATCGGTCTCGTCGGCTTCCGTCCGAAGCTTCGGGCATCGATCGAGCACAGCGCCAAACGCATCCGCCGGATTTCGACCGACCGCCTGGTCCACACGCTTCGCGCACTGCTGGACAGCCTCCTGTTGGCGGCGCCCGTTCCGATCGCCTTGGGGTTTCTCTTCTGGGCTCTCTCAAGCGAACCCAAGGCGGATGACTGGGTTCGTGGGATCGGAGCCTGGTGCCATTGGGCTTCCTTCACACTGATGTGGATCCTGACCCTCCGTGAGCTGTCCCGGCCCGGCGGGGTCGGCCGGGTCCACTTCGGTTGGGAAAAAGAGGCTGCCGAGATCCTTCACAAGATGCTCGGCCGGTTCGCGCTGCTCTACTTGCCGGCGCTACTGCTCGCGAGCCTTACCGTCTTTGAGGAAGACTCGCGGTATTTCGACAGCATCGGCCGACTCGGTTTCATCGCTTCGCAGATCGGCATCACGGCGATCTTCCTGAAGATGTTCCGGCCCTCGACCGGGGTGTTCGCCGCCGTGGTGAAGGAGCGCCCGGACCGGTTGCTGTCGAAATGGAGCGGCATCTGGTATGCGCTCGTGGTCGCCGTGCCGGCGACGTTGGCGATCCTCGCCGCTCTCGGTTACGCGCTGACGGGGATGATTCTGAGCGAGGTGTTTCAAGCTTCGCTTCGCTGGTTGGGCGCCGGAGTCGTTCTCTACGGGGTTCTCTTGAGATGGTTCCTGATCAAGGAACGGCGGATCGCGCTGAGCGAGGCGATCCAAGAGCGGAAAGAGCGCCGGGAGGCGGCCGAGAAGCCTCCGGAGGGCGGGGAGGAGACGGTCACGGTGGATGATGAGGAGATTGAGCCGAAGCTCGACGAGGTCGCACGCCAGACCCGGCGCTTGCTCCGCTCGCTCATCGGCATCGGAGTGCTGGTCGCGATTTGGTACACGGTCAGCAATGCGCTGCCGGTCGATCAGGCGGCGGGGGAGATTGCGGTCGCGGGCAGTCTGGATTGGCTCGGCGTGATGCAGGCGATCCTCATCGTTTTGGTGACATTCACCGTGGTCAAGAATCTGCCGGGACTCCTCGATCTCGGCGGCATGCGTGAGTCGGGCATGGCGCCCGGCACTCGCTATGCGGTCGCGACCCTTTGCCAATATGCCCTCGCCGCGATCGGCATCTTCCTCGTCGTGCAGGCACTGGAGATCGATGGCGCGCGCTTCGGCTGGATCGCCGCCGCCCTGAGTGTCGGGCTCGGTTTCGGTCTGCAGGAAATCGTCGCGAACTTTGTCTGCGGCATCATCATTCTGTTCGAGCGCCCGGTGCGCGTCGGGGACGTCGTGACGGTCGGCGAGGTCACCGGCACGATTTCCCGGATCCGCATGCGGGCGACGACGATCACCAACTGGGACCGTCAGGAATTCGTCGTCCCGAACAAGGACTTCATCACCGGTTCGCTGATCAACTGGACGCTCTCCAGCCCGGTCAACCGACTGACGATCGAGGTCGGGGTGGCCTACGGCAGCGACACCACCAGGGCCCGCGAGATTCTGACCGAAGTGGCCACCAACCATCCGGTGGTGCTCGCGGATCCGGCGCCGCTGATCACTTTCGACCAGTTCGCCGACAGCACGCTGAACCTTGCGATGCGAATCTATCTGCCGAATATGGACAACCGCCTGAAGACCCGCACCGAGATCCACGAGGAGATCGACCGACGCTTCAAGGAGGCCGGAATCGAGATCGCCTTCCCGCAGCGCGATCTGCACATCCGGAGCGTCCCGAACGAGATGATCCGGGGCCGGGCGACCGAAGAATCCCCTGAAATCGGGGATCAGGAGCAGAATTCCTAGGTTTTCCTGATTATCCGGCTCCGGAAAACAAGCCTTGCTCCCTCCTAGGCGTCGGGGGATGCTGTGCCGCGCGAATTTTTCCAAATGGCGAGGAAGGACAACCGAAAACGCGGCACGAAGGCCGAGCCGCCGAAGTGGTCCAATGAAGTGATCGGCATCGTGCTGATCGGGCTTGGCCTGCTGGCATTTCTCTCGATCGTTTCGTTTTCCACTGCCGACCTGCCGATCTGGGGGATCGGGAAGGAAATTTCGGCCACCGCCGAGGCCCAGGTGCCGCGCAAGAACCTCGTCGGAGGTCTCGGGACCGTTCTCGGCCTGTGCCAGTTTTTCCTCTTCGGGAAGGCGGGCTTCGTGATCTCGATCGCGCTGGTCTGGTTCGGCGTGGTGAAGCTGGTGTTCGACGGCCGCCTCTGGCCGCGCACCATGATCGGTTTCGTCCTGCTGGCCGTGGCCGGTGCGACCTTCCTGCACGCCGGTTGGGCCGAGCGCGGCGAGCTGATCGGGCCCGGTGGGCTGGTCGGCCGTTTGGTCGGAGGGTTTCCGAGGGAGGTCCTGGCCGACGGCACCAAGCTCGACTCGACCGGGTTGCTGGTCCCGTTGGCCGGCAAATGGGGCACGCTGATCCTCACCTCCGCCTGCTACCTGCTGGCGCTCATCCTTCTCATGGGCCAGCGGCCGATCCGTTTCGTGAAGGGCACCTTCGCGCTGGCCGGCACCGGAGTCGCCAAGTTCCGCGATCGTCGTGAGGCCAGGAAGGCCGACGGCGAGAAGCGCGAGCGGATGGAAGCCGAAAAGGAGAAGGAGAAGGAGCGCCGTCGGAAAGAGCGCGAGGCCGAGCGTGCCGCGAAGGAGGCGGAAAAGGCCGATGCCAGCCCGCAGACCGAACTCCCGCTGCGCGAGATTCCGGCACCGCAGATCATCGATGCGTCGCAACGCCGGGTCGAGGCACCGAAGCCGGGCGACAAGCCGTTCGAGCGCAAGAAGGCCACCGGACACCAGTTCCTTTCGACAAGCGGCTTCGAGGACTACGACCTGCCGGGCTTCGACCTTCTCGACGAGATCGAAAGCAACCCCGAGGCGCCGGAGGCGAACCGGGACGAGCTGATCGCGACCCAGAAGAACATCGTCGACACGCTGCGCAGCTTCGGGATCGAGACGACCCCGGGCGACATCACCCGCGGTCCGACCATCACCCGCTACGAGATCTACCCGAGCGTCGGCCTGCGGGTTTCGCGGATCGCGCAGCTCGAGGCCGATATCGCCCGCGCCACCCGCGCCGAGCGGATCAATATTCTCGCGCCGATTCCCGGCAAGGACACCGTCGGTATCGAGCTGGCGAACTCCCAGAAGGTCGCCGTGCCGCTGCACGAACTACTACAGGACCCGGAGTTCCGTTCGGCGAAGAAGAAGATCCCGCTGGCCCTCGGCAAGGATGTCTACGGCAAGACCGTGATCGGCGACCTCGCCGCCATGCCGCACCTGCTCGTCGCCGGCGCGACGGGCTCGGGCAAGTCGGTCTGCATCAACTCGATCATCGCCTCGATGCTCTTCAAGTTCGGGCCGGACGAGCTGCGGTTCATCATGGTCGACCCGAAGGTCGTCGAGATGCAGATGTACAACAAGCTGCCGCACCTCGTTGTCCCGGTGGTGACCGATCCGAAGAAGACGGTCGCGGCCCTGAAGTGGGTGGTGAACGAGATGGAGAAGCGCTACCGCGTGTTCGCCAAATTCGGCGTGCGGAACTTCGACGGTTTCAACAACCGGGCGCGTCCCGAGAAGGAGGAGGAACCCGAACCGGAAGCACCCGAGGAAGAGGAAGAGGTCGATCAGGAGCAGATCGATGCGATTGCCGAAGCGCTCGAGTCCGGTGACCTCGGACCGGAGGCCGACGAGAACGAGCTCGAGCCGGACGAGGACGAGATCCCCGATCGCTTCCCTTATATCGTGGTGATCATCGATGAGCTTGCCGACCTGATGCAGACAGCGCCGGCCGACGTCGAGATGAACATCGCCCGGATTGCTCAGAAGGCGCGGGCGGCCGGCATTCACCTGATCATCGCGACGCAGACACCGCGGGCGGATGTGGTGACCGGCATCATCAAGGCCAACGTGCCCTGCCGGATCGCCTTCCAGGTTTCCTCGCAGCTCGACTCGCGAGTCATCCTCGATACCAAGGGTGCGGAGAAGCTGGTCGGCAAGGGTGACATGCTCTACCTGCCGCCGGGCTCGGCGAAGCTCGAGCGGGCACAAGGTGCCTTCGTTTCCGACGAGGAAGTCGAGCGGCTTGTCGACCACTGCGGCACGCAGGCCGAACCGAACTTCGAGGAAGATATCCAGCGCACGATCGAGAGCGGTGCCAGCGACGACGGCGAGGAGGAGGTGTCCGATGCCGACGAGGAGATGATCATCAAGTGCATCGACGTCGTCCGTCAGGAGCAGAAGTGCAGCACGTCATTGCTCCAGCGCCGCCTGCGCCTCGGCTACACCCGCGCCGCCCGCATGGTGGATATCCTCGAACAGCGCGGCATCGTCGGCCCCGGCGACGGCGCCAAGGCGCGCGAGGTGTTCGTGAAGTGATCGGTGATCGGTGTTTCGTTGTTCCGCGGAAAGCCCTGAAGGGGCGACGGCAGTTAGCCACGGGGTTCACCCCGTGGTTTCCCGGGCGGGCAGAATGATTAAGCCCCGCGAGGGGCGACGGCGAGGTGGGCCGGGCTGATCGTCCGGACTCCGCCTACGCCCCTCGCGGGGCTTACGGATTCCGTTTCCAACGGTTCCACGGGGTGAACCCCGTGGCTAAATGCCGTCGCCCCTTCGGGGCTGATTGGCGGCTAGCGTCGAACGGATTCACACCGTGCCCGAGATCGCTTCCTGAATCTGCTGCTGAACCTCGTCGAGATCTCCGTGGGTATCGATCACATGCACGAACGGCTCGTCCGTCAGCGACAGGAAAATGTCCCGACACTTCTGCAATGCGTCCCGTTTCTCGAACTCGTTGGTGGTGTCACCACGTCCACCGATGCGCTCGATCGCGCTGTCGACATCGAGATCGAGAATCAGCAGGTGATCGGGCACCGGGGCGAACTCCTCGTTGCGACGCCGGATCTCGGCCGGATCGAAACCCCGCGCTCCTTGGTAGGCCATGGTTGAGAAGTAGTAGCGGTCCAGGATCACAACCTTCCCGGCATCCAACGACGGGCGGATCAGCTCGTCCACATGCTGCCGCCGGTCCTTGAGGAAATACTCGAGCTCATCCTCCGGCGAGAGGCGTCCGGTCGAGGCGGATTCCCGGAGCTTCTTTCCCCACGGTCCGTCGGTGGGCTCGCGACTGGTGACGACCTCACGTCCCTGTTCGCGCAGCCACTCGGCAAGCATTCGCGTCTGGGTTGATTTTCCGGTTCCGTCGATGCCTTCGAGGACGATGAACATGGCCCGAGTCAGGCAAGCCCGGCGGCAAGTTCAAAGAGCAAAGTTGTCAGGTTCACCGTAGGCCCGACATTGGAATCCGGCGGTGAAATTGGAGCTGACCGGGACGCTGCGGCCGATCAGCCTGACGACGTGGAAACCCGAAAATCCTCCGCGTTCGTTCCGAAGTCCTGGGATCTCCCCGATGCCATCCGCCGCCGACTGGGTGACGAGGCCGGCCGGCAGCGCCTGATGGACGAGGAAGGCCATCTGCTGCTGATCCTGCACGAGGTTCCGAAGCCCGAAGACGAGGAGGTGAGGCGACCGTTCCTGCTCTGGGGCCAGCCTGACGGAACTTGGAAGAGCTCGCCATCCGGTGGGGGCCTTGCCGGACTGACCGAGCACCTGGCTTCCTACGAGCGGGCGATCCATGATCTGGACGATGACGTTGAGGCGGCAGCTTCTCCGCGCGAATGCTTCGAGATGATGAAGCGCGCCCAACCGCTCCTGCGGGCGACCCGCAACCTGCTCACGGTGCTTGAGGCTGCCCGCAAGGCGCGGTCCGACGAGCGGCGGTTGATTGTCGCGCGTGACAAAGCGATTGATCTCGAACGGGGCATCGACCTGACCGCCAGCGACGCCAAGGCGGGCATGGACTTCACGCTGGCGATGAATGCCGAAGCGCAGGCCCGCGCGGCACATGAGGCGGGTGAGGAGGCCCGGCGCCTGAACCGCCTGGCCGCCTTCTTCCTGCCGCTCGCCACACTGGTGGCAGTGTTCGGAATCAACCCGCCGGCCGAGGTTCTCGGGATGCCCGGACTTTGGGCGGTCGTGCTCGGCGGTGTCGGTCTTGGAGCTGTCGTCTGGATGAGCCTGCTGAGAAGGAAGTAAGGTAGGCTTGTCCCGGCTGAGATGTTAGTTCCTTGAGCAACCCATGACCAAGCAGCAGCGGATGGAGAATGGTCGCTGCGGCAATCAGGTGAGCTTGTAGGCCGCCGTCGCGTTGTCGGTGAACAACGCCTTTCGTTCATCCTCGGTCAGCGAAGAAGCGAGGTCAGTGACCGTCTCGACCCACTGGCGGTAGCAGTCCAGACGAAGCAAGCAGACGGGCCAGTCGGTGCCGAACATCACGCGGTCGGTGCCGAAGATCTCAAGCGTCTCCTCGAAGTAGGCGCGGACGGTGTCGCGGTCGATGGGTGAGCCATCGGGAAACTCGGTGGCGAGGCCGGAGAACTTCACGCCGACCACGTGCTCGCGAGCGGCGAGTTCTCGCATGCCGTTCCGCCAGCCGTCCTCGACGCGTCCGGGATGAACCTCGGGCTTGGCGATGTGGTCGATGATGAAGCGCATGTCGGGTTGCCGGTCGACCAAGGCGATGGCCGCGGGCAGCTGGCGTTGGAAAAGCAGGATGTCGTAGGCGAGATCCCTTGCCGGGAGTTGGGCCAGCCCGCGATGGAAGGCATCGTCGGTGAACAGCGCGTCGGGTTCGTCCTGCAACACGTGGCGCACACCGACGAATGCAGGGTGGGGAGCGTAGTGATCGAGATGTTCCGCGACATCATCCGCGACCAACGGCACCCATCCGACGACGCCGAGAATCTGTTCGGAGCTGTCCGCGAGCGAGAGCAGGAAGTCCGACTCTTCGGGCATTTGCCGAGCCTGGACGACCACCGTTCCGGTCACGCCGGTGCCCTCGGTCGCGGCCTTGAGCTCTGCCGCAAGGTGGTCGCCTTCCAGTGGCGAGCCCTTCGGAATCCACGGGTATTCCTCTTCGGAGTAGCGCCAGAGGTGGTGGTGCGAGTCGATCATGGCTCAGCGGACTTCGATGATCGCCTTGATCGCGCCGGTCGCCGGATCGGTGAAGCGCTCGAACTGGTCCGGCACTTCGTCGAAGCCGATGCGGTGGGTGATCCACTTGTCGGTGTCGATCTTGCCTTCGCGGATCAGCTGGATGATCTGGGTGAAGTCGGCCGCCACCGCATTTCGCGAAGCGAGCAGGGTGAGCTCGCGGCGGTGGAAAACCGGCGCGTGCGCGAACTGCAGATCCGAAGTGGTGATGCCGACATAAACGACTCGGCCGGTGAAAGCGGCGTAGTCGAAGCACGACGACATCGACTTCGGATTGCCGGTTGCGTCGATGATCACGTCCGCGAGCTCGCCGCCGGTCTTTTCGCCAAGCGCCTCGAGTTGGTTGCCATCGACCAGGATGCCCTCGATGCCGAGCTGCTCGCGGCAGAAGTCGAGCCGGCTCTGGACCATGTCCATCACCAGCACCTTCACACCTTCGATCAGGCGCAGGAACTCTAGGCAGGCGAGGCCGATCGGTCCGGCACCGATCACCAGCACGGTCTCGCCCGGCAGCGGATTGCCGCGCTGGACCGCGTGGTAGCCGATGGCGAGCGTCTCGACGAGCGCGAGCTGGTCGTAGGAAAGGTCGTTGCCGGGGTGCAGCTTGCGGGCTGGAACGGTGAACGTGCCGAGGCGCAGGCCGCCGTCACCGTGCACGCCGACGACTTTCACGCCGGGGCAGCAGTTGGTTTTCCCCTTCTGCGAGGTCGTGCTGTCCGGGTCGTTGACGTAGGGCTCCAGCGAGCAGCGGTCGCCGGGCTTCACGTGGTCGACGCCTTCACCGACGGCCACAACCTCGAGTCCGAGTTCGTGACCCGGCGTGCGCGGATAGTCGAAGAACGGGAACTTGCCGAGGTAGCAGGACAGGTCGGTGCCGCAGATGCCCATCCGGTGGGTCCGCACCACCGCCTCGCCCGGGCCGGGTTCCGGCGCGTCGGGGATGTCGATGAGGTTGATGACCTTCGGTTCGGTGAACTCGATCGCTTTCATGTCAGTTGTTTTCGGGAAGTCCTTCCACGTGGCCAAGGTCCTTGACCGGTTCGAAGATCGCGAGCACGTCGGCGAGGAGTTGCTCGTCCATCGGTTCGGCGATCCAGTCGGCCCACTTGCGGATGTTGTCCGGGTTGGCGGAGCCGGCGACGCTGGTGGCGATGTCCGGGTGGCCGGCGGCGAACTGCAGCGCGAGTTGGGCGATGTCGACACCGCGGTCGGCGCAGAGTTTCGCGGCCTCGCGGGCGGCGGCCTTCACTTCCTCGGGCTCCTTCAGCCAGGCGGGAAGCTCGGCATTGGTCAGGAGGCGTGCGGAGAACGGTCCGGCGCCGATCACGCCGATGTTCTTCTCCAGCAAACGCGGCAGCAGGCTGGTTTCCAGCGTGGTGTTCTGAAGCGTGTAGCGGTTGTAGGCGAGGATGCAGTCGATGTGGTCCTCGATGTGATCGAGCACGGTGTGGAAGGTCTTCAGCGGGTAGCAGGAAAAGCCGATCGCCTTCACTTTGCCCTGCTCCTTCACCTTGAGCATCGCCTCGAGGGTCTCCTCCCAGATCTGCGGCAGCGGGACGAACTCGACGTCGTGCATCAGCAGGATGTCGAGGTGGTCGGTCTTCAGCCGCTGTAGCGAGACGTGCACCGACTCCTCGACGCGTTTGGCGGAGAAGTCGAAGTGGATGTCCGAGTAGCGGCCGAGCTTGGTGCCGAGGATGTAGGAATCGCGGGGAACATCCTTGAGTCCCATCCCGAGCAGGATCTCCGACATGCCACGGCCGTAGAACGGCGAGGTGTCGATGAAGTTCATCCCGAGATCGAGTGCGGTGCGTGTCGAGCGCATCGCCTCGTCGAGGGTGATCGAGCGGAATTCGGCGCCGAGCGAGGATGCGCCGAAGGAAAGGATGGGGAGGTCGATGCCGGTCTTGCCGAGAGGGCGGGTCTGCATGGTGTCGGTGGGGTTCTGGGTTCAGGCGAGTCCGGCGTCGCGCATGAGCTTGCCGAGGATCTCCGGATCGCGGCCGAACTTGCTACGGTAGTCTTCGTAGCTCGGAAGCAGGCGGACGCGCACCTTGGACTCGTGGTTGAGGGCGATGGAGGAAAGCTGGTGGTCGAGGAACGGGTTGCGGAAGCGGTCGAGCGTGACCTTGCCGAAGCCGGCGGGGTCGTCGACGCGACCCTCGAGGATCGGGACGATCTCCTCATCGAGCAGCCGCTGGAGCCATGGGCCGACCTCCGGGTGTTCGACGCACTCGCGCACGGTCGCGATCCCGAGGCCGGGAGCGTGGCTGGCGAGTGCGGTGTGGAGGCCGTTCAGGATGCGGACCTTCCGGAGATAATAGGGGGTGATATCCGGTGCTTTCACGACCGCCGGATGGTCGAACTCGAAGTCGCCTTCGGTCTGGATGGCCCAGAACGCGAACGGCTCGGCGCTGAGAAGCAACGGGTCGGATTCGAGGAGCGGGTGATCCTTCGGCGGGCCGGGAACGATACGGTCGACAAGGTTGTTCACCCAGCTGCAGGAATCACGGAGCCACGCTTCAATCTCCGGATCGACGCTCCAGCGTTGGGCCTGTTCGAGCACCAGCTCGCGGAGGCGGTCGCCGTTGTTCTCGATCAGTTCGCAGGGGACAATGCGCAGTGGCGATCCGCCTGCCTTGTGGCGGGCGAGCAGCGCGCTGAGCAGCTTGGCGGGAAACGAATGCGGCGGGTCGAGCGGTTCGGTGTCGCGCTCGTCGAGCGCGAGGCCTGCCTCGGTCGTATTGGAAACGATCAGCTTCAGTGCGGGATCGGCCGCCACCTCGAGGATCTCGTTCCACTGGGTGCCGGCGTGCAGCGCGCGCTCGATCGAGTCGACGAGCTCGGTCTGGTCCACCACCTCGCCATCCTGAAATCCCTGGATCGCGACGTGGTAGCGACCGTTGGCCTTGTTGATCGCCTCGGCGCGTTCGATGCCGGTCGATTGCACGACGATGACCGGGCCGACGGCGGTCGAAGGGTCGCGGTTGAGCTGGGCGGCGAAGAGATCGACGAAGGCCCTGAGGAAGTTTCCGGCTCCGAATTGAAGGATCATACTAGGTTCAAAGTTCGATGTTCGACGTTCTCAGAGCGTTACGCCCTGTTTCCAGATGGTGATTTCGCGGAAGCCGTTGATCTCGTTGCGGGCCGGTTGGCCGGAGGCGGTGTCGAGGATCAGTTGGGCCAGCGAGTCGGCGACTTCGTCGGGATCGGCATCCGGGTCGAGCAGGCGGCCGGCGTCGAAGTCGATCCAGTTCGGCTTGCGCTGCGCGAGTTCGTGATTGGAAGCGATCTTGAGTGTTGGTGCCGGCACTCCGAGCGGCGTGCCGCGTCCGGTGGTGAAAAGCACGCAGTGAGCACCGGCGGCGGTGAGAGCCGTGGCGGAGACGCCGTCGTTACCCGGTGCTTGCACCAGGCACAGGCCGCCGAGTTGCTGCGGTGGCGGCTCGCCGTAGTCGGCGATGTGTTTCACCGGCGCGAGGCCGCCTTTCTGGATGCAGCCGAGCGACTTCTCCTCAAGTGTGGTGATTCCGCCGTCCTTGTTGCCGGGCGAGGGGTTCTCGTAGATCGGCTCGTCGTGGCGCCGGAAGTAGTCCTTGAACTCGTTCACCATGCCGACCGCCTCGTCGAAGGTCTGCTGGCTGTCGCAGCGACTGAACAACGGCTCTTCGGCTCCGAACATCTCCGGGACCTCGGTCAGCACCACCGTGCCGCCCCATTGCGTGAAGCGGTCGGCCATGCGTCCGACCAGCGGGTTGGCGGTCATGCCGCTGAAGCCGTCGCTGCCGCCGCACTTCATTCCGAGCACCAGTTCGGAAGCCGGGATCGGCTCGCGCTTCGATCCGGCGAGGCTGTCGACGATCTCGCCGATCGCCTCAAGGCCGTGCTCGACCTCGTCGCCGACCTCCTGCGCGTTGAAAAACCGGACGCGTTCGGGATCGAGCGTGCCTGCTTCGGCGAGGAAGGACTTCAGCGTGTTGTTTTCGCAGCCGAGCCCGAGAATGAGCACGCCGGCGGCATTCGGATGCCGGACCAGACCGGTCAGGATCTTGCGGGTAAGTCCGAGGTCATCGCCGAGCTGCGAGCAGCCGTAGGGGTGGGTGAAGGCGTAGACGCCATCGATCGGCCCGTCGGGCCGGACATGCTCGCGGGCGGCCATCTCGGCGATCCGCTGGCTCGGCACGTTGACGCACGCGACGGTGTTGATGATCCAGATCTCGTTGCGCGTGGCGGCCCTGCCGTCGGGACGGCGGTAGCCCATGAAGGTCGGAATCACGCCCGTCGCGGGTTTCGTTTCCGCCGTAGCGGGAAGGTAGGCGAGCTCCGTGTCGTCGCTCAGCGCGGTGCGCATGTTGTGCGAGTGCACGTGCTGGCCGGGTCGGATCGACTGCGTCGCCCGACCGATCGGGAAGCCATACTTGATCACCGGCGAGCCCTCGGCGATTTCCCGAAGCGCGATCTTGTGGCCAGCCGGGATCGCTTCGGTCGTGAACTCCTCAAAGGATGCGCCGCCGTCGATGGGTGACGGAGCGACACCGACGTTGTCGTCGGGATGGATCTGGATCCACGGTTTCATGGGTTCGGAAGCTGGAGCGAAGGTTGCAGGGAAGATGATGCTCCGTTCCTGCATCGATGAACGAGAGCAAATCCGTCCATTATCCGGGATCGGCGGCCGATCGGCTTCGTGATTCCCGCAAAGACCGGAATCCGGCGGGTGAGATGCCGTGGACGCGCTTGAATACCCGGGAGAAATGGTAGGGGTCGTCGTATCCGACCGCCTTGCCGGCCTGGCGGACGTTGTAATTGCGGCGGATCATCAGTTCGGCGGCCCTCGCGGTCTTCAGGCGCGTGAGGTAGCGCAGCGGCGCCTCGCCGGAGTGGCGGCGAAAGAGCTTCGACAGGTAGGCGGGGTCGATGTCGCACTCCGCCGCGACCTCCGCAACCGAATGGAGATCGATGAAGTGCTCTTGGATGAAGGTGCGGCAGCGGAGGTAGGTGCGCTCGGGGTCGGTACTGCGGCTGAAGCTTCCCTGGGAGTCCTCTTTCAGGCGGATCAGGATCAGCTCCGTCAGTCGCCGACCGATGACTTTCGCCGACTCCGGCTCCATGTCGGAGCAGTCGAGAAGTTGTTCGAAAAGGCCTTCAAGCCAACCTGAGGACCGCGGGTAGAGCGCCTTGCCGTAATCGAGGCCGCTTTCCCGCAGCAGTGCCCGCGCGTTGCGCCCGGTGAAGTCGAGGAAGCACTTCGTGGGCTCGTTGCCCTCCAGCAACTCGATGGTGTGGGCAATGCCCGGGCCGTAGCAGAAGACCGCGCCGGGCTCGAGAACTTCGGTGCCGTCCGGCCCGCTCAGGCGCCAACGTCCGCTGATCACGAACTCAAGGGCGAAGTAATCAAAGGTGTCGCGCTCGACAAGAAAGTCGGCGTCGCAAATCTCGCGCCCGGCACAGACGATGGTGAGCGGTCCCGAGCGGTTGCGGGGGAGATCGAGGAATAGGTAGCGGCCGCTCCGGATCTGGGTCGAGACGAAGCTCGGCTTGCTGGCGGGAGTCTTCGGCATGACGCCAAAAATATCCATCATCGCTCGATTGGAAAGACCGTTGCGAGGATCGACGTTTTCTCCGCTGCACAAGAAACGTTCCCTTTGACCGCGTTTCGGGTTTCCCCGGAGCCGGTGCCGTGCAAGAACCCGACCCACCCATGACTCTCAAACGATTCCGCATCCTGTTCGCCTCGCTGACTGCAGCGGTGGCCGCCTCCTCCATCGCCCGCGCCGAAGAAGCGCCGATGAATGTCCTGATCCTCTACGCGGATGACTGGCGGCACGACACGCTCGGCGTCGCGGGTAACCCGGTGGTGAAGACCCCGAATCTCGACCGGCTCGCGTCCGAGGGCATGCGCTTCACGTCGAACTGCGTGACCACCGCGATCTGCGGAATCAGCCGCGCCAGCCTGTTCACCGGGCAGTGGATGGCACGTCACGGCGGGCGTGACTTCAAGATGTTCAAGACGCCGTGGGCGCAGACGTTTCCGGCGATCCTGCGCAAGAATGGCTACCATGTCGGTCACATCGGCAAGTGGCACAACGGCAAGCCGCCGGCCGAGGAGTTCGACTTCTCGACCTTCTACCACGGCAGGCACTGGTACAAGATGCCCGACGGCCACAAGGTGCACGTGACCCAGCGCAACGAGGAGGATGCGCTCGAGTTCCTGCGGACGCGTCCGACCGAAAAGCCGTTCGTGCTGACCGTCGCCTTCTTCGCGACCCATGCCGAGGACTCGAGCCCGAAGCAGTTTCTCCCGCAACCGGAGAGCATGAAACTCTATCAGAACGTCAAGGTGCCGGTGCCGGTGAATGCCACCGAGGAGTCATGGAAGCGCCTGCCGCCGTTCTTCGATGAAGGGAACGAAGGCCGGCGCCGCTGGCACTGGCGGTTCGACACTCCGGAGAAATACCAGGAGATGATGAAGAACTACTACCGCCTCGCCACCGAGGTCGACTCGACCTGCGGCGTGGTGATCGAGGAACTGAAGAAGCAGGGCGTGCTCGACAACACGCTGGTGATCTTCAGCACCGACAATGGCTACTACCACGCCGAGCACGGCCTCGCGGACAAGTGGTATCCGCATCAGGAAAGCATCCGCGTGCCTCTCATTATCCGGGATCCGCGGATGCCGGATGGCCGGAAAGGAAAGGTCAACGATGACTTCACCCTCAGCGTCGATCTGGCGCCGACGATTCTCGCCGCCACCGGCCAGAAGGCGCCGAAGACGATGCAGGGCAAGGACATCGCCGCGCTCTACCTTTCCGACAAGGCCCCCGAGTGGAGGCAGGAGTTCTTCTACGAGCACCCGATCTTCGCCGGCGGACGGATCCCCGCCTCGGAAGCGCTGGTGCGAAAGGACTGGAAGTACATGTACTGGCCCGCCGAGAAGTATGAGCAGTTGTTCGATCTGAAGGCCGACCCGATCGAGGAGAACGACCTCTCCAAGGACCCGGCCCATGCCGCCAAGCTCAAGGAGATGCGCAAGCGTTTCGCCGAGCTGAAGGAGGCGGCGAAGTAGTCTCCGCGAGTCAGTGCCGCTTGTTTCCGGGAAGTCGCTTCGCGGGCCCGAGCGTTCCACCTTCGACGAACCCGGACTTGGTGACCGTCTGCCGGACGTCGGGTTTGCCGCGGCTCACGTTGGCGGCCCAGCGGACGGCGCGCCGGATCCACGGCCGGCTGTCCCAGCCGATGTGGGCGACCGACGGCCGGCACCACGCAAAGCTCGGATCCGGATCGGTGGCGACGAGTGAAACGTCCTCCGGGACGCGGATGTTGTGGCTGCCGCAGAACTGCAGGGCGCCGATGAAGAAAGGAGGCTCGTCGACAATCACCGCGGTCGGCGGTGTGATCCGGAAAAGCGACTTCAGGCAGCGGTGGAGGCCTTCCGGAGTTTCTTCCCAGTCGGGGAGATTGTAGGCGCTCGTTTCGATACCGTGGGCTTCGAGCTCGCCGAGGAATGCCTGCTCGCTGGCGCCGGGCTGGGGCAGGCGCCGGGACCTGCGGCACAGCACGACGATCCGGCGGTGGCCCAACTCGATCAGGCGCCGCGTCATCTCGGCGGTCGCGGTCGGTTTGTCGGGGCCGACGGCCGGGATCGGCAGCCCGCGGCGCCGGCCGAACAACGCGAACGCGGGCTGCGATCGGGAGGAAAACCACTCGAGCACATCCCTCGACCCGGCATTGATGATCCATGCATCGGCTTCGGTGTTCTCGACCAGCTTCCTGACCTTCTTCAGGTCCATTCCGAATTCATCCAACGATCCGGAAGCGAAGTGCGCCTGAATGCCCGCATCCACCAGTTCGTGCTGCAGCGACATCATGTAGTCGAGTCGCTTGGCACCTGCATCACCGGCAAGAATCGCGATCCGCAACACATGGCTCGAGTGCCCGCGCAGCATGTCGATCCGTCGTTTCCTTCCGGGTCCCTGCGGCACAAGAAGTCCTTCTTTCTCGAGAAGCTCCAAAGCCGATTTCACCGTCTTGTGATTGACTCCGAGTTCGGCTGCCAGCGGATGAATTCCCGGCACCGTATCGCGCCACCGACGGCGCAAGAGCTCGCCGCGGAGATGGCTGGCAACCTGTTCGGCGGCCGACTGGAGACGGATTTGGGACATGGGTTGAAATTACCCCAAAGGGTCATGGGTGGGAAATGTAAAAGCGCTCGACCCTGTGGAGGATTGGGCGTGGGTTTCATCCGCGACGTGCGGTTTGTTCGATCGGGTCGACCCGTCCCTTCGATGGCACGCCGGCACACTTCGTCCGACCCAAGCCACCAGAAACAAATCATCTGAATGAGAACGAATCCTCCTGAATGCACCGTTGCCGCGCTGACCGCGTTGGCACTTCTCACCGGGCCGATCACTGCTGCCAGCCTTTATTGGGACGGTACGGACACGAGCGCCGATGCCGATGGCGGGGACGGGACTTGGGACACCGCAACTGCCAGCTGGGATGATGCTCCCATCGGTGGTGTCGATTCCACCTGGAACAATGCTAACAACGACACTGCTGTGTTTGGCGGGGCATCGGGCACGGTCACGATCGATGTCGGAGGAGTCACCGTCGGAGGCGTGGAGTTCGGAACCGCGGGGTATGCGGTTACCGGTGATCCGCTCACCTTCGGCGTCGCCGGCACGATTACCGCGAATGAAGACGCCGAGATCGCAGCGGTGATCGCAGGCGGGGTCGGTATCTCGAAAGATGGCACCGGCACGCTCACGCTATCCGGCGCCAATGCCCACACCGGCGGAACGACGATCAACGCGGGTGCGGTGTATTTCACCACCCCCACGACGATGCCCGCTTCGGGCGCCGTCACCGTGAATACGGGTTCGACCCTGATGGTCACGCTCGGAGGCAGCGGTTGGACGACTGGTGCGAGCGGCAATGGCACCCTCGGTGGCCTGCTTGCGGGTGACGGCGGTCAGGCGGGGGGAACGGTGGCCTACTCCGGCGATGTGACTCTCGGTCTCGAGACTTCGGGAAACCAGACTTACACCGGAGTTATTGCTGACGTCGGCACGACGCTCACCTTGCGGAAGACCGGTCCGAACCAGCTTTCACTCCGTGGTCTCAACACCTACAGTGGTGGAACCATTCTGGAGGAGGGTTCAATCGAGGCTCCTGCCGCCAACGCGGGCGGCAGTGACTCGCCACTCGGAACCGGACTTGTCACGCTGTTGCCGGGCACGACCCTCAATCTGAGCCGCTCGGATTTTCCGAATGCGATCGACGCGACCGACGCGGTCATCCGGTCCGGCAATTCCTTCGGTTCCGGCCTCCCCGGGGACATCACGGTTACCGGGACGGTGACGTTGATGCACAACAACGGTAGCGGCAATATCGACTACAACGGAGATATCAGTGGAACCGGAGGCGTCATCAGCTACGGAAACCGGGAAACGCAGCAGCTGTCCGTGGACCTCGCCGGCAACAATACCTTTGCTGGTCCGGCGGAGGTTGGGCCGGGGGCCAATATGGGATTCAAGAACCGCGAATCGCTTCCCGATACCGGAAGCTGGACGGCTGACAACCTGACGGTGGACGCCGGAGGGATCGCCTACTTCTACGTCGGTGGCGGTACCGAGTTCACCACGTCCGACATTGACATGATCTCGGGGCTGGGCACCGGAAGCACCGGATTCCTCGACGGTTCTTTCCTCGGATTCTGGACGACCAGCAATTTCACCCACACCGGCGTGATCGCGGACACCAACGGCGGCGCCAACAAACTCGGAATTGCCAAGCACAACGGAGCCAAGCTGACACTCGGTTCGTCCAACACATTTACCGGACCGACCCTCATCCGAAAGGGAATCATCGAGGTAGATTCGATCAACAGTGTGGCCGGTGGCACCGCGAGCAGCAGTCTCGGAGCGCCGACCACGGTTGAAGACGGGAAGATCTTCTTCTGCGGGTCCTACAGCGACTCCACGCTGCGATACGTCGGAACCGGTGAAACGACCGACCGGATCATTGTTCTGAACACCTTCGCTGGCGGGCAGGACGACATATTCATCGATCAGGTCGGTACCGGATTGCTCACCTTCACGAGCGATATGGAGTATACGGCGAATGGCAAACGCATCATCCTTCAAGGCACGGGCGAAGGTGAATTCTCCGGGCGTCTGGGTGGCAAGACCAACGCGAAGCTGGAGAAGAGCGGCTCGGGAACGTGGACGGTGAGCGGTGCCAACCTGCACTACGGCATCACGCAACTCAACAGCGGGGTCCTCAAGCTGACTGCTCCGATCGGCAATGGAGGTCTCGCTCCCACCGTGAATACGACGAACGGTTCGCCGGACATCGTGGTGTCCGACGCCACCGGCCTCGAGGTAGGAATGACCGTTTCAAGTTCGCGGGTCCCGGAAGGATCCACGATTGTCGGCATCGCGGGCACGACGATCACCCTCGATAACAACGCAACCGGCAATGCCAATGGCCAGGCTTCCGGAATCGGTTACCCGAACGCGCTGGGCCTGTCTTCCAGCGACCCGGCCAACCTCTACTGGAACAACAGCGCGACCCTTGAGTATTCGGGGGCCGACGACACAACCGATCGGGGATTCTCCGTTGCCAACGGAGATACCGCGACTTGGAGTGTTGCTGGTGGCACGGTCCTGACCGTCACCGGCGACACCACGGCCACCACGGGCAAGGTCGCAAAATCGGGAGCGGGGACCCTGGCTCTGGGCGGCACGCTGTTGCACACCGGCACCCCGAACAGCGTCGACGAGGGAACCTTGCTCATCAATGGCGACGGGACCGCGATGACCGGCGATGTCGAGGTCAACAACACCGCGACCCTCGGCGGAACCGGGATCATCGGCGGCAATGTGAAAGTTGGCAGTGATGCCAATGTCGCGCCCGGTGCCTCGGCAGGAACGCTGACCGTGCTTGGCGACTTCGACCTTTTCGACATGTCATCGGGTGCGGGCGTGGTCGAGTTCGAGCTCGATGCAATCGGTGCGAGCGATCAGATCGCGGTGACCGGCCAACTCGGGCTCGGTTCAGGCACGCTTGAGTTCGACGACTTCACCTTCACCGATCTCGGCGGGCTGGAGAATGGCACCTACGTGCTGATCACGAGTGGCGGGATCTTCGCCGGCGACAGCCTGGGTGCCAGCCTGGCCGGCCCCGTGGGCTCCGGTACCGGCACTCTGGCATTGAACGGCAACGATCTCGAACTCACGGTCACTGGTATCGGTGGAGGCGGCACTCCTTACGAGACCTGGGCAACCGGCGGGGAGCTGTTCGAGGACGACGAGAACGGAGACGGCGTATTCAACGGACTGGCCTTCCTGCTCGGTGTCGCGGATCCGTATGCCAACGCGACCGGCGCGCTGCCGCAGCCCGGTGTTGAGCCCGGCTTCCTGACGCTTTCCTTCGAGCGCATCGATGGATTTGCACCGGCCGTTCTGAGCGTCGAGTACGGGTCTGACCTGTCGTTCGGCAACACGGACGTGATCCCGCTGACGAGCCAGACGCTGGGCAGCGGAGTCGAGGTGGTGGTGGTCGACGGCAGCCCGACCGACACGGTTACGATCAAGATCCCGGACAGCTTCGCGGGAGGTGGGGCGACACTCTTCGCCCGCCTCAGCGCGACCGAGAACTGATCCGCATCAATCCCCACTCAAAGATTCAAACGCCGGTCCCGCACGTCGGGATCGGCGTTCCTTCTGAACTTCAGGCACCTCCGCGTCGGGGAAGTTTCCCGGAATGCGGCCTTTGATTTCATCCCGTCTCAAAACCCGACTCATTCGCAATTATGAACCGCCTCTTATCCCGAGTTCCGAAGAACCCCTTGGGTCTCCTCGCTTCCTTGGTCATCAGCACTACCGCATCTGCCCAGCAAGCGGGCAACAGTCCGGTGAAAATCTTCATTCTGGTCGGCCAGTCGAACATGCTGGGCCACGGCAATATCTCTCCGGTCGGAACCGAAGGCACGCTCGAGTATGTGGTCGCGAATGACCCGGGCGGTGACTACCAGTTCCTCGTCGACGGGGGAGGCGACTGGGTGGTTCGCGACGAGGTCTGGATCAAGGACCAGTACGGCAATGCCACCGGCCTGACGGCTGGCTACGGGTCCGGCGCCAATGACTCGAATCTTCCGCCGATTGGCTCGAACATCGGTCCGGAGCTCGGTTTCGGAAACGCGATGGGCGACTTTTATGAGGAGCAGGTCCTCCTCGTGAAGGCGGCGTGGGGCGGCAAAAGTCTTGGCGGCGACTTCCGTCCGCCGAGTTCGGGATGGGCGGTCAATCCGCCGGTGGCCGAAGGAGACGAGGGCTACTACTACAATCAGGTCCTCGGTCTCGTGAGCGATGCGATTGCCAACCTCGGCACCTACTTTCCGGACTACGACGGCGGCGGCTACGAGATCGCCGGCTTCTGTTGGCACCAAGGGTGGAACGATCGCGTCAGCGGAACCTTCAGCGCCGAGTATGAGACGAACATGGCGAATTTCATCCGCGACATCCGTAGCGACCTCGGCGTCCCGGATCTTCCTTTCGTGATCGCGACCAGCGCCATGGATGGCAACGGGCCCGGTGTTTACTCCCAGGTCGAACTCGCCCAGCGGGCGATGACCGATCCGTTTCTCACCAATCCCATGCCGCCGGACCTCTACGCCGATTTCGTCGGCAGCGTGGCGGTTGTGGATTGCCGTGAAACCTACAACGGCTGGGCCTACAGCGGGCTCGATTTCTGGCAGGACGCGGCGAACTCGCCGCAGAACCAGGGATACCACTGGAACCGCAACGCCAAGACCTACCTGAACATCGGTCTCTCGATGGCCGACCAGATGTCGATCCTCGCGCCCTCGGACTGTCCTTCGAGGCTCCGCGCTAAGGGAGGTGCCGTAAGCGGAATCTCCCTCGACTGGCTGAAGTGGGACAGCAATCCCACGAGCGTCCAGATCCTGCGCAACGGCTTCGAAGTGGCTGCCGCGCACTCGGGAGCCGCGACCACCTTCGATGATGCCGCCGCCGACCCGGGTATCTACGAATATGTGCTCAACTTCACGATGCCGGGCGATCCATGCCCTCCTCTGACAGTGACCTTCGATGGCAGCATCACGGGTCTCGAGGCGGCCCGCGACGCGGGAGGGATCACCTTGAATTGGGTCAACGCGATGCCTTATCCGGCCATCGAAATCCGGCGCAACGGCATCGTGATCGAGGCGGCCTACAGCGGAACCAGCACGAGTTATGTCGACACCACCGCCCCTGCGTCGGGCACTTTCGTTTACGAGGTGGTGCCGACGACCGGCACGACCACGCCCGCGGTCGTCCAGACCGATGTCTACTGGGATGGCGGTACGACGGACATCGCGGCAGTCGGTGACGGTACCAGCGACGGCGGCTCGGGAACGTGGGATGGCACGCTTCTGAATTGGGATGCCGGAAGTGGTGTGGCCCACGTCGCTTGGAACAACGGCGCCAGCGACGTGCCGGTGTTCGGCGGAGCGTCGGGCACGGTGACGATCGCCGGAGGCGGCGCGACGGCTGGTGGCTTGGATTTTGACACCGACGGATACACCATCGATGGCGATCCGCTGACGCTTGTGGGGTCCGCGGGTGTCGACGTGGATTCGGGCACCGCGGTCATCGACTCGGTGGTGGCCGGCACGGCCGGGCTGAACAAGACCGGCAACGGCACGCTGCAACTTACCAACCTCGCCAACACCTTCACCGGCGATGTCAGTGTCGACGGCGGCAAGCTGCTCTTCAGGAGTACCAGCAACGACAGCGCGACGCGGACTTTGCAGGGCGGCAACTTCACCGGAAATATCGACATCGCCGAGGGTTCGACCTTCGAGTTCTGGAGCTACGGAGGATCGGGAACACCCCAGGAGTTCAGCGGCGACATCAGCGGTGATGGCGACCTGTGGCTCGCCTACAACTGCACGTTCATCCTTTCCGGAACGAACACATCGACCGGCACGACGACGGTTCAGGGCGAACTCAACGGGCGCACCGCGAGACTGCAGATCGCTTCATTCAACAGCGTCAGCCCGAGTGTCGTACTTGGGCGTGGTGGCATGCAGGCGAGCGGGATCCTCGACTACACCGGCACCGGCGAGACGACCGACACTTCCATCTATCTCTACGCCAGTGGCAACAGCACGAAGGTCGTGAACAATCTCGGAACCGGTCCGCTCATCTTCACGACGCCGTGGGACGCGGCGAACGGCACGGGCCTGCGCATCGACATCACCACGGACTCGGACCTGATCCTCGACGGCTTCAGCATTCCGGGCCAGCCGAACTACATCGCCAAGCGCGGCAGCGGGACATTCTCGCTCGATGGTGACTGCGAGCTTTGGAACTACGTGCAGCTCTACGACGGCACGTTGGAGGTCAACACGGCCCTTGGGGACGGCGGAATCGAGTATAGCGACGCGAGCAACGAGTTCGTGGTCAGGCCCGGTGGCGTGGCGAATCAGGTGACCGTTCCGGATACCTCCATCCTTGAGGTCGGCATGGCCGTCAGCACCAGCCGCTTTCCTGCAGGCACGGTGATCACTTCCATCGTCGACGCGACGACCATCGAGGTGGATGCGAGTGCGGGCGGACCGAACGATCAGACGCCGGTGGGCGTGATCGGTTATCCGGGAGCGCTCGGGCTGTTCGCCCCGGACCCGGGCAAGTTCCGTTGGGTCAACAGCGCGACGTTCCGCTACGCGGGCCCCGACGACAGCACCAACCGCGGCTTCACGGTCGACAACGGCGACACCGGCACGTGGGACGTCGTCGGCGGCACGACCCTCGAGGTTTCCGGTGACTCGGCACCGACCTCGGGCAAGATCGCGAAGGTCGGAGCGGGCACGCTGGCCCTCAGCGGCACGCTGCAGCACACCGGCAGCCCGAACGCCGTCAGCGAAGGCGCGCTGCTCATCGACGGCGACGCCAGCGCGATGACCGGCAGCGTCAACATCGCCTCAGGCGCGACCCTCGGCGGGACCGGCACGATCGGTGGCAACGTCACGGTCGAGGACGGAGGCAAGCTGGCCTTCGACATCAGCACGGATGCGGCGAGCCACGACAAACTGGAGATCAACCCCGGCTACCTCGACTTCATCGGCGCGTCGGAACTGACGATCACTTCGGGCGGCGGAGCCTCTCCGGGCGTCTACACGCTGGTGACCGACAGCGGATCGGGAATCACGGGCGCGGTGCCGGCGACGGTGAACCTGCCCGCGGGCTGGGCCGCGAGCGTGTCGATCTCGGGCAACGACCTGCTGCTCACCGTCACCTCGACCGGTGGTGGCGCCACCGCCTACGAAACATGGGCCGGCGGCTCGCTCTTCGAGGACGACGACAACGGCGACGATGTTGATAACGGTCTCGCGTTCATCCTCGGTGCGGCTGATCCGAATGCGAACGCGGTCGGTCTGCTTCCGGCTCCTGCCACCGAACCCGGCTTCCTGACGCTGACCTTCGAGCGTCTCGACGGCATCGCCCCGGCGGTTCTGAGCGTTGAGTACGGTCCGGACCTTTCGTTCGGGAACACCGATGCGATCCCGCTGACGAGCCAGACGCTGGGCAGCGGAGTCGAGGTGGTGGTGGTCGACGGAAGCCCGACGGACACCGTCACGATCAAGATCCCGGACAGCTTCGCGGGGGGTGGCGCGACACTCTTCGCCCGCCTCAGCGCGACCGAGAACTGAACGCTGAGAAAGCCGGTCGTGCAGATTGCCCCATCCCGTGCCCTCGAAGCAGGGGATGGAGTACGGCATGGGTCGTAGCTCGAAGCCGTCTTGTGTCGGGCTTCGTCCGCCTACGGGTATTTACGGCTCTTGCGAAGCTCGCCGGTCCCAAGGCTGTCCAAGAGTTGCATCCGTCGCATTAACATGACCCCAAAAGGTAATGGCCTGAAAATGAAAAGGCCTAGACGAAATGACTGGCCGAGATTTGTTGGGCTTCCTCTCCGACTCGATTCCTGCCGTGCCAGCGCTGAAGCGTTTCTCTGCAGGGACGGCTTGATCTGCAGGACCCCACCTCCAGCGAACCAATGAAAAAACTGAAAAACCACCCCGCGGCCTTGCTTCCGATCGCTGCGTCAATCGCGATTGCTCCATCTGTGTCCCAAGGGCAGATCACTCCGGGATTCGACCTCAACTACGACTCAAGGGATCCTGCGAGCGCGATCAGTTCATCGAGCTGGGTCACGACCGTCGACGACGGCAGCGGTAGCTTTGATTTCAGCTTCGGGGGGGACGTGACCCTCGAGAGTGTTTCTTCAGGCGCATCCGGCATCACCAACGCCTACCGCTTCACTGGTGGGGCGGGGGCATCCGGAACATCGCTGGACAGCTACACGGGCGGGCCGACCGGCCAGCCAGTGACCTTCGAGCTTTGGGTCAAGCCGGCCGACACCGCCTCGGGAAATCCTGACCAGGTCATCTACGAGACGGGTGCGAACGGTGACGGCTGCGCGATCTTTTATTCGGTAGGCACTCCGGGAGACGGCATGGGCACGATTCGGTGGCTCACCAAGGACGGAGAATACGTGACCGTCAGTGCCGACATCAGCACCGCAGATTTCAGTCACATCGTTTGCATTCTGAACCAGAATATCTCCGGGGCCTTCGATCTTCAGGAGATCTATGTGAACGGGGCGCTCGTTGATGACAACGACTCGACCACCGTTGGCGATGACGCGGCCAATGACCTGGATCACGAGACCCAAGACGACTGGGCTGGCAGTGACTCGGCGAGCATGGGCATCGGTGGCTCCGGAACGGCCAACTCCGGCCTCTCGCCGGGCAATTTCGAAGGCGACCTCTCGGTCTTACGTGCCTACTTCAGCCAAGCCCTGACCCCTGCCGAAATCCTTGCCAACTACAATGAGGACGCGGGTCCGGACACCACCGCTCCGATGCTCACCACGACCGACCCGTTGGACGACTCGACCGGGATCTATCCTGGCACGGCACTCGTCGCCACCTTTGACGAGGACATCGAATTGACGACCTCCGGCAGCATCACGGTGACCGACACCACCGATGGCAGCGGAACATTCTCCATCGATCTCTCCAGCCTGCCTGATCCGGACGCGGATATCTCGGTTTCCGGAACCGATCTCACCATCATCCCGGCTGCCAGTCTTGAATTCGGGACTGCCTACGAGGTTTCAATCGATGCCTCGTCGATCGTGGATCTCGCAGGTTCTCCGAATGCCTATGCGGGCACGGACGCCGGTGAATGGACGTTCGTGACGGCTGCTGCCGACGGCACCGCGCCGACGGTGACCGCTTTCGACCCGCTCGACGGTGCGACGGATTTCCCTGCCGCCAACCCTCTCTCGGTCACCTTTGACGATCCGATCCTTCTTGAAGCCTCGACGCCCACGACCGTGCTCGATGAGGACTTCGAATCGGATGCCGGCGGTTTCACGACCAACGGCACGCCGAACGACTGGGCTTGGGGCACGCCGAATTCCGACAACGCCGCCGGCCTTACCATCACCGCCGGCAATAGCGGTTCGAACTGCTGGGCCACCAACCTCGGAGCTGGAGGCAGTCCTTCCGGCACCATCGACCCCTTGGCGGTCTCCGTTCTCCAAGGACCTGACGCGGCGGGCAGCGGGCTCGACCTGACAGGTCTGGCATCCGCCCAGGTCCAGTTCGCCGCAGCCTCGGATACCGTGACCGGTGACGTGGTCGAAGTGCTGGTGAAGGAGGTCGGGACCAACACGACGCTGGTGACTGTGCCTGCGACCGCCTTGGCGCCGCCGCTGACGGAAGACTGGGCCACCTACGGCCCGTTTGATATTTCGGATGCCGTCGGCCACAACGTGTATCTCGAGTTCCGCTACGAAGGTTCCAACAATACCTACATCGGTCTCTACATCGACGATCTTCTGGTGACCGGCAACAGTGCCGCCGCTGCTGTTACCTTGCGCAACCTGACGACCGGCAACGATCTGGTCATCCCTACCAGCGACAGCTCCCAACTGAGTGTTTCCGGAAACACGCTGACCATCACCCCGACTGGCGGACTGGTTGTCGGCGATGACTACGCCGTTCGGATCGGCTCCCAAGTGGTGAAGAACTACAGCGATCTTTTCTTCGCGGGCATTGCCGACGACACGACTTGGAACTTCACCACGTCATTCACCGACGGCGACTGGATTGCGGATGCCGATGGCAACTGGAGCGACGGTGCCAACTGGGATCTCGGGATCGTTGCGGACGGCCCCGGTGCGACCGCGAGCTTCGTGCTCGACCTGAGCGGCTCTCGAACCGTGACCCTGGATTCCGACCGGACGATCGGGAACCTCACCAAACAGGATACGCTGGGGAACAATGACAGTCTCACCATCAGCGGCAGCAGCACGCTCACGCTGGATGCCCTTGGCGGCACCCCGGTCATCACCAACGACAACACCGGCTTCGGTCCGGGTTTCGCGATCAGCGCCCCGATCACAGGCACCTCGGGTTTCATCAAGGACGGACCCGGACAGGTCCAGGTGACCAACGGTTCGACCAACTACACGGGCGACACCGTGATCAATGACGGCATGCTGTTCCTCGGTTCGATCGCTGTCGCAAACATCGGTGGCGGCAGTGGCCGGAACATCACCGTGGCCGACGGGGCCATCGTTCAGCGGAACTGGCCGGCGATGGACAACGCCTTCCTCAATCGCTTGGTCGAGACCACCGACGAGATCGGAATCTTCCTCACCGCAACGGGCGGAAGCTATAACACGAACGATCTCGACTTCAGCAGCGGTGGCGCGGGAGCGGACCTGCCTAATGCCTTCCTCGGGACTTGGGCCGGCAACGGCGCGAAGAGCCAGTACGACGGAACGATCACGCCTGCAGCGGACAATTACCGCTTGGGACATCCCCAGCAGGGTGGATCCCTGCACATCCGGTCGGCACTGCCCGACGTCGGCGGTACGCCCCGCGGGCTCATCGTCGGCGGTGGGGCTGTCATCCTCGGAGCCGAGAACACGTTCACCGGTGACACCGTGCTCCGCGGCGGCCGCTTGTTCCTCGGTCGGCAACTCGCGATCCAAAACAGCGCGCTCAACGTCGGGAATGGCGATGGCGACGGCATCACCGGCCAGATCTGCTTCCTTAACAGTGGTGGTGGCGGTCTTCCCGAGATCGAGGTGACCGACCAACCGACCATTGGCGGTCTCATCGGTGCCCGTAATCTGGCGTCGATCTACAACTCGGGTAACCAGAACAACACGGCGCGTCTCGCCATCGGCTCGGTTCTGGGAATGACCCTCGACGTCGATGCGGGCAAGAGCTTCGAGTATTCGGGCAATGCCCGTCTGTCGTCGACGATGTTCCTGAACAAGACCGGCGACGGAACACAGGCCCTGTCGGGCAACAACGACTACACCGGTGCGACCACGGTCAGCGGAGGAACGCTCGGTCTGGTGGGCGGCAGCCATGCCTCGCCGATCACGGTGGGCGCGGGTGCTGCGCTCGGGTTTACTCTGGGTTCTCCGACGACCTCGACCTCGACGGTCGATCTGACCAACGGCACGGTGAAGATCACCGGAGCGGTCGACAACGCGTCGGACTACCTGCTGATGACCGCTTCGGGCATCACCGGTGTCCCGACCCTCGACACTCCGATCGCTGGCTATGAACTCCAGAAGCTGGCCGGCGATACCGAGCTGACCTTGGTCTTCGTCGGAGTCGGTGGAACCCCGTATGAGAGCTGGGCCGGTGGCTCGCTCTTCGAGGACGACGACAACGGCGACGGCGTCGATAATGGACTCGCCTTCATTCTCGGTGCGGCAGATCCGAATGCGAACGCGGTCGGTCTGCTCCCGGCTCCTGCCACCGAGCCCGGCTTCCTGACGCTGACCTTCGAGCGCCTTGACGGCATCGCGCCGGCGGTTCTGAGCGTCGAGTATGGTCCTGACCTTTCCTTCGGGAACACGGACGTGATTCCGCTGACCAGCCAGACGCTCGGCAGCGGTGTCGAGGTGGTCGTGGTCGACGGCAGCCCGACCGACACTGTCACCATCAAGATCCCCGATACGTTCGAGTCCGCCTCCGGCACCCTGTTCGGTCGCCTGAGCGCCAGCGAGAACTGATCCGATCCCGAACTCTCCGCTACGGTTGCGGAGGGCGCATCACAACCAATCCAAGCACCCGTTGCGGCGGCCGCCTTTTTAAGGGCGGTCGGCGCTGTTTCAGCACCGGCCGTCCGACGAGGATGGTCCACGACTTCCATCCATGAGAATCCCATCCGTTCGCAAACTTTCCTGCCTGCTTCCACTGGCTTCGGCGGCGACCCTCGCCATGTCTTCCGCTTCCGCCCAGCAGGCGGGTGCCAGTCCTGTCCGGATCTTCATCATGGCGGGGCAGTCGAACATGCTCGGCAAGGGCAAGGTCACCGGTGTCACGACACCCGGCACCCTCGACTACACCGTGGCGAATGATCCCGACGGCCGATACCAGTTCCTCCAGAGTGGCGGCAGCTGGGTGGTGCGGGACGACGTTTGGATCCGGGATCAGGATCCGGTCACCGGAGGACTGACGGTCGGCTTCGGCGGTGAAGCGGCGGATCTGATCGGCCCGGAGTTGGGCTTCGGCCACAAGATCGGAGACTTCAACGACAGCCAGGTGCTGATCGTCAAGTGCGCTTGGGGCGGCAAGGACCTCGACTTCAATTTCTGCCCGCCCAGCCGACGGGTCGGTGAGCCGGCGCCCGTGACATCGAGCGACAAGGGATTCTACTACGAGGAAATCCTGCGGCTGGTGAGCGAGGCCACCACCAACCTCGGAACCTATTTCACTGACTACGACGGAGGCGGCTACGAGATCGCCGGCTTCTGTTGGCACCAGGGTTGGAACGACCGAATCAACGCAGCACGTAGCGCGGCCTACGAAACGAACATGGCCGCCTTCATTGAAGACATCCGCACCGACCTCGCCACTCCCGGCCTGCCGTTCGTCATCGCCACCACCGGCATGGATGGGCTCGATGGCTACGGCTACACGCAGGTCGAGCAGGCGCAGCTCGCGATGGCCGATCCGGTCGCCTATCCGGCGTTCGACGGCAACGTGGCCGTGGTCGATGCGCGCGGAACCTACAAGGGGCTCGACTTCTGGCAAACCGTCGCCAATTCACCGAACGACGAGGGCTACCACTGGAACCGGAATGCGAAGACCTACCTGCACCTCGGCCTCGCGATGGGCGATGCCATGTCCCTGCTTTCGCCGGGCCGCTGTCCGTATCGCCTCGAGGCCGATGGTGGATCGGGCGGAGTCACCCTGAGCTGGCAGAACGGAACCGAGACGCCGACGAGCGTCCGCGTTCTTCGCGGCGGAGTCGAGATTGCCGCGGCTGCTCCGGCGGATCCTCCGGTCTTCGTCGATGCCGGCGCCACGTTGGGAGTCAATGACTACGAACTTCAGTTCACGATGCCGGGGGATGCGTGCGACCCGTTGACCCTGAGCTTCGACACCGGCATCTCCGGACTGGAGGCCAGGCGCCGGTTGAATGGCGTCAACCTTTCGTGGGACAACAACCTCTCCTACACCGCGGTCAAGGTGAGCCGTAACGGCGCGGTGATCGCCGCCTCGCTTCCGCCCAACACGACGAGCTATGTCGACAACTCGCCACCTGCCGGGCTGCTGACCTACGAGGTCGAACCGACCGACCCCGGAACCACCGCAGCCGAAGTGCAGATCGAAGTCAGCGCCGCGCCGTCGGGCACGGCGGTGATCTACGAGCCGTTCGACATGACCGCGGGCGCCGGTCTCGACGGAAATCCGGGCGGTCTCGGGATCGACGGCGAATGGGTCGCCGGCTCGACGCTGGTCGTTGATTCCACGGGCATGACCTTCGGTACGCTGCCGACCTTCGGCAACTCGATCATCCGGACGTCCGGCAACGGGTCGTGCTCGATCAACCTCGGCTCCGCCCTCGGCGATGCCGGCCTGCTCGATGATGGAGCCGAACTGTGGTTCAGCTTCCTTTGCCCGAACCCGGACAACATCAACGTCAGCCCGACCTTCGCGCTCGGAAACGAATCTCTCAGCAACGCCACCACCGTCGCCAATTCCGGCAGCGGCATCGGCGCGAGGATCCAGCAGGGCAGGTATCCGCAGGGGATGATCTACAGCAGCGGCGGTGTCGCGGGCACCACGCCCGACCAGACGACCCTCGGATCCGGCGAGCTCGCTCTGGTCGTCGGTCACATCACCTGGGGTGCCGACGCGGTCTCGCTCGACACGATCGAGATCTACACCCCCGGCACCGATCTCGTCCTCGATACTCCGCAATCGATCTCCGCGATTGTCGATCAGTCGACCTTCCAAGTGTTGTCCATGTGGGGGAATGTCACCGCTCCGAACTTCGACGAGATCCGCTTCGGCGCGACCTACGACGATGTGGTGGGGCAGGGGGTCGACACCTCGGACGACTTCACGCCGCCGACGCCGGGCACGATGTCCTTCAGTAGCCCGCCGGCGGCGGTGTCGGACACGACCATCACCATGACCGCCACCGCGGCCAGCGACACCAACGGCGTCGAGTACTACTTCGCCTGCACCGCCGGTGGCGGAAACGACAGCGGCTGGCAGGACAGCCCGGTCTACACCGACACCGGGCTTTCCGCGAGCACGCTGTATTCCTACACCGTCCAGGCTCGCGACAAGTCGATCAACCAGAATCCGAACAACGCATCCCCCGCCGCATCCGCGACCACGTTGGCGCCCGATACAAACCCGCCGCCCGTTCCGTCCTTCGCTTCGGCGCCGGCGGCTGTGTCGTTTAGCGAGATCACCATGACGGCATCTGCCGTCATCGATCCGGAGGGCAACGATGTGGAGTACTACTTCACCTGTACTTCGGTTGGTGGAAATGACAGCGGATGGCAATCGGGCACGACCTATGTCGATTCCGGGCTCACTCCCGACACCGAGTATACCTATACCGTGAAGGCGCGCGACACGGCATCGGTTCCCAACGAAACCGCGGAGTCAGCGCCTGCCTCGGCCACCACCGACCCCTACACCGCCACCGATGGAACGTGGGGCTTCGATGCCGACGGCAACTGGGAAGACGACACGAAGTGGTTGGCCAACACCGTCGCCGAGGGGCCGGGCGCGACCGCGTTCCTCACCCAGGATATTACCAATGACCGCACCATCTACCTCGCGCTCGACCGCACCATCGGCAGCATCGTCTTCACCGACTCGCCGTCCAGTTCGAGCAACCTTTCGCTCGCGGGCACCGGCAATCTGATCCTTGAAGCCTTGTCCGGCACACCGGTCATCGATGTCACGCAGAACGGCCGGCAGCTGACGATCAACAATGTGATCGAAGGCACGCAGGGTCTTCAGAAGAACGGGCCGGGCCGTCTTTTCCTGAGTGCGAACAACACTTATTCGGGTCCGACGCTCGTGACGGACGGCTTCCTCAGCTTCCTCAACATCAGCCTCGCCGGCTTCGGCGGCGGCCGCGACATCGAGGTTTCGGAAGGCGCCATTGTCCAGCGCAACTGGCCGAACATGGACAACGCGTTCCTCAACCGTTTGGTCGAGACCAGCGACGAGATCGGGATTTTCCTCACCGCGACCGGTGGCAGCTACAACGGCAACGACCTCGACTTCAGCAGCGGTGGAGCGGGGGCGGACCTGCCTAATGCCTTCCTCGGAACGTGGGCGGGCAACGGCGCGAAGAGCCAGTACGACGGGACCATCACGCCGGCCAGCGACAACTACCGGCTGGGCTTCCCGGGGCAGAGTGGATCGCTCCACATCCGGCCGGCACTGCCCGATGTCGGCGGCACTCCCCGCGGACTCATCGTCGGTGGCGGCGCGGTGATCATCGCCGGCGACAACACCTTCACCGGCGACACCGTGCTCCGCGATGGCCGCCTGTTCCTCGGTCGCCAGCTCTGCCTTCAGAACAGCGCGCTGAATGTCGGCAACGGTGCCGGCGACGGCATCACCGGACAGATGTGCTTCCTCGCGAGCGGCAGCGGTGGCGTTTCGACCGCCCAGCTTACCGACCAGCCGACTCTCGGAGGCCTCATCGGTGCCCGGAACCTCGCGTCGATCTACAATTCCTCGAATCAGAACAACACCTCGCGGCTGGGTATCGGCTCGGTGCTGGGCATCACCCTCGATGTCGATGCGGGCAAGAGCTTCGGGTATTCGGGCAATGCCCGTTTGTCCTCGACGATGTTCCTGACCAAGACCGGCGACGGCACGCAGGTGCTCTCGGGCAATAACGATTACACCGGCGCGACCACGGTGAGCGGCGGAACACTCGCCCTTGTGGGTGGCAGCCACACTTCACCGATCACGGTGGGTGTGGGTGCTGCGCTCGGGTTTACTCTCGGTTCTCCGACGACCTCGACCTCGACGGTCGATCTGACCAGCGGCACGGTGAAGATCACCGGTGCGGTCGACAACGCGTCGGACTACCTGCTGATGACCGCTTCGGGTATCACCGGTGTCCCGACCCTCGACTCGGCGATCCCGGGCTACGAGCTCCAGAAGCTGGCGGGCGATACCGAGCTGACGCTTGTCTTTGTCGGCGGCGGGACGCCTTACGCAACGTGGTCGGGCGGCGCGTTGTTCGAAGACGACGACAATGGCGACGGTGTCGACAACGGGATGGCGTTCATTCTGGGCGCCTCGGATCCGAATGCGAGTGCGGTCGGCTTGCTTCCGCAAACGGGCAGCGAGCCTGGCTTCCTAACGCTGACCTTCCAACGTCTCGACGGCATCGCGCCGGCGGTGCTGAGTGTCGAATACGGTCCGGACCTTTCCTTCGGAAACACGGATGTGATTCCGCTGGCCAGCCAGACGCTCGGCAGTGGTGTTGAAGTGGTCGTCGTTGACGGGAGCCCGACCGACACCGTCACGATCAAGATTCCGGACACCTTCGAGTCCGGCGCGGGCACGCTCTTCGCCCGACTGAGCGCGACGGAGAACTGATCCCGTTCGTGAAACGGACCGCGCGAGCCCACTCGCGCACCGAATGATTTTGGGGATCCGCTTCCCGGAAATCGGGTCGATGGATTCAACAGGCCGTGCGGCACAGGCACCTGATCGACGGGGCGGGAGTGGGCTCCCGCGGTCCTTCGAAAAGAAACCGGCCGTCCCGATTGGAGACGGCCGGCTTTGAGGGGGTCCGGTCAGTTCTTGACCTGATTGGAACGGCCGGCGGGCTTTGACTCATCGAGCTGCTGGATCAGTTCGTCGAGCTTCCGGTTCATCGCGTCGATGTCGCTGCGCATCTTGATCACGGCGGCCTTCTCACGCATCTCGGCCTCGCGCTTGCGCTGCTCCTTGGCGAACTGCTCCTTGCGGCGCTCGGTGGCGGCACGCGCTTCGAGTTCCATCTCGATCCGCTTCATCTCCTGATCGATGTCATTCACCTTGCGGTCGGCCTCCTTGAGGACCTCGGCGGCCTTGCGGCGCTCGGCTTCGGCTTGGTCGCGCTTGCCGTGAAGTTGCTTGCGCTGCTCGATCAGTTCCTTGCCGCGCTTCTCGTATTCGGCCTTCTTCTTGGCGATCGCCTCGGCAGCTTTCTTCTCTTCGTCGGCTTTCTTTTTGGCAGCAGCCTCGGCGGCACGCTTGGCCTCTTCCTGCTTCTTGCGGGCGGCGACCTCGGCGGCCTTCTTTTCATCCTCCGCCTTCTTCTTGGCGGCCGCTTGTTTCGCCTCTTCGGCCTTTTTCTCGGCCTCGGCCTTCTTCTTGGCAGCGGCCTGCTTCGCTTCCTCGGCCTTCTTCTTGGCGGCGGCTTCTTCGGCCCGCTTTGCGGTGGCCTTCTGATCCTTTTGCTTCTTCTCGGCTTCGGGCCTGGCCTTTTTGGCGTGCTCGGCCTTCTTCTCCGCGGCTTTGGCGGCGGCTTCCTTCTTCGGCTGCGGCTTGTCCTTCGGCGCTGCGGCGGCGACGCCGACGAGGCAAAGGCTGGCAATGAGGGAGGTAAGGATGGATTTCATGGTTCGGTGGTTGGAGGTGGGATTTGTCGGGAGCGGCTATTCCTGGTCATGCCCGATGCTTGAATACCTGCTGATTCAGGCGTTTCTCTCAGTCCGGATCCAAGTCGCTTCCAACGATTCAGGAAACCGGAATTGCGGAGGGTTCCGCTTTGCTGCTAAGCGGATTCGTCCATGCATTCTCCGTTTTACCGATCACGCCTCCTCTGGCTCGGGATGATCCCTGTGATGGTCATTCTCTGGGCGTGGCAGACCTCTCGTGAAAGCAAGACGAGCACCGTGGTGTTCACCGAACGTGTTACCTTGATGGCAATGAGCGGCAGGGGTGTTTTGGTGATCCGTGTGATGGTGCCTGTCGGCTTCCGATTCACCGACACCGACGTCAAGTTCAGCAAGGCGCCGATTGGGCCCGGGACGAGGGGGGCTGCATTCGTCTGGGGAGCACCGATTTCCGAGCATCCGTTGGGGATCGACACGGTTGAGGTGAACTACAACCCGGCCCTCGGTCACCAGATCAAGGAGACCTCCTGTTGGGTAAGGTTTTCCTGGTTGTTGTGGGTTTACCTGATCTTGCTGACTGGCCTTCTTGTTTGGTGGCAACATCGCAAGAGACGGGCGACCGGGGGTTTGGAATCCGAAGTCGAAGGTTGCGTAGACAAATAGGTTAAGGCCGCCATCTGGCACGGTGACCGAAGGTTTTCCCTTGAGAGAGAGGGATCGGTGGCTAGGGTTCTGGCGCGCGCGGGCAGGCCCCGACGAGTCCGCCGCTGCCGGATGATCCGCTTCATGTGTCGTCTTCTCCATAGCTTCCTGGCCCTTGTGATCGCGTTTTCTTACGCCGCGGGCTCCCGGGTCGTGGTCGGAATGGAGCACTGCCACGACACCCACGGCAGCGACCACCAAGTGCAGACGGAGCCCGTTCACGACTGCCATTCGCACGTCGGTGATCACGATCATTCTCACGACCACGCTCCGGACTCCCCGTCAGACAGCGAGCCCGATGAGGGTGGCCACGGCAGCGAGCACCACCACCATTTTCATGTGATCGCGATGGGTCTTGATGCGCCTGTCGGAAATGCCGCCTCGGGACTCATCCGGGGGGCACCCTGGACGACTCTCCGGTCCTTCTTGCCGGACGGGGAGAGTGCCCCGGACGGACCGAGCTTCGATTTGATCAAGCCTCCCCAGTTGGGTTGAGGCCAAAGGCGTGACGGCCAACTGATCTTGGTCGATAGCCGTTGCCTCCGGGCATTCCGTCACGCCGTTGCTGTGACCCGCGTTTGGGTCAGCCACGCCCGATCCGGGCACCCACCCGCCGTACTACGGACCCTCGCATTCTTGCGACGCGATCCATCCGAACGGCACCCGCATTTGTTCACTTCGTTGCCCTCAAGGCACCATGCATTCCTTATCCATCCATTCATCATCACGATCCGTCCGCCCGTCGAAACGAGCGCGCCGCTGGATCGTCCCTGCCGCTTCCCTGATCACCCTGTCCGGGTGCCAGCTCTATGAAGCGATGCCACTCGACCCGTCCGGCCATGCCGCGGCGTGGGAAGGACGGAGCCCGTCCGATGAGAAAGTCCGCGACTTCGCCCGGCGCATCGAAACCTCCGCACCGCGCTCGGTGTCGTTCGATCCGTCCGACGGCCTCACCCTCGCCGAGGGCGAGATCGTTGCGTTGGTTTACAACCACGATCTGCGCGTCGCCCGCCTCAAGGCCGGTGTCGCCAAGGCCACCGCCGAGCATGCCGGTCGCTGGGACGATCCCGAGCTGAGCTTCGACGTGCTCAAGGTGACCGAAGGCGTCCCAAATCCATGGGTCGTCGGCTCGGCATTGTCCGTCACGCTGCCAATCTCCGGTCGGCTTGCGGTGGAGAAGGCGCGTGCCGATGCCGCGGAGCAGTCGGAACTCGCCCGGGTGGCCGAGGAGGAGTGGGAAACGCTGCGCGATTTGCGCAAGGCATGGCTGGAGTGGTCGGCCGACCGGCTGAGGCTTCAGGAAACCGAGAGCATCGTCGGCTCGCTCGACTCGGCGGTCGAAACCACCGGCAAGCTGACGGAGGCTGGCGAGCTTCCGCGCACCGAATCGACGCTCTTCAAGCTCGAGCAGGAAAGCCGCAAGGCGGACATCGCCCGGCTTCGCGGGAAGGTGAAGGAAGGCGAGCAGGAGATCCGCTCGCTCATGGGAATTTCACCCGGTGCTCCGGCAAAGCTGGTGCCGACGCTCGCGTCGGGAAGCGGCAAGGACCGTGGCAAGCTCGCGGACACCAACCCGACACTCATCCGACTCCAAGGCGAGTATGCCGAGGCAGAGCTGGTGCTCGTGCGCGAAATCCGCAAGCAGTTCCCCGACCTCCAACTCGGTCCGGCTTTTGAAGAGGACCAGGGCCAGTCGAAGATCGGGATCACGGGCGGGATTCCGATTCCCATCCTGAACTCGAACAAGGGCGGGATCGCCACCGCCAAGGCGCAACGCGAAGTCGCCCGGGCCGCATTCGAAACCGAACTCGAACGGACCGAAGGACGGCTCGCGTCGATGCGCGCCCGGCTTTCCGGCGCGCAGTCCAGACGCCAGTCGATCGACTCGAATGTCGTGCCGCTCGTCGATCGCCAGGTCGAGGACGCGCGAAGCCTGCTCGAGATCGGCGAAGGCGGCAGCCTCGTGCTGCTCGAAAGCCTGGTCCGTGCCTACGAGGCGAAACTCGATCTCATCGAAGCGCGCCTCGAGGAGAGCGTCGCCGGAAACGATATCCGCCACCTGCTCGGCCCCGACCGGCTGACGGCGAAAACCAAATGATCACCCGATGAACCTTTTCAAATTCCAATGGATCCCGCTCGCCGTGCTGACGCTGGCATCCGTGTCGTGCGACCACAGCGAGCACGCCGAGAACGAACATGCGCAGGAGGAAGCCAAGGCTCCCACCAACCGCATCGACATCCCCGCCACCGTGCGCAGCAACCTCGGCATCACCTTTGCCAAGGTCGAACGCCGCAACGTCGCCGACACGCTCCGCGTTCCCGGCTCGTTCGAGCTCAAGCCGCGTGCCAAACACGAGTATCGCCTCGTCCTGCCGGCCCAGGTGAGCTTCGAAGTCGACCAGTTCCAGAAGGTCGAACCGGGCACGGTGCTTTACCGGTTCCAGTCGCCGCAGTGGCTTGAGTTCCAGTCGCGCATCGACCTCGCCGTGGCGAGCTACGAGCAGGCGACGCTGAAATACGAGACTCTGGCCGCACGCATCGAGGCGCTGACCAAGGCCGACTTCAAACGGGCCGACCTTGAGCTCGAGGCTGCCAGCCTGCAGGCCGAGCTGGCCCGCCAGAAGGCGGAGCTCAATGCCGCCCTCGCCGCCGCCACCAGCATCCTCAACCCGCACGGCGGTGCGAAGGAGCACACGTGGAGCCCCGACGATCTGCTCACGCCGGTCGATGTCGATGGCCGCACGATGCCCCGCTACCAGAGCATCCACTGGATCGAGGCCAAGGCGATCGAGCCGGGCGTGGTCGAGTCGCTGGCGGTCACCGACGGCAGCTTTGTCGACCAGACGACCCTCGTGCTGACGACGATCGACCCGACCCAGATCCGCTTCCGGGCGCTCGGCCTGCAAAGTGATCTCGCGAAGTTCGAAGCCGCGCCGGAAGCGCGCATCGTGCCGCACCAGGGCGGTGGGGAAGATCTCAACGACGCCGTTCCCGCCAAGCTGGTGCTCGGGCTCGATGCGGATCCTCTCCAGCGCACGATCGCGCTCTTCGCGGACCCGACCGAGAATCCCGCATGGGCGCGCCCCGGTGTTTCAGCTTTCCTCGAAGTGGTTGCCAAGTCGACCGGCGGGCCGGCGCTGGCGATCCCGCGCTCGGCGGTGGTGAAGGATGGGATCACCCACGTCTTCTTCAAGCGCGACCCCGCCAACCCGAACAAGGCGATCCGGGTCGAGGCCGACCTCGGCATCGATGACGGACGCTGGGTCGAGGTGAAGAGCGAGGTCGGCCCGAACGACGAGGTCGTGTTGGAGGGTGCCTACGAACTCAAGCTGGCGTCCGAGCAAAGCGGGACGAGCCAGAAGGGCGGACACTTCCACGCCGACGGAACCTTTCACGCCTCCGATCACTGATGCTCTCGCGACTCATCCGATTTTCGCTGACCCACGCCTCGCTGGTGCTGCTCGCTGCCGGGCTGCTGCTGGCGGTCGTGGCACTGCGTTTGTCGAAGACACCCGTCGATGTGTTCCCGGAGCTCAATGCTCCGACTGTGGTCATCATGACCGAGTCCCCGGGACTCGCCGCCGACGAGGTCGAGCAGTACGTCACCTTCCCGATCGAGAGTGCGGTCAACGGCATGCAGGGCGTGCGCCGGGTCCGTACGTCGAGCGCCATCGGCCTGTCGATCGCCTACGTCGAGTTCGACTGGGGAATGGACATCCTCGCGGCCCGCCAGCTCGTGTCGGAACGGCTCGATACGGTCCGGGAAGACCTGCCTCCAGGCGCCCATGCCGAGATGGCGCCGATTTCCTCGATCACCGGCGAGATCATGCTGCTGGCGGTCTCCTCGCCCGGTGGTGAGCTGAGCGATATGGAGCTGCGTTCGTATGCCGAATACGACCTGCGCAACAAGCTGCTCGCCATCCCCGGAGTGTCGCAGATCGCCGTGATCGGCGGCGAGTTGCCGGAATACCAGGTGCTGGTCCGGCAGGATGACCTCCGGCTCCACGGGCTGACGGTCGCGGACGTCGCGGAGGCGGCGGGCGAGGCTCACAGCACGCTCAGCGCGGGGTATCTGCCGAATGTCGACTCGCTCGAACTGCCGGTCCGCCAGAGCGGCCGCGTCCGCTCGGTCGAGGACATCGCGGGCACGGTGATCGAGTATCATGACCAGTTCCCGATCACGATCGGCGACGTCGCCGAAGTCCGCATGGGTCCGGCTCTCAAGCGAGGCACAGGCGCCGATGGCGGTTCGCCGGCGGTGGTTCTGACGGTCAAGAAGGCGCCCGGCACCAACACGCTGGCGATTACCGAGCGGATCGATGCAATGCTCGACGACCTCGAGCCGACGCTTCCGGTCGGCCTAAAGGTGAACCGGCAGATCTTCCGCCAGTCGGACTTCATCAACCTGTCGGTCAACAACGTGGTCCACGCGCTGCGCGATGCCGCGATCATCGTCGCGGTCATCCTCGTGTTGTTCCTGCTGAACGTCCGCACGACGGTGATCACGCTCACCGCGATTCCGCTGTCGCTCGCGACCGGCCTGCTGGTTCTCGACTGGCTCGGTCAGTCGGTCAATGTCATGACCCTCGGAGGTCTGGCGATTGCTGTCGGGAGCCTGGTCGACGACGCGATCATCGACGTCGAGAACGTCTTCCGGCGACTCAACGAGAATGCCGCGAAGCCCGAGGCGCAGCGCCGCCGCCGTCTCGATGTCATCCTCGATGCCAGCAACGAGATCCGCCCGGCGATGGTTTTCGCTACGGTGATCATCGTACTGGTGTTTCTGCCGCTGATGTTCCTCGAGGGGATCGAGGGCCGGTTCTTCCGGCCGCTCGGGATCGCCTTCGGCATCTCCATCCTGGCGTCGTTGCTGGTCGCGCTGACCGTGACGCCTGCGATGTGCCGGTTCCTGATGAAGGAGAAAGCCGGCGAATCCGGGGAGAAGGACACTCCGGTGGTCCGGTGGCTGAAGGGCGTCTATGAACCGACGGTCCGGCGCGCTGTGAAATACCGGAAGACCGTCATGGGCGGAGCGCTGGCAGCGACGCTGCTGGCGCTCGGCCTCGCATCGACCTTTGGAAGATCATTCCTGCCGGAGTTCAACGAAGGGACGTTTACGGTCATGCTTTTCGCTCCGCCGGGGACCTCGCTCGAGGCCAGCGACCGGATGGCGGGTGCGTTCGAGAAGCAGTTGCTCGAAGTCGATGGCGTCCGAAGCGTAACCCGCCGGACGGGCCGGGCCGAACGTGACGAACACGCGGAGCCCGTCAGCAACTCGGAAATCGAGATCACCATCAAGCCGGGCTTCCGGAAGGAGGAAGTTCGTCGGGAGGTCAGCGCGATCCTCGAGAAGGTGCCCGGCATCACGACCAATATCGGTCAACCGATCGAACACCGGCTCAGCCACATCCTGTCAGGCACGCCGGCGGCGATCGCGATCAATGTTTACGGCGATGATCTCGCGAAGCTGCGCGTGATCGCGAAGCGGATCGAAGGCGTGCTGAAGCCCTTGCCGGGAGCCCGCGATGTCGCGGCCAACCGTGAGGTGATGATCCAGTCCCTTCCGGTCGAATACCGTCCGGCCGATCTCGCGGCTTTCGGGCTGACTCCACGATCCGCCGCCCAGCAGGTCCGCGATGCGGTTTACGGAGTTACGGTGACCGAGATCAATGAAGGGGTTCGACGCTACGAGCTGGCGGTACGCCTTGCCGACGACGAACGCGACGAGGTGCGTGATCTCGACAACCTGATCCTCCGCGGTAAGGGCGGGGCGATGGTCCGTCTGAACGAAGTTGCGGACATCGGTCCTGAAATGACCTCCAATCTGATCGCCCGCGAGAACTCGCAGCGGAAGGCGGTCGTCACGCTCAACGTCGACGAAGGTTACAATCTCGGTGACATGGTCGCCGAGGTGCGCCAGCTCGTGGATCCGATCGTTCAGGAATACGGCTACGTTGTGAACTACGGCGGCCAGTTCGAGGCCCAGCAGGCGGCGAGCAGGACGATTCTGCTCTTCAGCGGACTGGTGGTGCTGATCATGTTGATCCTGCTTCAACTCGCCATCGGTTCGATCCGGGTGGCGCTGCTGGTGCTGGTCAACCTGCCACTCTCGCTGATCGGCGGCATCGTCGCGATCTACATCGCCGAGTCACCCGGGATCTTCAGCAACACGCTCGCGCTCTTCGGTCTCGGCGGGCACTACACCGCGCCGGTCATCTCGATCGCCAGCATGGTCGGCTTCATCACGTTGTTCGGCATCGCGGTGCGCAACGGCATCCTGCTGGTGAATCACTACCAGCACCTGGTGGAGCACGAGGGCCGAACGATGTTCGAAGCGATCATTCAAGGCTCTTCGGAGCGGTTGGTGCCAATCCTGATGACCGCATTGACCGCCGCACTGGCGGTCGTGCCGATCGTCCTGCGCGGTCAGGAGCCGGGCAACGAAATCCTCGCGCCGCTGTCGGTCGTCATTCTCGGCGGCCTGCTTTCCTCGACCTTCCTCAATCTTGTCGTGGTCCCTGCGGGCTACGCCGCCCTGCATCGCGTCACAGCCGATCAACCGAATCCCCAATCCAAACCAACAACCAAGCAACCAACACCATGAAACCAAAATTGTTCATTCCCGTCTTCGCCATGTCCGCTGTTCTCATCGGATGCGAAAAGAACGAGTCGGCTCCTGCCGGCGCTCCGGAAGAGGTCCACAAGCATACCCCGGAAAGCGGCGGTGGTCTCGACCACGGTCATGCCGAAGTCCCGCTTGGAACCCTCAAGGCCGGTGAGCTCGAACTCGAAGCCACGCAGGGCGTGGACGTGGTGGAAGCCGGCAAGGAAGGAATCATCGTCATCAAGCTGCCGTACAAGGACGACGGCGCGACGGTCGTCCGGGCCTGGATCGGCACCGAGGATCGGACCCTGTCCACCGTGGGCAAGGGGAACTACATGGCTGAGCACGGCGACTACGACATCCACGCCACCGCCCCCGATCCGCTTCCCGAGGGAGCCATGTGGTGGATCGAGGTCGAGAAGCCCGACGGCACCAAGCTCGTCGGCTCGATCACGCCGAAGCTGTGAGGTAGCGCGGCTTTCCGCCGCATCCCAATCACAATTGCGTGCCTCGGGGAATGCTCCCCGGGGCACGTTTGCTTTTCGTCCGCCATCAGGCGATGGCGGGTCACTTCATCAAGGTGCCACATCGATCGCGGTGGCGTTGATCACGAGAAGTTCCGGAGTCGATCCTTCCGCGACGGTTCCGGCAATGGTAAGCGTCGCCAGCTTCTCAATGCCGCCGACGCCTTCGATGCCTTCTTTGAGCACGCGACCGTCGGCATCGACCACCTGGATGGTCGCGGTGCCGCGCTTCTTGTCCTTGGCGCTGTCGCAGCAGACATCCCAAGGCGTCTCGCATTCGTCGTCCGGGTTCTCGTTGCACGGGGTCAGCACTTCGGGGTCGCCGAGGATGAAGGCCGATCTCCCTTCGACAAAGGGGCTCACATTACCCATCACCCGGCCGCTGACCGTGATAACGTCTCCGGGTTTGGCGGTCTCGCGGATCACGTGGATGGCTTTCGGTTCCCCCGAGGGCGCCGCGTCGATGACAGTCATCAGGGCTGCGCTGGGGGCAGCGGGAGCGGAGTCGCCCGGCGGCGCGGCCGCCTGATCGTTTTTCTGGCAATGGGCGAGCAGCACGACGGCGGCGGTGGCGAGGCAGGTGTGTTTCAGTTTCATGATTGTTGGTTCGGGTGTTCGGGATTCAGGACATGCGTAGAGCGACGGGAAGGGGCGGCTTGAGGCAGCGGATGGCGGGAGGCAGGGCGCCGAGCAAACCGAGAAACAGGCCGGTGGCGATTCCGGTCAGCGCCACGCCCGGGCCGATCTCCACGGTGAAGGCTCCGATCGAGAACGGAACCGTCCGTCCGTCGAGGAAGAGCAGGGCGATGACCGACGCCGCCAGCGTGCCGGTCAGGCAGGCAAGCGTGCTTTCCTGGACGAGGCTCAGCACCAATGCGGTCCGGCTGAAGCCGATCGCTTGCAGCGTTCCCATCTCGCGCACCCGCGAGGCGAAGGCGGCGTAAAGCGTGTTGACGCCACCGAACAGGGCGCCGGCACCGATCAGGCCGGCAGTGATCCAGATCATCGTCCGCAGTGGCCCGAAGAAGTTACTAAGGCGGCCGTAGTAGTCGCTTTCGCGCAAGGCGGTGAGTTCGAGATCGAGCCGCTGCTTGGCGAACAGGTCGGCCTCCGCGAAGTCCGCAGGATCGTCGAGCCGCAGGACCACGCAGGAAAGGGTGTCGCGTTGCGAAAGCACCCGGATGTCGCCGAGTGTCGCCCACACTTCGGACTCAAGCACGGTTCCCGGGGCGGCGAATCTGCCTGAAATCGTCAGTTCCTGTCCGCTGAGCCTCACCTTGCGGCCGATCCGCAGGCTGTTCTCGGGCACGCCGAGCTTCCGCCATGCGAGGCGGCCGATCATGACTTCGCCCGCGCGCGGGAACCGGCCTTCGAGCATGCGGACTTCGGAGTGCACCCGCAGCGCTTCCGGCGAGACGCCCCGGACCAAGGCCTGCGTGCGTTCGTGTCCCGGGAGGTCGAGGTAGTTCATGTAGTGGATCTCGCCTGACACGGCACGTATTCCAAGGGCTTCCGAAATCCCGGGGATACTGGCGGTGGCGATTCCGGCCGCCCGCTCGGGAACCTCGCTGCGCTGCACGCTTTCCTCGGATCCGGTGCCGACGAGGATCACGTTGTGGGGCGATCCGGATGCCGAGAGGACTTGGTTCATGCCTTGGTTGATCGCGACGGCCGACATCACCAACAGCACGACCAGAGCGCTGCCGCCGATCGTCTGGAGCAGGCGCGCCTTCGAGCGGAACAGGTTTCGGGTGGCGTAGCTGAAGGGAAGCATCGGTCAGTGGCGCAGGCTGTGGACGATCGGTTGGCGGATCGCCTGGAAGGCGGGCCAGAGGGAGGCGAAGATTCCGAGCAGGAGCCCGGCGGCAATGCCGACGCCGACCACCGTCAGGTCCGGCCGGATCGCGAGTGTCTGGCCTTCGTTGCCCATGGTGAAGCTCTGCCAGCGCAGGAAAGCCGTGGCGAGACCGACGCCTACCGCGCCGCCGGCGAGGCCGAGCATGCCGCCTTCACCGACCACCAGCGTGGCGATCGCCTTCCCCGGGTAACCGAGCGTGCGAAGTACCGCGTTTTCCTTCACCCGGCCGCGGACCACCAGCAGCAGGGCATTGGCGACGAGAGCCGCAACCGCGATCACCGCGCCGACACCAAGCCAACGGGTGAAGCCGATCAGTTCGACCAACTCGGAGGCGGTTTCGGCGAAGAAGGCCTTCTCGGGGCGGGTGTCGGTCGGTTCCTGGCCGGAACGGAATTGGTCGTCGATCGCTTCGGAGACGCGCCCGAGATCATCGGCCGATCGGACACGGACATTGAACTGCGTGACCACGCCGAGTCCTGCGCGCGATGCCTGCTGGAGGAAGGGTAGCTTGACGTAGGCGACGTTATTGTCCTGCGCATTGGGCGATCGCAGGATACCGGAGACCGTCACCGTGACCCCAGCGGCGTCGAAGCGGTCGCCGGGCGAAAGCCGGCGTCGCTGGGCGAAGACCTCACCAAGCAGTGCACCGTCGTCACGTTTGAGCCACTCCTGTTCGCTGCCTTCGATGATCTCGATCTCCGGCGCGAAACGGGTGAGCTTATCGGCAGGGACACCGCGGAAGGTGACGACGTCGAGTGAGGCGCCGCAGTTGTTCACCACAACCTGCACCGGGATCACCTCGCGGACGCCGTTGATGCGGCGGATCTCTTCGGCGTAGTGCTCGGGCAGACGGCTGGTCGATGGGCAGAAACGGTTCTCCCGGTAAACCACCAGCGTGGTATCGGCCGCCGTCGCCTCGGTGGCGCGGGCCAGCGAGCGTTGCAGCGTTTCCACCGCGGTGAAGAGGAACATGCCGGAGGCCACGCCCAGCACCGTAAGCAGCGACCGCACGCGATGCCGGACAAGCTGGAGCCACGAGAGACGTAGTAGATTGAGAAGCCGGTTCATGCGTTCTCGAGCAGCTGGCCTTTCTCAAGATGCAGCGTGCGGTCGGCGGCCGCCGCGGCCTTGGCGTCGTGGGTGACCATCACGATCGTCTTTCCGTAGTCCCGCGTCAGGTCGCGGAGCAGTTCGAGGATGCGAGTGGCCGACTCACGGTCGAGGTCGCCGGTCGGTTCGTCCGCCACCAGCAGCGGCGGATCCGCGACGATCGCGCGGGCGATGGCGACCCGCTGTTCCTGGCCGCCAGAGAGTTCCGTCGGCGTGTGATGGACCCGGTCGCCGAGGCCGACGAGTTCGAGCGCCGTGGCGACCCGGTCGTGGCGCTCTTTCTTCGACATGTCGGAGAGCAGCAGGGGCAGCTCGACATTTTCGAAGGCTGTCAGCACCGGAACGAGGTGGTAGAGCTGGAAGATGTAGCCGACGTGCTTGGCCCGCCATGCGGTGAGCTGTCGGCGCGGGAGTTCGGCGATGTCCTGCCCGGCGATGACGAGCGATCCCTGGGTCGGGGAGTCGATCCCGGAAAGCAGGTTGAGAAGCGTCGTCTTCCCCGAACCGGATGGTCCCATCAGGGCGAGGAATTCACCCTTCGGAACCCGGAGGTCGAGAGCTTCGAGCGGTGTCACCACGGTGGAGCCCTTGCGGTAGCTCTTCGAGACGCCGCGGCATTCGATCATCAGGTCGCTCATCTTTGGATCAGGTTGGGTTTCACGCGCTGCCCGTCCTCCAGATCTCCCGGTCCGACGACGACCCACTCTCCTGGCTGAAGTCCTTCATCGATGCGCAGGTAGCCGTCCTCGTGCTGGCCGACGCTTAGCACCGTCCGTGCTTCGACCCGTTTGCTCTCCGGATCGCAAACCCAGACCGTGTCGCCGGCGAGCGCCGCCTCGGGGATCCAAACCGTCAACGATCCGGTCCCGCCCGTCGCGGCGGAAGTGTCGCGCGCCGTCGCTTCGAGAAACTCGACACGGCACAGCATCTCCGGGCGGAGCTGGTCGCTGGGCTTCTCGATGCGAACCTTCGCCTGCAGCGTGTTGCGCTGGAGATCGGCTTCACCGGTGATACGTGTGACCTCACCCGGAAACACCGTATCCGGAAGCAGGCTGCAGCGGATCCTCGTTCGTTGACCGATCTGCAGGCCCGCCGCATCCGCGAGTGGTACATCGACCCGGACCTGGAGGTGCTCGGGATCAAACAGGATCGCCACGGTCGCACTGTCAGGGTCATCCATCGCCAGCATCTTCTTCTGTCCCGGGGCTCCGAGGAGTCGCAGCACCCGGCCGTCCGCCGGGGCGCTGATTTTGGTGCGCGACAGCGCCAGCTGGGCGGTCTCGACTTCAACCTTGGCCGACCCGATGGCGGCATCGAGGACCGACACATTTGCCTCGAGTTGTTTCACCTCGGCTTCGGCCTTTCCGACCGCGGCCGAAGCCGCAGCTTCCACGGCCTTGGCCCGGCGGTGGGCGCTCCGGATCGAGACCAGTTCGGCCTCGGAGATCGAGCCGCTGGAAAGTCCTTCGACCCGGTCGACCCGGTCGCGGGTTTCCTCGACCTGGGCTGCGGCCGCCTCGGCCTGGGCCCGGGCGGCGATGACGCTGCGACGGCCTGCTTCGATCGACTCGAGCTGAGCCGCGCGCTCCGCCTCCCGCGTGCGAAGCATCTGCTCGGCGGATCGGAGGGCGAGTTCGAAGTCCTCGCGGATAAGGGTCGCGAGGGGTTGGCCCTGCTCGACGTTCTGTCCTTCGAGCACGTGCACCTCGTCGATCACGCCGTTGACCAGGGCGGTCGCCTTGATGGGAAGAGGGTCGGGTTCGATCCACCCGCTTGCTTGAAAGGCTGTGGGTCCATCTGACCGGAGCAGTCCCGCAGCAGCGGCATCGCGTGGCGCGGTCGACTCGGCCGGAGTGGCGAGAACGATGGCCACGTCGACCTGCTTCGCCGGCAGGATACGGTCGCGGAACAGCGTGAGGAACAGGAGGCCGAAGCCGAGTACGATGGTTGCCGGAATTCCCCATGCGGGGAAGCGGGTTCGCCCTGTGGACGGGTCGGGGTTTCGGCTGAGGGATTGGAGAGAAGGTTTCATGGAAGGCGGATCGGTGGAGACAAGGCATCCGTGGGGATGCACGGCGTCGCGCGACAAAGGCACGACGGAGCGAGGCGGAATGCGCTTCGCTTCAGAGTCTCCAGATCGCCAACAGGGCGCGTCGGAAGGAACTTGGGGTCGGTCCGCGAATCGACGGAACCAACGTGGTGTGGCTAGCCGAGCTTCGCACCGGGGGTGCGACCAGCGCAGGCTGCCAGCCGAGATCATTCTCCGGCGTTTCGGGGACCTCGGGTGCGGGCGTGGGTGACGAGGCATCCGGCAACTTCTCCAAGTCCACGCAGCATGGCGTTCGGTCATCGTCGGTGGCGCCACAGCAATGATGGCAGCAGTCCGAGGCGTTGACCGACATGGGAAGCATCGTCTTCAGGCAGAGACGCACAGGTCCTCCCACCGCCGGGGAAGAAATCCCGGTGAGGATCAGGAGAAAGACTGCGATCGCCTGACGCATGCTAATCATAAATGTCGCTCCGCTGGTTCCATGGTCAAGGAGGCAATTGAAGGTGTGCCTCCCCGGGTCGGCGACCCGCGTGTAGAAATGGCGCGCCCGGCTGGATTCGAACCAGCGACCATCCGCTTAGAAGGCGGGTGCTCTATCCAACTGAGCTACGGGCGCTTCGGGGATGGGAGATACCTTGCGAAGCTCTCGGAGACAAGGCCTGAGGGTGAGCGGGCGGCAGCCGAAGCCGACATTTGATGTCGCTCCTACGGAGCTTGGATCGTGGGGATGGGCGGGGGCTAGAGAGATGTCGGTCCTAACGGACCTTGAGAGGCGGAGATCGGATCAGGGATCAGGGATCAGGTGGCAGGTGGCAGGTGGCAGGTGGCAGGTGGCAGGTGGGCAGAATGGAGCGCCGGTTATGAAACCGGCATCTTTGGTGATGTGAAGTCGATGGCAGGTGGTCGGATGGCGGATGGCGGATGTGGCGGTGGGAAGTCTTAGCTCCGAAGGAGCGACATCTTTGTAGAATCGGAGGGGCGCGAGATGTCCGAGCTCCGTAGGAGCGGCATCGGATGCCGAGCGAGGAACCCGGAAGTGAAACCCATAGTCAGGGCTGGAGGAATGATCGGGGCTTTGCTGTACTAATGGTGTGGAAATGCCGCCCGCCCAGCCCCCCGCGCCGAACCCCCAGGCGATCCAGGATGCCGAGCACATCAAGTTGCTGGCGATCTTCCATTACGTTTACGCCGGGTTGGTCGCGCTGGGAGCGTCGATTCCGATCATCCATGTGGCGATGGGTTTCGCAATGGTGAGCGGGGCGATTCCGATGTCGTCGGGCACGCCGCCGTCTTCGGGAGGAGCTGTGCCGCCCGATGCGAGCTGGATGGGCTGGTTCTTCGTGATCATCGGAGGCTCGGTCATCATTGTCGGTTGGACTTTCGCCGTCCTCGTCTTTTTTGCCGGGAAATTCCTGTCGGAGCGAAGGCGCTACACCTTCGTGTTCGTGATTGCCTGCATCAACTGCATCAACGTTCCGATGGGGACGGCACTGGGGATCTTCACGATCCTCGTGATGCAGCGGCCGAGCGTGAAGGAGTTGTTCGATGGTCCCGCGCTGGGCAGTGGCTCGTAGACGGGGGCTGTTCCGAAACCGAAGCGATCATGGACGAGAAGACGAGAGAGCGGGTCGATCAACTGCAGGACTCCAAAGCGAAGAAGCGGGAGTTGGCCGCGAAAGCGCTGCGAAAGATGGGGAATCCTGAAGCCGGGCCTTTCCTCCAGGCAGCACTGGAAAAGGAACGGAAGGACCGTCGGACCTGGTCGAGTCAGTATCACATGATCCTGGCGCTCGGGTTCTGCGAGGCTCGCCAGGCGCTGCCGCTGCTCCGCGAGATGGCTGGGGAAGACCACCCCGCCACGATTCTTTATTCGGGATTGGGCGATGGCGATGACCCGCTCGGTTCCGAGTCCTGAAGTGGCGGCTGAAATCATCACGATGGCGCGGGATCCGCAGGTGCCGCTCAAGGTGCGGGGGTATCCGGGCGACATGACGGGGTTTCGGAAGTGGGTCGCGGTCGCCGCGGCCGACTGGGATCCGGAGATCAAGGATGAGTTTCTGAGGGAGTGCCTCGTGTTCGATCACCAGCACCTGACCACCGCGGCGACCGCATCGTTGCAGGGCAAGTATACGAAGTGGCAGCCGTATTGAATCCCGCGTTGGTTGCGCCGAGTCCGCCTGCGCTCCTTCGGAGCTTGATCATGTTTCTATTGAGCTGACCACGGGGTGAACCCCGTGGCTAACGGCCGTCGCCCCTTCGGGGCTGGTGGGAGGAGGGATGAGCCTACGATGTCAGGTGGCGTGTTGCCCGATAGATCTGGCGGTGTGGCAAATGATGGAACCGCAAAGACGCCAAGACGCGAAGGTTGGATCGGGAGAATTCTGAATCTGCTCTTCTTCGCGCCTTGGCGTCTTTGCGGTTCAACTACCTGGCGACCCGTGACGCGGCCGATTGTTGCTCGGGTGGCTCTTCACTCGAAGACGTATCGCCCGTTCCTGACTTTGGTGTCGGGAGGAACGTGTTTCCGTTCGAACCAGTCGTAGCCCTGTTTGAGGTTGCGCCAGAAGTCGATCCACTTGCTGTCGGCGGCTCTGGCCATGCGGGGGGCGGTCATGCGGAAGGGAAAGATGTGGATGCGGATGATCCGCTGGCCGTTCCTCAGGGCGGCGTCACAGAGCGTGTAGATCTCCTCGATTTTGGTATCGGTCATGGCAAGGCAGCCGATCGAGACCTGGTTTCCGTGCACCATGATGAAGGTGCCGGTGCGTTCATGGTGCCGGTCGTAGGCGTTCGGGTAGCCGATGTTGAAGGCAAGGTGGAAGGTCGAGTCGGGCTTCATGCCCGAGCGATGAAAAAAATACATCCCTTCCGGAACCTGCCGGTCGCCCTCTTCGAGCTTGGAACCGAGTCCGCCTGAAGCTGCGGCGACGTCGTAAGTACGAAAGAGCTCGTATTTCTCGCTGCCGCGGTGGCGAACCCAGACTTCGAGGACATTTTCCTCCTTGAAGGCGCGGAGGAAGACCGGGTCGCCGAAGTGCAGGCCTTTCTTTTCGAGATCGCGGGTGAGGGCGGGCCGGACGCGGTTGGCGGCGGCCTTGGCGCGTTCGGGGCCGGGGAGCGATGAGTCGACAGCGGTCTCGCTGGCTTCGGGCGGTCGGGTTTCCACGGTGAGTTCGTCGTCGGTTTCCTCCTGGCTGCGGCAGCAGGTGAACGCGAGCGGGAGGATCAGGAAAAGGACTTTCATGCGATCGCGACTTCGCGGGGAGCGGCCAGCGAACCGATCGCGCCTGCGAGCGCCTCGGCATCGGGTCGCGGAAGGGTCTGCAGGAGCGGATGGTCGGGAAGCCCGCAGGCTTCGGTGGCGATGACCGGGATGCCCAGCGCGAGCGCCCTGAGGGCGAGCCGTGGCTGGTGCTCGACCCAGGCTGGAAGGACGAGTGCGTCGGCGTTTGGCAGCTCATCGAGGGAAGTCTGACGCCAGTTGATGTCCGCCAGCGGGTCCTTCGACGCATCCTCGCGGGCACGTCCGAGGATCAGGAGTTCGTGGTCGGTTCCTTCGAGGGCTACGGCGAGCTCATGGATGCCCTTGCGGCCGAGCGCGGAGCAGGGGAGGAAGAGGCGAAGGCTCGTTGGAGGCGTGGCAGTGCCGCGCGGTCCTTCCGCTTTGGGCATGTCCCATTCGAGTTGCCATGCCCGGTGTCCGAAGTGCCGGGCAAGGGCGCGGTGCGGGGTAATCAGGCGGGCGGCGCGGTCGAGGGCCACGGACTCGTCGCGCACGAGGTCGGGGTCGGCGCGGAAGTCACCCAAAGTTGGTGAGCCGGGCTGGGCCTTGGCGGCGGTGTCGAGATGACGGTGGAGATCGGCGATCGGCCAACGCGAGACGAGAACGTCGAAGGTTCGCCCGCCGAACGCGCCGAGCCGCCAGAGGTGGGGAAGCAGGTTCTGGGACACCACGATGTGCCGGCACTCGGGTGAAATACGATCAGCGTAGTATTTCGCGAGGGCGGCGTCGGCATCGAGCAGCGCCGCCTGGCGGACGGCGCCCTGGGCGGGGAGCCGGCGTTGGCGGAACGAGCGGGTCAGGGTGGGCAGGGTGGCGTGTTGGACCGGGGTGCCGCCCGGTGGCGACCACGCGTAGTTCGGCTTTTTCCAACGGTGCCCGTCGAGCGGCAGGAACCAACGGTCTCCCTCGCGCGAGTGGCCCGAGCACCAGCGGTCGAACTCGGGCCATCGGGCATCGAGGAGAAAGGCCGAGTGGCCGAGCGACGGGGCATGGGCGGAGGTGGCGGCCGGGTGGCGGAAGCATTCAGTCTGGCCGCAGGTAAGGCAGTCGCCGGTCGCGGCGGGGCGGGGTGGATCGGCGGGGCGGAGCGCCGGCTGCTTGGTGCCGGTCGGGACCGCGGCACGGATGCGCACGACCAGATGGGTGGCGTCGAGCTCGACCTCGAGCCGCCAGTCGAAGGCGGCGCGGAAGCGCAGGTCAACGTAGTTCCAGAACACAGTGGCGTCGCGATCCCGTTCGGCGTCCGAGCCGGGAACGGTCCTTGAGTGGGCGTGGCGTTCGACCACCTCGAGATTCGATTCCAGCGCCGCCTGGTAGAGCAGGCCGGAAAGCTGGCACAACCCGCCGCCGGTCGACGGAACGAGGCAGCCTTCGCGCAGTTCGCGTCCGGTGGTGAATCCCTTGGAGCGGGTCGTGCGTCCGAGTTGACACCAGAAGCTGAACACCTGTCCGGCGGGAATTTCGAGGCCGTCGAGAGCCAGCGCCGCGAGCCGGAGGTTCTGGATCTTGCCGGCGGTCAGCGGGAATTCGGCCGGCGAGGTCTGCGTCCACAGCGGCGAGCGGGATTCACCCGCCACCGGTGCGTCCTGCAAAGCCCGGCGGTAGGGATGCCTCGGTGGCCGTGTTTTGAACTCGAGGGCGGTCCGACGGACTTGGAACACCCGGGTTTTCAGCCCGAATGCCAGCGCTTGGAGGCGGGACGGCAGTTCGCGGGCTGGTGGTTCGGGAGGCATGGTTGCTAGGGAATTAGCGCCGCGGTCGGTGAGTTCTATTTGAAGCGGGGGTGAAGACGGCGGGAGGGGCCGGATCGTCGGATAGGATGATTGAACCGCAAAGACGCCAAGGCGCGAAGGCCGGACCGGCGCGGGTTTGGAAATGATTCTTTCCTTGGCGCCTTCGCGTCTTGGCGGTTCAGGAATCTTCATGAACCCCGCGAAACCGCATTTGGGGTTGGTCGGCGGGAGGAATTCGTGCGAGGGGCTGGTATGGCAGCGGCGATCGGCATCATCGGAGGGAGCGGGCTCTACGAAATCGAAGGATTCGAGAAGGCGGAGGAGCGGGTGGTCGAGACGCCCTTCGGCGAACCGTCGGATGCGCTGGTCGGCGGGATGCTTGCCGGCCGCCAGGTGTGGTTTCTGCCGCGGCACGGTCGCGGCCACCGGATCCTGCCGCACGAGATCAACCACCGCGCCAACCTCTGGGCGCTCCGCAGTCTCGACGTCCGTTTCCTGATCTGCGTGACGGCGGTGGGCAGCCTGCGCGAGCAGTATGCGCCGCGTGACGTGGTCCTGCCCGACCAGTATTTCGACCGCACCAGTCGTCGCGAGCACCACACCTTTTTTGGCGACGGCATCGCGGGGCATGTGTCGTTCGGCGACCCGGTGAGCGCCGGCATGCGCGGCCTGCTTCATGAAGCGGCGAAGGCCGAGGGCGCGCGGGTCCACGATGGCGGCACCTACGTCAACATGGACGGCCCGGCATTCTCGACCCGCGCCGAGAGCGAGGCGAACCGCCAGCTCGGCTTCGACGTGATCGGCATGACCAACCTCCCCGAGGCGAAGCTGGCGCGCGAGGCGGAGATCGCATCGGCCACGCTGGCGATGATCACCGACTACGATTGCTGGAAAGTCGAGGAGGCGGCGGTCACGGCCGAGGCGGTCATCGGCCACCTGACGGCCAACGTCGCCTTGGCGAAACGGATCCTCGCGCGGGCGATCCCGGCGGTTCCCGAGCAGCCCGAATGGCCGGAGCACAAGGCCCTCGACGGCGCGATCATGACGCCGCGCTCGTACTGGCCCGAGGTCACCGTCGAGCGCCTCAAACCCTTGCTGGGACGCTTTTTGTGACGTTTCCCGCCCAAATGCGGACGTGACATTGCCGATGATGGCGGCATAGTCATCCAATCACGATGACGCGCCCTATTTCGGAGATTCTCATGAAGACCGCCCTCCACGTTTTCTGCCTCACCCTTCTCGGCATCTCGCTGGGGAGCTGCAAGAATACCGACCCGGAGGCCGCGGCGAACGAGGTCAAGCCGGTCAAGAGCGCGCCGAACGGAGCCTACGAGGCGCCGACGACCCGGGGGCCGGTTCCGCGGAATCCGAGCATGAATCTGCCGTCGAACTTCGACAAAAGCAGCGTCACGGTTTCCCGCGTTTCGGTGGGCCAGCCGTACATCGCGATGACCTTCGATGACGGCCCGCACCCGCAGAACACGCCGCGGCTTCTCGACATGCTGCGCGAGCGCAACATCAAGGCGACCTTCTACGTGATCGGCCGCAACGTGGATCTCTACCCGGCACTCACTCGCCGGATCGTGGCCGAGGGCCACGAGATCGGGAACCACACCTACACCCACGGCAACCTCACCAAGATGAGCAACGACAAGGTGCGGGGTGAACTCAACAAGTGCCGCGACTCGATCGCCAAGGCGACCGGCGTGCAGCCGCGGACTCTCCGCCCGCCCTACGGCGCGCTGCTCCAGACCCAGCGCCAGTGGATCCACAGCGAGTACAACTACCCGACGATCCTGTGGTCGGTCGACCCGCGCGACTGGCAACGTCCGGGTCCCTCGGTGGTGACTTCCCGCATTCTCGCCGGCACCACGCCGGGAGCGATCGTCCTCGCTCACGACCTCCACGCTCCGACCGTCACCGCCATGCCGGCGACCCTCGATGGCCTGCTGCGTAAGGGATACAAGTTCGTGACCGTCTCGCAGCTTCTGGCGATGAAGCCCGACGAGTCGACGGCTTCGACCGCTCCCTGACATCGGCGACGACTTTCCGCCGCCATGCTCGGTGAGCGATATTTTCAATCACGGGACCGACTGTTAGGCTGCTGCAGGCGAATCGACGAACTCGCGGAGGCGAGCGGGATCGAGACGCGCGACACGGGGGACGAGGCCCGCAGGGAGCTGTCGCGTCCGCTGCGGATCGTCGCCTTGGGTGAGGTCAATGCCGGCAAGTCGACCCTGCTCAACGCGCTCGCCGGAGCCGAGCTCTGCCCGGCCGGGCCATTGCCGACGACCCAGCGGACGGGCTACTACCGCTATTCGTCAACCGAGCGCGAGGTCGAACGGGACAACGGCTGGGTGGTCGTGGGGCGGGACCTCGACTTCCTGCGCCACTTCGAGCTGATCGATACGCCGGGCACCAACTCCGGCTGGCGCGACTCGGTGTTTGCTGATTCCGGCAAGTATGAGGCGGTCGACTTGCTGTTGGTTGTTTTCCCCTCCGGCAACACCTGGACCGCCGCGACGTGGGAGCTGATCTCGCAGCTTTCCGAGGAGGCTTTGGACAAGACGGCTTTGGTCGTCCAGCAGGCCGACCTGAAGGGACCCGAGGATCTGCAGGTGATCGACGGCCACATGCGCGAGCTTTGCCAAAAGAAGATCGGTCGTGATCTTCCGATCCTGGCCGTGGCGGCGGGACTGGCGCTGGAGGCGAAGCTCGATCCGGAGTCGTCGCGCAAGTCATGGTCGGCGAGCCGCTTTTCGGTATTCGAGGAGTTCGTCACCTCGCGGCTGTGTGAGTCGGAGCGGCGTCGCTACCTGCTCGACCGGACCAGCCAGGAGGCGGCGAACCACCTGCGTGAGATCGAGGCAGGGCTTGACCGGCAGAAGCGGGGAATGGATGACGACGGTTGGTTCCTCGCGGGCATCGAGCGCGAGGCGAACCAGCTGCGCGACCTGATTCTCGAGAGTTCGCCGAAGACTTTGGCCGGTGCGCGGGGGCGCTATGAGAACGAGGTCGGAAAGCTGGCGCGACGGCTCGGGAGCATGCTCGGCGCCGCGCCGACCTCCTGGCGGTTGTTCTTCGGTGACTCGACCGCGGCGAAGGCGGAGGCCCGCTTGGCGGATGGTTTGCGCGAGGCGATCCGGGATTTCGCGGCGGCGGATGCCGAGCGGCTCCTGGAGGAATGCGAAGGCCACTGGAATGACGTCCGGCCGAGGGTGGTCGAGCGGATGGGGCTGGACCCGGGGGAGCCGGTGGTTTCCGGAGAAGCCCGCGAGGGAGTGGTCGCGCGATTTACCGAGACGGTCGGCAAGTCGGTCACCGGCGTGCTCAGCCAACTGCGGGTGAGGGCCTCGCTGGATGCTCCGCTCCGGTCGCGCAACGGGCGCCTGAAGTTTGTCGCCGCCCTCACCTTGGCCCTCCTCGCCGCGGCCGGTATTTGCGGCACGCTGGGGTTGGATCACTGGCCGCACTGGCTCCTGCTCGGGGCTGCTGGCATGGCGGGGATCTACATCCTTATGGCTTGGACCAGCAGGATCCGGATCGCGGGCGAGACCCGGCAGCGACTGCGGGATGCGTCGGGTCGTTTCGAGTCGGCGATGCGCGGCGACTACGCCGAGGCGGTTCGCGGACTTTTCGTCGAGTACTCGAACGGCCTGATCGGCGTCCGCCGACAGCTCGCGGAACGGCAGGCGACGCTCAAGCCGCGCAGCGAGCAGTGGGACCGGCTCTATCTCGAGCTCAAGTCGATCGAGCAGGAGATGGGGTGAGAATATCCAATATCCAACAAGGAATTCTCAATTTTCAATGATGGGAGGCGGCCACTCACGGCGATGCCGACCGTTCGCAACAAGAGCGCCATCACCTTTCCAGAAAGGAACACTCAACAAGGATTGCCCAACGACCAACGGGTCGAGTGTTCGGATCCCGCCCGATTGGACCTCTGCATTGGATATTGGATATTCCTCTTGGTCGGCTTTTGGCGAGTACCACAAAAAACGGCCCGGAGTCTCCCCCGGACCGTGATTGAGATTTGATCGGTCGAGCCGTGGATCAGGCGTCGCCGCCTTCCGGGCGCTTGCGCGGTCCTTTCGGGGCGTCCTTGCCAGGCTTGCCGTCCTTGCCCGGCTTCTTGGCACCCGGGCGATCCTTGCCGCCGGGGCCACCCGGTCCGCGCATCGGAGGAAGCTTCTCACCGGCATCGATGGCTGCCTTGCGCTCTTCGGCGCTCAGCTTGCCGTCCTTGTCGGCGTCATACTTGGCAAGAAGGGCCTCGTGCTTGGCCTTCATGTCGGCCTTGACCGCTTCGCGCTCTTCCTCGCTCAGCTTGCCGTCGCCGTCCTTGTCATACTTCTCGAGCATCTCCTTGCGGCGTGCCTCGGCTTGCCCCTTGCGGGCTTCCATGGCGGCCTTGCGCTCTTCCTCGTTGAGTTTGCCGTCGCCGTCCTTGTCGAACTTCTCAAGGATCTGGGGCGGCAGCTGGCGGTCGCCGCGCGGTCCCTTGGGCTTGTCGCCGTCCTGGGCGCTGGCGGTGATGGATCCCGCCACAAGAAGGGCGAGGGTGCTGCAGATGACTGTTGTCTTCATGGTTTCGGTTGGTTGATTGATTTGCGGTTTGCGTGATTGGAAACGGTAGGCCTCCCGTGTCTGGGAATTGGAACACGGGCTCGGGACAAAGGTTGCGCGACGGTTTGATTTGCTACTTCCGGCGAGGACCGTTTGGATGCCGCGCAGTTTCCCTGCCGATGACCGCCGAAGCACCATCCACCTCCAAGCGCGCCGTGTTCCTCCGCCGGACCGCGAGCACGCTCGGGTTGTGGGGATTGGTGGCAGCCGGTTTCTGGAGCCGGATGGCCTGGGCCTACGTGACCGTCATCGGCCTGCTCGCGCTGCTGGCGACGATCGAGTACTTCCGCATGCTGAAGGCAGGCGGGGTCAAGTGCTTCCCGCGTTTCGGTACGCTGTTCGCGATCGTCTATTCGATCGGACTCTACTGGTTGCTGGTGAACGGCGGGCCGCCGGAAGTGGTAGAGATGTCCGGGGCCTCGGTGGTTTCCGATAAGGCGATCCAGTCGTCGGAGACCGTGATTACGGCGGTGTCGAGCCTGCCCGACTGGTTCGATGGCGCGGCGGTTTTCCTGATGATCGCGGGCTCCTTCTTCCTCCAGCTGCGTTATCCGATCCGTGGCCTTGAAGCGATGCAGGCGGTGGCCAGCAACCTGCTCGGGTTTGTTTACCTGGCCTTCCTGTTCAATTTCGCCGCCCGCCTTCTGTTCGCGGTGCCGGGCCCGGGAGAAGTGCCGGGTGCGATGGTGCTGCTCTGGTTGATCGCGGTAACGAAGTTCACCGACATGGGCGCCTACATCGTCGGATCGGCGATCGGACGCCACAAGATGATCCCCCACGTGAGCCCCGGGAAGACCTGGCAGGGGTTCGGTGGCGCGATCTTCTTCGCCCTGTTGGCCGGCTGCGGTCTCTACGCCCTGTTCTCCGAAGACATGCCGAGCTTTGCCACGGGCCTCCACGTGCTGGGCGGTTGGGGTGCTGTGATCGTGCTGAGCATCGTGATCGCGCTGCTCGCCGTTGTCGGCGACCTTGCGGAGAGCGTCGTCAAGAGGAGCCTCAACGCCAAGGACTCCGGCCACATGCTGCCGGGCATCGGCGGCGCGCTCGACCTGATCGACTCGCTCTGCTTCACCGCGCCGGTCCTCTACTTCTATCTGAAATGGGTGACGATCGGGTGAGGCGCAAGAAGGTCGTGCTGCTCGGGTCGACGGGGTCGATCGGGTGCTCGACGCTTGAGGTCGCCCGGCAATTGCCGGACCGGATCGAGCTGGTCGGACTGGCCGCCAACTCAAGTGTCGAAAAGCTCGCCGAGCAGGTGAGGGAGACCGGCGTCAGGCAGGTCGCGATTTCCGAGGCCTCGAAAGAGCCCGAGCTCCGCGCCCTGTTGCCGGAAGATGTGAAGGTCCACGTCGGACCGGAAGGGATGGCCGAGCTGGCGACGTTGGAGGATGCCGACATGGTGCTGGTCGCGATCGTTGGCACGGCGGGCTTGCAACCTGCCTTGGCGGCGATCGAGGCGGGCAAGGACCTGGCGGTCGCTTCCAAGGAAATCCTGGTGATGGCCGGCGAGGTGGTCACCGCCGCGGCGGAGAAGCACGGTGTGCGACTGCTTCCCGTCGACAGCGAGCACAACGCGATTTTCCAGTGCCTCGACGGCCACCGCGGTGGTGAGAGCGAGGTGTCCCGGCTGATCCTGACCGCCTCGGGCGGACCGTTCCGCCGGACGCCGACCGGGGAGCTGAAACAGGTAACCGTCGAGCAGGCGCTCAAGCATCCGACTTGGAAGATGGGCCGGAAGATCACCATCGACTCGGCGACGATGTTCAACAAGGGGCTTGAGATGATCGAGGCCCGCTGGCTTTTCGGCATCGGAATGGAGCGCATCGACGTGGTCGTGCATCCGCAGAGCATCGTCCACTCGATGGTCGAGTTCGTCGATGGCTCGGTGCTGGCCCAGCTCAGCCGCACCGACATGTGTTTTCCGATCCAGTACGCGCTGACCTGGCCGGAGCGGGTGAAAGGCGGTCTGCAGCCGTTGGACTTCGGTGAACTGGCCAAACTCGACTTCGAGGAACCTCGCCACGATGCCTTCCCCTCATTGGGGCTGGCGCGTCGGGCGGGGCTGGCGGGAGGCACGCTGCCGGCGGTGTTCAATGCCGCGAACGAGGTGGCGGTGGACGCGTTCGTCGACCGCCGGATCGGCTTCACGGACATCTGGCGGGTGGTTGAAGAGACGATGGACGCCCATCAGCAGGGCGACGCCGGTTCGCTTGAGGGCCTGATCGCTGCCGACGCCTGGGCCCGCGGGCGGGCGGAGGAGTCGGTCGGCGCTCCGGGTGCCGCTGCGGATGCAATCCGCCGCCACGGTTGACGCGGGCAGGGGGATGGTCTCCCATCCCCGGGATGTCGAAGGAAGGGAAAGCGAGGCCGGGCGCGGCGCTTGGTTGGTTGTGGAAATACCTGCGCCCGCATCGCGCGATCTTCATTCCCTCGCTGATGGCCCTCTTCGTAACGGCGGGGCTCGCCTTGGTGTTCCCCCTGCTGCTGAAGGACCTGATCGGCGATCCGGCCGACGCGTGGCGCAACGGTGTGGATCCGTCCGCCGTGATGGACGGCCTCAACCGCAACCTCAAGTGGATGCTGGCCGCGCTCAGTCTGCAGGCCTTCATCGGCTTTTGGCGGGTTCTCGGATTCATCAAGTCGGGTGAGGCGGCGCTGAACGAATTGCGTCGCGAGCTCTTCAGCCACCTGCTTCGACTACCGGTGCCGTACTTCGAGGAGCAACGATCCGGAGCGCTGAGCACCCGTGTGGCCGCCGATCTTTCGGTCGTCCGCGAGACGCTGATGAGCACGGTTCCGCAGGCAGTGCGTCAGATGGTGATCCTGGTCGGTGGCCTGATCGCCGTGTTCTATTTCTCTCCACGACTCGCACTGGTGATGCTGGCCAGTGTGCCACTGGTGGTGCTGGCGGTGGCGATCTTCGGACGCAAGGTCCGCGGCCGTTCGCGCGAAGCGCAGGATGCGCTGGCCGACGCGGGCACGGTGATCGAGGAGAGCGTGCAGAGCATTCGCGACGTGAAGGCCTTCGGAAATGAGGACTTCGAGAACCGGCGCTACTCCCACGCCCTCGACCGTTTCATCGGTGTGACGATGAAGGGTGCCTTGGCGCGGGCGGGATTCCTCTCGTTCATCATCCTTGTGATGTTCGGAACCATCGCGGGCGTGGCGTGGTATGGCGCGCGCCTGCTGGTGACCGGCGGCATCGACAATGAGGACTTCGTCGCCTTCCTGCTGTTCAGCGTGTTCGTGGCGGCCTCACTCGGATCGTTTCCCGAGATCGTTTCCCAATTCCAGGCGATGAGTGGCGCGACCGACCGCATCCGCGAGATCCTCGCCGATACACCGGAGAGCGGTGGCAGTGATGATGCGGAGGGGCTCGAAGGACGGGTCGAACTCGACAAGGTCAGCTTCCGTTATCCTTCGCGGCCCGATCGCGTGGTGCTGGACGGCTTGTCATTCCATGTCGCGCCCGGCAGCCGGGTTGCCTTGGTCGGACCGTCGGGTGCAGGAAAATCGACGGTGTTTTCGCTGATGCTCGGCTTCCATCGCCCTGAGGAAGGGGAGGTCCGGTTCGATGGAAAGTCGGCCGCCGACTTCTCGCTGAAGTCGCTGCGCTCCAGCATGGCGATGGTTCCGCAGGAGGTGCTACTTTTTGGCGGAACGATCCGCGAGAACATCGAGTACGGCCGGCCCGGCGCGACACCCGAGGAAATTGAAGCAGCGGCCAAGGAGGCGAATGCCCACGGTTTCATCGAGGACCTCCCGGACGGCTACGACACGGTGGTCGGTCCGCGCGGCGTGAAGGTCTCGGGAGGTCAGCGGCAGCGGATCGCGATCGCCCGGGCGATTCTGGCGAATCCGAAGATCCTGCTGCTCGACGAAGCGACGAGTGCGCTCGATGCCGAGAGCGAGCGACTGGTGAACGAAGCTCTGGAACGCCTGATGAAGGACCGGACGAGCCTGGTGATCGCGCATCGCCTGTCGACCGTCCGCGATGCTGACCGGATCGTGGTGATCAACTGCGGACGGGTCGCCGAGTCGGGAACCCACGACGAACTGATGGCAGGCTCCGGCACCTACCGGCTGCTGGTCGAGACGCAGCTCAGTTGAATTCCCCGGCGCCGACCTCAAGGCGGAGGAAGACGGCCGGCGCGTTGCGGTTGACGGTGATCGTAACCAGCCGCGTTCCGTTTTCCGCGGGTCCGAAGATCACGGTGCCCGAGGCGTCCTGCCAATTCGTCAGGTCGGTGGAGCGGGCGAGACGCCATGGAGTGCCGTCGATGAGTTCGTAGGGATTCGCGGGATCGAAGAGTGAATCCGAAATCCGGAACGAGGCATCGATGGAGGTGGCTGCCACCGTAAGCATGACGGGATCCGGCCGGCTTGCCGGGTCGGCGGGCGAGGTGCCGTGAAAGGTTTCCAGCAGGTCGTCGAACCCGTCGCCGTCGGTGTCCGCCGGAGTTCCCGAGCCGCCGGCGCTTCCCGATCCTTCGGGGGCCAGTTGCACGATCGTGCCAGCATAGGCGGAGGCGATCAGGAGGCTCTCGGTATCGGTAGGACTGAGACCGGCATTGAGCGACAGTTCGACGAGGGCGGCGGCACTGGCGAAGGCGGCCGAGACGCTGGTGCCGTTCACTTCATCGTAGATGCCCGGCTGCGGGTCGTCGAAGCGCAGGGTGCGCACGGTATCGCCCGGTGCGGAGAGATCGAGCGCGCTGCCGTGGTTGGAAATCGCGGTGAGTTGATTGTCGAAGCCGCTGGCGCCGACGCAGATGATGCCGGACTCGGTGCCGAAGGCGGAAGGGACGTAGTCTTCCGCGAGGCTGCCTTCGTTTCCGGCGGAGACGACGACCGTGATGCCGGCATCGACGGCGTCTGCCAGCGCGTATTCCAAGAGCGAGCTGCCCGAAGCGGTCGAACTGCCCAGCGCGAGGCACATGACGGCCGGGAGTCCGTCGTTCTGCTCCAGGTGGTGGTCGATCGCCATGTAGATGCCATTGGCGACCAGGCCCGAGGTGGTGGCGGGGCCGTTCGGGTAGACATCGATGCTGACCAGCCGCACAGGCGTGCCGCGGGCGGCTCCGCACTCGGGGCCGGAGATTGCGGAAAGCATTCGCGTGCCGTGTTCGAAGATCGAGGAGCTTGTCGGATCGCCTTCGCCGCGGCTCAGGAAGTTCGCTTCGAGAAGGAGCTTCGGGTTGGCGTCGAACCAGTTGTTCGGATTCGAGACCGCGGTGTCGATCAGGTAGAGGCGTGTCTCGCCGCTGGTCTCGGCATAGGCGAAGTCGACCACGTCCGGCGGTGTCGTGGTGCTTGAACCATCCTCAAGACGGGCAAGGGCCCAGCCGGCATCGGAATCGACGGTGTTGGGACGCAGTTGGACTTCGGGTTCGGCGATGACGCCGCCGAGTGAGAGGACCGAGGCGACATCGAGAATGTTGGCCTTTCCGATCACCGCCCGACGGCTGTCGGTGCCGCGGTCGATCTCAAGGTAAACCTGAACCCCGAGGTCGTTGAGCTCGTCCGTGATGGCGTCTACCGTTCGAGGAATCAGAGCGTTTGGATCGGGTCGGAAGATCCAAGGATCGCGGCGCAAGAGATCCTGACCGCTGGCTGCGGGAAGGAGGAGTGGGAGGGCGATCAGCCAAAGCCTTTTGAGGCGGGACAGGGGGAACATGAGCGAGGGGGATGCCCGGGACGGGTGGGTTGGTTCGGGCGCGCTAATGATCAGGATAACTGGAATATAAGCACTACCGTGATCGCGGGGGTCGGGAGTGCGCTGGGCTAAGGCTGAGTTCGAAGAGATGCTGGAAGAACCCAAGCGTGGTTGCTCGCACTGCTGGATGGATGAAGTCCGGTGGGGTGTTGCGTCTCGAACTACGTGCTGCGCCGCCGCTGCCAACGACCGGGATTGACTCCGCTGCGCTCCGTCCATGCCAGATTGGCTCGCTGTGCTCGCGGGAGGATGCCGCCGTCAGGGACGGCTTTCCGCATTCAAACCCTTCCGGGTTCTCGTCCCGGTCCTTTCTGGAGAAAGGGTGGTTTTCGGGAGGGGTATCCCGAAGAACGGGGAAGTACGCGGACCGGGATTGACTCCGCTGCGCTCCGTCCATGCCAAGTTGGCTCGCTGCGCTCGCGGGAGGACGCCGCCGTCACGGACGGCTTTCCGCATTCAAACCCTTCCGGATTCTCGTCCCGGCCCTCTCTGGAGAAAGGGTGGATTCCGGAGGGACACTCCGAAGAAAGGGGAGTACGCGGACCGGGACTCGAACCCGGGACCAATCGGTTAAAAGCCGAGTGCTCTACCAACTGAGCTATCCGCGCATGGGTGCCGTTGGGCGGGGAGGGGGTAGGACCGGACCGTGGCTTTGGCAAGATCATTTTCGGTTTCGCGAAACAGCGGTCTTGACGAAGTCGGCCAGCCCGAAGCGCCCGGCCTCGAGCAGGAACCCTTCGATCCCGGACGCTCGCGCGCCTTCCAGATCGGCACCGGGCGAGTCGCCAATGTGGAGAACCTGGTGGGCATCGAGCCCGAGCCGCGACAACGCTTGCCGGAAGATCTGTGGCGAGGGCTTCCGGGCCCGGGCGTCGGCCGAAGTCACGATGACTTCGAAGTGCCCCGCCAGTTTGAGATCCCGAAGGATATTGTGCAGCCGGAGGTCGAAGTTGGAGACCACCGTAAGGCGCAGGCCCGAGTCCGCTGCCAATTCGAGAGCAGAGACGGCTTCCTTTCTGACGAGCCAAGCGGTCCCGGAGTCGTAATGACGGAACAGGGCGTCGAAGGCTTGGTCGGAGACGGGGTTGCCGACGGAGAGTTCCACGACCTTCCTCCACCACTCGCGCTCCGCCCGATCCCCATCGCGATGGGCGCCGAAGTCGGGATCACCCGCGCCGCGGAACGCCGAGCCGAAGCGGGAGCGGAGTTCGCTTTCGTCCACAGTGATGCCGTGCTCGCCGAGGATCCTCGCGTAGGTCCGCTCGACTGGTTCGGCCAGATCGATAAGAGTGCCGGCGGCATCGAAGAGCAGGGCTTGGATCACCCGGACAAGTTGGGCGTTGGCTCCGGACCCCGCAATCCCCGGCTTGATCTCGGGCCCGCCGGGGGCAGGCTCGGTGCATGAGACTCTCAGCGTTTTTTGCCTCAGCCGTCGTTGCCTTTCTGATCGGCGGCTGTGAGGAAGCGCCAGTTGCACCTCAGGAAGTGCTGGAGGAGCCGTGGTTCGAACTGCACGGAGAGTGGCTCGGCGTTTCGGGAGGAGTCGCGGAGGAGAAGGATGGGGTCCTACGGATGTCTTGGGGGGAGGCGCTTACCGCGGTTCGCTGGCAGGGTGAGGTTCCGTCGGTTCCCTTCGAACTGGAAGCCGAGGCGCGACGGATCGACGGCACGGACTTCTTCTTCAGTGTGACCTTTCCGGGACGGACCGAGGAAGAGGCAGCCAGTCTGATTGTCGGCGGATGGGGTGGCGGAGTCGTCGGGATCTCGTCGATCGACGGCCTCGATGCCTCGGAGAACGAAACCACGCTCGTGCGCCCCTTCGAGGTCAACCGGTGGTATGAGATCCGGATGGAGGTAACGCCGGAGCACCTGCGCGTCTGGATCGATGGAGAAGGCGTTATCGACGTGCCGATCGAGGGCAAGACACTCTCGCTCCGGTCGGGTCCGATCGAGCAATGTCTGCCGTTCGGAGTGGCCACTTGGCAGACGACCGGAGAAGCGCGCGGAATGCGCTGGCGCCCGTTGTCAGAAGGCCTTCAGCCCTAGGGCTGAAGGGGAGATTGGACTTGCAACCCCAATCGGTCCGTTTTAAGGCCTCCGCGATCAATCTTCCGACGCAAGCACGGAGTGGGTCGAAGTACCCACTCTTTTGCGTCTCTGGACATCCCCTGCGCGCAACACGCCAGCCATGACCAACGACATCGTCGCTCTCATCGATTATTACGAAAAGGAGAAAGGCATCGACCGGGACAAGGTCGTCGCCGCCTTGGAGTATGCCTTCATTTCCGCCTATCGCAAAATGGTTCCCGGCGCTGACGCGATCGAGGTGCTGCGTGCCGATGTGAACACCAAGCGGGGTGACACCCGCATCCACGCCACGCTCAAGGTGGTGGCCGACGACGACTACGTCGACAAGTTCAACGAGGTGCCCCTCAAGCTCGCGCAGAAGCGTGACCCCGAAGCACAGGTCGATGGCGACATGGAGTTCGACGTGACCCCGAAGGACTTCGGCCGGATCGCCGTGCAGACCGCCAAGCAGACGATGATGCAGCGGCTCCGCCAGGCGGAGAAGGAGATGATCTACGAGGAGTTCAAGGACCGTGCCGGCGATGTGGTGTCGGGCACGGTGCGACGCTTCGACCGTAGCGACGTGATGATCGACCTCGGCAAGTTCGAGGGCGTGATGCCGTCCCGCGAGCGTGTCCAGACCGAGGAATACAACATCGGTGACCGGATCCGCGCGTACGTGGTGGCGGTCGAGAACGAAGGCCGCGGTCCCGAAATCATCCTTTCCCGGAGTCACCCGAACTTCGTGCGTCGTCTGTTCGAGGCCGAGGTGAACGAGATTTCCGACCACACCGTGGAGATCCGCGGCATTGCCCGCGAAGCCGGCTACCGGACGAAGGTCGCGGTCTGGAGCAATGACTCGAAGGTCGACCCGGTCGGTGCCTGCGTCGGTCTCAAGGGCGCACGGGTGAAGAACATCGTCCGTGAGCTCAACAACGAGAAGGTCGACATCATCCGTTGGAGCGAGGACCCCGACGAGTTCGTTCGCGAGGCCCTCAAGCCGGCGATCCTGCGCAGCGTCTCGATCGACGAGGAGAACCGCGTGGTCAATGTGACGGTGGACGAGGAGGATCTCAGCAAGGCGATTGGTCGCCGTGGCCAGAATGCCCGGCTTTCCTCCCGCCTGATGGGCTGGGATGTGCAGGTCCGCAAGGACGAGAGCAAGCTCGAGCAGTTCCAGGCCAAGGTGGCGGACGCCGCTCATGGCGTCGCCGAACAGCTCGGCATCGATGACGAACTGGCCGACAAGCTCTTCCACGCAGGTGGCACGTCCGCCGAGATGATCGTCGACATGCCGGTCGAGTACATCGTTTCGGTGCTCGGAGTGGATGACGACCGTGCCCGTGACATTCTCACCCGGGCCCACGGCACCGTGGGCCGCCCGCTGCCTCCGGAACTCTCCGGTGAAGCCGCCACGGAGGAACCCGCGGCCGCCGAGGCTGAGGCTCCGGCCGCAGAGGAAACTCCTGCGGAAGCCGCTCCGGAAGCGGAAGAGCCTGCTGCGGAGGAAGCTCCTGCTGCGGAGGAAGCCGAAGAGGAACCTTCTGCCGAAAAAACCGACGCCTGAAACCCCGGCCTTCGTGCCGCATTGATCCCAACGCCAAACTAGAGAAAGATTCCAGCCGACCTGATGCCCGACGAAAGCGACAGCAAACCGCCCAAACGCAAAGTTCTCGATCTGATCGACGAGACGAAGGCTCCGTCGCGCCGTGAACGGCAGCGCATTGAGGCTTCGAAGAAGAAGACGGTCGAGGATGCGAAGCGGGAGGCTTACGACCCCTTTGCGGAGGAGAAGAAGCCGAAGGTTCGCAAGACCGACCAGTCGGGGAAAAAGGTACTGCCGACGATCTCGAAGGTGCTCTCGGATGAGGACCCGGCCATGGTGCCCGCTCCGGCGGCCCCGCCGTCCAAGCCGCCGACTCCTCCTCCTGCCACGCCTTCCGGCGACGGCGGTGGCGAAGAAGGAGGATCGGGTGATGACGACAAGGTCATCAGCATCAAGCCGCCGATCATTGTCAGCGATCTCGCGGCGCGGATGGATCTCAAGCCGTTCCAACTGCTGGCCGACCTGATCAAGCTGCAGGTCTTCGTAGCACCGCACCAGGCGATCGAGCCGGACATCGCGGCGCAGGTTTGTGAACAGCACGGCTACGTCTTCGAGCGTGAGAAGCGCGAGAAGGGTGGTGGCGTCCACAAGCAGGAGGAAGTGATCGTCGAGCCGGAGGCGCCCTCGGAGGAGCCCGAGGAGGCGCTCAAGCTTCGTCCCCCGATCATCACGATCATGGGTCACGTCGACCACGGCAAGACGACCCTTCTCGACCGCATCCGCGACTCGCGGATCACCGCCGGCGAGGCGGGTGGCATCACCCAGCACGTGGGCGCTTACAAGGTCGAGCACGAGGGCAAGCCGGTGACTTTCATCGATACCCCCGGTCACGCGATCTTCTCATCAATGCGCGCCCGCGGCGCCGACATCACCGACATCGTCGTGCTGGTGGTTGCCGCCAATGACGGCCTGATGCCGCAGACGCTTGAAGCGATCGAGCACGCCAAGAAGGCGGAGAAGACGATCATCGTCGCGATCAACAAGTGCGATCTCGAGAGCGCGAACCCGATGCACGTGAAGACCCAGCTCGCCGAGCAGGGACTGCAGACCGTCGACTTCGGTGGCGACACCGAGTGCCTCGAGATTTCCGCCCTGACCGGTCAGGGAGTGGACGATCTTCTCGAACTCCTCGCCCTGCAGGCCGAGGTTCTCGAACTGAAGGCCAATCCGAAGGGCAATGCCCGTGCCGCGATCATCGAGGCCAAATTCCAGCAAGGCCGCGGCGCGGTGGCTTCGGTCATCGTCGAGACCGGCACGCTCAAGGTCGGCAAGCCGTTCATCTGCGGTCCGTTCGCCGGCAAGGTGAAGGCGCTGATCAACGACCTCGGTGAGAGTGTGAAGGAGGCGACTCCGGGAACGCCGGTCGAGGTGATCGGCTTCGAGGAACTGCCGCGCGTGGGCGACGAACTGGTCGAGATGGACAACGACCGGGGCGCCAAGAAGCTCGCCACCGAGCGGCAGGGAGAAATGCGCGCCGAACGCCTCAAGGTTCCGCAGAAGAGCCGGATGGAGGACCTGCTCGCTCACGCGACCGAGGGAACTTCCAAAGCCCAGCTGCGCGTGATCCTCAAGACCGACGTCCAGGGTTCGGTCGAAGCGATCCGTGACGCCGTTCTTGCCATCGAGTCCGACAAGGTCGACGTGAATTTCCTTTCCGCCGCCGCCGGACCGATCACCGAAGGTGATGTCCAGCTCGCGAGTTCGTCCGACGCCGTGGTCATCGGTTTCAACATCAAGGTTGAGGCCAAGGCCGCGCGACTGGCGAAGTCCGAAGGTGTTCAGATCAAACTCTACTCGGTCGTTTACGAGCTGATCGACCAAGTCCGCGAAGCGATGCTCGGTCTGCTCGAGCCCGAGACCCGCGAACGCATCATCGGCCATGCCGAGGTCAAGCAGGTCTTCAAGGTGCTCAAGGGCAGGGCCGCCGGTTGCTACGTCAAGGACGGCAAGGTGCACCGCAAGGCGCACGCCCGGGTCATCCGTGACGACGTGCCGATCTTCGACGGCAAGATGTCGACGCTGCGCCGCTTCCAGGACGAGGTCCAGGAGGTCAAGGTGGGCATCGAATGCGGTATCCGCCTCGGCGAGTTCAACGAGTACGAGGAAGGCGACATCATCGAGTGCTACGAACTCGAGAAGATCGCGCAAACGCTCTGATCCAATTTCCAAATGCCAAAGCACCGATGCCAAGTGGCAGAAGGTCGTGGCACTGGAATTTGGTCATTTGGAATTCACCGCCATGTCCCTTCGCATCACCCGGATCAACGAACTGCTGAAGCGCGAGATCGGCACGGTCATCCAGCGTGACTACGAATGGGATGGCGCACTGGTGACGGTGAGCGGGGTCGAGGTGACCCAGGACCTGAAGGAAGGGAAGGTCTGGATCAGCGTGCTGGCGGGCAACCCGTCGGCGGTGATCGACAAGCTCAGCCACGATCGCGGCGCGATCCAATCGAAGGTGATGAAGCGGGTTGTCCTCAAATCGACGCCGGTGCTGGATTTCCGTCACGACGGTTCCGCGGTCCGCGGCGTCGAGATCGTGAACCTGCTGGATGAGGTCGACAAGCTGCCGAAAGCTCCGGAAGAGCCGGAAGGGGAAGCCTGAGTCCATCGGCGATCGGATTGACTGGCCGCCGGGCGGCGGATAGTTCTCTCGGAGTGAGGTCCCTGTTTTTCGGTTCGGGCATGCTGATCGCGCTGCCGATTCTGGTGGCTCAATGGATCGGAGTAATTGCCGTCGGGAAGATCCGCCGTGGCGGTGCGTTCTGGTGCATGCTGGCCGGCACGATCCTTTCGAGCATCGGTATGGTCGCGATGCTGACGTTCTCGATCCTGATGACGGGAAGAGCGTCGGCGGGATTGGGCGGATTGGGCATGGAGTGGTGGAGCTCGGTGATTCCGATCATGTCAGCTTGTTCGACCTTCGGCTCCCTGCTGTTTGCCATCGGTTTCGCGATCCACGCGTTGAGCGTGCGCCGGATGCATGAGCGGATCAGCGAGCTGGAGTCGGTGATCGGAGCCCAGCAGGATCAGCTAGGGCGGTTGGAGTCCGGGCAATCATGAGTCTCGCCTTTCTCGGTTGGTCGGAGGGCCGGGTGCTGGTCGGGCGGGGGCCATTCGAGACCCGTGCCGTGCCACCGGAAACCGGTGTGGCGTTCTATCGCAATGACTTCGGTCTCGACTCGTCGGAGCCGTGGCTGATTCCTTCAGAATCGGCACTCCTTTCGAAGGAGGAGGCCATGGAGTGGGCGGGTATCGAAGGGCCAGTGGATGTTTCCTGGGACAACCTTGAGGCGTCTCCCTTCGCCGAGGTTTTCCAAGAGATCACGACCTCGATCCGCTGGGGGATTTTCGAGAAAACCGTGCCGGTGGTTGTCGAGAAGGGACGAGTCGACGCCGGAGGCGCAGCTGCCTTGGTTTCGCGTGCCTTGTCGGCGTCCGAGCCGCTGGTGCCGTACGGAATTGTAGCCGACGGTAGGGGCTTTGCCGGGATGTCGCCGGAACACCTGCTGATCCTCGACGGCCGAACGCTGAAGACGATGGCCTTGGCCGGGACCGCACGGGCGGAAGAGCGGGAGGTGCTTGCTGTCGATGAGAAGGAGATCCGCGAGCACGAGTTCGTCGCTCAGGCGCTCGTCTCCAAGCTCGGGGATCTGGGGAATCTGAGCCGCGGAGCGCGAGTCGTCATGGACCTCGGGCCGATCGTGCACTTCCACACGCCCATCGAGGTGGAACTGAATCAGGATGAGCCGGTGGATGCGTTGATTCGCCGGCTGCATCCGACTCCCGCGCTCGGGCCGCTGCCGCGAACCGGCGAGACGATGTCCCGTTTGATCGCATGGCGTGAGAAGCTCGGGGCACCGGATGAATTCGGTGCTCCCTTCGGCGCGGTCGTCGATGGCGCCTTCCGGGCCATCGTGGCGATCCGCGGGGTGTGGTGGAACGGGAAGGATGTGTTTCTCCCGGCCGGCTGTGGCGTCATCGAGCCGAGCCGCTTGGTGAACGAATGGCGGGAGCTGCGACTCAAGCGCGAGGCGGTCAAGGCCCGCTTCGGGATCTAAAGTCCACTGGACCGAACGAGCCCACTTGGAACTTCTCAGCAGCAACACCGCGCCCGTAGTCTGCGCCCATGGCCGGAGGGAGTCTGCTCATGCTGTTGGACGACATCGCGTCGATCCTCGACGACGTGTCGGTGATGACCAAGACGGCCGCGTCCAAGACGGCCGGGGTGCTGGGGGATGACCTTGCGCTCAATGCGGAGCAGGTCAGCGGGGTCGTCGCCAAGCGCGAGCTCCCGGTGGTCTGGGCCGTGGCGAAAGGCTCGGCTTTGAACAAGCTGATCCTCGTCCCGGCGGCCCTGGGCCTGAATGCGGTGGCGCCGTGGTTGGTGATGCCGCTGCTGATGCTGGGAGGCCTCTACCTTTGCTACGAGGGAGTCGAGAAGCTCGTTCACCACTTCGCTCATCGGAGAAAGAAGTCACCCGAAGAGGCCGAGGCGGAGCTGAACAAGCTCAAGGAGGGTGGGATTGATGAGAAGGCCAAGATCAAGGGTGCGGTCCGCACCGACTTCGTGCTCTCGGCGGAGATCATCGTGATCACCTTGGGCGTGGTCGCCTCCAAGCCATTCATGACCCAGCTGCTGACCCTCTCGGCAATCGCCGTGCTGATGACGATCGGCGTTTACGGGTTGGTCGCGTGCATCGTGAAACTCGACGACCTCGGACTGTTTCTCAGCCAGAAGGCGGGCGCCGCGGCGAAGGCGATCGGGCGTGGCATCCTGTGGGCGGCTCCATTTCTGATGAAGACGCTTTCGGTGGTCGGAACGGCCGCGATGTTCCTCGTCGGGGGCCAGTTGCTGGTCCATGGCATCGGACCGGTACATCACTGGATCGAGCACCTCGCCCATTCGATCACGTTCGCCCAGCCGGTCGTCGAAGCGATCTTCAACGCGATCTTCGGAATTGCCGCCGGCGCGTTGGCGCTGGCAGTGGTTCATCCGATCGCCAAGCGTTTCGGCGCCGGGCACTGAGGGTAAGGACAGACGCTCTCCTAGTTCCCCGCGAATTCGAGGGCCCGCTGCTTCATCTGGGTGGCCATCAGGTTGAGCGCGTTTGCGCGGGTGGGAGCGAGATGCTCCTTGAGACCGGTTTTATCGATGAAGGAAAGGTCGGCGGTAAGGATCTGATCGGCGGGTTGTTCATCAAGCACCCGGACGAAGAGCGCGATCATGCCTTTCGTGATGACCGAGTCGGAGTCGGCGACGTAGCGGACCTTCCCGTTCTCGGCGGACGCATCCAGCCACACCTGTGACTGGCAGCCCTTGATCAACTTGTCGTCGGTCTTCGCCTCCTCGGGCATGGCCGGCAGTTTCTTGCCGAGGCCGATCACGTACTCGTAGCGCTCTTGCCAATCCTGGAAGAGACCGAGTTCATCGAGAACCTCCTGTTGCTTTTCGGAAATCGTCACGTCGCCGCAATGGGTAGGCGGGAAGCGACGGATTGCACGCGGAAATTGGAGGGCGACGCCGATCGAAGTGTCAGGACTCGCAGGAGAGCGAATTGATCTGGGACTTCAGGCTCGAGATTTCGGCCTCGAGGGAGTCGATGCGGTCGAGTTCCTCATCGAGCTTCTCGGCCAGCGCGCGCTCGGCCTCCAACTTCGCAAGCTTCGCCAGATGTTCGCGGAGGGCGAACAATCGGGCCTCGGTCTCACCGGCGGCGGCCGCGTCGCCGAGCTTGTCGTAGGCGTCGGCATTGTGGGCGAGACGGGCGAGCTGGGCTGCGGTGTCGTGCTTGCCTTCGCGGATCTGGCGGATGCGATCGAGGATCTGCTGTTCGGCGGCGACCCGGCGTTGCTGCTGCTCCGGGTGCAGGCCGTTGCCTTTGGCGGGAAGCGGCGCTCGGCAGAGCGTGTTGATCCAGTAGTTCTTCACCTCGTCGAGCGACAGCACCCTGTCGGACCGCGGGATCTCCGGCAGCGCACCACTCGCCCGCGCCAGGGGAGTAAGGCCGATCAGGAGACAGAACAGGGCATGCATCGTCCATTGGACGCCCCGATGCCGAAATTCATTCAACGGAGCATGGTCGCCGCCTTCCTTACGGAGGATGCGAGTGTCTCGACTTCTGACGGAGTGTTGTAGCATGCGAAGGAGGCACGGGTGGTGCCGGTAATGCCGAAGCGGGCCATCAGCGGTTGGCAGCAGTGGTGTCCGGTACGAACCGCGACCCCCATCTGGTCGATGAGGGTTCCAAGATCGTAGTGGTGGACGCCTTCGAGTGCAAAGGAAAGCGCTCCGGCCCGGCCGTCCGGTCCGTAGAGCCGGATCCCCTCGACTTCGGAAAGCAGTTCCGCCGCCAGTCGGACGAGGTGGTCTTCGTGCCGGTGGATCTCATCGATTCCCAGACCGTTCACGAAATCGAGCGCCGCCGCCAGTCCGATAGCTCCCTCGATGTTCGGGGTGCCGGCCTCATACTTGAACGGTAGATCGTTGTAGGTGGTCTTCTCGAAAGTTACCTCCTTGATCATCTCGCCGCCGCCACGCCACGGCGGAAGCGAGTCGAGGACTTCGCGTTTGCCCCACAGGACGCCGATGCCGGTCGGGGCGTAGACCTTGTGTCCGGAAAAGACGAGAAAGTCGGCACCGAGCGCCTGCACGTCGATGGCGAGGTGGGGGATCGCCTGTGCGGCATCGATCAGCACCTTGGCGTCTGCCGCCTTTGCGGCGGCGGTCATCTCGGCCACCGGATTCACGGTTCCGAACGCGTTGGAGACCCAGGTGATGGCGAGGATGCGCGTCCTCTCGCCAAGCAGCGACCGGAAGGCATTCTGATCAAGGACGCCGTGGTCGTCGCAGGGGATCACCTTGAGAACCGCTCCGGTGCGTTCGCAAAGCATCTGCCATGGAACGATGTTCGAGTGATGCTCAAGCGCCGAGATCAGGATCTCGTCTCCGGCGGCAACGGATGCGGTCAGGATGTTGGCGACGAGGTTGACTCCATCGGTCGTGCCCGAGGTGAAAATGATCTCGTCGGGCGAAGCCGCGTTCAGGTGTCGGGCCACCGTCTCCCGGGCCTTCTCATGCGCCTCGGTAGCGGCGCGGGCGAGATGGTGGGTGCCACGGTGGATGTTCGAATTCAGGGACTCGTAGTAGTTCCGTGATGCATCGAGCACTTGCCGCGGTTTCTGGGTGGTCGCGGCGTTGTCGAGGTACACCAGCGGACGCCCGTTGACCTCGGCGGCGAGGATCGGGAACTCGGATCGGATCGTTTCCGGATCGAAGCTCATCGGATCAGGAAGGGCGGGCGGTGTCGGCGGGAAGGTGGTCGAGGCAGTACTCGGTGCCGTCGGGGAAGGTGCGGAACTCGAGGTCGGGGCTGTCATTCTCCGTGCGGTTGCAGGTCGCGCAGCGGTGGAATGCCTCCTCTTCGGGAATCTGCTTGGCTTCGAAGTTCTTCCGGCGGGATGAGGCGTAGGCCAGGTTCTTGCGATTCCGCACGAAGCCCGGCAGCACCCACAGCGCGTAGGGCATCAGGGCGGGCACGATCATCAGCGCGGCAACGTAGGACGTCAGTGCGGTGTAGGCGAGGAACACGAAGCCGATCCATGCCAGCCATCGGACCTGGATCGGGATGATGAAGAAGATGTAGAACTCGACCTTCGGGAAGTACGTCGCGAAGGCGAAGAAGGTCGTGAGGTAGAGGTACAGTCCGGCGTTGGGGAAGCTGATCGGAAGGAACAGCCCGAGGATGGTCTGCCCGATGATCAGGCCGATCCAGCCTGTGAGGATGAAAAGCGTGAGCCGCGTCGATCCCCACAGTTGCTCCAGCGAATCATTGATCAGGAAGGCGATCATGACCGCGAAGTAGAGGAACAGCGCGCCGATCGCGTTGAAGCCGAAGATGCCCTGCGGCGAGAACACGAAAGTGACGATCCGCCAGACCTCTCCGGCCATGATCTTCCGCAAATCGAACGCCAGCGCGCCGGCGATGTCGGGATAGATCCACTGGGCCGCGAAGGTCACCACGCCCGTGAGGGCCAGAAACCGGAAAAGCCCCGGGATGGCGAGCCAGTGGAGTCGGTCCTCGAGACGTTCGAGCCAGCGCATGCGGGGAGCATCCGTTCAGACTTGGGAAGGGCAAGGAAAAGCGACCGCTCCGGATCGGGAGCAATATCCAATATCCAACAAGGAATGCTCAATTCCCAATGGTGGAAGGCCGAGGCTCGGGGCGACTGAACGATTTGCCGAGAGGTCCTGACGGTTTCCCCATGAGGAACGCTCAACATTCCTTGTTGAATGTTGGATGTGCCGATCTGCTTCGCCCCTGTTCGCTTTGGATTGCGTTCGCTCCTTCCATTCAACAAAAACGCCGCGCTCCGGCGGGCGGAGGGCGGCGTTTTGAAAACGGGATCGCTTACATCCCCGGCAGCTCGATGAAGCCTTCCAGCTTCCGGATCCGGGTGGGGTGGCGCATCTTGCGCAGCGCCTTGGCTTCGATCTGACGGATCCGTTCGCGGGTGACCTGGAACTGGCGGCCGACTTCCTCGAGGGTCCGGCTGTAGCCGTCCTTGAGGCCGAAGCGCTGCTCAAGCACCTCGCGCTCGCGCTCGGTGAGGGTGCAGAGGACGTCGCCGATCTTTTCCTTCAGCATCGCGAAGCCGGCTTCCTCCATCGGGTTCTCGGCCGCCTTGTCCTCGATGAAGTCACCGAAGGACGTGTCGTCGGAATCGCCGACCGGCGCCTGCAGCGAGATCGGCTGCTGGGCCATCTTGAGGACGGCACGGACGCGCTCGACCGGAAGGTGGATTTCCTCGGCGATTTCCTCCGGGGAAGGTTCGCGACCGTATTCCTGAACGAGCTGCTTCTGCACCCGCATCAGCTTGTTGATCGTCTCGATCATGTGGACCGGGATCCGGATCGTCCGGGCCTGGTCGGCGATCGAGCGGGTGATCGCCTGGCGGATCCACCACGTCGCGTAGGTCGAGAACTTGTAACCGCGGCGGTATTCGAATTTCTCCACCGCCTTCATCAGGCCCATGTTGCCTTCCTGGATCAGGTCGAGGAACGACAGGCCGCGGTTGGTGTACTTCTTCGCGATCGAAATCACGAGACGCAGGTTGGCCTCGACCATCTCGGTCTTCGCCTTGAGTGCCTCACGCAGCCAGTGGCGGAGGTTCTTGTTGGTCTCGTCGAAGTCGGCCGAGTCGTGCCAGGCGTGCTGCTGGATCTCGCGCAGTTTGGTCTGGAACTCCTTGTCCTTCGGATCGGTCTGCAGCTTGCGGCCGTACTTCCAGAACTTCTGCTGGTAGTCCTCGACCTGCTCGCAGAAGTCCTCGGTGACCTTCTGCTTGAAGTAGAAGCGCGAGTAGACGCGGTGCAGCGTCTGCAGGTTCTTGGCGAAGGTGTCCTGCAGCTTCTTCTTGCCGCGCGGGTTCTTGGCCGAGAGCTGGCGGAAAATCGTGTCGTTCTCCTCGTGGAGCTGGCGCAGCTGGTCGCACAGCTTCGGCAGCGTCTTCATGTAGCGCTCGCGCGACTCGATCTTCTTGTCGAGGATCACGCGGTCGAAGCGCTCCTTGCCCTTGGTCAGCTTGTCGGCGAGCTCGAGGTAGCTGTCGGCGACGAAGCCGAACAGGTGGAGTTGCTTGGCGACCTCGATTTCCGCATCCTCGATGCGCTTGGAGATCTCGACCTCCTGCTCGCGGGTGAGCAGCGGCACCTGGCCCATCTGCTTGAGATACATCCGGACCGGGTCGTCGAGAATATCGAGCTTCTGGTCCTTCGGCTCCGGAGCGTCGTCGTCGCCGGACTCGCGCTTCTTGTCCTTGAAGCGGTCGACCTCGGAGGCGTCGATGATGTCGAACTCCATGTCGCGGAGCTGCTGCATGATCGCCTCGACGTCGGACGGCTCGACGAGATCGTTCGGCAGGATCTCGTTGATGTCGTCGTAGGTGAGGTACTCCTGCTCCTTGGCGAGCTTGATGAGCTCGCGGATCTTCTCCTGGATTTCCGGCGTGTCGATGCGGCGCTTGCCGTCCTGCTTGCCGTCGGTCGCCTTGGCATCCTTCGCCGGTGCGGCCTCGGCCTTGGCCGGTTCTTCCTTCGCCGCGGGCTCGGCCTTGGCTTTCGGTTTGGCGGCCGGCTTGCTCGCCTTCGGCTTCGTCGCGGCGGCCTTCTTGACCGTCTTCTTCGCCGCCTTCTTCACGACCTTCTTGGCCGGAGTCTTCTTCTTGGCCGGAGCCTTCTTGGCGGGCTTCTTCACCGCTTTCTTCGCGACCTTCTTCACCGTTTTCTTCGCAGCAGTCTTCTTGCCGACCTTCTTGGCAGCTTTCTTGGCCGGTGCTTTTTTCGCCGTCTTCTTGGCCGCTTTTTTGGCGGCCGGTTTGCGGGCGGTCTTGGTCGAGGCCTTGGCCTTCTTGGTGGTGGCTTTCTTCGAGGACATTTGCGGGACGATGGAGATGGCAGGGTAGACCTCACCCATTACTGGGCGGACCTGCCGTGGCTGGAACGCGCGCGGAACATTTCCGGACCCGCCGTCGGGGTCAAGGTTTTCTTTCGTCCCGAAAATCCCCTTTCTTCCAAGGATTTTCGCTTCTTTTGCCGCGGGCGCTCGGAGCGAACCGGTCGGTGGTGAGCGCCCGACCCTGCAAGCCTCCGATCAGCTCGGCGATTTCCTTGGCCCTCTGGAGCAGTTTGATCTGCTCCTCAATGCCGAGATCCGGGTCGTTCAGGGCGGCCTTGATCTGGGCGTCCTCTTTCTCAAGGGCCAGCGCGCTGGCGTCGGCCAGCGTCTGTTCCGCGCTCGTGACCGGGTCGTCGGGCAGGTTCTCGGAAAACGACGGCTCCTGCTGCAGGGCGAGGCGCTGGCCTTCGGGCAGGCCGCTGAGGAAACTGTTGATCGAGGCCGGCGAGGTGGGGTCGGGGCGGGCCGACAGGATCGCTCGCAGGATCGCGACGCCTTCGAGCTGCTTTTCGATCTCGTGAATGTTCTCGAACTGCTCGGCCAGCCAGTCGCGCGCCTCCGTCGAATGGAGGGCCAGCGCGCACAGGGTGCCGATGCGGCGGTCGAGCGGGACCGGTTCGACCACGGCGGCCGGCTCGGGTTCCTCCTCCCGCCGCCGTTCGAATTTCCGGCGGGTGGCGCCTTTGCGGGCCACGTCGGCGACGGCCGACCGGAGCTCGGGCACGCCGGTCCGGAGGCGGGTCGCGACGTGGTTGATCATCGCGTCGCGCGAGACCGCGTCGCTCACCACTGACAGCAGCTCGGCGCAGTCGCGGGTGAAAGCGGCCCGTTCCTGGGGTCCGGACAGCCCGCCGTTGGACTTGGCGTGCTCGATTTTGAAATCGAAGAAGTTCAGCGCCTCGCCGAGCAGGGCACGGAAGGCGTCCGTGCCGTTCTTCTGCATGAAGGAGTCCGGATCCTCGCCCGGCGGCATCCGCACCACCCGGACGGAAAAGTCCTCTCCGGCCAGTTCCCGGAAGGCCCGCTCGGCGGCGGTGTAGCCGGCGGAGTCGGCGTCGAAGCAGAGCAGCGCCTGCTTGGTGTAGCGCTTGAGGATCTTCGCGTGCTGCGGGGTGAAGGCGGTGCCGAGCGGAGCGATCGCGTTCTCGATGCCTTGTTCGTGGCAGGCGATCGCGTCGATCTGCCCTTCGCAGAGAAGCACCGCCTTTTCGTTCATGATGCCCTTGCGGGACCGATCGAGGGCGAACAACACGTTCGACTTCTTGAACAGGGTGGTCTCGGGCGAGTTGATGTATTTTCCCGATCGTGGGTCCTCGCGCAGCTGCCTGCCGGAAAATGCGATCACGTCGCCGTGGTCATTGCGGATGGGAAACATCAGCCGGTCGCGGAAGCGGATGTAGAGCCCGCCGGAGTCGCGCTGGATCGCGAGCCCGGAATTGACGAGGTCGCGGCCGCGGACGCCCTTCTCCCGGGCCCAATCGAGGAAAGTGCGGGCCGACTCCGGCGCCCAGCCGATCTCCCAGCGCTCGGCCATTTCCTTCCCGAATCCGCGCGATTTCAGGTACTCGCGGGCGTGGGCGGCATCCGGCGATTTCAGCAGCAGCGAGTGGAAGAAGCGCGAAACCTCTCGATGCAGATCGAGCAGCCGACCGCGGTCGCGGCGGGCGCGCTCTTCCTTCGGGTCGACCGCTTCCTCGACGATCGGGATCGAGGCCCGGCTGGCGAGTTTCTTGACCGCATCGATGAATGTCAGGTTCTCGTGCTCGCGGACGAAGTGGATCGCGTCGCCGCTCTTCTTGCAGCCGAAGCAGTGGAAGAACTGCCGGACCGGGTCGATCGAGAATGACGGCGACTTCTCGTTGTGGAACGGGCAGAGGGTGACGAAGCGCGAGCCGGCGCGCTTGACCGTGAAGCCGTAGGAACTGATCAGATCCACGATGTCGGTGGCGGCCAGCACCTGCTCGACGGTTTCTCGTGGGATCTGCGGCACGACCCCCGATGTACGCGTCGGGGGGAAAGTTCCAAGGTCCAAACGCGCCGGGCTGCCACGAAAACCGTTTGATTCTCCCCGGTCCGTGGCGAGGGAGTATTGGAGTGTCCAATCAAGGATGCCCGGAAGCCCGAAAAGCCATGAAAATTGCCCGTAGATCCGCGAACGGAGAGTCTCGCGAACTGTTGCTGAAGGAGTATTTCCTCAATGCCTACCTGATCGCCCTGCTGAAAGCCGCCGGGGAGCAGGTCGGCGAATTCACCCGCCGTCCGCAGGCGCTGAAGGCGGCTCCGGTGCGGATTCGCTGAGAAAAACGAAAGTTTGCGCCACGCGCATGGAACCTGCTAGCGTTCCATTGATGGGTTTCGTTGAGGTGCTCAGAACCGCACTCGGCTGGCTCGAACTCGGACTTCCCGAAGAAGCACTTCAGGAACTCGAGGGCCTGACCGCACGAGATCGCATGCGCCGTCAGGCACTGGAGCTCAAGCTGGTCGCCCAGATGAAAGCCGGCCGCTGGAATGCCGGGGCGGACACCGGGCGGCTGCTGTGCATGCGGGAGCCCAAGGAACCGCGCTTCTTCATCCATGCCGCCTACTGTCTGCACGAGACCGGCGACACCGTCGCGGCCCGCAACTGGCTGATGACCGGGCCGTCGGCACTGATCGAGGACCCGTTGTTCCACTACAACATTGCCTGCTACCACGCGGTCCTCGGGGAAAGGAAGCAGGCTCGCTCGCACCTGCGGCGGGCGTTTTCGATGGACGCGTCGCTGCGTCGGCGGGCGCGGGAGGACGACGACCTCACGGTTTTGGGCGATCTTCCGTGAGAGGACCTAAAGCGTTGCGTTTGCGGGTGGATTCTCCGAAGTAGCGCGCATGGGGGTGTCGCCAGCCGGATTGGGTGCGCTGTTGGGTGCGTTTGAGGAGAATTTCCGCAGTCACGGCGAGATCGGGGCGTCGGTCAGTGTCTGGTGGCGCGGCTCCGAAGTGCTGTCGGAAGGGCGCGGGTGGTGTGAAAAGGAAGCCAGCCAGCCATGGACGGCCCGCACGCTGGTGCCGGTCTATTCGGCGACCAAAGGCCCGGCCTCGGCCGCGTTGTTGCTGGCGCTTGAGGAGCACGGGCTCGGGGCGGAAACGCCGGTGGGAGAAGTTTGGCCCGCATTTCCGCTACCCACGGCCAGTTTCGGTGACCTGCTCTCGCATCAGTGCGGTTTGGCAGCTTTGGACGAGGCCGCGAACATCTGGAAGCACGAGGAAGTCGTGGCGGCGATCGAGGCGCAGTTGCCGACGTGGAGACCGGGCGAGGGCCACGGTTATCATCCGAGGACCTTCGGAGCGCTGGTGGATGAACCGGTTCGGCGTCTCACGGGCATGCCGCTCGGACGCTTTTGGAACGAGAAGGTGGCCCGGCCGCTGGCTTTGGACTTCTGGATCGGGCTGCCCGAGTCGGAGATGGGACGCGTGGCCCGGCTTTACCCGGGAAAGGCGCAGGCGGGCGACTTCGAGAAGGGCTTTTACCGGGAGTTCGGGCGTGAAGGCAGCCTGACCAGTCGGGCGTTCCGCTCGCCCCGCGGCCTGCGGTCGGTGCAGGAAATGAATGAGCCCGACGCTTGGCGGGCGGGGTTTCCGGCGATGGGCGGGATTGGCACGGCGTCGGCGTTGGCGAAGTTCTACCAAGTCGTGCAGGGAGCGATCCCGGGGCCTTTCGGAGCCGGAGTGCTGGGGGCCTTGGCGAAACGCCGCTGCGAGGGAGACGACCGGGTGCTGATCCAGCCGACCGCCTTCTCGGCGGGCTGCCAGCTGGACCCGCTGGACGATTCCGGGCGAAAGCTCCGCCAGCTCTATGGGCCGGAGATCTCGTCTTTCGGCCATCCGGGGGCGGGAGGAAGCCACGCCTTCGCAGATCCGGAGAACGGGATCAGCTTCGCCTACACGATGAACCAGATGGAACTCAGCGTGATGCCCGGACGGCGCAGCACTCGGTTGATCGAGGCGCTTTACGGGTGACGGGGTTGGGGGGCGGAGCGGACCGCGCGGCTCCGACCGCGCATTGGATTCGCCGGGGCTCCGGGGCGCGGTCGGAGCCGCGCGGTCCTTTCTGGAGCGGTCAGAGACCGCCACTCCGGAAAAACGCCAGGCGCCGGTCGACTGACTTGCCCGGGGCGTCGCCGAGAGGTCGGGAGGCCGGGTGGAGCAAGTCGGCGATCCGCGTCGCTCCCAGCTGGGCGAGGCAGGCCGATGCCAGTTCGTGCTCCCGGTCGAAGTAGGAAGTGATGCCGAGCACGCCGTCCGGTTTGAGCGCGGCGAGAGCATTGCGAAGCAGGCGGGTCCAGACTTCGACCTCGCTCCAGTAGTTCTGGTGGCGGATGAAAATGAAATCGAAGGGCGGCAACTGGCGCATCCTGTCGACCCTCGAGGCATCTCCGGCCCGGAACTCAATTTGGTGGTCGGGTTCGCGGGTCGGCAGCCAGCGGGCCTTGGCCTCCTGGATTTCCGCAGGGCGGAGGTCGATCCCGAGCAGGAAAAGCGGCCCGGAGATCGGCGCGAGGCTCTCGACCAGCACCCCGGTCTCGTCGGCCCGCCCGCAGGCGAGGTTCAGGATCGCGGGCAACGGGCGGGGCACCCAACCGGCGGTCTTCAGCCCGAGACGGAAGAGCTCGCGGAAGCGGTCGATGTCGCCATCGATGCCCGGGTAGCTGAATGGAACGGCCGGTCGCAAGGTGGCCCGAGAAAGGCCCGGGAAGCGGGGGAATTCAAGTTTGTCTCGGGCGGCGCGGTTTGGTACTTCCCGCCCTTCTTCCTGACTCGTCATGCCGCCATCCACCTCCCCGGTCCGCCAAGTCGATGAATCCGTCCTCAAAGCCATCACCCTTATCGCCGACCAGTTCGCGATTGAGGGGGAATTCGCCGAGGGGGAGGAAGTCCACAGCGGCCACATCAATTCGACCTACCGGGTGACCTTCGAGAGCGGCGACGGATCGCTGAACCGATACATCCTCCAGCGCATCAACGAGAAGGTCTTCAAGGACCCGCTGGCGGTGATGCGAAACGTCGAGTGCGTGACCCGCCACATCAACTGGAAGGTGCTGCGGGTGAAGAAGGACCTCGGCGGCCAGACCCTGAACCTCTACCCCGGCCGCGGCGGTCGGTTCTGGGTCGCCGGCCCGAATGGCGGCATCTGGCGATGCTACAACTGCATCGAGGGCTGCTTCACCTACGACATCGTCGAGAACACCCGTCAGGCCTACCAGGCGGCGCGTGCCTTCGGTTCGTTCCAGGATCTGGTCAGCGACCTGCCGCCGGATGAACTGGAGGAAACGATTCCCCGTTTCCATGACACCCGGATGCGCTATGAGCGGCTGATGGAAGTCGCGGAGTCCGACCTCCACGGTCGGGCGGGCGCGGTTTCCGCCGAGCTGGAATTCGTCCGCAAGCGCGAGGCCGAGGTCGACCGGGTGCTCGACGGCTTGCGCTCCGGCGACATTCCGCAGCGGATCACCCACAACGACACCAAGATCAACAACGTGATGATCGACGGTGAGACCGACGAGGCGGTCTGCGTGATCGACCTCGACACGGTGATGCCCGGCTCGGTGCTTTACGATTTCGGCGACCTCGTGCGAACGGCGGTGAGCCCGGCGGCGGAAGACGAGCAGGACCTGTCGAAGGTCCAACTGCGGATGCCGATGTTCGAGGCGCTGGTCGAAGGCTACCTCGAAGCGGGGAAGGAGTTCCTCAAGGAAAGCGAGGTCTCGCTGCTGGCGTTCTCGGCGAAGCTGATCACTCTTGAGATCGGGATCCGTTTCCTCACCGACCACATCGAGGGCGACGTGTATTTCAAAACCCAACGCCCGGGACACAACCTCGACCGCGCGCGGACGCAGCTTCAGCTCGTCGAGGAGATCGAAGCCAACATGGACCAGATGGAGCGCTTCGTGAAGAAGGTCTGGAAGGGGCAGTAGTGACGGGGGGCTGACCGCAAAAGGTAGGGCTGACCGCCCTCGGTCAGCCGTGGAGTGCGGGCAAGGCAGCGATTTCAGCCACGCGGCGGACACGGCCCGGCTTGATCGGCGGACAAGCGAGGGCGCTTGTCCCTACCTTGCTACTTCGAGAGCGTCATCACGCACTCGAGATGGCGGGTGTGGGGGAAGAGGTCGAAGGGCTGGACGGTCTCGAGCTTGAAGCCGGCGGCGAGCAGCTTTTCGAGGTCGCGGACTTGGGTCGCCGGGTTGCAGGAAACGTAAACCACTCGCGACGGCGAGAAGGCGACGAGTTGGTCGAGGAATTCCTCGGAGCAGCCCTTGCGCGGCGGGTCGATGACGATCGCGGTTTGGTTGGGGTCGAAGGCGATGTCCTCGAAGATCGCTTCGGCGCTGGCGGCGAGGAAGGTGGTGTTTTCGATGCTGTTGCTCTTCGCATTGCGGCGGGCCCAGTCGGCGGAGGTCTCGCTGACTTCGACGCCTGCCACCTGTTCGAAGTGTCCGGCAAGGGTCAGCGCGAATAACCCCGAGCCACAGTAGGCATCGACCAGGTATCGCGCTCCGCCTGCCGCGGCTTCGCGGGCGACATGGCCGGTGAAGTCGGGGAGGATGAAGGGATTGTTCTGGAAAAAGTCGCCTGCGAGGAAGTCGAGGGACAGTTCGCCGACATGCTCGGTCACGACGGCGTTCGGGTTCGTCTCGACCCGGCCTTCGCTGGCACGGAGCAGCAGCGTCGCGCCGCGGCGGTAGTTTTTGGCGTTCTGCCGGGCTTCTTCACGGACGCCCGGAAGTGCGGCATTGATCTCATCCATCGCGATCGGGCACTTCGGCACGTCCACCAGTCCCGAGCGGCGGCCGTTGGGAAGGAAGCCGATGTCCTGGATCGTGCCGTTCTGCGGCTTGGCGAAGTGGGGCGTGATCTTCGACCGGTAGCCCCACTGCCTCGGCGATGGGTGGCAGGGCAGCACCGGGTGCTCTACGTCGGCCATGTGCCGCATCAGCTCCTCGACCTGTCGGGTTTTCCACGCGAGCTGGGCCTCGTAGCGGAGATGCTGGTACTGGCAACCGCCACACAGCCCGAACAACTCGCAACCGGGCTCGGCCCGGTCGGTCGAAGGATCGAGGACTTCGAGCAGGTCAGCCCGTGAGTGGTTCTTGTCGTTGCGGAAAATCCGCGCCCTGACCTTTTCCCCAGGGAGCGTGAAGGGGACGAACACAACCCATCCTTCGCGTGATTCGGCCGCTCCGTCGTCTTCAGGCGAAGGCACGCTGACCCGGGCGATGCCATCGCCAAGGTTGCTCAGGGCATCGATGGTCAGTTCCAGCTCCTGATGGTATTCGAAGGGAAAGGGATGGAACTTCTTCGGCGGGCGCGGCATGCGCGGAGCTTCCGGCGGTGCGGGGCAAGATTCAAGAGTGCTCGCGACGGTGGCTTGAAGCCGCCGCGGATCGGTGCGAGGGTGCCCAGATGAAAGCTGCGCTCTTTCTGGCTCTGGTGATGCCCTTGGCGGCTGCGGACGAGATCGAGGGAACCGTGTGGTACGACGCGGATGGCGAGGTGGTTCTGGTCGAGGGACCGGCTGCCGAAGCTGCGGACGAGCCGTTCGTTCCCGAGTGGAAAAAGCGCGAGATCGAGCGTCGTGAACGCGCCTCGAACCCGCGCAGGCGCAGTTCCTGGAGTCGCTCGCGCTGGAATCGCGGCTGGTACGGCTATCCGGGAACCGGCTACTACTACACCCCCGGCTGGAGTGTTTGCCGCCCCTCGGTGTCCGCGCCGTCCGGCGGCTTCGGGAGCTACTTCGGATCGGTCCGCGGCTCGCGGGTCTCGATCATCATTCGCCGCTAGGCGTCGGCGGATTCGCAATCACCGGGCGCTCCTCGCCGGTGTCGACGGTCGGCTTCATTTCCCGGTCCTCGGGCATCTTCGTGAGTCCGGAAGGATCCAGCAGCCCGAGCCCTCCGTCGCCATCGCTCGGCAAGCGTTCGTCAGGCACGCTTCCGGCGTTTACCGAATTCCCGGCCACCGAGCGCTCCGCTTTTTCCGCCGGACCGGTCGCGGTCGCTTCGCGGAGCACGATCGCCTTCGGCGCGCAAGCGGCGAACAGAAGCGGGAGAAGGTAGATGGCGGGTTTCATCGGGGTGCCGAGCATGGAATGCCTCGGATGGTCTGGCAAGCGGACTACTTCCGAAGTTCGCCGAGCCAGCCCGCGATGTCCGAAATCACCTTTTCCTTGCCCGTGTCATACATCAGGAGGTGGTGGCCTTCCGGGTAGAACTTGCGGGTGGAGTAGGTGGTTTCCGGGATGTGACCGACGAAGGTCTTCACGTCGTCCGCTTCGGTGAAGAAGTCCTTGCCGCCGTGCAGGACGAGCGTCGGCACGGCGAAGGATTCGGCGCACTCCGGCATTTCCTCGATCATGTCGCCCAGTGTCACCAGCAGCCGCAACGTGTGTCTCTCGACATGCCACGAGTTCGTCTCGGACTGCTCGGAGTGGAAGCTGTCTTCGGTCATCTGCACTTCCTGACCGCCGGCGAGGGTCTCAAGCGATATCCGCTTCTTCGGGGCGACTTTCGAAAGGCCGCGGACGAGTTCCTTCTTCCATGCCGGAAAGTCGTCGCGGATCGCGACCACCGGCGAGCTGATACCGATCGCATCGCACGGCGGCTTCAGCCCCTGCTCGATCTGTTCGCGGTAGGTGTGGGAAAGGATCAATCCGCCCATGCTCTCACCGAACCAGACGATCTTCGCGTTCGGATGCTTCTTCTCAACCAGCGAGGTGAAAGTCAGGAGATCGACCGACCAGTTCTCGGGGTCGTCAATATCGCCGCGGCGTTCCTTCTTCGGGTCGCGTCCCTGGCCACGGACCTCGTAGGCATACACCGCGCTACTTGGCTGCTCCTTGAGGAGATGCGTCGCCAGATTCTCGTAGTCGATCGAGGCGCCGCTGAATCCGTGCAGCGCGACCACCACGGTGTCGGGATCGACGCCCTCACGGACCCACTTGCGATACTGGAAGGTCTCGTTCTTGAGGTCCTCGTCCGGAGCCGTTGTCACGAGGGTGTACGACGGCGCGCAGGACATGGTGAGTCCGGCCAGCAAGGCGACCAGCACCCGGCGTGCAAGCCGGGAGGGGCGAGGGGGTGAAGCCTCTGTCACAGCGGCAGTCTCGCGTGGAAATCGCCGCAGGGCAATAGGTAGATTGCGGTTCGGTCAAATTACTTTTTGACACAAAGTAAAGGGATCGGTACGAGGGAGGAGTGATGAGAGCCTTCTTTTGGTTGAGTCTGATGGGCCTTCTGCCGGTATCCGCGGCGGAGTTGGCGAAGGGTGACGCGATCCAGTTGACCTTGCGGGGCGTGGCGCCATCGGAGCAGTCCCAGGTGACCGGGGACTACACGGTCGACGACAGCGGCCGTGTGCGGCTGCCTTTGCTGGATGATCCGGTTGCGGCGGTCGGGCTGAGTCCTGCGGGATTCGCGCGCCGCGCCGAGGCGGCATACCGGGCGGCCGGAATCTACACGCAGCCGGCGATCGAGGTGGTCGCGCTGAAGGACAAGGAGGCGGTGGGAGCGGTCGTCAGCGTCGGCGGGTGCGTGAAGTCGGATGGAGAGGTGGCGTTCCGCCAGGGCCTGACGGTGCTGCAGGCACTGAATGCCGCCGGAGGGCTCGATCCCTTTGCCGGACGCAACGTCATGCTGATGCGCGGTGGCAAACAGTACTGCCTCGATTTCAAGCAGCTCGCGCACAAGAACATTGAGCTGGAGGCCAACGACACGTTGCAGGTCGAGCAGCGTCCGGCTCTGATCGATCGTTGGAAAGGAAGCGCTGAGCGGATCGCGATCCTGATGAAGTAGGAGTGGCGGTCTCTTGGCCGTGCGTGCCGTCACGATTGACTCGCCCTTGCTCCGCAGCCCCGTAAACGGGGAACTACAAACCCCACAGGCGCTCTTCTGGGGTTGGTAGTTCCGCCTTCAGGCGGTTGCGGAGCCTTCAAACATCAACCGTTTCTCCGATCCCCGGAAGCAGGAGCTCGACGCCGCGCTGCGCGAATTCGCCCTTGGCCGCTTCGTGATCGATCTTGATCGGCGGGAAGGTGTCGTAGTGAACGCCGACTGCTTTCTTCAGCCCTGCCCACTCGGCGGCGAGTGCAGCGTCGGCTGGGCCCATCGTGAAATTGTCGCCAATGCAGAGCACGCCGAAGTCGAGTTGGAAACGCTCGCCGAGAATCTTCTGGTCGAAGTGCAGCGCGGTGTCGCCCGACACATAGAACGAGCCGTCATTCGTCTCGACCACGAAGCCGCCCGGGTTGCCGCCGTAGCTGCCATCGGGGAGCGACGAGGAGTGGACGGCGTTGACGTAGGTCACGCGACCGAAGGGAAAGTCGAAGCCGCCGCCATGGTTCATCGGGTGGGCGTTCTCGATGCCCTTGCCGCCGAACCACGAAACGATCTCGAAGTTCGAGATCAGCGTGGCGCCGGTGCGCTTGAGGATGCTTTCCGCATCCGCCACGTGATCGGCATGACCGTGGGTGAGCAGCACGTAGTCGGCTTCGATCGCATCGACATCGATCTCCTTCGCCAGCTCATTCGGCGTGATGAAGGGGTCGAAGAGAAGCTTGGTGCCGTCGGCGAGTTCGATCGAAAAACAGGCGTGTCCGTAATAGGTCAGTCGGCTCATGGGATCATCCCATAGACGAGGACCCTCGCTGCGGCAACCGACGAAAAAGCCCGGAGTGCGATGCAGCTCCGGGCTTTGTGAAAGTCACTCAGACGCGATCGGTCATTCGCCCTCCGGCATTTCCGGCATCGGGAAAGGCAGTCCGCCCGGGTGGGCGGGAGCGTCCTCGATCGAGACGAGCTCGAGTTCGAAAATGAGCACGGTGTTGGGGCCGATCTCGGCGCTGCGGCGCTGGTCGGCATAGGCGAGTTCGCTCGGGATGAAGAGCTTCCACTTGGCGCCGACCGGCATCTTCTGCAGCGCTTCCTTGAAGCCGTCGATCACTTCGAGGCTCATCGGAACCGTCTCGCCTTCGGGCGATGCGTCGAACTCCGTGCCGTCCATCAGAGTGCCCTTGTAGTTCACCATGAACTGCTTGTCGGGCTCGCCTTCCTTCGGCGCGACATAGCCCTTGTCGCCACCCTTGTTGATGACTTGGTACTGCAGACCGCTGTCGAGCGTGGTGACGCCTGCCTTCTTGCCGTTCGCTTCGAGGAACGCCTTGCCTTCCTCGAGGTTCTTGGTCGCGAGTTCCTCCTCGCGCTTCTGCAGCATGTCGCCGAGCGCCTGCATCGCGGCGCCGACCTTCTCCTCGGAGAGTTCCGGATCGTCACCCTTGAAGCCGGCGAGGAAGCCCTTGATGAAACTTTCCATGTCGAGATCGTCGGGCCCCACGCCGAAGTTGCCGTAGCGCTGGCCGAACTCACCTCCGGTGCGGAAGCCAAGGCCGTACGACGAGTCGGTCTTCACGGTCGCCGGATCGAGCGGTGCTGCCGGAGCTTCGGCTGCGCCTTCCTCGGCAGCCGGTTCGGCGGCAGGGGCGCCACCCTGGGTCGGAATCTCGACGGGCGGCGTGGTCGCGGTCGCTGCCGGCTTCCCGGAGTCCTCGTTTTGGGCCAATGCCGGGATGGATGCGGCAAGGCTCAGGGCCAGGACGCCGGGAATGGAGTGGAGTTTCATAGCAGGCGGAAGCTAGGGGAAGGCGGCGCCGATGCAAGGGCCGAAGGCGGGGCCAGACGGGAAAGGCTTGCGGTCCGGAGCCTCATCCTTCAGGCCCCGGGGCATGGCAAATCGATGGAGATTCGCGGCGCTGGCGGCCATTTCGACGACGATCGCGGCCGCTGAGGAGGATCACGGCTGGGAAATGACGGGGGCTGCCGGGCTTTCCTACTCGGATGGCAATTCGGAGTCGGTGGCCTACTCGGTGCAGGTGCTGGCGTCGCATCTCGACGACAAGAACGAGACCTATCTGGGCGCCGACTACTTCTATGCCGAGGACGGAGGCGCCACGAGCACCGACCGCTACAAGTTCTTCGCCCAGCAGAACCGCCGGCTCAACGAGCGCTGGCACGTCGGCGGATTCGGATCGTGGAGCCGCGACGACATCGCCGGGCTCGACCGACGGATCGAAGGCAACATCCTGCTCGGCTACCGGATCCTCGATAGCGAGCGCGCCACCCTGGTGATCGAGGGTGGTCCGGGCTACGCCTGGGAAAAGCAGGGCGGGATCAGCCGCGACTTTGCGACCTTCCGGTTGGCCGAGCGCTTCGAGTATCGCTTCACCGAGACGACCAAGCTGTGGCAGTCGCTGTCGTGGACACCCAAGGTCAAGGATCCCTCCGACAACCTGATCCACTTCGAACTCGGTCTTGAGACTCGGCTGACCGACCGCTGGGCGTTGAGGACCTTCGTCCAGCACCGGACCGACACCTCGCCGGCGCCGGGCCGGGGGCGGACGGATACCTCGTTCATCGCGGGTGTTGCCTACGACCTCGGCGGACTCGGCGATCCCGAGGAAGGCGGCGGACGACGCAGTCTGTTCCCGGGCGAGGAAGAAGATGCTCCGAAGAAGGAAGGGTGGGCTTCGACCGCGGCGATCGGCTTTTCCCTCAACAAGGGCAATGCCGATAGCATGGGTGCGAAGCTCGACTGGAACACCGCCTACCGCAGTGCCGACTGCGAGTTCTTCTTCGACCTGTCCCACCACTACGCCGAGAACAACGGCTCGACCTCGCAGGACCGCACCAGCTCGCGTGTCCAGTTCAACCGCTACCTCAGCGAGCGCTTCTACGTCGGTCCGTCGATCCGCTACCTGCGCGACGGTGCCGCGGACATCGACTACCGAGTAGCGCCGACGGTGGTGGCCGGCTACTCGCTGATCAAGAACGACGCCACCCGCCTCGCTCTTGAGTTCGGGCCGTCGTACACCTTCGAGAAGGTCGGCCGGCGCACCCGCGACTACGCGTCACTGGTGGCCGCGGAGCGTTTCAGCCACACCTTCAACTCCCGCGTCTCGCTGGAGCAGGCGGTGGTCTACACCTCGGAGCTGTCGGACTTCGACAACTTCGACATCACCGCCACCGCGGCGCTCGATACCCGGCTCAGCGGACGCATGTATCTGCGCGTCGGAGCCGAGTATGCCTACGAGAACCGCCCGGCGGCGTTGCGGGAGCACCACGACCTCGGACTGTTTTCCTCGGTCGCGGTGAAATTCTGAGCGGGTCAGGGCTTGATCAGCTTCAGCTTGGTCACGCGGCCGGTCTGGTTCCAGTCCTCGACGTAGAGGTTGCCCTCCTTGTCGAACGACAGGCCGTGCGGCGCGGTGAAGATGCCGAGCTTCATGTCCTCCGGCTTCACGCGGAAGTTCGCCCACTGGCCCTTCACCGGGTTGTCGCCGAGGAAGGCGACCGGTGTGCCGTTCTTGTCGATGATCGTCACGCGGGCTTCGAGTTCGGCCACGGCGCAAACGTCGCCATGGATCGAGACCGAGCACGGGCGGCGGAGATTGGTGGCGTATTCGCCGATCCAGTTGCCTTCGAGGTCGGTGTGGAAAAGGCGGCGGCTTTCGCGGTCGCAAACCAGCAGACGGGGCTCGTCATAGCGGGTGTCGACCTTCAGTCCGTGGCTGGTGTTGGTAAGCACCTTCTGGCCCTTGCCGCGACCGCCGAAGGTCTTGAGGTGCTTGCCGGTGGCGTCGAACTTGTGAATGAACTGCGCGCCGTAGCCCATGGAGCAGAAGATCGAGCCGTCGGGCGCGACGGTCACGGAGGTCAGGCCTTTCCAGCCGCCCTGGAGGTCGGGGATTTCCTTCGCGCCGATCTGGAGGAGCAGCTTGCCGTCGGTATCGAGCTTGCAGATCCGGAGCGGGTTCGGGCCGCCGAGCTGGGCGCCGTAGATGACCGTCTTGCCGTCCTCCACCTGCACGTCCATGGCGTGGAAGCCCTGGCACTCGGGAGCGATGGATTTCACGAAGGTGCCGTCCGGCTTCCAGACGAGGATCGCGTGGGCGGCGTCGGTCGAGGCGTAGATCTCGCCGGTTTGCGGGTCGACGATCACGCCGCCGTGGGTCGGGCCGACGTTCTTGCCGTCGGGCAGCTCGCCCCAGTGCGGGACGGCCTCGTAGGTCCACTGGCCGTTGCCGGTGCGCACGGCGGTCTGCGGTCCCGTGCCCGGCTCGGTGCCGGCATCCGGGTGCGCGAAGGCGATCGTCGGGAGGAGAAGAAGGATGGCTCGTTTCATCGGCGGCGAGTGAAACGGGGGCCGGGTTGTATGACAAGCGAGGAAGGTGGGGGTGCGCGGACTTCAGTCCGCTTGGCTTTTCGGGCGCTGATTCTCCGGGGCGGACTGAAGTCCGCGCACCGGTGGGGAGTTCTGCCGGGCTTGTGGGGGCGCTGGACTTGCTTAGGCTCGAGAGATGGGAAGGAAGGTTAAGCGGTGGCTCGGGGTTGTGTTGGCGGTGCTTTTCGTGGTCTTGTGTTACCTCCTGATTCACGCGGCAAACGTGAGGAAAAATCCCCGAGCTGACGACTCGGTGATGGTCGCAGGTTTGGCGAATGCTCTCAGCAACTTTGCCTCCGAGTATGGGAGGTTGCCCGATCCGGGCCGCTATTGGCTAGAAACCGAGGGGCCGGAGGGAGCTGAATTATTGCAGATTCTGTTGGGGGAGTCGGGTCCAACCACCACGCCGCAGAATCCTCGTTTGATTCCATTCCTCAATATCAGGGAAGCAAGAGGGAAGAGGGGAGGGCTTTATTATTCTGCCGAGGATGATCGGCCATACGCTCTTTACGATATCCGTGGTCGGCCCCTGAGGGTCGCGCTTCGGACGACTGACGAGAAAGAGTTCTCAGTCCGATACAGTGGCCAAGACCTGGTTCTGCAGAACCGAGACTTCGCAGTCTGGGCGCTCGGTGAAGACGGGGTCGAGGGGACGGAGGACGATTTGAAAAGCTGGGAGTAACGGACCGCGAGCTTTCAGCTCGCCCCGTCGGTCCGGCTGCCGGGGTTCCGGGGCGAGCTGAAGCTCGCGGTCCATCTTCGCGGACTCAGGGGCCAAGTTCCTTCAGAATCTCGTCCAGTCCTTCGAGGCGGTATCGACGACAGGTTTCCCGAATCTCCTCCACATCGATTTCGGGATTCCTTCGTAGCAACTCGAGGATGTCCGACTTCGACTTCAGGCCGCCGGCGTAGAGTTTGAGCGCGACCAGTTGAGGAATCGGGATGATTCGCAGCGGACTGCTCGGGGAGACCCGAACGTCCTCACCAGAGAGCGCGTCGTGGATGGCTGCGGGAAAGCGCTCGTCGAAGTTGACCACCTGCACCAGACCGAACGAGCCGAAGATGTCGATCACGCCCCCCAACGGATCATCTCCATCCGGCGTGTGGAACTGCACCTCGAAACCACCTGATCGGAGCTTGTCCACCAGGGCGCGCATCTTTCCCGCATCGGCGACGACTCCCAGATCGATGTCCTCCGTGAACCGCACGTATCGGTGTGCGGCGAGTGCGACCGCCCCAATCACGATGGAGGGTATCGCTTCGGAGGCGAGGATCGTTGAGACCTGCTCGGCGACTTCGAGATTGGTTGGTTCGTCCGCGGGCATCGGTCACTTGCCGGGAGATGACCGCTCGGCGCTGCCGGTCTTCAGCCAATCGAATCGGTTGCGCATCGTCAGTGCGGTCATGATCCGCTCCTTGATTGACATCCGCTCGATGCGCTCAAGTTCCGCCCGCAATGCCGCATCCGCCGACGCGCTGGGTCGGGGAGTGGTCTTCGGAGACGGTTCAGACATGGCGCAAGATTGCCTGAGGGATAGCCGGGTCGCAAGTCGTCAGACGGATCGGCAAGCCCGATGATTGGAGGGCCGGAGGCCTTTGGAGTGCGGTGGCAGAGCCCCGGCAGGGGCGGCGACACCGCTTTTGCGTTGCGGGAGCACTCCGAGAAAGCGGTGTCGCCGGTCGCAGGCTCCCTCTGCCACCGCACTCCAAATCTCACTTCTTCCGCTTGCGCTTGTGGGGGAGGGATTTGGGGCGCTTGCGGGAGGACTTTTTGGCCGATCGCCCGCCGCCGGTTTTGCTCGGTTTCCAATCCCTCGATTTGCCGCGCTGGCCGCGGGACCCGGGAGCCGGAGAGGCATCCTTCGCGTCGCCATCACCGGCGATCTTGAAGTCGACGAAGCGACGTTCGTGGTCGATTCGGGCGACCTCCATCTCGATGCGTTGGCCGAGCTGGAAGTGCTTTCCACCCGGTCCGCTGAGGCGCTGCTGAACGGAGTCCATCCTCCACGGGCCACCACCGGGCAGGTCCTCGCGCTTGATCACGCCACGGGTCGAGATCTCGGTGGCTTCGACCATCAGACCCATCGACCGGACTTCGGTGATCAGGCCCTTGAAGACGACCGGCTTGTCCGACTGGGCGCACTGGTCGAGGTAGTCGAGCAGCTTGATCTGCTTCGAGTCGTTCTCGGCATCGGCCGAGGTGCGCTCGGTATCGGAAATGTGGCGCGCGATGTCCGCCAGCTCGGCCTGCTTCGGTGTCGGGTCCGCCTTCTTCGGGGCGTTGTCGAGGAATGGCTGGAGGCTGCGATGGACGATCAGGTCGGCGTAGCGTCGGATCGGCGAGGTGAAGTGGCAGTAGTCGGACTTCGACAGGCCGTAGTGGCCGAGCGCGTCGGGGGAATACGCGGCACGCTTGAGTGACTTCAGCAGCCCGATCTTGATCGCGTGCTCGTCCGGCCGGTCCTTGGCCGCGTCGAGGAGCTGCTGGATGTGCTTCTTGTTCGTCAGGTCGCCGAAGCTGTAGCCGAAGGCCTCCGCCGTCTCCCCGTACTCCTGGAGCCGGCCGAAGTCGGGCTCCTCGTGGACGCGGTGGATGGTCGGCTTGTTGCGGATTTTGAGGATGCGCGCCACCGACTCGTTGGCGGCGAGCATGCACTCCTCGATGAGCTGGTGGCTGGCGGTGTGGATCACGTGTTCGATCCGGTCGGCCTTGCCGTCGTCGCCGAGGTGCACCCGGATCTCCGGCATCTCAAGGTCGAGGGCGCCATTGGCGAAACGGCGCTTGCGCAGGGTCGAGGCCATCTTCCACGCCTCGCGCACCATGTCCTCGAGCCCCTTGACCGATCCTGCCGGTGCCTTGCCGCCGTCGAGGATCGTCTGGGCCTGTTCGTAGGAGAGCTTCGACTGCGAGTGGATCAGAGCGTCGCAGAATCGCGACTTCACGACCTTGCCGTTGCGGTCGATGTCGAGTACCGCGCATTTCGTCAGCCGGTCGACGTCCGGCTTGAGCGAACAGATGCCGTTGCTGAGCTCGACCGGCAGCATCGGGATCACGCGGTCGACGAGATAGGTCGAGTTGCCGCGCATCACCGCCTCCTTGTCGAGCGAAGTACGAGGCTTCACGTAGTGGGAGACGTCGGCGATGTGGACGGCGAGCTTCCAACCCTTCTCCGTCCGCTTCACCCAGATCGCGTCGTCGTGGTCCTTGGCGTCGGCGGGGTCGATGGTAATCACCAGGCGGTCGCGCCAGTCCTCGCGGCGCTGCGCTTCCTGCGGATCGACTTCGTCGGGGATGTTGCGCGCTTCGGCGAGCACGTCGTCGGGGAACGACGTGCGGATGCCGTTGCGGTGGATGATCGAGAGGATGTCGACGCCGGCGTCGCCGGGCCAGCCGAGCACCTCGATGATGCGGCCGTGGGGTGTCTTGTGCTGCCAGTTCTCGATCGAAACGACGACCGTCTGCCCGGGGCGGGCGGTCGTGTCGCCGATCAGTTCGATGTTGCCGTCGATCGCCGGATCGTCGGCGCGCACCCAGGCGTTCTTGCCCTTCTGCTGGTAGGTGCCGACGATGTTTCCCGAGCGGCGCTCGAGGATCTCCTCGACCACCGCGCGCATCTCGGGCTCCTCGCCCGGCGGGCGCCCGCCGGAGGAGCGGTTGCTGCGGAATTGTTTCGGGCTGATCGGCGGGGCCTTGAGCGAAGCGAGCACGCGGTCGCCGTTGAGCGCCTTGCCGGAGTCGCGGCGGGAGACGTAGACACGGCCGTTCTTCTGAAGGTCGATGCCGGTCGCGATGTTGTCCGGGTCGATGGTGTCGGGGAAAAACCACGCGTCGCCCTTGGGCGTGAACTTGATCGAGCCGCGGAGCGCGTCCTTGCGGGCTTCCGGGAGGGAGAACCTTCCTTTCTTGCCGGCGACGATCTTGCCCTTCCGTTCGAGGCCGGCGAGTTCGTTGCGGAGGTCGGCGCGCTTGCCGGACGGGACTTCGAGGGCGCGTGCGAACTCGGACTTGTTGAGGGGCTGGTAATCGCGCTGCTGCATCAACTGGAGGATGCGGTCGCGCAGGGTCAAACGGGGCATGATGAAAAATGATGGAAATTGACGCGCCGGACAACCGGGATCGGCCGCGATTTCGGGCGGGTCCACCGGTTGGTGCGCAGGTCGCCGGGGGTGCCGGCGGGCGGAAGAGCGCGCGGGGTTTGAGGATCGGGTAGCCTGCCCGTTTTCGTCTCGCGCGGGCGGCCATCAAAGGCGGCCGCTGGCGGGAGACTGTCCGCGATTGCCGGGAAAGCAAGGAGGAAACGGGGCTGGAAGGGGATAGGGTCGGGGTTTGAACCGCGAAAATCGCGAAAGGGCGCGAAATCACGAAGAAGCGGAAGACACTGAAATGCTTGGATTCTCCGGCTTTGGTGGCGTTTCGCGAGTTTCGCGGTTCCGCATGAAGATCGGCCGCGCTCCGCCCTGCCGCGGCTGCGGACTTGCGGTAGGGCCGATTGCAGGTTTAGTTGGGAAAACTGCAGCGGGCGCAATGCGCCGTTGTCAGCCGGTGTCCGATCCCGTTGGATGCCGCCGTCCAAACTGTCCAATATCATGAAAACCTACTCAAAAATCCGTCGGCCCGGAGGCTTCACGCTGATCGAGCTGCTCGTCGTCATCACGATCGTCGCGGTTCTCGCCGCCATGAGCTTCGCCGGGGTGAACATCGCGATCAAGCGGGCCCGGACCACCGAAGGCAACGTCGCCGCCTCCGCCATCCACTCCGCGGTGAACAACTTCTACAGCGAATACAGCCGCCTTCCGGAAGTTCAGGGCGAGGTGAAGACCGACTCCGGCACCGGAGTGGATCTGCTCCGCATCCTGCTCGCTGACGAAGGTGACGGCTCGGACATCGAGAACAGCCGCAAGATCCCGTTCCTCAACACCAAGGAAGGCACCGGCAAGCGCGGTGGCCTCTACTACGGTTCCAACGGCAACACGGTCCAAGGCATGTATGACCCCTTCGGTCAGCCCTACACCATCGTGCTGAACACCGACTACGAGGACGTGCTCCGCTTCAGCAAGGGCGGCAAGCAATTCGAACTTCGCGGTGAGCAGGTCGCGGTCTTCAGCCCGGGTGCTGACCAGGAGCTCGGCACCAAGGACGACATCGCGAGCTTCGCCGACTGATCGGTCCGGATTTTCCAAAGCCCCGCCGCCTCCGGGCCGCGGGGCTTTTTCGTGTCGAGACGGAAGAGGTCGAACCGCAAAGGCGCCAAGACGCAAAGGCCGGACCGACGGAGTTTGAGACTTTCTCCCCAGCCGCTGCGGGGCCGGCTGAAGTCGGCGGTCCATTTCCGAACCGGAAGCCCTTTGCGCCTTTGCAGTTCCAAAAAGGCAGACCCGGAAGCCGCTTATCTCAGCAGCGTCTCGACGCCCATGGCGGACTTGCGGAGGAACTTCGGCATCGCCTCCTTTTTCCGGGGACGGAAGATCCGGTAGACCAGTCCGAGGAGGTTGAGCGTGAAGATGTGGTCGATCATCCGGTAGCCGCGTTTGCGCCGGAGCAGGAGTCCCGACAACCAAGCCAGCGTCTGGCGCTTCACCTTGAGCGGCTCGAAGGAAGTCTTGATGCGGTAGCGCGCGCCCTCGGTGCGCGGCCAGGCAACCTTGTAGGCAGCCTTGGCAGCCTTGATCTGTTGGGCGATCTCGGGATCGTAGGGGAGGAAGTAGTAGCGTCGCGCGAGGCGGATGATGTGGCAGATGTCGCGCCAGTGGCGGATGTCGCGGACCGGCAGCCGCGCTTCTTCCGCCAGCTCGATCATCTGGGGAAACAGGTCGCATGCCGCCTCGCCGGCGCGCAACGCCCGTTCGGGATCGCGCACGAAGTGCCGCATGATCTTGCGCACCGCGTGATTGATGAACAGGCAGTCCCAATACATGTGCAGCAGCGGCGGGATTCGGACCCGCCGGAAGAACAGCTTCTGGCGGGCGAAGTCCTCGATGTAGATCAGGTCGTGGACGACCGTATCGGCGCAGCGCAGCAACTCGAGCGTGGCGACGGCCCGGTCCTCGCCGACGAAATCCCGGACCGCTTCCTCGACCGGTTGCCGGTCCCGGAAAACGCGCAGCGCGACGAAGGTGTTGAGCCGGATCCACGTGTCGTCGCCGGCGTTCTTGAGAAATGGCAGCCGGCGGAAGCGGTGCCAGCCGCCGGTCTGGCACCACACGGACATGCCGACGACATTCTCCGCGCCTTCGAGTTCGCGCGCGAATTTCTCGCAGTCCCAGCCGATGAACGAGGGATACTCGCCGGCGCCCTCGTACTCGCGTCGGGCCTGTAGCTCGATGATCTTCGGGTGCGGAGTGCGGAAGAACGCGCGGTTGAGGGGCAGGTAGCGGAAGAAGTCGCTCTCGCCGTGTTTCATCGAAACGATGAACCGGGGCGAGTCGATCCCTTTCAGCGTCTCCGCCAAGGTCTTGCGGTGCCAGATCAGGTCGCCGATGCGGTGGGCGCCGACCGTCCACGTCCGCAGGATCAGATCGCGCTCCTTTTCCTCGAAAAGCGGCACCATCCGACGCAGCAGCCGGTTGGTCTCGGCGGCGGACGTCAGGTGCAGCCGGGTGTGAATCGGATCCTTTACGTCCACCCCGTCGCTTTCGCCGATCCGCAGGATGATCCCGGCGATGAGCGGGAAGTCGTCGAGCAGATCGGAAACCAGACCGAGGAAGTAGTCCTCCAGTTTCCGGTGATCGCCGCCCATTTCGGCTTCGATCGCCGGGGTCAGCGGGATGATGTCGGAGGTCAGGTAGATTTTCAGCCCGAACTCGTCGAGAATCGGGAAGATCCGGGAGAATTCCTCGCGAAAGGCCTCGATCCGGCGGGCGATGTCCTCTTCGTGCAGCGGGTGGGGGGCGAGGTGGGCGAGATCGTCGAGGGTAACGGCGTTGTATCCGATCGCCGAGACCTCGCCGGCGAACTGGCGGAGGTCGTCGCGGATCCGGTCCCACTGGCGCTGCCGCGCCTCGCCTTCGGTGGCGAGATGGGTGAACGGAATCTTGGACCAGTTGATGCGGCGCTTTTCGTAGCCACGGAAAAACGGGCCGATCGCGTCGATCAGGAGCAGGCGTGGCGGCATCTGGCCCGGGAGGGAACGGATTCTCAACGATTTAGGGAACTCCGGTCGGTTGACGGGATCGTCACATTCGCCGCTTTGTGGCGCAGCCCGTGCTGGGTGATGGAGAGACGGTTTTTTTGCGGGCAGCGCAGCTTTTCCGCTCCTATTTTGTTGATGTCCATGGTGCGGGGAATTGCGCGATCCAAATGCCGAACGTCAGGGTTCACCCTGGTCGAGCTCGTGGCCGTGATCGCGATCGTGATCGTCCTGCTGACGATCGCCGTGAGCCTGCTCGGGAACACCCGTGGCGAGGCGCTCCGCAGCGGGTCCGAGCAGTTCTCGTCCTTGGTCGAGCAGGCCCGGACCTCGGCCATCACGCGGCGGCGGCCGGTCGCGATGGCGATCGCCGAGCCCGGAACCGCGGGCTTCGACGACGACCAGTGCCGGATCGGGCTGTTCGAATTGGACGAATGGAAGGAAGGCGAGGCCGTGTCGGGACGTTTGATCCAGCGATGGCATTCCCTTCCGGACGGTATCGTGTTTTTCGGCGGCGAGGTCGACTCGCTGGCCAATGTGAAGGATGCGGCCAGCGTCAATTTGACGTGGAAGAACGGCAGCGAGAGCGCGGAGTTTCCCGCCTTGGTCTTCAGCGCCCGGGGCGGCCTGCTTGCGCCGCCGGGGTCGGAGTCGGTGGTGGTGGCGCTCGGAAACGGGACCTATCGCAACGGCGAGGCGGTCCGTACGGGATCAAGCGGCGACCGGACGATCCGGATCGGCCGCGTGGTGGCGCGGGCATGGAATCTCGAGTCATGACCCAGCGCCGACCGACATCCCGCCCGTCAGGCGTCTCGTTGCTCGAAACGGTGATCGCCATCGGCGTGCTCGCAATCGTGATCCCGCTGGCACTTGCCGCCATGGGGAAAGCGGGCGATACCGGTGGCACAGCCCGCGCCGAGTCCCGCGCACCGGCGATCGCCGAGTGGTGCCTCATGGAGCTCGAAGCGGCGAGGAAGGGCGAGTCGCCGGTGCTCGACGAGATCGAGGCCGACCAGGCGTTTCCCTCGGCCGGCCAGGTGATCGCGCTCGCCTTCGACCGCGAAGGGGAACTCATTTCGGACCTCAATGGCGCCGAGTACGAGGACGGAATCAACAAGCTCGAGGGAGAGCGGATTTTCTACATTGCGACGCTGTCGGGCCGCCCGGAGGACACCGGCGTGACGATCACCGTGAAAGTCGAGCACCCCGCCGTGCTCCCGGCCGAACGCCGCGATTCGGTGGCCTTCCACACGATTCTGCCATGATGCGCCGCGCCGGATTCACCCTCGTCGAGCTGATGGTCTCGATGGCCCTCGGGATGCTCGTGCTGCTCCTCGGAGTCGCGGGCTTGCGCGCGGTCGGGGAAGGCTACGGGCGGGGGACCGACGGGGTCGCGTCGGAGCGCGAGGCGCGGGCGATCCTGACCCAGGCGGCCGAGGATCTTTCGAAGGCGGTCCGGGGACGGGAGATGGTCTTCGGCGGATCGACCGACGCGTGGCGCAAGGACCGGCTCGGATTCCTCTGCCTCCAACCGGATGACGCGCAGTCAGACAGCGAACGGGTCGGTGACCTGTGTGCCGTCGTTTACTACATCAAGGACCTGAAGATCGGCCGCGACACGGTGCGCTGTCTGCTGCGTGGATTCCGTGGCAGTGACGAGACTTTCGAAGCGCTCCGGACCGGCAACGAGTCATCGTTGTTCGTCGGTGAGCCGGCGGACGAGCCGGTGGCCTTCGGGGTGCTTGCGTTCAAGGTCGAGCCCAGCGTGCGGGGCGCCGACGGCGAGTGGGAGGACTGGCAGCAAACGGCTGATCCCGACTGGGTCGGACCCGACGCGGTCCGGCTGGTGCTGGTGGTCGCCCGCCGCGAGCTGGTCGCCAAACTCCGGGACACCGGCGCGTGGGACAACAGCCCTCTGCTCGGCGATCCGGACGACGCGGAGTTTTCCGACCAACTCGAGACTTACGAGATTTTCCAACCCTTCGGGCATGACTCCTAAACGTTCCACGTCGCGTTCGCGAAAGGGCTTCACGCTGGCCGCGGTCCTCGTGGTCATGGCGGCGATCCTGCTGCTCTCGGTCGGCGTGCTGGCGGTGGTCGGCATCGAGCGCAAGACGGCGCGCTCGTACGTCGATGTGAAACGCGCCGAGTGGATCGCCCGTGCCGGCGTCGAGCAGGTCCGCACGCTGCTTCGCGAGGAGGCCGACAACGACGACTTCCTCATCTTCGCCAAGCCGGGCGAAGCCGAGGCGGGCTCGACGAAGGATGTGCTCGACTACCTCTACCTCGCCCGAGGCGAAGGCGGTGGCGAGGATACCCGCTACACGATCTTTCCGCTCTTCACCGCGGATGAGGAATCGCGCGAGGTGAGCGATCTCGACGCGCTTCCCGATCCCGCGAGCTGGGTTTCGGAGGCGGCTGAGGATTTCCAGCCGCGGAAGTGGGGCCAGGATGCGCGGGTCGCGTGGATCCCGGTCGAAGACGACGACGGTCGCCTGGTCGGACGCTACGCGATGTGGGTCGAGGACCTGCAGGCGAAGATCGACGGTCGCACGGCCGGCAACGACAACGACGAAGGAAAGCACGCGCGGGCGGCCTACCCGTTGCCGGCGCCGGGAGTCGATCTCGATGAGACCGTCGAGCGCACCGAGGTCGCGGCCTTTGCTCTGGATCCGCAAGTCGAGGGCGACGTCGACACCAGCCAGCTCGATGACCGTGTGATCGATGGCGAGCGGGTGCTCATTTCGCCGGAGTCGATTCTCGCAGCGGCCGAGTTCCAGCCGCCGCTTGAGCGCGATGACGACGGTCGGCTTGAGGACTTGCAGGCGCGGGCGATCGAGGAGTCGATGAACTCCGGTACGGAGCCGTATTTTGAGCGTCCGACCGTGCCGTTCGCACCGGGGATCGATGTCGCCGCGGCGGGTCAGCCCAAGCTCAACCTCAACGCCCTGCTGGCCAAGGAGCGGGAGAGCGCGATCAGCGACTTCGCCGAATGGGTCGAGACCGCCTTGCCGGAATTCGAGGAACGCAAGGGCGGGTTTCCCGACAACTATCTGAAGACGCTGGCGGCGAACGCCTTTGACTATGCCGACGAAGATAGCGACGGAACGGTCGTGGCCGACAGCCACCGCGGTCTCGATGCCTACCCACTGGTCAGCGAGCACCTCGTTCGTTTCCGCTGGGAGGACATCGAGGTCGAGGACGGTCGCAAGTATCTCGTCCTCAGCGGAACGGTCTTTGCCGAACTCTGGAACATGAGCGACCAGCCGGTTTCGGGTGAGTTCGAGATCAGCTACGAGACGAACTACTCGTTCGATCTTGGCGTGGTGCCCGACCTCAACCTCGGCAGCCCCGACTTCCTCGAGGACCCCGACATTGCGTCGCCCCAACTGAAGAAGGAAGGCGGCTACTACTGGCTGCCCGCCCAGAGCATCACGCTGGAGCCGAACCAGTACAAGCTGATCAACTGCGGCAAGGTCGTGTATACGATCGATTCGGGGCCGTCGTCGGTCTTCATCCCGAGTCCGATCGCGCTGCGCGGCGAGGACGAGGGCGAGGTCGGCTACCGGATGAAGTGGAACGGGACCATCGTCGATCAGGCGCGGGGCAACGTGAAGCATCCGGACCTGATCATGAACTACCCGCGCGACACCCAGAGCCAGCCGCGGCAGGGGATCTGGACTACGATTCCCGGGCACAGCTACTCGATCGGGCGTTTCGATTACGTCAACAACATGGGCGACCCGCGGATCGCCTACTACGTCGGCATCGCGCAGGACCCGAACGACTATCCCGACAACTACAGCCCGAACCGCAGGACGATTCGCTGGGGCAACGTTTACTTCGGCGACTCGTCGACCAAGCCGAAGGTCTACGGCCGCGTGATGCCGTCGGAATGGCCGGATTGCGGGCACAACACGTCGTATGGCTATCTGCCTCCAGCGGTCCAGGCCGGTCGGGCGGGAAGCCGGGGCGACGAACGGATTGATCCCGACGACCCGCAGTTCTTCCGCAACCTGCCGGACGTCGAGCCTCTCAAGGCGCCGATGCGGATCTCGAACCGCGGCCGCTTTTTCAGCGCGACCGAACTCGGCCGGGTCTACGACCCCGTGATGTGGGTGCCGACCTACGATCGCTCAAGCGATACTGCGCAGATTCGCGACGGCCGGATGCCGAGCAGCCAGACCCGCTGGCCGCTGGTCGAACTCGGATCACCGGTGAACGACCACTATGGTGGCGGCAACTCGCTGAGGATCGGCCGTCCGGAGCACCCGCGGTTCGTCGAACCCGGGTTGCACGCCGCGCACCTGCTCGACCTCTTCCACACCGGGGTCGGAAACGCGGTCGATCGCGAGGATGTCGAAGGCAACCTCGCATGGATGGAAGGCCGGGTGAATCTGAACACCGCAGGTCGCGACGCGCTGAGGGCGCTCGCGGTCGGGCTACTTCAGCAGGACCCCGAGCTTTCGCGCCGACTGAGCAATTCCCACCGGCCCACCGACCAAATGGCGCCTCCGATCCAACCGCTCGAACTTGGAACTCCGGCGGTTTCGCGCGCCGCCGACGTGATTGCCGACGCGATCATCCGCGAAAGGCCGATCGTTTCCGCCGCTCAGCTTGCGGCGGTCGAGAACGTCCAGGAGGAACCGGTTTTCGGAAATGAGGAGCTCTATTCGATCGGTGACCGCGTCGAGTGGAGCGACTCCGCCGCCGAAGAGGTCTTCGCCCGCGTTTACAACAGCTCGACCCTTCGTTCGCGGAACTTCCGCGTGTGGGTCGTCGGTCAGGCACTCACGCCACTCGCACCCGGTTCCAACGCCGTGCCCGAAGTGCTGGCCGAGTCGCGGAAGGTCTTCAACGTGTTCGCCGATCCCGGGGAACGGCTCGCCGATGGCGGCATCGATTCCCGCAACTTCCGTCCCGTCATTCTCCATGAAAACGATTTCTAAGCTTGTCGCCAGCCTGTGCCTCTTCGCCTTCGTCCACGCGCAGGACGGACCGCCGCAGGTCGGCTTCATTCGCCTCGTCAATGCCGTCGGACCGGGCGAAGGCAACACCCACCTGAAGGTCGATGGAGAGGATCTATACGCGAAGGGTTACAAGCTCGGGCAGCGGACCGGAGGCATCGGATTGAAGTCCGGCAGCCACAAGATTGCCGTGACCAAGGACGGAGTGGAAACCGGCGAGACGTCGGTCAACGTGGCAACCGGAGAAACGACCACCCTGATCGGCTTCGCGGAAAAGGTGGAGACCGAGGACGAGGAAGAGCCGTTCAAATGGCAGGCGCGGATCCTCAAGCTCAAGCAGAAGGACGCCGAGCGCGGCTATCGTCTGACGGTTGTCAGTGTCTGCGCGTTGCCTGAGGTCACCTTTCGTATCGCGACCGAGGCGCGGCAGTCACTCGAGACGAAGTCGGTGAAGCGGTTCAATACGACAACCGTCGACCTTGGCGAGGCACGTGGCGATGTCGAGATCCGGCTGCAAGGAGCGGAGGAAGCCCTGTGCGGAATGTCTTTCGACGAACCCGGCAGCTACGTCGCGGTCTTCTATGACGACGGCGAGGGCAAGATCCGCGCCATGACCTTCTACGATCCGAAGTTCGTGATCGCCGGTTGAGCCGGACATTCCCGCTGGTCGGACCGGCGGATTTGTTGCGTCTTGGGGTCGCCGCAATGAAGGAACTTATCCGCGACTCCGACCTTACCAAGGTCACCTATTTCCGGAACCTGTTGGAAGGCGAGGGGATCGCGACGATGATGCGCAACGAACATCTCCAGTCGTCCGGTCTGGCGGAGATCCCAATCCCCGAATTCTTCCCCGCGTTGTGCGTGATGGCTGACGAAGACTACGAGCGCGCCCTCGGCATCATCCGGGATCACATCGAGTCGAACCGGGAGCGCTCCGACGAGGAGGTCGCATGCAAGGGATGCGGTGAGATGAATCCGGGCAACTTCGACATCTGCTGGTCCTGCGGTGGAGAGATCTCAGGCTAAGCCGACTGATCCGCGTTCTGGCCACGCGACAATTGACCGAACCGTAAAAGCGCAAAGCAGAGGAATTTCAAAACCTGCGTCCGCCCGGCCTTCGCGTCTTGGCGACTTTGCGGTTCATTCCGGCGCCGAAGGCGCTGTGGAGAGCGGCTTTGTAAGCCGCGCATTTGATTGAGAATCCAGGTATGATGCCGCGGCTTGCAAAGCCGCTCTCCATACTATGCCCACGTCGGGCGAGCCAATGCTGCCGAGTCGACCTCAGCTCCGGCCAAGGGCCTCCATGACCCGCCGGTGGGCCGCTTCGACCGGCTCGCGGTCGCAGCCGTCGACGCTCGATGCGCAGGCGAGCACGGCATCGGCATGTTCGGCGATGGCATCCCGGTGGGTGTCGAGCATCGCCCGGTCTCCGATTTCTTCCAGCACGTCCAGTAACCGGATCGCGATGTCCGCACGGTCCGCCGCGGCCTGGCGGATCTGATGGAACGCCGCACCGAGGAGATCGGCGAAGACGGTCGGACGGACGCGGACCCGCGGAACCTTTTCGGCATCGCTGAAGGTGCGCTTCGGAAGCTTGCGGGTCGCCACTTTGCCCAGCGCATCGCCCAGATAGTCGATGCAGTTCATCGCGGTGAACGGATCGTTGATACCGGGCGAAAGGGCGCGCAAGGCGACTTCGACGAGTTGGCGGAGGCAGAATTCGAAGTCCTGCTCGGCGGTGCGGATCCTGTCGAGAAGGACGTCGCGGCGCAGTCTCTGAAGCTCTGCATCCTCCAGGTCGCCATCGTGGCTCACCGCGAGCAAGGTGCTGCCTTCCTGCACGAACTGTCCCGGACGAAGCAAGACGCGGCAACGCACCCCGAGTTCCGCACAGGTCTCGACCAGTCCTTCGACATTGATCGCGGCGATGTAGCCGCTGCGGTTCGCATTGATCGGGATTTCGTTCTCGATCGTCTCCCACTCCGACTTCTCCTGGTCGGCCTTGCGTTCGTCCGGGTCCTCCGGCCGGCAGTCGGGGAAGAACCGCTCGATCGCCTGGTCGAGCTCGGAGTGGATCGACGAGATGATCCGGTCCGCCTGCAGCGAGACGGAAATGTGATGCACGAAGTGGATGAAGGTCGCCAGGCTGGTGAGCGTGGCGAGGAAGGCGCCGAGGGTGGCGATGTGCGGGATGAACTCGCCTTCCTCCGCGCTGCGCACCGCGCGCAGGACGATCAGGCAGAATACGAAGTTGCCCAGCAGCATGCCGAGCGCGAACTGGTTGGGCAGCGAGCGGATGAAGTTGCGGAGGATCCGGCTGCCGAACTGGCTCGATGCCAGCGTCAGCGCGACCAGCGTGGCCGAGAAGGTCAAGCCGGCCAGCGTCAGCACCGCGGTGGCGGCGGTCGAAAGCAGCGACCGGACTCCGTCGGCGGAAACCGCCTCCGGTTGAAGCCACTGGGTGAAGCTGTCGCTGGCATCCGAACGGTCGAATGCGATGATGGCATGCGCGATCACTGCGGAAAGCACGACCAGCGACCCCGGAACGAACCAGAAGCTCGTCCGCAACCTCGACCAGAAGTGTTCGAGCCAGGTTCTCATCGGTGCGGCGCCTCGGTCATCTCGCGGATGTTGGACTCCATCGCACAGTGATAGCGAGAACCAAGCGCGAGCGTGGGGAAAGCGGCTTTGCAAGCCGCTGGTTCAGTCTGGTATCCGATCTCCGACGCAGCGGCTTTCAAAGCCGCTCTCCCCATTTCAGGTGTCGCTGTTAGTTGAACAGATTCCGGTCGAGGCTGCGGTACTGGATGGCTTCGAGCACGTGATGGGTGGCGATCCGTTCCGAGTCCTCGAGATCGGCCAGGGTCCGGGCGACTTTCAGAATCCGGTCGTGGGCGCGGGCCGAGAAGTTGAGGGTCTCCATCGCCTGCTCGAGGTAGGACGACCCTTCGGCATCCAGTTCGCAGAAGGCGCGCACCTGCCGTGGCCCCATGCCGGAGTTGGTGCGGGTCGCGGTGCCGGCGAACCGCCGCCGCTGAAGCTCCCGTGCCGTGACGATCCGCTGGCGGATGCTTGCCGAACTCTCACCCCGCTCCTTTCCCGAAAGTTCCCGGTAGTCGACCAGCGGCACGTCGACGTGGAGATCGATGCGATCGAGCAACGGCCCGGAGATCCGCTGCCGGTACTGCTCGATCTTCCGCGGTGAGCAGCGGCAGTCCCTCTTACTGTCTCCATAGTAGCCACAGGGACACGGATTGAGCGCGGCCACGAGCATCGACGATGCGGGGAAGGTGAGGGAGCCGGCGGCGCGGGAAATCGTGACGTGACCGTCCTCGAGCGGCTGGCGCATCACCTCGAGCGTCTGGCGACGGAACTCCGGAAGTTCGTCGAGAAAGAGCACGCCGCGGTGAGCCAGTGACACCTCTCCGGGACCGGGGTTGGTGCCGCCACCGAGCAGGCCTGCGTCGGAAATCGTGTGATGCGGCGACCGGAATGGCCGGGTGGTGAGAAAGGAGCGCTTGGGATCGAGCAGGCCGGAGATCGAGTGGATCTTGGTGACCTCGATCGCCTCGTCCTCGCTCATGTCCGGCATGATCGTCGGCAGCCGCTTGGCGAGCATCGACTTGCCGGTGCCCGGAGGTCCGACCATCAGAAGGTTGTGGCCGCCGGCGACCGCGACCTCCAGCGCGCGCTTCACGTGGTGCTGGCCTTTCACCTCGTCGAAGTCGACCTCGTAGCTCCGGCTTTCTCCGAAGAAGCGGGTGCGGTCGATACGGACCGGCTCGATCGTTTCCTCGCCGATCAGGAACCGCCATGCCTGATAGAGATTTCGGATCGGGTAGATGTCGACGCCTTCGATGACGGCGGCTTCAGGGGCGTTCGCCTCGGGAACCAGCACCCGCCGCCGGCCGCGGGCCTTCGCTTCCAGCGCGATCGAGAGCACGCCTTTCACCGGCCTCACCGAGCCGTCGAGCGCCAGTTCTCCTACGATGCAGCAGTCCTCCCCGGGCAACTCGACTTCTTCGGAGGCCGACGCCATCGCCAGGGCGATCGGCAGGTCGAAGGACGGCCCTTCCTTCTTCACGTCCGCAGGGGCGAGGTTGACCGTCTTGGTCCCGTCCGCCATCCGCAGCGGGGAGGCGGAGACGGCGGAAATCACCCGCTGTGAGGATTCGCGAACCGCCGCATCCGGCAGCCCGACGACCACCACGGTGGGAGTCTCGGAGTTGCGCACATTGACCTCCACTTCCACCTCGAGGGCCTCGACACCCCGAAGCGCTGCGGAATACAGACGACTGATCATGCGAACAGTATTAGCGGTAAGCCCGGCCTTTCGTCAATGCCAAGCCTTCCGGGGAGGCAGCCCGTCTCCGACAAAAACGGCGGCCTCCCGTCAGGAAGGCCGCCGCAGGTTTTTTCGGGTGATCGATCGGAAGATCAGTTCTCGGTGGCGCTCAGGCGACCGAAGAGGGTGCCGTTGCCGGAGGCGAAGCTGTCGGGGATCTTGACCGTCACGGAGTCCGTCGGGCTGCCGTCGACCACTTCCACCACGACGCCGCTGCCGAGCGTCTGGCTGGTCAGCGGAATCACGTCGGTGTTTCCGAAGCCGAGGTCGCCGCTGTAGTCGATGCTCAGCACCACCGGAGCGATGCCGTCGAGGCGCTCGAAGCTCAGCGTCAGGAAGCCGGGTTCGGTTCCCGGTTGCGGAAGCAGGCCGGCGGCGTTGGCATTCACATCGGCCGCGCCGAGGATGAAGGCCATGCCGTTCGAGATCCCGTCGCCGTTGGCGTCGTCTTCGAACAACGCGCCACCGCTCCAGATCGTGTAAGGCGTGCCCGCCGTGACCGTGATGGTGGTGTCGTCCTGAAGCGCCGAGGTCGTGTCGAGCGCGTTGCCGGCAAGATCCTCGATCACCGCACCGGAGGCGATCTGAAGAATCAGGTCACCGGCCACACCGGGCGAAACCGTCACCTCGAAGACCGCCGGGTCGCCCGTGGTGGCGACGCTGTCGATGGTTGCGGCGGACGTGCCACCGTCTTCGAAGTCCCCGGTTTCAACGGTGCCGTCGTTGATCGGCTCGTCGAAGGTCACGGTGTAGACCACCGTGTCGGAGGTGGTGATCGGACCGCCACCGACGTCGTCGGCGATCGAGACGAGCGTCGGGTCCGTGGTGTCCGGCGGGCCGGCAGCACTTACGGTCAGCACCTCGGAGAGCCCGTAGAGGGCGGCCTCGGTTGCTTGGCCGGATGTCCCGCGGCTTTCCCAGAACTTCGTCTCGGCGCTGAAGATGCCGAAGCGCGGGCTGGCAACGCCGAGGGCGGCGTTGGCGGTCCCGTTGTCATTGGTGCCGGTCCATACACCTCCGTAGGGATTGAACAACGGAATGGTATTGGTGGGACGTGCGGCGTTCTCCTCGTCGCGGTTGATGTGGTTGTTCGTCACTCCGTCCCAAAGATCGCTGTAGTCGTTGGCAGCGATCGTGGTTCCGTTCATGAGGTAGATCGGCTCGCCTGTGCCGTCGACACCGGGATTGGTGGAGGTGTTGGTGCGTGCGTCAACGGCCGGGATTCCTCCGCCATCTCCCGCGGCCGATGCGATCGCGAACCAGCTTGCCGACCCGAGACCGAGGGAACTCGCGTTGGCGGCGTTCTGCACGAGGGTGTTGTAGGTGGCGATGTCGTTCGAGGTCGCGTCGGTCGTTCCGCTGGTGACGAAGGCGAGACGGTAGTTGTCGCCGATCTGCCACAGGTTTCCGGTCGCCGGGTTGATCCCGTTGTTGTTAGTGAGGCTGAGAACCCCGAGCTGCGTGCTGAGGTCGCCAATGTCGCGGACGGTCACGGTGCTGTCGTCGAGCACAGGCCCGGTCAGGCTGTTGCCGAACAGGTCGTCGAATGACGCGCTGCCGTCAGCCTGCAGGGCGATGGTGCCCGTGCCGCTGGCGGTCACCACCACTTCGATCACGTTGAGATCGGTCTGGGTGACGCTGTCGATCGTCACCGGAGCCGAGCCGCTGCTCGAGAAGTCTGCGGTGGTCGCCGAGGTCGTGATCGCTTCGTCGAAGGTGAACGAGAAGGTGACCGACGGCTGGAGGGAGAGGAAGACCTCGCCGTTGACCGAGTCGTCGGTGACCGTCGCCACCGGCGCTGCGGCGTCGGCGGGCGCGCTGGTCACGGTGAGCACGCTGTCGCCGCTCATCCAGGCAGCTTCGTAGTCGACGGTGGCCGGTGTTCCGACCCGGCCGTAGGTGCCGGCGGGGAACGGGAAGCCCTGGATGTTGAGCAGGTTAATTGTGTTGTCAGCGTCCATCTGAATCCGGTTGGAGCCGTCGCCGGACGGTCCCTTGGCGTCGATGTTGAGCGTCCCGGCGGCGTCCATCGCTCCGGATGCGTCGAACTCGAGTTTGAGCGTCGCATCGTTGCTTGCCGCGGACTCGAGAGTCACGTTGCCCGCTCCCAAGGAGCCGGCCGCGCTTGCCCGCACCGTACCGTGGCTGCCGCCGCGTCCGTTGATGCCACGGATCACCAGATGGCTGAAGGTGTTGTTGGCGTCGAAGACCACGGTCGGGCCGCTGGCGTTGGACTGCAGCGTGAACTGGTGCGCTCCGGTGATCGGTTCGCCGAAGTTCGGGCTGGCCGGTGTCTGGGTCGATTCACCGCAGCTGAAGGTGACGTCTCCCTGGAGCACGATCGCTGGCACATCGGGGGTTCCGCTGGTGCGACCTTTGATCAGGACACCGTCACCCATCGTGATCGTGGTCGATCCGGCGGTGCCGAGGCAGTTCCAGGACTCGACGAAGTTGTTCGTCCAGCCGACCTGGATGGTCGTGTTCGGTTCCATCGTCAGGTCGCCGGTGTAGGTCGGCGTGCTGGCGCTCCAGACGGTCACCCACGGGTTGGCCGCCGCGATGGTCGGGCTGAGTCCTCCAGAAGGAACTCCCACGTCCCAGTTGGCCGGGTTGTTCCAGCGGTCGTTCTTGTTGTTGTTGTCGCCGATGTAGAGCGTCGAAGAAGCCGTCGAGAAACTCCACGTCGTGTCGTCGGCGATGCCGGCGAAATCGAGATCGTTGTAGTTGCGGATTGCCGTCGAGCCGATGCGCACCGCGTAGTTGACCGCCGCCGTCAGCGGATCGGTCGGGGTGATGGTGACAGTCGAACCGCTGACCGAGACCTGTGAGGCATCGTCGATCGGGATGACCGTGTCGACACCGTCGGTGAGGTTCTTGAGCGTGATCGCGTTCGCGCCGTCGATTCCGGTGACGAGCAGGTCGTCGATATACAGACCGATGTAGAGGTTGCTGGTGCCCACATATCGGAATTCGAAATACACGTTGTGTCCGACGGCGTCGGAGATGTCGAATGGCCCGTAGGTCGCCCAGTCGGAGGTCACCGGCGGAGTCAGCGAGCTGGCAGGTACCGTGTAGAGCAGGGTGTCGGTTCCGACTTCTTTGACGAGGACCTCGATGGTGTCACCGTCGACCGAGTCCACCGCGGCGGCGAACTGCAGTTGGGCGGATGCCACGCCGGTGAGATCGACGCCACTGCCGGCCGCGTCGGGGCCTTGGAGGATCGAATCGGCAGCAGTGTTGATCGTGCCCGAAGGCGTGCCGCCGGCGCCGAGTGCTGTCGCCCAGCAGTTGGTCGAGCCATTGTTGCCGGTGGTGATGATCAGGCCGGCGTCGTTGTCCGAGTTCGGAGCGCCCCATGCCCAGTCGTTGGGCGTGCCAACGGTCGTGAAGTTGCCGCCATCGGCTTCGAAGTCCTCGTCGAGAAGCACCAGTGAGGCGCCGGAGTTCAGGAGGACGTCTTCGTCAAAGGTGACAGTGAGGGTGGTGTCGAGCAGCACTTCGGTCGAGTCGTCAACCGGATCGAAGGTGGTCGTTACCGGGGCGGTCCCATCCACCGCGACGGTGGTGAAGGTCCATTGACCCGCCGAGGTGCCGTCGAAGTCATTCGGAGTGTCGGCGGTGTCGGTCACGACCCCCGATGGAATCTGCACTTCGTATTCGGTGCCGAACGCCAGATTGGAACTCAGATCGATCGAGAGTTCCTTGCCCGAGATCGTGATCTGCGAATCACCAATCGCAATCGGCGTCGAGGTGGCGGCGCCCGAAGGATCCTCGATGATCGTGATGCTGCCGGTGCCGGCCTGGATAACTTCGTTGAAGGTCGCGACGAGCACCGCACCTGGATAGATGCCGGTCGCATCGTCGGTCGGATCGGTCGAGCTGATGGTCGGGGCTGCGGTGTCAGGACCGGAAAGCGCCTGGTAGTTCGCGAGAACCTCGCCCGCGGTGAGCGCCTGCGAGCCGTAAACCCGGAAAATCGATATGTCGCCGTCGAACTCGCCGTCACTTGCGGTTTCCGCCAAACTGTTGTTGGCGTTTCCAAGACCGGTTCCGTCACCGCCGCAGTAGTCGTCGAGTGCGGTATTGTCGTTGTCGTTCGAGGCGTCGTCGAAAGCGGTCGCCGTCAGGTTGTCGTCCACCAGCGCTCCATCGACGTAGATTTCCATGCTGTCGATCGAGCCGCCGCCCGCAGCCTCGTCATATACCAGAACGATCTGGCGAAACTCGGTGGTGTCGATCACCGCGCTGACGGTTTCGATCGATGCGCCACTGCCGCCGTCGATGGTGAAATGAACGGTACCCGAGTCGTCGGACGCGGTGCCGGTCTCATACCAGATGGCGAAACCGGTTCCGGATCCTCCGCTTTCGTAGATCACTTGGTTGGCGTCACCCGTGTCGGTCGGTTTCAGCCAGAACTCCCAGGTCGTCGCGTCGCCTTCTCCGAAAAGGCCGTTCCAGGTCAAGTTGTCGGAGTCACCACCGCCGCCGGTAAAGCGGTAGGCATTCGTGATGCCCGACAGTCCGGTGGTCACTGACTCAAGGCTCACATCGCCGCCGAAGCCAAAGTCATGGCTGGAGTTGGCGGTCGTCGAAATCCAGCTCGCACTGCTGATCGCGCTCGCGGGATTCTGGGCATCGAAGTTGAGTTCGAAGCCCGGAGTGACCTGAGCCTGCAGCGCGGGCAGGGAGAGAAGGGCCGGGATCAGGATCCGGCCCCAGACGGTTCGGGGTTTTGATGGTATCATGCGTTTTATCGGTTTCGGGATAGAGAGCCAAACCGTATCCGTCGCAGGTCCGGCAATCTGAATCTGGTTGCCATCTATTCCATATTATGGAACACATGAAGCCTTGAAGCAGGGCGGTTTTCTTAGCATTTCCGAACAAATTGCCGATCACCTGCGGGAGGAGATCGCCCGCGGCAAGTGGGGCGGCGGCTTGCCCGGCGTGCATGCCTTGGCTTCGGAGATCGGGGTCAATTTCAAGACGGTCACGGCAGCGCTGCGGAAGCTGGAGGAAGAGGGTCTCGTAGTGCGCCCCGGGTCGGGGAAGCGGCGTCAGATCGCCATCCACGGGACAAGAGGGTCCAAGACCCTCGTCATCGGAATCTTGCACGCGGATGAGGCGGATATCCGGCTCCACTACCTTGTGGAACTGCAGCACCTGCTGATGAATGCCGGGCACTCGGTCCGGGTCGTGAGGTGTCCGTTGATGAACCGCGCCGGAGGAGATGGCCGGACCAACCGGATCATCCGCGGCGCCGAGGTCAACGCGTGGATCGTGCTCGCCGGATCCCAGGAGTTGCTCAAGTGGATGATCGGGCGCGGCTTCCCGACCTTCGCGATGTTCGGCCGGCGCCGGCGTTTGCAGATCGCGGGGGTGGGTCCGGACAAGCTGCCGGCGGTTGCACAGGCGACGCGCAAGCTGATCGAGCTCGGTCACCGCAGGGTGGCGATGATCTGCCGGCCGGCGCGTCGACTTCCTCAACCCGGTGCTGCCGAGCGCGTTTTTCTCGAGGAACTCGGGAAGGGCGGCATCGAACCGAGTTCCTACCACCTGCCGCACTGGGAAGATAATCCGGAGAGCCTGCACCAGTCATTGTCGTCGCTCTTCGCGCTGACTCCGCCGACCGCGTTGCTGGTCGACGAAGTCGAACTCTACACCGCGGTGCAGCACTTTCTCAGCAACCGGGGCATCCGGGTGCCGGCGGACGTTTCGCTCATCTGCACGGACTCGGACCCGTCATTCGAATGGTGCCGACCAAAGGTCACACGCATCGCGTGGGACAGTGGCCCGGTGGTCCGGCGCATCGTCCGCTGGGCCGACAACATCAGCCGTGGGAAAAAGGACCTCCGGCAAACGGCCACCACCGCCCGCTTTGTCGAGGGCGAGACGATCGGTCCGCCGAAACCCGGAATCTAGGTGTTCCGGCTTCCTTACGCCAGAACCCCGTCGACCACCTTGCCATGGACATCGGTCAGGCGGAACTGGCGGCCTTGGTAGCGGAAGGTCAGGCGCTCGTGGTCGATGCCGAGCAGGTGCAGTAGGGTGGCATTGAAATCATGCACGTGCACCGGATCGCGCGCGACGTTGTAGCCGAGTTCGTCCGACGCTCCGTGAATGTGGCCGGGCTTGGTTCCACCACCGGCCATCCACACGGTGTAGGCCTCCTTGTGGTGGTCGCGGCCGATCGCCGTCGATTGTCCTGAGCCGTTATTCGTCTGCGCCATCGGCGTGCGTCCGAACTCGGCGTTCCACACGACGAGGGTGTCGTCGAGCATGCCGCGCTGCTTGAGGTCCTTGATCAGTGCGGCGATCGGTTGGTCGACCTGCTTGGCCTTGTTCGGCAGGTTCTTGAATACGCTGTTGTGGTGGTCCCAGCCTTGGTCGAAGAGCTGGACGAAGCGCACCCCGCGCTCGACGAGCCGGCGCGCGAGCAGGCAGTTGTTGGCGAAACTCGTCTTGCCCGGCTGGGTGCCGTACATCTCGTGGATCGACTCGGGCTCGGAGTCGATCTCCATCAGTTCCGGCACCGATGCCTGCATGCGGTAGGCCATTTCATACTGCGCGATGCGGGTCGCGATTTCGGGATCGCCGACGTCGTCGAGGTGCATGCCGTTGAGATCCTTGACCGCATCGACCACCTTCCGGCGGTCGCCGCGAGTCATGCCGTTCGGGTCGGAAAGGTAAAGCACCGGGTCGCCCTGCGAGCGGAACTCGACGCCTTGGTGGACGGTCGGCAGGAAACCGGATCCCCACGCCGAGTTGCCGGCGCCGAGGACCTGGCCGGTGATCAGCACGACGAATCCCGGCAGGTTCCGGTTCTCACTGCCGATCCCGTAGGTCACCCACGAGCCGATGCTCGGGCGGCCGAAGCGGTTGAAACCGGTCAGCGAGAACAGCTGTGCCGGCGCGTGGTTGAACTGCTCGGTGTGGAGCGACTTGATGAAGCACAGGTCGTCGGCCACGCCCTGCAGATGCGGGAGCAGGTTGGAGATTTCGACACCCGACTGCCCGCAGCGCTTGAACGCGAACCGGTCCTCGGCAGGCGTGCCTTGCAGGTTCGGTTGCTCGCGGATGAAGGCGAGCTTCTTGCCGGCGAAGAACTCGTCCGGACACAGCTCGCCACTGCGCTTCTGCAACTCGGGCTTGAAGTCGAAGAGGTCGAGGTGTGACGGCGCGCCGACCATATGGATGAAGATCACGCTCTTCGCCTTCGGTGCGTGGTGCAGGCCGAGACGGGAAAGCGGGTCGGCTCCGGCGCCGAGGGCGTCGCTGCTCATCATCGAACCGAGCGCGGCACCGCCGAGTCCGAAGCCCGCCCGTTGGAAGAAGGTCCGTCGGGTCAGGTCGCGCAGCAGCGCCTGGCGGATTGCGGGAGGAGTCTGTGAAAACGGGTCGCTCATGGCCTCGTCATGGTTTCGTCGAGGTTCAGGATCGTACTGGTCACGTAGTACCACGCGGCCAACTCGGTCTTGTGCGCGTGTTTCGGACGGTAGGCGATCGACTTGTCGTCGAGCAGCGCCGCGGCGGCCTTCGGGTCGGCGGCGAGGCGAGCGCGCTGTCCGGCGAGGAGCTCGAGCAGGCGGTCCGACTCGGCCTGCGATGGCTTTCGCGCCAGCGCGAACCCGAATGCGCTCGCGATGCGCTCGGTGTCGGTGCCGGCTTCTCCGAGCACGCGGTCGGCGAAGGCAACGGCCATCTCGACGAAGGCCGGGTCGTTCATCAGCGTCAACGCCTGCAGGGGAGTGTTGGTGCGCGGGCGGTCGACGGTGCACGCGGCCCTGTCGGGCGCATCGAAGTTGACCATGCTGGGGTAGGGGGCGGCGCGGCGGTAAACGACATAGATTCCACGGCGCCAGCGGTCTTCGTCGCGGTTCTCGATCCACTTCGGCTCATTGCGGCCGACCTGCCGCCAGACACCCGGAGGTTGGTAGGGCATGACCGGCGGGCCGTGCATTTTCCCGGAAAGCAGGCCGCTGAAGGCGAGGGCGTTGTCGCGCACCCGCTCGGCATTCAGTCGGAACCGCGGCGCCCGGGCGTAGAGGCGGTTGTCGGGATCGATCTCCCGGTCGACCGAGCTGATCCGCGACGACTGCTTGTAGGTGTCGGACGTCACCATCGAGCGCAGCACGTGCTTGCGATTCCAGCCGGAGTCCATGAGCTCGACCGCGAGCCAGTCGAGAAGCTCGGGGTGGGTCGGCGGTTCGCACTGGGTCCCGAAGTCCTCGAGGGTGGCGACCAGTCCGCGGCCGAAGAGGGCGGACCACCAACGGTTCACCGCGACGCGCGCGGTCAGCGGATTGTCGCGTCGCACCAGCCAACGCGCGAGATCGAGACGGTCGGGTGTAGCGCCGGTGGTCTTGAGACCGGGCAGGGTGGCCGGGGTGTTCGGTCCGACTTCGTCACCCGGGCTCAGGTAGTTGCCGCGATCGAAGATCCGCGTTTCCCGCGGTTCGTTCATTTCCACCATCACCAGGGCCTGGTCCGGCTTGAGCTTCGAGAGGCGCTTCTGGAGTTCCTCCAGCTTCGACTGCATCGCGAGGCGCTCCGGATTGCTGGTGTTGAAATGGTCGCGTAGCTGTTTCTTCTCGGCCTTGGTCAGGGCGCCGGGCTCCTTCGTGAGAATCCGGACTACCGGCTCCGGCAGCGGTTCCTGACCGTCGGGGCTGACGAGCCCGAGGATCCGGACCCTGCCCAAAGTACGGCCCCGGCCGTAGTTCTGGGTCAGTTCGACACTCAGCACGCTGCCCGGCGACACCGGCGAGCGGGTGAGGAAGGTCGCGTGGTGCGGCTTTCCGAACTTGGGGGCAATGGCCCAGCCGGTGCGCGGTTCACCGTCGATCGCGTGGGCGACCGGCCACTTGTCCTGAGAGAAATCGGCCTTGGCGTTGAAAAGCTCGACCGCTGCCGCCTTGTCCGAGCCGGTCGGCGCTGCCTGCACCTCGAATTCGTTGAGCACGAAGTTCGGTCGTTCCTCGTCGCCCCGTCCCGGACCTTTGCCGGGAAGCTCGGGGTGGGTGAGGGTTTCGAGACGGAAGCCCCACAGCGGCTCCGACGGGCTCTCGAGCTTCACCGTGTAAACGGTGGTGCCGGGAAGGTTGCCGGAGATCAGCACCGAGTGGTCTTCGAGCACCTGATGGTCCTCGCCACCGGTCGATTCGAATCCCGCGACTTCCAGCGGCGCCCAGCGGGGAGGGTCCGCGAGGGATGCCCGGGCTTCCTTCGCCCATTGTTCGAAGGACGGGCCGGCATCGCGGCTGTTCAACTGCTTGCGCAGCTCCTCGATTTCCTTGGTCAACCGCTGCTGTTCCTCCTTTTTCCCACCGGCGAGCGGCAGGTCGAGGAAGGGGCCGACGAAGTCGTGCGACACGTCCGTCTTGCCGCTCGGCAGTTCGACCTCGAGCGGCGTGTTGTTGAAGAACGCGAAGAACGAATAGTAGTCCTCCATCGAGAGTGCGTCGTACTTGTGATCGTGGCACTGGGCGCATTCGAGAGTGAGGCCGAGCCAGACCGTGGCCGTCGTGTTGACGCGGTCGACGACCTGGTTCACCCGGTTTTCCTCGGGATCCACACCGGCTTCGACGTTGCACGGCACGGTGCGGTGGAAGCCGGTCGCGATCCGGTTTGCCAAAGTCGGCTCGGGCAGCAGGTCACCGGCGATCTGCTCGATGGTGAAGCGGTCGTAGGGAAGGTTCGCGTTGATCGCGTCGATCACCCAGTCGCGATACGGCCATGAGTCGCGGAGCTGGTCGGCTTGGAACCCGTTCGAGTCGGCGTAGCGCGCGAGATCGAGCCACGGCCGCGCCCAACGTTCGCCGAAGCGGGGGGAGGCGAGCAGGCGATCGACCAACGCGGTGTAGGCCGCGTCCGGACCGTTGGCGAACTCGGTGAGGAATGCCGCCGTCTCCTCCGGCGTCGGCGGCAGGCCGATCAGATCGAGCGATACTCGGCGGATCAGCACTTCGGGCGGTGCTTCCGGGCTCGGTTCGAGAGAAGTGCCCTTGAGCTTCTCCCGGACGAAATGATCCACCGGGTGGGAGTCGCCGAAGTCCGCGTCGGCCCGCTCCGGAGGGAGGTAGGCCCAGTGCTTCTCGTACTTCGCGCCGGAATCGATCCAGCGTTCGAGCAATTGCTTCTGCGCGTCGGTGAGTACCCGGTTCGACTTCGGCGGCGGCATGCGCTCGGTGCGGTCGGTGCTGTGGATCATCTCGACCAGCAGGCTCTCGGACGCTCTCCCCGGAACGATCGCCGGTCCGGTGTCGCCGCCCTCGACCGCACCCTCGAAGGTGTCGAGCCGCAACCCGGATTCCCGGGCGGCCGAGTCGGGCCCGTGGCAATGGAAGCAATTCTCCGAGAGGATCGGCCGGATGTCCCGGTTGAAGGAGATTTCCGCACTCTCCTCGCCCTGCCCGAGAAGGGGCAGCGCCAGAAACAACGCGGACAGGGAACGCTTCATGCCGGTGGGCCTACGTGCAGCCGTTGCAGGCTATTTCAGGACGCGCACGGTGGCTGGGGAGCAGGGAGCAGGGAGCAGGGAGCAGGGAGCAGGGAGCAGTGGGCAGTGGGCAGTGGGCAGTGGGCAGTGGGCAGTGGGCAGTGGGCAGTGGTCAGTGGTCAGTGAGTTGGGATGCGGGATGCGGGATGCGGGATGCGGGATGCGGGATGCGGGATTTCCACAGCCCCGAAGGGGCGACGGCATTTAGCCACGGGGTTCACCCCGTGGATTCAGAGTGGTGGTTGATTCGGAGCCCCGGAGGGGCGCAGGCGGACGTGGCTCCATCCCAGAAACCCCGCCTCACGCGGCATCTCGTGGGACCTCCAAGACTTCTCAGCTCAAGGCGCAGCCTTGATTCGATCCAGACTCTCCGCTCCCTGCTCTCCGCTCTCCGCTCTCCGCTCTCCGCTCTCCGCTCCCTGCTCCACGCTCTACGCTCTCATCCAGCGGACTCCTCACACCGGATGCTCCCACGCCTGTTGCCACATGCGTGTAGATTTCGGTGGTGCGGATGTCCTTGTGTCCGAGCAATTGCTGGATCGTCCTCAGGTCCTTGCCGTCTTCGAGGAGGTGGGTGGCGAAACAGTGCCGCAACACGTGGCTGGTCATCCGTTTCTCGATCCCCGCCGCCCTCGCCGCCCTGGCAAGCGCCTTCGAGTAGGCATCCGGGTGAATGTGGTGCCGGCGCGTCACCCCGGACTCCGGATCCACCGACAGGGTTTCCGACGGAAACAACCAGAACCACTCCCACTTCTTGCCCGCCCCGCGCAGCTTCCACTCCAGCGCACCGGGTAGCGCGACTCCCGGTGCGTCTTCCCTGCGGTCGTGCTCGTGAACCTCACGCAACTTCCGTTTGTGGCGGTCCAAATCGTCAATCACCGATCCCGGGAGCACGGTCACGCGATCCTGATGGCCCTTGCCTTCCCGAACCGTGACCTGGCGCCGCCCGGGATCCACGTCCTTGATCCGCAATTGCAGGAGCTCTGCCATCCGCAGGCCCGAACCATACTGGATCCGCGCAAGCAATTGATAGCGCTCCTCGAGATGGCTGAAAAGAGCCGCCACCTCGCTCCGATCGAGCACCACCGGGATGCGTGGTGGGGTCTTGCGCAAGACCACCTTCAGATCCACCTCCTCATGTCCGCAGACGTCCTTGAAGAAAAAGGCCAGCGCGTTGAGTGCCTGCTTCTGGGTGGAGAAAGAAACCTTCCTTTCCGTCACCAGCCACGACAGGAAATCCCGCGCCTTGAGCGGTTTGAGGGTTTCCTTCGCACTTCCCGCCCACCGCGCGTAGCGACCTGCCCAACCGGAGTAGGACTGACGGGTGCGATAGGCCAGTCCGCGCCGCGATGCCGCCGAGTTGACCGCGAGCCTGACCCGTTCCTCCAGAGTGGTGGCCGTGCCACCCGCCTGCTCACAGGCCTGGAGCCAACGGAGGTGCCACTTGATCGCATGTGCCCACTGTTGGAGTTGCCATGCCTCTCGCGGCTTGAGCTGGACTTGTTCCCTCCAAAACCTCCGCGCTGCGGCACGCCCCGGCGGGAGGTCCCGACCGATGCGCCACTTCTCGAACCACTCCAGCAGCAACTGGAAACCGGCCCGCTCCCGCGGGTCGACATCCCGCGATGCGCTGAGATCCTTCCGCCAATCGAAGAAACGCTTTGAAGGTTTCATGTGAACACTGTTCACTTGAAACCTATTTGCAGTCCAGAGAGAAATCGATACTTCGTTTATGTTCGTATTCCAAGGTTGTGCAGCATCGGTGCTATCGGTGGCGCCATCGATCCCGATTCGCGACGCATATCGGTTGCCACGCACCTCCAGAAAATTCAAAGCTCTGAACGAAACAAGATCCTCAATGCAGCTCCCCCGAAACCGCCGTTCCCCCTTGATCTTCCAACGTCTGGGGGTTCCATTGGGCCTCAAGACAGAAGCGATTGCCATCCCGGCATATCACCCTCCCGTCTGACTAATAACACTGTTGTGCAAAGAATATGACGGATGCTGAAGTCGAAGAACTGACCGCCGAGAGGCATCGCAGATCGACGGCCCACGATCCTCGATTCTCGGCTGACGATACCGCCAAGATTCTTGAAGCGTTCGGAGCGGATCTTCCCCCTGAATTCATCGCGTTCAGGAAGCTGCTCCCATTCTACAACGTCACCGGGGACCATCTCCCAGCCAATGAGATGACCGCCACCTACGACTGGGAGGCCGCCAACAACCCGAATTTCACCGAGGATTTCATTCCGTTCTATGCGATCGGCAATGGGGATTTCCTGTGCCTGTCCAGGTCGGCAGGTCGGCCTTCTCCTGTCCTTTACGTGGCTCACGATGATCCTGAAGTGGCCGTGCTTCACCCCAGCTTTTCGGATTACTTGCGGAATGCCGAGTGGTATTCGGAGCAGTGAGCCTCCAAGCAAAACGAAGAAAGGCACAACAAGCCGCCGCACCGAACCGCTGCCCCGCCTCTAGTTCCAGCCGCTATGATCGTTCAACCTTCAACCCACAGTCGAAGCCTCGCTCCCGGGCAGCGGTCCGGTGGGCTTTGACGTTGGCCCAAAAATTAGACTCCCCTGCGATGCGCCTTTGCACCTTGGCCGCGATTCTCTCATCGGGCCTGATCACTTCATGCACCAAGAGCGAGCTGCGATACGAATCGGCGAGCATGGAGCCGTCAATCACGCGAGGCGAACTGATTACGATCGAGCCAGCAGCATACCGTGGCTCGAAGCCTGCACGATGGGACGTTGTGTTGTTCGAGGCACCCACCGGAAGTGGTGGTAGTTGGGCGTCGAGGATTGCCGGCTTGCCGGGAGAGACTGTCAACTTCCGCGACGGATCCCTTTTGATCGACGGAGAGCTTGTGGAGCGTCCAGCCCACGTAGCGATAGCAGGTTACCACGCCCCTGATGGTGACTTGAGTCCTGCAGCACCGGGTCCGGTGTCGTTCCCATTCAAGATCCCTGCCGGGAGCTACTTTGTCCTCGGCGACAACGTTGATAACGCTCTGGACAGTCGCTACTGGGGCGGGCTCGATGAAGCCAAGATCCTGGGCAAGGTTGCGGGCAAGTAGCTAGACCAACCAAGGCCAACAAGTCGGAGCAGGACGACGCCTACCAGCGGCCTTGTTGAAAATCGGTTTTGGTGATTCATTGCCTTCAACAGAGTTCGGGAGCGCCGCTTTAAGGCCCGGCGCCGCCTGTCCTCAAACGTTCTGCTGAATATTTCAGAATGAAGCATGCTCTAGCTATTTTCTTCGCTGTCTTGGCGCTACTTGCAATGGTGGATGCGAAGCCGAAGGCTGAGAAGAAGGGCGTTACTTTTTTCGAGCTTGAGTTTCAAGAGAAGCGAGAAGCTATCCGCATCTACAAGATCAAAGGAACGAAGGAGCTCAATCCCACCAATTCTGATCGTATCCGCCGAGCATTTGATGCCAAGGAGCTCGAGCCGCCTGAGCTACTCGATGTGCTTGTCGACTACTTTGCAGTTCGTATTGATGGAGAGCTCCTGTTTGTCGTCGAGATGGAGCATCGGGGCTTTACGGTTTTCCCTGCCAAGGAGTCTGAAGGAGGCATTGAACGACCCATTGCTGGGGCGAGATTACTCGGGAAGCTCCCGAACGTTAAGGATCTTCTGAAGCGTGATTTTCGAGAAGGTGAACCTAAGGATCGGGACAAATGAATGCAGAACAAGTCGGAGATGGCGACACCTTACAGCGGCCTTGTCGAAAATCCGATTTGATGGTTCGTTAGCCTTAATCAGGAAGGGGTGCCGATTTCAGTTCACCGGTGCCGCCATTCCTCTGACGTTCTGCTGAGAATGAGACAAGCGCTCCTCATCATCGGTTGCTGCTGTAGCGTGTCGCTTGCCCCGTTCGTCGTTGCTGAGCTGGAGGGCGAGTATCCGCCCCAACCACTTTGTGTCTACACGCTGGCCGACGACGACTACATCCGGGCGGGAGCGCCGAGAATTCCAGTTGTCGTCACTGTCCTCAATGCCAACGGCAAGCCAATCGAAGGTGCCGCCGTCGCGCTGATGCGACTTGGCGAGGGCGGATTCACCGAGAGCGATGTTCAGGGACCGGCGAATCCACGAACTGATGGATCCGGAACAGCGGTGCTCCAGTATCCGGCAACCACGACGATGAACTACCTTCTTGATTTGCCTGAGGTCCATCTCGATCTGATTGGCGCCATTACTGCCGTTCATCCGGATCTCGGGACGGCCAGTGTTGAACTCGGCGATCTCTACAAAGAGCCCTTGAAGCTATTTGACACCGCTATGACACCTTGGGTCACGGTCCGCTTCGGCCCAGAGCCCAAAACCAACAATGCAGAACAAGGCGGCGCTGGAGAACCCGCTACCCGCTCCGAGTCGGATTCGGAGGGTGGCCAGAAACCTCAACCAGAAGCGGAGGGGCGCTCCCGGTAGCGGGTCCCAGGCCTTCAACGTTCGCTAAAAAAATGAGCACCAAAGTCCCGTGCACGAAATGTGGAGCGCTCATCCTGCCGACGACAGCGCAGGCTACTGGAGGTGTCTGCATGCCCTGCAAGCAGGGGAATCGCGAGAACTTGGAAAGAGCCAAAGAATATTATAAGAAGCAGAAAGAGTATAACCCGGTCAGGGAGCTCTGGAAGTCACTCGTTCTTCGAGTCCACAAAACCGAAGAGGGCTATAAGGGGCTAAATCCTGCGGAGCGCACCTATTGGTGCATCGGAATCCTTGAAGGAGAAGTTTACAACGGCGGGTTTCATCAGTTCTTCACCAATAGCTCGGGCGAGCATTACAGTGATGTCATTGATGCACTGCTTGAGGTGAACGCATTTGAGAGCTTGAGACTACTTCGCGAGGCTGCCGAACTCTTATTCGAAGATGGTCAGGTGCCAACGGACAGAGCTCTTCGGAATTCTCTGATTAAGGACTACCCAAAAGAGGGATACAAAGAGGCTGCGTGGTGCATTCGGCTTGACGAGCTTGACAAGGCCTACTGGTCGAATCCCGACGCGCTGGCAGAAAAGCTTGAGAGGTATGCGGAAGAACATGACCTCGTAACACCATTCAAACAGGAAGCGAACAAGTCGGTGGACTCAACGCGCTAACGCGCGCGAGTCACCTTTGACGTTCGGCAGAGATCGCCATGCTTCGTTCGTAATGAAAACCAGCTCCCGATTCGTAGCCTTGTTCGTGCTCACCTTGGTTAGCATGGCCGCGCTCAATGCCTCGGCACAGTCGCTCAAGCCAGCAAATGCCGATGCTGAACCCTTTGCGAAGGACCTGATCATCCTCGCCTACAGCAATGATGACTCCAACTGGGGTGTCGGGCTTAGTTTGACGGATCAGTTTCGTTTTGATGGCACACCGACCGTTGGCGTCTCAATTGGAAGCGTTCACAGCGCAAGCCCATTCTTCGACGGCCTTATGCTACTGCACAAGAACGAGGAAGAGCATCAGATCGCGCCGAGTGGGCACGGAATGGTCTGGTTGGCCAATTCAAAGACTCTTGAGAGCATGGAGATTACGATAGATGCCACCTACAAGCATCGCCCGGTCTCTGTAACAGTTCGATTCGTAGTGCAGGATGGCAAGCCCACGGGTTACGAAGTAGCTCTCAATGACGATATGCCGGAAGCCGAACAAGGCGGCGCTGGACGACCCGCTACCAGCCGCGAGTCGGATTCGGAAGGTGCTGACAAATCTCAACCAGAAGCGGAGGGGTCTTCCCGGTAGCGGGTCGCCAGGCCTTCAACGTTCGCTAAAGAAATGTTACCAGGTGTTCCAACGGGCATATTTGCGAGCATCGCCCGATCATCGAAACTTGGTGATCTGCCCGCTATCGTTGCGAGCATCCTCCTTCCGTCCCTCGCGGTCTCCATCTGGATCTCATGGCGAGGAGGGTTGGCGGGCCGAGGTCTCGGGAGGACTTGCACGGAAGCATGGGGTGCATCGCTGCTTTGTGGCTGGGTTTGTGTCTATTTGGTATTGGCCGACTTCCGGAGGACTTCGGACATCATCCTGTCTATCCCGATTGCGGGACTGGTCGCAGGCCTCGGGAGCCTGATTCCTGCTTTCGGCTTTGCACTGATCGGGTATGCTTTCGGCGCCCGGAGGCGGACGTCGATCCACGTCTCGAGGACAGATCCCTCTGAGCACTCTCCCTAGGGCAAACGACAAAGCGAACAAGGCGCTGGTGGACGACCCCTATCAGCGGTTTTGTTGCGTTCTTGCCGCCAGCATCGGAACCTGATTGATTGTCCGTGGCTGCACTGGCGAGGTTACCGGGTCGCCACAGCTTTTACGTTCGCTGAAGAGATGTTCTGGAACGGCTTTCGTAACCCTTTGACCGTCGCTTTACTTCTGCAGTTTGCGGTGATCTGCGGAGGGACGCTGATCACCATGGCCATGCTCAAAGTTCATGGCTACCCGGATGCCCCTCATTACATCTGGAATCCGGTTTCAGTGTTCATCAGGAGCTGGGGTTGGTGGGCGATCCTGATTCCGCCCATCTGGCTAGGCGTTCTACTTTGGCGGGGGGCCGATCTAGATGGCCTTCGTGCTGCAATCATCGCCTCGATTGTCGTGGTCGCGTTGATTGCATTCTATTGGTGGACGGCAGCAACCGCTGGGGCGTTCTATTGGACGGCGGGCCGTTGAGGTGTCGGACAATAGACGAAGCGAACAAGCTACTGGAGGGCGACCCCTATCAGCGGCCGTGTTGCGCGCTTGCCGCCACCTTTGGGTGCTGATTGATTGCTCGCAGCGCTCCCGGTGCGGTTACCGGGGTCGCCTCAGTTTTGACGTTCTCCAGAAAATGTTCTCTCAATTGGGCGTCATCACAATTTCCTTCGTGACGCTTTGCGGCTGCGACAAGCCGAGTCACTCTACATCGCAAGAGTCCACCACCATGTCCGAATGGCACAAGCGCATCGTCGCATTTCACAAGCTCGACAACGCTGACGATCCGGATTCGCTCGTCCTCGGTTCTCCCGCGTCGGCAGCATCGATCGCAGAGTTCGAGAAGGCGATTGGCTACTCGATGCCGGATGAGTTCAAGGAGCTGTATTCGGAATACGACGGTTTTGGCACCTCCCGAGATGGCGAGACCGATTGGTTCTTCCTGCCGATCTCGAAGCTTCCCGAACACGCGTCCGAGATCCGAGATTGGTTCCAGGAGACTCACCCCGAGCTTGCCAAGCGCTTCGTGCCGTTTGTCGATTGGGGCAACGGCGACGCCAGCGGATACGTCTTTTCGGAGACCGGCACTCTTTTGCCGGGGATCTTCATTTTCGAGCACGAGAGCTACGAGTTTGAAGAGGATCAGGGCTGGGAGGAGTTCCTGATTCCGGTCGATTCCTCGATTCGCGCCTTTCTGACCGAATAATCCAATCGGAGAACAAGTCGCTGGTGGACGACCCCTATCAGCGGCTTTGTTGCGTTCTTGCCGCCAGCTTCGGGAGCTGCTTGGTTGTTCCTGGCTGCCCTGGTGAGGTCACCGGGGTCGCCACAGCTTTGACGTTCGCTGAAGAGATGTTCTGGAACGGCTTTCGTAACCCTTTGACCGTCGCTTTACTTCTGCAGTTTGCGGTGATCTGCGGAGGGACGCTGATCACCATGGCCATGCTCAAAGTTCATGGCTACCCGGATGCCCCTCATTACATCTGGAATCCGGTTTCAGTGTTCATCAGGAGCTGGGGTTGGTGGGCGATCCTGATTCCGCCCATCTGGCTAGGCGTTCTACTTTGGCGGGGGGCCGATCTAGATGGCCTTCGTGCTGCAATCATCGCCTCGATTGTCGTGGTCGCGTTGATTGCATTCTATTGGTGGACGGCAGCAACCGCTGGGGCGTTCTATTGGACGGCGGGCCGTTGAGGTGTCGGACAATAGACGAAGCGAACAAGCTACTGGAGGGCGACCCCTATCAGCGGCCGTGTTGCGCGCTTGCCGCCACCTTTGGGTGCTGATTGATTGCTCGCAGCGCTCCCGGTGCGGTTACCGGGGTCGCCTCAGTTTTGACGTTCTGCTGAAATGGATGAGCAACCAGCTGTCATTTGTGGTGCGCTCGTCACCGATTTGCGAGGGTGAGCCAGACGCCATCGTGGACTTCGAGATCGATTCCGAGTCCGTTTGGCAGCGTATGAGGCGGCTGGAGCCCCAGCTGATGGCGAGTCCACAAGCGAGCAACCCTGATGGAACATTTGTTGGTGTTTCCGCCTGGATTGTCCGTGGGCGTGAGGATGCCTATCGCACTGGCCACCATCCCGGATACCGAGGGCGCTGGGCTGGCCTACTACCGCTCTTGGCGTGCAGCGACTGCGGTTGGGAGGGCTGCGGCGGGATCTGGACACGAATATTCGTTGGACCGAAGAGGGTGTTCTGGTCCGGGCTAGGCTTCTCCGGCGCTGGAGAGGGATTTAAACCTGTCTATGATCCGACCACGTTCGTCTTCGATCGCAGTGACTACGATGCTACCTTCACGGCGCTCTTGGAGCGTATCCGCTTGGCGGAGTCCGCAGCCGAATAGTCAAAGCAGAACAAGGCGGTGGAGGATCGACGCCGATCAGCGCCCGTGTTGAATCGGAGTCGCCAGACGCGGCCGGATCTGATTGATTCCTACCGGGCGCGGCTTGCGCGTCTCACCTTCAACGTTCGCTACAAATGACTAAGATCACCGGGGAGGACCGTTCTGGTGATGGGTTGATCGCCAGCCTGCTCCAGAAGGTCGAGGGTCATCCACTGCTCGACGAGGCGCGCCGCCAGAAGATTTGCCGAGGACCAGATCTGATTCCCTTTGGTCGACAGACGATCGAGCGGATGCTGATCGAGGACGAACACAAGGAGACCATTCTCGCGTTTGTCAACGGCCCTGAGGACGAGTGCCCGACGTTGAGCTTCTTCACCGCCTCCGAGCAGTTTGAGCCGCTGTCCGGCAGTGGTCGTCACTACATGTTCTTCTTCTCCCCCGACCACAGCAGGCTTCTCTACGCCGGTGTCGGAACCTGGAAGGCGTAGCCATCCGGTGAAGAAATCAAAAAGCGAACAAGCCGAAGCAGGGCGACCCCTTACAGCGGCCTTGTCGAATTTCCGTTTTGGTGGTCCCATCCGGCAACGGGAATCGGGAGCGCCGCCATGAGGGTCGGGGTCGCCTGTTCTCTGACGTTCGATTCAGAATGAGATTCCTCATTGCGATTGGGGCCTTGACGTTAGCTTCCTGCGACAAGCACAGCGACGCTATCAAGCAATCGCCGGAGCATCAGGAGGCTCCTTGGGATGAATCCCACCCGTTAGCGTCGCTGTTTTCGTCAGGCGAGGCCATCTACATTGCGCCGGCTGATTCGATTGCCGAGCTTCTTGAGGCGAACGATCTTTTCACGTTTGTCTCTCGGCAGGGACAACTCGCCGGTATGGATTCCGATACAGCGATCATATTTCGATCTGACGGAACCGTAACGCTGTCCGAGATGGGAATGGGCTCGAACGACTATTCGGGAAAGGTGGTCATACAGCCTGACGGCATCATTGATCTCCATCTGCCCCGATACCCAGGTAAGTGGCCGTCAATGAGATTTGAGCGGGTTGGCGACTCCTGTTTTCTCCACCGCGTAGACGGCAAGACGGGGTTCGTTTTTGGCGGGCGATCTGGAGCAGTCACTTCGGGGGACATGAATCCATTCTGGCCTTTCGCACTGCTTGACCACGAGTTCCCGCGCCGGCTGCAACCCAAAGATCAATAATCGAACAAGCCGAAGCAGGGCGACCCCTCACAGCGGCCTTGTCGAATTTCCGCTCAGGTGGTTCCATCAGCTAAGGAGAATCGGGGCCGCCGCCATGAGGGTCGGGGCCGCCTGTTCTCTGACGTTCTGCTGAATATTTCAGAATGAAGCATGCTCTAGCTATTTTCTTCGCTGTCTTGGCGCTACTTGCAATGGTGGATGCGAAGCCGAAGGCTGAGAAGAAGGGCGTTACTTTTTTCGAGCTTGAGTTTCAAGAGAAGCGAGAAGCTATCCGCATCTACAAGATCAAAGGAACGAAGGAGCTCAATCCCACCAATTCTGATCGTATCCGCCGAGCATTTGATGCCAAGGAGCTCGAGCCGCCTGAGCTACTCGATGTGCTTGTCGACTACTTTGCAGTTCGTATTGATGGAGAGCTCCTGTTTGTCGTCGAGATGGAGCATCGGGGCTTTACGGTTTTCCCTGCCAAGGAGTCTGAAGGAGGCATTGAACGACCCATTGCTGGGGCGAGATTACTCGGGAAGCTCCCGAACGTTAAGGATCTTCTGAAGCGTGATTTTCGAGAAGGTGAACCTAAGGATCGGGACAAATGAATGCAGAACAAGTCGGAGATGGCGACACCTTACAGCGGCCTTGTCGAAAATCCGATTTGATGGTTCGTTAGCCTTAATCAGGAAGGGGTGCCGATTTCAGTTCACCGGTGCCGCCATTCCTCTGACGTTCGCTCTAAAACATGAAGCGGCTACTCCAGATTTTGGCCGCGCTGGTGGTAATCACGATCATCGGCATGATTGTCCTGCTTGCCCCCAGATTCCGCAATATGAGCTCCGAGTATGGGACGGCGCAGGCGATTCGCGATTTGAAGGATTACGTGGCCGCGCACGAGGGTCAGTGGCCGAGTCATCCAGACGATCTCGGCGGGAGCTACCCAACTGGCGGAGACGTGGTGATCGACTACACCATTAGCTCCGGGGAGATCGTTGGGCATCGAGAGCTACTCAAGACTGCCGTGCGACCTCGATCCGGAAAGTTTTACACCTATCCACACTACGATGAGCTGCTCGATGAACTGTATGCGATCGTCCTCGAAGAAAGCCAAAGCGAACAAGGCGTGGGTGGACAACCCGCTACCCGGCCGCGAGTCGGAGATTGAACCATGATTAGAACCCTTTACCCTGAGTCGGACTGGCGCTCCCGGTAGCGGGTGCCACCACTTCGACGTTCGCCAAAGAATCCCGATAGAGCGCAGGTTGCTGCGGATTCCATGACGATCGACCCACATCTTTCGAAGCCGCAGCACGGTCTCGCGCTGCTCGTTCATTTCGTCCTGCTCGCTTTCCTTGCGTGGCGGCTCACCCGCCACTCGGCGGACTTGTCGTATGGCCTGCTCGGCACCCTCTGTTGCATCGGTCAGATGATCTTGATCTTCGCCTTTGCGGCGGATCACCTCGGCTACCTTGTCCTGGCGTCGGTCATCTACTGCTGGGTCAGCTGGCGATTCATCGGATACATTGCAGAGGTCGATAGGTCAGACCTACTCAAGCTCGCCGTCTCCAACCCGATTTTTGCGCTGATCGGGGTCTATTCCATATTCGTCGCAACGAGGTGAGAGCACCACCAACGGCGAACAAGGCGCGGCTGACCGACCCCTTACAGCGGCCTTGTTGCTCACCGCTCCCGATGGTAGAGACTCTCCGATGAATCGCGCTGGCCGCCACGAGGGTCGGGTCGGCAGTGCTTCGACGTTGTGCAAAGAATATGACGGATGCTGAAGTCGAAGAACTGACCGCCGAGAGGCATCGCAGATCGACGGCCCACGATCCTCGATTCTCGGCTGACGATACCGCCAAGATTCTTGAAGCGTTCGGAGCGGATCTTCCCCCTGAATTCATCGCGTTCAGGAAGCTGCTCCCATTCTACAACGTCACCGGGGACCATCTCCCAGCCAATGAGATGACCGCCACCTACGACTGGGAGGCCGCCAACAACCCGAATTTCACCGAGGATTTCATTCCGTTCTATGCGATCGGCAATGGGGATTTCCTGTGCCTGTCCAGGTCGGCAGGTCGGCCTTCTCCTGTCCTTTACGTGGCTCACGATGATCCTGAAGTGGCCGTGCTTCACCCCAGCTTTTCGGATTACTTGCGGAATGCCGAGTGGTATTCGGAGCAGTGAGCCTCCAAGCAAAACGAAGAAAGGCACAACAAGCCGCCGCACCGAACCGCTGCCCCGCCTCTAGTTCCAGCCGCTATGATCGTTCAACCTTCAACCCACAGTCGAAGCCTCGCTCCCGGGCAGCGGTCCGGTGGGCTTTGACGTTCTGCTGAGAATGAGACAAGCGCTCCTCATCATCGGTTGCTGCTGTAGCGTGTCGCTTGCCCCGTTCGTCGTTGCTGAGCTGGAGGGCGAGTATCCGCCCCAACCACTTTGTGTCTACACGCTGGCCGACGACGACTACATCCGGGCGGGAGCGCCGAGAATTCCAGTTGTCGTCACTGTCCTCAATGCCAACGGCAAGCCAATCGAAGGTGCCGCCGTCGCGCTGATGCGACTTGGCGAGGGCGGATTCACCGAGAGCGATGTTCAGGGACCGGCGAATCCACGAACTGATGGATCCGGAACAGCGGTGCTCCAGTATCCGGCAACCACGACGATGAACTACCTTCTTGATTTGCCTGAGGTCCATCTCGATCTGATTGGCGCCATTACTGCCGTTCATCCGGATCTCGGGACGGCCAGTGTTGAACTCGGCGATCTCTACAAAGAGCCCTTGAAGCTATTTGACACCGCTATGACACCTTGGGTCACGGTCCGCTTCGGCCCAGAGCCCAAAACCAACAATGCAGAACAAGGCGGCGCTGGAGAACCCGCTACCCGCTCCGAGTCGGATTCGGAGGGTGGCCAGAAACCTCAACCAGAAGCGGAGGGGCGCTCCCGGTAGCGGGTCCCAGGCCTTCAACGTTGGCCCAAAAATTAGACTCCCCTGCGATGCGCCTTTGCACCTTGGCCGCGATTCTCTCATCGGGCCTGATCACTTCATGCACCAAGAGCGAGCTGCGATACGAATCGGCGAGCATGGAGCCGTCAATCACGCGAGGCGAACTGATTACGATCGAGCCAGCAGCATACCGTGGCTCGAAGCCTGCACGATGGGACGTTGTGTTGTTCGAGGCACCCACCGGAAGTGGTGGTAGTTGGGCGTCGAGGATTGCCGGCTTGCCGGGAGAGACTGTCAACTTCCGCGACGGATCCCTTTTGATCGACGGAGAGCTTGTGGAGCGTCCAGCCCACGTAGCGATAGCAGGTTACCACGCCCCTGATGGTGACTTGAGTCCTGCAGCACCGGGTCCGGTGTCGTTCCCATTCAAGATCCCTGCCGGGAGCTACTTTGTCCTCGGCGACAACGTTGATAACGCTCTGGACAGTCGCTACTGGGGCGGGCTCGATGAAGCCAAGATCCTGGGCAAGGTTGCGGGCAAGTAGCTAGACCAACCAAGGCCAACAAGTCGGAGCAGGACGACGCCTACCAGCGGCCTTGTTGAAAATCGGTTTTGGTGATTCATTGCCTTCAACAGAGTTCGGGAGCGCCGCTTTAAGGCCCGGCGCCGCCTGTCCTCAAACGTTCTGCAAAGAAAGGAACCCATGACCAGCTACATCGCTAGATCGGGAGGCCAGAAGAAGAAGAACATCCTCCACCAAAGGGAACTGGCTCTCATAGGGGACATCCGTCGCGGCGTTGATGCTGAGAAGTTACAGAAAAGCGCCGAGAAGGTTCGATTAGCCCAGCTTGGCGTGATCAAAGCGCTTCTGCATGAATCCGAGCCTGCGCGAAGAGAAGACGAGGATAGTGTAGCCGGGACTCTACTGAGACTTGGAGAGGCGAGAGACTATTGGACAGACGTCCTCGCCGAAGAAATTATCGAGATGTATTCGACGGAGAGCGACGAGGACATTTTCATTGATCGCAAGAAGTGGTGGGATTCCCGTCCGAGACGAAACTAAGAAGCAGAACAAGGCGGCGCTCCTAACACCAGCCCCGCCGCGAGTTCAATTTCCCATGGCCATTCAAACCTCAACCCGCAGTCGACGCCTCGCCCAAGGGCAGGTGTAGGAGGCCTTCGACGTTCGCTGAAGAGATGTTCTGGAACGGCTTTCGTAACCCTTTGACCGTCGCTTTACTTCTGCAGTTTGCGGTGATCTGCGGAGGGACGCTGATCACCATGGCCATGCTCAAAGTTCATGGCTACCCGGATGCCCCTCATTACATCTGGAATCCGGTTTCAGTGTTCATCAGGAGCTGGGGTTGGTGGGCGATCCTGATTCCGCCCATCTGGCTAGGCGTTCTACTTTGGCGGGGGGCCGATCTAGATGGCCTTCGTGCTGCAATCATCGCCTCGATTGTCGTGGTCGCGTTGATTGCATTCTATTGGTGGACGGCAGCAACCGCTGGGGCGTTCTATTGGACGGCGGGCCGTTGAGGTGTCGGACAATAGACGAAGCGAACAAGCTACTGGAGGGCGACCCCTATCAGCGGCCGTGTTGCGCGCTTGCCGCCACCTTTGGGTGCTGATTGATTGCTCGCAGCGCTCCCGGTGCGGTTACCGGGGTCGCCTCAGTTTTGACGTTCGCTAAAAAAATGAGCACCAAAGTCCCGTGCACGAAATGTGGAGCGCTCATCCTGCCGACGACAGCGCAGGCTACTGGAGGTGTCTGCATGCCCTGCAAGCAGGGGAATCGCGAGAACTTGGAAAGAGCCAAAGAATATTATAAGAAGCAGAAAGAGTATAACCCGGTCAGGGAGCTCTGGAAGTCACTCGTTCTTCGAGTCCACAAAACCGAAGAGGGCTATAAGGGGCTAAATCCTGCGGAGCGCACCTATTGGTGCATCGGAATCCTTGAAGGAGAAGTTTACAACGGCGGGTTTCATCAGTTCTTCACCAATAGCTCGGGCGAGCATTACAGTGATGTCATTGATGCACTGCTTGAGGTGAACGCATTTGAGAGCTTGAGACTACTTCGCGAGGCTGCCGAACTCTTATTCGAAGATGGTCAGGTGCCAACGGACAGAGCTCTTCGGAATTCTCTGATTAAGGACTACCCAAAAGAGGGATACAAAGAGGCTGCGTGGTGCATTCGGCTTGACGAGCTTGACAAGGCCTACTGGTCGAATCCCGACGCGCTGGCAGAAAAGCTTGAGAGGTATGCGGAAGAACATGACCTCGTAACACCATTCAAACAGGAAGCGAACAAGTCGGTGGACTCAACGCGCTAACGCGCGCGAGTCACCTTTGACGTTCGCTAAAGAAATGTTACCAGGTGTTCCAACGGGCATATTTGCGAGCATCGCCCGATCATCGAAACTTGGTGATCTGCCCGCTATCGTTGCGAGCATCCTCCTTCCGTCCCTCGCGGTCTCCATCTGGATCTCATGGCGAGGAGGGTTGGCGGGCCGAGGTCTCGGGAGGACTTGCACGGAAGCATGGGGTGCATCGCTGCTTTGTGGCTGGGTTTGTGTCTATTTGGTATTGGCCGACTTCCGGAGGACTTCGGACATCATCCTGTCTATCCCGATTGCGGGACTGGTCGCAGGCCTCGGGAGCCTGATTCCTGCTTTCGGCTTTGCACTGATCGGGTATGCTTTCGGCGCCCGGAGGCGGACGTCGATCCACGTCTCGAGGACAGATCCCTCTGAGCACTCTCCCTAGGGCAAACGACAAAGCGAACAAGGCGCTGGTGGACGACCCCTATCAGCGGTTTTGTTGCGTTCTTGCCGCCAGCATCGGAACCTGATTGATTGTCCGTGGCTGCACTGGCGAGGTTACCGGGTCGCCACAGCTTTTACGTTCGCTTCAGAAATGGAAACTGCTACCAGCTTTGGAGGTCCGTTCATTCTGCTACCAAAGAAGCTCGCCGACGAGTGGTCCAAGGCTATTGGCGACGACCCCAGGCCCGATAGTGGCCTATACGGTGAGGTCTGTCAGTTCGGGAGCTTCATGCATCCAATTTCGTTCGGCGGTGTCACCGTGGTTAGAATCGGAGACGAGCCTAGCGACTTGTTTTGGGTCCCCAGTAATGACGGTGGACTGATCCTCCAGTGGGTTGGCGCTGATTCACTCGACGATCTCGTCTCGTTTGGCCAGAGGGTTGCAGACGGGGATGACTGGCAAGAGACGCTCGAGCTGACGTTGTCCGAGGGCGAGATCAGGATTATGGATTCGTGCGGATTCGAGGGGGACAATCAGCCGAAGATCGACGCGTCCCTTTCTCCAGGCAAGTATCGGATCGACGCTGCCTACGCGGAAGACGAGAACACCATGGCGACCGTCTTCCGGCTAACTAAAAACGAACAAGCGAACAAGCCATGGAAGATCGACGCTTAACCGCCGTCTTGTTGAAAGCCCCACTGGGGACTCGCACCGTTTCCATTTCCTCAGCGCGCGGCCTTGCGCTCGCGCGTCTTCACTAAGACGTTCGGCAAGAATCTGGAGCCGTCAGAGAAAAACCGCCCAGAGGAGATGCCCTGATGAGGCCAGTAAACGCATGACGTCACCCAATCCGCATAGAGGAGGTGTTATTGCGTTCGCGTTGGCAGGTGTTGCGTTCCTAGCGGTCGGGACCTTGGTGATCGTTAAGCCGATTTCTTTCGCAACCTCCGGTGGGGTTGGCGCGCATGGCAGTAATGCGGTATTCAACATCTATGGGGAGAGCCAGTCGGTGGCCTTCGGTGTGGTGTTCGTCCTGATCTCGGTGTTTCTCTTTGCTGTGGCCCGCCGTCTGTCAAAAGACTAGCAAGTGCCGAACAAGGCGAAGCAGGGGCGACCCCTTACAGCGGTCTTGTCGGAGTTCCGCTCAGGTGATTCCATCCAGCAACGAGAATCGAACCGCCGCCACGGAGGTCGGGGTCGCCTGTTCTCGAACGTTCTGCAGAAAAATGAGAGCCGCTTACATGTTACTCACATCACTGCTGTTGGCTCTTCCATTGAGTGCGGTGACGCCTGCACCTCAGGACGAGCCGAAAACCAAATTGGTCGAGGCGATTGAACTAGCGAAGGCCTTCACCCAAAAGCACCAGATCGATCTCTCCAGACACTACATGGATAGCGTTTGGATCAGACCGGCAGAGGGAGATTCGGAGCGCTGTTGGATCGTCTCTTGGTCCCCAAAGCCCGAAGATGCTGACAAGACCGAGGGTAGGATCGCAATCACGGTTGCATTCGATGGCACTGCGGCAAAGCTCGACCACGGCGCCAAGACTAAGAGCATCAGGCAGCGAGTGATTGTGCCACCCCAGCGGGCGGACTAGCGAACAAGCAGAACAAGTCGGAGATCGCGACGCTCCACCGCGGTCTTCCATGAGAAGGCAGTCAACTGGGAATTGAGGTTTGCCTCAACATTCGTTCTGGAGTGTTAGGATTGGAAGATGTCCCCCCGCTCCCCGGGGGGACGGGAGGGGCGAAGCCCCCGGATGGGGGTTTGGGGGGGAACCGAGTGTGGTCGAGCTGACCCCAGCTCGGCGGGGTGCGGGGCGGCAGCCCCGTGTCGTTACCGAGCGAGTGCTGCTGCGGCGGTCACGGAATGAAACAAGGCTCCGGGCTTCCATTCGCATTTGTCCGGCCCGCTTCCGTTTGGGGCCGGGTGCATGATTCGATCCTTGCTTCGTTGTTCTCATGGAGAGGGGTGGGACGCTGCCATCTTGTTAGCGCACTCGGGGCCTCTCGGCCTGGTGCTGCCGCGGTGCCGCAGTCGTCCCGAATCTGTTGGGAAGTCGTTTCATCGTGGGAAAAGGGTCGCCGTGCGCGGCGGGTCAGGCCGCTTCGGCGGGTTGTCCGGAATGGTGGAAGGGATCGTAGTCGAGTTCTCCGCGCCAGAGGGTGAGCATCAGGACCGCCAGCTTGCGGGCGACAGCGACGACGGCTTTCTTCTTCGCCCTGGGGCCACCCATGGCGGCAAGTTTCTCCCCGTGGCGTCTGAGCTCGCAGTCGATGCCGAAGTGACCGAGCAAGTATTGTGCGCAACCGATGAGCAGGCGTCTGAGGTAGGCGTTGCCGGCTTTGGAGATGCGCAGTTGCTTGTCGATGTCTCCGGACTGCTCGCGCCGCGGCACAAGTCCGAGGTAGGCGGCGACGTTGCGGTTGGAGGTGAAGCGTTCCGGATCACCGACGACGAGGACGAAGGTCAGGGCGGTGATGGGGCCGACTCCACGAATCTTCATGAGCCGGGCCGTGGCGGGATAGCGTGCGCAGGTCTCCTCGATGGACTTGTCGAGGCGATTGATGCCGGCGTTTAGCGAATCAAGGACCTCCAGTGAGGGTTCGATCATGGCGAGGATCTCCGCGTGTTCTCCGGCCAGGAACTCGCGGCAGCGTCTCGCCACGGCGGGTGTGCTGGATTTCGGAACGCGGATGCCGAGACTCTTGAGGGTCATGCGCACCGAGTTGAGGATGTCGACTCGGCGGGCAACGAGATTGTCACGCAACTTGACCTGAAGGAGGTCGCGCTGCGCCTGCTCGCTACCATGCTCGATGGGGTGGAGCAGCTCGCGGTCGGCGCGTGCGAGGCGGGCGAGCATGCGGGCGTCGTGGCGGTCGGACTTGCGGGTGTTGGCGTAGATGGCGCGAAGCTTGCGCGGGTTGGCGACGATGACCTCGTGACCACGCGAGGCGAGGAAGCGGCTCGTCCACGGACTGTGGGTTCCGACCTCCATGGCGATGGTGGCACCGGGGTGTTTTTCGGAGAGCCTGCGCAGTGACTCGCGATGGTTGGTGATCGTGCGCTCGTCGAGGATCGTGGCTGAGGCGTCGAGCGCGCAGATCGAGTGCTTCCGGTCTCCGAGGTCGATTCCGATGATGGTGGTCGATGATGTGGTATTCATGGCAGCAAGAGCTTACCCTTCTGGCGCTTCCGCGCCCTGCTGCCTTCTCATCTAATCTTGTTGAAGATCCGCCGGGGTGCTAGGAATCTGCATGAGCAATCGGACCCGCCGTCACACGGACCCGGGTCGCCACAGCTCAGACGTTCGGCAGAAATGAGCGCCTCCAGGTCCGTACTGCTGCTTACTCTTTTGGTTGCTGTCTCGTGCAGGAACTCAGAGGACGAGAGCGCGAGGGCCCAAGTTGTAACGCCCGAGGAAACACCACGGCCAGTCATAACAATTCTGAATCCTGACTTTACTCCAATTCCGGATGCCAAGGTCACACTTGCCTTCGCCGATCAACCGTTTCCGCCGGAGTTCATTACCGATGAAGAAGGCATCGCGGTGTTACCAACCGAGATGGCGGAGAAGGGCGGTTGGGAGTCGATTGACATTCGATTCTTCGACGACGAGGGAGTCGAGCACCAGATGTCGCACTTCGATAGCCATCCGACTTTTCCCCTGGAACTGACCGTCCCTTGAACGTCAAAGAAGAAGCCGAACAAGCCGTGGGAGATCGACGCTTACCCGCCGCCTTGTTGCATGCAGTCGCCAAGATTCGTTTCCACTCGGTTTCCCGACCCGCGGCCTTGTGTTCGAGCGTCTCCACTCTATCGTTCTGCTAAGAGATCCGATGCCCTGGTTTTCGATGACAGCGGTCTACCACTGGGAGCAGATGGGCAGCACCCTTCCCAAGTTTGAGCGCCGGACGACGGTCTGTTCGGCGCCGAATGAAGCCCAAGCGACCGAGCGCCTGCTGGCTGAGGCGAAGGAGTATCCTGCGACCGAGCAAATCAAGTTCTTGGGAGACTACCTTGTTCAAGAACTCGATGATTCTCCGGGTGACCTCCCGGTCGAAGTTGCTCATGAGATGACCATAGGAGTTCACCCCGAGTCGGGAGCCATCATCGACCCGAAGGCGTTCGTCGACCAACATTGGGGAAGGTCGAAGATTGCCTCATGCGACGCGCTTGGATTCGAGCACGTTTGGTACAATCTCGATGGCATGAGCAGCGGGTGCTACAACTGCGAAGCGGTGCGGGAGGGTCGTTTGTGGGAGCGCGCTGCCGAAACGAAACGGGCAGAACAAGGCGGTGGAGGATCGACGCCGATCAGCGGCCGTGTTGGATCGGACTCGTCAGACGCGGCCGACCCTGATTGAGTGATCGGGAGCGCGGTTTGCGCGTCTCACCTTCAACGTTAGGTCAAGAATATGGAAGACGAACTCAAAGAACTCACCACCGCATACGACCATCTCAAGTTCGAGAAGGTGGAGAGGAATTTCGTCACGTCGGAAGGCGAGGAAACTTACGTTTACTATTATATCAAAGGCCTCCGAGGAATTCCCGACCTCCAGGTGCAGGTTTTCCGAGAAGAGGACGTCAGTCGACTGAGGCGCGTTGCCGAAGCGGGATGCCAACTACTCAGTGACCTCCTTGGCTATCGTGACGACGATGGTGTGCAGATTCTTGCGCGTGCGGAGATTCCGTATTCCATGAGGTGGGAGCGGGAGCGAGTCGAGCCCTTGGAGGTCCAATTATCCTACGGCAGCAAGGCGATCAGCGTGTCGATCGAGCTTACGGATCTCTCGGAGGAAGAATCGTTGATTGGTGACGTCGCGAATTTGGTCTCCCGTCGGCGCGGGCCTTACCTCAGACGTGCATTCAAGATTACGGTCCGCGGCCTTGGCGCAAGGCGCTACCTTCAAGACACACTTGAACAGGATATCGAAGCCATTCTCGATTCGGTCCTCTATGATCTTGACCTCACCTACGGATTTGGGCTGCTACCCATGCGTGTTGAGGCGATGAGGCGAATCGTGCGGAGAAGGGGGCGCCCCCGACTTCCGCTTCCGACCGAACCACTGTCGCTAATCTTCAAAGAGTATTCACCCGAGTTGCTGCAGTATTACCGCCTAGCGAAGCGCACCGACTACCTTCCCTTTCAGTTTCTGTGCTACTTCCACATTCTTGAGTTCTTCGCGGATCGCTCGGCATTCCGAGCGGTTACGGAAGCAGTGAGACGAATGCTGGCGAAGCACGACTTCCACGCCAAATCTGAGAAATACGTTCGAGAATGTGTCCAGATTCTACGGAAGGAGTCGGACAAGCACGCATCAGACAAAATCAAGATTCAACGTGTTCTCTCGCAGTTCGTGTCCCTTGAGGAAGTTAAGGGGGCACTTGATGAGTTGGATGTGCTTGACCACTTTGAGCAGGACTGTGTTCTCGATTGCGCGAAGCCTCTAAAGCTAGCTGCGGTTTCGTTTGAGTCTGATTCCCAGTTTCTACAGACACTGACCACCCGCATCTACGCACTGCGCTGTTCCATCGTTCATTCGAATCCCGACTTCGATGAGTCCAAGGCGATTCCCTTTGTGGCTTCACCAGAGAATCTCGAGATGCTTCGCACTGAGATCCTAATCGCGAGTGAGGTTGCGAGACAGATCATCGCGGGCGCAGCGGCAATAAAGACCTAACAAGGCGTCGCTCTAAACACCTGCCCCGCCGCGAGTTCATTCCGTCATGACCATTCCACCTTCAACTCACAGTCGAAGCCTCGCCCTCGGGCAGGTGTGAGAGGACTTCGACGTTATGCAAAAATGAACCGCACTGAATATTCTGTAAGCGCAACATGAATACCGTCGGACTACTGACAGGCTACCAACGCGAAAGCCAGGTAGAGTCTGTTCTGCAGCAGCTTTGTGGAGCTCTAGATTTCAAGCTGGAGACGCTCTCGAATTTCCAACAATTGGACTCCTTCGCACATGCTGTGTGGGGATTGATCAATATTTCGGACGTCCTGATCGCAGACCTGACCAATCTGACTAACAACCTCTGCTATGAGATTGGTTTGGCCCACGGGGCAGGGAAGCCAGTAGTTCTCGTCGCCGACAATTATTCGGATGTCCCCGCTGATCTCGCAGGTCAGCACATAATTGCTCTTCATTCGAACAAATACCCTGACGATAACACCCTGTTCCGATTGGAGACCGCGCTTAGGCGAGCGCTGGCTGGAAGAGATTCAGCCGGATTTAGCGGCCCTCGCGATCGCCCTGAGGGGGTCTATCGACCGCCGGCTAATGATTCACTTAGCCACGACTTTCGAAGCCTCTTTGCTTACGAGGGTTTCGCCCGAAGCAGAAGATTCGAAGAGTGGATTCATGAGGCCTTTTCAGGCATTCCTGGCTGGGAGGTGATTGATTCGGCGAAGGGAATGCATGGCGATCGGCAGTTCGACTTTATGTTGTGGAATTCCCTCGATGATCCGGAGTTGGTTGCTCTAGGCAACCCCATTGGTGTCGAAGTGAAGTCCATTCGCGCGTTCAATCGCTCAAGGTTGTCGTGGCTGCTTCATAGCGCACGGCAGAGCGGCTTGAAGTCAGTCATTCTGATGACGACGGGAAGCAACCCTCCGAGCGCAAAAAGGCGCCTTGCCCAATTGCGGCATGAAGAAGGGATTAACGCGATCGCTTTGGATCGGGATGATCTTCTTGAGGTTCACAGCTCGACTGACTTGCTTCGCGCTCTGAAGAGTCGAGTTCGGCAAGCACTTTACCACGACGAATTCTGATGTTCGACGCAACCCAGCTTGCGGCGCGCATTGCGAGTGTCGATGCCGCCACCACCAACCATCAAAAGGGTCAGAGCTTCGAGCAGTTAGCTATGTATCTCTTTGAGCATCTGGATGGAGTGGAGATTTCAGAGCACAACGCCATGATGGACTCCGAAGAGATTGATATCGTCCTTTGGAATGCACAGACCGAGGCCATTCTCAGGCCGTGGGAAGCGGTAATCTTAGTGGAATGCAAGAATTGGAACTCGCGGGTGGGCGCTCAAGCTCTAGACGCATTTATTTCGAAGCTTCGACGGAGGTTCCTCCGAACCGGTATTTTTATTGCGGCAGAGGGAGTCACAGGCGATTTCGTTGACGGGACTGGAACGGAGGTCGGCGCAGCCGGAATCATCAGAAGCGCCCTCCAAGAGGGGATCCGAGTGGTAGTTATCACCATGGACGACATTCGTGGATTCGGGTCGTTGGATGACATTCGGAATTTGATCAAGCAGCGATACTGCAAGCTCTACGTCCACAAGATATTCTAAGCATAACAAGGCGTCGCTCTCAGCACCTGCCCCGCTCCGAGTTCAATCCGCCATGACAATTCAACCTTCAAACCACAGTCGAAGCCGCGCCCTCGGGCAGGTGTGAGAGGACTTCGACGTTCGGCAAAGAATGAAACCTCTCACTGCAAAGCAAGCCGCCGAGTGGTGTCGCAATCTAGGGGTTCCTGCTGAACCAAGCTCTGGCCCATCGAGGGAGATTCTGGCGGACCACTTTGGACTCCCCGAAGATTCCACAGGCCGGGTAGCCGTTGCAGCAGAGCGACTTGCCCAGTTCGACGGTGCTTCTCGGATACTGATTTGGATTACCGGTTGGGGTGTCTGGCCGTCGGTGGACAGGTCAGATGACTTTCGAGAGATTCGTGCAGAGCTCGGTGAACCTCGCTGGCTTGACGAGATTCCCGCTCACCTTGCTTCGAAGGCTGATTTTGACTATCTCTGCCGTATGGTGAAGTGCGCGGTATCCTCACTTTGGGATCTTTATCTGGTCGGTCCCAAGGGGCGCAAGATTCTCCATTTCTCCCACGACGAGTGGGGTGGCTCGCGTGGGATTCCAACAATGCCGAACAAGGCGCAGCACCCAACCGCCTGAGCCGCTCCGAGCCGATTTTTCATCGTGATTACAACCCTCAACCCACAGTCAACGCGCGGCTTCCGTCAGGCGGTTGGTGTGCTATGACGTTCGCTAAAAAAATGTTACCAGGTGTTCCAACGGGCATATTTGCGAGCATCGCCCGATCATCGAAACTTGGTGATCTGCCCGCTATCGTTGCGAGCATCCTCCTTCCGTCCCTCGCGGCCTCCATCTGGATCTCATGGCGAGGAGGGTTGGCGGGCCGAGGTCTCGGGAGGACTTGCACGGAAGCATGGGGTGCATCGCTGCTTTGTGGCTGGGTTTGCGTCTATTTGGTATTGGCCGACTTCCGGAGGACTTCGGACATCATCCTGTCTATCCCGATTGCGGGACTGGTCGCAGGCCTCGGGAGCCTGATTCCTGCTTTCGGCTTTGCATTGATCGGGTATGCTTTCGGTGCCCGGAGGCGGACGTCGATCCACGTCTCGAGGACAGATCCCTCTGAGCGCTCTCCCTAGGGCAAACGACAAAGCGAACAAGGCGCTGGTGGACGACCCCTATCAGCGGCTTTGTTGCGTCCTTGCCGCCAGCTTCGGAAGGTGATTGATTGTCCGTGGCCGCTCCGGTGAGTTACCGGGGTCGCCACAGCTTTTACGTTGGCCAGAAAATAGCGGTTCGGAGTGTATCCTGAGATTGGGGTTGCGGGCGTGCGCCAATGGCGTATGGTGGTGCCTGGGGATGATCTTCTATGAGACCGACGTTTTCACAGCGCGCATCGTCGAACTCATCGATGACGAATCATACTCTGCACTGCAGGCCGTGCTGGTCGCAGATCCCGAGGCGGGGGACATCATTCCCCGGTCGAAGGGATTGCGGAAGATTCGTTGGATGGGCAGCGGACGAGGCAAGCGGGGTGGATTACGAGTGATCTATTACTTGGTCCACCACGAGGCGATCTTCATGCTTTACGCCTACCCGAAGAACCGAGAATCCGACCTGACACAACGCCATCTCCAGATCCTCAGAGAGCTGGTTGAACAACACCTGAACCAATGAACGACGAAGATTTCGAACTGCTTTGCGAGAGCATCCGCCAAGCCGGTGAGATCCGGCAGGGGAAGCGGAAGCCATCTAGAACCTTCAAGGTGGGGGATCCCGACGCGAAGGCGATCCGGGAGCGCCTGGGTCTTTCCCAGTCCCGATTCGCCGCGATCATTGGAGTCAGCGTTCGCACGCTGCAGAATTGGGAGCAGGGTCGGCGCGAGCCCGAAGGTCCCGCGAAGGCGTTGCTCCGCGTCGTCGACCGAGAGCCGCAAGCTGTGCTCCAAGCACTCCACGCCTGATCGGAACAAGACAAGGCCAACAAGCCGTGGAAGATCGACGCCTAACCGCCGCATTGTTGGACGCCGTGCTGGCGGTTCGCCCCGTGATCATTTCGCCGCCGTGCGGCTTTTTGTTCGCGCGTGTTCACTGAGACGTTCGGCTAAAATCAGGTTGCCGAGCCCCGAGTGATACTTTAGTGTCACTCCATGCGAACCGAACTGGTCACGACCCTAAAGCGGAAGGCGACGGATCTCATTAGCGAGATTGCGACCGACCACGAACCTGTGTTGATCACCCAGCACGGACTCCCGGCAGCCTACCTCGTGGACGTGGAGAGCTACGAAGCAATGAGGGCGAGGATCGGGCTTCTTGAGGGAATCGCAAAGGGTGAGAAGGCGATCGAGGAGGGACGAGTGCTCACCCACGCCGAAGCGAAGAAGCGGATGTCCCGATGGCTCGATTGATTTGGACCGAGCCGGCGCTTCAAGATCTCGAGCAGATCGCCGACTACATCGCACTCGATGATCACCATGCGGCCTGCCGCCTGATTAGAACCGTCTTTGAGAAGGCCGAGCTGCTGGAGACATTCCCCGAGATGTGTCCAGTCCCCCACGATCTTCCTGATTCGCGATACCGTCATCTCATTGTCGGTCCGTTGCGGATCTTCCATCGGGTCGAGGGAGAGAAGGTATTCATCGTGTACGTCATGAGATCCGAACGTCGCCTTGATCTGTCGGACCTCGAAGGGCGAGACAAAGAATAATGCAGAACAAGTCGGTGGTTCCGACGCCTGACAGCGGCCTTGTTGCAGGCTTGCCGCCAGCTTCGGGTGCTGCTTGCTTGTGGAAGCCGGGTCGCCGAGTAGCCGGCGCCTGCACACCTGTTACGTTCGTCAGAAAAATCTGCTTGCGGCGCAGTTTCTGTACGCGATCCTGTCCACATGAAGGCAATTTCGTACACAGCCGCCCGAGAGACCTTGGCGGCAACCATGCAGTCAGTGTGTGATGACAGGGAGCCGGTAATTATCACGCGGAAGCGGGATCAGGCAGTTGTGATGATGTCGCTCGACGACTTCGAGTCGATGCAGGAGACGGCTTATTTGAGGCGCTCTCCGGCGAATGCGGAGAGATTGGATTCTGCAGTAGCCCAGCTTGAGTCCGGGCGCGGGCAAGAGAGGAATCTCCCGCCTGCAGAATGAAGCTCAGGCTGATTTTCGCAGACCAGGCTTGGGAGGATGTCTGCCACTGGGTATCGACCGACAAGAAGGTGCTGAAGCGTTTGATCCGATTGATTGACGAGTGTCGGTCGACTCCATTTGAAGGGATCGGCAAGCCTGAACCTTTGCGCGAGAACCTGTCCGGCTACTGGTCACGACGGATTACTGACGAGCACCGTTTGGTCTACAAGGTGTCGGGCGACGAACTCTGGATTGCCCAAGCCCGCTACCACTACACCAAATAGCGAGGAATAAGTGGGAGATGCCGCCGTGTGGCCCGGTGCCCCATTCCTCTAACGTTAGCCTCAGAATGAGAATACTCCTCGTCGCTCCGATGCTGTTCGTATTTGCCTCTTGTGCGAGCACTCCGAAAATCGAGTCGCCCGTTTCCCTTTCGGATGCGATAACGACACTTCCGTCCAAGGCTGTTGCAGGGATGAGTCCGAAGGGACGTCAGCAGTATCTTGAGGTGAAGCCAGGTGATTACGACGAACTGAATCGGAGGATACACTTGTTTGGGGATTCCTCCGAAGGCGGAGACGCTGAATCCATGTTGTTTCTGAGGCTTTTCGAGGACTCCGATGGCAAGACGATTGCGGCTTCCCACTCAGCACGACCATTCGCGGACGGAGGCGCCCCGAGCAAGGTGGATACCTATGTCTATCGTCTCGAGTCTGGCAGATGGCTGGATGTCACGGATGCCGTATTGCCCCCAGAAGTCCCGAGGAGTTCATGGTTCCGCTTCAATTCGCCCGGAGACTCTATTCCCTGCGGGACCTACAAGAGCTGTCCGGGGCGCGATGGTCGAGGAGAGGCTTACGAGTTCGGGGAGGCTTCCGGCGTGATTTTCTGGCGAGACGGTCGCTTCCACTATAAACCAAAAGGCTAGCAAGGCGTCGCTCCAAGGAGATGCCCCGCCGTGAGTTCAACTCCGCCGTGACCATTCAACCCTCAATCCACAGTCGAAGTCTCGCCCATGGGCAGGTGTGAGGGGCCTTCGGCGTTCGACTAGAAATGAAAACCGCCACCAGTATTATTTTCGCCTTCGTGCTGGCGAGTCCGCTCAGTGCGGACGAAATGTGCACAAGGGTGCATCAGGATCTGGAACAAGCGGACGGGAGCTACAGCGACTTGTGGCGGCTCACGGTGGAACCTCAAGATGGGCAACTGGTGTTGGCAACGTTTTCGATCGATGTCGATGAAGAGCCAGACACCGCAGGCATCCCCCCTGGCCGAAGAGTTGAAACCATCCACTACGCTCCTTCCGGACGGCACACCGAGAAGGTTGGATACGTTAAGTTCCCCAACGACGAGGATCGCAAGGGAGTGGATGGGTTCTACTACAAGAAGTGGATTGTTTCTGGATTCGGGCAGGAAATCAAATTTGGTCCCATGTTCAGGCTAGGTGGCGGAGGTGGTTCGGCCAGGGTTGAAGGCGAAGTCCCTTTCCGTCACCAATCGGTGAGGCGGCGCTTCCGATTTGGAGATCGAGAAGAGAATCCGACCAAGGAATTCCGATTTGTATTGTCGCTTGAGACGATTGAATTTCACGAAGCTGCAGCCAAAGCAGCTACAGCCAAGGTCGAACTTCCCGAGAGGAAGGATAGATCTTGGTCGATAGAGTTGCCCGCTAGGAAGCAATCGGCCGAACCAGACGGTGCTGACCAACCCGCGATCCGTTCGAAGCCGGATTCCGAGGGTGGCGACAGGCCTCAATCAAAGTCGGAGGAGGGCTCCCGCTAGCGGGTCGCCAGGTGTTTGATGACGACCAAGTCGATGACCTCGATTCGAATTCGCGAGGCTGACGATGGAGATGCCGAGTCCATTTCCTCCCTCTTGATGGAGTTGGGCTACGAACTCGGTCCGGTGGAAGTGAAGAAGCGTATCGGGGTTTATCGGGAGTCTTCCGACACGGTGCTTGTCGCGGATGAAGTCGGGGAGGTCGTGGGATTTGTCAGCTTCCACGTGATTCCCCTGTTTCACGCTTCCGGGAACCTCGGACGCATCACCGCGATGTGCATTCGCTCGGACCGGCAGCGGCAAGGCGTCGGTAGGGCGCTTCTCGCGGGCCTCGATGGTTTCGCGCGGGCGAGAGGTTGCGGACGGATCGAGGTGTCCAGTGGGGATCAGCGGGCGCAAGATGCGCATTTGTTCTACCAGGCGTGTGGCTATGCCATCGACAGCCGGAGGTTTCAGAAGATGCTTCACTGAGAAGAGCGGGCGGTCGAGGTGGGCCTGCAACCGCTCCAGCCGTCTTTTCATGCTCGCGGCTCGCGCGTCGCACCTGCAACGATGGCCGGAGTATGAAGAGGCATCGGAAGAAGCGGGCGTTGCTCATCGGTACCGCCGTGCTGGTGGTGCTCGTGGTGGCGGTCAACCAGTGGAAGAAGCGGAAGGCGGTTGCGGTGTTGCGCGAGTACTCGGCCCGGTTTTCACAGGAGGGCACCCCGAACGCGACCGCGCTTTCGATGCAGCACGTTTACTTCGGTGTGGAGAAGAAGCCCCACGGGGTGCTTCTCATCCATGGCATCCCTTCATCGACCTCGACCTTCTCCGGGCTGTGCGACCGTCTTGAGAAAGAGGGGATTCCCCATGTCGCGCCGATGCTCACGGGCTTCGGGAATACCGAACTGAATCTGCTTCCGAACGTCGCCTACGAAGACTGGCTGCGGGATGCGCTGAATGCCTACGACACGCTGGCCGAGTGTGCCGAGAAGGTCAGCATCGTCAGCACCTCGACCGGGTCGTTGGTGGCGACATGGTTGTCCGGCCAGCGGCAGGTCGAGCATCTGGTGCTGGTGGTGCCGAACTTCTCGCCCGGGCCTTCCGCCGCTCGCTTCAAGCGGATCCTCGAAACGCCGGTGGCGTCGCAGGCGCTTCGCGGCGTCATGCCCTACAAGTTCTCCGACCCGGAGGATTATGCGGACCAGAGCCGCTTCCGCTACCCGTTCCATGAGGTGAATTCGACCCGTCAGATGTTCCTGCTGCAGGATGAGATCGGGCCGGAGCAGATCCGGGTGGAGGCGGGGATTTTCCTGATGTTCGGGGCCGATGATTCGACGGTGTCCACCGGAGAGTTGGGGGCGCTACTCGAGAAAAAGGCGAGTGAGGAGGGAGTCCTTTACGAGGCGTTCGAGTATGAGGCCGCGCACCGCCTGCTCCAAGGGGCTGTGGCGGAAGAGGTCCGTTCCCAGATCGTTGAGCTTCTTGGTCGGCGGCCGGTGGCGGCGCGCTGAGTCGGTTCGCCGGGGTTGTGCAGCCCCCTGAAGGGGGAACTACGAACCCCAGTGGCCGGCCAGTGTGGTTTGTAGTTCCCTGTTTACGGGGTTCGGGTTCGGTTCCGTCTACGCCCTGACTTGTCCGGAAGCGTGGCCGAGCGGCTGGTTGAATTGCGTCCCGGTGGCGAGTTGGAGGCGTGCCGGGAAAGCCTCGCGCAGTTGGTGGAGGCGGCGCGCTGAGTCGGTTCGCCGGGGTTGTGCAGCCCCCTGAAGGGGGAACTACGAACCCCAGTGGCCGGCCAGTGTGGTTTGTAGTTCCCCGTTTACGGGGCTCTTCGAAGCGATGAGTTAGACCGCTTGCCAAAAGTCCTTGCCGAAACGGGGTCGTTCTTTGGTTAGAAGGATAGCCGCTTCGCGGATCGGTTCTTGGGGTTCCGGCCTGCGGGAGCCGATCCCAGCGTTGCTCGTCGGTTGTGGATCTCGATCCACGCCCTCCTCGCGCCTTGGCCTTGGCTCCCCCAGGCTCGGCCGTTTCGGCAACTACTTTTGGCAAACGGTCTAGGATCTGTTCACGAATTGCGTGCGATGATGAATGCCGCTACCAGATAGACCGCAGAGAAAAAGGTCTGAGAAAGCTTGTCGTAGCGCGTGGCAATGCGTCGGAAGTGTTTGATCTTGTTGAAGAACCGTTCGACCCGGTTTCGGCGGCGGTAGCGATTCCGGTCATACCGGATGACGCCTGCCCTTGAGTTGATCGGCGGGATCACCGCTTCAATGCCCTCGAAGTTCAGGCGCTCGCGGATGCGATTGGCGTCGTAACCCTTGTCGAGCATGGCTGCTTCCAGAACGTTCTCCGGCTGGAGGCTTTCGAAGAGTGTCTCGAACTGCCTGCCATCATGGGCCTGGCCAGGGGTAAGATGCAGCGCCACGCTACAGTTCTCATCAATGGTTGCTGCGTGAATCTTGGTGCTCAATCCCCCTCGAGAGCGTCCGAGAGCCTGATCGGAAGAGTTTTTTTTGGCGCTCCGGCCGCATGCTGATGAGCTCGGACTGTGGTGGAGTCCATCATCAGTTCACGAGCTCCGGCAAAGTGCCCGCCTTGCATTTCCTGCCAAAGGCGCTTCCACACACCACGCTCCTGCCACCGCCGGAAACGCATGTAGACGGCATGCCAATAGCCCAGTTCAGGAGGTAGATCGCGCCACGGGCAACCTGTCCGGTTCAGATAAAGAACCGCCTCCATGAATTCGCGATCACTCATGGCCGGTGGAGCTCCCGCACGCGAATGCTTCGCCTTGGTCAGAGCACTTTCAATCTGCTCCCAAATCTCGTCGGTGATCATGCTTCGAGGATGTCCAGCTGGCATCCGAAGCTTGAAACAAACGCTTCAGGAAAAGTACAGATTTAATTCGTGAACAGATCCTAGTCCGGGAGGTGGATGCCGGGTGGAAGGTCGACATGGTCCAATTCCGGCTCGAGAAGACCCGCCGCGAGTTGGAAGAAGCTTTCCGAAGGCACTACCCGGACGCCGAGTAGGCGGGCGGGCTTACGGCGGTGGTCCGTCGTCAGTCGATGGACACTTGCGGTGGCGGCCGGGGATTGCTTGAGTATGGATGATCAAGGCAGCGCGCGGACCGGGTTCGCAAACGCTGCGCCCCAAGCACCGAATCCGAGCCACCCGAAACCATGCGCCTTCTTCTGACCCTTCCGTTTCTCGCCGTCCTTGCCAGCTGCGCGAACTCCGCCTCGCAGTCGCAGATCCTGAACCGTGCCAAGGCCGAGGTGGCCTACCGTGAGTCGTGGTCGGACGCCGCCTACATCCGCGTCGATGAGAAGCCGGGTCACGGCTGCCGTCTCTGGAAAGTCACGGCCGGTGCCTTCGACTACTCGAGCTATCCGGATTACCAAGGCATCGAGCTGGTCCCGGGGACCGAGCGTCGGATGTGCTTCACCAAGGACGGCTGCCTGCTGCGCTACGTCGACGAGTCGAGCCGCTGCATCGTGCCGCCACAACCGTATGTGGCGCCGGTGACCGACTCGAAGTCGGGCATGGGCAAATAAAGCGGCGTCAGGGCCGGATCACGGCGAGCCAGTCGTCCTTGTCAGGTGCCTCGAGCTTGCGGCCTTCGAGGGGTTTCGCTGCCGAAGTTTCACCGGTGCGCGGGTTGAACCACGCGAGCTTGAACTTGCCTTCGGGAAGCCGGATCGAGGTGCTACCGCCGTCGGGCAGGTAGACGAGGTAGGGGCCGCCGGCGCGGGCGAGGCAGAACTTCGAGTTGTCGTTGCGCGGGTTGCCGATGAGTTCGTCGCGGCAGGTCATTTCCTCGAACGGGATCTCGGCATCGCGGAAAAACTCCAGCGCGATGCGGGCGTATTTCCATGACATTTCGCGCGAGCGCCAGTCCTCGGCGAGCAGGTCGTTCTGGGCGAGCTGGTAGCCGAAGTAGTATTCCACGCCGGCGCCGCCGGCCATCAGGTTGCCCCAGAGCGTGAGCTTGCGGATATCGTCGATCGAGTACGGGGCTTCCGTCTTGCCCGGGTAGCCCGGATCGGGTGGGACCCCGAGACCCGCCGGGTTCTGTTCGTCGTTGGCGCAGACCCACGGGTGGCCGGCCTTGGCGGATTCGCGACGCCACTTGGCTGTCAGCGAGTGGACCTGATTCCACGGATTCTGCAGGGAAAGCCCCGTCAGGGTGTCCTTGCCGAGGAAGGGCGTGTAGCGTCGGTCCTGCTGGTTCGGATAGGTGTGGAGGACGATCGGGTGGTCGTAGGGGTCGAGCTCCCGGATGAAGGTGGCCATCGGTTTCAGCTCGGCGACGATCTGGGTGTTTTCCTCGCCGAGGTTCCAGTTCAGGGCGAGGGCGTGGCCGAAACGGGCGATGAGTTCGCGGCAGTAGAGCTTGCGTTCGATCTCCAGCTCGCCGCCGTCGAGCGAGGCTTCGATCTTGCCCTTCTTGTCGCCGAGGCCCTTGCGGTTGTCGTCGATCTCGTTCTCCTGCATTTTGAAATGCAGGTGCAGCCCGCGGGCGGTGGCGTGATCGAACACGACGGCCCACTGGTCCAATTTACTACAATCGTAGTGGAGCTTGTCGCGCGGCCCGGTGAACGGCCAGACGTTCGAGCCGTCGCCATCGACGTTGTAGGGGAGGAACGAGAAGGAGTTCATTCCCTGGGCCGACAGGTAGTTGAGCGCGCCGATCAGGCCCTTGCCCTTGTCCTTCTGCCAGACGGGGTCGCCTTCCTTCCAATCGCGGACGTGCGGCTCCCAGGTTTTGAGCGGGACCTTCGGTTTGAGTGCCTTGGTGCCGTCGAAGTCGGCGTAGGCGAGCAGGGTCTCGGGGGCGTCGGCGCCGGCCTTGAGGAAGTAGCTTTGGTCGCCGAGGAAGCGGAGGTGGTGCTTGCCGACGTAGGCGAGCCGGCCGCGGGCGCGGAAGTCGGGAGCGGCCTTGTCGCTTTCCTCGATGGTGAACGAGCCTTTCTTCCCGTGCAGCAGCGGCTCGATGATCGCGTCGGCCCGGTCGGCCTCGGATGCGATGATGGCCTCGCCGCGCCGGCAATCGACCTCGTAGTCCCAGCGGCCGGTGCGGTCGGGGGAAAAATGGACGCGCCACTGGTCGCCTTCCTCCGCCGAGGTCTCGGCCGCGTCGCCGTCGGCCGCGAAGTAGCCCGGGACGGTGTAGGAAACGTCGCCGTTCTGGTGGGTGAAGGTGACCCGGAAGTCGAAGTCGGTGAAGGGGTTCGGATCGGTGCCGGTCTCGCTGGCCTCGGGGCCGTCGAAGGTCAGGGTGACCTTGTGCCACTGGCGGAGCTCGCCGGTGATCGTGGCGTCCTGGGTTTCGGGCTGGGCGGCGAGAGGGAGGACGAAGGCCGCGAGGGCGGGCAGGAAATGGGTCGGTTTCAAGGGATCGGGCTTACGGGTTGGGCGGAAACGGATCATCACCGTTCCGGTTTTTTCTACGACATCGGCCTGTGTCACGGAGGTGTTTCCGAATCCGGCGAAAAAATCTTTGACCCGACCCGTATCGGTCTGGCACATCCCCGCCACTGCGACTGAGTCTCAATAAAGATTTATTTCAACATGATGAAACGACAGGATGAACGGAACCGGCTGGGCCGGGTGATTGGAACCGGCCTGCTGGCTACGGCGGTGACCGCGGGCGCGCAGGACGCGCTGGACGACATCGGGATGCTGGAAGGCCTGACGGTGGTCGGCAGCAGCGAGGCGGTGTGGGATTTGGCCGGATCGGCCGCCTACATCGAATCCGAGCAATTCCGCGACCGGGGCTACACGGACATCACCCAGATCCTCTCGACCGTGCCGGGCGTGTATCTCCGCCAGGAAGACGGCTACGGCAACTTCCCGAACATCTCGATGCGCGGCGCTGACGGCACCCGGACTTCGAAGGTGACGGTGATGGAGGACGGCATCCTGACCGCGCCGGCTCCCTACTCGGCTCCGGCGGCCTACTATTTCCCGAAGAGCGGGCGGATGTCGGCGATCGAGGTGCTGAAGGGGTCGAGCCAGGTCCGTTACGGTCCGCAGACGACCGGCGGCGTGCTCAATTTCCTGTCGACCCCGGTGCCTGGCGAGGGTGGTCCGAACTTCTACTCGCGGACGACCGCGGGCAGCGACAGCACGTTCTTCAACCACACGTGGTATGGCGACACCTTCGAGACCGACTGGGGTCGCTGGGGCTACGTGCTCGAGTTCCACGGCCAGCAGAGCGACGGCTACCGCAGCTACCTCGGCGGGATCAGTGCCGACAGCGGCTTCCGTTTCTACGAGCCGATGGTGAAGGCGTTCTGGGAATTCGAAGGCAACGTGAAGCAGCGCTTCGAGGTGAAGTTCGGCATGACCGACTTCGAGTCCGACGAGGGCTACCTCGGCCTCAGCGAGTTCGACGCGCGGGCGAACCCGGACACGCGCTACGCGGCCGGCGTTTTCGACAACATGGACAGCAAGCAGTACCGCTCCTACCTGCGCTACGTGCTGGAGCCGTGCGACGACGTCAGCTTCCAGTCGACCCTCTACTGGAACAACTTCATGCGGAACTGGTATAAGCTCGACCATGTGTCCTCGACGCTGAATCCGGCGATCGACGGCCGCGGCCGGATCGCCAGCGGATCGGGCCGGACCAGCCTGCACAATGCGCTGCTCGATCCCGCTCTGCTCGCCGTGCTGCAGGGCAGCGCCACCGGTTCGATCGGCGTGAAGGGCAACGCCCGCTACTACGATGCCTACGGCTGGCAGAACCAGGGAACGTGGCGTTTCAACACCGGATCGGTCTCGCACGAGCTGACCGGCGGTTTCCGCGCCCACTACGACCGCGTGTTCCGCGAGCAGTATGTGAATGTCTTCAACGCCAACGGCGGTTCGAACTTCACGCCGGTGAGCACCGGTACGCCGGGTGACGAGTCCAACCGTCTCGAGGAAGCGACCGCGCTCGCGTTCTTCATCGAGGACAGCATCGAGATCGGCCAGCTGACGCTGCGTCCGGGGATCCGCTACGAGCACGTCGACTACGACGTGACCGACTTCAACGGCGCCGGCCTGCGCACCTCCGACAGCGTCGGCGTGTGGGGTGGCGGCCTCGGCTTCAACTACGACTGGAACGATTGCCACTCGACCTACGGCGGCATCTACCGCGGCTTCGCGCTGCCGGGACCGAACTCGTATGTGAATGGCGGCGTCGAGGAGGAGGAAAGCCTCGGCTACGAACTCGGCTGGCGCTACCGCAACGGCGGCCTGCTGGTCGATACGGCGGCTTTCTTCACCGACTTCGACAACCTGATCGGCGTCGATGCCGGTCTCGGCAACGGCGTCAACCAGAACGCGGGCGCGGCGGAGGTCTGGGGTGTGGAGAGTATGATCACCTATGATCCGCTGTTCGATCGCGGCTTCGGCTTCAACCTGCCGATGTATGTCAGCGCCACGTGGACCAGCGCCGAGCTCAAGGAGCGGCTGCTGACCGGCGGTGAGGACGACATTTACGCCGGCGGCCAGCGCGGCGCGGACATCCCGTACGTCCCCGAGTGGAAGCTCGCGGCGGGCATCGGCTACATCGCCGCCTGCTGGGGTGTGAACCTCGACGCCAACTTCACCAGCCACACCTACGGCACCGCCCTGAACTCGCCGGTTCCGGTGACCAGCGCCCGCCAAGGCAAGGTCGACGCGCTGCTGACGGTCGATCTGAGCGGCTACTACGAGATCAACGACAACTGGAAGCTGGTCGGCGGTCTGCACAACCTCTTCGACGAGCGCGCGGTCGTGACGCGCCTCCCGGAAGGTCCGCGGACCAACCTGCCGCGCACCTGGTTTGCCGGGGTCGAGGCGACCTTCTGATTCATGCTCCTTTCTCTCGGTGCGCATTGTTCGGGCCGGGGTCGCTTCAAGCGGCCCCGGTTCTTGCGTTGTCGGGAGGAGCGATCGGGTCTAGCAATCGTGGCGATGCGACTCATCCCCTCCATGTTGCTGGCCCTCGCGGCGACGCTTTCCGCGCAGGAAAAGGCGCCGGATGCCGAAGTGGCGAAACTGCGCGAGACGATCGCGAAGATCGTCGATATGAAAGCGCAGGCTTCCGCCGAGAAATCGGACTGGGAGGTGCGCAAGGCCTCGATGGCCGACCTGCTCGAGCTGCAGCGTCGCGAACTCGAGCTGCTCGACGAAGAGCTGGAGAAGTCGGGCCAGTCGGCGGAGGGCTACGACGCCAAGAAGCAGGAAGCCGAGGCGGAGATCGCGAAGCTGCGCGACGCGAGGCGGGCGGCGGTCGAGGCCGTGAGCCGGACGCGCCCGCGGGTGCTGGCGTTGGTCAAGGCGCTGCCGGCGCCGTTGTTCAAAGAGATCGAAACGGAAACTTACGCGCTCGAAGCATGGGCATCGGGCGACGAGGCGCGCGACGGCTTGCAGGCGATTCTCGGAATCCTTTCGAAGGCCGAGCAGTTCAACCGGCGGATCACCCGGGCGAAGGAAGTGAGGAAAGGTCAGGAAGTCGAGGTGCTCTACCTCGGTCTGGCGCGGGCCTACTACACGGACCGTAACGGCAATGCCGGCACCGGTGAGCCGGCGGCCGGCGGCTGGACGTGGACATCGCGTCCCGAGCTGGCCGGAGAAGTCATCAAGGCGCTCGACGAGCTCGACCGCAAACGCCCGCCGGAGCTGGTCAGGCTTCCGGTCCAAATCCTCGAGGTGAAATGAAGCGGATCCTGATCAACGGAGCCGCCATTCTCCTGCTGGCGGGACAGGGCTTTGCCGAGACGAGCGTGGAAGACGCGCTCGAGCAGGCGGAGAAGGACCTGCAAGCCGCGATGGAGCAGCTCGGCGAGGTGCGCGAGGCGATCGCGGCGGAGAAGCCGGAACTTTCGAAGGAGTTCGAGGAAGTCGGACTGGAGTTGCGCGAGAAGCGTCGGCTGGTGCGGATCGCGCGGACCTCGAAGGAAGATCGCGAGATGGCGATGCGCGAGCTTGAGCGCGAGCGGCAGGTGCGCAAACAGGACGCGGGATACGTCGCGGGCCTGCTCAAGGATCACGCGCTGAAAGTCACGACCTTGGCCGGTCCGGGTGAGCCCGAGCTGGCGGTTGATGCCGCGGTGATCGCGGGCGAGGCCGACGATCCGGCCGAGGCGATGATCGCGCGGCTGGCGGTGATGGAGGCATCGGTCGCACGGCTCGAACAGATGCTCGGTGGCTCGACCGCTCCGGGTGAGGCGGCGGGACCGACGGGTGCGGTGGCATCCGGCGAGTTCGCGGCGGCCGGACCTTTGGTCTGGTTCAGTGGTGACGGCGTCGCCGGAGGCGTGGTTTGGGAGAAAGGCGGCACCTTGCCAAAGGTGGTGCCGGAAGATGCCGATGCCGTGGCATCCGTGGTTTCGGGGAATGAGGCGCTGCTCGGACTGGATGTCACCGGTGGCAAGGCGCGTGCGCTGGAGGAGATCGACGGCGGTCTGGCGGACCTGTTCCGCAAGGGTGGGCTGTGGATCTGGCCGATCATCGGACTGGCGGTGCTTAGTCTGATCTTCGGACTGATCAAGCTTTTCGGATTCGCGCGCTACCGCGAACCGGGCGAGGCGTGGGTCAACGCGATCGTCGCCGCGCTCCGGTCGGGAGATCGTGGCAAGGCGGCCGAGTTGGCGGCCGGGCCTTCGCATCCCGCGGCCGGCGTGATGACCAAGCTGGTCGAGCGGTCGGAAGGTACGACGGATACCGTGGAAGAGACGCTTTACGAGCAGTTGATGGGGGTCCAGCAGAAGGCCGGCGCGTTCCTGCCGATCATCGCGGTCACCGCAGCGACGGCTCCCTTGCTCGGTCTGCTCGGCACCGTGTCGGGCATGATCCGCACCTTCAACCTGATCACCCTGTTCGGTTCGGGCGACCCGAAGCCGCTGGCGGGCGGGATTTCCGAAGCGTTGATCACCACCCTGTTCGGTCTGGTGGTTGCGATTCCGGCGCTGGTGTTGCACGCGTTTCTCGCACGACGCAGCCAGGGGATCGTGCAGTCGACCGAGCGCCTCGGACTCTCATTCGTCAATTCGCTGCGACGCTGATGAAGAACGCGATCCTCAAGACGCTCAACGAAGGCGGGCTTACCCTGTGGGCTTTGCTGGTGTTGGCGGTGATGATCTACAGCCTCGTGTTCGCGATCTGGTGGCACTGCCGGCGCACGAGGCGGCGGGTCGACCGTCGGGAGTGGAGCGAGCGGAAGGGCGTTGGTGGAGAACTCCCATGGAATCGGGCGGCGCCGCAACGCTCGGAAGTCGAGAGACGCTTCGCCACCTTCGAGCTGGATGAAATGGCGTGGGTCGAGCGTCGGCTTCCGTTCCTTGGCGTGCTCATCGGGGCCGCTCCGCTGCTCGGTTTGCTCGGCACCGTGGCGGGCATGCTGGTGACATTCGGGGGCATGGCTTCGGCCTCGGGTTCGGAGCCGCTCGACACGATTTCGGCAGGCATTTCCAAGGCCCTGGTCACCACCCAAGCCGGGCTTGTGATCGCGGTGCCGGCCGCCTTGCTTTTCGCGCTGCTCCGACGGCAGGCGGAGTCGACGCACCTCGAGTTGCAACGGCAGCTCCATGAGGAATTGGGAGGAGGTGCCGGATGAGGAGGTTCCGGCATCGCTCTACGGACGCGAGTGTCAGCACGGTGGATATCTCGCCGCTGATCGACGTCGTTTTCCTGCTGCTCATCTTCTTCATCGTCACCACGGTGTTCGTCAAGGAGACCGGGGTCGAGGTGTCGAAGCCGCGCGCCGCGAGTGCCGAGGATTTGCAGAAGCGCGCGATCCTGATCGCCGTGACTGACGAAGGCCGGGTGTGGCATGGCGGACGCGAGATCGGCATGGACGGTATTCGGGCGGTGGTCGCCGCCATGATGGAGGAGGACTCCGAGGTGCCGGTGGTGATCCGCGCTGACGCCGCGACATCTACGGAAGACACCGTAGCGGCAATCGACGCCGCCAAGCTGGCCGGCGCGCCGTCGGTTTCACTGGCCACGGAAAAATGAGATTCGCGGGCATCATCGTCGGAACGGTCATGGCGGGCCTGCTGCTCGCCCTGCTCGGGCTGTCGAGGTTGCTGGTGCCCAAGGGCATGCTTCCGGAGCTTGAGATGCGCGAGGTCGAGGTCACGGCGCTGCCCGAGCCGCCGCCACCGCCACCGGAAGAGCCGTCCCCCGAGGCGCCACCTCCGCCACCGTCGCTGACCCAGATCAGCGACGTGCCGGATCCGACCCGTGTGCCGGTGCCGAAGGCGGACATCCCGATGGATCTCGAAACGCCGGTGGATTCGTTTTTCACCGACATCGAACCCGCGCCGCTGCCGAAGCCGGTGGTGCGCCAGGCTCCGCCGACGCCGCGCACTCCGACGCCGACCCGCTCGACTCCCAAGCCGCCGCCCGCGCCGGTGGCGAAGTCCTACTACAACGTCGGTGAGCTCGACGGCACGCCACGGCTGTTGCGTCACGGCTCAGCGGCCTTCCCTTCCTCGCTTGCGAGGCGCGGGGTCACGCAGGGCACGGTGGTTTTCGAGATCCAGCTTTCCGAGCGAGGCAGTGTCAGTATCCGCCGCACCGTATCCGCGACCCATCAGGAACTGGTCACTGCCGCGCGCCGCGTGGCGGCGTCGGCCCGGTTCACGGCTCCGACAAGGCAGGGCCGGCCGGTGAAGGCGGTGATGCGGTGGCCGATTACCATTCGCAAGTAAGAGGGGATGGAACACTCAACAGTCGGCAGGGAATATCCAATATCCAACAAGGAATGTTCAATGATCAGTGGTCAGACATATGACCTCGAAGCCCGATTGATCGAGTATGCCGTTCGCATGATTCGGGTGTCGGAGGCGTTGCCTGATTCTCGTTCGGGGCAGCACATCGGGAAGCAGTTGCTCAGGTCCGGAACGGCTCCCGCACCGAACTACAGCGAGGCCGTGTCCGCTGAATCGAGGCGCGACTTCATTCACAAGGTGAAGCTCGCTCTGAAGGAGTTGAGGGAAACGCTGACGTGGCTGAAGATTATCCGTCGGGCGGATTTGATTCAGCCAAATGAGAAGCTGGACGAGGTGATCAAGGAGACAGACGAATTGATCGCCATTCTCTTCACTTCGGTCCAGACGGCTCGAAAGAATTTACAGCAGAAGGGATCATGAGACTCAGTTCACTTGGTAATCGCGCTACAGCCGGAATCTCCATCTTGATCATTGGATATTCCTTGTTGGATATTGGATATTCCGCCGAGGCACTCCCGCTCTCTTCCTCCTACTGGCAAAGCGACTCCTTCGTGAAGTCCTTCAATGGCAGTTACCGGATCGAGGCTCGGATCGAACCGGTGGTTTCGACCGAGGAAAGGGGACTGCTGGTCGAGGTGCAGAAGCTGATGGAGGATGGCAAGCGCGAGTCGGCGCTGGAGAAGGTCAAGGACAGCAAGCTGACGTCCGAGTCGGCCGCGTTGCAGTTCAATCTCGGGAACCTGTACTTCGAGGAAGGGAAACTTGAGGAGGCGAAGAAGGCCTACGAAGAGGCGATCGGGAAGTATCCGTCGTTCCGTCGCGCCCATCGGAATCTGGCGATGGTGCTGGTTCGCGAAGGCGAGCTCGACGAGGGGCTCGAGCATTTGCTCGAAGCTCTGCGGCTCGGAGACTCCGATGGTACGACCTACGGGTTGCTCGGGTTCTGCCGCCTGCAGAAGGGCGAGTGGGCGAGCGCCTTGCAGGCGTATCGGATGGCGCAGCTCGGACAGCCGGACTCGGCCGAGTGGAAGGCGGGCGTGGCGCAGTGCCTGCAGAATCTGGACGAGCGCGAGGAGGCGGTGGCGTTGCTGGATGAGGTGATCCGTCAGCGGCCGAACGAGGCTTCGTATGCCGGTTTGCAGGCGTCGATCCTGCTCGATCTCGGTGAGAACGAGGCGGCGGTGAAAGCGCTCGAACTGCCGCGAAGGCTGGGGACGCTCGATCCTGACAGCTTGCTCTTGCTCGCCGACTTGCATCTGCGAGCCGGACGCGTTGAAGACTCGAAGGCGATCGTCGCCGAGGCCTTCGGTGGGGAAACGAAGCCATCGGAAGGGCGGATCATTTCACTGATCGGATCGTCGATCTCGGCGAAGCAGTGGGAACTGGCCGAAGAGTTGGTCGAGAAGGCGAAGTCCGAGGAAGGCAGTCCGTCACGGGCGTTCCGCTTGGCGACAGCGAGGTTGGCGATCGAGTCGGAGAAGGCGCCCGAGGAAGGCGTCGCGGAGCTGGAGAAGCTGATTGCCGAAGACCCGACCGATGGCGCGGCCATGCTGGCGTTGGCGGATTTCCGTTTCGGGGAGAAGGCGTATGATACGGCGGCGTTGCTCTACGAACGGGCGGCGGCGGTGGAAGAGACGGCCGCGGACGCATGGGTCGGGCTGGCGCGGGTCCGGGTCGAGCAGCGGAACTACGATGCGGCGCTTGAGGCGGTCGAGCGGGCGCTTGAGTTGCGTCCCGGTGGCGAGTTGGAGGCGTATCGGGAAAGCCTCGCGCAGTTGGTTGAGGCGGCGCGCTGAGTCGGTTCGCCGGGGTAGTGCAGCCCCCTGAAGGGGGGACTACGAACCCCAGTGGCCGGCCAGTGTGGTTTGTAGTTCCCCGTTTGCGGGGTTTGAGTTCGGTTCCGCCTACGCCCTGATGTGTCTCGAATCGTGGTCGAGCGGGTGCTTGAGTTGCGTCCCGGTGGCGAGTTGGAGGCGTATCGGGAAAGCCTCGCGCAGTTGGTGGAGGCGGCGCGCTGAGTCGTTTCGCCGGGGTTGTGCAACCCCCTGAAGGGGGAACTACGAACCCCAGTGGCCGGCCAGTGATGTTTGTAGTTCCCCGTTTACGGGGCACTTCGGAGCGATGAGTTACTCCGCACCGTCCACACCCGCATGCAGCTCGAGCATGGCCATGATTTCCGACGCGGGGTCGTTGGCCCGCATGAGCGTCTCGCCGATCAGGACCGCGTTGGAACCGGCGTCGAGCACGCGCTGGCAATCGGCCAGCGACTTCAGGCCGGACTCGGAGACCAGCAGAGTGCCATCGGGCACCTCGTCGGCCAACGCCTCGGTGGTCGCGAGGTCGGTGGTGAAGGTCTTGAGGTTGCGGTTGTTGATCCCGATCAGGTCGGCGCCGAGGTCCAGCGCTCGTTCCATTTCCGGCAGGTCGTGGACTTCGACGAGCACGTCGAGTTGGAAGTCCTTGGCCTCCTGATAGAGGCTCTTGAGCAGTTCGTCATCGAGGGCCGCGACGATCAGCAGCACGGCATCGGCGCCGGCGACGACAGCCTCGTGGATCTGGATGGGATGGACGGTGAAGTCCTTGCGGAGCAGGGGAGCTTCCGAAAATTCGGCGATCTTCGCGAGGTAGCTCAGCGAACCCTGGAAGTAAGGCTCGTCGGTCAGGATCGAAAGGCAGGACGCGCCGCCGTCGAGGTAGCGCCTGGCCTGCCGGATCGGGTCAAAATCCGGGTCGATCACCCCGGCCGACGGGGACGCCTTCTTGACCTCCGCGATCACCCCGAGCCGGTCGGGCCCGCGGTCGAGCGCGGCGCGGAATCCCCGGAAATCGTTGCGCTGGAGGGCGGCGGCGCGCAGGTGGCCGGCGCGGGGCATCAGGGCTTCGACCTCCTGATGCTTGGTGGCGATGATTTCGGCGAGCTTGTCGGACATGCAGGGAGTTCCAAGTTTCGGGTTTGAAGTTTCAAGCGCGAAGATTCAGGCTGTCAGGAAGTTTGAAAAAATCTCTTGCCCGGGCGCGAATGGGATGTAGAAACCCCGCACGCGTTCGCGCAACGCGGGTGTAGCTCAGGGGTAGAGCGCAACCTTGCCAAGGTTGATGTCGTCAGTTCGAATCTGATCACCCGCTCCATTGATTTTAAAGGGCTTACGGGAAACCGTAAGCCCTTTTTCTGTGGCGGCATCCACGATAAATCCACGGAAATCCACACTATTTTCTTCTGAAATTGCGCCGTTTTTGCCACTTTCGTCCCTGCCATGGGACGCAACGCAACGCTTTCACCCGCCTACCAGAAGAGCAAGCAGGCGTGGGTTCTCTCGATTCCTCCGAGGCTGTCCAGCACCGGCAAGCGTTCCCAGGAGTATTACCAGACCAAGCGGGAGGCGGAGGTGAGGTCCGCTTCTCTCAAGAAGCTGGAAAAACAGAACCGGCGGTTGGCCGTCAAGGCGTCCACGGACCTGATCCGCGATGCGGTGGAGCTCGACGAGCTGGCGCGGTTCCACGGCTTCTCCGGGCTTCGTGAGGCCTTCATGACGTGGGCGGAAGATCACGAGCGGCAGAATTCGTCGGTCAGCTTTGGCGAGCTTGTCGAAGCTCATGAGGCTGATCATTCGGAGAACTGGTCTTCCACCTACCTTGCCGCCCGCTGGAAGCCCTTCCGAAACAAGGTCCGGGGGTTGGAGCCCACCCCGATTGTGACCATGGACACTGACTTCTGGAGAGAGTGGCTCGGCAAGTGGAGGACGAAGGAGAAGCCTGCACCTGCCAGCTACAATCAGCTCGTGAGCATGCTCGGAACGGTTTTCGGCCACGAGAAGGCCAAGCGCAGCCACGGGCACAATCCCATCGAGCACATTCCCAGGCTCAAGGATGTTCGTGGCGAGGTCTGCGTGTCCACGCCTGAGGAGGTTGGAGCGCTCCTCGCGTGGTGTTGGACGAATGACCGAGATCTCGTGCCCTACTTCGTGCTGGGCTTTTTCGCCGGCATGCGGCCGCTCTCGGAGATTAAGCCGACCCGCTTCGAGCAGATCAATTTCAAGGAGCGGATTATCGACTGCGTGACCACCAAGACCCACCGCAACCCGCGGCGTCAGATTCCGATCGAAGACAACGCCTTGAAGTGGTTGGAGCCGTTCAAGAGTGCCCGGGGAAGCGTGATTCCGTCGAACTTCACCAAACGCTTTGGGGCGGCGCGCAAGGCTGCGAAAGTGTCGTGGGGTCATGACATCATGCGTCACTCCTACGGTTCGTATTTCGAAGCGCTCCATCGGGGCACTCCGGGGTGCCGTGAGAATCTCACTTACAACATGGGGCACAGCAGCTTCAAAACCTACGAGCAGAAATACCGCAATGGCAGGATCACACCGAAACAGGCCGGACTCTTCTGGAAGATTGTCCCGCCGCAAGAGGAGGATTGAGCCCGGTCAGCTGAAATCGTCGCTTTCGAGTGTCTCGATGACTTCCAGGAAGGCGACTTTGCGGATGACGTGTTTTCTGCCCAGCTTGAAGACTTTGCCTCCTGCCTCGCGGAGTCGTCTCCGAAGCGTGTCCTGAGAAACGCCGAAGCGACAGGCCAGAGCCTCGATTTCAAGCACTTCCAACATGTCGTCGATCGATTGTTGGGCCGCTATGCCTTCAATCCGCGTTCTGAGCTGATCGACGTCGCCGACGAGCACGGCGAGCTTGTCCATGGGGGTCAGGCTGGCGGTTCTTTGGGCGGTGGTCATGCGGGTATCTCGGGGTGCTCACGGGTAAAACGTCCGCCAGTGGCAGTTCAACCGGATCAAACCCACGAGAAGCTCCAAAGGCTGATTCTCTTGTTCGGTTCCTCCCTGATTGCCTGAATTTGCCTCTAGCATACGGCGGTCATCGGTCAAACCCCTCCAAACCGGCCCCGCCTCCGGCGGCCTGGGTTTGACCGCCGCCCTCCTGCCGAATGCTTCCCCGGCTGGCAATCCCATCAGGGAGAAACCAACCAAGAAGGAGAACAGCCATGGGGCTAGACATGTATTTGACCGGAGAATCTTATCTGGTGCACGACTGGGAGAATCCCGAGAACAACCGGACTGAGGGCGGTTTTCGCATCAAGGGCTACGAGCTGGACCTGGGCTACTGGCGCAAGCATCCGGATCTTCACGGATTCATCGTTGAGACGTTCGCGGACGGAATCGATGAGTGCCAACGGATCGAACTGAGTGCACCGGGAATACTGAAGGTCATTGAAGCCATCCGACAAGAGAGACTGCCGAAGACCGACGGGTTCTTCTTTGGCGAAAGCACCAACGATCAGGAGCAAAGGGACGAAGCCATCGGAACGTTCCAGAAAGCCGCTGAGTGGCTTCAGAACCCTGAGCCCGGCAAATGGAAGAGCGTTGTGTATCAGGCAAGCTGGTAGGCAGCGGACTTGGCTCACGTCTCGTGAGCGGAGCTTCTCCATCGGTAGTCGTCCCATTGCGTTCGGGGCCGATTTGTCCTACTTTCGATTCGAATCGAAAATGCCAGCCGAGCCGAGCTGGAAGGAGCAGAACTTGGGAATACCAGAATGGATTGCAGTGGTGTCGGTTGTCGTGGCGTTGATTTCGCTGGCGATCCAGCAACACCTTTCACGGCAGCAGAGCAGGTTCGAGGCGAGAGCCCGGCAGTATGACCGAACGACGGCGCTACTGTTCAAGGCCATGGACAATCCGGATCTTCTCGACGCCATCAGCGGGGACTCCGGTGAAGACCAGAGGCAGAGACGATTTCGACAAGTCTGGATCAATCACACGATGGTCATGTTCGGGCAGCGGCGCCTCTTTACCTCCGCTGAATGGAAGAGCACCCTTGAGGACATCAGGGACTTCATGAATGCCCCTGAAATTAGAACGCATTGGGAGCGCTATGGCTGCTACTATGCTCCGGATTTCCGGGAGTTTATCGATAGCACGATCTATCCACGAAAAGGGGGAGACTCCGTGAAGGAGCCTCCCCCGAAAGCCAGCGAGGAGCATCAGGCTTCGCTGACCTGAGCGGCAATCGCCCTCAGGACCTCAAACGGTATCGAGACGAAGTCTTCACCCTCTGGTGCCGACAGGCTTTCTCGTTCCCGAGTGCTCAACTTGTTGCCTTGAACGTAGGCGTTCCCTTCTTCGGTCAGGATTACCGCCGGGCATTGGCCCCCGTTGCACAGTTCCGCCTGAGGCCCGTTCTCTCCAATGATTGTCCGTATAGTCATGATGGTCAATGGGTAGTGACTCTTGGTCTGATTGTTGGTAGAATGAACAGAATACGCATTCTGTTCACCCATGGGTCTGGAGGGGCTATTGTTTCATCACGCCGGGAACCGCAAATACCTCAACGCGAGCGAGCGGCAGCGCTTCTACAACGCAGCCTTGGGAGTTGACGACTCTCTGCGAAAAGCGTTTCTGCTCACGCTCTACTACACCGGGGCAAGAGTATCAGAAGCTCTTGCCCTAGAATGGACGAACCTCGATGCTGACGAGGGGGTAATAGTTATACGCACCCTGAAGCAAAGAGCTTCGATCCGTAGTCGAGCTGTGCCAGTCCCAATCGAGCTAATCGAGTGTATTAGAACAACGGATCGTCAAGAACGACGTATATGGGGCTTCTGCAGAACCACAGGTTGGAAGCTGGTAAAGAAATGCATGAGTGCAGCCAGCATCGAGGGGGTCAAAGCATGCCCGAAAGGACTCAGGCATGGATTCGCTGTCGCGTGCATTAATGCCAAGGTTCCGGTCTCGACGATCAAGAAGTGGTTGGGGCATACAAGGCTGGAATCAACAACCGTGTATTTGGATTTGATTGGCGAGGACGAACGCGATCTGGCGCGGCGTTTGTGGAAAAATGGGAACTAGAACGGAGATACGATACACCTTAATTTGTAAGATTGCCCTTGCGTCTCCATTGGGGCTATACACGCCACTCTTCTGGAATCAAGAACTCATCTTCGCCGTCCCGCCAGTTACCGATTAGCAGCACGTTCTTGCAGCTCTCCCACACAAGGCTACCAGCGTGTTCAGTCACAATGATCTGTAGTTCATTATCCGTATTTGTAAGCATTTGATCAAGGGCTAGGAAGATACGGCGGACGCCTTTGATGTCTTCTGACAATTGCAATTCGCCTTTGCCTTTTGGTGCTTCATCAAGCGCGGGCCACTCTTCTGGGAAGTAGACCTGACTTGGCTGATCAATAACCAAAAACGTAGGGACTGGGTTGTTAGCAAGTTTCAAAAAGTACTCATGCAAGGCAAGAAAAGTTGCTATGTGATAACCTACCCAGTTCTGACCACTCCCGACTTCCCACAAGTAGTCGGTTCTTCCGCTTTTGCTTTGAAACTTCAGAGTCAGTTCTTTGGCGTCCAATGTCGGGTTTTCGTCTTGGTGTTCGAGCATCAGCAGCTTCGCGTAAGACTCGATCCCTCTTGAAACACTCTCCAATGCGCTCATCAACCGCCTTTTGCGAACCCCTGGATCGAGCTTACGTTTGAGTACAGAAATGAGCTCATTCAAGCGCGCAAGCTCCCTCACTTTGTCTCCGCCATCTTCGGCCGCATCAATGTTGTTGAGTGCTTCCTGAACGCGACCAGCGAACAAATAGACATTTCTAACGCGCTGGCGTTGCTTTACGATTTGCTCTGTTTGGCCTTCAAGTTCGGCTCTCTTCTTTCGAACAACCCTCAAATTGGATTCGAGAGTCCGAAGTTCCTCCCGGATCTCTGCTTTCTCTTTGTCTAGATTGGACGGAGCAACCGCTGCTGAGCGTGATAGCTTCGCAACTTCATCGGCAAGATCCTCAAGCTGGGCAAGCTCATCTAATGCACGCGCGTTACTGTTCCCGCATACGGGGCACTGGCAATCTTCTGCGAGCTTCTTTTTAAGCCAATTTGTGCCGCTAAGTCGGTCTTCCTGCTGTGCCAGCTCAGATCTAAATTCGCCAACCGAATCGGCCAGAACGTCGAGCTGCGCTAGTCTTCTCCGGAGATCACCTATTCGACGGGTATGCTCCTCGTCCGTGGCTATCGTGCGTCGCAATACCTCGACTGCATTTTCAGTGGCTCCCTCTGGGACGTCTGGCAAATTGAGTTCTTTGAGGTTGTCCGGAACCTTTCTGAGCTCCACTAGGTAGCGCTCAAGGCGCCAACCATCCTCGGGTTCAGGCGAGCCCATAAGGAGTCCAACTTCCTTAGCCTGAAAGTAAAAACTTTGCACTTCGGCAGACCATGCGTCGACCGCGCGAGTTCGCTTCTCGTGCTCCCGACGAACCCTAGCATATTGACGCTCAAGATCTCGCAGTTCGCGTTCGTCTGCGAGGGTTCCAGCATCGACCGCACCCAATACAAGAGGAAAAATGTGAGTCAGCGTTTCTCTGTGCTCTGTCGTATCAGCTTTGTAAAAGAGCGTAAATGGGTTGGCGACGATGTGCTGCGGTTGGAAATTGAAGGCAGCCATATCTCTGAAACTGGGCCTTGATGCATAGCCAGGGTTGCCATCGGCGTCTGAGAAGTCGAGCGTAGGGAGTCGGGCGATTTGATTCATCCGGTTCTTGAAGTCTTCGACCCTGGCGTTCTTCTCCGGATGTTCGGGAGGCATCAGGTCGACTCCCTCTTCCCAGTATAAGTCGGAGGTGCTTTTGCGGTCACCTGGATTCCGCCTTGCAATGATCATCTCCAGATTCCGAAGCTGAATGTGAAGTCCGAACCATTCCGACAGGTCTCGAATCATACCAACGGGAATTGAGCACTTGTTGCTTCCAAGGCAGTAGTCGATGATCCAACTGATACTAGATTTGCCGCTGGCGCTCTGTCCGGTAATTACGTTGATTCGATCGGTGGCAAATTCGATAATTCTCGGTGTCTTTGTTTGATTCTTCGGCCAAAGGATGACCTTGATGATTGCCAGTTTCATTCAGAATTTCAAATTGAGTATTGAACACAGCCGTGAAAAGCTCAGCTCCGCAATTGCGTGACCGATCCGCTTGCTGGCTGCCAAAATGTTTTTGACTTCCTGATTAGCGTGCTGGATTGGATGGCGATTTGTGTATGGGACAAGGGGACGATCATGCACGGGGTCCAAGGTGATCAAGCCTGATGCGGCAGCCAAACTTATGGAGGCTAGGGTCAGATCGGATAGTTCCTCAACCCGTTCCTGGAGACCGAAGGGAATCTCCCGATTCTCGGACAAAGATTTTATCAATGCTCCCTGTAGATTCTTGGTGGCCAGTGTCTCGGCTGTCCGGGAATGGAGTGCTAGCGGGAGAATAACAAATGATGCTGCAAAAGGAAGCCCGTTGATTTGGCTGCTCTTTTTGTAGCAAGCCTTGGTTGCGGTCCATATTGCTTCCGCGCCCAGAATGGGATTCTGAATAGCGTTCTTCTCGAAGAACAAATTCATGCAGTTTCTTGCAAAAGGGTTTCAAGCATTGCTTCAAAGCGTGGATGCCACCCGACTTCGATCTCGTGGGCGAGGCGGTGGTATGCTCCAGAAGTGAAATACTGATGCTGTGTGTCGATCCCACCGAGCGGAGCGAGATAGTCATTTGTGGTGGTGCTGTAGATCCGAAATCCACGATTCTCTTCTGAATCGGATGCGTGTAGCCTCTCGATTCTATCCCTGATCGCTCGCCAACGCCTAACGAGTTCATTGCGGAAATCTTCGATGTGAGATGTCGTGATCGCCCCTTGACGCAATAGTCTACTCATCTCAGATGAGTACCGTATGAAGTCTGTAATCGCCGGTGTAATTTGGGATTCCTCGATGGCGATGAGTTGCAGCTGACGCACGAACGCATAGGCGCGCTTTTCTGCGATCTCCTCCTTGCTTACAGGTATGAGATTCTCACTCTTTTCCCTCCACTGTTGGCGACGGAGAGATTCTAGGATAGTGTGATACTCGTCATTGAAGTCGGCCTGCTCAATCCAAGCTGGTTCCTGCCTTCGCCATGAATCCATGCAGACTCGTTGGATCCATCCCAGTAAGGAATTGCATATTTGACGAGAGCTGTTACGGGCCCAGGTTGGGAATCGGAGTTTGTCTGCCAGCTGATCGTCCAAGGCACTCCCAATGGAGAGGCTGTCTTGGTCGTACAACGAGATTTTTTGGATCAGTTGCAAAAGCAGCTGTTCATTCACCCGGAAGACCCGTTCGGAGAGAAGCTGGATTGCAAGCGGCGCACTTTGCGCAGTTTCCTTCAGAGTGTTAAATACCGTCGTAGCTGCTTTGATGCCTTTCGCCTCTGATATTGTTCGTGCGAGTCCGGCTCCAACAGGCCGATTGGTTACGAGGTGGAATTCACTTATGGCTGGGTTTGCACTGCCATTGGCTGCAGATTCAGCCCAGATCATCAATGTATTCCAGAGCGCATTTGAGGTGTCGCCGAATGGGGTTCCCGTGGGCTGTATGCTATGCTTGTCCTGTTCGTAGATCGTTCCGGAGGGGGAGCGCGAAACGACGTCGTCACAGGTTTCTATCCCAACGATTCCGCCGGCCTCATTGTCGGCTAGTCGCAAAAGCGCGCGTTCAAATTGAAACGCGTAGCCGGCAAATGGTCCAGGAGCACTGTGCTTGGATTTAGGCGCCATCGAGTATTCTGATCCCGAAGTATGCTGAGGTGCTGCTGATTCCAGTCAAGCTAGAGCTCGAGAGCAGTCCCGCTCTTTTCGGGCCATGCGCTCTCCGATCTCATTCTGCCAAGCTGGGCATGGCAGAACCATGGCACGGCCGAGTTGCTTGGGGCTTGCCAAAGTGAGGCCCATTTTGTAGCCAGAATGGTGTGAACAGAATGCGTATTCTGTTCACTTTCAAGGAGAAACACCGTTCGCCGGCGTCCTCAGTATCAGGCTTCCCCATGCTCGCTCGCTCCTTCAGGCTGGGAGCATGTCAGAGGCACCCAAACAAAGCTACCTGATCGGTTACGATCTGAACGCTCCGGGGAAGGACTACAAGGAACTGATCGAGGCGATTAAGGAGTTGGCCGACGGGGTTTGGTGGCACAACTTGGATTCCACGTGGATCATCCGCCACCCGGGACCGGCGAAAGTCATTCTGGAAGCCCTGCAGGCCCATGTTGATGACAATGACGAGCTTCTCGTCGTGGGGCTCACTGGCGAAGGTGCTTGGACCGGGTTTTCCGCTTCCGGCTCGAAATGGCTCTGGAACCGGCTCTAAGGAAGTCTTGCCGGAGTGTCCCGGCCTCATCTTAAGCCGGGGCGGAGTGGATCATTCCTGACCATCCGCCGCGGCTATGTATTCCGGAGTCGATCAGAACTGGCCGGTGCATGCTGCGGTCCCGTAGGTCCGCGACATTCTCCATGACCCATCTCGGGGGGCCGGAGTAAGATGGTATCTGCCAATCCTCGAGGGAGTGGCCGAGCTTCGAAGCCATGATCGCGAGCTGAAGACGGAGTTGCCCGATCAGATCCTGCGCCCGACGCTGGGGCAGCGAGATCAGGAACCTCACGTCGTCTGCCGCCCAAACCGATCCCGCGGCACATTCCTGAAAAGCGAAGTAGGATTCTCGCGTGTGGACGCAGATGGTTTTGCCCAAGGCGTTAAAGACTTGGTGATGACTCGGGAGCTCCCAAAGTTGGGCCTTCCCGGCGCGCCCGGCGCGACCCGCGGCTTCCATGTGCATGTGCAGGAAGTCGATGAATTGCTCGACGTGAGGTTTCAGTCGCTCGGATGAGCACCCGATCTCCGCTCTCCAGCAGCTATCCAGAGGTAGGGAGATCTCGCGCCGCTCGTTAGCGATATCCCTCACGGGAGCCGGAACCACGAAGTGGATCCTTATGCCCCGATCCATAGCCTCGATCAGCGCCTTCAGGAACTCGGGGTCGGCGTGCGCGAGCTCATCAGGCAGCTCGGAAAATATCAGGATCACCGTGTCGCTGCCGTCGAGTTCACGGAGAACCTCGGCAACGCCCGGAATCACCGAACGCTTCAGCGAGTGCCCCTGCTCGAATGACGATTCGACCAATTCCTCAAGGGCGGCGGGCAGACGCGATTTGCCCTTCGCGCGCTTGGGCGCTCGTGGCGTCAGCAGTTCATCCACTTCCATTTCCAGCGCGGCCGCCAGATGCTGGGCGAATCCGCCCTTCGAATTTCTTCCCTCGATAAGGGCCTGCAGCTTGCGGGACAGGCTGCTCGGACTCATGTCGAGACGCGCCGCCAAGGCATCTTGGGTCGGAATCCCCACCGATAGCATTTTCTCCCGAATGTGGGACTTGAGACTCCGGGCTTCCGGGATTTGTGAGCTCATTTGTATACCTCCGTCGCCTTCCGATGCAGCCCCCACGGCACACAGAGCCCGCGTGTTGCCACGCAGTTGCCTGTTGTCCGGAGCTGCACCCGATAAGCTGATTGAAACTTGTGAAAGTTGGCTGGTTCCCTCGAACAGTCGCCACCGGCCGCGCGAGGGGTCGGGAACATGCAAAAGACTGGAAGCAATTGCAATACAATTTCAGAATATTTCCAAAAATTGCACCAGTTTCGCTCCCTCTTTCTGGTTGGATATGCAATTCTTAGACATGAAGCGCAAAAATCATCACCCCAATCGGATTGACACTGAACCACGAATCCCGCTACAAGAACCTTTAATGGATCTTAACTATCAGGAGTTCCTGAATTTGGAGCATGGATTTCCGGCAGGCCCACCGGGCGCCACCGAAGGACAGAATCCCGACACGCGGGGACGCGAAGTGGTGTCCAAGTGGCTACGTGCCGCCAAGGCTCACGAAAGCGAGGCTGACGATGAGATCGCCCAGTTGCTGCGCTCCCGGTTCCGCCCAGCCAAACCCGGTACCCAGATCCAAGCGAGCTTTGCTCTGGAAGGGAGGGCCCGGGCGATGAACGCCGTCTATTCCGAGGCCTACTCCCAGTATCTGATCTACACCTATTCGGTGGATGGGGGAGATGCCGGACGGAGCCAACCGCTGCCGACAGGCGACTACGAGTCCTTCATCGTCGCCTCTGACGGGAGGGTCCGGGGATTCTCAAGGATCCGTGAGGAGCATTTTCCGGCATTTCTGGCCGGGAAGCTTGGTGCGGACGCCGTCGAGGAGCTGATCCCTGGTAAGGATACCGCTGCTCGGAGGGAGGCGCTCAGACGCGTCTACGTTTTGCTGCAGGCCGCCGCCGCAGGTGACTTGGCCGAGATCAGCTCAGCTCCACAAGGTAGCGCCGCCCCGAGCGTTCAACGCTGACTGTCCCGCCGAATCTCGCGATCGCCCACCGGCGGATTTCAAACAGCTCGTTGAACGGATTGATCCAAGAAGGCGCGTAGCGACGGAAATCGGCTTCGCTAAGAACCAAGGTTCCGAACTGCTGGTCGGAGGGACCGTGGCGGCGCGTATTCTTCACAACGATCCGAGCATCGGCAGATTGCAGGATGCGCCTGCGGGTCAGGCCCAGCGTAAGCCGGTGCTCGCGGATGCTGATCTGGTTCCTCCGTACGGTTTCAACCTCATCTCGCAGTAGAGGCTGGTATGCTATAGGTGTTTTCATCATGTTCTTCAGGCATGGTTACGGCTTCGAGCTTTGCGGGGCGTCGTTTGAAACGTTGCAATTTTTTTGCCGAGATGAAAGCAGAATCCCGTGCAAATCGCAAAAATGACGGTCTGTGCCGCAATATTGGCGAAAAGCAACAAAAAGGTTCCTGTTGCGCGTCGCAGCCCCCACCTGTTAGGCCACAAAGTTCCCCTGTGCGTCCCGGTCGGATTGGGCGATTAGGGCGAAGGCTTTCGCCTCTGGTGCCGACCGTATTCGTCTTCCGCTAGGCTGGGCCTTCGGGCGTAAGGGCCGCTGCTGCCTTGAGCCTGATCTTTTCGAGCGCCTCCGTTCTGCTCTTCACAAGCATCGCCTTCATGGCTTCCGGACGATCACTCTGTTCGATTTCCCGGATCGCTTCAGCGGTCGACCTCTCGGCCTCGGCGAGAATGTCCGATATCCTGCTCCTCGATTGCTGGATGGAGGGGAGTCGTTTGCGGAAGTCCTCGTTGTCCGGAATCTCTCATCTCCTTCTTTGTCTACTTCCCTGTCATTCTAACAGGAGTTGGCATCCAAGGCAACCTACTGCGTAAGCCGCGAGACCTCCTTGTTCAGAGCTTCGATGTCGGCGTAGTAGCGCTGGAGAAGCAGTTTTTTCATCTCCGGGGGGCGATCACTGCCGTTGGTCTCCTCGATCTTCCGGAAGATGTTCTCCAAGGCGGACTCGTAGGTGAGCTGGATCTGATCCTGTGTCCGGGTGTAGACCTCAAGCAGGCTGACTTCAAGCAACGCCCTGATCTTGTTCTGGGTATCCTTGATCGAAGCTTCGGACAGCTCCTTGGCCGCCTCGACCGACTCCCTGAGCTTCTCCCTGAGGATGTCCCTCTTCGCGGCCCCGCCCATGCTCGCCGCCTTCACCCGGTGAGCGAAGTCCAGCCAGCTCACCGCAGCACCCTCGATACCCCTCTCGATCTGCTTGTACGACGAGTGGGAAGACAGTGCGATCTCGTCCGAAGGTCGGGAAGGAAGATCACGCTTCGGTTGAGGGCGTAGGGAGGGCGAATGCCGTGGCTCAAGTGGTTCGGTCATGGTTGTTGGTGGTGTGCGTCTGCTCAGGTCGGGTGAATTCTGAAGAAAGGGTCCCGACCGGGCTCGGCGGGGAGATCGGGATGTCGGGGTTCGGGTTTTCCAGCAGTGCCGGAAGGACTGTTGTCGTTCTCCGGAACACCTTCCACGATGCCGTCCCAGAGCCTGCGGGCCTCGTCTGCAATCCACGATGAAACGTCATCACGGGGCGCAGCCTCAGGAGCGTGACTTGGCCGCGCTTCGCTTCCGGGCTGCTGCGGAAGTTGCCAATCGGCCCTGAGGCCGAATGCCGCGGCACGTTCGCGAGCCGACCTGGCCTCGGGCGTCTCCATCACCCTTGCCATGAACCCCGCCCCGACCGGGGACTCCCACACCGACTCGGTGAATGGATCCCTTGCGACCGATCGCTCGAGACTTGAGGTACGGCGGGTCTGACGGTCGAGGAAGCCATCGAACTCGATGATCCTCTCGTGTTCCAGTCGGACGGATTGCTGAAGTTCCCGGACACCGGCGAGGAACTGCTCGCGCACCTCGATGGCGCACTCCCTCGCGGCATTTCGGGTCTCCTGTTGCATCTGCTTGTTCAGATACCGGCATTCGTTCTCCAAATTGAGCCCCCTGACTTTGGCCCGCAACCAATCGCGTGTCGGCCACGGGGCCTTGTGAAAGAGGAGCCAAAGCAACAGCAGCGCTATCAGAAAGACGACCAGCATGCAGAGGAAGAGAAATTGCCGGTCGGCCAGGAACCCTCTGACGGCGCTAAGGGTTCCCTCGTGGTGACCGCTCGCATACCCCTCAGAGTGCCCTCGCTGATAGCCAGCCTCATCACCGGCTTTGACGCCCTGCCGGCGTCCGACTTCTACCCCGCTGTCGTATCCGTCACTGTATCCTTCCATGTACTTCGCGGCGTCCGCCCTCCTCGCACCCTCGATGAGCCCTCTCTCATGGGACTTCTTATGGACGAAGCCCACAAGCGCGAGAATGCCGATGATGGCGACGACAAGCAGACATCCCTTATCCATGCGGAGAATCCGGTTCAGGTCTTCGAGGCTTCCGGCAACTAACAGAACCCGTTAGAACCACTATGGCACCAATTCGGGGGTGGCAAATACCGAAGTCAGGAATTCCTCCCATGCCACCTTGCTGCCGCGTTTGACATCCCCGATCGCAACCGGTTGCATCCCGCGATGCTCGACGCGTTCAGAGGCAGGAAACCCGGAAAAGAGCCGGCCCCCGGTGACCCGATCCTCGGCGACCTGCTGCGCGGCGAAGAAGGGCGGCGTCACGGCGAGAGCTATTCGGACAGGAACTATTTCGAGGATCCCGAACGTCTGGCGCAGTCCGGATTCACGGACCGGGCGGGGGACAACTTTCTCGGCGTTATCGGGGGCACAACCAAGCTGGAACCCCGCCTCGACGGGCGGGTGGAACCGGTCACGCGTGGCGGAACTTTGGTCGGAAGCCGGGACGACCGTCACCGCATGCTCGTCGCCGGATCAAGGTCCGGAAAGGGACGTTGCGTGCTCATCCCTGAACTCCTCACCTACGCGGGCTCGATGGTTGTTCTCGATGTCAAAGGCGAGAACGCGGCGGTCACGGCGCGCTTCCGCGCGGAGACCCTCGGGCAGGACGTCCACGTGCTGGATCCCTTCCATGTCACACCCGGGCACTGCGCGCCCTATCGGACCGGCTTCAATCCGCTGGCGATGCTTGACCCGCTCAGTCCGACACTTGTCGAGGATGCGGGTCTCATCGCGGATGCCCTGATCGTTCCTCAGGACAGCAAGGACTCCCATTGGGACGAAACCGCGAAGGCCTTCATCGAGGGGGTGATCCTGCACGTCGCCTGTGGGGAGTATTTCGAGGACGAACGCTCGCTGGTGACGGTCGGGGAGTTGATCGCCGGCAAGCAAGGGCCACTCAAACTTTTGTTCGAAGAGATGGAGGAGGAAGGCGGGCCGGACAACCGGGTGGCCGCTGCGGCCCAGGCGCTTGTCGACATGGGGGACAACGAACGGGGCTCGGTGCTGTCCAACGCCCGCAAGAATCTGAAGTTCCTCGACTACGACTCGATGCACGCGTCGCTCGGTGCGGACGGATTCTCGCTGGCCGATCTCAAGAAGAAGCCGACGACTGTGTATATGGTGCTGCCTGCGACGCGCATGGCGACCTGCCGCCAGTGGCTCCGGCTCTTCGTCAACATGACGCTCGCCGCCATCGAACGCTCCCACGCGCGGCCGGAGCACGCGGTCCAGATGCTCCTCGACGAAATGCCCGTGCTGGGGACGATGAAGGAGTTGGAAAGTGCCATCGGCCAGATGGCGGGGCTGGGCCTGAGGATCACGTCGGTGCTGCAGGACCTCGGACAGCTGAAAGCGCTCTATGGGGATCGCTTCGAGACGTTCATGGGCAACAGCGGCGTGCTCCAGTTCTTCGGCAACGTCGATTACTTCACCTCCGAGTGGGTGAGCAAGTATCTGGGGAGCACGACGATCCGCTTGGAAGAGCGCGGAGCCAATTCGATCGAGTCACGAAGCAAGGGTGCCAGTGCCAAGAGCTATCGCAACCATGTGCAGAACCTCATGACTCCCGAGGAAGTGCGCCGCTACTTCGCCCGGGACGACCGTTTCAACCGCCAGCTGGTCTGCATTCCGGGCAGGCGGCCGTACATTCTCCAACGCGCCAACTACGACCAGCACGAGTTCTTCGCCGGACGGTACGACCAATGGCGGGTCTGAAGGTCCCGTCGTGCGTCAGGCCCTCGATGGATCGAGATCGAGGTCGGCCGGGCTACCTCCCGCCGGCCCGAGCTGCAACAGCATGTTGGCGTTCTCGACCACCTTGCGGGCTCGTGCCATCCCGTGGATGGAGGTCAGCTTCACGCTCCGCGAGTCGTCGATGACGAGCATCAGCTGCTGGCCCTCCTTCTGGATTTCGTTTTCGGCCTTGTCGAGGGGCTGGATTGCGAAGCTCAGGGTATGATCGAGTTCCACCCTGATTTCGGGAACCCATCCGCCCGCTTTCAGTTCGGTTTCGGATTTGACGACCCTCAGGCGCCTGCCGAACAGAATCCGCGTCAGATTCCGCCCCGACCGTGTTTCGTAAAACCAGACGAGCCTCAGGAGCAGGAGGATGGCATACAATCCGGAGTGCGCGTAGTCATCCTTCCCCAAGAGCTTTCGGAAAACCGGAGTGAGGATGGGCGAGTCCCCCTCACTGAGCATTGCCAGTCCGAAATCAACGACCGCGACAAGAACCAATAGCTTCCAGATGCCGACGAGTGGGTCGAACAGAAACTTGGTGAGAGTCTCCAGGCGCCACGTCGGCAGCACCTTCGTCGAGAGGACGATCTTTTTCCCCCGTCGGCTGACTCCGGGCCAGCTATGGACGCGCGGGTCGCGGATGACACTCATCTGCCGCGGCCTTCGGAGGCTTCCCTGAAATTTTCCCGAAGGTGACGACGGCTGGCGATGTCGTTGAATGCCTCCTTGTGGCTCTTGTCGCCTTCGATCCTGGCGAGAAACTTGCGACGCTCTTCGTCGGCTTTCTCACGCGCTCTCGCGAGCTCGGTCTGAACTTTCCGGGCGTATTCGGCCTCGGCATCCCGCCGCGCGGCCTTGTTCAGTTCGTCGCGGGAAGGGCCCGGTGCCCACTTTGGTTTCGGAGCGTTGGAGGCTTCCTTGACCCTCCGGTCGAGAGCTTCCCTTGCCAGCTCCTTGACCTCGCGGTCACGGTTCCTGTCGAGATCCTTGCCGAGGTCTTCCAGCTTTGCCTTCTCCCGCTTCTCAAGCCGCTCGTAGGCCCGTTTTACCAGGGGCCGGTTCATCTCGTCGATCCGCCGCCGGATCCGGATCTCCTCAATTTCGCGCGCGGCTTCGTCGAAGCGGGGCTTGATGGGCTCGATGTCTTGCATTCCGAACGAAGAACGTGCTACGATAAGAAGTTAGATTTGGCAGAGGAGATTGGGAATGCGGGATGAGGAAATCAAGCTTGAGAAGCACGTGATGGAGTTGACGGCGAGGGCCGAGTGGATTGCGGCGGAAGCTTTCGCACAGATGGAACGCGAGGGCGCCGGAGGCGCGGTCGGAGCGATCGCCATGCTGCTGGGGGGCGTGATCCTCCCGATGCCCGACTTCGAATTGGACGAGCAGCTCGAGCTGATCGATCTGATGGAAACACTGGCGGCCGAACGCCGGAAGAAGCTCCTCGAAGCGGGGCTCCTCCCGGCTGCCTGACGGAGATGGACGCAGGCGTCACCTGCCTCCACGCCCGGGCCGCTGACCGGACTGCTCGCGCAGGTTGGCCTCGAAGCGTTCCCTCTCGCCACGCAGCCGCTCGATGAGCGCGATGCGGTGAGCCGGGGGAACCGGCTTGGCATAGTCGCGGACCAGCCCGTCGACTTCCTCGGGTTTGAATTCGGTTCGTTGCTTTTTCATGACGTCTGTTGCCGGGTTGAGTTCAGATGGTCGGCGAATGCTTGCCGCGCCCCTGCAATCCAGTCACCGACCGTGCTTGCGGGCTTGCCCATGATGCCGGCAACTTCCTGGAAGGTGTGACCGCACCATGCGTGGAGCCAGAGCGCTTCCTCGTGTTCCGGCGGAAGGCAAACGGGAAACTCGGTGAAGAACCGCCTCCTGAACTCCGCCTGCTCACGCTCGGTGAAAGGTTCGGAGATACCGCTGCCCGATCCGGATTCGGGTGTATCCTCGACGAATGCCAGCGGATCACGACGCAGCTTCCTGTAGTGGTCGATGAACAGATGCCGGGCCTTGCGGCGCAGCGCGGCGATGTCTCCGATCCGGTCCGGGCTGAAACGGTGCAGCACATACACCCAGAGGTCGCTGTGCAGATTCTCGGCGTCCTGCCGGTTCCGCGTCAGCGAGTGCAGGAAGTTCAGCAAATACGAACCGTGGGCTTCGATGGACCGCTCGACCATCTCCATCTTCTCGTCGAACGAGGGATGGTGCGAGGCGGCCTCGGGTGGGGCGGCTTGGCTCATCGCAGCTCAGCGTCCGCCTCTTCCCTCGTTGCGGTCAACCTCAAGTCCCCGCTCCAGCCGGTGCTGCTCAAGGTAGGATTTGAGGCTCATTCCCAGATCACGCTCGAACAGTTTTCCGATCTCCTGTTTGGCCTCCTGCTCGCTGATGCCCTTGCCCGCGGCGTAGCCGAGGCTCAGATCCTTCAGCTTGTTCGAATAGCGACCGTAATCGTCGATGCTGTCCTGAATCCGGGAGACCATCTTTCGCTCGGTTGCCGACTGCGCCGGCACCTCGGCTTGGCGCGGTTGACGGACTTCGGGACCGGGCTGGCGCTGCTGGGGAATGGTTGAGTTGTTCATAGTTTCACATTCAAGGACGAATGCCGGGGCACCGGCAAACGGAACAAAATCGAAAATCTTCGGGTCGCCCGGCTTCCTTCAGGCTGCTTGGGCCGCACTCCAAAGCGCGGAGGGCCCTGTAATGGCGGAATTCCGGATTCTGTGAACAATCGCTCCATTCGGGATGAACTTCGAGTTGAGCAATAGGGAGACCGCGATGCTGATATGCGTCGCCGTTTTCATTCTGGTCATGATGTGGCGCTACAAGTCGGTGAGGCGCTCGCTCCAATCCGTCGGCCGGCAAGCGCTGAAGTGGAAACTCGCCTCCACCGCATTGCTGGGATGGGCTTGGATCAGCCTCGGGGTAGCCCTCCTGTCTCACGTCGGATTCTGGGAGGTCTCGCTGATGAAGGAGACGGTCTTGTGGGCGTTGTTGCCGGGAACTGCCATCGCATTTCGAGGGCTGGGCAAGGAGGATCCGAATGATGCGTTCCGATCAGTGGTCTCTGACCAACTGAAGTTGTCGGCGTTGATTGTGTTCTACGCGAATCTGCGGGCACTTCCCTTGCTTGGCGAACTCCTGCTGATTCCCTCTATGGCGATCATCGGGGTTTCAATGGCGATCGCAGAGGGGGAGGATCGCTTTGCAATCCTCCGACAACCTCTGCAGGGCTTGGCATCTCTCGTCGGGTTCGCCTTGCTGATCTTCGTGTCGATTGATGTCTTCGCCAATCCGGCGGCCTACTTCACCACGGCGACTCTCAAGTCGCTGTTGATGCCTCCGCTGCTAATTGGCTGGGCCATTCCCTTCGGCTATGGGGTGGGACTGATCGGTGCCTACGAAGTTCTTTGGGTGCGCCAGAAGGTCGGAGGCAAGCAGCCGCCCGATCTCCGTTTCTACTCGATGCTGAAGGCGTTCGAGCTGGCAGGGTTCAATGCGGGTCGTGTCGGTCGAATGACCAGACTGATGGCGGGCCGGGCGCGATGGGCGAAATCCCACGAGGAATTGGACGATCTCTACAGCGCCCTCCGGGAAACGCTGCTGGACCCGGACAACAAGGACTCGCGTGACTTCATGTGGCCGAAAGCCAAGCCTTTGCCGGGCGAGGTACGCTTCGGTTCGCTGGGTGAGTATCTTGAAGTGGCAACTCCGGTGTTCGAGCAATCGGTAGATCTCTGGCTGACGACCGTTGAGACCTTCCAACGAACCTCTGGTGGTGGAGAGCCTCCCCCGGATCTCATCGCTCCTTCCGAGTTGGAGGCATTCCTCAGAAGCGGGTGGCCGACAGCGGAACACATCGACAGGGCAATCAACGACATAAACCTGCCTCCCGAAGCCGGAATCCGCTTCGACCGGGAGCTCGAATCGTTCTGTGCGGAACTCCAACAGATCTTCTGGTACTACTCGCCGGAGAACACCTCGTGCACCCAACCTCCGCGACGAGGTTACCTTGTCTTCAGCAGTTATCGCTCTGCTACGAAACAGTTCGACCGCTTGATTCTCGCGGCGAAAAAGCTCACGGCATCGAATTAGGGAGCCTTCTCGAATTCGCCCCGCATGGGAGCTTCGGCACTCCAGTCGGGACACAAAGCTGCTCTTGGGAGCGTCACGAATTCCGAAGGGTGGATCAACGGGGCGTGCTGGCAACTGGTGATGCACTTCACGCTTGGACCCAGGCCCGCTTCAGGAGGCGCCTTGGCTCATGAACTGGAGCAAAGGAATCCTCGACTCAGAATGCAATTTGTATGGTTGGTAGGGCGCATACTCCTGGTAGCTTCTGTAAGGCTTGTAGCTCTTGTACGATTTGTAGGGCTCATAGGCCGCGTAGACGGGCAAAGTCTGGGCCAAATAGCCGGCTCGATTGCCATCATGATCCCAGACAATGCCGTCTTGGAACCAACCCAGATGCTTCCCGTTGAAGCCGTATATGTGCTCATCTGAAAGGTAGGCCACTGGAGTTCCTCCCCAAGTGTAGATCGTGTGATCGTCGTCAACATCGATGTAGACCACTGGCTCACCGCTAGGGTCGTATAGAGTGACTTCTGCCATGGGTGCGTCTGAGATGGGATTCGGATTTCTGCCGAAAAGTGCAATCGGTTCGAGGGGGCGTCGGAAATCACTCGACGCCCCGACACTAGCTTTCCGTCCGATCCGCTCAAGCCCGATCGGCGAGAGATGAGGGTGCAACCGGCACAGCCGGACTCAACCTGTAGAAGCCTCTCCGGTCCGACTCGATGACCTCGCGCCACGCGGGGTGCCGCTTGAAGAGGTTCGACATCGAGAAACACTCCGATCCGGCATCCCGAAGCAGAGCCTTGCCGCTTTGCCACGGTTCGCCACGGGCGGTTGCCTCGGCCAGTAGGGCGATCACACCTGCCTGAATCGGTCCGAACCGGTGCGTGCGCCCGGCGATCCGGACGGAACGATAGCCTGGATCGAAATCAACCTGTCCGCCGGCAGCGGCAGTCTCGGGAGCAACCTTTTTGCGAAGTCTCGTGATTCCCGGGAAAAGTCTCTCGAACCGTCGCCGTTCGGTTTCGAGGACTACCAGCTCGTCGAGATCGACGATCACGTCGTCTTTGACTTCGGGAAGCCGGAAGTTCCTCTCGCCTTCGAAGGGGATGAATTCCCGCAGCGGGATCCATCCGTTCCGGAACAGTCTCCGGCACTGCGGTCCGGAGAACCGGATGTAGCCCTCCCAATGTTCGAAGGCCGGGGTGGATGAGGCGTCGATCACGGTCATGACCGGCAGCCAGACGGCAGCCGTCAGTTGGCTGCCGATCAGCCATTGCCGGATATCCGAGCGGTCCGCCGACCATCGGCGTTCCAGATCGTTGAGGGTATGAAACAGTCTTTCGGGAAACTCCAGGGACACGATGTAACTCCTTTTTCTTATCGTTGGTTCGAAACGCAGCGGAGAATCAGTGGAAGGGGCTGGATAGGACGAATGGGTGGTCCGAGTCAATGGGGTGTGACCGGTGCGAGGAGGGTGATGGCTGCCGATCGGCGGAGATCCGCTACGGGCCTCCGTTCGGGCGAGGAATGCGGGAGCATGACGGAACGGCCGCCCTCCTCCCGGTGGCCCTTCGCGGAGATCTCCGAGCCCGCTCACCTTCCACGTCTCATCCTGTCACCCACCCACCACCGGGCGCTCACCAACCGGGTTCATGCATTCTTCCTTCATCAAACCAACGAAAGGACATTCCCATGGACCACCCCGAACTCGACCAAGTCGAAGAACTGCCGGCACGTGACCTCTTGAGGCTCCCGCTGCCGGCGATCAACATCCTGCTCAGAAGCGCCGAGGAGGCAACGAAGCGTGCCCGGTCTCGCGAGAACTGGCTGCGCGCCATCCGCGAGGAAAAGGCGAAGATCGAGACCGAAACCCGCATCTCGCGAGGTGAGGCATGAAGCACTACCTCCGCCTCTACTGGTCGGCCCTGACCGGGGCCAGCGACATCGCGCCGGAATCCGCCGACGAGATCCACGAACTGCAACGCCGGGCGTGGGACGAATGCGGCCTCATGGTCGTCTCGGTCGCTGACGTGCGGTTGGCCGACGAACATCGCGTCGACCTCGACCGCATCGGCGAGCGGCTCTTCGGGCACGCCCGTCGCGGCTTCCGGCCGTCCCGGCGCTGATCCGCCGGTCACTGCGTATCCATCAACCACCTACCAACAGGAGTCATGAATGAGTCAATCCCAACAATCCCGTCCGGAGGAAAGCCTCCGGAGCGTTCACGAACGCGTCACCCAACGCATCATCGAAAGACTGGAGGAAGGCGTCGTGCCGTGGCATTCGCCGCACATCGCCACGATCGGTTTCCCGAAGAACTTCCAGTCGGCCAAACCCTACCGCGGCATCAACGTGATGTTGCTCGCCATGGCGGGCTACGTTTCGCCGTGGTTCCTCACCTACAAGCAGGCGCAGGAGCGCGGCGGACAGGTCCGCCGGGGTGAGAAAGGCTATCTCGTCGTCAAGTTCGGGACCTACAACAAGGATCCCGGTGACGGTGTTGAGGAGCAACGCAAGTTCCTGCGCCACTACACGGTCTTCAATTCCTGCCAGATCGACGGAATCGAGTTTCCCCAGCCGGAGCTACCGCCCCGCTCGGCGGATGAGCGGACCGATGCCGCCAAGGCGATCGTGACGAGGATGCCCAACCCTCCGGCAATCCACGAGGGGCGCCTGGCACGAACCTGCTACGATCCTGAGGAGGATGCCATCGACATCCCCGACAGGAGCTGCTTCGAGAGTGGCGAACGGTTCTACAAGAGCCTGTTCCACGAAATGGTCCACTCGACCGGCGCGGCCAAACGGCTTGCCCGCAAAACCCTGCTCGACAACCGCGGCATCTCGATGTCCGACAAGACGGTCTACGGCAGGGAGGAGCTCGTTGCCGAGATTGGCGCTGCCTACCTCTGTGCCCATGCCGGAATCGTGATCGATGATCACGGCAATTCGGCCTCCTACATCCAGTCGTGGCTCCAGGTCCTCAAGGACGGCAACAACCGCCGCTGGATTGTCGAGGCCGCGGGTCATGCCCAGAAGGCCGTCGACCACATTCTCAAACTGGAGCCTTGAGCCATGGCGGAAGCGAAGCCGCCCGAGGCGGAAGGACCACCAAACCGCTGCCCCTTGGCACTGTCGGGGCTCCCGGAAAGGGAGCGCCGCGGGCTGCTCGATGCGATTGACCGGGTGGTCGTGCACTTCGTCGATCTCGCCTTCGATCGGACGGATTGCTGTGGACAAGTCTCGGGAACCGGTACGGAGCGCCGGTTTCCGACCCGATCCGTGGTATCCTCGACTCAAACCCACCAATGGTCCGTTCCGGCCGGAGCGGACCGGAAAGGAGATGAAGGATGACTTCAACAACGATGGCGGTTCCGGCGCCTGCGGCGATCTACGCCCGGGTATCGAGCACCGCCCAAACCAAACGCGGCGACGGCCTGCGGTCTCAGGAGACGCGTTGCCGCGACTTCGCCCGGATGAAAGGCTACGCCGTCATTCAGGTTTTCACCGACGACCTTTCGGGAAGCCTGATCGACCGGCCGGGAATGCAGGCGATGCTCGCATGGCTCGACGCCAACCGCGCCCGGCGCCCGGTGGTCGTGATCGACGACGTTTCGCGGCTGGCCCGCAACCTTGACGCCCACCTGCGGCTGCGGTCCGCGATCGATGAGGCGGGAGGGAGACTGGAGAGCCCGTCGATCGAATTCGGCGAGGACAGCGACTCGATCCTTGTCGAGAACCTCCTCGCCAGCGTCTCGCAGCACCAGCAGCAGAAGAACGCCGAGCAGACCAGGAACCGGATGCGCGCCCGCATTCTCAACGGCTACTGGTGCTTCCAAGCTCCGGTCGGCTATCGCTACGAACCGAAGCCTGGTCAGGGCAAGGTGCTTGTCCGCGACGAGCCCGAGGCATCGATCATCGCGGAAGCCCTTGAGGGCTTCGCGTCCGGGCGCTTCGGCACCCAGGTCGAGGTGAAGCGATTCCTCGAGTCCCGCCCCGCTTACCCGAAGGACCTGCCCGACGGCTCGATCCGCCACCAGCGGGTCGTCGAGCTCCTCACGCGCCCGATTTACGCGGGGATGGTCGAGGCACCGCGCTGGAAGGTCACGCGCCGCAAGGGTCATCACGAGCCGATCATCAGCATCGGGACTTTCATGCGCATTCAGGAACGGCTGCGGATCGTCGCCTACACGCCGCGCAGGAAGGATCTCAATGAGGACTTCCCACTCCGCGGTGCGGTGCTCTGCCACTCGTGCGGCACTCCACTGACCGCTTGCTGGTCAAAGGGGAATACGAGGAGGTACGCATATTACCTGTGTCACGCCCGGAAGTGTCCGGACCGCCGGAAGTCGATCCCGCGGGAACGGATCGAATGCGATTTCGTCACGATCCTCGACCGTCTCACTCCGACGGTCCCGATGGTCAATCTGGTATCCGAGCGTTTCAGGAAAGCATGGGACGAACGTCTCGTCCGATGCGAGGAGGAGCGCGAGGCATTGCGCTCCGACATTCGCACCGCACGGAAGAAGATCGGGGGCCTTGTGGAAAGGCTCATGGATTCGACCAGTCCTTCGGTCGCCAAGGCCTGCGAGGCCCGGATCAGCGAGCTTGAAGCATCGGCGCTTGCCGCCGAGGAGAAGCTGCGGGAACAAGGTGGCCCCAAGGTGCCCTTCACCGAAATGTTCGAACTCGCTCTCGCATTCCTTTCGAACCCCCGGAAGCTGTGGGACAGCGGACGGTTCGATGACCGTCGGACGGTGCTGAAACTCGCATTTCCGAAGGGGCTTCGATTTTGCCGGGTTGAGGGATTTCGAACTCCCGAAGTGGCCCCGCTTTTCAAGGCTTTGACCGCGATCTGCGGGTCGTTCGGTGAAATGGCGCGCCCCGGCGGAGAAAGTTTGAACTCCCTCTTCCGCGATCTTGCCGATTGGGAAGAGCAGCTCAAGCATCGGGAAGCCTCATCCGGGAACAGGGAGGACGCGGCATGAATGACAGGCAATCTTGTTCCCAACCGACACGGATCCTCCTCGACAACGGGATCGTCACGCACCGGTCCCGGATGCACTGGACCCGGGTCCCCGTGCCTCATCCGCAGAGCGGATTTTACCCTCACAAGCTGCTCGTGGCCGAGCGCTTGCCGCCGTATCCCAACCCGGGCTTCGAAGCCGAGTTGGAAGCGATCTTCACGGTCGGCCGGCTGATCCGCGAACGGAAGGTCGAGGCCTTCTCATCCATTGAACTGAAGTCCGAAAGCTTCCGGGACCGCCTCGGGGGCAAACCGATCGATGCCCTCGCGGGCTGTACCATCGGCATGGTGCCCAACCCGATCGAGCGGGGCAAGTTCGTCCGGGCCGAACTCGGCGAGTTCATCCGCAAGGGCGGAAAGAAGGACCGTCTGTCGGGGCACTCGCGGACTTCCCAGATTTCCTTTTTCCGATGGCTTTGCCAGCTCGGGCCCGAGGCGGCCGGCAGGATCGTGGCGGACCGGCAGACGCGGGGTCTCTCGCCCTTCGAATGCGAGAGCTTCGCCGGTCTCGACTGGTTCCGGGCGATGGCCCGAAGGTTGAGGAGTGACGAGAACCTTCCCGACGCCTTCTACGTCTGGACGGCGAAACGGAGCAGCCTCGATGTCTTCCTCACGCTCGACCTCCGCCTGGTCAATGCGGCCGCTGCGATCGAGCGTGAGAAGTCCGGCTTCCGCCTGGGCGTCCGGGTCCGGTCCCCGATCCAACTCCTCGCCGACGAGGGCATCGACGAGCCGGATCCGTATCCCTGTGAACCGGGTCGGCAATACACGATGGCGGAGATCGCCCGCCTCGCCCCGTTCTGAAACGGCAGCACGGCCGCTGCTGCCCGATGACTTCCCGCTGACGCGGGATGGTCCCCACTTGCACCAACGAAAGGAGTGCCCATGAACCGTGTCCGGTTGTCACTGCGTCCCCATTTGCGCCCGTTGGCGCCAACCTGCTCGCGATGCTCGTTTCGCCGGATAGCAAGATGGGTTTGTGTGGCACACAAACCCGGCCTTCGGCCTCCATCTTGGCAAGGGAGGCGCTGCGCTTCCCGTTGCATCCCTCCGCAGGTGGCGCGTGCCGCGCCCGTGACCGGCCTCCGCCGGTTGCTTCCTTCCTCCCGTTCGTATCGGGAGGTGTAAGCATGGCCCGCCCCAGAACACCCGACGAGCGGCGCTTGACCCGCATCGTCCGCTTCCGCCTCACCGAGGCCGACCACATCCGTCTCGCCCGCGAGGCGGAAACGGTCGACATGTCGGTCGGCGAACTGGCCCGCGCGCTCACGCTCTCACGGGTCGAGCGCCTTGTCATCGAGGCCACCGCTTCGCATGACCCGGCCCTCGTCCGCCAGCTCTACCACATCGGCCACAACCTGAACCAGCTGACCAAGAACGCGCACATCTTCGGGCGCATCCAGCCGCGGGTCGAGGCGCTCTGCCGGCGCATCGACGCCCTGATGGACGAGGCCATCGGGAAGGAGGCGGACTGATGGTCCCGCGTCTCGCCGCCGAGGGCAGCTCCTTCCACGGAGCGTTCCTCTACTACGCCCATGACAAGCGGGCGCGGACCACGGCCAGGGTCGCGTGGACACACACGCTCAACCTGATGACCGACAGGATCGAGAAGGCTTGGAAGGTCATGGCCTACACGGCCCAACATGCCGCCCGGTTGAAATCCGCGGCAGGCCGGTCGCGAACCGGTGACCGGGTCGCCAAGCCTGTGATCTCCTACTCGCTCTCGTGGCATCCGGAACAGACTCCGGACAAGGAGACGATGCTCGAAGCTGCCCGGACCTCGATCGACAAGCTCGGATTGGCCGAACACGAGGCGGTAATCGTCGCCCACCGGGACGAGCCGCAACCCCACGTCCATGTCATCGTCAACCGCATCCATCCGGTCACCGGCATGGCCGCCAATCTGTATCGCTCGAAGCGCAAGCTCCAGGATTGGGCGCGGGAGTATCAGAAAAAGGAAGGGACCAGCTACTGCCCCCAACGGGAGGAGAACCACCGCAAGCGCCGGCAAGGCGGGAAGACGCGATACGCCAATCCCGTTCTCGTGGAGGCCTGGACCGGCAGCCGGACCGGAGAAGGATTCGTGCGGGAACTCGAATCCAAGGGCTATCGTTTGACTCGCGGACGCAAGCGTCTCGTGGTGGTCGATCCGTACGGCAAGTCTTCCAATCCGATCCGCGATCTGAAGGCGGCTATGGGAGGGGAGTTCCGTGAGCAGGTGTTCAGGGATCGGATGGCGGATATCGATCCGACGTCGCTTCCGACGCCGGAAGTGATCAAAGCGGGTATCGAGGCCGATGAGCGACAACGGGATGAGGAACGCAGGGCACGAGAGAAGGCGATTGCCGACCGGATGACCCGCCAAAAACGGGAACACCGCAAGCAACGCGGAGCTCTGGAGGAAAGTCACGACCGGAGGATCGAGGGTGCCCGAAGTGACCTCATGGTCTACCATCGGATGGCCGAGAAGACGGAGGCGATCGGACGATTGCGGGACCAGCTCCATTGCCCGGGACTTGTGCGCAGGATCGGCTTCGCACTTTTCCGTTCGGACCGAAAGCTCAGGCAGGAGCTTCGGGAGCTGGAGGACCGGCAAGAGCGCTCGACGCAAAGGATCGAAGAGTCACTCGCAGCAATGACGAGGGAGAGGAAGCAGGATCTTGACCGGCTTCAACGCAGGCAGTTGCGCGAGTTCGAAGCATTGGTCAGGCTTTCGAAGCAGAGGAACCAGCCCGAGCGCTCGGGGGCGAAGGAGTGGGCGTCGCCCGCCATGGGGCAAGCCTTCGGACCCGACTTGGCAAGCCGCCCGGCTCCGGGAACAAGGTAAAGGAGGCGGAGGCTATCTGTGCCGTTGCCCGAACCTCCGAAGAAGTTAGGCGTATCAATCCTGAGTCTCAGGAAGCAATGCCGTAGTAACCTTTGAGCGCCGCGGTGAGGAGCTCACCCGCCACAGCTGCGGGCACTTTAAGGAGACCTTCACCCGCACTTGCAAACGCCCGTCCCATGAGCCCCGAGACTCGTGGGCCGAATGTTCCGTCGCTTTTGGGAGCCTCCGATTCGACGGCGTCGATCAGCTTTCCGATTTCACCCGGGTCCAATCCGAGGTCGGTCAGTGCATCAATCAGTTCTCCACGTCCCGCCTGCGGAACCGACACCGATTGCTGGGAGAATCCGGAACTGCCTGCCGCGAAGTTCTCCACATCGCCCTGAATGTGGGTGTGGAATATCCGGTCGACCGTTCCCGCTTTTCTCTCCCTCAAGTCGACGAGAGGATCTCCAGTTTGGTCGGCCTCTGACTCAAGCTCCAATGTGAAGTTCAGAATGCGGTTGCGAACGCTGTCGAGGACACCTTCGAGCGCCGACACGGACAGAATCTTTTGCATTGCCCCGAGGTGAAAGCCAGGGGCAATCGATGGATCGTGAACGAAACCACATGCTTCGGGTGCAATCCGGAAGGTGATGTAGCCATCCGTTGCCGAATCGGCTTGTTCTTCCAGGACGCGCACCCCCGGGAGCAGTGGCAGCGTGAAAACATGATCCCGGACGCGCTCATCAACTGCGGTTCTTGGGATTGGCACATTCCGAATCTCGCTGCTGAACGATCCGAAGTAGTGACCGTTCACGCAGGGCGTTCCGATGATACGGTAGGCAGGTAGTGCCTCGGCATCCGAATAGCCGTTCAGCTCATGGTTAACCCATTCCTTCAGCGCAGCGTTGTCGATTCGCTGCGCGAGAACCCTGCACTTCCGGAGCAGCGAGCTCAGATCCGACTCTCCGTCCACGGCCTCGTTCTGGATTTGGGTCAGCAAATCTCCCATGGAATGACGTTAAGGGACGCCTCCGCAATCCCGCCATTCCAATGTTGAAAAGCTCTTGTAGCCGACCGAGTTCCATCTCGCTTCCCAAAAGCGTTGTTAGGTCCCCTCCGGTTGGTCTCCAGAATGAGAGACTCTGTTAGACGTCTACGGCAACGGCGGTGCAAGGACAGCCGAGGGGGAAGTTGCAGGATGTTTCGACACCTTCGCGAACTCGATTAGGCTGTCATCAAATATTTCCGCCAAAGCTTGGAACAAGATCGGGTCGAACGTCCTCGCCATGGCGGCAGCGAAGGACGCGGCATACGCTGTCTCCATTCGTAGGTCCCCCGGCGCGGCCGGGTCGGGCACAGCGAGTGCAATCACTTCAAATTCACCGCGGCGCAGGTGGGCGGTCAGAATGAACTGGCAACTGTCCGCATGCAGCGATCCATGCGCCCGGATATGGACGAGATCGCCCTCATACACCTGGCCGGCCGAGAATGGGTTCGGAGCATCGACCCTACAGTCGACGAGCATACGAACCGTCTCGAAGCTGTGATCGAGCAGCTCGACGGTCCACGGCTTCTCGAAAACACCCTCAGCGCAGTACCCCGAGCGACCTCGGGTGAAACTGAACACCAGCTTGTTTCTTTCTGAGCTCCGGATTTTCATCTCCCTGAGAAGGTTTGGTTAATGAAAGCTAACAGAAAGCTTTTCTCGGTACAAGCCCCTACACTGTCGCGAGGGTCACCTTCTTCTCGATCGGCCATCGCTTCTCGAGCAGCCGCTCGAACACGACCGTGGCAAGCTCCTCAAGGGTGACTTGCGACTCGTCGGCATACTGCTTGAGCTGGCTTCGCAGCTCAGGAGTGACTCGAATATTGAGGCTGACCTTTTTCTGAGCTGTGGCTGATTTGGTGTTCATGGCATACCAAGTATGCATGGGGTCGTGCACCCAGCAAGAAATTTCATCAGCTTGTGACTCGCAATTTGCGACAAATTGGGTGCATATTGCATCCAGTCGGCCGAGAGCCGATTTGGAAACGGTGCTCTCGGCTCCGGCTGCCGTATTATGGGGAAATCGAGATCGATTTTTCGAAGCCGATCGCCACTGCCCGCCCGCGGAACTGACAGATTGGGTATCCGGACGGTGCCGAGAGCCGGTATCAGCTCCATCTTCGGGGTAATTGAACTCGAGATTGGTGCGGATATGCAGCTGAATTGGAAGGATTTTGCCTTGCTTGATGAGCCGGCTGCACCTGCCCGCGGTCTTTTTCCTTGCAGACTCGGCGGCAAATCGCATCCATCAGCAGCAATTCTTGGGTTTTCCGCCCGAGGCAATCAAAGCTCTGTTGTTGTGAAGCTGCCGTCCGAGGAGCAAATTATCGAAGGTGCTCGACGATGGATCGAGCAGTTCAGGGGAGGTAAATCCATAGATGCTCTCTGGAAGGCGTACGAAGAGCGGTGCACGCGGCAAAACGCCAAACCTTTGCTGACCAGTGGACAGTGGAAAACCACGCTGTCTCGCGGAGAGCGCCGGCCCGACCTTTCGTGGACACGGTTACAGGCCATGGCGGATATTCTGGAAATTCCCTGTCTCCAAATCTTCTTCAGCTTCTGCCAGCGCCCAACGATCAGGGACGTGATCCATGGCCACGCGAAAGCCTGGTCGATCAACCGTGACCCGACGGACGGTTCCGAGGGATGTGAGGTGCGTTCTCTGGCCAACAACATCGCTTCAAAACTTTCTGTCCGCATTGACTACCTGAAGATCGAGGCTGGGGGCAAGACAGGCTGGAGTCCCCACAACGGGTATGAGTTCGCGTTCGTTTTCCAAGGCAAAGGCCTGAGGTTTCTCATCGGCGAGAGCGAGGACCGGGATCAGGCGAAACCGTTCCAGGTGCAGGAAGACGAGGCGATCGCGTTTCCTTCCGGCCTCTGGCATTGCATCGAGAATATCGGTGGTAATGAGGCGATTCTCGCGGTAGCACGCCCGGCCAAATGCAGACCGGTCACGCTGGACGGGTGACGCTACCGAAAGGTTTGGGCCAAAAAGGCGCGGGATTGTGATCCGCGGGGGCGCGGCAGGATCGGGATTCCGGTAAGCTTGCCAGCCGGGCGATAGGTTGCAGTGCGGACTTCCGGGTTCTCTGCCGGATCGATCATCTGTCCCAATGACGGCGGATCGCCGCCCCGGTCAGGATTCTTCCGTCTCGGAAAAGTGATGCGCCTTGCACTCCAGAATGAACTGACCCGCATAACGCACTTCAACCAAGTCGAGCCCCATGTAGGACAGATACATCATCACCTCGGGCAATCGGAGAAGCTGCTCGACGGTCAACCGACTCTCATTGGGCAAATCGTGAAAGATCACCCGTTTGTTAATTTTGATTGTCATTCGTATTTCTCGTAGGTTTTTCCCGGCGTTCACACGATCACCGACCAATGACTAACGCACCCATTCAAGAATCGCGCAAGCAACGATTTGAATTAAGTTCTGTAAATTTGCTCGCAAGAACCTCTGCTGGATTCGGAATCGGCCCAGATCTTTTGATCGCTTAGCTCGCGATGGCTGCTGCAGACTGCCAGCAGCGTCTTCGAGCTTTCGGGGAAATTGGGCTGTTTCTGGAATCTTCTGCCGACGGTTTTCAGTTGTAAGGGGAAGGCCTTCCCCTCGCGGCTGCTGCGTGCGCCGCTACCCCATCCAGCAGGGGCACCCCGCAACGCCCCGAAGACCAGCCGCACCACCGGCACCGGTTGTCCGCCGCTCTCTCTCGCTCGTGCCTCGCTCCCGAGCCGGACGGCCAACCCGTGCCGCCTCCACCCTGCCACGGAGGCACCGAAACCCGCATACGCGGGATTCGGCGGGGAAGAGGATCTGCCTCCGGGCTAAGAGGCTCCCGCCTCCCGCGCCCGCAACCCCAATCGCCGTGACCGTGGCTCGCTGCGCTGCGCCCGCACCATCCCGTCGATTCCGGCTGCGGTTGCTACCGCCGGAGTTGGAGAGCGGGTATGGGTTTCGCACGGAGTGCCAAACCGCCTCGCGAATTTTCTCGACACCATCGGGGTCACCTGAGATCGGGCGGCATGCTCCTAAGGTACCTTCTGGCCATCCCGGCCGTTTCGATCGGATTCGCCTCCGCACAGACCGCGGATGATGGCCCATCCACTACCGGAGAGCCCGATGTCGCGGTCACGGAGATTTCGGATGTTCCGCTGTTTACGCCGCCCGTTGAAGTGCCGCGCATCGCTCCCCGTGAGTTTCGAATCATTCGGGACCGCCGGAATCTGTCGGGTGGACGCGCGGTGGATGCCACCGTTGTCGGGGACCCGGGAATTCCCAAGCCTCCGGAGCCTCCACCCTCGGCTCCCTTGACCGAGGAGCAACTGGCGGAATTCGCGAGCTACCATCAGACCTACAAGTTCCTCAGCATAGGGGCCACGGTCTACAACGGAGAGCTGTCGAGGTTCTCCTGGTCCTACGAAGGACAGCACTACGTCGGCTGGTCGAACATCGACTTTTGCCTCCTTCAGGGCCTGGGTGACATCGAGAAAGGGGAAACCACATACAGCATGTTCCTCATCGCCGGCCGGATCAATGATCCTCCTCCCGAGAGCGGGCTCACTCTGGAGATTCCGGAACACCCCGAGCTTCCGAGTGACGAGGTCGCCTTCGTGGTGACGCAGGGAGATCCGGCCAACGATGACGCGCTCCAAGGGATTGTCGCCCTGCATGAGATCTACGTGACCCGAAAGGACGAACTTGTGATTGCCCACGAGAAGAATCTTGAGAACGCCCGGCAGGCCAAAGCGTGGAGGGATGCGAACCCTCCCCAGCCAAAGGACATCAAAGTGAATTTCTGGCGCCGCTGATCTGCATATGAAACTCCCGATCCTACTCGGTCTCCTATCCGCCTGCACCGCCTTCGGCCAAGGGCCCGTCCTCCCCGAGCCTCTGATCGAAGCCGGGGGCGAGGGTTCATTCGAAGTCAACTGGCACGGGGAGGACGACCACGTCTACTTCCTCCAGTTCTCCGACAATCTGTCGGATTGGTTCTATTGTCCGGACATCCGGGAAGGTTTCGACGAGTCGATTGCCTACGGCTTCTGGAGCAACTCGCCGGCACTCTTCCTTCGCGTGCAAACGACGAACCAGAGCTATAGCAATCCGGTCCTTGAGGATTTCGACTCGGACGGCATCGCGAATTGGGTCGAGGTTGAGCTTCTGAGTTCGGATCCTCTGAATGCCGACAGCGATGGCGACACCATCGGTGACGCAGCGGAAGATACCGACGGCGACGGCATCCTTGACGTCAACGAAGCCCTCTGGGGCGTCAGCAGCCACTACCTTGCCGATACCGACGGCGACGGGCTGGACGACGCTACGGAGCTGGCTCTAGGCCTGAACCCCCTGATTGCCGATACCGATTTTGACGGGACTGGCGACGCCACCGACAACCTCGGACTCGTGGCCAACGGCACCGTGCCGACCGATCCAACCCCTTCCGCCGGACCAACCATCACGATCCTGACTCCCGGCGTGACCCTTCTTCCCTGATTACCCGATGAGACCCCATGCCTTCGCAGGTCTGCTGACCCTTTGCGCCCTCGTATCGAGCCCGGCTGAGGAGCCGGTGCCTGCCCCTGAAGCCATCCCTGCCGATGCTCTGACCGAGCTGCGTTACCGCAGCGTGTTGCCAATGCCTTACTTCGAGGAGAATGGGCAACCGCAGGCCGCCGAGCTCGAGGCGCTGCAGGCTGCGATCTCCGCTTGGAAAAAGGGAGAGGACAAAGAGGACCGTCTCGGCCCCTTGAAGGGCTTTGTCGAGGCCCACCCCGCCGGAACGTTCCGACTTTGGGTGGAGGCATCGATTGCCGACGAGCTTTACAGATCCGGGCGCTACAGTGCGGCCCTTCGCTCATGGGAATCGGCTTGGAGCCGCTCGAAAGGAATGTTCGAGAGCAAACCACGGCAGAAGGCGTACGCCGGACGCGTGGGTGTCGAACTGGGCGGGCTCTATGCCCGGCTCGGCAGGAAGCACGATCTCGGGCGACTGCTGCAGGACCTGGACGGATTCGCTCTGATCGGACCGGATACCGAGAAGCGCCAACGGATCAGGGAGGCCTACACGCAGATGGGCCTGCACCCGGAGCGGTCGTTCAACTGCGGTCCGTTCGCACTCGCGAACGCTCTGGAGTCCACCGATGTCGAGCGCAAGGTCGTGGCCGAGATCCGCAACACGCCGGGGGATGGGGGCGGATTCACGTTGGCTGACCTCAAGGCGATGCTCGATGAGCACGGGTTGAAGTGGCAGGTCGCACGCCTCGGCGAAGAGGGGAAGCCGGTGTTTCCCTGTGTGGTCCACTGGCATGCGGACCACTATGCAGCAGCCCTGAAGTCGCGTGGCAGCAAGGTGCTGGTGGTCGATCCGACCTTTGAGGTTCGGAAGTGGATTCCGATGGATGAGTTTCTGGCCGAGTCCAGCGGCTCGTTCCTGATCCCCGGAGAGCAGCCTCCTTCGGGATGGGAGGCGCTCAGCCAGTCGGAGATGGCTTCGGTCAATGGCCGGGGTGCCCCCGAAGCCAAGGATGACGACGATGACGGCTGCGAGAAGTCATGCGGTGGAGGTTCGGGCATGCCCTACTACGGCTACGACGAGTTCTCCCTCGGGATCATGATCCGCGACACGCCGCTCGTCATGGAGACCCCGTTCGGGCCGGGCATGCAGTTCACCCTGACCTACAAGGAGAACTCCAAGGTCCGCGACGACCCGAACATGCCTTTCAGCAACGTCGGAACCAAATGGAGCTTCAACTTCCATTCATTCATCCGCCAGGACGACGTCGATACCTCGAAGTACCGTCTTTACCTGCCCGGCGGACGGCAGGAGACCCACGTCCATAACGGGACGGATTTCGATCTCAACCGGATGTCCCACGCGCAGCTTACCACGATCACCGGTGGGTACAAGCGGACGTCCAACGATGGATTTGAGATGCTGTTCACGAAGTTGTCTGACGACACGGAACGTCACTACCTGACCGAACTGCGTGATCCGCAAGGGAACTCCCTCACGCTCAGCTACATCGCAGGTCCGAGCAGTGTCGGAGACCTGCTGGATGAGGTTGCAGACGGCTTCGGCCGCAAGCTCGTCTTCAAGTATGAGGAGGCCGGCGAACCGTGGCTCGTGAGCCGTGTCGTTGAGAAGGTGGGCGCCACCGAGTGCCGGGAAGTCTCACTCGACTACGCGGACGGCGAGCTTGCCGGAATCACCGACGCGGAGGGCATCTATTCGAGCTTCGGATACGCGGACGCGACCGATCTTAGCGCGGTCTCCTCGATGACCACCCCGTATGGAACGACCCGGTTCGACAAGACCTCGTTCACGCGTCCGTTCGGCAGCCCCGCCAACGACCTCTACTTCTCCACCCTTACGATTACCGACCCCGTTGGTCTGCAGGAGAAGCTGCTCTATGCCCCTTTCGTCGATGACGACGCGTTCCCAGAGGTCGACGAGAGTGCTTTCGACCAGCTCGACAACACCAACAACCCATTCTGGCCGGAGAGCAACGTTTGGGTCCGGGATGCCTACCTGAACGAGGCGGTCACATTTCATTGGGACAAGAAGGCCAACAAGTACCACCCGCCGAACTTCCAGACCGGCAAGAATTTCGAGTTCTCAAGCTTCACGGTGTGGATGCTCGGCTATGTTCCGTCGCTGGGGATCTACAAGACCATGCCCTACGTGGACGCCACCAAAACTCCGCTGACGGAGTGGCAGCTGGCTGATTACCCCGACGATACGCCCGCCGAGGATCTTCCGACTGATCCGGTCGACTTTCTCCCGATCGCCGAGGGAATGATGGTCAGGAACGAGTCCGGAGCCCTTACGCCCGCCATCTCAAGATTCGAATACACCTCGACGGGATTGGTGAAAGTGGCAACCGATCCACTCGGCCGCCGTCTGGAGTACATTTACGCCGGCAACGGAATCGACGTGGAGGAAGTATGGGTTGGAGAACCCACGGGCGGGAACCCGGGCGAGTATCAGACGAGCGGAATGGTTTACGGAGGAAGTGTCAGCTACCTGCCCACCGAGATTTACGATGCGGCCAACAACAAAACCACCATCGTCTACAATTCGAAGGGTCAGGTGACCCAGGTTACGAATGCTCTCAACGAAATTCTCGACTTTACCTACGGATGGCCGACCGGATTCACGGATCCAACGCCGGGATCTACCGCCGCCGACAACGACGGATTTCTGCAATCGATCAAACTGACTGACTCGGCCAACAGTCTCTCGGCAGTAACCGTTCTTTCACTGACCTACCACGACAACACCGGCTACGTTCACACGGCTACGGACTCTCTGACCGGACTGGTGACCACGTTCAACACCTACGATGACCTCGGCAGAGTCACCAAGGTGACGCATCCGGACCAGAGCACCGAGGAGTATTTCTACGAGCTCGATGGGGTGAAGTATCTCGATCCGGTTCGACATCTGAACCGGGAAGGCATGAACACCCACTATGCCTACAACGGGAATCGCCAACTGATCTCGATCATCGATCCCGAAATGCGGAATACCCGCATCAAGTGGTGCTCCTGCGGGCACATGGAGGCCATTACCGATGCCCTCGGGCGGCATACGGAGTGGAAGCGGGACCTGCTCGGGCGGGTCACCCGAAAAATCCTGCCCGATGGTAAGGAGATCTCTTACACCTACGAGGGGGAGAGCGGCCGGCTGGACACGGTCACCTATCCGGAGGAACAAGGCGGGGCGAACGCGTCCGTTGACTTTGATTGGCATCTGGACGGCCAGCTTGCCGAGAAGAGCCATCCGGGCGACACCGACCCCTTCTTCGCGCAATTTACCTACGACGACCTCCTCGGTCGAATGCAGACGGCGAAGTGGTATGACGAAGACGGCGTCCAGCAGACCACGAGCTATGGCTACCATTCGCTGGTCAGCGCTCTTGGGAGCGGGCAGACCGGGAACCTGGGTGCGGGTCTGCTCCATACGGTGGACGGGCCGTGGGCGGACGACACCGTGGTCCACTCGTACGATGCGCTGAACCGACGGATCGGCACTCAGATTGCCGACGACGGCTCCCCTTGGGCCAATCCCACCTTCAGTTGGGCGATCTCGACCATCGATGGGCTGGGACGCATCACCCAGCACGTGAACGACATGGGAACCTTCACGACCGCTTACACCGGCACCGACACGCGACCGGATTCGGTCACACGCGGATCCTTCCAGACGCTCTACAACTACCTTCCGTCCAATCAGGGCGGTTTCCTGAGCCAGATCCACAACAAGCACGGAAGCACGACGATCTCGAAGTTCGACTACACCTATACTCCGGATGGGAAGATCGCCACATGGACGAAGGAACAGGGCGGAACGGTCAAATTCATGGAATTCGTCCACGATCTTGCCGGCCAACTGACCAAAGCCACCATCCGCCAGACCAACGCATCGGGAGCCATTCTCGAGACCTTGGGATACGGCTACGATCGCGCAGGCAACCGGACGGCAAAGACGGTCGATGGAGAACCGTTCACCGCGAACTTCAATTCCCGGAACCAGCTCACGACCGGCGACTTTCTCGGTGAAGTCCCGTTCGTTGGTGAAATGGACGAATGGGCCGAGGTCGAGGTTACAGCGGGCGGCGAAACCAAGGAGGCCCGGGTCCGCGAGTTCGGTTCGAGCTGGATCTTCGAGACGAAAGTGCCGCTGGAGAGCGACGGCACGACCCAGGTTGATGTTCAGGCGACCGACGTCACCAGTAACGTGACAAGTAAGAGCTACCGGATCGACTCCGGCAGCGGCCAGTGGGCGAGCCTGACATACGACGACAACGGGAACACGGTCAGTCGGACCGTAGATGGGGTCACTACGACCTATACATGGGACAGGGAGAATCGCCTTGAGACGGTAAGTGTTGGCGGAGTTACCGAGCGCTTCGTCTACAATGCGACTGGCGAACGCGTGAAGATCATCCGGGATCCGGGCGGCGCGGGGGAGGTTGAGCGGAGATTTGTGTGGATAGGAGGGATCCGTCCAGCGCAGGAACGCAGCGGCTCGAATGTGATTGTGTCAAAATTCCATGCCGAAGGTGAACTGCGCCGCAACTCCTCGACCTTTGACGACTATTTGTATTGCCGAGACCACCTAGGTAGTGTGCGCGAATTTGTTGCATCGAGTGGCTCGGTTGTGGCGTGCCGAGACTACTCGCCGTATGGGATTCTAGACCAGATAGGCTCTCCGACGTTAGAGCCCTCTCTGGGATATGCAGGCTACTTCAATCACGAGCTGTCCAGCAATTACCTAACAGCTTATCGCGCTTACGACCCATCCCTTGGGAGATGGGTTTCATCCGATCCCTGGGAGTCGATTGTAGGCACCGCGGCTGAGAGGTTGCCTGAGGGGCCAAATCTCTATGGATATGTTGGGAATTCTGTGCTGTCGAGCCTCGATCCTCTCGGTTTGCGAGAATATGGTCTCGGTATTAATGGGGTCGCTGCTGCAGTTGGTGGTGGGTGTGGCGAACTAGGAATCTATATATCAGGAGACTCATCTAAGCCGCTTCTGGATAGAATCGGGTTATACGGCGGAGTAGGAGCCGTCGTTGGCTTTGACATCGGCGTTGGGCTTACGGCCTCAGCCTATGCGGACGGTGATCTCGCTGGGCGCACCACCAACGTTGGAGCAGGATTGGGGCCGTTTGGTGTCGGATTGGGGCAGCCTTCGGATGGGGGGGACTTATTTGATGAAGCAGGTAAGGCGATTAGTGAGGTCGTGAATGGCACCGGGGAAAACAAAGGAGGCGCCTGTGCGAGTGTTAATTTGGGAGCGCCGGTTGCGGCTACGGCAAGTCGCACCCACACGGGAGTCCTCACTCCCGGTGATGTGGTCAGAGCGATTGGTGGGTTTATCAAATCAATAATTCCATGATGCCTTGACTGTCATTATCAAGCTATGGAGGGGGCTCACGTCGCTCCTGTTTCCACCAATGATTCGGAGAGTTTTTTCGACTACAAGGTGTTTCGAAGTAGATGTTGCTAGTCTGGGTGAAGTGGCGCAGGACCTCAAAGGTTTGCCGCAGTCGTTGGTGGTCTGTCTTGGCGATGAGCCTGATAGTGTTGAGGTTCGATCATGCCAACCTTTTTGGGTGAACTGGCTGCAGGCCGAATTCATCATTAGACGGGAGGCAGGTCAGTCGAAGATCACCTGCTTCATGACCTATGATGTAGCCGCGAAAGTATTGGTAATAACTTCACTAATCTTAGTCGCCGTAACATCGATCCTCGCGTTGAAGTGGGTGGGGTTGGCCGTGCTGCTGCTAGCAATCAATCTTTTTTCGGTTGCCTTAGCGATATTTGATATGCCGAATCGGGCAGTCCTCAGAACCCTCAGCAATCAGCTCGTAAGTGTGGGGTGTCAGGATCCATGTTGACCGAGTGTCCTATCCCTCATCGTTTGCCTTCATGCACGCGGAGCTTATGTGCAATGATGTGGGAATTCAGTTCATATGCTTTGCCAAGGGTGTTTGGTCGAAACGGTGGGGCCTGCGGAAGTCATGAGGAGGGCCTAGATCTAGATCCACAACTGACGATCGGCGTCGATATTGGCCCTCACGGGCCGGAATATCAGGCTCTGATGCGCTATGCGAATTTTCTTTGGCCGGATGACGGGTCCGTTTCGGAAAAGGCTTCCGGCAAGCAGGCTAAGGCTGACTTGGTTTGTCGTTCTTGTTGTGGATCAGCTGGTTGGAAGTAATGTTCCAGCTCAGTAGTTTAGCCTCTGCTTCTTCGATTTGATAGATGAACTGCTCACTACCTGTCCCATTTTCAAAAACTGTGTTATACGAAATCGTAACCGTAGTGCTGAGATTCTGAGACATTGAGCTCCATGAGCTCAGCTTTGAGGAAACAACCGGCCCTAGGCGGCTTCTTACAGTGCGGATAAAGGCGACGATGTCATCCTTGGGTTGTGAGGACTGGAAATCTCTATGAGCAGCATTGTAGATCCCTTCAAAATCTGCTGCGCTGAACTTTGCATGAAAATCAACCACGGCACCCTCGGCTTCGGTGCGGCTTTTGGTAGGGTTGCATCCCCCTAGAAAGACGGCAAGGCAAGCTCCGATTACAAGTCTCATGAAGGGGATTTAGTTGGATGCAGTGAGAATTACAAGTCTCCTGAGACTCTTCCTGGAGTGTTGGGTGGGATTAGTTGCAGCCAACCGCAGTGGGCTTGCCAACCGGTGATGATGCCAAGTTTCGGATCGGAGCTTCTCGTGCGTAGTGGTCCTTCCGGTGCGTGCGGTCTTACCATTCCGAACGCTCCAGTACCTGGCCCCTCCCCGATCCTGTGCTGTCCCCGCCAGTCCGGACCCGCTCCTTGATTTGAATCTTTCAGCCGAAGCATCAGTCCTTCACGCGGGTCAGGGGCGCGACTTGTTCGATGGTGGCTGCATGCTGCTTCCGGCTAGGTCCGGAGGGCAATCTCCAGCGCGCTGTGGATCTTGCATTGGTAAATCCCGCTTCGAAGGCATCCCGCGAGGATGCAGGAGCTCTTGTCCTGAGACTTTCGGGACTCTGCAGGGTAAAGGTAACTGATGGCGTGGTCGTAACGCCTCGATCCCGAATGTCGATCGTTTGGGATTGCACATTATCTAACATTCTACCATGATTACATCAGCTTGTAGTCCTAGTAAACCGTGCCCGGGTTGCCGGGCGTCGCCAGCCCCGGCACGCAACCACTTCCCATGATGCCTTATCGCTCCCTCCGTTTCCTGATCTGCCTTGCAGCGCTCCATGTGCCTTCGGTGGCAGGTGGACAGGATGATCTCTCCGATCTGAACGATGACCCGGCCGTGAGAGAGCTGCGGCTGAAGGCTGCGGTTCAGGCCGCACAGTTACAGCTGGAGTCGGTGCAGGCCCAAGCTGCGGAAGCGAAGCTACGTGCTGCCGTCGCACAGGCAGAGCTGGCCGCCGCCTTGGCTGGGCATCAGGCGACGATTGCGGGCAAGGAAAAGAACATTCGTGAGGTTCTCTTCGGCGAGACGGTAAAACCTGTAGATGGAACCATCGAAGCCAACTCCAAGGCCGAAGCCTATGTTATCGCTTCGCAGCAAATCGACCGGCTGGGACGGGAGATTGCTGCAGAGCTGAGGGCAAGGTGCCCCTTGGCCCAGGGCAATCGGGTATACCTTCTGGAGGGGGAGCCCGATGCCGGTCTCGGCGCCATGATACGTTCCTACGATGTCATTGCCCAGCGCCTTAGGTCGGTGTCGCTTGGGGTCCAGAAACAGACAGCCGATCTCAGCAAATTCATCCGGGACTCCGAAGGCCGCCGCCCGACGGATCAATCGGGAGGGCCATCCTCTAACAGGGCGACACACGGGTAGTGCATGACAGACGCCCGGTCAAACTTGGTGATCGGCTTCGAGTTCTGCGCAGACTCCAAAGTACAGAATTCGCTGATCCAAGCAGGCGCATCCGGGCTGATGTGCTCGTGACGGCAGCCCAGCACATGGCCGAGTTCGTGACGAATGATCCCGATCTTGTTGATCTTGGTCGTATAGTATTCGTCCGGATCAATCAGGAGCATGCGACGGTACCAAGGGTCGTTCGGAAAGAAAGCCCGGGCGATCGTCGACCCGATCTCCTGCTGGGCGACAACGAACAGAACCGCTCGTTCGCCTTCAGCATCCTTCGGGAAAGTCTGGCTGCGGGGCACTTCGTCAAATTCCTTGCGATGTTCGAACTGGATGTTGCACACGGCACTCCAGTCCGCAGCGGCCGACTTCATGTTCTCGCAGATTTGCTCATATTTCGCCTGGTCATCCCCAAAGGTCCACCTGAGCACGCAGTAGGTGAGGGTCGATCCCGGAGTCCAGCGGACGACCCTTCCTTCTTCCGTCGCCGCACGCAGTGGTGTCTGGACGACGGACGAGCCGGCAGGGTCAGCTGACAGGAAGGTGTCTTCGAAGGCGTCTTCTTGTCCGCGGAATGCGGCGGTCGCCTGCTGATAATAGAGAACGGCCTCGAGTTCGTTGAGAGCGATGTCTTCTTCCACATGGTAGTAAGTGACTTCGACAGGCTTTCCCTCACCCTTCCCTTCGTTCAACTCGGCGAGTCCGCCCAAGATCGGCTCCCCGTTCGGTCGTTCCACAATGACCGAGGTTTCCAACGAAGCCATGAAGGCCTCAATCGTCTGCAAAGAGGCCGGGAGGGGCTTGAACAGGTCCGTGTCTTCACCGGTCTCGGTCTCGAATACCGTCAGTGGGATAAGCCATCCGCTGTCTCCTCCGCGCATTCCTCCGGGATCCGGAGGGAACAGGGCGGATCGCTTGGAGTTTCTGGGTGCGGCCCTCTGATTCAGTTTCAGGAGTTCCGCAGGGTCCCGTTCGAGCAAGACCACGCCCCGGCTCTTGTCACGGGCCGCTACCGGCTCGGCAACTGAAGGAACTTGGAGGATTGCCAAGAGAGAGGCGATCAGAATGTGTTGTGTGAACATGTCATGTTGGATTGGGGGTCAGGCGATATCGGCCGGGTGGCCGATGATCGCCTAGCTGATTAGCCGAAGGCCGGATGGCGGACCAGCTCGAAAGGTGGCGTGGCAGCAAAAGCGCTTAGAAAGTGGGGTATGCATCTACAGCGATTCAGTCGTGTTCGCATGGCAAGTTCTTCCGCGGAAACTCGACTCACCCATCCGGAACAAGAATTCTAGGATTCGAGGGAAGTCTCTCGATCGTCGGGCATGTCCCTAGGGCGGAAAGCGGAGTGCTCTGAATGAACTATCTCAGGATGCCCGGACTCAGCTGTTCGAGAAGTTGGACTGCCGATGGTGGGCCGGTGGACACTCTGTCGGAGTGCCCATGGAGGCGGGTCGGGCTCCGTGATCGAGTCGCTCGCCAGGTCCCTCTTCATCAAATTCCGGCGCCGCCCGCCTAAGTCTTCATGAAAGCTCCGACTGATGCACTTCAAACTTGAAGTTACCGGTAGAAGGTTGCCCAGCGGATGCCCGCTTCTTCTTTTTCTAAAACGGGTTCCTCGGGTCTGATCGAGCAGATCATAGAGGTGACTCAGTGCTTCTGCGGCACTCCTAGCTGAGTCGTCACCCATCGCGTAGAGCTCTCGGAATCATCACCACTGTCCTGATGGAACCTGTCCATTGGCGTCCAAAGTCGAGTTGTTGCCAAAGCTTTGACTCAGCCAGTGTGGAACAACCATTTCCAGTGGTGGGCTGTTGTCGGCTAGATGTCTGATCCTAGAGGGAAAAGCGTTCCCTTCACGGCTACTCCGTGCGCCGCTACCCCATCGAGCGGGGATACCCCGCAACGCCCCGAAGACCCACCGCGCCACCGGCACCGGTTGTCCGCCGCTCTCTCGCTCGTGCCTCGCTCCTGAGCCGGACGGCCAACCCGTGCCGCCTCCACCCTCCCGCCGAGGCACCGAAACCCGCCTGCGCGGGATTCGGAGGCGAAGAGGATCTGCCCCCGGGCTAAGAGGCTCCCTCCTCCCGCGCCCGCAACCCCAATCGCCGTGACCGTGGCTCGCTGCGCTGCGCCCGCACCATCCCGTCGATTCCGGCTGCGGTTGCTACCTCCTGATTCGTATCGCTGACTGCCGTTTTACGTGTTGCGCAAACCTGTTTGTCTCAAGTCCGACGATTGAAGCAAGTCGCTAAGAGGCCGACCGACCACGGTAGCCTGTATCACCTGCAATTTGGGATATTCCGGAAGCGTGACACACGCCGAGCGCTCGCATTGGGCAAAGCTTTGATCCGGGCCAGTTCGGTTCCGCCTTTCTAGGCCTTGGGAACCTCAGTCGAGCGGATGCTTGAAGCAGGCCAGCATCTATTCGGGTTCCAAGAGAGCACTCTGCAATCGTGCAGATTGCGATCAGGGGTTCGAAGCTCGCATGAGCCCTGTGTGACAATCGTTAGCAGGAAATTGACACTTCTTTTCTCTCGACCATCTAACACGTGATCGATGTAAGCTCCAACCTATCGGTGCGTCAGAATAAAAGCCTCACCGGGCTGCGAGTTCTGAACACCTACATCCATCGAACCCATGACCCCGAAGAAATCCTCGTTGATGTTGGCGAGCGGTGCGGCGCTGGCCGGCCTTGTTGGACTTGCAATGCACTACGATCCGTGGGCCACCGCCTCCATCGACGGCAGGGCTTACTGGGACCCGGCCGACTCCGACGGCGATGGCATGAGTGACGAGTGGGAGGTGGCGCATTTTGGTGATATCACCGCCCGCGCCGGGACTGAGGACGACGACTTGGACGATCTCACGACGCTCGTGGAGTGGCAGAAGGGTGCGGATCCACTGAAGTTCGACCCGAAGTCCGTGGGAGAAGTTGGCGATGTAACGGTGTCCCAGCCGGACGGGCAGTACTGGCACAAGATTCGGACGGAGGGCGTCTACGAGAATCCTGTGGTGATTGTGGGACCCGCCGAACGCGGAGGATGGAATTCCCCGCTGATCACCCGGGTGAGGAACGTCGGCCCGCGCTCCTTCGAATTCCAACTCGAACGTTTCGAATACGACACAGGCGACTGGGAGAACGGCAACATCAAGGTCTCATGGCTGGTGGTCGAGGCAGGTCGCACCGTGCTCGGCAACGGTCTCGCACTCGAGGCGGGAATCGGCCCGGTGACCTCCGAGGGCTCGCCCTTTACCTTCTCAAGCCCGTTCTCGACCACGCCGGTCGTTCTCGCTGAGGCGATCACCTACAACGGCACCCACGGGACCGAGACCCGGGCCTACAATACGAGCCCGGCCGGATTCAGCGTGGTGCTTCAGGATCAGGAGAGCCTCCGTCCCCATGAGAAGACCGAGAACGTCGCCTGGATGGCCATCGAGCCCGGGTTCCTGCAGGACAATTTCGGCCGCCGTCAGGCGGGTTTCTTCACCGGTCTTACCCACCAGTGGAAGACCTACACGTTCGACAAGCGGATGGTGGTGGCTCCCTCGTTCCTCGCAACCATCCAGACCCTGAACGGAACCGATACCGCGGTTCTCCGGTACCGCAACATCACCGACAGCCAGGTCGAGCTGAAGCTTTTCGAGGACCAGTCCCAGGATGACGAGGTCCTTCACAATCTTGCCGAAACCGTGGGCTACTTCATTCCGAAGCACCGCGGGATTTTCCACGTGCTTCCGACGACCGGTGACCAGGACGCCAACGGATTGCCGGATGCTTGGGAGACCGCGAATGGACTGCTTCAGTATCCGCTCGACCAGGGCGGTCTCTTCGGTGATCCGGACGGTGACGGTCTGAACAACCGCGAGGAGTATCTCGCGGGCACCCATCCGGATCTCGCGGACACTGATGGCGATGGCATCTCCGACTACGACGAGATCAACTTCTTCCATTCCGACGCCTTGGCCGGTGACGTCGGTGAATTCGTCCCTTCGTTCACCATTCCCGGCACAAGTGCGGTGGCGACGTGGAACCAGTGGAGCGTCGAATCGAACGGGATCTTCCAAGACCGGCCCAACGGCTGGGCCGAGTATGAGGTCACGGTCACCGACCCGGGAGTCTACGCCCTCGAAACCCTTTTCATCGAACAGATCAACGACGGCACGGCGGACGCTTGTGACCTGATCGTCTCCATTGACGGGGCCCGGGTGCAGCGGTTGCCGGTCACCGTTGATGCTCAGGGTGTCGGCACTCCCCGGGTCATCACGCCGTGGCTGTCGGCGGGTAACCATACCGTCCGGATGCATATCGAAAGCACCCGCTTCTCCCGCCGTTTCGGCATCGGCGAACTGAGGTTCCTCGAGGCAAGCGGTGTCGATTCGGATTCGAGCGGCACGCCCGACTGGGTCGAGGTCAGGATCGGCCTCCAGAACGGAATCGGCACTCCCGCTCTGGCGAGCCGGGGTGAGGTTCCCGAACTTTCCGAGGTGTCGAGCCGAACCTCCCCGGCCTGCCTTGAAGGCCGGGGGCGTTACCCTGAGCTGGTTGCCACCAGTGCGTCGCTTGAGATTTCCCCGGCCCCGAACGGAACATGGTTCTCGGACGTGGAGCTCCCGGTCGACGGCCAACCGCTGTTTGTCTCGCTCGACTATGAGAACGGGGCGGCTTCGGAAGAATTCGCGGTCACTTGGGAAACCACCAATCTCCTCGAACTCGACACGCTGCGGATTCGGCAGGGTGACGCGCTGCGTATTGCGGCATGGACGGTCGGCAACAACAACAACGCCCACCGGGCCGACATCACCGTCGGTGGAGTCGAGCATCTCAACATCGGGATCGACGATCCGCTGGTGGTGGACTTCGACGCGCCCGGCATCCACGTCATTGACTGGGGATACCGCCGTGGAGATGCGAACGGGAACACGAACTTCCTGAGCACCGGCACCTTGACGGTCGAGGTCGTCGGGCGCCCGGTGCTTCCGAGTCCGGTGTGCATTGTCGGCTTCGAGCGTCCCTTCGAGCTCGCGGGAATACCCGATGGTTGCCTCGTCCAGATCGATGACCGGGTCTCGGTCAACGATGGTGTGGAACTCGCGAGCGGCGGTTACTCCTACAACATCGCGGTCACCGAGGCCGAAACCCGGCAAGCCATCGTGCGCCTTGGCTACCACGGCCCGATTCTGGCCGCCACGGACATCCGGGGAGTGGGAATCCACTCGGGCACCGAGACCGGGGTGGAAGTGGTCGACTCTTTCAATGACGGAAGCTTCATCCTGCGAATGCCGGTATTCCTGACCGGTTCGGTCGGGGATCTCAGTGTGGTGTCCGACATCTTCCGGGCAGGAGTAACGTTCCTGGACGGAACCACGAGCTACACGATCGACCCCGGGGAGTTCGATGAGTTCGGGTTCATGAACCTGGACTACTTCGTCCCGGAAGCCGACAGCACCAACTGCCACCGTTTCGCGGTGTATCAGGACGGTGTGCGGATCGCCTACTTCAACTGATCGGGAAAGATTCGAGCGGTCGGAATGATGGGCAGGGGATCACATTGGCGTCGTGCGTTCGCACATCCGGTCGGCCGGTTGGTGATCGTCGTCGCTGTGGTATTTGCCGGGCTTCACCTGTTCGAACGACCCGCTCCGACCAAGCAGCAACCATCGCGGGACTCGGTCGAGCGGCCCGTCATCGAAGAGCGGGTGCGAACCGTCGGGCCGGAGACAAAGCGGGTGGAGAGCGGGAAACCCCGCCCGCTTTCCGACGCATGGGTTCTGGCAACCGCGGACGGTGTACCGGTGCCGGCCCGTGACCCGGAGGCGGAACTTAGGCGCTTGCGTTCGGCTTTGCCGGTGGAGGCGGTGGATACGGGAGTGCTCCCGGAGCTACTCTATCCCCCTGATTCCGAAGCCGGACCGAGCGTGGTGGGCCGGATCAGCATGCTTCGGGAGATGGCCTTCCAAGGGCTGGATGAGTCGCAGGCCGGGCTGATGCTCGGATTCCTCAAGGAAGCCAAGAACCTCCCTGGTCACGAACTTTGGTTCGCCGACGAGGTGTTCAACGCCCTCCGGGCACAGGATCCGGCACCGGTGGTGCTGGAGAACGCGTTTGCCGAGGTCCTCGACTCCGCCACAACGGATCCAAATGTAAGGGACTACGCTGCACAGCATCTGGGGCACCTGCTGGAAGCGGGGCATGCGGGTGGTATTGCGGAAGAAGCTCTCCTGAAGGCTGTCCGTGTCGGAAAGGGTGTCTTCGCTGGGTCTGCTCTCATGTCCTTGCAACGGGCATCCTCCGAGGGAGCCCTGACAACGGGCTCGAAAGAACTCCTCACACTCGCCGAAGAGCTCGCATCGACCGGATCCTCGGTCTCGTCCCGAATCGCCGCCGTCACCGTCGTTGCCCGTTTGGATCCTGCACGCGGCAACGCGCTCGCCGCTTCCCTGGGCAATGATCCGGGCCAGCCGCTCGCGATGCGGTCTTTCCTCTACAGCTTTACCCAACCCCGCAACTCTCCGAATCCCTGAACCCGAATCCATGAAACCCGTCGGTCATCTTCTACGAACCCTGCCATTTATCGCCCTGATCGTCGCGGCACCCGCGTTGAGGGCTCAGTTCGGCCCCAACAATGTCGTCCCGGACGATCCGTGCGATTACTTCACTTTCGAGCTGCATCGCGATGATCCGGACGTCGGAGGCCGCATGGAAACGACCAATGAATCCAGCGAGTGCAACAAGCTACGCAAGGACGATACCGGCCTGATCGAGTTCAAGGCTGTGGGGATGACAGGCCAGTCATCCCATCACATCGTCACCAATGACATTCTGAGTTACTACAACTCCAACGACTATGGCTGGCGAGTGGTCGTCGGTGGTGCCGAGGTGGGTGGTGGTGTGTTCCCCGAGGGTGACGGAGACCCGATGACGCCGGACGGTATCGATACGACGATCGAGGTCGACCTGAACCGGATCCACAAGTCGGGCAAGTTCGAGATCGAGATTGTCTATCTCGGGAGCCAGACGTCCAGCAAGAGCGTCTGCAAGCGCTACGAGTTCTGTTGCCGTTGTGATTCGTGCGACGGGGAGAGTTGCGAATCTACCGAGACGTCGATCAACGAGTCGGACGGAAGCCTCGAGATCAGCACCGGAGCCGGCTCCGATTCGACTGGGGTCGACGGGGGTGCCGCCGTGACCGCCGAGGTGTCGGACGTCGACGCCTTCCGGAGCGACGCCTCCGATACCGACGATCTTGAAGTGAGCACTTCCGGGCAGGGTTACTCGGTGGACAAGAACCCCGGTGGAGGCCTATTCTTCACCGTCACTGGTGACTGGTATACGACGGCGGGGCCGGTCAGTGCGACGGCCGTGACATCGAAGACCTACACGGCTCCGGGCGGAACCCTGCTTTACGAGGTTGCGTATGAACAAAAATCCGGAACGTGGGGCAACGGCACTTATGACATGGTGGAGATCACGCGGACGAATAGCCACACCGCCGCGGTGACTACTGAGGTTGACCAATATTTCGAGGTATCCCCCACGAAACGCGTGCTCGTCGAGGAAGGCCTCAGGACCACGATCTGGGAGAAGCTTTCGGTGACGCCGAGCAGCTACCTGACCCGTATAAAGGTGATCGAGGCAGGCCAGACGGTCTCCGATAAGTTGATCACGTGGAAGTCCGAGGCGTATGGTTATCGCAAGACCAAAGAGGTGATTGATCCGGACGGTGCCGCCCTCACGACGACGTGGTCCTACTACCCCTCGACGGCTGCCTTCAATGCCCGCGGACGAGTCATGCGGATGGTCGAGCCGACCGGCCAGACAACCGATTATAGCTACACCACTACCGGCACGGAAGTGAAACGGAAATACGGATCCACATTGGAAGAGAAGGTGACGACCTCGATCGTGGGCGACGAGACCACCGTGACCCGGGCGGTGGACAGCACGATAGTGAGCAAGACTGTGATCGATTCGACGACCGCGCGCCGAATCGTGAAGAGCTACTCGGATGCTGCCAACTTCCTGACAACGACCACGTGGTTCCGGCGGGATGCCTCCGACTTCGACGGCACGGTCGCTTCCGTCGACAACCCCGACGGAACCAGGACCGTCTACACCCGCTCTATCGACGGCAACGGTCATCTCAATGTCCGGGTGGAGCGCGGAGCCTTCACCGGCACCACGCTCGACGATGGGGATTCCACGCTGACCATCACCGATCTCGGTGGCCACTTGATCAGCCGGACGACAACCGACGCAGTCAGCAACGCCATCACCGACGACGTCATCGTGACCGACAGCGACACCATGGGGCGCCCGATTGAGTATACGTGGTTCGGCGGTGCCTACGTGACTTCGCGCAGCTTCGCCTGCTGCGGAGTTGTCGATGAAACCGACCGCTACGGCGTCGTCACCTACCACGCCTATGACGCGCTGAAACGCCGCACCAAGAGCAACCGCCTTGGGGTTACCACCCACACTGTCTATGATGGCCTGACTGTGTCCACCCACCGGTATGCCGAGATCGTGGACACCGGGGTTCTGGTCAACGGAGCTCCTACTGCTGGCACGGAGATCTCGCGGAGTGTCCGGAATCTCGCAGGCACTTATTCGGAGAGTCGGCAGGTCTCCCCGAAGACCGGGACCTTGATCAAACTCAATGACTCCACAACCACCTACCTCAATCCGGTGGCCGACAGTCCGACGCAGGGTCTGGAGGGTGACGTCGGCATGCGGGTGGTGACCACCCGCCGGGAACTCGACAGTGGAGGTTCGGACATATGGCCTGCACAGACGACCGATCACTTCAAGGATGGCAGGATCAAGAAGTCGACGGGCGCCCTTGTCCCCGCCAGGACCTATGAATATGGAGTGGACTCCGCCACCACGGCCGGGATCTACGAATATTCGACCCAAGCCTATCTCGACGGCGGCACCGCGAAGGAACGTTCGATCGTGCTCGTCGACTGGTTGGGTCGCAGTGTTTACAGCGGGCCCTGCCCTAATTCCGGGATACCGGACCACCTGTCCAGCCACTCGTACGATTCGACCACCGGTCAACTTCTGAGCTCGGTCGATGCCGATGGGGTGACGACCAGCTACGCATACAACGACAGGGGCGAGCGAACCACCACGGCTATCGATCTCAATAATGACGGGATCGATCTCGGGACCGACATTGTCAGCCGCGTCGAGTCTACCGTGGTCTCGGCCCATTCTACGGTGGTGCGACGCACGGCCACCACGGTATGGTTGGACGATTCGACCCCGTTGGTGCTCAGCCACGAGGACGTGGCTGTCAACGGTCTCGGCAGTTGGTCGATTTTCTACCCGGGTGCAAATGCCGAGGAGAGTTCGTCCATTACCGATTTGGGAACCGCGGGGGATGGCGATTGGACGGTGACCTCAACAGATTCGGCCGATGCTTTCGCGGAGAAGACTTTCACAGATGGCCTGCTTGAGACGGTAAAGTTCTTCAAATCCGCCGGAGGCACGCCCACTGAGCAAACAACCTTTACTACTTACGACACGTTGAACCGTCCAACCCATGTGACGGATGCCCGGACCGGGACGACCGTAACCACTTACAGCAGCCTCACCCTTGACACGGTGGCAAGCGTCGCTGTTCCCGGCCGCGGTACGGTAGCATATACGTACGACCACCAAGGTCGGATGGTGAAAGAGAATCTTCCGGATACCGACGATGAAGCTGGGAACAACCTCGTAAACGAAATCACGAGCCGTTTCCACACGGATGGCACCTTGGCCAGCCGGTCAGGTGGCCAAACGTACGACACCAGTCACACTTACGACTATGCTAGGCGCAAGAAGACGCTCACCACGAATTATGGAGCGACTAACAGTCCCTCGACCACCGAGTGGTTCTACGACACGACGCTCGGAAGGTTGGCCCGCAAGGAGTACGACGACGGCAAGGGAATCGACTATACCTACACGGATGCGGGGCGGCTCAAGAGCAGGGAGTGGTCGAGGGATATCAATGGGGCAGATCCGTCGACCACCATGGCCGAACGACTAAAGGCAACCTATACCTACGACAGCGCGGGACGACTCCACACCGTCACCTACAATGACGCCGTGACCGATGATCTACAGTACGAATACGATCACCTAAATCGCATGAATTGGGTGAAGCAGGGAGGAGTCAAGACTCACGAATATTTCTACAATTCCGGCGACCTCTTGCTGGATTACGAGAAGGTCTCCTACGACCTCAACGGGGATAACGACACCGTCGATGCAGGTGACCTCGTCCGGGTCATCGACCGCTCATACGAGTCCGGATCCGGAACGAGCATCCACCGCCGCCCATCCGGCTTCAGCCTTCAGGATACCGCCAACACGCCGAACGTGGATCATGCGGTGGGCTACCATTACGAGTCGGGAATCAACCGGTTGCTCGGCATCTCCGCCAACGGCGTTCCGAATCTCACCGGGAAGTCCTACGCGTTCGAGTACGAGTATGGCGTGACGAATTCGGCCAGCCTTCTGAGCAAGGTGACAGGCCCTGCGCACACGGTGGAAAACTCCTGGTTTGCAAGCCGCGACATTCTGGCGCTTAAGGAGAACAAGGGCGGTGGATCGACACTGCGTTCTTCCTATGACTACGACTTCGTGGTAGGCATGGAGGCGCACACCGTGAACGAGATCGGACAACGTGGTGGAGTCCTGACCGATGGAACCGCCTTCAGCTCGGCCCCCACCTACCTCTGGGGCTACAATGCCAATGGCGAGGTGACGAGTTCGGACAGCGACACCGGCACAGGCGAGACCGCGGATGACCGCCACTTCACCTACGACGGGATTGGAAACCGTCTTGAGTCGAGGTCCGGAACATCCAGCTCGTCAGGCGGAGCAGCCATTGCCTACACGCCCACGGCACTCAACCAGTACAGCTCAATCGCTTCGTCCAGCCCGGTTCATGATCTGGACGGCAATCTGACCACCGGTGGGCTGCGCAGCGGCGCGCTTCAGTCGCTTTCCGGGACCGCTTTCACGGCCACTCTTTCGTGGGACGCCGAGAACCGCCTGATCGCGGTCGCCGACTCCTCGGCCGTCGTGGCTACCTACGAGTATGACTACATGGGCCGGAGGATCACCGCCACCGCCGCCGGAACGAAGACCGTATTCGTATACGACGGCTGGAATCTGATCGCAGAATTCGAGTTTATCGACGAGAGCTCTGCGCCAAAGCTGGACAAGACCTATACATGGGGTCTGGATCTCAACGGTTCGTTGCGATGGGCTGGTGGGGTCGGGGCCCTCCTCTCGATGCGTGACGAGTCATCGACACCATTTCCGGTCTACTATCCGACCTACGACGGGAACGGCAACGTCAGCGAATATTTGGAATCGAGTGGAGCCGTTGTGGTTCACTTCGAATACGATCCGTTCGGTACATTGCTCGTTAGCACGGACGCGACGGGGTTCTTCCGGTTCCGGTATTCGACCAAGCCGCTGGATCATCAAACTGGACTCTACTACTACGGATACCGTTACTACGACCCGGTGATGGGAAGATGGCCATCAAGGGATCCGATTGAAGAACGTGGAGGGATCAATCTCTATGGATTTGTATACAACGAACCTATTGGATGGATTGATGTTCTTGGGGGTAGCCCGAGAAAGCCGGGTGGTAGTGGATGGCACGGTGGCCCTTCCGGGCGTAGCAAATCCAAAGGTCAGCCCGGCGTCAATCCGTTGGATGCCCTCCGGAGAATGCTTGGAATACCTTTCGATATCCTCTCTGGCGATCTATTCCTCGCACGGGTGGTTGGTAGCAATTTCGATGATACACAGTGTGAGTTCCTGATTACTGTAACCGGAATTCGGACCAAAGGGGTTGCTCAGGGTGACGGTAGCGAGAATGGAAACGCTGAACACAGAGACCGAACGTCAGAACTTCCGGGCTACGAGAATGTTCCCAACTCTACCTACGTCGACAACCCGACGGCGGTTGGTGGGCTTGGTGACTTCGTTCAGATCGTTGGTGATACAGTTGGAGCGATCAGCATAACCTCAGAAAGACTCGCGAACGTAATTAGAAAGGCATATGCAAAAGGGCTTGAAAATGGATGTGAAGAGAAGTGTATCAAAATTCATTTAGTGGCTCATAGTCAAGGAGCCGCGATCTCAACGGGAGCCTTTGCGCTGCTCCCAGCAAACATAAAGGACAATATCTACTTCATTGGTTTAGGTGGGCAGCATAGGGTGGGCGCCGATGGGCTTGGTGGATCAAGAAATATTGAGAATATTGAAGATATTGTCCCGAAAATCCCGAATCAGATATCCGATATTCCGGGGGTGGGGCCGGAAGCAGAGAAGTTCCGTCCAGAGGATGTTGGGCTTCCCGATGGAGAAGAGTCGGGCCCGGTGAGCGGCCATACACTTGGGAACGAAAAATCTGGAGGAGATGGAGCTTATTATAAATATCTTGAACAGCATCCTTGGTGAGATTGCGCGGCTTGTCGCCATTCTTGGCATTCTCGTCGTTGCTTCGTGTTCACCTAGAAACACCGCAATTGATTTGTCGAGCCTAACAGGAAGCGATGAGGTTTTGTCGAGAGGTTATCGGGTTGGTCAAGTCTATCAGACTAGGACTGCCTTGCTAGTCACTGGTAGAAAGAAGCTCTCTCTTAGTGAACCAGGTGGTTCGGAGCCGTTCGTAAAACAGTATATCGATGATCCGGCAAGTTTTAAGAACGTTGTTGGCATTGTTCAAACTGGAACTGATCTTCGGATCTCTAGGGTCGAGATGAGTGATTCAGGCATGGGGGGAATAGTTAATGCTTATGCGATCCTTCTGAATGGGAAGTTCAAAGAACAAGAAGTATTTCTTCGTGGTGTTTCACGATTTGAATACGGCACTCAATATGGCTCAGTCAGCATGCCAGATGAGGAGTGGCTTCAGCTAAAGAGATAACCATATTAGCGCTTCCTAAGCAGATGAAAAAGCATTGTTGCCACAAATCCTCGCTGGTGAGCGTCCCAGCAAGATTCGCCCCTGGTGTGCTGTATAGGCTCGCCTTACTTTTAGTCCTCGGTCTTGTCATGGGGGCTTGTTCAAATCACTCCACGATCATTCGAGGTATAGATTACGGGATGAGTCCCGAAGAGGTCTTAAGTCGACTAGGTCCTAACGAGAATGTCGTGAGCAGAAGCGCTGACAGGATTGTCACGCAGGGTTACGATAAGGATTGGGAGTCGGTTCGGAAAAATGAATACATCTTTATCGAGCGAAAACTAGCGATCCATAAGAATGAGCCGTTGCAGCCATAGTCCCAAATCTCTCGGCCCCGCAGCCTGTTGAGAAGCGGGAGATGAGAACTGTCGGCCCACCGCCGTCCGCAAGAAGAACTGGCTCTTTGTTGGAGGCGAGAACATCGGCGAGAAAGTGGCCATCCTCTCCACCCGCGACGGGACCGCCCGGCTCCACGGCATCGCGCTCTATGTCTACCTCAAGGACCTGCTCGAATGCCGATGTCCTCATAGGTTCAAATCCTGTAGGTCAGACTCTGGTTTCACACGATGGAGCAAGTGAGATCCACGAAAAATCCACACTATTACCCACGGAATTTGGGTGCTTTTTCGGGAAGAGTTCAGTTTTCGTGCATCAGTTTTGCTTCTGCAGCCCTGATTCCTTCGTTCTCGGCGACTTTGCCAAGGTTGATGTCGTCAGTTCGAATCTGATCACCCGCTCCAAATAAAGGGCCGCTGGTAGAACCAGCGGCCCTTTTCCATTTCACCACCGGGAAATCGCCCGCGAAAATCTCAGTCGAGCAGCGTCACGCTGCCGTCGTGGAGCGAGTAAATGGCGCCGACGATTTTCACGGCGCCCTCCTTCTCGAGTCCGGCAAGCACCTCGCTGCGCTCGCGCAGGTCGGCGACGGTCTTGCGGACGTTGGCCTCGATCACGTCATCGACGAACTCCTTGTTCTTCGAGCTGCGGTCCTCGTGGCCTTCGACCGACTCGACCGCCGGAGTGATCTCGGCGAGGAGGTCGGTGAGGTTGCCCAGCTTCACGTGGTCGCAGGCGCCCTTGACGGCTCCGCAGGCCTCGTGGCCGAGAACCATCACGAGCTTCACGCCGGCGACCTTGGTGGCGAATTCGATCGAACCGAGTTGGTCGGTACCCTCGACATTACCGGCGACGCGTCCGACGAAGATGTCGCCGATGCTTTGGTCAAAGACCTGCTCGACTGGCACCCGCGAGTCGACGCAGGACAGGATATAGGCCTTGGGGAACTGGCCTTCGACGGCCTTCTCGACACGTGCCTTCACGTTCGGGTCGCTGAGTTCGCCCTTGGTGTAACGTTCATTGCCCGCCATCAGGTCCTTGAGCACCGATTCGGGCGTCAACTTCTTCTGGGTCTCGGCGTCCGGCTGCAGGGTTCCGGCGAAGAGGTCGCCGATCAGGAGTGCGGCCAGCAGGCCGACGATCACAATCACTTTCATCATGGTTCTTGGTTTGGGTAGAGTCCCGTCAGGGACCTCGCACCCATGTCACCGGAGCCATTCCTCGCGATTGGAATCGGAAGCCGGTTTTTCCAATTGGGGGCGACCGGAAATGTGCTCCGGGCGGCCTATCTTGGCCGGGCCGAATTCCGCATCACTTCGACGCAGACCTTGAGGACTTCGCACTCGCGGACGCCGAAGAAGTCGACGTTGATCACATTGATGATCCGACCCGCTTCGTTCGGACGGGCGAAGGGGAGGGCGGGGTCGTTGAAGTGCTTGAGGAGCTGGGGATTCGCATCGGCCGCGAGATTGCGGACACCGCCGGTAGAGCGCAGCGAACGGCCCGGGGTGAGGGTCCAGTTGAGAAGGAACAGGCTGTCGTCGGCTTGGTAGTCCCGGAACTTTTTCGCCTGATCCGCGACCATGGCGGCGGTCTGGTCCTTGTTCGCGTAGCGGTCGTAGATCGGCCGGTCGCGGTGAAGCCGGTGGACCACCGGTGAGTCGGGCACTCCTTCAAAGAACGAGCCCGTTTGGACCAACAACACCGCCTTGCCCTTGAGCTTGCGTAGCGGGAGATCGATGAAGGAATGATCGCCTTCCGGTCGCTTCAGAAGGTGTCTCCCGATGGCTTCCTCAATCTGGCCGAGTAAGGCCGCGTAGTCGCTTCCTTCATTCTGCCCCGGAGTCATCCCTTTGAAGTGACTGAACTCAAGGAGGACGGTTTCGGTCCTAGCGGCATCGGAGTCGAGGTAGGCCTTCAGTTGTTCGAGGGCCTTGCCGAGCGCGACGGTAGCGAAGCCGCCGTGATGGATGTAAAAGCCGGCCTCAAGCTCACCCTCGTCCGCTCCTTCCGGAACCTTCATCACGCGGAGATCCAAGCGTCGTGCGCCCGCCTCCAGTTGCTCTCGCAGATTCAGCTTCTGGGTGATGACCCAGCGCGACGCGATGACCCCTTTGGCTCCGAGGGCCTGGTAAGAACCCGCGTCGTGGGTCCCGGGAATACAGATCTGCTTGAGGGTCAGCCCGTCGAGCCCGCTGCCGGCACGATGGAAGCAACTCATCCAAGAAGCGGTGTCGGCGCCGATCTTCAGGTCGGACAGGGCGCTTGGTGGTCTTGCGTCCTTTTCCTGCGCCGCGGCGATACCACCAACGGCCACGAGCAGGCCGAGGACACGGAGGGCGCATCGGTGACCGGCCTGCAGGTGCGAAAGCATCCCGCTGACTAGCGCACGCGCTATCCTCCGGCAATGGCGCAGAATCCTCCGCGGGTTGCATGAATGGCGACTCGGTCGACGGAAGCCGAGGTGGCTCGGGCACGCCGCGCTTGGAATCCCCCACCGGCTTGGTTACTCCATGCGCATGTGGGTTTGGGAAAAACTGTCGGCGTCGAAGTGGCTCGATGCCTGGGAGGACCGGTTTCACGGCAACCCGAACTTCGTGGTCCATGTGCTCAAGGGCGGCAAGACCCTCCGAGTGGAGGTTTTCTGCGAAACGAAGAAGGACGCCGAGGCGATTGTCGAACGCTTCGGCGGCCGCGTGAAGCGGCTCAAGAATGCTGACTGGCAGAAACCGGTGACGGTCCCGCCGCCGCTCAAGATCCGCGATCGTTTTCTGGTCACCCAGGAGGATTCCGAAAGGAAGCTGAAGTCTCTGGCAAAGGAGCATGCCGGGAGGGAGGTCATCAGCATTCCGCCGGAGATGGCCTTCGGTACCGGGGACCATGCGACGACCTCCACCTGCCTGCGGTTTCTGGTCGATATCGGTCGCGAGCGTGGCTCGGGCTGGAGCTGTGCCGACCTCGGTTGTGGAACCGGGTTGCTGGCCGTGGCCGCAGCCAAGCTTGGGGCCGATCCGGTCTTTGCCTGTGATTTCGACCCATTCGCCGTGACCGTCACCGAGCGCAATGCCGAGCGCAACGGAACCCCGGGGATTCGCGTCGAGGAGATCGACATCCTCAAATGGAAGCCGCGCAAGGCCTACGACGTGGTGCTGGCAAATATCTTCTCGACCGTCCTGATTCAGGCGTTCCCGGTCATTTCCAAAGTCGTCCGCCCGGGCGGGGATCTCGTGTTGTCGGGGATTCTGGCCAGCCAGGCGTGGGACGTGTTCGAAGCCGCCGCCGCCCATGGCTTCGGCTTTCCCCAAGTGGTGAAGAAGGGGAAATGGGTGACGGCCCGCGGAGGCTGGATGAGCGATCTGGTCGCCCGGCAGACCTAGCCAAAATTCCGAGTGCCATGGGCCGGGCGGAGCCGGACCGGAGTTTTGGAGACTCCGGAAAGATGCCTCTACACTTGAAGTTCGATCGCCATAGTTCAACCTCCGCCACCTCATGCGGGTCGCCGACTCCAACACCGCATCCAGCCCGTCCAAATCCCGGAACGAGGCATGAAGCTATTGGTGATTGAGGACGACGACGATGTCCGTGCGACGATCGTCCGGACCCTGAGCGAGGCGGGCTTCAGTGTGGACGTCGCGGACAACGGAACGGAAGGGCTGTACCGGGCGCTCCATTGGAATCATGAGGTCATCCTGCTCGACGTCATGTTGCCGGGGTTGAATGGATGGGACCTGTTGGCTTCCTTGAGGGAAGTGAAGACGACCCCCGTTCTCATGCTGACCGCGGAAGGCGAGCTTGAAGACCGGCTTCAGGGCCTGAACGGCGGCGCGGATGATTACCTCGTCAAACCCTACGAGCCCCGGGAACTGGTTGCCCGGGTCCGTGCGCTTGCCCGTCGCGCCACCGGCCAGGTGAAAAACGAGATCCGGATCGGATCGGTGCGGATCGACACGGCCAGCCGCTCGGTCTTCAAGGATGAACAAGCGGTCAAATTCACCAAGGCTCAGTACACCGTGCTCGAGTACCTTGCCAGTCGGGCAGGCGCCGTCGTCACGCGCGAAGACTTGTGCGAAACGTTGGGCATCGAGAATGAAGAGGAATTCTCCAACGTTCTCAACGTGCACATCTACAACATCCGGAAGCGGCTGGGGAGAGACTTCCTTCAGAACAAACGCGGCCAGGGTTTCATCATCCCGGCAGACGCCTGACGGCTCTCCGGTCGAATCGTGCCAGCCGTTCGATCGCGGGGTGCAAGCGTGGCCAAGGCTACCCAGTCCAACCTCGGGCCTGCGTCAATGCCGATTCGACAGGGCGGCGCCTCCCGGACCGGCGGCGGTTTAGTTTCCATTCACCTTTCCTGATTATCATGGGCATCGCGGGGAGAGCCATGCTCCCGCGGCCCCAAGATTCCAGGAGTCCCGAATGAAACGCTCAACGCATTGTCTCGCTTCCATCCTCACCGCACTGCTGATCTCACCGATTGCCAGTGCTTTCCCATACGACAGCAGTTTGCCCGATGTTCCGAACAACGTCACAAGCACCGGAGGTGCCGGTCGCTTGAGCACCACGGACATCATTTACAACATTCCGATAAGTGCCTGGCCGGGGTCGCTCTACTTTGACATCAAAGGAGGCGATGGCGGATTTGCCAAAGCCTTGGCATCGGTCGGCTCGGACCAGACGGCCTTTGGTGGCGGCGGGGCACGGCTGACGGCCTCATTCACGGTTGATCCGACAGCGGCAAACGCCCTTCGGCCGGGCGGGGAATTGAGGGTGATTGCTGGAAACACGGGCGGAAGCTCGACCGCAAACCCCAAGGCTGGCGGAGGTGGAGGAGGGGCGACGGGAATCCTCTACCGGCCTCCGGTTGAGGGAGCGGAGTGGGAGATCCTGATGATCGCCGGTGGCGGTGGAGGCGGGGCGGCGTCCACTCTCGTCGTCAACACCTTTGCCAACGCGGGCGGCAGTGGCAAGACCACGAGGGATGGTGAGCGTTTGAGCCATTCCACCGGCTCGACCGATGGTGAGGCGGGTGGAAGCTGGGTAAACGAGGCCGGTGGCGGCGCAGGAATCTATAGCGGTGCCGCCGAGCAACAGGGCGGTAACAGGTGGAGCGCCGGTGGCACCGGAGGCGAGCCGCACGACAGCGGCCCGGCAGGAGGTTTCGGACTCTCCGGCGGTGGTGCCGGACATACCGCGTCCGACGATTGTGGCGGCGGCGGCGGCGGCGGTTTTTCCGGTGGCGGTGCGGGCAACGACGACGATTCGGGCAACAAGCGTTGGGGAGGCGGTGGCGGAAGCTACATCGACAGCCGTGCTGTTTCCCCCGGGCTCTTTCAAAGCCCTGGAACCACCAGCCCGGGCTCCATCAGGACCATCCATCAGAATCCCACCAGCGGTTCCCTGAGCGCCCCGACGATCAGCCTCAGCGGAAACAACCCCATGACGGTTTACGATGTTTTCCTCTACCAGGAGCCGGGCGCCTCCGCGACCGATTGCTACGGCAACCCGCTGACGTTCTCGACCGTTACTCCCCCGGAACTCGCAGAGAGGACCCATGGCACCTATCAGGTCTCCTACTCGGCGACCGACCAATTCGGCCGAACCAACACCGTTTACCGAACCGTGACGGTGGCGGACACCCCCGAGATCAGCATCTCCAACCAGGACGTGCTGGAGAACAACAGGTCGGTCGGCGTGCTGTCGGCAGATGGAGCGGACGAGGCCTCGGTCTCCTTCTCGCTCACGACCCTCTTTGACAGTCACTGGTTCGAGATCGACCCGGAGACGCATACACTTAAATTGGTGGATTTCCCCGACTACGAATCGCCTTGGGACTCCGATCGTAACAACCGCTATCGATGTCAAGTCCTTGTCACCGACGCCCACGGCCTGGGGAGAAGCGCCATACTCGATATCGATGTCATCAATGATAACGACAATCGGCCGACCGCGCCGACACTGAGCAACGATTCCGTTTCCGAAAACTCGACGTCGGTAGGCACCTTGTCGTCGACGGATGCGGATGGTGATTCCGTCTCCTACGTCATCGCCGACGGTTACGATGGCGCCCATTTCCAGATTTCCAACCGAACGCTTTCGTTCATTACGGCACCGGACTTCGAGGCCCCCACAGACGATGACTCGGACAATGTTTACAGCGTCCGGGTCTTGGCCACCGACGGCCTATATAGCAGGGACACTGTTTTCTCTATCACGGTCCAAGCTCTCAACGACAACACTCCTAGCCAGCCGGTATTGAGCAGTGACGAGGTCCTCGAGAACACCACGGCGGTGGGCTCCATCACCTCGACGGATGGAGATGGCGACAGTGTCACCCTAACGATCGACGGCGGTGCCGATGCCAGCCTCTTCACCCTGAGCGGGAACGCCCTTTCGTTTGCTTCCGCGCCCGATCACGAGAATCCCGCCGATTCCGGGGCTGACAACAGCTACCACATCGAGATCCGCGCGAGCGACGGGACCAACTCCTCCGTTTCCGCCTTCGTGATCCAGGTGCTGGATGAAAATGACAACACGCCCACCGTACCGGTGTTGAGTTCGACAAGCCTGCCGGAGAACACGACCACGGTCGGGATCCTGAGCGCGACCGATGGTGATGGCGCGACGGTTGGTTTTGAAATTGTCGGCGGCAACGATGCGGCAGTGTTCGAGATCAACGGGAACCAGTTGCAGTTCAAAATCGCTCCGGACCACGAGTCCCCCGGCGATGCCGGTGCCGACAATGTTTACGATGTCCAGGTCCGGTCGAGTGATTCAGAGTACACATCAAGCCCGGCTGCATTCTCGATTCATGTGCTGGATGAGAACGAATTCGCTCCGACCGCTCCCGCGCTGAGCGCGACTGGGGTGGACGAAGGTGCGACGACCGTGGGCGCGCTGAGTGCGACCGACGGGGACGGAACGACTCCCGAATTCAGGATCATCGGAGGAGCGGACAGCAGCCAATTCGGTCTCGAGCCCGATGGCGTCACGCTGTTCTTCGTGGCGGCACCGGACGCCGAGTCTCCCGCGGATGCCAATGGCGACAACGTTTACGAAGTCCAGGTCGATGCGTGGGACGGAGTTCACAGCACGATTGCGGCGTATGCGATCACGGTCGGCAACCTCAACGACAGCGATCCCTCGGTGCCGACGCTGAGCAACACGATCATCCAGGAAAACAACAGGACGGTCGGCAATCTCGCCGCCACCGATCCGGATGGCGATTCCGTGACCTATGAGATCACCGGCGGCGTGGATGCCGCACTGTTCACGATCCAGTCGAACGTCCTGTCCTTCATCGCCGACCCGGACTTCGAGAGCCCTCAGGACGCCGATGCGGACAATTTCCACACCGTGCAGATCCGCGCGACCGACGGGGTGCGGAACTCCGCCAGCGTGACCTTCGAGATCGAGGTCAGGAATCAGAACGACAACGCGCCAACACAGCCAACCTTGAGCAATACGAGTGTCGATGAAAACACCACGACAGTGGGAACCCTGCTCTCGACGGATGCCGAAGGCAACAACATCACCTTCACGATAACCGGGGGTGACGACAGCCACCTTTTCACGATCCATGCGGATGGGGAAACGCTGGAGTTCCTCTCGGCGCCTGATTTCGAGAACCCGGGTGATGCGGATGGCGATAACGTCTACGAGTTACGGATGGTCGCGAGTGACCGGAGGTTCTCATCTCCCTTGGCGACCCTCGAAGTCACCGTTCTGGACATCGGGGAATCCACTCTGGTCGCGTTCCGCAGCCAGTATGGCCTTGCCGCCGACGGTTCCGGCGACGACGAGGACTGGTCGGGCAACGGCATCGCGAACCTTCTCTACCACGCTTACGGGTTGGGTGACCCGCGCGATGCGATCGTGGACCGCTCACGGCTTCCGGGCTTCGAGGTCGGCGCAGGCACGCATTCGCTCCGCTATGTTCGGCCGGTGCAGGGCGTCGGTTCCGGATTGGACTACGTGATCCGCGTTTCGGATGATCTGGACGGTTGGGAGGACCTCGAGGATCTGGACAGCGCGGACCAACCCGTGTCGGAAACGAGCGATGACCTCGGAGACGGCTACGAGCGGGTCACGTTGCTGTTCAACACGCAGACCGGCATGCCCAGGCGTTTCTACACGATATGGATCGAGGAATCCGTTGAGTGACGGGCGTCCCGTTTCACGGAAGATGCGGCAAATCGCTTTTCAGATCGATCGAGTCCACAGATAAGACTGTCCATGCGGCCGCTCTCGCTCAAATGGAAGATCCAGCTCTGGTATGCGGTGATGCTTGCCGTGCTTCTGGTCGCGCTCAGCTACGGCTATTACCGTAGCGAGTCCCGGCACAGGCTCGACGCATTTGACGACGCGCTCGACAAGATGATCCACCCGATCATGAACGCGGTCGGCAGGAAGGGACCCAGGGGAGGAAGGGGAGACCGTCCTCCTCCTGGAAGGCCGCCGTTCGGTTTTGACCCTCCGTCCGGCAGGCCCGGTCTCGAAGATCAGGTCAGCAGGTCCCGTCTGGACGACGAAGCCAGCAGAAAGGGTGTCGAAGGATGGGAGGCCGTGAATTTCAACGACATCCAGTTGGAAGTGCGCGGACCCCGCGGCGAAGACAGCGATACCCTCTTCGAGAGTCTCGAAGAGAAGCTCGGAGACTATGGCTTCTATGCCATCGTTTGGAACAGCGCGTCTCTCGGAGTTGTGGCCAGCTCGTCACTGGCCCCGGAGATTGAGCCGCCGCCGATTCCACAGGGCGGGTACTGGAAGCGGACGCGCGACAACCGGTACCGGGAGATCGCGCATCGGACTCCGCGGGACATCGTTTTCGTGGGTTTCGACCTGCAGGGGCTCCACAAGGAACTCGCCGCCCTCAGGGGCAGAATCATGGGTGGAGCCTTCGGTATCTGGCTCTTGGGTGTCGCCGTCGGTTGGCTCTTCGTCTCCCGCGCGCTCAAACATCTGCAGGTGATCGAGCGCTCGGCGGAGCGGATCGCGAACGGCGAGCTGTCCGAGCGCATTCCCGAGCCCACAGGGGGCAAGTCTGCCGAACTCGTGCAATTGACGGACGAACTGAACCGGACCTACGCGCAACTCGAGTCGCTCTTCGACAAACAGGTGCGATTCACTGCCGACGCTTCGCATGAACTGCGCACGCCGTTGACGGCATTGAATGCCAATCTTGCGCTGGCGTTGGAACCGGGCCGCTCACCGACCGAGGTCGACGGGATTTTGAAAAGCAGCAAACGCTCTTCGGAGCGTCTCAATCGGATCATCGGAGATCTACTCGATCTGTCGCGCTACGATTCGGGTCGCCACAAGCTTGGCTGCGATTCGCTGGCACTGGACCCGCTCATTGAGGGTCTCGCGGAAGAGCTTCAGGCCTACGTGATTGAGAAAGGCAGCACGCTTGTGACCGAGCTGAACGGCGGGAATGTCTTTTGTGATCCTTTCCGGATCGAGCAGGTCATCACCAATCTGGTCAACAACGCGCTGCAGCACAATCCCGAGCCGATCATGATTGCGTTGCGTACGAGGCAAGAGTCGGAGTTCTCCGTGATCGAAGTCGTGGACAACGGCATCGGCATCCAGCCCGAAAATCTGGATAAGCTCTTTGACCGCTTTTTTCAGGAGGACAGCTCCCATCAAAAGAAAGGGAAGCACTACAACATCGGCCTCGGGCTCTCGATTTGCCAGGCCATCGTTGCAGCTCATTCGGGAACGCTCACCGTAGCCAGCAACCCGGGTCGGGAGACAATCTTCACGATCCGCCTTCCGAAGGAGCGTCCTTCAACGACAAATCCGCGCCTCGGCGAGGCTGTCCCGGCGTAGACAGGGGTTTCGCAGGCAGCAGTTCCTAGGCCCGACCTCGGTTGGGAGATAGAGGCTCGGAAAACCAGGAACGAGACCGAAATTCATCTTCTGTTAACATTCAAGATGGTAGAAGCAGCGGCGTTAAGGTGCCCGCTATGTCCATATTTCTCAAAATCCTCCTCATTCCGCTGCTCGCCGGCCCGTTGCTGGTTGCGCTCCGAGCGCAGGACCCGGCCGGGGACCCGAGATTTGATCCCGCCCGGCTCGATCGGGCGGGCAAATATCCTGTCGCAATTGATGCGGAACAGATTCCGGAGGAGTTCAAAATCGAGCCCCTTGGCGAGGGGAAGTTCCGTCTCGGCCAGATCACGATCGATGTCGCCAAGCGCCAGCTCACCATCCCGGTCGCCGTTGCCGAAACCCGAGCTGATCTGGAGTACGCCCTCGTCCATTCGGACGGTAAGACCCACGAATCGCTGTTGGTCACCGATGTCCACCCCGCGCGCCTGCACATCGCCGCGCTGTTGCTCTTCGCCAAACCCGGAACTCCAGTCACTGCGGAACTCAGCTGGACGACCAACGACCGGAAGCGATCGATCCAACTCCCGGAGCTGATCGGGATTACAGAATCCGGTCGGAAGCCGGTCACCTGGAGCTACCAGGCGATCAGCATGCCCAACGGTCAGCTCGCTGCCGCCTCCGAGCTCAGCATTCTCCCCCTCATCCATGACGCCGCGGCGCTCGTGGCCCATCAGCTTCCGGCGGGAGATCTCCGCGACGACATCTATCGCGCCGAGCTTCCCGAGTCCTTTCCCGCGAAGGAACAGCCGCTTTCGCTGACCCTGTCTTTCGCCGTTCCGAAGAAGACCCGCAGCGGCGAGCTCACCCTGTCCGCACCCACCTCAGCAGAATGAGACTGCGATTCCTGAATTTCCTCTTCGTCCCCTTGCTGGCGACCTCTCTCTGCCTCTCCGCGCAAGCCGGCGAGCGAGATCTCAAGATCATCCTCCTGTTAGGCCAGTCCAACATGGAGGGGCAGGCTTTCACCTTTGCCGATCCGAGCCTGAACGCTCCGTCCCTGGAGTTCCTGCTCAGCGGCACGCCGGCGGCGACCACCTACCTGGGCAACATGCCCTACGAATTCGGGGACAGTTTGTCCCCCTCATGGCTGGATCCGCGGACCGACGCCTGGTGCGTCCACTACGACTCAACCAGCAGCACATTGAAAAACGTCCTGCCCACATCAGACCCTGCGGATCTGGTCAACGGCATCCAGCCCCTGTCGCCGGGCTTCGGAGTCTCGACAGGCAACGGCTCGATGTTCGGCGCGGAGTTGTCCATGGGACATCGTCTGGCTGACTCGGTGGCGGCACCCTTGTTTCTGTTCAAATCCGACAAAGGCGGAACCACTTTGGGTCATGACTGGCGCCCACCAACTGCAGTTGCCGCACGCGGTGGCACGGTGGGCGTAAACTACAGCAATACCATCACGCGCTTCCTTGAATTCCTCGATGACCTCGATACGGACCTCGCCGACAACGGGGTGCTCGATGCCTACAACGGAGCGCCCGGTTATGAAGTGTGCGCTGTGTTCTGGTTTCAGGGCTTCAACGAACAATTCAACAGTGGCCCATATACGGCCGCCCAATTGCAGGCCGAGTATGCCGACAACCTCAAGGACCTGATTTACTCGATCCGCGCGGCCGACCCGCGCATACCAGATCGTCTGCCGATCATCATTGGCGAATCGTCGGACCAAAACGCCACGCTGAATGCCGCCCGCATCTCGGCGGTTGCCGATCTGAATTCGGAAATCCCCGACTCCGCAGCCTACTTCGACACCGACGACATGATCGGCGAGGACTGGGGCAACAACGACGCTGGCGAGCCCTTCACCTCCGGCGGTGGTTACCACTATCATGCCCGCGCGGAAAACTTTCTGGAAATCGGCTGGAAGGCGGCCGAAGCCGTCATCGAAAACGGCTACATTGCGCAGGCGCCCACCTTCCTTGATTCCAGGGTCGCGTCTGGGAAAACCTACACCGGCTTCATCATCGGTGTCACCGGCATCGAGGCCACGATCGACGACTTCACGGTGACCATTGACAGCACCGCGGCGGGGTCTCCCTCCGACGGACTGTTTCAATCGGGTGATGTCATCACCTCGGTCAATGGCGTCTTGCTTCAGGACGACGAAGATCCGCGCATTCCCCTGGGTACGCAGATTGGAGCCGCGGAAGCCTTCGACGGTGAGCTCGACTTCGGCATCCTGCGTGGTGCCATCCCGATGAACGTGACGATCACCATCCCGGTGCTCGGCGCCTACACGGAAACGTGGCCCCTGAGCTGTCCCAAATCGGATGCGATCGTCGACTCGGTCGCCCAGGAGATCAGCAACAGCGCGATCATGAACGGCATTGAACTGGAAGCCATGCTCGCCGGGCTCTTCCTGCTCTCAACAGGTGATGACCAGTACCTCGACGAAGCGAAGTCCATCGCGGACAACGTGGTTGCCGGCGGCCTTTCCGACTCATGCTGGGCCATCGGTTACCAGCTTGTGTTCCTGTGCGAATACTACCTGCGGACCGGTGATGCCACGGTCCTTCCACGCATTCAGGAACTCTGTGACCATGCGGACACCGGCGACGTCGAGGGCATGTACAGTCACCGACTGGGTCCCAGTTCAGGTTATGTGCAGGGAGGCACTCTGAACCAGGCCGGCAACATCGTTGTCCTGGGCATGACGCTGGCGCGTGAGTGCGGTGTCAACGTGCCTGTGGATACATGGAAAAAGTCGATCGACTTCCTTTACCGGTACGCAGGCCATGGTCCTGTGCCCTACGGGAATCACCGCGCCGAGTTCGACCCGAACTCGAATGGCAAGGATGGATCCGTGGCCTGCTTGTGGTCGCTTCTCGACGGAGACGACTTCGTCTCGGCGGCTGAATACACCGGACTGGCCGTGGCCGAGTCATACACGTTCCTCGAAGTGGGTCACACTGGCGGTGGCTTCAACGTGATCTGGCGGGCACTCGGTGCCATGCACACCTCCGCCGCCTATGAGGACAGGCACCGCAACATGCTCGACCGACTCACTTGGTATTACGATCTCTGCCGCCGCCATGATGGCACCTTCCGGATTCCCACAACCATTGGCGGTCACTGGTACACGGGTGGGGGCTATGGCATGGGAGCCGCCATGGTTTACACGGCCTCTCGCAAGACTCTGCGCATCACGGGTGCCGCACAAACCGCCCATAGCGTCCCATATCCAGCCCACACCGCCACCTGGGGCAACGAGCGCGACCGCGAATTTCTTGCCGACGCACCCCCTGCCGCCTACGGCGGGGAAGATCAGCGGATCGATGCCATCTGGAGGAAACTCTACAACCCCGACGAGCTTCCGGCTTCCTACTTCGGGCGCCTGCTTTACCACTCCAATTCGCAGGTTCGACAGAGGGCTGCGACCACTCTCAGCCAGCGGGCCGACGCAGCATCGATTGCCGAGTTGAAAGCCACGCTGCAGGATCCGGATCCACGGCCACGCCGTGCAGCCCTGGAAGGCATTGTGGGGTATGAAGGTTGGGCTCGACCCATGAGCAAAACATCGCTGTCGCCTCAAACCGTGTCGGAAGAATTCCTGCCCCTGATCAAGGCAGTGATCGACGATCCGGATTCGTCCCTCTGGGAAATCGATGGCGCCTTGTGGGCCCTGTCCAAAGCCGAGCCGGAAGACGTTCGCGACAATCTGGACTTCATCCTGCCTTACCTGACCCACGATGACTGGTGGCTGCGCGAAGCCGCATTCTGGGCCATGACGGGATTGAGAGACACCATGAGCGGCGAAGAATTCCTGCGGCTTACGGAAGTTTATGCCAACGAAGCCCACGTCTATCCCAAGGGTTCCTACCAGGCGGGTTTTGCGCTCATTCTCGAGACCAAGGATCCGGCAGATTGGGGAGAACACTACGTCAAAGGCCTTCAAACCATCGGGCGCGATCTGCATGAGCCCAAAGTCTTGGATGGCTACACAAACCCCGAAGCACAATCGGTAGTTCGGGCCTTGATGGTCTACGATGAGTTCGACAAGGATGACCTGCCGCTGGATATCGCGGACGACATCGCGCAGTACTTCGCCAAGTGGGAGACCAATGATGCCGGGATTTCAGGGAACGAGATCAAGGCGAACCCCAGCTACCACCGTGGCTTCTACGGATGGGCGAACACCATGGGAGCGGATGGTGCCTTCATCATCCACCCGATGAAGCGGATGGCTGAGGACATCGCGGCTGCCATCGCCGGAGGCGACAACAGCCCGGAGCTTCAGAACTACTACGACGAGCTGATCAACAGCATCGCGCTCCACGAGGCCACCTACGGCGTGGTTACCCCTTATCCGGGCCAAACGCCAAACGCGTCCTCGGCAACGGCTAGCATCATCGGTGGCTTGGGGACCAAGGCCGAGCTGTCACTGGACGGCTCGCTGAGTTCGGATCCGGAAGGCGTCCTGTATGACTACGTATGGGAGGCAAACGGAGAACTCGTCGCCCGGGGAGCGGTGACGACAGGCTTCGCTGAAATCAGCGACCTCGGCCAGCTCACCTTGCGCGTGACCGATGATCAGGCTCATCAGCATGAGATTGCCGTGGCCGTGGCTCAGGATGATCCCGCACTCACCTACGGGCTCGCGGGTTACTGGCCCATGGACATGACCCGTGGCAGCGAAGTCAGGGATCAATCGCCCTATGCCAACCACGGCGCATTCAGCGAAGGCGCTCCAGTCTGGGTTGCAGGCAAATTCGGCAACGCGCTCGAGATCTCCCAGGCACGCGATGACCGGGCGCTCATTCCCCACCTCGATGCCTACAACGCCAATCACGCCTACTCGCTGTCGCTTTGGTTCCACTCGGTCGAGGGTGACGACAAGCTCGACCAGTTCGCCAAGGGCGAGGGACTCGTGGCCATCAATGGAACCGGCAGTGCGGCAACGGTTGACGCCTTCGGCACTCCGTGGACGAGCGCCAACCTGGGCTTCTCCATGGGCGACGCGACATGGCACCACATCGTTCTCACCTTCGACAAAGACGCTTCGCCCGCCAAGCACCTCTACGTGGATGGCGCCTTGGTTGCCACTGGCGACAGCGATGGCGTGTCGGACCCCGCCCTCAACACGGATCCCATCAGCTTCGGCAGCAGTGACGATGCCGAGAAATCCAGTGCGCTGTTCGATGACGTGGCCATTTGGAACCGGGTGATCACCACCACCGAGATCGCCTACCTCCACAACGGTGGCGCCGGCAACATCGTGACCGATTGGAGCACACCTCCCACACGCCCGACCGGTCTGGCGGCCGTGGAGGGCGATGATCAGGTGTCCCTCTCATGGGATGCCGACACCACCACCCTCGATTTCGGCGGCTACCGCGTTTATCGCTCCGAAACTTCCGGGGGTCCCTATGCCGTGGTCTCCGGGGATCTCACAAGCACCAGCTTTACTGACACGACGGCGATCAACTACACCACGTACCACTACGTGGTGCGCACCATCAATACGCGCGGAAACGAATCCCATAACTCCAGAGAAGTCGAAGCCACACCCTTCATTCCATTGAAGGATGTGCTGGCTGTCGGGCTACAGGGCTACTGGCCCATGGACAGCGTTGGCGGGACCGCCATCATTGATGTGACGGCTCAGGAGAACCACGGCAGCTTCCTTCAGGGCAGTCCCGACTGGGTGCCCGGCAAGTTCGGCAACGCACTTGATGTCGTCAGTGAGCGCCAGGATTGGGCTCAGATACCGCACTTGGCAAACTACAACACGACCGGCAGCTACAGCATCTCGCTCTGGTTCTATCCGGTGAATTGCTACCGGGATGCGAATGTCTTCAGCAAGGGCCTGAACAAGGCTGCGATCGGCTTCACCAACCAGGATGCAAGATGGTCACATTTGGGAAGCCCCTGGACATCGTCGTCCTTGGGATTCACGCACAATGCCGAATCCTGGCAACATATCGTCATGATCTACGATCCGGCAGCGACTCCCGCCAAGAAGGTCTATTGCAACGGAGTGCTGGTGGCCTCGGACGACACGGATGGGCTTGGCTCGGATACCGCGCTCAACACGGATCCCATTGCTTTCAGTTCAAACTCCACCGCCTACGCGACCACGGCCCGCTATGATGATGTCGCCATTTGGAATCGGGCCCTGACGACCGACGAGATCGGCTATCTCTACAACACCGGGGAAGGCAACACGCTTTCCGATTTGAACAACCCGCCAGCCACCCCCACGGGACTGGTCGCCACGCCCACGACCGAGGCCGTCGTCCTGACTTGGGACGAGTCCACCGACGGTGACACAGCCTCCTATGAAATACTGCGCTCTCTCGTGTCCGGCGGCCCCTATGAATCACTCGGCACCACGACCGCAACGAGCTATGTCGACAGCGGACTGACCAACGGAGTGACTTACTATTACGTCCTCCGCGCCTTGGATGTCGTCGGAGAAGTTTCCGCGTCCACGGCGGAAGTCTTTGCGATTCCCGCGGACGATACGACCGCGCCTGCCGCACCCACCGGCCTGGCTTCATCGAATGGCTACCGCAGGGTCTATCTCGACTGGGACGACAGCCCGGAAACCGACTTCGATTCCTACAACGTCTACCGGTCCGACGACGTGGGAGGTCCCTTCGCTCTCTTGGGTGGGGTCGGTGCGGATTCATCCTTCACCGACGAGAACCTGGCCAATGGCGCGACCTATTACTACCGGATCACCGCGCTCGACATCGCCGGCAATGAATCCGCTCCGGCCGCCATCAGCGGAGAACCCTTTGCCAATCAGGATGTGGCCACCGGCCTCGTCGGTTACTGGCCGCTCGACGCAGCCATCGGCACCGTGGCCGAGGACATGACCGCGAATGAAAACGACGGCAACGTCGTCACCGGCTCCCCTGACTGGGTCCTGGGCAAGTTCGGCAATGCCCTTCGATTTGTTGAGGCGGAGCAGGAGTCCGTCTTCATCGACAACCTTGCCGCCTATCGTGAAACCGGAGCATTCACGCTGGCTTTCTGGATCAATCAGGTGGCCGGATCCGGCAACAGACCGCTCGAGTCTGCCGGAATCCTGATGAACAACCACAAGATGACCATCGGAGATGCGTGGGACAATACCGAGCTCGGCTTCGGCGACGACAACACCTGGCATCATGTGGCCTGCGTCTTTGATGTGGCGAATCCGGAGACGGGTAAAAAACTCTATGTGGATGGCATGCTGATCGCCGAAAATGTCGCCCTGCCCGCCGACAGTCTCCTGAGTGGATCTTCATGGATCCGGATGGGAATCGACCATTCGGCCTACCGCTGGGGTGGGCTTTTGGATGACCTGGCCATGTGGAACCGCGCGCTGTCGCTTGATGAAATCCAATCATTGGTGCTCTACAACGGCGGCACTGGCCGAACCATTCAGGAACAGCCTCAGACTCCACCCATCGCGGACTCGCAAAGCGTCTCCACCGACGAGGACATCGCGCTGCCCATCACCCTTACCGGCGGCGATGGCCAGGGCGACCTGTTGACCTACATCATCGTCGATGACGTTTCAGACGGCGTCTTGTCAGGAACCGCCCCCAACCTGACCTACACTCCCAACCCGAATTCCCACGGCGCCGACCAGTTCACTTTCAAAATCAACGACGGGCAGGACGACAGCAACATCGCCACGGTTTCCATCACCGTGAACTCCCTCAACGATCCTCCGGTGGCCGACGGCCAGGACGTGGAGACCGATGAGGACGTCGCCCTCCCGATCACGTTGACAGCCTCGGACGCGGACCTCGACGTTCTGAGCTTCACCATCCACACCGACCCCGCCAACGGCAGTCTCTCCGGAACCGCCCCGGATCTGACCTACACGCCGGATCCCGATTTCCACGGCGCAGACAGCTTCACCTTCCTCGTCAACGACGGCCTCGTGGACAGCGCCGTGGCAACAATCGACATCACCGTCAACTCCGTGAACGACCCGCCGGTGGCGGAGCCCCTGACCCTGTATCTGTTGCAGGACTCCAACATTGCCGTTCAACTTTTCGGGTCCGACAAAGACCAAGACCCCCTGACATTCGCCATCGAGACCGATCCGCAGCACGGCACCTTGTCCGGCACCGGGGCGGAACTCACCTACACGCCCACGCCCGGGTATTCCGGCCCGGACAGCTTCACCTACTTCGCCAACGACGGGACGGAGGACGGCGCACCCGTCCTGGTCGAGATCACCGTCTATGCCCTTGCCGATACCAAGGACCTGCTTGCTCAGGGGCTGGTCGGCTACTGGCCGATGGACAACACCAGCGGCACCGAACTGACCGACGAGGGTCCGTTGGGCAATCATGGATCCTTCATCGAAGGAACCCCGGCCTGGATCCCCGGAAAATTTGGCAATGCCATCGATCTGAAAGGCTACCGCGACGACCGGGTTGAAATCCCTCACATTGATGAATTCAACCAGACCGGCAGCTACAGCATATCTCTCTGGGTCTACACCATCGACTGCTACCGTGACATCAGCTTCTTCAACAAGGGGCCGAACTTTGTGGCTCTGGGAGCCTCCAACAACGACATCAAGTGGCAGAAATTCGGAGTTCCCTGGACGTCCACCGACCTCAATTTCAATGGCAACGACAACAGTTGGCGCCATGTGGTGGCGGTTTACGATCCATCCGCCACCCCAGCCAAACAGATTTACGTGGATGGAACGCTGGTCGCTTCGGGTGATGTTGATACCACGGATCCGAGCCAGGTTTTGAATGACTCGCCCATCAACTTCAACCATTCCGCGGATCACTACAAAGCCGACGTGCGCTTTGACGACACCGCTTACTGGGATCGGCCGCTCACGACCGCGGAGATTGGCTTCCTCTACAACAGCGGCACGGGCAACACCGTCTCGGACTCCAACGCCACACCAAGCGCTCCCACCACGGTCGTCGCCACCGCCACCACCGGCACCGTGCTTCTCTCCTGGGAGGTCACCGATCCCGACATCACGAGCTGCGAGGTCTATCGCTCGCTCTCCGAGTCCGGCCCCTTCACCGAGATCGCCAGCACGACCGGCACGGACTATAAGGACGAGGGCCTGAGTAATGGAACCACCTACTACTATTTCGTTCGTAGCACCGACACCGGCGGCCTGCAGTCCGGCGATTCCGTGATCGTTTCGGCCACGCCGGAAGCTGACACCACGCCACCCGGCGCCCCCTCCGGCCTTGTTGCCGACGGCGGATTCGGCCGTGCCTATCTCCGATGGGACGCGAACACGGAACCCGACCTGAACGGCTACCGGGTATCCCGCGCACCTGATGCGGGCGGCCCCTTTGTGGAGATTGCATCGGGCGTCACCGAGGCCGCCTACACCGATATGGGTCTGACCAACGGAACCGAATATTTCTACCAGATCAGAGCGGAGGATGTTGCGGGCAACCTCTCCACGGAGGCCTCCGCTTCCTGCACGCCTGACGAACTGCAGGACGTCGCCACCGGTCTGGTGGGCTACTGGCCGCTCGACGCCACGGAAGGCACCGAGTTGACCGACGCGACCGATCAGGCAAACCATGGATATGTCTTCAGCGGCACCCCCGACTGGCAGTCCGGGAAATTCGGCAATGCGCTCCACTTCGAGGAATCGGAACAGGAATCCGTGCGCATCGCCTCGCTGCCGGCCTACCGCGACAGCGGTACCTACACCATCGCCTTCTGGGTTCGGCAACAGGATGGTTACATCAACACGATCTTCTGGACTAACAACATCTGGCTGCACAACTTCAAGCTCGGTCCATTCGGCAACCCCTGGTCCTCCACCCAGGCGGGCTTTGAGAATGACGACAGCTGGCATCATGTCGCCATTGCCTTTGATGGTTCGGACGCGGTATCCGGCAAGAGGTTCTTCGTGGATGGCGTGCTGCTATCCGCTCAACCCGCGTATGCCACCGACAGCAGCTTGTCGGACACCGTCATGCAGTTCTCCTACAACCACTCCGCCTATCGATGGGGTGGTGTCATCGATGACATCGCGGTCTGGAACCGGGCACTGTCCATCGATGAAGTGGAATCTCTCGCCATCTCCAACGGCGGCGACGGGCGGCCGGTGTCGGAAGGACTTCTCCCGACCTTCGCCTCATGGATCGGCGATCACTCCATTCCGGGGCCCACCGGCTTCGGCGACGACGGCGACGGCGACGGGCTCGCCAATGGGATCGAGTATTTCCTTGGTCTCCACCCAGGCCAGGCTGATCCGGCTGCATTCCGCATGGCTCACAATGGCCCCGATCTGGTTCTGGAGCACCCGAACCCGCCGGAGCCCACCGCCGACGTTGTCGCAACCTACCAGTGGTCCACCGACCTGCTGAGCTTCCACGACTCGGGCGAATTCGCGGATGGTGTTACCGTGACCCTCACTCCCGAGCGCGATACGCCGGTCCCCGGAACCACTCGCGTGGGCATCAGCCGGATCGGCGATCCCGCCAAGCTGTTCTTCCGAATCCAGGTCGAGGAAGTCGAATAGCCCGGTCCCAATCGCCAGCCGCCACCCCCGGGGAGAGGCGGCTGGCTGGGCGATCTGGTCGCCCGGCAGGGCGGTTGAGGCCGGAGCCGCCCCGGGAGGCGGATTGGGCGGTTGAAATCGCTTGCTTGGGAGGCGGGCGGGCGTCAGAAAAGCCCCCCGTTCCGCCGGGAGGGGGGCTGACAAGAATGTGATGTCGCCCGATCGGCGGCGATTAAACCATTCGCGCGCTCTCATGGACTCCATTTCATCCCGAATCGAGAAGGTCAATCCCTCCCTCACCCTAGCGGTCACCAACCAGGCCAAAGCGATGGCCGCCCGTGGCGAAGAAGTCTACGGACTGGCCGGTGGCGAACCGGAGATCGATACCCCGGACCACATCAAGGCGGCCGGCATCGCGGCGCTCCAGGACGGCCGCACCAAGTACACCCCGGCCGGCGGCATCCCGGAACTCCGCAACGCGCTTTCCGCCAAGCTCATGGCGGACAACAACCTCGAGTACGACGCCAAGCAGATCTGCGTGACGGCCGGTGCCAAGATGGCCTGCTTCAACGCGATCCTGGCGATGGTCGAGGAAGGCGACGAGGTCATCATCCCGGCACCCTACTGGGTCAGCTACCCGGAGATGGTCCGTCTCGCCGGCGGCACGCCCGTGATCGTCGAAACGAAGGAGTCCGACGGTTGGAAGCTCACCGCCGAGCAGTTCGAAGCGGCGATGACCCCGGCGACCAAGATGGTCATCCTCAACTCGCCGTCGAACCCGACCGGCGCGGTCTACACCGAAGAGGAACTCCGCGCGATCGGTGAGGTGGCGCTCTACGAGGACATCGTGATCCTTTCCGACGAGATCTACGAGAAGCTCGTTTACGGCGAAACCAAGCACGTCTCGATCGCATCGCTCAGCAAGGACCTCTACGACCTGACGGTCACCGTGAACGGCTTCTCGAAGGCCTACTCGATGACCGGTTGGCGTCTCGGCTACACCGCCGCTCCTCCGGCCCTCGCCGAGGCGATCGACAAGATCCAGAACCACACGGTGTCGAACGCGACGAGCTTCGCGCAGTATGCCGCGGTAGCCGCTCTCGAGGGCGACCAGCAATTCCTCACCGACCTCCGCGAGGAGTACGACGGGCGCCGTCAGTTCATGCTCGCTCGCCTGCAGGCGGTGCACAACATCCGCGTGGTCGAACCGAAGGGCGCGTTCTACTTCTTCGTCTACACCGGCCAGCTCGGGATCAAGTCGCAGAACCTCTGCGACAAGCTCCTCTCGCGCTACAAGGTGGCGGCCGTTCCGGGTGTTGCCTTCGGTTACGACGATGGCGTGCGCCTGAGCTACTGCACGACACTCGACATCCTCAACGAGGGTCTCACGCGCTTCGAGCAGTTCTGCCGCGAGCACTGATCCTTTCTCCGCTGGGAAGCCAGACCATGAGGTTCGGCTTCCCCGGTCGGGAGGACCGTTTCAGTTCTCCCTTTTGCCGGTCGCCGAGCGGAACTGGCTCGCGACTTCGGCCTCGTCCAACGGCCGGTCCCAGAGGGCGATCTCATCGACCCAACCGGTGAATGAATCCCAGTAGCGGGCCAGATCGTAGCTGGGTTTTCCGAAGCGGACATTTCTTCCGTTCAGGCGTTGGCCTGTAGTTGCCGCCCGTGCCTGACTGGAGGCTTGGCGCTGGCCGTCGATATAGAGCTCAGCGGAGGCCGGGCCCCAGCTGGCGACGATATGGTGCCACTGTCCATCGGTCACGACGCCGATCGACTTGAGAGACGTCGTCCCGGTGGCGCCACGGAGCACGAACTCGACGTGGCCGGACTTTCTCAGGCGGGTGTGGAGGACCGAGCGCTCCGGCATCGGACCACCGGTGGAACTGCTTCCGGCCAGCCACAAGACCTCGTGTCGGATGGGTTCTTCCGGGGATCGTCGGATCCAGAAGGAAACGGCTCCTTCCTCGGAGCTGACCCCGTTGGGTCCGTCGATCCCGAACACCACTGATTGGTTTGGCGAGCCGTCGAGGAACAGCGCGCGGTTTTCCGCAGGGAACCCGTGGCCGCCCTGTGGCGGGATCACACCCCGGCCGACCTGCTGCACCAGTTCGCCGCAGCCGCCGGTAGAAGATCCCGTGACCTCGTTGGCCAGCTTCAGGTCGATCATCTCGTCGCAGGTCCAGTAGCCGGCGGGCGATTGTCCGAGAACGGTAGTCCGGTAGCCCGGTTCGCCAGCGAGCAGGACTTCCAGTTCGGGAAACGGGTCGAGACCGAGCGGTAGCTCCTTCGGTTCCGCAGAACCGGTGAAGCTCAGTGCGGTCAGCTTCTTCTCCATCAGTTTGGCCGCATTTCCGTCAGACTTCGCGGTCACCTCGACTTTGCCGTGGACCAAATGCACCTCGGTGGCTCCGGTGTCGGACACGCGGACCCCGAAGCGTGTGCCGATGTCTTTCACCTCGAACTTCGGAGTGTCGACCGTGAGCGCCGTTCCGCTGGTTCCGGAGTCGACCCACAGCCAGCCGCTTCGGAGTTCGGGCCGGTCGAGCGCCGGAAACGAAACCGTCGTCGGGCCTTGGATGACCATCAGCGTCCCGCTGTCCAATGTCAGGCGGACCACCCCGGACGAGACCTTCAACGTGGTGCCGGGCAGGATCGTCAGTTCGCCTTCCTCGGAAGCGCGATCCTGACCGTTGACGGACCATTCGGTTCCGATCGCGGCGGTCGAAACGACGACCGGTGCCTCCGGCTGCCCGATCTTGAACATCGTTGCAATCAGTCCGCCAAGCATCACGACGGCTGCCGCGGCGAGCACCGCGCGACGGAGATTGCGCTTCGAGGTGAAGGCGTTGCCGAGCACCGGCATCTTGCCCTTTTCATCAAGCGTGCGGGCGATGTCGCGAAGGGCTGCCGAGTCTTCGAAGTAGTCGAGATACACCTGACGCGCCGCGGGCGACTCGTTCAGCAGACGCATCAGTTCGTCGGTCCGTGAAGGATCGAGGGATCCATCCTCGAACTCCTCGAGGACCGCACACATCGCGGCGAGGTCGATTTTCGGATCGTTGGGACCGGAAGTGTTCATGGGCATTCCTCCCTGAGGTGGAGGCGACGTCGCACGCACATCGCCAGCAAGGTTCGGATCCGGTGAAGGGAAACTTTCACACTCTCGGCACTGCGTCCGACTTCGGCGGCGAGTTCCTTGACCTTCCTTCCATCGAAGTAGCGGCTGAGAATCAGGGCCCGGTCAACCGGACGGAGTCCATCGATGCACTCCCACAGGACTTCCTTGCGCGGCTGGTCCCGTTTGGCCGCGGATTCGATGCCTTGATCGACCAGACGGTTCAGGACCTCTTCAGGTACGTGCGATTCCTTCCGGTTCTTTTGCCGTCGCCATGCGTTGAGCACTTGGAAGCGCGCCACCGTGAGCATCCATGCCTTGAAATTGGTTCCCGGGACGAACTCGCCGCGTTTGCGCCAAACGAGAGCGTTGACCTCCTGAACGACGTCATCGACGTCCGGACTGCCCGGCATCATGGCCATCACGAAGCCGCGCAGCGCCGTCTGATGCTCGGCAATCAACTGCACCAGCGATTCGTCGAAGTCTTCAGAACGGGCCATCCGGGACAGTACACGTCGGCAGCCGCGAAAAGGTAACTCGTAAATTTACCCGCTACCGAGTTCGGAGGGTTTCCGAAGAATTATCAGGAAAGCCGATTACCAAACCGGCCGGCGAGACATGATTCAATAGCGGGCAGTTGTTGCGCCGGTTCGATGCCGGAGCAAGTTGTCCTGTCTCCCGAAAAAGACCCCTGGATGAAGTTTTCTCGATTGGCGGGCGTTGGCGCCTTGGCAGTTGGGCTTGCGCTCGTGCTTGCCTACGACATTCCCGGTTATTCGCCGGACCAGATCATCGAGTACAAGCAGACGGTCGATAGCGGGGGCAGTCCGGTCGGGCTCGATCTGCACGTGTTCTACCCCGAAGGTCACCAACCGACCGACAGCCGTCCGGCCATCGTGTTCTTTTTCGGCGGTGGCTGGGTCAGCGGGTCGGCATCGCATTTCCATCCGCAGTGCGAGTATCTGGCGTCGCGTGGGATGGTGGCGATCTCCGCCGAATACCGGGTGAGCAGCATCCACGGCACGACGCCGGAAGAATGCGTCAGGGACGGCAAGTCGGCGATCCGCTTCGTCCGCGAGAACGCCGCCGCCCTCGGCGTCGACCCGAACCGGATCGTGGCGGCGGGAGGTTCGGCCGGAGGGCATGTCGCCGCGGCCACCGGAACGCTCACCGCGTACGACGAGCCGACGGAGAACCTGGCGGTGAGCTCAAAACCGAACGCCATGGTGCTATTCAATCCGGTCTATGACAACGGTCCGGGCGGCTACAAACACACCGAGGTGCAGGCCTACTGGGAGGACTTCTCGCCGATGAACAACATCGACGCGACCACGCCGCCCGCGGTGGTTTTCCTCGGCACCAACGATTCGCTCATCCCCGTTGCCACCGCCGAGACTTTCCAGTCGCTGATGCAGGCCGAGGGAATCCGCTCCGATCTCCATCTTTATCAGGACGAGCCGCACAGCTTCTTCAACTTCGACGTCCCGGGTGACTCGAGTGGTCCGTTCTACGGCTATCAGGCGACGGTTTTCCAAATGGACGAGTTTCTCGTTTCGCTCGGCTATCTCAGCGATCCGCATGGCACTTCCGAAGACGTCACCGACTGGGTTGCGATCTTCGGGGATGCGGGGTTCTCGGGTGGCAGCGGATCGACCGCGTCACCGGTGACGACCGATGCCGACGCGGATGCGATCGCGGCGAACTTCACCCCGGTTTCCTTGGCGGACGGCCAGTTCATCCGGTTGACGGGATCAGTGACTTTCGATGCTCCGCTGACGGCGCGGAACTTCCGCATCGGACTTTTCGACGGCGACGATCCAGTGGTCGCGGGCGACGGCACCGGCTACGTCGGGATCTGGTCCGAGGCGCCGTCGACCTCGCCGGCCAGCATTCTCGCCGGCGACGGCACCGGCAGTAGCCATCCGTTCGAGACGGCATCCGGGACCGTCCTCGCTTCGGTGCCGGCGGCAAGCGCCACGGTGCCCGCCGGCACGCCGGTCGACTTCAGCCTGATGATCGCCCGAAACGGGGCCAATCTGGATATCATCACGCGCTTCACCGATGGCGCCTCGTACGACCAGGAGCAGAATCTCCTCAACCAACCGGTCGCGAATTACGACTTCGACAGCGTTGCCCTGCTGATGACCGGCAATCTGAACGCGACCGAGGGCAGCTTCAGCAATGTCAGGGTCACATCCGGGGATATGCTGCCTTCAGGTGAGGCGGTCGGCGGTCCCGACCCGACAGGACGTGTGATCACCTATGTCGACGCCGTCGAGGGTGCGGCAGGAAACACCTTCGCGACCGGCGGCACTCCAGTCGACACGTCGTGGATCAATTCGGATGGCGGCACGGGAACCGACGAAGACCAGTGGCGGGTGCGGACGGGCGTTGAAGGCAACGGTGACACGATTTTCCAAGCCATCCACAATCTAGGTGATGGCGACGACATGCCGGAGCTCACGACCCGCATCACCGGCTTGTCCGACGGTGCCTACGACATCTGGGCCTTCTACTGGGATCAGATCGACAGCGACACGCAGAACTGGGTCGTCTCGACCGGACTCGCTTCAGGAAGCCTGGGATCCTTCAGCTCTCCGGATGAGCCGGCGGTCGCCGGGGCAACTTCGGATGGGGTCTACAACGCGTCGACCCTGAGCTTCACCACCAGCGTTCAGACGGTGGCTGGAGGCGGTTTGCGGAATCTCTTCGGCGTTTACCTCGGCAAGGTCGCGGTGACCGGCGGGGCGGGAGTCGTTGAGGTCTTCATCGACAACCTTCCCGGTGGCGGCAGCAGCAACCGGACATGGTATGACGGCGTCGGCTATGCCCGGGCGAATGATTATGCCGACTGGATCGGCGACTATGATGTCGGCGGTGAGGACGGGTTCGAAGACGACCCGGACGGAGACGGAAACGCCAGCGGCTTGGAGAACTTTCTCGGGACCCCACCGGATGTGTCGGGTCCGACGGGCTTCGAAGTGATGTCGGCCGGCGGCCCGAACTTCGTTTTCAGCCATCCCGAAAACCCGACGCCGGCCGATGATCTGATCGCCGCCTACCAGTGGTCGACGGATCTTGGAACCTTTCACGAAGACGGCGCGACGGACGGCTCCGGCACCACCGTCAGCTTTTCGCGAGCAACCGATACGCCCGTGCCCGGCACCACGACGGTGACCGCCACGGCAAGCGGACCGAGCATTCCCGACCGGCTGTTCGTCCGGTTGCGGGTCGTTGCCGGTCCATGACCGGCCTAACAGAACACTCCAATCCAAAACCCAAGACCATGAGAATTACCAAGACACTGCTTGCTGTCTGTTCGCTAGCACTGTCAGGCCTCGTGCCTGTCCGTGCCCAGATCACCTATGTCGATGCCGTCGAAGGAGCGGCAGGCAACACCTTTGCGACGGGTGGCTCGCTGGCGGACACCAGCTGGATCGACACCACTTCCAATGCCAGCGCTGTCGATGACAGTGCCTGGATGAAGCGCTCGGGAGGCAGTCCGGGCTGGACCGAGCACAACGGAGGCGACGTGATGCAGGCGTTGGTGTCGGGTTATCCGAATACCGTTCCGGAGGTCACGACCGAAATCACCGGACTCGCGGACGGCTACTACGATGTCTGGGTCTTTTTCTGGGAGCAGACGGTTTCGGCAACGCAGGACTGGGTGATTGACACCGGCTTGGCGTCGGGTTCGCTGACTTCCTACAGCTCCTCCGCGGGACCCGTGGTCGGCACCGACAGCAGCACCCCGGTGGATGCCAACACGCTGAGCTTCAGCAACGCCCCCAGCGTGACCGCGGCCGGAGGCAACCAGACCATGTTCGGCATCAATCTAGGGCAGGTCGCGGTTTCGGGCGGATCGTCCATCGAGGTTTACGTCGACAAGCTTCTCGGCGTTGGCAGCAACAACCGCACGATCTTCGACGGAGTCGGCTACGAATACACCGGGCCGCTCGTTCCTCCCGCACTCGTGTCGACCGATCCGGTGGACGACGAGCCGGCGGCGGTGGCGACGCAGGATCTGCTGGCAACCTTCGACGTGCCCGTCCAGGCCGGGGCGAGTGGCAACGTCACGCTGAAGCGCACCAGCGACGATTCGACCGTCGAGGTGATCTCGGTAACCGACACAACGCCTCCCGGCACAGTTGTGATCAGCGGTGACACGGTAACCATTGATCCGACCGATGATCTGGTGCCCGGGACCGAATACTACGTGCTCATCGACGCGAATGCGATCGAGGCCATCACGTCGGTCGGCTACCCCGGAATCAGCGATACCGAGGCTTGGAGCTTCACCGTGGACAGTACCGCGCCATCCGGCACCGGCATGCTGCCGTTGGCGGGAGCCATCGGGATTCAGCCCGGTGCCGACTTGTCCTTGAGCTTCGACGAGGATGTGATCGGGGTCTCCGGCAAATTCATTACCGTGTATCTCACCGATGGAACGCCGGTGGAAACGATCGACGCCTCGACGGCCTTGATTGCCGGAGGGCAGGTGACGATTCCGGTGTCGATCGATCTCGGCCTCGGGAATTCGTACTACGTGACGGTCGAATCCGGTGCGTTCACCGATCTTTCGGGCAATGCGTTCGCCGGTTTTGCCGGATCGACCGCCTGGACCTTCGTCACCGCGCTTGCCGACATCACTTACATCGATGCGGTCCCGGGAGCCGCGGGCAACACCTACGCGACCGGTAGCACGCTGGCCGACACAACATGGGTCGGTCCGGATGCGAGCGGGGGCAGCGACACCGTGTGGAACGAGCGCTCGGGGCTCGAGTCCAACGGCGACTACCTCTACCAAGGCCTGTCCGACACGACCCCGCCGCCGGAACTGACCACCGAGATCAGCGGTCTCCCGGACGGCATCTACACCATCTGGGGATTCTACTGGGATCAGATCGTGAGCGACTCACAGAATTGGACGCTCTCGGCGGGATTCACCTCGGGTTCCCTCACCACCTACAGCTCTCCCGGCGAACCGGAGGTGGAAGGCGCGACGACCGACAACGTGATCAATGCCGGTGCCTTGAGCTTCACCTCCCCGGTCGATGTGGAAGCTGCGTTTGACGGCTCCGAATACCTCCGCAACCTGTTCGGAGTCGAGATCGGGAAGGTCGAGGTCTCGGGCGGCTCGGCGGTCAGTGTTCACATCGGTTCCAATCTCTCGAATGGGTCGATCAACCGGACTTGGTACGACGGTGTGGGCTACCAGCTCGTTGCCGGTTCCTCGCGGATCACATCGATCACTCCGGTTGGCGGGTCGACCTGGGAGCTGACGCTTCAAGGGCTTCCTGACACCGCGTATGAGTTCCGCGAGTCCGCGAACCTCGTTTTTGATCCCGGTGCTTTGGTCACCGGTCTGACGCAGGGCGATCCCGGTGACCCGGGCACGGTGGGAGGCGGTGGCGACCGCCGGTTGACGACCGACAGTGGCGGCAACGGCACCGTCCGCATGACGTTGGCAGGAAGCCGGAACTTCGTTCGCGCGCAATTGCCTCCGCCCTTGCTCAGCGTCGACTTCGAAGCCGATGGCGGTGGATTTACCGTCGCCACCACGCAAGGAACCGCATGGGCCTGGGGTGATCCCGATTCAACGGGATTCGGCGGGACGGTCAGCGAGGGTGCGGGAGGTTCGGTGAATTGCTGGGGCACCGGCATCGGAAACCCCGGCTATTATGTCGACCCGACCGACACCTGCCTGCGCTCGACCGTCATCGATCTGACCGGGGTGACGGCCGCGGAGTTGTCCTTTGCCATGGCCTTGGACCTCGAGGGTGGGGACAGCGTGACCGTCAACATCATCGATGACACCACCGATGCGGTGATTGCCTCCGACATCGTCAGTATTACCGACACGGACACCGTGGCGGCTGACTGGGAAACCGTCGGCCCGATCGCGATTCCGGCCGGCGCCCTCGGCCAACCGGTGCGTGTCGAGTGGTGTCTGAGCGGCGTCGGGGGAGGCACGGACGATTATCTGGGCTGGTATATCGACAACGTCACGGTTACCGACACTTCACCATGAGAAAACCCATTCGATGGATCGGATTACCCGAGTCCGTGAATCTCCGTCGCCACGTGCGGCTGGGGCTCTTGGTCACGATCGGGTTCGCCCCGGTCCGCGGCGACGTCACTTACGTCGACGCCGTCGAAGGTGCGGCGGGAAACACTTTCGCCACGGGCGGCTCTCAAGCCGACACTTCTTGGATCAATCCGGACACCGGCTCGGGATCCGACGATGACCAATGGAAGGTCCGCGCCTTTGGCAACAATGCCACGGTGTTCCAGGCGCTTCACAGCAGCACCACGATGCCGGAGCTGACGACCCGGCTCAGCGGGCTGTCTGACGGAAACTACGACATCTGGGTTTTCTTCTGGGACGGGCCGAACTCGAACACGTGGACCATCTCGGCCGGTTTGGCGTCGGGCGCGTTGACGACCTACAGCTTCGATGGTCCCGGTGACACCGCGACCCCGGTGGCGGCGGCGGGCCTGAGTTTCTCGAACTCGCCAATGGTCACCGAGGATGTGCGCACGCTCTACGGCGTGAAGCTCGGGCAGGCGACGGTTTCCGGAGGGAACGACGTCGATGTCTTTGTCGACAACCTGACCGGCGGTGGTAGCAACACCCGCACGTGGTATGACGGCGTAGGCTACGAACCTGCCAGCACCGAGCCGGTCGACACCGACGGCGACGGACTCACCGATGCCGAGGAAGGCGGACTCGGAACCAATGCGAACGATCCGGACAGTGACGACGACGGAACGCCGGACGGGGTCGAGGTGGCACAGGGGACCGACCCGACGGATGCCGCCAGTGTTCTGGGTGTGCCGTTGGTGGCGATCGATTTCAACCGCAACGACAGCCTTGGATCACCGAGCCAGTCGGGATTCCGGGTGATCGGCGGATCGAACACCCAAGCGGAGAATTCCAACTCCTACGTCAAGCAGGTCGGCGCGCTGCAGGTCACGGTCTCGAGGCCGGAGTCGACCGAGTTCGAGTTCCGCGGAGCGAATGGCGACGGCTCCCGTGACATTCCCGGTGGCGACACCTCGTTGTCCTATCTTGTGTCCGACCTGATCGCGACCCGGGATGGTGCGATCGATATCGAAGTGACGGGTCTTCCTGCCGGCGACTACGTGTTCCGTTCGTATCACCTCGAACCGTTCAATTCGACCGCCATGGGGTTCGCCCAAGGCTCGACCAACCTGTTGCCGAACACCGTCGAAGGGCGGGTGGGGGGAGTCCTGAAGGGCTCGGTCCAGACGAATGCTTTGGGTGCGCCGGGTTTGAACACCACCTTCATTCACGACGGCAACATCCCGACACTGGCGTTTCCGTTCAGCTACGACGGGACCGGGCCGATGACGGTCCAGGTCACCGCCACGGACTCGGGCAGCGGTGGCACCTTCCTGATGATGAACGGCTTCGAAATCCTCAACGCCCTGGCGCCATGAAAACGCTACTGTCCGTCCTTCTTTTCAGCGGGGTTGCGCTGGCCCAGCAGCCGAACGTGCTGTTCATCGCGGTTGATGACCTGCGTCCCGATCTCGGGTGCTACGGCGCCTCTCACATGGTTACGCCGAACATCGACACATTGGCGAGCCAGGGTCGGGTGTTCAGCCACCACTACGTTGCGGTGCCGACCTGCGGGGCGTCGCGCTACGCCCTGATGAGCGGCCTTCGTCCGACTTCCTCGACCGACGACAACAACGCTTTCAACAACATGCCGACCAGCCTGCCGGCGAATCCGGAGAGCTGGGTCGATTTGCTGCGGCGCAATGGCTGGCATACCGCGTCGATGGGGAAACTGACCCACGAGCCGGACGGCTTCCGATGGGATTTCCCGTCCAACTACGACATCGGCCGTAGCCGGGCAACCCTGCCGGACATGCGTTTTTCGTGGGATGAGATCATCTATGATCACGACAAGTGGGGCGCGCAGCGCTATCCGCTCTTCGCGTACGCCGACGGGACCGGCCGGGTGCGGAATGTGTCGGCCGCCTACGAGGTCGGTGTCGACGGAAGTGGCGCGAGCCTGCCTGACGAGGCCTATCCCGACGGTCAGATGGCGCAGGCCGCGATCGGCAAACTCCGTGAATTCGCCGACGACGGCACGCGCTTCTGTCTCGCGGTCGGTTTCTACAAGCCCCACCTGCCGTTCAACGCGCCCAAGGCGTACTGGGATCTCTACGATCCGCTGACGCTGCCCGGGCCGGTGCCGGTGTCCGTCCCGACCGGAGCGAATTCTTCGACCACGACCAATTCGGGGGAGATCAATGCCTATACCGGGGCAGGCGACCGTGACCTACTGCGTCACGCGTACTTCGCGTGCGTTTCTTACGTCGACGCCCAGGTCGGGAAGGTGCTTGCCGAGCTAGACAGTCTCGGGCTGGCCGACAACACCATCGTGGTCCTGTGGGGCGATCATGGCTGGTGCCTCGACGACTACGGATTGATCGGGAAACACAAGGTGCTCGAGCGTTCGCTCGAGTCGCCGCTTATCATCCGCGCGCCCGAGGCCTCCAACCCGGCGGCCTTTGCCGGGATTCCGGCGGAAGGAGTCGTGGAGAGCATCGACATCTACCCGACCATCGCCGAGCTTTGCGGGCTCACGCCGCCGGCCGGCCCGGACGGCAGCTCGCTGGTCCCGATGCTGCGCAATCCGTTCGCCCCGGGAAAGAGCCATGCCTACTCGCGCTGGGGTGGGCTGACGACCATCCGGACGCTCGACTGGCGCCTGATCCAAGCGAGTGGTGACTACGATCTCTACGACCTGTCCTCGTTCCGCTACGAGCTGGAGGATGTTTCGGGAAGCAACCCGTCGGTCGTGACCGCGCTGAGCGCGGACCTCGGAACGCAGGGCAACCGGTCCGGCACGACCTATGCGACGTGGGCCGGAGGCAGCCCCTTGCTGCTCGATCCTGACGGAGACGGTGATGGCGATGGGGCGTCGAACCGGAGCGAATACGGCGCTGGCACGGACGGGCTGGATCCTACGTCGCGGCCGACGCAGCAGGTCAGCTTCGAGGATCTCACCGCCGAGGGTTTCTCGGCGGATGAGACGGTGTTCCGTTTTCAGGCGGCGAGTGATCGCGATGACCTCAGTCTGGTGCCGTCGACCTCGACCGATCTGCTGAACTGGAGCTTCCCGCCGTTGGAATTCCTCGATGCCACGGATCTCGGCGGGGACGTCTGGGAGCTCCGGTTCCGACTGACGGACCTTTCCGCCGCCGCTCGGTTCTTCCAGTTGGAAGATGCGGGCGCTCCGTAGCATCAGGCATTCGCCCGTTCGCCTGGCATGGCTGCTTTTCATCCGAACTTCATCGGCGGATCACCGTGGCGCCGGTAGGCTGCGACCGTGAGAATCGACACCGCGCGGCTGCCCCGCCAACTCCGCTATTGGTCCCTTCACTGCTGGATCAACGCGCTCCCGAGCTTTTTGATCGCGCTCTTCTACCTGGAATTGTGGGAGTCGCCTTTGGCGATCTTGGCCATGGTGCTCGCGATCTGCACATTCATCGTGACCTACACCGTGGTGACTTCGATCGAGGGTTGGTTCTCGAATCCGGACGGACTGGCATCGAGGGCCGTGAGGATCGGAGCGGGGGTGCGGATGGCGATCAGTCTGATCTCACTTCCGATGCTGATACCCGGAGTGACGATGCTTTTCATGTTCACGCCGGACTTCTGGGCCGGATGGTTTGCGGTGATGCTGGTGAATGGTGCCGCCCAGTCGCTGGGGGCTTCCTCTCCCGTCCTCGGCCCGGGAGGTGACGGCGGCGGCTTCCTCTCGGTATTCGCGACCACGCTGATCGAGGGCGCGACGCTCTCGTTGATGCTGGCCATGTTTGCCTTCTTCGCGCTGGTGATCCTCCAGATCCGCGCGCGCCGGAGGGGTGTCGAGATTCCGGCTTCGGTCTGATCAGTCGGCCGCGGTGCTCTCCTTCTCCGTGCCGTGTTCGATCCGGACCTGATCGGCGCCGATCAGGTCCTTCATGCGGGTGCGAAGGGTGGCCTCGACCACATCGAGTGCACCGCTCTTTTCCGCTTCGGAACGCATCTGCAGTCGGAGCTCGCGGAGCACCTTCGCACGGTCTTCGGCGGTCACGCCGTTCCACCATCCGTCCTTCTCGTTGAGCACCTGGAAGTCGATGAGTTCCACGCCGAGGATCTCGGGCTCCGGGAAATTGGCGACCGGCGTGCCGTCGACCACCTGCAGCGAGACGCCGGGCTTCAGGCGGTAGCCGGCGGTCACACGGTAGTCGCCACGGATGATCAGCTGCTTGGTGCCGGCCGAAACATACTTCAGGATGAAGGCTTGGTTCTCGTAGCTGCGCGTGGCCGACATCCGCAGTTCGAGGAGCGCGAGTTCGGCGATCTCGTTGCGTTCGACCACTTCGGCCCGGCCTTCGACGATCCGCGTGTCGGAGTTCGTCAGCGCGCCGAGGATCTTGTCGAGACCCCGCTCGATTCCGGACGCGGTGCTGCGCGCGCTGTCTTGGAAGAACCGGACGCCGAGCCACGCGATCAGCACGAATGCGCCGAGCACGAGGCTCCAGCGAACGGTTCTCCAGATTTCCTTTTGATGTTCCATGTCGGGAAAAGTCGACCGTCAGGTCCGGGCTTGGGGCAGGACCGGATCGACGATGTTGTTGGCCATGCGGGGGATCCCCGCGACCGTGAGATAGAGGAAGATGATCCCGATGAAGCGGATGACTCCGAAGGTCGGTCCCCATTCGAAACCGTGGATCAGCGACATGATGCCCCACACGATGACGGCGAGTGGCAGAACGATCCAGCCGACCACGATCGCGGAGATCAGGGCCGAAAGGAAGATGCCGCCATGGAAGCCGGATCCGCGTGTCTTGCGGCCGACAAACATGTCGATCACCGAGATTCCCATTCCCATGATGACGCAAGCGGCGCCGGCGAGGTCATAGGCCAACGCGTGGCGGATCAGGCCGATCGCGAGCAGGATGATGCCGACGACAAGCAGAAGCCACGCGACCCGGAGTTTCGTCGGGATGCGGCGGAGCATGCGGCGGGTATCGTCGAACACGTCGGTGGACAGATACCCCGGAACCCGCGGGAATCTAAGTGGAAATTGGGCGCCGAATTGGAGTGGCCCGGCAACGGAGTCACTCGGAGACGCTCAGGAGGTAGTTCCAGATCGCGTCGAATTGGGCGGCCGCGTCGCCTTCGAGAATGTCGGTGCGTTGCGATTCGCCATTCTCGCTGTAGACGGGCATCTTGGTGTCCGGCGTGACCGACAAGGGATTGGCCATCCAGCGCATGAACCACTCCTTGCGGAGCCGGTCGTGGGCCAGAGCGAAGTTGACTCCCTCGACTTCGAAAGCGGCGGTTGCCTTGGTGTCTCCGACGGCGTGACAGGTGTTGCAGCCGAAGCCGTCGGCACTGATCAGGGTTTTGCCGATGGCGGCGAGATCCGCATCCGGTTCCGGCTTTGCCGGTGGTCCCGGCGGGACGCCGTGCATCTTCGCGAGGCCTTCAGCGAGGCCGCTGGCGTGTGAGTGGAACGCGGGCATCCGCATGTCGAGCCACGGACGGGGGCGGGGCGAGGCTTTGCCGTCGATCATCGATTCCAAATACGACGCATGCAGCATCTCTCCGATGAAGGTCAGGTGCGGTCGTGACTGGTCGAGCTTCTCGTTCTCGCCCGGAATGTGGGCGACGAGATCCTTGGTCTCGATGTGTGTTGTGGCCAGCAGCGAGCGGACTTCGTCGATGTCGTGGCAGGAAGTGCAGCGGAGCGATTCGAGCTTGGCGGACGCATACTCCGCCGGGACGTGGCGCTTCAGCGGCTCCGCGCCCGTTTTGGAGAATGCCGCCAGCGCGGAACTTTCCTCATCGGTCAGGTTGAAGCGCGGCAGGTCCTTGCGGGCGGTGAGGCAGCCGTCCTTGCTCCAGTCCTTTTCAAAGATCGCCTCGAGCGATGGAACGCCGCCGACATCGAGCGGCAGGCCGGCGTGGCAGGCGCCGCAGTTGAGTTGCTTGGCGAGTTCCGCGCCCTTGGTGGCGTCGCCATCGGGAATGCCGTGGTCCTTGTGCTTGTTCTTGCCGGATTCGGCCAGCAGCCAGGCCGCGATCGACTGCGCTTCGTCGTCACTCAGTCCGAAGTCGGGCATGCCGATGTGCGGGTACCACTTGTCGGGCTGCTTCAGGAAATCGACCAAGGCGCCGGGTTGGAACTTCTGCGCGACTCGGTCGAGCGGCACGCGTCCGGGATCGGGTTCCTTCGCACCGGGCACGTTGTGGCAGGCCACGCAGCCGAAGCGGTGGAAGTGCTCTCCGCCCTTTTGAGCAAGTCCGGCGTCGGGTGCCGCGGGAGCGTCGGCGATCTTCAGGGTCACCAGCCACGCGGCGAGGTCGGCGGCCTGCTGTTTGCCTTCATCCGTCGAGGCGTCGACGAGCGCGGGCATCCGGGTGTCCGGCTTGAGCGATGCCGGCGAGGCGATCCATTGCGCCAGCCATTCCTCGGTCAGGCGTCCGCCGGAGTCGGCGAGGATCGGCGCGATCTCGAGCATCTCGGCCATCGGCTTCGAGCCGAGTCCGCTGGCCGGTAGGTGGCACTTCGCGCAGTGGTTGGCTGCGAAGAGTTCGCGGCCCATCCGTTCGGGTGACGACTTCGATTCCGTCTTGAAGGCGGTCGGCGGGATGCTCTGCCTGGGGAACGAGCGCTCTTCCCAGAACAGCCGGAACTGCCCGGAGCCGTCGTCCAGCGACTTGTAGGTCACCGAGACATCGTGTTCGCCCGGGTTGAGCCGGATCCGCTCCGACTGTTCAGCTGCGAGTTGCCCGGCTGCGTGGAGCACCTCCTCACCGTTGACGGTCAGAGCCGCCGAGCCGTCGCCTTCAAAGGAGAAGTAGAGACGTTGGCGTTCCGCGATGACCAGCTTGCCGGTCCACGTGACCTCGAAGGGACCCGGGGCGAGGAACGGGGTGGGGGACTCGCCTTTCTCGACATAGATTGCCGGCAGGCGGTCCGTGCGGGTGTCGGTGGCGCCGCCGGAGGTGAACGTTGCCGTCAGGTCGGCGCGGGCGGCAGGAATGCAGGCGAGGGCGAGGAGGGCGAGACGCATGGCGTTGGGGTGCGGTGGGAAACCACGGATCCTTGACCTACCCGAAAGTCGGGCGGAGGTCAGCCGTGATCCCGCGTCATGCGAGGCACGACGCGGGTCGCCGGGTGATCAGTTCGGAATCTCGCGGACCGTCGAGTGGATCGACGAGTTCAGGATGTCGCCTTCGTCGGTCTCGAGATCGTAGCTGACCTTGAGCTGCATCGACGGCTTATGGCCCTCGAGTTCGATTTCGACCGTCTGGCCGTCGTCGAGAAGCTTGGCGGCGGTGACCTTGACGTTGTCACGGCTCTTGTGGCCCTTCGACTCCTTGCCAAGCGCGACCTTGCGGGCTTCCTCGTCCGGGTTGTCGACCGAGAACTCACCCGACCCGTACTGCGGGCCGCGGACGTAGTCCCAGCGCTGGACCGAGTAGCTCGTCGGATCGGTCGCGAGTTCCTCGTCGAGCGGCACTTCGAAGTGGATGCGCACGCCCTTTGGAGTGACGTGGAGTTGGTCGGGAATCGTCACCGGCTTGCCGGTGTAGCGGATGCGGTGGAAGGCGCACTCACTGGCGGCATTCGTCTGCCAGCCGCGGAAGCCGAGCACGTAGAGCGAGCCGTCCGGATGGAAACGGGCGCGCATGGCCGACGAGCGCAGCTTCACCGGCACCGGCACCACGCCACCCTGCAGCGTTCCGTTCACGGTCTCGGGCAGCACGCGGTAGATCGTCGACTGGCCGTAGGAAAGGTGGAGCATCTCGCCCGCCTGAAGTCCCCACTTGGCTTCTTTCGGCACCCACACCTGCGAGCCGCCGGAGTTGTCGACATCCATCGGCAGGTAGCACAGCGGCTCGGTGTAGGGTGCGTCCTTGAGGTCCTGGCGCGATTGCTCGGTGCCGAAGAACAGCGGGCGCTGGTCGGGCTTCATGAAGTTGATCTTGCAGCACGGCTGCCAGGTTCCCTCGTTCTCGCCGGTGGTGATCTCGCCATTCGGTCCGACACCCACACCTCCCGGGGCGCGGAGGCCGGTGGCGATCACCTCGGACGAGGATCCGTCGGGCGACACGCGGATGACCGTGCCGTGGTTCGGCAGGATCGCATCGAAATTGCGTCCACCCGGGCGCACCGGAGCGGCCTTGGAGAAGTAGAAGTTGCCTTGCGCGTCAGTCTGCAGATCGAAGGCGAACTCGTGGAAGTTCGGCGATACCGTAACGTCGCGGTTGAAGGCTTCGAAGTGATCCGCCTCGCCGTCGCCATTGAGATCCTTGAGCCTGGTGATCTGGTCGCGGCCGTTCACGTAGATCGTGCCGTCGACGACCTTGACGCCGAGCGGTTCGAACAGTCCGGCGGCGAAGCGCGTCCAGGTGAGTTTGCCCGGTTCCTTGATGCCGCTCACCACCCAGACGTCACCGTTCCAGGTGCTCAGGGCGGCGGTGTTGTCGTCGATGAAGTCGAACCCTCCGAAGCGCAGCTTCGACTTCCAAGGGTTGTCGTCGGGCAGCGTGATCGTGTCGACGACCCACGGTGACTTCGTGTCCTTCGAAAGGTCCGCTTCGGTCTCGACCTTGCCTTGCCACAGACCCGGGCCGCCCTTGATCGCCGAATCCAGCGAGATCGGAGCCACGGCACCCTCGCCGGTGGCGATGGTCAGGTTCAGTTGCTTGTCCGACGGTGCGATCGTCACCAACGTGTTCTTGTCGGCCGCGACCGAGGCTCCGTCGGAGGTGGTGAATTTCGTTTCACTGCCATCGGCGATCAGACCGACCAGCGCTTCGGAATGCGGCGCGACCTGCAGGTAGCGGACGAATCGGCCGTCGACGACGGCCGGGTGGTCGAGAATGCGGGTGCCGTTGACTTCGTAGTCGAGGACGATCTTCGAGCCGTGACGGTAGAAGCCCTTGAACGAGGCGTTGTCGACGTTGCCGTAGGGGCCTTCCGACTTCGATGCCTTCCGCTTCTGGGTGTAGAGCGTGTATTCGATGATCGGGCGCTTGTCCTCGAACGAGCCCGCGCCGTCGGCCCAGCCGGTGCCGCTGGCGGTGGTCAGCAGGCTGCCCTCCTCGTTGGCGAGTTTCACGAGCTGGCCGTGGGCGCCGGTCCACGGGGTTCCGCCCCATTGGAGGCCACCCTTGTAGACGGTCGAGTAGCGCAGCGTTTCGGTGTCGAACAGGGCGCGATAGCCGTCGCCGAGGTCGATCAGGATGCCCTTCACGGCCGCGACGCGTTCCTCGCCCTGGTAGGTGTCGGCAAAGGTGCTGCTGAACGCGGGGCCGATCTGCATTTCCTCATACCACTGGGCTGCGTGCAGGCTGGCGGTGAGCGGAAGAAGGGTGAGTAGCTTCGGGAGTCGCATGGTTCTAGGTACGGACGATTGGGTCATGAAGTTTAGCCGGAACAGGCGGATTTCCTGATTCCGGCCGGTGGATACGGAAGTGGCCCGATACGAGGCCAATCCGTAGCGATTTTACGGTTCGAGGTCTCTTCCTCTAGCGCCGGACCTGTGTCATTGTGAGAGGCCCACCCGTCGCGTCATTCGACCGCCGAAGCTAAACCCGGCAGGCGATCGCCGCGTATTCGTGTCAACCCAGCCTGCACCGTGATGAAGTCCCCAATCTGCCCGATTCTGCCCGCCCTCGCCATGCTCCTCCAACCCGGTATTTCCGCCGCAGATGGGGGGTGGGCTCCGAAAGACCCGCCGATGCTTACCCGATGGGCGAAGGACATCGACCCGTCGATGCCCCTGCCCGAGTATCCGCGTCCCCAGATGACCCGCGAGCGCTGGGCGAACCTCAACGGATTGTGGAACTACTCGGTGGTGCCGGCGGGCACCGACCAACCGGATGCCTGGGAGGGCAAGATTCTGGTGCCGTTCGGGATCGAGAGCTCGCTCAGCGGCGTCAAGCGCCCGTTCCGGCCGGACGAGGTCCTGTATTACCAGCGCGACCTGACGATTCCGGAAGACTGGAAAGGTGACCGGGTGATCCTGCATTTCGGGGCGGTCGACTACCTCAGCGAGGTGTTCGTCAACGGCCGCAAGGTCGGCGGCCACGAGGGCGGCTACACCCCCTTCAGTTTCGACATCACCGATTTTCTCACTCCGTCGGGCGAGCAGGATCTGGTGGTCAAGGTCACCGATCCGACCCGGCAGGGTGGCCAGCCTCGGGGCAAGCAGACGCTCAACCCTGCCGGGATCATGTATACGCCGACTTCAGGTATCTGGCAGACCGCTTGGCTCGAGCCGGTGGCCGAGGGCGGCATCGAGGACTTCCGGGCCGTCCCGGATCTCAAGTCCGGATCGGTGAAGGTCACCGTCGACCTGTATGGCGGCGAGCAAGGCGATCTCATCGTGACCTGCGGAGGGCGGAGCGTCCGCGGCAAGGCGGGTGACACGCTCACCATGCCCGTGCCCGACGCGGTGCTCTGGACACCCGAGAATCCGCACCTCTACGACATGACCATCGAGCTGAGCCGCGGTGGCAGGACGGTGGATGCGGTGGACACCTATTTCGGCATGCGCTCGATCGAGCTCGCGGAGGTCGACGGCGTGCAGCGGCTGCTTCTCAATGGCAAACCGTACTTCATGTTCGGACCGCTCGACCAGGGGTTCTGGCCGGACGGAGTCTACACCGCCCCGACCGACGAGGCGCTGAAGTTCGACCTCGAGGTCACCAAGAAGCTCGGCTTCAACACGACCCGCAAGCACATCAAGATCGAGCCGGCGCGTTGGTACCATCATGCCGACAAGCTCGGCCTCCTCGTGTGGCAGGACATGCCGTCCGCCAATTCCTACGATGCTCCGAATCCGCATCCGGCGATCGAGCGCGAGGCCTACGAGACGCAGCTTCGCGAGATGATCGACCATCTCGAGAACTGCCCCTCCATTGTCATGTGGGTCGTCTTCAACGAAAGCCAGGGCAAGCATGACGTCGTGAAGCTGGTGAAGGCGGTGCGCAAGCTCGACCCGACGCGACTCGTCAACGAGGACAGCGGTTACCAGAATCACGGTGGTCCGTTTCTTGGCGTCGGCGATGTCGATGACTTCCATCCGTATCCGGCGCCGCGGGCTTTTGATTATCCCGACCACGTCGCGTTCGTGCTCGGCGAATACGGAGGAATCGGGCTCAAGACCGGCGACAACAACCCGTGGCAGAAGAAGGGCTGGGGCTACACTACCACCGAGACCGCGGAAGAGTTGGAGAACCTCTACGCGAAGTACAACGGACGGTTGCGCGAGTTCCGCGACGAGAAGGGGCTGTGTGCCGCGATCTACACCCAGCTCACGGACGTGGAGATCGAGATCAACGGCCTGCTCACCTACGACCGCGAGCTCAAGGTCGACCCCGAGTGGATCGCCAAGGCCAACCGCTTCGAGTGGTTCGGTCCGGAATTTACCGGCATCGTGCCGACGTCCCGCGACGTGTCGCAGGAGTATCTGGTGACCTTCGAGAAGCCGGCGGAAGGATGGATGAAGCCCGATGCCGACACCGGATCGTGGAACGCGCGGCCGGGTGGATTCGGAACGGAGAACACGCCGGGAACCGGCAAGATCGGCACCGAGTGGAATGGCTCGGACATCTGGCTCCGCCGCTCGTTCACCTTGCCGAAACTGACTGAAGACCAGATGAAGGACCTGGCGATCGAACTTTATCACGACGACGACGTGGAAGTGTATGTCAACGGTGTGCTCGCGTTGCAGCGGGAAGGCTACGTCACCGAGTACACGCCGTTCCGGCTTCCGGATGATGCCAAGGCGGCACTCAAGCCGGGTGAAGAGAACCTCATCGCGATCCACTGCCGTCAGTCGCACGGTGGCCAGTATGTCGACTTCGGGTTGGGCGTGCTGGACGACGGTCGGTAAAGGGTTGATCCCGGGCCATTTCCACCGGCTTGCCCGGAGAGCTTGCCGTTGCCTTTCGGAGTCTCCCGGACTACCGGTCGGCGCATGTGGGACGCGATCGTCGGCTGGGAAGGATGGAGCGGAATCGGCGCTGTCGGGGGCTGGACCGTGACGGTCTGCCTGTTGCTGGTCGGTCTCGCCGGGTGCTTCATCCCGGTGATCCCGGGGCATTTGTTCATCCTGATCGCCTCGATCTTCCACTACTTCGCCTTCCGTCCGGACTCCGGGGTGGAATGGTGGACCTTCGTGGTTCTCGTGGCGCTTCTGGCGGCGTCCCAAGCCTTCGAATTCATCAGCGGGGCGGCCGGCTCCCGATGGTTCGGAGGAACGAAGTGGGGTGCGGCCGGGGCGATGGTCGGCGGGATCGTCGGGATGTTTTTCATGCCCTTCGGATTGATTCTGGGGCCGTTGCTCGGCGCCTACGCCTTCGAGGCGCTTTTCGCGAAGCAGGAGACCGCGCCGGCGGTCGTGTCCGGGGTCGGCTCGGCGGTCGGCACGCTGGCTTCGCTGGTGGTGAAGCTGATCGTCGGGCTGGCGATGATCGCTTGGTTCTTTTTCGACGTGTTCTTCGTCGGGTAGCGCTGCCCGCTTGGAGCGCCGGTTTTGAAACCGGCTCTTTCGGCGTGGTCTGCAGGTTCGTTGAGTCGCATCGAAAACGGCCGACCTTCAGGAGTTTGTAGTTCCGCCTTCAGGCGGTCTTCCCCAACCGCCCCAACCGCCTAAAGGCGGAACTACGAACCCTTGGTGCGGACTCCTGGGGGTTCTTGAATCCCGCTTGGAACTTGGTCCTTGGAACTTGGCCCTTCCGGAGCGAAGCTCCGCCCGCCGCTCCCCGGGCGATCGCGGTTCCGTTTCGGCGGGATCGAGGAAAGTCCGGACACCACAGGGCAGCGCGCCTCGTGAAAACGGGGGACGGACGTTTCAAAGCGGCCGGACGGAAAGTGCAGCAGAAAGCAAACCGCCTGCTTGAACCGAGATGCGATGGGCCTGCCCGCCGTAGCCTCGGCGAAGGCGGGTAAGGGTGAAAGGGTGGGGTAAGAGCCCACCGCGCCGAAGGCAACGACGGTGGCACGGCAAACCCCGCGCGGTGCAAGACAGAACAGGGGAAGGGTCGCCCGCCCGTCGAATCCCCGGGTAATAGTCGCAGCCTCGCAAGGGGCTCCCGCTTCGGCGGGGAGACAAATGATCGTCCACTCCGGCGGATAGGCCCCGGAGGTGACAGAATCCGGCTTACAGGGGAGCGGCCCGCACCCTTTCCGGCTAACGGCTGCCGGCGACGGCGCATTGTCTGACGGGCAACGCAGCAATACATGCGGCTACAGCGACGTAGCCTTGCGGCCGATTCATGATGATGAGAACCCTACTGATTTCCCTGTTGGCGCTGTGCGCGTCGCTCGACGCCCGCCCGACCAACCTCGTGTTCATCATGATCGATGATGCCGGGGTCGGTGACTTCGGTTGCTACGGCGGCGAGCACATCCCGACTCCGAACGTCGACCGGATGGCGGCGGAAGGCATGCGCTTTACCAATGACTACTCGGGCAGCGCGGTGTGCGCGCCGACCCGCTGCGTGCTGATGACCGGCAAGCACCCGGGCCACGGTGTCCGTCGCGCGAACCAGAGCCTCAAGGGTCTGCTTCCCTTGCCCGATTCGGATTTCACCGTGGCCGAGTCGCTGAAAGAGGCGGGCTACGCGACCGGCGGCTTCGGCAAGTGGGGGCTCGGCAATCCCGGGACGCCGGGCGTTCCTGAGAAGCAGGGCTTTGACCTGTTCTACGGTTACTACGACCAGGTCCACGCCCACGACTACTACCCCGACCACCTGATACGGAACTCGGAGAAGGTGCCGCTGCCGGGCAACACGGGAGGCAAGCAGGAGACCTACACCCACACGCTGATCGCCGAGGAGACCTTCAAATTCATCCGCGAGCACAAGGACGAGCCGTTCTTCGTTTACGCCTGCTGGACGCCGCCGCATGGCAAGTACGTGATCCCCGATGCGTCCGCATTCGACAAGAAGCCGTGGACGCAGATGGTGAAGAACTACGCCGCGATGGTCGCGCTGATGGACCACGACACCGGCCGCTTGCTCGACCTGCTCAAGGAGCTCGGCATCGAAAAGGACACGCTGGTGATCTTCACGTCCGACAACGGACCGAACCCGCCCTTCGTCAAGCCGCTCGACAGCGCCGGCGGGTTGCGCGGCGTGAAGCGCGACCTTCACGAGGGCGGCATCCGCGCACCCTTCGTCGCGTGGTGGCCGGGAACGGTGAAGGCCGGCAGCGAGTCGGACCTGCTTTGCGGCCACCTCGACTGGTTCGCGACCTGCGCCGAAATCGCAGGATCAAAGCCACCGGAGCTCAAGGATGGGATCTCGTTGCTGCCGGAACTCACCGGCAAGGGCGAGCTGAGCAAACGGGAGGCGATGTACTGGGAGATCTATGAAGGCCCTGGCCCATTCCAGCAGGCGGTGCGGATGGGTGACTGGAAGGGCTACCGTCAGGGAACCAAGGACACGCTCACGCTCTTCGACCTCTCGAAGGACCCGGCCGAGAAGGACGACGTGGCGTCCGAGCACCCCGACGTGGTGAAGCGCATCGAGGCGATCATGAAACGCGAGCACGTTCCGTCGCCGAACTACAAGGCGCTCGAGGGTCCGAAGCGCCGGAAGAAGAAGTGAACGCGCGCAGGGAGCGGTCCGATGGGTGAACCGCAAAGGCGCCAAGGCGCCAAGGGAGATTCATTTTGGAACATGCGTCGGTCCGGCCTTTGCGCCTTTGCGGCTTTGCGGTTCAAAATCTCCCCGGCACTGACAGTTTGGTTACCGGGATTCCCGGGACACGCATCAGGGCTTCATGCGCGCCTTGATCGTGGCGCGCATCTCCTTGACGACATCCGGGTGCTTTTCGGCGAGGTTCTTCGTCTCGCTGCCGTCGGCCTGGTGGTCGTAGAGTTCGGAGTGGCCATTCTTGTGCGCGATCAGCCGGTAGCGGTCGTTGCGAAGGGTGGAGGCGCCGCCGTGATAGGACAACGCGGCTTCTCCTTCTGCCGCGGGATCCTTGATCAGTGGCATCAGACTGCGGCTGTCGAGGCCTTCGGGCGCTTCAAGGCCGGTGAGGTCACAGAGCGTGGCGAAGATGTCGACGGTCTCGACGACACCGCTCGCCTTCTTGCCCGGCTGCGGGATGTCCGGGTAGCGGATGATGAGCGGTGAACGGAGCGATTCCTCGAACAGCGCGTGCTTGCCCCAGATCGCATGTTCGCCGAGGTGCCAGCCGTGATCGCCCCAGAGCAGCACGATCGTGTTGTCGAGCTCGCCGGTCGCCTCGAGCGCGGCCATCAGGCGTCCGACCTGGGCGTCGGCGTAGCTGACACATGCGGCGTAGTGCCGACGGACCTCGGTGGCGAAATCGTTGTCCTTCCGCGGGTCCTTGCCCCAGCGGTTGTATTTCATGAACTCACCCGAGCCGTGCCACGTCGTCTTGCCCTCGGGCTTCTCCGGGTGGAGAATGGGCGGGAGTTCGGTGTCCTTGTAGAGGTCGAGATACTTCTTCGGAGCGCCGAAGGGCAGGTGCGGACGGATGATGCCGACGGCGAGGAAGAAGGGCCTGTCGTCCTCGGCCAGCGTCTTGAGTTCGCCCAGAGCCGTGTTGGTGATCAGCCCGTCCGGGTAGATCTCGTCGCCGCCCTCCTCGGCTTGGTAAAGGTCCATGTCTCCCGCCTTCACCCGGATCTCACCATGGGCGAGGCCGTGCATGATGCCCCGCGGATGCTTCCACGGGCCGGTCGGCTGCAGGTGCCGGCTCCACGCCCCGGGCATCTCGTGCTTCGTGTCGTCGTCCCAGTCGCTGCCACCGCGACCGCCAGGGTGGTGGCTGACCTTTCCGACCGAGACGGTTTGGTAGCCATGATCGAGAAGGAACCGGGGAAGCGAAGGATGAACGGGCGGGTCTTCCAGCTTTCCGGCCCTTGCGAAAAGAGCGCCGTTGCCGCCGTTCTTGCGGTCGTAGCGTCCGGTCAGGAGCGTGTAGCGCGACGCCCCACAGGTCGGGGCCTGGACGTAGTGGCGCTCGAAAAGCCGGCCCGCTTCCGCGAGTTTGTCGATGTTCGGCGAGTGGATGTAGTCGACGCCGTAGCACGCGAGTTCGGGCCGCAGGTCATCGACGCAGATCAGCAGGACGTTCGGGCGGTCGGCGGCGCGGGCGACCGACAGGGCGAGGGTGGTGAGGAAGAGCAGGCGGCGCATGGTGTTGTGGGGCAGGGCTACGCTGGGAACGTCACGGGGGTTTCACGATCCCGGGAATCGACGGCGGCCCGTTTCGTGCTAGGGGTGCGGTATGCTTCGGCGGTTGCCTTTCCTGATTCTCCTGACGACCGCCCTCCACGCCGTCGAGTTGCGGGTCGCGACCTTCAACATCGAGACCCATCGGAACGCCTCCGGATGGCCGGACTACGCGCTGGATGAACCGGGAACCGTCGATTTCGACTCGGTGGCCGCGATCCTGCAGCGGATCGATGCCGATGTGGTGGCCTTGCAAGAGGTTCACACGTCCGACATCAACGAGGGCGATGTGGACGCCTTGGGCGCCGTGTTGGGCCTGACCCACATCCACCCGGGGTCGAATACCGGCAATTTCGATTCCAGCCTGCGCGTCGTGATCCTCTCGCGTTATCCGTTCATCTCGACCGACTCGGTGCTGTCGCCGTCCGGCGCGAAGGAGATCGCCCGCCATTGTCCGGCGGTGCTGGTCGATGTCCCGGGCACCACGGCCGACCCGTTGGTCATCTCGACCCACCTGAAGTCCGGAACGGCGTCGTCCGACCGCTTCCGCAGGAGCATCGAGATGCGGCGGCTGGCCGAGTACCTTGCCGGGTTCTCCCTGGCCCCGGGTGGAAACTTCATCGTCCTCGGCGATTTCAACCCGTCCGGCAACAACACGACCTTCAACTCGCTGCCTTCGGGCCTGCCGACCACCTACAGTCTCGGGTCGGACGTTTCGCTGCCTGTCAGCTACTCGACCGACATGGTGTCGTATTTCACCACTCCGGTTCCGACGCGACTCGATCCGCGCCAACTCGATGGCGACGACGCGACTTTCCAGTCCGGTTCGACCCTCGACCTGTTCCTCGTTTCGCCGGGGCTCGCCGGACGTCCCTTCGGCACCGAGATCTACAATTCGATCCTCGACGTCTCAAACTCCGAGGGACTGCCGAAGACCGGATCGCCCTTGGCGGCGTCGACCAGCTCGGATGCTTCCGACCACTACGCCTTATTCGCGGACTTCGAGCTCGATCAGGAGGCCTTCGATCTCGGGCTGGCGATCTCGACACCCACCATCTCCGAGTCGGACTCCGGGAGCGCCGCGATTCTTACCGTGACCCTCGCGGAACCCGCGGTGGTGCCGGTCACGGTTACGTTCGTATCGAACGACAGCGCCGCCGAGCCGGTTTTGCCGAGCGTCGAGATTCCTGTCGGCGGCACCGGAGCATCGACGCCCGTTTCGACCTCGCGCAACTTCCTGATCGACGGCACCCGCACGGTTACCTTCACGGCGTCGGCCAGCGGCTACGCTTCGGCCGATGTCGTGGCACAGCTGCTCGACGCCGATTCCGGCTACGCCTTCGCCCAGGCGGGGGAAACGTTGCTCGAAGACTTCGACGGCTTCGGGGGTGACCACGATCCGGCTCCCTGGGTGACGGATGCACCGTCTTGGCAGGGGGTCGATGACGGCGGCTCGGCGACGCCGGGCGGGCGTGCCTACGGCAGTGCCGGCGAGAATGCGCCCGGGGTGCTTAGTGAGGGGGCATCGGTGGTGATGGAAACCACCGTGACGAACGGCGCATCGGAGCCCCTTACGATACTGGACTTGTCGTACGATGCCGAGCAGTGGCGTTCGGCGCCGGGTGGTGCGGAAGACTCGATTGAAGTCGAACTGATCCTTGGCGGTGTCGCCTATCCCGTTCCGGAACTCGGGTTTGTCGCGCGGACCGATCTGCCCGAAGGCGCGGTTGCGGGGGGGAATCCGGAGACGAAGTCGGTGCGGATCGAAGGGCTTTCTGTTCCTGCCGGCGGAACTTTCGGCCTGCGCTTCCGCCATGTGCCGGGAGAGGGATCCGCGCCGCTTCCGGAAGACGTGTTCATCAACGAGTTCCACTACGACAACGATAGTACCGATCAGGGGGAGTTCGTCGAAGTGGTGGTGGGTCCGGGGTTTGTCGGAGATCTGGCAACGGTCGAACTGCAGCTCTACAACGGCTCCAACGGGCTTGCGGATGGTGCGGCCCACGGTCTCGACACCTTCTTGCTTGGCGATACGACGCCATCGGGGCACCGGGTTTTCTCCAAGGAGATCGCGGGCATCCAGAACGGTTCTCCCGACGGAATGGCGCTGGTCATCGGCGGCACCGTGGCCGAATTCATCTCCTACGAAGGCGCATTCACAGCGGCGAACGGGCCGGCGTCGGGGCTGGATTCGGTGGACGTCGGAGTTTCGCAGCCGTCGAACAATCCGGTCGATGAGCGTGCGATCGGACGGACCGGAACAGGAACCTCGCCCGGCGATTTCGAGTGGGTCCGCTTCGATGCGGGGGTCTTTCACAGCCCGGGATCGCTCAACGACGGTCAGACCATCGTTTCGCCGGGTGTTCCGTCGCAGGGGTTGGCGGTCGACAACGTCTCGCTGACCTTCGTCGAGGACTCGGACGGAGACGGGATCGCGGACGACTTCGACCCGGATGACGACAACGACGGATCGCCGGACGAGGAAGAGCTGGCCTTCGGCACCGATCCGCTGGACCCGGGATCGAAGTTCTCGGTCGAGGTCGGCAACGGCCCGGGTGGTCCGGAACTGCTCTTCCCCGGGGCGGAGGGTGTCGTCTACACCATTGAGTGGTGCGACGATCTCACGAGCTGGGACCAGTCGGCAACCGTCGAAGGCACGGGCGGGCCGATCTCCTTTCCGCTGCCGTCCGGTGACCCCCGGCTGTTCGCCCGGGTCCGAGCGGGCGAGTGATCAGGCCGTTTCGAGAAACACGTCCTCGTTGTCGAGCGTGCCGCGATACTCGCGGCGGTAGACATGCTTGTCGGCGATGATGAGCTGCTTTGACTTCTCCGGCTTGGTGAAAGCCGACGCCTGATTCGCGCTTTCCTGCCATCGGGTGAGGGCGAAGAGGCCGGTGCGGTTCACCTGGCAGTAGAGCTGGTGGTCGAACTCCTCCTTCTCGTGCACCTCGCCGTCGTGGATGTGGACGGTGGGGAAGAACAGCTTGTCCGGGTGGCGGGTCGGGAAGGTGAAGGCCATCGGGTGCGCTTCGTTCTCGCCCTTCTTCAGTTTGAAGACCGCGAACCCATAATCGGCATAGACGGGGATCTTGTCCCATGTCGCCTTCGGAATGCTGAAGCGCTTGTCGAGCCGGTCGAAGTCGGCGGCGGTCGGAACGAAGGAGGCTTCGAAGCTGCCGACATTCTCGACCTTGAGGGTCCCGGCCTCGGGTGCGGCGTCCACGGACAAGGCGAAGTTCTTCTTGCTCCGCGGATAAGGGAAACCGTCGCGGAGGTCGCCGAAGAAGCTCTTGTATTCCTTCAGGTTGATGAATTTCAGCGCGTCTTCCCCGGTGCCCGGCGGGACCGGAAGCGGGAGGATCATGGCGACGTCCTCATCCGAACCGAAGTTCATCTGGTAGGCCAACGCCTGCCGCGAGGGCTCCGACATGCGGGCGAAAATCCGGGTCGAGTTCACGTAGCGGACATTGATGCTGAAACAACACATGACCCGACCCTGCGCGAGGTCGCGTCGCGATGCCAGCAGGAATGAAGCGGAGGTAGGGGACCAGGATGGATAAGATTGATGGAGGTCTTGGAGAGTCCCCATGCGGGGCTGTCCGAAGTTGTTCGTCCGAGCCTTTCTCGAATCAAAACTCCAGAATCCCATCCATCCCATCCATCCTGGTCCCGATTCCTGATGATCGTGTCGCGATTCGCGCTAACGCAACGGCCCGGATTCTGTATTGAATCGCCATGATGAAAGCCCTCCCCCTCGCGCTGGCCCTTTTGCTGCCTTCTCTCCAAGCCGCCGAATTCAAGTCGAATTGGTCCGGCACCCGTCCTTGGGTCGGCCCGGAATACTGGGGGAATCCGCTCTACGACTGGGAAACGAAGGACGGTGCCGTCGTGGCCCATGCCGCCAAGGATCGGCTTCTCCACCTTCTCACCCATCAGGTCGGTAACGCGGAGACGGGCTTCTCGGCGGAGGTTGAGGTCGATTTGGCGCCACCGGACAAGGTCTCGAATCCGACCGCGGTTTGGGCCGGGCTGGCAGTGGGCGTGCGTGGGATGATGGACGATCCCCGGCATGTCGCGGTCGGCGCGAAGGAGTGGATCGAGGCGGGGATCCGGGCGGACGGACGGTTGATCCTCGGCAAGGAGGCGGTTTCCGACAAACCGCTCGGCGGCAAGGGTCCTGTCCGTCTCGAGCTTCGCTACGCATCGGGAGAGCTCTCGCTCCAAGGCACACGCGGTGAGCGGACGGCGAACGTTTCTCTCAAGTGCGAAGCTGCGGAACTGAAGGGCAACCTCTGCCTCGCCGCGATGTCGCCGCGCAGGGCGGAGGACAAGCGGGGTCCGATCCTTGCGCGCTTCCGTGACTGGAAGGTCGGAGGAGACGGGGTGGTCGAGACCGGTGTCGAACCCTTCGGTCCGATCCTGTGGACGCAGTATACGCGGCAGGGATCGACTGTGAAACTGCAGGCGCAGATGGGGCCGGTGGGGAAGAATGATTCGCAGGAAGCGGTTCTGGAGCTCAAGGAAGGCGGCAAGTGGAAGGAGGCGGCGAAGGCATCCATCGATGGTCTCTCGCGCACCGCTCTGTTCCGCGTCGAAGTCCCGAAGGGACCGGCCGACTACCGCGTGACCTACCCATGGGCCGGTGGCGTTTCGGAGTGGTCGGGAAGGATTATCGAAGATCCTGCGAGGCAGGGCGGGGAGTTCCGAGTCGGGGTCTTCTCCTGCGACCACGGCTACGCCTTCCCGCTGCCCACGATGACCCGCAACGTCGCGGTGCAGGATCCCCACCTGATGTTCTTCGCCGGCGACCAGATCTACGAGGGATATGGTGGATTCGGCGTCGTGCGTGCTCCGGTGGAGAAGGCGGCGCTCGATTACCTTCGGAAGTACTACCAGTTCGGCTGGACCTGGCGTGAGCTTCTGAAGGACCGGCCGAGTGTGATTCTCCCGGACGATCACGACGTGTTCCAAGGGAACCTGTGGGGTGCCGGCGGTGGCCATGTGAAACGGATTGATGAAGGCGGCTACATCATGGCGCCGGCATGGGTGAAGGCGGTCGAGCGCACCCAGACCGGGCACCTGCCGGATCCGGTCGATCCGGCGCCGATCAAGGGCGGCATCGGTGTGTATTTCACCGAGATGACCTGGGGCGGGGTGCCGATCGCGATCCTCGAGGACCGCAAATGGAAGTCAGGTCCGCTCAGCGTGCTGCCGAAGAACCGGATGCAGCTGAAGCCGGAGGAGGTCGATGTTCCGGGCGCGAGCATGCTCGGCGAACGGCAGGAGAAGTTCCTCGGCGAGTGGTCGACGAAGACGGAGGCGGAACCCGTGCGCCTGGTTCTTTCGCAGACGATCTTCTGCAAGGGTCACACCCACACCGGTCCGGAGTTGAAGAAGAACCGCTTCGATTGGGACAGCAACGGCTGGCCGCAATCGGGCCGGCGTCGGGCGCTCGAACCGCTGAAGGGTGACAACACGCTGATGCTTCACGGCGACCAGCATCTCGGTCTGCTGGTGCGGCAAGGGGTCGATGACTGGGGTGACGGTCCGTGGGCGATGATGGTGCCGGGGACTTCGAACGGCTGGCCTCGTGCGTGGTGGCCCGAGAGTGGAAGCATCACCGGCGACTTTACCGATCCCTTCGGCAACAAGTTCAGCGTGCTCGCCGCGGCCAATCCGGAGAAGGGCAGCAACCGGCTGAATCCGCGAGCCACCGATCCGCCGGAGAAGGTCGCGCAGCTGAAGGGCTCGGGGCACGGCATCGTGAAGATCGCACCGGACCGCAAGTCGGCGGTGATCGAGATGTGGCGGTATGCCTTCGATGCGAAGTCCCCGAAGCCGGGCGATCAGTTCGAAGGCTTTCCCCAAATCCTCCACTTCGGCAAGGAGTGATGAAATCGCTCAAGGACCAAGTCATCGAGGCGCTTGATGAGGGCGGCGAGGAGGGGTTGGAGCACTTTCTGGCCGGATTGCAGCGGGATGCAGATTTCATCCAGCTCTGCTCCGAGTTGATGATGCATCTTTATTGGGAGAAGAAGGACCTCGGAGGGGCGCTCAAGGTCGGCAGGGCGGCGCTCGATACCTACGTCCGCATGCTTGAATCGAAGGAGGGGACTCCGGAGGAGGTTCACCATCAGGCGAAAGCGATTTGCTACAACATCGCGTCGTTTGCGTGGCCTGGTTGGGACGAGCCGGGGATCGAGATCGATGCCGACGCCTTGGAGGCGGGCTTGCGGGCCGCCGAGCGGAATCTGGAGTTGGCCCGGAGTCTGGAACGTGGAGCGCTTGCCGAGTCGCGGGCCCATTGGATGCTCGGCGGACAGCTCATCGCGCACGGCGAGCACGCCAAGGCCCGGGCGCACTTTGATTCGGCGAGCGAGCGCGCGGCCGAGTCCGGAAAGCCGGACGAAGCATTGCTCGCGGTCGGTTTCGGCCAACTGGCGCAGATGCTGGAAGCGGGAGCGGACTCGTCCGACGAGTTGGAACGAACGCTCTCGCAACTCTCGGCGATGGAAGGGGGCGACGGCTTTGCCGACCAGATCCGGGTGGCCCGCACCTACTTCACGTAGCGGGCGGCCGGATCCGTGAACCCGAGTCATGACCCGTGTTGCCTGCGATGGACCCCGAGCTTCAGCTCGCGCCGTCGGTCCGGCAGCTCGAGTGCCGGGGCGAGCTGAAGCTCGCGGTCCACTCCAATCCAACGCCCGTCAAGCTGGGCGGCGCCCGATGGTGCGGCGTTGGGGTCGAGCCCTTCCGACTCGCCTCGCCGAGCCGGTTCGCCTATCGATCGAGCCCAATGATGAGAATCCATGTTCTAGCGCTTTTCTTGGTATGCGCCGTTCCAGCATCGGCGGTCGAGGTTTCCCAGTCCGGCAACAAGGTCCTGATCGGCAACGAATCTTTCCGACTCGGCTACGATCTCAAGTCGGGCGCGATCTCCGGAGAAGACCTCAAGGCAGGGCTCACGGTGTTCTCGAGCGGGCAGTTCACCGTCGATGAAATGGGCTGGAAACAGCCGGAAGGAGCAACCCGCGAGTGGAGCGCCACTTCGATCGAGGACGAGTTCGGGAAAGGCCGTCGACTGACGGTCACCGAGACGCCCAACGCCGGCTACCGGCCGATCAAGTCGCTGCATGTTCGGGTGTACGACGGGCTCCCGTATGCCGTCCTCGGGTTTTCGGTGACCAATCCTCACAAGATCCCCGCCCGGATCGCGCGGGTCGGCATTCTGGAGAAGGCGAAGTTCCTGCCGGGCAAGAAGATGGAAGACCCGAAAGTGCTGCGTGGAGGGGCCGGGGCCGAACCGAACCGGGTCGAAAGCGGTCTCGCCATCGAGGCTCACAACAACATTCTCGCCACCGGGAAAGTCGACGGGAAGCGCTTGTCGGTCGTGGTCGGCGGGCTCGGCTACCGGGACTTCCTACGGTTCATCCAGTTCGACGGGCAGAAGAACCAGCTCACGGTGACCATCGAGGATCCGCAGGGGAAAACGGTTGAGCCGGGCGCGACCTTCGACTCGGCCGACACGGTGTTCCTCGACTTCACGACGGCCGACCCGTTCGAGTCGCTCGAGCGTTACGGGCTCGCAATGCGGGTGGCGAATGACGCCAAGCCCAATGCCTACGATTTTCCGACGCTTTGCGGCTGGCTGGTGTCGAGCGGTCACTACGGCGAGGGCAAGCCGATCAACAACTCGAAGGATCTCGTCGGCCAGATGGATCTCGCTAAGGAATCGGGCATCCTGAAATACACGCCGGTCGCGATCCGGCTTGAGCCGGACTACTACTGCAACCGTAATTACGGCGATACCCAGCAGGGGTGGTGGGATGACGAGCACTGGGCGAAATACGGCTCGCTGACGCCGCCCTTCGAGACCTTCGGCAAGTTTTGCGGCAAGCTCCACGAAATGGGCGGCATCCCGTTCACCTACATCCAGAGCAACATGCCGTCGAACGACTTCGCGGCGGCCCATCCCGAATGGATGCTCAACAACGACATCTCACGGCTGCACGCCGAGCACCGGCACCACATGCCGTTCGTGAAGTATGATTTCACCGACCCCGGTTTCCAGGAACACACGCTGGCGATGTGGACGCGGCTCGGGAAAGACGGCTTGGAGGGCATCAAGTTCGACTACCCGGAGTCCGCGTGGTGCAAGGACGGCGGTTTCGAGGACACGTCATACTCGACGACCAACGCCTACCGGAAGGTGTTCGAACTGTGCCGGGCGGGCCTCGGTCCGGATGCCTACATCCACGAGCGGAACCTGGGCGAATACGGGACGCCGCGGCTGGATGTGACGGCGGGGATCGTCGATTTGCAGCGGGTGTGGGGCGACTCGTCGCACTTCGAGCCGGAGATGGCGTCACGCATGGGGCTCCGCTGGTACAAGAACCGCAGCGTGTTCGGCTATTACCCGGACGGCAAGTCGTTCAAGGGGATGGATACGGACGCGCGGCGGACGATGCTGAGCGTGGTAGGACTGATTTCGGGGCGGCTTGAGCTCGGCACTTCCTTCGGCCGGATGACGCCCGAGGAACAGCATGACCTCACGAGACTGTTCCCGGTGCTACGGGGAACGCAGTCGTTCCGTCCGGTGGACATGCTGCTGCCCGACCGGAAGGATCCGTCGGTTTACTGCTACCGGGTTGATCCGGACTGGTCGCAGGTGATCCTGTGCAACAACTCGGAGCAACCGATGAAGCTGCGCGTGCCGCTATCGGGAGACCAGTCGGATACCGGATCGCTCGGTCACGATCCGGATGCGAGCTACTACGTCTATGACTTCTGGAACGACGAGTTTGTCGGCGAAGTCGGTGGAGGTCAGGCGATCGAGCGGGCTTTGAAGCCGGCGCAGACGCTGACGTATTCCGTTCATCGGAGGGTGGACCACCCGCAGTTCCTTTCGACGAACCGCCACATCCTGCAGGGCATGCTGGATCTGCGGGACGTGAAGTGGGATGCCGCCACACGGACTTACTCCGGCGTCGCGAGTGTGGTCGGTGGTGAGCCGTTCGTGATCACGATGGCGGGCAATGGAATGGTTCCGGCGGAGGCGAAGTCGTCGGCGGGAACGGCAACAGTCGCCGTTGGGGATGACGGGCTCGCACGTCTGACCTTGGATGCCGGGGAGGGTGGCGAGGTGGCGTGGTCGATTACTTGGGAGGCGGGGAGATAGGAATTTGGAGTGCGGTGGCAGAGCGAGTCTCCGAGTGGCGACACCGCTTTTCGAGCCACGTGAACCGAACGCTGTTCCAAAGCGGTGTCGCCGCCCCTCCCGGGGCTCTGCCACCGCACTCCAAAAAAAAAGCCGGACGGTTTCCCGTCCGGCTTTTGGAATCGTTGGACGGCACCTGGAAGGTGCCGCTCCTTGGTTACATCATGCCGCCCATGCCGTGGTCGTGGCCGTGGGCGCCAGCCGGCTCTTCCTTCTCGGGAAGGTCGGTGACGACGCACTCGGTGGTGAGCAGGAGGCCGGCGATCGACGCGGCGTTCTGCAGGGCCGAGCGGGTGACCTTGGTCGGGTCGACGACGCCGGAAGCGATGAGGTCTTCGTAGGTGTCGGTGGCGACGTTGTAGCCTTCGGCACCGTTCTTGACCTTCTCGACGATCAGCGCGCCTTCGCGGCCGGCGTTGGCGGCGAGCTGGCGAAGCGGAGCTTCGACGGCCTTGGCCACGATGCCCATGCCGGTCTTCTCGTCGGCGTTCGAAGCCACCGAGCAACCGTCACCTTGCATGCACAGGGTGAGGGCGCGGATGAGGGCCGTGCCACCGCCGGGGACGATGCCTTCCTCAACCGCCGCACGGGTGGCGTGGAGGGCGTCTTCGACGCGGGCCTTCTTCTCCTTCATCTCGGTTTCGGTGGCGGCACCGACGTTGATCACGGCCACACCGCCGGCGAGCTTGGCAAGGCGCTCCTGGAGCTTCTCGCGGTCGTAGTCGCTGGTGGTGTCATCGATCTGGCGGCGGATCTGGTTGACCCGGCCGGTGATGGCGTCGGACGTGCCGGCGCCTTCGACGATCGTGGTGTCTTCCTTCGAGATCGTGATGCGCTTGGCTTCACCGAGGTCCTCGAGGCCGACGGAATCGAGCTTGATGCCGAGGTCTTCGGTGATGACCTTGCCGCCGGTGAGGATCGCGATGTCCTCGAGCATGGCCTTGCGGCGGTCGCCGAAGCCCGGAGCCTTGACAGCTGCGATGTTGAGGATGCCGCGGAGCTTGTTGACCACGAGGGTCGCGAGCGCCTCGCCTTCCACGTCCTCGGCGATGACGAGGAGCGGACGGCTGGTCTTGGCGACCTTCTCGAGCAGCGGAAGCATGTCCTTCAGGTTCGAGATCTTCTTCTCGTGGATGAGGATGTAGGCGTTCTCGAGGTTCGCTTCCATCGACTCGGCGTCGGTCACGAAGTACGGCGAGAGGTAACCCTTGTCGAACTGCATGCCTTCCACCACGTCGAGGGTGGTTTCGATGCCCTTGGCTTCCTCGACGGTGATCGTGCCGTCCTTGCCGACCTTGTCCATCGCCTCGGCGATGATGTTGCCGATGGTGGTGTCCCAGTTGGCGGAGACGGTGGCGACCTGCGCGATTTCCTTGGTGTCGGAGACTTCCTTCGAGATCGCCTTGAGTTGGGCGACGATCTGCTCGGTGGCCTTCATGATGCCGCGCTGCAGGCTGATCGGGTTGGCACCGGCGGTCACGTTGCGCAGGCCTTCCTTGTAGATGGCTTCGGCAAGCACGGTCGCTGTGGTGGTGCCGTCACCGGCGATGTCCGAGGTCTTGCTCGAGACTTCGCGGATGAGCTGGGCGCCCATGTTCTCGTAGGGATCCTCGAGCTCGATTTCCTTGGCGACCGAGACACCGTCCTTGGTGATGGTCGGGGAACCGAACTTCTTGTCGAGGATCACGTTGCGTCCTGCCGGACCGAGGGTGGCCTTGACGGCCTTGGCGAGCTTCTCCACGCCGCGCAGGAGCGCGTGGCGGGCGTTTTCGTCGAATTGGAGTTGTTTGGCCATATGCTTAGAGATGGTTGATGGTGGATTGGGGATGGATTCAGGAAACGATGCCGAGGATGTCGGACTCGGAGAGGATCAGCAGATCCTGACCGTCGACCTTCACGTCGGTGCCGCCGTACTTGGAGATGAGCACCTTGTCGCCGACCTTGACGGTGAACTCGATGGTCTTGCCATCTTCGTCCTTGCCGCCCGTGCCGAGCGAAATGACTTCGGCTTCCTGGGGTTTCTCCTTGGCGGTGTCGGGAAGGACGATGCCGCCGGCGGAGACCTCATCAGCATCGAGACGCTTGACGAGGACGCGTTGACCGAGTGGTTGGATGTTGGCCATGTGTTTTGTCTTTGGTTTGTTGGTTGTTGGTTGAGTAGCCGCTCCGGGATGGGGGGAGCGGAAAGGGTTCATCATTTGTCGACCACCTCGGCGTCGACGACCTTGCCCTTGGCGGGCTTCGGTTCGGACGACTCCGCGGTTTCGCCGTCAGGTGTTGAGGCTTCGGACTCGGGCATCGGACCCGCACCACCGGCAGCCTGCTGGGCGGCCTGAGCGGCGTTGTAGAGGTCCTGAAGGGCGCTCTCGAGCGTGCTGGTGGCGGTCTTGATCTTGTCGAGATCGTCGTCCTTCAGCGCGTCCTTGAGGGCGTCGACCTTGGCTTGGATGCCCGACTTGATTTCTTCCGGCGCTTCGGCGGGAAGCTCGGCGATCTGCTTCTCGACCTGGAAGACGAGATGCTCGGCCTTGTTCTTGGTGTCGACCGCCTCGACGCGCTTCTTGTCCTCGTCGGCGTGCGCTTCGGCTTCCTTCTTGGCCTTGTCGATTTCGTCTTCGGAAAGGCCCGAGGACCCTTGGATCGAGATCTTCTGCTCCTTGCCGGACTGCTTGTCCTTGGCGGAGACATGGAGGATGCCGTTGGCGTCGATATCGAAGGTGACCTCGATCTGCGGCTCGCCGCGGCGGGCGGCGGAGATGCCGTCCAGGCGGAAGTTGCCGAGCAGTTTGTTGTCGCCGAACATCGGGCGCTCGCCTTGGCAGATGCGGATGTCGACGGCCGGCTGGTTGTCCGACGCGGTCGAGAAGATCTGCGACTTCTTGGCCGGAATGGTCGTGTTGCGCTCGATCATCGGCGTGGCGCGCGAGCCTTCCGTTTCGATCGAGAGGGTCAGCGGGGTAACGTCGAGCAGGAGCACGTCCTTGACGTCGCCCTGCAGCACGCCGCCCTGGATCGAGGCGCCGATGGCGACCACTTCGTCCGGGTTCACGCCACGGTGCGGCTCCTTGCCGGCGAGATCCTTGGCGGTATCGATCACCTTCGGCATGCGGGTCATGCCGCCGACGAGCACCAGCTCATCGATGTCGGAGGTGCTGACACCGGCTTCCTTCATGCAGTCGGTGACCGGCTTCTTGGTGCGCTCGAACAGGCTGTCGGTGAGTTGCTCGAGCTTCGAGCGGCTCAGGGAGAGCTGGATGTGCTTCGGACCGGTTTGGTCGGCCGTGATGAACGGCAGGTTGATGTCGTAGCTCTGCGAAGAGGACAGCGCGATCTTGGCCTTCTCGGCTTCCTCCTTGATCCGCTGCAGCGCGTCGGGCTGGCCGGAGAGGTCGATGCCTTGGTCGCTCTTGAATTCGTCGACGATCCACTTGATGAGCGCGTTGTCCCAGTCGTCACCACCGAGCTGCGTGTCACCGTCGGTAGCGAGCACTTCGAAGACACCGTCGCCGATCTCCAGCACGGAGATGTCGAAGGTGCCGCCGCCGAGGTCATAGACCGCGATCTTCTCGTCGCTCTTCTTGTCGAGACCGTAGGCGAGTGCGGCCGCGGTCGGCTCGTTGATGATGCGCTTCACCTCGAGGCCGGCGATTTCACCGGCGGCCTTGGTGGCGTTCCGCTGCGAGTCGTTGAAGTAGGCCGGGACCGTGATCACCGCGGAGGTGATCGTTTCGCCGAGCTTGGCTTCGGCGTCGGACTTCAGCTTGCCGAGCACCATCGCGGCGATTTCCTGCGGCGAGTAGGTTTTCGCTTCGCCCGCGACTTCCACTTCGATGTGGGCGTCGCCATTCGACGCCTCGACGATCTTGTAGGGCATCGCCTTATCGGCTTCCGAGAGTTCCGAGAACTTGCGGCCGATCAGGCGCTTGGCGGAGAAAATCGTGTTCTTGGGGTTGGTGACGGCCTGGCGTTTGGCCGCCTGGCCGACGAGCCGCTCACCGGACTTGGTGAATGCGACCACGGAAGGCGTCGTGCGCGCGCCTTCGGAGTTCTCAAGCACCACCGGCTCGCCGCCTTCCATGACGGCCATGCACGAGTTGGTGGTGCCGAGGTCGATACCGAGAATCTTGGACATGGGTAATTCGTGTTTCAGGTTGGATGGTTGGGCCCGCCACGCGGGCACGAGTTGATGCCGAATGTTTCGCATACCCCATGCCACCGGGTTTCGAGTCGCCGCAACTGACTGACTGGCAGCGGGAAACAGGATGAGGGAGAGGGTGGGGGTCCGCTGAATGCACCCAATTTAGGGACAGAGTGTCGCACCCGGACATGACAGCCTGTCGCGCTGTGTCCGGGTGTCGCGTCCCGGTGGCTCAAGCGCCCCGTCCTGCTGGCATCCGGCGTCCTGAGATTCGTGTTGCCAAGCCTGCGGGTGCTTCCTAGGTTCCGCGCTCCCAAAGGGCAGGTGCCAGAGTGGTCGAATGGGCTCGCCTGGAAAGCGTGTGTGCTGGAAACAGTACCGAGGGTTCGAATCCCTCCCTGTCCGCCATCAGCCCCAGTCCAACTCGTTTGGACTGGGGCTGATGGCGTTTGGGATGGGCTGAGAAGCTTGGTGAGCTCCAGCGAACCGGGTTTGAATTCGGAAAGTCGGCCATGCCGACGGCGTCCCTCCGGTGCGTGGCACGCACCCAAACTGGAATGGCCGGAGCGGAGCGCAGGCAATCCCTCCGTGTCGGCCAGAGTGGATGGTTGAGCGGTCTGCCGATCCAGTAGTTGAGATCGATTTCAGAATCTGCACATCGATCCGGCCGGGCGTGCCGCCTTTAGGACTGAAGGCATGAAACTCACCAACCGCTCGCTGTCCAAAACGGGAACCATCACCGGAAGCCAACACTCCGGGAAAAGATTGGCTCGAATCCTCGGGGCTACGGTCCTGCTATCGCTCCTGGTTCCGGGCCTCTCCGCGCGCACCTTCCATGACTCCAAGGGGCGCGCCATCGATGCCGAACTGGTGTCACATGCCGGCGAAGCGTCCGACGAGGTGGTCATCCAGGTCAAAGGCCGCAAGCACACCGTCCCCGTGTCGAGGTTCTCCGAGAACGATCAGGCGTTCATCCGCCGCTGGATGAAGGAAACGCCGGCCGCGGTGTCATTCCCTTATCACGACTACGAGATCTCCGCCAAGAAGGTGAAGGGAGACGGCGGGAACTACGTCTTCCAGATCGAGGTCGAGAACCAGGCGGACAATCCGGTCGAGGGCATCACGATCAAGTATCTGGTTTTCGCCCGCAACAGCATGGACAAGACCGTCTCGCGGGAGGGGAGCGTCGAAGTTCCCCAGTCGCTCAAGTCCGGCGCGACCGCCAAGCTGAGCACGGAGGAGTTTGATCCCGACCAGATGGTGGTGAAGCAAGACGGTGGAATCTCGGTTTCCTCGTCATCATCGAGCGGGCAGCGCAGGCGATCTGGCCGCTCGACCTTGCTCGGAGTGTTGGTGCGGGTCTGTGATTCGACCGGCAGTGTCGTCGCCGATTGGCGATCTCCCGGAAACAACTTCACCGAGACCTGGCCGGGCGAGGATGCGGGTGGCGCTCCTGATAAAGAGCGGGTCACGATCGAAGAGTAGTCGGCCGGTTCAATGGTCCGCAGATCGATTCCGGTGGCCGCGCCGCTTCCCACTGAGAGACCGAAGTGATGAACCATTCGTGAACGTTCCTCCCGAGAAACCGCCGTCTGATCCTGATTGGCAGGCCTGGCTCGACCAACACGGCGCCGTGTTCTTTCTCTACGCCCGCCAGCAGACCCGCTCGGAATCGGATGCCAAGGATGTGTTTCAGGACGTGCTCGTCGAAACCTGGGTCAAGGCCCGGGGCACGATTCCGGACAAGGCGGTGGTTCTGGCCACCATCCGGCGCCGCTCGATCGATCTGGGACGCAGCATCGACCGTCGGGTGCGCAGGGAGCAAACCGTGGCGACGCCCGAGGGCTCGTGGTTCGTGCCCGATTTCGATGCGAATGACACCCGCCGCCATTTGGTTGAATCGATCCAGCAACTGCCCGATGACCTGCGTGAGGTTTTGATCCTTCGAATGTGGGGTGATCTCAGTTTTCCAGCCATCGCAAGTCTCACGGATGTTCCCGTGCCCACCGCCACCTCCCGATACCGCTACGCCCTCGATCACCTGCGCAGAACCCTTGTAGAACTCCAGCCATGAACGACAGGCAACTTGAAGAACAGATCCGCAGCCTGGTCCCTGCTCCTTTGCCTTCCGACCTTGCCGCGCGGATGACCGAGCCGCCGCAACCCGTCACGTCGGCGCGGTTGCGATTCCTTCGTCGCGGCGTGCCGGCCGTGCTTTCCACCCTCGCCGCCGCGGCCTGCGTCGTCCTGGTCTGGCGTCATGCCACCGGGCCCGCCGCAGCGCCGGACGATTCCGCCCCGCAGCCGGTCGTCACCGTGCACATGGAGGATTCAAGGCTGTTGGAGACCCGGACCCTGGAGGTTCTCGAACACGACGGCGGCATGTGGGAGATCGCCGAACAGGAATGGCAGGACAGCGACACCTTGCTCTGCTCGAATTCACCGATCCAGATGCGGATGGCCACCACCCGGCGCGAACTCGTCTGCCGGCCCGTTCATTTCGATTAATCCAACACCACACCTAACCTAACAAGAATCATGAAACACACGATTTCCATCCTGGGCGTCCTCGCTTTCGGGCTGTTTGCGATTCCGTGCATGGCGGCGGAGAACGCCACTGCCGAAGCCACTGCCGAGGCAAACGCGGAAGCATCCGGCAATCAGTCGACGAGCGTGAAGAAGTCGGTGACCGTCACCTCGAACGGCAACCAAACGATTAAGAAGACCATCATCGAGCGCAACGGTCGCGAGGAGGTGATCACGGAAATCACCGACGCCAATGGCAAGGTCACCACCCGCAGGGAGGGCGGTGATCCGGATGGTGACAAGGCGGACGAGGACGCCGGAGACGGGCCTGCTTACCTGGGTGTACGCGTCACCGAGGCTTCCGGCGTGTTGCGCGACCAGATCGGATTGGCGGAGGACGAGGGCGTCGTGGTGGAACTGGTCGCCGCTGACAGCCCTGCCGAGAAGGGCGACATCCGCGCTAACGACATCCTGCTCGAACTTGATGGGGCAAGGCTCTCGGACGCGGAGGATCTGCGCGCCGAGTTGCGGCGTCACCAGCCTGGCCAGACCGTGACCGTGGAGTACCTGCGCCGCGGCGAACGCAAGACGACCGACGTGACGCTCGAAGCCCGCCCGGCGCAGGATGACCAAGGCGGCGCGCGACAACTGCCGCCCGGTGCCGCGGAGATGTTGAGGGACGCCCGTGCGAGGATGAACGGAAATCAGGGGCCGGTCGACGTCCACGTCGAGGTCAACGGCAATGCGAATGGTGGCAATGGCGGCAATGGCGCCGCCGCCCTCGACGCGATCCTCAAGGACCCGAACCTGCCCGAGGAATTCAAGAAGACCGTGCGCGACATGCAGAAGCGCATGAACGGTGCCGGGCAAGACGGAGAGGCGGACTAGCGGGTGACTCCGCTTGCTGCGAAAGGCACTCACTGACCGGGAAACTTCAGGTGCAGGAGCCCTCTAACGGAGCAGCGTAAAGTCCATTCCTCCCTGTCCGGCATCACCGCGGTGCCGGTCCCACGGTGCCGCCGTCGACGAACTTCGCTTGGGGCAGGATTTTCCGCTTGTCGGGTTTTCCTTGGGCGACGTTGTCGGCCCAGCGGATCGCGCGCCGGATGAGGGGTGCGATGTCCCAGCCGACATGGGCGACCGTGGGTTGGTTCCACTCGAAAAGCGGATCGGGATCGGCGCAGATGAGCGAGACGTCCTGCGGAGCGTGAATTCCGTGGCGACTCAGGTGCTGCTGGGCTGTCGCGAATGGAAGGACGCCGTCGATCAGCAAGGCCGTCGGCGGGGTCGCGGCAAAAAGGCGATCCAAAGTCTGCCTGACACCATCCGGTGAGCCATCCCAGCCGGGGACGTTGTAAGGCCCGGTCGCGATGCCGGCTTTGGCGAGTTCATCGAGAATGGCACCTGCGAGCAGTCCCGGCTCCTCATGGCTCGCGGGAGAGTCCGAGAGAAGCACGATGCGTTGGTGGCCCAACTCAAGCAGGCGGCGGGTGAGCTGGCGAAAGGCCAATGCCTTCGCGGGACCGCCTCCCGCCACCGGCAGCCGGAGCATGCCGCCGAAAATGGCGAACACGGGGATCGTCCGCTCCGCGAACCACGACAGGACTTCCCGAGATCCTGCCAGAACGATCCATGCGTCGGTCTCGCTTTTCTTTACGACAGGGGCCAGACGCTCCGGATCGAAGCTCAGCTCGCTGAGCGTCCGCTTGGCGAAATGGGGCGCATGCCCGGCTTCCAGCAGCCGGTGCCGGAGGTCGATCATGAAGGGCAGATCCTTGTCTTGGGGATCGTAGAGCATGATTCCCACCCGCAGTCGGATCTTGGCTCTCGAGTCTTCCGGAAGTCGGATCAGCCGGCGGCGGCCCACCCCCTGTGGAATCAGAAACCCCTGCTTCTCCAGCGCGCGAAGTGCGGCGTCAACGGTGGCCCGATGGACCCCCAGCTCGGCCGCCAGCGTGTGGACGCCCGGCATCGATCCGCTGAGCCGGCCCTCCGTGATTTCCCGACGCAGGTGACGCGCGACCTGGATCGGCACGGAAGAGGGTCGGAAGGGGAGCACGGCACAACCTGTCGGTAAACCGCCATGGTTCAAAGGAGAAAAGGAGTCGATCTCCGTTTGGAGATTTCGTGAATCTCGCCCTGATCTAGAGAAACGATTCTTGTCGTCGAAAACTGAGGTTTGAAGGCGTCGGGAGGAGCTTCGAAGGCATCCAAAAACCACCAACATGAAAAAATCCAAACCCGGCGCCGCACGAGTGGCGCGTCTGACCGGCCTGCGGGAGAGATCCGCGGGCGTTTCATCCAATCAACGGCTTCCCGGCCGATCCCTGCTTGCGGCGCTCGCCGTATGGGGCGGGCTCACGGCCGCGGGATCCGCCGACCTGATCGTCCACTACACCTTCGACGGAGACGCCGGCACGACCGCCACCGACTCCGAGGCGGTGCTGGGCGGCGACAACTTCGGCACGATCGGTGCCGGCAGCAGTTTCACGACCGACCTGCTCCGGGGAGACGTGCTTGCGACGGGTGGCGCGGACGGTCTCCTCATCGACTCCCTGAGTTCGGCCACCGGCTCCTACACCATCGCGGGCTGGTTCAGGGGAACCGGCAGCGGATATTTCTACGACCAAGGTACCAACCGTTTCATCGCCTCGGTCGAAGCCAACACGACCAACAGCGGTGAAGGCACCGAGAACGGTCTGGGCTTCTGGGACGGCGCTTGGAAAAACAGCGCCGAAACGGGCGCGAACGATGGCGATTGGCACCACCTCGTCTGGGTGCTCGATGGAGGCACCGGCCAGTTCAGCACGTACGTTGATGGCGTCGCGATCGATGTCGATGTGGTCACCGCCGGCGTTCAAACCAGCCGGGCAGGCACGTGGTCGACTCTTGGAGACGGAGCCTCCCGATTCTTCGCTCACAATGCTTCCGCCGGAGCGGCTCTCTCGGGTTTGGCGGATGACATGCGGATCTACGACAACGCGCTCAGCAGTGTCGACGTGGCCACGCTTTACGCGGACACCCTGCACGTCGAGATCGGGTCTCTCACGCCCAGCGACGAGGCATCCGTCGATCCGGCGGCCGACTTGGTCGCCACATTCAACAAGGACATCGCTCTTGTTCCCGGAGGCACCATCACCCTGACCGACCTTGACGACGGCTCGGGCACCACGGTGATCACGCTCCCCGACCCGCAAGTCTCGGTGGCCGGTCCGGTGCTGACCATTGATCCGACCTCGAATCTCGAGATCGCAAACTACGAAGTGGTGATCGACGGCAGCGCCATCGAAGACACCGCGACCACTCCGAACGCCTTTGCCGGAACGGAACCCGCGCAGTGGGTCTTCTCGACCGCGACCTTCTCGGTTGCGCCTGCAATCACGGAGGTGGCCGGAGACGGAGTGATCGGCGACGAAGTGCTGACCACCGGTGGCGGGGTCGCCTCGCTGATCACGCAGGTCGACACGAACTGGAAGGCCTATGGCGGAAACGGCGACGCGTTCTCAGGCATCGTCAGCCCGACCCTCAACGTCACCGCGACGGGGCCGGTCACGCTGACCTTTACCCACCGCTACAACTTCGAGCCTGACTACGACGGTGGTGCGGTCTTCGTCAGCGTCAACGGGGCGCCTGCGACCTATCTCGGCCCTTCGTCGTTCACCCAGAACGGCTACACGGGCACCGTCAACAACACCATCTGGGAAGGCGGCGAGGAAGTCTTCCACGGTGCTTCCACCGGCTTCGGATGGCCGGCTTTGCTTACGAGCGTGGCCGACCTCGGGACCCTCAACGCGGGCGACACGGTCACGGTCGAATTCCGCAGCGGCTTTGACGCCAACACCTATCCGGCCGGAGTGAACTGGGAGATCGGCACCGTGCTCGTCGAGGACGCGGCAAGCTCCGCGCTGATCGATGCCGACTTCACGGCCGACGGTCCGTCCGGTTTCACGATCTCGAATGATCTCACCAACGGCAGCTTCGGCGGCGGCTGGGAATATGCGAACATCCAGCACATCTTCGAGATCAACGCCGACACGCTGGCATCCGACCGCTACGCGCCGGACATCGCCGGATCCGTTATCGACCTCAACGGCGCCGACCTGGTCGTCGAGGTGGCGACGGGAACCCTGGATGCGGGCGACGCGTTCACGCTGTTCGACCTCTCGGGCGGAACCACGCTTTCGGGATCCGCCGGCAGCCTGACGCTTCCGGATGGTCTCTGGGACACGTCGACCTTCGAGATCGACGGCAAGATCGTCCTGCTTCTGCCGCCGGGTGGCGGACCTACGGGTGGTGCCGACTTCGAAGTCGACGCGCGGCTCGACACGGACGGCGACGACATATGGGAAGACGTCAAGGGAACCGGATACAATTTCTACCTCGATACCGTCGGTGGCGTGAACCGCGTCTCGACCGGAAGCGCGACCCAGATGACCCGCGCCTACGATATGCCCGGAGGTCAGTTGGGTTCGGGAGAGGGAACCGCTGGCGGCGCCAAGCTTATCTTGGGTTCGAACGGCAGCTTGGCCACGGAAGCCCAGTCCTTCTTCCAAGTGGGCTTCCACAGCAACGACGCGACCCTCGAGTTCTGGATCAAGCCGGACAACCTCGCTCCGACGACTACTGCCGGGCAGATCATCTGGGAAGATGGCGGCGGCTCCGGCTTCGGTCTGTTCCTGAGCCCTGCGGGTGAAATCTACACCAGTCAGGATGGCGGGACCGCTAGCGACGCGCAGATCTTCTACGATGTGGCGAACGATCCCTCGGATCTCATTCCCGATCCGGCGACCGACGAGTTCTTCCAGGTCGTCCTCACGCGTCTCGCCTCCAACGGCACCGCCGAAATGTTCATCAACGGACAATCCGTGGGAAGCGCGACCGCCGCCAATGGCGGCGGCTGGTCCGGCGGTGACGGCGTTGGCTTGGGCGGACGCGGCGAAGCCAACACCGGCGGCCTCGGAGGAGGCGACGCCGGAACCGAGTCCTTCGACGGTCAGATCGGGCTGTTCCGGGTCTACGACCAGCAGATCCTCACCCAGCCGCAGATCGAGGCGAACTATGACGCGGTCGCCGGAGCCGACGCGCTCCCGCCCGCCTACGTCAACCTCTCGCCAGCGAACCTGTCGACCGGTGTGTTCTTCGAGGACAACCTGGTGGCGACCTTCACCGAGCTCATCGCCCTGACCGGCAACGGTTCGGTCACGCTGAGGAATCTCGACACGATGACCGACACGGTGATCTCGCTGCCGGACCCGCAGGTCACGGTGAACGAGAACCAACTGACCATCGATCCGTCGCCGGGTCTTGCCTACGACGCCCACTACGCGGTGCTCATCAGCTCCGACGCGATTGTCGACCTGGCCTCCACGCCGAATGCGTTCGTGGGGATTTCGGATGACACGCGGTGGACCTTCACCACCGATCCACAGGATCTCGACGATCCCGCGGTGACCTCACTCACTCCTGCGGATGACTCGATCGACCTCGGGGCAGTGACCGAACTCGTCGTGACTTTTGATGAAACGATCGTGGCTGGTGCCGGCGACATCACCCTCAAGAACCTGACGGAGAGCACGGAGTCGGTCATCGCGGTGACCGACAGCTCGCAGGTGACGGTCTCCGGAAACGTCCTGACCATCAGTCTCGCGGCGGTCAGTCCGACCGGAGGGCTCCGAAGCGGCACCGACTACGCCGTGCAGATCGATGATGGTGCGGTCACCGATATCAGCGGAAATACATTCGATGGTTTCGCCGATGACGTGAGTTGGAACTTCTCCACCGGCATCTTCGCCGAGGTGCTCTTCGCCGACACCTTCAACCGGCCGGACAGCACCGACCTGAATGCTTCGAGCGAAGGCAAGTCCGGCGTGTATGGCGCCGCCAACTGGGGAAGCGGCAACCTGCAGACGCTGATCGACATCAACGGCAACGCGATGCGGATCAACACCGATGACAGCGATGGCAACGATGGTGCATGGGCATGGGTCGAGCAGAACTTTACGGGCCTCAGCGAGTTCACGGTCACCTTGGACATTGCCTCCCAGAGCTCCGGTGGAAACGGCCGTTATGCCGGGTTCCGAGTCGGACAGACCCTGGCGGACATCAGCGGCGAGACGAGTGCGTCGACCGGTGGCAATCCTGCGGACGTGCAGGTCTACCTCGACAACGTCGGCAGCACGCGCGGGATCCGGATCTATGAAGGAGCCTCGGATCTCGGATATGTCGTCACCTTCGCGAGCGGCATCGGCGAGCTGTCGGCCACCTTCACATGCGAAGACACCGTCGCCGGCGCCACCCTGAACTACGAGGTCTTCCTCAACGGAGTGTCGCAATACACCGGGTCCACGGTGTGGAGCGGAACGGATGAGAACTACATCAGCGTCCAATCGAACTCGACCAATGATACCCGCTTCGACAGCTTTGCGGTCGAGGGTCTCGCCGCCGCATCCGGCGACTACGATGCGTGGGCGGCCCTTTATCCGGGAGCCGACCTCGCTGATCCGAACGGTGACTTCGATGGTGACGGGAAGAGCAACGACTACGAACGGCAGTTCGGACTCGATCCGACCGATCCGACGGATCTGGATCCGATCAAGGTGCCGTTCGATCCGGTCGCTGGCACCTTCACCTTCAGCCGTCGCGACGACGCGCTCACCGGCTTGTTCACCGATATCGAGACCTCCTTCGATCTCGAGATGTGGACGGTCGATGGTGCCGCCGTGCTCGACGACTCGGCCGGGCCCGACGCGAACGGTGTCGAACTCGTTCAGGTAACCGTCAGTCCCGGCCTGCTCGCGGCGCCGGCGCTCTTCGTCCGGATCAACCAGAACGACGGGACGGTGTTCTCCGCCAACTTCGAGAGCGACGACGGCGGCTTCACGCTCGTGGGTGCGCCTAACGATTGGGAATACGGAGCACCGAACTCGGACAACGGCGTCAACCTGACCAACGTCACGACCGGCAACGGCGGTTCGGTGAATTGCTGGGGGACGAACCTCGGTGATGGCGCGGGCGATCTCGGGCTGATCACGGCGTCAGCGGATTCGATCCTGCGCTCGCCCGACATCAGCCTGACAGCGGCGGCCGGGGCCGAGCTTGAGTTCGCGGCTCTGCTGGATGCCGCGGGTGGCGACACGGTCGAGGTGCTCGTGCGTGAAGTCGGCACGGACAATCTGCTGGCGACCATCACGCCCTTCGGCGCCAGTCCGCTGGTGGCTCCCGTCGAGGCGGATTGGACCAGCTACGGTCCCTTCGACCTGGCGGCGGCGGTCGGCACCGACGTCTATCTCGAGTTCCGCTTCTTGGGCTCCGATGCGAACTACATCGGGCTCTACATCGACGACGTCACGGTTCGCAGGACGAATCCGTGACCGGATCCCGGAAGGTATCCCTTCCACTTCGGCGGCCTCCTTCGGGAGGCCGCTTTTTTCATCCGCTTGGAACGAGAACGGTCTAGCCGACCAATTCGCGGATGAGGTTTCCGCCGGTCTGGCTGAGTTGTTTGAAGCGGCCGCCGTGGAGGTAGGTGAGTTTGTTGTCGTCGAGCCCGAGCAGGTGGAGGAGGGTCACGTGGAGGTCGCGGATCGGATGGACGACCTCGACGGCTTCGCCGCCGATCTCGTCGGTCCGGCCGACGTAGGTTCCGGCCGGAACGCCGCCGCCGGCGAAGACCACGGACATCGCTTTCGGGTTGTGGTCGCGTCCGACCCGGCCGCGGCTGACCGCATTGTCGGGAGAGCGGCCGAACTCGCCGAGGATCACGACCAGCGTTTCATCGAGGAGCCCGCGCTGTTTCAGGTCGCGGATCAGCGCGGCGATCGGGCGGTCGACCGCGGCCATCCTCGCGCCGTGGGCGGATTTGAGATCGTCATGGGAGTCCCACCCCGACGAGTAAGCCTGCACGAACCGGACGCCCTTTTCGACCAAACGGCGGGCAAGCAGGCAGCTGCGGCCGAACTCCTGCGTCTCCTTACGGTCCAAGCCGTACATCGAGCGGGTCTTCTCGTCCTCGCCGGTGAGGTCGAGCAATCCGGGAACCTCGGCCTGCATCCGGAACATCAGTTCGTAGGAATGCATGCGTGCCGCGAGATCGTCGTGCTCCGGATGGCGGGCGCGGTGGCTCTTCTCGAGTTCGGCGAGCAGATCGAGGTTCCGGCGCCCGACGCTTCGCGGGATGTTTCCGCGTGCTTCGAGATCGAGGATCGGAGCGCCGGTGGGCCGCAGCGGGGTGCCCTGGAAGTGGGCGGGAAGAAAGCCGTTCGTCCAGTTCGCCGCTCCGGACTGCGGGTAGTACGTGCCGGGCAGTACGACGAATCCCGGAAGATTGCGGTTCTCGCTGCCGAGGCCGTAGCCGACCCACGAGCCGATGGCGGGATCACCGCCGAGCCGGTTGCCGGTGTTCATGTGGAGGTTGGCGGTCGGGTGATTGACCGATTCTCCCTGGCATCCCCGGTAGATGCACAGATCGTCCGCCACGCCGGCCAGCTCGCGGAAGTGCTCGCACATCCACAGTCCGCCTTTGCCGACCTGGCGGAACTTGAAGGGCGATCCGACGTAGCGCCGGTCGCCGCGGGCCATGCCCGAGGTCAGCTTGTCCTGGTTCTTGAAGCCCTTGCCGTCGATCCGGCTGAGTTCCGGCTTCGGGTCAAAGGTGTCGATGTGACTCGGCCCGCCCTCGAGGTAGAGGAGAATGCACGACTTCGCCTTAGCGGGCAGATGTCCCTTCTTCGGGTCCAGCGGTCCCGACCTCTCCTCCTCGGCCATGGCGTTGAAGGCGGCCGTGCCGAGGGTCGCACCGAGGCCGTAGAGGAATTCGCGACGGGAATGGAAATCAATAGACATGGAGAAACTCACTTGAGTTGAAGAGGACGAGGCAGAGTTCGGCGAGGGCGCGTGTTTCGGCGTCGACCTCCCACGCCTGGAGGTCGCGTTCGTATTTCGCCATGCCCTTCAGCGTGAAATGGGTGGTCTTGGCGCGACCGGTGCGTTCCTCGACATCGGGCAGGCCGACCTTGGTCGGCAGCTTGTCGCGTTCCGGGGGATGGGCGCGGTGGTGGGCGGACATCTCGTTGAGATGCTTCGCGCATGCCTTCAGTTCGGACGTCTCGGGGGAACGTCTGAGCACTTCGCGGAACGCGACCGTGATCCGGTCGGCGGGCTCGGTGGATTTCGTGATGCGGTCGGCAAGCCGCAGTGCCCGGGCGCGGCTGAAATCGCTGTGGAAGAGCGTGAAGGCCTGGGTCACGACCGTGGTGTCGTCGCGTCGCCCGCAGGACATCTCGGTGTTCGGCCGGTTGAAGACCTCCATCAGCGGGTGCCCGAGATTGCGGATCCTCATCGCGTAGAGCGAGCGCCGGTGGCGGTCGGCGCGCTTCGGTTCCGGCTCCCACGGCGGGGTAAGTTTTCCCATCGCGAGCCGCGGCTGGAACGCGACCTCCCAGTTGATCTCCGCCTTGAAGCCGGGGCCTCCGACCTTGCGGTTGAGTTCACCGGAAACGACCAGCATCGAGTCGCGGATCTCCTCCGCGCCAAGGCGGCGGGGACGGAAGGTGGCAAGCCACTTGCCGTCGGGGTCTTCGCTCGCGAGTCGCCCGGGGTCCGGGTGGGTGGCGGCGCGGCGGTAGGCGTCGCTCGAGAGGATGAGCCGTTGCATCTTCTTGACCGACCATCCGTCCTCGATGAAGCGGACGGCGAGCCAGTCGAGCAATTCCGGATGGCTCGGCCGCGAACCGGCGACGCCGAAGACATTCGGGGAGTCGACGAGGCCGCGGCCGAAGTGCCACTGCCAGATGCGGTTGGCCATCACGCGGGCGGTGAGCGGGTGGGCGGGGTCGGCGATCCAGTTCGCCAGCGCGGCACGGCGTCCCTTCGCCGCGTCCGGAACGGGATGCTCCGACGACATCGCGAAGGCGCTCAGAACGCCCGGCCGCACTTCGTCGCCCGGTGACTCCAGCGCGCCGCCCTTCAGGATGCGGATCGGATCTGGCTTGGCCGACCGGATCTCGAAACTGCCCGCCTTGCGGTGGTGGAGGGTCGAGGCGAATACCGCCTGCATCGAGTAGTAGTCGCGGATCGGAATCGGGTCGAACTTGTGATCGTGGCATTTGGCGCAGCGGAGTTCCTGGCCGAGGAAGGTGACGCCCACGGTGTTGACCGCGTCGTCGAGCCAGTTCTGCCGCGCCACGGCGTCGGAGGTCATGTTGGTCATTTCCCACGGGCCCATCCACAGGAAGGCCAGCGCCTCCTGTCCGGCGAGACCGAGTTCGTCGCCCGCGATCTGCTCGCGAACGAAGCGGTCGTAGGGTTTGTCCTCGTTGAAACTACGGATGACGTAGCTGCGGTAGAGATGGGCGTCGTGCCGGATTTCGTCTTTCGAGAAGCCGTTGCTGTCGGCATAACGCGTGACGTCGAGCCAGTGCTGGGCCATGCGCTCGCCGTAGTGGGGACTGGCCAGCAGCTTCCCGACCAGCTCGTCGGGTGAGAGTGCCTGGTCTTCGGGCGCCGGTGGCAATCCGGTCAGATCATAGGCGATCCGGCGGCGCAGCACCGCGTCGTCCGCTTTCGGGGCCGGCTCCAGGCCAGCGGTCTTGAGCGCGGCATTGAGAAAGGCATCGATCGGGTGTCCGGAAGCGGGCGGTTCCTGCCTTTCCGGAGTTCGGAACGCCCAAACGGACGCCGATTCATAGCCGCGCCGGCTCCAGTCGCCGGTTTCGGCCTCACGGGTCCCGATGCGGACGCGCCCGGAGGCATCGGCCGACGTCCACTCTCCGGCGGCCAGTTCCGCTTGATCGGCCCGGGGCTCCGGCATCGGCGCGCCTGCCTCGATCCACTTCTTTACCGCGTCGACCTCTGCCGCGGTGAGCCGGTCGTTCTCCTTGGGCGGCATCTCGAGGTCGGGATCCGTCCAGGTGATCGCCCGCAACAGCGTGCTTCGCTCGGGGTGACCGGGCACGACCGCCGGATCCCCTGATTCGCCGCCCGCGAGCACGCCGTCCCGGGTTCGCATGTCGAAGTCGCCCTTGATCTTCTCCGGCTTGTCGCCGTGACAGGACAGGCACTTCTGCGCGAAGAGCGGGCGGATGGTCTGAGTGTAGAGCGATTCGCCGTCGGCCCGCGCCGGAAGCGTGATGGCAAGAAGAGCGAGGCAAAGGCGTGGAAGAGACTGGGGCATTCGGGCTTCCGAAGAGAACGGGTCCCGGCCGGACCGGCTTTCTTCGGAATGCCCCGTTGGGTTCCGCGATGCCCCGTGTCGCAGCTCCCATGTCGATCCTAGGGATGAAAAAACTGTAACGTTTCCGCGATTCGCGGGTGATTGGTGTATCCATGCGCCGCCCGGGAGGAGATGAAGATGCGGGATTCCTGCAGGAATATGTGAAGCTGATGACCGATCATCAGTGGCCCTTGCGCGGGTTCATCCTGTCACTGATGCCCGGCAGCCCGGATGTCGGGGACGTTTTGCAGGAGACCAATCTGGTGCTTTGGCAGAAGCGGAAGCAGTTCAAACTCGGCACCAATTTCCTCGCCTGGGCCTGCCGGATCGCGCGCTATGAGGTGATGCATCACCGGGACCGGGTAAGAAAGCACGCCAAGCTGCCGTTTTCGGACGAGATGATCAACGTCCTCGCCGCGCCGAAGGGGATCGATGCGTCGCACGAGAGGCTGCTGACGGCCCTGGAGGGGTGCTTGGCCAAGCTCGGCGACAAGCAGAGGGCGCTGATCGAGCACCGCTACACGCCCGGCAAGTCGCTTGAGGCTCATGCCCAGACGCTTGGCACCACGGCGGGCAGCCTGCGGGTCACGCTGCACCGCGTCCGCCAGGCGCTGCGCCGCTGCGTGAAGGAAACCCTTGCCGGAGGAGCCGCATGAACCCGCCGGAGCTCGAACCCCAGATCCTTGCGCTGCTCGATGGCGGATTGTCGCCGGACGAGACGGCCGCGCTGGAGGAGCGCCTGCTGGCGGACGAGTCGGCGATGGAGATCTACTTGGAGATGGTGGCGCTTCACAACGCGCTCGAATCGCGCTTCGCGGCCACGGCTTCGCAAAAGGCTTCGATCGTCCCGATGAAGCGCTTGATGGCGGCGCAGCAACGCCGGGTGATTCGTGGTTCGTTGATCGCCGCGGCGGCGGTCGTGGTGCTGGCGGGGGTCGCGATGTGGATGGTCCTCGCTCCGCGCAAGCCGGTCGAGCTGGGCTCCATCGAGACCTCGTCGGATGCGGTGTTTTCGCTCACTTACGAGGGGAAGGGTGAGGCACCTGAGGGGAGGCGTTTCGTCGAGGGCTCCCGGGTCCGGGTTTCCGACGGAATGATCGAAGGCGTGTTCGACGGCGGCGTCCACTTCGTCGCCGAGGCGCCGTGTGATCTCTATGTTGCCGCCGCCGACAAGGTCGAGCTCCGCGAGGGCAAGGCGTGGTTCCATGTGCCGCCTTCGTCAGTCGGATTCACGGTGGAGGCTGCCGGGCTTGAAATCGTCGATCTCGGCACCGAGTTCGGGGTGGTCACGGGTGGCGGTAAGGACGACGAGGTCCACGTGCTCAAGGGGTCGGTGCGCGCGACACCGCTCACCGAAGGTGCGGCCGGCGTGGTCATGATTGCCGGCGAGGCGTTCCGTCTCGGTGCCGGCGGAGTACTCGAACCGGTGGACCTGAAGGCGGGGGCTTTCCCGAAGGAACTGGCCCGCACCCGGGAGGTTCTGATCGCGAATGCCAGTTTCGAGGACGACGTGATTGCCCGCGATGGAAGTGTGGCGACGAAGGACCACACCAAGGACGACTACGACAAAGACATGGTTCCGTCGGGTTGGCGCCGGTTCAGCGATGGGGAGGGGAATCCCGACCTCGCCGGCGGGATCATCTCGTTGGCCCCCGACAGTTTCTTCAGCCAGGTCCTCGCTCCGACTCCGGACAGCGATGCCAACGACCAGACTTTCTATTCGGCGGAGCGCGACATCTACCAGGTGCTCGGGGAGCCGTTGAAGGCGAACAGCACGTATGTGCTTTCGGTCGACATCGGGGACTGGCGGGCCGCGGCAGGCTACGCCGGAGAACCCGGCAACCCGGGGTTCGGGTTGGGCGTGGGCGAGAAGCCGGGAGAGGCGTTGCTGAATCCCGAAACGACCGACTTTCCGCCGCAGATCGACGGCCGCTGGGTCCGCTGGAGCGCGACTTTCTTGACCGGTGATGACCCGCAGGGCGAAGGTCTGCCGCTGCGGATCGAGCTTACGAGCGGCAGACGCATGGCGTGGTTCGACCGGGTCCGCCTGACCGTGACTTCGGCGGAAGGCCGCTGATCGGATTTCGGAGGAGAAAAAACCTTCGAGAAAGCCTGTTAACGTTTTCGGAGAGCGCCGGGTGGTATTGCGGAGTTCAGGTTCCACCGATAGGTGGTCCGCTCCGTGACCTCTTCGATTCATGCGCCAGATTCAAAAACCCTCCGCCTTCGCCGCTCTCGTCGGATCGGCTCTCGCACTTCTCGCGGCTCCGGCTTCCGCCGCACTGCTTGCCCACTACTCGTTCGACAGCAATTTCACGGACGACTCGGGCAATTCCAACGACCTGACGACAGGCGGGGGAACGCCGAACATCACCACAACCTCCGGCGAACATGTCTTCGGGGGCGGCGCGCTGAACCTCGACAAGGCGAGCAACGAGTTTCTCGAACCGACGGTGGATTTCGGTTTTTCGACCACCGATGAATGGTCGGTGAGTTTCTGGGCGCGACGTCGCCCGGGGGCGGGAGCCCCGACCGGGATGGTGGTTGGAGACAACACCACGACTGATAGCTTCATCTGGCTTCCCGACAACAGTAACGTGGTCCAGGGGTTGAGGTTCCGTCCCGCAGGCGTCGGTACCAGCGACAACAACGACTACGCGACCGGGCATGATACCGCTTTCCACCACTGGGCCGTGGTTGCGAATGGTAGCGGTGAGTTGCGGGTCTACCGCGACGGCGTTGACCTCGGACCCAGCACGCCGAGCGGAGGCACCGACTTCGACATCAAGGCGGTCGGCAGCGGCTACACCGGGACCAACCAGATCTTCGACGGCCAGATCGACGAACTCTACATCTTCGACGAGGCCCTGACCTCCACACAGGTCTCCTCGCTCTTCTCTTCGAACGCCGTGCCCGAGCCTAGCGCGCTGGTGCTGCTCGCTTTCGGCGGACTTCTGATCGTCCGCCGGCGCCGCTGAGTCGTGCCTCCTTTCGCGGAGTCCGACTACGAAGTTCTCCGTACTTCCATTCATGAAAAAACTCCACGTCCTGTCGTCGGGGCTCGCCGCCCTTTGCGTATCGACCGCCTCCGCGGGTCTGCTTGCCCACTACCCGTTCGACTCCGATTTCACCGATTCGACCGGTGCATCGAATGATCTCACGGCGGGCAATGGCACCCCCGTGATCACGAACACTGTCGGTGAGTATGTCTTCGGCGGTGGAGCCTTGGATCTGAGCAGGGCGGAGAGCGAGTGGCTCGCGCCAACCACCGACTTCAGTTTCAGCACCAGTGACTCCTGGACGGTCAGCTTCTGGGCGAAGCGACGGGCAGGCGCGGCCGCACCGACCGGAATGGTGGTCGGCGACAATACAACCACCGACAGCTTCATCTGGCTTCCCGACAACAGCAGCGTGGTCCAGGGACTCCGCTTCCGCCCGGTGGGCGTGGGCACGAGCAACAACAACGACTACTCGACCGGTCACGACACTGACTTCCACCACTGGGTCGTGATCGCTGATGGGACCGGGACGATCCGGGTGTATCGAGACAATGCCGACCTCGGCACCCGCACGCCGAGCGGTGGCAGCGACTTCGACATCAAGGCGGTTGGCAGCGGCTACACCGGGAGCAACCAGATCTTCGACGGCCAGATCGACGAACTCTACATCTTCGACGAGGCCCTCGATGTCGCCACGGTGGGTGAGTTGTTCTCGGGAAGCTATGGGGCGACGGATTCGACGCCTCCGACGCTGGTCGGCAGTGATATTGTGGATGGCGGCGGCGGTGCTGCCGTAATCGAAAACGGTCTGGTGACCTACACGGTTACCTTCAGCGAGGAGATGACGGCTCCGACGGTGGACACGACGGACTTCGGCGATGCCGGTACATCGGGTGTCAACATTCTCAGTGTGACCCAGGTTTCGCCGGCGGTTTTCGAAGTCTTGGTCTCGCCAACTTCCACTGGCACTCTCCAACTCCAGGTGAATCCGGGAGCGGTGCTGACCGACGGTGCCGGCAACGCGCTCGACACGGCTTCGGCCATCATCGACGACACGTCGATCCAGGTCGATCCAGGTGCGGTTCTTCCGGGAGTGATTGGCTACTATTCCTTCGACAGCGGTTTCGGCGATGATTCGGGCAACGGCAACCACCTCGTGGTGGGGGACGGTACCCCGACGATCACCACCACGGCTGGCGAGCACGTCTTCGGCGGAGGAGCGCTGGACCTCGATAGTGCGACTTCCAACCAAGAGTTTCTCGATCTGATCTCGCCTCTTTCGTTCGGAGCTTCGGACCCTTGGTCGGTTTCCTTCTGGGTGCGTCGGCGTGCCGGATCGGACGATCGCCAGGGGATGGTTCTGGGTGACACCACCAACACGACCGACTTCATCTGGGCCACCAACAGCACCAGCCAGGTGCAGGGATTGAGATTCCGCGATGACCTAGGGGGAAATGCCGACTTTGGAGACTATCCCGACGACGGCAGCTACCATCACTGGGTCGTGATTTCGGACGGTGCGGGCACGATCACCGCCTACCGGGACAACGTGGCACAGACCGACGTGTTCCAAGGCGGCGCTTTCGCAATCACTTCGGTGGGTCACGCCTACAGTGCCACGACGTTCTCGATGAACGGGCAGATCGACGAGCTTTACATCTTCGACAACGCGATCGACTCGGCCAAGGTGAACGAACTCTTCACCGGCGTTCCCGATACCGATCCTCCGACGCTTTCGGCGGGCGGATTTGTGGATGACCAGAGCGGCGGGCCGGTGCTCGTCGGCGACCTCGTGACGTACACCGTGACCTTCAGTGAGGACATGGATGATTCGACCGTGACCGCTGCGGACTTCGGCAATGCCGGATCCTCGACACTCAGCATCGGAGCCGTGATCGAGACCTCTCCCGGCGTGTTTACCGTGGAGGTGACCCCGACTTCCGCCGGAACGCTCCAGCTCCAGGTGAATGTCGGGGCCGTGCTCGCCGATCCCTCCGGCAACGAACTCGATACGCTGGCCGCGATTGCCGACGCCACTGTGATCACGGTGGACTCGCCGGACACGACACCGCCGACCTTGGGGGCAGGTGATTTCTCCGACGACCAGGGTGGTGGACCGGTGACGGTCGGAACAACCGTCACCTTTACGATCAGTTTCAGCGAGGACATGGACGAGTCGACCGTCGATGCCGCCGACTTCGGCAACGCCGGAACGGCGACCATCAGCATTGGCGCGATCAGCGAGGTGTCGCCGGGTGTCTTCACGGTGGAAGTCACGCCGACCACCGCCGGAACCCTTCAGCTCGAAGTCGTGGCTTCGGCGACTCTCGATGACGCGGCAGGCAACCCTCTGGACACGGGTTCCGCGATCACCTCCGCTACCAGCATCACGGTCGAGGATCTCCCGGGGCCTGCCGACATCCGGCGCATCCATGTGTTCCTGCTGGGTGGTCAATCGAATGCGGACGGCCGCGCGGATCCGTCGGGCCTACCAACCTCACCGGTCGATCTCCAGCAACCGCAGGCCGACGTCGATTTCTACGAGAACGAGGCCGGCGGGCTGACGACCCTGCGCCCCCTGTCGCAGTTCGGTCCCGAGGTCACCTTGGGTCGCAAGCTCGCGGACAATCTCGGCGGTGATCCGGACACTCGCGTCGCGATCATCAAGTACGCCAGCGGCGGCACCGATCTCTACAGCGATTGGGTGGCCGGCGGTGACGCCACAACGACCGGCGACGGCCCGCTTTACGTCGGCTTCCAGAATGTGGTGACTGCCGGACTGTCGGCGCTGGCGTCGGCCTATCCGAATGCCGTGATCGAGGTTTCCGGCATGCTTTGGGTCCAGGGCGAGCGCGATGCAGGATCGTCGGAAGCGGCGAACTACGAGACCAACCTGACCAACTTCATTGCCGACATTCGCCTGACCTATGGCAGCGGATTGTGGTTCGTGGTCAGCCGGCTTTCCTCCGGACAAACGGCGGTCAATGCGGGCGGTCTCGCGACGGTTCGTGCGGCGCAGGACGCGGTCGCGGCGGCGGATTCGCTGACCGCGCTGCTGGATACCGACGGCTTCGGCATGAAGACGGACAACCTGCACTTCGATGCGACCGGCCAGCAACAGATCGGCAACGGGGCCGCCATGTGGCTGCTTGATTTCTGGCCGTTCCTTGAGCCGCTCGAATTCACCCCGCAACCGGGTGGAGGCTTCGAGATCGTCGTCAATCAGGCCTTTGACGGATTCGTCTATACGCTCGAGGGAAATCCCGATCTGCAACCGGTGAACTGGGCCGAGATCGAGACCCTTCCGCCCACGGGATCCTCGGTCACCTTCAGCCACACGCCAGCTCCCGGCGCGGATCGCGAGTTCTACCGGGTGACGCGGGCGATGGCACCGTGAGTCAGGGTTCAAGGGACTGAACGGCTACCGGATTCGGGGAAAGCGGGCGTTCCGCCTCGGGCAGGGTGACTTGATCCGCGCTGCGGGACGTCGTATGGAGGACCAACCCATGAGAACCTTCGTCCATCGCCGCCGCCGACTGCCCAGGGCGGGTCGTGCCGCTCTGCTGACTCTGCTGGTCGGGAGCGCATCCGCCCAGAGTCTGATCCATCATTGGAGGCTCGATGGCGACGCGACCGATGCGGTGGGGTCGGCGGACGGAACCGAAAACGGAGGAATGACTTACGCCGTCGGGCAGTTCGGACAGGCGGCAAGCTTGGACGGGGCCGACGACTTCATCACGACAGCGGCGGGTGCGCTGGTTCCGATCACCGACTGCACGCTGACCGCGTGGGTTTTCTGGGACGATGGCGACGATCGCGGACGGATCGCCGGTGGGCAGAGCGGAGGGAGTGAAGGTGAGGTGTTCAGCCTGAGCCGAAGCACCGCGGTTCAGGGCGGAACGGACCGGAAGCTGTTTCTGAATCTTCTGCCGAACGGAGGGCAGGGAGGCTCGATCACCGAGTCGGCGGACAGCACGATCTCCATCGGGACATGGATGCACGTCGCCTACACGGTCGACAGCACCAACGGCACCACGATCTACCTCAACGGTGCACCGGTCGGAACCAACCCGACCCGCACGACCCACACCCCGGCCACCAATTTCGCGATCGGGGGACGGGCCGACGCGGCTCAGGATTTCTTTGATGGCCTGATGGATGAGGTCGCGATCTTTTCCGGCGTGCTCGATGCCGCGCAGCTCTCGAACGTGATGTCGTTCGGCGCGGAGAATTTTGACGCTCCACCCCAAGTCCTGTTGAGCCATTGGAAGCTCGACGAGACCAGCGGCCAGACCGCGGCGGACTCCGCGGGCGCCAGTCCGGGAACCCTCGGCATCTCCGCTTCGGCGGAGACCGAGGATCCGACGGTCAACCAGCCGGGGGTATTCGGCACCGCCTACCGTTTCGACACTGTGGATCTCGACCGGGTCGATGTCCCGAACTTCGCGCCCTTCGGAGGCTTCAATACAGGTTCGATCTGCGGGTGGTTCAAGAAGAGCAGCGCCACGCGTGGAGCGGTTCTCAGCTACGGCGAAGGTACGAGTTCGTCGGATCGCCTGGTCGTCGAACTTCAGGACACCGGAGTTCTCCGGTTGGTCATACGTGAGAACAACAGCAACCTGATTGAGCTCCAGACGACCGCCACCTACCTCGACGACGTGTGGCATCACTTCGCGTGGGTGCAGGATGGCTCGGGCGTCACGCTCTACCTCGACGGGGCGGAGGTGACTTCGTTCGGGATCGAAACCAACGGCAGCGCGTGGTTCGACAGCGTCACGAACGTCGGGCAGATGACCCTCGGCTACGAGGCGCGCACGGGAGGCGTGCAGTTGCCGTTCGGCGGCTCGGTCGACGACATCGCGATTTTCTCCCGCCCCATCACGACGCAGGAACTGGCGAACATCATCAGCAGTGGTGCGGAGAGCTACGACACCGATGCCACGGCTCCGACGATCACCGCTCTCAGCCCGGATGGCGATACGGGTGTCTATCCCGCGTCGTCTTTGGTGGCGACTTTCAGCGAGAACATCGTGCTGACCGGGCTTGGCACGATCACGATCACCGACACCGATGATGGAAGCGGCACCCAGGTCATCAGCCTGCCGGACGCGGGACAGGTTACGGTCGCGGGAAACACCCTGACCGTGAATCCGTCCACCAATCTCGAGTTCGGCGCCAATTTCGAAGTGGTGATCAGCGCCGATGCGATCGAGGACGGCGCCTCGCCACCGAATTCCTTTGCCGGCACCAGCGGCGGACAGTGGACCTTCAGCGTCGCTGCGGAGGATCTCAGCGCTCCGGTGATCACGCTCAAGAGTCCGCTAGACGACGCGATCGATGTCTCCCGCGCGTCGGACATCGTGGCGACTTTCGACGACCCGATTCTCGTCGGCAGCGGCAACATCGTGATCAAGGACCTGTTCGATGACTCGACGACCCAGACGATCGCGGTCACCGATCCTTCGCAGGTCAGCGTTTCGGGCAACGTCCTCACGATCGATCCGTCGACCCTCCTCAGCGCCGACCGGGCCTATGCGGTGCAGATCGATGCGGGCGCGGTGAAGAACTATACGGACGTCGGCTTCGGCGGTATCTCAAATGCGGACGTCACGACATGGAACTTCCAAACGCGCGAGCTCAGCCCGAATGTCGTCTTCATCCTCGGCGACGACCAGGCGTGGTACGACTACAGCTTCATGCGTCGGCCATCGGTCGAGCAGACGGCGATCAACATGAACCCGTCGATCTATCAGGTCGCCGAGACGCCGGCCATCGACAGTCTGGCCGATCAGGGCATTGTCTTCACCCACGGTTACACGCCGCCGATCTGCCGGCCCTCGCTGGCCTCGATGGTGACCGGAGCCTATCCGCACCAGACCCTGATCACCGGCAACGATCCGGCGAGCGGGCCGGATACGGCGGTCGAGGACCGGATGCAGGTGATGAATCCGCTTCCACGGACGCTTGCCGACGAGCTGGGCTACACGAGTTTCCAGACGGGAAAATGGTGGGAAGGCGACTTCGCCAACGGCGGCTTCACCCACGGCGACACCGTCAACAGCACCGCGGGTGGGACCGAGCCACCGCAGTGGAGCGGCGGCAAGCCGGGCTACGTCACCGCGAGACACGGCGATTGGGGCCTGATGGCCGGCCGGGTTGATTACGTGAACGACGTGGCCGCTCCCGCCAGCCCGATCCCATACGCCAACACGATCCAGACGGCGACCGACTTCATCGATGCCCAGGTCACCGGCGAGCAGCCGTTCTTCCTCTGGTACGCGCCGTTTCTTCCGCACACGCCCCACGACCCGCCGACCGGATTGATCAGCAAGTACGATGCGCTCATCAGCGAGCCGAACGAGACGGGCGACTACTTCGCGAAGTACTATGCCAACATCGAACGCTTCGACGGCGGGGTGGGCGCGCTTCTCGATCACCTCGACACCGCGGGGATCGCGGACAACACGATCGTGGTGCTGATCTGCGACAACGGCTGGATCAACCGCGACAATGCCAGCGCCTATGATGCGAGGTCGAAGCAGACGCCTTACCAAGGCGGCATCCGCACCCCGATCATCGTTCGCTGGCCCGATCAGATCAAGGCGGGCGGCGCGATCGAGCCGCAGATCGTTACCACGCCGGTGAGTGTGGTTGATCTGGCCCCGACGGTCCTTGGCGCGCTCGATCTTGTTCCGACTCCGGAAATGACCGGCCTCGATCTGCTCGACCTCGGTGCGGTCGGCGCGCGCGACACGGTGTTCACCGAAGACAGCTCGCATGACATCGCCGACCTCAATGACCCTAGCCAATCGCTCGAGTCGCGGGTGGCGATCCGCGACGGCTGGAAGCTGATCCTGTTCACCACCGGTGTGGCCGAGCTGTATCATCTGTTCGATGCCTCGACCGGCAATGCGATCGATCCGTTCGAGACCAACGACCTTTCGGCATCGAATCCGGGGCTCGTCAACGAGCTGACGGCGGCGATCGTCAATTGGTACTCGGTCGGGACGAAGACATTCGCCACGTGGATCGGTGATCCCGGGTTTGGTCTGGCCGGTGGAGACCAAGGCTTCGATCTCGATCCGGACGGCGACAACCTCGCCAACGGTCTCGAGTCGTGGTTCGGCACCCATCCGGGCGAGTTCAACCCGGGTCTGGCGAGCGTCGAGGTCACGGCCGGCAATCTGAGCTTCACGCACCCGATCAGCCCGAATCCTCCGACCGATCTGGTCGGCTACTACGAATGGTCTCCGAACCTGACCGATTGGTATGCCGGTGACGGCATCGATGGTCCGGGCGGCGGCCTGACCGTTACGATCTCGTCAGTGATCGACAATTCGACTGCCACGGTGACGGCCGCGCCGAGCCAGCCGGTGCCGAGCATCTTCGTGAGGGCCGGGGTGGTCCAACCCTAGGATACTACTGCCCTCAGGCGCGCTTTTGGGTGGCGCCATCGCGGTCGGGTGCTACCCCTGAGGAGGGTTGTATCCTGACCACGTGATGAAATCGAAATTCCTGACCACCTTTGCCGTTCTCGGATGCCTGCCGCTTTGTCAGTGCGTCGTCGAGGAACCCGAAACGACCACCGGAAACAACAGCCTGACGCCTGTCGAACGGCCGAGCTACGGCGAGCCTCTGACTGCTCAGACCGGCCCCGGAAGCGTCACCATCCGCGAAGGTGGCCGCTTCGTTGCCACCATTCCCACCGCCCGTCCGAACGTCGAAGAAACCCGCTGGTATGCCGAGCAGGAGCAGATCGTGGTGAAGTCCCGCGGCAATCACGGACCCGCAACCGTGCAGCTCTTCAACAGCCGCACCGGCCAGCAGCTCGGCAGTGTGATGGCGTACGAGGCCGCCAACGGTCCGGCATGGGCGCAGAGCATGGCCGAATAACCCGAAACCCCCGACCTACCATGAACCTCCGATTTGCCACCCTTTCCGTTTCCGCCGCTCTGGTCGCATCCGCGATTGCCGAAGATGCCACCACGCGGATCCAGTTCGAGGCCGGCACCTCCCAAGCTGTCGTCACCGGCAAGGTGACCGGCCGCGACGGCACGATCTACAAGCTCAATGCCAAGGAAGGCCAGTTCCTCCTGGTCCAGGTGCTGCCGGAGGGCAAGGGCGCCGATTTCAATATCTTCATCCCCGGCAAGGGACCGGGCGATGAGGCGCTCTTCAATTCATCGACCGGCGGGCGGACCTACATCGGCCAGCTTTACAAGACCGGTGACCATTCGATCCTCGTCTATCAGAACCGTGCCGCCGCACGTCGCGGCGAAACGGCCGACTACAAGATGCTCGTTCGCGTCACGGACAAGAAGCCGGAGCCGGAGGAAGTGCCAGCGACCGGACCGGTGCCGCAGAAGGTCATCGATGACTGCCTCGCCGAGCTTCGCAAGATGGTGGGCGAGAAAGAGATGAAGGTGAAGAAAGCCGAGCGCGGCGAGAACTCGTTCATCATCGACGTCGATGTCGAGGGTGTGCCGGAACCGTGGCGCTGCTTCCACGACGGCACCAAATGCACCGGCACTGAGTATCAGGGTGAGGGCTGAGGGGTGAGTGCATGGGAGTCGTCCGGCCGTGTGGAAAGCGGTCGCCCACCCGATCGAGTCCACTTCTCTTTTCCCGAAACCCATGAAACTCCTTCTTCCGCTGCTTCTGACGCTCGGCCTCGTCCGCGCTGCCGAGAATCCGCCGAACGTCGTCTTCATCCTCGCGGATGACCTCGGTATCACCGATATCGGAGCCTACGCACGTCACTTCAACGAGGTCGGTGAGGGCCAGCTCTACTTTGAGACGCCCCACCTCGATCGGCTTGTTTCGGACGGGATCGCGTTCTCGCAGTCGTATGCGAACCAGCTCTGCTCGCCGACGCGTGCCGCGATCCTGACCGGCCGCATCGCCTCGCGCCTCGGTGTCACCACCGCCACGCCGAACACCCAAACCTACTACAACCAAAGTAGGAAGGTTCCCGACGGCTACGATCCCCACGACGCGTTCGCCCACAAGGACCCGATCCCCGGTCCGCTACCGTGGCGCAATGCCCACAGCAACACGGCTCTGGATCCTTCGGTCCCGACGTGGCCGAAGGTGCTCGGCAGCCATGACTGTGCCTTTCTCGGCAAGTGGCACCTCGGTGGTCACGGCGCACCCGAACGTCAACCGGCCGCCCACGGTTTCCGCGAACTCGCGTTCTTCGATGCCGGCGGATCGAAATACTTCAACTGGCAGGGCGACTGGAACCGCACCAAGCCCTTCTTCCCCACCATGCCCGGGAAGTTCAGAGCCGGGCAGGCCGGTCCGCCGACCGACCACGACTACCTGACCGATGACCTGAGCTTGAGGGCGGTGCGCTTCATCGAGAGCCGCAAAGGAAAGGAGCGGCCGTTTGTCCTCTACTACTGTCCCTTCGCGGTGCACACGCCTTTCCAGGCTCCGAAGCCGGGTGTCGATCACTTCAACGCGAAGAAGCAGCGTGGGAACCTCGGCAGGACGAACGCGACCTACGCGGAAATGGTGAAGCGGCTCGACGCGTCGGTCGGGGAGATCCGGGAGACGCTCGTACGGACCGGGCTGGCGAAGAACACCATCCTGATTTTCACCTCGGACAATGGCGGCGTCGAATACACCGATCCTCCTGCGACCGACAACCAACCCTTCAAGGGCGGCAAGGCCTGCCTCTACGAAGGCGGCGTGAGGGTGCCGACCGTTGTCTGGCAGCCGAGCCGCTTCGAAGGCGGGAAGTGGTGCGACGCGGTCGTCGACTGCACCGACTTCCTGCCGACGGTCGCGGAGCTGACCGGCAACCCGCTCCCGGACGATCTCGACGGCCGGAGCATGCTCCCGCTTCTCGCCGATCCGTCCTCACCGGGAGCCGAGCGGACCTTGATCTGGCACTACCCCTTCAATGTGAAAGTCATGCATCCCGACGACGGGATTCCGCTCCCGCCGCACTCGGCGATCCGCGTCGGCGACCACAAGCTGATCTGGAATTGGCACGGTCGGCTCGAGCTCTATGACATTCCGAAAGACCCGGGCGAGTCGCGGGACCTTTCGAAGGAAATGCCGGAGCTGACGGCACGCCTGCATGAACGGCTCAAGGGCTGGCTCAAGTCGAACGTCGCCCCGCGCTACATGCCGGTCCGGGACGAGTCGGTGAGCCCGGATGCCGCGGGTGGAGCCTTCCCGTTTCGCGACCTCCGCTAGACTGCATGTTTCGCGGAGTGATGTGACATTTGAAGAGTCAGCTGACTTTTTCTGGCACGGATGGACCGCGAGCTTCAGCTCGCCCCGGAACCCGAGCTGCCGACATGACGGGGCGAGCTGAAGCTCGCGGTCCATTCCAACCCAACCCTTCTCCGCCCGGATCTCCGGACGGCATTTCATGAAGGCGGACCAGGCCCGGCCCGGCCACCGTACGAATTGGATCGACAAGATTCTTCGCCGGGTGTTTTTGAGCGCCGTCCGCCGACCCGACCCAACCGTCGGGTGGCCGTTGATTGAGCCCGACAGCAATCGATTCCAGTCCCGCGGTGGTGGAGGGCCTGCAAGCCCGGGGATGGGTGCGCCTTGATGGCTTCCTTTCGGAAACGGACGCCCGCGAACTATCCGCCGAAAGCGTGGAAGCATGGGAGTCGGGCGAGTTTCGCAAGGCCGGTGTCGGCCGCGGCGAGCAACGCGTGATCCGTGAGGACATCCGCCGCGACCACGTGCTGTGGCTGGAGCCGGGGACGGCCGGTCCCGCCGCGCAACGCTATCTCGCGAAACTCGAGGAACTGCGCAGTGCGATCAACCGCAGTCTGTTTCTCGGGCTGTTCGATTTCGAAGGGCACTTCGCGGTCTATCCGCCGGGTGCGTTTTACAAGGCCCACCTCGACCGCCACCGGGGCACCGCCGACCGCGTGGTGACGGCGATCCTTTACCTCAACGACGGCTGGGTGCCCGCGGACGGCGGACGCCTCAAGCTCTGGACCGAACCCGGCTCGCAGGAGGGGCCGGCGGAGTGGGTCGAGCCGAAGCTCGGAACACTGGTCGTCTTTCTTGCCGGCGACCACTGGCACGAAGTCGAGATGGCTTCGCGCACCCGCATGAGCGTGACCGGCTGGTTCCGGGTTCGTGGAGCCTGAACGCCACGTCGCGCTGCGTGTCGCAGTTCATGGAGCGCTGGCTTCAGCCGGCCCCGGAGCCCCGGCGAGCAAAGTGCTCGCACCCCTCAGGTGCTCCGCCTTCGGGATCAGCCGTCCCGCTAACCCGTTTGGGTCTGTAGGATCGCGAAATCGGCCCCCGTAGCTTGGCTCCATGGTCTGCCGATTCGCCTGTTCCCTTGCTCTCGCCATCTGCGCCGTTGATGCCTCTGACACATGGACGGTGAGTGCCGACGGCCTTGGCGACTTCAAAACCCTTCAGGCTGCCATCGACAAAGTCCCCGAAGGCAAGAGCACCGCGATACGGATCCGCCTGATGCCCGGCCTCTATGTGGAACGGGTGATGATCCCGCGAAGCAAGGGACCGATCCATCTCTTCGGCGATGATGCGGAAACCACCGTGATCACTTTCAACAACTCCGCGGAGACACTGGATGACCGGGGACGCAAGATCGGGACTTCGCGTAGCGCGAGCGTGTTCATCGAGTCGGATGGCTTCCGGGCGAGGAACGTGACCTTCGAAAACAGCCACGGTCGCGGCAGCCAGGCGCTGGCGGTGAATGTCAGCGGCGACCGCGCCGCATTCGATGGCTGCCGTTTCGTCGGTTACCAGGACACCCTGCTTCTCAATCGCGGACGGCAGTACTTCGAGAACTGCCTCATCACAGGCGACGTCGACTTCATCTTCGGGGAAGCAACCGCGTTCTTCGAGAACTGCACGATTCACTGCCGGGGGAGCGGCTACATCACGGCCGCATCGACGCAGGAGAAGGACGAGTATGGCTTCGTCTTCCGCCGATGTCGGATCACCGCGGACGAAGGGGACTGGCAGTTCTTCCTCGGGCGTCCTTGGCGGCCCCACGGCGCGGTGATGTGGCTGGACTGCGAGATGTCGGACCGCGTCCGACCGGAAGGCTGGGACAACTGGAGGAACCCGGAGAACGAGAAGACCGCCCGCTACGTCGAATGGCGTACTCGCGGTACGGACACCGGGCAGCGCGTCAAGTGGGCGGGCACCCTCACCGATCGCGAGGCCCGTTCGGTCACGCCCTACCGCGTGCTGCGGAAATGGGACGCGCCGCACACGCTCGAGCCGGCAAGGGTGGCGGCATTGCGGGACGATCTGCGCCCGGCATGGGAGAGCTACATTTCCGAATCAGCCCGCCGGATGGAGGCCGACCGGGCCGCACTTGCCGCCGAATTGAAGCGTGAGGGGCGAAAGATCCCGTTGCTTCCTCCGGATGGCCCGGATTTCAAGCTGCGGTCGCGGGCGGATGCGAAGTGGTTTGCTGGCGACGAGGCCCGCCGGTTGGCCGAGGCGGCGATCTCCTTCCAGACACCCGCCGGCGGATGGTCGAAGCACGTGCGGCTCGATCAGGGGCCACGCAAGCCGGGGATGCACTGGACGGCACAAGGCGGCGAGTCCGGCTGGCACTACGTCGGGACGATCGATAACCGCTCGACCACCGAACAGCTGAAATTGTTGCGCGGCGTGGCCGAGCACTTGCCCGCGGCGAAGGAGTCTTTTCTCAAAGGCATCGACTACCTGCTGGTCGCGCAGTTTCCCAATGGCGGCTGGCCCCAGGTGTATCCGCTTGAAGGCGGATATCATGACCACGTGACCTTCAACGACAACGCCATGCTGCATGTGCTCGAGCTGTTTCGCGATCTGCTTGCGGATCCGCCTGAGTTCATTGAGCCCAAACGGCTGGCTGCGGTCAGGTCGGCCTTCGAGAAGGGGATTGAGTGTGTGCTCGATGCGCAGGTCAGGACCGATGGGGAGCGGACCGTCTGGTGCGCGCAGCACGACCCGCTCACGCTTGAGCCGGTCGAGGCGCGGCTGATGGAACCGGCCTCGCTCAGTGGCGGAGAGAGCGCCGCGCTGGTTGCTTTTCTGATGGGATTGGAGAACCCGTCGCCCGAGGTCCGGCAGGCGGTCGAAGCGGCACTCGACTGGTTCGAGAGCCACGAACTGGAAACGACGGACAACGATCGCCGATGGGCGAGGTTCTACGACCCGGTCACCGGGCAACCGATTTTCCCCGGCGCCGACGGGATCATCTACGGGAGCTTCGACGAGATGGCGAAGCACCACCCGGTCGGCTACGACTACTTCTCCGGCAAGCCGGCCGACCTGCTCAAGCGCCGCGGGAAGTGGAGCCGGTAGGGGATCAGGGGGCGGCGGTCTGGATGATCCGGTAGAACGCGCTCGACCCCGTCGCCGACCCGTCATCCCAAATCATCTCCGGATCGGTGGCCTGAACCGGACCCTCGACCGTCTGCCAGGTGGAGAAGTCGCTGGTCTTCTCGACTCGGTACCAAAGCCCGGGAGCAGCCTGCCAGCGGATCCGGGCGACGCTTGGAGAGAGCCGCGCGATGTCGGGGACCATCGCTTCATCGGTAATACTGCCATCCCAGTACTTCCGGGCGATCTCCCACGCGCTCTTGCCACATTCCGAGCCGATCACGCGCGCGGGCAGGTCATCGACCGGCGGGTGGATGCCGCCCCATCGCCTGGAAATCCCGGCTTCGTCGGCCGCATCGAAGTAGGTCGCCCACTGGAGTTCCACGGTGGCCGACGGTCCATACTCGAACTCGAGGAATGATCCCGCCCCTGCAGTGAATCCTCCGAGTCCGCCGGGGAAGTAGTCGCTGCCGGTCAGGGCGGCGAGAACCTCGGCGGCCGCCCGGCTGAAGGTGCTGTGGCCCGAGACGTATCCCGGAAAAGCGGGGGACACGAAAGTTCGGTCCTGAAAGGGGAACCAATCGATCCCCCGGATCCAGCGGGGAAGGCTCCGCTGGACGGTCGGGTCCACCGGCCTGCCCGGCCAGGTGAACACCACCACCTCGCCCACGGAGAAGCCGCTGCCCTCGTGGTTGCCACCCGGCGCCAGCGAGTCGCTGGTGACCACCTCGACCAAGTCGGAAACGAGCGGCATTCCCTCGGGATGGTAGCCCGGCAGAACCGGGTCCGACGACTGGCCCTGCAGCGACATGAACCGGATCATCGAGATCGGGCGAGGCGAGTCGTAGTAGCGCTTCAGCGACCATGCGGCACAGGCGGCGTCGTGGGTCGATGCGGCGAGCGCGAAGTAGAGTTTCACGTCCCACTCGAGGTCGCTGACGATCGCCCCGGCGCCACCGATACGTTTTTCGGTCAGAACCTCGGTCACTTCGTTTGCGATCGAGTGCCAGTGCCCCGGAGGCGTTTCGGAGTCAGGACCGTCGGCCCAGAATTCCGCCAGCACCCTGCCGTAGTCGCCCCGCGGCACCATGACCGGATCGTAGGGCAGACCGGTGGCAGGATTGACGGGGTGACCGGTGCCGTCATCGGTGCCGAGCGGATGGTTGCCGATCGCCGAGGGCGAGATGTCGATCAACTCCATGTCGCCGAGCTGGCGGCTCTTCATCAGCAAATCCAACGCTTCGCTTCGGTACTCCGCCGCCTGCCCGCCCCGGAGCTTCGGCGGTGGGCCGGGATCGAACCACGGTTCGGCCGTGTCGTCGCGGCGCAGTGCGAACGGCCGGGCTTGCAGCCAGGTGACGCCAACGAACGGCTGAAGGAAAATCGGACCGATCCCGTTCTGGGTGAAGCCCTCGTCGAAAGTCAGCGGATGCCAGCGGTCCGGATCCGCGCCCGCCGGATAGCCACCGAGCGGCACGCCGTTTTCGATCACCCGGAACTCCGGTTGGTCGTTGGTGTAGCTCGCGTCGGTGTAGCCCCCGGCCTCGTTGGAGCCGTCGTCGAGCCCCCAAGCAATGATCGAGGCCGCGATGCGGTTTCCCAGCGCCGCGGGGGACGGACCTGCGGTTCCCGTGACCGCGGTGTCGTAACCCAGCGCCGCCATTTTGGCATCGAACGAGGCCTGCGTCACCGGCGCGCTGGCGGAGCTGGCGTAGCGGTGGCTCAGGACGCGGTAGGCGGCGTAGCTCAGCGCTTCGCGGCGGGCGCTCTCGATGTCGGCCGCCGTCGCCGACTCGTGGTGCAGGTAGCCGACCGCCCCACCGGTGTCGTAGGCCGCCCAAGCGTCATACATCGCCACCGCGACATGGAACAGGTTGCGCGCGTGAACCGGCGGATTCGGGACATCGACCCGAATCGCCGCCAGGTTTTCCTCGTTCCACTGCCGCGCCACCGAGGGGTCGGCCATGGCCGGTCCGGCAGTGACCAGGCAGGCGAGAATCCCTCCCCATCGCGGTCGCTTACCGGGTGCCCGGCGACGGGCTGGCATTTTCTTTCGATTCACTCGTCCAGATTCCGTCCGTCTCCGTATCACCCATTAGTAACGCCTCCGCCAAATGAATCAGATGCTCCGATTTGCCGTTTTTCTCGCTTTTCCCGCAGCGTCCACGGCCGAAATCGTGATCAGCGAGATCGATGTTCTGGGAGACAAGGTCGAGCTTGTGAATGTCGGAGCCGCCAACTTTGACCTGACCGGCTACTACCTGTGCAACCGCAAGAACGGGAGCCCGTTTTATCAACAGATCAGCACCGGCCAGATCGATGCCGCGAACTCGGATACCGCGACCCTGACGGTGGGTCCGGGGCAGGTCCTGACGCTCCAGTTGACGGCCGGCTTCATCCCCGACGGACTCGGCGAGTTTGGGCTCTACTCGGTCGCAAGCTATGGCAGTTCGACCGCGATGACCGACTACATCGCCTGGGGCGCCGATGGGGCCCGCGACAACGTCGCCGCCGCCAAGGGAATCTGGGGCGACACCACCTTTGTCGCGGTGACCGGGATGACGGTCGGACAGACGATCCAGTTGAAGCCAGGCATGCCGGGTGACGCGCAAAGCGAATACGAAATCGCCGCTTCAACCATCGGAGCCGTCCAGGTCGCGGCTCCCGTCGAGCTCTCGGTGACTTCCGTCTCCCGCGTCGGCAATTCGCTCTCCGTCGCTTTTTCAGGACCTCCGGGAGTGGCGGCGCCGATGTGGTCGGTGGAGGGTGGAGCTACGCTTGACGCTTTCCCCGACGATAAGACCTCCGACTCGGTGATCACTGAAACGCCAGCGAGTTCGGGCAACTACGAGGCAATGATCGATGTCTCGACGGAAGGCCCCGTCTACTTCGTGCGGATCGTGTCGCCTTAGCGCTGGGGTCTCCCGCGACACCGCTCGCAAGCCGCGTCAGTCATCTTGTCCGGCTGTCCAGCGGACCGCCAGCGGGATCAGATGGTCCAAGCCTTCCGTCAGCTCCGGATGGGGGCTGAAGCAGAAAACGCGGCCTCGCTCGAAATTGCAGCGGACCGCCGCCGATGTCCCCGCCATGACTCCTTCCGGAGCACCGTTCTTCGCGATCTCCGACGAGAATACCGCCAGCGACTCGTAGTTCGGAACTTCCGGGTCGTCCCACTCGCGACGTGAGAGCAGCGGGCCTTGCGCGTAGAAGATCTTCAGCACATCGCCATCGTTTTCGAAGAACGACGCGCCTTCCGGAGACAAACGGAGCGTGACCTCGCCTTTCCCCCGCGCCCAATGCCGGCGGTCGACCACCTTCGCATCGATGAGGTGCAGCGACCAATCGTAGTCATTGGTTGCCAGATACGCTCCGGCACAGATGCCGAGGAACCCGCCACCCTCGCGGACAAACGCCCGGACCGACTCACGCCCGGACTTGCCCAGGGACTTCGCCTGCTTTCCGCCGCTTCCCCCGGGGTGGATCAGCACATCGACCTCTCCCAGCTTGCCCTCCCGGATCTCCTTCGCAGTGATCCGGGAGACTTGAAACCCGCCATCCTTGGCGTTTCGCATGGTGGCGACCACTTTTGCCGAACTCTGTCCCACGCCTTCTCCCTGCAGCACTGCGACCCGGATCGCCGGTGCGTCGGCACCAAACCCGGAGCAGGCGATGAACAGCAGGGCCGCGCTGATGGTGACACAGGAGCGCATCATCCGTTTACAGCTCCTGAGCCCCGCGCCTTTCTCAAGCAATGCCAGGAGAATGGAATCTGGATCCGCGATGTCGGATCACCAGAGAGCCGGCTCGTTCAGGGGAGCGGCGCATTCGATCCTGAGGGCACTCGCGGGCGGCGTCCAATCTCCCAGCGGCCTCGCCTGCCAGCCAAAGGGGTAGGTGAGGGGATATGGAGGAATGTAGGACTCGGCGGAGCTGGTATCGAAACCGAACCTCCCGTAGTAACCGGGGTCTCCATACACCAACAGGATGTCGGGTCCGGCTTCTGACAATCGATCGATACCCCGGCGGATTAGCTCGGATCCGATCCCGCGCTTCTGGTGGGAGGGCCTGACGGCAAGCGGCGCCAGAATGAAACCGATGCGCTCCGCGCTCCCCTTGACCGTTACCGGACTGAACGCGATGTGGCCGACCGCGATACCGTCGGCTTCCGCAATCCACGAGAGAGCCGGCGCGGCGGTGTCTTGTGTGAGGAGGTCGACCGCAAGTTGTGAAATAGACTCCCGCTCGCCCGCATCGAGAGCGGACAAGTAGATATCACGCACGGACTCCATGTCCTGCCTCGTAGCCGTTCGGATCAGCATCTTTCTTGCAGGGGTGTCGCAGGTTGAAGGTGCTCGCGCCCAGAGGCGCGGTCCCGCAGATGATCGGGAAAATCGCGGGTGCTGCGAGGGTGATGGTTCGGTTCAGTCCGACAGTTCGAACGGGTCCACATCGTCGTTTTCGTCCGGTGGTTCGTCGGCTCGGGAGATCTTCTTCAGCAACTCGCCCTCGGGTTCGAAAACTCCCGTTTCGTATTCAAAGGCCATCCATTTCCCACTGTTCCGGCTCTTTCCATACCAAATCCTCCGGGGGTTCTCCGGATCTCCGGACTCAAGAAAATCTTCCCAGTAGATTCGGGACCCGTCCCGCGGATCACGGGTCTCTTCGGTCGGATACTTCTGTGGATAAGGATTGTCTCTCTCCAACTCCCTCAACTCCTTCAGGAACGCGGCCATGACGTCTGTCTGCTCTTCGAGGATGAACAACGGGTTGTTCCGGATCCATCGCGAGCTCCACTCGTGTCCCATCTCGCGGCCCAGATAGTAGTCGCCAGCCGCCTGGCTCGAATACCAGATCTGCATGATCATGTGCTTCCGGGTGATCGGATCCATCGACTCGAGCTTTTCCCAACTCATGCCGTTGTGGCTCTCGAACTGCTCGCGGAGCACTTGGTGCCGGTCCTTGAGTGATTCCAGCCCGGATTCCAGTTCCCGGATTTCTTCGTTCCTCGAATACCTCCCGAGGAAGTAGGCACCGACCGAAATGGTTGTGAGGAGCAGGGCGGAGAGGGTGACTGAGCGGAGGTTCATCGTTGCGCTGGCATTCAAGTGTTAGAGCGTACGTGCGACTCCGGATTCGGTCTTCACGTAGCCGCGAACACGTTGTTCAACAAGATTAGATGAGAAGGCAGCAGGGCGCGGAAGCGCCAGAAGGGTAAGCTCTTGCTGCCATGAATACCACATCATCGACCACCATCATCGGAATCGACCTCGGAGACCGGAAGCACTCGATCTGCGCGCTCGACGCCTCAGCCACGATCCTCGACGAGCGCACGATCACCAACCATCGCGAGTCACTGCGCAGGCTCTCCGAAAAACACCCCGGTGCCACCATCGCCATGGAGGTCGGAACCCACAGTCCGTGGACGAGCCGCTTCCTCGCCTCGCGTGGTCACGAGGTCATCGTCGCCAACCCGCGCAAGCTTCGCGCCATCTACGCCAACACCCGCAAGTCCGACCGCCACGACGCCCGCATGCTCGCCCGCCTCGCACGCGCCGACCGCGAGCTGCTCCACCCCATCGAGCATGGTAGCGAGCAGGCGCAGCGCGACCTCCTTCAGGTCAAGTTGCGTGACAATCTCGTTGCCCGCCGAGTCGACATCCTCAACTCGGTGCGCATGACCCTCAAGAGTCTCGGCATCCGCGTTCCGAAATCCAGCACACCCGCCGTGGCGAGACGCTGCCGCGAGTTCCTGGCCGGAGAACACGCGGAGATCCTCGCCATGATCGAACCCTCACTGGAGGTCCTTGATTCGCTAAACGCCGGCATCAATCGCCTCGACAAGTCCATCGAGGAGACCTGCGCACGCTATCCCGCCACGGCCCGGCTCATGAAGATTCGTGGAGTCGGCCCCATCACCGCCCTGACCTTCGTCCTCGTCGTCGGTGATCCGGAACGCTTCACCTCCAACCGCAACGTCGCCGCCTACCTCGGACTTGTGCCGCGGCGCGAGCAGTCCGGAGACATCGACAAGCAACTGCGCATCTCCAAAGCCGGCAACGCCTACCTCAGACGCCTGCTCATCGGTTGCGCACAATACTTGCTCGGTCACTTCGGCATCGACTGCGAGCTCAGACGCCACGGGGAGAAACTTGCCGCCATGGGTGGCCCCAGGGCGAAGAAGAAAGCCGTCGTCGCTGTCGCCCGCAAGCTGGCGGTCCTGATGCTCACCCTCTGGCGCGGAGAACTCGACTACGATCCCTTCCACCATTCCGGACAACCCGCCGAAGCGGCCTGACCCGCCGCGCACGGCGACCCTTTTCCCACGATGAAACGACTTCCCAACAGATTCGGGACGACTGCGGCACCGCGGCAGCACCAGGCCGAGAGGCCCCGAGTGCGCTAACAAGATGGCAGCGTCCCACCCCTCTCCATGAGAACAACGAAGCAAGGATCGAATCATGCACCCGGCCCCAAACGGAAGCGGGCCGGACAAATGCGAATGGAAGCCCGGAGCCTTGTTTCATTCCGTGACCGCCGCAGCAGCACTCGCTCGGTAACGACACGGGGCTGCCGCCCCGCACCCCGCCGAGCTGGGGTCAGCTCGACCACACTCGGTTCCCCCCCAAACCCCCATCCGGGGGCTTCGCCCCTCCCGTCCCCCCGGGGAGCGGGGGGACATCTTCCAATCCTAACACTCCAGAACGAATGTTGAGGCAAACCTCAATTCCCAGTTGACTGCCTTCTCATGGAAGACTGCGGTTAAGCGTCGATCTTCCATGGCTTGCTCGCCTTTCATGATTCCGGTGTCAGTCGTCCGTGGCATTTGTTCCAGGCCTATCTCGCCCCACGAAGGCCTTGATCAGCACGATCACGATGCCAACAACAATCCCCGCCGCGAAGCCTTGCGTCACCCCCTGTCCGATTCCGACTGCAACTGCGTTGAAGTCAGGATCCGATCCCGAGGAGAAGACGGTCCGGTAATAGTCGGGGAGAAACTTCCCAAGGAGAAATCCGACGACGAATCCAAAAGCACCGAACATAAGGCCGCTGCCAAAAACCGCCGTGATCGCATCGCGATAGCTCTTCATTTTCTGGCGAACGTTGAAGGTGAGACGCGCAAGCCGCGCCCGGTAGGAATCAATCAGATCCGGCCGCGTCTGGCGACTCCGATTCAACACGGGCGCTGATCGGCGTCGATCCTCCACCGCCTTGTTCTGCTTTGACTATTCGGCTGCGGACTCCGCCAAGCGGATACGCTCCAAGAGCGCCGTGAAGGTAGCATCGTAGTCACTGCGATCGAAGACGAACGTGGTCGGATCATAGACAGGTTTAAATCCCTCTCCAGCGCCGGAGAAGCCTAGCCCGGACCAGAACACCCTCTTCGGTCCAACGAATATTCGTGTCCAGATCCCGCCGCAGCCCTCCCAACCGCAGTCGCTGCACGCCAAGAGCGGTAGTAGGCCAGCCCAGCGCCCTCGGTATCCGGGATGGTGGCCAGTGCGATAGGCATCCTCACGCCCACGGACAATCCAGGCGGAAACACCAACAAATGTTCCATCAGGGTTGCTCGCTTGTGGACTCGCCATCAGCTGGGGCTCCAGCCGCCTCATACGCTGCCAAACGGACTCGGAATCGATCTCGAAGTCCACGATGGCGTCTGGCTCACCCTCGCAAATCGGTGACGAGCGCACCACAAATGACAGCTGGTTGCTCATCCATTTCAGCAGAACGTCAAAACTGAGGCGACCCCGGTAACCGCACCGGGAGCGCTGCGAGCAATCAATCAGCACCCAAAGGTGGCGGCAAGCGCGCAACACGGCCGCTGATAGGGGTCGCCCTCCAGTAGCTTGTTCGCTTCGTCTATTGTCCGACACCTCAACGGCCCGCCGTCCAATAGAACGCCCCAGCGGTTGCTGCCGTCCACCAATAGAATGCAATCAACGCGACCACGACAATCGAGGCGATGATTGCAGCACGAAGGCCATCTAGATCGGCCCCCCGCCAAAGTAGAACGCCTAGCCAGATGGGCGGAATCAGGATCGCCCACCAACCCCAGCTCCTGATGAACACTGAAACCGGATTCCAGATGTAATGAGGGGCATCCGGGTAGCCATGAACTTTGAGCATGGCCATGGTGATCAGCGTCCCTCCGCAGATCACCGCAAACTGCAGAAGTAAAGCGACGGTCAAAGGGTTACGAAAGCCGTTCCAGAACATCTCTTCAGCGAACGTTCAAGGTGACTCACGACTGCCCGACGGCGCGACGCATGCCGGGAGCGCAGCGACCAAGCATGCGGCGTGACGGCGGGTGGTCGTTGAGTCCACCGCCTTGTTCGCCTTGATTTTATTGCGGTGGCAATTGGCTCCAAATGTGTTTGATCGCTGCATCAATCTCGGCTCGCTCATGCGTGTAATCTGGATCGTCCCGCATGAACTCAAGGAAATCCCGGACAACGGATCGCTGTTCCGGTGAAAGCAACGAGAACTGCTGCTCATTGTGCGGAGAGATACGACAAAGCGACCCAATCAGTCCAGCGATTCCGTCATCACGCAATTCGGCAAACATCCAGGCCGGAAGATGGAAACGCATGCCCTCGGCATCTGTGAAGCTGATGCTACTCTGGTAGGAGAGCAGAGTTTCGGAGGAAAAGCGATGCCAGTCTATGCGCTCATCTTGGGCATGCAGCTGGGCTAGAACATCGGCGTCTTCGTAATCATCGAGTCCTCGCCCCTCCATGAGTCCTATTCCATCCCCTAGTGTGACCCCTGCAAACGCAGATTCGATCTTCTCTCTTAATCCGTTTACTGCCTCCCAGCGTTCGCTATCCGCGCGTGCTTCAAGAAGGACGGGATCGTAGCCACTCTCTTTCAAGCCTCGGATCTCATCTGGGCTGAGATACTTCATTTTATTGGCGAACGTCATAGCACACCAACCGCCTGACGGCAGCCGCGCGTTGACTGTGGGTTGAGGGTTCTAATCACGGTGAGAATCCGACTCGGAGCGGGTCAGGCGGTTGTGGTGCTGCGGCTTGTTCGCCTTGTTTGGATTACGGTGCGCGGTCGTAGTCACCCGGTAGAAATGGAACAAAATCTCGTTCGATCCGCTCGACGACGGGGTCGTAAAGAGAACGCTTCGAAGATGGGTAGAGAATGTCGAACCTCACCCAGTTGCCCCCTCGGGTGAAGACTTTGCGATAATACTCTCGGCCAGCGTCCGATCCGGAAATGACGAAAAAGGTCGGGCGCTTCAGTGAGTAGTTCACTGAGGATCCTGCATCGCGGCGGGCGTCATTCCAGAGCGAGTCCAAATCGTCGCCGTTCTGGAGGAAATGGGCCTGCGCAGAGACGCTAAAATCGCCATCGCTCGAAGTGAATGTCCTCCCAGCACCATTCGTAGGTTCGGGGCTCGCGTGTAGTGAGGCAGGATACGAGAGTCTGAATCCGAATCGCGGGTTTACATAGGTCGTGTATTGATGGCTTCTGTCGCCACTACTTCCCTCGGTCGGTGCTTCCTCTGATGTCTGCTCGGAGACAGTGCTGCAGCTTGCGAGAACGACACAGGCAGCGATAAGCAGTCGTTGCGGAGGCATTTTGTTTTAGGGCGAACGTCAAAGGCCTGCCACCCGCTACGGGCAGCGCCCCTCCGACTCGTGTTTAAGGGATGTAGCGTTCATTCAGCTTTCGACTCCACGGCGGTAGCGGGTTGGTCAGCGCCGCCTTGTTAGCTCATTGTTACGTTCTCGATTTGGCGATCTCAAGACGCTTGCGAGATGGCGGATTCAGCAGATCTCGATGGGGTTCCAGCTCTTCAATTACGCGTTGGTAATCGCCACTCCGAAAAGCCTCCTGCGATCGAACCTCCGCGCGGCGAAACTGCCGAACTCGCTCAGCAGCCTCTCCTTCCTTTCGTGCTTTCGCGATGGCATCCCGGACTTGGGGGAGGATAGACAAATCTCCGCGGAGCAGATCGTCAGCAACTGCCCGTAGCTCGTTCGCCAGTCTAGGTAGTTGGAGGAGTTGACCTCGCTTGTCGGGAAACTGCCACTCCTGCAAATCCGGGCGTCTGATCGTGGTAATCCACGAAACACAGAAATCATCTTGTGGCGGCTGGCTGAGATCCTCCCTGATCCGAAACATGATCGACGTGCCGCTCCCGTAGCTAATTCCCTCGACGAGAACCTCTACAGGCGATTTGCGATATAGAACCGAATAGGGGTTGATGTAGCGTTCCGGGCGCTCAACAAGTTCAGTGTAACCATATTCAGATTCGAGGAACGCGAACTCTTCACGCATGGCAGCGAGAAGCTGTTCTTTGTTCGCGTATTGGTACTCGACCGCCATTTTCTTGAGCTAACGTTGAAGCGCTGCCGACCCGACCCTCATGGCGGCCAGCGTGATTCATTGGCCAGTTTCTAGCCCCCTAAACGGTCTGCGACAAGGCCGCTGATTAGGGTCGGCAGCCGTGCCTTGTTAGCCTTGGGATTTGCTGCCTTGCCTGAACTCGCACGACTCAGCGGCAACCCAGCCATCCAGCCCGTAGGAGGACGAAATCTCGAACATCTTGCAGCCTGCCGAAGCAATCGCATCCACCATCGCGTCGACGGTATCCCGCCAGAATGACGGCCATCCGCCGATCTTGTGTCCGCTGTCGATCAAGCACTTGTCGCGCTCGATGATCACGCGCGGATCAATCTCGATCACATCAAAGATGATCGCGGGCATTCGAGGATTCCGGAAATGATGGTCGAGCACGCCGCCAAAGATCACTTCGGTCGACTCAAACGGCTCCTCCCCGTAGGCATACTCAGTCCGAAGAATGATCCTCCTCGCCTGGCTATCCACTTCGTATGCGACGAGGTGGTTGTCATGGATCGAGCCCCCCATTCTCTATGGCTAACGTTGAAGGCTAGGCGACCCGGGTAGTCGTGGCGGCCAGCCTTGGTTTCTGGGAGGAAGCTAACCGCCAATTCGCTGCGCAACAAGGCCGCTGATCAGGGTCGACCTACGCCGCCTTGTTCGATTATTGGGTTTCTTATTCGGGTTGGGGCTGGAATTCGTGGTCGAGCAAGGCGAAGGGCCAAAATGGCTTCATGTCTGCCGAAGTAACCGCTCCGGTTCGCCCGCCGAATATGAATCCTGTCTCACCATCAACCCGATGAAGATAGCAGGTATCGCCGAGGCGCTCGAATCGCATCAGAGGCCAGGTCGCGGGATAGCCTTGGAGATCGAGCGCTATTCCGCCATCTGCCCGAACCACCAGCTTCCCCGAGTATGGTAATGATCCGATGCCGGACTCCCTGAGAACTACCGTCCCATCCGACCTAAGAGTGAGCGCCGTGTCCGAGTCCATGTTGGCGAGTTCACCTTGCCGGGATAGAAAGGTCACCGATTCATTGGATTCAAGGAGTTCTCCGAGCGAATCGGCAGGCGCGACATACACAGCATCACCTGAAGCAAACAGGGGACCGAGTGGGTGGTCGTCTCCCCAAGGGGCCTCCTGGGCCTCAGCAGGCTGCTGCAGCCCTTCGCTTTGCTTCTCGCATGCAGTGAATGCCAAGGCACCTATTGCAGCGATGAATCTCATTCTGAATCGAACGTCTCAGTGAAGACGCGCGAGCACAAGGCCGCGCGTCGAGGAGATGGGAGCGATGCGAGCCGCCGGTGGGGCGTTCAACAAGACGGCGGTTGAGCGTCGATCTTCCATGCCTTGTTGGGCCTTTTTGTTCGGGCGCGCGATCAAATCAGGTTTGCAGTCCAAAGTACGATGACGACGAGAACGAGCAAAGCCGGCACTGACAAAAGCAGGGTGGCACGTGCGAGCCGTTCCCGCCGAGCCAAAGCAATGGCCGAAAACAGGATGCAGACGAGGGCCCATACCGGCAAAGCGATCAGCGCATACCCGTAGCCATCAGGCAGGAGCTGAAAGCCAGATTGGTCTGGGAAGCAGGCGATTGTGAACGCCGCGGTAGCAATCCAAGCAAGTGGAGTGGCCAGCACCCAAACACCCCAGAAAGGGCGCCGGGTCCAAGTATTACGTCGTGCTTCACCAGCGCAGCCGGGAATGTCCCATTCTTGCTTCTCACCATCCATCGCCGGTATTCACGCAATTCTAGCCCAACGTCGAAGTGGTGGCACCCGCTACCGGGAGCGCCGGTCCGACTCAGGGTAAAGGGTTCTAGTCACGGCTCAATCTCCGACTCGCTGCGGGGTAGCGGGTTGCCCACCCACGCCTTGTTGTGCCTTGTTGATTCTCCGGTGGCGTAATCGAAGAAGTATGACCGGTGGTTGAAATCCACGGCCTCGATACAGTCGTCATGTAACAAAACCCCTTCGCTGAATATGTCCGCGCCACCCTCAGACCAAAGAACTTCTCCACTACGGCTGAATCTCGCAATATCAAGCTCTCCGTGGGAGATCAGCGCGTCGTGCTCTGGTGCGTAGTATAGCCCGAAGCATGTGGCGTCATCGATCTCAAGCGTCCAATCTGGCTCCTGGTTCCCGAGGGTAAGACAGACGATATGCGCCCCGACCGCAATGTAGACGCGTGATTCGAGTAGAAGCAGCGAATGCTCATGGACTCCAGACGCACCGCCAGAATCTCCGATTACCAATGTAGGCCGATCATCGATGATCAAACCGTGAATAGACGACGGCTGACATCCATCAGTGAGGTCGACCTCCGTATCGTAGCGCCGCGAATTATCGGTGGATCCAAATGAGTAGGTCGGCTCATTGACGAGCTTTACTCGATCTGCGAGATCACGCGTCATATTCTTTGGCACAACGTCTCAGTGAAGACGCGCGAACGCAGGGCCGCGGGTCGAGGAGAAGGACAGGTTGGGAGCCGCCAGCTCGGTTTTCAACAAGGCGGCGGTTAAGCGTCGATCTTCCATGGCTTGTTCGGCGTTTGCGGGTACTGCGGCCTGCTTCATCGGTTCTCCTGGTATGCTTCAGCCAGCGCACCATCCACTGTCTGAGCTGGGAAATCTCGGAACTGGCTGCGAATGATCTCCTCTGCCTTCTCGTATTGCATAGAGCCTGCCCAAACCTTCCGAGCAAGATCTATGGCCTCGCTACGGAGTCGCATTCCGCGCCGTGATGCTTGATGGATGGCATCGAACTCTTCCGATGGGAACGCGGCATCCAGCGACTTGAACGTGGCCAACTCTGCCGCCTTGAGATTCTCTCGGGCAGTTCGATACGCGCTCGACATCAAATCGTCACTCATCGGGTCTGCAATTCTCTGCCGAACGTCAGAGAAATGGCGATCCCGACCCTCATGGCGGGGCTCCGATTCTCGATGGGGTAGGTAACCACCAGAACGGAAACGTAACAAGGCCGCTGTGAGGGGTCGCCATCTTCGGCTTGTTCGCTTTGTTTTTGTTAGGTGCTGAACTGATGGATAAAGATTCTCCACCGTGCGGTGTCGATCAGAACCTGCACTCCGTTCGAGCCGTCGAATGACGAATAAAAGCGGCCCTTGGCTACGGCGTCGACATCCCAGTAACCACGGTTCAAGCGTTCTGCGCGGGCGGGTCGGTTGAGGCTGTGAGCCCGCTGAGGGTCCCACGGTGCCCAATCCTCCATTCTCGTTCGGGTGAGAGCCTCACTGGCTCTCTCGATCGTCGCTCGATCTGCTGTGTAAGCGGTCCATGTGGCGGAATCCGTGAACCCGGTGGTGTATCGCATGATCCTTGTGGCTGAATGCGGCAAACCCCCACGGGCGGCATCATCGAAGGTCGATTCCGAAAGACCTGCGACCTCGTCCAGCGGGCGATTCGGGAGGATCAGCCCGAAGATCACTGCCGCGACCAAACCCAAGACGCTACATACCAGAATCGCTGCCCGAAGTGGTCGGCTCATTTTGATAGCGAACGTAAAAGCTGTGGCGACCCGGTAACCTCGCCAGTGCAGCCACGGACAATCAATCAGGTTCCGATGCTGGCGGCAAGAACGCAACAAAACCGCTGATAGGGGTCGTCCACCAGCGCCTTGTTCGCTTTGTCGTTTGCCCTAGGGAGAGTGCTCAGAGGGATCTGTCCTCGAGACGTGGATCGACGTCCGCCTCCGGGCGCCGAAAGCATACCCGATCAGTGCAAAGCCGAAAGCAGGAATCAGGCTCCCGAGGCCTGCGACCAGTCCCGCAATCGGGATAGACAGGATGATGTCCGAAGTCCTCCGGAAGTCGGCCAATACCAAATAGACACAAACCCAGCCACAAAGCAGCGATGCACCCCATGCTTCCGTGCAAGTCCTCCCGAGACCTCGGCCCGCCAACCCTCCTCGCCATGAGATCCAGATGGAGACCGCGAGGGACGGAAGGAGGATGCTCGCAACGATAGCGGGCAGATCACCAAGTTTCGATGATCGGGCGATGCTCGCAAATATGCCCGTTGGAACACCTGGTAACATTTCTTTAGCGAACGTCAGAGGAATGGCGGCACCGGTGAACTGAAATCGGCACCCCTTCCTGATTAAGGCTAACGAACCATCAAATCGGATTTTCGACAAGGCCGCTGTAAGGTGTCGCCATCTCCGACTTGTTCTGCATTCATTTGTCCCGATCCTTAGGTTCACCTTCTCGAAAATCACGCTTCAGAAGATCCTTAACGTTCGGGAGCTTCCCGAGTAATCTCGCCCCAGCAATGGGTCGTTCAATGCCTCCTTCAGACTCCTTGGCAGGGAAAACCGTAAAGCCCCGATGCTCCATCTCGACGACAAACAGGAGCTCTCCATCAATACGAACTGCAAAGTAGTCGACAAGCACATCGAGTAGCTCAGGCGGCTCGAGCTCCTTGGCATCAAATGCTCGGCGGATACGATCAGAATTGGTGGGATTGAGCTCCTTCGTTCCTTTGATCTTGTAGATGCGGATAGCTTCTCGCTTCTCTTGAAACTCAAGCTCGAAAAAAGTAACGCCCTTCTTCTCAGCCTTCGGCTTCGCATCCACCATTGCAAGTAGCGCCAAGACAGCGAAGAAAATAGCTAGAGCATGCTTCATTCTGAAATATTCAGCAGAACGTCAGAGAACAGGCGGCCCCGACCCTCATGGCGGCGGCCCCGATTCTCCTTAGCTGATGGAACCACCTGAGCGGAAATTCGACAAGGCCGCTGTGAGGGGTCGCCCTGCTTCGGCTTGTTCGATTATTGATCTTTGGGTTGCAGCCGGCGCGGGAACTCGTGGTCAAGCAGTGCGAAAGGCCAGAATGGATTCATGTCCCCCGAAGTGACTGCTCCAGATCGCCCGCCAAAAACGAACCCCGTCTTGCCGTCTACGCGGTGGAGAAAACAGGAGTCGCCAACCCGCTCAAATCTCATTGACGGCCACTTACCTGGGTATCGGGGCAGATGGAGATCAATGATGCCGTCAGGCTGTATGACCACCTTTCCCGAATAGTCGTTCGAGCCCATTCCCATCTCGGACAGCGTTACGGTTCCGTCAGATCGAAATATGATCGCTGTATCGGAATCCATACCGGCGAGTTGTCCCTGCCGAGAGACAAACGTGAAAAGATCGTTCGCCTCAAGAAGCTCGGCAATCGAATCAGCCGGCGCAATGTAGATGGCCTCGCCTGACGAAAACAGCGACGCTAACGGGTGGGATTCATCCCAAGGAGCCTCCTGATGCTCCGGCGATTGCTTGATAGCGTCGCTGTGCTTGTCGCAGGAAGCTAACGTCAAGGCCCCAATCGCAATGAGGAATCTCATTCTGAATCGAACGTTCAAGGTGACTCACGACTGCCCGACGGCGCGACGCATGCCGGGAGCGCAGCGACCAAGCATGCGGCGTGACGGCGGGTGGTCGTTGAGTCCACCGCCTTGTTCGCCTTGATTTTATTGCGGTGGCAATTGGCTCCAAATGTGTTTGATCGCTGCATCAATCTCGGCTCGCTCATGCGTGTAATCTGGATCGTCCCGCATGAACTCAAGGAAATCCCGGACAACGGATCGCTGTTCCGGTGAAAGCAACGAGAACTGCTGCTCATTGTGCGGAGAGATACGACAAAGCGACCCAATCAGTCCAGCGATTCCGTCATCACGCAATTCGGCAAACATCCAGGCCGGAAGATGGAAACGCATGCCCTCGGCATCTGTGAAGCTGATGCTACTCTGGTAGGAGAGCAGAGTTTCGGAGGAAAAGCGATGCCAGTCTATGCGCTCATCTTGGGCATGCAGCTGGGCTAGAACATCGGCGTCTTCGTAATCATCGAGTCCTCGCCCCTCCATGAGTCCTATTCCATCCCCTAGTGTGACCCCTGCAAACGCAGATTCGATCTTCTCTCTTAATCCGTTTACTGCCTCCCAGCGTTCGCTATCCGCGCGTGCTTCAAGAAGGACGGGATCGTAGCCACTCTCTTTCAAGCCTCGGATCTCATCTGGGCTGAGATACTTCATTTTATTGGCGAACAGTATTTATTCATACCCTCCCGAGGGTTGATATCCGGGAGGCGTTAGTTGGGAGGGTGAAGCTGGATGTCCTGTAGTTGCAAGGAATTCCTGAATGGGAAGGGTGATATCCGATTGATTCAGAGGGTGAGGATCGTGAGTTTCGGTCTGGCTGGATATCACTCGGCCCGGGCAGGGGGGAATCTGACCCTTGGGGTGGGGCTGACGGGTGGGGATACGAATCAAGGCTGCGCCTTGATCTGAGAAGTGCGGCGGTGCCGGAAGATGGATGACCCGGGGTGCGCTACGCTTACCCCGGGCTATAGGATGAAGCCCCGATGGGGCTTTTTGAACAGGTGTGCCTTGCGATCTCGGTGGCGCCGCCTCCCAGAACATGCCGGTTTCATAACCGGCGTTCCATTTCTGACCACTGATCACCGGCTCGGCCTCCCAGAACATGCCGGTTTCATAACCGGCGTTCCATTTCTGACCACTGGCCACCGACCACTGATCACCGGCTCGGCCTCCCAGAACATGCCGGTTTCATAGCCGGCGCTCCATTTCTGACCACTGGCCACCGACCACTGATGACCGGCTCGGCCTCCCAGAACATGCCGGTTTCAAAACCGGTGCTCCACTTCCAGCCCCTGGCCCCTCGGCCCTGACCCCTGGCTTTGCCTCACGGAAGGTGTCGGTTTCATAACGGCGCTCCAAGTGGCGACTGCCGGGAACGGAAGGAGGACGGTCACATGAGCAAGGGAAAGTGTTCACAAGAACACTTTCCGGTTGACTCGGTAACCGGTGTGGCCGTAGGCATGGTGGTATGAGCGCGTTGCAGGTTCGCTGGTGTTGGAGGAAGGATCTTTCGGAGTTCCGCGGGCTTTCGGAGCGGGAGCGTGACGGTTTTCTACTGGTGCTCGAATGGTTCGAGAATTTCCGACTGAGGAACGAGCTCGATGCCGGTCGGGATGCGGCGAAGGCGTTCTGGCGGACGGAGGTGCTGCGCGAGGGTCGCCCGCGTGAGCAGTGGCAGCTCGAACAGTGGGAATCGGCCCTGCATTGGTATCTGAAGTGGCTGGCGGCGTGCGAGGAGGCGAATGCGGACCATCGGAGTTTGGCCGAGCGGGTCCGGGCGGCGGTGCGCTCGGCCGGGGCGCGGCGGGGGTTGGCGCTGACCACGAAGCGTTGCTACGGGGCGTGGGCGGCGCGTTATGCCCGGTTTGCGGGGGATGAGCGGGAAGTGCTGCAGGTGGCGACGGCCAGCCGGTTCCTAGCGTCGGTGGTGGATGACGAAGACTGTGCCTACTCGACCCAGAAGCAGGCGCTGAATGCGATCGCGTTTTTCTTCAAACACGTGTGCGGGGTGGAGAATCCGATTTTCGCGGTGAAGTTACGCAAGTCGGGGACGCGCGTGCCGGTGGTTCTTTCCAAACGCGAGACTCACCGGGTGTTCGAGCAGCTCGAAGCGCCTTGGAAGTCGGACGGGCGCTACGGATTGCCGGCGCGGTTGCAGTATGGGGCGGGACTCCGGCGGTCGGAATTGGTGCGCTTGCGGATCAAGGATGTGGATCTGGAACGTGGGACGCTGACGGTGCGCCAGGGGAAGGGCGACAAGGACCGGTGTACGATTTTGCCGAAGAGTCTGCTGAAAGCGGTGGCCGCGCAAATTGAGGCAGCGCGGGAGATCTGGCGCCGGGATCGCGAGGCGGGGTTGGCGGGAGTCCATATCCCGGGTGCGCTTGGGCGGAAGTTCCGCCGGGCGGCGGAGAGCTTCGAGTGGTTTTGGTTGTTTCCGGCGAAGCAGACATCGATGGATCCGAACGCGGGTGTGCGGCGGCGGCATCACCTTCTCGCCAAGGTGTATGGCGATGCGGTCCGGCGGGCGGCGGTCGATGCGGGAATCGAGAAACGGGTGACGAGCCATGCGTTGCGCCATTCGTTCGCGACGCACCTGTTGGAAGGCGGTGCCGACCTGCGAACGATTCAGGAACTGCTCGGGCATGAGGACATCACCACGACCGAGATCTACCTGCACGTGGCTGCGGGTTCGAACGGGTTCGGAGTGACGAGTCCGCTTGATGAGAGCGGAGAGCTTGGAGCAGGGAGCGAGGAGTCTGGAGCGAATCAAGGCTGCGCCTTGATCTGAGAAGTGGGGCTGCGCCGGGAAGGTGGATGACCCAGGGTGCGCTTCGCTTACCCTGGGCTATGAGATGAAGCCCCGATGGGGCTTTTTGAGGCGGTGTGCCTCTCGTTCTCGTTCTCGTTCTCGTTCTCGTTCTCGTTCTCGTTCTCGGTTCCGGGAACGGCTCAGTTGTTGAAGTCGCACTCGAAGTGCGAAGCGTTTGGAATGAATCAAGGCTGCGCCTTGATCTGAGAAGTCTTGGAGGTCCGGGAGATCCGGCATGAGACGAGGTTTCTGGGATGAAGCCATGTCCGCCTGCGCCCCTCCGGGGCTCCGAATCAGCAACCACTCCGAATCCACGGGGTGAACCCCGTGGCTAAATGCCGTCGCCCCTTCGGGGCTATTGGCATCCCGCATCCCGCATCCCGCATCCCGCATCCCGCATCCCGCATCCCGCATCCCGCATCCCGCCCACCCGCGACCCGCGACCCGCGACCCGCGACCCGCGACCCGCGACCTGCGACCTGCGACCTGCGACCTGCGACCTGCGACCTGCGACCTGCGACCGACTTGACCTCACCAAAGATGCCGGTTTCATAACCGGCGCTCCATTCTGACCCCTGGCTCCTGCCTCCTGACCCCCGGCCCCGAGCTCTCCGCTCTCCGCTCTCCGCTGGTTCAGCCTCCGAGTTGTTGGAGGAGTTGGGCGGCTTGGGGGTGATTGGGATTGCGGCGCAGGGCTTCGGCGGCGGCGGCGCGGGCTTCGTCGATCTGGCCGAGGCGGAGGTGGATGGTGGCTCGGGCGTAGGGTGCGTCGGAGCCGCTGGGGTCGGCGTTCTCGGCTCGGAGCAGGGCCTTGATGGCGTCTTCGGTGCGGTTCTGGCCGGCGTAGAGGAGTCCGAGGTTGTACCAGGCACGGGCGTAGTTGGGATCGATACGCACGGCGTCGCCGAGCCGGGCTTCGGCCTTCAGGGTGTCACCGATTTCGGCGTAGCCGAGGGCGGCGAGGTAGGGGATCTCGGCGTTGCCGGGGGCGAGTTTGGCGGCGTCTTCGAGCCACTTCACGGACTCCGCGGTGCGGCCGATACCTCCGAGGAAGACGGCGAGGTCGCGACGCGGTGCGGGTGAGGTGCGGTCCCAATCGGCGGCGCGCATGAACCACTTTTCGGCTTCGGCGATGTCGTTGCGGACCATCGCGAGACGCGCCATCCGCATGGCTCCTCCCGGTTGGTCGGCCTGGTGCCTGGCGATCTCGGTGATCTCCTTCACCGCCGGGTGGTCGGAAGGCAACTGCTCGAGCGCGGTCCAGGCGGCTTCGGCGCGGACCGACTTCAGCGGATCGTTGAGCAGCTTTTCGAGCAGTGCTCCGGGCTCGCCGCGGCGGGCGATGAGCATCGCGGCGGCGGAGCGGGCGAGCGGGCCACCGTCGTCGGCCGCCTTGTTGGTCAGGCGCACGACACGGCTGTCATTCGCCCATGGTTCCATCAGGCGCAGCATGGTCGCGCGCCAGGCATCGATCTCTTCCTTCTCGCAGGCGTCGATGAGCAGGTCGAGGGAGCCGGTCTTGCCGTTCTGGGCGGCGTGGATCGCGCGGGTGCGCTGGCGCGAGACGGCGTTCATGTCCTCGCCGTACCACTTGTGCGTCCACTCGATCTGCCAATCGAGTCCCTTGTCTTCATGGCAGTTGTTGCAGGCGTTCGGCGTGCCGAGTTCCTTCGTCAGGAGCGGGTCGGGTCGCGGGAAACGGTGGTCGCTGCGGGGGTCGCGCTGCATGTAGTTGCGCTTCGGCATGTGGCAGTCGACGCAACTCGCTCCGGGTGTTCCGAGGTCATGGAAGGTGTGCTTGGCGGGATCGATGACCGTCGCTTCGTTCGCACCGGCGGCGTGGCAGGTCATGCAGAGCGCATTCGAGCGGACCGCGACGTCACCGCCGAGCGGGTCGGCGGCGTGCGGGTCGTGGCAGTCGGTGCAGCCGATGCCTTTGTGACCCATGCGCGACATGAGCAGGGAGTTGTATTTGTAGACCTCGTCGATCTGCTGGCCGTCGGGATGCCAGAGGCCGGGCTGGCTCGGCAGGGCGAGCGAGTAGTGGTCGAAGAACGAGCGGCCGGTGATGAACTTCTCATCGAACTCCTCGCGTCGCGCGTGGCAGGTGGCGCACGAGTCGGTCCACTGCTGCTTGGTGAACTTCTGCTGCGGGTCGACCATGCACTCGCCGCTCTTGTGGTCCGGCCGTGTGGGGCCGTGGCACTGGGCGCAGCCGACGCCCTGCTCGACCCAGTTCGTCTTGTAGGTGTCGGCTTCGGTGTCGTGGTTCTTGCGCAGACCGGTGAAGTGGCACCATGCGCACTGCGAGTTCCAGTTCATGCCGCGCTGGGTCCAGTGACCCCATTCGTCGGGCCGCCGGTTCTGGTCGTCGTACACGCTGAACCATTCCTTCTTTTCCGGATCCCATGCCATGTCCGGCACCTGGTAGCGGCCGTCGCCGCGGGCGAGGAGGTACTGGACCAGCGGGGTCAGGCCGATGGCCATCGGCGGTTCGCCTTCGATCACTTCAGCGCCTTCGGCCTTCTTATCTTCCCAGCGGATGATCGGATCCGCTTCGCCGCCGGTGAAATCCCACTCGGCATCGCCTTCGGTGACCTTGCGGTCGGCGAAGGCTTCGGCATCGACCGGCGCGCCGATGTTCCGGTGGGCGAGCGCGTGGTGGGAGTTCTTCCAACCTTCGTGGGCGTCCTTGTGGCATTCGATGCACTCCGAGGACTTGGCGAGCGTGTGGGGATCTTCCAGAGGCGGGACCGAGGGGGCGGATCCGCCTGAGGCGGCAGGCGCCTTCTTTTCGCCACAGGAGGCGGCAAGGAGCGCGCAGGGGAGAATCCACAGAAGATTTCGCATGGGTGAGGTTTAGGGCAGGAGGGGGATTACGGAACGGCGAAAATGGAAAAATCCGGGGGTGATGAAAGGAGGTAGAACCGCAAAGGCGCGAAGTCGCAAAGGGGTGAGGAAGGGGATGGCTGTTGTCCTCTACAATGTTCCGGAACGGCAGGGTGTTGTTGGGAAACCGCGGAAGGCACCGAACGCAAGGAAGTTGTGGTGCGATGGAGGGGAGGAGGAAATCAGGTTGGCTCCGGGGGGGCGGGTCGGGGATGGACCGCGAGCTTCAGCTCGCTTCGCCGGACCGGACCAGCGAGCTAAAGCTCGCGGTCCATGGGGGTCACCGGGAACTCGGGGCGGGCTCGCGGAAGCCGGGTCGGTCGGCTCGGACGGCGGCGGAATACTCCGGGCCGCCGGGCGACTTCTGGGCGACTTCGTTGATGAAGCAGAGCGGACGGAGTTCTTCGAACGACATGCCTTCGTCGACGATGGCGCCCTTTTCGTGGACGTATTCGTCGAGCCTGCCGTTGACCAGCATCCGCCAGTCGAACTTCTCACGCTCCTCGGCGGGTGTCTGGGCGCGGAGGCTGGTGGTGCAGTTCGAAGTGATGACGTTGTAGAAGCGCGGCTTTTCGACGAGCTCGTTCTGCACGCCGATCGACTCGAGGAGCACCTCGGCCGCCTTCGCCTGGGTGGCGCGGGTGCGGTAAAGGTAGACCGGTTCGTTGCGGACGTTGGTGCGGACGCGGATGAAGTCCTCCTCGGTGCCGAAGATGTACTGGAGTTCGAACATCTTGAAGAGCCCGCCAAAGGTGGAGAACTCTTCGGTGGTTTCACGCCGTGTCTCGATGGAAAGGCAGAGGTGGCCTTCGTCGCCAAAGTCGAACGAGAGAATCGGGTGTGCGAGCAGGTCGCCGCCAAAGGCATCGTGGAAGTAGTCGAGACCCTCGAGTTTCGAAAGGTGGTGGGTGCGCGTTTCCCAGCGTTCGATTTCCGATCCGTCCTCCGCGTAGTCGAAGTTACGGATGTTGTGGAAGACGATCTCGTCACCCTTTACCTCAACCCATCCGGTTTGCCGGAACTCCGGACGCCAGTCGCGGTCGTTCGACGGCTTCTTGAAACTCCATGGAACCAGCACCAGCGCCGAGGCGAAGGCGAACACCAGCAGCCGGCGTTTGAGGCCCCGGAACAGAACGAGGGCCGCCAGCAGCAACACCGCCCAAAGGATGGCCAATACGATGTTGCCGGCGGACGCCGGGGTGCCGAGCGGTCCGTCGAAGTAGATGGCGCCGAAGACATAGGCGCCGCTGACGAGCATCAGGAGCCCGAGCAGCGCGACACCGAGCCGGCCGAGGAAGGGTCGCTTCTTTTCACGCATGGCGTCCCTTGCCTAACGCAGGGGGCGCCGTTGGCAAGCGAGCATCACGAGAGAGGTGAAGAACCGCGAATGCACACGAATGGACGCGAATTCCAATGGGGTTGGGCAGAAATGCCTCGGGTCGACCGGTGTGCTGGTATTCGACGCAAGTCGGCGAGCGGGATCGGGCTTCTTACCTCTTCCCATTCGCGTGCATCGCCGTCCATTCGCGGTTTCAGATTGGCAACGCAGGGGCTGTTAGCCTTCCGGCACCGGTTCGGCATCGGCGGGTGCGCTCCAGATCCTGTAGCGGACCTCGCAGCCGTCGGGCACGTAAACGACCACCGGCAGCTTGCTGTTGTAGCGGATCAGGTAAGGCTCGCCTCCGACCGGGACGAACTTCTCGACCTTGGGCGCGCCGGGAGGGGCGGCCATGCGGGTGCTCGCCATGGGGCCGAGGACCGGCAGGATGTGGTAGTTGTAGCCCCAGCCTTTGATGGTCCGCTGCTCCAGCGCACCGCCGAAGAAGTTGCGGTTGACGCCGTCGGTTTCGACCGTCTTGCCGACGATGATCTGGACCTTGGCATCGTCCTCGTTCTCCCGCGCCGGAAGGTCGATGACATGGCGGGACATGCCGTCTTCGGGCGCGGGGTAGGCTTTGAGTTTGTCGGTGTCGGCGGCCATCACGGGGAGGGTCAGGCCGACGATGAGGCAAAGTAACGCTTTCATGGAAAAGCATTGTGGCCCGGATTGGAGATTGTGACAGGGATTTTCCGGAGCGGGAGGGCGTGGGCGATTTCCGTTTGCTGTGGATGGAGCCGCCAAGGTGCCAAGGTCGCGAAGGAGGGGGTTTTGGATGGCGGCGTCGAGTCTTGGCGAACGTTGCAACGTGGCGGGGCGCGAGTGGGCTCGCGCGGTCCGTGCTTGGCTCCCTGCTCTTAGCTCCGTGCTCCGTGCTCCGCGGACCCCGTAAACGGGGAACTACGAACCAGTGGAAAGCGCCTTGTGACGAGCGCGTGCGGTACCCGAGATCAGTGGGTGATGTGGACCGGGGTGCCGACGTCGACGGCTTCGAAAAGCATCGGGGCAAAAGGCTTGGGCAGGCGGATGCAGCCGTGGGAGGCAGGCTCGCCGGGCTCGGGGATCAGGCCGGCGTGCATGCCGATGCCCCAGTCGGTGAGGCGCATCCAGTAGGGCATCGGGGCCGCGACGTAGGTGCAGCCCGGCGGGACGCGGGTGCCGGGAGTCGCATCGCCGTTCACGACATTGCCGAACTCGTCCTCGATCCAGCCGTAGCGGTTCGAGTACTTGTCCACGATCTTCTCGGAAATGCGGAAGGTGCCGGACGGAGTCCTGCGGCCTTCAATGCCGGTCGCCACATAGGACCAGCCGATCGGTCGTCCGCCGCGGGTGTAGGTCGCCCGCTGTTCGCCGAGGTCGATGTTCACCTTCACTTTCCCCGGGCCGTAGTCGTCGTGCCATTCGTACATGACCCGCTCCGCACGCATCGCCGGCTGGTCGCTCAGAGGCGTGCAGGACGGGAGCAGTGCAGCCAATACCGGGAGGGAGACAAGGATGGCGAGCTTCATGACTGGACCTTCACAGACAATGCCCAGATCCGGGCCGGCGCAAGACTTTCGGGCCGGCTTCTCGCCCCCGACGGGTCATTCCTGCAGTTTCCGTGCCGCGGCGACGATGTCGTCGGGCTCGGCGCGCTTGCGATAGTCGGCGTCGAGAAAGGCCCAGCGGACGGTGCCGTCGGTGTCGATCACGTAAGTCGCCGCGAGTGGCAGGGTGCCGTCGCCCGCATCCGCACCGTTGAATTCGGTGAGGTCGAAGAACTGCTTGTAGAGCTCACGGACTTTCGGGGTGAGTTCGAAGGCGATGCCGTACTCCTTCGCAACCTTGTGGTTGAGGTCGGTCAGCACCTCGAACTCGAGCTTGTTCTTCTCGGCCGTGCTGAGCGTTTTGTCCGGGAGTTCCGGGCTCAGCGCCACCAGCTGGGCGCCGGCTTTCTTGAACTCCGGGAGCTTCTCCTGCATCGCGACCAGCGCGATGTTGCAGTACGGGCACCAGCCGCCGCGATACCAGGTCAGGACCACCGGTCCTTCCTTGAGCAGGTGGGAAAGGGTGACCGCGTCGCCTTTTGCATTCTTCAGGGTGAAGTCGGGCGCCTTGTCACCAACATCGACGGCCTTGTCGAGGATCCCGGACTCAGCAACGGCCTCGATACCCTTCGCGAATTCCTTGCGGACCTCCGGGTTGCCGTTCTTGGCGGCTTCCGCAGAGCGGGCGTCGAGCTGGTCCTGGAGTGTCTGGGCGAATAGGCAGGAGGTGCCGGCGAGCAGGCAGGTGATGATGGCTTTCATGCCCGGTTCGACGCCCGTTACGCGGTGCGCATTCCCGAAATCTCCCGCCGTCAGTCGAGCAGCCGCTGGCTCGGCATCGAGTCGGGGTAGCGTTTCGCCTCGATGCGGTAGTAGGCCTTCAGCAGATCGACCTCGAGGCCGACCGCCTCCCGCACCTCGTGCAGCGGCAGGTCGAGGAGCGGTTTGAAATCGACCGCTTCGAGCGCGGCGCAGTCGGACACGTAGGCGAGTGCGATCGCGTCGTTGAACACCTTCATGCCCTCCTCGGTGAAGCGGTACGGCTTCGGGTAAAGGTACTTGTTGATCAGCCCGAAGAGGTTGCGTTCTCCGGTGCTCACTCGGTCGGTGGTTCCCATCGTGAAGCCGATCACGAAGGCCTCGTCGATCAGTGTCAGCCCGCGGCCGAGCAGGATGTGCACGTAGTCGTGCTGCTCGAGCGTGACGCGGCCTTTGAAATACCCGAGGCCGCCGAGGTGGAACTTCGGGTTTTCGGTGAGCCGTACGATGAACGGCACCTCGTCCTGCGAGTTGCCGATCTCCATCAGGCTCGAGTAGGCCTCGCGGAGTGTGACTTCATCGTCACTCAGCTTGGTGATCCAGGTTTTGAGGAACTCGCTGAACTTCTTGTCATCGGTCGCGCCCGGGCGTTCGGCCGGTTCATCGACTTCGTGATGCTCGGGATCGGAACTCATGGTCGGGGAGGTTGGCGGGTTTCAGACCGTCCGGATGACCTCGCTGATGTCGAAGCGGGCCTTGGGTCGCTCGATCGAGTGATCGTCTGGAGACCGGTAGCCCGCGGCGCAGCCGACGCTGGTGGCGTAGCCGGTGCCTTCGAGGCCGAGGATGCGGTCATAGCTTTTCGGATCGAGTCCCTCGAGCGGACAGGTGTCAACGCCGAGCACGGCGGCGGAGGTCATGAACTGGCCGAGCGCGATGTACGTCTGTCGCGTGTTCCATGCGTGACGTTGTTCGGGGGTCATGTTGTTGGCGAAGCCGTCGATGACTTTGCCGAAACCCTCGAGGTCGGCCGGGTCTTGCCCCTGGACTTCGGCGAGACGCGTCACCCAGCGTTTGGTGTCGTCAGGGGTGACGTCGGTGCGGGTGGTGAATACGACCAGCTTGTCGGCATCGCTGACTTGCGATTGTCCCCACGAAACTTCGCGCAGTTGAGCGCGGGTGTTGGCGTCCTCGACGACGATGAACTGCCATGGTTGCAGGCCGAAGGATGACGGAGCGAGCAACAGCGACTGGAGCAGTGCGTCCCACGTTTCGGTCGGGATCGACTTCGAGGCGTCGAAGGCTTTGGTGGCGTAGCGCCACTGGAGGGCGGTGGTGAGATCGGATGGGGACATCGAGCGTGGAGGTGGGAGCGAGGAGCTTGGAGTTTGATAAGGGAAGAGGGCTGAGCCTTGGACTGACAAGTGCGATACCATCGGGATTCGTCAAGAACCGGAGTGGGTATCCGCGCCCGGGAAGGAAATCTCCGTCGTCCAGCGATCGAATTTCTACCCGAACGGGTGCCGGTTTCAGAACCGGCGCTCCATCGCCGGGGTTCCGGGGCGCGATCGGAGTCGCGCGGTCCGTCGGATCTCCGACTCCTTGCTCCGAGCTCCCTGCTCCCCGCTGTTACTGGGCGTCGAGGCTGAGGGGCAGGGAGGCGGACGGGAAGTCCTTGAGGGTGAAGGCGAGCACGACGCCGTATTCCTCATCCACGCGGTTGTCGCGGGCGGTGAAGCCGAGCGAGGCGACCCAGTGGTTGAAGTCGCGGTGGACGGTGTACTGTTGGACTTCGAGCGTGCCGTCGTCGAGCTCCCAGATCTGCGTGGCGCCAAGGCCCCACTTGTCGTTGAGGCGGACGTAGCCGCGCAGATCGATGCGGTTGGAGTCGACGAGGATCGGGTGGTTGTTGAGGTTGCGGCTGGCGATCGAGAACTCGACGTTCTCGTTCGGCATGAAGCGGAGCCGTGCGCTGACTTCCGAGAAACCGGAGCCGTCATCGAAAATCGGGAACTGGGTTTCGAGGCGCAGGCCGAGCCACGGCAGCGGGTTCCAGTTGAGGTCGTTGTAGAGGTTCGAGAAGCTGCGGTTCAGCTCGGGGTCCTCGAAGAATCCGTCCATGTAGGTGTCGAGATACAGCCACTCGTAGCTCTGGCCGTCGCGACGCGTGATCAGTCGGTTGCGCATGCCGAAGCGGATGATCGACCAGTCGCGCAGCGAATCGATCGCGGTGAAGCGGTTCGGTGCCAGCGTCCGCGGCCGGGTGGTGAAGTTCTCGCGGTCGATGACCGGGAACAGGGCGTCGAGGTCGTCGGTGTTGACGTAGGAAAAGCGGACGTAGGGCTGGAAGACGTGGAGCAGTCCGTCGAGACCCCAGTCGCGGTCGCGGTAGTCGCCGAAGTCGCGGCTGAATTTCACCGACGCTTCGGCGCCGGCGTAGAGGTGCGTGCGGCTGATCGAGGTCGCGGGTCCGCTGACAGCGCCGTAGCGGCTGAAGCCGGCGCCGACTTCCGGGGTGAAGTTCAGCCACCCGCCGAGCTTCATCGGCAAGGAGAACTCTTGGTAGGTGTGGAAGCGGTTGTACGACGGAGCCAGTAGCTGGGTGGTCAGTGACGGAATCGCCGGGCTGCCGGGAGGCAGCGCGCGGATCAGGCGCACGAGCTGGCGTTCGTAGGTGGGAAGGCGGTCGTAAAGGGTGGGGATCAGCGGGCTGGCCGCGGGCAGTGCGAGGAGGGCGCGGGCGGTCGATTGGGCGTCGCTGCCGATTTCCTCCTGGACGATGCCGAGGGTCGTCTGGCCTTCGTGAAGGATCGGGCTGCCGAAGATCGGGCGCCGCGCCTGGTCGAAGGAGATCTCGGCCCGCGAATCGGAGCGGTAGAAGTCGTTCGGGCGGACGCGGCCGAGGACGCCGAAGAGCGAGGTGTCGCTGTGGCGGAACAAGCCGATCGTGTTATCCGGCGCCGGGTCGGTGCGGAACAGGCGCGGGTCGAAGTCCTCGAGGTAGTATTTGTCGCTGAGCGCGTTGAGGTTGGTGTCGACGCGCCACGTTTCGCCATCCTCGAAAGGCAGCGGCACGCGGTACTGCAGCCGGGCGTGCCAGCGGTCCTCGTTGACGTCGGTCCGTGGCAGGCCGGTGCGGCTGAGGGTCGGGTCGAGATCGTTGGCGTAGTATAGTGAGAATCCGGTGAGGTTCGGATTGCCGTCCTGGCGGCGGTCGATCAGGTCGACGCCGGCGCCGATGCCGCGCTTCGAGCGAAGGTCGAAGTTCCACCGCGAGAGCAGCCATGCGTCTTCGCCGCTGACGCTGTCACTTTCGCCCAGCATGATGCCGTAGCTGTTGAGCAGGTAGACGCCCCAGTTCGAACGGGCACCGGGGGTGAAATGGTAGCCGAGGTCGCCGTCGAGCGGTTGCGACAGGTAGGGCAGCCAGAAGATCGGCGTCTCTCCGGCATACAGCTTCATGTTGCGGAAGGTGATCCGGTCGTCGGGGTAGACGGTCGTCTCGTCGGCCCGGACCCAGAAGCCGGGGTCCTCGACATCGTGCGTCGTGATGCCGGCGTCGCGGCCGACGAAGACCTGCTCACCGTCGCGTTCCTCGACCGTGAAGCCGCCGGCTTCGAGCAGCAGCGGATCGACGCCGGTCCGGAGATTCGAGGCGTCGATCTTCTTCTGGTCCATCAGGTAGACGACCCGCTCGCCGCGCTGGAGCGTGGCACCTTGGTAAATGCTGACGTTGCCGGTGAGCGTGACGGTGCGCTTGGCGTCGTCGAGCACCCCGTGATCGGCGAAGATCTCGACTCCGGTCTCGGTCTTCAGCTTCACGTTGCCGTCAACCTTGAGCAGCTTGTTCTTGCCGTCGTAGGCGCCCTTGTTGGCGCGCAGGCTCATGCCCGTGTCGGCGACCGCGCTGACCGCGCCGCGCGAGGTCAGGGTCTCGGTGTCCTTCTTGTAATCGGCACCGCCGGAGAACTCGAGGGCGACCGATTCGGGCTTGGCGGGTGCGAGTTCCTCGGCGTCGAGCAGGTCGGCATCGGTCGGCAGCGGCACCGGCGCCACCGGGGCGATCGGAGCGGGCTCGTTTTCGTCGGGGAGAAGGTCCTGGGCGGCGACCGGGAGCAGGGAGGAAAGCAGGAAGGTGGCGAGCCTCATCGGGTGAGGATCAGACGGTCAGACCGGCCTCAAGTAAAGGTGGAAAGCGGCGGAGCGCTCCATGTTCGGACTCAGGTTCGCGTTGCGCGCGGCCCGATGCGGGGGATCATGGGGGCGTATGGCAGACGAGAAGCGAACGGTCGGCATCGTCGGGGCGTCGGGGTTCATCGGCGGCGAGGTCGCGCGCCAGGCGTCGGCCCTCGGATGGCGAGTGGTCGGATTCAGCCGCAGTCCGCAGGAGCCGGGCGACGGCATCAATGAATGGAGGAAATGGTCGGAGGTCCCGGACCTCTCGGGCTTGCGGGTGGTGGTGAACCTAGCCGGCGAGCCGGTCGACCAGCGCTGGACGGAGTCGGCGAAGCGGCGATTCCACGAAAGCCGGGTCGGGGTGACCGAGATCCTGACCCGCGCCATGCTGACCTCGCCGGTGCCGGTTCTGATCAATGGCTCTGCCGTCGGCTTTTACGGTGATCGCGGCGACGAGGTGCTCGATGAGTCGGCCGCGGCCGGCGACGGCTACCTGGCCGACCTCTGCCGCGAGTGGGAGTCCGCTGCCGACGCGGCCCCGGACGCGACCCGCGTGGTCAAGCTGAGGACCGGAGTGGTGCTCGGCAGCGGTGGCGCGGCTTGGAAGAAGATGCGCACGGTTTTCGGCTTCGGGCTCGGCGGCCGGTTCGGTGACGGGCGGCAGTGGATGCCGTGGATCCACGTCGCCGATCTCGCGGGAGGGATCGTCCATCTGCTTGATGCGGATCTCGACGGGTCAGTCAATGGCTCCGCCCCCGAACCCGAGCGGAATGCCGAATTCACCCGCAAACTCGCCTCCGCCCTGAACCGCCCGGCGTTCTTCCATGCGCCCGCGTGGGGTCTGAAACTCGGACTGGGGGATTTCGCCAGCGCCTTGCTCGCCAGTCAGCGGGCCGTCCCGAATGCCCTGCTCCGCAGTGGCTTCCGGTTCCGCTACCCGACCCTCGAGTCGGCGTTGGCGGAGCTGGTTTGACCCTTCGGTAGCTTGGATGGAACCGCGAAAAACGCGAAAATCCGCGAAAACGGGATTGGGAAGGAGATAGGGTCGGCGGAACGCGTCGGCGGTGTTCGGGTTTCCGGGATGAAGCCCACGTCTTTGGATTCATTCATTCGTGGGTTTCGCGTTTTTCGCGGTTCCTTCACCTCGCCGGGCGAATCGATGACGAGGCGTTGCCCGCCGATTGCGCTTGCGGGACGTGCGGCGGGGGGATTGGGTTTTTCCCGCTACCATGGCCGCTCCGCAGAACAAAATCGCGCTGGTCTTCGACTACGACCAGACCCTGAGTCCGCGCTACATGCAGGACGACGTGATGTTCCCGGAATTCGGGATCGATCCGGCGCAGTTCTGGCAGAAGTGCAACAACCTCGTGAAGGAGTCGCAGTGGGACGGCGAACTGGCCTACCTGAAGTGCCTGCTCGACTACCTCGAGATGGATCAGGTGACGAACGCCAAGCTTCGCGAGCTCGGCGCGGGCCTGAATTTCTTCCCCGGCATCCCGGAGATCTTCGACGAGCTGCCGGCGCGGATCCTCACGCCCGACCACGAGGCGGCGGGCATCGAGATCGAGTTCTACATCATCTCCTCAGGACTGAAGGAACTGCTCGAAGGATCGAAGCTGCGCAACAAGGTGAAGGCGATCTTCGGCTGCGAGTTCGGTGAGAACGATGCCGGGCACATCTCGTTCCCGAAGCGCGCGATTTCACACACCACCAAGACACAGTTCCTGTTCCGCATCAACAAGGGGATGCTCGAGTATTCGCAGGACGTGAACGACCACATGCCGCAGGACCTCCGGCCGGTGCCGTTCGAGAACATGGTGTATGTCGGCGACGGTCCGACCGATGTGCCGTGCTTCACGGTGATCACCCGCAATGGTGGCCATGGCATCGCGGTCTACAATCCGGAGGACGAGTCCGGCCGCAGCTTCCGCAAGTGCTTCCAGCTCTGCGCCCATGCCAACCGCGTGAAGCACATCGCACCCGCCGACTACCGGCAGGGCAGCCACCTGTGGCTGCTGTTGAGCGAGATGGTCCGCGAGATCGCCGACCGGATCCTGCGCAACCGCCGCGAGGAGACCGACCGAGGCACCGTGGCCGCTCCGACTTTCTGATCCATGCCCGAAAAGAAGCACTTTCACTTCGTCGGGGTCTGCGGCACGGCCATGGGGTCGGTGGCCGCGGCCATGAAACGCAAGGGATTCACCGTCACCGGTTCGGATGCCAACGTCTATCCGCCGATGTCCGATTTCCTGCGGAACGAAGGCGTCGAGGTGACCGAAGGTTACCGCGCGGAGAACATCCCGGCCGACGCCGACGCGATCGTGATCGGCAACGCGATCAGCCGCGGCAACGAGGAGGCGGAAGCGACGCTCGACCGTCGCCTGCTCTACGTTTCCCTACCCGAGGTGATGAAGGAGCACTTCCTACGCGGGAAGCGGAACTTCGTGGTCAGCGGAACGCACGGCAAGACCACCACCAGCTCGATGCTGGCATGGCTGTTCCTCTCCGCCGGTCGCGATCCCGGATGGATGATCGGCGGCCTGCCGCGCAACCTCGGCTGCGGCGCGAAGTTCACCGACTCCGACTTCAACGTGCTCGAGGGCGACGAATATGACACCGCCTTCTTCGACAAGCGCTCGAAGTTCCTCCACTACCTCCCCGAAGTCGCGGTGGTGAACAACATCGAGTTCGACCACGCCGACATCTACAACAACCTCGACGAGATCAAGCTGACCTTCAGCCGCCTGCTACGGGTGGTGCCGAGGAACGGCAGGGCGGTGGTCAATGGCGATGATCCGAACTGCCTCGACGTCGTCGCGGACGCGCCCTGTCCGGTGACCAAAGTTGGCTTTGGCGAAGACTGCGACCTTCGCATCCAAGACCCGGTGTATGATCGGGAAGGAAGTTCGTTCACGCTTGAAGGCGAGCGCTACACGGTGCGGATGCCGGGCGAGTTCAATGTGCGCAACGCGGCGATGGCCGCGGTGGCGGCGACCCTCGGCGGGTTGACCGCGGAGGAGATCCGGGAAGGGCTCGCATCCTTCGACGGCATCGCCCGCCGTCAGGAAGTCCGCGGCGAGGTCCGCGGGGTGAAGGTGGTCGATGATTTCGCCCATCACCCGACGGCGATCCGGCAAGCGGTCGAGGCGCTGCGCCAGCAGCACCCGGACGGCCGCCTGTGGGTGATCTTCGAGCCACGCTCGAACACGACCAAGCGGAAGGTCTTCCAAGGCGAGCTCGCCGAATGCCTGGCCGGTGCCGATCTCGCGATCATCTCGGCGCTTCCCGATCCCGAGAAGGTGCCGATCGAGGATCGCCTTGATCCCGCGGTGGTGGCCGAGTCGGTTCCCGGAGGACGTGGGCGCTACGTCGCGGAAGTCGACGACATCGTCGAGACGGTCGGCAAAGAAGCCGTGGAAGGCGATGTCGTCGCCGTGTTGAGCAACGGAGGCTTCGGCGGGATCCACCGCAAGCTGCTCGAGCGACTCGCGCTCTGAGCGGTCTTAGGCGCCGGTCAGCCTGTGGTTCAGGTTGATCGATTTGCGCAGCGCGCTCATGACTTCGACCATCGATTGGAAATCGGTGGTGGCGGCGCGGCAGACCGGGTTGGCCTTGGCGTTGCGGCTGACGTGGCGGCCGATCTCGCCGAAGAGCTGCTGCATCTCTTGTTCGATCAAGCCGATCTCGGCCTTGAATGAGGAGATCTTGCGGTTGGCATCGCCGATCATCTGGAACGCCTCGGCGGCTTCGCTGCGGTGCTTTTTCCGCTCGGCATCGATGCGCTCGTCGATGGCGTCGAGCTTCTCGTTGCGCTTGGCGATCTTGGTGGCGATCTCCGTCCGCTCGTGCTTCAACGACTCGAACTGCAAGCGAAGCTCTTCCATCCGGGTCTTGGCGGTACTGACCGTCTGGGTGTCGTCCCGGCTTTCGGCGCGGAGCACCTCCAGCTTCGTCTTGATGCCGTCGTAGAGCCGGCGGATGTCGCGCGCGCGGCGGACGATGTCGTCCCGGTGCCGGGCGAGCTCGTCCATTTCCTCAAGCAGGTCAGCCCGTTGCTCGTCGAGTTCGTCGGTGACGTCCGACTTCGCGCTGAGTAGGGCGGCCCGCTGGTCGTGGGCGCTTTGCAGGACCTCCTCGGCCTCGCTGTGCTTGTCGAGCAGCTCTGACTTCTCGGCGATCAGTCGCCGCAACGTCCAGTACTCGATGCCCAGCTCCTCCACCGTTTCGACCCGCTCCCAGACCCGCTCGCCGAGAATCTGCTCCGCTTCGCGCAGCAGGTGCGTCTCGCTCGCCGCCTCCGCCATACGTCGCTGCCGTCGGCTGATGCCGAAGGCAAGCGCGATGCGGGCGAGGAGATAGCGGGTCGTGGTCATGGGTGGCCTACTTTTTGCGGCCGATGCTTTTCTTCAAATTGGCGAGGACTCCGAAATCTTCAAGCGTTGTGGTGTTACCGGTCACATTTCCGGTTCCGACCAGTTCCTTGAGGAGGCGACGCATGATCTTGCCGGATCGTGTCTTCGGCAAGGCGGGGGCGAAGTGGATGTCGTCCGGCTTGGCGATCGCTCCGATCACGGTTCCGACGTGGTTGCGGAGCTCTCCAAGTAGCTCCGGGGAGCCCTCGATCCCGCCTTTCAGCGTGACGAAAGCGACAACCGCCTGGCCTTTCAGGTCGTCGGGTCGCCCGACCACCGCGGCCTCGGCCACGGCCTTGTGGCCGACCAGCGCGCTTTCGACCTCCGCCGTTCCGAGCCGGTGGCCGGAAACGTTGAGGACGTCGTCGAGGCGGCCGACGATCCAGAAGTTGCCCTGCTTGTCGCGTCGAGCACCGTCGCCGGCGGTGTACATCCCGTCGTAATCGGACCAGTAGGTCTTCTTGAAGCGGGCCTTGTCGCGGTAGATCGTGCGGGTCATCGACGGCCACGGCTGGCGGATCACGAGGCGTCCGCCTTCGTTGGCTTTGCACTCGCGGCCGGTCTCATCGAGGATCGCGGCGTCGACGCCAAAGAATGGCAGGGTGGCCGTGCCCGGCTTGAGCGGGGTGGCGCCCGGTAGCGGGGTGATCATGATCGCGCCGGTCTCGGTCTGCCACCAGGTGTCGACGATCGGGCAACGGCCGCCGCCGATCTTGTTGTGATACCACATCCAAGCTTCCGGGTTGATCGGCTCGCCGACGGAACCGAGCAGGCGCAGCGACGAGAGATCGTATTTCTCCGGGAACTGGTCGCCCGCCTTGATGAATGCGCGAATCGCGGTCGGAGCGGTGTAAAAGATGCTGACGCCGTATTCCTCGACCATCTGCCAGAAGCGGCCGAAGTCGGGGAAGTTCGGTGCGCCCTCGTACATCACCTGCGTCACGCCCATCGCCAGAGGTCCGTAGACGATGTAGGTGTGGCCGGTGATCCAGCCGACGTCCGCGGTGCACCAGTAGACGTCGTCATCGCGCATGTCGAAGACGTACTTGCAGGTCGTGTAGGCGCCGGTGAGGTAGCCGCCGGAGGTGTGGAGGATGCCCTTCGGCTTCCCGGTCGATCCGGAAGTGTAGAGAATGAAGAGCGGGTGCTCGGAGTCGAAGGCCTTGGCCTTGTGCTTGCCGGAAACACCTTCCTCGAGCTCGTGCCACCAGTGGTCGCGGCCCTTCTTCATCGCGACCTTCTGGCCGGTGCGCTTGTAGACGATCACGCTCTCGACCGTCTTGTTCTTCTTGAGCGCCTGATCGACGTTGTCCTTCAGCGGGACCACCTTGCCGCGCCGCCAGCCGCCGTCGGCGGTGATGACGTGCTTGGCGCCGCAGTCATCGAGGCGGTCGAGGATCGATTCCGCCGAGAAGCCGCCGAAGATCACCGAGTGCACCGCACCGAGCCGGGCGCAGGCGAGCATCGCGATCGCGGCCTCCGGGATCATCGGCATGTAGATGATCACGCGGTCCTTCGACTTCACGCCTTGGGCGGTCAGCACGTTGGCGAATTTGCACACCTCGCGGTGGAGCTGCGCGTAGGTGAGCACCCGCTTGTCGCCGGGTTCACCCTCGAAAATGATCGCCGCCTTGTTGCGTCGCGCGCCGGTGGCGTGGCGGTCGAGGCAGCTCTCGCTGACGTTGAGCTTGCCGCCGACGAACCACTTCGCGTCGGGCGCCTTCCACTCGAGCGGCTTCTTCCACTTCGTCTGCCATGCGAGCTCGCTCGCTTCACCCGCCCAGAACTTCCCGGGATTGGCCACCGACTCCTTCCAGATCCGCCGGTACTCGGCCATGCTGGAGATGCGGGCCTGCTTCGAAAATTCCTTGCTGGGTTTGAAAACCCGGTCCTCGACCAGGTGGCTTTCGATGTTGTTGCTCATGGGTTGGAGTCTTCCGAGTCTGGGTTAAAGACGGGCGACGCTAGAGGACGAAAGCACCGGGGCGCGAATCATTTTTTACGCCGTTTCCCGGGATTTCCGGATGGCTTTCGCGAGCCTCGGGCGCGTCCGGGCGGCGGGCCGGGCCGCCCCTGTTTGCGGCCATCGCGAGAGCCGCCGGAGCGCGCGGATCCCGCCGATTTGGCCGGCGGTTTCCGGGCGGCTTTCTTGGCCGCCTTCTTCGCCGGTCGGCGCGCGGGTTTCGAACGCTTGCGGGTCGGGTTCTTGAGAAGGAGTTCGATATCGGCCGGCGCGAGCCAGACCCATTTTCCGGGCGGGATGGCCGGCAGGTCGAGCGAGCCGACGCGGATCCGCAGCAGCCGCTGCACGGTGTAGCCGAGCTGCCGGAACATCACGCGGATCTGCCGCTTGTGGCCGGTGGTGAGCACGACGCGGAAGCGCCGCGGCGAGACGCGTTCGATGTCCTTCGCCTGCATCCTTCCGTCCTCGGTGAAGATGCCGCTGAGGAACAGGTCGAGGTGCTCGTCGGTCACCGGCTGGTTCGAGGTGACGAGGTATTCCTTTTCGAGGTCCTTCGAGGGATGCAGGAGCGACTGCGAAAGCTGGCCGTCGTTGGTCATCACCAGCAGGCCTTCCGATTCGCGATCGAGCCGGCCGACGTGCTGGAGATGCTGTAGCGACCCCGGAAGCAGGGCGTAGATCGTGTCGCGGTTGAGTTCGTCGGACTTCGTGCAGACGAGGCCCTTCGGCTTGTGCATCAGGATCGTGCCGGTGGCCTTCGGCTGGACCCTGCGGCCGTCGACCTTGACGAAGTCACGCTCTTCGACCCGTTCGGCGGGGTTCAGGCAGGGTTTGCCGTTGATCTCGACGTGGCCCTCTTGGACCAGCTTGTCGCAGGCGCGGCGGGATCCGACGCCGCAGGAGGCGAGGAACTTGTTGAGCCGGGTGGCGGATTCCATGGCGGGCAGGGATTGTCAGGACGGATCGGGCCGGGGGTCGATACAGAAAAGGCGCGGCCCCGGACCGGGAACCGCGCTCTTTTGAAAATCGTCGGGAGTGGCGGGGATCAATCCTCGCCCTTGGTCTTCGGGAGACCGATCGGGCTCCGGCCCTCTTTCCATTGGCCACGGGCCTTGAGGAGCTTGACGCGCTCGAAGCGCTTCATCACGGAGCGCTTGCCTTCGGCGCCACCCTTGAGCTTGAGACTGTTGTGCTTGGACATGGGAAAATCGCGGTTGCCTGACGCGGGGCGCGGAAACTAGGAGGCAATTTCGGCGATGGCAAGGGGAAAGAATGAAGGAAGGGCGGGCATTTCCCGGTTTACCGGCCCGAAATTCCGGAAGCTTTGACCGTCAGGGCCTTCAGAGCGGCCAGACGGAGAGCTCGGTCACCTCAGGGTCCCTTCGGTCACCCCGAGTTTCTCAAGCGCGGTGACTTCTTCCAAGAGGTCGGCGGGATCGCGTTCGCCGCGGATCAGCGCTTGGTAGGCGCCGATGGTGCGGGAGGCGGCGTCGCGATCCTCGTCGAGGAGCTCGATGCGGAATCGCGACAGCCCGGTGTCGAGCAGGGCCGGCAGGAATCGCGCGCCGGTCTGGGCGCGGCCATTGAAGAGCGTGTTGCGGCAGCCGACGTCGGCCTGCAGGCGGTGGAGCTGGCCGACGCGGTCGCGCAGATGGACGACGTGTTTCTCGCACGGCCGCCCGCAGTCCTTGTAGGTCGTGCCTTCGCTCATGAAGGTGCAGAAGACGCAGTGCTCCATGTGGAAGAGCGGCATGTGCTGGTGCAGGGTGAGCTCGAACCAGTCGGCAGGAGCTCCGCGCAGCAGGTCGAGGACCTGGGAGATGTTGAGGTCGTAGGAAACGGTCAGCCGGTCGAGGCCGGCCGATTCCATCAGGACGCGGGCGGTGATCGGGTTGGCGACGTTGAGCGAGAAGTCGGCCGTCTTCACGAACTCGCTACGGTCTTTGTAGTATTCGAGCCCCGCGAGATTGCGGAGGAGCAGGCCGTCGGGGGCGGCGCGTTCGATCAGCTTGAGGTAGCCGGTTTCGCCCGGCTTGAGGATCCGCGGTGTGGCGAGGTGGAGCCCGGCATCCGAACCGGATTTCAGTGCGACGGCGTCCTTGTAGCGTCGGGGGTCTTCGAAGTCGCAGTAGATGATCTGGACGCCGGCTTCGAGCGCCGCCTCGACTTGGGGGAGGGTGCGGCAGAGGACGGACAAAGCCGGCTCCGCCGGAGTGGCGGGTGAAGAGTGGGAAGTGGAAGGCGGAAGGAGATGGTGGTGGGTGGTGGCGGCCGGGGTTCCGGGGCGGACTGAAGTCCGCGCACCATCCGACTGCAGTGCCGCGACGAGTTGGCGGCGGAGGCGGTTGAGTTCGGAGAGCGGGAGGTGGCAATCGCCTTGGAGGCGGTTGTCGAGGGAGGCGAGCTCGTAGTCGGTGTCGCCGAGACGGCCGAGCTGGGCGATGAGCGTTTCGGTGGCGAGAGGGCGGTTGGCCGCGGGCTGGAGCGGCGTTTCGCTGGAACACCGAACGTCGAACGTCGAACGCTCAACTTCGAAGGAAGAGGAGAGAGTGAGTGGTGAGCCCGGCGAGCCTTCGACGGTGAGATGCAGCGCAGTCTTCTTTGGCGTCAGCTTCGCGTTCTTCCAGAACTTGCGGATCTCGGACTCGAGGGCTGGGTCAGAGGTCTTGTAGAGGGTGACGCCCGGGCGGATGCGGTCGAAATTGATACCGCTGTAGGTGCGGTGGAAGATGATGCGGTCGTTCTCGATCTTCCAGATCGACGCGCCCTGTTCGAGGTCGCGGTTCTCGCCGGCGTCGAAGACCACGCCGTCGCCGGCCTTGAGCGGCGGGGATTGCTCGTCGGGCGGGACGTCCAGACGGATCCATCCGTTCTGCGCCTCGGTGACGGTGCCGAGCAAGGGGCCGCGCTTCTTGCCGAAGCGGCCGTGGGTCAGATACGGGTGGTCGGTGCCGGCCAGCCAGCCGCTGGTGAGTCCGCGGGAGAAGGTCATCTCCAACGCGTAGCGGTCGGCATCGGTGACCGCGGACTCGGTTTGGTCGATCGCGGCATCGAGCGCCTTGCGATACACGCGGGTGACGGCGGCGACGTACTCGGGGGACTTCAGCCGACCTTCGATCTTGTAGGATTTCACGCCCGCGCGGACGAGGTCGGGGATGACGTCGACCGCAGCGAGGTCCTGCGGGCTGAGCAGGTAGCGGACTTCGCCCATCTCGGTCGTTTCACCATCGACGACGAGTTCGTAGGGCATCCGGCAGGCCTGCGCGCACTCGCCACGGTTGGCCGACCGCTGGCCGAGGCTTTCGCTGGTGAGGCACTGGCCGGAGTAGGCGACACAGAGCGCGCCGTGGACGAACACCTCGAGGGGTGTCGTGTCGGATTGCGGGAAGCGTTCGATCTCCCGGATCGAGAGCTCGCGGGCGAGCACGGCGCGGTCGAGAGGGAAGAGCGACTCGACGAAGCGAAGGCCCTCGGGCGAGGTGATCGTCATTTGCGTCGATGCGTGAAGCTCGACCTCGGGCGCCAGCTCGCGGGCCATTTTCGCCAAGCCGAGATCCTGAATGATCAGGGCGTCGACGCCGGCGCTGGCGATCAGCCGGAGCTGCTCGGCGGCGGCTTCGAGTTCGCCGGTGAAGACCAAGGTGTTCATCGCGACGAAGCCCTTCACGCCGTGGCGGTGGAGGAACTGCATCAGTTCCGGCAGGTCCTCGGCGGTGAAGTTGTCGGCGCGCAGCCGGGCGTTGAAGGCGGGGAGTCCGAAGTAGATCGCGTCCGCCCCGGCGGCGACAGCTGCCCGCGCGCAGTCCCAGTTGCCCGCGGGGCTGAGCAGTTCGGGAGTGGCGTCGGTCGTCATCGGTGCGGGAGAAGAAAACCCCGGAGTCCGGCGAAAGCACGGACGAAATGGGTGGCGGTCCGGGCCGATGGGCCGCAACTTACCGTGCTGCCGCCTGTTACCCACCCTGCAACCCAAGCGTACCCAAGGACATGCTCCCCAAAGCGAAGAACGAGTGGACGGTCGAGGAAGCGGCGCACCTCGTCCGCCGGGCCGGATTCGGCGGATCACCCGACCAGATCGCGCGGATCCACGCGATGGGGCGCGAGGCGGCGGTGGACAGCCTGCTCGATCCGGACGAACCGCAGGACGCGATCCCGCTGCCGTCGTGGTACAATCCGGCGCGGCTGGCCGAGGAGCAGCGGGAACGTCTCGAAGAGATGCGCGAGTCCCGGACGGAAGGTCGCTCGATGACGGCTGCGGAGCGCGAGCGAGCGCAGCGGATGGCCCGCCAGGAGGCACAAAGGACGGCGCGCCAACGGTTGATGACGGCCTCCGCATGGTGGTTTGACCGGATGATGAGGACCCGCGCTCCGCTGCGCGAAAAGATGGTCCTGTTTCTCCATGACCACTTCGCGACCTCGTCGCAGAAGGTTCGTCAGCCGGCGTTGATGATGCGCCAGAACGAGCTGCTTCGGGAATACGCGCTTGGCGACTTCCGCAAGCTCACCCACGAGATCGTCCGGGATCCGGCGATGATGCTCTACCTCGACACGCAGACGTCGAAGAAGGGCAAGCCGAACGAGAATTTCGCCCGCGAGGTGATGGAGCTCTTCACCCTCGGCGAGGGCAACTACACCGAGAAGGACATCAAGGAGGCGGCGCGGGCATTCACCGGCTACACCGTGAACCGGTTCAACGGGAAGGTGAGCCACGTGAAGTTCCAGTGGGACTCCGGATCAAAGACCGTGCTTGGCAAGACCGGCAAGTTCGATGGCGACCAGGTCGTTGACATCCTCTTCGAGCAGCAGGCCGCGGCCGAGTACCTGCCCAGTAAGCTGTGGATGTTCTTCGTCGAGGACGAGCCGCCGAAGGCGGTGGTCGAGGAACTCGCCGAAGGCTTCCGGGCATCCGGATTTCAACTCAAGCCGCTGCTCCGCGAGATCTTCCTGTCCCGGGCCTTCTACGACAGCACGGTGATCCGCAACCAGATCAAGAGCCCGATCCAGTTCCTCGTGCAGATGTGCAAGGAACTCGAGGTCCCCGATCTTCCGGGCGGCTACGAGCAGCTCGCGCAGCGGGAGCTCGGGCAGGTGCTTTTCGTGCCGCCGAATGTGGCCGGCTGGGACTGGGGTCGTGCGTGGATCAACACCAACACTCTTCTCAGCCGCTACAATATCGCCGGTGTGATCACCCAAGGTGCGGTGGATGCGCCGGGCACCGAGGGCGGCGGGGAGAACATGATGGACCAGATGGCCGAAGGTGGCGGTCCGGGAATGAAAGTCGTCGCGCGGCTGGTCGGTCGCAACATGCGCGACTGGAAGGGGCCGGACTACGAGAAGCTGGCGCCACGCGAGTTGCGGAAGGATCCCGAGAAGCTGGTGGGCTCGCTCATCGCCCGTTTCTTCCAGAGCGATCCCGGCGACAAGCAGCGCGGGGCGTTTGTCGATTACGCCAAATCGAAGCAGGGCGTGGTTTTCACCAACCACGAGGTTGCCGAGCTCTGCCACCTCATGATGAGCACGCCGCGCTACCAGCTCTGCTGATTTCCCGAACCTGAGATCCCATTCCAAAAGATCATGAAGACAAGACGTGAATTCCTGCGGTCGACGATGCTCGGTGCTTCGTCGGTTTGGACGGTGCCGCTTTTTGTCGAGCGGACCTTCGCCGACCTGCACGCGGGAGCGAAGGACCTGGCGACCCAGGCGGTGACGGGCAAGGATGATACGATTCTCGTCGTACTTCAGCTCGCCGGCGGAAACGACGGACTGAATACCGTGGTGCCCTTCGAGGACGACGCCTATCACAAGGCGCGCCCGCAGATCGGCAAGAAGGGGAAGGACCTGATCAGGCTCGCGGATGGCATCGGGCTGAACAACTCGATGCCGACGCTCGGCAGGATGTTCAAGGAAGGTGATCTCGCGGTGGTCCAGGGGGTCGGCTATCCGAATCCGAACCGCTCCCACTTCGTTTCTACCTCGGTTTGGGAAACCGCGGATCCGCAGGCGCGCTCGAACACCGGGTGGATCGGTCGCTACTTCGACAATGCCTGCCCGGGGTCGGATCCGACGGTCGGGATCTCGCTCAACAAGACCCAGCCGGAGTCGTTTGGCGCGATGAGGAATCCCGGAGTCTGCCTGAGTTCGCCGGAGCTTTACCGGTGGATCCACGGTGGCGGCGAGAAGGCGCAGGCCGAGCAGTTTTTTGAATCCCTCAACTCGCCCGATGCCGCGGTTGACGGCGCTTCCATCGCCGAGCCCTCGGTGGGCAAGGTCGGTGGCGTGGCTGGCGAGTCGAACCTCGCGTTCCTCGAACGCGTCGCGATGGACGCCCGGGTGTCCTCGAAGAAGATCCTCGAGATCGCCTCGAAGCACCGCTCGAAGGTGCAGTATGACGGGACGCCGATCGCGCGCAGCCTTAACATGGTCTCGCGGATGATCGCCGGCCGGATGCCGACGCGGGTTTACTACGTGAGTCACGGCGGCTTCGACACCCACAACCGCCAGGCGAACTCGCACGACCGCTTGCTGGGGCAACTCGACGGCGCGCTGAAGTCGTTCTTCGCCGATCTCAAGGCGCAGGGGAACGCCGACCGGGTGACCGTGATGACCTTCTCCGAGTTTGGGCGCCGCGTCGGCCAGAATGCCAGCCAGGGAACCGACCACGGCCAGGCGTCTTGCCTGTTCGTCGCCGGAGCACCGGTGAAGGGGGGCATCTACGGTGAGCACCCGAGTTTGACCGATCTCGACCGCGGCGACCTGAAGTTCAACGTCGATTTCCGATCGGTCTACGCGACGGTGCTCGAGGACTGGCTGCGGACCAAGTCGCAGCCCGTGCTGAAGGCGGATTACTCGAAACTGGGCTTCATGGGTTGACCTGCGTGCGGACCCCGAGTTTTGGGGCGCATTCCCTGACTTCCGGGGCGAGCTGAAGCTCGCGGTCCGTTTTCGATTCCTATCCCAAGGGTTGCACTTCGAGGTCGGCTTGCGTGGCCATGGATTGTCCGCTACCTAGGTGGCGTCCCATGAGATTCGACTGTCCGGAGTGTGCGCAAGGCATCGAGGTGGAAGCCCGCTACATCGGGAAAGAGGCCAACTGTCCCCACTGCAAGAAGCTGATCCAGGTGCCGATGGTTTCCGGCGATGTACCGCCGGCGACGATCCGGCCTGAAGACATTGTTGAGACGGATGTTCGCTGGACGCGTCTGCCTTGGAGCAAATCGGCCTCGGTCGACAACGCACTGCGAATCGCGCTGCTCGGAGTCGGGGTGGCGATTCTGGTATTCCTGATCCGGATCGACCTGCGGATGGCCTCGTGGCCGACCGTTGAGGATTACCTCCGGGAAAAGGGCGGGGAAGTTCCGTATGGCATGACCGAGAGCGAGGAGCGCGCGCCGATGGTGGCGATCCCCGGCGGGGTGCCGGTCACCGGAGATGTCGACGTGAAGGTTCAGAACCTGGCCGACGATCCGGTTCCGGTGAGGGTCCGCGAGTGAGCCGCTCTCCGGATTTGACCCGTCCGCGCCCGGCTGAAAGCCTGCGGCGGTGACCGAGGAAAATCGCGAAAAGTTTCAGCGTGGCCTGGCCCTGTTCGACTTCGACGGGACGCTGATCCCGTGGGATACGCAGGTGATATTCGCCAACTGCGTGCTCAAGCGCGAGCCGCTGCGCCGGTCGTATCTGGCTCTGTTCGCGCTTTTCGCCCCGCTTTACAAGATCCTCGGTGATGAAGGTCTGAAGCGGGTTTTCCTGAGCTACCTGTGGCGGGTCGAACGGCCGCAGCTCGAGGAGTGGGTGCGTGGCTGGGTCGCGGAGTGGGTGCCCGACCGCTGCTACGCCGCTGTGGTGGAAAAGCTGGAGGCTCACAAGGCGGCGGGGCACCTGACTGTGCTCGCATCGGCCAGTCCGGAATTTTACGTCCGGGAGGTCGGCCGCGTCCTTGGCTTCGACCTCGCGCTCGGCACCGTGGTCGAACAGGACGGGCCGATGCGGCTCTTCCCCGACCTGACGAATCACAAAGGTGAGCAGAAAGTACGACGTTTGTCGGAAATCATCGGAACTCCCGGTATGCGGGGTTGGGCCGGAAGCCATGGTTATACCGATAGCACCGCCGACCTGCCGATGATGCTCGCCTGTCAGCAGGGCACCGTGGTCAATCCGTCCGAGCGGCTGACGGCGATTGCCGAGGACCGGGGCTGGGAGATCCTTCGGCCGGAGGTGCCTTGGAAGGGCAAAGTCGACAAGATCCGGCAGATTTTGCGATTCGCTGCCGGGATCTGACCATTCGCTTCGCCTGCGGAACGGGGTCTGCTTGGATCGCCGCATGAGGCCATGGCTCGCTCTGACCGTTGCGGTCGGAATCGCTTCCGGCTCCGAAGGCGATTGGTGCTGGAGCATTCCCGCGGATGCCGGCGTGGTGGTGAACTCGCCGGAATCTCCGTGGTTGCAGCAGCTCCGTCTCGGTGCCTACGCGCATCACCACTCGGCATTTGTCGACGGAGAAGCCGCCGGATCGGACTTCTGGTATGGCCGCGGATCGGACTGGCGGCGGATGCGTGCCACGGTCCAGGCCTGGGCGTTGGGATGCCTCGGCTTCACCGTGCACGCCAACGTGGTCGAGGACGAAGGTCGCAAGGGAGGCGGCGTGGAGTTCGACTACCAAGGCCTGTTCCTCGCGTGGGCCGAACTCGACCTGAAGAAGCTGGTGCCAGCCGTGCCGCTCGACACGTGGTCGGTCGGCTACGGCAAGCGCAAGCTCAAGGAGCTCAACGAGGAGATGGACACCTCGATCAATGCGATCCTGACGGTCGAGCGCTCGTCGTTCGCTGCCCAGCTCGTGCCTTTTCGGCAAGCCACCGGCACCACCGGGATCTGGACCAGCGGGAGTCTGGGGAGGCATCGGTTTCTTGTCGGGCTCTACACCACCGATGCCTCGCGCGAGTTCGGCAACTGGACCGACGGCACCCTGTTGGTCGGTGGTTGGTCGATGGATTTCTCGAAGGAACTCGGCCTCGACGAAGCGCTGTTCACGATCGGCGGGGGTGTGCAGGACGTCGACGGTCGTGACGAGGTGTACTCGCCGTGGGAGTGGGTGATCACCCCGTGGGCGAGGCTGCGGGGTGAGTGCTGGGCATTGAGGGTCAGTGCCGCTTTCGGAGAGAACGAAGGCCCGTCGAATACGACCGGTGGAGCCTTCTACGGATTCACCGTGATGCCATCGTATCAGTTGGTGAAGGACCGGCTCGAGGCGGTGATGCGATATCAATTCGTCGGATCCGAGGCGCCGCGCGGTGTGCAGCTTACCAGCCGCTATGTCCGCGAGGCCGGCCTGTCGGCCAACGAGGGGATTCCGTTACTCGCCGCCGGGCGCGGCGACGAGTTGCAGTCGCTCTACGGCGGACTCGTGTGGACGATCTGCCCGAAACGCCTGACGGTTCTCGCGGGACTCGAATGGGAGCGCTTGGAGTCGCGGGACCGGGAGATCTACTCCGGCCTTACCGGATGGTTTTCGACGCGCGTGATCTTCTGATTTCTCAGAAAAGCAGAAGCTCGGGGGCCGCGACCTGCCGCGGCTTCGGCTTGGCGAGGATCGCGTCGATCGCAGTGAGCTGGTCGAGAGTCGGAAGCAGGTCTTCTTCCTCAAGGACCCGGCGCAGCCAACCGTTCCAGTAGTCGGCGCTGTTGCCCTCGCGCTGGGAAAGGATCAGCGCGACTTCGCTGAGGCGGCCGCTCGGCGCCAGCTGCTTGCGCGTGCGGCGCAGCCAACTTGCGAGGAACGGACGAGGGGGGCGGGAGGGAACCACGGGCGGATACTACGGAAAGCCGAACTACCTGGCAAGTTGGGAGGCCGGTCTGCCGCTATTTCACCTCGGCCACCGCCATCGCCGCGATGCCCTCGCGGCGCCCGATCGCCCCGAGCAGCTCGTTGGTCGTGGCCTTGATGCCGACCCGCTCGGGCGGCAGTCCGAGGGCCTGGCCGATGTTGGCCTGCATCGCCTCGCGGTGCGGCAGAATCTTCGGTGCTTCGGCGATCAGGGTGGCGTCGACGTTCACCAGCTCGTGGCCCTTGTCGCGGATCAGCTCCGCGGCCTTCTCGAGAATTTTCAGCGACGAGATATCCTTGCAGGACGGATCCCCCGGCGGAAACCAATGCCCGATGTCGGGCAGACCGAGCGCGCCGAGCACGGCGTCGGCGATCGCATGCGAAAGCACGTCGGCATCGGAATGTCCGTCGAGCCCGTGGGAGTGCGGAATTTCCACGCCGCCGAGGATCAGCGGGCGGCCTTCCGCGAAACGGTGGATATCGTAGCCGAGTCCGGTCATGGACGGAGGCTGGAACATCGAACATCGAACGTCCAACCCCGACTTGGTCGGGGCGCGCATCGAATGTCGTCGCCACAATGCGGCTCAGCTTTCGGAGAAGCTCAGCCGGGGATCGAGCGTGTCCGGATCCGCGTATTCGAAGTGGAGGATCCGGCGGCGCGACGGTGCGGTCGACTTGGCCGACGCGTGGAGAATGAGAGGCGACATCAGCAGGATGTCCCCGGCGGAACACTCGCACACGAAAGGGGACTTGTCCGCCCACCGCCCGATCGACGGACGATCGAGTTTCCCCTCGCTGTGCGAACGCGGAATCACCTGCAGGGCGCCGTTGGTGGAGGGGGTGTCGTCGAGGTGGATCCGCAGGGTCCACATGCGCTCCAGGACTTCGAGCGGCGGTTGGACATGCACCGCCTCGTCCTTCCGCGACCAAGGTCCGTAGCCGTCGATCTCACGCTTGCCCGAGACCGTGATGGTCAGGTCCTGATGCCACGCGACGGGCCAGTTGTCCTCGGATGTCTTGTCGAAAAGGATGCTCCGGACCGGCGTCATAGGCGCGGGAAGGAGTCCGAGAAGCCGCGGGTCGCGAGCAAGACGGCGGATTCGATCCGACTTGGCCAGCAGGCGCCTGACACATGGCTTTCCCGCGGCCTTCTGGATCGTGTCGGCCTCTTCCCGGAGATCCTCGAGTTCGTTCTCCGGAAGGATGCCCCGGAGCAGTTGGAAGCCGTCGCGCACTTCGATGGCAAAGGGTTCTACAGCACTTCCTCGATAGGGATCAGGCCGTTGGTTGCGACGATCGCCCAGACGTCGTCCTTGTCGGCGGGAGCAAGGTCGACCTTTCCGCCGGCGGCTTCGACCAGCAACTTGCCGGCGGCGATGTCCCAGAGCGAAATACGGGACTCGACGTAGGCGTCGAGCCGTCCGCTCGCGATGTAGGCGAGGCCGAGTGCTGCCGATCCCATCATGCGCATCTTGCGGGCGCGGAGCGATGCCTTGCGGAAGCGCTCGAGTCCGATCTTGAGGGCTTCCTCGTCCTTGCCGCAGCCGATGAAGAGCGCGCACTCCTCGAGTCTCTCGCGCTTGCTGCAGGAGATCGGCCGGCCGTCGAGCATCGGCTGCCCGCCCTTCTCGACGGTCCACGTTTCGCCAACGATCGGATCGTGGATCACTCCCAGGACAACCTCGCCATCGACGCGGAGAGCGATCGAGACGCAGAAGTGCGGGATGCCGTAGTAGAAGTTCACGGTGCCGTCGATGGGGTCGACGATCCACTGGCGATTCGAGTCCGGATTCCCGGCCAGGCCTTCCTCACCGTAGAACGCGTCGCCATCGCGGGCGCCGAGCAGGATGCCTTCGATCAGTTTTTGTGACTCCTTGTCGAGGGCGAGCTTGATGTCGTGGTGCGAGGCCTCGTCGACGGCGGCGTCGCTGCCGAAGTGCTGTTTGAGAAGCTTTCCCGCCTCGGTGGCGGCATGGACAGTGAGTTCGAGATCGGTCACGGGGAAAGGCTGGGCCGTGAATGACGAATGTCGAACGGCAAATGACGGCCGGGTCGCTCTCCCTCAGTTCTCGGACGGGTGGGGGTCGACGCGGTCGGCAACGCGGGTGATCTTCGCGGTCCGGTTCCACTCGCGGGTGTGCGCGACCACGAGGTCGGTCAGTTCGTCCCAATCGGTCGGGAGGAAGGAGTGGCGCACCAGACGGGTCCGGGTGATCCCGAACAATCCGGGAGCATGGATGTCCATGTGATCCATGGTTTCGTCGATCTTGGAGACTTCCGCGAAGTTGAACGTGATGTGATTTCTGAACCCCGCGCGGAACGTTCCGACCCGAAACGGCTCGGCGAGTTTCTTGCGCATCGTCCTATACTGGGAGACGGCAAGGATCGAGAAGACCACGGTGCACGTCAGGTAAGTGGCGGTTCTCTGGTTCAACCACATGGCGAAATAGAGAAACGGCAGGCAGGCGAAAAAGATCTGCCAGATCCAGGACCGCAGAGGGACCTTCCTGCGGCAGGGGAACTCCCGGTCAGTTTCCTCGGAGGCGGTCGAATTCATGCCGGGTCAGCGGGAGGCGTTGATGGGCCTTTCAAAAACGGTCACGGCGTAAGGCTGTGACCTGACGGACAAATGTCGAACGGCAAATCGGCCCGGAGTGGCGCTTTCCAAGCGCCATGAGTGGGCGCGGCGGTCTCCGACCGCGGGAGGCATCTTCGCGGCTGAAAGCCGCCGCGCCCACTTATGGCTCCTGCAAGGAGCCACTCCCTTTCCGTGTCGCGGCGAGGACCTCGATTTCGCGGACGAGACGATGGGAAAGGTGATGCTTCTCGTCCTCGGGGATCGCTTCGCTGTGGTTCGGGTAAACCAGCAGCAGTTCGTTGCGGTCGGACTCGAACCCGATGCCGGGCTTTGAAACGTCGTTGCCAATGATGAGGTCGCACTGCTTGCGGACGAGTTTGCCGCGCGCGTGCTCCTCGAGGTTTTCGGTTTCCGCGGCGAAGCCGACGAGCGTGCCGGTGAAGTTCATTTTCGAGCGTGCCGAGCCGAGGATGTCGGGATTGCGGATCAGTTCGATGGTCATCGACTCACCCGACTTCTTGATTTTCTGATCGGGCGCGCTGGCCGGGCGGTAGTCGGCGACCGCCGCGGCGAAGACGGCGGCATCCATCCGGAACAGATGACGCCCGACCGCCTCGAACATTTCGAGCGCCGTTTCCACCGGCACGAAGTCGATGCCGGGCGGCACGTCGAGATCGGTGGGCCCCGAGACCAGCAGCACGTGATGTCCGGCTTCCGCGAAGGCGGCGGCCAGTGCGTAGCCCATCTTGCCGGACGACCGGTTGCTCAGGTAGCGGACCGGGTCGAGCGGTTCGCGGGTCGGGCCGGCGGTGATGAGGACTTTCAAGGGTCAGGGTTCCGTGGGCGCGGATTCCTCGGCTTCCGGTTTCTCGGGTTCCGCCGGGGTTTCCTCCTCCGCGGCAGGGGTCGACATCTTGAGCGCCTCGAGCTGCTTCTGGGCCTTGGCGAGGAGCTCGGGCGTCAACTTGCCGGAAAGTTCGCCAAGCAGCTTCTTGGCGTTCTCGTCGCCGCGTTCCACGGCGAGCGAGGCCAGCGCCCAGGCTTTCGGGAGGTCGGGCTCGGTACCGATGCCGGCAGCGTGCATCCGGGCGAGAGCGGCGGTGGCCGCGGCGTGGCCCTGATTGGCGGCGAGGGTGTAGAGTTCGCCGGCATTGTTGAGGTTGGCGGTCACGCCGACGCCGCGTTCGTAGAGTGTGGCGAGATTGTTCTGGGCGGTAGCGAGACCGGCCTTGGCGGCGCGGGTCAGCCAGACCGCGGCGGCCGGGGCGTCAGCCTTGCCGAGCTTGCCGGAGAGGTAGAGCAAGCCGAGTTCGTTCTGGGCAACCGGGATTCCTCCGTCGGCCGCGGCGACGAGGTGGCTGTAAATCTTGAGCGGTTCCGGTTCCTCGACCGATGACGCGAGGCGGGCGAGTTCGAGGTGGGCGGTCGCGCTGCCGGCTTCGGCGGCCTTTTCCAGCCAATCGGTGGCGGCTTTCTTGTCGGTCTCGACGCCGACACCGTTGAAGAGCATCCCGGCGAGGCGGAGCATGCAGTCGGGTTGTTCCGCTTCCGCGCCCTTGAGGTAGGCGGCGTAGGCGGCCTTCTTGTCCTCCTTCACGTTCTCTTCGAAGTCACCGAGCGCGAGGTAAGCCATCGGCTGCTTCGCCTCGATCGCCTTGGCCAGCCACTCGCGACCCTTCTTCTCGTCGCGCAGTTCCTCGTCGCCGTTCAGCAAGCGTGACCCGAGCGGCAGGTAGGCGGCTTCCACTTCCTTGTCGGCCGCCTTCTGGAAAAGACCGAGCGCCTTCTTCTGGTCGGCCTTTTCGGGGAATCCGAAGTCGCCGCTGTAGAGGCGGGCGAGCAGCAGCAATGCGGCGGTGTCGCCGGACTCACTCGCGCTGCTCCACCACTTCACCGCCTGGTCGATGTCCGGCTTTTCGCTGAGCAGGCCGCGCAGATAGGCCTCACCGAGGATCCGACCGGCGGTGCCGGGGTCGGTCTTGGCGGCGGTCTCGAGGGCCTCGCGACCGGTCTGCTTTTCGGCATCGTCCTTCGAGTTGAGGAGGATCAGCGCGCGGCGGTAGGTGGCCTCCTTGTGATCCTTGGCGGCGGCCTGCTTGTAGAACTCGAGCGCGTTCTCTCGCGATGCCTCGATGCCTTGGCCGGTTTCGGAAGCGTAGCCGAGGAGGAAAAGGGCGTCGCCATTGCCTTCTTCGGCGAGTTTTCGGGCAGCCTCGACGCCGGCGGTGTGGCGGCCTTGGTTGAAGAGCTCGAGCGCTTCCTTGAGCGGGCCGTCCTCGACGTCGGGCAGGACGGCGGGAGTTTCGGGAGCGATGGGGTTTTCCTCGGCGAGGATGGGCATGCCGAGGGCGAGCAGAAGCAGCAGGGTTTTCACGGGGGGAAGTTTGCGGGGGATTGCCGCGGGGGAAAGGGTGAATTGTGGATAGGGGGAAAGCCAAGGACGGACCGCGAGCTTCAGCTCGCCCCGGTGCACGGGGGTATTGATCTCGAACTGGGTGGGGACCGGCTTCAAGCGGCCCCGGAAAGCCTTTGGTTCCGGGGCGCGAGTGGGCTCGCGCGGTCCGCTGTCGCTTCCCGATCCGACGTCAACCGGTCGTGCGGAGGCCGGAGGAGATCGCGTTGATCGACAGCAGCAGCTTGGGGAACATGACTTCGGCGTCGGTTTCCTTGCCGGCGGCCACCAACCCGCGCCACTGGCGGAGAAGTTCGACCTGCTGGCGGTGGAGCACGCGCAGCGGTGCCTCGCGGATCTCGAGCGTCTTGGCCATGCGCGGCCGGCGGCCCTGCATTTCACCATCGAAAAGCTCGGCGAGCAGGTCGCGGGTGCGTTCGAACTCGGCGACGATCATGTCCATGAACTTGGTTCGCAGGGCGTCGTCTCCGACGAGGCCGGCGTAGTCGCTCATGATGTCGAGGTTGGCCGAGGCCAGGTTGGTTTCGACGTTGGTCAGGGTGTAGGCGAGGAATGTCGAGTGGGGCAGGGCGGCCTTGAGCTCGTCGAACTTCTCCGGGCTCTCCTGCTTGAGTGACTCCAGCGCGGTGCCGACGCCGTACCAGCCGGGCAGGTAGAAGCGCGCCTGGGTCCACGAGAAGACCCACGGGATTGCGCGCAGGTCGGCGATCGAGTGGCCCTTCTTGCCGGTCCGGCGGGCCGGTCGCGATCCGATCCGGGAATTCTCCAGCGCGTCGATCGGGGTGACCTCGCGGTAGAACTCGATGAAGCCCTCGGTGCGCAGCAGCATCTGGTAGGCTTGCTGGCTGGCTTCGGAAAGGGCGGGAAGCAGCGGGTCGGCCGGATCCGGTTGCGAGGCCGGCTGACTGTGGCTGGCGGTGGTGTAGGCCGCGCCCGCGAGCAGCAGCTCGAGGTGGTAGGTGGCGTTGGCGAGGTTCGCGTACTTCTGCGCGATCGTTTCACCCTGCTCGGTCATGCGGAAGCCGCCGGAAAGCGATCCGTGGGGCAGGGCGGCCATGAACCAGTGGGTCGGGCCGGCGCCACGGGAAATCGTGCCGCCGCGGCCATGGAAGTAGCGCAGCTTGATGCCGAACTCCTTGGCGACCGCACTGAGGTTCTCTTGTGCGCGGTGGAGCGTCCAACCGGCGGTGAGGATGCCGCAGTCCTTGTTCGAGTCCGAGTAGCCGAGCATGACCTGCTGCTCGGGCGACTTGCGGCGCTTGACCAGCGGGTGGCTGAGAAAATCGGAGAGCACGCCCGGAGCTCGTTCGAGGTCGTCCATCGTCTCAAAGAGCGGCACAACTTCGAGCGGGCAGACGGGGCCGTCCGGGGTCGACTCGGTCAGTCCGGCCTCGCGGGCGAGCAGGAACACACCAAGCAGATCGGAGAGCTGGCGGGTCATCGACACGATCAACGCGCCGAGGCCCTGGCCGTGGTCGCGGCGGTGCGTGGCGAGCACGCGGTAGGCGTCGAGGACGAGGTCGGCCTGTTCGCCGGCGCTGGCGGTGTCGTGAAGGAAGGGTCGCGGCGACTGCAGCTCGCGGTTGAGCATTTCGAGACGCTTCTCCTCGGGCCAGCTCGGGTAGCTCTCGCCATCGGGCACACCCGCCGCCACGAGCAGCTGCGAGATCGCGTTGTCGTGGAACTCCGAGTTCTGTCGTACATCGAGCGTGGCGAGGTGGAAGCCGAAGATGTCGAGCTTCTGCCGGAGAGGTCGCAGGTACTGTTCCTCGATGAGCGTGCAGCCGCTGTCGCGGATGCTGTCGGAAAGCAGATCGATGTCCTTGCTGAGCGCTTCGGGATTCGGATAACCGGCGTGGCCGTCGATCTGACGGCGCAACCTTGCGGCCATCAACGCGACAAGATGCCGCCACGGTTCTTCCTGGAAGCGGTTGTGGAGATCGGTGGCCGCGGCCTCGTCGCCGAGCACGAAGGCAAGTTCGTCGATGCGGGTGTCGAGCGCCTCCGGCACTTCATTGAGCTGGCGGGTCAGCGTCAGTTGCGTGGCGAGCTGCTCGAGTTCGCGGGCGTGCAGTTGCAGCGCGGCATTGCGCAGCATCTTGAGCGCGGTCGCGGTGACATCGGGCGTGACCAGCGGGTGGCCATCGCGGTCGCCGCCGATCCAGGTGCCGAACGACAGCCGCGGGATGTTGCCGGCGGCGCGCAGCGACTCGAGCGGGAAGCCGGCGTCGCGCCAGGCCTCGGTGAAGTGCAGGTCGAGACGGTTGAGCGCGGCGGGGAAAAGATCGCGCAGGTAGTGGATGGCATCGCGCAGCTCGCGGAACAGGTCGGGCCGGACGAGGTGGATTTCTCCGGTCCGCCACAGCGTTTCGAGCGAGGTCACGATGCGTTCGCGGATCCGCCGGCGTTCGCGTTCGGTGTATTTCGGATACTCGTTGCGGACGAGCTCGTTGTAGAGCGCGCGGTGTCGCTCGCGGACCGAACTCCGCTTGGCCTCGGTCGGGTGCGCGGTGAGCACCGGTTGGACATCGACTTCGCCAAGCACCTTGATGATTTCCTCAGGCGATAGTCCGAGGCCCGACATGTCCTTCAGCGCCCGAGGCCAGAGGCCGCGGATCGATTCCGGGCCGAGCGTTTTCTCGCGTTCGCGGCGAATCGCGGCGGCGACGCGTTCCTCGACCATGTTGAGCAATTGGAAGCCGATCGAGTAGAGCTGCTGGGTGCCTTCCGGCGGCTGTTCCTCCGGCACCGATCCCGACCATGGCAGGTAGGGCAGCAGTTCCGTCTCGCCGAGCGAACGGAGGGCGTCGCTGAGGCAGTCGATGAGAAACCGCAGGTTCTCGTCGATCAGTTCGAAACCTTCGAGTCGGAGTTGTTCGCGGGTGGAGGAAGTCATCGGCCCCGCGATTGAAGCAGGGAACGGCCCAAATCAATATCCAATATCCAACAAGGAATGATCAATCTTCAGTGGGGAGAAGCTTGGCCGACCTTGTAGGCAGGGATCGGATCCCTTCGAACATTCAACATTCAGCAAGGAATGGTGAAGGATCAAGGACACCGCGTCCGGTGGTGGAGGCGATTCGTGGCTCCGCAAACGGTCGCTTCCACCGAGGGTGCCCGAGGTCAGATGCAGGTCGGCCTCGAACCCGTTGGAAATTGAGAATTCCTTGTTGGATATTGGATATTCCTCATTGCCTCCCCGTCATCATCGTCCAGTGGTTGCCGGCGATGCCGACACCGAGGACGTTGGGGCCGGAGGCCATCATGATGAAGCGGTGGCCGTCGGAGCCGAACCAGCCGTTGTAGGCGGCCTGCGGATTGCCGGAGCCCATGTAGATGTTCTCGCCGCTGGCGTTGCCCTTGAAGCCCGCGAGCCTGGCCCGGTCCCAAGGCGTCTTCTTGTCCTTTACGGGTGACTCATGGGCGAAGAATCCGAGCCGAACCATGTCCTTCGAGTGACCTTCGGCCGCGTCGGAGAGCTTTTCCTCGAGCCGCAGCGGACCGAGGCCGAGCACGGCGCGTTCGCCGTTGAGGATGCCGGCGAAAGTCTGCATGGCGCCCTTGGCCCACGGGCCGGCGGTTTTGTTGGCTTCGGCGGCCTTTTCGAAGGACGTGACGGCTTCGCGGGTCTTGCTGAAGCGTTTCCGGAGCTTTTCCAGATGATGGGCCTCGATGTGGTTTCGGACCGTCTGGTCGCGCAGATCGGCTTCGGAGAGGTCGGCGGTTTCGGATTCCTCTTCGAATCGTTCGATCTCCCGCGTGATCTCGACCATGGCGTCAATGTGGGCATTGATCGCGGCATCGAAGCTTTTCGTTTCCGCGCGGCCGGCACGGTTGACGCGGGTGTGGAGCTCGGCGAGCGCGTCCATTTCCTCGCGTAGCATCGCGATCTTCTTCGGCTCCTTCTTCCAGTCGGTGCGGATCAGCGGGATGACCCGCTGGCGTTCGGCATCGAGCTGGTCGGCCAGCGTCTGGTGCTCGGCGTAAGGGTTGCTGCGTCCGCGAGTGCCGCGGCACAGCGTGTCGATCGCCTTGTCGTGGAAGTCGCGGGCCTTATCGAGGGCGTCGCGATACTTCGGCATCGCGTCGGGCCCCATCTGCAGCCACGAGGTGTAGGCGGCACGGCGTTTCGATGCCTCGAGCGAGGTCATCCATTGGTTCGCCTTGCGGATGAAGGCAAGCTCGTCGGGCGATTGCTGGGCCACCGCGGGCAAGGCGGCCAGAATCAGGATCAGGATCGGGTTTCTCATGCGCGGGCAGCGTCGTGGATCGGGCGGATGGGAGGAAACGCTGGCTGGGGTAACCCTGCAAGTCCGCTTTGGTCGCGTCTCGGGCATGCAGAGATCAGGAAAACCGAACCGTCCTCGGTCATGAATCGGTTCATGTCCGACGAAGGCCTCCGAAGCTCTGCCGAACCGGGCTCGGATTGCCTCGTTCTCCGCTCCGGCAGGGGGTTTGCAGCCGATGAATTCGCCTCCACCGGGGTCCAAACGCGGTGGCTGCGTCCGGCCTTGGGGCTTTCTGTCGCGATCGCAGGGCATCTTCACTTGGATTCTTTGGGGAACCACGAATGGACACAAATGCCGGTCCATCGGAGCCTTGCGGCGGCGTACTTCGACGACTCCCGGGTATTCCGGCACGGCGGACCCACCTGATTGGACGTCGGTCTCGTCGAGATTCGTGTGAATTCGCGTCCCTTCGTGGTTCGAATTCCCGTATATAGCTACCTTTGTCGCGACCGGCTTACCGCTTGACCCGCTTCGGGCGCGGTGATTCGTTCCGCCCTGCCATGCTTCGCCAGGTTCTCAAGTCCAAGCTCTACAAGGCGGTCGTGACCGACTCGATCGTCGATTACGAGGGCAGCATCGAGATTCCCCGCGATCTCATGGAGGCGGCCGACCTGTGGCCCGGAGAAAAGGTGCTGGTGGCTTCGATCGACACCACCGCCCGACTCGAAACCTACGTGCTGCCGGGCGAGCCGGGCACCGGGCGGATTCTGGTCAATGGCGGCGCCGCCAACCGGATCAAGCAGGGCGAGCGGCTGACCATCATGGCTTTCGCTCTCAGCGAGACGCCGGTCGAGCCCGTGAAGCTGGTCCTCGACGCCGAGAACCGGATCGTCCGGGCGGGCCGCTGAGCCCGCTTTTCCGGCCCTGCGACGGCCTGATTTTCAGGGCAAAAGCCCGCTTTACATCCCGGAAACCCTCTGACAGTTTCCCGCCCCCATGATTCTCGCCGCTATCGACTGGCTCGACATCAGCATCAAGCTGCTGCTGATCGTCTTCGTAATCGACGCGCTCCTGATGAGCATGCTGATCCTCATGCAGCGGCCGAAGCAGGAAGGTCTCGGTGCCGCTTTCGGCTCCGGCATGACCGACCAGATGTTCGGCGCGCGCACCACCGACGTTCTGCAGAAGGGCACGGTGTGGCTCGGCACGCTTTTCTTCGTCCTCACCCTGACCCTGGCAATTCTCTACGCTCGCCAGAACGAGAGCCAGCCGACGCTCGCCAAGGACGAGGCACCGGCCGAGGAAGAGGTGGTCGAGGAGACTCCGACTGAGGAGGAAGGTTCGCTTGAAGACGCCCTCGAGGGATCGCTGGTTGATCCGACCGGAGGCGCTGCCGAAGAAACCGAGGAGATGCCTGCCGAGGGCTCGGCCACGACGGAGGATTCCGATGAGTCGACGGATCCGGCGGCGACCGACACCACCGACGGCGGAACCGCCGAGGAAACTCCGGCGACGACCGACGAGGAGATGCCGGCCGAAACCTCGGGAGAGACGACTCCGTCCGAAGGTTCCTCCACCGAGGGAACGGGCGACGAGTCGAACGAAACGCCGGCGGCGGATGATGCTGCGGGCGACGAAGACTCTCCTGCTGCCGACGGCGAGCCTGCGGCCGAAGAGGCCCCCGCCGGTGAGGCGGAAGAGCCTGCTGCTGCGGGCGATGGCGAAGAAGAGCAGCCCTGAGGCCTTCGCTCTCGAAGGCTGATGCTGGTGCGGCACGTGCTGCACCCGGCCGTAGGTCGCAACGAACGGCTGACAGATTGTCGGTCGTGCGACGCTACAGATGTCCTGAGATGTCGATGGAATCCACCGTTCCAGTGCCGGTTTGGGCGCGTCCCGACGCTTTCGCGCGGGCTGGCGAAGGCTGGGGTTGGGTGGATCGCAAAGGCCGCCGTACGTCCGTGGGGAGTTTCGACGAGCTCTCGGCTGCGATCGTTGACGATGCCGGAGCGCGGGTCGACATGGTTTGGACGCCCCAGTCCGACTACCTCGTCCTGCCCGAGGAAGTTGCAGACCTGCATCCGGCGCTGAAGGCTGCGAGAATCCGTTGGGCCGAGTGGGAGATCTCCGAGGGTCGTCGTCAGATGATGCTGTTCGGGGCCATCTTCGCCGGGATCGCGATTTACTCGCTGGCCAGTGGCAGGGAAATGCTGGCCTTCGGGCCGCTGGGTCTGGCGGCGCTGCTGTTCATCGTTCTCGGTTTGATTCCTTGGTATCAGGGACGCAAGCGTCTCATCCGGGCCAGGCAGTGGGTCGAGGGAAGTCTGGAGATCGACGTCCCGGCCCTGCGTTTCGAGACGTGGCTGATTCATGAGAAGGCGCCGGTCACGAGGACGATGCTGTGGATTCTTGTCGCGGTCGGGCTCGTTCAGATCCTCGCTCCGGCGAACCTGATGGAGCAGGTCGACCGTGGCGGACTGACAAAGGTCGACGGTCGCCCGGCTGATTGGTGGCGGTTGGCGACGGCGCCGATGCTGCACGGCCACTGGATCCACTTTCTTTTCAATGCCGCGGCGCTGGCCTATCTCGGACGACGGATGGAGGTGCTGGTCCGTTGGCCGCACGTGGTTATGGTCTTCATCCTCGCGGCTTGGGTCGGAGGTGAGGCGTCGAGCCGGTTCATGCCCAACATGCCGTCGCTGGGAGCATCCGGGGGGTTGATGGGGATGCTCGGTTTCCTGCTCGTCTTCGAGTGGATGCATCCGGCGCTGGTTCCGGAAAGCTCACGCCGGCGGTTGCTCGCGGCGTTGCTCCTCACCGCGGCGATCGGAATCGGATTGTTCCGCTTCATCGACAACGGTGCGCACGGCGGCGGACTGGTCGCAGGAATGCTCTACGCCTTCGCCGTTTTTCCGAAGTCGTCATCGGCCAAGCGGCCGAATGAAACCGGGACCGACCGGATCGCAGGTTCGATCGGACTGGTGATGATCGCGCTCGCCGCCGCCTGGACGTGCTGGGTGCTTGTCCGTTGAAGTCCTGGGGAAACGCTCAGGGCTTCCACTTGGGATACTTCTGCTTGAGCTCCTGCCGGTATTTCTCGGCGTCGGCTCCCTTGCCGGATTTCTCCAGAGCATCGATGAGCTTGTAGAGCGCTCTCGGTTTCACCAACTCGTCGTTGTCGTCCATCAGTTGGACCGGGAGAATGTACGAGCGGACGGCTTCATCGGGCTTCCCTTGGGCCATCAGGATATCGCCGCGGAGCAGGTGAAGATTGGCTCCGACCCGACCCTCCGGGCGCAGTTCCAATCCGGCCTCAACCGCCTTCGTGGCTTCGTCGAGACGCTTGAGATTAACGAGGGCGCGACCCTTGTCGGTGAGGCCGTCGGCCCGCCATGCCGGATCCTGCTCGGCAGCCAGAGCGTGCTCGATCGCGGTCAGGGCGCCACCGGGATCGCCCGATTCGATACGGGCCTTGCCGAGGAAGCGCCAGACCTCCTTGACGACCAACTCCGGATTCTCGTCATCGGCGATGAGGTCGTAGAAGCGGGCGGCGTTGATGAAGTCCTTGGCATTGAATGCCTGGTCGGCGGCCCAGCGGACCAGCGGCTCGGGCAAGTCGCCGGCGTAGCTCATTTCGATCGCCTTGCCGACCTCGGTGATCAGAGGCTCAGGGTTCTTCTCGGCGAGGTGGACCAGGCACAGCAGCAGTCCTGCGTGCTTGGTGTAGAGGTCGGGAGCGAGTTCCCGGGCATTCTCAAGATAGGTCAACGCTTCGGCACCACGGCCGAGCTTCACCAATCCCCAACCGGCCCAGTAAGAGGCCTTGGCGGTGGCAGACGGGGCGGCCTCCTTCACGTTTCCGAGGAAGTCGCGATAGCACTTCACCATCGCGTCGAGCTCGTTCTGCTGCTTGTGGATCTCCGCGCTTTCCAGATAGGCGAGGCTCAACAGCTTCTCGTCCTTGGTGGTCTCGATGAGTTTCTGGAAGTCCGCCAGTGCCGAAGCCGTGCGGCCAAGATCCATCGATGCCCGGCCGCGGGCGGCGTAGGCCAGCGGGATGCGTTCGTCTTCGGGATACTTCTCGATGAAGGCATCGAGCGACTTGGCGGCACCTTCCGGGTCGCCGGCTTCCGACAGGCAACGGCCCCGCTTGTAGAGCATGCCGCGGCGGTTCTTTTCGGAAAGCGTCGCCGGGTCGATGTCGCGGTAGGCGTCGGCCGCTTCGGCAAGCTTCTTGTCCGAGTAGAGCGTCTCCGCCTTCATCAGGAGCGCGGTGTGGATCTTCGGATCGCGCGGATGCGTCTTCTGGTAGAGCTGGAGGAAGGCCTCGACCTGGTCGAGCACGTGGCGGCCCTCGATCCGGAAGAAGCACAGCAGGCGGAAGTACGTCGCCTCGAAAGCAAGGTCGGATTCCTTCGGCTGCAGCCGCTCGACTTCGCGGAAAAGCGGAAGGGCGTCGGCATTGCGGTCGAGCATCATGAAGGCGCGGGCGGCCAGCATCAGTCGCTGGGCCTCGCGCTCGCCCTCGCTGCGGTCGACACTGCGGCGGAAGATGCTGATGACGTCGTCGTAGCGCTTCTGGTCGAAGCGCGCGGCCATCATCGCGATCTGCGCGTCCGGCCGGAACTCCTCCATGCCGGAGGTGGTCAGGACCATCTCGAAGTAGAGGTCGGAGCGCTTGGCATCGCCCAACTTGGCCGCCACCGCGCCCGCCTGCAGCGCCGCCTCACCGCGCAACTCGAGCGAGGCTCGCGAGACCGCGACCTTGTCGAGCAGCTGGAGCGCTTCATCGAGTTTGCCTTCCTTCGACAACAGCTTGCCGTAGTCGATCCGGGCCTTGTCGAGATACGGGTTGTTCGGATCGCCGTCGCCGATGACGGCCTTGTAGTACGTCCCGGCCTGGCGGTCGCGGCCCTGGAGTTCGAAGCTCTTGCCGGTGTAATAAAGGCCCCGCTGCCGGTCGGTCGGATTGGTGGCGATCGAGGCGAGTTTCTCGAACAGGGTGGCGGCCAGCGCGTATTGGCGATTGTTGAAATGGTCGGCGCCGAGCTTGTAGGCGGCAGCGGCGGCGTAGCGGCCTTTGCCGAAGCGGTTGAGCAGCGAGTGGAAGCAACGCTTGGCGTCCTCGACACGGCCGATTCCGTAAAACGACTCGCCGAGATACCACCACGCGGCTTCGGCATTCGGGTGATCCGGGAACTGGTTCAGGTAGCGGCTGAAGCGGTCCGCCGAAATCCGGTAGAGGTCGAGCTGTGCGGCTCCGTTCGAGCGCTTCGCCGATTCGTAGACGTTGCGGGCGTGCTGGAACGAATCCTCGGCGGGATTTCCCTGCAGGGCAGGATCCACCGGCTGTGCCCGGGGCGCTTCCTGGGCCACCAGAACGGCCGGGAAGAGCATCAGGATCGCGAAACGAAGCATGGGTCGGAGTGTCGGGATTCGGAGGGCATTTGCAAGCCACGGGGCGATCCCGGTCGGCCCCGGATCGGGCGCGGACGCCTCGCCCCCTCTGGCTACTCAGCGGTCTCCGGGCCGTCGCTTGCGAAAGAAATGTGCCGGTGCCGGGGTTGCCGGACCCCGTAAACGGGGAACTACGAACCCTCGTGGCGGGCCAGTGATGTATGTAGTTCCTCCTTTAGGAGGCCTTTGGAGCCGCGTGGGAGGGTCCGGCGGTGGTTATTGTGGTGGCTTGCCGCAAGGGACCCCGTAAACGGGGAACTACAAACCCTGGTGGCGGGCCAGTGATGTATGTAGTTCCTCCTTTAGGAGGCCTTCGGGTGGGTGTCGAAAGGTCGGTGGTGGTTCCTTGCGGAGGCTTTCCGCATGGGACCCCGTAAACGGGGAACTACGAACCCTGGTGGCGGGCCAGTGATGTTTGTAGTTCCTCCTTCAGGAGGTCTTCGGAGGGCGTGGCGCAGCCGGTTACTCCGACGGCTGGGGCCGCTGGGTGGCGAACGAGATGTTCCAGATGCCGGCCTGCTGACAGGTGTCGATCACCTCGACAATTTCCTGAAACGGCGTGGTCGAGTCGCCACGCACCCGGACCGGCTGGTTCTCGTGCTGGGTCGCGATGGCCGAAAGCGTCTCCTTCAGTTGGGCCCGGGTCTTCGTTTCACCCCAAACCGACACGCTGCCGTCGGCGCGGACGTTGAGGACGATTTCACCGAGCACGCGCTTCGGATCGGCGCCTTCCTCGGACGTCGGGACGGCAATCTTGAGATCCATTTCGTCGCGCGAGAACTGCCACGTCACGATGAAGAAAATCAGCAGCAGGAACACGATGTCGATCATCGGTGCCATCTGCATCGCCGCGGGTTGCGGCTCTCGGTTCTGGAATTTCATCAGATGCCGTGAAGATCGGGACGGTCATCGGCGAGCGGTGAGGGGACCGGCATCGCATAGTCGTCGGCTCGGCGAGGCGCCGGAGCGGCTTCGCCGGCGGGACGCTGCCGCTGGACCTGCGCATGGAGCATCGCCATCAGGTGGGTCGTAGCGGCCTCGAGTTCGGAAACGTACTTCTGCACCCGGCCGCGGAAGAGCGAGTAGAAGACCAGCGCCGGGATTCCGATGGCGAGACCGGTGGCGGTGGTGACCAGCGCCTCCGACACGCCCGACGCGAGTTCCATCTGCTTCACGCCTTCGAATCCGCCTCGCGAGATGTGGAGGAACGACTGGATCATGCCGAGCACGGTGCCGAGCAGGCCGACCATCGGAGCGATCGAGCCGATGTCGGCCAGATAGGTGATGCGCGAGCTGAGCATGCCGGCCTGGCGCGAGCCCTCCGACTCGGCGATTTCCCGAACCTCCCCGAAGGTTGCCGAGCTGTTTTTGGTCATGAACTCGAGGCTCTTCTGGGTGATCCGGGCCATGCACTGGTTCTGCCGGTGGCTGTAGCTGATCAGCCCGAGGAAGTCGCGTTTGCGGATCATCGCCTCGGCGGTGTTCATGAAACGGTCGCTGACCACCGTGTTGCGGCGGATGGTCATCAGGTAGAGGAGAATCAGCACCATCGCGGCGACCGATAGCACCGCCAGCGGGTACATCATGATCCCGCCCTTCTCGACGATCTCCATGAAGTCGAACTCGCGTGGGATGATTCCCTCGGTTTCCTCAGCGGCGCGGGCGCTGGCGGATGTCAGCAGCCAGGCTGCCGTTGAAAATGTGAACCACCTCATGTGCGTCGGAATCTTAGCGTTGCAGGGGGGCAAGGCAAGAGCGCGGGGGGCGAGGCCCGCTACGGGACCGCGAAAGCCGATGTTTCAGCGGCCCTGTGCGTCAGGGGTTCTCCCGACCGGCCCCAAACGGAATTTGCCTTGTGCCGGGGCCGCTCGTTAGATCGGGCCATGGGAATGCGCAAGGTATGGAACGGGGCCGGCCGGGCTCTGGTGGTGGCTGGAATCGTCGCGGGACCGCTTTTCGCCGCGGACGGCAAGTTGCCGAATATCCTGATTATTTACGCCGATGACTTCGGCTACGGCGACTTGTCCTGCTACAACCCGAAGTCAGCCTACGAGACACCGCGTCTCGACCGGATGGCTGCCGAGGGGATCCGCTTCACCGACTCCCACAGTCCCTCGACGATCTGCTCGCCCTCGCGCTACGGGCTTTTTTCCGGGCAGCAGATCTACCGGTCGACCGGCCGCGGCGGCGGCGCGTTCGAAGGGCCGGGCGGTCCGAGTTATCTGAAACCCGGAACGCTCACCTTGGGAGACATGCTCAAGGAGAAAGGCTACCGGACGGGGATCTTCGGCAAGTGGCACGTCGGACTGACTTGGCTCGACGAGAATGGCGAGCGCCTTGGTGGCGGGTTCGAGAACTCGCTCAAGATCGATTACGAGAAGAGCACGCCGCTGGTCGACGGGCCGAACGCCCGCGGCTTCGACGAGTCATTCGTCACGCCGAACTGTCCGACAACCGATCCGCTCTACGTCTACATTGAAAATGGAATGGTGCCGGTCCCGGCCGACCGGCGCCACAAACGCGATACCCTGCCGAACCCCGGCGGCAAGTGGCGGTGGGACAACGACGAAGGCTGGAAGGCGCCCGGCTACGAGTTCGTGAAGGCGGACCTGATGTTCTACGACAAGACCAAGGAGTTCATCACCACCCATCGCAAGCAGCACCCGGATCAACCGTTCTTCGCGGTGTTCTCGACCCAGATCGCCCACGCGCCGGTACTGCCGGCGCCGGAGTTCGAAGGATCGACCGAGGCGGGACCGCGCGGTGATTTCGTGCGTGAGCTCGACACTTTGGTGGGACGGATGTTGGACCTGCTCGAACAGCTCGGGGTCGATGACGAGACGCTGGTGCTTTTCAATGCCGACAATGGTCCCGAAACACTGCACGTCGTCTGGATGCGCGAGGATCACGAGCACGATGCTTCGGGTGGCTGGCGTGGTGTGAAACGCGATGCGTGGGAGGGCGGACATCGCGTGCCGTTCATCGCCCGGTGGCCGGGGAGGATTCCCGGCGGGCAGGTCACCGACCAGATGATCAACACCACCGACATCTTCGCCACGCTGGCCTCGGTGGTCGGTTACCCACTGCCCGACAAGGCGGCGGTCGACAGTTTCGACCTGCTGCCGGTGATGATCGGCAAGCAGGAGTCCGGGAAGAGCGTCCGGCCGCATCTGCTCACACAGAGTTTCCGCGGCGAGTTCCAGATCCGGAAAGGGAAGTGGAAGTATCTCGATCACAAGGGTTCGGGCGGCAACAGCTACGACAAGGGCGAACTCGCGAAATACGCGTTGCCCGAGAAGGAACCTGATGCCCCGGGCCAGCTGTACGACCTCGAAAAGGATCCGGGCGAGACGACCAACCTGTATTTCAAGAACGAGGCGAAGCGAAAGGAGATGCAGGCGCTGCTGAAGGAGCTCAAGGAGAGCGGTCGCAGCGCTCCGACCGGCCGGGTGCCTCTCGGAATGGAGAATATTCCGAAGCTGAAGTAATGCTGAGCGGACCGCGCGAGCCCACTCGCGCCCCGGAGCCTTTGCCAACGAAGATGCGCGAGTGGGTTCGCGCGGTCCATGGCGCTTGACGGATGCGCTGATCGACCGGCAAATGACGCCTCAACCTAACAAGGAGGACGTCATGTACGAGAACGAAGACTACCAAGACCTCCCCTTTCTACGAGCGTTCCAGTAAACGCCGGAAGGGGTTCCCGTCCGAAACCCGCGTGAAGCGCGGCCACCGCGTGGTTCACGGTGACAAGGAACTGAGCGAGAAGCTCGGCCGCAATGATCCCTGTCCCTGCGGCTCGGGACGCCGGTTTCAAGGCGTGCTGCATGAAGTCGGGTGACTTCGACGGCACGCCGCGCGACCACTACTTTCAGGGAATGAAAAAACGGCCGGGGAACTCCCCGGCCGTTTGTGTGGATGGTTCGTGGTGAGCGCGATCAGCTGATCAGCTCGGGCCAGTCTTCCGTGTGGAAGAACTCGCCTTCCGGCTTGTCGATCCGCTCGTAGGTGTGGGCGCCGAAGAAGTCGCGCTGGGCCTGCAGCAGGTTGGCCGGCAGGCGCTCGGCACGGTAGGCGTCGTAGTACGACAGCGATCCGCCGAAGGACGGGACCGGGATGCCGTTGGTCGCGGCGAGTGCCACCACCTCACGCCAGTCCTTCTGACCCGAGTTCAGGATCTCGGTGAAGAAGGGAGCGAGCATCAGGTTGGTCAGGTCGGCATCGGCCTCGAAGGCCTCGGTGATGCGGTTGAGGAACTTCGCGCGGATGATGCAGCCGCCGCGCCAGATGCGGGCGATCGCGCCGAGGTCGAGACTCCAGTTCTTCTCCCTGCCGACCTTGGCGATCAGGTCGAGGCCCTGGGCGTAGGAAACGATCTTCGAAGCGTAGAGCGCGTTGCGGACCTTCGAGACAAGGTCTTCCTTGCTCATGCCGGAAAGCTCGAAGCCCCAGTTGTCGGGACCCTGGAGGATGCCCGAGGCATTCTTCCGCTGGCCGCGCATCGAGGAAATGATCCGCGCTTCCACCGAGCCGGCGATGGTCGAGAACGGAACGGCCTGCTCGACCGACTCCATCACGGTCCAGCGTCCGGTGCCCTTCTGGCCGGCCTTGTCGACGATCAGGTCGACGATGTCCTTACCGGTTTCGGGATCCTTCTGCTTGAAGATGTTCGCGGTGATCTCGATCAGGAACGACTCGAGGTCGCCGGCATTCCACTCGGCGAAGATGTCGGCGAGCTCCTCGTTCGAGAAGCCGGCGGCCTTGAAGATGTTGTAGGCCTCGCAGATGAGCTGCATGTCGCCGTACTCGATGCCGTTGTGCACCATCTTGACGAAGTGGCCGGCACCGCCGGGACCGATGTGGGTCACGCACGGCACGCCGTCGACCTTGGCCGAGATGCTCTCGAAGATCGGCTTCATGACTTCCCAGGTGGAAGCCGGGCCGCCGGGCATGATCGACGGGCCCTTGCGCGCGCCTTCCTCACCGCCGGAAACGCCGGCGCCGATGAAGCGGAGACCTTCCTTCGAGCACCACGCGTCGCGGCGCTCGGTGTCGGTGTAGAGCGAGTTGCCGCCGTCGATGATGATGTCGTCCTTGTCGAGCAGCGGGATGAGCGACTCGATGACCGCGTCGACCGGGCCGCCGGCCTTGACCATGATCATGATCTTGCGCGGCTTGGCGAGCGACTGGACGAAGCCCTCGAGAGTCGATTCGCCGACCAGTTGCTTGTCGGGGTGGGCGGACACGAATTCCTCCATGATGGAGGTCGTGCGGTTGTAAACGGACACCTTGAAGCCGCGGGACTCGACGTTCAGGACGAGGTTCTGGCCCATGACAGCCAGGCCGATGAGACCGAAATCACTGTTGCTCATAACGTTGTGCTGTATGACAGCCGCGGCGTAGTAGGGGACTCCCGGCTCCGGCGCAACCCCTTGTTGCCATCATGCCATGCATTCCCCACATTCGCGGCGTGAACCTCCCGAATGCGATCACTCTGTCGCGCCTGATTCTCGCCGCTGTCTTTGTTGTCGCGATGGGATTTGACGGCCTCGGGGGGAAAATGACCGCTCTGGTCAGCTTTTCCGTGGCCGCCGCGACCGACTGGCTCGACGGTTATCTGGCCCGCAAGATGGGCCTCGTGACCCCACTCGGCAAACTGCTCGACCCGCTGGCCGACAAGATCCTCGTCTGCGCCGCATTCGTCTTCATGTCGGTCGGTGGATTCGCCCCGGTCTGGGTCACCGCGGTGATCATCGCGCGGGAGTTCCTCGTCACCGGCCTGCGCCAGATCGCGATCGAGGCCGGCCAGGTGCTGGCGGCGGATCATCTCGGAAAGTGGAAGACGACCTTCCAGTTGATCTTCATCATCACCGCGCTGGTGTGGCTGGCGTTCTCCCGTCTGCCGGAGACCGGGCCGATTTCCGGACTGCTACTGAATCTTGCGCGTCCTGCCGAACTCGGCGGCTGGCTGATGCCCGCCTCGATGTGGCTGGCGCTGGCCCTGACGGTGATCTCCGGCGGGAATTATCTCTGGAGTGGCCGGAATTTGCTGAAGTCCGCCGGCTGACGGAGGTCAGGAATGGAGCGCCGGTTATGAAGCCGGCATTGAGCCGTAGTAACCCGAGGCAGGCGCCGAAGCCGAAGCCGAAGCCGAAGCCGAGAACGGTGGTCGGTGGTCGGTGGTCGGTGGTCGGTGGTCGGTGGTCGGTGGTCGGTGGTCGGTGGTCGGTGGTCGGTGGTCGGTGGTCGGTGGTCGGTGGTCGGTGGTCGGTGGTCGGTGGTCGGTGGTCGGTGGTCGGTGGTCGGTGGTCGGTGGTCGGTGGTCGGTGGTCGGTGGTCGGTGGTCGGTGGTCGGTGGTCGGTGGTCGGTGGTCGGTGGTCGGTGGTCGGTGGTCGGTGGTCGGTGGTCGGTGGTCGGTGGTCGGTGGTCGGGCGTTTGAAACCCAACGGGTTTCCGTATTGCAGCCCAAGGTTGAGGCGCAGCCTCTACCTTGGGTAACTTCCGTGCGATCCAATCAACCCCAACGGGGTTGTGTCCTCCCCCGCCATGCCCCAGTCGCTTTCCGAAGTTTATGTCCATCTCGTCTTCTCGACGAAGGAACGCTTCCCGTTTTTCTCGAACCCGGGGCTCCGCGATGAACTTCACGCCTATCTCGGAGGTGTCTCGAAACAACTTGGCTGCCCGACTTTGGTCGTCGGCGGTGTGGCCGATCACGTTCACCTCCTGGCGCGCCTCGGTCGGGACGTCCGCCAGTCCGATTGGGTGAAGGAGTTGAAGCGGGTGTCGAACCAGTGGGTAAAATCCCGACTGGGAGCCGACTCCAAGTTCGCGTGGCAGGCGGGATACGGGGCCTTTTCCGTCAGCCAGTCGATGATTGGCGAGACGACGGAATACATCCGCAAGCAGGAGGAACACCACCGGCAGACGACGTTTCAGGACGAATACCGCGCGCTGCTCCGGCGATACCAGATCGAGTGGGACGAGCGATACGTTTGGGACTAGGCGGGGCAGAACCCCGTTGGGGTTCGAGGATCAAGGGCCTCTGGGGTGACCCCGGGTTGCGAGAACCCGGGGCTGCAGGCTAAAACCCCGTTGGGGTTTGGGAATCGTGTGGCTCTCATGTGACCCCGGGCTGCAAGAACACGGGGCTGCGAGCCGACATTCCGTGGAGGGATGAAATGCAGCTTTTTGATATGAAACGCACCTTCCAACCTTGTCCTTGACGTCTTATGACGCCATCGGGAGCATTTCCGGACACTTCCATGAGCCTGCTGATCCAGAACGCCCACCTGATTTCCCCGGACCGTGAGATCGAGTCGGGGGCGCTGTTGATTGAAGACGGCAAAATCGCCGGCGTGGTGGAGGGTGAGGCTTTGGGGCCGGCCGAGACGGTGATCGATGCCGGGGGGCGGATGGTGATGCCGGGCTTCTTCGACATCCACTGCCACGGCGCCGACCGCCATGATGTCTGCGACGATTCGCTCGAAGGCGTCCGGCATATCGCCAAACGCAAGCTCCAGGAAGGGGTGACAACCTGGCTGCCGACCACCCTTACCCAGCCGAAGGACAAGCTTCAGAGCATTGTGACCACGGTAGCTATGTATGCGGCGGATCCCGAGTTCACGCGTTGCCCGGGACTGCACATCGAGGGGCCCTTCATCAATGTGACCAAGGCCGGTGCGCAGAACCCCGAATTCGTCCGTGAACCGGACTTCGACGAACTCGCCGCTCTGCACGCCATCGCTCCGGCATTGATTGTGTCGGTGGCGCCGGATGTCCCGGGGGCGATTGAATTCATCCGCCAGGCATCGGAGGCCGGCATCACCTGCTCGGCCGCCCACACCGCCGCTACCGCGGCTCAGGTGTTCGAGGCGAAGGATGCCGGGCTGACCCACCTGACCCACTTCGGCAATGCGATGACGCCGCTGCACCACCGCGAGATCGGGGTGGTGGGCGCCGGTCTGCTCGACGACGAGCTGATGATCGAGCTCATCTGCGATACCATCCACCTCTGCCCGGACATGCTGCGGCTGCTTTTCAAGCGGGTGCCGATCGAGCGGCTGATGATGATCACCGACTCGATGGCCGCATCGTGGATCGACAAGGGCGAGGTGATGCTCGGTGGGTTGGAAGTGGTCGTGGCTGACGGCGTCGCGCGACTCAAGGAAGGTGGAGCACTCGCCGGTTCGGCGCTGCGTTTCAACCACGGACTCAAGCATGTGGCGGAGCTGACCGGTCAGCCGCTGCACCAATTGGTCAAGGCAACCTCGTGGAACCAGGCGCGATCGCTCGGACTCGAAGGTTTCGGCAAACTCGAACCCGGCTACCATGCCGACCTCGCCATCCTCGACTCCGACTTCTCGGTCTGGAAGACACTGGTGGGTGGCGAGGAGAGAGGGTGCGCTTGAGTGCGACCTTCGGCGATCCCTAGCGTCGCGGCCGATCGGTCAGCAGCACCGCCATCGCCTCGCCGTAGATCGCGGCATCCTCGCCGTCGGGGTCGAGACCGGCTGCCAGCGCATCGCGAATCTCCGCAGAGAGTTCGATGATGCTGCGACGGTTTTCGGCGGTGGTGTTGTAGGTTTCGAAATGAATCCGCCACTCGGCTTCGGTCAGTGCGGCCGCGCGGGTCGCGCTCATCGGTTCGGGAATCGCGGTCGGGAGCTGACTTGAAGGACGGTCGGAGCGTGCGGCGACGGACGACGGCTGCAGATCACGCCGACCGGATTCCGCGGATCTATCCGGCGAGTTGAGAAGCATGACGGCGAGGGCGACAAGAAGCATGCCGCCGATCAGGCAAAGGTTGGAGAGGGTCGGTCGCATCCGGTTCAAGTAACGCGATTCACATTCGTTTGGATTCGGTGAATCCGGATTTGAGGAACCTTCGTTGCATGAGGGTGAAGGACGCAGCGGTCTGCTGCCCTCGCAACCCGACCCGAAAGATTCCATGAACACCAAACGACTCGAACTGAATCCCTCCCGCAAGCTCCGCCCCGTCCGCTACGCCGGCGCGTTGCTCGCATTGACCGGATTCGCCGCGGCCTCCAGCCACAGCGATGCACCTCTGATCAAGCAAGACCCCCAAGCCAATCTCACCGACGTCTATGCCTTCATCGGCACGAAGTACGACGAACCCAGCACCGAAGTTCTGAATGTGATCGTGAGTGTCCGCCCGTTTTCCGATCCGGGAGACGGACTGATCTACGACCGCTTCGCCGACGATGCGCGCTACAGCATCCATATCACCGATCCGGTGACCGGTGAGGAAACGATGCGCTACGACTTCGAGTTCTCCTCGGTCACCGACGGCATCAAGAATCCGGATACGATCCTGTCGTACGGGCTCGGCACCGCCGCCGGGCCGATCGGCATGATCGGTGATGCCCAGCAGAACTACACGCAGACCTACTCGGTGATCGAAGAGAAGCCGTCGGAAGCGCGGGCGCGCCGGCGCGGATTCTTTGGGTTCTTTTCGTTCTTCGGTCAGCGTGGCGGCCGGGTCCAGATGAACTTGCTGGGCGACGATCTCCCGGTTGCGCCGCCCAACGTCGGTCCGCGCACGACTCCGGCCTACAACGGTGAGGACGGGCTGGCGGTTTCCGGCGCGACATCCGAGATGGAGCTGGATTCGTTGACCGCCCAGGCGGTGAGCGAGCTTTCCAACGGAGTGGTCGCGTGGGCCGGTCCCCGGGAGGACGGATTCTTCGCCGACACGCCGGGAATCTTCGACCTGCTCGATCCACGGATCATCGACAACGACGGTGATGGTATGGACGGACTCGGTCAGGACGGCGGCGGTGTTGACGGATTCAAGGGCTTCAACGTGCTCAGCTACGGGATCCAGATTCCGCTCAGCGAACTCGAGCCGGCCGCCTTCGCGAACCCTTTCCTCGGTGCCCAAACCGGGGTCGGTGTCTACGCTTCCGTGAGCAGGAAAAGGGTCACGCTCATCAGCGACGACGGAGCACCTCGCTCCAGCGGACCGTGGGTCCAGGTCAACCGCCTTGCCAATCCGTTGTTCAACGAGGTTCTCGTGCCGCTCCGCGACAAGGACAACTACAACCGCACCGAGCCGGAGAACGACGATGACTATCGTACTTACGCCGAGAACTCGGAGCTCGCGTTCCTGATCAACTTCGTGCTGTTCGAGGATCCGACCGGGCAGGCCCCGCTGGTGACCTCGGGTCGGGCGGATCTCGCCGCGGTTTACATTCCCGATGTCATTCGGGTGGACACGACGACCGGACCGGTTCTGTTGCCCGGCCAGGACGGGTTCAATCGCCTGAGCGTGCTCGGTGGCGATGCCGGCGGCTGGCCGAACGGCCGTCGTCCCGGGGACGATGTGGTCGACATCGCGCTGTCGGCGGTGGCAAGCGGTCCCGACTACACCGACGAGAACATCGTCGTCGGCGACAACGTGCCGAAGAACGACCAGCTCTACAACCAGGTCTTCCCCTATCTCGGGACACCCCATGCGGGTCCGACCGTGAGTCAGCGGCAGACCCCGATGCCCGAGAACTGATCCTGCTCCGTCGCTGCACACCCCGAGCTGTAAGCATACGATGAACAGAGTGCTTTTGTTGGCATTGGTAGTTGCCGCGGTTTTCGCGTCGGGCCATGCGCTCGGCGCGGAAACCGCATCCGAACCCGTGGCTCGCGGCGACCGTCTGATGCAACAGGCCCGCGACCGAGTGGGACACGACTTCGCGGAGGCCGAGAAGGCCTACCGGGAGGCGCTTGAGTCCGATGCGGATGATCCGCAGGCCCGCTTGGGGATGGCTTGGGTCAGAAACTCACAGCACCGCTTCGCCGATGGAGAGAAGTGGGCGAAACGGGCGCTGGAAGTCGATCCGAACCTGCAACAGGCCCATGCCTTGATCGGGGATGGAGCGGTCGAACTGGGCGACTACGAAAAGGCCTTCGATCACTATCAGAAGGCGCTCGATCTCCGCACCGACCTCGGAACTCTCGGGCGTGCTGCGCAGCTGCTGTGGCTGACGGGCAAGCCCGAGCGGGGCCGCGAACTGATGGAGCGCGCGGCGGCCATGGGTGGTCCCTATCCGGAGAATGCGGCATGGTGCCTTGCCGAACTCGCTAACATGCAGCGCCTCGCCGGTGACATCGCGGCCGCCGAGAGGTCGGCCGAGCATGGGATGCGACTGGCACCGAAAAACCCGCGCGTGCTTGTTGCGATGGGGGCGGTGCGTGCGAACCAGAAGCGTTACGCCGAGGCGATCGAGTGCTACGAACGTTCGGTCGAAATCGAGCCGACCCATCCCGCGCTGGCGTCGCTCGTCGATCTTTACACCCTGATCGGGAAACCGGAGCGTGCGCGGGAATGGTCGGGCAAGGTAAGGGCGTTCCATGGTGCTCACGATCATTCGCATGGCCATTCCCACTCCCACGGAGCCCACGGGCACGGGAGCCACGAGCTGGCGAAGTTTTTGGCCGACCAAGACCTGCGAATCCACGATGCCCTCCATGAGGCGGAACATGCCTACGAGGCGTTTCCGAACGTGAAGTCGGCCGACGCTCTGGCGTGGTGCGCTTTCAAAGCGGGCAAGCTCGAGTTGGCTCGACGCATGATGACGAAGGCCCTGGAGCGCAAGACTCCGGATCCGGAGTTCCACTATCACGCCGGACGGATCGCGGCAGCTTCCGGACAGCATGCCGAAGCATCGGATCATCTCGATCGTGCCCTCGAACTGAACCCGAATTTCCATCCGATCCATGCGGAAATCGCACGGGAGGAACTGGACCGGCTCAAGTCGCTTCCGGCTGCGAAGTCGGGACGAGAGAAATGATTTCCCGGTAGCTTTGAATAAGCGGGCGGCGGCGAACGACTCACTCGGAGTTCGTTGAACCGCCCCATGAAGTCATTTGTCGTCCTCCTTGCCGGCTGCGTCTGCGCAGCATCACCGGGCTACGCTGCTCGGACCTTGGAACAGCACGAGATCCGGATGGATCGGGAGTTGTTGATCACCGCGCCGGAAGTCGTCGATTCCGAGATGGCATTCTATCCGGGGCCTTGGTCGTTCGGTCACCTGATGGAAGAGGCCTTCGGCAAAAGCGAAGCGCCGACGGTCGTGCTGAGGTGGCTTGAGGAATGGGCGAGCGGCCGGCCGGCGGCTGCGGAGGATCCTGCGTTGGTGACGGCACGTCCCGGAGTCACGAGCAAGATCATCGAGTCTTGGAAGCGAGCCGATGGCTATCAGGTTGGGCCATTGGCATGGAGTCCGAGACTTGAGAATGCGCCGTTCCGTTTGCTCGCGATCGTGAACCGGATGGATCTCGGTCGAGTTCCGGTGGAGGAGGCCGTGCGTCCGGCGTTCGGACCGTGGGGTGGGGGGAGCGACAGCGATGTCGAGAGTCTGATGGGAGAGGGGCGGTTGGTCTTTTGTACCGTGGATGCCCAAGGCCGGCCGCTGGAGGGAGGATTGACCGTGATTTTCGAATACGGCCTGCAAGGGACGACCGATCAGCACCGGATCGATTGGGCTCTCGCTTGGCACCAACTGGGTGAGATGGGTGATCTGGATGCAACCTATCGGGCCAGCCTTGCGAAGGTCACGCGCCTGTTCACCGACCGGGTCGATGCCGATGCGAACCACGCTCTCGGCAACGGGGATCGCCCCCGTTCACCTGTCGAGCGGATCCCGAGGAAGGAAACGACCCAACTCATGCGGGTGCGGACCAATGATGGGGCTTTGGGCAAGATCTGGGAGTTTCGAGAGTGGCATCCGGACGAGGAGGGCTTCCTGAAGCCAGCGGTGCTCGCAGGGTCGCCGGGTGAGGAATTCTTCGAGCGCGGAAGCAAACCGAACCGGATGCTGACCCGTTGGCTGAAACGTGAGGTTTCGGAGATCCGCACGAACCCGGACCCGGAGTTGCGGGAGCTTCCCGATGCCTTCGAACTGCCCCATTCCTTTTCCGCGAATGGCGAGTCGTGGAAGACCGCGACGCTGGTCGCTGTCGTGCCGGACAACGACGCCGAGGCTCACTGGGACGGATGGGGCCTCAGCGACTCCGAGGTCAGGCGAACGCTTTCGATGCAGACCTGCTGCGGTTGTCATTGCGGGGATACCGGCAGCGTTTTCTTCCATGTGGCTCCGCGGAAGGAGGGCGAGCCGGCGGACCTGTCGCCATTCCTCCGCACGGATGGCAGCCGTCTCCGAATCCGCGACCCTGCCACCGGCCGCGGTTTCGTATCGACCGCAATGGAGGATCGGGTCGAGATGTTCCGTTCGTTCCTTTCCCCGGACCTGAGGTCCTCCGAGATTCGCGAGATGCAGGTCAGCCGGCGTCTGCGGGTGCACTGAGATGAGGTTGCTCCCGGGTCTGCCGGTTTCGTGCCGCTTCCGGAGCGCCGCTTCGGGAATTGATATATTTGAGATATAGTATTGACGGAAGATATATCTTCAGCAAGTATCCGCGCACTTCGAATCCACCTTCAATGAACTCCTTCACCAACGCACACAGCTTGCAATCGCTCCGGGCGCTTTATCCCGGCGGCGGCCTTGTGTGCCGTGCCGCCTTTGCGGGGCTGGAGCGCAAGCCGGGTTCCGCAGCGGAGCCTGGAGCTTCGATTCAGGACCCGAGTGGCGCGATGGAGGATGATCAGGGCAGTGGTTCGCCCTAGAAATACCGTATTTTCAAGGATTTCTTCGAACCCTGCCTCCTTCCGGAAGCGGGGTTTTTTGTGTCTCCACGTTTCTTCGATTCTCAATCCAAACGAACTTTTCACGAATCACGGGATCCGATCCCTGAACCTGATTTTCAAATAGCCTGCCGAACCGACAGTCGACCGGAACCGTTCCGGTCATCGACGAACGGATCACGGATCATGAAAGCAAGCGCTTCTCGCGCGTCGCACAGACGCTCCGAAGTTATGCTTTCCGATCCGACGGGAGAGTTATGTCTCATAACAAGAGATATACCATTGCTCTCCCATGCGGGCGCTCCGAATGGCTTTCTGGGAGGTGTGCCGACGAAACACCGAAACGTCCGCCGGGAAATCCCGCGGCTACGGCCCTCCCCGGGCGGTAAGGGTGATCATTCCCGAAATTGGTATGTATCCGTGGGGTGGTCGCCGTTCAACCGGATGGCGGCCGCCCCATAGGACCCGGGTGCGCGGCGCACCGGGAGGTCGGACCGTCCGCGAAAGCAACGCAAGAGGCGGCAAGTTCCGCCCCCGGTGCCCTGCGGACCCGGGTCAGAACGGATCCGTCAGAGGGGGAGCATGTTCCATAGGGGCGACGCTGCCTTGCAAGCAGGGTGTGGCGGGTGCAAGTCCCGTATCCTCCACCAATTTTCCCAAGAAGTGCCTCAGCGGACGACGAAGCGCCAGAAGAGGTTGTCGAGCGAGAGGTCGAAGTCGTATTCAGTCTCGACGTCGCTGTTACCCAGCACGGTGGATCCGACGAGCGTGACTTCCGTCGTCAGGGCCGTGGCGGTTTGCCAGCTTCCGGGTGCCAGCGTTTCGCTGAACTCGATCTCGACCGTGTATCCGTCCTCCGCCGCGTCGCTGGACGTCGTCACCGTGAGGCTGCCGTCCGGTTGGAGTTGCGGCGGAGTCGCTTGTCCGAGCGCGAACTCGACGAGATCCGGTATCCCATTGAAGTTCGAGTCACCCAGCGGGTTGACCGGCGCTCCTTGGGATTCCGCCCACGACTCGTAGTTCGTGGGAACGAAGGCCATCTCGGCCTGATCCATGATGGGCGAAGTCGTGGCAACCACCGTGTCGTCGATCCGGAACTCGAATTGGAACCCGTATCCACTCGGCAGTGCCGAGAGGTCCAGTTGCGCCGGGGTGAGGGTAACGACCCGGATGTAGCCCGCCGTGTGGTCATACTGCTCGGCCACCGGTTGCCACGCGGTCCACTGGTCGATGGTGCTGTCGCCATCGGTATCGACGCCGGCCCTCGCTTCCACGCCGTCCACCCACGGGCCCGGACTGACAAAGTCGGTGCTCTGCTGGGTGATGAGATAGAACTGGCCTTCGGCGAAACCCACCGTCGGGTCCGGGTGACCTGACCCGAGCGAGCCGACCAGATCGAACTCCTTGTAGATCGAGTCGCTGGTGAAGCGCGCCACCTTGATGCCGGCGCCCACTTCGTCGTAGTCGCCGAAGAGGTAGAACCTCGAACCGATCTTGATCGCCGTCCAATCGCCGAACGCATCCTGCTCCGGCGTGTGGATCTCGTAGCTGATGTTCGGAACGTTCGGATGGTTGTAGGTGCCGAACGTGCCGGTCGGAGTCGTCCGGTGGTCGACCGGATAAGGATGCTCGTGCGCGTAGAAACCGGTCAGTCCGTCGCTGCTCGACGTGTGCCCGGCGAGTGGCGAGTCCCACGAATGGGTCGAGGCGTTGATCGGACTCCAGTCCTCGTAGATCAGGTGGAAGAGGTCGTCGGTGTCACTGCGGATCAGGGCACAATCCGAACCGCTCGCGGATTTCACGAATGCGGAGCCGAGATCGGTGCCGACGACGCCGTCGTCGAGGTCGCTGTCCTTGAACAGCCGCGGCGTGTGGTCGTTGAAGTAGTCAGAGTAGATGTAAAACTCGCCGTCCTTGTATTCGGCCGACGTGACCCAGCGGCCGGTGGTCGGTGGGGTGACCGGACCGCGCTCGGTCCAAGTAGTCATGTCGGTGCTGTGCCATGCGTGGTAGCCGCCGGTGCCACCCAAACCGAGGAAGTAATAGTTGTCGTTGCCCACGGGAACGAGAACCGGCGCGTCGCCCGCGCCAGCGGGGCCGACATTGGCAACCCCGGTCCAGTTGTCCCACACGGGAGACTGCGCGAGCGTCAGTGAGGCGGGCCGGCGGCGGATCGGGTAGCTCGCCACGATGCTGGTGAACTGGGACGAATCGGCGGTCGGGGTTACGAGGCCGTCAACGATCGTGAGATTGCTCGTGGTGTCGGTGCCGGAATTCCATGTGAACTGGTCGTCCAGCGTCCAGCGTGCCCCGAAGTCCGAGTTGCACTGGGTGACGAGCGTGTTCGAAACCGGATTGGTGGCGCTGTCGCCGTCGAGATCGGTAACGGAGCCGGCTGGCAGGGTCACCGAGACTGCTCCGGGAGCATTCGCAGTGATGGTGGTGGAAAACCAGCGCCCGCTGCCGGTAGTTCCGGATGCGGTGCCGTTGGTAATCTGGAAGTCGCCATCAGCAAGACCGGTAACTTCTTCCGAGAAGGTAAGGAAGACCTCGTAGCTGGTTTCCGCGGTTGCATTCACACCATACAACGTGGCCTCCGGCAGGTCGGGCGGCGTGTAGGTGACGATCAGGGTGTTCGAGGCGCTGTTGGCGTCCAATCCGGTGTTCGTCACGGTCCCGGCCGGGAGATTGACCTGCACCGCACCCGCTGCGGTCGGAGTCACTTCGAATGACCACGTGTCGCCGCTGCCGCTCAGGCTGGAGGCGTTCACGCTACCGTTCGTCACGTTGAAGTCCGACTCCTCAAGTCCGATCACGGACTCCGAGAAGGTCAGGTCGACCGTAAACGGGCCGCTGACCGATCCACTCGCGGTTGCAAGGGTGGCGGTCGGTCCGGGAGGTGCTTCGACCACGAGGATCGCGTTGAAATGCACGTTGCCGAAACCGTTGGCGATGTGGCTGAGAGGAACCGACGGTCCGACCGCGGTGAACGACCCGATCGCATGCTGTCCCCAGCCGGAACCGGCGGCCGCGACGTCCACGTTGCTCGGCGTCGGTTGGCCATCGCCAAAGGTCATGACTCGCGAGCTGTAGGCGGCCCGTTGGTCGTTGTAGAATACCTGAACCAAGTAGTTCGTTCCCGCGCTAAGCCCGCCGATGGTCTGGAGTCCGTTGGTGATTCCGCTTTCGGAGTCGGCGAACGACTTGAGAACCGTATCGAAGTCGGTGTCACCGGTACTTGTCGCACCCTCCGAGATGTCGGCGGTCACGCGGGCTCCCGGAGTCGGCTCGAACGCCAGGTCGCTGTAGTCGACCTCGGCGAAGGTGTAGTTCGAGGTCCCGCTGGCTCCGCCGTTGCTGACGGTCGCGCCGACGCCGGCGCTCAGGGCCGTCACCAGGGGTCCTTCCACCAGCTGGCTCTTGCCGGTGGTGTCGGTCGCCGGCCCCCAGGTGATGGAATTCGGATGAGCCTCGAAGGCGATCTCGATTCCGTTGATCGAGTAGCCGTTGCCGCTGCCCGTTCCGACGATGGCTGCGGATGTCGAGGGGACCATGTCGTTGCGCATCGCGGCGCTGGTGTCGCCACCGCCCGCTCCATCCGCCTTGACGCCGTTGATGGAAGCGCCATCGCCTGTGGTTTCGTTTCCGAGATGGACCGCGACAATCCGCAGGTCCGCGATCGTGCGTCCGGCAAGATCCCCTTGCAGATCGGAGAGCACGAACGAGTCGAGCGTGATCGAGTCACCGGGCGCGATCAGCGAAGGGTCGCCGGAACTGTCACCGGTTCCGAAAGCTCCTTTGCCGCCGCGACGGATGTTGGTGCGCGAACCTGTGGCGACGAAGCTCACGTCGAAACTTCCGGAAAGGCCGCCACGCGACCACGGAACGTCGTTGAGACTGAAGTCGGTGGTGGGTCCGAAGGTTTTCGGCGAGGCGAAGGTGCCGTTCGACTCGTTCAGACCGAGTCCGTCGACATCACGGCCGCTCAGGTCGAGCAGGGCGCTTGTGAAAACGTCGGCCGACGGGACTTCACGAAGCTGGTAGGCGCTGATGTGCGCGTTGCCGAACCCCGGGGAGTCGAGGGTGAGGGTCTGCGACGTTCCATCCGCGATGAAGGTGCCGATCGCATATTGGTCATTCAGATCCACCGTGCTTGGAACGGCTTCGCCATCTCCGACCGGGGTGACCCGCGTGTCGAAGGCCGCGCGGTCGTCGACGAACCAGACCTGCACTTCGTAGGTTGAGCCGACCGTCAGGTTTCCGCTCCCGATGGATATGCTGACGAGGTTGGTGCCGCCGCCGAAATCCACATCCTTGAGAAGATTGAGGTAGGGGTTGTCACCTCCCACCCCTGCCGTCCAGAAGTCATCGGCTGTTCCGTTGCCGCCCGGCAGGATGGTGTCGACTCCGACAAACGGCACGCTGTTCACCACCGGTGTGGCGGGTGTGTCCAAAGCGCCCTGGGCATTGAAGGCCTCGACGAGGAATCCGTTGGTCGAGACATCGGCCGAGTTGCCGGGACCGGTCGAGACAGCGGTAGCGGGACCCCACGTGATGGGGGCGGCGGGGAGAAGGCATGCAAGACAGGTCGAGATCCCGAGGATTCCGTATTTCATGGGTTTTGGCGGCTTGGGTTGATGGGAGGATCGAAGCCAGAGGGTTAGCCTATCAGCCGCTCTCCGTAGGGATCAAGGCTCCAGTCGGATGTGGGCGCGGTCGCACTATAGATTTTCAAATGCGGGGAGAGTGTTGGTTCTCCAGAGGGTTTCATAAGCCCTTCGACACGGGTTCGATTCCCGTCCCCGCGACCATTTTCAGAGGGGTCGCTCCGGTCAGCAGACTGTAAACCTGCCGTCGTAAAAGAAGTCCGGAAGGCGACGAGTGGCGCGATACCACCGGCCCCTACCAACTCCAGCGTAGCTCAATCGCAGAGCATCCGCCCGATAAGCGGACGACCCCGGGGCAGTACCGGGCGCTGGTACCATTCTGACTTTCGGCTGGGTAGCTCACGCAGGAGAGCGCGGTCTTGAAGACTCCGAGGGCAGGGTGCGACTCCCGTCCGGCCGCCATGGCGTGCAAGCATTGCAGGTGATGTGTCCGGCTTCCAACCGGAGGAACGGGGTTCGATACCCCGGCACGCTACCTCTTTCCATCGGGTCCATTGGTGCAGAAGCAGCACACCTGTTTGTCAGGCAGGAGGCGCCGGAGCGTTACCGGCATGGACCGCCAGTTTAGATTTGGAGTGCGGTGGCAGAACCCCGGCAGGGGTGGCGACACCGCTTTTCGAGCGGCTCTCGAGGAGGTGTTGCCCGAGCGGACCGCCCCCAAAGCGGCGCCGCCGGTCGAGGACTCCCTCTGCCGCCGCACTCCAAATCCATACCCTTGTAGCTCAAGCGGATCCAGAGCACCCGGCTACGAACCGGGAGGTTGCAGGTTCGAGTCCTGCCAAGGGGACCTCTTTTCAAGAATGCATGCGTAGTTGCCCTCGCTCCGCTCGGGCCATGCAGAAGTCCAGCCTCCTCCTCCGGAGGCTGAGAGTTGTTGTTGCCGCATTCAACGGCAGAGGCAACCGGCTCCGTCCCGCTCTGGTCGGGGAGAGCTAACCGGACAAGCGAGCCGGACACGTTTGCTAAACGTCGGGTCCCTTCGAGGGATGGGGTGCGAGTCCCCAGTTCTCCGCTTCGGAAAGTGCCGCCGGCGGGTCGGCAACCGGTCTTGAAAACCGGGGTGGGCATCGCGTCCCAGGGGTTCGATTCCTCCACTTTCCGCATCCCATGGGTTTGTAGCTCAACAAGCAGAGCAGCCGGCTTTTAACCGGCCGACGAAGGTGCGAGTCCTTCCGAACCCACCAAATCCCCACGTGGCGAGGGTGAAACAGACGAGCCGCCGACCTTGGAAGTCGGAGATAGCAGGTGCGAGTCCTGCCGCCGCGACCACTTTCATGCACTTGTCAGCTATGGGTTAGGCTACCGCGCTTTCACCGCGGAGAACCGGGTTCGAGTCCCGGCAGGTGCGCCATTTTCCACAACCGACCCGGTTGGTGTAACAGTCAGCACTCCGCGCTTTGACCGCGGCAGCAGCGGTGCGAATCCGCTACCGGGCATTTCTCCAGGACCCAGGCATGCGGCCTGTGGCTCCAACCAAACCGAACCCCAAACTACCATGTCCGTCGTATGTGTCGTCAGGAAACAGGGGGTGACGGCCATCGCGGCCGACACCCAGAGCACGGCCGGCTCGACCAAGAAGCCGGCCTCCTACAAATCCGAACCCTCGAAAATCATCCCTGCTCACGGGAACTTGCTCGGTGTTGTCGGCTACTGCGCGCACCAGATGGTGATCCGCGACCTGATCGGTCGGAAGCCGGAGCTATTCCGGTTCACGAACCCGGACGAGATCTTCCGCGACCTGCAGAAGGTCCACGAGATCCTGAAGGACGAGTATCACCTTCAGACTTCGGAAGGGGGCTGCGGGCAGCCGTATGAGTCGACCCAGCTCAGCTTCTGTGTCGCGACTCCGGACGCGATCTACGAGATCGACAGCTACCGCGAGGTGACCGAAATCGAGCGCTTCTGGGCGATCGGCTCGGGCAACGAGTACGCGCTGGGCGCGATGCATGCCGCCTATGACTGCGAGTGGCTCGACGCCCGCGAGATCGCCGAGGCCGGAGCGCGTGCCGCCGCCTGCTTCGACATCTACTGCGGTGAGCCGATCGAGTCGCAGGTGCAGTCGAAGAAGTCGAAGAAGCGCGCCGTGGCGCGCTGAGGGCGGCTGTCATTCGGGAATGATCACCCAATGGGGGGCGTAATTGCTGCCGCAGGCGGACCGCGCGAGCCCACTCGCGCCCCGGAACCCCGGCGAATCGAATGCGCGGTCGGAGCCGCGCGGTCCGCCTGCGGCGCCTAAGTCTTGGCGTGGATCTTGTGCCGTTGCCATCCGATGGCAGATACCATAATTCCGAGAACTGCTCCGGAGCTGACGAGTATCCAAGTGGGAAGTCCGAGCCTCTTTGGGACGAGATACGAGTTGCCGATGTTGTGAAAAGCCGAAGTCGGATCGGGTTGGTGTCTTTCAAGAGCCAGACTGGCTGTCAGCACGCCCAGCGCGGCCGTGGCCTCGAGAAGATTCGCTTCCGGGTCGTCGTAGCCGTAGCATCCGGTGTCCTCAGGAAGATCGGGGGGCGAAGCCTCGACTTGCTGGATTTCGGTGGCCAGTTCGGTGAGGCGTAGCCGCTTCCGAAGTCGCATCGCTTCAATCTCTTCCGCAAGATCAGTCGCGACCCCGTCCTGAATGGCGTTCAACGTGAGCAGAAGGGGATGGCCGTCGGAGAGTCCTTTTGACCTGAGATTGGCGATGTCGAACCTCGTATGGAGCAGCTGAGTTTCGAGAACACGAAGGTGATGACCCGCAGGTTGGATGGCTGAGGCATAGGACACCAAGCCATCACCGGCGGATTGCTCAAGGCATTCGATCTGGTTCGCAAGGAGTCGTTCTTCGTTCCTCAGTTTCAGCAGGGCTGCTTCTTTCTCTTCCTTAGCCTTTTCGAATGGGCGGTTCCTTTCGATCTGCGTAAGGACTCGTCTCTCTTCCCGGACGCGCGCTCTCTGTGCGGTCACCGCGGCTTCGAGCGTCTGACGATTTGTGGTGATGGACGCTGCCAATTGCGATCGGAAGTTGCGCTCCACTGCTTCGCAGATGGCTACGGCATCCCCCGCATCGTCGGCCACCACCCGAAGTTCGATGACTTGGGAGTGGGGAGATAGCTCGATTTCGACGTGCCGGTTGAGCCGTGCAACCGCAGCTTCAAGGCCAAGATTCCACCGGTCTCTCAGTTCCAGTTGGGTGACAATGCGGTCGAGCAACTCGGCGGACTTGAGAGGTTCCCCTGCTACGACCGAGTCGGTCGGGATGTTTCTGAGGAGCAGAGTACTACATTCGTAAGCTGGAGGAACCAAGAGTGCGACGCTCCAGCCGAGGAGGGTCCCGCAAAGGAGCCCGGTCAGACAGCGCGTCAACGGTCGCGGGTTTGCAGATGTGGGACTTCGCTCGGACACTTCCTTGTCTGCGGCTTGGGTTCCGGGGCGGGAGTGGGCTCCCGCCGTCCGCCTGCGGCGCCTACTCGTCCTCGTCCTTGGAGAAGGCGTTGAGGATCGGGATGAGGAAGAGGGGGGCGATCAGGCCGAGGAGGATTCCGCCACCGCCGCCGATGGCGAGGGTGAGCGGGATGTTCGGGGAAACCGGGCGTTCCGGCTCGACGGGGTCAGAGTGGACGATCACCGGGTCTTCGGTGATGCGGCGCTGCATCTCTTCGGAGATGAGCTTGATCTTAAGTTGCTCGAGGAGCGATTGCGCGGCGTCGAAGTCGGACTTTGCTTCTTCGAAGGACTGGCGGGGCCGGGTAAGTGGCAAGACGAGACCCTCTTCCGGGGGATTTCTCTCCCTGAGTCTTTCGGCCTGCTCCTTGGTCAGCGCGAGCTGTGCCCGGAGGGTTTCACGGAGCGCGACGACCCCTTGGTCGAGGTCGGCGCGGAGTTCTTCGACGATCTTGGTTTGCTGCTGAACCGTCGGATGGCTGTCGCCAAGGCCGCCTTGCTTCAAGGCTTCCAACTGCCGCTTCGCGTCGAGCCACTGAGGGTGGAGGGTGCGAACGACGTTTTCCGGAAGGTTCAGCCCTGCTGCGTAGGTGACGAGCTGCCCGCCGTCATAAAGAAGCAGGGTCTCAATCTGGCTCTCAAGCTTGATGCGCTGCGACTCGAGCAGGGCGTAGCGTTTGGCAGCTTCCGCCGCTCCATCGGCCGGTGTGTTGGTGCTGTTTCGCGTGGTGAGGATCTTTTCATTCCGGATCATCTGAGTCAGAACCTTCCGCCTTTCCTCAACCAGATCCTCCTGCGAGCGCACGGCTTCCCGAAGGTCCTGCATCGCCGCGTCGGAACGGGCGTATTCGAGTTCCCTCCGCCGTTCGCGGTAGGCGTCGCACACAGCGTTATTGATCAGGATCGCATCCTGTGGGCTGGAGGCCCGCGTCTTGATCTCGATCAGGTCGGTGCCCCGGATGTTCTCCGTGGAGATCATGCCCTGGAGTTGCTGTCTGGCGGCGGCTGGCGAAACACCCCAGCGGTTGGTGAGGTCGAGATCCTCGATGACCATATCGAGGGTCCTCGTCGCGCGGATGACTTCGAACTCGGTCGGGAAGAAGGTGGCGCTTCCGGTCGGGGCAGGAGTGATGGTGCCCGGAACCACCAAGGCCGACGGGTTCACCGGCCGGACCTGAACCGTCGCCGTCGACTCGTATTTTTTGGGCTGGATGTAGGCGAAAACACCGGCGCCGAGCAGTCCGAGTGCCGGAAACACAATGAGGGTGACGGCGAACACCCATCCGAATCTTTGGAACATGCGGGCACGCTGAGTCAATTCACTTTGTGACACAATGTAAAAGTGGGGGGTGGTGGAATTTGAGGAAGGGAAGGACCGCGCGAGCCCACTCGCGCCCCGGAACCCTGGCAAATCGATGCGCGAGTGGGCTCGCGCGGTCCGCCTGCGGCCAAGACTCGGTTTCGGGGCGTGGCTGGACGTCGAGATGGTGCGCGGAATTCAGTCCGCTTCGACGGTCCGAATCAGCGGACTGAAGTCCGCGCACCCTTGGGCGAGCTGGAGCTCGCGGTCCATCGGGAAGCTCAGTAGCTGCGGCCCCAGAGAGCGCGTTGTTTGGTCGGCTTGCCGGTCAGGATGCACGCGGCCTCGTCGCCCTCCTGCTGGTCGAGCGGGAGGCAGCGGATCGTGATCTTGTGCTTCTTGCTCAGCTCGTCCTCTTCCTCGGGGCTGCCGGCCCACGGGGTCATCAGCCAGCCGGGGTTGTCCTGCGACCAGTGGGCATGGAAGGCATCCAGGTCCGTGCAGTCCGCGATGTTGGCGTCGCGGAATTCGGTGGCCCTGTGCAGCAAGGTGTCGTGGATCTCGTTGAGAATGTCGGGCGCGCGCTGGATGAATTCCTCCTTGTCGAGGAACTCCTTGTCGTTTGAAGGACGATCGCGGCGGCTCATGCAGACCTTGCGGCTCTCGACGTCGCGCGGGCCGATCTCGATCCGGATCGGCGCGCCCTTCTTGACCCACTCCCACTTCTTGCCTTTCACGTCACGGTCATCGACGTGCACGCGGAGTTTCTCGCCGTGGAAGTCGAGGTCGTTGCGCAGCGTGTCGGCCAGCGCATGGCAGCTCTCAAGTACGGCTTCCCTCGTATCCTCCTTCGGCGTCACGGGAATGATCACGATCTGCTGCGTGGCGACGCGCGGCGGCAGGACCAGTCCGTCGTCGTCCGAGTGCGCCATGACCAGCGTGCCGATCATCCGCGTGGAAACGCCCCACGAGGTGGTGTGGGCGTGTTCGACCGTGCCTTCGCGACCGGTGAAGGTGATGTCCTGGGCGCTCGAGAAGTTGGTGCCGAGGTAGTGCGAGGTGCCGGCCTGGATGGCCTTCTTGTCCTGCACCATCGCTTCGACGGTCAGGGTGATGTCGGCACCGGGGAAGCGTTCGTTCTCGGTCTTCTCGCCGGGGATCACCGGGATCGCGAGGTGGTCGCGCAGGAAGTCGGCGTAGAGCCTGTGAATCATCCGCGTCTCCTCGATCGCCTCGTCGGCGGTTTCGTGGGCGGTGTGGCCCTCCTGCCACAGGAACTCGGCGGTGCGCAGGAACAGGCGCGGGCGCATTTCCCAACGCATCACGTTGGCCCACTGGTTGATCAGCAGCGGCAGGTCGCGGTAGCTCTGGATCCAGCGCGAGAAGGCGGCGCCGATGATGGTCTCGGAGGTTGGACGGATGACATACGGCTCGGCGAGTTCGCCGGTCGGAATCATCTTTGTCTTGCCCGTCTCCTCGTCCTTGACCGTTTCGAGACGGTGGTGCGTGACCACCGCGCATTCGGTCGCGAAGCCTTCGGCGTGCTCGGCTTCCTTCTCGAGGTAGGAAAGCGGGATGAGCAGCGGGAAGTAGGCGTTCTGGTGGCCGGTCTCCTTGAAGCGGCGGTCGAGCTGCTGCTGGATCAGTTCCCAGATGCCGTAGCCCCACGGTTTGATGACCATGCAGCCGCGCGTCTCAGAGTTCTCGGCCATGTCGGCGGCCTTGATGACCTGCTGGTACCATTCGGGAAAATCCTCGGCACGGGTCGGGGTGATGGCGGTCTGGGGTTTGGACATGGGAAGAGGTGCTCTGTGAGCAGTGATCGGTGATCAGTGGAAGGAATACGCCGCTGAGCGACGACGCTGGAGGCGGTCGGGCTGGGGCGCCCGACCCTGCCTTTACTTCTGGCGGGCGTTGGCCTTGAGGCGGAGGGCGTTGAGGGCGATGAAGCCGGTGGCGTCGTCCTGGTTGTAGGCTTCCTCCTGACCGCCTTCCATGGTGGCGACGTGTTCGTCGTACATGCTGTGCGGGCTGCGTCGGCCGGCCTGCATGACGTTGCCCTTGTAGAGTTTCACGCGGACTTCGCCGGAGACGGTCTTCTGGCTCTCGGTGACCAGTGCCTGGATCGCCTCGCGCTCGGGAGCGAACCAGAAGCCGTTGTAGATGAGCTGGGCGTATTTCGGAATGAGCGTGTCGCGGGTGAGCTGGAGTTCGCGGTCCATAACCAGCGTTTCGAGGTCGCGGTGGGCGGCCATCAGGATGGCGCCACCGGGCGTCTCGTAGATGCCGCGGGACTTCATGCCAACGAAGCGGTTCTCGACGATGTCGATACGGCCGATGCCGTGTTTGCCGCCGAGCGCGTTGAGCACCCGCATCACACCGTAGGGCGTGAGCAGCGTGTAGCCGTCCTTCTCGCCCTGCACCTCGAAGTCGCCGAGCTCGGCGATGAGTTCGGCAAGGCCTTCGGTCTGCAGGCCGATCACGTTGCCCTTTTCGAAGAGGCACTGGAGATACTGCGGAGCGTCGGGTGCGTCCTCCGGGGAAACGGAGAGCACGTACATGTCCTTGTCGTCCTCGCCGGTGGCATCGTGCCAGACATCCTCGAGAGCGCCGGCCTCGAAGGAGATGTGCAGGAGGTTGCGGTCCATCGAGTAGGGCTTCTTCATGGAAGCCTTCACCGGGATGTTGTGGGCCTCGGCGTAGGCGATCATTTCGGCGCGTCCGGGGAACTGCTTGCGGAACTCGGCGTCGCGCCACGGGGCGATCACCTTGATGTCCGGAGCGAGCGCGGCGGCGGAGAGTTCGAAGCGCACCTGGTCGTTACCCTTGCCGGTGGCGCCGTGGGCGATGGCGTCGGCGCCTTCCTTGATGGCGACATCGATCATGCCCTTGGTGATGCACGGGCGGGCGATCGAGGTGCCGAGGAAGTAGCGGCCCTCGTAGAGCGCGTTGGCCTGGAACATCGGGAAGATGAAGTCGCGGGCAAACTCCTCTTTCTGGTCGTCGATGTAGCACTTCGAGGCACCGGTGCTGAGCGCCTTGGCCTCGAGGCCGTCGAGTTCCTCGCCCTGTCCGCAGTCGGAGCAGTAGGCGATGATCTCGGCGTTGTACTTTTCCTTGAGCCAGAGAAGGAGGACGGAGGTGTCGAGTCCCCCGGAGTATGCGACGACGATCTTCATGTCGGGGCGAGGGGTAGGGCGGAAATGCCGGATTTCAAACCTCAAAATTCGGGATCGGCTCGGGGATTGAAGGTAGGGACGAGCGCCCCCGCTCGTCCGACGCTTGCAGTGGGTGCGAGGCTGTCCCTTCCCTCACGGACGAGCGGGGGCGCTCGTCCCTACCTTCGGTGCTACAAAAGGACGATCCGGTTCCCATGGGCGGAATCCGCGGGTCGGAGGATGATGTCGGGGCCATGAATACGCCCAATGCGCTGCAAAGGAACCTGCGCGGGATTCCTTCCTCTCCGGTCCCCTTCCGGGGGAGCGGCAAGCATCGCCGGCCGCGTCGCGAGTCCGGCTACACCCCCAGCGTGAAGCTGGTGACGGGGTCCGTCCCTTCGGATGCGGATTCGAAGCTGAAGCAACTGGTGTCGGTGCACCCGGTGGAGAGCGAACTCGTGACCCGCTCCGCCCAGGTGAGTTGGGTGGTCGGAACCGCCATGGGTTCGGTCGCCGCGCTGCTGGTGCTTTACATGTGGATCGAAGGAATCATCGGAATCGTCGGTCAGCTCACGAATGCCGTCTGGCACTCGAATGACGGCGGTGCCTTCGTGCTCGCGCTCTATGGCGTGCATCTGCTGGGAATTCCGGGAGCGGCTTTGGCGCGCGGACGATTCCAGATCGGTGTTTACGCGATCGCCGCATTCTGGATCAGCGTGCTCGGTTCGATCCCGATCGTTTACGTGCTGAACCAGCTGTTCTGGATCTTCCTCGGGTGAGCGCGCTTGCGATGCTCCGGCACGCTCCTTAGGTAAGGGGCGTGCTAGAGGGACCGGAGGCATGGACGCTGGCGCTGGCGGCGGCGTTTTTCATCGGGGTGGCGAAGGCCGGGTTCAGCGGCACCTCGCTGCTCTCGGTGGCGATCTTCACCCACCTGCTCGGCGCCAAGGCCCAGGCAGGCTTTGCGCTGCCGTTGTTGATCATCGCCGATCTGCTGGTCTATCCGGCCTTCCGCAAGCACGGCTCGTGGAAGGACGTGTGGCGGCTTTTGCCCGCGACCCTGGTCGGGCTCGGGATCGGTTGGTATCTCCTTGGAACCGTGCCCGAACCGGTGGCGAAGCGGATCATCGGGATCTCGATCCTCGTGCTGCTCGCGTTGCAGTCGCTACGCGTGCTGCGGCCCGGGGTGCTGGAGAAAATCGCCGAGCATCGGGCATTCGGCACCGGCGCCGGGGTGGCGGCGGGCGTGACCACCATGCTGGCGAATGCCGCCGGGCCGGTGTTCCAGCTCTACCTGCTGTCGAAGCGGGTGCCGAAGATGGAGCTGATCGGGATCGGCGCGCGGTTTTTCCTGCTGGTGAACCTGATCAAGGTCCCGCTGAACCGGAACCTCGGTCTGATCGACTCGCAGACGCTCTACACCAACCTGCTGCTCGCCCCGGCGATTGTGGCCGGGATTTTGTTGGGCAAGAGCTTGTTGCAAAAGGTCCCGCAGCGGGTCTTCGAGTGGATGATCATCGGCTTCGCGGCCTTGGCGGCGCTGCGGATGCTCATCTGACGAACTAACGCCGGAACTGCTGCAGCTCCTGCCAGTTCTGATAGGCCATCAGGCCGAGGAAAATCGGGAACAGGAAGCTCTTCATGAGGAAGAACATTCCCAAGGCGACTGCGATCGCGGCGACCAGGCTGATCTGCAGGGCGAGCACCCGTTTCGAAGGGCCCAGCAGCGCGGCGACGAGGCGGCCGCCATCGAGGGGAATCACCGGGACCAGATTGATCACCGCCCAGAAGATGCTGATCACCATGCCCCAGAAGACGAACATCTTGGCGGCGGTGGTCGGCAGGGGGACGAAGGCGTAGATCGCGAAGAATACCAGCCCGAGCAGAATCTGGATGGCGGGGCCGGCGGCGGTGACGAGGAAGTCCTGCTTCCGCGTGAAGGCGTTCGCCGGAAAGCTGGCGAAGCCGCCGAATGCCATCAGCGTGATCTGGGTGGGGGCACCGAACGAGCGTCCGGTCAGGGCGTGTCCGAGCTCATGGACGAGCACCGAGACGAAGCCGGCGAGCACGAACAGCGCGACGCTCAGGACGTCCTCGCGGCCGTCGATTCCGGTGGCGCCTCCGAGCAAGGCCAAGGTGATCCAGAACCACGGCTGGACGTTGACCGGAATGCCGAAAAGGGAGAAACGAAGCATGTGGAGGCGAATTAAGCAGGATTCGGGGCGGCGGCAATGCCGGGTGACCCGGCATCGTTCCAAACGGGGGATTGCGGGGACTTGCGCGAGCGGCGCGGGCGCGATACGGAGGCGGCGTGAAGAAGCCGGTGGACGTTGCGATTGTCGGGGCAGGCCCCGCAGGCTGCACGCTGGGCGCGCTTCTGGCGGAGAGGGGCTTTCGCGTGGTGGTTTTCGACGATGCCAAGCGGCCGGATCTGCTGGTCGGTGAGTCCTTGCTGCCAACGGTGGTCGACCTGATGCGAAGGCTGAAGATCGAGGACCGGGTGAAGGAGTTTTCCCAGTTCAAGCCCGGTGTGGCGTTCATGCATCGTGGCGGTCTGCGGCTCGATTTCCTTTTCCCCGAAGGCGTGCTCGGGAAGACGCCGAACTACTCGTACAACATCCCGCGACCGGAGTTTGACAACCTGCTCCGGACCCGTGCGGAGGAGCTCGGAGTCGAGTTCGTGACGCGTCGGGCAAAAGTGGAACGCGGTGAGAACGGTCGTGAGGTGCAACTTGATGCCGAGACCCTCGAGGCGACACCGGAACTCGGTGGCGAACACCCGAAGCTGCTGGTCGATTCGACCGGCCGGGCGCGGCTCTTCGCGAGGGCGCTGGAGCTGTCGGCGAAGCGCGGAGGACGGAGCGATGTCGCTTACTTCGCCCACTACGAGAATTTCGAAGCCGAGAGCATGGTCGACGGGCAAGTGGTGCTCTCGATCCTCGAGCACGGTTGGTCGTGGCGGATTCCGCTGCCGGGCCGTCTGTCGGTCGGTGTGGTGCTCGACACCAAGGCCGCCAAGGCGCACGGAGACACGCCGGAAGAGCGGCTCGAATCGATCATCGATGCCGAGCCCATCCTTCGCGAAGCCGGCAAGGGCCGGAAGCGGGTCACCGACGTGATGACCTACACCAACTACCAGCTGATCTCCGAACGCGGGCACGGCCCCGGTTGGGTGGCGGTCGGGGATTCCCACGGATTCGTCGATCCGATGCTTTCGCCGGGCCTGTTCATGGCCATGCACATGGCGGACGCGCTGGACCGTCGTGTGTTCAAGAAGGGACCGGCGGTCCTCGACCAACCCGAGCGGCTGGCGTCGGGCTTCGCCAAGGTCGAGGCCGAGATGCTCGACTGGCACGAGGCATGGGGAGAGATCATCAACTACTTCTACGACGGCCGCATGTTCTCGATGTACGAAGGCGGCTCCAAACTCCGCGAGCTCTACAAGAAGTGGGCGCTGCCATCCCTGATGGAAAAGCACATGAGCAACCAGATCACGCGGATGGTTTCAGGCGTGAGCACCCGCAGCCGCTACGGCCGCGGTCTGGTCGCCTACGGCACCAAGCACCTGACTTGGAATACCGAGCCGCCGGAGTTCTACGCGGTCCTCGCGTGAGCCGCATCACGGCCCGACATCGAGAAGGACCGTTTGCAGCGGCAGATAGATGGCGAAGGCGCTGAGGCCGGCGATGAGCAGGAGAAAGACGAGGAAGGTCAGAATGGTTCCCCTGACCGGCTCGCCGCGGATCGCCCGGACGAAGAGATAGACGGCGAAAAACAAGCCGACCGCGATCAGCATCGTGCCCGGAAGTCCGAGGAACGCGACGGTGAGCCAAGGCAATTCGGCTGCCTCCATTTCTTCGAAGATGCGCGCGAACTTCGAGCGGACGACAAGGAGCGTCGAGAGAACGAGGACCACCGGAAGCGACGTGCAAATCGCCACGAGCCGCAACTTGTCGATCCCGATATCCTCGAGTGACTCGACGTGCGTGGCTTCCGGAGTCCGGTAGGGGTTCTCGGCCATCAGCCTCAAGTTCGCCAGATCACGCGCAAGCTGTCGAGTCGGAGACGCGGGGAGGTGAGGGCCTGCAGGGTCTCGTCGAGGAAGTGCTCGAGGCCCGCGATTTCGTCGGGCGTCACCTGCGGATTGCGGGCGGCGAGGTCCTTGAGACGGTCGATGTCGTGGCGGATCCGCGACTCGGCCGCTTCCCGGGCTTTGGCCAAAGGCTCCTCGGTGCGGGCCTCGGCGAGTGCGCGTGCCTGCTTGATCATCTCGGGGAAGATGCCGTTGCGGAAGGCCGGTTGGGTGACGAGCCGGCGGGCGTCGCCAGGCAGCAGCATCGCGGGTTTGGGAGCCTCGGTGAGGTCCTTGCCCTGATGGTCCAGCGCGACGCGGATCGCGGTCGGCGGGAGGAAGCGGTCGAGGTGCAGCCGCCCGGGCGCGAGCGTTTCGAGGATAAAGCACGCCTCGAGCAGGATGCCCTTGCCGAGACCGCTTTCCCATCGCGCGAAGGTCGCGTTTCCCGTTTCGGAGGTCAGGAAATGATCGACCGATCCGCGCACCATCGGGTGGTCGGCGGTGAGCAATTGAAGGTCTTCACGGGCGAGCGCGGTCTCGCGGTCGAAGGTCGCGGAGATCCCGTCGTCCGGCAGGTCGGCGAAGGCTTCGCTGAGACGCTGGCCGCGGGCGAGCTGGTAGGTGCGGGTGCTGAGGTCGGAGACATCGAGACCGAGGCGGTCGAAGAGCCGGATGACGAAGCGCTCGAACGACGCGTCCTCGTCGTGTTCTTCAATCTGCTCGATCAGTCCGGCCGCGACTTCCGGAGCCGGCGCGCTCAGTTCAAGCAACCGGTCATGGCCGGAGTCGAGCTGCTCGGCGACCTCGCCGCAGCGTTTGCGGCTCTTCTTGAGAAGTTTGTCGAAAGCCGCCGCGTCGAGCGACTGCATCACTTGGTCAAGTTCCGGCAGCAGTTCCTCGGCGAGGGTCGTCGCGCCGCGCAGCGGGTGCGAAAAGGCATCGAGCCCCTCGTGCAACCATCGCGCCTGATACTCGGACGCGCTGCCGACACCGTAGGGAACATGGATGTGGATCGTGCCGGTCTGGCCGATCCGGTCGAGGCGCCCGATCCGTTGCTCGAGCAGTTCGGGATCACGAGGCAATCCGAACAGCACGAGGTGTCGCGCGAACTGGAAGTTCCGTCCCTCGCTACCGATCTCCGATGACATCAGGATCCGTGCGCCCGCCGGATCGGCGAACCACGCCGCGTTGCGGTCGCGCTGGATCAGTGACAGGTCTTCGTGGAAGAGCGCCGACTCGACATGGATTTCCTCCAGCAGCTTTTCCCGCACCGCGATGGCGGCTTCGGGGCTGCCGGTGATGAGCAGAACCTTTTCGTCCTCGGGCAGCGATCTCAGCAAGGATGCCAGCCACGAATACGGCGACTCACCCTCCTCCAACGGATGCAGGTGCGGTTCGCGACCGGGGAAGCCGGTCAGCTGGCGCCGGGTGTTGCGGAACAGCACGCGGCCGGTGCCGAAGCCGTCGATCAGTTCGGACACCAGTTCGTCGCGCGCCGTTTCATCGCCACCACGCAGGCGGTCGAGCAGCGAGCGGGTGGCAGGCGAGTGTTCCGCGATGGCGTCGAGATCCTCCGGCATCCCGCCCGACTTCAGAGCCTCGACCGTCTCCGCCAGCGGTGCGTAGGCCTCCGCTTCTCCGAGAAAGGCGGCGAGGTCGCCGTAGCGATCGGGATCGAGCAGGCGCAGTCGTGCGAAGTGTCCTTCGGGACCGAGTTGCTGCGGAGTCGCGGTGAGCAGCAGCAGGGACGGCGTGGTGGCGGCCAGCGCTTCGACGACCGCATACTCCGGCGAGACTTCGTCCGGCGACCATTCGAGGTGGTGGGCCTCATCGACGATCAACAGGTCGAAGCCGGCGTCGCGCGCCTGCTTGGCCCGTTCCGGGCTCTCGGCGAGCAGGGGCACCGGGGCGAGGATCAGCTGCGAGTCGGAGAACGGGTTCGCCTTCGGTTGGTGTTCGGTGATTGAGCGGCAGCGGGCCTCATCAAAGATCGCGAACAGCAGGTTGAAGCGGCGCAGGAGCTCGACGAACCATTGGTGGATCAGCGGCTCGGGAACGAGGATCAGGATGCGTTCCGCGCGACCGGTCAGATGGAGGTGCTGAAGGATCAGGCAGGCCTCGATGGTTTTGCCGAGACCGACTTCGTCGGCAAGCATTACGCGTGGATGAAGCCGCGAGCAGGCTTCGGAAACGATCGCCAGCTGGTGCGGGATGAGGTCGATCCGCGCGCCGCAGAAGCCGCGCACCGGTGAGCGTCGGATTCGCGTGTTCCACTTCAGCACCCGGCGCCGCAGGTCGAACTCGCGATAATCGTCGCACAGGCCGGCGAGCAACCGCTCTTCCGGCGAGGTGAAGCTGAGCGAGTCGAGCAGGTCACCTTCGTCGACCGGGGTATCGGCACCTTCGTAGTGGAGGATGCCGTCGGTTTCGGTGACACCGGTCACGGTGAACTCGGCGCCTTCGCGGGCGGCGATCCGGTCGCCGGGTTTGAAGCGGACCCGGACGAGCGGCGCGTTCTCCAGCGCATAGAGCCGCGTCTCCTCGGCGGCGGGGAAGACAATCTGCACGCGGCCGTGCGGGACCTCGACCACGACGCCGAGTCCGAGGGCGGGCTCGGAGGTCGAGATCCAACGTTGTCCGGGTCGCGGCTGCTGCTGCATGGGGGCGCTGTGTTAGGCGGCTCGGCGGACCGGGGAAAGGGAAATGCGGAACTTATGTCCGTCGCTCAGAATGCACGGTGTCCGGTGATCGCCCTGAGAGGACACGGGGATCATCTTCGGCCTGCGTCGCACGATGAGAGGATTGGCCGAAAGGCTGGAGTGGGCTCGTGCGTCCCTGTCGTTGCATGGAAATGGCGGAGCGGATCATCGGGCGGGCGGCCATCTGGCTCGTGATGGGTTGGCTGTCGGTCGGTTCGGTTTCGGCGCACTCGATGGACCAGGTGAATGCCGAGATCCAGTCATCGCCCTCCAGTTGGGAAGCGACGGTTTGGATCGATGCATGGGCGGCCTATCCCGAAGACGGTGCGAAGGTGCCGCCGGGCCAGCCGGGCGATCCGAACAGCGCGGGCAAGGAGTGGCTCGCAACTCTGGATGAAGCGGATTTCACCGCGATGCGTGAGAGGCTGTCCGTTTTCATGAAGGAGAGCCTGGTGCTCACCCTGAATGGAGAACGTCTCGATTTCTCGATGGCCTTCCCGGGTTTCGAATCGGTGCCTCCTGAGCTGGAGCTCAATCGGGATGGCAATGCCGTGGTCCAAATCGAGTTGCAGGGCGATTATCCGGCCGGTGACGGCGGGGCGCTGGAGTTGGTCTGGAAGGACCCGGAGGACCAACCGCTGACGATCGATGTCGTCATCCCGAGGGAAGGAAAGCCGCCGGCTCGACGCGTGATGCGGATCGCCCCGCACGACGATCCCATCGGGTTGCTTGAAATCGATCCGGTCGCGGGTCCTAAGAAGTCGGAAGAAGTGGCGCTGTTCGGTTGGATTGTTGCCGGCTTCGAGCACGTCCTTCCTCTGGGACTCGATCACATCCTGTTCATCCTCGGCCTGTTTTTCCTGAAGCCGAGAATCCGCCCCCTGCTTTCTCAGAGTCTTGCCTTCACCCTGGCGCATTCCATCACGCTTGCATTGGTGGTGCTCGGGGTCTTCACGATCAACCCGCGCTTCGTCGAGTCGATGATCGCGCTGAGCATCGCCTACGTCGGCATCGAGAACCTCTGGGTGCGCGAACTCAAGCCCTGGCGGGTGTTCTTCGTCTTCGCGCTGGGTCTGCTGCACGGGATGGGCTTCGCCTCCGTGATGCAGGAACTGGAATTGCCGAGTGATGCGCTTCTCGTTCCGTTGGTCGGCTTCAACGTAGGTGTCGAAGTGGCGCAAGTCGCCGTGCTGGCAATCGCATTCGCCGTGTGGCTGATTCTCGCCGCAATCGTGCGCAAGCAGGTCCGTGCGGACGGACCCGATGCCGTCGACCAAGCGGTTCAGAAGCGGATGCGTCCGGTCGCCGTGGTGGCTTCCGCGGCGATCGCGCTCGTCGGTCTCTACTGGACCTTCGAGCGTGCTTTCGGCTGGGGCTGAGCTTACCTGCGCGGCGGCCCGCCGATCATGCGGAGGGTCACGACCGAGTCAGTGCCGAGCCGGAGCTTGCAGGGGCCGGAGACGACGAACGGCTGGCGCCAGCCGACTTCGACTTCTCCGGGGTAGTCCTCGCGACGCGACTCCCAGACACGGAAGTCCTTGCGATACGGGCGGACCCGCAGATCACGCGATGACCATGTCGAGTCCTTGACCGACAAGTACGACGGCTCCGACACGGAAACGATCAGGGCCGTCTGACCTTTCTTCAGTTCGATCTCGTCGCCGATCTTCGAGAGCGTCGCCCAGTCCGACGCAAGGGCGGCTGTCGCCGTCAACAGGAGGGTAAGTAGGGGGATTTTCATCACTACAACCGTCTCGTCCGGATGGAGTTCTGCAAATAGATATCGGACACTCCGTTTGAAAGATGCTCAACCGGCGGAGTCATTCTCGGTTTGGTGGATTTCGGCATTCTCGGAGCACATCCGCTGCAGGCCGGATCGGATGGGGAGCCGGGCGGGCGGAATGGATTCCGGCGGTTGACGGGAAGCCGGAGATCCGTTTGTACCGGGGCATGAGAATTTTTTCATCGGAGGACGTCGAAGCGGCCCTTTCCTACCCGGACTTCATCGGAAAACTGGAGCAGGCCTTTGCCAGCGACTTCACCATGCCCCCGCGTCAGGTGCTGCCATTGGCACCCGGTGAAGGTCACGATGCCTTCGCGATGCTGCCCGCTTGGAATGACCGGGTGATTGCCCTCAAGGCGTTCACGTATTTCCCCGAGAACCGTCCCCCGCACGCGTCGCTGTACTCGAAGATCCTCGTCTTCGACCGTCAGCATGGCGCGCCGCTGGCGTTGGTCGATGGCACCTCGGTCACCTACTGGCGCACTGCGGGGGTGTCGGCACTGGCGTCACGCTTCCTGTCCCGCGATGACGCATCGACCCTTCTCATTCTGGCAACCGGCAAGCTGGTGCCTTATCTGATCCGCGCGCATGCGAGTGTCCGCCCGCTGAAGCGGGTGATGATCTGGGGACGGAATGCGGAGAAAGCCCGCAACCTGGCGAGCGCCCTCGATTCGGAGATCGAGGGCGTCGAGATTGTCGGTGTCGAGGCCATCGAACCGGCCTGCGAGGTGGCGGATATCGTGGTGGCGGCGACCGGTTCGCCGGACATCCTGCTGTGCGGCGACTGGATCCGTCCGGGCACTCATGTCGACTGTCTCGGAAACCACCACGCCGACAAGCGGGAGTGCGACACCGATCTGGTTCTCAAGTCGCGGGTGTTTGTCGACACACGCGCCAACTGTTTCAAAGAGGCGGGCGAGATCCTTGTCCCGGTCACCGAGGGAGTCTTCGATCTCGACCGGGTCGAAGGCGAACTTGCCGATCTCTGTCGCGGTTCGGCCCAGGGACGGAAGACCGCAGAAGAGGTGACCTTCTTCAAGTCCGTCGGTTGCGCGCTCGGCGACCTTGCCGGGGCGCTTGCGGTGGTCTCCTGATCACGGATCGGTTCTCTGCATGCGCAGGAACAACCGCCCGGATCCGGAAGGCATCTGATAGGTGCGGCTGCCGCTGGTGCTCGGCCCGGAAGTGTCACTGAAAACGGTAACGCCCAGAGTGGCGGCGTCCGGCCAGCTCACAAGGTCGGTGCTGGCGAGCAGTTGGAGGTCGTAGCCTTGATCCAGCGCGGCCCCGTTGAGCGGTATCTCAAGTGTGATGGCGCCGCCGTTGGCCTGTGGCACGATCAGCGAATCGCTTGCCAGTGGATCGAGCCCGAGGAGGAACTCGAAGACATTGTCGAAAGGATCATCGTCGTGGTTCGCTCCATCCGGAGTCACTCCGTGAAACGCGGCCCATGCGGATAGGGCGTCCCCACCTTCGCTCAGGCGGATGTCGTCGTAGATGATGTTGCCGCCCCGGTCGGTGACGGTGGAACGGATCTCGACAGTCAGGCTGCCGGTGCTGTCGGCGAGCATCGGCACTTCCCTGATTTCATATCCATCGTTCCAGTCTTGGTCGATGGTTCGGACCAAATCGGCGACGATGCGGCCGTTCGAGAGGAGTTCGCCGGTCATGTCGTCGGTTCCCCAGTAGATGTGACGGGCGTGCTCGAAGGACAGTGTGTAGACGGCGCCCGGAACGAGTCCGGTAACGGTCTGGGCGATGCCGCCGGGACCGTGACCGCCGACGTCCAATGCCCGGCTTCCTTCGGCCACCGTGATCGAGCCGCTGGCGAACAGCACATCCACATTTTCCTGAGTGACCCGCCAGCCGGGCAGGGCGAAGCCGGAGACGTGCGGGTTGTAGTCGGGGCCCGCATTGCACGGATCTCCCGCAGCGGGGGCCAGCGTGCTTTCGAATCCGCCGTTGACCAGCTGCCGGCCGCCGCGTGCGTCCGTCATGACGTCGAGCGACGCCCACGGTGCCGATGGCGGCAGCGGCGTCGTGCCTGAGGTCACCGAAAAGCTATCGACCCGGAATCCCTCGCTGGCGGAGTCGAGCGTCTCCACCCGCAGGGTCGCGGTGGCGGATGCCGGAACGAACTCGAAGACGTTGCAACTCACGAACTCGTTTTCCTTGCCGTAAGCGGTGTCGTTGCTCTGCCCGTTGTGGATCGTGGCGATCTCGATCCCGTCGATCGTGATGGCGGCGTGGGACAGGACGTTGCTGCTTTCTGTGGTGTCCTGATACGCGAAGGAGAGCAGGTGGGGTTGGCCGGGGGTCAAGCCGGTCACGGCCTGCTCGATCCAGCCGCCTTGCAGATCGACGCTTTTGAGCCCCTCGTGGACATCGGTCGTCTCAATCGCGACGCCTGAATGCGTCCATCCGTCGAGATCGCTTTCGAAGCCCGGATTGACGATCACCGGGGCCGCGGTCGCGAGCCTGGCCAGCAGGCAGGGGATGACGGGAAGGAAACGCAAGGGGAGTGCGAGGAGGGGGTGCGGGCGCAGAATATCAGCGGAAGCCGGTGATGCCACTCCGCGATAGCGGGGGACGGACTGGTCAAGCGGCGCGCGACATGGCAGAGAGCGGACATGTCCAGACTCGCCCAACGTACCAACCGCATCGATGCCTCCGGAATCCGTCGCGTCTTCGATCTGGCGAGGTCGATGAAGAATCCGATCAACCTTTCGATCGGCCAGCCGGACTTCGACGTGCCGCCGGAAGTCAAGAAGGCGGCCCACGAGGCGATCGATGCAGGGCGCAATGCCTACACCCCGACCCAAGGCGCCGCGGAGCTGCGTCAGGTTCTGTTCGAGGAGGAGAAGGAATTCACCGGTCGCGAGTGGAGCGAGTCGGAACTGCTGGTCACCTCGGGCGTCAGCGGCGGACTGTTCCTGGCACTGCTCGCCTTGGTGGAGGAGGGCGACGAGGTGATCGTGCCCGATCCGTATTTCGTGATGTACAAGCACCTCGTCCGATTGTTCGGCGGGAAGCCGGTCTATCTCGACACCTACGGCAGCAATTTCGGGGTCGATCCCGAGCGGTTGGAGTCGCTGATCACTCCGAAGACGAAGTTGCTGCTCCTCAATTCACCCGGCAACCCGACCGGCCGGATTTTCTCCCGTGAGGAGCTTGAGGGCATCGCCACCGTGTGCCGGAAGCATGGCGTGCTGGTGGTCAGCGACGAAATCTACCGACGCTTCGCGTATGTCGAAATGGTCTCGATGGCCGAGATCTACGAGGACACGCTGGTGCTCGCCGGCCACTCGAAGGCATACGGGATGACCGGTTGGCGGCTCGGCTACGCCTGTGGTCCGGCCGACGTGATCCAGGCGATGACCAAGGTGCAGCAGTACAGTTTCGTGTGCGCGCCGGCGGTCACGCAATTCGCCGCGCTGGCGTGCCCGCAGGTCGACCTGCATCCGTACATCGATGCCTACCGCGACAAGCGCGACCTGATGGTCGGGATTCTCGGTGAGCATTTCGAGATCGGTCCGCCCGACGGGGCCTTCTACCTGTGGGCAAAGGCACCGGACGGACACACCGGGACGAGCTTCGTCGAGCAGGCGATCGCCAACAACGTGCTCATCATCCCGGGCGGGGTGTTCAGCGAGCAGGACACGCACTTCCGCATCTGCTACACCGTTCCCGACGACAAGCTTCGGGAAGGCGCGGAAGTTCTGTGCAGGTTGGCCTGAGGCCGATCACCAACGGTGACCGCGGGGCACGTAGTAACGGCGTCCGCCGCGGTAGTAGCAAGGGCGTCCGCCGTAGTAGTAAACGTCGTTGCCGCGGTAGCTGCGTCCGGCAGCCACACCGAGTGCGGCGGCGCCGGCGGCGATTGCGGCCGCTCCGCCGGGGCTGACCGATTGGACCGGATTTCCGTACTGGTCGTAGGTCGTCATGCACGAGTTGGTGGTCACGGGCATCAGGGCGACGGCAGCGAGAGTGAGGATTTTGTATTTCATGATTCTAAGGATTGGAACGAATTGAGCGCTTACATATTCAATCCGATCCCGGGGGATGGCTAGGAGGAAAAGTGTTTTCGTGACGATCGGGGCTGGAAGGACGGCCGATTCGCGGCGTAAGAATCAGCCCCATGACCGTTCCCAAATTCCTGATGTCCATCGGCTTGTCGGTGCTTGCTGCCAGTCCCTTCGCCGCGGCCGAGACCACGAAGATCGTCTTCATCGCGGGCAACCGCAGCCACGCTTCCGGCGAGCATGAGTTCCGCGCCGGGAGCATGCTTCTCGCCAAGGCCCTCAACGAGCAGAGCGGGCTGGACGTGAAGGCCGAGGTGGTCGGTGTCGAGTGGGCGAAAAACAAGGAGGTCCTCGATGGCGCGGACGGCATCGTCATCTACTGCGATGCATCGAGCGCGATCCAGGGCGAGTGGGAGTATCTCGACGGACTCGCGAAGAAGGGGACCGGCATCATGTGCATGCACTACGCCGTGCACCCGAGCAAGGAGATGGCCGACAAGTACCAGCGCGGCTGGATCGGCGCCTGCCATGAGGACAACTGGTCGGTGAACCCGCACTGGCTGGCGGAACTGGAAGTGATGCCCGGCCACCCGATCGCCCGCGGGGTGCCCGGGAAGTTCGAGAGCTTCGACGAATTCTACTACCACATGCGTTTCCTCGATGACCGCGACAAGGTGCTCGACCTGGTGACCGCGGTGCCGACCCGCGAGCGGATGAAGCGCTACATCAACATGTGGAACTGGTACGGAGCCGATGGCATGGGCAAGCCGCAGACCCTGATGTGGGGCATCGAGCGCGAGGACGGCGGACGCGGTGTCGGATTCACCGGCGGTCACTACCACCAGAACTGGGCGATCGATTCGTTCCGCACGGTGGTGCTCAACGCGGTCGTCTGGATGGCGGGCATGGATGTCCCCGAGGCCGGCGTGAATTCCAAACCGCTCACCGAAGACGAGCTGAACGCCAACCTCGACAAATACAACAAGCCGAACCCGCGGATCCCGCTGCCGGACCTCGAGAAGTTCCGCGCGATGAAGCCGGCTCCGATTCCGCACGAGCGGGAAAAGAAGCCCTGAGGGGTTTGCGGCGATCGGATGAAGCCGACCACGACCTTGGCGAGTTGTCGTTCACCCGACGGCTCGCCGATGGTGCTGCAGGAGCACGACGGCGACCACTTCCTCAAGATTGGCGGCGTCACTTTGATGAGCACCATCGCCACCGCATCCGAGGAGCGGATGGCGGAGCTGGCCTGCGAGCGAAAGCCGCGACGGGTTCTGATCGGCGGGCTCGGGTTCGGGTTCACTCTGCGCAGGGTGCTCGAAATCGGCGGCCCGGACGTGTGTGTGACGGTTGCCGAGTTGCTGCCGGAAGTCGTCGAGTGGAACCGCGAGCACCTGGGAGAGGTGAATGGCGCCTTGCTGGATGACCCGCGGGTCGAGGTGCGGGTCGGAGACGTGGCGGAGTGCATCGACCGGGCCTCCGGTGGCGGCTTCGATGCGATCCTGCTCGACGTCGACAACGGCCCGGACGGGCTGGTCCAGGGCGACAACGACAAGCTCTATGGTCGCGACGGTCTGCGTCGGGTGAAGTCGGCGCTCGCCAGCCGCGGGAGGGTCGTCTTCTGGTCGGCCAATCGCGACAAGGCGTTCGCCCGCGAGCTGGGCCGTCATTTCCGCCGGGTCGATTCAGTCGGCGCGAAGGCCTACCCGCAGGCCAAGCGGTTCACCCACACGCTATTCGTCGCCGACCGGGACTAGCGGTGCATCGTCAGGGCGTACCGGCATCGTCGGCAGACCCGGATCGAGCGAGGTGGGTCCCTCGATCGGAGTGCCGTCGCCGAAAGTCGCACCGCCGCTGCCGAAAGACGGACTGCCGCCGAAATCGCCCCCGGAGCCCGACAGCGAAGGTCCGCTGCCCCTCGATGCGCTTTCGCGCGCCTCGCGCCCGCGTTCTTCGGCCTCTTTCCGCTGCTTGCGCTTCTCCATCGCCTCGCCCGGTGCCTTGAAGGCCGCTTCGGTGACCTGCGCCGTGCCTCTCGCCAGTCCTCCCGCCACCCGGACCGGTGCCTGCAGAAGCTTGCAGGACGGGAGGATGGTGCAGCACAGGGTGGGGATCGCGAACTTGAGGAGTCGGTTCATTTGGAAAGATGGGCCTCGAGCTGGCCGAAGCGACCTGCGAGGTCGATGAGCATCCGCTCGCTCGGGTTCAGGTCCGAACGCGCCGCCTTGACCCGGCGGGCGACCCGCGGCCGGTCGGTGATCAGTCCGTCGGCACCACGGCTGATGACCGACGACATGACGATCGGTTCGTTGACCGTCCACACGTAGATGTCGATGCCGGCCTTCTCCGCGCGACGGACAAGTTGGGTGCCCAGCGCGCCTTGGCCGATGCCGAGGAAATCGACATCCAGCTGCGACAGATCGCCGATGTTGACAGTGGTCAGCAGGCCGATCGGCCACTCCGGGTGCAGCTTGCGGATCTTCTTCAGTCCGTCCTGCTCGAAGGTCATCAGCATGACCTGCTCCGACATGCCGCTGGCCTCGACGATCGAAACCACGCGTTCCTCGAACTTCTCCTCGCCGCCGTAGTACTTCAGTTCGATCAGCACGCCGATCTTGTCGCGGCAGAGCTCGAGGACCTGGCGAAGGGTCGGCGTCCGCTGGTCGCTGAACTTCTTGTCGAACCACGACCCGATATCGGTATCCGCCAGCTCCTCGTCGCTCGCTTCCCGCAGACGCGACTCGCTTCCCGAGATGCGGCTGAACGACTTGTCATGGAACACGTAGATCTCGCCGTTCCGGTGTTCCTGCACATCGATCTCGACCCAGTCGGCACCGGCATCGATCGCCGCCTGCACGGCGGCCAGCGTGTTTTCCGGGGCTTCCGACGAGGCTCCGCGGTGGGCGATCACCAGTGTCGGCCGATCCTTTTTCAGGTCTTCCAGCCAGTCGTAGGTGTGCAGGGCGGTGAGGCCGAGGATCACGACCGCGGCGGCGATTCCGATCTGCCACGGGAGTCGCGACTTGCGCGGCTCATCGGGGGCGGTTTCGGGTTTCCGGTCGTGCCCGGTCCGGATGAAGAGGCGTGTATGATAGAGCGCGAAGAAGGCGATGAACAGGAAGTGGATGAGGAATCCGATGCCGGCGGACAGGCCGAGGATCACGGCGAACAGCAGTGAAATCAGGCCGACCCGGTGTTCGGCGAACTCCGCGCAGTAGAGGAGGAGGGGCGGCCACGGAAGATTCGCGGCGGCCATCAGCAGGGGCGGGAGAACGACCCAGAGCAGCAGCGAGAAAAACAGCTTCACCCGTTTGCCGGCGACGAGCCGTTTGCTGTGGATCCGCGCCTTGGCCGGCGTCTCGTTCCGGAAAAGCACGAGCGGCAGCGCATGGAGCCAGTCGATCGTGTGGCGGATCAGGACGAACAGCATCGCGACCGCCAGCAGGAGGGTCAGTGCCACTGCCAGCAGGAACTCCGGCGGCTGCTCGATGATGTAGTACGATATATCCCGTTGCCGGAGCTGCAGGTAGAGCACCCCGATGATCAGCAGGAGGAAGGGAAGGGCCAGCGCGGTGGTTTGAAGGATGAAGCGAAGCGACAGCAGCGTGACGCTTCGGATGTGCCGTGCGACGAAGATGAGGCAGGACAGCGCCCGCGTGTCGCCACCGTGGACTCCCCGGTGGGCGGCCACGAGCTGGGCCGCATAGCCGAACAGCAGAACGGTCAGCCACGCCGCCGCCACGAGGATCATCAGCAGCACGCCGCCGGGGCTGAGCAAGGTCTCGGCAATGTCGGTATCATTGATCACCGGGCTGCCCGATGCCCGGACCGCCAGACTGGTGAATCCGGAGAGGAACGGGCCGGCGAGCGCGGCGCCGATCAGAAGGACAGCAAGCTGCAGCACGAACATCGAGCGCCAGGTTGCCCTGAACAGTCGCCACAGACCGGGTGTCGCGGGCGCTTCCTCCTCCATGGCGGCCAGTTTGGGGCATCCGTCCGTTGAGTCACGCCGATAGCGAGGGAAACCGGATGATCAGCGGAGTCGAAGATCCCTCAAAAGATCAAAAATGGATTGATTTGACTTCCGGGGTCCGTATCGGAAAATCGCCCGAGCGCTCCGCGAGAACCGGGCGCGTGCCCCAACCTCCACTGCCTTGAGCGTTTCTCCAACCCACGCGATCGTCGATCCCGCCGCACCGCAGTACGTGTCCCGGCAGGTCGAGTCGTCCCGCCTCTTTTGGTTCAATCCGGACGGCGAATCCTGCAGCGTCGTCTCCGGAGGCTACGAGTGCTGCGCGTCCGACTACCGGATCGAACGCCCCGGATTCCAGTGGTATTCGCTCGAGTTCGTGGTCGGCGGACGCGGCAAACTCAAGCTTGGCGATCGCGAAACCGCGCTGCGCCCTGGAGTCGGTTTCATCTACGGCCCCGGGGTTCCCCACGAGATCGTCAGCGATTCCGAGCATCACCTTCGGAAGTACTTCGCCGTTTTCCGGGGCGACGGTTTCAGCGAACTTCTTGAGAAACTGGAGCTGCCGGCGGGCAGCCTCTTCGAGTCGACGCGGATCGATGCGATGCGGCGGGCGCTCGACGAGATGATCTCGCGCGGCGAGCGCCGGTCGAAGTGGTCGCACGAGCTGTGCGACCTGCTCGTCCGCCAGGCATTGGTGATGGCGAAGGAGGACGCGATCGACGCCGGTCTCGCGGACACGCGGGCGTTCCGGACTTTCTGCCGCGTTCGTGATTTCATCGAGGACAACCACCTGAAGGTCACCACGCTTGAGGAGATCGCCCGCAGTTGCGAACTCGATGCCGCCTACCTGTGCCGCCTGTTTTCCCGCTTCCAGGACGAGACACCCTACCAGTGCCTGACCCGCCTGCGTATGGAGCACGCCGCCCGCCGCCTGCTTGAGGGAGACGTCTCGGTGAAGCAGGTCTCCGAGGAGCTTTCCTTCAGCGACCCGTTCCACTTCTCGCGGGTGTTCAAGTCGGTCCACCGGGTGCCGCCCTCGCGTTTCCGCCAAGGCGGCAGGAAGTCCTGATACGATGAATGTCGTAGATGAAGGCGCCGGGCTCGAGGGTCTGGCTTTCGATGATCTGGCGGCCGCCCTGCGGGCCGACGGTGTGAGCACCGCGCACACGCTGCCGCTGTTCCGCTGGTTGCAGACCGGAAAACCGGCCGAATTCCTCGGGCCGCTCGAGCGGTGGATCGCGGCGAGAGGCGGTGTGAAAACGGATCTCGAGCCGGTGTCCGAAACCGGCAGCGCCGATGGCACGACCCGCAAGTTCCTCCTCGCGCTTCCCGACGGCCAGCAGATCGAGTCGGTCCTGATGGGCTTCCCCGGCCGGTTCACCGCCTGCCTCAGCACCCAGGTCGGCTGCGCGATGGGCTGTGTGTTCTGTGCCACCGGGCAGATGGGTTTCCGCCGCCACCTGAGCGCCGCGGAAATCGTCGCGCAGGCCCGGCTTGTCGCCGCGATCCTCGAGCGCGACCACGGCGAGAAGCTGCGCAATATCGTGATGATGGGCATGGGCGAGCCGCTGCACAATTTCGACGCAACCATGGCGGCGCTCGGCAACATCACCGACACGCGCGGCCTCAACATCGGCGCGGCGCGGGTGGCAATCAGTACGGTGGGCCATGTGCCCGGCATTCTCAAGCTGGCGCGGCACCCGAAGCGTTACTCGCTGGCGGTGAGCCTCCACGGAGCAACCGATGAGGAACGTGGAGCGCTGATCCCGATCAACAAGCGCTGGCCGTTGGCGGAGTTGATGGAGGCGTGCCGCGAATACTCGGCGATCAAACGCCAGCGGGTGTTCATCGCGTGGACGCTCATCGGTGGTGTGAACGACAGCACCGAGCAGGCGCATCGCCTCGCGGAACTGTTGCGGGGCATGGATGTGCACGTGAACCTGATCCCGCTGAATCCGACGGAGGGCTACGACGGTCGCGAGCCCGAGTGGGGCAATGTCGTTGCCTTCCAACGGATCCTGCAGGACGCCGGTTTGCCGTCGACCGTGCGCCAGCGCCGCGGCATCGACGTCGACGCCGGGTGCGGGCAGTTGGCGACGCGGAGGGATTGACCGGCGAATCCGGTTCCCCGCGGGTTTTATCCGCGGGGAAGCATGAGGAAGACGACCTTCAGGAAGTTGGCGAAGTTCGCGGCCTTCGCAGCGGTCTTCGATTCGTTTGTGGCGCTTGGGTATTATAGCATCGGGCAGTGGCACGGGAGCGTTCACGTGTCGACGAAGAGCTCGCGTGTCGACGTCGATTTCAACGTTCTGGAGGCGTGCTTGCGGATGTACGAGATCAATGCCGGACGCTATCCGACAACGAGTCAAGGGCTTGAGGCGTTGATTGTGGAACCGACGGATACGCCACAGCCGAAGCGCTGGAACAAGATGCTCGATGAATTGCCCTACGATCCATGGCACAAGCACTATCGCTATACCTACCTCGGACTTGGGCCGTACCCGCAGTGGGAATTGCGATCGGCAGGTCCGGATGGAGTTTTCGATACCGATGACGATCTCACGAACTTCGATCCAAAGATTGGATTGGGACGTGACGGGGACGTTCGCCACGTAGAGTCCCGGAGGGACGCAGGCATTTAGCCACGGGGTTTACCCCGTGGATCGATGGTTCGGAGATTCATGAAGCCCCGCGAGGGGCGCAGGCGGAGTCGCGAGCAACCGGTTTGTCCCGCACCGCCCTCGCCCCTCCGGGGCTCCAATGTTTTCGCATGGACGGAACCACGGGGTGAACCCCGTGGCTAACTGCCTGCGCCCCTTCGGGGCTTCTAGGGGCGGGGCGCCTCGCGGCTCTCCGCGAATGCAACAGGATGCACGCTCCGCCTGCGCACCTTCGGGGCTTCTGGAACTGCCGGTCCGGCAGATCCACTCGGGCTACTTCAAAACGATCCGGTAAAACTTCCGCGGCTCGGGGCCGGGGGCTCCGAGATTGTAGGTCGTCTCCGTGCCAGCGGACGCCGGGACGTCATCGGCAATCTCGTCCCAGATCGCGGCGTCGGGTGTGTCGGCGGACTCGATCCGGTAGAGAGCTCCCGGTGCCGACGGCCACTCGAGAATCAGATCACCGTCCACCTGCTCGGGGATCACCCGGAAGAAACTCGAGGGATCCAGCGGATCGGTTCCGGTCCGCACTTCGTCACCATCCAGCGTCGGGTCGCCGTCGGTGTTGTCGCTGTCGGGATCGGTCTCGCCGGGATCGACGAGGCCGTTGAAATTCGGATCCTCCATGTTGTCGGGGATGCCGTCGCCGTCGACATCGACCGCCGGCAGGTTCGGCGCGGCGTATGGATCATCGGGTCCACCCGAAGAGAAGGTCGGCCATTGGGCTCCGGCATCGGCAAGCTGGCGGGCCATCTTGCGCGACATCGCCATCACACGCTCTGGTTCTACACCGGAAAGATCGGTGCCTTCCGAAATGTCACTGGCGAGATCGTAGAGCTCATAGCTGTCGCTCGCGTAGTTGTAGATGAGTTTCCAATCGCCCTCGCGAAAGATCGTGAAGTAGTCGGAGCGATGGTCGTGGGGAAAGTGGATCAACAGCTCCTGCGGCCGGTGGGTTCCCGGATCGGCACGGAAGTAGGGGGTGAGGTCGTGGCCGTCGATGTCGCCGGTGAATGGCACACCCGACACCGAGGCGAAGGTCGGGAAGAAGTCGAAGACCGCGACCATGTCATCCTCGCGCGAGCCTGACGGGATCGTCAGCCCGGCCTGGAAGGAGTTTCCGGCATCGGGCTGGGCCCACGAGACGATCATCGGTTCGCGAACGCCACCCTCGTATTTCGATCCCTTCTTGTGGCGCAGCGGAGCATTGGAGTCGTTGACGCTCGCAAATGGGGCGTCTCCACCGTTGTCGGACATGAACACCACCAGCGTGTCCTCGGCCACGCCGAGCTGGTCGAGCTTGGTCAGGATGTCGCCGAGCGACTTGTCCATGCCCTCGATCAAGGTCGCGTAGGCGAGTTCCTGGCCGGACAGGCCCGGGTAGTTGGCTGAGAAGCGTGGGTCGGTCTGGAACGGAGTGTGGACCGCGTAGTGCGCCATGTAGGCGAAGAACGGGGAGCCATCGTTCACCGAGGCCTCGATCGCCTTGTTGATCTCGAGGGTCAGGGCCTCGCTGAGGTGGGTGCCGGTGTTGTGATACTCCTCAAGGTCCGGGACCGGGCGTGATGAGGACTGGCCGTAGTCGCCGGAATACGAACCGGGATGGCCGATTTCCGAGCCGGCGATGTTGACGTCGAAGCCGATGTTCAGCGGCTCCTTCGCGTAAGCCGTCGCTCCGAAGTGGGCTTTGCCCGCGTGGATGGTGCGGTAGCCGGCATTCTGGAGCAGGGAGGGCAGGGTGGTGTGCGTGTCGGAAAGTCCACCGCGCTCCCAAGAGGTCGGGGAGTTGTGGGTGGTCGTCGAGTTCTGCGTGGTCTCGGTGCCGGCCGGATTCGTCCAGTTGGTCACGTGGTGGCGGGCCGAGTTCAGCCCGGTGATCCAGCAGTTGCGGGTCGGGGTGCAGACCGGCATCGCGTAGGCGGTGGTGAATTTCATCCCGCGGTCGGCGAGGATCTCCATGTTCGGTGTGCGGTAGCGGTTGTTGAGCGGGGTGACGACCGGAACGCCACTGGAATTGTAGTAGAACGGCTCGGAGGTGTCCTGCCAGCCCATGTCGTCGACGAGGAAGAACAGGATGTTCGGTCGTGGCGGGCCGACCCCGACACGGATGGTCCGGCTGACACTTCCTTCCTCGTTCGTCGCGGTGAGGGTGAACTCTTCCGTGTCCGTCGCGGCGAAGGAGTAGGAACCGAGGCCACCCGCGGTGAGTGCGGCGGCATCGATCGTCGTGGCATCGAACGAGAGCGTGAGGGTGTCGAAGGTCGGTGCATTCCAGTGGAGCGTGACCGTGGTCCCCGGGGACACGTAGTGGTCATCCGCGGCGAAGGTGTCGATCTGGGGAGGGTTTGGCGGATCGCCGGCAACGATCCGGATCCCGTTGACTGCCGAGCGCGGGTCGCCTGCGCCCGGATTGCCGACGAGGCTGAAGGACGACCCCGTCAGGCCGGCGAAAACGACGGTGTTCACTCCGTCGTCAAAGCTCCCGGCGAACACCGCGTTGTCCGTCAGGTTTCCGGTCACCGGGCCACCGCCGTCGTCGATGGTGTAGTCCATCGACCGGAAGGCTCCGCCCGGATCACCGTAGATCACCACGTGATAGCCACCGGAAGTCACCGACTCCGGCAGATTGTCGAACTGAAGGAACTCGGTGTCCCGGAAGCCGTACCAACCCTCCATCATCACATGGTCCTTGCTGCCGTTGGCCCAGTTGTTGCCGTTGAAGCCGCTGTAGCCGGAGAGGCCGTCGACATCGGAGCCGGAGCCGAGACCGGTTGCCGTGGTGAGCGGGAAGTCGGTGAACGAGAGAGTGACGCCGCCGTTGTTCACGACGTTGTTCCAGTAGTCGTCGATGGTATTGACCACGCTACCCTGCAAGGTGGGAGCCTGCGCAGGTTCCATGGCCGTGGCGGTGGTTCCGCCGTTGTGGAAGGCAATATGGATCGCGTCGAATCCAGGATGGTCTTTCGATACGATCTGGATCGCGTTGACCGCCGCCCGGCCCGTGTCCGAGTCCGCATCCAGCGTGAGATCGGTGGCCAACAGGTTGCGGAAGACCGCGACGTTGCCATCGGTCGGGAAGCCGTCGGCCCCACGGTAGGTTCCGTTCCATGTCGAGGCGTCGGCGCAAGGAGTGGAAGCGACGCCGTTCAGGGTGAAGGTGAACGTGCGGTCGTTCACGTTGGAGTCGAAGTAGACGTAGACGTCGTATCCGGGACCGGTGAAGTCGCTGCCGAGTCCGGTGATGGCGATGTTGCCGGTGTCCTCCGGGTTGGTGCCATCGACCGGATCCCACGAGAGGTAGGATGCCATCAGCGAACGGTCGCCCGGATTGCCGCCGCTGGAGCCGCTGTTCCCGACGTACGACTGGTTGAGATTGAACGAAACCGTCGCCGCGTTCGGGGTTCCGTCGCTGTCGCTGAGGGCGGAGCTGAAATTCAGCGTCGCGACCCCGAAGGCGAACCCGAACTGGTTCCACAGCGAGCCGTCCATGGGCGCGAGGCCGGCGTCGTCGCCTGCCGTCACCGTATGGCCGCTGCCGACGTCCGAGTTGTGGAAATTGATGCCGATCTGGGTGGCTTGCAGCGGCAAGGTCAGCGCGGCCGTCAGCGGGAAGAGTTGGCGGATGGTCATGGAATGGGTTTTCAGCCGTCCTAGGGCAACGGCGGATGAGAGAAAATCACCCCGGTCCGGGGCCTTGCAACCCATCAAACGGCAGCGAGGGGATTCTCGTTAGCCGCGGCGACCGATTTTCCACGGAACATCAGGGAATTCACAAAGGAAACGGCTCGACGCCCGCGGGGTGTTCCGGTTGTTTTTTGACATGCAAAAAACCCTGATTGCAGGCCTTTCGGCCTTGGTTGCCGGTGCATTGGTGTCCGGTTGCGGAAAATCCGAAGACGGTGGTTCGGAGCGCTCCTATGCATTTTTGACCAATGGCGTCGCGTCGTTCTGGGACATCTGCAAGGTCGGAGCCGAGACGGCCGGCAAGGATCTGGGTGTCGAGGTTTCGGTGCTGATGCCCGATGGTGTGGTCCAGCAGAACCAAATGCTCGAGGATGTGGTGATCCGCGGCGTCGAGGGAATCGCGATCAGCCCGATCGACGCCGAGAACCAGGTGTCCGCCATCAACGAGGCGGCGGCCAAGACCCGCCTGATCACCGCCGACTCCGATGCGCCGAAGTCGGACCGCATGTTCTACCTCGGCATGGACAACTACGAGGCCGGGCGGATGTGCGGCCAGCTGGTGAAGGAGGCGCTTCCCGACGGTGGCTCGGTGATGATTTTCATGGGCCGTCTGGAGCAGGACAACGCCAAGGGCCGTCGTCAGGGGCTGATCGACGAGTTGCTCGATCGCGATCCCGATCCGACCCGATTCGATCCTCCGGGGCAGGTTCCCAAGGAAGGGAAGTACGAGATCCTCGGTACTTTGACCGACCAGTTCGACCGGGTGCGTGGCAAACAGAATGTCGATGACACCCTTTCCGCCCATCCGGATCTGGGCTGCGCGGTCGGCCTGTTCGTGTTCAATCCGCCGCTGATTCTCGAGTCGCTGAAGTCCGCCGGGAAGCTCGGGCAGGTCAAGGTCGTCGGTTTCGACGAAGCGGACGAAACGCTGCAGGGGATCATCGACGGCCACGTCTACGGCACGCTGGTCCAGAATCCCTACGAGTATGGCTACCAGTCGATCAAGGTGCTCGATGCCTTGGCCAAGGGCGACGACTCGGTGATTCCCGAGAACGGCTTCATCTCCGTTCCTGCCCGGATGATCCGCAAGGACAACGTTGAGGAGTTCTGGGCCGACCTGAATCAGAAGCTCGGCAAGTGATGGCCTCGGCGCCGCTGCTTGAGGTTCGTGGCGTCGGCAAACGGTTTGGCGGCGTGCAGGCGCTGCAGGATGTCGGCCTGCAGCTTGCCTCCGGTGAGGTGCTGGCCTTGCTCGGCGAGAACGGCGCGGGCAAGAGCACGTTGATGAAGATCCTCGCCGGCGTGCAACCGCCGGACGGAGGAGAGATCCTCCTCGATGGCGAACCGGTAAGCTTCGGGTCGGTGGCCGATGCGATGGCGGCGGGCTTGGCGTTGATTCACCAAGAGCTGAATCTCGCGACCAATCTCGATGTGGCGGAGAACATCTTTCTCGGTCGCGAGCCGGGACGTCTGGGCTGGGTGGACCGCGGCCGGATGCATCGCGAGGCCGAGCCGTTCCTGAGGATGGCCGGCTTCGACGGAGACCCGGACTCGAACCTGGCGAGCATGCCGATCGGCAAACGCCAGCAGGTCGAGATCGCGAAAGCGCTGTCGGTCGACGCCCGGATCCTGATCATGGACGAGCCGACATCGTCGCTATCGCTGGCGGAGACCGAGCGTCTGTTCGAGGTGATCCGCGATCTGAAGTCACGCGGCGTGGCGGTGATCTACATCTCCCACCGGCTCGGAGAGGTCGAGGTGATCGCCGACCGGGTCGAGGTGCTCCGCGACGGGCGGAACGCGGGCGGGCTGCCGAAGGATCGGATCGGCCATGATGCGATGGTGTCGCTGATGGTCGGCAGGGAACTCGATGAATTCTATCCGCGGCGCGTTCAGACTGCCGGCAAGCCGTTGCTCAAGGTGAGAGGCCTGCGCACGCCTGCGCACCCCGAGCACGAAGTCGGTTTCGATGTGAAGGCCGGTGAGATTGTCGGTGTGGCGGGGCTGGTCGGTGCGGGTCGCACGGAGGTGCTTCGGGCGCTTTTCGGGATCGACCGGCGCGAAGGCGGCTCGGTCACGGTCGATGGTCGCGATCTGCGCGGTGGCTCGGTGCGTGAGGCGGTTTCGGCGGGGCTGGCGCTGGTCCCGGAGGACCGGAAAGCCGAAGGCGTGATCCTCGGAATGGATGTGCCGCAGAACCTGAGCTTGGCCTGCGCGTGGGGCGACCGGTTACCCGGTGGTTTCCGGAACGCGAGGAAGGAAAGCGAGCGGGCCGGTGAGCTCGGAGCCGCCATGCGGATCAAAGCCTCGCCCGATCAGCGGGTCGGCCTGCTTTCCGGCGGCAACCAGCAGAAGGTCGCGCTCGGCAAGTGGTTGGCGATGGAACCGAAGGTGCTGCTGCTCGACGAGCCGACCCGCGGGGTCGACGTCGGTGCCAAGCACGAGATTTACGCCCTGATGGAAGACCTCGCCGAGCGGGGGAAGGCGGTGCTGTTCGTGTCGAGCGACCTTCCCGAGGTGCTGGGTATGGCGGACCGCATCCTCGTGATGCACGAGGGGCGTCTCGCCGGCGAGCTGTCGCGCGACGAAGCCGATGAGGAGTCGGTCATGGCTCTGGCGACCGGAGTGTCGCCGGCAAACGGATCACAAACCCGGAACGCATGAAGAAGGTATTGGGAATTCTGGTGGTACTCTTGATCGTGTGCGGCGTGACGGCCGCTCTCAGCCCGGCCTTCCTCGGCACGGGCAATTTAGAGAACCTCACGCAGCGCATCGGTCTGTTCGGGCTGATCGGTGTGGGAGTCGCGTTCGTCATCGTGACCGGCGGTATCGACCTGTCGATCGGGTCGGTCGTTTGTCTCGCCGGAGTCGGGCTGCCGTGGCTGCTGACGCGCCAGGGATGGTCACCTACTACGGCGATTGGCGTACTGATCGCGACCTGCGCGCTGGTCGGTTTCATTCATGGGCTGCTCATCACCAAGCTCCGGCTGCAGCCGTTCGTGGTTACCTTGTGCGGTCTGCTCGTCTACCGGGGGCTGATGCGCGGTGTCACCAACAGCCAGTCGCAGGGATTCGGCAGTGATTTCGAGGCGATGCGGTGGTTCGCCACCGGCAAGCTGCCGACGATGCCGGTGTTTCTCACCCTGCTCGCGATCGGGCTGGTGCTTGTCGGACTAGCGGTGTGGCGGGCGCTCAAGGGCAGGCGGGATGTGAAGGCGCTGACCTTCGGGTTGCTCGGGGCCTTGGTGGTCGCGCTTTCCATCGGGGTCCGGGCCAAGGATTTCCTGCTGCCGGTGCCGTGCCTGATCCTCGCTGTGGCCTCGGTGTTCGCCGCGATCTTTTTCCACCGGACGGTTCCGGGCCGGCACTTGCTTGCTTTGGGCAACAACGAGGAGGCGGCGCGGTTCAGCGGGATCGCAACCGACCGGCTGGTGATCCTCGCCTACGTCGTCTGCGCGGTCTTCTCAGGGATCGCCGGGCTGTTGTTCGTGATGGAAGTCGGCTCGGCCCAGCCGAGTGACTTCGGGAATTTCTACGAGCTCTACGCGATCGCCGCGGCGGTCATCGGCGGCTGCAGCTTGCGCGGCGGCGAGGTTTCGGTGCTCGGTGTGGTGCTCGGCGCCGCCCTGATGCAGGTGATCAAGAACATGATCGTGCTGGTCTTTCCCAAGCAGCAGCAGGTCGAGTTCGCGGTCATCGGGCTGGTGATCCTGCTCGGTGTGGTTGCCGATGAAGGCGTGCGCCGGTGGTCCGCGAAACGTCGGAGGCTCGCCTGATGGAGGGCGTGCGTCTCGACAAGTGGCTGTGGGCGGTCCGGCTGTTCAAGACCCGCGGTCTTGCGGCGAAAGCCTGCGAGAGCGGCCGGGTGAAGGGCGACGGCCGGGTGCTCAAAGCCTCGACCACGCTGCGTGGAGGGGAGTTGTTGGAGCTTCCTTATTCCGACGGCCCGGGCACGCGGGTGGTGAGGGTGCTCGGTTTGATCGAACGACGGGTCGGCGCGCCGTTGGCCCGGGAGGCATGCGAGGACATCACGCCTGAAGATGTCATCGAACTGCGCCGTCTGTGGCAGGCCGACCGGAGCCACCGCAAGGAGGGCGAGCAGGGGAGACCGACCAAACGCAAGCGCCGCGAGATCGAGAAGCGGCGCGGGTTCTTCGATTGAGGCGCGCTTACTCTGCGGCCAGCTCGTGATCGATGATCGTCCGCAAACGCGGGATGCCGGTATTCGGCATCGGATAAACGAGCACGATGTTGCGGATCGAGTTGTCGAACTGCATCGGCCGCTCGGCGATCAGGATCCATTCGGTCTCACCTTCACCTTTCCGGTAGAACGAGGTGTGCGCCTGGTTGAGGTCGTTCAGTTTCGTGACCTTCGGAACCTCGGCGACTTTCCCGGAGGGAAGCTTCACGTTGTGCTCCCCGGCCTTCATGGCCATGGCAAGAGGAGTCATGTTGATGACCCGGCTCTCCCCCTTGCCGAATGCCCCCGAGTCGTCCGGTAGCATCAGGATGCGGTAGGGCAGCTTGGCGCCCTCGCCGGCGGGGAAAAGGAAGGCGATCGCGCGATTGGTGCGTTCAGGCACGGTGACCGATGCCGCCAAGTGCTCGAGTGGCTTTTCGGGATCGTATTCCGCTGAGTCGAAAAGCTGCAGTTTGCCGTTGGTGATCCGGACGTTCTGGGCCTCGGTCAGTCCTTCAAGCGCGAGGTAGAGCGGAACCAGCGCGCCCTTTTCGTCTTGGACGTAGAGGTCCGCTTGCGGGCTGAGCGGGTCATGGAGGACCGACCGCAGGCGGAGCTTGCCACCCGCGTCCTGGGCGAAGGCGCCGAGACCGCAGAGCAGCGAGGAAAGGAAGACAGCGAACCGAATCATGGGTGACGGCTATCAGATTTCCTCAGGTGAAAGCCAGCGGAACGAGACAATCTCGAACCTCCGGCCGAAGATGCGGTTGACCTCGGTGTCCTTTCTGCCGCCGCCATTCGGGTCCCAAACATTGACGAAGGCCTCGTCGCGCGGGTCGACATACTCGGGGTAGCGCTGGACCACCGCCTCGGCGTAAGCGGTCGCCCTGACGTCGCCTTGGCTGTCGAGGGCCTGGCCGCAGGTGCGGATCACGAAGGTGTCGCCGCGGACGGTTGCGCCCGGTTCGAGGATGTCCATGAGGTCGCCTTGGGTCAGCCAGCCGGAAGCGCCGGCGGCCGGGTTTCCGGTGGCGGCCACCGGGTTGGCGAAATTGTAGACCGAGCGGTCGGAGACATCGGCGTCGCGGACGTCGATCACCGAGCCGGCGAGGAAGTTGTCATTGATGCCCGACTCATCGATGGCCGTCTGCAGCGCGCCGGCGAGCGATTCGGCCGAATCCGGGCCGACCCTGCGGTTGACGAATTCCGACAACGAGAGGAACGGGCCTCGGGCGCGGATCTCCTCGACGATCTCGGTCGCCAGTTGCTCGAGTTCGGTCGGATCCAGCTCGCGGTAGCCGTTGACGTCGTTGGTCAGCTGGTTGTCGATGTTCGGACCATCCTGTGCGGCGTCGAATTCGCCGACCACGCCGCCGTTGACCAATGACATCGAGGGCATCGGCACCCAGTCGGAGATGTCCTCGTCACGCTTTTCGCTGGTTGCCCAGAGCTGCTGGACGGCACTGCCGCGGGTCGCGGAAAGGACCGCCTTCCATGCCTGGACGTCGACCGAGTTCACGTTGAACGGCGTTTTCACCAGCTGGTAGCCGGCTGCTTTCCAGTAAGCCTCCTCGGTCGGGCGTCCGCCGCTGTAGAGCTCGGACTTCGCCTTGTCCGCGGTCCTGCCGCTCGGGAGGTAGGGAGTGAACGACTGCGCGGCCAGCGGTTGCTCGCCATCGATGAAGGAGGCGAACACCTTGTCCGGCGTCCGGTTGGTTCCGTAGTTCGACAGGGTCGAGAAGTAGAAGCGGTTGTAGAGGGCATTGTTCGCCAGCACCGAGTGGTCGAGCAGCGGATAGGGAACCACGCCGGACTGCGAATATTTGTCGGTCGAGATCAGCGGCGACGAGTAGGAGTTGGCCACCGGCTGGACGAAGTTCGGCAGCATCGACGAGGTGAGGGCGTTCGACCGGCGGAAGTCGGCGATCGTCTGCAGAGGCCCGGTCGGGAGTTCGAGGTAGCTGCCCGACTTCACGCCGTTGAAGACGGTGTTCCCGGTGAGAAGGTAGCCGCGGTTGGTACGGTCGATGTCGTAGATATCTTCGACGCCTCCGGTCAGCGGTTCGAGATTGAGCTCGTGCGAGTAGCGGCCGGGAAGGTCGCGCTTGAGGTCGACCACCGTGGGAGTCCGCGCGGGGTTGTGGTGGAGCAGCGGATTGCCGGCGAGGCGGCCGTCGTTCAGGAGGTTCTGGCCGCGCGGAAGCTTGTCACGGCTGACGTAGTCGTAGACGCCGCCGTTGGCCGTGCGGGCCCGGGCGGACAGCAGGGCGAACGAACGGACGTTCGTCTGGTTCCGGATCGGCTTGTTGTTCGGCTCGTAGAGACTCTCGACGGTCAGTTCGTTGGGGCGGCTGCGCGAGTCGGGGTAGCGGTAGACGGTCGGGAAGTGCCGGCGGATCGAACGGTCGTCGAAGGCGAATTCAAGGCCGCCGATCTCAAGCTCGCGGCGTCCGGCCTTCAGTTTGGCGTCGACCGTCATCTTGTCGGTGACCCGTCCTCCCCACTCGTTCGGCTTGACCTGATACTCGATGTAGAACCGGTCACGCGGCTTCACGATGAGCACGCCGCGACGGTTGTCGGTCGAGTAGGGGGCATTGTCCGGAGTGAGCCAGTCGATATCGAAGGCCACCTGTTTGCCGAGGAAACCGGGGGCGCATTTCGCCCGCTGGTTCTCGTTTCCGGTGAGGTTGTTGCTGTAGTCGAAGAACACCCGCGAGCCCTCGTGACCGGCATTGCCGAAGATCGCGTTGCCGTCGATGTAGGGACCGCAGACCAGGCTCTGGCCGGGTCGCATGGTGATCGGTGAGGTGGAATCGGAATTGAAGCTGCGCCAGTCCGAGATGCTGATGTTGAACGACTTCTTGGCGCGGTCGTTCAGGTTCACGTACATCTGGTTGTAGGGAACGGTATCGCGGTTCTGCGCCTGGCCGTTGACGTAGAAGTTGAAGGCGATCGGGATGCCGTTGATGTCGAGGTCGAGTTTGTCGAACTTGATGCTGACGTTGTACGGATTGTGGAGCGTGACGATCGGTGCGTAGAGCAAGTGGATCATCCGGGTTCCCTGCGGGAGGCCGGTGCTCTGCTGCGACCACGGTCCGTGCGCCTCGCGGACAACGACGGAGAACAGCATTTCGACCCGGGCGATCACCGGGCCGGCGAAGAACTGGCGCGGGGCGTCGTTGGATCCGTCGAGCGTGACCCGCTCGGTGGGCGAGTTGTAGTAGAGCGGGGTCGGCGACCTCATCGACGAGTCCTTGAAGACGTCGTAGTAGCTCTGGAGCGCCGACCAATACGGGTCGGAAGGTCCGCTGATTCCGTTGGTCGTTTCGTAGAGCCGGGTGCCGCGGTAGGGACCGGGCATCGATTGCATTTCGAACATCGAGCTCAGGTCGAACTTCAGGCCGCCGTGGGTCGGACTGGTGAGCAGTCCGTAGGAGTAGGGCGTGACATGATGCCGGAACGGACCGATCGGCTCGCCACCATCCATGAGCGAGAACTGTCCGAGCGTCGGCAGTTTTCCGACGAGGGTCTCGGCCTCGCGATACTCCGCCTCGGTGGTGTCGCCCGGGAGGAAGTCGAGGGTGGCTCCGTTCGAGGCGCGCACGTCGAGCGGACTCGGGCGGTGGCCGGCGACGAGGGATGATTTCCGCCACAGGTAGTCGTCCGGGTCCGGATTGCGGTAGGCATTGATGCGCGCCTTGATCGACTCGTCGGCGACGTGCCATGCGTAGGCGCCGGCGGAGCGGTCGTCGGCGGAAACGGGAACCCGGCCTGCGAAGACCTCATCGTCGGGATCCGGCGAGTTGGTGCCGAGGGAACCTTCGCCAACGAGCTGGATCTTCTCGTCCTTCGGGCCGCCGTAGTTCTTCCGGAGCACCGCGTCGGGGTCGGAGTCGGAAACCATCCACCTCCCGAAACGGTCCTCTTTTGCCCCGATGTAGTCCGGTGCGAGGCCGTCGCCGGCCGACAGCGGATCCCATGCGCTCCAAACGCCGGTGAGCCGCGGCGAGGCCGGGGACTGCTCGACCAGTTCGATCGGAGCGGTCACCGCCTTGTCGGTGCCGGCGTGCTTCTGGAGTTCGCCGATCGCGATGGTCAGGGCCATCCGGGCGTTGCTGCGGGCGAGCGCCATCGCGTCGCTCTGGCCGGAGGCGCGCAGGCTGATGGTCGAAAGCGAAAGCAGTCCGACGGCGAGCAGCGTGAGCAGCAGCATCAGTGTCACCGTGATGACCAGGGCGAAGCCTTGGCGTCGGGAGCTTTTTGCCAGAGACGAGAAGGATCTCATATGCGGGATTTTGTACATCAGACGTTCGGAAGAGTGTGGGTCTTCAGGGGGTCGTGTGTTTGCAATGTATTCTGAGGCCGGAAATCCGCGTTGCAATGCTAGGTTTTACGGTAAATCCGGCCCTCTCCGGGGGCAGGCGGTGGCGAGATCGCCATTCCGGAGGCACTTGCGGTGTTCTAACCGCCCATAGTGCCACGTTTCTCGGGAAAAGAAACGCATTTGCCCGATGCGGAGCCATCGGAATCGTTCGGGCAAGCTTTACCCCAGAAGGGAATGGTACTGCCAGAAATCTGACCCGATTTCCGGTTTTGGTGGCGCAAATCGCAGTCGAACGAGCAGCGATATCGCCCGGTATTCCGCCTAGCGCGCGAGCTCGCGGGCGATCTGGAACCACTCGTCCTCCAGCGGGGCACCGGAGGCGGGAGCCGGTTTGTTGGCACGGGCATACCAGTAGCAGGCATTGCCGTAGTCGCCCTCCTGCCGGTGAAGCCAGGCATGGATCCATGAACCTGCCGGATTCGGCAATTCCTGGCACAGGTCATGGGCTTCGTCCCAGCGTCCGGCCTTGGCCAGCCACAGCACCTTTTCGGTATCGGTCAGCCCGGTCGGATAGGTGGCATCTTGGGCGGCGGAGGAGGCGATTTCGTCGGCGGTCATGCGCCGAGGGGAGCGCAATTCCACGCTTGGAGCAACTGAGATGACCGTCGTTTGACAAGCACACCGGCGGAAGCAGAGCACCCCTTGGGAGCTCCGGTCCATTTGGAGTCGTGCCAACCTCGGAGACTGTCCGAACCTGATCGAACCGTCCGAAGCTCCCACAACGTGAGGGATCGGTCGTCTTTCAATCCGAAGCAGCGTATTGCCTTCACGGTTCCGGCGTCTGATCGCCCGGCGCCGTCTGAGGGAAGCGTGGAACGGTATCCATTGCGCTGCGACTCCGGTTCGGTGGCGAGCGGCTATCATACCTTCCCCGAGAGCAACTCGATCATTGCGAGGGGGCCTCCGTTTTGAGACTGATGGATGTGTGAAATGGCTGCCCCTGCTGCTCTCGCTTCTCGGTTTCCTCGAATTGAGGGCAAGCGACTCGATGTTGGAGGTCTGGAGGGAATTCACCGAGACGGCGAGGCAGGCTGGCGACCCGAGCCTCAAGGGCGAATCGGACGATTATCACGAAGTTCTGAGACGGGGTTATGAAACTTTGAGTCGCGATCAGAAGTTGAAGCTGACGGTCGAACACAAGACGGCGGACAGGGCCAATTTGCCTGAGAGTCTCTCCAGCTTCGCGGAATGGTTTCTCAAAGATTCGTTGACCTCTGACGACTTGGCGGCCGCGTCGCTACTTTTTGAACAAAATGCGTTTCAGGGCATCGATGCCGAACCGATCACCGTTTGGCTGAAGAAGGAGAAAGGCGGTTTGTATCTGCTTGTCTATGTCATGAGCAGCCGGAGGGCCAGTGGGACCTTCATCGAGCAAAGTATGATCAATTTGGTATCGGCGGAGTTCGGATTGAAGGAGGCCGACAGCGATGAGTGTCTTCGCGTGGTCCGCGAGTATGTCATCGGTCGGTCCGGGGAGGGTCTGCCGGCGGACCGGTAATCCGGTTGTCGGTCGCCGGGGGGCTTGCTTCCGATTTTCGATTGGCGAATCCCGGGTTTTTCACCGGCTACCCGGAGTTTCGCCGGAAAAAACGCAAGCATGCGCATTTTTGCTAACGATTCCGGATTACCGGTGCGTATCCGGGCCATCCATGAAACTCACGCGATTCTCCGCCATTTTCGCCACCCTGCTGCTGTCGGCTGCCGCATCGGACACGCCTCCGAACATCGTGCTGCTCTACTCCGACGATGCCGGCTTCGCCGATTTCGGGTTCCAGCCGAACTGCCGCGACGACGTGAAGCAGTTGACCCCGCGGATCTCGAGCATCGCGAAGGAGGGCGTGCGGCTCACCAACGGCTACATGAGCGGCTGCGTCTGCTCGCCGTCGCGGGCGGGCATGATGACGGGGCGCTACCAAGGACGATTCGGCTACGACAACAACCTGCCGCCCGGCACCGAGAGCGGGCTTTCACTGGAGGAAACCTTCGGCGTGAAGCGACTTCAGAAGCTCGGCTACGAGACCGCGCTGATCGGCAAGTGGCACCTCGGGTATCCGGACGAGTACCATCCGAACAAGCGGGGCTTCGACCTCTTCCACGGACTGCTGCAGGGATCGCGTCCCTATTTCCCGATGCCGAAGCCGACGCCTCACCGGGTGATCCAGCGCAATGGCAAACCGACCGACGAGATCGGCTATGTGACCGACCGTCTCGGTGACGCCGCCTGCGACTTCATCAAGGCCAACAAGGAGCGGCCGTTCTTCGTGTTCCTGTCCTTCACCGCACCGCACGGCCCGCTCCAGCCGAAGCCGGAAGATGCCGCGAAGCTGTCATCGATCGAAAAGAAGGGACGCCGAAACTACGCCGGCCTGTTGGTCTCGCTCGATGCGAATGTCGGCAAGGTGCTCGATTGCCTGAAATCCGAGGGTTTGGAAGACAACACCATCGTGATCTTCACCAACGACAACGGCGGCCAGACCCAGCTCGGCGCCAACAATTTCCCGCTCAAAGGGAAGAAGGGGCAGCTGACCGAAGGCGGCGTGCGGGTGCCGTGGGCAATCCGCTGGCCGGGCAAGATCAAGCCCGGCAGCGTGATTGATGACCCGATCATCTCGCTCGATCTCGTCCCGACATTCGTCGAGGCGGCCGGCGCGGCGATCGAGGACTCATGGAAACTTGATGGCGTTCCTTTGACCCAGCGCCTCCAAGGCTGCGAAGCCCTGGCCGAGCGCCCGCTCTTCTGGCGCCAGCACGGCAGCTCTGGCAACCGGTCGATGCGCCTCGGGAATTGGAAACTCCACCACAACCGCAAGGCCGGCCTGAAGCCCGAGCTCTACGATTTGTCGGCGGACATCGGGGAGAAAACCGACCTCGCCGGGAAGGAGCCGGAGCAGGTGAAGAAGATGCTCGCCCAACTCGACGCTTGGGAGAGCGAATTGACGGAACCTCTGTGGGGCCCGGGGGCGACAAAATAGGCGGCTCAAGGCGCTTCCTCAACCCGGTAGAATGCCTCGCCTGGTGGCGGGGAGGGATCGATGAGCAGTTCGGCCGGAGTTGCGGGAGTCCATGGGCCGAGAACGGTGAAGGGGAAGCCATCGGCGAGATTGGCTGACCGCTTGAGGATATAGCTGCGTCCGAGGTCGAGACCGTCCACCACGAGCTCGATCTCGTCGTTTGCGTTGAAGCCGATGGAGGTGATGCGCAGGGGCGCGATCGGGCCGTAGTCGGTGAGCGACAGGCCGGAGAGGACGACGAAGGAGTTGGTGCTGGCGAGTTCCACGGTGGAGTGGCCGGAACCGTCGGCGGTGAAGCTTACGACCGAATTGAAGAAGTCGGAGTCCGTCCGGTTGCCGGGGCGGATGTTGGTGATGCGGCCGTCGGTCGGGAGGCCGACTTGCGCTCCGGTGGTCACCACTGGGGTGATGGATGGATCCCCGGTCGCGAATCCTGGATTGTTCGAGTAATCGTATGGGTCGTTGTGATAGGAGCTGAGCACGTAGGCCGCTCCGGGTATGAGTCCCTCGAACGATAGGAGAACGGTGCCATCGCCGTCTCGCGCCACGATGAAGTCTTCCACGACCTCATTGAAGGATGTCCCGGTGATATCCCCGTCCCGGTTGTCGCCGGGGCCTCCCCGTGAGGTGAAGTAGCCTCCTGCTCCACCGGCAGTCAGGGTGAGCGTGACGTCTCCACTGGTGCGGTTGACGGTCTTGGGCAGGGCGAACTTGTCGATTTCCCACACCGCCCATCCGGGCTGAATTTCTTGCCCGGTGGCACCAAGGCGTTGGAAGTCGATCCGCATGGCGACGCCGGCGGGCTGGGCCGGGATCGATCCGGGATCGTTGAGGTTGCTGCCCGTCGCGGCTTCGAAACCGTCGCCGTAACCGTCGCCGTCGCTGTCAAAGGCATTGGCGAGCGTTTGCCCGAAGCCGTGCGCTTGGTAAGCCGCGTCGAGACCGAGGTATTCCTGAAGATTGTTCAAGCCATCGTTGTCGTCATCCAGCAGGGGATCGAGGGCGGTGCTGGACGGTGGGTTGGTGTTGGCCAGCTCGTAAGCGTCCGGGATGCCGTCGGCATCCGCGTCCCCCTCGGTGTTGCTCGCTTTGCCCGCCAGGTATCCCTCGACCTCGGCCCGCTGGTCGGCGTTGAGGAGATGGTCGTAGATCAGTACTTCGGAGACGTAGCCGTTGAAGTCGAAGCCGTTGTTGCCGTCGTGAAAGCCGAAGAGGGTGACCGGCCCCCCGCTGAAAGCTTCGAAGGTGGTGGTCGGGTCAAAGGCGGCATTGGTTGCCGTCGCGGTATTGCCAAGTTCACCCCAAGTGGCGGTCTTGGTGGCGGGGTCGAAACTGTAGAAAAGAACCGCCCATTCCTCACTCGCGAGATCGTTGGCACCATGACCTACCACCACGGTCTGGTTGGCACTGTCGCGAAGGTACGCACCGACCGAGCCGCCGCCGGCGCGCAGGTTTCGAAGCTTGGCGGTGGGATTGCCATAGTCGGTGAGCAACGAGGCATTGGCTCCCGACGAGGCAGCCTGCCAGACGACGAAGTACATGGTCACCGCCGACGAATCGCCCCACTCGTCAGCCGCGGAACCGGTGCCGAACTGGTAGCGGGTGTTGGCGAGCTGCACGGCATCCTGCGCTCCGTTGCCGCCGTCGGCGATGAAGATTCCGTTGGTTCCGCCGCCGCCACCGGAAGACGCGGCGAATGCGTTGGTGACACTTGTGGTGCCTTTGTTCAGCCAAGTGGCGACTGGGTCACCGTCGTCCAAGGTGGTGTTGCCCAAGCCATCGATGTCGGAGGCATCGAGCCACACATCGAGGCCGGTGGTGTAGGCAAGCTCCGGTGGACCGAGCGACGGTGCGGGGGAGAAAAGAATCACCGTCTCCGCCGCATTCCCGCGGCCCAGGCCATCGATGACCGCGTCGGCGATGAGGTCGATCCGCACTTCGCCAATGCCGCCTGGTGTGAGATCGAAGGAGAACACGCCGTTGACCTCCAAGAGATTGTCGACCGATCCGTTGGTCACCACGAAATCATCGAGCGATAGCCCCGTGACGATCTTCCCGAAATCGAGACCAAGCGCGAGCGTGCCATGGATGATTCCATCGAGCGGCACTCCGGAGAAGGCGGGAACGGGCGGTTCGGAATCGGAGAATGAAACGGACAGGAGGTTGGAAGCTTCATTCGAAATCCCGACGTTCGCACCCGTGACTGAGTCCGCCGGCAGCTGGACCGTCACCGGGTCAGCGGTGGGGCGGATCGTGACCCGATGGACATCCCCGTTGCCACCGCTGCGAAGTGCGATGCCGTTCGTGACCGCTAGGTCGCCGATATTGAAATCCAGCACTTTGTCTTCGAAGACGAGGGTTGCCACAAAATCACCGGTCGTCGTGGTGGGCCCGCCGAGAACCGGATGGAGATGGACCGGAGTGGCGGGGTAGTCGGCCGGATCGAGCGATTGGATCCAACCCTCGATCGCCTGTACCGCAGCGGTATCCACCAGGTTCTTCGAGAGTGGGGGCATCGCGGCGGTATCCGGCAGGCTGTGATCCATGCGGAAGTGGACGAGGGAGGCGGCGACGTCCGTTGGCTTCACGTAGCGGCTGTCCGGGCCGAGCAGCGGATAGCCTTGGGGGATTCCGTTGATGAGGTTTTGGGAAAGCAGTGGTACGCTGAGGCGGGCGTCGAAGCCATCGCCGGGCGCACCGGGCTGGTGGCAGTGGGAACAATTCATGTCCAGATAGGATCGGGCGCGATGCGCGACCGGCACGTCCGTCTCGTCTAGCGATGCGGAGCGGATGAACCCTTCGATCTCTTCGGCGGTGAGTGTCCGATCCAGCATGCCGCGTTCGCTGAACATCCGGAGCTGGTTCACCGGAGACGGCTGATCGGGGTAAGGGAAAGGATGATTGAGCGCATGCGTTACCAGGCCAAGCGCTTGACCCGAGGCCTCGTTGTGGCACTGGAAGCAGTCGCTGCGTCCCGGATAGGTCCAAGTCTCGATCCGCGTGCCGCCACCTTCCTCGGCCACCGTGAAGTTCCCGGTTTCGGACGCATTGAGTAGAACGGCATCCGATTGGTCCGGCAACCAACGATAAGTCACACCGTATTTGCCACCGCCTTCGGTGCACACGATGAAGCGGGTCTCGAGTCGCACGGTGACGAGTGGATTGCCGTCATCTACGGGAAGCTCGAAGTGCTTCATGAGCACGGTGCCCGGCGGGAAGGTCCACGGGTCGTCCTCCGAGAATACGATCTGTTCTGCGGTGGAGTTGTGGGTGCCGTCGTTGGGCAGGGCGATCCACCGCTGTTTGACCGCACGGTCGGACCACAATTGCGAGCGCGGTTCGTAGGGAAGGAATGCCGTGTGGGGAGTCAGGGTCGCGAGGTCGGAAAACGCCCCGGTGGCGGAGAGGAGGCCGGGTGGGTCCGGTGTGACCGCCGTGGCGGCAAGTCGTTGGATGGTGCCGTCGTTGTCCTCAATGTCGGTGGCGTCGTCGAAGCCTCCGAGATCCGGCATGAAGACCTCGCCGTTCGGTCCTTGGCAGAAGTTCCCGAGTCCGGCCTTCAGCCCGATGCGGGAGAAATTGCAAAGGAAGTCGACGTCGGGCGCTTCTCCCGGCGTGTATCCGAGGCTTGAGACCGTGCCCCGGACGTGGTCGCCGTAAAGCAGCTTGCCGACCAACGTGGGAAACTCGCTGCCCCGATAGACGAAGCCGCCGATCACACAGGTTCCGACGGAGCGCGGGATGGTGAGAATCGCCGGAGCATCGACCCCGATCAGCGGGTTCGGCTTCGGCGTGCCGCCGCCGTTCGTGTAGCGCCACTGGAAGTTGTCGCCCGCATGGGCCAGGTGGATCTCCTCGGCGCTGCCTCCGACTTCGCCGATCCAGATCTGTCCGGTCGCGGGATCGCGCTGCATCGTGTGCGGACTTCGAAGCCCGATCGCCCAGAATTCCTCCAACACGTCGCTGGACGGCGATGGATCCACCCACGGATTGTCACTGGGAATGTAGTAGTTGCCGGAGAAGCTGGCCGGCCAGCCTGCGGGTGGCCGGACCGAGGGATCGAGCGCCAGGTCGTCCGGATGCCGCCGGATCGGGTGGCTGATGCTCCCGCCCCGCATGTCGACATCGATCCGCAGAATGCCGCCCATCAGGGCCCCGTCAATCCGCTGCGAGGGAGTGTTGGCGGCGGTCTCGTAGCCGTTCCCGTAACCACCGTCCCCCGTCGTGATGTAGAGGAATCCGTCGTCGCCGAAGAACATCGCGCCGCCCTGGTGGTTGCGGTTCGCATCGAACTGGTCGATCAGTATCAACTCCGAGTCGGGGTCGAGGACCGGACCCTCAACCGGGTCATCGACCACCGTGAAGCGCGACACGCGGAAGTACGTGTGAGCATCGTCGGCCCCCGGAAGGCTGGGGAGGTGGGAATAGCACGCGAAAACTTGATGCTCGGCCGCTGCTCCGGGCACGCCGAAGTCCGGATGAAAGATCAGCTGGTGGAACGCCATGTCCGGTGCATTGGCCACGGAGCCCGGTCCCACGACGGCGGGTTGGTGATCGGCATCGGGCAGGACATCGGCTGGAAGATCGACCCCGGTACCATATTTCGAGAGATTGAGCATCACGGTGACCTCGGAGGGCATCACGTCGGGACGGTTCTCGAAGCGCCAGACGTGGCCTGCCTTCCCCACAACAACCAGTTCATCGGTGCCTGGGTAGGGGGTGCCCCAAAGCGGGCCGATGAACTGGAGGTTGGGAAACGCGTTGACCGTGGTGAAGCCTGTGGATGATCCGGGTGCGACCGCAGGGAAGGCGCCGTCGAGATAGGGAGCTACCGGTTGCACCGGCGAAACTGCCACGGCGACCGCGGCGGGCATCAGCAGGCAGACGAGCCAATGCGTCAATCTCACGCGGCCAGAGCGATTTGAGAAATAGCCGTCACTCCGGATCGGCTTAAGTAGAGTGATCATCACAGGGTCCCAATGATGCGAGAATTCGGTTGCTCCCGAAGCACCGCGACGCCCTCTTAGCTTCGTCGCCGCCTCACGAGGGCCACCATGGTTCCTCCGAGCATCAAGACCATCGACGACGGCTCGGGAACGGAGACCAACTCCATCCCGCCCAATGTCAGAAACTGGCTCGCGCTCGCGCTGGTCAAAAGAACCGTGGCGTTGCCCGATCCGTCGGGCGTGAACGTAATAACAGAGTTGCTGAAGTCAGCTGCGACCACTCCGATCGCGTTCTTGTCGATGTTGGACGCGGCGCCAGCTGTAGCGAGTCCAACCAGCGTGCCCGTCGTGATCGTGGGAGTGATGGTGTAAAAGCCGGCGGAGAAACTGGGGCTATCGGTCGCGGAGACATTGTGCCAGGCCGTGAATGTGTAGTCCAACGCGGTGTTCAGCCCCGTGAAGGAAATCGTGACCGTCCCATCGCCGCCACGAGCGGCGATCGTGTCGCCCACGACATCGTCCCAGTCGGCATCGGTAACGCTCACCGTTCCCCATGTGCCGCCGCCCCGGCCTTGGAAGTAGCCACCGGCTCCTCCGGCAGTCACCGTGACTCCGGCAGGCGTTGGAACGGTTGTGGTTGTCGTCGGAGCGTTGTTGTTCGCAGCGGAGGACGTCCAGCCCGATTGGGTGATGGCGCTTGTCCCGGGCGATCCAGACGATTCCGAGAGAGTGCGCTCGAAGTCGATACGATAGACCACAGCGGCCCCTGCCACGCCCTCAGCGGCCACGAGGGCCGCCAATGCGAGCCACATGGGCCTCTGAGCGGATTTCCGAGATAACGAGCGATTTTCGAATTTCATGATGCGGATCTGTTGAAGTCTGGACGGCGGTTGCCTCATTCGGGTTGTGGCCTGGCCGGAAACGTGGATGACAGTTCAGGCCAGCTGCCTTCCATCCGGTCCGGGCCGCGCGATGCCGGTCGTCATGGCGCCTCTTCCAAGCGATAGAATGCCCTGCCTGCCGGAGGAGCGGTATCGATCGCTGATTCCGATGATGCCGCCGGTGTCCATGGTCCGAAGACGGTGTCCGGAAAGCCGTCGGTCAGGTTGGCGGAGCGCTTCAGGACGTAGCTCTGTGAGGTGTCCAGATTGTCGAGTACGACTTCGAAGTGACCGTCACCGTTGAAAAAGACCGAGACGACTTTGGGATCGAGGGAGACGCCGGCACCTTCCAGCAACCGGATGCCGTTCAACACGACGAACTGGTTGGCGCTGGTCAGAACAATGGATGCGTTGCCCGACACATCGGTGGTGAAGCTCACGCTGGAGTTCAGGAAATCCCCGTCGGTCCGCGCGCCGGGACGAATGTTGGTTGTCTGCCCCTGAACGGATGAACCGATCAGACTTCCGACTGTGACCGAGGGGGTAATGATCGGACTGCCGGCCGCGAAGCCGGCGTTTCCGACAACGGTGTAGGGGTCGTTGTGGATGCCGATGAGGGTGTAGTCGGTCTCGGGCGGGAGACCGGTGAGATCAAGGGTAAGGGTGCCGTCTCCCCCGCGTGCCACGATCAGGTCCTCGACCGCATCATCAAAGCTGGTGCCAGTGATCTCGCCAGCGCGGTCGTCATCTGGGCCACCGCGAGAGGTTAGGTAGGCTCCGGTGCCGCCAGCGGTGAGTGTGAAGGTTGTCGCCCCGATCGTTTTGCTCGCGGAGACGGGTTGAGAGAGCTTGTCGATTTCCCAAACCGCCCAGTCCGTTTGAATCTCTTGGCCGGTCACACCCGCCCGCTGGAAATCGATCTGCAGGGCGACGCCGACAGGCTGCGCCGGGATGGACGCGGCATCGGTGGGGTCACTCCCGGCCGCTGCCTCGGCACCGTCGAGGTAGCCGTCGTCGTCCGTGTCAGATCCGAAGGGGTCGGTGGCGTATTGGGTGGGCGGGTTGTTGGCCACCAGATCCGGATTCTCCTGACCGTCGAGCAGCCCGTCTCCGTCCGTATCAGGATTGGTCGGATCGGTGCCGGTGTTCAGCTCGCTATCCCAAGACCCGAAGTTGTCTTCGACGTGATCGGGGTAACCGTCGCCGTCGGTGTCGAGCAGGTCGGCACGTGTTTGCACACCAAGGGTCGTGCCGAGGTATTCGTCGACGTTGGTGAGCGGACCGCTGATCAAGTTCACGCCCGGATCGCCGTCGAGGTTGCCCGCCGCGTCGTCGGTGTTGGGGTCGAGGCCACCATTCTGGTTGCAGGTGATTTCGTAGAAGTCGTCCATCTGGTCGCTGTCGGTGTCGGCGAGGTTCGGGTCGGTGGACTCGTTCGAGTTCGCGACGTTGAGCGCACCGCTGATTTCCTCGCCGTCGAGCAATTCGTCGCCGTCGGAGTCGTTGTCGTTTGGATTCGTGGAGCCGTATCCGTGACTCACGCTGGCGTTGTCGGTCGCGGCCACTTCCGGGCCATCGTTGAGACCGTCGCCATCGCTGTCGGCGACGCTTGCGAGGGTCTGTCCGTACCCGTGGTCGGCATCGGCCGCATCCCGTCCGAGGAATTCCTGTTCGTTGGTCAGGCCGTCCGCGTCGTCGTCGTCTCCCGGGACGAGGGCGGTGGCGGACGGCGGGTCGGTGTGGGCGAGTTCGTACTCGTCGGAGATTCCGTCACCATCGGCATCTGCAACAACGCTCTTCGCCTCCAGATAGTCTTCGACGATGGTGCGCTGGGCAGCATCGAGGACATGATCGTAGATCAACACCTCGGAAACGAAGCCGTTGAAGTCGAAGCCGTTGTCGCCGTTATGGAAGCCGAAGAGTGTGACTGGTCCGCCGGAGGTAGTGAAGGTCTCGAAAGTGGTGGTCGCATCGAAGGCGGCATTGGTCGCCGTCGTGGTGCTGCCCAGTTCCCCCCAAGTAGCGGTCTTGGTGGTGGGATCGAAGCTGTAGAAGATCACGGTCCAAGCCTGGTCGGCGAGGTCGTCGGCCCCATGGCCAACCACCACCGTCTGATTGGCGGAATCGCGGAGATAGGCACCTGCGGAGCCGCCAGCGACGCGCAAGTTGCGCAGCTTGGAGTTCGGGTTGCCGTAGTCGGTAAGAAGCGAGGAGTTCGCGCCGGAGGAGGTCCCCTGCCAGACAACGAAATACGCGGTGATGGCCGAAGAGTTGCCCCACTCGTCGGCTGCGCTGCCGGTGCCGAACTGGTAGCGGGTGTTGGCGAGTTGGACGGCATCCTGCGGCCCGTCGCCGCCGCCAGCGACGAAAAAGCCGTTGGTGCCACCGCTGCCGCCGGTAAGCGCGGCGAATGCGTTGCTGGCGCCGGTGGTGCCTTTGTTGGTCCAGTTGGCGACGGGGTCACCGTCTGTCAGCGTGGAGTTGCCCGATCCGTCGATATCCGAGGCGTCGAGCCAGACGTCGAGACCGGTGGTGTAACTTAGTTGGGCGTGGGCAGTTCCCGCGCCGAGAAACAGTCCGATAAGGCAGAGTGATTTTTTTGCGGCGTTCATGGTTGTCCTGAGTGGGATGCCCCCATGGGAAGACTCAGTCCCGAGGGGCTGTCTCGGGGAATGAGCCGAACCCGAAATGGATTCGCGGGAAAATCGAAGTTTTTTCCCAGTGGATGGACACAGCCGACCCAAAGGATGCTCCAGAGTCGGCGAAAGGCCGACCGGGTCCCCGGCTGCACTCGCCCGCCGCCAGAAATCAAGTTCAGAAGGTAGCTCGCCAGTCGGAGCTTACTCGGACAAGGCTCCAAAGTGGTCGCGAACCTCATCGGCACCGAGCACGCGGGAATAGAGGGCGACCTCGTCGATGCCGCCCTGCCATTGGCGCTTCTCACCCTTTTCGAGTGGCTGCAGGCGACCGATGATCGGACGCAGGGTGGCGTTCAGGAAAGGAAGCTCGGTTGTCATTTCATCCGAGAGCCTGCCGTCGATGTACAGCCGAAGTTCTGAGCCGCTACGGGTGAAGGCGATGTGGATCCAGCGGTGGAGCAGGTAGGCTTCGTTCGAGTAGACATTGACGCCGCCATCGTAGCCGGCGGGAGTGCGGGTCAGGGCGCGGATCGCGAAGTCCGGATGGATATGCCCGATGTGGTTGCCCCGCCGGCCCATGCGTTCCAAGGCGATCTGCTGCGGGCGATGCTTCACATGGGAGAACGGTCCGGTCTTCGGCGACTCCCTGTCGAAGTTCTCGAAGATCACGATCGATCCGTAGTCCTTCGCGGTCGGATGGACCAACATCTCGACCGTGAAGCCGGACTCGGTGTCGAGTTCCGGGATGCCTGCGTCGGGAGCTACGAAACCGGAGTGCTGGCCTTTGTCGGTGAGGAGGAATCCCCGACCACCTGAGCCGGCCACGAGTGGCGTTCCGTTGATCTTGAGCGGGGCGGAGGCGGTTTCCGACGGAATGGTGTCATCGCTCGTGGACTCGAACCGCCACCACGCGGCGGGTTCGGAACCGCGCACCTTTTCCGCGTAGTCGTTCCCCGCCGGTGATGGGGGAATCGCCTCCTGCGCGAGCGGACGGAGGAAGGTCTCGCTGGCCTCGGGACTGTCGACCAAGGTGTCCGTGATCCTCACCGAGTCGCCCTCGTGGAGCAGTCGGTCGGCCCGGGTGCGACCTCCGCTGTCGGTGGTGGTCGCATTGACAAGGCCTTCGAAGACGTGGACATCGGCCACGCCGCTGTCGCTGACTTTCACGGCGAAGGCCGTGCCGAGATCGACTACGGCCCCGCTGGGAACGCGGATGATGTAGGCGTCTTCGCCGTCGGCCATCTCAAGTGCCGCCTCGCCTTTCGTGAGCAGCATTTCGGTGTCGGTCAGAAGTTCAAAAGCCGCCGGAGCCCGCACCGTGAGCAGTTGTCCGGCGGCGAGCTCGATCAGCAGGGTGCCGGACTTGAGTTCCACCGGTCCGGTCCGGAGCTGGAGGCCCGGGGAGGGAGCCGCGGACAAATTCCATTGGACCCCTTCGCTGCGGGCGGTCACGCCGAGCACGGGTCCCGTCACGGTGGCGACGGGTGCTTCGGTCGGAACGCTGAAGTCGCGGTTGGCAAACCAGATTCCGAGGCCGAGAACGCCGGCCAGCAGGGCGGCGATGGCGAGCGGAATGATCGGGCGACGCCGCGGCTGGAATGGCACCGGCGCGCCGGCCGTCATTTCGAAGTGCTCTTCAAGTTCCAGGTGGGTAGTGACGAACTCGCGGTAGTAGGTGCGGGCATCCGGGTCGTCGCGCAGCAGTTGATCCAGCTCCGCGGCTTCGGTTTCGTCCAGCAGTCCGTCTACCAGCCGCGAAAGCCGGCGTGAGAGGTCCTGGTATTTTCGTTCGTCGGAGGACATCGCGGCTCAGGCAGGTGGGGTGTCGAGATAGAGGTGGCGGCGCACGCAGGTGACAAGCGTCGTGCGGCTCTTCTCCAGCAACCGGTAGAGGCTGTGGACGCTGGACTTCTGCCGGGTGGCGAGATCGGAGACGCTTTCGCCGCCGGTGTAGCGGGCCATCAGGACCTCCTTGGCGCGGGGAGTGAGATCAGCGAGGCAATGCTCGAGGGCGCCGCGGGCGCGATCGGCATCGGTTTCGGTCACCGGCTCGTCGGCGAGCAGTTCGAAGAGCTCATCGGAGAAGACCAAACGATCTCGGCTGTGCTTCTTGCGGAGCCTCAGCACCTCGAAGTAGCCGATCCGCATCGCCCACGGGAGGAACTCGCGCTCGCGGTCATAGCGATGGAACTCCTTCCACAGCGTCCGCGCGGTCTCCTGCATCAGGTCGTCGAGATCCTGTGCCCGCGGATGCAGGCTGAAGAGGTAGTTCCGCAGGGGGCGCTGGCTCTTGAGCATCAGCTCGAGGAATTCCTGCGAGGAGTCGTCTGGCGTGGGTTGGGTCATCGTTCCGATTCGAGCGTGTGGCCGTCTGCGGGGAATGAGCCGCAGCACCGGAAAATTCGCGCGATTCTTTGATGGGGTGCGCCGGAAGGGAAGTGACCGTTTTCTTTAAAAAACAGCGAGGCCGCCGGAGTCCCACGTCCGGCGGCCTCTGATTTGTCAGAAATTCCCACACCCATGGGAAGAACGACTGTGCTGTTACCCTTACTCGAACTCCGCTGTAACGCGGTGTTCAGTAGGATAGACCCTTCACCTTAGTGAACGTTCAAAAGATTCGGGTATTTTTTGAAAATAATTATCCAACCCCTGTGAAATAAGGGATTCGGGGGCCACATTTTCAGGGGAAGCGATCGACCGGCAGCTCTTGGATTCGGTCCTTGAGGGGCACGAAGACCCGGTCGCCGGGCTGGATTTCGATCGGATGGGTGCCGGTGAAGGAACCGAATCCAGGGAGGGCGAGGATCTCTTCGGAGAGATGGAAGCAGGGGATGCGCAGGCTGCGACGGGGGCTGTCCGGAAGCCGGACCGAAGGATGGAGATGGCCGCAGATGGCCGGGCCGGGGACGTCGAGGTCGGCCGGATCGTGGATCAGCGTCACGCCGTCGATTTCCAAATTTCGCGTAATCTCCAATCGGAGGGAGTGCCGAGCCAGGTGGGCGCGGCGGTCGTGATTGCCCTCGATCAGTTTGGGCTTTGCCGGGCACGACTCGAGCCACGCCCGGAGCTGCGAGACGATCTCCGGATTGAGTCCATCAGCGGCGTGCACAAGGTCGCCGGTAATGAGGAGATCGCGGGCTCCGGTGCTTTCCAGAAGGTCGGACAGGCGCGCGAGATCGGCGGCGGTTTCGCCCTCGGGAACCGGGACGCCGCGCGCGCGGAAAGTCGCGGACTTCCCGAGGTGGAGATCGGACACCACCAAGGCGCCGTGGTCGGGCAGAAATGCCGCGGCGGCGGGAAGGAGTTCGATCTTGAGAGCGGAAAGAGCGATCAGCACGGGCGGGCGCAACCTACAGCAACTTGCGCATTTTCGTAGCCGCGTGACAGCGAATGACCACAACGGAATTCAGATCAGGAGCTTCAAGTGAACCGCGAAAGACGCGAAAGGCCGCGAAACTCAAAGACAGAAAGTCATTCCGGATTCTACCGATTTAGCGGGATTTCGCGATTTTCGCGGTTGAATCTCTTCATCGAAGCTTAAGCGGGTGCACGATGAAGAAAGCGGTCGCAGCCAAGCCCGGCTCATCCGTTGGGGCTCCGGATGCGCAGGCTGTAGCCGACCAGTTCCCCTTCGTCCCGCAGCGTGCCGAATTCGAACTCGGTGCCATTGCGGCGGAACTGCCGCGGACCGTCGTCGATCGTGAGATCCGCCAGCGGCGGGGTGCCATCGTCGGTCTGCCACAGTGCGATCTGGTCGAAGTGGGTGATCGACGCGAGCTCCCCGTCGAGTGCTTTCGGATTGGCGTAGACCACCTTGCCCTCGGGGTCGGCGAAGATCAGCGCGTTCTCGGAATCGTGATGGGCGATCCGGAAACGGCGGGCTGCCGGGGTCTCGATGATTTCCCGGAAGGTCTGGGTGGTGATCACGATGTCGATCAGGGTCGAGCGGACGGTGCTGGCCATATCGAGTTCGGCCTCCGACCACGGCTCGCCACAGCCGCGGACATTCTCCTTCCAGATCGCGAACGAACGGCGCGGGCCGAGCTTCCCCTCATCGTTCATCTCCGTGTGCCGGGCCGGGTCGCCGGCCCATGAGATCGAGATGTCCTGGGCCTTGCGGAAAATGAGGAGCGCGTCGTTGCGGAAATTGGAGAGCGGGATCCAGAGTACGCCGCCGATGGATGGAGGCAGCCCGGCGTCCGGGAAGTCGGCCGGCGCCCGGTCGGACGCGCCGACGGAGTTTCTACGGTCTTTGCCGTAGGCCTCGACGAGGCGGTCGACCCACGCCGCATCGATGCCTTCTCCATGGGTCCGGGTCGTTCCGCCGAAGCGGAGGGCAAGGCCGTCGGCCCGGAGGGTTTCGATCACCTCGGAGGCGATCGACATCATCACCGGCGGCCAGTCGGTGGTGAGCGTGACGCATTGGACGAGCTTGTTGGCGAGACGGGCACACGCGAGGTCGCTTCTCAGTTTCTTCTCGCGGGCGGCACCGGAGAGATCGACGGCCAAGTGGCCCGTCAGGGTGGCGATCCGCGACTGGTCCTTCGCCGACAGCGTCCTCGGGCTGCCGTGGTGGCAGGAGATCAGGCCCCACAACTCGGAACCGACACGGACGGACGTCACGAGGCTGGCCGCGACTCCCATGTTCTTGAGGTATTCGATGTGGACGTCGGCCGGCTGGCGGTAGCGCGAGAGCGACATGTCGAGGTCGCCTTCGCCGTGGATCGGAACCGACGCTGCGGACACGTCGCCGATCAGCCGTAGGTCGTTCCTCAGGAAGAGATCGCGTGCGGGCTTCGGGATGTCGCCGGCCGGGTATCGAAGACCGAGGTAAGGTTCCCAGTCGTCCCGCCGCGACTCGGCGATGACCTCGCCTGAGAAGTCGTGGAGGAAACGGTAGATCATCACCCGGTCGAAGCCGCAGAGTCTGCGGAGCTCCGAGGTGACGGTTTCAATCTTGGCGTCGAGTTCCTCGGTGCTTTCGATGCGCTCGAGGCACTCGCGGATTTCCAGGTCCCAGTCGTCGCCCATGCCGGGCACCTCGTCGGTGGGATCCCACTCGAGCACGAGCCGCGTCTCCGACAGGTAGGCCCAACCCTGGATCGGGGCTCCTGCAAGCGGCTCGATCACCACAGGCATCGGGCCACGCCCCTTCCATGCGGTGGTCCGGCGAAGCAGGTTGACGATCTGGGTGTTGCCCAGCCACTCGTCCGGATGGAGCTCCAGATTGTATCCGGTAATCGACTCGGTGCCCTCGCTGGCGTGGCTGAATCGGCCGGCCGGGAGGTTGATCGCGACCAGCGCTTTGCCGTGCTGGAGGCGGCCGATCAGATGGATCGCCTGATTCTCGCAGTCGAGATCGGTCAGTGGGGTCGACGGTTCTTTCGAGGTCTTCATGATGGAAAAAGGCGCGTCATGCGGGCTTGCGTTCGGCGGGGGTCAAGGTGGATGGATGTTCGGTATGGGGAGTGCCCGCGATCATCTGAGGGAAGCGACGTCCGGCGCTCACGCGCGCCTCGACCGGCATGTTGTCGTCGAGTCGCTGGTCAGCGGGCGGATGGGCCGGACGGAATACTCGCGCCTGCTGCGTGGATATTTCGGCTGGTTCCGTCATTGGGAAACGGCGATGCGCGAGACGCGCGCGGAGGTGGTGGAGATGCTCGGTCCGGAACGCTTCCGGCGTTCGGAGTGGCTTGCGGAGGATCTCGCCACGCTCGGTCATCCGTCGGAGCCGCTCATTGACGAAGCTCCGGCTCCGCTCGACGGCGCGGCCTTGGCGGGCCAGCTGTATGTGATCGAGGGATCCACGCTCGGAGGAGCTCATCTGGTTCGCGCCGGCGGCGGTCTGCCGGGCGGAGCGAGCCGCTTCTACGAGGGTTACCGTGGAAACACCGGTCCGATGTGGAAGGAATTCCTCGATTGGCTGGAGCCTGAAATCCCTAGCGAGCGTGAACGCGACGAGGCCGCGGCGGCGGCGACGCGGGTGTTCGACTCGTTTGGCGGGATGTTCGATCGTGTCGTGGATTCGGCTTGTGTTGAAGAGGCGCATCGGGGGAGCGACCCGCAATGATGGGAAGCCTGTCCTTGGTTGAGAAAGTGATTCTCTGCGCATTTTTTCAGAGAGCCTGTTAGGTGGGAGGTTGGCCGGTGTCGCGCCACTGGTCGCGGAAAGCGCGCGGCGAGCTTCCGGTGGCTTGACGGAAGTTCCGGTTGAACTGGGACATGGATTGTCCGGAGACATGCTGGGCGATCTCCGCCATCTGCAGGCGGGGTTGCTCAAGCATCAGGCGGATCGCCAGCGCGGTCCGCTCCTCGCCGAGGAACTGACGGAAGGTGCCACCGGTGATTTCCCGGAATCTTTCGCCAAGTGCGGCCGGGCGCACGCCGAGGTGGCGGGCGATGGAACCGAGATCGAGTTCGCGGGTCGGGTGATCACAAAGAAGCTTCCAAGCGACGCGCACTTCGGTCGGCCAAGGCAGGGGGACGGCGGTTTGCTGGCACCAGGCCTCGGCGGACGACAGCATTCGCTGCGCGGCCGATTGGCGCCATCGCATCGGACCGGTGGGCATGGCCACGGCCCAGCCTGTCCCCGGAGCGGACGTCGGTGTTTCACAATCCGGTTGGATCGGTCCCTCCGGAGAAATCATTCGGGGGGAGCGTCCGGTGAGGTGTTCGAATGCCAGCAGATAGTCGGGCCATGCGGGGTGCGAAAGCGGTCCCACAACGCCCGGCAAGTCGGGTTTCTTCATGCCAGGATAGAGGATCGGGTGTATGATTACGGGTTCTGCAATATTGATCGGTAACGAGCCCCGATCCATTCAAAGACGCAAAAAGATTTCCGGTATTTTTCTTCCGTGTTTTTACCCAGTCGCTAGCATGCAAAACGCATGAGCAAGCCTTGGACCCTACTGAGCCGGCACGGACAGGCGCTGGTGAGCGTCGCCGGAAATCCCGAGATCCGCGTCACCCAACTCGCGGCTGAACTGAATGTCACCGAGCGCTCGGCCCGCATGATTCTGACCTCTCTGCGTCAGTCCCACGCGCTCGAGGTGACCCGCTTGGGCCGGAACAACACCTATGCGGTGGACCTCGATTTCCGCCTGACCCACCCGCTCGAAAGCCGGCTCTCGCTGCGCAGGTTCCTTGAATTTTACGGCAGCAGCGTGACGCCGCTCGACCGTGCCGGTTGAGGCGAGGGGGTAGGGACGGAGGTCGCTGTACGAATCGTGTTAACTTTTGGGTCGTCTGACGCCGTGGTTGGCAGAGAATCGATTGTTCCGACCGAATCATGGCTTTCCCGCTCCACGCCCTGCCCTCCGACGGAGAATCCGATCCGTCGGCTGAGTTCGTGTCGCTGATGGTGCAGCACCAGCGGACCCTGCTGGCCTTCATCCTCGGGCTGATGCCGGTGCGGGCGGATGCCGAGGAGATCCTGCAGCGGACGAACATGATCCTGTGGAAGAAGCGCGAGGACTTCGAACTCGGGACCAGCTTCCGGTCATGGGCATTCACCGTGGCCCGTTGGGAGACGCGGGCATTTGTCCGGGAGAAGGGTCGCAAGTCATGGCTCGTCTATGATGACGAGGTGGCCTCGCTGCTGGCCGACCGCCTGGCATCGGTGCCGGTTCCCGGTCTCGGCGAACGCGCGGTGGCGCTGCGCAAGTGCCTCGCCGGACTCAGCCCCGAACACCGGGCGCTGATTGTCGCGCGCTATCAGGAAGGTCTGAGCTTCGGCGAGTGTGCCGAGCGGTTCGAACGTTCGGAAGGCGGCATGCGTGTCACCCTTCACCGCCTCAAAACCACGCTGCGCCGGTGCATCGTGAAACGCATGGAGAGATCGTCATGAGTCAGGACCGCGAAAGACTCGATCAGCTGATCAGCAAGTATCTCGACAACGAAGCGACCGATGAGGAGTCGGCCTGGCTGGTGGCGAGGCTGGGGGATTCCTCGGCGGACCTCGACGTAATGACCGACCGGCTCCTGATCGAGGCCGAGCTGCTCCATCTCGGAGCGGAGGGTGATCTGGAGTCTCGCGAGCCGGCACGCCAGCCACTGTGGTGGCGCCATCCTGCATGGGTTTCGGTCGCTGCGGCGGCCGCCTTGGTGATGCTGGTCGCCGGGATCATGTCGCTGATCGCGACGCCGGATCCCGAGCCATTCGCGACGTGGCAGTCCTCACCGGGCAGCGTGATTTCGGTGACCGGCGGGGCGGATGAGGAAACCCACCTCAGCGAGGGCTCGACCCTGAGGGTTTCCCAGGGCTGTGCCGAAGTGCAGTTGCGCGACGGCGTGCGTTGCGTCGTTCAGGCGCCTTCCAGTCTGACGCTCGAGTCCGAGGGCAGGGTTCTGCTCAAGGATGGGAGGGCCCGATTCCATGTCGAGAAGCAGGCCCGTGGATTCACGGTCATGACTCCGGATCTGAAGGTGGTCGATCTCGGCACCGAGTTCGGGGTCGATGCCCGCGGCAAGGATCGTGGCGAGGTACATGTGATGACCGGTCTGGTGGAAGTGACCACCCGCTCCGGACGCGAGGCCACGACCCGTGTGTCCGCGGGCAAGGCGGTGGCCGTGGCATTGGTTGGCGAGCTTGAGGCGATCCCGTTCGACGCCGCGCCTTTCCTCAACGAACTGCCGGGCGGTATCCCGGCGATCCGTTTCCCCTTCGATGACCGGGAGGGCGACAGCTTCCACGGCGAGGGAACCATCGCGCGGCGGAGTGGAGCCCGCTTCCAGCTTGGCGGGCCGCACGCACCCGGCGTCGGTGACGGCCGCTTCGGCAAGGCTCTGGAGTTTTCCGGCGAGCATTACATCCGCTCCAGTTGGAAGGGGATTTCCGGAACGCAGCCGCGGACGGTTTCTTTCTGGGTGAAGATTCCTTCCGAAGTCGGGACGGAGCCCTTCCCGCTGGTTTCGTGGGGGCAGGGTCGGGACCCTGGGGCGATGTCGGACTTCGGGATTCGTCTCGGCGGACAGGGGAGAATCCGGATCGTGTCCGGACGACGTTGGCTTGAGGGAGGGATCTCGATCGCCGACGGGGGGTGGCACCACGTGGCGGTCATCTTCGGAAGCTACCAGCGAGGATCGTGGCCGGAGGCCAAGCTCTACATCGACTCGGCGGAAGACCGGTTGATCCCCGGGGAACCGTGGCGGCATGAAAAGGCTTCGCTCGATACCTTCTCGACCGTCATCGATCACCCGTGGTCGGTGCCCGTGACGCTGGGTCGGTTCGGTGACGACGAGCGAACTTTCCTGCCCGAGTTGCAGGGGTCGATCGACGAGCTGATCATCGCCGAGGGGGTGGTGACTCCGAAGCAGGTGAAGGCCCTGTTCGAGAACCGTCTGGACGAAAGCGGGCTGGATCTCGGCCGATGATTCCGGGATTTCCCGAGACGCGCTTGCTAACATCACGTCCCGTACCGGCTGTGGCCGGGCGGAGGGTGACCCGCCTCCCGTAAACCCATGCTCAAACACTCCCTGATCGCGATCCTTCTTGGCGTCGCCTCATCCCGTGCCGCCGTCATCTCGCCCGTCAACGTGACGACGACGCTTGGCCCTGATTTCTTCTTCGATGACGCCGCTACCGGCGGAAACGACAACAACACGACCCAGTTCGTCCGCGAGATTTCCGGCTACTGGACCAACGGCGCGACCGTCACGCTGAAGGGGATCGGTTGGGCATCGTCCGCGTCAGGCACCACCGCCACCACGGCGACGGTTACTTTTACCGATCCCGGGCCGGACGATGCTTTTGATACGGCCGACGATGTCGAGGTCGGCAGCGTGACGGACTCCCTCAACTACACCGGAGCGGGAGAGTATGCGTGGGACTTCGACGCCGACGTCGTGTTCGTGGCCGCTTCGGCCTCACTGAGAATCCGGATCGACTCGGACGGAAACATCCGTCGCAAAACGACCGGCGGCAGCCTGCAGTCGGCGGTGAAGCTGAGCCTTGCCGGGAGTTCCGTGGGAGGCGACCCGCCGCCGGTGGTCAATGCCGCGGAAGCATCCGGATTCTGGGACACAGTAGCGTGGGACACCGGCAGCGGTTCGGTCACGGGCGATCTTCAGGATGCGGATACCGCGCTGGTCGGCAATTACCGCAAGATCACGTTTCGCGGAGTGCCCTCCGGTGAGACGGTGGAGACCCTGATTCTGGGAAACAGCGTGTCGGAAACGGGGCAGGGCACGCTTGTCGTGGACAGCGGCACGTTGAATGTCACCGGTGATGCCACGGTGGGCCGTGCGGACTCCGCGAACGACTCGTTCATCGAGGTGAGCGGTGGCACCCTGTCGATCGCGGGCAACGCTGCTTTCGGACGCGACACCGAGGCCTGCGACGGATCGCTCACGGTGGCCGGCGGAACGGTCGAGGTCGGTGGTGACCTTGAAATGGGAGGCTTCGAAACCGGCGGCTCGATGCTGCGTTTCCACAATCCCGGAAGCTCGGCTCCGGTGGATGTCGGCGGGTCGCTCACGTTCGGCCGCTGTTCGCTGGATCTGACCTTCGATGCCGGCTACACGCACACCCCCGGTCAGGTGATCACCTTGGTCGAGTATGTCTCCCGCGACGGACAGTTCGGCAACTTCCGGCGTGGTGACGAGTTCAACTGCGGGCCGAACCGCTATCGCATCGACTACGATGTTTCCAGTGGAGGGAAGCTCGGCATCACCCTGACCGCGCTGGCGAACTGGTCGACCGCCTCGACGCCTCCGAACATCGTCTTCATCTTCTCCGATGACCAGGGCTACTCGGACCTTTCGCTGAACGGTCATCCGGAGTGGGCAGCGAAGTATCCGATGCCAGAACTCGACGCGATCGCGGCGGCCGGCGCCCGCTTCACGGACGCCTATGTCACCGGCGGAGTCTGCCATCCGTCGCGGTGCGGCATTCTGAGCGGTCGCTACCAGCAGCGCTTCGGCACCGACAACAACCTGAGCGGTCCGAGTTACAACGGACTCGCCGTTTCGCAGCGGACGGTGCCGCGTCGACTGCAGGGTCTCGGATACCGGACCTACGGCGTCGGCAAGTGGCACCTTGGCGACACGGTCGTCCACCACCCGAACGTCCGCGGTTTCGACCGCTGGTACGGGATGTGGTCCGGTTCACGGAGCTACTATGCGAACACCACCGAGCCGCGGGTCTTCCAGAACCAGATGACTCCGGATTTCGCGGGCGAGACCGGCGACTACCTGACCGACCGGATCGGTGACGCGACGGTTGACTTCATCGACGAGCACGTGCTCAACCACCCCGGACAGCCGTTCTACATCTACATGTCGTTCACGGCAGTTCACGGGCCGATGGACATCCAGGCGATGGACCCGAGGTTCGCCCGTTTGCAAAGTGAGTTTGGGCTGAATGCATCGGACTACGACAATGCCCCGATCATCTTCAGCGGCTCGAACCAGAATGCGGTCGATGCCAACCGTTACGAGCTCGCGGCGATGACCCTCGCCCTCGATGAGAACATCGGCAAGGTGGTCGACAAGGTCGACAGCCTCGGCCTGACCGATAACACGATCTTCGTCTACATGACCGACAACGGCGGTGCCGGGTGGAGCTCGGGCAACGGCGGCAACTATTCGTACAACCAGCCCCTTCGCGGATACAAGGGGAGCGGCATGACGGACGGGTCGATCCGGGTGCCGTGCGCGATGAAGTGGCCCGGCACGATCCCGGCCGGGCAGGTGGTTTCCGATCCCGTGATCTCCCTCGATTTCCTCGCGACCTACGTCAATGCCGGCGGCGCACCCGTCGCGGCACGCAATGGTCTGGACGGTCTTGATCTGTTGCCTCTGCTGAAGGACGGCACGCCTCTGCCGGAGGACCGGGTGCTGACGTGGCGGGCCGGCGGCAATGCGGGCGGAGGCTCGGCGATCCGCATGGGCGACTGGAAACTTCTGATCTCCGACGGCTCGCAGACGGAGAGTCTCTACCATCTACCGAGCGATCCGGACGAGAGCTCGAACCAGATCGGCTCGGAGCCGGGAATCGCGACCGAGTTGAGAGCGCGGTTCGACGCTTGGGAAGCCGCGACCCTACCTCCGTTTTACGGCACATCCGGGATCGATCTGGATGCGGGCCTTGAGCGTCATGGCATCACCGGCGGGTACCGGTTGAAGAATGGCGGGTCCGGCCTGGCATGGCTGTCCTCGCCCTTCCGCACCTCTGTTCCGCTGGGTGGCGACTTTCATTTCCGCTTCCTCGCCCGCTCGTCGGAGCCGTCGGTCGGCGCCGATGCCGAACTTGCGTACGGGCTCGCCGATTCCGCGAACCGCAACCAGTTCATCCGTGCGATCGTTGACTTCGGGCAGGGAGAAATCCGCCTCGAAAACGGTCGTTCCGGGGGCAGTGCGAGCGCGGCATTGGCCGGGGTGCCTACCGAGTTCGTCGAGGGAGGGCTGGAATTCGATTCAAGCTCCAACCAGCTCACGTTCTGCTTCGGAGGATCGAATGTGGTTCTCGCCCTCGATGGCGGATACGGGCCGCTCAGCCACGTCGCGGTCGGGGCCGCGGGCATGGAGGGCGAGATTACCACCCTGACTCCGGTAGATGGCACCGGCTTGGGCGCCGATGCCCGTAATGTGCTTCCAATTCCCAATGGCGGCCTCGTCGATCTGGCGGTGCTGTTCGGTTCGCTGCCGCCGTTCACGCCGCTGGTCGAACGGAGCGGAACGCTTGGCGGCTTCGCCGAGGACCCGGAGGCGCTGGTCGAATCCCTCGGGGGCGGACTCTTCCGGGCGAGCTGCGTCGCGACTCCCGGAGCGGATCGCGAGTTTTTCCGGTGGAATCTCGGAGTGTCGCGTTAACAAAGCGGGCGCACATGGCTGTGGATGGTGCCGAAGGAATTCTTCGCGCGTCTCCAAACCCATCCCATGAAAACCGAAAGACCCTCGAGTCCCTCCGTATCTTCGTCCCTCGCGCTCCTCTTTTCCCTCGGTCTGCTGCCTGCGGCAGCGGCGAGTTTCGAAGAGGTTGCTGCCGAAGGTGACAATATTGGAACGACCTACCTTTTCGACGGCAATGCCAGCACTGGCGGCAACGATTCGAACAGCGATGGCGATCCAGAGTCGATTTCGTTCATCCGCAGCTGGACGCTGATCGGCGGCCCGGCCGAGGTTTCGGTGACCGGCCTCGCCTTCGGGGTGCCGGGCGGGGCAAACACCGACGGAAACGTGATTACCGCCGAGATCACGTATCTGGGAGCCGATGGTGTCCTCGGCGGCGGAGATGACGTGGTGTTCGGGACCACCCAGGCGACCATGAACTTCACCACGGGAGCCGGGCGCTACGAATGGGCATTCGATGCGCCGGTGACCGGCACCATCGACGGCTCGGGTAGCGCCTTCGAGGTGAAGCTGACTTCCTTCCGGGCCGACAACGGGGGCGAGACCTACAACATGCGGTTCAAGACGACGTCCGGAGCGAGCCCCAACAACGTGAAGATCGACATCGCTGGCACGAGTGCCGCGGCGACCGACACCGACTCGGACGGGATTCCCGATGCGTTCGAGGACAACGGGGGTGTGTATGTCGGACCCACCCAGACCGGCACGGATCCGAATGATGACGATTCCGATGGCGACAACCTGATCGACGGAGACGAGCTCTACGGGCTGCCCGTCACCGGTTTCTTCTCGGATCCGAACCTGGCCGACACCGACAGCGACCTGATCAATGACGACGTCGAGAATTCTGGTTCGGCCAACGTGCTCTATTCCAACGAGCCGACCGATCCGAGTGATCCCGACAGCGACGACGACAACCTGACGGACGGCGAGGAGATCAACACCCACGGAACCGATCCGAATGATGCCGACACCGATGGGGACACACTTTCCGATGGAGACGAAGTCCTCGTCTACGGAACCGATCCCGCCGACCTTGATGGAGACACCGACAACGACACGCTGCCCGACGGCTGGGAAGTGGCGAACGGGCTGGATCCGAATGATAACGGCACCGTCGATCCCGACAACGGGGCGGCGGGTGATCCCGACAACGATCTTCTGGCCAACTCGGACGAATACAACGGCGGCACCGCCAGTTCCGACCCGCAGGATCCCGACACCGACAACGACGGTTTGGACGACCGCTTCGAGTGGGACTCCACCGGACTGGGTGGCTTCCTTTCTTTGCTCAGCCGCGACACCGACGGCGACGGCCTGGGCGACAAGTTCGAGGTCGACAACGGTCTCGATCCGTTCACCGACGATGACTTCGATGCCGACCTCGTCACCGACTTCGACGAGGTGATGATGTATGGCTCCGATCCGAAGGACATCAACAGCTTCCCCGGCGACGGCATCGCACCTGCGGTGGGTGGTCTGACGCCGATCACGAACTTCGGCACGGTGGGAGTGACCGCCAATCTTCCGCTGCCGCCGATGGGAGGGGATCCTGCGTCACTCAACTCCGCGGTGGTCAACGAAGCGGCCCAGGGCGGGGACGATCTGGACTACGCGGGCGGCGTCACGGATTTCACCGTGGTGTATGATAGTGCCCTTCCGGCCGCAGGCACCAACGTTTCCATCACCGGCTTCGCCTGGGTGGTAACGGGCGGCACGACGAACAGCGACGGCGATATCCGCGTCGAGTTCTACGATCCGGAGGCAGCCGACGGTGACCCCGATTTCGACGGAGTCGATGCCGAGACTTTCCTTGGTTCGGCCACCGGCACCCTCACGACGTCCGGCACGACCGGCGTCTCCTACTGGGCCTTTGACACTCCGGTCAACTTCACCAGCGCGGGGACCGGAATCGCGGTGAGGATTCTCAGCACCGAGAAGCTGCGGCTCAAGGCGCAGGAGAACATCGCTACCGGCTTCCGCTATTCGAACCAAGGCGACGGGATCTTCGCGATCAACAACAGCGTGCGCCTGACCCTGTTCGGAACCGCCGCGCTTCCGGGTGGGACGGCGATCACCGGCATCACCAGTTCGGGTGGCAACGTGACGATCTCGTTTACCGGCACGCCGGGCAATCCGGGGCTCTTCACCGTCACCGAGTCTGCCGATCTCGTCACCGCCTTCACCGCGGTCGATCCGGGTGACATCGTGACCGGTGTCACGGAAGGCGCCGCCGGGGAGTACAGCGTGGTGATCGATGTCTCCGGAAAGGGGCCGAAGTACTTCTTCCGTATCGAGGACTAGCCCGACCCGCGCGCCTCGTCGGTGAGGCGCGCGAGCATCGCCTCGAGCCGGGTGGCGACATCGCCGGCCGGCATGTGGGCTGACAGGCGGTCGGCCCACAGGGGGAAGGCCATCGGGGTGAGGCGTTCGGTCTCGACTAGCTTCAGCGGACGTTCGGCAATATCGTCGAGCGTCCTCTTCAGCCGGGTCCACTCAAGCTGCCGGTGGAGGATCTCGCGGCGCGATTGCTCGAGCAGGAGGTTGTCCGGATCGTAATTGGAAAAGACTTCGAACAGAAGCGACGAGGAAACCTGCAGGTCGCGGGTCGGACGTCGCTTGCCGGGCAGGTCGGGGATCAGCAGTCCGGCGACGCGCGCCACCTCGCGGAATTGTCGTCGCGCCATCTCGGCGGTGTTCATGCTCTTGAGCAGGTCGTCGGTCAGCTCCGCCGGATCGAGGGCGGCTCGCAGCATCGACTCATCGAGCGAGAGCCCGTGTCGTGCGATCAGCGAAAAGCCGTAGTCGTTCTGGGTGACATCGATCGATTCGCCGATCTCGCGTGAGATCCGGAACGCGGCGAGTGCGGCGAGGCCCTCATGAACCAAGCGGCCCGCGAAGGGATAGATGAACAGATGTTCGCCTTCCTTGGTGCGGGTGAACTCGACGACCAATTCGCGCGTTCCCGGGAGCGAGGACCAACGCTGCTGGATGTTCAGGATCGGCGTGACCGCGTCGTGCTCGGCGGCTGGAGCGCAGGGTTCGTGGAGACGCCTTGCGACGGCGGACGCGAGTTCGGTGGACAACGGCATCTTGCCACCGTTCCAGATCGGGACCTGGCCGCGGTGTTTCGTGGTCGAGACCCGGACGGTTGCCGTGAGTTTGTGAAAGCGGATGAGCTCGAGCTGTCGCCCGCCGAAGATGAACGCCTGCCCCGGCCTCAGTTTGGTGATGAAGCTTTCCTCGATCGTTCCGAGGGTTCTGCCGCTGGCGAACTTCACCGTGATCGCCGAGTCGCTGGTGATGGTGCCGATGTTCAGCCGGTGGAGTTGGGCGGCCCGCTTGTCGTCGAAGCGCAGGACACCCTTCACAAGTCGTGCCTTGCGGTACTGCGGATAAGCCTTCAGCGCGCTGCCGCCCTCGGTGATGAAGCCGATGAGCCACTCCCACTCGCTTGCGTCGAGATCCCGGTAGGCGAGGGTATCGCGGAATTCCTCCAGCAAGGCTTCGGGCCGGTCCGGTTCGCCGAGCACGCAGGTCAGTGTGTGTTGGACGAGGACGTCGAGTGGCTTGCGGAGCAGCGGGCGTGACTCGATCTGTCGCGCGTGCCACGCATCCCGCGCCGCGGCGAATTCCAACAACTCGAAGGCGTGGCTCGGGACACCGACGATCCTGCTGGTTTCTCCCGGACGGTGACCCGACCGGCCGGCGCGTTGGGCGAGTCGCGCGATGCCCTTCGGGCTGCCGACCTGGATCACCTGGTCGACCGGCGCGAAGTCGACACCGAGGTCGAGCGACGAAGTGCACACGACACAGCGCAGCGTGCCGCCCTTGAGACCGGCCTCGACCGCGGCGCGCTCCTTGCGGGCAAGAGATCCGTGATGCATTGCGATCCGCTCACGCAGGTCGGGCATCGCTTCGCCGATTTCCTGAAACCAGATCTCCGTCTGCGAGCGCGTGTTGGTGAAGAGCAGGGTCGATCCCGCATTCCTGATGCGCTTGGCGACCGCATCGACCATCTTGGTACCGAGGTGTCCCGACCACGGAAAGCTTTCGATCTCGTCCGGGATCAGCGTTTCGATCTCGAGCGGCTTCTCAAGCTTCGCCGAGAGGGTCACGGCTTTGCGGTGGGACGGCCCGAGCAGCGAGTCGCGGGCTTCGTCGAGATTGCCCAGCGTCGCGGACAGTCCCCAGATCCGGAGTTGCGGAAACCACCGGCGCAGGCGGGCGAGGCAGAGTTCGGTCTGGATGCCGCGTTTGGTGCCGAGCAGTTCGTGCCACTCGTCGACCACCACCGCCCGGAGATGCCGCAATTTGTCGCGGAAATCGGAGTGGGTGAGCATCAGCGAGAGGCTCTCGGGAGTGGTGACCAGGCAGAACGGCAGCCGCTCGCGGAGCTTGGCCCGGCGGTAGGACGAAGTGTCGCCGGTCCGGGCCTCGACGTCCCACGGAAGGTCGATCGCCTCGATAGGTTCGCGGAGGGACTTGAGCGTGTCGGACGCCAGCGCGCGCAACGGCGTGATCCACAGCACGGAGCAGGGGGCCGGTTTTTCCGAAGGGTGCGCCGAGAGCGCTTCGTCGAGCGGGCCGAGCCATGCGGCGAGAGTCTTGCCGAAGCCTGTCGGCGCGTGGAGCAGGCCGGACTTGCCCGAGCGGTAGGCGTTCCAGCACTCGGTCTGGAATTCCATGGGCTCGCCTCGTGCGTCGCCGAACCACTTGGCGAGCGGGTCACTGAGCGGGAGGGAAGGAACGGATCGGACGGGCACCGCCATCAGCCATGGTCCGGGCGCCGGGAAATGCCAGCGGGAAATCGAGTGTGGCCTCGCCTTGGCTTGGCCGGTCGATGTAACCTTCGGGAAGCGGCGTGCGTACCGCTTCCGGAATTCCACCCCTCCAATCATGAAACGCCTGATCCTGCTGACCCTCGCGGTCCTCGCTCCGTTTTCCGCCGCCGATGAGAAACGCGATCCTGTCGAGGATACGCTGCGCGAGGCATGGGCCGAGTACAAAACCGGCAATTACGACGTCACCCGCGAGAAGCTCGCCGAGGTGATGAAGATGCTTGAGGAGAAGGACGCCGAGAAGATCGAGGAGTTGCTGCCGAAGGAACTCGACGGATGGGAAGGCGAGACACTCCAACGCGACGACCTGGGTGCTGTCGGTGGAGGGCTTTCGATTTCAAGGCTCTACGAGGACGACAAGAAGAAGGTGACCGTCAAGGTGGTGAAGAACTCACCGTTGATGAAGACCCTCATTCCTTTGCTGGCGAACGAGCAGTTGATCGAACTTTCCGGCCGCAAGACGCACCGCATTTCCGGCGAGACCGCGGTGATGGATGGTCCGAAGAAGCTTCAGATGGTGCTCGATGGGCGCATCTACGTGGAACTCGCGGGCAGCGGCGAGGCGGAAGAGAAGGACATCGTTTCCCTCGCCCGCAAGCTCGACCTCCGGGCCTTGGAGAAGATCAAGTGAGCGGCTCCGGCGAGTCTCCGATGGACCGCGGTTTCTCCGCGCGCTCGGCCGAAGGGAAGATCAAGGAGGAGCGGGTCGCGGTCGAGGAACCGCTGCAGATCACGCTCGACGGGCATCCGGTTGCGGTGGTGATGCGGACGCCGGGTCACGATGCCGATCTGGTGCGGGGTTTCCTTGTGACCGAGGGCATCGTTGCTTCGCCCGCTGTGGTCCGGAAGATCGAACATCGGGACAACCACGCGTTGGTCTTTCTCGACGACGAGGCCGATTTCGATCCTGCGAGCCTGCGGCGAAATCTCTTCAGCGCGTCGTCTTGCGGGATCTGTGGAAAGGCCAGCATCGAAGGAGTGTTCAGTCACTTTGAGCCGCTTCGGGAGATTGCTCCGTTTTCAAACTCATCCTTGCTCGGCGCTCCGGAAAAACTCCGGGCGGCGCAGCCGACCTTTGACGTGACCGGAGGGCTGCATGCAGCCGCTCTCTTCGACCGGGCGGGACAGATGCTGGCCCTGCGTGAGGATGTCGGGCGACACAACGCGGTCGACAAGGTGATCGGTCATGCGCTCGCCGGTGAACTTCCGATGGAGGACGGCTTCCTGATGGTGTCCGGGCGGGTTTCGTTCGAGATCCTGCAAAAGGCGCTTGGGGCAAGGATTCCGCTGGTGGCGGCGATCTCGGCGCCGTCATCGCTGGCGATCGAGTTCGCGGGCAGGTCCGGCCAGACGCTCGTCGCTTTTCTGAGGCCTCCGAAGTTCAATGTGTATGCGGGGGAGGTGATGTGGGAAAGGTAGGGCTGAGCGCCCTCGCTCAGCCGTGGTAGTTCGGATTCAACAGGTCGGGCGGCGGCGGACCGGGGCGGTCCGCCCTACCTTATCGTCCATCAGGATCCCTCGATCGTCACCTCGACGCTCTTGCTGGTCGGCGTGTTGCTTCCCTCCGCCACGCTTCCGACCGGGATCAGTTCGTTCGCCTCGGGGAAGTAGGCCGCGGCCATGCCCCGGGGCATTTCGTAGGGCACCGCGCGGAAACCGTGCACGCTCCGGCTACGGTCATTCCAGTAGCTCGTGATTATGACTTCATCGAGCGGACGGATACTGCGCTCCTTCAGATCGTCCGGGTTGGCGAAAACAATCCGCCGACCGTTGGCGATGCCGCGGTAGCGGTCGTGGTTGCCATAGACGGTCGTGTTGAACTGGTCGTGGCTGCGCAGCGTCTGGAGGATCATCCGGCCGTTCCGTGCCGAAAACGCATCCAGCTCCGCGGAAGAGAACTCCGCCTTTCCGGACTCCGTGTTCCAGACCCGCTCCTTGGCCGCATTCGGCAGGTAGAAACCGCCGGGCTCGCGGACCCGCTCGTTGTATCGCTCGAATCCCGGTACGACCGCCTCGATCCACTCCCGGATCCGGTCATAATCCTCAGCCAGCCAGCGCCAGCGGACGTTGCCGGTATCGCCGACCGTGGCCTCGGCGATCCGGGCGACAATTTCCGGCTCCGAGAGCAAGTCCGGCGATGCCGGTGTCAGCCGTCCCTGTGATGCCTGCACCACGCCCATCGAGTTCTCGCAGGTGACGAACCGGCCGCCGTCGTCCTCGCTGCGGCCGAGGCAGGGGAGGATCAAAGCGCGTTGGCCGTGAATCAGGTGGCTGCGGTTGAGCTTGGTCGAGATGTGGCAGGTCAAGCGGCAGCGCCGCAGGGCCTCGGCGGTGAAGGAGGTGTCCGGTGTGGCCTGGGCGAAGTTGCCGCCGAGTCCGACGAACACCTTGGCTTCGCCACCGTGCATCGCGAGGATCGAGCCGACGGTGTCGACCCCGTGTTTCCTTGGTGAGGTGATTCCCGCTTGCAGGTCGAGGGCGGCGAGGAACTTCTCGGGCATCTTCTCCCAGATGCCGACGGTCCGGTCGCCCTGCACATTGCTGTGACCGCGCACCGGGCAGAGTCCGGCTCCGGGGCGGCCGATCGCGCCGAGCATGAGGTGGACGTTGACGATTTCGCGAATCGTCGCGACCGCGTTGCGGTGCTGGGTCAGACCCATCGCCCAGCAGGTGATGACCTTCCTCTCGCCGGATGCCATCAGCTCGGCCAGTTCGCGGATCGCGTCGCGCGAAATGCCGGAGAGTTCCTCGATCCGCTCCCACGGCGTCGACTCGACCGTTTTACGGTAATCATCGTAGCCGGCCGTGTGTTCGGCGACGAACGTCTCGTCGGCTTCAAGGTACTTGGCGATGCCCCGGAACAGCGCCATGTCGCCATTGATCCGGACCTGCAGGTAGGTCGATGCCAGTGGCGTGGCTTTTCCGAGCAGTCCGGAAAGCTTCTGCGGGTGGGCAAAGCCGGTGAGCCCGGCCTCCTTGAGAGGGTTGATGGCGATCAGTTTGGCCCCGCGCTGCACGGCCTCTTCCAGCGTCGTGAGCATCCGCGGGTGGTTGGTCCCGGGATTCTGGCCGGCGCAGAGGATGACGTCGGCTTGCGCGAAGTCATCGAGGCTCACCGTGCCTTTGCCGACACCGATCGCGGCGTTGAGGGCGGCCCCGCTCGACTCGTGGCACATGTTCGAGCAGTCCGGCAGGTTGTTGGTGCCGAAAGCGCGGGCGAGGAGTTGGTAAAGGAAGGCCGCCTCGTTGCTGGCGCGGCCGGAGGTGTAGAAAACCGCCTCATCCGGCGAGGCGAGCCCGTTCAGTTCCTCGGCAAGGATGGCGAACGCTTCATCCCACGAAACGGGCTCGTAGTGGTTCGCACCCTCGCGCAGTAGCATGGGTTCCGCGAGCCGGCCTTGGCGGTCGTGCCAGGCGTCGTCGCGCGACATCAGGTCATCGACCGAGTGTTGGGCGAAAAACTCCTGTCCGATGGTGGCCCGCATCGCTTCGGAGGCGACCGCCTTGGCTCCGTTTTCGCAGAACTCGGCGACGGATCGCTCGTCATCGGGATCCGGCCACGCGCAGCTGGGACAATCGAAGCCGCCGATCTGGTTGAGATCGAGCAGTGCCTTGGTACCGCGTGCGACACCGTCGCGGCCGATAACATGCTTGAGTGATGACGCCACCGCCGGCATGCCTGCCGCCCAGGTTTTCGGATCGCTGACTTCGGGCGACTCGTCGCTCATGACCGAAACCTATCAGCGGGTGGCCGGGGTAGCCAGTGGTCGCTGAAATGGAAAAGGCGGACAGGGTGCCCTGTCCGCCTTGGGTGAGTCTACAGAATGATCAGCGGCGTTCGCGCTCACGCTCTTGGCGCGGGGCTTCTTCCCGCTTCTTCTGGGCGAGGCGCTCGTTCAGCTCGTTGATCTGGCGCTGCTGCTTCTCGATCTGCTCGGCCATGCGCCGGAGTTGTTCGCCAATCTCCTCGAAACGCCGGTTCTGGCGTTCGAACATCTCGGCTCCGGGGCGCGCCATCGGCATGTCACGCTTCGGCTGATCCGCCTTTTTCGGCTCCGGCTTGGGTCCGTCGGGCTCGATGCTGACCTGTTGGCGTTTGCCCTTCTTGATCACGGAGAGCTTCAGCGGGCGACCCGATTTCCCGGATGCGGCGACCGCTTCGCGGAGCACGTCGAGGTTCGCAATCTTGCGATCGCCGGCAGCGATCAGGATGTCATTCGATTCAAGGCCGGCCTTGGCGGCCGGACTGCCGTCGATCACTCGGGTGACGATCAAGCCGGCTTCCTTCGGCAGGTCGAGATGGGTGCGGAGGAGTTCGCCTACCGGTTCCGCCATCACACCGATGCGCCACGGGTTGTCGGTCTTCGGGCCTTCCGCGCGCGGAGCGTTTCGCCACGGGTTCTCGCCGCCGGCACGTCGCAGCGCGTTCTGGATGCGCTCGCGTTGTTCCGGTGTCAGGTCGCCCATGGCGACGCCGGACTCCGCCATCCGTTCGCGGATGCGCTTCATCATCTCTTCCGGGTTCACGTCCCGGCCTTCGATGATTTCGATTTCCCGGACCTGAGGGCGCTCGCGGTCCTGGGCGGCGGCGGGCAGAATGGCGCAAGCCGCGGCGGCGGCGCCGATGAGGGTTTGGATGGATTGGTGTTTCATGGTGTCACTCCGGTAAGCGCCGCGACACCGTCGCGTTTGTCTGTGCAAACTTGGAGAGACTCCGGACCAGGATGGATAAGATGGATTGGATCATGGACCCGGATGAGTCCGCTGCGGCAGTGCGCTTCCTTCAGCATCGATTGCCCAAATTTTCAAAGCATCCCGTCCATCTTGGTCCATTCGGTCTCGGCGAGCGGGCCGGGTGACCTACCACTTCTTGAAATCCGGCTTGGCCTCCGGGTTCTTCGACGGCAGCAGGGCATCGGTGTCCTTGCGCAAGGCATCGAGTTTGGCCTTCAGCTCGCGCACACGGTCCGGTTGTTCCTCGGCGAGGTTGCGTTTCTCGCCGGGATCGGCCGCGAGGTTGTAGAGCTCCATGCCCTTGCCCCAGTAGAAGTCGATCAGCTTCCAGTCGCCGTCGCGCACGGCGGCTGACGGGATGCCGCCCTGATTTCCCCAGTGCGGGTAGTGCCAGAACAGCGGACGGGGGTCGTGATCCGACTCGGGATTCTTGAGCAAATGAAGGAAGCTAACGCCGTCCTTGTGCTGCTCCGGCAGCGGATCGATGCCGCAGGCATCAAGGATGGTTGGGTAGAAGTCGGTCGAAATGACCGGGGCGTTGCAAACGACTCCCCCGCGGAAACCCTTCGGCCAGCGGACAATCAAGGGTTCCAGAATGCCGCCCTCGTACATCCAGCCCTTGCCGGCGCGGTAGGGCAGGTTGCTGGTCGGTGACCCCTCGGAAGTCGAGAGCCCGCCGTTGTCGGAAAAGAAGAACACCAGCGTGTCTTCAGCGACCCCGTTGGTTTCAAGCGACTTCAGCACCTTGCCGACGGCTTCGTCCATGGCTTCGACCATGGCGGCGTAGACCGCGTGCTCCTGGACCGTCCGGTTCTCACGCGGAGGCTCGGACGCGAACTCCGCCTTCAGTTCGAGCTTCTCCTTCTTGCGCTTGTATTTCTCGACCAGGTCCTCGCGGCCCATCAGCGGCGTGTGGACGGAGTAGAAAGGCAGGTAAACAAAGAACGGCTTGTCCTTGTTGGCGGTGATGAACTTGTCGACCTCGGTCGCCAGACGGTCGGGAAGATGCTCCCCCTTGGGACCATCCGGAAGGTTCGGGTTCTTGTAGGGGGAGAAATACTTGCCTCCGCCGTAGGGTCCACCGCCCTCGGTGCCACCGGCGTTGACGTCGAAGCCGTGGTCGGTCGGCCAGGAACCCTTCGGGCCGAGGTGCCACTTGCCGGCATGCATCGTCGCATAGCCCTTGGCCTTCAGCGCCTCGGCGAGTGTCGTGTGGGCGTCGGCCAGGCGGTTCAAATACGGGGCCGGACGGACCGGTCGATTCGAATGGCGGGCGAATTTGCCGTCCTCCAGAGGATTATAGTTTGCGGGGATCTCGGCGAAGCCGTTCGGAGCGCCGAAGTAATCGGTGTTGCGCGTGCGGGCCGGGTACTGGCCGGTCAGGATCGACGAACGGGTTGGCGAGCACACCGGACAGGCGGCGTAGCCGGCGGTGAAACGGACTGATTCGGCGGCCATGCCGTTGAGGTTCGGAGTCTCGTAAAACGACTCCGGATTGTTGAATCCTACGTCCATGTAGCCGAGGTCGTCGGCCATGATGAAGACGACGTTGGTCGCCGACGCGGGAAGGATGAGAGCGGCAAGGAGGGGTGCGAGTTTCATGAGCTTCGGGACGGTTAGGGCAGGAAGGGTCTTTCAGCCAGAGATTCCCTGCGGAGATTCCGCGCTTTTGGTGCTTGGCGGATGACAGGCTGGATGGTTCCTGTGGGTAAAGAGTTTTGATTTTGTCATTCTTCTTCAACCCATGAACCCAGAAATTACTCTCAAGGCTCCGGTGGAGCTCGGCTTCGTGCCGACCCATGCGAAGTTCGTCGGCGGTCTCGTTCCCGGCGAAGATGGCAAGCTTCCCCGCAACGAATCCGGGGAATTGGTCATGGTCGCGGCGACCCGCGACGTGGTCGAACGCTGCCGTGTCAAAACCGGCTCGGTCCAGATTCCGGTCTTCCCAGGAACCCTGCCGGAAGAATACGACATGATGATTTCTGACTTTAAGGCGATCGGTCAGAAAGTCCATTTCGTGATGATGCTCGCGGGGGTCGATCCGATGGATCCTGCCGACGAGGAGGCGACCGTCGAGCAGATGAAACCGACACTCGAAGCGGCCAAGCGCAACGGTGTGACCCACATTTCCGCGACTTCCGTGGAGCAGTGGATGCAGCCCGGGGCCAAGCGCAAGGACGGCGCCGACTTCGAGGCGGCGGTCGAGCAGAACATCAAGGTCCACCTCCGGGCCTACCAAGAGGGGGGACTCGAAGGTTCCTGCGTCGAGGCATGGGATATCGAATTCCTGCGTCCCGGCGAGTTCCAGACCTTCACCGATGTCGGCCGGCTTTGGACCTTTGTCAGCAAACTGAACGAGCGGCTGGGCAAGCCGTTCTTCCGCTGCCTGATCGATGCCGCCCACTGCGGTGACTCGGGCCTCGGGATTGCCGAGAACCAGAAACTGATCGAGGAAATCGCCGCCGGTGGCGGTCTCGGCGTCATGCACGCCTCGGCCAAGACGACCCGCGGTTGCCTCTCGACCGACGACGGCTGGGTGGCGGCGCTTTTCGAACCGGCGGCCAAGTCGGGCAAACTTGCCCAGGTATTCGTCGAGATGTTCCACCACGAGGACGATGCCCTTGGTCCGCTCCGCGATCTCGATCCCGGTCACGGGATCGATACCACCGACGGCCGCGACTACACGCAGGTGGTTGCCGACGGTCTTGAGAACCTCGCCCACATCCTCAACAACTACGTCACGCGCGGCTACATGCCGAAGGCCTGATCGATGGACACGGTTCACGGTGCGGAGTCCTGGCGGCTCGACAATGGCTCGGTGTCCCTTGCCGTCACCCGGGAAGGGGGCATGATCGCGCCGGTCGAGTTCCGTCTCGGCGACCGCACCGTTTCGCCCTACTCGCTCTCGCCATGGAAGCCCGACGAGGTCGATGCCGGGCTGCCGGCGTTGCTCCGTGTTCTGCGAGGTGACTTTTTCTGCCTGCCCTTCGGTCCGCAGGAGGAGGGCTTGCCTCATGGTGAGCCCGCCAACCTCGGCTGGACCGAGGTCACGGCGGATGCCGGATCGCTGACCATCCGCATCGAGGCTTCGGATTCCGGTGCGGCCATCGAGCGCGAGATTTCGCTGCGGAACGGCGAGTCAGCCATTTACTACGATACCCGTATCTCCGGCCTCGACGGCGAGTGGAGCTACGGCAACCACCCGATTCTCGATGCATCGGAAGCGGCCGAGGGCCAGGTTCGGCTGAGCGTCTCCCCATTCCGTTGGGCATCGGTGTATCCCGGCGTTTTCTCCGATCCGGAGCGGGGCGAGCGGCAGATGCTCCGCGGCGGTTCACGCTTTGACGAGTTGTGCGCGGTTTCCCTCGACCACGAGGGTTCCGCCGACCTGACCCGCTACCCGACCCGGCAGCCGAGCGACGATCTGGTGATGATGGTTTCCGAGGAGCCATCACCCGACCGCCCCTTCGCATGGTCCGCCGCGGTCTTCGACGGCTACGTCTGGTTCTCGCTGAAGAATCCCGCCGATTTTCCGGCGACCTTGTTCTGGTTGTCGAATGGCGGCCGCGACGGCGAACCGTGGAACGGCCGCCACAAGGGCCGGGTCGGCATCGAGGAAGTGTGCTCCCATTTCTGCGACGGTGTCGACGTGTCGCGTCAGAACCTGCTCGCCGACTTCGACATTCCGACCGTCCGGGCTTTCCGACCCGAGGAAACGGTTTCGCTCCGCATCGTCCAAGCCGTCGCCGAAGTCCCCGGGGGCTTCGGCAAGGTCGAGGAGATCGTGCCGGCCGGAGACGGCAAGGTCAGGATCTCCGACGACAACGGCCTGAGCGTCGAGACGCAGGTCGACTGGTCCTTCGTTCTCTAACTTCCAGTTTTCCCAGATACCCGAATCAACCCAATCCACCTAGAGACCAATGAAACTCCACAACGCAATGTGGCCCGGCCTTGTCGGCAAGGAGCCCGATACCGATCACCCGCCGATCTCGCTCGAGCACATGCTCGAACTCACCACCGCCGCCGAAGTGGACGGCCGCAAGTACGACGGCGTCGACATCTTCCTTTTCCACCCGCACACCGATCCGGACGCGTCCGAGGACGAGATCCGCAAGATGGGTGACCTGATCGCCTCCAACGGCCTCGAAGTCGGCTCACTCGTCGCGCCGGTCTGGCCTGGCACCGTCGGCGGTCCCGCCTTCGGATCGGACGAGGACCGCAAGAACTTCGTGCTCGCCGTCGAGAAGGCCTGCCGGATCGGCAAGATCCTCAAGGAGCAGGGCGTCCGGAAGCACGGCGTGATCCGCGTTGATACCGCAGGCGGCACCGAGGACTTCGCCAAGGACCCCGCCGGCAACACCGCCAAGGTCGCCGAGACCTTCCGCGAGGCGGGCAAGGTGGCCGAGCAATTCGGCGAGCGCATCGCTGCGGAAGGCGAGATCTGCTGGGGCGGCTTCCACTCGTGGAAGGCGGCCGTGGATACCCTCGAGGCGACCGCCATGCCCGGAGTCGTCGGGTTCCAGGCCGACCTCGCGCACACCTACCTCTACCTCCTCGGCTACAATGCCCCGGAAGCCGCGTTGCTCAAGGAAGGCTACACCGACGAGGAGTTCTGGCCGGCGTATAAGATCATGACCGACGCGTTGCGCCCATGGACAATCGATTTCCACGTCGCGCAGAACGACGGTTCCGTCCACGGCACCGGCAGCCACGACAAAACCGGCCGCCACTGCCCGGCCGACGATCCGAACGGCAAGCTCGATATCGCCAAGTGCTCGACCTACTGGCTCGAAGGCGCCGCCGACCGCGGCATCGAGCACCTCTGCTGGGACGGTTGCATGTTCGACAATTCCGTGCTCGAGGATCCGGCCACGTGGAACGCCATCCTCAAGGCGATGATCGCCGTCGACGAGGCGATCTGAAGCCGTCGCCAAGATGCCACCTAATCTTCGGGATCAACCTGCCATGGCTGCTTCGACTTCAATTCTCGCGGAGAAACTGCACGAGTATCCCCATCACGATGTCATCGATGGAGCATCGGATGCGATGCTCGATGACATCCTCAATCAGAACGACGGGGTGCTGCAGCTCGTTCACCGCTACGCCGGACGAACCTTCTGCACTCCGGGGAAGCGCCTTCGCCTGGATGCGGAATCGTACTATCCGGACTACATGGATGGGACGGGCCTCGATGAAGTTTGGATGTGCTGCACCGTGCCCATCGTGACCGGAGTCATCGATAGCCGCACGGGAAAGGCGCCTTTTCGTGAAGGAGAGGCACATGTCCTCACACCGGACGGGAAGGTCATCTCGCTCCAGGACCTGATCGAGACCAATCCGGAGGCCGTCATGGGAGTGAAGGTCACGGCTTTTGCGAAGTCCCTGTTCGGGAAAGCCACGTGGCCGATCGTGTCGAAGAAGTTCGACAACCTGAACCCCATTCCCCACCACCTCCACTGGGCGAAGTGGGAAGTCTACGACATCAATTCCTTCGATAACCCCGGAGTGAGTCCGTCGCATTATCACACCACGGCAATGGGTCTTTACCCGTTCGTGACGAAGGATGACTTCCTTGCCTGCATGAAGCGGTGGGGGCAGGGCGAGTACAACGGCGTGCGGCACCTGTCGCCGCACACGATGATGAACCTTGATAACGGCTTCGTGATGCCGAACGGCGTGCTGCACTCACCGACCGACCTTTGCACGCACGAATTGCACGTCACGATGGACGAGCATTTCCTGGCCGAGGATCTGACCCTTGATGGCCGGATCGGCGCGGCGGATGCGTTCTACGCCTGCCGGGAAGAGGACTATCCGAAGGACCGGCACGAGGACTGGGAATACCTGGTCGACACCTTCGACTTCGAAGCCAATCAGGACCCGGACTTCGTGCTGAAGAACTCGCGACCGGCAATCACGGCCGAGGAATTCGCCGCCGACGGAGTGGATGCGCAATGGATTGTTTACGGTGAAGTCCTCGGCGACCAGAAGTGCTCCATTCTGCGTCTCACCCTTGCTCCCGGCGCCAAGACGAATTTCTGTCCGGAAAGCCCCACGCTTTTCCACACGAACGGCGGTCGCGGCCGACTTGGGAAGCTTGAGGTGCGATACCACCAGGACATGAAACTTGGCGAAATCTATCCCGAGATCGGATTCATCACCCAGTCGGCACTGGATCGCGGTGGCGTGGAAATTGAGAACACCGGGACTGAACCACTCGTCCTGACCTTCGATTTCCCGCAACACGCGCATTCGAAAACACCCGGCGTTGACGCTCCGAGCTAGGCCGGTTCTCCGGCGCGAGGGCAGCTTTTGGGTTGCCTCAGTGCCGGTGTTTTGGCTGGAGTCGATCCCCGATAGGGCGGCGCCCCAACCCCTACAGAACGCCGGCTTCAGCCGGTATCCATCCATCCCGAAATCCAATGCCGGCTGAAGCCGGCGCTCCCATCCAACAAACGTCATGGCAAGCAAACCAATCCGAATCGGACTCATCGGCTACGGCTTCATGGGCCGGACCCACTCGAACGCCTACTCGCAACTCGCCCACTTCTTCGACACCGACCACTACCCGGTCCGTCAGGCCGTTTGCGGCCGCAGCGAGGACAAGGTCAAGGCCTTCGCCGAGAAATGGGGCTTCGAGTCCTACGAAACCGACTGGCGCGAGCTGGTGAAGCGCGACGACATCGACGCGATCGACATCTGCACGCCGAACAACTCGCACGCCGAGATCGCTCTCGAGTGCATCAAGCACGGCAAGATGATCCTCTGCGAAAAGCCGCTCGCGCTGAACGGCGAGGAGGGGGAATCGATGGTGAAGGCGGTCGAGGACAGCGGCCTGCCGAACCTCGTCTGGTACAACTACCGTTTCCTTCCGGCGGTGAGCCACGCCAAGAACATCGTCGATGCCGGCGAGCTCGGCCGCGTGTTCCACTACCGTGCGAATTTCCTGCAGGACTGGACGATCTCGGAAGACCTGCCGCAGGGCGGCGAGGCGTTGTGGCGTCTCGATGCCGCCGCCGCGGGTTCCGGTGTGACCGGCGACCTGCTCGCCCACTGCATCGACACCGCCCGCTGGATCAACGGCGACATCGTCTCCGTTTCGGCCATGACCGAGACCTTCATCAAGGAGCGCGTTCACACCGCGACCGGTGAGAAGCAGGCGGTCACGATCGATGATGCCTGCGCCTTCCTCGCGCGCTTCGAGAACGGCTCGCTGGCGATCTTCGAGTCGACCCGCTACGCCCGCGGTCACAAGGCACTCTACACCTTCGAGATCAACGGCGAGCACAAGTCGATCTTCTGGGACCTGCACGATCTCAACCGGCTCCAGTACTTCGACCACGGCGTTCCCGGCGACCGCCGCGGCTGGAGCAATATCCACGTCAGCGACGGCGACCAGCCGTACTGCGGCAACTGGTGGGTGCCCGGTCTGTGCCTCGGCTACGAGCACAGCTTTACCCATGCGCTCTACGAGTTCTTCAAGGACCTCGATGATCCGCAGCCGAAGAAGCGCTACCCCGACTTCCGCGACGCGCTCGGCACCCAGTATGTCTGCGACGCCGTGCTCGATTCCGCGAAGTCCGGCCAGTGGGTCGACGTGAAGAAGGCCTGATTCCTCCTCCAACTCATCCAAGTGCCCCGGTTGGCCTCATGCCGACCGGGGCTCTTTTTTGGCCTCTCTCAGCAGCCCTTGGGAGTGCCCTGACGATCTGTGTCACAGGCGACCACCTATTGTGACTTGGAAAACCACGGATCACACGGAAGGCACGGATGAACCAAGATCCCCATTTCCGTGTGATCCGTGTATTCCGTGGTTCATCAACCGCCTTCCGGAGAGATCAGCTCAGTCTGCAGAACCCGGTTTATGGATTCGCTTCGGCGGGCGGGCGGACGGGATCGACCACCGAGTGGATGCGCGGGCTTTGCTGGCCGGAGGTGTTGTAGATGAAGATCAGCACGCGGCTGCGTTCACGGAGCTTCCAGTTGGAAGAGAAGAAGGTCCGCGCCTTGCCGTTTCTCAGGTAGGAAAGGGAGGCGAAGCACAGGTTTTTTCCGCGGTCCGCCTCCGGTTTCACGGTGGTGTGGCTGCCGGGCGTGAGCTTGAAATTCTTGCCGCCGATGGTGCCGGCGATCGGGCCGGTCGTCAGATTGGTAAGGTGATACTGTTTGCCGCGAAGGGTCTTCGGATCGAGCGCCCGGATCCTGAAGCCGTCCTCGTTTTTCGGACCCTCGCGGATGAACACGAGAAGTTGCCGCTTCAGGTCGGCCGGTTGGAATTCCGCGTAAGTGGTGAAGGTGAAGTTGCCTTCCCCGTCGGTGCCGCTCTTGCCGAACTTCCAGACGGGGAGTCGGGGGACCTTTGTCGGAAGCGTGAACTCGTGCGCCTGCAGTTTGATCTCCTCGACCTTCTCCGGACCCACGAGCAATTCGATCGTCGGGACATCGGCGGTCTTCGGGAAGCAGAGGACCTTGACGTCGACTTGATCGGCACCGGCGGCGCTCGATGACGAGAGGGTCAGGAAGGTCAGGACGGGGATCGAGAGCAGGCTCGCAATACGGGGTCGCATAGGGGGCAGCGGAATCAGATTTCCTCACCGCTGAGCCAGCGGAACGAGACGAGGCGGAGCGGGCGTCCGAACTGGCGGTTGGTGTCGGAACGCAGGCTGTCGAATCCGGTGTGCGGTTCGTCGCGTTCGCTCTCGTCGAGATACTCCGGCACCCGCTGCACGACGGCCTCGCACCAGGCCCTCGCCAGGATCTTGCCGCTCGAATCCACCGAGTCGCCGTAGGTTCGGATCACGAAGGAATCGCCGCGCGGCGTCAGTTGCCCGCCGAGGTTGCGGAGGATGTCGGCCTGGTCGACGTAGGCCATGCTGCCGTAGGCGACCGGTCCTTCGAGAGCCTCCCTGAAACGCACCTGGCGCAGATCGCTCGCATCCGAGGCACTGATCGAACGGTCCGGGCTCCGGAAGCCCTCGTTGATCGAAACGTCATCATCGTCGAGCGCCGCCTGCAGCGCTCCCTTCAAACACAACTCCTTGTCGCTTGAATCCAGGCGTCGGTTGACGAACTCCGAGAGCGACAGGAAAGGACCGCGCTTCTTGACCTGCTCGACCATGGCGTTGGCGAGTTCGTCGATCTGCTCGTCGGTCAGGCTGCGCCACGAGTGCCACTGCTCCGGTTCTCCCGGATCGTTCGTGCTGCCGTCCCATGGTTCGCCGGTGGTGATGGCGAAGCCGCTGACGGGGGTGCCCTCCGACTCGACGGCATCGTGCGAAGACGGCCAGTTCCGGAGCCGGGTGTTGGCACTGCGCGCGACCCCCGGTTGAACGAGCACTTCGGTTTCGCGCATGCTGGCGAACAAGGCCTTCCATGCCTCGACCGACGTCGAATTCACGTTGAAGGGGCCTTCGATCATCATGTGCGATGCCAGCTGTTCCGCGCCGTCGAGATTGGCGATTCCACGGCTGAAGTAGTCATCGAGATCATCCTCCTGCAGATCTCCGCGATAGGGAGTGAAGCGGGGATTGGGCAACCGCTCGTTGTCGAAGAGGAACTTCTCGGCCAGCTCCCTCGCGGTGGTTTTCGAGTCGGAGGGAAGGTCATCCCAGACCCTCGAGTTCACCCGATCGCGACGTTTGCTGATGAGGTTGGAGACGTGCCGCGGATCGCGGGAGGTGATGGAGGAGAAGAAGTATTCGTCCCACAACGCCTTGTTGGCGAGATACGAGTGGTCGGCGAAAGTCACGCGGCGGGCGCCGTCGGTGACGGTGAAGTGCCGGACCCAGCTGGTGAACGCCTTGTCCGACGGGATGTGGGGATGGGCGTAGGAGTTGCCGACGGCCTGCGCGGTGCGGGGGAAGAGCCCGTTGCCGCCGGTGGCGGTGGTGTTGGCGAAGGGGATGTCGTTATAGGGGCCGAGATTGGAGCCCGCCCGGACGCTCGCCGACTTGCCGAGCACCCGGTCGGCCAGGCTGTAGCCGCTGAGAGTCGCGTGGCTGAGCGCGGCGATCGACTGCGGCGCGGTCAGCGGCACCTCCTGCTGGATGCAGAACGACGTTCCGAAGTCGGCGGTGTAGCCACCGCCGTAGAACGATCCGCGTCCGTTCTGCGACACCGCGCCGACCTCGTCCTCGCTATTGACGGGTTCGAGCCAGAGGTTCCAGCCGTGCTGGTAGGCGGCGTCGCCATCCGCGCGGTCGATGAAGCAGGTACTTTGCACCGGCGTCGAATGGAGGAACGGGCGGGCGATGTTCCGGCGTCCCCGGAATTGTCCGGCGTTGCCTTCCGAGATCTCGCAGGCGGCCGAGAGGTTGACGACCATGAAGGCCTGCGGCTCACCTCTGATGATCGAGTTCACCGGCACGTCGAGAACCAGCTTCTCCCTGCCGCCGGGGAACATCCCGCGCATGAGTTCCTTGTTGAACTCGTTGGCGCTATCGACGGTCTGGCCTTCCTTGTGAAGGCGCGAGGTCATCTGGTACTGGCGGCGCATGTGGGCCTTGTCGATGCCTTGGTCGAGGTGGCGGCCGGTCATGGTGTTCGACTGGCGGATGAAGAAGTGCAGCGCGGCGCCGTTCGCCATCTGCCTGCTGCCGGCACTGTCCAGTTCCAGCGAAATCGAATCACCGGCCCGGAATGTGAGGGCGCCGCCATTGGCCCGGCGTCCGGTCGCGCCCGGGTTTTCGATCTGGACGTAGCGTTTGTCGTTGCTTCGTTCGGAGCGAGGCAGTTCGAGGTAGGCGCGGGGATCCCAGCCCGGGTGGGCTTCGAGGTTGCTCTTCCAGACGTTGCTGTTGCGCAATTCGTCGAAAGAGGCGAGCTGGCCGTCACGCAGCGAGAAGATCCGGACCTCGCCGGGCATGAAGATGATCGGCCGCTGTCCGCCGACGTAGAGCGTGAATCCGTTGTCGCGGTCGCCATTCTCCTGGTTTCGGTTGGTGATCCAGACCAGGTCGTTGGCTTTCGGCGAACTCCAGCGTCCCTTTTTCCAAGTCATGCCGAACGGCACGTTGAAGAACCGGAGCTGGGTCGACCGGTCGGTTCCGGCGTTCATGACCAGCGGAACGTTGTAGGGATTCCAGAAGGTGAGCGACGGGCTGATGCCGATGTGCAGCTTGTGGGTGTCGCGGTTCTGCGGTTGCTGGCGTTTCTCGGCAGCGGTGCGCGGCTCGGCGATGTAGCTCAGCATGAACTGGACCTTCACCGGAATCGGCATCCGGTAGAGATTCGTGTATTCCCGAGTGAAATCGAACCGGGTCCCGAGGTCGGGGTTGGAGCTCTTGCTGCCGAAGTCGAGGTTGTTCACCTGCAGGGCCGAAGGAGCCAGCGGGTTGCCGGATGACCGGTTGCTGAACCTGACGACGTCGCGGTAGCATTGGTAGTAAGCGGCGAGGTCCTGGATCGGGACGCGCTCCTGGCCTTCGCGGTCGAACGAGTAGAGCAGGTCGTCCTGACGCGTGCGGTGCATCGGGTCGTTGAGGCTGATCGGGCGCTCGAGCAGGGCGTTGAGGTCCTGCTTCAATCCGCCTTCGCGAACGTCGGTCATGAGTCCGACGGACCACGGAGTGACATCGTGGAAGTGTCGGCGGATCTCAAGTGGATCCGCACCATTCGCTGCCGCGAGTTCGAGCGAGTTCCGGCTGGAGACACGTTCGAGGAGTTCCTCGTCGGTCATCTCTGCGAGCGCATCGATGATTTCATGGCCGGTGGCTCCGCTGCTCTGGGTCCGTGAAACCAGCTCCGACATGGCGGGTTCGGATTCGGTTTCCCAACCGTCCGACATGATCCGAGCCTTGGTCGACTCATCCGCCACCCACCATGCGTAGCGACCCCTCGGCTTGTTGCTGCCATTCTCCGAATCCGAAATCGTCAGCAGCGGCGCGGCGACGAATTCGGATTCTTCGGAGTTGCCGAGCGAACCCTCGCCCACGAGCTGCACGCCTTCCGCATCGAGATCCGGAAACGGGGAATTCGGAAGCTCGAGGGAGCGGATCAGTTCCATCGACTGCGTTTCGGTCGGATCGAGCGAGACCAGCCATTCGCGGAAGTGGTCCTCGCGTCCCTCTTCGTAGCTCGGGTTCATGCCCCGGTTCGTGTTCTGCCGCGGGTTGGAGGATCCTTGGATGGTGCGATGGTCGCTGGACTCGTCACCGCCGTTTTTTATCCGGCCCGCTGCCCACGAGTCCCAAACGCCGGTCCAGTGGGGATGGGTCACGCCGTCGATCTCAGGGGTCGACGGGCTGTCGTCGAGGACGCTGGCCGGCGCGGTGATACGCTGGTCGGGGCCGACCTGTCTCTGCAGTTCGCCAATCGCCAGGATCAGAGCCATCCGGGCATTCGCCCTGGCTTCCGCCAGGTCACTCTCGCGATCGCTCGAGCGCAGCGTGAGTGACGACAGGCCGAGCAGCGCGACGGCCATGAGTGAAATGAGCACCATCAGCGAGATGGTGACGATCAGGGCGAATCCGCGATGCGAGGAGTCTCGTCCGGACCGACCGCTGGCTGGGCTGCCAATGGAGGTTGGGAGGGATTTCATGGGGTTTTAACCGCCAGTGTGCGGAATCCCGCCGAAGATTCCAGACAGATTTGCACATTCCCGCGAGTTGGGGAGAGGCGCTGACGGGGTCCTCTTTTGAAATTTAGGGAATGGCCGCCCCGACCGTGACGCTACAAGGGTGGCGCCCTAGGCGCCCTTAGTTCATGGCGGCGAAGATCCATTGGAAGAGATGCTCGGTCCGCGCGGGGGCTGTTCTCTTTCTGTTCGTTTTCATCGCCTTGGCACTGCTCGTCAGCAGTGGCCTCAACGACAAGATTGGGCATGCGGATGTCGCACTGGTACTCGGCAACAAGGTCAGCCCTGATGGCGAACCCTCGCCCCGGCTGAAGGCACGCCTCGACAAGGCGGTGGAGCTGTACCGCGAAGGCTGGTTTCCCCTCATCCTCGTGAGCGGAGGGACCGGCAAGGAAGGCTATCCGGAAGGGACGGCGATGAAGCGCTATCTCGTCGCCTCGGGGATTCCCGAAGCCGCGGTGGTGGTCGATGACGACGGTGTCGACATCTGGGCCAGCGCCACGCATACCGCCCGACTCATCAAGGAGCGCGAATTGGAAAGCGTGTTCGTCATCTCCCAGTTCTACCACGTCCCGCGGTCCCGGCTCGCGCTTTCGAAATTCGGGATCGAGCCGGTCTATACAGCCCACGCGTCGTTCTTCGAACCACGTGATGTCTACTCGACCCTCCGGGAGCTACCCGCCTATCTCAAATACCTCTTCTTCAAGACGGCGGAGGAGGGAAGCTAGCGGCGTCGGAACTCCAAAGCCCCCTCAGGGTCCCGGTTCGTAGCGGTTCTCGCGGTAGATCCGGCGGACCTGGGCGTCGCTCAGGGCGCCTTCGATGATGAACACCTCGTCGAGGGTGCCGCGGAAGTAGGTCTTCTTCGGCTCGTTCGAATAGACCAGCGGAGGGCCGAAGGTGAGCGGCTTGGAATAGGACAGGTCGGCCGGCCGTCTCGGCGGGCTGGGGTCGCCGAGTTGCTGGGTCGGCTCGTGTGGCACACCATTGATGTAGAAACGGAGCCCGCCGGCATCGTCGTCGCCAACCTCGCCGGTGAAAACAACCGCGACGTGGTGCCAGACGCCATCCTGGAAATCGACGTCAACCGAGGACTGCTTCCGATGCCCCCAAGAACTCCGGAGAAACGTGCCGTTCTTGCCATTCGGCGCGATCAGGAACTTCCACTGGTGGCTGTCGTTTACCGAGTACTGCGGGAACCCCCAGCTGGCGAGACTGCCGTAGTTGGGTTTTCCGTCCATCCGCACCCATGCGCAGAAGGTCAACGCTTGGGAGCCGAAGACTCCGGGCCAGTTGGTCCGGACCATGTCACCCTTGCCGTTGAACGAGATCGCCTTGCCGAAGCGGCCCGGAACGATCCGCGTCGATGCATAGCGCCCGTCGGATTGCTTGGCGCGGGCGACGAGTGTCGAGAGCTGCGGGTGCTCGCCATCGACCTTGAGCTTGCCGTTCTCAACCGAATCGAAACTGAAGTGGAAGTAGGGCAGCCGGCCGGGCAGCTGGCGCGAGTAGTAGCCTTCGACCGGCGGGGCTTCGACGAGGTCGCCCTTGATTCCGATCGATCGCGACTCGCCGGCGACCAGCACCGCCTCATGTTTCATGCCCCGCAGGGAACGCGCTTCCACCCGTCCCTTCAGGACGTGGATCTGCTGGGTGACATCGGGAACGTGGACGACGACGAACTCGGTGCCGAGGTCCTTCACCAGAAGCGAGGACGCCTGAACCGTGAATCCGACCGCGGCTTGGGGCACTTCGAAGAAGCCCGTTCCTTCGTGAAGTTCGACGAACCCGTCATTGCGTACGGTGAGATTCGCGGGACCGGAGAGGACGGCCCGGACTCCGGACGGGAATTTCAGTTCGCTGACGCCCTGACGGACCTCGATGGTGGAGCCAGGGCGAAGTTCGTCGAGTGACCTGTTTCCGTCCGCGCCGTGGATCGATATGTGGGAGTCCGGTGTCGATGTGACGACGATGGGCTGCTTCTCGGTGGAGACGAGCGTCATGTAGAGCGCGGCTCCGAGAAGAACGAAGATCGCGGCGGCGGTCCCGAGCGAGATGAACAGCTGGCGTTTTTGCCGCTCGCGGAGGATCTCATCGACGGGTGCCCGTTCCTGCACCGGGATCATCGAGTGGCGCGATTCGAATTCCTGGGAAAGGTGGAAGTCGAGCCGCGCTTGGTCGCGGTAGATGTCGTGCAGGGACGGATCGAGGGTCAGCGCCGTCTCGAGCCGCTCGAAGTCGGCCTCGGAAATCGAGCCGTCGAAGAGCGCTTGCGTGAGTTGTTCGGCTTCGTCCCGGTTCATGGGTGGATCCTCCCCACGGCGAGTTTGCTCCGGATGCACTTTTTGAGCGAGTTCCGGATTCGGAAAAGCGAGACCCGGAGCGCCCCGGCCGAGCGACCGGAGTCCTCGGCGAAATCCTCAATCGACTGCTCGCCTTCGTAGCGTAGCCGGACCAGTTCGCGATTCTTGTCGGAAAGCGACGCCAGGCACTCGCGAAGTGCGGTGCGGGTGCCCTCAAGCCGCTGCGGAGCCATTTCCTCCGGCTCACCGGCGAGGGAGTCCAAGAGCTCGTCGCTGAAAACCAGCCGCTGGTCGCGCTTCGAGCGGCGGTGGAACTCCAGCACCCGAAAGCGCGCGACCGCAAAGGCCCAGTTGATGAAGCTCGTTCCGAGGGTGAACGAATCGCGCTTTTGCCACAGCAGCATCAGGGTTTCTTGCGTGACGTCTCGGACCGCCGGGTTGCCGGGCATCAGCGAGTGGATGAAGGCCCGGATCGAGTCCTGATGTTCGGTCAGCAAACGCACGAATTCGTGCTCCCGGGCAGGGCCGGTGGGCAGAACCGTCACGTTTTGCGGTTGGGCGGACATCTCGGGGGAATATGACCGAAATCCGGGCCGCGTTAACCCGGAAAATTCGCCGCTCAGCCTGCTAGATCGACGAATTGGCGTCGGGATTCCAGCAAATGGCGGCGCATCGCGGTGGATGCCTCGTCCTGCTGGCCGGCCTCGATGGCCTCGAAAATCCGCCGGTGGTGGTCGATCACTCCGCCATACCAGTCGTGATCGCCCCGGTTCGCCTGGGCGTAATCGATGCAGCGTTTCTCCAGGGCCCCGAGCAGCGCGGCATAGATCCGATTGCCCGACGCCTCGGTGATCGCGAGGTGGAAGGCGATGTCGGCCTCACTGAAGCGATCGCGGTCGCCCCGCACCGCTTCCATCTGGTCGAGGGCCTTGCGGATCTTCGAAATCGCCCGGCTACCGGCGTGTTTGGCGGCGAGTCGAGCGCACTCGCCTTCGACAAGGATCCGGAAATCGATGAGTTCGAGGAAATCGGCCTCCTCGGCGAGCACGGAGTAGGTTTGGATCGCCGAGCCCAGCGTCTCGAGATTCGAGTCGGCGATGAAGGTGCCCGAGCCCTTCAGGGTCCGGAGCAACCCGCGGCCACGGAGCTGCTGGATCGCTTCCCGAATGACGGTGCGGCTGGCTTCGAAGCGGGCGCAGAGTTTTTCCTCCGACGGCAATCGCTCGCCCGGAGGAAGCTGGCCGGCAAGGATCTCCTGTTCGAGTTTTCCGGCGATCTGGGCGCTGAGGCGTTCCATGCGCCGAAAACCCTGCACGGTGGCGCAGCGGGACGCAACGCCGGGGTTGCCGACATGCGCGGCCGCCGCTTGCCAAACCTCGGCCCCCGGAAAGACTGGGAGCGTGCGAAGCATTCTCATCACCGGCGGCAATGGCGGACTCGGACTCGGGATCGGGCGCTACTTTCTGGAAAAGGACCCGGACGCGCGGGTCTGGCTAGGCGTTCGCTCCCGGCGCGACAAGGCGGAGGCGCTGGCTGGTGAGTTCGGCGACCGCTGCAAGCTGGTCGACCTCGAGGTGACCTCGTCCGAAGCTTGGGAGGCGGCCGTCGGACGGATCGTCGAGGAGGACGGTGGGATCGATGTGCTTGTCAACAACGCCGGGATGCACCGCGACGGTCTGCTGGCGACGATGGACGATGAGGCATGGAGCTCGGTGGTCTCCTCGAACCTCGACTCCGTTTTCCTCGGCTGCCGGGCGGTGATCCGCCCGATGATGTCGAAGCGATTCGGCCGGATCATCAACATCGCCTCGCTCAGCGCGGTGCTGCCGCCGCTCGGCCAGACGAACTACGCGGCGGCCAAGGCCGGGGTGGTCGCCCTGACCCGAACCCTCGCCAAGGAGGTCGGCCGTTCCGGAATCACGGTGAACGCGCTGATGCCCGGGTACATCGAGACCGAGGCCCTTTCCGACATGGATCCGGAGGCTGCGAAACGGGCCAAGGCGGGCATTCCGATGCGCCGTTTCGGCAAGCCCGAAGAGGTGGCTGCCGCGGTCTTCTTTCTCGCTTGTCAGGATGCGGGCTACGTCACAGGTTCCGCCCTGAAGATCGACGGCGGGATCTACTGAGAATCAATTCACGACAACGATGGCAGAAGGCGCGGAACTCCGACAGAAGATCAAGGAGATGATGATCGAAGAGCTGATGCTCGATTTCGAAGTGTCGGAGATCGAAAACGAAACCCCGATTTTCGGTGCAGACGGCCTCGGCCTCGACTCGGTAGACGCGCTCCAGCTTGTCGTCGCCATCGAAAAGCATTTCGGCCTCAAGATCGGCGATGCCGAGAAGGCCAAGTCGGTCCTCCAAAGCGTCGAGACGATCGCCAAGGCCATCGAGGGCTGACCCCAAGCGCCCCGTGGGGAGCAGGCGATGAAAAAGTGGCTCCTCTTCGCGATCAAGCTGGTGCTGACCGGCGGCTGCCTGTGGTGGGCGCTGCGTGGCGTCGACTGGGAGGGCTCGATCCTTTCCCGCCCGTCGGAAATCCTGTGGGGCTGGCTGGTGCCGGGCGTGATCCTCGCGGGGCTGACCGTGGTGCTGACCGGTATCAGGCTGTGGCTGCTGCTCGCCGCGCAGAGCATCCGGATTTCCCTGCTGCGGGCGATCGAGCTGACCCTGATCGGTAATCTCTTCAACCTCGTGGCGGTCGGCGGAATCGGCGGTGACGCCGCCCGGATCTTTCTGCTCATCCGCGACCACCCGGAGCGCAAGCTGGCGGTCACCCTGACGGTGATGTTCGACCACTTGGTCGGACTGGTTGCGATGGCGCTGGTTTTCTTCGCACTCACGGCCGGTCGCTTCGACGCGCTGGCGAGCCAGAGCGCGGAAACCAAGGGCATCCTGCGCTTCGCTTGGGCGTTCTTCAGCGGCGGTGTCGCGCTGATGGCCCTGATGTTCGTGATGGCCTACCCGCCGATCAACAACCGTGTCCACGCCCGCAGCAAGAACTGGAAATTCTCGGCGATCCGGAAGCTGCCCGACGGCTTCGATGTCTACCGCCAGAAGTGGCGGCACGCCCTGCTCGCATTGGTGGCGGCGGCCATCATGCTGCCGGTTTACTACGCCACCTTCTGGTGCGGTGCCCGCGCCGCGGGTTCGATGGTCGATGCCGGGCCGGTGCTGGTCGCGATGCCGGTGGTCGACATGCTGAGCGCGCTGCCGCTTTCGATTTCGGGCCTCGGGGTGCGGGAGATCTCGCTGAAGATCCTGATGGAAGATCTCACCGGAATGGCGCCGGACGTGGCGGTCGCGGCCGGGTTGATCGGCTTTTTCTGTTCGTTGGTTTGGGCGCTGCTCGGAGGCCTGCTTTTCCTGAGGCCGCGGGACCGTGCGAAGGTCGAGGAGATCGAAGAATTGGCCGTTGCGGAAGATGGGTGAGCGAATTGCCATCTGCCTCGGCTCGTCGCTGCTCGGCCACTACGCGCACTGCGGGTTTCTGGATGCCTTCGACCAAGCCGGAGTGACGCCGGTGAAGGTCGCTGGGTCGTCGGCCGGTGCCTTGGCCGGCGCACTCTGGTGTGGCGGTCTGCGGGGTGAGGCCCTGCTCGATGAAATCTGCACGCTCAACTTTCGCCGGAGCTTTTTCGACCTGTTCGCGCCGCTGAGGCTGCCGGGGGTGATCACGTGGTCATACGCCAACGGGATCCTCGGCGGCAACCGGATGAAGAAGCGGCTGGCCCGGCTGCTCGGCGATCGGAGGATCGAGGATCTCAAGGGCCCGGACCTCCAGATCGCGGTCGCCAACCTGACCCGGCGACGCAGCGAGCTCCGCACCGAAGGGCCGCTGGTTGAGTTTGTCCTCGCCAGCCTGTCGCTGCCGCTGCTTTACCGCGCCCGACAGATCGATGGCGACTGGTATGTCGATGGTGGCGTGGCGAATGAGCAACCCTTCATCCAGTGGCTCGGGGATCCGGAGGTCGAGACCGTCCTGGTGCATCGCGTTCGCTATCCCATCGCTCCCCCGGAGCGTTTCAGTCCCGCCGCGGTGATGGGGGTCTGCCATGCGATCCCGAATGCGGAGCTGTGGGAGCAGCGGCGGGAGCTGGCCGAGGCATCGGGAAAGAAGGTCGTGTTTCTTGATACGAACCTTCCCGCACAGAAGATTTTCCATCGTGCCGCCGATGCCCGAATGCGCATCGAAGCGGGCCGAGAGACCGCCCGGCAGTGGTTGGAGGCGGGAAGCGGAACGCCCTCGCCCCGTGGTGAACCGATGGCCTACTGACGGTCGGGCACTATCCGGGAAAGGGCGCGTTGCGTGACTTAAACCATCAGGCCCGCTTCCGACGGCGGATCCAGCGGACCAGCGCGATTGCCGGCAGCGCGATGATCGGGATGGCTGCCGGGATCACCCACCACGGCAGGGGAATCTTGGCACGGAAACGCGTGACGATCGGGTCCCTCAGCGCCTGCCCCAATGTTCTTTTCCAGATCAGGGTCTTGCCGCGGTCGGTCACCTCGTCGGCGTTGTGCTCCTTGGCGGCCGTCGGCAGGTGGATCACGTATTCCATGATCCGCGAGTCCCGGTCGTCCGAGCCGATGAACAGAGCGGCCGGGCCAAGCGCATCGCCCATTTCAATCCTGCGGCTGACCTTCACGTCGAGGCCCGCGACGACGACATCGAAACTGCCCGACAGGTCCTTGCCCGCTTCCGGGAGATCCTCGAACGCCTCCGTTTCCTGCAGGTCCATCAGCGACAGCATCGAGTCGGTCGAGGCTTCCATGTGAACGCGGAATCCGTCGTCCGATGGCGTCACCGTGAACGCATCGAGCCGGAGGTCGGGTGCTTCCGCGAGCAGCTTGTCGATCTCCTCGCGCATGCCGGCTTCGCCTCCGACGAGGGCCATCGCCGCTGACGGCACGGTGTAGTCGAGCATCGCGCGGCCGCCGCCATCCGCCTGGATCCAGATTTCCTCGCGGATATCGAAGCACGAACTCAGTAGCAGCGAGAGGGCGAGGAGCAGCAGACGTTTCATGCGGACGCCGCATCAGTAGCGTGGTGACCCGGCTTGGCAAGGACCGGCCGTGCTTGTGCAGTCCGGACAAACGGCGATGGTTCCCGCGATGAAACGTCTGGTGGAGCCGGAGATCCTCGACACCTTGCCCTCGGATGATCCGAGGGCGATCGCCAGTCGCGTTGATCTGCGGCGCATCAACTTCGTGATGGGGAACGAGCGTTGGATCCTGCGCGAAGTGGCCAAGCATCCGCAGGCGGCGGCAAAGGGAATCGTCGAGTGGGGCGCCGGCGAGGGATGCCTGTTGGAGAGAATGTCACGCTTCGGACCCGCGACCGGCGTTGATCTGGTCCCGCGTCCCGACGGGCTGCCGGATGCGATCGATTGGCAATCGGGGGACGTGATGAAGGCTGCCGGAATGCGTGGAGGAATCCTCGTCGCCAACCTGTTCCTGCACCACTTCGAGGCCAATGCTCTCCGGGAATTGGGTCGTCGGATGTCAGGCTTCGATGTGGTGATCGCGGTGGAGCCGTGGCGCTCGCCCGGTTCGCTGGCCTTGGGGTTCAGCATGCAGCCTTTGGTCACACGGGTCACGAGGCACGACATGCTGGCGAGCATCCGTGCAGGCTTCGCGAGGCGTGAACTTGCGGGGCTTCTCGGGCTCGATGCCGGTGGCTGGCGCATTGGTGAGAAGGCGTCTTTTCGGGGCAGTCTCCGTTGGCGGGCCATGAAGAAAAAGTGAGCTGACGATCGGAGTGGCGCCGACGGGGGAGGATGCTAGCTTGCGGCGTTGAATGAGGGACTGACGGTAGCGGGCGGTGGCCTGGCGGGATTGGCGCTGGCGCTCGGATTGCGTCGGCGCGGAGTGCCGGTCACGGTTCATGAGGCGGCCGCCTATCCTCGCCACCGGGTGTGCGGGGAGTTCATTTCGGGAGTCAGCGGGGACACTCTTTCGGCGCTTGGCTTGGTTGAGGACCTGGCCGATGCCCACCGCCACCGATCCGTGTCGTGGCACCGCAAAGGTCGCGAGCTGATGTCGACCGAACTGCCCGAGCCGGCGGTCGCGATTTCCCGGCATCGGCTGGATGATCGCTTACGGCAACGTCTGGAATCGGCCGGTGGGGTGGTGCACCAGAAGTCGCGGGTTGCCTGTGAGCCGCGTGATGGATTGGTGTGGGCGGCCGGACGATTGCCCACCCGCGGCTCGTGGATCGGACTGAAGTGCCACCTGCTTGATTTTTCAATGAGCGACGGCCTGGAGATGCATCTCGGCGACAACGGCTACCTCGGTCTGACGCCTGTCGAAGATGGACGCGTCAATGCCTGCGGCTTGTTCCGTCTCGATCGTGGCATCCGGGCCGACGGCAGCGACCTGCTGTTGGAATATCTCCGCCGGGGCGGAAACGGCGAGTTGTCGGAACGCATCGCTGCGGCCGGGCGGGATGAGAGATCCTTCCTCGGTGTCGCCGGATTCGAGCTCGGCTGGCAGTCGGGGAATCCGGAGCTGTGCGCCGTTGGCGACGCGATCGGGATGATTCCTCCCTTCACCGGTAATGGCATGAGCATGGCTTTGGAAGGCGCCGAGATGGCGCTTCAGCCGCTGGAGGAGTGGAGCGCCGGGCAGCTTGCGTGGCCCGATGCGGTGACCTCGATCCACTCCGCAGCGCGCTCACGCTTTCGTCGCCGTCTCCGGCACGCGCTCGCGATGCACCGGCTTTTGCTTCATGCCCGCGGGCAATCACTGCTTGAGGGAATCGCCCGCTCGGGTCTTTTGCCATTCCGCCCGCTGCTTTCGCTCGTCCGTTGATCATGTTCCTCGAATCCATCGCCACCGCCTTGCCGCGGCATGCCTTCACCCAGCCGGAGTGCCTCGACGCACTTCGCCAATCGGGCCTTCTTGATTCCCTCAAGCCACGCTCCGGATCGATCCTGAACAAAGTGCTGTCGAACGGCGCCTCGGGAATCGGCACCCGCCATTTCTGCCTGCCGGAAATTGCGCCGGTCGTCGAACGCGGCGCCCAGGAGCTGAACGAGTTCTTCGAGCGCGAGGCGCCGGTGCTGGCGGGAGAGGCCCTGTCGAAGGCGCTCGATGAAGCGGGTCTCGCGGCCACGGATCTCGATGCGGTCCTGATCTGCACCTGCACCGGCTACCTTTGCCCGGGGGTGAGCAGCCATGTCGCGGAGAAACTCGGGATCCGGCCCGATGCCTACCTGCAGGACCTGGTCGGTCTCGGTTGCGGCGCCGCGATCCCGATGATGCGGAGTGCCGAGGGGCTGCTTGCGGCCAAGCCTGGGTCAAAGGTCGCGACCATTGCGGTGGAAGTCTGCTCGGCGGCCTTCTATGCCGACGACGATCCGGGTGTGCTGATCTCGCTGTGCCTGTTCGGCGATGGTGCGGCGGCGGCGATCTGGTCGGACAAGCCGGGCGACGGAAGATGGCGGGCAGGGAATTTCTCGACGGTCCACCACCCGCAGAACCGAGAGAAGATCCGGTTTGTGAATGCGGACGGGAAGTTGCGCAACCAACTTGACCGTGCGGTGCCCGGACTCGCAGCGGAGGCGGTATCGGAACTCTACGGCAAACGTAGTGGTGAGCCGGACCGCGTGCTCGCGCACGCCGGAGGGCGTGACGTGATCGAGGCGATCGAGGAAGTCCTGCCGCACCGGCTTGATGACACCCGCGATGTGCTCGAGACATGCGGCAACATGAGCAGTCCGTCGGTCATGTTCGCGCTCGAACGTGCGCTTGCCGGAGCGAACGGCGACTCGCGCTGGTGGCTCACCGCCTTCGGTGCCGGATTCGCCGCCCACTCATGCGAGATGTGGCGGGAATCATGAATGGTGCGCGGACTTCAGTCCGCTTTGACTGATCCGGTGCCCGCGAATCCAAGCGGACTGAAGTCCGCGCACCACAAGTGGGGCTATGTCGCCGGTGTGAAGCGCTGCAGCAGAAGCGCCGACAGGAAAGCCAGCGGTGGCAGGATGAACGCCAGTCCGCCCGCGAGTGAGAGTGACTCCCCCGGGACAGAGAACGTGGCTCCGAGTGGAACCGCAGCGATGAAGTCGGTCAGCGGTATCCCGGCGAGCAGGGCCGAGACGAAGCGTGGGATCGGCTTGCGGAAGACAGTCAGCGAAAGACCGAGCCAGATCGCGAATGAGACCATGCCGGCGACTCCAAGTAGCGGATACCATGGGATCCACCACGCTGACATGGCGGCCAGTGGCAGGAACAGCATCGAACGCGAAAGGATGAGCGTGCCGACCGGCGGGTGCTCGAGGCTTTCACAGCGCGCCGACAGGGAGAGTCCGGAGATGTAGATCAAAAGCCCGAGCGCGTGGGTCGCGACGAAGGCGATGCTGCGGACCGTGTCGGCGACGACATCCGCCTGAGTCACTCCGTAGGCATGGAGATCGATCGTGTCGACGGCCTCGGACGGCCACGCGGCGACGAATCCCATCACATACAGTCCGGCGCGGCAGAGGCCCATCGGCAGCACGCCCCACACGGTGGCCTTGTGGATGCGCGTGTAGATGGCGATGCAGACGAGCACCGCGATGGCGGTGAAGCCCGACCGCGGTCCTTGCGAAAAGCCGAGGCCGATCCCTGCCATACCGAGGACGACCGCGCTGGTCAGGTAGGTGTCCGCCGAGATCAGCCCTGACGGCAGCGCCCGCTCAGGCCGATGCGTCTTGTCCCAGTCCCGGTCAAACCAGTCGTTGGCGAGGTTGCCCGCGAAGTAGAGGGCGAGGCCCGCCAGCACCAGTGGCACCACGACCGGTCCCACCGCCTGCATGTCGCCCCAGTAGTAGCGCCCGAGCAGGTAGCCGATCGTCACGTTGCACACGACGCTCGGCGCGTTGGCGACGCGCAGGCTGGCGAGGAGGGCGGCGGTTCGGCTCACGGCAGGAAGTCAGTCTCCGGTGCGTTCCCGAACCCAGCGGTATTCGCCGGCGATCTGCTCTTCGACCGGGCGCTGCATCTCGGGCGGAAGGACGCCCCAGGTGTAGGTCTCGATCTCGAAGTGGGTGCACATTTCCGGGTCGTCGAGGCAGAGCTTCAGGGTGTCCGAGGCCTGCACGCGCGTCGATTTCAGCGGTTCTTCCGGATCGTGGTCGAGCGGGATGTGGAAGTGGACCCGCCATTGCTCGGCGTCATTGTCCGGCCCGTACGCGGCAATCGCGTCGGGCAGGTCGGTGTAGCGGAGGATGCGTCCGTCCGGATGACGTTCGATCACCTGGTGGAGGTAGGTCGGTTCGTCGAAACGGGCCGCGGTGTCGATCGCCGCGTAGCCCCGCGGATCGAGGGCGAGGGCGGCGGACAGGTGGATTTTCGAAATCCGGAGTCCTTCGCGACGCAGAACCTCGAGCGAGCTACGGGTGTCCTCGTACTCGAGCGCGAAGTGGCAGCAGTCGTAGTTGATGCCGATGCGCCGCTTCACCTTCTCGTGGTCCTGGGCGTCGTCGAGGAGTCTATCAAAGAACCGCAGCGTCTCCTCGGTGTTCTCGAAGTGACCGAGCGGTTCGGGTTCGAGACCGAGGTGGAGATCGGTCCCTGAGACCTCGCTGAGGGCGTCGATGAAGTCCGCCAGCTCAATCAGGTTCTCGCGGATCACGCTCTCATCCGCGCCGAATGCCTTGAATGACCCTGGCAGGGTCGAAACCGATCCGCCGGCCGACTTCGGCGCGAGCTCGGAGATGATCGTGAAGAGCTCCTTGGTGTATTCGACCCGCGCGGGTGAGGTCCAGTCGGGCTGGTAGACCTTCTCCTTCACCCGGGTGCCGTGGAAGTCGCCGTAGGGAAAGCCGTTGATGGTGAAAACGTAGGCATTCTCCTCCGCCAGCCAGTCCTTGAAGCGGGCGAGGCGGTCGCCCTGCAGCAATTCCGCGGCAGCGCGGGCGGAGAGCCTGAGGCCGATGGCGAACGGGTTACCGTCGGCTGCCACCAGGTCGCGGACCCGCAGCGTGTGCAGGGTCAGGGCGCCGAGCGTTTCCTCCCAGCTCTCCGCCGGGTGGATGTTGGTGCAGTAGGCGAGGTGCCCGCAGGGGAATTTCATGGCCCGAGCATGGCCGATCGGGCGTGTGCGACAAGGCCAACGGATGTCCCGTTGCAATGCCGCGGATGGCAGGCATAGTCCACCCGATGGCGGAAGCGCTTGAGGAACTGATGCCCGTCGGCCGCTGGCCGTCGGTGGCGGAGGCTTACGAGCACTCGATCGTGGTGCTGGCGATGAACCGCGACTGCCAGGTGCGCCGGGAAGGCGAGGAATTCGTGCTCGAGGTGGATCCCGCCGATGCCGAGCCGGTGGGGCTGGAGCTGGCGCTCTATGCCGAGGAACAGCAGGCGGTGGCCGGCCCGCGCCCGGAGCTGCCGGCATTCTCGCTGGGCCTTGAGCTGGCCTTCGTGTGGGCGGTCGTGCTGACAGCCGTGTTTCTCCGTCAGGACATCGACCCGTCGCTGGAGGGGCGATTCCTGAATTCGAGCGTGGGAGTCTTCCAGGACGGAGAATGGTGGCGGCCGTTCACGGCATTGTTCCTCCACGCCGACGGCGGGCACTTGCTCGGGAACATCTTCATCGGCGGGTTTTTCTGCATCCTCGCGTGCAGCGCGTTCGGGCCGTGGCGCGGATGGTTGCTGATCCTGCTCTGCGGGACTTTGGGGAATCTCATCAACGGGTGGATCCATCTTCCCGGTCCGTTCCTCTCGCTCGGCGCCTCGACCGCGACCTTCGGCGCGCTGGGGCTGGTGGTGGGTCGTGGACTGGCGGACGTCTGGCGAACGCGGAACTACGGCGCGCTGAAGCCGCTGCTGGTGCCGCTGGGTGTCGGGTTCGGACTGTTCAGCTTCTTCGGCATGGGAGGCGGAGAAACCGACGCGTCCGTCCAGACCGATGTGACCGCCCACATCTTCGGGCTGGTCTGCGGGGTCGTGGCAGGCGTGCTCGCCGGGGCCGCGATCCATCGGAAGATCGAGGAAACGGCGGACGCTTGAGCACACGCTTCCGGATTGTCGCGTCGGTCCGACGGGGAGATGCTGACTTCATGGACCGACGAGCATTTCTGGGAACCGCGCTGATGACCGGAGCCGCGACCCGAATCGGCTGGGGAGCGGATCCGACCGCGCGGGGAGTCGAGATCGGCGCCTTCGAGAAGATTTTCCAAAGGCTGAGCTACGACGAGATCGGCCGGCGGATGGCGGAGCTCGGGTTGGACGGGATCGAGGCGACGATTCGTCCGGGCGGTCACATCGAGCCGGAACGTGCGGCCGACGAACTCCCGGCGGCGGTCGAAGCACTGAGGAAGCACGGTCGCCGGATCGTGGTCATGGCGAGCGGGATCAACCGGGCCGACCAGCCGGGAGCGGCCGACTTGCTGAAGCTGGCAAAGCGGCTCGGGATCACTCGCTACCGGATGAACTACTACCGCTATGACCTGAAGAAGTCACCGCGGGCGCAGGTCGAGGAATTCAAGGCTCAGGCGCGAGACCTCGCGGCGCTGAACCGCGAGATCGGGATTCAGGCGGTCTATCAGAACCACGCCGGGGCCAACATGGTAGGAGCGGTTTTGTGGGATCTCGATGCCGTGCTTGGGGAGATTCCGAAGGAGGAGATCGGGGTCGGCCTCGATCTCCGACACACGCTGGTCGAGTCCGGTGAGGCGTGGAAGACGGGGATGGCGCTCGTCCGTCCGCGGATCGCGATGATCTATGCGAAGGATTTCAAGTGGGAGAAGAACCGGCCGGTGAATGTCGCGCTCGGCACCGGTCGGGTGACGAAGGAGGTCTTTAAAGAGGCCACCAAGGGGATCGACGTCCCGGCGATGGCCTTGCATGTCGAGTATTTCGGCCACAAGCCGCTGGCGCCGGAAGCACTCGGGCCGGTGATGGAGGCCCACGGCAATGACCTCAAGACCTTGCGGAGCTGGATGTGAGGCAAGGTAGGGACGACCGCCCCGGTCGTCCGTTTGCCCGAATTGCCCCACGACCTGCGGACGACCGAGGCGGTCGTCCTTACCTTTCCCGTTTGCCCGGATAGCCCCACGACCTGCGGACGACCGGGGCGGTCGTCCCTACCTTTTCAGCCTGCGGATGACCGGGGCGGTCGGGCCTACCTCGTTTGCTCCTCGAGCTTCTGAATCCAGACGTTCCGGAAGCGGACCGGGTTGCCGTGGTCCTGGAACGAGATCGGGCCGGTATCGCCGTGCTTCTCGTACTCGCTGATCGAGTGAGGTCCGCGCCAGCCCGTGCCGCCACTCAGTTCGACGTTGTCGTGAATGACTTCGCCGTTGTGAACGACGGTGAAGCGGGCCTTGCGGAGGACCTTGCCGCTCTCGTCGAAGATCGGGCGTTGGAAGGTGATGTCGTAGGTCTGCCATTCACCGGGAGGGCGGCAGGCATTCACCTTCGGCACGGCGCGTCCGTAGAGGGCGCCGCACTGACCGTCGGGATAGGTCGCGTTCTCGTAGGAATCGAGAACCTGAACCTCGTAGATGCCCATCAGGAAGACGCCGCTGTTGCCGCGTCCCTGGCCGTCGCCCTTGACGTTCTTCGGTGTCGCGAACTCGACGTGCAACCGGCACGAACCGAATTCGTCCTTGGTGCGGATGTAGCCCGCGCCGCGGACCGATTCCATCGCGCCATCGACGAGTTTCCACTTCGTCTCGCCGCCCTTCATGCTCGTCCAGTTCTTGTGAAGGCTCTCCTCGGTGCCGTCGAAGAGGACGATCGCTCCTTCGGGAGCCTTAGCCTTTTCCGCGTCGTAAGGTTTCGGAGTCACAACCTTCGGCGGCGGCTGCTTGGCGGGGTCGGTCTCGTGGACCTTCACGCCGTCGATGAAGGTGTATTCCACCTTCTTGCCGTTCTCTTCCCGGATTTCCTTCAGGATTTCGGGTTCGGCGGCGAGCGGTTGAGTGATCACGGCGGTGGCCGCGGCGAGAGTCAGGATCGGTTTCATCAATGAAGGGTCAGGGTTTTCCGGATCGGGTCAGGCCGACGGGAGTTCGAAGTTCGGGCACTGGCTGAGGAACCGCTTCGGGTTCTCGAACAGGATCTTGTCGATCTGCTCCGCGCTGTGCTTGCGCTTCTTCATTTCGAAGCCGCACTTCACCACCGCGAGCGGATCGGAAATTCCCCAGTCGCAGGCCGAGTTCAGCCACAGGCGGGCGCCTTCGTGAGTTTCGAGGATGTCGATCGCCCGGTTCGGCGTGCATTTGCTTTCGGGATAGAGCGTCATGCCGGCCCAGTATCCCTGGTCGAGTACGAGATCCACCGTATGTTCCTCGACGTGGTCGATGATCACGCGGTTGCGGTCGAGCGAACCGAAGTTGGCCAACGAGTCGAGCATCAGCTTGGTGCCCTTTCGCTTGTCTTCGAGGTGCGGCGTGTGGATGAGGATCGGGAGGTCGCGGTCGAGGGCGATCTGGACGTGCTCCTCGAAGATCGCAAGCTCGCTGCGGGTGTTCTTGTTGAGTCCGATCTCGCCGATGCCGAGGACGGTCGGCTTGTCGATGAACTCGGGAATCAGGGCCATCACCTCGCGGGCGAATCCGGCATCTTCCGCTTCCTTCGGGTTGATGCACAGCCAGCAGAAGTGCGGGATTCCGAATTTGGCGGCTCGCTTCGGCTCGTAGTCGGTCAGCTGCCGGTAGTAGTCGTAGAAGCCTTGTGGCGAAGACCGGTCGAAGCCGGCCCAGAAGGCCGGCTCGCAGATCGCCTCGCAGCCGGCCAGGGCGAGCTTCTCGTAGTCATCCGTCGTCCGGCTGACCATGTGGGCGTGGGGCTCGATGTAGCGCATGGGTTCGGCCTAGGGTCAGGGTTGGGGAGCGCCGAAGGCACCTTGGATGGTGGCCTTTTCGGCGGGCTCGATGGATTCGTCGGAGAGGGCGTCGAGCACTCCCTTGGCTCGTCCGGGTTCGTCGGAAAGCAGGATCGGCAGGGCCTTTTTCAGGGCGTCGAAGCGGAAATCGGCCTCACCCGGATGCCGCTCCACGCGGTCGAGGAACGCGGCGATGTCGATCAGCTTGCACCGCGCGTCCATGAAATGGAGGTCGAGGATCTCTTTCTTGCTGGGCATGTGCCCAACATACGCACGGGATTCCGCGTTTCCCACACGGAATCCCGTTTGAATCGGTGCCGGATGACACGGGCCGCGAGGCCTCAGGGCGCGACCGTCTTGATGATCCGGGCGCGGAAGAAATTCGGCGAGGTGGCGCCGTCGACGACGTGGGTCACCACCGTGCTCCAGTTGACGAGGTCGTCGCTGGATTCGATGACCACATCGTAGTCGCCTGTCGCGTTCTCCGGAATCACCAGGGTGGTGCCCGGCGTGCTGCCGACCTCGTTGGCCGGCGTGATCTTGAAGGTGACGGAAATCGGGGTGTTGTTCTGGCTCAGGGCGACCTGGGTCAGCCCGGTGAACACGTTGCCTTTCATGTCGTCGAACTGGGCTCCGCCTTCCTTGCCCTTCATCGCCATTACGATCGTGGATCCGTCGTTGTAGGTGAGAGTGAGGTCCTGGATGTAGCCGTCGGCGTTCTTCGTGGTTCCGACGATCTCGACGACATCGGTGGGATCGACGGCGCGGCTGGTTGTGTTCGGCGTCAGCGTGAAGTATTCGACGGCGGCTGCCGGGAGGCAGAGGGCGGCGAGGAGGAGCAGGGTGGTTTTCATGGTGTTCGGTCGGTTGGAGCTTGGAGCTTGGAGCTTGGAGCTTGGAGCTTGGAGTTTGGAGTTTGGAGTTTGGAGTTTGGAACTTTCTCCGCTCAGACGGAGACCGGCTCTGGGTCGTCCTGAGTGCTAGCGAGATCGTGAAACACGCCGCGTTTGGCCATCAAGTCGTGATGGGTGCCGAACTCGACGAGTTTGCCCCGCTCGAAGACACCGATGCAGTCGGCGCGGCGGATGGTCGAAAGGCGGTGGGCGATGATGATGGTGGTGCGGCCCTTCATCAGGGCCTCCATGGCGCCGAGGAGATCGCGTTCGGTTGCGGGGTCGAGCGCGGAGGTGGGCTCGTCGAGGATGATGACCGGAGCGTCCTTGAGGAAGGCGCGGGCGATCGAGAGCCGCTGCCGCTGGCCGCCCGACAGGTTCACGCCGCGCTCGCCGAGCTGGGTGTCGTAGCCTTCGGGGAACTGGCTGATGAACTCGTCGGCCTGAGCTCGCTTGGCAGCCAGTTCGATGTCCTCGTTGCTGGCGTCGGGATTTCCCATCGCAATGTTCTCGCGGATGCTGGCGGAAAAGAGGAACGGCTCTTGGAAAACGATGCTCACATTCGAACGGAGCCAGCCGAGGCCGAGCGAGCGGAGGTCGTGTCCGTCGAGGCGTACGGATCCCTTCTCCGGATCGTAGAACCGCAGCAGCAGGCTGGCGGTCGTCGACTTGCCCGAGCCGGTCCGGCCGACCAGAGCCAGCACCTTGCCGGGCTCGAGATCGAACGAGACGTCGTGCAATGCCGGTCGGTCGCCGTTGTAGCTGAAAGTGACATGGTCGAACTCCAGCCGGCCCATGACTTTCTCCGGGATTATAGGATCGGCCGGTTCGTCGACGGTTACCGGTTCGTCGATGATCTCGAACACCCGCGAGAGCTGGGCGGTGGCGGAGTGGTAGACGCCGGCGCCTTGGCTGAAGGCGTTGAGCGGTTGGTAGAGAGTTCCCAGATAGGCGAGGAAAACGAGGACCTCACCGGCCGAAAGGCGGCCGCTCAGAACCGCGAGCGTGCCGACCCACACCACCGCAGCAGTGCCGATCGCCATGATCACGCCGATCACCCAGCCGAACGACAGCTCGGCACCGGACTTTCGCAGATTCTCCCTAACACTGGTGTCGGCCCGCTCGGCGAAGCTACGGTTGTTTCCCTGCTCAAGGGTGAATGCCTGGATCACCCGGATCGACGAGAGCGATTCCTGGAGGTTGGCCGCCAGAGTGCCTTCGTTGTCGTGGAACTTTTTGGAGCGTTTGGCGATCCGGCCTTCGTAGGTTTTGATGTTGAACCAGAGCAGCGGAGCGGTGGCGGTGGTGATCAGCGCCAGCGTGATATCGAGCCGGAACATCACGACGAAGACGCCGATCGAAATGCAAAGCCCCGACAGCATCGGCACGAGCACGCCGGAGAGCAACGACTGCAGCGCGTAGCTGTCATAGGCCGTGCGGTGCAGCAGGTCGCCGACCTTGGAGCGGTCGTGGAAAGCAAGCGGCAGCCGGTAAAGGGTTTCGAGGGCCTGCACGCGGAGTCCGCGGACCATCTTGTTGCCGGCGTGGATCATCCAAAGCTGGCTGAGCATCGTCAGCGTTTTGTGCATCACGCCGAGTAGGACGATCATGACCGCCAGCGTCACCGCGGCCTGCGTTTCGGGGTCACCCGGACGGAAACCCGGTGCCTTGGCCAGCCAATCCGGAGGCGCTTCGTCGCCGAAAACCGAGTCAACCAGATAGGCGATCGGCCACGGCAGGGCGATCTCGAGGAGCGCCGCGAACAGCAACAGAACGAGCCCGCCCGCGACATGCAGGCGGGCGCCGCTGAGGTAGCCGAAGCAGCGTTTCACCATGGGCGTCAGACCTCGTATTGCGGATCCACCTCCGGCATTTCAAGCGCGGAGCCGCACTCGAGGGCCGCCTGCGAGATCGCGTTGAGCACGTGCCGGCGCGAGCGGCCGATCTGCAACGCGAAGCCGGCGAGGGGAATCAGCATGGGCACCAGCGGCGGGACCAGGGCGACCAGCACCGCTCCGAGAACGAGCAGAAGGATCCCGAGATGGTAGAGCGGCTTCTTGTGGGCATCGAGGCGGTATCGGACCCAGTGGAATCCCTTGTGCAAGACCTCCTCGTAGACCGATGTCAGGCGGACCTCGTAGAAGCCCGGGCCGCGGACGACGAGGTCGTCGTTGTCCCATTCGTCGCTCGGTTCACAGATCCAACCGCAGCCGTTGATGTGCTTCTGCATCAGGCGCAGCCAGGCATCGCGCTGGTTCATGTTGCCCCAAAGCCGTTGGACTTCCGGGTAGCGGCGCCGGCCACGCCACAGCTGGAGCGTTCCCTTGATGCGTCCGATCAGGCGGGCCCACGGCTGGGTCAGGTGCAGCCAGGCGATCAGGAACGTTCCCTGGATCTGCTGGATGTCGTTCCACTGGTGCTCGCGCAGCCGCGCGGCCTCGTGACCGCTGTACATCGCCGACAGAACGGTCGCCGATAGAGCGATCATGCCGACCGGCATGAACCAGGCCACCCAGCTGCCCGCGATCACCCCGGCGACACCGGAGAAGAACACCGAGAGGAAGAAGATCTGCCACTCGATCGACTTGAACAGCGTGAGCCATCCGGAAACCGGCGGCTGGTACATCGTCTGGAACATCGCGCTGCCGAAGTAGCCCTGGTAGATCCGCGGACGGAAAAGGGCAGGCATCGGCCGGAATGCGGCACTCGTCAGGCTGTCGTAGATGCTGCCCTTCCACACGCTGTGGCCGAGAACGTTGAAGCGCGATGGATAGGCCTCGTGCAGGTGGGCCTCGGCGTAGCCGTAGCCGCGTTGCTGTTTGAGATACGCGATCACCGATGGCCGACGGCGGTGCCAGACGATGGCCGAAGGACTGAAGGCGATCTTCTTGTCGCGCACGAGAAGCTTCCAGCAGACGTCGACATCATCCCCGGCGGCGCGGTGGGTGACGTCGAATCCGCCGATGCCTTCGAGGTCGTTCTTCACGTAGGCCATGTTGCAGCCCGGCACGTGCTCGGCGATTTCGTCGCCCAGCAGCACGTGCGTCGGATTGCCGGGCGAGTGGTGAACGCACTGGGCGGTGAACTTCTCGTCCTTCGGTGAGAGGTTCGGACCGCCGACCGCCGAGGCGCCCTGCTCGATCAGCGACTGGACCATGAAGAACAGCCAGTCGGGATCGGCGAAGGCGTCGTCGTCGATGTAGGCCACTACCGAGCCCTCCGCGAGTTTCATGCCTGTGTTGCGGGCATTGCTGAGGCCGCCGTTCGGTTCGACGCGGTGATAGCGGACGGGATACTTCGAGGCGATCTGCTCGATCGGATCGGACGATCCGTCGTCGACCACAAGAACCTCGTAGTCCGGGTAGTGGAGTTTGCCGAGGGACTCGAGGCAGGCGTCGAGCGTGCGCGCGCCATTGTAGGTGGCGACCACAACGGTAACCTTCGGCCACTTGCGGTCGGGCATCTCGTAGTGATTCAGTCCATAGACCTCCTTCACCGCCTCGAGTGCCGGCTTCGGACGACGCTCCGAATCGGTCACGCCGAAGGCCCAGCCTTCGATCGATTCGTCGAAGATGCTCCACTCGTCGGTCCAGGCGTAGACCGCCGCGCCGCACAGGCCCTTCTCAAAGGTCGCGCGCAGGTACTGGCGAAGGAAAGCGGCCTGGGCATCGCGGCCGTTCTTGGCGCTGTCGAGACCGAGTTCGGCGAGGAACAGAGGGCGTTCGCCGGCGAGGCTGTGGAGACGGGCGAGGTAGCTGCGGAAGCTCGCCTCGTTCTCCAGATAGATGTTGTAGGAGACGACGTCGAAATTCGGCAGGTTGAGATACTCGGTCGGCGGGTGGTTGACGTAGGTCACCAGACTGCCGTCCGAGTTCTGCTTCACGATGTCGCACATCTTCCGCAGGAACGCGCTGATACGTTCGACGCCGTACCAACGCACGATGAGTGGCGGCACCTCGTTGCCGATCGAGTACATCAGCACCGCGGGATGGCCGCACAGCTCCTTGGTCCGTTCCTCGACCCATTGGTAAAGGTAGTCCTCACGATGCGTCCCCAGTTCGCAGAAGCGCGGTCCCCAGCCGACTTCGGGAATCAGTTTCAGACCGACGTCGAAGGCGGCGTCGGCGATCCGCTGGCTCGGTGCGTTGTAGAGCCGGACGGTATTGATGCCCGCATCCGCCATGCGCGCGAAGTCGTCCTTGAGCTTGCCGAATTCGGGATAGGGCTCGCCGGCGCTGTTCAGGCCGAAGGAACCGTAGGTCACGCCTTTGATCCAGAAGCGCTTGCCGTCGACGCTCAGGAACTTGCCGTCGACCTCGGGTCGTGAGGAGCCGGCAGGCGGCCGTTTCGAAACCGGCTCGATGCGGGTCTCCGGCGCGTCGTGCGCGAGGAGAGTTTCAGGGGTGCTCATGGCTCGTGGGGGTGGGGGTGATCAGAATCGGAACTGGGCCGCGACCTTGGCGACCATTTCGGTGTCGAGGCGCTGCGTGCCCGTCGGGCTGTCCCAATAGAGCTGGCTGAGTACGACGCTGAGCGTTTTGCCCGGGTCGTATTCCCAGGTGAACCGGGAGTTGAATCCGACGGTTTTCGAGATTGTATCGTACTGGATGAGATTCGACCAGCGCACGCGCGGGGTGAAGCGGAGAACGAGCCAAACGCTTACCAAATGGCTGTCGACCTGGCCGCCGGGGAGGTCGAAATGGTTGAAATCGTAGCTGGTACCAAAGGCCGTGAGGCTTCCGGGGATCCACCAGAGGTTGGCGAAAAACGAATGCCAGTCGCCGCCATAGAAGTCTCCCCAGCGGAATCCGGCCTCGCCGCTGAGCGCGCGCGACTCGGCCAGCTTGTATTTCAGCTCGTACGTCCGCATGTCGTAGCTGCCCGCCGGAATCACGACTCCGCCGGGAATCGAGAAGGGGAAGGCGGTGCGGTCGAGTGTCTCGGTGATGCCGAAGCTCAGTTCGTCGTTGTTGGCGAAGCGGACCAGCAGCGGGTAGATGCTGTGGCTGCGCGTCTGCAGGTTGTTGTCGAGATCGGTGTAGAACTGGTTGGCGTAGATGAACGCGAACCACTGGTACCATTGCTCGGCGTCGGGCCGGATCAGATAGCGCCAGTTGCTGCTGTAGTAGCGGATGTCGCTGCGACGGATGAAGCCCAGCGCCGGATCGAAGTTGGCGCTGATCTCGGCGGCCTGCATCGAGATGTTGAACTCGTCGCCCGGCCACGTCAGTCCCATCCCGTAGGCGTGGCCGCTGAAGTCGGGGCCGATCACCGGATCGGTCTGGGAAACGAGGTAGAACAGGTTGGTGACGAGCGTCTGGTCACCGAGGAATCTGGACGTCTGGTAACGGTAGTCGAAGCCGACCACCGAGTTGTCACCGTTCGAATTCGGGTCGCCGTGGGTGGCGATGAAGCCGGCGGTCGAGCAATCGTTGAGCTGTCGGCTGAGGCGGGTGGCGAAGACGGTTTTTTCTTCGATTCCGTAGGCACCGTCGAGGTGGGCGGTGGTGACGCCGATTTCGTAGTCGCCGACCCGTCCGGCCACCTTTCCGGCGGCGAGGATCGGCACCCGCCCGCCGTTCGCAGAGAGACCGACCCGGCGGGTGAAGTACGGGATCATCAGTTCCTCGTTGAGGTCGGCGAAGCGGTAGATGTTCGAGTCCTCGAGGAAGAAGTCGCGCTTCTCCGGGAAGAACAGCGGGAAGCGTGAGAAATTGAGCTGTCGCTGGTCGACTTCGGTGTCGGCGAAGTCGGTGTTCACGCTGAGTGTCGCGGTGAGGCCGGGCGTGATCCGCCAGCGGAGGTCGAAGCCGAGATCGCCGGTAGTGCTGCTGCCGAATCCGCGTTGCTCGCGGTAGCGGGCGAGGGCGTACGGAGTGAGCTCGATGCCGAGCTGGTCCGGCAGGTCCTTGAGCCCGCTGAGGGTGCCCGCATTGCCGGCGAAGTGGACCTTGATCTCGGGACGCGGCGACGCCCACAAGCCGATCTCCCCCTTGCGCGCGATGCTGCGCGAGAAGTTGAAGCCCCAGATGCCCCCATCCGGATCGTAGCTGATCGTTTTGAAGGGAATCTCGATCTCGGCGGTCCAGCCTGCCGCATCGACCTTGCAGCGGACGTCCCACAGGCCGTCCCAGTCGGTATTGGCGGTGAAGTGGTTGCTGACCAGCGCGTCCCAGCGTCCTTCGTCGGGACTCACGGCGAACACGTAGCCATTGCGGCGGTCGTGGAAGGTGTCGAAGAAGAACGCGACGTGGTCGCCCGACAGCACCGAGCCGTCGCGCTCCCGGCCGCGGGCCTTGATCCCGGCCGGTCGGCGGTCGAAGCAGCGGACGCCGATGTAGATCGCCTCGCGGTTGTAAAGCACCCGCACCTCGGTGCGCTCGCTCATGGCGGCGTCGGTGCGGGGCTGGATCTGGATCAGGCCGTCGGCCACCTGAGCCTTGGCCCAGACCGCTTCGTCGAGGGTTCCGTCCAGCACCGGCGACTCTTCGATTTGAAGAACGCGATGGTTCGGCTCAGCGGCTCCGGCCACCGAGAGGGTGGTGGCAAGGAGGAGCGGAAAAAGCCGGGTCAGGGGGGGTGCCGGTGTGAAATCGCTCACGATCGCGAGCCCATTTAGCAGCCCCCGGGCCGTATTGGCGATGGAAATCCAGAACTTCGGATATCATTCAAATCATTGGAAATAAACGGTTTCTGAAGGAAATTAGGGGCGTGAAATCTGCTAGAGTGCATGCGGAGGCCGGCATTTTCGGCGGAATCACCCGGCCTGCGCCCGATAGATCGGGGGGCCGGGGGACGTGTGGTTGGCTGGTGAGAGTCCTGATTTCAGCACTTTATGCCGCCTCCGCCCTGCACTTGGCGGCGGAGGAGGCGCATTGGGCCTACGAGCCACCGGCGGCCGCCGAGGTGTCCGACGGGCACCCGGTGGACGTGCTGCTGGCGAAGAAGCGCGCCGAGGCCGGTGTCGAGCGGGCCGGACTTGCCGATCCCGGCCGCTGGGTCGAGCGCGCGGCTTTCACACTGACCGGCCTGCCGCCCAGCGATGCCCAGAAGGCGCGGATCGCGGCGGATCCGTCGAGCTATGAAGCGATCCTCGACGAGCTGATGGCTTCTCCGGCCTACGGCGAGCATTGGGCGCGTCACTGGATGGATGTGGCGCGCTACGCCGACACCTTCGGCTACAATTTCCAGAAGGACAACCGGCTGCCGTACTCGTGGACGTATCGCGACTGGCTGATTGGCGCATTCAATCGGGACCTCGCATGGTCGGAGTTCGTGAAGCTCCAGGTCGCGGCCGACCTGTTGGTCGACCGGCCGGATCACCCCGACCTCGCCGCGCTGGGTTTCCTGACCATCGGTCCGCGCGGGCGGCATGAGGAAGTCGTCGATGACCGGGTGGATGTGGTGACACGCGGCTTCATGGGCACGACCGTTTCGTGCGCCCGCTGCCACGACCACAAGACGGACCCGATCTCGATGACCGACTACTACTCGTTCTTCTCGATCCTCGAAAACCTTGAGCCCGATACCAGTGGTCCGGTGATCGGTAAGGTCGATGACCCGAAGGCGGCGGCCGATTACGAAAAGAAGCGAGCGGTGATCGAGGCGGAGAATCTGAAGGCGCGCAACGAGCTGTTGGCGGACTTCCGCAATCCCGAAAAACTCGGCGTTTATCTCGAACTCGCGTGGTTGGCGAAGCAGGAGAACTGGAAGCTCGGCAAGGCGGACTCGATGGGCTTCAAGCAGGGCCGATACCGCGGCAAGGCGATCCTTCGCTGGCGCGATTTTCTCAAGCGGGTGACCGAGGGCAAGGGAGCCGTGCCGCGACTGGTGGCTTGGAATGAGGCGATGGCGAAGCAGGAGGCCGACCGCAAGCAGCTGTGCCGCGGTTTGGCTGGGGAGTGGCTGAATGCGCCGGCCGAGAGCCCGCTGGGCCGGGCCCGGGAACGCGGCGATTGCCTGATCAGTTTGCCGACAGGCCGGGCTCACGAGTTGTTCGATACGCAGGACTCGCAAGGCCAACGCGACCGCGACAGCCGGTTGGCGAAGCTGGCCGGAGATCACCCGGGTGCCCCGCCGCGGGCGATGGTCGTCCGCGACCGTGCGAACTGGGCTCCGGCGCGGGTTTATAACCGAGGCAATCCGGCCGACCGGGGCGAGCCCTTCGACCGTCACTGGCTCACACCGATCGGCGGCGGCAACTATCCCGAAGGCCGAAACGCCCGGCTGGTGATGGCCGAGAAGCTGGTGTCCCCCGATAATCCGCTCACCGACCGGGTGATCGTGAACCGCGCGTGGGCATGGCATTTCGGCGAACCGCTGGCGGATCTCGACGACTTCGGTCCGCAGCAAGGGGAGCCGTTGCAACTCGAGCTGCTCGATTGGCTGGCGGTGTGGTTCCGGGAAAATGGCGGCTCGCTGAAGAAGCTCCACCGCCTGCTACTGACTTCGGAGGCGTTCCGTTTGAAGGCCGATGGCCCTGCTTCCAATCGCGAGATCGACGAAGCGAACCGGACCTTCTGGAAATGGAAGCTGCGGCGCTTGGACTTCGAGCCGATGCGCGACCGCATCCTGCTGAGCTCGGGGTCGCTGAAGACTGACCGGATCGGTGGCCGACCGGTCGAGCTCGACAAGCCCGCCGCACGGGAGCGGCGTAGCGTTTACGGCTTCATCGACCGCTTCGAGCTGCCCGGACTGCTGGTGAATTTTGACCTGCCGCATCCGGATCACCACGCGCCGCGCCGGGTGCCGACGACGGTGCCGCAGCAGGCCCTGTTCTTCCTCAACGGCCGCCTGCCGGTGACCGAGGCGCGACGCTTGGCGAACGATGCGGAATTCCGTGCGATCAACGATCCGCAAGAACGAACCCGCTGGCTTTACCGTCGGGTTCTCGGCCGCGATGCCGCTCCCGAGGAGGTGTCGATGGTGACCGACTGGGTGAGCAGTGCCGAGTCGGGCGACTACGAGCCGAAGCTCGGTGGCGCTTGGGAAGTCGGACACGTGCCGGTCGATGGCAATCCGTCCGGTTCCCTGAAACCGTTCCCGCTTTTCGGCGACGGGGTGTGGAAGACGGGCCACGAACTCGACAAGGCGCCGATCCGCTATCTTCACGCCGGACCGGATCGGGGACATCCGGCCTTCGGCCATCTGCTGGTGCTGCGGTGGCGGTCGAGCGGCTCGGGCGAGATTCGGATCATCGGAAACATCAAACGCCACGTCGAAGGCGGTGCCGATCTGCGCTGGGATATCTGCGGGCCGTCCGGCTCCGTGCTCGCCAGCCAGCCGGTTCCGGTCGGCGGTGCCTCGAGGGTGAAAGGTCCGTGGGTCGAGGTCGCCGAGGGAGATACGGTAAACCTCGTCATTGCCGCGCCCGAGACCGACGCATTCGGTTCCCTCGGATGGAACTTCCGCGTCGAAGGCCGCGACGCGTCAGGAGTGACCGAGTTGTCCGGATTCGGTCGCGACTTCCCGCGCCCCGGCAGGAAGCTGCCGGCACCGGTCCGGACCGGCGATCCGTGGTGCGATGTGATCCAGGTGCTTTGGGCATCGAACGAATTCAACCATCTCGACTGAACATGCCGCACGAACTCACATCGAATGACTGGGTGCTCGACCGTCGCGATTTCCTCCGCCGCTGCGGGATGGGCATGGGCGGACTCGCGCTCGCGCCGATGCTGGCGCAACGGGTCGGCGCCGAGGAGACCCACTTCGCGCCGAAGGCGAAGCGTGTGGTGCATCTGTTCATGAATGGCGGGCCGTCGCAGGTCGACACCTTCGACCGCAAGACGGCGCTCGACGAATGGCACGGCAAGACGCTGCCGCTCGACTCGATCGCGACCGAGCGCCCGACCGGTGCCGCGCTGCGTTCGCCTTTCAAGTTCGACCGTTACGGCAAGAGCGGGCTCGAGGTGAGCGAGTTGTTCAGCGAGACCGCCAAGCACGCCGACGACCTGTGTGTGATCCGCTCGATGCAGGCCGACGTGCCGAACCACGAGCCGTCGCTGATGCTGATGAATTGCGGCGACGGCCGCCTGCCGCGACCCTCGATGGGTTCGTGGGTCAGCTACGGACTCGGCAGCGAGAACGAGAATCTGCCGGCCTACGTGTCGATGTGCCCGGGCGGCATGCCGATCAAGCGAACCGAGAACTGGCGGTCGTCGTTCCTGCCCGGGAACTTCCAAGGTACCTATCTCGATACCTCGATCGAGGACGTGCGCGAGATGATCGAGAACCTCGACCATCCGGTGGCGCGACCGGAACGGCGCCAGAAGCAACTCGACCTGCTGCGGCAGATCAACCGGCGGCATCTGGTCTCAAGCGGCCACGATCCGCTGCTTGAGGCGCGCATCCGGAGTTTCGAGCTCGCCTACCGGATGCAGTCGGAAGCGACCGACGCCTTCGATGTTTCCCGCGAGCCGGAGCCCGTCCGGGAAATGTATGGTGGCGGTCACTTCGCGCGCCAGTGCCTCATGGCGCGGCGGCTTCTTGAGCGCGGCGTGCGTTTCATCCAGCTCTGGCATGGCAACGGTCAGCCGTGGGACAGCCACGACGACATCGAGGATCACCGCCGCCTTGCCGGCGAGTGCGACCGTGCGATCGGAGCTTTCCTCAGCGACCTGAAGATGCGCGGCCTGCTCGACGAGACGTTGGTCATCTGGGGTGGCGAGTTCGGCCGCACTCCGGTCGTCGAGTTGCCGAAGGCTGGGTCGAACAAGGGCATCATGAAGGGTCGCGACCACAACCACTACGGCTTCACCATGTGGATGGCCGGAGGTGGCGTGAAAGGCGGACATGTCCACGGCGCGACCGATGAATTCGGATTCAAGGCGGTCGAGAAGCCGGTGCATGTTCATGACCTGCACGCGACGGTTCTCCACCTGCTCGGATTCGATCACGAGCAGCTGACCTATCGCTACTCCGGCCGGGATTTCCGGCTGACTGACGTGCACGGCCGGGTGGTGCACGATCTGATCGCGTAGAAGGTAGGGACGAGCGCCCCCGCTCGTCCGTGGCCTGAGGCGACGGGACAGCCTGATCGAACCCCGGACGAGCGAGGGCGCTCGTCCCTGCCTTCGAAGGCTCCGGGGTGCGAGTGGGCTCGCGCGGTCCGCCTGCGGAGTGCTCTGGTTGAGGAACTGACCACTGGCCACGGATCACTCGTCACCAAGGCTGGAACGACGGGGAAGGGTGGTTCGTTCGCTCGGGTTCCGGGGCGCGGTCGGAGCCGCGCGGTCCGCCTGACGGCCCCAAAAAAAGGAAGCCAGCCGCACGAGGCGGCTGGCTTCGTTGAAGCGGTCCGGACGACCTGCCCGATCCTCCGGTCCGCAAAGCGTTGGGCCGGCGACGGGCAGATGCCGAATCAGGGAGCGACCTGGACGTCGAGGTAGGCGAAGAGCCTGCCGTCGACTGCCAGGGACACCGGAATGTAGACATCCACCTGGTCGACGCCGGCGCCGAAGCCGTTCTGGGTGTCGAAGATGACGATGCCGTCGACTCCGTCGGCAGCTGTGGTCCAGCCGCTGAGGTCGGTGCCATAATTGACCTCGATGGTCGTGTTCGCGTCCGTTCCGGCAGCCGTGGTGCGGCGGTAGGTGAAGAGCAGGTAGTCCGAGGAAGTGAGGTCGCCATCGGGATCGGCATTCACGAGTCCGCCGGTCGGTAGCTTGTCGGTGTCGGGGCTGGCGGAGTCATCGGCGCTGCCGCCGACCACCCATTCGATGCCGATCGGCACGCCGTCGCCATCCGGGTCGAGCTCGGGGGCGCCATCGGTCAGCGGATCTAGCGGGGAAACGAAGTCACCGTAGGGTGTGCCGCCGGGTACCGAATCGCCCGACAGAACCAGTCCGGAGATGTAGGCGAGGTTGGCGTTGCCCGATTCGATCACGCGGAGTTCGTAGGTCTTTCCGGCCTCGACCGATGTACTGTAGTTGACGTAGGCGGGTCGGTTGACTCCTCCCTGCACGGAACTGAGGGTTCCTCCGACTTCTCCGAATTCGATGTTGATCGGAAGCCCATATCCGGAGGGGTAGTTGAAGGCCCCCAGCAGGTCGAGCGTGCCGGTGTTGAAGCCGCTCATGATCACGCTGATGTAGTTGCCGCCGGTTCCGTTGAAGGTGGTCGCGGCGCCGTCGGTCATCAGGTCGGTCGCGCTGGCGCCGCTCGCAGCGATGATGTCGTTCGCGCTGGAGGCAAGCTGAACGGTCACGCCGGCGATGGTCCGTGTCGCGCCTTCGGCTGCAATGAACTGCGTGAAGCCGGACTCGACGGGGGACGCCGCGGTACCGAAGTCGATCGATGCGGCATCACCGGCCGGAAGGACCACGGCGGAGAGGTTCACCGTCGGGATCGTCCCCTCGTAGTCGTTCGACTCGATGTAGAGCGTGCCGCTGAAGAAGCCCGAGAGGGCGCCCGGATCGAAGGTGATCTCAAGTTCGCCCGAGCCACCGGGAGCGATTGGACCCGGGAATGAACTGATGAAGAAGTCGGGATCGCCGACGATTTCGGAAAAGACGTCGTCCACTTCAAGGTCCACCGAACCGCCGTCGTTGTAGATGGTGACGGTCGCGGTCTGGGGTCCCGGAGAGTTGGCAAGGTAGCCGAAATCCTGGGTGCCCGAACCGATGGCGATGAGCGGGTCGAAGACTTCGACCTGAACGTTGATCACCATTGGCGAGGTGCCGAGACCATCGTCGGACGCGACCTCGAGAGCGAAGTCGTAGAATCCTCCGCCGGAAGACGGTGTGAAGTCGAAGGTGATGTCCTCCGAGGTACCGGCCGCGACCGAGCCCGGATTGATGACGTTGGAGACATCACCGGCATCGCTGCCCGTGACCGTGATGCCGCTGATGTTGAGCGGGGTGGTGCCGTCACCCGCGCCGTTGCTGATGCTTACGGAATAGCCGCTGGTGTAGCCGAAGCTGGTGAAGCTGTAGCTGGTCTCGGCGATCAGGCTCGGGTTCGGCAAGCCGGCGACCTGGATGGTTCCGGTTGCGCCGAGGAAGGTGCCGCCGAATCCGAGATTGGTGAGATCGGTTGCGGTATAGGTGCCGGTCGGTACTGCGTTGGCGCCGATATACATTCGGTCGATCGACGAAACGGAGTCGGCGAGATCGAGTGTGCCGTCGGTCATCGTCAGGACGCCGGAGGCATTGACCCAAGCATTGGTCAGGATCAGCTCCGAGGTGTCGGTATCGAGCGTGATGGCCGGAGTGCTGTTCAGGGCGTCGGCCGCCGCGGCGACGAGGATCGAGCGGGTGCCGAGGCTCACGGTGCCGGTGCCGAGCGCGTTTGCCGCTTCGGCTGACAGACGGCCGTAGCCGGAATCGATCGAGTTGACGCTCCAGTTGCCGGTGAAGGTGCTGGTGGCGGCGGGAAGGTGAAGGGTCGCGATGTCGTCGGTGCCGTTCCCCGAGTTGGAAACGAAACTCAGATTGCCGCTGCCGGTGAGGCCGGCGGTGAGCGTGACGTCCATGTTGAACTGCTCACCTCCGTCACCGATCCGGAACTGGCTGTCCGCGCCAACGGCGACGGCGTTCGGCAGATCAACCTCCCGAGCGTATTGGTTGTGAGAGCGGATATCGAGTCGACCGCCGTTGAGCGTCAGGCTCGGGACGACGAAAGTGTCAGGAGAGGCATCGACGGCAGTCAGCCGGAGCCAACCGGAGTCGACCGTGATGCTATCGCCTTCCAGGCTTGTGGTTGCGTCGCCGTTCTGTTCGACGTTGGTCACGATCACGTAGTCGTTTCCGGTCACGGGGGCCAAGGTGTTGTCCCAAGTCGTGCCGTCGGCGTAGTTGCCACTCACAACGGACGTGACGAGGTCGGCGGTGGCCAGATTCGGCACGACTGCGGTCAGTGCCGAAACAAGGAGTCTTGTTCGAATAGTCATTTTCAGGGCAGTTTGAAGCGTTTGAGTGTTATTACCCAAATGCAGCGCGGAACATCGGGCCACGAGCGGCTTCAGAACAATTTCCGAGAGTGGGAATTTTGTTCACTTTTCCGGGAGATACGTAAATCTATGAACAGATTTAATGGAATCGAGGGAATCCAAGAGGGTGGCCTTGGTGTTGCCGTGGTTTTACGAGTACGCCCGGGCCTTGCGGGAGGGGGTGGTCGAGTGGTGCGACCTCCATCCCGGGTGGCGCTTGATCGAACTGGAGCTCCGGGAGCTGTCGCCGGATGCGGAGTTCGACGGCCAGGTGGACGGGGTGATCTGCTGGAGTTTCGAGTCGGGTGCGCTGACCTCCATCCTTCCGCGGACCCGCATCCCCCTTCTCGATGCGGGACTGGGCCATGTTGTCGACGGGCGAGGGGAGCTGCCCGCTGGCGTGACCTTCGAGCGGGCCGACATCCACCGGCTGGCATTGCGGCATTTCCATGAGCTCGGGCTCGAGGTCGTCGGATACGCGGGTGCGCGGCTTCGGCGAGACGGACAACTGGCCCCGCGGGTGGCCGGGATGCGGGCGGACGCGTTGATGGCGGGGATGGAATGGGTCGAGTTCGACTTCGGTCCCGTGGACCCCGTGGCTCGCCCGGAGACGATTTGGAAGAGCGACGGGATGGAGGAACTCGACGCATTCCTTGCCAAGGTTCCCAAGCCCTTGGGTCTGCTGGCGCAGGACGACTACTTCGCACTTTCGCTCGTCGAGCGGGCGCAGCGATTGGGCGTGCGGGTGCCGGAGGAGTTGGCCGTCCTCGGCCAAGGGGACCGGCTGGTTTCAAACTCGGGCGGTCTCCGGATTTCCTCCGTCCAACTTCCCGGTCGCGAGGTCGGCTGGAAGCTTGCGGAACTCCTCGATGCGTGGTTCGCCGGCCGGCCTCCGGATCCGTGGCGCCGGACTGTGCCGTGCAAGCGAATCCTCACCCGCGAAAGCACCGGCGGGCTTTCGCTCGATCCGGGGATCGAGCGGGCGCGGCGACACCTCGAACGCCACGCGCTCGATGGCGTGACCGTGCATGAATTGGCTGGCGTGGCCGGGTGCACGGAAAAGACCCTGAAGTCGCGATTCGCCAAGGCCTACGGCATCGATATCGCCGTCGAGGTCCGCGAACGGAGAAAGGAGCACGCGTTGTCGCTGCTCGCCGATACCGACATGCCGATCGCACGGGTGGGGAGGGAGTGCGGGTTTCCCTCACCCTCGAACTTCTTCAATTTCGTCCGACGCCAGACCGGAGGCCTAGGCCCCGCCGAATACCGGCGGCGGATGCGAAGTGACCGTTAGGCGTGGGCTCGCGCGGTCCTTCATCTGTCCAGGAATCCGGCCCTACCTCTGGAAAAGGTAGGGACGAGCGCCCTCGCTCGTCCGTGGTCGGAGTTGGGTAGCGGGCGTGAACCGTGGTTCATCGGTCGGCCGAGGCGTCCAACCCCACCCGGTCAAGGCGTCAACCACCGCCCGCGGTAGAACTTTCGCAGCTCCGACTCGGGGACGGGGGTCGTCAGTCGCAAGGTGATCCGGGTGGTTCCTTCAGCCGGAAAATCGGCACGCGAGGTTTCGGTGTAGCGGTTCGACGGCAACGGCAGCCATGTCGTCAGGTCGTCGCCGGCCTCGACCAGCAACGTGCAGCTCTCCGCATCGAGCGGGAACGGACTACTGAATTCGACGTAGTTCATGCCGCCGTCCTCAACGATCCGTGATTCGAGGCGGGGCACGGAGGACGCGTCCCGCGGATCGGTCTGGAAGCGATACTCGTCGCCGTTGCTGACGCCGTCGCCGTCCGCGTCGGCATCGTCTCCCGACACCAACGGGTCCGCCAGTTCGGCCGGCGAGAAGTGGATCGCCAGCCACGTCGCCTTGTCGTCGAAGACCCGGACGACCGTGGTCGCCGTCGGACCGCCGTCCAGCGTCAGCGTGTAGGTGGTGTCGCCCGCAGGAGAGACTTCGATGTAGCCGATGCCGTCCACCGTTTGTGGGATCACATCGCCGATTCCCTGATCGATGGTAAGCGTGCTCGGTGACTCGACGTCCCAGCGCAGGGTGGCGGTGCCGCCGGCCGCGATCGACGGCTGGAGGGCGACGAAGGACCGGATCACCGGGGCTCCGGGAGGCGTGGCGGTCTGGGCAAGGCGTGTTTCGGACAACGGCTCATCGTCGTAGGCGATCTCCACGCGGTAGGTCGTGCCATTGTCGTAAACGGGAGGGCGGTAGAGGTTGCCGCGGACCCGCATCGCATTCACCAGCAGTCCACTGGATTCATCGTAGACGCGGACCACCGCGTTCTTGCGCCACTGGGTATCGACGGCAGGCAGGTAGCCGGTGGGTGTGCGTCCGTCGTTGTCGGTCTGGGCGAAGGTCTGCGGCCAGTCGGCGAACTGGGACCCGGTCGACGGCTCGTCGGGATCGACGTGGAGCGGCCAGCACTCGAAGGTGAACTCGCGGGTCGTCTTGTTGACCCGGGTGATGCCGTAGCCGGCGCCCCGGTTGTGCAGATTGATCGGGGTGATGCCGTTGCTCTGCTGGTAATACTGGAGCGGGTTGGCCGCCCCGAGCACGCCGAGGTGTTGCGGGAAGTCGGACGTCCGGTTCGGCGTGGTGCCGTCGGGCAACGTGCCGTTGCCATCGAAGAAGTAGTCGCCGAGGTAGGGGTTGATGGTGGTGATGGTGCCACCGCTGTTGTGGATCGGATCCCAGCAGCGGGGAAAGAAGTTGGCGATGGCCGGCGCGGTGAAGGAGATGCCGGCGTCGCGCGGGCCGTCGATGCCATGGTGGGCGATGGTGGCGAGGTGCTGGTCGCCCGCGAGCTGGAACATGCGGCTCACTCGCAGGAGTTCCCACGTCTCGTTCCGACGGTGGACCGGCCAGCCGTTGGTGTCGCGGTCGTTCAGGTTGAAGTTGTAGCCGCTGCTGCCGTGGGTGCGGAGATTGCCGAAGGGAGTCTGGGAAACGACCAGCTTGAGGTCCTGTCCGGCCCAGTCGGCATTCCACGCGCGGAGGAAGTCCTTCTGCCGGTCGCCGAGAAGGAACTGGTCTTCCAAGGCGGGCGGAGCGTTGTTCGGGCCGGTCTTGAATTTCCGGTCCTCAAGCACCGCGAGGCCGAGCCGGCCGTAGGTCACGCCGGTGAAGTAGACTTCGATCCCCTGCGTCACCGGCGGCGCGGGTTGGGTCGGATTGTAGGGGTCGGCATCGGGGAGGTTCGATGTCTGCGTGCGCTCGACCATCTTCACCCACACGGCCGGACGGGTGTAGCCGCCGTCATTCTGGTTGGTCGACGAGGCCCCACCTTCACCCCACAGGTTTCCCTGATAAATGTCGTGGTCGTCTGGGATCGCGATGGTCGGAATCTCGCGTGTGAGATCGCGGACCTGCAGCACCCAGAGGTTCCACTTGTAGAGGTAGTCCATCTGGTAGTTCGAGCTGTCGACCGGTGTCGGTTGGCCTTCGTAGATCTGGTCGCCGTGCGCGAGGAGGACGTCGGGTTCGTGCTTGGCGAGGTGCAGGTAGGTCTGCCGGTGGGGCTGCCAGAGATCGATGGGCGTCCAGTCGAAGCCATTGTTCTGAAGGGCGCTGTCGGTGATCCGCTGGCAGGTGGTCGATGCGATCACGATCTCGTTCTTGTCGACCGGGTCCCGCCGCACGGTGCCGGTCCAGCTGTAGTCGGTGCCGCCGACGTTCACCCGGATCCGGTAGTCGGTATCCGTGGTGTCGTCCCATCCCGGGATGCTGAAGGTCGCGGTGTAGGAGGAGTAGTTGTCGGTGTTGTCGATGGCGGTCGTCGCGGTCTCGACCCAGGTCGCGCCGTTCCATAGATCGAGGGCGACCGGCGGGGTGCTGGCGAGATCGAGCGGCGATAGCTGGGCGGTCAGATTGAGCGTGCCCTTCGACAGCGTGTGCATCGCGCCGATGATCGCGAGATGCCGGTCGGTCTCCGGGTGGAGGGCGTCGCCGGTGCCGGAAAAGTCATCGAACCAGTATCTCGCGTTGCTGCCGCCCCGGTGGTTGAGCAGGCCGAACGCTCCGAGAACGCGATCGCAGGGGACGCTGGTGGAAACCGTGCCGAGCGAGGTGTCGGCCGCATCGAAAGCCTCGAGCGTGAGCAGATACGTTCCACTGGGTTCGTCGTAGTTCGCATCGAGTTCGAGCCGCGTGTTGGAGCCGAATCCCGCGCCGTTGGCGGTTGCGGCCAGCGCGCTCGTCGCTCCGGTCGAGTAGTCCTCGATGAGCAACGTGCCGTCGCCGTCGAGGCCGATGAACAGGCCGAAGTCGCGGCCGAGTCCGTCGTGGACCAGCAGCGCGCCGCGCCAGTCGACGTTGGGCGCGCCGCCGATCAGGAATCCGCTGCGCGAGGTTGTCGTGTGGGATCCCGCATTCAGGCCGGTGCGGACCGACAGCGAGAAGTCACCGCCATTCCCACGGATGGAAGTGCCCGGGCGGTGCAGGGTCAGCCGGTCGCGTCCGCCTTCGATGCACTGCACGCGCCCGCTGCTGACCTCCCAGTCCTGCAGTCGGTTCGCCCAGTAGCCGGGACCCGCCCACGTCTGGTCGGGAGTGCTGTCCCAGTTGTCGGAGAAGGAGCCGTCGGGCGGTGACGCGCCCCAGTAGTCGAGCCGGACGTTGTCCACCGACTGGAAATTGGAAGCTGCGGTGGGGTTGCTGCGGAACTGGATGCCGAGCGTTTCCCCCGCATGGGCATCGAGCTCGCCGGCCGGGACCGCGAGGTGGTAGTGGTCCCATGCTCCCGTGGAGGGCGACTTGAAATCGTAGGTGCGCGTGGCGACGACCTGTCGGCTGCCGCCGTCGTCGACATAAAGGTCGGCGGTGAGTGTGCGGCTGGCGGTGGTGGTGCCGCGCTCGAAGACGAAGTCATCGAGACGGGCGAAGCCGGTGCCGGAGAGAGGGCCGCTGAAGGATACGAACAGGCGTTTGCCGGCCGCCGATGCGGGAACCGGAGCGAACACCGATTGATCGGTCTGGTAGGTCGAGTCGACGGCGGACAGTGTCGACTCGACCGTTTCGATGATGTCGGGCGTGCCGGTGGAAGTGTCGTCGGAGGTCGTGAAGATCGAAACCTGGACCCGGGCCGACAGGTCATCCCAGTTGAAGGCGTCGCGCCACAGGTAGGTGGCGCGGAAGGCCTCGCCGGTCGCGAGCGTGTGGCCGGTGTCGATACCGAAGAACCGGTTGCTGCCGACCGCGATCACCGCGTTTCGGGTGCCGTCGGGTGGCAAGGTGTTGGCAGGGCCGTTTCGGGTGGCCTCACCGCTCTGGTCGGGGCCGGCGGCATTGAACCACTCGGGGGTCTCGGCGAATGTGCGGGAGTCGTCGGTAGAGGTGTCTGCGTTGAAGTCGCCGTTTCTCAACGCTCCTCCGACGAGGGTCTCGACCGGGGTGAAACTGCCGTTGGCAGGGCCGCCGGCGAAGATCGCGGCATCGAAGCGCAGGGAATATGCCGCGCCGGTCTCGATGACATGGGTGGTCGGCTGGAACATTTCGACACTGTCCTCGAAGCTGAGCCGCCAGCCGCCGTTTCCGTAGTCGGTCCCGTCGTTGATGACTTGGGCATTGCCGCCGGTGCTGCTCCAGCCGGGGACGGCCGCGTTGTTCACCGACTGCCGGTCGATCCCGCCGTTGATCTCGCCGGACGGGTTGACGACTTCGATGGGGGAGGCGGCGGCAACGCAGGCCAGCGGCCCGAGCGCGCTGAGGAGCAGGGTTTTTCTCATGGGTTTGAGACGAAGCTAGCCGCGTCGCGAGCCGATGCCACCGCAAAACCGCCGTCCGAGCCGGACCCGCGCAGGGGTCGGCTTGCCGGTTGCCAGCCTGCCGGGTGCCGGTCAGACTCCGCCCATGAACGAAGCGCGAGATTTGGGAACCCAGCCGGTTGACGCCCTGATGCAGCAGTGGGGCCTGAGCAACCACGACATGGTCGATGCCTCCCCGGAACAGCTCACCCACAAGCAGGTCCAGCGCGCGCGGAAGGGGCGGATGCTCACCCTCGCCATGATGCAGAAGGTTACGCGAACGCTGAACATCGCGGTCTGGTACCGCCTCAAGAAGGAGGAGCGGGAGCAGTACTTCGAATACCTCCACAAGCACCTCTTCAACTACGCCAAGGGATACGACCCGGCATTCGAGGACCCCAATGTGCCGCTGATGAAGTTGGTCGCGGACCGCGGAGGGAAGGTGATCAGCCGGGAAGCCTAGCGGGTATCCCACACCGCTTGATTGGCTTCGAGTCGTGAAGCCCGCCGACCGGGATGCTGTGTCTCAGCTGACTCTCTGACGTCGTCATTGGTTCTTCGGCGGGGGACCGATGGTCCCGCCTTCGACAAACTTGGCTTTTGTGAAGCTGCGGCGGCGATCCTCTTTGCCGCGGGCGACATTGGCCGCCCACCGCACGGCTCGCCGCGCGAGGGGGCTTCCATCCCAGTGAATGTGGGCAACCGTAGGCCGGCACCAAGCAAACACGGGATCCGGATCGTCGCAGACCAACGAAACGTCGCGAGGCGCCAGGATGCCGCGCTGGGCCAGGTGTTGCTGAACCGCGATGAATGTCGAAGACTCCCCGACGATCAGGGCAGTGGGAGGAGTGTGTCGGAAGAGCCGGTCGAGCAACTCCTGAAGGCCTTCCGCATCTTCTCTCCAGTCCGGCAGATTGTAGCTGCCGTGCTTGATGCCGTGCCTGTCCAGTTCCTCAAGGAAGACTTTTTCAATCCGGCCGGGCTCGGGTTTGCGTAGTACCTCCCGGTCAATCATCACGATCCGGCGGTGGCCAAGTTCGACAAGCCTGCCTACCAGCGTGCGCATCGAAGACTCCTTATCCGGGCCGGTGCTGGCGATCGGGACGCCCCGCCTGCGCCCCGCGAAGGCGAAGGTGGGCAACCGGTGCTCGGCAAACCACTCGAGCACCTCACGGGAGCCGGACGATACTACCCATGCATCTGCCGGGGAGTTCTCCACGAGTCGCGCGATCCTCCTGGGGTTCATGCCCAGTTCCGTCAGGGTCTTCGGTGCGAAGCCCGCGGAGTGTCCGGCATTCAGAAGGCGGTGCTGGAGATCGACGTTGTAGTAGATCTTCGAGTCGTCCGGTGCGTAAAGCAGGATGCCGACACGGAGGCCGGGGACCGTCAGCCGCTCCGGAAGAACGATGCGGCGCTTTCTTCCCGCTCCCTTGGGCACGAGGATGCCTTCCTTTTCGAGTTGGGACAGGGCGGTCTCCATGGTCATGCGACCGACACCGAACTGCTGGGACAGCGCCCGCCCGCCTGGCATCGATCCGGACCACACCCCGCGGTTGATCTGCTCGCGGAGATGCTCCGCGACCTGTTCGGAGGCCGAAAGGACCCGGAGTTCGCTCACCGGGGAATCCCTCCACGCCAGATGTTGGCTTGTCAAGGTGGCAGAGGGCGGGTTGAAGAAAACCGTCAGAAATTAGGACTGGCTAGTCTGCCAAACAATCGTTGAGACCGAGGACTGTTCAGCTAGTCCTCGTCGATCAGGCATGCGTCGGCATGTCGGTTCACGTCGTTTTGATCCCCCGGGATGGTCGTGGACTTCCTCCCTGAATCCGAAAGCAAGACGAACCATGAAGAGACCCCTCCTCGGCCTGTTGCTGGCCATGTTCCATTTCGTAGCCTCTGCTTCCGCGGACGTTACCATCGCGGACTCGTTCACCTACACCAACGACTTCGGGCCCGGCGACAGTTTCTCGAGTACCAATGGAGCGACTCCTCCGATCACCGTCGACACCACCGGTTTCACCGCCGCAGGTAGCGACAAGCTGGTCATCCTCCTTTCATTTCACAACAGCGCCGGAACCACCGCCCCGATCACGAGTCTCACCTACGGGGGAGCCAGCTTCTACAGCAATCTCGCGGCCGGCCCCGGTCTCGCGACGACCGGCCTCGGTTCCAAGAACTACATCCTCTATCTCGACGACGTCGCCACTGACGGAGACCTGGTCATTGGATTCGACGATACGCTCAACGCGAGCTGGGACATCGACGAAGTGGGGGTGTTGCTGTTGGCCGTGAACGGGACCTTGGACGGGACCGCCGTGACCTCACAGTATCTGGCCAACAACAACGCCTTCAATGCGACCAACGCGATCGTCGGTGATCTCATCGTGGGAATGGGTCAGCGAAACAACCAGAGTTCCATGACGGTCAACGCGCCCTACACCGGCGTCAATTTGCAAGTGGGCAATCTCAATGCCGAGGGCGCGCATCTGATCGCGACAGCCCCGGATCCGGAGGCTCCCGTCTTCGCCACGGTCACGCCGCAAGCCAAGTCCTTCGCGGTATTCGCCACGGCGAGCAGCTCCTCGACGACGGTTCCCGATGTGGTGGGCCTGTCGCAGGCTTCGGCAGAGTCCGCCATCACGGGCGCCTCCCTCATTGTCGGCACGGTGACGACCGATTACAGCGACACGGTTCCCGCGGGCGACGTCATCAGCCAGAACCCGGAAGGTGGCGAGACCATCGCATCGGGTGAGCCGGTGGATCTGCTGGTTTCGCTCGGCCCGCCACCGCAGGTGAGCGTCCCGGACGTGGTGGGTCTCTCCCAGGCATCAGCGGAATCGGACATCACCGGAGTCTCCCTGGCCGTCGGCGCGGTGACTTTCCAAAACGACGCGGTGGTGCCGGCGGGGGATGTGATCAGCCAGAACCCGACGGCCGGCTCGTCGGTCGATATCAACTCGAGCGTGGACCTTGTGGTCTCCTATGGCCCGCAACCATTGGTGCCGGATGTGGTGGACGTCGATGAAGCGACTGCGAAATCGACCATTGCCGGAGCTTCTTTGACCGTGGGCAATGTCTCGAATGGGTACAGCCCGACGATTGCTGCCGGCAATGTGATCACCCAAGTTCCAGCTGCCGGTATGTCAGTCGATACCAACTCCCCTGTAGATCTGGTGATTTCCTTGGGCGCGAATCCAGCGCCGGCCACCATTGCCAGCATCTTCTCCTACAAGTATGACTTCGGGCCGGGGGATAACTCGGTTACGGATAACCAGGGAGCAACCTCACCCATCACCATTACTCCGTATGAGTTCACCGCGGCAGGCGCTGGCAAGTTGGTTGCCGTGATCAGCGTGCACAACAGTGCGGTGCAGACAGCTCCGGTGACGGGTGTCACCTACGCCGGGGAAAGTCTCACTCTCGTCGCTGGAAACGAGGGTGTGGGTTACACAAAGGCCACCATCTACTACCTCGACGATGTCAGTATCGATGGTGATTTTGTCATCAACCTCGATAATTCGACATACAACATCGATGAGGTGGCGGTGCAGCTTTTCGCCCTGAATGGACTTCAGTCCGGAACCGCATTTGATGCCCAGTCGGGAGCATTCACCGATATCGACGCCGAGGTTGGCGACTTCGTGGTGGGCGCGGCTCAAAGAAACAACCAGCCCTCCACGATGACGGTGACGAACGTTCCACCGTACTATGAAATCAACAACACCGTCGGTGAGATGACGACCCGGACAGGCTATCAAGTGGTAACGACCGCCGGTTTGACGTCACCCATTTTCAATGGCGATGTCCAATCCAGATCTCTCGCCGCCTTTGCCGCCGTCGGCAACCATCTGGGCACCGCGTACGATGACTGGGCAGCCACCAATGCTCCCGTCACCGGAGGCGACCCGACGGCCGACGAGGACGATGACGGCGTGAACAACGGCATTGAATTCGTCGTCGGGGGAAGCATTTCCACAAATGACCTGGACAAGTTGCCGACGGTTTCAGCCGACGGTTCGAACATGACCTTCAGCTTCGTGCGCGACCAGGCATCGATCGATGCCTCCACACTGGTCACCATCGAGGTGAGCGCTGACCTGGCGACTTGGGACACACCGCCGTCCCCCTATGCCGTGCCTGACACTCCGACCGCCGGTCCTCCCGTCGCTGTGGTCGACAACCTCGACGGAACCGACACTGTGACGCTCACGGTGGCGCAGGATTCGGCGAAGAAGTTCGCCCGCTTGAGGGTGACGATCGCACCCTGAAGGAGTGCCAGTCTTCTGCTGGCGATCCGATCGAACGGGCGCCTTTCCCATGTCCCGGCCCCTTCCTCATCGGGGCTGGGACTTCTGAATCAAGCCGCAAGGAATCAATGAGTATACGGAAGCTCAAGCGTCCCCGGATAGTGACTTCATGGAAATCAATTTCTGTTTCCAAGCCCACCATGACCTGAGGTCGGTATGAAACTCCTCAGAATGCTTCTTGCGACGGTTTCAACCGTTCCATCGATCCTCCTGGCGGTTGATACGGACGGCGACGGACTGGACGACTCGGTCGAAACGAACACCGGTATCTACGTTTCTCCACTCGACACCGGTACCGCGCCGAACGATCCGGACACCGATGGCGACGGCGTGGGCGACTGGTATGAAGTCGCGAACGCCGGAGTGCCGACCGGAGAACCGCAGCCGAACTCACCCAACGATCCGGACCTGCATCCCAACACTCCCTATCCGCTGCCTGCGCCGGACTCCTCACCGACGCTGGCGACAGAACCGGTGAAAGTCTACATCCTCGCCGGTCAATCCAACATGGATGGGCACGGCATGGTCAGCGAAACCAATTCGCTCGGCACGCTGACCGACATCGTGTTCAACGGGAAGAAATACCCCAACCTCTGGAACGGTTCCTCCTGGGCTTCCCGTAGCGACGTTTATTGCCGTGGACTGGTTGCGACCAGCGCCAACGGGCCGCTCGTTCCGGGCAGCTCCGGGGCATCCGGCGGGAGATTCGGCCCGGAGCTCGGATTCGGTCAGCAGATGGGTTTCTATCACGACGAACCGGTCCTGATCATCAAGGTCTCGCAGGGAAACCGCACACTCGGCTATGATTTCCTGCCGCCGGGCAGCACGGAGTATGCGTCCGGTTCGGAGACATACGCGGGCTACGGAGATTCTACCAAGTCATGGACCACCGGAACAACCCCGACACCGGGAAGCACCTACGCGGGCCATCAGTGGGATCAGAGTTTCCTTGATGATGCCGACTGGCACGTGCCTCCGGGAACTCCGTACACGAACGGGATCGATGTCCTCGACAATTTCGCCGCCCAGTATCCCCAGTGGGCGAGCCAAGGTTTCGAGATCGCCGGATTCGTGTGGTGGCAGGGATACAGCGACGCACTGAGCAGCGTGCCTTACTCGTCGCGCTACGAGCAGAATATGGTCCGCTTCATCAATGAGCTTAGAGACTACTATGAAGCGAGGTATCCGGGCAATATCAGCACCGACGCGCCGTTTGTGCTCGGCACGCTTGGCTTCAACGGATGGAGCCAGAGTGGTGTGCAGTTGGAGACAACGCGGGCCCAACTGGCGGTTGATGGAGCTTCAGGCGATTATCCGGAGTTCGCCAACAACGTGAAGACCGCGGAGACACGCGGTTTTTATCGGAACGGCAGCATCTCTCCCAGAACCGGACAAGGTCACCACTACCACCTGAACGCGGAGACCTACTTGCTGGCAGGCGACGCGCTTGGCCGCGCCATGATCGACCTTCAAGAACTGGGCGCGGCGGCCGATACCGCAGAACCCCAAATCGCTTATCTGAACCCTCCCGACAATGCGTCCGACGTGCCGGGAAACATGAGTCTCAAAATTACTTTCAAGGAAACGGTCAGTGTCGGCAGCGGGGATATCACCATCAAGAACCTGACCGACAATACCCAGACCGTCATCTCCGTGACCGATGCCGATCAGGTCTCGGCGGCTGGATTCGCCCTGACCATCAATCCTGCGGCCGACCTCGAGACCGGTGATGATTACTCGATCCTCGTCGATCCCGGAGCGGTCGTCGATGACAGTGGAAACGCATTCGCAGGCATCAGCGGTGACACAAGCTGGAATTTCACCGCGTCGGCACCGGATTACAACGCTCCGCCTGTCCCGTCCTTCATCACTCCTCTGGGACCGAAGAGGAACGACGAGATCACAGTCTCGGTAAACGCCGTGACCGATCCGGAGGGAGCTGGTGTTGTCTACCGCTTCCGGAACGTGACCTTGGGGCGGGACAGCGGCTGGACGGTCGATACCACTTGGGTCGACAAGGACCTGCCCACCGGCAAGATTTTCGCCTACACGGTCCAATCGCGTGACAATTCGCTCAACCTGAACGAGAGCGCCGTTTCCGTACCGGTCGCCGCGAAGACCCTTTCAACCGATGACCCGCAGGTTCAGGTGGCCGACGTGTTTACCCACCGCGAGGATTTCAGACCCGGTGATTCGGTGGGCGACTCCCAAGGGGTCACGGGCCCCATCACGATATCCACAAGCGGTTTCGAAGTTGGTGGAACAGCGAAACTCGTGGGCGTGCTCTCGATGCACAACAGCGCCGCGACGGTGGCAACCCTGACCTCACTGACCTTCAACGGAGTGGATGTCCTTCCGAATGTCATCACCGGATTCGGGTCCACCGGGGAGGTGGCCTCGGAACAATACATCTTTTACTTGGACAGCCCTCCGGCAGCCGGAGATCTGGTGATCGGGTTCGGCACTTCGGGAGGAGTCGATGAAGTGGGTGTGGCTCTTTTCGCTCTCAACAAGGTCAGGCCGGGTTACTTCGCCAGAGGGGAGAACAACAACGGCAATCCGCCCGAACTCGACGTTTACTCCGGAGACTTCGTGATCGGTGTCGGCAAGAGGAACAACCAGTCCCAGTCGGTCTCGAACGCACCGCCCTACACCTCACTCGAGATTTCCGCAGGTAATCTCAAGGGGTTCGTTGGATACATCACCGCAGGTGGCGACGGACTGACCGCGCCTGTCTTCTCGAATACCAGCATCAGCTCGTCGGTGGCCGCCTTCGAGGCCGCCCCGGACCCGGAACCTCCGCTTTCCGCATATGAGACATGGGCCATTTTCGAGGCTCCTCTCACGGCCAATAACCCCGATGGGGATGAGGACCGGGACGGGGTCTCGAATCCTCTCGAGTTCGTTCTCGGGGGCACCTCTTCCGGGAATGATATCGGCAAGCTGCCGACGCTTTCAACGGACGGCAGTTCGGCGGACTTTGCTTTCGCACGAGCGCAACAGTCCATTGGACCCGGAGTCGCTTTGCAGATCGAGATCGGCACCGACCTGGTCACATGGCCGGAGGTCCATCCGGTACCTGACGGCGCCACCGCCGGGCCCCCGGTTATGGTGATCAAGGACAGCTCGCCGGGGTTCGACACGGTGACCCTCCCGGTGCCCATGACTCCGGATGCCACAAAGTTCGCCCGTCTCAAAGTCGACGTCGTTCCCTGAACGACGTCGACTTGGCCGCCGGTAACCTTCCGCGAATGCATGCGCTCGGAACCATTCTTATCGCGCTGACCTCGGCCAGCCTGTTGGCGGGTGCCGAATCCCGCCCGAATATCCTGCTTTGCCTGTCAGACGACCAGTCATGGCCCCATGCAAGCGCCTATGGAGCACCGGTGATCAAGACCCCGGTTTTCGACCGCGTTGCGCGGGAAGGTGTCCTTTTCAATCATGCCTACTGTGCCGCCCCCTCTTGCACCCCATCGCGCAGCGCGATTCTCACCGGGCAGGACATCTGGCGCGTTGGCGAAGGGGGGCAGCTGTTCGGGACGCTTCCGGCCGCCCACCCGGTTTACACCGACCTGTTGGCTGAAAACGGATATCACGTGGGTTACTCGGACAAGGGATGGGCACCCGGGAGTCTGGAAGCGGGCGGGCGCACGTCCAATGGCGCCGGACCGAACTACAAGAACTTCGGCGAGTTCATCGCCAGCTCTCCGAAGGGCAGGCCATGGTGTTTCTGGTTCGGTAGCCGGGATCCTCACAGGGGATACAAGAAGGGTAGCGGCGTGGAGTCCGGAATGGATCCGTCGGACGTCAGTGTGCCCGCATATCTACCGGATACCCCGGAAGTCCGGGGTGACCTCTGCGACTATTTCTTCGAAATCCAGCGCTTCGACCAGCAGGTTGGCCGAATGCTTGAGCAGATCGAAGCGGCCGGGCAGCTCGACAACACGCTTGTCGTGATCACCAGCGACAACGGCATGCCGTTTCCCCGGGCCAAGGCGAACCTCTACGACTCCGGCACCCGCATGCCGATGGCGATCTGCTGGCCGAAGAGAGTGAAGGGCGGACGGACTATCGACGACTTCGTCAATCTCACGGACCTCGCGCCGACTTTCCTCGAGGCAGCCGGAGTCCGCGTTCCTGGAGTAATGACCGGACGAAGCCTCATGGGGATTCTCACGTCCGACGAGTCAGGCAACGTGGAGCCCGGACGCGACGCGGTGATCACCGGTCGCGAGCGGCATGCGTGGTGCAGGGTCGGCGGCACCGGCTATCCGGCCCGGATGATCCGTACCCACGACTTTCTCTACATCCGTAACTACCAGCCGGATCGTTGGCCGGCGGGCGACTATCGCATCGTCACCAACGAGGGACATTTCGGCGATGTCGACAACTCCCCTTCGAAGCGGTTTCTGTTGGAACACAAGAGTGATTACCCCCGGCTGTTTGAGCTGTCCTTTGGCAAGAGGCGCGGCGAAGAGCTCTACGACTGTGGAAAGGACCCGGATCAACTGAACAATCTCGCGTTCGAACCGGATTATCAGAAGACGCTGCAAGAGCTCTCTAAGCGACTTACCGCGCATTTGAAGTCGTCCGGTGACCCCAGGGAGACGGAAGGCGAGACCCTCTGGGACAGCTGGCCGTATCACGGACGCAACAACTGGCCATTGCTGGAATCGACTTCCCGGAGCGACTGAGTGGTTGCCGACAACTTGGGAAGTGTTTGCCGTCATCCGGGTGGCAATCCAGGCACCGGGAACTTAGCCGCTTCAGGAAAGGGGCAATAGAACGGCAGAGAGCCGTCCGTAGTTCCGGACATGGCCATGAACCGACGTGAGTATCTCAAGGGCTGCAGTTTGACCGGTGCGGCTCTCGCCTGCGGACTGCGGCCGCAATCGGCTCTCGGGTTCGAAGGGCCGAAGGGCGGGGATCTGCAGTCGTGTCTGGAGATCCTGAATCTCTGGGACCAGAAGCCGGAGCCGGTCGTCAGGCTCTACTCGGCGATCTACAACGCGTTGGCGGTCGATCCCAAGGCGAGCTTCTCCACGGTGGCGGCGGACGATACGGTGCGGAAGCTTTGCGAGGAGCAGGGCGTAAGGCATCTCGGAGGTCCGATGCTCGGATGCCTCGAGGCGGACGGTGCGAAGGTCTGGCTGAGGACGGCCCGTCCGGCGAAGGTGGAGGTGAAGGCGGTCGTCGATGATGAGGAGAGAACTTACGGTCCGGTACACAGCACGCTGGATTCGGACCTGACCGCGATCGTTCCCGTCACCGGACTCAAGCCCGGCACGGTCACGCCGTATCGCGTCTTCGTGGATGGAGAGGAGATCGCGATTCCGAAGCATGCCGCCATTTCCACGCCAAGCGACGATGCGGCGCAGAAGACACGCATCACTTTCGGGACCTGCCAGCATCGGTGGGGGATCGCCCATCGCGAGAACACTGACGAGATCCTCAAGCAGAAGCCGGTCGCGATGCTGATGTATGGCGACGTGGCGGTGCAGGACCGCAACGCCGACCTCGGCATGCATCGGGCCGACTACGCGCTGCGCGATCTCCAGACAACCTGGCGCGATCTCGTCTGTTCGACTCCGGTCTACACCTCGTGGGACGACCACGACTACTTCGACAACGACCGCTGGGGCGTCCCGAGGAACTTCACCGATGAAGACCGGCGCGGGGTCCGCAAGGTGTGGACCCAGGCATGGAACAACCCCTACTACGGGCTCGGTGACGAGGGTGGCGGCATCTTCCACCACACGCGAATCGGTCCGTGCGATGTCATCATGACCGACAACCGCTACTTCCGCACCCGCAACGGCAAGCACTGCTTTCTCGGTCCGGAGCAGATGGCATGGCTCAAGAAGACGCTGCTGTCCTGCAAAGGGCCGTTCATCATCATGTCCTGTGGCACGATGTGGAGCGACTACGTCTCAGGCGGGAAGGACTCGTGGGGCGTGTTCGATCCCGAAGGTCGGGAGGAGGTTTTCAAGCTGATTGAGGACAACCGGATCCCGGGCGTGTTGCTGATTTCCGGTGACCGGCACGGAGCGCGTGGGTTTCGCATTCCGCGGCCGTCCGGGTTCGAGTTCTACGAATTCGAGCCCGCCAGTCTCGGCGGCAGAACCGGTCCGCCGCCGACAAACGCCAAGTGGAAGACCCAGCTCTACGGCTTCAGCAACAAGTTCGCGTTCGGTGAGTTCACCTTCGATGTCTCCCAAGACGACCCGACCGTGACCTACCGGCTCGTAGAAGCCGGCGGTGAGACGCTGTATGAACTCACGCTGAAGCGGAGTCAGCTCACTCCAAGCTGAAGGCTGTAGAGTGGGAGTGGCTTTTCCGAGAACGCCCTATCGCGTCTCCTCAGATGCGCAAAGCGAGGGGGGAATCGAGAATCGGGAGATACCGGTAATCCCGTGGTTGCTCCTGTCGGGATCCGTCTCCGGGGATCGCACGGGCATTCTATCAGTGCGGTTTGGTGGCGAGTTGTGTCTCGACAATCCACAGGGCGCCGAATCTATTTTCGGCATCCTGCTGCCCCGGAAGACAGGACTTCTCGAACGTCTGCGACAGGACGTCGGGTCGACGCCGGGGTGAGGGCTATCGGTTGGTCCAACTTCCTCACTTCCTCCCCATGAATCCGAGTCCTGTGCCCGCGGGCATTGACCGCCTTCGGCTGTTCGTCTTGGCGGCACTGTTCCTGATGCCTTTGTCCCGCGTGTGTGGCGATGGCTTCTCCTATGCTTCTTGGACAGGTGACGCATCTTCCGGCATCTCTCTCGACAGCTCGTGGGCCTACAGCTTCGGTTCGGCGGACAGCACGACCATCGACGGATTTCCGGTGACGGGAGTTGCGGGTGGATCTCCGGCAGTCGCGGGCCGGTTCTCGGTTTCCCTTCCCACCGCCTTGTCCGGCGATACGAATGACCTGACGGCGCAGGCCGGGAGCGGCAGCTCTGTCGTGGCGACGAGTTTCGTCTATGGCGGAAATCCGGGCACGATCACCTTGGAGGGACTGGTTTCCGGCAGTGACTATGTCGTCAGCATGCTGAGCGTGGGTTGGGAATCGACGATCACCCGGACCTGCGAGTTTTCCAGTGGCGTGGATCTTCCCGTGAGCATCAGCCAGAATGTCTACGGGGAGAACAAGGGGATCCGTGTCGACTATGCCTTTACCGCCGATGGTCCCACCCGGCAGATCGTGATCGACCCGCAGACTTCCGACACCTGGCATCTTTACGGCCTGGCCTTGCGGCAGGTGAAGGCCCCGATCGTGGTCACCACCGTGGTGAACTCCGGCGCGGGTTCGCTGCGCGAGGCTTTGCAGGCCGCCCAAGTGTCCGCGGGGCCGGACCGCATCGTCTTCGATGCCAGCCTCGACGGTCAGACGATCCTGCTGGCGAGCGAGCTTGCCACGGCGGATGCCGATGGGGTCACGGTGGATGCCAGCGACCTCCTAGGCGGGATCGTGCTCCAGGGCGCCGGCGATCATCGTGGGTTTTTCAACACCGGGACGCTGATCCTGCGCGGGCTGACCATCACCGGCATGGTCGCGCCGAGCGGGAGCTATGCCGGTGCGGTGCTTTCGTCGACGACGGGCAAACTGCTCATGGAGGATTGCTACCTGACCGGCAACAACGGCGGGACCACCGGCAGCAGCGGCGGCGCGAACTTCGGCGGCGGGCTCGTCAATGCGGGTGTGGCGACCTTGAGGCGCTGCACGATCGCAGGAAACGAGGCGCTCTCGGCGGGGGCGATTTTCAACTCGCCCTCGGGAAGTCTGACGCTCGCGCAGTGCACGATCGCGGGCAATGTCACTGGCACCCGGTCGATCGACAATGCTGGCATCATCCGGATGCGCCACTGCACCGTGGCCGCGAATGTGGGGACGGCTGGATCCGGCGCGATCTTCAATCGCAGTGGCGCGACCTTGCAGCTCGAGAACAGCATCATCGGCGGCGGCAACAGCGGCTCCCTGGATCTGGAAAACATCGGCACGTTGATCCGCGTGGGGGCGAACCTGGCGGAATGGGCCCCGGTGAATGTCGGCACGTCGTCCGGGCCGGCGATCATCATCGCGCCTCCCCTTCTCGGGTTCCTGACCGACAACGGCGGTCCGGCCCCGACCATCGATCTGCTGGCGGGTAGCCCGGCCATCGATGCGGCGGTGGGTTCGCGGGAAACCGTCGACCAGCGCGGTGCTCCGCGTCCGTTTGACGGCGACGGCGCCGGCGGCGCCGTGGCGGATCTCGGCGCGGTGGAGCACGGTGTTTCGTGGGCGGACATCCAGATCTTCGATGGACCCTACACGGAGCTGGCGGACGATGGCACTCCTCAGGTGTTCGGGGATACGGTGGTGGGGAACGGCACGGTGCGCACCTTCACCCTCCGCAACGTCGGCTCCGTGCCGCTTGCGAACCTCGCGCTGAGCGTTGCCGGGGATCATCCCGGCGACTTCACAACCTCGTCCCTGCCCGCGACGACCCTGGCGGTCGGAGCAAGCATGGCTTTCGATATCACCTTCTCGCCGGCACTGGCTGGCGATCGTTCCGCGACCGTGCTGTTGGCGAGCAACGATCCCGATGAGAACCCCTTCGGGATTCCCGTGCGGGGATTCTCGCTGGCCGGCTCCCTCTCAGTTCAGCTCGGACCAGCCGCTCCGGGCGAAGTCATTGGCTGGGGCGACAACACCGATGACCAGTCGGTTCCACCGGCGGCAGCGCAATCCGAAGTGATCGCTGTATCCGCGGGAGGCTCCCATACGGTGGCTCTGAAATCCGACGGCAGCGTCATCGCGTGGGGAAACCCCGATGTGGGTCAATTGGAAGTGCCGGCGGCAGCGGAATCCACGGTGATCGCCATTTCGGCAGGAGACGCGCACACACTGGCCCTGAAGGCCGATGGCAGTGTGATTGCCTGGGGCTGGAATACCAACTCCCAGTCGAATGTGCCGGCCTCCGCGCAGTCCGGTGTCATCGCGATCGCGGCGGGCATTTTCCATAGTTTGGCGCTCAAGGAGAACGGCAGCGTGGTGGCATGGGGAGGCAATGGGGCGGGTCAGAGCTCGGTGCCGGCTGCGGCGCTGTCGGGCGTCATCGCGATCGATGCCGGTGGCACCTACAGTCTCGCGCTGAAGGACGACGGCAGCGTGATCGCGTGGGGTTCGAACAACTACGGTGAGACGACGCTGCCACGCAGTACCCAAACGGGTGTTGTCGCCATCGCGGCGGGCGATCGGCACGGCGTCGCGCTCAAAGCCGACGGAAGTGTGGTTGTCTGGGGTGAAAACGGCAACGGGCAGGCGACGGTGCCGGTGGCGGCGCAGTCCGGGGTCGCGGCGATCGCCGCAGGCGGCTACCACACCATGGCACTCACGACCGGCGGCAGCACGCTTGCGTGGGGAGCTGGCGTATATGACTCCGGACAAACGACGGTTCCGACGGACGCGCAGTCGCGGATTGTCGCCCTCTCCGCCGGGTTCAGCCACTCGATAGCGCTTCGTGCCTATCGCTTCGCACCTCAGGCGGCAGGGACCGCCAGTGCGGAAAAGACCATCACGCTGCGGAACCCGGGCGAGGCCCCGCTCACGATCAGCAGCGTCGTGTTGACCGGGGGAGACACTGGCGATTTCATCCTGAACACCACCGGCATGGCGTCCAGCATCCCGGTCGGCGGCGAGACGACCCTCGCGCTGGTCTTCGCCCCGCTCGAGACCGGCGTGACTTCGGATCGCACGGTGACGGTGCGGATCAACAGCGACGATCCGGCGAAGGGCATCTACGACTTCCCGATGGACAGCCTGGCGGCGTCGTTCGCGGAAGACAGCGATGGGGATGGTGTTTCCGATGGCGATGAGGTCCGACTCGTTACCTTGGGTTTCGATTACCTCATCGGTCAGCCGCAGCTGGCCGGGATCTACAACGCCGCGCGCGACGAGGGAGAAGACAGTATTCTCGATGACCCGAACGCGGTCGGGCTCTATACGACCGGACAGGTGCAGGTGCTGAGGGTGCGCGCGCCTCTCCTGCAACGCGTGGGTCCGGGGCAGTTCAGTCTCCGTGTCGGCTTGGATCGGAGCCCAACCATGGTGCCACGAAGTTATCTGCCGTTCCCATTTACCGCGCCCGAGACCTCGGTGAATGGGTCGGGCGAGCTTGAGTTCCAGTTCACCCTGCCGGATGACGCCGCGTTCCTCCGCGTGGAGACCCCATGACCGAAACCGTTCACCGCTTTCCCCGATGATCTCCGCCCGCTTTCTCCGACTCATGAATTTCCGGTCCTTTCCCCCGATCTTCGCCCTCCGCGAACCGGCGGTCCGCACGGCTCTCTTCGGCCTGCTCCTGCAGGTGCCCGTGTCTCGTGCATGGGGTGATGGGTTTTCCGTTTCGCCGTGGACGGACGATCTTTCCAGCGGCGTTACGAGTGCCACCGATTGGGCCTACAGCTTCGGATCCGCCGACAGTACGATGATCCAAGGCGTACCCGTCACGGGAATCGCCGGAGCCAATTCCTCGGTCGCCGGCCGCTTCTCGGTCACGATCCCCAATGTGTTTCCCGGAGACACGAATCAACTGACGGCGCTCGCGGGCACCGGCAGCGCGGTCCTCGCGGCGAATTTCCTCTGGGGCGGAACGCCGTGCACGATCACGCTGGAGGGCCTTGTCCCGGGGGATGAGTACATCGTCAGCATCCCGAGCGTGGGATGGGATCCGGTGGATTTCCGGACGAACGATTTCGCCAGCGGGACGCACACGTTCACCATCAATCAGAACTACTACGGCAACGACGCGGGACTGCGAGTCGACTACGTCTTCACCGCCGATGCGGCCACGCGGGTGATCACGATCACCCCGCAGACTGCCAACACCTGGCACCTCTACGGACTCTCCCTGCGGAGGAGGGTGCCGATCGTGGTGACGAACCTCAACGACTCCGGTGCGGGATCGCTGCGGGACGCACTGCAGGCGGCGCAGGCTTCCGTGGGCGGGGACACGATCGTCTTCGATGCCGGACTCAGCGGCCAGACGGTTTCCCTCGCCGGCCCCTTGGACACGGATGATGCGGACGGGGTGGTCGTGGATGCGACCGGGTTGCCGGGCGGGCTGGTCCTGCAGGGTGCCGGAGGCCATCGCGGCTTCTACAACACCGGCGGGCTGACCTTGCGCGGCATCACCCTCACCGGCATGGACGCGGCGGGGTCGGGCGGAGGTGCCATTCGGTCGACCGGGTCTATCGTGCTCGAGGACTGCGCCTTGACCGGCAATTCCGCAGCCTACGGTGGCGCGCTCTATAACAACGGCGGCCAGGTGGTCGCAACCCGCTGCACCTTCTCCGGAAACGTCACCTCCGGGGAAGGAGGGGCGATTCTCAACGGCACTTCTTCGACGATGTCGCTCGTGCAATGCACGGTCGCCGGCAACACCTGCGACTACGGGGCGATCGTCAACAATGGTGGCTTCCTGACGCTGCGGCACTGCACGGTTGCGGCAAACATGGTCACCGGTGGGGGAACGGGCGGAATCCGGAGTGAAGACGGCAATACACAAGCGACCCAAGCCTCACTGACACTCGAGAACTGCATCATTGGGGGTGGAAACGGGGGAGACAGGGATGTCTTGGTTCTTGCCTTTCCCTGGGGCGGCTTTGGCAATCCGCTCGCCCTCAACCTTCTCGGAAACAATACCGTGGAGAGGGATCCGGACATCCCCGATTTCCGGATTGCCGGGCCTGATCCCATCGTTGCTCCATCCCGTCTCCGTCCCCTCGCCGACAATGGAGGACCTACCCTGACGATGATCCCGGGTGGCGGGAGTCCGGCGATCGACGCGGCGGTCGGATCGACCGAGACGAACGACCAACGGGGGCTGCCGCGTCCTATCGATGGCGATAACTCGGGAGCCGCCACCGCGGACCTCGGTGCCGTGGAACGGGCCGTTTCGCTGTCCGAGATCGAGGTGTTCGCCGCGGCGGGCACCGATCCCGGGGACGAACTGGCCGACGACACGGGGGTGCAGGTTTTCGCGGACACCGTCGGAGGCTCCAGCACGGTCCGGACTTTCACCATCCGGAATACCGGCACCGAGGTGCTCGAGGATCTCGATCTGGTCGTGTCCGGTGCCGACGCCGATGACTTTTCCGCGGGCAACCTGACCGCGACGTCGCTGGTTTCCGGGGCCACGGCGACTTTTGAAGTGACATTTGCCCCGACCATGGCCGGCAACCGGACGGCGACGATTCTCCTGATCAGCAGCGACCATGACGAGAACCCCTTCGAGATCCATGTGTCCGGGGCGGGAAGATTCCCGGTGATCGAGGTGGATCAGGGCACTGCCGTCGGGCCGGGCGGCGTCATCGCTTGGGGGGGAGAGTTTTTCACGTACGGGCTAGAGAATGTGCCGGCATTCGCCCAGTCCGGCGTGACGGAGGTTTCGTTCGGTGTCTTCCTCGCTGTGGCGCTCAAGAGCAATGGTGGAGTCGTCGCCTGGGCAGCGGAAGGCTACGATTTTGGCCAGGCGGCGGTTCCCGCTTCGGCCCAGTCCGAAGTCGTCGCCGTTTCGGCGGGCGGGATTCACGGTGTGGCGCTGAAGAGCAACGGTGCGGTGGTCTCGTGGGGCGCGCCCGGGCAGCTTCCGGTGCCCGCGGCCGCGGAGTCGGAAGTCACCGCGATCTCGGCGGGATACAGTCACTCCCTGGCTCTGAAGAGCGACGGAAGTGTGGTGGGATGGGGTGACGATACCCAACTCCAGGCGACGCCGCCGGCCGAGGCCGCGTCGGACGTCATCGCCATTGCTGCGGGAGCCTCCCACAGCCTCGCACTCAAGGAGAATGGCAGTGTCATCGCGTGGGGCAACGACGACGAGGGCCAGTCAAGCGTGCCGGCCGAGGCGATGTCCGATGTGATCGCGATCGCGGCGGGCAGTTATAGCAGCCTGGCGCTCAAGTCGAATGGCAGCGTCGTCATGTGGGGCAACAACAGTGCGCCCGAGACGAAATTGGTGCCGCCGGAGGCGATGTCCGGGGTGGTCGCGATCAAGGCAGGTAGTTTCCAGAGTCTCGCCCTGAAGTCCGATGGCAGCATCGTCATGTGGGGTTGGCCTGACCAGGGTGCGACGGCGATTCCGGAGGCGGCGAAGTCCAAGGTGATCGGCATTGCGGCGAGTGACGGCGTGTTGGCCGTCCTGCGGGGTCGCAGCTTTGCTCTCCAGACGGCGGGCACCAGCAGCCTCGCCAAGACCATTACGATCCACAACTCCGGCGACCATACGCTGGATGTCAGCGGGATCGACGTGGTCGGCGACGATCCCGCGGACTTCATCGTCAACACGGCGGGGATGGCCACGAGCATTCCGCCCGGCGGGCAGACGACCTTCACGATCGTCTTCGCCCCGCAGGAGACCGGCGTCTCGGGACCTCGCTCGGCGGACGTCAGGATCACCAGCAGCGATCCCGTCACCGGCCTCTACGAATTCAACGTCGACGGACTGGCGGTTTCGCCTGCTCAGGACACGGATTCGGATGGGATGACCGACGGCGAAGAGCTTCGCCTCGCCGCGATCGGTTTTGACTGGCAGAGCAGCCAGCCTGAACTCGTGGCCATCTACAATCTCGCCCATGCGGAAGCGCGGCAGGAGATCCTCGACGATCCGAACTCGAGCGGTCTCTACACGGCCGGGCAGATCGAGGCGCAGAATGCCGGCACGACGCTTGTCCAGCGCGACGGGCTTGGCCGATTCACGCTCACCCTCGGCATTGGCAAGAGCACGACGCTCCTTCCGGGAAGCTTCGCGCCGTTCCCGTTCACCGCGCCGGAGACGAGTGTGAATGGCGAGGGCAAGGTCGAGTTCCTCTTATCCTCACCGGAAGACGCCGCGTTCTTTAGGCTCGAGACACCTTGACGGTTTCCTTCGCAGAGGGCTGCCGTATCGCGTTCTTTGATCCGCCGGCTATCGATGCGGTGATAACGATACCAGGATTCAGGTGTCTGCAGGTTCGATTCCGTGTCGGTGTGCCGATGGTGAAGGAAAGGTCGTAAGCCGCGGAGCATAGGCCCGTAATAGGCGGGATGTCTGGATCGATGCTGACCAAAGGAGGACGAAGCAATCGGGAGCGTGTGATTGCGCTCTTCGTTGCCGTCGTGCAGGTGGTCGTCGCACGGGCGGCGTCGCCGGATCCGGAGCAGGTGATTGCGGGAATCGACGGGCGGGTGGAGGCATACTTCCGGGCCGAGTCGGGCAAGCGGCTGAAGCGGGCAAAGAAGAACCCGCCGCTGTCCCCCGGACGAGGCAACTATGTCCGCGCTTACTCTTACTCGATGGTCGGCTTTGCGGCCCGGTGCCTGTACCTCGACGAGATGCTGGATGAGGCGAATGCGGCGCTGGTCGAGAACGCGCGGCATTACCTCGATCATCCTCTCGATATCAATGATCGCGACAGCTTCCATTGGCATGCCGACGTGGTGATGCGGTTGATTGAGATGTATGGCCCGAACGGTAAAGCGCATCCGGGCCGGATCACGGCCGAAACCGAGGCCATCGCGCTGAAGCCGATCTGGGAATACGTGCGGAAGGTCTCGTGGTTGGAGAAGGCCGAGACCGGGAAGAGCCAAACCTGGGACATCTATCTTTCCGAGAACCACCACGCGATGATGTTCACGGTCTGCTGGCAGTTCTCGAGAATCGCGAAGGGCCGGCCGGAGTATGCGGAGCTCAAGTACAACGACGGTGCCAAAGCGGTGGATCACTTCGAAGCTTGGAACGATTACTTCATCGCCTACTGCCTCGAGCGGGCGCGCAAGGGGCTCTGCATCGAGATGATGTGCGACGGCTACAACAGCACCCTGATCAAGGGATTCTATAACTTCCATGACTTCGGTGATCCGGTAGTCAGGCAGTCGGCAGCGATGCTGCTCGACCTCTACTTCGCCTACTGGGCCGAGGAGCAGATCGATGGAGTGCAGGGTGGGGGACGTTCGCGCGTCTATTTTGAGAAAGGGCTGAAGCACGATCCGGCTCACGGCATGGCTCCGCTTGCGTGGCTGTGTTTCGGGATCGGCGAACAACCGGAGGTGAACGGCCATGACATCAATGCCGCGCTAAGCGATTACCGTCCTCCCGCGGTGGTGGCCGACATCGCCTGCGACGTCGAGGGCCGCGGTCGCTTCGAAGTGCGCCAGCGTGCCCAAGGTCTCGGCGTGACCGGCAAGCCATTGAAAACCGCCGTGACGAAAGTCCCGACGCGGATGCGGACGGATGGTGGCGGCATCCTCCGCTACAGCTACTGCGATCCGGCGTTCATCATGGGCACGCCGATGACCGAAGCCCGGCCGCTGCAGGACTGGGCCGCAATCAGTTCGCAGAACCGCTGGCAGGGCGTGGTTTTTTCCGGCGAAGGCGCGCCACGCATCGTCCCGATCGTCCGGCCGAAGGACAACCGCGTCGCGATGAACGCCTTCTGGTCGGTGCAGCGCAAAGGCACGCTGATCACCCAGAAGCTGAAGGGCCACAAGGGTGGTGAGGAGATGATTGTCTGGATCTCAAAAGCCGGGCTCGGCAAGCCGGTCGAGAAGGACGGCATCGTGTTCGTGGAGGCGGAAGGGGCCTACGCCGCAATTCGGGTGGCGAAGGGAGGTTTCCGGTGGGCGGAAGACATGTTCGAGGGAAACCGGTCGGTGCCTGAGAACGCCACGATGCTTCTCAAGGATGAGTTTGCTCCGGTGATTGTCGAAGTAATGGCCAAGGGTGAGGTGGAGGACTTCGAGGCTTTCCAAGCGAAGGTCGCTTCGTGCCCTCTGGAAATGGACGGGACCGTGCTTCGCTACACTTCGGTGTATGGCGATGAGATCGGCTTCGACTCCGGGCAGAAGTCCGTTCCCACGATCAACGGCCAGCCGGTCGACTACGCCCCGGCGAAACTCTTCGACAGCCCCTTCCTTGAGTCCGAATGGGACAGCGGTGTGGTGACGATCCGGAAGGGAGATCGCGAGAAGGTGCTGGATTTCAACAGAGTCGCCGCGCGTGGAAGTGCGGTGTCGAAGAAGGTCGTGAATCCCGAGGAAGCGACGGCCTTCGAGAAAGCGGCGAAGGGCGAGTGGAAGCAGGTTTTCGCGGACCCGTGCACCGGCGACTGGAAGGAGCGGTGGCTGCTGGACGGGGAAGTCGGAAAGGTCTCGACCGGGCCGGAGGGAATGACGCTGACGGCAGGTCCGGAGTTCCGCAATGATGCCCATCACATGGTGCTGTGGACGCGGGAGAGCTTCGAGGGCGACATCAGGATCGAGTACGACTACACGCGGCTCGATGATGAGAACCGATGCGTCAACATCCTCTACGTGCAGGCGACCGGAAGCGGGGAGGGGCCTTTCGACAAGGACCTCTTCAAGTGGAACGAGATCCGGAAGGTTCCGGCGATGAAGACCTACTTCAACAACCTGAATACCTACCACATCAGTTACGCCGCCTTCGACAATTCCGGAAACGCGACCGAGTCCTACATTCGCGGCCGTCGCTACATGCCTTCGAAGGGCGGGCTCAAGGGCACCGAGTTGTCTCCGGAGTATGTGTCCACCGAGCTCTTCGAACCGAACGTTCCGCACCGCATCGCCGTGATCAAACACGAGCGCGACCTCTTCATGCGGATCGAGAATCCCGACCAGGTGTTCTTCTGCCGGCTGGGGAATCGGAACCTGCCGGGAATCACCGAGGGGCGGATCGGACTCCGTCACATGTTCACCCGCTCGGCCCGCTACCGGAATTTTCGGGTCAGCATCCCGGTCAAAACCCAACCTGCCCGGTAAGACCCCGGACATCCTTCAAGATCATGAAACTCAAAGCCTCCCTTTGCTCCATCTTGCTCGCCTTCACGGCTTCCGCTCATGCCGCGGAGAAGCCGAACATCATCTTCGTGCTCGTCGACGACATGGGGTGGTCGGACCTCGGATGCTACGGCAGTGAGATCTCGACGCCGAACATCGACTCGCTGGCCGAGAACGGCCTGCGATTCACCCGTTTCTACAACACCGCGAAATGCAACACCACGCGGGCCTGCCTGCTGACCGGGCTCTACGCCCAGCAGTGTGGGATGATGGGACCGGGAAAGATCAAGAACGCGGCGACGATCGGCGAAGTGCTTCGCCCGGCGGGCTACCGGACGCTCGCCTCGGGGAAGCATCACGGCACCGAAAACCTGCGCGAGCGGGGCTTCGACCACTACTACGGTCTGCGCGACGGTGCCTGCAACTTCTGGAACCCGGGCGTACAGCGTGACGGTGAACCGGCCCCCGGTAACAAGGGGCGCAAGCGGGCATGGTGCGATGACGACCGGACTTACCAGCCGTACACGCCGGAGGATCCGAATTTCTACACCACCGATGCCTTCACCGGTCGCGCCCTCGCTTGGCTGGACGAGAAGGAACTCGAGAGCCAGCCGTTCTTTCTCTACCTCTCCTACACGGCGCCCCACTACCCGCTGCACGCGTGGCCGGAGGACATCGCGAAGTATCGTGGCAAGTACGACGCGGGCTATGAAGCGATCCGGGAGGCGCGCTTCAAACGGATGGTCGATATGGGGCTGATCGATCCCGCCAAGAGTCCGCTGCTGGAGTGGGATGGTCGTGACTGGGAGAAGCTCGATGACGCCGAGCGCCAGAAGGAGATCCGCCGGATGGAGATTTATGCCGCGATGCTCGACCGGGTGGATCAGAACCTCGGCAAGGTGCTCGCTAAACTGGAGAAGCAGGGAAAGCGCGACAACACGCTGATCTTCTTCGCCTCGGACAACGGCGCATGCGCGGAAGGGGCCGGCGCGAAGACCAAGTCGAACAAGCTCGAGGATTTTGGAACCGTGGCGAGCTACGAGACGGTCGGCAAAGACTGGGCGACGGTTCAGAACACGCCGCTGCGGAAGTGGAAGAATTTCAGTCACGAAGGAGGCATCCGCACGCCCTTGATCGTGAGCTGGCCGGCAACGATCAAGACGACGGGCGGCTATTGCGCGGAGCCCGGACACATGATCGATGTCATGCCGACACTCGCCTCGCTGGCCGGGGCGACCTATCCGCCGGAGAACTGGGCTGCGGAGATACCGCCGATGCAGGGAACCAGTCTCTTGCCTGCCTTCACCGGTGGATCGCTGAAGCGCGAGTCGCCGATTTTCTGGCAATGGTCGTCCGGCGGTGCCGTCCGCGATGGCGACCTCAAGGCCGTGTTCTGGGGCAAAAGCAACTGGGAGCTCTACGACCTTTCGACCGACACGAACGAGAGTGACGACTTGGCGGAAGAGAAGCCGAAGGAGCTGGCCGCCCTGCAGTCCCGCTGGAAGGCGTGGATGACCGAGGTCGGCGGCAAGCGGAAGTAGGTCGGCGCGTTACCAATGGCTGGGCGACTCAATCGCGGAGCGGGGGCATGCGGTCAAAGTTGGCGACCATGTATCGGTATCTCCACTCTCCGTCAGCCTGTGGATGATCGTCACCTCCTGCGATCGAAGTTGTGATGCCACTGGTCTCGGAGACGTAGCAGTGATCAGGATTGACCCATCTCAGTTGATCGAGGGAATCGAATCGAGCTTCGGAGAACCTCACTTCGGCGGGTTCGTTTCGACCTTCCAGTGGCAGGGTGATTGAGACGTAGACGAATTTCGACTTTCCTGTTTCTCCGACGAGTCGATCGAGGTGTGACGAAAACCGATCGATGACTTCCAGTCGGTCAGCCTCTCGAAGTTCCGCAACGGCTGAAGCGGCTTCTTCCAGCCATCGGGAGTGCTGCTGGTCTTGGTCGGAGATAATGAACGACAGGCGGCGTTTGTCTTCAAGGTGCAGTTCCGAGACTCGCTTCGAGCGCGCGAACTCGTCTTCGAGGTAGCGCGTCATAAGACTCTCGATGATGCGCGCCGGCTCCTTGCTTGCGATCTTCGGAGCCAGAGCGGTAGCGGCGACGACGTGTGCGGCTTCATTCTTTTCCGCTCCGATCGAACTCGTTTCGTGCGTCCGGTGATCGCTCTCTTCCCGGCGGAGACGGAGCAAGAGACCCAAGCCGATGATCAGGGCAGCGGCGGCGATCCATCGTGCTCGAGTTTGCATCTGGGCGTCGCGAGTATCGAGTGTGTCCGGGTTGTGAAACTGGCTGAACCTGGGCTGAGGGCACCCGGATGAGGCCGGACAGGGTCACTCCTCGACCGTCACGGCGAGGTCGGGGCCGAGATCCTCGATCGCCTCGGTGAGCGCGCCCGGGGCGAGGCCTTCGGGCAGGGATGCGATTCCTTTGGCGTGGAAGATCGGATGGCCGGCCATCGGGGCGCTTTCGAGGGTGGTCTGCAACTCCTCGAGATTCGCGCCGGTCGCGGCGATGGCTCCCGATAGCGCGCGGACGATGCCGGGCCGGTCGTTGCCGACGACGTCGAGTTTCAGCAGGTGGCGGGTTTCGTCCGGATCCGAGTCTTCCTGACGGGTCTGGATCGACATGCCCTCAAGGGCCTCAAGCGCGGCGATCAGGGCGGCGGCGTTCGCTTCCGGGCACTCGACCCGCAGGATGCCGGCGAAGTGTCCGGCCATCCGGGCCATCCGGCTTTCGAGCCAGTTGCCGCTGTGGTCGGCCACCGTCTGGGAAAGGGTTTGGACGATGCCGGTGCGGTCCGGCGCCAGCACGGTCATTACCACGCAAGTGTTCATGCCCTTTATCAACCACGGCGCGACCGGGGCCGTCAGGCATTTTCTCGGGTGGCCGAAAGGATATTTAAGATAAATTGATCATTGACGTTCACGTAAAGTAAACGTTATCTCCAACGCAAAGGTGAATTCATGATCCTCCCGGACAACCTCAAGCCCCTGCCGGTCGCCCCCGGCAAAGAAGAGGGCGCTGCGTCCAAATCCCGGGATCTCGGTGATTTCGTCAGCGAGGCTGCGGTAAAGCAGTTGCTGGTCGGCCCCCTGTCGGTCAACCGCTGCGATCCGAAATTCGGGGGTTCGCGCCACGGTTTCGCGGGTCGCGCCGACGTCGGCGACGCCTCGCCCTTCGTTTCGCTTTCCTCGGATGAGTTCTACGACGAGGCGCCTGCCAAGTCCTTCGAGCCCCGTGGTCCGCATCCGGCGATGGCCGAACCCCGTCGCGCGGCCGCACCGGTTCCACGTTCGACCCGGGAAGGGGAGTTCGGCCGGTATCCAGCTGCCGAGCGCATGTGGGTGATGGCGATGGGAGTCGTGCTCCTTGCGATGATCATTGGCGGCGTGTTGTTCAAGCTCGCCACGCGTGAGCCGGCGGGCTCGCCGGTCGAGCATGCCGAAAAGTCGGAGCGTCCGGCATCGGCGCTCCACGGCAAGGCGGCCTTGGCGGCGACCGATCCCGAGGCTGGCATGCCTTGAGGTTGATTTGGGCCCGGGTGTCGGGCTGAATCCGTGCCGCATGGCCCGTCCCGGACTGATTCTCAAGCTGAGCTGCCCCGACCAGTCGGGCATCGTCGCGAAGATTTCCGGCTACGTTTCCGGTTACTCCGGCAATCTGGTCGAATTCGCGCAGTTCACCGACAAGCTCAGCGGGCGCTTCTTCGCCCGGTTGGAAATCGAGACCGGCGGGTTGGAAGTGGACGTCGATGACTTCATCGAGGGTTTCGGAACGCTGGGTCGGGCGCTGCACGCCGTCTGGCACTTCCGCCGGCTGCCCTACCGGATGCGCACCGCGGTGCTCGTGACGAAGACCGATCACTGCCTGCGCGAGATCCTGTGGCGGGCGGAGCTCGGCGAGATGCCGGTCGAGATCACCTCGGTCATCGGCAACCGCGACACCTGTCGTTCGATCGCCGAGCAGGCCGGTCTGCCGTTTCACCGGATCGAGATGGAGGGCGAGCGGAAGAAGCAGGGCTTCACGGAGATCCGCGAGCTTCTGGAGGCGCAGGGGGTCGAGCTGGTGGTACTGGCTCGCTTCATGCAGATCCTGCCTGACGACTTCTGCCGGGCCTTCGACGGGCGGATCCTGAACATCCATCACAGTTTCCTCCCGGCCTTCATCGGCGCGAATCCCTACCGCCAGGCGTATGAGCGTGGGGTGAAGCTGATCGGGGCGACCTGCCACTATGTGACCGGCGAGCTCGATGCCGGTCCGATCGTCGAGCAGCAGGTCGAGAGGGTGCAGCATTTCCACTCGCCGCAGGACCTCGTGCGGCTCGGGCGCGACTGTGAGCGCGGGGCTTTGGCGCGTGGAATCCGCTACCATGTGAACGACCGGACGATCATCGACGGTCATCGCGCGATCGTGTTTCCCGATTGAGCGCAATCGGGGGCTTTACAAGGGGTGCGATGCTGCTAAAAACCGCGCCCCGCCCAGCGGCTCAAAGGAGAGATGGCTGAGTCCGGTTTAAGGCACACGACTCGAAATCGTGCGTAGGGTTAAACCTACCGTGGGTTCGAATCCCACTCTCTCCGCCATCCTTTTGGTTGTGACAGGTTTTGCCACTGTTTGCTTGCTCATGGGACTTGGTGCTCTTCGGGTTCCTGGACGTCCCGCATAGTCGCCCATCGTGTACGGTCGCTTTGTTGGAAATGCGTTGGAAATTGGGCGGGATTCTGCCGCGCATTTCCGGGGATTGAACCCACCCCGTCGGGGTGACCATGCGGACTGCCCATCAGTCCCTCGTCTGCCAGATCGACGGCACCGATCAAGATCGCTGTGAGCAGATCGAGTGGCACCTGCGGATCCTTTCCCTGATCGTTAACCTCGCGGTCTGCGTGCTCTCGCTGATCGGGCTGTGGCGGAAGCTGCGGGGCCGACGGTGAGATCGCGGTGGTTCGAACCCCGCCACGGGCGGTCAGGCCGGGGGGCTGAGTCCTCGTTTTCAGATCGGTCGGACGCGGCCTGGCTTCGGCCCAATGGTTCCCCCCTCGATGAATCTGGCCTTCGTCATGGTCTTTCTCAGGTCCTTCTGACCGCGTGCCAACCTTGATGCCCAATTGACGACGCGACGGGCCACCGGGGTCCACTGATGGCTGATGTGGGAAATCTGCGGCTCCGACCAGTAGAAGGCATCCGCATTGTAATCCGTGCTGACCAGGGAAATATCACGCGGTGCGAGGATGCCCTTCTGGGCCAGATGGCGCTCCGTGGCGGTATACAGATAGCTTCCGTCGAGAATCAAAGCGGTTGGCGGCGTGTAGCGGAAGATGGAGTTCAGGCAGCGGAAAAAGTCCGCCTGTTCATTGCCCCAATCCGGGAAGTGGTAATCACTGGGTTGGATGCCGTTGCTTTCGAGGGCATCGAGAAAAGCCCGCTCCATCGGCCCGGGGTGCGGTTTGCGCCGATCCTCCCGGGACAGAAGCATGATGCGGTTATGACCGAGTTCTGTCAGCCGCTCGACGCAACGGGCGATCGCCTTGGTCTTGTCAGGGGACGCACCCGCTATCCTCAACGTGGAATAGCGGCCGCAAACCGCGAAGGTGTTCAGGTCCTGCTCAGAAAACCAGCGCAACACCTCGAGCGAACCACCACCAACGATCCAGTTGTCGGCGCCAGTCCGCTCCACCATCCTGGCCACCCTCTTGGGATCCATCCGCAACTCCTCGAGGGTCTTGTCCGCCAGGTCGACCCGGTGGCCTGCCAGTTGGAGCTGGTTCCAGAGTGTAGCCAGAAAGCTGCCGCCGATGTCCCCCCGATCGTAGGGCAACACATGCATCGCCAGCCCGGGTGCATCCAACTTGTGAACCTGCAGGATCCGTCGTCGACGCCCGGTCCCCTGTTTCTCCAGCGAGCCTTCCTGCTCCAAGATGAGCAAGGCGGCATCGATCGTGTTGCGACCCACTCCCAGCTCCCTCGCCAAGCGGTCACTTCCGGGCATGACATCTTTCCAGGTTCCTCGGGCGATTTCATCGCGCAGGTGCTGCGCGACCTGGTCGGAGGCTGTGAGCACCTGGAGCATGGCAATTCGACGTTTTGTTGATCCGCTTGCTACGTCCAGCAGAAAGCCAGAAAACCTCCTGAAAACAGTCGGGGTCCCCAGACTTGGAAACCCTTGACGCAGGTCAGGAGCCGTTCCCAAATTGCCCGCAGTTCAAGAAAAAGATCCATCTTGCATGAAATCACAAATTCTCCCGATGTTCGCGAGCTTGGCACTTGCCACGAGTTTTGCTGGGGCTGCCACCATATTCTCGGATGACTTCAGCGGCGGCACGGGTGATCTGAACGGTACGACGCCGGATACAACGACCGGTGGTGCGACATGGGTAGCATCCAGCCTGTTTGATGCCAACGGCGATGCCAACATCACCGATGCGGTGGGTGGCAGTAGCAGTGGCGGAACCGCCACACTGGCCTTCACGCCTATGGACGGCTTCGTCTACACTCTGGAAGTATCGTTCGGCAATGTCACCACGGCTCCGGATCCCGGCAGCACCGGTGATGAATCCTGGTTGGGGCTGGGCTTTGCAGCGGGACAGTCAACTGCAACGAGTAGTAATAATCGATTCATCAACGGAGATGTCATCGGCCTAGCCTGGACTTTCAATCGGGGGAGCGGCGCATCCGGAACCTTCGATAATCAAGCTTTTCTTGGCGACGCGACGGCTGGATCGAATCCGGGTCTTGTCGATGGGGCAGGCTGGGGCCTGGGGACCTACGGCGGCAATCTGGACCTTCGCATCGTTTTGGACACGACAGCGGGTGCGGGAGCCTGGACCGCGACCTGGCTGGCCGATACAGGCTCGGGCTTCAGTGTGATCCGCGCAACTGAGACGCTTCTTGATGAGAACATCGACTCGGTGGGCATCGCCGCTTCAAGTGGGTTGGTTTCCGGCAATATCAACAGTTTCTCGCTGACCTCCGTGCCCGAGCCCTCGGCACTGGTTCTGGTCGGGTTGGCGGGGTTGGCGGTGGTGGCCCGCCGTCGGCGCTAGGTCACTTCCGAGCCCAATTGATGTTCCGGGTGATCGCATTTTCGATCGGGCACAGGGGTTCCTTGTGCGGTTCAGCGTTCAGTTGCGGGGGGCACCCGATTCGCGCAGATTTCCCGCCGTCATTTGACCTCTCTACTTGAAATCATCATGTCCGTCCGCCGGCTGCTTCTTGGGTGCTCGCTTCTTTTTGCGTTCTTCGGCGCGGGCATTTCGTCCGCGCAGGTAACGACGGTGTTCTCCCACGCCTTCAGCGGCGGCACGGGTGATCTGAACGGTACGACGCCGGATACAACGACCGGTGGTGCGACATGGGTAGCATCCAGCCTGTTTGATGCCAACGGCGATGCCAACATCACCGATGCGGTGGGTGGCAGTAGCAGTGGCGGAACCGCCACACTGGCCTTCACGCCTATGGACGGCTTCGTCTACACTCTGGAAGTATCGTTCGGCAATGTCACCACGGCTCCGGATCCCGGCAGCACCGGTGATGAATCCTGGTTGGGGCTGGGCTTTGCAGCGGGACAGTCAACTGCAACGAGTAGTAATAATCGATTCATCAACGGAGATGTCATCGGCCTAGCCTGGACTTTCAATCGGGGGAGCGGCGCATCCGGAACCTTCGATAATCAAGCTTTTCTTGGCGACGCGACGGCTGGATCGAATCCGGGTCTTGTCGATGGGGCAGGCTGGGGCCTGGGGACCTACGGCGGCAATCTGGACCTTCGCATCGTTTTGGACACGACAGCGGGTGCGGGAGCCTGGACCGCGACCTGGCTGGCCGATACAGGCTCGGGCTTCAGTGTGATCCGCGCAACTGAGACGCTTCTTGATGAGAACATCGACTCGGTGGGCATCGCCGCTTCAAGTGGGTTGGTTTCCGGCAATATCAACAGTTTCTCGCTGACTCGCACGGGTGGCGCACTGGATACAACGAAACCGACCCTGTTGTCGACGAACCCGGCGGACGATTCGCTCAACTTTCCAACGTCCCAGAACCTGGTGGCGGCCTTCGACGAACCGATTGCCCTTGGCGCCACCGGCACGGTCACCATCAAGAATCTCACCACCCCCTCCGACACGGTCATTTCCCTGCCCGGCCCCGATCCCGACGGAACCCTTTCGGTCGTCGGAGCAGAGCTGACCATTACCCCCGCGGCGGCTCTTGCCGCGGGAGAGGAATACTCAATCGAAATCAGCCCCTCCGCCATCGAGGACCTTTCTGGCAACACCTATGATGGACTCCTCACTTCCAGCGTTCCGAACTGGACTTTCGCCACCGGGTCCGCTTCCAGTGGCACACTTACCCCATACGCCCATGATGCCGGCACCCTTCACCTCTGGCATTTGGACGAGGTCGATCCGGGTCCAGCCACCCCCGCAGCGGGCGTGGTCGGCAGCTTCAGTCTGATGCCTTCTTCCGGTGCGGTTCTCGGTTCGACGGCCCATGCGGATTTCGGCACCGCCGGCGATGCGAGTGCGGCTTCGGACGCAGGTTTCCAAGGATCGGTGATTCCGGTGACGGATGTCACCGGGCCGGATGGTGCCTTCACCTTCGAGGCCCTGATCAACATCTCGAACGTCACGGATCTCCAGCAGATCATCACTATGGAGAATGCCAGCAGTGACGCAGGGGACCGACCTTTCCAGTTCCGGATCAACAGCGGAGAGCTGCAGTTCATCAACGTCGCCGCCGGAGCTCAATCGGTCGCTGCGGCCATCCCGACCACGGGCGACCACGCCTTCGTCTCGGGCGAGTGGTTCCATGTTGCCGTGGCGTATGACGGCAATGCCGGCACGGCGGACAACATCAAGCTGTTCTGGACGCGCGTCGATCCCGTGCACACCGAGGCCAACGAGATCGCTTCGAGCAGCATGGCCTCGGATCTCGGTGGGGTGGCGACCTCCTTCGGCGTCGGTCAGGAGTACCGCAGCCCATCCGACAACCTCGAGGGTCGCATCGACGAGGTGCGCATCAGCAGCATCGCCCGCGCTGCCGAAGAGTTCCTGTTCCTGGCGCCGGACACCGATGGCGATGGCTTGGCGGATCCGTGGGAGGTTCTCCATTTTCGGGAGAGCCCGGGTGAAACGGAGGTGGTGATCCTCGCCAAGTTCGACGGCACCGACGACCCGGATGGAGACACCTTCGACAACGAGGCCGAGGAATCGGCCGGCACCGACCCGAACGACATCACCCACACGCCGCTGGATGCGGACCGGGACGGCTATCAGGACGCCTGGGAACTCGCCACCTTCGGCACGACCGCCTACGGCCCCACCGACGACCCCGACGGTGACGGTTTCACCACCGCCGAGGAACTCACTGCCGGGACCGATCCGGCCAACGGTCTCTCCAATCCGGAGGACACGGACGCTGACGGACTCGACGACGCGCTCGAGGAATCGCTTTTCGGAGACCTCGGCCAGGGGCCGCTGGATGACTTCGATGGCGACGGGATCGGCAACCTCGCCGAGCTGAATGCCGGCACCGACCCCACCGATGCGATGGACTTTCCCCTAGTGTCCTTCATTCCCGTCACCGACGGCAATGAAAACACAGACGAGAACGGCTATGCCGGCTCGGCGATCAACTCCATCGCCTTCGCCCAGAACAACCTCATAACGGTCGGCGACCAGCAGTTCATCAGCTACTACCGCCGACACGCGACCGATCCGGGCCATCCCGACAACAACACGGTGGTGGTGGGACGCCGGACGCTTGGTCAATCCCAGTGGGAGATCTTCTCCACCGATTTCGTCTCGTTCAACATCAACGACACCCACAACGTCATCAGCTGCGCGATCGATGGCGACGGTTTTCTCCACATGGCTTGGGGTGTGCATGTCCACCCGCTGCTCTACGCCAGGAGCGACGCCCCGGTGACGGGCACCGCTCCCATCAACATGACCAGCCTCGGCACTGCCGGGATGACCGGGCAAGAGGGCGGCATCACCTATCCGAAGTTCCAGACGCTGCCGGATGGTGATGTCGTGTTCCTCTACCGCGAGGGTGGTTCGGGCAATGGTGACTGGTACCTGAATCGCTACGACATCGACACCGGCACCTGGGCGCCGACTCACGCCAACGGCAGCGGGACCCAGCAGCCGCTGATGCTCGGCCGGGGCGACTCACCGGACAATTGCTTCTATCCCGACCGCCTGACGCTAGGCCCCGACGGAATGCTCCACATGGCGGGTGTCTTCCGTTACAATGGCGACTCGCTCGCCGGGGAAGGCGGTTACCAGACCAACCACCGCTACGTCTATCTCCGCTCGCCCGATGGCGGGACGAGTTGGCAGCGCTCCGACGGCAGTGTCATCGAGCTGCCAGTGGTGGAGGCGGACTGGTTCCAGAGCCTGGGTGCGGCCCATGTGCCGGAAATCGTCAAGGATCTCCCCGAGGGACACAGCATCATGAACGAGTCCGGCATGACCACCGACAGTGCCGGCCGTCCGATCATCGCCAACTGGTGGGCTGACGATGCCGCAACGGGCGACCACACCCGGCAATATCACATCTTCTTCCACGACGGTGCCGACTGGCATCAGCGCACCGTGTCCGCGCGGGACATTGACAATCCGGCCACCAAGTATTCGGAGGGCCAGCTGGGTTCCAGCAAGATGGCCCGCCCGATCGTCCTCACCGATGCGGATGACCGCATCATCGTCCTTTACCACGACAACCGCTTCGATGGGATCACGGTGGTTTTTTCGCTGCCGTTGGCACAGGACCCCGACCGCCTGCACTGGACCCGCATGAACCTCACGAGTGAGATCCTCGGGGACTGGGAGCCCACCTACGATGAGGAGCGATGGAAGCGTGATGGCGTGCTGCAGATGCTTTACCAGAAGATGCCCGGCATGGGCGTGAGCTACGGCACCCAGAACAATTCGACACCCGTGTCGGTCCTGGAGTGGAACGCCCGCGCCTACTTCAACAGCCCGATCCGGTGGAGCATCGACAGGGACAGCGTGCCGGGCCAGGCGACGATTTCGGCGCGGACTCGGACCGGGTTCCGTTATGATCTGAGAACCAGCACCGATCTCGATTTCAGCAATCCGCCGGCGGTGAGTGTTCCAGGCGATGGCAGCTGGCTCGAGCTCGGCTCTTGGCCGACCAATGAAGCCAGGCGGTTCTGGCAACTGGAGCGGGTCGAGGCTCCGACCGACGATCTGTAACCAGCGGGATTGATCGGGTGACCCTTTCCAGATCCATCCGGAACTCCTCGAGGATCTTGTCCGCCAAGTCGACCCGGTGGCCTGCCGGTTGCAACTGATCCCGGTGCGTCGCCAGAAAACCTCCTGAAAACAGTCGGGGTATCCAGAGCCAAAATACTTTGACCCGAGCCAAACCCGCTAGTGCTGTAAACGGACTTTACGAAGGGTTCTTCCGCATGAAATCACAGACGCTCGCAATAATCGCCTGCTTGACTCTTGCCTCGAGCTTTGCCGGAGCCGACACCCTATTCTTGCATGATTTCACCGGGGATACGGGTGACTTGAATGGTACTGCCGTCGAGACCGGCACGGGCAGTTGGGTGGCCGCTTCCGGGTTCGATGCGAACGGCGACGTCAACGTCACGAATGCCGGAGCGGGAAGTGCCACGCTGGCCTTCACCCCCACCGACGGGTTCGTTTACACCCTCGAAGCGTCGTTCGGAAGCCTGACCAACTCGCCGGCGTCCCAGGATTGGCTGGCCTTCGGCTTTGCCGAGGGGCAGAGCCCTGCCACCAGCACGAATTCGCGGTTCATCGTCGGTGATGTCGTCGGCAAGGCGTGGACGTTCCAGCGGGGCGCTGGCGCCACCGCGAACAACACCTCCTTCCTCGGTGACGGCAGCGCGGGCTCGAATCCGGGAATCGTCGATGGCGCCGCTTGGACCTCCGCGGCCACCACATTCGGTGGAAACCTTGCCCTACGCGTCGTGTTGGACACCACCGGCGGCGCCGGCAACTGGACGGCAACCTGGTTCGCCGACACCGGCTCGGGTTTCTTCCAGATTCGCGGCACCGCCGTCCTGCTTGATGAAACCATCGACTCGGTAGGCTTTGCCGCCTCGAACGGCCCGATTTCCGGTAATATCGAAAGCTTTTCCCTCGATCGCAGCAACGGGGGGCTGGACACAACGAAACCGACCCTGTTGTCAACCAACCCCGCCGACGATGCGGTCAACGTTCCGACGTCCCAGAATCTGGTGGCGACCTTCGACGAACCCATTGCCCTTGGCGCGGCCGGCACGATCACTATCAGGAATCTCACCACTTTTGTCGACACGGTCATTTCCCTCCCCGGCCCGGATCCCGACGGAACGCTCTCGGTCGATGGCGCGGAGCTGACCATCACCCCGGCGACGGCTCTCGCGACGGGAGAGGAATACTCGATCGAGATCAGCCCCTCCGCCATCGAGGACCTCTCCGGCAACGCCTACGACGGGCTCCTCACTTCCAGCGTTCCGAACTGGACCTTCACCACCGACGACACCGCACCGATGGTGACTGGCATGAGCCCCATGGCGGACGCCACCGAGGTCACCATCGGCTCCGACCTGACCTTGGACTTCGACGAGGATGTCGAGGTCGGCACCGGCGATGTCACCATTCACCTCGCCAGTGACGACAGCGTGATCACCAGCATCGACGTGAACTCCGGCCTCGTGTCGGTCACCGAGGGGGGCGTGGTGATCAACCCGCCCGCCGACCTCGCCAACAGCACGACCTACTACGTCAACATCCCCGCCGGGGCCTTCACCGACCTCTCCGGAATCTCCTTTGCAGGGATCAGCGACACCGTCACCTGGCGGTTCACGACCGCTGCACTCGATCCGGATGTTCTCTTCGCCGATACTTTCAACCGACCCGACGGCTCCGACTTGAACGCCTCGGCTTCCGGCAAGTCCGGCAGCCTCGGGGCGTTGGACTGGCTCGAAACCGCCAGCAGCGCGAATGATCCTCGAATCCTGAACAACGAAATCCAGATCGGCGAAGCCGGTAGCGGCGGCGGCAATTGGGCATTGGCATACGTGGATCACAACTTTGTCGATTCCGTTATTACTGCCGCTCAGACTTTCACGGTCTCTGTTGACATCGTGAACGACGAGACCGGCGGATTCACTCGGAACGCGGGCATTGTCGTGGGCGGGTCTGAAACCGACTTCTCGGGTTGGACTGCTGGCACTCCTGGCGGCGCCGATTTCGGCATCGGATACGATGGATCAGGAACCGAAGAGTTCCGGATCTTCGAGAACGGTGTTGTGACAACGACCACCCCCCTCGCCTTTGCGAACCCCGACAGGCTGGAGGTTGTGTTCACGAACGTGACGGACTTTGACGCCGGCACCACAATCGACTACGAGGTGTTCAACAACGGGATCTCGGTGGCGTCGGGTGACTTCGTTTGGAGCGGCACGGACGAGAATTACATCGGTCTCTTCTCGAACTGGACCAACGACGGGGCTGAATTCGACAACTTCGAGGTGCGGGCCCCGGCCGGCACCTCCGACCCGTTCACCCTCTGGGCGGAATCCGGCACCTTGCCGGGCGCGGTCACCTTCGAGGGCGACCTCAACGAAGATGGCGTTCAGGACGGCATCGCCTTCCTGCTCGGCGTGGGCAATCCCGATGACGACGCAAACAGCGCCCTGCCAACCGTCAGCGAGAACGGTGGTGGAGGACTGCAGATGACCTTCGACTGCCTGGCGGTCGCCGACCGTGGCGGGGCGGAACTCAAGGTCGCTTACAGCAACACGCTGTCCGGATGGACCGCGACGACCGACGTAGTGCCGGATGAGAACGGGACCGATACGGGTGGAGTCGTGAGCTACGTGGTCGACACGGTGACGGTGGATCCTCTCCACCGAGTCACCGCGACCGTCGATGCGTCAGTTGCTTCCGGAGGCAAACTCTTCGGTCGCCTCATTGCGACCCCGTGAAGGTTGAGATCGTTTGGGTTGGGCTCCCTGAGATGGCCCGATTCGAAATTGTGACGGTGGGTGGGACGACACCCGTTCGGTAAGACAAGTCGTCCACCTCCGGTTTTTGGGTTTTCCGAGGGTGGGCGGTGCTCTCAATTTCACAGGCACTTCAATCGCCCCGCCTCAAAGCGCTCGACCAACCATCGCGGCGGATGAGGTCCGATTCGCCGGTGGCCGTCTCGACGGATTTCCAGACCTCACTGAGGTGAAGATTGATCCCCTAGGGCGAGGCGCCGGCGGGCGGCCATGACCGGGCCCGCCGGATCTCGTTGAGGTAGTGTTGAGCGATGGCTTCGATTTCGGCGGCGAATGCCCGGTCGAACTGATCCCATCCGGGCCAGCACCGACTCACTCTCCGGCGCTCGCCTCCGCTCCCTCCGGCTTCAACTCCAGCTCGAACGACTTCCGGCTCTGCGGCACGGCCTTGATCGCGATCGGGCCGAGTCTCGGATCGGTACCGGGAACGATAAAGCACAGCGTGCGGGTTTCCGGTTCGTGTTCCCAGACGGCCGAGTAATGGGGACGCTTGAGGTTCTCGAGCGGCGCGATCATCACGCCGATCCCGCGAGTTTCTCCGGTGAGCCGGATGTCGACCGGCTTCCACCCTCCGGGTATCTTCTCGGCGCGGTCTTCCAATCGGAGCGCGAGCGTCTTCGGCGTGGCGTTGAGAAACCGGTAGCTGCCCCATTGAAATCCCGACGGATCATCCTCGAAGACGACCACGCGGATGCCGGTGGCATCCTTCTCGTCCGGCATTAGCAACAATAGCGGATGGGCAAGGGACTCGCTGATCGCGCATTCGCGCTGGACCGGGCCTTCGTCTTCCGAATTCCGGTCGAGAGCTCTCAGGAAGATTGGGCCAGTGCCCTTGAGCCGGATCGGCTCGCTTCTCTTGGAAGGGTGGAGGTTCGAAAGCTCCACCTGTTCGCGGCCGCGCGCCAAAGCGAGCTCCCGCGAGGCGACGCTGTCATCCCACACCAGAACGCGCGGAGCGGCGGCCGTCAGTGCCGAGTGGAGACAGAGGAATAGGATGAGGAATCGGACGGACATGGTTCAGGGGAGTTCCTGGTAGGAGACGATGCGGAAGCGGCGGCCGAAGTTCTTGTTCTGGTCATCGAGATCGGCGATCGCGGTTTCGGGCGTGTCGGTCGGATTGACGAATTCCGGGACGCGCTGCACCACCGCCTCGAGGCGGACCTGGGCGAGAAGCTTGCCGTCGGGATCGCGGGCCTCGCCGAGCGAGCGGATGATGAAGGTGTCGGACCTCGTCGTGAGATAGGGTGCCAGCGGGGTCAGGACGTCCGCCTGGCTGAGCCAGCCCGGCAGGTTGGTGCCGGTGTCCGGATTCCGGAGGTTCTCCGGATTCGGGAAGTTGCGCGTATCGAATCGCGATTGCGTCGCCACCCGGTTGAGGTTGGTGGAATCGATCGCCGCCTGGATCGCGCCGCTGGTCGCGTGGCCCCGGCTGCGTGTCACCTGACGGTTCACGAACTCACCCAAGGAGAGGAACGGCCCACGCTCGCGGACCTCTTCGACGAGGCGCTCGGCGAGTTCCTCGATCTCCGGGTCGGTCAACGAACGGAATCCGCACCAGACGTCATTCTCGACCATTTCGGCCGGCCCTTGGTCGATGATGTGGCGGAAGCGCGATTGCGGAGTCGTGTCGGCCGAGTCGGGCAGCGCACCCCGCAGGCTGAGGAGCATCGCCTTCCACGCTTCGACTTTCGTCGAGTTCACATTGAAGCCGCCGTCCAGCATCAGGTGCGATGCGAGCCGCACGCATCTGGCCGGTCCTTCGAGCCGGTCGCCGAGTTCGCGATCCGAGACTCCGGGATGATAGGGAACGAGGCGGGGATTCCGCAGCGGGTGCTCGCGTGGCTCGTCGAAGAAACGCTCGAGCACCGTCGTGACCTTCTCGGTCTCGCCGATCTGGTCTTCTTCCCAGACCTGGGCCGTGCCTTGGTTGCTGTTGCGGCTGCCGACGGTCGGGGTGGCCCCGGAGAAATAGAAGCCGTCGAAGAGCGCTTCGTTGGCGAGATAGGAGCTGTCGTAGACGGAGAGGCCTTCGGACTCGATCCGCTCGCCCGTCGATGCGTTTCTCATCACGCGGGATGCGGTGGTCGCCGGCAGGTAGGCGGAGGCCCACGAGTTGCCGATCTGGTTGGCCGTCGTGAAGGCGGTGGTGCTGACGTCGCAGTGCTGCAGCGCGCCGAGCGAGAGGATGGGGGACTGGGGCACGTCGAAGAACGGCAGGAAGGGCAGTCCGCTGGCAGCGCTGTGCGACGGTCCGTAGAAGGCCTGCTGTCCGTCGAAAGTCGTCTCCATCGCCAGCTGCGCCAATGAGGTGCCACCGCGGAAGATGGTTTCATAGTGGGGACCGGTCTGGAACTTGGCTCCACTCAGATAGGGATTCACCGTTCCCTGGCGGGGATTGGTGGTGAACATCAGGTCGGATAACGGAAGCGAGCTGCTGCGCGCGACACGATGGTAGGTGAGCAGGCTGCCGATGAGGTGCGGCTCTTCCTTGATCTCTTCGAAACGGAAGGCCGGATAGGTTAGGCGGTCGTCCGCCTTGCCATAGGAGGTTCCCGAGTGGATCTGCGCGTGCAGATAGAGGTTCGGTTCGGCGCGCAAGTTGGGAAGGCCGCTGCCGGCGGGGCGTGAGTCGGCCATCAGTTCGGATCGCGGATTCTTGATCTGGTAGGAGTCCGCCATGTTGACGAGGTAGAAGTAGGATCCCCGGTCAAAGGTCACGGTATTGGCGTTCACGCGGTCGCCGTTCCTCAGCTTGTAGTTGAAGTTATCCTGGCCGTTGATCGACTTCGTCATGTCGAGGACGATCCCGCCCTTCAGGGAACGGGTGATGTCCGAAGCGCTTGCGGCGGGTCGCATGTACCAGGTCCGCCGGTCGGGAGATCCACGGACTTCGAGGTCGCGCCGGGTTCCGTCGGCGAGGGTGAAGACCCTGACTTCACCCGGTTCGAGCCGCAGCGGTTTGTCCGGTGTGCCCCGGCGGGGAGGAACGCCGTCTTCGGTCAGATGAAGGTAGAAGTAGGGCCGCGATGACCGGCCGTGACCTTGGTATCCCTCGCCGACGAACCGCGAGAGGGAGGCGTGCCACTTCATCGGGTTGTTCGAACGGCTCGGGGTCACGCTCCAGTTCCACCAGACGGCGAAGTCGATCCATGGATACACCACCAGGCCTTCGGACTCGATGGCCACGTTGTGGGGGTTCCACAAGGTGATGACCGGCGAGAGGAGGATACCGAGTGTTCCATCGGCCTTGGCGAAGATGCTGAAGAAGACATTCATCCGGTCGAGGACCGGAGCCAGTGACGGTTGGGTCTCCGATCCGAACGGCCGACCGCGAACCCCTCCGGGCGTGGCGACATGGGAGTAGGGCCGCTCGAAGGTCGTCAGTCCGCCGCCATCCGAATGGTAGAGGTGGCGATAGGTCCGGTAGTGGGCGCGAAGCATGTCAAAGGTCGGGACTCCATTGACCTGGAACTTGTGGTGGACCGAGGCCGGCGGGAAATTCATGAAGACCGTGGCTTCCGCGCTTGAAGCGAGGGGTTTCCAAAGCGGGCGCTGGCCGTCGTAGGAAGACCTCGAAGCCCGGTCGGTCAGTCTGAACGGGTTCCCGACCTGTCCCGAGGCGTCGCTCCATGCCGCCATTTCGAACTCCTCATCCGGCAGCTCGAATCCGGTGCTGAGATCGACTTTCAGGCCTCCGTCGACGGGATTGCTGAGCACGCTCAGCGACTGCGTGGTGTAGTCGGCGCCAGCCCGCGCGACGGTCTGGGGCGTCACGCCGTATCCGGAGTCGAGCGCCGCCTGACGGAGGTCGGTGACGAGTGCGGACCGGCGCTCCCAGTCTCCCTCCGGGTGCTCAAGCACGGTTGAGAGAGTCAGGTTGGGGCGGGCCGGTGTGTGCAGCCGGTCGTCGAGATCGGTGCGTTGCCCGTCCTCCGTCCCCATGTTGATCTTGGCCTTGGTGTTCTCCTGGCTCACGGCCCAAGCCATCGCTCCGTCGAGGGTCTCGCCGTCGATGGGAATGCGGCGTGCGCTCAATTCGAAGCCCGCGTTGTCGACATCGAAAAGGGGAACCGCGTCCGGGTCGGAACCGAGGTGCCAGTCGAGATTGCCGGTGCTCGTGACGTCCGGGTCCGAAACGAGCCAGTGGTGGAATCCTTCCTGTCCCTTCTCCTCCTGATAGTCGATGCGCGCGCGGCTGGCATCACCGCCCGCGTCTCCAAGTTTTGGCGACCATCCGTTCCACACGCCGACCGCATTCGGATTCTCGGACTCACCGAGGATCGCGGCATCGGCGGTCGTCCGTCGGTCGTCGCCGAGGTCGGCCTGGAGTTGTCCGATTGCGAGAGAGAGTCCGAGTCTGGCATTGGCCAACGCCACCGCTCGCGCTTCGGCATGGCTGGTTGCCCTCAGGGAAATGGTCGAGAGTCCCAGCAAGCCAACCGCCAACAGGGCGAGAAGCACCATGAGTGAGATCGTGACCACCAGAGCGAATCCGCTGGGTTGGTTTCGGGATGGCCGTTCGGACGGAGCGCCACAACGTGAATTCATGATGTAAACACGTTCGCCGACGGCGATGGGTTTATTCTGATTTCGTTTCGATGTGGCATCGTGCGCCGCAGGCAGCACACGACCTCACGCTCTCGCGGGCTCGCGCGAACAGACCGCGGCAGGATGGCGGCGCTCGCCATTCCGCAGCGGTCGGATGCCGACTCCTTGGGGCTTACTTCTTGCCCGTGTAGGCGACGACCTTGACGGTGAGTTCCTCGAGTGCGAGGTCGCCTTGTCCGCCGTTCTGGATCGCAATCGAGCCGACCTTGTGTCCCTTGCCGATTCTCGTGGCGGCGATTTCGCGGCCATCGGGAGATTGGCCTTCGTAGAGCACCACCTTGCCGCTCCAGGACTCGTAGAGAAGCGTGAGCCAGCGGCGTTTGAACGCGTATGCACCCGAACCGGCTGTCCAGCTGTCGGTCTGCTCATCAACGATGCACCACTCGTGACCGCTCGAGACCCTTGCCGCCACGCTGCAGAACGGAACGCCGGTATTCGAAGTCAGGGTGATAAACTCGGCGGCGCCGTCTCCGCCGGGCTTGTCCTCGAGGTTCGCGGGCACGGCGGTCTCGAAGGTCATCAGGTAGGCAGGCGACAGATCGCTCGCGTCGGCCGGGTTGCAGCCGGCGCCCATGTGTCTCCGGCCGAAAGAGGTGTCCAACACGCCGTCACGGATGAGGGTCTTGGAGCTCTCGTCGAAGACCAGCCAGCGGCCGCCGATCTTCGGTTGTCGGCCGGACACCGGCGTTTCTCCCTCGGACTCGAAGTCGTCGTGGAAAATGATCCGCTCCCACGGCAGCGACCGGACGAAGCCGGCGGAATCGAGCGGGATTTTCCTCAGGTCGGTCGCGGTTCCGAACCGGACCGCGCCGCCGCTTTCGACGGGTTCGACGCTGCCGTCGGGTCCGGTGATTTCGACGCTGCCCGCATTGACGTGGACTTCGACGAATCCGTCGGCTCCGTGTTTCACTCCGAACTTGGTGCCGATATCGCGGATCACGTGGCCGCGGCAATGGACCTTGAAGTCTTTTCCGCCCGGAGAGATCTCGAAGTAGCCGTTGCCTTCGACCAGTTCGACGTTCCCGTGCGAATCGAGAATGCGGACCTGGGCGGGGCCTTCGAAGCAGGCTTCGATGTAGGGATTGAGCTTCGCGGAGACGACTCCGCGTTCGATGGAAAGGAGTTCTCCCGGAACCGGACCGCCTGCCCGGGCGGGTGCTCCATCGATCTGGTACGAGCTGTCGGCGGATGCTTCGATCGGGATCGGTCGCGGTGCCTGGCGGATGAAGTGGAAGACGAAGCCGGCGATGACCAGGGCGGCGGCGGCCGCACCGATGGAGCCGAAGATCTTCGCCTTGCGGGACCGCCGGTCGCTCCACGTGTCGTTCATCGTGTTGGCCTGGACGGAGATGTAGTCCGGCAGCTCGTAGCGTTCACCCAACATGCGGTCGACTGCCAGCAGGTCGTAGTAGTGCTGCCGGAGTTCGGGCGACTCGAGCAGGTCCTCGCGAAGCGCGGCGAAGTCCTCGGCCGCGATGCTTCCGTCCACCAGCTGGTTGAGCAGGCGACTGGTCCGGTATTCTTCTTCCTCGCTCATGCTTCCGAGTGCCGAAGTTGCTTTTGGATACAACGCCTGAGCGATGCGCGCAGCTGGAAAAGCCGTGCCTTCAGGGTGCCGACGCTGCGGTTCGTGGCGCGCGCGAGTACATCAAGCGAGCTCGACGACCAGTAGTGGTGCTTGATCAGTTCGTCGTCCTTCTCGGTCAGGTTTCCGAGGCAGCGGGTCAGGGCGACGCGGCGCTCCGGCAACTCATCGATGACCTCGGGCATTTCCGAGGCGAGGCATTCGATGAACTCCTCGTCGAAGGCCGTCGACTTCTGGCGCCTCGATTTCCGCATGTAGGCCTTCACCTCCAGTTGCGCGATCCGGAAGGCCCAGCTCTTGAAACTCGATCCCGGCCGGTACTTGGCCCGCTTGCGCCACAGGATCACGTTGACCGCCTGACGGATGTCCGCCGCCGCGTGCGGATCCCCGCAAAGGGCGCGGATGAAAAAGAAAAGGTCGCTCTGGCTGTTGGTCAGCTCCTGAACGAATTCGTCGAGGCTGTCTTCCATAGGCGGATCGGGATACTCCGCAAAACTACGCCCGGATGGGAACTCCGGTTTAGCCAAACCTTGGAATCTCTTGGGATTTCCGGATTTTCAGGGCCGGGTCACCCGGAGTCGCAGGAATTGTTGGGGCTCCGCCGTGATCGGCGCGAGGCTACGGATCCGCACCGTTTCGGTGCCGTCGAGATTGTCGACCGGGTAGCCTTCCACCCACTCGGCAGCCTGCCAGAGCGGGCCGAGGTCGAGGTTGGTTTCGTGGTGGTAGCCGATGCCCTCAAGCGCGGGTTTCGGCCGGGTGTAGCTCGAGACGAGGTAGATCTGGCCGCCGACGAACTGGAGTTCGCCTGTGGGCAGGACCGATGGATCCGCAATCAGCGGGTTCGCGCCGAGGGCGGCTTCGAGAAGCGTGTCCAATCCGTCACCGTCGGCGTCCGACCCGTCGCCCGCGTCCCCGGACTGGGCTGCCGCGATCCCGCCGAACGCGCCGATCTTCCACTGGTTCAGCGGCGAGTCTTGCAGCTGGACTTGTGCGGAATCACTGCCGAGCTCGTAGCCTTCGACGCCGGACATCGAGAGCGTGACGTTCAGGTTTCCGGTGACCTGCTGTCGGTCGAGGCCCTGCACCATGAGGTCGGCGGAGGATTGCCCGGCCGGGATGGTGAATCCGGAAATGCCGGGCGTCAGGGTGAAGTCCGTGCCGACCTCCGCCTGTCCCGGTCCGAAAACGAGCGACAGGGGAACGGGAAGTGGCTGCGTGGTCGGGCCGGTCCTCGAGACGGTGAAGAGGCCGGTGTCCGCGGTGCCTTTCCGGGCCAAGGCATCGGTCGCATCGAGCGAGAGGGTTCCGAGTTGGCCGGAGAGGAGGGCCACTTCCTCAATGTTCAGGGCCCTGCCGTAGATCCGGACCTCGTCCAAACCGCCGCTCAGGCGGTTGACCACGATCGAGTTCTGCGACTTGGTCGCGAACACGAGGCTGTCGCCGGTCACCGGGATCAGCCCGGCGGCCGGGATGTCTGCCACGAGCGTTCCGTCGTAGTAGAGCTTCATTCGCTCACCGTCGTAGGTTCCGAGAACGTGGACCCACTGCCCGGCGGGCGGTTGGGCGGTCTCGATCCTGCCTACGCCCGCGATGTCCCAGGCGAAGTTGCCGAACTCGGCCATCATCCGGTACTGGTTGTCGCCGGCTCCCTTCTGGAGAATCCGGTTGTTTCCGTCCCATGCGTCGGCGTTCACCCATGCGGAAACCGTGATACCGTTCCTCGGGTTGAGTGCCGGAGCGTCCGGCACACTGACGCTCTGCCCGACCTGGGCATCGAAGGTCAGCGCTCCGCCGAACTTGCCGCCCGGCGTCCATGTCGGAAGGGGCGCGGTCAGGGTTCCGGTGTGGCCGTTGCCGGTGGCGTCCGCGGCGGTCGTTCCACTGCCGTCGTCGAGCGGCCACCACGCCAGCAGGCCATCGTCGATGCCGATGCCCGCGAGTTCCGCGATCTCGACTTCATCGAGCGCCCGGTTGTAGAGGCGGGTGTCGTCGAGCCAGCCATTGAGGTGGTCGCCATCGATCGAGCCGGGAGTCTTGGTGCCGAGGTAGATCGGGTCACCGGTCGTCGGCATGGCGGCGGTTGCCGCGACGTTGCCCATCAGGGCGCCATCGACGTAGATCCTCATGTGGTCGAGGTCGTACGTCGCCGCCACGTGGAACCACTCGTTCACGGCGGGCAAAGGCACTTCGATCCGGCCTGCGCCCGCGATGTCCCAAACCAGATTGCCGCCTTCCGCAAGGAGGCGGTATTGGTTGTCGCCATTGCCCTTCTGCAGCACCCGGCGGTTGCCGTTCCAATCGAGGACCCGCACCCACGAGCTGATCGTGATGCCCGCGGTCGGATTCAGGGCCGGGTCGGCTGCCACGGTGACACTCTGGTTCAGCACTCCGGTAAATCGCAGGGCGCCACCGTCGAAGCCGCTCGGATCCCATGACGGCAGCGGCTCGGTCAGCACTCCGTCGTGGCCGTTTCCGGTGCTGTCGGTCGCGATTGTCCCGCTGGTTTCATCGAATCGCCACCATGCGACCAGCGCCGGATAGATGCCGGTTCCGGAGATCCCGAAGACCGTCAGCGGTTCGTCCGGGTCGTCCGATCCGATCAGGACGGTGGCGAATTTGGTTCCGCCGGTATCGGGTGAGAAGCGGATGTCGAAGACGTGCGACTCGCCACCGTTCAGGCCGATGGTGGGTGGGTTCATCACCGTGAAAGCCGCGGCATCGTCGCCCTGGATCTCGACCGTGGGCGAACCGGTCAATGCGAGCGGGGAGTTGCCGATGTTCTCGATGACGAAGGAGTGGGTGACTTCGCCCAGCGGTACGTTGACCGAGCCGAAGTCGGTGCCATTGGCCGGATCCGTAACGAAGATACCACTTTGGATGAGCACCCCGTTTCCGGTGATGTGGATCTCGGGAGCGGGCGGGCCGACGTCCGGCGTGACCGAGGCGGTATTCGAGTCCTCCGAGCTGACATAAACCCCGACGGCCCGCACCCGGTAGTACTGGGTGAGGAAGGGTTCCGCACCGGTGTGGGTGAACGATGTCACGCCCTCGCCGGTCGTGCCGACCGTCGCGAAGTTCGAGCCGTCGATGGAATGCTCGATCACGAAACCGGTTTCGTTGTCGGAGCCGTCGCTCCACGACAGGGCGACCTCGGTGTTCGACAGCGCCGTGGCGACAAGTCCGGACGGGGGCAGCACGGTTTCGGTCGGTAGCGACAGGATCCACGCTTCGAGCATCTCGACGCCTTCGGTGTCGATCTGGTTCCGCGCCAGCGGCGGCATCTGGGTCGGGCCGGTGATGCTGACACGGTGGAAAAGGAGCGAGTCCTCGAGGTTCTCGGGCACAACCACCCGTCCGTCCGGATTTCCCAAATCGTTCACGACCTGTCCGTAGTAGATCCCTTGCGAGGGGAAGGGGGTTTCGAAGCGTGCGTCCCAAAGCGCCTGAACGCCTCCCGGGCGGTGGCAGTACGAGCAGTTGGCGTCGAAGTAAGACCGGGCGCGATGGTCGAGACTCGCCGAGCCGTCGTCGTGATCGGCCAACTTGTCGAGAGTCGGGATCGATGCTTCCGCTGGGGCATCGTGAAACAGCCCGACGTGAGCCCATGCGCGGATCTGGTTGTCGGTGGTTCCGCCAGGGTACAGCAGGTCGCGGTTGAACTGGCGGGTATCGGGTCCGAGCACCCCGCCGGCCTGAGGATTGTGACAGGTGGTGCAATCCTGACGACTCGGGTAGTACCAAGGTTGACGACGGCTATCGACGTGGAACTTGGCGGTCGTCGATGCGGCGCCGGTATGCGCGGTGACCGCCAGTCCGAAGTAAACCTGAGGCGGAAACGACAGGGTGGTGCTCGCGTATTCCGACCACGTGTGACCGTCCGAGCTGGAGAAGGAAGTGAAAACGTCGCCCTCGCGTTTGAGCCTCAGCCACGTGTTCGGGAACGCGACGAGAGGCTGGGGCTGCGGGGGATAGAGCGCGGTCGCATTGCCGCCCGCCGTCGCGCGGTACTGGAACTCGTAGCCACCCGTGTTGTTGTTACGCGCCGCGTTGCTCGGGAATACGAGTGCCATCACGTGTTTCGCATCCGCATTCAGGGATTCGCGAACCATCAGTCCGGTCTTGGTGTATAGATCGGCCTGGATGACCGACTCGATGCGCACCGCGATGTCGAAGTCGCCAGTCCGCTGCTGGTGGGCGAAGTGGAACTCGTCAGTCGTGCCCCAGATGTCCGTGCCCCCCGCCTCGATGGTGATCAGGTCACCGTCGCGGGTCGTCGAGCCCGGCAGGGCAGGGCCGCCGACATCAACTCCGGTGAGCGGCCCGATCGGTTCGGTCGCGATGGCCACGCTCTCTGTAAGCGAGCCGTAGAGAAGGTCGGCGTCACTTTGGTCGGCGCGCCATTTGTAGGTCCCTCCGTAAACGGCACCGTCCGGTTTCTGGACGAGAAAGCGGGTCTCAAGCCGACGGGTGACCGACGGGTCGGTGTCGTCCACCGGCAGCTCGAAATGCTTCACCAGCACGCTGCCTACCGGGAAATCCCATTCGCCGCTTTCGGTGAAGCCGACCGTGGTCCCGTTGGGGACGGCGGCGAAGCGGGTCTTGACCGCATGGTCCGACCAGAACGCGGTGTTGAGGTCGTAGGGGACAAGCCGGTCGCTGGGGGTCAGCGTGGCGAGATCATCGAAGATTCCGGTGCTGCTGAGGGTCGCCGGAAGCGGCGTGCCGGGGTCGGGGCCGCCTCGCTCCAGCTTGTAGATCCGTCCTTCGGTCGAACTCAGCCGGCAGATGTAGAGCTCCTGATCGGCATCGAGGCCGAATGACCCGAGACCGCGGTAGTCGTTCCCCGAGTTCGGACCCGGGCCGTCGGGAAGGGTCGCCAGCAGGACCTTGGTGGCGGGTGTCGTGGATTCGTCGAGGTACCAGATCCGGCCGCTCATGTTGTCGCCGAAAATGTATTTCCCGTAGAGTTCGGGGAACGCCGAGCCGCGGTAGACGTAACCGCCCACCACGCAGCTGCCTTCGCCGGCGGAGTGCGAGTAATCGATGACCGGGCGCTTGTTGGTGCCGATGTACGGTGCGGTGAGGTCACCCGAATCGCCTTCGATGCGGCTCCATTGGAAGTTCAGGCCCGCGGGGTCTTCCGGTTCGATCACGCTGATTTCCTCGCGGGACTCCGCGCCCACATCGCCGATGAAGATCCGCCCGGTCACCGCATCGACCGTCATCCGGTGCGGGCTGCGCAGTCCGATGGCATAGATCTCTTCCAGCGCATCCGGCTGTCCGACGAAAGGGTTGTCGTTGGGGACGTAGTAGCGTGGCCAACTCGGGCTGACCTCGTTGAGCGGACGCTTGGTCGGAGCGTGGCTGATCGCGCCGCCCTGTTGGTCGACGTCGATCCGGATCACGCACGAGAAAAGCGCGCGGTCGATGCGCTGCGTGTTGAGTCCCGGATTCGCGTCGTCCCCGTTGGTCAGGTAGAGGAAGCCGTTGTCGGGGTGGAAGAACATGCCTCCTCCATTGTGCCAAACCGACTGGTCCTTCTGATCGATCACCACGTACTCGCCGCCAAGCGTGGTCTGGTAGCTGGCGTCGAGCACGAAGCGCGAGAGCCGGTCGCGCGTCGGTGTCCCGGTGGGAGGACGGGTGGTCGAGTTGCCGATGATCGGTCCGAGATCGCCTGACGCCCCCGACGTGCCGCCACGCCAGTTGTAGTAGATCCACATCTGGCGGTTGGTTTCGAAGTCAGGATGCAAGGCGAGGCCGAGCAGGCCGGAGTCGTCCCACCCCTGGCATTGCGACGACAGATCGAGAACCAGCGTTTTGGTGGTCGTGGCCGGGTCGTTGTCGAACACCCAGATCCGGCCTTCGCGTTCCCACACGATCAGTTTGTTGGTTCCCGGGACATGCGTCAGGCCGACCGGGTTGTCGAAGACCAGATTGGGGAAGGCGAGGACGGTCGACCATTCCGAGTCGATGACGGGTGCTTCGGGCGGGAAGATCCCGTCGAAGTAGGCCTCGACGTCAGGCCGGGCGGTCAGTCCGTAACTTTGCGCATGAACCGCTCCGACGGCGGGCAAAAGCGAGAGGAGTACGATCAGGTTGCGGTGGGCGAGGCGGGAAAGCGGCATGGAGCAGGCGGGTTTTCGTGCGACGAGCGTCGGCACTCCGTGGCCAAGCTCGTCGCAATCCATTCAACGTCGTTCCGGGCCCGATGGTTTAGCCGATTCGGACGCTTCGGAGGGTTCGTTGCGTCATTTTTCACGACTTTGAATCGGGACGACGTTTCTGGTTGCCTCGGCGCTTGTGCGGGCTGTATCGCGCCATTGTTCGAGACGGCTCGTGACGAAATCGCTTGGCCGAATCCCGCATCGGAAATCAGACGGCAAATCCATTCGAAAACACCGACGCCTCGATCGTCAACCCAACTGCCCCAAAACATGTATGCCATCCACTCCGTTCTCGCCGGGCTTCTCGCCGGTTCCGCATCGATGTCCGCTTTGGAAGTCAAATCGGAGGTCGGACGCAGTGGTGAAGACGGCATTTTCCAATCGAAAGGCATCCCTTCTCCCGCGACCAACGACGCGGCGACTTCGGCCAACTTCAAACTGCTGTCAGGGATGGCGGATCCGAACGGAGCATCGCTCGACGTGCTCCACGATGGCCGGATTCCCCGGAGTGAGGACGATCCCCGGAGCAACTTCTTCTTCGCGGGTGGCAGCAATGGAGGCCGGATCCTTGTCGACCTCGGCAAGGTGATCGATGTCTCCTCCATCGCCACCTACTCGTGGCATCCGGGATCGAGGGCTGCGCAAAAGTATCAGGTCTACGTGGCGGACGGTTCGGCCGAAGGATTCTCCGCGGAGCTCAAGGAGGACGCCGATCCGACGAAAGCAGGTTGGGAAAAGCTCGGGGAGGTCGATACCTCGGGCGAACAACCCGGGCAGCACGCCGCCCGGTTGTCGCCTGCCAAGGGCAAGTCACTCGGCAAGTGCCGATGGGTTCTCTTCGAGGTGCGGAAGAACCCGAACGCCGGTCCGTTCAACGACACCTTTTTCAGCGAGATCGACATCATCGACGCTGCGGGTCCTGAGTTGGTGCGCATCGAGCGGCCGAAGAAGGTGATTCGCCAGTTCGGCTCGAAGCATGGGAACTTCCGTTACACCCTCGATGTTTCCGCGGCGCCTGATCTGGAGGAGTGGTGCGCGGAGCATCTGATTCCGGTGATGGACGAGTGGTATCCGAAGATCATCGAAATGCTCCCGGTCGAAGGGATCACCGCCGCCGAGAGCATCACTTTCACCCTCCGGAACCCTGCGGACCTTCCGCAGAATCTGCGCGGAGTCCCGGCTTACGCCAGCGGCAACTCGGTGGTGTTCAATGCCGACTTCATGCGCCGTCAGCAAACCGGCGAGGCCATCGGGGCCGGGGTCCACGAGGTCGTGCATGTGGTCCAGTTCGGCGGAACGCGGGAGAAGAGCGCCCGTCAGCGTGGAAGGGCGAACCGGCCTCCGAGCTGGGTGACCGAAGGCGTCGCCGACTACATCCGCTGGTTCCTCTACGAACCGCAGAGCAAGGGTGCGGAAATCACGCGTCGGAACTTCGATCGCGCCAACTACGATGGAAGTTACCGGATCACGGCGAACTTCTTCGATTGGGTGATCCGCAACCACGAGAAGGACCTGATGCGGAAGCTCAACGTCGCGACCCATGACGGCTACTCCGATGACTTGTGGAAGGAGTGGACCGGGAAGACGGTCCAGGAGCTCAACGACGGCTGGAAGGCCTACCACAAGAAGAAGCTCGGCTTGTGAGGCTTCGGCAGTAAATCCCCGGGTGGGAGAGAGTCGCATCGGCGACCCGGAGGTCGGTGAGTCAAATGGGAGATGAATCGCCGCGAATGCGCGGGCCGATCGAGGCTTCGTGCCTTGAGGTGGAGCGGTGAAATGGGGCATGGATGGCAGAGCCGATCTGCGAGGGCAGGTCTGCGGAACGCTCCACGATCCCATGAACCCATCCATCCCCATGTCCCGAATTTTCCTGATCGGGATCTTCGCTTGCGCTACTTCGGTCCTCCATGCCGCCGAGAGCTATTACAAGGAGCCACAGCTCTTCTCGACCGCGCCGAGTCCGGAGAAGTCGTCCTACGTCCTAGGTCGCTTCGGGCCGGTCGGCATGAGCATCGAGCTGGTCCAACCGGCGTTTACGATGAAGGTCGCGGGCATCGAGGAAGGATCACCGGCCGCCGCGACGGGCAAGTTGGCGAAAGGGCAGGTGATCGAGTCGATCAATGGCGAGAAGCTGGCTGACATCGATCCGCGGATCCAACTCGCCCGAATCCTCGGGAAGGCCGAGGCCAGCGACGGGCTTCTGAAGTTTGCAATCCGTGGCGAGTCCGAACCGGTCGTCGTGAAGGTTCCGGTGCTGGGTGCTTACAGCGAGGGCTGGCCCTTGGACTGCCCGAAGTCGGACAAGGTCGTTCGCGACTTCGCCGACTACCTTTCGAAGCCCGACTCGGACAAAGGGTTCTCCGACATCGGGATGCTGTTCCTCCTGTCGACCGGTGATGAGAAGGATCTCGCGGTGGTGCGCGAATGGGCGCGGGGACTGGATCCGGCGAAGGCACCGAACTACGCGTGGTTCCTGGGCTACGGAGGTCCCGGGCTCTGCGAGTATTACCTCCGCACCGGTGACAAGGACGTGCTCCCGACGATCCAGGCGTGGGCAAACGAGGCAGTCGCGGGTCAGTACAACGACTCGTGGGCCGGTCGCGGCGGGGTGCCGAAGGTGACCTACGGCATGGGCCACCTGAATGCGGCGGCGACGGGCGTCGTGACCTTCCTTTTGCTCGCGAAGGAGTGTGGGGCTGAGGTGCCGGATCACGCGCTGCTCGGTGCGCTTCGCCACTTCTACCGATACGCCGGCCGCGGAGGGAACCCGTATGGCGACGATCGCCCGGAGGTCGGCTTTGTCGACAACGGCAAGAACGGCCTGCTGGCATTCGCGATGGCCGCGGCGGTATCCCTGACACCGGAAGGCGAGGAGTCGGTCTATGCGGATGCCCGCGACATCGCGGCGATGCAGAGCTTCTATACCACCACTTTCATGCTGCACGGACACACGGGTGGCGGGATCGGTGAGATCTGGCGGAGTGCGGCGATGGGTCTGATGCACGACAGGCGGCCGAAGCAGTATCGGGACTTCATGGACAGCCGGCGCTGGCACTACGAGCTGTCGCGTCGCTTCGACGGCTCGTTCGGTATCCTTGGCGGTGCCGGCTACGATAAGGTCGACTGGGGTGGTGGCTATGGATTCGCCTACACCGTTCCGCGCAAGAAGCTGCGGATTTTCGGTGCGCCTCCGACCCAATACTCCAAGCCTTACCGCTTGCCGGAGCGTCCGTGGGGAACCGCGGCGGATGAGGAGTTCCTCTCGCTCGACCCGGTTGCGTTCGCCGACGGCACGGTGCCGGATTTTTCGGGTGAAACAATCGCTGAGGATTCGAGCATGCCCCTGCTCCGCAAGCTGCACGGCGAGGGGGAAGTAAGTGACGACATGCTCCGTCGCTACATGCACCACCCCGATCACAACATCCGCTTTGTCGCGGCCAACAAGGTGCTTGGGGTGAACAGCGGCTACATCGGCTGGCGGGCGCCGGGAGGCGAAATGCGGAAGGAACTGATGAAGGAGTTTCTTGCTTCGAAGTCGGTACGGGTGCGTCGCGCGATGCTTGCGGCGATCGCCGAGACGATGCGCAGGGAGCATCCGGAGGATTTGCTGACCGAGGACATCTTCGGCCTTGCGATCGACGCGCTGAAGAACTCCGACGAGTCATGGTTCATCAAGGACTCGGCCTTGCAGGTGGTCGGCTACGCTCCGGCCGACTGGGTGGCGCCTCAGGTTGATCTGCTGCTGCCATTCCTCAAGCACGAGGAGGCGTGGCTGCGGAATGGCGCGCTGCACGCGTTGACGCCGGTGGTCGCGGATCCGCGATGCTATGAGAAGGTCATTCCGGCGGTTGGAGAGCTCATCCGCACCAACCAGCGGGCGTCGGTGACCCTCGGAATGATGGGCGCGATGCGCGCCAAGATCAACGAGGCCGGTCCCGAACCGCAGATGCTCGCAAAGGAAGTACTGAAGGAGACGTACACCGGTTACGAGGGCGTCACGACCGCGCCGGGCGGGCAGGACATTTCTTCGACCCTCGATGCCCACCTCGAGTACATCGCCGGTTCGCTGGCCGAGGTGCCGGGGGGGCTGGATGTGCTCTACGAGATCGCCCGCGAGCGGTATCCGAACGAGATCCTGCCGTACAAGGACTACTTCCTGAATGCGGATCCGAAGGAGTTCGGGCCGAAGCTGAAGGCGGCGATCACGCCGATCATCATGGACGAGCTGATCCCGGCCTACGTCGGGAAGAACCGCAAGAAGCTGGAGGAACTCGCGGCTTCGAAGGTCCAGTCACCCTTCCCGGGCGGACCGGATGACGCGATCGACGGCCTGTCGGGCCTCTACGACCGGGCCGGCCACGATGAGTACAACTGGGAGATGTGGGTCAACCTGCGCGAGGCCGAATGGTCCTATCTGACCTTCGACCCGATCCCCTCCGAGCAGGTGCCGTTCGACCAACTGATCACACGCTACCGGGAGGTGACGCTCCCCGACGGGACCGCCGATTGGTTCAAGCCGGAGTTCGATGCCCCGGGATGGAAGACCGGCAAGTCGCCCTTCGGCCAGTACAACGGCAAGCTTCCCGATCCTCCGGTCTCGAAGTGCAGCGAGAATTGCGTCGGTCCGATCTGCTTCGGGGCAACCCCGGTGAACACGCTGTGGGACAAGGAGGTGCTGCTGATGCGCGGGACCTTCGACATCCCGCCCGTTAAGGAAGGGCATCGCTACCGGGTCCAGGTGAACGGCGGCGACCACGTCGGCATGGGCGGTGGCTATGCGATCTATATTAACGGCAAACTGCTGATCGAGCAGGACAGTTGCACCGGCCGCGGTGGTGGCGAAAAACCGAAGGGCGGCTACATCACCCAAGAGTTTCTCGATGACTTCAAGGGCGGCAAGGTGACCATCGCCGCCAAGAGTTTCCTCCGCTACAACGACAAGTACAAGGTCAAGCCGACCGAGAAGATCCCGCAGGGGCGGATCAGCCTGCACCTTGAGCAAATGAAGTTGCCGCCGATGGGCGAAGACCTGCTGCGCAAGTCGGCCACGGTGGTCGCCATGATGTCATCCGAATGGCAGTCCAAGCTCGATCCGGAGAGCGACGAGCAGGATCCCGACGACAACCTGTTCCGATGGGATGGCAAGTTCGTCGCCAACCCGGCGGTCGAGGGAGAGTGGAAGGTGATCGCGGAAGTCAGCGAGATCCCCGAGTTCGATCCTGAGAAGAAACGCAATGCGCGTCGCGCTCCATTCAGCTCGATCAAGCTGTCGGAGGGTGGTCTGACCGATGATCCCGCATGGCTTTGGTCCGGAGACATGCTGATGGACCTGACCCGTTACCAGGCGCTCCGGATGCGGGTCGAGTCGATCGGGGGCACCGAGTATTTGTTCGTCGAAAGCGGCGGCTTCAGCACCCGCAACAAACCGGAGTGGAAGTCGGGCTGGTATGTGCTGGCAAGGTAGGCGGGGTCACTCGGTCTCAAGGTAGAGGAACAGGTAGTCGAGCTTCTTGGGGATGGTCACGGTCAAACGCCCGTCCCCGTAGTTCGCCGAACCTCTTCCGCCGAGCACGCTGACTGTCGCTTCGGGGGCATCGAAGAGCGGGACCTCCGTCGACCAGCTCTCCTCGTCGTTGAGTTCGCGGAAGACCACGAGGCGTGCACTCTTCCGGTCGCGGGCCGTCGATGAAAAGCCGGTCCACACGTAGCCGTCGGGGGCCCGGCCGATCGGAACAATGTGACCGGAGAAGATCGCTTCGCGCTCCTTCTTCCACGCCGCCGCGAGAGGTGGAACCGACTCGAAGTAGCTCTCGGGAAGATTCGAAACCTCGAACCAGCCGAGCGGGCTGGAGAACATGACTTGGGCGAAGAGCGTGTCGGGTGAGTAGTTCGCCGGTGCCAGCGGGTCGGCCTTGTATTTGTCGGTATTGCGGCTGGTGTTGAGAAACTCCATGCGCAGGCGGACAGGATCGACGTGGGAGGCAAGGGTCCACAGGTTGCGCAGAGTGTGGTGAGGCCAGTAGCGTTGCCAGTCGGTATAGCGGTTCTCGAGGAAGACCGGGCCGACGTTGACGGTGCCGAAGTATCCGGGGCGGAGTCCTGCGGTGGCGTCCGCGTCGAACACAACCCGGCCTTCGGTTTCGCGCAGCACGGTGTCGTAGAACTTCGCAAGATTCGCTTCCGCGGCAGGACTCTTCATCTCGACCGCATCGATTTTGACGTATTCCACGCCCTGCTTCTCGAACGCCTGAAGAAGGACTTCCGCATCCTTCTTCCAGTTCTCCATGTCGTTTTCGGCATCCGGTCCGAACCACAGGCCGAACTTCATTCCTTTCTCCTTCGCGGCCTCGACGAGCGGCTTGAGACCGTCGGGAAACCGTTCGGGATGAGGTTCCCAGAATCTCGGGTCGGCCGAGCGGAAGTTGCCCCACGCGCCTTTGCCGAAGGCGGAGTTGCCGGTTTGTCCCTTCTGCCATCCGTCGTCGACCTGAACGACATCGACGCCAAGACGGGCGCCCGCCTCGACCTCCTTCATCAGGAACTCGGCACTGATCCTCGAGTCGCGTGAGCGGTCGCCCCAGGTGTTACTGAGAAACATGCCGTCGCGGGTCGGCACGTAGCCGCGCAGGCAGCGTTGGTAGTCCTGCATCGCGGCGATGCGCCCGGGGCGGCGTCCGCTGTAGGTGAGCACCGTCCAGGGATAGCCGGGGCCGGAGAAAATGATGCGACGGCCCGCTCCGAAGACCTTGATGTCCCATGGCGAGGGCAGCGGCCGGGCATGCGGCAGAGGAGCGATCTTCAGGAAAATGAGACCGCTTCCGGTCAGCGGGTCCTCGACGTAGAACACGTTGCAAGGGACTTCGAAATTGTCCTGCAACGGCAGCCACTCGCGTTCGAACACGAGCTCGTCGTTGTGGTCGGTCTGGTCCTTGAGCTCCACCTGCGTGTAGCGGAGGTGGAGCGGCGAAAGCATCAATTCCTCAAGCGCCTGGATAGCCTTGCCGCGCTTCGGCTTCTCCGGCTTCGGCTGCTCGAGCCCGTCCGGCGTGACGTCGTCGTTGGTCTCCTCGGTTTCAGCCGATGCGTCGGACGTGTTGAATCGCATCGTGACACCGGAGGATCGGGGAAAGATCTGGAAGGTGTAGCCATAGGTCTCCTGTTCACCCTTCGCTTCGAGGTCGATGATCAGCGACTCCGCTTCGACCGGATGCCGCTGACCGGTCCGGCTGGTGAACTTCAGCGTGCGGTTCTCGTCGACGGGGTCGCCGCCCGGGTGGGGTGCGGCCTGTCGGCCCGGTTGTCGAAGCCACTCGGTGCCGGTCGCCTTGTCGACCATGGAAACCGCGGTCAGCAGGCCGTTGCGGATCGTCCAGCGCCGCTCGACCAGGTCGTTGCCGAGTGTGATTTCTTTCTCCGACCAATCCGCGTAGCAGTCGGCGAACTCGACCCGCTCCGCCGATGCGGCGGGAAGTAAAAGGAGCGTGGCGAGGGGCAGGAGGAAGGGCGCTTTCATGAACGGATGGGTTGCCATCCTGTTCGATCGTTCGCGCCCCTCCAACGGAAAAGTCCTGCCCCCCGGAACGCTTCAGGCGCCGGAAGTCTCCGGCTCGAGGAAAGGATAGTCGGTGTAGCCGTGGCGGATGTCGCCTTCGCCGCTGAAGTAGAACGTCGACGGGTCAGGCTCGTTCAGCGGGGCGTCCTGGCGGAAGCGTTCGGGCAGGTCGGGGTTGGCGATGTAGTCCTTGCCGAAAGCCACCGCGTCCGCGTCTCCCGCATCGATCACCTTCTCCGCGCCGGCCTTGTCGAAGCTCTCGTTGGCCACGAAAGGTCCGCCGAAGGCGGCCTTGATGGCCGGGCCAAGCGCCGGTTCCTGATGATGCTCGCGGGCGGAAATGTATCCGACGGAGCGCTTCGCCAGCTCGCGTGCGACGTAGGTGAAGAGCGCTTCCGGATCCGAGTCGCCCATGTCGTGGGCGTCGCCGCGGGGAGCGAGGTGCACGCCGACGCGGCCCGGATCCCAGACGCTGGTGACGGCATCCACGATCTCCATCAGCAGTCGTGCGCGGTTCTCGATCGATCCGCCGTAGAGGTCGTCACGGCGGTTGGTCGAGTCCTGCAGGAACTGGTCGATGAGGTAACCGTTGGCCGAGTGGACCAGCACTCCGTCGAAGCCGGCCGCCTTGGCATTCTCCGCGCCCTTGCGGAAGTCCTCGACCACTTGGCGGATCTCTCCGACCGATAGCGGATGGGGAGTGACGAACGCCTTCTCCGGACGGACCAGGCTGACATGCCCGGCCGCGGCGACCGCGCTCGGGGCGACCGGGAGCTTTCCGTCGAGATAGATCGGATCGGATATGCGGCCGACATGCCAGAGTTGGAGTTGGATCCGGCCTCCTGCCCCGTGGACCGCCTCGGTGACCTTCTTCCAGCCCTCGGTCTGCTCGGCCGACCAGATGCCCGGAGTATTCGGGTAGCCGACCCCCATCGGTGACACCGACGTGGCTTCGGAAAAAATGAGGCCGGCGGAACTACGTTGACGGTAGTAGTCGGCCATCAGATCGGTCGGCACGCGGCCTTCACCCGCACGGCAGCGGGTCAGGGGCGCCATGAAGACACGGTTGGGAACCGTGAGCGAGCCGAGTTCGAGCGGGTCGAAGAGGGACATGGGATAGAAGATGTTGGCGGCGGCCGGTCGGCCGCCGCCGGATGGATCAGGCTTCGGGCGAGGCGGTCAGGTCGAACTTGATCACGACCTCGTCGCGGATGAGGTCGTCGGCCTTGCCGGCGTAGACGATGCCCCAGTCCTTGCGGTTGATGTCGAATTCGGCCTGAACCTTCACGGTGTCGCCATCCTTCGAGGCGGTGGCCGGGAAGGTGATGTTCTTTTCGACTCCGCGCAGCTTGAGGTTGCCCGAAATGCTGTAGCCGCTGTCAGACTTTTCGACCTGAGTGACGGTGAAAGTCGACTCGGGATGCTCTTCGACATGGAAGAAGTCCTCGGACTTCAGGTGCCCGGTGAGCTTTTCGGCGTCGGACCAGGTCGAGTCCATGTCGATCGAGATCGTGCCGCCGGTGACCTCGCCGCTTTCGTCGACCGAGAAACTGCCGGTGAAACTCTTGAAGCCGCCGTCGTGGCTGCCGGTGACCTTGGACCCGACGAACGAGATCGTGGATCCGTCGGCGATCACGTATTTGGCGCCCGTGGCGGATTCCGAGGGTGCCTCGACGGCATCGGTGGTGGTGGCGTCGGCGGTCTTGTCGGCCGGGTTCTCGCAGGAAACGAGGGCGGCGGCGATGAGGGACGGAGCGATGATGGTGGTTGCTTTCATTGGATTCGATTCGTTGGTTGGAGGTTGAGAGGGAAGAAGCGCGGATTCAGCCGAGGTCAAAGAGAAGTGCTTCGACAGTTTCGTCATCGGCCGTGAATTCGATCCGGCCCGCGTCTTCGGTCGAGGCTGCGTCGCCGGGCGAAAGTGTGGTGTCCGCGACCTTGAGCTGGCCCTTGACGACCTGGATCCACAGGCCACGTCCCGGACGAAGCTCGAAATCCGCGGTCGTCTCCGGCGCAAGCACGAGACGGTGCACGTCGGCATCCTGGTGGATGACCGCCGAGCCTTCGCGTCCGTCGGGTGAGATCAGCAGGACGAGTCCATCGCGTTCGGTTGCCGCGCCCGGGGTCCACTCGGTGTAGCTCGGCTCGAGGCCCCGCTCACGCGGAGTGATCCAGATTTGGAGAAAGTGGGCGGGTTGGTCGGACGACGGATTGTATTCGGAGTGGGTCACTCCCGATCCGGCCGACATCAGCTGGATTTCGCCGGGCGAGAGGGTCCGCTGGTTGCCCATGCTGTCGCGGTGGGCAAGTTGCCCGTCGACGACGTAGGAGAAGATTTCCATGTCGCGGTGAGGATGGGTCGGGAACCCGCCGAGTGGTGCGACGCGGTCTTCGTTGATCACCCGCAGCGAGCGGAAGCCCATGTGAGCGGGATCGTAATAGTCGGCGAAGGAGAAGGTGTGGTGGCTGTCGAGCCAGCCGTGGTTGGCGCGTCCCCGTTCCGATGAGCGGCGGATCGTGAGAGAGGTGTTTGTTTTCATGCGCCTATCCTGCCATGACTTTTCCAAAACGCTCATGCCGCCTTCTGAGTCTGAGCATGCGCGGATGGAATGGCGCAGATTCGGGATTGAGCCGCGGGGCCGGGCGGAGAGGATCACGGCATGGAGTTCCGGCAGGTGCGCGCGTTCCTCGCGGTGGCGGAGGAGGGGTCGATGACCGCCGCCGCGCGCCGGTTGCACCTGACCCAGCCGGCGGTGAGCCGTCAGATCAAGGCGCTGGAGGACGAGTTGGGGGTCGAGCTCCTGTCGAGATCCGCCCATTCCGTTTCGCTGACGCCTGCGGGTGAGGTGCTGGCCAAGGACGGCACCCGCTGGGTCGAGATGGCCGAGCGGATGGCCCAGCGGGTTCGCGAAGTGGCGGCGGGCGGGGTCTTGCGGGTCGCCTACGCGCCCTCGCTCGCGGGATCCCTGCTGGGACTCGCGCTGGAACGGTTTGCCCAGCGCCACCCGAAAGTCAGGGTGCAGCTCTTCGATTGCACCACCGCAGAAATGAAGGCCGGTCTGCAGGAAGGCCGGTACGATCTGATCGTCGCGGTGCCTGGCGAGCGGGAGGCGGGACGGATCGATTGGGAGCCGGTGCTCCGTCGTCCGTGGCGCTTGGCGATGCCGGAATCTCCCGGCGGAGAGGCCGGTCCGGTTGCGGTCGAGTCGCTGAAGGGTGCCCGTTTGCTGGTCTACCAGCGCGACGACTACCCGGACTATTGGCAGCGCGTGAGGGCGTATTTCCAAGCTCAGGGGGTCGCGCCCGTGGTGGTGGGGGAGTTCGACGGTTGGTCGAGCCTCCGGATGGCGGTCGAGGGAGGTTTGGGAGTTGCCTTGGTGGCGGAGCAGGACGCCGGCGGCGGGCGGCTGGTTCTCCGGGAACTGGAGCCACCGCCCGAGCCTATTTGCGTGGCGGTCGGGACGGCAGTCGGCACCGAGCCCGACATGGCATGCCGGGTGCTTGCCAACGAGCTGAAAGGGGCCGCTCGGGAACTTTCGTAAGGGCCTCTTAAGCACGATAAAAATCGTCGCGTCCTATGGAAAGAGGGTGTATTTACAGCGTAATGCGTCTTTCTGGACACCAGATCCGGACGATTCCCCCCAAGAATCGCGGTTTCGCACTGGTAGCCTGTGTGCTTTTGCTCTCACTGCTGACGATTCTCGCGGTGGGAATCCTCAGCCTATCCGCGATCGAGCTTCGCGGCAGTGCGGCGGGTGAACAGCGGGCGATGGCGCGCTCTAACGCACGTCTTGCGTTGCTCCAAGCTGTTGGACAATTGCAGCGCGAAATGGGGCCGGACCAACGGGTCTCGGCGTCGGCAGATTTGGTCGGAGTTTCGTCCGACCGGCATTGGACAGGTGTCTGGTCGAGCACGATGGACGACGGTCGGCCGTACCTCCAGCGGGATCCGGCAACAGGAACCTGGATCGACCTCCGGGATTCGGATGGCTGGAGTGCGCGGGGCAGTGTTCAGCGTTGGCTCGTGAGTGGCGACGGCGAGCCGGGCCTCGAGAATCGCGAGCGGATCGAATTGGTCGGGTCGGCCAGCGTCGGCTCCGATGAAGACGGACGGGTTTCCGCGCCCTTGGTGCAGGTCGATGGTGACGACGGCCATACGGGTGCCTTGGCCTGGTGGACCGGCGACCTCGGCTTGCGGGCGAATCTTGCCGTTCCTGACCGCCACGCGGAGTTCGATCCCGATGTGGTCGGGCGCGGGACTTACCGCCGCATGCTTGGCCAGCATGCTGAAGAGGGCCTCATGGGAGTCGGCTTTGAGATGGACGAAGCGTCCCGCCACAAGATGGCGAGTCACGAATCCGTGGAGTTGGCCGCGGGCAGCGACTGGGCCCGGCAGCATTTCCATGACTACACCGTCGCTTCGCGCGGCGTGTTCTCCAACACCCGCGAAGGTGGACTGAAGCTGGACCTGTCCGCCTACTTCAACCGCAAGGCGGACGGTTCCCAGGAAGTCGGAAGGATTCGCGACGAGGACCCGCTGCTTGTGGATGCCGAAGGACCGAATCGGCGGAAACTGGCGGGTCCTTCGATGGGAGTCCTGCGGACGTGGGCCCGCACACCGGCGCCTTTTGACGGGGATGGAGTCCAAGCGGTGGATCCGCAACTCAATCCCAACGGCGATCCCGACAGTGCGGCCTATGCGTTGTGCAACGAGAAGCCTGCGATGGTCGATGGCGTCACCGCCTCCAATCTTCAGCCGATCCTGGTGGAAGCCACGAACTTCCTGCAAATCAGCACCTTCCGCATCGTCGAGCCGCCCAAGGAGGGATACCAGCTCCGGCATCACCTCTATCCGCGGGTCGTCCTGTGGAATCCCTACAACGTCGAGCTCAAGTTCGAGCCCGCGGTGGTGATGATCCAAGGTAACGGTCGCCAGGAAATGTGGACCGAGAACGAGTACTACAGCACGAGTACCGGGAAGCTGATCTTCACCAGCAAGGGCCAGTGGCTTTCCTTCGAGGGCGGCCGCAGCACCGACTTCGTGCTCGGCGGGAAAAACGCGATCATGGGCTCCGACGGTTACAACGACCCGTACATCGGGTCCTACTACTTCACCGTTCCCCAAACCACCTTCGGCCCGGGTGAGTGCTTGGTGTTCTCGCCCGCGGAATCGGCCGAGTACGACGGGAAAACCCCGTACAAAGAAGGTCCCTATGATCTCGCCTCAAACATGCTCAGTTGTGAGGTCGCGCCGGATCCCTCCCGGAGTTTCTACGTTTCCGGCAGCGATATTGGCGGTGGGATCCGCTACCGTCCCGTGAGGTTTTGGTATGCCCCGACCCCCTACTGGTCAAATGACGGCCGGGGCGTGATCAACCAAAGCGACGACACCCGCGTGGTGATGAAACGCTTGGTCGGACGTGGCCCGGTCACCTACGAGCGTTTCGACAAGCTTCCGCAGCTCAGCTACCTGTCCGCCTCGCTCCAGTACGGAGCCGGCCGCGAACCGCGCATCGCATGGAATGACCAGAGCCCGATGGACATCCAGTTGCTCGACAAGGATGATCCCCGGCCAACGCTCCCTCCGGATGTCCGGACGCGTGACGGGATCCGGCTCCGGTGGTTTGAGGAACACCAGTCGAATCTCCAGAATGCCGGCCCGATGTCCGGCAATGAGGCGTTCTTCCAAGAGGCGCTGTTCGCCAACTGGAACCCGCGTGCCGCCTACGCGGTCCGCAGCCCTTGGGAAAATATCGCCGGCACCATGCCGAGCGACGGCGCCCAGGGGTCGGGTGGCGGGCCTTGGTTCTTCGGTGCCTACACCAGGGATCTGTACGACGAGGCCGTCGGTTGGGCGGAACAGACTCCGCGCTTCAAGGGTGGGCGCTACCACGGCAATCCGTTCGGACCTCCCCAGGAAGGCCGCGACCGCCACGTCCTGTTCGAACTTCCCCGGAACGAGACCGGAGTCGTCTCATTGGGCCAGTTGCAAAATGCCAAGCTGAGCGAATTGGTCTGGCATCCGTCCTTCGCGATCGGCAATTCCCTCGCCGATCCACGCCTCGGGCTGGATGGCTTGGACCGGACCGTGCCACCCAACGGCTCGGAGGCTGAGGAAGAGGTGGGTGGTTTCCATCCGAATGCGATCGGCTGGTCATCGGATTCCCAGCGGTCTGAAGGCAGGGGTGATTGGGCCCTTCACGGCCGGGTGATGCTGCAGGATCTTCCCGATGACGAACTGCTCGTGTATGACCTTTCCTTCGAGTCGAACGTGTCCATTTGGGACCGCTACTTCGTGTCGAGCGGAGACATCAATGACAAGTCGGCCTTCGTCTCGGACTCCGCCAACTATCCGCTTCCGAACGGAAGGATCTCGCTGTCGAACGCGACCCGGTCCGAGCTCACCGCTTCGCGCCTGAATGACGAGGCTCTGGCGGGCTACCACATGATGCTCGATGGCGTCTTCAACGTGAACTCCACCCGGGTCGACGCTTGGGTGGCGATGCTCGCGGCGACGAGGGACGTCGGTCCTGGCTCGGCGACTCCTTTTGCCCGGATCCTGAATGCCACCGACGGCAGTTTTGCCGAGGACAGCAGGGCCTACGACGACAGTGCGTGGGCCGGCTTCCGGGTCCTCACCGATGATGAGATCCGGCGGCTCGCGGAAGAAATTGTCGGTCAGGTCCGGCTCAGGGGACCGTTCCTTTCGCTGTCGGACTTCGTGAACCGTCGCCTGCGCAACGATCAAACCGGACGGAGTGGCGCACTTCAGGCAGCGATCGACGAGGCCGAGCTGAACCTGACCTTCGAGGAAGGGCTGCCGCTCGACAACGAGCAGTCACTGAACAGCTACCGGCACCCCGACAACATTTCCGACCCGATCCGGATCGAGCAGCAGCTCAAGCCGGCCACCTTGGGATGGGGCGCTCCGGGCTTCCTCACCCAGGGTGACGTGCTGCAGGTTCTCGGGGCGTCGCTCAGTGCACGGTCCGATACCTTCCTGGTCCGGGCCTATGGCGACTGCAGGGACCGCGACGGCAAGATTGTGGCAAGAGCGTGGTGTGAGGCTGAAGTCCAGCGGACTCCGGTTCCGATCGATCCCTCCGTCGATGAGATCAATCCAGAACCTTCCGACAACGATTTCGGCCGGCGGTTCGAGATCGTGTCCTTCCGTTGGCTGAAGCCGGAGGAAGTCTGAAGGTCCCCACGGTCGGCGGGCCTTTGCGACGGACGGTAGACGGTTCCTTTGCCATCCCGTCTGTTGCCCGAGAAAGCGTACGGTCTCCGAGTTTTGCGGGTCGGAGGCACTTTGCAGAGTGAGCGACCTTTTCCGGTGGCGTTTGATGAAATCTCAACGACGCCAAGGTCGCAAAGGAAGGGATTTCAGTAGCCCGCCCAGCAGAATGGCAATGAACGGAGCCACCGAAGACACGGATCACATACAAATGGGGATCCTGATTCATCAGTGTACTCCGTGTGTTCCGTGGTTTTTCCGGCTCTGACAAGCAGCCAGCTCCAAGGCGGACACGCTGGCCCCGCGTCCATGGCGACTTGGGATGATTCCAAACGGAGTCAGACCATGGGATCACGGGTCGCCAGCTAATCCAGTCGGGGGACCAGGGCACAAAAAAGGCCGCCTGTCTGAACCAGGCGGCCTTCTTGGTAAACTCGTTATTCTCAGCTGAGATCAGGCGAGCAGAGCGGGATCTTCCTCACCGTCCTTGTCGCACTTCTTGCACTTGCCAGCGAGGGCGGGATCTTCTTCACCGTCCTTGTCGCACTTCTTGCACTTGCCGGCGAGGGCGGGGTCTTCTTCACCGTCCTTGTCGCACTTCTTGCACTTGCCAGCGAGGGCGGGATCTTCCTTCTCGTCGTCGCACTTCTTGCACTTGCCGGCGAGGGCGGGATCTTCGTCACCGTCCTTGTCGCACTTCTTGCACTTGCCGGCGATCAGGGTGTCCTTCTTCTTGCACTTCTCGCAGTCGCAACCTTCCTTGCACTTGCCCTTCTCACACTTTCCGCAGTGGGCAACGGCGTCTTCCTTCTTCTTGCACTTCTCGCAGTCGCAACCTTCCTTGCACTTGCCTTTACCGCACTTTCCGCAGTGGGCAACGGCGTCGCCATCCTCAGCGTTATCGGTGACCGTGGCGGCCGCAGGGGCTTTCTCGGTCGTCTGGACCGGCTTGGCTTCAGCGAAGGCCAGCGGCAGGCAGCAACAGGTGGCGAGCACCATCTTGATCATCAGTTTCATGTCTATCTATTGGTTGGGTTGGAGTCTTATCTTGGGCGATTCCCGGAGTTAGGAACCCCCTACCACTAGTTTTGTTCCCGGGAATGTCCAAAAAATTCCCAAACACCTGCTTCAATCGAGGAGTTCGGGGTAGTATTTCCGGGCGAGATCAGTCGAGAGCTCAAGAATGTCCAGACTTACGGGGTTTTTCACCGCCTCGTCGGCCATCGCGGCGCATTCCGCGTAGCTGAGCGCCCGAATGGCCCTGCGGACCCGCGGGACCTGATGAGGACCGACCGACAGCTCCTCCACACCGAGGCCTAGCAGGAGCGGGGTGAGCCGGATATCGCCGGCCATTTCGCCGCAGACCCCGGTCCAGACGCCATGGGCACTGCCGGCGTCGATTGTTTGCTTGATCAGCCGGATGACGGCGGGGTGGGTCGGCCGATAGAGCGAGGCGACGTGATGGTTCACCCGGTCCACCGCGACCGTGTACTGGATCAGGTCGTTGGTTCCGATGGAGAAGAAATCGACTTCCGGAGCGATCAGGTCGGCGATGACCGCGGCGGACGGCACTTCGATCATGACGCCGGTCTCGAGTTGGTCGTCGAAGGGAACTCCCTCCACCGCAAGTTCTTCCATGCACTCGCGCAGGAGCGCGCGGGCTTGGCGGACTTCCCGGATGCCCGACACCAAGGGGAACATCACCGCAACCTTGCCGTGGGCGCTGGCCCGCAGGATGGCCCGCAGTTGCTCCTTGAACATCGCGGGCCGGTCGAGCGAGACCCGGATCCCCCGCCAGCCGAGGAAAGGGTTCGGTTCGGGTTCCGAAGGTGGCTCGACTGGCAGCTTGTCGCCGCCTGAGTCGAGGGTGCGGATGATGAGCGGCTCAGGAGCCAGGGCCTTGGCGAGGTTCGCGTAGATTTCGGCCTGCTGCTCCTCCCCGGGCATCTGCTCTCCCTTGAGGAGGAGAAACTCGGTCCGGTAGAGGCCGACACCGCGGGCTCCGCTGTTTTTCACATACGGAAGCTCGTCGACGAGCTCGATATTCGCGGACAGCGTGATCTTGCGACCGTCGGTGGTGACCGCTTCGTCGTCCCGCTGGGCTTCAAGCTCGTGTCGGACCCGTTCCTTCTCGGTTCGAAGGTCCCGGTAGCGGGCAAGGGTTTCGTCGGTCGGATTGAGGATCAGCTTGCCGCTGTATCCGTCGATGATCGCCGGAGTGAGCGTGCGCAGGTCGAGAACCGCGCCCTCGAGGCCGACGATGGCGGGAATGCCGAGCGAGCGCGCGAGAATGGCGGTGTGGGAGTTCACGCTGCCGATCTCGGTGGCGAAACCGACGATGTGACGCCGGTTCATCGCGGCCGTGTCCGAGGGGCTGAGGTCGTAGGCCACGAGGATGTGCTGGTCCTCGGGTGCGCCCGTCCGGTGTTCGCCGTGACTGAAGTTCCTCAGGACGCGCTGGCAGACGTCCTCGATATCTGCGGTGCGTTCGCGAAGGTACGGGTCGGGGACCCGCCGCATCGCCTCGAGGTAGTGCTGGGCAACCGCGTAGAGGGCAAACTCGGCGTTCTGACGGCGCTTTTCGATGGCGTGATTGACCGCATCGACGATCGCCCGGTCTTCCAGCATCATCTGGTGGGCTTCGAAGATCCGTCCGTCGTCCTCACCGGCGATCGCCTTGATCCGCTCTTGGAGCTCAATGAGCTGCTTCTTGGTCTTTTCCAAGGCGGCGCTGAAGCGCGCCTGCTCGGCCTTGATGTCGTCGATCGGATAGACCTCGGGCGCCGAGAATCCGCGGGCGACCACATGGACGGGCGCGATGCCGATGCCACGCGACACGGGGATGCCCTGGAGGACCTTCTCCCGTTTTGATGCGCCGACACCCTGCTCCATGCTTGGAATGATGCTGTCCGCTGGGCAGCCGCGGTCAAAGCACAAATCCCGCCCTGATCCTCAGTGTTGGAGGCGGGGCCGTTCCACTAGCGGTCGACTCCGCCGGATCAGTCCTCCTCGAACTTCCGATCGATCAGATCGGAAATCGCGGCCATCGCGGCCTCCTCATCATCGCCTTCGACAGCGACGTTGATCACCGAGCCGTGGCCGGCGGCGAGCATCATCAGTCCCATGATGCTTTTTCCGTCCACTTCCTCGCCATCCTTCTCGACCCGGATCTCCGAGGTGAACTTGCTCGCCGTCTTGACGAATTGCGCGGCGGGCCGGGCGTGGATGCCGAGCTTGTTCTGGATGGTGAATTCGCGTTGAGCCATTGAGATGGGGCCTGTGGGCGGGCGGAGTCTAGGGAGGGTGCCGGGGGTGGTCCAAGGCATTTTTCCGGCGCCTTGGCGGGGGAATTCCCTAGGTTGCGGGGTTGTTGGCCATGTGCTTCAGCAAGCGCTCGTTGAATTCGTCGGCCATGTTGTAGCCGAGTTTCCGCAGTTGCTGGTCGAGAGCCGCTATGGCGACCATCCGTGCCGTGTCGCGGCCCGGCGCGACTGGGATTTCGACCAGCGGAACCGCCTGGCCGAGGACTTCGAAGGTTTTCGGCTGCAGGCCGACGCGGTCGACCTCGTTCAGGTCGGCGTGGGGAATCAGGGTGACGATCAGGTCGAGCCGTTTCTCGGGGCGGATCGAGGTCAGGCCGAAGAGGTTGGCGACGTTGACGATGCCGATACCCCGGATCTCGATGTAGCCGCGCGACAGGTCCGGCGCGGTGGCGGTCAGTTCTCCGCCCGCGAACTTGACCCGCACCATGTCGTCGGCCACGAGGGCGCCTCCCCGCTCGAGGAGGCCGATGGCGGTCTCGCTTTTGCCGCTACCGCTGCGGCCCATGATCAGGACGCCGATGCCGCGCATGTCGACCATGCAACCGTGGAGTGTCGTCGATGGTGCGAACTCCTGCTCCAGCTTGATGGTCGCGGCATTCAGGAACTTCATCGTCACCAGCTTGGTGTTGAAGACCGGAATGCCCTTGTCGGTGGCGATCGCCAGCAGGTCGTCCGTGAGCTGGCCGCCACGGGAAACCACGATCGCCGGAATGTCGCGTTCGCACATCCTGCCGAAACGTTCGGAACGCATCTGGGGAGTGAGCTTCTTGAGGTAGGACATCTCGGAGTTTCCGAGGACCTGGATGCGTTTTTTGGCGAAGTAGGAAAAGAAGCCGGCGAGCGCGAGTCCGGGGCGGTTCGGCGCGGGTTCACTGATGGTGCGCTCGAAGCCGTGCCGTTCGCTCAGAAGGGTCATCGAGAGTGCCTCGTGGTGCCGATCGTAGAACTCACCGATCGGAACGGACATGGTCTGCTTCACCCGTTGCTGCATGGTGGGCAGTGTAAAAAGGGGCGGGCCGGTGGCGATGGAAAAGACGCACCGTCGCGGGGGGCGGTCCAATCGGATCCCCGAATTCAGAAGCTTCCCGACAGTCCGAGCGCGAAGAGGTCAGCATCTCCACCTGCAACTCCCGAGAACGTCCCCGATGCCGTGGTCTCGTTGATCCGGATGGAGTCGATGAAGAGGTGGGTGTAAGCCACGTCGAGGGTCCAGCACGGATGGAAGCGGTAGCTGATGCCGAGGCTGAGCCAGATCCGGTCCGAATCGGGAATCCGCAGCGTGCGGTAGTGGTCTTCCACCGGTGATTCGTCGTAGGCGATCCCGCCGCGGATCGTGAGCCGCTCGGTCGCTTTCCACGTGGTGCCGAGCGAGAGTCTCCACGCGTCCGTCCAGTTTTCCTGCGTCACCGGAGGTTGGACCGGAGATCCGGTCACGACGGGCCTGAGTTGGTCGAAGTCACTCCATCCGGTCCAGACGACATCGCCGTGGATCGCCCAGCGATCGTTGAATTCGTGGTAGGCGCTGAGTTCGAACGAGTCCGGCAGGGTGAGGTCGACGGTTCCCGGGCCGTTGAAAAACGGGACGACCGAGACGGCCCGTCCGCTGAGTGTGAGATCGACTTCCGACCGGTAGTGCAGGCCGAAGCGGGTGGTGTCGTTCAACTCGAACAGCAGTCCGACGTTGAAACCGTAGCCCCAGTCATCTCCGGCGAGGTCGAGGGTGGGGAGGGTGCTGGGCAGGGTGGCAGTCAGTTTTCCCTCCGCGTGGAGCGCGTTGAAACCGGCGCCGACCGACCACTGGGGATGGAACCGCCAGGCGATGCTCGGGTTGAGATTGACGGTTTTCAGCTCGCTGTGGTCGGCCAGCGTGCGGGCGGAGAATCCGGTCGGGTAGTTGGTGATCAGACCGAAGGTGGTGAAGGACCCGAATCCCACGCTGAGGTTCTCGTTAAGCCGGCGGGTCAGATATAGGTAGGGCACGGCGCTGTCGTTCCCGACATCGCGTCCGATGGCAGGCACCGCAGGGCTGGCCGGCGGAGTGTAGGTGCCGGAAACATCGATCTTGGCCGACACGAGGCTGACGCCGACCGAAATGGCGGTATCCCCCGGGACAAGGAGGATTGCCGCCGGATTGGAGGCCAGGACCGAGGCGTCGTCGGCGATCGCCGCCTCACCCGAAAAGGCTCGGCCGAGGCCACGTGCCGAGCGCTCCTGCAACTGGAAACCGGCGCCCAAGATAGTAGACGGAAGCAGCAGGGAGGCGGTGAGGAGAATTCTCATCGGGGAACAGGGGGCGCCCAGACCGCGAGTTCGCGGGTTTTCAGGGATAAAGCGGATCACCTGACGCCGGGCAAGAGGGAAACGTTTCCGTCACCGGCGAGCCGGGTTGACAGCGCCGCGTCGAGAGTCGATCACACGCCGCGTGAACAAGGCTTCCTTTGCTCATCCCGTCGGCCGGGTCCGGATTGTCGGCTGGATCGAGGGCATTTCCTACCTGCTGCTGCTGGGCGTGGCGATGCCGCTCAAATACTTGGCGGACCTTCCGATGGCCGTGAAAATCGTCGGTTGGGCGCATGGAGTCCTGTTTGTCGTCCTGATGCTCCTGATCCTCATCGCCTGGATTGGGAAGAAGCTGTCCTTCGGCCACTCGGCGCTGATGGTCATCGCTTCCCTGCTGCCGTTCGGGCCTTTTTTCATCGATCGGAAGCTGGCGGCCGACGAGTCGGGCGATTGACAGGCGGGCTGAGCCATGGATGCTGCCGCCACCGATGAAAGCCCGTAGCCTGAACCGAATGACCGTCGCGGCCCTGCTTGCCGTGGCTCCCGCCCTCGTGCGCGCTGAGGAGAAGGCGCCCGCGGAGACTCCTCCCGCAGCTGGAGAAACCGAAGCTGCCCAACCTGAAGAACCGATGCTCGAAGCGCCTGCTGATGTTGCCGCCCCTCCCGCCGATGCCGAAAAGACCGAAAGCGGTCTGGCCTCGAAAGTCCTCACGAAGGGAACCGGCGATGCCAAGCCGACAGCTGCCGATACGGTGACCGTTCATTACAGCGGTTGGACGACCGATGGCGAACTCTTCGACAGTTCGGTGAAGCGCGGTCAGCCCACGAGTTTCCCGCTCAACGGCGTGATCAAGGGGTGGACCGAGGGCCTGCAGCTGATGACCGTCGGCGAGAAGCGCCGCTTCTGGATCCCGGCCGATCTTGCCTACGGCGAGAATCCCGGTGGAGGTCGTCCGGGTGGAATGCTGGTTTTCGATGTCGAGCTGATCGAGATCAAGGAAGTGCCGAAAGTCCCGGAAGACGCCCTGAAGTCGGCCGGCGGCGTCGCCTACAAGGTGATCTCCGAAGGCGACGGAGGCGAGACTCCCGGTGACGGCGATGTCGTGACCTTCCACTTTACCGCCAAGAGCATGGAAGGCCAGGTCATGCAGGACACCCGTTCGCAGCCCGCTCCTCCGAGCGTGCCGGTCGACAAGCTGCCGGCGGAGATGAAGGAAATGATCACAGGAATGACCAAGGGCGAGAAGCGCTCTGCCTGGCTCCCCGAGGCGAGGCTCCCGGGTGGCCATGTGGTCGCCGAGTTCGAGCTGGTCTCCTTCAAGGCCGCTCCTCCGGCGCCTCCGGTGCCTGACGACGTCGCCGCCGTGCCTGACGACGCCGCCAAGACCGAGAGCGGTCTCGCTTCCAAGGTGCTCAAGGCAGGTGAAGGCGAGGACATGCCGAAGGCGACCGACACCGTGAAGGTTCACTACACCGGTTGGACGACCGACGGAAAGCTGTTCGACAGCTCCGTGACCCGTGGCGAGCCCACCCAGTTCCCGCTCAACGGTGTGATCAAGGGGTGGACCGAGGGCCTGCAGCTGATGAAGGTCGGCGAGAAGCGCCGCTTCTGGATCCCGGCTGACCTTGCCTACGGCGAGAATCCCGGCGGTGGACGACCGGGTGGCATGCTCGTGTTCGACGTCGAGCTGCTTGAGATCGTCCGCTAGTTTCCAGCTCCATCATCCCGATTCGATGAAAAGCGGATGGGTCAGGTATTGGTTGCCTGCCTGTCCGCTTTTTTTCGCGTCCTGCGCGCTGAAATTCCCGCAGGATGAAGTGGAGGTCCGCCGGGTCGAGGTCACGCGTGCGGCAACCCCGGAGCCCGCGACGGTGCCGGTGGTGTTGTTTTCCGACGAACTCCACACCGGTCTCATCCTCGATCTGCAGTGGCTGCAGCGGCACGGCTACAAGGTTCCCCGCGAGTCGGTAGTCCGCCAGTGGGCCGCGTTCAGCTGGGGCGACCAGACCGCCTACGTGCAGGAGCGGTGGCTGAGTCCCGGGCAGGTGATCCATGCCTTGTTCATGCCGTCGCCTTCGGTGATGGAGATCATCACCTTCGATTGGAACATTCCGGAGGTCTGCCACCATCAGAGGCTTTACCAGACCTATGTGCCGGACTCAGCCGGGGTGGGTTTGGCGGCATTCCTGAACAGCTGTGCCGTGAGGGACGGGGAAGGGATTCCGAATACCATCGCGCCGTCGAGCTGGGGCAGCGGACGGCTGATCGAATCGCCCCACAGCTACTACTTTCCCCGCATTTGCAACGTGTGGACCGTCGAGGCCTTGAACTCGACCGGCTTTGAGATGGCAGGTGTCACCGGATTGTCGGCCGATGGCGTGATCCGGCAGGCGACGAAGCCGAAGAACGGCTTCGCCAAGATCTGGGATCCCGCTTGGCAGACGGCCGAGGGAGGTGACGAGCCGGGTGAGTGAAAACGAAAAGCCCGGCGCATCGCGGAGATGGCCGGGCTCGGGAAGGTTGGCGGAAGCCGATCAGTTCTCCAGAGGATGCTGCTTGAGCAGTTCCTCCGAGGTGTAGAACGAACGGTTGCCGGTGGCTTTGCGGACTTCTGCGACCTTCTCCGGCGTGATGGCCGAGGCCTTGTTTCCGAAGTGGTTCCGAACGTAGGTGAGCACCGAGGCGAGATCCTCGTCGTTCAGCAGTCCGGCGAACTGGGTCATGGGAACCTGTCCGGGATACTTCTGGCCCTTCACCTCGATCGGTCCGATCAGACCGTGGAGGGCGAGCTTGATCAGGCGGTCCTCACTGCCTTGGGCCCATTTCGTTCCTGCGATCGGCGGGAAGCCGGCGGGCGGCAGTCCGTTGCCATCAGGTTGGTGACAGGTGCCGCAGTGCCCTTCGCGGTTGTAGATTTCGTGGCCCTTGATGAAGCGCTTCTGCTCGGCTTCGGTCAGGTGGGAGGGCGCCTTCGGTGCCGGGTTCTCTTCGACTTGTTCCTCTTCGCGTCCGGCAAGGCGATCGGCGGCGGTCTTCGCGGCGTTCTTGGTCCAATCGTCGAGAGGTTTCGAGGCAGCCACTTCGACGACCTTCTTGGCGGCTGCATTGTCGAGCCACGAGGCGGCGGCAATCGCTTCGAGCCGCACCCGGCCGTGGGGATCGGAGGCCGCGGCTGTCAGGAGTGCCGAGACGTCTTCGAAGTCGCGGAAATTGTAGCGGAGCACCCGCACGGCAGCGGCCCGCGCGTGGAAGTCGGGCGAATGCAGAAGCTGGCGGAGCAGCTCGGTGTCGACCTCGTTGATGCCCCAGCTCGTCCAGAGGGCCTCAAGCCGTTGGTGCTCGTAGGCTTCGTCCTTCGGATCAAGCTTGGACACCCATGTCTTGAGTGCCGCGCTGACTTCCTTGGCGGGATGCTCGCGGATCTCGCGGCGGGCGCGGTAGCGGACGCGGTAGTCCGGATGCTTCAGGTTTTCCAGCAGGGCTGCCAACGGGGCGCCTTCGACCTGCGGTGCCTTGACCAAGGGGCGCTCGGGATAGGTGATCCGGTAGATGCGCCCGTGGACATGGTCGCGGAGCGGATCGCGCGCGCTGTGTTGCATGTGGCCGATCAGGACGTTGTGCCAGTCGACGACGTAAAGTGAGCCGTCCGGAGCGAACTCGAGATCCACCGGGCGGAAGTTGCCGTCCGAGGATACCAGCAGGTCCTGACGGTGCTCGGTTTTGTAGCCGGTTCCGTCGTCGACGATCTTGTGCTGCTTGATTCCGAGAAAGCCGATGTTGTTGCACACCAGCATGTCGCCCTGAACTTCATCGGGGAAATGGGAGGAGGAGACGAACTCCAGTCCCGAGGTCGGGCGCACGGCGTTGCCCTGCGGCGCGAGGTTCGGTGTCGAGGGAGTCTTCGACCCATAGGTCGGCTTGATCGAAACCGGCAGCATCCAGTTGATGCTGGGCCCGGAGGTGTGGAGGAAGAAGTCCTGGCCCCATTGGTCGAAGGCGATGCCCCAGGGGTTCGGGATGGAAAGCTGGGCCGTGCGCTCAAGCTTCGTCCGCTGCGGGCTGAAGCGGTAGAAGCCGCCATCGACGCCACGCACGGGGCCGTATGGGGTTTCGACATTCGAGTGGAGGAAAACGCCCTCCGCCATCATCACGGCACCTGACGGATCCGCACAGAAAGCGCCGGCGGCGTGGTGCGTGTCGTGGGTGTCGAAACCGATCAGCACCACCTCGCGGGTATCGGCCTGGTCATCCCCGTCGAGATCCCGAAGCAACATCAGGGCGGGCTCTTGCGACACGTAGACGCCCTCGGGAGCGAATTCGAAGCCGGTCGGCACATGGAGGCCATCGGCGAAGACCGTCTCCCGGTCCGCCTTACCGTCACCGTTGGTGTCCTCGTAAATGAGAATCTTGTCGTCCGGGCGGGTGTCACCCGGGCGGTAGTGCGGGTAACTCGGCATCGTGGCGACCCACAGGCGGCCTTTGTTGTCGAAGGAAAGCTGGACCGGATTGGCGAGATTCGGGAAGTCCTCTTCGGAGGCGAAGAGCTCGATCTTGTAGCCTTCGGGAACCTTGAGGGCATCGACGGCCTTGTCCGGCTCGCGGTATTCGGGATCCCCGTTCTTGTTGCTCGGCTTGTAGTTGGTTTTGACCTCGGGAAGAGCGGGAGTCTGCTTGTCGGCGGCGGCGACATCGAAGGCCTTGCCATTCACGCCCGCCCAGATCCGGCGATCGCGGACTTCGGTCATGGCGCGCATCTTCTTGGTCTCGTCGGGGTAGTTGCCCGGCCCGAAAGGGTTGTAGCGACGGCCGTCGACATGGACGCCGTTGAGCATCCGGTAGTCGTTGAACCAAAACCAGTTCTTGTCCTGGATCGCCTTGGCCAGGCTGTCCGCGGGGACTTTCGACACGCGCTCGGTCTTCCCGTAGACCAGATCGGCCAGAGCGGGGCCAAGCAGCCGGTAGCCCGAGTCGTCCGGCAGGAAGCCATTCCGGGTGAAATTGTCCTCAAGGGTCGGGTAGAGCTTGCTCGTTTGGTCGAACAGATCGACGAACTCGACCTTCTTGGCCGCCGCGACCTCCGCCATGGCCTTCGTGTAAAGAGCGAGGTTCTGGTTCTCCGCAACGCCGTCGGGCAGGTCCCGCTCGTCGGAGAGGTCTTCGTAGGCGATGGGCGAGACCAGCACGAGGCGGGGTGCAGCCTTGCCGTTGTACTTCTGGGCCAGCGTGTGGTCGACAAAGGCGGCGAGTTCGCCCTTGTAGGCATCGAGGCCCGCCTCTCCGTCGAAGGACTCGTTGTAACCGAAGAACGCGATAATCGTGTCCGCCTTCACCGTCTCAAGCCACTGGTCAGGTGTCGGGTGATGCCCACGTCCGGCGTGGATCTTGTTCTGCGGGCGGAACTGTTCAGCACCCGGGAACGCCCACTGCGAATTGCGGGAAGGGTGGGGGCGGAAGCCCGGGGTGTCGCCCGGTCGGCAGAGATTGCGCAGGGTCAGGTTCTTGTCCGGGTAGCGCAGGTGAAGTTCGGTCTCGAACCACGGATGGTCGAGCATCCGCTCTCCGAGGCCATTGCCGATCAATGCGATCTTTTCACCCTGGGCCGGGGCGGTCGCGGCTGCCAGTGGAGCAGCCAGCATCATCATCGTGGAGAGGATCATTCTCATGGGTGGGCGAATACCGCCACGACGAGAGGGATCTGTCAAATTCTGTTCTCCGCATGGCGACATCCGAAGTCCCCGGAATTGCCCTGCTTTCCTGCGGCATCAATGCACGGGGGTCGCACTGGAGTTTCGCGCTCAATGCGCCTTTGCGTAACGCCTTATTGGGAAGTTCTGACGTTCGTTGATGATGGGGAATCGATTCTTAGACGCATCCGTCTCCTGCCGTCATCAGCCACCGGCTGGCCGGTGCTTCTGGGAGAAACCTGACTAAATTTGACTCAATGGGTGTAGATTCGGTGTACCCGAAAAAGCCGAACGCCCTTCCCGCTGAGGGAAAGGGCGTTCAAGAACGGCCGCTGAAACCGGTCGAGGCTCAGAGTTTGTTGGCAACAGCGGGTTCTCGCGAGGCAAGCAGGGGTCTTTGGAGCGGAGGCTCCGGAGTGAAACGGGCGAGCGCTGGGGAACTCAGTTGAAACTCCCCGTGGATTTCCTCGATCAGCACGAAGCCGGGGAAGCCCGGGCAGTGCCCGCTGCGCCACGGCTCGACGCCTTCGGGGCTACTGAGCTGGTAGGCGTCGCTGGAGATTTGGGCGTAGATGCGGCGCCGGACTCCGCGCTCGAGGTCCTTGGTTGATACCGAGCCCATGATGAGCTGGCGGAAGACCAGATTGCGCCACTCGACCTTGAACTCGCGATTTTTGCGGACGAAGTGGCTGACGGCCTTGCCGTCGCGGTCGATCCGGATGGAGCGCTCAAGGAGTTCCTTGGCCTTCTCCATCACGGCGGCTTCCTCGGAAGGGCGCAGAGGTTGGGATGCCTGAGGCTTCTGGGCCGTGCCCGCCAGGCCGGTCTGAATCGCCAAGGCGGCGAAAACGGGAATCAGGATGTGCTTCATCGCTGACCACCATGCCTGAGGTTTGGCTACCCGAATATTACGGGATCACGTATCAAATACGTAGATTCTCAGGCCTCGGCCGGGACCGAAGGAACTCCGGTGGCAGGGTCGGTTTCCGCGGCGTAGTCGACGCCTTCCAAACCGAAGCCGAACAGCCGCAGGAAGCTCGATTCGTAGCCATCGACATCGGCGAGCTCGAGCAGGTTGTCCGTGTTCACCTCGTTCCAGACCTTGTCGACCGCAGCTTGGACGTCGTCGGTCATTTCCCAGTCATCGATGCGAATCCGTCCGGCCTCGTCCGGCTGAGGGTCGGCAGCTCCGTAAAGCCGGTCGCGGAACAGGCGGTCCATCTGCTCGATCGTGTCCTCGTGCGTGCCCTTCGCCTTCATGACCTTGTAGAGGAGCGAAATGTAGAGTGGCACTACCGGGATGGCGGAGGAGGCTTGCGTGACGAGAGCCTTGTTGACCGAAACCCACGCCTTGCCACCGAGGCCGGCGAGCTTCTCGTCGAGCTTGCGCTGGGACTTCTCAAGGTCCTCCTTGGCGGCTCCGATGGTTCCGTTGGTGTAGATCGGCCACGTGACTTCCGGGCCGATGTATGAGTAGGCGACCGTCTTGACGCCCTCGGCGAGGACTCCGGCCTGCTGGAGTGCATCGATCCACATCTCCCAGTCCTCACCGCCCATCACCGCGATCGTCTGATCGATCTCGTCCTGGGTGGCCGGCTCGATGGTCACTTCGTCGACGACCTTGGTCGAGGTGTTGAGATTCTTGTTCGTATAGGTCTGGCCGATCGGTTTCAGCACCGACTTGAAAACCTCACCGCTCTTCGGGTGCTCGCGACGCGGCGAAGCCAGCGAGTAGATCACGCAGTCGACCTGTCCGAGGTCCGACTTGATTGCTTCGATCACCGTCTCCTTCATCGCATCCGAGAAGGCGTCGCCATTGAACGACCTTGCGTAGAGTCCGGCGGCGGCGGCTTCCTTCTCGAACGCCGCCGAGTTGTACCAGCCGGCGGTGCCGGTCCGTTTCTCCGAGCCTGGCTTTTCGAAAAACACCCCGATGGTCGAGGCACCGCATCCGAAGGCGGCGGCGATCCGCGAGGAAAGGCCGTAGCCGGTCGATGAGCCGATCACCAGCACCCGCTTCGGGCCACCCTCGATCGGGCCCCGGGATTTGACGACCGCGATCTGGTCGGCGACGTGCTTGGCGCAGCCGTCGGGGTGCGCGGTGGTGCAGATGAATCCTCGGATCTTGGGCTCAACGATCATGGTGGCGGGAAGCGTAGGGAGCCGATCCGCCGCAAGCAAGCGCGCGGCGATGCCTAGAATGCCCGTGTTCCGAGGCTTGCACCCACCCGACTCTCGGCCACACTCCCGCCCGCGTGAATCCCATTCCGATCGAACCGTCGTTCGAGGAATTCGCGGAGCTGGCCAAGCAGGGCAATGTCGTCCCGGTCTACACCCAGCTCGCCGCGGATTTCGAGACGCCCCTGTCCGCCTTCCTCAAGGTGCGGGACGGGCGGCATTCGTTCCTGCTTGAAAGTGCCGAGAGCACCGACAGCAGCGGGCGATGGTCAATTCTCGGCAGCGGGCCGCGGCGAATCATCGAGGCCCGGGGCCGGGAGATCACGATCCGCGAGGGCGCCGACGTTTCGACCGATGTGGTGGAAGATGACGTGCTGGCTGCCCTCGAGCGCCACATGGCTCCGTACAAGCCCGTGCTGCACGGCAACCTGCCGCCTTTCTGCGGCGGGCTGGTCGGCTATCTGGCCTACGATGCGGTGCGTCAGTTCGAAACCAGCATTCCGGAACCGCCGAACGATGAGCTCGGTGTGCCGGACGCGATGTTCGTCTTGGCCGACACGCTGATTGTATTCGATCAGAAACTTCATCGCGTTCAGGTCATCGCCAACGCGTTTCCCGGTGAATTCGAGTCGCCCGAGCACGCCTATGTCGCCGCCCGGGAGAAGGTCGCTGCCACGGTCGAGATGCTCAACCGGCCACTTCACGTGCCGGCGCTCAATGGTCTCGTCGAAGTCGAACCCGGCGATGCCAAGAGCAACACAACTCAGGCGGAGTTCGAGGACATGGTGTTGCGGGGCAAGGAGTACATTGCCGCCGGCGACGTGTTCCAGTTCGTCCCGAGCCAGCGGTTCGAGACGCCTTTCGGCCGTTCGGCGGTCGATCTCTACCGGGCACTCCGCCATGTGAATCCATCGCCCTACATGTTCATCCTGGAGATGGGTGACTTTGCGTTGGTCGGCAGCTCGCCCGAGGTCCACGTGCGATCGATCGACGGAAGAATCGACATCCGTCCGATCGCGGGCACCCGCTGGCGGGGCAAGACTCCCGAGGAGGACGACGCCTTGGCGGCAGACCTTCTGGACGACCCCAAGGAACGGGCCGAACACCTGATGCTGGTCGATCTCGCGCGGAACGACGTCGGGCGCATTGCCAAGCACGGCAGTGTGAAAGTCGACGACTTCATGATCGTCGAGCGTTACAGCCATGTGATGCACATCGTGTCGAACGTCACGGGGACGCTCGATGACGGACACAGCGCCTACGATGTGCTGCGGGCGACTTTCCCGGCGGGCACCGTTTCGGGTGCGCCCAAGATCCGGGCGATGCAGATCATCAACGAGCTGGAGAAGAGCAAGCGCTGCGCCTACGCGGGTGCGGTCGGCTACTTCGGTTTCGACGGGTCGCACGACTCCTGCATCACGCTGCGGACGTGCTTGCTGAAGGACGGCAATGCCTATGTCCAGGCGGGTGCCGGGGTGGTGGCCGACTCCGACCCCACCTACGAATACAACGAGACCGTCAACAAGGCGAAGGGCATGCTGCGCGCGATCGCTTTGGCCAAGACGCTGGAAGACTGACCGCCATGCTTCTGATCATCGATAACTACGATTCGTTCACCTACAACCTCGTCCAGTACTTCGGCGAGTTGGGTGCGGAGATGAAGGTCGTGAGGAATGACGCCATCGATCTGAACGGCATTCGCGAGCTCGGTCCGTCGCGCATTTGCATCTCCCCGGGACCCTGCACGCCGAACGAGGCCGGGATTTCCTGCGACCTGATCCGGGAGTTCGGTGCCAGCACTCCGATCCTCGGCGTCTGTCTCGGCCACCAGTCGATTGGCCAGGTCTACGGCGGTGATGTGGTGCGGGCCGACCGGCTGATGCACGGTAAGACCTCACCGATCTTCCACGATGGGGGAAGTGTGTTTGCCGGGCTCCCGAGTCCTTTCGAGGCGACGCGTTACCATTCGCTGATCGTGAAACGGGAAACGCTTCCGGATTGTCTCGAGATCACCGCGTGGACTGCCGAGGACGAGATCATGGGGCTTCGCCACAAGGAGCACCCCGTCCACGGAGTGCAGTTCCACCCGGAGTCGATCCTTACCGAGATGGGCAAGAAGCTGCTCGAGAACTTCCTGTCGTTCTGAGGGGCGCGGCTGAGGGCTGCCGTTTCCTCATCGCACGGGAAAGTGCTCGGCGATCGCGCGGCTGATGGCGGGAATGTGCTTGGCTTCGAACAAGGTGTCGTGGCGTCCCGGGACCGGAACGATTTCGAAGCCGCCAAGTGCGAGGTCAGCCCAGTGGTAGTCGGCGGGCAGTTCGTATTTGTCGCTGCCTTCCATCGCTTTGAACAAGGTGACTTTGCCCGGGAACGGCCTCGGCCGGTAGGCGATCATCGCCTGATAGTGGGCCTCGCGCACCTGAACCCGGCGGAGGTCGGAGTGGGCAGGGGCAGGGCCGACCGCGGCAGCGGCCAGCTCCCGCTTCACCCTGAAGTGGGTGCGGAGTCCGTCGACGGTCCGCTGACCGAGGGCGAACAGGCGCTTCGGCAGAGGTTCGTCTTCGCGCTGGTCCCAGAACGTGTGGATCCGCCTCCTCAGTGGCATCGCACGAAGCGGGAACGCCGGGTTGTGGGTGTCGAAAAGTCCGAGAAGTTCAACCTCCTCGCCTTCCTCGATCAAGCGGCAGGCCATTTCCCAAGCGACGACTCCGCCGAACGAATAGCCGGCGAGGGCATAGGGTCCATGAGGCTGCGCGATGCGGATCTTGCGAAGGTAGGCGTCCGCCGTTTCCTCAATCGTTCCGACGGCAACGGCCTCGTTGCGTCCGAGTTCGCGCGACTCGATTGCGGTGATGCCGACCTCTTCCGGCAAGTTGCCGAGCAGGGGGCGGTAGAACATCACCGCACCGTCTCCACCATGGATGCAGAACAAGGTGGGCGATCCTTTTCGCAGTTCGACGAAGACTCCCGGTGTCGCTTGGGGGTCGGGGTCGGTGCGGGCGCAGTCGATGGCGCGTGCCAGCGAGCGGACCGTCGGGTGCTGGACCAATGTCGCGAGTGGCAGGGTCACGCCGAAGTCGCGGTCGATGCGCGAGAAAAGCCGCAAACCTGTGAGCGAGTCGCCTCCGAGCTCGAAGAAGTTGGCATCCCGGCCGATCGAGGGCATCTCAAGCAACTCCATCCAGATCGTGGCCAGCTTGGATTCGTCGGGGCCTTCAGGCGGACTGCCCGAGGTTGACGGCGATGAAACCCGAAGCCCGTCGGTGGTGATCTTGCCATTGCGATCCAACGGCAGGGCGCTGAGGGCGGAGATGATCGGGGGACACATCCAGTCTGGAAGGGTCTTGGAGAGCGAGTCTCTCAACGCTCGGGCGTCGAAGGACTCCGGGTTCTCAGTAGCGATCCACGCTGCAAGAGATCCTTCGCGGGAGGCGACCCGCACCTGCTTCACCCCCGCGAATCTTGCGATGACCGCTTCCACTTCGGCAGGTTCGATCCGGTAACCCCGAACCTTGATCTGACGGTCGTCACGACCCTCGAAGTGAAGGATGCCTGACCCATCTTTTCTGCCGATATCGCCTGTTCGGTAGCAACGCTTGCCGTCTTCGATGAAGAAAGGTGCGCCGTCGTCCCTGCCGTGGTAGCCGAGCGAGACCGCATCACCGCCGATGACGATTTCGCCACGGGAGCCAAGGGGCAGGGGTTGTCCGTTTGCGTCGGCAATTTCGACCGTCGTATTCGCAACCGGAACGCCAATCGGAATGGCCCCATTCCGGCAGTCGTCTTCAGTGATCGGGTGGGTGGTCGCAAAGGTCGTGCACTCGGTCGGTCCGTAGCCATTGACGAGACGCAGCGAAGGGTGTGCTTCCAGCACGCGTGCGGCGTGGGTCGGCGATACCACATCGCCTCCGGTCAGCAACCGGCGCAACGGGGCGAGATCTCCGAGATGCTCATCGACCATCGTCTGGAACAGACCGGCGGTCAGCCACAGGGTGTTCACGCCCCGGTCGCGAATCGCATCGGCGATACCCTGCAGTCCGGTCCCCGGAGCGGGTATCACCACGGTCGCTCCGTTCAGCAAGGGGCTCCAGATCTCGAACAGCGACGCGTCGAATGAGGCCGGCGCGAAGTTGAGAAAGACGTCATCGATTTCCGTCGCGAGATCACCGGAGGCAAGCGCCAGCCGGACGATGGCCCGATGCGGAATGACGACACCTTTCGGAGTGCCGGTCGATCCCGAGGTGTAGAGCAGAAAGGCGGGGTCGGTGGCGAGGTGTCCGGGCGCCTTGAAATCGGATCCCGCGGGTGCCGGTGGAATGACCGGGATACCGAGTGCTTGTTCCAATGCGGCTTCGCCTGACACCACCGCAAACGCATTGGCGTCTTCAATGAGGGCCTTCAGTCGCTCTCCCGGGCTGGCCTGATCCAGCGGCATGACGGTTGCCCCGCACCGGAGGATGGCGAGGTAGGTAGTAATGCGTTCCGGACTTCGAGGGAGGTGAACGGCCACCGTTTTTCCGGGGCTGATGCCGCGCCGCTGGAGGTGCGCGGCGATCGACGTCGCCCTGCGGTCGAGGTCGGCGTAGGTGCTGTCCGCTGCCTCTCCTCGTAATGCGACTTTGTCCGCATGGGTCTTCGCGACCTCGGTGAACAAACCGTCGATGGTCGCATCACGGCGATAGGGGTGAGGAGACTCGGAAAAGTCCTTCTGTATCGCCCGCCGATCGTCCGAGAGAAGTGGCAGCTGGCTGATGGCCGTTCCCGGATTCTCCGTGATGGCTTCCAGCAGCCGAATGTAGGCATCCATCCAACCTTCGATGATCTTCCTGTCGTGGCGCTGGCGGTTGAAAAGCCATTCGAGGTGAAACTGTGAGCCGTCCCGGATGACCCAGGCACCGAGTTCGTTGGCCCAGTAGCGACGGGGATGGACGCGCACCTCTGCAGGCGAAGAGCCGCCGAGGCTGAGGTCGGGCGTTCGGGGTAACAGGCTGAAGGTGGTCGTGACGAAGGCCGGGAAGTCCCTGCAGCGTGGCAGATCGAACTGGCTCGCGAGTTCCGAAAGGCTGGTGTCGGCGTGGGCCATGACCGCATCGATTTCGGCGGTGACCGACTCGAGGAACTCGCCGGTCGACACGTCCGGGTTGACCTTGAGCCTGATGGGGAGCGTTCGGACACACTGTCCGACCAAGGAGGTGGCACCCATCGCGAGATGACCGGCTTGGGGAATCGCGGTCAGGAAGTCGGTCTGTCCGGTGATTCGGGAAAGCAGGATGGCCCACACGCCGAGCTGGTCGCCGAACAACGACCGACTCTCGGACTTGGAGACCTGTCGTAGCTTTCGCACCAGACCGGCGTCGAGGGGGCGACGGAGCGACTCGGCTGAGAAGCTGGCGGTCGGGAAGCCGGGGAGTGACGGCGGGAGATCGAGTGGCGCCGGCGGATTGCTGAGCCGGGATTGCCAGAATGCTCGGACTTCATCGGCGCGTTTACCCTGCCGGACCTGTTTCTCGTATTCGACGAACTCGCGGTAGGGCGCGGCTGGCGGGAGCTTCGGGTGCCGGCCTTCGGACAACGCCCGGTAGATTCGACCGAGCTCCCGGATCAGGATGCCAGACGACCAACCGTCGCAAACCGCGTGGTGGGTGACGGTTAGGAGCGTCGCCGAAGAAGGTCCGGTATGGATCAGGTGGATGCGGGCCGGAGGACCATTGGCGAGGTCGATCGGTTGGTCGGCAAGGCGGTCGACTGTTGTTTCAAGATCATCTCCCGGACTGAGTCGGATCTCCTCGATCCGGATGGTGGGGTCCGGGTGGACTTGCTGCTCGCCCGAGTGGATGTCCAGCGTGCTGCGCAGGATCGGGTGACGTCTGGAGAACTCGTCAAAGGCCGCGGTGAGTAGCACGACGTCGACGGGCTCCGGCAGTTCGATTCGAAGCGCTTCGTTAAAGGCGGTATCCGCGCCGTCACCGAACTCGCCGAGCAGCAGGATCTCGCGCTGCCCGGGCGCCAATGGGTATCGGTCCACGGCTCCGGGCGCCGCGGTTTCGGCGGCGGCTTCGGGATTCGGGACACGGGTTTTCATGGTTCCGGGGGGTGGAACGGGTCATGCGGAGGCAACCAGTCTGGCGAGGATGGAATCGAGGCGTTCGATGCTGTGGGCTTCCCGGAAGCCGGCGTAATCCGGCTCGAGAGCCGCGCCTTCCCAATCTTTGCCAACGAGCATTCGCTCGATGGCCTCGAGGGCCTGTTCGGGGTTGCCTTCCTCGATCGTCAGGCCGGTCCGATACTTCCTGACACGATGACCGATGCACTCGCCGTCGCTGGCGACCGAGGGGATCTCGAAGGCCGCGGCCTTGCTCAGCGTGCCGCTGCTGCCTTGGAATCCTTCGTAAGCGGCCCACGCGAGGTCGAAGCTGGCGAACAGGGCGTTGAACTCGGGTTCGGTCGGAATGCGGGGCGCGTCGGGGTCGAAGTGGACGTTGTCGAGTTTTCCCGAGCGGACTCTTTTCGCGAAGGATTCGACGAACGACCGGTCGTTTCCGAAATACTCGGCCTTCCGGAAAACGCCGGCGAAGACGAAGTACCACGGTAGCCGTAGTTCGTGGGCCGTGAGGGCGACCCGCATCATGGTGAGCGTGCCTTTCCGTTTTTCCAGTCCGATCAAGCCGATGACGCTTCGTCCGTCGGCCTTCGCCCGGCTGCTCCGGACCAACTCCGGTTCGGTTTCGGGCAAGAGTGTCTGGGTGACGTCGGGGTAGGGGGTCACCTCCTTGCCGGTGAAGTCTTCGATCGCTTCGTTGAAGCGCTCGTCGAGCACTCCGATGCCGCAGCAGAGCGGGGACCGGAAGATCGCGTCTCCCTTGGCGAACATCCGGGCCGAAGCATGGAGTGACGATCCATTTGGCTGGTGATGGTGGTTGCGCAGGTAGAGGCCGCTCCACGGGCGCCCGAGAGCGATGTCCGGAATTCCGGGAACCGGCAGGAATCGCAGGTAGGAATCGAGGTAGGGGAAGTAGACGAGGTCGGTGTGCCAACCGGTTTCGTGCTCGGCGGCGTCGATCCCGTCGCCCGCGCGGAGCCAGCGCTGGAAGGTACGCAGCGGGTCGCCTTCGAAGCGGCCCCACAGGAAACTTCGGGCGCCGGCGGGCATGTAGCGGAGATGGACATGCGACTGCCAGTCTTCGATTCCTTCGGACGCCTCGCCGATTTCGCGCAGTGCGGCATCCGGCTCCGGACACAGTCCGATGACCCGTGCGCCGGCCCGCAGGAACGACGCCGCGAACTGCCCGAAGTACATCGGGTGGTGGCCGACCCAGAGTGGATCGACGAGCGCGACGGTTTTGACGGGATCAGGCATGGAGATCACGGGAGTGGATCCAGGAGGCGCGGACGAAGAACGACTGGCTGAGTCCGGCCATGACTCCGAAGATCAGGCCGGCCAGGCGCTCGTCGAATGGATTGGAAGTCAGGGTTTCGCTCAGCAGGCAGAATGCCGCGACACAGGGAAGGAACGAAAGCCATTGGTCGGGCCCCGGATCGGTCGCATTGGCGCGCGCGGCGCGGACGCTTGCAAACATGACCGCCACGATGATGCCGATATGGGCGAGCAGGGCGGGAATTCCTCCGGAAAAGAGCGAGTAGGTCCACACCGAATGGCCGGCGAACCAGACCTCGGTCTGGGCGATCAGTTCTTCCTTCGGGTAGACCAGCGAGACCTCCTGGTAATAGGTCGGATCCCAATAGTAGGAGGCACCGATGCCGTGGCCGTAGGCGTAGTGGATCGGGTCCTCGTTGAGGATCTTGAAGATCGACGAAGCCTCCGCCTCACGGGTGAGCCATGAGATGTCGGTCGGCAGGTTGCGGTCGGCGGCATGGTGGAAGAGCCGTTCTTCCCAGCGCTCGAGCAATCGCGGGTGAGCGAGCGCCGCGATCCCGATCGCCAGTAGCGCAAGCCCGGTGACCGCCGCGGCGGGTGCGATCCGGCGCGGGAGCTCCGACATGCGGTAGATGCCCCACTTTGCTCCGAGGAAGTAGCAGCCGAAGGTCGCCACCGCGGATGCCATGATCGGGAAGAGCAGCGAGCGGGTGACCGTGACGAGAATTCCGCCGAACATCACTCCGGCCGCGAGGAACAGGGTCCAGTGGAGCCGGCGGCGGAGCAGCAGCGAGCAACCGATGAAGGCCGCGATCCAGTTATTGGCCGAGCTCTGGATCTCGACCCGGGCCGTATCGAGCGTGATGTCCTTGAACAGGAATCCCTGGGTGATCCGCCAAACGACATTGATGCAGGCCGCGACGAGCACCGGGGCGACGATGCGCGACGGACGGATGCCCATGCAGCCGGCGATGTGCGCGTTCATCATTCCGGCGAAACAAAGGCACAGGGGAAGGATGATCCGCAGTGACCGGCCGGCGGGGACTCCCTGCAGGAAGGCATTGACCAGCATGTAGGCGAGGAAACCACCCCAGAAGACGAGTAGCCACGAGCCCGGCCGGACGAAGAGGTAACGCCAGCCGAGAAAGAAGATGGCCGCGGTCGAAGCAAGGCAGCCCGCGACGAAAAGCAGCTGGTCGATGCCGGTTCCGGCGCCGCCGGCGCGGGCGAAGTCGGCACGGTAGTCCAGGGAGAAGGAAAGCAGGAACGCCCACAACAGGCGCTCGACCCATCGCGCATGCTGCGCGGTGGGCACGGACACCGGATCGTGTGCGTCGTCGAGGATCATGCCAGCTTGTGGAGGAGGTCAGCGAGTTCGCGGCCGCGGTCGGGCCAGCGAAACGCATCGCGGCATTCGTCGAGAGCTTCCTTCGCGGCCCGGTTGAGGAATCCTAGATCGTCGATTTTCTCGGTGACCCGACGGGCCAGGCTGTCGACCGAATCGGCGGCGAGGCAGTCGGATTCGGCCGTGAGGGGCAATCCGCTGAGAGCCGCTTCAATCGATGCCAACGGCAGCCCGCGGAAAATGTAGTCGAGCGCCTTCAGTTTGAACCCGCCTCCGAGGGCTTCGGGGATCAGGCCGATCCGGACGTTCTTCAGGTAGGGCTCCATCGATGGCACATTGGCTTCGAATGTCGCCCACGGAAAGCGTGCGGAGAGGCTGGCAAAGTAGTCCGGGTCGGCCTTGCCAACGACGTGAAACTCGATTTTGGCGGTTTGGAAGGGCTCGCTGGCGGCACGTAGGAACGCCTCGAGGTTCCGGCGCTTGGCGAGCCACTCGAAGGTCCCTGCAAGAACGACCCGGCGGGGCGTTTCGGCGGTGAGCTCCGGGGGGGCATCCGGGGCAGGGTGGTCGTAGCCGGGTGAAAGTACTTGGTAGTGCTTTTGTGGGAACTCTTTCCGATAAGCGTCGGCGTCACGGGGTGTGATGGCCGAGATGCCGGCGGCGGCGTTGCAGAGGCGGCACTCGAGCCGGGCGTAGTTTGAAGCATCCCGACGGAGCGCCAGCCGGAACGGTAGCGAGCCTTCATTGGAGGCTGCCACTTCGGTCCGGACGATGGCCTCGTGATTGTGCGAAACGTAGAGCAGCGGAATGCCGTCCGGCAATTCGTCGAGTGCCCAGGCGTTTGCGGCCTGATCGATGACAACTCTGTCGAATTGACGGTCTGAGGGCAGCTTTTGGAGTGCATCCCTCATCGACCGGTTGCCGAGTCGGTAGGCGTCGCTTGGAAAACTGGAGAGAAGACTCAGCGGTGACTTTGGCGGGACGGGACCGGGGAACACCCACTCGACGCCGGGCAAAGCCTCGTTGGCCGCCCCTCCCTGGTGAGCAAGCACGGTGATCTCTGTCGTGCCGGTGTCCGCCAGAGCGCGGAGCAGGCCAAGGGAGTAGATCAGGTCACCGCTGTCGGCCGGACGCGGATCCTGACGGGTGATCCACAGGGTTCGCATCAGCCCGCGAGGATACGCTCGAAAACGTCCGCCTTGTCTTCGATCGGGAAGGTTTGCTCCGCGTAGCGCCGGGCGTTGGCGGCCAGGCTTTCACGCAGGGCCGACGAACCACGGAGGTTGCCCGCGGCGGCCAGAAATCCGTCGAGATCGCCCGGTGCCACCGTCAGTCCGGCTCCGTTGTCGAGAGTGATCCTCGCTGCGAGGTTGGCGGGGGGCACCGCCAGCAGCAGCGGCCGCTCCGCACACAGGTAGCTCAGGGTCTTGGACGGCACGGAGAAGGTTCCGGCTTCCTCCTCGAGCAGTCCCACCAGCACATCGCCCGTCGCCAGGACGGATGGCAGTTCGGCGAACGGCTGGTAAGGAAGCACCATGAGATTATCGAGGCCGGCCTTGGCCGACTCCGCCTTCAGCCACTCGGCACCGATGCCTTCGGAAACCACCACCACCCGGGTCTCCGGATCGTCGCGGTGGCGGCGGGCCAGCTCCAGCAGCATGGCGGGGTTGTGCTTCATGCCGATCGTGCCTGAGTAGAGGAAGACAAAGCGGTTGTGGAGGCCGTGTCGGAGTGCCCACTCGTTCGACTTCTCGCGGGCAGGAAGCTCCTCGATCACCGCCCAATTGGGCACGACCTCGACACGCTGCGGGTCGACATCGAATTCCTCCGAGAGGATCGGTGTGAAGTCCTCGGTGATGGTGATGATCCGCTCGCTGTTGCGGAACTGGCGGGCATCGAGATGACGGTACCACTTTCCGACGAGCGAGCCCGCGACCGGGATTTTCCTCTTCAAAAGGCGGTCGACGGCGAGACTGTAGAAGTCCTGAACCCAGTAGTAGAATCGGCCACCGGCCTCGTTGGTGGCCCGGGCGATCGGGTCCTGGGTTTCGGTCGGCGTGTTGCCGGATAGGACCGCGTCCGGTTGCCACTCGCGGATGAAATCGGCGGCCGCCTTGCCGTAGCGGACCTCCATGTTGCGGCGGCGCACGAAGGAGTATTTGTAGCGAGGATAGTTCGGATCCATCGGGATCTCACGGAACTCGAGCGTGGCGGGGTCCCCATCGCGGTGGCGGAGATCGCCTCGGGGCGTCTGCAAGGTGCTGGCAAAGGCGTGAACCACCTGGTGTCCGCGGGCTGCAAGAGCGCGGCTCAACGACGTGGGGAACGCATGGCCCGCGTAATCGTGGACGACGATTTTCATGGCTGGGGGGTGGGGGTGAACGGACGGCGGAAAAGCATTCCGCTTGCCGAATATCTTAGGAATCCGGATCGATCCGGTCAACGGCACGACGGCACGTGATCGCGTAGGCGGTAGTGTGGAATCGGCGAGTCCACACTGCTACAAGGGTATCTTAGGGGGTGAACTGAAGCCCGCGGGCCGCTCGATGTTTCCGCTGCTGCCAAAAGACCAGCGAAGTGAGCCAGACGGTCAGGTAAACGAGGGTGAGAAACCAGTGTGAGAAGTAGATTTCCCGAGTTTCCCAGAATAGATCGGTCTCACGCCGGATTCCCACGGTAGTGATTGGGCCGCTCCGGGGATTGAAGTCCCAGTCAGTAACGGGGGTGTTCACGACTAGCCATTCTCCTGCGCTGTCCCTCGAGTGACTCACGAACGAAAAGACGCCCCGGACCTGTCGGATGCCGACATACTCAAATCCTACAGGAAACCCGTTAATTGTGGCGGGGCTCACCGGGATTCCAAGTTCCCTTCGCACTCGAAACGAGTCCAGCCACCCCCAGAAGAGCAAAGCCACCGGAAGGAGCCCCAACCAGAAGAGCCGGCTGCGGTACCACGGGCGGAACATGGTGAAGGCTGCGCGGCTTATTTGGCCTTCGAATCCCGGATCTGGACCGACTTGTCCCGCTTCTTCACTTCGAACAGATCGACGGCGTGAAGCAGGTCGCTCAGCTTCGCGAAGCCGTAGTTGCGGGGATCGAAGTCGGAGTGCGCGGCTTGGACCTGCGAGCCGACGGGACCGAGGCTCGCCCAGCCGTCCTCATCGGAAAGGTCTGCGATCGCTTTTCGGAGCGCCTTGATGAGCCCGGAGTTGCCCTTGAAGCGCTTGATGCCTTCATCTCCTTCGGGGCTGGGCTTTGCAGCGGTGGGGGCCTTCGACTTTGCCGCCTTGCCAGACGGCACGTTGGCGATCAGTGCATCGACGTAAACAAAGCGGTCGCAGCTTTTGACGAATGGCGAGGGGGTCTTGCGCTCGCCGAAACCGTAGACCATTACGCCGTTTTCGCGGATCCGCGAGGCAAGACGCGTGAAGTCGCTGTCGCTGGTGACCAGACAGAAGCCATCGAATCGTCCGGTGTAGAGCAGGTCCATGGCGTCGATGATCATCGCGCTGTCCGTGGCGTTCTTGCCCTTGGTATTGGCGAATTGCTGGATCGGCTGGATGGCATGCTCGGGAAGCACCTTCTTCCAGCCCTTGAGCTGGTCGGTGGTCCAGTCGCCATAGACGCGCTTGACGCTGGCAGTCCCGTACTTCGCGGCTTCGTCGAGGAGCGCGTCAATCGCTGCCGGACGCGAATTGTCGGCATCAATCAGGACGGCGAGGTTGGCGGTGGAGTCGGGCATGGCAGGGATTCGAACTCACCCGAGCAGCAGGAGGCAAGGGCAGTGTAGCACGCTTCGCAGACCGGCCGGTCACCAAACCAGATGCCGGTCAGTTTGCCGCAGCGGAAGCAGGGGGTTTAGTCAGATGGGCTCACGGGGTGGGAAACGGCGCCCGAACCTTGGGTCAGCTGTCGACGAGTGCGAATTTCAGGTTGGCTTCCGAAGCGACCTCGCCATTGACGAGGCAGCGGCAGGTCGTCTGGCCGATCGAGCCACGAGCCTTGGTCATTTCGGCTTGGATGTAGAGCGTGTCGCCCGGCAGCACGGGACGGCGCCATTTGACGCTGTCGGCGCTCATGAAGTAGCCGATTTTGCCGGCATTCTCCGGCTTCCGCAGCATGAGGATGGACGAAACCTGGGCCATCGCCTCGAGCTGAAGCACTCCGGGCATGATCGGATGACCCGGGAAGTGGCCGGGGAAGAAGGGTTCGTTGACGGTGACGTTCTTGACGCCGGTGCACTTGTTGTCGCCTTCGAAATCGACGATTCGGTCGACCAGCAGGAAGGGATAGCGGTGCGGGAGGATCTTGAGGACGTCGTTGATGTCGAGAACGGCCTCGCCCCGTGGAATCTCGAAGGGGGCTGCCAGCGCCCGCATGCGGGAGTACTCGTCCTTGAGCTTGGCGGCCATCTTGGTGTTCGGTCCGTGGCCCGGTTTCACGGCGATGACGTGCCCGAGAATCCGCTTTCCGCAAAGCATCAGGTCGCCGATCAGGTCGAGAGCCTTGTGCCGGGCGAATTCGTTGTCGAAGCGAACCGCTTCCTTCGACATCACCTGATCTCCACGGACGACCACCGCGTTCTCCAGAGAGCCGCCCTTGATCAGGCCCTTGTCGAGCAGCGGCTTGACGTCTTCGTAGTAAACAAAGGTCCGGGCCCGCGCGATTTCGGCCTCATAGATCTCCGGTGTGACCTCGGTGGAGAAATACTGGGCGAAGCGCCCACCGGGTCCGACGTTCGTCACCGATACCCGGAAGGTCTTGCTCGGAACGATCGTGATCAGCGATCCGTCGCCCGTTTCCATATGGATCGGCTCGCGGATCTCCCAGGTCTTGCGTGGCGCTTCCTGAGGAGCGATGCCCGCTTTCTTGATCAGTTCGACAAAAGGCTGTGAGGACCCGTCGCCGATCGGAGGCTCGTTGGCGTCCATCTCAATGATGGCGTTGTCGACCCCCAAGCCGGTGAGTGCCGAAATCACGTGCTCGACCGTGTGGACCTTCACCGAACCCTCCGCGAGAGTTGTCGCCCGCTCTACGGTTTGGACCTTGTCGACGTCGGCGTCGATGAACGGCTGATCGGGGATGTCGACCCGCCGGAACTTGAATCCATGGTCCTCGGGAGCGGGTTTCAGGGTAAGTGTGACCTTTTCCCCGGTGTGGAGGGAGGTGCCTTCAAGGCTGGCGGGTCCGGCAAGGGTCTGTTGCGCGTCGGCAGGCATGCGCGGAGCCTAGGGTCACGATGTTCGGGCTGAGAAGTTCCAAGTGCGGAATGGATCGAAGGGAAATTCGAACTTGGAGGCCCGCCATCCGGAGGCGGAGAGTCATCGCCGTGAGAGCCGAGTGCAGCTTCGGGGTGCTGGACGAGTGCGACGACTGGATCGTGGTCGACAAGCCTGCCCCTTTGGCGGTTCATCCGGCGAATGGCCGGACGGACGAGCCGACGCTCCTCGGGGGGCTGCAGGCGCTGCTGGCCTGCGATCTCGCGGACGGCTCCAAACTCTCGATTCTGACGAGGCTCGACCGGGAAACGAGCGGGTTGGTTCTGGTGGCGAAGAACCGGGACGCCGCAAGGCACTTCAGTCGGCAGTTTGAGGCACGGAGGGTGCTTAAGCAGTATTTGGCCTTGGTCCACGGATGGCCGGATCTGGACCGGTGGCGGGAAGAAGGGCCGATTCTGAGGGCCGGCGAGGTCGAGGAAAGTGCGGTTTGGCTCCGCCAAAAGGTCGATCCTTCGGGGCGGCCGTGCTCTACGGTGTTTGAGGTTGAGGGACGTGTGGCGATCGACGGCCGCCACTTTGCGATGGTCCGGTGCTTCCCGAAAACCGGGAGAACGCATCAGATCCGTGTGCATCTGGAGGCTGCAGGGCACCCGATCGTCGGCGACAAGATATACGGCACGGACGGCAGGCCCTACCTTGAGCAGATTGGCCCCGGTCTTTCTAAGGAATCGGTCGAGTTGCTCATGCTTCCCCGCCACGCCCTCCATGCGTCGCGTTTGAGTGTCGAGTGGAACGGCGATGATCTCGTCTGGGACTCGCCACTTCCGCCCGATTTGGCTCGGTTCATCGATACCGGATCGCTAATCCAAGGGCATGGCGAATCTGCGGGAAATTGAGGCGTTTCTGAACGAGCAACTGAGGATCGCTGAGATCCCGGATTACTCCGGGGCGGTCAATGGCCTGCAACTTGATGGTGCGGGGGACGTTCGCAAGGTCATCGCCGCGGTCGATGCTTCGCTACCGGTCGTCGAGAAGGCCGTGGCGGCGGGCGGTGACCTTTTGATCGTCCATCATGGGATGTTCTGGCAGGGCACGCAGCCGCTGGTCGGACCGTTCTTCCGCAAAATCAAGTGTGCGATGGATGCTGGAATGGCGATCTACTCGGCTCACCTCCCCCTGGATGTCCATCCCGAGTGGGGAAACAACGCCTGCCTGGTCCGCGATCTGGGGATTGAGCCGACCGGCACATTCTTGGGCTCGAAGGGAGTGGACATCGGAATTGTCGGGACGGTGGACACGACCCGGGAAGCTCTGGCCCGAAAGTTGGAAGCGGTCGTGGGGGGTGCGGTGCACGTTTGTCCGGGTGGCAGCGAAGCCGTCCGTCGTATCGGTATTTGCTCCGGTGGTGCGGGTTCCGAAGTCGGGGAGGCCGCAAAGTGCGGAGTGGATACGTTCATCACGGGCGAAGGCCCGCACTGGAGCTACCCCCTCGCCGAAGAGTTGGGGATCAATCTGTTCTACGGCGGGCATTACGCGACGGAGACCTTCGGAGTAAGGGCTCTCTCGGAAGTGCTCCGGAGCAGATTTGGGGTCGCTGCCGAGTTCATTGATCACCCGACCGGGTTGTAGGACGGTGTCGAGGATCGACTGCTCGTTTTTCGAAAGGGACCCGGCGACGTGTGCCCGGGAACTGATCGGCGCCACTTTCCAATGGGACGAGAGCTCAGGAAGGATCGTCGAAACAGAGGCATACTTCTCCGAGGATGACCCTGCCTGTCACACGTTTTTCCGCCCAAGCGCTCGTCGGTTTGTTGAGGAAAAGGCACCGGGAACCGCCTACGTGTATCTAAACTACGGGGTTCATTGGTTGTTCAACGTGCTGGTGAAAGGGCCGGATGGGGCCGGATTCGTGCTGTTTCGGGCGCTTGAGCCCCTTCGCGGAGTGGATCACATGGAGCAACGCAGGGGGCAGATGCCCAGGACACAGTTGTGCGCTGGGCCTGGGTGCCTCACGCGCGCACTCGGAATCGATGGCGGCGCTCACGGCGCAAACTTCTTGGGCTCGGAGCGACGCCTAATCTCTCTCGCTCCCGCAAAAACTGTTGTCACGGGTTCCAGAATCGGGATTTCACGGGGTCTGGAGCTCCAGTGGCGCTTCGGGGAGCGAGGACATCCCTGCCTCAGCCGAAAATTCGGTCAATAACGGCGGAAAAGCGACAAATTGGAGCGGGTGAGGGGAATCGAACCCCCGTATCGAGCTTGGGAAGCTCGCGTTCTACCATTGAACTACACCCGCAGCCGCCCGCTGGCTAGTTGGCCTGCGCTCACAAGGCAACCGAAATTCTCGCGCAAAAGCCGCTCTCAATCGCTTGTGAATTAGGGAAAAAAGCCTTGCCGGGGCTGTCACCGGGTTGTTAGTAATCGTCAACGAACGCGCGGGTATAGCTTAGTGGTAAAGCTCTAGCCTTCCAAGCTAGCTATGCGGGTTCGATTCCCGCTACCCGCTCCAAAGCCCCTCGCGATCCCCAGTTTTTCAGAGTGTCATGAAGAAAGTCCCCTTTATCGCCATCGTGGCGACCGCTGCATCCTTCGGTGGATCCAGTGCGTTCGCCGAGGATTGCTCGAAGCTCGCCGTATCCGTCCGCCACGCCGTAGAGGCCAAGCAGGATATGGTGCTTGAGATTGTAGAGAAGCAGGTTGCCGCTCATGAGGGCTGCGCTTGTGAGGTCGTGAAAGCCGCCATTGAGGGAACCAAGGCTGATGCATCGCTTGTCGCATCGATCGTCGAAACGGCGGTGTCCGTCGCGCCCGAGCACATGAGGCTCATTTCCCAGTGTGCGGTGGCGGTCGCTCCAGACTCTCTCTCCGAAGTTCAAGCGGTCCTTATCCGTCTCGACCCCGGCAAGGGAGAAGTGACTTACACCGACGCGAAGAGCGCTAAGAATCCGAAGGCTCCGATCGATGTGAAGCCAGCTTGGAATCCTCTCGACTTCCCAGGTGAGGGAATCGGTCCCAATCCAGGCGGTCCTGGCGGCTTCCCTGAATTCCCGTGGGTTCCGCCCGTGAGACCGTTCGACCCGGATGCGGGTCCGGGGCCGGCTACGCCGACCGACTTCAATCCGCCTCCCATCTTCATGAATAACAGCGTGCTGCGCTGAGTTTGGCGCGCCGGAAACCCAGATTGGTTCTGCCCCGACCTTTTTCGATCCTTCTCCTCCCAAGATCACCTATGAAACGCAAGCTCCTCACCCTCCTTGCTGCCGCAGCGACAACCTCCGCGCTTCACGCGCAGGAGGGTCTGTACTATTTGGGCTCCGAAGCTCAAGAGAGTCTCCCGCTGAAGTGGATGGTTGGCGTCAATGCCACCTACGACGACAATGTCAGCCCGACCGCCGTTGGTATCGGCGCAAACGAGTCCGCCTTCAGTCTCAATCCCTACGTCGGCCTCTCGTTCGTCAACATGACCCCGCAGTCGACGCTCGATGTGTATGCCCGCCTCGGTGCCATCTACTACATTGATGGTCCTTCTGCCCCGGGAACCGACGATTTGTATCCTCAGATCCGTGCCGGAGTGAACTGGACCCGTCGCTTCACGGAGCGTTTGCGTTTTAGCAGCCGTAATTTCGTGGCATACGAGCTTGAGCCCGACTACGCTTATGGTTTCGCAACTTCCCGTCAGGTAGATGCCTACATCTTCTGGGGCACCGATAATGCGATTGGTTATCGGTGGACGGAGCGCTTGGCCACCTACACTGGCTTCGCTCTGGAAGGTGTCGACTACGACAGCAATGTCACGAGTGCGGACCGGTTTACTTGGGAGCTCTACCATCAGTTCCGCTACCAACTTACCCCGCAGTCTGTCCTGACCTTCGATTATCGCTACGCGGATACGAGTGCAGGCGGCCTTGCGAGTGACTCAAGTTCGCACTACTTGTTGCTTGGTCTAGAGCACCGATTCAGCCCGAACACGATTTTGGTGGCCAAGGCCGGGGCGCAGATCAAGCGGTCCGATGCAATCGGCGGGTCGGATGGAACCAGCCCATTTGTTGAACTTGCAATGCGCTCCCAAGTCAACGAGCAGTTCTCGATCCGAGCCTTTGTCCGCTACAGTTCTGAGGTTTATGATACAGTCCGGGTGGTGACAGTTCCAGGCGCGAGCGGTCTCTATGATTTCGACGACCGCCAGACTCTTCGGGTTGGAATCAAGGCTTCTTACGACCTTTCCCCCAAGGTGAGCATTTTTGGCGGAGTCGACTACATCCCGTCTGCCTTTGATGACGGGCGATTGACCTTCGTGAACTTCGGTGCCCCTGCCCCAGTCGCTTCCGGAATCGATGAAGACCTCCTGAATCTATACATTGGGCTCACGGTCCGCTTCACCGAGCGGCTTTACGGTTCGTTGTCCTACAACTACACGGACAACAGTTCCGACTTCGCTGGTTACTCCTACGATCGCAACAGGATTAACTTCGGCCTCCACGCCGAGTTCTGATCTCAGGTCTGGATCCCCGCAGTGGTCTAATATCGCTCCAAAGACTCAAGCTTACCTAAGCTTTCCTAAAGACCTCCCGCAGTGGCTCTCCATTGCGGGAGGTTTTCGTTTGAATACCCACCAACTCCAGCCGATAACCCCTACGTTTCCGTTCGATGAACTCCGAGAATTCCAACGCTTCTGAAGTCAGCCTTCATGCCGTCGACTACTGGCAGGTGGTCAAGAACCGCTACGGCATCATTCTCCTCACCTTCCTGTTGGTCTTCATGACGGCTCTGGTGATCACCTACGTGATGCCGAAGAAGTATGAGTCTTCCGCCACAATTCAGGTGCGGCCGAACATCGCTTCAGTCCAAGTGATTCCTGGAATGGTCTCACGGGATCCGACCGCAGGCAGCGCGACGTTCTTTCCCACGGAGTTTGAGGTCATCAAGTCGCAGAAGACCTTGGATATCGTCATTGATAAACTCGATCTCATCAATCACTGGGGCAGGGATCGGGAGAGCGTCCGAGGAACGCTCCAGGGAATTATCGGGGCGCAGAATATTCGGGGCACCGATCTGATTGAGATCCGTGTGAGAACTTCGAATTCGGCGGACGCGCGGATGATTGCGGATGCCGTCTCCGACGCCTACCGGGAACGTCGGACCGAACTGGAAAATGCCCGCTCCGATCAAGCGATGTCGGAGCTCCGGGAGGCGGTGCGCTCCCAAGAGGATCTTGTGGAAGAGAAGCGAAAGGTGCTCACCCAGCTGATTCGAAATGAGAAGGTGATTTACACGCGTGGCGGCAATGGGAACGAGGGCTACACCGAGACGGATGAGGCGAGGGATGCAGCGATGCAATATGCCAAGCTGGAGTCTGAGCGGATCAAGCTTGAGAGTCAGATTGATACGCTGCTCCGCTATGACGGAGACCAGCTGATCACTTACGCCGCAGGGCTTCAGCTTCCCGAGAACATCATCCGTACGCTCCACCCGCAATGGCTTGATGCGAAGCGGCAACTGGCAGCACTTCAGTCGAGCGGTCTTGGTGAACGCCATCCGACGGTTCTTCAGCAGAAGAAGATGATCGAAGGTCTCGACAGCGATCTCGACAAAGGAGTCGTTGCGCTGCGTGAAACCCTTCGGGCACAGCTTGAGCTCACCAAGGAACAGGCGGAGCGGCTGAAAGTGAAGAAGGATGAGGAGGAAGAGGAGGCTATTACTGACGGTATTGCGAGGCACAGCTTCGATGATGCGAAGGCCGACTTTGAGACCGCCCAAGATTTGCTTGAGAAGCTGAAGGTGAAGTTGATCAGCGAAGAAATGCAGCGCCGCATCTCCGAGGATCCGGTGATCGTTCACGCAGATCCAGTTGAATCCCAGGCTCCCGTGAGCCCGAACGTGAAACTCAATCTCGCCCTCGGCGCGGTGGTCGGTTTGGTCTTCGGGGTGGGGATCGCCTTCTTCCTCGAGTATCTCGACACCTCCGTGAAGACCCTTGAGGATGTTGAGCGCTACCTCCAAGTGCCGGTGCTGGCGGTGATTCCGAAAGACGTCGGGATTCTCTACAAGCAGAGTGGCATGAGTCCCGACGCTGAAGCCTACCGGATCCTACGGACGAACATCGAGTTCAACCGGAAGAATCCGGAGGACAACGCGATCACGGTTGTTTCGGGTGGGGCAGGTGAGGGCAAGTCGACGACTTTGGTCAATCTTGCCTACATTTGTGCGCAGGGTGGCTACACGACTCTGATGATCGACGCCGACCTTCGTCGGCCAAGACTCCATACATTCTTCGACATCAACAACTCGGTCGGGCTTACCAACTACCTGACAACCGACCTGATGCTGGAGGACGTGATTCTTCAGACTCCTGTGGACAACCTCTATTTCATGCCTTCGGGCATTCTTCCGGCCGATGCGGCGGGCATCCTCAACTCTCGGCGGATGTCCGAGTTGATCCAGGATGTGAAGCAGCGCTTTGACCTGGTGCTGATCGACTCCCCGCCGATTCTCGGCGTGAGTGATGCTTCGGTTCTCGCTAGTGAAGTTGACCTGACCATGGTTGTTGTGCAGCACCGCAAGCTTCCGCGAAACATGTTGATGCGGGTGAAAGCGGCTGTGGAGAACGTCGGAGGGCACGTCATCGGGGTGGTCCTCAATAATGTGGATGTCCGGAGTGACAGCCAGTACCAGTATTACACGAGCTACTACACCTACTACGCGCCGACCGACAGCCATGCGCCGGCAGCTTCGGCTCCGAAGAAGCAGGATGCTGCAAGAGCTCCGGAGTCTGCACCATCGTCACCGTCAGGAGAGGACCTCTATTGACATACAGGACTTACAGGACGAATTTGAATTTTATGAAGACGATCATTGTTCTTGCGATGCTGGTGGCTTCGGTGCTGCCGGTGCTCCGCGCACAATCGACCATTGAGGCCGGCCGCGCGATCGAGATCCGGATCCAAGGTGTGCCCAGCGAGGAGATGCAGCGGGTCAACAACACCTATCCCGTGTCGGAGGGTGGCTACATCCGAATGCCTTTCATTGGGAACGTCCGGGCCGCGGGAATGAGCCCGAACACTCTGGCGACAAGCATCGAGTCACGCTACAAGTCAGCACAAATCTATACGAATCCCACGGTTCAGGTCTTCGCCTCGAGTGACGAAACGATGGCACAATACATCGTTACCGTCGGTGGGCAGGTGCGCCGACCGGGCCCCGTGAACTATACTCGGGGTCTCAAGCTTTACGATGCAGTCCAAGCGGCAGGCGGCGCGACCGAGTTCGGTAGCATGTATCGAGTGAAGCTGATTCGGAATGGAAAGTTGGTTCAGTATGACCTGACCGAGACCAAGTCGAAGACCGTCGAAGTCAAACCCAATGACACGATCGAAGTGCCTCAGAAGAATCTCTTCGGGCGCTGAGTTCGCACTCCGGGAGCAATGCGATCGCGATATCAAGTCCGGCTTCTCTTCTGGGTCGGTCTTTTGGGTGCGGGGGTCTTATGGCTCCCGTTGACCGCAAGAGGTGGGGAAGAGCCTCCCGAGAACCTCGTCCAGCAGCTCGCATCGGAGCGTTATCCGGACCGGGTTGCCGCACAGGGCAAGTTGGCGGAGTGGTCGAAGGAGAACGGGAAAGAGAGCTGGGATTGGCTCACCCGAGTGGCCACTGAGGGCGATAACCCGGAGGTCAGAGACAGGGTGCTGGTGGTGCTGAAAGCTCTTGTTCTGGGCGAACTCGAGCAGTCGAGACCGGGATTTGTCGGAATCACGATGTCTTCCGTCAAAGTCGGTGGTGAGGCCGACGATGGGATCGGAGTGCAGGTTTTGGCGGTCAGCAAGAATTCCCCTGCCGATAAGGCTGGGCTCAAAGCCGGTGATGTGGTCGTAAGCTTGGAAGGCAAGACGTGGAAGACCGAGAATGCACAGGATGAGTTCGCAGGGCGGGTTGGTGCTTTGAAACCCGGCACCGAGGTGAATCTCGGTATTTTGCGCGGTGGCGAGAGGTTGGATATCGACCTCACGCTAGCGGCCCGACCGTGGTCCGCGGGTGAGTATGGCGACCTTCAGAGACGAAATTTCGATCCGTTTGCCCCCGGGGGCCTGATGCCCACCGAGCGCCAGGCGAGGGAACGGGTATTCCGGGAATGGCTGGATGAGCGCTTGGGGCGCTAGGCGAGTTGGTGTTGAAAAATCGGCGGATTCTTTGGAGAATTCTGCTCGTACCGCCGAAGAGATTAGCGTTCGACTTTCGTGACCGGTGTGCGACGCTCTCGTCCTTGAAAGTCGATAATATGTGTATGAGACGCATCCGTTTTCGTTCGACCGTTGCCGGAGTCGCCCTTCTCGCGGGTAGTCAGGTTGCTTGTGCCCAGCAGGCAGATTTCAACCAAGTTGGGTGCCAGATGGCGATCATGCTGCAAAACAGTCACTTTGATCGTTCGAAGCAGCCATTTCGGGATCTGAGCGACGAGTTCCTTGCCAGCTATCTCAGGGATCTCGACTACGGCCGCGTCTACTTCACGCGCCAGGATGTTGATCGTTTCGAGGAGTTGTACGGTGACAAACTGTCGGATATGCTCCTGAAGAAGGACTGCATGCGGGCAGCGACCGACATCTACCAAACATTTGTCGAACGGGTCGAAGCCAGGGTTGCCGAGGCGAATCGGGTTCTTGACAGTGGTGAGTTCGATTTTTCGAAGGACGAGACCGTGATGAGGACTCGTAAGGAGGCCGCATGGCCGAAGGATGAGGCGGAGGCAATGTCGATCTGGAGAAAGCAGATCAAGGAGGTTCTGCTGTCAGAAACTCTGCGGCGGGAGATGGTCGCGAAACTCGCGAAAGAGCAGCACAAGGAGGAGCTTTTTGCCGACGAGAGGGATCCGAAGGAAAAGATCAAGCTTCGGTACGAGCGCTTCCTCCGGAGCGTGAAGGATGTGGATGAGGAGGATATCGCGTCCTACTTCCTCAGTGCCGTCGCCAAGACTTTTGACCCCCACACCGACTACCTGAGCTTCAAGCAGATGGAGCGCTTCCGGGACGGAATGCGTAACCAGCTTGTCGGCATCGGCGCACTGCTCCAGGCAGAGGAGGACGGAGCGACGAAGATCATGGGGATCGTGCTCAACGGTCCCGCGGACAAAGCCGGAGAGCTTCAGCTGAACGATCGCATTGTCGCGGTCGACCCGTTGAATTCCGGGCGCCCGGAGGACATGGTCGACATCATGTTCATGAAGATCGACAAGGTCGTGGATCTGATCCGGGGCAAGGAGGGCGACGAAGTCCGGCTCAAGGTGGAACCGGCGGGCGGACTTCCCGGAGAAACGAAGATGATCGTGATCAAGAGGGCCAAGGTGGAACTCAAGGATGAACAGGCTGCTGCGGAGATCATCGAGCGCAAGGGATCCGACGGAGAGGTCCAACGCCTGGGGGTGATCACGTTGCCTTCGTTCTATGCCGATTTCGAAGGAGGCGAGACCCGTTGCTCGGTGGACGTCGAGAAGCTGCTGGAACGCCTCATGCGGGACAAGATCGACGGTCTGATTCTTGACCTCCGCAACAACGGTGGAGGGGCACTCGAAGAGGTTCGGCGAATGACCGGCTTCTTCACCAAGCGACAGCCGGTGGTGCAGGTGAAGAATACCTTGGGTCAGGTTCAAGTGAAAGAGTCGGAATACAAGCGACCGATTTATGACGGACCGATGGTGGTGCTGACCGACAAGAGCAGCGCCTCGGCGAGCGAGATTCTCGCAGGTGCTCTCCAAGATGGGAATCGTGCGGTGATCGTGGGAGAGTCCTCAAGCTTTGGAAAGGGCACGGTCCAGCAGCCAATGGATATCGGCCGTCAGATGCCATTCTTTGCGGCACGCAACCGTGCCGGAACGCTCAAAGTTACGATTCAGAAATTCTACCGACCGTCGGGATCCTCGACGCAGAATTTGGGAGTCGTTCCTGACATCATTTTGCCGAGCCTTACCGACGCTCTCGAGATCGGGGAGAGCTACCTCGATCATGCGCTCGACCATGATATCATCCGACCTGCTCCTGGCTTCGATCCGCTGCAGCGCAAGAATCTGTTTCTTGCCCGTCTTAAGGAGCTCAGCAGCGAGAGAGTGAGTTCCTCGAAGGACTTCTCCTACATCATTGAAGACGTGGCCAAGGAGCGCAATCGGCGCCGCGAGAATGCCGTCTCCCTGAACATCGAAGAGCGTCGTGAGGAGCTCAGGCAAGCCGACAAACTCCAGCATGAGCGGAATGCCGAACGTAGGAAGCGCTTCGCCGAGGTTGCGAAGCAGGACAAGGAGAGCACGAAGTTCTACCGACTTTCGCTCGATGATGTGGATGACGACGTCGAGCTGAAGGCCGTCGATCCGACGCAGGATGCGGATGACTACATGCGCAGGGCCAAGAATAAGACCGAAGAGCTTGATACCACTCCCGAGTGGCCGAGCCGTCTTGATCCCTTCAAGCGCGAAGCTCTCGGGATCCTTGGTGACCTCGTTGACGTGACGCGAGACGCCCGGATGGCCGGCATGTTGAAATCCACCGATATCCGTTGAGTTCCACGATTGCCGAGCGCCTCGTGTCCATTCGATCGCGAATGGATGAGGCGTGCACGACAGCTTCGAGAAGCCCGGATGAAGTGAGGCTGCTTGCAGTGTCGAAGACCTTTCCGGCTGATGCGGTCCTTGAGGCTTGGCAGGCCGGCCAAGTCGATTTCGGAGAAAGTCGCCAACAGGAAGGCTCCGCCAAAGTCGCGGAGCTTCCCGAGGGGATCCGGTGGCACTTCATCGGGGGGCTCCAGCGCAATAAAGTCAGGAAGGTGCTGCAGGACTTTGATGTCCTTCACAGTGTCGACTCATTGAAGCTCGCTTCTCACATTGACCGGATCGCTGGAGAACTTCAGCTGAAGCCGGAGGTGTATCTGGAAGTGAATCTTGCGGGAGAGGCGAGCAAGGGAGGATTTGGGCCGGAAGAATTGTCCGGCGTCCTCCAGCAGCTCGTTGAGATGGAGAACCTCAGTGTCAACGGGTTGATGGCCATTCCCCCGGCAGTCGGCCAAGCTGAGGATGCGAGACCTTGGTTCCGTCTTGCTCGCGAGCTTCGAGACCGCCTCGAGGACGGGCAAGGGGTGAGTCTGCCGGGTCTCAGCATGGGCATGAGCGGAGATTTCGAAGTCGCGATCGAGGAAGGAGCGACCATCGTGAGGGTTGGCTCATCGATTTTCGGAGATCGGGAGGTGTCGGCATGAGCATCCAACTGTTACAGAGTGCGATCGTCGGGGACGAACTGGCTCTCGCGTTCAGCGACGGCACGGAGTGCTACCTTTCCCTGACCTTGTTGCGACGTGCCTGTCCCTGCGCGGCGTGTCAGGGCGAACCCGATGCGCTCGGGCGCGTTTTGCGCCCGGAGGTCCAGATCGGCAGTGGAGGCTTTCGTTTGCTGCGCTACGCACCGGTAGGTGGCTACGCGCTACAGCTATTCTGGGCCGATGGCCACTCCACCGGGATCTACAGCTTCGACTATCTCAGGCGGCTAGACGCCGCTCAGTCCTCGTAGTAGCCGTCGTCATCGGCCGGGCTGCGGGTTTCTTCGGGCTGTTCCCGCGGCAGTACTTCGGTGACCAGTCGGTCGATTCCCTCCTGCGCCATTGAGCTGGCAGGGTAAATGGATCTCGCCTTGAGGTACCAAGAGAGCGCGGAGCCGATTTGCCGATCTCTTCTCTCTTCGAGTGATCTCGCTTCGTTGAGGGCTTTCGTGAAATCGGCAACATCCGGAGCCAGTTGCTCCAGTTCCCGTCCGAGCTTCGGGTCATCCGGGAACTCCTCGCGAAGCTTCGCCAGTTGCTCCCATGCCGCATAGTCCTGCCCCATCTTGCTGAATTCGGAGGCCTTTGCGAGCGCACCATCGATCCGATAAATGTTGGTGATGATCTGCTTGAAGGCATCCTCACGGCGGGAGTCGCCTTGAATCGCAGGTGCGATCTCATACTGCCGCTTCAGAATCTCGCGGTAGTTGTTCTCGCTCAACAGGCGGTCGAAGTCATTCCGTGCCTGGACGAGGGCGCCGCTCTGATTCACGAGTTGATCGAATTCAGCGAGTTTCGGGTTCTGCGGCCAAACCTCCATCGCCTTCTGGATCTCGGAAGCCGCCTTCTCGTTGTCGCCCGTGGAAGCCGCGAGCTTGGCCGAGTCGATGTGCATGTTGCTGACCCTGGTGTAGGTCGCGATCGCCGCCTCCGCCTTGGTGGCGTCGAAGTCGCCGGCGGTTTCTTTGAGGCTCTCGACCAACTCGGCAGCGGCGTCGTAATCCTTCGCATCGAGGGCTGCGATCAGCTTGTAGGACTCTCGCACGTAGAGAAGGACCCGGCGCTTTTCTTCCCGCGGGAGTGTCTGGATCGACGGCATGAACTCGCCGACCATGTAAGCCTCGCTGAGGCGTTTCGCGGCACTTTCAAGTTCACCCCGTTCCGAGAGGAACTTGAAGGCATCGACTCCTTTGTCGATATCCCGGATCGCTTCGCTTGCCAGCGAGTCGAGGGCGGCAACGGTCGGGCTCGTGCCGAAAGTCTCGCTGATCATCTTCGAAACGTCCGACTTCTTGTCGATGTGCAACTGGTTGTCCCCGTCCGTGAAGATCTGGTGGTAGAAGCGCGCAGCCATCATGACGTGTTGGAAGCGGCGCTGGACGAAGAACTGGATCATCAGGGCCTGGTACTGGATCTTGGCCTGAACCAGTTGAATCTCGTTCTTGGCGGTATTGGTCTTCTTGAGTGCCTCGATCTCGGCGATGCGACGCAATGCATCCTGGTACTCGAGGGACTGCACGCCAGCGCCGGGATTCTGAGCCGGCCGGCTGGCGTTTCCGGGCTGGTTGCCACCACCACCTCGGCCGCCGCCGCCTCCGCCCCCGGCAGGGGCGGTCTGGTTGAGCGAAGGATCGTGCTCATGCCGAGCCTTCCAATCGGAGCTGTCGATGAGGCGCTGCTTCTCGTCCTCCATCGCGGTGTTCAGCGTCCTGGTCTTGTTGACGTCTTTCTTGGCGAGGACAGCCGCGTAAATGGCTTGGGAAAGCGAGTCACAGAGCTTCGCATCGCCGGGGAAGCCCGAGGCGCGCGGAAGCAGTCGAACAGCAGCGGAGAAGTCCGGACCACCGGGGTGGTGGGGTGAGACGTACTCGAGAATCTGCTCAATGGTCTCGCGATACTCGAGCGCAGCGTCGGAGTCGTCAGCCGGCTCGTTGAGGTAGCGCTCGAAACGAGCGGCCAACAGCCGGTTGTCCGTGGCCGACCAAGTATGGCCGTTCCACGACACCAGTTCGCTCGAGGGGTCGAGGAAGGGAAGTTCGTTGCCGAAGACCGGTTTGCTGTTCTTCTCTTGGGGTTGCCTCTGGATCACCGTGTCGCCGCCCGAGTTGTTCGACGAAGGCTGGCTGTCGCCAGGAGGCGGAGTGTAAACCTGAGCCGCTGCAACGGCTGTGGACATGAGCAGGATTCGAAGCGGAGCGGGTCTCATGATGGTGACGGGATGTGGGCCTCAGCGGCGCGTTATTTCCTCGGCGACGGCGATGCCACCTTGGCGGAAGCGGATGCGGAACGCGTAGTTCTGCTCCCGTTCGATGTTGATGTTGGAAAGTGCGGGAGGAATTTCGATAGGGAGGAAGTCGGCACGGTCACCGTCCGCGACCTTCAGGGAAATGACCTGGCCAAGGTCGGCGTCCCAATCGAGTTGGTCGTCGATCTTGCCCTCCACCACGTATTCGTTACCGCGCAGCGAGTTGGCGTTCTCGATCGCGGATCTCATGTTCAGCTGGGTTCCGTCGAGTTCCTTTCCGGTTTTCTGACTGAACAGCATCTTGCCGCCGAAAAAGGCGGCCGCAACGAGCACGATAACGCCGATGATGACGCTGGGGTTGATTCCTGAACTGGCGCGGCGGGGCATGGGATTAAGAGCTAAGCGTTACTGTCTCAGAGGTTTGTCGGGAATCAAGACCGCAGGTGTCAGTCCCATTGGTGACGGCGCGAGCCGATCCATGCCGCCAAGAGACCGACTCCGATGTGGAGGAGCAGGACGTAAAGGCAGGCGGTATGGGCGGTCAAAGACGTGTCGATCACCGATTTGACGGCATTCAGAACCTTTGATTCAAGGGCATCGACGCTACCGGACCATGCCCAGTAGGCGGAAATGAAGGGACGGGTGAAGCGTTCGATGTGCTCCGGCAGGGCGAGAACCGCGCCGGAGAGGGGCAATTGGAAGCCGACGAGGTAGATGGACAGCAGGGAAGCCTGCTCCGCAGTGCGCATGACGGCCGAGATCCCGAGGCAGATCGCGGTCATCGCGCCGTTGACGAGAAGCAGAAACATCAGGTGCTCGGGGAACTCACCCCGGAAGTTGCTGAAGAAGTTCACGAAGACTCCCATCCACACCGACTGGGCGATGACGAGGCAGGCGAGAAAGATCACCTTGCTGGAAAGGTAAGCCATCGGCCGCAAGCCGCCGAATTTCTCCTTCTCGAAAATCGGACGTTCACCGGCGATTTCCCGGGCGGAGTTATTGGAGCCCATGAGGGAGAGGAGGATCACCTGGAACATGATGACTCCACTCACTGCGGATCCGACCTTGCCCTGGCTTTCCTGGACCGCGATGGCCTCGCGGAATTCGACCAGCTGACTCTCCTGTTTCGAGTCGGAGAGACTCATGATCGGTTCGTTGGCCTTGTCGGCGAACAACGTGACCAGCACCGGGAAGCAGAGCAAGATGGCCAGCTGCAGTAAAACCTGTCCCCGATCCCGGAAGAAAATCCTCCAGCGCCGGGAAAGCAGGGTCGAGAGCTGCGCGAAGAAGCCGGGAGTCTCGACCGAGTGTGCTTCCCGTTCCTCATCCGAATCCTCGGCAGCAACTTCCGGAACGTGCAGGGTGCCCGCGGCGATCGCTCTTTCTCGGCTGCGTTCCAATTTTCCGTAGTAGGCTTCCTGATGCTTGAGCCAGGAGCTCTGCCAGCGGTCGCTCGGTTGGGTGGCGAGCTTGGGATACACCTCCTCGGTATCTCCCACCGAGAAGTAGTGGGTGACCTGTTCGGGCGGCCCATGAAAAGCGACCCGGCCTTCGTGGAGTACCAGAATCGAGTCGTAAAGCTCGAGGTGGGCGAGCGAGTGGGTGACCGAGAGCACGATGCGGCCATCACGTCGGGAGAGATCGTGAAGCAGTCGGACAATTTCGCGTTCCGAGCGCGGATCGAGGCCGCTGGTCACCTCGTCGCAGAGGAGCAGCTTGGGATCGGAGACCAGCTCCATCGCGAGCCCAAGTCGACGTTTTTGGCCCCCGGAGAGGACCTTCACGGGGCGGTCGGCGATCGCTGTGAGGCCCGTTTCTTCGAGGACCCTGTCGATGCGGCGATCCAGATCCTCGGAATCATCCGTACGGACGCGCAGCCGGGTGGAAGCTTCGATGGACTCATCGACCGTCAGCGGATCGTAGGCGATGGAGAACTGTGGAACGTAGCCGATCTCCGAGGCCTCGAGATCCCCGTCTTCCGACAAGTTCCGGCCCTCCCAGAATAGGGCGCCCTCGGACTCCGGATTGAGGCCCGCGATCGTCTTCAGAAGGGTGGTTTTGCCGCATCCTGACGGCCCGACGATGGCCATGAAGTGTCCGCGCGGGATCTTGAGAGTGGCGCGATCGACGAGATTCACGCTCTCGCCGTCCTTTTGAATGGTGAAGCAGACGTCTTGGAGTTCGAGCACGGTAAGGCTGGGCTTTCGCTAGAAAAGGGACGGATCTTTCGGACGGCGAGCAAGAAACCTCCGGAAACTCCCCAAGTTGCCCTGAATTCGGGTCATTCCGAAGGCCTCGAACGTTGCATCCTGCGAGGCAAGGTGCGATCTGCGCCAACTTGGGGCGGTCAGAATGTCCCGCTGAGGCAGTCTGACCCGGATGGCAATGGCCTTGAAATCCACCATTTCAACAGAAGTCACTGAGAATCAGTGAACCCTTCGGGAATCGCCCAGTTGGGCACAGGCATTGCTAGCCTGTATGTGACACCAAAAGGAATCTTTCGAATACAATGTGATCACAAAATTGATCGCAGAAAATGGGAACAAAATTCCTGCTCCAGACGTTTAACCAATAAGGAGGAAACTCTTTTAACCCAATAACCGCCCCTTCGGGGCACCCGTAATTATGGCACTCGACTATGACTCCAACCTCAAAGTCTACTTGCGCGAGATTTCGCAGACGCCGCTCCTGACCCCTGAGGAAGAGGTCAAACTGGCGCGGAAAATCAAGAAGGGCGACAAGGAGGCCCGCACTCAAATGATCAATGCGAACCTGCGCTTGGTCGTGAAGATCGCTCAGGACTACTCCGGCTACGGATTGCCGCTGTCCGATCTCATTTCTGAAGGAAACATCGGCCTGATGAAGGCCGTCGAACGCTTCGATCCTAAAAAAGGAGGAAAACTGTCAACTTACGCTGCTTGGTGGATCAAGCAGTCGATCAAGCGGGCTCTTGCCAACCAGAGCAAGACGATCCGTCTCCCCGTTCACATGGTCGACAAGATCGCGAAAATGCGTCGGATCTCGACCATGCTCGCCGAAGTCTTGGGCCGCGAGCCGACTGACGAGGAACTCTCCGAGGAAATCGGCCTGCCTCGCCGGAAGCTGGCGATGCTCAAGCAAGCCGCCCAGCGGCCGACGTCCTTGGACGCTCCGATCAATGACGGTGAGGCGACCCAGTATGGGGAGATCATCGGCGACGATCGGGCAGAGGACCCGCTGGAGGCGCTTGCCGACAAGAATCTCCACGGGGAACTCGACGATCTTCTTGCAGTGCTCGACAAGCGGGAGCGCCGCATCATTGACGAGCGCTTCGGGCTCGGAGGGCGCAAGCCGATGACACTCGAAGAGGTTGGACGGGAGTTCGGCGTCACCCGCGAGCGGATTCGGCAGTTGCAGAACGTCGCGCTGACGAAGATGCGGAAGGCCCTGCGCCGGAAGGAAAAGCCACTGCCGAAGCCGGTCGAAGGCTTGGCGGCCACCTGATTTCGCCGAGACCTTCGGCTGTCATCAGTTTCATGTCGACGGGCTGCGGGGGTGTGCCGCAGCCCGTTTCTTATTCCTTACCCTCGACGACCGCCCGGGAAACCACGGCCAGAGCGTGGTCATCCGGGGTGGTAAACGAGCGCTCCAAGCCTGAGGACGGCACCCGCACCAGCCAGGCCGAGCCCCCGTTGTCGCGGTTCACGAAGGCCATGCCGCCATGCTCGAGCACGTCGATGCGTGCCAACTTGCCTTGGGGGCTGACCCAGAAGAGTTCGACGATTTCGTGGAGTGCGTTGGCGACCACCACGGTGTGGGGTTCGCCGTGGTCCTTTTCATTGGGGGTGGTGCCGATCTCTCCCGGTGGCAGCCATTTGACCGGCGAGCGGCCTGAGACCTGACAGAGTGCCACGAGGTCACTGTCCGACAGGGATGCGCGGTTCCATGCCTTACGGAACTGGAGCGGCGTCCAGTCGAAGGCCTTGCTGAAGGACCTGATGAATTGTTCGCGGCTGTTGAAGCCCGAGGCCCGCGCGACCTCCATCACGGACTGTCCGGTACGCATCAGGAGGGAGCGGGCGAGGGTCAGGCGGTGCATCGTCAGATGCTCGGCAAAACCAGCGCCGGTGGTCTCCTTGAGGATCCGGATTAGCTGGCGAGGGCTTTTGTCGAATCGTTTCGCGGCGTCGCCGAGTTTGACCGAGTTCTGCAGATTCGGCCGCAGCCACTCGTGGAGTTGCGTGACCAATTGGTCCTTCTTCGGCGACCGCTTGCCGCCGCGGTCCGGAGCGGCTGCCGCTTGGGCGGCGTCGTAGGTCAGCGTGATCATCCGGATCGCGCAGCCGACCACCTTCAGTTCGTGGTGCCACTCCGCGTCGCGGGCGGGGTGCGATGCCTGTGCCTCGCTGATCAGCTCGACGATCTGCTGGTAGGTCGCGGGCTCGATGGCGCCGATGACCTGAGGCTCGCGGCCCGGGATATGAACCCGGATGGTGCCCTTGCCGGCCTCGATGACGAGCATCCGGGCGATTCCGGGGGAGAGCTGGCGGGGGCCGTCACTGATGAAAGAAACTCCAACTCTCGGGCCCCGGATTTCCCAGCGATAGCAGAATGCGGGAGCATCAACGTGGATCGCGGCGTCTCCCGACGACTCCGTCGGTTTTTCGATTTCCCAACTGCGGGAGTCAGCCCATTCCGGGCCGGCGAGGTTGAGAATTTCCAAAAGTTGATCGTCGGATCCGGAGTAGGAGGACATGGCGGTCGAAAGGGGGAAGGGCGCATCCAAGCAAGTGCGCCTGAATGGTGGCAATCCTCCGCTTCGACATGAAGCTCATTTTTTCGCCGCCGAAACCCCAAGAGGATGGCGGAAAGGCGGAATCTCCCCGGCCGCCCGTATCAGTCTTCCTCTGTTTTCTCGGCCGAACCGTTGCCGGTGGCGGAACCCATGCCGATGCCGGGGATGACCTTGCGGACGAGTTTCCGCAGGCCGTTTTCGCCGGCCTCGATCTCGGTTTCGGCCTGTCTCACGGCCTTTTCCCACGCGGGAGCGAAGCCCGGCGCCTGCTCGCGCATTTGCCGGACGGCTGCCTCCATCACCTGGTACTGGCGGATTTCCGCGCGTCCCGGCTTGGACTGGGCGGTGGCCAAAGAGACCCGCAGGTTCTCGTTGTGCTCGCGAAGCCGGTCCAGTTCGTCCTGAAGGCTCTGGTTGCCTTGGGCGTTGATCTTGAGCTGGGTGTTGAGGTGAGACTGCAACTCGCGGAGTTCGTTCTCAAGCCGGCGGACATCGCGGGACAGCCTCATCTTGTTCGAGAGTCCTGCCTTCCACGTGAGAACCATCAGGGTCAGGCCGATCGCCAGACCCCAGACAAAGGGCATCTTGATGATGTCGATGAGAGTTTCCATAGGGTCAGTTGTCGTCGTCGCCTTCGACAGTGGCCATCGGCTTCGCGAGACGTTCGATGACGTCCTCAGTGATGTCCTGAGGATTCTTCGAGTAAAGTACGAAGGGAGAGCCCGTGTTGGTTTTGCCGGTCGAATCGAGAACCCAGTCGTAGCCCTTGCTTTGTCCGACCTCGGCGGCCGCCTTCTGGATCTCCGAAAGGATCTCCTTCATCCGTGCGACCAGCTGGGTGTTGATCTCCTTGGTCCGCTTTTCCCGGAATGCTTCGTACTCCCGTTGCAGGGTGAGTGCCTCCTGTCGCTTGAGGGCGAAGTTCTGCTCGATGTCCTGGCGCAGGCTGGCGTCGGGAGAATCCGCATGCTTGGCCATTTGTTGCTGGAGGGCTTCCAATTCCTTCAGCGCGTTGCGATACGCGGTGAGGCGGGCATCGGCGTAGATGGCCTTGCGCTGCGAATCGATCTCCGCATTCAGGACCTTGGTGGAATCAAGCGAGCGGTAGACTTCGCCAATTTGCACCATGGCGACTTTCGTTTCCCCCCAAGTGATTCCGACCAGAGCCAGCCAAGCGATGAGGATGGTCCGTCGAAACATTTGCTAGATTGTGTACCCGAGTCCGCTGGCTGTCGAGAGCGCCCATGCCTCCCTTTGGCGAGGAATTGCTGGGCAGACGGGCAAGACCGGGGTGCTAGGCTCGCCCCGGATGTCGAAAAGCAACGAGTCGGTGATCGTGGTCGGAGGCGGAATTATCGGCCTTTGCAGCGCCTATTACGCGCTGAAGTCGGGCCTGCCGGTGACCGTGCTCGAGCGGGAGCCCGCCGGCGGCGACAACTGCTCGCTCGGCAATGCGGGGATGGTGGTGCCCAGCCATTTCATCCCGCTCGCCGCCCCCGGCATGATTGCCAAGGGCCTGCGCTGGATGTTCGACCGCGAGAGTCCATTCTACGTCCGCCCGCGGCTCAGTCCCGAACTCGCACGATGGGGTTGGCTGTTCTACCGGCACTCGACCGAGCGTCACGTCGCGGCGAGCAGTGAGGTTCTCCGCGATCTCAATCTGGAAAGCCGCCGTTTGTTTCACGAACTTGCCGAGGACGGTGACTTCGGGCTGGTGAGCAAGGGTTTGCTGATGCTCTGCGAAACGGAGAAGGGGCTCGAGGGTGAGGCGGAAGTGGCGCGGCAGGCGGTCGAACTCGGGGTCGAAGCCAGGGTCGTCGATCCTGCGGAAGCCGCCCGGCTCGATCCGGACATCGACATGTCGATCGCCGGAGCGGTGCACTTCGCCCAGGACTGCCACCTCGAGCCAGAGCGTCTGATGGCGCTGCTGCGGAAGCGCGTGATCGAACTTGGAGGAACCATCGAGATTGGAGTCGAGGTGGAGCGTCTGGAAACGAATGGCGACCGGGTTGTGGCGGCTGTGTCGCAAGGCCGACGCTTCGAAGGTGGCAACTTCGTGATCACCGGCGGTTCGTGGACCGGCCAACTCCTTCGCCAGCTCGGGACCAAGCTTCCTCTGCAGGCGGGCAAGGGGTATTCGCTGACCCTTCCCGACCCGCCCCAGCTTCCGAGGCTTTGCTCGATCTTCACCGAAGCGAAGGTCGCCATCACGCCGATGGGCGGATCACTCCGATTTGCCGGAACGATGGAAGTCGGCGGCTTGGATCTGTCGGTCGATGAGGCCCGCGTGCGAGGCATCGTGAAGTCGGTGCGACGCTACTTTCCCAAGTTTTCCGAGGCCGACTTCGAGGGTGTCCGTCCGTGGGCCGGGCTGCGACCGGTTTCGCCGGATGGCGTCCCGTATCTCGGCAAGGTCGACGGCTTCGACAACACCGTGGCCGCGACCGGACACGCGATGATGGGGCTGAGCCTCGGACCGGTGAGTGGGCGCCTGGTGGCGGATCTGCTGACCGGTCGCGAGCCTTTCCGGCCGATCGATGGGCTGGCTCTCGGGCGTTTCGGCTGATCCGTTCAGGAGCCTTCCATGCGCTTGCGGTAGGCCAGCGGACTGACGCCCACGGCCTGCTTGAACTGGCGCGAGAATGCCGATTGGTCGGAGTAGCCGCAGGCGAGGGCGATCTGCGCGACCGGCTCCTTGGTCGACGCGAGTTGCTCGCAGGCGGCATCGATGCGCACCTTCACGAGATACTGGCCGGCGGTCAGGTGGAAGAGTGAGCGGATCCGCTGGTCGAACTGATAGACTGAAAGTCCGGCCATTTCCGCGAGCTGCGGCAGCCGTAGCGGCTCGTCGTAGTGGCGGTGGATGAAGTCGACCGTCTTCGACAGCGCATCGTAGTTCTTGGCCTTGTCGGCGGGGGCGGCGAGATCGCGCGAGCAGCCGCAGATGCCGATGATCGTGCCGTCCTTGCCGCGGATTGGTTCCTTGTAAGTCAGGCACCAGCCACTGCGGCCGCCGGGATAGAGGTGCATCTCGAGGCGGTCATGGAAGCCGACACCGGTCGCGAGGATCTCCTTGTCCTGCTCGAGAAAGGCTTCCGCCAGCGGCTCGGGATAGAGTTCGCGAGCGGTGTGCCCGATTGCCGCGAACTTGTCGGGGAGGCCGCAGCGCGAGGCGAAGGTCTCGTTCACCGCGACATAGCGGAAGTTGCGATCCTTCACGAAAATGAGGATATCCGAGATGTTGTCGAAAAGGTCGGCGATCGGCAGCAGTCCATCGATGGACTCGCCGAACCGTTTGCGGAAGATGGCGGCGGCTTTCTGCAGATGCATGGCGGCTGAACCCGTTCTCTAGACACATTCCGGGGCCGCCGCTAGCGCTTTTCACAATACCCGGGTGATATGACAGAAGGACTTCGCTTCAATGAAAGTCATCGATTCCCATACCGGCGGCGAACCGACCCGCATCATCGTTGAGGGTGGCCCCGATCTGGGCAGCGGACCGATCGCGGATCGGGCCCGCCGTTTCCGCGAGGAGCATGATCACATCCGCAGCGCCGTGTGCAACGAACCCCGCGGGCACGACGCGATGGTGGGCGGGATGCTGTGCGAGGCCCACGAGCCCGGCTGCGAGTGCGGGATCTTCTACTTCAACAACGTGACCACCTTGCACATGTGCATTCACGGAACGATCGGCCTGATCGCAACGCTGGCGCACATGGGACGGATCGGCCCGGGAAGGCACGGTATCGACACTCCGGTCGGGGTGGTGCACGCGGATCTCGACGAGACCGGCAAGGTCACCGTCGCGAACGTGCCAAGCTATCGCTATCGTGCCGGGGTGCCTGTCGAGGTCCCCGGCTGGGGCGAGGTGAAGGGCGACATCGCCTGGGGTGGGAATTGGTTTTTCCTGATCGAGGGTTTCGGTCCGGATGTCGAAGTGGCGAATCTCCACCGACTGACCGACTTCTCGCGGGCGGTCCGCCGCGCTCTGGCCGCGGGTGGAATCACCGGTGAGGACGGCGGTGAGATCGACCATGTCGAGGTCTTCGGGCCTCCGGGAAATCCGGCAGAAGCCGATGGACGGAATTTCGTCCTCTGTCCGGGCGATGCCTACGACCGCTCGCCATGTGGCACCGGAACGAGTGCCAAGCTCGCCTGCCTGGCCGCCGCAAATAAGCTGGCGCCGGGCGAGATCTGGCGTCAGGCGAGTATCCTCGACACGGTCTTCGAAGGCAGTTACGAGGCCCTTGACGGCGGGCGCATCCTGCCTCGAGTGAGCGGACGGGCATGGGTCACCGGTCAGTCCATTTACCACTTCCAGCCCGACGATCCGTTCCAATACGGCATTCCCACCATCCAAGCATCCTGACCACGAGCTAGACCATGAGCACCCAACTTCTCGGAACTTCCATCATCGGCTTCACCCGCAGCACCGGCACCGAATCGTCGGGTCAGGCGGTCAATCCTGCCAGCGGTCAGAAACTCGATCCCGTGTATGTCGCGCCGACGCTTGACGAGGTCGACCAAGCGATCGCCCTCGCCGGTCAGGCATTTCCCGAATACTCGACATTGCCGGCCGCCAAGCGGGCTGAGTTCCTGCGGAAGATCGCCGACGAGATCGACGCGGTCGTGGATGATATCGCCGAGCGTGGACCGCTGGAGACCGGCCTTCCGGAGCCCCGGATGCGGGGTGAGACCGCCCGCACGACCGGCCAGCTCCGCCTGTTCGCGTCGCTGATCGAGGAAGGCTCGTGGGTCGATGCCCGCATCGAATTCGCCCAACCGGATCGCCAGCCGCTGCCCAAGCCGGATTTGCGCTCGATGCTGCGTCCGCTCGGCCCGGTGGCGGTGTTTTGCGCCAGTAACTTCCCGCTCGCGTTCTCGGTGGCCGGTGGCGACACCGCCGCGGCCCTCGCCGCCGGTTGCCCGGTGCTGGTCAAGGCGCACTCGTCCCACCCCGGCGTGGCGGAAATCGTCGGCAACTGCGTGCTGCGCGCCGCTCAGGCGACCGGCATGCCCGAAGGTGTTTTTTCCCTGCTGTATGGCAGTGGCCGCGAGGTCGGCATGGCACTGGTGAAGGATCCGGTCGTGCAGGCCGTCGGATTCACCGGTTCGCGTTCCGGTGGGCTCGCCCTGATGGAGGCCGCCGCCAACCGGCCCCAACCGATTCCGGTCTACGCGGAGATGAGCAGCGTCAATCCGGTAGTGCTCCTGCCGGGCGCGGTCGAGGAGCGCGGTGAGGCTTTGGCGGAAGGGCTCTTCGGATCGCTCACACTGGGTGCCGGGCAGTTCTGCACCAACCCCGGCCTGATCTTCCTCCCCGACGGATGCGGCGACGCGTTCCTCGCCAAGCTGCGCGAGCTGGTCGAGACCGCGCCGTCGGCGGTGATGCTCAATCACGGCATCTGCCAGGCATTCAAGGAAGCGACCGCGGACTTCGCCGACACCCCGGGCGTGACGACGGTTGCCCACGCGTTCACCAAACAGGTGGAGGAGCGTGCGGTGCCGGTCGTTTTCACCGTCAATGTCCGTCGCTTCCTCGAGGATGCGGAGCTTCACGGAGAGATGTTCGGCCCGGGCACCCTGATCGTCCGCGGCAGTCTCGAGGAAATCGAGGCGACGATCCCGGAACTCGAAGGGCAGCTCACGGCGACCGTGCACGGCACCGACGACGAGTTGGCCTCCAGCGCGTCGCTGATCTCCGCTCTGGAGCGTCGTGCGGGACGTTTGATCATCAACGGTTTCCCGACCGGTGTGGAAGTCTGCCACTCGATGGTTCACGGCGGTCCCTTCCCGGCGACGTCCGATGGTCGTAGTACTTCGGTCGGGACGATGGCGATCAACCGTTTCTGCCGCCCGGTCTCCTGGCAGGGCTTCCCGCAGGGCCTCCTTCCGGAAGAGCTCCGCGACGGTAATCCGCTCGGCATTTCCCGGATGGAGGACGGGAAGCGGGTGTGAGCTAGGCTTGCCGAGGAAGGGTTGACCTTTAATGGCGGAGCTCGACCGACTGCTCGAGGAGTTGGAGCAAACGTTCCTCTCAGCGAAGGTGAGCGATGGCTTCTTCGTGGAGGAATTGAATGCTCTGTCTTCCTATCTTTATTCTGAGTCAGAGAAGAGGCAGGCTTGGGACTGGCTCCATAGGAATCTGGATCGCGTAAAATCACCTCGGCGGAGGGAGGGATTGTGCATTGCGGTCTTCGAGTGTGCGGTAGAGGACCCGGAGGCTTACGAGTGGCGCTACATGCTTTCGAAGCTCTTGAAGCATCCTTCTCGATATTGGGTGCTGGTTAGGTCTTATCGGGACACTCCCGACTTGCTGCTGCGTGACGTCCAGGAGCTGGGAACTCGGCATTAGGCGTGAAGACTTTAGGATCTGTTCACGAATTGCGTGCGATGATGAATGCCGCTACCAGATAGACCGCAGAGAAAAAGGTCTGAGAAAGCTTGTCGTAGCGCGTGGCAATGCGTCGGAAGTGTTTGATCTTGTTGAAGAACCGTTCGACCCGGTTTCGGCGGCGGTAGCGATTCCGGTCATACCGGATGACGCCTGCCCTTGAGTTGATCGGCGGGATCACCGCTTCAATGCCCTCGAAGTTCAGGCGCTCGCGGATGCGATTGGCGTCGTAACCCTTGTCGAGCATGGCTGCTTCCAGAACGTTCTCCGGCTGGAGGCTTTCGAAGAGTGTCTCGAACTGCCTGCCATCATGGGCCTGGCCAGGGGTAAGATGCAGCGCCACGCTACAGTTCTCATCAATGGTTGCTGCGTGAATCTTGGTGCTCAATCCCCCTCGAGAGCGTCCGAGAGCCTGATCGGAAGAGTTTTTTTTGGCGCTCCGGCCGCATGCTGATGAGCTCGGACTGTGGTGGAGTCCATCATCAGTTCACGAGCTCCGGCAAAGTGCCCGCCTTGCATTTCCTGCCAAAGGCGCTTCCACACACCACGCTCCTGCCACCGCCGGAAACGCATGTAGACGGCATGCCAATAGCCCAGTTCAGGAGGTAGATCGCGCCACGGGCAACCTGTCCGGTTCAGATAAAGAACCGCCTCCATGAATTCGCGATCACTCATGGCCGGTGGAGCTCCCGCACGCGAATGCTTCGCCTTGGTCAGAGCACTTTCAATCTGCTCCCAAATCTCGTCGGTGATCATGCTTCGAGGATGTCCAGCTGGCATCCGAAGCTTGAAACAAACGCTTCAGGAAAAGTACAGATTTAATTCGTGAACAGATCCTAGTGGACCGCGAGCTTTAGCTCGCCCCATTGGCCGGGCTTCCGATACTCCGGGGCGAGCTGAAGCTCGCGGTCCGATAGGGCGGCCGGATAAGACTCAGTGTCTCCGGATCTTGCCGGAGGCGGTGAGAGGGAGTGATTCGACCACGGTGATCCGCATCGGGGTTTTGTAGGCCGAAAGGTGGGCCTTGCAGTGCTTTTGCAGGGCCACTGCCTTCGGTGGATCGGCGGGATCGGTCGGAATGATCTCCGCAACGGGGATCTGCCCCATGTGGGGGTGCTCAAGACCGAGCACCCGGCTTTGCCGGACGTCCGGGTGAACGTTGAGCACGGCCTCAATCTCTTCGGGGAAGACCTTCATGCCGGCGACGTTGATGACGGACTTGGTCCGGCCGACGAGCGTCAGGTCGCCATCGCTGTCGCGGACGACCAGGTCGCCGCTTGCAAAGAACCCGTCTTCAAGAGGCTCGGGATCCCACGGCACCAGATAGGCATCGAGAAGACCGGGGCCACGCACGTGAAATTCTCCCGGGTGACCGTCGGCGACCGGGGTGCCGTCTTCGTCCCGAAGCTCAATCTCGTAGGCGGGAAGCGGCCTGCCGAGAGCTCCGGGTTTGGCGGATGCGGCATCGAGGTTCAGAACGGACAACCCGACTTCGATGATCCCCAATCCCTGGACCAGCGGCTTTCCGAATCGCTGCTCGAACGAACGGCCGGTGGTCTCAGGGAGCTTGGCGGCCGTCGCGACCGCGAGGCGGAGGCTCGGCCAACCGAAGTCCCCCGGATCGGCCGCGAGTTGGGCGAAGTGGAAGGGCGAGCCGTAAATCACCGTGGCGGAGTGCTTTTCGGCACAGGCGAGAATGTCCTCACGGGTGGGGGAATGCTCCAGCAAGGTCAGCGCCCCGGCGTGGAGATAAAGCACGATGGAGACGGCAAAGTGGTGGGCCATCGGGAGCATCCACAGGACGCGGTCCCCGGGGCCGATCCGCATTCCTTCGTTGGCGGCGGTGATACGGGCGAGCAGGCTTTCATGGGACAGCACCACGCCCTTGCTCGTTCCAGTCGTGCCGGACGAGAAGCGGATGAAGGCCGGGTTCAGCGACTGGAATGCTAGCTCGGGAAACGAGGGCGGATGATCACAGGTGGTGATCTCATAGCCGTCCGTTTCCGAATGGGTCAGAACCAAATCAAGTGCTGTGGTGCGGGTAATCTCATCGCGTTCATCGGCGGTGAGTTCCTCGGCGAGCGGCACGAGGCAGCCGTCCCCGAGCAGGATTCCCATCGCGAGCTGGATGTAGTCGAGGCCATTCGGGCAATGCAGTCCGACGCGGGGTTTGCGCCCGAGCGGGGCCGCTGCCTCACGGACCGCGTCGGCCACGGGCCGGGCCGTCTCGAAGAGCTCACCGTAGGTGACCGCCCGGTCGCCGGCGACGACGGCTGGGGCGTCGGCGGGGTGAAGTCGGGCGATCTCCTCGATCAGATTCATGATCCGTGGACCGGTTCGCAGGCCTGCGGTGGAGCCGTTGCTTCTGGCGTGGCGGCCTCGATCCCGAGGTCTTCAAGCAAGGTGCCCACCAGGAGGTCACGCTCATCGGGCGTCAGGGTGCCGTTGAGTGTCGAAATGGTGCAGCTCAGTTGCCCATCGAACTCCGAGAAGAAGATCCCGATGCCCGGCGGCGAGGAGACGGTGGGGACATGGTAGCCGTTCAGCAGGCGGCTTCCGAACAGTTCGGAAACGCCGGGAGCGAATTCGCCCGTATGGGAATGGAAGAGCGAGCAGATCTCGCCCTTGAGGTAGAAGGACGCCGGCTTGAGATAGAGGAAGGATGGGCATCGCTCCATCAGTTTCATGAGCGCCTCCATCGCAGCGGGAAGCTTGCGGCGCATGAAGTCGGCATATTTCCGGTAGAGGGCTTTCGATGCGGTGCCGAGGTTCCGGAGTTCGGCCGGCTCCATCAGGAGCGAGTAGGCGACCATGTGGTTCTGGAAAAGCGGGCGCTTCGCGGGGTTGGCGATGCGTTGGACGGGAAGGGACAGAAGGATAGGTGCCTCCTCGTCCGGATGCCTCCGGCAGATCACCGCGTGCACCGCCCTCGCCGCGCAGGATGCGAAATACGGGAGCATTAGTAGTTCACCCGCGGTTCCGGCCATCTTCGTCCGGATCCGTGCCGAGGTTTCCCTGTCGAAATTGAAGACTTCGAAACGGGGGTCGCTTGGCGAGCGGGTCTTGTCGTGTAGCGAACGGATAGGCCACGCCGGAAAAGTGCGCATCTCCTCGACCATCGGCTTGGCCTCGCTCCAGAGCCCGCCCGGTGAGCCTTCGGTCTTCGAAGTTTCGCCCCAGTCCTCTCGGCGGTCGGTCGACAGGTTGTCCAGCTCGGAGATCAGCTTGTTAATGCCGATGGCGTCGAACAGTGCATGAGGCCAGACAAGGATCAGCCTCCAACTGTCGGGGCCATACTGAAGCGCGACGAGCTCGAGGTTCGGGCCGTCTTTGAGGATGTCGATTTTCGACGCCTCGATGAAAGTCCGGGCGTCCCGGGCCGGATCGCTACTTTCGTCCCGGTCACTCGTTTCCAAGGGACAGGGAAGGGGGTCGCCGGGGATCCAACGGGCGATGAAGTCCTTGCCGCGGGTGATCCGGGCATTGAGCAGGGGGTGGCGTTTGGCCAGCGCGTCGGCTGCCGCGCGAAGGCTTGCCGGATCCATCCGGCCCTCGAGTTCCAGAATGGTGGCGGAGAGATGGTGCCACTGCCCGCTGCGCCGCTTCTTCGACTCAAGAGCGAGAAGAAAGCCGTCGCTGGTGGTGGCGGGAATCAAAGTGGAATAACGGGTGGGGCTTCAGGCCTGTTTCGACCGGACCAGGGCGGCGATGCGGGTCGCGGTTTGGAAGTTGTCGCGGGAGAGGTCGACCGGGTCGATGGCGGTTCCGAAGCGGTCTTCGATCGAAAGCAGGAGCTGCATGATGCCCATGGAATCGAGGCCGATCTCGAAGAGGTCGGTCTCCGGAGTGATCTCGCCGTCGTGATCGAGGAGGTCATCGCGCAGGATCTGGATCAGTTCGTCTTCCATGGGCTGGGGAAATCAAAGATGGCGGGTGGCCGATTGGCCAGAGTCGAACCCGCGATCGTAGCAAAGGGGAGCGAGTTTGCCGCTCAACAGACCGGGAAAGGGAGTCGTGGTATCGAGTTCGATGAGTCGTTTGCCGTGCATTTCGCATCGCTCGACGCGCAAGCGGTGGAGTTCGTTGCAGGCGGTGTGGTGGGCGGTTCCGATCGAGTTCGCGACGGTTTCCCAGCCGACATTCGGTCCGCTTCCCGACTCGTGGCGGATCCGGTGGATCAAGATCGTGTCGATCTCCGGATCCTCGATCAGGTGTTCGAAGGGGAGCTCACAGGCGATGCCGCCATCGAGATACCGGCGCTCGCCGATTTGCTGGACCGTGAAGAGTCCTGGCACGGCGCACGAAGCCATGACGGATTCCGCGACGGGTCCTTGACGGAGGATTTCGGCGCGCGAGCCGACGACGTCGGTGACCGCGATGTCCAAGGGCAGCTCCGACAGATCCGTTTCACCGAGGAGATCCCGCAGGTGGGCGACCGTGCGTTTTCCATGGAAAACCCCGGTGGCCCAGAAGGAGGTCAGCACTCCCGGCAGCCTCCACAGGCCGCCGACATCGGTGAACGACCACCGCAGGCGGCCGGAGGTCGCCTCCCGTTTGAGCTCCTCACCCCGCAGGCCGCCGCTGAACAGGGCTCCTGCCAAGGCGCCCGCCGAGGAACCGGCGATCCTCGCGGGTTCGAGGCCCGCGGCCATCAGCCCGTTGAGGAAGCCGGCGTGGGCGTAGACTCCGAGAAACGACGAGCCGAGGACCACGGCGGTGCGGCCGGGAGAAGCGGGCGGGTTGGAGGGTTCGGACGTCAAGGGCGTGGCGGAGTCTCAAGTTTCAAGTTTTCAGTTTCAAGATCCGGGGGCAGGTTTGCGCCGAGATGACGGAGGTCGCCGTGAACTACAAGACCGGCAGCGAGAAGCTGATCAAGGTGCTCGACGGTGCGTCGGCGCACCTGCGCGGGCTGCTGGAGAAGCAGGGCCGCGCCGATGGTGCGCTGCGGATCGCCGTGATCGGCGGTGGCTGTAGCGGATTGCAGTATAAGATGGATCTGGTCGATGGCCCGCGGGATCGCGACATCCTTGTGCCGAGCAACGGAGTGCAGGTGGTGATCGATCCCAAGAGTGCCCTTTTCGTCAGCGGCAGCGAGCTCGACTACTCGGACGATCTTCAGCAGGGCGGGTTCAAGGTCAGCAACCCGAACGCCGTGGTGACTTGTTCCTGTGGTGAGAGTTTCGCGGCCTGAGGACCGGAGGGGGAAGATGGATGCTTTTGCGGAGCTGGGGCTGGAGCGGAGTCTGACTCTGGATGGCGAGAGTCTAAAGGCGGCGGTGACGGCGGCCGGAAAAGAGCGCCATCCGGATGCGGGGGGAACGGCGGAGGATTTCGCGCGCCTGCAGCAGGCGAAGGGATTGCTGGAGCGCCCAGTGTCGCGTCTGAAGCACTGGTTGGAGCTTGAAAAAGTACCCGGCGACATGCGGGGCACGGTGTCCGACGATCTGATGGCGGTCTTTTCGGAAATGGGAGTGCTGCTCCAGCAGACCGACGAATTGCTGCGGGAGCGGGAAAAGGTGTCGAGCGCCCTGGCCAAGGCGATGCTCGAAGGCAGGGTGCAGGAGTGTCGCGAGAAGCTTGAAGCGATGCAGGACCGGCTGGGAGAGATGGTCGAGGTTCGGGTCGAACGTTTCGGGTCCATCGAGGTGGGTGGGACGGACGGCTGGGAGGTTGCCCGGGATCTGGGTTTTCTCGCCAAATGGCAGGGCGAGGTGCGCGATCGATTCGCGCGTTTGTGGTAGGCCGCCGGCCCGATTGAGGCTTGGCATTCCCGTCGGGGCACGGCAGAGCGGGGCCGTGGAGGAAGTCATCGTAGGAATCGACTTGGGAACGACCCACTCGGCCGTGGGTGTGGTGGACTCCGGATTCCCGATCCTGCTTGCGAATGAGGACGGTCGGCGGGTGATACCGAGTGCCGTTTGGTTCGGAGCGAGCGGCGAGGTGGAGGTCGGGGAGAAAGCCCTGCGACGCAGGGGAGTGACGCCGGTGGTGACAAGCGTGAAGCGCCTGATGGGCCGGAGATCCGGCGAAGTGGATGATTTTCCGCTGCCACTCGATGAGGGAGACGGCCTGCGGGTGCTGGGCCGGACGCCCGAGGAAGTCAGTGCGGAGATTCTCAAGGAACTGAAACGGGTGGCGAGCTGGCGACTGGATCGCGAGGTCCACAAGGCGGTGATCACGGTGCCGGCTTACTTCAATGATGCGCAGCGGTCGGCGACCAAGAAGGCGGGCGAACTGGCCGGGCTCGAGGTGGTGCGGATTCTCAACGAACCAACCGCGGCAGCCCTCGCCTACGGGCTGGAGCGGCTCGGAGAGAGCTCCCGGGCGGCAGTGTATGATCTGGGTGGTGGCACCTTCGACCTCTCGGTGCTCGAGATGCGGGACGGCGTGTTCGAAGTGCTCTCAACCTGTGGCGACACCCGGCTAGGGGGTGATGATCTCGACCGGGCCCTGCTCGATTGGGTGGTCGGGAAATCCGGAGCCGAATTTTCCGATCCCATGATGCGGGAGCGTGCCCTGACCGAAGCGGAGCGGGTGAAGCGGCAGCTCTCGGATCGCGAGGTGGAAAGCTTCCGCCTGCCATTCGCCGGGGAGGCGGGAGGAGTCGAGTGCGAGGTGACCCGTGGCGATCTGGAGCGCTTGGCCAAGCCGCTGATCGAGCGCTCGATCGCCTGCTGTCGCAGGGCTTTGGCGGATGCCGATCTCCGGAAAGAGGATCTCGATGCGGTGGTGCTCGTCGGAGGCAGCACGCGGATTCCCGCGGTGCGCGCGGCGGTCGCCGAGTTTTTCGGCCGGGAGCCTGACCTGTCCCAGCATCCCGACGAGGCGATCGCTCTCGGTGCGGCGATCCAGGCCGGGGTGCTCAGCGGGGCGATGCGCAAGGTGGTGCTGCTCGATGTCACACCGCTGAGCCTTGGTATCGAGACTTTCGGCGGCTTGATGAACGTGCTCATTCCCCGCAATTCGACCATCCCGACCAAGGCCGGGGAGATGTTCACCAATGCGGTAGCCGGGCAGCGCTCGATGAGTATTCGGGTGCTTCAGGGCGAACGGGAGATGGCGCGGGACAACTGGAAGCTTGGTGATTTTGCGGTGGAGTTCGAACCTGCGGAGAAAGGGCGAGCCCGGGTCGGGGTGCAGTTTTCCATCGATGAGAATGGGATCCTGCAGGTGCTCGCCCGCGACACCGCCACGGGGAAGGATGTGGTGGTCGAAATCCGCGACGCGGCGGTCGACGTCGAGGACGAGAAAGTCGAGGCGATGGTCAGCGAGTCGATCGAACATGCCTTCGACGACATGGCCGAAAGGGTGTTCACCGAAGCCCGGCTGAAGGCCGAGGAGCTTTTGCCTGCGGTCGCTTCTGTTCTGGATCAGGGAGCCGGTCTTGTCGATGAGACCGAGGCCGCTTCGATCCGGGCCGCCGAGGCGGAGGTGAGGGCCGCGATCGAGGAGCAGGACGCGAATCGTCTCAAGGCCGCCGTCGAGGTTCTCGACAAGGCGACCGAGGGTGTGGCGGCGAAGCTGGTGGAGCGGGCGATGGAAGAGGCGCTGGCCCGCCGTATGGAGGAATGAGCAGCGTCAGGGGCTTGTGATCCGGACGGATCCGGCGCAGCCTCCGGCCGAGCACCGCATGAGCGATTCCGACCACGACCACGATCCGGAAACCGAAGACGTCGGCGTCGAGCTGAGGGTTTTCGGCGGAGGCGCTCCCGCGGGCTGGGAGCGCGTCGCTGATGTTGAGGAAGTGGTGCGGCTGAAGAAGGATGGAGTCACCGGCGTGCGTTCGACCGACGAGGCCGAGCCCGGATTCGACGAACCGGAACCCCGAAAGCATCACAAGAGCCGGCGGAACCACCGGATCGCGACCCTCTCCATGGCGGGTGCGGCCTGCATCCTCGTGATCGGCACCGTGGCCTTCGTGATGTGGAAGCGCGGTGACAAGCCCGGTGACCGGAGTGCTTTCGACATCATCGAAATGGCACCGGGTGAGGCTGGCAGCGCAGGTGACCGGTTTGCGAAATCCACCGGACGCTACTACAAGGAAGCCCGTGAAATTCTCGGTTCATTCCTCGCGGCGGCAACGCCGGAAGAGGCAGCCAAGTGGGTTCGCGGAGGAGAAGGGATGTTGGAATTCATCCGACGGGATACGGGTGCGGTCCAGCTGAGTGATGATGACATTTACCGGATGAAGCTCAAAGTTCACGACGGCGCGGAGGGTCGCCAGTGGATCTCGCTCGACGGCAAGGACGGGCTCCGACGGAATGTGGAGGCGGTATTCGTGGTGAACGGTGATGGCCTCGAATTCGATTGGGCCGCAACGACCGGTGCGAGCGAGTTGGGCCTTGAGGAACTGCGGAGTTCCGAACCCGGTACCGAGGCGCTGATCCGTGTCGTGGTTTCCGGTGACAGCTTCTACAACAGCACGTTTCCGGAAGAAGAGGTCCGGTGTTTCGAAATCGAATCCGCATCGGGACTGGAAGTCGCGTGGGCCTACGCGCCGAAGTCATCGGAAGTCGTGAGACAGATTGACGAGGCCCTCCATGCCGACGGCACGATCCTGACGAGTGAGAACTCGGCCAAGATGACCTTGCGCGTCAGGAATTCGGGTTCGGGTACGACGGGTCAATTCGAGCTCGTCGATGTGGTGGCCAAGGGATGGATCATTTGGGAGAGCCCTTGAAGATGGAGACGGGAGGATGGTTCCACTGCGGACGATGCGGAGACTTCTTCCGCGGGAAGGAAGGTGACCTATGTCCGGACTGCGGGCGAAGCCCTGTCGTCGAGGAGTCCGAACTCGCGTTTCTGGAGGCCGCGAGGCAGGCCGACAAGAAGTCCATGAACAGGAGAACTTCCTCCGGGTCCAATCGCCCGGACGAACTTCGCGCCAAATCGTCGAAGGCCAAGAGTATCGCATGGTTTGTCCTCGGATGGATCCTGTTCCTCGGGTTCGTCGTCTGGATGGTCAACATCTCCCGCCAGCAGGGATCGGACTCGCTAGCGGGCCAGAAAAGCGTGACGGAGTTGGCCGAGAGCGGCCGGGAGTTTCAGGAGGCCTACCAAGCCTGCCACGGACTGGTGGCGTCGTTTCTTGCGAGTGCGGCTTCCGAGCACCGTGCGAAGCTGACCTACCAACCCGACGAGACCCTGAGGAAAATGGTGAATTTCCAGGGTGACGGGTTGGTCGGTACTGATGGCGAAGAGTTCACTCTGCCGACCTTCCGGTGGATTGAGACTCCGAAGGGTAGGATGTGTGAGAGCATCGGAATGATGGGGGAAGACCGGAGACTCGAGTTCCTTTTCATCAAGAATCACGAGGGTGAGTGGTCGATCGATTGGGACAACCTCGTTCGCTACTCGACGCAGCCATTGTCGGTTTTTGTTGCCGGAGAAGGTCCCGAAGTCGGGGAGTTTCGCGTTTTTGCCCGTCGCCGGGCGGGGTCGAGTGGGGAACAGGGAGACGTATCTAGGATCATGCTGTTCGAGCCCCGTCCGTGGTCTCCCGCCGAGACGGGCTCCCGTTCCCCGGAGATTCTGGTGGATCCGGAATCGGAAACCGGGCGGATCCTGACAGCGGCATTCGAACTGGTCGATGATGAGGAGGCTCCCTACGGAACCGAACTCCACGAGGAGGACCCGTATTCGATGGCCAGGCTGCGGGTCCGCCTGCGGCGCGATCCTGAGAATCCCAAGCGGATCGAGATCGAGGAAGTCCTCGCGTGCCACTGGTTCTCGATCGACGACCTTGGAGTGCGGGTCGAACCGGCCGAAGACTGAGCGGCCCTAGCCGAGGCCGGCGCGCATCGCTTCGGTCGGATCGGTGCCGGGAAACCAGTAGCGGAAGGCGGCGACTCCCTGATGCAGCAGCATACCCTTGCCGTTGGCGGTGCGGGCGCCTGCCTGCTCCGCCGCAATCAGGAACGAAGTACGGGGTGGCTGGTAGATCGAGTCGAAAACGGCGTGCCGGGGGAAGAAGCATCCGGCGGGGAGCGGTGAAGGGTCATCGGCCTTCAGGCCGAGCGATGAAGTGTTGACGAGAAGCGAGCAGGAACCGGTGAGCTCCTGAAGCACTTCGGCAGGGGCGTCGGCTCCGCAGGTGATCAGATCGACATCCGGATGGAGACGGCGGATCTTGGTGGCCAGTTCCTCGATCTTCGAGATCGTGCGGTTGGACAGGACGATGCGGGCGACACCGGAGCAGGCGCAATGCGTGGCAATGGCGCCGCCGGCTCCGCCGCCTGCTCCGGCAATGAAGACCGCCGCATCACTGAGTTCGAATTCGAGGTCTTCGCGGATGGCTTGCTCGAAGCCGTAGCCGTCGGTGTTGGTGCCGCGGATGGCATCGTCATCGAAGCGCACGGTGTTGACCGCTCCGAGTTCACGAGCGGCGTCCTCGATTTCGTCGCAGGCGGCCAACGCCTCGAACTTGTGGGGGACCGTGACGTTGCAGCCGATGAATCCGAGTTCGCGCATACGAGCGAAGGTTTGGGCCACCGTGCCCGGATCGACCTCGACGGCGATGTAGCTGGCGTCGATGCCGGCTTCATCGAGCGCCGGTTGGTGCATCCTCGGTGAGGCCGAGTGACCGACCGGATGGCCGATCACGGCAAGGCGTGCGGGTTTGTCGCCGGCGTTGGCTTCTTCGAGCGTCTCGGGTCGGTAAACGGGCATGGGATCAATCGGCTCGGGAAAAACCACGGATCAGGTAGGCGCGGAAAAACAATCCGAAGAGGAACAGCAGGGAGGAACAGAAGAGGCCCTTGCCCATGAAGTAGAGCGCGAGCGGGTCCTCAAACAAAGAGGGTCCCCCGGATGTCCCCGCCCCGACAACATCGTCGAGGACCCCGCTGAGCGCCGAGCCGGTGCAGCATGCAAGTACGACCAGTGCCACACCGGGATTGATCCAGGTCAGATAGAACAGCAGGACAGGATTCGGCTTCATCCCGGAACGCCCGAGGCAGTCAGAGTTTCGTGGCCAGATCGTGGAGGCGGGCGACGCATGTATCCTTACCGAGGATTCGGAGAATGTCCCCGAGGTCCGGGCCACCGCCCTTGCCACTGAGAGCGACTCGGGTGGGAAACATGAGTTGGCCCGGCTTCGCGCCGTTTTCCTTCGCCGTCTCGCCGATCGCCTCCTTGGCCGCCTCAGCGGACCACTCGCCGATGCCCGACAGACGATCGGCAAGGGCGGCGAGCAGGGTCGACGCCTGGTCGTTCTTGCGGACCTTTTCGAGCGGTTCGGTGTCGATGGAAATCTCATCGACCAGCAGGAAATCGAGCGCACCGGGGACTTCGGAAAGCAATCGGACTTTCTCCCGGACGGCCTCCGCCGCCGCGGGGTACCGTTCTCCGAGGGGCAGGTCGGCCTTCTCGACGAATGGCTTCGCGAGTTCCGCGAACTGTTCGGACGAAAGTTTGAGGAGGTGCTGCTGGTTCAGCCACGCGCACTTTTCCGCGTCGAAGCGAGCGGGCGAGCGGTTCACGTTCTCCAATGAGAAACGCGCAACCAACTCATCCATGGTGAAGACTTCCTCGTCGGTTTTCGGATTCCAACCGAGAAGCGCGAGAAAGTTCACGACCGCCGGGGCGATGAATCCGTTCTTCGGATAGTCTCCGACGGCAGCGCCCTCGTCCCGTTTGGACATCTTGGAACCATCGGCATTGAGGATCAGCGGGATGTGCGCGTACTGGGGAGGAGCGACCCCGAAGGCTTCGAAAAGCTGCAGGTGCTTCGGGGTGTTCATCAGGTGGTCCTCTCCGCGGATCACGTGGGTGATCTGCATTTCGAGGTCGTCGACGACGTTGACGAAGTGGAAGACATAGGACCCGTCCGACCGGCGGACGACCATGTCGGGCGTGTTGGATTCGTCCCGGTAGTCGATCGTCACCTCACCGCAGACGAGATCATTCATCGTCACCGGTTTCCGCTCGAAGCGGAACCGCCACGCGCCGTCGTCTTCATAGACGCGTCCGGCGGCGCGCAGGACCTCGAACCACTTGTCATAAAGCGCGGTCCGTTCGGACTGGTTGTAGGGTCCGAAATCACCGCCTTTGCCTTCGCCCTCGTCCCAGTCCAGTCCGAGCCAGCCCATGCCGTCGAAGATCGCGGCGCGGGCTTCCTCGGTGTTGCGAGCCTGGTCGGTATCCTCGACACGCAGTACGAACGCCCCGCCGTGCTGCCGGGCGAACAGGTAGTTGAAGAGCGCGGTCCGGGCGCCGCCGACATGGAGGTAGCCGGTGGGTGAGGGGGCGAAGCGTGTGCGGACGTCCATGGGCAGGGACGCTAGATTCCCCCGAAGAAGTGCCAAGCCCATATCCCGATTCCTCGTTTCACAAGGGTGGGCACGGTTTCGGAGTTGGATCGCGACGGATCGGCGCCATGCTTTCTCCGGATGTCGAGGATCGAGACCCGGGGAAGTGTGGTGATCGGCGCGGCGGTGGCGCTGGCGGCCGCCGGGCTTCTGAGGGTCGACGGGGTGCTGATCGCGCTCGGGCTTGCCGCCGCGATCCTTGCCGGGCTGGCATGGGCCGTGGGGCGATGGAACCTGCGGCGGATCGATGTGGCCCTTGAGGGGCCGCCCGTGGCCCAAGCGGGTGAAGAGCTCCGCTTCGCCATCCGTGTCACCAACCCTCGCCGCCTGATCGACGCATTTGCATTGCGCCTCCAGTTGATCGGTCCCGGCGGGCTCGACGAGAGCTGCTCGCTTCCTTGGGTGGCTGCAGGATCTGACGCCGCCGGGGAGGTCAGGGCGGTGATTCCCGACCGTGGGGCCGGTGACTCGGTTGAAGCGCGGATCACTTCGATCTTTCCCTGCGGTTTGTTCCGGTTCGAGCGGCGTCTGCGGATTCCGCATGGCATGCTGATCCTGCCGCGGCCTGTGGTTCCACCCGAACTGCTTGAGGGGGCCGGATCGCGTAATGCCGGGGACCGACGCAGGCCGGGCTACCGGGAAACGATGGGCGAGCTGCGCGGGTTGAGGGACTACCGGCCCGGCGATCCCGCCAAGCTGATCGCATGGCCATCGAGCCTGCGATCGACGGCTCAGGGTGGTGGTGTGCTGGTGCGCGAGATGGATCCGCCCGGGTTCCAACCGGAGCGCGTGGTGCTGATCTTCCACTCGTACGGAGCGGATGGCGCCCTGATCCGGCCGGACCGGTTCGAGCGGGCGGTTTCACTTGCTTGGGGTTCGGTCCGCCACCTCCAGTCGAAGCGGGTTCCGGTGGTTTGGATCGCTGACTTCGAGGAATGGGTGCCGCGGGAAATCGATGGTCGCACGGCGCTCGGGCAGTTGGGTGAGGCGCTGGCCCGGGCCAAGCGGTCGAAGGGCACGGAAGCTCATGAGGTCGAGGCGCGGTTGGCGGACTTCAGGGGGGAAGTGCTGCTGGTTTCGGACATGCCGCCATCGTCTTGGTGCCGGTTGACCGCCGAGGTTCCCGGATCGAAGGTGATCGATGTGACCCGCTACGAAAAGGGGCTGAGTTTGAAGGGAGGAACCCATGCGTAATGCTGCGGCGCTTGTGGCCTTGGCGGCTGCCTACGTTCTGCTGCGAGGCCACCCCGACGCGTGGCCGGCGATGGTCCGCGCATGCGTCGCGGTGCTGTGTCTGTTCGCGGGGTTCGGGCTTTGGGCGGCGGCGCACGCTGGGGAAGGCCCCGTTCTGGCGAGCCGACGGCGCGTTCGGTTGCCGGACTACCTGTCCCTGGGGGCGGTCGTGTTGGCGATCGAGGGGGCGTTCCTGTTATTCTTCAATGTGGCGCCGGAGCCGCTCGAGACGATGGCGGGCCGTTTTGAGGAATGGCTGCGGCCGATGGCGGCCAAGGAGCGAAGGGAGGAACAGGCCGGAGAACGGGACCCGAATGCCGGCAACTGGCTCTGGGACCGGCATGGTGAGCGCCGGCTTCCGTTGCGAACCAACTACAAGCCGGGCAATCGTCCCGAGGTCTTTCTGCGGCCCTCCGGTGACGCCGCATCGCTCCTGTCGTCACGGATCTACGTCCACGCCTTCGCCTTGGCCGAGTATGGCAAAGGGGTCTGGTCGGTGGGTGATGTCGAACCGGTTCCGCTGCCCGCCGACAACGATGGATGGGTCCGGCTTGATGAAGTCCGAAGCGGTGAGGCGGTCGGTTGCCGGGTCTATCACAGTCTCGAGCGATCGGGTCAGAATCCGGTTCTCGGATTGCAGGGGCTGGCCGCGGCCCGATTGCCGCAAGTGAGCAAACTCGCGCCGGGGCTGCATCTTCTTCCGCCGCCCGAGAGCGAGAACGGCTACGAGTACGATACGCTTTCCCGGCCGGTCATGCTCGATGACCTTGTGGGCCTCGATGTGGCCGTGCCGGACGCGGTTCCGGATCGGTTCCTCGAACTGCCCGGTGGTGCGTTGGGATTCCGGATCGCCGATCTGGCCCGTGTCGTTCAAGGCGAAGGCGGGCTCGTCGAGCGTCTGGTCCGCATCCGCAACCACCTCAGAACCACGCTTGAGTATTCACTTGTTACCGAAAACGAGGATGGGCGGGACCCTCTGGAGAACTTCATGTTCGACGAGCAGCGGGGTCACTGCGAGTTCTTCGCAACGGCAGGCGCGTTGCTGGCCCGCTCGGCGGGGGTTCCGTCGAGGATCTGCTACGGCTGGAGCGGTGGAACTTACTACGAATCGGGTAGGTTGTTCGTCTTCCGCTCGCGGGAGGCCCACGCGTGGGCCGAGGTGTGGCTCGAAGGTTGGGGCTGGGTCGTGCTCGACCCGACACCGCCAACGGCCTTCGTCAACGGCCGGCCCGATCTGGCCGCTCCCGACGAGCCTCCTCCCGGCGCCGACGATCTGCTGGCCGAATCCGAAGTCATCGGCGAAGGGGGACGCTCGTGGTTGACTGGGCTCGCCGCGCTTTTCGGTGTGCCGGTGGCGGTGCTCTGGTTCGCCCGTCGCCGTCGGCCCCGGGACAGCGCGGGGTGGGATGGATCCGACGCGCCACCCGCTCCCTACTGGCGGGTCTTTCTCAATGGGTGCATGCTTCGCGGGCTGAGTTGTCGGCCGGGCCGGACGATGCGTGCGATGCTGACTTCTCTCAACGATCCACCTGAGATTGCCGCCGACCTGCTTCGCTACCACTACGCGGTGCGCTACGAGGGCCGGCGGAGGGATGCCGGAGAAGAACGACGGTTGGCCAAGAGCCTTCGTGCGTGGGAACGCTCGATTCAGTGACGTTCGTTCGAACTTCCGCTCCGCTTGTACTGTTCGTCACGCAGCTTCCGGAGATACTCCAGATACTTGCGCTTCGCTTCGAGGTCGGCTCCGTCGCGGGTGACGACCGTCTGGTTACCATACTTCTTCCATGGGCCGTAGGGGACCTGCGCCGCCTCGACGAAGCGCCAGTGGCAGAGTTCGCCGGAGTGCAGCCCGAGGTAGTCACGGACGGAAGGGGAGATGTCGATCGCGGCAGACTTGTTGGACCGGTTCTTCGGGGGTTGGTTTCCGAAAACGTATTCCCAATCATCCGTTCGCCACGGTCCGCAATCCTCCCATTGGGCGTAGCAACTACGGCCTCCGTGGTAGATCTGGATCCAACGGCCCTTGAGGGTGGTCTTGCCGGGCTGGGGGGACATCCGGGCGAACCACGGGATCACCCGTGATGCCTCCTTCTTGTGCGACCGGTAGCCACCCACGTCGTTGTAGGGCAGCGCGATATAGAAGGGGTTCAGTTTCGGGATGAATGCCTTGGGGCGGAAATCGGAGTTCCGATGGTCGGCAATCCTCTGGGACGGGTCGGGATTGTCGTAGCCGCCGAAGTTCTCCATCCACTTCGTGTCCCACGACGACTTGCAGTTCGGCGTGGGATTGTTCTGCGTCGGTTGCTCGCCGACCCAGAACACCGTGGCGCGGATGTTCTGACGCCATGGGTAAAGCTGGGTGCCCGTCTGTGCCATCGGGCGGGTCCGCTGGACCGGCTCGCGGCTTGTCGGAATCACCACACGCGGCAGATTGGCGGAACTCGAGGTCGTCTGGCCATGCGCTGACGGTGCGGCCGCGAGGGCGGCAGCCAGAGTCAGGAGCGGAATCGTCGCGCGCATAAGGTCTCAGAAACGGCGCAGGATGGTGTCCTTTTGGAACCGTTCGTCAATGCCCGGATAGTCTAGCGTATAATGCAAGCCCCGGGACTCCCGGCGCCGGATCGCGCAGTCCACGACCAGCGAGGCCACCGCGACCAGATTCCGGAGTTCGAGGATGTCGGCATTAACCCGGTGGCCCCAGTAGAAGTCGCGGACTTCCTTTTTCAGGTTCCGGAGCCGGGTTGCGGCACGACGCAGGCGGTTGTCGGTACGGACGATCGACACGTAGTCCCACATCAGCCGCCGGAGTTCGTCCCAATTGTGGTAAATCACGACAAGCTCATCCGGCGGGGCGGTGTCGCCGTGTGACCAATCCGGGATATCCGGGGCGTCCAGCGCGTGCTTCCCGGGGTCGTAATGGTGGAGAATCTGGTCGAGCGCCCTCCGAGCCATCACATTTCCCTCCAGCAGCGAGTTGGATGCCAGTCGGTTGGCGCCGTGGAGCCCGGTACATGCCGCTTCGCCGATGGCGTAGAGCCCCCGGATCGTGGACTTTCCGGCCACGTCGGTGACCACGCCGCCGCACTGGTAGTGGGCGGCCGGGACGACCGGAATCGGCTCCTTTTCAGCGTCCAAGCCGAAGGAGAGCAGCTTCTCGTGGATGAACGGGAAGTGCTCGTGGAAAAAGCCCGGCGGCTTGTGGGTGGCGTCGAGAAAGACACAAGGAGCGCCGGTCTTCTTGATCTCGCGGTCGATCGCGCGGGCGACGATATCGCGCGGAGCCAGCGATCCGCGGGGGTCCGCTTCCTTGACGAAGTCTTCGCCCTTGGCGTTGACCAGCACCGCGCCTTCGCCGCGCACCGCCTCCGAAACCAGAAACGACCGGGCCTCGGGGCCTGTGGCGGCGGGGTTGTAAAAGCAGGTCGGGTGGAACTGGATGAATTCCATGTTCGCGATGGTCGCACCCGCCCGCCATGCCATCGCGACACCGTCGCCGGTCGCCGAGTCGGGATTGGTGGTGTAGAGGTAGACCTTGCCGCAGCCACCGGTGGCGAGAATCACGCGGTCGGATCGGAAGACCTTCACGTCGCCACTTTCCCGCTCGAGCGCATAAGCGCCGAGGACGCGGTCCTCGGTGACTACGCCGAGCTTTGCGGTGGTGATCAGGTCGATAGCGAAGTGGTCCTCGAGCAGGGTCAGATTCGGCGTATTGCGGGCCTTTTCCACCAGCGATGTCGCGATTTCGCGGCCGGTCGTGTCGCGGGAATGCAGGATCCGGCGCTTCGAGTGGCCACCTTCCTTGGCCAGCTCGTAGCGGCCGGATTCACGGTCGAATTCGGTCCCGTAGCTGACGAGGTCGTCGATCGTTGCGGCACCCTCGGCGACGATTTCCCGGACGACTTCCTCATGACAAAGCCCGGCGCCCGCATCGAGGGTGTCCGCGACGTGCAATTCCACCGAGTCGCCCTCCTCCCGGAGTGACTCGGGGAGGACCGAGGCGATTCCGCCCTGAGCCCAAGCCGTGTTGGAGTCGAGCAGCTTGCCCTTGGTGATGACCGTCACCGAGCCATGTGCGGCAGCGCGAATGGCGAAGGACAGCCCGGCGATTCCGGCACCGATGACGAGGAAATCGGAGGTCATTTCAGGTGGGGGGACCGAGTGAACCGCCAAGAAGCCTGAAACGCCAAGGAATTATGCGGGATGCGGCTGTCTGAGCGCGTCAGCCCGAGGGCAGCAGGCGGTTGTCGATGAGCCGGACGTCTCCGTAGAAGACGGCGGTCGCAAGCAGGGCGGCTTGGGTCAGGTCGTTGGCCGGCTGCAGGGACTCGGCGTCGACCAATTCGAGGTAGTCGATGCGGTTGAGGGGGGATTCGATGGCTGAGCGAGCCTGTTCGAGGAGTTCCGCGGGAGTCGCTCCGGGGCGGGCCTCCAGCAGCGACGCAGCAGCCTCGAGTCCCCTTCGGATGCGCGTCGCGTCGTTTCTTTGATCGGGCGTCAGCCGCGCATTTCGCGACGACATCGCCAATCCGTCGGGCTCCCGAAGGGTCGGGTGGGCGATGATTTCGACCGGAAGATCGAGGTCGCGCACCATCCGGCGGATGATCGCGAGCTGCTGGAAGTCCTTTTCGCCAAAGACCGCCGACGCTGGACGGAAGAGATTGAAGAGCTTGAGCACCACCGTGCAGACCCCGTCGAAGTGCCCGGGACGGGTGGCACCGCACAAGGTCTTGGAAAGCGAGGTCTCAAGCACCGTGACCGAGCGGTCCGGGAGATACATCGCGTCCGGAGCAGGAGTGAAGACCAGGTCGACGCCCTCCGACCGGCATTTCTCCAGGTCGGACTCGAGCTTCCGCGGGTAGGCGTCGAGGTCGCCGGGGCGATCGAACTGGATCGGATTGACGAAGATCGAAACCGCCACCGTGCCGTCCGGTCCCGCGGCTTCCCGCGCGCGCCGGATCAGGGCGAGGTGGCCGGCGTGGAGAGCCCCCATCGTAGGCACCAGCACCAGCGGCGCCGGGCTCGGATCTCGAAGGTCCCCGGGGGTGGTGACGACGCGCATGGTGCCGCAGGATTCTCCAGCGGCGCGATTGGGGCAAGAATGGAGAATTGGCGCGGCAGGAGTGGCGTTGACGGGTCGGTGAATTCCGTTCACGGTCTCCCCGAACCCCACCGGGAACCATCCAATTCATGACTATGATTCGTAAATTCGCCGCCCTGATCATGGCTGTCGGGCTTTGTGGAGCCGCCGCCGCCCAGGACGCCAAGCTGAACATCGCGACGGTCGATATGCAGCAGCTTTTCAAAGAGTACCATCGCACGAACGAGGCTCAGAAGAACATCAACGTCGAGCGCGCCCGGATCCAGAAGGAGAACAACGAGCGCCTCGCCCGCATCCGCGAGCTGGACACCGAGCTCCAGAACATGCGCAAGCAGCTCGATGATCCGTCGATCTCGGACTCCAAGAAGCAGTCGGTTTACCGCGAGTGGCAGATGAAGCAGAACGAGGGCATCGCGCTTGACCGTGAGCGCCGCGAGTTCCTCCAGCGCCGCAACCAGGCTCTCAACGAGAAGATGGTCCAGCGCATGAAGGGTATCCTCGAAGAAATCCGCAAGCTGGTGGAGGAAGAGGCCAAGAAAGAGGACTACGATTACGTGTTCGACAAGTCGGGCATGAGCACCTCGCAGGTTCCTTTCCTGCTCTACACCAAGGACGCGACGGACATCACCGCCGTGCTGCTTGAAGACCTCAACAAGGACGCTCCGGAGGACTCCGGCACCGAGGAAGAGGCCACCGAGCCCGCTCCTGCCGAAGGCGCCACCGAGTGAGCCGCGAGGCCGTGGCACTGACCCTTTCCGAGCTCGCCCGACAGGTCGATGGTGACATCGTCCGGGGCGAGCCTTCTTTTGTGATCGAAGGCATCGCCTCTCTCGACGAGGCGACCGCCACCGAGCTCTCGTTCCTCGGCAACGAGCGCTATCGCCAGCAGTTCCTGAAAACCCGGGCCGGTGCCGTGATCGTGCCGAAGGGAGTCGAGGACGGGCCCGAAGGCGTCGCGCTGGTCGCGGCCGAGAACCCTTCGTATGCCTTCGGTGCGGCGGTAAAACACTTCACGGCGGCGCATGCCCGGCAGTTCGAGCCGGGAGTCGATCCGCGCGCGGTTATCCACGAGACCGCCAAGCTGAACCGCGACAAGGTCCGGATCCATGCCGGGGCCGTGGTGATGGCAGGGGCGGTGATCGGCGACGGCACCGAAATCGGGCCGAATGCGGTGGTCGGCGAACAGGTGAAGATCGGCGTGGACTGCCATGTGCACGCCCTGGTCTCGATCCGCGAACGCTGCGTGCTCGGAGACCGGGTGATCATCCAGCCGGGCGCGGTGATCGGTTCGGACGGTTTCGGCTATGAAACGGTCAACGGCAGCCACGTGAAGATCGACCAGATCGGAATCGTGGTTCTCGACGACGACGTCGAAGTCGGCGCCAACACGACGATCGACCGGGCGCGCTTCGGCCGGACCGCGATCGGTGCCGGCACCAAAATCGACAATCTCGTCCAGATCGCCCACAACGTGCAGCTGGGTCCGCACAACCTGATCGTTTCCCAGAGCGGGATCGCGGGTAGCGCCAAGACCGGCAAGTATGTCGTCCTCGCCGCCCAAGCGGGCATCGGCGGTCACGTGACCATCGGCGATCAGGCGGTATTCGCCGGACGCAGCGGAGCTACGGCGGATATGGAAGGCGGACAGACCTACGGCGGTTATCCCGCCCAGCCCCACATGGACGAGCAACGTCAGAAAGCGGCGCTGAGGAAATTGCCCGACTTGATCAAGCGCGTGAAGCGGCTGGAGAAGGGGTGATGGGAGGCGGGACGCCCTCGTCCCGCGATCTCAGGGGGCATTGGGCGGACCGGTGGGTTTTTCCGGACAGCGGAAGAAAGAGGTTTCCGGGGTTCGGGCGGGTCCGGTTGCGGGACGAGGCGTCCCGCCTCCCATGGGGGGGTTCGGCGAACCGGTGCCATGGCGATTGGCCGGGACGACAGGTCAGCGGCGTTTTCCTTCGATGATGCTGAAGATGAAATCGTCCTGTCTCGGAGGACCACCATCCTTGGCGACCACCTTGATCAGGCAGTCGGGGAAACCGGCCTTCCGGTAACGCTTGAGGAGTGCTTGGCGGGCGGCTTCGATTTCTGCGGGGGCGCTGTCGAAGGGATCGAGGCCCGCGAGGTCCGCCTCCAGTGCTTCGGTGGAAACCGAGTGGTTACCTACGATGAGTGTCCCCACGCCCAGCGACCGGCGTGGCACCACTTCATAAACGACCCGAACACCGTCATGCTGCTTCTCGGCCAAAACCCTGACGTCGTCGACAAACCCGCTCTCGTAGAGCGCCACGATGTCGTTGTCCACATCGGCGGTGGAGTAGGGCGCTCCTCGCCGAAGAACGATGTAGTTTCGTAGCCGCTGTTCTTCGATCCATGTCGGACCGGTGTATCTGAACTCCACGGCGGCAATCCTCTCTCCTTCGACGGAAGTGCGCTTGCTCCGACACCCGAGCGCGCCGAACAGGCACGCGGCGGCGAGTAGATGCAGTGTGACCTTCGCCATGGAAGAAGATGAATTGGAATAGGGAGAGCGGCTTTTCAAGCCGCCGCGCATCAATCTCGCCTTGAAGCAAACCCGCGGCTTGAAAAGCCGCACTCCATAATCGGGACAGCAATGTCCCGGATCCGGAAAAGAAAGAAGCCGCCCGGCGGATCGGGGGACGATCTGCCGGACGGCTTACACACACACACGTTTGGGGGAAAACGGTGTCCTCAACTTTCCGTCAAGGGGCCGCGAACGGCTCGTTGGGGGGGAATGTTGCCCTGTTGGGGGCGGACGGCCGGAAGGTAATCCCGAACCTCACCGGAAAGCAAAGTCTTTATGACTATCTCGGTTCGTATTTCCCAAAACCCCTTGTTTTGTAGGCTTTGGAGCCCCTAACGAGATCGCGTAGGCAGGGCTGAATCAAGCTTCCGAGTCCTTCTTGGCAGCCTTTTTCGCGGTCTTCTTGGCCGGCCTGGGCGGGAATTCGAAGCCGATCTTGCCGGCATCCAGATCCAGCACCAGATGGGCGTCGAAGGGGCGCTTGGTCCGGTTCGAGATGAAGCCCTTGATCAGTCCGGTCTTTCCTTCGGCGAGCATCTTGAGCAGCTCTTCTTCGGGAATCTCGCGCTGGAGAATGGTTTTGCCGATGCGGATGCCGTCGGGCTCCTTCTTGGTCTGGATCTCGGGAACGAACCAGGCCTTCTCGGTGCCGTAAACCTTCACCTGACGGCCGTCGGTCAGCGGCACGGTGCCGATGACCTGGTCTTCGGTCAGATCCGAAGCCGATTCCTTCTCGTCCTGATCGAAGACGAAGTTGACCTTGAACTTGTCGTCGAGCTCGAGTCCTGCCTCGAAGGGCTTGTTGAAGCGGCTCATGAAGCCTTCGAGCGGTCCGACAAACTTGGTGGTGAAGAGTTGCTTCGCTTCCTTCGGAGTGAGCAATCGGCCGGCGATGTGTTTCTTCGCGCGGAACTTGCAGTCCGGTTCACGACACTCGTAGGTGGCGTCGGTCTGTTTCAGAGCCGGTGCGCCACAGGCGGGACAGGGCACTTCGAGATCGGGGAAGCTTCGGCTCTTGAGTTCTTCCGCGAGCCCTTTGGCCTGCTCCACGATCTTCGTGGTGTAGGCCTTGATCTCATCCATGAACTCGTCGCGCTGCAGCTTGCCGAGCTCCATCTGCCGGAGCTTGTACTCCCAGTCGCCCGTCATCTGTGGCGAGGCGAGACCTTCGACGTTCATCTCCTTGCACAGGCGGATGAGGCGCATGCCGTTCGGGCTGACGTGCAGGGGCGCGCGTCCGCCGTCTCCATCGCGGGCGATGTATTTCTGGCGCAGCAGCGTCTCGATGATCGCGGCGCGTGTGGCCGGAGTGCCGAGTCCGCGTTCGGACATCGCAGCGGCCAGTTCCTCGTCATCGAGCAGTTTGCCGGCACCTTCCATGGCGGAGAGCAGGGTCGACTCGGTGTAGCGGGCCGGCGGTTTCGTTTCGAGATCGAGGATCTCGAGCGACTCTGTGTTCGCGGTTTCGCCGTCCTCGACGGCGGTCAGACCGTCCTTTCCGGAAGCGACGCCCGGTTTGCGGCCATAGACCGCGAGCCATCCGGGCTCCACCAGCACCCGTCCTTCGGTCTTGAAGACATCATTCGCCCCGGTCGTCTCGATCCGGGTCAGGCGCGTCGTCTGCTCGAACTTGGCGTTCGGATAGAAGACGGCGATGAAGCGTTTGACGATGAAGTCGTAGAGCGTCTGTTCCGCGTCCGAGAGTTTCACCACGCGGCCCGTCGGGATGATCGCGAAGTGATCGGTGACCTTGGATGAATCGAAGATCCGCTTGGACATTATCAGCTTGGCCCCGTTTTTCTCCTCGAGAGCTGCCCGGGCGAATTCGGCGACCGGAAGGTCGCTGTTGGCGATTTCCGCCATCGTTTCGCGAACGGTGGCCATATAATCCTCCGGCAGGTACCGCGAGTCGGTCCGCGGATACGTCACCATCTTGTGTTTCTCGTAGAGTGCCTGGGCCAGTGAAAGCGTGCCCTTGGCGGAGAACGGCGCCTCGCGCTGCAGCGTGGTGAGATCGTAGAGCTGGGGAGCGATCTGGGTGGACGGCTTCTTCGTTTCCTCGATCCGGCCGGTCTGTCCCTCGCAGCGGGACTTGATGGCCTCGGCCAGAGAGCGATCCCAGATCCGTTCGGCACGGCCATGGGGCTGGGAGGGGTCCCGTTTGAACTCGGGATCGATCCACTTGCCGAGGTAGTCACCCGCCTTCACGCCGAAGGTGCCGTGGACCTCGAAGTAGGGATCGGGCTTGAAGGCCTGGATCTCGGCCTCCCGCTTGGCGAGGATCGCGAGCGTCGGGGTCTGCACCCGGCCGGCGGAGGTGATGTTGAAGCCGCCGTGGCGGGAGCGGAAGCAGGTCAGCGCGCGGGTCGCGTTGAGGCCGACCAGCCAGTCGGACTCCGAACGGCAGCGGGCGGCGTCGGCCAGCGGCTGCATCTCCTCATCGGAACGGAGCTGTTCCCATGCCTCAAGGATCGCGCCTTGGGTCATCGACTGCATCCAGAGGCGCTTCACCGGTTTGTCGATGCCGCCGATGTCCATGATGTAGCGGAAAATCAGCTCTCCCTCGCGGCCGGCGTCGCAGGCATTCACGATCAGATCGATGTCCTTGCGCTTGGCGAGCCGGACGACCTGCTTGAGGCGGGCCGACGATTGCTCGATCGGATCGAGATCGAAGCGGCTCGGGATCGCGGGGAGGACGTCGAATTTCCACGGCAGCTTGTTGCCGTTGGGGCCGGTCGGCATCCGGAGCTCTACCAGGTGCCCGACCGCCGAGGTGATCACGGCGTCGTCATTCTCGAAGTAGGCATCCCGGGCCTTCCCTTTCTTCTCGAACTTGCCGAACACCTTGGCCAAGGCCCGGCTGAGGTCGGTCATGACGGACGGTTTCTCGGCGATGATCAGCGTTTTTCCCATGAAAGTGGTCGTCTGTGGCGGGACGGTGGCGACGGACTAGACGCCCCGGGGGCCGCTTGGCAAGGGGATTCCGGGACAGGGTCGCCAATCCCCGTAGGGGATGATTTTTTTGGGACGCCCGTCCTTGCTCATTCTCAGGCCAATCCGGGCGACTCCGGATAGGACAGCGGCGGAGTCGGGAAAATTTGTGGGAAATCACCCGCGCGACCGATTCGGAATCACTCCGCGGGAGGTCCCGGATGCATCAGGTAGCCGAAGAGATCGCGGACTTGTTCAGGGCTCAGGCCGTTGAGCAGGCCTTCGGGCATCAGGGAGGTCTCGATCACGAGGCGTTTCCCGATCTGACCCCGCTCGAGCGGCACGCGATCGGTCATGGTTTGGATGACGACGGTCTTCGGGGACGACTCCTTCACGACCCCGGTCAGGGTCCGGCCGTCCTTCAGGGTGAAGATCTCCATCCGGTAGTCGGGGGCCAACTCAAATGAGGGATCGATGATGTTGTGGAGGAGGTAGTCGAGGTCGCTCCGGCCGCCGCCGGTGAGGTCGGGGCCGATGTTGCCGCCCTTGCCATGCAGCTTGTGGCAGGAGGCGCAGCGGGCCTCGAACTGCTGCTTGCCGGACTTGAGGGACGCTTCGGCGAGTACGTTCGGAGTGAGGGCGGCGCGGGTTTTCTCGATGAGGTCGGCCTTGGCGGCGTCGGTGGAGCTCGGCGTGCCCCAGAGCTTGTGGAGTTTCTCGGTCAGCACGGGATCGCCGAGGTTCTCGATCTGGCGGGCGTGATAGGCGGTGAGTTGCTTTGCCGGGAGTTTGCCGGACTCGACGGTTGCTAGCAGGGCTTTGGCGAAAACGGGTCGGGCGCTCAGGATTTCCAGGATTTTGTCCTGCTCGGTGGAGTGGAACTTGCCGAGCTTGCGGATGAGGGCCTCGGCGACTTTCGGGTCGTCGAAGCTGGCGAGACCAGAGGCAGCGGTCGTGTTGAGCTGGCGAGTGTCGAGGAGGGAAAGGAGGATCGGCTTGAGGTTGTCCGGATTGGCCCGGATGAGGCCGCGGACGGCGGCGTGGCGGGCTTCGAGGGGCGCTTTCGGATTGCGGGCCACGGCTTCGATTTCGGCGATGGAACGACCGTCGCCGAAGAGCGAGTGGAGTTCGTCGAGTTGGGCCTTGGACGCAGGGGGAACAGTTTCGGTGAAGGTTTTCCAGGAACGCGGGGCTTCGGCGGTGGCCCAGCCGGAGAGGGCTTGGGACATGCCGATGACGATGTCGGCGGAGGCTCCCGGGCGCGAGTGGGCTCGCGCGGTCCGCAGCAGCGCATCGAGCGGGGCCGGGCGGGTGTCGAGATCCTCGGCGAGTCGGCGGGCGATGAACTGGCGGAGCTTGGGCCACTCGCAGGCGGCGAAGATCTCGACGAGGTGGTCGGGGTGGTGGTCGGCGACGGGGATCAGGCCATACCAGACGAGAAGGGGGAGGTTGTGGTCGTCGGCGTCCTCGGCATGCCGGACCAGAGGAACTGCCAGGTTCCTCCGCAAGCGGACCGGCAGGCGCTGCAGGATCGACGCGAGTTCCAAGCGGACCCTAGGTGAGTGGTCTGCCAACCGCGCCATGTGCGGTAGATATTTCTCGGCTTCCTCCACCGTGTTGGGGAGGTCGGTTCTGGTGCAGTCGATCCGGTCAAGCGGCCAGAAATCGGTGGTGAACCTGAGGCTTCTGCTGACCGCGTCAGGTCCGGCGTCAGCCAGCTTTGGTTCGATCCGGGGCATAGGCGCTATCGTTTGATAGATGCGAAGGAACCATGGTTGGATATCTCCGGAATTCTCGTCGTCGTTCCTCTCTTCCAAGGTCAACACATCGAATTTACGATATTCATCGTAGGTAATCATGTAGATCCTGCCGCTGGTCCGGTGGACGCCGGTGTGTTCGTGGCACTCGCCGGTGTCGGACCAGTCGAGGAGGTAAACCTCGCCATGGGGGCCTTCGGTCAGTTCGACGCCCCGGAAGAATGGATCGGGCGTGACGAACAGGTCTTCGGCGTGGCTTGCGACAAATCCGGAGCCCTCCGGCTTGAGGATCTCCTGGTTGATGCGTCGGCCGTGGAGATTGATCGTGAAGAGCCGGCCCCGGTATTCTTCCGGCCAGTTGTTTCCGTGGTAGATCATCATCCCGACATGGGCGTGCCCTCCGCCGAGGTCGTTGGCGGCGCCGTCGCGGGACTGGTGCCATTCGCCCTTGGTGTCGTAGTGCCAATGATCGGCGTGTCCGGAGATCATTTCATAAACGCGCGGATGGGCGGGTCGGGTCATCTTCCTCGCGAGTCGCATCCCGGGCACGACGTGGAAGAGGTGGTCGTTGACGGTGTTGATGATGAACAGGTTGCCGTCCTTGTCCCAGTCGTGTCCCCACGGGTTGGTGGTGCCGGATGCGATGACCTCGAAGGTTCCGCGGAATCGGTGGTAGCGCCACACACCGCCGCGAAGCGGGATGCGCCCGGCGGCCGGTGTACCGGGCTTGCCGACGTCTCCGGGTGCGGAGCCGCCGCAGCGTCCGTAGAGCCAGCCGTCGGGTCCGATCCTCAGGCCGTTGGCGAAATTGTGGTGGTTGTTCTTCGGCACCGTGAAACCGTCGAGAACCACCTCGGACGGTCCGTCCGGCACGGCGTCGCGGTTCTTGTCAGGAATGAAAAGAAGCTGTGGAGGGCACATGACCCACAGGCCTTCCGGCGTCCACTCGAGCGAGGTGAGGTTGATGAGGTCGTCGGTGAAGACGCGGCGCTGATCCGCCTTGCCGTCTCCGCTGGTGTCCTTGAGCAGGATCACCCGGTCGCGGAAGTCGTCGCGCAGGTTCGTGCCGCGGCGTTCGTAGGTGAAATTTTCGGCAACCCACATGCGGCCCTCGAAGTCCCATGAGCAGTCGATGGGGTTTTGCACCGTCGGCTCTGCGGCGAAGACACCGATCCTGAAGCCTTCCGGCATCGGTGTTTTCGCGGCGACTTCTTGGGCCGGCATCGGCGTGCCGGGCCGGGTTTCGGTATTCGTTGGCTCGGGAAACTCGGCAGCGTTGAGAGCGGTGGCGATGAACGGAATGAGGGAACGCACGACCGCTAGGATTACGTCGTTCCGGCCCTGCTTGTCAGGGCGGAACTTGGGGAGAATTTGGAGTGCGGTGGCAGAGCGAGCCTGCGAGTGGCGACACCGCTTTCCGGGGCGGGACGAACGGTGGCGAAGTGCGGTCGGCTGATGCTGCCCGAAAGCGGCGTCGACGCCCCTGCGGGGCTCTGCCACCGCACTCCCAATTACCTCCGGACGTAGCGGAAGCCGGGGAGGGCGCGGACGAGGCGCTTCATTTCGAGCTTCAGGAGGGTGGCGGTGACGGTGGGCGCGGGGAGGCCGGTGGAGTCGATGAGGCGGTCGATGCCGCTCTCGTCGGTGCCGAGGGCGGTCAGGACGGTGGCTTCTTCCGGGGGGAGTTCGGGGAGGTCCGGTTTCTCGGGCTCCGGGGCGGGCTGAAGCCCGCGGTCCATCGGCAACAGGCCGGACAAGTCGTCGATGAGTTCTCCGGCGTCGGTGATGAGCGTAGCTCCCTCGCGGATCAGGCGGTTGCAGCCGGCGGACGTGGGTTTGTCGATGGGGCCGGGCACGGCGTAAACCGGGCGGCCGTATTCACCGGCCAGATTGGCGGTTATGAGTGAGCCTGACCAGACCGGCGATTCGGTGACGAGCAAGGCGCGCGACCATGCCGCGACGATCCGGTTGCGCTGCGGGAAAGTCTGCTTGTCGGGTGGCGTGTGGAGCGGGAATTCGGACACGACGGCGCCGTGGCCGTCGGCGATCCGCTCGGCGAGCGGAAGGTTCTCGGCGGGGAACAGCTTGGCGAGTCCGGAACCGATCACCGCGACCGTGCGTCCGCCTGCCGCGATTGCAGCCTCGTGCGCGGTCGTGTCGATGCCGCGGGCGAGTCCGGAGAGGATGGTGAAACCGGAGCTCGCGAGCTGGAACGACAGTTTTTTGGTACTGTTTTTCCCGTAGATGGAAGATCGACGGGTTCCCACCACGCCGACCGCGTGCCTGTCGCGCTCCTCGATCCGGCCCCAGACGTAGAGCAGGATCGGCGCGTCGAAAGATTCGCGAAGGCCGGGCGGGAACGATTCGTCGTCCGGAGTGAGGATCGAAAGCCCGCGCTCGCGGACCTCGCGGAGCTCGGCGGCGGGATCGGTGTGGGATTCCCAGTCACGCAGAACCTTCGCGGTTTCCGGGCCGATGCCTTCGACACCGAGCAGCTTGTCCTTGGGCGCCGAGAGCACGGCATCGGCCGAGCCGAAACGATCGAGGAGGCGGCGAATCCGGACCGGACCGATCTTCGGCAGGGCGTTGAGGGCAATGAGGGCTTCGAGCATGGGGGGAGGTCAGTTCTCGGGATGATCCCACTGGGAGAGCTGTTCGGGGAACGGGCAATTGTGGCAGTCGGTCACGTCCTCGAGGCAGAAGTCGTGGTAGATCTGCAGCAGGGCCTGATGGTGGGCGGCTTTTCTAAGCCAGGGGCCGGCGGTTTCCTCGGAGCCGAAGAGCCGGATCGCGCACCGCCGGACTTTCTCGTTCTTGGCGCCGGCGGGGAGTTTCCGCAGCTCATCCCAGCCGAATTCCGGGTCCTCGTGGAGGGCGAGGGGAGCTGCGTGGTTGGCGACGAATTCGATCGCCTGCGACTTGCCGAAGAGCGCGACCGGTCGGTCCGAAGCCCGCGACGAGAGGGTGTGCCGGTGCGTCCAGAACGGATCATTGAGCTCGGCGAGGAAAGTCATCACCTTCTTGGGATCGAACGGCCGTCCGAGGGCCCGTTGACGGAAGGCGGGCCAGTTTGCGGCAAGCGCTGCGAGCGCCGCGACTCTGCGATGCGGATGGTTGGCCGGCCGTTGGCCGTGCATTTTCCATGGCAGCGGCTGGCGTGACTCCCAGCGATCGCGGTGCTTCCACCATGTGTCCCAGAGGTTGCGAAGGTAGTCCCGCGTGTCGGGGGGCGCCTTTTCGTGGAGGTCGGGTGACAGGAAACCGGCGACGCCGAACAACAGTGCCGGTATCGCCTCGGTGTTTTCCTTTAGCGCCGCCAAAGGCATCCGCTGGGCGAGCAGTCGCATCGGCAGTGCATTCGCCCGATAGCCGAGGGACTCGGCGACGGATTGGAACAATGCGGCATCGCGACCGTGGGCATCGGTGGTATGAAGAAAGCGCCGTGTCTTGAGAGCGGCCCGGTGCTCGGCGGCCTGCCGGAGCAACGCTTGAACGGACGACTCCGAAAGCCCGGCGAGCGGATGCACGCAGCGTCCGGGGCGTGCGATGGCGACTTCCCGCACCGGGAGCTGGAGCACGGCCTCAAGAGCTTCCGCTGAAAGCCGGACCCGAGGCACGGCCCGGTGCTCGGAGGTGCGGGTGAAGGACGTGACGGGCGAATCGCGGAATACCACGTGAAGCACCACTCCATTGAATGCCGGATCCGCGCCGTGTCCGTGTGCCTCCCAGTCCGCCGGTTCGGTGTCGAGCTCGATCGCGCCCGTGTGGGTCTCGCCATCGATCTCCACGGCCCCATGGAGAAAGTCTGGTCCGGCCCCACGATTCCATTCGCCGAACTGGACGATGCGGACGGAGCGGCCGTCGGAGTCGGTAAACTCGCGACCGAAGGCGCCGGCGAACCAGAGCGCCTGGAGCTCCAGTTCGGTCGGCAGCGGCACGGCCGGAGCCTCCGCAACTCCGCCGCGCGTGGTCGCCAGCAGTTGGGCGTAGGCGCCCATCGGCTCAGCGTGCTTTCGGTTGAACCGGTGGAGGTGGAGGTGGATCGAGGATGTTGAGCCATGCCTCCGTCGCCTTCGATTCGGGAAGGGATGCGTAGGTTGCCTTCGCCACCCGCAAGCCTTGGATCGCGGCGGCGGTGCGTTTGGCCTCGCGGTCCAGCATTGCGACATACAGGTCCATCCGGAGTTTGTCGTAGTCGTCGTCGAAACGAAGTTTCGCGTCGCGGAAGACGGATCCCGCCCTCGACTCCTGGCCGTTGCTTGCGAGGTTCAGCCCGAGCGCTTCGAGCAGTCGGCCGTCTTCCATCCGCGCCGCAGCGGCGCGGAGCTGTTTTTCGCGTTCGGCCTCATCATTGGGCCATCTCAGCATGGAAATCCGGAACGCCCGGAAGAGCCGGTCGTCATCCGCTTTTGTCCCCGAGCCGTCGAGATGGAGAAAGGGCCGGTAGAGAGGGTCGCCGAGCACCACCCCTTGCCATGAGAGCACGGGTATCGACATGTAGGCGGCCTCGACCAGCGTGTAGCCAGCGAGGAGCCGCTCGGCGAACACGTCGAAGTTGTGAGTCATGTGGAGCCACGGCTCGAAGGTGTTTCCGATCGTGGCACAGGCGCCGCGCGCCAGCAGCGGCGCGCACCAATTCTTGCCGGCGTCGCGAAGCTGCCGCGCGCTGAATGAGTGAAGATGAGCCGCAACCGCACCGCGCTTGAACTTGAACCCCGGATTCTTGAACGGACCGCTGACATTGAAGTCATACCAGCCGAGGTAGATGGCGGTATCCTTCAGGGGGAAGTTGATCGGCAAGGTGTCGTTGGAGCGGTCGACAAGTGTCGGAATCCCTTCCCGATCGAGTGCGCGGGCCGCGGTCTGCAACCAGAGATCGCCCTGCGGGATCTTGTTGGCGACATCAATGACCCCGAAACCCCACAGGCCGGTCTTTTCGGTTTCGACCGCGTCCTGGATCATCCGGTGGCAAACGGGAAAGCTGTGGGCATCGATCCGGCCGACCAAAAGGATCGGCATGCCGGCCTTGGTGATCGGGCTGTCCTTTTTGAAGTAGGGATTTGCCAGCGCGCCATCGAGCGAGTGTCCCTCGGAGCCGAGCAGCGCGAGTTCGGAGTCGACCGCGGCCTTGCGCGTCATCATGCCCTGCTGCTGCGTCAACGGGCTGCCGTCGGGATTCACGGGATTCGGGTGCTGGATCCGGCTGGGCACACCGCGCATGCAGACGAGGATCTGGATCCGGGTCTGTTGCATCTGCAGGTCTCCTTCATCGTCGGGTCCTCGCTTCCACCACTGGCGTCGGTCGAACTCAGCGGTCAACGGCCCGCGAATGAGCGTGTCGTATTCCTCGCGACTGATCTCCTCTTTGTCCGGAAGCGCCAGCCCGACGAGGTTTTCCAAGGGAACGTTCCGCGCCTCCGCGTAGGCGATGGCCAGCTTCTTGGATTCGTCGATCTCGCTGTTGTAAACGACCGCGACCGTCGCCGGAGCGGGCGGATCGGAAGCCGCCGCGTGCAGCGGCAGGAGCAGCATGAGAGCCAGCAAGCGGATCATGACCGCATGGGAACCCTTCCGGGCCGAAGATGAAACCTCAAAAACCCGGGATGCGCAGACCGTCGTAGGCGACGCGGATGTTAGGCGGAAGGATCGCCTCGAGGGCGGCGTGGCCGTTCTCATGGCCGAGGTGCGTGAGCCATGCGCGTGACGCGCCGATCGACTCGATCTCGGCGAGCGCCTCGGCGACCGACATGTGCGTCGGGTGCGGGCTCGGGCGGAGGGCATCGACGATGAGGATGTCGATGTTCCGAAGCAGGACGCGCGTGGGGGCGGGGATCTCCTTCACGTCCGGGATGTAGGCGATCGGAGGATGGCCGGGGTGGTCGAAAAGGAAGCCGTGGGTCTCGATCGAGCCGTGCACGACCGGCAGAGGCGTGATCTGGAGGTCTCCGTAGCGAAGGGTGCCGTCGAACTCGATCGGATCGGGTTTCACATACCCGCGGTAGACATTCTCCGGCGAAAACGCCCAAACATACATCCGGCGCAGGATCTCGAGGGTCTGGCCGCTGCCGTGCATCGGCAACGGCGTGTCGCGGCCCCAGCAGAAGGCCCGCAGTTCATCGAAGCCGGCGACGTGGTCGACGTGCGCGTGGGTGTAGAGCACGGCATCGATCCGCTTCAGTCCTTCTCGCAGTGCCTGCTCTCGGAGATCGGGGCCGGAGTCGACGAGGATTTCGATGTCGCCGGCCTGGAGGTGGACCGACGATCTCGTACGGCGGTCGCGGGGGTCTTCGGACGTGCAGACCGGACAGTCGCAGCCGATGACCGGAACCCCGACGGAGGTGCCGGTGCCGAGGAAGGTCAGGTGAAAGGGTTCCGCCATGCGCTTGTCGGCCGCAGGCTTGCACAGGGAGTCACGGTGTCCAAGGCGGGTTGTCGCGGCATCCGGCTTTCCCGGTTGTCAGATCGCCGGGGTGGAGCATGATCCTCGCTATGTCCCAAGCGATCGTCGATCCCGAGGAGTTGCGCCGGTTCGCGGCGGAGCTGAAGCGTTTCAACGAGGATCTTCGCGAGAGGTCGGCGTCGTTGATGGCGCGTTTTTCCTCGCTGGGCGACACGTGGCAGGATCAGGAGCAGGAGAAGTTCGCGGCGGAGTTCGTGCAGACGATGAAAGGGCTGAAGCGGTTCAACGAGGTAGCCGAGCGCCATGCGCCGTACCTGATGCGCAAGGCCGAGCGGATCCAGCAGTATCTCGACCAGAGGTAGGCAGGACACGCTTTGTCACTTGTGGCGGCCCGACGGCCCGTTAGGCTAAGCAATGCGGGGCGACGCTCCTCCGCGAACCCCCGAACGGAACTGTGGCAGACAAGGCGAAAGTCGCATCGATCGAAGCGCTGGAGGACTTCCGGATCGCGCTCCTTCGGTATCGGGAACGGGCCGTCCGCGCGCTGGATGATGTCGGCGGCGAGGTGAAACGGACGCGCGACTGGCTGGCCTACGATCGCAAGCTGGCATGGCAGGCGGAGGTCCGGCGCTGCCAGCGTCGCCTCGAACAGGCCGAGGCGGAACTGATGACCTCGAAGTTCTCGGATCTGAAGGACGATCACTCGGTGCAGCAACTGGCCGTGAAGAAAGCGCGCCGCGCACTTCAGGAAGCCGAGGACAAGCTTCGGGTGACGCAAAAATGGGTGAGGGACTTCGACAGTATCGTCGATCCGGCGGTGCGTCCTCTGGACAGTCTTCGGGAGCGCCTGAGCAACGATTTTCCCAAAGCGGTCAGTTCGTTGGAAGGCATGATCCGGGCCCTCACCGACTACGCGGACGTGATGCCGCCGCCGAAGCGTCCGGATCGGGAAGGAGGCGAACCGTGAGATCGACGGGGATGGCCAAGGGGGCGGTCAATGATGCGACCCGCGAACTGATGGCGCGATGGGAGCGCGTGCGGGAGACGTGGCGTGATGCCAAGGCGGACGAGTTCGGGCGAGAATACCTGTCGGGGCTCGGGGAAGACATCTCGCGTGCGGTGCGGGTGATTGATGAGTTGGAACGTTTGATTTCGAGGGTTCATGCCGACTGCGAGTGATCCATTGGAGCCGGGGCAGGTGCTGGACGAGCTTGCCGCGCTCAAGCGGGCCATCGAGGAAACCGCCCGGCGCGAGGAACAGGTGCGGGGGGCGCATACCACCTGCATCGTAGCGGCCCGCCGGATCGCCCGCGAGCGTGAGGAAAGGGAGCACGAGGAGGAGGAGGCCCGGCGATCCCTGCTGGAGCAGCGCCACGCGGCCGAACGCGAGGTCCTGGAGGCCCGGCACCAGGCTCGCCTGGCGTGGATCGAGGAGCGCTTTCATTCGGCCAGGCAGTCACTGACCGAACGGATCAGCCAGAGCCAGGGAAGTCGTGTGGGCAGGATGCAGGCGGAGATCCTGCGGGTGCAGGAGCAGCGCAAGCACGAGTATGAGCAGGCCAAGCACGAGTTGGTGGCATTGCGCGAGCAAGCCGAGGAGCAGCGGGGGGAAGTGGCCATACTGGCGGCAGGCGCACGCAAGTCGTTGCGGGCGTTCCGTCCGTTCTTCGACCGGAAACTATCCGGCAAGGGGGTGAAGGTCTCCGATCCCGGAGACGGCGACCTGATGGCGGCGGCTTCGGCAGAGGTGGAAAAAGTGAAGGCCCTTCCGCTGGCGAAGTTCTTCCGCTTTGTGCCGCTGACCTTGCTTCTGCTGGTGGCTGTCGGTGCGGTCGCTTGGTTTTCCGGGACGCCTGGGGAAGTGATGGCGTGGCTGCCGATGGCGGGCATTGCCGCCGGGGTGGTGCTCGCACTTTACCTGATCGCGCTTGCCAGCGTTTGGGGGCCGACCATGAGATTGGTCCACGCGTTGCACCAGGTGCGTGTGGCCGGCGCGATGTCGGTGAACTCGATGCGGGACCGTGTGCTGGGCCTGAAGGAGGAGATCGACCGTGAGGCCGAACAGCTGCGTGGCGGGCTGAGCGAGACCCTGAGGGAGACGGACGATTCCGCCCAGGAGCGGATCCGCGAGGGAACCGAGAAGCTCGAACGTCAGGTCGCACGTCTGCCGGAGGTCGAAGAGCGGATTCACCAAAGGCGTGTGGCGGCGCTCGAGGCGGTTCACGCCGGCGAGAATCTCGCGTTCGCTGACGAACTACGGCAAGCATCGGAGAAGCGGGCCGAAGAGCTGGGTGCCGAAACCGGCGAGTCCGATGCGGAAACCGAGAAGGTCATCGCCGCGCTTGCTTCCGAGTGGCCTGAACGGGTCACGCGGCCGGTTGAGGCTTTGACGGCTTTGGCCGAGGATCGCGAGCGGCGTTTTCCGGCATGGTCTGACGATGTTCCCGACAGCTGGGTGCCGCCGGAGGATGCGGAATCGGTAGCACCGTTCGGCAAGCTCCGGATTCCGATGGATGCGCTGGTCGATAAGCGCCCGGAGGACGAACGGTTTCCGCTTCCGGACGAAATCGAAGTGCCGCTGGCCATCGGGCTCCCGGATCATGGTTCACTGCTCCTCGAAGGCGAACCCGCGGACGCGGCTTCAACGATCAACGAGATCGTTCTCCGCCTGCTCGCCACCCATCCGCCCGGCAGGGTCGACTTTACCTTCATCGATGCGGTCGGTCTCGGTCGCGACTTCGCCGGGTTGATGCACCTCGCCGACTACGAGGACCACCTGATCCACGGCCGGATCTGGACCCAGCCGCAACAGATCGAGGAACGTCTGGCGGAGCTCAACGAGCACGTTGAGAAGGTGATCCAGATGTACTTGCGCAACGAGTACGCGACGATCGCCGACTACAACCGCCAGGCCGGAACGATTGCCGAAAAGTACCGGTTCGTCGTGATCGCAGGACTTCCGACCGGTTTCAGCGAAACCGCACTCGGAAGGCTCCGGAGTCTGGCGGCAAGCGGCGCGCGATGCGGTGTCTTTCTCCTCGTCCAGCTCGATGGTCCGCTGCCGGATGCCGCATTGGATGCCGAGCTCCGCCGCAGCTGCCTGTGCCTGAAACAATCGGACGGCCGGTGGCAACTCGACGGGCAACCCGGCGAGGTGACGCTCGACCATGCTCCAGCCGATGCCTTGGCGACCCGGCTGGTCCATCGTTTCGGCAAGGCCAGTGTGGATTCAAACCGGGTCGAGGTGCCGTTCTCGAGCATCGCTCCGCAGGACGGATGGTGGACCGAAGAAACGGGCGACGAACTGCGGGTGCCGATCGGTCGGACCGGTGCGAAGAAGCTGCAGTATCTCGCGATCGGGAAGGGGACCAAGCAGCACGCCCTGATCGCCGGCAAGACAGGGTCGGGCAAGTCGACGCTGTTCCACGTGATGATCACCAACCTCGCGCTGCACTGCAGTCCCGACGAGGTGGAGTTCTACCTCATCGACTTCAAGAAGGGCGTTGAGTTCAAGTGCTACGGCAGCAAGCGCCTGCCTCACGCGCGGGTTGTGGCGATCGAGAGCGACCGCGATTTCGGCCTGAGCGTGCTGCATCGGGTGGACGAGGAATTGCGCCACCGTGGAGAGCTATTCCGCGAGCACGGAGCGCAGGATCTGGCCGGCTACCGGAAGGCATCGGGTGAGATCATGCCGCGCACCCTGCTGATGATCGACGAGTTCCAGGAGTTCTTTACCGAGGACGACGGCATCGCGCAGGAAGCGTCGCTGCTTCTCGACCGGATTATCCGGCAGGGCCGGGCGTTCGGCATCCACTGCATCCTCGGCTCCCAGACCTTGGGCGGGGCCTACACGCTGGCCCGCGCCACGCTCGGCCAGATGGTCATCCGCATCGCTCTGCAGTGCAACGAGGCCGACGCGTATCTGATCATGGACGACGACAATCCGGCGCCGCGCCTCCTCACGCGGCCCGGCGAAGGGATCTACAACGACAACGCGGGTGCGGTCGCGGCGAACAGTCCGTTCCAGACGGTGTGGCTTTCCGAGGACGAACGGAACGAGCGTCTTGATGAGATGACTGCCTTGGCGAAGGAGCGTGGAGTAAAGGTGGCGCCGCCGGTGGTCTTCGAGGGAAATGCTCCGGCCGAGTTGGCCGACAACGACCTGCTTGCCGCGGCGCTCGCCAGTCCTCCCGAAGCGAAGCCCGAATTGGCGAGCGCGTGGCTTGGAGCGCCGAACTCGATCAAGGGTCCGACCACGGCGGGTTTCAAACGTCAGAGCGGATCGAACCTGTTGCTGGTCGGCCAGGGCGAAGAAAGGATCAAGGCGCTGATGGGAGCATCGATTCTCTCGCTTTCGGCCCAGTATCCTCTCGGCACCGCCCGCTTCGTGGTTCTCGATCCCGAGGGGAAAAAGGGCTACCTCGCCGGGTTGCTGAATTCGCTGCCCCATCCGGGCGAGGTTCACGTGCCGGGCTCGGTGGGGGAGGTGGTCGAAGAGCTTTCGCAGCGACTCAAGTCCGACGGTGACGACGAGGTCTTCGTGTTCGTCCGGGACCTGCAGCGCTTCAAGGCGCTGAAACAGGATGACGAGTTCCGCTTTGATTTCGATGCCGACGTCACCGGCAAGGTGGATGCGGCAAAAGCATTTCTCGAACTGGCCAGCGAAGGACCCGGGGTGGGGATCCACCTGATTGCGAGTGTCGATACGTGGGCCAATGTCGGCCGCTGGCTGCCGCGCAAGGCGCTGTCGGACTTCCCGCTGCGCGTGCTTTTCCAAATGAGCGCCAACGACTCGGCCGCGCTGACCGACAGTCCGGCCGCTGGCAAGCTGGGCCTGCACCGGGCCCTTCTGTACGACGAATCGCTGGGTTCGCTGGAGACGTTCCGGCCGTATGCGAAAGCGGCTGCGCCGAGCATCGGAGCAGGGAGGTGACTCGCGTCGCGCTTACTTTTGGTCGCGCATTTGCGCCTTATTGCGGGCTTTTCTGCGGCGCGGCGGCTGGCCTCTTGAGTTCTTGAGAACCCGGGGCATTCTGCCGGGAAAACCGATTCCCGAACGTGAGAAACCCGATACTTCCTCAGGCGCTTGCTGGCGTCTTTTTGGTGCTTCCGTCCGCCGTCCATGCTGCCGATACCGATCTCGACGGACTGGATGACTCCGTGGAGACCAATACCGGTGTCTATGTTTCGCCGACCGACACCGGCACCGATCCGAACGACCCCGACAGCGATGGCGACGGAGCGGGGGACTGGTACGAGGTCGCGACGATCGAAGCGGCTCCGACCGATCCCCAGCCGAATGCTCCGAACGACCCTGCGATCACCACAAACATTCCGTATCCGCTGCCCGCTCCGGATGCCTCCGCCGGCGCCACGGACAAGCCGGTGAAAGTGTATATCCTTTCCGGCCAGTCGAACATGGTCGGGCAGGGATCCATCGGCCCCCTCGGCACGGCCGGGACACTCGAGACGATCACGCGCAACGAGTACAAGTTCCCCAACCTGCTCGATGGCAGCGCCTGGTCCGTCCGCAACGATGTCCGCTACCGCGGAGTCATCGCCGCTACCGGCGACTCCCTGCTGACGCCCGGTCACAACAACGGGACCACCCTGATCGGCCCGGAGATTTCCTTCGGCCATGTGATGGGTTACTTTCACGACGAGCCGGTCCTGGTCATCAAGAGTTCGCAAGGCGGCCGTGCCCTCGGCTGGGATTTCCTGCCGCCCGGCAGCGTCCAGTATACCTACGGTTCGAACACGTTCGCCGGCTATGGCGAGTCGCCCGGAGCGTGGCCCACCGGCACCACTCCCGTCCCGAACGCGTTCTACGGTGGCTACCAGTTCGACGAATGCTTCGTCCGGGAGGCCGATCGGGCCCCGGCGGGTGCTTCGAACCCGGCGGTGACAAACGTGACCGACGTGTTGGACAATTTCGCCACCCACTACACGGATTGGGCGGCGCAGGGCTTCGAGATCGCCGGTTTCGCCTGGTTCCAAGGTTGGAACGACGGCCTCAGCGGTACGGCGGCGTATGCGAACAACTATGAAAAGAACATGGCTCGTTTCATTCGGGAGATCCGCGCCTACTACGAAAGCCGCTATCCGGGTCAGGTCGTGCCCCAGGCACCTTTCGTGATCGCTACCGCGGCCTTCGAAGGATGGGACGAATCTTACCTCAACCAGTACCCGACCCGTCGGGCGGTGATCGATGCTCAGCACGCCGTCAGCACGGACGCGGCGAGCTATCCGGACCTCGCAGGCAACGTGAAGACGATGGAGGCCCGCGGCTTCTGGCGGGACGCGTCCGTTTCCCCGGTTCCCAACGGCAGCCAGGGCTTTCACTACAACCGGCATGCCGAGACCTTCATGCTTGTCGGCGATGCCCTCGGTCGCGGCATGATCGACCTGATCGAGTCCGCCACCCCCGATACCCTCGCTCCCGAGATCACTGGATTGAGCCCGCTCGACAACTCCGTCGATCTGGCAGCGGACATTGATCTGGTGCTCAACTTCAACGAGGCGGTCGCCGCCGGCACGGGCAACATCACGCTCAAGAATCTCACCGATGCCACGCAGTCCACCATCGCGATCACCGATGGCAGCCAGGTTTTCTTCAACGGTTCGTTTCTGACGATCAACCCGACCGCGGATCTCCTCGGAGGCAAGAGTTATGCGGTCCGGATCGATCCGGGTGCGGTTGAGGATCTGTCAGAGAATCCCTTTGCCGGAATCAGCGACGACGTGACCTGGAACTTCACGACGGTGCCGCCCGACCTCACTGCGCCGACCATTTCTGCCCTGAGCCCGGCCGACGATTCCACGGGTGCGGCGGTCGGTTCCAACCTCATCGTGACCTTCGATGAGCCTGTGGTGCTCGGCAGCGGAAACATTACGATCCGGAATCTGAGCAACTCGACGGAGACGGTCATTCCGGTCACGGATGCGGCGAAGGTCGCCCTCGAAGACACGGTCATGACGATCGACCCTTCGGCAAACCTCCCGGGAAACTCGAACCTCGCCGTCCGGATCGATGCCGGGGTGGTGATGGATCCGTCCGGCAACCTGTTCGCGGGGATCACCGATGATGTGACCTGGAACTTTGCCACCGCCGCGCCTCCGACGAGCGCCGAGATCTCGATCGTCAGCGAAGCCGAGGGCTTCCTCGGTTCGGACAAGACCAAGGTTGCCACCACCCACAACGGAACCACCCTGTTGGATTACAACGCCTCGGGTGTCGACAAACTGGTGGTCGCGATCGGCTTCGAGTCGGGGTTCAACAACAACACCGCTACGGTGACCGGGGTGGAGTTCAATGACGTCCCGCTCACCGAGGCGGTTCAGGAGAACGCCCGGACGAACACGAGTTACGACGGAGGCACCGCGGCGATCTTCTATCTCGACGAACCGTTTCAGGGCACCGCCACCTTCACGGTGAGCGTCACGACATCGGGGGGCAGTCCCAATGGCGGTTGGGTTTCGGTCATCGGACTGTCGGGTACGGAATCCGGCTTCGGCGATACCGGGGCGAACTGGTTCACCCAAGCCTCGTCGGGCAATGTTTCCACCAGCCTCACGACCACGGCGGATGACTCTCTGGTGATCGCGATGGTTGAGAACTCCGGACGGCAGAACGGTGCCGGAACCCCGACCGCGGTCTCGCCGCTCATCCTGAGCAACAACGGCACCTGGGGAAGCCAGTGGGGGGGCGGCGCCTCGGGTTACCAGTTCGTGCCAACCGGCGGCACGACGGTCACACCGACCTTCAACACCAATGCGGGCGGCAACATCCATGTCGTTGCCGCCGAGTTCAAGGTGTCGACGGTTCCTCCCAATGCCTATGAGATCTGGTCCGCGCTTTATCCCACCGCGAATCCCGATCCGTCTCTCGATTTCGATGGCGGCGGCCTGGCGAACGCCATCGAGTGGGTGGTTGGTGGCGATCCGACCCAAGGTGGCGACGACAGCGCCCACCTTCCCGCGATCGACGCCGCCAGCGATCCGGACGGCAAGTTCCTGTTCACCTACCGGCGGAGGGACGATGCGAATGCGGATCCGAACACGACCATCGCGGTGGAGTTCGGGAGCACCCTGTCGGGTTGGACGACCGCCATTCACGAGGGGCCCGGCCCGCAGCAAATCACGATTACCGAAGTGCCGGGCACACCGGGATTCACCGATGTCACCGTAGCCCTGCCGTCCGGCCTCGCCTCAAACGGCCGGCTTTTCGCCCGGCTGATGGTCGAGGTCGCGACTCCCTAACATCCGAACGATCCGGTCGCCGGAACTCCCCAATGAAACCCTTGCATGCGATCCACTTCATACCGGCCGCCCTACTTGCGGCGATCGGCACCGCTGCCGCCGTTTCGATCGATGCGGTCTATTTCGGCCAGACCCATCTGCAAACTCCGGATCACCCGTATTTCGGCCTCGTCGGCGAGCGCGAGTGCCTCATCAAGGCTCACGTCACGGATCCGGCGACGCCCGCGTCCCCGGCGGTGACGGCCGTGCTCAGCCTTGGCGGCAACACCCTCAATCTGCCGCTCACCGGCCCTGCTTCGCTGTCCGCCTCGATTCCCGACGGGCTTGGCGTCGTCGAGCACTCGTTCGCGAACACCTTCACCGCGACGATTCCGCCCGAGTGGGTGAAGACCGGTCTCGAGGTGACCGTGGATGCTGGATCCGACAGCGTGAATTTCACCGACATGAAAGTGGGAGCGCCGACCAAGATCGTCATGACGATGTTCGACGTGCAGTACTTCAACGACACGAACGGCGACTATCCTGCGGGAACCTTTGACGAACTTGAGGCGAAGTGGCCGGTGTCGGATCTCGAGATCCGTCGTATCCCGCACGTCATTTTCCGTGAACTCGTGATCCCGCCGCGGTCGGACGTGGGCGCCGAGGCGGTGCGGGTGTCATCGCCGGGCGATTATACCGCGCAGACGGGACTTGGTTTCGACGGTGAACAGGCCGCCGCGCTGGCATGGAACGGGGCCCTGAAGCGGGCGTCGGGGCGGAGTGGTCGGACCAGTCTCTACTACACCAACATCTACAACGTGAATGCCGGCGGTCAGGCAGGTGGCTTCGCGGGCGTCGGCAACGGCACCTCCCAAGGGATCCTGATCCACGAACTGGGCCATGCCCTATCGCTGCCGCATTGGGGCGACAACGCCGCCTATCCCTACAAGGGCGACATGCATGGCATCCTCGCTCCGGCAAACTACAACGGGACCCATGCCGGGCCGGTTTGGGGCTACGACCTACGAACGCAGACCTTCATTCCCTGCACCGTGCAGCCGGGAAACGTCGGCGGCAAACCCGCAGGCACTTACAAGGTGGATCCGATGCAGGGCGGCGGCAACGGCTGGCAGGAACCCGGTTTCCTGATGAACCACTACTCCGACTACTCGGCCTTCAGGATGCGCGATTATCTCCATGGCCACGTGTTGGTCTGGAACCCGTCGCTCAATTCGTACGCCTCGTGGAACCAGACCGCTGGCGATTACACCAACACGGTCTCGAACAACGGTGTGCGGTATCCGGTGGTGCGGGACACCGAGGTGATCAGCGTCATGGCCTCGATCTCGGGAGCCAAGCCGGACGTCAACATGGTCTATCCACCGATCGGACCCTACACCAGCGGACTCATCGAACTGTTCGATCCCCGCGTTGCCTCCGACCGGGCTGCGGCGGTCTCCACCGGCTTCGCGCCGGGCGGCGGCTGTGATGTCAGTCTGAGGGTCATGCAGGGTGGTGTGGAAAAGATCTACATGCTCGCCGCACCCTGGGAACCCGGTGCCAATCTACTCAGCGGAGGCAGCCTGAAAACCGAAGCGATCAACCTGCCGGCGGCAGACGGAGCCGTCACGCTGGCGGAACTGCTCTATACGCCCGACGCGGAAGCCATCGGGCTGCCTGCCGACCCGCAGGTGCTTGCCACCTGGGCCCCGGTGAATCCTGATCCCGCCGGGTTTGAGGCTCCGCCGGCTGCCGGAAGTTCGAGCCTCATCAGCATGACTGCCTTCGCCGGTACAAGCGACGAGGGATCGGTCGAATACCTGTTTACCGAAACCAGTGGCAATCCCGGCGGCACGTCGAGCGGCTGGCAGAGCAATCCGGTCTACACGGATACCGGTCTGCAACCGTCCACCACCTACACCTACACCGTGACCATGCGCGCGGGTAGCTTCACCGGCCGGCCTTCGGCTCCCGAAGCGGCCACCACGGACGCCGCCGGCCTGCCCGGTGCCATCACCTTTGACGGCTTCGTTTCCGACTACCTCCCGGGCAACACCAAGACCTTCACTTTCGATGCCAGCGGCTCCGACAAGCTGGTCCTGATCGTTTCGGGGGAACACAGCAACCCGGGAAGCACCGCGGGAGATGTGGTGAGTGCCACCTACGACGGCGTTCCGCTGATCAAGGCGGTGGAACAGGATCCGGTTGGATCGACCCTGCAGACGACCTCGGATCTCTGGTATCTTGACGATCCGGGTTCCGTTCATTCGGCGGGTCAGATCGTCTTTTCGGTCACCGGAAACGGAAACAACTATGTGCACACCGCGATCGGTCTCTCGGGTACCTCACCCGGTTTCAACGGTGCCTCCGCGATCGCGACCGGAACTTCGAGTGTGGACATGAATGTGTCGGCCTCGAACTCGCTGGTGATCTCCTGGCTCACCCTCGGAGGCAGCGGGAACACCGCCTCGACGGCGACCTCGGTGCAGGCCGCTTCGCCGGCGGAGGCGGTCACCTTCGGCGGCGCGAAGACGGGCGGCAACTACGCCGGACATGTGCTGGCGCGATCGACGGACCTCACCCCGGGATCCAATACATTCTCATTCAACACCGGTCTCACCGACGTGCTCTGCCTGTCGGCCGAGTTCCTCGCGGCGGAGATCCCGGTGACCAGCCCGTACGAACTGTGGGCCGCTACCAACGCGCCGACGGGCGGTCCGGACGACGATGATGACGGCGACGGCGTGCGCAACGCGGTCGAGTTCGTGCTGGGTGGCCTGAACACGACCTCCGAACTCGGCAATCTTCCCACCGTCCAATCCAGCGGCAGCGACGTCACCTTCACCTTCATCCGAGACCGGGCGTCCATCGATCCGTCGACTTCGGTCAGCATCGAGGTCGGCACCGACCTTGTCTCGTGGCCGACCGAGTATCCCGTGCCCGATACCCCGACCGCGGGCCCTCCGGTTGCCGTAGTGGACAACCTTGATGGCACCGACACCGTCACTCTCACCGTACCTCGCGACTCGCCCGCGAAATTCGCTCGCCTCAAGGTCCTGATCCTGCCGTAAGCTTTCGCGGAGATGCCGAGAACTCGTCGGATCGAGCTCGGGCGCGCCGATCGCCGATTTGGCGGCTGATCCGGAGGCTCCCGTCCCTCGTGAGGTCGGGCTGCCGGCTTTCGCGGTTGTAAGTTGGGGGCCGGTCTGCTTTTTCCGGGGCCGCATGTCCGAACGGAAGACCCTCGAAGAACGTGAGCAGATGACGGATCTGGAGCGCCTGCGGCACTCCTGCGCGCACGTCATGGCCACCGCGATCCTGCGGATCTGGCCGGATGCCCAGTTCGCTTACGGGCCGCCGGTGGAGAACGGCTTTTACTACGACCTCGAGATGGAGCACCGGCTCTCGCCGGAGGATTTCGAGAAGATCGAGGCGGAGATGCGCAAGGTGGCGAAGGAAAACCAGCGCTTCGAGCGCAAGGTTGTCTCCCGCGAGGAAGCGATCGCGCTCGCCGAGAGCGGGCGTCTCGGCGGCCTGAGCGAGCGGCCGGGCAACCCGAGCCGGTTCAAGCTCGACCTGATCGAGAAGATTCCCGAAGGCGAGGAGATCTCCTGTTTCCAGAATGGCGACTTCATCGACCTGTGCGCCGGTCCGCACGTCGGATCGACGTCAAAGACGAAGCACGCCAAGCTGATGGCGGTGTCGTCGTCCTTCTACATGGGCGACAAGTCGAAGGGCCAGCTCCAGCGGGTCTACGGCACGGCGTTTCCGACGAAGGACGAACTGATGACCCACCTCGAGCGGCTTGAGGAAGCACGCAAGCGGGACCACCGGAAGCTCGGGCGTGAACTGCAGCTGTTCCACATCGATGAGGCGGTCGGCCAGGGGCTCATCCTGTGGAAGCCGAAGGGCGCGCTCGTCCGCCGGCAGCTGCAGGATTTCATAACCGGCGAGCTCGACAAGCAGGGCTACTCGCAGGTCTTCACGCCGCACATCGGCAAGCTCGACCTCTACCGCACGAGCGGGCACTTCCCATACTACCAGGAGAGCCAGTACGCGCCGATTCCCGAGCGCGACACGCTGGAGAAGCTGGCGGATGAGAACGCGACCTGTGACCAGCTGATCAACGGCCTCGAGAGCGGCGAGTACGAAGGCTACCTGCTCAAGCCGATGAACTGCCCGCACCACATCAAGATCTATGCGAGCGAGCACCACTCGTACCGCGATCTTCCGGTTCGTCTGGCGGAGTTCGGAACGGTCTACCGGTGGGAGCAGAGCGGCGAACTCGGCGGCATGACGCGCGTTCGCGGATTCACGCAGGATGATGCCCACCTCTTCTGCACGCCGGATCAGGTCGCCGACGAGATCCGCGGCTGCCTCGGACTGGTGAAGAAGGTGCTGAGCTCGCTCGGGATGGCCGACTACAAGGTCCGCCTCTCGCTGCGCGATCCCGACAGCGACAAGTACGTCGGCTCGCCCGAGAACTGGGACAAGGCCGAGGCGGCGCTGCGCGATGCGGTGACCGAACTCGGTGTGGAATACACCGAAGAGCTCGGCGAGGCGGCCTTCTACGGCCCCAAAATCGACTTCGTGGTGAAGGACGTGATCGGCCGCGATTGGCAGCTCGGCACGGTGCAGGTCGACTACAACCTGCCGGAACGCTTCGGCCTCGAGTATGTCGGTGCCGACAACGCGGTGCACCGTCCGGTCATGATCCACCGTGCGCCGTTCGGATCGCTGGAGCGTTTCACCGGCCTGCTGATCGAGCACTTCGAAGGCAAGTTCCCGACGTGGCTGGCGCCGGAACAGGTCCGCGTGCTGCCGATTTCCGACAAGTTCCTCGAGGACGCCGAAGCCGTCACTGCGAAGCTCGCCGATGCCGGAATCCGGGTCTCGCTCGACCGCAGCTCCGACAAAGTGGGCGCCAAGATTCGCCTTGCCCGGCTGGATCGGGTCCCGTATATGCTCGTGCTAGGCGCTCGCGAGGTCGAGGAGGGGACGGTTTCCGTCCGCCACCGCGACAAAGACGACCTCGGCACCAAGCCGCTTGATGATTTCATTGGAACGATACGCGAGGAAATTGAGAACCGGTCACTTTGAAGACCGGCTCCGACGCTGATGCTCCCATATGACGGGATTGTTGCATCCGAGTTCCACTCATCCCTTCGCGGATTTGCCATGCCTTCGGGCAGGTAGCTCCGTGTCGCACTGAACCGCAACCGACCAGAACCATAGCAAAGAAGAAAAAGAAATTCAACCGGACGCCTCGCGACACCACGCGTGTCAATGATCGCATTCGTGCGCCCCGTGTCCGGGTTGTTCTCCCCGACGGCAGGCAGCTCGGCATCATGAGCTCGCAGGAAGCGCTGAGCAAAGCGAAGCTGGTCGGTTTGGATCTGGTCGAAATTGCCGCCAAGGCGGATCCGCCTGTTTGTCGGATCATCGACTACGGCAAGTACAAGTACGAGCAGGCGAAGCTCAAGAAGCAGGAGAAGAGCGCGAAGAACGCGACCCGGATGAAGGAGATCAAGTTCCGCGTCCGGACCGAGCAGCACGACTACAACATCAAGCTGAACCGCATCGAGAACTTCCTCGAAGAGGGACACAAGGTGCGGGTGGTGCTCCAGTTCCGCGGTCGTGAGAACGCCCACCGCGAGCTCGGCTTCGAGAAACTCGAACGGATCATCGGCGACCTCAAGACGATGGCCCATGTCGACCAGCCGCCCCGTCTCTCGGGCCGGGCTCTGGGTATGACGCTCTCTCCGCTGCCGAAGGCCCAGCAGAAGCGCCACTTCCAGCTGTTCCACGGAGAGCTGGTGGAAGAAGACGACTTCGAGGACGACGAGGAAGATGACGACGAGGAAGTCGTGGCTTCGGACGAGGAATCCTCGGACGAGAACACGGCCGATCGCGCCGAGGCGTGAGCCGTCCCGTCAAACTCTGGCTGTTCGATATCGACGGCACCCTGGTCGACACCGGAGGTGCCGGCATGAAAGCGCTGCAGGATGCGGCGCTTCACTGTTTCGGTGATGTCGGACCCAAGCTGGATCTGGCCGGCAGCACCGATTCGGGCATCGTCCGCGGCATGTTCGACCACTTCGGTCGCGATCCCGAGCCCTCGGGCGTCGAGGGATTCTATGCCCGCTACCTCGAGCGACTTGAATCGAATCTGGCGGGCGGAGACTTCCCCGGCCGAGTTCTTCCCGGGGCGGTGGCCTTGCTGGATCTGCTCGCGGGGCGGGCGGATGTGACGGTCGGCCTGCTGACCGGAAACATCGAGGCGGGCGCCCGCGCGAAGATGCGGCACTTCGGGCTCGATCACCATTTCGGCTTCGGCGCCTACGGCTGCGACCACCACGACCGCAACCGTCTGGGTCCGGTGGCGCTGGCGCGGGCCGAGGCCCACACCGGGCGGAGTTTCTCAGCGGCGGAGACCTTGGTCATCGGCGATACGCCGAAGGACATCGCCTGCGCCCGGGCCATGGGAGCGCGGTGTCTCGCGGTGGCGACAGGGGCGTTTGACGAGGACGGGCTGGCCGATGCCGACCGGGTCGTCGACTCGCTCGAAGCGTCCGCCGCCTGGAGCGACTACCTCGACTGAAGCATCATCCACGCGTAGACCGCCGGGTTCGAATAGGTCCGGGTCCAGCTGTCGTGTCCGACCCCGTCGTAGTAGGTCGCGCGGAAGTCGGTGGCGTCCGCTTTCTCGAGCGCCGCTTCCATCTTCCGGGTGCCATCGACCGGCACGGCTTCGTCGGCCGTGCCATGAAACGCCCAGATCGGCATGTCCTTGAATGCCCCGGCGGTTTTCGGCTCGCCGGCTCCACAAATCGGCACTGCGGAGGCAAAAAGCTCGGGCGCCTTGGCGAGGATATTCCAAGTCCCGAAGCCGCCCATGCTCAGCCCGGTGAGATGAATTCTCTTGGGGTCGATCGATTGCTCCTTCGCCACGTGGCGGATCAGGTCGATCACGTCGTCGGTGTCCCACCACTGGCCGGGCGGGCATTGCGGAGCCAGAAGGACGAATGGCAGTCCGGCTCCTTCCATCGCTTGGGTCGGAGGGCCATGCTTCTTGACCTTCTCAAGGTCGTCCCCCCGTTCTCCCGCCCCATGAAGGAAGACGACCAATGGACGTGGCTTGCCAGCGGGAAGAAGGGCGGGGTCGGGCTCAAACAGCAGGTAGGACAGCTCATGGCCGGAGGAGACCTTGTGGGTTCCTTTGGACTCGGTGGGCGCGGCGCAGAGCGGGATGGTCATGAGAAGAAGGACTTGCAGCAGGTATTTCACCCCGAAGCTACGGAGTTTCGGGCGATTCTCCTGCAAACAACGGCGTCACCCGGAATTTGACCTGAGTCGATATTCAAGATAAACAAAGGGCCATGTCGAAGAAGCAGGACGACTGGTTTGTTTCCCGTGGGGGACAGCGATTTGGTCCCGTCACGTTCACGCAGCTGATGGAGGCCGCCAAGCAGGGTCGTCTCGAGCCGCGGACGGATCTCATCTTCGGCGGAGCCTTGGCCGAATGGACGCCGGCCGGCGATGTGGATGGAGTTTTCGAACGCAAGGAGCGCAGGAAGGAAGAGCCGGCACGCCGTGGCCACCGGGCGCCCGACAACTCTCTGGCGGACAGCGGCAGCTACGACTCCGACTCCCAGCCGAAGACGAAGCTGCACCTGCCCGGCGCGACGCGGCTCGGCTATTTCCTCGGAGTCACCGTGTTGCCGACGATCCTCGCGATCGGATTCGCCCGGTTCATTCCGGAGATCGCGGACATGGTCGGGGAGAAGTTCGCCCAATACACGCCGCTCCTCGTCCTGATCATTCCTTTGCTGGTTCTGGTGATCACCGTGAAGCGTTTCCAGAACCTCGCCATGTCCGGCTGGTGGACGTTCGGGCTGTTGGTTCCGCTGATGAACTGGTGGCTGCAGTATCGCCTGATCTGCTGCCCGACCGGCTACGGATACACGAAGAAGATGGATCCGATCGGCTGGATCCTCGCCGTGCTTTACTGGCTGATTCTGGTCGGTGGTATCGCGGCCTACTTCGTGATCGGTGCGGTGATGATCAACGATCTCATCGAGTCGGGGCAGTTGCAGCAGTTCCGGAATCAGTTCGACGAGCTCAAGGCCGCGATTCCGACGCCGGCGGCGGAATGAGGATTGCGCCGGGGCAGCGCGCCCGCTGAGCTTCCGGCGTGGAAACCGTCGACGTCATCCTGTCGCTGGAAGCATCCGAGGATGCCGAGGCCTGGAAGCGTGCGGCTGCGAAGCGTCTCGGTATCGAGCCGTCGCGGGTTGGTGAGGTCCGGCTGCTGAAGCACTCGATCGATGCCCGCAAGCGGCCGGTGAAGGTGCAGCTGCGGCTTGAGGTGGCGCTCGATGGCGCCTTGCCGGAGACGCCTCTACCGACGTGGTCCGCACCTCCTTTGCCGTCCGGCGCGCGGACGGTGGTGATCGTCGGCTGCGGTCCGGCAGGGATGTTCGCGGCCCTGCGTTGCCTTGAGCTGGGGATGAAGCCGGTGGTGCTCGAGCGCGGCAAGGATGCCAGCTCGCGGCGCTTTGATCTCGCTCCGATCCTGCGGGAAGGCCGGGTGGTCGAGGACTCGAACTACTGCTTCGGCGAAGGCGGCGCCGGGACGTTCTCCGACGGCAAACTCTACACCCGGGCAACCAAGCGCGGGCCGGTGCGCAAGGTTTACGAGGTTCTGGTCGCGCACGGCGCGCCGGAGCGGATCCTGATCGATTCCCATCCCCACATCGGCTCGAACCTGTTGCCCAAGGTGGTGATGGCGATGCGCGAGTCGATCCGCGCCGCAGGTGGCGAGGTGCATTTCGGCGCGAAGGTGACCGGCTTGCTCCGCAGCGGCGGTCGGCTGCGTGGCGTCGAGGTTGCCGACGGTCGCGAGTTTGTCGGCGACGCGGTGATCCTTGCGACCGGTCACAGCGCGCGGGACATCTACCGGTTGCTGGCGGAGGAGTCGGTGCTGATGGAAGCCAAGCCGTTCGCGGTTGGCGTGCGCATCGAGCATCCGCAGCCGTTCATCGACCGTTGCCAGTATCACCTCCGGAAGGAGGAGTCGCGTCCACGACTGCTGCCGGCGGCGAGGTATGCGCTGGCGACGAAGATCGACGACCGTGGCGTGCACTCGTTTTGCATGTGCCCCGGTGGTTGGATCGTGCCGGCGGCGACCGAGAACGATGAGGTGGTGGTCAACGGGATGAGCCTTTCCCGTCGCGATTCGCCCTTCGCCAACTCGGGGCTGGTGGTGACAGTCGAGCCGGAAGACGTGGCGCCGTTTGGAAAGGAGCACGGGATCCTCGCCGGGATCGCCTACCAGAAGGATCTCGAACGGAAGGCCAAGGCGGCGGGCGGCGGTGGACAGGTGGCGCCTGGTCAACGGGTCGCGGATTTCCTGAACGGGCGTGTCTCGGACGACCTGCCGGAGATGAGCTATTTCCCCGGAGGCAATTCGGTGCCGCTGCACGAGATCATGCCGAAGGGGATTGTCCGGCGGATGCGCGAGGGTTTGCGGCTGTTTGACCGTCGGATCCGGGGCTATGCGGGGAAGGAGGCGTTGCTTCTCGGTTTCGAAACGCGGACAAGTTCGCCGTTGCGGGTTCCCCGTGAAAAGGAATCGCTCGAGCATCCGGAGTTGAGCGGCCTGTTTCCCTGCGGGGAAGGAGCGGGGTATGCCGGTGGGATCGTCAGTGCCGCGCTGGATGGGATGCGTGTGGCCGAAGCCGTCGAAGCGGTTCGCCACGGTGGTTCGTAGATCCGCGGACCGCGCAAGCCCACTTGCGCATCTGGAGCCCGAGGCGAGTTACCAACCAGAGACCGCCTGAAGGCGGGACTACGAACCACCGTCGCGCGCTTGCAGGGTCGCTACAGAATCGCCCGTCGGATCTTTCCGGGAGGGTGGGCGAGGAAGCGGCGGGCGAGCATTTCGAATTGCTCGGAAAGGTCGGTCAGGTGGATCTGGAGTTTGCCGCGATCCTCGGAGTCGTTGAGCAGGTCGAGACGGTCGAGCTCCGCCTTCAGATGTTCGGCGCAGGTGGTGGCCGAATCGATCAGGCGGACATCGGACGGCAGGAATTTCTCCAATGTCGGCACCAGCAGAGGATAGTGGGTGCAGGCCAGCAGCAGGGCGTCGATGCCCTTGTCGACCATCGGGTCGAGGTAGGTGTGGAGGGCGGCGGTGGTTGCGGCGTGGTCGAGCCAGTCTTCCTCGATCAGCGGGACGAGCAGCGGAGCGGATTGGGCGTGAATGATGAGCCCGGTCTTCCGCTGCGCGAGGGCGTGCTGATAGGCGTGGCTGCGGATCGTGCCGCGGGTGGCGATGATTCCGACGCGGTCGGTGTCGGGGTCGGCGAGCGTGGCTTCGACGCCGGGTTCGATCACGCCGAGGATGGGAACGCGGAAAGTTTCCCGGAGTGCCGGAAGCGCGTGAGCGGTGGCGGTATTGCAGGCGATGACGATCGCCTTCACATGGTGGGAGAGGAGGAAGCGGACGTCTTCGGCGGCGAAGTCGCGGATCGTCTCAGGGCTCTTCGAGCCGTAGGGCACGCGGGCGGTGTCGCCGAGATAGACGATGTCCTCATGCGGCAACAGGCGCTGGGCCGCACGGACCACGGTGAGTCCGCCGACGCCGGAATCAAAGAAGCCGAGGGGCGCGTTGCGCATGGCGCGAGACTCGGAAGAGCGGCGCCGCTAGGCGAGAGAAAAGGGGTGGCGGGGGAATGGACCGCGAGCTTCAGCTCGCCCCGTCGGTCCGGCAGCTTGGGTTCTGGGGCGAGCTGAAGCTCCCGGTCCATCTCAGGACTTCCGCTTCTTTCCCGGGCGGAGCCAGAAGAGCAGGATCAGCAAGATGAAGGGCCAGAGCGGGATGCGAATGCCCTCGGGGTAGCGGAGTTCCCAAGCACGGGTGAAATACATAGCCCGCTCGTAGGTGCGCGGGAGCCAGAAGGGCTGGTGGTTCTCGGCCTCCTCAATGTCCCATGACAGTTTGGTCTTGGGCTTGCCCAGGAAGAAGATATCGCCGGTCTCGAACTCCAGCGCGCCATTGCGGCCGACGATGGCGAATGATGCTCCTTCCAAAGGAACCAAGCTGTCTTTTTCCCAGACGACCGTGAGGGACACGGTGCGGAACAGTGTGAGCGCGAAGAATCCGCCGATGGTGAGCAGCGCGAGCGGGTAGGCAATGGAGCGGCGCATGGGATCAGTCGGAGTAAGCATTCGCCTCACGGCGTTCAGCGCGGATCATGCGGATGAGCCAGAGGATGGCCCAGAGGACGGGTAGGGGCCAGAGGGGGAGGAAGACGCCTTCCCAATCCAACCATTCACGGATGTTCGGAGGCAGTGCCAATCCCCACACCTGCATTTGCTCTTCTGAGCGCTGGACGAGGTGTTCCCACTGCCATCCGGTTCGCAGACTTGATCCGAATCTGTTGTCGACTGTGCCTTCCCAGAAATGCCAACGGATGGATGCCCCGCCGTTGGAAAGCTGAAGTCGGGCAACGAGTTCGTGTCCTTGGTATTCTCCTGATGAAAGAGGTGAGAACTTGCGATGTCCGCCGGTGATGGTCGATTGATGCGTTGCCGAATAAAGGAAAAGCCCGACGAGGAGAAACAACAGGCCCAACCCCACCCAGAACCTTCGGGTCCGGTGGATCCAGAGTTTGGGTCGTTGGGGCATTTGGAGTGAGGTGGCAGAGCGGAGTGGCGACACCGCTTTGGGAGGCGGAAAACCGACGACTCTATCCTAACACCCGCTGCCCCGAAAACCGACGCCAAAGGTGGCGCGAAGCGGCGGACCGGGGCGGTCCGCCCTACCTTCTGGTGGGCCTCATCCGCGGCGCTTGCGGACGGCGACGGCGAACTTCTCGAGGACCTCCACGGTGTCGTCCCAGCCGATGCAGGCGTCGGTGACGCTCTGGCCATGGGTCAGCTTGCTCAGGTCGGGCTGCAGCTTCTGGTTTCCTTCGACGAGGTTCGACTCGACCATCACCGCCGCGACGTCCTTCGAACCACCCGCAATCTGGTTGCAGAGGTTGTCGGCGACGAGGGGCTGGTTGCGGAAGTCCTTCAGCGAGTTGCCGTGCGAGCAGTCGACCATCACGTGAGGCGGCAGCTCCTGTTCGTTGAGCATCGTGATGACTTCGGCGACATCGTTCTTCTCGTAATTTGGGCCCGACTTGCCGCCGCGAAGGATGATGTGGCAGGAGTCGTTGCCAGTGGTCGACACGATCGCCGAAACCCCTTGCTTGGTCACCGAGAGGAAATGGTGGGGACGCGACGACGACTGGATGGCGTCGAGCGCGATCTGGATCGAACCGCCGGTGCCGTTCTTGAAACCGACCGGCATCGAGAGGCCGCTGGCCAGCTCGCGGTGGATCTGGCTTTCGGTGGTGCGCGCGCCGATCGCGCCCCAAGCGATGAGGTCGGCGATGTACTGCGGCGAGATCGTATCGAGGAACTCGGTCCCGGCCGGCACGCCGAGTTCGGCCAGTTCGATCAGCAGGCCGCGTGCGACCTTGAGGCCGTGGTTGATGTCGAAGGAACCGTCGAGGTGCGGATCGTTGATGAGCCCCTTCCAGCCGACCGTCGTGCGTGGCTTTTCGAAGTAGACCCGCATGATGATCTGCAGGTCGTCGCGGTGCTGCTCGATCAGCGGAGCGAGCTTCTTGCCGTACTCGACCGCCGCGGCGGGGTCGTGGATCGAGCAGGGACCGACGATGACCAGCAGCCGGTCGTCCTCGCCCTTGAGAATGGCGTCGGCTTCCTTGCGGGCCCCGGCGACGAGCTCGGAGATCTTTTCCGTGACCGGCTGGAAATAGTTCAGCACCGCCGGGGAAATCAGGGGATTCAGGCCGGAAATGCGGAGGTCGTCGGTGCGCTGCTGGGTCACGGGCCGAGGAAAAGGCAGCGGCTGGCACGTGGCAAGTAGCAAGGGAGTCGCGATTCCTGCCTTGCCAGTCGCCTCGGGGCGCCTGCTACGCTGCGACCATGAGTCACCACGCCCGCAAGTCCCCGGTTCCGGTCGAGCGCGATTTCACGGCCGGTCTGGCGCCTTCGGGGCGGCGTTCGTTCATCGGATCGACGGGCGACGCGGCCCTCGACGAGCGGATCGTCGGGATGGCGAGGGAGGAGGCCGGGGAGACCGGTTACGAACTGCTCGCCGAAATGATGATCACCGCCGTGCGGCTCTCGAAGAGCGCGGTGCTGCCGGGGGACTTCAAGCTGATGAACCGGGCGCTGAAGGAGATGCGCGAGGCCGAGACGGTCTTCGAGCCGTGGCGGGATTTCCGCAAGGTTGCGGTTTTCGGGTCGGCCCGGACCAAGCCCGACGAACCGTCGTATCAGGCGGCCGTCGAGTTCTCGCGGAAGATGCGCGAGCACGAGTTCATGACGATCACCGGCGCGGGTCCGGGCATCATGGCGGCGGGCAACGAGGGGGCAGGTGCGGAGGACAGCTTCGGGCTGAACATCGTGCTGCCTTTCGAGGCGACCGCGAACGAGTTCATCGCGGGCGACGACAAGCTGGTCGAGTTCAACTACTTCTTCACCCGCAAGCTGTCGTTCGTGAAGGAGAGCGATGCCGCCGCGGGCTTCCCCGGCGGCTTCGGAACGATGGACGAGGTCTTCGAGGCACTTACGCTGATACAGACGGGCAAGGCGCAGGTCTATCCGCTGGTACTCGTGGATGAGAAAGGCGGGACGTATTGGAAGTTTTGGGAGCAGTTCGTCCGCGACCACCTTTTGCGGCCGGGCCTGATCTCCGAGGCGGACCTGTCGTTGTTCAAGGTCACCGACGACATCGACGAGGCGGTCGAAGAGGTCGCCGGATTCTACCGGGTCTTCCATTCCTATCGCTATGTCGGCGACAAGCTGGTGATGCGTCTGATGCGCCCGTTGACCGATGCCTCGAGGTCCGATCTCGAGACACGCTTTTCCGATGTGATCAAGGCAGGCGGGATGGAGCAGCGGGGAGCTCTCGATGAGGAATCGAACGAACCGCGGATGAAAGATTTGCCACGATTGGTTTTCCGACATCGTCGCGGCAACTTCGGCCGTCTGCGCGAGTTGATCGACGCGGTGAACCGGGCCCAGACCGACTGATCATGGCGAAGAAGGAACGGGTCGACGTGTTGCTGGTCGAGCGGGGGTTGTGCGACACCCGCGAGCAGGCGAAGCGTCTGGTGCTGGCCGGTGAGGTGAGAAGCGGGGACCGCCGCATCGACAAGCCGAGCAGCAAGCTGCCCGACGACGCACCGCTCGAGCTGAAGGAGAAGCCGAAGTATGTCGGGCGCGGCGGATTGAAGATGGAAGGGGCGCTCGATGCTTTCGGCATCTCGCCGGAGGGCCGGGTCTGTCTGGATATCGGCGCCTCGACCGGCGGCTTCACCGACTGCCTGCTCCAGCGGGGCGCGGAACGGGTGCACGCGATCGACGTGGGAACCAACCAGCTGGTGTGGAAGATCCGCAGCGATCCTCGGGTGATCTCGAAGGAGAAGTTCAATGCGAGGAATTTGGTCGAGGAAGATCTCGGCGAACGGGTCGAGCTGATCGTGATCGATGTCTCGTTCATCTCGCTGACGAAGATCCTGCCGGCGGCCTTCGGTGTGCTCTTGGAAGGAGGCTCGATTGTCTGCCTGATCAAGCCTCAGTTCGAGTTGGAGCGGGAGGACATCGGCAAGGGCGGGATCGTGCGCGATCCGGAACTTCACGAGCGGGCGGTGGAGAAGATCCGCGCGTTTGTTGGAGAACTCGGACGCGAGTGGAAGGGCGTCATCGACTCACCGATCACCGGGACCGACGGGAATCGCGAGTTTCTGGCGTGGTTGGCGTAGGCTGTTCGAAATTTAGGGACGACCGCCCCCGGTCGTCCGCTACGCGAATCCCCAAGGATATCCGCACTTGAACGCCAGATCGGCAGCAACAGCGGACGAGCGGGGCGCTCGTCCCCACCTTTTCAGCCATGCCTTGCGGCGGCCCGCCCGGGCGGTTAGAACGGGATCATGAAAGTCGGTCTCATTGCCAACCCCCACAAGTCCGGGGCCAGGAAAACCCTCGAGGGTCTTGCTGTGGCACTGAGGGCGAAGGGACTGACACCGATTTATGAGAAAGCCACGGCGGGGCTGGCCGGAGTCGATGGCGGCATTCCGGGCCGGGAGCTTTCGAAGGAGGCGGATGTGGTCGCTGTCCTCGGGGGCGATGGCACCATGCTCCACGCGATGGCCACCCTGGGCGGCTGCGACAAGCCGATCGCCGGCATCAATCTCGGGAATCTCGGGTTTCTGACGAGTTGCACCGACGGCGAGGTCGATGATTTCGCCGAGGCGCTGTGCTCGGGGAACTTCGCCACGAGCCGGCGGACGCTGCTCGCGGCCCGTGTCGAGCGGGACGGAGGCCGGTCGCATGACTTGCTGGCGCTGAACGAGGCAGTTCTGGCACGGGGTCAGACCGGCCGGTTGGTCGCGCTGCGTGCGATCGTCGATGGCGAACTGCTCAACCACTACCGGGCGGACGGCCTGATTGTCGCCACTCCGACCGGCTCCACCGCCTACTCGCTTTCGGCCGGAGGTCCACTCATCAGCCCCTCGGCCGGAGTCTTCGTGATCACGCCGATTTGCCCTCACACGCTCAGCCAGCGATCGCTGGTGGTCGATGATGACGTCACGATCGAGTTGGCGCCGGAGGAACCGTCCGACGGCCCGATGCTGTTCACGGTCGATGGCAGGGACTGCGTCGAGGTCGAGTCGGGGGACCGGGTATTGGTTCGGAAAGCCGACCAGGACCTGCACCTGCTGAGGCTTGAGGGGCGCTCGTTCTACGCAGCCCTCCGGCAGAAGCTGAACTGGCGGGGCGGCTGATTGCCTGATTGCCAAGGGGTTCCTGCCTTTTCACCCTTTGTTCGTGAATGGGTTTGCCCGGCCATCGGGCATTCGTTGAACTCCGCCATGCGCTACGACCCGATCGACCCCCAGCTGTTCGTCCGCAACCGCGCCCGACTTCGGAAACTTCTAAAGCCGAACAGCATCGTCATCGTTCACTCGAACGACATTTTTCCGACGAATGCCGACGGGGTCATGCCGCACAAGCAGAATGCCGATCTGTTCTACCTGACGGGCGTGGACCAGGAGAACACCGTGCTGGTGCTCATGCCCGACGCGGGCGACGAGCGGGAGCGCGAGATTCTTTTCGTGACCGAAACCAGCGAGCACATCGCGGTGTGGGACGGCGAGAAGCTGACCAAGGAGCAGGCGAAGGAGCGAACCGGGATCGAACGAGTCGAGTGGGTCGAGGGCTTCGAAGGTTGGCTGCACCGTCTGATTCCCCAGGTCGATCACATCTACCTCGCGACCAACGAACACCTGCGGGCCGCGGTGGTGGTCGAGACCGCCAACGACCGCTTCATCAAGAAGTGCAAGGCACGCTATCCGCTCCACCACTACGAGCGCCTCGCGCCGCTGATGCACCGCCTGCGGATGATCAAGGATCAGGAAGAGCTCAAGTTCATCCAAAAGGCCTGCGACATCACCGAGGCCGGTTTCCGGCGCCTGCTCGGCTTCATCAAGCCGGGCGTGGGCGAGTGGGAGATCGAGGCCGAGCTGATGCACGAGTTCCTGCGTCGGGGTTCCCGCGGGTTCGCCTACAACCCGATCATCGGCAGCGGCAAGAATGCCTGCGTGCTGCACTACATCGAGAACGACAGTGTCTGCGAGGACGGCCAGATGGTCCTGATGGACGTGGCGGCCGAGTACGGCGGATGGGCGTCCGACATGACCCGGACGGTGCCCGTGAACGGCCGGTTCACCGAGCGCCAGCGTGCCGTCTATGACTCGGTGCTGCGCGTGCTGCGGGCCGCCAACGAGATCCTGCGGCCTGGCAACACGCCGATCGAGTATCAGAAGCAGGTCGTCGAACTGATGGAGGCGGAACTTGTGAATCTCGGCCTGATCAGCGCCAAGGAGGCGAAGGAGCAGGGCAAGGACAAGCCGCTGGTGAAGAAGTACTTCATGCATGGTACTTCCCACCACATGGGGCTCGATGTCCACGACGTGGCGCCGCCGCACGAGCCGTTCGCCGAGGGCATGGTTTTCACCATCGAGCCCGGCATCTACATCCGTGAGGAAGGACTGGGAGTCCGGCTCGAGAACGACGTGGTGATCGGTGCCGACTTGAACTTCGACCTGATGGGCAACATCCCGATCGAGGCCGACGAGATCGAGGAACTGATGAACGCCGGTCGCTGACCGGCATTCGGATTACAGCTCTTTGATCCGGACCGTCCGGAAGGCGACCTTGTCGCCGTGGTCCTGAAGGCAGATGTGCCCTTCGGGCATCTTGTTGAACTTGTCCCAGTTCGCGAACTTCGACTTGGCGAGCATCTCCTTCCACTCGTCGGTCGAGGTGTCGACCTCGGCGGTGGTCGTGCCGTTCACGGTCAGGGTGATCTTGCTGCCTTCGATGCGGATGCTGCCGTCATTCCATTCGCCGGCCGGCTTCGACCACTCGGCCTTGCCGGGAACGAGGTCGTAGAAGGCGCCCGCGATGTTGCCCTTCTTGATCTCGTGCTGGTAGCCGGTCTTGGCGTTGGAATCGAGGATCTGGTACTCGGGGCCGGTCAGGTAGGGAGGGCCGTCGATCTCCGCGACATGCCACATGATGCCCGAGTTGCCTTCAGGGGCGATCTTGAACTGGAACCGCAGCTCGAAGTCCTTGTACTTCGCGTCGGTGATCAGGTCGCCGCCGCCCTTGGCGGTGAGCGTGATCGCGCCGTCCTCGACGACCCACTTGTCCTTCGGTTTCTCCTGCTTGTAGGTGCGCCAGCCGTCGAGCGACTTGCCATCGAAGATCAGCTCGAAACCGTCCTTTTTTTCCTCGGGAGTAAGGGTGTTCGGTTCGGCGGCGAGAAGCGGAAGGGATCCGGCGATGAGTAGGAGCGGGGCTTTCATATCCGGGAGACATACGCTTTCCACTGCTGCCCGGCTTAGTGGAAAGGCACCGGATTCGCGTCATAAACCGGTCTCTCGCAAGCATCCGGCCCTCATCCGAGCACGTCGTCCATGGCGTCGATCAGTTCCTGCATTGTCGCCACGGTCTCGTTGCCCATGTTCGAGATCCGGAAGGTCAGGCCCTTGATCTTGCCGTAGCCGCCGTTGATCAGGAAGTTGTGCTTCGACTTGAGGGTCTTGATGAAGGCCGGCAGGTCGAAATCCGCGGGGGTGGTGAAGCAGGTCAGCGCGTTCGAGCGGCGGCCCTCGGGTGCGAACAGCTGGAAGCCGTGCTTGGCGCCCCAGGTGTGGATCATCGCATTGGTCTCGGCGTGGCGGGCGAAGCGGTTCTCGAGGCCTTCCTTTTCGATCTCACCGAGAATGTATTGCAGTCCGAAGAGCGTCGCGATGCAGGGAGTGGACGGCGTGTTGTTCTTCTCGTCGTTCTTGGCGAACTCGACGAAGTCGAAGTAGTAGCCTCGGTTCGGCGTTCCCTTGGCGCGTTCCATCGCGGCTTCGGAAACGGCGAATACGGCGAGACCCGGAGGCAGCGCGAGCGCCTTCTGCACGCCGGCGAGCACGACGTCCGCGCCGATCGCGTCCATCTCGATCGGGACGGTGGAAAGCGACGAGACGGTGTCGATGATCAGCATCGTGTCCGGAAAGGACTTCACCACGGCAGCGACGCCGGCGAGGTCGTTGAGGACGCCGGTCGAGGTTTCCGAGTGGATGAAGGTGACGGTGTCGAAGCCGCCTTCCTCGAGCTTCGCCTTCACGGCCTCGGGATCGATCGCCTCGCCCCACTCGACCTGGATCTTGTCCGCCTCGTAGCCCATCTTCTTGGCCACATCGAACCACTTGTCCGAGAATGCGCCGCAGCAGAGGCAGAGGACCTTCCCGCGGACGAGATTGCGAAGCGCGCCTTCCATGACGCCCCATGCGGAGGAGGTCGAGAGGAATACCGGACGGGAAGTGCCGAAGACCGACTTCAGGCCGGGCTGGAGGGAAGCGTAAAGTTCTTCGAAGTCGGAGCCGCGGTGGCCGATCATCGTGTGAGACATCGCGGCGAACGTTTCGGGGGAAACATCGACGGGGCCGGGAGCGAAGAGTTTGGGCGAGGACATCGGCGGAGAAGGTAGGGGGTATCTCGCGCTCGCCAAGTGGAAGGTGGGTCAACGGGCTTTGGAGCCTTGGCGGACCTGAGACCGGGGTGCAGGGTAGAGCCGATGGACCTGAAGGTGGACGAGATGACCGGCGAAGAGAGGGTGAAGCTGTGGCTGCCCCAGGCCCGGATGCTCGCCGCCAAGGCCCAGAGTGGCGACGAGGTCATGCGTTTTCTGGTGGGCAAGGGAGTTCCCGAGGTGTTGGCGGGGGAGACCGCGGCCCGGCTTTGGACCGAGAGTCAGCAGGCGAAGGTCTGGTGGAAGGACCCGAAGCGGTGGATCGGATGGTCGCTGCTGGTTTTCGGAGTCCTGATGACCTGCTTCAGCTTTCTCGTTGGCGGAGGTGTGCTCGCGGCGATCGCTGCCTGCGGGCTTTCCGGTCTGGGGGCAGCCGTGCTCTGGGGCGGGTTTCTCGAAAGAACCTGAAGGGGAATTACTCGTCTTCCTCTTCGGCTTCCTCGTCATCGGGCAGTTGGTCCCAGATGAAGTGCTCCATCCCGATCGTCTTCGCCCGTTCGGCGAACTCGTCCGAGCGGGGACCTTTGAGGTTGGCGATTCGCGCGGCCAGCTTCATCGCGGCCGGCCAGTTCTCGCGTTTCTCGAGAATCCTCAAGGCACTGAAGCCACACAGTTCGATCGGTTGCCAGTCCGGCCGGGAGTTCTCGGCCGCCGCCTGGATGACGTCCATGTAGGCAAGCAGCGCCTCGTCCTCACGGCCCTCGAATTGCTCGAGTGCCAGGCCTTTCTGGTAAAGCACCCGGTAGCGCGCGGGAGATCCCTCGGGCAGGACCGCGAGCAGGCGTTCGTAGACCGCGAGGGCGCTCTCCAGTTGCTCCGGTTGTCCTTCGGCTTTCGCGAACAGGGCGTCGCCGAGCAGCAGGCCGACATTGAGAAGCAGTGGCTCGTCATCCTTCAATTCGGCGAACCACGGCTGGAGCAGTTCGACGGCTTCATCGAGGCGCGACAGCCGGATCAGCATGTCGGCCTTCTCGAGGCGTGCGACGTCCCGGAAAGGGGAGTCCGATTCGATCAGGCGATCGAAGAGCTGGATGCTCTCGGCCTGCGACTGGGGTGTCGCGCCTTCGGCGGCTGCGGCCGCGGAAAGCAGCAGCGCTGCGGGAGCCTGCGGCGAATTCGGGTGGGTCTCGACCAGCGTTTTCAGTTCGAGCTGGGCCTCGTTGAAGTCCTTGTTCTGGAAGAGGGCCCGGCCCCGCTCGAAGCGGATCGCGGGGGCAGCTGGCGCGTCTGGATAGCTCTTGAGGAATGCGGCGGCGGAAGCGGCGGCCTGGTCCCACTCGCCGGCGGCCTTGTGAAGCCGGATTTCCGCGAGCGCGAGCGACGAAGGAGGCAGCGCTTCGCGGCCGTTCTCGCTGATGGCCCCAAGGGACTCCCGTGCCTTGTCGGTGAGTGGCGGGGTCGCATCCAACGCCGCGAGAGCGGCCGCAAGACGCGCTTCATCGATGCGCGGATGACCGGGGTGCTGACTGATGAAAGCCTCCAGCGCGGGCAGTGATTCGGGATCGCGGCGCGATGCGAGGTAGAGCGCGCGTTCCAGTGCCAGCTGCACCTGGAGATCGGGATCGCCGGCTTCGTCGCGGAGCTTGTCGAAGGCAGGCATGTCACCTGCGGCGAGCAGCGAGGTGGCGGCATTGAGACGGCTGGCGTGACGCCGGTCGAATTCGAGCAGCTCCGCCGCCTGATCGAAGAGAGCGGCTGCCTTGTCATATTCCTTGTCGAGGAAAAGCGCGCTCGCCTCCAGCGTGAGGGCTTGTGCTCGCAGCTCCGGCGAGGAGGCTGAGCCGTGCCTTTGGAGCGCGTCGAAACAGGCATTCGCCTGTTCCCGATTCCCGTTTTCCAGTTCCCATCGGCCGGCGACGAGCAAGGCTCGCGAGACCAGCGGGTGCTTGGGGTATTCCAAGCGCAGACGGGTCAGCAGACGGCGGGCCTGGGCGGGGGCGTCGGGTGCCGAGAGGCGGCGCAGGCCCAAGGCAAGGTGGAGCATCGCCTGAGGCGCCAGCGGATCGGCGGCGGTCGCGGCTTGTGGCCACGCTCCGGCGGAACCCTCGCGGGAAACGGGAGCGGCAGGTCCTTCAATGCGTGCCGGTGGCACCCACTCCTTGAGGCGCGTGAGGATCGCGTCGTTGGGAGCCGGTTGTGCCGGGAGGCACTCGAGAAGAAGGTCGAAAGCCTGATCGAGAACCGGCGAGTCCGGTGTCTGCTGAATGAAGGCGAGCAGCCCGTCGGCCGCGGTTTCGGTTTTTCCGAGCGCGATCCGTGCCTGCGCGAGGTCGATGAACTCCTGATGGAAATCCCGCAGCGACTGGTTCTCGGGAGAGGAGATCAGCTCCTCGAGAATGGAGGCTGCCGCCTCCGGTTCGTCGTTCGCCAGCAAACAGCGCGCCCGAAGGTGGCGGCTCGCCTTGGCGGCGGCGGGTGCCAGGCCCGCAGGGTCGGGCAAGGCTTCTAGCGCTTCCGCCGGCTTGTTTTGGTCGAGCAGGATCTGCGCCTTGAGCATCTTCGCCGATGCCGGTGCCGAGCCCGATTTGAGGATCGGCTCGAGCGTCGCAAATGCGCCGTCGAGGTCGTCGATGGCCCGTTGCAACCGGGCGCGCGTGAGTTGCGCTTCGCGGCGGTGGGGAGAGTCTTCCGGCAAGGCCGCCAAGGCATCGATCGCATCCTGGAACCTTCCGGTCGCGGCGAGTGCCTGGGCCCGCCAGAACCCCCGCGCCGGGTGCTCGGCGAGATCCGGGAGATCGAGGATTTCAATCGCCCCCGAACCGTTGTTTGCACGGACCCGGGCCTCGGCCAACCGGACCAGAAGCTCCTGTCGGACCTCGGGGTCGAGGTCTTCGGTCTCAAGGGCCGCCTCGAAGCGGGCTGCCGCGACTCCCCAGAGCCGGCCGGACAGCGCGTCCATGCCGAGCTTGTAGGTCGGGATCTCCTCCAGCGCCGGACCACCATGCAGGAACGGCGCGGCGGCGACCGTCAGCAGGATGGCGCGGATGGTGGGACCCATGGCTGGGAGCATAGGCGGGAATCGCCGACCCGGAATCCCAAAAACCCTTCGGTTCAGGAGATCAGCTTGCGGAATTCGGGCACGCTGGCGCCGAACAGGGCCGAGGCCTTCTTCACATCACCGTCGTGGAGTTCCAGCAGTCGGTTCGCGAACTGCGAAAGCAACCAGCTCTTCGCGTCCTCGCTGGGCAGAAACTCGACGAGCGCGTCGAGGTGGCGGTCAACCTCGGTGTCGCAACGGATGGGCGACGCGGCGAGACGGATATCACTGGGCAGAAGGACGTTTGATGACGCCAGAGCGCAGGCGCGGGCGATCGTGTTCTCGAGCTCCCGGACGTTACCGGGCCAGCGGTGCTGCTGGAGTAGGGCGATGGCCTCGGTCGACAACCGGGTGCGCGCCATCCCGTTCTTGCGGGTGATCTGCTGGAGGAAGAACTCCGCGAGCAGCGGGATGTCTTCCGGCCGCTCGCGCAACGGTGGAAGCCGTACTTCGACCACGTTGAGCCGGTAGTAGAGGTCTTCGCGGAAGTTTCCTTTCGAGACTTCCTCGGCAAGATTCTTGTTGGTCGCGGCGACGATCCGGGCGTCGGCCGTTTGTGTCTCGTTCGACCCGACACGGGAGAAGGTGCCATCCTGGAGGACGCGCAGCAGCTTCACCTGGACCGACAGTGGCATGTCGCCGATTTCGTCGAGGAAGAGCGTGCCGCCATCGGCCTGCTCGAAGCGTCCGGCCCGCTTGGCGATCGCCCCGGTGAACGCGCCTTTCTCATGACCGAACAGCTCGCTCTCGAGGAGGTTCTCGGGAATCGCGCCGCAGTTGATCGCGAGAAACTCGTTCTGACGGCGGGGCGAGTACTCGTGGACCGCCTTGGCCACCAGTTCCTTGCCGGTGCCCGACTCGCCGCTGACGAGGACGGGCGCGTCGGAGCGGGCCACGCGACCGACCACCTTGAACACGTCCTGCAGCGTACGCGAAACCCCGATGATCTTCACCCGGCTGTCGACGCGCGGAAGCTCGGTGACTTCCTGCGGGTCCGCGGCCTTGCGGCTTTCCGCCGTCAGAAGCGCGTTCTCCACGACCGGACGCAGTTCGAAAGGGAGTGCTTCCTTGCGCAACACATCGTGTGCGCCCTGCTGGGTCGCCTCGATGACCTGCCCGGTGCTCGGGAAGCCGGCGATCAGGATGAACAGGGAAGTCGGAGAGTTCTCGCGGATCCTTGCCAGCAGCTCCAGTCCGTCGAACGGCTGCAACTGGATATCGGCGACGACAAGATCGACCGGGGTCTTTGTCACCACCTTGGCGGCCTTCTCCGCGTTGTCGCATCGGAGAATATTCAAGTCGTCCGCGGCGAGGTGCTTCGTCGCCCACTCGAGAAAGTCATGATCCTGATCTACGATCAGAATCGTCTGTCCTTGGGTTTCCTGCATTCCTCCGGGGGCGGCAGGTTGGGGAGGCCGAACCGATTAAGCAAGGAGGGAGAAAGCCATCGGTATGCGCAAATACCCGAATTCGGTGCTCCGGATGAGCGGCGATCGCGTCGCGGACCGCCTCGCATGAAAACGGGTCATTCCGGTCCTACAGCCCTCCAAACCGGCGGTTCCGTCGGGAATACTCGTCGACCGCGTCAAAGAGGTCGGCCTGGGAAAAGTCGGGCCAGAACTTCTTGAAGATCACGATTTCGGCGTAGCTGATCTGCCACAGCAGGAAATTCGAGACGCGCATCTCGCCCGACGTGCGGATCAGGAGGTCGGGATCGGGGACGTCCGCCGTGTAGAGCCGCGAGGCGATCAGTTCCGGCGTGACATCGCCGGGTGCGAGACGGCCTTCGGCGGCATCCTTCACCAGCGATCTCGTGGCCTCGGTAATTTCTTCACGGGAGCCGTAGGAAAGCGCGAGGATGAGGTTGAGCGACGTGTTGTCCGCAGTTCGCTCGAGTGCGTCCCGAAGCTTTGCCCGGGTCTTCTCCGGCAGACGCTCGATGTGGCCGATCGCACTCAGCCGGACATTCTGCTTCATCATCTCCTCGGCCTTTTGATCAAGGAAACGCTCGAGCAGGCTCATCAGCGACGAGATCTCATGGGGCGGGCGGTTCCAATTCTCCGACGAAAAGGCGTAGAGCGTGAGATACTCGACGCCGAGCTGCTTGCAGGCCTCGACGCATTCGCGCACCGACTCCGCGCCGGCCCGATGGCCCTCGCGTCGCGGCAGGCCGCGTTCCTTGGCCCAGCGGCCGTTGCCGTCCATGATGACGGCGATGTGTCGGGGGATGGTCCTTTCCTCGGGCATCGGTGGGTGGCCGTGATTGGCGGGCGATGGAGCCCGGCGGGAGAGGATGGGATATGAAGCCCGGGTGAAGAAGTCAGGAATTGGCCAGCGCGACGGATTCCGTCGCGACCAGCGTCTGGGTCCGGTCGGGCCCCACGCCGACGAACTGGATCGGGGTGTCGCACAGCTCCGACAGGCGCCGGAGGTAGGCTCGCGCGTTCTCCGGGAGTTGGTCGAAGGAGGTGCAGGCGGTGGTGTCGGTCATCCAACCGGGCAGTTCCTCGTAGACCGGCTTGGCCCGGTCCCACGCGTCGCGTTCGGCCGGGGCGTAGGGGTGTTCCTCACCGTCGATCTCGTAGGCGGTGCAAATACGGAGGGTCTCGTAGTTGTCGAGACCGTCGAGGTTGGTGACTGCCAGGCCGGTGGCGCCGTTCACCATGCAGCCTTGGCGGAGCAGGACCGCGTCGAGCCACCCGCAGCCGCGGGGACGGCCGGTGGTGGCACCGAACTCGCGTCCGAGATCGTGGAGGTACTGCGACAACCCTTCATCGACCGTCGGGAACGGACCGGCGCCAACGCGCGTGGTGTAGGCCTTGCAGACTCCGACGACCTGGTCGATCGATGTCGGCGGCAGGCCGGAGCCGGTGCAGCAACCGCCGGCGGTGGTGTTCGAGGAGGTGACGAACGGGAAGGTGCCGAAGTCGATGTCGAGCAACGTGCCTTGCGCCCCTTCGAAGAGGATGTTCTTGCCGGCCTTCCATGCTTCGTGGAGCACGGGGATCGTGTTGGTCACGTGCGGGCGGAGGCGTTCGAAGGCGGCGAATACCTCGTCGGCCTGCTGTTCGGGATCGAAGGTCGGCAGGTCGTAGCGCTTGAGGATCTCGTTGGCGTCGGCGGTCCGCAGCGCGATCGTTTCGCGGGCGAAGGTCTCGTCGAACAGGTCGGCGACCCGCAGTCCGCAGCGGTTCACCTTGTCGGCGTAGGCCGGGCCGATTCCGCGCTTGGTGGTGCCGATCTTGCGGTCGCCGAGGGCGGCCTCGCGGGCGGCGTCCAGTTCCTTGTGCAGCGGCAGCACGACATGGGCGCGGTCGGAGATGAGAAGCTTGTCGGGGGTGATCGAGACCCCTTGGGCCTCGACCCGCTCGATTTCCGAAACCAGTCCGGCAGGGTCCAGCACGACGCCGTTGCCGATCACGTTGGTCTTGCCATCCCACAGGATGCCCGAAGGCAGCAGGTGGAGGATGTATTTGGTGCCGCGGGCGATCACCGTGTGACCGGCGTTGTTGCCTCCCTGGCCACGGACGACGACGTCGGCCGATTCGGTGAGATAGTCGACGATCTTGCCTTTGCCTTCGTCTCCCCATTGGAGACCTGTGACGATGATGTTCATGGAAAAGTGGTCAGTGTCCAGTGATCGGTGATCAGTGGTCCGGGATGAGCTGCCGCAGAAACTCGCGGGTCATTTCGATTGGTCCACTAGGTCCGCGAACTCGTCGAAGAAATAGGCGGCGTCGTGGGGGCCGGGGGCCGCCTCGGGGTGATACTGGACGCTGAAGACGGGGTAGTCCTTGTGGCGGATGCCCTCGACGGTGTCGTCGTTGAGGTTGATGTGGGTGACCTCGACATTGGTGTCGAAGGAATCCGGATCCACCGCGAAGCCGTGGTTCTGGGAGGTGATCGAGATCTTGCCGGTGCGCAGGTCCTTGACCGGTTGGTTGCCGCCGCGGTGGCCGAACTTCAGTTTGAAGGTCTTGCCTCCGAAGACATGGCCGAGGATCTGGTTGCCGAGGCAGATGCCGAAGATCGGCTTCTTGCCGATGAGCTTCTTCACTTCGCCGTGGATGTAACCGAGTGCGGCCGGATCTCCAGGGCCGTTCGACAGGAAGATGCCGTCGGGGTTGCGGTTGAGCACCGCCTCTGCGGGGGTGGTCGAAGGCACGACCTCGACCTCGAAGCCCGCCTGGCGGAGTCGGCGCAGGATGTTGTATTTGACGCCGAAGTCGTAAGCCACGATGCGGCTGCGGATGGGCGGGAGTTCCATCCAGTTGCCTTCCTGTGAGGTCACGACATTCGGAAGCGTGAAGCGGCGCGAGTCCTGTTCCCACGCGTAGGGGTCGCCGACGGTGACCTCTTGGACGAGGTCGCAGCCTTCCATCGATGGCGACTTCAGCGCGGCCTCGACGGCTTCCTCGGCGGTGAGTTCGGTCGTCAGGCAGGCGCGCATCGCGCCGGCCGAGCGGAGGTGCTTGGTCAGCGCGCGGGTGTCGACGTGCTCGATCCCGATGATCCCGTGCTCGCTGAAATACTCGGCCAGCGTCTGGCGCGACCGGTAGTTCGATGCGACGGGCGAAAGCTCTCCAATGACAAAACCGCGGACGTGGGGCGAGGCGGATTCGGCGTCGTCCGGATTCACTCCGTAGTTGCCGATCTGCGGGTAGGTCATGGTGACGATCTGCCCGCGGTAGGAGGGGTCGGTGATGACCTCCTGGTATCCGGTCATCGAGGTGTTGAAGCAGATCTCACCGGTGCTGGTACCGGTGGCGCCGAATGCGCGTCCTTCGAAAAGTCGGCCGTCTTCGAGAGCGAGAATGGCTTTCATGGGAACAGTGGCAGCGCTCCGGGGGACTCGGGTCCGGCGCGCGGCGCGGGAGGGTAAGGACGCCCGCGGCGGATTGTCGAATGCGGAATGCCTCCCAAATCGGCGGATTCCGGAGTCCTACCCGGCCTCGACCTGACGGCGCAGTTTGTGGGCGCGGGAGAGATTCCGCTCGTAGTTCCCCTCAAGGCGTCCGGTGAAGTCGCGCGCGCTTTCTTCCTCGCCGGGAATCAGCGGCTCGCCGAGTTCGAAACTCATGCGGATCGGGAACTCCGGGCGTTTCCACAACGGCCAGCCCTTTTCGAGGAAGCGGGTGTTGCTGCGGATGTAGACCGGCAGCACCGGGACTTCGGCGCGCCGCGCGACCAGCGAGCAGCCGCCCTTGAGCGGATTGATCCAGCGCCGGTTGCGGCGCGTTCGCGTGCCTTCGGGGAAGAGCAGGAGCTGGCCGCCCCGGCCGAGCGCGTCCGCGGCATCGCGGATCAGGCGGGACGAGCAACCGTTCGGGATGTAGCCCGCGAGTCGGGCGCCGCCGCCGAGGAAGGGATTGCACAGAATGCTCTCCTTCATGATGCAGATCGGCTGTGGCAGGCAGGCGATCACGAACACCGCATCCCACAGCGAGGTGTGGTTGGGTGCGATGATCACCGGCTCGGAGCGCCCGCGGAGCGGCTTGAGCGAATCGATGTCGGCGTAGACGAGACCGGTTGCGCGGAGATACCAGACAAACACCCTGAACGCGCGGTGGAGCATCGAACGTCCGAGCCGCTCGCCGGTGCGCCGGGGAAGGATCAGCGAGAGCGGAAGCCCGATCAGCGTGAAGAGCAGCCCGAAAACGCCCCAGTAGGCGAAGCCGCCAACGGCAGCAAGGGTCTCGATGGGCCACCACCACCATGCCCGGGCCGCGACCGGGAGGGTCGCGGAACCACGGATCACGGTGGGCTCCGGCGGGGGCATGTTTGAAACATACCGGGAGGCATCCCCGGCGGCCAAGACGCAATTGTGGCTCTTGCTTGCGAAATCTCCAATCCGTGCATTCAGCAACACAACTCGGCTTGCCAAGTCCGGAAGGAATGCGAGAGATGCGGCCATGTCCGCACTCGATTCGCTCCCCCACGGTCCGGAGTTCCGCTTTGTCGACGAACTCGTCGAACTCGACCCGGGCAAGAGCGCCCGCGGTTCCTACACGGTGCGGGGTGACGAGGCATTCCTCGCCGGACACTTTCCCGGCCGACCGCTGATGCCCGGAGTGATCCTCGTGGAAGCGATCGCACAATTGGGCGGGGTGGCGGCCCAGAGTGATCCGGAGATCGGACCAGTCGAGGGGTTGCTCCTGACCGGGATCCGGGGGGCGAAAATCCTCGGTGCGGCCGAGCCGGGCGAGACTCTGGAGATCCGCGCGGAAGTTGAGGGGCGGCTCGGCGGCATGATCCAGATATCGGGCGAAGTCGAATCGGCCGGACGCAAGCTGGCCAGCGCCAAGGTGATGCTCAGCGGCGCCGCGTGAAGGTTGCTCGAACGAGTCCGGCCGCGAAGCGGTGGATCTACCCGGCGGCGCTTGTGGTCGTTTGGGGTGTCTGGGCGGCTGCGATGTCCATCGGTGACGCGTGGCACCTGTTCGCCACCCGCTGGCCGATGGCGCTGACGATGGTGTTCGGGTCGTTCGTTGCCGGCTCGACCCCGGCCGGCGGGGGAGCCGTTGCCTACCCGGTCTTCACCAAGATGCTGTCGGTGCCGACCGGCGATGCGGCGCTTTTCGGACTGATGATCCAGGCGGTCGGCATGAACATGGCGGCGCTCTTCATTCTGACCCGCGGGATCCGGATCAATCGGAATGTCCTCGGATGGACGGTGCTGGGCGCGGTCCCCGGAGTGATGGCCGGCCTGGCCTTCGTCGAATTGCCCGCGAATGTCCCGCGCCTCGCGTTTTCGTCGCTGCTGTTCGCCTTCGCACTGGCGCTCTACCGGTCGCACTGGAAAAGGCGGCATATTCCGGAGCCGGAGATCGTCGGCTGGACGCGGCGCGACGGAATCCGCTTCGCGCTGCTCGGAGTTTTGGGCGGGGTGGTGGCCTCGCAGCTCGGCTCGGGCGCGGACATGCTTTGTTTCATGCTGATGACCTTGGGTTACGGCCTCGACGAAAGGGTCGCGGTGCCGACGTCGGTGGTGACCATGGCGGTAGTCTCGGCCTTCGGGTTCGCCTTTCGCCTGCTCATGCCGCAGCCTATCGGGGTCGTCTGGGAATACTGGGCGGTGGCGGCACCGGTGGTCGCGGTTGGCGCGCCCTTCGGAGCGTGGGTCGCATCGAGGGTGAAAGGCGGGGCGATCCTCGTGTTTGTCTTCGTGCTGGTGGTGGTCGAGCTGACAACTACGGCGATTCTCGTACCCGTGGACGCTCCCCGCGGGGTGATGCTGGTGGCCGTGCTTGCGGTCGCGGCGGTCTGGTTCTGGCGCCTGCGGCGAATGCGCGAACGTAGATGGAAGGCACGTCAGCAGGGTTTGTAGTTCCCCCTTCAGGGGGTTGCGGAGCCCGGGTTGTGGAGAAGCAGGGTCTTCTTCCCGAGGGGATTTTCTGAAGATACTCTGACCCTGGTTGTTTCACCGCGACCGGACAACGTCAGATCATTCTCCGGGACCCGTCGGCTCCGCAACCCCCTGAAGGGGGAACTACAAACCCTTGTGGCGCGCCTTTGGAGAGCTTCAGCCGGTGAAGCGCTGGCGGAGGTCCTGGCGGCTGAGCGACCACCATGCCTCGTTTTCGGCCGGGATCCAGTGGCGGGGCATCTCCCAGCCTGCGAGTTGGGTGGCCGCCGCGGTTCGGGTGGCGGAAACTTGCGTGCCGACGGGAATGAGCGCGGCGACCTCGTCGACCCGGTCCGGGTCGTGGCTGGGAACGCCGAACACCCGCACGCGTGTCAGTCCGCCGGTTTCGCGCAGGATGCTCTCGATCCTGCCGGCTCCGACTTTGCGCCCGGCGACGTTGATATGACCGCCGGCCCGCGAGTCGAGGGTCAGGCGTCCGTTTTCGAAGTGACCGCAATCGGGAGTGAGGAACTCGCCGTCGCCCAGCGTCTCACCGCTGCGAAGACGGTCGTAGCCGAGCGCGACCGCATTGCTGCGGATCACGAAACGCGATTCGTCATCGGTCTCCACGCTGACCCCTGGCAGGGGCTCGCCAAGATCTCCGGCATGGGTCCGCGGCTTCTCCGAAGCATCCCACGAGATCCCTCCGCATTCCGATGCGCCGTAGAAGTTGTGCAGTTTCAGGCCGTGCTCGTTCCAAACGGTTTCTTCAAGTTCGAGGGGTAGTGGTGCGCCGGCGGAAATTGCCAGTTCGATCGGCGCGTCCGCGAGGATGCCGGAGCGTTGCCATGCCCGCCACATCGACGGCACGGCGGGTACGACGACACGGGCGTGCTTCCTCCATGCCTCGACCACCACCGCGGGAAACGGAACCTCGACGTTCTGCAGAGGGATGCCGTGGAGGAGCATCGGCAGGATGATCGAGGAGTAGCCGTAGGAGTGGCTCAGCGAGATCGTGGCAAGGTTGGGGACCTCCGGCCTGAGCCCCATCGCAGCGACGAGACGGTCGGCATCGGCCGCGATCTGATCGGCGGTGAAGCGCACGGTGCGCGGTTGGCCGTCGCTGCCGGGGGTGAGTTTGAGGTGGGCGATACCCTCCGGAATGCTCGCGCTATCGAGTTCGATCGCGCCTGGCTTCTCCAATGGCAGCACCGGCTGGTGGTCTCGCCACCCGCGCAGGGTCGCGAGTGCGATATCGAGCGCGCTGCCGGAGGCGATCACCGGAGCGGTCGCGACGGGAATGCCTTCGAGTGCCCGCGCGAGGTCGTCGAAACTCACCACATCATCCCCGTCGAAAAGGGCGGGGCGGTCGCGGAATCGGGCGTGGGTTTCTTGCCAGCGGGGAAGCAGCATTTGACAAGGGCTCTGACCGTTGCCTAGCTGCCGGGGCGGCCGGACGGCCAGCCCGAATTCCTGATTGTGGCGTATCGAGCCGATTCCAAGCTGCCTTCCTCGCCCCGCCCGGTTGTCATCACCGGCGCGGGCATCGTGACGTCGATGGGCTGCGGGATGGCGGCGAATGCCGATGGCTTCCGCGCAGGGCGGACCGCGTTTCGCGAGGTCGACCTTTTCGACGTCTCCGGCCAGCGGACGAAGACCGCCGGGCAGGCGGATCTGCCGGACAAGCCCGCATTGGACGCCCTCTCGGCCAAAGAGTGGGAGCGGATGGATCGGGGCACGCGCCTTGCGCTGACTGCTGCGCAGGAGGCTCTTGGGGAGTCCGGCACCTCCGGCGGTATGCCGGTGATGGTCGGAACCTCCGCCGGTGCGATGCCGGTCGGCGAGGAGTTTTACCGCCACGCCCTGAACGGCGGTCGCCGGGGGCAATTCGAGCGGGTCGAGCGCTACCAGCCACAGCGGCAGTTGACGACGATGCTTCGCGCGCTCGGCGTGGGCGGGCCGCTGCGCATCATTTCGAATGCCTGCGCCTCGGGTGCCAATGCGATCGGACACGCGTTCCAGATGGTCCGCGAAGGCAAGGCGGAGAGGGTCTTGGCCGGCGGTTATGACGGACTCGCCCAATTGGTTTTCGCGGGTTTCGACTCGCTGCAGGCTCTGAGTCCGGGCGGTGTGCCGAGACCTTTCGATGCGAACCGGGACGGCCTCGCGATCGGTGAGGGTGCCGGATTTGTCGTGGTCGAGAGCGTTGAGTCGGCCCTCGCCCGCAACGCACCCATCCGCGCCAGCGTGCTTGGCTATGGGGCCGCGACCGACATTCACCATCTCACACAGCCGAATCCGGAGGGCGACGCCGCGCTGATCACGATGACCCAGGCGACGGAAATGGCGGGGCTTGAACCGGGGCAGATTGACTACATCAACTCCCACGGCACCGGCACGCCGCTGAATGACGTTGCCGAGGCGGCCGCGATCCGGCGCTGGGCCGGGAATGACACGCCCTCGATCCGGGTCAGTTCGACAAAGTCGGCGATCGGTCACCTGCTGGGTGGCGCCGGCGCGGTGGAATCGGTCATTTGCCTGATGACACTCGACGGCCAGTGGTTGCCGGGCAGCCTCAACATCCGGGAAGTCGATCCGGCGGTGGAGTTCGATCTGGTGCGTGAACCTCGCGAGGCCGAGGTCAAACACGTGCTCACGAACTCATTCGGGTTCGGCGGTGCGAATGCGACGCTCGTTTTCGGAAAGGAGGCGGGCGAATGAGCCGGATCACGGTCAGCGGACTGGGCGCGGTGTCGTCGGCGGGGTGGGGAGTGCCCGCGCTGCTCGACGCAATAGCGAACAACCGTCCGCCGGAGATTTCGGAACTGGAGCGCACCACGGGCGAGGGTGTCGTGGTCCGCACGAGTGTCGCCCGCGTGCCGGCCCTCGATGACCGCTCGCGCCTGCCGCGGGATCAGCGTTTGCGCCGGGCCAGCGCGGTCGGGAAGTTCGGGGCGGCCGCCGCCTTCGAGGCTCTCGGATCGGAGCGATTCGAAGCATCGAGAACCGGCGACCTGCGGCTCGGGGTGGTGTGCACCATGATGAATGGCTGCGTGAACTACTCGAACCGGTTCTACGGCGAGGTGCTTCGCGATCCCGGGACCGCCAGCCCGATTCTGTTTCCCGAAACCGTCTACAACGCACCGTCGAGCCACCTGTCGGCGGTCACGCGCTCAAGTGCTCCCAACGACACGCTGGTCGGCGACGGTGCCGAGTTCTTCACCGGTCTCGAACTGGCCGCCGAGTGGCTGGAGCGGGGCGATTGCGACGCTTGTCTGGTGGTTGCTCCGGAGGAGACCGATTGGCTGAGTGCGGAGGCGATGGGCTACTACAGTCATCGTATGTTGCCCTCGGAAGGGGCCGCCGCGCTTTTGCTGGAGAAGGGCGGAAGCGGGCCGTGCCTGTTGGCGGTTCCCGATCCGGTCAACTACGCCGAGGAGGCGGATCGCTTGGCCGGCTTCGCGCGCGTCTGGCAGGATCTCGACGTTTCCGACAATGGTCACACACTGTGGTCCGATGGGCGGACCGGCGTCGCTCGCTTCGATCGCGCCGAGTCGTCGGTCGAATGGAACGGTCCGCGGCTTTCCGTCCGGCGCTTGCTCGGCGAGGCACTCGGAGCGGCGGCGGGCTTGCAGACGGTTGCGGCGCTCGGGGTGCTTGAGCGCGAGGGTTTCGAGCGTGCCGTGGTGACCGCCGTCGGCGGCAACGAAGGTCTGGGTGGGGCGGTGTTTGGCCGGTAGCAGGCAGGTTTCAGGCGTTCTTCAGCAGTCCCGAAGGGACGTCGGCAATTAGCCACGGGGTTCACCCCGTGGTTGCAAACGGGCAAGAGGATTGAGCCCCGCGAGGGGCGTAGGCAGGGTAGGACCCGTCTGATCGGTCGCGAGTCCGCCTACGCCCCTGCCGGGGCTCAATCGTTCCGCAGATTCAGCAACCACGGGGTGAACCCCGTGGCTAACTGCCGGCGCCCCTCCGGGGCTCAAAGCGAGGGCTTTCCGATGACGCGGGAGCGGGGCGCGAGGGCGGATCAGTGGGGCGAAATGACACCCGTCCGTCGCCTGCGGACCGAAAGGAGTAATCCCGCCACGCATAGGACGGCGCATCCGGGTTCCGGGACGGTCGTGATGCTGACGTTGTCGAGGAACTGGAAGGTCGGATCCTGACCGCCGACCTGCGGGTTCTTGTAAGCGAGAAACTCGATCTCGATCGTCTCGGCGGTGGCGACGAAGTCGATGTTCCGAGTGAACCAGTCGGTCGTGTGATCCGGGGCGGCGACGGCGTTGCTGTTGACGCTGTCGGCGAGGTAGAGGCTCGAACCGTTGAGCAGGACCTCCCAACCTCCGGGCACATTGACGCCTTCATAAAAGCCGGGCGTTCCCGGGTTGAAGAAGAGCCCGTTGGCGTGGCTGAAGTTCAGAGTGTAGGTGGCGCCGATCGTAAATCCCGAGATCGTCTGGCTGAAGCCTTCCCGGTAAGTCGGGCCGGTGGAGGCGCCATTCATGAAATAGTCGCCCCAGTTCGTTTCCCAAAGACCTTCGGGACCTTCGCCCCAGAACCAGTCGGGGCTCTCGGCCGAGATCGTCCAGCCATCCGCTGCCGCGTTGCCGTCGCGGTCCGCTCCCGGAATGTCGACGTAGGCGGACGTCAGGTTTTCAAAGGATCCGTTGACGACCGTGACGGCGTGCAGGGAAGGAACGAGAAGACAGGCGGCGAGGAGGGAGCTTTTCATGACGGATGGCCAGTCCATCAGGCTGCGGGTCGCCGGATCAAGGCGATTCGGGATTGGCGTGGATCCTCGCTGGAGTTCCTCGGGGCGAGTCTGCCAAACTGAGCCATGATCCGCGTGCTTTCCGTCCTTTTCACAAGCGTATCGATCGCCTCGGCCGCGATCGTTGTGTCCGACGATGCCTCGTTCCGTGCCGCGCTGTCCGGGGCGAAACCGGGCGATGAGATCGTGGTCAAGGAGGGGGAATACCGCGGGGGCATCCAGGTGCGCGACCGCTCCGGGACCGAGGACCGTCCGATCACGTTGCGGGCGCAGGGACGGGTGATGCTGCGGGGCGGCGGCTCGACCGCGATCCAGTTTTCCGCCTGCTCGCACTGGACGATTCGCGGGCTGCAGGCCGAAGGGTTCACGGGTAACGGCTTCAACTTCGACGACGCGGGGCGGCTTGACCAACCGGTGGTCGGTTTGGTGCTCGAGGAACTGCGGGTGTACGAGACAGGGCCGAAGGGGAATCATGACGGAATCAAGATGTCGGGCATCACCAAGTTCCGGGTGGCCAACTGCATCATCGAGGGCTGGGGCGGATCGGCGATCGACATGGTCGGGTGTCGCGACGGTGTGGTGGCCGCATGCCGCCTGCGCGGGCTCGAGGGATTCAGTTCCGCGTCGGGGATCCAGATGAAGGGTGGGACGCGCGGGATACACGTCCGGTCCTGCAGGTTCGACCGGGCCGGCCAGCGCGCGATCAATCTCGGGGGAAGTACGGGAAAGCCGTACTTCCGGCCGGAGGTGACCCGCTTCGAGGCGGAGGGCATCGAGGTCAGCAACTGCCTTTTCCTCGGCGGCGAGACGGCGGTCGCGTTCGTCACCTCGAGTGGCGGTCGGGTGCATCACAACCTGATCCTGCGTCCGGAGAAGTGGGCGTTTCGCATCCTGCAGGAACAGCCGGTGGCGGAGTTCGGACGCTGCGAAAAAGGCGAGGTGTTCCGGAATGTGATCGTCTTTCCCGAGAGCAATCGCACCGCGGTGAATGTCGGGCCGGACACGCTGCCGGGAACCTTCACGTTTCGCGAGAACGCGTGGTTTCATGAAGGAGGGCGGCACCGGCCGCAGTTGCCGGTCGAAGAGGCGGGCGGCCTGTATGGCGTCGATCCCGAGCTGGTGGAGACCAAGATCCGGTCTCGCGAGCTCTTCGGCTACGGCCCGCGCAACTGAGCCGGTCGCACTTCGCTCTTGGCACGGCGGGGGCGGCCCGTAGCGTTCGGGTGTGGCGCGATTCCCCCAAAGCGACGTTCTCAAGGTCTTCCTCTATGTGGCCGCGATGCTGGTGCTCGGGGCGGCTCTGGCCCCATGGCTCTACAATTTCGGAATGGGGCTGGCCGAGGTCACCGCCGACAAGGACACCAACGGCGTGGTCGAGTGGCTGGGCCGTGCGGCGGAGCGGTCGAAGGACAACTTTCCCCGCTTTTACGACCGCTCGGTTCTCCTTGCGGCCCTGCTGCTGATTGGCCCGTTGCTCTCGTGGCTGAGGATGCGCCGCGGGCACGAGCGGTATCGTGACACGCCGTGGTCGCTGCGACTCCCGGATCACGTCATCAGCGACCGGGGTCAACCGCTGAAGAAGAACCCGCAGGCCTGGGCGCAGGGATTCTTCGGCTTCGTGGTGGCGGGCGGACTGCTGCTGATCTCCGGCTGGGTGCTCGTGCGTGCGGGATTTTTCATGTGGAAGGACGCCGCCGAGTCGACGCATGGCGTCGCCAATCCTCTGGTCAGCCAGATCGAGTGGTTTCGGGCGATGAAGAAGGCGGTGCCGACTGCGTTGGTGGTGTCGGTGATCGAAGAGATCCTCTTTCGCGGGATCCTGCTCGGGATTTTCCTGCGGGCGATGCGACCCGCCGCCGCTATCGGCCTGCTGTCGTTCCTGTTCGCGTTCGTCCATTTCCTCGAACCGCCGGAAGGAGTTGTGATTGCCGATCCCGAGGCGTCGAATGCCGGCTTCCTGCTGCTGGGGCAGATTCTCGCGCGCTTCGCCGATCCGTTGTCGATGGTGAGCCGCTTCTCGGTGCTGTTCGCGGTCGGGGTCGTGCTGGGCGTGGCCCGCTGGCGGACGGCGTCGCTGTGGCTGCCGATCGGCCTGCACGCCGGTTGGATTTTCTGCTTCGCGCTTTTCAAGGCGTCGACGTGGCCGGTCCCCGGGCTGCCGGAAGTCGCGCAGTGGTTGGTCGGAATGAGCCTGCTCGAGGGCGTGCTGCCGCTGGCGGTGGTGGTCATCACCGGACTGGTGGTGGCGATGTTGACGAGGTCGCGGCCGGATGACGACGGACTCGATGCCTGAGGGGCGCGGGCTGCGGGCGCTTTTCGGGCGGGTGCTCGATGTCGTCTATCCCGGCGTCTGCCACCTTTGCGGAGACGGCGTGGCGGGTGGGCGGAATCTCTGCTCCGACTGTTCCGAAGCGCTTCCCGGCCTGGAGGCGCCGTTCTGCTCGGACTGCGGGGAGAGCTTCGACGGCGCGATCGACGCGGTTTTTTCCTGTCCGAACTGCCGTGACCAGGAGTTTGCCTTTGAGTTCGCCCGACCGGCGCTGGTCCGGTCGGACGGGGCGATGGAGCTGGTTCAGGATCTGAAATACGGGCGTCGTCTCGAACTCGCGCGGGAGCTTGCCTCGCTGGCAACCAGGGCCTTCGAAGATCCGCGGCTGTCGGAGGCGCTTGATTCGCGGTGGCCGCTCGTGCCGGTCCCGCTGCACCGGCGCCGGTTCCGCTGGCGGCAGTTCAACCAAGCGTTGGAAATCGCCCGTCCCATGGGCAAAGCGCTCGGTCTCCCGGTGGTAAAGATGCTCCGACGCAAGCGCGCCACGGTCACCCAGACCCGGCTGAGCCGGAGCCAGCGGCAGAAGAACCTCCGGGGTGCCTTCGAAGTGAGGCCGGGAACGGGCGAGAAGCCCGGCGTGGTGCTGGTCGACGACGTTTTCACCACCGGGTCGACCGCCCACGAGTGCGCCCGGGTGCTCCGCCGTGCCGGAGTTCAAAAGGTGGTTGTCGTGACGGTGGTGCGCGGCTAGCCTCGGGGCCAACGCATTCCGCGCGTTCTTTTTATTCCGAAAACCGACATGGGGATCTTCGACAAGCCGCCGCTCCGGAGGAACAAGGGTAAGGATGTTGTGCCGGAGGGACTGTGGACGAAGTGCCCGGACTGTTCGGCGATGCTCCACCAGCTCGAGCTGCGGCAGCACTTCCAGACTTGCCACCACTGCGGTCACCATTTCCTGATGGATTCCCATGACCGGATCGCGCTGATCGCCGATCCGGAGAGCTTCGAGGAGACGGATAATGAGCTGATCTCGGCGAACCCGCTCGGATTCGCCAACTACTCCGAGAAAACCGCGGGCCTGCGGGAAAAGACGCGGCTCAACGACGCGGTCGTGACCGGCCGACTGAAGATCGGCGGTAAGCCGGCGGTGATCGCCGTCATGGACTTCAAGTTCTTCGCCGGATCGATGGGCTCGGTGGTCGGTGAGAAAATCACCCGGGCGATCGAGATCGCGATCAAGGAGAAGCGTGGCGTGGTGATTGTCTCCGCCTCGTCCGGTGCGCGGATGCAGGAGGGGATGCTTTCGCTGATGCAGATGGCCAAGACCTGCGGCGCCCTCGCCCGTCTGTCCGAGGCCGGGCTGCCTTACATTTCCGTACTTACCCATCCGACCACCGGCGGGGTCACCGCATCGTTCGCGACCATTGGCGACGTCAACCTTGCCGAGCCGAAGTGCATGATCGGTTTCGCCGGTCCGCGCGTGGTCAAGGAGACGACCCACCAGAACCTTCCGCCCGGCTTCCAGACGGCCGAGTTCATGCTCGATCACGGACTGGTCGACGCCATCGTCCCCCGGGTCAAGCTGCGCGACAAGCTGGCGACCCTGCTCGGCTACATGATGGCCTGACGTCGGGCAGGTCCCAGCAGCGGAAGCCGCCGCATGAACTACCGCGACGCCATCGACTGGTTGTTCTCGACCCAGATGTTCGGGATCAAACTCGGGCTTGAGGGGCCGACGCGTCTTCTCAAGCAGTTCCTCGCGTTTCCGGCCCACGGGGTGAAGGTGATCCATGTGGCGGGCACCAACGGCAAAGGTAGTACTTGCGCCATGATCGACTCGGTCGCCCGGGCAGCCGGGATTCGGAGCGGGCTGTTCACCTCGCCGCACCTGATCGATTTCCGGGAAAGGATCCGAGTTTCGGGGGTCGAGATCCCGGAAGAGGAGTGCGCGGAGTTGCTGACGCAGCTCAGGGAGCTGTGCGGACGGCTCGATCCGCACCCGACCTTTTTCGAGATCACCTTGGCCGCGGCGATGCGATGGTTCCGCGAGCGGGAGTGCGAGCTGATCGTGCTGGAAACCGGGATGGGAGGACGCCTCGACGCGACCACCGCGGTGCCGGCGGATGTCTGCGCGATCACTCCGGTGGGTCTCGACCATACGCAGTGGCTGGGCGACACCTTGGAAAAGGTGGCCATCGAGAAGGCGGGAATCATGGTCGAGGGCAAGCCGGTGATATCATCCCCGCAGGAACCCGAAGTGCGCCGGGTTCTTGAGATGGAGGCCAACGAGCGAAGGAGCCCGCTGGAGTTCGTCTACGCGCCGCTGCAGGGATATCCGATCGGACTGGCGGGACCGCATCAGGCATGGAATGCCGCGGTGGCGCTCGAGTGCCTGCATGCGGCGGAAATTCCGCTCAGCTATGAGACCGTGCATCACGGGCTTTCGACCGTGCGTTGGCCGGGGCGGTTCGAGGTGATCGAACGGGACGGCAAAACCGTGGTCCTCGACGGCGCGCACAATCCGGACGGAGCCAAAGCGCTCGCCGTGGCGTGGAAGTCGCGCTTCGGAGAGACGAAGGCGGCCTTGGTTTTCAGTGCGGTGGCGGCGAAGGATATCGCCGGTATCGCGGCCCAGCTCGCGCCGCTTGCATCGGAGATCCACCTGTGTCCGGTCGACTCGCCCAGGGTCGTGCCGACAGAGGAGTTGGCGAAGTTTTTCACCGGGTCCACCGAGTATCCCGACTTCGCAGCGGCGTTCGCGAAGGCTCTCGAGTCGGACGCCCCGGTCCTCGTGGCCGGTTCGCTGTTCCTCATCGGTGAGGCCAAGGAACGGCTTGAGGGTGGAGACCGCGTGCGAAGCGACCAGTAATCGGGTGTTCGCGAATTCGCGCTTGTCGGCCGGACTCCGGAGGTCGAAGAGTCGATGCGATGACTCGGCGCCTGATGGTGGGACTTGGGATCGGTATCGGGCTGGTCGCGTTGTTCGCGTGGAGGGGGAGTCAGAAGGGTGAACGGGAAGGCGAAACACCGGAATCTGCCGAGGTGTTGTCCGAGACTGAGGAGGAGGCAATGAACCGGATCGAAGAGGTTTTTGAGAGCCTGAGATCGGCGGATGGGGAGTTGAGTTCTCGCGAGCTTCTCTCCGATCTCAAGATGGAGTTGCTGTTGATGCCGAGCGACGAAGCTTCCGAAGCGATCGTCTCGTTCCTCAAGGACGATTCGAGAAATGTCGCGACCGGTCTCCGGTTCGGCTTGGGGCTTGATCATCAACTCGACTCCGCTCCCACGCTCCGGGTCGCGTTGCTCGATTGGCTGGGAAAGATCGATCCCGAGAAGGCGGCCGAGTTGGCGGTGTCGATTCTTTCGACGTCAGGCGATCCGAACGAGTGGGCCATTTGCTTGCGCAACAAGGCCTTGGGCGACCCGAGCCAGGAGTCGCTCGACTTCGTGGAGAAGAAAGCGCTCGAAATGATCCGTCGTTCGGACTGGCGGACCAAGCCGACGATCAGCTATCTGGAATCCTTCGACGTTCTGGTTCACACCAAGTCCACTGCGGCGGTCCCCGTGCTGGCCGAAATGGTCTCCGATCGTGGGAAGGAGGGCGAGGCCGTGGCGCATGCGGCTTTCCTGACCCTTGACCGTCTCGTGCAGCTTGCGCCGGAGAAAAGCATGAAGCGGCTGATGGAGGACCTGTCCGTGGCCGAGAGTCGGCCGACGATGCTCGCCCAGGTTGTCGCACGCGCCGACCTGCGCGATGCCGCACAGCGCTCGTGTGTCGAAGCCTACCTGCTCGACCCCGAGCGCAGCCCGGCGGAGATCGAAGCATTCGCGGCGATTTTTCCGAATGCGAACTTCATGGTTTCCGACAACTTGGTCAGTGAGACCGTCATTCCGGCTGGCGCCGAATTGGAGGCCAGAGAGCGCGCGGCACTGGGAGTGATCGACGGTTGGATGGCGGAGGAACGGTTCGAGCCCGTTCGAAGTTCGCTTGAGAGGATCCGCGAAAGGTTGGAAACCAGGGTGGTCGACTAGGCGCCCGGGGCCAGCGCCAGCATGACCACGAAGAAGAGCACGGAGGCGATCATGCCGATCAGGAAGATGTCGTAGCTGATCCGCACCTGCTTGTATTTCAGACCGAGCGCGCGGCCGAGGTAGTAGACGTCCTGGATCATGCTTGAGAAGATGTAGTTCTCGTCCTTCAGCAATTCCCGCATCGCCCAATCGAAGTCCTCGCGCTTCGAAGCGTGGAAGTTCCCGAAGAAGAGCAGGTTGGTTTTCCGCTGGCGAACGGCGTCGCGGGTGAAGGTGCCGGTTCCGACAGCTGGGCGGATGGAAAGAATGCTGAAGCTGAGGGAAACGAGGCACACGCAGAACATCAGGATCGTCGGCCAGAGGAGATGGGATTGCTCCTTGAGATGTGGAACGAGCAGGGTCGTCAGTGCGCCAATGATGATCGAGTTCGCGCAAATCATCACATAGGCCTTGTTGTCGGCGATGAAGGTGAACTCGACATGGGTCGAGACCACATTTCGGAACATCGTGTCCGCGAAACCTTCGACGCGGGGGCTGAGTTCGATCGGTTCCGGGGCGTTTTCGGGACTCTGGGGGGATTCGTTCATGGGGTTGGGTCGGGAGTGTCGAGCACGATGGATGCCTCTCTTCTTCCGAGATTGGCCCGGGAGCTGCAGCAGGGTGAATGAAATTCATGGAGGTAGGCATCTGTCATGCACCATATTCCTCACGCGAACCCGAATTGCCTTGTTCGCCCGAACGCCGGGTTGAGCATGGGAGGAATGGTGTTTGGTCCGTTCCCCCGGATCGCGGTTCTTTTCCTGATGGTGCTTGGAGGTGCCATGGCGGAGCCGCCGAAAGAGGGTGGAGAGTTGGTGGTAGTGGAGAACCAGGTGGACCGGTCTCCGGCGACGACGGCGTGGACCAAGGCGGCGCTAGGTGACGCGGTCGGCTGGCAAGAGCAGGTCCGGACGGGCGAGCTGAGCCGCGCGGGGATCGAGCTTTCCACCGGTGGGGTGCTGCGACTCAGCGAACTGACCAGCTTGCGGCTCCAGCCACCGAAAAAACAGGACGACGATCCGCGCAGCCGGATCAACTTCACGAAGGGCGCGGCCTACTTTTTCAGCCGGACCGAAAAGGAGGCGGACATCGAGACCCCGACGGCCAGCCTCAACATTCGCGGGACCGAGTTCGTTCTGGAAGTCGGCGCGAACGGGACCACGACGGTGACGATGATCGATGGCGCGGTCGGCCTGTCGAATGCCCTTGGCGCCATCGATCTGTCGAGCGGCGAGCAGGGGATCGCCGAGCCCGGGCGGGCCCCGCGCAAGACGGCGGTGCTCGATGCCACGGAAGACATCCAGTTCTTCCTCTACTACCCGGGGATCGTCGATCCGGCCGGCTTCGACGGTCTCGGAGCGGCATTCGGGCCGTCGCGGAAGGCCTATGCCGATGGCGACCTGCTGAAGGCGCTCGAGCTGCTGCCGCAGCCGGTGAACGTGGCCGAGTTTCAGTTTGCCGCGGCGGTGAAGCTCGCGAGCGGGAGGATCGACGAGGTCGATGAGGATCTGCGGCGCGCCGGGGCCGGTCCGATGACCGATTCGCTGCGGTTGCTGATCGATGTGGTGAAGAAGCCGGCGGCCGAGATGATCGATGCGGTCGCGCCGGCGACGCCCGAGGGCCGGTTGGCGATTTCCTACGTCCACCAGTCCGCGGGCGATCTTGAAGGGGCTCTGGCGGCGGCCAAAGAGGCGGTCGGGCAGTCGCCGGAGTTCGGTTTGGCGTGGGCGAGGGTGGCGGAGCTGGAGTTCGGGTTCGGGCGAAACGACCTGGCCGAGACTGCTGTCGATCGCGCGCTGGCACTCAGTCCACGCAACGCACAGGCGATCGCCTTGAAGGGCTTCCTCGCGCTGTCCAGAAGCAGGATTCCCGAAGCACGCGAATGGTTCGCCGCGGCACTCGAAATTGATCCGGCGCTTGGGAACGCTTGGCTTGGGCAGGGACTCGCGTTCTACCAGTCGTCGATGCCCGACGAAGCGCTGCGTTCGATCACCATCGCTGCCGCGGTGGAACCGAACCGCGCTTTCCTGCGTAGCTACCTCGGCAAGGCCTTCGCCGAGTCGGACAAAGACGATCGCGCGCTCCACGAACTGGGGCTCGCCCGGCGCTTCGATCCCGGCGACCCAACCGCGCCTCTCTATCAGGCGCTCCTTGAACAACGTCTTTCGCAGTACAACCGAGGCATCGCCAACCTCGAGAAATCGGTCGAACTCAACGACAACCGCGCCGTCTACCGCTCCGGCTTCCTCCTCGACAAGGACCGCGCGGTGCGAGAGGCGAATCTCGCCTCGCTCTACGAAAACGTCGGGATGACCGAGACCAGTCTCGAGGAGGCGCGTCGGTCGGTGGTCAGCGACTACCTGAATCCGTCGGCCCACCTGTTCCTCTCGAACAGCGTCGACGCCCTGCGCGACCCGCGGCGGGTCTCGCTGCGCTACGAGACTCCTTGGTTCAACGAGCTGCTGCTTGCCAATCTGTTCTCACCGGCGGGAACCGATCTGCTTGCCCAGAACATCTCGCAGCAGGAATACACCGCCCTGTTTCCGGAGAATCCTTTCGGGTTCTCGACCCGGACCCGCTACCGGGGCGACGGCGAGTTTCTCTCGACCGGTACCGCGCAGGGGAGGTTCGGCCGCTCGAGCGTCGCGCTCGACTACGACCTGTTCACCGCATCGGGTGACCGCCCGAACCGCGACATCGAGCGCTACACCGGGTATCTGCAGTTCAAGCAGGCGCTGAGCGAGCGCGACAGCCTCTACTTCAATTTCAAGTTCCAGCGGTTCCGCGGCGGTGACCTGCGGCAGCTCTACGACCCGACCACTTTCGATCCCGACTACCGCGTCGAGCAGGAGCAATCGCCGGTGGCGATCGTCGGCTACCAGCACGAGTGGTCGCCGGGCAGCCGCACCCTGGCGCTCGGCGGCATGCTCTCCGACCGGCTGCGGATCTCGGACAAATCGGCGACGTCGTTCGCGATGTTCATCGATCCGATGGCACCCGCGGTGTCGCCACCGCTGGCATTTCCCAGCGACATCGACCAGCTCCGCGAAACCGAGGTTTACTTCGGCGAGTTGCAGCATGTCTGGAGCGACGAGCGGCAGACCTTCCTCGTCGGAACCCGCTTCGACTGGGGTCGTTTCGAAACCGAGAACATCCTCTCGATGCAGCCGATTTTCGGCATCCTTCCCGGCGATCCATTCTACCTTAACGCCTCGCCCGACTACCGCCGTTGGGTCGCCTACGCCTACTACACCCGGGAGCTGGTCAACGGACTGTGGGCAACACTCGGATTGGCCTACGACACGCAGGACTATCCGCTGAACACCAGCGTGCCACCGGTTTCCATGGCCGAGGGCAGCCGTTCGGAACTGCTGCCGAAGGCGGGCTTGGTGTGGACGCCGTGCAACGAGCTGACGTTCCGGCTCGGCTACGCGCGGTCACTGGGTGGCGCGACCTTCGACGAGAGCGTGAGGCTCGAGCCGACCCAGGTCGCGGGCTTCACGCAGTCGTTCCGGACGCTGATCAACGAGTCGGAAGTCGGCGGGCTGTCGGCCCCGCTCTTCGACACGGCCGGAGCGAGCGTGCTGTGGAAGCTTCCCTGCCGGACCTACCTCGGAGCAGAGGGCTTCTTCCGCAGGGCCGAAGCGGTCCGGGGTGTCGGCGTTCTCGGTATCGATGTCGGGACTTTCGCCTACGACCGCGTGCTGCAGGTCGAGGAGGATCTCGAGTACGAGGAGTATGGCGGTTCGTTGCACGCCACCAAGCTGATCGACGACGAATGGTCGATCGGCAGCCGCTACACCGTCACTCGGGCCGAGCTCCAGCGCTCGTTTCCCGCCTTCACCGCGGCGGGGATCGGCGGCTTCAGCTCGGACCAGTCGTCCGAGCTCCACGATGCCGAGGCCTACATCATCTACAACCATCCGAGCGGATGGTACGGGCGGCTCAGCGGACGTTTTCTCTCGCAGGACAATGGCGGTTACACCCCGGCGCGGCCGGGCGACTCGTGGACGCAGATCGACTGCGCGATCGGCAAGCGCTTCTTCCACAACCGGGCCTCGGTCGAGGCCGGCGTGCTGAACCTCACCGACCGCGACTACCGCTTCAATCCCCTCATCACCCTCCCTGAACAACCCCGCGAGCGGACCTTCTACCTCGAGGTCCGCGCGGACTTCTAGTCCCTGCCCAGCCCCGAATCCACGATCATGAAAGCCCCCGTCGCGACTGCTCTGGTCTCCATCTCCCTGCTCCAATTGATCCATGCCGCAAGTCCTGTCGCTGATGCGGGCGCGGACATCGAGATCGTAGATTTGACCGGCGATGAATCGGTGACCGTCGCGCTCGATGCGAGCGGCACAACCGACACGGACGGGGATGTTGTCAGTTACACTTGGAGTTGGGCTGGCGGCAGTTCCAGCGGCCAGCTGGCGGAGGGTACTTTCCCCGCCACCGATGTTCCGGTCACTGTGACTCTTACCGTCACTGATTCCTCCAGCAACACGGACGTCGACACGGTCGAGGTTACGGTCTTCCGGAAGGAGACGGCCCTCTTCACGGACTTCGAAGGACGTCTTGGGAATCTCGTCACAGGTACCGTTGCGGGAGAGACATTGGTCATCAGCAACGGGTTCTCCCACGACGGCGTCCATCGCCGGGTGGGCGGAGCGTGGGTCTACGATCCGATCCCCGATTTTCTGGACCCCAGCCGGGCCATCGATCCCGTCACTTTCCTGACCGGTGCGGTTGAACTCGGCGGTCAGGATGATCCCTACACACTGTACCGTTTCGACGGCACCGACTGGATCGAAAGTCCGGTCACTGCACCCGCCTCGATCATACCGATGGTCGACCCCGTGAATGACATCCAGCAATTGCAGTATGCCGTCGATGCGCAGACCTTCCTCGTGTCGGACCGCTACAACAATCAGTATGGGGCATTCGGCGGACGCGTCTTCGTCTATGACTGGTCGGGTGACACCCTCGCCTTCAACGCGGAGCTTCTGCCGCCGGGCGGGGTTTCCGCCGGGGACAACTGGGGCGATAAGATTGCCCTGGAGGATGACCTTATCGTCGTCACGAGCGAGAACAGCTCAGGTTTCGGTGCGGACCTCCAGATCTACCGGAAGGTCACGGGGTCGTGGACTCATGAAGCCACGGTGGTCTCCGATGACCCTTCAGGAGAGGGCTTTTCGGCGTTCGAGCTGAGTATCGGGAACGGGCGGATCCTGGTAGGCACCACGGCTGCCGACGGGGTCACCGTTGTCGAGAAGGTTGGTGCCTCATGGGTGCAAACCGACATCGCTTCCATCACCTTCGGTATCCCCGGCTTCTTCGGTTACCAGATGAACGACGATGGGGAGTCGTTCATCGCCGACGACGAGTTCGCGAACATCATCCTTTTCGAGAAGGACGCCGTCTCCTCCGACTGGTCGACCGCGACCGTTTCTGAAAAGCGCCTCCTCGCCTCCGATCTGACTCCGCGGCGGTTCCTCTCTGTGACCGGATTCGACAACGATCTGGCAGTAGTCTCGGACCAGACCCTGGGCAGGGTGAGGGTCTACGACACAACGACCTACCGGCATGACATCAATGTCGAGCCGGTCGCGGATGCGGGCGCGGACATCTCAACGACCAGCTTCGACGGGGAGGGGGTGCGCGTCTTTCTTAACGGTGGTCTTTCCAGTGACCTGAACGGCGATGTCCTGAGTGCGGTATGGACGTGGGACGGAGGAAGCGTGAGCGGACTGCAGGCCTTCGCCACCCTCGATCCCAGCGTGACTTCGGTGGAGCTCACAGTCACTGACGGGGCCGGCGGAGTCTCGCGCGACAGTATCAGCGTGGACATCGAGAGCCCGCCTGTCATCAGCAGTATGCAGGATGTTGCGGTGGTGGATACCGACGGGGACGGCTCGATCCGGCTCCAAGTCAACGGTGCGGTGGATTCGCAGGACAACCCGATCGTGGCGTGGAACTGGATATGGCCGGGAGGTACGTTTTCGGGCCAGTCTGGCCTCATCACGCTGGAGGATCCGGCCAACGGGAACTTCATCACCCTGGAAGTGATCGACTCGAAGGGCCTCGTGAGCCGCTCGCAGTTCGCCTTCAGTCTGATGCAGGACAATCCCTTCCCTGACTTCATCGTCCCGATCGACGGAGTGTCCCTCGACCGCTTCGGCTCCAGCGTCGCCATCTCGGATGGTACGGTCATCATCAACGCCGAGGACAAACCGACCGGTCCCGTCTACACCGGGGCAACATACCTTTCCGAGAACATCAACGATGTTTGGCAGCAGATCCGTCTGGCCAACGGCGAATTCACCGCATCCGCGGTCGTGATCGACGGAGACTCCGCCTTTCTCGGCGCGAAACGCTACAACGACGGCACGGCCGACCGGGTCGGCGCGGTGAGGGTATTCGAGAGCCAGTCCGGGATCTGGACCGAGGTGCAGTTGCTGGAGATCCCCGAGACGGTCACGCCCTTTTACAGCGAATACGAGTTCGGGGCGTCGGTGGCGACGAGCGGAGACTGGCTGGCGGTGGGTACGCCGGGAGATAACACCGTCGCGAGCCGGGCGGGCTCCGTTTTCCTCTTCCAGCGGGTTGGCGGTACGTGGAGCTTCAGCCAGAAAGTCACACCGCCTGCCCCGTTCAACGTGGCGTTCACAAGCTTCGGCTCGGCAGTTGCTCTCCGGGGAGGCACTTTGGTCGTCGGCAGCACCAAGACGCAGGGCTTCGACAACGACAGCGCGGCCTTCGTCTATGAGTTGGCGGCAGGCTCGTGGGGTCATGTTCATACCTTCACCAGCGACGGCTTCGAGCCGAACGGCACCATCGACACGGTCCAGGACAGCTATGCCGCGGCCCTTGCCGTGACCGACACCGAAATCCTTGTCGGTGCGCCCGGCGAACCGAACGACGGAGTGATCGAACTGTCCCGTGGAGTGGTCTACCGCTACACGAAGCCGGGCGGCACCTGGGCATCCGCCGGCAAGATTGTCCCGGTCATCGACACGGCGTTTGGCAGCGGGAGCTTCGGGACCAGCCTCTTCTTCCGCAGTGGGCATCTGCTGGTAGGCGATCCTTCCTTCATCATCCAAGACGGTGCGATCCGCGGCAAGGGCGAGGTCCATGTCTTCCGGGAGCAGGCCGGTGGATGGTCGCTGGCGGACCGGATTTCCGTGACGAACGAGATCGACCCGACCTACACCAACAGCCAGTCCCCCAACTTCGGGATCTCGGTCGCGCACGACGGATCGGACCTTATCGTCGGTTCCAGCAACGGACGGAACGATGCAGGCCTCCGGACCGGCAAGGCCTTCGTCTTCCGGGACTATGCCGCGCTTAACCCGAACGCGAACTTTGAGCCGCTTGCTGACGCCGGATCCGACATTTCAGTGACCGACTCGGTCGTCCGCGGTCCCGCCCCCGATTACGAGATCACCGAGCCGCTCGGTTCCGAGGAGGTAACCTTGGATGGCAGTGGGTCGTCCGACCAGGAGAACTCGATCGTCTCGTGGGAATGGGAGTGGTCAGGAGGCAGCGCCAGCGGGGAGACCGTAAGCGCCCGTTTCCCGGTCGGGAGCACGACGGTGACGCTGACTGTGACTGACGCCGCGGGAATCGTGAACACGGATACCGTTGATGTGATCGTGGCGCTGCCGCAGACCGCGCCCGATCCGCTGCCGTCGACGGCGGGCAACACACTCACCGTCAATCTGCCCCGGCCCGAGTCACTGTGGCGGCTTTCGTCCGAGTTCCTCTGGCATCCGAGCGGCGCGACGATCGACGACATTGTGGACGGAGAGGAATACCAGCTCGAGATGATCGGCTTTCCGGGGTCGACGCAGGTCGTGACCTCGCCGATCACTCCGGGTGCCGGCGCCACGGTGCTCAATCCGGTGGTGGCGCTCGAGATTCCGGCGACAGAGACCGGCACGCTGACCTTTCCCGAAACCGCCCAAGGGTTCAGCTGGCGCTTTACCGGCGAGTCGGTCTGGCGGAATGTCGCGGACAACGGTGATACCTTCGAGGACCTGATTGCTACGACGGTTCCCGTAGGCAACTACCGGATCGAGTTCAAGCCGGTGGCGGGTTACACCACGCCGGGATCGCGCGAGATCACCATCTCGTCCACTTTCACCCTCGGGCTCAACTGGGGTGATTACCTCCGGATCAGCAACTTTGATGCATCGAAGACCTTCGACCTCGTCGCGTCGCCGAACCTCGAAGGCGACCCGTATCAATACGTCGGGATGATCCGCACGCCGCTCGGCCGGGGCACCGGCACCGTAGTGGCGGATCGTGTGGTGCTGACCGCGGGTCACTTGTTCTTCGACTTCAACGGCCTGAACTGGGCCGACACCCAGTGGTTTCCCCGCCAGCAGCAGGACACGAGGCAGGCGCCGCCGATGTCACCGAGAGGCATCCTCTACCGCACCAGCTACGCCAAATTGATCGCGCCGGACTCGGTGGAAGGTGAAGTGGCGAACCTGCCGGAGGACGCGCAGGAGGTCGACTTCGCGGCCCTCTACTTCAGCGACGTAGCGACCTGGGACGGCGGCTCGGCGAACTTCCTCGAAAGCAATGCCGACCGCAACTGGATGACCGGCAGCGAGCCGAAGCACGCGGTAGGCTATCCGCAACGCAGCCAGACTTACCCGGTGAGGGGACGGATCTTCGAGAAAACCTTCAGCACAGCCCTTTCGGCGATCGACTCGAACCCATTGCCGAAGCTCTACCAGAGCACCGAAGTCTTCGGTGACGGCGGTGCCAGCGGCAGCGCGTTGTTTGTCGAGCCGCCCGGCACGGGCCAGCAGTACCCCGCGGCCATCCTCCTGGCGGGACAGGGCAGGGCGGTTTACCGGGTGATCGACAGCGAAATCACACGGATGATCAAGGATGCCGAAGACGCATCGACGGGGAACGACGACGTGCTCGACAGCAATTCCTCGCTGGTGACCTTCGACAATCTCGGAGCTTTCACGACCTTGTCGGTCACGGTCTCGCCGGGTGCCACCCTCAGCGCCGCACGGTGGACCGTGACGCCGAATGCGGGCAGCGGCTACGCCAACGTCAAGTCGGGCCAGCAGGTGCCGTTCAATCCGGACTGGGACAGCTTCACCTTCACCTTTAATGCGGTGTCCGGTTACGCGACACCGGACCCGGTGACCTTCCTCGCCAGCCAGGTCACGGCGGGGGCAACCAATACCTTCAACGTCGTTTACGAGCCGCTGTCCGGCTATGATATCTGGAAACAGCTCAACCTGATCTCCGACGACAGCTTCGACGGTGATGGCGACACCTTGGTCGCGTTGATGGAGTATGCGCTCGATCTCGATCCCGATGTTGCCGACTACCGCCCTCCGATCCGCATGAAGGAAAGTCCGGCCCAGAGCACCTTCGCCGAGTTCGAGGTCTACGTCAGCGCCGTGGCCGACGCGATCCGCTACGAGGTCGAGGTGGCCGACTCGCTTGAAGACCTGGCGACCGGAACCAACGTCACGACGCTGCAGACCTTCACCAAGGCGGACGGATCTTCCGACTACATCACGGTGACCGACACCCAACCGATCAGCTCGTCGACGACCCGCTTCGGACGTGTCGTCATCACCCATGACCGAAGCCTTTCCACCGGTCCCTGAGAGGGCCAGCCTGTCCAAACCCGATGATTGAAGCCGAATGAGTGCTCCGGTTCCCCCGATTCAGAAGATTCTCGAGTCCCTTCACTCCGAGTTGTTGGAAAACCGCGATGGCGAGGTCGCGACCTACATACCCGAGCTGGGTAAGGCAGATCCGGAATGGTTCGGCATCTGTCTGGTGACGGCCGACGGCCAGGTCTATCAGGTCGGCGAGTGTGACCAGTCGTTCACCATCCAGTCGATCTCGAAGCCCTTCGTTTACGGTATCGCGCTTGAGGACCGGGGCAAGGAGGCCGTTCTCGAAAAGATCTGGATGGAGCCGTCCGGCGAGGCCTTCAACGCAATCAGCCTGCGTCCCGGCACCGGCAAGCCGGAGAACCCGATGATCAACGCGGGTGCGATCACCGCCACCTCGCTGGTCAACGGCGGGGATACCGATTCCATGATCCGACGGATTGTCCGGGTGCTCGGGATTCACGCAGGGCGGCCGCTCTCGGTCGACGAGTCGGTTTACCGGTCGGAAAGCGAGACCGGCCACCGCAACCGGGCGATCGGTTACATGCTGCGGAATTTCGAGATCCTTGAGGAGGATCCGAAGGCCTGTCTTGAAGCCTACTTCATGCAGTGCTCGATCTCCGTGACCTGCCGCGACCTCGGAATGATGGCGGCGACCCTCGCGAACGGCGGGGTGAATCCGTGCACCGGAGAGCGGGCGGTGTCCCGTGACTACGTGGAGAACATCCTCAGCGTGATGGGATCCTGCGGGATGTACGATGCGGCGGGCGAGTGGGTTTACAACGTCGGGATGCCGGCGAAGAGCGGGGTCTCCGGCGGCATTCTTGCGGTGCTGCCGGGCCAGTTGGGGATCGGAGTGTTCTCGCCGCGGCTGGATCCCTGCGGGAATAGCGTGAGAGGAATCGAAACCTGCCGCGAGATCACCCGGAAGTTCGGCCTGCACATATTCCAGGTGCCGCGTCTGGCCACCGAGGTGATCCGCCGGACAGGAAGTCTCGCACGGACCCGTTCGAGCCGCCTGCGTTCGGCTGTGGAAATGGAGGCGTTGAGACAGGCGGGGGACGCGATCCGGATTCTCGAACTCCAGGGCGATCTGAATTTCGGAACAGCCGAGTTCGCCTCCCGCGAGTTCATGCGGGCCGATGACCGCATTCGCGAGATGGTCCTCGATTTCTCCCACGTCACCGGCATGAACTCGAGTGCCGCCGGAGTGCTGGCGATGGCGTTCGGAAGCTGGCTCGAGACGGGGCTTCGAGTCTCGGTGTGCCGCTGCGAGCGGTTTCCGCTGCTTGAAGAGACTCTCTCGCGGGTGATTCCGGATCAGTGGCGGAAGGTCGGATTTTTCGACGACATGCCCGATGCGATCGAAGAAGCGGAGAATCAGTTGCTGGAAGAACTGGAGCTCCGCCAACACAGTTCGGAGGCGGTGGGGATCGAGGACTGCCAGTTGCTCTCCGGGCTCAATCTCGAAGATCTCGAGACGCTCGGATCTTTGCTCAAGCCGATCGCTTTCGAAGAAGGCGAGAGCGTGATGAAGGTCGGCGACGACCCGGATGGAATGTATTTCCTGATGAGGGGCAAGGCGAGCGCGTGGATCAGGACGGAGGCCGGAAGGGAGCGGCGGGTTGCGACCTTCTCTCCGGGAATGAACTTCGGGGAAATGGGCCTGATCAATCACAGTCCGCGTTCGGCGGAAGTGCGCGCCGACAGCCGGATCGAGACCATGATGCTGCCGGTCGAGGCTTTCGACCGTCTGGAGGAACTCGGTCCACGGCTGCAGGTGGCGATCCTGAGCAACCTGTCGGCGATGCTGGCGGACCGGTTGCGGGAGGCGAACGAGGAACTGGCACAGATCCATTCATGAGCGCCTTCGCAGGGCAATCCCCCGGCAGTCGGAGCTGATATGGCGAAGCCGCGATGGAACCGGCGCCTGAAACGGGCGGGAGCGGCAGCGGTGATCTCGCTGATCGCCCTCGCGTGGGGGTTGATGCTTCTCGAGTTCGACTTCGGGGTCGGTCTGAGGCGTGCGAGCTACGACCTTCCGTTCCGGTTCACCGAAAGGGTGCCGCCGGATGACATCGTGCTGATCCAGCTCGATGAGGCGACGTTTGCGGATTTCCAACTCCCGCTCACCGAACCTCTCGACCGCCGTTTCCATGCCGAGATGGTGAAACTCCTGACCGAGGCCGGAGCGCGGATGATCATCTTCGACATCAGCTTTCCGGACTCGAAGCCGGAACAGGATGAGGCCTTTGCCGACGCGATGGAAAAGCATGGGAATGTCGTGCTGATCGGCGAGTTGGTGAAGATTCGGAACGAGTCCGCCGAGCGCGAGCGCCTGCTGCTCTCCACCCCGGTTCTGAGGCAAGCCGCCGCCGGCTGGGGGCTCTCGCTCGTGCCGCGCGACACCGATGATGTCATCCGCAGGATCCGGCCGATGATCGAGACTCCGTTCGGCCCCAAGCCGAGCCTGAGCGAAATTGTCCGGCAGCTCGATTCGGGGAGCCGTGAAGCGGCTGCGGAGAGCGAGTGGTTCCTCGACTACTACGGCCGTGCGGGGACTTTCCCGAGTTACAGTTTCAGCGGCGTCGCGCGAGGGAGCGGGATCGACGAAGGCGCGTTCCAGGACAAGATCATCATTATTGGTGCCCGGCAGAACGCCGATGGATTCGGTGCGGGCAAAGACCTTTTCACCACTCCTTACACGGTAATCCCGGTCGAGAACCGGGACACGGGCGAGTTGGAGAAAGTGCTGACGCCCGGCATGGAGATCCAGGCCACCGCGATCGCGAACCTTCTCGAAGGACGCCGGATCACCCGTCTCGATTCCGGAATCGAGCGATGGCTGATCATCCTTCTGCCGTTCTTGTTCTCCGGCGCGGCGTGCCTGCTGGCGCCGATTCGGGGGGGCGTGACCTGCCTCTGTCTGGCGGCGGTTGTTGCGGCGTTGGGTGTGCTAGGCCAGCAGATGCAGGGGTGGAACTTCCTGTGGACCATTCCCGCCTTCGGCCAGGCGCCTCTGGTCATCGGCCTCGCGCTCGGCGCGCACTACTTCATCGAGTATTCCGCCCGCTGGAAATTGCGGCGCGCGTTCCGGTCCTACATGTCCGAGGAGCAGGCGCGCCAGATCGACGATGACGAGGTCAGCCTCGAACTCGGAGGCAAGGAGGTCGAGGCGACTGTCCTGTTCAGCGATTTGCAGGGTTTCACCGCGATGTCGGAAGGCCTGCCGCCGCAAGCGGTGTCGAAAGCGCTGATCAGCTACTTCGAGCGCGCGACCGAGGGAATCCTCGATAACGAGGGAACCATCATCAAGTACGTTGGAGACGCCGTGATGGCGACATGGGGAGCTCCGCTGAAGGTGGACCGCGAGGCCGATCGGGCGATCGATGCGGCGATCCAGATGCAGGTCGCGAGTTCCAAGCCCATCACTCTGGAGACGGGGGAAGGAACGATCGAGAAGGTACTAGCAACCCGGGTCGGTATCAATGCGGGCCCCGGCCTGGCCGGGAATCTCGGCAGCAAACGGCGCTTTGACTATTCGGTGATCGGCGACACTACCAACACTGCCGCCCGGCTTGAAGGTCTGAACAAGATGCTCGGCACATCGGTCCTCGTCTCCGAGGCGGTGCTGGCGAAGTGCGCGGATCGCGATCGCTTCGCCACACGGAGGATGGGAAGTTTCGTCCTCAAGGGAAAGCGGCAGGGGATCGTGGTGCACGAGGTGCTGGGCTATCGCGACGACCCGGCCAACCGAATCCGGAAGCGCGACGAAACCTATCTCGTGTTGTACCGGCAGGCGGTCGAGGCCTTCGAAGCCGGCGACTTCGAGCGGGCCCGGGGGACGTTCGAGAAGACGCGGTCGCTGCATGACCTGCTGCCCGACGATCCCGCTTCGGTTCTTTTCCTACGTGCGATCGATGCGGCCGGGACGGGCGCTGAATGGCGCGGCGAGGTGATACTTGAGTCGAAGTAGTGAATCTGTCCGGGTAGGACAGGAGACGGCGGGTCGCGCACTTCTTCCATCATCACTTGACGCCGTCGAGCTCCCCAAGAGGGTGCCGCATGGAACACCCCATCCTCATCATCGGCGGCAACTCGGGCATCGGTCTGGCGACGGTCGAACGCCTCGGCCGTGACAACCTTTCGATGCTCGCCGCGGCCCGTGACACGAGCCGCCTGGTCGAGCTCGGCGTCCAGACGCTTCCCTTCGACGCATCCAAGGAGCCGGACTTCGAGCTGCCGGAGAAGCTGGGCGGGCTGGTCTACTTCCCCGGAACGATCAACCTGAAGCCGTTCCACCGGCTCAGCGACGACGACTTCCTTTCCGACTTCCAGACGAACTGCCTCGGTGCGGTCCGCGTGATCCGCAAGGCATTGCCGGCGCTCAAGGCGGGCGCGCCGTCGTCGGTCGTCCTCTTCTCGACGGTTGCGGTGGCCCAGGGAATGCCGTTTCACGCGTCGGTCGCCGCGGCCAAGGCTGCGGTCGAGGGACTGGGCAAGTCGCTCGCTGCGGAACTGGCTCCGCACGTGCGGGTGAATGTGATCGCGCCATCGCTCACCGATACTCCGCTCGCCTCCGGCCTGTTGGGCAGCGATGCCAAACGCGAGGCGGCGGAGAAGCGGCACCCCCTGCAATCGATCGGTCGGCCGGAAGATGTCGCCGGCCTCGTCGCGTTTCTGCTCTCGGATGCCTCGAAATTCATGACCGGACAGGTGCTCCGACCCGATGGTGGGCTATCGAATGTCCGGACGTTCTGAGTCTTTCCCAACAAATGTGGGAATTGTAGATCGCTGATAAACAACAGGTTGTAAATCGTCACACGAATCCCGTTTGACTTGACCGACCGGTCAACTACAGGTGCCGGCATGTCCGAGACGGTTTCCGCACGCACCCGCTTGCTCGAGGCGATGGTGGGGGCGATTTGGGAGAGCAGCTACGGATCGACCTCGGTCGATCGCATCTGCGAGCGGGCCGACGTGCGCAAGGGGAGCTTCTACCACTTCTTCAAATCGAAGACCGCGCTTGCGATCGCGGCGCTGGAGCATCTTTGGGAAACGGAGTCGCGCGAGAACCTCGAGAAGATCTTCGACCCGCGCATTCCGCCGCTGTCGCGCTTCGAGCGGATGATCGAGCACTGGTACCGGCGTGCCCTCGACTGCCGCGAGCAAAAGGGTCGGGTACTGGGGTGCCCGTACTTCAATATCGGCGCGGAGACGGCCGCGGCCGAACCGGAGTTGGCCGCGAAGGTGCGCGAGATTCTCGATCGCTTCCAAGGCTACCTCGAAGCATCGCTGCGCGATGCACAAGCGATGGGAGTGGTGGATATCAACTCGCCTGCGGAAACCGCCGCCGCGCTTTTTTCGATGATGGAGGGCTGCTCGACGCAGGCCCGCATCCATGACGATCCCGAGCGGGTCCGTCATTTTGCCGACGCCTTCTCGCGGGTCATCGGCGCGGAATTGAACCCCGATCTCGATGCCGAGGTGGTCAACCGCTGAGGCATCCGAACGCTCTGACGAACATGTCGAACTCGAACTCAACACGTACTGCCATCGGATGGGTGGTGGTCCTGTTCATCCTGACCGTCACCGCCTGGTTTGGCTGGAAGGCGCTGAACGACGCCAAGCCTGACGCCGGCGGCAAGGGTGGGGGAGGCCGTCCGCCGAGTGCGGTGATTTTCCGTCCGGCCGAGAAGCGCGAGATTGTCGAGACGCTGACCGCCACCGGTACGCTTCGGGCAACGCGCCGGGCGGAGGTCGCGGCGATCGAGTCCGGGGCGATCGAAAGCCTGTCGGTCGATGAAGGTGACGCTGTCGAAGCCGGAGCGGTGTTGGCGAAGATCGATGCCCGCAGACTTGAGGCGCAACTGCAGGAAGCCTCGGCGGGCCTGACATCGGCCAAGGCGGAGCTGGCGCAGCGCGAGGCCGAGCAGGAACGAGCGGTCCAGGACGAAGAGATGATGCGTGGCCTGTGGGATCAGAGGGCGGTCGCCGAGCGCGAGTATCTGGACAGCCTGCGGGAGATGAAGGTTGCCGAAGCCCGCACCCGCGCGGCCAAGGAAATGATCGAGGCCGCTGCGAAGCGGCTCGAATTGCTCGAGGTTCGCCAGAAGGATCTCGAAGTTCGTGCGCCGTTCGCCGGTCGGGTGGTCGTGCGCCACACCGAGCTGGGCGAATGGGTCAGCGAGGGCGCGCCTGTGGTGACGCTCGTCTCGACCGGAGAGGCCGAGGCATGGCTCCAACTTCCCGAACGCCACGCGAGCCTTCTTCGCGAAACCTCTCCTGCCCAGGTCGAGCTCAAGTTCTCCGGCGTGGGCGAGTCGATTTCCGCCGACAAGCTCACGGTGATTCCCGAGATCGACGGCGGCTCGCGGCGCTTCACGCTGGTGGCCCACATTCCCGATCCGGAGAACCGCCTGACTCCCGGATCCTCGGTCACCGCCACCGTCCCGCTTGGTGAGGCGGTGCCGCGGGTGATCGTGCCGACCGACGCGATCCTGACCAGCTACGCCGGCAACTACGTGTTCGTTCCTGACCGCTCGGGCGAGGGTCCGCCGACGGCCAAGCGGGTGGATGTTCAACTGCTCTTCGAGCGCGCGGGTGAGGCCGTGCTTGCCGATGGAGCACTGGAAGAGGGCGCCGAGGTCATCGTTGAAGGTAACGAGCGCCTGATGCCCGGTGCCCCGATCGCACCGAAGCCATGGGTTTCGAAGGAAGCGCCGCCAACGGCGGAAAAGGAAACCGCCCAAGCCCGCTGACCGGATGAGATCGTTCATCGAGTTTCTCCTGAAGCAGCCGATCACCATCGCGGTCGGTACGATGCTTGCGATCTTCAGCGGCATCCTTGCGATCAGCCGTGTGCCGGTGCGGATGACTCCGGAGGTCTCTTCGGTGGTCATCGCGGTGACCACCAACTGGGAGAACGCCTCGGTCGAGGAAATCGAGTCCGACATCGTCGAGGAACAGGAAAGGGCTCTCGGCGAGGTGACGGGGCTCACCTCGATGATCAGTACCGCGGCGGCGGGGCAGGGGACGATCCGTCTCGAGTTCGAAACCGGCACCGACATTGGCGAGGCGCAGGATGAGGTTCTGCAGAAACTCGACGAGGTTCCCGGCTATCCCAGCGGCGTGCTGCGGCCGGTGGTCGAGGATGTGGATCCGGAGTCGGCCGACTACATTGCGTGGATCGGTTTGTTTTCGACCGATCCGGCCTACGATCCGGGCCAGCTTTACGACTTCATGGACCGGAGCATGAAGCCCCGCTTCGAACGCATCCCGGGCATCAGCCAGGTCGGTGTGCGCGGGGCGACGGCCTCGGAGCTGCAGGTGGTGGTCGATCCCGAGGCGCTCGCGCAGCGCGGCATCACCTACGCGCAACTCCGCGACGGCATCAGCGCCGCGAACGCCAACTTTTCCGGGGGCAAGATTGAGATGGGCAAACGCGACTTCCGGGTCCGTGCGACCGGTCGCTTCGACACCCCCGAGGCCGCCGCGGAAATGATCATCTATCGCGACGAGGCGGGACCGGTTTACCTCGGTGACGTCGCCGAAATCAGCAATGGTTTCAAGGAACCGACCTCCTGGGTGCGGTCGCGCGGCCAGCGTGCGGCGTTTTTCAACTTCCAACTCCAGCGCGGCGCCAACCTGCTCGAGACGATGCAGATGCTACTCGATGAGGTGGAGACGATGAACCAGCCGGGTAACCTGCTCGACCAGAAGGCGCGCCAGCTCGGGCTCGACGGGACTCTCGAATTGGTGCCGACCTACAACGCCTCGACCTACGTCGAGGACGCCTTCGTGCTGGTCCGGTCGAACCTCGTTCTCGGCGGCGTGCTTGCCACGATCGTCCTGCTCTTCTTCCTGCGAAGCCTGCGGGCGGTGGGGATCATCGCGATCGCGATCCCGGTCTCGATCATCGCTTCTTTCACCGTGCTGGTGATGCTCGGTCGCTCGATCAACATCATCTCGCTCGCCGGATTGGCCTTCGCGGTCGGCATGGTGGTCGACAACGCCATTGTGGTGATTGAGAACATCCACCGGCATCTTGAGATGGGCAAAGGACCTGTCGCCGCGGCCCGCGATGGTGCGATTGAAGTCGGCGGGGCGGTGCTGGCTTCGACGATGACCACCGTGGTCGTCTTCGCGCCGATCCTGCTCATCGAGGAGCAGGCCGGTCAGCTCTTCCGCGACATCGCGCTGGCGCTGATGGCGGCAGTGAGCCTGTCGTTCATCGTCAGTGTCACGCTGATCCCGGTGGCTTCCGGGAAATGGCTTAAGGCTCACGAAACCGGCGACGGACCGTCGTTGTTCGATCGTGTCTTCGGGTCGCGCTTCTTCAAGATTCTCGGCGCACCGTTCCGGCCATTGGCGATCCTTTTCGAGCGCATGCCGGACATTGCCGCCAAGGGCGTAACGATGGCGACTTCAACCTGGCCACGGCGCCTTCTGATCATCGGAAGCTTCACACTGGTCACGATTGTCGGCACGCGGATCCTCCTGCCGCCGCTCGACTACCTGCCGCAGGGCAACCGCAACCTCGTGTTCGGCCTGCTCTTCCCGCCACCGACGTATAACCTCGAAAAACTCTCTGAGATGGGCGGCCAGATCGAGGAACAGATCAAGCCGTTGTGGGAAGCGACACCGGACAAATACGGCGTCGAGACCCGGCTCAACAACGGCAACGCCGAAGCCGAAGATCATCGCGAGCCGGTGGCGCTCGGTGATGGATCCGGCGAAACGGTGGTGCCGCCGCCACTCGACAACTACTTTCTGGTGTCGTTCGAGGGCCGCATGTTCCACGGCGGGATTTCCGCGGACAAGACGCGGGTGGCTGACGTCATTCCCGCGTTCCGCAAGGCGACAATGGGGATGCCCGACACCTTTGCGATCGCCAAGCAGATGCCGCTGTTCCGGATCGGCGGCTCGACCGGCGGAGCGATCCAGATCGACTTCCGTGGGGCCGACCTCGACCGAGTTTCGCAGGCCGCCGGCGCGACGATGGGGGCGCTGTTCGCATCCGTGCCTCCGGGGACCAACATCACGCCGGCACCGCCGAACTTCGCTTTGCCGCTGGATGAGTTGCGGATCGTGCCGGACGACGAGCGCCTGCGCGAACTCGGCATGACCCGCACCGACCTCGGACTTGCGATCCAAGCCGGAGGCGACGGCATCGTGCTTTTCCGCGACTACGAGCAGAACGGCGAGCTCAAAGACATCAAGATCCTGACGGCCCGCGACGAGGGCGAGCAGCCGGTCGACAAGCTCATCGATCTGCCGATCGCGACTCCCGAAGGTGGGATTGTCGATATCCGCTCGGTCTCGAAGCTCGAGCGCGTGCGGGGGCCGGACCAGATCCGCCACGTCGATCGCCAGCGCGCGGTGACGCTTGAGTTCGAGCCGCCGGCCGGCCAGCCGCTCGAGACCGTCATCGAGCAGGTCAACGGCATCATCGACGGCCTGCGGGCCAACGGGACGATCCCGCCGGATGTCAGCGTCGGACTCGCCGGGTCAGCGGGCAAGCTGGCGGAGATCAAGAACTCGCTGCTCGGCGACGGAACACCTGCCGGGACGGTCGGTAGCAGCCTCTTCATGGCCTTTCTCGTCATCTACCTGTTGATGGTCATCCTGTTCCAGAGCTGGAGCTATCCGCTGGTGATCATGCTCAGCGTGCCGCTGGCGACCTTCGGTGGGTTCCTCGGACTCGCGATGGTCCACAGCTGGAGCAAACTCGACCGCTACATGCCGGTGCAGAACCTCGACATGCTCACCATCCTAGGCTTCGTGATTCTCGCCGGGGTGGTGGTGAACAACGCGATCCTGATTGTTCACCAGGCGCTGAACTTCATGCGCGACGAGGGTCTCGAACCCCAGAGCGCGGTGGTCGAGAGCGTGCGCAGCCGGGTGCGCCCGATCCTGATGTCCACCCTGACCTCGGTCGGCGGCATGCTGCCCCTGGTGTTGATGCCCGGTGCCGGATCCGAGCTCTACCGCGGTCTCGGTGCGGTGGTCGTCGGCGGCCTGACCGTCAGTACGATTTTCACCGTAGTTCTCGTCCCGACCGTTCTGAGCGCGATCTTCGCCCTGAAGCAACCCGAGCCCGGGGTTGAAGCGGTTCCCGCGCAGGTCCCGGGTTGAACGGCCTCCCTTTCCCTTCATGAAGCTCCTTCCGATCACTCCGTTTTCAGGCTGCTGCCTCGGTCTCGGCGTCCTGCTGTTGGCAGGCTGCGCCGTGGGACCGGACTATCAGGTGCCTCCGGCCAAGCTCGAGGCCTCGTTCAAGAGCGCGGGCTTCTCGGCCCCGGCACCGGAGGGATCGTGGTGGAAACTTTTCGGCGACTCGGAACTGGACCGCTACATCCGGATGGCGGAGCAGGGTGGGCCGAGCGCCCGAGCCGCCCTTGCGCGCTATGACCAGGCGAGGTCGGACCTCGGACTGGCGAAGGCCGACGCCTCACCGGCGATCACCGGTGAGATGTATGCCACGCGGCGACAGGACAGCGGCAACACGAACTTTTCCGCCGGTATCTACAACGACTACCGCGCGGCGCTGAACCTGAGCTGGGAGATCGACCTGTGGGGGCGGGTCCGGCGCCAGATCGGAGCGGCCGCGGCGGACACCTCGGCGGCTGGATTTGAGTATCAGGCGGTCTTGCTTTCACTGCGTGCGGAGGTGGCGCGGGCCTACCTTTCGCTGCGCTTCGCGGATGCGGAAATCGAGCTTCTGGAAGAGACCGAAGGACTGAGGAGCGAGGCGCGTCGACTGATGAAGGCGCGTTTCGACGGAGGGGCGAGCAGCCGGGTCGACCACGAGCGATCGGTGGTGGAGCACGAGGCGGTGAAGGCGGAGCTGGAACAGCTTCGTGCCCAGCGCGCCAAGTATGAGAACGCGGTCGCGGCCTTGGTCGGACGCAGTGCTTCCGGGTTCCGGATTCCGGCCCGCAGCGGACGGCCGAGTTCGCCGGGTGTCCCCGGTGCGGTGCCGTCCGATCTGCTGCGCAGGCGTCCAGACATCGCGGCTGCGGAACGTCGGCTTGCGGCGGCGAGCGAGCGCATCGGCGTGGCGATTGCCAGCTACCTGCCACGGGTGAGCCTGAACGGTTCGGGCGGTTTCGGCTCGCTGAGCACCGGTGATCTTTTCAATTCGAACTCGAAGCTCTGGTCGCTCGGACCGGAAGTGGACGTGCCGATCTTCCAAGGTGGCAGGGCATTCGGCGACAAGGCCAAGGCGGAGGCGGCGTACCGCGAGGCGTTGGAAAACTATCGCGACGTCCTCGTGAAGGCGGTCCAGGAAACCGAAGACTCGCTCAATGACACCCGTCGGCTGGCCACCGCATCGCAGGCGCGGGCGCGAGGTTCGAAGAGTTCGAAGAAGGCCGCCGAACTGGTGCGCAAGCGCTACGAAGGCGGCGCGACCGACTACTTCGAAGTCGTCGAGTCCGAGCGGAACTCGCTCAACGGCCAGCGTGAGACTGTGAGTGTACAACTCAACCGCGCCCTCGCCACCACCCGCCTGATCCAGGCGCTTGGCGGCGGATGGACGCGGTGAGGGGGACACGGACCGCCGCGGCCCCGTAAACGGGGAACTACAAACCCCTGAGGCCCGCCAGTGGGGTTCGTAGTTCCTCCTTCAGGAGGTCCATCGCCAGTTCGATCAGTTGACGCCGGAAGGCATGGACCGGAGTCAGGTGTGAAAATTTCCCTGAATGACTTTGGCCGGCACGACGTCTATCAGGCTTCGTGATGAAATCGTTTCCCGCTCTCCCCCTTTTCGTCGGGCTGGCCATGTGGCCGCTCAGTCTTCAAGCCGATCCCGATCCGTTCTCGCCGGAAGATCAGGAGGCAGTTGATCCGATGCAGGTTCAGGTCCAGGTTGAGTTTGTCGAGATGGACCACAAGCGGCTGACGAAGCTGCTGTTTCTGTCGAAGCCCAAGGTCGCCGATGCGACCCCGCTCCGGGAGACAGTCGGGAAAATGGTCGAGGCGGGTGAGGCGGAAGTGTTGGAGACGATGATGGTGGTGGCGAGGAGTGGTGAGAAAGCGACAAGTGAAGGGATTCGGGAATTCATTTACCCGACCGAGTACGAGCCGCCGGTCGTCCCGGAGAAGGTCAACTTCCCGGAGAAGCCGAAGGGCGTCGGGTTTTCGGCCGAGGAACTCAAGGCGATGAGCTTGTTGAGGACGCAATTCGCCCCGACGGCGTTCGAGACGAGGAATCTCGGGAGCACTTTGGAAGTTGCACCCAGTTTCGGAGCGGGAGGAAAGTACATTGATCTCAGCGTCGCGCCCGAGATCGTCTGGCACACCGGCAACACGGTCTGGGCGGAGGACAAAGACGCGTTCGGCAACGTGTCCAAAGTGCAGATGCCGGAGTTCTACAAACTCTCGGTTGGTACATCGCTTACCTGCATCGACGGGCAGTACAACTTGGTCGCTGTGCTCACGCCGAAGAACCAGAACGGGGTCGGTGACCTGTCGCGAAAGGTGATGGTGTTCGTGAAGTGCGATGTGGTGGTGGTGAAGGAGGGCGAGCGATGAAAGTGCCGCTGATGCTGTTGGGTGCGGCGATGATCTGCACGGCGGCTCCTCCGATCGTCGAGGATCCGTTCGCGCCCGGCGAACCGTTGCCCTTCGATCCTTCGAATCCCGACCGGGATCTGCCGAAGATGATGCGAATCCAGGTTGAGTTCATCGAAGTGGCGCACGCCGACTTCACAAAGCTCCTGGCCGGGCGGAGGAATGACGCGGATGCGACCGAGCTTCGGAAGAAGCTCGCCGAAATGGTGGAGACGGATCGGGCGGAAGTCGTGGAGACGATGATGACGGTTTGCCGAAGTGGGGAGAAGGCGACGGTGGAGTCGATCCACGAGTTCATTTACCCAGCGGAATACGAGCCGCCGGAATTGCCCGGGAGTGTCGGTTCGTGGACGCCTACGCCCGAGGAGCTCAGGAGGATTCAGATTCGCTCGTTGCTTCGGATTCCGTACACACCGCCCTCTTTCGAAACCCGGAACCGCGGAACCACTTTTCAGGTGGCGCCGAATCTCGGTTGGAACGACAAGACCATCGATCTAAACTTCGCGCCGGAAATCGTCTTTCTCACGGGTTTCAGTGTGCACTCCGAATTCACGGCGGTCAGCGGCGAGGTGCATCAGGACAGGCTCCCGCTGTTTGCCAAACAATCGGTCAACACGGCGCTGACCTGCATGGACGGCCAGTATGTCCTCGTCACCGTTCTCACCCCGTCTGGCGACGACGGTCAGCTCGACCCGGGCAGGAAGGTGATCGTGATGCTGAAGTGCGACGTGCTGGTGGTGAAATAGGGCCGGGTTTCCGTGGCGGAGCGCCTGGTACCCCGTAAACGGGGAACTACAAACCACAATGGCGCGACAGTGGGGTTCGTAGTTCCTCCTTTAGGAGGTTCATCGCCAGTTCGATGAGGTGAATTCGGAGTTGATGGACCGCGAGCTTCAGCTCGCCCCGTCGGTCCGTTTGCCGGGGTTCCGGGGGCGAGCTGAAGCTCGCGGTCCATTTCAAGGGTGACATGCCTATCCTAACAACGACCTCGCGTAGGCGAGGGTGTCGATTTCGTCGGCGGTCTTGTCGCGGCGGATGGCCTTGATTCGCGGGAAACGCAGCGAGAGGCCGGAGTCGTGGCGTTTGGACGGCTGGATCGAGTCGAAGGCGATCTCGAGGACGAGGTTCGGTTCGACGAGGTGCTTGCGCCGCTTCTTCTCGATCGTGTGTTTCTGGAAGTGCTCGGTGAGTTCCTCGATCTCGAGGTCGGTCAACCCGCTGTAGGCCTTGCCGATGGTCCGCAGGGTTCCGGTTTCGTCGCGCACGGCGAAGGTGTAGTCGCTCAGGACCTCGGCTCGTTTGCCATGTCCCTGCTCCGCGGCGATAACCACGCAGTCGAGGGTCGGCATCACGCCTTTGAGCTTCAACCACGCCCTGCCGCGGCGACCCGGAGAGTAGGGGCTTTCCGAATCTTTCGAGATCAGCCCTTCGTGTCCCTCACCACGGGCGAGCTTGAACGCCTCTTCGATGGCTTCGATCCCGGAGGTCTTCGTGACCGGGATGCGTGTGATCACTCCGGCGCTTTCGACCTTTGGGGAAATCACCTGTTCCAGCCTCTGACGTCGATCCATGAGTGACAGGTCGAGCAGCGTGTCTGTGTCGTGCAACAGCACATCGAAGGCGATGAAGCGGACCGGTGGCAGATCGGCCTGGGCCGACTCGGCGAAGAGGTCGGTCTGCGTCGTGTTGAGTCGCCCGAGGCGCTTCTGGAGATCGAAGAAGGTCAGACGCCGACCCTCGGCATGGGCGATGATTTCACCGTCGAGAATGAAGTCACCGGTGACACTCCGGGCGGCTTCAAGCAGCTCCGGAAACTGGCGGTCGAGGATGCGGAGGTCGCGTGAGAAGACGGACACCCGATCGCCTTGCTTATGGAGCTGGGCGCGGATGCCGTCGAACTTCGGCTCGAGCCACAGCGAGTCGCCGTGCCGTTCGTGGATGGTCCGTGCCGTTTCCGAGGGAGAAGCCAGCATGACCTTCACCGGAACGAAGGGATGGAGCGATGCCTCCTCAAGCGACTTGGCTTTGGCGAGCTGGGCGGTTTCTCCAAGATCCCCGGTGAGCATGTGGGCGCGACGCAAGGACACGGGATCGGCTTCGAAGGCTTCGATCAGAGCGTCCTCGACGAGCCCCTCCTTGAGTCCGATCCGGAGATCGCCGGTGAGCAGTTTGACGACCGTCTCTCCTTCGGCCGGATGCAGGGTTCGGAGCCGTTGGGCGAGCAGCTCGATCCGGGCGAGTGAACCGTCGGTTCCGGCGAGCGTTGTGAAGAACCCTTTGAGCCCGGCGATGTCGAGCGGCTGCGGTTCGAGGTGAAGTTCCTCGAGCAAAAGCCGTGCGGTGCGGGCGGCGTCGTTCTGGGTCAGCGAGATCTCCCGGTAGCGCTCCTCGCGGGCGCCGGGGAGTTTCAGCAGCGCGCGACGCAGGGCGGCTGTCCCGGTTTGAAGGGAGCCCTCGGCGCGGGGAAGGGCGCGACCGGTGAGCCAGGTGGTTGCCGTTGCCAGGTAGTCGTCGAGTTCGGCGAGATACCGTGCGAGAAGCTCCGTCTTGCGACTGCGGCTGTTCGTTTCACCAACGAGGCGGCAGAGGTCGGTGAAGTCGGCGAGCGGGCAGATCGGGCGCGAGTGCCGGAGTGAGACGGAGCTCTTGCGCGTCTTTTCCCCGGCGGGCCCGCGCGTGCCGACGACCGCCAGCTCGAGCTGGTCGTTGCCGGTGGCGGACCAGGCATCGATGTCGCGCTGGCGAAGCTCGGCGGCGAACTCACGGGCGTAGCCGTGCACCGTGAGCACGCGCTTCGGGCGCACGCGCTGCACGCATTCGAGAAGGCCCGGATGGTCGGCGTGGTCCGACATCGGAAATGCCTCGTCGACCCGATAGCGGTAGGACGCGCCGGGCGTCATCGCCCAGCCGCTGAGCATCGCGGTGCGGCGGTTGCGGATGTCTCGAAGCAGTTTCGAGCGCACGGCATTCGGCGGCGCGATGATCGCGGTGTCCTTCGGGAGATTGCCGGCAATCTCCGAGTCGAGGATCTGCGGCTCGGGCAGGGTCTTAACTCCGACCTCGCGGCAGGCATCAGTCATCTCCGCGACCTTCGGGTGCACGACCGTCGCGATCCCGTGCTCGTGCAGCAGCGCGAGTGCCTCCTGCGCCTTGCCCAGCGAGTAGCCGAGCAGCACCGGCACATCGCCGTCGTGGAAGGTGTTGTGAACAAACCCGAGCACCGCGCTTTCGACCTCCATCGCAGGCGGGAAGACGTAGTGGGGCAGGCCGAAGGTGGTTTCGAGGATGAGCAGGTCGGCCTGTTGAAAGGTCGCCGGGTCGCAGGTGCGACTTTTCCGGGTCTTGAAGTCGCCGGTGTAGAGCAGGGTGGCGCCATCGGACAGGCGCGTGACATGGATCATGGCCGAGCCGCAGATGTGGCCGGCCGGGAGCAACCGGATGCGGTGGCCGTTGAGTTCGTGAGGGACGTGCGCGTCGAGCGGCAGGAGTCTCGACTCCGCCACCTTGTAGCGGGCGCGGACCAGGCCGGCCGTGGTGGTCGTGCAGATCACCTGCTGGTGGCGCGCGAAGTGGTCGGCGTGAGCGTGCGAGACGAAGGCGGTGGGTTGCGAATCCCACGGGTCCAGCCACAGGTCCGCCTCGGGCAGGAACAGACCGCGGTGGAAAGTGACGGGAATCATGCGCGCGGCCCCCATACCCGGGCTCAGCCGACGGTCAATGACTGGCCGTTGGCGGAGGGCGTCAATTTCTGGAGGAACGGGACTGCGGTCTCGGCCCAGGCCTTGGCATCCGGGAAATCGCTCGCGCCTTCGCCGAAGCACGAACGCAGCATGTCGGTATCGATGATGCCGGGATTGAGCGGAATCGCGGCGAGTCCCTTGGGCAGTTCCTGGGCGAGGGCGAGCGTCAGGCCCTCGACCCCCCATTTCGTGCAGCAGTATGGGGCCACCTCGGGCGAGGTCGAGCGACCCCAGCCGGACGAGAGATTGACGATGATCCCCGAGCCGCGCTCGAGCATCGGGGGCAGGGCGGCACGGATCATGTGGTGGATGCCCTTCAGGTTGACGTCGATCACCTTCGAGAATTCTTCCGGCGGGACCTTCCAGAGCGGGGCGTTGGCATTGATCAGGGCCGCATTGTTGATCAACAGGTCGGGCGGTCCGTGAAGGGCCACGGCCTCGTCGACGAATCGCTCGACCGCGGCCGAGGAGGTGACGTCGCAAACGCGGACCAGATGGGGGTCGCCGAGGTCGGTCGTGAGGGCATCGAGCGCGTGGGCGGACGTCCCGCAGCCGCTGACGGCCCAGCCGGAATCGGCGAATCCGAGGGCGAGCGCCCGGCCGAGGCCGCGGGTGGCGCCGGTGATAAGGACGTGTTTCATGCGTTCAGAATGGGGCATCCGGATGGAAAACGGGAGGGATTTTCCAAACGGGAGCAGGTTGCGCGCCGCCCAAGTGTGGCTAGGATATCGCCATGAACTTCGAATTGCTCCTCGCCCAGCTGCAGCAGGCGCCCCAGCAGGGCACGCCGCTCTTCGGCATCGGCTACTGGATCCTGATCGGCGCGACGATGCTCGTCAGCATGCTGATCAGCGGGACTCTGAAGTCGCGTTTCCAGAAATACTCGCAGATTCCGATCCGGATGACCGGCGCGCAGGTGGCCGAAATGATGCTGCGCCAGAACGGAATCAACGACGTCCAGGTCGTCAGCGTGCCCGGTCAGTTGACCGACCACTACGATCCGCGGAAGAAGACCGTGAACCTCAGTGAGCCGGTTTATCACCAGAACACCGTCGCTGCCGCAGCCGTGGCGGCCCATGAGTGTGGTCACGCGCTGCAACATCAGCAGGCTTACGCGTGGCTGACGATGCGCTCGAAGATGGTGCCGGCGGTGCAGCTGGCCAGTGGCCTGACGAACATCCTGATGTGGATGGCGATTCTCGGGGCGGTGGCATTCAGCTCGCAGGCGACGATTTTCATCTGGGTCTTTCTCGGCGCGATGGGCGTGACGACGCTTTTCTCGCTGGTGACGCTGCCGGTGGAATTCGATGCCAGCAAGCGCGCGCTCGCGTGGCTGGATCGCAGCGGTGCGGTCGCGAACATGGAGCATGAGAAGGCCAAGGACGCGCTGTTCTGGGCCGCCATGACCTACGTTGCCGCCGCCGTTGCCGCGATCGCACAGCTCGCCTACTGGGCGGTGATGCTGCTCGGACGGCGGGATTGAAGGATTCCCGCCGCTCCCGGTTCAAGAAGTTCGGTCGGCGGTTAGCCACGGGCGGGTAAGGTCCCAAAGGGACGTCGGTGGTTAGCCACGAGATTTGAAGTCCCGTGGTGATGTCGGCATCTAGCCACGGGGTTTGAAGTCCCGAAGGGACGTCGGCATTTAGCCACGGGGTTCACCCCGTGGTTTTATGCGCGCAGGAAATCCAGAGCCCCGGCAGGGGCGTTGGCGGTGCCGTCTTTACCCGAGAACTCCGCTCCGCCTACGCCCCTCCGGGGCTCGAATCCTATCGCGAACCGACCACCACGGGGTGAACCCCGTGGCTAAATGCCGACGCACCTTCGGCGCTGGGATTGGCGGGCGGACCGCGGGGTGGGGATTTGAGCCCTCCGCCATGCGGCAGGAATTCCGCCGCGCCCACTAGTGGCGCCTGGATTCATCCACCCCTTCAATTGCAAGGACAGCAGTCGCAGCCGTCGCACGGACAGCAATCGCAGCAGCCACTGTCGCCCGGGCCGCAGTCGAAGCAGGCATCAAGACAGCCCTTTGATCCGGCGGCGCTCCTCGCGGTTCCGGAGCCGCAGGACGGGCAGCAATTGCAACACTCGCAAGGACAGCAGTCGCATGAGTCGCAGCAGCGGCTTTGCTCGCGATCTCGGCGCCGCTTCCGCCGACGCTCCAGTTTCTCCTCGGACTTCAATTCGAGGAATGAGCCATGGCGCTCGGCGGTGGTCAGGCAGAGGCTGTCAAACAACTCGCGATGGCGGACGAACGGAAGCTTCGAAAGGGCATCGGTAAAACCGGACCAGGCGGCTTGGATCCGCTCACCGATGGCCGGCTCTGCGACACGGTGGAACGGATTGAAGCGGCCTTTCCGGCGGTCAGTTTCGCGGTCGTCCCAAGCATCGCGCCAGTAAACGAGTGATCCAAGGGCGGAACCGAGTTGGTGGAGCACCGGCCCTTGGCCCGGTAGCGGCAGGACTTCTGCGAGATGGCCGGTGATCGTACCGAATGCCTCGGACGTGGGCCGGTCGGCGTGGATCGGATCGCGAGCTTCGAGGTCCTCCTGCCGGTTGAGGAGTTCGATGACCCGCTGGGTCGGGAATGACGAACTGTTCAGCCATTGGACCGCCCGGTCGGTAGCGGGTTCGACGAGCGTGGCTCCAATTCGTGAAGCGGTTCGTCGGACCGGGCCTTCGTCCCGGGAGTCGTCGGCGAGCTTCGTCGCCAGTCCGCAGACCGACACGGCGGCGGCGTGCATCACCGCCGGGTGGTCGTCGGTGACCGGAAACGGCATGGCCAGCGGGTTGCAGCAGGTCTCACGGCGCCATCGTGGCGGTGAAGGGTCGAGCGAAACACCAACCAGCGCGAGAAAGGTCGCGTCGCGATTCACCAGCAACCGCGATGGATTCCCGAACTCCCGGCCGAGGCAGCGTGCCAGACCGCAGAATGAACCCCGCCATGCGGGGAACGAGGACTCGGTGCAGCGGGCGCAGGGTGAGGCGATGAAGCCGAACATCGACCGTTCGACTAGGCAAAAACCACCGCTTCGCGAAGAAAAATCAGGCTCTCCGGAATTTTCGGAACGGGTGGTTGAAATCGTCGGCGATGGCGGTTTCCATCCGCGCCGCGCATGGCAGGGGCTTTCTCATTCGACTCGCTCAACCGGGCCCAGCGGCAGGCGGTGGCCACGCTGGACGGGCCGGTGCTGATCCTTGCCGGCGCCGGGACGGGCAAGACACGCACGGTGACCTGCCGGATCGCCAACATGCTCGAGCAGGGGATTCCTCCGGAGAACATCCTGGCGGTGACCTTCACCAACAAGGCGGCCAGCGAGATGCGCGAGCGGATCGGCGGCATGGTTTCGAAGAAGAAGGCCGAAGCCATGACGGTCTGCACCTTCCACTCGCTGTGTGTGCGCCTTCTGCGGGGCGGGATCGAGAAGCTCGGCTACAAGAAGAACTTCTCGATCTGCAGCGGCACCGACCAGATCGGCATTCTGAAGCAGCTGATCGTCCGGATGGGCGGGAGCGATGAGAAGCTGAAGGCGGAGGTGGTGCTCTCGGCGATCTCGAACGCCAAGAACGCGGGACGCGACGTGGCGAAGCTCGAGGACGACTTCTTCGCTCAACTCGCGGTGGCGTATCAGAACGAGTTGCGTGCCCGCAATGCGGTCGACTTCGATGATCTCCTGCTCCTCGCCGAGGAGTTGCTGCGCGAGCATGCCGATGTGCGGGAGCACTTCCGAAAGACCTACACCCACGTGACGGTCGACGAGTTCCAGGACACCAACAGCCTGCAGATGTGCCTGCTGCAGCAACTCGTCGGCGAACCGTATCACGTCTGCGTGGTCGGCGATGACGACCAGTCGATCTACGGGTGGCGCGGCGCCGAGGTGGCGAACATCCTGCAGTTCGAGAAGTTCTTCCCGGACCCGACGGTGATCCGTCTGGAGGAGAACTACCGCTCGACCCATGCGATCCTCCACACCGCCAACAGCCTGATCCGTCGCAACGCCGGGCGGCGGGAGAAGGAGCTGCGGGCGACGATTGCCGGCGGCGAGCCGGTGCGGATCGTGGGCATGCCCGGGGACGAGGAGGAGGCGGAGTTCATCGCGGAGGAGATCCTTTCGCTCAAGGCCTCGGAGAAGCGTCCGTGGGAGGACTTCGCGGTTCTGTTCCGGACCAACGGGCAGAGCCGCAAGCTGGAGGAGGCGATGCGACACCTGAAAATCCCCTACCGGATGGTCGGGGCGCAGAGTTTCTACGACCGGCGGGAGGTCCGCGACGTGCTGGCCTACGTCGAGGTGCTCGACGATCCGAATGCCGATGTGCCGTTGCTCCGGATCCTCAACTCGCCGCCGCGGGGGATCGGGCAGGCGACCACGGTGATGGCTACCGATTTCAGCCGGGAACGTGGTAGCAGCGTGTGGCAGGCATTGTGCGATCCGGAGTTCACCGACCTGTTGTCGAGCCGGCCGCGGAATGCGATCGCTTCGTTCGTCGCGGAAATCGTCGCGGCGAAAATGAAGATCGACGGCAAGGTCGCGCCGGCCAACCAGGTGGTTCACGACTACCTCGACAGCTGCGGCTACCTCGACTGGATGGGCCGCAACTGCAAGAACGACACCGAGCGGACGCAGCGGGGCGAGAGCGTGCACGAGGTGATGTCGGAGCTCGCGAAGTACGTGAAGAAGGGCAAGAGCTTGCGGAAGTTCCTCGATGACAGCGCGCTGGCCTCCGATCGGGAGGACGACGATCTCGAGAAGAAGCAGGGTGCGACTCTGATCACTCTGCATGCCTCAAAGGGACTCGAGTTTCCGGTAGTGTATCTGGTCGGGCTTGAGGAGGGCTTCCTTCCGCACCGGCGGAGTATCGAGGAAGGGACCAAGGACGAGGAGCGACGTCTTCTCTACGTCGGGATCACTCGGGCCCAGAAGCGTCTCGCGATGACCTACTGCATGGCCCGTACGAAGTGGGGTCAGCAAATCGGCTGCACCCCGAGCAGCTTCATTCCCGAACTCGACGAGGAGCACCTGATCCACACCAGCTGGGACGACATCATGGGTGCGGAAGTCAGCGACGACGAACTCGGCGACTTCTTCGGCGAGATGGACGAGTTTCTGAAGAGCTAATCTCGTTCCAGCGGTCGGCGACTGGGGTTTGTAGTTCCCCGTTTACGGGGTCCCACCGGTCCGGAAGCCCCCTGAAGGGGGAATTACGAACGCTTGTATCCTACGCTTGGGGCGGGAAGACGAAGCCCTCTTCATCGATGGTGTAGCCGTCGGGGAGGGGGATGCCTGCTGAGGGTGTGGACGGGCCGCGGAGGGTGATCCGGCCTTCATCGGAGCGGTCGATGGCGAAGCCCGGCAGCAGGATGCCGAGGCTGCCGGGTTTGACGCCGGGTTGCGGGCTGCTTGAGGCATGCGGCTTCGCGGAATGCGGCATCGACATCGAAATGACGACTCCGTCGATCGCGAGGCACGGCAGGTGATCCCAGCCGGCCAGTTCCAGCGGCAGATGGGCGTCCGGGCTGAAGTCGTAGAATGAATGAGCTTCGTCTCTTGCCGGGGCTGCGGTCAGCTTCTCGCGCAGCCGGCTTCCCCCGACCCAGATGCGGTGTTTCTCGTCCGCCGGGTCGTCAAACTTCGCGGGTTTGGCCCGGAACATTTCGGAGAATCGGGTAAGCCCGGTCAGGGCGTCGACTTCCGGATCGTCCGGCAAACGGGCGAACGCGTGCTTGCGCACCAACGCGTTGACCTGGGCGATCTGGTAGCCGTTCGCGGTCTGGTGCGGATCGGACTTCCAGTGGGGAAGGCGCGATTCGATGGCGTCCGCGGAGGCTTCGAGGATGCCGTCGCGAATCCGCCCGATCCGCGCCTCTTTCGGTTCGATCGGAGTACCGAAGGCCATCCGCATTCCGTAAGGCACGCGGTAGGGAAGCTTGGTGAAGAAGCGGTTGCGTTCGTATGAGAAGATCGATCCCCACGCCCCGTCGAGCCATGCCGGAATCACCGGTGCCCCGCCTTGGCGGGCGATCAGTTCGAGCCCGCGCTTCACTTCGCGAAGCGTGCCGGTGCGGGTCAACTGGCCCTCCGGGAATAGGCAGATGACATCGCCCGCGGCGAGCGCCTCGCTGGCGGTCCGGAGTGCCTCGCGCGGCTTTCCGAGAGCGATCGGCACGGTGTGGAAGAGTTTGCAGAACCAGCGGATCGCCGGGTTCTCCATGTAAACCGCATCCATCACGAAGCGGACCGGACGTGGGCTGGCGGCGGTGATGAAGAAGGCATCGGCCCAAGTGACGTGGTTCGGCAGCAGCAGCACGCCGCCGGTTTTCGGCATGTTGTCGGCACCGACCGGACGGATCCGGTAGAAGAGACCGAGGAGGGTCAGCCCGATCACCCGCACGAGGTCGCCTGGCATCAACCGGACGATGTACCACGTGATGAATCCGCAGAGCAACGCAGCGGCCAGGAGCTGGATGTGGTAGCCGGGAAGGTCGGGCAAGCCGATCGCCCGGATCCCGGCGGCGAGACCCTCGACGAATGCGGCGGCGAAGATGCCTGCGAGGCAATCCTGGAGGTTCACCGCCGACTGCATTTCGCCCCGTTTCTTCGGCGGATACCGGTCCTGCATCCAGGCATTGAGCGGAGCGAGGAAAAGCGCGGCGAAGAAGGCGAGCAGAGTGAGTCCCCAAAGGAAGGCTCCGGAGGAAGGGCGGAATACCGCGGCGATCAGCGGTCCGATACCCAGAGCTTCCGCATCCAGCAGGGCGAGGCTGGTGGTGGGGTCGATGAATGCCGCGAGCAGCGCGGCGGTGATGGTCATCGCCACGCCACCGAGCGGAACCCATCCGAGCTCGATACGACGCCGGAGGAGGAACGAGGCGATGCCGAAGCCGGCCGCCATGCCGATGGATGCCCCGGCCATGAAGACCGAAGACAGGGTGCCGAAACCCTCCTGCCCCAAGGTCAGGGTCTTCGCCAGTTTGACCGACCACAGGTTGATGAAGGTCGCGAAGCCCCAGAAGAACGCGACCGCGAAGGATGCCCGTCGCAGCGGGAGGTCGGCCCAGAGTTCACGGAGATGGGTGAAGTGCTCGACCGCGATCTTCGGAGCCAGCGGAGCGGCTCCTTGGGCGGGAGTGCGGGGGACGATCCACGCCATGATGATCGCGGGAATGGCCAATGCCGCGAGAACGAGCATCGGCAGAAGGCCCGTTTCCCATGCGACGTCAGGCGTGCCTCCGGCCGCGGCGTATCGCTTGTCGTATACGACCCCTGCGATGATCTGGCCGGCGAGGATCGCGAGCATCGCCGTCATCTGCTGGATCCCGGCGGCGAAGCCGAGGTGCCGGGAACCGACGAGTTCCTTGTTGATCCCGATTTTCGCCGGGCTGAAGAACGCCGACTGGATCGCGAGCGCGAAGAACCCGCAGAGGGCGAGCGGCATGTTGTTCAGCCAGATCGCGCCACAGAGCCAGCTGAGGATCAGCAGTTGCGCGATTGCAGCGCCGAACATCACGTCGCGCTTCGAGAAGCGGTCGCTCAGCCATCCGGCCAGCGGCGCGAACAGCACGAAAGGCAGGGCGATGAAGATCGTGGCCCAGCTTTCCACTGCCGCACCCAGCAGGGTGTAACCGATCGCGCCCCCGAGCGGGACGAGCAGGAACTGGGCGGCCTTGTCGTTGAACGCGTTCTGCGTCTGCTGGACGATCATGCTCCAGAATCCGACCCATTCGCGCCGCGTGGGTTCCGGTTCGGGAGTGGGGGACGACGGCATCTACGGGCACGCTACGCGACGACCTTCAGAATCGGCAAGCCCGTGGATCGGAATCCGGGGTGTTTCAAACGCGCCGGCGCGTCTATCAATTCCCCATGCAACTCAAGGTTTTGGCGGTTCCCAATGCGCGCAAGTCCGAGTGGCTGGGCTGGGAGGACGATCCCCGGGCCGGTCGGGTCGTGAGGATCCGCGTCGGGGCTCCACCGCTGGAAGGGAAGGCAAATGCCGAGTTGCGCGCGTTCCTGGCCAAACACCTCGGCGTATCCAAGTCGCGGGTCCGGCTGCTGAAAGGCGACACGTCCCGGATCAAGACTTTCGAGATCGACGGATGTGATGAGCTTCCGGATTGAGGAAGTCCCATACCGCCTCATGGGCTGCAAACCTCGGCGAGCCAGGTGCGCAGGCGTTTCCTTGCCGGGGAAGGGCGGAGGATCCACGCGTCATTGTGATTCCGGAACCCGGTTGATCCGAAGGTGAAGGAGCCTTCGACTCCGGTCGATTCGATGTAGCGCCGTGTTTCGTCGGACCCCGCTTCCGAAATGATGAATTGGGGTCGCTCGCCGAGCCGCTTCAGGCGCGTGATGGCCGAGTCCTTGTCTGATCCGGGGTAAGGCCACTGACGAACACCGTCGTAGTGCGAGTAGGGAATGAACGCGCGCCAGAGCCTGGCGATTTCGTCGTCGTGGAGCCCGATAAAGTTGCAGGCGATCGCGCCCCGTGAGAAGCCGACCAAGATCACCCGATCCGCATCGCCCTGATAGGTTTTGCAAATCCACGGGATGCATTTCTTGGCATAGGTCACGGTCGGCTCCGGAGAATACTCGGGAGCGGTGCCCCACCAGCGGCTCGTGTTCGCCTTCCCGGATCCATCCACGAAGGGCAGCACGACCCACAGATAGTCGCGCCCGGCACTCAGGCCGTATCCGAACGACGCATCCTCCACCTTGCCCGTGCAACGGTCGCCGATGGCGTTGCTGAAGGGGCCGTTACCGGTGAACTCGACGATGACCGGGTGGGAGCGCTCTTCCGTCCAGTTCTCCGGTAGGTATAGCGTGTGACGCACGCTGGTTTCCCGGTAGTCCGGGTGCGATTGGATGACGCGTTTGCCAGGGGAGGGCGAGCCGGTCACCGTTTCGGGCACCTGCAGGTCGGTAGCGACCGAACTGATGTCAGGAAGCTGCGCCGAACACGGGAGCAGCAGGAGCCCCGTGAGTTTCGGCAGGAGTCGGGCGAGCTTCATCCGACCCACCTTTTCACACGATGGCTCTTGGGGGCAATGCCCGGGGCGCTGCCGTCACGATTCGCGATTGGCGAAGCGGGGGAAAGTTGCACAGGATGAAACGATGAAGCGCCTTCTGCTCCCCCTTGCTGCCCTCGCCCTCGCCGGTTGTGCCGGAGACCCGATTCCCGAAGTGACGCCGTCGATGGCCAAGAGAACGGACGTCGACCCGGCGAAGCTGGCGCACGGCCGCGAGCTTTACATCGAGAATTGCAACCGGTGCCACGAGCGGGTGCTGCCGGGCAGCATCGATCCGGAGTACTGGCGCGGCATCATTCCCCACATGGCGCGCAATGCGCAGCTCACGTCGGCGGAACAGGCGGACGTCCTGAACTACCTGATTGCCGCACACCTCGAGGTGTATCACATCGAGGACGACTGATGCCGCTCAGGTCCCGGTGATTTTCCACAGGGCTTTCTCGGAACGCAGGTAGAGGGCGCCATCGAGCAGGGCAGGCGAGGCGAACAGGCGGTCGCCCATGTCGATCTCGGAAATGATTTCGGCTCCTTCCTCCGAGACCTCGAGCACGTACGCGACGCCGTCTTCGGTGAGGCAGTAGAGCGTGTCGCCGCAGAGCAGGGGCGATGACGAGAAATTGCCGATGAGCTTCTTCATCCAAGCTTCCTTGCCGGTCTTCCAGTCGAATCCGGTCACGAAGCCGGTGTCATCGAGCGCGATGATACGGGACTTGTAGTGGATCAGCGACGGAGTCTTCGGGATGCGTTTTTTCACGTGCCACTCGACATGCGACTTGGTGACATCCCCGTCCGCGCCGGCCAGCCGGATCGCGAGAAGTTCGGGCTTCATGAAGCCGGTGGCGACATACACGCTCCCGCCGGCGACGATCGGTCTCGGGATCAGAGAGAAGCCTTCGTCGTAGGTCGCCTTCCACAATAGTTTGCCGTCCTTCGGCGCATAGGCACCGACCATGCCGCTGCCGGGGCTGATGATCTCGGTGCGCCCTCCGTTCTCGATGACCGTCGGGGTGGAGAAAGAGAAGGTCCGCTTGACGTCGGCGACCCTCGGCGTTTTCCAAGCGGTCGAGCCGTCCTTGCGGTTGAGCGCGTAAATGGCCGGGTTTTCCTCGGCGTCGGCGTTGACGATCATCAGGTCGCCGTGAAGGACGACCGAGCTGCCGTTGCCGTGCATCGGCTTGTACGAAATCTTCCGCTGCCAGAGCACCTTGCCGTCATCGAGGTCGAGCGCGGCAGTCCCCATGTGGCCGAAGTGGATGTAGACGACCCCGTCGGCGATGGCCGGCGTCGAACTTGCGAAGCTGTTCTTGGCGTGACGCGCGGCGATTTCGTCGTCGGTCGGCTCGAAAAGCTTCCGTTCCCATGCCGGCTTGCCCGTCTCGGTCTCATAGGCGCGGGCTTTGAGCACCATCCGGCCGTTCTCGGTCTCGGAGGTCGTGATGACGAGCTTGCCGCTGTCGATGACCGGCGACGACCAGCCGTCACCCGGGATCTCGGTCTTCCACTCGACGCCGGAGTCGGGACTCCACTTCGTTGGTGCGTCTCCTTCGGCGACTCCCTGACCGGTCGGTCCGCGGAACTGCGGCCAGCTTTCGGCGGCGTGCAGCGGAAAGGCGAGCGCGGCGGAAGTGAGAAGGATCAGACGACGGAGATGCATGGTATGGCTAGAGTTGCGCTTTGGACGGTTGGGGTCAATGACCGGAGGTTGGAGAATCCGCTTCAGGTCGGATTCCCGAAATGTCGGTCATGGTCGCGGCCGTAGGGGAAAGGATGCGCGCAAGGATTTCGTTAGCGGCCGCGGTCGCGATTTGCACTGCCGGGCTTGGGATGCTTTCGATGGTGAATGCCAAGGTCTTCCATGTCGACCCGGCCCGCGGGAGTATTGGAAATGACGGGTCGGAAGCGAAACCATGGCGAACTTTGGAGGAAGTGTTGAAGGCCGGGCAGGTCCGCACCCGGGTGCCGGGTAGCAGCGGCAGCGGTTGGACCGAACGCAATCCGGAGGGCCTGGTCGGGCCGGGTGACACGATCGTGCTCCACACCGGCTACCATGGCCGGTTCGAGATGGCCGGAGGACACAATGAGGAACCGATCACGATCATGGCGGCCGAAGGAGCGGTCCCGACGCTTGGGAAGATCCGGTTGGCCGGTGTTTCGAAATGGGTATTCAAGGGCCTCACGGTGACGCCGAGCGCGGCTCCGGAGTATCGGCGTGAGGTGCTCGTCGATATCGCCAACGACAAGCGCTTCGGAGGAAGCCGTGAAGTCACCGTGGAGGACTGCGGGATCTTTTCGGTCGAGGACGTCAGCGGATGGTCGAAGGCAGACTGGAACGAGAAGCCGTGCAACGGCATCCAGGTCTCGGCCAACGAGTGTGTAATCCGCAACAATCGGGTGCGGAACATCAACTTCGGGATCAGCGTCACCGGGAAGGACGCGTTGGTGGACCGGAATTTGGTCGAGAACTTCGCGGGGGACGGGCTTCGCGGCCTCGGCGACGGCGGCGTGTTTCAATACAACACCGTGCGCAATTGCTACGACGTGAACGACAACCATGACGACGGGTTCCAGTCATGGAGTGTCGGACCGAAGGGCGTCGGGACGGGTGTGGTGAAGGGGATCGTCCTCAACGGGAATGTCTTCATCAACTTCACCGATCCGGATCAGCCGTTCCGCGGGACACTGCAGGGAATCGGATGTTTCGACGGATTCTTCGAGGACTGGGTGATCGAGAACAATGTGGTGGTGGTCGATCACTGGCACGGCATCACCCTGCTTGGCGCGAAGAACTGCGTGATCCGAAACAACACAGTGGTCGATTCAAAGAGCGGTCGACCCGGTCCGCCGTGGATCCAGATCGGGAAGCACAAGAAGGGCACGGCATCGAGTGGTTGCGTGGTTCGCGACAATCTCGGTGCGGACTTTCGGATCTCCGAGGGCAACCGCTCCGAGCACAACCTGAAGCTCGGCGAGTTGGATCGCTTCTTCGTCAATGCGGCGGAATTCAACTTCCGCCTGCGCAAGGGAAGCCCGGCCATCGACGCTGGTCCGGGTGACGATCCTCCCGGGCTGGACGCGGAAGGAAAGACGAGGGTGGTTGGCAAATCGATCGATGCGGGAGCTTATGAATACGGGAATGAGTAGGGAGCGGAGAGAGTGGACCGCGAGCGTGCTGTCGCTTGCTCTCGTTTCGTTGATTCCGCTCGTTGCCCAGCCGGAGCCGATCTGGGTCGAAGGCGAGTCGGCAGCGCAGGCCGACGTCCTCAAACACCCGTGGTATCACGGGCAGGTCAAGAAGGGCGAGTTGTCGGGTGGCGAGTTCGTGTCGCATTTCTCGAACGAGAAAGAAGGACGCGTGCGCTACGAAGTCGCGGTGCCCGAGGCGGGTGACTACTTGCTCTGGATCCGTGCGAATCCCGTGCAGAGCCGGATGAGTCTCAGTGTCGATGGCGGCAAGGAGATCGAGGTCGATTTCAAGCGGGGTCAGACCGGCAACACGAACATCGCGGCCGACGGCAAACCGGACTTGCGCTTCCTCGCTTGGTCGGAGGTCGGGAGTTTCAAATTGGAGGGTGGCAAGCACCGGCTCGAGTTCCGGTTCACCAGCAAGAACTCGCACCATGGCGCGATTGACTGCTTCGTGCTCGCACCGCCGGATTTCAAACCGATGGGGATTCTCAAGCCGGACCAGATCGCGCGTCAACGGGAGAAGCTGGCGAAGGAAAACGAGGGCTGGGTGCCGTGGCTGGGAGATCCTTCGGCGAAAGGCGGGTCGATGATCGACCTGCGGTTCCTGAACGAGAAGTACGCAGGCGAGAAGGGCGGGGTCGTGGCCAAGGGACCGGACTTCGTTTTTCGCAAGACGGGGGAGAAGGTCCGCTTCTGGGCGGTCAATGGTCCGCCCCACGATCTGCACGGGGAGGATCTGGCGAAGTGTGCGCGGATGCTCGCCTCGAAGGGCGTGAACATGGTGCGCCTGCACGGCAAGGTTTTCAACGAATCGACCGGTGAACTGGATCGGGCGAAGACCGAGCACATCCGCGAGGTGGTCGCGGCAATGAAGAAGGAGGGCATCTACTCGCACCTGTCGATCTACTTCCCGTTGTGGATGAAACCGAAGCCGGGACCGGGTTGGCGGGAGGGCTACGACGGCAACAAGCACCCGTTCGCACTGCTCTACTTCGAGCCGGACTTTCAGGAGTTGCATCGCCAGTGGCTGAAGGCTGCCCTGGACGGCCTGCTGGATGAACCGGCGGTGTTCGGGATCGAGTTGGTCAACGAGGATTCGCTGTTCTTCTGGACCTTTGCCGACAGGAACATCCCGGATCCGCAACTCCGGAAGTTTGAGAAGCAGTTCGGGGACTGGGCGGTTGCGAAGCATGGTTCGGTCGCGAAGGCGATCGAGGCATGGGGCGGAATGAAGCACCCGCGCGACGGAGACGGACGCCTCGGGTTCCGGCCGTTGTGGAACATCGTCAACGAGCGCAAGCCGCGGGATCGCGACACCGTCGAGTTCCTGATGTCGAGCCAGCGCGGATACTACGGGGAAACCGTGGAGTGGCTGCGCGGGACCGGCTTCAAGGGGCTGGTGACCGCCTCGAACTGGCACACGGCCGATCCGGTGTTTCTCGGGCCGCTGGAAAAGTACAGCTACACGGTCGGCGATTTCATCGATCGGCACGGCTACTTCGGCTGCATGCACTCGGGCGACAATGCCGCGTGGTCGATCCGCGACGGACACATCTACGGCGATCGCAGTGGTTTGCGCTTCGATCCCGAGAAGCCGTCGGGTCCCAAGTTGTTCTCCAACCCGGTGATCGACCCGGAATACAATGGGATGCCGTCGATGATCTCCGAAACCACCTACAACCGGCCGAACCGCTACCGGGTCGAGGCGCCGTGGTTGTTCGCCTGCTATGGCGCGTTGCAGGGCAGCGATGCGGTTGTGCACTTCGCGCTCGATTCGTCCGACTGGGCGGTGAAGCCCGGATTCTTCATGCAGCCGTGGACGCTGATGACGCCGACCCAGGTGGGGCAGTTTCCGGCGGCGGCCGTGCTCTTCCGGGAGAGCTTGGTCCGGGAAGGCCCGGTGATCGCCGACTACCGGCTTTCGGTCGACGATGCGGTCGCGCTGAAGGGGAGTCCGATCGCGCACGCGGCGAACCTGGACGAGCTGAGGAAGTCCGATGTGCCGGAGGATGATGGGATGCCCCGGAGGGGGATCGATCCGCTGGCCCACTTCATGGGGCGCGTCCGATTGGAGATCGGGGACGGTCCGAGCACCAAGGATGCCGGGATGGGCCGGATCGGTCCGTCCGATGTGGTCCGGGGTGGTGAGCTGGAACTGGATTACGCGAGGGGGCTCCTGACGGTGCGGGCTGAAGGTGCCCAAGGGGTTGTCGGCGCGATCGAGGGGACCTTTTCCCTGCCGGCGCTCGCGGTTCGGTCGACCATGGAATTGGGTGCGATCGTCGCGGTCTCGATGGACGGGAAGCCGCTGGCGGAGTCGGGAAAGGTTTTGCTGCAGGTGATGAGTGAGGAGAAGGCGACGGGGTTCCGCACCGAGCCGACGTCCGATGGTCGCAAGCGGATCGTTTCGATCGGCAAGGATCCGTGGTTGGTCCGCGAGCTGTCGGGCGAGGCTGGGTTGAGGCGCGCGGATGCCGAGTCGCTGACGGTTCACGCCCTCGATCGGGATGGGCGGGTTGTTGCAAGCAACAAGGGAGCGAGGAAGTTCGGGTTCCGGCCGGCCTGTCCGTACTACCTGATCACCGCGGGCGGCGAGTAGGCATCGGGAGCCACAGGATCCCGGAAAAGTCAGTCCCGCAGCCCTACAGACACGGGACGGACCCAGAGAAGCCGTCTACATGATTAGCGCCGAAGGGGCGTCGGCGGTTAGCCACGGGGTTTACCCCGTGGTAGGCATGAAGCGAACGATCGGAGCCCCGGAGGGGCGCAGGCGAAGCATGACGCGCAGGTGAGTCCGGCACCGCCTACGCCCCTCCGGGGCTCGAATTCTCTGACGGCCGAGTTCCACGGGGTGAACCCCGTGGCTAACTGCCGACGTCCCTTCGGGACTGGGGAGGTTGCCGGGGCCGGGCTTGGGATGGCGGCAGTCGAAGTTCCAAAGCCCCAAGCCCCAAGCCCCAAGCTCCAAACTCCAAACTCCAAACTCCGCCACCGATCGAGTCACAACGGGGGCTTGGACGGGGTCCGACTGCGGACTAGAAGGACCCCGTGAAAGCTGCTGCCCGAATCGTTGCGTTCGCCGCCTTGGTTGTTTGTGCCCGTTCTTCCGCGGAGGAATCATGGATCCCGCTCTTCAACGGCAAGGACCTCAGCGGCTGGACGCCCAAGTTCACCAAACATCCCTGTGGTGAAAACCCCTTCAACACCTTCCGGGTCGAGGACGGCATCCTCAAGGTCAGCTACACCGACTACCCGAAGTTCGACGGCCATTACGGGCACCTCTACAGCAACCTCGCCTACTCGCACTACAAGCTGCGGATGGAGTATCGCTTCGAGGGCAAGATGATGGCCGACGCGCCGCACTACGTGAATCTCAACAGCGGGTTCATGATCCACTCGCAGTCACCGCTCAGCATGCGCCTCGATCAGGCGTTTCCCGTGAGCCTCGAGTTCCAGTTCCTCGCCGACGAGGGAAAAGGAAAGCGGTCGACCGGAAACGTCTGCACTCCCGGAACCAATCTTGAGATCGATGGCAAGCTGGTGACCCAGCATATCGTCGAGTCAACCGCTCCGACCTTTGCCGCCGACGAGTGGGTGGCGGTCGAGATCGAGGTCCGCGGCAATGACGAGGTCATCCACCGGGTCAACGGCATGGAAGTGCTCCGCTACCAGCGCCCTCAGCTGGATCCCAAGAACGGCGTCGAGTCCGCCGAGCCGCTTCTGAAAGCAGGCGCACCGTTGCAGCTTTCTTTCGGCCACATCGCGCTGCAGGCGGAAGGCCAGCCGGTGTGGTTCCGGAAGATCGAACTGATGCCGCTCAAGCCCTAGGATCTGTTCACGAATTAAATCTGTACTTTTCCTGAAGCGTTTGTTTCAAGCTTCGGATGCCAGCTGGACATCCTCGAAGCATGATCACCGACGAGATTTGGGAGCAGATTGAAAGTGCTCTGACCAAGGCGAAGCATTCGCGTGCGGGAGCTCCACCGGCCATGAGTGATCGCGAATTCATGGAGGCGGTTCTTTATCTGAACCGGACAGGTTGCCCGTGGCGCGATCTACCTCCTGAACTGGGCTATTGGCATGCCGTCTACATGCGTTTCCGGCGGTGGCAGGAGCGTGGTGTGTGGAAGCGCCTTTGGCAGGAAATGCAAGGCGGGCACTTTGCCGGAGCTCGTGAACTGATGATGGACTCCACCACAGTCCGAGCTCATCAGCATGCGGCCGGAGCGCCAAAAAAAACTCTTCCGATCAGGCTCTCGGACGCTCTCGAGGGGGATTGAGCACCAAGATTCACGCAGCAACCATTGATGAGAACTGTAGCGTGGCGCTGCATCTTACCCCTGGCCAGGCCCATGATGGCAGGCAGTTCGAGACACTCTTCGAAAGCCTCCAGCCGGAGAACGTTCTGGAAGCAGCCATGCTCGACAAGGGTTACGACGCCAATCGCATCCGCGAGCGCCTGAACTTCGAGGGCATTGAAGCGGTGATCCCGCCGATCAACTCAAGGGCAGGCGTCATCCGGTATGACCGGAATCGCTACCGCCGCCGAAACCGGGTCGAACGGTTCTTCAACAAGATCAAACACTTCCGACGCATTGCCACGCGCTACGACAAGCTTTCTCAGACCTTTTTCTCTGCGGTCTATCTGGTAGCGGCATTCATCATCGCACGCAATTCGTGAACAGATCCTAGCGCACCCGGATCGGTTCGTTGGAGATTTCCCCGGGGACGTCGCGCAGGTGGAGGTCGAGGAAGGTCTTGATGCGCCGGTTGAGTTCGGCGCTCTGGAATCCGTGGCCTGCTCCCTTCATCGCGATCAGGTGACTCTCGACTTCGGCCTTGTCGAGCGCGGCGTCGAGTTGTTCCGCCTGACTGAAGGGCACCAGGCGGTCGCTGGTGCCGTGGGCGGTGAGAAACGGGGCGTCTTCTCGGCCCACCCAGTGGACCGGTGAGGCGAGCCGGGCGTTCTTGCGGATCTCGTCCTCTTCCATGCCGAGCAATTTGATGGCACCGTTTTTCCGACTCATTTCGACGATGTCGGCGCCTTCCCCGTAGAAGGTTTCGAAGTCGGTCGGGCCGAAGAAGTTCACCACCGCCTGCACCTTGCTGCTGGTTTCGACGAATTCCCCCAGTTCGCCCTCGAGATCCTTCTCGCCGTTGCTGGTGCCGAGCAGGGCGGCGAGGTGGCCGCCGGCCGAACTGCCCATCACGGCGATGCGGTCGGGGTCGATTCCATACTTCTCAGCGTTCGCCCGGAGGAAACGGATCGCAGCCTTGCAGTCGTGGATCTGAGCCGGCCACAAGGCATCCTGCACGAGCCGGTAATTGATCGAGGCCACCGCGAACTCACCGGTGCCGGTGATCGCCTCGGCGTATCGCTGGCCTTCCCTCTTGTTACCCATGGTCCACGCGCCGCCGTGGATGTAGACCACGACCGGGAGAGGTTCGGCCGGACGCTTTTCCGGAAAGTAGAGATCCAGCCTCTGCCGCTCGTGCCCGTCGCCAACGTAATCGATGTTTCGCTCGTCCGTCTCCACTCCTGCCGCGGGGCCTTGGAGCTGGCGCACGACCGCGGCGATCCGTTCGAACTCCTGCTTCGACAGATTCCCGTCGCCGTTCGCATCGACCAGAGCCATGAAAGGGCGCGCCTGTTCAGGAAGCTCGGCAGGGGTGACCTTGCCGTCGCGATTGGTGTCGATCTGGTCGAAAATGTGGGCCTGGCCGAAGCAGGCGGGGGCGAGGATGAGGAAAAGCAGAGCGCGCATGGTCGAAAGAAACACCGGGATTTGGAAACTGTCTTGAGGTAATTGCGGGCATTCGCCGCATCGACGGGGGTACGCATCAGCCGGTGCCGAGGTTACCTCGGGAGGTGGCCTTTCAGCTGGCCTTCGCCTCGAAGCATCCGTCCCGGCCCTTGTAGGGCTCGGTGTCGACATCGAACCAACGGCTCTTCTGGACCCGCTCCTTGTTGTAGGGCGGCGCGAAAATGTCGACCAGTTGGGTCAGGCTACGGGCCTGGAGGCGATGAATGTTCCGCTCCTTGGAAGTCAGGGTGGACACGTTGGCCTTGGTCAATTCCGCCTTGGCGGTTTGCTTGAGCAACAGGCTTCCCTCGCCCGCTTTCTCGTCGAGCTCATCGTAGTTCCAGACATCGATGGTGCCGGTGGCGCAAAGCAGCACTCCGGTCATGCCCGGATGGTCGTGGTGACGGATCTGTTCGCCCTTCTCGAACTGCACGAAGGAGATCTCGAAATCCTGCTGCTTTTCGAGCTTGTCGAAGTCGACGCGCTTGTTGCCGATGCCCTGCTTCGCGTCCTCGAAAGCCTGCGCGAGTTCGGGCGACTTCAGGTCGAGGCGCAGCGCGATCGCGGCGGCCCGCTCGACGTAGGATTGCTCGTTCCAGTCATCGAGGTGCTGGCGGGCCGCCTCCTTGGCGATCGCCTCGAGGAAGGCGTCCCAGTGGATGGGTGCGTCCTCGGCTACGCGCCCTTGGAACGCGTTCGCCCGTGTCGCGAAGGCGGTGATCGCGGGCAGCGCCATCGTCAGCCCCAAGAAACCCGGCAGGCTGGTGCGGATGAAATCGCGGCGTGAGTAGTCGTCCATGATACGCGGGGCTAAGCGCCGATCGGGTGCCAAACTGTCTTGGCTTCGGTGAAATCGCGGATGGCGTAGGGCGAATCGAGGTCGCCGGAGAACCAGTCGGTGTCCGGGCGGTGGAGAATGACCCGCTTGACGGATTCCGCCGCGCCCTGCTGCAACTCCGTAGCGTCTTTCCCGGTGGCAGTGGCTGCCACGGCCCGGAGGTGCTCGTGGGTGGCGAAAGTCGGGATCAGCTCGGCGCGGTCGCCGGTGAGGAGGTTCACCACGCCGCCCGGCAGGTCGGAGACGGCGAGCATCTCCCCGAGAAGGATGCTCGGATAAGGCGCGGACTTCGAGGCCAGCGCCACGACGGCGTTGCCCGAGACGATGGCCGGAAGCACCAGCGACATCAGCGCGAGGAGCGGTGCTTCCTCGGGAGCGAGGAGGCCGACGATGCCGACCGGTTCGGTGACGGTGAAGTTGAAGTGGGAGCTCGCCACCGGGTTCACGCTGCCGAGCACCTGCTCGTATTTGTCGGCCCATCCGGCGTAGTGGACGATCCGGTCGATCGTGGCGCGGGTTTCCTCTTCGCTCGTGGCCGCGGCCATCTCGTCCGCCCGCGACTCCAGCATCTCGGCCATCCGGTAGAGGATCTGTGCGCGATTGTAGGGTGAGCGCTTCGCCCATCCCGGGCCGGCCTTGGCCGCGGCTTCGACGGCATTGCGCAGATCCTTGCGCGAGCAGAGCGGGATATTGGCGATGAACTCGCCGGAGCTACTGCGCATCTCGTAGACGCGGCCGGACTCGGAGCGGATGAACGCGCCACCGACGTAGCATTTCGGGGTCTTGGTGATTTTCAGCATCGAGATTTTGAATGGTGCGCGGACTTCAGTCCGCATTCTTGGAGAGGGCGGACTGAAGTCCGCGCACCGTGAGAGATCATGTGAGTTTGGTGTAGTCGAGGAGTCCGTGTTTGCCGCCTTCGCGGCCGAAGCCGGACTCCTTGTAGCCGCCGAACGGGCTCGACGGGTCGAACTTGTTGTAGGTGTTGGCCCAAACGACGCCGGCCTTCAGGGTGGACGCCATCTTCAGGATCTTGCTGCCCTTGTCGGTCCAGACACCGGCGCTCAGGCCGTAGCAGGTGTTGTTGGCCTTCTCGATGGCCTCATCGGGCGTGCGGAAGGTGAGGATGGAAAGCACCGGCCCGAAGATCTCTTCGCGGGCGATGCGATGGCTTTGCGCGACTCCGGTGAACAGGGTCGGGGCGAAGTAGAAGCCGTTGTGCGGAAGCTTGCAGGACGGCTGGTGGATGGTCGCGCCCTCGTCGACACCGCTCCGGACGAGCTCCTTGATCCGCGCCAGCTGCTCGGCGGAGTTGATCGCACCGATATCAGTGTTTTTGTCCATCGGGTCACCGACACGAAGGGTGGCAAGCCGGCGCTTGAGGCGGGTGACCAGTTCCTTTTCGACGCCCTCTTGGACGAGCAGTCGGGACCCGGCGCAGCAGACGTGGCCCTGGTTGAAGAAGATGCCGTTGATGATGCCCTCGACCGCTTGGTCGAGCGGGGCGTCGTCGAAAACGATGTTCGCCGCCTTGCCGCCGAGTTCGAGGGTGAGCTTCTTGCCGGTCCCGGCGAGCGAGCGTTGGATGATCTTGCCGACTTCCGTGGAACCAGTGAACGCGATCTTGGCAGCCGTCGGGTGGTTGACCACCGCCGCCCCGGTTTCACCGGCGCCGGTGACGATGTTGACGACTCCCGGAGGCAAGCCGGCTTGCTCGAGGATGGTGGCGAACTTGAGCGCGGTGACCGAGGTCGTCTCGGCCGGCTTGATCACCACGGTGTTTCCCGTAGCCAGCGCCGGGGCGATTTTCCACGCGAGCATCAGCAGCGGGAAATTCCACGGGATGACCTGACCGATCACCCCGAGCGGCGCGAGCGTGCGGCCGGGTGCGGCATACTGCAGCTTGTCGGCCCAGCCGGCGTGGTAGAAGAAATGCGCGGCGGCCATCGGCAGGTCGAAGTCGCGCGATTCCTTGATCGGCTTGCCGCCATCGAGCGTCTCGGCCACGGCGAACTCTCGCGAGCGGTCCTGCAACAGCCGGGCGATGCGGAACAGATACTTGCCACGCTCCGCACCCGGGAGCTTTGACCAGGAGCGGAATGCCTTCGTCGCGGCGGTGTAGGCGGCATCGACATCGGCGGCGTTCGCCATCGGGATCTCGGTGAGCTTCTTGCCGTCACGGGGTGAGATTGAGTCGAAATACGTCCGCGACTTCGGCGCAACGTGCTTGCCGTTGATGAAGAGCCGGTAGCGGTCGTCGATGTGGGCAGGCGCCGACTCGGGGGCGGGGTCGAATTCCCAGAGGTCACCGAACAGGAGTTCGCGGGCCTGGGTCTTCGAGCGGGCTGACTTTCTTGCTGGCATGTCTAAGGGATGAACCGCCAAGACGCCAAGGGCGCCAAGGTTGGTTGGACTTTGGAAATTGTGACTTGGAACTTAATACCCCCCGGCGTTTTCGGTGAAGGTCCACGGGGCCTGATAGGCTCCGGTCCGTTGGGTTTCGAGTTGGCGGATGAGGTCGTTGAGGAGGGACGAGGCACCGAAGCGGTAGCGGCGGTTGTTGAGCCAGGCGTCGCCAAGGGTCTCCTTCACCGCGATGAGGAACTGCAATGCCTGCTTCGCGGTGCGGATGCCGCCGGCGGGCTTCATCGCGATCTCGGTTCCGGTTTCGAGGTAGTGATCGCGGATGGCGTCGAGCATCACCTGATTGTTGCCGAGCGTGGCATTCGCCGAGGTCTTGCCGGTGCTGGTCTTGATGAAGTCCCCCGGCCGGATCACGCGCATCGAGAGGAAGGATGCGGCTCGGATGTTGTCGTAGGTTTCGAGTTCGGAGGTCTCGAGGATGACCTTGAGGGTCGCATCGCCACAGGCCTCGACGACCGCCGCGATTTCATCTTGCATCCGGCCGAACTCGCCCGACAGGAACGCGCCCCGGTTGATCACCATGTCGATCTCGTCGGCGCCGTCGGCGACCGCCTGAAGGACTTCGGCGAGCCGGGTCTTGAGCGGTGCCTGGCCGGAGGGAAAGGCGGTCGCAACGCTGGCGATGCGGACCGGAGTTCCCTTCACGTGGCGGCCGGCATGCCTGACCATCGACGGGTAAACGCAGACCGCGGCGACCTGCGGGACGTCGCCCTCGGAGTGGGGGTGCAGCGCCTTTTGACAAAGCGACGCGACCTTTCCGGGCGTATCGTTTCCCTCGAGGGTCGTGAGGTCGACCATCGACGCCGCGAGCTTGAGGCCGAAGACCTTCGACTGCTTCTTGATCGATCGCGTCGCGTATTTCGCGACCCGTTCCTCGACGCCCACGGCATCGACGGTTCCGATCTCATCGAGGAGGCGGCGGAGGGCCGTTGGTTTCATTGCCGCCCATCATGAAAAGCGCGGGGCTGGGCGGCAATGAAGGAGTTCGCGGACGAGCGCTTACTTCCGGGTCTTGTCGAGGTAGGGTGGACGGTCGAAGGCGTCGTCGAGACGCGGGTCCTTGTTCTCGACCAACTCGTTCATGAGCTGGTTCTTGAGCTCCGACAGGGCCGCGGCGTAGGTCGGGTCCTTCGCCAGATTCTTCATCTGGAACGGATCCTTCTTCAGGTCGTAGAGCTCCTCCGCCGGCCGCTTTTCCCAAGCGTAGGAGAGCAGCGGAGCCACCTCCTCGTCATCCTGATGGTGAACCATCCATGCCTTGGTCGGTGAGGCGTCGATGTCGGCATAGGCGGCCCGGGTGTCGCGGACCAGTTCGTCGTAGTCCGGTTTGGCGCCATCGGCGGCGGCCTTCGGGTCACCCATCGGCCAGCGGTCGGGCTTGAAGTTCCTCACGTAGAGGAAGTCGGGCGTGCGGATGGAGCGGACCGGGTAGGGGAGGAAGCCGTCCCTGGCGCCACCGACATGGACCTCGCGACCGATCAATGCCCAACCGCGGAGATCCTTGTCGGTGCCACCCTTGAACAGCGCGGGGAGCATGTTCTGGCCGTTCGGATCGTCCGGCGACTCGGTATCGGCCGCGGCGAGGAAGGTCGGTGCGAGGTCGATCAGCGAGACCGGCACCTTGACCTCGCGACCGGCGACGATGCGTCCGGGCCAACTCATCGCGAGCAGCACGCGGGAGCCGAAGTCATGAACGTTGCACTTGCCGCGCGGGAAGCCCGGCGCGCCGTGGTCGCCGGAGATGCAGATGATCGTGTTCGCGTATTCGCCGGTCTTCTTCAGTTCTTCGATGATGACTCCGCAGGCGGCGTCGAAGGCCATCGCTTCGCCGAGGTAGTCGGCGAAATCCTCACGCACGATCTCGGTGTCGGGGAGGAATGGCGGCAATTTGCCCTTCAGTTTGTCGGGATCGAGACCCCAGAGCTTTTTGCCGGATCCCTGCACCCAGGTTCGGTGGGTGTTGGTCGGATTGAACGAGTAGAAGAACGGCTGGCCTTCCTCGCGGTCCTTGAGGAAGTCCTGGAAGTTCGAACGCACCGCTTCGAGGATCGCCTCCTTGGAGCCGGGGTTCTTGGTGACGTTCTGCGAGTAGGTGCTGATGCGGTTGCCGGCCTTGCTGTACTGGTTCTGCTTGCCGCCGATCAGGCGCTCGGGGATGTGCCACTTGTGGCTCCAGCCGATGTGGTAGCCGTTCTTGCCGAGGGTGGCCGGCATTCCGACGATCTTGTCGAACGGGTTGGGTGCGCCCTTCTGCCAACGGTTGTGGAGTTGCGAGGCCGACGCGTTGCGGAAGAAATGCCGACCCGTGTAGAGCGAACCGCGACAGGGGGTGCAGGACGGGACCGAAACGAAGGCGTTGTCGAAGAGTGCGCCTTCCTTGGCGATCGTGTCGAAGGCCGGGGTGCTGACGATGTCGTTCGGCGAAGGCTTCTCGGGATCCGCGTAGGCCGAGGCGTAGCGGCCAAGGTCGTCGGCGAAGAGCAGCAGGATGTTCGGGGACTCCGCGGCGAAGCAGGGGAGGGAGACGGCGAAGAGGATCGCGAGAGCTTTCACGCGGGATAGTTCGTGAGCAGCCGGGCCGATCTTTCGCCGGGGTGGGCCTCCGCTTCAGGCACCAGAGGACCGCGCGAGCCCACTCGCGCATCTGCCGGAGCGACGGGGCGCGAGTGGGCTCGCGCGGTCCGCCTGGTGGTCAGCGACCGCCAGCCCATGGATACGGCGCTCGCAGAGCGCCACTCCTACCCAATGATGCCGTTGAGCGTGGCGCTCGGGCGCATGGCGGCTTCGGCCTTGGCGTCGTCGGGCTGGTAGTAGCCGCCGATGTCGGCGGGGCTGCCCTGCACGGCGATCAGTTCCTCGACGATCTTCGCCTCGTTCTCGGCGAGCGCGTCCGCGATCGGGGCGAACTCGGTCTTGAGATCCGGATCAGCGGCCTGGGCGGCCAGCGCCTGCGCCCAGTAGAGCGCGAGGTAGAAGTGGGAACCGCGGTTGTCGATGCCGCCCAAGCGGCGCGTCGGCGACTTGTCGTTCTTGAGGAACTCACCCGTGGCCGAGTCGAGCGTCTCCGCCAGCACCTTGGCCTTGGCATTGCCGAAGGTCTCGGAGAGGTGCTCAAGCGAGACGGCAAGCGCGAGGAACTCGCCGAGCGAATCCCAGCGCAGGTAGTTTTCGGCGGTGAACTGCTGGACGTGCTTCGGAGCCGATCCGCCGGCGCCGGTTTCGAACAGGCCGCCGCCCTTCATCAGGGGAACGATCGAGAGCATCTTGGCGGAAGTGCCGAGTTCGAGGATCGGGAAGAGGTCGGTGAGGTAGTCGCGCAGCACGTTGCCGGTGACCGAAATGGTGTCCTGTCCGTCCTTGATCCGCTCGAGCGAGAACTCGGTCGCCTCGACCGGCGACATGATGTGGATCTCAAGGCCGTCGGTGTCGTGCTCGCCGAGATACTGGCCGACCTTGGCGATGAGCTGTGCGTCGTGCGCGCGGTTCTCATCGAGCCAGAAAACGGCGGGCGTGCCGGTGGCGCGGGCGCGGTTGACGGCGAGCTTCACCCAGTCACGGATCGACTCGTCCTTGGTCTGGCAGGCGCGCCAGATGTCCTTTTCCTCGACGCCGTGCTCAAGCAGCACGTTGCCGTCGGCATCGATCACCTTCACCACGCCGGCGGCGGGGATCTCGAAGGTCTTGTCGTGGGAGCCGTATTCTTCAGCCTTCTTCGCCATCAGGCCGACGTTCGGCACGCTGCCCATGGTGGTCGGGTCGAAGGCGCCATGCTTCTTGCAGAAGTCAATGGTCGCCTGATAGACGCCGGCGTAGGAGCTGTCGGGGATGACGGCCAGCGCGTCCTGGCGCTCGCCGTTCTTGTCCCACATCTTGCCCGAGTCGCGGATCATCGCGGGCATCGAGGCGTCGATGATGATGTCGCTCGGCACGTGTAGGCCGGTGATGCCCTTGTCGGAGTTGACCATCGCGAGGTCCGGTCCGGCCTCGAGCGCGGCGGCGAGGTCGGCCTTGATTGCCTCGCGCGTTTCCTCGGGCATCTGGTCGAGCTTGGCGATCAGGTCGCCAAGGCCGTTGTTGAAGTCGACGCCTGCAGCGACCAGCGCGTCGGCGTGCTTGGCGACGAGGTCCTTGAAGAACACGCGCACGCAGTGGCCGAAGATGATCGGGTCGGAGACCTTCATCATGGTGGCCTTCATGTGCAGCGAGAAGAGGATCCCTTCTTCCTTGGCCGCCTCGATCTGCTTGCCGAGGAAGTCGACCAGGGCGTTGCGGTTCATGCAGGTCGCATCGAGCACCTCACCTTCGAGGAGCTTGAGGCCGTCCTTGAGCACGATCGTTTCGCCGGAAGCGGTCTGCAGCTCGATGCGGGCGGTGGTCGGCGCCTCGAGGGTTACCGACTTCTCGCTCGAGGCGAAATCGTTGGTGTCCATGGTCGCGACGCGGGTCTTCGAGTCCGACGACCACGCACCCATCGAGTGCGGGTTGGCGCGGGCGTATTCCTTGACCGCCTTCGGTGCGCGACGGTCCGAGTTGCCCTCGCGCAGCACCGGGTTCACGGCGCTGCCCTTGACCTTGTCATAGCGCGCCTTGATGTCCTTCTCGGCGTCGGTCTTCGGATCTGCCGGGTATTCCGGGAGCGGGAAGCCCTGCGCCTGCAGCTCCTTGATCGCTGCGGTGAGCTGCGGGATCGAGGCGCTGATGTTCGGCAGCTTGATGATGTTGGTTTCCGGCTCCTGCGTCATTTCACCGAGCTCGGCGAGGGCGTCGGCGACCTTCTGATCCTCTCCGAGGAATTCAGGAAACTGGGAGAGGATGCGGCCCGCGAGCGAGATGTCGCTGAGTTCGATCGAAATGCCCGAAGAAGCGGTGAATTTCCGGATGATGGGCAACAGCGAGTAGGTTGCGAGGGCCGGAGCTTCGTCGGTTTTGGTATAAATGATCGTGGGAGCCTTGGACATGGTCGGTAGGGGCGCGGAATTGTGCGGGGCCGCTTTAGGGGAAGGGCCCGAGGCGGTCAAAGAATTTGGAAATCCGGGGGATTCGGAGGCAGACGCCGGACCAGCGAAGGATCCGATTGAACGATCCTGACACAAATGGGTGCAATCAGTAATGATTCGCATGTTTTCTGCAAAATTCTGCTGAAAATAGACTGAGGGCTTGCCACAAAGGATCGGAGTGTGCGGGTATGAACGCTTATTAGGTCAAAAATTGACTTAAAAACCCCAATACGATGACAAAGCCTGAAAATCCCCCGGCGTGTGCCCGCACGCTGTTCCTGATGGCTGGAATGCTGACGATTCCGGCCTTCGCCGCGGCTCCGGTCGCGCTTGATGACCTGGTGCTGGTGGAGGAGGGAACGACCGTGACGGTCGACTACCTGACCGCCAATGACTCCGACGCGGACGGCGATCTGCTGTCGGTCGTGACCACGACTCCTCCCTCCAACGGCACCCTGACGCCGCTGGGTGGTGGGGCCTACTCCTACATGCCCGACCCCGGTTTCACGGGATTGGACAGCTTTACCTACGTCGTGAGCGACGGTGTGCTGACCGACACCGGTTCGGTGCGGGTTTCGGTCAATGCGAGCCTCGATGCCGAGGCGGCGCGCGACGCGCTGCTCGCGGGGGTCGGCGAACTCGCGAACCCGACCCAGCCGGGCCACATGAGTGCCTGGGGTCCGACCGCGGCAAGCATTTCGAACTACGCCGGGCAGGATGAGACGCGGCCGATGGTCGCAGCCGCGACGCTCGGCGCCGGCCGGGTGGTGGTGCTGCCGGATCACCAGTGGCTGAACATGGACAACTACGGCGCGACCGTCGACACGGGCACCTTCTACGAGAATGCGATCACGTGGGCGGCGGGAACGACCGACAAGAACATCGCGATCGTTACGGTCAACTCGAGTGCCGCGACCTGGCTGGCAGGGCAGGGCTACACGAACGTCACGACCAGTTCGACGGCCAACCTGCCGACCGCTCTGGCATCGGCCGACCTGTTCACGGGATGGCTGGGCAATGGCGCCGGCGCTTCTGTGACGACGGCGGTGGCTGACTTCCTCCGCGGCGGGGGAGCGGGCCTGCTTTGCGACTATTCGCCTGGTTACAGCTGGTGGTGGGGCAAGGACAAGTGGGACATCCCCGGCACCATCGCGCTGCGCGATGCCGGCATCACCTTTGTCGGAAATGACTACGTCGGCTCCGGGCCGTTCACGATCAATCGCGCGGACGATGTGATGCCGATCGACACGATCGTCGAGGTGCTGGAGAACCCCGGCGCGCATACCCAGAACGAAAAGGACCTCGCGGTCGGCACGATGCTTCGTCTGGTCGACGCGCTCCACGAGGATGATAGTACTTTGGCCCGGTTGACCGTTGCTTTCGACGGAGCCGTCGCGGGAATCACGCCCACGGAAGCAAACCCGGTCACGGACTCCTTCGAGCGGGCGCTGCTTGAAATCGAGTGCGGCCTGCTGGCCAAGCTCGATCCCTCCGAGATGACGGCCCATCGCGCGGCATTGCCGGTCGATGCGGGTGCTCCGCGGGTCAACGGTGCGGTCTTCGGTGTGACGTCACCGCCTGCCGGTCATTCTCAAAAGACGATCTACACGCCGTTCTATGCCGCACCGGGCGAGCTGGTGACCATCGATTTCCCGGCGGCCCTGTCATCGATCAATCTCGATGTCCGGGTCAGTCACCTGCGTAACGGCGATGGGCAATCGAGCATGCCGGTCATGCCCGACCAGATGATCAACTTCGACGTCGCCGCCGCCCAGGTGCAGGTCGCGAACCCGCACGGCGGGCTGATCCAGATCATCGTCCCGGGCAGCGTCACATGGACCGGCACCGAGAACATCACGGTGACGGGCGCGGTCGAGGCTCCCTATTTCATGCTCGGCACGACGACCGACGCCGAATGGACCGCTGGCATCCGCGACCGTGGCACGCCGTTCGGGGTGCTCGACTCGCCCGAGGCGAGCCTGATCATCGATGCCGATCTCTGGCTGAGGACCCTCGATGATCCCGAGGCGGTGATTTCCGAGTGGGACTTCTTCTGCGGCAAGGTCCGCGAGTTCTATGCCTACGATGCGGGCCGGCAGCTTCCGGTGCACCACGACTACTACCCGGCGGGCGGGGTCTCGACCTATCCGCAGTCCTACGGTCGCACATCGAACCTGGTGGACTCGCTCAATCTCCAGTCATCGGCCTATGCGCTGACGCTTCACGAGTACGGCCACATCTGTGATTCGGGGAACATCATCTTCTACGAGTTCGGCGAAACGAGCCCGAACATGGGCGGCAAGTGGATGCAGGAGACGGCGCGCAAGTATGCCTGGAAGCAGGAGCTGACGGTCGGACGAATCAACAACTACCTGACTCTTCAAACCGACGACCTGTGGAATCACTTCAACCACTATGCGGTCGATGTGAAAGGCACGCCCTTCGACCTGCTGTCGGCCGAATTCGGTCCTGCGGTCATCAAGGACAGCGTGGCGGCCATTACCGCCGCTTCAGGGCTGTCGACCAGCCAGGACAAGATCGACGAGTGGGCGCGCGAGTTGAGCAATCGTACCGGATTCGATATGAGCGACTTCTTCGCCGCGTGGCAGATCCCGGTATCAGCGGCGGCCGAAACGGAGCTCGCTGCCTTCACGGCATGGATGCCGGTTGAGCGCGTGCCGGACTCGCTGGTCGTGACGCAGGACACGCCGGTCGTTTTCAATGACCCGAGCGTCAATGACTTCAGCTATGACGGGACGCTCAACCTCGATTCGGTCGGCCAGCCTTCGTCGGGTAGCGTCACCGACAACGGCGACGGCACCTACACCTACACGCCGGCTCCCGGATTCACCGGTGATGACGACTTCACTTACACCGTAAGCAACGCGACCGGGAATACCTTCGTGACCACCGTGGAAGTCGTGGTGCTCGCTCCCGGAGCGGGGCCGAAACTCGCGGCCTTCGACGGCGTGGCCAACGGCTCCGGATGGTCCACCGTGACCTTGCCTGCGACCTACGTCTCGCCGGTCGTGGTGGCGCAGCCCTTGGTTGCCGCAGGTTCGCCGCCGTTGGTGGCACGGGTTCGAAATGCGGGCGCGACTTCGTTCGAGGTTCGGCTGGATCGGGTCGACGGATCCGCGACTCCCGCAGGTCCGACCGCGGTTCGCTTCATGGTCGTCGAGGAAGGTGTCTACGATGCCGCCACCGACGGCATCAAGATGGAGGCGGTGAGGTTTACCAGCACGGTCACCGACACGGCGGGCAACTTCACCGGGGAAACCCGTCCGTTCGCCTACACCGGCTACGATCACTACTTTATCCCGACGGTGTTCGGCCAGGTGATGTCGGCGAACGACAACAACTGGTCCGCTTTCTGGTATCAGAACTCCGCCAACTCGGTGACGGTCGGCAAACATGTCGGAGAGGATCCGACCACGACCCGTGCCGACGAGACGATCGGCTATGTCGTGATCGAGTCGGGATCGTATCAGGTTGGCGATTACCAGCTTCAGATCGGGCTCTCCAACTTCGATGCCTTCCCGGGCTTCAAGAACACGAGTTCGACGCCGGCGGTCGGAACCTTTCCGGGTTTCCCGTTCATCACTTCCGCCCAGGTCGCGACCGGTCCGGGAGACGACGGATCGCTGGCCCACCAGTTGATCACGGCGGGTCACGACAACTGCGGCTGCTTTCTGACCGAGGACACGCTGGGTGATGCCGAGCAGGGAACGGGTAGCCAGTCGTTCAGCTATTTGCTGGCCTCGTATACCGGCGACGGTGCCGTGCTGAGCCCGGACGTGGCGACCGCGCTTCAGGACGGCCAGACGCTGATCGACGTGCTCGGCAACGATGTCGTGGACGGATCGCCGACGATCCAGGTGAGTCAGCCGTCCAGCGGATCGGTGGCAGTCCATGCCGACGGCAGCCTGATCTACACGCCCGATCCCGGATTCACCGGCCTGGACGGATTCACCTACACGATTGATGGCACCGAGGCTCCGGTGACCGTGAACGTGATCGCATCGGCGGTCAGCCAGTCGGGGATCACCGCAGACCGCTTCAACGGGATTTCCGGCGGATCGATTTCCAACCTGACCTCGAGTCCGGACTATCCGGACAATCCGAGCACGACGACGGTCTGGTCGTCCCTCGATTCCGGTAGCGGTGTCGGGGACTCCTACGGTCACCGTATTTACGGCGTGGTGGTGCCGCCGACGACCGGCGACTACACCTTTTGGATCGCCAGCGACGACGCCAGCGAACTGCGGATCAGCACCGATCACTCATCCGGGGCCGCCACTCTGGTGGCGTCGGTCAGCGGCTGGACCGGCTATCAGGCATGGGATTCCAACTCGTCCCAGCAGTCCCCGACGCTCGCGCTCGAGGCCGACCGCGCCTACTACATCGAAGTCCTCCACAAGGAGGGCGGCGGTGGCGACCATGTCGCGGTGGCGTGGCAAGGCCCGGGCTTCTCCCGGACCGTTCTCGCGACGCCCTCGATCCACACCTTGGGCGACACGGCTCCGACGGTGTTGGCCGCGCCATCGGACGTTGCCGTGGATGAAGGTTCGGCGCCGACCGTGATCGATGTGTCCGGAGTGTTCGGCGATTCCGATCCGGGGGACTTCCTGACCCTGGCGGTCCATGCCAACAGCGATCCCGCACTCGTCGATGCCTCGCTCGTCGGGTCGACGCTGACCCTGAGTTATCCGTCGCTCGAAACCGGTTCGGCTCTCGTTACCTTGCGGGCGATCGACCGTCTGGGAAGCTTGGTGACGTCGTCGTTCACCGTGACGGTTAATGATTCGAACCCCGACTCCGATAGCGACGGCCTGAACGACGCGTGGGAGGTCGCCAACTTTGGCAGCATCGCCGCACAGGACGGTGCCGGCGATCCCGATGGCGACGGTCTCGACAACTCGGGCGAGCTGGCCAACGGCACCGACCCGAACGATGTCGACAGCGACTCCGACGGCTATCAGGACGGCTTCGAGGTTTATGCCGGATCGGATCCGGCCGACGGCGGCGATACCCCGCAAGGCCTATTTGCCGGGCTGCACTCGTGGTGGCGTCTCGATCAGACCGGCGGCTTGGTGGCCGCGGATGAAGTGGCAGGCAATGACGGTGCGGTGACCGGTGCGGTGTTTGGAACCGGCATCGACGGCAACGCGCTGACCTTCGACGGCGTCGACGACGGAGTGCTTGCCGGTTCGTCGGCCGCGCTTACCGGCACGACCGACTTCACGCTCTGCGCGTGGGTCAAGATCGATGCGGCGGCGGGGATCGGAACGGTCATCCAGCAGCGGGAGCCGGGCGGCGCCGGATACCTCGGCGAATACATGCTGAATGTGAATGACGCCGGCACCGTGACGTTCTTCGTCTACAACAGCGGCTATCAGTTCAACCTGACGACCACCGCGACCGTGAATGACGACCAATGGCACCACTTGACCGCGGTGCGCAGCGGTGCTGATGGATTCATCTACATCGATGGCGTCGAGGCAGCCCAGGGAAGTGGCACCATTCAGTCGTTGCAGCCGCTTGCAGTGAGCATCGGGTATGACCACCGCGACTCGAACAAGCGCTTCGCCGGCTCGATCGACGACGTGCGCGTTTACTCGCGGACGCTTGCCTTGGGTGAAATCCAGTCGTTCAGCAATCAAGCGCCTCAGTTCTCCTCCTCGACGTTGGTAAAGGCGGATGGGACGAGTGGGGTAGTTTACACCGGCAGCATCGCGGGCGACGCGAGCGATCCGGATGTTGGAGATACGCTGGTCTTCCAAAGTCTCAGCGGCCCCGCTTGGCTGTCCGTCGGCTCGGACGGATCGCTTTCCGGAACTCCCGGCGCGGGCGACGTCGGACTCAACGAGTGGATGGTCGAGGTCAGCGACGGGGTTCTAACCGACACCGCGACCTTGCAGGTCACGGTTGATCCGCCGCCGAACCAGGCGCCGCAATTCGCGTCATCGCTGCTGGTCAAGGCCAACGCCACCGAGGGCACCGCGTATGCGGGGAGCATCGCCGGCGACGCGAGCGATCCGGATGTCGGCGACACCCTGACCTTCTCGAAGCTCAGTGGTCCGGCATGGCTTTCGGTGGCTGCCAACGGCTCGCTGAGCGGCACGCCGGGAAGTGGTGATGTCGGAACGAACCAATGGACGGTGCAGGTGAGCGACGGCAGCCTGACCGACACGGCGACCTTGCAGGTCACGGTCGATGCGCTGCCCACGCCGACCACCTACGGGGCGAACGGGGAAACGATGATCTCGGGAAGCATCGTCTCGGGTTCGTACTCGAGCACCCTGAGTTCGGACAACAGCTACGAGCAGCTCCAGGAAACGGAGACAAATGGCAAGCCGAGCAAACGTTACTCGTATCTCGAGCATCGGTGGACCTTCGACCTCGGTTCCGGCGGTTCGCAGGTGGATCTGTCGGTCGAGGCCCACCACAGCGCCAATTCGGAGGGCGACGACTTTGTCTTCGCCTACTCGACGGACGGGGTGAACTTCACCGACGTTCTGACGGTGACCAAGACGGCGGATGACAACACGCCGCAACTGGTCAGCCTTCCGCCAGGTCTGAGCGGGCAAGTCACGATCCGGGTGCGCGACACCGATCAGACGCAGGGCAACCGGACGCTCGACTCGTTGTTTGTCGATGCGCTCGGAATCGAAGTGCTTCCCTGAGTTGCCGGATGGTGAAGGTCCTCATATCTCTGGTGGTCGGAGGATTGGTCGGCTTTGCGATCGGCGCTTGGCGCGATCGCGGGCCGACCGGCTCCGAGGCCATGGATGGGGCCACCTTGCCAGTTGAGGCGACGGTCTCAAATCACGAGGTGGGTGCGGGAACATCCGCACCGAAGCACAAGGTTCGGGACGGGGAGGCCGAGTCCGTCGTCGAAAAGCTTGGGGTGGCCGTCGAAGTCGATCCCGAAGTCCTGGTTCGGTTGGCTTCAGCCACCCAGCCCGCACTCGATCACCGCGAGTTGCTCTTCTCGGATGGCGACACGGTCGCGGCGGCCTTGGCGGTTTCTCCTGATGAGCGTAGCGAGCTGGAAAAGGAATGGGCTTCGGTGCGCGACCGGATGCTGGCCAAGCAGAAGGAATCTTTGTCGTTCGTCGAGGGTGAGGAGGAACTCTGGATCGGTTCGGAGCCCTTTGACGGGTCATCGCAGGGGGAGTCGTTCGCCGCGCGGGTTGTCGAAGTGCTCGGTGAGTCACGAGGAAACGCGTTCCTCAAGCTGACGAGAGCCGACGACGCCTTCGGAGGGTGGGGGAGCCGCCGGTCGGCCGCTTACTCGATCCGGGTCGAATCGCAATCCGACGGTCGCTGGGTCTACCGCATCACCGAGCGCCAGCAACCCGACGGACCCGCCGGTCGCAGCTGGGTGAGCGCCGAGATCCCGCCGCACATCCGCAAGGTCACCGACGAGCTGGGAATCCCGGGTCGTCCGCAGTGACAACCGCTACGCGGCGCTCTCTCCGAAGAGTTCCTCGCCCTCGGACTTGGCGATCGTCACGGCGGCGCAGGAGTCGCCGAACACATTCACCGCCGTGCGGAGCATGTCGAGGATGCGGTCGACCGAAAGCAGGGCGACGACCGCGATTTCGGCGTTCGGGACGTTGCTGTTTTTCAGGATGAGCAGGATCGCGACCAGGCTGGCCGACGGCACGCCGGCGACGCCGATGCTGGTCAGCAGCGCGGCGGTGACGACGACGAACTGTTCGCCGAAGCCCATGTGCACGCCCATGACCTGCGCGACGAAGACCACCGCGACGCATTCGTAGAGCGCGGTGCCGTCCATATTGACCGTCGCGCCGAGCGGCAGCGTGAACGAGGCGGTGCGCTTCGAGACGCCTGCGTTGTCCTGGATGCAGCGCATGGTGACCGGCAGGGTGCCGGACGACGAGGCGGTGGAGAATGCGAGCAGCAGGGCGTCGCGCATCGCCCGCAGGTGGTCGAGCGGATTGACCTTGGCGACGAACTTCAGCACCAGCGGCAGCGTGATGCAGAAGTGGAAAGCCAGTGCGGCGATCACGGTGCCGAAGTAGCTGCCCATCTCGACGAAGATCTGCGGACCGTTCTCGTAGATGACGGGAAACATCAGCGCGTAGACCCCGATCGGCGAAACCGCCATGATCCATCGCGTGACCGTGATCATCACGTCGTTGCCGGCCTGGAAGAACTCGCGGAGGGTCTTCATTTCGTCGGCCGGAAGCCGCGTGATCGCGATCGCGAAGAGCAGCGAGAAGACGATCACGCCGAGCATCTGGCCGTTGTCGGTGGCGGCCTTGAAGACATTCGGCGGGACCATCATCTTGATCGTGTCGAGGAAGTCCTTCGGTTCTTTCTCGTTGGCCGCGGCAACCTTCTCACGGTCGGCGTCGCTGGCTTCGGCGGCTTTCTCATCGAAGGCGGCGCGGATCACCTCGTTCGGTTGGCCGTCGACCATGCCGGGCTGGATCAGGTTGACGAGCAGCAGGCCGGTGACCACCGCCACCAGAGAACTGCAGGCGTAGAAAGCGAAGGTCTTTCCGCCGAGCCGACCGAAGCCCTTCACGCCCTGCAGGCTGGCGATGCCGCTGATCACCGAGGTCACGATGAGCGGCACGATGATCATCTTGAGGCCCTGCATGAAGAGGTCGCCGATGAACTTCGAGGTCTCGATCGCGCGTGCGGCGAAGCCTTCCTCGCCGAGTTCCGGGCCCACGAGGTAGCGGAACATCACGCCGGTAAGCGTGGCGAGCACGAGGGCCGCGAGGATCTGCCAGTGGAGGGCAAGGCGCTTCATGCGGCGGAGCCTGAAGTTCCATGGGGAAAGTTCCAAGTTCCAATGGGTGGGGCTGGCAATCGTCAGCGGGTTTGGGATTCTCTGCGTGTGAATCCCCGGCCGTGGTGGAAATCGATCGTGTTTTGGTCCGGGGTGCCGGGCTTGGTTTTTCTCGCCTGGGCCTGGTGCGATTCGAATCGCCACTTTCGATCCGTCATCTACTACCGGAAGCCGCTGATCCACCTCTTGCACGGCGAAGGGGCCGTTTCGCTCAGCGTGGTGGAAGACGGGCCAGCTGCGGTTTCTTCGATCAAACCCCCAGTGGTGGGAATTTATCCGGACGGCAACAGTCCCTACAGGCCGAGCCCAACATGGTTCCCGTCTCCGTCCTTTGAAAGTGTAGGTGACGAAGGGCGAGGAATCGGAACGGACACCCACGTCGTGATTCCATACTGGATGCTTACGATGGGGCACCTGTTGTTCTGGGCGGGGCTGATGGAGATCCGCAGGCGCTGGATCAGGCGGCGGATGATCCGTAGTTTTGAGGATGCGTGAAGGTCCGCGCGGCGCTGCCGCGCATGGGGTGAGCTGGGGGGGCGCGGGCTCGGCTGCCTCCCGGAGGTCATGGTTTCGATCGTTTCCGAGAGGGCCCGTGATGTTTGGTGGTGAACGGACTGATGGACCTCCTGAAGGAGGGACTACGAACCCCACAGGCGCGCCACCGGGGTTTGTAGTTCCCCGTTTACGGGGTCTACCGGCAGGACACGAACGGCGTGGCGCAATCGGCGAATCGTTGGCAGAGTCTCGGGCTCCGGGGCGGACTGAAGTCCGCGGTCCATTCGGCGAAAACGTTGCTTGAGATTCGGGCGGGGCTCGCTTGGTTGGGAGGATGCGTGGTAAACTTTGCTTGCTGGGAATCGGGATGGCGGCCGTTGTTTCGGCCCAGAGCATTCCGGACAGCGGGCTGACCTTCGAGTTGGTCGAGGTGGCGACCGTTCCCGATTCGGCTTCGGGGAATTCCGCTCCGCCGCGCATCAGTGTCGTGACGCAGGATCCGATGGGGGAGCTGTTTGCGAACGATCAGCGTGGGCCGCTCTATCACATCGACGAGAGCAGCGGGGTGGTGACCGAGTTTCTCGATCTGCGCGACTACCCGACGATTCCGGTGACCTCCACCTTCGAGGCAGGATTCCAAGCTTTCGCCTTCCATCCCGACTTCTATGAATCCGAAGCTGACGGCTACGGCTGCTTCTACACGATCCACAGTTGCAGTAACACGACGCCCACGCCCGACTTCGACACTTCCGGCTCGGCTGGGTTTCACACCTTGCTCCTCGAGTGGAAGGCGGCGGGTCCCGGCGCGACGACCTTCACGCCGGCGAATCCTTCGACGCCGTTTCGCGAGGTGATGCGGCTCGACCAGCCCTACGGGAACCACAACGCCGGACTGATCGCCTTCAACCCGACGGTTACCCCGGGCGATTCCGATTACGGGATGCTCCGTATTTCGATCGGTGACGGTGGGTCGGGAAACGATCCCCAGAATAACGGTCAGACTTTGAGCAATCCCTTCGGTGCGATCCTGCGCATCGACCCGCTCGGCAATGACAGTGCCAATGGCGCTTACGGCATTCCCGCCAATGCGTTTGCCACCGACATGAGTGCGGGGACGCTCGCGGAGAACTATTGTGTCGGGCTGCGCAATCCCCAGCGATTCGGGTGGGATCTGGTGACCGGTGAGGCCTTCATCGCGGACATCGGGCAGAATCTGTTTGAGGAAATCAACCAGATGGCGGATGGAAGCAACTTCGGGTGGAAGGGGTGGAATCCGGGGGACGGCGACAGCGGCAACGTGGCGTTTGTCGATCCGGTCGCGGGCTATTTCCACGGCACCGGATTCGCGAGTCCTGCGATCACCACCGGCAGCAAGGCGGTCACCTGTGGCGAGGTTTCACGCGGGGCGTGCATTACGGGTCTGGAGGGTGTGCTGATGGTGGCGGATTTTCCGAATGGCCGGGTGTTCCGACTGAATGTCGACACCGACCCGCTGGACGGCGGAATCGACGGTCTGGATGAGATCCGATTCAAGGACGGCCCCTCGGGGAGCCGGTCGACGTTTCTCGACCTGATCAACTCGGTGAGGGATTCGCGTGGGCTGTCGGATGCGAGCCGCACCGACATTCGGTTCAGCGTCAACACTCCGGGGCGGATCTTCCTTTCGAACAAGCAGGACGGCGTGATCCGGAGAATGGTGCCGAACGAGGAGCCGGCGATCGATCTGGCGGCGGACGGAACGCTGGAATTCAACGGGATTCTCCAGGTGAGTGATGATCTGCTCGATTGGCAGGATGTGATTCCGCAACCGGAGCAGGGTGAGGCGGCGGATGTTTCGGCGCCGAGGCGGTTTTACCGGAGCGTGAGAAGGTAGGGACGAGCGCCCCGCTCGTCCGCCGCGGAAGGACATGATGTGACACTCCTCCAGACGGACGAGCGGGGGCGCTCGGCCCTACCTTTGTGGCGCCCGATATTGACGCTTTTGACGATCGGGTGCATCGGGCTAGATTCGGCCCGTGCTGCACTGGTTCCAGAACGATGCGTTTCCGCTCTACCTCGCCCCGATGGCGGGGGTGACGGACGTCGTGTTCCGTCAGATCTGCAAGGAACTCGGCGCCGACGTGATGGTCACCGAGTTCGTTTCGGCCGAAGGCATCATGCAGGCCGACGACCGCACGCGGAAGTACACGGAGTTCACCGACGAGCAGCGTCCCGTCGGGGTTCAGCTTTTCGGTGCGGACGGAGAACGCATGGGCGAGGCGGCACGTAAGGTGGTCGATTGGAAGCGCCCCGACTTCATTGATATCAATTTCGGATGTCCGGTGAACAAGGTGGTGTCGAAGAACGGCGGATCCTCGCTTCTCAAGGATTGCCCGGTGCTGGAATCGGTCGCTTCCGGTGTGGCGAAGGCATGCGAAGGGATCGTGCCGGTGACGGCGAAGATCCGGATCGGCTGGGACGAGCAGTCGGTCAACGCGGTCGAGGTCTGCAAGATTCTCGAAGGCGCGGGCATGCAGGCGATTTCGATCCACGGTCGTACGCGATCCCAAGGATACGGTGGTGAGGCAAACTGGGAGGTGATCGATGCTTGCGCGCGGGCGGTCAGCGTGCCGGTGGTCGGAAATGGCGACATCGCGACCGGTGAGGACGTCGAGAAGCGCCGCACCGAGACGGCCGTGAGCGGGGTGATGATCGGTCGGGCCGCGATGCAGAATCCATGGGTGTTCCGTCAGGCGAAGCATTACCTCGCGACCGGCGAGCAGATGGCTCCGGTGCCGCTTGAGGAACGCTGGAAGCTGGTGATCCGCCATTGCCGGATGGCGGCGGAGAGCCGCCGCTACGGCACCGAACGCCATGCGATCATGGCGATGCGGGCCCGACTGATGGCCTATTGCAAAGGCTTTCCGGGCGCCAAGGAACTGCGCCAACGGCTTTGCAAGGTCGAGAGCGTGGCCGAGGTCGAGGGTATCGCCGAGTCGTCACTCGCGACGGCGGCCGGGGAGCCGATCGAGGCCCGGGCGTAGGCTGCGAAGGCGGGTGATTTTTCGCTCTTCCGGAGGGTGAAACGGGCTGCTAGCGTCCGCGGCATGGAAAGTCACGAGGTGCTGCGTCAGGCATTTTCGAAAACCAGCCCGAAGGCCGTTGCGGCCGATCTCGGTGTCTCGTTGTCACTGGTTTACAAGTGGGCGGAAAAGCAGTCCGAGGATGGCTCGGGAAGCCGCAATCCGCTCGACCGGTTGATGAAGATCGTCGAGCTCAGCGGCGACTGCAAGATCGTCGAGTGGCTGTGCCAGCAGAGCGGTGGCTACTTCGTGAGGAATCCCGAGAGTTCCTGTGAGCAGGGCTACGAGGTGCTGCCGGCAACCAACGAGATCGTCGGTCAGTTCTCGGGCCTGCTGCAGCGGATCTCAACAGCCGCGCTCGACCATTCGATCAACGCGCAGGAGGCCAAGGAGATTCGCGAGTGCTGGGACAAGCTCAAGAGCTACGCCGAGGGCTTCGTCCGCTGCTGCGAAGAGGGCGACTTCGAGCAACTGCTCCACATCCCGCCCCCGAGCGAGGGGCCGAAGCGCTACTACTCGGCGTAAGTCCGCCGATGGCGTCAGCGGACCGCGCGGCTCCGACCGCGCCCCGGAGCCCCCGCGTTCGAACGGCATGAGATCCGATGACCGACCCGGAGAAGCGGCAAGGCTGGAACCGCCGCGGTTATCTTCCGCATCTTGATGTGCCGGGCCGTGCGCAGGGCGTGACGTTCCGCTTGGCGGATTCGTTGCCGGTCCACGTTGTCGAAGGTTGGCGAAGCGAACTGGCAGGCCTTCCGGACGAAGAACATGCCCGTGAGCTCGAGAGGAGAGTCGCCGGCTGGGAGGATGCGTGCCACGGGGAATGCGTGCTGCGGGACGGGCGGTGTGCGGCCGTTGTCGCGGATGCGCTCCGATTCTTTGACGGAGAACGATACCACTTGATCGAATGGTGCGTGATGCCCAACCACGTCCATGTCCTCCTGGTCATGGGGGAAGGGCATTCATTGGGTGGAACGATCGGGTCGTGGAAGCGGTTTACGGCAAATCGGATCCATGAACTTCTGAACCGCGCAGGCCAGCTATGGGCGCCCGATTACCATGACCGCCTGATCCGTGACGAGGCGCATCTGGCGAGGGCGGTCCACTACGTCCGAATGAATCCGGTGAAGGCAGGGCTCTGCGATCGCCCCGAGGATTGGAGGTGGGGTTCGGCCTGGGAGGCGGGAAGTCGGTAAGATGGACCGCGCGGCTCCGACCGCGCTTCTTTGGACCGGGGTTCCGGGGCGCGGTCGGAGCCGCGCGGTCCGCCTGCAGCACCAGGTAGGCGGCGGCATTCCTTGGTTGAGGAACTGACCACTGGCTACCGACTACTGATCACCAAGGCTGGGGCGGCCCGTTGGGGTGATTCGCAAGACTCGGGTTCCGGGGCGCGGTCGGAGCCGCGCGGTCCGCCTGCGGCGCTAGGGGAGCTCGGGGATCGGCGGGGTGGCGAGGTAGTCGGTCGGGTCTTCGAGGCCGGCGAGTTGAAACGCCTCGCGGCGTTCGACGCAGGTCCCGCAGGTGCCGCAGTGGACGTCGCCGCCTTTGTAGCACGACCAGGTTTCGCGGAAGTCGATGCCGAGCTCCGCGCCGCGACGGGCGATCGCGGTCTTGTCCATCGCGATGAACGGCCGCAGCAGTTCCACCTGTTCGTAGGTCCCGTGCGTCATCGCGGCCGCCATGGACTCCATGAACGGTTCGCGGCAGTCCGGATAGATCGCGTGGTCACCGGAGTGAGCGGCGATCGCAAGGCCCGCGGCGCCGACGCTCTCCGCGAAACCGCAGGCGATCGCCAGCATGATGCCGTTGCGGAAGGGGACCACGGTCCGCTTCATGTTCTCCTCGGCGTAGTGGCCGTCCGGAATGTCACCTCCGCTCTGCAAAAGATCCGAGCTGAAGTGCTCGTCGATGAATCCGAGAGGGATCACATGATGCGCGACCCCGGCCCGTTCGGCGTGGAGTTTGGCAAACGGGATTTCCCTGGCGTTGTGCTTCGAGCCGTAGTCGAACGAGAGAGCCGCGACGACCTCATGGTCACGTCGTACTTCGTGGAAGGCGGTCACCGAGTCCATCCCGCCGCTGAGCAATACCACTGTCTTCATCCTTCGTGGAAAACTGAAACTCGAAGTTTGAAAGTTGAAGTTTCGAGTTTGGACCTTTCACCCCTCCGGATGTTTCGCTTCGCAGGTGAGTTGGATGCCGCCGCGGGCGCCGAACTTGCCGCTGACAGTCAGTTCGGTCGGGTCGAGCGCCTCTACGAGGTCATCGAGGATCCGGTTCACCACGACCTCGTTGAATGCCGGCGTGTTGCGGAAGGAGGCGAGGTAGAATTTGAGCGACTTCGTTTCGACGCAGCGCTCGGCCGGGATGTAGCGGATCACGATGTGCGCGGTGTCGGGCTGGCCTGTGACCGGACACAGCGAGGAGAACTCCGGGCAGTCGAGCGTGATCCAGAAGCGCCGGCCGGGCCGGCAGTTGTCGAAGGTCTCGAGCTGGGCCTCGTCGGGCGACGCGGGCAGCCGGTTCTCGGAGTGTCCGAGCAGGGTGAGGTCAGTGGGGTTCACGGCCGCGAGGCTAGCGGGCGGGGCGGGGGCTGTCGATGGCGGGTCATGGATCGTATCCCCACTGGTCGTAGGCGAAGGCCAGCCGGTCCGCGATCATCGCGGCCAGATCGGGATCTTTCGGCCGCTGGTTCGGTCGGAAACCGGCAATGGAATCGAGGTAGGTCCGGATCGAGTCCCTCGAATCATCATCCAGTTCCCAGCCGAAATTGCGGTAGATGTCCTCCACTCCCTTCATCGGATCCTCGCGGAAGTCCTCGTAGCGCACTTCGGTGTAGTGGCCGGGTTCGATGCGCTCCCGTTGTTCGAGGTGGAGAGGTATGATGCGCGCATAGTTCATGAGGATGCGCTCCATGACCGGCGTCTCGCGCAGGGGCTGCAGCGAGAGATGCCGGGTGAGAGCCTCCGCCATGCGCACGCTCGAGCGGGCCACATCCGCCGGGTGGCGCACGATGTGGATGAAGCGTGCTCCGGGGAACGTCTCGCGGAGAAAGTCGAGCCTCGCCGTGTTGGAGGGGTTCTTGAAAAGCAGCGGCCGCTTGCCGCCGTCGATCAGACTGACCTTGCGGGCGAGCAGATCGTAGTTCGCCCGGAAAGTTTCCAGTTCACCCGGTTCCAAATCGTCGAAGAACAGGGCCCGGTTCGAGTTCCGCTCGGCATCGCGGGGGAAGAACGGACTGTGGAAGGCGCTGACGGATCCCATCAGGGCGAGAGCGAGTTCCTCTTCCTGTGGTTCCTTGGGCGCGAGCTGGACGCTGTCCGCCATCCGTTCCTCGGGTGCGATGCGTCCGAGCAGCTTTTCGAAGGCACCGGCGAAGCGCATCGCGCCGAGCGGACGGACCGTCTGGGCGAGGTTGATGAAGGCGAAACGTCCCGAGCGGGAAAGGACGTTGTGGAGGAAGGTCGTGCCGCTGCGCCAGTGACCGACGATGAAGGTCGGCGGTTCCGGGAATTCATGTTCGCGGATCGGGTCCGCGTAGATTCTCCGCTCGAGCGCGTTGCCCGGAATTTGCGCGAGCACGCCCGCCCAGGTCAGCATCTGGGTAGGGATGGAGCGGAACGAGTAGGGCCAGTGCCGACGGTAGAGTCGGAGGAAAACCCTCCAGTGGCAGTTGGCGAGTGGGTGAAACAGGGTGGGCTCTCGTTTCCGCATGAACGGCCTGACCTAAGCGCAGCCCCTGCCAATCTGCCACCGGCGATTGAAAAATCAGCGTTTGGAGCCCTTTTTCTCAAACTTCTCGCCGTTGTCGGCGGGCATCGACCGGTGCCATTCGAGCAACAGCTTCTTCAGCCGCTCGACTTCCTTCGGATGTTTGTCGGCGACGTTCTTCTTCTCCGCCCGGTCTCTGCCGAGGTGATAGAGTTCCGGTTTGCTGCCGTCGTACTCGCACAGGAGCTTCCAGTCGCCGTCGCGGATCGCGAGGTCGGGGAGGTCGCGTTTTCCTCCGGGCATGCGGACCGGGCGGTCCGGCGGGCGACGGAAGAATATCGGCGCGGACCGCGAGGCTTCCGACTTTCCGACGAGCGTGTCGGGAAGTGCTTCACCGTCGAACTCGACCCCGTCGGGGGATTCGCTTCCCGTGAGTTCGAGCAGTGACGGAACCAGATCGATGGCGGAGAAAACGGAACGGGTGTTGGTGGTGCCACGCTTGTCGTCGGGAACGAAGCCCGGTCCCCAGACAACCAGCGACGATCGGATGCCTCCCTCGTAGAGCTCGGTCTTTGCTCCGGTGAACGGACCCGACGAACCGGCTCCGGGCTCGGGGCCGTTGTCGGAGCAGACGATGACCAGCGTGTTGTCGCGAAGCTTCTCGCTGTTGCGGATGTGATCGAAGACCGGTGAGAGTTGCTCGTCCATGGTGTCGAGCACGCCATGATAGAGCGCCCGCTTTCCGTCGCCCCGGCGCGCCTTCGGCGGATAGAATGGCGAGTGGACGTCGTCGGGCCAGAGGTTGACGTAAAACGGCTCGTCCGCGCTTTCCGCCTGACGGATGAACGCCAGCGCGGCATTGGCGAAGGACTTGGTCACCAGCGAGCGGTCTTCCCAAACGATCGGTCCGTGTCCAAGGCTGGCCGATCCGAGATCGTGCCTTTTCGGCGGCTTGCCGTCGTAGGCGTCGCACAGCGGTAGCACGCGCGGGCCGAGGCCCTCGAAGTTGGTCAGCGACTTGTCGAATCCGTAGGCGGTGATCAGCGGTGCGTCGGCGACGTCGCGCTGTCCTCCCATGTGCCACTTGCCGAAGTGGCCGGTCCGGTAGCCGCCTTGCTTCAGCGAGCGGGCGAGCATCGGAGCTTTCGGATCGAGCCAGTCGGCGATGCCCCGCCCGGCATTCGCCTGACGATGGGCGAGGAACGATCCGATCCGCCAGCGTTGCGGGTACTGGCCGGTGGAGATGGCGGTGCGCGATGGCGAGCAGATGGGCGAGTTGACGTAGAACTGCTCGAACCGGAGTCCCTCCTTCGCGAGCCGGTCAATGTGTTGGGTCTCCACGGCCGTGTTGCCGAAACAGGAGAAGTCGCCCCATCCCATGTCATCGATGAAGACCAGCAGGACATTGGGTTTCTCCGCCGCAGTCAGGGAAGCGGCGGGAAGAAAGAAGGGAATGAGGAAAAGCGCGAGTCGTCGCATGTGGGAAAACATCTCGCCAGATACCCTCGCGTTCCCCGGATTCTCCCGCAAGGACGGGATTTCGGGGGGAGGCAGCCCACGAATTCCCCAGATTTATGCAGAAACGTGTTTACGTTTTCATTTCTGAGGTCGTAGGTGATTGGAAACCTATAAAACCCATGAAAAACCCAATCTGCTGCATTGCTGTGGCCGGAGGGCTCGTGCCGTTTTCGCACGCTGCCGACATCGTCAAGGCCGGGAATACGACCAGTATGGTCAACGGAGGATCCTGGGTCGGCGGTGTCGCTCCCACCGCGTCCGATACCGCGGTCTTCGACGACACTTTCACCGCGACCGGAAGCCAGTTTACCGGAGGCCAGCTTGAGTGGGGCGGCCTGCGGGTGGAAGGGACGACCGTCACGTCGCGCATCAACCTCAACAATGGCGGCACCAACTGGGTCGGCGTCGGGGCGGGGGGGATCGACATGTCGGCCGCGCCGCGGGACTTGCTGGTGGCCAGCTTCCACGTCAGCGACGACCAGGTTTGGAACATTCCCAGCGGTCGCACGCTGGAGATGGGACTCCGCAGTGACAACAGCCCGAACAACCGGCGATTCGACGGTCCCGGAAACGTGATCGTGACCGGAGATGGCTTGGTCCGGATCAACGGCGATGGCTCGGATGGCATTCTCTGGCAGGGGAATCTCACCGTGCAGAGCGGAGCGACCGTGCAGATGGAAGCGCCGGAGGCTTACGGGCTGACCGGCAACGGCAGCAGCGTGACGGTCGAGGCGGGTGGCACGCTGATCAACACCGCGAACATCAACGTCCGGGGCGAAGCGGTTTTCCTCGCGGGTGACGGTGACGGCGGTGGTGCCTTCCAGCACACCGGTCCCAACGCCCAGCAGCTTTTCTCGGATGTCACTCTGACCGCCGACGCGTCCGTGGGTGGCACCGGCCGCTTCGACATCGGCCTCAACGGAGTGGATCCGCCCTCGACCGTGATTCTCGATTTGGCCGGATTCACCCTGACCCGAACCGGAAGCTCGCAGACGCAGATCAAGGGCGGCACCGTTTCGGCGGGGAACCTCGACATCGTTTCGGGGGTCATCGGATTGGAAGGCGGTGTCACGCTGGCCGGTGGCGGCATGGGGACGATCACCGTTCGGAATGGAGGCGAGCTCCGCGTCTATCGTGGACTTAACGCCGTGCTCAGCACGATTGAGCGGGACATCATCTTCGAAGGAGGCGCGCTGTTCCAGTGGACCGGCGTCAATTCGGCGGAAGCGGTGGACGAGACGATCGGCGCGCCCGTTACCCTGACCGGCGATGCCGAGATTGAGATCGATGGTGGCGCGGGCTCGGTGCTCGAGTTTTCGAACGCGATCAGCGAGAGCGGCGGGTCGTTCGGGATCCTCAAAACATCGCCCAACACGCTGCTCCTCTCGAATGCCAACACCTTTACCGGACTGACCGATGTCTCCGCAGGCACGCTGCAGGTGGATGGTTCGTTGGCCGGGCCGGCGTCGGTCGCCGTGGGTGCGGTGCTTGGCGGCAGCGGCTCCATCGATGGCCTCGTCAGTGTTGCGGGAGATCTCTACCTCGATGGAACTGCGGGTGCCACGGGAGGGCTGGCGAATTCTGCGAGCGGAGCGGTCATCGACCCGGCGGGGCCCGGCGTGATCGGGGCGATCGATACCGCCTCCCTCGATCTGAACAATGCCGACCTCTATTTCGATCTCAACGGTCTTGCCTCGACCGACACGCTGACGATTGCAGCCGACGGCGCGTTCCTGGCCAGCGGGCTAACCTTCGTCTACGTCGACGAATTCGCCGAGTGGGAAGTCGGTGACTATCCGCTGATCCAGTACTCCGGGGCCACCACGCCGCCCGATCCGGATCCGACGGTCTACCTCGACCTCCAGACCGATCTCGGCCACGCGACCGGCTCGTTGGTCGATACCGGCTCGGCGATCGTGCTGCGCATCACCGCGGTTCCGCCGTCGGTGTGGGATGGTGCGGTGGACGCGAACTGGGATCTCGCGACCCTGAACTGGCAGTCGACCGATGGCCTGTTCGTGACGGGCGACGTGGCGTTCTTCGACGACACCGCAAGCGGCACCACCGATGTGAACCTCGATTTGCTCGTCGAGCCCGGTTCGGTGACGCTTAACCACTCGACCAACGACTACACGATCACCTCCGCCGCCGGCACCGGTGATATCTCCGGCCCGCTCACGACTCTCGTGAAGAACGGCACGGGCACGGCGACGATCGCGACCAAGAACTCCTTCGGTGGCGGAACGATGATCAATGACGGCACGCTCTTCCTGAGCCGGAGTGTCGATCTCGGCGGCGGGCCGATCATTGTCGAGGACGCCGCGCTCGGAACCGGCCCGATCGAGATCAACGCGCCCGGGGTTTTCCAGGTCGCGGTGAATGCCTCATTGCCGAACATCATTTCCGGCGACGGCGCCGTGCTGAAGAGCCACCCGACTTCCGGGACCTACACGACCTTCGCCGGGGCCAACACCTACACCGGACTCACGACCATTGAGAACGGCTCGCTTGCGATCGGTGATCCCACCGCGCTCGGTGACGTTTCTGCGGGAACCATCGTCGAGGACGCCGCCCGCTTGGCCATTGGCAACCCGCTGCCCAACGGCAGCACCGTCAGCGAGCCGGTGACGCTGGTGGGTGGCCCGACGACGGCACTTCCGGATTTCCATGTTCTCAACAGCCGCACCGGAATCATCTGGGATGCCACGCTCAGCGTCGAAGGCGACTCCATCCTCGCGTTTGATGCCGGCACTTCGATCGACTTCGCGGCGGCAACCGCGCTCGATTATTCGGGAGGCGGAAGTGGTGCGAACGTGATCTTCCAAGGGGACGGCCTCGCCGGGGTTTCGGGATCGATCGACCTCGGGACGGGAAGCATTTCTCACGAAGGCACCGGGACGCTGACTCTCAGTGCTGGCTCGCACAGCTTCGTCGATACGACCGTGGTCGAGGGGACGGTCGCATTGACCGGCGACGGCCAGCTCGGCAGCGGTATCAACAGCGCCGCATCCGGGGCATTCTTCGGTTTGGAGGGCACGCTGAACGCTCCCTTGACGGCGGTTTTGACCGGTGACGGAACGCTGATCAAGACCGGCGGCGGAGTTGCCGAGTTGGGAGTGGCACACAATCTTGCAGGGGGCACGCAATTGGACGACGGACTGATTCTGGTCGGCAGCGACGGCCTCCTTGGCACAGGCCAGATCTTCATCAATGGCGGCAGCGTCGCGCCCGCCGATGCAACGCCGCGCACCTTCGCGAACCCGGTGCTGATCGGTGACAATCCGGCCTTCGGTGATGTGAGCGGCACCTATCCAGCGGCGATGACCTTCACCGGAGACATCGATTTCGCCGCGGCCACCCGCACGGTCCGGATCTACAATCCGACCACGTGGACCGGCACCTCCGGCACGGCTCCGGGTCAGGGAGGGATCCAGGTGAAGAACGGTCTCGCCACCCTGACGGTTCAAGGTGATGCGAACTGGGATGGGATTCTCGAAGTCCGCGAAGGATCGATCGTCATCGATGGTGCCTCGTTGGTCAGTGGGGATGCGATCCGTGTGATGTGCATTCTGAATGGGGGAACCTCCGAGTTCTCGGTGATCAACGGCGGCTCGGCGGAGATCACCAATGCGAACGCGAACCTGCGACTTGGTTACGGCGTCAGTGATCCGACCAGCACGAACGATGCGACCATTGCCGGCGACCTGATCCTCACCGCCGGGGGTGGCGGCGGCAAAGTCCAACTCGGAACCAACTCGGCATCGACGACCCTGAATCTCCTGAGTGGCGGCAACATCTTCTGCGCCGCGGTGCAGGATTTGGATGCAGCCGCAGCGACGACCGTGAATCTCGATGGTGGAACGTTCACTGTGATCGTGGATGGTGCGAACAGCGCGCTGAACGGGTTCATGGAAGGACTCGATGCGGTCAATGTCCTCGATGGCGGAGTCTTCATCGACACCAACGGCAACGACGCCCGACTTAACCAGGGGATGCTTGCCGGCGGTGGCGGAACGGGAGGTCTGACCAAGCAGGGTGCCGGGAATCTCACCTTGGGCGGTGCCAACAGCTACGGCGGATCGACCGTCGTGGAAGCCGGCACGCTCACGCTGCTTTCGCCAGGGACGTCGGGCACGGGCACGGTCGACGTGCAATCGGGAGCGATCCTGGCGGGCGACGGAACCGCATCGGGTGACGCGACGATCACCGGCACCATTTCACCCGGAACTTCGGTGGGTGCGCTCACCGTGGCCGGCGAACTGACCTTCGGTCCGGACTCGTCGTATGACTGGGAGGTTTCCGACTGGCTGGCATTCATCGCGGGCACCGATTACGACACGATCGGTGCGGACTCGCTCAATATCACCGCGACGATGGCCAACCCGGTCACGATCAACGTGGCGGATCTTGCGCTCGCGAATTTCAGCGAGACGACGACCACCTTCACCCTGGTGACGACCGCCTCCGGCATCACCGGCTTCAGTGCCAACGCATTCGTTGTCGACGGCGCTGCATTCGCGGTCTCCACCGGTGCCCTCGGCACGTGGGCGGTCCAGCAGAACGGCAACGACCTCGAGCTCGTCTACACGGCCGGCGTGGCGAACGACTACGACACCTGGGCGGGCCTCTACGGACTGGATCCCAACACCGACGGTGCTCCGGGTGAGGATCCGGACATGGATGGCCTCACGAACGAGGAGGAGTACGCGTTCGGACTCGATCCGACTGATCCGTCGGATGTGAATCCGATCAAGGCACCGCTCACCAAGGCAGGTGGAACGTTCACCTACACGCGTCGCGATCCGAACGAGACCGGACTGACTTACACAACGGAGACGAGCACCGATCTCGCGGGCTGGCCGGATGATCTCGGGGCGGTTGAGAACGTCGACAGTGACACCGGGGCCCCGTATCACATCCAGACGGTCACCGTCACGGTCACGCCCGCTTTGCTGGCGAACCCGGCGCTGTTCGCCCGCGTGTCGGCCGAGTAGGACCGGACGGATGCGGCAGGAGAGGGGGCGGTTTGGCGAGCCGCTCCCCAATTGCCGGCAATTCGGGTGTCCCAATTCCGGCGGGACCGGCTCATCTTGGAAGGATTCGCGGTCGTTCCGCGTCCTAGTCCATTCCCATGAAGGCCTTCACCCTCCCGCTTTGCGCCGCCCTGATCAGCTCGGCCCTTCCGGCTTTCGCCGGACAGAAGCCGAACATCCTCGTGCTCTACGCCGATGACCTCGGCTTCGGCGATCTCACTTGCTACAACCCGGATTCGAAGATCCCGACGCCGAATCTCGACCGGCTCGCGTCGGAAGGCCTTTCCTTCCGCGACGGCCACTCGTCCTCGGGGATCTGCACGCCCTCGCGCTACGCGTTGCTGACGGGCCGCCACCACTGGCGCGACTTCCATGGGATCGTCGGCGCGCTGGGTGGCACGGTTTTCAAAGAGGGACAACTCACGCTGCCCGGTATGCTCAAGGCCAACGGCTACCGGACGGCGGCGATCGGGAAATGGCACCTCGGTTGGGACTGGGACGCCATCCGCAAACCGGGAACGCCGAAGAAGTCGGTCAAACACTCGGACTTCGATTGGTCGAAGTCCGTGCCGGAGGGACCGATGTCGATCGGCTTCGATTCTTACTTCGGCGACACGGTGATCAACTTCCCGCCCTACGCGTGGATCGAGGACGACAAGCTGGTGAAGGCACCCGACACCCAGATGGACACCAAGGTGTGGCCGACGATCAAGGAGGGCAACTGGGAGTGCCGGCCCGGGCCGATGGTCACGGGTTGGAATCCCTACGAGAACATTCCGACGACCACCGCCAAAGGGGTCGAGACGATCAAGAGTCTGGCCGCCGAGGAGGAGCCGTTCTTCCTCTACTTCGCCTTCCCGTCGCCTCACGCGCCGATCATCCCGAACGACAAGTTCGACGGCAAATCGAAGGCGGGTCCCTACGGCGACTTCGTTTTCGAGACCGATGACTCGGTCGGCCAGTTGCTCGCCGCACTCGAGGAGTCCGGCGAGGCGGACAACACGATCGTCTTCTTCAGTGCCGACAATGGTCCGGAGCGCTACTGCTACGCCCGCGACGAGAAGTTCGACCACTGGTCGTCCCATCCCTTGCGCGGCTGCAAAAGGGACATTCATGAAGGCGGCCATCACGTGCCTTTCATCATCCGCTATCCCGGGGTGACCAAGGCGGGAACGACCACCGACGCGCTGGCGTCGCAGACGGACGTCTTCGCGACGCTGGCCGAGTCCGCCGGATGCGAGCTTCCGGAGAAGTCCGGTGCCGAGGATTCGTTCTCGTTGATGCCGGTTCTGAAAGGTGCGCCGACCAGCGGACGGGAGTCGATCGTCCACAACACCAAGGCCGGGCAGTACGCGCTGAGGCACGGCGATTACCTCCTCATCGATTCGAAAACCGGGCACCTCTCCGGAGTTCCGAAGTCGTGGCTGGAGAAGCACGACACGCCGGCCGAGAAGGGGCCGGTGCACCTTTACAATCTGAAGGACGACATCGGACAGCGGAAGGACCTGGCCGAAGCGATGCCGGAGAAGGTGGAAGAGCTTAGGAAGAAGCTCGCCAGTCTCCGGGAGAGCAAGGCGACCGCACCACGTCTTGCAGAATGACCCATCGGCATGGGCACGACCATTCAGCATACGGTCAGCCCTGAATTTCCTCGGCAGCCCGTGGCCGTCCGACTAGAACGGCCAACGGTGGAGCCGTACGAAACACGTCACAGTCTGATCCGTCGGGCCTGCGATCCGGGCGACCAGCGGGCATGGGTCGAGTTCGTCGAGAACTACCGGCGGTTCATCTGCTACATCCTCCACGAGATCGGAGTCGGCCGGGACGAGGTCGATGACCTAGCGCAGCAGATCCTTGTCCGCCTCACCCGCGACCTGCCGACCTACGACCGTTCCCGGGCCCGGTTCCGCTCGTGGCTCGGAGCGGTAATCCGCAATGCCGCCTTCACCCACCTCCGGACCCTGAAACGCCGCAGCGCCCACCTGAGCCGCTACGGCGAGCAGTTGCTGGCGGAAGGGCCCGACGGCGCTTCGTCCGAACTGGAGGAGTTCATCGAGAGCGAATGGAAGACCTACGTTTCCAGTCTCGCCATGGAGCGCGTGCGCTCGGTCTTCCAAGGGCAGGCGATGGAGGTTTTCGAGATGGGGCTGGACGGAAGGTCGGCCGATGAGATCTCCGAGGCGACCGGTCTGAGTATCTCGTCTGTTTACACCCTCCGGAAGCGGGTGAAGAAGCGGCTCTATCTGGAGATCCGAGCATTGACCGCCGAACTCGAGCCATGAGCACGCCGGAGTCCCGCTACACGCCGGACAGGCGACTCGAACGCGCTTACGAGGAGGCGAACCTTCTCGACGACTCGGGGCTTGAAGCACTGTGTCCGTCGTACATCGAACTCGCGGAGTCGGACGTCCGGTATCGCGACGAGACGTCGATCGGAATGGGCTCGCTGAAGGAGGTCTCGAAGTGCTGGGACTGCCGGGCACGCCGGTGGGTGGCGATGGCGCGGCTCCGCGAGGACAGGGGAGCGGAGTTCTACGATTTGTTCGTCAACGAGGCGTGGGTCAGTTCATCGCTGAACCACCCGAACATTATCAACATCTACGACGTCGGCGTGGATGGTGTGGGGCGTCCCTATTTCACAATGGACCTGAAGGGTGAGACCACCCTCGGGGACGTGATCCGCGAGCGCGGGATGAGTGGGCGGCGGGAGCTGCTCGGGATCTTCCTGAGGATCTGCGATGCGGTCTCGTATGCCCACGATCACGGGTTTCTCCATCTCGACCTGAAGCCCGGCAACATCCAGGCCGACCGTTTCGGCGAGGTGCTGGTCTGCGATTGGGGCCTTGCCAAGAAGATTGCCGAGCCCGAGTCGGCTGATGACGGTCTTCCCTTTCCCGGCCAGAAGGAATCGGTGGGAAACATCACGTTGCACGGTGAGATCAAGGGGACGCTCGGCTACATGGCTCCCGAGCAGATCGTGCCGGCGGGGAGGAAGGACGTCCGCACGGATGTCTTCGCGCTTGGCTGCGTGCTCCACGAGATCCTGACGGGCGTGCCGCCATTCACGGGCACTTCCCAGGAGGAGCTTTTGGCGAAGACCGCCCGGGGCACCTTCCCTCCACCGCATTTGCGCCATCCGCAGCGGATGGTGCCGGAAAGTCTCAGCGCGGTGGTGCTCAAGGCCTGCACCGCGGACCCGGAGCAGCGCTATGATTCTGTCGCGGAACTCGCCTCGGAGGTGTCGAAGTATTTGGGCGGCCATGCCACCGTGGCCGAGGAGCCGGGCTTCTTCCGCGCATCCGCCCTGTTCCTGCGAAGGCACAAGCTGCCGGCATCCATCTTCTTCGGAGCGATCGCTGTGGTGATTGTGGTGTCCGGGTTGTTTCTCCAGCGGATCAGCGTCGAACGTCTGGTCACCGAGAGCGAGCGGGGCAGGGCGAGGGAACTTGAAGACGAGGCCGGTCGGCTCGCGGCGCGGGTCGACGAGTCCGCCGCGCGAATCGAGAGTCATCTGGCCGAGACCGCGCAGTCGCGTGAGGAGCTCGCCGCCAAGTTGGCGAAGTCGGCGAACAGCCTGAAGAACCTCGGCGTCTTTTCAGCTCCGGCGAAGTCCATTCCCGAAGCCCGCGGCCTCGCCAAGGTGGCGCTCTCGCTGGATCCAACGAATCAGGAAGCCAGCTTTGAGACCTTCGTGCTGTCCTGCATCCAATTGGACTTTAGATCGGCCCTGGAGGCCGGGGTTCCCAAGAAGCATGAGTTCGCAGGCGATCTCAAGCTTGCCCGGAAGTTCCGGCATTTCGACTTCAGCGGGAGCCGCCGTCCCAGTCCCGAGCAGCTCGCGGGCTTTTTTCGTAAGGCGCGAACGGTGCATCCGGGTCGCGATCCCCTGATGGAGCGGATCCTCAGCTACGACCATGCCGTTCGCAAATCGAGCGCAGGCATCGAGCCGGTCATGGGGCTGGTCGAGTACATGAACGGCGGCGGCGAGCGCGTCATCGGTCGCTACGACCCTGATCACCGCGCATTGTTCCTGTGGTCGGACCGGCCGCTGGTTCTCGCATTGCAGGAAGGTGCCGGGTCCGGGGACTGCGTGCTGAAGTATGCACCGGTGCTCGAACTCACCTTGGATCTCCGTTACCGCTTCAATCTGTCGTCGCTGAACGCGCTTCCGGTCCGCCGGCTTGATCTGCGGAAATGCGAGAATCTGGTTTTCCCGAACCGGATCGAGCTGCGTGACCTTGAGGAGGTCCGAATCCTGCCCGGGCAGATCAATCCCGCGCTTCTGCGCAGCCGCATCGACTGCAGACGCCGCTTCGAGATCGTGGTCGAGGAGTAGTTTTTTCCATCGAGCTGTCCCAATGTCGGTGCGGGCGGTTCATGGAGGGGAAGAGAGGGGCTTCGCGGCTCCGAAACCCGAAAAAAGCCAACATGCTCCCGAACCCGTCCCCTTCGCGACCCCGCGGTCGCTCCGCCAGCCCTTGTTTGCTGGCACTCCTGTCCATCGCGGCCCTTGGTCTGCCGGCCTCCGGCCAGATCGTCCTGAACTCGCTGACCGACTCCCAGATGGTCGGGCAGAACGACTCTGATCCACTCCTCCTCCCGGCGGCACCCGGTGACGGGTGGTTCACCGGCGCCTACGCCGGGACCGTGCGCCAGAGAGCGAGCGGAAACCAGGAGCAGTTGAGAACGCAGTGGTATTTCCGCTTCGATATCGCCGCCCTCAGCGGGATCCAGCCTCACCTGATCCAGTCGGCAACGCTCGATATTCCCCAGATCGGACGGCTGAACACGCTGACGACCAACAATGTGCTTCGGATCTTCGATCCGAACGCGGATTGGGATGACGACGGGGGGAACTACCCGACGTGGAATCTCGGCCGGGAGGCTCCCACTGGGAGTCCGGGGGGAACCTTGCTGGCGGACTTCGGGATGAATTCGTACCAGATCTATGGAACGACGGCTGATCAGTCCGACACCAATGTCGAGGGGGTCTTCACCGTCGATAGCGCCGCGCTGCTGGATACGGTGAAAAGCTGGGCGGCGGATCCGGGAGATAATGAGGGCTTATTCGCCACCTTTGTGCAGGCGGCCTTGGGCGGTCTCGCTTTCGGCACCCCAACACTCACGCTTGAGGTGCTGCCCGACGGTGACAGCGACGGGATGCCTGACGACTACGAGGACGCCACGCCGGGACTCGACAAAACCAACTCGGCGGACGGAGCCCAGGGCGCCAACGACGGCTTGTTCGACGATGACGGACTGACCAACCTCGAAGAATACCTCGCAGGCACCGATCCCAACGTGGCCGACAGCGACAGCGACGGCATCGATGACGGGCCCGAAACCACCGGTGCGTCCAATCCCTTCGGCTCGGAGGCCACCGATCCGCTCGACGACGACTCGGACGACGACGGGTTGCTGGATGGCGAAGAATTGACAGGGCAGTTCAACCCGTGGAGCGGTGGCGTCAGCACGACGGCGCCCGGAGAGGCGACCGACCCCAACTCTGCCGACACCGACGGGGACAATCTCACCGACCTTGAGGAACTCGACGCGGGTAACGGGTCGGTGACCGATCCCAATTCCGACGATAGCGACGGCGACACGCTCTTCGATGACGAGGAGGTGTTGAACGGACTCGATCCGCTCGACGGCTCCGGAGACAACGGCCCCACAGGTGACCCGGATCTCGATACTCTCAGCAATCTCGACGAGATCGTGACCTATGGAACCAGTCCGATCAGCGATGACACCGATGCGGACAACCTGAAGGACCAAGATGAGCTGTCGGGTGCGCTCAACCCCTATCTCGTCGGTCACATTCCGGGCGACCCTCCCGCCGGCAATCCACCTGACGGCGAGCCGACCGATCCACTGGACCCCGACAGCGACGACGACGGCCTTCTCGATGGTGACGAGGTTTCGGGCTCCAACGGGTCCATCACCGATCCCAACGATCCGGACACCGACCAAGACACCTTGCTCGATGGTTTCGAGGTGGAAGGCAATCTCGATCCGAACGACCCGACCGGCGACAACGGTGCCACCGGCGACCCGGACTCCGATACCCTCGACAATGCGGGAGAGCAGACCGCCGGCTCGGATCCGCAGGAAGTCGATACCGACTCCGACACGCTGAGCGATGCCGACGAGGTGTTCGTCCATGGAACGGACCCGACCCGTCAGGATACCGACCGGGATCTCATCCGGGACGACGAGGAACTTGTGGCGGGCGCCGACGGATTCGTCACGCTGCCCACCGATGGCGACAGCGATGACGACGGGCACAAAGACTACGTTGAGATCGAGGCCGGGAGCAGTCCTGTTGACGGGCTCTCCACCCCGACTTTCCCGGCCATCGCGTGGACGGTCGAGGAGATGAGCTCCGCGGCTCTGCTTTCCACCGAAGGCACGCTCCTCTTCGCGGAGAACATCGACGGCGAGGATGTAACGGTGAACGGAATCCCGTTCGTCGGAGCCGTCGATACCCTGACCGAGAAGGCATCCCCGAATCTCCAGACCTTCATGAGCAGCCAATCGCGGTCCTTGAGCGCGGGTAACGTCAACGGGTTCTATGATCTTGAGGATCCGGCGCTCACGCCGCTGGTTACCAGCTTCTGGTTCCAATCCGTCACGGTAGCCGATGCGGATTTCGTTCCCCGTCTCGCGGTCACCGGACTCACTCCCGGGAAGACTTATCTGATCCAATTCGGGCGCGTGGACGATCGCAGCGGCGGCATCATCGACCGCTTCATGACCGCGGATGGCGTCGGCGGAAATGTCGCAACCGATCCCATCGGTCCCACGAACTCGATCTACGGTGGTCCCGACCGGCCGGCGGTGCTCTTCACCGGAACCTTCACCGCCGCCTCCACCGTGCAGGAGTTCTTCTGGGAGCAATTCCTCGCCAACGGTGACCTGACGGGCACCCACATTCCCTTCATCCAGGTGCGGGAGATCGAGGTCGCGGCGGATCTTCGTGTCGTCGCTACCGACCAGAATGGCTCATCCTTCACCGCGACCGTCGAAGGTCTCGATCCGGCCAAGCAGTACCGAATGGTGCGTTCGCTGAACCTGCAGGATGGATTTCCCGATGTGGTGGATGGTCCCCGGCTTCCGGCCGCTGCCACCGATGACTTCACGGATTCGAGTCTTCCGGTTTCCGATCGCGCGTTTTACCGGATTGAGGAAGTACCGTAAGGTGGTTGGTTCACCGTTCCCAAAGCTTCCTCGGGCACCCATCGGGCAGGTGGGTGCCTTCCTTTCCCAAAATCCATGAGTTCAATCCGTCTCAGCTTTCCGGCAGCCCTTCTCGCGCTTGCCGGGGTCGGCCAGGTCCATGCGGACGTCACGCTCTCGACGCTCACCGACAGCCAGTTGGTCGGCCAGAACGACACCGATCCTTTGACCGCTCCCGCAGTTCCGGGCGACGGATGGTTCACGGGCCCCTACAGCGGCACGGTCCGCCAGCGGGAAAGCGGCAGCAACGAGCAGTGGAGAACGCAATGGTATCTCCGCTTCGACATCTCGGCCTTGAGTGGAGTGGATCCGGGTCTGATCACCGGCGCCACCTTCAACATTCTGCAGATCGGCCGGCTCAACACGGTCACCACCGGCAACTCGCTCAAGGTGTTCGATGTGAATAGCGACTGGGATGACGACGGAGGAAATTACCCGACATGGAATCTCGGGCGCGAGGCTCCGACCGGGGCGGGGGGAACGGAGTTGGAGAACTTCGGAACCAACTCCTACCAGCAGTTCGGGACCACAACGGATACGTCCAACCCGGACGTGGAAGGCACCTTCGTCGTCACGGGATCGGCTTTGCTCGATACGGTGAAAAGCTGGGCAAGCGACCCTGCTGACAACGAGGGGCTGCTGGTCACGATGATCAACGTGGGATTCGCGGGACTGGCTTTCGGACCGCCGACCTTGGAGATCACGGTCCTCGTCGACACCGACGGAGACGGGATGCCCGACCAATGGGAGGACGACAACGGTCTCGACAAGACAAGTGGGCTCGATGCCGACCTCGACAACGATGCGGTGGGTGGTCCGGACGGGCTTACCAACCTGGAAGAGTACCAAGTCGGCACCGATCCGCAGGACTCGGACAGCGACGACGACACGCTCTCGGATGGCGATGAGGTGAATGGCACCCTCAATCCGTGGAGCGGGGGAGTGCTCGGGACTCCTCCGGGCGATCCGACCAATCCTTTGGAGGCCGATAGTGACGGGGACGGGACCAACGACGCCGACGAAATCGCGGGCGGTACCGATCCGAATGCGTTTCAACTGTTTCCGTTCGTCGACACCGATGGTGATGGCTACCGAGACGATGCCGAGACGGCCTTCGGCTCGGATCCGAACGACGCCGGAAGCCGGCCGGATCACGCCAGCAGTCCGGCCCAGCCGAACGTGGTGATCATCTACGCCGACGACATGGGTTTCGGCGACGTCTCACGCTACGCGAACCTCTACGGCACCACCCCGCCGGCGCCGACCCCGCGCATGGACTCGATCGGCGAGCAAGGCGTCACCTTTCTCGAAGGGCACTCGAGCAACGGCATCTGCACGCCGAGCCGCTACGCGTTGCTGACCGGCCAGTACAACTGGCGGCTCTTCAACGGTATCACCGGCTACTACTGCTACGGAGGGGCGGGCAAAGAAGAGGTTCCATTGCTCTCGGATGTCACCCTTGCGGAATACATGAAGGGGCGGGGTTACGATACCGCCGCGTTCGGGAAGTGGCACCTTGGCGGCGAGTGGTACGCTCCGGGCGGGAGCCGCATTACCACTAACCCTACCGACCCGACGACCATCGATTGGTCCCGCCTGATCGTGAACCACGCCACGGACCACGGCTTCGACCGCTTCCACGGGATGTGCGTGACGAACAACTTCGGCCCGTACCTGTATGTAGAGGACAACCGGAACACGATCTGGCACCCCGGTGCGAACAGTGGCGCCGGCGGGTATGTTCCGATCGTTCCGGACACCGCCGAGTTTGCTTCCGCGATTGCCGCGAATCAGGCGGCCACCCAAGCGCAGGTGACGGATGGAAGTGCCGCCAATGGAGAAGTAAGGTGGTTCAGCACCGGCGACCTGAACACCGGCGTCCAGTCACCGGGGATCGACTCGAGAGCTTCGCTAGGTGACGATCATTATTCGGCCTTCGATACCGGGCCGCGGATGATCGAGGCGTTTGAGGAATACATTGCCGACCGGGCCGGTGCTTCCGATCCCGACCCGTTCTTCTGCTACGTCCCTCTCTACTATCCCCACAAACCGTGGGTCGTGATCCCTGAGTTCCAGGACGCGGATTATGCGAACGGATACATCTACGGTCCCTTCATGAAGCAGGTGGACTCGATGGTCGGCCGGGTTCTCGATGCACTGGATGCCAACGGCTACGGAGACAATACCGTGATCATTCTGACGGCCGACAACGGTCCGGAGAACTCCGCGATGAGCCACTCGATCGCCTATGGTCGCGATCCGAACGGTCCGCTCCGCGGCAACAAACGCGACGTGTGGGAAGGGGGAACACGGGTGCCGTTCATGGTTCGTTGGCCGGGCCGTTCGGCGGCGGGTTTGATTGTCGAGGACCCCGTCTCACAGGTGGACATCTTCGCCAGCGTGGCGGCCCATTTCGGAGATGAACTTGCCGATGGAGTCGCCACCGATGGCGAAAGTTTCCTCAACCTTCTCCACGGTCAGGCCAAACCCGGGCCCTCCCGTCCCGGCGTGATCATGGCGGCGGGCCGTGGCGATCTGGGAATCGTGACTCCGGGCGGCTGGAAATTCATCGACGGCTCCGGTGGCGGCGACAACAACTCGTGGGACTCTTCGGACCAGACGATTCCCAGCGCCGCGGGTACCAACCAAGGCACTCCGAAACAACTCTTCCGGCTCGATGTGGACCTCGGGGAGGACAACAACCTGATCAGCGGGGTAACATCCGATTCCACGATCCGCAGCGAGCTGACCAGCCAGACCGGCACCGACCTGCTGGGGGTGATCGACGCGCTGCGTGTCTCAGGCACCGCGACGCTCTACGAACGCAGGCCGGACAACGATGCCGACGGCATGCCGAACGAGTTCGAAACGGCCAACGGGCTCAACCTCGATGACCCGTCCGATGCTTCGGAGGATAAGGACGGCGACGGCCAGAGCAACCTCGACGAGTTTGTTTCCGGAACGGATCCGTGCGACGCGGCATCGGCCTTCCGTGTGCTCGATCTGAACAATACCGAGGGCCTGTTCTCGGTCATGTGGCAAGGGCATGCGGGTCGCGACTACACCGCATCGTGGTCGATCGATGGTGAGACCTGGACGGACGCCGGAACCCAAGCCGGCGTGGATGGACCGATGCAGGCCGATCTCGACAAGGCGGCCATCGATGCGCTGGACGGTGTTCCGGGCAACCTCACCCGGCTGTTGGTTCGTGTAGCCGCCGATCTTCCGTAGCGCCGATTGGCGCTTCCTTGCGCCGCGAAGTCGGTGTTTCCGCAAGGGATGGACCGCGAGCTTCAGCTCGCCCCGGAACCCAAGCTGCCGGACCGACGGGGCCGGCTGAAGCCAGCGCTCCATGCGCGATGTCGCCCGCCCACGTTTTTGCTGCGCTGGCGCCCAGAGAAGGACTACTCGGGCTAGAACTGGGAATCAGGTGGTCGAGGTGTCAAAGAGTCAGGATGATTGACGCATAATCGAGGATGTTCGGCGGAGGAATCCGCCTTTTTTCCGGAATGCCGAAGGGATTGATACATTCGGAAAGGCACAGGCGTAGGCCGCGACTGTGACCTTGGGCTTTGTTCATCGGGAAGCGGCGGCAGTTGCGATTGTCGGCTGCCTCATCGGCGCCGGTAGCGCGCGCGGATTCGCTCCGGATGCGGCATTCGGGGACTTGGTGAAGCCGTTCTTCGAGACCCACTGCGTCGAGTGCCACGGGCCGGACAAGCAGAAGGCGAAGTTCACCGTTCATGACCTCGAAGGTCCCCCTGCGGAAGGCAAGGACGTCGAGCGATGGGAGAAGATTCTCGAGATGGTCAGTCTCGGTGACATGCCTCCGGAGGAGGAACCCCAGCCGGACAAGATGGTGAGGAGCCAGGTAATGTCATGGATCGGGTCGGGATTGGAAGGCATCGGCCGCGGGGTGAACGAGGACAAGCTGGCGCTCCCGAGCCAAGCGAACCGCGTCGACCACACGGAGCTCTTCAGCGGTGAGCACAAGGGGCCCGCCTATTCGCCGGCGCGGCTGTGGCGGGTGAGTCCGCAGATCTACCGCCAGTTTTCGAAAGAGGTCCGCACCGAGGTCTCACAGCCGCTGCTCGGGCTGGGCGGCAAGGGATTCCAAGACTACGCCAGCCTGCTGGCCGACGAGGCGGTTATCAAGACGATGATGCGCAACAGCGGTCTGGTTGCGGCCAGCCTGCTGGAGGGCGATCGCGCCCGGATGGGCTACGTGCTGAAAGCCGACGATGAGAAGCGGGACGAGACCTACGAGCGGGCCATCGGCGAACTGTTCCGCATCATCTTCCAGCGCGAACCGACCGAGTCGGACCGGGCGCGCTACATCGACGGGCTCTTCCGCAAGAATCTTGAACTCGGTGGCCCGGCGATCGCGTTCAAGACGCTCATTACCGGCATGCTCATGTCCCAGGAGTTCGTGTTCCGGATGGAGATCGGACTCGGCGAAGAGTTGCCCGACGGGCGTTGCATGCTGAGCCCGCTCGAACTCGCCTACGCGCTTTCCTACGCGATCTACGACGAACCCGATACCGATCTTCTCAAGGCGGCCAACGAGGGCCGGCTGACGACGCGGGAGGATGTCCAGCGCGAGGTGCGTGCCGTGCTTGCCCGCGAGGACGGGAAGGGGAACTACTGGCACTACCCGATGTATCACCGGTGGGGAGGGGACTACTATGACCACCAGCCACGGGTGCTGCGGTTCTTCCAGGAGTTCTTCGGTTACGATGCGGCGCCGGACGTCTTCAAGGACAAGGAGCGCAACCCCGAGCACCATGCTCTCCGTCTCCGCAAGGATGCCGACCTCTTCGTCCTCTCGGTGCTCGAGGAGGATCGCGATGTGCTCGCGACACTGCTGACCAGCAACCGCTACGCCATCGATCACTTCCGGGAGGATCGGATGGAGAAGCTTCTCAAGGGCAGCAACGAGAAGATGAAGGAGCACATGCGGAACAAGTACGGCGACGAGTTCGCGAAAATTGCCGAAGCAGGGAAGTGGCCCGGTCTCGATTCCAGTCACGTCACGGCCTACAATCTCGACCGCAAAAAGGCCGATACGATCCGTCGGGGTCCCGACGAGCTGGTCGAACTGCCGGCTGACCAGCGGTCCGGCATGCTCACCCATCCGGCATGGCTCGTGGCCCACAGCGGTAACTTCGACAATGACATCGTCCGTCGTGGAAAGTGGATCCGCGAGCACCTGCTGGCCGATATGGTTCCCGAGGTGCCCATCGGGGTGGATGCGAAGGTTCCCGAGGATCACCACCGGACGCTCCGCGAGCGCATGACCGTGGTTGAGCGGGAGGAGTGCTGGCGCTGTCACCGCAAGATGAACCCGCTGGGCAACGCCTTCGAGTACTACGACGACTTCGGGCGCTACCGTGACCGGATCGTCATCGGTGATGCCGACGCCTATTTCAAGGACCTGCGGAACTACAACAACCAGGTCGAGCGGACGACGCAGGATCTGGAGAAGTGGCTTTCGCTGGATGCCGAAGGTCGCGCCGGGAAGGTGCGCGAGGCGGAGGAGCGGATCGCGGCGTTGAAGAAGCCGACAGGCGACGAGGAATACGTCAAGGCCGCCGAGGTACGTTACGAGAAGGACATGGCCCGCTGGACCAAGGAGCGGGAGTACTGGAAGTCGATGACCGAAGAGAAGCGGCAGGCCGAGATCGAGAAGCAGCGCAAGCGCCTCGGCAGCCTGACTCCGCCGGTCGCCGAGGAGCGTCCGGTCGATGCCTCCGGCGAACTTCGCGGAACCGGCGACGCGTCACTCGACGGGCCCTTCGATGATCCGGTCGAGCTTACGCAGCGCCTCGCCCGATCGGAGCTCGCTCGGCAGTCCTTCGTGCGACATGCTTTCCGCTACTGGATGGGCCGTAACGAGAACCTCGATGACTCTCCGACGCTCATGGACGCCGATCGCGCCTATGTCGAAAACGACGGCAGCTTCCGCGAACTGCTTGTTTCACTCCTCACCTCCGACTCCTTCCTCTACCGGAAATAGAACCTGCGACCCCGATGAGAAGCACTCCTTTCGAACTCCCGCGCCGACAGTTCCTCAAGGGCATGTCCGGCACCGCGCTGGCGCTGGTTCCGTTCTTCCGGAATCTCCAGGCACAGACGGCCGGCAACCCGGCGGCGATGCCCAAGCGCTTCGTCTTCGTGATGCGGGCAAACGGCCTCCGGCCGTATGGTGTGGTTCCGCTCGGCCTCGAGCACCTCGGCACCGACAGGGACATGCGCGACAAGATGGTCGATCGCCCGCTCAAGGACCTCACGCTGAACCCGAGCATGGCCTCGCTCGAGCCGTTCAAGGACCAGCTCACGATCATTCAGGGGCTGTCGAGCAAGGTCTGCAAGGGACCGCACGGCGGTCACTTCGGAGTGCTGGGGGCCTACACGTCGGGCGATCATGCTCCGCCTCGCAGAGCCACACTCGACTACGAACTGGCGCAAAAGTTTCCGGGGATCTTCAAGCACCTCGCCTTCCACATCGGCACCGAGCCGACCGAGTTGTTCCGCTACCTGAGCATCTCCGCGATGGGTAAGAACACCCGGACGCCGGCCTACGCCTCGCCGATGCTCGCCTACAAGGACATCTTCGGCACGGTGATGAAAGGCGCCGATGCGGAGGTCGAGGCCGCCGCGAACGCCAACCTGCTCGACTTCCTCGTCGATGACGTGAAGCGCGCGAAGAAGGTGCTTGGGGGAAGTGACGAGCGGGAGAAGCTCGATCACTACCTTCACGGCTTCGAGGCGCTTCGCGAGCGTGATGTGAAACTCACCAAGATGGGGGATGTCCTTGAGGACGGAGCACCGAAGGTCACCGACAAGTACACGTCGGAGATCGAAACCCACCGGCTTGAGTCGCACTTCGACATGGCTGCCGCCTCGTTGATCACCGGGCTCACGAATGTCGTGACGATCCGGGCAGACGAACTCGAGAGCCGTTTCCAGGGTTTCCAGCACGAGCGGATGAAGCAGATCTCGCTGCACGACATCGGCCACACCGCCGACATCGAGGGCATGAATGACCGCTTCGACTCGGATTGGAAGTCGGGCCGGGAGATGCGCGGTTTGCTGCGCACGTTCCAGATGGAGTTGATCGCCGGTCTTGCGGCGAAACTGAAGGCGGTGCCGGAAGGCAACGGGACGATGCTCGACAACACGCTCATCGTTTACATGAGCGATGCCGGAAGCGCCCACCACACCGGCTATCAGAATATGCCGCTGCTCGTGCTCGGGAACATGAACGGAGCCTTCCGGACCGGCCGCTATCTTCACTATCCCGCTTACAACACGGCCGGTCACCGCGTGCTCGCGAATCTGCACTGCTCGCTACTGCACGCCGCGGGCTTCCCCGAGGACCGCTACGGAGACCGTGATCCGGGTCTGAGCGAGACGATCGATCAGAACGGGCCGCTCGCTGAATTGATGGCCTGATCCCGGCGGGAGATCGACTCGGGCGTCTGGTCTGTCTACAGCTCGGCCCATGGACGAATTGCTTGCCGACCGGGTTCGGGTGCTGCTGACGGGTTTGCCCGGGCTTTCGGAGAAGCGCATGTTCGGCGGGCTGTGTTTCCTCGTGAACGGCAACATGGCCTGCGGAGTCACCAACAAGGACGAGGTGATGCTGCGGGTCGGGCCGGAGCGCTACCGCGAGCTTCTCGCGAAACACGAGGCCCGCGAAATGGACTTCACCGGCCGGCCGATGAAGGGGTTCCTGTTCATCGATCCGGACGGGATGGATGTGGAGGAACTCGCCGCGTGGCTGGAGCCTGCGGTCGACTTCGCGTCGTCGCTGCCGGCCAAGTAGCGGCGTTCGGCGTTGCCATGCCGATGGATCTCGGCTTTCTAGGCCCGTGGATTTCCAAGTCAGGAACTTCAGGGAATTGTGGAAACTTCAGGGCCCGCTGCTGGTCCTGATCGTCCTGATGTTCCTGATCTTCTTCGTGCAGTCGCTGCCGGGGTCGGTTTTCTGGGTCGACCGCTTCATGGCGATTCCGGGCGAAGTCGTCCAAAGTTGGGACGACATCCGGTCGGGGGTCGGCCGGCCCGATGACTGGTGGGAGCTTGGAACGCTGCTGAGCTGTGTATTTCTCCACGCCGACATCCAGCACGTCGGCATGAACATGCTGTTCATGTGGATTTTCGCGGCGCTTTTCGTCGAACTGCTCGGCTGGCGCTGGATGCTCTTGGTGTTCCTCACCACCGGAATCGCGGGCTCGCTGACGCACGTGATTCTGAATCGCGAGGACTTCATCCCGATGCTGGGGGCATCCGGGGCAGTGATGGGATTCGAAGGGGCGTATCTGGGCTTGGCGACCCGTTTTCGCCTGCCTGATCCACACGTCTGGCCGATGGCCCGCCCGATTCCACCGGCCCGGCTCGCGCTGCTGGCCTTGATCGGGGTGGGGATTGATTACTTTTCGCTGTTCAGCGGACAGCAGGAGGGAATCGCCTATGGTGCGCACATCGGTGGCTTCACCATGGGACTCCTGATTGCGGGAATTGCCGCCCCTCGTCCGAGGCTCGCGCTGAACTGAGCGCTGCGAGCTTGTGCGCCCTGCCGGCTTCTGGCGCAGTCGCGGATATGCTTCCGACTGTCAAACGCCTGCCTCCCAAGCCGTCTTGCCCCGATGGCGAAGTCGCCTTTCCTCTCGTTGAGACGGCCGGACTGACGCTTGAGTGCCTCGTTTCGCAGGGTGCGGCTTCTCCGGACGGGTTTTGGTACGATCAGGGCCGCCCGGAATGGGTCATGTTACTCAAAGGATCGGCTACTCTGGTTTTCGAGGAAGGCGTGCTCGAGCTATCGACCGGCGATTCTCTGACCATACCGCCCGGCATGCGGCATCGCGTCGGCGAAGTGTCGGACGACGCCGTGTGGCTGGCGTTGCATTATGAGCCGGATTCCGCCTGACCCGTTCAGGGCAGTTGGATCGTCGGGACAACGATCACGTCGAGGATTTCGCGACGTGGTTCGTAGACCCGGACCACACGGTCGCCGTACCAGTAGAGTCCGGTGTCGGGTGCGGCATTGAGGCCGGCGAAGTCCGAATACGGAAGCGGGGTGAGGCTCGGCCACCAGTCGTCGGTGATGACCCATCCCGGAGAGAGTTTCTTCTGCCACCCCGGCGGCAGCGGTTTGCCGCTCGCGACTTTCTTGGCAAGACCGGGAGGCAGTCCGTGAGGGTGTCCCTTGTGCTTGGAAAAGTAACCGAGCACCGCGTCACGGTCCTTGTCTTCGAACTTTTTCACGGCCTTGCGCCAATCCTTCTCCGCCTTCTTCGGGTCGATGGAAGGAATGTCGTTCTTCTTCACCTTTCCATTGCCCTTCACGTTCGGCGGTCCGGGGATGTCCTTCTTCTTCGGGGCTTTTCCGGGCTTGGCCTTGCCGGACTGTCCGGGCGGGCCGCCGCTGTTGCCCTTTCCTTTTCCGGGCTTGGCTTCGGCGGGGCCGGAGGTCAGGGCGAGTGCCGCGGCGATGGCGATGGCGGTGGTGTGGAATTTCATGCGTGAGATGGCGGGATTGAGTGGGGCGCCACCAAGATGGACGCCCGATTTCACCGTCCGCGACATTCCTACGAATGCAACCACCGATCCGGGCGGGACCGAATTTTTCAACAGGGGTGCATCCGAACTCTGCCGGGACGCGTTCCTTGATTCGGACATGGATGAAGAGGCCCGGGAGTCGGGCCGCATCCGGACCGAAACAACCAAACTGACCCCTCGATGAAAAAACTGATCAACAACAAACTCCCCGCCCTCGTCGCTTCCGCCGTCGCGCTCCTCAGCCTGGCCGCACAAGGTGCCCACGAAGCCAACAACAAGGCCGCCATGGACGGCGAAGGCACGATCGCGACCGGCAAGGCGATCGTCAACTATGTGAAAGGAAAGGACACTTGGAATGCATCGGTGCTCGTGAAGGATTTGCCGGAAGGCGTCTATTTCTTCGTCGTGCGCGCCAACACACCGGGCGGCATCGGTGAGTATCAGCCGGTCTGCATGCTGGAGTCGGACGGCAAAGGCAACGCCTCCGGCTCGGCCAGCCAGTTTGACCTCGGCGGATTCCACGAAGGGCTGATCGTCGACATGGACGGCAATGTCCTGATTTCCGGCTTCTTCGAACGCCGCGGAGGCAATCGAGAAGGGTGATCTCTCTCCACTCGGATGCCGGCTCGTTCCTGCGAATGAGGTCGGCATTCCTGACATGAAACTTCTGCTCAATGGCGGCTCCGCACGACGCGGGGCCGCCATTTTTGCATCGGAAAGGCAGGCGCTTGGGGGAAAGTAAGGGTGGGCGAACGACGTAGCGGAATGGATCGCCCGTTTTTCCGGGGTTCCTATCCATGCGTATTCCTTTGTCCGTGGTCGCCACCCTCGCCGTGATTCTTCCGGCTGCCGCGGAGGATCCGTCGGCAGTGCTGCAGGTATTCGAGAAGAACTGCGTCGAGTGCCACGGCAAGGGCGAGAAGGTGAAGGGGGATGTCGATCTGATGGCGATCCGTTCCGGCTCGGACCTGAGCCAGGACCCCGAGCTCCTCAAGTCGATCATCGATGCCATCGATTTCGAGGAGATGCCTCCCGAGGACGAGCCGCAGCTTGAACCCGATGTCCGGGCGGCGTTTCTCGCCGATCTGAAGGGCCTGCTCCGCGAGTCGCTTGCCGAGACGAAGGTTTACCCGCGGACGCCGATCCGGCGGATGAACCGCTTCCAGTACAACAACGCGGTGGTCGACCTGTTCCGGCTGAACCGTGAGGTCTTCTCCCTGCCCGAGAAGATGATGAGGGAGCACGACGGATACTTCCAGCCGGCGACCGGCCGGGTTCCCGACGTCGTCAAGGTCGGGAGCCGCCCGCTCGGGAAGTCGCAGTTGATCGAGCCCCGTCTCGCCGGGGTGGCGCCCTTTCCCCAGGACCTTCGGGCGGAGCACGGATTCGACAATCAGGCCGACCACCTGTCGATGTCGCCGCTTCTGATGGAGGCCTTCCTCAGGCTCGGGCAGTCGATCACGGAGAGTGACGACTTCAACCCGAAGACGGTGGGTCACTGGAAGTCGTTGTTCGCTCCTCCTGCCGGAAGCGGGAATGCCGAACAGGAGACGCGCCGCCGCCTTCGCGTCTTCCTGACCATGGCGTTCCGGAGGCCGGTGGAGGAAGATGTTCTCGATCGCTATGCGGGCTTCCTCTCCGAGAGGCTCGAGGCGGGCGTCCGCTACGACGACGCGGTTGCGGAGCTTGCGGCGGCGGTGATTGCCTCGCCCCGGTTCCTCTATCTCTACGATCGCGGAACAGCTGGGAAAGGGACGGTGACCGTCGATCACTTCGAGCTGGCGTCGCGCATGTCGTTTTTCCTTTGGGGCAGCATTCCGGACAACGAACTGCTTGATCTCGCCGGGAAGGGTGAGTTGGGCAACCCGGACGTGCTGTCGAAGCAGATCGACCGGATGCTCGCCGACCGCAGGCTGAAGCGATTTTGCGACAGCTTCCCAACCCAGTGGTTGCAGCTGGAACGCATCGTCTCATCGACGCCGAGCCGCGAGAAGTATCCGGATTTCTACTTCTCCGCCTACCGCAACAGCATGCACATGATGATCGAGCCGCTGTTGCTCTTCGAGACGGTGCTGATCGAGAACCGCCCGATCACCGAGTTGATCGACCCGGGGTTCAGCTACCGTTCCGGACAACTCGAGAAGGCTTACGGAAAGCTTTCGATCAGCAAGGGCGGTTGGAATCTCAAGCAAGGCGGCGTGCAGGCGCTGAGCTTCACCCGCCTTCCGGTGCGGGACCGTCGCAATGGTGGCGTGATCACCAATGCCGCGGTGATGACCATGACATCCGGACCGGAGAGGTCGCAGCCGATCACGCGCGGCGCATGGGTCGCGACCGTGATCTTCAACAACCCTCCGAATCCTCCGCCCGCCGACGTCCCGCCGCTGGAGGAGAATCATGCGGAGGAAGAGAAGCCGTTGACGCTTCGCGAGCGTTTGGCCATGCACCGCGAACGGGCCGACTGCCGCGGTTGTCACGAGAAGATCGATCCGCTCGGGTTCGCGCTCGAGAACTACAACGCGATCGGACGCTGGCGGGACGATTACGAGAACGGCCGCGAGGTGGACGTTTCGGACACCTTGTTCCGCAAGCACCGGTTCGCCAGCGTGATTGAGTTCAAGGATGCGATCCTTGCCGAAAAGGATCGCTTCACCCGAGGCCTCGCGGGGCATATGCTGTCCTTTGCCTTGGCGCGTGAACTGGGCGCTGCGGATCAACCCGCGCTCGACCGGATCGCGGCTGCCACGGCCGCCGACGATTACCGAATGAAGACGCTGATCCGTGAAGTGATCCTGAGTGAACCGTTCCGCAGCAAGACCCTCGTGAAAGCCGAAAACACCGAACACTGAAACCGACCCGAGAAGCATGATGCGATTTTCCCAAGGCTTTCTGCCCCCCGTTGTTTCACCGCCAAGTCGCCAAGAACGCCAAGATCGATGGCATCGCTTTTCTTTGCGTCCTTGGCGACTTGGCGGTTGCATCGATTGCCGTCCCAATGAGTCAGATCAATCTCCGGACTTTGTATGAGACCCATTTCCAGAAGACGCTTTCTCCGCGGGATCGGCGGTGCCGCGCTCGCCTTGCCATGGCTCGAGAGCGCTGGCGCGACGCGGGCCCCGGCCGCCGTGGCCAAGCGCATGGCTCACTTCTACGTTCCGATCGGAGTGGTGCGCCGGGGATTCTTTCCCGGTGAAGCGGACCATGTCATTCCGAAGGGGAACCTCGGCAACATCCGGCGGTCGCTCGGCAAGCAGGACCCGCTCTACAGTGTCCGTCCGCTGGATCGGTTGACTCCGACGATGGAGCCGCTGGCCGGCCTGAAGGACAAGATCAACCTGATCACCGGCATGGACCGGACCTTCCAGCAGGGCACCGACGTGCACGCGCAGTGCGCGTCCTGCTACCTCAGCAGTGCGGAGCCGTACACGATCAAGGGCACCGCGTGGCCGCTGGACCGCACGCTGGATCACTTGGTGGCGGATCAGGTCGGCACGACCACACCGTTTCCGACGCTTGAGTTCAGCTGCAACAGCCACAAGGACAACAAGGAGTCGATCTACTTCGACAACATCTCTTGGTATGGGACGGGACACCTCGCGCCTTCGATCCGGGATCCGAGGAAGATGTACCGTCGGCTTTTCTCCACCCGGGAGATCCGGAGGTTCCGCGATGTCACCGATCTGGTGCTGGAGGACGCCGCCTCGCTGAAGCGGGAACTTGGCTATGCGGACGGGCAGAAGTTCGACGAGTATTTCGATTCGGTACGGACCATCGAGCTCCAGATGGAGCGGTTGGAGAAGATGAAGGCGGAGCTCTCGAAGGTGACCTTCGACGAGCCTCCGGAGACCTATCTTCCCCGGGGAGAATACATCCGCCTCATGGGTGACCTGATGGTCGTGGCCCTCCAGACCGGGTTGACGAATGTCGCGACCTTCATGGTCGGCCCGGAACGTTGGGACACGCCTTACCTGTTCGAGGAGTTGTTCGACAAGCCGCGGAGCCACCACCAGATGTCGCACAACCAGACCAAGATGATCGGCGACCTGCTGAAGGTGGACCGCTTCCACATGGAGCAGTTCGCGTATCTGGCGGAAAAGATGGACTCGGTCGTCGAGGCGGACGGTACGACGATGCTCGACAACACGCTGTTCACCTACGGATCGGGACTCGGTGACGGATCCACGCACCAGTACAACGACCTGCCGATCATCGTCGCCGGTGGCGGCCGGGGCGTGAAGGCCGGTCAGCACATCAACATGCCGGAAGGCACGCCTCTCGCGAACCTGTGGCTCACGCAGGCACGCATGATGGGACTCGGGATGGAACGCTTCGCCGACAGCTCGGGAGAGATCTCGGCGCTCAGGGCATCGTGACGGGCGACCGCATCAGGGTTTTCCCGCGGACGGCAAGGTGAGCACCGCACGGGTGCCATTCGGATCGACGGGGTCGAGAGCGATACGGCCTCCATGGAGTTCGGCGGCTTCCTTGACCAGGGTGAGGCCGAGGCCGGTTCCCTTTCGGCCGGCCTTGAGGTGACGGAGCGAGAAGAAGCGCTCGAAGATCTTTTCGCGTGCGTAGTCGGGAATGCCCGGCCCGTGGTCTTCGATCGTGAGCACCGTTTCATCCGATCCCGAAAGACGGATCGACACGGTTTCGCCGGACGGGGAGAAATCGATGGCGTTCTCCAGCAGGTTGGTCACGGCCGCCCGCAAGATGAAGGCGTCGCCCAGCACCTCGACCGGTTCTTCCGGCAGGTCGATCGAGAGCGTGACGCCTGCCAGTTCGGCGAGGGGACGGCCTTGGTCGATGGCTCTCCGCACAACGTCCGAGAAGTCCACGGTGTCGGTGCTGTCGAGCTGCGACCGGCCCTCGAGCGCCGACAGTTCGAGCAGGCGGTTGAGTAAACGGTCGGCGCGGGCGGACTCCGCACGGATGTTGTTGAGAAAGCGCGAGCGGTCGGCAGCGGGCATGTTCTCGTCGAGCAGCTCGGCGGCTCCGCGGATCGCCGCCAGCGGGCTTTTCATCTCATGCGTGAGGGTCTGGACGTAGCGCTCGGCGTATTTCCGTCCCTCGAGTGCCTCACGCATCGACTCGAGAGCGCGTGCGAGGGTGTTGACCTCCCGCCCGGCCCCGAGTGGCGGTGATGGGGGTCGCTTGCCTTGCTCGATGGCCCGCGCGTAGTCGGTGAGCCTGCTGATCGGCCGGTATTGCCAGATGAACACCGCGCCGACGAGAAACAGGATGCCGCCGCCAATGAGTCCGGTGCCCCACCAGATCTCCGATCGCCTGCGCCTGACGATGGGAAGGACGTCGGACTGCGGCTTGTAGACGGTCAGTACGCCCCAAGGGTTCTCCGGGTCGCCGACGGGAGCAGCGATGTGGAGCACGGAGCTGGCCGGGTCGCCTTCCTCCGAGCGGCTACTGCGTGCACCGTAGTGGCCTTGGAGTGTCAGGTGGACATCGCGCATGGCCGAGAAGTCCTGGCCGACCCGCTCGGGATACTTGGAATCAAACAGGACGATGCCCTGGCGGTCGGTGACATAGGCGCCGACCCCGACGGTTGTCTTGAGGTGGCTGTAGATCCGCGCCCGGAACTCCCTGGATTCGGAGATGTCGAAGGCCTTGGCGAAACGTTCGGGATCGAATTCGCCGCCATCCAGATCGGCCTCGACGAAGGAAGCCAGAAGGTGGGCGGTATCGACCATCGACTCCTCGGTGGCCTGAAAGGTCTGCGGCTCGACCTCGTCGAGCTGGCGCCGCACCAGCAGGTAAAAGCCGGATCCGATGATCAGGGCGATGATCAGGAGCGTGATCCGGGTGAGGCGCATGGGGTGGGTTTAAGTTCCAAGTTCCAAACTTCAAACGGAGAGTGAGGAAGTTTGACAGCTGCGACGGCGGGAGACGGAAGCGAAGATGATGCTGGCTGCGGTGGGAATGGCGATGAAGACGATGAACTCGAAGCTGTCGCTCATCCAATCCGCTTGGGCCGCTCCGGCTCCGAGTCCGATGATGAAAAGGATCGGGAGCAGAACAAGCAGCCCTGCGAAGTTGAGGGTGGCCCAAATCACCAATGGCAGTGCCCAAAGATCGGGCACGAGTTCAGCCCCAGGCCAGACCAGCAGGGCGCTGAGGATCCGCAGCACCTGAAGCCAGCGGTATCGGCGCACCTCATTGATCATTGGTGCTTTGAATTGGAAATTGCGGCGAAGCCGCGTCACGGCACGTAGGCGTAGCCGAGGCCACGGCGGGTTTGGATCAGGTCCTCGGCGCCCGGGGACATCTCGCGCAGCTTGGAGCGGATGGTCTTGATGTGGGCGTCGATGGTGCGGTCGGTGACGGCGCCCGGATCCTCCCACGCGTGATCGAGCAGTTGATCGCGGGTGTAGACGCGGCCGGGTCGGCTGAGGAAGACGAGGAGAAGCTTGTACTCGTGGGCGGTCAGGTCGAGGGCCTTGCCGGAGCAGAGGATCCGCATCGAGTTGGAGTCATGGGTGAGGGGGGAGTCGGATGCGGGTGGGGGAGGCACCTTGGAAGGAGCCTCTCCTTGGGAGCGGCGCATGATGGCGCGGACTCGGGCGACGATTTCGCGCGGGCTGAAGGGCTTGGTGACGTAGTCGTCGCCGCCGAGTTCGAGGCCGAGGATGCGGTCGAGTTCTCCGTCGCGGGCGGTGAGGAAAAGGATCGGGACCGAGGACTTCTCGCGCAGCACCTTGCAGACTTCGAGGCCGGTCATGTCCGGCAGACCGATGTCGAGGATGACGAAGTCGAAGGCGGTCTCGGCGTGGCGCGCGAGGGCGTCGGCGCCGGTCAGGGCATGCTGGATCTCGAAGCGTTCGGTTTGGAACGCGTAAACGACGGCGTCGGCGATGGCGGGCTCGTCTTCAACAAGAAGGATGCGCATGGGTTGATGTGTGTGGCGGGTGAATTCGCCGGGAGCTTGGCAGCCGGATGGTGAAGGGACGATGAAGCGCGGGCGAATTCAAAACGAGGCGAGCAGCTGGCGGATGAGGTTCGGATCGGTCGTTCGGTGCTCGTATTCACCTGGCACGGAACCCGCGCCCATCGGGATCTCCGGACGACGGAAAGTCATCGTGCTGTCCGTGGTGCGGCGACCGGTGAGGTGGATCTGGCCGGCGCCGGTGGCTGCGACGGTCGCGGCATTCTCGGCACGGATTCCGCCTCCCGGAAGAATCTCGATCCGTCCGGCCGCCTGACGTACCAGCTCGCCAATCACCTCCGCTCCTTCGACCGCGGTGGGGGCGCCACCGCTGGTCAGGACGCGGGTGAAACCGAGACCGGTCAGGGTTTCCAGCGAAGCGGAAAGATCGGCGCTGACGTCGAATGCCCGGTGGAAGACGACCGGCAGTCCCCCCGCGGCGGCGATCAGGGGTTCGCAGGCGGCCTCGTCGATCGATCCATCGGCCTGCAGGCAGCCGAAAACGACCGCATCGGCGCCGTGTTCGGCAGCGGCACGAATGTCGTCGGCCATCGCCGCGAGTTCGTCGGGCGAGTAGAGGAAATCGCCGCCACGAGGGCGGATCATCATCACGATGCCTCCCGGAAAGATACGTCGGGCCTGTTTCAAGACTCCGATCGAAGGCGTCAGGCCGCCCTCGACCAATCCGGAGCACAGTTCGATGCGATGCGCGCCCGCCTCGGCGGAGGCGGCGACGGATGGCAGGGAGTCGAGGCAGATTTCAACTTTCATTGGCGGGAGCCTGCGGAACGCAGGGGAGGTCGCCAAGCGTGTCGTTGAAGGATGACCGGGGTCGTGCCACTTTGTGTCATGGAAGAGAAGCGCCTCGAAACCGAGCTCGCCGACGGATTGCCCGTGCAGGTGAGACCGCTGGGTCCGGATACCCGCGACGGGCTTGCCGAGGGATACCGGCGGCTTTCTCCGGATTCCCGTTACCAGCGGTTCTGGGTGCGGACCGGCGAGCTGATCGGGGAACGGATGCTTGACCGGTTGCTGGAGGTCGATCCCGGTGATCATGCGATCTGGGCCGTGCTCGATCCCGCACGGGACTTTCCGGGAGTCGGCGCGGCGAGCTGGTGGCGGTCGGAGAAGGACCCGGACGAGGCGGAGTTCTCGTGCACGGTGCTCGATGAGGACCAGCGGAGGGGTGTGGGAAGTCTGCTGTTGGCGGTGTGCTGGCTCGATGCGATGAGCCACGGCGTCCGCAAGTTCGTCGGCTACACCATGCCCGAGAATGTTGGTGCGGTGCGCTGGATGCGTGACACCGGAGCCGAGGCCGAGTGGGATGGCTACAAGGTTATCTTCCGCTGGGATCTCGAGGACCTCGATACCATCCCCCCGGCCGGTCCGGGAATCGCCCTTGCCGAGCGACTCGCGGAGTTTTCCGGGGAGATGCTGTGACGGCTGCTCAGAATGCGTACTGCCAGCCGCCGGTGACGGTCAGGTCGGTGCCGAGCCGGTAGCCGTTGACGTCCTGCCAGAGTGGAAGGCGGACGTCGAAAGCGATGCGGTGGTTTTCCAGCGGTCCGCCGGGGACGAGGAAGTTCACGCCGACGATCGCCTCGATACGTTGGCCGCCGTAGTTCGTGCCGAAGGCGGTCGGCACGGTCAGGCGGGCGGGTGCGAAGGGCGGACGCAGGGAAACGTCGGATTGCAGTCCGGCGAGTTCCTCTTCCCACACGTACGACAGACCGCCGCTGAACGAGACCCAGTCGCGCGGGCACCACGACAGCCAGCCGTCGAGGTTGAAGCGGTGGCCGAGACGGTAGTCATGGGCATTCGTCTGGGTGCGGTAGATCCCGTTGGCTTGGAGGCCGACCGACCAGCAATTGCCGTGGTAGAGGTAGGTCAGCGAAGGGAGCAGGTCGACCGTGCCCGAGCCTAGCTGCATCGCGGCCGGGAGTTGTCGTGGGATCCGTCCGCCGGGTCCCGGGATCAGGTCCTTTTCCCCGATCGAGCCGGTCGGCAGGCTGACCGAAATTCCGGCGTGCATGTGGTGGTCGCCGGAGCCGAACAGGTCGAACAGGCCGCCGAGCTTAATGTCGCCGATGCCGTCGGACTCGGTGGTGAAGTAGCGGCTGCCGCCATTGAGCGCGATCAGCGGTGCGGCCATCGGGAAGATCTCGTGGGTCATCTCCATACTCGTGTAGGGGATCATGGCCATGAGCGTGAGATCGTCGGTCGGCGCGTACATCACGCCGATCATTTGCATGTCCATGGTCATGCGGCGGGGCGCGACGGTGTAGCCCGCGCCGAAGACCTGGCCGGCGGAGACGGCGTCGGAGCCGAAGTATATGCCGTCCATGTCCATGAACATGTAGCGGTAGGAGAGCATCCACTCTCCGGCGTTGTGGGTATGGTCGCCCATGATCGAGATCGGGGCGTGGGCGTCGGCGGTGCTGCCGGCGCGTGCGATGCCGCAAAGGGCGGCGAGGGTCAGGATGGAAGTGATTTTCAAAGGATCAGAATGTTGGTGGTTGGTGGGCGTGGTGATGCCACGCGTGACCGGAGCGGCTGTGTGCCGTCACGGGTCGGGTCAAACGCTGCCGGAATGGCAGTCGTGAAATCGAACGGAGCCGGATCGTGTCCGGCGGAAATGAGCCTCAAACGCGGCGGGGCGGAGGCGAGGGAGGGGCGTTCGATGTCTGGGTGGAAAGCCCCGTCGGCCTGGAGAAGCCGGGGTGCTTGAAATCATCGGGACGCAAAGCGTCCAACGAGATGCGTTCGGTGAGCTTGAGATCCTTGAGGGACAGCTTGTCGACTCCGGTTGGCGGAGCTTTCTCGCCATCCTGTCGATCGTGCTCCTTGGCCGCGCTGATCGCCTTGCACATGCCGCACGGGTGCTCGCCGTCGAAAGTCATGCGTGCGCCCTCCATCAGACCGCCTTCGGCCGAGTAGCTGACGAGCATGTTCGCCCAGGCGATACACTGGAGAACGCCGTAGTGGCCTCCGCTCAGATGGAGGATAGCGCCGAGAACGAGAATGACGCGGACGATGCGCACCGGCGCCGCGATATGGAGCGGCGCAGCCTGAGTCAAGACATGCCGGGAACGAGCTAGACGGTCTGCTGCTTGGGCATTTCGGATTCGCCGAGGATGGACTTGGCCTTCGGAAGGCGGCGCTCGCGCAGGCCGAACTGCCGAACGGCGTGGCGTTTCAGGTGGGCCACGGCTTCCTCGGGATCATCGGTGAAGAAGATCAGTTCCGGGTCTTCCGGGCTGATCGTGCCCGCCTCGGCCATGTGATAGACGAAGTCCATCAACGGCTTCCAGTAGTCCTTGCCCATCAGGATGATCGGGAAGTTCCGGATCTTCTTCGTCTGGATGAGCGTCATCGTCTCGAACATCTCGTCCATGGTGCCGGCACCGCCGGGCATGACGATGAAGGCGTAGGAGTACTTCACCAGGATCGTCTTGCGGGTGAAGAAGTAGTGCATGTCCACCGAGCGGTCGACGTAGGGGTTCACGTGCTGCTCGAAGGGCAGCTCGATGTTGACGCCGATCGAGCGGCCGCCGGCTTCGTGGGCACCGCGGTTGCCGGCTTCCATGATGCCGGGGCCGCCACCCGTGATGACCGTAAAGCCGAGCTTGGCGCACTCGGATCCCATGGTGCGGGCGAGCTCGTAGTAGGTCGTGCCGGGCTTGGTGCGCGCGGAGCCGAAAATCGTCACTGCCGGGCCGGCGAAATGCAGCGCGCGGAAAGCCTTCAGGAAATCCCAGGCGACGCGGCCGATCGTGCACAACTCGCCGACCCGCGAGCTCGGTCCGGAGAGGAGTGTCCTGTCGCTGTGATGCAGTTCGAATTCGAGCTGCTCCCGGATCGCGGATTCATCGATCTGGTGTTCTTCGGTGGGCTGGGGCGAGTCCGGGCAATCGGGTGCGGTCATGGGTCAGGAACTCCTAACACGCATCCGGGGCTTTGCCAGCCCCTGCTTTCGGATCGGCTCCCTTCCGCCACGAGGAGGGCTTACTCGGCGGTGGTGCTGTCGAAGGCGATGTCGCGGTAGCCTTCGAGCTTCATTCTGCCGGACTTCGGGTCCTGGTAGATGATCTGGAAGACCCGCTTGCGGCCCGGGTGGGGCCACAGGCTCGATGCCACCTTGCGCCACTCGCCATCGAGGTGGGCCTGGACGACCACGCCGGTGTGGTTGTTGGCGCGGACCGGAGGGTCCTCAACCAGCTTGCGGGCGCCAGGCGCGAGTTGGACGAGCTGTTTCTCAAGCATCATCCGCACCGGGACCGAGCTGACATTCATCGTCTGGATCGAGCCGGCGGGGAACGCGCGTGCGGAGCCGTCGAGCGGAGCGACGCGGTAATCGACGCCCTTGTCCGGGCCCGCCGGGAAGAAGACGAGGATCGCCTCGGTCATTCCCGACGGCAGCGTGACCTCGGCCGAGGCACCACCTTCGGCGAGCGCCTTTTCCGGGTCGGACTGGGTCGAGAACACCAGTTTGTCCCCACGCAGCGCGACCTTGTGCTTCTCCTCCGAAAGATACTTCGGAAGGTCGGCCGCCTCGGTGAGCAGGGCGGTTCCCGTGGCGGGGTCGAAGATTTGGAGTGACTGGACCTTGTTCTGGTAGGAGAAGGCCAGCATGCGGAGCTCGACGGTCCGGGCGGGTTTGTCTTCCGCGGTTTGCGCGGAGACCTGAAGCGCGGCCGCGACCGAGAGCAGGAGGGACGTGAAGCGGATCATGGTATCGGACAGCTTACTGGATCTCCTGAGGATTGAGCCAGCGGAATCCGGTCACCACGAAGCGGCGGCCGAAGCGTTGGTTGGCTTCCGAATCGAGCTTCGCGAGCTCCGTTTCTGGAGCGTCGGTCGAGTCGACGAATTCCGGCAGGCGCTGGGCGATGACCTCGCACCAAGCGGTGGCGATCACCTTGCCCGACTTGTCGCGGCTGTCGCCGTAAGCGCGGATCTTGAAGGTGTCACCGCGCACGGTGATGAACGGAGCCAACGGACGGAGCAGGTCGCCTTGGGTCAGCATCGACGGAGCACCTTCGCCGGTGCGGCCTTCGAAGGCATCCTGGTTCACGGTGCCGCGGGTTTCCGAGTCGGGCAGGGCCGACGAGACGATCTGCAGCGAGTCCTCGCGGTGTGACGATTCGTTCAGGCCGGCGACGTCGATCGCGGTCTGGATGATGCCGGCAAGGCGTTGCGGACCGGCGGTGCTGGCTCGGCGGTTGACGAACTCGCCGAGCGAGAGAAGCGGTGCGCTGTCGGCTTCGGTGCGGACGCGGATCTGTTCGACGATCGCGGTGGCGAGCTTCTCGATCTCCTGGTCGTCGAGCGAACGGTAGCCCGCCCAGCGGACGGCGCCGCGGAGGTCGAAGGATGCATCGGCGTCGAGCGAGTCGCCATCGGATGCGATCGGCATCGTGCCACGCGGGAAAGCGGTGCGGTCGTCGGACTCGAACTCACGCATCGACCATGCGAGCACCGCGCGGTCGCGCATCGACATGAGCACCGCGCGCCAGGCGTCGACCGAGGCCGAGTTGACGTTGAACGGAGCGTCGATCATCAGGTTGGCGGCGAGCTTCTGGTTGAGCTCCGAGTCGGAGAGCTTGGCCAGCTTGCCGGCGAGCTGTTCGGCATCGGCCTCGGTGGAGGGAGCCATCGTCAGACGCTGGTTCGGCAGGCGCTCGTTTCGGGTGAAGAGAGCCTCAAGTTGCTTTTCGCGCGAGCGGTTCCGCTGGTCGCCATCGGGAACCACCGAGGAGAAGTAGAAGCTGTCCCACAGCGACTGGTTCAGCAGGAACGAGTGGTCCATCAGCTGCGGGTTGCGGCCGGTGGTCACCGAGTTCGCCGGGATCAGCGGGTGGGCGAAGGAGTTGCCGAAGGGCTGGGTGAAGTGCGGCATCTGGCTGCCGGCCACAAGGTTGGCGTTGATCCAGTCGCCCAGCGAGGTCGCCGGCTGGACCGGGATGCGGTGCATCGGGACGTTCGACACGCCGAGGTCGGCGGTGTTGCTGGCGCCGAAGTAGCCGCGGTTGGAAGACGGATCGATCTCGACGCCCGGGAAGCTGGTGAAGTCGCGGACTTCGCTGAAGCTCATGCCGTACGGTTGGTGGGCCCAGCCATACTCCTGCGACGACTGCCATGAGCCTTCGATGTTCGGGTTGTTGAAGAGCCATGCCTTCGAGTTGTCGCCGTCCTGGGCGGTCGTCTTGGCTCCCATGGTCAGCACGGCGAACGGAGTCTTTCCGCCCGGATCCGGATCGGTCTGGGTTTGCAGCAGGCTGCCGGCGGTGAAGGTCCGCGAGATCACGTTGCCCGCGCCCGACTCGGAGATTTCCGAATCCACATCGCCGAACTGGAACTCGAAGCTGCGGAGCTGGTCGCGCTCGACGTCCTCGCGGGCGCCTGCGAGCAGGTCGACGCGGAACTCGGCCTTGCGGCGGCGGTCGGTTTTGGTGATTTGCGGGGCCGCCTCGACGGTGAACGTGTCGTTCAGGCGGATCGCCAGCCAGCCGGGCTTGTAGTTCCGCTGGAGCTCGAAGTCGTAGAGCGTCTTGGTCGGGCGGTCGTTGCCTTGGTAGCTGAGGTGGTCGGTCTGCAGGCCGGCGCGGGTGTCCCAGCCGGGGACGGCTTCGATGCCGCGGCGGTTGCCGGTGCGGTTGTCGGTGTTGGCGAAGTTCTCGCCGAGGTTCCAGTCGAAGAAGCTGCGCGGCTTGTAGGCGCCGCCACCGATCTCAAGACCCCAGGTCCAGTTGTCCTCAACCCATGGCGAGAACACGCGGACCTCGCCCGGCTGGAGGGTGATTTCCTCACCCGGACGGTTGCGACGGCCCATCTCGGTGAGCATCAAAGTGAAGCTCTTCTCGGCGGTGGCGCTTTTCTCGTTCGAGATCTGGAAACGGGCGAGGCTGTGGAACTCGCCTCGTTCGAACTCGGGGCGAAGGTAGGCGTCGTTTTTCTTGAAGCGGAAGCCGACCGGCGGGTCCCAGACGCGGATGCGGAGCTGGTCGAGGTTGAGCGCGACGTCGTACGGGTTGTAGAGCGTCACGATCGGGTCGTAGACGAGGTGCGGGCAGGCGTAGCTCTGGTTGCCGCCCGGGCCACCGTAGCGGTTGTAGAAATCGATGCGATCCGGCACGTGCGAGTGGTGGGTGACGACCGAGAACATGATCTGCATCTTGGCAATGATCGGCATCAGGCGCTCGCTTGTCGGAGTCGCGTCATTGCCGCTGCTGCTCGGGCGCAGGTCGTTGCGGTCCGGCTTGGCCTTGGGCTCGCCGGTCGCGGCGTTCGAGACGGACTCGTAGCTCTTGTAGTGATCCTTGAGGAAGTCCCAGGTCGGGCCCGAGCTCTGGCCGGAGCCGTAAGGCGCGGTGGCACCGAAGAGGGTCTTCGGTGAGCTGCTGGACTCGAGGCTGGTCGAGAGGTCGACACGAAGACCGCCGTGGGCGGCATCGGCGAGGACGCCAAGGCCGTTGGTGGTAAGATCGTGAACGCGGCCGGTGACTTCCTGGCCACGGGCTTGTCCGATCTGGAGAGCGGCGGTTTCGAGGCTGAGAAGGCGCGAGTCGCCGCCGAGGCCTTCAAGCTCCGGAGCAAGGCGGTCCGGACGTGCGACCGGAGCGGCCATGCGCTCGGCGAGGCGGTCGTCGGTGTTCTTGACGTTCTCGCGCTCGAGGTGGATCGGCGCCTTGAGGGACTCGTCGAAGGTCGCCCAAGCCATGCCGCCGCGTCCTTCGTCCGTCAGGACGAGCGGGGCCTGGATGTCGTCGGCTCCGAACTGCTGGAGCACGGTCACCGCGTTCCGGCGGAGGCCGGACTTGGCGAAGTTCAGGTCCTTGAGCGCCGACGGATCGCCGTGCGAGCAAAGCCAGCCGAGGAAACGGTCGCTTTTCTCCGAGTAGTCCGGGCCGTCACCGGATCCCAGTTCCCATGCCCAGCTCTGCCATGCTCCGGCGAGGTGCGACTGGGCCGCGCCTTCGTCCATGGCGTCGGCTGCGGCGGAAATCCGCTGGTCGGGTCCGAGCTGGGTTTGGAGCTGACCGATCGCCAGGTTCATCGCGAGGCGGGCGTTGGCACGGGCTTCGGCCATCGCTTGTCCGCTGCGGCTGCTGCGGACGCTGATCGATGAAAGGCTGAGGAGTCCAACCGCCAGAAGCACCATCAGGACCGACATGGTGAGCACCGCGATGAGCGCGAAGCCACGTTGGTGGGTCCTTGATGCGAAGAGACGACGGGACAGGGCTTTGGGTTGATGGGTTTGCACGGTGGCAAGGAGGCTTATGGGTTCAGTGGAAGGCGCGGGTTCAAAGTCGCCTTCCACAAGCGACGCTCCGTGACAGATCTGGGTTTCGCCGTTTGGCGATCTGCCGGAGCGTATGGACAAACCATAGACCGAGTGACCGCCGAATACTTGTAGGATTGAGAATACATTGTGTATGATTCCGACGGACGGATTCGGTCCGTCGGATCACCCCAATAGCTGAGCTTTCCCGCCATTGCTTGGATTCCGGGTCACAAAGCTGTCCGACATCTGGGTTGCGGTCGCGTCGGACCCAAATATTTCCCATCCGCTTGAAACAGGCGTAAGGGCGGGTGTCGTAGAGAAGCGAATCCCTGACGGCATGCGCCGAGAGGGGAATCCCCATTCCGGACCATTCCATGACTGACCAAACCGACGACACACAGGCCGTGGAGAAGCTCGGCCAGGCGCGCGACGCGATCGTGACCGAACTCCGAAAGACCATCGTCGGCATGGACGAGGTCATCGACCAGATGATGATCGCGATCTTCGCGAAGGGCCACTGCCTGCTGGTCGGAGTCCCCGGCCTTGCCAAGACGCTGCTGGTCAGCTCGCTGGCCGAGACGATGTCGCTCGGCTTCAAGCGGATCCAGTTCACCCCCGATCTGATGCCCTCGGACATCACCGGCACCGAGCTCCTGCAGGAGGACCCCGAGACGCACCAGCGCCGCTTCATGTTCCAGAAAGGCCCGGTTTTCACCAACCTGCTGCTGGCCGACGAGATCAACCGGACGCCGCCGAAGACGCAGGCCGCACTGCTGGAAGCGATGCAGGAAAAGCGGGTGTCGTCGGGTGGCGAGGACTACAAGCTGGACGAGCCGTTCTTCGTTCTCGCGACCCAGAACCCGATCGAGCAGGAAGGCACCTACCCGCTGCCGGAAGCCCAGCTCGACCGATTCCTTTTCAACATCCGGGTGAAATATCCGACCCACCAGGAGGAGCTCGACATCATGAAGAGCGTGACCGGTGAGATCTCCGATGAGGTGAAGAAGGTCGTCGACGGCCCGGCCATCGTCGAGTTCCAGAAAGTCGTGCGCCGGATCCCGGTGGCCGATCCGATCTTCGAATACGCCGCCCGCATCGTGCGCTCCACCCGTCCGGACGAACCGGATGCCCCGGAGTTCGTCAAGAAGCTCATGTCGTGGGGCGCGGGTCCGCGGGCCTCGCTCAACCTGATTCTCGCCGGCAAGGCGCGCGCCGCGCTGCGGGGCCGCTGCCATGTGTCGGAAGACGACATCCGGGCCGTGGCCCTGCCGATCCTGCGCCACCGCGTGATCCCGAGTTTCGCCGCCCGTTCGGAAGGCATGACCTCGGATACGCTGGTCGAGCGCCTGCTCGATGAGTTGTCGACCGAAGGTCAGCGGAAAGCAGGCTGAATTCCAAAGGTCAGAAGGCGGAAATCAGGGCTCAGCTTCCCGATGCCTGCTCCTGTCTCCTGACTCCCGTCTCCTGAAATGGACCACCTGCCCGAGACGAACTACCTCGATCCCGAGATCCTCCAGCGGATCGGGGACCTTGAGCTGATCGCCCGCGAAGCGGTCGAGGGCTTGCGTGTCGGCAGCCACCGCAGCCCGCTGCGCGGCTTCAGCACCGAGTTCGCGCACCACCGGCAGTATGTGCCCGGCGACGCGATCCGGAACATCGACTGGCGCGTCTTCGGCCGGACCGAACGCTACTACACCAAGCTCTACGAGGCGGAGACCAACTTCGATTGCCACCTGCTGATCGATGCCAGCGCGTCGATGAACTACGCCTCCGGCAAGGTCAGCAAGCTCGAGTATGCCAAGTTCCTCAGCGCGGCGCTGGCCTACATCGTCCTCAAGCAACGCGACTCGGTCGGGCTCTCGGTCTTCGACAGCGAGGTGCGCGGCTACCTTCCGCCGCGCTCGACGATGGGGATCCTGCTGCAGATCGACCGGATGCTGCGCGAGACGAAATCGGTGCCGCGAACCACGCTCGCCAAGCAGCTGCACGACATTGCTCTGATGATGAAGCGACGCTCGTTCGTGGTCGTGATTTCCGACTTCTTCGCCGACGTCGAGGATGTCCTCAGCGGGCTCGATCACCTGCGCTTCGACGGCCACAACGTGGTCGTTCTGCAAACGCTCGACCCCTACGAGCTGACCTTTCCCTTCAACGGGACATGGCGGTTCGAAGGCCTCGAACTGGAGGAGCCGGTGACGACCCAGCCCGACCGCATCCGCGAGGACTACCTCGCCTCGTTGCAGCGGCATCGAGAGGCGCTGCGTGCCGGCTGTGTCGCGGCGCACATCGACTACGCCTTGGTCGACACCTCGCGTCCGCTCGACGGCTTCCTCAGTGAGTTTTTCCATGAACGGGAGACCACCCTCGGCGGTGGCTCGGCCGAACCCCGCCAATGAGTTTCCTCAATCCGCTGCTGCTGCTCGCCGCCGTCGGGATCGCCCTGCCGATCCTCGCGCACCTGCTGAACCGTTTCCAGGTCCAGCACACCGACTGGGCCGCGATGCGCTTCCTCAATCGCAGTGTGCGCGTCCGTTCGCGGCAGATCAAACTCCGCGACCTGCTGCTGCTCATCCTCCGTTGCGTGGCGGTCATCTTGCTGGTGCTCGCGCTCGCGCGCCCGGCATGGACCGGTTCCTCCTGGCTGCCGGGCGAACGCCGTGCCGGCGTAGTGATCGCCATCGATTCATCGTTCAGCATGGGGAAAGGGAGCGAGGGATCGACCCGCTTCGATGAAGCCCTCAAGCGGGTCGAGGTGATCCGCGGCAAAATGGCGCCCGGCGATCCGGTGACCTTGGTTCTTCTCGGCGATGATTCCCGAGTGGTCCTGCGGAACATGGCATACGACCGTGACCGTTTCGCCGATGCCCTCGAGGCTGAGTCGGTGAGCCCCGGTTCGCTCAATCTCGGCACGGTGCCGAAGGAGCTCGCCGATCTGGTGGCCGACATGGAAGCGCCACAGAAGGAGATCTATCTGATCACCGATGGTCAGGCTCGCGATTGGAAACAGCCTTCCGCCCAGTTGCGCGAGGGACTCGCCGAACTCGGCACGCTGGCGGAGGTCTTCGTCGTGCCGGTGCCCGGCGACTCGGCGAATCTGGCGGTGACCGATCTCGAATTGGTTTCCGGCGTTCTGCGGAAAGGAACGACGGCCCGCTACCGCGCGACCGTGCGCAACTGTGGCACCTCGCCGGCATCGAACATCGCGGTGCAGTGCCGCGTCGACGACGTGCAGATCGACAGCAAGGTGATCCCGCTCATCGAACCGGGCAGCTCCGAAACCGTGTCGCTCTTCGTTCCCTTCCACAATGCCGGGGCGACCCAGATTACGGCGCAGATCGATGGCGACACGCTCCCCGAGGACAACGTGCGGCGCACCGTTGCGGTGGTGCGCGACAAGGTATCGGTGATCTGTGTCGATGGTTCTTCGGGCGATGCCGGACGTCTGGTGGTCGCTGCCTTGATGGCGCGCGCCGACGGTGCGCAAAGCGAGGACTACTTGGTCCGCTCGGTGCCGTGGCTTTCGTTCCCCGCCGAGAATCTCGATGAAGTCGACGTGGTGGTATTCGCCGACGTCCCGGAGATCACCGAGGAGCAGTCGGCCCAGCTCGCGCGCTTCGTGCGGAACGGCAACGGACTGATCTGGTTCGCCGGCGATAGTGTGAAGGCCGGTGCCTGGAACGAGCGTGCCGCCACCGGCGAAGGGGCGCTGCTACCCGCGAAAATCGGCACGGTGGTCGATACCAGCGACGCGCTCGGCGCGGGCAAGCCGCTGGATCCGGAGATGCCGGACCATAACGTCTGCCTGCCGCTGCTTTCCCTGCCCGAAGATCTGTTCAACGAGACTCGTTTTCTCCGTCAGGTCGAAGTCGAACCAAGTCCTGCCAGCTTCACCGTCCTTCAACTCGCCGGCAGCGGCGCTCCGGTGCTCGTCGAGCAATCGCTCGGCCGCGGGCACGTGTTCATGTTCACGACCACCGCCGAGACGGCATGGAACAACATGGCGCTGACCCCGGTCTTCCCGATGGTGATGCAGCAGATGGTGACCTACCTCGCCGGTCGCGAGTTCGAGCGTCCGCGCACGGTCGGCGACTCGCTGGCCCTGACCTACGTCGAGCAGCCGGATGCCAGCGATGCGGTGTTCGACACGCCTTCGGGAGAAACGATCACCGTGCCGGTGAAGGAGCATCGCGGTCAGTATGTGGCGCTGCTCGAGACCGCGCCCGAGGCGGGCTACTATGAAGCCCGTGTCAGCGTCCAGGCGGCGGGTGTGCCGATCGCGGTCAATGTCGACCCGCGCGAGTCGGATGTCGCCTGTCTTCCGGAAGCCGAACTCCGCGCCAACATCGAGGGGCTCGGTCTGAATGTCGCAGCGAGCGACGACGAGCTCGCCTCGGCGATCGAGGCCACGCGCACCGGTCGCTCCGCATGGCGTTTCTTCATGATCGCGGCCCTCGCCTTCCTCCTTTTCGAAAGCCTGTTCGCCGACCGCCTCCTCACCCGTGGTTCCGCGAAGCAGGAAGCCCCCGCCACCCCCGAGCCGCAGAATGCCTGAAGTGATGGTCATGCCTTTGGATCCTGCCGCCGCAATCGTAACAACCCCGACGGGGTTGCATCGTGCAGCCCGGGGTTGTGGCGAAGCCGCTACCCCGGGTTCTTCGGGCGTGAAGTTCGCAACCCCGACGGGGTTGTGTCTTTCCGACCCGCGGCGACGGACGGAACCCCGATGGGGTTCGAATTGGCTGTATGTTCGGACACCCAGGGTAGCCCCGACACGTCGGGTCAACCCTGGGCTTCGGTTTGCAACCCCTTCGGGGTTTTCTGACCCGTCGCCACGCTGGGAGTGTGATCGCTTGCCCTCGCCATGTGATCGCTTTCGCCGGGACGAATCGGAACCCGCAACCCCGCGCACTCCTCTCCCATGATCCTCGGATTCGACGATTTCTTTTGGGCGCGTCCGCTGTCGACGCCGCTCATGATTGCGATCTTCGCCGCGGTGGTGCTGCTCAGCATCTTCCTCTACCGCCGGCCATGGGGACTGCCGCTGTGGTTGCGGGTCGTGCTCGGCTTGGCGCGCCTCGTCGCGCTTACGCTGGTGGTCGCCTCGCTGTTCGAGCCGACCGGTGTGGTCAACGAGTCCCACACGCAGGCCCGCACTTTGCCGGTCCTCATCGATGTCTCGGAGAGCATGTCGATGAAGGACCCGCGCAAGAACGCGGAGGACGTCGCTGATGCCGCCGCGGCGCTCGGTATGACCGATGATGAGGATCTCGAACCCGACCGCGTCGCAATGCTGCTCAGTGCCGATCAGCGTCAGCAGATCCTTTCGGCCTCCCGCCTTGATCTTGCCCGCGGGATCGTCACGGGTGGTGCCCGACCGGTGATGGAGGACCTCGGCGAGTCGCTCGACATCAGCTACCACAGCTTCGGCGGGTCGCCGCACGTGGTGGCCGATGCCAGCACGGTCAGTGCCGATGACCTCGTCAGTCTTGCCGCCGCCGAACCGGTCACTTCCATCGCGGCCTCGCTCGAAGCCGTGGCCAAATCCGGAGTCACGCCGCCGGCCGGGATCGTCCTGCTCACTGACGGCATCGACAACTCCTCGTCGCAGCAAACCGAGTCCGTGCTGCAGGATCTCGGAGCCCGCGGCATTCCCGTCTTTCCGGTGCCGATCGGTCTCGACGAACCCGACGACGTTTCGATCCGCAATATCGTGATGCAGGAGGTCGCTTTCTCCGGCGACCGGGTGCCGATCCAGGTGCAGTTGCTGTCGAAGGGCTACGAGAAGCGGACTGCGAAGCTCACCGTGCGCTTGAATGACCGCCAGGTCTCGCAGCGGCGGGTGCGTCTCGAAGGTGGCCTGCAGTTCGAGGACATCGATTTCAATGTCGACCTCTACGAAAAGGGCGCGGCACGGATCGTGGTCGCCATCGAGCCCTTCGACGACGAGGTTTCGGAGGCCAACAACGTCGTCGAGCGCAGCATCCGGGTGGTCAACGAGAAGGTCAACGTGCTCTACATCGAGGGCAACAACCGCTGGGAGTTCCGCTATCTCACGGCGATCCTCAAACGCGACCCGCGGCTCAATACAACCTTCATCGCGTCGTCCGCCGGTCCCGAATTCGCGAGAAACTCCCCCGAGCACATCGAGCGCTTCCCGAGCCGTCGTGAGGACGCCTTCAAGTATGACCTGGTCATTCTCGGTGACGTCGATGCCGGCTTCTTCACCCCGGAGGAACTCGGATTGCTGGAAGAGCTGATCCGCGACCGCGGCGGATCGCTGCTGGTGCTGTGTGGTCCGATGCACACGCCTGCCTCGTTCGTCGACACGCCGGTCGAGACGATGCTGCCGGTGCGCTTCGATCCGGATGGCGAGTGGGAGCTCACCTCCGAGTCGGTCTACCCGGTGCTCACCTCCGAGGGACGTAGTAGCATGGTGATGGTGCTTGAGAACGAGACCGAGGAAAACGACCGGATCTGGAGCCGGGTCGCGCCGCTCGATCACCTTCCGCCCCTGCTCGGACCCAAGCCCGGCGCCACGGTGCTGGCGACCCTTTCGGATGCGAGTGGAGGTTCGGAGCGCTACCCGATGGTCGCGTGGCACCGCTACGGCACCGGCAAGTGCCTGTCGCTGGCGACCGACCGTCTGTGGCGACTGCGCTTCAAGACCGGCGACAAATACCACTGGCGTGTCTGGTCGCAGTGCATCCAGTTCCTCACGCTTTCGCGCCTGATGGGCGAGCACAAGCGGATCCGGCTCGAGACCGACCGCTCGATCTATCGCGACGGCGAACAGGCCCGCCTTTACGCCCATGTGCTCGATGAGGACTTCGAGCCGGTCGTTCAGACGTCCTTCGAAATCACCGTGAACGGTGTCGATGGCAATGCCGTGAAGGAGCGCGTGAGCCTCCAGCCGGACCGAACTTCGCCCGGTCTGTACGAAGGCTACTTCACCGCTCCGGTGCCCGGCCGCTACCGGCTCGAGGCGAACGAGGACGATCAGGAGGTTTCCAACACCACCGAGTTCCAAGTGTCCGTGGTGAATGAGGAACTGGCCGACACCAACATGCGCCTCGAAAGGCTGCAGCGGATCGCCCAACTCACGGGCGGCGAGTGTCTGAGTGTGCGCGACCTGCCGAAGCTGAAGAGCTTGGTCAATGCGGAACCGATCACTACTACGGTGCGCTCGGAGCGTCCGCTGTGGGACAACGGATGGGTCGCCGCGTTGTTGGTCGGCCTGCTGGGCATGGAGTGGATTTTGCGGAGACGACACGATTTGACCTGATGAGCGAGAACACCCACAGCGCCCTGAATCGGTGCCTGCGCGCGGTCTGGCAGCGCAGGCAACGGAAGCATCTGGTCGGCGGGCTGCTGGCGTTCGCCCGTTGGTTCGTGCCGCTGTTTCTCGTCCTGATTCTCATCGACCGTTTCACCTTCCTGCCGGGCTGGGCGCGAGCCGTGATCGCGCTGGCGCTGCTTGCGGTCGCCGGCCGTCAGGCATGGCGTCACGGCTGGTCACGACTGCGCGGCTTCGATGCCACCCGCACGGCGAAGGAGATCGAGGACGCGCAGGGCGGCATGGACAGCCTGCTGGTCACGGCGGTGCAGTTCCAGAAGAGCGGTGCGTCACCCGGAACGTCGGCCGCGATGTGGGAGCTGACGCAGCGGAAGGCGGAAGCCGCCGCCGAGGAGGTGCCACCGGAAAAGGTCGTGAACCTGCGCGATCTCAAGCAGCCGATCCGCATCGCCGCGGGGCTCGCGGTGGTACTGCTGATCCTCGCGATCCTCAATGGGCCTTTCCTCGCCGCCGGTCTCGGTCGTCTGTTCACGCCATGGCTGGCGATTGCGTATCCGACGAAAACCCAGATCGATCCCGGCGCGGAGGAGTTAGTGGTGAAAGAAGGTGCACCCGCCAAGGTCGAGATCCGTTTGTCCGGTTCGGTGCCAACCACGGCCAAACTGGAATTGCAAACGGGAGAAGGCCGGCCGCGTGAACTGAAGCTCGACGTTGCCGATGGCGTTTGCGTTTACGAAATCGCCTCCGCCTCCCGCGATTTCACGTATCGCGTGAAAGCCGGCGATGCCCGCAGCGACTGGCGTCAGGTCCGCGTGATCCCCGCTCCGCGCCTCGCCGAGGTGAAGGTGGATCTCGAGTATCCCGCCTACATCGGGCGCCCGACCGAAACGGTTGAGGCCCTGACGCTGACCGTGCCCGAGGAAACGACGGTCCGCTGGAAGCTCACGCTCGATACGCCGATCCAGGAAGCGACGCTTCATCGCGACGGCGCCGAGGACCTGCCGCTCGAAATTGGTGATGACGGCCGCACGCTGACCCTTTCCGAAGCCGCATCGGCATCTCGCGGCTACAGCTTTTCGTGGACCGAAGCCGGGCATGGCTTCGACTTCACCAGCCCGCGCTATTTCCTCCAGGTCGCTTCCGACCAAGCGCCTCGGGTCGAACTCACCGCACCGGAGTCGAACCTCAACGCGATGCTCGGCCGGCCACTCGAACTCGCGGTTCGGGCACAGGACGATCACGGCATCGGAACCACCACGATCACCTACCGGGTGAACCGGCGGCCGGAGAAGACGATCACACTGGCGGAGCCGGTCCGCAGCGGCGAGGGATCGCAAGCGCTCGGCTGGGACTACCGCGAGGAGCTACCGGATCTTCAGGTCGGCGACTCGGTTTCGTTCTTGGTCGAAGTGACCGACAAATACCCGGGCGAGGGCGGACCCTACCGGGCGCGCACCGATTCGCGCCGCATCACCTTCCTTTCGCGTGACGAGTATCTCGCTGCGATCACCAAGCAGATGGAGCGTCTGCTCACCCGGGTCCGGACGCTGTATCGTCAGGAGCGCGCTGCGCACGAGCTGACGTTGGCACTCGACCCCGGGGCCGACAGCTATCTTCCGACCTGCCAGCTCGAGGCCATCCGTCAGGAAATGGTGCGCGAGCAGCTCGTGACCACGGCGAACGAGGTTCAGGCGCTTCTCGATGATCTCGCGGCCAACCAGGTCAGCGATGCGGTCGAAAGCGAATCGCTCGCCACCCTGCGCGACGGCCTGCGCGGGATTGCCGGTGATCACGTCGCCCGTGCCGCCGACCTGCTGCGCCAGCAGGTGGGTTCCGACACCCGCGATCCCGAGCCTGCCGTGGCGGCGGTCAACAAGGCTGCCCGCGAGCTTGCCGCGCTCGTCTTGCAGCGCGACATCGACGCTGCCCGCGAAGTCTTCGCCCGTGAGACCCGGATGTTCTCCCGCCAACTTGCTGACCTCCGTCTCCGCTTGATCACTTCCGGCCCGGATCAGGCGGAGGCATTGGCGAATGGACATGAAGAGGTCGCCGAGTGGACCGACACGCTCCTCGACCAGCTGACGAAGGGGATGCGCTACGACAAGCGTCCACTGGCGGTGCTTGGGCTCAGCCGTCGGATTCACGACCTGCGCACCGGAGGACTTTCCGATTCAATTCGTGAAGCCGCCAAGCTTGCGCGGGAAGGAAAGGCCGCGGAGGCGGCCGCCGCCAACTACCCGCTCATCCGCCCGGTTCTTGAGGCCGAGTTCACGATGCGCAGCGGCTCCGAATACGCGCTCATCCGGGAGCTGCGCGAACAGCTGGATTCCCTGATCAGCGGGCAGGAAGAGTTGTTGGTAACTTGTTCGGAGTTGGAGGAACTCGGAGAGCGGAAAGCGGAACTGAAAGACCGTCAGGCCGAGTTGCGCGACATGCTGGTGCTGGCATCGCTCCCGGCCATTCCTGCACCGCGGACCCGGCTGTTCGATCTGACGATGCCACCCGCTCCGCCTACCGACGACTTGCGGCTCCGCTCCGAGAAGCTCATGACCGACGCGATCGGCCAACTTGAGGCGGGAGCGAAGGACAAGGCAGTGGCCCTGCAGGGCGAAGCGGTCGAGTCGCTGAAGGAACTTGATACCATCCTCACCCGCTGGTCGGCGGAACTCGCCCAGCAGTCGCTCGGGGTTTCCGCACTCGTCTCCGATGCAACCAACCGAGCCGGATATCTCGACAAGCTCGAGACCCGCCAGATCGGACTCCTTGAACAGACCGAGGAAGCGGCCCTCGATGAGAAGAATCCACCCGTTCTTTTGGAGGACCAGCAAGCGCTCGCGCAGGACATCGAACAATTCCGCGAAGATCTCTCCGGAGGTGAGGCCGGTCCGGCGCAGGAAGCTCTGCCGTTGCTCGGTCGACTCGAGGCGGTTGCCGAGGCGATGGAGCTGGCGTCGGCCGCGCTCAAAGGAAAGTTCGCCGAGGAGGCCCTCGAACCGCAGGAGGAAGCAGCTGCCGCCCTGACTGAGGCCCGCGAGATCGCCGAAGGACAACTGGTGCAGCTCAACCTGCTCCAGCAGCTGATCAGCTTCGAGCAGTCGGTCGGAAAGGCGAGCGATGGCATGGCCGATATCGTTGGCGGGCAGAACGATCTGATCGAAGCGACCGAAGAAGCCGACGAGGATGCGCTCGAAGCGCTGCTCGCTCCGCAGCGGAACCTCCTGCAATGCCTGACGGACATCGCCCCGAGCCTCGATCTCGTCGCCGCCCGTCTCGATGTCGGCACGCCGCTTGTTTTCGCCGCCTCGGATGTCGAGGACGCGCTTCTCGCGATGGAGGACGGCGATGCCGAAGACGCCGCCGAGATCCAGGATATTGCGGTCGAGTCGTTGGCCAAGGTGCAGGGGCTGGTGGCCGAGATCTCGGTCCAGACCGGATACGTGGCCGAGATCGTCGAGTTCCTCCACGAAGCCGAGTCGGATGCCGCTCTGCTCGTCTTCCGCCAGCGTCAGCTTCGTGAGGATGCCGGTGCGGACGATGTACTTGCCAAGCAGCAGGCGCTTGCTTCGGACACTGCGAACTACGGTCGCATCCTCACCGAGGTCGCGGGCACGATCGATTTCCAGAAGTTGGACGAAAAGGTCCGGGAAAGGCTGGGGGACCTGGATCTCACCGTCGACTTCGAAGCTCCCGCCGCTTTCATGAACGAGGCGGTGAAACTCATTCAGTCCGGCCAGCCCGCCGAGGATGCGATGCTTGCCGCCGAGAAGTCGCTGGCGGCGAACTCGGGGCAGTTGCTGGTCGTCATCACCATGCTCAACGGCCTGCCGGCCATCTCGGTGACGAATGCCGACCCGCCGGAACTCCATCGCCTGATCGCGGCGCTCGATCTGGCCAGCAAACATCGCCAGCTCCTGCGCGATACCCAGGGAGCGGCCGACAAGGATCTGCCCGGACTCGCCGCGGGGCAGACGAAGCTTGCCGACGCCGCAGCCAAACTGGAGGAAGGCGAGTTGACCCACCCGATGGTGGTTGCCGCCCATGAGCAATTGATGCCGATCGCTGATGCGCTTCGCGGCTCGCGCAAGGCGGATGCGGCGCGTGCGCAGGCGGCAGCGGACCAGACCCTGCGTCACTTCATCATCGAGCAGGCTCTGATCCTCAACACCGCGAAGCCGCCAACCTCTGCGAGCGACGAGGACGTCCTCACCGAGTCGGAAACCGACGATCTTTACGAATCGGACACCGTGGGTTTCGTCTCGGACTTCGTCAGTGGCGAGGCGCCTAAGGACAAGAAGTCCGAGTGGGAAATCCTCGGCACCAGAAACCGCGCCGCGCTCAACCAGAACTTCGCCCGCGAGCTGCCGCTCGAGTACCGGGCCACGCTGAAGAACTACTACGAAAGGGTCGCGAAATGAAATCCACCGCCATCCACCCGCTCATACCTAGGGGGCAACGACATTCCTGTCGTTGGACCTTTTCAAATCCCATGACAGGAATGTCATGGCCCCGTAAACCCCTCCTTCAACTTCTGGGAATCGCGGCAACCGTCTGCGTTTGCCTCGCCCCATCCGCATTGCTCGCGCAGGACGAGCCCGCCCCCGAGCCGGCACCCGCCTCATCCGAGGACGCTCCCGAACTCACCGAAGTCGCCGACCTCGCAATCGAGAAGGGCCTGCAGTATCTCCTCGCCACCCAGAACCCCAACGGTTCGTGGACTTCGGGCGACGGCAACTTCGAGATCGCCGGCACTTCGCTCGGCCTCATGGCCTTCATGGTGAAGGGCGAGTTCCCCGGCTTCGGTCGTAACGGCGCGGCACTCGATCGAGCCAAGGACTTCCTGCTCAAGAAGGCCGAGGAGTCCCCCACCGGATACATGGGCGGCATGTATGAGCACGGGCTCTTCACGCTCGCGATGTCCGAACTGTGGGGCATGACCAATAACATCGAGGACAACAAGAAGATCCAGACCGCGCTCGAGCGTGCCGTGCAGGTGATCCTGCGCGCCCAGAGTCCGCTCGGTGGATGGCGCTATCACGCACGTCCCGATTGTGGTCAGGACACGTCGGTCACCGCGATGGTCTTCGTCTCGCTCGCCTCCGCGCGTCAGGCCGGCATCCTCGTGCCGACCGAGACGATTGATCGAGTCGTCAGCTACCTGCGCGACCAGGTTTGGAATGAGAAGAGCGGAGGATTCGGCTATCAGGGCAACGGCGGCGGCACGCTTGCCTGCACCGGTGGCGGCGCTTACGCCGCGCAGCTCTGCGGCATGCGCGACACCGAGTGGGTGCAGGCCGCCATCCGCTATCTCGAAAACAGCCCGAAGATCTTCAATCGCAAGGAGATCGGCCACTACTACTACGCCCACTACTACGCCATGCAGGCGATGGTGCAGGCCGGCGACGAGCACTACACCAAGTGGTACCCGCAGATCCGCGACTCGTTGATTTCGCTTCAGAAACCCGACGGTTCATGGAACGAGGGCACCGAAGAGAAGCCGGAGGCCTATCCCCACAAGACGCCGATGGCCATCATCATCCTCGGCACCCCGCACCGCTACATCCCGGTGTATCAGCAGTGAACGAACCCGCGTAGCGAGGGCTTCCCTGAAGAGTCCGAGGCGCCCGGGATGGAGCGAGATCGCTTGACATGCCTTGGTGAGGCAAGCATCCCCGGAAGTCCGATTATGGGTGCAGAGGAATACTCGCAGGGTTCCGAATCCGGCCCGGTCGCCGGTTTCAGCGATCTGCTGACGGGCGAGCAGGACTTCCTCCGTGCGCTCATCCGCACCATCGGTGTGCCTGCATCCGATGTGGCCGACGTCTTGCAGGACGCCAACCTGTATCTGGTCAGCCATCAGGGAAAGTACATCCCCGGGACGAACTTCCGGGCGTGGGCCGCTCAGGTCGTCCGGTTCCGCAGCCTGAACTACTTCCGCAGCCGGAAACGTCGTCCGATGGTCAACCTTTCCGAGCAGGCTCTCGACCTGATCGCCGGGGAGGTGGTGTTGCGTTTCGATGAAACCCACTCCCGTCTTCAGAAGCTCGGACAATGTCTTGCCCAATTGACGGAGGAACAGCGCCAGCTGCTGGCGGCAGTGTATGGCAAGGGCATCTCGCTCAAGGATCTCGCCCATGCAAGGAGGAGTAGCCATGCGGCCGTAAGAAAGACCGTTTCCCGCATCCGGCAGGCGCTCAAGGCCTGCATCGAATCCCGCCCGGAGGACTGAAGGAAACCGTCACACATTGCCGAATCCCGCTCTTTGTCCATGAAGCTGCCGATGGAACCCCAGCCCGACCGAGATTTTGTCGATCTCGTCCAGCGCGTCTTGAATCACGAGGCGAGCCTGGATGATATCGCGCATCTCAATGCCCGGCTGCCGCGGGATCCGGTGGCGCTCCGCTACTTTGCCGAGATGCGGATGCTCCATGGTGCGCTGGAGGATCAGTTTGGCTCGGTGGCACGGGATCTTGCCTCCATCGAAGGCCGGCTTGTGGAGTTTCCGGGGACTTCCGCCACCCCCGCGGTGGTGGAGGCAGCACCCCGACCGGCCCGCAGGATGCCGTGGCGCAAGCTGGGTGTCGCGGCTGCCGCGATGATCGCGATTTCGGTCGGCTATGTTGTCATCGAGCGCATCCTCCACCCGCCGGCATTCGAGGTGGTGGCCCGTCACGGAGCTGGGCTCGGGGCGGCACCTGAAATCGGCGCGTGGATTGATTGTGGAGATACGCTCCGTCTCCGGGACGGTGCCTTGGAGATCCGCTCGCCGGATGGCAACACGCTCACCTTCCAAGGTCCCGGTGAGCTGAGGATAGACACCGCTCAGCGACTCGATTTGATCTCCGGACGCCTTTGGGCAGAGCTTGAGGGCGAACCGGTCTTGATCCAAGTACCCCGTGGAAAGGTTACGGATCTCGGCACCACCTTCGGCATCGATCAATCGGCTCCCTCCGTCACGCGGATCGATGTCTTCGATGGTGAGGTAAGGTTCATGAAAGCGGACGATGCCACCCGTGCTGTGGACGCTGCGGAAGGCGAATGTCTGATTTCATCAGGGACCGAGTGGACACCGGAGAAAGGGAAAGCCGACGCCTCGCGCTACACGCCCGGAATCCGGCAGCCGCTCGGATTCGCCTTTGTGTCCGACCTCGCGGAGTCCGAACGCATTGAGTCGGCGCTGGCATTCGAAGTTGCATGGACTGCGACGAGTTCGGCCTACGGCAGCACCCGGTTGCACTCGTCACCGATCCGGGTGGCTTGGGTGGGATCCAGCATTTACAGCGCCGGCCCGGCGAAGTCTGACGAAGCCGCGGTCATGCACACCCACCTCTGCGGTGCCGCCTGGACGGAAGGCGGGGGAGATCTCGGTCAGGAAGCCCGCTCACTCGGACTCCCCGATCAGGGAGGAGGGATCGTCATTCAGTTCAGGAACCTGTCCGAGTGGCTCGACGAACTCGGTGCCAGCGGTTACCGGGTCAGGCTGCTCCGAAACACCAAGGACCCCGGAATCCGGTTCCTCCCGGTCTCCGCTTACACCGGGAATCCATCAGGCGGCCGGCCCGACTCGATTCTGGAGAGCCGGAGCGAGGACGTTAGGCCGGCAGACTTTCCGGACTCGAATGACGGCGAAGGAAGCCGGATGATTCAGGAATTCCCGAGTCCGTTTACCGCCGACCGTCTGACCCTTTCGGTTTCGGGCCACGAGCAGGGGGATTTGGAACGGAGGGGTGGTGTCTCCGGAGTGATCCTCACGCCGGTTTTCTGACCGTCCGGCAAAGATTTCGGATTTTCAGTCACACTTCGGGTGCCAGCGCTCTTGGGTCCTGTTCCTCAAGCAGGATCAAGACGTCAAGAACCCCGATGAAGTTCCTCCAGACTCTCTCCATCGCCCTCTCCCTCGCCGTTTCCGCAGAGGCGGCGCTCGTCGCTTACTACGAATTCGACGAAACCAGCGGCACCTCCATCGGAGATTCCTCAGGAAACGGATTTGATGGATCGGTCATTGGCAGCGGCGATCTCAATGTGTCCGGCTATGTCGGATCGGGGTATCAGCCCGGATCGGGCGGTTCCGACTACGGCAGTGTCAGTGGTGGCGTAAGCGATTTCGGAATTGGCGGCAATGACGCCCGTACGATCGCCTTCTGGTTCAATACCTCGGGGTTCGGTGGGGCGACGGATCAGTACCGGTTGATCGGCACCGGTAGCACCGGCGCCGGCACAGCCTTCAATATCGTGGCGGAATCCTCGACCGGAGCCAACCGCATCGGGCTTCGATACGGTAACGGCAATGTCTACTTCGATGCGGACAACAGCGGGACCGCTTTCGCGACCGGCACCTGGTATCATGTGGCGGTCGTCTACGACGGGAGCACGCTCGATCTCGAGTCCGTCGGCACCGCCTCGGATGGGACAGGACTGGTTTTCTACGTCAATGGCGTCGAGGTGGATACGGCTGCGGGTAATCTGAACAACGGCACCCAAGCCCTGAGTACCGCCCTTACCGATTTCGCTTTTGGTGCGAACGAAGACGGCACCCAGGGGTTTTACCCGGGGTTACTCGACGAGGTCCGCGTCTATGACGAGGCGCTCGGTGCGGGTGCGATTGCCACGCTGGCAGCGGTTCCCGAACCGACATTCGCGACGCTGGCGGGGGCGTTGGGTCTCCTGCTGCTCTTGCGTCGCAGACGTTCCTGAAACGGACAGGCCCCGTCCGACCCAACCCGTCAACGAAATCTCATGAGCGTCACGATGACGATGATCTCTCTCACCCGCGTGTCTGGCTTGTGCTTCGCTGTTCTGGCCTCGCAATCGCTGGCCGGCCTCGTTGCTCATTACGAATTCGAGGAAACCACCGGGACGGTTCTGGCGGATTCCTCCGGCAACGGGCATGACGGCACCGTGGTCGGAAGCGGCGATCTCAACGTGTCGGGCTTCGTCGGCTCGGGATATCAGCCGGGGGTTGGAGCCTCAAACTTCGGCAGTGTCGCTGCCGGTGTCAGCACCTTCGGGATCGGTGGTAACAGCGCGCGGACGATCGCATTCTGGTTCAATACCCCGGGTTTTGGCGGCTCGACCGATCAGTTCCGGCTCATTGGAACCGGCAGCACCGGCGCCGGTACCGCGTTCAATATCGTGGCGGAATCCGGAACAGGCGCCAATCGTGTCGGTATCCGTTATGGCAACGGCAACGTGTATTTCGATGCGGATAACAGCGGCTCCGCCTTCGCGACCGGCACTTGGTATCACGTGGCGGTTGTCTACGACGGCAGTGCGCTTGATCTCGAGTCCATCGGCACCGCATCCGACGGGACGGGGCTGGTCGTTTACGTCGACGGGGTGGAAGTGGATTCGGCGGCTGGCAACCTGAACAACGGCACCCAAGCGCTGAACACGGCGCTGACAGCCTTCGCCTTCGGTGCGAACGAAGACGGAAGCCAAGGGCTCTATCCCGGGTCGCTCGATGAGGTGCGGGTGTATGACGAGGCGCTCGACGCAGCGCAGGTGGCGGTGCTGGCAGGGCAGGATCCGGGATCGATTCCGCAGATCGCTTCGTTCGGGGCGGACGTCACCAATGTTCCCGCCGGTTCGTCGGTCACCTTGTCGTGGAGTGCTTCCAATTACGACTCTCTCACGATCGATCCGGGCGGTATCGATGCTGCCGCCCTGAGCACGGGTGGTGCGGGGAACACGATCGTGACGGTGAACGAAACGACGACCTTCGTCCTGACCGCCGACAAGGCTGGCAATCTCGCCACCAGCAGTGTGGAGATCTCCGTCCAGCCGCCACCCGATCCGTTCCCGACGGGCGCCGGTTCGCTCTGGGCCGAGTGGTACCGGCCTGTCGACCAGCCGGTCTTTTCGACCACGCACGGCAACAACCACGATGCCGTGATCTTTTTCGAACCCGAACTCGAGTATCCCTACCACCTCATCGTCAGCCACGAGACCTCAGGTGCCTATCTCTGGCGGGCCACCAGTTTCTCTTGGGACAGCGCGGACTGGGAGTTGGTTGCGGATCCCTACGTCATTGCCGGTCATTACGAGTATGACGACGCCGTCAAGGTGGATGGCACCTACTACCTCTATGAGAGTGGGAAGGTTTACACCTACTCCGGAGACCTGGCCGCCTCGAGCGGCAACTGGACGCAGTCCGGCACCTTTCCCAGCGGTCAGTGCGACGACATCGGAGTGTTCTACGAGGACGGCGTTTTCCACATCTTCGGAGAGAACGGAAACTATCCTGACGGATTCGACGGCCTGAGATTGTCCCACTACACTTCCACCACGGGACTTGGAGGCTGGACGCTGGTCGATACCCATGCGGTCGACCCGAATCCGGACGGAGGCACGACTTACGGGGTCGGGGACGCCACCATCGTCAAGGTGGACGGTATCTACTACCTCTTCTGCGATCGCGAGTCCGTCGGTGTCCCTTACCGGGTGACAGCGTGGACAACGACGGACATCAACCAGCCGTTCGAGTATCTCGGTGTTGCCCTCGCGCCCAGATCGGGTGAGACCGACGACTGGGACAACCACCGGATCCAGGATGCGGACATTCTTTATGTCCCCGAACTCAAACGCTTCATCATGGTCTGCAACATGATGGATACCGACGGGATTCCGGGTGGCAGTTTTCCGGGTGTCGGAGGGACCCGCGTCGTCGGGACCTTTTACTCGAAAGTGACGGACGGAGGTTTCGACTCTTACATGGAAGGCTTTGCCGGACTGGTCGGTCCCGATGCGGCGATGGATTCCGATCCGGACAACGACGGTGCCACCAACGAGGAGGAGTACTGTGCCGGATCGCTCCCTGATGACCCGTCGAGTTTTCCGATCCGGAAACTCGTCACCATAGAAGACGGAGGCCTGCACTATCCCGGGGTCATCTTCGACCGGATCACGGTCGACCCGATGGCGGTGCGCGAAGGTGAGACAAGTGCCTCCGGTGGCCTGACCGCGGGTTCCTTCGTCTCCGGAGCGGGCACCGAGTCCTCCACGGGCCCGAGCACGGTCGGGGCTTTCTACGAAAAGGTCGTCTACCGCTCGCTGACACCCATGGAGTCCTCGGACCGACAATTCCTGCGGATCCGGAGCACTGTCACACCGGCGCCGTAGCGGAGTAATCGGTCGAAGGTCCTCACGCCTTGCTGTCTCGCCAGAGAACCATCAGGAACACCGCCGAGAGGAAAGCGACGCCCCACCATGCCATGGGGAATTCGTACAACGGCATCGGGTTCCAGGAGCTCCCGAATTCCGATTCGCTGTAGTTCGCTTTCCACTCGAAGCTCAGGATCGGGATTCCGACGAGAATCGGAGCGAAGATCGAGATGATGACTTTGCGTGCGGTGTTCATGCTGGGTTGTCGTGTGAGGATAGGGGAGAGGTGGCGGTTTTCGCCGGGGTGGAAAGGCGGTTGATGGTCCGATGGTTCATTCCTCGCGCAAGTAGCCACGATGGATCGCCACGGCGACGGCTTCGGTGCGGTCGGCGGCGTGGAGCTTGGTGAAGATGACTTTCAGGTGCGCCTTCACGCCGTCCTCGCTGATGCCCATTTGGTCACCGATCTCGCGGTTGGTAAGTCCCTTGGCAAGCCACCCGAGCACTTCTGACTGCCGGGCGGAAAGATCATCGGCTTTGCGGATCTCGTTCATGCGCGCCGTGATTTCTTCGGTGAAGTATTCCTCGCCACGGTGCACCGCCTGGATCGCGGCGATCAGTTCGTCGGCCGGGGTGTTTTTGACCAGATAGCCCGCCGCGCCGGCGCGGATCGCGCGGTTGATGTCCTGATCGGTGTCGAAGGCGCTCAGCAGGAGGATCCGTGCCTCCGGAGACTCGTCGCGGATCCGCTGGGTCGCCTCCACGCCGTCGATGCCGGGTAGCCGCAGATCCATCAGGACGACGTCCGGGTGGTGCTCGCGATAGGCCTCGACCACCTGCAGGCCGTCTTCGGCAAAGCCGCAGATCTCCATCGATGCCTCGAAGTCGAAGAGGGACGCGAGGCCGAGACGCACGACATGATGGTCGTCGGCGAGGAGGATGCGGATGGGTTTTTCGGCTGTCATGGGTAGGGTCTTTCTCAGAGCTCGGTTCCGTTCGAGCGGTGGTGGGGGATGGTTGCCCGGACGGTGGTTCCCTCGCCGGGTGTGCTGTTGACCTCGAATTGACCGTCGAGCCGGCGGGCGCGGCCGCGCATGCCTTGCAAGCCGAAGTGCGCCGGGTCCGCACCCGCGGCGGCGCCCGGTTTGAAACCGCAGCCATCGTCCGTGACCGTGAGGATCACTTCAGTCGCTCCGAACTCGACCGCCGCTTCGACGTTTTCCGCGGACGCGTGTTTCACCGCGTTGCTCATCGCTTCCTGGGCGATACGCAGCACGGCATGGGCGACGCTGTCCGGGAGATCTAGTACTTCGCCGGTGCGGCGGCAGGAAATCACCGGCTTGGTCCCGGGGCAGAGGTTTTCGGCGATGGCGCGCAATGAGCCGAGGAGGTCGCCGGTGTCGAGCAGCCCCGAACGGAGGTTCCAGAGAGTGCGCCGGACTTCGTCGCGGTGGGATGCGAGGATCTGTCCGGCCAACCCGAGGTGGCGCGACGACTCCGTCGGCCGCAGGTTGAGCGCGCGGCCGGCGGCTTCGAGTTGCAGCGAAACGCCGGTCAATCCCTGGGCAAGCGTGTCGTGCAGTTCCTCCGCCAGCCGCGTGCGCTCTTCGGCGCGCGCTTCGGCCATGCGCCGTCCGCCCATTTCCGCGGCCAGCTCAGCTCCTTTTTCCAAAACCCGGCGTCTGAGGGTGTGAACCCATGCCAGGGCAAGGAGCAGCAGGATACCGACAATTGCCACCACCATCCACTGCCGCTGCGGCGTCCACCACGAGGCGGACTTCACGACCGTGAGGTCGGCCGGTCCCCGTGGTAGGAGTCGCAGGCCGGACGGCAGGGTGAAGGTTTCGACCAACTCGGTGGAGGGGTACTCCAACTCGCAGATGCCCGCGACCCGGACCACGCTGCCTCGTCGGGGAATCTCCTGGATTTCCGGAGGCAGTCTCACCTGGGCGGCCACGCCGTCGCTGACGAGCGACATCCAGCGTCCGTCCGCATCCTCGCCCGACAACTCGAGCACACCTCCGAGTTCGACCAACCGGCCGTGCAGGTCCTTGAAGGGGGTTTGCTCGAAGGGCAGCCGCATCAGTTCGGGTAGTGGCGTTTCGAGCTGCAAAGGAACCGGCGCCGGGGCGCTGTCGACTTTGCGGAGGATGGCCTGATGGATCTCCGAGAAGTGCGCGCCGGGCACGACGAAGCCGGCGGCCTCGACCTGGTCGCCGGGGTGGAACACCGTGGTGTCGGACGTGACGATCCTCACGCCGCGCCCCTCGTTCTGGATGTAAAGGTGGGAGCCCGGTCGGCAGAAGGTTACCGTGCCCCGGACCTTCTTGCGGTGCGGCATCACCTCGTGCGGCGTGAACGGCTGCAGGTTGTCGAGCGGTGTGTCCGGGAGGGCGAACGGATCCCTTGGCGGATGTTCGAGCACGGTGATTTCCGAGGCGCCGTTCACGTGGAGGCGCGGACCGATGGATTCGCCCCGGTGGTTGAAGATGTGCAGGCACACCCCGCGGACCGCGACCACGGCATCGACCCACTGCGTGGGAGCGTCGTCCGATTCCTTCTCGAGGCGTGCGGTGAATCGGCCGTGAGGCGTGGCGATCTGAAGCAGCCAGAACCGTTTTTGATCGGGAAAGGGTTTAACGGCTTGGACCACGCCCTCAACACGGACCCACTGGCTCGACAGCCGTCCGCTGGACATCTCGATCAGGTCCACCGTGGGGGCTTCGGGCAGGTCGCCGCTGCCGAGCCACTCGATTTTTGAAGGAACGATGAGCGGAGCGACAAAGCTTTCCTTCCCGTGGCCGGTCACCCGAAGCCGATCGCCGGGAACGATTTCACGGTCCGGCAACACACTCTCCGCTCCGTCCGGATTGCGTGTTGCATCGGCGAACAGCGCCACGCCGTCCTGCCAGAGCATGATGCGCCGGCCATCGGTCGACAAGGTGGTCAAGGCGATGCCCTCGACATCGATTGGAGGCCGCTCGGCGAGCTCCTCGGCGCCCATTTCCCGCAACTCGGCGATCGATCGGTCCGGTTTGCCGAACGCCGCGGTAACCGACGCGAGGTGTGGTGAAAGGGCAAGAAGGGAGATCAGGATAGACGATGGTGCGAGCCGGCGGCGGAAGCCGCCCGGGCCGGAAACTGACACCATAAGTTTCATCTTTTGACACTACGCTCCCGATCTCCCCCGGACGTCAACCCCTCGTTGGTTTCGGCCGCTGAAGATCGACTACCTGATCGGGTAGTTGACCGTAATCGTGCGGTTGATCACGGTGTAAAGGTTGCGATCCATCCACTGGAACGGGTGACCAGAAACTACCCGTCCGGTCTAACCGATCGTTTTTCGAACCCATCATTATGCACTCGATCAATCTCGGTTTGTTAGCCGTGGCGTTGGCCGGTTCTGTCGGCTTCACATTCGCAAAGGAGTCGCGACCGAACATCCTTTTCATCTTCACCGACGACCAGAGTTTCAGGACCGTCAGCTGTTATCCGGGTGCGTACAACTACGCCAACACCCCGAACATCGACCGGATCGCCGAGACGGGGATCCGTTTCGATCAGGCCTACGTCGGAGCGAAGTGTGTTCCCTCGCGCGCCGGGATGCTGACCGGCCGTTTCCAGTATGCATGTGCCGAGGGGCCGGAGTACAAGTGGTGGACCACCGCGCTGCGGAAGGAGGGCTACTACACCGGCATGATCGGCAAGTGGCACTGGGGGAAGGGCGCGGAAGCCCACCAGCACGGGACCGCTTGGGATTGGTCGGTCGTCTGGGACCACGGACAGTACGCCGCTGCCGGGGGATACTACTACGACCAGAAGGTAATGATCGACGGTGGCGAACCGCAGGACCTCGAAGGCTACAGCACCGATCGATACACCGAATATACCGTGCAGTTCATCAAGGATCGCGCGAAGAAGCCGGAACAGCCGTGGTATCACTGGCTCGCCTACGGAGCGGTGCACGGACCCTACACTCCGGCCGAACGCCACAAGGGGACCTTGGAGGACAAGCCGAAGACCGAGGTTCCTGAGGACATCTACGGCCCCCGGACCGACAAGCCCGTGCACATGCAGGGCGGAAGTTGGAAAGCTGATGAGGACGGTGACCCGATCTACAAGGGGAAGACCCTCGACTTCTGGGCCAAGCAGCAGACGGAGGCCGTCGCGGCTATCGACGAAGGCGTCGGAAAGATCCTCAAGGCTCTCGAGGAGACCGGTCAGCTGGAAAACACGATCATCGTCTTCACTTCGGACCAAGGCTACGTGTGGGGTCACCACGGATTGAAGGGGAAGATTTGGCCCTACTCGGCGGCGATCCGCTCGCCGCTGCTGGTTTCCTACCCGAAAGCTTACCCGTCGGGAGTGACCTGCAAGATCCCCGTCAACGGTATGGATCTCATCCGCACCTTCCATGCCGTGGCGGGTGCCGAACCGGACCAGGTCCTGCATGGGCGCGACATGTCTCCGGTTCTCAAGGCGCCCGGATCGGCCGAGGTCGCGGCGGAGTGGAACAAGACGCCGACCATGATGACTTACACCCGCAACACCTACACGGCCGAGGCGATGGCCGAAAAGCTCAAGGCGGAGTCGTGGGGCAGCTTCTATCTGGGTGGAAGGGCGAAGGGGGGCAATGTCGTGAACGACAAGGCCCAGCCGTGTTACTTCCTGACGCTGGACGGAGAATACAAATACATCCGCTACATTTTCCCGGGCCGGATTGAGGAACTGTACGATCTTGAGGCCGACCCGGACGAGTTGAACAACCTGTCGCTGAAGCCGGAATACCAAGCGAAGGTTTCGGAGATGCGGGGCGAGTTGGTCGCTTATCTCCGGAAGACCGGCGGAGCGGAGTTCGTCGATCTTCTGCCGGAGCCCAAAACTCCGGAGGAATATGAATCTGGACCGAAGACCGTTGCGGAGGATGGCCCGCCAGCCGGGGTGGAGCTTCCGGGCGACACGCCCGTGTTCTATACGGAAGGGAAAGGCAGGGTGCATCTCGACGGCTGCCGAAGGCTGACCAACGACCCCGACGAGCGTGCCAAGCTCACCAAGATGACTCTGGAAGAAGCGGCGGCCAAGGAGCTGACCCCGTGTTCGCGATGCTGGACTGATGCTCCGGTGGTGCAGAAGCATGCGGGCAAGGCAGAGGCCCCCAAGGAAGAAGCGGTCAAACCATCGGGCGACACGAAGGTCTTCCGCATCGCGGACAAGAATCGTGTTCACGCGGACGGCTGCCCGCGCTTGCCGGGCGGTGCGGAAGAACGGGCGAAGATGGAGACCATGACCTTGGATGAGGCCGAGGCACAGGGGCTGCCGTTGTGCTCGCGATGTCCGGGCAGCACCACCCCCGGAAGAGAAAAGTCTGAATGACAACCCATGAGCTGACTGAAAACTACCATGAACCCCAAAACCCATCCCAACATCCCAACCCTCAGCGCGCTGGCATTCATGCTGGTCGTAACATCCTCGAGCGGAGCCGAATCATTCACCTTCGGCTCCAATAATGACGGCCTTGCCGGCTTCACGCAGAGCACTCCCGCCGACGCGGACGAAATCTGGACGGAACAGACCGACAGTGTGCAGTACCGGAACCAGTCCCCGGGAACGAGAAACTCCAGTTTCCTCCGGGCGTTCTCCGTCGATCGCGCGGCAGGGCGATCCTACCGGATCGAGGGCACCCTGACCCTCACCGACGGCTACACCGACGACAACAACCGGGTGGGCATCTATCTTTTCGGAGACTCTCAGGAAGTTCCCAACGAAGCGGAAGCCGGAGCATTCTCGCTGATTTTCAATACGGACGACTCGTCCTCGGCAGGCCCTCCGGGAAACAATGCCGATGACCGGATCTATCTCGCGAACGGCATCGACAACGGTGTCCTGGCGTCGCAAATCCGTACGCAGACGATCACGCCCTATGCCCAGGATCTGTTCGGCACCACCATTACGCTGAGCGTGGACTTCACCTTCACCAGCGATGGCAACATTGATGTCGAAGGGAGGCTGACCACCGCGGATGGCGAGGTTACCACGGTAAGCACGTCGGTGGTGGCCGCGGACTACCCCGGCAACTTCTTCGGCTTCGTGACACGCGCGCGTGCCCGGAACATTCTCGTCAACCCTCCGAGCCCGGAGGACCGCAGTCTTCCTTGGGTGATGGACTATGTGAGTTTCTCGTTCACCGGCTTGGGCCTTTCGATTGCTCCGAACGCCGGCACTCCGGGCAACTTCGACTTCGAGTGGGACAGCAAGGAGGGCAAGGTTTACGATCTCGTCAGCAGCACGGATCTGGTGGGGTCTCCGGACACGTGGCCCGTCTGGGACGGTCAATTGGAACTGTCCGCCACTCCTCCTCTCAACACGCTCTCCGACGTTCCCGGAGGAGGTGGTGCCCGGCGCTTCTTCGCGGTGGTGGAAAAGGATCCGCCGCCGATCTTCGCGGAATCGTTTGATGCAGCCGGTCCGGGGCTTCCGGCCGGATGGGTCGCCGTCAATGCGACCACCGTTTGGGACGTGGGGGATCCGTCGCTCCTTCCCGGGTTGGCCGGCGGAGACGGGACGAATTGCGTCGGGACGAACGTGGTGACAGGCTTGTATGCCAACGAGGTGGCGACGGTTACGCTCACATCACCGTCGATCGCCATTCCTGCCGGAGGCGCCACGCTGAACTTCCGCCAATACATCGACAGCGACGCCTTCAATGGGGACGTCGGGGCGATCCGCCTGCTTGATGGATCGGATATCGAGATCGTTGATGGAGATTTCCCGGTCACCGGAATCGATGGCGTGCAGGCGGGCTGGAGCGACGAGGCGTTCGCATTGCCTGCCTCGGCGAACGGCCAGAACGTCAAGATCGTCTTCGAGTTCACCACGGCTGCGGATGGAACGGCCTACTACGGGTTTTATGTGGACGACGTCGCGATCAGCGCCAACTGATGCTCTGAGGCGTTCGTCCTCTCCGATGCTGCGAAAACCTACACAATGAACGGAAGTCACCGTGCGCTCTCTCTGTGGCGTCAGTATGCTGCCGTGCACTTCGTGCTCGCCGCTCCATTGGCGGCGCAGGTGAATTCCGACCTGTGGGGCGTCAATGGTGAGCTGTGGGATCCGGTGACGGGCCGGCTCGGGAATTTCACGAATGCCGGTTACATGAGCGGGGATGTGGCGATCCCTGACTGGCCGGTCGGGGTGAGTGTCGCGGACTACGGGGCCGTCCCTGACGACGGTGTGGACGACTCGCAGGCTTTCATCGACGCGATCGCGGCCTGCCCGGACAACCATGCGGTCTTCGTTCCGAACGGACGATACACGATTCTCCAGCAGATCGTCCCCGGTCGGGACCATTTCGTCCTTCGTGGCGAGGACATGTATGGGACCGTGCTCCATTGCCCGAAATACCTGAATGAAATCTACGTCCAGGAGATCGGGTACGAGAATCCGGCGTATGACGATGGGGCCAACGGTGCGAGGTACACCGGAATCCCGAAAGGGTTCTTCCGCGTTTCGGGCGGAACGGAGCGGAGCATCGAGAACCTGAGCTTCGAATTCCGCGAGCAGCGGAAGATGGGGCACTGGGAGCACAAGGGAGCCGACGCGATCTATTACGGTGGCGACGTGACGGACAGTTGGGTGCGGAACATCTACATCAAGAACAGCGACCATTCGGTGATGATGGGGCGCTCCTACCGGATCTCGTTCCTGAACATCATTCTCGATCACTACATCGGGAGGCCGGACATCGTCGGCAGTGGTGGGACCCGGGGCTGGGTCGGTCACATCGGAATGAGCATGTCCAACGCCCAGTATTGCCTGTTTCACAACATCGACATTCGCGGCAACTACTTTCACGAGTTCGACAATGTCAACGTCCCCAAGAACTGCGTCGTTTCGAACGTCACCGGGACCGATGTCTCGCTCCATCATCACGGGCAGGGAGCCAGCTTCAACCTCTACACCAATGCCGCGGTCGGGACGGGTCCGGGCATCAGCAGTCTCGGCACGACCCAGAATAGCGAGACGCACTGGCGCATTTTCGGCGACGCGGTCCTCGAGGCACCGACCGATCCCGCGAACCTGGCCAACGGGCATGTGTTCGTCGGATACGACAGCACCCAAACGGAGATCGTCGACGCGTCCAATTGGTATGAAGTGATCGATCCCGGCCTGCTCGAACCCCAGAACATCTATCTCGCACAGTTGGCGCATCCGAGCATCGGCAAACCCCTGCCTGCAGGGCCGCCTCCCGCGCCGCCGTCGCCATTCGCCGGTGAAGTGATCCGCATCAATCCGGTCGAAGACAGCTTCACCGACGAGTCGGATCCCGGCACGGTCCAGAACCCGTCGGCCAGTGCGTTTTCGGTGGGGGACAACATGTATTTCAAGTTCGACCTGAATGATGTCAGCCTGAGTTCGATCGCGAAGGTGCGGCTGCGCGTGGCGTCGACGAAGTTCGTCAACACGCCGGTCGAGCTCGCCGTTTCGTCCATCGTCGATGACTCATGGTCGGACGACACGCTCACCTTTACGGGTCGTCCTCCGTCGGTCGCCCAGTTGGACACGGTCGATGTCACCGAGAATTCGTTCGCCGAGGTTCTGGAGTTCGATGTGACCCCGTTCGTCCAGGCCGAGTGGGCGGGGGACAAGGTGGTATCTCTCGTTATCGAGAGGATTTCCGGAAATGGATTCCTGAGCGGGATCCGGAGCAGCGAGGCGGGACTCGCTCCCGAGTTGGTCATCGAGCAGCTTGCCTCCTCCGTGCCGGGCGCCCCATCGGCACCTGCCGGGGTGAAGTCCTTCAGCCTGATCGGCAATGTTCAGTTGGACTGGGCGGACAATCCCGAGTCCGATGTCGCCAGCTACAATGTCTATCGCAGCTCGGCTCCCGGGGACTTCAGCCAGTACGAGGAACCCATCGCCACCGGGCTGGTGACGAGTGACTTCGTCGACATCCAGTCACAGCATGACAGCGGCTGGGACGTCGGGATGCTGCGCGATGACGTGGCCTATTACTACCGGGTCACGGCTGTGGATGACCATGGTTATGAGTCGGAGAGCAGCTTGGAGATCGTCGGGACCGCCAAGGGCTATGCTGATGCCAATCTGCCACCCGCCTTCGACGCCGGCCCGCTGGTCCTGCCTGATGCGACCCAGTATTCGAGCTATTCCGGGAGCCTCTCCGCCTGGGCCACCGACCCCGAGGGCGATCCCGTCTACTTCTCGAAGGTCGACGGGCCTGAGTGGTTGTCGATCGGCCACGACGGCACTCTCAGCGGGACGCCGCGTCTCGGGGACACGGGCACGTTCCAATTCACCGTGCAGATCAACTCCCTCGGTAGCGGACGCGACGAAGCGCTGATCGAGCTCACCGTGGACCCGGGAGAGCCCGATGCTCCATTGGGTTTGGGCATTGTTCCCGGAGACGGCAGCGTCCAGTTGGATTGGAGTCACAGCTCCGAGGGTTCGGCCGACTTCACCTTCAAGGTTTACCGCTCGGAAACGGCAGGTGGTCCCTACACCGAGATCGCCTCCGGTTTGACCGCGAGTGATTACACGGACTCCGGTTTGAGCAACGGGACGACTTTCCACTACGTCGTGACGGCTCTCAATGCTTCCGGCGAGTCGCCGCAGACCGGGGAAGTATCGGCGACTCCGCTTGCGGGCCTGGCGATCGTCACCAATTTCGTCAGCGGGGTGCTCAGCGATGCTCCCAACTGGGATGCGGGGTTGCCGGTCGGCAAGTGGGGCCGGGTCGATGTCGACGCGACAGCCAACACCTCGGTGGTCCTTGATGGTTGGTCGGTGCTGCACACCGGCGGGAGCCTGATCCAGTCGGGACTCAATCCACTTCGGCTCGACAACGGCACGACCTGGGTCATGGAGGGTGCCGGGGCGACGACATCGAGCGGCTTCCGAGGCTTCGCCGTAGCGGGCGGTTCCTCGCTTACCGTTCGCCAAGGAATCATCAACACTTCGAACGGTCGTGACTGGAGCATCCGCGACCCGGGATCGGTCATCACGGTCCACGGTGGAACCGTCAACCTCGGGAGGCATCTTTTGCTGTCGTCCAGTGGCACCCTCGTCGTCAACGGAGGCACGATCCATGGCAACCCGAGTACGGGCGACATGGGCGTGCGCGCCATATCCAGTGGCGGGACGCTCCGATTCAACGGCGGCACCACGACCGTTCCGCGGATCGAGCTTTCCGGTTCGGGTTCCACCCTCAATCTCGGAGGAACTTCCCCAGGCTCTCTGACCGCAGCGTCCTTTGTCGGACCTTTCGGGTCGGGTTCGACCATCAACTATATGCCGGGCTCGATGATGTCCCTGACGGTCTCCGGCGAGGATGAATGGGCGTCCGCCAAGTGGGCTGACGGAGATCTGACCTACAATGGCCAGGGCGTGGCCGAGTTGGGGGCGTGGGCCGTCGTCACCGCGCCCGACGGGCTCGGGCCCGGCGTCAGCTTCGACTACGACAGCACAACCGAGACCCTTGTGCTGAGTGACCCGGACAGCGACGGCGACGGTCTCGCGGATGCGTGGGAAGTGCTCAACTTCGGATCGAAAGAAGCCATCGACGGATCCCTGGATTCCGACGGCGACGGCGTGCTCGACTTCTTCGAGTATCTCTTCGGTTCCGATCCCAACGATCCGACCAGCGGCGGCTTCGGACTCCGGATTGTTCCGGCTTCAGGCGGGTCGGGATACGTGTTCCAGTGGGAGACCCTCGAGGGCTTCGAGCTTGGATCCGACTACGGGATCGAGGTTTCCACCAATCTCAGCGTGTGGGATCCGCTGCCGGAGGCGAACTACTCGCTTCAGACGACCACAGCAGGGGGGATGACGGAGTTCGAGATGACCCTGACCTTCGACTACGGATCAGAGGTCTTCCTGAGGTTGGCTGCGCCCTGAAAATCGGAATCGTCACCGTTTAGAGACCCACTCCTTGATGGTGGGTTCACCCTGTAAAAAACCGAGAGAAGCAAGGAACGAATCGGCACGTCCGACCGTGGTGATGACCCATTCCTCATCGTTATCGAAGAACGAGTGCGCCTGGCCGGGATAGATCTCGATTTCGCAACGAACACCGACATCGGTCAGCTTTTTCTGGAACTCCTTCATCACCTCGACACTGAGGAACTTGTCCTGCTCGCCCCACATGCAGAGGGTCGGCGGCATCTTGGCATGCACTCCGGCCCAAGGCCTGAAGTCCTTCCGGATCTCCGGTTTCCAGCGATTGACCGAGTCGTTGTGTCCGAGGATCGGATTGAAGAGGACCAGTGCCGCCGGGGCGGGGGAGATGGAGAGGTCGTCGGTTTCCTCGTTGATCAGTTTCGAGGTAGCGGTACCGGCGGCGAGGTGTCCGCCGGCCGATCCTCCGCCGCCGGCGAGCATCTTGGGGTCGATCCCGAACTTCTCCGAGTTGGTGTAAACATACCGCATCGCCGACTTCGCGTCCTTCAGGCAGTCCAGTTGATCACCCAGACGATAGCGTGCGGAGATGGCGACCATCCCGCGGCTTGCGAGGTAATCGCAGAAGTAGAAGAACGCTCCCGGATCGCCCTTCCTGAAGCCGCCCCCATGGAACATCACGATGCCCGGCGTAGGTTGTTCGGGCTTCTTCGAATCCGGGTAGAAAATGTGGAGGTCGAGGTTCGTGTCTCCCACCTTCTTGTAGACTTCGACGAGGTCCGGCTCGAAGGCCGAGCTCTTCATCCACTCCTTGCCCAAAGCGCTGCTGGCAAGTCCGATCACGAGAGTGGAAGTGGCGACAAAGCGTTTCGATCTTGGGAGATTGGGGACTGTCATGGTTGCTCGCGTGAGCTTGCCGGTTTTGGCGTTTCAACCAAGCGGTAAAGTCGCCCGGCCCTGGTTTCCATCAAGGTGGATCACCGTGACTACTCGATCGGGTAGTTGACCGTTTTCGGGCGATTGGCAATGCTCGCTATACCCCCAGAATGCAACCATTTCTGAGATCGGCGCCCCCGGCATCACCACCGGCGCAACCCATCCGATTCCAGCAATCGAAAACCCATGAACAGACAACTCCTCAAGTCGCTTGCGGCAGGTTCTTTGCTGCCCGTCATCGTTGAAGCGCAGACCACGGATTTCACCGATGGTGGGCACCTCTTCACGGATCCCGATCCGAACCCGACAACCGATTCGTTCATCAGCAACGTCGACAACTGGGATAACGGCCTGCCTGCCGGAGACACCAGTGGAACGATCACCATTGATGCGAAGTACAGCAGCAATGTGACGAAATCAAATTACCACATTGTTCAAACTGATGGGGAACTGAAGAGAGCTTCGGGCATCGGGGCGTTCGATTTGAGGAACAGCTCAAGCTATGTTCTGGATGGTACTGATGCCAAGACCTTCGGACGCGGGATTCGGCCATTCAACTCGATCTTTATTCTCAAGGATGGCCTGGCTGATTTGACCGAGAATAGTGCGGATACGGCCATTCCTGACCCCGAGGGCGGGGCCATTGTGATGTATGGCGGGGCGATGAACATCGGCAAACACTTCCTTGTCGGGGAAGGTGATCTGTTCATCTACGGCGGCTCCCTCTCCATCCCGAAAGACCTTGGAACAAGAAATTTCGATCCTGGCGGTGACCTGTACATCAACGGGGGCACGGTCACGGCACAATATCTGACATTCGGCAGTTCAAGTTTGGACGTGATCTTCGGGGGAACCACAGCCGGAACCGTAACCGTTGAGAATTTTGGCGGAGGTCGACACAATCCGAACCATATCGACATTGATTACCTGCCCGGCACCGGAATGTCCTTGGCCCTGACGATCCCGGTTGAACAGGGAGGCCCGGACAACAATAACAAACTGGGTTGGTGGAATTCCGGTGAGACGACTGGCCAAGAGTGGGCACAGGCGCTCTGGGAATCCGACCGCCTCAAGTACAACGGGCAAACTCAAACCGACCTGGCCGGTCTTACCTGGGCGCAGGCCCAGACCGATTTGGGCGACGGGTCCTTCTTCGTGTTTGATTCCCCGTCAGATACGCTGTCGCTCACTACCGGTGGCGGTGCAACGGTTTCCTCGGACTTCAAAGTATTGTTCATCGGCGACGACGCGGAAGGCGTTCCGTTCACTTCCAGCGTCAACAACTCCATCAACTACAGGGTTTTCTTTGATGAGCCCGTGAATGCATCCACCATCGACACCGGGGACTTTGAGAATGCGGGCACGGCGACCATTTCGGTTGATAGCGTGACGGCCACCTCCGACCCTTCGATCTTCAAGGTCGCGGTCAGCACGAGCTCCGAGGGCACCGTGCAGCTTCAGGTCAAATCGACGAACGACATTCAGGATGCTTCGGGGAACGGCGTGGATCCGGACTCCAACATCACGGACTTCGATTCCATCATCGTCGACCTCACACCACCGTTGTTGGTTGATGTCGATCGCGTTGGCCAAGGCAGTGATCCGACCTCCATTGAGGTTGGTGATTCCCTGACTTTCGACTTCTACTTCGACGAGGCCATCGACTTCTCGACCATCGATATTGCCGATTTTGAGAATGGCGCAGCTCTTTCCCCGGCTGGCATCACTATCGATGATGTGGATAATGTGTTCAACCAGCCGGTCAGGGTGAGGGTAATCTATACCGCTACCTCATCAGGCATCCTCACCCCAGGGATCTCACAGGGTGCTGTGATCGCCGATACCCAAGGAAACGAGGTGGACACCAGTGTCGCCATTCCAGGCGACTTCTCCGTCATCGTGGTCCCGGCCTGGGAAGATACCTACCCGCAGATTACCAATGAGACTGGCAGCGGAGCGACCGCACGGGCCGCGATCAATGACGGCGGCACCGCCTTCTACGTGGTGCTGGCAAACGACGCCGACGCGCCGACGTCGGCACAGGTCGTGGCCGGCACGGATTCCACCGATTCACCGGCCTTGGCCAGCGGCAGCATCGCCTTGGCCGCGACGGTCGAAGGAAGCGATGCGTTTTCCGGCCTCGCTGCCAACACGGACTACGATGTCTGGTTCGTCGCCCAGGACGACGACGCTTCCCCCAAGCTTCAGGAAGAGCCGGTTCTTGTCGAGCTCACCACCACAAGCGGCGGCGGTTCGCCCTATGAGACTTGGGCAACCGGAGGCGAACTCTTTGGCGATGACGAGAACGGCGACGGCATTTCGAACGGCCTTGCGTTCCTGCTCGGCGCTGCCAGCGCGACGGACGATGTCGCCGATCTGCTGCCTACCGTCAGCGAGAGCGGCGGTGATCTGGTGCTGACTTTCAGCATGCTCAACGCGGCCAGTCGTGGCGGCGCGAGCCTCTCGACCCAGCACAGCGGCGACCTGGGCGCCAGCGATGCCTGGGATGCGGCAGGCAACGAGGAAACCGTTCCCGAAACCTCGGGGACGGTTGGGGTCGTGACCTTCTCCGTTTCCGTGAATGCCGGCAACAGCAACCTCAACGACGTCGTGGCGACCATCCCGGGCTCCGAAGGGAGCGGTGGAAGTCTCTTCGGACGCCTCAGTGCCAGCGAGTAAGTGTTCGCAACTTCGTCCGAGGCAGATACCAAGACATTCCCCGGAGACAAAGGGACTCCACCAAGAACACCATTCGCACTTTCAAGATGAGCATTCGGAGAAAGCTATTCGTGGCCCTGCTTGCCTTCACCGCTGCGGGTGCTCAGGCAGCCACGATCACCACATTCAGCGCACTGGATGCGCTGACGCCCGACGACAGTTTCTCGGTCGGCACCTTTACGGATCCGGGCGGCGGGGTGGATCAGCAGGACTTCACGTTTGAGTTCACTTTCACCACGCCGACGGACTTCAGTTCCCTGAGTGGTCCCTACGCTCTCGTCGAGTTGGGTGGCAACAACGGTTCATCGCTGGTCTTCGAGGTCGACGCGGGGGTGGGCACCCTGATCTTCAGGTCAGGGGTGAGCGGTGGTGCTCTGATGTATGTTCAGACCGTCGGGTTGAACACCGGAACCCAGTACAATGTGGTCGGCAGCCTTTTCAACAGTCCGACCAATTCGGGTGACTACATGCGGCTCTATTTGAACCAGGCCGACGCCGTTAATCCCGCTGCAACCTTTCACGATCCGGATGACACCGTGAACGACTTCTGGGGAGGAGACGGGGGCGCGTATGGCGTCGACGGTGGCGGTAACTGGCAGAATGGCAACACGGTCGGATCGGGCACGGGCAGCCACCTGGCGTATTCGGCCACAGGCGACGGCACACTCGATTCCAATCTGGATTTCTTCTACAACACGTATCTGGACGTGGCCGCCGTTCCGGAGCCGTCCGTCGCAGGGCTTTTCGCGGCTTGCCTCGCCCTCGCTTCGTTCGTCCGCCGCCGCAGGAACTGAATTCTTGAACCATGTGGCACGCGCCTCTTCGCGAAGGGGGGGCGGCCAACGCGAGCGGCAATGTCCGGTGAGAGGGATTGCGAGCTTTGGGGTGCTCCCCGCATACTGATGAACCGACTGCTGATCCAAACCATTGCCTGTGTCGCGTGGGCAATGACGACCACCGCCGTTCCCGCGTCGGAGGCTCCCGGGCTTCACCCAGCGGTCACGGCATTCTTTGAAAGCGAGGATCCTTTCGTCCAGAAGGTCGTCATCCCGAACATCGAGGCGAACCGGAAGTGCGACGCCGTGCTGAGCGTCGTGGATTCCGAAGGCAAGCCGATCGACGGCGCCACGGTCTCGGCGAGCCTGGCGAGGCATGAGTTTCTCTTCGGCCACTGCGACCTCGCCACCGAGCAGGACCCGAAGCAGCGGAAACTCCTCAACGAACTCTTCCATTACACCTGCCCGGGAAACGTGACGAAGTGGCGGGCGCATGCCAAAACGCCCGACCGGCAGGATTTCTCGAAGATCGATGAGGTGCTCGGCTTCTGCGACAGTCGAGGAGTCGACTTCGAGTGGCACTTCCTCAGCGGCTATCATCCGGGTTGGCTCGAGGAGGTCGATTCGGTCAGCGAGAAGGCTCGGCACCAGGTGGAGAATTCGAAGGCGGTTCTCCAACGCTATGGCGATCGGGTGCGGTTCTTCCAAGTGATCAACGAGGACTGGCGGACGCACATCGACCGTGCCAAGGTCTACATCGACCAGACGGCATGGTTCGCCGAACTGAGGAAGGAGTTCCCCGATGTGGAACTCGGAGTCTGCGACTGCTGGTCGTTCAACACCGAACGTCAGCTGCCGGGCGTCGAGGAGCTGAAGGCGCGCTATCCGGGCATCAACTTCATCTCGATGCATGCCCATAACCCGCGGCAACTTTGGGCGAGCCCGAAGGAGATGTATGGGACCTACGACCCTTACCTCAACTCCGGCATCAAGATTCACCTTACCGAGTTCGGGATCATCCTCGGTGAGATCACTGGCGAGTACCGGTCAGGCGAGTGGACCGACGAACTGCTGGCCGAGTATTTCGTGCAGGCGCTTGCGACATCCTTCAGCCACAAGTCCGTCCGGACGTTCAACTTCTGGTCGAACTACGAGAAGTTCACCGGCAACCCGCTCTTCACCGAGGAAGGGGAGCCGAACGTGAAGTATCGCGCGATCCAGAGCCTGCTGCAGGACAAGCTGACCACTCGTGAGTCGGGTGCGACCGACGCGTCCGGTCGCTTCGCTTTCCGCGGCTTCCATGGGGAGTATGACCTCGTCGTCACGCTCGGATCCGGAACCCGGATCACCGGCAAGGCTACGCTGGCAAGCGATGCATCGGAGGTCCGGCTCGTTATGGATCCGGTGGGGCGGACGCTGACGCCGGAACTGCTGTCTCAGGCGAGATAGAGCCCGTAGCTCGCCGAATGGCTGGCCATAGGCGCGCTTTTCCGGCCAAAAGCAGTGCAATTGCGGGATCCGGCAGGTGCTCCGGCCCGCTCCGAAAGAGGAATCGGGCCTGAGGCGTTTGTGTGCTTTGACGATCGCACCATGAAGACCCGAACTCTCCTTTCCCCGGTGACCGCGCTGGTAATCGCCGGATCCCTGAGCCCGCTGGCACACGCCGCAAAGCAGGCAGAGCTCCCGCTCAGCTCCCGTGGCAAGGAGCTCGAGGAGAAATACACGGAGGAACTGGAAGGGCTTCGCGACGAGGTGATCTCGGCCCTGCCAGAGCTCGACGAAGCGAAGAAGGCCCGCTTTCTCGAAGTCCGAAGCAAGTGGGACGGGCTGAAGAGCGTGGGCGATGACACTCCACCTGCCGAGAAGAAGGCCCACGACGAGCTGAAGGAGCAAATCGATAGCGAATCGATGGAGATCGGAGCGGACTTGCTGGCCGAACTCGCGCCGGTCCTTTCCTCGGATGCCCTTGATGCGAAGCTGATGCGGATCGCGGTGCTCACCCACGGCACTCCACGCGGGCTCGCCGAGTTCGCCCAGAAGGGTGTGGAGCAGGAGAAGCTTTTGGAGACATTCTTCGGCGACGAGGAATTGATGCGTCAGGTGCTCGAAGCGGGCGGCGCCAACGGCGGCGAGTACGGTGAGATGATGGAGGTTTACACCGCCATCCTCGAAGCGAGCGAACGGGCCCGCGAGCGCGGCACCATCTTCCACAGGCTTGCGCTTGGCATGGCCATCCAGATGCCGTGGCTCAATGCGGAAGGCTCGGGCGGTGCGGATGGCAAGGCCGGCATTCACGGCATCCTCTTCAATGCCAACTCCGGCATCGAACAGGTGCCCCGCTACCTTCATTACGAGAAAGCCTTTCTCGACGGCGAACTGGATCCCGCCTTCCCGGATCTCAACACGTGGGAGTGTCGTTACGTCGCCAACGACGGTTATAGTAACGAGGACCTCGCGTGGTTCCGCCAGATGCTGCGCATTTACCGACCGGACCACATCACCACCGACGACTACAAGTGGCGCTACATCCGCATCGTGAAGAGCGACGTGCCCTATTGCAGTCCGACCACGGATCCCTCGCTGGGAACCCCCGCACAGCAACACATCGCTCTCGGCGGCATCTGCGGTCGCCGCGCCTACTACGGACGCTTCTCAACCCGGGCCTTCGGGATTCCCTCGCGTCAGTCCACCCAGACCGCCCATGGCGCGATGAATCACTGGACGCCCGACGGCTGGGTGATCTGCCTCGGGGCGTGGTGGTCCGTGGCCTACTGCGGTCCATGGGGCGGCCTCGACTTCCTGCTCGATTCCCAAGCCCGCGAGTTCGACGACTATCAGTTGGTCCGCCGGGCGCAGTGGATCGCCGACGCGTTTGCCGAGCCCGATACCGCCCTCTCGAACTCGAACTACGGCAAGAACGGCGGCTTCTGGAACAGTCTCGCCTTCGTCAAGAAGCAGCTGATGGTCAAGGAGGCCAAGGTCAAGGCACTCGAGCTGGTCGGGGGCATGAAGCTCGGCGAGTCGGACGATCTGATCGGCGACGAGGAAGGCGAGGACATCGAGATTCCGGATGAGTTCAAGGAAGTCACGGTGTCGGATGACGGCACGATTACCCTGCCGGCGGTGGCGGCCTACTCTCCGCGCAAGAGTTCGGACCGGATCCTTTTCCTCAAGAGCTGGGACGAGGGCTACCAGCTTCACTACAGTCGGCTCGGGCAGCGGCCGGAGTTGTTCAAGTACCGCATCGAGGTTCCGGTCGAGGGTGAATACGAACTCACCGCGTTGGCTGCCACCGTTTCTCCGGACCTCGAAGTGCTGGTGCGGATCAACCGCGACGAGCCAGGGCCATTCGCGATGCCGTACACGAAGGGCATGTGGGAAAGTTCCGAGCCGATCAGGGTGAAACTCAGCGAGGGGCGGAACATGATCAGCGTCACCGCCCGCACGCCGAACCGCGGCGTGAGCATCAAGCACTGGCAACTCAAGCCGGTGAAGTGATTGGAGGGTAACCTCAAATGGATGCGAGATGGATTCGGACCTGTGCTGAGACGATGATGAGAACGATTTTCAAGACCTTCCGCTCGCTGTCACTGGGCGTAATGGGTGTGGCGGCATTGGGGCTGATGGTCCCGAGTGCGGCGGCGCAGGACGCGGCGGTTCCGAAGGAAGCCGTCGCCGAGTTGGACAAGGCGCTGGAGGCGGCGAAGGAAGGGTCCTCGGAAGCGCGTCAGCGGCTGGCGGTCCGGCGGGTGATTCGCGATGCGGAGAAGTTGCTTGGGGAGCAAGGGGAGTCGCCGGGGCGTTTCCCGGTGCTCGAACTGATCTTCCGCGCGCAGCAGCGGCTCATCGCGCTCGATGACGATGCGGAGCACCGCAAGGCGCTGCTCGCGACCTGCGCCGAGCTGGTCAAGGCGCCGGAGGAATTCGCTGAGCTGCGCCTCGAGGCCGACCTGCTGATGTCGCAGGCGGAACTGGCGAAGCAGGGCGCCGACAACGAGACGCGCGCCGAAGCGCTGCGGCCTTTTGTCGACCGCTACCTCGAAACGCCGGTTGCGGCGAAGGTGCTGCGGCTCGCAATGGTGATGGCGCTCGAGTTGGGCGACAGCAAGCTGGTGGCCGATCTCCAGACGATGATCGAGGAACGCTTCGCCGGTGATCTCGAGATGATCTCCTTCCAGCGCGACAAGCTCGGCGGGCAGGTTTTCGGCGCGCCGTTCACCGGCACTTTCAAGCGGCCGGACGGCAAGTCGCTCCGCTTCCCGATGGACGCGCTCGGGCGTTCGACGATGCTCGTCTTCTGGTCGAAGGAAGATGGAGGCGAGGATCTCATCAAGGGGCTCGCAGCCGCCGCCAAGGAAAACAAGGATTCACTGACCGGGCGGCTTGAGCTGATCAGCGTGAATCTTGATGGGCTCCCCGACGCCGGTGAATCGATCGTGCGTGGCTTGGGCGCCGACTGGCAGGTGCTGCACTTGCCCGACGGCCGCGAGAACCCGATCTATGATGCCTACGTGCGGGTCGACCCGAGGATCTTGACCATCAGCCCGACCGGGCAGACGGCGTTGATCATGTCCGGCACGACCCGGCAGAAGAGGACTTCGGATGGCGATCCCGACTACGGGCGCATGTTCGGTTCGTCGCTGGCGCGCAGTTGGACGCAGCCGCGCTACGTCGCGCACCTCTCATCGCTGATGGCAGGTGATTTTCTCGTGCTCGATCCTGAGGGCGGCATCGATCCGACCCGGCCGCCGGAATTGAAGGGGGCCGGTGCCGGTCCCCTGAGCCGGACCGGCGCCTGCGTGCCGGAGGAAACGCTGCGCGCGATCCAGGGCAGCCTTGTCGCTCCGCCAGTTCGCTACCGGCTCAGCCACGCGGATGCTCGCTCAGCTTATGCGAAAGCTGTCCAGCTCTGTCGTAAGGCGATCGCTGTTCACCCGAACGCGCCGGATCTCTGGATCGTGCGCAACCGCCTGATGGTTGCCTTGCTCGGTTTGTGGAAGTCCGATGCAGACCTTGGGAAACTGGAGGAGGCCATCGCCGAAGCCAAGGTCGCGCTGGAAGCCGGCTATCCGTCGGGTTGCGACACGGTTGCCCGCCTGTGCGCCGCTCGCGAGGCGCTGCGCGATCCGGACGCGGATACGGGAGCAATCCTCGACAAGTTCGTGGCGGACGGCGGAGGTGAAGCCGCAACCGGCCCGGTGCTGGCTGCGGCGTCGCTGCTGGCGCTCGACGTGGCGGACCGCAAGCGCTTCGAGGACTACCGCACGATCATTCTCAAGGATCACACCGAGAATCCGATGATGTGGACCTACGCGGCTTTCCTGCTCGACCGCTACCACGACTATTGGCTGTTCCAGGTCCCGTTCACGGCCGGCTGGTCATACGGGCGGCGGGAGAACTATTTCCAGACCATCGGCGACCCGGAGGAAGCCCGACGCATGGTGAAAACCGAGTTGCGGACTGAGGACGGAGGAACGCTCCGAATCCCGGAGGATCTCGATAGCGATTGGACCGCGATCATCTTCTCGCAACCCGGACCTTGGAACAGCAAGCGTGATGACGGACTGCCGCCGTCTCCGGACCGCTTGTTGAGGCAGCTTGCCGAGTTCGCCGCCGCTCGACCCAATGAGGACCTGAAGGTCTACCATGCGGCCTTCGGTGGCGATGCGGAGTCGGTCAAAGCCGGCTTTGGCGACAAGGGCGCTCCGAGTCCGGTGTTGATCGTCCCCGACGGCCCCGACAACCCGTTGGTCCAACGGCTCGGAATCCTGTCCGAGGACGACCAGATCAATAGCGTGCTGCTCAACAAGGACGGCCGCGTCATCGTGATGCTCTCCGGCCTCGCCAAGCAGAGCGGAAAGGGGCCTGCCACCTTGATCAACGTGGTCGAGGCTGCGGACGAGGCTGCGGTCGGCGATCTGCTCGAGAACGGCAATCTCGATGCCGCCAAGAGTCGAATCCTCGCCTTGGCGCCGCCCTTCGATCCGACCGCCGTCGATGATCGCGGACGCCCGCTCAAAGCACCGAAATACAGCCTCTACCATCTTCGCGCCCGCGCGCGCGTCTACATGGCGCTCGAGGAATTCGACAAGGCCCTCGCCGACGCCGAGGAAGTTGTCCAACGCCAGCTCGGCACCGACGGCGGTATGAGCCTCCGAACCGACGAACTCGACGATTCCGAAGCCCTCCGCGACACCATCCGCGAGAAGATGCACCGGGCCTCGGAGTGAGGCCAAAGCGAAGCGGTCGATGAGAAGAGCCGATCACCGCAGGACCGCTCGCCCGCTCTTCGTGATCGGGATCTTAGTCTGCCTTGCCGCCGTCGCCCTTCGTATCGGTATGCTCGTTTACGAAGTGAAACTCGATCGAACCATTCGGGACTCAATCGTCGAGGGTGGTGGTCCCCAGCCCTCATTTGAGACTGAGCTTCTCATACTGAAGAGTGGGGTGGGGGTGAGCTATGCGATGATGCTGCTCGGATTGGCAGTGTTGCTATTCGGTATCGCGAGGAATCGGCGTGGATTGGCCGCGACTGAATTCTTTCCAGTGCCCACCCCGTCGCAGATTGCCGAACAAGTCTCCGCTGAAGAACCCGCTGCCGCTTCGGAGTCGCAACCGGAGGGAGAGCGGCGAGAGCCCTGACGCTGGTTGGGAGTTGCGCGGCGGCTTGTAAAGCCGCTCCCCTTATTGGTCTCAGAGGTTTAGCTCGCGAAGTTCCGGCTTCTCGGTCATGGCCCGGATTTCGCCGATGGCGACGCGGACTTTCTCGGCCTTCTCGAGACTCAGCTTCTTCGGGAAGTCCTGCTCCTCGTTCTCGAAGTAGTAGATCGCCTTTTCGAGAAGGGGGATGGCGCGTTGGGCGTGGGCACCGTAGCGCTTGAGCATCGCCAGGACCTTTTCGATCTGCTTCTGGCTGCCGTGGGGCTTCATCAGACGCACGTAGTCGGCGGTCAGTTCGATGCCCTCGCTGACGTGATGCTTGCTGAAGAGATCGAGGCCGGCGGCCTGGATCTGCCCGTCGAACATGATGCCGCTCGGTGATTTCTCGACGATCGCCCGATGGATCGCCGGTAGAAGCGGTTCGAGTTCCTCGAAGGACAGATTGGAGTAGACGCTTGAGAAGGCGCCGCGAGTGCGGCCGTCCTCGTTATGCAGGCCGGAGCGGACCGCTTCGAGGAGTTGTTCGCGGTCGACGCCCTCCAGCGATCGGCCCAGCAGCCCGCTGCGGGTGTTGAACAGGGATTGGGCAAGGAAGCGTTGTTCCATCGCCCGCGGATCTTCGGGGGTAGGGCCCTTGGCGATCATCTTGAGCAGATCCGGCACGGCGGCCATTGCCGGCTGGCCGATTGCCGACAGTGCCTCGGCCGCCTGCACCCGCAGCCACATGTCATCCGACTTCAACAGCTCGCGGAGCTTCGGCACGGCTGGTTCTCCCCGACCGCCGAGTTTGGCAAGTGCCTGACAGGCACCGAGCCGCGCTTCCACGGAGGGTGCGTCGAGCAATTGGATGACAGGTTCAACCGGCATGTCCTTCCTCCGGCCGATCGCATGGCTGGCCCGTTCCCGGACGATGGGCGACCAGCTCCGCAGGCGTTCGAGCAGCATGTCCGGAGGAAGTTCATTGTAGGCTCCGGTCGGGTTGGTGGTGCTGAATCCACGCCCGTCGAGAACGACCCGGTGAGCCTCCTTGGAATCGAGTGCCGGGACCGGCGACGGCTTCCTGCCGGTGAGCCGGAGCGCCTTTCGAGGCATCGCGTAAGCGATCAGATACATGCCGGTCGCGTCCCAGTTCTTATAGGAGTCACCACTGGACTTCGGTGCGCCCTGGTGCGGGAAGGCTCCATTCGCATCGCGGGCGAGATCGAAATACCAGGCACCGAATTCCTCCATCCATGCGCCGGTCGCGTTGGGTCCGCAGCGCGAAACCCCGGGCATCGCCCAGGTGATGTTGAAGTAGTTGCCGGTGTGTCCCTCGTCGCGCTCGCTGCCGTGGGCGGCGGTGCTCATTTTGCCGAAGAAGCCCGCGCCTTCCTCGTCTCCGAGGAAATCGAACAGCACCGCGCTCATGCCACACTTTCCGTTGTCCTCGTGGCCCGCCATGTAGGGTGCGTGGTCGCCGTAAGGAACCGAGCCCTTGCCGATGTAGAATCGCAGCAACCGGACGCTGCGGTCGATCGCCTCGGTTACTTCCGGGTCTTTGACACCTGCCTCGCGGGCAAGCACCAGACCGATGGTCAGGACCACGCCCGGTGAATTCATCATTCCGTAGCCGTAGAGTCGTCCGTCCGGACGGGCGAACTTGTGACCCCAAGAGCCGACGCTGCTCTGGCCATTCGCCGTCTCCATCGCGATCCGGCGCAAGCCGGGGAGGATCGACTCGTCACCGGTGGCCATGACATATTCCGAGAGGAAGACGAGGGTGTAACCATACCACCACGACGCCATATGGCCGGTTGAGAACTCCGCCGCCCATTCGGCCTCCTTCTTGATTACCGGGAAGTATTTCGGATCGCCGGTGGCAAGCAGGCCGAGCGCATTGAGCGAGCGGGTGATCGCGTTCTGCCCGTAGTCCGGCTCTGCCATCCGTTTCGCGAGCTCCTCGGAGCTTTGCTCGAGGATCCGTTTCGACTTCTCGCAGTCGTAAGGAGCGGTCGGACTGTAGCTGCCAAGTACCGGCAACTCGACACTAACCGTTTCGGTCTCGCCCGCCCGCCAGCGGGCCACGGCCAGCTTGCCATCGCCGGCCTCGGCGGCAGTCAATGCCTCGCCGATCTCCTCGCGCGGGTCGTAGGAGAAGGGTTTTCCTGCAACTCCGAGAAGCACGTCGCCAGTCTGCAGCACACCATCGGCGGGCGACCCCGGTGCCACCTTCGTGATGTAAACCTGACGGGCCTGGATCGTCGCCAGACGATGCGTGTGCATCCAGCCGCGGGCGCCCGCGGCACCGAGGGTCCAGTCCTTGGTCGCGCCCTCCGGGATCGGTTCTCCCTTGGTGAAGTCGGGATTCGGAAGGACCGGCGGAGCGGCGATCAGCGGGCCGCAAGACAGCAGGCCGAAGAGCGCGATGGGTAAGGTGGTTTTCATGAGTTCGTTCGAGGGTGAATGTGATCGCTCGGGCTTCTGCTTCACTCGGTCTCCGTTTCTCCGAGAAGCTTGCGGATAGTGGGTTCCATCGCCTTCGCCCAGGCACGGTAGCCTTCCTCGTTCGGGTGCAACCGGTCGGGCATCAGGTCGCGGTTCAGCGTGCCATTCTCGTCGAGAAAGACGTGTCCGATGTCGAGCCAGTGGACCGTCTGGTTGTCGACGTAGCCATGGATGATCTTGTTGATTTCCTCGTTGCGCATCCGGCCCTGGTCCCCGGGTGTGTCGCCTCGGGGGAATATCGGCATCAGGAGGATCTTCGACTCCGGAAGCTTGGCGTGGATCTCCTTGAGCAGGGCGAGGATGCCGTAGGCGGTGTCGTAGCCGTGCAGTTCGGGTATCCCGCGGTTGTTGGTGCCGATCATTACCACCACAAGCTTCGGATTACGCTCCTTCATGCCGTCGAGGCCGCCATGCTGGAAATGCCAGAGCATGTGGTAAGTCCGGTCGCCACTCGACCCGATGTTCACAGCATTGCGGTCGCCGTAGAACTCGTCCCACACCTTCTTTCCGCGGCGGGACCACTGGAAGACGATCGAATCGCCGACCATCAGCAGGTCGACCGGTTTCTCGGTGCACCAGCGCTTGCGGTCCTCGTGATGCTTCATCCACAGGTTCCAGCTCTTCGGGGCCTCGTCAGGACCAGGGCGAGACTCGGCCTGGGTCGCGCGGATGGTGGTCTCGTAGGCGGGGTTCTCCCATGGCATCGGCTCGGCTGCGCGGAGCGGAGCGAATGCGAGAGCGAACAGGGCCAGCGCGGGAGTCATCAGGCGTTTCTTGGGTGGCATCATCAGGCAATGTCTGTCGCAGAATTGGATGGGGTCAGATACGCGCAAGCGCTTCCGGTCCATCGACCGGGAAGTGCTTTTCGCCCGATCCGCAGGGGGTTGGTCAGGGTGTCAGGAGGGTGACCATGTTGTCGCCCATCGCCTTGCCGATGAGGAACAACGTCTCGGCGTTGTGGTTCCAGTGGAAGCCTTGGCCCGAAGTCGCGGGAGAGTCCGCCGGGTCCCGCCAGAACGGGCGGGTATCGGTGCTGAGAACGGCGGCGGGCTGGGTCACGCCTGCCACCCAGAGCTGGGCCCTCTCAACCTCGGAGTAGCCGGTGTAGGGGGGCGCTTCCGCAGGGCCGGTAGCCATCCCGGTGCTGGCGACGACAAACGGCATGTTCGGCTTGTTGAAGACCGTCCGGAGGTCCTCGACCAAGTCCGGAAGATTGTCCTTGTACTCCGCGGAGAACGGTCCGCTGATCCGGTCGTTGTAGCCCTGGTGCCAGCCGAAACCGACGATCTCATAGCCCTGTCCGGACCACTCCGGGAATTCGGTTCCGAGGTTCGTGAGCACCTCGCGGGTGTAGTCGATGATCGCGCTGTAGAAATCACCGACCTGGCCGCCGCGGTCGGCCACGGCGCTCGGCGGACGGAATTTCTCGGCGAGGTCGCGACCGCCCCACGCGCACTTGATCACCAGCACGTCGTTCGATGGATAGAAGTCGCCGAGGATCTGACCAAAGCCGAATTCAGGACCGATCTTGCCACTGTCGCGTCCCTTGTAGGGAGGGCCGAGGTCGCCTTTGCTGATCGGCCCGCCAAGGTTGCCGTTGCCTCCCTCCCGCCACCAGACTTTGACGTCGCTGCGATTGCGGAACGTGCTGGTGGCCGGTTGGCCGGGGTCGTCGAGAAGCGAGGTGTAGTCATACTCGGGGTAGCTGCCGTTGTTCACCGCGAGGTAGCGCAGGCTGCCCAGCGCGCCCGGACCGGTGTTCCCGTCTTCCACATTGCCGAAGCCGACCATGTTGGATTGGCCGGCGAGGATGAAGACCTTGATGCCGGTCGGGTCGTCGTCCCAAGTGGTGAACTGGCGGTTGACCAGACCGAGCGACTGGCCGGTGCCGCTGGTGACTCCGTCGATATCGACCGTGTAGCCGGTGTCGATGCCGAGCGTCGAGCCGAGGGTCAGCGTAACGCTGCCGCCGTCGCTGCTGATTGTCGCCCCCGTCACGCTGAGGTCACCGACGCCATCCTGTGTTACCGAGTAATTGGACGGGTTGGAGGCGGAAGACGCGTTCATCGGCTCGGAGAACAGAAGCGTGATCGTGTTTCCTGAGCCCCAAAGATTGACGAGCGACGGTTCGGGATCGACTCCGGTCACGGCTGTGGATCGGACCTGGATGAACAACCGGGGTTCGGCGAGCAGGTTCGGGTCGATCGTGACGTCCGTGAGTTCGACGTCGTCGCTCGCCGACGAGACCGCCTGATAGGCCGCATTGTCCTCTAACCAAGTTTCGAGGTCAGTGGTGTACCAGACCTTGTAGTTCATGTTGGCGAGGGATGGGGTGCGCCGGCTGTATCCGAAGGACCCGGTGGCGGGATCGAAAGGTGCGGAGTAGGGGTTCGAAGACGTCCCGTCCGTCGGGTCGAGTCCGAAGGTGCGCTCGTAGTCGTTGCTCAGCTTGTCCCCGTCGTCGTCCTCATCCGGTAGTCCGAGGCCGGGGTAGTAGGCGTCGCGCCACGCCGTGTAGTCGGCGCTCATGCCGCTGGCGGGACGAATCTGCAGCGCGTTGACGTGAAGCCGGGTGCTGGCGGATCCGCGATCTCCGTCGCCGTCGTAGGCGTCGACCAGGATCGAGATGTCGCCCGATCCGTCCGCGACGATCGACTCGAACGAAACGTAATTGCCGTTGGGCACGAAGACGTCATCGCTGGTCCCGGGCGTGGCGTTGTCGAGGAACTGCGATTGGCCGTTTCCGAGAACCGTGTTGGTCGTCACGAAGTCTCCCGCGCCCCGCTCGCTGTTGGTGATGTCGCCCCATGGCGAGGCGTTGTGGCTGAGCGAGTAGATGTAGATGTCGTACGCGGCGTCGGGCGTCAGGCCGGTGATGGAAATGGTGACGTCGTCGCCTTTTCCGAAGAGATTTCGTACGCCGTCGAACAGGTTCAGGTCGGCGTTGAGCGTGCGGCCGTCGCCGCCGAGTCCCGACACGCTGACCGAGGAAGTCACGGTGCCGGTGGTGTCGACCAGGCTGCTGACCGAGGTCGTGCCTTGGTTCCACGTTTCACCCGGATCCCCGACCACGCCGACGAGTCCGGTCGAGTCGGCCTGGCCTTCGTCGAGGAAGTTCACGTTGAACGACTCCGCGTCCTGCGGGTCGGTGAAGTTCACGGCTGCGGTCTGGGTGACGGTGATGTTGTCCGTTGATGAGGTCGCGCTGAAGTCCACACTGCCGATGGTGCCGGAGCTTACGGTGAACGCCGCTTCGCCGTTAACGTCCGTGGCCAGGGTGGGGGAAGGGCTGATGGTCGCGCCCGACGGAGTTCCGCTGAGGGTGACGTCTTCGCCGACGACCAGCAATCCGCTGGCATCACGCAGGGTGACCGTCACCGTCGATGGAGTGACTCCGTTGGCCGGAACATCGGTTGGCGACGCCACCACGGAGGAATTCCCTGCATCCACCGGCCCGACCATCACGACTTCTTCGAAGTCCACGCTGGCGGTTTCGGTGATCACCAGATTGCTGTCGGTCACATCCGTAGCGGTGAATGTTTCCGTCCCGACGGCGCCCGACTTGACCGTGAAGCTTACCACACCGCTGGCATCACTGATGTTGTCGCTGGTGGCGATCGTCGCGCTGGCATCACCTGAGAGGGACACCTCTTTGCCCGAGACCGGAGTGCCGCCGGCGTCCTTCAGGGTGACCGTGACTGTCGAGGTCGTGGTGTCGTCGGCCGGCACCGCTGACGGCGATGCCGAAACGGTCGAAGTCCCGGCGTCGACGATGCCGGTCGAGGTCGCGAACGGGGTGTCATCGCCGGTGTAGATCGCGATGTTCGAGAAGGTCAGATCGGTGTCGGCTGTGTCGGTTCGGAAAGAGACGCTCTGATAGGACGCGTTTCCGCTACGCCACGCCGCCCACTTGGTGGTCTGGCCTGACTCCGGCGCGCCCAGATTCGGATTGATGTAGAGAAATCCGCAGGCTTCGTCCTGGGCTCCCGGAGTTGTGAAGTCGGCATACCACCGATCCTTCAGCGAGTTGTTCTGGTCGGGGTAGTCGGCGGGCGAAATGCCGGCCTGCACCTGATCGGCCTTGAGGACGAATGTAGCGGAGGTGATCGTGTTCGTGTCTACGGCATCAATGCCTGGCTTGGCTGTGCCCGGACCGTTGGGGCCGTCGAGGTCGCTGCTTGCGTTGGCCGTGTAGAAAGAGAATCCGGATCCCTCGGTTCGCACGTCCCATCGCCCGGCGCTGCCGTTGTCACCGGCATTGTATCCGACTTGGAAGGATCCGATGTTGGCGGCCGCGGTCCACGATACGGTGAACCTCAGGTAGACCGACTCCTCGTCGGATATCGCGTTCGGCGGCGTTCCGGACCAGCCGCTGTTCGGATTGAAGTTGTAGTGGATGTCCACGACTCCTTCGCCGGACGGGCGGACGATGTCGGGCAGCGTGTAGATCTCGGCCTGGGCCGGGAGCGCGGCGGCAAGGCCGAGCAGGGCGAGGGAAAGCGGGTATCTGGATCTCATCGTTGGATATGGAAACTGCGGCCCCGCCAAAGGGCCGCAGTGAAAGGGTGTTTTCGGTGGAGATGAACCGGGCGCTGGCCGGCTCTTCCGAGGCCGGTCCCGCGTCGCCGAACCGGCTCGGATCCGGTCGTCGTCGCGTTCCGATTCAAGGCGGGAGGGAACACCGGGCTGGCCCCCTCCTTCAAACGGCAATCTTCTTGTCAACCTGCCTGCTCTACGGGCAGGTTTGGTCAATGAGTGGCAAGGGTTTTTCCTCGGTCACCGATCAGGTCAGCGATCGGCTGCGCGAGAGTTTGCTGGAGGGGCACTGGCGGGGGAAACTGCCCGGCAGGAAGCGGCTCGCTGAAGAGTTGGGGTGCAGTCAGTGGACGGTGGAAGAGGCCACGCGGCGGCTTCTGAAAGAGGGGCTGCTCGTTGCCGAGGGCGCGGGTCGCAGGCACCGGATCGTGCTCTCGGAGGAGGTCATCCGGCCCCGCGCCCTGCGGGTGGCGATCCTTCTCTACGAGGAGTCGGATCGGAAGGCGAGTTACATGGTGGATCTGCTGCACCGGCTGATCGCGGTGGGTCACGAGGCCGTCTTTGCGGAGAAGTCGATGCGCCAGTTGGGCATGGAGCCTGAATCGATTGAGCGATTCGTCCGAGGCATTGAGGCCGATGCCTGGGTCGTGATGGCAGGTTCGCGGCGGGTTCTCGAGTGGTTCGCCGAGCAGCCAACGCCGGCGTTCGCACTGTTCGGCCGCAACTCCCGGGTCCCGCTTGCGAGCATTTCGCCGAACAAGGGTGTTGCGATGGTCGAGCTGGTCGACCGGTTGGTCGATCTCGGACACAGGCGCATCGTGATGCTGACCCGGGAGGAACGCCGGAAGCCGAACCCCGGATTGCTCGAGCAACATTTCCTCGGCCGACTTGAGGAACGCGGTGTCCCGACCGGATCCTACAACTTGCCCGATTGGGGCGACCGCCCTGGAGAGTTCCGTGAAGTGCTCGATTCGCTTTTCGAATACACGCCGCCCACGGCGTTGATCGTCGATCAGCCATCGCTTTGTGTCGCCGTGATGCAGCATCTCTCGCGCCTCGGGATTTCCGCGCCCGACGGGATCTCGCTGGCCTGTACCGATCCAACCGACTTCTTCGAGTGGTGCTCTCCCAGCATCACCCACATCGCCTGGGATTCCCGACCCTTCATCAATCGCGTTGCGAAATGGGCCGACAACATCAGCCGGGGCAAGGACGATCGCCGAAAGAACTCGAGCAAGGCGAAGCTGGTGAGCGGCGGCACGGTAGGTCCCGTGCCCCAAACCCACAAATCCGTGCCGTCCCAAGCGCCAAGAAGGTCTCCGCCTTGAATCGGAGAGCGTGCATCGCATAGTCTGCTCCATCCGAACATCGATGAAAACGCTGCTTCGCATTCTGACCTTGATGGGACTCCTCGGTCCTTTGTCGGCCGGTTGGTTACCTCGGGAGATCGGGGAGGTCCGGGCTTACGTCTATGACTACACCCAGGAGGAGGGGAACATCGCCTTGCTGAAGAACGGGAAACTGCATCCCGGCATCATCAACGTCGGCGGTGCGAAGTTGTCGGACGATCAGGTGGAGCGCCTGAAGGCTGCGCTGCGGTCGTCAAGGGAGCGACAACCCGGAGCGCTCTGTTACATGCCTCATCACGGTTTCGTGTTCTTCGACAAGGCGGGCAAGCCGATGGGCCACATTGAGTTGTGTTTCCAATGCGGCAATGTCGACAGCTCCCCAAAGGGCTTGCCGGACCGTGAATGGGATTGGAAAGCGATCCGCAAGCTGCTCGGGGAGCTGAAGGTGCCGATACTCGGGAAGAGTCCTGACTACACGAAGCTCTTCAAAGAACGTGCCAAGGCGAAGGGCGAGGACGACTAGGCCTTCGAATCCGGTTGGGACATGAGTGGGCTGACGGTCGACGCCATCGTGAAACTGCTCTGCGGAGCATCGTCTGCGAAGCCGTGGATGACGAGTCGCCGGATTGCCGCGAAACTCGGATGTCCGGGGAAAGGGAAGGAGGTCGAGCGGATGCTGCTAGAGCACGTCCGCGAGGCTGCGGATGCCGGACGGAATCCCAAGGTTCGTTATTCGAGTCTTCCAAGTCGCAGAACTCTCGAAGTGCTCTGGGGAGCGATCAGGTTGGTCGGGGATCGGGAGCTGGATAATATCACCAAGGACGACGTTGCGGACGAATCACTGGAGAACTGTGTTGCTCCCGGCGAGGCCGACGTGTTCTTCTCGCACAGTCACCGTGACTACGACGATGTGATGCGCATCGCGCGGATGCTCATTGATGGCGGAATCTCGCCGTGGCTTGCGGAGACTCACATCGGGAGGGGCGAGCACATTCACGACGAGATCATCGGAGCCCTGGATTCGAGTCAGGCCTTCCTACTCTTCCTCTCGCCCAATGCCCTCGATTCGCGGTGGACGGGCAAGGAGTATGATCATGCCGTCTCCAAGGGGATTCCGATTTTCGTGGTCGTGAATCTGGACGAGGATGGGATGCACCGTGTTTACCGCGCCATGCTCGGGAAGGAGCCTTCCGGAGCAGGTTTCCTCGGGAAGGCTGGGCACCACTTCGAGCCCATGATCTCCGATCGCAACCGTTTGGTGAGGGTGTTCGCCTACACCCGATCCGACGAAACCCCTGCGGGAGAAATACCTGATCAATGCCGGATCGATGCGTTACCCCAAGCGATCCGGGAGAGGCAGGCTTCGGGAGACGGCCGGGGAGGGTAGCCTCCCGAAGGATGCCGGATGGTACACGGGGACGGGATCGAACCGCCGACCGACCGGGTGTAAACCGGTTGCTCTACCGCTGAGCTACCCGTGCGTTTCCGGGGAACGCCGGAAGGGAAGCGTGGCCGGGGCGCCGGATCAAGTCCGGGATTGCTTGATTGTGACCCTCGGATCGGCTGAGGTCGGCTTCATGCTTGGAAAGTCACGATTGCTGGTGAGGCTCGCCGCAGGGCCGGTCATGGTCATGGGGCTCGGTCTGGCGGAGGATACCTATCCGCTTCAGGAGCCGCCGGTGGAAACGCCGCTGGCGGTGGAAACGATTTCGGTCGCCAAGGGCGTGACCACGACCCGGACGGTCGACGGCAAGGTGATGCGGCACACGGCCGACGTCGTCCGCTGGCGGGAGTGGGACCGGACGTTCACCGACGACGCGCTGGGCGGGATCGTCCGCTACCGGATGAAACGGGACGAGATCGCGACCAAGGTGAATGGTGAGGAGTCGAAGACCGACGGGCCGCTGGCGGGCAAGATCGCCTTGGGTCGCAAGACGGGCGCAGGAAACCGGACCTTTTCGCTCAGCGAGAGGACCGCGGTGGGGGATCAGGTCGACGAACTGGTCGCGATGGCGTCGATCGAGAACCGCAACTGGCTGCCCAACCGCCACGTGAAGATCGGCGAGACCTGGGAGTTCACCCCGCAGTTCGTGCGGGCGGCGCTGCGCCGGGACGTGCCGAACTCGGTGGCGGTCGGTCTGGCGGAGTTGGTCGACGTGAAGAAGTTGCCGGACGGCAGCCGCGAGGCGCTTGTGAAACTGGTGATCCGCGGTGGCGGCGAAGCGGCCAAGGGACCGAACAACGTCGTGGGCGCAGAGGGGCTGATTTCCGGCAATCTGACGGTCAATCTGGAGCGTCCGGGAGAGCTCGTCCTTCGGCTCAACGGCACCCTCGTCAGCGAGGCGCAGGTCGGCGACGCCGACAGCATCGCCCGGGTTCCGATTACCCTCCGGTTCGAGTCGAAGCCGCTGAAATAGTCCGCCCCGGGGTGCTGGAGCCCTCTTGCCTTGCCGGCTGGCACGCAAGTTGCCAGCTTCAACCTCACATGACCCGACCTTCGCTTTTCCGCCCTGGCCGCTGGCTCGTTTCGCTGCTCGCCTTCATCACTCTCCAGCTGCCGCTCCTCGCTCAGGAAACGGCGGGAAAGACCCTCGACCAGAAGATCGACGAGGCCTTCAAGTGGGCGACCGGTTGGTTCGTGAACAGCATCTTCTCGAGTATCGAGATCGCCGGCTACGACGTCCTCTGGGTCATCCTCTGGCTCGCGGCGGCCGGTCTGGTATTCACCGTCGCCTTCAAGTTCATCAACATCCGGGCGTTTCCGCTGGCGGTGCGGACGGTCCGGGGCAAGTACAGCCGCAAAGACGATCCGGGCGACGTCACCCACTTCCAGGCCCTGACGGCGGCCGTTTCCGGAACCGTCGGTCTTGGGAACATCGCCGGTGTGGCGATCGGGATCAGCATCGCCGGTCCGGGAGTGGCGTTCTGGCTCTTTCTGAGCGGTTTCCTCGGGATGGCCACCAAGTTCGCCGAGTGCACGCTCGGGGTGAAATACCGGGAGATTGATGAGAAGGGGCAGATCCACGGCGGCGGTATGCAGTACCTCCGGAAAGGATTCGCGGAAAAGGGGCTGGCCCCGGTAGGCGTGATTCTCGCGATCTTGTTCGCGATCTTCTGCGTGTTCGCATCCTTCGGTGGCGGCAACGTTTTCCAGATCAACCAGGCGACCGCCCAGTTGATCAACGTGACCGGCGGGGAGCAAAGTTACTTCTCGGACAAGCAGTGGCTCTTCGGACTCATCGTGGCGATCGCCACGGCGCTGGTGATCATCGGCGGCATCCGCAGCATCGCCCGGGTGACCTCGAAGCTCGTGCCCATGATGTGCGCGGTCTACGTGGTCAGCGCGCTGATCGTCCTGATCGTGAATGCCGGCCACATCCCCGAGGCGATCAACGAGATCGTCCGCGAGGCCTTCAAGCCGCGGGCGGCGGTCACCGGTGGCGTTCTGGCGGCCTTCATCTGGGGCATGCGGCGGGCGACTTTCTCGAACGAGGCCGGCATCGGTTCGGCACCGATCGCGCACTCGGCGGCGAAGACGCGGATGCCGGCTTCCGAAGGCGTGGTCGCCCTGCTCGAGCCGTTCATCGACACGGTGATCGTCTGCTCGATGACCTCGCTGGTGCTCGTGACGACGATGTATTTCGACGGCGATGCCGGAACCTTCGCCGTCAATGGCAATACCTACGAACTGGGTGCGGCCAGCAACAACAGCACCGCGTTCGGCATCGGGATCACCTCGAACGCCTTCGAAACGGTCCATTCGGGCTTCAAGTATGTTCTCTTCGCCTGCGTCCTGCTCTTCGCGTTCTCAACCCTGATCACGTGGAGCTACTACGGCCTGCAGGCGTGGCGCTTCCTGTTCGGCAAGTTCGGCAAGCTGCCGGGCGTGGATCTGAGCTACAAGCTGATCTTCTGCCTGATCATCATCGCGGGTTCCTCCGCCTCGATGGGGAGCGCGGTCGACTTCTCGGATGCCTCGCTGTTCGCCATGAGTATCCCGAACCTGATCGGTGTCTATTTCCTGATGCCGGTCGTGGCGCGGGAGCTCAACAAGTTCATCGACTTCACCCGCAAGGTCGACGACGGCGAAACCGTCCACGAAGCGGCCGATCAGGTCGAGGCAGCGGAGCGGAGCCGCCATTGATCGCGGCCCGCGACCGTCTATTGTTGTCCGCATGGCCCGCGACTACACGCTGCATCGGAAGGCGAGGGCACCGCAGTCGGGGATCGACTACCGGGCCGAGCTGAACGAGGAGCAATTCTCGGCGGTGACCTCACCTCCGGGGCCGGCCTTGGTGATCGCCGGCGCCGGGTCGGGGAAGACGCGCACGCTGACCTACCGCGTGGCGTGGTTGCTCGATCAGGGTGTCGATGCCCGCCATATCCTGCTGCTTACCTTCACCAACAAGGCGGCTCGGGAAATGAGCGAGCGGGTGCGCCAGCTCGTGCCGCACGACGTTTCCGCCCTGTGGGGCGGAACCTTCCACTCGATCGGAAACCGGATCCTTCGCCGCCATGCCGAGGACTTGGGCCTCACCCCGGCATTTTCGATTCTCGACCGCGACGACCAGAAATCTCTGCTGAGTTCGGTGGTCGGCTCGATGGACATTGACACCAAGGTCCGGCGTTTCCCGAAGTCGGAGGTGCTGGCGACCATGTTCAGTCTGGTCGAGAACACCGGGGTCGAACTCAAGGACCTGATCGAGGCGCGCTATCCGTATTTCGAGGACTGGCAGAAGGAAATCGGTGAGGTTCACAAGCGCTACACGAAGCGCAAGCTCGAGACCAACTCGGTCGACTTCGACGACCTGCTGGTTCTGACACTGCGCCTGCTCAAGGAGCAACCTGATCTGCTGGCGCTCTACCGGAAGCGGTTCAGGCACATTCTGGTCGACGAGTATCAGGATACGAACTCGGTGCAGTGCGAGCTGATCGACCTGCTTTCGGCTGACGGCGGCTCGGTGATGGCGGTCGGCGACGACGCCCAGTCGATCTACTCGTGGCGTGGCGCCGACATGGAGAACATCCTGAGTTTTCCCGAGCGCTACCCGGGTTGCCGGGTATTCAAGATCGAGACGAACTACCGCAGCGTGCCCGAAATCCTCGATCTCTCGAATGCCGCGATCCGGGCGAACCGGTCGCGTTTTGAGAAAGACCTCCGGTCGGCCAGGGACCAGCTCGGAGTGAAGCCGGCGCTGGTGCCGCTGGAGGATCCCAGCGTGCAAGCGCGTTTCGTTGCCCAACGCCTGCTCGAGCTTCGGGATGAGGGTGTGCCGCTGGAGGAAATGGCGGTGATCTACCGGGCGCATTTCCAGTCGCTGGAACTGCAGATGGAGCTTACCTCGGCCGGGATTCCCTTCGCAATCACCAGCGGTCTCCGGTTCTTCGAACAGGCCCACATCAAGGACGTCGCGGCCTTCCTGCGCTTCGCCACCAACCGGCGGGACGAGACGAGCTTCAAGCGGATCGCGCTGCTGCTGCCGGGAATCGGGGCGAAGGGAGCGGACAAGCTGTGGTCGGCGTGGCTGGCCACCGGATGGGCGGCCAAGGACGAGCCGCCCGGGTGGTCGGAGGTCCTTGGCGGTCTGAAGGGCGTGCCGAAGAAGGCGGCGAAGCACTGGGAGCAGCTCGGCTACATTTTCGACGAGATGACGCCCGGCGGGGAGTTCGCCAAGCCGTCCGACATGGTCTACAGCGTCCTCGAGGGGATGTACGACGACCACTTGCGGGCGAGCTACGACAACTACGAGAACCGCCGTAGTGACATCGAACAGCTGATGAGCTACGGCATGGGATTCGATGACGTGCTCGAGTTCCTGTCCCAGCTTTCGCTGCTCGGGTCGGCCGACGGAGAACCGACCGGCGACAAGTCGGAACTCGACGCGGAGAAAGTCACGCTTTCCTCGATCCACCAGGCCAAGGGGCTTGAGTGGAAGGCGGTGTTCGTGATCTGGCTCGCCGAGGGCCAGTTCCCCAACGGTCGGGTCATCGAGGCCGATGACGAGGACATGATGGAGGAGGAGCGACGGCTGTTCTACGTCGCCGTCACCCGGGCCAAGGACGAGCTCTATCTCAGCTATCCGCTGATCAATCCGAAGAGCTACACCGGCGATGTCATCCAGCGCCCGTCTCGCTTCCTCGACGACTTTCCGAAGGAGATGGTCGAGGAATGGCGGGTCGGCTCCTCATGGGAAGAGCCGGACTGGGATGAGAGGGACGACGAGGTCGACGAACCTTTCTGATAAGATGGTCAGCCGAAGAAGTCGGCCAGAGCCTCGTTGACCGCCGCCTGGATTCGGGCCGAACGGGTGCTGTTCGAGGCGCCGCGAACCACGTCGCCGGTCGCGATGCCGCGGTAGATGTGCTCGCTGGTTCGGGCGTCGATCACGTCGACCACGATTCCCGCGCGCTCGAAGTAGTCCGGGCGCTTGCCCTCGACCGTGCCGAGGACGTGGGCGCGGTCGGTGATCGATTCGGCACCGCGGCCGTAGCCGAAGTAGTCGTCATACTGGGCGGTCATTCCCGGTTCCTGATAAATCACCAGGTAGGCGACGATCAGGTCGGAGCTGCCGTCGCTGAACCTCATGCCCTTCGAGCGGAAGGTGCCGGCGATCGAATTCTGGATCATCCCGTGAACCGCCTGCTCGGTGGCGGACCCGTTGGATGCTTTCGGGTCTTTGGCCACGAGACGTGCCGAGGTGTAGCCCTGGCTCGTGCCCTTCGGCATGTCGATGGATGCACAGGAGGCGAAGACCAGAACGGGCAGCAGGGTGAGGATGGATTTGAGCATGCCACGGACTACCAAGCGTGCCGGGTCGGGGCAATGATGGAGCGCGCCGACTGGCTCAGTCGTGGGCGAGGGCGGACGATTCCAGCATGCCTTTCGCCTTCGGCCATGCCGCGGCGGCCTCGGCGACGATCCAGCCCTCGAGGACCAGCGTGGCGATACCGAAGAAGCCGAGCAGGTAGTTGGGCTTCTCGCCGGTGATCCATGAACCGGGTCCGGCGAAGAACAGTTGGGTGATCATCGCGGCGGCCGGAAGCACCAGCATGAAGACCGCAGGAATGGCGACGAACCAGATCGGGATATTGCGTCGCCACATCCAGAACAGGATCACGAGGAAGGCGAGCCCTCCGAGCAGCTGGTTGGTGGCGCCGAAAAGCGGCCACAGGATCATCCCGCCTTTGCCGAGTTCGCCCAACTCCCACGGTTTCCCCGGGGCGGGCAGGGCGGCGATGGCGCCGGCGATGATCACCGCGAAAATCGTGGCGGCGTGCTTGTTGGTCAGCGGCTTGATGCGAACGGCGGCCGCGAGTTCCTGGGTGACGTAGCGTTGCAGGCGGCAGGCCGAGTCGAGGGTGGTGGCGGCGAAGGACGCGACGAACACGCCCATCAGCGCGACGGCGAATTCCGGCTTGAGATGAAGCGCCTTGAGGAAGTTGGCGCTGCCGTCGACGAACGCCCCGACTTTGGCGGCCAGTCCGCCCGCCGATTGCCAGCTGGCATAGCGTGCCTGGTAGGCGGCTTCGCCGACAAGAGTGTTGCCGGTGGCCTTGCCGTCGACCATTTCCGGAATGCCGAGGCCGAGGCCGGCAACGCAGGCGAGGATGACCAGCACCGCGAGGAAGCCTTCGGTAAGCATCGAGCCGTAGCCGACCATCTGGGCGTCGCTCTCGGACTTCAGTTGTTTGGATGAGGTGCCGGAGGAGACGAGGCAGTGGAATCCGGAGATCGCGCCGCAGGCGATGGTGATGAACAGGAAGGGAAACAGATAGGGCGCCCCGGCGGGGGCGTTGTCGCCGGCCCTGATCGGCTCCGCGACGATCTCCAGCGCCTGTTTGTCAGGTCCGAATCCGAAGAGGCCCGCGACGACCAAACCGAGCACCACCATGCCGAGGGCGGACAGGAGTTGGAGCGAGTTGATGTAATCGCGCGGTTGCAGGAGCACCCACACCGGCAGCACCGAGGCGATGTAGGAGTAGATCAACAGGATCGCGACCCAGCCGATGATCGGCAGCCCGGCGAGAGCGGTGTTGAAGGCATGGAGGAATCCCCAGTCGCCGAACCATACGGTGACGTACATCAGTCCGAGGGCGAGGATCGACGGCAGCATCAGGGAGATGCCTTTGCGGTGGAGCCACAGGCCGATCACGACCGCGATCGGGATCTGGATCAGACAGGGGAAGATCGAGGCCGGGAACATCCGGAACACCGCGGCGATCACCAGCCCGAAGATCGCCAGCACGATGGTCAGGGCGAGGAAGAGGATGGAGAGGAAGAGGATGCGGGCGCGGGGCGCGAGCACGCGGCCCGAGATGTCGCCCACCGTCTGGCCGCGGTTGCGCATGGAGACCACCAGCGAGCCGAAGTCATGAACCGCTCCGATAAAGATCGAGCCGAACAGCACCCAGAGCAGCGCCGGCACCCATCCCCAGATCACCGCGAGGGCGGGGCCGACGATCGGGCCGGTGCCGGCGATGGACGTGAAGTGGTGGCCGAATACGACGCCCTTGGAGGTCGGCACGTAGTCATTGCCGTCTTCCAGTTCGATCGACGGCGGGACGCGGTCGGGATCGAGACGGAAAATCTTCCGGGCCAGCCAGCGGCCGTAGGTGTGGTAGGCGACGAGGTAGAGAACCAGCGAGCCGAGCGCGATAAGGAGCGTAAGCATGGGTTTCCCTACAAGTGTCGCGACCGGGCGCGGCTGTCACGCCCGGATGTGACACCGGTCAGGCGTCGGCGCGGGCGCCCATGCCGGTCTCCTCGGAACGCTCGGCGGCCTGGATGATGTTGAGCGCGTGGTTGCCGACCGCCTCGAGATGGTTGTTGATCTCGGTGTAGAGCATCTCGGTCGGCACATCCGCCCCGGACTGCATCCGCCGGACCGCGCCCTTGTTGTGCTGCTTGCGAAGCCGGTCGATCCGGTCCTCAAGCTGGTTGGCGTTGTCGAACATCTCGCCGGTGATTCCCGACAGGGAGTTGGAGCACATGTCGGGAATCGCGCGGACCTGGGTGCAGATCGCGTTCAGTTCCCGGTGCTGGTCTTCGGTGAAGTCGCGCCCTTTCTCGTACTTCCGCTGGACGATCTTCACCAGCCTGTAGATCCGGTCGGTGGCTTCCTCGTGCTCCGAGACGACGCGGAGCATCGATGTGATGCGCCCGGCATTGCCCGGGCCGATCTCGTGAGACGAACACTGGATCAGGTAGGAGGTGATGTCGTGCAGCATCTCGTCGCACTCGTCCTCCATCTCCTTGAGGGCCGCCACCTCCGTGGACAGGTCCACGCCCGGTTGGTTGAGCACGTGGACGAAGCCGTCGAACATCCGGGAGGTCAGGTCGTTCATCCGCCGCGTGGCGGTCTCCGCCTCGGCCACGTTCAGTTCGCCGAGGTCGACCAGTCCTTGCGAGATGTACTGGAGCCGGTTCTCGCCGGCGGTCGGGGTTTTCTCGCGCACCCACCATTCCACGAGCCGGGCGATCTGGGGGACAAAGGCCACAAGCAGGCAGATGTTCGCCAGATTGAAGGCGGAATGGAAAATCGCGGTCGCGAAGGCGATCTCCGACTTCTGGAAGTCGGACTTGGCGGAGCGCATGCCTTCAGGAAGCGCCTCGGCGACATTCCAGGCGATGGCGGTGAACGGGACGAACACGATCAGCATCCAGATCACGCCGATCACGTTGAAGGTGAAGTGTGCCCGCGCCGCCCGTTTGGCGTGGACGTTGGCGCCGAGGGATGCCAGCCATGCGGTGACCGTGGTGCCGATGTTTTCACCAAGAACGATGGCCGCCGAGTTGCGGAACACGAGGAGCGGATCGGAGACGTCGCCAAGCCAGCCGTTGAGGGCGCAGGTGATGGTGATCGCCATCGCCGCCGACGACGACTGGACCAGCAGGGTCAGGATGATGCCGCCGACCAGATACAACAGGGTGGAAGCGAAGCCGCGGCCTCCCATCCACGTCACGATGTCGCGGATCGCCTCCGCGGTTCCGGGGTCTGTCTTGATCAGGTCCTTGAGATCGGGAACCGAGTCCTTAAGCAGCCCGAGTCCGAAGAACACGAGACCGAAGCCGAGCAGGGGTTCTCCCCAGCTCTTCGCCTTGTCCTTGCCGATAAAGACGAAAGGCAGGCCGATGCCGATCATCGGCAGGGCGATGGCCGAAACGCTGAATTTTCCGACGAAAGCGACGATCCAGGCGGTGATGGTGGTGCCGAGATTGGCCCCCCATGATGACCCCGATCGACTGGAGCAGGGTCAACAGGCCTGCATTGACGAAGGACACGACCAGCACGGTCGTGGCCGAGGACGATTGGACCAGCGAGGTCGTGAAGAAGCCGGTCGCGACGCCGCTGAAGCGGTTGCCGGTGAGTCCGGAGGGGGCCTGGCGGAGGCGTTTGCCGGCGACCCGCTGGACGGCCTCCGACATGATTTTCATCCCGAAAAGGAAGACTCCGAGGGCTCCAAGCACCTGGAGGAGACCGAAAACGACGGAGGAAGTGGTGATCGAGGCGAGAAGCGGCATGGATTTGTGACGAAACCGTCACAATCGGCTCCGGTGGGCGAGCAAAATCCGCCACTCCGGGGGTCAGTCCGCCAGTTGTCCTCCCAAGGCCTCGAAAACCGGAGCCGGGACATAGCGGCGGACCGTGTCCTGCCAGCCGGTCGGGCCGATCAGGGACTTCACCATGCTCGACGAGACTTCGGCGATGTCGCGCGGGGGCATGAGGAAGGTCGTGGTGATCGTCGGGGCGAGGTCGGCGTTGATGTGGCGCATGACCCGCTCGTACTCGTAGTCATCGGGTCCACGGATGCCTCGGAGGATGAAGGTCGCGTCCTGCTCCTTGGCGTAGTCGACCAGATAGCGGTTGTCGAAGTGGGCGATCCCCAGCCGTTCGCAGGCGGGGACCGACGCCTTGAGCAGCCGCAGGCGTTCCTCGACCGAGAACGTGTAGCTCTTCGACGGGTTGTTGCCGATCGCGACGATCAGACGGTCGAACAGTTCGAGCCCGCGCTCGATCATCCACAGGTGACCGTTGGTCGGGGGGTCGAACGAGCCGGCGTAAACCGCGGTGCGCATGGGCGGAGTCTCCGGCTTCGGGTTTCAACATTCAAGAACCATGCCTGTCGGGCTTTTTGACTTGGCGGGAAGGGCGGGTCGGGAAGATTGGCGGCAGTGGATTCGATCACTCAGGCGGCGCTGGGCGCTACGGTTGGCGCTTTGGTCCTCGGTAGGAAACTGGGCCGCCCGGCGATCGGGTGGGGTGCGCTTTTCGGCACCTTGCCGGACCTCGACGCGCTGGTGACACCGTTTCTCGATACGGCTTGGGACCTTCGGCTGCACCGCGGTTTCACGCATTCGTTGCTGTGTCTGCTGTTGGTGTCCTTCGGCCTCGCGAAGCCATTGGCGAAGCGATGGAAGAAGCAGAAGGTCACGCCGCAAAGGGCGGGAACGTTCGTGTTTCTCGCATGGTCGACGCATATCCTCATCGACTGCTTCACCGTCTATGGCACCCAGGTTCTGTGGCCGTTCTCGATGCATCCGGTGTCCTTCGACAACCTGTTCATCATCGATCCGCTCTTCACGTTGCCGATGCTGGTGGCGGTTGTGTGGGGGCTATTCATCGACGCCAAGAAGTGGAAAAAGGGCGTCGGAATCAGGATGACCTCCGTTTGCCTTCTGATCTCAGGCCTCTATGTCGGCCTGAGCTTCTGGGCGAAGCATGCCGTGTCGTCGGCCTTCGAGCGCGATTTGGCCCGGCGGGGGATCGGCTACGAGCGGCGGATGGAGACGCCCGCGCCGTTTTCGATCCTGCTCTGGCGGGGGGTCGTCGATCGTGGCGACGAGTTCTGGATCGGCTACCGGTCGATCTTCGACGGAGACGCGCCGGTGAGGTGGACGATTTTCACCGCGAGGAAGGACGCGGGTGAAATCATGGAGTCGCCCACCGTCGGAGCGGTCGAGCGTTTCTCGAAGGGTTGGATGATCGCTCGGGGAACCAAGGGAGGAGTTTGGTTGATGGATCTCCGGTTCGGCGAGTACCGCGAGTGGGACAAGCGGGGGCTGGAGCTTCGACCGGGATTTGCCGCGTGGGAGTATCGTCCCGAGAGCCGCGGAGATCCGATGAAGTCGACGGCGGCCGAGCGCGACGAGAAGGCCGAAATGCTGCGCCGCATGTGGGCACGCATCTGCGGAGATATCGAAGGCTGGGAGGCGAAGCCGCGCCTGATCGGAAACCCTAGCGTCCCGCAGGAGTATCTGGGGACGGTGGAATAGTGAGTCTTCCGCTGCGAACGGCCGTGGAAGTTGGATGGCGGCTGAGCCCTGACTGCATCGGAGGACCCGGGGGCGCTCAGCCCTACCTTTCCGCTCAGCCCTGACTTCCGTCAGTATCCCTTGAGCCACTCGACAAGGTCCGCCACGTCTTGGGCGCTCAGTCCGAGTTGATCGGCGTTGAGCATCAGCGAGCGGTTCATGTGCTGGCGCGACTTGATCCGGTTCTTAGGCACCATCTGGGTCAGGCCGCCGGTTGCGGTGATGACCAAGGGGTTGCCGTCAGAAATCACCAGACCGTCGATCCACTTTCCGTCCTTGAGTTCGATCGCGGTTCCCTCGAAGCCATGGGCGATGTCGGCCGACGGATCGATGATCGCACGGATCGCCATCTGCTCACCTTGACGTGAGACCCAACCCCGAAGGTCCGGTCCATAATGGGGCCCGAGGTCATTGACGTGGTGGCACATCGTGCACCGTGCGGCGAGGGTCTTGCCCCGTGCGGCGTCGCCTTTGAGTTTCATCACGTCCTGTTCCCCGAACTTGGTGCTGGCCGGCTTGCCCGGCATGATGACTTCGGTCAGCTCGACTTTGGAGGGGTCGTAGATGCCGGTCTCCTTGAGTTTCTTGTTCAGGTCGAACTTCGCCCAGTCGCCGGTGCCGCGCGTGAACAGCCAGCGCATCGCCTCGGGCTTGGACGGGGAGTCTTCCGAAATCAGCGCGAAGAGGGCGTCCGGAGCGGCGGGGTCGTCGATGAAGGAAATCGATTCGACCGCGAAATCGCGCTGCTCCTTGGTCAGCGAATTGGCCGAGGCACGCTTCTTCAGCGCGTCGATCGCGGTGGTCGGCCAGAGACGCCAAGTCAGCTTGGCGAACTGGTCGTTCCACGTCAGCGGGTCGCCCGGTGACAGGGCGTCGCGCATGGCGTTCCACACGGCCGGCTCCTGATTCTCGGCGCCGAGGCCGATCGCCTCGAGGTAGTTCTTGTCCTTTCCGTCCCAGCCTTTCGCGACCTCGATCAGGACCGGAGCCGCCTTGTCGGCGGGAAGGCCGCGCATCGCCAGTGCCGCGTCGCGGCGGAGGGCGGGGGAGGGATCCTTGGCGAGCGTCTGGGCGATCGAGTAGACGTCCTTGCCCGCACGCTTCAGTGCCCGAAAGGCAACGAGGCGGGTGGACGCTTTGTCGGACTTCAGCAGTTCCTCACATTTCGCGGTTCCTCCGGCACCGAGGTAGGGCAACAGCCAGATGCCGCGGGCGGCGATCCACGGATCCGGGTCGCCGAGCAGCGCGGTGACCGCCGGCAGGGCTTCCGCGCCTTTCTTGCGGAGGGCGTCGAAGCCGGTCCAGCGGACGTTGGGGGCCGGGCTCCGAAGCGCGGCGATGGCGCCCTCGACAGTAGCGAGGTCGATCTTCGGGTTCACCGGTTTGAAACCCTTCGGAGCGATGCGGTAGATCGTGCCCGAGCAGGAGTCGTCGAGGTCGGCGTGCCCACCGACGCGGGGGTCGAACCAGTCGGTCACGTAGATCGCACCATCCGCTCCGACCGCCACATCGGACGGGCGGAAGAGCTTGGGATCGGTCGTACCCTCCTCGTTGCCTTTGGCACGACCGCCGCCGACGAAGTCCGAGCCGACGAACTTGCCGTCGAGGTTGGAGTTCATCCAGTTCTTGCGCTCCATCTTGTAGGCAGCGCCCTGAACCTCGGGTTGGTAGCTGAAGATGACGTTACGACCGGCCTCGCAGCTGAGGAAGGTGCCGGCGGCATCCTTGCCCAGCGCTCCGTTCTCGTAGAACACGACACCCGTCGGGGAGCCGCCGCCGTAGATGTCGCCGACATCGAAGGTGCCGGGATCGTCCTGGCGCCAGTGGGCCCGTCCATGGTCCTGACCCGGGCGCTTGACCGTGCGGTATGACTTTCCGCCGCGGGTGAAATACCCAGCAGACCCGAACTCAAGGACATACGAGTTCCGGCAGGCCGGCGGGTCGTCGTTGTCGTTCTGGAACAGCTCGCCGAAAGAGTTTACGGCGTGCTCGTAGGAGTTGCGGTAGCCATGCCCGATGATCTCGACCGCGGTGCCGTCGGGATTCATCCGTGCCGAGAAGCCCGAAGTCCACTTGAAGCCGTCGTCGCTGACCTTGCCCAACTCGCTGTGGCTCGGCACGAACCAGTCGCCTCCTCCGCCCCGGTAGTCGCCATAGCAGGTGAAGGTCTTGCCCGACTTGTCGGTGAAGATCGCGCCGCAATTGCCGTTGTTGAAGTACCACTTGCCGTCGGGCCCGCCGGTCACCGAGTGGAGCGAGTGGTCATGGTTGCGGGCATTGAATCCGGTGAGCAGGACCTCGCGTTTGTCGGTCGCCGGGTCGAATTTCAGGTCGCGGTTGACGTCGGTGTAGACGATCAGGTCTGGCGGTTGGGAGACGACCACAACGTTGTCGAAGACCGCCACGCCCAGCGGTGCGACGAGGCCCTTTTCCTGAACGAAGGTGTGCGAGCTGTCGGCCTTGCCGTCGCCGTCGGTGTCCTGCAACACGGCAATCCGGTCGCCTCCCGGGCGACGGCCGTTGTGGCGCCGGTAGTTGACGCCCTCGGCGACCCAGATCCGCCCTGCGGCGTCGATGTCGAGGTTGGTCGGATTGAAAAGATCGGGGGTCGACGCCCAAACGGTCACCTCAAGGCCGTCGGGAACCTGGAACGCTTGCGGGGCAACCTTTTCGGCGGGTTTCGGGGCTTGCCAGTCGGCGCCGGCGAGAGGGGTCGCGGTCGCGAGGCAGAGAATCAGGTGGCGTCGGTTCATGTTGGAAAGAAATGCTACGGGGCCGGGGGGGTGTTCCTTGCCCCGCTGACGTGAAAGATCAACGCCGGAGCCTTGGCGAGTTTGTCAACCGGAGGGCGACTGCCGGGGCTTGCGGGAGTCGGGAGCGCTGTCTTAATCGCGGGCATGCGAACATTGATCCGTGATCTGCTGGGTGCCACCGAGGCGTCCGACTCGATCGTTGCCGGCGGCTGGGTGCGGACCCGCCGTGACTCCAAGGCCTTTTCCTTCCTCGAAATCAATGACGGCTCGTGCCTCGGGAACTTGCAGGTGATCGTCGACCATGGGATTCCCGGATCCGACGACCTCCACGACATGACCACGGGCGCCTCGGTGCAGGTGGAGGGTCGACTGGTGGCGTCCCAAGGCGGGAACCAAGCGTGGGAGGTGCAGGCGACGTCGGTTCGGCTGCTCGGCAAGGCGCCTGAGGACTTTCCACTCCAGAAAAAGGGGCACTCGCCCGAGTTCCTGCGTTCAATCGCCCATTTGCGGCCGCGGACGAACCTCTACGGTGCGATGTTCCGGATCCGCAGCCGGATGAGTTTCGCGGTGCACCGCTTTTTCCAGGAACGCGCTTTCCACTACATTCACACGCCCATCATCACCGCCAGCGACTGCGAGGGGGCAGGGGAGATGTTCCGGGTGACCACGCTCGATCCGACCTCCGGAAAGAAGCAGGACTACAGCGGAGACTTTTTCGAGAAAGCCACCCACCTGACGGTTTCGGGGCAACTCGAGGGCGAGACCTTTGCCTGCGCGCTGGGCCAGATCTACACCTTCGGCCCCACGTTCCGCGCCGAGAATTCCAACACCTCGAGGCACGCCGCCGAGTTCTGGATGATCGAGCCCGAGATGGCGTTCTGCGATCTCGAGGGCGACATGGATCTGGCGGAGGAAATGGTGAAGTATCTGGTCGCCGAGGCGTTGGAGAATCAGGATGGGGACCTATCGATCTTCGAGAAGTTCATCGATAAGGGCCTCCGGCAGAGGCTCGAGTTCGTCGCCGCGAATCCGTTTGAGCGGATTTCCTACACCGATGCGGTGGAGATTCTCCAGAAATCGGGCAGGGAGTTCGAGTATCCGGTGGAATACGGGCACAACCTGCAGAGCGAGCACGAGCGCTGGCTGACCGAGGAGCACTTCAAGCGGCCGGTGACGGTTTTCAACTACCCGAAGGAGATCAAGCCCTTCTACATGAGGCTGAACGACGATGACCGGACGGTAACCGCGATGGACCTGCTGGTGCCCGGAATCGGCGAGATCGTCGGCGGTAGCCAGCGGGAGGAGCGGTTGGACGTCTTGCAGGCCAATATGGAGCGTCACGAGCTGTCGCTCGAGGATTACGGTTGGTATGTCGATACCCGGCGTTTCGGCACCGTGCCCCACGCCGGATTCGGGATGGGTTTCGAGCGCCTGCTGATGTTCGTGACGGGCATGCAGAACATCCGGGACGTGATCCCCTTCGCCCGGACCCCCGGTCACTGCGAATTCTGAGCATTTCAGGATGGAAGGATGCCCCGCTCCAAGGCGTAGTGGGCTCATCCATGAATCAAGAGTCCACATCTCCCGACCGTCGTACCTTCCTCAAGACCGGCTCGCTGGTGGCAGCAGCCTCGTCGGTGCCTTCCCTTCTCCACGCCCAGGCCGGGGGTGGTGACGAGATCAAGATCGCGCTGGTTGGCTGCGGTGGGCGCGGAACCGGTGCTGCGGCCCAGTCGCTGAATGTTCCCGGAACCCGACTGGTGGCTCTGGCGGACGCCTTTCCTGACAATGCGGATAGCGCCCATGACCGCCTCAAGGGGCAGTTCAAGGACCGCGTCGATGTCCCGACGAGTCGGAGGTTCTCCGGATTCGATGCCTACAAGCAGGCCATCGATGCCGCGGATGTGGTGCTGCTTTGCACGCCCCCCGGGTTCCGCCCGACCCACTTCGAATACGCGGTCGCACAGGGGAAGCACGTCTTTATGGAAAAGCCGGTGGCGGTCGACGGTCCCGGCATTCGTAAGGTGATCGAAGCTGCGAAGGAGGCGGACCGCAAGAAGCTCAGCGTCGTGTGCGGACTGCAGCGCCGCTATCAGAAGAGCTATCTCGCGACGCTTGAGCAGATCAAGGAAGGCAAGATTGGGGACTTCGTGTCCTCCCAAGTCTACTGGGTCAGCGGCGGCGTATGGGTGCGGGATCGTAAGCCGAACATGACCGAGATGGAGTATCAGATGCGCAACTGGTACTACTTCAACTGGATCTGCGGTGACCACATCGCCGAGCAACACATTCACAACATCGACGTCAGCAACTGGTTCAAGGGCGAGCACCCGGTCAAGGCGGTCGGGATGGGAGGTCGCTCGCAGCGCGTGGGTCCCGAGTTTGGTGAGATCTTCGACCACCACTACGTCGAGTTCGTTTACAAGGACGGCACTGTGATGAACTCGCAGTGCCGCCACTGGCGCAATGCCTGGTCGCGGGTGAGCGAGATCGTTGCCGGCAGCGAGGGCACCGCCTACCCGGGTATGATCAAGGACCGGAAGGGCAAGATCATCTGGCGCTTCAAGGGACCGGACAACCAGCCGTATCAGGAAGAGCACAATGTGCTGTATGACCGGATCCGGTCCGGTAATCCGATCAACAACGCCCTCTACACCGCCGAAGCTACGCTCACGACCATCCTCGGCCGCATGGCAACCTACTCCGGCCAGGAAGTCACGTGGGAGCAGGCGCTGAATTCCGATGTCGACACGATGCCGACCACGCTCGCTTGGGATGCGGATCCGGGTCCGAAGCCGGGGCCGGACGGCCTCTACCCGTGCCCCGTGCCCGGGAAAGGGAAGTACTTCTAAGGTTCCTCTGGCGCCGCTTCCGTCGGGAAGACCGGGAAGCGGCAGCCGGGATTCAGTTCCTCGGGCGCGATGATCGTGAACCGATGGTTGGTGCCGACTTGGTATTCGCCAGTCGCGATTGGAACCACCGTGAGCTGAACTAGCGGCGAATCGCCACTGGTGTCACGGTCGACGTGTAGGAGCATCGCGCAGTTGGGCACCTTGGCGACATGGAGGGTGTCGCCGGGCTGGAACCAATCGGCCGCGACCGAGTTCCGGGTAGGGAACAGGTAGTCAAGCGTCACCGGCCAAGGGGCGGCCTCGGTGAACTCGTCCGGCCGGACCATGGCCCGGGCGCGAACCGCGAATCCGTCTGAGAAGAGATCTCCTTCATCCAATCGCCGGACGTGGGTGACCTTGAAATCGCCCTCCACATACTGGATCAGGCCCAGCTCTCCCAAGCTGGTGAGATAATTTCGCATCAGGGCCCGGTTCAGGCGGGCGGTCGAGGCTTCGTCGAGGTCGGCATACCGACGATAGAGGGCCCGGGGATCGGCGGCCTCTCCCGGAGGCGCTTCCTGGAGGTCGAAACCCACGCCGGGACTCTGCCGGCCGAGCTTCTTGAGAATCTCGTAGTTCTTCGGGATTTCCGGGTGTCCGAAGACATGGAGGCAAAGGACCCAGCTCAGCACGGCCAGGCAGGCTGCGATCACATTGGCCAGCGTCCACCAATAGAAGTGGGGCTTTCGCCAGCGGCGGGGTTCGGACTTCGAGGCCATCTGGTTCAGTTCCCGCACTCCTCGATCTCCGAGGGATCGAGCGGGGGCTCTCCTGCATCTTCGAAGGAGGTTCCGCAGCCGCAGGAACGGGCTGCCCGCGGGTTGTTGATTCGGAACCCGGCGTCGGAGAGGGAGTCGACGTAGTCAACCTCGCAACCATCAAGTCGGTCCACACTGTCGGCCGCCACGATCACTCGTCCGCCTTCGAACTCGGATATCCGGTCACCGTCCTCGGCTTCACCGATTCCCATCTCATACTGCCAGCCGGCGCATCCGCCCTTGCGGACCGCGAGGCGCAATCCCTCGTCGGGCCCCGCACCCTTGCTTTCAAGGAGCTGACGGAGTGCTTTGGCGGCTGGATCGCTGATGCGGATCATGTCGCGACACTGATACGGGGGGAGGGGGCGGGTGCGAGGAAAAATTCGCCGCTTTGGCGCTTGGGGTCGGGGCGGGCGAGGCTTTAATCGGGTCCGTGCCCAGCATCCGCATTCTTCCCGACATTCTGGCGAGCCAGGTGGCTGCGGGCGAGGTGGTGGAGCGGCCGGCCAGCGTGATCAAGGAGCTGGTCGAGAACAGCCTCGATGCCGGCGCCGGGGAGGTCTTGGTCGAGATCCGGAAGGGAGGCGTCGCGCTGATGCGGGTCACCGATGACGGCTGCGGGATGGCGAAGGAGGACGCGCTTCTGTGTCTCGAGCGGCATGCCACCAGCAAGCTGACGGATGAGGCAGGCCTCCATCAGGTCCGGACCTTGGGATTCCGGGGCGAGGCGGTGCCCAGCATCGCCAGCGTGTCGAGGTTTCGTCTGGTCACGCGGCCCGCGTCCGAAATCGCCGGAACCGAAATTCGCGTCGAGGGAGGAGCGGTGCGGGACGTACGCGACGCTGGCTGCGCGCCCGGTTCGTCGTTCGAAGTGCGCGATCTGTTTTTCAACGTGCCCGCGCGGCGAAAGTTCCTCCGGACGGAAACCACCGAGTCGGCCCACATCGAGCACCAGTTGCGCCTGCATGCTCTCGCCGCGGACGGAGTTCGCTTCCGGTTCCGCAAGGACGAACGGGATGTGTTCGAGATGGCTGCCGGGATGTCGCGACAGGATCGCGTCCGGTGGATGCTTGGCACCGAGTTGGGCAAGCAGCTCGTACCGCTGCCCGAAGTCGAGGGAAGGGGGTTGAAAGTGTCCGGTTTCGTTCTTCCGTCGCTTCACGCACGGAAAGGCAGGCGACATCAATGCGTGTTTCTCAACGGGCGACCGGTGGAGGATGCGGTCATTTCCCGAGGACTGGTCGAGGGATTCCGTGGTGGACTGCCCGACGGCCTGCACCCTGCCGCTTGGCTTTGGATCGAAATGGATCCGCAGCTGGTTGATGTGAATGTCCACCCGGCCAAGCGTGAGATTCGCCTGCATCGCCCCCACGATCTGCGGGAAGCGGTAGCAGAGGCGGTGAGAGAGAGTCTGGCCCCCCCCGTTCGACAAGGTGTCACCCCTCGGCCCTCCGCGGTCGCGGTGTCCTCGATCCCGTCACCTGTCCCGGCCGCCCGGAGTCTGCCTCCGGTCGCGATCGAGCGAGTCCTGCCGCTTGAGGTGTCGGAGGCACCCGAACCGGAGAATCCTGCACCCTCTTTCCGGATGATCGGTGAGTTGCTGGGCCGCTACGCCCTTTTGGAGTCGGAGGACGGCCTCGTGATTTTCGATCCCCGGGCGGCCCGTGAGAGGATTCTGTACGAACGGTGGCTGGGGCCGGTGGATGCTTCCCAGTCATTGGAAACCCAGACGCTTCTGGTGCCGCGGGTCATGGAGCCGGGTCCGCGGGAGGCGGAGTTGCTGCTGCGCCACAAGGAAGTCTTTGAAGAAGCGGGCTTCGAACTCGAGGATTTCGGCGGAGGAAGTATACGGATTGGCTCAGTTCCGGCATTCTTGGGGGCGGATCATGTTGAGCAGCTCTTGCTTAAAGTGGTCGAGGATTTGGCCGACGGCGGCACCGCATCATCTCGATTTGCCTTGGAAAGCCTCGCCAAGGTTCTGGCGCGCCAGGCCGCGATCCGCGAGAATCCCGGTCCTACGGAATCCCGTGCCCTGCTTCGGCAGCTATTTGCCTGCGAACTGCCGTACTGCGCAGCGGATGGGCGCCCGACACTCACCGAGATCTCTCTGAGCGAGCTCGAGAGACGCTTCGGAGCGTAAATCCGGACAGCACCTCCGGTGGGTAACCGCCACCCGTCGATGTTTTGGCTAAATTGACCATTTGGGAGTCTTTTTGTTCAAACTTTATAAAAATTCCCTTGAGATATGAGGATTGGATTGGTTCTATGTCCTCCGTTCACCCCGGTCAGCCGTGCTCTTCGGATTTCGCCCCCGACTTCCTCTGTGCGACTCGTCAGGGTGTTCAGGACAGGGTTCAAATCCTTGCGCCAATCGTCCCGGGGCCCGTCTGATCTGTCGTGAGAACTTGGGGGAGAACCCGGCAGCTCGGTCTGTTTGGCTCCGGGGCGACCCCTTAGACAGGTAACTGTTCAAGGCGTTCAAAAATTAATCAGAAATTTCTTGTTTAGATTTCTGAATGAAACATACTCGATCACGTAAGTTTCAAAACTTCGTCTTTCCGCTTCTGCTGTGAATGCCTCCTCCAAGATTGCTAGCCTCGCTCTCGCTCTGCTCATTGCGGAGCTTGATGCGGCGTCGCGGCTGGCTGATCGGGTTCAAGCTGCGCACACCGCCCTGCTTGAAGATCGGAGGGAAGCACTGCCTTCTTTGAGTGATCCCTTCGGTGTTCCGGCTCCCGCCCGGGTGGTTCTTGAACACTCCAACGAGCGGTTTCGCCAGGTCGGCGCTTGGCGCGGCAACGTGGTCGCCACCGTCTTCTGGATCGGGGAAGAGCCGACGGTCAACAATCCCACGCCGAACCACGCGAGCGCCTGGGATCCGAATTGGGAGGCGAACTTCGGTGGTTACGACGATCCCCAGCGGCGCAACGGCCTCTTGCCGGCCGGTTTTGTTCCGAGGCTGAACCCTTTCTACATCGCCCTGCCCTACAACGACATCGGCTCCGACTGGCGCCATCGTCCCGAGGCCTCGGAAGTGATTCCTTGGTTCTGGCGCGACTATCGCGGCGAAGGCATTTCGGTTTGCAAGGGCCGCTGGATCGCGGTCCATCTCGACGGCAAGGTTTGCTACGCCCAATGGGAGGACGTCGGTCCGTTCCAAACCGACCACTGGCAGTATGTTTTCAACGGCGAGGAGCCGCGCGACAACCGTAATGGGGGAGCTGGCATCGATATCAGCCCTGCGGTGCGCGACTACCTCGGAGTCCGGAGCGGCGAGCGCGTGCAATGGCGCTTCGTCGAAGCCCGCGACGTTCCACCCGGTCCTTGGAAAACTTGGACCGCCGCCCCGTCCCGTTGATTCGATTGCACCCACCTCACCCTGCTGTTCAACACCCGTCCCTTACTACGAAAACGACACTGATTTCCTAGTCCCACACCCAGCGAAGTTGTCCGGAGTGCCACCGTCCCAAGTGGTGTTCCGGCGGCCCGGAGAGGGGTTCTGTCCCGAACCGGCATGGCGACCTCCACAGCCAGGAACCACCATGCCTTTTACCCCTCCGGGCCGTCTTCCCGGGCGATCCGTCCCGATCGCCCGATCCGCGAAGCGACCGCGCTCTTTCAAGTCCCACACCCACACCCAAATCAGCCATGAAAACCAGCCAATGGGCTGCCGTGCCGGCAGCTATCGCCATGATCACCTGTGCGATCATCTCGTCCGGTCCCGCGCTTGCCCAAAGCAGCAACGCTGGCGGAAGTAAGAAAGCCGATCCGCTCTATCCGGTTGGCAGCCTCGACGCGTATCCGACCTTGGTTCAGACCGGGACTCACCCGACTCTGACTTGGGCGATTCAGTATCCGGAGACCTTCGAGGAAATCCTGCGCCGCGATGGCGTTTGCATGGAGCTGCGGGTTCTCGGCGCGCCGAGCATCCTTGGCTATCAGTCGAACGGAAAGCCGAACTATGCCTACGTCCAGGCCGAGGTGAATATCGGTGACGGAAACTGGGTTCGGTTCTTCTACGATACCCATGAGTGGGTTCAGCCCAATTGGACCTACGCCACCGCGAAGACCATCGCCGGCGTTCGTCCGCACTTCCGCGGCCGGGTCTACAATAACGGGTGGTTGCCCTATCAAACGACGGGTACGGGTTCGCCCGAGGCGGTGGCGCTAACGGCCGGCGATCCGCTCCCGCAGTACGTTCCGGCGATCCAGCGAGGTGAAATCGCGAGCTTTCTTCAGCCCTACGTCGATGCGGGTGGCTACGTGAAGATTGGCCCGAAGGAACAGCTGATCCTGTTTGAACTGGAAACGACCGACCGGACCTCACCGAAATACGACATGCAGGACCTCGTGATCCTCGCGACAGCAGACTACTGCAAGAACAACAACGGCCACGGTAACAACTGGGACGGTGTTGATGTCTCGAATCCGGGGAATGGTCGTGGCGGTCCGAACAGCGAAGAGGATCCCTCAGGCGAAATCGACGACGAGAAGAAGTAACCCCGTCTGTTTATTGATCACTATGAAAGCGCTCTACCTCAGTGCCATTGGCATCGCTCTAGGCTCCTCGGCCATTGCCCAGGAACGCTGCTGCCAGCCAGGCAGCAACACCCCAAGGGTGTTCCGCGATGCGGCGACTCATGATACAATCGTCGGTAACGCGAGGCCGCGCCCGAATCCGATCTCTTCCATGCGCCGCGTCGTGATGCCCGAGGAAGTAAAGGTGTCCGAGGCTCCGAAGCCGGAGAGTATTCTTGCAAGGTCGGAGGTGCTTTATCGCGGAAACATCGCCACTCTCATTCCCAAGCGCGCTGTGCTTCACCTTCCTTCCGGTCTTCGCGGGGCACTGGCTCGTCCGGCGGAGGGACAAGGCGTCAAGTTCGTGCAGTGGTCGCAGTTCTATGCCGCGAACCGGAGCTGGATCCGCACCGTCGAAGTTACCCGGGCCCAGGCCGAGGGCATGGAGGCCATGCCTGAGGAGACCGTGGAGAAATTCAAAGAGAGCCGCGAGATGATCGTGGCGACCTACCAGACTGGCCCGATTTCGGTGATGCCGGTCAAAGAGCCGGAAGCCGCAACCGCCACGACCGACGAAACCACAACTGCCGTTGAACGATGAAAAGCCTGATTCCTTGTGTCGCCATTGCCGCCTCTGTTTCATTGGCAGATGCCCAGACTTACACCAACTTCATTCGCCAAATCCAGGTGAACTCCGGGGCGGAGTGGCAGGTGCCCGTCGATCAGGAGGGGCAGCAGCTCTCACCGCTTCCGATCGATCCGGGTGGAGCCCGTTTCGAACTCTGGACGGTCGACAACGATCAAGTGATCGATTTCCTGCTCGACCAGCGCTACGTCGGTTCCTACGTCCCGCAGGCTTCCATCACGATTATCAGCGAAGACCCGTATCAAACGATTCCCCGGACTCGTGCGGACCGGCCCTTTACCGTTGAGATCGATCTGGATGGAATGCTCTCCGATCCCTCGGCGCCGATGGCGGCCCGCATGGTGAAGCTTCATCAGCACGTCCAGAGTTACGGAGAAGATGGTGTTGGTGACGACATCGATCGGGATGATGCGTCGATGATCGCGGAGAGCTATATTGATGAAAACGGGAAAGTGACCCTCACCTACAACCTCACTTCAGTGCCCGGTGATGATCGATCCAAGGTTCGGGGCGAAGAGCGATTCACGGTCTTCTCCCTTCCGGACTACATGGTTCCCGAGCAGGTGATTTCCTCGAAGACCGTCCAGATCTGGCCGGTTGCCGACGGTTCGCTGTCGGGGGTCGTGGATGGCGACAACCTTCGCTTCAACACGCCGACCCTGACGGTCACATTGAATGATCTGTACCCCAACTCGAGGACCTACGCCCATGCCTACATGGGGACTCCGGCTTTGGGGACGGCAGGCACCATCATTCCGGGGACCGCCGTGAATATCAACGATGCCGTGCCACAGGATCGTGTCCTTACCATCAAGGACTGGGACCAGATCATCACCGATAGTGGGCAGTGGACGATCGAGTTGCTGACGGAGACGCCATTCGGAATCGACCGCCTCGACTACGTCACGTTCAACATCAACCGTGACATTTCGGTCAACGGCACGGTGACGACCATCGAGATTTCCGACTAGTAGAAAGCAGCTGAGCTCAGGGGGGTGTCATGAATGACCTACTTTCCATCGGCACTCCCCCCTCCGGCCGGTTTGGACTCGATACGTTGCCGGAGATTGTCGTTCCGGTAGATCAGGGAGAACGTTGCCTGACGGGACTTCCGCAGAAGGTCCTCCACTTCGGTGAAGGCAAGCAGGAGGAAGAGGCCGCGTACCGGCTCACGGTGGAACGAGAGGGTACGGGTGGTGAAACGGTCCTCGGTTTTCCGTTGCTGTTGATTGGCGGTGAGGGGGCCGAATTCCACGCCAAGTTTGCGTTTCATGGTGTTGAACTCCGCCTCAATCGCTTCAGCTCCCTTTCCGGGGTCACCGTAGTGAACGGTTACTTCGATCAGCTTCCCGTCGATGAACCTGGCCTCCACCGCCCGTGCCTCGGAATCGGGCAAGGGGGCGGCAGGCCGCTCGATCCGGAAGACTCTCAACTCGGGCGACTTCCCGGGCATGGTGATTTGGACGTCGAGTTCGTGGCGCCCGGCCCAGTCGAGGAGTTTGGTCGGAGAGTCACCCCACTTGAGCCCGAAAGGCGGCTCGAGGATGGCTTGGCCGTGGGCGATAGGCATCAGGAAAAGCCAGAACAGGAGAAGCGCTTTCGGCATGCGCGGAGCATGCCCGCGGCGCGTCGCCGAAACAAGCGCGGTCGTGGCGGCTGGGTTCTGCTTGAGGCGACGTATGCGCTGACGTTCCTGACGGGGCTTTCGCTGATTTTGCTGAAGCTCGCGATGAACATCACGGCACCGCGGCAGTGGACGCTGCAGCAGACGGTCAGCGACGCGTATCTGACCTATGAGAAGGCCTGGGCCCAGCGTCTTCCATATGCGGACCTCCTTGCTGTTGACTCGCCGTGGCCGGCGTATCCGGCGAAGTCCGAGGAGACGGTGGAACTGGGCAAGCTGCCCGGCGGGGCTGCGGTGGAGGGCAAGGTGATCCGGACACGGATTCCGGATTCGATCAATTTTCCGGTGGATGGCGGATCGGGCACGACGGTGACCAATCCTGCGGGGATGAAGGTGTGGAAGTTCCAGAGCCTGCTGGTCTACGAGATCGGCGGGCGTGACTACGTGAAGAGCCGGACCGTGATCCGATCGCAATGATGAGGACGACCCCGAAGACGCGCCGCCGGTGCGGTGGCTACACGCTGATGGAACTGTCGCTGGCGATGGCGGTGGGGATCCTTGTGGCGGGGATGTCGCTGATGCTCTTCAACCAGCAGATGGCGTTCATCCGGATCTTCCGGGCTCAGGACTTCCTGACGCGCGAGGCGCCGCTGATCAACAACTACGTGATCCGTGTGATCGGCACGGCGGAGAGCTACGCGCTGTACAAGGACATGGACTCGATGCGCAACGGCGACGGAGCGGTGCTCGAGCACGCGACGGTGCTGGTCCTGCGGTTCAAGGAGGCGGACGGAACGAAGCGGGCGTCGATCCTGTCGTTCGAGGATCCGGGGACGGGCAGCGGGCTCTACTACACGGTGATTCCCGATAGCGGGGTGCTGGGCGCGCCCGACTGGGCGGTGAGCAAGCAGCCCGAGGCGGTGAAGTTCGCGGTGGAGCAGGGAGTGCTGCGGATGCGCCTGTCGGGACCCAACGGCGAGGAGCTTGTGTATTCGGGAACCCAACAACTGTAACGGTCATGAAGAACTTGAAGATGGAATCGAAGCGCAAGCGCGCGCCGCGGGGCTACGCGTCGTATGTGACGGTGCTGACGCTTGGGATCATCGTTTTGGTGATGCTGCTCAACAGCTACCGGACGTCGATCCGGGCGCACGCGGCGCAGAAGGAGGTCACGCTTCGCATCGACTATGCCGACAAGGAGGATGAGATTCTCCGCGCGGTTGTGAATCTGACTCCGAACCGGGCAATCCGGGCAATGACGCATGAGTCGGACGCCACATCGGCGAGTCGCAACCCCCTGCGTTGGGGCAACATCTTTTCGGACGCCTTGGACCAAGTGAATGCCAGAGAGTCGGTGGCGACCGCAATGCTCAACAATTTCGGGCTGCAGGACGCTCGGGTGGCGAATACCGGCGATACCGCGTTTCCCAACGTGAATGCCGTGTTCGACGCGATCGAGCCTGAGTCGGGATACGTCGCGCCGGGTATTGGCCGGAGTCTCGGCGCCGGATTTCCTGCCCCTCTTGAGACTGCCAATGTGGATATCATCAACGATGATCGGGTCTTTCCCATCATCAGCCGCCAAAAGATCTATGGTCCACTTGCCGCAGGCGAGGTGGGGCTTCCGGTGGATGAGTATCCCGAGTTCAATCTGATCTCATTTCCCGAGATCCGCTTCAGCTACACCGAGCCGGGCCAGCCCTTCGTTGCGAAGAGGAATTGGTGGGCCTTCAGCCTCGATTTGGCGGATGCCGACGATCATCTGACCGGTTTGGATCGAATGGAGCGAGACTTCATCATCTCGATCTATGAGATCCCGTCGCAGCTTGCGATTTCCGCCGAAGCTTTCGCCATCCTGGGTCAACACGAGGACGGGAGCATGTGGGAAAACGCCTCGGTCGAAGGGGCGGTTTTCGCGACCCGGGCAAAAGTCGAGGAGGGGATGGATTTGTCCCGGATTTCGGGGCGGCGAGGCCTTGAGTTCGGAGATGGAGTGAAAATCGACAGCAAGGCGGTCGCCAGTGATCCATTCGCTCCGGGGGTGAGGGAAAAGTTCGAAATCGATTACGGCGAGTTCCTGCCGGTGTCTCTGGCTTCGGAAGCCGGACGTGCGGCATTTCTTCCGATTAACCGCGGTCCCGACTTCTTCGACCGGTACTCCCATAGCCCGGAAACCAACACGGTTTCTCCGACCACGTGGAACGATTACTCCGTGGGTGCGATGCAGTGTGCCATGAGGTTGGACGTCACCGAGGTCGCGGGTGAATTCGACAAGACTCCTACCGAGTTGCGGTTCCAGTATTTCAAGGGAGGAACCCGGCAATCGGTTGATATCTCGTTGATTCCGGATCCGGCGACAGGACTGCCGCCCGGATACATCTACTGCTGCGACGAGGATGAGATGGTGAACTTTCCTTATCCGGTGGATGTAGCCTACGGCAAGAATGGCAGCTACTATTACGAGGAGGCCGTTGTCGGCGACATCACCTTCAACAACGCCCGCTTCGGCGACCCTCTTGTCGGAACGTTCAAGGCTGGTTATTTCAAGCCAAGTTTTCCGTGGAACGTGAGCCTTCTTCACGAGGAAAAATGGTGCATCGAGATCTACCCGGAACGATTCAAGAAGTTCCTTGAGCTGCTTGGGGGTGATTCGCTGGCGGTGAACCACTCCGTGGCGGTGAATGTCGATCACCGTAGCAACGCAGACATAGCAAAGCCGTCGATTCCCTGCGCCGAACACGACTATGGCGTCATCCTAAAGGAATGCGCAGATCTGACGAGTTTCACCGAGGGATTCTCGCTGGTCACGAACCTGCGACTGTATATCGCAGATGACTTCAATACGGCTACGATACCCCCACCCGCTGGATCGGGGATACCGGATCCCTTCTATCCACCATCTTCGCTTTTTGCTCCCGAGAAACGTTATGGTGCCGAGACCAATCCCCTGAGGCTGAAAATCGGAGGTCAAGTGGGTAGTTTGGCAGGGGATACCGGCGAGTCCGGTCAAAAAGTCCATTTGCTGGATCTCAGAGACGCAACGGAGGCGGACATGGCCCATGATCGCATTGAAGTCAATCTGACCCAGATCCGTCACCCGGAGGCCTTGCCACCGATCACGATGATGAACTGGCTGATCATGGTCGAGGAGCGGCGAGCTGAGTTCTACGTGGCGCAAAGCCCTTAGAATCAGCAAATCCCCGCGATCACGTGGGTTGTCATTTGGTGGGCTTTTGGTTAAGCTCCCTTAAATGTTCAGCCTTCCGTCCCTCTCAGAATCTGCCCGTCGCACCCGACCGAGCAGCTTGAGGCGTCGTCGACGCCGTCGAAACAAGCGTGGTTGTGGCGGCTGGGTTCTGCTTGAGGCGACGTATGCGCTGACGTTCCTGACGGGGCTTTCGCTGATTCTGCTGAAGCTCGCGATGAACATCACGGCACCGCGGCAGTGGACGCTGCAGCAGACGGTCAGCGACGCGTATCTGACCTATGAGAAGGCCTGGGCCCAGCGTCTTCCGTATGCGGACCTGCTTGCGGTGGACTCGCCATGGCCCGCCTATCCCGCGAAGTCCGAGGAGACGGTGGAACTGGGCAAGCTGCCCGGCGGGGCTGCGGTGGAGGGCAAGGTGATCCGGACACGGATTCCGGATTCGATCAATTTTCCGGTGGATGGCGGATCGGGCACGACGGTGACCAATCCTGCGGGGATGAAGGTGTGGAAGTTCCAGAGCCTGCTGGTCTACGAGATCGGCGGGCGTGACTACGTGAAGAGCCGGACCGTGATCCGATCGCAATGATGAGGACGACCCCGAAGACGCGCCGCCGGTGCGGTGGCTACACGCTGATGGAACTGTCGCTGGCGATGGCGGTGGGGATCCTTGTGGCGGGGATGTCGCTGATGCTCTTCAACCAGCAGATGGCATTCATCCGGATCTTCCGGGCGCAGGATTTCCTGACGCGCGAAGCCCCGCTGATCAACAACTACGTGATCCGTGTGATCGGCACGGCGGAGAGCTACGCGCTGTACAAGGACATGGACTCGATGCGCAACGGCGACGGAGCGGTGCTCGAGGACGCGACGGTGCTGGTCCTGCGGTTCAAGGAGGCGGACGGAACGAAGCGGGCGTCGATCCTGTCGTTCGAGGATCCGGGGACGGGCAGCGGGCTCTACTACACGGTGATTCCCGATAGCGGGGTGCTGGGCGCGCCCGACTGGGCGGTGAGCAAGCAGCCCGAGGCGGTGAAGTTCGCGGTGGAGCAGGGAGTGCTGCGGATGCGCCTGTCGGGACCCAACGGCGAGGAGCTTGTGTATTCGGGAACCCAACAACTGTAACGGTCATGAAGAACTTGAAGATGGAATCGAAGCGCAAGCGCGCGCCGCGGGGCTACGCGTCGTATGTGACGGTGCTGACGCTTGGGATCATCGTTTTGGTGATGCTGCTCAACAGCTACCGGACGTCGATCCGGGCGCACGCTGCGCAGAAGGAGGTCACGCTTCGCATCGACTATGACTCGAAAGAGGAGGCTACCCTTCGTGCTATTGTTCCGATCGCCGCAAACCGAGCCATGCGATGCATGCAGCACCAGTCCGCAGCGGGCAACAATGACTATGAGCTTCGATGGCAGCGAATCTTCCGCGCGGCGATCGACGAGTCGAATTCCGCCTACGCGGTCGAGTCCGCGGTGTTGCGGGAGTTCGGATTGCAGGATGCGGTTGATGCGAATCCCGGCGACAAGCAGCTTTATGCGTCGGAGACCTTCCGCGCCTACGACCGCGACAACCGTTACACGACGCCCGGTATCAATCAGGATTTCGGTCTGGGATTTCCAGTGCCACTGGAGAGTGTGAGCAGTCAGGTCAATGACTTGGACCATACGTGGCCAATCATCAGCGATAAAAAGCATTATGGATCATTGGCTGCGGAGAAGGTTGGCGCCTCGGTTGAGGACTATCCGCAGTTCAATCTGATTCCCTACCCCGAGATCCGCTTCGGCTATGCCGAGCCTGGAGAGATGTTTGTGGCAAAGCGCAATTGGTGGGCGTTCAAGATGAATCTCTCGGAACACCACGACAACATTACCAAGCTCCGGAAGCGGACGAGGGAGTTTGTGTTTTCGATCTATGAGGTCCCCTCACAGCTCGGCATTTCGGCAGAAGCCTTCACGGTCCTGGGGCAATACGAAGATGGCACCGAGTGGCAGAACTTCACTATCCAGGGCGGGGTGTTCGCAAGTCGTGCAAGGATCGGATCGGGATTGAATCTCGATCGGATCTCGGGCCGGCACGGGCTGGAGATTGACGCCAATGCCACGTTTGGCGACGAGGCCGCGCCGGGTACGATCGAGAGTGGTAGTGACGGTGGCCTCACCGCCAATCCCTTTGCTCCGGGAGTTCGCGAGTCGTATGAGCTTGAGAACGGCGATTTCCTGCCGGTCTCTCTCGCCTCTGAGAGTGGTCGCGCTGCTTTCATCCCCATCAACCGTGGAGTCGAATTCTTCGATCGATTTGCGCACAATCAGGAGACGCAGACGGTCTCTCCAACGACGTGGAACAACTATTCGGTCGGCGCCCTTCAGTGTGCAATGCATCTCGACATCACGGATGTGAAGGACGCGGACGACCCATACCCTTCGGAGCTTGAGTTCAGCTTCCTGAAGAACGGTTTGAGGCAAACGGTCGAAATCGGACTGGAAGAAGGCAACGACATAGGTCTTCCGCCCGGCTACATCTACATCGCGGACGAAAACGAGACCGTGTTCTTCGAGCAGCCTGTGGATGTCGCATATGGGAAGAACGGCAGCTACTACTTCGAAGAAGAGGTGGTTGGATCAGTCACGTTCGAGAATGCGCGATTCGGTGATCCCTTGGTCGGCACCTTCAAGGCCGGCTACTACCGCCCGAGTTATCCGTTCGAGGTGAAGATGCTCCATGATGCGAAGCCCTGCATCGAGGTCTACCCTGAGCGATTTCCTGATTTCCTCGCCCAGCTGGGCGCCGACTCAGTAGAGGTAAACCACTCTCTGTCGATCAACGTAGACTACCCTGGAAGCGCCTATTTGCAGAAGCCATCTATTCCGTGCACCGAACTGGATTACGGAGTGATTCTAAAAGAATGCGGTGATTTGACTCCGTATCCGAAGGGTTTTTCGCTCGTCACCAATCTTCGGCTCTACATCGCGGATGACTTCAACGTGGCCGAGACGACTCCTCCTGCCGGGTCGGGAATCCCGACCCCCTATTATCCTCCCTGTTCGTTGTTTGCTCCCGAAAAGCGCTACGGGGCGGAAGACATCCCTTTCCGGCTGAAGCTGGGTGGTCAAATGGGTAGCTTGGCGGGCGGTGCTGACACCGGGACCGAATCAGTCCACCTCTTCGACCTGAAAACGGCGATGGAAGGTGATGTTGCCCACGATAAGATCGAGGTCAATCTCTCGCCGATCAAGCATCCGGCTGCCTTGCCTCCGATCTCGATGATGAACTGGCTCGTCGTGCTCGAGGAGCGGAGAAGCGAAATGTACACCGGTAAGGCGGCGGCGAATTGATGCAGTTCAGTCTTCGAGGTATAGAATTCGCCCGCAGTTCTCACACTGCACGACTTCCGCAGCCCCGCCCACTTTGATCAGCGTCGCTGGAATGAGTTTCACGTGACAGCCGCCACACTGGCCGCTGTGGACGGGCGCGACCGCCACGCCGCCCTTTTTCTTCAATAGGCGCTCGTAAAGCGAAAGCAGTTCCTCGTCGACCTTCGCTGCGGCTTCACCGCGCAGTCGCTTGGTCTCCTCAATTTCAGCTTCGATGTTCGACCTTCGGGCAGCAATCGACTTCAGGTCATCCTCAACCACTTCTTCGCTCTTCCTCAGGGCTGCTTGGGCGCCTTCAAGCCGGCTGCGCAGTTCGTCTGCCGACTCCATCAACTCCAACTGCTTCGTTTCGAGGCTATCGACTTCGTTGCCGTATCGTTCGATCTCGTGACCGAGGGCGCTGAATTCATCGTTCTTCCTGGTCTCGAACTGCTGCTGTTTGAGGCGGGTGATGGTCGTGTTGCGGGTCTGGACATCGAGGTCGAGGGTCTTCGCCTCGACAGCGTTCTGCTGGAGAGCGGCCTTGGCTTCTCCGACCGCCTTCTGGTCCCCGTCGAGTCGCGCCCGGGCTCTCGCTTCGTCGGCAGGGAGCTTTTCCAGCTGTTGGGTGAGGTCCTGAACCTTCCGGTCCCTGTCCTGCACTATCAGGAGTCCTTCGATCGATGCGAGCATGAGGCGTTCGTATCCTGTCCACCGGGGGGCGGCAAGCCCCGGACGGGTATTGCATTGAGGAGGGCTCCGCTCCATGCTGTCGACGGTCATGGAAGATGCCGATCAGGAGTCCCGGATGGTCTCGATTCGCTGCCCCGGGTGCGGGCAGCGCTTCAAGGTTGGCCCCGAGCTCAAGGGCAAGATGGTCGAGTGCGGAACCTGCGACCGGAGATTCCGTGTGGAGGAGGACATCATGATCCGCGACCGGAAGTTCTATCCCGGGGAGCGGCGGGATCCGTCCCTCCAGAGGTTTAGCCGGGTTCCGCTCCGCAGCGGGCCTGAGCCGGCTTTTGAAACTGCAAATACCTCTCCGGAGCCCGATCCCCGTTCGTTTGTTGAGCCGGTTTCCCCCCTTCGAGTGATTCTTGGATTTGCCGGGGTTACAGGTGCGGCGGTGGTGGCCCTGATCCTGATCTTCGGAGGAGGCCCCGGAGGTCTGCTTGACGGGACCGCGATGGATAAGCGGCTCGTCTTTGCCGGTTTCACCGCGTTGGTGGCTTGGGTGCTTCTGTTTTTTGCCAATCCGACCCAGCGCATCAAGGCGGTCGTGGGTGGCTTGTTGATCTCCGCAGCCCTCCTGTCTCTTCCGTTCCTCTTCACCAAAGGTCTGCCCATTGAATCCGCCGGAGACGGTGGGCTCGGTGGCCCCATTGATCCCGGACCTCCCACTGAACCTACGGTAGACCCCGAAACTCCCTACGATGAACTGAAGCAGGAGATGGGCTACGGGAAGCTCGCTGAGGCGATTGAGAGCTATGGATCGGATGGTCTGAGCCAAGGCAGAACAGCGATCGGAATCTGGTTGAGGGACGTCCGGCTTTATAACAAGCAGCAAATCGTTGAGTACCTGATGCGGGCTACCGATGCCGGCGAGCGCTCGTGGATCTACAGTCGTCCTCCTTCCGACTATCTGATGGTTTTGTACGACGTTCGGCCAGAACTCGGACCTGTGAGGAAAAGCTGCGAACGATTTGGCAAGGTCGGGCGTGTCCTCAATGACCTGCAGGTCATTGAGGTGGTCGTTGACAATGACCGGTTCGTCCAAGGGCCTCTGGACAAACTTCAGGATTCATCCGATCCCTCATTTTACGAGCTGAATCGGCGGGAACTCGAGAGCATCGACCTGCATCGTGCCGGTGCTGCTGTGAGGCGACTGGTGCCGGTTGAACCGCGGCTCTACCGCGACGATATTGTTCGTCGCATGCAGGAACTTCTTGAGGAAGGTGGAATCGAACTGAAACGGGATGTCGCACGTGCGCTTTCCGTTTGGGCACAATCCGGCGATGGGTCAGTCGCCGCCGTGCGGAAGGCCGCGTCCGAGTTGATGGAGGAAGGGGAAGACGTTCCCCGTAGCGTGGTGGAGTTCCTTGTTGGCAACCGGGACTTGGATTCGATTCCACTGATTCACGGGCTCTGGCGGGAAGACTCAAAGGAGTGGGAGGCTCTGTATGGTGATATGGGACCCCGGATCGAGACATCCTTGCTGTCGAGTCTGCCCGAACTGACGCCCACGCTGAAGTTGTCGGCCGTGCGGCTCTTGGGTCGGGTGGGGACCTCTAGTAGCCTGCCGAAGCTGAGCGAGGAGAAGGAGGGCGCCGTGTCGGAACTCGCGGTGACGATTGAGCAAGCGATCAATGCTATTGAAAGCCGCCAAGAGTAACAGCCTTCCGTTGATCAGAATGCGCAACGGCAACACGAGCCACCGTGGCGGAATTGGTAGACGCCGCGGACTTAAAATCCGCTGAGAGGCAACTCTCGTGAGGGTTCGAGTCCCTCCGGTGGCACCATTGACCCGACGCGATCCATTGCAGAGGAGAGGGAATCTAAGAATTCGGCTCACGAGGCGTTTTCAGGTTGATGAAGACTTATCCGCTTCCTTCCGACCACGAGTCTCCCAAGAACGAGGTGACATCGATGGTGGACATCGCTTTCCTGCTCTTGATCTTCTTTCTGGTGACGGCGACGATCTTGCCGGAGGAAAGGGATCTGGCAATGGCTCTGCCGCCTGAAGACGGTCAGAGGGTGGAGGCTGTGCCTTCGTTGCCGATCTGGATCGAAATCGTCGCCGACAACTCGGTGTGGTGGGGCGAAGGTGTCTCTCGGATGGAGGTTGCCAATCCAGATGACGGCCGGGAGTTGCCGGAGTTGCGAGAAATGCTTCGCGGCTCGATGGCGAGCGGAGTCCGGACGCCGGTCCTTCTCAAGGTTGCGGACGAAGTGACTCAGCAACGTTTCACCGATGTGCTCAACGTGCTCTCAGCGTCGGGTGTCGAGCAGGTTGCCATGCTGGACTGAGTGCCGTTCCTAGGGGACCCGGACCGGCTGGATGTTCTCCGTCGTGAATCGAACAACCACTTGGTACTTTCCCCCCTGCATTGAGGTGCCGAGGAGTGCCGAGCCGCCGCCGTCGAGGCGCCAGATGTGGGAGGCGAGGAAAAGATCGTTCTGCAATTCGCTTCGGTCCGGAAAGTCGGCCGTTTGCAAGGGCTTGCCGTGGAGAAGGGTCAAGACCTTCGAAAGTTCCTGCCAATTTTCGTGAAGCTTGCCGCCGTAGGAATCGGCCCCAAGGGACTCGGTTTGCAGGGAGATCTCGCTCAAGCCGCCATTTTCGGTCCAATCGAAGTAGAGCTCGCAATGCAGGCCACCGATCTGCTGCTTGGTGCGGAATGTTCCGTTCAATCCGAAGCGTCCGAAGAAAGTTTCATCGAGAGCGGTCTCGACCATGGTGCTGTCCTTGAGCTTCTGTTCCACCTCCTTGCGGTTGTCGCCGAAGCACAGCGTGTCGAAGACGGCGTTGGGGTTGATCTCAACGTCGGCCGCCGCTCCCTCGGGGGGCTTCTGGGTCTTCAGCCAGGAACGGTCCGCTTCGTGGAGTTTGTCGATCTCGAAGGTAAAGACGCGGCCATCCTGACGGCGGATCGTGACCCTCTTACCGTCGTGGGAGAGATACTCGCCGACGAACGACGAGCTTGAGTCGGCATTTCGCCACGTGCGGTTCTGGGCGGCTGATGGCAGGGCAAGCAGCCCCAAGAGGAGCAGGACGTGGAAAGGTAGCATCGAGAATGAAACGCCGGTGGCGTCGGGAAGTTAGCCGGATCTTCCGCCAAGTTCTGTCATGGGGGGGCGACCGGAAACAAAAATCCCGACAGGGCCGGTGGCGCCTGTCGGGATTTTGAAAATCTCCGTCACTGGAAGGTTACCTCTTACCAGCGCTGGGTGCGCGTGTGCTGGAAGTAGGTTTCGAATCCGAGTTCCGGCGGGAATTCGGAGAGGCCGTCATGCGGATTCATTTCGATCCGGTTGTCGGTGCCACACTTCTCGTAGGGAGGCTTGAAGGTGCCGCGGTAGGTCGGGCAAGTGAAGGTGAAGAGCTCGTAGAAGCCGTAGCCCAAACGGCGCAGCGCGCGGCCGGTGCCGTCGACAGCTCCGTAGGACCAGCCGGCCTTGCGGCCGTAGTCGTCGCTCTTGCGGACGATCTGCTCAGGAATCTCGATGAACCCGTACAGAATGTTGCTGAGGGCCCGGCCGAGCTTGCGGCTGGCGGTGTAGGTCGACCCTGGAGGGGCTTGGATGTCCGCGGAGGCGATGCTGCCGAGCGCGAGGAAAGCGGTGGCGATAACGGCGAGTTTTTTCATGATGCTGGGGAAAGTTTTCTCATTCGGGACGCGCTTGGCAACGGGAAAGTTCGGCCGAGCACGGCATTTGCGGACAGGTATTTACAGAGTCACTCCGGTGGCGGACAGGACTCCGGGAATGCCGCGGACGGACTCCATGATGTCGCCCGAGAGGGGGGCATCGACCTCGATGATGGTCAGTGCGTTGCCTTGCGACTTGTTCCGTGCCAGCGAGAGGTTGGCAATATTCTGGTTGGCATTGCCGAGGAGCGTGCCCAGGGCGCCAACGATGCCGGGTCGATCGTCGTTCCGCACGATGAGGAAATGGCCATTGATGTTGGTGTCGACGTAGAGGCGGTCGATCTCGACGATCCGCGGGCTTCGGCCAATGATCGTGCCGGCAGCGCGGAAGCGGATGTCTCCACGCCGAAGCTCGGCCACGAGGAGCTCGTTGTACTCGGTCTTGGCATTAATCGTCGATTCGACCAGATCGATTCCCATGTCCTTGGCGACGGTCGGGACATTGACGATGTTCACCTGGCCGTCGGGGCGGGCGGTCTCAAGTAGGGCCGTCAGGGCGGTGCGGGCGACCAGGGCCGTGTCCTTCTTCGCTAGGGGACCGTGATAGGAGATCCGGAGTGAATCGGGATTCTCGGGGCCGAGCTTGGCAAGCAGACGGCCCAGAGCTGCACCCAGTTCGAGGTAGGGTGCGACTTCGGCGAGGGCGGAGGCATCCAGCGACGGCATGTTGATCGCGTTGCGGATTTCTCCGGTTGCAAGAAAGTCCCGGATCTGCTCTGCCACCTGGATGCCCACGTTTTCTTGGGCCTCATTGGTCGAAGCGCCAAGGTGCGGAGTGAACGCAATGTGCTTCGCGAGCGCAAAGAGGGGGTGGTCCGACGGAGGGGGCTCCTCTTCAAACACGTCGAGGGCGCAGCCAGCGATGTGCCCGGAGTCGATGGCCGCCTTCAGGTCCGCTTCATCGATGAGGCCGCCGCGGGCGCAATTGACCACCAGCGCCCCTGGATTCATCAGAGCGAGGCGCTCGGAATTGAGGAGGTGCTTGGTTTCCTCGGTCATCGGAACATGAAGGGTGACCACATCCGCGCCGCTGAGGGCGATGTCCGGTGACTCGGCAAGTTCGACCTTCAGTTCGTCTGCACGGGCTTGGGTCAGGAAGGGGTCGTAGGCAACGACCTGCATGTTGAAGGCTTGGGCCCGCTTGGCGAACTCGCTGCCGATGCGCCCCATCCCGATGACCGCGAGCCGCTTGCCATTGAGTTCGATCCCTTGGAAGGCCTTCCTTGCGGCCTTGAAGTCACCCGCGAGGACCGCGGTATGAGCCGGACCGATATTGCGAGCCGCGGAGAGCATAAGGGTGAACGCATGCTCAGCGGTCGAAATGGTGTTGCCGGTCGGCGTGTTCATGACGATCACGCCATGGTCGGTGGCGGCTTGGCGGTCGATGTTGTCGACTCCGACTCCAGCGCGCCCTACGGCACGGAGTTTCTTGGCTGCGGCGAAGACCTCGGCAGTGACCTTCGTCTGGGACCGGACGACCAGCGCGTCGTAGTCCGGAATGATTTTCAGGAAATCCTCCGGCGCGAGGCCTGTATTCACATCGACTTCGATTTCAGGGTGCGAAGCGAGTGCCTCCACCCCTTTGTCGGAAATCGGATCGGAAACGAGAACGCGGTAGCTTGCCATGTCGCGGCGGAAATAGGACGGCGCGGCGGGTGTGGCAAGCGTGGCCGACAAGCGATTGCGTCAACAGAACGCTGTCCGGAGGCGGGATTCCACCGCCTGCCGTACGCAGCTTGCCCCCGTCTCGGGCTCTTCCGATTTTCGCCAGGTGGGTTTTTGCGAGTCACAAGCCGGAAAGCGGTGACTTGGCGAAAATGAGGTTGAGGTGCCGAAGCGGGGGCAAGGATATGCAAGAAACGCGGTATTTACATCTGATGGCGAATGCCATTACGCAAGCGGATTCTTCGCCAATGTCGTAGAAAGTGGGATCCCGACGAGTGCTGTGCGCGCGTCTTGACGGCGATCGGTGGGAAAATCAGAGTCTCCGGCCATGTCTGACCCACGCCGCCCTTTTTCCTCGCCGATGCTTGATGGCCCCGACCGTGCCCCTTCTCGGGGCATGCTGTATGCGGTGGGCTTCAAGAAGGAGGACTTTTCGAAGCCGCAGATCGGGATCGCCTCGACCTGGTCTCAGGTAACCCCGTGCAACATCCACATCGACCGCCTTGCCCGCGAGTCTGCGAAGGGTGCCGACGCGGCAGGTGGGAAGTCGGTGATTTTCAACACGATCACGATTTCCGACGGAATTTCGATGGGGACCGAGGGGATGAAGTACTCGTTGGTTTCCCGCGAGGTGATTGCGGATTCCATCGAGACCGTGGTTGGCTGCGAAGGAATGGACGGATTTGTCGCGATCGGGGGCTGCGACAAGAACATGCCGGCCTGCGTGATGGCCATGGCACGAATGAACCGCCCCTCTGTTTTTGTCTACGGTGGGACCATTCTTCCGGGCTGTGCGACGATTAAGGGGGAGGAACGTGATCTGGATATTGTGTCAATTTTCGAGGCGGTCGGGAAACATGCCGCAGGCGAGTACAACGATGATGAGTTGGAGACGGTGGAGTCCTGTGCCATCCCCGGAGAAGGTTCATGTGGCGGAATGTACACGGCCAACACCATGGCTTCCGCGATCGAAGCCTTGGGCATGTCGCTTCCGAACAGCTCGGCCCAGGCGGCTGTTTCGGATGACAAGATGCGCGACTGCTTCGATGCCGGGGCGGCGGTGCTGAACCTGATCGACAAGGGGATCCGGCCGCGGGACATCATGACCAGGAAAGCTTTCGAAAACGCGATTACCGTGGTGATCGCTCTCGGCGGATCGACCAATGCGGTGCTTCACCTGCTGGGTATGGCCAGTGCCGCCGAAGTTGAACTGAGCATCGATGATTTCACCGAGATCGGGAAGCGGGTGCCGGTGCTGGCGGATCTGAAGCCGTCCGGTAAGTACGTGATGGCTGAGTTGGTGCGCATCGGGGGTACCGTGCCGCTGATGCGGCGCCTGCTCGAGGCAGGTTTGCTGCACGGCGATTGTCTGACGGTCACGGGCAAGACCTTGGCGGAAAATCTCGCGAACTCGCCGTTGGAGTACCCTGAGGACCAGCAGATCATCCGACCGCTCGACAATCCGATCAAGAAGGACAGCCACCTCCGGATTCTTTACGGCAACCTCGCCCCCGGCGGTGCCGTGGCAAAGATCACCGGGAAAGAGGGGGAGTCGTTCACGGGCACCGCCCGGATCTTCGATTCGGAGGATGATGCGATGAAGGCGATTCTCGATGGAGCGATTGTTGAAGGGGACGTGATCGTCATTCGCCGGGAAGGTCCGAAGGGTGGCCCAGGGATGAGGGAAATGCTGGGGCCTACCAGCGCGATCATGGGCCGGGGTCTCGGGCAGAAGGTGGCTCTGGTCACTGACGGCCGCTTCTCAGGCGGAAGTCATGGTTTCGTGGTTGGGCATGTTACTCCGGAAGCGCATGAAGGTGGGCCGATCGGGCTGCTCGTCGAGGGTGACGAGATCACCATTGATGCTGCCAACAATACGATCTCGGTGAATCTCGACGACGAAGCCCTACAGGCACGACGTGACAACTGGACCCAACCGGAGCCCCGCTACACCCGAGGGGTTCTCGCCAAGTATGCCAAGTTGGTCACCAGTGCGAGTGAGGGCGCAGTGACGGACGCCGGACTGTAAGCCGGTGGCAGAGTTAGCGATTCAGGGCGGCAGTAGCCCCGACTTATCCCGATGTTGCCGGATCGAGCGGTCGATCCGCTCTTCGTCATTGGACGCGGCTAACCCGTGATTCGCGGCCGTGGTAGTCCCATTCCGGCGAGGAGGGTCAGGGTAGATCAAGCGGAGGAAGTACGCCGATCGACGTGTCGTAGGCATCCAATTCCTGGATCGGCTCCTCGACCGTGTTCAAAGGCCGGAATTGATCTGAGTGCGTGTCGACTTGGAAGCGAAGCTCCATGAGGTCGCGGTTGGTCTCGGCAATTTGGGTTCGCAGATCATTGAGGGCCCTGAGCTCGGCGAGCACCAGTTGCATGTCGGCCCCGCCAGCGTCGCCCCCTTCGTCCACCATTCCGGTGGCGGTTGAGGAGAGAAGGGCAGCCCGGCGTTCGGCGAGGGTCGACTGCATTTCCCGGTTTTGCCGCTTGAGCTCCGACAGCAGTGAGTTGGTATCGCTGCCGTCCACGCCGACCAAGCGGTTCCGCTCCTGTTTCAGTGATGGCAAGCCGTTCGGTCCGGTCATACCGGCGAATGCCAGCAGCTGATTTACGGAAGCGTAGTGGGATCCTGCAGCCCCGGCCATGATGGCCAGAGCGGTACCGCAGAGAATGGGCAAAGTGGCGGGTTTCATGGTGCTTCGGGATTGGGTTCAGCAGAATCTTCAGCATCGACCTCGACAGCGGGAGAGGGGAGCGAGTCGAGCAGCTCGGCTAAGCGGCGGGCTGCCGCGTCGAGCCGGTCTCCGTTGCGATCGAGGTCGTGGATGGTATCCGCGAGTACCGCGCCAACCGTTTCGGTCTGCGCGTAGCCAAGGGTTGGGTCGAATCCAGGCTCGGAAAGGGCAAATACCTGACTTCCATCCGCATCGGGCACGAGAACGTGCGGCCGGATCGACAGCCGGATTTTGCTGCCGTTTGCCAAGCTGACCTGCTCAGAGATTGCCGGTGCGCTCTCCGGATGGATCAGACGCCAACCCTTCGGGGGGGAGGATAGCGGCTTTGCGGGAAACGGGGCGACGAGTTTGATGTCTTTGGCGGCGAAGTGGCTATTGGTATCGCCTCCTTCGATCTCGACCCTGACCCCGCCCGGATCCGGGGATGCGAGCTCGGGATCTTCCATGAGGTCAACATCGATCGGTGGGTTGCCGGTCACAAGCACCGGAGCCTCGTTGAGGTCGAGGGTGACGGCGTTTTCAGGTGCGATTTCACTCCCTTCTAGAAGCGCGGTGAGCACGGGGTCTCTTTCCGAGTCCTTGGGTGCGATATCCTGGGCGGCCAGTGGTTTCGCGAGAAAAGCGACGGCAAGTAGGATCAAAGTTCTCATGGATTTTCGATCTCGATAGCTTCAGTGGATTTCAAGGGAGCGGCATCAGCGGAGCCGACACCCTGATTCTCAGGAACGGTGGGGCTGTCAGCGCGGAGCGATTCGTCCGGAATGGAGCGGATGACCAGATCGTCCCACTCCGAGATCAACACGACGGCCTCTTCCCGGAGAGAGCGTGCGCGGTTTTGATAGTCTTGGATTCGGCTCAGTAGGGAGCGCGCCTGTTCGACATCGTCCTGAGTCCAACGGACGGTTCCGCTTTCGTAAATGACCGGCACATCCAAGGTAATCTTCCCGAGGGGTTCGCCGGCGGGGCCGGTTGCTCCGAGAACATGCTGGATTCGGAGATTGGTCTCTTCAAAACGTTCGCCAGAGGCTTCGCTGATTGCCTCCGGGGCAACAGCTGCCGGCCGGTCGGACAGGTCACCGGGCAGGTTCGTTCCAGAGGGAACGGATGCGGCGAGCGCAGGCGTGCCTTCGTTGGCAGAAAGAGCGGGTGGCACAGCTTCGACTGTGGAGGATTCGGTGCGGATGACGGGCTTCGAGATGTAGAGATAGCAGAAAACCGCCGCCATCAGGGTGCTGCCCACAAGGAGCCAAGGATAGGCGCGATGGGTAGGGCAACTGCTGCGACGTTGGTTTGTCGAGCTTGATGTCGGACCCAACTCCAGCGTTGTGGCGACCGGCGAGTGGGAACGCTGGGACGGTGTTGGGGTGATACCTTCTGGACTTGTGGGAAGTGGACGCATGGTGGCAATCAGCGTTCGGTCGCGGTTTCGGGTGCGGGGACGGCCTTGGGAGGCGCTGCCGCCACCGCGTGGGTAATGATAATCTGATTGGAGACACCCGGGAACGTAGTCAGGGTCAGAGTCGACTCGGTGAGTCGCAGCTGTCGCAGGACTCCACCTTTTTCCGAACTGGCCTGAACTCCCGGAACAACCTCGAGGGGGCCTCCCTTGCTCTGTTGGCGCCCGATCCCGTCGGAGCGGTAGATGCGATACTCGCTCGCGTCGTCTTTGGAGCCGGTTGCGGAAATCCTCACGCTGATGCCGTCGGTGAACGCACTCAGGCGAAGCGGCGTGATCGTCGTCTTGAGAGCCTGGCCTTCGGCAACCTTAACCCTTGAACGGACAATGAAGTCCCCGATGTGGCGGAACTCGGTGGCGGTTCCCTGAAGAGTGCCCAGAACGGCAAGTGTGCAGATGGTGATCGCCAGTCTCATTCTCCTACGTCCCAGAGTGAATCACTGGAGCTGCCGGAGGGGTCGTAGACCCCGCCGCCGGCCTCCAGAACGACTGGGGGAGAAACCGTCACCTTGATCGACCGCATCGTGCCATCCAAGCCCTTCACTTGGGGGAAAGTGTTGGCCTTATCCGGAAGATAGGGGAGCAGCTTGGCCTGGGTCAGTGAACCTACCGGTGTCGTCGGGTTGTCGGCGAGGTAGGTGCGCTGTGCCACGTAAACCGAGCGGAGGATTTCCGAACCTTCGCGACCGGCCTTCCAAGTGCTGATCGCGTTCGAAAAGAAGAAGCCTGTCGACATCAGCGCGATCAGCAGAAAGATAACGATCGACATCTCGATGAGCGTGAAGCCCATCGGGAGATCCGGGTGACGGCGTTGACCTTTCATCGTTCGAAGAAATCGTAGGCGGTTTAGGAGAAGTGGAAAAGTAGGAAATCTTGAATATCCACTATCCTTGCATGATTTCCAGGGCCTCAAGGAAGTTTTTCTTGAACTCGGGGTCGCTCCAAAGGGCCCGAATCGCGTTTGAGGCCACGAAAACTCCGATCGCGCTGATCACCATCCACGCGCACCACCAGCTGACGGACTTGTTTTTCGGTGCAACGAACGGGATGTACCACGCTTTGCGGTCGACCACCCGGGTCGTGAACATCTGATTGTGGCTTTTGAATTCCTCGATCAAGGCATCCGCCGCCCTCGAGCTTCTGGCAACGTAGCGGTGACGAAACCTCCGGCCGGGAGTTTCGGGAAGGTCGTGGGCGCGGATCCCGGCGGGAAGAAACTCCGGTGGGCGGAGCGAGTAGATGTGGATTTCGTGTACGAACTTCTCGCGCAGCCAACGATCAAATCGGGTGAGTTGCATGGTTGTTGCGATGGTTGGGGTTTGTGTGCGGCTCAGCCTCCGAGGCCGCTCTGCATCATCTTCGGACCCATGAGGAAGATCGGAAGGAAGGTGCCGATGAAGACCGCCGCGATGAGGCAAACGGCGATGATGAGAACAATGAAGTTCACGGTGGCGGTGAAGGTTCCCATCGCGTTCTCGGCATCCTCCTCGTACATTGAGGAGAGCATCTCCAACTGGTTGTCGAGCGATGCCGACTTTTCGCCGATCGAGAGCATGTGGACAACTTGGCTGTCGACCGAAGTGTACTTCGAGAAGGCGGTCGAGAGTGGAACACCCGAGTTCTCGTATTTGTCGGCAGCCTCCCGCAGTTCGTAGTAGAATGGCGTGCCCTTGACGCTGTTGGCTGACACCCGGATCGCCTTCGCGAGGTTGATGCCGTTGGCATGGAGAAGCCTGATGGTCGACAGGAAGGTCATCTGTCTCAGGCTCATGATGAGGGTTCGCAAAAGGCGCCACTTGGACATGGAGAGGCCCAGGATGGTGTTGCGGACCTTCTCTGATCTCCAGATCACGAAAATGATCGCGAGAACGGTAAGAACGAAAAACGGCCAGATTCGCTGGGTTGTGTGGGCTACACCGAAAGAGATCGCCGTCAGGCCATCAGGCTTCTGGCGGACCGAGTTGAGCATTTCCTCGACCTGCGGGACAATCTTCACCTGGGAGACGATGAATGCTCCGGTAAGGATCGTGATCACGATGCTTGGCATCAAGGTCGCCTTGCGAAGTGCTTTCGAGAAGTAGAGTTCGCTTGTGAACCGTGCGGCAAGGGCGCTGAAAGCCTCGTGAAGTTGGCCAGCGTCGGATCCAGCCTGGATCAGGCCGATAATCATGTCGTTGAACCGGCCGGTGCGGCGGAAGGCTTCGTGGACGCTCACGCCCGCCGCGATGTCTTCCCGGATCTGGGTGAGGGCGTCGGCCATCACCTTGTTCGGGAGACCTTGGCCATAGTATTTGAGCGCGTCTGCGGTATTGATCTGAGCACGCAGCATGGAGCTCAGGCCCCGGAAGACTCCGATAAGCTCCTTCTTGGTGAACTGCTTCGGAGTGCCACCTTTGCCGAAGGTGATCTGCTTCTTGGCTCCGCTCGGCTTTGCCGTATTGGCGTTTGCCGGGGTCTTGGCGGTGGCTGTCGCGCTAGTCATCGGAATAGGTCATGTCGATTACTTTCGAAACGGCGGCGAGGTCGGTCTTCCCTTCCCGGAGAAGCCTCAGTCCGCTGCGGCGGAGGTTCGGCAAGATGCCTTCCTCCTGAATCTTCACTTCGAGTTCGTAGGGGGAAATCTCACCCTTGGAGAGCTGGTCGGATACCTTTGGGGTGATCGGAATGATCTCAAGAATCGCGGTCCGACCGCTATATCCGGTTCCCCGACACTCGGCGCAGCCACCCTGTTTGGCGGAGTAGTTGCCAACTTTGGCCCAGCTCTCGTCGAGACTGAAGACCCGCCGGTCCTTCTCGCTGATGCCTTCATGCTGTTCCTTGCAGTAAGGGCAGAGGACCTTGATCAGGCGCTGGGCGCACGCGGCCTTCAGGGTCTGGGCGATTTTCCAGCGCTCGATGCCCAACTGCTCGAAACGCTCGATGATCTGGGACGCCCGGGGCGTGTGAATCGTGGTAAGTACTTTGTGCCCGGTGACTGCGGCCTCGATGGCGAGTTCCGCCGATTCAGTATCACGGACCTCACCCATCAGAATGATGTCCGGGTCGCTTCGCATGAAAGAGGAGATCATCGGTTTGAACTCCTTCGGGCTTTTGAGGTCACAGTGAGTGATGCCGGCAACCTCGTCCTCGACGGGGTTTTCCAAGGTGAGAATGTTCACCTCAGGTCGGTTCAATTCACGAAGAATTGCGTTGAGCGTTGTCGACTTGCCCGAGCCTGTGGGGCCGCTCATCACGATAATGCCAGCCGGCACCTTCATGACCTTGTAGAGCTCAAACAGGGTTTCCTCGTCAAACGCAAGGGTGCCTTTGCCAAGCGTGACGTTGATATGCCCCTTGTCGAGGAGCCGCATCGTCACGTGATAGCCGCGATAGGTGCGGTGGCGCTCGTAACGAATGTCGATCGGCCGGTGGAAGTAGGAGATCGTGAAACGTCCGGAGATGCCCGGAGTGGTATTCCGGATCTCGGTAGGCAGCTTCATCAGGTTGAGAAGGAAGGCGTCGAGGCGGTCCTTCAGCTTCATCGGAATCTCGACCTTCTGCTGGAGGTCTCCGTCGACCCGGAAGGTGTAGTAGAAAACCTCCTTCTCGACCTTGAAATGGATGTCCGACGCCCGGGTTTTCACGGCATCTGCCATGATGGTGGCGACCAGTTGCGCCATGGGCTCGGAATAGTCGGTGGTGACGTCGAAGTCGCGGATGTCGTCATCGGTGTCTTCGACATCGATAGCCTCGAGTTCCGAACGGCTCGGACCGGAACTGGAAGCCACCGACTCAATCGCACGGCTGATCTCCGAGGCCAAGGTGACGACCTTGACGATTTCGAGATCGGGAAACCGGGGTGCCAGGTATTCTTCCGGGAGCGGGCTCCACGGGTTGGCGATTGCGACCACGAGTTTGTCACCGGTCGCGCATACCGGGCTGAACAGTCCGCGGGTCAGGACAGTGGGGTCACAGTATGTGTGAAGTGAAGCGTCGCAGAATTCCGCGACTTTCGGGAAGAAAGGGAAGCCGTTGATCTTGGCCAAAGCGGCCATGAAGCAATTTCGCGTGACCCGGTTGCTCACCTGGTCGTGGGGGAGTTCCCCGTACTGCGGGTCATGATCGGCGAGTGCCTTCATGATGCGCTCGCTGATCAAGTCGTTGAACGACATGCCGTCGAAATCGATCATAGCCCGAAGTGTTTTCTGCTCAGAAATGCCCAGCTTTCGTAGTCGAGGCGGACCGCAGTAACGAAGGGGCGGATCGCGAAGCGCCGGTTGACTGAGGCAAGGATCCGGTGCCCCATGATCATCGATGCAATCGGGTTGAGTGCACCGGTCCCGATCGCGTCGGTATCCTCAGCATAGATTACCGGGGAAAGCAGCGCCTTCGAGAGTTCATGAAGCTGGGTGTAGGCTTCGTAAAAAGCCGAGGGAGCCATGAGTTTTCCCGCGAACGGAATGAGGGGAGGGGCTTGCGGAATCACCGAGGCTACCCCCGCGGAGATTCTGGCGACCTCGATCCCCAATCGTTCTTCTTCCGTGCCTTGAAGCCGGGCGAGCAACTCCACCAAATCGATTGGTGGGTCGTCCGCTTGCCGACTCGTGAAGCGCGTGCGGAGTCTCTGAATTTCCTCACCCGTGGCCAGCTTGGCCCGGGAGAATGCCTCGACCGTGTGCTCGAGGCATTCCTTCAGGCATTCCGCGATCTCACCACCCTGTCCGTGGGTGGAATCGACTGCGCTGACTGGAGCGTGTTCACTCATCGCGGGGAGAGCTTGGTAGGCATTCAGTGTCGGCGAGCGCGGCTGAAACGGGCCGGACGGGCGTCCGAACCCGAATCCACCTGATTCAGGCTCTTGGTCTCCACTCGGCGGATCTCGCGCGATTCCATCTGTTCGGCCGTAGGGTAGTATGGGGCCTCTTCCGGCCGAAGTCCACGGATGCCGCGCCGGAGGTTCGGTTCATGGGCTGGACCCGGGTTGCGTGTGTCAACCCAGTCGTGGTCCCTGGTCAGTTGGAAAGTCGAATGGACGCGGTTCGACTGGTAGCCCGTTTGCGAACGGCTGGTCGGATCGTAAGAGGTCGGAGTTACGATGAACACGAGGCTGGCCTGTTCCTTCACGGTTTCCCTGCTCTTGAAAAAGAAGTTGAGCAGCGGAATGTCTCCGAGGATAGGCACCTTGGTGCGATTCTTGTTCTCGACTTCCCCGTAGAAGCCACCGACGACGAGTGAGAACCCGTCCGGGACCCGAGTGAGGGACTCGATCATGGATTCGGTGACGCGCGGGTAGACGTTGTCCGTCGTCGCGCTACGGATCTGATCGGTGATCTGTGCAGAGCGTGGCCGGAGTCGCATCCGGACCGTTCCGTCAGGAAGGAGGGTGGGTGTGACCACCATCGAGATGCCGATTTCGCGGTGAGCTTCGGGGTTCTCGGTGATGCTCGGATCTCCGGTATCGATCTTGTAGCGGACCTCTTCGCTTACGCTGGAGGTGCTGGTGCCTTGGTTGGTCGTGGTGGTGATGATAGGCACGCGGTCGATGATGGAGATGGTCCCTTGTTCGTTGTCCTCGGTGATGAGGGTGGGGTTGGAGACCTGGGTCGCCATTCCTCCTTCGGCCAAGGCACGAAGAACTCCCTGGAGCTGCACGGGGCTCAGCACGAGATTCGCGTCGGGTGCGAAATCGTATTCGATCGCGCTCGCTCCATTGGGAACCGTGGTGAGGCTGTCGCCAATACCGAACATGGCGTTCAAGCTGCGAGCAATCTCGAGCGTCGTTCCTGATTCTCCCAGAGACGCTGACCAATTCACTCCCACGCGTTCGGCTGCCTGGCTGTTAACGCGGAGGATCTTGGTTTCTACGATGATCTGGCCTTTCGGTTGGTCGACCTTGTGAAGGAGCTCCCTGGCTTGTTCAATGCGATGAGCGGTATCGATGATGATGATCGTGTTGGTTTTCGGTTCGAAGTTCACGATGCCGGTTCCGGGGCTCAGCACGGGTTTGATCAGGTCCTTGATCTGCTCCATGTCAGTCGGACGGAGATACCGGAGCTGATAGCTGAACTCGGTGCTCGGTAGCTGGCTGAGCTGGGCTTGCGTGAGCGCGTATACGGTGTTGCCCTTCGTGTAGAGCATCAGTCCGTACATGAACGCCAGTTCCTCCATTTGCTGAAGGGGGTCACCGTCGTTGAGGTGACCTGTGACGCGGTAGTCGGGAGTGGCGATCTTGAAATTGTGGAAGTACTGGCGGCCCGCTTGCTTCGCCAAGAATTGGAAGATGTCGTTCAACGCCGCATCCTTGATGAGGTAACCTTCATCAGACTCCAGAATCGGATTCTCAGCGGTCGGTTCGGCGGGTGTTTCCACCGGTGGCGTCACGGGTTCGACCGCTGGCTCGCCGGCTGCAGGAGTGGTCGGGCGGATCGGCGCATCCGGTGGGACATTAAGGTCGTCGGGGCCTGGCTCGACAGTCCCGAGTCCCGGCAAGTCATCGGGAGCGGCGGGTGGCGGTGGCGGCAGGTCCGGGAGCTCGGACTCGTTGGCAACTGGCAGCGAGGCGGGGGTGTCAAGCGGCGAGTCGATTTCGTCCTGAGCCTTGACGAGCAAGGAGGACGAAAGGGTGATGGCTGTGAGTAGGGTAGCGGTTGTTTTCATGGCCTGTAAGGGCGGGTTTCTAGCGTCTTGACGAGAGAGAGTTGCCGACACCGGCTGAGATATCGATCGGGACTTCGCCGTCGTTCACTTCAAGGCCAGCGGGCTTCGAAGGTGTTCCGGGCGTCATTCCGCCCGGCAACGGCTCGAACGTGTGAGCCGCGAGCTCGTTCGTAAGCCCATTGCGGAAGGTGACCCGATCTGTCTCGACCGACACGACGTGGACGATCAACGGCTCGGATTTTCCGGTGTTCAGCTTGAGCCGCTGTCCGATGCCGTAGCTCTGGCCTCCGATGAGGAACTTCTGTTTTCCGGGGATGATCGTGGTGATAGGGATGGCGGCTACAATGTCGGGGAACGGAGTTGCCCTCTCTTTCACGATCTGTCCGGGCTTCGGTTTGCGGGTGATCTTCGGTGCTGGTGGCTTGAAGTTCGGGTCTTGGTGACGTCCGAACGGATCACGCGCGCGGGTGCGCATCTCAAACGAAGATGAAAGGCTTCTCAGGTACGCGTCGAGGTCGAGACCGACATACCTCGAAGGCTGGGTGATCAACTCGCCCCTATTCTCGGCAACTTTCTCCAATGCGACTTCGTTCGCGATGTCGGAGGATGCCGGATTGTTGAAATTCTCGATCGACTGGGCAGTTGCCACCGGGGCAAGAAGCGCGCAGGCAAGGAGGGCGGATGAAATCGGGGACTGTTTCATTTTTCCCATGCGGTGTAGTTGACCTCGAAATTGAGGCTGTTGGAGTTGCTGCTCGGATCGATCCGGAGCTCCTGAAGTTGAAGTTGTGGCATGCGGGTCTCCAATTCGAGTAGAGCCCTTTGCATCGACCTGTAGGTGGCACGGAAAGCCAAACGGACCTGAGCGGAATTCTGTGCGGACACCGTCGCGAACCCTCCCCGTGCGGTTGGGTATTGCTGTGCGGTTTTCTGGAATTCCTTAGACGGAAGCTTTTCCTCAATCTCCCTGAGGTTGATGCTGATTGAGCTCGCGGTTTCCTTGTCGATCATCGATTCCCACCGCCCGACATCTTCACGCTTTTTGCTGATCTCCGCTTCCATGGCCAAGGCGTTGACCTTGTTCTGTTTGAAGCCCTTGAAGTGGGAGACCTTCTTGTCGAATGAGGCGGCGACCTTGCCCTTCACCGCAAATGCGGCGCCAATGACGGCAACGGCTAGCACGATCGGCAGAACAAATCCGAAGAGGGCGATGGACTGGCGGTAGAGGTTCATGACAAGTCAGGGGGCTTTGGAAGCGGTGACGGCGAGCGGATCGTCCGACTCGAAGCGCTGTGTGATCGTCAGGTCGAAAATGAACGGGTAGCTGCTCTCCATGCTCATGGTCGAATCTTCCGGAGGCATCGGCTGATATCCGGAGTTCTCCAGCGTCTTGACGTTCACCACGATGCTTCGCGTGGGAAGGTCTGTCCGGAACGCCTCATTGCCTGTCACCCTAGCGATTTCAGCGAATGCCGCAGAGATGCCTTCGCGGGTATTCAGATTGGCGAGCTTCTCAAGCGACTCTTCGCGGGCGAGGCCGTTGATGCGCCACTGTTTCACGAATCCGAGCTTCGCCTGACCGGGAAGCACCTCCGGGGACGCGGTGTGGTTGAAGGTCCGCACCAGAAATCCGCTGTGTTCCGGGAAGAACCGTGCAAGCATTTCCATCGAAACCCATGCCTTGGAGCGGTCATCGAGCAGGTTGTCCCAGTGCTGGATGCGCTTCTTCTCCACCTGTAGGGTTTCGATTCGACGCGCAACGACTCCGGCCTCGCTTTCGTTGAAGGTCCATTCAGGTCTCCTGACCATGTCGAGCATGGCAAAGCCAATCCACATGAAGGAGAGGCCGGCAATTGCCACGAGTGCGAACCTGAGATAGCGGGAGGCACGCAGCAACTTCATCTCGCCGCGAGAAGGGTAAGTCTCTGCGAGTGGAGTTGGAACCGGAAGGAAGTCCTGAGTCGCCCATCCCTCCGTGCGGAGGGTCGTAAAAGTGTGTGATCCTGCAACCGGAGTATCCACCTCGTCGCGGAACTTTGCCGAAACCAGCATTTCCGGCGGAATTCCCGGGTGGGAATGATCCGCAAAGGCGGTGACAGACCAATCGACCTCGTTGATCAGGCAGTCTTCGAAGACGACTTTGAGTTCCTGGGACAAGTGCGGGTCCCTTTCGCCTGCCAGGGGCAGAACGAAGATCTCCGGATTTGCCATTTCGAGGGCTGCGGCAGTTGTCGAAACGGCATGCCGCAGGTTTGAGGGTCGGCGTTGTCCCCGGTGTTGGAGCGTGCGGAGCAGAAGCAGGTCACCGTGCTCGTTGAAGAACGCCAGGGTCGTGAAACGGGGATAGGGCAGGACCGCAAGGAAAGGTCTGTCCACCTGGTCGCGCTTGATTTCCGGCAGCGCCAGCAGCGCGATCAATGGGGCGCTTACTGATAGTGTGACGATGGGGAAGTTCTTCGAAGTGCCGTAAGTGCGGAGAGCATCGACAAATTCGGCGGCGTGGCGGGAAATGGTAACTGCCGTCGCAATCGACTCGCTACCGGTTGCAGGGTATGGAACAAGGCGCCACGAATGTTCTTCCGTTGAGAGGGATGCATCGTCGAGAACCGCTGTCGGTTCGTTGGCGATCTTTTCACGGAGTTCTCCAAGAGCGCCCGGGTTGTCCAGTTCGGGCTTGATCTCGGTGGTAGCGAATTCGTCAGCAATGTGGAGAACGACTCCCACGGCATTGCTTCCCGCCTTTTTGGCAAGTGAAACCAGTTGTTCCGCGAAGGCGGGAACCTTCGAGGCGTCGAGCAGCGCCTCCTCGCTCAATTCCGGTCCCTCAGTCCAGGACTTGTCGGAAGAGCGGAAAATCCATGAGTCGATCTGATTGCCGTCGATCCTCAGGTGGACCTGGTAATCGAGATCAATCGGACTCGTATACCATCCGTCATTCGTTGCACGACTGGTGCCGCGCAGGATCGAAGAGGCCTGGCGATAGTTTTGGAGCGGGTTGAGCTCCGATGGATGTTGGTAGGCGACCAAGGTGGGACGGGGTGTAAGGGTGCATGGGGAGAGAGGGGAGGTTTGGGAGGAGAGGTGCCCCTCGCCCGGTCGGGCGAGGGGCGGATATCGAAAGATCACCTCTCAAAGAAGTGATCTGGGAATCGGCTTACCAACCGGTGGTGTCCGAAGGGACGTGATCCTGGGTGGCGGAGAGCGTGCAGCTCAGGACCGGGGTGCCGATCGCAGGGATAGCGACGGCTGCCGTGAGGTCAGCAGGGCTGTAGGTTCCGCCGCCCGGGCAGACCGGAGCGGTTTCGAGGAACTGGTCGGCGCCTTGGAGCTTGCCGGCCGGAACGTCGTCACCGATGGCGAGGTTGTACATGTTCTGGTACGAGCGAGCGGCTTGCTGCACGTTCCGGATGTTCATGATGCAGCCGGCGCGGTCCGAACCCTTCTTCCACGCGCGAGCGCCGATGAAGAGAATGGTGATGAGCGAGAGAAGGACGAGGATAACCACCGTCAGTTCAAGGAGGGTCATGCCCTTCGCGCGCTTCGTGTTTTTGGTCAGTTTCATGTGTTGGTGTGTGTTTGGGTGTGTTTGTCTTTTTCGTTTGGCAGGAGACCCCACGACCGGACCATGCCGACCATCAGGGCCTCGAGATTGTTTGTTTTCAGAGGACTTCGACCTCGTCGTCGCGATTCATCCTGGCGTTTTCGAACGTGAGTTCGTCGATCAGTCCTTGGTTGAGAAGACGCTTCAGGTTGCTATCCCACTCGATGTTGCCGGCTCTGCGTATTACGTCTTCGAGTGATCTTGCCCCGCCGTCGTAGTTGGCGATCGCGCTCGATACGGCGTCGTCGTTGTTCTGGAGGAACTCGTAGGTGAGAACGCGTCGTTGGATGCCGTTGAGGAGGCCCTGCGAGTGGATGAATACCAAGGTCTCGGCCAAGCGGTTCAACACCGCGTTGTGGCTCTCGCGGGGATAGAGCTCGAGAATCCGGCCGATGGTTTTGACGGCCCCGGTGGTGTGCAGGGTGGACAGGACCAGGTGACCGGTTTGGGCCGCCTCCATGCAGGTTTCCATGGCTTCCCGGTCGCGAATTTCCCCGAGGAGAATCACATGCGGAGCCTTCCGCAGGACGTCCTTGAGGCCTTGGCGATAAGAGTGAACGTCCCGTCCGACTTCCTGCTGGGTGACGATGGACGGGGACGCGGTGCGGCGACCGTCGAACTCAGGGTCCTCCATGTCATCCGGATATTGATACTCGATGGGGTCCTCTACGGTGACGATGTGCTTGAAGTGGTTGCGCCGCAACCAATCGATCAATGCTGCCAGAGTCGTGGACTTACCGGAACCTGTGGGGCCTGTGACGAGGCAAAGGCCGGCACGCTTCTGCACGGCTTGCCGGAGGATGGTAGTGGTGTCCGGATCGATTCCCAGGCTTTCGAGTTCGGGAATATAGTCGTTGAGGATCCGGCACGTGACTCCGAGTCCGGAGGAGCTGAGGTGGGCTTGAATCCGCAGACGACCGGAGCGCTCGCCGTTTTCTCCCATCGGGATGCCGTCGCAGGAGAAGTCCGCGACCTTTCGCTCGGCGAAGTCACGGATGGCATCGTTGATCTTGTCTTCGACGCGGGCGTCGAGATTGCTCTCCTCGCCGAACCCGTGGCTACCGCTCTCGCGGTTGCGGATGAGTTCCTTGAGGATCTCGTCCATGTGTGCCGAGCCCAGGATCCCGAGACGCTCGAGTTTCTCCACGCCCTTGTTGGTGTGGATGTAAACCGGGCGCCCCGAGCGCATCTGGATGTCCGAGACGCGCAGTTCGCGGCAAACGCGGAAGATGATGCCCAGCAGTTGGTTCCCGGTCATTCCGGGGACGAAATAGATCGGCGCGTCCGGCGTCCCGTTTTGTGCGGGAAGCGGCGGCGGGGTATCGTCGTGAACTGCGGTAAAGACACTCATGGCTTGGTGTGGCTGGCGGTTGAGTGGCTTTCGGATTCCTTGCGCGTGATCGCGACTTCGGCCGATTCCCGGAGTTTCGAGGCGAACCTCGAGCGGCTCATGATCTCGTCCTGCCGTTGTGCGGATAGGAGGTCCCAGCTGCCCGAGTGGATGAACGTCTCGAGCAATTCGAAGTGCCGGTGGATGCAGAAGTCGATGACGCCGAGTTGGTCCCGCAGTTGCTTGACCGGGTATTTGCCGGATGAATCGAGAAGCATTCGCTCGAGGCAGTTGTAGGCTGCCGAGGCTGCGGTGAGGGCCGGACGCGGATCGTGTTGTTCCCGCAGGCAGTACCGGATCGTGTGGTCTGCCAGGGAGAAAACCAATTCGTCGGCCTGTTCTTGGCTGAGGTTGCCCGTGCCGAGCGACTGCTGGGTAATGAAGAGGTTGTAGGCGTTGTAGTTCGCGTAGTGCGAAGGATCCAAGGCATACGCGAACCGGAGCTTCTTTTCGATTTCCCGGCGGATGTAGAGTTTGTGCCCCGGGGTAGGTGGGTTGGGGTTGGTGCGAGCGTTGACCGCGTTCTCGAGCCGGGCCAGAAGAGGTCGCTTCTCCGCGGGGTGGTCGACGGCCCCGTGCCCGTGGTCGGCATGATCGTGGTCATGGCCGCAAGAGCCGTGGTCATGTTCGCAATCCCCGTGTTCATCATGCTCCGCGATGTGATCGTGGTCGCAGTCCTCGTGATCGCAATCGTGATGCTCCGCGTCGGATGGTTCCGATGAATGGGCTTCACAGGATTCGCAGGACTCACCTGCAGGGTGATCGTGGATCTCGATCGCGCCGTGCCAGTCCGCATCGATCGGAGTCTGGATAGCCATCGCCACGACCTGGCCATAGGGGCTCCGCTTGATGCCCAAGGGATTGGGGTCGAATTCCAGCTTGCCGCCGTCGCGCAGAGCACTGCCGGCATAGTGCCACAGGCCGGCTCCCGCGATCGCGAGGGCGGCAGTTGTGATGTGGCTACGGAGAATCATTGGGACAGTGGATTGGAATGCGTTTCAAGCAGTCGCTTTCACGCGGAAGATCAGGCGGGAGAAGGCCGTGTAGAGCAGGAAGATCCCGAGAAAGTAGGCGATGAGCAGGGGGAACTGGCTCCACTCGATAGCGCCCAGCTTGTAGCGCAGGCGCTCAGTCGGATCGGCGAAATGGTAGTGTGGAGACGCGCTCCAGAGCCACGACAGGAGAGGGTTGCCCTCGAGGGTGAGGAGCAGCTTCATGTAGCCGACCCCGTAGAGGCCGTAGAATGTGATGCCCGTCGAAACGATGAAGCCGGTGAGGCTTCCGAACCGCGATGCTGTCGCAACCGCGAGTGCGATCAGTGGTGCGACCACAATGGTGAAGAGGAGCGCGTATTGGAAATTGGTGGCGATCCACATGGCCCGCTCGTCCGGCAGGGACGGACTTGCCGCGAAGATGCAAACCAGAGCTGCGCCGATTCCGAGCGGGGCGATGTAGACCATCAGTGCGGCCCAGATCTCGAGCAGTTGCCGGGTGGCCGAAACGCCCATGGTCTGGAAGTACTCACCGAGGCCGGAGCGCGATAGGTTCTCGCCGGTTTTGGCCGCCGCAAAGAATCCCCAAAAAGCCGCACTCAGCCAGGCCATGCCCCAGGCTGCCTGTGCCAACGCCGGCTTCAGCAGTCCCGGGTTCTCCGTGCCGCTCGAGAGTTGCGGCAGGACGAACGGCATCAGGAGCACGAGAAACGCGCAGACCGCCCAGGATTTCCTGCGGAAGAGAGTGATCAGCGTAAGCTTGAAAAGTTTCATCGGGTCAAAGGCGGATGGGCTCAGTTCAGGAGGCTCTTGAGCTCGTTCCAGGTCTGGCTCTCTCCGGTAGTTTGAAGAATGGTCTCATCCTGAATGATGAGGGCGCTGGGCATCTCCATCGAATCGTAGTCCGGGTGGCAGCTCACCAGACGCAGGGTGTTGTTCGAGCGAGTGCGCCAGATCTCCTCGAACTGCTGGCGTGCGTAGGCGTCGAGACCGCTGAAGGGCTCGTCGAGGAGGAGGATGTTGGCCTCGGCCGGGTCGACCGAGTACTCGGCGACGATCAGGCTCGTCTTGCGGCGGTTGCCGGTGGAGAGCTTTCCGTAGGGCTTCTTAAGGTCGAGCTCGATGCGCTCCGCCAGCTGCAGGGCTTCCGCCAGATGCTTGCGGGGGATCATCGCCCGGAAGATCGCCGATGCGGAAAGCTCGGCGTCGAAGTAGAGGCCCTCCGCCATGTACTGCATGCGGCCGTGATGCCGGATTTCTCCACCCAGTTGCCGGATTGAGCGGGCGATGGTGCGCAAGAGGGTGGTCTTTCCCCGGCCATTCCTGGCGAGGAGGAAATGGGTGCCCTTGCCCAGCTGGATGGATTCAGCCGTTCGGGCAAGCGGGGCCCGGTAACCGATCGTGAGGCCGGGGCTCAGTTGGAGCTGGGGAGTGTCGCTCGACATCTGGAACGAGGTAGGAGAATGGCTAGGTTTTTAGTGAAGATGCTTTGATATTCAAGATTAATTGAATGATCGAAGCTCCTGTTGGTTTGGCTTTTAGAAATATTTCCCATAGTTGACAATATTTTTTTGAACGTTTTGCCAATGGGGGAGTCGTGATGAAGGAGCAGATCCTTAATTATTACTGATATTTTAGATAATTTAGGCAAAATTGTTCAAAACGGTTTTGTGGGCTGAGGGTCAACGCTTGGGCGGCGGAGGTCGCGATTCTCGCTGCGCCCGACGAGATTCTCCCGTGCGGGGCTTTTCTGCGTGACGGGCAAGGGGGGGCTGTTACAACCCCGCCACCAGCAGCGAGCGCATGGGTGGAAAATTGACCTACCAGCAGGCCGGGGTGGACACGCGCAGAGCGGCCGCCTTGGTGGGAGACATTCGGAGCCACGTCGCGAGGACGCAGAAGCAGCGGCACCTCATGGGTGCATTCGGGTTATTTGCAGCCGCTTATGACCTAAGTGACTACGCGGAGCCTGTAATTGTGACGGGCTGCGACGGCGTGGGAACGAAGTTGGAGCTCTTGCTGCAGCGGGATCTGCTCGAGACCGCCGGCAAGGATTTGGTGGCGATGAGCGTCAACGACATCCTCACGACCGGTGGTGATCCGTTGCTATTCCTTGATTATGTGGGAATTGCGGCGCTGGATGAAGTCCGGATCACGCGTCTGATCGGCGGCATGGCGGACTATTTGGAGGCCTGCAACTGCATCCTTGCGGGGGGGGAGACCGCGGAAATGCCCGGAATCGTTCCTCCGGACGTCATTGAGCTCTCAGGATTCTGCATCGGTTGCGCGGAGAAGGCGGATTTGATCGATCCGACACAAATCCGGGTCGGCGATGTGCTGGTCGGGTATGCTTCCGACAGTATTCACGCGAACGGATTCAGTCTGGTTCGGCGGGTTCTGGCCGAGCATCCCGGTGAGCTTGCCGATGAGGAGTTGGAAGCACTTTTGAAACCGACCCGCCTGTATCATGATGTGGTGGGTGGCCTGAAGGCTTCCGGGGTTCGCCCGAAAGCCATGGCTCACATTACCGGTGGAGGGTTACCTGAGAATCTTGAGAGGCTGTTCCGCGGATGCGGGGCTGAGCTCGAAATTCCGGCGTGGAAGCTGCCTGGTATCGACAAGTTGCTCCGCCACGTGGACGCCGAGGACCGGTTCCATACGTTCAATATGGGAATCGGCTGGGTGGCCATCGTGGCTCCTGAAGAAGTCGAGCCAGCTCTGTCAGCCGGTCCCGGTGGTGTGGTGATCGGCGAAATGGTCGAGGCCGAGGGGGTCCGGGTGAAGGTCAGCGGCGAGTGATCATCCGATGAGTGATTTTCTGAAGCACGAGTGCGGAATTGCCGCCGTCCGTCTGCGAAAGCCGCTCGAGTACTATTACGACCGCTACGGGACGGCCCTTTGGGGCTTCAACAAGCTGTTCCTCCTGATGGAGAAGCAGCACAACCGTGGGCAGGACGGAATCGGCATCGGGTGCACGAAGCTGGGAATGCCACTTGGCGAGCCGTATGTCTTCAGGCGCCGCAGTGGTGAAAGGGATGCGCTGTCCTCGATCTTCCGGAAGGAGGTCAAGGCGTTCCACAAGATGGCCAGAAAGGGGATCCTTGATCCGAAGAGTCCTGCGGACATCAAGAAGCGGTTCGATTTCGGTGGGGAGATCCTGATCGGCCACCTCCGCTACGGGACATCGGGTGACTTCGACGAGGGATCCTGTCATCCATACCTCCGGCGGAGCAACTGGCCGACCCGGACGCTGATGGTGATGGGGAACTTCAACATGACCAATGCGGGTGAGTTGAACCGAGTCCTCATTGAGCGGGGTCAGCACCCCGTGTTCGGAACCGACACGCAGACGGTGCTTGAGGAGATTGGCTTCCATCTCGATGAGGCTCACACCTCAATCTACCACGAGCTCCGGGATGCCGGCGTAGCCGGCACCCGGATCCCGGATCAGATTTCCGAGCAGCTCGATCTCGAAAGGCTCATCCGCGAGTCGGCGGCCTTCTGGGATGGAGGGTACTCGATCTGCGGCGTCATTGGAAACGGCGACATGTTCGTCATGAGGGATCCTTCGGGCATCCGGCCGTGCCATGTCCTGATCAATGACGAGGTCATTGCCATCGCGTCCGAGCGGGTTCCCCTGATGACCGTGTTCGAAGCGGAGCAGGACGAGGTGGAAGCCCTTGATCCCGGGGCGGTGCTGACGATCAAGTCCGACGGTGGTCTCCATCGCGGCAGGTTCGCCGAGCCGGATCCTTTCCGGCCTTGTTCCTTCGAGCGCATCTATTTCTCCCGCGGCAACGACCCCGATATCTACCGAGAGCGGAAGGCGCTGGGTGCGGCATTGGTGCCCCAGGTGGTGGACGCGATCGACGGCAAGATGGAGCATGCCGTGTTCTCATTCATTCCGAACACCGCCGAGACGGCGTGGTACGGTCTGATGGACGGTTTGCGGATGCTCCGGCGGCAGCAGGTGAAGGATGCCATTCTCGACGCCCAGAGCCGCGGAGGTTTGAACGAGGAGGCGCTGGATGACCTGATCATGCGCAACTGGCCGAGGGGTGAGAAGATCGCTCACAAGGACATCAAAATGCGTACGTTCATTGCCCAGGAAAAGGGGCGGGACCAGCTGGTGTCGCATGTCTACGACATTACCTATGGGATGGTCGGCGAGAATGACGCTCTTGTTGCATTGGATGATTCGATTGTCCGCGGCACGACGCTCAAGAAGTCCATTCTCAAGATCCTTGCGAGAACCTCGCCGCGCAAGATTGTGGTGTGTTCCACGGCTCCGCAAATTCGCTACCCGGATTGCTACGGGATCGATATGTCTGAACTGGGCAAGTTCATCGCGTTCCAAGCGGCCGTCAACCTCCACCGTAAGTCGGGCGGTCAGGCGGTTCTGGACCGTGTCTACGATGAGTGTCGTAGAGAGCTCGCCAAGCCGTATTCCGAAATGACCAACCGGGTGAAGGGGGTCTACGAGGCCTTCACTCCGGAGGAGATCTCGGCCGAGATCAGCCGGATGGTGAAGCCCGAAGAGATCGAATGGGACGGTGATGTGGTTGTGGTCTTCCAGACGATCGAAAATCTCCACGCCTCGATCGACGGGCCGTCGGGTGATTGGTATTTCACCGGTGATTATCCGACTCCCGGCGGCTTCGCCACGGTGAACGCCGCCTATGTCCGCTGGTTCGACGGAGTGGGAGGCAGGAGTTACGATCTTCCGCTCTGATCAGTCGTTCTCCCGAAGTTTCTCCAGCGCGATCCTCGTACGCTCGCGGAGCAGTGATCTTGTTGTTGCTACTAAGACAATAGTAGAAATTCCGAAAGCTGCAGCTTCGAACGGGGTGCCGGCTGTGGGGGTTCTCGTCAGTGCGAGGAGGGCGGGAGCGCAGCGTGCCGCTCCCAGAAGCGCGAGGATCCCGCCGCCGATGATGCCGTGCCAGGTCCAGACCCGGGAAAACAGCGCGCAAATGACCCAACCTCCTCCGAGAGTCAGAGCCCCTTGGAATAAGGATGCCGCTTCAGCGGTTCCACCGAGTCTGGCGTGGGCAAGGAAGCCGAGGAGTGTCGTCACGACGCCGGCGACAAAGAGGAGGGTTCTCATGCTTCAGGAGGGGCGGATGGCCTCTTCGAGGAGGTAGTGCAGTTGTCTGAGCTGGCCGGGATCGGTCGCTTGTCCGCCTCCGGGAGGAGTCACATAGAGTGTGTCGACCGCGGCTCCTTTTTCAGTGCCGATACGGGCATGCACCGTGTCCAATCCGGCGGCATTGATCGCATGGAAGAGGTCGTGGAGGAGGCCGATCCTGTCGACGGCCTGGATCTCGACGGTGGTGCACGAAGGGTGGGCTTGGTTCGAAATGTGTGCCCGGACCGGGAAAGAGATGCCGGTCTTCTCTTTCGACTTCAGGATGTTCTTCTTCGGTTTGAGGAATTCCGCCGGGTCGTAGTGTTCGATGCGGCCCAGATGGTAGAGGGTGTCGATGAAGCCCTGGCGCTGCCGCTCGTCGGTGACAGGCCCGAAGTCCGTGGTGCAAACCCGGAACAGGTCGACGACAATGCCGTCGGTTCTCGTGTGGAAATCGGCGGAGACAATGTTGATTTCCTGGGCTGCGATCGCGCAGCAAACCTTCTGGAGAAAGTAGGGCCGGTTTCGAGAAACGATGACGAACTCGGTGTAACCTCGGTCGGGGTAGTCGAAAGACTGGCCGGAGCACACGAATCCGCCGTCCGACTCGGATTCACGCTTGAGGAAATCCCGAACGGTGCGGATATGAACCGGAACGCTTGCCGGATCACGAAAGCGGAAGTAGCTCGCGGGCATCCGCTCGAAATGCTCCTCGATCTCGCTGGCGTATCCTTCGCCCATGGAAGTCATCACCTTCTCCTTGAGGGCCTGCTTGTCCGAGCGGAGGGAGGCGTTGAAACGTTCCTCGCCGTGGGTCAGGAACTCCTTCGCGGAGCGGTGGAGTTGTCGAAGCAGGGTTTCTTTCCAATCGTTCCACGATTCCTCCGAGGTCGCACGGGAGTCGGCGTAAGTGAAGAGCATCAGGGCGTCGAGACGCGCCGGAGTTTTCATCAGAAGCGCGAACTCGCGAACGACTTCAGGGTCCTCGATGTTCCGGGTTGTGGCGTAGCGCCAGAATGTCAGGTGGTGATCCACCAGGAACATGATCATCCTGCGGCGCGCGCCGTGGACCTGCAGCCGGTTGCACAGACGCTGCGCGAGCATCGCGGAACCATCGATGTGCTCGCGCACGTTCTCCGAGCGTCCGGAGTCGTGCAGCAGGATGGCTAGGTAGAAGGTATACGGGTCTTCGATGTGGCGGAACAGGTCGCGGAACAGCGCCGTTCCGGGTTCGTCGGAGTCGACTAGGGCATCGATGTTCTCAACGAAGCGCAGCGTGTGCTCGTCGGCGGTGTAGCGGTGGAAAAACTCGTGCTGGACCAGACAGTCGAGGGCTCCGAACTCCGGGAGGTAGCGGCCGAGAAAACCGACGCGGTGCATCCTGCGCAGGGACCGGGCGACTTCGCCGCGCCTGCTGAGCATAGCCTCGAAAGTGTCGCGATTCTGCTTCGAGTAGCGGAACGGCCGGTCGATGTCCTCCCAGTGCTTCTTCACCAGTTTGCGCATCGGCGGGCTGAGCCGGAGGTTGCGCAGCTGCGCGTGCTGGAACAGCCGCATCAGGCGGTGGGTGTCGTGCCTGAAAATGTTCTGGTTGGCGGGATAGATCCTGCCGTCGAGGGCGATAAAGCCGTCGAACTCCTCGCGCTTCCGGCGACCGAGGTTCAGAAATGAGGTGAGGCCGGTATCCTTCTGATCGTCCTGCTCGATCTCGAAGATCTCCATCAGCGAAGTCGTGTGCTGATAGAGGTTGCGCGTGTGACGGTAGTAGTCGCGCATGAAAGCTTCGGTCCGTCGCAGGATCGAGCGCTGAGGGTAACGGAACTCGGTGGCGACGATGCCCTGTAGCCGAAGGGTCAGTTGGTCGGAGGACTTTCCGGCTTGGTAGTGCAGTTCGTTCCGGACCCGGTTCAGGAAGTCATAGGCTTCCTCGATTTCCCGATGCGCGGTGCGGGTGAGAAGCTTCACCTCCACAAGTTTCTTCAGGTTGGCGGTCTTTCGCTTCACCCGTGTGACCCAAAGGATGTTGTGGTAATCCCGCATGCCACCGCAGCCTTCCTTCACATTCGGTTCCTGAAGAAAGACAGTCCTCGAATACTTCCGGTGCCGTCCGCGGAGATCCTTCCTCCTCAACTCGAAGAAAGCCTTCTGGCCCTTCGCCAGAGCCTCTTTTTCGAAGCGCTTGCGGAATTCCGAGAACAGGGTGCGGTCGCCCGCGATCCTGCGGGCGTCCATGAGCGAGGTCTTGTTCTCCTGATCGGCCTTGGCTTGCTGGATGCATTCGGCGATCGAACGGCATGCATGGCCGACCTTGAAGCCGACATCCCAGAGGAGGTAGAGCACCTCATGCACGAGTTCCTCGAGATCCTTGGGCAACTTGTTGGAGGCCCGCGGCAGGAGGAAAAGCAGATCGATATCGGAGGCTGGATTGAGGGTGCCCCGACCGTAACCGCCCGTGGCAACGAGGCTGATCGGCGACTTGCTCGTGCGTTTGAGAAGAGCGGTCTTGAAGACCGAATCGAGAACCACATCCAGGAGCTCCGAGCGGGCGCGGGCGATCTCCAGTCCACCTGCTCCTGCGCGGTGCCGGAGGCGGATCCGGTGCTCCTCGATTTTCATGAAGCGCTTGTAGAGCGCGATCCGCTCCGCCGGTGAGAGATGTCCCTGGCTGGCGGGCTTCAGGGCCTTTTTGGCGTGGGCGGCGAGGTTCTTGAGGTGGACGGGCATTCGGCAGGGCAAGGGTGGTGTGATTTGGGCCGGGGTCAAGGCATGGAAGCGGGCCCGTCGCGCTGTTTCCCCATTTGGAGTGGCCAAGGCGCCGGGTCGGGGTAGGATGCCGCCCCGCGACGAAGCGGGACGAACTCATGGCGACCCAAGGTAAGGAACTGGCTCTGGCATGCGCGAAAGCGGCCGCGGAGATTCAGGCGGAGAATATCCGCTTGTTTGACCTGCGGGGGCTTTCGTCCCTGACGGATTTCATGATTGTCTGTTCAGGCACGTCCATGCCCCACCTCCGTGCAATTCTCCGGGACATCCGTGGGCACGTCGAGGAGTGGACCGGGGCGAAGCCGGTGAATACCGAAGGAAAGGCCGATACCCGATGGGTTGTTCTCGATTACATCGATGTGATGGTTCACGTGATGCACGAGGAACTCCGCGAATTCTACGGGCTTGAGACGCTTTGGGGGGACGCGAAGGAAATCGAGATTCCTTCCGCCAGCGTCTGAACGCCGTGAAGGTCGAGATCCTCAACACCGGGAGCGAACTCCTTCTGGGACGGACGCTGAATACCCACGGGCACTGGCTCGGTCGCGAATTGTTCAAACTCGGCCTGAGGGTCGAACGCCTTACCACCGTGCCTGATGGTGACGCGATCCGCGACGGCATTGCCGAGGCCGTGGAACGAGCCGATGTGCTGATCGTGACCGGGGGGCTCGGCCCGACCAGTGACGACATCACCCGGGAAGCCGCCGCCGAAGTGGCCGGGCTGGAGTTGATCGAAGACGAGGCGGCGCTGCGGTCACTTGAGGCGTTTTTCGAGATCCGGGGCAGAACGATGGCGCCGGACAACCGCAAGCAGGCGCAGGTTCCGGTCGGTGCCGATGTATTGCCGAATCCCAACGGCACCGCCCCCGGGATTTTCATTCCGCCGCGGCTCAATGGTGCGGCAAACTGTGCGGTCTTCCTGTTGCCCGGGCCGCCGCGCGAACTGCAGCCGATGTATCACGCTGAGGTTGTCCCGAAGCTGACGGCCCTTGGGGGAATCGAGTCCGCGGTCGGGATCATTGAATTGAAGTTCACCGGATTGGGCGAAAGTGAAATCCATCAAGCGGTCGACGCGAAACTCGGGGCGATCGATGGGCTTGAGGTGGGATACTGTGCGAGGCTTGCCGAGGTTGACGTGCGGTTGATCGGCCCGCCGGATGCGCTCGAGTCCGGGCGGGCGCTCGTGCTGAGCCGGTTCGCCAAGCAGTGTTTTTCGGAGCTGGGTGAAGAGCTTGAAGAGGCGGTCGTGCGTGAACTCAAGCAGCGCGCCTTGAAGGTCGCGACCGCGGAGAGTTGCACCGGCGGACTCATTTCCGCCCGCATCACGGATGTCCCCGGATCCAGCGCGGTGTTTACCCACGGATTCGTGACCTATGCCAATGAGGCGAAGGTGGAGTTGCTCGGTGTATCCGAAGAAGCTCTGGGCGAATATGGAGCAGTGAGTGAGCCCGTGGCCCGGCAGATGGCGGACGGGGCGCTTTCGGCCTCCAATGCGGATATTGCTGTCGCGGTTACCGGGATCGCGGGGCCGGATGGTGGCACCGATGACAAGCCAGTTGGAACCGTATTCATCGCCCTCGCTGCGAAGGGTCGGGAAACGATGGTTCTCCGTCAGTTCCATCCGCGCGACCGGATGGGCTTCAAGCGTGCCGTGAGCCAAGCCGCGCTCGAGTGCATCCGGCGCGCTGCGGTTGACCGCGGGTGACGGTCAGAAGGGGATGTCGTCGGACTGGTCCGGCTCGTTGTCGAACGACGCGTCCATCGATGATCCGGGGGCCGGGGCATCATCGCCTCCTGCCGACTTGCCGAGCTTCCAGGCGACGAGATTCACGTAGAAGCGGTCCTTGTACTCGTTGCCGCGGATGTCGAAGGTCACCTGAACCCTGTCGCCCACCGAGACATCGTCGAGGATCGAGGTCTTGTCCTTCACGCACTCGAACTTGACCATTTGCGGGTATTTGCCGTCCTCGATTTCCACCACGAACTCGCGCTTGGTGAAGCCGCTGTTGAAAGTCTGCAGGTCGAAGAGGTGGCGGACGGTGCCTTCGAGTTCGAATGAGTTGGCCATGGGAGTCGTGAGCTAGTTTCTGCGGTATCGGTAAACGTCGAAGGCCTCGTGGCTTTCCAGCAGCTCGGGAGCGCCGAATCGATGGGTGAATTCGGGGAACCGGGTGTCACCCGTGTAATCCTCGCGCACCCGGGAAACCAGCAGCTCGTCGAGATGGGGAAGGAAGGCCTCGTAGACTTTCGCTCCGCCGATGATGAAGACCTCACCGGTGAGGTCCAGACCCGATAGGGATTCGGGCGAACCGATCGCCTCCACGCCGTCCGCCGACCACTCCCGATTGCGGGTAATCACGATATTGCGCCTTTTCGGCAGGGGGCGCCCGATCGAGTCGTAGGTCGCTCGCCCCATCACAATCGGATGTCCGCTCGTGGTCCGTTTGAAAAACGCGAGATCCTCCGGTAGGTGCCATGGGAGGGCTCCATCCCGGCCGATGATCCGGTCGGCGGTCATGGCCACGATTCCGATCAGCTTCATCGACATTTCAAACCGACACCTCGGCCTTGATGTGCGGGTGGGGGTCGTAGTCCCGAAGTTCGAAGTGCTCGAATCGGAAGTCATCGAGTTCGGTCACCGACGGGTCGATCCACATCGTCGGCAGGGGTCTGGGATCGCGGGACAACTGTTCCCGTGCCTGATCGATGTGGTTGGAGTAGAGGTGGAGGTCTCCGAATGTGTGGATGAACTCGCGAGGCTCGTATCCGCATGCCTGTGCGAGCATCAGAGTGAGCAGGGCGTATGAGGCGATATTGAACGGGACCCCGAGGAACAGGTCGGCCGAGCGCTGGTAGAGCTGGCAGGAAAGTCCCGGGCGTTCGGAATCCGGATCGTGAACGAAGAACTGGAACAGGCAGTGGCACGGCGGCAGGGCCATCCGCGAGATGTCGCCCGGGTTCCACGCGACGACTAGATGTCGGCGCGAGTGGGGATCGCCACGGAGGCCGTGGACGAGTTCGGCAATCTGGTCGACATGACGCCCGTCGGGTCCGGGAAAAGAACGCCACTGATGGCCGTAAACGGGACCGAGGTCGCCGTGCTCGTCGGCCCATTCGTCCCAGATCCTCACGCCGTTTTTCTTCAGGTAGGCGATGTTGGTGTCGCCTTTGAGGAACCACAGCAGCTCGTGGATGATCGAGCGAAGGTGGAGCTTCTTGGTGGTGAGGCAGGGGAATCCCTGACGCAGGTCGTAGCGGACCTGCCGACCGAAAACCGCCCGGGTGCCGGTTCCGGTCCGGTCCGCCCGCTGCTCGCCGTTCTCAAGGACGTCGCGTAGCAGGTCGAGATAGGTTTGCATGGGGGAATTGTGAACGAGCGCGCGCGGCCGGCAAGAATTCGGTGGAGAAACCCTCCGTGATCGAATGCACGCGATCGGATGCACGTGATCACGGGGTGGTCGGTTCCGGGATTTATGGCATTCTGTGTTTGTCGGCGCGAGGCACCTCCCCCCATCCCCCCAAAACGCCTCGAGTCGAAACAATCCCCCCGATCCCCAAGAGTCCCCGGAAGCAGGTGTCCCCCATTTGCTTCCGGGGATTTCCTTTTCCGAGGAAGTCACTCGACGGTGACCGACTTCGCGAGGTTCCGCGGTTGGTCGATTTCGCAGGCTCGGATCCGGGCGACGTGGTAGGCGAACAACTGGAGGGCGACCGCCGAGGGTATCGTACTCACCAAGGGGTGGCAGGCCGGGACCTCGATGACATCGTCCATGAACTCAGCGGCTTCTTTGTCTCCTTCGGTCACGACACCGAGAATCCGTGCACCGCGGGCGCGGCACTCCTCGACGTTGCCGAGCGTCTTGTCCTTGCCCGGGATGTCATTCGCCAGAGCGATGATCGGTGTGCCTTCCTCAAGCAGGGCGATCGGGCCGTGTTTCAGTTCCGCGGCGTGGTAGCCCTCGGCGTGGATGTAGGAGATTTCCTTCAGCTTGAGCGCTCCTTCGAGCGCGACGGGGAAGAGGTAGCCGCGTCCGATGAAGAAGGCGTGCTCGCTGGCGGCGTAGCGTTCCGCGAGAGCGGCGATCCGGTCGTTCTGTTCGATCGTCCGTTCAACGAGTTGGGGGATGGCATCAATCTCCTGGGCAAGACGCATTCCTTCGTCGCGGGAGAACCGGCGGCCGCGTCCAAGCTTGAGCGCCATCATCAGCAAAACCGCCACCTGGCATGTGAATGCCTTGGTTGAGGCGACGGAAATCTCGGGGCCCGCATGGAGATAGACGCCTCGTCCGGTTTCGCGCGCGATTGTCGAACCAACGACATTGCAGAGCCCCATGACGAAGGCACCCTTTTGGTTGGCTTCACGGACCGCGGCGAGGGTGTCTGCTGTTTCTCCGGACTGCGAGATCGCCACGACCAGATCGCTCCGGCTGATCAGCGGGTTGCGATAGCGGAATTCGGCCGCCTGTTGGACTTCGGCGTGGATGTCGGCCAGATCCTCGAAGGCGTACTCGCCAACGAGCCCCGCATGCAGGGATGTGCCGCAGCCGAGCAGGACGACCCGCTGGATCTCGGCGAGGTCGCGCGCCGAGGTGCCCATTCCCGAGAGGACCGAGGAGCCGAGATTGAAGTCGAGGCGGCCGCGGATCGCGTTCCTCAGAGAGTCCGGTTGCTCGTGGATCTCCTTGAGCATGAAATGCTCGAAGCCGCCCTTTTCCGCAGCCTCGGCGTCGAACCCGAGCTCGGCGAGTTCGCGGGTGACCGGCACCTGGTTGAGGTCCTTGATCTCCACACCCTCGGCGGTGACGACGGCGATGTCGTTGTCCTCGAGGTAGATCACCTGCCGGGTGTGCGAGATGATCGCCGAGGCGTCGGAGGCGACGATGGTTTCCCCATCACCGACTCCGATCACGATGGGGCTGCCGCGTCGTGCGGTGATGATCCGCCCAGGCTCCTTCGAGGAAATGGCGGCGATGCCAAAGGTGCCCTCGACTTGGGAGAGCGCGTCGCACACGGCTTGGAAAAGATCTCCCGAGTAGACGTCTCCGATGAGGTGGGAGAGAACCTCGGTGTCGGTATCCGAATAGAAATGGTGGCCTTTGGCCTCCAGCCGCGAACGCAGCGGGCGGTAGTTCTCGATGATTCCGTTGTGGACGAGGGCGACATCGCCAGACTGGTCGAGGTGGGGGTGGGCATTGGCCTCGGTCGGCGGCCCGTGGGTGGCCCATCGGGTATGAGCGATGCCAACGTGTGCGGAGCCGAAGCGTTCCTCCGGCCATTCCTCACGCGCCTTGTCGTGGAGCGAGGCTACCTTGCCCGGAGATTTGCTGACGACGACCGAGCCATCCTCGAGGATGGCGAGGCCTGCCGAGTCGTAGCCGCGATATTCGAGTCGGCGGAGACCGTTGATGAGAACCGAGGGTGCCGAGGATTTGCCGATGTAGCCGACGATGCCGCACATGGAAGGGTGGAATGGGAGAGGGGTTCGGGCCGAAGGCCGGTCAGGGTGACGGGTGGAGGTCACGCTGCACGATCTCGCCCGGCCGGGTGGATGTGCCCGGGAACAATTTCCGCCCGGGATAGATGGACGTGTTGATGCCGGTGTGCACGCCGTCACCGACGATGCAGCCGAACTTCCGGCGGCCGGTATTCACGAGGACGTCTCCGACCATCGTCCGGTGCGTCTTTCCATCGTGACGAAGGTTCGATGTGACGGTGCCGGCGCCGAAATTCACCCGTTCGCCGAGGATCGAGTCGCCGACGTAGGAGAGATGGCCGACATTCGTATGCGAGAGCAGTATCGAGTTCTTGATCTCTACCGCGTTGCCGATGTGGCAGTGATCGCCAATGGAGGTGTTGCCGCGGATGTAGCAGTTCGGTCCGATCTTGCAGTTGGCGCCGATCACGACATTGCCCTCAATTACGACTCCGGGAAGAATGCGGGTTCCTTTCCCGATGCGGACCTTGCCTCCGATGACGGCCATCGAGTGCACGTCGCCCTCGATGACGTCTTCCTCGATCGATCCGACGTAGAGTTCGTTCGCGCGGATCAGGTCCCACGGATGAACCACCAGAAAGGAATTGTCGGCGGTATGGGTGGCCTCGAGATCCGGGTAGTTGCCGAGCCATGCGAGAGGCGCGCCTTGTGCTCCGAGAAGCGAAGTCGGCCCATCGGATGAAAGGTGCGCGAGATCTTCTGGCGAAACCCAAGCTTGCGAGTGGAACTGGACGTCATCCCGGCCGCAGAGCTTGTGGTGTTCGGAAAACGGCAGATTTCCGATTGGGAAGTCCTCGATCGCGCGTTCGGAGAAAATTGGCATGGGTGGATAGGGGTTCAGGCGGGCACTCCGATGTCCTGTTTGACCGCGTCGGTGAATCGCTCGGTCCACCGCTGGACGGCATCGGCGTCGCGGTGCTCGACGAGGATCCGGATCTTGTTCTCGGTGCCGGAGTAGCGGATGAGATGTCGTCCCGCGTCTCCGAACTCGGCATCGGCTTCCGCCATCAGGCTCCTGAGGCCTTCGAGCTCATCTAGCGGAGGCTTCGAGAGGACGGGAAGATTCACGAGTTGCTGCGGGAATTCCTTCATGCAGGCGGCGAGTTCGGCGAGTGTGGCGCCCTTTCGCTTCATCATCGCGAGCACTTGGAGCGCGGAGAGGATTCCGTCTCCGGTAGTCGCCTGGTCGGCGAAAATCAGGTGTCCCGAATTCTCACCGCCGAAGGAGTGGCCGTGTTTGCGCAGGTGCTCGATCACGTTGCGGTCGCCCACTGCGGTGGTCGCGACCGAAATTCCCTCCCGCCGCATCGCCTCGTGCAAACCGAGGTTGCTCATCACGGTGACGGCGATCGCGTCGCCCTTGAGCAGCCCCTGTTCCTTGAGTGCGATCGCGCAGAGCGCGAGAATCCGATCGCCCGATACGGGCATGCCGGTGGCATCGGTGAAGATCACCCGGTCGGCATCGCCATCGAAAGAGATCCCGATATCCGCCTGATGCTCACGGACGAGTGCTCCTGCGGTCTCGGGATAGAGAGCACCGCAGGCGTCGTTGATGTTGAGACCGTTCGGTGAGGTGCCGGTTTCGATTACCTCGGCACCGAGCTCGCGGAAAATGAGGGGGGCGATCGACCACGCCGCGCCGTTGCCGCAGTCCACCACGACTTTCAGTCCGTGCAGCGCGATGTTGTTGGCGGTGTGCTTGGCATACTCGATGTAGCGACCGCGGGCGTCATCGATCCGCTTGGCCTTCCCGATCCGGTCGGGTGCCATCGCCGGTGGCTCCGCCTCGTCCCCGAGAATGTGGCGCTCGATCACCTCCTCGAGCTCATCCGAGAGCTTGTAGCCATCGGGGCCGAAGATCTTCAGGCCGTTGTCCTGATACGGGTTGTGGGAGGCGGTCAGCATGATCCCGGCGGAGCAGCCCATTGACTTCGTGAGGTGGGCGATCGCCGGAGTTGGCAAGGGGCCCGGCAGGTAGACATCCATGCCCATCGATACGAGGCCGGACGTCAGTGCGGTCTCAAGCATATAGCCGGAAAGGCGGGTGTCTTTTCCGATCACCACCCGGTTACGGTTCGCGCCGGATGAGCGGAGGACGCTTGCGACCGCCTTGCCGGCCCGGAGCGCCACTTCGGGCGTGATCGGGAACTGGTTGGCTTGGCCGCGAATGCCGTCGGTGCCGAAAAGCTTCATGCCGGAAATGGTGCCGCCGGCGGTCTGCTGACTCAATGGCAATCAGGTGTCGAACTGTCAGGAATTCGCGTCATCGGCACTGCTTTGGAAGGGTTGTATGACAAAAAAGCGCAGGAACTCCGTGTCGCCTTCAAGACGGTTGTTGGGGCATTGTCATCGGGGGAAAGGAGTGGAAGTCTAGCCGCCATGCAGCGCGTGGCGGTGATCAATGTGGTAGGCTTGTCCAAGTCCCTGCTCGGACCGTCGATGCCCCGGCTCACCCGGTTTGCGGAGGAGAACGGCAGTCAGGGCTTCCGTCCTGCTTTTCCCGCGGTCACGTGCACGGCACAGGCATCGATGCTCACCGGCGAGTGCCCGCGGGGACACGGTATCGTGGCCAACGGATGGTATGACCGGGAGAGTGCGGAAGTCCGCTTCTGGAAGCAGAGCAACCATCTGGTGCGGGGTGAGAAAGTCTGGGAGGAACTGAGGAGGAAAAACCCCGGATTCACCTGCGCCAAGCTCTTCTGGTGGTACAACATGTATTCCACCGCCGACTACTCGATGACTCCGAGGCCGCTCTACCCGGCCGACGGAAGGAAGGTTTTCGATATCCACACGCACCCGATGGAGTGGCGGGAGGAGGTGAAGGGGGTGCTGGGCGACTTCCCGTTTCCGGCCTTCTGGGGGCCGGCCGCGGGAATCGCGTCGTCGTCTTGGATCGCGAAGGCGGCGAGGTGGACGGAGGACAAGGCCAGTCCGACCCTGAGTCTGGTGTATCTGCCGCACCTTGACTACGGACTTCAGAAGTGGGGTCCCGGCGTTCAGGAGATGGATGCCGAGTTGCGGGCGATCGACGATGTCACCGATGACCTGATCGATTACTACGAAAGTCGTAACGTTCGTGTCCTGGTGGTGTCCGAGTATGGCATCTCCGCCGTATCCCGACCGGTTCATCTGAACCGCTTGTTCCGTGATCGTGGCTGGATCCAGGTGAAGGACGAACTCGGGCGTGAGACCCTGGACGCGGGCGGCTCCGAGGTGTTCGCCGTTGCCGATCATCAGGTGGCCCACGTGTATGTCCGCGACCGGTCACGCATCGGCGAGGTGAGGGCGATGTTGGATGGCGTCGATGGCGTCGACGAGGTCCGAACCGCGGCCGAGATGTGGGGAGACAGCGTGGCGACGGACCGTGCCGGCGATTTGATTGCCATCTCCGATGCCGATGCGTGGTTCACTTATTACTATTGGACCGATGATGCCCGCGCGCCGGATTTCGCTCGCACGGTGGATATCCATCGAAAACCCGGCTACGACCCGGCCGAGTTGTTCATCGATCCTGAAGTCGCCCTTCCGAAGTGGGTGGTAGCGAGGTTTCTCCTCAAGAAGAAGCTGGGGATGCGTGGTTTGCTCGAGCTGATCCCGCTGGATGCCGGGCTCGTGCGTGGTTCCCACGGCAGGGATGTGGTCGACCCCGATGAGCGACCGGTGATTCTGGGGGCGGCAAGCACCGTGGAGACTGCGGAAGACGTCTACCGGGAGATCATCCGTGCGGTCGCCGGTTGAATTGCCGGTCAGAGAGTTTCGGCGCGTCGTTCCCGCCGTTCGAAGAGCTGGGTTTCCCGGTAGCCGGCAGCCTTAGCGATCTCGATCGCCGTGGGAAAGTCGCGGGCGACCTCTTCCGGCGCGTGGGCGTCGGAGGAGATGACCAGCGGAATACCGGCCTCGTGGGCGAGTTCGAGGAAACGGGGTGCCGGATAGGCCTCCGCGCACGGCTTGTGCCTTCCGGCGGTGTTGAGTTCGATCGTGGCTCCGGATGAGGCGATGGCCTCGATCGTCGGCACGTAGAACCGGTCGAGGTCTCCCTCGGGGCGATGGGAGAATTTCTTCACGAGATCCGGGTGACCGAGGATGTCGAACAGCCCGCTCTTCGCCATGTCCGCGTAAGTCTGCCAATAGTGGATCCAGACGGACTCCACATCACACTCCGCCCAGCGGCCAAGCCACTTGGGATTGTCGAAGTCCCAGGCTCCCAGATAGTGCACCGAGCCGATCAGGTAATCCCATGGGTACTTCCCTGCGAGGTCGCGGATCCAATTCTCGCATCCCGCGAGCCAGTCGCACTCTAATCCGGCCCGCACCGGAACGCGGTCACCGGCATAGCTGCGGGCCCGATCGATCCATTCGAAGTAGGCCGGCAGATCCGCCTCCGACATTCGCCAGTCGTCAAAAGGCTCGGGAAGGACCGGCGAGTGGTCCGAGATGCCGTACTCCGTCACGCCCGCGGCGAGGGCGGCGTCAATGAATGCCTCCGGCTCACCTCGCGCATGATGGCAAAGCGGCGTGTGGGTGTGATAGTCGGCGGGCAAGGTGGCTTTCGGGTTGCGACGGTTTGGAGGGGGAGGCTAATCTGCCGGCGCGTCGGGAGACGCGGCAGTTTTTGATGAACGACGACCCAAGCCAAGCCCAAGCTTCCGCTCGCTTTACCGAGCCACTCATCGAGAAACTCAAGCGCCATCCGAAGCGGGTTGTCTTCACCGAAGGCGAGGATGCGCGGGTCCTGCGGGTCGCGGAGCGTCTCGTGAAGGCCGAGGCGGTCGTCCCGATCCTTTTGGGGGACCGGGAGCGCATCCGGGCGATGGCGTCGTCGATCGGTGTGAGTCTGGATTTCGTCAAAGTCATCGAACCCTCGAAATCCTCCGACTTCGAACTCTTTTGCCGACGTTTTCAGAAGATCGAGCGCTACCGCTCCCGACCTTCCTCAGCATGCTCGGAATTCGTGGCGAAGCCTCATTATTTCGGGGCTCTGATGGCCCAGTATGGCCAGGCGGATGCGGTGGTCGGCGGAAATGTGGCACTGCCCGCAACCTTGTTCCGGGCCTTTCTGCATTCGATCAAGCCGATGCCGAACATCCCCAAGCTGTTCGGCGTCACGGTGCTATCGGCACCGCACCTCGCGCATTTCGGAGACGAGGGGATGATTCTCCTCGCGGACTGCGGGCTGGTGCCTGAGCCGGACATCGAACAACTCGCGACCATGGCGGTCGAGACCGGAAAGCTGGCCCGGCACTTCCTCGGGCGGGAGCCGAAGGTGGCTCTATTGAGTCACTCGACGAAGGGCTCGGCGGCGACTCCCGGAGCGCAAAAGGTGGCGGCTGCTACGGTGGTCGCGCGCGAGAAGGTCTCGGCAGATTTCCTCGAGATGCGAATCGAAGGGGAGGTTCAGGCGGATGTGGCGCTCGATCCGACTGCCGCGGAGACGAAGATCCCCGGCGACGGCTTCGGCAGCGCGGACGTGCTGATTTTCCCGAATCTCGACGCCGCCCACATCTCAATGAAGCTGCTTCAGCACTGCGGGCGGGCGATGAACTACGGTCAGATTCTCGTCGGACTCGGGCGCCCCGCCGCGCAGGTGCCGAGGACTGCCTCCGAAGAGACGATTTTCGGCACGGCCGCCGCGGTCGCCGTCGAGGCGATCAAGTTCCACGAGCTCTACCCCGACGGCGAAGTCTGAGGCTGGATCAGGCTTGGCCGATCAGGCTGACGACCAGTTCCTCCATCAGCCGGGCGTCATCATCCTGCTCGTTGACCGCGAAGCATGTCGCGAGTTCCTCGGTCACACGCAGCAGCAATTCCCCGGGGGTCGCGGGCCGGTGGGCGAGCAGCTGGATTTCCTTGGGATACCTGCGAATCCGGTGACGGAACTCCTCCTCCTCGATGGGCACACCTCTCGAACCGGGGTCGAGAACCGTCGGGCCATCGTTTCCCTCCACGGAAAGGAAGAATGCGCCGGGTAGGTTGATGGCGGAGATCGACGCTCCGAGGCGTCGGGCAACCAGCAGCGTTACGAGGCCGCAGCCGACCGCGTTGGAAGGTGCGCCCGCGGCTACAGCGGCGAGCTCCAGATGACGGGCATCGAATTCTCCCCGGGGATCGGTGCGGATGATCCGTTCGCCCAGCAGCCGGGAAACTACGGCCGGGGCGCCGCCGCGGTAGAAGGCTTCTTCGGTATCTTCGGCGAGCAAGTCGATGGCATCGCCGAGGGGCTGCCTCAGTGCGACTCCATCGTGGAGGTAGTCCGAGAGCATGCGCAGCATCGACTCGAAGCGATCCCAGTCTTCCTCAAGGGCGGGCAGTCCCGCGACCGGAACGATCCACTCCCGGCGGAGCCGCCGTCGACGGGCGGGAAGGAGCAACTCGGAAAGGGTTTCGAGTTCCTGGTCGGAAAGTCGGACAGGGGAGTCGCCAAGCAGCTCGCTGACGTCGCCGCCGAAAGGAGCGAACGCCTCCTCAAGCGACTCGCGGACTTCCGGAGTCTCGTCGTCCAGAAGGCGTAACAGGACCGCGAGGTGATCGGGTGTGGGTGACAGGCCGGGCATGGAGAGCGCCTTGGCCGGGGAAGGAAATGGTGCGCGATACTGGGTTCGAACCAGTGACCCCCACCGTGTCAAGGTGGTGCTCTACCACTGAGCTAACCGCGCATTGGGCCGGGTCCCTGGGGACCCCTTCCGGGCAGGCGCGGCAGACTAGGGAGCGGCCCCGGGCGATGCAAATGCTTTTTCGCCGGAAAATGAAGAGGCGGAGGGACCTGCCCTCCGCCTCTTGAACATCTACTCAACGCGAACAGTCCAGATCACTTTCGAGCGTGACGCGGCTGTTTCGGGTTGGGGAAGTTATTTCTTTTTACGGGCCGTCTTTTTCTTGGCGGCCTTTTTCTTGGTCGCCTTCTTTGCTACCTTTTTCTTGGCGGCCTTCTTCTTGGCGGCCTTCTTCTTGGCTACCTTTTTCTTAGCAGCCTTCTTTTTGGCGACCTTCTTCTTTGCCACCTTTTTCTTGGCGGCCTTCTTCTTCGCTACCTTTTTCTTAGCGGCCTTCTTTTTGGCTGCCTTTTTCTTGGTGGCCTTCTTGGCTACCTTTTTCTTGGCGGCCTTCTTAGCCACCTTCTTCTTGGCAGCTTTCTTGGTGACCTTCTTGGCTACCTTTTTCTTGGTCGCCTTCTTCGCCACCTTTTTCTTGGCGGCCCGTTTCGTGGTTTTCTTTGCAGCCATGGCTTTGTGTCGTTTGAGTTCGCGTTCGATGTTGGTTTTCTCTTCCGGCGTGAGATTGCCGGCGGAGAGCAGTGCGAGGATCGCCTCGCCGAGGCGCCCTCCAAAAGCGTTGGTCAGGAAGTCGGAAGTGGCTTCACGAAGGATGATCTCCTTCGGGTGGGCGGGCTCGTAGACATGGGCGCGTCCGCTGCGGACCCGTTTGACGAGCTTCTTGCGCTCGAGGCTCTGCATGACCGAGAGCACGGTCGTGTAGGCTCGGTCCTTCCCGTCGGGGAGGGCCTCAAGTACGTCACCCACCGTAGAAGGGCCCTCATGCCACAGGACGGAAAGCGCCTGGAGTTCGAGGTTCGAGGGATGTGAAGGAGTTGCCATGGGAAGAACGCGATTGAAACAGTCACTATAAAGTTCGTACCGGCGGCGAACGTCAAGTTTAAATTGGCCAAAAAGTTAACTTTTCCAAAATACCCTTACCGAGCCTCCGGAGGCACGTACGGGAATCTCGTACGATAAGCCTCGTAGTTCGACCGGCTCAGTGACCGGAATCTTCAAGCCGCGGTTGGCGGCATTCCGGAGCGATCTTGCGAAGCTCTTTCCAGAGCTCGTCGTCGGCGGGGTGGCCGTTGAAGCGGATCTTGCCATCGGCTTCCACCAGCACCATCGACGGTGCCGATTCGATACGCAGCAACCGGCTGAGAGGCTTGTCGGCATGGTCCGCGACCCATGCTCCGGGAGCGGGCTCGGACAAGGCACCGAGAATCGCGTTGGTATCCGTCAACGCTTCGGGGCCGGGTTCACCGACTATGCTGACCAGAGCGATGCCGTGTTTCGCGAGTTCTTTGGCAACGGCGCGGAGGTCGGCCATGCTTTCCTCACATTCCCGGCTCCATGGGGAGAAGAAGTGGAGAAGGACCGCCTTGTTGTCTCCTGCCAGCTGGCCGATGCTGGTCGGTCTGCCTGCGAGGTCGGGCAGCGGAAGGTTGAAGTCGACCCGGGCCTTGGCCATCGCGTCCTTGAGGCGGAGGCGTTCGATGTGCGGAGCGAATGCGGCGCCCTGACGGGGGCTCAGCCAGAAAGCCTCGGTGATGTGCTTCTTGAAGCCTTCGCGGTCGTCTTTCTGGAGGGCCGCGATGGCCTGGACGTACTCGACGACGGCCAGCCAGTCTTCCTTGACGGCGAAGATCTGCGACTCGGAGAGCCGGAACTTGTCCCGTTGGGCGAGCATGCCCGGAGCCATTGCCGCGAGTTCCGCGTCTTCCCGGCGGTCGACGTGGAAGAGAAAGCGGGCCTCGAGAATTGCCTGTTCGGTGGCGCCGAGCTCGCGCGCCTTTGTGATGGCGGCCTCGAGGGCTTCGGCCGACTCGCGGGTCGAGAGCATCTCCTCGACCGCGATTCCCAGATTCTGGGGAGTTGCAGCGGGTGTCTCGTCCGCCCGAAGCACGCCGCCGAAGATGGCGGCAGCCGCGAGCGCGACGGTCACACCGGTGAATCTCACTGTACGGGAATGTTGAGAGTCTGGCCGAGCCGGATGTTGTTGTCGGTGGCGGCCATCGCGTTGGCCGAGCGGATGGCATCCACGCTGACGCCGTATTTGCGGCTCAGTCCCCAGAGGGTGTCGCCCGACACCACGGTGTGGGTCGACGCGGTGGCGGCGGGAGTGGTCGGAACTGTGGGCACGCTCGGGGTCGTCTCTTCGTAGGCGGCGTTGCCGTAGGTCGGGTCGGAGGCCGGCGGGTTGACCTGTTGGTAGGGGGCGGATTCGTATCCGTCCTGGCTAGGCACTCCGTAGGGGTCTGAGGTGTCGTAGCCGGCGGTATCGTAGTTTTCATCGTCGCCGCCCAGGCCGCAGGAGGCGAGCGAGGCGCAGGCGGAAGCAAGGAAGAGGAGGCGTGTCGGTTTCATGTTCGGTGACGTGTGTGGGTTAGCAGGCGCTCCCGGAAATGGAAAGAAGCGAGAGATCCTTCGTGAAAGCTAACGGCGCGACCCACTCGATTTATTCAATGCCTCGGAAGAAGGCGCAGGCGGTGTCACGGGTGATCCGGGCCAGATCCTCGAGTTCCATTCCTCGGGACTCCGCAATCTTCTCGGCGATGATTCGGGTTCTTGCCGGTTCGTTCCGCTCGCCGCGGTGGGGGTGGGGCGAAAGGTAGGGCGAGTCGGTCTCCAGCATGAAGCGGTCCGCGGGCAGGGTCGACGCGAGTTCGAGGACGTCGGTCGCGTTCTTGAATGTCGCGACCCCGCCGAAGGAGACCAGTCCTCCCAGATCGAGAACCGAGCGGGCATTGTCGGGGCTACTGATGAAGCAGTGGAATACGGCGCGCACCCGTTCGGCGTGGCGGCGGTAGATCGTCAGTGCGTCCTGCAGGGACGCGTCGCCGCTGCGGTCCCGGGTGTGGATCACCACGTTCAGTCCGGCCTCGGCGGCCATCAGGAAATGGGCATCGAGAAGTTCGCGTTGCCGGTTCCGGAAGGTCTCCTCGTCCCAGCCGTCGGGGGCCGGATGATAGTAATCGAGTCCCGTTTCGCCGACGGCGCAGACCCTGGGGTCGCCGAGGAGGGGACGAATGAGGTCGATGACGTCCGTAGGGGCGTGATGAACATCGCAGGGATGGATGCCGATGCAGCACCGCACCTCCGGGTGGTTCGAAGCGATGGCCAGATTGGCGTCGATGTCGTCGAGACAGGTGGCAAGCGTGACCATCCGGGTCACGCCGGCATCGCGTGCCCTTCCGACCAGTTCCGGCACCTCCGATGCCGGGAACTTGTGGGAAGCGAGGTGGCAGTGGGAGTCGGTCAGCATGCGGCAACCCTAGTCCTGCAGATAGGTGCGGGGACGATAGACGAGAGCGAAGGGGATGAAGGCGATGGCGGTGCCCAGCATCAGCCAGGTGAAGAACCTGAAGTAGGGAGCTCCGTGCATCTTCGACTGGCCGCCGACAAAGGTCTCTTCTTCCAGCGGGCTGTCATCTTCCGCTGCTTCGGCACTCTCTTCTCCGACGCCGAGCTCGCGCTTCCGTCGCTCGAGCCACGGTTCGTCCGGATGGAGCGCGTCGGCCCAAGATTCCTCTTCGGGGGGGGCGGGCTCCGGAATGCTCACCCGGTAGCCGATGTCCCAGCGTGTGTTGGATTCGCCATCAGGACCGTCCGAGATGAGGCGTGCGGTGCGTGAGTTGAGCAGCTCGTAGCGGATGGGATTGCCCCAGGGGTCCTCACCGGCGGATTCGCCAATTTCCTCGGCGAAGTCCTCCGGGGTGGGGAGCGGTTCGCCGTCGGCGGTGAGATCGCGGAGTCGGCGAAGCAGGGTGTCGAAGGCGGCTGACTTCGGAAGTTCAAGCTCGACCAGAGTGCCTTCCTCGAGCTGTGCCATGAAGTCGTCGTCGGTGCCGGTCAGCCCGTCGTGTCCGGCAAGGGCGACGCTGCGCGGCGAGTCGCGCCAGTCGGCGGGAAGTCCCTCGATCGCCTGATCGAGTTGTTCCTGCGCCGCACTCGGAATCTGAATGTAGTGGTTGATGCCCGCGACGAGGAAATTGCCGACCGAGACCGCGCCGAGATAGAAGCACATCACCAGCGATTTCATCGTCTTCGGCGCCTGCGTGTAGGCGAACTCGAGTGCCACGATCGACACCATGATTTCGGCGGCGGTGAGCAGCGCGTAGGCCATGACCTGCCAGCCGATGTTCGGGCGTTGGCCGCCGTCGATCCATTGTTGGACCAGCGCGACCAGAGCGAACGAGCCGGCCATCACGAAAAGTCCGAGCCCGATCTTCCGGAGCGGCGTGAGTTTCCACACCCGTCCGACCAGCGGGTAGATCACGTAGGTGAAAATCGGGATGAAGGTTAGGACGAAGACCGAGTTGATCGACTGGATCTGCGATGGCAGCCAGTTGTGACCGAGGAATTCCCGGTCCATGTCCTGAGCCTGGAAAATCCAGGTGGATCCGGTCTGGTCGAACAGGGCCCAGAAGACCGCGACGAACAGATACAGCGGGACAAGTTTGAGGAGGACCAGGATACCTCCTTCGGCAAACATCTCCTTGAAGAAGCGGAGGCCGGCGGGCGGAACGTGAATGAAGCGGTGGCGGCCCATCCAGAACACCACCGTGGCGATGGCCATCAGAACCCCCGGGACTCCGAACGCCCAGTGCGGCCCATACCACTCGAGCAGCCACGGGGTCAGGACCATCGAGACGGCCGCGCCGATATTGATCGAGAAATAGAACCAGTTGAAGATGCGCGGCAGCAGGTGCGCGTTCTTCGATCCGAACTGATCCCCGACGTGAGCGGAGACGCAGGGTTTGATGCCGCCCGAGCCGAGCGCGATCAGTCCGAGTCCGGCGAACATCCACCATGCCGAGCTGCCGGATGTCCCCATCAGGGCGAGGGCGGCGTGACCGGCGCAGTAGACGATCGAAAGCAGGATGATCGTCCGGTACTTGCCGAGCAGGATGTCGCTCAGGAAGGCGCCGAGGAAGGGAGTCAGGTAAACGAAGGCGTTGAAGATATGGACATTCTCGGTGGCTTCGGCGCTGCTCATCGCGGTACCGACCCGGTCGTCCATGTAGTGGAGGTAGTTCGCCATGAAAACGGCGAGCACCGCTTTCATTCCATAGAACGAGAACCGTTCGGCGGCTTCGTTCCCGATGATGTGCGGCACGCCGGGCGGCATGCCTTCGAGGTCGGCGGGAGAGGTGCGGTAGGCCATGAATGCTGGATCGTGTTATCGGTGATGCCGACTACGGAGTCCCTGGTCGCTTACCACTTCACCGCCGCCGCGGCCCACGTGAGTCCGGCGCCGAAGACGACCAGCACGGCGTGTTCGCCCTTTTTGATCCGGCCGGAGCGGTTGGCCTCGTCCAGTGCGATGGCAACCGCGGCGGCCGAGGTGTTTCCGTACTTCTGGAGATTGGTGAAGACCCGCTCGTAAGGGACGTCGAGTCGCTCCGCGATGGCGTCGATGATCCGCAGGTTGGCCTGATGGGGGACAACCAAGGCGATGTCCTCGGGTTTCAGGCCGGACCGCTCGATGACCTTTTCCGCCGATTGCTTCATCCGGGTGACCGCGTGCTTGAAGACCTCCTTGCCGAGCATCGCGAGTGTCGCGAGACGCTGGTCGGCGTTCTCGATCGTAATCGGGCAGGCAGAGCCTCCTCCCGGGATGTTGAGCAGGTGGGTCTGGCGCCCATCCGTACCCATTTCGGTGGCGAGGATCTCGCCGTCCTCCGGCTCCGTCGCTTTCTTAAGCACGGCGGCCCCCGCTCCATCGCCGAACAGGACGCAGGTCGTGCGGTCTTCCCAGTTGATGAAAGAGGAGAGCTTCTCGGCGCCGATGATGAGCGCGTTCTCGAAGGCGCCGTCGGAGATCAGGCGCTTGGCGATCTTCATCGCGTAGAGGAAGCCGGAGCAGGCGGCGGAGATGTCGAATGCGACCGCGCCCAAGGCCCCGAGATTCTGCTGCACGTAGCAGGCGGTCGCGGGAGTGAGGGTGTCGGGGGTGATGGTAGCGACGATGATCAGCTGGACGTCGTCGGCGGACAATCCGGCCTGCTCAAGTGCCCGTTCGGCGGCCTTGGTGGCGAGGTGGGAAGTGTGCTGGCCCTCGGCGGCCATCCGGCGCTCGCGGATCCCGGTGCGGGTGACGATCCACTCGTCCGTGGTATCGACGAGTTTCTCGAGATCGGCGTTGGTGAGGACTTTTTCGGGAACGTAGCTGCCGGTGCCTGCGATGCAGACCGGTCGGACGGAGTTGTCGTCGCTCATGGGCGGCAAATCTGGCCGCTGGGACCGGTAAGGGCAAGGCTTGTCCCCCCGATCCGGCAATCCCGTTCGGGGTTCAGAGCCTCGCGATGACCGCCCCGGCCATGGCTTCGGTGCCGACACGGGTCTCACTGGGATCCCCGGTGGCAATGTCGCCGGTGCGGAAGCCGTCGTCGATCGTCTTCGCCACGGCCGCGTCGATGGCATCCGCGGCTTCGGATTCGCCCAGCGAGTAGCGGAGCATCATCGAGGCGGAAAGGATCTGGGCGATCGGGTTGGCGACGCCTTGGCCGGCGATGTCGGGGGCCGATCCGCCGCTCGGCTCGTACATTCCGAAGTAAAGGTCGGTACCTTCCTTCTTCGCTCCGAGCGAGGCCGACGGCAGCATTCCGAGCGAGCCGGAAATCATGGCCATCTCGTCGGAGAGGATGTCACCGAAGAGATTCTCGGTGACGAGCACGTCGAAGGAGTCGGGGCGCCGCACGAGTTGCATCGCGGCGTTGTCGACATACAGGTGGGAGAGCTCGACTTCGGGGAACTCATTGGCGATCTCCAAGGCGGTCTCGCGCCACAGCACGGACGACGCGAGGACGTTTGCCTTGTCCACCGAGACGAGCTTCTTGCCACGGCCCATGGCGGCGGTGAAGGCGACCCGCAGGATGCGTTCGATCTCGCTCTTCTTGTAGACCATGGTGTCGAAGGCGACCGTCTCGCCATCGCGCTCTTCGCGGCCCTTCGGCGTGCCGAAATAGACACCGCCGGTCAGTTCGCGGACGCAGAGCACGTCGAAGCCGTTCGGGATGAGCTCGCCTTTGACCGGCGAGGCATGGGTGAGCGAAGGAAGGCAGACGCCGGGGCGCAGATTGGCGAACAGGCCGAAGCGCTTTCTCAACGGCAGAAGTGCCCCGCGCTCGGGCTGGATGTCCGGCGGGAGCGACTCCCACTTCGGTCCGCCGACGGAGCCGAACAAGATCGCGTCGCTCTTCTCGCAGGCCTCAACGGTGGCGGGTGGCAGCGGGTGGCCGCCGTCATCGATCGCGGCGCCGCCGACCAGTCGCTCGCTGCGTTCGGTCGTGAATCCGTGGGAGGCCTCGACTGCATCGAGGACCCTCAGGGTCTGGGTCATGACTTCGGGGCCGATTCCGTCTCCGGCGAGGATGGCGATGCAATGCGTGCGGGACATGCGGCGGAGCCTACGGCTCCGAATTTCCAAATTCCAAATTCCAATTTTCGAAATCGGGTCACCGCGGTTGGAAAAGCGCGGGGGATTTCCAGTTGGATTGTGGGGGATTCCCGGCAGGGTGGCCGCGATGGAACTGCTGCCGCACGTGGGATGGTTGGTGCTCGGGCTCGCCCTGTTGTCGTTCGGCGCCGACTGGATGGTGCGTGGCGCCTCCGAACTGGCCCTGCGGGCGCGGGTCAAGCCCCTGGTCGTGGGGCTCACCGTGGTGGCTTTCGGAACCAGCGCGCCGGAGTTGCTGGTGAGCCTGAAGGCGAACCTCGATCCGAACACCCAGGCCGACATCGCGGTCGGCAACGTGGTCGGATCCAACATCTGCAATATCGCGCTGCTGCTGGGCATCGCCGCCCTCATCCGCCCGCTCACGGTCAGCAGTCAGGTCGTGCGTCGAGAGCTGCCGATCCTGCTGGTGGTGACCGGCGGGTTCGTGGCGATGATCATCGATGGCAAACTCGACCGCTGGGAGGGTGTGGTGATGTTCTGTGGAATCGTTTTTTACGTGATTCATAGTATCCGTCTCGCCCGGTCGACTCCCGAGGATCCCGCGCTCGCGGATGTGCCCGAGGAGGCGCTCGCCCATGCCGGAGAGTCGGGTCTCGCGCCGACCCTGAAGAGTCTCGGCTGGGTGGTGCTGGGGCTGGCCGGACTGATCTACGGCGCCGACCGGTTGGTGACGAGCGGTGTCACGATCGCGCGGGTGCTCAACGTTCCCGAACTGGTGATCGGCCTGACGATGGTGGCGATCGGGACCTCTTTGCCCGAGCTGGCGACCACCATCGCGGCCAGTCGCAAGGGTCAGACCGACATCATCGCGGGCAATCTGATCGGCTCGAACCTGTTCAACATCCTCGCCGTGATGGGGCTGACATCGGCGGTCAAGGCGCTGGTGGTCGAGAGTCTCAACACGATCGATGTGGTCGTGATGTGCGGATTCACCTTGCTGCTGGTGCCGTTCCTGATGCGCGGCCACCGGCTCAACCGGATCGAGGGAGGAATCCTCCTCGTTGGCTACCTGACCTACTGCGTCTGGCTGGTGAAGCCGGAGTGGTTCGGGGTCACCGGGTGAGGGTGAAGGTGCCTCCGCCATAGGGGATCCAACCTCCACTGTAGACTGCCCACGTGTGCCGCCCGTCGACATGGGTGGCGTTTGATCCGTCGTGGCCGAGGCCGAACCTCAACAGTGGAAGTCCGTCGGTGTCGACGAGCAGCGTCGAACTGAAGCCGTGGGTGGCGTAGTAGACATAGACGATGTTGCTGACGGAGGTTGCGGCGCCGTCGAAGTAGGAGCAGGTCCCTCCCGTGCCTGAGGCGTCGAACGTAAAGGTGAAGGTCCAGCCCTGGTCGGGAGCGTCGATGAACAGCACGCGATTGCCGAGTGTGCCCGGGGCGAGGGCTCCGGCATAGTCAACGGTGGCGAACCGGTAGAATGCCCTCGGACCGGCTCCCTCGTCGACCTTCGCCGAAAGGACAGGGGCATTGTCGTAGCCGCTGAAGACACCGGCCAAGGCTCCCCACTGGTTGAGGTTCACGCTGCGGCGGACCGCGAGAAGCGTGCCGGACGGAAGGGCGGCGGCGGGATCGAAATGGGCGACCGGGCCGGGTTCGACCCGGAACGCGCCATCGACCTCGCTGACGGTCGGCAGGCCTTGGGCATGCTCGTCAAAGGCAACCGCGCCCGGGTCGGTGCGCTCGATCGTTACAGCGGTGATCGAACTGCCGTTGTCGCCGGCGGCGATGACGGCGTCGACCACAGCCCGGCTTGCGGGATCCGTGACGCGGCCGAGGATGGTGTGGAGGTCGTCGTAGGCCGGTATGGATATGTTGCCTGTGAAGAAGACCTGTCCACCGTTGGTGTTGGGGCCCGAATTGGCGGAAGACAACGTGTAGCCGGTGTGGCGGATGGCGGGATCGAACTCGTCCCGGAACGTGAAGCCCGTGCTGCCGCTGTTGCTACCCGATCCGGAGCCGGTTTGGGCGAACTTCGAGAAACTGTTGTCGCCGGTGCGGAAGAACGTTTCGCCGACGTAGAGCGGGGTGTTCGTGACGGCTCCGGTCAGCGGGTCGATGCGGTTGCGAATGCCTTGCGAGAGAGTGATGAAGTTGGCGACCGCCAAGGGGGCGGTGGCGTACTCCAACTCGGTGGTGATCACGCCCTCGGTGGTGGTGACGTGGGCGAGCAGGGCTGCTTCCGCATCGGGAAGGAGGAGCGGAGCGAGGATGAAGGCGAGTCGCACGCCGCGGATGAGAGCGGGTTGGAGCGTGGGGATCAAGGGCGGTCGGAGACCGCCGGGCCATGATATGGCGCTTGAAGAACGCCACTCCGTTGCGGCTCAGGCCGGCTCGGCTTCGATGTCGTCGGGGTCGCCCACAGTCGATGAGTCGGGCGGGGGCGGATCCTTGATCTTCTTTTCCCAGATGTAGCGGCGGAACAGCACCTTGATCGATGCGGTCAAGGGCACAGCGAGCAAGGCCCCGATGAAACCGCCGAGGATCAGGGACCAGAAGATCATCGAGAAGATCACGGTCATCGGATGCAGGCCGACCGAGTCGCCGACGATCTTCGGCGCGGTGACGATCGAGTTGATCTGCTGGGCGATGAAGAAGATGGCCGCCACCGCGGCGACGTAGGACCAAGGGTTGGTTCCGAGCCAACCTTGGTTCGACGGGTCCGAGTAGTGGAACCATGCGATCGTGCATGCCGGAATCAGGGTGATGATGTTTCCGACGAAGGGAATGATCCCGACGATGGCCATCATGATCCCGATCAGCAGTCCGAGCGGCAGTCCGAAGATCGTGAGCGCGATCCCGATCAGGATGCCGTCGATGAACGCGACGAGGACCTGTCCGCGGAAGAACGAGATCATGTAGCCGTTGATCTCGGTCAGCGTCTCAATGACCTCGGTCTTGAATCGCGAGGCTTTGAGCGGCACGTACTCGTGCCAGTGTTCCCGGATTGAGGAGGCGTCCTTGAGGAAGTAGTAGAGATAGATCGGCACCATCAGCAGGCCGAGCACGAGGCCCAGGAAGCCGAGGACTTTCGAAGTGCTGCCCTTGATCCAGTCGACGATGTCATCGCTCAGGGTCTTCAGGTAATTCCACAGCGTGGTGTTGGCGAACTTGATCCCGTGCTTCGGTTTGAGGTCTTCCGAGTTGGCCAACTTGTCGAGTTGGGCCGAGATCTCCTCACGTTTGGACGAGCGGGAAGCGACGGGCACGGAATCGTCGACGGGAGGGGCGAGCAAGCTGTCGATGACCGGCTGCGTCCAAGGCTGTTTCTGCCGGGTGTCGACCAGCACATCGACGATCTTGTCGTCGAACTTCGCTGCCGGAGTGCCTGCGGCCGCCTTCAGCGACTTCTGCAGGCGGAACTCGTTGAGCTGATTGCCGACCATCGGAATGGTGATCGCGACAAGAACCCCGATCGCCAGCAGGAAGGAGGCGAAGGTGACGATCACCGCCCGCAGGCGCGACATGCCCCGCTTCTGGAACCAGCGGACGACCGGGTCGAGCAGGTAGGCGATGATGCCGGCCACGGCGAGTGGCACGATCACCGGCTGCAGGAAGCCGAGCACTTTGCCGAGCAGCCAAATGAAGGCCACCAGCAGCAGGCCGAGGATTCCGATCGCGACGCCGGTGAGAGCCCGCCAGAGGGTGCGGATTTGGAAAGGGGTCGGGTGGCGCTGCATGGAAGGATCCAGTCTGGAGCTCCGCATTCCGAAGCTCAAGCACGCGGGCCGCGGAGTGGGGCGGGGATTGGTCTAGCAGCTCCCGGACCGCCGGGGCATTGGAAAATCCTCCGGATCTTGGACCGCGGACGGCTCAGGACTTGGCGATCTTGTCGAGGATGCCGTTGACGAAGCGGCCGGAGTCAGTGGTGCCGAACTTCTTCGCGAGCTCGATGGCCTCGTTGATGGCGACCGGTGTCGGAACATCGGGATTCGAGAGAATTTCCCAAGTGCCGAGCCGCAGGATGGCGCGGTCGATCGGATCGATCCGCTCCGGTGCGAAGTTCTCGACCACGGCGTTGAGCCGCTCATCGATCTGCGGCTTTTCGGCGAGCACCGCATCGGCGATCCGGTCGCTCTTTTCGCGGAGCTCGGTGAGCGATGCCCGGGACTCGCGGATCTTCGAGAACTCCGCCTGATCGGGAAAGTCCTCGGGGTGCTGGATCATCTGCAGCCGTTCGGAGATCCGGTCGAGGCGGTTGATCGGTCCGGCGACGGGTTCGAGCTGCGGGCGCAGGCCCGGGTGGTCGTCGAGCACGCGCAGGAACTCCGAGCGCGCGAAGCGGAGGTCGCGGTCGATGCTGAAGAGCTTGTCAAAGCCGGCACCGAACTTCTCCGAGACCGTATCGTCCTCGTCGTCGCGCCGGATTTTGGCTAGGGCGGAAAATTGGGCCGACCAGGCTTCCTCGAGCTCGAAGATGCGGTCGAGCGCGGCGGCCGAGGACTCGAGTTCGGGGCGGGCCCGCAGCACGGCTCGGGCGTTTGGAAGTCGTTCGACCATTTCGGCGTAGCGCTCTTCGCGGCCGAGGCTGAGGTGCTGGATCAGCTTCCAGGTGGCGAGCACCAGCGCCCGGCGGTCGGACTCGGTAACGAACTGCCAGAAGGCGTCCCGGAGTGAGCTCGCCTCGGCGCCTCCTTCGATGTCGGCGCAGTAGAGGAACTGGATCACCGCCTCGCGGATCTGCCGACGGCTTGGCATCCTACTTGGCGCGGGCGGGAGTTTCCGAGTCGACCGGCATGGTGCGGTCGAGTTCGTGGAAGACATCGACCATGGCGGCGGCAGCGCGGGCGGCTTCCTTGCCGCGGTTGAGCTTGGCGCCGATGCAGCGGGCGTAGGCCTGCTTCTCGTCCTCGACCAGCAGCACCTCGTTGATCACCGGCACCTTGTGCTGGATGGCGAGGGTCTGGAGGGCGCTGGTCACGGAATTCGCGATCAGATCGGCATGGGCGGTGGCGCCTTTGAGGATCACGCCGAGAGCGATCACGCAGCCCGGCTTCTCGCGGTCGAGTACCGTAGCTGCGGCGACCGGGATCTCGAAGGCGCCCGGGACGCGGATCAGGTCGATGCGGGTGGAAGGCATCAGCTCACCGATTTCCTCCACGGCGTTGTCGACCAGGGCATCCGCGAATTGCTCGTTGTACTTAGCGGCCACAATGCAGACGCGCACGCGGGGGCCGATGATCCGGGGTTTGGGCGGGAGCGCCGTGGACATGGGCGTCGGTATGGGTCGGGGTTACGAAAATGTCAACAGGGCGGGGAGCCTCAGATCCGGTGTCCCATCCGGTCGCGTTTGGTGGAGAGGTAGCGCTCGTTGTGGGGATTGGCGGGGAGGCTGATCGGGACCTGTTCGACGATTTCGAGTCCGTAGCCTTCGAGGCCGACGACTTTCTTCGGATTGTTGGTGAGCAGGCGGATTTTGCCGACACCGAGGTCCTGCAGGATCTGGGCTCCCATGCCGTAGTCGCGAAGGTCGGCGGAAAAGCCGAGGCGCTCGTTGGCCTCGATGGTGTCGAGGCCCTGCTCCTGGAGCTTGTAGGCGTGGATTTTGGCGGCGAGACCGATTCCGCGTCCTTCCTGACGAAGGTAGAGGAGGACGCCTCCTTCCTTGGAGATGTGCTCGAGGGCGGCATCGAGCTGTCCGCCGCAGTCGCAGCGCTTGGAAAGGAAAACGTCGCCGGTCAGGCACTCGGAGTGGACCCGCACAAGTGTCGGGCGGTCACGCTGGATCTCGCCGCGGCTGAGCGCGAGGTGGTGGGTGCCGTCGGTCTCGATCCGGTAGAGGTGGCAGTCGAAGTCGCCGTGGTCGGTTGGCAGCTTGATCGTCTCCTCGCGGACCACGAGCTTCTCGGTGCGGCGCCGCCACTCGATGAGCTGGGCGATGGTGCAGGCCTTGAGGCCGTGCTTGTTCTGGAACTCGCCGAGTTCGCCGACGCGCGACATGGTGCCGTCATCGTTCATGATCTCGCAGATCACCCCGGCTGGCGGAAGACCGGCAAGGCGGGCGAGATCGACCGCCGCCTCGGTGTGTCCCGCGCGACGCAGGCAACCGCCGGGCATCGCCTGGAGCGGAAAGACGTGGCCGGGTTGGACGAAGTCATCGGGGCCGCATTGGGGCTCGGCGAGTTGGCGGATGCAGCGGGCGCGGTCGGCGGCGGAAATCCCGGTTGTGATGCCGGTGGCCGCGTCGACCGAGATGGTGAAGGCGGTTTTCTGGCCCTCCCGGTTGCGGCGGGTCATGGGCGGGAGGTCAAGCTCCTCGGCCCGCTCGCCGGTGACCGGCGCGCAGATCAGGCCGCGTCCGTGAACCGCCATCAGCGAGATGGTCTCCGGCGTGCAGAGCGAGGCGGCGGCGACGAGGTCGGCCTCGTTCTCGCGGTCCGGGTCGTCGGCCACGATCACCACCCGCCCGGCGGCGATTTCGGCGATGATTTCATCGATGGGGCTGAACTCGAGGGCGGTCATGGGTCGCGGCAAGCGTCGGTCGGTGCAGGGACTTGGTCAAGGAGTCGGAGAATCGGGATTTGTGCCGATTCCGGAGATTTGCATCATCGGGTGCATGAATGCTCCGATCCGTCCGCTCCTGCATTGGATTCTCGGGCTCGCGTGTCTGGTTTCGCCCTTGCACGGCGACGATTTCCGCGAGTGGCGGGATGCTGTCACCGGCAACACGATTGTCGCGAAGCTGATCGACAAGCGGGAAGGGGATGAAGGTCTGGAAGCGCAGTTGCTGGTCAAGGACTCGCGTCGCGCGTCGTGGGTGAATGTCGACAAGCGCCTGCTGCCCAAGGAGGCGGCCTACATCAAGGAATGGGTGAAGCCGGAGGAGCGGTTCAAGTTCATCAAGTTCGGCTACAGCACCAAGGCGCGGATGGACGCGGCGTGGTTCGCGGTGAATACCGGCAACCACGGCATCCGCGTTTCAGTGGAGCCCACCGGCAAGCCGTCGAAGGAGTTCGTTTTTCCTGCCAAGACCAAGAAGACCGCCTACCTGCCGGTCGGGGTTTTCGCGAGGAACAAGAGCGGCGTGTCCCTCGCGACGGTCAGGGTCTACAACAAGGAGTCGGACCTGTTGCTCTTCGTGCTGCGCGACCTCGAGAACAAGGAGTAAGTCCGACCGCTTCCGGCGCGCGCAGAATTCGTTGGCTACGCTGTGGCGACCAAGCGGATAACTGACTCCATGCAACCGACACCACGTTTCGAGGAACTCGACTACCGGCAGACTCCGCTGGGTGAATTGATCCTGAGACGGCGCACCCTGCTGCCGCTGGACAATCTCGAGGTTTACGAGGTGATCCTTGGCGATGCCTATCTGATGACCAGTCTCTTCAACGAGGTGGAGAAGGCGCTTTCGAGACTGGGGCTGGCAGCGGCGTCGGAAGCGTTCCCGGGGGAAGGGGTTTTGGATGTGGTGGTCGGTGGCCTGGGCTTGGGCTACACGGCACGTGAAGCGCTGGACCAGTCCGGCACGAAGTCACTGATCGTGGTCGATTTTCTCGAGCCGGTGATCGAGTGGCACGAGAAAGGCATGGTTCCCTTGGGGGCCGGTCTGACGGAGGACCCGCGTTGCCGTTTCGTGCATGGCGACTTCTTCGGAAAGGCGCTGGGTGACGGGTTCGATCCGGATGAATCCGGTCGGAAGTTCCATGCGGTGCTGCTCGACATCGACCATTCGCCTTCGAAGCTGCTCCACGAGGGAAACGCGGCATTCTATGCCTCCGACGGGTTGGCGAAGCTGCTGGATAAGCTTCACCCGGGAGGCGTCTTCGCCCTGTGGTCGGATGATCCGCCGGATGACGGGTTCATGGCCGCTCTGGAGCAGGTGTTCGAAGACTGCGCTGCCCACGTGGTGACCTTCCACAATCCGCATCAGGACTGTGAGTCGGCGAGCACCGTCTACGTCGCGCGGAAGGCCGGCGGTTCCGGGGCGGACTGAAGTGCGCGGTCCATGATCACTTGTTGCGGGCGAGGGTTGCGATAGGTTGGATCGCTATGAGTGATCACATCTACAAGAAGATCGAGTTGGTCGGATCGTCGACGCAGGGAGTGGAGGATGCGGTGAACAACGCCGTCGCGAAGGCGTCGCAGAGCGTGCGCAACATGCGGTGGTTCGAAGTCGCCGAGATCCGCGGCCACCTGGAGGACAACAAGGTCGCGCACTGGCAGGTGACCGTGAAGATCGGCTTCACGCTCGACGAATGAACGACCTGTCGCCGGATCCTACTCTTTGAGCACGGGAAGCAACTCGACCACCGACTTCGGGGTGGTTCCGGGCCAGCCGTCGTTGGCTTGATCCGGTCCCGGAGTGGTGCGTCCCTTGCGGATCGCGGTGGCGAGTTCGGCGGCGAGCTCTTTCACCAGTTCCGGCTTCTTCTCCGCGAGGTTCGTTTCCTCGGCCGGGTCATCCTTCAGGTTGAAGAGCTGGACGGGATACAGTGATTTGTCCTTGAGCGCCGCGCCGGGTTTGGGGGCGGACCAACCGCCGGAACCCGGGCACAGGCAGAGTTTCCAGTCGCCGCGGCGGATGGCGAACGAGCCGTTGATCGAGTGATGGATCGCGCTCGGGCGAACCGGTTCGGACAAGGACGCATCGCGCAGGAGCGGGACGAGGGAGAACGAATCGACTCCGGCGTTGTCGGGGATCTTCCCGCCGAGTCCGGCGGCATCGGCGGCGGTGGCGAACCAGTCGACGGTGGAAACGGTCTGATCGCAGGTTGTGCCGGCCTTCACCTGTCCGGGCCAGCGGACGACGTAGGGAACCCGGTGACCGCCTTCGTAGATGTCCGCCTTGTGACCACGCCACGGGCCGCAGGGGTCGTGGCCCTTCTTCACGAGTCCCGGAATGTCGGCCATCGGCGAGCAGCCGTTGTCGGAAGTGAAGACGATGAGCGTGTTGTCGGCGACCCCTCGGGCGTCGAGTTCCGCGAGCACCTCGCCGACGACCCAGTCGGTCTCCATCATGAAGTCGGCGTAGTCGCTGAGTCCCGATTTCCCCTTCCACTTTTCGGACGGAACGATGGGCGTGTGCGGGCTGGTGAGCGGCAGGTAGAGGAAGAACGGCTTCTTCGCTTCCGCGCACTTGCCGATGAAGGCGCGGGACTCGCGGGCGAAGTCGGCGAGGCAGGCCGAGGCTTCGAAATCGGCCAGCGCGGCGCCCGGGCGGTTGGGGACGAGGAAGGCTTTGGTCAGGGTCGGCGTGCCGACGGGGACGTCGTCGCGCAGGTAGAGGTAGGGCGGCATGTCGAGCGATGCCGGGAACAGGAAGTTGTGGGTGAAGCCGCGGGCCAGCGGGCCGTTGTCGACCTTCTTCGAGTAGTCGAGATCCCAGCCGCCGCCTTTGGTCGGTCCAGAGTCCGCCTTGCGGGGCTTGTCGAGTTTGTGCCATCCGAGCCCGAGGTGCCACTTGCCGATCACGCTGCTGGTGTAGCCGGCCTCGCCGAGGATGCCCGCGATGGTCGGCGTGTCGGCGTCGATGAGGGCGGGGGAGGTGCCGTTAAGGACGCCCTTCTTCATCCGCGAGCGCCAGTTGTAGCGGCCGGTGACGATCGAGTAGCGGGTCGGCGTGCAGACGGCGGAAGTCGTGTGGGCATCGGTGAAACGCATCCCCTCGGTGGCGATCCGGTCAATGTGGGGAGTGGCGATTTTGCCGCCGTAGCAGGCCGGGTCACCCCAGCCCATGTCGTCGGCAAGGATGAAGATCAGATTGGGCGGAGCATCCGCGGCGCGGAGGCAGGGGAGGACGAGCAGGGCGAGCAGGAGACGGAGCTTCATCGGGAGGATAGGAGACGTGGAGCGGTTCGAGATTCTTGCGCCTGATCCCGTTTCCGGCGTCTTGACGGGACCGGTCCGGAAGGTGGAATCTGGGAACATGAGAACCGGGCTTCTGGCGATAGTGACGACCTTGCTTTTGGTTGGCTGCGATCGTGAACCGGAGGAACGGGAAGCGGATGGGTCCGGCAATGCGCCGCCGCCTCACGAAGGGCGCCCCGTTTCCGCGGATGCGGATGGTGGTGAGGCGGTGACCGATGCCTCCCCGAAGATCCGTGTGCGTCCGCCGGCCGACGCGAAGCCTCGTTCGGGCAAGCCGGTGGAGGGCAGCCCGGGGTTCGTGCACAGTCCTTACACGGGTGAGGCGGTCGACATTCGGGGAGTGCTTCCCGGGACCGATATACTGGATCCGACCACGCCCGATCGAAGACTGATCCGGATTGCCGAAGGAGAGCAAGTGGTGGCGAGGCCGGCGCCAGGAAAGCCGGGCTTCGTGTTTTCTCCTTACGGCAACAGGCTCGTCGACGTGCGGGGCATCCCGGCAGGGACGCTGGTCGCTGATCCGGAATACCCGACTTCGGAGAAGAAGTATTTCCGCGTGCCGACCCCGTGGATGAGCGAAGAGGAAATCACGATCGAGCCCGGATCGCCGGGCATCGACATGTGAAGAGCGGCCTGTGGGGAGCGAGTCGCCCCCCCGCGTCGCAACGGTCAGGGTACGGGAAAGCTCGTGAGATTGCGGGACGGGGGCGTCCCGCCTCCCAGTCTCACACCGGCTCGAGTCCGGCGTGGCCGATCTCGTCGGCGAGTTCGTTGAACTCGGCGACTTCGGCGGCGGTAAAGTGAAGCCCGCCGGCTTCGTCCGAGCGCTTGCGGGCTTCGGCCTCGAACTGGCCGGGGAGGATGCATCCTTCGTTGCCGTGGCCGAAGATGTCGGCGAGGACTTCCTTGAGGTTTGCCATCTGGTCGCGGCCGTTGGCGAAGGCATTGCCCGAGACGGCGTCGGGATGGATGACCTGGAAGTAGAACGCGGTGGTGGTTTTCTCTCCTTCAGGTGCCTGCGAGGCGCGACCACGGAGCGTCGGCAGCGAGCCACCGATCAACGCTCCGTAAACTTCGTTGAGCAGGCACATCGCGTAGCCCTTGTGGGCGCCGAAGGGCAGCAACGCGGCGACCTCGTTGGGGTTGGTCGTCGGGTTCCCGTCCTTGTCGACCGCGGCATTCGGTGGAAGCTCCTTGCCCTCGCGCTTGAGTGCCTGCACCCGGCCCATCGCGACCACCGAGGTGGCCCAGTCGCTGACCAGCGGGAAACCTACGGCATCCGTCGTAGGAAAGCCCCACGAGTGCGGGTTGGTGCCGAGCGTCGGAAACTTGCCGCCGAAGGGGACGACCTCGGCCAGAGCCGAGGTGCAGTTGGTGTAGGCGATGTAGCCGCGCTCGGCTGCTTCCATCACGTAGCCACCGCCCCAAAGGTAGTGGAAGGCGTTGTCGACCGAGACTTGGCCGATGCCGTAGCGGTCGGCCAGTTCGATGCAGCGGTCGATGGCGCGGTAGGCGACCGACTGGCCGAGCTTGCGGTTGGCGTTCCAGACCTCCGAGCCCTCGAACTTCGACGGGACGACCTCGATCTCGGCGCCCGGCACGCAGCCGCCGGTGGCCGAGCCGAACAGGTGGTCGAGGTGCAGTGCCTTGAGCGCGTGGTGGGTGCGGATGCCGTGGCGGGCCGCTTCGGCGGCAAGTTTGGCACCTTCGGCGGCTTCCTCGGCGGAGAACCCGCGGGCTTGATAGGCGGCGGAAACGAGGCGGTCGTGGGCTTCGCGGGAAACGGTCAGGAAATCGGACATGGCTTGCTGAGGGAGATCCAAGCGAAGTTGTATGACAAATCAAGAGGGAAGTGGGTGCACGCTGATGCTTCGACTTTAGTCAGCTTTTTGGCCGCTCCACTCCATGGGGGCGGACTGAAGTCCGCGCACCATTTTCGGTGGCAATCCCGTGGCTCCTGCATAATGGTTTAGAATCCTTAAGAATCACCAAGCACTACATGATGTAGTCAAATTAAACAAGTGGCACCATATATAGAGTTTTTCTCGGAGTGAGCTTTTCCAAGCGGCGAATTCTCCTACGCTCACCCTGCTCGGAATCCCTCCCGGGCACCTGAATCCCGAAACCTCAACCTGTCGATGTATCTCAAATCCCTGGATATCCACGGCTTCAAGTCCTTCGCGGACAAGACGCGCTTTGAATTTCACGAAGGTGTGACCGGCATTGTCGGTCCCAACGGCTGCGGCAAATCGAACGTGGTCGACGCCATCCGCTGGGTGCTCGGCGAGACTTCCGCCAAGGCGCTGCGTGGCGGTGAGATGGCCGACGTCATTTTCAACGGCACCGAACGCCGCAAGCCGCTCGGCATGGCCGAGGTGACGCTGACGATGGCCGACTGCGAGGACTCGCTCGGGGTCGACTACAACGAGGTCGGCATCACCCGACGGGTGTTCCGCGACGGCAAGTCGGAGTACCGGATTAACGGCACGCTATGCCGCCTGAAGGACATCCACAACCTGTTCATGGATACCGGGATCGGTCGCACGGCCTACTCGATCATGGCGCAGGGTCAGATCGACCAGATCCTTTCGTCGAAGCCCGAGGAACGCCGGGCGGTGTTCGAGGAAGCGGCGGGGATCACCAAATACAAGCGCGAGAAGAAGGACGCGCTGCGGAAGCTCGAGTACACCGAGGCGAACCTGCTGCGGGTCAGCGACGTGCTCGCCGAGCAGGAGCGCCGGATGAATTCGCTCAAGCGGCAGGTCTCGAAGGCGCGACGTTACCAAACGCTCGCGGCCGACGTGCGGATCCTCGACACGCACCTCGCCCACAAGCGCTTTGTCGAACTCGGAGCAGAGTGCGAGGAACTCCGGACCTCGATCCGTTCGCTTGAGGCGACCGAGGCGGATCTCGAGCACAAGATGGAGCCGAAGGAGGAGGCGGTGGCCGATGCCCGTCTCGCGGCTCGGAATTTCGAAGGCGAACTGGCCGAGCTTCGCCAGGAGCTCAATGAGCACCGCAACTCGCTGGCGAGCGCCGAGGGTCGGATGGCCTTCAACAACGAGCGCCGCTCGGAGCTGGAAGGCCGGATCGGCCAGAACCGCGACGAGATCGAGGCCACCCGCGAGAAGCTTCAGAAGCAGGAGTTCGATTTCACCGCCGCCAACGAGGCGCTGGAACAACTGGCCCGCCGGATCGCTGAAATGGAGATCCAGCTTCAGGACCAGGAAGAGCGGACTTCGGTGGCCCGTGCCGAGCGCGAGCAGATCGAGAACAAGCTCCGCGACGCCCGCAACGAGGCGAACCGTACACAGACGATCATCGCTTCGATGCAGGCGAAGATCGAAAGCTCGATGGCGCAGCTCGAAACCAGCCGCGAGCGCGCGCGTCAACTCGCCGAGGAAGAGGAGCGGTTGAATCTCGAGCTCGACGAGGCCGGCGCGCAGGCGGAGGAGATTTCCACGCGGCTTGAGGAGCACGCTTCCCGCTCGGCCGAGCTGGAGGAGGCCTTCCAGAAGTCGGAGCGCCAGTTCCAGCACAATCGCGGCGATCTCGATGCGGCCCGATCGGCCGCTGCCGAGGCCCACCGGACTCTGGCTCAACGTTCCTCACGTCTTGATGTGCTGCGGCAGCTGGTTGCCAGTGGCGAAGGTTTCGAGGCCGGCACGCGCAAGGTGCTCGACGGGCTCGACGAGCCGGATCGTTTCAAGCCGGGCATCCACGGGGTGCTGGCGGGCTTCATTGAGGCCGACCCGGACTGTGCCCGTGCCATCGAGGCCGCACTCGGCAGTCATTTGCAGGCGGTGCTGGTCTCCGACGAAGCCTTGGCCGAGTCGCTGATCGCGCGTCTGACCGAGAAGAAGCTCGGCCATGCGGCGGTGCTTCCGCAGAGCTTCGTCGGCAGTTCGAACGGCACTCAGATGGAGTCGCTTCCGGACGGTGCCGTGGCGTGGGCTCTCGACAAGGTGAAGGTCGACGAGAAGGTCCGCAGCGTGGTCGAGCGCCTGCTTGAGCGCGTGCTGATCGTCAACGATCTGGCGACCGCGATGAAGCTTCGGGGCGATCAGCCGGGAGTGGCCCTCGTGACGCTCTCGGGCGAGTTGGTCGGCGCCGAGGGCGTGGTCAGCGGCGGTGCTGCTGGCGAAGGAAACGTCTCGGTGCTCGAGCGCCAGAATGAGGTCCGCGAACTCGAAGCCGAAGTCGCCCAGCTCGCGGAAGCCGAAGAAGCGGCGAAGGCCCGCGTGACGCATCTCGAAGGCGAACTGGTCCGGCTCCAGGAGGAGTTGGAAACCAGCCGTGACCGGATGCAGCGCCACAAGGTCGAGCTTTCTACGCTGGAAGGTCAGCAGACGCTGGCACGTCGCGAGTTGGAAAGCGTGGAGAGCAAGCTGGAGAATGTCCGCTGGGAGCGTGGCGAACTCGAAGGTCGCGAGCAGGCGGCGGTCGAGGGCCGCAGTTCGATGGAGAGCGAGTTGCAGGCCGCCCGCGAACGACTGGAAGCCTGCGAGGCCGATCAAAGCCGCCTGAACAGCGAGCTTGAAGGTTCACGCCGCTGCGAGGCCGAGCTTTCCGAGTCGCTGAACGAGATGCGCACGGCTCTGGCCGTCGAGCGTCGGGCCAAGGAAGCGCAGGAAGCCCAGCAGCAGCCGATGGAGGCCCGCCTTGCCGAGCTCCGCGAGATCGCGGTGCGCCGTGAGACGGAGATCGAGGCTTTCCTGCAGCGCATCGAAGGCGCCAGCTCCGAGAACAACCAGCTTGCCGAGGAGGTCGAGACCCACCAGTTGGAGATCCAGGACCTTGAGGCCGAACTCGAGTCGCGCTCGGGTCGTCGCAACGAACTGCTCGAAGCGATCGAGGAAGCCGAGTCGGCGCTGTCGAGCGCGCGCAAGGAACTCTCGAAAGCATCCGAGCAACGTGGACGCGAGGAGGTGGCCGTGACCAAGGTCGAGCTCCGCTTGGAGAACCTCGTGAACTCGATTCTCGAGCGCCACAATGTCGAGTTGGCGAACTTCGAGCCCGACGCCCACGCGCTGCTTGCCTGCATCGATTCGCAGAAGAAGGGCGGCGGCAAGGGACGGGCGCGTATCGTGGAGTCCTCCGAGGACAGCGAGGAGGACGAGGACGAAAACGCACCGGTGATGGTGGTCGACGCTACCGATGACGACATCGAGTTGCCACCCGCGCTGGAAGGCGAGCCCGACTGGGAGTTCGTCGAAGGCTGCGTCGGTGACCTCAAGCGCCGCCTTGATTCGATGGGCCCGGTGAACCTCGATGCGATCGAGGAGTTCGAGGAACTCGAGGAGCGCCACAACGACGTCCGCAACAACTACGAAGACCTCGTTTCCTCGAAGGAGGAGCTTCTTCAGGTCATCGAGCGGATCAACGAGGAGACCCAGCGCCGCTTCGCCGAAACCTTTGCCCAGGTCCGGAAGAACTTCCGAGACATGTTCAAGGAACTCTTCGGAGAAAAGGGCAAGGCGGACCTCGAATTGCTCGACGAGAGCGACCCGCTGGAGTCGGGGATCGAGGTCATCGCCAAGCCGCCCGGTAAGAAGCTTCAGTCGATCGCGCTGCTCTCCGGTGGTGAGCGCTCGATGACGGCCGTCGCGCTGCTGTTCTCGATCTACATGATCAAGCCGAGTCCGTTCTGCGTGCTCGACGAGCTCGACGCGCCGCTCGACGAGTCGAACATCGGCCGCTTCGTCAAGGTGCTCGACCGCTTCGTCGACCGCTCGCAGTTCATCATCGTGACCCACTCGAAGCGCACCATGAGCCGTGCCGACGTGATGTATGGCGTGACGATGGAGGAGTTCGGGGTGTCGAAGCCGGTCGGTATGCGGCTTACGGCTGCCGGCGGAGACGACAAGACCGAAGCCAAGAGCGCGGCGCAGAAGGCGGCCCTCAGGCTGGATGCCTGAGGAACGTCGAACATCGAACGCCCAACATCGAAGGACGAACGTTAGACAATTTCCGACAGGAGAGGGAAGGGGGGCGGTGGCGAAGACCCGGGTGGGTCGAGCTGCCGCCCTCCGTTTTTTCCGGATGGAGGCCGTAAACGGGGAACTACAAACCCCAATCGCGGGCCACCGGGGTTCGTTGTTCCTCCTTCAGGAGGTCGAAAGTTCCGAGGTCAAAGTGCCCTTTGCACATGGGCTGTCGCACCATCGCAACGGGTGGATTGTTCAGACTTTCGACTTTGAGACCTTCGGCTTTCCGACGTCGACAACCGCTCAGGCAACACCATTCGGATCGGTCAGAGGAAACTGCAGACGTAGTGGCAGGGCTCGCCCTCGACGGTGATGGTGAAGCCGGAGTTGGCGGGGACGTTGAAGGATCCTCCCTCGGCGATTGAGATGGAGGCGTCGGTGCCGTCGATGACATGCTCGCATGCGCCGCCGACAATCTCCATCAGCTCGGCGGCTTCGGTGCCGAAGTGATAGCTGCCCGGAAGGATCACCCCGAGCGTCTTGCGGGCGCCGTCGGCGGTGATGATGGTGTGGGAGATGACCTTGCCGTCGAAGTAGACGTTGGCCTTGGCGGTCGCGGTGACGTTCTGGAATTCCATACAGCTTGGCTACTCCGCGGCGCGGTCGGCGGTCAATCGACGGCCGTGTCGCCCCGCCGCTTTTCTTTTCCGGAATCGACCCCCATGGTCGCCCGCCGATGGCCACCCTTGACCCCCGGAATGTCGCGAACCCCGCCTCGAACGACGAGATCCTCGGGGCGTTTCTCGACTACGTGATCGAGTCGGGAATCGAGCCATACGGGCATCAGGAGGAAGCGATCCTCGAGCTTTTCGCGGGGAAGAACGTGATCCTGAACACACCCACCGGCTCGGGAAAATCGCTGGTGGCGCTGGCATTGCAGTTCCGGGCGGTTTGCCAAGGGCGGCGGTCGTACTACACGGTTCCCATCAAGGCGCTGGCGAATGAGAAGTTCCTCTCGCTGTGCAAGGTCTTCGGGCCGGAGAAGGTCGGGATGATCACGGGCGACGCAACCGTCAACCCGTCGGCGCCGGTCATCTGCTGCACGGCGGAGATCCTTTCGAATCTCGCCCTGAGGGAGGGCGGGAAGGCACAGGTGGACGACGTTATCATGGACGAGTTCCACTACTACTCCGACAAGGAGCGTGGCGTGGCGTGGCAGGTTCCCTTGCTGACCTTGCCCCAGGCACGGTTCCTCCTGATGTCGGCGACGTTGGGTGACACGGAGTTCTTCGAGCGGGAGCTGAACGGACTCACCGGGGCGCCGACCGCATTGGTGCGTTCCGACGAGCGGCCGGTGCCTTTGGAGTTCGAATACAGCCTCACCACGCTTGAGGACCGGGTCGAGGAGCTGGTGACCGCCGGCAGGGCGCCGATCTACCTCGTCCACTTCACCCAGCTCAGTTGCGCGAAGACCGCCCAAGACCTGATGAGCCGGAATTTCTGCTCGAAGGAGGAAAAGCAGCGGATCGCGGAGGTGTTGGAGGAGGCCGACTTCAGGAGTCCTTATGGAAAGGAGATCAAGAAGCTGCTGCGCCACGGGCTGGGTATCCATCACGCGGGACTGCTGCCGAAGTATCGCGTGCTGGTGGAACGCCTCGCCCAGGAGGGCCTGCTGAAGGTAATCTGCGGCACCGACACGCTCGGGGTCGGGGTCAATGTGCCGATCCGGACCGTGCTTCTCACCCAGCTCTTCAAGTACGGCGGCGACAGTACTGGCATCCTGACCGTGCGCGACTTCAAGCAGATCTGCGGCCGGGCCGGCCGACGGGGCTTCGATGACATCGGCTACGTGGTGGCTCAGGCCCCGGCGTATGTGATTGAGAACAGGAAGGCCGAGGAGAAGGCGGCCGCCAAGGGCAAGAAGAGCAAGGCGGTCAAGAAGCGTCCGCCGGAGAAGGGGTTCGTGAATTGGGACGAGAAGACCTTCCAGCGGCTGCAGGACTCGCCGCCCGAGCGCTTGCAGTCGCAGTTCCGGATCAGCCACGGAATGCTGCTGAATGTTCTGGGCAGGGAAGACGAGGACGGCTGCCGTGCCTTGCTGGCTTTGGTTTCGCAGTGTCACGAAACGCCGGCGTCAAAGCAGTCGCTGCGGAGTCGCGGCTTCGACCTTTTCCGGGGCCTTGTCGAAGGCGGGGTGCTGCGGATTCTCCCCCAAAGCGAACGGTCCGGTCCCGCCAAGGTGGTGCTGCAGGACCGTCTGCCCGACGAGTTCTCCATGCACCAGACGCTCGGCCTCTACCTGCTCGATGTGCTGCCGCAGCTCGATCCGGAGGACGGTGATTATGCCCTGAACGTTCTGTCCTTGGTGGAGGCGATCCTCGAAGACCCCCGAGCGGTGCTGCGGAAGCAGACGGACAAGGCCAAGGGCGAGCTGTTGGCGCAGCTCAAGGCCGATGGAGTGGAGTACGAGGAACGGATGGAGCGATTGGAGGAAGTCGAGCACCCGAAGCCGGGCAAGGAGTTCATTTACGCGACCTACAACGAGTTCGTCGTAAAACACCCGTGGGCCAAGGAGGCGGGAGTCCGCCCGAAGTCGGTGGCACGAGAGATCGTCGAGCGCTGGGAGAGCTTCGAGGACTACGTGAAGCGCTATGGACTCGAACGGAGCGAGGGCGTGCTGCTCCGCTACCTGTCGGAGGTCTACAAGGTGCTGGTCCAGACGGTGCCTCCCGATCTCAAGAATGACCTCCTTGATCAAGCTGAAGAGTTGCTCGGCAAGACGGTGAGGGGAGTGGATTCGAGTTTGCTCGATGAGTGGGAGAGAATGCGGGAGCTGGAAATGCAACAGGATTCATCTGCGGAATTAGCCAAGGGGAGTTAGGGTCCGTTCGTTTGCTACGATATGTTTCGTAGTATCGCGATTGCAGCTGCCGGGGTCTTTGTCGCAATCCAGGTGATGGGACTGGCTCACCGGCCCGACTGGTTGATCCCATTGAATCCCGATCGTCCGTGGGTGGATTTGCCGGCCGCATCCCATGCCCGGTCGAGCCAAGCGCACAACGTGACCGAGCTGACGTGGACGGTTCGGCAGGGTTGGGTCTCCAGTGAGAGCGGGGTTTTGGCCGAGAACCAAGTCGCCTACTTCTTGGGCAAAGAGGTGGAGCATGTGAACCTAACTGGATACGCACCGATCCTCCGGCTCCGAATCCCAGCCGATGCGCCCGCACGGCACTTTGTTTCGATGGTGAACCACGCACAAAGCGCCGGTTTTGAGCGGCTTTTGGTGGCAGCCTACCGATGAGCCCGGGGGAACTTCATTCACAACTCACTCATTTTCAGCACTGCTCCCAAAGTTGTTCACAGGTTATTCACAAGTAACTCACTATCAATAATTTATGCAGATTCTATGTTGACGCCCCTGAAGGGCTGTGTTTAGCTATTCATCGTTCCGCAAGGGACACTGATCTTTGACAGAACGGGAGTGCGGGAGAGGCCTTCGGGCAAGGAACGCGCTCAGGATGAGTCCGGACGAAAGTTCGGAGAATGGTCGGGATGAACTGACGTTCCCGGCCCCTTGGAAACTGCCGATTTTCGAATCATGGTGGGTCCGAGGCCAATGTCACCGGCTTCCCCGGGAAGGGTCGTTCCTTTCCGCAATCAAACGACTGGGAAGTCAGGCGGTGAGCGACGCCAGCGCGGTCCGGCCAGGACCGGCGGGCACAACCAGTCGCGAAGCCGAGTTACGCCGGAGCCTCAAGGTTGATCGAGGCAAGGGCGGACACAGTCGGTCGTAAGACCGGACGTTGCTACTGTGAGTCAGTGTGGTGGAAATGGAGTCCCGCGACCGCGGACGAAACAATCGAAATGGTCGCGGAATCCGGACGGCGTCGCAACCGGTCGGAGAAAAAGGGACCCAGCCATCGCGGAATGAGTGCTCCGCAAGGAAGGCGCCGGGTAATCGGTGATGACCTGAGGGGGACAATAAGGTCCGAATCAGCGGGAGGCACCGGGAAACGGGGCCGTCCGCCTGGGAAAGTGAAATGCAATGTGAGGGTTAAGGGACAAGACCCGTCACCCGGGGCAAACGATCTCGCGCAAGCGGGATGCCGACCTCGGGAGGAAAAAGGAGGGAGGATCCGTTCTCAGCGGATGCTTCAGCCGAAGTTCGGAGAACCAGCGCCGGCAGGCGTCAAAGCTCCGGGCCAAGAAGTCCCGCCCAAGAAACCGGCGATGGTGACATCCCGGTCGGCTCCGCCGCGGAGCCGGAAAGGAATGCGATTCGTCCTCGCAGACCGGTGCGGCGTCGGGGAACTGGCAGCCAACGAAGCTCGACGGGTGGAGTTGCGCGCCAAATGTCAGTCAACCGGGGAAAGAGAACGTGGCGAGTTCCCACTCCCCTCCTTTCTTTTGCCGCTCCCGAGTGGGGGAGGTAGGAAAGGATGGATCGATGATCCGGCATAAGGCCCTTCGGAGGGAAACTTCCGAAGGGCCTTTTTGCGTACCCGGGTGGCGGGAAAGTGCAGGTAGGGACGAGCGCCCCGCTCGTCCGCTGTCGGAAGGGAGGGCGTGGCCGTTTCGATTCTCCGCGGTCGGCCGGGGGCGTCCGACCCTACCGCCTACGATTCACCCTTACAGCACCCGCGCCCAGATCACCTTGAGGTAGCGGGACTCGGGGTAGTTCGAGAGGGTCGGGTGATCGGGGCCGGCACCGGTGCGGTCGAAGATCTGCAGGCGCTGCTGCTGTTTGTGCACGGCGGTGGTAACGAGCTTTTCGAACTCGAACTCGTTCACCAGCCCGGAGCATGAGCAGGTGACGAGCAGGCCGCCGGGCTTCACCAACTGGACCGCAAGGCGGTTGAGGTCGTTGTATTTGCCACGGCCCCGTTCGTCGTCGCGGCCCGTCACGAACTTCGGCGGGTCGGCGAGGACCACGTCCCACTGGCGGCCGTTGTCGATCATCGTCCGCGCCCAGGTGAAGGCGTCGGCGTGGGTGAACTTGATCTTCGCTCCGTTGATGTTGGCGTTCCGCTTGGCCATCGCCACGGCGGTTTCATCGAGGTCGACCGCCGTGACCTCTTCGGCGCCGGCGAGCGCGGCATGCACGCTGAAGCCGCCGGTGTAACAGCAGAGATCGAGCATCGTGCGCCCCTTGGCCAGCTCGGCGAGCTTGCGACGGTTGTCGCGTTGGTCGCAGAAGAAGCCGGTCTTGTGGCCTTCCGCGAAGTCAACCTCGAAGGTCACGCCGTGCTCGACGATCTTGATCTTCCGGATGCCCGGTGTGGCGAGCGGGTGGTCGACCATCGGGATCCGCTCGATCCGCGCGAGGGCAGGATCGACGCGGATGTGGGTCCGTTCGGTGCCGAACGCCTCGTGCATCGCCGGGATCCATGAGTCGAGTCGCTGCCACGCTCCAAGACTTGTGATTTCCAGGGAGAGGATGTCCCCGAAACGGTCGGCCACGATCCCCGGAAGCCGGTCGGCATCGCCATGGATGCAGCGGTAGGCGTCGGTCGCGTCGTCGAGATGGAAAAGTCCGCGGCGCAGGTCGGCGGCCTGTCGGATGGCATCGAGAAAGAAGCCCTCGTCGATCGGCTCGCTGCCGTGACGGACGATCCGCAGCGGCATGTTGGACTTCGGGTTCCAAAGGCCCCAACCGAAGGTCTCGCCGTCCTTGCCGAGCACCTCGACCAGGTCGCCGGGGCGGGCGTCCGAGGACGCCTCGCCGATCATTTTGGGCCAGATCGACGGGTGGAACGAGACGGTCTTGATCGAGACGGTGGGCACGGGGCGGAGCATGGCGGGAACGGCGCATCCGGCTCAAGCGGGATCGGTGCGGTCGAAATTCGGCGCGGGTTTGGAATCGAAAGACTGCCGGAGGCGTGCATGCTTGGAGCCATGGAAAAGAAGTCTTCGGGTTGTGTTGGCGGAGCGGTCGCGCTGGTGATCGGCGTGATCGTTCTCGTGCTCGTGGTGGTATTCGGAGTGGTCGGTCTGTTCTGGAACGTGAAGCGGGATGCCGCCTATCAGGAGGCCGAGGCCGTCGCGACGATGAGCGAAATGGCAGCGCTTCACGGGCACGGGCATCTGGAGATCGAGGAGGACGAGTGGAAGGACCTGAAGCCGCTGAAGGCCGGGGAGCCGGTCAGTATCGAGCGCTATCTCTTTTCGATGATCGACCAGACCGCCACCGAATTGGCGAAGGAGAACTTCCGCACCAACGCCGAAGGCGCCCCGATCCAGTGGGCACTCAAGCTCCGCAACGTCCGCGAGGCTGCCGACGGGATCGTCGGTGAGTTCGAGCTGCCCTACATGATCACGCGCTCCGACGGCAGCGGTTATGGTAGCACGCTCAACATCACCGCGACCTTCGACGAAGGGAGTCGCGATGCCCTGCTGGAGCTGCGCCGTGGGGACTGGGTGAACGTCTCCGGGCAGTTGTCCCTGGAGGGCAATGGCACGAGCATCCTCGAAGCCCGCCTCCCTGCCGAGTAGCCGGCTCAGGCCAGCGACTCGAGTTCCTCCCACCTCTCGTAAAGCTTCGCCACGGACGCCTTCGCTTCTTCGAGCTCGGCGGCAACACCGGCTACCTCGTTGAAGCGGGTCGTTTGGAATTCCGGGTCGTTGAGCTTCGTTTCGAGCTCGCCGACCTTTTCTTCCGCCTCGAGGATCCGTTCTTCCATCCCTTCGAGTTCCATCTTCTCCGCCAGCGTGAGCTTGCGGGGTTTGGCGGGAGCCGTCTCGGATGCCTTCCGTCGGGCCGCGGCTTCGCGTGCGGCGGCCTGCGCCTGGATTCGCTCGGCGTTCTCGCGCTTCTGGCGTTTCTCCAGGTAGTAGGAGTAATTGCCCGCACTGACCTGGACGCCGCCATCCTCGAAGGCAACGACCTGGTCGCAGATACGGTCGAGGAAGTAGCGATCGTGCGACACCACCAGCGCACTGCCGGGGAATGCCGCGATCGCTTCCTCAAGCATGCGAAGGGAGGGCAGGTCGAGGTCGTTGGTCGGTTCGTCGAGGACCAGCAGGTTGCCGCCGGTCTTGAGAACCTTGGCGAGCATCAGCCGCGCCCGCTCACCGCCGGACAGCAGGTCGACGCGCTCGTTGATGCGATGGTCGTCGAAAAGGAAGCGCCGGAGGTAGGCGCGGGCACCCAGCAACTGGTCGCCGAAGTGGAGTTTCTCGTTGCCGTCGGCGACTTCGTCGAGCAGCGAGCCGGATCCATCGAGGACCATCCGGGTCTGGTCGATGTAGTTCACCTTTACCCGTCGACCGAGTGTTGCCGTGCCCTCGGTCGGTTGGATTTCGCCGAGGCAGAGTTTCAGGAGAGTCGTTTTGCCGACACCGTTGCGGCCGACAATGCCGGTGCATTGGCCGGGCTCGAGCGACAGGTCGAGACGGCGGAAAAGCCAGCGGGGAGATGATTCCGTCCCGACGTTCACGCCTGCGCCTTCCAGTTCCACGACCGTGTCGCCCAATTGCGGCGGCGGTGGGATGAGCAGGTCCATTTCCCGCTCTTCGGGCGGGGCTTCCATGCCTTCGATCTCGTAGAACTTGTCGAGTCGCGTGCGCGACTTCGTGGTGCGTGCCTTCACTCCGGCGCGCACCCACTCGAGTTCCTCCCGAAGGAATCGCTGGCGACGTCGCTCGGTCTGCTCGGCGATCTGCTGGCGCACCGCCTTCGACTCAAGGAACGCGGTGTAGTTGCCGGGGTGCGAGTAGGCCTTGCCGTGATCGATCTCGATGATCCGGGTTGCGATGACGTCGAGGAAGTAGCGATCGTGCGTGACGAAGATCACCGCGCCCGAGTAGCTGGTCAGGAACTCTTCCAGCCAGCCGATCGAGTCGGCGTCGAGGTGGTTCGTCGGTTCGTCGAGCAGCAGCAGGTCTGGTTGCGAGGCGAGGGCACGGCAAAGCGCCACGCGCCGCTTTTCTCCGCCCGACAACGGCCCCGTTTCCGACTCGAGCGGCGGCGTGCCTAGCTTGTTGGAGAGCGAGCGGATCCGGGCGTCGAGATTCCATCCGTCGGCGTGCTCGATCAGGTGGAGCAGGTCGGCCAACTCGTCCTCGGTGCCGTCGCCGTCCTCATACCTTCGGATCGCATCGACGACATCCGCGGCCCCGGCGGCGATGTTCTCCTCGATCGAGAGATCCGGATCGAGCTCGAACTCCTGAGGCAGGTAGCCCACGCGAAGCTGCCGGCGGCGGGAGATGTCGCCGGAATCCGCGGCGGACTCTCCGGCAAGGATCTTCAGCAGGGAGGTCTTGCCGCATCCGTTGCGGCCGACGAGTCCGACCTTTTCGCCCGCATCGACAGCCAGCGTGACCCCGTCGAGCAGGGTCTGGTAGCCGTAGGATAATCGGATTTCGTTGGCGGAGAGCAGGGACATGGGAATTGCCGGAGGGGCAATGATCAATGATCGGCGGAAAAGGCAAGCGCCGCTTGGGCCGCCCGGGTGGCGGTGGCGAAGCAGCCTTGGATCAGGTAGCCGCCGGTCGGCGCCTCCCAGTCGATCATTTCCCCGGCCACGAAAACGCCGGGGAGCTTGCGCAGCATGAGTTGGTCGTCGATCTCGGACCAGGCGACGCCTCCCGCGGATGAGATGGCTTCCTCGATGGGTCTGGGGCCGTTCAGCGGAACTCGAAGGGTCTTCACGGCGTCGACCAGCGCCTCGATGCTGATGATCGGACCCGCAATGTGAGCAATCAGCGCGCGGGTGGCTTCGGTGAGCTTCAAACGGCCCGCGGCCGCGTCGAGGAAGTCGCGTCGCACGCTTTCCATCTTCCGCCGGATCACTTCGGCCGGAACCTCGGGCTTGAGGTCGATCACGAGTTCGGGATGGCCCGCGGCCCGGAGTTGCGGGCCGAGTTGGTAGATCGCGCCACCCTCGAAACCGTAGCGGGTGAGCATCAGTTCTCCCCGGACGGTTGTGTCTCCGGCCTTGGCCGCGATGTTCTTGAGCGGCTGTCCTTCGATGGTCGGAACCAGCGAATCGGGCCAGTTCGCCTCCCAACCGCAGTTCGCCGGTTCGAATGTGTTCACGGAGACTCGATGCGCCTTGAGGGCCGGAATCCAGCTTCCGTCGGAGCCGGTCTTCGGCCAGGAGGCACCGCCCATTGCGAGGATGGCCGCGTCGAAACTACGAGGTTCGCCGTCGTTGAATCGGAGCTGGACGCCATCGCCATTCTCGATGGCAGTGAGTCGTTGATTCACGTGAAAGCGGACGCCCTGTTGCCTAAGTCGCTCCACCAAGCGTCGGAGTAGGGGAGCCGCCTTCATTTCCTTCGGGTAGACCCTCCCGGTCCGCTGCTCAAATGTCTCGATTCCGAGTTCGGCGGCCCAATTCCGCAACTTTCTTGGAGAGAAGGTGTCGAGCCACGAGCGAAAGCTGCGGGGGTCGAGATCCGGACCCGAGTAGCGGGTGGCGAAGGTTTCGACCGGTTCGCCGTGAGTGAGGTTCAGGCCTCCGTAGCCGGCGACCAGCAACTTGCGTCCGACCGACCGCTTGGCCTCGAAAAGGTCCACGGTGGCGCCACCTTCCGCGCACAGTTCGGCGGCCCGAAGACCGGCAGGGCCCCCTCCTACGACCGCTATGTGCACCGCCTTGCTCAGGTGGCTGAACGTGCCGACGGCACCGGGCCATTCCAAGCAGGATTTCGGCTCGCTCGGTGCGGTGCGTGAAGGTCCTGGCTTCAGTCCGCTTTCACCAGCATGGCCGCGACGAAGCCTGCAGCCATCGCGACGACTCCGCATGAGAGCGGGTAGCGGCGCAGCGGGTTTCGTTCGTAGGGTCGACGCCCGTCGGTCGTCTCCACGACCTTGTGATACTGGTTGTCGTAGTTGTGCTGTGGTTGTTCTTCAGGGTCCGGCCGGCGCAGTGCCATCACACCGAGGCCGGTCGCCGCAAGGGCAACGGTTCCCGCAGCCCCGGTCGAGATCGGGTTGCGCTTCGCGAAACCGCGGTTGCAGGTGGATAAGGAGTTGAGCGGGTTCATGGCCGAATGCGTTCAGGAGTTGCGTGACGGGGTGGCGACGAGACCGATCAGGAATCCGAGCAACGCCATGGCGCCCATGACACGGGCGGGTCTCCGGGTCGCCAGCCTGCGTGCGTCCGCCTTCATCTCCGACATGCTGTGGTCGTGCGCGTAGTCCTTCAGGCAGCGGCCATAGAATGCTGCCTCGGATGCCTTGCGGGTAACGACGTGCTTTGCCCTGCTTGCGGCATTTTGAATGACCGTGGCGGCGGCTTCCGCCTTGTCCGCGATGCCGTTGTGGGACGGCCCATGGGTGCAGGGATCGGTTGGAAGACGCTCAGAGCTGGGGGCGAGTGTCAGCGCCCCCTTTTCATTCTCGGGGACATGCTTGGGAGAGAGGTCGTCAAGTTGGCGTTCAGGTTGTGTTTTCATCGAGGTTCAAATCGCAAGACACATGCCAACGCTGTAACCCCGGTACTATGGGCAACCGAAGGCTTCGGCGCCGTCAACGATGACTCAACATGAACGATGACCGTGGCGGAACGCACGATCCCTCATCCACGCAAACCGGAAGCCGCGACTGGCTGCACAAGCGACGCCTCCCGTTGAACGCAACAACCCCGGGACCAAACGGTCCCGAGGTTGTCTCTTCGTGAATGGGACTGACCTCAGCGATCAGGAAGCAGCCAGTGCCCGGAAGTTGATGACCTTTTCCGCGAGGCGGGTCAGCTTGCGGTCGGTCTCGCCTTCCTCTTCAAGCGTGGCGGTCAGGATGTCGGCGACTTCATGGTTGCCAACTTTCCTGGCGAAGGCGACGGCCGTGCCGTAACCTGCCATCTCATAGTGCTCGACCCGTTGGGCGGCGGCGATGAGGGCGGCGTCGCGGACTTCTCCGGCTTCGATTTCGGCGATGATTTCCTCACCTTCCTGGATGAGTCCGGCACATGCGGGACAGTGCTCGCCGTGGGGACCGAATTCGGTGTGCTCGAAGGCCTTTTCCAAGCGCTTCACCTGTCCGCGCGTCTCCTCAAGGTGTTCCTTGAACGCGGCTTTGAGTTCGGGATGCGTTGCGGCCTCGGCCATCTTCGGGAGGGCGCCGAGGATCTGGTTTTCAGCGCTGTAAAGGTCCTTCAGTTCGTGGACGAGGAGTCTCTCTAGGGAATCGATTTTCATAGCACCTCCCAATATCGCAACAGGCGTGCCACGGCCGGGGAAGGGGCTGTGAGTCCCCGTCCGTTAAGGGATTGTGGGCCTCTGTGTCGTTCGGAAATCCAGTGGAAAACCTGCGATTTGCACCGCCATCGGTGCGGATTGCAGATCGGGGATCGATGTCCACGGGGTGATTTCGGGACCGGTCTCGCTTGGGGGCGGCAGGATCGGTCAGGGTGCGACGTAGTCGAAATCGAGCCTGAAGAAGTTCGCCGGTTCGTCTGCGGGAACAAGGAAGGAGGCCGCCATGCCATCGCCGATCACGGGTGATTCGCCGGGAGCGAGATTCCAGCCGGAGAGGTCGGGGCTTTCCCAAAGGACGTAGGTGATGGCGCGTCCTGTGGGGAAGAGGAGCTCGATGTCGTTCCCGTTGAGAGTTGGGTCGAGCCGGCAATCGGGGAGGGGGAACTGGCTTTCGCCACGGGTGCCCGGGCTGGCGAAGTCGGTGCCGAAGGGGGTGAGGGACTCGACGTAGTCGGTGTCGACAGTCTGCCCGTTCGGGTGGGCGTTACCGGTGGCGATCTCCAGCGCGACACCGACTCCGTAAGGGTCGCCGTCTTCGTAAGCGACCCGGCACACGAGATCGCCATCGGCATCGAGGATGAAGATCGCGTCGCTGGTGTTGGTGATGGTCAGATCGCCGATGTCGTCGGTCCAAACCGCGTCGGGCGTCCCCCCGGGTTCGCCGCCATTGAGGTCGCCGCTCACGCCGACGACGAAGAGGTCGCCCGGTTGGACGATGCCGGAGAAGGTCGCTGTGTTCCCTCCCCGGTCGCCGATCGTCCAGTTGGTCATGTCGATGGGTGCGCCGGTGTGGTTGAAGAGTTCGATGAACTCGCCCGTGCCGTCGCCGACCTGATCGGGGTTTGGCAGAATTTCGGTGATCACGAGATCGCCGGTGGGCAGGTCGGCGTCGGGATCGGAAAACAGCGGAACCTGTTCGTTCAACGTTTGGATGATGAACGCCCAGTTGGCGGGGTCGCCGTCGCGCACGTCCGGGTCGCACTCCATGTGGATGAAGCGTTCGGGAAAGATCGCGAAAAGGGCAGGCGTCTGGCACGGCTCTGTCGAGCCGTTGGTAACGCGTCCCTGGGTGTTGGTGCTGCCACTGAGGGCGGGGTCCTGGCCCGGTTCCTGGTGGCTCACGGCCACGCGTGAATCCATGGCAGCGCCAAGGATTTCGTTCATCCGGGTGGCAAGGGATCGTGACAGGGAGTTGCCGATGAACTCGGTCGGCGTGCCGTTGCTGATGCTGACATCGGCCGGGTCCGTCCCCTCGGCCATGCCATGGAAGCTGAGGCTTACGGTGGTGTCGAAATGCGCTTCGATCACCTCATGCGCCGCTTGGAACAGGCTTTCCGGCGCGTGTGCCATGTCCGAAATGCGGTAGGGGTCGCCGCCGAGGTCGCCATCGCAGTTTGACTCGGTGGGAGAGTTGTTGCGGTGGGTGCCGGCGAGCAGGAAGCCGACGGCGTTGGTGTCGAAGAACAGGTCCGTGGCCGGGACGCGGACGCCGTCGTAGAGAGGATGAGGACACTGAACGACCAGTTCCCGCTCGGGCGTCAGATCGATCGCGTAGAAGCCGCCCCAATGCTGGTTGCTGTTCTTCTCCCGCAGCAGTGCGAAGACATCGCTGCTGACGTTGTCGGTGTAGGAAACCACATCGTAATTCGCATCGACCGCCGCGTCGGCAGCGGCCTGCAGATCGCCATCGAGGATGTGTTGGAGCGCCGCGCGAAAGGCGGTCATCTCCTGATTCGTGGGGAGCCGGTATTTGTCCGACGAGGCCGCCGAGGGGATCGGGTGGGCGTTGATCTCTGCCTGAAGGTCGCCTGATTCGATGAGGATCGGCACAGCACCGGCGGCACTGGCGGCGAGCAGAAACCCAAGGATGGAGCGGGATGGCGGGGTCATCACCGGAGACTAGACAGAAAGTGGAACCGGCAGCCAGTACGGTCGGGGCGAAGGTCGGACGGATTCGCCCCGTTGACACGGCGGCGGGGATGGATTATCGGGCCGCGCCATGAGCGAAGCGACCTCCGAAAAGCATGTGTTTCAGGCCGAAATCCAGCAGCTGCTGGATCTGGTGGTGCACTCCCTCTACACCGACCGGGAGATTTTCCTGCGGGAGCTGATTTCGAATGCCAGCGACTCGATGGAGAAGCTCCGGCACCTTGAGGGGACCGAAAAGGACATCCACGACGCGGGGCTGCCGCTGCAGGTCGAGGTCGTGGCTGACAAGGAAGCGGGCACGCTGACCATCCAGGACCACGGGATCGGGATGACCCGCGAGGAGTTGGTCGAGAATCTCGGCACGATCGCCCATTCCGGAACGAAGGCGTTCCTCACCGCGATGAAGGAGAGCGGCGGATCGCCGGAGAACATGATCGGCCAGTTCGGGGTCGGCTTCTACGCCGCCTTCATGGTGGCCGACGAGGTCAAGGTCTACTCGCGCAGCTGGCGCAAGGATGCCGAAGGCTTGGTTTGGACCAGTGACGGCAAGTCGGGCTACGAGATCGAGCCGGCCGATGGCGTCGCACGCGGCGTCAAAATCGTGCTGAAGCTCAAAGAGGATCAGAAGGAATACGCCGAGGAACACCGCGTGAAGCACCTCGTGGAGACCTACAGCAACTTCGTCGGCTTCCCGGTGATGATCGACGGCAAGCGCGTCAACGAGGTCGAGGCGCTGTGGCTGAAGAACAAGAGCGAGATCAGCGACGAGGAATACAAGGCGTTCTACCAATTCCAGGCGAAGGCTTTCGACGAGCCGCAGTATCGCCTGCATTTCTCCGCGGACGCACCGCTCGAGATCAACGCGCTGGTCTTTGTGCCGTCGGAGAATCCGGAACGAATGGGCTTCGGAAAGGCCGATCCCGGTGTCGCGCTCTATTGCAAGAAGGTGCTGATCGATCCCGAGCCGAAGGGACTGCTGCCGGACTGGATGCGCTTCCTCAAAGGGGTGATCGACAGCGCCGACCTGCCGCTGAACATCTCACGCGAGACGATGCAGGACAGCGCGCTGGTGCGGAAGATCGGCACCGTGATCAGCAAGCGGGTGCTGAAGATGTTCGAGAAGGAGGCCGCGGGAGATCCCGATAAATGGCGGGCGTTCTACAAGAAGTTCGACCGCTACTTCAAGGAGGGCGTGGCCACCGATTTCGCCAACAAGGAGGCGCTGGCGAAGCTGCTTCGTTTCGAAAGCTCGATGACCGAAGCGGGGGAAGTGACCAGCTTTCCCGAGTATCTGACACGGGCCAAGGACGGGCAGGAAAAGATCTACTACATCGTCGGCAGCTCGCGCGAACAGATCGAGGCTAGTCCTTATCTCGAAGCGTTCAAGAGCCGCGGGCTCGAGGTGATCTACTTCACCGACGCGGTCGACGAATACGTGGCCGACTCGCTTGCTGAGTTCGATGGCAAGAAGTTGCAGTCGATCACCCAGAGTGGGGTCGAACTCGAGGACACCGAGCTTGAGGGCGAGCCGCTTTCCGAGGAAGAGACGGCGTCGCTGTGCGAGTTCCTCAAGACCGAGTTCGGCGACAAGGTGACCAAGGTCGAGGCCGGTAAGCGTCTGGTCGACAGCCCGGTGGTGGCCCTTGTTCCCGAAGACGGCATGACGCCGCAGATGCGGGCGATGATGAAGGCGATGGACGAGAACTTCCAGGACGAGGTGAAGGTCGATCTGGAGATCAATCCGCGCCACGAACTGGTGAAGCGTCTCGCCTCGGCCAAGGACGACAATCCGGATCTGGCCAAGCTGGTGGCCGGGCAGCTGCTCGACAACGCCCTGATGGCGGCGGGTCTGCTCGAAGACGCCCGGGACACCGTGAAGCGGATGAACCAGCTGATGGAGAAGGCGCTGGGGTAATAGGGAGGACTGCTTCGCTGGACCGGTTCTGAAAGCTGGCTTCGGGTGTTTGTAGTTCCCCCTTCAGGGGGCTTTCGAATCCGGCAGTGCGCGTGGACCCCGTAAACGGGGAACTACAAACCACTGTGGCGGGCCCAGCAGGCGACTTCTTGCCGATTCTGGATTGCCTCGCCGGGGGAAGCCGCTAACCAGACGCCCGTGAATTTGCATTTGGACTTCGAGGGTGCCCGGATCGCGGGCCTGGTGTTGGCGAAAGTGGGCAATCCCGCACGCGACGAACCGCTCCAGACCTCGAAGCAGTTGTTCGAAGTCAGCGAGGACGACCAGACGCTGCTTACGCCGATCTTCCTGCGCTCGTTCCGCAGTCTGGGGATGCAGGGCCAGCGGTTCAGCCACCACAGCTCGCTGGAGAAGAACGAGCTCAACCAGGCGACGGCGGCGATCTTTTCGGATCCGTCGACCTTGCTCGAGAAGGGCTGCGAAATCGCCAAGCGACTCTACTCGAAGTCGAACCACCCGAACATCAAGTCGGGTGATCTCTGCATTTCGCTCCTCGACGGCATCTCGTGCGACGGCGAGACGAAGCGCGCGATCTGCATCCTGAAGTCGGAGAGCGTGACGCCGTTCCTGAGCATCTCGACCCGCGACGGCGATCTCGAACTTCACACCGAGCAAGGGATCAACCCCGAGAAGATCGACAAGGGATGCCTGATCATCGACCACTTCGGCGGCAAGGGCTTCTACGTCCTGACCTTCGATCGGGCCGGAGCGGAGTCGCGCTTCTGGGTGCGGGATTTCCTCGGCGTGGTGCCGATCGCCGATGCGGCGCTGGTCAGCAAGAAGGTCGCCGAGATGGCGGTCGCCGCCGTTTCGAGCGGGGGCGGGTCGGACGACGATACACCGCCATGGGAGAGCAAGCAGGCGGCCAAGGACGCGCTGTCCTACTTCGACGGCAAGAAGACCTTCAGCTTGGCAGAGTTCGAGGAACAAGCGCTGCGCACTCCCGAGGCGAAGGCGCGCTTCGCCGAGGAGCGCCGGCGCATGGAGGAGGATGAGGGCGTGAAGATCGAGGACGGCTTCAGCATTTCGAAGAAGGACGTCACGAAGGCGAAGAAGCTGATGAGCTCGATCATGAAGCTGGACACCGGCGTCGAGGTCCGGCTCAAGCCGAAGTCGTTCGATCAGGCCGAGCCGGTGGTCGAGAAGGGCTTCGATGAGGAGCGGGGGATGAAGTATCTCAAAATCTTCTACCGCCGGGACTTCGGGGGGTGAGCATCTGAGCCGGGAATCGGACCGGGCGGCGTCCCGCGGTCCGTTGGTTTTTTCCGTGCGCGGGATGCGGCGGGAGGGTTTCTTCGGGCTGCCGAATGAGCGAGCAAGCGTCCAGCGTTGAGGAGACTGTCGAGAAGAAGCCGCCCGGGCTTCGGAAGGACCTCGTCGTGCTGATGAAGGTCCGCCTGAACGTCTTCGTCCTGCTGACCACCTTCTTCGGTTTCCTGCTGGCATCGAAGGGAGCGGGGCTCGATCTCGTCCTGCTCGCCCATACCCTCGTCGGCACGGCGCTCGCGGCATTTGGGTCGTCGGCCTTCAACCAGCTGATGGAAGTCGATCTGGATGCCCGGATGAAACGGACTGCCGACCGACCCTTGCCTTCGCGCCGGATGGATCCGGTGTTCGCTTTCGGCCTCGGCTGGATGCTCTCGGCGGCGGGGATCATCCACCTCGCGGTGAAAGTCGGAACGATGCCGTCCGTCCTCGCGGCGGTGACGGTGGGGATCTACGTATTCGTCTACACGCCGATGAAGCGCTGGAGCAGCGCCAATACGCTGGTCGGCGCGATTCCCGGAGCGATCCCGCCGATGATCGGCTGGACGGCGGTTCCTGACCACGGCCTCGACGGAGGCGCCGCATTCCTTTTCGCGTTGTTGTTTCTCTGGCAGCTCCCGCACTTCGTCGCGATCAGCTGGCTGTGCCGTGAGGAGTACGAGGAGGCGGGCTACCGGATGTGGAGCAATGGCGACGTCAGCGGGCGGCGCTGCGGTCTGTTGAGTGCCGTTTTCTCACTGTTTCTCGCGGGTCTGCCGGTCTGGCCGTGGCTCGCCGGCTGGACCCCGGGGCTTCCCGGGCACATCGCTTTGGGGGCCGGGGTGCTGCTCGGGCTGGTGATGGCGGCATTTTCCGGCCGGTTCATGCGCGACGGCGAACGGTCCTCTTTTCGGCGGCTGTTTCTGTTCACGCTGCTCTATCTGCCGCTCGAACTCGGATTACTTGCCTTTGCATGGGGCTAGTCTAGGGTCCGCCGCCCCATGAGACGGCCCGCCGAGAATCTGGAACCTGCCGTGCGCGATCCGCGGAAACTGCGGCTGACGGCTTTCATCCTCGTGGCCGTGATGGCGGTCAGCGGGGTGCTGATTCTCGTGGCCTACAACCGCGACGCGGCCCGCCGCGCCGAGGACGACCGCCCGGCCTTCGTGACCCGGCTGCGCACGGACAAGCATGACTTCAAGCTGTGGCGTCAGGACGAGTCGGAGGCGAGCTTGCTGGACCTCTTGGGCGACGTGTTCGTGATCGTGCCGGTGGTCTTCGAACAGCCGGAGTCGTGGTCGACCACCCGGCAGGTTCTGCTCGACCTGAAGCAACGCTACGGGACCCGCGAAGACTTCCACATCGTTTGCGTCACTCTCGATCCCGAGAACGAGTCGCCGGAGAAGCTTGGAGAGTATGCTTCCGATCTCGGCGCCGAGCTGCCGTTCTGGTGGTTGGCGGGAGCACGCGAGGAAAGCGTGCACAAGTATTTCAAGAACGTCCTCCAGTCCGGCTTCATGCCGAAGGAGGAGGACGGAACGTGGGAGTTTGACCCGACTTTCATGTTGGTGGATCGCGACGGGCACCTACGGCAACCGACGGTCCGGGCGCGGAAGCCGAACGGTCGTGAGCTGAACTTCAGGAACAAGGTGCCCTTCAATTTCGAGCAGGCCGCGGAGTGGGACGAGCAGGGTAAGTCCGAGGGGCTTGAAAAGAGCAACGTCGAGACCCTCAAAGAGCTGCTGTTCAAGACAGCCGAAGAACTGCTCGCAACCCCGGCAAAGCAGGAACCATGAACCCGAAAGTCATTGCCATTTACGGATTCGTTGTCGTCGCGTCGATCGCGATGATTCTTTTCTTCAGGCAGCTCGGAAAGGGTGTGCCCGAAACGGAGCTCCCGCCGGTGTCGGATGCGGGCGTGGGTCACGTCGATGAATTCTTTCCGATTGAGGAGGACCTGGATCTCGTGAAGCAGGACGGCACGGAGGTGAAGTTGTCCGACCTCAAGGGCAAGGTCACGGTGCTGGCGCAGTTCTTCGCGGTCTGCCCGAAGTGCGCGGTCCGCAACGGCAGCGAGCTGGCGGAGATCTACAAGACCTTCGGCGACGATCCGGACTTCCGAATCGTGTGCATCACGGTCGACCCCGACGAGGATGATCAGGAGAAGCTGTCGGACTACGCGGAAACGCTCGGGGCCGATCCGGAGAACTGGTGGTTCGCCAGCGCCGGGGATCGCGACGAGACCCACCGCTATCTGGAGGAGGAGCTGAAGTTCTTCAAAATCCGCGAGCGCCGGGACCCGATCGATATCGCTTCGAACGGGCGTTACGCGCACGACCTCGGATTCCTCCTCATCGACCACGACCTCAACGTCGTCGGCAAGTGGCCGCTCGCCGACGCCGACACCGACGAGGCCCGCGAGCGGGACCCCGGACAGTATGATCGGGAGAAGAAGTCGATGTATGACCGCATCCGCAAAGAGCTTTCGGAGAACCCATGAGTGAGAGATCGGAATGGCTGGCGAAGCCGGCGAACGAGGAGCTCGCGCGGAAGCTGCGGGTGGTGGCGTGGGTGGTTTCCGCCCTCGTGCTGGTGCTGGTGGCGCTGATGCAGCGCATCCGCCTGCCCCTGCCAGAAGGTTGGAGCACCGAGATGCTGCCGCCGTTCCATGCTGCGGTGAACGCGGCTGGAGCCGTCGTGCTGATCGCGGCGCTGGTTTTCATCAAGCAGGGCAAGGTGGCGCTGCACCGGGCCGCGATGTTGTTCGCGATGGTGCTCTCGGTGCTTTTCCTGCTTTCCTACGTCGCTTACCACATGACCAACGATCCGACCCGCTTCGGCGGCGAGGGGGCGATCCGGGGCTTCTACTTCTTCCTGCTCATCACGCACATCGTGTCGGCCGCGGTGAGCTTTCCGTTCATTCTCTTCACCTTCATTGCGGCGTGGACGAACCGCTTTGCCGCACATCGCAAACTTGCCCGCTGGGTGTTTCCGCTGTGGCTCTATGTCGCGGTCACCGGGCCGGTTTGCTACCTGATGCTCAAGCCCTACTACTGATCCCGTAACCGCCATGAGAACCATCAGTCACAAGGACGAAGGATACGGAGAATTCGTCGCGACCCTCGACCGCCGGGCGATTCCCGGGGACGACGTCAGGGAGGCGGTTGCCGAGATTGTCCGTGAAGTCGGTGCCCGCGGGGATCGCGCGCTGGCGGACTACGCGGCGCGGTTCGACAAGGTCGCGCTCGCGCCGGCTGCGCTGTTCGTCACCAAGGAGGAGATCGCCGAGGCGAGGAAGGCCGTGGCGCCGTCGACCAAGAAGGCGGTGGCCGCCAGCCTGCGGAACATCACCGAATTCGCGAAGCGCAGCATGCGCAAGGACTGGTCCTACCGGAATGCCGAGGGGGCGAAGGTGGGAGAGCGTTTCACCCCGTTTGACCGGGTGGGGGTCTACGTGCCGGGCGGCAAGGCTCCACTCGTCTCGACGGCGCTGATGACCGCCGGCTTTGCCAAAGCGGCGAAGGTTCCGGAGGTCCTCGGCGCGACTCCCTGCGGTCCGGACGGAAAGGTGAATCCCGAGTTGCTCTACGCCCTTCACGCCGCAGGTGTCAGCGAGGTCATCAAGGTCGGTGGTGCCCAGGCGATCGCGGCGATGGCGCTCGGCACCGAGTCGGTGCGGCCGGTCGACCGGATCTTCGGTCCCGGAAACAAGTTTGTGGTCGAGGCCAAACGCCAACTCGTCGGAGCGGTGTCGATCGATCTTTTGCCGGGCCCGAGCGAGGTGCTGGTGCTCGCCGACAAGACGGGCAATCCGGATTTCATCGCCGCGGATCTTCTTGCCCAAGCCGAACACGGCGGGGACAGCGTGATCGGTTTCATCAGCGACTCAAAGGCGCTGATCGTCAAGGTCCTCAAGGCGATCGAGCGCCAACTCGAGACGCTTTCGCGGGCCGACTACATCCGTGAGGTTCTCGATCAGGGCGCCTTCGCGCTCCACGTGAAGAATCTCTCGAAAGGCGTCGAGATTGCGAATGCCTTCGCCCCTGAGCACCTTTCCCTGATGGTCGAAAAGGAGTCGAAGTGGCTGAAGCAGATTCGGACGGCGGGTGCGATCTACGTCGGAAACCTGTCGGCCGTGGCGGTCGGCGATTTCCTCGCGGGTCCGAGCCACACCCTGCCGACGGGCGGGGCGGGCCGGTCGTTCTCCGGGCTCCGGGCCGACCAGTTCCAGCGCCGGACGAGTATCGTCAAGCTGGACCGCAAGTCGGTCGCGAAGTCGCTGCCGGTGGTCGAGGAATTCGCGCGTATCGAGGGCCTCGACGCCCACGGTCGGTCGGTCTCGATCCGCTGCGAGTGATCCCGAATCGGTACGGGTTTCCGAAGGTCTCCTGAATGCGAGGTGACGAGCGCCAGTGGCGGGCTCACTTCGTCCCAAGAGCTCCGACGATCGTCTCGACGTTGTGCCGGACCATCGCCTCGTAGCTGTCCGTGGTGGTGCCATCGGAGATGAGCGGGTCGGCGATGCGGATGCCGGTGTCGGCGGTGAGAGCCTCGAGGATCTTCGGGTTGGACGACGTTTCGGGGAAGATCGCGGTCACGCCGGAATCGCGGAGCTTGCCGATCAGTGAGGCGAGGCTGGCGGCATCGGGCATCTGCTCACGGTTCACCCCTTGCACGGGTAGGGCGGTGAACCCGTATTCGTGGCAGAAGTAGCCGAAGGCGGCGTGGGCGGTGGCGAGCGTGCGTTTTTCTGCCGGGACTCGGGCGAGTTCGCGGCGCGTCCAGCGTTCCAACTGATCGAGCTTCCGGCGGTAAGTCATGCTACGGGAGCGATAGTAGTCGGCTCCGTCAGGGTCGGCCTCGGCGAATGTGGCGGCGGTGGAAGTGGCGGCGCGCCGGAAGGCGTCCACCGAATGCCACCAGTGCGGATCGGTATCTCCCTCGTCGTGATGATGGTCCGGATGGTCGCAACTCCCCGCGAGGGTCGGCAGTCCGGAGCCGATCTCCACCAATCTTGCGCCTTCAGGCAGGATCGACTTCAGCGAGGGGAGGTAACTTTCCAAACCCATGCCGGAGGCAAGGCACAGGTCCATGCCGGTGGCCTTGCGCAAGGTTGCCGGCGTCGGCTCGAAGTGGTGGGGATCGTCGTTGCGCGTCACCAGTTCGACGACTTCCACCCGATCGCCGCCGACCTGGCGGGCAAGATCGGCAAGCAGCGGGTGCAGGGTTGCGACCTTCAGCTCCTCAGCATGGCAGCCGAGGGCGAAGAGGATCAGGCAGGCGAGAATACGGGCCACGGCGGGAACCATGGGCAGAAAACCTGCAAATGCAAGTGGATTGCGTTAGCGGGGCTTGCGGGAGCCTCCGCCCAAGGTTAGGGAGGCGCTGATGAAGATCGTGCTCGCGTCCGGATCGCCCCGGCGAAGGGAATTGCTGGCGGCTGCGGGCGTGGAGTTCGAGGTCCGACCGTCGCCGGCGGAGGAGATTCATGACGCCGGGATGGCTCCCGCCGAACTTTGCGAAACCAATGCCGAGCTGAAGGCGAGGGGGGTGGAGGTCGCGGGAGCGGCGGTGATCGGAGCCGACACGCTGGTCTTTCTGGAGGATGAGCCTCTGGGAAAGCCCGCCGATTTGGACGAGGCCCGGGCGACCCTGCGGCGGCTGTCGGGCCGGGTCCACACGGTCTGCACCGGAGTTTGCGTGGTCGCGCCCGACGGCACGGCCCATCCGTTTCACGAACTGACCGAAGTCCGGTTCCGGCCTTTCGGTGAGGAGGTGATCGATGCCTATTTCGCGAAAGTGGACCCCCTCGACAAGGCGGGGGCCTACGGGATCCAGGAGCACGGCGAGATGCTGGTCGAATCGATCGACGGCAGCTTCGACAACGTCATGGGATTGCCGGTCGCGCGCCTGCTTGAGGTCCTCGGGGCTTGCGGCGTCGACGGGCGGAGCCTTGAATAGCGGCCGTGGTCCTCCCTCCGAGATATCCGGTACTTTTCAACCCGAAGGCACGGAGCCAGCGGGGGCGGAGAGCGCTGGAGTTCCTGATGGACAATGCCGCCGGGTTGGCGCTCTACGCCACGCGTTCGGCCGAGGAGGCGGAGGCCCTCTCGCACCGCTTCGCCGAGCAGGGTGAACCTGTGGTGATCGCCGCCGGAGGAGACGGCACGCTTAACGCGGTGGTCAAGGGCCTCTCCGGTTCGAAGACCGCGCTGGGAGTGCTGCCGACCGGCACGATGAACGTCTTCGCACGCGAGCTCGGCATTCCTTACGACAATCTCGACCGCGCCTTCGAGGTGATCCTCGAGGCCAACGTGAAAGAGGTGGATCTGTTCGAAGCGAACGGCACGCCATTCGTCCAGATGGCCGGCGTCGGATTCGATGCGGCGGTGATCGAGGAAACCACTTGGGAGAGCAAGAAGGTGCTCGGACCTCTGGCTTACCTTTTGTCGGCGGTGAAGGTTCTCGGTGAGAAGCCGCCGAGGATGAAGGTCGAGGGCGACGATGGTCGCGAAGAGGAGGGGGTCGCGGTGCTCGCCGGAAACGGCTCGCTCTATGGCGGCCAGTTCAAGCTCTTCCATCGTGCCGACAACCAGGACAGCAAGCTCGACGTGCTCGTCTTCAAGGAGGCCGGCTACAAGCTGGTGCTCGATTCGCTCCGAGGGATCGCGTTGGGTGGGGTCGACTTCGACAGTTCGACCGTCTCGTATTTCCAATCCGGGTCACTGCATGTGACGGCTGACCGAGAAGTCCCGCTTGAAGTCGATGGCGAGCTGGTTGGCCGCACCCGCGAGGTGACCTTCGGCGACGAGCAACCGGAGCGGCTGCGGGTGCTGGCGCCGCGCGAGCCGATCGGGACCCGTTTCGAGGAGGCGATGAAGGCGATGATGGCGTGGACGAAGAAGACCGTCGGAGGTCCGCAACCGTGAGCCGAAAAGCGAAGAAGTTCCGTCCGCTCCGCACCCTCCGGCACTTCGCGATCGGGGGCGTGCTGTGTTTCGTCGGCTGGGTCGTGTGGGCGAACGTCGCGGCGGTGATCGCCGGGGCGGGAAAGCTTCACGACGAAATCGCCGACGTACCCGACGGGCGGGTCGGGCTCGTGTTCGGTTGTGATGATCGGATTGACGGTCGGGAGAACCTCTACTTCCGCTACCGGATCGATGCCGCCGCCGAGCTTTGGAAGGCGGGCAAGCTCCGGTGCGTGATCGTTTCCGGCGACAACCGCAAGGACAACTACAACGAGCCGAAGAAGATGAAGGAGGCGCTGGTGGCGGCGGGAGTTCCGGAGGACCGGATCTTCGGCGACAGCGCGGGGTTGCGGACGCTCGCTTCGGTGGTCCGGGCAAAGGAGATCTACGGAGTCGAACAGGTGACCTTCATCTCGCAGCGTTTCCAGAACGAGCGGGCCGCCTATCTGGCCAAGTCGATCGGACTCGACTTCGCCGGCTACAACGCACGCGACGTCGAAGGACAGGGAGGCTTCAAGACGAAGATCCGTGAGGTCGGCGCGCGGGTGAAGATGTGGCTCGATGTCCACGTGCTTGAGACCCGCCCGCAGGAGCTGGGTCCGCCGGTCCAGTTGCCTCTGTGATCAGGCCGCTCGTCCGCACGTCTGAAAACAATCTCAGAACCCGTCAGGTCAGCGATGCGGGAATGGAATCAGCCGCCTGCCGCGATCCGGACGATCTCGAGCGAGTCGCCGTCGCGGATGGTCGTCGTTGCGTAGTCGCTTGGCAGGACCGGTTCGCGGTTGAGCTCGACGACGACAGGCTTGCCGCCGAGGTCGAGTTCGCCGAGCAGGGCTTCGAGCGAAATCGAATCCGGCTCGAAGGCACGGCTTCCGCCATTGAGGGTCACGGTCATCACGAGGTGGCGAGAATGGCTTCGTCCCAGTCTTTCCAGACGGGATCGAGTCCTTGGCGAGAGAGCATGGCCGCAACTTCGGCAGGGCTGCGGCTGTCATCGATGGTGAACTGCTCGGTGGCTTTCTCGCAGCCGGTGCGGTTCTCCATTTCGACGCGCCGGCCGCGCAGCGTGAGGTGGAGGTCGTCGTGACCCGCGCCTGTGTAGCCGCCCGGTTCGGTGCGTGCGCCGGCGGACATCATGGTCACGCCGAGCGGGGCGATCGCGTCACGCAGCGTGGCGGGCTCACGGGTCGACATCACGATACCGACCTGCGGGAAGCACAGGCGGAAGGCGGCGACAAGCTGAACCAACGCGCGGTCGGAGAGGAAAAGATCCGGGTCCGGCTCATACTCGTAGTTGCCGGCGTAGGGGCGCATGCGCGGGAAGGCGACCGTGAACTGCGCCTTCCAGCAATGCCTCAGCAGATACTCGACGTGGGCGGCGAGCGAGGTCGCCTCGTGGCGCCAGTCGGCCAGTCCGAAAAGCGCGCCAACACCGATCCTGCGGAAGCCGCCGCGGTAGGCCCGTTCGGGGCAATCGAGCCGCCAGCCGAACTTCTTCTTCGGTCCGGCGGTGTGGAGTTTCTCGTAAGTCTCGCGGTGGTAGGTTTCCTGGTAAACGACCAGTCCTTCCGCTCCGTGCGAAACGATTTCGCCGTATTGGTCGCCCTCCATCGGACCAACCTCGATCGCCAGGGTCGGGATGAAGGTCTTGAGGGCGTCGAGGCATTCCTGAAGGTATCCTTCCGAGACGAATTTCGGGTGTTCGCCCGCGACCAGCAGGACGTTCCGGAAGCCGAGATCGTAGAGGTGCCGGGCTTCCCGCACGACCTGATCCACCGTAAGAGTGGTGCGCAGGATCGGATTGTCGCGCGAGAATCCGCAGTAGCTGCAGTTGTTGACGCACTCGTTCGACAGATAGAGGGGGGCGAAGAGGCGCATCGTCCGGCCGAAGTGCCTGCGGGTGGTGGCGGCCGACTCGCGGGCCATGGATTCCAGGCGCGCGTCGGTGCACGGATCGAGAAGTCCCCGGAAGCGCCGCATCAGCGGGGTCGGGCGGGCGAGAAGGGACTCGAATTGTTCGGAGAAGGCCATCGGCTGCGGTGAGCATGGAGGCGGGCGGCGGCGAGGTCAAAAGCGGATCGGCGGCGAGGGCTTGCCAATTCCGGCTCCCGTGGTTTTTCTGCGCAGGAAACCCATGAGTCAGCGGATCGTCTGCAAACCCACACCCTGGTTCCTGCTGCGCGCGGCGGCGATGATCCTGATGTTCGGGATTTTCGCGGCCATGTTCTTCAAGGACGGGCGTTCGGGATACCGTGAGGAGAACCTTTCCTATTACGTCTGGAAGGCGGTCGAGCGGGCGGTGGCCGAGTTCGGCGAGCGCAAGGACGAGATGTCGCCAAGCGAGTGGCGCCGCTTTGCCGAGATCCAGGAGGTCGAGTTTCCCGAGAATCGGAACCTGCTTCCGGAGGGAACGGTGGAGTCCGTGAAGTGGCCGGAGCTTCTCTCCGACTACGATGCCATGTCCGCGGGACTGGGGAATCCGGAGCGGGATCTGTTCGACCCCATCCGAGACCAGCTGAATCTGGTCAAGGAAGCCCCCGAGCATGCCCACACGGAGCGGGAAATTTTCGAGCAATGGGTGGTTTTCTGGATCTGTCTGGTCCTATTCCTTGGGGCCTTGTTCCTTCTGCTCCGCACCATGGCGCGCAAAATCGTGCTCGACGGCACAACGCTCCAGCCGGCCGGTGGGAAGCCGGTCGAACTTGGCGATTTGGTCCGCCTTGACCTGCGGAGGTGGAAGAGCAAGGGGCTGGCGTTTGCGTGGAGCGACAACGGCTCCGGTGGCGAGCGCAAGATCCGGATCGACGGCCTGACCTACGGGGGCTTCAAGCACGACGACGGCGAGCCCGCCGAAAAGCTGATCCAAGCGGTTCGGGCCGGATTCTCCGGAGAATTGATCGACTACGAGGGGGAATCGAGCGAACCCCCGCCGGAGAAGCCCTCGGATGTCTGAATCGCCTGCTTTTCAAAGGTTTTCGGGGTTGCCAAGATCGGGCCAGATCGCGTAATCCCTCCCCAACGCAATCACCACAAGCACATCCATGTCTGACAAGAGTATCGAAGACCGCGTGAAGGACATCATCGTCGACCAGCTCGGCGTGAATGCCGACCAAGTGACCCCGGAAGCAAAGTTCATCGAGGACCTCGGCGCGGATTCGCTCGACACGGTGGAGCTCGTGATGGCTTTCGAGGAAGAGTTCGAAATCGAGGTTCCCGACGAGGAGGCCGAAAAGCTCCAGTCCGTGGGTGATGTGATCACCTACGTGAAGGGCGCGCAGGGCTGATTTCCCTCAAAGCGACTTTCAAGCGGGCGGCCCCGGATCACCCGGGACCGCCCGTTTTCTTTGCGATCGGCACGGAACGAGCGAGATTTGGGCATGCATTCACCCGACGACGTCCAGTACGCGATGGAAACCACGCGCGTGCTGCTGGAGCCGGACCGTCGCATCGATACGTTCGGCGACACCCGGTTCGAGTTCCTCCTCCTCAGCGAGCTGATGGACCGGACCGGCGAGATCCGGATCCGCAGCGGTGACGTCGAGGCCGTGCGGCCGCGGCTGGTGAAGCCGGACGCCTATAGCGAACTCGAGCTGGAGGGGTTCGATCCGACCGCCAAGGAAAGGATCGAGCGGATGGTCGAGAAGATGAAATCGGAGGGTAAGGACATGGCCTTTCTCAACTACGGATTCCGGTTCGCCCGGAGCGCGGTGAGCGAAGAGATCGTGCACGACCCGATCGAGCAGGTGCGCGAGCGTGTGCTCGAGGATGCCCGGCAGCGCGGCAATCCGGCCCAAGCGGTGATCGAGGGCGTGGACGACGCGTGGGAGGTCTCCGTGGTGAAGTTCGCTCTCGACATGATCATGCACTCGATCCCGATCAACCGTTTCGACTTCCAGCGCCGGGGTCTTCTCTGAATGATCGGCGGCGGATGAGTCTCTGGACGCTGATCAGGATTATCGCGGGCCTCATGGTGATGGCTGCGGTGGTCTTCACCATCCTCCTTGTCCGGCACGTCCGCGAGGAGCCGATGGAAGGGTTCTTCGCCGAACTGGTCCCGGTGACGGTTGATTCGCAGCCGATGGTCGCCCTCCCGCAGGCCGGCTCGGACATGCCGGACATCGATCCGGGGATGAAGGTCTTCGAGAAGGCGCGCGAAATGATCGCGATCGGCGATCTCGCGGGCGCGCGCGACCGGCTCCGAACGGTCGTGAGCATCTACCCCCGCTCGAAGGCGGCACCCGAGGCCCGTCGGATTGTTGGCGAGATGAACCTGGATGAGGTGCTCTCGACCGCGAATCTGGAGAACAAGTCGGTCTACACGGTGGTGCGGGGCGATTCCTACCTGGGCATTACGGCCAAGCACCGGACCAGCCTCGACATGCTGATGTATCTGAACGCCCTGATGGACCTGAACTCGCTCCAACCCGGCGATGAGCTGATGGTGATGCCGCTGGAATTTCGCCTGCTCATCGAGCCGAAGCGCGAGGCGCTCTCCGTCTGGGACGGTGGGGTGTTTGTGAAGGAATTTCCGCTCAAGGCGGTGGTCGGCGCTCCCGGAGGGGATCAGAAGACCACGATCGCCGGCAAGAGTGCTGTTCGCGAGGGACGTCGCTACGGACCCGCAACGCCCGGATACCGGGGAGCGTCCAAGGTGATCACGATCGAGCGCATGCCGCTTGTCATTGCGGCCATTCCCGAAAATGCCGATCCCGAGGAGCTGGCCCGCGGATTTTACCTCGATCCCGCCGATATGGAGGAATTGGCCCTCTTGACTCGGACGGGGAATGAGGTGGAAATCCGCTCGTCCGCCCGTTAGCCTCCTGGCACCGAGCCGCCCGCACCCCGATCCCGATGCAGTTGCTGGAATTTGAGAAGCCGATCGTCGAACTCGAACGCGAGTTGGAGAAACTCCGTGCCAAAGCCGATTCGCAGGACATCGACATGTCCGGAGAAATCGCCACGATGGAGGGCAAGCTCGCCGAAACCCGTCGGCAGATCTACCTCAACCTGACCCCATGGCAGCGGGTGCAGATCGCACGTCATACCCAGAGGCCCTTCATGCTCGATTACCTCGCTCATGCGTTCTCGGAATTCTGCGAGCTCCACGGCGACCGGCGGATCGGCGATGACCTGGCGATGCCCGGCGGTTTCGCCCGCCTGAATGGCAAGAAGGTGGTCGTCCTCGGCCATCAGAAGGGCCGCGACACCAAAGAGAATCTCAAGCGCAACTTCGGCAGCGCGAATCCGGAAGGCTACCGCAAGTCAATGCGCCTGATGAAGCTCGCCGAGAAGTTCGGCATCCCGGTGGTCGCCCTGATCGACACGCCCGGCGCTTACCCCGGCATCGGTGCCGAAGAACGGAATATCGCCGAGGCGATCGCCTACAACCTGCGCGAGATGATGACCCTCAAGGTGCCGGTCGTGGCGGTGGTCCTGGGTGAGGGAGGTTCCGGTGGCGCGCTCGGCATCGGGGTCGCCGACCGGGTGCTGATGATGGAGAACGCTTACTATTCGGTGATCAGCCCCGAAGGCTGTGCTGCAATTCTCTGGAAGCATCGCAAGCACGCGCCGGAAGCCGCCGAGGCCATGAAACTCTCCGCTCCCGATCTGCTTTCGCTCGGACTGATCGACGGGATCATCCCCGAGCCCGAGGGAGGCGCGCACCATGATCACAAGGCCGCCGCCGCTGCACTGGGCGAGATCGTGCTGAGCGAGATCGAGGAGCTTGAAAAACTTCCGGTGAAGAAGCTGCTCGACGGCCGCTACGAGAAGTTCCGTCGCTTCGGCGAGTGGGAAGAAGCGGGTGGGGAGTAAGGACCGTCTGCTCAGCGCAGATCCGCTGCCCAGAGTGCCGCGTGGATCTTGAAGTCGACCAGCAGGCCTTCCGACTCTTTGGCCCGGAGCCATGTCCGGAGGTCCGCGACCGGAACCCGGTGGAGTTGGATATCCTCGTTGCCGACGCCTCCGCCGGGGCCGACCTGCTCGAGCTCGGTGGCAAGGAACAGGTGGGTGAGTTCTCGTGCCATGCCGGCGGATGTCGGCGAGACGATCAGCGGCTCGATCTTGCCGGCCTGGTAGCCGGTTTCCTCGAGTAGCTCGCGGCGGGCTGTCTCGGCAATGGACTCTCCCTCGTGCTCGACCTCGTCCCCGACCAGTCCCGCAGGGATCTCGATCACCCGGCGCTGCAAGGGGATGCGGAATTGCTCGACCAGCAGCACCTCATGGTCCCCGGTGACGGCCAGGATACCGACGCAGCTCTCGGAGTTCGGGCGCTGCACGAAATCCCAGTGGCCGATGCGGTACAGGCCAAGCCACTTCGTTTCAAACAGGGTCTCCGTCACGGCGGCAGCCTGCGGCGATCGGGCGACAATCCGCCAGCGCGAAATCGCGCCGGTCGCGGTTGACACGGCCAGCGCCACATGGCGCTAAGAATCATTGGAATCCGGCCGTAGAAAGGGCATCTTTCCAACAGCCCATGTCCCGACATGATTTCCAGATTCCGGTCAACTTCCAGCACCGGATTTGCTTCACCCGCGGAGCGTTCGCACCGGACAACCGGCTCCTTGCCGAACTGCTTGAGGAAGGTGGCGGACGTCGCGTGCTGGTGTTCGTCGAGGAGGCGGTCGCAGCGGCTTGGCCGGAACTGAAGCGGCAGATCGCCGGCTATTTCGCCGATCTCGGCCATGACTGGCGAGGGGTTTCGGTGCTTCCGGGCGGAGAGGAGGTCAAGGTGGATGATGCTCTCGTCCAGAGGGTTTGGACCAAGATCGACGACGAGCACATCGATCGTCACTCCTACGTCATCGTCATCGGAGGCGGTGCGTTTCTAGATGCCGTGGGTTTCGCCGTGGCGACCGCTCACCGCGGTGTCCGGCTGGTGCGGTTTCCGACGACGACCCTTTCGCAGGACGACAGCGGGGTGGGTGTGAAATGCGCGATCAACGGCTTCGGAAAGAAGAACTGGATCGGTGCTTTCGCGGTGCCCTACGCCGTTGTGAATGACTTTCTGTTTCTCCAGAGTCAGGATGAGGAGACGCAGCGCTCGGGCCTGATCGAGGCGGTGAAAGTCGCGTTGGTGAAGAACGGTGAGTTCTTCCATTGGATCTTCCGGAATTCAGAGGCTTTGGCCGCGCTGGAGACCGCTCCGTTCGAGGAATGCGTCGAGCGCTCGGCACTCGCCCACGCCCGGCACATCGCCGAGGGCGGCGATCCGTTCGAAACCGGCAGCAGCCGCCCGCTCGATTTCGGCCACTGGTCGGCCCACAAGCTTGAGCAGCTCAGCAATTTCACGGTCAGCCATGCGCATGCGGTGGCGACCGGGGTGGCCCTCGATACGCTCTATTCGGCACGCTGCGGACTTCTCCGCGAATGCGATGCCGAACGCGTGCTCGACGTTCTTGAAACGCTGCGCCTGCCCTTGTGGCACGATGCGCTCGATCTGCGCGATGCCAACGGTCGCCGTCGGGTTCACGAAGGTCTCGAGGAATTCCGCGAGCATCTGGGCGGCGAACTGACCGTGCTGTTGCTGCGCGAACTCGGCCGCGGTCAGGACATCCACCATCTCGATGAGGGGCTCGTCGATGCCTGCCTCGACGATCTCAGGCTGCGCCACGGCGTGCGGCACGCCGAGGACGACGAGCAGATCGGCAGCGCGGGTCTCTGAGGGGGGACGGAGCTGCTTCGGAAGGTCAGTCGTTCGGCGACGGACCTTTGCGTAGCTGCTTTTTTCGCGAGAGCAGCCGCTTGTCCTGAATCGACTTCTGCTTCGACCGGCGCGAGCGACGGCGTTTCTGGCGTCGGATCTTCTCGATCGCCTGACGCCGCTTCGATTCCCGGCCGAGGCGGCGGTCATCGAGTTCGTCGCACAGTTCCTTCCGGGCGTGAAAGCGGTTCAGTTCGCGCGACCTCGATGACTGACACTTGATCTCGATCCCGCTCGGCTCGTGCTTCAGGTAAACGCAGCTGTGGGTCTTGTTGATCTTCTGGCCGCCGGAACCCGATCCGAGGATGAACTTCTCGACGAGATCATCTTCGCTCACTCCGAGTTGCTCCATCCGTGCCGCGAGGGCCGCCTGCTTGTCCGGAGAGATCATGATTCCTGAACCCGGTTGACGTAGGCGAGTGCGGCTTTCCGGACCGAAGTCGCGACATCTGCCTCGGGTTTGGCAAAGGGAGGAACGAACCATGGAAACGAACCGACGAGATCAGTGACCACGGCCACCTCGCCGTCGCAGGTGGTTTCCCCGCATCCGATGCCGATCGTGGGAACGGAGATGCTGCGGGTGATTTCGGCCGCGGTGTCGGCGACCACACTCTCGAGCACGATCGCAAAGACTCCCGCTTCGATCAGGGCCTCGGCACCTTCGAGGATCGCCGCGGCCTGCTCCGGGGTCTTGCCCTTCTTCCGGTAGCCGCCTTCCTCAAGGACCCGCTGCGGTAGCATTCCCAGATGCCCGCAGACCGGGATGCCGGCCTCGGTGATGGCCCGGACTTTTTCGGCCTGACGGATGCCGCCCTCGAGTTTGACCGCATCCGCACCTGCCTCGACCAGCTGGCGGGCGCTGGCCAGTGCCGTTTCAGGGTCGGGGTAGGAATCGATGGGAAGGTCGCCTAGCACCAGAGCCTTGGGTTCGGCGCGGGCGACCGCGGCCGTATGATGAAGCATGTGTTCGAGGGTCACATGGGTCGTGTCCGGATATCCGAGCACCACCATGCCGAGTGAATCGCCAACCAGCAACAGGTCGACACCCGCCTCGTCCAACAGACGCGCCGTCGGGTAGTCGTAGGCGGTCAGCGCGGTGATCCGCCGGTCGCCTTTCCGCTGGCGCAGCGCTGTCGCTTTCTCAATGCCGGACACGCGCGCAGCTTCGGTGCTCGGGAAGAAAGTTTCAAGCGGCACGCTACCATGCCGCCTGAACCAGGTGCAGGGGAGGTTCGTCGGATTCGAGATGCTTCAGGTGCTCGCGGATCTCGGCGCTGTCGCCCGGCAGAACGAGGTCGGGTCGAATGTCGCACAGCGGCTGGAGGACGAAGCGTCGGGAGGTCAGCCGTGGATGGGGGAGTTCGAGCTGCTCGGAGTCCACACGGGAATCACCGAGGTAGAGGATGTCGACATCGATGATCCGCGGAGCGTTGCGTCCGGCGTTGGGGTCGCGCCCGAGCTTCCGCTCGATTTCCTGGGTGACGGCGAGAAGGGAGTCGGGATCCCCCGGATACGCGATTTCCACCACACAGTTGTAGAAATCGGGGGAGCCGTCCGGACAATGGACGGGTGCGGTTTGGTAAACGGCCGACTGCAGGAGCGGTTCGTCCGGGGATAGCTTCCTGAGCAGATCGCGAGCCGTCTGGAGGTGCTTCAGGCGGTTGCCCAGGTTCGAGCCCAAGGCGATTCCGGCACGGGGGGAGTTGTTCACGTTGGGAGAGACTACTGGAGTCCCAGTACGTCCTGCATGTCGTAGAGCCCGGCCGGTTTGCCGGCCAACCAGACCGCGGCGCGCGCGGCGCCGGCGGCAAAGGTCATGCGGGATGAGGCCTTGTGGGTGAGTTCGACGCGCTCTCCGTCGGCCGCGAACATCACGGTGTGGTCGCCGACCACATCGCCGCCACGCAGCGTGTGCATGCCGATCTCGCGCTGGGTGCGGGCACCGGTGAGGCCGACCCGGCCGTGTTTGACGTCGTCCTCATAGGACGTGCCGGTCTCTTCGTTGAGGATCTCCAGCAGACGTCGGGCGGTTCCCGAAGGTGCGTCGATCTTGTGGCGGTGGTGCATTTCCGTCACCTCGATGTCGAAGCGGTCCTGGGTGAGGATGCGGGCCGCGTGTCGGGTGAGCCAGAAGAGCGTGTTGACTCCGACCGAGAAGTTCGGCGCGAAGACGATCGGCAGCGACTTCGACGCCTCGAGGATCGCGTGCTTCTCTTCCTCGCTGTGGCCGGTGGTGCCGATCACCAGCCGTGTGCCTGCCTTCTTGGCGGCTTCAAGCAACTCGCCGGTGAAGGAATGGATGGTGAAGTCGATCGCGGTGTCGGCCTTGGCGATGGCGGCGGTGAGGTCCTCGCCGGCGTCGTGGGTCGAGGCGAGCTCGGTATCCGGGTTCGCGTTGACGGCGGCGATCACGGCCTGGCCCATGCGGCCGGACTTTCCGGTGACGAGGATCTGGTTCATGGCGTTAGAGAAGGTCGAAGCTCTCGAGCAGTTCGCGGAGCGCGGACGACTTCGTGGATTCGAGTCCGACGAGCGGCAGGCGGAATTCGTTGGAGCAGTGGCCCTGCATCGCGACGGCTTCCTTGATCGGTACCGGATTGGTGTCGAGCGACATCAGTCCGCGGAATAGCGGATACCATTGCTTCTGCATCGCGAGCGCCTCGTCGTAGGACCCGTTGAGGCAGGCACGGACCAGTCGGACCATGACGTCGGGAATCAGGTTGGAGGCGACGGATACGAGTCCGACCGCGCCGCACGACATGAACGGGAGCGTGAGCGGATCATCTCCCGACAGAATGGCGAAGCCGTCGGGCAGGGCCTGGACGAGTTGGTTCACCCGGTCCACGCAACCGCCGGCTTCCTTGATGGCGACGATGGTCGGGCAGTCGACCGCGAGCCGTGCGGCGACTTCCACCGGGATCGGGATCGCGGAGCGGCCGGGCACGCTGTAGAGCATCACCGGCAGTGCGGTGGCGTCGGCGACCGCCTTGTAGTGCTGGTAGAGCCCCTCGGCCGACGGCTTGTTGTAGTAGGGGCAGACCTGCAGCGTGCCCGTTGCCCCGGCCTTTTCCGCGGCAATCGTGAGTTCGACGGCCTCGGCGGTGGCGTTGGCGCCGGTACCGGCTACAACTTCGCACCGGCCATTGGCGTAATCGACCGCCAGTTGGATGACCTCAATGTGCTCGGGTGTGTTCAGGGTAGGTGACTCACCGGTGGTGCCGACGGGCACGATGCCGTCGATCCCGGCAGCGACCTGGCGGTCGATCAGGGCCTGGAACGCGGGGCGGTCAATCTGGCCGTCGCAGAAGGGAGTGATGAGGGCGGTGTAGGTGCCTCGGAAGCTCATGGGCGGAGGGTGGACGTTGAACCTCGAACGTCCAACATCGAACGTCGAAGTCAGTTGAAAAAGAGGGGTTCGGGAGGTGCGGGCCGGGTTTCAGATCTCGATATCGCCTTCGAAGACGAAGTCGGCGGTGCCGGTGAGGGTGACCTTGGTGAACTGCTGCTCCCCGGTCTTCTCGAATCCGATCTCAAGCGTTTCGCCACCCTTCACGTCGACCTTGACCGGGGCCGGGGCTCCGGTGAGCAGGTGATGCATCAGGGCACAGGCGACCATGCCGGTTCCGCAGGCCAGTGTTTCGTCTTCGACCCCGCGCTCGTAGGTGCGGATCGCGATGTGCCCGGGGCTGAGGACGGTGGCGAAGTTGGCGTTGGTGCCTTTCGGGGCGAATCGTTCGTGATTCCGGATGGCGCGGCCGTGGCGGACCACGTCGGTGTTCTCGAGGTCGTCGACGTAGGCCACGACGTGGGGCACGCCGGTGTTGACGCTGTGAAGGGTGGCGTCGAGGCCGTCGACCGAAGCGCCGCTGTCCATTTGCAGGTCGACCGGGTCCGACATCGCGATGCGGATGTTTTCATCGACGATCTCCGCGGCCAGCGTGCCGGCGATCGTTTCGAACGTAACCTGATCGGGTGCTTCTTCCATTAGGGCGGCGGTGAAGCGGCCGAAGCAGCGGGCACCATTGCCGCACATCTCGGCTTCGCCGCCGTCGGCATTGTAGTAACGGAACTTGAAGTCGGCACCGTTTTCGGCGGGCTCGACCGCCAGCAGTCCGTCGGCTCCGACGCCGCGGTGGCGGTCGCATAGAAGCTCGATCTGATCGCCGGTGAGGTTCAGCGAAAGGTCGCGGTTGTCGACCACGACGAAGTCGTTGCCGGCACCGTTCATCTTGTAGAAGTGCAGTAGCATGGGAGCTGGGAGTTGCAGGGCGAAGGATTACGCACCGTGAGTGGCATCGATCAAGGGTGCGACGAATTCACGGACCGCCTCGGCGGCGCGGTCGGGGTGAAGTTCAATCTGTTTGACGATGGCCGAGCCGACGATCACCCCGTCGCCGGCTTTCGCAACCATGGCGGCCTGCTCGGGAGTCGTGATTCCGAAGCCGACGCAGACCGGCGTTTCGGTGTGGGCGGTGATCCGGGCGACCTGGTCGGCGATCTGATCGGACGGTGCTCCATGGGCGCCGGTGACGCCGGTGCGGGAGAGCGCGTAGATGAATCCCTCCGAGCCGTCGGCGAGAAGCGTGACCCGTTCGTCCGGGGTGGTCGGAGCGATCAGGCGGATGTGCCGGAGACCCTCACCGCGGGCGAGTTCGGTGTTCTGCGCGGCCTCGTCGGGCGGCAGGTCGAGCAGCAGGATGCCGTCGGCCCCGGCCGCGGCGGCATCGGTGTGGAACTTCTCGTAGCCGTAGGTGAAGACCGGGTTGAGGTAAGTGAAGAGCACGATGGGCGTGTCGTGGGTCTTCCGGAACTCGCGGATCAGGTCGAGGACGCGTGGCGTGCTCATGCCGGACTTCAGGGCGCGGTCGGCGGCGAGTTGGTTGACGATGCCATCGGCCAGCGGGTCGGAAAACGGCACGCCGAGCTCGATCACGTCGGCGCCGGCGTCGGCGAGTGCGCGGACGACCTCCAGCGAGGCGTCGAAGGACGGGTCGCCGGCGGCGACGTAGGCGACAAAGGCCTTTTTCCCCTCGGAGCGCAGGCGGGCGAAAGTGGCATCGATGCGGTTCATGGGCGGGCGGGGGTGATAGGGCCGGAAGCGGCATTTGGCAATCTTGGGGAGCTTGTGAAAACTTTCACAAACCGCTTGAGGGTCCGCTGGGGGCGGGGCAATGTCGCCCCGCAGCCATGGTTTCCGACAACAGTCAGCTCGCCCACGCGGCCTACGACTCCAAGATCGAGGGCAACGTGATTTTCACGCGCGTCGATGCCGCCATCAACTGGATGCGGAAGAACTCGATGTGGCCGATGCCGATGGGCTTGGCCTGTTGCGCGATCGAAATGATGGCCTCGGCCTGCTCGCGCTTCGACCTGTCGCGTTTCGGGATGGAGGTGATGCGATTCTCGCCGCGTCAGGCCGACGTGATGATTGTGGCGGGCACGGTGACCTACAAGATGGCGCTCGCGGTGAAGCGGATCTGGGACCAGATGCCGGAGCCGAAGTGGTGCATCGCGATGGGCGCGTGCGCGTCGAGTGGCGGCATGTATCGCAGCTATGCGGTGCTGCAGGGGATCGACCGCCTTATCCCGGTCGACGTTTACATTTCCGGCTGCCCTCCGCGTCCCGAGGCTCTGATCGAGGGACTGATGAAGGTTCAGGCCAAGGTCGAGGGCGTGAAGGCCATCGAGGAGCAGAAAAAGGAATTCTTCGAAGATCTTTCCTCCTGAATCCGATGTCGGCCGTCAAAGATTCCGAATCCCTGAAGGAGAAGTTCGGCGACAAGGTCGTCGAGACCGTCGAGTTCCGGGGCGAGCACACCGTGGTGGTCGAACTGTCGGCCCTGGCCGAAGTGCTGGCGACCGCGAAGAACGATCTCGGCTACGACTTCCTGCTCGATATCTCGAGCCTCGACCACTTCGGAGAGGACCCGCGCTTCGAGATGGTTTACGAGCTGGCGACGACCGATGATTCCAAGCATCTGCGCATCCGCGCCAAGGTGGGCGAGGACCAGGAAGTTCCGACCGCGGTGAAACTCTGGGACGGAGCCGAGTGGCACGAGCGTGAGGTCTACGACATGATGGGCATCCGTTTCGCGGATCATCCGGATCTGCGTCGCATCCTCATGTGGGAGGGCTACCCGTTCCATCCCTTGCGCAAGGATTTCCCATTGGCCGGTCGCCCGAGCGAGATGCCGGACGTCGCCTTCACCGGAGTCGCGCCACTGGAAGGCGGGCCGTTTGTGACGTCCCCGGGAAGCGGGGATCCGGTCAGCCGCGAGCCACGCTCGCGCGAGATCGACTGATTTCCCGGTTTTCGAAAGCCTCCGAGCCATGCACCGTCCCGACTTCATGAGCGGACGTGTGTCCAGATGGCGGGAACTCGGGGACGATGTGTTGGCCGCGAAGGCGACGCTGCTGCTGGTGCTCGTGCTAACCGGGATCCAGCTCGGGATCGCGATGCTCGGTGGCGTCGATGGCGTGCCCGCTATCTACCAGGATTTCGGGCTGAGCCGTGCCGGCATCCTCAGAGGTCAGATCTGGCAGCTCGCCACCCATGGCTTCCTCCACGGGGGCTGGTTGCACCTCGGTTTGAATGTCGCGGTGCTGCTGGCGGTGGGGACCCGGATTGAGCGGATCGGAGGCTTCGGATTGTGGTGGCGGGTGCTGCTGGCCGGGTTGTTGGCCGGCGGTGCCATGCATCTGGTGCTCGGAGGGGCCGGCGAATCGGCGCCCTGTCTCGTCGGCGCTTCAGGTGCCGCGGTCGCGGCGATGCTGTGGCTGACCGGAGTCTCGCCGGGCTCGAAGATGTGGCCGGTGCCGTTGTCCGGTCAAAGCCTGGGCTACGGGCTGCTGCTCTCGGCAGGACTGCTGGCGATCATGAATCCCGCCCTTGGTGTTCCGTTGCTCGGCACTTGGGGCGAACACGCCGACACATGGGCGCGGGGATCCCTGTTCGGTGCCTCGCATGCCTGCCATTTCGGAGGAGGAATGGCAGGCTTTCTGGGTGCCCGCTGGACCTTGAGGCCGCGGGTCACCCTTGAAAAACTCCAGCGTGATCGAAGACGCCGGGAGGGAGCCTGATCAGCGGTTCTTCCGCTTCTGGTTCCAGTTCTGCAGAGCCTCTTTCTGCTTCTGATAAGCTTGGGCCTGCTGCTGGCGGGCGTTCGACATCGCGTTGCGAAGTTGCTCATTCCGCTGCTTCTGGGCCTGCACGGCGCTGTTCACCGGCTTGTTGTAGCCTGACCGCTGGACGTTGTTGTTCTGCGGCGGATTGTAGTTCTGGCGCGTACGCTGGTTGTAGTTCTGCGGAGGCTTCGGTTGCGTGACCTGGGGCGAGAACCGGCCCGGCGCCACCGTTTGTCCTTGGTAGTTGTTGCCCCGGTTGGCCCGGCTGTAGGCGTTCCGCAGCTGCTGGTTGCGGATCTGCTGGTTGGCCTTCGCGACTTGGAAGTTCGACGCGGCACGGGCGCGGGCATTCTGCCAGTTGGCGGATGCTACGGCTTGGTTCAGCCGGACCTTTTCCGCCCATTGGTAGTTGCGCGCCTTCAGCAAAGCGATCCGGTCCTTGTAGCGATCGATCTGGTTGTAGCGGACATTCCTCGGAGGAGGGCAGGTGCCGTGACCGCTCCATCCGTAGGGGTGGGGGACATGGTAGACGGGCTGGGGGCAATAGCCGCTCGGATAGTAGCCTCCCAGCCAAGGGTCGTAGTAGGCGCTGCGGCTGCGGTCGTAGTAGCAGCGCACCTTCGAGTCATAGAACCAGTTGTCGCTGCTGGTGTGGATGAAAGCCGTGCCGCCGCCGCTGTAGCCGTAGGAGTCGGCGTAGCCGTAGCCGCTGGAGTAGGGGTCGTAGTAGCAGGAGCTGAAGAGCCCGGCGCCTGCCGCCACGAGGGCGATTTGGAAAAGTCGTTTCATTTCGGTCAATGGGACGGTTCGGATGTGGCGGATATTCAACGAAATTCGCGGGTCATCCCCGCTGGGCGGGGTTGACAGGCTGGAAGGCGGTCCGTTTGCTCGCCGCAGCAAAATCCCCGAATCTGATGTCAGCGTCCATACTTGTTACCGGCGGTGCCGGCTACATCGGCTCCCACACCGTTCGCCTGCTCGCGTCGCAGGGATTCCGGATCGTGGTGCTCGACAACCTCGTCTTCGGGCATCACGACGCGATTGTCGACGAATCCGTGGAGTTGGTGGTCGGTGAAATCGGAGACCGGGCGCTGCTTGAGCGGCTGTTCGACGAGCACGGTTTCCAAGCTGTCGTCCACTTCGCCGCTTACGCCTACGTCGGTGAGTCGGTTACCAATCCACTCAAATACTACCGCAACAATACGGCGGAGCCTCTCACCTTGCTGGAGGTGATGCAGGACCGGGGCTGCAAGAATTTCGTCTTCTCTTCGACCTGCGCAACTTATGGGGTCCCGGCGGCGATTCCGATCACCGAGAGCAATCCGCAGGACCCGATCAATCCCTACGGCAGAAGCAAGCTGATGCTCGAGTGGGTGCTGCGCGACTGCGAGCAGGCATGGGGCCTTAAGAGCGCCTGCCTCCGGTATTTCAATGCGAGCGGTGCCGCGGATGACGGCAGCATCGGGGAGGATCACGACCCGGAAACCCACCTGATTCCCCGCGTGCTGATGGCCGTGACCGGTGAAATCTCCCATGTCGACGTCTTCGGGACCGACTACCCGACGCCCGACGGGACCTGCATCCGGGACTACATCCACGTCGCCGATCTGGCCGATGCCCATGCCAAAGCCCTTTCCTATCTTGCCGATGGCGGTGACTCGGTCCGCTGCAATCTGGGAACCGGCGTCGGGGTTTCCGTGAAGGAAATCATCGAGGCGGTCGAAGAGGTCACCGGAAAAGAAGTGCCGGTGAAATACGGCCCTCGACGGGAGGGTGATCCGCCGCAATTGCTTGCGGATCCCCAATTGGCCAAAGACGTCCTCGGCTGGGAGGCAGCGCACAAAGACGTGCGGGATATGGTTCGCTCAGCTTGGGCTTGGATGAGCGGCCCGAATCAAGGACACTATCGAAAATAAGGGGATGCACGTAATCGCGATGTAATCACATTCCCGCTTGCTTGCGCCCAATAAATGAGCTCAATTTCCCTAAACCCAACGTTCATGGACATCAAACCTCACCTTTCGCGCAAAGGCTTCACATTGGTGGAGCTTTTGGTCGTGATTCTGATCATCAGCATTCTCCTGACCATCGGTTCGGTCGCGCTGCGCGGCAGCGGTGGCAAGGGGGTTTCGACCGCGATCGCCGCGACCGAGGCGCTGTTTGATGAAGCCCGTTCGGTAGCGGTCGGAAAAGGGACCAATACCCGGATCCTCATCGATATTGATGATGCGACTTCCGAGTCCTATCTGCGTCGAATTGCGATCGCTTATGAGGAACTTGATGACGACGGCAAGCCGACCGGCGATTGGAAGCTCTCCAGCCGGGCCTACACACTTCCGGACAAGGTGTTCTTCAGCCGCACCTTCAGCCGCCCCGACCACGATGGTGCCGGTGGCTCGCTCGAGGAAATGAACCTGACGGGCGCCGGCGGCTTCTACGACGGCAAGTATCTTTACTACGAGTTCAACTCCGAGGGCATCTGCACCACGGGCCTCTCGGGCAGCAACTACACCGGGCCGAGCTTCGTGATCGGAAGCGGCGCCCGGGCGATGGGGCAGGATCCGAAGACCACCAGCGAAGGCAGGCGGGATTTTGCGGGCTTCGTCATTTGGCGCAACGGTTCAACCTCGGTGTTCCGTGACCCGACCCAGATCATCGGCAACTCCGACCCCCAAACCTTCTAACTTATTATGCGTATCCCTCAGCTGAAGAACCGGGGTGGTTTCACCCTGATGGAAACGGTCATCGCGATCGGTGTGCTCGCATTGCTCCTGACGGCCTTCCTCGCGGTGTTCGCGCCCGCTGCCCAAGGCATTCGCAAGGCGATCAGTGTCCAGGAAGCCGACCGGCTCGCCTACGCGCTGGAACGGGAACTCGTGACCCTGCGCTCGGACGACACCGACGACTTCGATACCGGCTTCGAGAAGGCCTACCAGTGGATCGAGGAATCCGCCGACTCCAGCAAAGCGCTGTTGATTTACCAATACCGTGGAAATCCTGGATCCATCCGGTCCGACGGCACCATGGAGCCTTACAAGGGTGACGGCGTTGCCGGTCAGGACTTCATCGTCCAACCCGTCGTGCGCCGCCGTGACTCGGCAGAGCTTCAGGAAGACCTCAAGGCCCTCGAAGGGCGTGTTTTCACGGCAAGGTTGACCCAACTCGTCTTTGATGGCGGTGAGCTCCGCAAGGGTACGGCGGGCACGATCAGCGATCCGACGCCGGGCGATGGTGACACCGCCTCCGGAGCGGGAGCCGACGGTTATCCGGAGGCCTACATCGCCTTCGCTGCGGAATTCTTCTCGGTGCCGAACTCATCGTACACCTACATCCGGGACCGGCTCGACCTCGACCAGCTCGAGAACCCGATCTTCACCCGTAACCTCGCGGTCCGCCGCTGATTCCGATCCCTATGAAAACCCACTTTTCCAACCGCCGCTCCTCGGGCTTCACTCTGATCGAGTTGATGGTCGCGATGGGGATCACCGCCATCATCATCACCGTGCTGGTGACGATCACCGGCGTGGCGACCGACACGTGGACCCGCAGCCGGTCCGAGATCCGCGCTTCGCGTCAGGCCAAGACGATGCTCGACACGATGGCGAAGGACTTCGAGTCGCTGGTTTCACGCCGCGGAAACAATTTCGAATGGCTGCATGCCGCGATCGTTCAAGGTGGCAATCTTCCGAAGGTTGCGAAGAACCAAGGATCCGCAGCCGACGCGGTGGGTGTGACTTTCCTGACCGCGGCGACTGACCGCTACCTCGGACAGGTCGGCGATCCGAATGTCGACAAGGGTGGGGACGTTTCCTGTGTCTCCTACCGCCTGCGCTTCAAGGATCCCATCGACGGCGGCAACAACAAGCGCACCTCGACTTTCGTGCTCTACCGCCTGCTCGTGAATCCGGACGACACCTTTAAGGATCTTCTTGGAAAAGACGACCTTGAGGACGCCTTCAGCAGCTACGAGACGAATGTCGACGACGAGGAGAACTTCATCTGCGAGAACGTCCACCAATTCACGATCACCTTCCACGTTGAGATCTCCAAGAGCAGCGGGTCCTCCGGCGCCAGCGTTCCTGAGACCGTCCGTGTCACGCTCAGCAGCGATCAGTCACAGGGCGAGTTCAGCCTCACCGGCAGCGGCATCGACAGCAACATCAGCGTGAGCGGTGTGACGACCGACGAGCTGAAGGCGGGCCGCCTGAAAGCGGTTGAGATCAGCATGTCGGTGGTTTCCGACGCCGGAATCATCCGCATGAATGCCAGCGGCCAAGGTCTCTCGGAAGACGACTACGCGCGCAACGTGTATCACTACTCCCGGATGGTCGAGCTGCCGGGAATGTGATCAGGGCTCGGACCTGAGGCTTTCGATCGCCTCGCGAAGGTCGTCGAGGTCGAGGGACTTGTCGACGTAGGCATCACCCGCCGCGCGCAGGAGCACGAAGCGGATCTGGCCCGCGACGAATTTCTTGTCGCGCGACAGCCGGTCCAGCACCGCCTCGGTCGTGATTCTCTCGTCGAGCCGGACCGGAAGTCCGAAGCGCTTGAGAAGGCCGAGAACCTTTGCCGCCGTGTCGTGGCTCAGGCCGGCGTGTTTCTGACTGAGGTACAGTGCCGCCCGCAGGCCTAGTGAAATGGCTTCGCCGTGCAGCAGTTCGCCGTAGGGAACAGCGGCCTCGATGCCATGGCCGATCGTGTGGCCGAAATTGAGCAATGCCCGGGTGCCCGACGTCTCGTGTTCGTCTTCCTCGACGATCCGCGCCTTGATCGCGATGTTGCGGGCGATCAGGTCGGCCGGTACGGCGGTCGAGTTGGGATCAAGACCCATGAGTTCGTCGAGCATGGCCGCATCCCGGATGGCGGCATGCTTGATGACCTCCGCGAAGCCTTCGCGAAGTTCGCGGGAGGGTAGGGTAGCCAAGGTCTCCGGATCGACGAGAACGAGCCGCGGTTGGTGGAAGGCGCCAACCAGGTTCTTGCCTTCCGGCAGATTGATTCCGGTCTTTCCTCCCACTGACGAGTCGACTTGGGAAACAATGGTGGTCGGGATCTGCACCAGCGGCACACCCCGGAAGAAAGATGCCGCTGCATATCCCGCGAGATCGCCCACCACGCCGCCTCCGAGTGCGACGACCGATGACGAGCGGTCATGCCGTGAGGCCGCCATTTCGCTGCACAGCGATGCGAGTTGACCGAAACCCTTCGAAGCCTCGCCCGCGGGAATGACATGCAGGGTCGTCTCGAAGCCCGCCGCCTCAAGTGATCCGATGAGCGTTCCTCCGTGATGCTTCGCGACGTTCGAATCACTGACGATGGCAATCCGCGAGCCGATGCCGAGCCGGGCGATCCGCTCTCCCGCCTCGCGAAGGAGTCCGTTCTCGACCACGACGTCGTAGGCGCGGTCGGCGAGATCTACGTGGACGGAAGGCATGCCGGGAACAGACCAGAGCGGGCCAACCGGAGGCGAGCGAAAACCGCGGCTGCTACGGCCGCCGCAGTCGGTGCCACTCGCTGAGGTCCGGGCGGAGCAGGCACTCCAGTGGACGGTCGGCGAGTTCGAAGGCATCGACGATGTTCCGAAGCAGGAAAAGCGAGGCTGCGGCGTCGAAGAGGGCATCGTGCCACTTCCTCGCCTCAATGAATTCCCGCAGATCGTCGACAAGCCCCCGGTGCTCGCAGAGCGCGGAGAGCGAGTGGGATCCGAGGTCGGGCCACGCCGCGCGGGCCAGCAGCAGGGTGTCGATCCAAGGACCGAATCCATGCCCCGGGAACGCGCGGAGGAAGCGTTTTTCCGTGCCTTTCCCATGAGCGACCACGACAGCTCCGCCCAGCCGTTTGCGGAGGGTCGGCCAGAGCTCCTGAAGGCGCGGCGCACCGACGAGATCCTCGTCGCGGATCCCGTGAACCTTGCGGGCCGACCAGGTGACGGGGCGGTCGCTGCGCAGGTAGGAGACGAAGGGTTCGGTCATGCCGTGCTCCGGAGTCCACGACGCGATCCCCACCTGCACCGGGATGTCCGTCAGCCCGCGCGCGGCTCCGGCGGACTCGAAATCGATCGCCGAGTAGCCGAGGGTTCGGATGGGTGACTCCGGATTCATCCGCACCACCGATGGGTCCGCCACGGGGCGGAGGGAAGCAGATTCCTTCAAAAGGCATTCGAACCGGTGCTTGCCAAGCCGCCGGGTGTCGCGAATGGTCCGGCGTCGGATGTCGGAGGGACGAAAGCCTTGGTGGCTATGGCCAAATCTCCTGAGCCTCGACGCACCCTTGGTCGCGATGGCATGGCTCTTCATGTTCGCGAAGGCATGGCAGGTGAACTACCTCAAGTGGGAAGCCTATGCGGCGCTGGGTCTCGGGGTGTGGGTGATCTACGTCTGCGACCGGCTGATCGACCAGCGTCTCCGCGATCCGAACGACCCGTCTCTCGGCGAAAGGCATACTTTCCATGCGCGGCACCGGCTGTGGTTCATCGGCGGGGTCGTGCTGAGCCTCTGCCTGATTCCTTGGTTCGTGCTGACCGAATTGCCGGTCGAACTCCTGCTGTCGTACTCCGCGCCGGCCGTTGGGCTGGTCGTCGCGTTCTTCATTCTCGTGATCGCGGTGCCGCGGGAGGGTGAGGTTCCTTATCTGCGCAACCTGATCGCCGGTCTCGCCTTCGGCTACGGGACCGCGATGATGGCCCACACGTCGGTCCCGTCGCAGGGGATGATGTCGATGGTCCTCTCGCGCGAAATGATCGCCTTCGCCGTTCTCTGCGTGCTGAACATCACGGCGATCCATCTTTGGGAGCACTCGAGGATGTCTTCCGATCCGGAGGTCAAGGCGGCGGACGAGATGAGCCTGACGCTGCCTCTCACGCTCCTCGGCGGCAGCGCGCTGGTGTTCGCGTATTTCGACAACCCCGGAATGTTCGGTCGCGGAGTGGACGGAGCCAACGCCCCTGCGCGCCCGTTCTTCTATGCGGTGCTGATCTCCGCGGCGCTGCTGCAGGTCCTGAACCGGACCCGCCGGCGTTTCTCTCTGGATGCGCTGCGGGTGATGGCGGACGTCGCGCTTGTCGTCCCGCTTCCGCTTTTCCTCATCTTCTCGCAAGGCTGATCGGGCTTGCGGCCGTTTGGGCGGATCCCTAGGGTGCCCGCCTTCATGAGCAAGGCATTCGACGTTCGCAGACCGGCATTCCTGATCCTCGGGGCTCCCGGGGCGGGGAAGGGAACCCAGGGAAAGGTTCTCGGTTCGATTCCACGGTTTTTCCACTGCGCCTGCGGTGACGTCTTCCGCTCGCTCGATACGCGGACGCCGATCGGCAAGCGCTTCGTCGAGTACTCAAGCCGCGGCGAGCTGGTGCCCGACGAATTGACGATCGAACTGTGGAAGGCCCAGGTCGAGAACTGGGCGGAGTCGCACGTCTACAAGCCGGATATCGATTTCCTCATCCTCGACGGGATTCCGCGGAATGTCGACCAGGCCAGGATGATCGACAAGTTCCTCGAGGTTCATCAGGTCTTCCATCTCTCGTGTCCCGACCGCAACGAGCTCGCCCGGCGCATGCGCAAGCGGGCCCTCAAGGAGAACCGGATGGATGATGCCTCCGACCGGGTGATTTCGAACCGGATCGCGACCTACGAGGCCGAAACGAAGCCGATCCTCGAGCACTACTCGGAAGCGCTGGTGACCAATATCGATGCGACCAAGCCACCGGTTGAGGTGCTGGGAGACATCATCGCCCGAATCATCGAGTTGCCTGCCTACCGTTCGATCGGTAAGGAAATCGGCTGATGCCATCCCCACGGATCGTCTTTCTCGGTACGGGCGATATCGCCCTGCCGACCTTCCGCTGGTTGCTCGGATCCGACCATCCGCCGATCGCGCTGGTCACGCAGCCTGATCGTCCCGCGGGGCGTCGGCGGCAGCTGAAGGCGCCGGCGATCAAGACTCTGGCTCTCGACGCGGGGCTGGAGATCCTGCAACCGGAGAAGGTCAGGGATCCGGAAGCGCTCGGACAACTCGAGGCGTTGGCGCCCGACCTGATCATCGCGATGGCTTACGGGCAGATCCTGCCACAGCGGCTCATCGATCTGCCGAAGTTGGGCTGTGTGAACCTCCACGCCTCGCTGCTGCCGAAGTATCGGGGAGCGGCCTGCATCCAGGCGGCGATCGATGCCGGCGACGCCGAAACCGGGGTGACGCTGATGCACGTCGTGAAGAAGCTCGATGCGGGGGATGTGATTCTGGCCAAACGCACGCCGATCCTGGCGGACGACACCGGAGGATCGGTGCACGATCGTTTGTCCGAAGTGGCGGTCGAAGCGATGCGCGAGGGTTTGCCGTTGTTGCTCGAAGGATCCGCGCCCCGGTTCCCCCAGAGCGGACTGGGTGAAGTCAGCCACGTGCCGAAGCTGGAGCGGGACGCCGGGAAGATCGACTGGTCGTGGCCGGCGAACCGTCTTGAGCGAAGATTGCGCGCCTACGATCCGTGGCCCGGCTGCTGGTGCGTGTATGGGGACTCCGATGCCCCGAAACGCCTGAAGCTTTATCCCGTCTCCGGGGTGGTCGATCTCGATGCGGAGCCTGGCGAGTTCCGTGAAGTCGACGGGGCTGTGCAGGTCGCCTGTGGCGAAGGCGGCCTCGTGCTCGGTGATGTGCAGCCCGATGGCGCCCGCCGGATGACCGCACTCGACTGGTGGCGCGGGTTGCGCCTGTCCGGGCCGGGACGTCTCGGTTGATTCCGTCGGGGCGAAATGCCAGACTCTCCGCTACCTTCCATGAAGCTCCTCATTGCCCTTGCTCTCTGCGCCGGTTCGTTGTGCGCCACGACCATTTCCGTGGTGCCGGTCTTCGAGCCTCTCAGTCTCCACGGAACCGACGTCGATGAGGCGGTCAGCGAAACCGGTGAGGCCTTGCAGGCGACGGTGATGTCGCGGCCGATGGCATTGAGCGGAGCGTTTCCCGAGACCCTGATCGAAGCCGTCCGCACGCCCCATCGGCTGCCATCCAACGATCCGAACTACGTGGTCGACGAGGCCAACCTGCTGGTCCTTTGTCGGATCGGGATCTCGGCCGAGATGGACGAGGACGGGATACTCGTCCAATTCAACGTCGCTGACCTCGCGATTCCCCAAGGGATCGACCTCACCGTGAGGCAGGTTCTCAAATTGGGAATTGTCGCTGTCCGCAAGACGGTGGAGGCCTATCAGGCCCCGCAGACGGACAAGCTGAAGGTCCGCGTGAGGATCCTCGGAACCGATGAGGGGACCGATTCCCTGCGAGAGCTCGATTGTGAGTTCGAGGTCAAGGGATCCTGATGGGTTTTGCCTTTGCAATGACCACGGCGGGCGCTTGGATCGGCCCAAGCAGCAATGAGTAGCCAGTCGCCCTCCTCCAAACGCCGGGTCATCCTGAAATTGAGTGGGGAGGCCCTTCGGGAGATCGGTAGTACCGACAACATTTCGCCGGAGATCGTCGACCGGATGGCGAACGAGGTGAAGGAAGCGATGGGCTCCGGGAAGGTCGAGCTGGGCATCGTGGTCGGTGGCGGGAATTTCTGGCGGGGAGCCGCCGCAAGCGCCCGTGGCATGGACCGCGCGACAGCCGACTACGTCGGGATGCTGGCCACCGTGATGAACGCCCTCGCCTTGCAGGGCGCGCTCGAGCACAAGGGCGTGCCGTGTGTCGTGCAGTCGGCGATCGAAATGAAGAACGTCGCCGAGACCTTCATCCGCCGCAAGGCCGTGCGGCATCTTTCCGAAGGCAGGGTGGTGATCTTCGCCGCAGGCACCGGAAGCCCCTTCTTTTCGACCGACACGACCGCAGCGCTTCGGGCCAGCGAGATGTCGGCCAATGTGGTCCTGAAGGCGACGATGGTCGACGGGGTTTACGACTCCGACCCGAAGAAGAATCCGGATGCCAAGCGGTTCGACCGCGTCACTTTCCGCGAGTGCATCACTCGGCAGTTCCAGGTCATGGACTCGACCGCGTTCAGCCTTTGCATGGACAATCACATTCCCATTGTGATCTTCGATCTCCAGAAGCCGGGCAACGTCGCCGCCGCGCTCATGGGCGCGGAGATCGGGACGATTGTCGACGGCGGTGACTGACTCATCCCACAAGCCGATTCCACCAACCCATCCGCGTCATGGACCCAGAAGTATCCCTACTCGAGACCGAAGAGAAAATGCAGAAGGTGCTGGAGCACCTGGTTCACGAATTCGCTTCGGTGCGGACGGGCAAGGCATCGCCGGCGCTGATTGAGAACATCGATGTCTTCGTCCACGCCTACGGCAGCCAGATGAAACTCAAGCAGCTCGCCGTGATCAGCGTGCCCGAGCCGCGGATGCTGACGGTGTCGCCGTTCGATCCCTCCACCACCCAGGAGATCGAGAAGGCGATCCGGGAGTCGAAGCTCGGCCTCAATCCGGTCGCCGGCGACCGGTCGATCCGTGTGCCGATCCCCGAACTGTCAGAGGAGCGGCGTCGTGAGATGACCAAGCTGGTCAAGCAGCTCGGAGAGGAAGCCAAGGTGGGCATCCGTGCCGCCCGCAAGGACGGTATGGACGAAGCCAAGAAGATGAAGGCCGACAACGATTTGACCGAGGACGGCCAGAAGGATCAGGAAGCCGAGGTGCAGAAGCTGACCGACCGCTTCGTCAAGGAGATCGACGACCACGTGGCCCACAAGGAGGCCGAAGTGATGAAGGTCTGAGGTTGCCTCGTGTCCAGCGTGGCCACCCGAGGTCGGATAGACGGTCCGTCCAGCGCCTACGTCAGTTTTTTGGGACTTGGCCGATCTGGGAATACAGGTGGCTAAGCTTCGGGAATTCTCGTTTCAGAAGCGCGTGGGTCGCGTATATCAGAGTCAACGCGACCGGGTAGAGGAGTAGCAGACCTGACCAGTCCCACCACTGTCCTTGGGCGAACTCTGGATCTCCATGCTCATAGATGACGAAGATCGAGGTGAGTCGTAGACCATTGCCGATAATCTCGATGGGCACGACCGCCAAGATCAACAGCAGCTTCTTCCACGGTGCCATTGTGGCCAGACAAGCCCAGACGGAGGCAACCAGCATCAGGATCTTCAACGAGAAGTTTCCGCCGCAGATTTGGGAGATCTCCAGCGGAGGTAAACTCCCCGGGCTTGAGAAAACCACCGATCCACTGACGTTGACTTCGATCCCAAACCAGCTCGTGGTGATTTGGCAGAGCTTGGTCGAGAAAACCTCTAGGAATTGGCTGAAACGCCACAAGGAGGGAAATGGAATTGCCAAGACGAGAAGGAAGAGTGGAGAAAACGAAAGTTTGGCGACTTTCCATCCCCAAAAGTACCAGGCGCTACCCCAAAGGAGCATTGGTAAGGACAGGACTGCGATGCGCGGTTGAGGGATGCGATGGGCAATGAAAAACAGGCAGGCTGCGATCAGAAGAATCGGAATTGCTTTTGAAGACGAGGGGCCGATCGAGCTTCGCAGGGATCTCCAGCGCCAGATGAAAAGCGCGAGCATAATGAATGGAATGCAATGCGCGTGTTCGTAGCCTAACTCCACGTTCCAGCTTGATCCAAGCCATGTCAGTGCGGCCATTTGTTGGTCTGGTCCGAAACCGGGCATGACCCAGTAAAGACCCGCCGCGAGGACAACGGTGAGGCTGACGCCGAGCCACTCGCAGACTATCGAGGCACGGGAGCGGAGTTGCGGAAGTTCTTCCACGGATTGAATCGTGAAAGGATTGGCGAATTCTCGCTGGCCCGTCAACGCAACCCTTCGGCCGTATGCGGGGGATACCGCTGGATGGCGAAAACCCCGGAAGGACGTCGGGGAGCAGGACAGGCGGCTCAGTCGCCCGTGGTGTCGGGGTAGGACCCGAGGATCTTCACGATCGAGCAGTGCTTCTCGAGCTCGCCAATGGCATCGCGGAGCTTGTCGTCATCGCAGTGTCCGGCGAGGTCCACGTAGAAGACATACTCCCAGTCCTTCCGCTTCGACGGGCGTGACTCGATCTTCGACATGTTGATGTCGAAGTGTTCGAACGCCTGCAGCGCGCGCACCAGCGAACCGGGTCGGTCGTGGATGGCGAAGAGCAGCGAAGTGCGGTCATTGCCGGTGGACGGGCAGGTCTTCTCGCCGATCACCAGGAAGCGGGTGGTGTTGGTCGCGCGGTCCTGGATGCACTCCTCAAGCAGGGTCAGGCCGTTGAGTTCGGCGGCGAGCGGGCCGCCCAAGGCGGCCGCGCCTTCGGATGCCTTTTCTTTGGCGATCTGCGCCGCCCGCGTGGTGGACGAGACCTCGACCAGATCGGCATCGGGGAAATTCCGCAGCAACCATGAGCGGCACTGGCCGAACACCTGCGGATGCGAGTAGAGGGTACGGATGTCCTCGCGTGGAATGGCCGCCATCAGGCCGTTCTCGATCCTCAGAAGGATCTGCGCGCAGATGTGGAGCGGGGAGTCGACGAACAGGTCGAGCGTGTGGGAGACGGCACCCTCGGTGGAGTTCTCGATCGGCACCACGCCGTAGTCGGCCTGGCGTCGGCTTACCTGATCGAAGACTTCGGCGAAATTCGGCTGCGCGCTGTAGGCCACCGAATGGCCGAACTTCTTGATCGCCGCTTGATGGGTCCATGTCCCTTCCGGTCCGAGGTAGGCGATCTTGAGGTCGTCCTCAAGGGCCAGGGCAGCGGACATGATTTCGCGGTAGATCGCGCGGATGGATCGCTCGGGCAGCCGGCCCTTGTTCATCTCGACCAGCTTCCGCAGCAGCGCTTCTTCGCGCTCGGGAGCGTAGATCTGAAGCCCGTCGCGCTTCTTCACGACGCCGACCTCGTGGACCAGATCGGCCCGCTGGCTGAGCAAGTCGAGCAGCTGCCGGTCGATGCGGTCGATGTCCTTGCGGATGTCGTCGAGATTCACGATTCGCCGGCGGGGTTGGTGACGGTTTCCTCGGTCGGCTCGGCATCGCCTTCCTCTGGGGCAGCTTCACCGCCCTCGGCCGCTTTCAGCGCCAGTTGTTCTTCCGGGCTCGGCTCGGCATCTTCGGGAGCGGGTTCCGGAAGCTGGACCTTCCGCAGTTCGGCGGAATTCGGCAGATCGTCGATCGAGCGGATGCCGAAGTGTTCGTAAAAGATATCGGTCGTTTCGTAGAGCAGCGGTCGGCCGGGGAGCTCCGCGCGGCCGCCAATCCGGACCAGCTCCCGGTCGAGGAGCTTCTGAAGCATGCCGTCGCACGAGACGCCGCGGACCGCCTCGATCGCCGCCTTGGTGATCGGCTGGCGGTAGGCGATGATCGCGAGGGTTTCCATCGCCGGGGCGCTGAGGCGCTCCGGCCGACGCCCCGGGAATAGTTGGCGCACGAATTCGCCGTACTCGGCCCGGGTGAAGATCCGCCAGCCTTTGGCCCGCTCGCTCAGGCTGAAGGCGCGTCCTGCGGCTTCGTAGGCCCGGTTGAGTTCGGCGATGGCGGCGACCACCTGTTCCTCGCTCACGGCTTCCAGCTCCCGCAACCATTCCGGCAGCGGTTCCGGGTCCTCGCCTTCCTCGACCTGACGGGCCCGGACATCCTCGGCCTCGGCGACGCGCGAGCGCACCAGACGCGCGAGTTCTTCGGAGGAGAGGGCGTCGTCGGACGCGGTCAGGAGGGCTTCGATGATGGAGCTGAGTTGCATCGCAGGGCGCGCAGCTTAGGCAAGAGGGGAGGCAGTTCAAGCGTGCTGCTGCGGATTGACAGGGTGCCCGGCGGAGTTCGCGCAAGGATCAAAGAAATTTCAACTTGCAGCGGAGCCGAACAGGCGCTAATCGACCGCGCCCCGTTGGTTCCGACCCGCCTCAGGCGGTCCGGACGGGGGCAAGTTTCTGACAAACTCAATCCATGGCAGCGAAGAAGAAGACGGCGAAAAAGGCCGCAAAGAAGGCCGCGAAAAAGGCGGCGCCGAAGAAAGCCGCGAAGAAGGCGGTGAAAAAGGCCGCTCCGGCGAAAAAAGCAGCCAAGAAAGCCGCTGCGAAGGTCGCCACGACCGCCGCCAAAAAGGTTGTCAAAAAGGCCGCGAAGCCTGCCAAGCCCCAGAAGCTGACGGCTTTCGCCTCCAAGCAGCGCCAGCGCCTTCTCGAGTTGCGCGACGAGCTCGTTGACGCGATGTCCGGCGTGACCGGTGAGATCCGCAACGGCCCGGAAGGCAGCGAGGCCTCCGGTAGCGGAATGCACCAAGGTGACGCCGGTAGCGACGCCTACGACCGCGACTTCGCCCTCAGTGTCCTCGCCAAGGAGCAGGACGCCCTTTACGAGATCGAGCAGGCCCTGCGCCGGATCGAGCGCGGGACCTACGGAACCTGCGAAATGTCGGGTGAAAAGATCCCTCAGGCCCGTCTCGAAGCCATCCCGTTCGCCCGCCTGACGGTCCAATGCCAGGCCGATTGGGAGAAGGAATACGGAAACACCCGGTTCCGCCCGAAAAGCGAGGTTGGCTTCAGCAACGGCCACCTTTCCGACGACGACGATTCCGAATCGGTTTCGCTTGACGACGATAAGGATTGAACTAGTCTCCGCCTCCCAACTTTCCAGCCGGTCCCATGCCACGCGAAATCATCATCCTCGAATGCACCGAAGCCCGTCCTGAGGGCAAGTCGCCGTCGCGCTACGTGACGACGCGCAACAAGAAGAGTCTTCGCACGCCGGGACGTCTTGAGAAGGTCAAGTTCAACCCGGCGCTCCAGCGCCGCACGCTCCACCGCGAGCTTCGCTAATCCCCGAATCTTTTTCCCATGTCCGAACCGAAGACCGTTGAGCGCCGGATCGCCTTCCGCAAGGCGAACCGCACCATGCCCCGCCGCCGTCTCGACATCCCCGTCGAGCAGGTGGTCTACACCAATCCCGACCTTCTTGCGAAGTTCACGTCGGACACCGGCAAGATCCTTCCGCGTCGCGTGACCGGGGTTTCGGCCAAGCTTCACCGCAAGATCACCCGCGAGATCAAGCGCTCCCGCGCTGTGAATCTCATGCGCTGATCCGGCGGGAGACTTCAGACCCTCTCGAACAAGGCCTGCCCGTGAATCACGCGGCGGGCCTTTTTCATATGAAGGAACTCAAGGATACGCAGAACGAGCGCGACGACCGCAACCTCGCGATCGACCGGGTCGGGGTGAAGGGACTGCGGTTTCCGGTGGAAGTGCGCGACAAGGACGGCTCCGTCCAACGCACCGTGGCCACGGTCGCGCTGGCGGTGGATCTGCCCGAGCACTACAAGGGCACCCACATGAGCCGCTTCGTCGAAGCGCTCAATGCCCACGGCGGCTGCCTCGATGTCCGCTCGATGGCCGGGCTGCCCCGCGAGCTGCTGGAGCGTCTCGATGCCCGCAAGGCCCACGTCGAGTTCCAGTTCCCGTTTTTCCGATCCAAGCCCGCGCCGGTGACCGGCAAACACGGGCTGATGGATTACGAGGTCCGTTTCGAGGTCGAGGCGGAGAAAGACGGCCACGTCGACTTCGTCGTGACCGTGATGGTGCCGGTCGCGACCCTGTGCCCGTGCTCGAAGCAGATCAGCGAGCGAGGCGCCCACAACCAGCGGGGGGTGGTGACCTACTCCGTCCGTTTCCGTGAGCCGATCTGGATCGAAGACCTGATCGCCTTGGTGGAGCGCTCCGCGAGCTGCGAACTCTACAGTCTGCTCAAGCGGCCGGACGAGAAGGCGGTCACGGAACGGGCCTATGACAATCCGGTCTTTGTCGAAGACCTCGTCCGTAACGTTGCGTCGCGATCCAACGGCCACGAGGAGATCCTCTGGTACCGGGTCGAAGCGGAGAACTTCGAGTCGATCCACAATCACCAGGCCTACGCGGTGATCGAAAAGTAGGGGCGGCCGAACTTCTGCCGTCGGCCGACGAAAAAGCCCGAATCCCGGACGAACCGGAATTCGGGCGCTGATAAGAGTCCCGATTCGGGAAGCTTACGGCTTGGCGTCGAGGATCTGGTTCCAGTCGGCGAGTTGTGCCTTCTCCTTCTCGAAAAGGGCATCCGTGGGATCGAGAACCTCGATGTCCTTGATCTTGTCACCGATGGCGATCGAGTTGACGACGTCCTGTCCCTTGGTGACTTCGCCGAAGACCGAGTGGCGGTTGTCGAGGTGCGGCGTCGGAACGTGCGTGATGAAGAACTGCGACCCGTTCGTACCGGGCCCGGCGTTGGCCATCGACAGGATGCCGGGCTTGCTGTGGCGGAGGGACGGCTCGAACTCGTCCTTGAACTTGTAGCCCGGGCCACCGGTGCCGTTGCCGGCGGGATCTCCACCCTGGATCATGAAGTTCGCGATGACCCGGTGGAAGGTAAGGCCGTCGTAGTAGTCGCGCTTCGCGAGGTTGAGGAAGTTGGCGCAGGTGAGCGGTGTCTTGGTGGCGAACAGTGTCGCTTCGATGTCGCCCTTCGAGGTGACGATCTTGATCCGGACGTCCTTCAGTTCTTTCGGCTCGGCTTCAGCCTCGGCGGGAGCCTCTGCCCCGGCATCGGCAGTGGCGGCTGTGGGTTCGGCCGCGGCGGGTTCGGTGCCGGTCTGCTCCTTGGGTGAGCAGGAAAGAACAACTCCGGTCAGCAGGGCTGGAATGAATAGGTAGTGTTTCATGGTTGGTAAGAGAGGGAAGCCCGTCAGGCGCTCTTGTCGTCCTCGGTCGGTGCCGGGATTGCCGGCGGGACCGGATCGCCTTCGGGAATCAGTTTTCCGATCCGGCTCGTTTGGAGCCAGCCGCGGGTGTCGTTGGTGAAAGCGATGTAGCTCCATTCGCCGCGTTCGCTGACGACGCGGCACAGCGATCCGGCCGGTGCCTCGATCACGAGCGGAGCGTTGCGGGCGGCGTCGGTGCGGACCGACGCTCGGTCGGCCGTGATCACGGCCTGCTCGGCGAGGGGAGCGAAGCGGGCGTCGTCGGGGTAGTAGTACCACCCGCAAATCCCTGCACCCGTCAGCAAAGGAGAGGTGACCATGGCGGCGATCGCGACGATCCGGAGTCGCGAGCCGTAGCGGGTGGCCGGAAACACGAGCAAGCCGAGTCCGAGCATCCACGCGCCCGCCCAGACGAAGTTCTTCCAGGCGACCAGAGGCAGCTTCGCCAGCGTGTATTGGTAGTCAGGTCGCTTGATGGCGATGGAGCCGAACTTGCGCTCGAAGAAGCGGAGGTTCTGGCGCGCTTCCGCGTGCGTTTCATCGCGGCTCAGCGCGCGGCGCCAGTAGAGGGCCGCTTCACCGGGCACTCCGAGGCGGTAGGTCGCGTTGCCGATGTTGTAGAGCGTGTCGGCGGGCAACCGGTCGTAGGGTCCGCTTTCGAGCCAGATGCGGGCGGCTTCTCCGTAGCTCCCTTGTTCGTAGGCGGCGAGGGCGTCGGGTTCGCCGTCGGCCGGTTCCGTGGCGGGCATGTCCTCGGCGCGGAGCGTCGGGCTCAGGCAGGCCAACAGCACCAGAACCGGCAGCGCCAGCTTGCGCAGCCCGCGCAGGACGCGCTGGCGTTCGGACCGGCTGACAGACTCACCTTCCACCTCTTCGGTGAAACAGGTTTGGTCGCGCTTGGCGAGGATATCCCGGGTGACGGGGTCCTCCCGGTCACCCAGCCATCGTTCCACAAAGTGGCCGGTGGCGCGGTAGAAACCCCGGGCATCGGACGGTGCCCGGTCGAGTTTGCGGAGTTCGCGCATCCGTGCGACTTCATCGGGGTCCTTGTGGAATCGGGGGAACCAGTGGAGCTGCAGCATCCGGAAGAAAAGGATCACCGCGATCGCCGCAGGGATCAGTTGCCACCACTTGGCGATGAGACCGTCCGTGCCGGCCGGTAGCAGCTTCGCGCCGGTGTTCACCAGGCCAAGGATGTCGGTCATCTCTTCCACCGGCATCGGCAGCGCCATCGGAACGGCCCGGTGGCCGGGTGCCGGATTGGTCGACGGCAGCATCTTGAGCGGGATCGAGTTGCTCAGGAGGCGGACGTATTCCTCGGTTTCAGGGTCGAAATAGACGAGGCGGAATGGCGGGATGGCATTTTGCGGGCGCAGCGGCCGCATGAACTGCCGGAAAGATGCCGCGCCCTGGATCGCCCGCCGCTCTCCGAGCTGCACGCTGCTTGGCGGGTAAAGTTTCCAGCCCTCGGAGTCGATGGGCTGGGGCGGATCCATCGTGTCGAGATTGCCGGCTCCGCTGACGATGATGTTGACGTTTACCGGGTCGCCTTCGCGCACCTCGGTTTCGGAGGCGGTGACGGACAACTCGAATTTGCCGACGGCGTCCTTGAAGCCTTCAGGGGCACCGCCGGGGAGATCGCGGGCGTTCAGGGTAAGCGGGGAAATCACCAGATTGGCGGGGGCGTAGAACGCGCTGCCGAAGTCGCGGACCGAAGTCTGCACCGTCATGAGGCGGAGCTTCGCAGGCCCGAGCCGCACTTCGCCGGAGCGGGTAGGGGACAACGTGCTGGGGTAGCTCACGGCGTAGTAGCTGGTGCCGAGTAGATTGGCACGGCCGAGCGACGGACGCGGCTCGAAGCGCCAGGCCGCAATGCCGTCACGCTCGAACTCCGGAATGCCCCAGTCCTCGACGCGTTGGTTCGCGGGAAGGTAGATCTTGAGTTCGGTCGGCAGGACCTCTTTGACGAAAGGCTGGTCGTCGATCGTGCGGAAAGCCGCAGCGTAGCGCATGTTGGTTCCACCGACATCGACAGTCGACCACTCGAGGTCCGTCTCGTGATAGATCCTCACCTTGACCGGCGCGCTGGAGGTCGTGGCACCATCGCTGTCGAGAACGGCCGGAGGGATCGTGTAGGTCCCCGGTTCGTAGCTGGTCACGGCATAGCTGAAAACGAACTCGCGGCGGCGGCCGAAGCTCATCCGCGGTTCCGCGCCGTAGCCGACGGGACGGATGCTGAGATTCGGAACCTCGGGAATGGTGAGGCGGGCCCGCGGATTCAGCGCGCCTTCCACCACATACTCGAGGATCGCCTGCTCACCCTTGACCAGGAACTGGGAAGACATTCGCACCTCAAGCTGGGCATGGGCGAGCGAACTGGCGGCTAGCAGCAGTGCAGTGGCCAGCCAACGTCGGGCGCGGGTGATCGGGGATCTCGGGAACATGCTCATCATCACCAGTCTTTTTCGGGTCTGCGGTACTCGATGCGCCCCGGCGAGAGCGCGCCTTTCTGGAGGTCGGCATTCTCACGGAGAACGCGGCGGGCAGCTTCTTCGGGACTCTCGCCCGGCTTGGCTCCGGTCTCGGCGTCCTCCTCGTCGTTGCCATCTCCTTGATCGTCCTGTTCGTCGCCGCCCTCGCCTTCGTTTTCCTGTTCCTCCCCGCCATCACCACCGGGCTCTTTCTCCCCCTCATCCTCTCCTTGCTCGCCCTCGCCCTGGCCATTGTCCTGTGGTTCTTCTCCTTCGCCCTCCTGAGGTTGCCCCTCACTGGGGTCACCTTCGCCGGGCGTCGGGATTGCCTGGATCTGCTGCGCGTTTTCCTCGGTCTGATCCAGGATCTCCCGCAGCTTCCTGAGGTAGGTCATGGTCAGCTCACGGTTGTGGGTGGAGTCCTCCAGCCCGCTGGCGGCGTCGTAGTGCTTCACCGCATCGAACCAGTCGCTGAGCAGTTCGTTGAATAGTTCCGAGCCACGGCTGACGGCGCCTTCCTCGGTTTCCTCCTGCATCCACTCCGCGAGGCGCTCCTTTGCCATCTTCTCGAACTCCCCAAGCTCGATTTCGTCGATGTCCTCATCGGCGGGCATGTCGAGCAAGGCGTCCGACAGGCGGTCAAAGGCGGCGTTCTCATCTTCCTCGTCCTCCGACTCCTCCGGCTTCCGCGTTTCCGGGTATGCCGGACCACCCGAAAGGCGAGCCCAGCCGACTTCGAACAGGGTATTCCCCATGCCGTGGTGGGCGGCACGGACGACTTCCCGGTCCTTCGAGCGGAGGGCATCGCTGAAGGCCTGGCGGGCCGTCGCCCAGTCGCCCTTCTTGTAAGCGGCGGTGCCTTGGGCGAGACGGAACCGGAAGCCGTCTTCGGTGTCCTTGTGCTTCTCGGCGAGGGCTCCGAAGGCTTCGGCCGCATCCTCGAAACGCTCTTCCTTCAGGGCACGCTTGGCGTCGGAGTAGGACTGGGCATGGGCCGAGTCGGGGAGAAAGACCAGCAGTGCGATCGCCGCGGTGGCGGCTACGGGTGCCGGAGATCCGGCGGCCCTCCAGCGGGTGGCGGCGACGACGGAAGCGATGAGAAACAGGATCCCGGGAAGCAGGAACCACTGGTAGTAATCGACCACCACCGTCCGTTCGCGTCCTTCGAGTTGGACGCGATCCAGATCGGCGACGGCGGTTTCCACCATGGCCGGAATATCGGCCCCGGAGGCCGCGATGGCAAATCGTCCTCCGGTCACTGCCGCGACCCGTTCCAGTGGCAAAGGCTCCAGACGGCTGATGACCTCCCGGCCATTGCGGTCGCGGTAGCGCCCGTCAGGCATCTCGGGATTTGGAACGAAATCGCCCTGGGTGGTTCCGAAGCCGATCGTGATCACTTCGATGCCCGCCGCCTTCGCGTCTTCCGCGACCTCGGCGATGTGACCTTCGTGCTCTTCGCCGTCGGTCATGAGAATCAGCGCGTTCTGGCGGGTGCCGGTCGCCTTCAGGGTCTCGACGGAGAGTTCCAGGCCTTCGACAAGGTTCGAGCCACCCGTCGGGATCCAGTCGATTTCCAACTCGCTGATGGTTTCCCGGACTGCGGCGTGATCGACCGTCAGGGGTGCGAAAAGATACGCGGATCCCGCGAAGCCCACCACTCCGATCCGATCGTTCGGAAGCGCTTCAAGCAGCTCGTAGCAGGTCGCCTTGGCCTGTGCGAGGCGGTCGGGTTTGACGTCGGCCACCTTCATGCTGCGCGAAAGGTCGAGCGCGATCAGAATATTGCGGCCGAGCAGGGTCTCCGTCTCGGTGCCGCGATTGCTCTGCGGTCGGGCGAGCGCGATGATCATCAGCGCGCTGGCAACGATCAGGCAGCCGAAAGCGATCCAGCGCGGCACCGGGCTCGAGCGACGGAGGAGTCGCTGGCGCAGGCGTCCGGCCATGAAGGCAGCCCAGCGTTTCGAGCGGGAGCGCGCGACGACGACCGCCACCGTGGTCAGCACGGGCAGCAGAAGCAGCAGGGCAAGCCAGCGGGGTTCGGCGAAACTCATGGCGCGGGTGGCGGGTTGAAGGCGAGAATCGAAGCTCCGGCGAGCGCCAGCAGCACGGCGGCACCGCAGAACCAGAGGTAGAGCTCGGTGTCATCGATCACGGTGTGGCCTTCGCTCTCCGACTTCTCGAGACGGTCGATGGTTTTGAAGGTGTCATCGAGTTCGGCAACGTTCTGCGCCCAGTAGTGCTCGGCACCGGTCAGCCCCGCGATCTTGCGTAGCGTGGGAAGGTCGAACTCCTGGCGCGGGAAGCGCTGGATGCCTCGCGACACCCGGCCTTCCATCGTCCCGATGGCGACGGTGTAGATCTTGATGCCGAGCCGCTTCGAGAGCTCGGCGGCTTCGATCGGCGACAGCTTGCCGGAATTCGAGGCGCCGTCGGTGATGAGCACGATGATCCGGCTCTTCGAGTCGCGGGCGTTGAGCTTGTCGGCCGATGCCGCGATGGCCGAGCCGATGGCGGTTCCCTGCTCCTTGAGAATCTCGAGCCGGACGTCCGACAGCTTGTTCAGCAGCCACTCGTGGTCGAGAGTGATCGGTCCGGAGATGTACGGCTGGCCGGAGTAGATCACCAGACCGATGCGGTCGTCCGGGCGCCCTTCGATGAAGTCGCGGACCACCGACTTGGCGGCATCGATACGCCGCAGCGGGCGTTGGTCGGGCGTCCGGAAATCGTCGATGCTCATCGACAGCGAGACGTCGAGCGCGACCACGATGTCGATCCCGCTCGCGGTCTTCGCCTGGTATTCGTTGCGCCAGACCGGCCGGGCCATTCCGAGGATTGCAGGGATCAGCGAAATGATAAGCAGCGGCAGGCCGATCGAGAAAGCGGTGCGGCGAACGGTCGCGCCGAGGCTGACGAGGATCGACAGCGAGGAAAAGCTGACCGCGGCCTCGGCGCCGCGTCCCCGGCGCAGAAGGAGAAGCAGCACCAGCGGCACGAAGAGCAACAGCCACTGCGGCTGGGCGAAACGGAAATGTTCGATGAACTCCCTCATGCCGGCGCCTGCTGGTGGATCTGCCGGAGAACCGACAGCGGTTGATCGGTTGCCACCTCGCCGGGTGAAGTACGAGGTTGATCGTATTTCATCTGTGCGAGACGGCAGAGAAGTGTGGAAACCTGCTCGCGGGTGATCTCGGGGAGATCGTCGAGCGCCTCGTGGCGGGCGAGGAACTCCTCATGGGTTTCATACAGCGACGGGTCGCGGAAAATCTTGGCGAGGTAGAGGCGGAGGGCTCCGGAAATCCGCGTTGCTGCCTCGTGCAGGGGCAGCTCGGCCGACGACTGGATCTGCTCTTGTGCCAGACGGTAGGCGGCCTCGCGGTCGACCGGGATCTGCATGCCGGCGGTCGCCGGTTTCCTGCGGATCAGGAACACGACCGCAACCGTCACCAGCACCGCGCCGACCGCGATCAGCAGCCAGCCCCACCATGGCAGTCCCGGATGGGACACCAGCGTGTCGGCGGGAACCACGTCCCGAAGTTGGAGCGGATCGTCTTCCATCAGCGGACGCGTTTGCGGGCTCGTTGCTTGAGCATGCGGTGAAGATCGCGGAGGCGGTCGCGGTCGGTCGAAAGTCGGGCGAGGTCGATGCCGTGCTTGCGGCAGATGCGGGCGAGGCCCTCATGCTGCCTCCGCATCAGCTTCTCGTAGCCCATGCGGAGGTTGGCGTTGTTGGTGTTCACCGAGACCTCCCAGCCGGTCTCCGGATCGGTGAGGACCACGCGTCCGGCCTGGGGGAGCTTTTCCTCGAGCGGGTCGGTCACCTCCAGCGCGAGTGTCTCGTGCTTGCGGGCAAGCTTCCCGAGCGGCTTCTCGAGCGGATCGTCGAAGAAGTCGGAAATCATGAACACCACCGCGCGGCGTGACAGCGTTTGCACGAGGAAATCGCAGGCTCCCTTGATCGAGGTGCCGGGAGCGGTGGGGCGCGCGATCAGGATTTCGCGAACCATCCGCAGCAGGTGACGGGAGCCCTTGGCAGGCGGCACGAACACGATCGGCTCGTTGGCGAAGACCAGCAGGCCGACCTTGTCGCCATTGCCGATCGCGCTGAAGCCGAGGATCGCCGCCGCTTCCGCCGCTGCCTCGCGTTTGCTGAAGTGCACGCTGCCGAAATCGGCCGAGCCCGACACATCGACCGCGAGGATGACCGAAAGTTCCCGCTCCTCGCGGAACTTGCGGATGAACGGCGTGTTCATCCGGGCGGTCACGTTCCAGTCGATGAAACGGATTTCGTCGCCGTGCTGGTACTCGCGGAAGTCGTCGAAATCGAGACCCTGTCCGCGGAACGAGGACTGGTACTCGCCGGCGAACGACTCGCGAACGAGTCGGCGCGCCTTCAACTCGAGCTTGCGGACCCGGTTGAGGATTTCCTCGATCTCTTCTTCGGACGGCTGGTTCATTCAGAAACCGCGAATGGACGCGAATGGACGCGAATCTCTTTTTTGGATCCCGGTGTTTTCTCAGGGCACCGGCACCTTGCTCAGGATACGGTCGAGGATTTGGTCGGTGGTGATGTCCTCGGCCTCGGCCTCGTAGCTGAGGAGGATCCGGTGACGCAGGACGTCGTGGGCCATGTCCTTGACGTCCTGTGGCGTGACGAACGCCCGGCCGTTGATGAACGCGTGGGCGCGGGCGGTAAGCGCGAGGTTGATCGTGCCCCGCGGCGAAGCCCCGGCGCGGATGAGATGCTTCAGGCCGCCGTCAACCTTGGCCGGCTGGCGGGTGGCCCGGATCAGGTCGACTACGTACTCGCGCACGGCGGGATCGATGTAGATCTGGTTGACCAGGTCGCGGGCCTCCTTGACCTGCTGCGGGCTGGCGACGGTGGTCGTCTCGTAGACGGGGGCCGAGGTCGCCATGCGGTCGAGGACGGTAAGCTCCTCGTCCTTGGTCGGGTAGCCGACGCTGACCTTGAGCAGGAAGCGGTCGAGCTGCGCCTCTGGCAGTTGGTAAGTGCCCTCCTGATCGATCGGGTTCTGCGTGGCGAGCACGAGGAACGGCTCGGGCAGCTTGTGGGTGCGGTCGCCGAGGGTGACCTGCCGTTCCTGCATCGCCTCAAGCAGCGCGGACTGGACCTTGGCCGGCGCACGGTTGATTTCGTCAGCGAGGATCAGGTTGTTGAAAATCGGTCCGAGCTTCGGCGCGAAAGTCGCTTCCTGCGGGTTGTAAACCATGGTGCCGACGAGGTCGGCCGGGAGCAGGTCGGGCGTGAACTGGAAACGGGCGAAGGATGCGTCGAGCGAGCCCGAGAGGGCCTTGACGGCGAGGGTCTTGGCAAGGCCGGGGACACCTTCGAGGAGGATGTGGCCGTTGCAGAGGAGGCCGACGATCAGACGGTCCACGAGGTCCTGTTGACCGACCAGCACTTGGCCCATCTCTTGTTTGACTGCGTGGATCCACGCACTCGATGCGGCGATGCGGTCCTGGAGTTCTTCGGTTGTCATGCTTGTTTCGGGCACAGCTTGTCAGGGTGAGGGATTGGGGCGAGCAGGAAAGCGGTTTCCCGCCCGCAAGATGGTAGCGGACCCGCGCGGCGGGGCTGTCTGGGAAAGCCGGTCAGCGCGACTTGATCCACTTGGCGACCGCAGCATCGTCGTCGCCCGCCGCCCACACGTGACGGAGGAAATCCGCGGGGTGGATGTCGCCGTTTTCCCGGAGGAATTTCCGGTCGCCCCCGCAGCCGTACATCAGGTCGGGATCGAGCTCGCCGAGCAACTTGCCGCGTGCCTTGGCGAGGATCCGGGGGAGGTAGGGAATCCCGTCGAGGGTGTCGCCGAAAGTCGGGATGTTGTCCCGGGTGATGGTCGGCTGGGCGATCTCACCCTTGAGCACCACATTGAAATAGTCGCGTCGGACCGCTGCCACCAGCAGGGCGTCGGTGGGCGAAGGCGCCCCTTCATCGCACCAGTCCTCGACAAAATCGAAGAACTCGCGGCTGCGGTAGCCGATCGCACGGAGCAACTCGATGTCCTCGTCGTCGTAGTAGCTTGTGTAGGTCTTGTCACCGTTGCGGTAGCGTTTCACGCAGCGGTCGAACAGGTGCAGGAAGTGGTCGTTCCAGGTCATGGTGGTTGGGTGAATGACAGATGCTCGGATCCCGGTGCCGAACGGACAAGCCCTGTGCGCGACCGCCGCACCGCGACGAGTCAGGAGCAGCAAGCGGACCGGTCTTTCAATGCGGTGAGGGCATCCGCCGGAGCACGGGTGGGTTCGGGATATTCGAAGGTCTCGCCTTCGTAATTCCGCAGGACGGTTTTTCCATCCGTACGAGACAGCACGTAGTCGGGGTTCAGCGGGATTTTTCCGCCGCCGCCGGGACCATCGATGACGAACTGGGGAATGGCGTAGCCGGTGGTATGGCCGCGCAGGTTCTCGATGATCTCGAGGCCTTCGGAGACCGAAGTGCGGAGGTGCGACGAGCCTTTGATCAGGTCGCACTGGTAGAGGTAGTAGGGCCGCACGCGGCACATCAGCAGTTTGTGCACGAGTGCGCGCTGGACTTCTGCCGAGTCGTTCACGCCGCGCAGCAGGACGCTCTGGTTGCCGAGCGGGATGCCGGTGTCGGCGAGTCGCCCGAGCGCGTCACGCACCTCGCTGGTCAGTTCCTTCGGGTGGTTGGTGTGGATCGAAATGAACAACGGATGATACTTCCGCAGCATCGCGCACAGGTCGGGTGTGATCCGTTGCGGCAGAAAGATCGGGATGCGCGAGCCGATCCGGATGAACTGGATGTGCGGGATCGCGCTGAGGCGGGAGAGGATCTTCTCCAGCTTCGCGTCGGAGAAGAGCAGGGGATCTCCGCCGGAAAGGAGGACGTCGCGGACCTGGGGAGTTTTTTCGAGATACTCGAAAGCAGCTTCCCATTGGGTCTCGAGCTGCTGGTCGCCGACACCCGACACGACCCGCGAGCGGGTGCAATAACGGCAGTAGGAGGCGCAGCGGTCCGTGACGAGGAACAGCACGCGGTCCGGGTAGCGGTGAACCAGTCCGGGCACGGGCATGTGCGAGTCCTCGCCGCAGGGGTCGGCCAACTCCTCCGGAGCGGTCCATGCCTCCTCGAGGCGCGGGATCACTTGCCGCCGGATCGGGCAGTCCGGGTCCTCGCGGTCAATCAGATTGAAGAAGTGGGGAGTGATCGACATCGCCAGCTTGTTGCCGGCGAGCAGCACGCCGGCCCGCTCCTCGTCGGTGAGCGGGAGGTGCGGCTCGAGGTCGGTCAGGCCGGAGATCCGGTTCTTCAGCTGCCACTTGTGGTCGTCCCACTGATCCATAGCACTGGCAGGCCAGTACCCCGGGGCGTGGGAGCGGAAATCGAGGAAGTCGTCGGCCATGTGCTGAGGCGAGGTTAGAGGGGAGGGGGGATGTGTCAAATAGGGGTCTGGCGGAGCGCCGATTATGAGATCGGCCCTTTTCTACGGTGCCATCGCCCCGATTTCACTATCGGCTCTCCTTCACCAGCGGCTGGCGGGCATTTCGGCGGCGATCATGCCCGAGTGCGCGTCTGTGAGACCGGCTGCAGTGGCGAACTCCGGCCAGCGGCGCACGGTCTCGACGATCCGGCCAATCCGGTCGTCGGGAGTCCGGATTCCCTGATCCTTTGCCAGTTGCAGAAGATCGGCGATCCCGAGCCCGGAGAACCTCCCGCGGATCCCTGCGGCTCTGAAGCCGGATCCGAGCGGGTAGGACGTCCGGGTCAGGTCGTAGGCCGGCGAGAGTTTCCAGCCTTGGTCAGGGTCGAGAAGATAGGCGTGATTCCGTGAATGATCGTCGTCATTGGCGATCGCGATGTTGAAGGCGGCGCGGGCAAACGCCTCTTCGACCTCGGCCTCGTGAAGGGTCAGATCCCGCGTGAGGCTCATGAAATCGCCGTAGTCAATCGTGTCGCGGACCGGCGTGTGGGTGAGCCCGGCGAAGGTGTGGAGATGCAGGGGCAGTTGACCGGGTTGGCGGTCGAAGCGTTTGGTGAGGAAATGGGCAAGCCCGTCGGAAGTCTTCAGCAGCCGGGTTTCCGGCGTCCGGATGCCTGCCGCGGACGCCATCCGCGTGATGGCATGTTCTTCGCGGCCGACAGGATCGTCCGGGTCGAGTTGGAATTTCACCAGCCAGGAACTGAAGTCTTCCGGTGCCGGGCCCCCGCCGGCGACCACCCGGGAGAAGTCGGGGTCGCACGCGATGAGTGCCTTGGGCTGGGCACCGCCGGGTGAGAGGCCGCCGCGGATGAGCGCGGGCAGCACCTCTCCCGGTTCACCATCAAGAAGCTGGCGCGCCGCCGACACGAGGTCCGCCACCTCGGTCGAGATCGTCTCGCGGAATGACTTCGGTGACAGGTCCGGCTCATAGCTGAGCGCTCCCAAGCTGAAGGCACCCTGACAGGCCAGTTTCTCCAAGGGACGAACCTCGTTCCACGGCACGTTCATGGTCGCGAAGTGGTGCCGCATGATCCGTTGCCCCCACCAGTCGGGCATGGAGTCATCGAAGAGCCCGAACAAAGGGCTGAAACCGGGTGTGGAAGTCGTCACTGGCCCACCCGTGGACAGCGGCAGGTGAAGCGGAGAGAGCTCGATGCCGCGGCCTAGCCAGCCGGAATCGTATTCAAAATAGATCCGTCCCCGGGCATCGTCAGCGAGACCGCCGATGCGAGGCTGATCGGCAAGGCCGAGAAAGTGGACATCGAGCTTCATCTGGATCGGTCGGCGATCCGATGGGTGGCCTCGACCTCATCGAGACTCGCGTAGGCCGGAGTGGCGGAGAACAGCTCGCGCAGCTCGCCGTCCAGATTCAGGATCACGGCGACCTTCGCCAACCGTTGCAGCGATCCTTTTCCCTCACGCTCAAGGAGTTTCAGGGTCGAGAGCGAGATTCCCGAGCGCTCCGCCAGCTCCGCTTGCGTCCAGCCGCGGGCTTTGCGGTGGGTGCGGATCCGCTGCCCGATCTGGCGAATCAGGTAGTTGGGATTCCGGAGTTGGAAGGGTGGTATTTTGTCCATTTCGAAAAAAATGGGCCATTTTGGACAAAATACAAGCTACAAGTCATGCGCGCCGAGGGCCGTGCGGCGCTGCTGCGCAAAGAATTGCCGCGGCTCCGGGGCGTGGCGCCGCCACGCGGTCCGCTATTTGGCGTCCGCCTGAAACCGAGATCGCCAGTAGTCGAGGCGCTCCTTGATCCGCTTCTCCAGCCCGTTTTCGGTCGGAGAGTAGTATTTCCGGCCCTCCGGCAAGTAGGCCTGAGGCACATAGCCGCCCTCGTAGTCGTGGGAATACAGATAGCGCAGCTTCTCGTCATCGGCGCCGCTGCCAGCGGCGAGTTTCTTGCGGGTCTTCGTCCGGAGGTGCTCGGGCACGGCCAGTGTCCGACCGCTTTCAATGTCCCGCATCGCCTCGCCGAGCGCGGCGTAGGCGCTGTTCGATTTTGGCGCGGTCGCCAGATAGACGGTCGCGTGGGCGAGCGGGATCCGTCCTTCAGGCATGCCGATGAACTCGAAGGCCTGCTGGGCGTCGATCGCGACCCGCAGCGCGTTGGAGTCGGCCAGCCCGATGTCTTCGCTGGCGGAAATCACCAGCCGCCGTGCGATGAATCGCGGGTCCTCGCCGGCGTGGAGCATTTTCGCCAGCCAGTAGAGTGCCGCGTCCGGGTCGCTTCCCCGGATCGATTTGATGAAGGCGGAGGCGGTGTCGTAGTGCGCGTCGCCGTCGGCGTCGTAGGCGATTGCCTTGCGCTGGATCGACTCTTCGGCCACCGCCAAATCGAGCACGACCGAGCCGTCCTCGGCCGGCGTGGTGGTGAGAATTGCCAGCTCGAGGGCGGTCAGGGCTTTCCGCACGTCGCCGTCCGACATCTCGGCGAGGTGGCGCAGTGCGTCCGGATCGGCTTGGACTTTCAGATCGCCGAGTCCGCGCTCGGAGTCGGTGATCGCCCGCTCAAGCACGGGGATCAGCGCATCGGTGGCGACAGATTCGAGCTGGAAGATCTGCGACCGGGAAACCAGCGGCGAGTTGACGTAGAAGTAGGGATTTTGGGTGGTCGCGCCGATGAAGCGCACCGTGCCGCGTTCGATGTGCGGCAGCAGGACGTCCTGCTGGGCCTTGTTGAAGCGGTGGATTTCATCGATGAAAAGCAGCGTCGTCTGGCCCCGCAGGTCGCGCATCGTCCGGGCCTGATCGATCTTGGCGCGGATCTCGGCGACGTTCGACTCCACCCCGTTCAGCGCCTCGAAGCGCGAGCCGGTGGTTCGCGCGATCACGCTGGCCAGCGTGGTTTTGCCCGTCCCGGGCGGGCCATAGAAAATCAGCGAGGTGAAGCGGTCGGACTCGATCGCCCTGCGGAGGAGTTTGCCTTCGGCGAGGATGTGCTGCTGGCCGGCGATTTCGTCCAGAGTGCGCGGGCGCATCCGTGCCGCGAGCGGTTCGTCGGGCGACGGCTCGCGGGATTTCCGGGGTTCGGGTTCGCTGGCGAACAGGTCGGCCACGGACGAATTCAAGATTGGGGATTGTCCGCTGGCCATTTCGGATTTGTGATTTCGGACATGGAGAGCCTGAAGGTGCTATTGGACAACAACGAGAAGTGGGCCGCGCAACGCGTTGCCGAGGATCCCGAATTCTTCTCCCGCCTGGCGAAGCAGCAGGCACCCGAGTATCTCTGGATCGGTTGCTCCGACAGTCGGGTCCCCGCCAATCAGATCACCGGCCTCGCGCCCGGCGAGGTGTTCGTTCATCGCAACATCGCCAATGTGGTCGTTCAGACAGACATGAACGTGCTCTCGGTGATGCAGTTCGCGGTCGAGGTGCTGAAGGTGAAGCACATCATCGTCTGCGGCCACTACGGCTGCGGAGGAGTGAAGGCGGCGCTCGAGAACCAGCGGCACGGTCTGATCGACAACTGGCTGCGCCATATCCAGAACATCGCCCGCCGCCGCGAGGAGGAACTCGAAGGCCTCGATCCCGCCCAGGCGCTCAACCGCCTGTGCGAACTCAACGTCCAGGCGAATGCCGAGAACGTTGCCCGGACCACGATCGTTCAGGACGCGTGGGACCGGGGCCAGCAGCTCGACATCCACAGCTGGATCTACGGCCTCGAAACCGGCCGGCTCGCCCCGGTCAGCAAGGCAATCCAGGGGCCAAGGTAGGGACGAGCGCCCTCGGTCGTCCGCCGTTTGACCTGCCTCCGCCGACTCATGCTTTCAAAGGGTATTTCGGTCGGCCTGCCGGGGGTTCATTCCGCTCATTTTACCGGTTGAATAAACCGTAACCCCGCTGCATCCTACGGGACGCACAGCGAACGGGGGCGTTCTGGTTTCGACGGGATGTTCGACGCGCTGGCTGCACGTGGAGGTTGGTCGGTTGGCCTCCTAAAAAGCCGTCCAAACAAACAATTGCAGACTCTAACGAGCTCGCACTTGCTGCTTAATTGACAGCAACGTCCGGCCCCCGACGCCTATTGAGGGGAAGGGCGACAACTTAATAGGCTGGCCCCCGAGCCGGGCGACCGGGCGAGGGGGCGAGATTCAACAGGACGCTAGGGGAGGGAACGCGGTCGGCGGGCCGATCCTCTCCGAAACCACCGAACGCCGACTAAACGTGTAGATGCCAGTACCGAAGGCATTTCGGACAGGGGTTCGACTCCCCTCGCCTCCACCATCCCAAGCCAAGGCTTCGGTTGGCAAGCCAACGGCCTTATCGGCGGAGCCGCGATGATGGACGACCGGTCGCCGGCAAGGGACCGCTCGGCGTTCCGCTTGAGGGCATTGACACTGGTGGAGCGGCGTTGGGGATCCTTCTCGAAACAGCGCAGCGTGATCCGGTCGAGGCCTCCCCGTAGTCGCTTGGCCGCGTTCTGATCGACAACGCCCGTGGAGGGTCGTCGCGGATCGTTCATACGAACGGGACGCCGGATCGGCCTGAAGGCGCTTCGGCGGCGTCCAAAGGGCGGCCTCGGAAAGCGTCGCCACGGAGGTGCCTCGGCATACGTCGTTGGAAAAACCCTTCCGATTTTGGACACAATCGTGATCCCTGTTTCATTACTGACAATGACCGATCCCGAGAAGGCAACCGAAGCTCCTGATCCCACCGAGGAGGTTCAGCTGCTTTTTGTGCGCCATGAGAACACGATTCGGGCGTTTGTGAGAGCTCTGCAGCCTTCCCTCGCTGACGCGGACGATGTGATGCAGGAGACCTTTTTGACGGTTTCACGCAAGGCTGCCACCTTCGAGCTGGGAACCAATTTCGTGGCGTGGGCCTGTGGGGTAGCGCGTCTCAAGGTGCTGGAGAATTTCCGCCAGAGGAAGCGAGCTACCGTCCTCAGTGAGGCGGCCATCATTGCCCTCACCGAAGACGCACCCTCGACCCAGTTGATCTCCGAGACGGAAGGCGCCCTCGAACGGTGCCTGGAGAGGCTGGCTCCGAAAGCGCGCGATCTGTTATGGCGGCGCTATTCTCGGAGACAGAGTTCGACGGAGATGGCAGAGGCCGCCGGGATGACATCGACCGCGGTCAGGGTTGCCTTGACCAAGGCGCGAAAGGCGCTCCGCGATTGTATCACAACCCAACTCCAACATGCCAAATGAGGGAAGGTAACAGGAACGCCGAACTCGATGCGCTGGTTGACGCCTATTTCGAAGGACAACTGAGTGAGGAGGAAGCAAGCAGACTGAACGTCTTGATCGAGGCCTCCGAGCAAGCAAGGCGCCGTTATTGGGAGCTCGCGCTCGTTCACGGGCTGCTGGAGCAGGGATTGCAGACGGCATCGGTAAAGGCTGCGGCGGGCGAGAAACCGGCTGCGGCTAGTGTGAAGCGCAGCATTTTCCCCAAGTGGCCAGGGCTGACTGCTGCTGCTGCCGGTGTGGTCGTTGGCATCTTCAGCGCCTCCATGGTCTGGGCCTACAGAGGCTTCCAATCGAGCACCGAGGTTAAAGAGGAGATTTTGTTCGAGAGCTTCGAGGGCGATGAATCGGCGACTCTTTCACCCCTCTTTCCGGATCGTGCCGGAAGGTGGTTTGGGGACCTGACGGTAGCGGTGCCGACGAAGGATGGATTGGATCCTGAACGGGGAGAATCAGTGGCAAGATTCGTTCCGGCATCCAACCGCAAATACTCCTATGCCCGGTACATCATCGATGCGGAAGATCTGCAACTGACCGAGCTTGGAGCGGTGCCTCAATTGGAGGTAAAAGCGTCCTTTGCTTCAAATCAACGGTCCCTTCCCGCGCGGTATCAAATTCGCCTCGCCGCGTTCGCTCAGCCTCCCGAGGAGGTTCGTGCAATCTGGAGGCACGAGTCGCTTCTCTTCGACACCGTCCTGCAGCACACGGCCCGAAATTACATGGCCAGCCCGGATCAGGAAGGTTGGAAAAAACTGGCTTCCAGAATCGATATCCCCCCGGGAACTCGGTCTCTGGTGATCTCGTTGGGCGTGGCCGAGCAAGAGGGTTCGGCGCCCTCTGGCGCGCACTATCTGGATGCAGTCAGAGTCCGGCTCATTTCCAGTCGGGTGCCACAGGGCTGATCCTGGCGCTTCTCCCCTCAAAACCATTAGTTCCCATGAACCTTCGATCTCTTCTCATCGGTCTCTTCGCCGCTTCCTCGCTCACCGCAGCGGAGCCGAAGCCAAACATCGTCCTGTTCTTCATCGACGACTGGGCCTGGAACGGCACGCCTATCGCAATGGACGATTCGATGCCCAATTCCAAGATGCCGGTGGTCGAAATGCCGAATCTGGAAAGGTTGGCACGGGAGGGGACGAAGTTCCGCAATGCCTATGCGTCTCCGCAATGCTCGCCCTCGCGAGTCTGTCTGCAGACCGGGCAGTCCTCGCCTCGCAACGGATTCACCGTTTACCTGAATTCCCTGGGGCAGGACTACTACAACGAGAAACGGTCCAGAGGCCTCCCAGTGATTTCCTGCATTGCTGACGAGACCATTGACCCTGATGCAGTGACGATCCCGGAGGCGCTTGCGCCGCTTGGTTACGAAAGCGCCCACTTTGGGAAATGGCACATGCGCGGCGACCCCTCGGACGAAGGCTACGTCGCTCACGATGGCAACACCGACAACAAGCAGGGAAACACGCTGCATGCCTGGGCGGAGGAGGGGAAGGCGAAGCCGAAACGGCTGCCCGATGACTTCAGCGATCCCAAGCTGATGTTCAGCGTGACCGAACGGGCTATCGACTTCATGGAGAAACGGGCCACGGCCAAGAAGCCATTCTATATTCAGATTTCCCACTACGCGATGCACGCCGGATCGGAATGTCTTCCGGAGACCAGAGAGAAATACGCCAAACATCCGTTGGTGCAGGCTTGGTATCGGGAAAACGACAAAGACCCTGAAACGATTAAGGTCGGAGAGGATCCCGCGGTGTGGCTAGGCATGGCGGAAGACCTTGATGGCCGCATCGGCGCGGTGCTCGACAAGCTCACCGAGTTGGGAATCGCGGACAACACCTATGTCGTGCTGATGTCGGACAACGGCTACCGTCACAAGGAGTTTGGGCTCGCAGGCCAGCTTGCCCAACCGCTGCACGCTCACAAATGGTGGGTTTGGCAGGGAGGAATTCGCGTTCCCATGATCGTGCGCGGACCGGGGATCAAGGCCGGTTCGTCGTTCGAGGCCAATGTGGTGAACTACGATCTGCTTCCGACCTTTGTCGATTGGGCCGGCGGAGATCCGGAGACCTTGCGGGAAATCGATGGCGTTTCGCTAGAAGGATTCTTGGACGGAACAAAGAATCCGGATCCCGATTTTCTAAACCGGTTTCTCTATTTTCATTATCCTCACCATCGCACCTCCATGCCGCACTCGGCGATCGTTTCGGGCACGGACAAGGTCATCCACTTTTACGAGAAACCTGACCTGCCGATGTTGTTCGATCTGGCCAACGACGAAGCAGAAACCACAAACATTGCGATCAAAAATCCCGAGCGCCATCGCGAGCTGTTCGATGAGATGTTCCGCTATTTCAAAGAAGTTGGTGCCCGCATTCCAAAGCCGAACCCCGACTTCGACGAAGAGGCGGAAGAGGCCTGGCACGCCACAGAGCAGTATCAGAAAATCAAACCGAATGGCCCCTTCACCGGTAAGCGGGAGTTGAGCCAGGACGAGATGGCTCACAACACGACTCCAGATGATCCAAAAGAGAAAAAAGGTAAGGCTCCCAAGGAGAAAAGATGAGCAATGCCATGGTCTTCACCGATTTGCCGCCACTATGAAAATACTCTTGGGATTCTTTTGTGTGCTTTGGATCTCCGCGGCAACTCACGCTGCAGGCGCCGCTGAGCCGAAACCCAACGTCCTCTTCCTCGCGGTCGATGACATGAACGACTGGATCGGATGTCTCGCGGGCACCAGTCCGGGCGACGGGCCGCGGGCGATCACGCCGAACCTCGACAAACTCGCGGCACGCGGGGTGTGTTTCACCAACGCACACACCGCGGGAGTCTTCTGTGCACCCAGCCGGGCGGCAATCTTCTCCGGGCAGTTCGCCTCGACGACCGGTTGCTACGAAACCGCCAACTACTTCGTCAACCGGCCGGAGATCGAAAGCCTCCAGACGAGCTTCGCCAAAGCCGGTTACACGACCCTGGGGACGGGAAAGCTTTACCATCACCCGGTCGGTGCGATCGACCAACGTGGCTGGACGGAGTTTTTCCTGCGCACCCGGGCGCAACGTGAAAACGGGTGGGCGCTCGACTCCTGGAGTGAAGGAACGCCGTTTCCAAAACCATTCCCGGCCAGCGTCTACAACGAAGGCCAGCAGATCACCGGCGGTTTATTTCTCGAATGGGCGGGACTCCCCAACGATCGGGAAGAAGAAATGGCCGACACAATGCGGGTCAACTGGGCCGTCGAGCAACTGTCGAAGCAACACGACGAACCGTTCTTCCTCGCTTGCGGAATCTACGCGCCGCACTACCCGCATTACTGTCCGCAAAAGTACTTTGATCTCTACGATCCGGACAAGATCGAGCTACCAAAGTACAAGGCTGACGACTTGACCGATCTGCCCCCGAAGATCGAGAGATCGAAGACGAACCGCCTGAAGATTCGCCAGAAACTGGAAGATCTCGACGCGCTGGACGATGCCATCCACGGCTACCTCGCCTGCATCAGCTACGCCGACGCCATGATGGGGCGCGTGCTCGATGCCCTGGAGGCGAGCCCCTACGCCGACAACACCATCGTCGTCCTCTGGAGTGATCATGGTTACCATCTCGGAGAGAAGCACTGGGGCAAACACACGCTCTGGGAACGGACGTCGAATGTGCCGTTTATCTGGGCCGGACCGGGCGTTGCCCAAGGTGCGAGGACCGATGTGACAGTGAGTTTGATCGACATGTATCCGACCTTCGTCGAAATGTGCGACCTGCCGAAGCCCCACCAAAAGCTGGAGGGCACATCAATCGCGAAAACTCTGAAAGACCCATCAAAGGCGAAAGATCGGAACGTCCTTTTGCCCTATATGAAGCCCGGCGAATTTGCCGTGATCAATCGCAATTGGCGCTACATTCGCTACGGCAACGACGGCGAAGAACTTTACGATGTGCAGGCCGATCCTCACGAGTGGGACAACCTCGCAATGCATCTGGAGCATGCGCAGCGGATGAAACAGATGCGCGGATCTGCACCGAAGGCCTTCGCCGACCCGGAGCCGCGATTCAACGCGCGCAAGGATCTCGTGATCGAGGGAGAAAGCTACCGTTGGGAATTGGGAGCCGGAAACTACACGCCGCCTCCAAAGTACCTGCCCTATACGAAACCTCCCGTTGGCGAGAGAGTGAGACCGAAGCCCACACCGCAGTAAACTGGGAAGCAACCAGCGATCATGAACCCTTTGAAATCGATCCTTTTTCTTTTCGCTTCCCTGTTGATGCCATTTGCGGCGGCTGCGGATAGTCCACACATCATCCTGGTGATGGCTGATGATCAGGGTTGGGCTCAGATGGGATACATGGATCACCCCCACTTGAAGGATCGCACGCCCCACCTCGACGCCATGGCGGAGGCGGGAATCCGCTTCAACCGATTCTACGCAGCGGCGCCGGTATGCTCGCCGACCCGGGCATCGGTCATGACCGGGAGGATTCCTGGGCGCACCGGTGTGCCCGGTCTTCACAAGCGCCTTTGCCTGCAGGAAAAGACCATCTCGCAAGCACTCAAGAACGCCGGCTACGCCACGGCGCACTTTGGCAAGTGGCACCTCAATGGCGTCAAAGGTCCGGGCATGCCCATCCTTCCTGATGATCCCAACCACCCCGGCCACTACGGCTTCGATTTCTGGCTCTCCATGACCAACTTCTTCGAGATGGATCCGATTCTGAGCCGGATGGGCAAGTTCGAGTACATCGAAGGAGAGTCCTCCGAGATCTTGGTTCGGGAGGCCTTGAAGTTCATTAAAGAACACAAGGACAAGCCAACCTTCAGCGTGATCTGGTACGGTTCACCTCACTTCCCCTTCCGGTGCGCACCGACTGACCGGAAAGGATTTCCCGAAGGAAAGCACGGTGATCACCTCGGCGAGATCGTGGCCATGGATCGGAGCGTTGGCATATTGCGCGAAGGTTTGCGGGAGATGGGCATCGAGAAGGACACGCTCATTTGGTACACGAGCGACAACGGTGGACTCTCCACCGACCCCGACTCGACCGGACATTTGCGCGGATTCAAGGGAAGCCTCTACGAGGGTGGAGTCCGGGTGCCGGCCATCATCGAATGGCCGGGAAGAATCAAGCCGGCCATCACCGATTTCCCGGCCTCGACCATGGACATCATGCCCACCATCGCGAACCTGCTCAATCTGCCTCGAGATTCCATGATGTCAGTGGTCGATGGAGAGAGCCTTGCGGCCTTGTTCGATCGCAAGACCCCGGTGCGGTCCAACCCCATTGCCATCACCATGAAAGGCACGGCGCTCATCGACGGAAACTTCAAGCTCCTCAAGGCTGGAAGAGGTAAGGGCACCGAGTGGAGCCTCTTCGATCTGAAAGCAGATCCCGGTGAGAAGACTGATGTCTCTGCGGATCATCCTGAGAAATATGCAGCCCTGAAAGCGCAGGCGGAGAAGTTGACGGCATCGGTGGCGGCCAGTGCGGAAGGGAGGGATTATCCGGAAGGAACGGTCATCCAACCCCAGCGAGGAACTCCGTGGATGGCGATGCCGGAATACCAGAAGCTCTATCCCACCTTCCAAAAACTCAAATCGTCCTGGGAGCTGCCCGGGAAGGGCAAGGAGTAAGCCGCTTTCCACCCATACTCTATGAAGATCTCCGCCAAGCTCCTGCCGATCTGCCTCGCCGGCTTCTTTCTCATCGGCGCAAGGTCGGCGGGTGCCGAGGAGCGCATGAATGTGCTGCTTCTCATCGCCGACGACCTGAACACGTGGATTCTCGAGAAGCCGGAACGCTATTCCGGCAAGGTCATTGCTCCCAATCTCAAGAAGCTGAGCGAAAGCGGCCTGGTCTTCACCCACGCCTATACCGCTTCACCGTTCTGTGTGCCCTCCCGAACCTCGATGTTCTCGGGCGTGAGCCCTCACAAGTCCGGCGTCTACCACAACCAGAGCAACGTCGCTGCCAGCGCGCCGTTGAAAACCGCACAGTCCCTGTTCGAGACCTTCTCCGGGGCGGGCTACTCAATGTACGGGTATGGGAAGATCACCCACGGATGGCGCGGCAAGGATGTCTGGGATGACAAGCAGGGGCACAAGCGTGATCCGCGCCCGCCCGGCGCACCCGTGCAGTCGGTCGGCAAGGGCGAGCAGGACTGGGGTCCCATCCACCTGGCCGAAGATGAAATGAACGACACGGGCGGTGCGAACAGGGCGATCGCCATCCTCAAGCAGGAGCACGAAGGACCCTTCTTCCTGGCCTATGGGACGTTCAATCCTCACATGGCCTGGTTCGTGCCGCAGAAGTATTTCGAAATGTTTCCCATGGATGAAGTGAGGACGCCCAAGCTGAACCCCGACGACTTTGATGACATTCCGCCCCTCGGCGATGAGGTGGTCGGGGGAAAGCGGGGGTTCACCCAGGCAGTTCTCGATGCGGGTCTGCACAAATCAGCGGTACAGGCCTACCTGGCGACTACCGCCTACGTGGATGTTCAGCACGGTCGCGTCCTCGATGCCTTGGCGAAGAGCCCCTACAGAGACAATACCATCGTCATCTTCATCTCGGACCACGGATTTCACCTCGCCGAGAAAGACCACTGGCAGAAGGGAACCCTCTGGGAGGAGGCCACCAATTCCATGCTGATGTGCCGCGTCCCGGGCATGACCAAGCCCGGTCGCGTCACGGAGCGCTGTGTCTCTTTGCAGGATCTCTACCCAACGCTTCTGGATCTCTGTGGCATCCCCCGACCGGCTCATGTCGACGGGAAGTCCCTGGTGCCTGTCCTCAAGAATCCTGACGTCGACTGGCGAAGCACCGCCATCAGCTACCTCTACGACCAGTATGCCAGCATCCGCACCGAGCAGTTCCGCTACATCCGCTACAAGGACGGGCAACAGGAGCTCTATGATCATCGGAAAGATCCCCATGAGTGGAAGAATGAGGTCGGCAATCCCGAATACGCGGAGGCGCTGGAGATGCTCAACAGCGAGCTTCCAGCTGTCGGAGACATGGCCAAGCAACTGGTCAGGGGTCGAAGGCAGTAGGATACGAAGCAATGATGAAGACCGGATGACAGCGGAGGGCGTTCGTTTCAACGATGCTTACGCCACGCCGCTTTGCATTCCGAACCGGGACGATGATCATGCACGGGGTCTAGCGTCCTACGGCCCCTTCCAAGTCCAACGGCCTCCTTTCCCGCGAGCGATGGCATGAACGACCGAATCGGTCGTCTCGCGGACACCAGTAGGGAGGTTTTGTCGATGGATCATTCTTCGTTCCTCAGTCTTTCTTCAGTGTCCGATCAAAGAATGGCACGGCAATTTCCATCATCTGATCGAACCACACTTGCCTGACGGTGAACGGATGGGGAGCCCCATTGATGATGGTCAGTCCATTTTCGATTTCAAACTCGTCCATTTTTTTCCGCAAGGCTTCGGCATGAGTGCTGGAATCGTCCTTCTCGCCGGTGATGATCCAGACTGGTGGATCACTTTCGTCCAGGTGCTCCAAGGGTGAGGCGAGTCGATAGGTTGCGGGAAGTTCCTCTTGCGACCCGCCAAGAAACTTCTGCCAGATCTCCGCCGTCGCCGATTTCTCCCGATTTCTCGCTGACATGAAATCCGTTTGCCCACCCATCGGAACCACGGCTTGAAGGGCACTGCTGACTCCGGCGTTGCCGCCATCGCCCTCCAGTTCCGCGACACCGCTAGATGTGGCCAAAAGAGCTGCAAGGTGGCCTCCCGCCGAGTGCCCGATAGCGCCGATTCTGTCTGCGTTGATGCCGTATTTCTCTGCATTGGCACGAAGAAACCGGACCGCCGCCTTGCAATCGTGAATATGGGCCGGAAACCTTGCCTCACCACTCAGTCGATAATCAATCGAGGCAGTGACATACCCTTCGGCCGCCAATGCTTGCGCGACCTTGCGATGATTGATCTTGCTGCCTTTTTGCCAGCCTCCACCGTGAATGCAGACGATCGCTGGCAATGCCTGCGACTCTTCCTTTGGTCGGAAAATATCCATCTGCAAGGTCCGCTCGCCGTAATTCGCGAAGGTCACGTCAAGTTGTTGATCCAGTCGATCCAAGGTGGCTTTGGGAATGACGGTCTTGCTTTCATCGGGGATTGGATCGGCCTCCGCCAAGCCGGACATCATAGAACTGCAGATGAGCAGAGTTGGCGTCGAGAGACGGACGAAGGATAACCTGTGGAATGGTTTCATAGGATTTTCTGGTCGGGACGTTTTGGTTGGATAGGGATTGCCAAGAGGCCCCTCTAGTCATCGCGGAACGCCTCACATAAGACAACAAGCTCAACCAAGTCGCGCAGGCCGTTGCCTCGTGCAGCAAGCTCATCAACAATTGCTTCGACGATTGGCCGGTCTTGAAACCCAACCTCCCGACCCAACCCATAGGTGAGCATCTTTTCAGTGAGGCAATGCGCGAATTGAGTTTTCTGGCCCAGAAGCAATTGCTTGAGTTCAGCAATATCCGCAAAGGCCTCTCCTGTCGGCAGGGTTCCCGTAGTATCCACCGGTCTGGCGACCTTCCCTGAACTGTCACGGTAGTTGAAACGTAAGGAGCCGATGGGATCGAAACTTTCCAGAGCAAAACCAATCGGATCAATCTTTCGATGGCACTCGGCACACGTTTCAACGCTTCGATGTTTGGCAAGCTGCTCCCGAATGGTTGTCGCGCCTCGAATATCCGGTTCCAGGGGCTCGACGTCGGGCGGCGGCGGGGGAGGCGGTGAACCAAGGATGTTTTCCAACACCCAGATACCGCGGGTGACCGGTGAGGTCTCGACGCCATTCGAGGTCGCCGTCAGGACGCTTGCCTGGGCAAGTAGTCCGCCCCGAAACGATGAACCAGGCAATGCGATTCGCCGAAACTCCTCTCCCGCGACCGTCGGCAGGCCATAGTGCTTCGCGAGACTGCGATTGGCGAAGGTGAAGTCCGAATCAATGAACTTCTCGATGCTCATGTTCTTGTGTAGAATTTCCGCAAAGAACAATTGGGTTTCCCGCCGCATCAACGGCTCAAGCTGACGGTCATAGTAGGATGCAAATTTCTGAGGGTCGGGCGGCATTGCCCCCAGTTCATTCAGACGCAACCAACTGTTGGTGAAATTGACGATCAATGCCTCGGCCCGTGGGTCCCGCAACATGCGGTGAGTTTGGGCCAGCAGCGTTTGGGGTTCATTCAGTTTTCCGCTGGCAGCCACTTCAAGCAAGTGATCGTCCGGCATCGAGCTCCACAAAAAATATGACAATCGGGAGGCAAGCCGGAACGCTCCGTTCACGCTGTTGTCTTCATCGGGAGGAGTCTCCAAATAGATGAAACTCGGCGAACAGAGGATCGCTTTACAAGTGGTCAGGAACGCAGACGCCTGAGACTCGCCCGAGGCGCGTCGTGACTCATAGAACTGGCGATATCGAGCGACTTCGGATTCCAATGGTGGGCGACGGAACGCATGAAAAAGGAATGGGCGGAGTGATCGCGGATGCTTGTCGGCCAATAGATCCATCCGTGACGCGTCTCTGGGTTCCGGACCTGCAATTTGCAGGTGGTGGATTCGCATACGGGGTCCCTGGTAGACGTCGGAAATCCAGGCATCCGGAATGTCTGACGGCTCTGTCGAGAAGACATCGAGCCAGTTGCTCGTCATGGTTTCAGGATGGAACTTGCGGACCAACTTCACCAATGATGCCCGGAAGTTGATCGGCCCGTTGGCATAGCGGATCACCGGCACGAACCCCTTGTCCATCCACGTGCGGAATTCGTAGACTGTTGATTCGTGATCCGCCAGCGACACAGTTGCTACAATTCGGTCCGATGAGTTGTGACCCTTTCCCGCATCTGCAACGTTCGGGTCGGTCACGATGATCTGCATCTGGATCGGCTCATCGGGATCGACCTGCAATGCGCGAGGCGGATAGGGGTGCTCGCGATGGATCCCTTCGGCTCGCACACGAATGGTGTAGTATCCATCGGCCGGCACACCTTGGAATCCTCTCGCATGCAGTCGCGGCAGTCTGGGAGCGCTGTGCGCGACATCCACATATTCGCCGGTTGGATTGACGATAAAACTCTGCTCGGGGCGGAAGAGAAACTTGCGTTTGCTGAATTTTTCAGCTGGCAGTGAGACGTCGATGGGGTCGATGACCTCCCGTGACTGAACGGCCTTCTCGATGCTTCGGGACGCTGCTTCGAGGTAGCATTGCATTAGGTAGTCAGAGAGGACCAGCCTTTCACCGATGTTCTCAAACCCATCTATCCGATCATCCGCCGGAAACGAAGCCGTCGGATCGAAGGACTCCATATTCAAGCCCAGAAGATCCCGAATCGTGTTGCGATACTCGGATCGGTTGAGCCTCCGGAACCGTCCTTGACCACCGGATGCCAGGTGCTCGCGGGCTATCTCGATCTGCTGCGTGAGCCTTGCTACAAATCGCTTCGTCTCGTCAGCCGTCGGTTGAGGCTCGTCCTCGGGAGGCATGTCGCCGAGATTGACGACGTCCAGAATCTCCTGCCACTGCTCGGCGGTTTGATGGTCTGAAATCGCCGCACTGAGGGCGTCGAATCGCCTGTCCGCTTTCTGTTTGTCCACACCATGGCAACGGACGCAGTGAGCCTGGAGATACTCGAGGGCAATTGACTCCGCTCCCTGGGCCGTTGGCAAATGACACGGCACGAGCCACGCGATAAGAAGTGTGACCGCGAAAGTCAGATTCCGGATTAGAGCGAAACACCTCATCAGCTCAGCCCCTCCAAGGTTCCCGTGCTGGTTCCAAAGCGATCGGCTTCCACGCCAAAGCGCTGCAACATCGAGAGATACAGATTGCATGCTGGCGTCTTCCGGACTCCGTCGGCTGCGTAAGCTTTGTGAGCACCGTGCTCGAAACCGCCACCCGCCAGCAGCAAGGGGAGATTTCGATTGGAGTGAGAGCTCGCGTTCCCAAGACCGCTTCCCATCAAGACCATGGTCCGGTCGAGCAGTGAGGCGTCGTCGGCTACTTGCGAATGTTTCAGTCCGTCAAGGAACCGTGCGAGCTGCGAGGTATGAAATTGCTCGATCAGGCCAAGCTGCTGCAGCTTCGATTCATCGCGGCCGTGGTGCGTGAGGTCGTGATAACCCTTGGTGACGCCCGCCAGCCCCGAGTCTCCGGTCCATCCGTGGATTGCCATTGAAATCAGGCGGGTTGAGTCGGTTTCCAAGGCCAATCTCATCAGGTCGTAGAACAAAGCCACTTCTTCAGTGAAGCTGGTCGGCAATGGCGCCGGCAATCTGTAGTCCGACTTCGGCTTTGGCTTATTGAGCCATGCCTCTGATTGCTCTAGGCGCTTTTCCACCTCGCGTATCGATGTAAAGTACTCATCGAGCTTCTCTGAGTCTCCGCGGCTGACGCGCTTGTTCAATGCCGCCGCATCCTCAGCGACCACGTCCAGGATGCTACGATTGGCTGCATACGTGTCGACTTGCCGCTTCCGCTTCGAGGCGGGTGTTTCCAAAAACAGCGCGTCGAACAGGGTTTGCAGTCGCGTGATCGTCGGGATCTCGATGCCGTTTCGCGTCCACGACACGCCGCCACCGCCCAGTCCCAGCTGCATCGATGGGAAACGGGTTCGTACGCCCACAAACTCTGCCGCCCGCTGATCAACCGTGACGTTTCCATCGGGATACTGTTTTGCTTGATCCGATCGAATGCCGGACAAGAAGGTGTGAGCCGCCTGATGCCCTCCCGTGATTCCAGGATGATCCAAGCCGGAAAAGACGGTGAAGTCGTTCTTCAGTGATGCTAACGGAGCCAGGAGACGAGGTAGCTCGTAGTGGCGCCCCGTTTGCTGAGGGAAGAAGTCGTTCGGATAGAGCCCGTATTCCAGGCCGATGCAGACCATCCGCATCGGGGTTTCAGCCGTAACCTCCGCCGCCATCAAACGCCTTGGGAGCGCCAGGGATTCAAGGAACGGAAGAGCCACAGCGGCTCCTGCTCCAGTCAAGAATCTTCGCCGGTCGAGTCGATTCGTCGTCGGTTTCATCAATGGTAATGACGAGGAACCGAGGATTGTTTCCCCATAAAGTGACGACTGCTCGGGCGCTGCTTCTGCCAGCAAGGTCACGGGAGTTGATGTCGGGCAACGCGCGCCAAAACAGTTCGCGGGGCAAGGGGGAAGAGATCATGTCCCGCCATGGTTCTAGTCTAGATAAAGGTCGCCTCAACGTCAGTTCACCCTCCAAGGCCTGCTCGTCGATTGTAGCCCGGCTGGCGAGGGTCGTCGGAGGATCTCTGTCGGGTTCTAATCTAGGGAAATCGGCGTGTTTCAGGCGTGTGGTCTTCCGTTAGGTGTTTGTAATCCACTGCCGGTCAACTCTCCCGATCCCTGAAACAGGGCTCCGACTCCCCTCGCCGCCACCAGCCATTGCCAACGCCTCGGCTGACCAGCCGGAGGCTTGGCGAAGGCTGTCTGCCATTGCCCAAGTGAGCGAGGGCGGGCTGTTAAATTGTCGACCGGTTGAGAGGGGGGCAAGGCGCGCTTGTGGTAGGGTTCTCTTCAGTCTAAGAAGTGCAAGCTGTCCAAAAGGGCGGTTGTGAAAAAGCCAAAAACCCTCGATCCATGCTGAATAACCCATTCAAGCGTCGGTTCACCCAAGTCATGGCAATCGCCCTAATGGTGGGTCCGATTCCTGCTTCGGCCGTCGTCATTACCGAGGCAGGGAGCACCGGTGAGTTTGATGAGAACGCCGATGCAACCAATGCCGTCGATGTCGAGAATCCCGCTGCGACCCTGGCGGCCTTCAAAACGGCGGTCCAAACCGCTTTCGACAACGATCTTGGTGGCGTGGTCGACTGGGAAACCGGGGTAACGGCGACGGCAAGCGCGACGACCGCATCAAACAACACGCTCTCCACCGTCGATGTCGCCTACGGCACCAGCGGAACGAAGACGATGAGGATCACCTTCGACCGGGTGATGGAGCTCTACACCAACGACGTCAATTCGCAGGTCAACGTGTTGTCGCAGGCGGGAACCTCCCACAACTCCATCCTGCCCCAAGGCACCGCCCCCACCGCAGTAATCTTCACGATGAGCTTCACCGGTGCCGAGGTGAGCGAACTCGGCGCGGCGATGCCATCGCGCACCACCTTCGGGGCCTCCGGGGTGACGTTTGACGTGACCGCCAACTTCAGCGGCGGCGGATCTTCCACGCTGAGCGATACGATCGGCAACGTTCCTGGTGACGACGACACGTTCTTCCATTTTGCCGCTCCGGTCGACGAGTTCATCAGCTCGCTGACCATTGCCTATGCAAGCGACAACGGACAGGGTCTCGCCAATGGCCAGCGCCGGCCTGTCCTCGATGACTTCGGGTTCATCGCCGAGGATGCCTTGCCTCCGCCCGACGCTCTCACGACGGGTGTCTTCGATGAGAATGTCGAAGCCACCAATGAGATCGACGTCGAGATCCCCTCGGCGACCTTGGCTGCTTTCAAGTCGTCGGTTCAGACGGCCTTCGACAACGATCTCGGCGGCGTCATCGACTGGGAAACCGGTGTCGCTATCGCCGGTACCACCACCACCCTGCCCACGACCATCGATGTCGGTTACGGGACCAGTGCCAACCAGAACCTCGCCATCGCCTTCGATGCGTCCATGGTGGTTTACAATAACAATGTTGCCGGCCAGGTGGAGGTCTTGTCCCGGAAGGGGGTTTTCCAGAACGCTATCATTCCTGCCGATGTCAACGACGTCGACTACACGATGACATTCACCGGCGCTGAGGTCATCGAACTCGGAGCGGGCGTCCCGTCGCGCAGCACCTACAACGTATCGGGTGTCGACTTCCGGGCCACGGCGAGCTTCAGCGGTGGTGGATCGGAAGTGGTCGATTTCACCGTCGGAGGAACCGCCGGCACCGGAGACACCTTCCTTCACTTCGTGGCTCCGGGAGGCGAGTCGATCACGTCGTTGTCGGTCGTGTATCTTGATGACAACGGCCAGGGGCTCACCAACGGTCAGAGGCGCCCGATTCTCGACGACCTCGGTTTCATCGTGGCGTCGGCGGGCGATACCTTCGCCGACTGGATCGCCGACTACCCTGGTGTGGGCGGCCAGACCGGCATCGATGACGACCCGGACGGAGACGGACAGGGCAACGGGGTGGAGAACTTCTTCGGCACCGACCCCGGCGAGTTTTCCGGCGGGATGGTTGCGGGAGCCGTGAGTGGAAACACCTTCACGTTCACCCATCCCGAGGGCACGCTGGCGAGCGATCTCGAAGCGGTTTACAAGTGGTCGACGGATCTTCAGGACTTCTACGGGGACGGCGTGACGCAAGGCGGAGTCACCGTGGACTTTTCGAGCTCCTCGGCCGGTGGCGTCACCACCGTGATCGCGACGATCACCGGATCGGTCACCCGGATCTTCGTAAGGACCGAGGTGACTTTGATCGAATGATCGGCCTTGGAGGGTATTGGTGGACCGTCCGGCCAACCGGGCGATGTTCGGGTTGATCACGTGACTCCTGTCTTCTTTTTGAAAATGAACAAACACCTGAGGGAGTCTCTCACTCCCGCATGTCGACTCGCAGCGGTTGCGGGCTTTGCCTTGGTCGCGCTCACGACGTCCGCTTTCGGTGCTCACTACCACGTCTATCTTCTCGGAGGGCAATCGAACGGCAACGGGCGTGCCGATGCGGCCCAACTGACTACGCCCTTGGACGCTGCACAGACCGATGTGCGCTTCTATTGGCATCGCACCCAGTCGGTAAGCAACGTGGGTTGGATCCTGGAAGACCAGTGGACCGATCTCGCCCCGGGGTCGGGTCACGGGACCGGTTCGCCGGTGTATCCCAAGGAGTTCGGCTGTGAAGTTTCGTTCGGCCGGGCGATGGCGGATGCGAAGCCTTCGGACAACATCGCCATCATCAAATACACCCATGGTGGAACCAACCTCTATTCCAATTGGTCCGCCAGCGGCACCCAGTACACGACCTTTGTTTCAACCGTTCAGGCGGGACTTGCCGCTCTGACCACGGCGGGGCACACCTACGATCTCAAGGGCATGCTCTGGCAGCAGGGCGAGGCCGACACGGGTGGGAGCAATGCGGACAACTACGAGACCAATCTCACCAACCTGATCGCCCGGGTGCGGACCGATCTGTTCGCAGGTGGTCCGCTTCCGTTCCTCATCGGCAGCCTCTCCGACAGCCAATACTCCAACATCACGACCGTCGGCTCGGGACCCTACAAGGTGCGGCAGGCGCAGGAGACAGTGGCGGCGGCCGATGCGGCGGCGGGAATCGTGATCACCGACGGCTACAGCACCCGTCTTGGTGACTCGATTCACCTCGATCACACCGCCCAAGTGACCCTCGGACAGAGCTTCGCCACGCTGATGCTCACCTTTGAGGGCCCGGATGTCTCGCCCCCGGTAATATCGGCGACAAGCCCGGCTGATGATGCCACCGGAGTGGCGGCCAATGGCGATCTCGTGGCGACCTTCAACGAACCGATCGCATTGGTGAACGGCGGCACGGTGACCATCCGTGATCTGGGTCCGGGTGCCGATGTCGTCATCACGCTTCCAGACTCACGCGTCATCGCCTCTGGAAGCGACCTGATCATCGACCCTTCGACGGACCTGGCGTTCGAAAATCCCTATGCGATCCGGATCAGCGCGGACGCGGTCGCTGACCTTGCGGCCACTCCGAACCTGTTCGGTGGAATCGCGGACGACACCACATGGAATTTCATCACGGGAACAACCGAACCGGTGATCTCCGAACTCAGTCCGGCGGACGATGCGACCGGTGTCGCTGCCGGAGCCAACCTCGTGCTCACCTTCAACGAGGCCGTGCAAAAAGGCTCGGGAGGGGACATCGTGATCAAGGAGAACGGGGGAGCGGTCTTCGAGACCATTCCCGTGACCGATGCGCGCGTCGCCGTGAGCGGGTCGACCGTGACGGTCAATCCGACCGGCACCTTCGCGCTGGGCACCGGCTATCACGTGCAGGTTGCGGACGGGGCCATCGAGGACCTCGGAGGAAACCCCTGGTCGGGGATTTCCAGTGCCGACACGACGACTTGGAACTTCACCACCATTCTCCCGGCCAACGCGGTGGGGACGAGCGGAGTCTTTGACGAGAATACCGACGCCACCAATGCGATCGATGTCGAGAATCCTCCGGCCACTCTGGCAGCCTTCAAGACGGCGGTCCAAACGGCCTACGACAACGATCTCGGCGGGGTGGTGGACTGGGAGACCGGTGTCACGGCCAACCCGAGTGGAGGTTCGGCGTCCAACAATACGCTCACCGCCATCAGCGCGGTGTTCGGGTCGGGTTCCTCCCGGTTGCTGGGGATCACGTTCGATCGAACCATGGAGCTTTACACCAATGACATCAATGGCCAGGTCACCGTGCTCTCGCGGCAGGGAGCGTCCCACAATGCCGTGCTCCCGGCAGGCACGAGTTCGTCTTCGGTTCTGTTCGAGATGACTTTGACGGGTGCGGAGGTCACCGAAGTGGGAGCGGCGATGCCGTCGCGGAGCACCTTTGGCGCCGCGGGTGTCGACTTCCGGATCGCGGCCAACTTCAGCGGAGGAGGATCGTCCGTGTTGGAGGACACCATCGGGAACGCCAAGGGGGCCGACGACACGTTCTTCCACTTTGCCGCGCCGGGCGACCAATACATCACCTCGCTCAGCATCGCCTATCTCGATGACAACGGGCAGGGGCTGACCGATGGCCAGCGCCGCCCGATTCTCGACGACTTCGGGTTCATCATTCGCGACGCTCCGCCGCCTCCGCCTCCGGCGGACGTTCTGACAACCGGTGTCTTCGATGAAAATGTCGAAGCCACCAACGCGATCGATATCGAGATCCCGGCGTCGACACTCGCATCGTTCAAGACCGCGGTTCAGACGGCTTTCGACAACGATCTCGGCGGAGTCATCGACTGGGAGACCGGCGTAACCGCGACCCCGAGCAGCGGAGGCACCGCCAACAACACCTTGGATACCGTGCTCGAAATCGGATACGGAACAGGCGCGGGCGAGAGGCTGACCATCACCTTCGACGAGCCCATGGAGCTCTATACGAACAACGTCGCCGGACAGGTGAGCGTCCTGTCGCAGCAGGGAAGCTTTCAGAACGCGATCATCCCGGACGACGTCAATGACGTCGACTATACGATGACGTTCTCCGGTGCCGTGGTGACCGAACTCGGAGCTGCCATCCCGTCACGGAGCACCTACATGGCGTCGGGCGTCGACTTCCGGGCCACCGCGAGCTTCAGCGGAGGCGGATCGGAAGTGGTTGATTTCACCGTTGGAGGAACTGCCGGCAGCGGGGACACGTTCCTTCACTTCGCGGCGCCGGGCGGCGAGTCGATCAGTTCATTGTCGGTCGTTTATCTCGATGACAACGGCCAAGGCCTGACCAACGGCCAGAGGCGGCCGATCCTCGATGACCTGGGTTTCATCGCGGCGTCGGCGGGGGAAACCTACGCCAATTGGATCGATGAATATCCCGGTGTTGGCGGTCAGACCGGAGTCGATGACGACCCCGACGGAGACGGCAACGGCAACGGAGTGGAGAACTTCTTCGGCACCGACCCCGGTGAATTCTCCGGGGGGATCATCGCTGGAACCGTAAGCGGGAATACCTTCACTTTCAGCCATCCACAGGGGACGTTGGCGAGCGATCTCGATGCCGTCTACACATGGTCGACCGATCTGCTGGGGTTCCACGGGGACGGTGAGACCCACGGTGGCGTCACCGTGGATTTCGCGACCTCAACCTCAGTGGGTATCACCACGGTGACGGCGACAGTCACCGGTTCGGTGGACCGCATCTTCGTGAGGGCCGAGGTCACGTTGATCGAATAGTCTGGTCACGAAACTTATCGTTATTCTGTGGCTCAAGAAGCGATCCGCACTCCGTCGGGAAACGTCGAAGTCGGGAGGCGGCAGGGAAGTCGGGGCTTCCGTTGGATCGGTTCGCTGCCCGATCATGGGCTTTTGAAATATAAAAGGCCAGTCAACCGGTCCCCGAGAGCCTCCGATGAGGTCCGCACGCGGGTGTTGGCTGACTGGCGAGATCCGCTGCTTCACCTGCCGGTCTGACCGGGGCGATCCATTGTCGCCCCGTGTCAGACCGATCTTGAATCAGGTGAGTAGGAGGATGGCGGAGTCGAACGATTACTCCGCTCCGGTCAGGCGGCCGAACAGGGCGCCGTTGATGGCGTTGCCGGCGGCGGGAATGGTGGCCACGACGTCGTTCTTGGTCGAGTCGCCGGCATTCTCGGTGACTGTGAAGTCCACGCCGCCGACCGTGCCGGTGGCTGCGGGAACATCGACGCTTGTCCATGCATCGCCGACGCCAAGATCGCTGCTGTGCCCCAAGCTGAGCACCGCCGGAGCCCCTTCGCTCGGCTTCAGCATGGTGAAGGTCATCACCAGACCGCCGGAACCATCTTCGGTCGGTGTCGGAAGCAGGCCGTTGGCATCTTCATCGGGAGTGGCCGCACCGAGCAGGAAGGCGATACCGTCATCGACTCCGTCGCCATTGGCGTCGCCTTCAAAGGTGACGCCGCCCACCGTGCCGCTGGTTGCCCAGGTGTCGAACGGGTCGGCTACCGTGCCTCCGGTGTATTCGACGCCGGAGAGCTCGAGGTCCGCACCATTGAATGTCAGGGTGGCGGCGCTGGTGTCCCAGCCCGTTCCCGTGACGGTCACGGTGCCGCCGGTGCCGACGAGCGTGAAGTCGCCGGTGTAGGTGGCGGCGTTGGCGATCACGTAGATGTCGGTGAGATTGCTCTCGGCCGGGGTCAGTCCGTCGATGGCGGCCAGATCGATCGTCAGTGCGCCGAGGGACTCGAAGGTGTTGACGTAAATGGTGTCGTAGCCGGTTCCGAATCCGGCGGCGGGATCTGCCACTTCGAGTTCGAAGGTGGCTCCGTCTTCGAGGGTGATCGAGCCGCTGCCGTCACCGAGGGTGCCGGCGCTGGCGCCGGGAGCGACGCCGCCAACGACAACCGTGCCGCCGTTATCGATGTCGCCGGAGCCGCTAAGCGTGCCAGTGACGGTGATCGTATTGCCGTTAGGGAGCAAACGGGTGTCGGCTCCGACGTCGATGGCAGGGAGAGTCTGGTCGACCATCATCCGGGTGGTGCCGGAGCGGAGCTCCAGCAGGTCGGCGGTGATGGCTTGGTAGAACTCAACTTCGCCGGTTTGCAGCGAGGTCTCGAGAGCCCCCGTGTGGAGCGATGGAATGCGGTCGGGATCGTCGCTGCCGACCCGCACGATCGCTCCCGGAGCTGAGACCTCCACATTGACCTTGTTGGGCCGGTAACCCGAAGGCGGGTTCGGGGCGATACCGAGCACATCGGTCTCGCCCGGAGGAGCGTTCCCGGCGGGGACGAGCTTCGAGCCGTTGCCGCTATCGATGGAATTGGCATTGGCGGAATAGCTGCTGGACCAACTCCAGATGAAGTACTTCTCGTGGCCGATCCGAAGATCGGAGTCGATATTGACCTCAACCGGTCCGTCGACCGCGATGTCGGCGTTCTGCAGCAGGTCGGCGAGGATCGGATAAGTCGTCGCGCCGCTGTAGTCGAAGGCGTAGACCAGATCGTCATCCAGCGAGACGACCGGCATTCCGCTGTAGCTGAAGGACCCGTTGCCGGGCGCGCCGTCGAGGGCTTCGAGGAACTCGAGGTTGGAGTTGCTGATCTGAATGTTGTGCAGCCCCGAGAAGTTCAGCGACACGGTGTCGGTGCCTGCGGCGAAGGCCGTCTCGCACCGGATCATCCGGCCGTTTGAAAGGTTGACCGTTCCGTGTTGGCCGCGCCCCGCAAAATCATCGACGGGCCTCCATGAGCCGTTGGAGATGTTCCAGGTCTGACCTTCCAAAATGTGGGTCCGTGGTGAGCTCCAGTGGTCCATGATCCAGGCGGCTTCATTTCCGACCTCGCCCTGGATGTTGAAAGTGTCGATGCGGGTCGGCTCGCTGCCGTCGTAGGCGTAATCGCCGTTCAAGGTGTAGCGATTGCGGAACAGGGCTCCATTCAGAACCACAATGTCCGCCGTGGTGCTGGTGCCGTCGCCGAAGAACTTGTTGTTCTGATCGACATTGAAGGTTCCGGCGCTTCCGAAGACGAGTTGCAAATCGCCTGAACCCGTCTCAGCGGTCAATTCCATGCCGGCGACCGTGCCGTACCAAGGGCCAATGGCGGCGCCTTTGTAAATGGCGGTCGCTCCATCGTCGCCCACTGTCAGCACCTTGCTGCCCGAAAGGACACCCTGATAGATGGTGGCGCCTCCAATGTCCGCACGGGCGGGCGAAGGCCCGGCGGAGGGCGCGAAAACGGCGTCTGCGGCGAAGGCGACGTTCCCGCCGCCGCCGTAGGTGGCACCGGTCAGGTCACCGGCCAACGCAGCGAACGCTCCCACGTTGATCAGGCCCGGAAGAGTGGTCTGGGGAACCTGGATGTCGAGGTAGCCGCCGCTGTCGATGTTCACAGTCGTGGTTCCGTCGCCCAAAGCCCCGTCTCGCTCGACGAAGTACTGGGCGGCATTCTGGATCGTGATCGTGGTTGCCGACACGATGCCGTCGGCGAAGAACTTGCTGGAACCGTCGTCCAGCAAGACACTCGGCGTTGTCAAAGTCGGAACCGCTGCTGTCGTGGGATGCGGTTCGAGGTAGGCGTTGGTGTTGGCGTCATCCCTGACGACCTTGAACTCGGTCGTCGCGTTCACGTCGCCATACAGGTAGACGTCGCCACGGCCGAGATCGACTTCCGGCGTGGTGATGGATTGGAAGAACTTCACGCCTCCAAGCCGGTAACGGGTGCGGACTTCCGTGTTGGCGATGATCGGGACGTCCACTTCGTAGGCGGGGCGTCCGCCTTGCTGGACGTGGAAAATGTCGCAGGTGAGGGTCGCGCCGCCGACGTTGTCCTCGATCCGGGATCCGCCCTCGCTGCCCTTGTACATGCTGACTTGGCTGTTCGGGAGGCTGACGGAAACGCCGTTGAGATCGGCGATCGCGGTTGCCGGAATGGGAGAGACGCCCTTGGCGCCGCCATTGACGTTGGCGGCGTCACCATCCACCGGGACAACGTCGCCGCCCCAGTTTTCGGGAGTGGCCCAGAATTGATTTGCGCCGCCGCCATCCCAAGTGATGTTGGCCGCGTTGACCGTTGCGCTGAATCCAAGCATCGCGATCGCGATGGGGGTGATGGCCGGGAGAGAGCCGTGGCCAGTTGCTGTCTGTGACAGTGACCGGTTCGTCAAATGCATGTGCTTCATGGTCTGTACTATTATCGCTAGTTGGGGGAATTCGACGCTCTAGCGAGCGGGTGGAATTCGAACCCCTAACCCTAGAAAAAAGCCGTGAGGTCGGGGCGATCCCAAAAGCGAACCGATGCTGGCACTAATTTCTGATAGTCTGTTAGTGGGTGCCGGTAGCGGAGTTTCAATGGCCGCGTCGCGTCGCGGACTGCCCGGAAAGTTGCGGTCCTCGCGGAATGGGCGGGTCAGCCGCGGCGGCGTCTCGAGAGGGCCCGGCCGATGCTTTCGCCGCGGACCAGCTTCGTCTTCGTAAGCGACTGAACGAGGTCGCTCTTGCCCTGGCTCACATTCCGGACCCACCTGACGATCCGTCGGACCCAAGGACGGCTGTCCCAGAGTACGTGGGCGACGGATGGCTGTTGCAACTCGAAGTAGGGATCCCAGTCCGTACACGCGAGGGACACATGCTGGGGTGCGAGGATGCCACGCCGGGCCAGATGCTGCTGCACGCTGAGGAAGATGGGCGGCTCATCCAGAACGATGGCGGTGGGTGGCGTGAGCTTGAAAATGGAATCGACCACGTTCCCCAACGTCTCGCTTTTCCCGTCCCAGTCCGGCAGGTTGTAGCTTCCGGTCCGAATGCCGCCGCGCCGCAATTCATCGAGGAACGCCCGCTCGGGTGCTCCCGGTCTGGGCAGGCGCCGCACGGGTCTCGTCAGCATGGTGATGCGCTCGTGACCCAACTCGATGAAGTGCCGTGCCAATTCCCTGAGGGCCGGCGACTTGTCGGGGCCGATTCCCGCAATCGGAAGGCCCGACCGGCGCCCGAACATCGCGAAAGCCGGCACAGGGCATTCGGAAAACCATGTGAGCACTTCGCGCGGACCCGCGACGACAATCCATGCGTCCGCCTGGGTCGTCTCGATCAGCTTGGTGATCCTCGCCATGTTTCCCTTCATGAGCGTGATGGAAGTCTTCGGAAATAGAACGGTGTGTCCGTCTTCCTGAAGAAGTCGCTGGAGATCCATGATGTAGTCGAAGCGATAGTCTTCGATCAGGTAGGGCAGGAAGGCGACCTTCAGGGACGAGGAATAGCTGCGAGTCGTGGAGACCCTACGTGGGAGCCTGGCACCCTGGCTGACAAGTTCGCCCTGCTTCTCGAGCAGGTCGAGCGCGGCGTCGACCGTCATCCGTCCGACTCCCAATTCCCGCGCCAAGGCCGCTCCGCCAGGCATGGTGCCGGTCCATGTTCCGGAGCGGATCTCTTTGCGCAAATGATCCGCGACCTGTTCGGCGGCGGTAAGGACTCGCAAGGTGGGCATGGCTCTCCCTTATCAGAAATGAGGTCCAGGAAGGAAGTGGCAACCGGTGGCGGCCGGAATCCGTGTCATGGCTTGTGCTTTGCGGCAGCCATCCTCCGTATGGGTGCCATTGGACTGCCTGCGACCCCAGGCAGCGCGTTCCGCCACTCTACAACGATGTTCACGAGGATTGGTTCCCTGCTCCTGATGGTGATGGCTTCCGCTGCTCTTGGTGCGGACGAGACGTTCGCTCCGTACGAATCCACGGAAGACGTTCCGCAACGGGCCGAAGAGTTATGGGAAGCCTACGACCCCCGCGAGGAAGCGTTGGAGGTCAAGATCGTGAAGGAATGGAAGGAGAACGGAGTGGTGACCCGATACATCACCTTCAAGGTCGGGACCTTCAAGGGAAGTGATGCCCGGATCGCTGCTTACTACTCCTTCCCCGACAATGGCGGGCGGAATCCGGCATTCGTCTGGAGCCATGGGGGCGGTCAGCGGGCAGAGCGGGGCCGTGGCGTCTATTTCGCGAAGCAGGGCTTCGCCACGGTCGACATCAACTGGCTCGGCCGACCGATGGAGGACGACATCAAGATCAACACCGATTGGGGTAAGGTGGATCCGACCCAAGGACCCCGGTTTTACAAGAAGGCACTGAGAGATGGTTGGAAGCGAGATCTCCAACCGGACGAGCACACGATCGATCCGGTGCCGAGCCCGCGGAACGCGAACTGGTTCCTGCTCGCCGTGGCGGCGCGGCGGGCAATCACGTTTCTGGAACAACAGCCCGAGGTAGATCCCGACAGGCTCGGGTTCTCCGGATTCTCGATGGGCGGAATGGTCACCGCGCTGACCGCCACCGATAGTCGGCTCAAGGCGGTGGCGCCGTTCGTCGGCGGGACGGGTTTCAAATACGTCGACTTTCCGGGCGGGATCCGAGGGAGCAGCATCCGCACCCATTTCCAAGACCTGGATCTCTATCGGAAGACCATTGATGCGTCCGCCTACTGGCCTTCGGTCCGGTGCCCGGTGATGTTCATCAGTTCGTCCAACGACTTCCACGCGACCTTCGAGCGCATCTACCGTTCGATGGCGCTGCTCCAGCACGACGACTGGCGGGTCAGTGCCAACATCCACCGCAATCATGGTCCCGACCCCGAGCAGTGGGTCATGCTGAACCTGTGGTTCGACCGTTACCTCAAAGGCGTCGATCCCGATATCCCGGTCACGCCTCCGTCGAGCTTCGAGGTGGAGGGTAAAACGGCGCGCTTCGTGGTGACGCCCGCGCAGCGCGACCGCCTCGTCGGCGTCGAGGTCTACTACAGCTACGACCCCAATTCGCGGACCCGATTCTGGAATCGGGCGGATGCTATCGAGGCGGCAGGGAAGTATCGGGTCGATCTGCCGGTGCACGAGAACCTGCCACTGTACGTGTTCGCGCTCTGCCGTTACCGATTGCCGGGCAAGGTCACTCTTGAGCGCGGCGAAACGACCACCTTCACGCTGAACTCACTCGAGCACGTTCATTTGCCGGATGCGGTCGATCTTTCCGCGCTGGCTGACGTTCCGAAGACGCGGACCGTCTTCGAGGATTTCGAGCATGGTCTGCAGGATTGGGCGAGCCGGGACCAGTGCAGCATCCAGACGTACAAGTTCCAAAGTCCCGAGCTGGATACCTCGAATGACAAGAAGTTGGTCCTGACCGTCGACCCGAAGGGCAGGAAACTGCTGCTTCGCCTCAGAACCGGTAGCGACTTTCTCGGTAAGGAAGGAAAGTTCGGCAGCTTCACGTTCACCAAACCTGTTGACGGAAAAGCTTCCCGCAATGTCGTGGTCGAACGGAAAGACTTCCGAGGTGAAGATGGGGAGACGCTGGAGTGGGCGAATATCGTGACTTTCGACGTTGCCCTCATCGATCGGGAGACCAGGGAGCCGGTGAACCTGACGTCGGAACATGGTCGCGGGATCCTGCAAAGAATCGAACTGGTCGATTGAGGCTTCAGACCCGGTGTGGTCCCAAGGTGTCTGAGTTGCGCTCCGAGGTGATCTTGGTGGGCTGCCCGCCCGCGAGCCTTCAGCAAACGCCGGGACACTCTTGACGCAGCGGATCGCAGTTGTTGGTTTCTCGCTTCAAGGTGCAAATGATTCGAGTCTTCAAAGGTATGGTGCTGGCGTTCCTGCCGGTTCTTTGCGCGGCATTCGTTTCTTCCTGCGGGGTGGGGGTGCAGCCGCTGATGCCGACGCCGGTGCTCTACACCGAGTCGGGCCACAAGCCCTTGGACCACCTGCCCCCGGGGGAGCGATGGAAAGAACGGCGGGTGTACTACGTCACCAACCGATCCCGCCAAGGGGGCGCGCAACGGATTTCCTACGGCAACGGGATCAGCCCCGATCTTTCGGTCGGCACCTCACTGATCGGATTCGGTGGACCGGACATGACGTGGGCGCATCTCAACCGGGTCTCAGCCGAGTCCGAGCGGGACGACGTGGTCGAGCTCTCGATCGCCGGGATCGCCGAGTTCGGACGGATCCCCGCGAACTCGACCGTGAGCCAGGCAGCCGGCCCCGAGGCGGCGGCGTTCTGGCTGAAGGAACTCAATGAGTCGATCGACAGCTCACGGGACAAGGATCTGCTGATCTATGTCCACGGTGCCAAAGTGAACTTCTACAACTCCTGCGCCTTCGCGGCCCAGCTCGATCACTTCCTCGGTCGCGACATGACATCGCTGGCCTTCGCATGGCCGACGCATCAGAACATTCTGTCCTACGTCTCGGGTGCCGATGTTCATCGTGCCTATGAGTCGGCCGAGGCACTCGCCGACCTTCTCGAGTTGCTGGGCAGCCGGACCGACGCTAGAAGGATCCATATCCTTTCGTGGAGTGCCGGGGCGCGCGTGGCCACCCGCGGGATCGCCTTGCTGCGCGAGCGCCATCCGAACGAGTCGGCCGCCAGCCTGCGTCGGCGATTCCGCATCGGCACCGCCTACTTCGCGGCGGGGGATGTGCCGAGCCACGAGTTCGTCGCGGCTGCTCCGGCCATCGACAGCCTGGTGGAGCGGATCATCGTCACGCAGACCGATCACGACAGCGCCCTGGAGTCGAGCAGCCGCATCATGCGCGGAGGGATGCGGATCGGTCAGCAGGGGAACGATTTGAACGAAGACGAGATCGCGGTGCTGAGATCGCTCAAGCATCTCGAAGTCGTGGACATGTCCGAGGGGACGGAGAAACGCGGTTTCGACATCGTGGGACACCGCTACTGGTTCGACCACCCGTGGGCGAGCACCGACGTCCTGCTGTCGATTGGCACCGACCTGTCGCCCAGGGAGCGAGGACTGGTGCCCGGTGGTTTGCCGATGCAGTGGGACCTGCCGCCCGACTACCCGGAGCGCCTCCGCCGTCTGCCACCGCCGACCAGCTTCCGGCGCTGGAATCGTTGACGCCTCGGTTACTCGCCCGGATCCGTGAACTCCTCACGGAAGAATAGCCGGTCGCCAGGTGTTGCGATTTCGAGGGTGAGCAGGGTCCGGACACCCTCGATCGTTTCGGTCGGGTCGATGGCGTAGTCGACTCCCTCGACCATCGGCATCCATGATCCGGCAAGCAGGGTGGTGGACTTCTGGAACTCGACGGCGACATCCACGGCATTATTCCGGAAGGAGAAGGTCAATTGGTCGCCGACCAGTTTTGGCCGAAGCGAAGGATCATCCGGGCCAGTCGGGTTGCCGCCGGCGGCGTAGTCGCCGTAGTTGCTGACGCCGTTGCCGTTGTCGTCGTCGTTCGGGTCGAGTGTCGGAAATAGCAGGGCGAAGGTGGCGTCGACATTCCCCTCGTAGGCGCCGAGGTCGATCGTGGTGTCCTGGATGCGTGGGTTACCGAGGATGTCGAGAGGTTCCTCGTTGGCGGTGTTCAGACCCGCTTCGAGAGCGGGGGATCCGGTCTGCAGCCGGAAGTCGCCGCCGGTGCCGGGTGCCGTGAACGGATCGAGTTCCAGAACGAAGAGCGGGTCATTCGACGCGTCGCCTCCGTCGAAATTCCCGGTCCCCGTCGAAGAGAGATCGATGTTCTCGACGAGGCAGTACGAGTAGCCGGCGGTCGAGGTGCCGTTCTGGCTGACCGAAGCGCCCGCGGATGAGTTCGACGTTCCCTCGGCGTTGTTCCAGATCAAGGTGTTGCTCAGGTTGGGTGATGAGTCGAAGTCGAAGATGCCGCCGCCTTCGGAGGTCGCGTTGTTGCCGGTGATCGTGGCGTTGACGATCAAGGGAGATGCGAAGGCGTTGAACATCCCGCCGCCCTGAACGGCTTGGTTGCCGGAAAGGCAGCAGTTCACCAGCAGGGCGGGGGCCGACTCATTGTAGATCCCGCCACCGCCACCGGAGCTGTTGCCCCGGAACGCGCTGTTGACGATGAACAGCTGCGAAGAGGTGCTGTAGAGTCCTCCGCCCGAGGAGGTTGAGCTGTTGCCTTCGACCGTGGTGGAAATCAGCGAGAGGCCCTCGTCGTTGAAGATGCCGCCGCCGTTGCCGGCGTCGGCGATGCCGGTCGCGCTTCCCCCGGTGATCTTCAGGTGGTTGAGGATCACGGTCTGAATGGTGCCGGAGCTGCCGTCGTCGATGGTCAGAACCCGTGAAGCTCCTCCGGCGTCGAGTGTCACGGGGAGCAGCAGCGCCGAGGCGTCGATCGTGATCGATTTGTCGATCACCAGCGGTCCGGAGGTCAGGGAAATCGTGTCTCCGGTGAGACCGGCGGCGAACGTGATGGTGCCTCCGGAGCCGGTCACCGCGAGGGCATCGCGAAGCGAGCCGGTTCCGCTGTCCGCGGTGGTGGTGACTTCGGAGGAAATCGGGATCGAGAGCGTGACGTCGTTGCCGTCGCCACCGGTGTAGCTGATCTGAAGGGTGAAAGTTCCCACCGTAACGAGCGCGCTTTCCGGCAGGCCGTCGAAGGTTCCACTGACCGGGTCGGCGCCGTCATTGTCGATGATCGTGAAGATGGAGCCGGGTGCCGGTTCGAAAAGGCCGAACGGGACGGCGGTGAGCGTGACTCCCGTGCCTATCGAGACGGAGCCGACCACGGCGATCTGGTCATATTCGGAACCGGGTGCGCCGCTGCCGAGCTCGGCTTCGTAGGTCGAACCGGATGCCAGTTCGAGATCGCCGCTGACCATCAGGATTCCGGGTGACTGACCGGGTGCGACCGTGCCATCGAGGGATACGGTGTCGGTTCCCGCGTCGATGTCGGTGCCGGCATTGTCGCGAATGAATTCACCGGAGATGATGACCGGATCGGTGAAGGTGACGGTGTCGAGGTTAACCGTTCCCGCGGTGGCTCCGCCGATCGTGACCGAGGCGAATCCGTCGGCGAGCAAGGCCAGTTCGGAATCGCTCAGTTCGAGGATGCCGGTCGCTCCGCCGACGCCGACCGATGTTCCATTGGTGAACGGCCGGATGGCCAGGTTTCCTGTCGACTGGACGCTGCCGGCGGTGAATTCGTAGCTGTCTGTTGCAATCGTGATATCGCCGCTGGCGAGAGGGCCACCGATCACGTTCAGCGGATTGCCGGATCGCAGTCCGTTCTGGCTGGCTGAAACACCCTGGATCTGGATGGTGCCGGCGCCTCCGGAGAGGATGCTGCCACCGGTGGCGGACGACAGGATCACACCATCCGCGTTTCCGGCTCCATTCGCAGTGATGGTGATCGCTCCGGAAGTGGTGCTCACCGAGCCATTGCCGCCGATGCTCAAAGCTCCGCTGACACCGGCGACCGACCCGGCGCCGTTGGCGAAGATGGTGATGTCGCCGCTGGTCGAGGTGACCGTGCCTCCGTCGATGCCGATCGCGTCGTTGATGCCATTGCCTCGCAGCAGGATGCTTCCTGCGCCGGACGATACGGTTGCCCCTTGGATCAGGATCCCGCGATTACTGGTCGCTGCGGTGCCGTAGGCCGACGTGTTGCTGGGATCATTTCCACCGCCGATCACGATATTGCCGCCACCGGAGTCGACCAAGATGCCGGTCGGGATCAGGACGCCGCCGCTGTTGTCCGAGTCGGCATCCGAATTGAGCGTGAGATTGCCTCCTCCGCCCGTAATGTCGGCATTGACCACGATGTCGTCATCGGCTTCGAGGACGAGCGTGCCGCCATGGGTGTTGACCATGGCGGCGACCGTGATGGTGGCGCCACTGTTGAAGGTGAAGTCTCCCAAGTTCGCCTCGATGTTCATCGAACCGACGACGATGATGTCTCCGGCCGCGGTGATGTCCGCATGCCTCGTGCGATCGAACAGACCGACCGCGAGGTCGTCGACATCGTTGAAGTTCAGCGAGGCCAGCGGGATGTTGCCGCCACCTTCGGTGTGTTCGAGCGCGTTGATGTCGTTGTTTCCGAGGAAGGTGACGGTCTTGTTCGTGCCCACCGTGACGAATCTCAGCCGGTCCGCCGTGATCGTTCCCGCGGTTTGCACCGCGTCACCCTGGATCCGCAGGATCAGATCGCCGTCGCCTGCTACGGAAACATTCCCGTTCAGGGTCAGTACGCCGCTGAACGAACGGATCTGATGGCCGAAATTGGAGGTGTCGGTCGCCGTGATCGACGAGAATGTGAGGCCCTCGCGTCCGTGGAAGCGCTGGATCCGGAAGGCGCTCAGCGAGATCTCGCCGTCAACGGTGTGATGGTCCGGCCGGTCGAGAAAGATGGTGTCGGAGGCGGTGAAGCTTGCGGTGCCTCCGACGTCGATCAAGGAGGTGACGGAATCCGTGATGTCGCCGCCCGAGGCTTGCACCGAGAGATTGCCGCTCGGGGTGATCTGTTCGAGATCGATCGAGTTCGCATCCCTCAGTGTGACCGAGGTGCCTGCGGCCGAGACGGGTCCGGTGAAGTCGTTGAAGATATCGTCGAGCGTGACGGCCGTTGCCGCGGTGAAACTCGACGGGCCGAGAACGTTGATGTCCTCACCGCTGACGACGCCGTCGCCGTTGTCGCTGATCGATCCGGCGACGGATGTCACGGTGAGACCGAGTGTGGCGTCGATGTCACCGAGAATGACATCATCGGCCTCGGTGATCACGATGTTCGCACCTGTCGCATGGACGGTATCGGAACCGAAGGTGTTGCCGGTCTGGTCGAGCACGATGTCGTAGAAGGTTCCGGTCGCCTCGGCGTGGAGGGTTCCCGTGCCGGCGATGATCGAACTCCCGGCGGATTGGGTGATCGGCCCGCCGGCGGTCACCGTCAGCGAAGAACCGGCATCGACATCGCCGAGTGTGAGCGGACCCGCGTTGTTGATCGTCACCGGAGAGCCCGAGGCGGAGACCGGACCGCCGAAGCCGTTCTGTGAATCATTGAGGACAATCGACCCGGAGGCCATGTAGTGGGCGGCGCCCGCCACGTTGATGTCGTCGCCGGCTCCCGCGCCATTGCCGTTGTCGCTGATCGATCCGGTCGCGGTGACCGTGAGTGAACCGGTGGCATCGATGTCGCCGAGCACCAGATCACCCGCCGCCACGATCTCGATATTGCCGCCGGCGGCGTCCAGCCCGGCCGGACCGAACAGGTTGCCGGCCTGGGTGAGCGTGACATCGTACTGGTTTGCGCCGTCCAGTGCCGTGAAGCTGGCATCCGGGGTATTGATCAGGGTGCCCGGCTCCTGGTTGATCGTGTCCACGCAGGTGACCGTCAGCGAAGAGCTGGCGACGATGTCACCAAGGATGGTTTTGGAGAGGTTGTTCACCGAGACGTCCGTTCCGTTCACGTGGATGGCTCCGTCGAGTTCGTTGCCGGCATGGGTCAGGCTGACCGAGCCCGGCGATTCGATGGTGGTGGTGCCTTCGATCGTCAGCGTGTTGGAGTTGGTCACGTCACCGCCGGCCTCGATGTAAAGGTCGCCATACGCCCAGATCTCGCCCAACTGGACATCGTCGATGTCGATGAAGGACACGTCGGTGAATGCCGAGTTGGTCTGCTCCGTGACGCGGAACTCGTTCACGTCGTTCCCGGTGTTGTTGAGCGTCACGTTGCCAGCGCCATTGATGCGTCGGATGTTCAGAACGTTCGCCACGATGGAGCCACCGGATTGGGTGGTCGAATTGCCGACCCGGACGGTCAGGTTCCCGCCGGTGGGGAGCATGACGTCGCCGGCGAAATCGACGCCGCCCGCCTTGATCTCCAACGTGTTGTTGATGTTCGTCTGGGTGGTCGTGATCTCATCGACGATGAGTCCCCCGAACCCGACTTCGAAGTTCTGGACCCGGGCGGCCCGTAACGTCACACCGCCGACGTAGTCGTGGGTGCTCGGCTTGTTGACCGCGATGTTGCCCGGTGTCTCCATCACCGTGGTGAGGGCGACGGAAATGAGTGATCCCGGAGTTCCGGTGATGTCCGTGATGAGAGTGCCGGCCCAGACCGAGAGCGTGCCGGCCGACGAGACCTGATCGAGGGTGATCGTGTTCGCGTCGTTCAGGGTCAGGGTGGTTCCGGTGGCGGAAACCGGTCCGACGAAATCGTTGGTGACGTCGTTGAGGGCGATCAGGCCCCCCGTGGCATCCAGTGTCGTCGTTCCCCCGACCGTCAGCGAGGCGGATTGAATGATGGATTCCGCCGAGAGGACGAGCGCTCCGGCTGCACCGGTGCTGACGGCTCCGTCAATCGAGATCGCGTCGGTGTCATTACCGCAGTCGATCGTGAATCCGCCGCCAAGTGTTGCCTGGACACTCAAGATCGTGACCGTGTCGTCTCCTCCGGCGGTGTTGATCTGGATGCTGTCGATCGTGCCCTCGGGGATTGTGACCGAGGACGAACCGGAGCCGGCGGAGCCGGCGATGGTCGAGGCGTTGAGGATCAGGCCGCCCGTGTCGGTGATGGTGTAAACACCGCCTGCGTAGGAGATCTCCAGTTGGTCGGTGCTCGCGGCTCCGTTGATGTCGGACAGCGTCAGCGTGTTGCCGACCAGCGTGACGCCGGTCTCCGGGATAACGAACAGGGTGTCGGCGTAGAACTCGAGACCACGCACGAGGTCGAAGCTGCCATTGGTGAACGGCTCCGAGGAGATATTGGTGTTGGAACCATCGCCTGACATGCTGCCGTCCTGTTCGCCGATTCCGGCGCCACCGCTGCCGCTCCAGTCCTGGGTGGTCCAGCTTCCGAGGTGGGTGCCCGACCCCGCGAGGACGCCGTCGATGTAGAGCGCGATGATCGGCGGGTTGGCGCCGTCGATGTCGACGGTCCAGATCAGGTCGTAGGTGCCGGCGGTGACCGGAGGCGACACGACCTCGATGTATCCGCTTCCGTTGCCGCCGCCGTCGTTGCCGGACATCCGCATCACCAACACGTTGCCCGCCTCGTAGTTGAGTGAGAGGCCGATGGTTCCGCCGCCGGTTTCCCAGAGGGTCTGCCGGTCGGCGGTGGTGTGATCCGCCAGTGTGACCGTCATCGCGAAGGTCGCATCGAGCGTGTCGCCGGCGACGATTCCTTCGGCGGCCCACGCGAAGTCATTGAACGAGTTGCTGCTGGCGTCGCCGATGTTCGAGAGCAGTCCCTGCGTGGTGAAGGTCTGTGTCGGGCTGGCCGGAAGGGTGGTGACAACGTCGGCCAATCCAGCCCCGTTCAAACTCAGGCAAAAGGAGGAAATCAGGGCGAAATGACGAGCTCCGGGAATCATCCGTGGATTGAGCCGGGATCGCCATGTTCCGTCAAGGACGCCCGGTGTCCTGCCGATGCGTCAGCAGCACCGGATCGGCCCAGAGGCTTTGGGAATCGAGGCTCAGCCGCCGTCGAGGTGGCGGAACGTGCGTCGGAGGACGTCGTCGTTGGAGAGGATCGAGACGTGGTCCTCGTCGTAGCCGTGGACGCCGACCGCGTCGCTGGTGGCCTTCTCGTCGGTCTGGCTGGCCACGCTGACGGTGCCGTCGTTCTCCTCGGGCAGGGTGAACGAGCGCTTCGCGCGATGGCCGTAGAAGAGGAGGTGGGGAACCTTGCCCTTCAGCTTGTCGTCGAAGATGTCGCGCTGGAAGTCGCTGCCCGGAACCATGTCGTACCATGACGGCACCACTGACGGTGCGTGCTTCACGCCGGACTTGGCGAAGTCCTGGCCGCCCCACGGGGTAGAGATGGTGACGTAGCGGCTGATGTAGCGGTTGCCGTCCCTGCGGTTCTTGACGATGAAGTCGCGTGAGACGAGGCCGCCCATGCTGTGCGCCACCACGTGCATCTTGTTGAAGCCGTAGTAGGCCTGCAGCAGTTCGACGGCCCGGTTCAGGGAGGATCCGAGTTCGTCGAGTCGGCGTCCGGTCGGGTAGTGGAAGAACCACGGCTGGTATTTCTTCCGGTCGATCTTGTTGAAGAAGGTCCGCCAGTCCTGGGGAGAACCTGCAGCGCCGTAGACGAACAGGACCGGGGTACGGTTCGGCTCGTACTTCTGGAGGAAGTAGATGCCGATGCCGGTCTCCATCGGGTAGGCGGCGGGTTCCCAGTATCCTTGGGATCCGCGCTCAGAGCTGAACTTCGGGGCATCGAGATCGGCGATAGTGCCGAGGTCGACCGGGATGCTCCAGCCGGTCGCCGCTTCCTCGGTGGTCCTCGCCCCGCGGAATTCGCGAGCCGCCTCGACCAGATCGTTGGGCAAGCGGGTCGATGAAGAAAGGCTGCCTTCCACCCGTGCCTTGTCGGTCTCGGGATCGATCCTTACCGGAACCGGATTGCCGGAGCTGTCCGAGTGGATCCAGGCAGGGTCGCTGCTGTCGTAGCGCCCGTTGTCATTTCGGTCGCTGAAGGCCATCAGGTACTGGTTGTCCTTCTCCTTGACGACGAAGCCGAACACCCCGACCGGACCCACCTCGGCGAAGTCGGCGGACTCGACCTTGTTGTCCTCCCGGTCCCACTCGACGACGAGTCCGAAGGTCTGGTGCTGCTTCGACGTGTTCTTCACGTGCGCCGTCACGATGCTCGTCTCATCGATGAACTTCAGGTCTTCGCCAAGCCGGCGAAAGTTGGCGCAGCCGGACGGTAGGACAATGCCGAGGGCGGCGAGGATCGTGAGGAAGCGGGGGCCTTTCATGGTTTTGGAATTACCAAGCAGGATCAAAGGATGGAAGCGAGTCAAAGTTGGGATTCGCGGTGGATCGGGCAAGATCGGAACACAGCCTCCACGGTCAGTCGTCTGTCACCGCCTGCTTCAGCTTCTTGCGAAGCGTAGACCGGTTGATCGAGAGGGCCGCGGCGAGGTGGGAGGGCTTGCCGTCGAAGCGGCGGAGGAGGAGTCGGAGCAGGAGACCCTCGAGTTCGGCGCTGAGCTCCTTGTACTCCGTCTCGGGGCCGAGATTGCGGTCCACCCAGCAATCCAGCGCGTGTGAGAGCGCGTCATCCTTGGCGTGGTGGGCGGGGATGCCGGAGAGGTGGTCGGGGATGTGCTCGATGCCGATCCGGGATGAGCCCGCGCTGGTGACGAGTGCGAAATTGATCACGTTGCGCAGCTCGCGGAGGTTTCCCGGCCAGTCGTAGCGGGTGAAGATGTCGAACACCTCCGGATCAATCCGGCTGTGGGTGGTGGAATCGAGCTCGCCGAGGAAACACGCGGCGATCGCGGGGATGTCGTCGATGCGTTCCTTCAGAGGTGGGAGACTGACTTCGAGAATCTGCAGCCGATAGTAGAGCTCCTGCTCGAAGCTTCCTTCGTTCACGTGCTCCAGCAATCCTTCTTCACCGGTGGTGACGATCAGACGGGGCGCGCTCTCTGTCTCCGTGTCGAGAGTGTGGATGAGCTGCGCCTGAAGTTCGTGGGGTAGTGCCGCGACCGACTCGATGATGAGGTGTCCTCCGCGGCTGCCGGTCACGGCATCGCGGAGTTCGTTTTCGGTTACCTGTGCCGAGGCATGGAGGACGCGGAACGGGCCGCCGCGATTCGCGCTCTGGCGAATCAGCGTGGCGACCTGGGTCCTGCCGGTTCCCGTGGCGCCGCACACGACCACCGGTTGGTCCGAGGCGCAGGCGTGGGAGATCTGTCGGAATACGGGGCGCATCGAGGGTGCGGCACCGACGAACGGGGACGGGGGAGAGGGTGCGGATTCGGCGGGTTGGTCAGGTTCGGCGGCTGCAGCGACGAGTTCGAAGAACGACTGCAGTTCGTCGAAGTCCACCGGTTTGTCGAGGAAGCGGGCGATGCCGATCTTGCGCGCCTTGATGGCGTTCTCGATCTCGCCATGGGCGGTGATGACCGCGATCTCCGGCTTGTCCGGCCACTGCCAGTTCTCGACGAGATCGAGGCCGTGGCCGTCGGGCAGGCCGATGTCGAGGACAAGTCCATTGAACCGCTCGGCCTGCAGCAGTTCGCGAGCCCGGGCGAGCGACGGCGCGAGCCGGGTCTCCAAGCCGCTCCGCTCGGCCGCGGCCGCGATCGCGACCGCAAGCGCGTGGTGGTCTTCGACGATGAGCAGTTTGGAGGCGGCCATGGCTTCGCAGGGGTCAGGCTTCCGGGTTTCTCAGGTTTCCGGAGACGCACGCGCCTCCCTGCGGGCGGTTGCTGACCCGGAGTTCGCCGCCTTGGGCTTCGAAGACGCCCTTGGCCAGCGCGAGACCGAGTCCCATTCCTCCCTCGCGCTCCGAGTAGAAGGTTTCGCCGAATCGTCTCAGAGCGTTCTCGGAAAAGCCGGTCCCTTCGTCGGTGATGCTGAACGCGACCGAGCCGGAGTCCGACCGGGCAAGTGCCACGGTGATCCTGCCGCCGGTCGGCATTGCCTTGATGGCGTTGTCGATGAGGTTGCGGAAGGCGAGTTCAACACGCTGGGCATCACAGCGGACCGTCAGGGAATCCGGTGTGTCGAGTTCCAGTTCGCAGCGGTTGAACTCGAGAATTGGCAGGAGTTTTTCCCGCAGGCCGTGGAGAATTTTCACCAGATCCGTTTCGGAGGTCCGAGGGGCGTCGGGTTTCGCGACGAACAGCCACTGGTTGACCAGTGAGGTGATCTGTTCGCTGTCTTCGCGGATCAGTTTGCCTTCGGGGCCGTTGTCGCGACTCTCGACCGCCCGCGCGTGCATGATGATCGCAGCGGCCGGGTTCTTGATCTCGTGGGCGAGGGAAGTCGCCAGCTGCCCGAGCAGTGCCATCTTCTCGGCGTTGCGACGTCGTTCCTGTTCATCGAGCAGCGAGGCGCGCTCGCTCACCAAGGTCCGTGCAAGCACGCCGATCTCGTCATTGCGCCGGGTCAGGTGAAGCGGCAGATCCATTTCCTCCTCCGAGCGCGATCCGAAAACCGAAGTGGCGAGCAGGTGCAGCGGCCGGACGACCGAGCGCGCGATGAAGAACGCCGCGGTGACGGCCAGCAGGGTCATTCCGAGCAGTGGGATGAGTGAAAAGTTCCCGGTCAATGCGAGCAGGGGACGGGACGGTTGGATGACGACGATCGTTCCGCGGCCGTCGGCGATCGGGCGACAGAGCGCCTGCAGCCTGTTCTCCGCGACGATCTCGGGTTCGCGCTCCTTGGCGAGAAGCGCGATCGCGCGCTCGTCGGGCGTCCAGTCCCAGCCTTCGACCAGTCCTTCCTCGTCGAGGAAGAAGCCGACCTTGGAGTCGGTGATGACCGACAGGTGGTTCGCCATGTGTCGGGTTCGGGGCACTTTGACCCGCTGCAGGAAGACCGCATTGGCATCGGCGACGTCGGCCATCCGCTCCTGGTCCAGCTTGCGCTGCTGGGCCGCTTCCCACAGGAAACCGAGGGTGCCGGCCGCGATCGCGATCAGGATTTGCGGCAGGATGAACCGCCGGAAGAGGCCGCCCTTGCTGCGGGCCGGGCTTCCGGTCTCTGGTGCTTCGGAGCTCAAAATCAGCCCCTGAATGAACAAAATTTATCCATCGGTAAAGTTCTTGGTCAGAAATTGACACCGATCTTGAGCGGGCAAGCGGGAATCAGGAGTCTCGGTGCCGATGCCGAACACGCGCCCCACACTTTTCCATGCTGTTTCGTTTGCTGCGTCCCTCGGCACGACCTGGGTAGGAGCCCAGGATGTGCTGGGGGATCTGGAGCCCACCATCGTCACCGCGAGCCGGGTCGAGGACAGCGTGATGGAAGTGCCCTACACATTCGATCTCATCGACTCGGGCTTCCTCTACGAAACCAAGCGCCGGAGCCTGCCCGAGGCGCTGCAGTTCACTCCGGGCATTCTCGTCCAAAAGACCGCCTACGGTCACGGCTCGCCCTTCATCCGGGGCTTCACCGGCCGCCAGAACCTGCTGCTGGTCGATGGGGTGCGTTTCAACAACTCGCTGACCCGGGGTGGTCCGGTTCAGTACTGGAACACGGTGGATCCTTACTCGCTCGACCGGATCGAGGTGATCAAGAGCCAGGGGTCGGTCCTCTACGGCAGCGATGCGGTCGGCGGCACGGTGAACGCGATCACCCGCTCGACCGGTTTTCGCGATACGCCGGACGGCGAGTTCTTCAGCCACGGATCGGCTTACTACGAGTATCGTAGCAATGGCGAGGGTTCGCACATCGGGCGGATCGAGTCGTCGACCGGTGTCGGCGGGCGTTTCGGGATCATGCTCGGAGTCACCGGCAAGGAGTTCGGCGATATCGAGGACTCGGCGGTGGGTCGGATGCGCAACACCGGATACCCGGAGCAGGACATCGACCTGAAGATCGAGGCGGCGATCGGTCCGGACACCACCATGACGTTCCTCCACCAGCGGGTGAACCAGGACGATATCTACCGCTGGCACTCGACGATCTACAACCCGGGTTGGCAGCACTCGGGTCACGTGGCGGCGCCGGGCAGCTTTTTGGCGCGTGTCTACGATCAGGAGCGCACGCTGACCTATCTCCGCTTCGAGGGTGAGCCGTCCGATGTCGGCTGGCTGAACCGCTGGAGCGCCACGGTTTCCTATCACCAAGGGCGTGACATGGAGGCGCAGTACCGGTCGATGACCGACAAACGCTACCAGGTGGCCGATATCGACACGCTCGGATTCGATCTGACGCTCGAGTCGCCGCTCGGCCCCGGCGAGCTGATCTACGGTCTCGATTACTACCACGATACGGTGGATTCCGCGGGGTATCGCGACCGGGGTGTGGGCTTGCTCTACGATCCGTCTTTCCGGCCGGTTGCCGACGACTCGGAGTATGACCTGTTCGGGGCCTTCGCTCAGTATTCCTTCCGTCCGGTCGAGTGTCTCGAGATCACCGCCGGCGGGCGCTACACCTACGCCCGTGCGGAACTGGGCCGGTCGTGGAACCCGACGTTGGGTCGCGATCTCTACGGTCAGTCCCGTAGTTGGGACAACTTCTCGGGGTCGCTGCGCGCGCTGTGGACGATCAATGATTGCTGGAACGTGTATGGCGGGATCTCCCAAGCGTTCCGGGCGCCGAATCTCAACGACCTGTCTGGGGTGACCACCTCCCGCTTCAATACAAACGCGACCGGATCGATCGACGTCGACTCCGAGGAATTCATCACCTACGAGCTCGGCACCCGCTTCCACAACGGCACCTTCGGCTTCGGTGCCGCGGTGTTCTACACCGATGCGTCGGACCTGATCACTTCGGTGCCGGTGGCGGCGGGGTCGAACACGACGGTTCCGACGAATGCCGCCGATGCCTACGTCTACGGGGTCGAACTCGAGGCCGACTGGCGATTCGCGGCCGACTGGCTGCTGTCCGGTTACTTCACGTGGCAGGACGGCCGGACCGATACGCAGTCGTATCTCGGCGGCCCAACGATTCACGATCTCGCTTCCCGCACGGCTCCGATCAGCGGAGGTCTGGCGCTTCGCTGGACCCACCCCAACGAACGCCTGTGGGTCGAGGGTCGGATGATTGCGGCTGCCGAGCAGGACAATCTCTCACGTGGGGACCGCGGCGACACCCAGCGGATCCCGGTGGGTGGCACGCCCGGCTACATCGCCTACATGCTCCACGCCGGATGGCAGGCGACCGACTGGCTGGAGCTGACCGGCGGCGTCGAGAACATCAGCGACGAGGACTATCGCAATCACGGGTCCGGGCAAAACGAGCCGGGCCTGAATGGAATTTTCGCTGCGAAGGTAACCTGGTAGCGGAATGGGAAAAGGGGCTCCTCGGCGGGGGACGCCGGGGAGCCCTTCTCTTGTACGGTGAAGGAGAGATCCGTCGATTATCGCACACGGTTGAAATAGACTGCAGCATGTTCTTGACAGAGTCCATTTTCTGTCGAGCTTCGGCGGTGGTGACCGATCCCTCCGCACTGCTCAAGGAACATGGCCTCGCCGTCACGGCGCAGCGTCTGGCGGTGCTGAAGGCGCTGGGGGGAAGTCCCCACATCACGGCGGACACGATCGCGGAGCGCGTCCGGGCCGAGATCGGCACCATTTCCCGGCAGGCGGTCTACAACGTCCTCGGCGCGCTCTCGGAGAAGGGGCTGATCCGGCGCATCCAGCCCGCCGGGCAACCCGCGCTCTACGAGGACCGGGTGGGGGACAATCACCACCACCTCGTTTGCCGTCGTTGTGCCAAGACGGTCGATATCGACTGCGCGGTCGGCGATACCCCCTGTCTCACGGCTGCCCACGATCATGGCTTCGTCATCGACGAGGCCGAGGTCCTTTACTGGGGCATCTGCCCCGATTGCCGCGACTCCTGATCCTTTTCTTCAACGCCAACCACAATCCCTAGAACACAGAACCATGTCAGAATCCAAATGCCCCTTCGGCCACTCGGCCGCCACTTCCGGCGGAGGAACCACCAACGAGGACTGGTGGCCCAACCGCCTGAAAGTCGAACTCCTGACCCAGCACTCGACGAAGTCCGACCCGATGGGTGGGGCCTTTGATTACGCCGAGGAGTTCAAGTCGCTCGACTACGATGGCCTGAAGAAGGACCTCGCCGATCTCATGACCGACTCGCAGGACTGGTGGCCGGCCGACTTCGGTCACTACGGCCCGCTTTTCATCCGCATGGCGTGGCACAGCGCCGGCACTTATCGGACCGGTGACGGCCGTGGCGGTGGCGGACGCGGTCAGCAGCGATTCGCTCCGCTCAACAGCTGGCCGGACAATGTCAGTCTCGACAAGGCGCGCCGCCTTCTGTGGCCGATCAAGCAGAAGTATGGCCGCAAAATTTCGTGGGCCGACCTGATGATCCTCGCCGGCAACGTCGCGCTCGAAACGATGGGCTTCAAGACCTTCGGTTTCGCCGGTGGCCGGGCCGATACCTGGGAGCCGGATCAGGACGTTTACTGGGGTCGTGAAACGACCTGGCTCGGTGGGGACGAGCGCTACGCCACGGGCTCCGAGGGTGCCACAGGCGAGGGTGTCGTGGTCTCGGACGACGATGCCGATGGCGACGTTCACAGCCGCAACCTCGAGAACCCGCTCGCCGCGGTTCAGATGGGTCTGATCTACGTCAACCCCGAGGGTCCCGACGGCAATCCGGATCCGATGAAGTCGGCCTTCGACATCCGCGATACTTTCGGCCGGATGGCGATGAACGACGAGGAAACGGTCGCGTTGATCGCGGGTGGACACACCTTCGGCAAGACGCACGGCGCCGGCCCGGCGGACAACGTCGGTCCTGACGCGGAGGCTGCTCCGATCGAGGAGCAGGGCTTCGGCTGGAAGAGCAGCTACGGTTCCGGCAAGGGCGGTGACACGATCACCAGCGGCCTCGAGGTGACGTGGACGCAGACGCCGACGAAGTGGAGCAACCTCTACTTCGAGAACCTCTTCAAGTACGAGTGGGAACTGACCAAGAGCCCGGCTGGTGCGCACCAGTGGGTCGCCAAGGACGCCGAGGAGACCGTTCCCGACGCCCACGATTCGGCGAAGAAGCACCGTCCGACGATGCTCACCAGCGACATCGCGCTGCGCACCGATCCCGAGTATGAGAAGATCTCGCGCCGCTTCCTTGAGAATCCGGACGAGTTCGCCGACGCCTTCGCCCGCGCGTGGTTCAAGCTGACCCACCGCGACATGGGGCCGAAGAGCCGCTACATCGGACCGGAGGTTCCGAGCGAGGACCTCATCTGGCAGGATCCGATTCCGGCCGTCGAACATCCGCTCGTCGACGATTCGGACGTCGCCGCGCTCAAGGGCAAGATCCTCGATTCCGGCCTGTCGGTCTCGCAGCTCGTTTCCACCGCCTGGGCTTCCGCCTCGACCTTCCGGGGTTCGGACAAGCGCGGAGGTGCCAACGGTGCCCGGATCCGTCTGGCTCCGCAGAAGGACTGGGAAGTCAACCAGCCGTCGCAACTCGCCCATGTGCTCGAAGTGCTCGAGGCCATCCAAAGCGAGTTCAATGGCGCGCAGTCGGATGGGAAAAAGGTCTCGATCGCAGATCTGATCGTGCTCGCCGGCTGTGCGGGTGTCGAGAAGGCCGCCAAGGATGCCGGCCACGACGTGACGGTTCCGTTCACGCCCGGCCGCACCGACGCATCGCAGGAGCAGACCGACGTCGAGTCCTTCGAAGTGCTCGAACCGTATGCCGACGGCTTCCGCAATTACCTCAAGGCCGCCTACACGGTGCCGGCTGAGGCGTTGCTGATCGACAAGGCGCAGCTGCTGACGCTGACCCCGACTGAGCTGACCGTCCTGATCGGCGGCATGCGTGTGCTCGGGACGAACTTCGGCGGCGAGAAATACGGTGTCCTCACCGAGCGCCCGGGATCGCTGACCAACGACTTCTTCGTCAACCTGCTCGACATGGCGACCGAGTGGAAGTCGGTGTCGCCGTGTGGCAATGCGTTTGCCGGTGTCGACCGGAAGTCCGGCCAGCCGAAGTGGAGCGCGACCCGTGTCGACCTGATCTTCGGTTCGAACTCGATCCTTCGCGCGCAGGCCGAGGTCTACGCCTGCTCCGACAGCGAGTCGAAGTTCGTCGAGGACTTCGTCGCCGCGTGGGACAAGGTCATGAACCTCGACCGGTTCGAGTTGAAGGGCTGATCGGAAGTCCTTGCGAATCATTGACCGCCGGAGTGGCCGCCTGACCGCGTGCCGCCCCGGCGGTTTTCTTTTTCCCGGATGGGCCTTGGATTGCGCGGACTTCTGGATTTACGCCGGGAAAGGGGAGGTTAGGTTGGGGCGGATCCGGATTTATGGAGGAAACGAGAACCCGAATCGACACCCTGCAGGCCATTGAGTTGGCGGAAGGGGTGGAGGTCCGTCTCCGGATTGCCGGTCCGCTGCTGAGGGGCGGTGCGCTTGCTCTGGATCTGGTGATCCAGTGGGCCTTCCTGCTGGTGGTCGCCTTCATCCTGATGATTTCCGGCATGATCGTCGGGTGGGAGACGTCGGGCGGTCTGATCAGCCTGCTCTGGTTCTTCGTGTGGTGGTGGTATCCGGTGTTCTTCGAAGCAGGGAAATGGGGAGCGACCCCCGGAAAGAAGATCCTCGGTTTGCGGGTCGTGCAGACTTCCGGCGGGCCGATCACGATGGGCCAGTCGATCCTGCGGAACTTTCTCCGCTATGCCGACGGCATGCCGTTTCTCGGCATGGGAATCATGGGAGTGCCGACCTTCGGCTTCGCGCTCGCGACGTGTGTCGCGACGCGCCGCTTCCAGCGTCTGGGCGATCTCGCTGCGGGAACGGTGGTGATTTACGACAAGACGCCGCCGGAGCCGGTGGTGCCCTCGCCGCCGCCGATCGAGGCGGCGACTCCGGCGGTCGCGCTGCGGCCCGAGGAGGTGCTCGCGCTCTCGGCGTTCCGCGATCGTGCCGGGCTCTGGTCGGAAGGGCGGCGGGAGGAAATCGCGGACCATGCGAGCGAACTGAGCGGCAGCGACGGACCGGCCGGGGTGTCGCGCATCATGGCGATGGCACACTGGCTGCAGGAGCGGAGATAGGATGAAGGAGGGCAACTTCGAGACGAGGCGTCGCGAGGCGTGGGACGACTTCGAACGGCTGGTCACCAGCGTCGAGAAGTCGAAGCCGGCCCAGGGCGTCGAGGAGCTTCCGCGGCGTTTCCGCGAGATGTGCTCGGACCTCGCGCTGGCCAACCACCGGATGTACCGCGGCCAGCTGGTCGGGCGCCTGAACGAGCTGGTGATTCGTGGCTACAAGCTGCTCTACCGGACCCGGCGCCGTGGTACGGAGTCCTTCGTACGTTTCATCGTCTCCGATTTTCCCGCGGCGGTCCGCCGTGACTGGCGGCTGTTCTGGCTTTGCAACGCGATGTTCTGGCTGCCGTTCTTCGGCATGATGGCGATGCCCTGGATCAACATCGACTGGGTGCAGTCGATCCTCGGTCCCCACGGCATGGCGCAGATGGAGGCGATGTATGGCGGGGAGGAGGAACAGCTGAGCTACCTGCGCTCCGAGTTCGGCTCGAACTTCATGATGTTCGGCCACTACATCCAGAACAACGTGAGCATCGACTTCCGGATCTTCGCCGGAGGGATCGTCGCCTGTCTCGGCACCATCTTTTTCCTGGTTTACAACGGCCTCGCGATCGGCGCGGCGGCCGGCTACGTGACCTACGCCTGCAATCCGAAGTCGTTCTGGACCTTCGTGGCCGGGCATTCGTCGTTCGAGTTGCTCGGGATGGTGGTGGCCGGAATGGCCGGGATGAAATTGGGACTGGCGGTTCTCAGACCCGGTCGCATGACCCGAGCGAAGGCCATCGGGGTGTCGGCCAAAAAGGCGTTGCCACTCATCCTCGGTGCGGGTGGCATGACCGTGCTGGCGGCATGCGTCGAGGGCTTCTGGTCGGCGCAACCGCTCCCGGCGCACGTGAAATACACGGTCGGCATCATTTTCTGGGTTCTGCACGCCGCTTATTTCCTGCTCTTGGGAAGGAGGTCGCGTGAAGCTTGAGTCGGTGACGGCCGAGCTCCGTCCCCGCAGCGATTGGGAGGCAGTTGATCTAGGGATCGCGCTCGTCCGGCGCGACTTCTGGAAGCTGTCCCGGGCGTGGTGGCTGGGCATGACTCCGGTCCTGCTCATCGGACTGCCGCTGCTGCGCGAACACCTGTTCTGGTTCACCTTCGTCTTCTGGTGGTGGATCCCGGTGGCCTCAAGGCTGTCGCTCTTCAAACTCAGTCGCATTCTTTTCGGCGACAATCCGGGCTTCAAACCGTTGCTTCGGGAGTTTCCGCGGGCGATCCGCCGGCGCTTCTTCTACCGCATGATTTGGGCGAGGTTCTCGCCATGGCGGCCACTCACGATGGCGGTGGAAGACCTCGAGGGGCTTCGTGGAAAGGACTACGCGGCCCGTTGCAGGATCCTCATGCGGCGCGGGGACTCGAGTGTGATCATGCTCGCCTTGTGGAGATTGGCGCTCGGGTTCTGGCTGGCCCTGACGATCTTCTGCACCGGCATGCTTTTCGTGCCGGAAGGACCCGGTGCCATGTGGAAAGAGACGATCTCCCTGTGGTGGGAGGGGAATCTCGCGGATCCTCCGACCGGATTGGCCGTGGCGGTCGCGGGCTCGCTGTGTGTCTCGTTCTGGTTGGTCGACCTCTTCTCAACCGGGTGCGGATTCGGAATTTACGTCAACTATCGTACTTGGATCGAGGGATGGGATGTCGAGTTGGCCTTCCGCCGCTTGGGGAACCGCTTGCGGGGGATCTCCGGAGTAATCGTCGCGTCGTTGCTGTTCTTCGGCTTGTCAGGCGGGCTCCGTGCCGAGGAGCCGGCGAACCCCAAGGAGACGATCGAAAGGGTGCTTCAACACGAGGACTTCACGGTGCACCAGCAGACCACCAAGGAGTGGCAGGGTTGGGACAACGCATGGAGTTTGGGATCCGGCCTCGGAGCTCTCGGCGGGCTCTGGACGGTTCTGCAGATCCTCTTCTTCGGCGGGTTGCTGTTTCTTCTCGGCTGGCTGATCTACCGCTTCCGACACGTATTCAGTGGTGGCCGGGGTGCCCGGGTTCCGGCTGAACCCGCCAAGGCGAGGGTGGTCATGGGGATGGAGGTGACCGCCGAGAGCTTGCCGAGGGATGTTCCAGCGGCGGCGATGGCGGCATGGCGGGAGGGCAGGCACCAGGAGGCGATGAGCCTGCTCTACCGTGGCTCCATTTCATGGATGATCCGGCACGGACGTGTGGAGATCGCCGAGTCCGACACCGAGAACGATTGCCTCGGCCGGGTGGACCGCGCGGGGTCGGGGCATCTTGGCTATTTTCGGATGCTGACCGGCGATTGGGTCCGGCTCGCCTATGCCCGAGAGTTGCCATCCGACGCGCGGGTCGAGGAGCTTTGCGGGCATTGGCCCTTCAGGGAAGGGGGGCAGTTGTGATCAGGCTCCTAGCGGGTATTCTCGCGCTTCTGCTGGTCGCCTGCGACTATGTGGAGACAACCCGCGAGGTCGGTCACAAGGGCAAGGCCCGGGTGAATCCGTATCTCGCGGCGGAGCGGATGTTGGAGGAACTGGGTTACGAGAACCTCGACAAGCCCGGCTGGCCGGATCTTGAGGATGCGGAGTTGGGACTCGTAGTTGTGCCGGCATCGGTGCTCAGCGCCGAGGGATATGTTCGCGCCCTTGAAGAGTGGGTGGAGTGGGGCGGACACGCCGTGATTCTTCTCGAGCACGGGGAGGCTTATCTGAATGACTGGGGAGACGTTTCGTGGCGGGATCTCTGGGTCGAGGCCGAGCAGTCCGAAGCCCTCGATGACTGGTTCGAGCGGGTCGGCCTGAGCATTGAGTCGGAGACCGATCCGTCCGGCGCGGCGAAGACCGCAGAGGCCGTGCAGGTGGATGGTTACGGCTACGAGGTCTGGATCGAAGGTAAGTCGGGGCTGTCCCAGGGAGGCAAGCCGGTCGGCCCGATTTACTCGGAGGAGTTCGGAGATGGGCGCCTGACTGTGATGACCGACGCGCGTCCGTTCCGGAACCGCTACATCGGCGATTACGATCATGCCGAGTTGCTCTATGATCTGGCTGAACTCGCACCCTACGGCTACGGCTTCTGTTTTGTCAGGAACGCGTCGTTGTCATTCTGGAAACTGCTCTGGGACCGTGGTTGGCCGGCGGTGAGCGCGCTGCTCCTGCTGGTCGGCTTCTGGCTATGGAAAAATCTTCCCCGTTTCGGTCCGCTGGATTCGCTGGAGTCCGGCGGCACGCTGCGGGCCTACGATCATCACCTTGAAGCGCTGGGTGACTTCCACTGGCGACTGGATCGCGGGCAGGGATTGTTGCGTCCGCTGCGCGAGTCGTTGCTGGAGCGGGGTCACCGGCTCGCCTTGGCATCCGGACAGCGCGAGGCGGATGTCTTCCAGCTCATGGCCGACCGGGCCGGTATTTCCCGCGAACGCGCCGAACGCGCCATGACCTTCGAACGAGCCCGCGACACAGGCAGCTTCACCCGCCTGGTCGCCGACCTCCAGGCACTCCATCTATCGATTCCATGAACGAAGAAGATCCGATCCAACCCGAACCCGTCACCCCGCCGGCGGAACCCGTGACGCCGCAGGAACTCCCTGCCGCTCCTCCCGTGCAGCCCGCGCTTTCCGAAGCGGCGAGGATTGCCAATGCGATGCGCGAGCAGATCGGCCGCTCGGTGCTTGGTCAGACCGAAGTGATCAGCCAGGTGCTCGCCGGCTTTCTCGCGGGAGGCCATGTACTCCTTGAGGGTAAACCCGGACTGGGCAAGACCCAGCTTGTGCTGGCGATGGCGCGCAGCTTCGGAGGGGCGTTCGGACGGATCCAGTTCACTCCGGATCTCATGCCTTCCGACGTCACCGGTTTTCGACTGTTCGATATGAAGAGCCAGACGTTCCAGCTCAGGCAAGGGCCGGTCTTCACCAATCTCCTGCTTGCGGACGAGATCAACCGCGCTCCGGCAAAGACCCAGTCCGCGCTGCTTGAGGTGATGCAGGAACGTCAGGTGACGATTGACGGTGAGTCGATGTCCCTCAGCCCGCCTTTCATGACTCTGGCGACACAAAACCCGATCGAACACGAAGGCACCTATCCGCTGCCCGAGGCGCAGCTTGACCGGTTCCTGATGAAAGTGCTGCTGGACTATCCCGAGTCCGGCTCGGAGTCGGAAATCGTGACGCGTTCCGCTGCCGAAGTGCCCGGGCAGTCATCGGTGGCTTTGGTCGAAACCGTGGCGTCCCCGGAAGACATCGTCCGGGCACAGGCCGAGACAGCGGCGGTCACGGTGGTGAAAGAAGTGGTCGATTACGCGGTGGCGATTGTTCAAGTGACGCGTGAGTCGAAGGCGGTGGCACTCGGCGCGGGAACGCGTGGCGCGATCGCGCTGGTTCGGATCGGCAAGGCGATCGCCGTGTTGCACGGCCGGAATTTCGTGACCCCCGACGACATCAAGGCGGCGTCGCTTCCGGTGCTGCGGCACCGTGTCCAGCTGGCCCCCGAGGTCGCGATCGGCGGCCAGAACATCGACGATATCCTGCGGACCTTGGTCGAGTCGGTCCCCGCTCCCCGTCAGTGACACCGACGCGCCGAGTCCTGTATCTCGTCTTCACCTGGACACTTGTCGGGGTGGGGGTGTCGATTTGGCCCGACTGGCAGATCGCCTGGTGGGTCGTCGCGGGTGTGTTGTTGCTGATTCTGGGCTTGGATGCCCTGATGCTCGGTCTTTCCCGCATGCCGGTCGCCCGCAGGGAGGTGCCTGACCGGTTCGCTTTGGGCGAGGCGGGAGAGGTGAGGATCCAACTTTCGAATCCGGGATCGTCGTCGATCGATGTCGAGGTGTTCGACGGAATTCCTGAGGGCGCCGAAGCTGAGGCAATGCCTTGGCGCGGCAGAATCCGCGGGCGCGAGGAGGCGAAGATCTATCATCCGGTCCGGCTGCTGGAGCGTGGAGTGACAAGCTTCCGTGAGGGGCATCTAAGGGTGCGTTCGATCCTGGGACTCTGGTGGAGGAAGAAGGCGATCTTCGGCGATGAATCGGTAAAGGTATTCCCCGACTATGAACCGGTGGTGAAGTTCGCGCTTCTCGCGATGCAGGCACGCCAAGAGCAGATGGGCATCGTCAGGCGTTCCGTCGCCGGCAGCAGCCGGGACTTCCATCAGTTACGCGAGTACCGGGAAGGGGATCCGCTCGCACAGATCGATTGGAAAGCGACCTCGCGCCGGCTTTCCCTGATCAGCCGGGAGTTCCAGGAACAACGCAACCAGACGATCATCTTCCTGACGGATACGGGCCGCAGGATGCGGGCGATCGACGGCGAGTTGCCTCAGTTCGACCACTGCCTGAACTCGATGCTGCTTCTGTCCTATGTCGCGCTCAGGCAGGGGGACCAGGTGGGTGTCCAGTCATTCGGAGGAACGGACCGTTGGCTGCCGCCGGTAAAGGGGCAGCACTCGATGGCCACCTTGCTCAACCATCTGTTCGATTACCAAACCACGCCGGAGCCGAGTGACTTCTCCATGGCCGCGGAGCGGCTGCAGGCGCGGCAACGCCGTCGGGCTCTGGTGGTGGTCATGACCAATCTCCGAGGTGAGGACGCTTCGGAAATTCTCCCGGCGCTGCGTATCCTCGCGAGCCGGCATCTGGTGATGCTTGCGAGTCTTCGCGAGCGGACGATCGAGGATGCACGACGGAAGCCGGTGGAGATCTTCAATGAGGCCCTCAAGTTTTCCGCGGCCGAGCAGTATGACGCCGAGCGTGCGGAGGTGCTGGCAAATCTGCGTGGCTACGGAGTCCTGACTCTGGATGTTCCCGCTCAGGAACTCCCGGTTGCCTTGGCCAACCGCTATCTCGACATCAAGGCGGCAGGCCGATTGTAAGCGGATCTTGTTTGTCAGGAGTACGTGAATGCGTAATGGGCCGAATGGGCCGTTCGAGGCATGCTTCAGGCGCTGTGAGCCCCTTAGGGGCGGTTTCGCGGGCGCCGGAAGTCTCCCCCTCCGGCGCCCGCGCTTTTTTTGCCGAGGGGTTGCCCTGACCGTGATCACGTAATGGGAAGGAGCGACGGATTGCTCCAGTATGATCTCCGTAAGGGATAGCACTGCCCCCCAAAAGGGCCCACGGACGCCGGATGTTTCCCCCTTCGGCGTCCGTGGACAATCCCAGCCCCTCAATCAATCGGAGGCAAAAGACCCGACAGGATCGGGCGTGAGGAGGGCGGTGACTGGCGGGGATTCCGCCAAGCCGAAAGGTCAGATCAGTCCCTTCCGGATGGCCTTTGATACAGCCTCGGTCTGGGTCTGGACGTGCAGCTTCCGATAAACGCTGCGAAGATGCATGTCGACCGTGTGAAGCGAGATGTCGAGCAGGTCGGCGATCTCCTTTTTAATGTGGCCCTTGACCATGTGTCGGAGGACTTCCTCCTCGCGTTTGGTCAGCGGTTCGGTTTCTTCCACCGGGCCGAGCTTGGCGAAGCCATCGAGAATCATGCTGGCGATCGCGCCGCTGAGAGGGGCGGCGCCGCCCATCACATCGCGGATTCCGCTGACGATGTCGTCCGGATCCGCGGTCTTCAGGAGGTAGCCCGACGCGCCGTTGCAGATCGCCCGGTAAACCCGTTCGCGGTCATCAAAAGAGGTGAGGATGACGATCTTCTGTTCCGGAGCCTTGGCGCGAACCTCGAGGAGCACTTGCAGACCGTCTTTGCCCGGCAGGCCGAGATCGAAAAGCATGAGATCGGGCAACTTCGAGCCGAATTCGATCTCGGCGAGGAGCTCGTTCGGATGGCTGAAGGCCTTCTCGCACTCAAGATCGTCCTCGCTGTCGATGAGTCGACTGAGTTGCTTCGCGAACTGCGAGTGGTCTTCCAGGATCCAGATCCGGGTCGGAGGAGTCGGTTCGTTGCTCATGCTGCTGCCGTTGCGGTGATGAGGTTGGCGCGTTTCACATCGAGACGCAAGTGCGTGCCTTGACCCGGTTTCGATGTCACTTGGAGGCGCCCTTCGAGAACCGCGGTCCGATCCGTAAGTTTACGTACGGCAGCAGGGCGTGCCTTGGCATCCGTTGGCAAACCGATTCCGTTGTCTTCGATTTCCATGACCAGCCACTCCTTTGAATCGTAGATCTTGATCGCGACCTGTGAGGCCTGCGAGTGCTTCAGGACATTGTGGAGGGCCTCCTTGTAGAAGAGGAACAGGTGCCGCTTGGCGTCGAGCGTCATCTTCGCCGCAGTGCGGTTCGAGCGGCAGACAAGGGTGTAGTCAATGTCCCGGAGAAGCCGTGAAGCGCAGTCGCGCATTCTTTGGACGAAGTCCCCGATGGTGTCCTGACGACGTTCGAGGAGCCACACGATGTCGCGCATGGCGAGCGAGCTTTCGCGCGCGATCACCTCCACTTCGTCGAGATCGTCGGCAAGTTCGTTCGGGCCTTGCAGGCGTTTGAGGTCGCGCTTCGCCGAGCGGGCGATCAGGGAGATGCTTCCGAGGTTGCTGCCGATATCGTCGTGCAGATCGGAAGCGATTCGCTTTCGGAGCGCATCGATTTGCTTGCGCGATACGAGGCGTCTCCTTTCGACGAACGCCACCGGGATCAGGAAGGTAAGGCCGATGGCGATCGAGGCACCCCACGTGGCATTCAATTCCGTTTCGGTCGCCATGTTGCTGCGGACCGGCCGGAGGTCGGCCAGTTCGGCTTCAATCTCCTTGCGTTCGACGAGTTGCCTGAGCCACGAACCGACTGGGGTGATCTTGAGTCCGCTGGCGTAGCCGTCCGTGATCTCCGGGGAGGCGGCCAGAGTTCGACCCGAGTGACGGATCCGGACCGGTTGCTCCAGCGCCAGATTCCGACCTTGGGACCACACCTCGATCTCCGAGAGCATGTGGTGCCTGAGTTTGCCGATCGCCATGGCGGAGTTTGCCCGGAGCATCACATATCGGCCGGTCACACGGTTCATCGGAAGGCATGCCGGGGCGAAAGTCTCCCCACCCGGCATGGTGGCATACGGTGCCGCGGATTCCTCGGGGTCGTCGCTTACAAATACCTCGATGTCACCCGGGAGTGCGGAGGTCCCTCCCAATTCCGGCATCTGGAACGGGAAGGCGACGATCCGGTCGATCGGCTCGGGCTCACCCAAGTCAATGATCCACTCGGCCTGCTCGCGTCCGGGTTCGACTTCGAAAATCTGGCCCCGGGAGTTGATCCATTGGCCTCCTTCCCAGACCCCCAGAGGAGATCGTCCATCGACCGCATATTGCGCGTCCCACTGACCGGGACTGTCCAGCCCGTGGGTGGACGTTACCTTGGCCCCGAACGAGACCGGCTCGCCTCCCGAGATGACGACCATCTCCGAGAGCGCGGCGGTGGCTTGGCTGCCCCGGAAGTGGCCCAGCGCCACCGTCAGGCGCACATACCGTGCGTCGATATCGCGGGCGACGACCCTCAGCGGGTAGGGATCCTGATCCTCGTGGATCTTGTCCTTTGTGTCGTAAATGACCAGTGCCTCCCTGAAGTCCGGGTCGAGCGACGTTTCAATGCGGATGCGGAGGGGAAACAGGGTGCGGGCGTCGCCTACCTGCGGTTGAGCCGGAATCAGGAAAATGTCGCTGAGCGGGTAGGTGTCACCCAGATCGAGCGTGAGCGACGGTTGCTCGTCCTTGCCATGGGAGGCGCAGCGCCATCCATGTTCCTTGCTGAGGGGCTTCGGGGAAAACGTCGCGAGTCCGCGAAGCCGCTCTTCCAGCCAGGTCAGGCGGTCTTCAACCTCGACCAACTTGGGATTCAACAATCGGGCCACACGGCCGATCGGATTGTTGGATTGGGCTTCGTCGGCGGCGTCCGCGGGCGCAATGACGCAAGCGGCCAACGCTGAAGCAAAGGCCCAAGACCGGATCTCGGACAAATCGCTCATTGTTGTAGGGGAAACAGCGAGGATTAGTTAGCATTTTTAAAATTTCCGGCCAAGTTTTTATTGAACCTTTTTGGAGTTCAGGAGTCCCCGGCACAAAATGTCCGCCAATCCCCAAAATTCCGGGGTGTCACCGACTCGCGGCGGGCCCTGGGGTGAAACCGGCAAGGAGACCGGTTGAGACCTGCTATCGGGGCTTCCGTCAGGGGCGTAGCGCCCGGATTGACTGAATCGTCTGGGCCGCCGCGGTATCCGCATCGGGTTGAGGGAAAACCTCCGCGGAAAGGTAGCCGTCGTAGGCCAGCTCGCTCAATGCTGCGAAAATCGGCTCGTAGGCTGTGTGGCCAAGTCCCATGGCCTGCCGGTTGGAGTCGGCCCAGTGGACGTGCCCCAGCTTGGAACCCATCGCTTTGAGGCTGGCGGCGATGTCGCGCTCCTCAATCGCCATGTGGAAGAGATCCGCGAGAAGGACGATGTTTCCAAGGTCCTCGGCGATCAGGTAATCGGTCGCGGCAGCGGCGTGGTTGAACAGATTGGTCTCGTACCGGTTGAGAGGCTCGTAAATGAACGGGACGTCGTGCTCCGCTGCCCGGGCACCTGCTTCTCGAAGGGCTTCGGTCAGCCACGCAAGCGCTTGGTCGCGGCTCACCTCACCGCCGTGCTTGCCCTGCATGGAACCGAGGATGACCGGAGCACCGAGTTGTCCGCCGAAGTCGATCATGGATGCGATGAACTCAAGTGCGGCGGCACGTTTGTCCGGCGAGGGATCGGTCAGAGAGAGTCCGTGCCGGACCATTCCCGCGCCGCTGCCGACGGCGGCAACGGCGAGGCCATGTTCGTCCTGAAGAGCCTTGATGTCGCCCATGGGAACCGCATCGGGTGCCGGGAGGAAAAGCTCGACCGCGTCGAACCCGTGCTCCGCCGCTTTGCGGAACCCGGTAGCCAGGTCGTCGTGAAAGACAAAGGGACCAGCCGCGGCCTCGTGAACGCGGCAGAGTGTGATCGCGGTCTTCATCAAACGGATTCGACGATGATGTTGCCGTAGGCGGTCGGATCACCGGTGCGGATGAGGCCGATGGCGTCCGGAACGAAAGTTTTGAAGGTCACGTGGGGCAGGCGCTCGATCGTGACGTCCGGGATACCTCCGAAGGAATCGTCGAAGCTCTTGATGGTTTCCGCGGGATTGGTGTCGAGGAACTCTTCGGCCTGCCAGATGCGGCCGATCTTGAAGTTGGGCTTCAGAAGCTCGAGCACATCGAGCACCATGGGCATCCCTTTGGTCAGGCTGATGTCGACGGTCTCGATCTGCGGCCAGTAGGGGAAAGCCCAGTCGGCGATCACGAGGGTGTTCGTGTGGCGGATGCGTGCCACAAGTTCGAGGACCTGGGGATTGAGAATTCCGTTCTGTAGCATGGGAGGGTCGGGGTTCAGGAAGATGCCGCCTTGACCAGCAGGCCGCGATGGCGGGCGATCGACAGCATGCGGGAGAACAACATGCCGGCCCCAAGGAGGTAAAGGCCATTGAGGGCGGTGGCCATGAGAAGCTTCCGGGGATCCATTTCGCCGGTGTCGAGCACCTCCCGCATCCCCTCGAAGATGTGGGCGGGCGGCATCGAGAGCGATACCACCTGCATCCAGCGCGGAAGCACGCCGACGTCGTAGAAGACGCAGGCGAAGGGCTGAACCATGAAGGGAACCGCCCATGCCAAGGATTCGGCCGCGTGTCCGAAGCGGAGGATCAACGAGGTCGAGACGATCCCGAGTGCCCAGCCGAACATCAGCAGGTTGCCGTAGAACGGAATCAGCAGCCACTCGAACTGGAACAGGTTGAAGCCGTAGGACACCACCGCGATCAAGGCCATGACCAAGGCGGTAACCAGCACCCTCAGGCCGCCCACCGTGAAGCTTGCGGCGAGATACTCGGTCATTCGGATCGGGGCGGCGAAGATGTTCAGGAGGTTGCGGGTCCAGACGTCCTCGAGGAACGAGATGGCCACGCCCTGTTGCGAACGGAAAAGGGCATCCCAGAGGATGATCGCTCCGATAAGGAAGGTGATGAAGTGGATGAGGTTGCGTCCTTCGGTCCCTGTTTCCTCCTGCAACTGCTGCTGGAGGAAAACCGTCACGAAGCCCCAGACGAGAAGCTGGACGACCGGCCAGAAAAGAAGCTCAAGCGCCCGCACCGGGTTGCGCGTGAAGAGCAGCACCTGCCTCCGGACCAAGGCAAGGATGACGGGGAAACGGAGCACGTGGGAAACTCGGCCGGGGGCGGGAGACTTGGCAAGTCCGCGGTTTCAAGGCGCCTTGGGCGCAGCGGCGACATACTGCCGCTTGAGTTCCTCCGACTTGCGCCTGAGCGCGTCGATCTGGGGGAGCAGGGCGTCGAGCTTAGAGCGTTGCTCGTTCATCTGTGCGGCGGTGTTGGCGAGGGTTTCCTTGAGCGCTTCAACCGTCGCCTGAAGCGTGGTCACCACAGATGCCCGTTCCGCGGCGGTTTCGGAGTCGCCGGGGGACTCGGCATCCTTCCGGAGAGCTTCGAGCTCCCCGCGCTTGGTTGCGAACTCTGCCCTGAGTTCTTCGACCGACCGTGTGGTCTCCGCGAATTCCGCCGACAGGGTCTCGCTCTCGGCGTGGAGGCGAGCGGCCTCTTTCCCGACCGCGATCGACTCGGCATTGAGCGCCGCCCGCTGCCAGTGATGCTTCTTCCGCTGAACCCACTCCGCGTGCTGACGGGCTTCGGTAACCCGTTGATCGGCTTCTTGGAGAGACTTGGTCGGGGCTTCCAGCGCCTTCTTCACTTCGGGGAGCTGTTTTTCAAGTTGGGGAAGCTGCTGGGCTGCCGATTGGTGGCGCTGGCGGGCCTGCTCCTGCGCCGTCTGATGAGACTTCTGCGAAGCGTTGAGTTTCTCAATCTCCTGTCGGATTCCGGCGATAACCGTCGACTTGTCCTGGATCTGCTTCTCGAGTCCCGCGATAGGCTGTGCCTCGGACTGACGTTGCTGCTTCAGTTGGTTGAGAGTTTCGGTCTTCTGGCGACTGGCGGTCTCGGCCGCCGTCACCGCAGCCGCTTTCTCCGGTCCTTCGGGGGCGTTTTTGGCTTCAGTAAGTCGGTTCTCCGCCGCCTTCCGTTCACCATCGGCGCTGGCGATCTTGGGGTCGAGTTCGGCGCAGCGCTTGCGCCGTCCCTGAATCTGCTCGCGAAGACCCGCCAACGCCTTCTCCTGATCGGCCAGTTTGCTTCGTTGCTGTTCGAGTTGCTGAGCGGTCTGCTTCTGTTTGTTTGCCGCCTCCTGTTCATCCCGTTTCGAGGTCTCGATCGTCTTTCGTGCTTCCCGGATGGCCGCTTCTTTGGCGGCGACCTTCTGCTTCGCCTGGTTCAGGGCTTCAGCGGCGGCGGCCCGGTTCTTCTCGGCTTCTGCGATCGCGGCAGGCTGTGCCTTCTCGGCTTCGGAGAGTTGCTGCAGTCGGGCAGCAATCGTCGGAGGGTTGTGGTCGAGTTCGCCGACCCGGTTCCCGCTCTCGATATCATAGACGTGGATCCGTCCGGTGTAGTCGGCGACGAAGATCCGCTTGCCGTCTTGGTTGATCGCGACCGAGGTCGGAATATCGGGAAGCTTGTCGATCACCTTCTTCTGACCGAAATCCGGCTTCCAGACCTTGGCGGTCCGGTCGCGGCCGGCGGTCACAAAGCTTCCGTCCGGGGCCCAGGCGAAATCGAGGACGCCACCGGGATGCGCGTCCAGCTTTCGGACCTCGTTGCCGTTGTTCATTTCCCAGAAGCGGACCGTGCCGTCAGCAGATGCGGTAGCGAGGACGTTGGAATCAGAGCGGAAGCGTGCCGCGCTGATTCCCGCCTGATGGGCGCGCAGGGTGTGGAACTCGTTGCCCGTCTCCGCCTCCCAAACCCACACGCCGCCATTCCGGTCTCCGGTCGCAAGCAGGATGCCGTCCGGAGAGAAGTCGAGAGAGGTGACCCAGTCGGTGTGCTTCTTGATCGATGCGGTTCTCGAGCCGTCCTCGGTTTTCCACAGCTTGATGAGCTTCGACGGGGAACCCGTTGCGACCGAACCCAGATCCGGTCTCAGGTCGGTGCAAAGCACCGTATCGAACTCCTTGGCGGCTGTGAGGGCGCGTTCGCCGGTGATGACGTCGAAGCTCACCGTGACGCCGGACTTGCCGGGGATGCCGCCGCCGGCAATCAGATAGCGGCCGTTCGGGGTGAATGCCAGCGAGACCGGATCGCCCTCCGGAAATGGAAGAACGCCGGCCAACTCGAGCGCGTCGGTGTCGTAGAGAAGAATCTGTTTCTGTCCGGTGATCGCCAGCAACGGGGCCCAAGGTGACGCCACCATGGCGTGAACCGCGGAGGACCGGGACGCGACTACGGCAGGCTCCAGAATCACGTCCTTGGGCATCGGTGGCGGGCCATCGGGACGGGCGGTCGGATCGGCCTGCAGCGCGGTATCGAACTTCGGCTTTTCGGGCTTCTTGGCCTTCGAACTCGAATTCTGGAGCAAACCTCCCGCAATCCAGTTTTCGAGAACCTTGATCGCCTCGCCGGAAATCGGATCGCCCTCCGGCGGCATCTTCGGTTCGGCGGTCTGGCGGACCACCGCGATGAGGGTGGAGGCGGTGTTTCCCGACTCGACGACTTTGCCGCCGGAACTGCCCTTGAGCGCGCCTGCGTAGTTGGACAGGTCGAGCCCGCCCTTGGTCTTGTCGGGATTGTGGCAGTTCAGACAGGCCTGCTCGAAGATCGGTAGAACGTGATCGTCGAAGGTCACCTTGTCCGCCGCTTGGGAAACAGCGGTGGCAAGGAAAGATGTGAAAAGGAAGCGGGTCAACGGGCGGACAACGGGCTTACTCCGCGGATACGGTGGTTCCTCCGGATTCTTGTCGGAAACAAGAAGGCCCGCACCGTTTCCGGTGCGGGCCCCATCTCAGCGAAACACCAAACGAGAAGAAATCAGCCGAGCGGCACCTTTAGGCCGAGCGTCGCGCTCACCGTCCCGATGAAGAAGGGAAGCATGGCGCTGGGGTCGTTGCTGAGGATGCTGGCAAAGTGGTAGAACGCCTTGTGGCCCTCGGTCGGGAAAAGGAGCATCGGAACCGTGACGAACATGGCGCCCAACAGGATCGGGAGCATGGCGACAATGACGATCGCACCCTGACGGCGGTCGAAACGGCCCTGAAAAATCGCCGAGAGGCCATCGACATAGCAGGCCTTCAGAAAGTGGGCGACCAGCCTCAGGTGGGACAGAGCTTGCTGGATGAAGGACGGCGCGACCGGCTCGATCGGTCCCTTGTCGAGGAATTCCGTGATCGGAGGCTCGGGGGTGGCATGAGCGGCGTCGGACAGCATGCGACTGTGAATACCCGCGATCGCGTAATGGAGCAATCTGAAATTTTTAAAAGATTGAACATTCTGGGAGGTTGGATGTCAGCCAATCCTCCAATTCTCGGGGTCCGGATCCCTCGGCAGGCTCAGTGGTTGAATAGGAACTCCTTGGAATTCAACAGGGCCCAGAAGATGTCGTCGAGGATGAGGCGGACATCCTTCGGGTCTTTTGCTCCCTCAAGATAACCCTTGAGATGCTCCCTTTCGCTGGTGGTCGGTTCGCGGCCCAGCGTTCGCAGGTAGAGATGATCCACAATTTCGATCGGCGGCCGCTTCTGTTCCAGAAGGGACGGGATCACCTTGCTCTGCTTGATCCTCTGGTGGGTGGAGCTGCCATTCAGCAAGTGGAGCGCTTGCGAGAGGTTGGGCTCCATTTTGACTTCACAGGAGCAAACGGTAGCGCGGGTGGCCCGGCCGAAGGTGGTGAGGAAATAGTTCGAGGTGTTGCCGTCGGCGATCTGCACCGCCGAGGCGCCGAGCGGCAGTCCCTTGAACTTGTTCGGGGTCTCGGTGACTTGCGAAATGGCATCAAGAAGCACCTCGGCACGCATCCGTCGGATCAACGAGTGCGAGAAGTTCGTTTCGTCGGTCGCGTTGGTCTCGTTGGTCCGACTTGAAAGCTGGTAGGTGCGTGAGTTGCAAATGTCGCGGACGATGCTGCGGATGTCGTAGCCGGAGTCGATGAACCGCTTCGACAGGGTGTCGAGAAGTTCGGGGTTCGACGGCGGATTCGAGACCCGCACGTCATCGACCGGGTCGGTGATGCCGACACCGAAGAAGTGGGCCCACGTGATGTTGACGACATTGCGGGCGAACCACGGGTTGTCGGGCGAGGCGAGCCAGTCGGCGAGGGCCTCGCGACGCGACTTCGATCCGAAGTCGTCGGGCGTCGGGGTGCCAAGGAAACGGGGCTTCGCATTCTGCTGCGTGACCGGGTGTTTCACGTCGCCACCGCCATCAAAGATGATTCGCTCGCGCGGGTCTTCGGCCGGCTTGCGTTTCACCTGGGCGAAGAATGAGGCGAAGCCGTAGTAGTCGTCCATCGTCCAGCGGTCGAACGGGTGGTTGTGGCACTGCGCGCACTGGATCCGGGTGCCCATGAAGACCTGCGCGACGTTCTCCGTCAGCTTCAGGACATCGGACTCGATCTGGTAAAAGTTGGTGGCCGGAGTCTCGAAAGTGCCTCCCTCTGAAGAGAGCAATTCCCGTACGATTTCGTTGAACGGAGTGTTGGCAGCGATCCGTTCCCGCAGCCAGCCGTAGTAGCCCAGAGCCGCCTTGTAGGAGACTTGGTTTGGGCCGTTACGGAACGTGCGGATCTGGAGCAGCTCGGCCCATTTCATCACCCACATCTCGGTGAATTCCTTGCGGGTCAGGAGCTCGTCGACGAGCGCCTTGCGTTTCTCCGGGTTGGCGTCGGTGAGGAAGGTGGTCCGTTCCTCGGCTTCCGGTAGGCGACCGATGACGTCGAGATAGACGCGCCGGACGAAGACCTCGTCGCTGCAGACGTCGGACGGGATGACGCGCAGCTTGTGGAGCTTCTCGTGGACCAGCGTGTCGACCTCGTTGAATGCCGGAATGTCGGGCCGCGTGTAGGGGAGGTCGTCGGGGACGACGATGGCCTGTGATCCCTCGGTGAACGTGTGGAAGCGTGAGAGCAGGAAGGCCTCTCCGCGTTTCTTCGACTTCGCCAGACCCTTGTAGGGGTCGATCTCGACGGAGTTATCGTTGGAGGTAGAAAAGGTCGAAAGCGTGCTGACGTCGCGGTCCGTGCCGTCGGAGTAAGTGGCCCTGACGGTCAGCGGGATCTCGAGGTCCGAACCCTTCATCAGGAGTTGTGGCGGCTCAATGGTGATGCCGGTGGGCTGGGGGATCTCGCCTTGGTCGAACTGCGCGCCATCGCGGATCCACTCGAGCAGCGTGCGGTAGTTCGCGCTGTCTTTCTCGAACAGCTTGCCGCCGGTGTGGGGGACGGCGCCAATGGCCTTGGTCAGCAGGAGCGACTCCTCGGGCAGGCCGAGGTTGATGCGGCGACCGGGCATTTCCCGGGTCAGTCGGAAATGGTCACCCTTCGGGTCGAAGCCGTAGAGCGTCAGATGGAACCCGTCCTGGCCGCGGGCCGAACCGTGGCACGAACCGGTATTGCAGGTGGCCGAGGTCAGCACCGGCATCACGTCGAGTTGGAAGGAAACGGGGCGGGGCTTGGTGGCCTCCTTGACCGTCACGGGGATCTCGGTCGACAGCCCGCGATACTCGATGCGGAGCGTGGTCGAGCCGTCCTTGAGCGGACGCAGGGTCGTGTCGGTGACGGAGGCCAGCGACGGATCGGCGAGGGTGAGCTTCGCTTGCCGGGTGATGTCGTGGGTCGCGGCGTCATTGAACCGGGCGATCACGATCACCCGGTGGAAGTCCTTGGCGGTTTCGAGCGAGACCGACTTGGGGAAGGCTTCGATCGAGGCGATCTCGGGGTCGGCCGGCGCATCCCAGTTGGGCAGTGCGGTCTTCGGTCGCGGTGAGAGCGTGATGCCCTCCGGCCACGGTGCGCCGTCGGCGACCCACGCCCGGATGGCGTCGATCTGGGCCGCATCGAGCGGACCGCCCTTCGGCGGCATCAGGTCGTCGTGATCCTCATCGAGGCAAATCCGCTCGATCAGCAACGATTGCTCCGGGTTCCCGGGAACCAGCGCGGTGCCCGAGTCGCCGCCGTCGAGCATCGCGGCCCGGGTGGTCATCAGCAGGTCGCCCTTGGTCTTCTCCGGGTGGTGACAGGAAAGGCAGTGGGTCTCCAGCGCGACCCGGGCGGCCGGGAAGGTGTCGGCGCCCGCTTGGGCGGCCAACGCCGCTCCAAGGGCTGCGAGAGGGATTCCGCGGGCAATTCGGATCATACCCGGACGCTACGGGACGGGCACCGCGGGTGTTTCATGGGCGGCGGAGAACCTGGGCTGACCGCTATTCGTCCTCCGCGCCGCCGAGCGTGACGTTGATGTTGTATTTGTTCTGCAGGTGGGCGTGGGCGCGGGCGGCCTCGCCGCTCTTGGGGTAGCGCTTGCAGGTCAGCTGGAAGGTGCGGATCGCATTCTTCGGCTCCTCGGCCTCCTCGTAGGTGAAGCCGATCTCGATCGAGGCACGCGGGGCGGCGTTGTCGACCACCTTGCACTGGTTGTAGAGAAGGATCGCTTCCTGCTGCTCGCCGAGCTTTCGGTGGCACGAGGCCATTGCGAAGTGGGTCTTCGGAAAGTCGTCGATCTGGCGGTACATGCCGATCGCGTTGCGCCAGTCGGACATGCTCTCATAGCAGCCGCCGATCGCCCACTGGTAGCCGGCGGCGCCGTCGCCATTGAGGTCGAGGAGCTTCACATAGACCGCGATCGCCTCCTTGAACTTGCCCTCCTCCTTGAACATCCCGGCGATCCGCTCCTGGCCGACGACCACGTTGTCGAACTCGGCGAAAAGGCGACGCGCCTCGTCGCGCTTGTCGCGTGCCAGATTCCACTCGGCCATCCGCCCGCGCAGGTCGTCGTCGCGACCGAACTTCTCTTCGACCTCCTTATAGAGTTTCCAGACGTCGCTCGGCCGGCCGAGCATCGCGTGCAGGGCCGCCACCCGGTAGAGGTGTCCCTTGGCATGCTCGGGATCCTCGGCGGCATCGCGTCGGACGCTGGCGATGAGCTGGTCGCCGAGCTTGAGCGCGGCGGCCTTGGTTTTCTCGTCCTTCAGCAGGTGCTGCATCGTCTGGACCGTCATCTGGTGCACGACCTCGATCAGCTTGCCGTCCTTGTAGCTCGTTGCGAGCGCCTTGCGGCCCTCCTCGAACTCCTGGCGGAAGAAATACTTCCGCGCGAGTTCTTCGCTGGCCTGAACGCAGGCGCCGTTGGTCTGCTCCGTGCGCTCGGTCTTGAAGGTGAGGTCTTTCAGGATCTCGATGATCTTGTCCTGATCCTCATGCAGCTTCGCGTAGTGGAGGAGGTCCTGCTTCGAGCGCAGCGCGAGCAGGGTGCTCGGGTATTCCTTGATGATGAACTCGAACGAGTCCTGCGCCTTCTTCACCTCGCCCATCTTCCGGTAGGCGTCGCCGATGCAATAGGCGGCCACGGTCGCCTCGTGCGACTCCGGCCAGTAGTCGATCACCGATTGGAATCCTTCGCGCAGGGCGGTCTGCGGCTTCTTCAGATGGACCATCGTGTGGCTCCACATCAGTTGGGCATAGGGGGCGCCGGGGCTGGTCTCGTAGAGCGTCAGGAACTTCTCATACTCGGCCAGCGCGACCTTGTAGTTCTTGTTGGTGTAGTGCTTCTCCGCGATCTTGAGTTGATAGCGCTCGACCTCGCGCATCGCCTCGAAGGTCGCCACCGGGATCTGCTCGAATTCCCCGAGGGCTGATGCGCAAGGGGCGGTCAGGAGAAACGCGGCGAACGCGGCGATTGCGGAGCGCTTCAGTCGTCTTTGGTTGCTTCGAGCCATTTGTTGTATTCCGCGTGGGCGTAGAAGATGATGTTCACTCCGAGTTGGTAGCAGGACTCCCGGATCTCGTGTTCGATGCCCGCATGGCCGTCGGCCCAGGCATCGCCAATGTCGCCGGGATGGTAGTAGGCGACCAGCCGCCCGTCGACCACCCAGCCGAGCGCGTCGGAACGGCCGTGTTTGGCGACGTAGGGAAGCTTGGGAAGCGTGTAGGGAATGCGGTGGATCGGATGATCGAGGTAAACACTGATTGGCTCCACCCGGGGCAGAGCCCGGCGCATCATGCCGACAAACTGACCCTCCCAGCCACTGCTGCCGCCGTTGTCGGCGAACAGCATGCCGTGCTTGTCGAGCAGGTAGGCGCGCAGGATCTTGATTTCCGCATCGCTGACCTGGATGCTCTCCTGACCCGTCATGTAAACCATCGGCGGACTCTTGCGCGCGGGGAAGCTCTTGAGGCGACGGATCTCCATCGGCTCGGGCCGGTCGCTGACCTTTTGGCCGAGCCGCACGCCATACTCGGTCAGCAGGTTGAGATCGGACCCGCGGTCCATGTCCTGCTCCCAATCGCCGCCCCCATACTTCAGCCGGATGAACCGGACCTTGCCGCGATTGGTTCCGGCGGAGAACCCGGCGCCCGTTCCCTGGCCTTGGCCGATCTTGTAGAGGTGCTTCGTTTCCTCCAGCAGCTGCAGCTTCACGTCATCAATCGGCGGCGGATTGAAGAGGATGCTGCTGTAGGGGTTGATGACGTATTTCTTGCGGATGACCTTCTGGATCTTGACTACCTGCTTGAGTTGCTTCTCCTCGCCGCCACCGATCGGCGCCTCGTAAATCGAGCAGCCGGTCATCTGGGTCAGGACGGTGAAGACCAGCATGAACGCGCAGCTGTAGACGAAGAAGGTCAGCAGCGACTGACGCAGCTTGCGGTTCTTCTTGCCGAAGTACCACGCGACAAGGTGGAAGGGATTCCAGCTACGTCCGTCCGTCGGAGGTTTCGATCGTTTCGTCTGCAGGTCGACCGCCCAAACGGTCCAGCCGAGGCCGATCAGGAAGCTGATCGCGGTGCCGAGCTTGGTGATCGATTCCGACAGGTCCCACCATGAAAAGATCAGCGGCAGTGTGATGCACAGCTGCCACAGCGGCAGGAAGGAAACGCTGAGAACCGCCCGATAAAGACGGAGCGAGCGCGGCTTCCAGTAACGAGCCCAGTAGTAGCAGACGGGGAGGGCGCCGGCGAAGACGACCGCGTGGGCGAGGGAAGGGAAACGGAACAGCAGATGGGCGTCGGCCCAAGTGAGCAGCCAGAGAACGGCGTAGTAGATCGTCAGCGCGACCGGGCGTCGGCCGTGCTTGCGGATCCAGTCGCCGGTCTTCCGCCAGTCCATCAATCGAGTCCGTCGAGGAAGTTGTCGTTGTCGGTTTCCAGCGGGTTCTTGTCGGCCGGCGCTTCCTTCGTCTCATCGACGCCGAGCTTGGACAGGTCGGCTTCGGCAGGCGGAGGAGCCGGCTCGGCCGGAGCAGGCTCCGCGGGCGCGGGTTCCTTCTTCGGTTCTACCGTGGTGGTTTCCTCCTCAACAACCGGCTCCTCCTTTTCGCCCATGGCGTAGGGGATGGCGGTGAAGGCGATGATACCGATGAAGACCACGACGGTCGAAGTGGTGATCGCGCGGAACAGTTGGCTCGAGGCGACGATGCCGAGCATCTCCTGCGGGCTCTTGCCCTTCAGTTCGGCGAGGAAGGCCTTGAGTTCGGCGACGGTGGCGCTGGAGTTCTGCTTCAGCCGCCGCAGGTCGCCCTTGGTGCTCGCCATGGCCGTCTCGCGGGGTTCGGGCTTGTCAGGTTGGATCTTCATCAGCGTTCGGTTTCCGGTTCGAGAATGTGGACGAGGTCGCCGCCGGCCTGGCCGATCGCTTCGATGACCGGCTCGAAGTGTTTGGCGTTGGCTTCCTTGTGGACCTTGAGAAAGACGTTCCGTGCTCCGGCGGGCGTGTCGCCGAGCAGGGTTTCGAGTTTGCCGGCGAGCTGGTCGTTCGGGATCTCCTCGCCGTTGAGGTAGGTCTTGTAGGCGCTGTCGATCGCGACGTTCACCACCGGCGCGCCGGCCTGTTCGATGTCGGGAAGCTGGGCCGGGTCCCACTGCACGTGGCTGTCGTCCTGCACCCGCGCGAGGATCACGAAAAAGATCAGCAGCAGGAACCCGATGTCGCCCATGGCGAACGAGGGGACCGAGGCGCTGAACTGTCGGCGTGCGACCTTCATTCGAGGGTGATGGTTCGTTCGCTGGCGAGTTCAAGCGTCAGCACGCCGCCGGCATCATCGATGGCCTGCGAGACATGGATCCAGCGGTCGTAGGTCGTGTCCGGAGTGCTCTTCACCACGACCACCTTGTCGACCTCGCGGGTCTTCTTCGCGAGTTCGGTGGCAATCCGCTCGCGGAACTGCTCGAGCTGGAGCGGGCTGCCGTTGAGCACGATGCTACTCGGCGTGATCGAGACTTCGAGGTTCTGGCTCTGGTCGCGCTTCTCCTCCTTCGCTTCGGTTTGCGGCAGTGATTGGGAAAGCCCGGTCTCCGGTTGGACCGAGGCGCAGACGAGAAAGAAGATGATCAGGATGAAGGCGATGTCCGAGCTGGACGACGCAGGCGGGTCGACGAGGAGCTGTCCGCGCTTCAGTTTCACCGTCAGGAATTCTTGTCGAGGGTGAGGCGCAGGCCGACGACCTCGATCAGCTCGGCGGCCGAGGCTTCGACCTGGAGGACGAAGTTGTTGATCAGCGCGGTGAAGTAGTTGAAGGCGAGGTAGGCCGGGATGCCGACCGTCAGGCCGAAGGCGGTGGTAAGGAGCGCGACCCGGATGCCCGCCGCCGCGGCCTGCACGATGTTCTGCTGGCCGACGTTCGCCTCGATGTCGCCGAAGGCGACGATCATGCCCTGCACGGTACCGAGGAATCCGAGCATCGGAGCGACACTCGCGATCGTCGCGAGGAGCGGCAGGTGCTTCTCCAGCGCGGCGACGATGTGAACCGCGTAGTTTTCCATGCTCTTGACCACCTGCTGCTCGAGCTGGGCCTCGTCGTAGTCGAGACGGCGGAGCACCAGATACTTCCGCAGTCCGTTGGAAAGGATGGCGGGCACAGGACCCTGAGACCTGTCGCAGAGCTCGAGCGACTCCTCGACCTTGTCCTCGGAGAGCAGCGCGATGATCTTCTCCTTCAGCTCGCCGGGGTCCGTGTCGAGGAGCTTGAGGCTGCGGTAGCGCTCGATGATCACCGCGACCACCAGGATCAGCAGGATCAGGATCGGCCACATGAAGATGCCACCTTCCAGAAGCAGGCCCGAGGCGCCGGTGTGGAAGAATTCGTAGATGGCCCCGTGTTCTTCGGTGGCGGCGGCGAGGAGGTTCGGAAGCTGCGGCATGGAGGTCGTCACTGATCGGTCAAATTCGCTTCCCGCTCAAACTGGGCGAGCATCTCGGGCAGGGCAAGGCGCCCGCGGGAGTACTTGGCGGCCTCCGATTCCGGGAAGTCCCAGCGGCACCGGTTGTAGCGGCGGAAGGCCTCGGGCACGTTGTTCGCCATGCGGTAGCTCTCGCCGGCCCAGAACAGCGCCTGCGCGGTGAGCTCCTCTTCGGGGAAGCGCTTTACGAACTCGTCGAACGAGTTCCCCGCCTTGCCGTAGGACTCGGCCTTGTAGTGGCACTGGCCGATCCGGAACGCGATCTTCGGTGTCCACTCGTGGTTCGGGAACTTCTCGAGGAACTTGGCTCCGACGCTGGCCGCGACACCGTATTCCTCCTTGTTGTAGAAGTGCTCGTTGATCCGGAGCATCACGTTCGCGATGAGCGGGCTCTTCGGGTAGGTCGCGGCGAGTGTGACGTAAGACTCGAGCGCCTCGTCGAGTTGCCCGGCTTCCTCGTAGCACTGGCCGAGCTTGTACTGGGCATCCGGGGCGAGTTCGTGTTCCGGGTGGCCGCGGACGATCGCCTTGTAGGAAATGATGGCCTCGTCCCATGCTTCCATCTCCTGCGCGAACTGGCCGAGCAGGTAGGCGACGCGGGGCGCGTACTTCGGATCCGGGTAGTCGACCTGAAGCTCGTGGAGCACCCGGCGGCCCGCCGCGAGCTCGGCCTGGGCCTCGTTCTCGCGTTCGAGTTTGAGATGGCTCTTGAACAACTCGAAGTGGCTCTCGGCGATGTGGAACTGCGTCTGGATCGCCAGCTCGTCGTTTTTGTAAACCTTGCTGAAGGCGTCCATCTCGCCGTCGGTTCCGACCGCGACCGGTAACTGCAATTCGATGATCGGCAGTCCCTCCGGCGTCTGCGGAACGTTGTCGAGGTAGCCGACGGTCAGGGTGTCGCCGAAGAAGCACTCGATCTCACCCTGCGAGTTGCCGCTGATCGGCTTCGGCGCCGCCTTGAGCGGAAAGGACCCGCTGAACACACCGCTGTGCGAAAGCGTCTCCTCAAGCTCGAGCGTCTCGTCCTCACCGGACTCGGTCTTGATTCGGACCATCGCCTTGTCGCGGTCATCGGAGAGATCGAGATCGGGATCCTGCAACCAGAGGAAGGCCTTCTTGCCGACGTGCGCGATCTCGGCGTCCTCCTGATACTCCTCGTCGGTGATCCGCAGGGTGGCGGCGCTGGCCAGCTCCGCGCTGGCGGTGCGCTGGACGGCCTCGGCCGTCGGACGGCGCTCGTCGCTGTAGCTCGCGGTGAAGCGGTCATTGCCGAGGACGTTCAGGACAAGCAGTCCGACCTGCTTCTCCTCGCCGTCGTCGAGCAGCTCCTCTTCCGTTTTCGGCGGCGCAAGCACGCGGCCAACCCCGGGTTTCTTCACAGTGCCGTCGGCGGGGACCATGGTAGCGCTTTCGATTCCTCCGAGCAGCAGCGGTATCTGTCCGGCGAAGCGGCCCTCGAGCAGTGCGGGGTTGCGGACGTCGTCCATCGCGGCGGTTTCGGGGGCGAAGCTTCGGGACAGGACGCACTCGACCTGCACCTTGGTGCCTTGGGTGGTGGTCACTGCGACGGTCACGGTGCTGCGCGCGTCTTTCGCCTGGTCGGGGTCGATGACCTCGATGGTGAGCGGCAGCTGGTAGTCGACCTTGGCAACGTGGTCGGGCGGGGGAGTGGTGGCGACCGGGACGAATCCGACGGGGCCGTCGACCTGCTTGCCGCTCTCGACGATCTGGATCCGGCCTTCGGTCGGTTCGTTGAGGAAGATGACCGACTCGCGATACGCGGCGTGTCCGGGGAAGGTGTTCTGCTCGTCCTTGTATCGGATGTAGACCTTGTCGCCCTGCTTGACGACAAGCTTGCCCTCCTCGGGCTCGGGACTGGTATCGATGTCCGCCACGAACACTCCGGTCGAATCACCGGTCTCGGTTGCGGTGACCGTCTTCGCCGGCTCGCCATTGAGCAGAATCTCCACTTCGACCTCGTCGCGCTCGATGCTGGTGTCGAGGTCGTAGTCGGTGACCTCAGCGACGATCCGTTCGCCCGGCTCGATGCGCAGTAGCTCTTTCCGCGAGCCCTTCACCGTGCCGTCACCGCTACGGTTGAAGTCGTAGGTGATCGGGATGATGCCGCCATTGTGGTAAGTGGCGGTGAGCGAGGCGGTCAGGAGTTTGTTCCGCTGCTCGCCGCCGGCCGTGATCTCGTCGAGGTAGGAGATCTGGATCGTGTCGCCGGGCGCGAGTTCGAGGATGTCGTTCTTCGCGAGCTCCAGCACGTCTTCCGCAGGCGGAACGTGCTTGGTGCCGCCGCCGGAAACCTCGACGTTGCTGATCGCGACCGCCTCGCCGCGGTATTCGAGAATCTCGCAGTCGATGAAACGCAGCTCGTGCTTCGGCAGGGTGAGCTTCCAGGTGTTTTTCTCCTGCGCGACCGTCCCTGCGAGCGGGCCTTCGATCTTCGGATAGTCGGCGGCCTTCTCGAGACTGAGGTCGGCTTCCCCGAACGGCCGCAGCGTGACGTTGGCGGATTGCGGGTTCTCCCTCGCGCGGAGCACCGCGGCGCCCGGTCCGCCTGCCGTTACCACCGCCACAGCGGCGATCTCGTGGATGCCGCGCTTGGCGAAAATGTCGGCCTCGCGTTCGGGCTCGCCCATCGGCATTTCAAGTCGACCATCGACCATCAACGCGACCTGCTGACCTGTTACGGTGAAGCGCATGCCGCCGTCGCGCTCCTGCAGGAACGGTCCGGTCCAGATCAGGAAGTAGGCATCCTCGCCCTCGGCAGGGGGCTCCCACGAAAGCGTATCGACTGTCTTGGTCTCGGTCGGTTCTTCCTTTCCGGCGAGCCCGACGATGTCCTGCCAGCTGTACGATGGGCGAAGCTTGTCCTTCTGCGTCTTGTAGATCCGCAGGGTCATCGACTTGTCATCGAAGTCGATCGGCGGATCCGCTTCAGGGGTGGGGAAACGGGCGAGCGTGTAGCGGAAGCGTCCGTCGTGGCTGCCGCGGAGATGCATGCGCACCGGAGCTTCCGCTTCGGCGTCGGGTGAGGTGAAGACCACCGCGTCGACTTCGCGCAGTTCCTTCAGGTCCACCGAGAGCGACTTCGGAGCGGCGCCATCGGGTTCGCTGCGCCATACGGTCTCGAGGCTGTGGTCGATCGCCATCAGCGGGTTGTGGTCGAGGGCGGAGTCGGTCGCCTGTGCGCCGGCCGGTAGCTCGCCGGTCCGCACCGTGCCGGTGAAGACTCCGCCGTGCTGGCTCTCCTCGGTGAGGTCGATCTGAACCTCGTCGCCGCTCGACGCCGCAATCTTGACCGGCACCGGGTCCGGCTCGGCCGTCCGGTCGCGGTCGCCGTCCTTGACCTGGATGTAAACGAGATTGCCGGGCTTCACCTGATTGCCCGGCCGCTTGTCGGCCTTGCCCAGCTCCTCCTCGGCCTCCTTTTTCAGCGCCTCGGTGAAGGTTTCGCCTTCCTCGTCGAGGATCTGGCTGCTGGCGACCTTGAGGTGGCCGTCGGACGCGACCCGCAACCGTGTCGCGCTGAGGAACTCGAACTGGAACTCCTTCTTGAAGTCGGCCGGGTAGTCGACGGTGATCGTGTCGCCGCCGGTGATCTGGAGGGTGCCGTCGCCGACGCTGGCGACGCCCAGTTCGGTCGGCATGTCGCTCAGGAAGATTCCTTTGCCCGCACCACCGCTGGTGAGAAAGGAGCTTTCCTCGTCGCCGCCCGGATCGGTGCGCACCACCACCGGAATGCGGGTCTCGCCGCGGCTGATGCCGAGGTCGGTGTCCTGCACCACGACCGACAATGCTTCGCCCGGAGTTTGCCAGAGCAATGAGTCGTGTCCGAGGCGGCCGACCGTGCGCAGCGTTTCGAGCTGCGTCAGGTAGCGCTGCTCGATGCCGTAGACTTCGGCCAGGTTGAAGAGCGTCTCATTCGCCAGTTCGGCGTCGGGGGCGCGTTCGAGGACCTCGAGGAAAATGCGCCGGGCGGCGTCGTTGTTCTCCTGGCGGATTTCGAGGACGCCGCGCAGGAAGTCGGCGCGGATCGTGACCTGCGGGTTCGGGCTTTCAGACAGCTCGACGAAGATCTCCTCGGCCTGGTCGTACACTTTCTGAGCCATGAAGGTCTCGCCGATGCCGAAGCGGGCCTCGATGGCTTCCGGTTGGTCCTTGTAGCTGTTGAGCACGGTCGTGAACTCCGCACGGGCGATGTCGTACTGCTGGGAGTGCTGGTAGTTCCGGGCGAGCAGCAACTGGACTCGCGCCTTGTCGCCGATCTCGACGTTTTCCGACTCGCCGTGCTTGATCATCCAGCCGCGCAGGATGTCTTCGGCCCGCCGTTGGTCTTCCTCGGTGCCCTGCTGGATGTGGGTATTGGCGGCGAACAGGACCAGCTCGACCGGGACCTCGTCGCGATGTGAATCAAACAGGCTACGGTTCTTGTAGTAGGCCTGCTCGGCCAGCAGTTCCTCGCCGAGCCGGAGGTGGAGAATGATCTGCAGCAGCGGCGCGATCGGGCTGTCTTCCGGGATGTCCGCGCTCAGGCTGCCCATCCGTCCGTAGGCCTTCCGGAGCAGCGTGCGGGCGGAGTCCATCTCGTTCTTGCCGACGCCGCGGATGGTATTGAGCAGGCCGTTCAGGATCACCGCGGCAAGCTGGAAGTCCTCGCGGGCGATCGCTGCCTGGGCGTGGGGGTAGATGCGGTTCCAAGACTCGTGGTGGGAGTCGGAAAGGAGCAGGGCGCGGTGCGCTTCGAGCAGGCGGGAAATGCCTTTTTGGGCGTTTGGCAGAAGTTCGAGGCCGGCCTCGGTGCTGACGCGGCGGATGCCGAGGTCGCGAACCATCCGGTAAACCCGCGCCTTCTTCTCGTCGGACCATTCCTTGGAGTTCCGGGCCGACTCCATCCAGCTCCGTGGCGGCCACTCGCTCAGCTCCCACGACTCGAACGGCCGCTGTTCGGCGCGTTGCTTCGACTCCTTGAGGACGCGCTCCATCCTGTCGAGGTCATCTGCCTTCAGGGCGAGTTCGGCGAGGGCGGCGGCGTAACTTCCCTGATACGGCGTGGTCGCGGCGAAGCGCGGTTCGAGGAACGAGCGGGCGGCGGGCGGTTCCATTCGGCTGGCGACCCGCAGCGCGCAGTTGACCGACTCCCAGTGGTTCGGATCGGCATCCATCCGATCCCGCCACCAGGCGAGCGCCTCGTCCTTCATCTCGATCTCCCACATGATGTCGCCGAGGCGGGTCGCGTGGTAGAGCGGGTTCGGGCTCGTCTTGATCGACTCCCGGATCCACGGGATCGCCTTGCGGATGACTTCCGGATTCCGGGTTTCAATGAGGCGCAGCCAGGTGTCGTGGTGCGCCCCCTGCGACGGCAGGCTCAGCAGGTGGCGGATCGCCGCGGGCTTCTGCTCCTTGTCGTCCGAGTGGAGTGATGCCTCGAGCCAGCCTTCGGCGGCTTGCAGGTCCTTCGGGTAGCTCTTGCAGAGACTCTGAAAATACTCGGCCGCTTTCTTGAGCGCGCTGCCGCCGAAGTGGTGTCGGTAGTTCTCGGCGAGTCGGGTCATCAGGATCCGCTTCTGCTCATCTGTGGGGTTCCCTTGGAGGAGCTGTTTGCACGCTTGGCCCGACTTTCCGCCCTTTTCCCAAACCGCGCGCCAGAGCTTGGCGGTTTCGCCGTTGCCGACGGTCCGTCGTGCCTCCTGCCACGCACGGTTGCGGTCGCGGTCCTTGGCATCCCATTTCCAGACCCGTTCCTGGAATTCGGGGCGATGCGGGAAGCGCTTGGCGCTTTCGACGACGAGGTGGAGATCCGCTTTGAAAGAGGCATCGTCCGGTGCGGAGCTCAGCAGGAACGCCACGACTTGCTCGGTCCAGCCGTCGCCGGTGGGGGATTTTGTAATGAAGTCCCGGGAGACCGCCCGCGCTTTGGCGGTGTTTTTCATGCGGTCGCGGTAGAGTTCGAGGGCGAGCACGGCGCGGAGCTTGCCGGCGTGATTGGGATTCTTCGCGATGGCATCGAGCAACGCGCGTTCGGCCTGGGCGTGGTTGTCCCCCGACCACTCGACCACCGCCCGGGGCATGTCCTGGCTGTGGGCATCCACGGCCATGATCTCCGATGCGAGAGCGAGCGCCTTGGCGTCCTGTTTCGCATCGTGGGCAGCGCGTGCAAGGCGACCGAGAAAATCGTAGCGATCCTCCGCTTTCGGGAAGCGCTCCATGTATTCGCGGATCACCGGCTCGATCTCGGCAGGGGGGCGCTTCGCACTCAGCATCGCGTTGATCAGGCCGCGGTGGGGATCCGGGCTGCGGCGGGCGAGCGCCTTGCGGAACGATCCGATGGCGTTCTCGTGTTGTCCAAGTCGCGACTCGAAGCTGCCGGTGTGCGACCAAAGCTTCTCGGTGTCGGCGGCGTTGAGCGGGGCATTGCGACGGATCAAGGTCTTGCCGATCTGAAGCCCGTCGGCCCAAAGCTCGGCGCGGCCGGACATTTCCATGCCAACGAGGCCGACGCCCGTGAGGACCGAATCGGTCGGGATCTTCTCGACCATCGCCTTGGCGAGGCCCGCCGCGAGCCGGTTGCCCTCGGCGCTGGATGCTTGCTGGTAGAGCTTCAAGGCCCGCACACCGGTGTCGACATCCGCTCCGGCGCGCCAGTTGTCGTCGAGTGTTCTCGCGGCTTGGATGATGCGCCCGGTCCGTTCCATCGAGGTTGCGAAATGGTCACGAGCGGGGATCGAGAGGGGGGAGTCGGGGTATTTTTCGAGGAACTGCCGGACCGTCGCGAGGACGTCGTCGTGGCGCGAGGCGATCGCGTAGCCGTCGATCAGCTTGAGGATCACCTCGGGGCGTTTCGGGTGGTCCGGCTGGGCGCGGGAGAACTTCCCGGCGGTCCGGATCAGCCCGAAGACCTGCTCGTCCTTCTCGTAGAGGTCGATCAGTTCGAGCATCATCGAGGCGGCCGCGTCGGACGCTTCGGCGGTCTCCTTCAGGCGGGCTTCGAGGTCGGCGGCGCGGTCCTGGGCGGCGACGTGGCCGACGCCGAGCAGCAGGACAAGGGTGAGGCAGCGGAGGGTTTTCAAGGTGCGGCGGAGGTGGCCTTTTTCAGGGCGTCCACGATCTTCTTGGCTTCCGGGGCGATCTCGCTTTCCGGGAAGTCGTTGATGAGTTGGTCGAACTTGCGGCGGGCCTCGGCCTTGCGACCGAGCTTGTAGAGGCAGCGCCCGTAGTTGAAGAGGATGACGTCGAGGAAGTTGGCGTCGGGGTAGTCGGCGAGGACGTTCTCGAAGACGTCGACCGCCCGCGCGTAGTCCTCCTTCTGGTAGTAGAACGAGGCCATCTTTGCGACCGCGTCGCCGACCCGGCCGGACTCCGGAAAGCTCTCGTAAACCGCCTGATAGGCGAGGAAGGCCTGCTCGAAGAGCCGCTCGGATTGCTGGGCCGGGGCCTTGAGCGCCATCTGCTCGTAGCACTCGCCGACGTAGAACTGGCCTTCGCCGCGAAGCTCGCTGTTCTGCAGTTTCGAGAGGCTCGAGTAGAGACTGATCGCCCGGGTGTAGCTCTCGCGCTTCCGTTCGACATGCGCCTGCTGAAGCATCGCCTCGTCGACAAACGCGCTGGTCGGGAATTCCGCCTGCAGGCGGCGGCTCATCGCCAGCGCGAGATCAAGCTCGTCCATGGCGAAGTAGATCCGCCAGAGCTGGACGTAGGTTTCCTCAAGCAGCTTGCCTCCGACGCCGCGTGCGCCGTCGAGAATGCCTTCGCAAACGAGAAGCGCCTCGTCGTATTTGAGCTGCGCCTTCTCATCGAGGCCGAACTCTTTGTAGTGATTGCCAACCTGCGTCAGGGCGGATGCGGTGCGCAGGCGGGTCTTAAGCTCAAGTTCTTCATCGGAGATCTCGGTCTTGGTCACGCGCATTTCGCCGAGGTTGCCCTCGATCACCTTGGCTTCGGCGGTGCGGGTGAGCGGGCCTTCGCCAAGGTTCACCTTGTCGAGATAGACGAGCCTCACGACCTCGCCGGGTTCGGCATGAACGGCATTCGGGACGCCGCTGCCGGGCTGGAGGGGAACCGAGATCCGGAACACCCCGCTGTCCTCGCTCTCGCGGAGCGTGACCGGCATCGAGCGCACGAGTTTCAGCGGATCAATCCGGTCCTTCAGGGTCTCGCCTTCGGGGGCTTCTTCAAGTTCGCCATTGGCCACGCGCTCGGCGATCTCCTCGTCGATCTCGTCCTCGGTCTTGCGGCGATAAACCTGCACGGTCGCCTCCAGCGTGTCGGGCTCGGCGGTGGTGTCGTGGTCGGCGTCGGTCACCTGCAGGTGAAGCGGCTTGCCGAGCACCGCCGCCTGAAGGTCGTGCTGGTAGGAGCCGTCGGTGACGCGGGCGTTGCCGTTCCCGACGACGAACACCTGCTTGCTGCGGGGGGTGTCGAAGGACTTGTCTGCGGTGTGGGCATCGACGTAGGTCACCGTGATCGCGTCACCACCGCGGACCTCGAGATTGCCGTTGCCGGGGGTGGCGGTGCCGAGGTTCGTCACGATGCTGCCGAGCGTCAGCTTCGCCTGTCGGCCGACCGGATCGCACATCACCGTTTCCTTGTCGCCGTTCTTCGTTTCGCAGCTCACCTCGACCTGCTGGCCCGGCTCAAGGATGGCGAAGTCCTTGTCGTCGATCTTGATGTAGAGCCGCTTGCCGGCCTCGACCTTCTCGATCTTGGAATCCTGATCCGAGAGGGCGGTGCCGACCTTCTCCAGCGCCTCGATCGCCCGGCTGTAGTGGCCCTGTTTGAAATGGCCGAGGCCGATGTAGTAGTAGGCCTCGTTGACTTGGGACGACGCCGGGAACTTCTCGATCACCTCGCGCATCACCTTGAAGCAGGCGCCATAGCGGCCGGCTTCGTAGTGGCAGGTGCCGGTCTGGAGGAAGGCGTACGCACGGAGTTCGTCGTCCGGGTTGTCCTCGCCGGCCGCGGCCTCGTAGTGGACGCGCGCCTTGTCGAACTCGCGCAGCTCCTTGAGCAGGTGATCGGCCAGACGCAGGTGGGCGTCGAAGCGGACCGGGCTGCGCGGGTAGCGCTCGATGACCGATTCCCAGACCTCGAGGGCCTTCTCGTTTTCCCCGAGCTCAAGCCGGGCGTCGCCGGCCTGGAGCAACTTTCGGGCGGCGCGGTCCTCGACGATCGAGCCTCGCTCGGCCGCGGGCGGATCTTGGGAAAACGCCGGGGCGGAGAGGGCGAAAATGGCCAGTAGCAGTCGGGCAGTTCGGGACACGACCCTTATACGAGCATTTCGTGGATGGGCTGTCCCTCTTTCCGCACCACTCGCATCGGCCGCCCGTCGTGCGTGTAGAGCTCCTTGTTCAGGTCGATTCCAAGAGCCGCGAGCACCGTGGCGTGGATGTCGTAGGTGTTCACGACCCGTTCGGCCGGATCCATGCCGTCCTCGTCGGAGGCGCCGATGATCGAGCCGCCCTTGACGCCGCCGCCGGCCATGAAGGCACTGAACACGCGGGCCCAGTGATCGCGACCGCCGCCGTCGTTGATCCTAGGGGTGCGGCCGAACTCGCTGAGCACGATGACCAGCGTCTTGCTGAGCAGGCCGTTCGCGTTGAGGTCGCTGATCAGCGAGGCGATCGCGGGGTCCATCGTCGCGCCGTGGTTGCGCATGGCGTCGAAGATGTTGCCGTGGTTGTCGAAGCCGCCGCGGTTGACCTGGACGAAGCGCACGCCCTTCTCGACCAGCCGACGGGCCAGCAGCGCGCCGCGGCCGAACTCGGTCTCACCGTAGCGCTCGACCGTTTTCGGGTCCTCGTCCTTCAGGTCGAAGGCCTTCAGCGCCGGGCTTTCCATCAGGGCGACCGCGTCCTTGAGCGCGGTTTCAGCGGCCTTGTACTGCTCGGCGCCGGTCTGGCCCGTGGTGCGGGCGTTCATCTTGGCGAGAATCTCGAGGCGCTTCATGCCGCGCTCGTGGTGAATGCCCTCGGGGAAAGTCAGGTAGGGGTCCTTGTCGCCCGGTCGGCCGACGTAGTAGGCCTCGCATTGCTGGCCGAGGTAGCCGGCGCGGGCCGGCTGGCCGCTGATGCTGATGAAGGCCGGAAGGTCGCCGAGTGGTTCGCGCTCGTGGACGATCAGCGAGCCGAGTCCGGGGTGGGTGACATTCGGCGCCTGATTGAAACCGGTCTGCAGCTCGTACTGCGCGCGTCCGTGGTCGCCATTGGTGCCCTTGATCGAGCGGATCAGGGCGGCGTGGTGCATCTGCTTGGCGAGCTGCGGGAAGATCTCGGAGATCTCCATGTCCGGCACGCTGGTTTTGATCGGCGCGAACTCGCCCTGCACCTTGCGGCCCGGCTTCGGGTCCCACGTGTCGAGGTGGCTCATGCCGCCGCTGTTCCAGAAAAGAATCACGTGCTCGGCTTTGCCGCCGCCTTTCGGGGTCTGCGCGAGCAACTGGCTGATCGGCATTCCGAGGATCGACGCGCTGAACATCTTCAGCATGTGGCGTCTCGTGTAGTGGTAGTCTTGGCAACCGGACATGGGATCGATGGGTGTGTGGCTTCGCTGGGGCGGGCGGGTGGCTTCGCTTGGGTGGGCGGGCGGCTTTGGTAAGTGAGGCTAAGGCAGGAAACGGAATTCGTGGCTGTTGAGGAGCGCCCAGCGGAGGTCGGCCATGCCGTCTCTCGGGGTCGGGGCGGATTTGAGGATCTCGAGGGCGTCGGCGGTTTCCTCGCTGGTGGGAGTGCGGGTCAGGATCTCGCGGTAGGCCCACTCGATGGCGCGGTCGTGTTGCTCGAACTCCATCAGCTTGTTGAGCGGCTCCATCGGTCCGACGCGCGACGCCTCGTGCGTGAGGCGGCCGTTCATCATCATGAGCTCCTGACGCAGCGAGGCGAACTCCTCGCGGAACTGGCCGAGTCCGTCGCGAGCCGGCTGGCCGAAGACGCGGAGGAAGTGGGCGGGCGGTGCCGGGGTGGCCATCCGCATGGCGCTGTCGAAGCGCGGGTTGTCGTCGACTTTGTCGATCTGCTCCTCGATGCGGTACTTCATCACCATCGACTGCTTCTCCTTCTGCATCGCGGCCATCTTCTCGGCCTCGATCTGCTCGTCCGACTTCATCTTCATCGTATCGAGCTCGGCCTTTTCCTTCGGGCTCAGGATCGAGTTGAAATCGAGCGAGAGCGACGACTCGAGGTCGTAGCCGTCGCCGCGCTTCGGCATCGGCATCTTCGGCGCCATTTCGGCCGGCTCGTCGCTGGAGTCGGGAGTCACCGCGACCATCTCGCCGGTCGGCACGCGGACCTGGCGGACGATCTCCTTCATGTTCGCGCCGGCGGGCCACTTGAAATCATCGAGGTGGCCGGCGACGACCACGCTGTCGTAGAGAACCTCGCTGAGCATCCGGCGCACAGGCGCGGCGGCGAAGTGCTTCTCGGACGCCTCGCGCTGGACCACGCCAACATCGGCCGACAGGTGCGACCGCTGGTAGGCGTCGCTGAGCATGATGATCTTGATCAGGCTCTTGAGGTCGTAGCCGCTGGCGACGAACTCGTGTGACAGGAAGTCGAGGGTCGAGGCGTGCCGCATTTCGTTGTAATCGGAGAAGTTGTCGAGCGGCTCGACGAATCCGCGCCCGATCAGCTCGGCCCAGACGCGGTTGACGAAGGCGCGGGCGAAGTAGGGATTGCGCGGGTCGGTGATCATCGCTGCGAGCTGGTTGCGCAGCTCGCTGGCGCGGTAGATATCCTTCAGGACTTCAAGGTCGCGGCTTTCCTTCTTCGCTTCCTCCAGAACCGGATCGGACTCGCGGCCGACGGTCGGCTCGATCGAGTCGAGCAGGGCGTCGAGCGACGCGTCCTTCTCCCCCTCCTTGGCAGCGACTTCCGCCTGGGCGCGCTTTTCTTCGAACCGCTTCACCCAATGCGGCGGTGTCTCGAACTCGGCTTCGGAGAATGGGAAAGCGGGCGTGACCGGGCGGCGCTGGTCGGCCTCGGCCTTGTCTTCCGGCGGCCACAGGACCGTCATTTCGTGACCCTCGGTCGTATAGACCATGCCTCGCTGGCGACTCTGGACCTGCTTGGTCTTTCCGAAGAAGGCGGCCAGCTCGTAGAAGTCTTTCTGCTCCCAGTCGTCGAACGGGTGATCATGGCACATCGCGCAACCGATCCTGACGCCGAGGAATACCTGAGAGGTCGCGGCGGCGAGTTCCATCGGGTTGGTGTCGTCCCCGAGGATGTATCCGACCGCCGGATTGGCATTCGGTTTGCCGGAGGCGGCGATGAGTTCGCGGACCATCTCGTCGTAGGGTTTGCCCTTGGCGAGGCTCTTGTTGACGTAGGCAAGGAGCTGGTTGCCGCCGGTCACATTCGAGCGGATCCGCATCATGTCCGCCATGAAGATCGTCCAGCGATCGGCGAAACGCGGGTCCTTGAGGAGCTCGTCGACGAGTTTTTCGCGCCGGTCCGGTCCCCAGCTCTCGAAGCGCTTGATCTCCTCCATCGTCGGGATGCGTCCGATCAGGTCGACGGTCGCGCGACGGAGGAATGCCTCGGAGCCGATTGTCGGAGTGGTCACCACCTCCTCGTCGGCGTTCTCACGCTTGAGGATATCGTCGAGCATCACCGCGGCCTCCGCGAGATCCTTCGGCGCGCGATCGGGGATTGCGACCCGCTTGACCTCGGTCGGCTTTCGTTCCTCAAGGACGACGCCTTCCGGCCAGTTCGCCCCGGTGCGGACCCACTCGGTGAGCAGAGCCAATTGCTCGGAGGTGAGCGCCTGGCCCTCGTCGGGCATGAAGCCCTCGTCGATCGGGCGAAGGTGGGTGCGGAGGATCAGTTCGCTCTCGTCCGGCTTGCCGGGGACGATCGTGAACCCCTCGTCGCCGCCCTCCATCATGGCAGCGTGGGTCTCCATCCGGAGGTTGCCCTTGGCCTTGCCCTCCTTGTGGCAGCGGACGCAGTTCGACTCGAGGATCGGCTGGATGTCCCGGCGGAAATTCGGCGCGTCCCCGAACCCTGCGGTCGCGGTCGCCAACAGGCAGGGAATCAGAAGGGCGGAGGACTTGGACACGGCTTGGGAACTTCGGCGAAAATCGACTTCGATTCAAACCATTACCCCGCGCCGTTGAAATTCCTTACGTGATCTTTTCGCGAGAATCTCCGGGGGGTGGAGGTGCAGCCGGCGGGAAATCGCGAAATTCGCGAAAAGGCTCGGTGGAGTCGCAGAAAGGCTCGACAGGGCCGACTGCCGTCAGAACGGGTGCCGGTCCGGGATTTGGCGCAATTCCGCGAATGTCCGCGGTTCGCCCGGAGGTGTCACGGATCGAGCTTCCGCTGCTCGAGGCTGATGTTCCCCTCGGTCACGGTCTTCACCAGCTTGCCGTCGATCAGGATTCTCACCGAGCAGCCGATCAGCTGGTCCTTGCGACGTCCGCCGGGTTCCTTGACGACCGGCTGGATGAAGCTGGTGCCGTCCGGGTTGCGGACCGACTCGTTTTCGATGACCGGCTCCAGTTCTCCGGACACGATGCTGACCGGATCGGTGCGGAAGGTGACACGGCCGAGTTGGGTCAGCGTCTTGACGTCGATCGTGCCGCTCGCCTCCTTCGTCTCGCGCTCGGGCTCAAGGTAGCCTTGGACACCGTAGTAGACCGTGTATTCGAGAGTCACGTTGTCGTAGTCCCGCTTCGCCCGGTTGCTGATCTTGATCTCGTAACCGCTCGGGTAGATCCGGTCCTTGATCCGCTTCTCGGTCTTCTTGGTATACTTGTCGGTGTAGTCGTCGAGTTCGACGTCGATGCTGTCGGCCATCGCCAGCCGCTCGCCGTTCTCGATCACGAACTTCTGGTCCGCCTCGCTGAGGACATCGATTTTGAACTTTTGGGTCCGGCGGTCGATCTTGACGCTGACGATCTTCGTCTCCGGATTGTAGCCGGTCAGGATCCCGACGAAGCTCTTCTTGCCGTCGGCGCTTTCGAAGCGGCGCTTCTGGGCGAGAAGGTCGAGCGGGTCTGCCTCGGCGGGGATGAAGCTGAGGCAGGCGATCGAGACGAGTGCCGGAAGGAGAAGGGTGCGAGCACGCATGACGTGGTTAAGGCTGCCAAACCGATTCCTCGGGAACAAGGCGCAAGACGCCTGATTGCCCAGAGCGTGCGGGAGGGGTGGCTTCAGGCATCGCTAGTCAAAGGGTGATTCCGGGTGTGAGATGCGGAAAAAGGTCTGTGGAATCCCGGGGCTGTCGGTTCGCATTCGGATCTGCCAGTAAGGCCATTCGTAGGAGACGCTTACATTTGGCGGTAATCGGGTGGCCCAAGATGAGAGATCCGATGAGAACTGGAAATCGCTCGCCGGGTTCCCGTTGGAGTCCGCCGGGGCGATGAACTGGAATCGTAAAATGTTGCCCTCTCGATAGGGTGTCAGTGGCGGGTTATCTCCGGGCAGGGAGTAGGGGCTCGTGCCGTGATCCCAAAAAGTGCCCCCGTCCGGATGGGCTTCATCGGGGAGTACGAATACCGGGTAGCTGAGATTCTGTAGCTGGAACCATGACCGATCGTATTTGTCCTGAAGATTGAATACCGAGCGGCCAAGGTAGTAGGCGGTAGCTTGGCTGTAGCTGTGGTCGGGGAGCGTCGACGTGTAGTCCCCACCGATCCGGTGCAGCCGATGAGCCGTAGGGAACGGGAGCTCGGTCCAGATGTTGGTGGTGGTGTCGAATTCAAGGACTCCCTCGACCGACGGGAAGAGGATCTGATTCGGGCCGGTAGGCAATCCGGGATTGCGCGACTCGTGAGGGCTTTCCTTGAAAGATACCCTGCCGGTACGGATGTCGGTGAAGACGCCTCCGCTCCGACCGGTGCTCGAGAGGTAGAGGCTCTTCGCCCACCAGCCATTGGACAAAAGATTGGGTTCGACCGGATATACCGTAATCGGGATGCCATCAAAGGTTTCCAGCCGGCGGTCCGTCGCCACGTCCGGCCCGAAAGAACGGATCACGGAGGAGTCCGTGCGAGTGAGTAATCCGTTCGCGAGGTTCCACCGCAGGTCCTGACAGCGAAGCTGTTCGCCTGCGGCGTGGGATCCCGTGAGTGAGTGATCTCGGGTTGATTGGGGAAGAATTCGCCTCGTCCAAGAGTCGGTCTGCGGATCGAATGAGTCGACAATCGGGCGAAGGAGGATCGGATCCGTGTGACTGAGGTGGATTCGGCCGAGGGCGTCCATGGTCACCGATGCCTCGCTCTCCAACGTAACCGGAAGTGTCGAGTGCTGAGCCAGTACCCCGGATGAATCAAACTCGACCAATTGGTCTTCGGACACGGTGAGGAGATTCCCGACACGCGATGAGATGTCAGACGTTGGTCGGACTTCGACCCGGTAATCCCCGCCGGAGCGGGATGTTCCGCCACTCGTAACCGTGAGGCTATACTTGCCGTTGTCGAATACGGAGAGATCGCTCAATCGGAGAACAGGACCGGTTTGGTCCGGCAACACGAGGCCGTCGTGCTTCCACGCGAACGATTCCGGGCCATCACCCACGACCAGAGGGTAGATTTCAAGTGAACCTCCCTCGACAGCCACAAGGTGCTCCTCACGCCAGCGCGGGCCAGGGGGGCGTTGCAAGCCGAGATCGATAAGTCCCAGCGCGGCATCGAATCCAAGCGGGGAGTGGTAGCCGGGGATCTCCCTTTGGGCCAACTGCAGTGTTCCGTCCGGCAAAGAACTCACCGCGTGAGATTTCTCGGGTATCCTACGACGGCGGAGTTCGGCACCGGTGGAGGGGTCAAAGCAAAGGAGCCACGACTCGCGGCTGCTGATCCTGTCGATCAGCACAAGGGTCTCGTCCAGCCAGCATCCCGCGACCGGGTTGATGCAGGAGATGTGGGCTGCCGAGGATGGGGCATCAACGGAACGGGCACCACCCGGCCACGAGAAGATCCAAGGTGATTCCGGGTCCGGAATGACCAGCGGTCGCGTCAGAGGCGAGTGTCGGCCCAGTTCTTCCACGAAGTTCGAACCGATCGAAAGGGTCCATCCGGACGAATCATTGCCTCCGAAGCCGAGTTGGATCGGAATCCCGGTTTCCGGGTCGAAGGTGCCTGTTCTCAGTCCGGGCTGGACAGTTGGTCCGAGGGACACACCGTCGAAACCATAGGCCTGCGTTCCTGATGGGGTGATCACGATGAGGCGCCCGGGTTCGACCGCCAAGCCTTCACCGCCCGGAGCTACAGGGAACTCGAACGCTGGTTCGAGGCCATCGCCGATCGGATCGATTCGGATGCGGCGCTCGATTCCCGGGCCCGCCAAGAGTGTGCACAGATAGGCTCCGTCCGGAGTCACGAGGGCGTCCAGCACGACTCCGCCGAGATCAATGACTTCAGGGACGGAATCGGGACTGGAGTGGCGGGCTATCAGTCCCTGCTCGGCATGGACCGCCCAGAAGGTTCCGTCGGGTTCGAAATGGCCGAGTCGAGGCGTTCCGACGGCAACCGGGAAGCCCGAAGGCCTGAAGGGGAAGCAATCGATGGCGGAGGCGCTGACTTCACGGACCGTCCAAAATGGATCCCGTTCGAGGCTGCGACCAACAACGTGAACTTTGCCTTTCGAGGCCGAGACGACGTGTTCCCGGGGACTGACGGGTGTGGACGCCACCACGTCCAGTTGGGTGTCAATGATCCGGATTTGTGACTCGTCCCTGACCAGGAACCGCTCATCCACTACAAGGCCTCCATCGAACCAAGGCGCGAGACCGCCAATAGGCAGCTCGAAGTTGGTCTGGCCGAACACCGGCCCCTCTCCGCTCAACAGCATGCCGGCATTTCTCCAGTGCCGAATCTCAGCGCCAAGATTCTGAATCGGAGTTCGCTCAACCTGAACCGTAGTGAACGTTCCTTCCGGTTCCTCCCTGTAGGATGAGATATCGTCGCCGGAGAAGGCGTAGAGCAAGCCGGTTTCGACATCCGGTGTGGCGCACGCCATAGTCAACCACTGGAGAGACGTTTCGCCCGTTGGGATTTTTCGGCTCACCAACTCCGGTGGGACGACGACATGGATCCAGTCACCTTGCGCCCAGAAGAAGGGTGTGGCGGTGATGTAGTCCCGTGTGTTCGAGGCAATGCCCTCGAAAGGCTTGGGCCCGCCGGGAGTCAGTCGGAAGACGTTCTTGTTTGTCGCTACGAAGATTCCGGCATCCGAAACATCGATACGGCGGGTCAGGTGGTAGAGGCCGGTTTGTATCGGAGGCAACCAGGACTCAAGGATGAGGTCGTAGCGGTCGACTTCTCCGGTATCGTGTCGCAGAAGATAGATGACGTCGTCATGGCGGGCGTACCAGTCCGATGCCTCTTTACTGTCGAAGCGTGTTCCGTGCGCGTAGTTCGTCTGGCCTATGATCTCGCCTGCAGGCGTGCCCAGATTGACTCGGTACAGGACTCTTATTCCGGCTGGCGCCGAGTAGTCGACAAAGGCCCGTGCGCCCGCATCAAGTTCACGCAGGCGCTGCCAAGTCACACCGTCGTCGTCGGATCGCTCGATGAAAAGATAGTCCCAGTCCGGTTCGGGTGGATTGATGATCGAGAGCTGGTGCAGGCCCAGTGATCCAGCGCCGACCTTGGTGCGGATCTGTCGACCGGTGTCCGCCAGACCGCCGGGTGAGAACCGCACCGGAGGTGAGGCGGCCACGGGCGCCCCGATCCGGAGAACACGGAGCGTGTAGTCGTAGCTGAACGCCGGGTCGGCGGCGGTATGGACGAACTCCTCGGAATTCTCAGGAAGCAAGACCTGCTCGCTTGAGCCGCCATCGGTTCGCTCGATATCGAGGCGATAGCCGGACTCGGCGTTGAACAGATCGTCCCACCGAATGACCACCGCTCCCGACTCGTCGAGGCGGATCCTCGGATACAACGCCTCGCTGGTGTAGTCTGAACTGCTGCCGAGTGTCGTGAAGGTAACCGGATCGCTGACGGATTCATGATACTCACAGATGGAACGAACCCTGACTTCGTAAGAAGTTCCGGCAGACAAACCGAGGACCGTGGATGTGGTCGCTTCAGGCGGTGCGATACCCCCCGTTTGCCATGCGGAACTCCCGAGGGCACGCCACTCGGTCAGTAGGGCTTCGGAGAACGCGGTCGAAGGTGGGGTCCACCTGAGTCGGACCACTTTATCCGTTAGCGCATCGACGGCGATGCCGGTCGGTGTCGCAGCGGGGCGGGGGGATTCCTCCACCGGAGTCAGATCCTCCAGCAACCGGGTGAAGTGAAGGTTCCCCGTCGTGTCCCTGCCAATGGCGACGACTTCTCCTTGATGATTCCGGATGGCGATCGGTTCCAGAGGCAGCTCGATTCGGGTGGAGGGCATCAGGTGGCCGAGTTCCCGCCGCTCGATGAAAGCGGTGCCAGGAAGCCCGGGGCGGATCGTGAAAAGGAGCGAGCCGATCCAAGTCGCATCGAGAACCTCGGTTTCCAGATCGAATCGCTCCCGAAACACCTCCGTGATCTGGATGCAGTCGTCCATGGCAAGAAAGTGACCGCCGTCGGACGCTGCCGAAAATGACGAGGTAACCGCGGCTCCGTTCTCGGGTTCGTCGGTGGCGACGGCGACAAGATTGTTCCCGAGGTATTGGTAGCGCCGCACTCGAGATTCGGAGTCGTTGTAGACCACGGAGGAAGATGTCTCATCCCAAACGGCGGGAGAAGCCCCCATCAATTCGCTCGGGACAGTTCCGCCCTGGGAGCCCGTGGCGAAGTTGAATGCGACGTTGGTTGTCGAGCCCGACTCCCTTCTTCGGAGGATCAGGTCCCGGTCGGTGACGAGTCGTTGATCGGTGGAACTCGATGGCCCGCCGCCCAAGGGGGAACCTTCCCATGCGGGGAAGGCGGTGAAGTCGGCAAAGACAGGATTGGAAGCGGTCACGTGGGAGGACCAGGCGACCCGGGCGAGACCGGGTTGGGCATCGACATTCCCGGCGCGAGGGATCGGAAAGGGGTCACCGAAGAGTCCCGAGTCGAGATCGAACAGGTGCGCCCATTCCCTGCTCGCATTGCCGATGAGCACGCGGCCGTCCTTGAGCATCTGGTAGCCGAGCAGGGATTCGGGCCTCCCGACATGGGGAGGCAGAATGACGGGCCGGGTTGCGAAGGGAGCCTCGTTGATCGCCCGCCTCTGACCTTGGGCATTTCCCCCGATCGCGAGAACCGCATTCCTCTGAAAGCTGACGTGCGAGCTCGAGCGGGTTGTGTTGTAGGTCGCGAGCAGGGTGCCATCATGATCATAATGGCGCAGTCTGAGCCCTTGGGCCACGATGCTGCTTCCGGCGGTGAGATGGGCCGCAGCCGCAATGGTTGAACCCAGATCCGCGACCACGGATCCATCATCAAGGAGTCGTAGGCTGCCATCTGGCAGCCACGCCCGCGTTCCTCCGGGGTCGGGTTGCAACCACAGAGAACCGCTGACGCCACGTTGGAAGCTCGTGGTGGCGAGCGAGAGGATCTGCGGAGAATCGCCTGCCTGAAGCGAGATGAGTTCAATCCCGCTCCCGGTACTGCGGATTCCGATCAAACGATTCGAGCGCTCGGACCTTTTCCAGATATAGGCGGAACCGTCGGCGATGCCATCGATCGTTCCAAGGTTGGCCCCGCTGAACCGGTCGAGCCGCAGGATCGGACTTCCGTTCCGGATGACGAACAGCTCACGTCCAAAGAGGAAGATATCACTCGCACCCGCGGGATCGATCCACAGCGGAGTTGCCGAGCCACCAACGGTGGAACTCGTTACGGTGTCACCGTTCAGCCTGAAAATCTGGATGCCGTCGGTAGCAAACCGCTCCGCGGCCGGGGAGCGAATCGTTCGATCGAAGCCCGATCCGGTCCCGACGAATTCCGCGATTCCGGTGCTGTGACGGACGAACACCCGGTTATCCAGCTCAACGAAATCCGAAGCCACGGACTGGCCGTTCAGGAAAGCGAGGCAACACGCGAAGACGATGGATGATAAGGGACGGAGCATCAGCTGATAGGGAAACCGCCTCATTCCGGCGGTTGGGTGAGGAACGGGCAGGAACGTGGATGGGCCTTGGCGCCGATCAATGGGAAAATCGGGGGAATGCTGATTGGTTGGCGTCTTTCGTTGGATTCAGGCCGGACGATGGCACCGCCCACTGACTAAGGAATCGGAGAGAAAGTCTCAATCCGGTCTCGATGGCGGAAAAATGACCCGAATGGGCTTCACGGTTTTCGCCCCAGCGCCTAAATGGAAGGCTTCCATGAAAGCTTTTCCCCCCCTCGGCACCGGTGTCTTTCTCCTGCTCACGACCTCATTTTCCGGAGCGGTCACTTGGGACAACTCGTCGCTCGACGGCAGCTGGTCGGAGCCGACGAACTGGGATGGCGATGTCGAGCCAAGCTCAGCCGATGACGTGGTGTTTCCGCTGGGACTCGGCGGCACGATCACGACGAACTCCACGGAGAACGCCCTCAGCCTGAGCTTCGATGACGACTATCTGCTCGATGGCGGGACGGTGGCTTTGGCGTCGGGAAACAGCATCACGGTGGCCGCCGGCAAGACGGCGACCATTTCCTGCTCTCTGAACATCACCGACGGCCTGACCAAGCTGGGTGACGGCCGGCTCGTGCTCGAGGTGAACAACACCAATGCCGTCGGCAACACGATCAGTGCCGGAACGCTGGTGGTGGCCTCGAACAATGCCCTTGGGGGCTCGGGTTCGGTGACGACCGTAAATTCGGGAACGGTGCTGGAAATCGCCGACGGGATCGCGAGCAGCCGGAACCTGACCTTGATGGATGGTGCGACGATTTTCGGCGTCGGGGCAGCCACCAACAACGGTAAGGCGACGATCGATGCCGGTGCGACCGCGGTGACGCTGCAGACCGGGCTGGCGACGGATGTGTTCACCATGGGGAACGGCACCAATGATCTGACGGGCGGGTCGTCGGCGACGGTGATCGACATTGCCGGTCCCGGGACGGTCCGCTTGGGAGGCGGTAGCGACTTCCCGGGTTCGTGGGTGCTGCCCGGCGGCGTGTTGGAACTCGCGTCTTCGACCGCCCTTGGGAACCAAACGTCGGAGTCGGTCACGCTTTCGGGAGGCACGCTTTCGGCGCGGCTAAACACCTCCACGGACTTCGGTGCCGGTTCGCCGGCGGCCCAGCTGATCATGACCGCTGACAGCGGCCTGCGCAGCGATCGCTCGGGAAACGGGAGTGGCTCGACCCACACCTTCGGCACGCTGTCGATGGGCACGAACACGCTGACGGTGGATCCGGGCGAAAACGTGATCAGCGGCACCGCCTCGATCGTGCTGGGAGACGTGACCTTGTCGGGAGATCCGACGTTTGCGGTGAATGACAGTCTGGTGGCAGGTGCCCGGTTGGAGATCGGCACGTTGATCGGCGGCGGAGTGGCCCGGGCGGTGGTCAAGACCGGTGACGGGGATCTGACCCTGAACGGAGGGACGACCGATCTGCCTGCAGGATCGAGTTTTGTTGCGACCGGCGGAGGGGTGATCGAGCTGGACTTCGGGTCCCTGGGCGCGGCCGGCACGGTCGCAATCACCGATGCCCAGAACCCGCTCGGTGCCGCGAGCGTTTCGATCACCGACGGCGGGCTCACCCTGCTTGCCAACGGCTCCGGCACGAACGCGGTCCAAACCTATCAGTTGGGTAACTCCTTCGTTCTCGGCGGGACGTTCACGCTCGATGCCAACCGGCTTTCGGGCAGCAACACCAACAAGACCTTCGAACTGCCCGGGGCAACGCTTCTCGCCGGCACCGAGCTGACAATGGTGGGCGACCAATTGCACGGCGTCGCACTCTCCGGGCCGCTCGCTTTGTCCGGGGATGCCACCTTGAAAGGGGTCGACATTACGAGTCGCGACGGCCTTCTGACCTTGGACGGCGGAATTACGGGAAGTGTCGGAGACGCGCTGACCATCGAAGGCGGAACGAGTCCGCTGAATCTCACGATCAACGCTTCGGGGACTTACGGCGGAGGCACGACGGTGACCGGGAGCAACGTGATCCTTAATGCGGTCGATGCGCTGGGCACCGGGCCTCTGCTGATGGAAGGTGGTGACGTATTCGTCAATGTGGCCGGGGCTCTGAACGGCACGGTGACGGTGAACGGCGGGACGCTCGAAGTGAGCGGCTACGATCTGCTCGCGAGCAACGCGTTGGTGATCGGTGGCGGCACGGTGGAAATTCGGAACAACACCGGCGACACCGTGCCGACGACAAGTTTGAGCGTGAGCGGAACCAGTTCGCTTCTGGTCGGCAACAACGGCAGCGGCTTCGGGCAAACGATGATCTTCCCGCTGCTGTCGGTGTCCGGTGACACCACGCTGTCGCTTCTGAATTCCAACGGATTCACTCCCGAGATCCAGGCGCTCGATCTCGCGGGCAATCTGACCCTCGACCACAACATCACGGCGCGGATCGGAGGCATCACCGAAGATCTTTCTCCCCGGACCTTGCTCAAGACCGGTAATGGAACGCTTGAGCTGAATGGTGCTGGCACGCACAGCGGCGGAACGGAGGTGCTGGCGGGCGTGCTGCTGGTGAATGATGGCTCGGCCCTCGGCTCCGGCGACCTGACGATCGGGGATGTCTCGGGCACTTCGAATGCGATCGCCAGATTCGCGGCCGGGCTCAACATTCCGAACGACATCGTCGCCCGCAGCGGCAGCACCGGAACGCTGACACTGGATGCGACCAGCGGAAACGTGACTTGGACCGGCAATGTCGACCTGCAGCAGACGCTGAACCTGGACAATGGCAGCGGTTCGCAGTCCTCGACATTGTCCGGCGTGATCAGCGGAGCCGGAAATCTGGTCAAGGTCAGTGCCGGGGAAGTGATCCTCGGTTCCGCCGCGAACACCTTCGGCAGCGGCGCCGCGGACAGCGTGATGATCAGCGACGGGGTGCTCACGGTTGCCTCGGATGGCGCCCTCGGCAATCCGGCAAACGGCGTGACGCTGGACGGCATCGACGGCGTGCTGAGGGTGGACGGCACCTTCGGAACCTCCCGGACGATCACGGCCACGGGTACCTCGACCGGGGTCGGCGTGACGGCCGGAAACGAGTTCACGGTCAATGTTCCGCTGGCCGGAGCCGGGACCCTCGAAAAGGTCGATGACGGCACGATGACCATCGCCGCGGGGGTCGATAGCAGCGGTCGGGGTGCGGCCGATACCGAGGTGGCGGGCGGCATCCTCCGGATCCAGGGACCAAAGGCACTGAGTGATTCGGGTCCGCTACTGATGAACTCGAACTCGGGAACGTTGGAGCTGTTGGTCGACGCGAGCACCGACTTCGGGCACCCGCTGACGATGAACGGCAACGGTCCGGTGATCCATGTCGACCGCGCGATCGGCGGCTCCGGCAGCAACGGGCGCCACCGGCTGGGCGACGCGACGACGACCGTCGGCGACCTGACGGTCACCGGCGACAACGGCTACGGGCTTTCGCTGGGAGCGTTCACCGCAACTTCCAACAGCTCGCTGACGAACGAAGCGCCGGCCGCACTTCAGGTGGATTCGATATTGGGAGATCCAGGGAACTTCACCCGAACCTTTACGGTCAGCGGGAGCGGTGACACCGAAGTGCTCGGAGCGATATCACAGGGGCCGGGGACGGGGGTCTTCCGTCTCACCAAAACGGGCGAAGGGACGTTCCGGTTCGGGACGAGTGTCGGCGGCTTCGGAGACATCGTCACGGTGCGCGACGGCACCCTCGACCTGAACGGTCTCACCTTCCTCGCCGAGAGTCTCGTGCTGGGTGGCGGGGCTTCGGTGGCCGGGGCCCAAATCGATACCGCTGGCGGCACCCTGCAGTTGGGGTCCGGGTTGACCTACAGCTCCTCCAGTCCGCCGCCCGAGGGTGCGGTCATCACAGGCACGGTCGATCTCGGCAGCGCCCTGCATACCTTTCAGGTCAACAATAGCACCGGAGCGGATCAGGATGTGACCATCGACGGCCCGATCGTCGGGACCGCGGGAGCGGAGATCGTGAAGGCGGGGAGCGGGACGTTCCGGATGACCGGGGCGGGGAACAGTTATCCGGGGCCGACCTCGATCACATCCGGTGTGGTGGAGCTTGGAAAATCCGCGGGTGATGCCGTGCCCTCCGGCGGACTCGTGATCGAAGGAGCGGAAGTGTTGCTGACTGCCGGGTCGCAGATCAACGACAGCGCTTCGGTGACGATGGATGGCGGCGGCGACACGGTTCTGGATCTTGCGGGTTTCAGCGAGACGACGGGATCGCTCTCGCTGACCCAGACCGGCACTTTCAACTACACCGCGATCCGTACCGGCGCCGCGGGAACGCTGGTCCTCAATGGGGATGTCTCGCTCAACAACAACACGAGTTCGACCTTCTCGGATGGCCGTGAGGTGGTGATCACCGGCAGCGGCGACAAGTCGACCCCGACGACGGACGGCACGCTGGATCTCGGTGGTGCCGTGCGCACGATCGAGGTCTCGACCACCACGGTCGGAACCTATGAGCCGAATGCCAACGCTACGATCGAAACGCAGATCATCAACGGCGGCATCATCAAGACCGGATCGCGCACCCTGTTTCTCGACCACCCGAACAACACCTTCGCCGGCGGTCTTGTGATTGCCGAAGGTTCGGTGAGACCCGCGACGGCCGGTTCGCTCGGCACGGGGCCGGTGAGCTTCGATAGCGCCAGCGCGCTGGACTCGGGGATCGACCTGACCGCCTTCACCGGCACCTACGCCGAGTCGTTTTCGATCACCGGCGGCGGATCGGGCAGCACGATCATCACCTACGCGGGTCCGGCTCCTTCGACGCTGGAGTTGAGCGGTGGATTCACCCTCGAGCGAGACGTTGGCTTCGACGTGGTGAACGGCAACATCGATGCGGCGATTTGTGCGGTCCTCGACGTCACGGGAACCATCGACGACGGGGCGTTCACGGCCGGCGTGGCGAAGTATGGCGACGGTCTGCTGGATCTTTCCGCCGGCAATACCTACTCCGGAGGTACCAGCGTGTTCGGCGGAACCCTGAGAGTTCCGGACGGAACCGCCCTTGGCGACGGCACTGCGGCGATCACGATCGATGGCGGCTGCCTACATACCCTCGGCTCGGTCGCGGCACCGGGGGATCTGGTGTTCGGAGCAAGCGGCGGCAGCCTCCGGGTGGATGCCTCGGCCACGGTCGATGTCCCCGGCAACGTGGCTTGGGATGCTGGCCAGGTCGGGCTTTTCGGTGCGGGAACCACGGTGCTTTCCGGGACGTCCAGCGGTGCGGGGGGTGATCTTCTCCTCGGCGGGCCGACCGCTTTCGCACCCGGGTTCTTCAATGACGCCACCGCCAACGGGCACATTCTTTCCCTTCGCGGCACGGCGACGCTGCCGGCGGGCAATCTGAATATCGTCAACGACGCCGTGCTGGAACTGGGTAGCGGCGATCTGACCCGTCCGCTCGGCACCAGTCCGGGCGAGGTGCAGATGGAAACGGCGGTCGGCGGCGGCTTTGCGGCGTATGGCGCCGATCGTGTGGTGAATCTCGGCGGGCTCTCCGCCACGGTGGTGATGGGACAAACGCCGTTCCTCTACAAGAACGTCAGCGGCAATGATTACGGCAAACTGATCTTCGGTAGCCCGAACGCGACCCACCAACTGGAATTCCAGAACCCGATCGAACTCGACAACGGTCTCACCTTCGTAAGCCGGAAAATGGAGATCCGGGACGGTGGCGGAGCGATCGACGCGCTGCTTTCCGGCGGGCTTTCGCAAAGCGCGGACCCGAATACGACTTATACTTCGCTGGGGCTCTACGGGGATGGTGTCATGGAAATCTCCGGGCCGATGAGCGGAGAGATCGAGATCTTCGTGGAAGACCCGGTGACCTTGAGGCTGACCGGGTCGAACACGATGGCCGGCGGCGACTACTACGTGAATCATGGTACGATCTTCATCGGTGGCGATGCCAGTTTCGGTGACCCGGACGACATTTTCATCGAGACGCCGGGGACCTTCGATGCTTCGGCTCTGACGGGGCCGGTCGGACTTGATCCGAGCGCCTACTTCCAGATGGACGGTACGTGGCTGGGTAGCATTTCGACGCCCTCTTACTTCGAAGGCCACGGATCCATCAGCGGCGACCTTCATCTTCTTGCCGGTAGCGAATTCTTCCCGAATACGGGCGGAACGCTGTCGGTCGGCGGAGACTTCACTCTCGACGCGACGGCCGTCATCGATCTCTTCGCCAACGGACTGGTGCCCGAAACCAACTTCAACCGGATGGAGGTCGCCGGGGCGGTGAATCTCTCCGGTGATCTCGACATCAGCGTCTCGAACCTGTCGCTGGGCGATTCGGTAGTGATGCTCCTGAATGACGGGGTCGACCCGATCAACGGCACCTTCACCGGGTTCCCGGAGGGTTCCGCCATCGCCCTCGGAAGCGGACTGGCGATCGAGCTGACCTACCAAGCCAACGGTGACGGCGGTGCGGTGGGGAACGACTTCGGATTCACGGTGGTTGTCGACACCTTCAGCGCTGACTTGAACCTCATCGCGGACAGCCCGCTGTCGATTGCACCGGGCGAGGAGATCGTCATCGACTACACGATCGAGAATACCGGAGGCACGGCAGTCGGCGACGGAGCGCTTGAGATCTCGCTGCCGGCGAACGCGACATTCGTCAGCTCCACTCCTGCGGGCACCCTGGCAGGCAGTCTTCTGACCATCACCCTGCCGGCGCTCGCCGCACCGGATTCGACGACGGTGGAACTGCGTTTGACCGCACCCGGGACTCCGGAGGTGGTGGAGGTGTGGTCGTCGGTCTCGACCGCCGAGTTCGAGTCCGACTACACCGACAACGGCTACTTCAATTCGATCGCGGTCCTGCCGGGAGGTGCTCCGGCTCTCGATACGTTCGGCCTGAACGGGTTGGGTGACCAGTTCGACCTCTCCTTCCAGACCGTCTCGGGGGTGGTTTATGCCATCCAGAGCTCGAACGATCTGGTGGTCTGGACCGAAGAGGTGATCATCGAGGGCGATGGCAATCCGTATGCCGGGAGCTTCACCGTGGATCAGGATCGGGAGTTCTTCCGCGTGGTGATCGTGTCGCAGAACGGGAGCAACGGCGGGGGTGAGTAGAGCTTGGGCTTTGCGCCGGGGCATTACGGGCGTAGAGGCAGCGCAGTTCATGAAACGGATCACCTCCATCGCGCTCGCCCTCGTCGTTGTCGGATTCGCCAGTGCCGAACCGGTCGAGTCATCTCCACCGGCCGCGGTGGATCTGAAGCCGATCGCTGGTAAGCCGTGTCGTCTGTTTCTGCTCGGCGGTCAGTCGAACATGGACGGCTGCGGGAAGGCGACCGAGTTGCCGGAGGAATACCGGAAGCAGCTTGGCAACGTCATGATCTGGGACAACCGGCGGAAGCTCTGGGTCAGGCTGACGGAGGACACCACGGCGATCGCCCGCAAGTTCCAGTTCGGGCCGGAGATGGCATTCGCGCACCGTCTGTCGAAGGAGTTTCCCGACGAGACCATCGCGCTGATGAAGACCTCGGCCGGTGGAACCAAGCTCCACACCCAGTGGCTTCCCGGGAAGGGGATGCACGGGGCATTCGTCCGCAACTACGAGGCGGCGGCTGCGGATCTGGAGGAAGCGGGTATCGCTTTTGAGGTGGGCGGGATGTTGTGGATGCAGGGCGAGTCGGATTCGGAGACGGTCGAGATGGCGAATGCCTACGAGGCGAATCTGAAGAAGCTGGTCGATGATGTCCGCGAGCGGACGGGCAAGCCGGCCTTGCCGATCGTGGTCGGACGGATCTCATCGAGCCTGCTAAAGAAGACACCGTGGAACTTCGATCAGGCGGCGATCGTCCAGGCGGCGCAGGAATCGGTCGCCAAGGCGGATCCGAACATCGAGCTGGTGCAGACCGACGACCTGCCGACCCTCAAGGACAACACGCACTTCAACAGCGAAGGCCAACTCACCCTCGGCAATCGCATGGCCGACGCGATGCTGCGGCATAGGTCGAGTCCAGCGGAGTGAATTTTGTCCGCGGGGGCGGGACATCCGCGGGGGGAGTGAACTTTTGATGGCTTTTGCTTTCGCGACGCGGGAGTGGCGGGCATGAAGAGGGGGTATGGATCGTCGGGTGTTTCTGGGCTGGGATCAGCCATTGTTAGGGCGGGTGGTGGATTGGCTTTGGGAGCGGCGTGGCGAAATGCCCGGGATGACCGTAGTGGTGCCGACCGCTCAGGCCGGCCGGCGGTTGCGTGAGGCGCTGGCGGAGAAGGGGCCGTGTCTGGCGCCCCGTGTGGTGACTCCGGGTGCCCTGCTTCTGACCGAGGAGGCGGCCCCGCCCTCGGCCGAGGTTCTGGCGTCGGTGGAGGCGCTGGAGGGCGTGTCGGATTGGTCGAGGTATTCGGCCGTCTTTCCCATGCCGCCGGGGCAGGATGAGGAGCGCGGCTGGGCGCTGCCGCTGGCGAACTCGTTGATGACGCTCGAGCGTTCGTTGCAGGAAGCGGGGCTGACTTTGGACTCGGCGGCGAGGCGGTTGTCGAAGTCGTTGGAAAGCGATCGCTGGTCGGAACTGGCGGACCTTTGTCGACTCAAGGATGCGATCCTTTCGGAGTGGGGCATGGTCGGGCGATCGAAGGCGTTGGAGCGCCGGGTGACCGAGACGGTGGAGGGAAGGGTGGTAATGGCGGGAGTGCCGGACTTGCCGGATGCAGCGGTGCGGCGACTGGACGGCGCGGACTTCGTCTGCCTGATCGGTGCTCCGGACGGCGAGAGTTTCGATGACTATGGACGCCCGGTAACGGAAGCGTGGAAGGAACGGCTGATGGATTTGCCGGAGAATGGCTCGGTCGGGCTCACGGCGGATCCGCGTCAGCAGGCCGAGCGGGCGGTGGCACTCGTCGCATCCGCGGCAACCCCATCGGACCAGCTTGCGCTCGGGTCGGCAGACGACGAAACCGCCGAGGAGCTGGTGCGCGCGTTCGGCCGCAGCGGTTGGACGATTCACAATCCGGCGGGCGGAGCGGTGTCCCGGGTCCGTGGCTGGCTTTCCCTGTGGCGGGCGTGGCTCGGTCGTCCGGACGTGGCAACCGCGATCGACTTGCTTGGCATGCCCGAGTCCCGTGCTCTGACCGGAGGGATGCTGATGCAGCGCGTCCGAGCGCTTTCCGAAATGCGCGACCGATGGCTGGTGGTGTCGTCGGCGGATGTCGCGAGGGTCGAAGAGAGGGATCGGGCACGCCAGCGGGAGGATGAAGAGCCGATGGCACCCTTGGGTTCGGAGACGATGGAACGCTTGGGTGCGGTGCGCGGCGCGTTCATCCGTCAGCCGTTTGGCGAGGCGATGCGCCGGTTGCTTGAGCGGGTGGATCCCAAGGGGGAGTGGCGCGAGGTTCACGACTGGCTGGCGGACATGGAACCGGTGATCGCAAAGGTCCGCCGTGACGCGGCCTTCTGGCTCGATCTGTTGGTGGCGGGCTTGTCCGAAGGTGTGAAGGATGCTCCGGATGGTCGGGTGGCCGACGTTCAGGGTTGGCTGGAGCTGCTGCACGAACCGGGCGAGCACCTGGTGGTTTGCGGGATGAACGAAGGCCGGGTGCCCGCGGCTCCCGTGACCGATGCCTGGCTATCGGAAGGAGTGCGCGAGTTGCTCGGTCTGACGACCGATGCACGCCGTGCCGCACGGGACAGCTATGTTTTGTATGCGCTTATGGCGTCGCGGCAGGATGCCGGGCGGGTCGACCTGCTGCTGGCGAAGTCGAGCGCAGATGGTGATGCGCTTCTTCCTTCGCGGCTGCTGCTCTCGGCCAAGGGTGAGGAGCTTGCCCGACGGGTGAAGTTGCTTTTCGACGAAGTCGAGCCGCCGGATGCCGGGATGAAATGGGAGCGCGATTGGGAATGGAAGGTGCCCGTGGTGGAAATGAGGCCCCGGCTCAGCGTGACCGCGCTGCGCGATTACCTCGCCTGTCCGCTGCGGTTCTATCTGAAGCACGGGGTGGCGATGTATGGACGGGAGCCGGAGCGGGTGGAGTGGAACGCGCGCGACTTCGGCAATGTGGTGCACATCGTTCTCGAACGCTGGGGACTGGATGAGGAAGCGCGTGAGTTCTCGAAGTCCGAGGCGCTGGAGGAGTGGCTGCATGCCGAACTGGTCCGCGTTGTCGGGGAGTTGCACGGCGACTCGCCGCCGCTGGCGGTGAGGATTCAGGCGGAAGGTGCCCGTCAGCGCCTGTCGTGGTTCGCCCGTCTCCAAGCCTGCGAGCGGGCCGACGGCTGGCAGGTCGAGTCAGTTGAGAAGAAGTTCGAACGGGAAGTCGATGGCGTGGTCCTCGTCGGCAAGGTCGACCGGATCGATCGCCACAAGGACGGCCGGCGGCGGGTGGTCGATTACAAGACCTACAACAAACTCAAGGACGTCGAGAAGGACCACCGGGTGGGCGTGACGGCCTCGACGGTGCTGCCGCCCCATTTGGAAGGCGTCGAAGCCGTGCTGGGAACGAATGCCAAGGGCAAGCCGGTCCGCTGGACGAATCTCCAGGTGCCGCTGTATTCGGTCGAGTTCGGACCCGTCGATGCGATGGGCTACATCGTCATCGGCGCGTCGGAGGGTCAGGTCGGCATCTCGCTTTGGGAGGATTTCAGCGATGCCGATCGCGACTCGGCCCTCGCCTGCGCCGAATGGGTGATCGGGAAGGTGAAACAAGGGGTTTTCTGGCCTCCGGCGGAGCGGGTCGAGTATGACGACTTCGATCTTCTCGGATCGGGCCGCGTGCTGGGCGACATGGTGGAGGAGGTGGCGCGATGAAGGACATCCTCGCCAAGAACCTGCTCATTCTGGCCTCTGCCGGATCGGGAAAGACCTACCAGCTCGGCAACCGCGTGATCGGGCTGGTCGGCGGGCGGGGTGTTGACCCCGAACGCATCGTTGCCCTCACATTCACGCGCAAGGCGGCGGGGGAGTTTGCCGACTCGGTGCTGTCGAAGCTGGGCGGTGCGGCGCTCGACCCGAAGAAGGCGGCCGGGATCGTGGATGACATCGGTGAGCCGGTGGAGTTTTCGGAAACGCTGGAGAAGGTTGTCCGGGCCTTGCCGAGGTTCCTGCTCGGCACGATGGACGGATTCTTCGCCCGTGTTGTACGAGGTTTCCAGTATGAGCTGGGTCTCACCGGCGGGAAGTTCGAGCTGGTCCAGGGGCCGAAGCTGGATGCCGCCCTCTCGGACATCCTTTCCGATATCCTCAGCAACGCGCTGGAAGGCGGCGAGGCGGAGGAATTCCTGCATGCGTTCAAACGTGCGACCGTCGGCCGTGAGGAGCGCGGCGTGAGCGAGCCGCTCGGCAAGTTTTTCAATGCATGGCACGGACGACTGAAGTCCGGAGCGGACCGGAGCGGGTCGGGCTTGGCGACGGCTTTCGGAGAGCTTCCGGACGTCGGTCGGTGGGAGGAGGAGAAGCGCGGCTTCGCCAAGTCGCTGAGGAAGACCGTTTCGACGATCGAGTGGTCGCGGAAAGGGCAGGATGCCGCCTATGGCAAGTTGATCGATCTGCTGGAGCTGCACACGATCGGCAGCGGTTCGCTCACTGGTGCGGGCAAGCTGTTCGACGGCGTCTGCGAGTGGCTGCAGGCGGGCGGCCCGATGGTGCTGAAGCACTATAAGGAGTTCACTCCCGGGCCGGCCGCGGAGGATGCGTTCCGCGGCATGCTCGAATTGCTGGCCGGCTGCGAGTTGGCGGCAGCCGTCGAGCGGACCCGGGCGGTGCTCGAACTGGTCGCGCGCTTCGACCGGGAATGCGAGCGGCGCTTGCGTCGTCGCGGGATGCTCGGCTTCGACGACGTCAAGGTGCTGATGGGCGAATGGGCGCGCAGCGAGGATGCGCGGTTGCGGCGCGAAGCGGTGGATTTCCGACTGGATGCCCGCTACGACCACTGGCTGCTCGACGAGTTCCAGGACACCAGCCGGGCCGAGTGGCGGGGCATGGCGCCGCTGCTCGACGAAGCGGCGGCGGATCCGGATGGGACACTGTTCGTTGTCGGCGACGTCAAACAGGCGATCTACGGCTGGCGCGGGGGAGAAGTGCGGCTCTTCGACGAAGTGAAGAACCACTATTCGGGGAATCTCGAGGTCGAGACGATGCCCGACTCTTGGCGTTCCTGCAAAGCGGTGCTCGATCTGGTGAATCGCGTGTGTGGTGACCGCGCGACAATTTCGGACCTGTTCGGTGAGCCTGCGGCCGATCGCTGGCCTTGGGAGGAGCATGTGGCGGCGAAGCCGGAGCTGACGGGCGAGAGCCGGGTCGAGGTCGTCGAAGGGAAGACGGAAGATCGCTACGTCCGGATGATCGAGTTGATGCGGGAACTCGGTGTTGGAGAGAAGGAACTGAGTTGCGGTGTCTTGGTCCGGACCAACAGCCAGCTGGCAGTGGTTGCCGAACTCCTCCGCTCGGAAGGATTCGATGTGATCGAGGAAGGATCGCGCAAGCCGACCGTGGACAACCCGGTGGGTGTGGCGCTTTCCCAACTGGTCGCATGGCTGGCGGATCCGGCGGACGATTTCGCGAGAGGGACCGTCCGGATGTCGCCGCTCGAAGCGGTCCTCGCGGGTCGTTTTGGAGAGGGCGACTGGAAGCTGTGGGAAGGACTGACGGCGGAGGCGGGCGAGTTGGGCTTTGCCGGAATGCTCGAGGCGGTGATCGAGCCTGTCTGGGAGAGCCTGTCGGAGTTCGGTCGCAGGCGCGCGGGAGATGTGATCGGCGCGCTGGCGGCCTTCGATGCCGGCGGTGGTGTTGGAGCGCGGGAGGCGTTGCGGTGGATTACGGACCTCGAGATTCCTCAGAGCCCGGGAACGGCAGCGGTGCAGGTGATGACCGTCCACAAGTCGAAGGGGCTCGGCTTTGACGTCGTGATCCTGCCCGAGATCGAGGACAAGCAGGTGCCGGATGCCGGAAAGTTCGACGTGGCCTCCGGTGACGGATGGTTGTTGCAGAATCCGGCCGGGTGGGTGCGGGAGCAGTTTCCGGCGTTGCGGGATGCCGAAAGGCGTTGGGGAGAAGAGCAGTGCTATGAAGCGATGTGTGTCCTCTATGTCGCGCTGACCCGGGCCAAGCGCGGGCTTTATGTCCTCCTGCCCGCACCGCCGAAGAGCCGGAAGGAAGCTGATGACTTCGCTTCGCCGGCGAACTGGATGATGCGTGCGGTGGGAGGGGATGCGGCGGGCGTCGTGTGGCAGTCCGGAGATGGCGATTGGTGGAGGACGGTCAAATCGAGAGACTCCGATGGGGAGAAGCCGGAGATGCCTGCTTTGGTGGGAGGTATTCCGATGCGGGAACGCTCGACTCCCAGCGGCGAGAAGGCGGAGACATCTGGAGCGTCGGGTTCATCCGGTGGCCGGAGGTTCGGGAGCGAGGTTCACCGGGTCTTTGAAGAAGTGGGCTGGCTGGATGAATCGACTGCGAGTCTTCCCGACAGCGATGCCGGCAGGTTGGTGGGAGAACTACTGGAGGTCCCGGAGATCCGGGCGAAATTCGAAAGGGCCGGCCGGACGATCGAGCGGTTCGTCGAGCAGCCGGTCGAGTGTCTGCTCGATGGCAAATGGATGAGCGGGATCATCGACCGCCTCCATGTCCTCGATGGTCGCAGGAAGCTCGAGGTGATCGACTTCAAGACGGATGCCGTGGAGTCTCCCGAGGAATTGCGGGAGCGGTATCAGGGCCAGATGGAAGCCTATCGCAAGGCACTGGCGATGATCTATCCGGATGCCGAAATCGAATGCCTCCTGCTCAGCACGAAACTGCGGAAGTGGGTCGGGGTTTGATGGGGCTGCTGGATAACGCCGGGGACTCTTTGCTAGCACCGGATGGAACCGCCAAGTCGCCAAGGACGCCAAGACAACACAGCGTCTGTGAATGGCTTTTCTTTGCGCTCTTGGCGTCTTGGCGGTGAATCTTCAAATCACCGGGCGGGTTCGATAAGGGAGGCTAGAGCACAAAAAAGGCCGGCTCCCGGATCGGGAACCGGCCTTGGGAAAAGTCACGGACTTCAGTGATTGACGTCCATGGCGGCGTACTCGCCATCCTTGCGGCGCCAGAGGATCACAAGGCAGTCGCGGCGGGCGCTCTTGTAGAGGATGAACGGCCGGTCGGTGAGCTCGAGCTCCATGACCGCGTCTTCCTTGTACATCGTCCGAAGGCGGTAGTTCTCGCGGTGCACGATGAACGGCTCCGGATCGTGTTCCGACTCTTCCGGGTGATCGAGAGCGCTCTCGTCGTAGTAACTTTCGTCGATGTAGCGGATCGACTCGTTGCGATGCGGGCGGCGCTTCTTGAGCAGCCGGGTCTTCTGCTTGCGCATGCGGCGGGCGATCTTGTCGATCGTCTCGTCGATGGCGGCATACATGTCCTGTCCTTCGGTGTGGGCCTCGATGACGATGTGGTTGGCACAGAAGAGTAGGATTTCGGCGATGTGCCGGTTCTTCTGAACATCGAGAATGGCCTTGGCTTCGATGATGCGCGGGTAATCGAGGTGCAGACCTTCGATCTTTTTCTGGGCGTATTCGCGCAAGGAGTCGGTCACGGACTCGTGACGGACCGTCACCGTAATGGGCAGGTTCACGTTTTCTGTTTGCATCTTGTTTCTCCTATTAGGTTGGGTGTTTCGGCCATCCGGGTCTAACCGGATTGACCACCTAGCACAGTGGAGCAAAGAAGCCGGGTGTGCCATGCCGATCTTGGAAAAAATGCGGCATCGTTTGCTCACTCATGGTCCGTGGCGTTTGTCATGAGCCAGCGTCCCAATTCCGGAGCATTCCGGGCCACGCGATCGCCCAGATCCGAGGGGTCATGGTAGCCCCAGGCAACGCCGATGAACGGGATTCCCGCGGCCTCGGCGGTGGCGCGGTCAACGGTTGAATCACCAATGAATCTCACGCCTTCCGGTCCGATCCGCCATGTTTCAAACAGCGGCACCACCGCGGCAGGGTCCGGCTTGCGGGCGGATCCGTCGCGCTGCCCGACGACGAGGTCGAAGGGGTCGGAAGGAAAGAAGTGACGGACGATCTCGCGAGTGAATGCGTCGGGCTTGTTGGACAGCACCGCCATGCGGAAATCCCGAGCCGCGAGCTCTTCAATCAGTTCGGGAATACCGGGGTAGAGGAGCGTGCCGTTCTTCCAGCCGGTCGCGTAGTGCCGCTTGAAGTCCATCTCGACGGTCAGCGCGAGGCTGTCGGGTGCGTCTTCGGGCACTGCCCGTCGGGCGAGCTGATAGGATCCGTTGCCAATGAAGTCGCGGACCGCCGGGTGGGGGTGCGACGGCAGGTCGGCTTCGGCGAGGGCGCGGTTCAGTGATTCGGCGATGCCGGGAAGCGAGTCGACGAGGGTGCCGTCGAGGTCGAAAATCAGGGAGGGCTGCACGGGCGGACCTTGGCCGCCGGCTCGGATCGGGTCGACCCCGGAGAGCAGATCAGTAGGTGATCAGGCTGACCAACTCGGCGTCGCTGAATTCCGAGGGATGCTCGGCGGCGACAAGGAGGGCCTCGGTGCGGACCATTTCGTCCAGAGCCGCGAAGCTGTCGGCCGCTTCTGCCGGAAGCTCGACGATATCCGGCTGGGTCGGCGTGGTGCCGGATTGCTGCGAAACGACAAAGATAGCGATGGCGGCGGTAGCAGCGGTTGCCAGTCCGCCGACGGTGAGCGGCACCCAGAGGCGCTTCCACCACGAATCCTCGGTGCCCGAAAGACGGGCGGCGCGCACGACATCATCCGCGAACCGGGGACCGGCTTCGTGGCGTGGCGATTGGCGCAGAAGGTCCCAAATGGGGTCCTTCTCAAGGGGCTCGTTGGAGAGATCGCGCTTCATGGCTGACAGGATTCTGTCGGTTTGAACCGGCTTGCGAAGGAAAAGTTGCGCGATTTCCGGAAATCACACGCCCCGGCGGTCGCCCCACAGCCGGACGTGGAGACGGTCCGAGAACCTCCACCCGCGGGCGACGCAGGCCTCGGCGAGTTCGGCGGCGTGGCGGTCGAGCTCGGCGCCGGTCCGGCCCTCGGGCATCAGCAAGATCCGCTCGGGCCGGATCCGGAAGCGCTCGGCGAGTTCGTCGATTTCCCGCAGATCGTCGGGGCTGGCGGCGACGAACTTGAACCACGCCTTGGGGCTGGCGGCGAAATATTCAAGGGCTCCGGGGACGAGCCGGAGCGAGGGATCCATGCCGGAATTGGCGAGTTTCGGGGAAACGTTGAACTGGTCGACCGCTTCCGCGAAGGCATCGGACGGGATCCGGGTGCCGTTGGTCTCGACTTCGAACGCCCATGCTTCGGAGCCGTCGCGGAGCAGACCGATGAGTTCCAGCCAGCCACTTTCCTGCAAGAGCGGTTCGCCGCCGGTCAGAACGACGCGTCGGGGCGGGAGCGGACGGACGACGTCGGCGATCGCTTCAGGGGAGATCTCGATCGTGACGTCCTCCTTGCGGTGCTTGGCGTAGCCCGGACGGGTGTCGAAGTCGTGCTTCCAAGGAGTTCCTTCAAAGTTCCAAGTGTAATCGGTGTCGCACCAGCGGCAGTGAAGGTTGCAGCGGGAGGCGCGGATGAATGTCGCGGGCAGGCCAGCCGACACGCCCTCGCCTTGGAGGGTGTGGAAAATCTCGGGGCCGTCGTTGAGTTTCGCGAGCTTCATCGGGGCGAGGCCAATGAACCGCCAAGACGCCGAGGTCGCCAAGGATGGAGTTTCGGGTGCTGTAGGCGGACCGCGCGGCTCCGACCGCGCCCCGGAGCATTGGCGGGGAGATCCGTGGGGCGGGTTGTAACCGGTGATGAGGGGTCAGTGGCCGGTGGTCGGTTTGTAGGTATCGGCTATTCGGGTGATCCATGGGCTTAGGCTCCGGGGCGCGACTGGGGTCGCGCGGTCCTTTGTTGGAACTTGGAACTTGGAACTTGGAACTTCGGGCTGAAGCTCGGGGCATGAGCATCATCACGGGACGGGGAGATTCGGGGGAGACCGACCTGCTGTTCGGAAAGCGTGCACCGAAAACCGGGCTGCGGGTCGAGGCGCTCGGGGCGGTGGACGAATTGAATTCGGCCCTCGGTTTGGCTCGTGCCGCTGGACTGGCGCCGGGGCTGGAGGAAGTCGTCGACGCGGTGCAGGGGAAGCTGGTCGGCCTGATGGGGCAACTCGCGTGTCTGCCCGAAGATGAAGCGCTCTACGAAGAAAAGGGGTTTGCCAAGGTGACCGATGCCGACGTGGCATGGCTGGAGCAACGGGCGAAGGAATACGAGAGCCGTGGCGTGCGGTTCGAAGGATGGGCCCGTCCCGGAGTCGAGCATTCGGTGGCGAGGGCCGGCTTGGATGTGGCGCGGTCGGTGGCGCGTCGGGCCGAGCGGCGGGTTTGGGAGCTCCACGAAAGCGAAGGACCGCTGCCGGAATCGGTGCGGCTCTACTTCAACCGGCTCTCGGATTTACTGTGGATTCTCGCCCGGTTGGACGGCTGAAGACCGGGCTTTGAGGTAGACCCAGGTCGCGCCCCAGCCGCCGGATCCTTCACCGGCGGGAAACTGGAAGGACTCGACCTCGGGCATCCGCCGTAGCAGGGCGTGCACCCCTTCGCGGAGGGTCCCCGTGCCCTTGCCGTGGATCACCCGGACCGACCGGATGCCCTCGCGACGGCATTCCGCCAGATACTCCGGGATCAGCTCACCGATTTCCGACGGCCGGAAGGTGTGAAGGTCGAGTTCGGGCGTGATCGGCACTTGGTGGGGTTCTTCGTCCACACCGGGAAATTCCCGCAATTCCGCGGGGAAAGATACCATTTTTCGCTTTCCAAAGCTCCGGGGCCACCTTAGTCATCCGCCCTCCGGTAACGGTGGCCGTAGCTCAGTTGGTAGAGCCCCGGATTGTGATTCCGGTTGTCGCGGGTTCGAGTCCCGTCGGTCACCCCACCTTTTCCATCGGAAAGCATCGGGCTTTCGGGCGGAAGGGGCGGAAGTCCCGACAAAGTCATGGAAAGTCTCGAGAGCCGACTCGATTACAAGTTTCGCAATTCGCTTCTCCTTGCCGAGGCGATGACCCACCCGAGTCTGGCGTATGAGTCCCAGCGCCCGCACTTCGACAACCAGCGGCTGGAATTCCTCGGTGACGCGGTCTTGCAGCTGATCCTGACCGAAGACCTCTTCAAGATGTTCCCCGACTTTCCCGAGGGGAAACTCACCAAGCTGCGCTCGCGGCTGGTATCCCGTCGGGCACTCGCGCGCTTCGCGCTGACGATCGATCTCGGAAGCTACGTGCTTCTCGGAAAAGGCGAGGAGGCCACAGGTGGTCGGCGTCGTGTGTCGACGCTGGCCGACGCCTTCGAGGCGCTGATTGGCGCGGTCTATTTGGACTCGGGCTACGAGCCGTGCCGCGAGTTGGTGTTGCGTCTCTTCCAGAAGGAAATCGAGGCACTCGCCGGAAGCCCGGAAGAGCGCAATCCGAAGGGCGAACTGCAAGAGTCGCTGCAGGCGATCCAGCCGGAGCCTCCGGTCTACGAGATCCTTAGTGAAACCGGGCCGGACCACCGCAAGGTGTTCCTCGCCCAGGTGTCATGGTGCGACCTCGTACTCGCCGTCGGACGCGGCAAGAGCAAGAAGGAAGCCGAGGCCCGTGCCGCGCTCGAGGCGCTGAGGACGCGGGTTTGGGAGGATCCGTCCGCGGCCAAGTCCGAGCAGACGGAATCTCCGGAAGAAGCATCCTGAGCGAAGCTCAGGCGCGCATCTTCGAGTAGGCGCGAAGGTAGCCGACGCACTGCGCGATCTCGGGCTGGTTGGTCGCCCAGTTGTGCTCGTACTCGATCGAAACGTTGCCGGCGAAGCCGTGTTTGCGGACCTCGTCGAGGATCGCGATGTTGTCGATGATTCCGGTTCCGAACGGCCGGTCGTGGGTCCACTCCTCGATGGAAGCGCGTTCCTTCATGTGGAAGGCATGGACCCGCGGACCGACTTTCTTGATCACCTCGAGCGGGTCGAGTCCGGTGGTCGCCCAGTGGCCGATGTCGGCGCAGAAGCCGATGTTCTCGTGGCGGTCCTTGATCGTCTCGAGGATGTAGTCAGGATTCCACATCTTGTAGTTCGGCTTCTTCGGGTGATTGTGGAAGCAGACCTTGAGATCGTATTCCTTGGCGAGCTTCTCCAGCGTGTCGAGCGAGGCGATCTCTTCCGTGGTCACGCCATACAGGCCGAGTGCCTTGGCGAACTCGAAGGTCAGGCGGGCTTTTGCCTCGTCCTTCGGAATACCGGTGACTCCGAAGTTCACCGGGACAATTCCGTGCTTTTCGCATTGGGCGAGGATCGCCGGCGCCTGTTCGGCGACCTTGGCGGGGTCGACCTTGGCGTCGCCCAGTTCACCGCCGATCTTCTGACCGGGGAAAACCTCGACACCTCCGGCACCGGCCGCGGCGGCCATTTCGATGGCCTCGAACAGGGTGAACTGTCGGAACGACCAGCACTGGACCGAGATCGTGAATCCGGCGGAGGTCAGGGCGCCATCCGTGATCGGCTTCCCGCTGGAGCGGAGGGCGAGCAGGGCGGAGGCGGCGGGAACCATGGTGAAAAGAGAACGGCGTTTCATGGGGTGAGTGGAGGCTATGAAGTTGAGACGCCATGTGACCAGCCCGTCTTTCCGGCACTTCTCAGGAATCTGGAGTGCGGTGGCAGAGGGAGCCTGCGACCGTGGACACCGCTTTTGACGGTGAAGCGGAACAAGAGGGCGACGATTGCCGCTCAGGTGGCTCGAAAGCGGTGTCGCCACCCCTGCCGGGGTTCTGCCACCGCACTCCAAATGAAGAGCGGTGGAGCCGCCGTCAGGCGAGGATGTCCTTGACGATCCGGGCCGGCTTCACGCCGGTCAGCCGCTGATCGAGCCCTTGGAACGGGAAAGCGAGGCGTTTGTGCTCGAAGCCGACCAACTGCAGCAAGGTGGCGTGGAAGTCGCGGATGTGCACCGGGTCGCTGGCGGCCAGATAGCCCATGTCGTCGGTCTCGCCGTAGGTCATGCCCGGCTTCACACCGGCGCCCGCCATCCACAGGGTGAAGGCATTCGGGTTGTGGTCGCGGCCGACGAACGCGTTCCGTTCTCCGCCGCCGCGGTTTTCCTGCATCGGGGTGCGGCCGAACTCGCCACCCCAGACCACGAGGGTGTCATCGAGCATGCCGCGCTGGTCGAGGTCGGTGAGCAGGGCGGAGATCGGCTTGTCGATCGAGTCGCACTTGCTCTTGAAGCCGTGGTTGATGGCCTCGTTCTTGTTCGATCCGTGCGAGTCCCAACCCCAGTCGAAGAGCTGGATGAAACGGACGCCGTTTTCGGCAAGCCTTCGGGCGAGCAGGCAGTTGTTGGCGAACGACTCCTTGCCCGGCTGCGTGCCGTACATCTCGTGGATGTGCGCAGGTTCGTCGTCGATGGTCATGACTTCCGGAACCGAGACCTGCATGCGGAAGGCCATTTCGTACTGTGCGATCCGGGTGACGGTTTCGGGGTCGTTGAAGTCGGCGTGGGTCTGCTCGTTGAGCGTCTTGAGCGAATCGAGCGCCGCGCGACGGATCTCCCGATTGACGCCTTGAGGATTGGCGGCGTTGAGCACGGGGTCGCCGGCGGAGCGGCATTGCACGCCTTGATAGACCGAAGGCAGGAAGCCGCTGCCCCAAAGCGACGCGCCGACCCGCGGCAGGCGGCCGCCGGAGATCAGGACCATGAAGCCGGGAAGGTTCTGGTTCTCGGTGCCGAGACCCCACGTGACCCACGAGCCCATCGACGGGTAGCCGAGGTTCTGGTTGCCGGTGTGGACGAGCAGCTGGGCCGGGCCGTGGTTGAACTGGTCCGTCTGCATCGTCTTGATGAAGCACATCTTGTCGGCGTGTTTCGCAAGCTCCGGCAGCCGGTCCGAAATCCATGCGCCGGACTGCCCGTGTTGTTTGAACTCGAACTGCGGTCCGAGCATCTTCGGCACCCCTTGGATGAAGGCGAATCGCTGGCCTTCGAGGTATTCCTGCGGGCAATCCTTGCCGTCGTATTTCTGCAGCTGCGGCTTGTAGTCGAAGAGCTCGAGTTGGCTCGGTGCGCCGACCATGTGCAGGTAAATCACGCGCTTCACCTTCGGCGGAAGGGTCGGTGAGAGGGATGCCAGCGGGTTGGACGGATCGTGGTCGATCTTCAGGATGCCGGAGCCGGAAGCGATGCCTTGCGAAGCCAGCCACATGCCGCCGAGGCCGGTCGTGCAGTCACGCAGGAAATGCCGGCGCGTGACGTGGCGGAGCTGTTCGGTCTGGAGATGCTGAAAAAGATTCATCGGGTGAGGGCTTCGTCGAGGTTGAGCATGACCGAGGCGACAATCGTGAATGCGGCGCCGTCGGGTGTGCCGGCCATGCCCTTCATGAGCTTCGGGTCGGCAGCGTATTTCGCTTCGAGTTCGTGGTAGAGGCGGACGAGTTCCTTCAGGCGTTCGGGCGATGCCTTGCGGGATGTCGCTGCGCGGTAGCCGAAGGCGAGCCGGTCTTCGAGGTCTCCGTCGGCATCGTATTTCATCCGGCGGGCGAGACCTTTCGCGCACTCCTCGAAAGCGGGATCGTTGAGGATCGCGAGCGCCTGGAGGGGGGTGTTGGAAACGATGCGGCGCTTGGAGCAGGTCTCTCGGGTCGGCGCGTCGAAGGTGACGAAAGTCGGGTAGGGGATACTGCGTTTCCAGTAGGTGTAGACGGAACGCCGGTAGCGGTCAGCGTCGCCTTCCTGCGGGGTTTTCCACGGGTCGCTGGAGAAGGGTTTCCAGACGCCGTCGGGGATCGGCGGATGGACGGGTGGGCCGCCGAGCTTGTCGCTCAGGAATCCGGCGACGGCGAGCGAGTGGTCGCGAACCATCTCGGCGGTGAGCCGCTGCCGAGGCCCGCGGGCGAGCAGTTGGTTGGACGGGTCGCGCTCTTCCAGTTCCGGGCGCACCACGGCCGATTGCCGGTAGGTGGCGCTGGTCGCGATCTCGCGCAGGAGGCGTTTCACGCTCCATTCCATGTCGGTGCTGAAGCTGACTGCGAGGGTGTCGAGGAGCTCGGGATGGGTCGGTCTTTCGCCGGCGGAGCCGAAGTCCTCAGGAGTCGGCACGATGCCGGTGCCGAAGAGCTCGAGCCAGAAGCGGTTGACCGCAACCCGGGCCGTCAGCGGGTTCTCCGGCGAGGCGATCCAGCGGGCCATCCGCAGGCGTGCCGGCTCGTCGGTATCCGGAAGCGGTGGGAAAACCTCCGGGGTGCCGGGTTGGACAAGGTCTCCCTTTTCGAGCCAGTTGCCGCGTTCGAAGATTCGCGTTTCGCGGGCGAACGCGGGGTCGCGTTCCTTCATGATCGGAACGGAGGTCGACGGCAGCTGCTTCAGCTTCGCCCGGGCGTCGGCGATCTGCTTGCGGTAGAGCAAGCCCGCTTCCGAATCGCGGTCGGTGATCCACACCGGTTGGTCGGTCAGGTAGAGGCGCCCGCGCTTCGATACCATCGGGAAACTGGCGAGGATCGACGGGCCGTTGTCGAGGATCGCGCGGAGTTTGGATCCGGCGCCGAGCTTCAGCGGTGCCTCGAGCACGATCGTGCAGTGGCGGGGGCCGAAAGTCTTCGAGTAGGTGCCCCAGCCGCGATTGCTTCCCTTGAGCGAACCATTGGGATCGAAGAACGGATGCGGCTCGTCGGCGATGATCTCGGCGAGCGGAACGGCGGTCGCCTGACCGTCCGGACCGACGACCTGCAGCGTGAACTTTTTCAGGATCGCACCCCACTCGGCCGAATGGGCGGCTTTCACGAGGTCCAGGGGAAGGAACTCGAGACGCACTGCGGTGAGCTGGGCCAGATCCGTCGGTACGGCAATATCGAGCTGGTAGCTGGCGCCGGCCGCGACGTTCGAGTCGGCCCGGTATTCGCTGATGCCGTTTTCCTCGACGATGCTCAGGGTTGCTTTCGTACCGACAGCCTTGGTGATCTTCGCAGGCTTCCAGTCGGAGCGTTCATCGATCTTCAGGTGCCGTTGGTGAAGCTTTTCCTGGGCTTCCTCGATCTGGTTCTGGAACTCGTTTGCCGCGGCATAGTGGGTCTTGTCATTGGGCACGGTCAGCTTTGGAAACTCCTCGCTCAGGTCGGCGTCGGCCGTTTGGTTGAAGAAAGCCGTGAAGTGGTAGAACTCCTCGTGGCGGACCGGGTCGTAGGGGTGGCTGTGGCATTGCACGCAGCCCATGGTCACGCCCTGCCAGACTTCCCAGGTCGTGTTGACCCGGTCGATCACGGCCGCGACGCGGAACTCCTCGTCGTCGGTTCCGCCCTCGTCGTTCGACTGGCTGAGACGGTGAAATGCCGTGGCGAGTTTCTGCTCCAGCGTTGCGTTCGGGATCAGGTCGCCGGCGAGCTGGTCGATCGTGAACCGGTCGAAGGGAAGGTCGCGGTTGAAGGCGTTGACCAGCCAGTCGCGATATTTCCAAACGTCCCGACGACCGTCGACGCCGAGGCCTTCGGAGTCGGCGTAGCGCGCCAGATCCATCCACACGCTGGTCCATCGCTCGCCGAAGGCAGGGGAGGCGAGCAGGCGGTCGATCTGCTTCTCGTAAGCGTCGGGTGATTCGTCGGCGAGGAACGCGTCGAGTTCCGCGACGGTCGGTGGCAGGCCGGTCAGGTCGAGCGAAGCACGACGCAGGAGCAAGGCACGGTCTGCTTCGGGCGACGGCTTCAGGCCTTCCGCCTCGATACGCGCCAGCACGAACCGGTCAAGATCACGGATCGGCCAATCGGCTTGCTTGACTTCGGGGAGGCCGTGTTTCTCGGGCGCGACGAATGCCCAATGCTCGCCCCACTCGGCGCCTTCCTTGATCCACTGGCGGATCGTTTCGGTTTCCTCCTTCGACAGCGGCGGTCCGTGCTCCGGCTTCGGCATCACCTCATCCGGATCGGTGGAAAGGATGCGCACCATCATCTCGGACGCGTCCGGGTCACCCGGCACGATCACCGGCTTGCCCGACTCGCCTTTGCCGAGGGCCCGCTCGCGGTAGATGAAGGATACCTCGCCGGCGTCCTTCACGCCGCCATGGCAGGCGGTGCAGTTGGCGTTGAGGATCGGACGGACTTCTTTGGCGAAGTCCACCTTGGCGTGCGCCGTGGTGGCGATCAGGGCGATGAGTGGGAGTCGGGTCATTCGGCGAAAATTCGGATCTCGTTGAGCCCGCCGCCTTGGCAGGGGTGATTGGCGGCGCGCTTCGGATGGCGGTAGTGGGAAAGGACGACCACCTTCACATAGCGCAGCTCGGAGATCGGGAAAGTGAAGTCGTGGAAGGGCAGGGACTCGCCGTAGAGCGACGGATCGGTGCGGGGGAGGGTGCCTTCGACAAGCGGCTCGAAGTGCTTGTTGTCGAGCGAACCGAGGATCTCGAAGCGCCCGATGCCGCGGTCGTCGATCGAGCGGTTGGTGGTGTTCTGCAGTGACACGCGGGAGATGCTTGTCGTGTCGATCAGGTCGACGGTGAACTCACCGCTTTCCCCATCGGGGGCGAGCCAGAACGACCAGTCGCCGGGTACCCCGGAGTCGTCGAGGCGGCCGTCGGTGAGGTTGTCCGGCGGGAAAACCGATCCGTGCGGACGGGTGCAGTAACCCGGGCTCATGACCGGCTTGCCAAGGGCGAGGTTGGCGGTGTCGGACTCGGACACGGAAGGTTGCGAATGAAGGGAATTCGCCAGCCGGATCGGCGACTCGTCGAGCGACTCGATCATGGCGCCGTCGCGCACCAGGCCGCGGCTCTCGCCACCCTTGAGCCGGAGTTCCGACTCCTGGCCGGTGAGGACGTCGATCTCCCCTTTGAAGACTTCGGTCAATACGACCGGGTTGGTGCCGTCGCTGCCCACCGCGACGCCGAACTCGGTACCACGGTCGATGAAGTTGCCGCCGGGAGTGTCGATCCGGAATCCTTCTGCGCCCTCCGGAGCGTGCACCGATGCGCGGCCGTGAAGCACGGTCAGGGCTTCCTTTGATTCTAGATTGAAACGGCAGGGGCCCTCGAGCACCACGCGGGCGCCACTCGGGTAGCCGAGCTCGATGCGTCCGGCGAGGAGTTCGACGGGCTCGTTGGCTCTCAGACGACCGGTCGTCAGTTCCCGAGCTCCGTCCGGCCACGTGGCTTGACCGACTTTCAACACTTCGGCTTTCGGGCGGATCTGTTCGACGGCAATCCAGTCGACGACCGCAATCAGCATCGCCACCGCCGCCACCGCGGCGAGCGTCCGCCACGGGAAGCGGATGATCTTGCGAGGCTCCGGATGAGGGTCGGCAAAAGACGGCAGCTCCGAGCTTGCGTGACGCATCAGCGCGGCGTGCACGGCGCTCGTTCGGCGATACCGCTCGCGGGCCTCGGGCGAGTCGAGAAGCTGGGCATCCAGTTCCTCGCGGCTGGCGTCATCGAGTGTGCCGTCGAGCAGGCATTGCAGCAGTTCGTCGAGTCGGTCCGTCTTCATCCGGCTTGGGCGAGTTTGCGTTCGATGCAGGTCTCCAGCGCCTTGCGGATGCGCAGGAGGACCAGCGACAGGGCGGTCGGTGTCTGGGAACGGTCGGCGGCCATCTCCTGAACCGACGCCCCCGGTTGGTAGCGGGCGAGGATCAGGTCGCGCTGCTTGTGGGAAAGTTCACCCAGGCAGCGCTCGAGCGCGTCGTCGAGGTCGGGCGCGGAGGTGCTCGGGTGCTCGGCCGCGAGCAGATCGACGAGTTCGTCGCTGAACACGTGTCGGTCCCGCGCCGAGTCGCGCCGCGCCGCCTTCACCTGATAGAGCGCGATGGTCAGCGCCCACGGCAGGAATGGCTGTGCGGGATCGTATTCGGCGGCCTTGCGCCACAGCACGAGGTTGGTTTCCTGCGCCACGTCGTCGGCCAGCATGCGGTCAGGCAGCAGCGAGTGGATGTAGCGATGGATCTCCGGCTGGTGTCGCGCGATCAGCGACACCATGCGTTCCTCGGGGTTGGCCGGATTTTCGTGCATGCCACCCGTTTTACCGGGAATGGCCCGGATCTTTCGCGAAAAATCCGGAGAACTCCCGATTCGTCCGTCAGCGGAGTAGGAAATCGGCCAGTTCTGGCGTAGTTTGCCGCCGATGAAGCCAGCTCTGCTCTCCCTCGTTCTCGTCTCGTCCGCCTTTGCCGCCGAGCCGCCGCCGGTCCTGCCGATCGGCTCGCCGGCTCCGGATTTCACCCTGCCCGGAATCGACGGCAAGGATCACTCGCTCAGCGACTTCAAGGACTCGAAAGTGCTTTGCCTCATCTTCACCTGCAACCATTGCCCGGACGCCGTCGCCGCCCGTGGCCGGATGCAGGAGATCCACGAGGACTACGCGGACAAGGGCGTCGCGATGGTCGCGATCAACGGCAACAACCCGATCGGCCTGCGCCCTGACGAGCTCGGCTACTCGCCCTACGGGGATTCGTTCGAGGAGATGAAGCCCTTCGCCGAGGAGTCGGGCTGGACCTTCCCCTACCTCTACGATGGCGAAACGCAGTCGGTGACGCAGGCCTACGGCGGGCAGTCGACGCCGCACGTGTTCGTCTTCGGTCCCGATCGCAAGCTGCGCTACACCGGACGCATGGATGACGCTGGCCGTTCCTCGGGCCCGGTCGAGAAGAGCTATCTGCGCGACGCCTTGGATGCGGTCCTTGCCGACAAGGAAGTCGCCACTCCGAAGACGCGTTCGTTCGGCTGCTCGACCAAGTGGCTGTGGAAAAAGGATGCCGTCGCCAAGGATCAGGAGGCTTGGGAGAAGCGCGAGGTGGTGCTCGAGCCGATGGATGTCGAGCTGGCCAAGAAGGTAAAGGCCAACGATGCCGGTGTCGTCCGCCTGATCAACTTCTGGTCGACCACCTGTGCGCCGTGCATGGCGGAGTTTCCCGATCTCGTCGAAACCTACCGCCGCTTCCAGAACCGGCCGTTCGACATGGTGACGATCAGCCTTGATCCGGAAGCAGCCGCGAAGAAGGCCGAGGGCTTTCTGAAGAAGCAGCACGCCGCCGTTTCACCGCGCAGCATGGACGGCCTGAAAAAGGAGGGTCGCACGACGATCAACTACCGCTTCTCGGGTGAGAACCCCGACTTGCTTGCCGAGGCGATCGATCCGGAATGGAGCGGCGCGCAGCCGCACTCGGTGATCCTCTCGCCGAAAGGCGAAATCGTCTGGCGCCACACCGGCCGGGTCGAGCCGGTCGAGCTTCGCCGTCAGGTGCTGAAGGCGATCAATGATGCCGAGGGCGAGTGAGCGGGTTCACTTCAGCGGTATACCCGCCTCGGTGATTTTCGCCTGCAGTGGTTTCACGTCGACCTCCTGAACGGCGATTCCGGACTTCGCCGCCATCGCGGCGGCGATGCCCGAGACTTCACCGAGGTGCATCCAGGTCGGCTCCAAGCGGATCGCGGCGAATGCGACGTTGCTGGCCGAGACACAGACCGGTACGAGCAGGTTACTGCACTCGGCGGCCTTGGGGGTCAGGGCCCGGTAGGGAATGTCGAAGCGCATCCCTTCCTGCCACATCCTTCCTTCATTGATGAAGTGACCGTCGTCGGTCGCGTAGCGGGTCACGTGGTGGGAGTCGATGAAGTGCGACCCGATGTGGATGACATCCTCCTTCGATCGCTCCTCGGTAATGTCCGACAGCGTGAGCACATACTCGCCCTTCATCCGGCGCGCGGCGCGAATGTAGAGATACCACGGCCAGTGACCGTTGTCCTTCCACTCGTTGGCGCACAGACCGTAGGGCTCCATTTCCTTGCGAATGGACGCCGGCACCCGTTTGTCCGTTTTCAGGAACCACAGCATGCCGTGGGTGTAGTCGCGATAAAGTTGGTGGATCCGTTCGCGCTCTTCGAATGACGCTTCGGCCCACGGAGTTTGGGCGCCGGGGATGCTCATCGAGACGATCGAGAACTGGCGGTTGTTGCACTCGCGGATGCGGGTCCTGGGGATGCCGTAGATGCCGATGATCTCGCCGAGTCGTGTCAGTTGGCCGGCTTCGATGCAGCGTGCGAGCAACTCGTGCTGGCTCGCGTCGTAACTGGGCGGCCTGGTGATCGGCACCCGTTGTTCCGGGTCGGTCGTCAGGTTGAGCCGGATGTTGTAGCAGATCGGATGCTCGCTTGCGGAGAACTCGGCGGGCGGTTTGCCGGGCATCACCCCGAACAGGAGTTCGCCGTTCTCGTCGTAGGGCGACACCTTGATCGGTTCGTCCATATAGCGGACTCCGGCAAGCGACTCGCCGTATGTGTCGCGCGCCTCGCGACCGACGGTATAGGAGACCTTCGCTTTGGCCATCAGGTCGCCTTCGTAGGTCGCATCGACGAAGATCTTGGCCTCATAGCTTTCACCACCTCTCACGGCGAGCGAGACGAGGGTGGAGTTCTTCATCTCCACGCCCTCGATGAGTTGGCCGTATTTCACCGGGACCTCGGCATCGGCGAGCATTTCCAGGAAGACCTGTTCCGCCACGTGCGACAGCCAGACCCGCGGGCCTTTCTTCCGCTTGTCGGTGCCGGTGCCGCTGCGCCTCGCGGCCTCGGTGGTGAATCGCACGCACAGGCCGCCGAAGGTTTCCGGGGCCATGTGTTCGCCTTCGTCGCGGTTCAGCCCGCTGGTGCTCAGCCCGCCGACATGCTTCGTCTGTTCGAGGAGCACCACGGAAGCCCCCTCACGTGCGGCGGCGATCGCCGTGGTGATGCCGCCCGGCGTTCCGCCGTAGACGACCACGTCGTAGGTCTCCGACCGGGCGCTGCTACTGAAGAGGGTGGCGATGATGAGGGTTGCGAAGAAGCGGGATGGCATGGGGTGGCTTGTAGTAAATCTTCTACCGGACTGGGACTGTGAAGCACCCAGGGAGAATCGAAGAGTCCCGAAGGGACGTCGGCAATTAGCCACGGGGTTCACCCCGTGGAATGACGTGCAGCCCGATTTTCAAGCTCCGGAGGAGCGTAGGCGGAGTCCGAGCAAGCGGTTTGTCCCGCATCGCCTTCGCCCCTACGGGGCTCCAATGTTTCCGCCTCGACGGAACCACGGGGTGAACCCCGTGGCTAATTGCCGACGCCCCTTCGGCGCTGAAGATGCCTGACCCATGGCAAACTGGTGCGAGGTGCCGGGCTCCGGTCACTCGTGTCCGTCCAAATGCTCACCGAGGAGGTCGCGGGCGAAGTCGTTCTCGGTGTCGCGCCACACGGCGTGCATGTGGTTGGCGTTGTTCTGAACGTTGCAGCCTTCCATCAGGAAGGTCGGTCCCTGGACACGGTAATAGTAGGCCTCGCGCGGCTTGGTGGAGCCGGCCCAGCCGAAGCGGATCTTGTCCATGCCCGCCTTCTTGATCTTCGCCATGTCCGCCTCGGCCAGATCGGCGCGGTAGCGGCCGGTGTATTGGGAGATGAGTTCGAACAGCGCCTCCTGCTGGGCCTCGGTCATCTCGGATGCCAGCACGCCGACCGGTTCGAGTTGTTTCGCCACCCGTTCTTCGCCGGTCAGGATTTCCTTCGGTGGATTCTCGCTGAAGAGGACGTCTTTCTTGCCGGACTCCAACAGCGTGAGGGCAAGAGCGCGGGCAAGGTCCTCCTCGGCGGCGAGCGGGCGCATGCCCTTCAGTTCGCCTTCGCGGATCTCGCCAGGGTTGGTGCCCATGAACGACGGTGTGACTGAAAATCCCTTGTCGCCGACCAGTGTAACGTTGACCGAAAGATGGTGCCCTTCGAAGCGGATCGCCCAGCCGTCCTTGTCGCCGGGCGTGCCGAAGATCGCGACGAAGTATTTCTCCGGGTCGCGGCGTTGCGGGTTGTTCTCGAGCTTCGCCAGCACGCTCTCGAGCGAGATGATCTGGGCCGCCTGCATTGCGCCGCGTTCGCTGAGAATCTCGTTGGCCAGAGCAACCGCGGCGTTCTTCTGCGCCTCGTTCATGTCCTTCAGCGGCAGTCCCTTGCGGTCGCGCGGCGTGTAGTGCCAGTTCTCGCGTTCCTCGGAGTCGAAGGGGAAGGTCGCGCGTTCCTGTTTTTTGTCGTCGAGGCTGGCGAGGAATGCGTTCGCAGCCGTTTGCAAGGCAAGCGGTGCGGGTAACTCCTCGGCAGCGATCGGGAGGGCCAGGAACAGGGCGGGGAGGAGGGATTTCATGGTGGTCATTCTTTGAGTCGGAGACGCAGGATTCGGTCTTTGGAGGTGAGGAAAAGCCAGCGGCCGTCGTTGCCAAAGCCGACATTGGCGGTGGCCCGGCCGCAGAGCACGCGTCCGAGCAGTTTGCCTTCCTTGCTGATGATGAGCAGTCCGCCCGGGCCGGTGGAGAAGACGGTGCCGTCGGGGCCGACTTTCAAGCCGTCCGGAGCGCCGGGGCCGTCGAGGGGTTTGCAGTCGAAGAACACCTCACCGGGCCCGACCGTGCCGTCGTCCTTCATCGGGTAGGCCGTGATGATCGGACGGGGCCCGTGCGACTGGGCGACGTAGAGCGTTTTCTCGTCCGGCGAGAGCGCGATGCCGTTCGGGCGGTCGAGCGAGCGGTCGAGCAAGGTCACCTCGCCGTCGGGCGTGACGCGGAACACGCCGCAGAAATCGAGTTCCGGCTTGGCGTCCTTCGGCAGGCCGTAGGGCGGATCGGTGAAGTAGATCGCGCCGCTGCTGTGGATGGCGAGGTCGTTGGGCGAGTTGAAGCGCTTGCCTTCGTATTGGTCGGCGATGGTCATCTTGCCGCCGTCCTCGGTCAGCACGGCGACGCGTCGGTCGCCGTGTTCGCAGAGCACAAGTTGTCCCTTGGCATCGAGCGCGAGCCCGTTTGAGCCTGGCTCGCGGCGGTTGCTGACCGGTCCGGTGAAACCCGACGGTTTCATCCAGACCTCGGCCTCGGTCATGCCCTCCTTCCACGTGTAGATCGTGTTGCGCGGGACGTCGGAGAAGAGCAACCGCTTCTCTTCCGGCAGCCAGACAGGGCCTTCCGCCCACTGGAAGCCCGTGCAGAGGGTTTCGATTTCGGTGTCAGGCGGAATGATCGCGTCGAGGGCCGGGTCGAGACGTTCGATGGTCTCGGCTGCCGGGGCGAGCGCGACCAGAGAGGTGGCGAGGACAATGAGCTTTGGGGATGAAATCATGGTTGGGCAGGCTGGCACCGGCATCGCCGGGGTTCCAGCGGTGAATCCGGCATGACCCGGAGGGCTACGTCGGGATGGAATATGCTTGATCATCGAATGGCCGGGCGACTCGATCAGGCATGATCGAACGGTTGATGACAGGCGCGCGGGCAAGGGCCGGATTGGCGGTGGCACTCGGGGCGATGGTTGTCGCGTCCTGCGGGACCTATTCCGAGCTTCGCGAACCGGCATCCTCAGGTTCGGGTTCGGGAATGAGCGGCGCGTCCTTCGGGCCGAAGCCGGAACCGGTCGCCAAGCCGCCGGCTGAGAAACCGGTGGAAGTCGCCGAAGCTCCCAAGCCTGAGCCGAAGCCCGCTGAACCTGAGAAGCCTGCCCCGGCTCCGGCGCCCGCGCCTAAGCCGGCCAAGCCCGAGAAAAAGGAGCTGACGATCGCCGATCTCGACCTTCGTGGTGACTGGCCGACCGCCGAAACGATGGGCGAGGGCTTCGTGAAGAGCCCCTACGACGGCAAGAAGATCAACGTGAAGGGCGTGACGAGCGGCAGCTTGGTGGCGGACCCGAGGTATGGCTTGGAAGAGCGGAAGTACTTCCTCGTTCCCTGATCGGGCCCCACAAGCTGTGGCAATAAACGTCCCGCCGGGACGCGACGAGAGGGAGTGTCGTTCCCTCCCGATGGCATGAGGCCGGAAGTTCCGGACGGCGGGCCGCGTAGAGGATCGTCTCATGAACTCCCCAATCTCCCGTTCTTCCGGTCTGACGCTCGCTCTCGGATTCCTGCTGGTGGCTCCGTCGAGCGTCTCCGCGGCCGAGAAGCTGAAGGCGCTGATCATGGACGGTCAGAACAACCACGCGGTCTGGCCGAAATCGACGATCATGATGCGGCAGTATCTGCAGGACTCCGGACTGTTCGAGGTGGAGATCGCCCGCACCGCCTCGATCTGGAAGTGGGAGCGGGAGGAGTCGTTCCTTCCACTGGCCGGTGTCGGTGAATCGGAGAAGGCGAAGAAGCCCGAGCCCGATCCGGATTTCGCGCCGGACTTCGGCAAATACGACGTGGTGGTGAGCAACTTCGGCTTCAATGCCGCGAACTGGCCGGAGGCGACGAAGAGAGCATTCGAAAAGTACATGGCGGAAGGCGGCGGACTGGTGTCGGTCCACGCCGCCAACAACAGCTGGGGCGACTGGCCGGAGTACAACAAGATGATCGGCCTCGGTGGCTGGGGCGGACGGAACGAGAAGTCCGGGCCATACGTTTACTATGACGCCGACGGGAAGGTCGTCCGTGACGATTCACCGGGTCGCTGCGGCACGCATGGTCCGCAGAGCGAGTTCCTGATCACAATGCGCAACACCGAGCACCCGATCACCAAGGGATTGCCCGATTTCTGGACCCACACGAAGGATGAGTGCTACTCGATGCTGCGCGGACCCGGAGAGGATATGACCATTCTCGCTACCGCCGCCGATACTCCGAAGCTGAAGGAAGCGGGTCGCAACGAGCCGATGCTGATGGTGCTCGACTACCACAAGGGCCGGGTTTTCCACACCACTCTGGGGCACGATACGGCGGCGTTCGAGGGTGTCGGCTTCATCGTGACCTTCCTCCGCGGAGCCGAATGGGCGGCCACGGGCAAGGTGACCCAGGAGATCCCCGAAGACTTTCCCTCCAAAGGCGAAGCGACCTCGCGCCCGTTCGAGCTGAAGAAAGCCGAGTAGCAGGGGCGGGCCGATTCAGGCCTGAAGCGCCTCGATCTCCTTGCGCGCGATCTTGATGAAAACGTCATCGAGGTCGCGGCCGGCGAACTTCTTCGTGATCTCATCGGCCGTCCCCTCGGCGAGGATTTTGCCCTCGTGAAGGAAAAGGATGCGGTCGCAGACCTCCTCGATGTCCCGCATGTTGTGGGAGGTGTAGAGGATCGCCGGATGACGCTCGCGCTGGATCCGGCGGACGAGCTTGCGGACCTTGTCGGCGATGTCCGGATCCAGCGAGGCCGTCGGTTCATCGAGCAGCAGGAGCTGCGGGTTGTTGAGCAGGGCCTTGGCCAGATTGACCCGGGTCGACTCGCCGGCCGAAAGCCGGCCGGTGATCTTGTCGGCCAAGTGGGTGATCTCGAGCACCTCGAGCAGCTCGGCCACCTTCTCCTTGCCCTTCTTCACCCGGTAGAGACTGGCGAAGACCTCAAGGTTGTGGTGGACCTTCAGGTTTCCCGGCAGCGTCGCATAGGTGGTGCAGAAATTCGTCCGCTCGAGAATCTCGATCCGGTGCTTGGTGATATCGAGTCCGAAGGCCCGGATGCTGCCGCCGCTCGGGGTGATCAACCCGAGGATCATGTTCATCAGGGTCGTCTTGCCGGCCCCGTTGACGCCCAGCAGGCCGACGGTTTCCCCGGCCTCGACCGCCAGCGAGACGCCCTTGACTGCGACAAAATTGCCGAATCGCTTCTCAACGGCGTCGATTTCAAGCAGCGGGCGGTCCATGGCTGCGGAAGCATCAGGGCTGCGGTGGGAAGTGCAAGCCGCGAGGAACGAAGCGGATTCGGGGGAATTTCCCCGAGTCCGGGGTTGCCAAATCGCCACGGTCCGCTAGCAATTCGCCGCTCCGCGACTTGGTCGCCTGACAATCAATCACAACTGACGCGATGACGGACCTCAGCAAATACAGAAACATCGGCATTTTCGCCCACGTCGATGCCGGTAAGACCACCACCACCGAGCGGATTCTGAAGCTCACCGGGAAGATTCACAAGCTGGGTGAAGTGCACGACGGCGCAGCGACCACCGACTTCATGGAGCAGGAGCAGGAGCGCGGCATTACCATTCAGTCTGCCGCCACCACCTGCTTCTGGCCTGGTAAGGACCAGCAGTGGGCGAAGGAGCCTTTCCGCTTCAACATCATCGATACCCCCGGTCACGTTGACTTCACCGTGGAGGTTTACCGTTCGCTGAAGGTTCTCGACGGTGGCGTGGGTGTGTTCTGCGGATCTGGCGGTGTGGAGCCCCAGTCGGAAACGAACTGGCGCTACGCCAACGAGTCGGAAGTCGCCCGGATCATCTACGTCAACAAGCTCGACCGTATCGGCGCCGACTTCTACCGCGTGGTCGATCAGGTCAAGAACGTGCTTGGCGCCAAGCCGCTCGTCATGGTCCTGCCGATCGGCACCGAGAGCGACTTCGTCGGAGTCGTCGATCTCCTCGAGGAGAAGGCCTACTACTGGGATGACTCCGGTCTCCCGGAAAACTACGAGATCAAGGACATCCCGGACGATCTCAAGGACAAGGCCGCCCAGTACCGCGCCGAGCTCATCGAGACCGCGGTCGAGCAGGACGACGACGTGATGGAGCAGTATCTCGAAGGCAACGAGCCCGACGTCGCGACCATCAAGAAGTGCATCCGCAAGGGCACGATCAACCTTTCCTTCTTCCCGACCTACTGCGGTTCCGCTTTCAAGAACAAGGGTGTGCAGAACCTGCTCGACGCCGTGGTCGACTACCTCCCGAGCCCGACCGAGGTCGAGCCGCAGCCCGAGGTGGACGAGGAAGGCAACGAGACCGGCAACTTCGCCACCGTCGATCCGAACGGCCCGCTGCGCGCGCTGGCATTCAAGATCATGGACGACCGCTTCGGCGCCCTGACCTTCACCCGCATTTACTCGGGTAAGATCAACAAGGGTGACACGATCCTCAACAGCTTCACCGGCAAGACCGAACGGGTCGGCCGGATGGTCGAAATGCACGCCAACGACCGGAACGAGATCGATTCCTGCCAGGCGGGCGATATCATCGCGATCGTCGGTCTCAAGAACGTCCAGACCGGTCACACGCTGTGCGACGAGAAGAACCCGGCCACCCTTGAGCCGATGGTTTTCCCGGATCCGGTCATCTCGATGGCCGTTTCGGCCAAGGACAAGGCCAACGCCGAGAAGATGAGTGTCGCGATCGGCAAGATGGTGGCGGAGGATCCGTCGTTCCGTGTCGAGTCCGACGAGGAAACCGGCGAGACCATCCTCAAGGGGATGGGCGAGCTTCACCTCGACATCAAGGTCGACATCCTCAAGCGGACCCACAAGGTCGAGGTCGAGGTCGGTGCCCCGCAGGTCGCCTACCGCGAAACCATCACCAAGCCGGTTTCCGACAGCTACACCCACAAGAAGCAGTCGGGTGGTTCGGGTCAGTTCGCGAAGATCGATTACACGATCGAGCCTCTTCAGCCCGGTGACGGCTTCGTCTTCGAGTCGTCGGTTGTCGGCGGCAACGTGCCGAAGGAATACATCCCGGCTGTTGAAAAGGGCTTCAAGAATTCGATCGAGAAGGGCCCGCTTGCCGGTTACCCCTGCCTCGACTTCAAGGTGACGCTGACCGACGGCGGCTTCCACGCCGTCGACTCCTCGGCCGTCGCTTTCGAAATCGCCTCCAAGGCAGCCTACCGCCAGACCATGCCGAAGGCCGGTCCGCAGATCCTCGAGCCGATCATGAAGCTCGACGTGTTCATTCCCGAGGAAAAGGTCGGCGACGTGATCGGCGACCTCAACCGCCGCCGGGGTATGATCCAAGGCCAGGAGCCGACGCCGACCGGCGTGCGCGTCAAGGCAGAGGCTCCGCTGAGCGAGATGTTCGGTTACATCGGTGACCTCCGCACCATGACCTCCGGTCGCGGCCAGTTCTCGATGGAGTTCAGTCACTACGCGGCCTGCCCGAAGAACATCGCCGACGACGTCATCGCCGCTGCCAAGAAGCGCGAGGAAGAGCGTCAGAAGAAGTAAGCGGCGCTCCGCAAGGATTCACGAAACCCGCTGTCCGAAAGGGCAGCGGGTTTTTTCGTTCAGCGGTGGAACCGTTCGATTCCGTAGGCGTCCAGTTTGGAGTCGAGGGATAGTATGGGCAGTCCCCGGAGCTGCGCCTCCGCCACCAGCAGGCGGTCGAACGGATCTCGGTGATGGAGTGGCAGGCTGCCGGCTTTGCGAATAGCAGGCCATCCGATCGGCATAAGGCGAAAGCCGGCGCCCTCGAGAAGTTCGGGCAGGTCGAGACGATCCGCGTAGGCGACCCGAAGCTTGCCGAGGCCGCTCTTGATGGAGATTTCCCAGAGACTCGCGAGCGAAATGAACGAGTTGCGCCCGGGGTCCTCGATCCAGTCCGAAAGACGGCGCGACAGTCTCGGGTCATCCTGCAGGAACAGGACCAAGACATTCGTGTCGATCAGGTGGTCCATGAAATCGGCTAGGAAGACTTCGGCCGGTCCTGAAACAAGGCCTCGTCGCCGGCGACCTTCTTCAACCGGGGAGGAAGATCGTCTTCCGCCAAAAGCTCTTCGAAACCTGCAGTGTCCGCGTCGAAGTCGTCGGCGATAAAAAACGAGTCGGTTGCCAGCATTCCCGCCTTGGGAGCTGTGTCGTTCTGCGGCAACTGAAGCTCGGCGACCACCTTCCCGTGCCGGGTGAGGGCGATCGCTTGCCCCGTCCTTTCCAGTTCGGCGACCAACGCCGAAAGGGTGGTTTTGGCCTCGTAAAGTCCCACCATTCTCATTAGATCAGACTAGTCTGGTCAGAAATACTGACAAGAGCAATGTTCCCCCGTTTTTCAAGCTAGCCCCGGTGGCGTGCGGAGAGCGGCTAAATCCGCACCCGCTCGACATTCGCACCGAGCGCCTCGAGCTTCTCGTCGATGTGCTCGTAGCCGCGGTCGATGTGGTAGAGGCGGTTGATCTCGGTCGTGCCCTTGGCCGTCAGGCCGGCAAGCACGAGCGCGGCGGAGGCCCGGAGGTCGCTGGCCATCACCGGTGCGCCGCTGAGGCCTTCGACGCCGGTGATCACGGCCTTGCCGTCGGTGACCGAAATGTCGGCACCCATCCGTTTCAGCTCGGCGCAGTGCATGAAGCGCTGGGGAAAGATGGTATCGACCACGATGCTGGTTCCCGGGGTCGTGACGAACAGCGCGGTCATTTGCGCCTGCATGTCGGTCGGGTAACCGGGATAGGGCTCGGTGACGATCTCCGCCGGCATCGGCGTGTCGCCACGATGCACGGTGCAGGCGTCGCCGGTGTCGTTGAAGTGCACTTGGTGTCCGGCTTTGCGAAGGGCCGAGGTGATCGCGCTCAGGTGGCCTTCATTGACGCGGCGCAAGGTCACGCCCTCTCCAGCCAAGGCTGCTGCGGCCATGAAGGTGCCGGCCTCGATGCGGTCGGGGATGACGTTGTGAACGGTGCCATGGAGTTTCTCGACGCCCTCGATCGTGATGACCGGGGTGCCGGCGCCGCTGACCTTGGCTCCCATGGAGTTCAGGAAGTCGGCGAGGTCGATGACTTCCGGTTCGCAGGCGGCGGAGGTGATGGTGGTGATGCCTTCGGCCAGCGTGGCGGCCATCATCACGTTGTCCGTGCCGAGCACGGTCGGTCCGTTCTCACCGCAGAGATCGACCGTCGCGCCCTTGAGTCCGTCGGGCGCGGAAAGCGTCACGTTTCCTCCCTCGACCGCGGCCTTGGCGCCAAGGGCCTCAAGTCCGCGGATGTGGAGATCGATCGGGCGGTCGCCAATGACGCAGCCGCCTGGCAGCGCGACCACGCAGCGACGCTTGCGGGCGAGCAGGGGGCCCATCATGCAGACCGACGCCCGCATGCGGCGGACGATGTCATACGGCGCCGTGTCGGAGATGTCCGCCGCGGTGACCCGCACCGTGCCGGAGAAACGTTCCACGTCGGCCCCGAGACCGGTCAGGATCTGCACCATGTAGTTGGTGTCCGACACGTCCGGGACGCGGCGGATCACGACATCGTTCTCGGTCAGCAGCGCGGCGGCGAGGATCGGCAGGGAGGCGTTCTTGGAGCCGGAAATCGTGATGGCTCCGTGAATCGGAGCACCGCCGTGAACGAGAAGCTTATCCATGGATGATGAATTTGGAGGGCGGACGATCCGGTCCGCAGGATTCTGACCGGCGGACCGGAGAGTCCGCTCCCGTCACGCCTTGCGGGCGATGGGGAAACGGGGGATGCCAGAGAGGTCGTTGAGGGTCAAGACGTCCGTGAGCCCGCTTCCCTTCAGTAGCGCCTCGACCTCGGCGGATTGTTCATGGCCGATTTCGAGGGCGACCGTGCCTCCGGGATTGAGGCGGTTGGCCAACTCGGGAACGAATCGCCGGATGAGGTCGAGCCCGTCCTTCCCGCTGAAGAGCGCCAATGCCGGGTCGTGCCTGACTTCGCGGGAAACCGCCTCGCCCTCGGGGACGTAGGGGAGGTTGGCGACAATCAGGTCGAAGGTCGAGTCGGTCGGGATCGCGGCGAAGAGATCGCTCTCCACCCAGTCGACATTGTTGATGCCGTTCCGCTCGGCATTCTCGCGGGCGAGGGCAAGGGCATCGGACGAGACGTCGGCCAGCAGCACCGACGCTTTCGGGAAGTCGTGAGCCAACGAGACTCCGAGCACCCCGGAGCCGCAGCCCATGTCGAGAATGCGGGCGTCATCGGCGAGCTTTACGTTCTTCGTCAGCCACTCGGCGAGTTCCTCGGTCTCCGGTCGCGGGATGAGCGCCCGTGCATCGCAGGCGAACTCGTGGTTGCGGAAAAAGACACTGCCGATGAGGTGCTGCACCGGCACGCCTTCGCCGCGCTTCTTCAGTGCCTCGCGGAGCGGTTCGAGATCGGACTCGTCCATCGGTTCGTCGAAGCGCAGGTAGAGCGCCATGCGGGTGCAGTCGAGCTGGTGTGCGACCAGCATCTGCATGTTTCTCCGAGCCTCTGCTATCCCGCGCTTCTCAAGATACGCGGTGCCCTTGTCGAGAATGTCGAGGACGGTGGTCATGCGGTTCAATGATCAATGCTCAAGCACCAATGATCAGTTTGGAGACGAAGTCGGAGAAGAAGCGGGCTCCTTCCTCGAGGGTGGCGACGTCGATGAACTCGTCGCAGGTGTGGGCCTGGTCGATCGAGCCGGGGCCGAGGCAGATCGAAGGGATGCCGCCGGCCGACAGGTGGGCGGCGTCGGAGAACCATGGTGCGCCGACCGGCTTTGTAGCGGGACGAACGGAGCGGATGCGCTCGATCCACGGGTGGTCGGCCGGGAGTTCCATCGGCGGATTCTCGTGCGGGTTCACGACTTCAAGCGGTGTGCCTTCGGTCATCGATCGCAGCAGCGCGAGCGCGCCACCGGCATCGCGAAGGCTCGGGGTGATGCGGATGTCCAACTCGGCCTCGGCCCGGTCCGGGACGATGTTCGGCCGGCTGCCGCCACGGACAACGCCGATGTTGAGTGTCGAGCGTCCGAGAATCGGGTGGGTGAAGGTGGCGAGCTTCTCGCTCATTGCGGTTTCGAAGGGATCGAGAGCGCGGGCCAGCTTCATCACGGCGTTCTCGCCGCGTTCCGGTTGCGACGAGTGCGCGGCCTTGCCGGTCGTCCTCAGCGTCGCCCAAAGCGATCCTTTGGTGGTGTGGACCGCGTCGAGCGAGGTCGGCTCGCCGACGATCGCGAACTCGTATTCCGAGCCGTATTTGCGGGCGAATTCCTTCGATCCCCACTGACCGGATTCCTCACCCATGAAGGCGACGAAATCGATGGCCACCGGAGCGTCCTTGAGAGCTGTGGCATTTTCGCGAAGTCCCCACAGCATGGCGGCCATCGGGCCTTTGGTGTCGGAGGCGCCGCGACCCCACAGGCGACCGTCGCGGACTTCGCCCGAAAAGGGTTCGATGGTCATGCCTTCGATACCGACCGTGTCGAGGTGCGGTCCGAGAAGGATCCGCGGGCGGCCGTCGCGCGGAGCGAAGCGGGCGATCAGGTTCGGGCGGCCCGGCTTGATTTCCTCGAGCTCGACGGTCGCGCCGATTTTCCGCAGCCACTCGGAGAGAAAGGCGGCGATCCAGCCTTCGCCGGTCTGTTCGGTGCCGGGCGAGTTGTCCGGATTGACCGACGGAATGCGGACGAGCTGATGGAGGAGTTCGGTGACAGCCACGCGCGGAGCCTGAACGCTGGTCACCGAACGTCCAACCCCGACTTTGTTGGGGCGCGCATTAAAAGCCGAACTTCGGACGATGCCCGGGTCAGCGCATCTTCTTCGTCTCGATCCGCGGTGCCTCGATGAGGAGCTTGGAGGTCGCGATGTCGCCCGGGGCGACGGCGGGTTCGTCGAGCGGCAGGTTGGCGCGGCCGCCGTAGCGTTGCTCGATGATTTGTTTCACCGCGGGATCATCGAGGTTGTAGGTGCGGAACGCACGCTTCGGGCAGAGCTCGACGCCGGCCTGCTCGTAGAGCTTCCAGACGAACTCGGAGCAGTAGAGCTCGGTGTCGTTCCACTGGAAGCGGACGTCGTAGTTCTTGCCCGCCTGTTTGGTGGCCCAAGCGCGGGCTTTGGCGACGGCATCGGCTCCGACGGTTTCGCGCAGCCGGTAGGCGCGGAAGGTCCCGGCGAGGCTGCGGTCGATGAATTGCTCGAGCGGGGTCGTCCGCACCGGCTGGACGGCCTCCATCACCATCCACTTGCCCTCGTGTTGAAAAACGACGCCGCAGTGGGTGTAGGGCGAACCGGTGGCGGCCCGGACGGCATCCGATTGCGGGCCGGCGTTGCCTTGCAGAACGATGTCGCCGTCGCGGAAGTTGTAGCGTTTTTCGGCGGCCGGCTTTCGGATCGAGCCTGCTTCGGCGACGACGGGGCCGAAGGCGAAAGCCAGCAGGCAGATGAAGGATGGGGAAAACCGGATCATCCGCCGAAGCTAGGGCATCCCGGTTGGCGTGGCGAACGAATTTGCGGCAGGGTCACTTCGTCGCCTGCGCGACTTTCTCGTCGAGCATGCGTTTCAGCTCGCGCTTCGTGCCGGCCAGTTCCTTCCGGCTTGCGAGGTTCTCGATTTGCCCAGGATCGGTCGACATCCGGTAGAGTTCCTCTTCGCCGTTCCGGTAGCGCATGTAGGCCCATTCGTCGGTGCGGATGGCGTGACCTTTCGGCGGATTCAGCGCGAACGCCGCCTGCCGGACCTTGGCTTCGGGATCCTGCAGCACCGGCTTCAGGCTTTCGCCTTGGGCGCTCTCGGGAATGGGAACGCCGAGTAGGTCGCATACAGTCGGATAGATGTCGGCGAGCTCGGCCAGCGAGCGGGTGCGGCCGGTCTTCATGCCCGGGGCGGAAATGAGGAAGGGCACCCGGATGACATCTTCGTGAAGCGTCGACTTCTGCCAGAAGTCATGCTCGCCGAGGTGATATCCGTGGTCGCTGGTGAAAATGATCAGGGTGGAGTCGCGGAGCTTCCGCCGGTCGAGTTCATCAAGAACCTTGCCCAGTTGCTCGTCCATGAAGGTCACCGTGGCGTAGTAGTCGGCCCGCATTTTCCGGATGTTGTCCGGAAATTTCGCGATGCCGCAGCCCTCGGAGGTAGTCGGGGCGCGGCCGGGCTTGGGGATATCGTTGATGTCGCCCTCGGGAACGACCGGAGCGGGGACCTTTTCGAACGGGTAACGCCTGAAGTGTTCGGCCGGTGCCACGCTCGGGTAGTGCGGACGGACGAATCCGACCGCGAGGAAGAACGGCTCGGGGGAGTCGGCGCGGGCCTGCAGGATCTCGACCGCCTTCTCGGCGGCTTTCCAATCCGGCTGGGCGGATCCGTCGCCGTCGGACTCGACGCTGACGAACATCCGGTGCGGCATTGCGGTGCTCTGGCGGTTTTCCGGGGCCCGCGTCTCGATGTTCTGATTCAGCAGCCGGTAGAGCCCGGGCGTGTGTGCCTCCTGACCCTTGCAGTTGAATCGCTCCGTCCAGGTCTCAGGAACGTCGCGTCCGTCGGTGCCATCGATGATGTCGCCGGGCACGCGCATGTGGAAAATCTTCCCGACGCGGGCGCTGTAGCGGCCGTGGGCGATCAGGTGCTTGCCGAGCGTGGGTCCGCGATTGCCGATGTAGCGGCTGTGCATCAGCGACTGGCGGGACGGCGCGCACCATGTGCCTTGGCAGAATGCCAGATCGAAGACCATCGACCGGCTCGCCAGGCGGTCGAGGTTCGGGGTTTGGCAGATCTCGTTGCCGTAGGCTCCAAGGGCGTTCGCCTTGAGGTCGTCGGCGATGATGAAGAGCACGTTGCGGATCGGTTCGGCCGATCGCGCGATGGCGGTGAATGCCAACCCGCAAAGGATGACGGAGAGGGTGAGGAAAGGGTGCATGCTTGGGGAAGGAACTGGGCCTAGGTAACGGACGGGGCCGGTGAAGGCCTGTCAACTCTTCGCTTGGACGAAGCCCCGGGGAACCCTATTCTCGGCGGACCGATGCAGCCGAAGACACCGTTCGAGTATGGGATTCTGACCGGCCGGGTGCTGATGGGCACGTGGTTCGCGATCCTCGGGGCGGACAAGCTGTTCCGCGTAGGGGCTCCTGCCTTTTCCCGCCAAGTGGCGGAATTCGGCATTCTGCAGGACCCGTGGAACCTGATGGTGGCCTACTTCGTGCCGTGGCTGGAGGTGATCTCCGGGCTTTGCCTGCTGACGAGCTTCTTCCATCGCGGAGCCGTGCGGGTGATGATCGGGCTGACATGCGTGTTCCTTTTCGTGAACGGACAGGCGATGGTGCGCGGAATTGAGGCCGACTGCGGGTGCTTCGGAAAGTTGTTCACATTGGACGGGGGGGCCAAGATGGCGCTGCTGCTGGTCCAGCTGACGATTCTGGTTTTCCTGATGTCGGTCGAAAGGAAGCTCGGCCGGAAGGTGTTCCGTGGAACGAAAATGCGGCTCCCGGGCTGATTCGGGAAGGACCGCGCGAGCCCACTCGCGCATCAGTGCCGACGGGGAGTCCGCGTCTGCTCGAGCCTTGAGGCTCCGGGGCGCGAGTGGGCTCGCGCGGTCCGCCTCCGGCAGGTTCCTTACCCTTGCCCGACGGGCCGATGCGTTCCAAGTTCGGGCATGCGCTACGCCGAACGACTCCAAGCCCGCATCGAAGCCACCGGATCGAGGCTCTGCGTGGGAATCGATCCGCGGCCCGGCGACGACGGGATTGAAGCCGTGCCCGAATTCCTGAAGCGGTTGGTCGGCGAAACGTGGGAGCACGCCGCGGCCTTCAAGCCGAACATGGCTTACTTCGAGGCGATGGGTCTGCGCGGGATCGAGATGCTCGGAGACCTGCTCGCGGAGATGCCCGACGAGGTGCCGGTGATTCTGGACGCCAAGCGGAGCGACATCGGCGAGACCCAGAAATACTATGCCCATAGTTATTTCAGTCACTGGAAGGTCGACGCGGTGACCCTCAACCCGTTCCTCGGGTACGACTCGATCGAGCCGTTCCTCGGGTGGGAAGGGAAGGGGATCTACCTGCTCGCGGTGACCTCGAATCCGGGTTCGGCGGATTTCCAACGGCAGCAGCTGGCCGACGGAAGGTCGGTCTTTGAACTCGTGACCGCGCTCGGTGATCGGGCGAAGGAAGAGGGCCGCCAGACGGATGTCGGCTACGTGGTCGGACTGACCAACGCCTCGGGTGTGCTGGGGAAGGTGCCGGATGCTCCGCTGTTGGTGCCAGGTCTAGGTGCGCAGGGCGGCGATCTCGCTTCGTTGGCGGAGGCCGGTCGGTCGGCGCCGGATGTAATCAATGTTTCCCGCGGGATTTCTTACGCCGGCGATGATCGCAGCTTCGGCGAGCGGGCGGCGGATTGGGCGCGGAAGATTTCGGACGCATACGGCGCGCCGGCAAACGCTTGAGAGGGGTAGGGGACGATGGAGAACGAGGACATCCGGCCGAAACGGGCCAGCGCGCATTATTCCGGCATCCTGCCCCAGCGGGGATGGCCGCAGAGGAACTACAAGTTCTTCCGCCACCGCATCGTTCCCGGAATGTTCCGCCGTCCCGACGGCCAGATGCAGGCGCCGGTGCTGAATCCGCCGCCGGAAGGATCGGTGAGGGTCACCTGGATCGGACACGCCGCATTTTTCCTGCAGTTCGCCGACCATGCGCTCATCATCGATCCCAACTGGGCCCGCTGGCACGGCATCGTCCGCCGGCGTCGCGAGCCCGGTCTGCCGATCGACATGATCCCCGAACTGGATCTGGTGCTGGTGACGCATGCGCACTTCGACCACCTGCACAAGCCCAGCCTGAAGATCCTCCAAGCGCGTGACGGGATCGTGGTTCCACGCGGCAGCGCCTCGCTGGTGAGGCGGTTGGGATTTCCCGAGGTCCATGAGATGAAGATCTGGGAGCGGTTGGAGCTCGATGAACTCCATATTCTGCACACCCCGAGCCACCACTGGGGCGCGCGCTACATCCACGACACCCACCGCGACTACGGCGGCTACCTGATCGAGGCGGGCGGCAAGAGCGTCTTCCACTGCGGGGACTCGGCGTGGTTCGACGGCTTTGCCGAGATCGGACGCCGCTGTCCTGGGATCGACGTCGCGCTGATGCCCATCGGTGCCTACGACGCCCCGAGTGGTCGCGACGTCCACATGAATCCGGAGGAAGCCGTTCGTGCCTTCGCCGAGATCGGGGCCAAGGTGATGATCCCGATGCACTACGACACTTTCCCGCTCGGCAATGAGGCGCCGGGTGAGGCGGTCGACCGCCTGCTGCAGGAGGCCGACCGGCTCGGCATCAGCGAGCACGTGCTGATCCCGGAAGAGGGCGTCGGAATCGAGTGGTGACGATTGTTGGCTGGGACTTGCACCCGGCAAAACGCGAGTCAGCATGATGGCATGCTCGCTTCGGCCCTCGAATATGCGGATCTACCCGGTGGTCTCCGGGTGCTCCTGACGGTTTTCGTCGTCCTCCTGCTGCTGGTCCTGCTCAACCAGTGGATCACCAGCCGTCGCCTGAGGCGGATCGAGCGTTTTCTTTCCCAATCGACCCCATCCGTCACGGCGGAACGGGTGCGCGAGCGGAAGGATGAGAACAAGGAGCAGAAACGGCTTTTCGAGGAGTTCCTCGATGAGGATCCGTCGCGTCGCGATCTGCCCAAAAAGGAGCAGTTCGCCGGGTTCCGGAAATGGCGCGAGGAGAAGGGTCTGAACTGGTCTAGTTGAGACCCTGTCTCAGCAGTGGAAGGTGGCTTGAAAGAATTCGATTTTTTCCACGGCTGAGGGGTTTTTCCGGTTGCCAGTCGGGGAGCGGTTTGCAACATCGGCGCCCCCCGCCGGACCAACCTCCGACGGGGTCTTGAAAGGGCTTGTGAAAATTTTCACAAGCGTCCACTTTCGCCCCCGCCGAGCACACTTTTGACGCACGTCATGGCCAATTTCTTCCCGCGCTGGACCAACCTTCTCCCGTTCAAGATCGGATTCTGCGTGATCGCCCTCGGCGCGGGCGTCGTCGCCGGGTTTACCTACTACGCGACACCGAAGACGCTCGCGGTCGGCTATCAGCCGTCCCAGCCAATTCCGTTCTCGCACAAGATCCACGTCGACCAGCTCGGCCTCGATTGCCGCTACTGCCACTCGTTCGTCGATGTTTCGAACCACTCGAACGTGCCGACGTCGAACACCTGCTGGAACTGCCACCAGCACGTGCAGAAGGAGAGCCCGAAGTTGCAGCCGCTGCGCAATCGGATGGACCCCTCGCTGAAGCACCCGGACTTCGGCAAGCCGGTCGAGTGGGTGCGGATCCACAAGACGCCCGACTACGTCTACTTCAGCCACCTCGTCCACGTGAACCGGGGCATTTCCTGCCAGAGCTGCCACGGCCGGGTCGACCAGATGGAAGTCGTCTATCAGGACCAGAACCTATCGATGGGCTGGTGCCTCGAGTGCCACCGCGCTCCGGAGAAGCACCTCCGTCCTCTCGAGGAGGTCTACAACCTCAAGTATGACCCCGCCCGCTACCTCGCCAAGAAGGTCGACGGTGTCAGCAATGCCGAGCGTCTCGGAGTCAAGACGACCGAGGAACTGGGCCTGAAACTCAAGGAGATGTGGCAGATCCAGCCGCGTGAGACCTGCGCCACCTGCCACCACTGATTTCCCACTTTCGCCGATCCATGAGCAAACGCATCTGGCAACACCCCGAGGTTCCCGCCGACGAAACCACCGTCGCCTGGCGCAGCACGGGACAGCTTGAGAATACCCCGGCCTTCCGCGAGTGGCTGGAACGTGAGTTTCCCCGAGGAGCTGCCGAGATGGCGGACGACGACGACGCGCAGACGTCGCGCCGTTCCTTCCTCAAGCTGATGGGTGCGTCGACCGCTCTCGCCGGCTTCGGCATGGCGGCTTGCCGTCGCCCGGAAAGCCATATCCTTCCCTACGCCCAGGCGCCCGAGTGGGTGATCCCGGGCAAGGCGACCTACTACGCTACCAGCATGCCGCGCGCCCATGGCGCTACGCCGATGGTGGTGACGAGCTTCGAGGGTCGCCCGACCAAGCTCGCTCCGAACACCCTGCACCCGGACAACGCCGGAACGGATGCGTTCGCCCAGGCGTCGGTGCTCGATCTCTACTCGCCGTCCCGCTCGCGCTACGTGCTGAAGGGTGGCAAGGCGGCCAAGCGTGCCGATTTCGATGCCGTGATGGAAGCTCTCGCGGGCGACACCTCGGCGAAGGTCGGGTTCGTTTTCGGTCGCGATGACTCGCCGACCCGCGCGCGTCTTCGCAAGGAGATCGCGGACCGCTTCGGCTCCGCCAAGTTCTACGCTTACGAGGCCCTCGAGGGCGAAGCCCACAAGGCGGCCGGCGACGGTCAGCGCTACGTGGTCGACTTCTCGAAGGCGGACCGCATCGTTTCGCTCGACTGCGATTTCGCCGGCCTCGACCCGGTCGGTCCGGTCACTGGTTTCTTCGATCGCCGCAAGCCGGAAGGCAAAGGCTACGGCAACAAGCCGGAAGCATCCGGCATGAACCGGCTCTATGCGGTCGAAAGCGGATTCTCGCTGACCGGCGGCATGGCCGATCACCGTCTGAAAGTGAAGCCGAGCGAGCTGGTTCAGTTCGCGAAGGTCCTCGCGCAGCAGGTTGGCGCTTCGATTCAGGTGCCGGACATCAAGACTCCCGACAGCCGCATCAGCGACTGGGTCCGGGCGATGGCCGATGACCTCAAGAATGCCGATGGCAAGGTTGCGGTGGTGGCCGGCTCACGCGCCCCCGAAGTCGTCCACCATCTGGTGGCGGCGATCAACGACGCCCTGAAGAGCAGTGCCGAAGGCGGCCCGGTCAAGCTGGTCCGTACCGAGTCGACGGGTCTCGGCGACATCGAACAACTCACCAAGGACCTGACGTCCGGAGCGGTCGAGCACGTGTTGCTCCTGACTCCGTCCAACCCGGTCTACGACGCTCCCTCGGATCTCGATTTCGCTGCGGCCCTGGCGAAGGCGAAGACGAGCATCCATTTCGGTCTCCGCACCGATGCCACCGCGCACGCCGCGACATGGCATGTTCCGGCCGCCCACTACCTTGAGGCTTGGTCGGACAGCCGCACGATCAATGGCGTGCACACGGTCGTTCAGCCGATGATCCTGCCGCTCTACGCGGACTGCATGTCGGAAATCGAAGTGCTCGCGGCATTCCTCCCGAAAGAAGAGCCGAAGGAAGGTGAGGAAGCTGCCGGTGAACCGATGCCTCCGGCCTACGTCGAGGTCCGCAAGACCTTTGCCGGACGGGCGGGCGATAGCGAAGCGGCATGGAAGAAGTTCCTGCATGACGGTTTCCTCGCGGACTCGACCTACGAGTCTGGTGAGTACGAAGCCGACACCGACCGTGCCACCGAGCTTGCCAAGTCGGCTCCCGAGCCGGCCAACGAGCAGCTTGAGATCATCTTCGCCACCGACGGCTCGATTTACGACGGCCGCTGGATCGACAACGGCTGGCTTCAGGAAGCTCCGGACCCGGTTTCGAAGATTTCGTGGGACAACGTCGCGTTGATCGCGCCGAAGACCGCCAAGCGCCTCGGCTTTTACGACGAAGTTGTGGGACTCGAGCCGAAAGGCAAGAGCTACGGGGTCGAAGGCTACTACGGTAAGAAGGGGCCCGACGACGAAGGTGAGAACCGCACGGGCCGCCTGATCCGGATCAAGGTCAAGGGCCAGGAGCAGCCGCTCGAAGTGCCGGTCCAGATCGCATTCGGCCAAGCCGAAGATACGATCATCATTTCTCTCGGCTACGGTCAGGGCTTCAACGAGGAGGACGAACTCGGCCGTCCGGTCGACCACAAGAACCACGTTGGCCAGGTCGGAGTGAACACAGGCTTCAACGCTTATCCGTTCCGCACCGCCGCAACCGCTTACTTCGCCATGGTGGAAGGTGCGCCGGCGGGCACCGACATCCGCTACTCGCTCGCCGCCACCCAGGAACACCACTCGATGTATGGCCGTGCGCTTGCCCGCGAGGTCTCGACCCTCAAGGACGATCACAAGGGCGACTTCGCGAAGCAGCTTGCCAGCGTGCAGAAGCACGGCATGGACTCGCACGCTCCGCCGAACATCTCGCTCTACAAGCCGGTCGACCGCGATGGCGAAAAGCTGATCAGCGATCCGATCCATCAGTGGGGGATGTCGATCGACCTTTCCTCCTGCATGGGCTGCAACGCCTGTCTCGTCGCCTGCCAGGCTGAGAACAACATCCCGATCGTCGGCAAGGAGCAGCTTGCCAAGGGCCGGGAGATGCACTGGATCCGCATGGACCGCTACTTCGCGGTGCAGCCTGAGCTCGACGACCACGGCCATCCCGTGAAGGACGAGAACGGTGATCCGGTCCTCGACGAGGCCAACATGGAGATGATCCCGCAACCGGTCGCCTGCGTGCAGTGCGAGTCGGCGCCCTGCGAGACCGTCTGCCCGGTCAATGCCACGATCCACACCGAGGACGGCCTCAACTCGATGGCCTACAACCGTTGCATCGGCACCCGCTACTGCGCCAACAACTGCCCCTACAAGGCGCGCCGCTTCAATTTCTTCGACTACAACAAGCGCAACCCGCTCGTTGCGCACAACCTCTACCGTGGTCCGCTCGGTGAGAAGCAGGTCGGCACCGCCGCCCACCTCCAGCGCAACCCGAACGTGTCCGTCCGGATGCGGGGGGTCATGGAGAAGTGCACCTACTGCGTGCAGCGACTCAAGGACGCGAAGATCCGCCAGAAGCGGACCCAGAAGCAGCAGTCGCTGGCAACCGGCGACTCGACGGTGACCGAAGTCGGAACCGAGAACCTCCGGATCCCCGCGAATTCGGTGAAGGTGGCATGCCAGGAGGCATGTCCGGCCGAGGCGATCACCTTCGGCAACCTGCTCGACTCGGATTCGACTCTCCGCAAGATCCGCGGGGAGGACAACACGCCGGTTCTCGAGCGGAACTACGACCTTCTCAACTACATCGGAACCCGTCCGCGCACCAGTTATCTGGCCCGCGTCAAGAACCCGAATGAAAAGATGCCCGGTGCCCACAACATCGGCAAGGCCACCATTCACATGCACTAACTCGACTCGCGAGTTGAGAATCCCCATTCGTCAGAATGTCTACCGCCTCTGAAACCAACACGACCGGCGACGCTCCGAAGCTCCCGGTCCTCAAGCGCGAGAAGCTCATCCTCAACGGGCGTTCCTACCATTGGATCACCGAGCGGATCTGCGGCGTCCTCGAGAACCGTCAGCCGTTCCTCTGGTGGCTTCTGTTCCTGCCCAGCGCGCTGATCGCCGCCATCGGTGTCGGCGGCGGACTGTTCCACCTCGTTTCGACCGGTGTCGGCGTGTGGGGGAACACCAACCGCGTGATGTGGGGCTGGCCGATCGTGAACTTCGTTTTCTGGATCGGTATCGGCCACGCCGGAACGCTGATCTCGGCGATTCTCTTCCTGACCCGCCAGAACTGGCGGACGTCGATCAACCGCGCCGCGGAGGCGATGACGATCTTCGCGGTGATGTGCGCGGGCATCTTCCCCGCCTTCCACGTCGGCCGCGTCTGGATGGCGTGGTTCCTCGCTCCGATCCCGAACGCCAACGGCATCTGGCAGAACTTCAAGTCGCCGTTGCTTTGGGACGTGTTCGCGGTCTCGACCTACTTCACGATCTCCCTGATCTTCTGGTATCTCGGGATGGTTCCGGATCTCGCGACCATCCGCGACCGCTGCAAGCCCGGCCTGCGCAAGCTGCTCTACGGCATCTTCTCGCTCGGCTGGCGCGGCGGAAACCGCCAGTGGAGCCACTACGAAATGGCCTACCTGCTCCTCGCCGCGCTCTCGACGCCGCTGGTGCTTTCGGTCCACTCGGTCGTTTCGTTCGACTTCGCCACCTCGGTTGTCCCCGGCTGGCACACCACCATTTTCCCGCCGTACTTCGTCGCGGGCGCCATCTTCGGCGGCTTCGCGATGGTGCTCACCATCATGATCCCGGCACGCTTCATCTACGGTCTGCAGGATCTGATCACGATGAAGCACATCGACAACATGGCGAAGATCATCCTGCTGACAGGCACGATCGTCGGCTACGCCTACCTGATGGAGCTCTTCGTGGCGTTCTACTCGGGCGCCAAGTTCGAGATGGAGGCCTTCAAGTACCGGATCACCGGCCCCTATTCCTGGGCTTACTTCTGCATGATGTTCTGCAACGTCATCGCGCCACAGATCTTCTGGTTCAAGAGCATGCGCGAGAACCTGTGGGTCGTGATGGGCGTATCGATGCTCGTCAACATCGGGATGTGGTTCGAGCGCTTCGTGATCATCGTCACGACCCTGGCCCGCATGTGGCTGCCGGGTGACTGGAAATACTACAATCCCAGTGGCCAGGACCAGTTGCTGTTCGTCGGCACGATCGGGATGTTCCTGACCCTGTTCCTCCTCTTCCTGCGCTTCCTGCCGTGCATCAACATCGCCGAGGTGAAGTGGACGCTGCCGGAGTCCGATCCGCACCACGACGACCACGAGGATCATCCGGACGAAGGCACGGCCGTCGAGGCCGCCTACCAGAAGGAGCTCCATTCCCCGGCTCCCGCCACCGCCGATACCTGACCCCCATTTGGCAATTGGATTCTAACCCTTGGCAATTCTTCCAGTGAGTACCACCCGCAAACGAGTCTACGGCTACCTCGCCGAGTTCAAAAGCGCCTCCGCCCTCTACAAGGCCGCGGAAAAGGTCCGCGATGCCGGCTTCCGCAAGTGGGATTGCCACTCGCCGTATCCGATCCACGGACTCGACGGCGCGATGGGGCTCAAACGCTCGATCCTGCCATTCTTCGTGTTCTTCGGCGGGTGCACCGGTCTGGCGACCGGTTTCTTCCTCGCCTACATCACCCAGGTCCGCATCTACCCGACGGTCGTTCAGGCCAAGCCGGCCAACATCTTCACCGTGCCGGCCTTCTTTCCGCCGATGTTCGAGCTGACCATCCTTTTCTCGGGCTTCACGGTGCTTTTCGGCCTGCTCGCGCTGATGAAGCTGCCGCGTCTCAACCACCCGCTCTTCGCCAGCCGCCAGTTCCACCGGACGACCGACGACGCGTTCTTCATCGCGATCGAGGCCCGCGATCCGAAATTCAGCCCGGACGGCACCCGCTCGCTTCTCGAGGAGATCGGCGGTTCGAACATCGAACTCATCGAAGAAGAGGACTGACCCTCCGCGCTCACCTTCCAGCTCTCCGCTCCCACCGTGAAATACTTCTTCCTCGCCTACGCGATCATCGCCGCGCTCGTCATCGGACTGCTTCCGATGCGCGGTGAGAAGCGCGCCGAAACGCCGTTGCGCCTGTTCCCCGACATGGATGACCAGGACAAACTCAAGGCCCAGAAGCCGGATGCGTTCTTCTCGGACGGCGCCGGCGGCCGCCATCCGGTCGACGGCACCAACCCGGTCGGATTTCTCCCCGAAGGCCAGTCGGAGCTTGGCGGTATCCCCGAATACGAATTCGGCGGCGGCACCAGCTACTACGCCACCGGCGCGATCGAGGATTATTACTCCAACGGCATGCCCGACGAACTCGGATTGGATGCCAACAACGTGGACGCCTTCCTCCGCCGCGGCGAGGAGGTCTACAACATCAACTGCATGCCCTGCCACGGCAAGTCGGGCGACGGTCTCGGTATCACCTCGAGCTTCGGCGTCCCGGGCATCGCCAACCTGACCTTGGACAACTTCGGCCAGGCCGCCTACCCGGACGGCCGGCTGTTCGACGTGATCTCGAACGGCAAGGGCAACATGGGTGCCTACAAGCACAACATCCCGATCCGTGACCGCTGGGCGGTGGTCGCCTACGTCCGCGCGCTGCAGACCGCCCGCAAGGCTCCGCTTTCGGATCCTTCGATCAAGGCGGCATTCGATGCCGCGACCCAGAACACCGAGAGTTCGGCCCAGTAACACTTTTCCACCATGGCATCCCACTTCGTCACTTCCGCAGACATCCCCGCCAACGGGGAGCGTCTCCAGAACGCTACGGTCTCCAAGGTCAAGATGATCGCCGGAGGGCTCTGCGCCATCCTCTCGGTGGTGAGCCTGTTCCTGCTCTTCGGACCCAACGAAGGCTGGGCCGCGACCTACGCCTACTCCTGGCTGTTCGCGCTGTTCTTCTTCTTCACCCTTGCCGTCGGCGGCTGCTTCTGGACGCTGCTCCACAACGTCTCCAACTCGGGGTGGGGGACTTCGGTCCGCCGGATCATGGAGAACCTCGGTTCGGTTTATCCGTGGATGTTCCTGTTCGCGATCCCGCTGCTCTGCCCGGCGGTTCAACAGTATCTCTACGAGTGGATGACCATCCACCGCGAGGGCCTGTCCCAGGACAATGTTGGACTGTTCGACGGGTTCATGGCGGGCTTCTACGGCTCCGATTCGCTCCAGGGTTGGCTCAACGACAACCACCACGCGCTGTTGGCCAACAAGCTGTGGTACATGAACCTCTTCGCGTGGTACACTCGCTTCATCTTCTACTTCGTCGGCCTGACTCTCGTTATCCGCGGGCTGAGGAAGCTGTCGGTTGAGCAGGACAGCGACCCGAACCCCGGAACGGTCCGCCTGTTCAAGGCCCGCTTTCACTCGACTTACACGCTGATCATCTTCGCGATCACGATCACCTTCGCTGCCTTCGATTGGCTGATGGGCCTGGACTACAAGTGGTTCTCGACGATGTGGGGCGTCTACATCTTCGCCGGCACCGCGTTGAACTCGATGGCGGTCATCATCATCACCGCCACGCTCCTCCAGAGCGCCGGCTACATGAAGAAGGTGCTGACGCCCGAGCACTTCCACATCAAGGGCAAGCTGCTCCTCGCCTTCACGATCTTCTGGGCCTACGTGACCTTCTCCCAGTTCTTCCTCATCTGGTATGCGAACATCACTGAGGAAACGAGCTACTTCCTGATCCGCAACACCGGCGGCTGGAACACCGGAATGATCTTCCTCGTCTTCGGCCACTTCGTGGTTCCGTTCGTCATCCTGCTGCAGGCATGGCTGAAGAAGAATCCGAAGCTGCTCAGCCTGGTCGCGGTCTACACACTCGTGATGCACGTCGTGGATCACTACCTGATCTCAATCCCCGAGCGCTCGATCTCGCTGATGAACATCCTGCCCGACAAGTTCGGTCACGTGACGACGGCCGTTCCCGGAGCGTTCTGGGGTGATGTTCTGGCCTTCGTTACTGTCGGTGCGGGCTTCGTCTTCTTCTACCTTCGCGCCCTCGGCGCCAACAACCTCTACCCGAACCGCGACCCGCGCCTTCTCGAGTCGGCGAACGTTTCGAACTAGGTCTCTTCCTCATCCGCATTTCGACATTCCTTCCATGGACCCATCTCGTGACAACCCGCTCATCCGTTTCACCGCCTTTTGGTGGGGGATCGGCGTGATCTCGCTGTTCTTCGTCGTGCTGCTGCTCACCCGCATGGTGGTCGGCGGTGGTGAAGGCTCCGATCCGCTCGAGGAAGCGGCTGCGAAAAACCGTCAGAAGGTGCGCGAGGCGGTCGATACTGCCCAGGCTGCGGCTTTTGAGACGAAGGTCGTGACCGAGGGTGAGACCGTCCAATTGCATCCCGAGCATGTCTTCGACTATGTCGGTAAGCAACTGGTCGACGGTGCTCCGACGAAGGTCGAGGATCCGGCGCAGGTTGTGCCCAACTCGCCGACCGCGATCGAGATCGCGAACGCACCTGCCGCGGGCGATCCCGCTGCTGTGGATGCCCTGACGCCTCCTGCCGACACCGAGATCGATCCGGCCGTCATCGAGAAGGGCAAGCAGGCGTTTATGGTCTGCATGGCCTGCCACGGCATGGACGGCAAGGGTGTGCCGAACGTCGGTCCGCCGCTTGCGGGTTCCGAGTGGGTCACCGGTCCCGTATCCAACCTCATCCGTATCCAGATGCGCGGTCTTGAAGGTCCGATCGAAGTTGCGGGGCAGAAGCTCACATTCCTCGCGCCGATGGCGCCGATGGGGGCGGCGAGCTCCGACGAGGACGTCGCCGCGGTGCTCACCTACATCCGCAATTCCTTCGGAAACACGGCCCCTCCGGTTCTTGTTGAACAGGTCAAGATGCTGCGCAGCGAGGTCGGCAAGCCGATGCTCAAGCAGGAAGATCTCATCGCTCCCGAGAAGTAATTCATCATGTCGAACCCTCCCGAATCCAGTATCGATCACGACCCGACCGTCCGGGCCGCGATTGACCGCTCGCTGCGGCACCCGGTGATGTTCTTTTTCACCAGCGGCGCGGCTTGGTTGGCCGTCGCGATCCTCCTCGGCATCATTTCGTCGGCAAAGGTTCACAGTCCGCAATTCCTCGGTGACTGCGCATGGTTCACCTACGGTCGCGTGTTCGCCGCCCACCAGAGCGCCTTGCTCTACGGCTGGGGCTGCCAGGCGGCCTTCGGAATGATGATTTGGCTGATGGCACGCCTTTCGCGTCAGGAATGCCGCAATGCCGGAACGATCCTGATGGCGGGGCACGTCTGGAACTTCGCCATCTCGATCGGCGTGATCGGCATTCTCGCCGGTGGCGGAACGGGCATGCCTTGGATGGACATGCCGTCCTTCGCGTGGATCCCGATGCTGCTCTCCTACGGTGCCATCCTCATCTGGTCGATGGTTCAGTTCAAGGTGCGCCCGGAAGGTCATACCTACATTTCGCAGTGGTACCTGATGGCGGCGCTGATCTGGTTCCCCTGGTTCTTCGGATCGGCCCACCTGCTCGTCCACGGGTTCGGCGGCAGCCCTCTCGGCGCCGCCGGCGTGAACGCTTGGTATCACTCGGCGCTGCTGCTGCTGTTCTTCGCTCCGGTCGGGATCGGGATGGCCTACTATCTGGTGCCGAAGGTGACCGGCCGTCCGGTGTTCAACTACTCGATGTCGCTCCTCGGTTTCTGGACCCTCGCCGCGATCGCACCCTGGGCCGGCCTGCAGAAGCTGACCGGTGCACCGATTCCGAACTTCCTTCCGTATCTCGGCGCATTCGCCGGCATCCTGTTCGCGATGCCTGCCGCGCTCGCCGGTATCAATCTGCTCAAGACGGCTTCCAGCGAAATGGAGACGGTCAATCTCAGCCCGACCCTCCGCTTCACGATCTGGGGGCTGATCTTCCTCCTCGTCCTTGGTGCCGCCAGCGTCGTTCTGAACAGCCCGGGTGTAATGAAGATCACCCAGTTCACGATGTCCGGCTACGGCTACGACCTGCTGGCGGTCTACGGCTTCTTCAGCTTCATCGCCTTCGGCTCGATCTACTTCATCGTTCCTCGGATCACCCGTCGTGAATGGCTGTCGCGCCGCCTGATCAAGTGGCACTTCTTCCTCTCGATCTACGGGATCGGCGCGATCATCGTGGTGGCCCTCTTCGGCGGCCTGATGCAGGGCGTCGGTCAGGAGGAATACCTCCAACCTTGGGAGAATGCCGCCGGCCGCGCATTCCCTTACGCGGTTCTGGTGACCACGGCATGGAGCTTCCTGCTGCTTTCCAACGTCTTCTTCTTCCTCCACCTGACGCTGATGTGGCTGCGCCTCGGTCGGCGTAGCTCGCACCCGACCCTGCTCGTGACGCCGCACCATTCGAGTCCGCACGGACCGGAAGGTGACATCGATAACGTCGGCTCCGCCTCCGCCCACTGAATTTCACGGAATCCCTTTCGAACCTACTTCCCATGAGTTTCCGTCAATTTGCCATCGGTCTCACCGCCAGCTTCGGTATCGCGTGGCTGGCTGTGGTGGTCGTGCCTTTCTTCAAGCTTCGCAATCCCGCTCCGATCGCCTTCCAGGAGGGCGTCGATACGCAGGAGGGGATTTACCACCCGAAGCGGGCCGGTCGGGTCGCGAACGGTGCGCACATCTATGCGGCAAACGGCTGTTACGAGTGCCACACGCAGGTCGCACGGCCGAGCTACGCCGGAAACGACCTTGGGCGGCAGGATCTCGCCGGCCTTGCTCCCTCCCTCCATCCCGATGGTGTCGACAGCCGTCGCGAGTCGAACATCTACGACTACATCGGCCTTGATTTCGCCCCGATCGGTGTCACCCGTCTGGGTCCCGACCTGTCCAACCTCGGCCGCAGGGTCGAGGCGGAGCACGGTGCGGATGCCAAGGATTGGCTGATGCTCCACCTCTACGATCCGCGGCTGGATCCGGCCCGCCGCAATTGGTCATCCTGTCCGTCCATGTCGTTCTTCTTCGAAAAGCGAGAGATCACCGGACAGCCGTCCGACGATGCCCTCGGTGTGACCGTCAAGAAGGGCTGGGAAGTGGTGCCCGGCGAGAAGGCTGAGGCTCTCGTCAGCTACCTACTTTCGCTCAAGCACGACGATCCCGTTCCCGCCTCGATGAACTACGCCCCGATCAAGGGCGACGATAACAACGAAGGCTGAACCGATACTTTCCCGTCCATCCGATGCAAGATTCCCAGAAGCCTGATCTCGACGAATCGCTGAACGTCACCCAGTCGCACGACCGCGCCATGCGCGAGGCGGCTGCCGTGGCGCGTGAGAAGCACGTTGATGAAGGAGGTCGAGAGCCGTTGTCCCTGTGGGTCTTCGGCGCCAGCGCGTTCATCCTGATTTTCGCCGGCCTCGCGCTGGGGAATGCGGGTTCGTTCTTCAACTACAACGAGACGGTTAAGTCGGACTACGTTCGCAAAACCTTCGACAGCGGCGACAACTCCGGGCCGCCACCCGGCGAGGCCCTAAAGATCTACATGGCCAAGGGCGAGAAAATCTACGGCAAGTGCATCGGCTGCCACGCGCCCGACGGCAAGGGCGGGGGTGCCTATCCGGCTCTCGCCGGCAGCGAATGGGCGCTTGGAGAGACCGAGCGCTTCGCGATGGTCGTTCTCAACGGTCTTTCCGGGCCGACGAGTACCGGCAAGACTTACGGGGTGATGCCCGCCCAGGGTATCGGCATGAGCGATGTCGATCTCGCCGCCGTGATGACCTACGTGCGCAATGCTTTCGGCAACTCGAAGGGTGATGTCGTCACCAAGGAGATGGCCGCCGAGGCGATCAAGATTTCCGAAGCACGGGCGAACCCTGGCTCGCCCGTGACCGCCGATGAACTGAAAGCCGACCACCTCAAGGACCTTCCGGGGGACAAGCTCGATCCGACCACCATGATCGACCCCGTCACGCTTGAGCCGGTGGAAGCCGCCGCCGAGTAACCAGGAACCTACCAGCTACCATCATGAGTGCACATGCCGCCACGGCCGACTCACACGGTCACGACGACCACGACCATCACCACGATCCCGGTTTCGTGAAGAAGTATATCTTCTCCACGGACCACAAGATGATCGGTATCCAGTACGGCATCACCGCCGGAGCGTTCCTGCTGTTCGGGTTCTTCCTGATGATGGTGATGCGATGGAGCATCGCCTATCCTCACGAGCCCCTTCCGGGCTGGATGAGCTGGATGTTCACCGACGACTGGAAGGCACGCTGGCTTCAGGACGGCAAGGTGACCGGCGATACCTACAACATGTTCGGCGCCATGCACGGTACGATCATGGTCTTCCTCGGTGTCGTGCCTCTGGGCTTCGGTGCCTTCGGCAATTTCGTCACTCCGCTGCAGATCGGTGCGCCCGACATGGCGTTCCCGCGTCTCAACATGATGAGTTACTGGGTCTACCTCGCCGGTGGCCTGATCATGTGCGGCTCGTTCTTCATGGAATCGGGGGCCGCGAAGTCCGGTTGGACGAACTACTCTCCGCTGGCGGGCATCGCCGACGCGCAAATCACCAACCAGTGGCTGGCGGGCCAGACGCAGTGGCTCATCGGACTGGTACTCCTGATCACCTCTTCGCTCCTCGGGTCGGTCAACTTCATCACGACCATCATCAACCTGCGGGCACGCGGCCTCACCTGGATGCGCATGCCGTTCTTCGTGTGGGCCATGCTGGTGACCGGCTTCCTCCTCCTGCTCGCGTTCCCTCCGCTTGAAGCAGCAGGGATCATGCAGCTGATGGACCGAGTGACCGGTTCGTCGTTCTTCATGCCCTCCGGTCTCTACACCAAGGCGGAAGGTCTTCTTGAGATTTCCGGTGGCGGCTCGCCGCTGCTGTTCCAGCACCTTTTCTGGTTCCTCGGTCACCCCGAGGTCTACGTCCTGCTCCTTCCGGCGATTGCCTGCGTGGCCGAGATTATCCCGGCCAACACCCGCAAGCCTCTCTGGGGCTACAAGGCGATGGTCTACGGGGTGCTCGTGCTCGGCTTCCTGTCATTCATCGTGTGGGCGCACCACATGTATCTGACCGGGATGGGTCCGGTGGTCTCGACGTGGTTCCAGACGACGACGGTTCTGATTTCCATCCCGTCGGTCATTCTTCTGACCTCACTGATCATCTCCCTGTGGGGTGGTTCGATCCGCTTCACGCCGGCGATGATCTGGGCCTGCGCGTTCCTGCCGATGTTCGGTATCGGCGGTCTTACCGGTCTGCCGCTGGCGTTCAACCTCGTGGATCTCCACCTGCACGACACTTACTACGTCATTGGTCACTTCCACTACGTCGTGGCTCCGGGGATTCTCTTCGGTCTCTTCGCCGGCGTTTACCATTGGTATCCGAAGCTTACCGGCCGCCAGATGAGCCGCTTCCTCAGCCACTTGCACTTCTGGCCGAGCCTGATCTGCATGAACCTGATTTTCTTCCCGATGCTCACTCAGGGGATGGCCGGTTTCCACCGCCGCTGGTACAACGGAGGTGACGCTTACCTCGCGAAGTCTCCGGACAGCGCCAATGTCTTCGGAACCACCGTTGCCGAACACATCGACCTCAACATCCTGATGTCATGGGCTGCATGGATCATGGCTCTCGCCCAGGTCCCGTTTCTGATCAACATGGTCATCAGCAAGTTCGCCGGTCGCAAGGTCACCAGCGACAACCCCTGGAACGCGACCACCCTCGAGTGGGCGACCCCGACGCCTCCGGGTCACGGCAACTTCCTGACCGAGCCGGTCGTCTACCGCGGACCATACGAATACAGCCGGCCCGACCACGACGAGGACTTCCTTCCCCAGTGGATCGAACCGAAGAAGCCGGCCGAAGCGCCCGCCGAGAAGCCGGAGGAATCTCCTGCCGAGCACTGATCACCGCCCCAGCTTTCCCAGAACATGGAAATTCCCTACGTCGTCAATCCGCGCAAGGACACCGGCCTCTTCAACTCGAAGATCGCCATCTGGCTGTTCCTCGCGTCGGAAGTCATGCTCTTCGGCGGTCTTTTCTCCGCCTACATCTTCCTCCGCCTCGGAGCGGATTACCCATGGCCGGAGCGGACCCTGCCCGTGCTGCCGGGCCTGATCAACACGTTCATCCTGATCGCCTCGTCGGTCACCGTCGTGTTCGCCTGGGCCTCGCTCAAGATGCGCCAGTGGGGCCGTTTCCAGATCTTCATGGGCATCACGGTCGCTTGCGCCGCGATCTTCATGGTCTTCAAGGGGATCGAGTACAACGTCAAGTTCCACCACCAGGCCGCACGGCTCAATGACTACACCGCGATCGAGGGGCACATCGACTACTTCAAGGTCGGGGGCGACGATCACGGTCACGGGGATCACGGCGACCATGAGCCGGAGTACCTACTGGATGCCCACGGTCACAAGATCGAGGCGAACCGCCACAACATCCTGACCAGTTCGCTGACCTTCGACCTTGCCCGGATGCAGGGCGACTGGGTGGAGGATGCGATCGCCGAGGCCACGACGGAGGGAGTCGCGATCACGCTTGCCGAGGATTTCGACCTGAATGCGGCGGACTCCGCCGAGCCGGACGAAGACAAGATCGTCAAGGCGGGCACGCCGCTGTCGCTTGAAGTCATCGACAAGCTCAAGGGTATCCAACTCGACAATCACGCCGAGAATTCCAACTGGCGGATCCGATTCAATCGCGAGGCATGGCGCCTCAAGAAGGCCGACATCAAGCGCAACGACCTGCTCGGTGAAGCGGCGTTCGCGGCCGACTATCCGAAGGGTGCTGAGGCGGGCGCGGATGAGCGCGATGAGATCTACGCACGCTGGAAGGCGGGCATGCGTGCACGTCTTGCGACCGAGGTGTCACTGACCGAGGTCAAGCTCAGCGACGACGGCGCCGTCCCCGTCCTCATCAAGGGCAAGTCGCTTGACGACGTGAGCCTTCCTGAGAAGCCCACCGTCAAGTTCACCTTCAGCAAGCCGATGGTGCTGCGGTTGAAGAGCCACGACGTGATCAATGACTACGAGGAGGGCTCCACCTCCGTGGCTCTGCGCGACAACACCGTGGTCGAGGGCAAGTATGAGCCAAGCCCGATGAATTTCCACTATGTCGACGGCATCGACTTCCAGCACCTCGTGATGATCGCCGAGGAGAAGGATCAGGATCCGATCATCGCGATCGAGAGCAGCTGGTTGATCAAGAACAACCCGGAGGTCGCCGAGCTTTGGGAGATGCACAAGGGAGTGGTCGAGCAGTTGGAGGATCACCTGGCCAAGAAGGACCGTGAGCCGACTCACAAGGACCGCTACCGCATGGGATGGCAGGAGATCGCCTTCTATATGGATGCCCTTGAAAAGCACACGGCCGAGGGCGGCAAGGGGTTGCCCGAGATCAAGATTGGGGAAAAGGCGGTTTCGGCTCCCAAAGTCACGATGACTCTCAAGGAGCACTTCATGGGGCCGGACTACCATAACCGGAAGTTCCCGCATGTCTCGGTGCCCAGGGCGGAAGTCGCCTTGGACTCGAAGTTCACGCCCAAGTGGAATACCTACTACGCGATCTACTTCACGATCACCGGATTGCACGGACTCCACGTGGTCGGTGGCGCCATCGTGCTCGCCTACTACCTCTTCTGCAGCCGCAAGATGTATCAAAGCAACCCGGAGTGGCTCGCCAACCGGGTCGAAGTCGGCGGCCTTTTCTGGCACTTCGTTGACCTCGTCTGGATCTTCGCCTTCCCGATTTTCTACCTCATGTGATCGGGCGATCCGCCAAAACACCCATCCCAAGATTCCAACACATTCCATTCCATGGCTGACAGCGTAGAAGACATCAAGAAGTCCGCACGGCTGTATCTCATGATCGGCGCGGCGCTTTTCGTGGGCACGGTCCTGACGGTAATGGTCGCGACCGTTCCGGCCCTCGATTTCGGTGGTCACGGCTTCGACAAGGCGGACATGATTCTCGGTCTCGCGATCGCCACCACCAAGGCAACTCTCGTCGCCCTGATCTTCATGCACCTGAATCACGAGAAGGTGTGGGTCTACTGGCTGTTCGGCTTCGGGCTCTTCTTCGGCGTGGCGATGGTGGCGCTCATCTTCCTCGCGAAGGGCGATCCCATTCACTACGACAACTTCTCGACCGGAACCGACCCGGCACCATTGGTTGAACCGGTCGACTCCGATTGACCCGAAACTCATCCGGCCGATCTTCCCGCCATGTCCCTGAGATCCTTCCATATCGTTTTCGTCACGGTGAGCACTCTAATGTTCATCTTCTTGGCGCTGTGGGCATTCCTGCTGACGGAAGAGCGGAGCGTGGTCTCCGCCGGACTTGGAATTCTAGGAATCGCCGGAACGGTCGGAATGCCGATCTACGGTGTCTATTTCTACCGCAAAGCCCGAAACATCCTGCTCTGATGACCATGCCATCGATCATTGCCTGCGCCACTTGCGCCAACAATTTCGCCGATAACGGACCGAACGCGGCCGGCTGGTCGATTCTGTTCATGCTGGGCGTGATCGTTCTGATGATGACCGGTGTGGCCTTCTTCATGATTCGCATCGCCCTGCGCAGCCGCAATTCGCTCGATCCGGAGCTGCGCGACGACTTCGAGACCGCCGCCGTCCAATCCCACTGATTTTCCGCCGTCCATGAACTCCCTGAGTCCTTCGAAATTCCTCAGTATCCCCGATAACTTCTCGAATCACGGGGGACGGGTCGACCACATGATCGACGTCGTTCACTGGCTGATGATCGCGCTGTTCATCGGTTGGACGCTGTTCTTCCTGTACTGCCTTGTCCGGTTCCGCCAGTCGGCCAATCCGAAAGCCTCGTATCACGGTGTCCGGAACCACGTGTCGTCCCACCTCGAAATCGGGATCGTGATTCTCGAGGCCGTGCTGCTTCTCGGTTTCGCGTTCCCCTTGTGGAAGGAGCGGACCGATTCATGGGAAACGGTGCAGCAGCGCAACCCGATCCGTGTAAGGGTCATCGGCTGGCAGTTCGGCTGGACCTATCACTATGCGGGTGCCGACGGCAAGTTCGGCCGGATCGACCATCGTCTCAAGACAGCGAACAGCGACCCGGGCATCGACCTCGACGATCCCAACGCGCTCGATGATTTCACCACTTCGGTGCTCAAGCTGCCAAAGGGCCGTCCTGCGATTCTCAATATCGGCTCGAACGACGTGATCCACAACTACGCGATCATCCCGATGCGGATCCAGCAGGATGCGATCCCGGGCCGCGAGATCCCGATGTGGTTCACACCGAACAAGGAACTCGAAACCTCGGTCGTTTGTGCCCAGCTCTGTGGCGAAGGCCATGGAAACATGGCCGGCCAGATGGAGGTCATCAGTGAGAAGGCCTTTGATTCGTGGTTTGCCGCGGAGTCCGAGTCCGCTCTCAAACGCAACAGCCCCGCTGAGGCCACCGCGGCCCGTTGAGACGACGTCCGGGCTGGGCATCGACAGCGGTCCGGGTGATGCTCGGGCCGTGGAGGAAATCGACCGCGAAGACTTCCGCAATCTTCTCGAGGAGATCGGGCGGATGCGGATGCCATTCGGCATGTATGGGCGGAAGGCTCATCCTCCGCATGGGTTCCCGATCCACGACCTGCCGCTCGAATATCTCGTCTGGTTCAAGTCACAGGGCTTTCCCAAGGGACGTCTCGGCGAACTGATGGAGGCCGTTCACGACATCAAGGCGCACGGGATGGACGAGGTCTTCAATCCTCTGCGTCGCGCGCTGGGCGGTCGCGCGAAGCTCAAGCCGCAGCGCCCCACGTCGTGGGATTTCGAGGAATAGAGGTCGGGCCCCTGGCCAGCCGCGTGCGGCTCCGGCCGTCTTAGGCTTCCTCGTCGATGACGATTCGTGGAAAGACGGGCTTCGGTTTGCCGGTGGTGTGTCCGTCTTCAACGAGCCCCCACGCCAGACCGGACAACTTCAGGTCCAGCAGGTCCTCTTTGCGCAATTGGTAAGCAAGACGCCCGGCTGGCTCGGGAAGCACCGGTGAAAGCAGCACGGTGAGATGGGCCAGACTCTCGACCATGTGGTAGAGAACCGTCTCGAGGCGTGCCTTCTTGGTCTCATCCTTGGCAAGCACCCATGGCTCGTTGCGATCGGTGTAGGCGTTGCACTGCTTCACGTGCCCGTTGATCGCTTTCAGTGCCGCCGCCGGATCGAAGCGGTCCATCGCCTCCCGGTAGGCAGCGGTCGTTGCTTCGAGCGACTGGCGGAGTTCGAGATCCTGGGATTCCGGTTCGTGGGTGGTCGTGACTGTCCCGCCGCAGAACCTGGCCGTCATGTTCAACGCACGGTTGCAGAGATTGCCCAGTTCGTTGGCCAGTTCCTGATTGTAGAGCATCAGAAACCGCTCGGGATCGAAGTCGGAATCCTTGCCGGTGACGATATCGCGCGCAAGGTAGTAGCGGACCGCATCGGGGCCGAAGCGGTCCGCGAGCTCGTCGGGATCGACCACGTTGCCGAGCGACTTGGACATCTTCTCGCCCCTGATGTTCCACCAGCCGTGAACCAGCAGGCGGGGAAGTTGCTCATCCGGGAAACCCATCGCGTGGAGCATGCACAGCCAGTAGATGCCGTGGGCCGGAACCAGGATGTCTTTGCCAATGATGTGAAGGGGAGTGGTCGATCCGTCCGAGGGCCAGAGCTTGTTGAATTCCGGAAGCTCGGATCCCTCGTCAGCGAGGTAGCCGGCAAAGGAGATGTAGTTGATGAGGGCATCGAACCAAACGTAGGTGACGAACTCCGGGTCGAAGGGGATCTCGATTCCCCAACGGAGCCGCTCTTTCGGCCGCGAGATGCACAGGTCCTGCTCACCGGCCCGCTCAACCGCTCCCAGCAGTTCGTTGCGGCGGAAGGATGGGATCACGCTGTCCTCGCGGGTCGTCACGTAGTCCTTGAGCCATGCGGCATGGTCGGACAGGCGGAAATACCAGTTCTCTTCCTCAATTTCGACGACCTCGCCCCACTCGGGTCCGAACTCGCCCGCATCGTTGCGGTCGCGATCCGTCAGGAACTGTTCCTGACGTACGGAGTAGAAGCCGCTGTAGGCTTTCTTGTACAGCTGGCCTTTGTCCTTGAGGTCCGAAAGGATCTTCTGGACGCAAGCCTTGTGGCGGTCGTCGGTCGTCGCCGCCCAACCGTCATAGTCGACACCGAGCTTCTTCCACAGGTTCAGGAAGAGCTTGGTCTTCTTGGTGGCGAAAGTCGCCGGATGAACGCCTTCTTTCTCCGCGGTCTGCTGGACCTTCTGGCCGTGCTGGTCGACTCCCGTGAGGAAGTAGCATTCGTCCCCGCGGAGCCGGATGTAGCGGGCGAGCACGTCGGCTAGGACCTTCTCGTAGGCGTGGCCGATGTGCGGCGCGCCGTTGGTGTAGTCGATGGCGGTGGTCAGGAGCATGGCGGCAGGGTGAACATCGAACATCGAACGTCCAACATCGAACGTCGAAGTCCTCGGAAATGAATCTCAGGAGTTGCGATCAACCTTGCCGCCGAGCGATAGGATTCGGGCATTCCCCTTGGCGGCCTCCGCTTCGGGGATGTTGCCGTCGCGGACGTACATCTGGGACAGGGACGTCCAGGCGAGAAGGTCGTTGGGACGGAGGGTGACGGCCTTGAGTCCGCAGCCGATGGCTTCCTTGACCTCGCCGAGTTTCAGCAGGGCCATGCCGAGGGCATGCCAGCCGTCGAAGAACTCAGGATCGAGTTCGGTACTGCGTCGATAGAGCGCGGCGGCCTCATCGAGATCTCCGGTGGCAAGGCAGCCGTTGCCCTCGTCGAAGAGATCGTCGCGCTGGGACATCGGGGCGCGGTGTCCGCTCAGGGAGTGGCGGTCTGGAGGTTGGCTTGCCGGATCTCCTCGTTCAACCATGCCGCGAAGGCGGCGTTCTCGTTCCGGATTTCGAGGTTCGAGCCGAGGCTGTCGATCTGCTGCCCACGGTTGTCGTCCTTGATGATCTGGCGATTGTCGACGTGGATGATCACGGCGCGGTCGTCCTGGTAGAGGGGCTCCGCGAACTCACCGGGGTTCACGGTCGAGGCGAGCTGGAAGATTTCCCTTGAGGCAGATTCGTCGTCGAGCGTGTCCGACATCGCCCAAGGTCCGAGCTTCTTGGGTTCGAGTTCCAGCTCCTTGGCCGCATCCTCGAACGACTTTCCACCTTCGATCGACTTCTTGAGGGCTTCGGTCTTCGCCTCCACCTCGGCTTTGATCGCTTCGTCGGCCTTCTCATCGACATACTGTTCCTTCACCTCCTCCTTGGCCTCGTCGAAAGACTTCTCGCGGACCTCCTCGACCTCATCGAGTCGGGCGACGAGCCATTGGTTGTCACCGACGCCGATCGCGTCGGTGAAAGGCGCCAGTGGATCGGGCCCCAAGGTGAGTCCGAACAGGTGGTTGGCTACGGACTTGCCGCCGGCCGTGGCGCGGGGTCGCAGCTTCAGATCGGCCGGCAGGGTGGTCTCGGTGACCCAGTCGGTCTGGACCAGCGTCCAGCCCTTTTCTCCGACGAGCTTGACGTAGTCTTCGCCTTCGGAGTCGTGAACCTTGTTGATGAAGTCATCCACGGCGATCGCCAGTTCCTTGTCGACTTTCGCTCGGGCTTCCTCGCGGGCCTGCTTCTCGGCATCCGCTTTCTCTTGCTCCTCCGGCGTCTTTTCCGGGGCGTCGGGAGCCTCCGGCTTTTCCACGATATCGTCCGGGTATTGCGGGGAGGCGAGAACGTAGCTGACTTTGATTCGCTTCTCGGTCTTGAACGCATCCTTGCGAGTCTCCCAGTATTCCTGAAGCTCTTCGTCGGTCGGCTGGATCTTCTCGACGAACGGAGCGGTATCGATGCTTGCGACCGATGCTTCGACCTGTTGCGAGCGGACGACCGTCATCGCTTCGGCGAGGTGTCGGGAGCCCGGCAGGCCGCCGCCGACGATCGTGCGGACTTCCTCAGTGGCGATCACGTCGCGGATCAGGTCGAGGAAGTCATGCTCGAACAGCCCGTACGATCCGAGGGACTCCTTGAACGCGTTGTAGGCCGTTTGGTTGAACTCACCCGGTGTTCCGGGGGGAGTTCCAGCCGGTGGCTGGGTTTGGAAGACCCGCAGCCCTTCGACGAATTCCTGCACGTCCTCGTCGGAGGGATAGATCCCGAACTCCTCACTGGCGTTCTTGATGACCACGCGTCCGGCGAAGAACTGGAGATTCTGGTTGTTCTCGTCCTGGGCGTCACCGCGGAGCGCATTGAAAAAGCCGTAGAGTTGGTAGTCAGGTAGGCGCTGGATCAGAGAGATCGAGGAGGGCCCCAGTTTCTGGTACTCGGGGTAGCTGTAACCACGGCCGTTGACGGTCACGTAGGTGCCGCTGCCGGCGCTGCGAGTGAAGATCCCGCTGGTGTCCATGAAGATGAACCCGAGGAGGAGAAGTACGATCACCACGATGATCAGGCCGGTGTATCTGCGAATGTTCTCGATCATGAAGCGCGTGCCGCTTGCGTGCGGGGCGCGGAAGTAAAGGGATCCCGCCTCGGTCCTTCAACCCTTATTCGCACCCGTACCGAGGGCGTCCGGTTCGACTGCCGGGAGGGGGAGTCGCATCGCCGTCCCCGAAAAAAAATTGCCGCCGGGGAGCACCCACTCCCCGACGGCGAAGTTGTCGAAAATCCGGTCCGGGGGGAGCCGGAAAACAGACAACTGCTGTTCACCCTTACATGAAAACTGCACTTACGCGCGGCTTTCAAAGGGTTCAGACCGGGGAGTGGGGGAGATGTTCAAAGATTTTGGAAATTTAATACCGGGCGCACCGCGGACTTGCCGCTGCGCCCCGGAACGCCTCCGCTGGGGGGGTGACGGGACACGAGATCCGAGAGGCGCTTGAAGAAGCGGGAGTGAGGCCGAACCGCCAGCTCGGACAGAATTTCCTCTGTGATCCTGCGGTGGCGGGCTGGATTGCCGAGCAACTGGATCCGCAGCCCGGTGATACCGTGGTGGAGGTCGGGCCCGGCACGGGAGCTCTGAGCGAAATGCTGCTCGGGCGTGTGAAACGCCTGGTGCTCATCGAGTTCGACTCGCGCCTGGCCGCTTGGCTGAAGAAGCGGTTCGCCGACCGGCCGGACGTGGAGGTCTACCACGAGGACGGGGCGCGCTTCGACCCCCGCGTGCTGTGGAAGTATCGTCCCGTGAAGTTTCTCGGCAATCTGCCTTACTCGTCGGGCGGGGCGATTCTGAAGAATTTCCTGTCGCGCCCCCATCCGTTCGAACGAGCGGTCATCATGCTGCAGAAGGAGGTCATCGACCGGCTCGGGGCAGTGCCGAGAACAAAGGATTACGGAGTTCTTTCCCTGAGGATCCAGAGCGGTTGGGATGTGAAGCCCCTCCGGGTCATCCCTCCTGAAGCTTTTCATCCCCGGCCGCAGATCGACTCGACGGTCGCCCTGCTGGAACCGCTGACGGATCGTTTTCCGGTGTTTGATGCGCGGCGGTTCGACGAGCTGATCCGGCGAGGTTTCGCCCAGAGGCGCAAGCAGTTGCGCAAGCAGATGCCCGAGGAACCGGTTTGGGACGAGGTGGCGGAAGATCTCGGGATTTCGCCCGCGGCGCGCGCGGAGGAACTGAGTCCGGATGACTGGGTCGCGCTGGCCAAGGTCTACGACCCACACCCGCTGAAGGAAGTGCCGCAGAAGGACGGCGAGCTTTTTGATGTGGTGGATGAGAGCGACGAAGTCGTCGGTCAGGCAACCCGGTCGGAAGTTCACGAGAAGGGGCTGCTTCACCGGGCGGTGCACATTTTCGCCATCAACCGGCGCGGGGAGCTGCTGCTGCAGAAGCGGTCTCGACTGAAGGACGCACACCCGGGGGTTTGGGACTCGAGCGTGGCCGGGCATCTCGATTCAGGAGAGGGCTATGAAGAGGCGGCCCGAAGGGAAATGGTTGAGGAAATGGGAATCGAAGGGGTCGATCCGGAGGAGGTCGGAAGGATCCAAGCGTGCGAGGCTACCGGCTGGGAGCATGTCCGGCTGTACATGGTTCGCTGGGACGGAAGTCCGAGGTTTCCCTGTGCCGAGGTCGAGTCGGTGCTCTGGCTGGCGGCCGATCAGGTCGATGCCTGGATGGCCGCTCGGCCCGAAGATTTTGCCAGCGGCTTCATTGAGTGCTGGAAACTGGCTCGAGGGCGCTGAGAAGTTCCAAATCTATCAAAGATTCCTGAATATCATAAAATATTTCTTGTTCGGGCATCCGTGATAAGTAGGCTGAAAGGTGCTTCCCCGAGCACTGTCCCACAAACCAGCCATGAAAAACGCCACCCGTGATGGTGGGCTTGCCGTAGGTGCGGGTGTCCCGCAAAGGCTGGTCCGCGCCAAGGCATTGCCCGGGCTAAGCTTGATCGAGTTGACGGTCATGATCTTCATCATGCTGCTTCTCACCTCGATTCTCGTGATTGGGGCACGGGCGTGGAAGCGCGGCAGTGACCGGGCGCTTTGCATCGCCAACATCACCGCGGTTCAGAAGGCGGTTCGAGGCTATGCGAACATGTCCGGCCGGAGCCCGGGGGATACGATTCTGGGGCTTGAGGCCCGGGTGGTCGGCCCTGACCAGTTTTTCGAGAGTCTGCCGGTCTGCCCCGGTTCAGGCATCTACACGTTGGGTGGCGATTTGGTTCCGCCCCTCGGGGATCTCTACATGAAGTGCTCGCTCGATTTGACGGAGGAGCACGTCCCGGAAGTCACGATCAACTGGTGAGCCTGATCGGGCGGATCCGCATTTCGTGGATTGCAGGATCTCCGGGCACGGTGGATGCTCGCGGTAATCCGCGATGCAAGCCGTCCAGACCATCGACCGAGTCAGCGATGCCCGCCTTTGGCTGGTAGCGGTGCTGGTTTCAGTCGCGGTGAATGGAACGGTGGTCCTGGTCCTCGCGTTTTTGGCCCTGCACTCGCTGATTTTCACTATCCCCGAGCCGGAGCAGGGCGAGCAAGCTGCGGAGGAAAGGGTGATGACGATTCTGCCGATGGTCGCGGCTGAGCCGCCGCCTCCACCGGTCGAGAAACCAATGGGGTTTGCGAGGACATCGGAGGACCAGCCTTCCGGGCTTCCGGAGAATCCGAAGTTCATCGGCGAGCGGGACACTTTGGCGACGAGTGATGCCGCGGCCGTCGCGGATGCGCCCGACATGCCGAGTCAGACGGGCATCGAGCCGCGGGTGCCCGACGAGATCGAAACGACGACGAGCGAGTATCAGGATGGGTCGCTGGATCAAGCCGATCCGGCGGGGGCTCCCGCAGAGCCGACCGAGATGGCGGTCGAAACGCCACCGGCCGACCCTGCGGATCCGGTCAGTCCGCCGCCGTCCGAAGTCGAAGCTCCGGAAGAAGGAATCCCGGGGGTGCCGAAGGAACGGCTCGCTGATGGACCTCTGCCGGTCGATCGACCGGTTCCGCCCGAGATGGTGGAGGAGGAGCCGAAGTCTGCGCCCGAGACGGCTCGGACGGAAGAAGGCGAGCGCAAGGAGGAGGCTGTCGAAGAGCAGCCGAAGGAGGTGAAGAACCAGCCGGGCAGCGATCCGGGCTTCCGGGGATACCAGCGCAAGACGGAGCTGAAGGGCTCGATCTCCCGCAGCGGCCGCTCCGCTTTGGATGTGAAGAGCGGCCCGTTGGGGAAGTACCACGCCGCCCTGAGCCGGGCGATCGAGCAATCATGGCAGCGTCAGGTCGTGCGCAACCGGGACTTTATCACGCCGGGCGTGATCCGGATCCGGGTGGTGCTCGACGAGAACGGTCGGGTGCGCACTGTCGGAACGGTCGAGGAGTTCGGAGTGGGAACGATCCAGATCGGCTTCACCCACGCGGCGATCCGCGAAGCGGACCTGCCGAAGATGCCGGCCGACGTGAAGAAGGAACTCGATGGCGAGCCTCTCGAACTGCTTTACAACTTCATCTTCTGAGTCCGAGTCTCACTGTTCTTCCATGCAACCCGTCCTCTCCCTGTTAGCTGCCGGCTCGACGCCCAGCGTGATCGAGCAAATCGAGCTGTTCTTCCGCGAGGGGGGATTCTTCATGATCCTTCTCGGTCTCACCTCGGTCGTGGGAGTTGCGGCGATCTGCTACAAGTTCCTGACTCTCGCCCGTTCCCGGATCGTACCTGACGATCTTGCGGCGGACGTCGATTCCTTCGAGAGCCGTATCCAGTCCGGGAGGGTTGAAGAGGTTCTCAATACCTTTGAGAGGGGTGAGAGCGCGCTCGCCCGTTTGGGCGCGGTCACAGTTGGTCAGCGGGGTCGGCCGCAGTCCGAGATCGCCGAGGCCGTCCAGGCCATGGCCCGGTCGGAGATTGTCCGGCTCCACTCGGGTATGGCGTCGATCGATGTGGTTATCAGCGTCGCGCCCCTTCTCGGGCTCTTGGGGACGGCGTCCGGTCTGGTGGTGGTCTTTTCCGGGCTCGGGTCCGACAATACCGACTGGGTAATGATCACCGCAGGTATCGGGCGGGCTCTCAAGACGACGATCGTCGGGATGGCGATCGCCGTGCCAGCGATCATTGCCCAGGGATTCTTCCAGCGGAAGATCGAGACCTATGCGGCACGGCTGGAAGTGCTGCTGACCAAGCTCGCCCATGTCTGCGAGCGGTCGCCGCGGCTCGTCCCGAACCCCTCGGCGGGTGAAGCCGATTGAGACCGATGCGGTTCGAACGTCCTGCTTCCCGTCCGCGCCAGGTGCCGATCGTCTCGCTGATCGACATCCTGTTCATCGTGCTCATCTTCTTCATTGTCTCCTCGGAGTTCAAAAAGAAGCGCGAGGTGCTCAAGATCGAGTTGCCGACGGTGCGTGAAGTCCCTTCGGACACGATCGTCGACGAACGGTCGATCCTGGCGATTGATGCCGACGGTGCGATCCGGCTCGATGAGCTGACCGTCCCCAATTTGAAACTATTGAAGCCGTACTTGAACGCTTACGTGAAGGAGAATCCCGGCCGCAAGCTGGAGCTCGAGGCGGACAAGGATGTGTCCCTTGAGAAGCTTGTCGCGATCTGGGATGCGTTGACCGCCGCGGGCATCGAAGTTAAGGACGTCCCCGCGCGCATCAGTTTGCCCGCCGAATCCAGCGACTCCGAATGATTCTCGACATTGTCCAGTACGGCCACCCTGTCCTCCGCGAACGTTGCCAGCCGGTGGAACGGGTGGATGACGAGGTCCGCAAGCTAGCGGAAGATATGGTCGAGACGATGTACGATGCCCAAGGGGTGGGGCTCGCCGCACCGCAGGTCGGGGTCGCGTTGCGGCTCGCGGTCGTGGATGTCGCGCACGATCCCGAGTGTGTCAGTTTTCTCAAGGTGAACGGTGAGGATGCGAAGCTCGAGGACTGGATGCCCTTGGTCTTCATCAATCCGGAACTGGATCTCGGCACCGAGAAGGAAAAGGACACGGAAGGCTGTCTGAGCATCCGTGATATCCGGGCGGATGTCAGCCGTCCGGCCGCCCTCCGCGCGAAGCTTCCCCAGCTCGACGGCACGGTCATTGAGCTCGAAACCGACGGTCTGCTTGCGCGTGCGATCCAGCACGAGACCGACCATCTCAACGGCGTGCTCTTCATCGATCGCGTCTCGCCGGCGACCAAGGTCAGCCTGCGTCGCAAATTAAAGCGGCTTGCGGCCGGGGGGTGAAGCTTGGCACGATGAGTTCTCGACTCATTCCGAAGATTAGGATAATCAAAATATCCATGACGTCGCAGCGGCGTTCCTACCCCAAAAATCGCTGAATCATGAGCAAAGACAAAGGTATCTTCGAGCCTCAGGAAGGCTTCGCGTCTCCTCCGAAAAGTCCGTTTTCCGTCGATGACGGGCCGGAGAATCCCTTCGCGGCTCCGTCGGGTGGCAGCAAGTCTCCCTTCTCGGTCGATGAGGACGAACCGGCGACCCGTCTGACCTCCGATGACGATAAGGGTTCCGAGCCGTTTGCTTCCGGTCAGGGCAAATCACCTTTTGGTTACGAGCCTCCCGTTGCCGGGTTTGGCGATTCGCCGTTCAAGGAAGCGGATGAGCCGAAGGCGAGTTCGGATTCGCCGTTTGCCGACTCGGCTCCCGAGCCGGCCAAGGAGAGTTCCGAGTCGAATGCGCCTTTCGGTGATCCGGCACCCGCTGCGACTCCCGCACCGGCACCTGCCGCCTCGGCTCCGGCTCCGGCTCCGGCTCCGGCTCCGACGCCAGCCCCGGCAAGCGCCGTTGAGAGCGAATCCACCGCGATTCGTCAGTTGGAGCTCCGCGCCATCTTCGGTGTGGATCGCGAATTGTCGGAATCCGAGATCCTCCAGCGGTCGCGATCGCTTCCCGGTATCCGCAACCTCGGCCGGGTTTCTTCGGCGGATGCAGGTGCGGTTGAAGCCATCAAACGGGTGATCGGCGGACTTGGCTTCGGTGATGGTGCGGTGACCCTGTATGCCGGCAAAGCTCCGGTCGACTTCATTCGCGAAGGTTCGGTTCTGCTGGCGGTTCAGACTGACGGCAGCTTCGCACCCGGCGTTCGTGAGACGCTGATCCTCGTCGCCCGCGAATTGGGGCGGATGTAAGCCCCATCCTGTGCCGACATGAGGCGCTCATCCGACATCCGTGCCCCCAAGCTCGTGATTGTCGGAGCGCCCGGCTGCGGGAAACTTGAGATTCTTCGATCGGTCGCGGCCCGTTTCGGCGAACCACCGCCGGAAGCGGTCCGGGTCGGATTCTGGGAGACGGCGAAGTTCGATCTGGAAGTCGACGGACTGCGGTTCGAGGTCGCCTGTCTGCATGGGCCCCAGGAGTATCGGGCATCGGAAGAATTGCTTCTCCACAGGGCCATCGGAGTGATGTGCGTGATGGATGTCGAACCGCGTTGCCTCCAGGCGGCGTGGGATTCTCTCGTCGTCACTTCGGAGAACGCCCGGAGGAACGGTTTCGAACTGCGAGCCATTCCCTTCGTTCTCCAGTATCACCGGGCGGACCGGCATCCGCAGTTCGATGCCGCGAAGCTCGATGCTTGGCTCGGCGTGCCGACCCATTCGGTGCCGCGTTTCGTGACCCCCGACAGTGTCCCCGATGCGAACGGTGGAGCATTTGACGCGTTGCTCGCTTCGGTTCGTAAGAGGATCGAGGCCGCATGAGTGCCCGGTGGAGGGTACGCGTCGATACCGGCGGCACGTTCACTGATGCGTGGGCGATCGGCCCGGACGGCGAGGAACGCCGCTGCAAGGTGCTGTCGGACGGGCGGTTGAGGGTCCGGCTCGGCGAGTTGCGGAATGGCCGGCGTCCACTCGAAGGGCCTGCCGCCGAACTTCCTGACGGACTTCTGGTCGGGTGGCGGACGGAGGACGGTCGCACGGTGGTGGTTCATGAGTCGGGTGCTCTCGAACTCCCGGGCAATGGAGGGATGGTCGAGCTGGATGGCGGTGAGGAAGCGCCTGTGGTCGCCGCACGAATCCTCACCCGGACCGCGAGTGGTGTTCGTTTGCCATCGATGGACTTCCGGGTCGCGACCACCCGCGGCACGAATGCCCTGCTGGAACGGAAGGGTGCGGACGTTGCGCTCTTCGTGACGGAGGGCTTCGAGGATCTTACGCTGATCGGGGACCAGAGGAGGGAACGCTTGTTCGAGCTCAAGCAGCCACCAGCCGACCGGTTGGCCAGAACGATCTACGGGGTTTCTAGTCGATTGTCGGCGGATGGTGCCCAACTGGTTCCGCCCGACCGCTCCCAGATTGCCGAAGTGGCGCGTCGGGCCCTCGATTCCGGATGCCGGGTGGCTGCGGTCGCGCTGCTCCATTCGTGGCGGGACGCGCACCATGAAAAATTGGTCGGTCGCTGGCTGATTGAGGAGGGTTTCGAGCAAGTGACGCTGTCCTCGGAGGTGGCTCCATTGATCCGTCTCCTGCCGAGAACGGAGACGGCCTTGGCCGATGCCTTCCTCGCGCCGGTGATGCGCCACTTCATCCGTCGTGTGACCGAGCCTCTGGGTGACCAGTCGGCATGGCTGATGACGAGTGCCGGTGGGCTCGTTCCGGCCGATCGTTATCACCCCAAGGACTCGTTGCTTTCCGGTCCTGCGGGAGGACTCATCGGCGCCGCCGAACTCGCGAGGGCGGCCGGCTACCCGAAGGTTCTGACTTTCGACATGGGCGGAACGAGTACTGACGTGGCTCGAATTGACGGTCCTTTCCGGTATCGCGAGGAACAGCGGATCGGACCGGCCCGGGTGATGGCACCCGCGCTTGAGATCGAAACGGTGGCAGCGGGTGGCGGTTCGATTTGCGAATGGAGGAACGGGCGGCTCGAGGTTGGTCCGGAGAGCGCCGGCTCCGATCCCGGGCCGGCGTGCTATGGTCGTGGTGGTCCGTTGACGTTGACGGATGTGAACCTGCTGCTGGGTCTCATGGATGCCGATAAGGCGGGCATCCCGCTGGATGTGGGGGCTTCACGTGCCCGATTCAGGGAATTGGTCGCCGAGATGGAGCGCTCGGGTGAGGACGTTGGCGATCCCGATGGTCTGCTGGCCGGCATCCGCGAGGTGGCGATTGAGAAGATGGCTGAAGCAATCCGTTCGGTCAGCGTTCGGGATGGGGTTGAGGTTGAGGATTACGCCCTGCTAGCCTTCGGGGGAGCGGGGCCCCAGCATGCTTGTGCGATCGCGGACCGGCTCGGGGTCCGATCCGTGCTGGTGCCCGCCGATGCCGGCTTGCTCAGCGCATGGGGGCTGGAGCGGGCGGTGCGCCAGGAACAGCGGGTCAGGCAGGTGCTCCTTCCGCTCGGGACGGGTGGTCTGGACGGGCTTTGGCAGGACATCGCCGGAGAAGCGACAGAGGCGCTCGGTGGCTCTGGGCCGGTGCTGCGTTGGATCGCATCGCTTCGACTGCAAGGCCAGGACTCCACTATCGAAGTGGAGTCCGAGGACGGGGCCACGGCCGCTCTCGGCGAGCGGTTCGGGGAAAGCTACCGCAGGATCTTCGGATATGATCCCGCGGCCGGGTCCATGATCGAGGTCGTAAGCCTCAGGGTGGTGGCGGAAGAGTCCGCAAACGCGCTTGTGGAAGAGAATTTCGGACCGACCGGTGAGCCCGGCCCGCAACTTCGGCAGGATCGGTTTTCGACATGTGTCGTCCCGGCGGGCTGGACATCCCGGTCGGGAGATCGCGGGACGCTGTTGCTGGAGCGAAATCAGCCGCTGGAGCAGGCCGACATCTCCGGCGAGTCGGCGGTAGTAAGGGCGGGTCTTTTCCGAAGCCGTTTCGAGGGCATACTCGGGGCGATGGGCGAGCAGTTGAAGCGGACCGCCCTGTCGACCAACGTGAAAGAGCGCCTCGACTATTCGTGCGCCCTTCTGGATGCGGATGGCCGACTCGTGGCGAGTGCTCCGCATGTGCCGGTGCATCTCGGTGCCCTTGGCGTTTGTGTTCGGGAATGTCTGAAGCGTTTGGAACCCGGTCCGTCCGACGTGATCATCACGAACCATCCCGGGGCCGGCGGGTCGCATCTTCCCGACATCACCCTGATCGCGCCGGTCCATGATCCGAGCGGACGCCGGATCGGGTTCGTCGCCAATCGTGCCCACCACGCCGAGTTGGGGGGCATGGCGCCAGGGTCGATGCCTGCCGCAGCTACGAAGCTGTCGGAGGAAGGTGTGGTGATTCCACCGATGCTTCTGGTGGAGAATGGTGCCGCCCGGTGGGACCGGCTCGACGCCCTACTACGGGAAGCGTCGTACCCGTCGCGTCGTCCTGATGACAATCTCGCCGATCTCGCGGCACAGCTCGCGTCTTGTCACCTCGGGCGAACGTCGATCGCCGGTCTTGCCAGGGATCAGGGAGGCGATGTCGTAAGGGACGAGTTGCGGGGAATTGTCGAGCGATCGGCGGAGTTGATGGGGTCGGTGCTCGGCGAAAGGGACTTCAACGTTGAAGCGGAAGACGCGCTCGACGACGGGACACCGCTCCGAGTTTCGGTTCGGGTTCGTTCCGGCCGGATGGAGGTCGATTTCTGCGGAACCGGGCCTGTGCATCCCGGCAACCTGAACGCGACTCCAGCCATCGTTCGAAGTGTGCTGCTGTACGTTTTGAGGCTTTGGGTGGCAGATGACATCCCGCTCAACGAAGGCCTGTTGGGACCGGTCGATCTGATTCTGCCTGGAGGAATCCTCAATCCGGAGTTTCCTGCGCGGGCCGAACATGCTCCGGCAGTCGTAGGCGGCAATGTCGAGACAAGCCAACGGATTGCGGACCTCCTTTGCGAAGCTCTCGGTCTGTCGGCCAACGGCCCGGGAACGATGAACAACTTCCTCTTCGGGGATGAAACCTTCGGCTACTATGAAACCCTGGGTGGCGGTTCCGGAGCGGGACCTGGCTTCGATGGCACGAGTGGCAAGCAGGTGCACATGACGAACACCGCGATCACCGATCCGGAGATTCTTGAGCACCGGTATCCCGTCCGACTCATCCGTCACGCATTGAGGCGCGGGTCAGGTGGGGAGGGGTGTTCGTGTGGAGGAGACGGAGTCGTCCGCGAGGTTGAGTTCCTCCGGCCCCTCACGGTTTCGTTCCTCACCCAACGGAGGGCAATCGGCCCGCGCGGCGGAGCGGGCGGAGCGAGTGGAAAGCCCGGATGTCAGGTTCGCATCACGGCTCAGGGCGAGACACGGGAGTTGCCTGGAATCTGCACCGAGGAGTTTGAAGTCGGGGACCGGGTGCGGATCGAGACGCCCGGAGGGGGTGGTTGGGGGGCGGTTTGAGACCGGGAGATGGTCGGGTTCGAGAAATTTGGTGGCACTTTTGCGACTTTTTTCGGGTTTTTTGCGGCTTTGAGGCCTCGACTGGTCTGCGTTTCTAAACTGCTCCAAACGAATGTAGCGTTCTGATAATGAGTAAGTTGCAGGTATTCCTGAAGGGTGTCTTTTTGAGACGCAAGTAGATCCACGTAGGCAGCGTCGAGTATACCTCGTATGCAAGAATACGCATTTTTACGCCTGTTTAGAAATATCCTTGTCATGATTTGGGGGATTTTGGATGAAGTAGGTCTGCCTTATGAACTGCCCAAATAATCAAAACCTCCGCTCAAACCTGCTGCGTTCTGCCATGCAGACAGGATTCGCGTATTGCCCGGCGGCATGCATTGCGGCCGTAACGGCGATCGGCACCGCTTCAGGTGCGGTGCTCTACTGGGATACCAATGATGTTACGACCGGTTCCGGAAATGCCGGCGGCATCTGGAGCTTGGTGGATAACAACTGGTCGACCGATCCCAACGGGGAACTCGCTGCGACGGGTTTCGCCAACGGTGACGAAGTGAACTTCTCGGCCGGCACGGACGGCACGGGTGACTGGACCGTCACCATTTCCGGCACGGTGGCCACCAACTCGGTGACCTTCGAGGAAATCGGTAACAAGACGATCACCGGCGGCTCGATTGATATCACCGGCGGTGGCGTGATCGACTCCAGCGTGCTGGGTCTGGGCGTCTATGATCTCTCGATCCAGTCCACAGTCACCGGCACGGGTGGTCTGACCATCGCCGCGCACGGCGATGCTGCCAGTGACAACGGTGGTGGCAATGGCGCGGAATTTCGGCTCTACGGCAACAACACGTTCACAGGCGGTTTGACCATCACCTCGGGTGTGGTCGGGTGGAATTCGGATAACGCTCTCGGCGATCCGGGTAACTCCATCCTCCTCGACGGCGGTGGACTTCTCTGGAACCAAGGCTCATCCACCACGCTCACCCGCGACATCGCAGTGGGAGCGGCGGGCGGCACACTCCGTCTCTACGGTGGAGCGAACGAAGTTGACTTCTCCGGAGCCCTGACCGGCTCGACCATCCTGCGCCGCACGGACGGCGGCAACGTGATCCTTTCCGGTGACGGATCGGCCTTCACCGGCACGGTTCGCAACGGTGGTGGCACGATGAGCGTTACGTCGACCGACTGGGCCGGGACCACCTTCGAGGCGATCGGGGGAACGATCACTTTCGACAATGGCAGCACCTTGGCGGTTAGTGCGCTCAATGTTGACAATGAGATCCGGGTCAACAACGGAACGACGCTCAATCTCACATCCGGCAGCCTCAGCCAAGCTGGTGGTGGCGGTGCGTTTGCGACCGCAACCGGTGCCGCCGGTAACCTGACCTCATCGACCGGAACGCTCACGATCAGTAATCCGATCGGTGGTCAGGATGACTACAGCCTTCCATTCGTCGACTTCGACGGAGGCACTCCGCTGAGCCTCGTCTTCGACAACGGAGCGGGCGGCAGCGGCGTCGGTCAGAGCCGTCTCAACGTGGCGAGCCCTTATACCGGTGGAACGGTGATCAACGGAGGCCGGGTCAACGCTGCCGATGTGGCGGCCATGGGCACCGGCAGCATCACCGTCAATGCGGGTGGCCAGTTCTGGCCGACGCTCGCCGATACCTACACCAACGACATCAGCATCGCCGGTATCGGTTGGCAGGAAGGCGCCGGATACCTCGGAGCGATCCGTTTCGGCAACAACGTCATTGCAGGTGACGTCACCGTGGATCCCTCGGGTTCGCGTGTCGTTGGCTACAATGGAACCAGCGGAGAGATCAGCGGGAGCCTGCTGGGTTCGGGTGATCTCGAAATCAACATTCCCGGCAACGCCACCGCGAACGGCAGCATCGTCCTTTCGGGCGACGCCAGCGGCTACACCGGTAACCTCCTTGTCGAAGGCGGTTTTCTTACCGTTGGCGAACTTGGTGGCGGCCTGACCGCGACCAACGGCACGGCAAACCTCTCGGGCAACGTTCCCGGAACGTTCACTCTCGACGGCGGCATCGTGAATCTCGATGCCGGCGCGACGGTGACGAGCCCGGTGTTCAGCTTCGACAGTGTTCTCAACATCAACGTCGGCGCCAGTGTCGCCGGAGACGTCACCACCGACTTCAACTTCCCGAGCGATATCTCGCTGGCGGGTGCGGTCACCGGTGACGTGCTCATCGACGACGGCAACACGCTGGCTCTGAACGGTGGTTCGGCAGCGAATTTGGAACTCGGTTTCGACGGATCCTCGGCGATCGCGTTGACGCTCAACAGTCCGCTGGCGATCACCAACAATCTGGTCGTCAACGGCACGCAGGAGGTTCTCTTCAATGCTCTCCCGGCTCCGGGTGTGGCAGCAACCGTGCTCACTTACGGCGGCACCGCGACGGACGCGACCGATGCGGACGGGGTGGACAACAACTTCGTTGTCGCTCCTGGCTCGGCGACCTTCCGTTCGGTTACCTTCACCGATACCGGCTCGGCGATCACCGCCGATCTCGGTGCTGAAACCGGGTCGTGGGTCGGTGGCGACGCTACCAATCCCACCTTCTGGGACAGCGCGACCACCAACTGGGGTACCTCCGACAATCTGTTCTACGACGGTGACTCGGTGGTCTTCGACGACACCGCTCTGAGTTTCGCGGTCGCGATCCAGGCTGATGTGAGCCCCTACTCGGTGGTGGTGAACAACAGCGCCAACGCCTACTCGATCAGCGGTGCCGGCGTCGGCATCGTCGGTTCCACCGGAATCACCAAGCAAGGCTCCGCGGATCTCACGCTCGGTGGCTCGAACCTCTTCACCGGTCCGGTTGACATCCAGGCGGGCAAGGTAATCGCCGGCTCGGTCGACGCGCTTGGTGCCACTTCCGGCGTTACGATCGCCACCGGTGCCCAACTCGATCTCGCTGGCAACGCGCTTGGCAACGCCACCCGCGCCTACGACTTCACCATTGAAGGAGATGGTGGCGGCAACGGCGCCATTACCAACTCCGGTGGCGGAGTTGCTTCGAACGCGGGTATTCGTGACATCACGCTGACCGGCAATGCCAGTATCGGCAGCACCAGCGGGCGCTTTGACATCGGCCTCGCCAACGGCGCGCCCCAGCCGAACGGTATCATCACCGGCAACGGCTTCACCCTCACCAAGGTGGGATCGGGCCAAGTGGCCTTCCGGGGTGATGCGAGCGTTTCTCCCATCGATGTGGTCATCGCCGGTGGAACGGTTTGGGCCGAGAACAACGACAACGCCTACGGCGGTGCGACCGGAACACTGACCGTCCAGAGTGGCGCGGTCGCCGGAACTTACGGCAACCGGACCATTGCGACCCCGGTGACCCTTGAGAGCGGTTCGGTCCTCCACAACCAAGGTGGAGGCACCGGCGTATGGACGGGTGGTGTTGATGTTACGGGGCCGGTTCAAATCGGAAATGCGAACAATAACATCGTCCTTACCGGCGCGCTTAGCGGCACCGGCACGATTACCAAAGGGGCTGGCACGCTTTACCTCGAGAATGCCGACAACTCCGGATTCACCGGCAAGTGGTTCCTTGATGCGAACACGCTCGTTGCGGTTGATGACCTGTCCTTTGGCGCGGTTCCTGCCGCACCGACCGCGGATTCCATCACCATGGACAACATCCGGATCCAGACGGGAGACCGCTCGGGACCGGGAACACTGGTCCTTGCCGCGAACCGTGGCATTACAGTCACCGACCTCGCCTACTTCAACCCGGGCAACGGTGGATCCTTCACCGTCAATGGCGATATCGACGGCAGCGGTGCCGGAGGTGCCGGTGACATCATCAAGGACAACAACACGGGTGACCTGGTCTTCAACGGTGACATCGTCACGGACGGTCGCCTGCTCGCCCAGGGCGGCACGGTGACCTTCAACGGCGACATCGACTTCACCGAAGCCTTCCGCGTTCAGAACGGAGGCACGGTGAACATCAACTCGTCCAATGGTGTCATCGCCCAGGGCTTCGACCTCGGAACCGGCACGACCAACGTCAACCTCGGTGGTGGCGTCGGAGGAACGCTGGTGATCGATGATTGGGAACTCGGTCAAGGTGGCAACCAACCGCACACCTCGAACCTTCTCGCAGGTGATGTCCTCGCTTCGACCGATGTTCGGATTGGCCACTGGGGTGGCTCCACCTCGGCTTTGAATATCTCGGGTGGCAGCCTGAGCATGCCGGACACGGTGACCAGCCCGACCAACGAGGGTCAGGCGAACGTCTTCCTCGGCATTGATGGCGAAGGTGACCTTTCGATCAGCGGAGGAACGCTCAACGCGACCTCGATCGTGATCGACGGCCGTGGCACGACCGCTGGCACCCACACGCTCTCGCTGACCGGCGGAACGCTCAACGTCGGCAAGTGGGGTATCCGCAACGGCGGCGCCAACTACGCCATCGAGTTCGGTGGAGGTGTGGTCGGAACGACCTCTTCCTCGGCCGAGCCGGGTTACGACTGGTCCAGTGACTGGAGCACGAACCTGCCGATCACCTTCACGGGTATCAACGGGGACACCAGCTTCGAGGCCGGTGCCCACACGATCACCCTCGGTGGTAATCTGACCGGTGCGGGTGGTCTCACCGTCGACAGCGGAACTCTTGCGCTCAACGGAACCAGCTCCTACAGCGGTTCGACGACGGTCAACACCGGTTCGCTTGTCGGCACCGGAACGATCGGTGACGCCACCATCGCTGCGACCGGCAGCATCGGCGCCGGCACCAATGGCAATGCATCGGTTGTCGGAGCGTTCTCGACCGGTTCGCTTCAGGTGGACGGCGATGTGACGCTTGACCTCGACGCATCCGGCTTCGCCGCGGGTGACGTGATCGATGTCGCAGGTGATCTGACCTTCGGTGCGGGATCAACCATCTCGCCCCGCTTCTTCGGTGCGGCAACTCCGGGAGCCACAGAAAGTTACCTGTTGATGACTTACACCGGCACGCTCACCGGCGCGCCAACCATCGACAACCAGTTCTTCTCGGACTTCCGGACACCGACCACCACCTTGGACTTCAGCACACCGGGCGAAGTCTGGATCGACGTTACCTTCCAGAACGAGGATCTGTTCTGGTCGAGCACGCCGGCCAACTTCGATTGGGACGTCAACACCAGTCAGAACTGGGATCTCTTCGGAACTGCGGATGAGACCTTCTTCCAAGGTGACGCCGTCGAGTTCGACGACACCGGTTCCAATGCCTCGCCGATCAACCTCGTCGGAACCCTCACTCCGGGTGAGGTGACCGTCAGTGCCGACCAGGACTACACGTTCTCCGGTTCGGGTGCGATCGGTGGCACGACCGACCTCTTCAAGTCGGGTCTGGGCACGCTGACGCTGCTGACCGACAACACCTACACCGGCCCGGTCAACATCACCGAAGGCCAGGTGGTAGTCGGTAACGGTGGCACGACCGGAACGCTCGGTGGCGGCGGCAGCATCTCGGTGAGCGCCGGGGCTGGCCTGACCTTCGATCGTAGCGACGCGCAGACGCCCGGCCGCGCCTTCATCGGCGGTGGCGAGGTGATCTTCGACGGCGGCGGCTCGCTGACCACGGTGGCCAACAACGACGTCAACTTCACCGTCAACAGCGGCACCCTGTTCGCCCGCGGCGGTAACTGGAGCACCTCGGTGGCAGGCGGTGACACGATCACCGTGAATGCCGGTGGCACACTGGACACCGTGACCCACTCGCTCGGCGGTCTGGGTGGTGCAACCCGTCCGGCGGTCATCAACCTCAACGCTGGGGGAACCTGGTATCTCAACAACGAGCAGTACCTGCCGACCACGGCGACCAACATCTCCGGCGGCAGCACTGCAGGACCTGGTGAGATCCGGGGTGGAGGCACGATCAACCACACTGGTGACGTGACCAGCACGCTGGGAGCCCGGACGAGCTTCATCGGTGCGATCACCTTCAACGTGGACGACGGGGTTCCCGCTACCGACTTGCTCGTCTCGGGAGACATGACCGGCGGATCGAAGCCCCGCAAGTTCGGCGCAGGCCGGATGGAGCTTACCGGAGCCAGCAACACCTACAGCGGTGGCACCGATGTCGAGGAAGGCATTCTCGCCGCATCGTCGGTCGACGACGCCGGTGGACTGGGTGCGATCGGCACCGGATACCTCGGAGTCAACGAGGGCAGCACCTTCGAATACACCGGAACCGGCGCTCAGGCGACGACTCGCGCCCTGTGGGTCGACCGCGGTGCGGGTGGCGTGTTCGATATCGTCGATGGCGGTGCCACGGTGACCTTCAATCCGAGCGGCGGTAGCCGTGTGGCGCCGATCGTCAAGTCGGGTGCCGGCACGATGGTGCTGAACGGAGTGGTCTCGGGCGGCGCGACCGTCACGGTCAGCGAGGGCACCATGCTCCTCGGTTCGACCAATACCTACACGGGCGACACGGTCGTCAACACGGGTGCGACGCTGAGCCTCGGCACTTCGGGAAGCATCGAAACGAGCACCACGGTGAACGTGGAGTCCGGAGCGTCGCTGAACGTCGCCGGCCTGCTCTCGCCGTTCAATGTCGGCGCCGGCCAGACCCTCACGGGTGACGGCTCGGTGACCGGTAACATCGGAAGCGCCGGCGCCGGCGTGATCGCCCCGGGCGATTCCATCGGCGACCTCGACGTGACCGGCAACGTGACCATCGGCAGCGGCACGCTGCTCATCGATGTCGACGATACCCTGACTCCGAAGTCCGACTCGCTTGACGTCACGGGTGTGCTCGACCTGACCAACGCCGTGCTGAGCGTCAACCTGACCGGCGTCGCGGGCGAAGCCGCCTACGTCATCGCCAACTACGGCAGCCTCGTCGGCACCTTCGCTTCGGTGCCGCTGGGTTGGACGGTTGACTACACCTACGGTGGTGGCGACCAGGTCGCGATCGTGCCCGCTCCGGCGAATCCGTATGACGCCTACGAGGCCGCCAACAACATCGTTGGTGCCGGCCCGGATGCCGACTCGGACAACGACACCATCCCGAACGGCATCGAGTTCGTGCTCGGCACCATTTCGGATCCGGCAAACCCGGCCAGCAACTCGCTGGGCGACATGCCGACGGTGACCGTCGATGCGACCTACCTGATCTTCACCTACCGCCGCTCCGACAATGCCGCGGGTGAGAATCCGTTCGCCGAATACAGCTCGACGCTGGATGCGCTGGACTGGACGACCGCCGAGGCCGGTGTGGATGGAGTGATCATCGATGAGGATGACGACTTCTATCCGGATGCGTTCGGAGCCGGAGTTGACCGGGTGACGGTGAGCATTCCGCGTTCGCTCGCGACGGGCAGCTCGTTCTTCGCCCGCCTTGCGGTCGATATCCCGACTCCCTGATCGATTACGCATCACAGCAATGGTTGTGACTCAAGCCGCCCGGACAGCTGTCCGGGCGGCTTTTTCTTTGGCCTGTTGACCCGCTCTGCCGGACTCGCAGGTTGCAATCCGAGAACAAACCACGGTTACATTTTCAGACGATGGAAAGTGATCAAGCAGTCGGCCGATCCGAGTCGGCTATTGTATTGGGAGGAGGCAGTGCCGGGCTTCTGGCCGCGCTCACCCTCAGGCGTCTGGTTCCTGAAATCGATGTGACTCTGGTCCACAGCAGTGAGATCGGCGTGATCGGAGTGGGGGAGGGAACCACCGCGGTGTTCCCCGATCATCTGTTCACGACGCTCGGGATTGATCCTGCCGAGTTCTACCGGGAGGCCGAGCCGACCTGGAAGCAGGGGATCAAGTTTGTCTGGGGGCCGAGGGACTGGTTCTTCTACGACTTCGAAGAGCAGTATGACTGGCGCTTCGACGGGTTGCCGAAACCCAACGGCTACTACGCGGAGGAAGATTGCACCGATCTCTCGTCGGCCTGCGCCCTGATGAGTCGGGGAAAAGCCTTCGCCTCGGGGCCTCTCGGAAAGCCTCTGGTCAAAGGGAACTACGCCTTTCACATCGAGAACCACAAGCTGGTCGAGTGCCTGACGCGGCTTGCCCGGGAGGCTGGTGTGAAGTTTGTCGACGATACCCTGCAGGGAGTCGAACGCGATGCTCACGGCGTGAAGGAAGTGCGGTTCGAGAAGTCGGGTGCCCTGAGTGCGGATCTCTACATCGACGCATCGGGATTTCGGGCGGAGCTGATCGGCAAGGCGCTTGAGGAACCCTTCAATGACTACTCGGGCGCGCTGTTTTGCGACCGGGCGGTGATCGGCGGTTGGGAGCGCGAGGACGAGACGTTGCTTGCCTACACCACGGCGGAGACGATGGATCACGGGTGGTGCTGGCAGATCGAGCACGAGAATTTCATCAACCGGGGCTACGTCTTCAGTTCCCGTTTTGTCGACGATGACGAGGCGGTGGAGGAATTCCGCAGCAAGAATCCGAAGGTGGGTGGTGATCCCCGTGTGGTCCGCTTCCGGAGCGGTCGTCATCAGAGGAACTGGGTGGGGAATGTCGTTGCTATCGGTAACGCGTCCGGCTTCGTCGAGCCGCTTGAGGCAACCGCGATCGCCCAGATCATCTACGAGGTGAGATGGTTGGCGGAGACCCTGCAACTGACCGACCGGATGCCGGACGACAGGATGCGGGAATTCTTCAATCAGAAGGTCGCGTCCGCTTGGGATGAGATCCGCGACTTCCTCGCTTACCACTACAAGTTCAACACACGGCTCGAGACTCCCTTCTGGAAAGCCTGTCGAGAAGACGTGGGTCTCGGAGACTATCAGGGCTTGTACGATGCCTACCGCGAGATCGGCCCGTCCCAACTGTTGGTGGAGAGCCTTCCCACGCGACCGAACATTTACGGAATCGAGGGTTTTCTCGCGATGCTGGTCGGGATGAAGGTTCCCTACGCCAACCGCTATGAGCCGGAGGCAGAGGAACGGGCGGCATGGGAGTCCGCACGTGGCAGGCTGGGCCGCGCCGCGTCGGCCGGTGTGACGGTCAGCCAGGCATTGAACGCAATCCGAAAGCCAACATGGAAATGGAGCTAGGTTCAGAGATTCGCTCGGTGGTGGTGGAGGGTAGCGGCTACGACCCCTATCTTGCCGCACTTGCGTTCAAGCGCATGCTGCCCGATCTGAAAGTGGGCGTGCGGTGCCGTGAGGGCAGTAGCAATCCGATCGGGGAAGTCGCGAGTCCATTTCTTCTCCGGCAGCTCATCGGTTCCTTCGGGATCCGCGAGGTCGACCTCCACACTTTCGGCCGACCGACATGGTGCCTGGGTTTCCGGTTCCTCTGGGGGGCTCGTGGTGAATTCATCCAGTCATTCGATACGGCACCGTTCCGGAAGATTCCGAAGTCGGAGATCGAGGCGGGCTTTCTCTCGGCCACCGATGACCAGCGCTCCTTCAGTATTGGCGAGGCGCTGATCCGCCTGAAGAAGGTGCTGCCTCCCGGAGTATCCGGTGACGGCATCACCGGTCTTCAGGTCCGTCCGGAGCCATTCACCGATCTGCTCCAGAGAGCGTGCGCGGCGGTGGGTGTGGAGACGACGCCGGAGGGCGAGATTGCCGACGGCGGGCTGCTGGTTCGGACGGACGCAGCTGCCGATCGCGACGATTGGATCGAGCCGAAGGACGGCACCGTGGCTTGGCGTTCGGTCACCGGCTTGCGGCGTCGTTCGAACGAGCGCATGCTGCCATTTTGCACGGTGCAGGCCCACCCTTCGGGCTGGAGCTGGCGGATGGATCACGACGATTCGATGGGGATCGGCTTTGCCTATGATCCCGAGTGCGTCAGTGACGACGATGCGCGGGAGTGGCTGTTGGAACGACTCGGAAAGCCGGCCGGAGAGCTCCGGGTCACCGATTGGCATGGTGGCCGGACGTCGAACCCGTGGAAAGCCGACTCGGTCCACATCGGGGATGCAGCGGGTTTCGTGCAGCCTCTGTCGGGAATGCGGTTGTCGCTTCTGGTCCACGAGGTCCAGACGATGTGCCGCTTCATGATCGAGACCGGAATGAGGCCGGGGGAGCAGAGCCGCAGGCTCTACAAAGACGTCATCGGCCGGGCCCGGGACGAGATCCGCGACTTCGAAGCGCTGCACTTCCGCTACCCGGATGACCCAGATTCGGAGTGCTGGAAGAAGGTCTCGTCCACCACTGGCTTGGGCGAGCATGAAGAGCTTCTCGGAGTTTTTGAATCGATCGGGCCCTCCGCCAAGCTCGTCAATGCGCTCCCAACAATACCGGGAGTTGTCGGGATCAACAGTTGGGTTGCGACTTTCCTCGGGCTTGGCGTGCCTTTCCGTGGGAGGGGAGAGGTGAGTGAGGCTGATCGCGCGGTGTGGCGGACGAGCCTCGGGGAACTGGAGGCCAATGCCCGCAGAGGTGCGGACTCCGAGCGCGCTTTGGTAGCCGCCCGATCGAGAAAGGGGTGAGAGCGGCTTCGGCTCCGCAGTCTATTGAAGTTTCTCCTTCAATGACGCGTCGTCCACGTGCTCCAGAAACTCCTCGCGTGCTTCCGGTGTCGATGCGGTGAGGATCGAACGGGCGGCCCGAACCGTATCGAGGCTCAACTGCGCATCCTGAACGTCCTGCATCCAGTTCGCCGCGGATGCCGGGTCGTCCTTGATCCACTGTGAAAGGCACCGGGTGATGCCGCCGCTCCTGACGCGGTTCTTCGGAAGCGTTGCGACCCACTCCAACGCCGCGCGAGGGTCCGACTTGGCCCAGCGTTCGACAATCTGCACCGTGCCCCGGTCGCGAAGTCTCTGTTCCTCGACCTCGGTTGTCAGCAGGCCAATGGCGTCGGCCGGCTTGTCGTCGGCCATGACCACCGAGATTCTGGAGAATGCCTCGTCCCGCTCCCTCGGGTCATTTAGCGATGAAGCCCAAGCGATCGCGTCATCGACCGATTTGTCCGCGATCTTGAGAGCGAGCCGGCTCACGATCCGCACCCGGCTCGCGTATCCGGCGGGGAGCTCCTCCAACAACTCGGCCGCCATCCGCTGATCCACCCCGACGGCGTCCCATGCGACTGCTTCAATGGCGCGATTGCGTTGAGGTCCGGGCGGCATGGCCTTCGCTTCGGATTGAAGCTTCATCAGGTCTTCCGGCGGGTTGGTGCGGCCCGGGATCGTCCGTTCCTCGATCGGGGTCGGTCCGGCATCCGTATTCTCTTCCTCTGGCGACGTCTCCTTGTCGGATTCTCCGCAGTGAGTCAGGAGGAAGGCGGCGAGGATCGCGGACGAAATCACCCAGGGTTTTGAGGTACGGTCAACCATCGCCCTCAAGGTAGCGAGGTCGGGATTCCACTGGCAACGGCGAATCGGGATGTTCCACGGGGAGTCTCGATTCCCCGATGCATGGATCGGCCTCGAGGCCTCCGACGCACTCGTCCGGTTCTCTACCCGCGTCCGGCTGGGGAGAAGTGAGCTTCGTGATTCCAGTCATTCGTGTCGGGATCGAGGTCTCGAGCGGGGTATTGGTTGGCCAGTATACGTAGTTCTCAGGTTGTGAGTAGGTTATGGCTTTCCGAGCGAGTTTTACGGGTTTGAATTATCTCGACCAAGATACGTTTCCTGCCATTTCTTCCGGAAAACCAGATATCGATGAGATCTTCACTTTTGTCTCCTCTGCGCCGCCTGTGGCCGGTTGCGCTTCCCGCGTTGATTCTTGCGGTCGTCTGGGGGAGCCCCACCAATGCGGCGCCTCCTGACCTCACCGCAGGTGAAGTCCCCGGGGATTCCATCACCACCAATCTCGGAGCGACGGGTATGCGCGGGTGGGTGTATCACGTCCGCAATAACACGAGCGAGAGTCGTCAGATCCTGATCGATTCGGTGGATGTCGGCTCGCCGGCTGACGGCATCATCGCGGTGGGGGACGTGATTCTCGGGGCGGACGGAACGGGTGCCGCACCCGTGGCCTTCACCGGGGACGCGCGGTATCGTCTCGCGATCGAGATCGGCGAGGCGGAGGCCCGGACCCCGGCGACCCTGCGCCTGCTTCGCTGGAGGGCCGGTACGACGGATACCGTAGATATCACTCTCCGCACGATGGGAGCCTACAGCGCGACCGCTCCTTACAGTTGCCCCAAGTCGGCCAAGATCCTCGAGGAGGCAATCGCCCACTTCTATGCCAATCAGGACTCGGGGCGCTACTCGTTCGGCACGCTGGCTTTGCTCGCCACCGATGACCCGTCGATCGCCGACAACACCGCCCACCAGACCCGTGCGCAGAACGAAGCCCGCGCGCTGGTTCCCGATGCCGCAACCATCGCTCAGATGATGTCGGACGAGAGGGACGGCAACTCGATGATCACATGGCAACGCGGTCACACACTGATCGTCCTCACCGAGTATTTCCTCCGGACCGGCGATACCGAGGTGATGCCCGGAATCGAGGCCTATGCGGTGAACATCGCGAAGAACCAAAGCCTGTTCGGCACCATGGGCCACATCTTCGCGGAGAAGACCGCCGACGGCGCTAACAACGGACCGATGGGCGGCGTCTATGGAACGGTCAATTCGGCCGGGATGCCCTGCTATCTCGGGCTGCTCCTCGCCCGTGAGTGCGGTCTTGCCAATCCGGAGATCGGGCCGGCGATCGAGCGGATGAGCCGCTTCTTCGGATTCTATGCCGGACTCGGTGCGGTGCCTTACGGCGAGCACGAACCGTTCATCAGTCACGAGAATAACGGCAAGAGCGGGCTGGCGGCGCTTTCGTTCATGCTCGAACCCGGCCGGACCGAGGAGTGCGAGTTCTTCACCCGGATGTGCACGGCCTCTCCTGCGGTGAGGGAGACCGGACACACCGGGTCCTATTTCAATTACCTGTGGGCGCCTCTCGGTGCCGCGTGCGGAGGCGAGGAGGCTGCCGCCGCCCACTTTTCCAGGATCAGCTGGCACCTCGATCTGGCCCGCCGGTGGGACGGATCCATCGGCTACGACTGCCTGACGGGTGAGGGGCCCAACAGCGGGTCCGAGTACAACAACTTCCGCATGACGGCGGCGGCCATCCTGACCTACGCGCTACCGCTCCGTAAGCTTCACGTCACCGGCCGCGGTCATGATGGCTCGAGGGTGCTCATGTCGACGGCGGTGGCGGAGGCCACGGCGTCGGGAGAATACGATGCCTCATCCCGTTCGGTCGCGGAACTGGTAACGGATCTCGGGGACTGGTCACCGGTCGTGATCAAGAAGGCTGCCGCGGAGTTGGGCGACCGGGGAGTGGATGCCGCGACCCTTTCCCAGATCACCGACTTGGCGAATGACCCGGCAGGCAGTTCCCGGCTCGGTGCGTGCCGGGCCCTTGGAGAGATCGGCGATGCCGGATCGGGGTCTGTGCTGGCCGCGCTGCTTACCGATCCCGACCACGAGGTACGTTTCATGGCGGCCGAGGCGCTGCGTTATCTTCCCCATGCCGCGAGGACGGCCCAACTCGATACCGTGCTGCAAGCGGCGGCGAGCACTGCTAAACCGTTGTTTCCCTTCGATGAGGACGATCCCCTGCACTTCGCCCATGCGAAGATCGCGATGCTTCTCTTTTACAACGGGAATGCCTACGGCCCGAAGGGGATTCTCGCGAGCAGCATCAACGGCGTCGACCGCGCGCTGCTGTATCCGGCGATCCGGGCGGTCGCCGCGACTCCCGTCGGCTTGGCCCGCAGCACCCTCGGGCACATTTACGACAAGCTCTCGCAGGTGGATGCCGAGGCGGTGGCCGACGCGATTGTCGAGTCGGTCCTGGTTCGCTCCCCGGCCGACAAGATGTTCAGTGCCGGAGTCCGGCAGGGAGGGATCGAGGTGCTGCAGAGGTATGGTTTCGCCGAGGGCGTTCCGCTGAGCATGATCTACATGGAGGACGACGGGCGGGGTGGTAACAAGGCGTCGGCTCTGGGTGTGATGGAGCTCTATGGAGGCGGCTGCCTGACTGTGGATCCGGATCCCGATGTGATCCATTTCCTGAACCAGATGCTGACCGGCGGCCAGGCCGCCGAAGCCCAAGCGGTTCTCGATGCGATCGCCGCGGATCCGTCGCCTGCCTTGCTCATGCCGCTGAAGAGCATCAGTTCTGTGGTGTCGGGCTCTCCCACGCTCACTCTTCCGGACAAGTTTACGGTGCTCACGGCGGCTGCATCGGATCTGGCGCAGGGAGACAGCATTTTCACCTGGAGGAAGGTGCATGGTGCCGGCTCGGTTTCCTTCACTCCCAACGCAAGGGGTGACAGCGCGGAAACCACGGTGCTCTTCGAAGGAGTTCCCGGCGAGTATCTCTTCGAGGTGACCATGTCGGACTCCCGCGGGCTGACCGAAGTGCGCGAGACCGTGGCAGTGACCCTGCTCGATACCGGTGGGAGCCTTCCGGCGAACGATCCTCCCGTGGCGACTCCCCAGTTGGTCACGGTGGCCGAGTCCACCCCGCACCCGGTGACGCTCTCGGGAGTCGATCCCGAAGGCTACGCGTTGCAGTTCCAAGTCACGTCCCAGCCGAGCCACGGCTCCCTCTCCGGGACGGTGCCGTATTTGGTTTATACTTCGGAGTCGGGCTATCTCGGTCCCGACAGCTTCACGTTCGAAGTGATGGACAGCGAGGGCCAGGTCTCGGCAGCGACGGTGGATATCGATGTCTCGCTCGTGTCCTCGTATGGAGTGGCGATCTATGAACCCTTCGACTATCCGGCTGGCGCGCTGTCGGGGCAGAGCGGCACATCCGAAGTGGGTCTTGGCGGGGCTTGGTCGGCCGGAGGGACCGCTTCGATCGCGGCCGGGTCATTGACACATGGACCATTGCCCGTCACCGGGAACTCAATCGGCAACCTCACCGCAGGTTCGAACCACTTCGGTGGTGCCCGACCGATTGACCCATCGGCTCTTGCGGGAAACGGGCTTCTGGAGGACGACACGACACTCTGGTTCAGCGTGGTGCTCGGTTACAGTTCCCTCGCGAATGTGACCAACTCGAGGCTGACGCTGGCACTCGCTAATGACTCGTTCAGCACCGGGAACTACGATTACTGGATCAAGAACGACGGCGCCCAACTGGGTTCCGGAGTCGGCGTGATGCTCGGGCGGATCAATGGAACCAACGGGCGGGCGATTGCGACCCACTACCGCGACCTGGCTTCGGGCGACGCCCTCGCCGGAATGGTCCAAGGCAGTTGGGAGGGAACCGGCTCGACGATCGGAGGCGGTGCCCACGCCCTGTACGTCGGCAAGATCGTGTGGGGTGCCACCGAGGATGTGATCGAGCTCTACCAACCGGATACCGATCTCAACCTCGGCCCGGTGATCTCGACTCTGACGGTTTCGGTCGATCAAAGCACCTACGACACTCTGACGTGGTCCCGCGGCGAGCAGGTGCTCATGGATGAGATCCGCTTCGGTGCGACCTACGAAAGTGTCCTGTTCGGCACGGTGGCGATGGCGGCCGACTCTACTCCGCCAGTCCCGGATCCGATGGCATTTGCGGTTGCTCCTCACGCGGTCGACCCGTCATCGATCACGATGACGGCAGCAACCGCATTCGATGCTCTGGGAGTGGAGTACTACTTCACCTGTACATCGGGCGGAGGAAGCGACAGCGGATGGCAGAGCTCCGAGACCTACACCGACACCGGGCTCACTCCGGGAGTCGCCTACACCTACACGGTCAGCGCCCGTGATCTGAGTCCGGCTCAGAATGCCACAGCGCCTTCCATCGGAGCCACAGCCACCATTCCCGCGCAGGCCACCGTTCCGAACGTCATAGGGATGCCGCGGAGCACCGCCGAGTCGATCGTGGTGGCGGCCGGATTGTCGGTCGGTCAGGTGACCGTCGTGCGGGCTCCGGACGCCGGAACCAACGAGGTGACCGCCCAAAGTCCCTCGGGGGAAACCTCTGCCACCTACGGGATCGCCGTGAACCTGTCGGTTCTTCAATACATCGATGATGACTACACCGCTTGGGCCGCAGGATACCCGCCCGCGGTGCTAGAGGATCCGTCGGCTGACTTTGACGGTGACGGTTTCTCCAATGATGACGAGCGAATCTGGGGTCTGGATCCGACAGATGGATCTTCCTCAAGCCCGTTCGTATCCATCGATGGATTGAGTGGTTCGTCGCTCAGCTATACCCGGCGGAGCCCAGCCCTTACCGGCGTCACCTATCGGGTCATGGTCTCGACGGACCTTGTCACGTGGACGGAGGACGGCGGAGCCAGCCAGTCGGCGGGAACGCCCGACGCGAACGGTGTGGAAACGGTCGAGGTCACCCTCTCCGCGAGCGCGGTGGATGGCCGGCTGTTTGTGCGCATCGAGGCAATCGAGTGACCGCCGGGTGGGGAGACTCACTTCGCATTGCGGAGTGATTGGAACTGCGTCTGCAACTCGGGATCGTTCAACGCACCGACGAATGCGGGTGCGCGGTCGGCCAACCGGCCGTGCAGGAGTTCCTCCGCGGTCTCTAGCGTGTGGTCTCGCACCGGTCCCGGAGCAAGGTTTCCCACCCAGCTGCCTGCGCTCGCCGAATCTTTCGAGAGCCAGATGTCGAGCATCGAGCGCACGCCGTCGGTCCGAACATTCGTGTCGGGGTAGAGGATGATCCAGGCGGCGGCCTCAGCGGGTTCGATCTGAACCCAGCGTTGGACGATCTGGACCACGGCTTTGTCTTTTGCCCGGCCTTCCGCCATTTCGTTCACGGCCAAATCCGCCGCGCGGCGTGGATCCTCGTTGGCCATCACCACGGTGACCCTGCCGATCGCGTCGGATCGTTCCGCCGGATCTTCAAGGGCCCGCACCCATTGGAGGGCTTGCTCCGCATCTTCGTCCGCGAGGCGCATGGCCATGTGACCAATCAGTCGGCGGGACCCGTCACTGCCGGCGGCAAGCTGGTTGACGGCCTCCAGCGAAAGGTCGGGGTCGAGTTCGAGTGCATCCCATGCCACCGCTTCGAGGGCCTTGGTCCGCTCTTCCGGGTCAGTAATCTGCTCCGCTGCATTGTATTTCTCGCGAACGCGGATCACCGGATCCTCTTGGGGTTCGAACTCGGTCCGCTTCGATATCTTCGCGCCGGATTTCTCGGCGTCGTCTTTGCTTGGTGCGGCTCCTGCGGGCTCGTCGGAACGTCGGCAACCGCACAGGGCGGCGCCGAGTAGCACGACCAACCACAAAGATCTCATCAGGGAGTCACGCTGACGTTGTCGAAGGACGAGGTGTTGAGCACCGCGTCGGACCCGCTTGCAACGGCGAGGCCGAAGTAGCAGGTCGATGGCAGCACCGCGCCGAGGCTGCCCAAGCGGATCCAATTCGATCCGTCATCGCTCTTGTAGGCGGAAATGCGGCCGCCGCTCCGTGCGAGACGGAGCCACGTGTTGCCCGGCGTTCCACTGCCGCTGGTGGATGTCGCGGTGCGGGCCGACGGACTGGTCCGGCGCACCCATCGGAAGTCGCCGTTGCCGTTGGTGCCGAGGAAGACATGGCGGGAGTTGGATCCCAAGGTGTCACGGACCATGATGCCGACCCGGGCGTCCGCTCCGGTGTCTTCAAGCGAAGCGATCCGGGCGATGATCTCCGCATCGCCTTCGAGTTCCTGCCAGACGAAGTGGAAGCCGTCCGCAGTGCCTTCCAGACGGCCGGCTCCCGACAGCGTGAAGGTTCCACCCGAGTGCGACGAACTTCCGGCGAGTGCCGAACCGATCGAGCTTTCATCCCAAGGCAGGGGCAAGCCTGCTGCGATCACGGTGATTTCCAACGTGGCGTCGTCCTCAAGACCCGCAAGGTCGGTCGCCCGGACGACGAAGGATTGCGTTCCGGCACTTCCGGGAGGAGGCGTGCCACCCAGTGCGCCGTCGGGAGCGACGGTCAGCCATGCAGGCCCCGAAACTTTCGAGTAGGAAATGGAGTCGCCGGTGTCCGGATCGCTGGCGGTGCCGGCGAGGGTTTCTCCTGAGTACGCTTCGTCTTCGGTCGCGTCCGGTTTGGTGATGAGGGCAGATGAGAATACAGGCGGTTCGTTGACGCCGATCACCTCGATGTTGAGGACGGCCTCGTCCTGCGCGGCCGCGAGATCGGCGACACGCACGACGAAGCTGTTGGCGCCGATGTCCGCTTCGACAGGCGTCCCCGAGAGTGCTCCATCAGGTCCGACGTTGAGCCATGCGGGTCCGGAGACTTTGAGGAAAGTCAGTTCGTCTCCAGCGTCCGGGTCGGAAGCGAGTGCTGCCAGCGAACCGGAGTAAGGGCTGTCTTCCGTCGCGTCGGCCGCGTCGATCGGGTCGGCGGAAAACGCGGGTGGATCATTCACATTCTGGACGGTGATCTCCAGCGTCGCGGAGTCGCTCAGGCTGCCGCTGTCGGTGGCTTCGATGGTGAAGGAGTTCAGGCCCACGTCGCCCGGTCCGGGCGTTCCGTCGAGAGAGCCGTCCGGATTCACGACCAACCACGCGGGTCCGGATACCTTTGAGAACTCCAGCGTGTCCCCGGCGTCCACATCGTCGACGGTGCCGTCGAGGTCGGCCGCATACGAGACGCCCTGCGTGGCCGTCGGGCCCGTCACCGGATCGACATTGAAGGAGGGCGGGTCGTTGGTGTTGATCACCGAGATTTCCAGAGTTGCGGTGTCGCTGGCGCCCTGGCTGTCGGTGACCTCGATTTGGAACGAGCTCAGTCCGACATCTCCATTCGCCGGGAGGCCGGAAACCTCGCCGTCAGGATCAACGGTCAGCCATGCTGGTCCGGAGAGCTTGGAGAAGAGCAAGGTGTCACCCGGGTCGAGATCGGACGCGGTGCCGTCGAGGGTCTGGGAGTAGGGGCTGTCCTCGATTGCACCGGCAAGGATCACCGGATCGCTGTTGAAGCTGGGCGGATCGTTGAGGTTCGCCACCTCGATGGTCAGCGCCGAGACGGCGGAAGCTCCTGCGGAATCGGTGACCTGAACGGTGAAGGCGTTGCTTCCGACATCCTCTGGCGTGGGTGTTCCCGAAAGTCCTCCAGCGGGATCAACCGTGAGCCAGTCGGGCCCGGCAACCTTGCTGAAGGAAAGGCTTTCGCCAGCGTCGGTATCGAACACCCATCCGGCAAGGGAATCCGAATAGGCTGTGTTCTCGCTCGCCGCCGCGACGGGGATCGGGTCTGCCGTGAAGAAGGGCGCGCGGTTGATCACTTCGGCGATCTCGGCTTGGATCAATTCCCTTTCGTAGATCCTGACATCATCGATGCCGCCCACGAAGTGCCGGACGTTGTCGCGGATGTCGCAGCCGATCCCGACATCGATAGAACCGCCGAGATCGCGGACCGTGGTGCCGCTGACCGAGCCGTCAACCGCGCCATCGATGTAGATCGTCGCGTTTCCGGAAGTGTCGCGGCTGGCTGCGACATGGTGCCAGTTGCCGTCGTTGATGGCGGTCGAACCGTTGAAGTCGAACTGCGTCGATGAGTTCCCGTAAACGTAGAATCCGGCGGTGCCGTCGGCATTGACCCGGAGTTGGTATTGGCCGTTGAAGCCGTTCGCCGCCCGTTGTTGGACGATGATGCCGGTGCTGGAGTGAAGGTTTGGCACCTTGACCCATGCTGCCACGGTGAATGCCGTACTTCCGGAGAGGGATGCGAGATTTCCGCACTCCACTCGGTCGTTTCCGTCGAAGTCGAGCGCCCCGGCCCGCCGGCCGGTCGCCCATGCCGGAAGATCGAGAGTGCCGTCCGCTCCGCTGGGGGATGAATCGGTTGCGGTCAGGCCGCTGCCATCGTCCATTTTCCACCAACCGCGGATGCCGTCGACGATGTCCGTGTCGGCGTAAAAGTACCAAACCGGTCCGGCGAAGGTGTTGGTGCCGTCGCCGGAGTCGACCCTCCAGAAGTAGAGCCCTTTCGATAGCAGGGGAGGAGTCCAGTTGTTCGTCGCCGTGTTTCCGAGGAATTCGGGGGACGCGGTCGTCGCGTCGCGGACGGCCGCGTAGTCGGTGCCGAGATAGACGTGATGGTCCGTGGTCGCCGGAGCAGGGGTCCATGTCAGGTCGGTGGTCGCCGGCAGGAGGAGCGCGCCCGCGATCTCCGGAGAGGGGTCCGAAGCCGTGCCGGCGCCATCGGAGAGCGAAGTGATTTCAGCCAGCGTGAGCGCCCTGCGGAACACGCGGAACTCGTCGAGTTCGCCATTGAAGGTCCGGCTGGCGCTGTTCGGATCGCGTCCGAGCAAGAAGTCGCCGCTGAATCCCTGGACGGCGAAGGTGCCGGAGTTGGTCGCGCTGGAAAGCGCGGAGCCGTCGGGCCGCATGTAGATCGTCGCCTGCGTCGGTTCGATCACCAGTGCGCAGAACGTCCACGTCCCGTCGGGGGGAACGAGGCCGGAGTTGAAATTATACGACGAGTGGCCTCCGCCTCCCCAATGGTAGCGCAGTTCATTGCCGGTTCCGAAGTTCAGGCCCGCAGTACCTCCGGTGCGGTTGAAGGCGATACCGGCCCAGTCGTTCTGGTCACCGGACCTTTTGATCCAGCCGCAGATTGTGACCGTGTTGCTTTCGAGCAGGAGCGGGGGAGCCGTCGCGGGATTGTCGGCTCCGTTGATCGACAGGCAGGCGCCTTCCTTTCCGGCGCTCACCCAACCGGGCGTGCCGGCGATGGTTGCGTGGAGCTGGTTGCAGCACGAGTCGTGGGCAACCGAGCCGCTGTCCTCGTTGAAATTCCAGTGCGCGGCGAGTTCGCCTTCGAACTGGGGTTCAAGCATCACATAGCCGACTCCTTCGCGGCCGCCGGGGTCACTGATGCGGTAGGTGAAGTAGTCGGTTCCGTCGAGCAGGCCGGCGGGCGGGCTGTAAACGAGTTCATCCCGGCCGCCGGGTCCGGTACCGGCGGAGAGGGACACCGTCGCGCCGCGCGCGCTGAGCGTGTCGAATCCCGTGATCGAAATGGTGTCTCCGTTCGAATCGCTGTCGTTGTCGAGCACGTCGAGGGTCACTGAGGAATCGGAAGGTTCGAACTTGGCCCGGTCCGCCGATGCCCGTGGGGGAAGCGGGAAAGAGTAGGGCCCGAGGTTGTCGAGGATGCCGGTTTTCGAATTCCGGTGGTTGAGGATCTTCACCAACTCGGAGCTCGAGATCCGTCCGAGCGAGTTACCCGACATGATGGTCGGTCCCTCGGGCGTTCCGCCTTCGAAGTGCGACGATCCCCAGTTGTGTCCGACCTCGTGCCTCCAGACGACCGTGAAGTCACCGTTGGCGGAGGCACCGTTGGCGGAGTAGCGGTTGCCGGTGCCGACCGAGCCGACCCAGGCGAGTCCGCCTCCGGTATTCGGCCGGGCGACCAGCGCGACATCGTGCGTGCTGGCCGGCAGAACGTTGTTCCACTGGTCCTTGACGCCCGGAAGCAGTTGTCCGGTGTCGCCACCCATCGGTTCGTAGGGGTCTTGGGTGGCGTCCGTGCGCACCACGATCCGTCCGATCCGGTGGAGAATGGCGGCGTCACGGAGATAGAGAAGATTGGTGGCCATCACCGAGAACTCCGAGATCTCGACCACGTTATCGACGTTCGACCCTGCGGCGACGAACTGGTGGTGCGGCGCGTCGATTCCGACCTCGGCCGCGAAGACATCCGACCCGGCTCCTCCGCTGCCGGGGATTGCGCCTGGCCAACGGGGAGTCCAGTTCGTGTTGCCCCGGATCGAGGCGTTGCCCCCGGTGCTGCTCCACTCCACGCCGTTCTCGAAAGTGATCCGCGTGATCAAGGTGTCGTCGGCCTTCAGAAGCCCGGCGGCCATCGCTCCGGGACGGCCTTGGACCGTGCCTAGATAGATGCGTGACTCCGCCGGGGTGTGAGGGTTCAGGGCACCTGTCGCGTCCTGGACGAGAACCTCGAAGTTCGGGCTTCGGACCGGATGAAGGACGTAGTCGACGGTGACGGTTTCAGAGCCGTCGGTGACGGTGCGGGTGAAGGATGCCGGTGGCGATTGGGCCGCCAGGGGCAGCGTGGCCAGCAGCAGGCATCCACGAACGAGGGCAGTCAATTTCATGGCGGGGTTTGGAAGGATAGGCGTGACGGGCAGATCACGCTCGCACCAGAAATAACGTCAAAGCGCGAACTTTCGATGTAATTATTGTGATTTTATAGTCTCACGAGTGCGCTTTCATGCCGAAAACGAAGAAGGCCTGCTCCCGTGTCTCGGGAGCAGGCCTTGCAATCGGAAGAGTGGACTTACGCTCAGGAAACCACGCCCAGCGGCTTGGTGGTCTTCCAGTTGCCGCGGGTGAAGTCCGGGAAATCCTGGGGCATGCCGTCTTCGGCCACCGACTTGCGGGACAGCGGGGAGACCGCGGACCAGAAGGCGCCTTCGTAGACGTTCTGGTCGAGCGGTTGGCCGCTGCGCATGCACTCGATCGCACGGAAGTTCATGATCGCGTCCATGCCGCCGTGACCGCCGTGTTTCTTGGCGATGTCCTGCATGCGTTTGAAGAGGGGGTGGTCGAAGTACTCGTAGAAGGCATCGAAGCCGCCACCTTGCAGCCAGCCGTGGTAGTTCGAGTGCTTGTTCGGTTGGTTCTCCGGAAGGTCGAGCAGCTTGCGCAGCGCCGGAGTGGCGTTCTTCCACGTGTAGTCGAGCGCGATGCGGTTCGGGAAACCGGCTCCGGTTCCGCGTGTGCCCTGGATGAGGTTGTGGCGACTGTACGGGCGCGGGCTGCTTTCGTCCCACTGCACCATCAGCGTCCGGCCGAGCACCGTCTTGATGATCGAGGTGCTCATGTCACCGCCCTTGGAGAAGTCGAGCTTGGCCGACTTCGAATCGGGGCCCAGCACTTCCTTGGCGTAGAGCTCATGGTTCCGGGGCGGGGACGAGAAGGAGACGATGCGGCGGAAGTTGTCGTCGCCACGTGCAAGGTTCATGTACTGCGCGACCGGGCCGAGGCCGTGGGTCGGGTACAGGTTGCCGTTCTCGTTGGCCCAGTGGAGCGTTCGCCATGAGCCGGTGCCGCGACCGCTTTCGTACTGATTCATCTGGCCACGGAGTTCGTGGATGTAGGCGGCCTCGCCGTGGAGGATCTCGCCGAACACTTCCTGACGGCACATGTTGAGGAACATCAACTCCTCGCGACCGTAGTTGACGTTCTCGAGCATCATGCAGTGACGGCCGGTCTTCTCCGACGTGTCGATGATCTGCCAAAGCTCCTCGATGCCGACACCGAGCGGCACTTCGACAAAGGCGTGGGCACCGGCGTTCATCGCGTCGATGGCCATCGGTGCGTGCCATTCCCAAGGCGTCGCGATCCAGACCGCGTCCGGCTTCGTCTCGGCGAGCATCTTCTTGTACGCATGCTTGTCGCCGTGGTAGGTCTTCACGTCCTTGTGACGCTCGGGGTCGGCTTGCAGCACCCGGTCCTTGGCCCGCTTCACGGCGTCCTCGTAGAGGTCGCAGATCCCGACAAACTTCGTTCCCTCGGCGGCCGCGGCGTGGGAGAGGTGCGTCGGCCCGCGAGCGCCGAATCCGATGATCGCCACCTTGACCGTGTCGAGCTTGGGGGCGCCGTAGTCGCCCATGTATTTCGCGCCCGCAGGTCGCGACGGGGCTCCCTCCTGAGCGCGGGCGACCGCGCCGACAGCGGCGAATCCGGCTCCAAGGCCGCCCAATTGTTTCAGAAAGCGTCGACGTCCGTTGGCGGAAATGCTCATGTTTTGTTCGGAATTCATGGTCTAGGTGCTGTTTCGATACGCATGACTTAGGCAAGCGCCTTTCACTTAGCAACCCTGCCCGTGCGAAATCGAGCGGCGAAAATGCGCGCCGCGATCGCCGGGATCGAGCTTGGAGCGCGAGCTTCAGCTCGCTGCCGGAACGCAGGGGCGAGCTGAAGCTCGCGGTCCACTTGGGCCAGGTTAGCGGAGGGCGAGCCGGAACCTGTAGAAGTTCCGGGTGCCGATCGGCCGGGGAATGGTCAGCGAGTAAGTATCAAGTCCCTCGTCGGTGGCGGCGTCGGTGCCTTCAACAAACGGCACGGAGAGGGAATTGCCGGAGTCCTGGATCAGGAAGTGGATCTGGTCGCCATACTCGGATGGGAATTCGAGCGTGAACGTCAGGTTGACCCCGTCGGTCGTGATCCTGACCGGTGGGATGCTGTGGGGAAGCGGCGGGCCGCTTGGCGTGCTGGCGGGGTCGTCGGGGTGGGTGCCCTCGAGGGCTTCCTGAAGATTGATGTAGCCGTCGCCATCCTCGTCACCGAAAGGATCGACCCCGCCGCCGAAGAAGTAGTCCTCGTAGGCATCCTCGATCGCGTTCTGGTTGGTGTCGCCCGGAGAGCCCGAGGGGAAGCCGGTGATGGTCGCCGAGATGGTCTCGAGCGCGCTGCCGTCGCCGCTGGGAAGATCCGTGCGATCCGTGAAGGCGAGGATTTCGAGAGTCGTGCCGACGGGAAGGTCGAGCGACTGGGGGAAGACGTACGGGTTGCCATCGGCGTCGTAGAGACGCAGCCCGAGCATGGTGTCGTCGTCCTCAAGCACCGGCACGGGTCCGGCAAAGGTCGTGGCGGTGACGGTCGCCTCGTAGGTCATCGTCGGGCGGGGGCTGACCAAACCGAGCAGGTAGACGAGTGATGCGTCAGCGCGGTTGAGGTCGGCGCCTGTCAGCGTGTGGGCGGCCGCATAGCTGGTCACCGGAATCGCGTCGGTGCCCGGGAAGTCAATCTGGCCATCGATGCCGCCGGCGTCGGTGGGCAGTTCGCGGATGATCGTGCGGAGTGTCTCGAAGGGTGAGGGATAGAGCCCGGGATCGGTGTCGTTGAGGCCTGCGGAGATGCGATAGATCTCGTTGGCGAGCTTCTTGAGGCCGAGGGTGGGCGAGCCCGTCGGGGAGTCGATCTCCGACCGAAGGGTGGCTTCGATCGATTGGAGGAGGAAGCCGGTGTCCGCAGGGCCGACGTAAGACTGCAGTTCCAGTAGTTGGTCGATGGTCGCGGATTGCGACTGATCGGCCACCGTGTCGCGGAACGTCGCGAGCCCGAGCGGCAGCGGGTCGGTCAGGATGCCGCGATCCTCAAGTTTCAGACCGGTGATCCGCTCCCAAACGAGGTAGGCGAGGGTGTCGTAGAGATCGAGTTCTTCGGAGACCTCCTCATGGGGAAGCGAGGCGTAGTGGGCCTGTGCGGCGGCGATCCAGTCGGCAGCGATGGAAGTCTCGCTACCGCTGAACGGCACCGGGCCGGCGTCGAGCGTGGGAATCGGAATCAGCCGGATCAGCTCGCGGCCCCAGCCGGGAAGGCTGGAGTCCTGGTCGCAGTCGAAGGCGGTGGGTGTGGAGACCATCACGAACAGGTCGCGGCCGGTCGCCGGCAGGGATGGGATGTGGGCGTAGGGGTTCGTCAGCGCCGCCGCCGTGTGGTCGTCGGTCGGAGCGGATCCGAGAAGGAAGGCTCCGAGGTCATGGACCCGGATGTCGGTTGGCGAGAAGGTCGGGTCGGTCGTGGGAAAGGACTCGCGGTCCGGTTGGTCGCCGGTCGTTCCCGAGTGGGACAGCGGGCGGACATTCAGGTCGAAGGTGTTCCGGTATTCGACCAGTGACGACGCGGCGGGGGTCGAGAGCGGATCGAACGGATCCGAGCCGGACGCCCACTCGTCGAAGTCGGAGAAGCCGTCGCCGTCCTCGTCGTTGGTGCGGGAGGGGGGCAGGTCGAGGGTGCCGCCGCCATAGGTTGCCGTCTCGCTGCCGTTCGCCGGATCGGAGCCGAGAAGGATCTCCTCAAGGTCGGTCAGGCCGTCCTCGTCGCTGTCCGGTCCCGCGAGCGGGTCGAGACCTTTGCTGATTTCGACGAAGTCGGGCACGCCGTCGCCATCGGAATCCAACGATCCGGGATCGCCGGTGAAAGCGTAGTCGGCCTGGTGGATCGGTGACTTGCGACTGCCGTCTTCGGCGTAGTACCAAACCGTGAACGGCGTCAGCGTGTCTCCCGGCGGGATGATCGGATTGCCGGTGCCGTAGGTGGTCCAGGGATCCGAAAGGTCTGTGCGATAGTAGGCGGTGATTCCCGTCGGGTCCGGCACCGACAGTCGGGGCGTGATGTAGCGCGAATAGGTTCCGGCCGGCGGATCGATCGTGATCTGGATCGGCACGGCGCCGAGCAACGACGAGGCGGTCGAAACGGAAACTTCGGGGAAATTCTGGTTCACCAGCGCGTCGTTGGCGGTCGAGAGCGGGCCGGGAATCGAAGAGGCGCCCGCTGGATCCAGCCCGGTCGCTTCGTCGGTGAAGGTCTCGACATTGATGTCCATGCTTCCCGGCGAGCCACCGGTGATGCTGAAGGTGCTGGTCCAGTCGGGGACGTGGATCGTTTCGACCAGTTTCGCGTCGGCGTTGACGATCGGTTCCTTGTCGTAAACGAAGACGTTTGCCCGGGTGGAGACACTGGTCAGCGAAGGCAGCGCGGTGGGGGTGCCGGGTACCCAATCGGAGCCATCGTGCTCGTAGGGAGTCGTGGTGGTGGATCCGCCACCCGGCGGACCGGAGAGCGCGGAGAAATGTCCGGCCGAGGTTCCGAGGATTCCGGTGAGCTTCTCGCCGGCGGGCGGCGACAAGTTGCCCTCGAAGACCGGATTTCCCGAAGCGTCGAAGGTGAACATCCGGGCGTAGTCGCCGTCGTTGTAGATCACCGCGATGCCGACGTCGGAGCCGTCGAAAGTGAGGTGGACTGACCGCACCGGATCGGGCCCGATGCTTTTGGCGGCCGGTGAGGTCAGGCTGGCTCCGTTCCACTCGGAGAACTGGATGCCCGCCGTGCCCGGGACAAAGAAAACGAACTGCGAGAGATTCGTTCCGAGGAAGGGCGAGTGAACGAAGTCGGTTCCCGGAGCGAGCCCCGTGAGCGAGTCGATGAGCGGAAGTGAAGCACCGGACGCATCGAGGATCCGGTAGCTGTCGGTTGCGCCACGGGTGAAAGTCGAGAACGTCTCTCCGCCCGAAGTGTCATCGAGAATGATCCGTGAGATGCGCTCGAGAGGGGTACTGCCTGTCGAAATGGTTCCGGCTTCGGTGATGCCGGAACTGAGCGACTGGAATACGTGACGCTGGTTCGGAGTTGGCGGCGAGTTCCAGTGAGTGGCAACGACGAGGTCCATCAACGTCGGATCATTGCCGACGAGATTCAGGTCGACGATCGCCACGGACGCCGGGCCGACACCCGATGGCGAGATCGTCAGCGGCCTCGTGTAGGATGCCGCGGGATCGATGAGGAACACCTGGTTCGCCGACTTCCCGGTCACGATGAAGACGGGAACAGTCGAGGAAGTGACCGTGCCGACGGCAAGTGACTCAGCGCCCGGGCAGCCGGTCGGTTTCGGGCTGGACCACGTCAGCGAGCCGTCGGCGGCGCCATTGCCGATCCGGTAGAGTCCGGACGAACGCTCGACGACGATCGCATCGAGATGGCCGTCGTTGTTGAAGTCTCCGAAGCCCTGGAGTTCTTCGGGCGTCGTGTACGTATGACGACTGTTCAGGGCCCACGCCGGAAGCGCGCTCAGGAGGATGAAGGGAAGAAATCGCATGATGGGAAGGGGTGAGGCGTTCACGGATCGACAAAGGGAATGAAGACTTCGTTGGTCGGGATCGCGCGGTCGATCTCGCCGTTGTCCTTGAAGCGGAGAAGCACGTAGACGTAGGTCGATCCGCGAATGGCGCCCTGGGTGTCTTTGACGTAGACGCCGTAGGAGTCGCTCTCGGATTCGAAGAGGAGGTCGATGAACGGATCGTGGATCTCGATCGGCGACGCGTCACCGGCGCCGGGCGCGGTGCGGATGCGGTCGATGAGCGGGGAGACCTGGACGACATCGCCGGAGACATCGGGGAAATACTCGTTCGCCACCTGGTAACGGTAGAGGACGAAGGGCAGCGATTCCTCACCGCCGGAACTGGTGTAGAGTTTGAGTTCGGCGAAGTCGCTGAAGTAGCGGGCCGGAATCCGGAACGGTGATCCGCCTTCCGATCCGCTTTCGCTAGAGTTCGCGCCACCGCCGTTCTCGGCAACGATCTCGCCGATCTTCACGACCGGGTAGAAGCGGTCTTCGGTGAGGTTCTCCTTGTACGCGGCCTCGATGCCGGTGATGAAGCCGGGGTCCTTGGGCGGGAGTGAACGCGCGGGCCAGGGAACGACCGGGCCGACGACCGGGTCGCTCGGGGTCCAGAGGAAGGGCGCGGTGTTCGATGGCAGGGAGCGGTCGCCGGCGGGTGAAACGCTCTCGATGTAGAATTGGTACTCGCGGCCGCTCGCGACGTTCAGCGTGATCTCGAACTCGTTCGGTGTCGCGGGGTTGCCGAAGTTTCCTCCGACCCGACCGGTCAGATACGGGGTGAATCCCTGGGCCTCGCCGCCGAAGGATCCGCTCAGGGGTTCGCCGAAACGCGGGTCACTAAAAGTCGGGGTTCCGCTTGGAACGGCAACGGTGCTCGTCAGCGTCGCAAGCGACAGTTCGTTCGAGTAGTTCACCGGTATTCTGGTGTCGCCGTCGTCGATGTAGATTCGGAAGCGTTGGACGCCTTCCGTCCCGCAGAACCAGCGCAGGATGACTTGAGGGGTGGCTTCGGTCCCGGTCTTCTCCGGTTGGGAAAGGATGGGCACCGGCATCTCGACCTTCGAGGTGGTTCGGACACAGCCGAGATCGACCAGCGGGCTCGGGTTGCCGTGCTCGTCGAAGTACTGGAGGAAATAGCAGACCTCCGAGGAGTTGGCGGGGAGGGCGTAGTCCTCGACGGTGATTTCTATTGCAGGATCGGTCACTTCGCCTTGGTCGACGAGGAGCAGCGGGGCGCCGTCGATGCGCTTGTAGAGCTTGTATTCCCTGGCGTCGTCGGAGGGATCGAAGGCTACGACCGTCGGGACGGTGTCTCCGGTTCCGGGGTCGACCGTGGTGTGGGTGCCAACACCTTCGACGCCACCTCCCGTCACGGACGATACAGTCTCGGCGATGTCGGCGAAGAACGGCACCTCGACGACCCGGTTGTTGTCCGGATTCGGAATATCGTCGGCGAGGAGTGCCTTGTAGGCGAAGTTGCCTTCGACATCGCGGGCGATGACCAGCAGGCCTTCGTCCTGTCGGGCGAAGTAGTCGGCCGGCACGGCCACCTTGACCTCGAGTTCGTCGTCGCCCACGGAGAAGAGTTTCGATCCAAGCTTGTTGTAGGTGGGCGGATCGGTGCCGTTATCGAACCCGCGGTAGATGATGGCGCCGTCGATGCGGGGGTCGACGCGGGTCACGGTGATCCGCATGAAATGGTCGCCATTTCCCGTGTAGGTGCTCGCCTCGCCCGGAAGCGCGCTGCGGGTGGTCATCGTGCCGAGCGTCACTTCCGGGCCGATCTCGGTGAATACGACCGACTTGGTTCCCGCCGCATCGGGCCCGAAGCGGTCGCGCAGGACTCCCCAGGCCGGGCTGGAGTTGGCGCTCGGGAGGTCGCCGCAGGCCGTGTTCTTTACCGCTCGGACGGAATACCAGTAGGTCTTCCCGTCGTCGCCGGTGGTCCGGTAGGAACCGGGAACGATCGCGGGCGCGCCGACTCCGGTGTCGTCGACGCTGTAGCGCGTGGTCGCGGGATCGTGGGGAATGGGACCGGCGACCAGATTGGCAAGCGGGTCGAACGGGTAGGCGGCCTTGAGCATCGCCTCGGGATTCTCCCAACGGTAAACGTAGTAGGAATCCGGCGTGTCGCCGGTGGTCGGTGCCTGCCACGAGATCCGGAAGAAATCCTCGGGTGTGGAACCGTTCTCGTGAATGTGGTTGACGCGCACGCGGACCGGAGGGTTCGGGCGCTTGCGATCACAGATGCCGATCAGGGTGCCGTCGGAAATCTGGCCGGGACGCCCGAGCAGGTCGCGGGCGGCGATGTAGTAGTAGAACTCGTCGCCATCATTGAGCGGGGTTCCGCCGTCGAGGATCACGCCGTTGTCGTCGGTGAAGAAGGCGGGGTCATCCGGTCCGAGCACCGCGGCCTCGGCCGGAGTCAGCACGGCGATCGGCATGATCGGAACCTGGTTGGCAAGCACCACGTCGTCCGGGTCGGTGGTGAGCAGGCCAGTCATCACCTCGGGATCGGGGGGCGTCGTGTGGAGGCCGCCGCTTTCGGCGAAAGCCCGGCTGATGCGGTAAACATTGAAGCCGTAAGTCAGTGCGGTGCGGCGGGCGAGGGCATCCGGGATACCCCAGCGGAGCTTCACGTTCAGGTGACCCGAGGCGGATTCGTCCGGAAGGTGGACCGGCGGTCCTGGCTTGGGGATGGGAGTCGGATTGGTGAGGTCGGTCGTCACGCGCCCTTCCACCGAAACCGCGTCGCCGTCGGCCGAGCGGACCTCGAAGGTCACGGCGTTGTTGTTGACCCGGTAGGATCCCGCGGTGCCCATCACGATACCGATGAACGGATGCGAGCGGGAGAAGAAGAGCAGCCGGCGGAAGACGTCGGGGTCGGACTGCGCGACCTGCATCACGCCGGAGATCTTCATCGGCAGCGTCAGACCGGCGGCGGGAAGGAGTGAACCGAAGAGACCGTCGATCCGTTCTTCGAGGAGCGCGGCGTCGACGAGCACGTCGGGGGTGGTGTCGAGCAGCGCCGAGATGACCGCGGTGTTGGTCTGGAACGACATCGTTCCGCGACGTGTGAAGGGTGCCGCCGATGTCGGCTGACCGGGCTTGGCGTAGACCTCGAAGTCGAGGTTCTTGAGGTTCTCCGGGTCTTCGGCCTGCCACATCAGGTAAGCGAAGTTGTTACCGGAATCGGGATCGTTGTAAGTGGTGGCCGATAGGAACCGGAGGTCGTCCTGGGCGTGCAGGCCGGTGATCAGGACAAGGAAGCTGAGGAGGAAGCGTCGCATCTTGTGAGGTGGTGAAAGGGCTTCGGGGAAAAGGGGATCAGAAGTCGTAGCTCCACTTGTTGTTCTTGAAGGTGAGCTCGACCTGTTCGCTGAAGGAGGTGCAGATCGGGCACTTGCCGACCTCGCCCCATACTCGGCCGCGGCCGAAGAAGGAGTAGTTGTTGCCGCTCTTCGAGCCGACCAGCGTGAGATCGCCGCCGACTCCGACTGCACACAACGCGCGGCCGGTGGCGCCGACGGTCATCTTGCCGCCGTAGGTGTTTCCTTCCTCGAACCAGAACACGCCGGCGCCGGCGCTGGCCGAGAGGTTGAAGAAGCAGGAAGCGTTGACGATCGGGATCTGAGCCTCGCCGTAGGCATAGATGCCGGTAAAGGGGGGATCGCCGAGGACCTTGGTGACATCCGGATCGACCAGTTCGAGCGGCTCGACCGTGCAGGTGCGGCCGAAGAAGATCCCGCCCTCGAGTTCGTAGCTGTCGAACTGCAGACCGACCTGCGCGGCGAGGTAGTTCTCGTCCTTGCCGAACATCGCCGCGGCTCCGAGCGAGGTGACCGCCATGCTTTCGAAACCGATCTCGCCCTGGGTCATCTCGAACGAGCCGCCGAAACCGCGCAGCGCGAATCCGGAGGACGTGTCGAAGGTGAACTTTGTGCCGACATCGAAGCGCAAGCCCTCGCCGCCCCAGCCGACCGGGATGTCGGTGGCGCCCATCTTGACCTCGGCGGCGTATTCGCCCTCGCCACCCATGAAGGAACACGAGGCGTCGCCGTCGGAGTCGAGCTGGTTGATCTCGATGTAGCCCGCGAACTCGAAGTCGTCGGGCAGCTTGAGCTGGATGTCGGTGTCGAGGCGCAGGGTGCGCAAGGCGTCGCCATTGATGTGGGCGTAGCCGTCGATGTTGGCCGTCGCGGAAATGTCGGCGACGTCGTCGAGCATGCCGGCCAGCGCGCCGTCGGCCGGCAGGGCGTCGTCGAGCAGGCGGCCGATGATCTTGTTGACCTCGCCGAATGCCGAGGAAATCGCCTCGTTGATCGCGGCATCGATGTCGTAAATGTAGGCCTTGAGGGTCGCCTGGACCGAAGCGATCGCCGGCGAAGCGTTGAAGCGGTCACGGATCGCCAGCCGGATCACCTCCTTCACTTCCTCCTCGGTGTATTCACTCCACAGGGTGGTATCGAGGAAGCTGGTGATGTCATCCTTCGCGCTCGTTACCGCGTTCTCGATGTCGGAGGTGGCGGCGAGGATTACGTCGGAAATCTCGGAGTAAAGCAGGCCGGCGTCGCGGACATCCTGGATGGTATTGTGAAGCTCGAGCAGCACTTGCTTGACCTGCTCGATGGTCGGCCCGGCGTCCTCGAACTGCGCGGTGAGTTCGTCCCCGAGTTTTGCGGCGAGGTCCCCAGCGATGTCGGTGAGGACCGCGGAAAGCGAGTCGGCGATGTCGGGTGCAAGCTCCTCGATCAGTGCGGCGGTGAGGAGTTCGGCGAGGTCGTAGCCGTCGCCGTCGGTGTCCGCGAAGATGCCTTCGGTGAGAATGCCGCCCGCGGTGATCACGGCTTCCTCGGGCACCGTGATCTCACCGGTGGAAATGATCACCTCTCCGCCGGAGACCTCGACGCGCCCGATTACGGTGCGGATCGCGATCTGCAGGCGGGCGAGGGCCTGGTCGACCTCGTCGATCACCGAGCCGGCGGTGCCGACCGCGCCATCGATGGCCAGCAGGGTGTCGACGACGGAATCGACGTTGTTGCAGAGGTAGTCCTCGACAAGCGTGATCCGGGCCGTGGTCGCTCCGAACCCGGTGACGGCGTCCATGTCGGTGTAGAGATCGTCGATGATCGGCTCGATGGCCTCGTCGAAGATCCGGTCGTAGAACTCGTCCATCCGGTCGTTGAGCAGCTCGGCGGACGAGTCGATGCCGCTGATCAGCGCGCCGGTGACGTTCTCCGAGATCGCCGTTTCGATTGCCGACTGGACGCCGGTGTTCTCAACGAGATCGATCGCGATGTTCGACAGGTTGATCTCGGGGAACCCGAGGTCGAGGTTGGCTCCGAAGTCGATCTCGGCATTCTCGGCGGAGAGATAGGTCAGTTCGTGTTCGGTCGTGACGACCATCAAGTCGTTCTCGACCGGTTCGTAAGCGCTGAACGAGCGCGTGGTGGTATCCCAGTCCAGCGAGTAGTCAAAGTCCACCACACCGATCCAAGTCTGGAGCGCATGGATCCGGTGGTCCGGGTCGGTGAGGTCGCGGTAGGCATCGAGCGTGGTGGTTGCCGGGTAGGATCGGTTGTCGGTATCGAAGTCGGCAGCGGTGATCACGCCATCGGTCGGCCAGCCGCCCATCATGTGAATGGTGTCGGTGGTGTTCGCCTCGGTGGTGCCGGTCTGGAAGTGGACCTCGAGATCCTCGAAGAACGGCACGTCAAGGAGGCCGGGGAAGGAAAGCTGGCCGACCACCGAAGACGAGTGCTCGAAGTTCTCGTAGTAGGCGTCGTGGGTCGGGAAGAAGTTGTAGATCTCGCCGTCGGGTCCCGCCAACTCGATGGAGGAGGGCAGGCTGAGGCGGGAGTCGATGCCTTCCAGTCGTGCGTCCTGTTCGGTGATCAGGTTGCCGTCCGGGTGGAAGCCCAGCGAGCCGGCGAGGGCTGGAGCGATGTTGGACGCGTAGGTGCGGACCCCGACGACCAGATTGGCTTCGGACGGATCGCAATCGGCGCCGATGGCCGGTTGGAAGTGAGCCGAGATACCGGTGAAGTCGGCGTTCCAGAAGTCGAGATCCTCATCAAAGGAACCTCCTGGGATTTCCGCGGTGGTGAGGCCGCCGAGGCAGTTGAAGTAAAGCGGGTCGAAATCGAGCGTGAAGTTCGAGGGCGAAGGGATGTCGACGTTCCCTGCGGTGATCGAGTCATGCACCTCGCTGTCGAGGAACGAGAGGCCGAAGCTGGTGAACTCGAACTCGTAGCCGTAGATCATCACCGGCCCGGTGAACGGATTCGATGCCGGCTCGTGGATGCCCGACACGCCGCCGAGGCGGGTGTAGTATTTCGATCGTGAGCCAAGTGTGTACGTCGGGGTCGGCTCACCGCCGAGTACGGAGACCGCCGTAGGAGCGGCGGTCTCATCGGCGACTCGATAGTTGAAGCCCGGGTAATCGCCGAGGCCGTCGGCGTAGTCGGCATCGCCGGGGCGCTCCGGGTTGTTCAGGTCGGCGGTGTCGTAGCCGGTGTTGAGCAGCACGCCCGGGCCGTCGTCCTCGGTCTGGCTGAAGTCGGCAGCGTCGATGGCGTGACCGGCCATCAGGAAGCGGCCGTTGTCGAAGGTGGTGGTGTCGTGGGCGTAGATGTTCGAACTCGTCGAGAGCGCGTCGATGTAGCCCATGACAAGGTCGCGCCGCGAACTCAGGTTGATGTAGGGGCCGGCGACATCCAGTCCGCCGTCGCGGGTGAACTGGAAGGCGGCGGTGGCGACGGTCGGGTCGAGGACCGTGGTCGCGTTGGAGATGGTGCCGCATGTGTCGTCGCACTGGCGTTTCCAATCCATCGTCACCAGTCCGGCGTCGGGCAGCGAAGACGTCGCGGGCACCACCAGGTCGTCATCGATCTCGACCGAGCCCTGGGTCGTCCAGGAAAGCTCGGCGCCATAGGGGAAGTGGGTGAGGAAATCGCCGGGATCGATGGCGAAGGTGGTGTCGAGCTGGGCCACGCCGTTGCCGTCGGTGTTCCAAGTCGTGAGCGCCGCCGGTGTCGGGTTGAGGTGGTTGTAGTAGAGCTCGTTCGAGAACAGCTCCTTTTCGGCGGCGGGGATCGGTGCGGCAGCCAGGAAGTCCATTTCGAAGCGGCGGACGTAGCGCGCGCGATCGACGCCGCCGACGGGGGTTCCCGGAGCGAACTCGCCGGTGTTGACGTTCCACAGGATGTTGTTGGCGGTGATCTCGACCGGTTTCGTTTCCTCGCGGATGTGCCAGACGTCACCCGGATCGGGCGGGTTGATGATGATCACCGTGGCCTCCGGCGTCAGGTCCTGGTCGAACACCCGGGCTCCGGTATCCAGTATCGACTGGAGCACATGGTTCGACGGAGCGGTGGGATCTCCGGCATAGGCGCCCATGCCGGCCGGCAGGAAGACCTTCACGTTGCCGTGGAGGCCATCGTTGTCGAAATACATGTCGTCCCGCTGAAAGCGGACGTTGGCGCTGGTGCCGATGTCGGGGTCGTCCGGCGCGATCACCGTCAGGTCGGTTGCGGAGGTGTAGCGCGCGGTGCCGTCGGGGTAGAGGAAGAGGAAATACTCCAGCGTGTCCCAATCGACCTCGAAGTCTTCGTTGCCTTCGATGTGCGAGTCGCCGACGGTGACGATGGTGATGATGTAGCCGGGGGTCGGGGTGAACCCGCGGGTGTAGGGATCGTTGGTGAGCGAGGTGATGACGATCTCATCGGTCTCGTTGTCGGCAATGACGGTGCCGTTGTAGTGGAGCAGGGTGCTTGGCAGGGAGCCGTAGGTTCCGGTGTCGTCGATGTAGGGGTCGCCGGGCACCTCCTCGTGACTGAGGACGGCGCGGACGTAGTAGGTGGTGTTGACCGGGTCGAGTTGGACGTTCGGGTTGACGTTGAACTCCCTTACGACCGTTCTTTCGTAGGGGATCTCAACGCTGCCGGCGGTGTCGTGCTGATCGAGACTGTAGCCCGGTCCGGTGGTATTTCCGGCAATCGCGATCACGCTCTGGTCGCCTGCATCCACCAACTCGTAGGTGATCCGGTGGGGAACGATGTCGGTGGACGGTGAGGCCGCCAGATAGGCGTCGTAGCGGAACAGCTTGAGGGTGGCGGTCGCGGTGAACTTGTCGTTCGAAGGATCGGTGTCGCAGGCGTAGCGCTTGGTCCACTCAAGCGAGTCGATGTAACCGCGGACATTGACCGCCGCATCGCCGGACGCCGTGTTCGTAAAGTGGATGAGTCGCTTCGAGGCCGTGTCTTCCTGGGTCTGAGTCTGGTAGATGATGAGGGGCGGATTCTGTTTCTTCAGTAGCATCCGGACGCGGTAGAGCTGGTAGGACTCCAGTTTTTCGGCGGGCTGGAATTCGTCATTCACCGACAGCCCGATCGAGCCGTTCACGGTGAAGGTGCTGCCTTGGTAGGTGGTGGTCGTGCCGCCCAAGCCGTTGTTGAGCAGGATCACATTGTCGTTGGCATCGAGGAGCTGGTAGTCGCAGCGGTAGTTCACCGACGTCGGGCCGCTGCCGGTGTAGGTGAACGACAGGTTGGCGGAGACCTTGATCAGGTCGCGTTCGTAGGAAACGCCTCCGCGGCTGGCATCCGAGTCGATCACGAAGTCGCCGGAGTCGATGGTGAAGTTGAGGATGCTCGGCGTGTAGTTGGCGAAGGCGGCGGCGGTGAGAGCGAGGCTGGCCAGGATGGCGCGGGCGAAGGGAGAAGTCATGGCGGGAAAGGGGAAGGATCGAGGCTATCGGGGAGCGGGGATCGGGAAAAGCATGAGAGTTGTCAGTCCTGACGGTCCGGACCGGCGCGATGCGGAACCACGAATGGACGCGAATGGACACGAATTTGGGACGCCCGGCCTGCGGAGGCAGACTGCAGGGCAGTGGTTGGGTGGGACTTCGAGCTCATTCGGGGGTGGTTGATTGCGGAATAGCGGCGTTGGCAATTAGGGTCCGTAGGTCTTGTCGAAGAGCCGCTGCATCCGCCGGATCTCGTTGGTTTTGCGGCGCCGGATTTCGCGGAACATGGCTTCGAAATCGTCCTCCTGCTCGGGTTTGAGCACGGTGCGCATTTCCTGGAAGCAATCCATCAGCAGCCCCAACCGCGCTTCGTCGTCGTCGATTTCAAGTTTCCGCAGGTTTTTCTCCCACTCGAGGAATGACGCCATAACGGCCTCCTTCTGGGAGTCATCGAGCCCGAGGCGCTCGTCCATGAATGCCAGCCGTTCCTCGTGGGTGCGGCGACCTGAGCTCTCGTCCGCTTCCTCGGCCTCGGGTGCGGACGTGCCGCCCCAGCGGCTGCCTGTCAGAAAGCCCGCGGCGAAGATCAGCGCGATCGCGGCGCCGGAGATGAGACGCTGGGTCCAGGTCATGGGGGTCAGAATGGGGAGGAGGACGAGGGACGGCCGAGGTCGAAGAGGTCATCGGGTACCGACGGCGGTGCTGTGGCGATGGCGACGGCGGCGACCGCGCAAGCGCATGCGGCACCGACCAGTGATGCCCGGAACACGAAGTGCGGTTCCGACTTGAGTGCACGGGCTCGGGCGAGGGCCGCGCGTGCGAGTCCGGGCGGGGCGGCGCCGGGTTCGGGTGTTCCGGCTTCGCGGGCTCGGGCGATGAGGGAATCGACGGGATTCATGGCAGGTAGAGGTCTTTGGGGAGTGAGGCTGCGATCTGGCGCAGGCGCTGGCGGGCGCGGAAGGCGCGGACCCGCACCAAGCCGGCGGGAGCGCCGGTGAGGTCGGACACCTCGGCGATGGGGCGTTCCTCGAGATCGAGCCAGACGACCAGCGCCCGCTCCGCCACCGGAAGCCGGGAGAGGAGGCGTTCCAGCAGCGAGCGGGCTTCATCGGGGGAGAGCAGGACGGCCGACGCGTCGCTGGCGAAGCGGTCGTAGGCGAGCTGTTCGTCGGGCGAGAGCTCCGACCACAGCAGGTGCGGCCGGCGCGAGTGGTGCCGGAGGCGGTCGCGGCAGGTGCTGACGGCGATCCGGGCGACCCAGTGCTCCAGCGGGCTGGTTTCCTTGAACTGGGAGGCACGGGAGAAAACCTTGGCGAAGATTTCCTGCAGCAGGTCGTTCACCTGCTCGCGGCGGGGCAGGTGGGCATTGACAATTTTCGCCACCAGCGGGTGGAGCCGCTCGACCAGCTCCTCGGCGGCGGAATCATCGCCACCGAGCCAGCTCCGGAGCAATTCGCTCGTCGCGGGGGTCGGGTCTTCTGCCAAAACGGGGGAACTCGCACGATGCTGGGCAGGGCTCTCGCAACGCGTGAAGAACAAACGTGCGACATCCGCGACCGGAAATGTCAGAGCCTGGGCCATCCAGAGTCGGTGACGACGGAGAGGGGCGGGTGTTACAGCGAAGTCGTCATTTTTTTCTGAAGTGGTCCTGCCCAGCTTGGCTTCACGCTTGAGACGCCCTCCCGACCGGCCTTTAGTCCGCGCGCGGAGCGGATGGATCGGAAACTGCCGACATTGAATTATCCCGAGGCGCTGCCGGTGGTCGAGCGTCGCGGGGAGATCGTGGACGCGATCCGGCGCTCGCAGGTGGTGGTGGTGGTGAGCGAGACGGGCTCCGGAAAAACCACGCAGCTCCCAAAGATGGTGGTGGAGGCGCTGCAAGCGGAGAGCGAAGAGCGTGGAGCGCAGGGTCAGACTCCCGGCTCGCCCCGTTTGGTCGGTTGCACGCAGCCGCGGCGGATCGCGGCGGCGAGTGTGGCGGAGCGGGTGGCGGAGGAACTCAAGGTGCCGCTGGGCGGGTTCGTCGGGTATCAGGTGCGCTTCGAGGATCGGACGTCGAAGGAGACCCGGATCAAATTCATGACCGACGGCATCCTGCTGGCTGAGACGCAGGGGGATCCGAATCTGAAACGCTACGACGCGCTGATCCTCGATGAGGCACACGAGCGCTCGCTGAACATCGACTTCCTGCTTGGATATCTGAAGCGGCTGCTCGAGCGGAGGAAGGACCTGAAGTTGGTGATCTCCTCGGCGACGCTCGATGCGGGGGCGTTCGCGGGGTTTTTCGGAGCGGGACGCTCCGATCACGGACTGGAGCGGGACGCTCCAGCCACGGTGCCGGTCATCGAGGCCGAAGGGCGGACCTTTCCGGTGGATGAGGTGTTCCTGCCGGGTGACGAGGACGAGGATCTCGCGAATGGCGTGGTGCGGGCGGTTGATTGGCTGACCGATACCGGCGAGTCGGGGGATGTGCTGGTATTCCTTCCCGGCGAGCGGGAAATTCGCGACTGCGCCGATGCACTGGAAGGGCGGCGGTATCGCAATACCGAGGTGCTGCCCTTGTTCGCGAGGCTCGGCCTGGGCGATCAGCAGCGGGTATTTCACCCGGGGCCGAAGCGGCGCTTGGTACTGGCGACGAATGTGGCCGAGACCTCGCTGACGATTCCACGGATCGTTTGCGTCGTGGATTCGGGGCTGGCGCGCGTGAGCCGGTGGAGTCCGGGGCGGGGGGTGCAGCGTCTGCAGATCGAGGAGGTCAGCCAGGCGAGCGCCCGGCAGCGGAAAGGGCGGTGCGGCCGGATCAGCGAGGGAATCTGCGTGCGGCTCTACGACGAGGAAAATCTCGATACGCGGCCGGAGTTCACCGATCCCGAGATCCGGCGGAGTTCGCTGGCGGGTGTGATCCTGAGGATGAAGTCGCTCGGGCTGCCGGAGATCGAGAGCTTTCCGTTTCTCGATCCGCCGGCACCGAAGGCGGTCTCCGAAGGGTATCGTACTTTGCGCGAGGTCGGAGCGCTGGACCGCGACAAGGAGCTGACCGAGTCGGGCCGGATGATGTCGCGGATGCCGGTCGATCCGCGTCTGGCGCGGATGCTGATGGAGGCCGAGCACGAAGGAGTGCTGGCCGAAGTGCTGCCGGTGGTGGCGGGACTGGAGACGCAGGACCCGCGCGAGCGGCCGAAGGAAAAGCAGAAGGAGGCGGACAAGGCGCACGGCAAGTGGCGCCACGAGGAAAGCGACTTCCTTTCCATGCTGCGGCTGTGGAATGAGGTGCAGGCATTCCGCAAGGGGCGTGGCTGGCATGGCAACCGGCTGCGGAAGTTCTGTCGCGAGAACTTCGTGAACTACCGTCGCGTGACGGAGTGGCGGAACGTGCATGACGAACTGGCGGAGCAGTTTGGTGGGGAGGTTGTCGGTCGGGGAAGGGGGAAAAGGCAAAGGGGAGCGGGACGCTCCTTGCACGGACTGGAGCGGGACGCTCCAGCTACGGTGGAGTTGCCGGACTATGCGGCGTTCCACCGGGCGTTGCTGGCCGGGGTGCCGCGGCAGTTCGGGTTGTGGGATCGCGAGGAAAAGGCGTATCGCTCGGCGAGCGGCGGGTTTTTCGCGGTGTTTCCCGGCTCGGGACTTTTCGGCGGCAAACGATGGGAGTGGTCGATGGCGATGGAGTTGGTCGAGACGACCCGGCTGTGGGCGCGACGCCTCGCGCGGATCGATCCCGCATGGGTCGAGCAAGTGGCGCCGCATCTCTGCCGCAGCCGCTACTCCGACGGCCACTGGGAGGAGGGCCAGGGAGCGGTGTACGCCAAGGAAACGGTCATCTGCGGCGGTCTGCCGATCGTGAGCGGTCGCCGGGTGCACTTCGGGCGGATCGACCCGTCGGCGGCGCGGAAGATCTTCATCCGCGAGGGGCTGATGCAGGGCGGTGTGAAGGGAAAGTCGCGGATCGTCGACAGGCTGCGGGAACTGCGTGAGGAGATCGAGGGGATCGAGCACAAGCTGCGCCGTCGCAACGGGCTCTGGAGCGAGGAGGCGGTGCTGGATTTCTACGAAAGCCGCCTGCCGCAGGGGATGAGCACCGCGAAGGCCTTCCATCGCTGGCGCAAGGATCACGAGGAGACCAACCTGCCCGGTCGCGAGGATGTGGTGCTGGAGGATCTGGACGGACTGGATCTCACGGGCTTTCCCGACTGGGTCGGGCACGATGGGCAGGAATACGCGGTTTACTACCAATGCGACCCCGGGGCCCGCGACGACGGCGTGACGCTTGGCGTGCACATTGACCAACTGCCGCATGTGCCGGACTGGCTGCCGGGGTGGGGGGTTCCGGGAGAGCTTGAGCGTCGTGCCGAGTGGATGATCCGCTCGTTGCCGAAGGACCTGCGCCGTTCGTGCCAGCCGGTGGCGGAGAATGCGGCGCGCTTCTCCGACGAGTGGCGGGATCGGGAGAAGGATGCCCCGTGTGAACTACGGCTCGCGCAGTATTTGAGTCGCGTGACCGGGTTCGAGATCGAAGCGGGCGACTTCGATGTGTCACGCTTGCCCGACGAATTGGTGACCAAGGTCTGGATCTGCGACGACGATGGCAAGGAACTGGGTTTCAGTTCGGATCTTCCGGGGTTGAAGCGGACACTCGGTCGACTGGTGACCGAACGGTTCGAGGAGTCGGCGAACGAGGAGTGGGAAAGCAGCGGGCTGAAGACGTGGCCTGAGTTCGAGATTCCATCGGAGGTGGAACTTGGCTCGGGGACGGCCTATCCCGCGTTGGTCGACGAGGGGGATTGCGTCGGGACGCGGGCTTTTTCGAAGCCGGCCGAAGCGGCGGAGTCGCATCGGGCGGGTGTCGCGCGGCTGCTGATGCTCCGCCAACCGGAGCAGGTCGCCTACGTGCGCAAGAAGATGCCGCTGGGCCTGATGGCGAAGGTCGAGTTGCCGCGCATGAACTGCGACCCGTCGGATCTGATCGCCCTAGCGGCGGAAGGTGCGCTCGGGACGGGACGCATCGCGACCGCGGAGGAATTCGAGCGCCGGGCCGAGATCGCGCGCGGTGAGTGGTGGGGCGCGGCGTTGAAGATCGGGCAGGCGATGGATGCGACGGTCGAGGCCCTGCAGCCGGTGCGCGAGAAGCTCCACGGCATGCGCGAGGACCGTCACCTCGGAGAGATCGCCGACGACCTCGATGAGGAACTGGCGTGGCTTTTCCGCAGCCGTTTCGCGTGGCACGCGGGATTCGCCCGTCTGACCGACTACGCCCGCTTCCCGAAGGCGATACTGTCGCGGATCGGAAGACTCAAGAGCCTGCCGATCGCCAAGGATCTCGAGAAGATGGACCGCGTGCGCGACTACTGGCAGCCGTGGTTCGTCGCGTGGACCGCCAAGCCGGATGATCCGGCATTGTGGGCCTACGGCTGGTTGCTCGAGGAGTTCCGGATTTCGCTGTTCGCCCCGGATGTGCCGGTGGCGATGAAGGTCAGCGAGAAGGCCCTGAAGAAAGGCTGGTGAGCCTTCAGCGGCCGGGCAGCAGGTCGCGCACCTGCACGCGCTCCCACCAAGTCGAGAACTTGTCGATGAACACCTGGTGGTCCGGGTGGCTTTGATAGGCGTCCTGATCGTCGACGTTGGCGAAGCTTACCGAGGTCGCGTAGTCCCACGACTGGTCGACCACCGGCCGCTCCATCACAGGCGCCGGAGTGGCCCAGATGCCGCCGGTCATGAGCGGGATCTTGAGGAGTTCGTCGAGCCCCGCCTCGAAGGCGGCGAGGTCGGCCTCGTTCTTGTGCTCCTCCTTCAGCCAGAAATAGACGTGGTGTTCCATGCCCCGGGGGCATAGCGGGCGGAGCCGGAGCGCGCAAGAGCTGGGCTCGACGCTCCCGAGCCGTTGCGGCGCCGCAGTCTTTTACGGCAGAAGCTCGATCTCGAAGAAGTAGTTGTCGGGCGAGCCGGGAATCGTGATTTCACGAATTGTCTCGGTCCCCGCATCGGCGGATACGATTCCTCCGAAAGGCAGCCATTCCGTCAGGCCGGAGCTGCCGTGGATCTGAAAGCTCGTGCCTGGCGCGGATGGCCATGACAACCGGAAATCGCCCGCCTGCAGCGGTGTGATCGTTGCGCGGAAGGCCTCCGTCGGATCCAGGGGATCGAGCCCGAGCCGGACCTCCGCGCCATCGCCGGTGGAATCGCCGTCGGTGTCGGACTTGTCTGCCGAGGTTTCGCCGTTGTCGACCAGGCCGTTGTCGTTGATGTCCTCGTCGTTGTCGGGGATGCCGTCCATATCCACATCCACCGTCGGGAGTTGAGGAGTGTGGAAGGGGTCGTCGGAGTAGGGCCGGGACGACTCGTTGAAGGTCGGCCAGAGAGTTCCCAATGGACCCCAGCCACCGTCGAAGCTGCGCGCCATCCCGCGGGCCATGGTCATGACCCGCTCGGGATTCGTGCCGGAGACATCAACCGACTCGGTCGGGTCGGCGTCGAGGTCGTAGAGTTCGAAGGAATCAGGGGCGAAGCGATAGATCAGCTTCCAGTTCTCCTCGCGGTAGATCGCGAAGTAGTCCTCGTTATGATCATTCGGCCAATACATCAACATTTCCTGCGGACGGTGGGTGCCGGGCGTGCCTTGCAAGTAGGGCGAGAGATCATGTCCATCGAGGGCGTGCGGCGGAGTCACACCGGTCACTCCGAGGACCGTCGGGAAGATGTCCCATACCGTCACGATGTCGTCCTGTCGGCTCCCGGCAGCGATGGGAAGAGCCGTTTGAAAGGCATTTCCGGGGTCCGGCTTGGCCCACGAGACAAGCATCGGCACGCGAATGCCGCCTTCCCATTCGGTGGCCTTTTTGCCCCGCAGCGGAAAATCGCTGAAGGAACCGGATGCGAAGCCATCGGGGGTCGCCGCAGGTGAATCGCTACCATTGTCGCCGAGGAAGATCACGAGCGTGTTCTCCGCCACGCCCAGTTGGTCGAGCTTGGTGAGAATGCCGCCGAGCGACTGGTCCATACCCTCGATCATGGTGGCGAAGGCCCGGTGGTTGCTGTTCACCCCGGTCGAGTAATCCCCAGTGGCATTCGGATCGGTGGTGAATGGCGAGTGGACCGCGTAGTGCGACATGTAGCCGAAGAACGGGACGCCATCATTCACCGCGTCTTCGATGGCGCTATTGATGGCCTGAGTGAGGGCATCGGTCAGGAAGGTCCCGGTGTTCTCCCACGGGTCCATGTTCGGTAGGTCTCCCCCGTAGTTTCCGGTGTAGGACGGGGGCTGCCCTCGGTAGCTGCCGCCGAGGTTGACGTCGAATCCGACCGCAAGGGGATCCGAGGCATAGCTCCCGTTCGAGCCGAAGTGGCCCTTGCCGCAGTGGATGGACCGATAGCCGGCATCACTGAGTACCTTGGGCATGGAGGTGGAGGCGTCGGCGGCCGCCATTCCGGTGCTCCTCCAGTTGTTGGGAGTGCTATGGGTGGTGGTGAACGGTGCCACCGCGTTGGGGGCGATGACGCCTGCCGGATTGACCTGCATGCACACTCCGTGGCGGAGCGTGTTGAATCCGGTCATCAGGCTGACACGCGTGGAGCTGCAAGCGGGAGTGGCGTAGGCCTGGGTGAACGTCATCCCCGTTGAAGCCAGGGCTTCCATGTTCGGAGTGACGTAGAAGTTGTTGAAGTTGTAGGACACGGGATTCCCGGAGCCGTCATGGATGAAGGGAACGGAAGTGTCGGTGATCCCCATGTCATCGACGAGGAAAACCAGGACGTTGGGACGGTCTGCCACCACCTGAAGATTCACCGTGACCTGGGACTGCACGCTTTCGGTGCCCAGCGTGGCGGTAAGGGTGTAGGTGGTGGCTTCGTTAACCGTGACGACGGTCGAACCGCCTCCTTCCGTGGTGAGAGCCGCCGCATCGATGCCTCCGGGGTCGAGAGTGAGGGTGTCGAAGTTGGATGCCTCCCAGGAGAGTTCGACCGTTCCTCCCGCCTCAACTGACGAGGAATCGGCGGTGAAGGAACTGATGACGGGCACGTCCGGAGCGGTTGCCGAGGTGAGCGTGATGCGGTCGATGTCGAACGAAGAGCCGGTCGTGCCGGTGTCCTGGACATAGGCCGCAACGTGCATGCTGCCATCCGTGCCGAGAACGGCAGCGAAGTCAGTGCCCAGATCCGCCCATGTGCCCGAGATGTTCACCTGATTGGGGGCACCAAGTCCGCTGGTCGTGAAGGTGAAGCCCGTAGAATCCAACGTCATCGTGGCCGTGAATCCATCGGCATCACCCGAGAAATCACCGCCAAGACCGAAGAGCGGGGCATCAGAATTGGCGTTGATGCCCGACGAGCGGTCTTGATACCGGAACAGGGCATTGTCGCTCTGCGCATCGACCGTCACCAGTAGCCTGCTTTCCTCGGCATCTCCCGCGAAGAGCCAGCTGTCGTTGGTCTGCAAGCTGAAGAATACCCGCTCAATGCCACCGGCCGAACCAAAGTCCAGGCCGTCCACCTCCCACGTGGTGGTGTAGGTCAGACTCGAATTCGAAATGTCGAACGCGTTGGCGCTGCGAATGCCCGTCGTATTGCTGCCATTGCCGTCGATGATTTGGGCCGACGACCCGCTCTCGCTGACCGAGCCAATGGTGTTTACCCCATTATCCTGAATGACAAAGCCGCCGCCCGTATCATCATTGGTGGCGAGGTTGCCATTGTTGAAGTCGTCGTCGAGCAGTGTGCCGGTCGCTGCGGATGCGGATCCGGCAATCAGCATCAAGGCAAGTCCAAGGGCAAGTTTCTCCGGATGGGTCATGCTTGAGGGTCAAAGGAGTTCGGAGGTGCACCTTGTGCCGCGGCCGGTCGGAACGTTCCGATCTTCGAGGCTCCTATTGGGGCGGTTCGGGAGCACGGTGTTTCGGGCTTAATCCTCGATCACCGCGAAGAAGCGTCTTGTGCCGATGGGGATGACATTCATGAGCGTGTTGGTGCCCGTCCCCGAGGGAGCAATGCTGTCGTAGGTGGTGACACCGTCGTTGTACGTCGCCCAGGTGCTGATCGCGGCCGCGAGGTCGGTGGAACTCACCAGGCGGTAGACCTTCCCTTCCTGGCTATTCCACTCGAAGTCATAGTTTGCGCCGTTCGGGGAGATCTTCAGCACGATGGGGAGAGACGATGTGATCGAATCCGCCATGCTGATGCGGTCGATGTCGAGCACCTGACCGGTGGTTCGGATATTCTGGTTGTAAATGGCAACATGCATCGGGCCATCGGTCCCAAGAACGGTGGCGAAATCGGCAGAAGTTCCGGGGTCATCATCATCCAGCAGATTCGCCCAAGTGTCGGAGATGTTGACCTGGGTGGTGGCATCGAGTCCGGTTGTGGTGAAGCTGAATCCACTTGAGTCGAGGGTCATCGTCGCCGTGAAGCCATCGGTGTCAGTCGCGAATGCCCCGACGCTGAAGTCAGCCGTGGTGAAGTTGTTGTTGGTTCCCCCGGACCGGTTCTGGTAGCGGAGATAGGCTCGATCGGCCTCCGCGTCCAGATCGACGATGATCCTGCTTTCCTCATTATCTCCCGCAAAGGGAAAGCTGTCGTTGGTTTGCAATGCGAACAGCAGCCTCCTCACAGTGCCGGTGGTGTCTTCCAAGTCCCAGCCCGACACCTCCCATGTGACGGTGTAAGTCAGCCCGGAGTCGGATAGATCGAAGGTATTGATGCTTCGAATGCCCGTGGTATTGGAGCCGTTACCCTCTGTGATTCGGGCGATCGTGCCGGTTTCAGCAACCGAGCCATCTGTGTTGACCCCGTTGGTTTGCATGACGAAGCCGCCGCCGATGCCGGAATTGGTGGCGAGGTCATTGTTATCGAAGTCGTCATCCAGAAGCGTGTTTGCGGATGCGAGGTAGCTGCTGAAGAGGATCGTGCCCGCCGTTAGCAAGGCAGCGTGCGTGGAGCTTGTCATGGGTCTTTGTTTTGCTGGGAAGTGTGTATCCCGTAGTCTCAGATCTTCAGTCAGACCGCCGGCGGCGCAGTAGCATCAGGGCGCCGATTGCACCAAGGAGAGCGGCGTTTGGCTCGGGAACCGAAGTCAGCGTGATGCGGTCGATGCCGAGGGTGCTGCCGGTGGTGCCCGTGTCCTGGACATAAGTCGCGACGTGCATGTCGCCATCGGTGCCGAGAACTGTGGAGAAATCAGTGCCGATATTCGCCCATGTGTCGAAGATGCTCACCTGGTTGGCGGCATCGAGCCCGATCGTCGTGAATGTGAAGCCGGTGGCATCCAAGGTCATGGTGGCCGTGAATCCGTCGGCATCGCCCGTGAAGTCGCTGCCGAGACTGAATGTTGCCGCATCGAAATTGGCATTCGCGCCCGATGAGCGGTTCTGATACCGGAGAAGGGCATTGTCATTCTGCGCGTCGAGAACGAGCAAGAGCCTGCTTTCCTCGGCGCCTCCGGCAAAAAGGAAGTCGTTGTTGGTCTGCAAGGTGAAGAACATCCTCTCAATGCTGCCGGCTGTTCCAAAGTTCACGCTGTCGATCTCCCACGTGGTCGTGTAGGTCAGACTTGGATTGGAAAGGTCGAAGGTGTTGCTGCTGATCATGCCGAACGTGTTGCTGCCATCACCCTCGGTAATCTGGGCCAGAGAACCGCTTTCGGTGACCGAGCCCGGATTGGCGATCCCGTTTCCCAGCGCAGCAAAGCCGCCGCCCGTATCGGGGTTGGTGGCGAGGTTGCCATTGCCGAATGTATCATCGAGCAGGGTCGTGACGGCGGAAGCGGGATGGACGGCCGCGAGGACGAGTCCAGCGGTGATGAGTGCGGGAGAGAGAGCGGTTTTCATGGATGGGTCGATCGGATACCAGTCTTTACCTAGGGATGCTCGCGATCGCGGGGCGTTAACGAGATTTCTCGGATTACCCGGAAGCACCTCGCCAGGATTGGTCTGTTAACGATCCCGTTGGCCGGGTCATCCTCAGCAGATGGGACGCAGGTCCGCCACCGCTCTCGAATTCAACAGCCTGTTGATCAATCATCAGGAGGTGATCCGCGCGTACATCATCACCCAGATTCCGGGCAGCCCCGATGTGCGCGACATCCTCCAGGAGGTGAACATCGTGCTGTGGGAAAAGCAGAAGGCTTTCCGGCGAGGGTCCAATTTCGGGGCATGGGCCTGCACGGTGGCACGTTACAAGGTGCTTGAGCATCTACGGAAGGAGTCGAGGCTCCGGGGTCTGCTGGTTTTCAATGACGAGCTCTCCGAGGATCTGGCAACCGAGATGGCCGATCGAATGCCCTCGGATATTGAGGAGAAACGGCAGGCTCTGGACTACTGTCTGAGCTCGCTCTCCGCCCCGCATCGACGGCTGCTGGAGGCCCGGTACCATCGCAACGGAAACCAGATGGGAGAGATCGCGGAAGAGACCGGGCGAACCCGGGAGTCCCTCCGCGTCACCCTCAGCCGCATTCGGGGTGTTCTCCGGGAATGCGTCCGGGGGCGGCTGGGCCATGAAGGAGGTGCCGGATGAACGGAGACCAGTTTCAAGACTATCTCTGGCGGTTGCTCGATGGCGAACTCTCTCTCGAAGAGTTTGTTGATTTGGAGAATTACCTCAGCTCGAACGCGGATGCTCGGGCGGTATTGATCGAGCACATCGAGCTTCACAATATTCTCGATCTGCGCCTGTCCGCGCCGCCCCTCACGGCAGGTTCGTGGGAGGGGGTGATCGCGGTGGATAAGGTTCTCGCCCGCCAGCGGAGTCGGGCGATGAAGTATTCGGCCATAGGGGCAGCGGCCGTCCTCGCGTTGATGGGGGTCATCCTCGCTCTGTTTCTGGCGCCCGCCCGGCAGCCCACCGTGACCTTTCGCGCCAGCGAAGGATCCATTTGGAGCGTCGCCCACCGCGATGGGGAGGAGCCGAAGGCTGCCTCGGTGCTGGCCGTGGGATCGCGGCTCGAGCTCCGGCAGGGTTCCGTGGAGTTCACGATGCCGAGTGGGGTGACGGCACGCGCCAAGGCACCGGCCGACCTCACCGTGCTGGCGGACAACAAGATCCTTCAGAACCTCGGAGTCATCCACTACCGGGTTCCAAAGGAGGCCATCGGATTTCAGGTCGAATCCCCCCAGCTCCGGATCAAGGACCTGGGTACCGAATTCGGCGTGATTTCCCGAGCCGGCAAGTCAGACGAAGTGCATCTTCTCAAGGGTTCGATTGAGGTCCGTTCGAAAGTGGGCAAGCGGGAAGAATCCGTCATTGCGAAACCCCAGGCCTTCGTCGCCGGTCCCACAGGCACCCTCGAGAAGACGGCCCTTCGACCCGACGAGTTCATGAGTGAATTGGCGGAGAGCATCCCGTACATCCATTTTCCGTTCGACTCAATCGACGGCACGGAAGTACCGGTGACCGGGAATTTCGAGGATCTTGCGGATGTTTCAGCCCGTCTGGTGCATTTCTTGCCCAACGGCGGAGAAAGCGGGCTGACGGATGGCAGGTTTGGTCGGGCTCTCCAGCTTTCCGGGAACGGCGAATTCGTGCAGACGAATTGGCCGGGAATCGGCGGGCGGAGCCCGCGAACCGTCGCCTTCTGGCTCCGTTTGCCGACGGATGCGAAGGCCAATCAGTTCCAAGGTATCGTGCTCTGGGGCGACACGCACGACTCGGGTGGGAAGTTCGTGGTGAACTGGAACTTCTTTCCCCAGTCCGGCAATCTGGGTGCCCTTCGCTTCAACTCTGCCGGCGGCAACGTGGTGGGTGAGACGGATCTACGGGACGGCGAGTGGCATCATGTGGCAGTGGTTCTCGGGGGCTCCACCGATCCGGACAACGGCATGGGAGTCACCCTTTATGTGGACGGCGTTGTGGAAACCGCGAGCGGTACTCGAGCTGGCGATCCCGATACGGTTCTCGGTACGGACGAGGACTCGTGGCTCAGCATCGGTCGCTTCTTCGATGTGGATGACCCCCACCGTGGGACACTCAGAGGGGACATCGATGAACTCTACATCTTTTCGGCCGCTCTTGCCCCAGAAGGGATTCGTGAGGTGATGAGAAGTGGGTGGTGAGCCCGTCCCGCACTCATTCGAACGCATCTCTTTGATTTCGATCATGTCGGTTGACGCAGCCCCTGAACCAGGGATTGTCTTGTAAAACCGACCGGCTCCGGGCGTATCTAGCCGCATCATGCGAAAAACCCTGCTCCTGAGCCTGTTCGTGCCGGCCGTTTTCGCCGCCGAGCGACCGAACATCGTCTTTATTTTCTCCGACGACCACGCGCAGAATGCGATCTCGGCCTACGGCGGACCCCTGAAAGAGGCGGCGCCGACCCCGAATCTGGACCGGATCGCCGACGAGGGCGCGATCTTCACCCGGTCGTTCTGCTGCAACTCGATCTGCGGGCCGTCGCGCGCCGCCATCCTCACCGGCAAGCACAGCCACATCAACGGCTACCTCGACAACAACAACTCGAAGTTCGACGGCAACCAGACGACCTTCCCGAAGCTCTTGCAGAAGGTCGGCTACCAGACGGCGATGGTCGGCAAGTGGCACCTCGTTTCGGATCCGCAAGGCTTCGACTACTGGGAGATCCTCCCGGGGCAGGGGAGCTACTACAATCCGGACTTCTACACGGCCGCAGGCAAGACGAAGTACTCCGGCTACTGCACCGACATCATCACCGACCGTGCGATCAAGTGGCTCGATGAGGATCGCGCGAAGGACAAGCCGTTCGTCCTGATGTGCCAGCACAAGGCCCCACACCGCAACTGGGCCCCGGCGCCCCGGCACCTGACGCTGTTTGACGACATGGAAATGCCGGAGCCGGACACGCTCTTCGACGACTACGCCAACCGCGACGAGTCGCTCAAGAAGCAGGCGATGAGCATCGAGAAGGATTTCTCGTGGGGGCACGACATGAAGCTGAAAGGCGAGAACCAGTTTCCCGATCACTTCACCAGCCAGATGAAGAACGGCGAGTATTTCCGGATGAACGACGAGCAGAAGGCGAAGTGGGACGCCGCCTACGAGCCGAAGAACCAGCAAATGCTCGCCGACCTGAAGTCGGGCAAGCTCAAGGGCAAGGACATCACCCGCTGGAAGTATCAGCGCTACATCAAGGACTACCTGCGCTGCATCCGTGCGGTGGACGAGAATGTCGGGCGCCTGCTCGACCACCTCGACAAGACCGGCCTGTCGAAGAATACGATCGTGATCTATTCGTCGGACCAGGGATTCTACCTCGGCGAGCACGGCTGGTACGACAAGCGCTGGATGTTCGAGGAAAGTCTCGAGATGCCCTTCCTCATCCGCTGGCCGGGCGTCATCAAGCCGGGCTCGAAGAGCGACGCGCTGATCCAGAACATCGACTACGCGCCGACCTTCCTCGAGATCGGTGGCGCGGAGATCCCCGAAACGGTTCAGGGCAGGAGCATGCTTCCGATCCTGAAGGCTTCGGGCGAGACGCCTGAAGATTGGCGCGAGGGGATCTACTACTTTTACAGCGGCGAGCGCACCCATGCGGTTGCGGCGCACGACGGTGTGCGGAACGGTCGCTACAAGCTGATGCATTTCCCGGCCACGGATTCGTGGAACCTCTTCGATCTCGAGAAGGATCCGAAGGAGATGAAGTCGTTCCACGACGACCCGGAATACGCGGCCGTGCTTTCCGAGATGAAGCTGCTCTACGACAAGCTTCGTGATCAGTATCAGGCGAGCGACGCGACCCTTCCGGGCAACCGGTTTGGCGAGAAGTGGTGGAAGGATCGCCATCAGGCGAAGATGAAGGAGTCTCGCAAAGGCGACTACGACCTCGTCTTCGTCGGTGACTCGATCACGCAAGGCTGGGAAGGTGCCGGCAAGGAGGTCTGGGAGGAATTTTATGGCGACCGGAAGGCGCTCAACCTCGGCTTCTCCGGCGACCGCACCGAACACGTGATGTGGCGTCTGCTGGCGGGTGAGATCGACAAGGTCGACCCGAAGGTCTACGTGCTGATGATCGGCACCAACAACACCGGTCACCGCCAGGACGACCCGGACAAGACCGCGGCTGGTGTCGAACTGATCGTCGAGATGCTGCGCGACCGGGATCCCGACGCGAAGGTCCTGTTGCTGGCGGTTTTCCCCCGCGACGAGAAGCCGGATGGGAAGCTGCGGAAGATCAACGACGGCGTGAACTCGCGGATCAAGGAGCTGGCGGACGGCAAGCAGGTCCACTGGCTCGACATTTCCGACAAGTTCCTGACCGAAGAGGGCGTCCTGACGAAGGAGGTCATGCCCGACTTCCTCCATCCGAAGGGACCGGGCTACCGCATCTGGGCCGAGGCGATGGAGCCGAAGCTGAAGGAGCTGCTCGGAGAGTAAGTTTCGGAAGGCTGTCTGACGTTTGGTGACCGCCTCATCGGTGCCCCGAAGGGCACCGGGGCGTCACACTTTGGATTTGGCATCGCGGGCGGCGCGTCGCAGCCTCGCGGCGATGCAGAGTTTCGAAGGCAAGGTAGCGGTCGTGACCGGTGGCGGTCGCGGAATCGGCGGCGCGATCGCCAAGGCATTCGCGGAGCGTGGCGCCAAGGTGGCTGTTGTGAGCCGCAGCGAGTCGAGCTGCGGCAAGACCGCGGAGGAGATCAACGAGCAGTTCCCGGAAGCGGCAAAGGCCTACGCGGTGGACGTGGCCGACCACGAGGCGGTGCAGGAGCTGGGTAAGCGGATCGTCGAGGACTTCGGCGGCGTGAACATCCTGGTCAACAATGCCGGCGTGACCCGCGACGGACTTCTCATGCGGATGAAGGAAGAGGATTGGATGGCGGTCCTTGATACCAACCTGAAGGGTGCCTTCAACACCGTGAAGGCCTTCATGCGCCCGATGATGAAGGCCGAGGACCCGCGGATCGTGAACATCGCATCGGTGATCGGACTCATCGGAAATGCCGGCCAGGCGAACTATGCCGCGAGCAAGGCCGGCCTGATCGGCTTCACCAAGTCGGTGGCCCGTGAGCTTGCCGGCAAGAAGGTCACCTGCAACGCGGTGGCTCCGGGTTTCATCACCACCGACATGACCGACGTGTTGCCCGAGAAGGTGCGCGAGGACGTGCTGGGCAAGATTCCGCTGGGTGAGTTCGGGACGGTGGACGACATCGCAGCCGTGACGCTTTTCCTCGCCGGTCCGTCGGGTCGCTACATCACCGGGCAGGTGGTCGCGGTCGATGGCGGCATGACGATGTGACGCGATGGAGCTGATCCTTCTCCGCCACGGCAAGGCCGAGGATTTCCATCCCGGCGGCGATGGTGATCGCGCGCTTGTGGAGAAGGGAATCAAACAGTCCCGTCAGGCGGGCGCGCTGCTGTTGAAGCTCGACCGTCGGCCGGATGTGGTCCTGACCAGCCCGAGGCTTCGGGCGAAGCAGACGGCGGAGCACTTTTGTGAAGCGGCCGAGATGCCGGGTCCGGTGATTCAGCCATGGATCGATTGTGGGATGGACCCGGAGACAGCGATCAAGGAGCTGGCGGCGTTCATCGACTTCGAGCGGGTGATGCTGGTCGGTCACGAACCGGACTTTTCCAGCTGTGTCGAGTGGTTGCTCGGAGTTTCGGGAAGCGGCGTCGAGGTGAAGAAGGGGGCGCTGGTGGCAATGGAAGTTCATCCTCCGGCTTGGCATGCGCGACTGCTCTTCCTTGTGCCGCCGAAGCTGATGCGGTGACCGGATCACCGGTGAGCCCGAATCAGGGGTTCGTAGTTCCGCCTTCAGGCGGCTTCCGGACCGGTGGGACCCCGTAAACGGGGAACTACAAACCCCAGTGGCGGGCTGTGGGGGTTTGATCTTCGGGCTCTGCATCCGACCGGTTCGACCCCGTAAACGGGGAACTACAAACCCCGATGGCGAGCTGTGAGGGTCAGGCGGCGGGTTGCTCCTTGGGCATCGGAGCGGGCATCTTCTCCTTGCGCGGCAGGGCGTCGACCGGGCGGGTGAAGGCCGTCTGGATCTCCAGCTTGAGCCATGCGCGAATGCCGCGCATCACGTGGCCGAGGGCCTTCGGGCTGCCTTCGAACGGGATCTTCACGTAGCGGCGTTTCTTCAGGTTGTTCTTGCCGTAGGTGCCGTTCTGGAGGCGCTTGCGGGCGATCCTTTCGAGCCGGCGGTTGTAGAAGGCCATGAAGCGGCCGAAATTGGCGCCTACCGGCCCATTGTAGGGCATCTTGGAGAACTCCTTGTCCGTCCAGTTGTAGACGAGCTGGACGGGGCCGACGAAGTAGGTCGCGATATCGAGGAGGAAGGCGGCATACATCAGGTCGATGTCGCCGAGATACTGGTACTTGTTCAGATAGAGCGCCTTGAACCAGCGGTGGTAGGAGTCGCCGAACTCGACGTTGTGATGGGCAAGATGCTCCTTCACGCACTCGCCTTCCAAGCTCTCAAGGATGATCTTGTGCGACGTGTAAGTACTGTGGGCGCAGTAATCCAGGCCTTGGGAATACAGCGGGTCCATGAATCCGGCGGCGTCGCCCATCGCGATCCAGCCGTCGCCGCACACTTCCGATGAGAAGTAGGGAAGGTGCTTGTAAATGCGGGCATCGTTCTCGACCGGTTCTGCGTTTTCGAACATCAGCTTGCCGATCGGGTGGCTCTTCAGGTGTTCGAGAACCCGCTGTCCGACCGGGCCGTCGGAAGGGGGGGTGAAAAGCCGTTCGTCCCACGTGACGCCGGCGGAGAAGTCGCCGTTCGAGAGCGGGATGATCCATGACCACCAGCCGTGGCCCATGAGGTGGTTGGTGGCGCTGGCGCGGGCGACCCACGGGCCTTCCTTGAGAGCCGGGGCAAGCATGCGGGCTTCGTGGGAGTCGAGGCAGCGGACGTTGCGGAAGCGCACCCACATCGAGTGGACAGGGTGCTCGTCGAGGGTCTCGAGCGTGCCGCGGTGGCGGGCGACCAGCGCGGCCTTGCCGGAGCAGTCGGCGACCCATCCGGCGCGGACGGTGCGGGTTTCGCCATCGGCCTTGTAGGTAACGGTGCTTTTGCCGGCTCCTTCGAGGCTCATGTCCTTGACGCTCGCGGGCCGGACGACGTCGCAGCCTTCCTTTGCGGCGAGATCGAGCAGGTGCTGGTCGAGCTTTTCCCGGTCGAGCTGGTAGGTTGGGAAGCGGGCTTGGGAAAACGGGCCGATCTCCGAGCAGCAGTTCGGACAGTCATTGTCCGGCGTGCTGAACCACATCCGCAGGCCGTGTTTCTGGAAATGCTCGCGGGCGAGGTAGTTCGACAGGCCGAGCACGCGGGTCAGGAAGCAGCCGGCGACCTCGGAGGTCGACTCGCCGACCTTGCGGTCGAACTTGGTCGACTTCTCGATGATGAGGATGCGGGTTTCGGGGCGGGCCCGTTTGAGGAGGAGCCCGAGCGAGCTGCCGGAGAACGCGCCGCCGAGGATCACGACGTCGTAGGACTCCGACATGGGGGTAGGTTCTGCCTGCGAAACCATTGCTGCCCGCATTCTAGTGGGCTTCCCGGAAGGCGCAAGGGGTGATGGTCAGGGTATCCCGAAACCCAAGGTGCGCGGTCGGAGCCGCGCGGTCCGCCTGCGGCCCAGAGAAACGGCCCGCAGATCTGAAGATTCTCGCCGGTCAGTCGAGGCCAGGGTCCGCCTGCGGCCCAAAGAAAAGGCCCGCCGATGCGGCGGGCCTTTGGAATCATTCGCCTTCGGGCGCTTCCGGAGTGTCGGACGTTTCCGGAGGAGCAGGCTGCTCCGGAGCTTCCGGCTTGTCGGGTTCCTCCTCGGTCGGGCGGGGAGGAATGGCGATCGGCGGGGTGACCGCCCGCGCCGGACGCCGCGGCGGTGTGGCGGTTCCGGGGCCGGGAGCTCCCGGGGCGATCGGGCCGAGTCCCATCGGAGGAGTGGTTGCTCCGGGTGCGCCGGTGGTTGCGGGGGGTGCGGACTTGATCAGTCCGACCCGGTCCTTGGCGAGCGCGTCCACGGTGAACTTGGTCACGCGATAGGTGCGGCCTTCGAGCTGCTTGGCGGTTTCGAGTTTCTCTTCGAGAGTCTTCTTCCGCGTGTCGAACGCCTCCTTCTTCTTCTTGGCGTCCTCCTCGGACTCGCCTTCCTCGGCCTTCCGTTGCTCCGGAATCTTGGCCGTTACGGTGACTCGCATCAGGTAGGACGTCTGGGGCTGCGCGTCCTCACCTTCGGTGGTCTCGCTCTTCTCGGGTCCGAAGGTGACGTTGTAGGTGAATCCTTCGAAGGTCTCGATCACCGCCTGACGGCGCTGTTCCTTGTCCCATGCCGCTTCAACCTCGGCGGCGGGAACGACGTCCTCGAAGCGGGCATAGGAGAAGAGGTTCTTGAGCGGATTGAGCGCGGTGGTGTCGAGCTGCTCGTTGTCCTTCTTGCCCTCGAGCAAGAAGTCGCCTTCCTCGTCGTCGCGGGTGATCTTCCATGCGACTTCGTCGACCTTGCCCGGCTGGCTGACTGCGATCGTCTGGATCTTCTCGACCTTGAGGAAATCCTCATCGAGCCACGCCGAAGGATCCGCGCTGAGGTTCGGGAAGAGCTCGCTGGTGACATAGATGCCCGACGGGTCGGAGTGGTTGCGGACGAAGCGGCCGGTCGATCCGCCGCCGCCGAACGGGCTCATCGGATCGGACGCGCTCTCGAGGTTCTTGCCGAAGGTCAACTGGGCGAGCTCGGTGCCGGCGTCGTTGCCCATCACGAGGTCGACGCCCTTCTCGGCATCGTCCTCGGCGCTCGGGTCCATGCCGAAGCGCGGGGCGAACTCGGGATCGGCCTCGATGCCCTGCGTCACTTCGACTTCGTCGATGGTGCGGAGCAGTTCGTTGATCGAGCTGGCGTTCGCGGGGTAGTTGTCACGCTCGGCGACCGTCCACTGACCGTCTTTCTTGGACAGGCTCACGGTTTCGTCTCCCTGCTTGATCACGATCGACGCGACTTCCGAGGGTTCGAAGTCGGCGAGCAGCGTTTCACCGCGGCTGCGTTCGGTGGCGCTCTGGTAGCCGTCGCTCTTGGTCGAGTTCACGGCGACCAGCGAGCCGACGAGCACGAGGGCGATGATCCAAAGGACAATGACTTGACGTTGGTTCATGGTCTTGAAGGTGGGATCTTGGTTTTAGCGGGCGCGGGTGCGGGCACGGCGGGTGGCGAAGAGCCCGAGGCCGACGAGGATGATGACCAGCGGGACGCCGGCGATGTTGTAGGTGATGATCCGGGCGGCAATGGCGTCCTTTTCGCGACGGAGGCCCTTTTCGAGCTCCCGGATCTGTTTGCGGGCATCGACCTCCTGCGACCGCAGCTTCTTGATCTCCTGCTCCTGTTCCGGAGTCAGGTAGAGCTCGGTGCCGCGGGTCTTCTGGGACTGCAGTTCGTTGAGGCGTTGCTGGGCCTCGTTCGCCTCGTCCTGGAATTCCTGGATCTTGGCTCCGACCTTCTGGTTGGCGTCGGCTTCCATTTCCCGGAACACGGTGAACGGCCGGCTGGTGGCCGCGCGGCTGCGCGATCCGATGAGGTGGGTCGACGAGGCGGCCTGGTCGATCACGTTGAAGAGCAGCGACGAGTTGCCGTTGATCGGCTGGGCAAGCTGGATGTTGCCGAGCCGCTGCACCTGGTAGGCGAAGTTGTCGTAGAAGGCGTCGACGTCCGAAATGAGGAAGACGTTGCCATTCTTCTCGGCCTTGGTCAGTGAGGTTGCCTTCGGCTCCTCGGGAGCGGCCTCCTCTTCGTTCGCATCCCCGTCGGTTGCTTCCGTAGCCGGGGTGGTGTCGGCGGCTTCAGCCGGGGCGGCATCGCCGTCCTGCTCTTCTTCGGCCTCACCGGCGGCTTCTTCCGTCTTCGCGGCGGGATCACCATCCGGGAATGCGGTCTTGAACGAACCGTGGAGGTGAAGGACGAGGTCGTAGGTCTTGCCGTCCGGCCGGAAGGTGGTGACCAGCGACGGGTCGAGTCGCGAAGCCGGCATGTTGTCCACGAGTCCGGCTTCCGGCGATGCCTTGACCAAGGTGTCGATCGAAATGCCCGCGCCGCCGGTCTTGGTCATGCCTCCGGGAAGGAAGAGCGTCACGCTGGTGAGATCCTTGGTGATGATGCTGTCCTCTTGAGGCATTCCTTCCTGCGGGACGGTCAGCACGGCGAGTCCCGGGCGGTTGCCGTTCATCACCGTCTGGTAGCGGCCGTCGCCGACGACCTGGTTGGTCGCCATCTCGACGCCCCACGCCTTCATCAGGGTGGGGAGGCTCGAGGACGTCGGCGCTCCGGGCATGCCCATCATCGGGTTGCCGCCGCCGGTCATCTGCGCGGCGACGGAGAACGGATCGACGCAGGCGACCACCGTGCCGCCCTTGAGCAGATACTGGTCGATCGCGAATTCGGCCTCCGGGGTGATCTCGGCCGGGTGGATGAGGAGGACGAGCTTGTACTTGTCCGGATCGATCTCGCCCGGAGTCATGGTCAGGTCATCGACCTCGTAGGCTTGCTGGAGCTGGTTGTAGATGACCCATGGCTGGGGCGGGCGCTGGCCCGGCATGCCGGCAGGGCCGCCGGCCAGATCAAGGGCCGACATTAGGCCGATGACCGGCTTGCGGGTGGCGCTGACCTCCGCGATGGCGCGGGAGATCTCGTACTCGAGCATGGTCTCGTCCATCGCCAGGCGGCCGGTCTGGGGGCTGAGAAGCGGGATGGTCACGATGCGGTCGAGGCACGACACCGCCAGCCCGAAATAGAGGTTCTCGCCGTCGAAGGACGCGCCGGTTAGCCCGTCGAGGTTCGCCGAGTCCTCGGCGTCGGTGTCGGGTTCGGGGTTGAGGTCCTCGATCCGGAGCTTGTCGCCGGAGAGGTTCTCGTATTCCGCCAGCAGGTCGTCGAGACGCTGCATCTGGAGCTTGACCTCCTCCGACATGTAGCGCGAGCCACGGGATGCGTAGTAGCGGATCTCGACCGGTGCCGCGAGCTCCTCGAGGATGTTCTTGGTGCCGTCGGACAGCGTGTGGATCCGGTCCTCGGTGAGGTCGAGTGTCTTGTGGCCGATGCCGAGCGACGCGACGAGCATGTTGCCCGAGATGACGATGACGACCAGGGCGATGATCGCGAGGATCGCGCGGCCGGCCGGGTGGAGTTTGCTTCCTTCCTTGCTCATGAGATCAGGGTTGGGAATGGGTGTTGAAAAGGGTTAGGAGCGCTTGGCGGAGAGGATGGCGCTGGTGCCGAGAAGCGACGCCACGATGATCGAGAAGAACCAGATGAAGTCCTGCAGGCGGAACGCGCCGCGGGCCAGCGAGAGGAAGTGCTCCCACACGCCGAGGGCGGTGATCGCGTCTTTCACCTCAGCGGGGAAGGTCTTCGAATACTGGCGGACGAAGGGGTCGAAGGTGGCGAACACCAGCCCGATGCAGATTGCCGACGAGACGATCAGGCAGACGACCTGGTCGCGGGTGAAGGCCGAGACCAGCAGGGTGATCGCGAGGAAGGTGCAGGCCAGCAGGAAGGCGCCGATGTAGCCCGAGAAGATCGCGAGGTTGTCGGGGCTTCCAAGCCAGTTGACGGTCAGCCAGATCGGGAAGGTCAGTGCGATGGCCAGCAGCCAGACGGTTGCGGCCGCCTTGAACTTGCCGAGAATCACGGCCCACATCGAGATCGGGTAGGTGCCGAGAAGCTCGACCGTGCCGCTGCGGAGTTCCTCCGACCACAACCGCATGCCGACCGCGGGCACCAGCACCATCAGGACGAAGGGCAGGTAAAGGAAGAAGGAGTAGGTGAGGGACGCGTCGCCCGCTTCGATGAAGTTCCCGAGGGTGAAGGTGAACACCATCGAGAGCAGCAGGAAGATGACGATGATGGCGTAGGCGATCGGCTGCCCGAAGTAGCTCGAGAGCTCGCGTTTGTAGATGGTCCAGACGTCTTTCATGGGTGTCGGAAAATCGTGGATGGGAGATCGGGGGTGGCCGTCAGGCGGCTTCCTCTTCCTCGGGTGCCGGTTCGGTGTCGCGGGTGGTAACCTCGCGGAACAGGTCGGTCAGCGAGCCCGTGCCGGATTTCTCGATCAGTTCCTGCGGCGTGCCATCGACGACGATCTTGCCGCGGTCGACGATCACCGCGCGGGTGCAGGCGGCCTCGACCTCCTCAAGGATGTGAGTCGAAAAGAGGATCGCCTTGTTCTCGCCTAGCCGACGGATGAGCTGCCGGACCTCGTGCTTTTGGTTCGGGTCGAGGCCGTCGGTCGGCTCGTCGAGGATCAGCACCTCGGGATCGTGGAGCAGCGACTGGGCGAGGCAGGTGCGGTGGCGGTAGCCCTTCGACAGGGTATCGATCGACTGGCGGGCGACGCCCTGGAGGAAGCAGGTTTCGATGGCCTTCTCGACGGCCTCGCGTTTGGCGGCGCCGGAAAGGCCGCGGATTTCGGCACCGAAATTGAGGAATCCGGTGACGGTCATGTCGTTGTAGAGCGGTGCGGACTCCGGGAGATAGCCGATGCGCTTCTTGGCCTCCGTGGGTTTCTGGATCACGGAAATGCCGCAGATCTTGATGCTGCCGCTGGTCGGCGGGAGGAACCCGGTGACCATGCGCATGGTGGTGGACTTGCCGGCTCCGTTCGGTCCGAGGAACCCGAGGACTTCGCCCTTCTTCACGGAGAAGCTGAGGTGGTCGACGGCGGTCTTGGATCCGAAGCGTTTGGTGAGGTTCTCGACTTCGATCATGGTGAAACTGGGTATGGACGGTGTCTTGACCGACATCGGCCAAGCGACGCGGCCTAACGGCGCTGTTTGAAAAAAGCTGGAGGGTGATTTTTCAAGCGAAAATCGACGGGTGGAGCGGCATCAAGGCGGGTTTGGAGGGGCAGGGCAAGCATCAGGGCGCTTTGCGGTTGAGGCGGTGGCCCGGCTTGGCTAGGCATCCGCCGATGATAGCGGACGAGATCGAGGTGAAACTGGAGTTCGAGACAGCTCCGTTTCTGCATTCCCTTTTCGCCAACGACCCCCGCGAGCTGAAGCTGCTAGAGGAGCGCCTGCAGGTGCGGAGCGTGACTCGTGATGGCTGGATCCTGCTGGTAGGTCCGAAGGACGGGGTCGAGTCGGCGCAGAGGGTCTTCATGGATCTGGAGCAGGCGAAGCGCGGTGGAGCCGAGATCACGCCGCGCGATTTCCGGATGGCGGTCGAGGTCGCGGCGAGTGGCGGCGATACCGGCGTGAGCGAGCTCACCGAGGTCCGGTTGCTCGGGCGTCGCGGTCGCAAGCCTGTGGTGCCCAAGACGCCACGCCAGCTGGAGTATCTTCGGGCGATTGAGGCCAACGATGTCTGCTTCGGTCTCGGACCGGCGGGCACCGGCAAGACCTACCTCGCGATGGCAATGGCGCTGGCGATGCTCAAGGAGAAGCGAATCCAACGAGTGGTGCTGACCCGCCCGGCGGTGGAAGCCGGCGAGGCGCTGGGTTTCCTGCCCGGTGACCTGCGGGAGAAGGTAGCGCCTTACCTGCGCCCGCTCTACGACGCGATCCACGACATGATCGGCACGGAAGAGGGGGAGCGGTATCTGGAGGACGGGACGATCGAGATCGCGCCGCTCGCTTTCATGCGGGGACGGACTTTGGCTCGGTCGTTCGTGATCCTCGACGAGGCCCAGAACACGACCAAGGAGCAGATGTTCATGGCGCTGACCCGGCTCGGAGAGGAGTCGCGGATGGTGGTCACCGGAGATTCTTCGCAGGTGGACCTCAAGCCGAACATTCCGTCCGGACTCGCCGAGGCCGAGCGGGCGCTCGAAGACGTTGAGGGAATCGGCTTCGTGCGCTTTTCCGGCGAGGATGTCGTCCGTCATGCGGTGGTCGGCCGGATCATCGCCGCCTACCGGCGCTGGAGGGATTCCTGACCGGGTGCGTCAAAGTGACGCGCCTGCTGGTTTTGCCGATTGCAAAACGGGGTCGGCTGCGGTAGCTACTCCCGCGTCGAGGGGCGTGTCACACACGCCCCTCCAGCGTATCAAGCACGTCCGCGCCGGCTGGCGCCTCTACCAGACAATCTCAGCCATTCGCCTGTGGGATTCATCGATGCATTCAAACGCTGGCGCCTCGCCCGGAAGGGCATGTCTTCGGGCAAGAAGCGCCGCGTTCAAAACGACTCGTCCGTCTCCGTCTCGCTGGACCGCTCGCCTTGGGTCCGCTTCACGCTCTACCTGCTGTTCTGTGTCGCTGCGGCCGTATTGGTCCTGCGAACACTGGCTGCGGGTGACGAAGGATCGGGACCGCTGACCGGAGCGCTCTACGCGTTCTTCCTCGCGTTGAGCGCGGTGACGGTGGTCGAGCTCAACCACCCGACTGTGATCGAGCGCAACAGCCGGGTCATCCTGCTGTTGTTCGGGATCTTGGGTCAGCTCGCACTGATCCGGGCCGTCGCGATCGTGGCGGGCCTCAATTCCTATGCTCCGGTTCTCGGACTGCTACTGACACCTTTCATCGTGGCTCCGATGATCCATGCGGTGCTGCTCGGCGGACGCGGGGGTGTCTTCTCGGCGGTCTATGTGTCACTGCTGGGGACGCTTCTGGTGCCCGACGCGGACAAGGCCCTGTTTCTCACGGTCAGCCTGCTCTGCGGTCTCGTAGCCGCCCTGACGCTGCGCAAGACCCGGCGTCGGGTGCAGTTGCTGCGTGCCGGTGTCTATGCCGGCATCATGGCCTTGTTGCTCTCCATGATCTTCGGCCAGATCGAGTTCGGGAAGCTGGTGAACGGCGGCCGTCCGGAAGATTGGAAGCTGCTGGGTCAGGCGGTGGCCGCAGCGCTCGGCGTCAGCGTCGGAACCTCGCTTCTGGTGAGCGGATTCCTTCCGGTCCTCGAGGGGATGTTCAAGCTCACGACCGACATCAGCTGGTTGGAACTGGGCGACCTGAACCACAAGTTGCTGCGGCGCATGCAGCTTGAGGCACCCGGGACCTTCCACCACAGCCTGGTGGTCGCGTCGCTGGCCGAGTCGGCCGCCGAGGCGGTGGGTGCGAATGCCGCGATGTGCCGCGTCTGCGCCTACTTCCACGACGTCGGCAAACTCAACAAGCCGGAGTATTTCATCGAGAACCAGCACGAGGGCGGCGAGAACCCGCATGACTCGCTGACGCCGACGATGAGCGCGCTGATCATCATCGCCCACGTGAAGGACGGTGTGGACCTAGCGATCAAGCACCACCTCAACCCGCGGGTCATCGACGTGATCCGTGAGCACCACGGCGATTCCTTGGTGAGTTACTTCTACCGTCGCGCGCAGGAGCAGAAGCGGGCCGAGATCGACAAGGTCGAGAAGAAGCTCGAGAACCCGGAAGACCTGCCAAAGATCGATCAGAAGAATTTCCGCTACCCGGGGCCGACACCGCGGACGCGTGAAAGCGGGATCATCAGCTTGGCCGACGCCGTCGAGAGCGCGTCGCGCAGTCTGAAGAAGCCGACCCCGGCGAAGATCCGCGCGTTGGTTGAGGACATCGTTGAGACCCGGATCTGCGACGGCCAGCTCGACAACTGCGACCTGACCATCCGCGATCTCGCGGTCGTGAAGGACATGTTCTGCAAAACGTTGCGGAGCATGCTGCACAGCCGCATCGACTATCCGAAGGACGAGGAGAAGGGCCGCAAGTCCGACCTCGAACAACGGACGATGGGTGGCAAGAAGGCGGCGGAGGAGAAATCCGCCAAAGCCGAGGGCGCCAAGCCGCCGGCTCCGAAGCCGAAGGCGACCGCGACTCAGCCGGTCACTGGAGAGGCTGCCGAGTCCGCCCGGTCATGAAGCGTGAGGTGCTCGTCTGCGACCATCAGAGCCGGGTGGCGGTGCCGCCGGCCTGGCTGGTCGGAATGGAGCAGGCCGGTGTCGCTGCGGCCGACCAGATCGTGAATCGCTTTCTCATCGATCCGCAGGCACCGCTGGCGGAGCTGGAGTGCGTCGAGGTCGCGCTGGTCGATGATTCCGAAAGCGACCGCGTGCATCGCGAGTTCATGGGGATCGAGGGCGCGACCGATGTAATCACCTTCGAGCACGGAGAGATCGTGATCGGTGTCGAGGTGGCGAAGCGCCAGGCGGGAGAGTATGACGAGCCGGAACTGCGTGAGCTGTTGCGGTATCTCGTGCACGGCCTGCTCCATCTCGCCGGTCACGAGGATGAAGCCGAGGCGGACCGGGCCGTGATGGAGGCGGCGCAGGAAGCGCTGGTCGCGGAGTTGTGGCCCCGGCTGAGCGATCCATCCTGAAGGAAACGCATCGGGCAAGGCTCTGACGACAGTTCCGGGGCTTGATCATCGCGCCGGGGCGTGGGTAGGACGGGGCCGAGCATGAGCGACGTCGTACTACTTTTTTCCGGTCAGGGCGCCCAGAAGGTGGGCATGGGCAAGGATTTCCACGAGGCATCCGAATCGGCCCGGAAGCTCTTCGAGGAGGCGAACCAGAGCCTCGGGATGAATCTGAGCGGCGTGATGTTCGACGGGCCGGATGAGGAACTGACCCGCACTTCGCGCTGCCAGCCGGCGCTCTACCTGCACGGTTTGGTCGCGATGACGCTGCTCAAGGAGCGGGTGCCTTCGCTGAATCCGGTGGCGGCCGCCGGTCTCTCGCTCGGTGAATTCACCGCCCACGCGTCAGCCGGGACCTTCTCGATGGCGGACGGCCTTCGTTTGGTCGCCAAGCGCGGCGGCTTCATGGAAGAGGCGTGTGAGGCGACCACTGGCGCGATGGCCGCGATGATCGGCGGCGACGAGTCGGCCGTGGTCGAGCTCGCCGACGAGTGCGGCGTGGACGTCGCGAACTTCAACGCCCCCGGGCAGATCGTCATTTCCGGAAGCGTCGAGGGAATCGATGCCGCGGTGGAGAAGGCGAAAGACAAGGGTATCCGCCGGGCGATCAAGCTGAACGTTGCGGGTGCTTACCACAGCCGGCTGATGCAGTCGGCGCAGGACAAGCTGGCGGTCGAACTCGGCTCCGTCGAGATGACTGCCCCTTCGATCCCGGTTGTCTGCAACTACGGGGCGACCGAAGTCAGCGACCCGGCGGCGGTCCGTTCGATGCTGGAGAAGCAGGTGACCGGATCGGTGCGCTGGACGGATTCGATCCAGTTGCTGGTCGGGAAGGGTCACACGACCTTCATCGAGCTCGGACCCGGCAAGGTGCTCGCGGGCTTGGTGAGCAAGATCGCCAAGGATGTGACGGTGCACTCGGTTGAGGATCTGCCGTCACTCGAAGCTTGCGTCGAGGCGCTAGGCTAGGAAAAGAGCCCTACTTGTCGCGATTGCGGTAGACCGGCTTGAACGGTTTCTCAACCGCTTGCGCGACCTCCTTGAGCAGCGTGCTGACCGCGGTATTAAGCTGCGGGTCACGGTCGGCGACCATGTCGCCCGGCGTCGGCCAGATGACCACGTCCGGCTTGGCGCCATTCATCTCCATGTCCTCGCCGGTGTCCGGAAGGAACCAGCCGCGGAAGGGAACACGGAGCGTGCCCGCATCGAGAATCCGGTCCTTGCCGGCGGAGATCACACCGCCGGCGGTTTGCACGCCGACCAGCTTGCCGCGGTCGAGGGTCTTGATCGCGTGGGCGAAAATCTCGGCGTTCGAGTACGAGTTCTGGTTGCAGACGACGACCAGCGGTTTGTGCCAGGAGGCATAGACCTTGCGGTCCTGCGGGTAGCCCGGTCCGCCGTCGCGGGGGATGGTCACGGCGTGGCGCGGCTGGCAGAGGACCGTGAGGAGGTGGTCCGTGATGAAGCCGCCGCCGTTGTCGCGGATGTCGATGATCAGGCCCTGCTTGCCATGGCCCGCGGCGTAGATCTGGCGCTCGAACTTTTCGAACTCGTCCCAGAACATGCGGGCGATGTGGACGTAGCCGAGCTTGCCGCCTGACATTTCCTCGACCTTCTTCCGGTTCTCGACGATGACCTGGGCCTCGGCGAGAAGGGTCGCCTTGTTGTAGCTGATCGCTTCGAGTTCGTGGGTGTGCTCCACGCCGTCGGCGTCACGCACCGTGATCTCGATCTGCCGGTCCATGCGGCCGTTCATGAAACGGTGGACCGGTGTGGAGCCATCGACACGGCGGCCGTTGACCCGGACGATCGTGTCGCCTTCGCGAACCGGCGGATTGCAGGTGGCGGCGGGACTGTCGGCGATGACTTTCGCGGCAAACAGCGGGTCGCCGGCACCCTTGCGGCCGAAGACGATCCCGACGTGACGGGTCGTCTGGAACTCGGCTCCTTCGTTTTCCCAAGCCTTCGGCCACTCCTCGGACTCGAAAGAGAGGTGGGAGGCGTTCAGTTCGCCGAGCAACATGCTGACCACCCGGTCGAAGGTTCGTGAGTCGGGTGCCTTGGCGGCGGTCTCTTCATACTTCGAACGGGTCTTGTCCCAATCGAGGCCGTTCATCGTCGGGTCGTAGAACCGGTCGCGCAAGGTGCGCCAGATGAGGCGGAACGACAGCCGCTGGTGGGCGACGCGGTCGCGAACCATGCGAGCCGAGATCTTGTAGCTGGAGAGCTTGCCCTTCTTGAGGACGGCCGGTGAGCGGTCGACGATCCAGTAGAAGCTGCCGTCCTCGTCGGTGCGGATCGGCAATCCACGATGGTCATCGTAGTCCTCCATCTTGGCGTTCGGGCGGGCATCGATGCGGTAAAGCGTGTCGTTGGTGCTGTTCTTCGACTGGAACAGGATCGCCTCGGAATCGTGTGACCAGATCACGCGCTCGGGTTCGATGCCGCGCGTGTTCAGGCGGACGATTCGCTCGCTCAGTCCGTGGAAGTCGATTGGCAGGCGCTTGCGCGACTTTGCCTCCAGCTTCTTGGGTTTCGGCGGGGCGGAGTCGTCCCGGACGTCGGCGACGTCGGTATCGTCATCCGACGGTGTCGGTTCCTCATCGGCTTCGGTCGCGTCCTCCTGCTGGTAAGACGGGTCGTCGCGCATCATCGCCTCGGCTTCGAGTTCGCGGAGATTCCGCGAGCTTCGGACGGCCTCTTCAAGCCGCAGGTCGACGTAGAACAGTCCCATCTCGTTGTTCAGCCGTCGCCCGGTGAAGGCGATCTTGCGACCGTCGGGCGACCAACGGGGGGAGCCTTCGAAGTCCGGGTGGCGGGACACGTTGAAGGGCTCGAGCGATCCGTCGGTCGGGACGATGTAGATGTCGCGGTTGAAGTTCTGGTCCTGGGCGGCGAATGCGATCCACTCGCCGTCGGGAGACCAGTCGTAGGTCGGCGGATCCCAGCAGGAGAAGATCACCTTGGGATCCGATCCGTCGTAGTTGGCGACGGTCAGGTCGCCGCTGCCCGAGACGTAAGCGATGAAGCGGCCGTTCGGGCTGATGGAGAACCGGCGCTTCGGTTCAGGGCCGAAAGTGACTTGCTCGGTGGCGAAGGATTCGGCGCGCCACCAGAAGTCTTCCGGGTCGAGGCGCGAGATCCGCCAGACGTTCGATTCGATGCCGTCATCGAACTCGTAGTAGATGTATTTCCCGTCGGGCGAGAAAACCGGGTCGTCCTCGATGCCGTCGGTGCGGGTGATCCGGTTCGGTTCGCGCAGCAGCGTGTCCATTGCCCAGAGCTCGCCCTCGGCTTTGAATACGATCTCGAGGCCGCTCTTGGAGAAGTCGGCGTCGACCGTGCCGGTGATCTTGCGCACCTCGCTGGTCGTGTCGGGAAGGTCCTCGGCCTGCCAGATGTCGAGCTTCTTCGGCTCGCCCTTGGCGGGGTCGAACGACCACAGGTCGAAGCCGCGACGGAAGACGATCACCGAGCCGTTGCGGGCGAGCGACGGGAGCATGACGCCATCATCCTCGAAGCGGGTAAGTTGCTTGTCCGAGCCATCCTCGAGCGTGCGCAGCCACAGGTTGAAGGCACCGTTACGGTCGGTGACGTAGTAGAAGCCCTTGCCGTCGGGTGTGGGCATCGGCCAGCGGGCTTCCTGCCCCTCCTTGACGTGGGAGGTGAAGGTCTGGGTCGCGGGTTCGTACGACCAGATCGATGCGGCCTGTGGGCCACGATATCCTTTGCGGTAGAGTTGTTGGCCGTCGCGGCAGAAGAAGATCCGCGATCCGTCGGGCGACCAGTTCGACGAGTCGCCGCGTTCGTCGAAGACGTAGGTCTCGGGCGATTCGCGGCGGAGATCGATCTCGATCAACCGGAACGGGCGGAAGCCCGGAGCGTCGCGGAGTCCGCGGATGATCGCGGTTTCGCCGTCCGGCGCGATGCATTCGAGGATGCCACCCTCGGAATGGAAGCTGTGCTGGGTGGCCGGGCCGCCGTCGACCGGCATCGAGAAAAGCTGCAGGGCGCCGGAGCGGGTCGAGCAGAAGTAGAGCGTCTTGCCGTCGGGCGAGAAGCGCGGATAGCTGTCGCGTGCCGGGTGGGCGGTAAGGCGAGTGGCGCGTCCGCCATCGGTCGCCACCGACCACAGGTCGTCACGCCACTCGAAAACGAGGGTGTCGCCCTCCGGTGAGACCGTGGGCCACGACGCCATCTGGACCTTGCCGGCGCCCTCGGGAATGGGGTCGGCCGCACCCCGGGTGAAACCGGTGCAGATCAGGGTGGTAAGAGTAAGGGCGGTGCCGAATCGCATACGGAGGCGGCGGGACTACGGGACAGCAGTTGCGGATTTATCGCAGGTAATTAAGGAAACTAAAGCAAATTTGGTGCTGAAGTTGCCTCGTCGGAAACGGATAGCACGCGTCGAGCCAAGCGGTCTCAGCGGGTGACGGCGCGCTCCCTTGCCTCGGTTTCGAGCGGGGCGCAAGCGTAGCCGTAGCGGAGACATTCGTAGATGTACTGACGCATGAAGCGAAAGTGACCGCCGAGGCGGGCATATTGGCGGACGTGAACCAGTTCGTGCCGCAGGAGTTGCGGGTCGGTATGGATCGCGCTGATCCCGTTTCCGAGTGCCATTCCCGCAGGCCGGAACAGAGGGATGCCGATCCTTTGCAGAAAGCCCACCACGCCGCCGGGCAGCGGTAGGGGGATGTCGGACCGAACTTCAATCCGCACCCGGCCGGGATCCGGAATTCCGAGTCTGGCAGCGAAATCCAGCAGGGAGTCTTCGAGCGGAATCCCTCTCGTCAGAATCTCGCGCTCGCGCCTTTCTGACCATCTCGCCATAGCCGGTGCCAAGGCATCGGCGAGCGTCAGGGCGAGACCGTGGGGCAGGGTGATCAAATCCGCTTGCGGATGACTTCGCCACCGGAGCGTTTCGCGAGCTCGTTGATGAGCTCCGGAGGACGCCGGGAAAGCGTGTGGACGTAGACGGTCACCTTCTTCGCCAGCATGGTCCGTCCGAGTGTGCGAAGCAGGTCGTCGTCGGTGGAGTCTTCGAAGTCGCAGAACCAGTAGAGCGCGTCGCAGTGCATCTTCTCGACGCTGCTCATCAGCGCGGAGACCGCGTCGCGGGTCCAGCGGATGTAGGTGGAGTGGGGAGTTTCGCCGAGCTGGGGAACACGCGGGATGTGCCGGTCGGCGGTGAAGGGATTGATGCCCGAAACCGGCTTGGTAAAGAACCACTGGTTGTCGCTGAGGTGGGTGAGGCGACAGCCGTCGACCTCGACGAAGTGGGCGTCGGTGAACTCGCGGCCGATCTCTTCGCGCAGCTTCGGCAGGTAGGGAGTCATGCTCGGGCTGTTGTCGAGGATGACTCCAAGCCGTGCGGCCGAGACACGTTGGTCGTAGATCTTGCCGTCCTTGACGACCAGGTTGGCGTCGTCCGATTTCCAAGTCTTCGCCAGCTTCTCCTCTTCGGCCGCGATGAGCTTCCGGACGGCCTCGAATTCTTTGAGGGTCTCCCCGATGTGTTCTTCGGCGGCTCGGCTTGAGAGGCTGCCTTCCTTGAATTTCTCAAGCATCCGCAGCTTCTTCCGGTCGTCGGTCGGAGCGAGATACTTGTAGGGCAGGTCGAATGGAGCACCGCGCTCGTCGCCGATCCTCTTGGCGCGCTCCTCGAAGTTCTTCGTCAGCCAGTCGAACAGCCGCTGCGAATACTCCGCGATCGACTCGTCGTCCCATCTGCCCGTGCCCTCGCGGGCGAGCGCGGAAGACGCGGACAATGCCGCAACGGACCCGAGCGAGAGCTGGATCCAGGACCGGCGACTGATGGAGCAGCTGCTTTCCGAGGATGGCATGATTCATCCTCTGCCGGGTTCGAAGGCCTGGGTCAAGCAGGCACGAACTGTTCCTTGAGCACCGCCTTCATCGCCTTGCCGGAGCCCGGTCGGCTGATCATGATCGCATGAATCGATTTCAGAGCATGCTTGGGAAGAATATCAACCCGGCGGTGCCCGCCCTTCTGGCGGTGCTCATGTGCCTGCTTGCCGCCTCATGCAAACGCGAGGTGACCACCGTTCCGGCGAATCCGCTGACGACCGAAGCTTATGTGTGGCAGGCCCCCGGTCGGCCGGAAGTTCAGGAAGCTGTCGGGCGTGCCGAGGGAGCCATCGGCCGCCTGCAGTTCCGCGCGGCCGAGTTGCGCTGGCGGGAGAATCGATTCGAAGTCGAAGAGGTCATCCGGCAGCGGTTGCCGGTTCCGGGTTGCGGTCTCGTTGTCAGGGTGGGCCAGTCGGCGGCGGCGCTCGATTGGAGCGCTGCCCAGTGCGAAGACCTCGAAGAGGTGGTCGCTTCGCTCGCGGCACTCGGGCCGTCGGAGATCCAACTCGACTACGACTGCCCGCAGCGGCGGTTGGGTGTCTACCGCAGGCTTCTCGCGCGCGTGCGGAAGGCGGCGGAGGGTGTGCCGGTGGTTCCGACCGCGCTGCCGAGCTGGCTGGCGGAGAAGGAATTCGCCGAGCTGGCGCGGGAGTCACCGGGCTACGTGGTTCAGGTTCATTCGCTCACGCTGCCCCGGACGCCCGACGATCCGGTGGTCCTTCTTGATCCCGATCTGGCGCGAGGCGCGGTGGCGAAGGCCGCGGCGATCGGGGTGCCGTTCCGCGTGGCGATGCCGACATACGGGTGTGAGGTCTGGTTCGATCGGAACGGAAAAGTCATTGATGTGATCTCTGAAGACCTGCCGCCCGAAGGTGTGACTCCCGCGAAGCGATCGTACGCCTACGTCGATCCGGCGATCGGTGCCAAGCTGGTTGCGGAATGGATGCAATCACCCCCGGTGAACCTGACCGGCATCATCTGGTACCGGCTGCCCATCTCCACCGACCGTCGCAATTGGCCGTGGCAGACGCTTGAGAAAGTCTCGCGGGGCGAGGTGCCGACGGCTGATGTGCGGGTCGAACGAAAGGTGAACGGCCGGGCGGGCGACGTGACGATCCTCAACCAGGGCAGCGCTCCGGTCCGCTTGCCGGAGCGGGTCATCGCCCGCGGTGCCATCGTGGCCGCGGACGCGGTTGGCGGATATCGGTTGGAGAAGGGAGGAAGGGAAACGGTTTTCCGCTTCGGTGGCGCTGAATGGTCATGGATCGAACCGGGTGAGCGCGTTATCGTCGGTTGGATCACGAGTCGGGATAAGGACGCTTCCATCACGTTGGAAATCGAATGAAACGGATCAGCTTGCTGGCGGGTGCGGTATTGCTTGGCGAAGGCCCGAGCCGGGCTTGCGGACCATTCTTCGCGGATACCGTGCTCGATGTTCCGTATGCGGCTCTCGACGTGCCGCCGGTGTCCTATCTTCACGAGCTGGCCCAACTGATGGGGACGGATGCGTTGCTTGAAATGCCGGGTTCGGTCGACAGGTTGGCGCAAATTCCCCTGGAAGTCGCGGAGTTGGAAGAGTTGTGGCGGGCCGAGGGAGTCGACGCAAAGGAGATCGGGCTCCGTTCGGCGCTCTATGAGAAGCAAAGGAAAGCCATCCTGCTTTGCTTTTATCCCGACGGCTGGGCCACCCAGGCGGACAAGCCGGAGGTGGTGCCGCCCGCGCAGCTGATGCTGGACGACCGCTTTCCGAAGGATGTCGTCGACTACCTTGAGGGGGCGCGTCGCCTGGCCAGCGGCGACAAGAAGGGCGCGCACAAGGTCTGGGAGGAACTGTGCGCGCGTCCGGCCAACGAGCGAAAGCTGCGCGGGGTTTGGGCGGCATGGATGTTGGCTTCGACCGCGACCGATCGCGCCGAGGCGGTGAGGTGGCATCGCGAGGTGATCGCGATGCGCGATGCCGGTGCGGAGGATGTGCTCGGGCTCGTTGGCGGCTCGTACGGATGGCTCTCGACGCTTGATGAAGAGATCGATCCCGTCGAAAGAATCCGGCTGACTTATGCTGCGGTGAAGGCCGGAAACACGCGGTGTCTCACCGACCTCCGTCGACGCTCCGCGGGCCTTGCCGAGAGTCAGGACGACGCGGTTCTGGCGGCCGCCGCGAGGGATCCCGAAGTGCGGAGGCTGGTGAATATCGAGATCTACGCCCGCTTTGACGGCCCGCGCTATGCCGCGGTCAAGGAGGCGGAGAACCATCCGTTTTCCCGCTGGATCGAGGCATTGGGCGCGAACGCGGCCGGGGCGGACCCCGATGCCTCGCGGATCGCGTGGGCGCTTTACTCCCGAGGTCGCTTCGAGGAAGCGGGCGAGTGGCTGGAGCGTGCGGTGGAAGGCGATGCCCGGGCTGCGTGGTTGCGTGGCAAGCTCGCGCTGAGGGAAGGGCGGTTCGAGGATGCGGAGAAGGAGTTCGCGGTCTCGGTCGACGGCTCACGCATGGAGAAGGATGCTTGGCACCCCGACAATCCGTCGAACGTGAACCTGCTCTGGTACGATTCCGGCGACGAGCTCCGGTCCCTGTCGCAGGGCCGCCTGCTTGCCGACCTTGGTAGCGTGGCGCTATCGAGGGGTGAATACACGAGGGCGCTGGACTCGCTGCTGGAGGGTGGTTTTTGGGAAGATGCGGCCTATGTCGCGGAGTGGGTGCTTTCCTCCGATGAACTGCGGGAGCATTTGGAAGAGATCGCCCCGGAGTGGTCGCCGCAGATGACGAACTACTGGGCGGGCAAACCTGTGGACGTCGGATGGGGCACCTATCGTTACGATGGCCCGATCGATCCGGCCCGCTACAACGAGTCGCTCCGGAGGTGGGATGACGGACCGTACACGCCCCTCGACTCTTTGCGCTACCTGCTGGGACGCCGGCTGGCCCGTGAATGGCGCTTCGACGATGCCCGCGAATGGATGCCGGCTTCGCAACTGCCGCTGTTTGATCACTACGTCGCGCTGCACCGCGCGCGGCTATCGGGGCGTTACCGTGGCGAAACCCGGGCCGTCATCGGCTGGCGTCAGGCCTGCATCCATCGGGATCGTGGAATGGCGCTGTTCGGCACCGAGTCGGCGCCGGACGGCGGAGTCCATGGAGGATCGTTCGAAGCGGAGGACTTCGCTGCCACCAGGTTGTCTTGGGCCGGAGATGCGGGCGTGGCGCCCGGTGAATTGTTTGCCGAGGAGGAGGCTCCGGTGCTTCCGGTGAGTGTCGAGGAGATACGTCGCGTCCGCTCGCACCAGCTGCCGGTGGGACGCCGCCACCGCTTCCATTACCGGTTCACCGCCGCCGAGATCGCAGCGAAGGCCGCTGCGGAACTTCCACGCAATCATCCGCAGCTCGCCGCGATCTACAACTCGGCGGGGCTTTGGATTTCGAATCTCGATGCAAAAACGGCCGATCCCTACTATCAGCTGCTGGTTCGGCGTTGTGCCGGAACCGAGGAAGGCCGGCGGGCCGACGAGCGCCGATGGTTTCTGCCCGATCTCGATCGGCCGGCCGAATGGCGACCGCTGCCGGAGGCGCTGCGACCGAAGCCGCTCGAGCAGCTGCGGAAGGCGGAGTGACGGATTTGGTTCAGGCCGGCACGAACTGCTCCTTGAGCATCGCCTTGCCGTAGTCGCGGTTGAGGCGCGCGATGTGATCGACGCTGATCTCCTTCGGGCAGGCAGCCTCGCACTCGTACTGGTTGGTGCAGCCACCGAAGCCTTCCTCGTCCATCTGGCGGACCATCGCAAGGGCGCGGCGGTCGCGTTCCGGCTGGCCTTGCGGCAGGTGGCTGAGGTGCGACGCCTTGGCGGCGACGAAGAGCATGGCGGAGGCGTTTTTGCAGGCGGCAACGCAGGCACCGCAGCCGATGCACGCGGCAGCGGCGAAGGCCGAGTCGGCGGCATCTTTCGGAATCGGTGCGGCGTGGGCATCGGGGGCCGACCCGGTGCGAACGCTGATGAAGCCGCCGGCCTGTTGAACGCGGTCGAACGAACTGCGGTCGGTGACGAGGTCCTTGACCACCGGGAACGCGCGGGAACGGAAGGGCTCGATCCAGATCGTGTCGCCGCTGCGGAATTTCCGCATGTGGACTTGGCAGGTGGTGATGCCACGCTCCTTGCCGTGCGGGACGCCGTTGATGGTCAGCGAGCACATGCCGCAGATGCCCTCGCGGCAGTCGTGATCGAAGTGGATCGGCTCGGTGCCATCGTTGATCAGGCGCTCGTTGACGATGTCGAGCATCTCGAGAAACGAGGCTTCTTCGGGAATGTCCTTGGCATCGTAGGTCTCGATGCGGCCCGTGTCGTTCGGGGCGGACTGGCGCCAGACTTTGAGGGTGAGATTGAGCTTGGCCATGAGTCGATCGGTCTCTGGGGCCAATCTAGGGGCCGAGCCGGGGTCCGCTAGTAAAAACCTCTGGGAAGCTGGGCGTTCCTTGCTCAACGGAAACGCTTCGCGTCGATTTCCGCGCAAGCGGCGAGCATGAAACGGCAGCAGTCGGCGTAGGTATTCGCGGCGTCGGCGGACAGCACCCTCCCGTGTCCCGCGCCCTCGATGATCCGCAGGCGTTTGTCAGGTGACGGAATGGCATCGAAGATCCGCTGTGCCCGGTCGGGCGACACGAACCGGTCCGCGCCTCCGTGAAAGACGAGCGCGGGCAGCGTGAGCTTCCGGGCGGCATCGACCGGCCGGATCTGATCCGGGAAGAAGCCGGCCCTCGCCCGGGTCGTCCATGAAACGGCGGTCAGGGCCACGGGGCCGAGGGGTTGGAGTTTCGGGTCTGCCTGGCTGAGAGCCGAACGCATCGGCTCATCAAGCGAGGCGAACGCCGCGACGCTGATCACGCCTGCCCAGTGGGCCGGGTTCTTGGCCGCGACCTGCAGCGCGATGGCTCCTCCTTGGGAAACGCCGAAGAGGAATGCCGGTGAACCGACGAAGCCGAACTCCGCAGCGCAGGCATCGGTCAGCGAGCCGATCAGATCCGCCTCTTTCCAACCGAACCTCGCCAACTGGGCGGGATTGTCGCCGTGCCCCGGCAGATCGACGAGGATGCAGCGGAATCCGGCGGCGCAGAAGCGTTCGCAGATCGGCAGGTGATCCTCCTTTCGGCCGCAGTGTCCGTGCAGCAGGACGACCGTGCCCCGGATGTCACCCCACGCCGGGACCTCGTCGACCATCGACCGCAGTTGTTGGCCTTTCGGGGTCACCGCGGGAATCTGAGAAGGAGTCACGATCAGGCAGGGGGTGGCTTGCGGTCCGGTCCACGGTTCGACGGACAGTCCGCGGCGCTCCGGGTCGGCGAGGATTTCCAGATGGTAATCCTGCAGGACGCGTCGCGGCGGCGTGATCATGTGGGACGAGCCGATCCATCCGACGGCGACCGTTGCCGCCATGGCGAGCACGAGGACCAGGATCAGCAGGACCCGAATCAGGGTGCGCAGGCGTTTCATCATCGCCGAGGCAGGATCCGGGAGGTCCGTGAAACGCTGATGAAGCGGAGATGAAAGCGAAAGGCGTTTGCATTACCGGGGGCAGGGGGGTAGGGGACGTCATGTCGATGCTAGCCGATGATTCGCCCGTGATGGTCAAGGCCCGTGAGCTGTGTGCCGCGATCACCGAAGACTCCCGCTATCTGGAATTGCAGCAGCAGGTGGAGAAGTTCCTCGATGATGACTCGGCCAAGCTGATGTATCAGAGCGTCCACGAGCGGGGCAGCGAGCTTCAGCAGAAGCAGCGCGCCGGTGTGGAACTCGGAGCGGCGGAAATCTCGGAGTTCGAGAGCGCCCGCGAGGAACTGCTCAACAACCCGGTCGCCCGCGATTTCCTCGATGCCCAAGGCGAGCTGGAGACCGTCCAGCGTGCCATCGGCAAGTATGTCGGTATGACCCTCGAACTCGGTCGCGTGCCGACCGCGGATGACTTCGCCGAAGCCGACAGCGGCTGCTGCGGGGGCGGAGGTGGTGGTGGCTGCGGCTGCTGACCCCTTCAGACTTCGAGTGGCGAAGGATGCGCGACGAGTCCGTCGCGGCCATGCTCGAGCACGTACGTTTCGCGGACGAGTTTGCCGTCGACCGGTCCGTGCTCGATGAGCGCGCGGATTAGGCCGTTGCGGTTTTCGAGCTTCAGCAAACGGAATAACGGTTCGCGTCGCATCCGGAAAAAACAGTGCAGCGGCACGTCCGGGTGGAGGGCGTTCCACAGGTAGCGCGACGGCTCGAAGTCCGGCAGCCGGGAGAGCGCGGCGAGGACGTGGCGGATGCGCCATGTTCCATGTCGGCTGGTGATCCGTGCCGCGGCGCGTTTTGCGAGCATCGCTTCCCACCAGTTGGTGACCGGGTCTTCGTGGGCCTCGACGATTTCCTCGACGAGTCCCTCGGCATGCCATGACAGCCCGGCGTGGAGTTGTTCGCGGGTGATCCGCCCGGCGTCGAACTCGTCAAACAGTTGGGGCGGTGTCGGTCGGAAGGACATGGCCGACCCAAGACAAGCGCGGCCCGTGGCGAATGCACGGGAAAAGTTGGCGATGTGATGGGGCGTGGGGTTCAGCCGTGCTTTGAAACAGCGGTCGACCGGGGGCGGTCGACCCTACCTGCTGGAGCCACGCGGTCCGTTTCCTCAGCTCTCGCCGCCTTCCATCTTCGAGATGCCTTCGAGCGCCTCGATGATGTGGTCGTTGACCTTGTGGTTAACGCTCTCGACTGCCGCGCGGATCGCGTTGCGCATCGCGGTGGCGGTGGATCCGCCGTGGGCGATGATCACGACGCCGTTCACACCGAGCAGCGGGCTGCCACCGTAGGCTTCGGCATTCGCGCGCTCCTTCAGGTTGACGAACGCGCCCTTGGCAATCATCGCGCCGAGCTTGCGGACGGGTGAAGCGAGCAGTTCCTGCTTCAGCCACTTGGACATCGCCTTGGCGGTGGCTTCGCAGCTCTTGAGGACGACATTTCCGGTGAATCCGTCGCAGAGGCAAACGTCGAGCTGCCTTTCGAAAAGGTCATGGCCCTCGACGTTGCCAACAAACTCGAAAGGAGCCCGGCCGGTGGCGACGAACTCCTTGATCAGGGCGAAAGTTTGTTTGGTGAAGGCGGTGCCTTTTTCGTCCTCCTCGCCATTCGACATGATGCCGACTTTCGGCAATGCAACTCCATAGACGCCCTTGGCGAAGGCGCTGCCCATGATGGCGTATCCGAGCAAGTGGGTGGGCTTGGCTTCCGGGTTGGCACCGGCGTCGAGCAGGTGACAGGGGCCGAATTCGTTCGGCAGGCCGGAGGCGATGCCGGCGCGCTCGATCCCCGGAATCAGTCTCAGCTTGAGCTGGGCGGCGGCGACGCAGGCGCCGGTGTTGCCGGCGGACACGAAGGCGTCGGCTTCGCCGGCCTTGACGAGGTCCATCGCGACCGAGATCGACGACTGCTTCTTGCGTCGTACCGTCTTTGCTCCGGGTTCGGACATGCCGATGACTTCCGGGGCGTGAACCAGCTTCACGCGCGGATCGGCGAGGTCGAGACCGTGCTTCGGTGCCTCCTCACGCAGGATCTCCTCGTCACCGACCACCAAAAGTGTGGTCAGCGACGGGTAGCGGCGGAGCGCATCGGCTCCACCTTCCAGATTGACCGCCGGTGCGCGGTCGCCACCCATGGCGTCGAGGGCAACTCTCATGCGTTCAGTGCGAGGGCTGGATACAAGAAATCACCGCGCCGGGAAATCCCGGGGCGGCGATTGGAAAAGGTCCGGGAGCTGCCTCAGAAGGCATCCACTTCGAGCACCTTGCGGCCGCGGTAGTAACCGCAGGACGGGCACGCGATGTGGGAAGGAACGCGGGAATCGCACTCCGGGCAGGTCTTGAAGATCGGTGCGCGCCAGCGGTTGGCGCCACGACGCATCTTCTGACGGCTCTTGGATTGACGGCGCTTCGGTACGGCCATGACTGGAAAGGGTTAGCGTTCGGAATCGGTGTTCTTGAGAGCGTCCAGGGCGGCCCAGCGGTCGTCCCCTTCGGCGCGGGGCGGCGTCTCTACCGCATCGTCCCCGGGTTTGTCCACTGCCAAATACCGCGGATCGATCTCGCACTGCTGCGGTTCGTCGGCGTCGTCGCAGCGGGGATCCGACGGAAAATGGATGAGAACCTCCTCCCGCAGGGCCTCGGTGGCGTCGATTTGGCTGGAATCCTCGATTTCAATGGCGATCGCGGCGTTTTCGACCCGGATCGTCTGGACGAACGGATGCAGCGTGCGGACGCAGGTAAATTGAAATGGGGTCGAAAGCGTGCCGGTGAGGAGCAATTCGGAGCCGAAGCGCTGGGCGTAGAGGTCGTAAAAGAGCGGGCCGGTCGGCTGGGCGTCGTCCTTCGGCAGGTCGAAAATGTCCGGCGGTAGCTCTCCGGAGAACTGCTTGCCTTCCTCCGGCAGGGTGGGGAGATCGATGAGAAAGCGTTTCATGGAGGAATCATCCGGCATCGGTCGCGGATTGTCCAATGCGCAGGGTGGGGGAAACCAAGGTAGGGACGAGCGCCCCGCTCGTCCGCGGTGGGAAGCTCGGGTCACCTACCGGCCGACGGACGAGCGGGGCGCTCGTCCCTACCTTTGAGAAGGATACGGCGGAAGCAGGGCCAACACCTCGGCGGGCGAAAGCCCTGACTCCCGGTAATGCCGGATCGAGCGCGCGTCGTCGCGTTTGGCGAGGCGGCGGCCGGACTCATCGGTCACCAGAATGTGATGCAGGTATTCGGGCTGCGGCAGGTCGAGCAGGGCTTGCAGCACACGGTGAACGTGAGTCGAGGGCAGGAGATCTTCACCGCGGGTGACGAGCGTGATGGCGTCGTCGGCATCATCGATGACCACCGCGACATGATATGAGGTCCCGATGTCCTTGCGGCCGAGCACGACGTCGCCAAGCAGCTGCGGGTCCACCTGGATCTTCCCATGGACCCGGTCACTGAAATCGAGGGGTCCAACTCGTGCCGCTGCCGCTACCGCATCGAGGCGCCAAGCGGGCTGGGCCTCAGCTTCGAGGCGCTCGTTTCGCTCGGCCTCACTCAAGCGTCGGCAGGTGCCGGGGTAGAGCGGGCCTTCGGGGCCTTGGGGTGCGGCCGCCATGCCGGCCAACTCGGCTTCGACCTCACGGCGGGTGCAGAAGCAGGGGTAGATGACGCCGAGTTCGCGCAATGCATCGAGCGCTTCGGCGTGACGTGCGGAGCGATCGAGTTGCCGCGGGGTCTCGCGGTCGCAGCCAAGTCCGAGCCATTCGAGGTCCTGACGGCCGGATTCGTAGTAGTCGTCGCGGACACGGGTGTGATCGATATCCTCGAACCGCAGGAGGAATTCACCGCTCTCGCGACGCGCGCAGTGCTTGGCGACTCCCGCGGCGTAAGCGTGACCGAGATGCAGCAGGCCGGTCGGGCTGGGGGCGAAACGGGTGACGGTCACGGGAGATTGCAGGATGCAAAATTTCGTTCGCGCGACAAGGGGCTTGAGCCTAAGGGTGGTGCGCCAAGACTTGGGAATGAAAGACAAGCGAGTGATCATCGTGGGCGCGGGCCCTGGCGGGCTGACGGCGGGCATGATCCTGGCGCGTCGGGGCTTCGACGTGACCATCGTCGAGAAGCGCGACCGCGTCGGCGGCCGCAATGCCGAGCTCAAGGTCGGTGATTTCTCATTCGATACCGGACCGACTTTCCTCCACCAGAAGTTCACTCTCGACGAGGTTTTCCGCGAAGCCGGGCGCAATGCGGAGGATTACATGGATCTCGTCCTCCTCGATCCGATGACCCGGCTGACGTGGGGCGACCTCTCGATGGAGACGACCTCGGATGAGGAACGCATGGCGGCGAATGTCGAACGCGCCTTTCCCGGTCACGAGGAGGGGTTCCGCCGCTTCATGGATGATCACGCGGTCAAGCTGCGGGCGATCTATCCATGTCTTCAGCGACCCTACCACAAGCTCGGCTCCTACATGAGTTCGTCGCTGGTGAAGGCGGTCCCGTACGTCGCCACGGGAAAGTCGGTGGTCGATGTTCTGGAGCGCTACTTCAAAGACGACCGCCTGAAGCTCGCCTTCACGTTCCAAGCGAAGTACCTCGGGATGTCGCCGTGGAAGTGTCCGGCTCTCTTCAGCATCCTCTCCTACACCGAATACAAGTATGGCATCTACCACGTGCAGGGCGGGCTCTGCCGGATCTCCGACGCGATGGCCGAGGTCTTCACCGAGCATGGCGGCAAACTTCGCCTTGGCGCATCGGTGAAGGAACTGCGCTTCAGCGGCGGTCGCGTGACCGGGGTGGAGTTGGCCGACGGCGAGTTGCTCGAGTGCGACGATGCGATCGTCAATGCCGACTACGCGCACGCCATGTCGACCCTGATGAATGGCCACTCGGTGCCGGCGGAACGGCTCGAGCGGAAGAAGTTCTCGTGCTCGACCTTCATGCTCTATCTCGGGCTCGACAAGGTCTACGCGGACGAGCCGCACCATCACATTCTCTTCGCCGACGACTACCGCCGGAACGTCGAGGAGATCCAGAGCGAGCGGGACATCTCCGACGACATGTCGATCTACGTCCGCAATTCCTGCGTGACCGATCCCTTGGTCGCGCCTGAAGGAAAGTCCGGGCTGTATGTGCTGGTTCCGACGATCAACACGCGCAACGGGCTCGATTGGTCGAAGTTCCGCGACGTGTACCGGGACAAGGTGCTGGCGAGGATCGAGCAGCGGACCGGCATGAAGGATCTCAGGGATCACATTGTTGAGGAACGCATCATCGATCCCGACGACTGGCGCAATGGGATGGATGTCTTCATGGGGGCGACATTCAATCTCGCCCACACGCTCGACCAGATGCTCTACCTCCGCCCGCACAACCGGATGCAGGGGTATGAGAATCTCTATCTGGTTGGTGGCGGCACCCATCCGGGCAGCGGTCTCCCGACGATCTACGAGAGTGGTCGTATTTCCTCCAATCTGCTGTGCGACAGCCACGGCGTCGGTTACGAGCGCGTTGATCTGGCGCCCTCGTTCCTGTGACCCCGGCTTTCCGTTTGCGGAAGGGGAAACCGGCGGGATGATTCTCCGTGCGCGTCTGGCGATTCATCAGGCTATTCCGAATGATCTTCGGTCCGGCGGACCGGCTGGACACCGCCGAGATCGAGCGGATGGGGTTGCTGGCGGTAAAGATCGCGCAGATGTATGCGATCCGCGGCGACCTGCTCGGCCCGGAGAAGGTCGAGAAGCTCGGCAAGCTTTTCGAGGAGGCCAGCCCGATGCCGGAGGGGCGCTTCCTAGAGGTGTTTGATGCCGAGGCTCCCGATGCACTGAAACGCGATCTCGAACATCTGGACGACGAGCCGTTGGCGGTCGCGTCACTCGGTCAGGTGCACCGCGGGCGGTTGAGCGACGGCACCGAGGTGGTGGTGAAGGTCCTGCGGGCCGATCATGCCGCCGAGTTCCGTCGCGATGCCGCAGCGGTCCGCCTGATGGCGAAGACCTCGGTGTTCTTCTACCGCCCGCTCGAGCGATTGGCCGATCCGGTCGGGACGCTCGACAACATCGTGTCGATGACCGAGACGGAAATGGATCTCACTGCCGAGATCCGTGGCACGGAGCGGCTGCGTGAATTGCGCGACCAGGGAGTCGCTCGGCTTCCCCATCTGTCGGATCTCCATTTTCCGAAGGTCTTCGAGGAATACACCACACCGGGGATCATGGTGTCGGAGTATCTCGAAGCACCGAGCGTCCGCCGATTGCTCGATGAGCGAGGGTTCTCCTACGAGGCATTGCTGAAGTTGTTCCGGATCCACGGATACTACCTGTTTCACCTTGGCGAGTTCCACGGCGACTTTCATCCGGGAAACATCCATTTCGCCGGCGGGAGTTTCTGGTTCATCGACAATGCCAACGTCGAGAAGGTGGACCGCGCCTTCTCGGGCGGCCTGCTGGCATTCATGGAAGATCTGGGGAAAGGCGACTACCGGAAGGCGGCCGAATCGATCGCGGCGCTGGCAATCGAGCCGCTGGAGGACCCGGCGGAGTTCGAGCGGAAGTTCGCGGAGCTCTATCGCGACTTCGGAGGTCGGCCGATCGGCGAGCAGAGCCTGACGCTCCAGATGATGCGGACGATCCGGATGGCGGTCGAGTGCGGCATGGAGTTTCCGAAAGGCGCGTTTCCGGTGATCAAGAGCCTGATGTATCTCGACGGTATGGCACTGGCCTGTGCGCCCGAAAAGCAGCTGCTCGACGATGTGGCCAAGTTTGCCGGGGATTTCCGGTAGCGGTGGACAGGAGGATGGACCGCAAGCTTCAGCTCGCTGCGGGGAATCTTTGGCTCCGGGGCGAGCTGAAGCTCGCGGTCCGTTGCGGGGCGGTCCCGGGCGTTTGTCCTTGCCCCGGAGGGCTTCATCGGGAGAATCCGCCGCCCCGCAGCCCGGGACCCCTACCATGAGCGAACACTCCACCTTCGAAGAGATCGGCCAGTGGCTGGAGGAAGCCGAGTCCTTCGCATTGCTCAGCCACGTGCGGCCAGACGGCGACGCGATCGGTTCCCAGATCGCGCTCGGGTTCGCGCTTGAGGCGATGGGGAAGAAAGTTCGCCTGATCAATGAGGACGGATTGCCCGACAATCTCGCCTTTATGGCCGGTTCGGACCGGATCGAGACTCCTCCGGACACACCTGTGGCAGTGGATGTGGTGATCGCGCTCGATACCGCCACCAAGCCACGGCTCGGTGATCGGACCCTGGCCTGCGTCGGGGGCTGCAAACGGTGGATCAATATCGACCACCACAAGTCGAATCCTTCCTACGGCGATCTCAATCACATCGACGACTCGAGCCCCGCGACCGGTCAGATCCTCTACAATCTGATCACCGAACTCGGCCTGCCTCTGCCGGCGGAAAGCCGCGACGCGATCTATGTTGCCGTTTCGACGGACACCGGTTCTTTCCAATACTCTGGAACGACCGCGGACACCTACGAGATGGCGGCGGACCTGACGCGTCGGGGTCTCGATGTCGGTGGCATCAATGCCCTGACCTACGATAATCATCCGATGCGCCGCGTCGAGCTGATGCGCTCGCTGCTGAACACCCTCGAGGTCGAGGGCGATGGCCGAATCGCGCACTGGGAGCTGACGCGTGACACCGTTGAGCGTCTTCAGCTCAAGCCCGAGGACAGCGAGGGACTGATCGACATCATCCGTGCGATCCAAGGCGTGATCGTGGCCTTGTTTTTCGAGGAACTCCCGGACGGCAAGATCCGGGTCTCGATGCGCTCCAAAGACCGGCGGGTCGACGCCTGCAAGGTGTGCATGCAGTTCGGCGGCGGTGGCCACGCCTTGGCGGCCGGCATCCGCATGGCCGGACCGATCGGCGACGCCCGCCGCAAGGTGCTCGATGCCGTCATTGCCGAGCTTCCCGATTCCTGATTTTCGATTTCATGAGCCGACCCAATCCCGTTTCCGGAGTCCCTGCTGGCGTGCTGGTGGTGGACAAAGCGCCTGACATGACCTCTCACGACGTGGTCGCGATCGCACGCCGTTCGCTCGGCACCAAGAAGATCGGCCACTGCGGCACGCTCGATCCGATGGCGACCGGCCTGCTGATGCTCGTGGTCGAGCGCGCGACCAAGATCCAGGACCTGCTGATGAGCGAGGACAAGGAGTATCAGGGCACGCTGACCCTTGGTGTCTCTACGACCACGCAGGACCGTCAGGGTGAGCCGGTTGAGGAGAAGGAAGTGCCCGCCTTTAGCACCGAGCAGATTGATGCGGCGTTCGGCGAGTTCACCGGCAACTTCGAGCAGATCCCGCCGATGGTGTCGGCGATCAAGAAAGACGGTGTGCCTCTCTACAAGCTTGCCCGGAAAGGGCAGGAGGTGAAGCGCGATCCCCGTCCGGTGTATGTGAACGAGTACGAAATCAGCCGCGTCGAATTGCCCGAGGTCGACTTCCGGGTCGAGTGCTCGAAGGGGTTCTACGTTCGCACGTATGCCCACGACATCGGCCAGTCACTCGGCTGTGGAGCGCACCTCAGTGCCTTGCGTCGCGTGCGTTCCGGCCGCTTCACCCTGGAGCGGGCGATCACGGTCGATACCCTCAAGACCGCTCCTCGCGAGGATCTTTTCAAGAGCATCATCAGTCTCGCCGAGATTTCGCTGATGCGCGGAGCGTAGGATTCCTCCATGGAAGAGAACCCCTACCAGGCCCCGGCCGTTGCCGAGGTTGCGGCGACGGTGCAGAGCGACGCCGAGGCCATCCGCCTGGAGCACATCAAGCACGAGGCATCGCTCAAGAGCCTCGGGAGCCTGATGCTGCTCGGAGGGCTGCTGGTGGTGGTGTTCATGGTATTTCCGCTGTTCTTCGTCCAAGGTTCCCCAGGTGGGTTCGGCGGGTCGGAACTCATCATCATGGGGATCGTCGGAGTGCTGGCGGTTTTCCAGATCGTGGTCGGCTACTCGCTCGGGAAGCTCGCCTCATGGACGAGGATTCCCACCATCATCCTGTGCGCGCTTGCTCTGATCAACATACCGATCGGGACGCTGATCGGGGGATACGGACTCTATCTGATCCTCAGTGCGAAGGGGCAGACGATCTTTTCACCCGCCTACCGGGAGATCATCAACAGCACGCCTCACGTGAAGTACCGGACACCGGTTTGGATGTGGATCGTGCTGCTGCTGGTGATCGTGCTGATCGTTGTCGGGCTGCTGGCGCCGCTCTTCTTCGCTTGAAGCCGGGTTTGCGGTGGCAAGAACGCCGCGGTCAAGACACGATTCCGCCGATGCAGCGCCTCAGCTCGATTTCCGAACTCGCCGCGCTCGAGGCACCCGTGCACCTAGCCCTCGGGGTATTCGATGGCGTGCATCTGGGGCATCAGGCGGTGATTGCGAAGGCGGTCGCGGCGGCACGGGCGTCGGGAGGAACGGCGGGGGTGCTGACCTTCGATCCCTATCCGCTCCGGGTGCTTGCTCCGGAGAAGGCGCCCCAGCGGCTTCTCGCGTCACTGGACCACAAGGCGAGCATCCTCGAGCCGCTCGACGTCGACTTCCTCCTCGCTCTGCCGTTCGACCGGAGACAGGCCTCGGTCGAGGCTGAGGACTTCGTGAGCGCATTGGTCGGGGCTGGCGCCCGGACCATCTGTGCCGGCGAGGACTGGAGGTTCGGGCACAAGCGGAGCGGGGATAGCCGGTTGCTCGGCGAGCTGGCGGGGCGACTCGGATTCCGTTTCGAGGCGGTACCGCCGGTGATGATGGATGGCGAGCGGATCAGCAGCACCCGAATCCGGCAAGCGATCCGCGATGGCAATCTCGACGCCGCGGCCGGGATGCTTGGGCGCCCGTACACGGTGGCCGGCACGGTGATCGAAGGCCGCAAGCTGGGCCGTGAACTCGGCTTTCCGACGGCGAATCTGGAACGGGGCGAAGAACAATACCCGCCGGACGGGGTGTGGGCGGTGCGTGTGTCGATCGGAGGGCGCCAGCTTGATGGGGTCGCCAATCTCGGCATCCGTCCGACCATCGACGGTGAGGATCGCCTGCTGGAGGTCCATTGTTTCGATGTCGACGCGGATTTCTACGGCCAGACGATGGAGGTCGAGTTCGTTCGCCGGATCCGGGGTCAGGAGAAATTCGGGTCGCTTGAGGAACTGAAGCAGCGGATCGGCGAAGACCGCGCGGAGGCCATGTATATACTGCGTGGTGCGGAGGGTGTCTGAAGGACGCATTTTCCCGATTTTCCGCTTACTCTGGCGGGGGCTGGCCCCTATAAGCCCCCGGAAACCCCGCATGCCTGCTTTTCGTTTTCCGGTTTCCCTGTCTGCCAGCCGTGCATCGCTCCTCGCGACGGCCATCGTTTGCATGGGTGGTGCTCTGTCTACCGTGCAGGCTCAAGGTCTGTCCGATCTCGCCCAAGCCGAGCTGAACCGGCGGGCCGCCAATGCCGCGGAAGCTCAGGAACTGCTGCTCAAGGGGGACGAAGCCTACGAAGCCGCCCGCTATGATGAAGCGGCCAAAGCCTATCGGGGCGCGATTGATTTGTTGCCGGAGAATGCGCCGGCGGTAGCCGCCCAACGTCAGGCGGCGCTCCAACGCTACTCGCAGGCGTCGGTAGAGCGGGCTCGCGAGCTGCGTCGATTCGGAGACCTCGAGGGTGCGAATGCCGCCCTTGATGCCGTCCTTGACGACAATGTGGCGCCGAACGATTCCGCAGTTCTCGCGATGCGCGAGCAGTTGCTCGACCCGATCCGCACGAATCCCGCAAGTTCGAAGGAGCATACGGCGAACATCGAGGAAGTCCGCCTGCTTCTCTACAAGGCGGATGGCGCCTACGAACTGGGCAAGTTCGACGAAGCTCACGCGGTCTACGAAGACGTGCTGCAAGTGGATCCCTACAACACGGCGGCCCGACGTGGGATGGAGCGGGTCGCGGCGGCGCGTGGTGACTATTACCGGGCGGCCTACGACCACACCCGCGCTGAGATGCTTTCAATGGTCGACGCCGAGTGGGAGCTTCAGGTCCCGGCACCGGATGAGGTCCGGAGTGGCCCGATTTCGCAGGGCGGTGGCGCGGTGGTCGACTACATCGACAAGCTCGAGTCGATCGTGCTGCCGGTGGTCGCTCTGGAAGACGTCACGCTCGCCGAGGCGGTCGAGTTCGCACGTCAGCAGTCGATCGCTCTGGATACCTTCGAGCTCGATCCCGCCAAGCGCGGTATCAACCTTGTGGTCGATGTCGGTGGCCCGGACTCGGACGTCGGCAAGACGATCCGGGGAATCACTTTCAGCCTCAACCTGCGCAACGTGAAGCTGGGTCAGCTTCTCGACTACATCGCGGAAGCGACGCGCACGGTCGTCAAGAAGCAGCCGTTCGCGGTGGTCTTCAAGCCCGCGGGTGCCGACTCGACCGACATGGTGGTCCGGACCTACCGCGTGCCGCCCGATTTCCTGACCTCGGGAGCCGTTGATGGCGACGACGCCATGGCGGTGAATGATCCTTTCGCACCCAAGCCCGAAGGTGGGCCGGGGCTTCTCGCCAAGCGCCTGACCGCGGAAGAGAAGCTCAAGAGCCGCGGTGTGCCGTTCCCGGAGGGAGCCTCGGCGACCTTCAATTCCGGCTCCAGCACGCTCCGGGTCCTCAACACGGCGACCAACCAATCGATGGTCGAGCAGATCGTCGAAGCGATTTCCAGTGACGAGCCGACCTCGGTGATCGTCGAGGTGAAGATCATCAAGACCCAGGAACGGACGCTGAAGGAAATCAGCTTTGACTGGGTGCTCGGAAACTTCGGCTTGGGAGGAAGCGGGGGAGTTCCCGGCACCGCTGCTGGCTACCTCGGTGGCGGCACCACCGGCAACGGTGCGCCGATTACCGATGTGAATGGTGGCACCGGTTCCCTTTTCAGCAACCCGGTGACCGCGGGTAACCGCAGCGGTTCGTATGCGATCACCGGCGACTCGATCGATGACGCGATCAACAACCGCAGCGGCGGCATCCGCGCCCGCGCTCCGGGAACACTTTGGGTCAACGGCTTCTTCAACGACGCCTACGTCTCGATGCTGATGCGCGGTCTCGACCAGAAGAAGGGATCCGATCTGGCTGCCGTGCCGTCGGTCACCACCCGTAGCGGCCAGCAGGCTTCCGTCCGCGTGACGCGGGAATTCATTTATCCCACCGAATACGAGCCGCCGGAACTTCCGAACCAGGTCGGCGGCGGCGGCTTCATCGACCTCAACACGGGAGAGGCCTTCCAAGAGGAAATCGGTCTGGTTCCGGTGACCCCGGCGACACCTACCGACTTCGAGATGCGAGAAGTCGGTGTGATTCTCGACGTGCTCCCGACTGCCAGCAAGGACAAGCGCTACGTCGACGTGAACCTCAAGCCGAGCGTGGTCGAGTTCGATGGCTTCATCAACTATGGCACACCGATTCTTGCGGGGCAGACCTTCCAGCTCAATCCGTTCGGCGGTGGTCAGGGACTTGCGGGCTTGTTCACGCAGACACCGCAGGTGATCACACCGAACGAGATCCTGATGCCGGTCTTCTCGAAGATGGGCACCGAGACCGCACTTACGGTCGCGGACGGAGCCACGATCGTCATCGGCGGGTTGCTGGAGGAAAGGAGCCAGACAGTGAATGACAAGACGCCGATCCTCGGGGACATCCCGGTTGTCGGGCGATTGTTCCAGTCGAATGCCTCGGCGCCCGTGAAAACCGCGATCATCTTCCTCGTCAAAGTCCGTGTGGTCGATGCTGCCGGGCGCCCCTTCAATCCGTAAGCGGGAGCGACCGTCTCCGAGAACCGCGTCGCAGATTTCCGAACGATGTCCGACACCGAACCGGATAACTACACCGTCGATGACATGATGCGCCGGCTCCGTTCCAGGAGCGAGGAGTCATCGGAAGGGGAGCCCCAGTTGGTCACGCGGGCCGATGGCAGCCAGGTGATCAAGGTCAAGCGTCGCAAGCGTCGCAGCCGCCAGCCTCACAAGGAAGCCGAGGCCAAGCGGCGTCGGCGCACCTTGGTGGTCGCTTCCTTGGTGACGGTCGCGGTGATGGTGATCGGACTTGGAGGCTTGGCGTGGGTGCTCTACCTCAACAGCGGAGGCTACCGCGATCAGGTCTCGGCGCGGGTGGCGGAGTGGACCGGGGCTGAGGTGGAGATCCGGTCGTTCCGTGCCACCCCGGTCAGTGCGGCGGCCGACTACATCGAGCTCAATTGGCCGGACACCTGGCCGGCGGCCAAGCTGCGGGTGCACCATCTGCATACGGATCTTATGCTATCCAGCCACGTGACCGATGTTTGGTCGGGTCAGCAACTCGGCGGCAGCAGTGGAGAGCTGACCCTTCGTGCGGCACCTCCCGGCAAGGTGGAGGTGCCGGCCAGCGGCACGCTGCCTTTCCGCATGCCTGTGAGTGTGGGTCAGCTGAATGTCCGGTTCGGCGACGGTGAGCGAGCCGCCTTCGCGGTCTACCGGGCCCAAGCGACGCTGGGTGTGGCGGATCCCGAGCATCCGGAGCCGAATATCATGCTTCAGGACGGCACCTGCCAGATCAAAGGGTGGGGGCGGTTCGACGTCAACTTCGCCTCGGTCAAACTCGGAAAGGGCGGTCCTACGCTCGGTTCGTTGCAGCTTTCGCCCGATTCGGAAGACTCAGCCGAGTTCCAGCTTTTCGGGGAGGGATTTCCTCCGATCCGGATTCACGGTGGGGAGTCGGAGTTCCGTCTCGCCATCCGCGAAATGCCTTCGCTGATTCTTTTCGGCCCCGGCTTGGGTGCTCTCATCGAGGGAACGTTCGAAACCCCGTCGGAAGACAGCACGGGCCGTGCGTTCGTCGATGTGTCCGACATTTCCAAGTTGCGGATCGATGCTCCTCTGCGCAGCAGCAGGGCCTCGGTTCTGAAACTCTATCGCTTCAAGATGTTCGACGTTTTGAGTCAGGCGCTGGACAGCCCCCGATTCACCCAGCCGAGCTTCGGAAACGAATCTTCTTTGCGCGTCACCCGTACGGCGGACGAGGTGGTGCTCAGCGACATCGATCTGGAAGCCGAGGGAATGCTTCGCCTGCGGGGCGAAATCCGGGAAGGTGCCGGAGGCAAGCTGGGCGGCGAGATCGAGATCGGACTGGCAGAGTCATTCATCGCCGTCTCGACATCCCGTGCCTTGCCCCAGGTTTTCAATCGTCTCGAGGGCGGCTACCTGTGGGCGAAAGTCCAGCTCTCGGGGACGTGCAAGGCGCCCTCGGACAATCTCGAGGAACTCCTCAAGTCGGCTCTTGATTCGGTTCCCGCGACTTCGGGAGGGGACCGCGGCCTTGAGGATGAATTCCGGGACCTGACGGCGCCGGAGAACTGATCTCCGGCCCTTTCTTTGCTTGTGGAGACAGGCCTTGGCTTTCAAGTTGGGGAGGATTCCTCCAAGCGAATGCAAGCGTCCTCCTTCCAACCCTACTTCGAGAATTTCGGCCAACCGGGAGCGCCTCACGCCGGCAGTATCAACGCCGCGGCGGGTGTCGCTCTCGACCGCGAGCTCCGGGCTCCCGTCGACGCTCCGGGAAGAGGGTTCCTGCTCCGTTCGCCCCGCGCGGGATACGGTAAAACCCACCTGCTTGAGAAGCTTCGGCAAGGCCTCTCGGGGACTCATGAGTTCCTTCCCTTGAGGCCTCTTGACGGCCGGCATGTGCATCCCGGCGCAGCCATCGAAGATGCCTTGAGACGTCTTACCCGCCAGCTTCCGGCTTCGGGTGGGCTGACCAGCCTCGATATCCACGCCCGCCACCTGTTCGCCCATGGCCTCCAGCCTCTGGTCGTGTCAGGGGAGGTCCCTTGCCAGGATCGTGAGGCGGCCGCGATGGCGTTGCGGAAGCGCCCGGTCGAGACCTTCGACTTCCATCACCCGCAGGCCGTGACCGCGCACTGGACGCGTGAGAATTTCGAGGTGCTCGGACCCCGCCTTTCGCTGGAAATCAGCCGGTCGACCGGAGGATCGCTCAACCAGGTAGCCTTCTGGGTTGCCGCGTTGTTCCGCTTCGCAATTGCCTCGCCCGAGCATCCGGGACGCGCCGGAACCTTGCTCCAACACGCCGCGGACGGTGCCGACGCGGAACGTTTCGGAACTTTCCTGGCGCTGATCTCCCGGCTCAAGAGAGTGGTGCTCGTCGTCGACGATCTTGAAGGCGTGCATGGCGATCCCGGCGGAGCCCGCCGGGTCGCGGGATTCCTCGCCAGCGTCCGGCAGGATGCGCCGCGCATCGATATTGTCGTGTCGATCAATGACGACGTCTGGGAGAGCTCGTTCATGCCCGCCCTGAGCGGTGGTCTGCGCGACCGGCTATCGGAAGTTCCGATCCGCCTCGATGCGCTGGACGACGACAAGATTGTCTCGCTTCTGGCGTCGCGGGGTCACGGCTCCAACGCCCGTGAAATCATCAACCGGCTCGAACTGCGGCCTGAAGACCGGTATTCGCGGAGAGTGCTGCGGCTCGCGGAGGATCTCTTGAAGCGGGAACCCGAGTTGAATGTTTCGCCGGCGGAGGAATCGGAAGCCGAGGATGGGGACGAAGAACCGGCTCCATTCGAGAAGGTGGAAGACTCGCCGTTGGCGACGGTCGGCGAAGAGCGCTGAAGCCTGTCAACCGGCCCATTTTTCCCTTGCCTAGGGTCGGGCCCTGACCTCATCTTCCGCCCGCCCCGCAAGGGGCGACCCAAATAATCCGGTGTAGCTCAGCGGTAGAGCGGGTGGCTGTTAACCACTAGGTCGTTGGTTCGATCCCAACCGCCGGAGCCAATGGAAGGCGCTGACCCTCAACGGGTCGCGCCTTTCGCCTTTTTCGGTCTCTGTGGCGGTGTCGGCACCTTGTGTGAGCCGTTGGTGATGAGGTTGCTTTCGAGGCTGTGCTCGTGCGGGTGGCTTTCCTAGCCTAGCGAACATGAAGGTGCGCGGAATCGGGGCGATGGTGGTGGTGCTGATGCTGGTATCCTGTGCCGGTTCGGCTTGGAGGGAGGAGAGGGAGGTTGCCCGGGGGGCGGGAGGCAGGACTTGGACGGACTTCGTGATCTCGAATCGCGACGGGATGCATCGCCACCTCACCTATGACGAGGAACTGCGGGATCTTGAGACGGCCTACACCCATGCGACGCCGGCCGAGAAGGACCACTTGTTCGCGATCTACTGCCAAGTGAAGAAGGATCAGGCTAGGGAGCTCCAGCGGCAGGAACGGTCCCGGGCATGGGCGGCCGCCGTCGCGAACTCCTCATCGGGCTCCTCACAGGGTTACACGAAGCCTTCGGGAGGTGGAACCAGCTCGTACGATGATGCGCTTGAGAGAAACAAGCGGATGTTCGACAACGACACCGCGAGGCGGCTGCAGTACAACCAGCCACAACTGAGGAGTAATCCGAACACGAGCTACTGAAGCGATCGTATGGCTGGTCGGGTAATGGTCGACTCGGAGGCGGATGAGGGTCATGTCCGAAGTTCCGGAGTGATCCGCTTCGAAGAAGGTCTGATTCGCTATGAAGGGCAAGCCGGCGACGGTTGGGAACTGGCCCTATCGGATGTGGTGGTAATCGGTGAGTGCACAAACCAGAACGGCCCGTTCGCGGATGATTGGTTCCTCTGTTTCGCAACTGGTCCCCGAGAATGGTATGAGGTTTCGGGCGACGCAGGCGGATATGGTGACTTCCTGCACGAGCTCGGCATCCGTTTGGGAGAAGCGCTTTCACCCGGACTCTTTTTCTCCACCGATTTCGCGAGCGTGATCCTCTGGCCTGGGGAATTGCGCGGGAGACCGATGTTTCGATATGCGAAGGTCACATCGTCGTCCTGGCTCATGCGGTTGCTGCGGATTCCCACCGTCGAGCAGCGGCTTTCCGGTGAAGTTTCGGCATTGTGCTCGGAGGATCGCGCCTCTTGAAATCCCGGGTCGAAGGGAGTCGGGCTGGGCAGGGATGGAAAGACGGTCGGGCTTGCCCACCTTGTCCGTGGAAAGGGGGGATTTTCCGAAATCCAACAACTGGTGGCTTGTGAATTGGCCGATGTTTGGGATGCTCCGCCCATGAAGTCACCTTTGCTGTTCGGATTGCTTGCGGCTTTCGCCGCCCTTCTCCTGTCGAATTGCGGGTCCCGTGGCGGGCTGGCCGCCGAAGAAGAGGCGGTCGCGCCGGAGGCACACGAGATGAAGCAGTTCCGGCGTTCCGAGTACGAGCAGCGCGGGGAAAGCCTCGGTTGGAGGTGAGTCCACGGCCCTTCGCGGGTCATCGTCGGCTGCGCCAGAGCCGGCTTCAGCTCCCGGTATGGTCGGAGAACCGGTAAGGGTCGTCGTGATCCTTCATCTGCCGAAGCAGTAGTTCCTCGAGCTCTTTCCGCTTGGCTTCGAACTCCGGCTTGGCGGCTAGGTTGGTCTGCACTCCGTCCGGCTTGATCCCCGTGAGCTTCGAGACGGCGGAGTCATGGTGGGCGGGGAGCAGCTCAAGCGGGTTCGAGGCGAGATCGAAAAGCTGGGTATGAACGGTGCCGTTCTTCTCGTCCTCGTACTTCACCAGTTTCCAATCGCCGCTTCGTACGCTGCGGATTCCCGGTTTGGTTCCACCGCAGTAGACGCCGTAGAGGGTGTCTCGGACCGTTTCCTTCTTGCCTTCAAGGATCGGGCGGAGGCTGGTGCCCTCATTGGTCGGAGGGGACTCGATGCCGGCGAAGTCGCAGCAGGTGGCGAGCAGGTCCATGAGGTAGGCGTTGCCGGGTGCCCGGTGTCCGGCCTTGATCCCGGGGCCCTTGACAATGAACGGGACGCGCCATGTGTGCTCGTAGAGGTTCTGCTTGCCCATCAGGCCATGCCGGCCGATTGCGATCCCGTGGTCGGAGGTGTAGATGACGATGGTGTTCTCCAGTTGGTCCATGGTTTCCAGTTTCGCGAGCACCTTGCCGACCTGGATGTCGATGTTCTCGCTGCAGGCGAACTCGCGGCCGATTTCGTTCCGCACCGTCGCCGGGTCCCGCTTGTCCCAAACCCCGGAAACGTTGACTTCGTCGCGGCAACCCATGTGGGTGCTGTCGAACGGGTGGCGCGGGAGATAGTTCGGTGGCAGCGGTGGTGACTTTGCCCCGAGTTTCGGCAGAACGGACCGGTCGGTGTGATTGCTCGCACCGTATTTCGCCAGCAGATCGTCCTTGCCGTTCCGGGTATCGTGCGGATGCGAAAAGCCGAAGTAGATCAGGAACGGGTCCGGGTCCTTTTCCACTTCCCGCTGTGCCAGATAATCGAGGACCTGCTGCGCATGCCATCCGCTGCCCAACGGGTCGGGGGCGTCCCGCTTGCTGGCGTCCCTGACGACCTGGAACTTCCGGTTGGCGGCCGCGAACGAGTTCCCGTTCTTGCAAGTACGCATGGTGTCGTAGCCGGCCCGGTTGAAGACCGCGGCGAGGCTGTTGTCTGCGAGGCTCGCCGCCAGCTTCGCTCCGGCTCCGTCGCGCTTCTTTCGCGGTAAATGCCAGACAGAGGCGCCGGACATGATCATGTGGCGTGACGGAGTGCACACGGCTCCCGACCACGAGCCCATGTGATAGGCGGCATCAAGGACCGTGCCCTCGGCGGCAAGGCGGTCGAGATTCGGGGTTTCGAGGGTCGACTTGGGGTCGTAAAAGCCGAAGTCCGACGTGGCCTGGTCGTCGGCAACGATGATCAGGAAGTTGGGTCGCTTTCCTGCTGCGGAGAGTGACAGGGGGGAAGCCAGTAGAATGGCGAGGGCGAGTGTTTTCATGGTTCAAGGGTTTCGGGGACGCGGGGTTGGCGATTCAGTTCGGCATACAGACACTTCCAAGTCGGCCAATTATGATCGCCCGCCAGCCAAGCAGCCTCGCCACGGTTAAGGAACTCGCGTTGGAAGAGCTTGCTGGTGGCGGCGAGGCGGTCGGAGCGACCACAGCCGAGCAGGAGGTCGGGACGGGAATGTCCGTTAAGCCATTGTTTCTGCAAACCGATCCACACTCTGCGACTGAACCCGTCGGGCTCAGGGCCTTTTGGCCTCCACGATTCGAGTCCGGAGCTTGCCCGGATGTCCTCAATGACTTCCTCATCCCCGAGAAAGGGAGAAAGCAGCACGAGCGACTTCGCCATTCCGGGATGTTCGAGGTCGTAGAGCACGGCACCGAGCCCGCCCATCGAGATGCCGACGAGGGTGACATCTCGGATGCCCGCCTCACGCGCGGGCACAACGAGATCGCGATGGATACGCTCGGTCGCACTACGGTTCCGGTAGTAGCCGATGTGCAGGTCCGGGGCGACAATCGTCGCCGAGGGGTGCTTGCCCCGGACCAGTTCGAGGAATCCTTCGCGCCGGAACTCCGATGGGAGGCTGTGGCGGCCCGGGAGGAGGATCACGAGCTCATCGGCCTTGCCCTCGGGCTCATGCGTCTCGGTCGGCACGGGGACGGGTGCAGGCCGGGGCAGGAAGGTGCAGGCGGGGAGCAGAAGAAAGCCGAGCAGGGGAAGGAAGCGTCTCATGCGGATCAGACTGTACCGGCTTCCCGAGTGCGCATGCGAAAGAGCTTCAGCCCTTGTAGTCCGGATTTGGCCGGGTCGGGACCGGTGCGTCGGTCTCCTTGCGCCACGCCTTGAGTTCGCCGAGCAGCTCTTCGGCTTTCTCAGGATCCGACTGCAAGCGATCCTGCTTTTCGGACGGGTCATCAGCCAGATTGAAGAGGCGCAGCGAACCGTCTTCGAAATACTCGATCAGTTTCCAGTCGCCCTTGCGGATCACGCTACATGGAGTGGTCCGGAAATGCTTCGACTGATCGCCGTGGACCGGGCCATACGCTTCGAGGTAGCCCGGGAAGTGCCAGAAAAGGTTCCGGGATCCGATGGCTCCTCCAGCCGCCAACGGGCCGAAGTCGACGCCGTCCAAAAGTTCGGGAAGTTCTCCGCCCGCTGCCTTCACGAGGGTGGGAAACAGATCGACCTGATGCACCGGAATGTCGCATCTGCTGCCAGCTTTGGTCTTGCCCGGCCAGCGGACGATGAACGGCTCGCGAATCCCGCCTTCAAGATACATGCCCTTGCTGCCGCTCAGAGGATCCGCGGTCGAGAAACCGGCGTGGGGGCCGTTGTCGGAGGTGAAGACCACGATGGTGTCGTCTTCCAGTCCGAGCTCGGCGAGGGTGTCTAGGACGGTTCCGACCGCCCGATCCATCGCGTCGATCATTGCCGCGTATTTCGGGTTGTCGTGGTGGGTGCCCGCTGTCTTCGACTTGTAGCGGGCCGTCACTTCGGACTCGGCCTCGATCGGCGTGTGGACCGAGTAGAACGGGAAGTAGACGAAAAACGGATCGTCTTTCCGGGTGCGGATCCAATCCGACACGTCCTTCGCCAGCCGCGCGGGAAGGTGTTCCCCCTTTGGACCGTCCTTCAGCACGGGTGACTTGTACGGCGAGAAGTAGCTCTTTGGGTGACCCCAATCGCAGGCGCCGATGTTGTGGTCGAAGCCGTAGGGTTTCGGGTCTTTGGACAGGTGCCACTTGCCGGCCACGCAAGTCGCGTAGCCTGCCTTCTGCAGGGCTTGGGGCAGGGCGGGGAACTTCGGATCGAGGACGGTCCGGTTCTCGATCGGGATCAGCTTGCGGTCCTTCGACTTTCCGCGATCCGACTTGCCGACGGTGAAGACGCCGTGACGGGGAGTGTAGAGTCCGGTGATGAGGCAGGCTCGTGATGGCGCGCAGTTGGCCGCTCCCGCATACGCCTGGCTGAAGGTCATGCCCTCCTTCGCGAGGGCATCGATTCTGGGGGATTCGTAGTAGTCGGATCCCTGGCAGCCGAGGTCGGTCCAGCCGAGGTCGTCCGCGTAGAAGAGGATGATGTTGGGTTTCGCGAGGCAGGGCAGGACCAGTGCCGTCGCCAACAGGAGGTACTTCACCACGGTCATGGCTTGGTCCAGACGGGGATGGCGTGCTCGGTGATCTCCTTGTCGAGCGCGCGCATGCGCTGCGTGAGGGACTCGACCACTTCGGGTTTCGATTTCGCCAGATTGGCGGATTCGGCCAGATCCGACGACAGGTCGTAGAGTTCGGGGGTTGCCTTCTTCTTCGAGTTCTTGAGCAAGAACTTCCAGTTGCCAGAGCGGATGCCCTCGAGTTCGCCCCTTGCGGTGTAGAAGACCATTTCCTTGCGCGGCGAGTCGGCCTTGCCGGTGAGGCTCCCGCGGATGTTGTGGCCATCGATCCGTTGTTCGGGGAGTTTCGCTCCGGCGAGATCGGCGATGGTGGGCAGGATGTCCATGGTCGAGGTGAAGGCGTCGCTCTCGGTCCCGGCCGGAACCCGACCCGGAGCCCAAACGACACACGGCACCCGCTGTCCGCCTTCGTAGGTTGTGCCCTTGCCGGCGCGGAGCGGCCCGGCGGATCCGCCGTGATGCTTGAACTGGAGCCAAGGACCGTTGTCGCTGGTATAGATCAGGTAGGTGTTCTTATCGAGGCCGAGCTCGCGGAGCTTGTCGGCGATCCGCCCGACCTGATCGTCGATATGTTCGATCACGCAGGTGTAGGCGTTCTGCGGATCGGGATCGGCGACGTCGTCCGGGACGAAGAGCGGGATGTGGGGCATCGAGTGAGCGAGGTAGAGGAAGAAAGGTTGGTCCTTGTTCTCGCTGATGAACTCGATGGCGCGGTCGGTGTAGCGGCGGGTGATGGTGCGCTGGTCCGCCGGCGCCTCGATGATCTCGGTGCCTTCGACCAGAGGAGCGTTCCACTTGGAAAACGACTCCGCCTGGGCCTTCCAGATCGGGTCGAGCGATCCCCGCCACTTGCTCTTGTTGTCGGGGTGGCTCATGTCGTTCGAGTAGGGGATGCCGTAGTAGGAATCGAATCCTTGGGTGGTGGGGAGCGTCTCGGCATGGTGACCGAGGTGCCACTTGCCGACGCAGGCGGTCTTGTAGCCGACGGTCTTCAGCACATCCGCGATCGTGGTTGTTTTCTCCGGATTGAGGCCGGTGGTGCTTTGCGGGAAAAGCACGTGGCGATGGAGCCCGACCCTCTTCGGATAGCAACCGGTCAGGAGCGCGGCTCTGGATGGCGTGCAAACGGATGACGCGACGTAGAAGCTCGTCATGCGACGGCCTTCCTTCGCGAGCCGGTCAATGTTCGGCGTCTTGATCTTCTCGGAGCCGAAGCAGCCCAAGTCTCCATAGCCCTGATCGTCGGTGAAGATGATGACGAAATTCGGCGGCGCTGCGGCGGCCGGCATGAGGATCAGGAGGAGGGAAAGGAGATATCGGTACATGGGCCTACTAAAACGGTCTCCGACCACCGAATCTCGCGGATTTGTGAGTCTTCCGTCGCTTCGGAGGCGGGATTGGAAACGAAAGCCGATCTTCCCATTGATTGGAGGCGATCCTGCTCCATGCTCGACGCCCATGCCTGAGACGATCGAAGCCGAGGTCATCGAGATCGACGGCAAGCCGCCGGAACCGGCTGCTGCTGCCGACGATTCGGCGAGCGGTGGTGCTTGGGGTGGATTCGGACGTTTCCGGACACTGAAACTGGACCGGAGATGGTGGCCCGTGTGGGTGGTTCTAGGAATCGTGGTCGTTGGACTCGCGATCGTCTTCGGACTGTTGTTCGGATTGCTCTATCTCGGTTTCGCCTTGGTCCGTTCCGTGCTGCGGCTGTTGTTCGGGAGTGGCGGAGGCCCGGACGGAGGGAGTTTAAGCCGTGGCTGACGGTTTTTACCCAAGTTATTCACAATCCACGTGAGGGTCCGAGAGGTCGTGGGATTTGTGTGACGTATTCGTTTCAAACGAATTAGGTGCCTTCCTGCCCATCCGAACATGGGTTGTGAATAACCTGTGGAAGATCTGAGAAGGGCGGCGAGATCTGCATCGCCCCCATATTCTCCGGGTGTTCCAGCCGTTTGAAACGAGTTATTCACTACGAATAAGTCGGGCTGACTGTCCCTGCTCCAGCCAGCAGGCGAAGATGACTTTTTGAGATCCGCTCAAAGAAATTCACTCATTTCAAACAAGTGCTTCAGGGATGGCGGGGTGTTGAGTCACTTCTTCCACAAGTTATTCACAACGATGCGCAGAATTCGCGCAGGCGCCGTGATGTCGACCGCTATTTGAGGAAGTTTTCCAGCAAACGGAGTCCTGCCTGCTGGCTCTTCTCCGGGTGGAACTGGGTGGCGAGGAGGTTGCCGCGACGGATCGCGCTGGCGAATCTCACGCCCTCGTATTCGGTCCACATCGCAACCAGCTCCGGGTCCTCCGGCTCCGGATAGTAGGAGTGGACGAAGTAGAAGTAGGGGGCTTCGCCCAGTCCGTCCCAGATCGGATCGTCCGGGTGGGTGGCGGTCGCCGCATTCCATCCCATGTGGGGAATCTTGCGCCCGTCATCCGGAAAGCGGACGACGTTGCCGTCGAAGATCGAGAGTCCGGTCGAACCCGGACTTTCCTCGCCTGCTTCGAAGAGAAGCTGATAGCCGACGCAAATCCCGAAAAACGGCCGGTCGGCCCGAACCCACTCGCGGATCGGCTCGGCGAGGCCGCGGCTTTCCAATTCTCGGATGCTGTCGCCAAAAGCGCCGACTCCGGGAAGGATCAGGTGGGTCAGGCCCTCGAAGCCCGATGGCTCTGCGACGATGCGAGGTTCAATGCCGAGGCTCTGGACCGCGTTGGCGACGCTCCGGAGGTTGCCGGCGCCGTAGTCGATGATGCCTGCCTTCATGGGGAGGACCGGGGCTCGTTCAGAGCGCTTCCTTGGTGCTCGGGATGCCGGTGACCCTCGGGTCGTTCTCGCAGGCCTGCCGCAGCGCGCGGGCGAGCCCCTTGAAGATCGCTTCGGCGATGTGGTGGCCATCGCGGCCGTAGAGCAATTCGACGTGGATGTTGGCTCTCAGGTTCGACGCCAGGGCGCGACAGAACTCCTCGACCAAGGTGAACGGGAAGTTCGGTGCGGACGGAGTGTCCGATGGCGCCCGGAATTCGAGATGGGGGCGGTTGCTCAGGTCCACGACGACGCGTGCGAGCGTCTCGTCCATGGGTAGGTAGCAGCAGCCGTAGCGACGGATGCCCTTCTTGTCGCCGAGCGCTTCGCGCATCGCTTCACCGATCACGATTCCGGTGTCCTCGACAGTGTGATGGAAATCGACTTCGAGATCTCCCTCGGCCTCGAGGTTCACATCAAAGAGCCCGTGGCGGGAGAAGAGCGTCAGCATGTGGTCGAAGAACCCGATCCCGGTCGAGATCTTCGATTCCCCGTTGCCATCGAGATCGATGGACAGCTCGATGCGTGTTTCCGCAGTGGATCGGCTGCGATTGGAAGTCCGGCTCTGCATGCGCGCCCATTGGCGGGCTGGGAGGCCCGTCTGTCAATTCGCGGCAGGAAAAAGACGCTTCTCAGTTCGAGGGCATTTTGGCCTCGAGTTTCTTGAGGTAGGGCTCGGGCAAGCGGGCGCTTCTGGCGTTCGAAACCGCCTTTCGGGCTTCGTCCATGGTCGGGCTGCCGCTGAGCGTCTCCCAGCTCTCGGCCCATACGTTGTCGCCGTCCGGCACTTGGGCGGTGTCGAGTCGCTCAAGCCGCTGGATCTCCTGGCGGAGGCGGGTCTGTGTGGCGTTGAGCGGTTCCTTGTGAAACGGGTCGAGGCTGAGCCACTTGATGCCGGCCTCCTTCTCCTGCGCCACCCGGCGCTCGTAGGCGGCGGAGGCCTCGTCGATCGCTTGCTGGCTTCGCGCGCGGTCCTTCTCAGGAATTCTCGCGATGCCGTCGGCCCGCTTCTTGAGGCGCTCGTCTAGGGTCGCGAGCTGGCTTTCAACCGATGTCTGCAGGGACTGCATCAGCTTGATCGCGAGCGGAATCGTATCGAGATAAGCGCGGCTCGTCGGGAAGCCGGATTGCAGTTCTTCCCACGCGCGCAGCGCTTGGGTTTTCTGTCCGAGTGAGGCGAGTTTTTCGACCTTCGAGGCGGCGATTTCCGCGTCGAGCGTGTAGGCCTTCTCGTCGCGCTCGTCGCCCGGGATCATCTTGTCCTCGAACTTCACGCCGCCTTCCCGGATCACCTCGCGTTCCTCGTCGAGGGTCTTGAGCATTTCGGACGCCTTCTTGGCCATGGGTGACGAGCCGTATTCCCCGATGAAGCCTTCGACCGCTTCGATCCGCTTGTCGTAGTCTTCGAGCTCCAGCAGGTCCGGCGTCGGAACGAGGTCCTTGATTTTCTCGTAGGCGAGCTCGTCCTTCTTCTCCGCGATGACTTCCAGGACATCCGCCTTGGGGATCTTGCGCTGGTCACGGATCGTTTTGGTCACTTGGACCGCGACGAGGTACTCACCGCCCTCCTCGCTGATGACGAATCCTTCGAATTCCGTGCCATCCTTGAGCCGGATGGTGTCGGCGAGGCCGATGGAGAGGGCGAACGGGGCAATTGCGAGCAGGCTGGGCTTCATGCGGGAAGCTTACCGGCGGCCGGGATCGGGCGGCGAGCGGAAATCGATTCAGTCTTTCGTCGAGTCCAATGCCTTGATTTCCGCGACCGTCGTCAGTGTCGAGGCTTGACGGTCCGGTCCGATAATCTCGACCGTCCCGCCGGGCTGGCGGGCACTGCGTCGTTCGAACCGTTCCAGCGGCAATGCGGCGATCGCATCGGCCATCGGAGCGGGGGCGTCCGGTCCGACCGCGATGCGGTGGCGCAGTTTGCCGTGTGCCAGCGCGTTGATGCTGTCGGTGTAGATTACGGGATTCTCGTCGATCGGCGGGATCGATTCCGTCCACGGATGCAGGGCCGGCGGGGTTTGAAAGCCCAGCGCGGCGAGTCTCGAGAGGTTGAGTCGCGTCAGTCCCGCCGTTGAGTCACCGAACACCATCGACCTGTCCTCGTAGTCGAGATTGATGACTTTGCTTCCCGGGCGCGCTTCGTCGAGTCGGTCGCCCCCGCTTACGAAATTTTCGCCGAGCAGCGTGCAGAGGTCCTGCGCCCAGAGGTTCCACTCGTCCTCCAGGGTCACGGCGCCGAGATCCATCGCAGCTTGTGCGGCGATGGCGTAGGTGAGCGCGCGGCCGTCGCTCATCGGTTCCGGGTTGTCGCCCGGGCGTTCGTTCAGGAACCGGGCGTCGCCGAACGACTCGCGGCAGAGCTTGCCGAGCTTCTGTGCCTTCTCCTTCCACACGGGATCGCCGGTTGCGGTATGGAGCGCGGCGTAGGCGGAGACCATGCGGAAACTCGCGGTCGCGGAAGGGGTGCCATCGGGGCGTGGCGAGGGGAATCTCTCTTCCCGGGCCTTCAGCAGCTTCTTCCTTCCCGACTCGGCAAGCGTGCGGACCTCGGCTTCCGTCAGGCCGGATTCGGTAGAGGCGTCTTCGAAGCTCTTGCGGAGAGCGAGGGAGTTCAACCGGAAGAAGCGTCGTTGGGGATCTGCTTCGGAAGGCAGGTTGCCGAGGCGGTCGAATTCGGAAAGGGTGTCCCACACCTTGTATTCCTCCGCGGTGAGAACGGCTTTCAGTTGTTCGATGGTCCACAGCCAATCGCCATCCGGGGTCGGTGAGGGCTGCGCCGCCATGGCGAAGAGGCCTTCCGAAGTCCGGAACTGGGATTCGGCGAAGGATGCCGCCTGCTTCGCACTGTCGAGGGTGTCCGGATTCGCCCCCTCCACATGCAACCGGCAGAAAATCCGGATCGCTCTCGCTTGGGTGGCGCAGTCGCGGATGAAGATCGGCAGATTCCACGATGAACCTCGCCGGGCGGTGTAGATGCCGCCATCGAGGGGATCGATGATGGCGCTGTGGAGGATGGCGTCGAGCAATCCGTCGCGAGTGCGCGTGCTCCGCTCCTTGAGGTCATCCGGCAGGTCGGGGTGGATGGATGCGACCGAGATCGCTTCCAGTACGCCGAGCGGGATCAGGCCGCCGGTGCCGGCCAAGGTCTGGACGTCCTCGTCGTAGAAACTGGTCAGCCGCCGGATGGATGAACGGTAGAGGGTGTCGCGTTCGTCCGGGTCATCCACCGCCGGATCGACCGCGGGAATATTCGCCTTCCTGAGCGTGGTTTTGGCCGCGCTGTCTTCGAGGACATACTTGGGCGACTCTGCCCAAAGGCGGGCCAGCACCTCCACGGAGTTGTCGAAGAACTGCAGCAGCGCGGGATCGTTTTCGTAGCGGATCGGCAGCCAGCTGACTGGCGAGCCGTCGGGGGCGAGCAGCAACAGAAACGGAAAAGAAACCCCGGTTCGGGCCTCGGCGCTGAGGGCGGAGGCCATCAGCGCGGTCTCGCGGCAGATGTCGAGGTCGACGAGAACCGGGACGAAATCGTTGTTGAGGCGGCTGACGATGTCAGGATCTCCCTCGAGGGCGCTGAGGGTTTCGTATGAACCGGGGTAACGGGCGGAGCCGATGAGGGCGAAAATCAGTCGCTGGGAGTCCTCCGCCTTCTGGAGCAGATCCGGATTCCAGCGCTGCCAGTGGATCTTCGAATTGCCGGCGTGGTGAAGGAATGTCGAAGGAGCTTCCGCCACTTGGTTGGCCCGGAGTTCCGGCGCGATGATCGGTTCCCGGGAGGTCTCATCGTCGACGGGTGCCCGATCGCATCCGCCTATCAGGAAGCAGGCGGTAATAAGCGCAGGGAGGGTGGGGAGAGCTTTCATCGATGGGTTGCGGCGGCCGGGGCGAGCATCCGGTCAACACTGACACACTGCAGAAAAGGCTTTCTCCCCTACAAGCCCAAGCTAGTCTCAGCAGCAATTTCCGATCCGTAGAAGAAGAGTGTGATCAGTATCGCGGTATCAAGTCAGAAGGGTGGAGTGGGGAAGACCACGGTTTCGATCAACCTCGCCCACGCCTTCGCAAGGGCCGGTTTCCGGACTCTTCTGGTGGATGCGGACCCGCAGGGTTCGGTGGGTCTCTCGCTGACTCGGCAGTCGCGGTTGCTTTCCGGGTTCTACGATTATCTCGCGGATCCGGGGATCCCGTTCGAGCGTCTGCTCGTGCCGACCCGGCTTGATACGTTTTCCCTCGTGGCGAGTGGCCAGGCGGGCGACTACGAGGTCGGTGGAGCGCCGACGGGAGCGAGCCTGTCGCGAGTGCGCAGTTTTCTCAGAACCGTCGAGGCACGCGATTTCGACATCTGCCTGATCGACACCCCTGCCGGACTCTTCGGCCTGACGGCGGATGTGATTTGTTCGAGCGATGCGGTGCTGGTGCCGCAGCAGGCCGAGCCTCTCGGCATCCGTTCCGTTCCCAAAATGCTGGAGGGGCTGAATCGCCTGCGTGTGATTCATCCGGGGTTGGCCGTCCTCGGGGTCGTGCTGACGATGGTCCAGCAGAACATGGAGGAAAGCCGCGAGTCGGTGATCGCCTTGCGCAACCTTCTCCCGGAGGAGCTCTTGCTGCGAACGCTGGTTCCGCGCGACCCGCTGTTCGTGAAGGCCAGTGCGCGGGGCTTGCCGATCGGGGTGATGGAGGAAGGGACCGGCGCGCTTGCCGTCTTTGACTCCCTTCGGTCTGAAATCGAAGCCAAGCTGAACATCACCTCCAAAGCCGCCCAAGTCGGCTGAAGCCATGGATCCCGTCGAGCCATGGATCGATGCCGATGCGGTCCGGCGGTTGGCCCGCCAGTTGGTTGTGCCGCCCCGTTCCGGTCCTTCGCGCGGCTCGGAAGACCCCGGATTCGGTCCCGGTTTCGAGGGTTTCATTCCGGGGGGGCAGCCGGCCTTGAAGTCGGTACCCGAGCCCTCGCCTGAGGAAGCTCCCGAGCCGAAGCCTTTCCTGTCGACCGAGCCTGTCGCCCGCGAAGCTCCCCCGGCTTTGCCCGAGGAGGCGCCGGAAGATGCGGTGCGAGGTCCATTGGTCGCCCGCATGGAGGGCTTCCGGGACTGGATGGTGAGGAATCTCGACGCGCGCGGCGCGTTCATTCTTGATCGAGAAGGAGAGCCCGTTCTGGACGATCCGGCTTACGCCAAGCTCCACTTTCTCGCTCGGAGTCTTGCCCAGGCGTATCGCCCGGTGAAGGGCGAGGTGGGGAATGTTCATGTCAAGGTCGGAGCGGAGGCCTACCTCACCGTCGTCCCTGTCGATACCGCCTTCGGGCGTCTCGTGCTCGGCACGGTGCTTTCGAAGCCGCTCGATGCCGAATCGGCCGCGGTGGTTGCGGAGGCGCTGTCACGTGCATCGCGTCCCGAGCGCCGCTGACCTCATTTGGTCCTGCGGTTCTGGACGATGAGGGTGATCGCGGTCAGCACACAGGCGACGAGATTCGTGACGCCGAGCATCACCGCCGAAAGGTAAACGGTGGGGAGGTCCTGGTTGCCCCATGGTTTCTTGTCGGCGAGGAAGATCTCGGTGCGGCGCCCGATCTCCTCGTTGCGGTAGTCCATGCGGAAGGTCTTGGCCTCCTCGACGAGCAGCTCGATCCGCTTGTTGACGAAGTAGTCGGAGAGCGGTTTCGCATCCGGTGAATCGGGCCGCACCTCCAGTGACTCGAGTTCGAGCATGGTCCCGCCTCGCGCGATCTGGGTCAGACGCTCCGCTGTGTCGGCCGCGGCCTTGTGGCTCGTGGAGTCCGCCCCGACCAAGAGCTGCAGCGCGCGCTTCATGATCTCGAACCGCTCGCTGCTTCCTTCCTCGAGCGGCGCTTCGCGGGTCTCGATCATTTCCTTGAAGGTGTCGACCCGGCGCTGGATGCGAATCCGTTCGAGATCGAACGGGTTGCGGGTTGCCTGCGTCACGACCATGCCTTCGTAAGCGAAGCGCAGCGGCATGTATTTGGCGGGGACCGGGATTCCGCCGCGTTCGCGCTCGATGCCGGCGTTCTCGAATAGGCCCCGGTTCATCTCCCGGAACGGAACGAGCGCGCCGGCCAGAAGCATCTGGGGAACGAGCAGCAGCGGAACCGCGGTCAGTGCCGCCCTTTCCGTTCTTACCAGGGCGGAGACAAGCAGGGCGAGCGAGGTGCCCGTGCATGCGGTGAGCGTCATCCACTGCCACTGGTCGATGAGGGTGCCGCGGATTTCCAGGATGTGGTGCCCGACGGCGGTGTAGATCAGGCACTGCACGGCCGCAACTACGGCAAGTGCCGTAAATTTGGCGGTGACATACAGGATCGGGCTCGGCTTCGCGTTGCGTTCACGACGGAGGATCGGCCTGTCGCGGAGGATCTCGGTCGCCGAGTTGGTCAGGCCGAGGAACATCGCGACCGTGGCCGAGAGGAACATGTAGGCCGGGATGTGGAGGGCGGTGGAGAACTTGTAGGCGCCTTCGGGTGAAGAGCGCAGGGTGATCGCGATAAGGGCAGCCAGCAGCGGTGCTTCGATGAGCGTTGCGTAGATGGTGCCGCGGTTCCGGAGCTTCGAAAGGAAGGAGCGGACGAACTGGGTCTGGAAGACGCGGATGGCCTCGCTGATCCTGCGCCGTCCGGTGTGGATCGCCGGGGTGGCGCCGGAGGTGAGCTCGGGGAGCGATCCGATACGCGAGGGTGGCGCCTGCACTCCAAGCGAGTGGATGAGCACCCGGCTTTCGTATCTTTCCTGCCAAAACGTCGGAGGGAACCGCCGCGCAGCGGTCGGGCTCTGGCCTCCGCCAATTTGGGCGAGCGGCGTTTCGAGGATGTCGAAAACGAAGTCGGCTCCGAGCGGCGCCTTGGCATCGACCGCGGGGTGGGGGATCGACAATTCGCCGCAGGCCTCGCGGAAGTATTCGATCATCCCGGACGGGGTGCCGAAGAATGCCAGTCTGCCGCCGTTGTCGAGCAGCAGCACCTTGTCGCAAAGTCGCAGGACATTCGCGCCCGGGCGGTGCAGCGAGGCGATCACGATCTTGTCCCGGGCGAGCGAGCGAAGGGTCTCTGCGACGTGCTCGGAGTCCTTCGACGAGAGTCCGGAAATGGGTTCGTCGAAGAGGAACACTTCCGCGGCACTTCCGAGATCGAGGCCGAGGTTGAGACGGCTGCGTTCCCCGCCGCTGAGCGTCTTCTCGCCAGGGGCGCCGACGCGGCGTCGGGAAATTCCCTGCAGGCCGAGCTCCGCGAGAATGCCGTCGGCGCGACGGTCGATTTCCGATTTCGGGAGGGCGGCACGCCGGATCGCCGTGGCGTGCCGCAGGTGCTCGCGCACGCTGAGCTGGGGGTTCAGCGCTTCCTCCTGGGGCATGTTGGCGACAAAGCGGACGAGGCTTTCGCGGTGTTCGTAGAGGGACGCTTCGTTCAGCCGGATGCGTCCCCGGCTCGGCTTGCGGTGCCCGGCGAGAATCGAAAGCAGCGTGCTCTTGCCGCAGCCGCTCGGTCCGATGATGCACATCATCTCGCCGCGGCGGACTTCGAAGCTGATGTTGTCCAGCGCGCGGGCTTCAGGGCCGAAGTCGTGGATCAGGTCCTCGACCCGGAGCATCTCGATCAGGTTCCTTTCCTCGTCGATGATGCCTTCGCTGAACCGGCATCGCAGCGCCTGCGTGCGCGAGATCCGGATGACCGATCCTTCGCGGAGTTGCGCTGAAGCTCGGACCGGCGAGCCATCTGCCAGCACCGGACCTGCTGCCTCCCGGATGAAAACGTCGCCTGTCCTTTTCTCCGGATCGAAACGGACACGGAGGACTACCCGCGGCGCGAGACCCGGGCTGAGCAGGAGATCGCCGCGTTCGAGAACCGACGGATCGTTCGAAATGCGGAAGTCCCGCTGGTCCGCGCTGAGGCGGAATCGTCCGCCGGCCTCCGCCGCGCGGCGCCGCAGGGCGTCGAGGGATGCGGAAAAGCCATTCTCGCCGCTGAGGCGATCGTGGTGATCGCAAATCACCGGAGCGCCCGGCTGCAAGGGACCGCGGCCGATCACCACGGTGGCGGTCGGCTTGAGAGCTTCGACCTCGGCATGGAGGCCGAAGCGGATCCGCACCGTGCTCTGGCGGCTTCGCGCCCGCTCGCTGGTCCAGCCGTCTTCGGTGCCGACGAGGAAGATGGTCGAGGGGTTGCCGGTCAGCGCGACGTTGAGGAAGAAAATCAGGTCCTCGCAAGTCAGGGTCCATCCGGGCACCACCAGTTGCTGCCGGGTCCGCATCCGCAGAAAGTTTCCTGGCTCCAGCGACCGACCGCGCACCCAAAGCGGAGCCTTACCGGTATTCCGGACGAGGACGAGGTCAGCGGCGCGGTAAACCCGGAATCCGTGCTCCGCGGCCTCGAGCGGCAAACGGACGTCGGCATTGTGGCGCCGGGAAAAGATCACGCGCTCGAAGCCCACGGGTGACTCGATCGGAAGCCCTCCCATTTCATCGAGGATCTGCCGCGCATGCTCCGGGCGGCCGAGGCGCCGCATGAAGACCTCGAAGGCCGTGCGGCTCCGGTCGCTGCGCCCGACCGCGTCCACCAGCGTGTAGAGTTGCAGTCCGACCGCCATCTTCTCCGGGTCATCGAGGACCTCGCGCAACTCGGCCGCGGTGGTCGCCAGCGGTTTCGGATCGCGCACGGCCCGTTGCACCCGCCGGCCCAGCCAGCTGTGGTCGGCCTCGGGGAAGGCGTTGCGCAAAAGGTCGAGAATCAGGTCCGCCTCGCCGGGGGCCAGCCGCCCGTCGAGCGTCGCGAATCCTGCGAAGGCATCGACCATCATGCCGAGCACGCGCCCGCTCGTCGCGCCCCGTGCCCGGGGTGGCAGCCAATCCCGGCGTTGCCGCCGTTTCGGGCGGGACGTTTCGGGGTTCCGGGCGGGCGGTTCTGCCATCGGGCGGATGCTCCCCGATGCGATTCTCGAGGGCAAGAACGGCCGGAAAAAATGGGGTTTCCTTTCCCCGGGCCGGGGCTAGGCTCCCCCGCCTTTGCCCCTTGGCGTGTTGCGTGCTAGAATTCTGCCGCGACCCGAAACGGGGCGCCTGTCACATCCATCATGTCCGAATCGCCCCAATCCCGTCCTCCGCAGGATCCTCGCGGTCAACGCGGCCAAAACGAGCCACCCGGGTTCAACTGGCGTCTTGCCATTTTCCTCGGCGCCGCGCTGATGATTCTCGGAATCGCGTTTTTCAAGGACGGCATGTCGCCGAAGTCCAACTCGCTCAATTACAACGAATTCCGTGAAAAATGGGATCAGGGGTTGGTGATTACCGAAACCTCAAATCCGAAGTACCGCCTCAAGGTTGAGACGGATCAGGGAAGTTTCGATGCCAAGATCATCGGCTGGTTGCGCCCGGATCCCGACCCGGTCGCGGACGACGCGCCGACCAATGACTTCCTCGTGAGCTTCAGCCGCCGGACGCAGCAGGAGCAGGACGTCTTCGACACCCTCGGCGACCACCTGCCGCAGCGCTCCACGGTCGAGACGCTTCCCGAGGATCTCGATGGCAAAAGCCTGACGCCCACCGATTTCCGCCGGATGATGGCGCGCGGTCTCGTGGTGACCGACACCGACGAGCTGACCCTCTACACCACCGAGAGCGACGCACTCCTTGCCGGTAAGTTCCGCGAGGCTCCTCCGCTGCCGGCCGTGGCGGATATTGATCCGAAAGAGCTGAGCCAGTTCATCGTCGACACCTCGATGGTGGTGCAGGGCGAGGAGCTCAACCGCATCCTCAAGGAGGGCAACGCGCTCTACATCAAGAATGCCGACATCTTCGGCAAGATCCTGCTGACCTTCTTGCCGGTCCTGCTGATCGTGCTGCTTCTCTTCTTCCTCTTCCGCCAGCAGATGAAGGCGGCGGGTCGAGGCGCGATGTCCTTCGGTAAATCGAAGGCCCGCATGCTGACGCGCGACCACAACAAAGTGACCTTCAAGGACGTTGCGGGGATTCAGGAAGCGAAGGAAGAACTGTGGGAGATCGTCGATTTCCTCCGCGATCCGCGGAAGTTCCAGAAGCTCGGTGGATCGATTCCGAAGGGCGTGCTGATGGTCGGTCCTCCCGGCACCGGCAAGACGCTTCTTGCCCGCGCGATTGCCGGCGAAGCGGATGTTCCCTTCTTCTCAATCTCTGGTTCCGACTTCGTCGAAATGTTTGTCGGCGTCGGCGCCTCCCGCGTCCGCGACATGTTCGAGCAGGGCAAGAAGCACGCGCCCTGCCTGATCTTCATCGATGAGATCGACGCCGTCGGTCGCCATCGTGGCCACGGTCTTGGCGGCGGTCACGACGAGCGCGAGCAGACACTCAACCAGTTGCTGGTCGAGATGGACGGCTTCGATACGCAGGAAGGTGTGATCATCATCGCGGCGACCAACCGTCCGGATGTTCTCGACCCGGCACTGCTCCGTCCCGGCCGTTTCGACCGGCAGGTCACCGTTTCGCTTCCCGACGTGAAGGGCCGCGAGCAGATTCTCACCGTTCACTCGAAGAAGATCAAACTGGCTCCGGGAACCGAGCTCAGCGTGATCGCCCGTGGCACCCCGGGATTCTCCGGTGCCGAGTTGGCCAACCTGATCAACGAGTCCGCGCTTCTCGCCGCCCGTAAGGGCATGAAGGCGGTCACTCTCGCCGAACTCGAGGAAGCCCGCGACAAGGTCCGCTGGGGTCGCGAGCGCCGCAGCCTGGCGCTCAGCGAGGAGGAGAAGAAGACCACCGCCTACCACGAGGCGGGCCACGCGCTGCTGCTCGCGACGCTTGAGCACGTCGACCCGCTCCACAAGGTGACCATCATTCCGCGCGGCCCGTATCTGGGTGCAGCCTTCCACCTGCCGAAGGAGGACAAGTACCACTTCCACAAACGCCAGGGCGTCGAACAACTGATCGTCACCATGGGTGGCCGCGTCGCGGAAGAGATCATCTTCGGTGATGTGACCAGCGGTGCTTCCGGCGATATCCGCCAAGCGACCCATCTCGCCCGCCAAATGGTCTGCGAGTGGGGCATGAGTGAGGATCTCGGTATGGTCGAGTACGGTGCCGGTCAGGGTGGTGAGGTCTTCCTCGCCCGCGACATTTCGCAGCAGCGGAACTACTCCGAAGCGACCGCTCAGAAGATCGATGCCGAGATCAAGCGGGTCATCGACCGGGCATATACCGAGGCCAAGCGCATCATTCTCGAGAAGCGCGACAAGCTGGAGTTGATCGCCGAGGCGCTGCTCGAATTCGAAACGCTCGATGCCCACCACATCGAAGACCTGATCAAGTACGGCGAGATGAAGGATCCGCCGAACTCGCCGAAGCCGCCGTCGCTCCCGGACGAGGAGCCGAAGCACAAGAAGGCGACGTCATCCGGCAGCGAGGAAGAGGACGACGACGGACCGCTTCCCGGAACCGTCGTCGGTGCCCCGGCCTGACACTCGATCCAAACAACAAGTCTCTACCAGCGCGCCGGCATCTGCCGGCGCGTTTGGTTTTTCAGGGCCTCGGATGGTCGGCAGAAGTGCCGCGAGCATCTGCTTTGAGGGGTGATCCAACTTGGGGCTTGGTCGCGGAAGCGGTCGCAACCTAGGTTTGCTTCTATGGCAGTAACCGAAGTCACAAGCACCAGCTGGTTCGGGCGGATCGGGGATTCGATCAAGGGCATCCTGTTCGGGATCGTGCTCATCATCGTCTCGTTGATCCTCATGGTGTGGAACGAGCGCAATGCGGTCCGTGACATCCAGGCTAACAATGAGATCGGTCGAGAGGTCATCACGGTTCCAAACGCCGAAGTGAGTCCCGGGAACGAGGGAAAGCTGGTGCATCTCAACGGTCCGGCGATGACGGACGATGTGGTCGGCAACATGGACTTCGGGATCGAGGAAACCGCGGTGCGGCTCTCATGGGAGTCCGAGATCTACCAGTGGGTGGAGGAGAAGGACACCGAGACCAAGAAGAAGCTCGGTGGAGGCGAGGAGACGGTGACGACCTACAGCTACCGCAAAGAGTGGGTGGACGGGCCGGTCAATTCCTCCGGGTTCAAGGAGAAGGGTCACGACAACACCGGGAAGCAGAAGTTTCCGAGCGGTTCGTCGCAGGCCGAGAACGTGACGCTTGGAGCGTTCATGCTGCCTTCCGGCCTCATTTCCCAGATGGACTGGTCCGAACGCTACACCCTCAGCGAGTTGCCCGACGATTTCGCGACGACGGGGAGCATCGAGGACGGCGTGTTCTACACGGGAGTCCCGTCGCAACCGAAAGTCGGGGATGAACGCGTGACCTTCCGGATCACCCGACCGGATGATGTGAGCGTGATGGCCGTCCAGAAGGGTGACTCCTTTGACAAATACACCGCAAAGAACGGGAAGACCAAGTTTCTCCTCTATCCCGGGTTGCTCACGGCCGAGCAGGTGGTCGAAGGGGAAGAGGCGAAGGCGAAGATGCTTCGCTGGATCCTCCGGGGCGTGGGCGTGTTCGCGATGTTCATCGGCTTCACGATGCTGCTGAAGCCGCTCTCCGTGCTTGCCGATGTGATCCCGTTCGTCGGCTCGCTGGTAGGAGCCGCAGGTGCGGCGGTCTCGCTGTTGCTTTCGCTCGGGATCAGCTTCGTGGTGATCGCGATCAGCTGGATCGCGTTCCGTCCGATGATCGGAATCCCGCTGCTGGTCGTCGGGGTCGGCTGCTTCGTCCTGATCGTGAGGAAGCTGGCCAAGGGGCGAGAGGCGGCGGGAACGCCACCTCCGCCTCCGGGGATGGCCTGATCAGTCGCCGTCGAGAAGATTTCCGAGTCCTCCGAGGACCGAGCCTTCGCCCTTGCCGCCGCTGCCGACGTTCTGCAGCACGCGGTCGGCGAGCCGGGAGAACGGCAGGCTCTGAAGCCATACCGTGCCGTGTCCGCGCAAGGTCGCGAGGAACAGGCCTTCGCCCCCGAAGAACATGCTCTTGAGGTTGCCGGCGCGCTGGATGTCGTACTGGACGCCGTCGGTGAACGCGACCAGGCAGCCGGTATCGACCCGCAGTGTCTCGCCCTTGAGCTCCCGTTTGATGATGGTGCCGCCGGCGTGGATGAAGCACATGCCGTCGCCGGTGAGGCGCTGCAGGATGAAGCCCTCGCCCCCGAAGAAGCCGGCGCCGAGCTTGCGGTTGAACGCGATGCTGACTTTGGTGCCGTAAGCCGCGCAAAGGAACGCGTCTTTCTGGCAGGTGACGCCACCGCCCATTGTGGCGAGGTTCATGGGAATGATCTTCCCGGGATAGGGTGCAGCGAACGCTGCCCGCCGCTTGCCTGAGGAGCCATGGTGCGTGAAGTGGGTCATGAAGATCGACTCGCCCGTGAGCGCGCGTTTTCCGACCGAGAGCAGCTTGCCCATCATGCCTTGGTTGGGCTCCGAACCGTCGCCCATTTTCGCTTCGAAGGTGATGTCCTCCTCAAGATAGTTCATCGCACCGGCTTCCGCGATGACGGTCTCGCCGGGATCCAGCTCGACCTCGACGATCTGCATGTCGTCTCCGAACAATTCGTAGTCGACCTCATGGCTTCGCTGGCCTGGCGGCGGGGTGCCGGCGGGCATGGGTGGAGGATTGCTTGGCACGTCGGCGAAGATCTGCGGCAGCACCGTTCCGGCCGGCTGCCAGTTTGCCATACCGGTCTTCCAGACATTCGTCTGCGGAGTGATTTCACCGGAATTGACCAAGGGAAGAAGCTCCTCTTCCACGATCTGCTTGGTCTGGTTGCTTTTGTCGAGATAGTGCCAAACGTCCATGTCGCCGAGCTTCCTAGCACGGCCCGGGAGAGATGCGAACTTACAATCGGTTCCAGGTTTTCCAATGGCTTGAGGAAGTGGGCAAGGGAAGGGGAGGCTGTGATTTGCCCGAAGATTTGTGTGGAGCCTCCGTGCTGAAAATTGGCTCATATGGGCGCTTTTCGACCTGTTTCGTGACAGAAGAACCTCCTTTGGGGAGTTTAGACGGGGCTTCGTCCCATGTCTGATTCGCTACCCAACCCAAGAATGATGCTGTCACCCCGTCCCACCGGCTGTGCTCTAAAAGTAGGCTCGAAGTCCGTCAAAGGAACGATGGTGGGGTGGGCCTTGTTGGTGACCGCGTGCGCGCCTGTTGCTTTGGGCGACGAGGCTGTGGTGCTGGGCAACCGGTTCCTGTCACGGGAAGTCGTCGTTACGGATGGCACCCTCGGGACGAAGCTTCTCGGCAACCGAATCCTCGGAGTGGACACGAAGTCGGGAGGCGACGAGTTCGCAATCTCGCTCACGGACGGAAGCGGGAAGGAGCGCCGATTGACGGCCGGTGATTTCGAGGTCGAATCGCTCGTTTCCTCGAAGGCGGAAGGTCGGAAAGAGGTGCTCGCAAAGCTCTCGGGTTCGGACTTGCCGGTGGATCTTCAGGTTCGCTACTGGCTGGAGGGAGAGAAGCCGTGGATGCGAAAGGAGATCTCCATCCATGCAAAGGAAGATGTCGTGGTTCGGGAAATCGCGGTCGAGGAGATCCGGTTGCCGGGTGCGTTCGAACCTTATCACGCGGATGAGTTTACGGCACGCGGCCCGTCGAAGTGGCGGCCTCCGCTCGGGCAGCCGGTCTATGCGGAGCCTTCGGCGACCTGGTGGGGTGTAGAGTTTCCGGCCGCGCGGAACACGTCTGAAGGGGCGGGTATCAAGTGCCGCTATCTCACGGATCGCCCGCTCGTTAAAGGCCAGGTTCTCAAATCCCATCCTGCCGTCTGGGGCGTGGCCGACCGGGCGGACTTTCTGAAGGATGCGTTTTTCGACTACATCGACGCGACCCGGGCACGTCCGCTTCGACTACAAACGCAGTACAATTCCTGGTTCGACTACAGCCGCGGCGTGGACGCGAAGAAGTTCGCTGCGAGTGTCGCCAAGGTCCACGAGGAGTTGGTGATCGACCGAGGCGTTCATCCGCTGAGGGCCTATGTGATCGATGATGGTTGGCAGGACACCGGTGCCGATTGGACGAAGTCGGGTGTGTGGCCGGTGAATGGGAAATTCGACAAGGACTTCGCCCGCTCGTTCGCTGCCACACGGGCCGCCGATTCCCGGTTGGGACTCTGGCTGAGCCCGGGCTGCCTCTTCGGTGCCCAAGGGGCGATCGGCAAGATGAGGGAGGCCGGTTGGGAGTCGCTGGATCCGTGGATGTCGATGACCGGGGAAGACTATATGAAGGCTCTGGAAGAGCGGATGGTGGCTCTGGCCGGGGACGGGGTTTCCTACTTCAAACTCGATGGGGTGTTCGGCCACCTGAATCAACGGACCTTCAAGGTCGAAGGCTTCAAGGGGTCGGAACCTGAACTCAACGACAAGAAGCACGACGAAGCCAAGGAGCGCTACCTGAGTCTGGGGTCGGAACGGTTGATGGCCATCTTTGCCAAGATGGCGGAGGCGAATCCCGACGTTTACATCGTGATCTCCAACGGGGCCTTCCTCAGCTCGTGGTGGCTGCAGCACATCGATGCGGTGTGGATGATCAATGCCGGAGACGCGGCCGGGGGAGCCGATCGCACCGGCGAGCTCGTCTATCGTGATGCACGCTACTACCAGCTCGCGTCAGCCGAACGTGACAACACCCAGTTTCCCCTCCACTCGATCTTCAACCACGAGCCGAAGAAGACCTCCACCGGCGAGGAGCCCGATGTCTTCCGTCGCTATCTCTACATGAACCTTTCCCGGGGTACGGGATTCGTGGAGCTCTACCTGAAGACCTTCCAGCTGAGCGAAAGCGACTGGGAGGTGCTCGCCGAGGCGATGAAGTGGGTGGAAGAGGTGTTCCCGAATTTCGAACGTTCACGGATGCACGGAGGCGATCCGGCAAAGGGCGAGGCGTATGGCTACACCGGCTGGGTCGGCGAAAGCGGCTACCTATCGGTCCATAATCCGTCCGACAAGCCACAGACCTACAGCGTGGTGCTCGACCGTGGGTTCGGGTTGCCCGCGGGCACCAAGGATTTCGGCTACCGCGTGACATCGCCGTTGGCGGGCGATACGGACGGCCTGCCCGAAGCGGTCCGATACGGCGACGCATTGAGCATCAAGCTCCCGGCCAAGGCGGTCCGGGTGATCGAGTTCACCGCCGCGAAGTAAGTCTGTCGGGCCCGGGTCGTCAGGCGGCGTCCTTGTCGGTGCGGCGCTTGCGGATCACAGGTGGCCGTTCTCCGGTCACCACCGCACGGTTGATCGTCACAGATTCGACATCGTCGCGGGACGGCAGTTCGTACATCAGGTCGAGCATCAGGCGTTCGAAGATCGAGCGCAGGGCACGGGCACCGGTTCCTCGGCGCACCGCTTCCTCGGCAAGGGCGCGGAGAGCGTCCTTCGTGACCTTGAGCTTCACGTCGAGCAGCGCGAGTTGCTTCGAGTACTGTTTGACCAAGGCGTTCTTCGGCTCGGTCAGAATCGTTACGAGTTCCTCCTCGGTCAGCTGGCGGAGCGACGAGATCACGGGAAGTCGTCCGATGAACTCCGGGATCAGGCCGAAGTGAAGGAGGTCCTCCGGTTGGACCTGATCGAGCGCGTCGGGGGACTCGCCGTCCTCCTTGCCCTGGATCCCGTGGAAACCGAGAGCGCTGCGTCCGAGGCGTCGCTGGATGATGTCGGGCAAGCCGACAAACGCGCCACCGCAGACGAAGAGGATCTTCTCGGTGTTGATCTGAATGTACTCTTGCTGCGGGTGCTTGCGGCCACCCTGGGGCGGCACGTTGCAGATCGTGCCCTCAAGAATCTTGAGAAGCGCCTGCTGGACCCCTTCGCCCGAGACGTCGCGGGTGATCGAAACGTTGTCCGTCTTGCGGCCGATCTTGTCGATCTCGTCGACGTAGATGATGCCCTGTTCGGCTCGCTCGACATCGAAGTCGGCCGCTTGGAGCAGACGCAGAATGATGTTCTCGACATCCTCGCCAACGTAGCCGGCTTCCGTAAGAGTCGTCGCATCGACGATGCAGAAGGGCACGTCGAGCAAACGTGCGAGGGTGCGGGCCAAAAGGGTCTTGCCCGACCCGGTCGGTCCGAGGAGGAGGACGTTCGACTTCTCGATCTCGACATCGGCGAATTCGCCTTCGTCCAGAGCGTCACCTTGCCGGAGCCGCTGGTAGTGGTTGTAGACAGCTACCGACAGAACCTTCTTGGCCTGTTCCTGACCGACCACGAATTCGTCGAGGCGGCGCCGCAGTTCGGCGGGCGGCAGCAGGCGGCGGCTGGCCGGTCCAGGAGCATGCGACTTGGGCGGGCCTTCGCCGCCGGAGAGCTCCTTGTCGAGGATGTTGGAGCACACCTCGACGCACTCGTTGCAGATGTAGACGCCGGGCCCTGCGATGAGTTTTTTGACTTCCGAGTGACTCTTTCCGCAGAAGGAGCACATCGTGAGGTTGGATGCTCGTGCCATCGATGATCGGGTTGGGAATAAGAAAGGGTGCCGGAGGCGTGACGCCCACGACACCCTGAAAGAATAGCGGAACTTTGGTCAGTCGTCGTTCTTTTTTCCGTCATCCGACTCCTCGACCGCGTCCTTGACGGCGTCGGGGAGCTCCTTGCGGCTCTCCAGGACCTTGTCGACCAAGCCGTAGGCCACGGCCTCCTCACCGGTCATGTAGTTGTCGCGGTCGGAGTCGCGCTCGACCTCCTCGACCGTGCGGCCGGAGTGGTGGGCGAGGATCCCGTTGAGGCGCTTCTTGAGGTTGAACATGAAGCCGATGGTCCGCTCGACGTCCGAGGCCGTACCTTGGGCACCACCGGAGACCTGGTGGATCATCACGTGCGAGTTCGGCAGGCAGAAGCGCTTGCCCTTGGTTCCGGCGGTCAGAAGCACGGAGCCCATCGAGGCGGCGATCCCGATGCAGTAGGTATTCACGTCGCAGGTGACGAACTGCATCGTGTCATACATCGCAAGTCCGGCCGTTACCGAACCACCCGGCGAGTTGATGTAGATGTGGATGTCCTTCTTCGGATCCTGCATCTGCAGGAAAAGCAGCTGGGCGATCACCGAGTTGGCGACGAAGTCGTCGATCGGCGTGCCGATGAAGATGATCCGGTCCTTGAGCAGGCGCGAGTAGATGTCGAACGACCGCTCGCCGCGGCCGTCCTGCTCGATGACGACAGGAACGTAGTAGTTGTTCTTCGGGCCGGCTGCCTGGGGCAGGGAAGCGGGGAAATCACTCATGGTCATTCGGAAGTCTCCTCCGGCGCGGCGGAGGTTTCCTCGACGGTGGCGTGCTCCAGCACGAAGTCAATCGCCTTGCCCACCAGCATCGAGTTGCGGATGCCGGGGATGCGTCCCTCGCGCTGCAACTGCTTGATGAACTTCTTCGGGTTCTCCTGCCGCGACTGGGCGATCTGGGCGATGTGGCCGACGAGCTCCTGGTCGGTGACGCTGATGTTCTCGACCCGGGCGATCTCCTGGAGAATGAAGTTGGTCTTCAGGTTGGTGCGTGCCTGCATGCCGGCGGTCGCGAAGATCTCCTCCTGCTGGGCGGAGATGTCATCCTCGCTCATGCCCGACTGGACGCCGCGTTTGACGAGCGAGTCGGCCTGGCTCTGCGTTTCGTGACGGAGCAGTTCCTCGGGGAGTTCGAAGTCCACGAGGCCGTTGAAGTACTCGACGATCTGATTGACCTTCGAGTCATCGATCTTGCGCTTCTTTTCCGCCTCGAGTTGTTTGCCGAGAAGTTCGCGGAGTTCCGCCACGGTCTTGCCGCCGCCGATTTTCTCGACGAAGGCGTCGTCGACTTCCGGCAGTTCGACCTGCTTCAGTTCCTTCAGGGTGAGTTCCACCACCACATCCTTGCCACGCAGATCGGCAACGGGGAAATCGTCGGGAATGGTGACCGTCGCGGACTTCTCGTCTCCGGGATTCAGTCCGACCAGTTGGGCCGCAAAGCCCGGAAGGAAAGATTGCTCGTCGATCTTCAGCCAGAAGCCTTCGCGGCCCGACAGATGGCCAACGGGCTTGCCGACCGCTTCCTCAAGTGGAGTGCCGTCGAGGGTAGTGGTGTAGTCGATCACCGCGAGATCACCCATTTCGGCGCCGCGGCCTTCGATGTCCGAGTAGTCGGCGAAGCGCTCGCGGAGGGACTCGAGGTTCTGGTCGACCTCCTCATCGGTGATCTCGGCCGAGGGAGCCGCGACCGTGACGCCCTTGTAGTCGGGCAGGGAAAAGTCGGGAGCGAGAGTCAGGAGCGACTCAAAGGTCACCGAGCCGTCGGAAGTCTCGCTGAATGACGACGGCTGGCCGAAGTTGAGCACCTTGAGTTGCTCCTTTTCGAGAGCCTCGTCGAAGGCCTTGCGGGCGAGGCGTTCCTCAAGTTCGCCAGAGATCTCCTGACCGAAACGCTTCTCAATGACCTTCCGGGGGGCCTTGCCGGGGCGGAAACCCTGGATCCGGGCCTGCGAGGCGTAGGCGGCGACGATCCGGTCGCGCTCGGATTTGACCGCGTCGGAGGGCACTTCCACTCGAAGCGTTGCGGTGCAGTTCGGCTGCTTTTCGACAGTGATGTTCATGGGATGGAAAGGCGGGTCGGAGCGGGTTTTCCGGGTTGCGGGGAAGGGGTCCCCCGCGGCCGGGGGCGGGAACCTAAGGAGTCCGGGAGCGGCTTGTCAAAGCGAAGGTGCGGGTTCCGCGGGGTCTGCGGGACGGCCCGATGGCGTCCACATGGTCCTTGACGCATCGGGGGCGGGGCGGGTTTGATCCACGCCATCGCTGCGACACATGGATTTTTCATCGTCCTCTGGTATTAAGGGCATGCTCGAGAGGGCGTGCAAAGTGGTTCTGGCAACAGCATTTGTCCTCGGCATCGCGACGGCTCCGGCCTCGGCCCAGGACTTTGAGGGCAAGAACGTGACGGCTGTCGATTTCCGCTATCAGGGAGACCGCGCGGCGGTGGATGAGGCGCGCCTCCGCAACTACATCCAGTTGCGGGCCGGATCGACCTACATGACCGATACCGTGGACAGCGACATCAAGTCGCTCTACGAGTCCGGTTTTGTCGATGACGTCCGCGTGCTGGCCGAGCCGGTCGGCAATGGCGTGCGGGTCGTTTACGAAGTGGTTCCCCGCAGCGAGATTGTCGGCGTCGGTTTCGTCGGCAACTCCGTATTCTCCGACACCAAGCTGGCGAAGGCCTCGGAACTCAAGGCAGGTGGGGCGCTGAGTGATCAGATGATCCTCGATGCTCGCGACAACCTCGAGAACCACTACGAGGAAGCCGGTTACCCGGACGTGAGCATTTCTTACCGCGTCCAGCCGGCCGCGACCGGATCGGGCTCGGAGCTGATCTTCATCATCGATGAGGGACAGAAGAACGAGATCCGCGACATCCGGTTCGAAGGCAACAACACCTTCGATGACCGCACCCTCCGTCGCCAGATGAGCGTGAAGGAAAAGGGCCTGCTTTCCTTCTTCACCAAGGCCGGCCGCTTCGAGGTGGACCAGCTCGACGCCGACCTCGATGCGGTTCTCGATTACTACCGCTCGAAGGGCTACCTGCGTGCGAGCAGCCCGGGTGTCCGCCGCGAGCCGGTCGGAGACGGCCGGGTCGATCTTGTGATCCCGGTCAACGAGGGTGAGAAGTACACGGTGAAGGGTGTCGGCTTCGGCAAGATGAGCGTTTTCAGCGAAGACGAACTCTATCCGGCGATGACCCTCCAGGGCGGCGACGCCTACAACTCCAAGAAGATGCGGGCCGACATGACCACGATCCGCAGCTACTACGGATCGCGCGGCTACGCCGACGCCGAAGTGACGCCGGACATCCGTGATGCGGGACCGAACCAGGTGAACGTGATTTACCGGATCAGCGAGGGACGACGCTTCCGGGTCGGATCCGTGAACATCCAAGGCAACATCAAGACGCAGGACCGGGTGATCCGCCGTGAGGTTCCGCTCAAGCCGGACGACTACTTCAACTCGGTGGAGCTCGACACGACCAAGTCACGTCTCGACGGTCTCCAGTATTTCTCCGACGTCCAGGTGAGTTCATCGCCGAGCGGCCGCGGGGGTGGCTATCGCGATGTCGACATCATGGTTGAGGAGCGCCGCACGGGATCGATCTCGGCGGGTATCGGCTTCAGCTCGATCGACAACATCGTGGGCTTCGTGAACCTCGAGCAATCCAACTTCGACATCATGAATCCGTGGTCCTTCACGGGCGGCGGTCAGCGGTTCGCGATGAACCTCCGCCTCGGTTCGGAGCGGACGGATTTCGGCATCTCGCTCACCGAGCCTTGGTTCCTCGGTCGCCAGCTCGCTCTTACCGGTGAGCTCTTCTACCGCGACTCCCAGTATTTCTCGGACTTCTACGAGCAGACGAATGCCGGTGCCGCGGTTTCGATCCGCAAGCCGCTCACCGAGCGCACCTACCTGCGCGCCGAGTACCGCATCGAGAATGTCGAAATCGACCTGGATCCCGGCGTTGCTGTCCTTTCGGCAGCTTCCGTCGGTCGAGGAGGTCCGCCGTCCCTGCTTCTTCCCGAAGCCGGTGACTACCTGCGCAGCGCCCTGAGCGCGAACTGGATTTACGATAGCCGTGACGCGCTGATCGAAACCCGCGAAGGCTCCAAGCTGGATGTCGGTGTCAGTGTTGCCGGCACCTTCCTTGGCGGCGACGTCGACACCTACGGCCTGACCATCCGCGGCCAACAGTATTGGAACCTGAAGTGGGACTCGATCCTGTCGCTGAACGGGGAACTGGCCTTCGTCGATGCGACCAGCGGCACGGTCCCGGTTTTCGACCGTCTGTATCTCGGTGGGGCTCGCACGCTGCGCGGCTTCGAGTTCCGCGATGTCGGTCCTCGTGACCCGGTCACCGGCGAGGTGGTTGGCGGGCAATCGCTCGGATTCCTTTCCGTCGAATACACCGTCCCGATCATCGACAACGTCCGCCTCGCTGCCTTCTACGATCTCGGTTTCGTGAACGGCTCGGCTTGGGATCCGGATCCGAGCGACCTATACCACGACATCGGTATCGGGGTGCGCCTGAAGCTGCCGGTCAGCCCGGTGCCGATCGCTTTGGACTACGCTTTCCCGATCGAGAGCCCGGATCCGATTGCCGACCAAGGAGGACGCTTCAACTTCTCGCTCAGTTACGAATACTGATCCGGAGCGGTTTTTCGAAGAGGGGGTGCGGGTGAACGTGCCCCCTTTTTCATGCCCAGCCGACGAACCGGGCGGTCAGGCCGCCCGGAACTCCGAAAGCGTCGCGGTCGAACCCGGCTTTCCGAATCCAGCCGAGTGCTGCGACGGTGCCGTCTGAAGACGGGTGCGGAGCGACGCTTGTGATGGTCCCGATTTCGGTTTCGTCGAGGCTCAGCGCGGTCTCCGCAGGGACGCTTGCATCCAACCGGAGGCGGGCCAGTCGCCGATTCAGTTTACCGGCCGACTTTACCCGCGAAAGGACCTCCTGACCGATGTAGCAGCCTTTGGCGTAAGAAATCGCGGTCCGGTCCAAACCTGCCTCCGGAGGAAGCATTCCCTCGCTCAGCTCTTTTCCCCAAGCCGGGATTCCCGCTTCGACCCGCAGGTTTTCCACCACATCAGAGTCGATTTCCTGAACCGCCGGAGCCTCTCCGCCGTGCCACCATTGGTCGAGGCCGTCGCCGAAAACTCCGCGGCTCGCTCGGCGGAATGCCGCTCCGTCGATGACCGAGTCCGCATGGATCCGGGTCCAGCTGCCGGTCAAATCGCTGACTTCCACATCATCGGCGATGAGGTAGCGCTCAAGTCGGTCCCGAAGGCCGGCAACCTGGTCGGGCTGACACGTGATCCACAGCTCTTCGGGGTTTGGGCCGGCGAGCACATGGACCATGAATTGGAGGCGGCCCTTGGCGTCGGTGACACATGATGGCCGTGATTCGTCTCCCAAATCGGCGGTCGACTGGGTGAGCTGTCCGTTAAGATACCGAACCGCATCCGGCCCCCGGAAAGACAGAATACCCGGGGTCTCAGCAGACAGGGCTCGGACCTCGCTCATGGCTTCAGGTAAGGGGCCATCAAGGCGGAGTAGTCGAGATTCGACATTCCCGCCTCGCACAAGGCCGCCATTCGGGCGCTGACGGCATCGATGGCCGGTGTTTCGAGTCCCTCGGCCAACATTCGGACGTAGCGACTGTCCTTGAGCATGTTGTCGAGCGAGAAGTGGGTGGTAAAATCTCCGGTGGCCATCGTCGGCAGCTTCATGCCGGAAAGCACCGAGCCGCAGGCATTCGAGTTCACGGCCTTGGCGAAGGTCTCAGGCTTGATGCCCTGAGCCATCGCCGTGGCCATCGCCTCGGAAAGCGCCTGGACCGTGCAGGCCGAAATCAGGTTGGTGACCAGCTTGATGATCGTGGCCTGCCCCACGGTCCCGCAGGGTATGACCTCCCGTCCGGTCTCAAGCAGCAGGGGGGTGGCTTCATCGATCAACGACATCTCACCGCCTGCGTAGTAGACGAGTTTGCCATCGGCAGCCGCGTCCCGACTGCCCGTGAACGGCGCGTCGAGGAACCTCCATCCGCGGATTTCGGATTGCGACTCGAGCCAGCGGGTCGTTTCGAGATCGACGGTCGAGTGGTTGAGAAGGAGCGCACCGGCAGGAAGAGAGTCCTGTATCGCCTCAATAACCTGCCGCACCGCTCCCGAGTCCTTCAGGTAAAGCGCGGCGACTTCGGCCCCCTCGGCGGCCCCCGCCGCCTGATCGACTTCGCCATCCAGCCCTTTGGGCGTCCGGTTCCACAGCCGGACTTCGTGATCCGGATTGGACTGGAGCCGGGAAGCGGTGCGTGACCCGATGATTCCGAGACCGAAAACTCCGATCCTCACGGACCCACCTCCCGCTTCAGCGCCAGATCCACCAGGTGCCCGGCCTGCTTGTGAATTTCGGAAATCTGCTCCTTCTTCGGAGCTTTGCCGTCTTCAAGGAGCATCTCCGAGCGCATTCCGGAGAGCACGTTGCGCATCTCGACGTAGTTCGGTCGCTCGGCGATCTGGGGCTCCAGCGAACCCACGATTGACGAGTAGTAGTCGGCGATATCCTCACGCATGATCTCCCGCGCCCGCTCGTCGCTGAACTGCTTCTCGACGGCCCCGGAGGCCACATGCAGAGCCCGGATCCAGCCGCCGAGGGAAATCAGGTGGGCCAAATCGGCATCGCGGAGCGTCACGAGTTCCAACTCGACATCCTTCTGGGTCTCCGAGAGCTCCTTCTTGAGTTGATCGACCTCACCCTTCCTGGCCGAGTCCAAGAGGCTTGCGGCGTGGCGATTCACCCGGTCTCCGGCCCCGAGGGCCTTGGCGTAGCGGGTCAGTTCGGACGCCAGATCCTCGACCTTCTTGAGCTCGCCGACCTGAACCACCAGAAACCCGTCGGCGATCAGGAAACCCAATTCGACCGCCAAATCCGCCCGGTTGAGCGGCATTTTCTCAGGTTTCGTTCGCGGGTGGTCAGCCAACGGCAGGGGAGCCAACGATTCCAGCGAGTCGAAGATCCGGGAAATCGAGGGAGCCGTAAATTCGTTGATCGCCAGCTCTTCCCGCACATGGGGGTCATCGAGGAGATCCGCAGGAATTTCGGGTTTGCCGGGAGGAGTCTCGTCCTGAGCTGCCACGGGAAGGCTGGCGGCGAGGGCGAGCATGGTCAGGATGGAGAAGGTGTGGGACACGCCCAGAATCTTGCAGCAAGGCGGCGCCAAAGCAACGCGAATGAGCGCTACAGCCGTGCTCAAGGCTTGACTGGTGGCCCGATTCCTGCTGGCCTCCGGCCCCGGGTTGGCGTTGCGCCCGGCCGCGAGATTCCATCCCAGCGACCGCGCCCGTCCCGCATTTCTTGCGCCGGATGCGTCATTAGGGAAGTCCAGCGGTCGCATCGACCAGCCATCCTCCACCCGAAACCTCGATATGGAACTTTGGTCCTCACCGCTCTGGTATGCATGCTATGTCCTCGTCCTTCTCGGGCTTTCGGGATACGGGATGCATCGGCTCGCAATCGTCTACCTCTACCTGAAACACGCGAGGAAGCAGCCGCAGCCGACCAAGCGTTTCGAGGCGCCGCCGCTGGTGACCGTCCAGCTCCCCGTTTTCAATGAATTGCACGTCGTCGACCGTCTTCTCGATTCGGTTGCAAATCTCGACTACCCGCAGGACCAGCTGCAGATCCAGGTCCTCGACGATTCGACGGATGAGACGACCGAAATCTGTCGGGCCGGCGTCGAGCGCCTCAAGGCCCGCGGATTCGATGCCGAACTGATCCACCGTACCGACCGCACCGGATTCAAGGCCGGCGCGCTCGAAAACGGCACCCGCTTCGCGAAAGGGGAGTATCTATTCATTCTCGACGCCGATTTCGTGCCGAATCCCGACGTCCTGCGGAAGACCATCGATTACTTCGCCGATGACCGCATCGGGATGATTCAGACTCGTTGGGGACACCTCAACCGGACCTTCAACCTGCTGACCCGCATCCAGGCGATGTTCCTCGACGGGCACCTGGAACTGGAGCAAACGGCCCGCAATCGCAGCGGCCGCTTCTTCACCTTCAACGGGACCGCCGGAATCTGGCGCAAGTCGTGTATCGCCGATGCCGGCGGCTGGGAGCACGATACGCTGACCGAGGACATGGACCTGAGCTACCGCGCCCAACTCAAGGGCTGGCGGTTCATTTTCCTCAACCAAGTGGAAACCCCGGCCGAACTGCCGGTCGACATGGACGGCTTCAAGAGCCAGCAGCACCGCTGGACCAAGGGTTCGATCCAAGTCTGCAAGAAGGTCCTTCCTGCCATCTGGCGCAGCAAGGTGCCGTTTGTTGTGAAGATGGAGGCGACGGCCCACCTGACGTCGAACTTCGCCTACCTGATGTTGATCTGCCTGTGCTTCCTGATCTATCCGAACCAGCACGCGGCACCGGATTTCGGACCATTGACCTATTACATCGTCAATGTCCCGATCTTCTTCTTCGCGTCGGTTTCGGTCATCCTCTTCTACCTGACGTCGCAAAAGGCGCTCCGCCCTGATAGCTGGTGGAAAGAGATTCCTTATCTGCCTCTGCTTCTCGCCCTCGGAATCGGGATGTCGATCAACAACGCCAAGGCGGTTCTCGAGGCCATCTTCAACCACCAGTCGGCCTTCGTGCGGACGCCGAAGTACGGCATCGACCAGAAGCGCAAGACCGATTGGAAGAAGAGCAGCTACAAGGCGATGAAGACGCTGACTCCGGTTGTCGAGTTGCTGTTCGGCTTCTTCTTCCTGTTTGTGGTGGTCGAGGCGGCCATCGACGGCCGCTGGTCCTCCGCGATTCTTCTGCTTCCCTTCCCGGTCGGATTCTTTTACACTTCCGTATCATCTTTGGCGCGTCTTCTGCCTTCGGGACGGCAAATGGACGTCCAGACCGCCGAAGTGGACGAAAGCTGATTTCACCCATGAAGCTCGCGATTCTTCGCCACCTCATCTCATCCCTCGTTCTTCTGGCGGCCGCTGTCGGCCTGAGCAGCTGCGGCGCCGGCAAGGATACCCGCAACAAGATGCTCGTCAGCGTTCGCGATCAGCAAATGCTGCTGGTTCGGGATGGCAAGCCGCTCAAGAGTTACACGGTCTCGACCTCGAAATTCGGTCTCGGTTCGCAGAGTGGCAGCAACCGCACGCCTCTGGGCCGGATGGAAGTGGCCCGAAAGGTGGGGGACGGAGCTCCTAAAGGCATGGTTTTCAAGAGCCGTCGGGCGACCGGAGAGGTCCTGAAACCGAATGCGCCGGGCCGCGATCCGATCGTCAGCCGAATCCTCTGGCTGACCGGCAAGGAATCCCACAACCGCAATACCTTCGGCCGCTGCATTTACATCCACGGCACCCCCGAGGAGTGGCGCCTGGGCCGCCCGGCCTCCTACGGCTGCATCCGGATGGGAATGCGCGACGTGATCGACCTCTACAATCGGGTCGGCGAGGGCGCCGAGGTCCGGGTGATCCGGGGTTCGTTGCTGACGACTCGGGAAGGCCGGGAATACGCCCAGAAGCATCAGGACGCCCGATTTCTCGGGATGGCCCAGAATCAGTGATTCCGGGCGTCAGACAAGCTTGACAACCCGGCCGGAATTCCTAAATTCCCGCCCCCGCGCCGGAAACGGTGCTCACGACCGATCTCTCTATTCCTCATGGCCAACCACAAGTCAGCCCTCAAGCGCGTTCGTCAGACCAAGGTCCGCACCGAGCGCAACCGCCAGCGTAAGACCACCATCAAGACTCTTCGCAAGGAGACGCTTGCCGCCGTTGAGGCTGGTGACAAGAAGGCTGCGACCGAGTCGCTTTCCAAGTTCTCCTCGGCAGTCGACAAGGCCGCCAAGAAGGGCCTGATCCACAAGAACAAGGCCGCCAATCTCAAGAGCCGCACTGCCAAGGCGATCGCCGCTGTGGGTTAAGCCATCTCGGGCTTTCCGAATCCCATTTTCCGAAGCGGCCCCGGTTTCCGGTGCCGCTTCTTTTTTGTTCACGCCATGCCTGACTCCTCTCCCTCGACATCACGCCAGCAAAAGGCTGCCGAAATCGCCGCGAATCCCGGCGGCTACAAGGTTTGTGAAGGCTGTGACTCGATTGTCGGGCATCAGGTCGTGCTTTGCCCGAATTGCCACAGCTTCCGCTTCGATGCGGAGCCGGAACGGGTGGTCGAGCAAGCCAATGTGCTCGGCTCGCGTGAGCAGACCTCCGTTACCAGCTCCGATCTGAGCTAGGGGGCTTTCTCCGCTTGACGATCGGGTTCAACGGAAGCGGACCGGCAGCGACTTCTCAAGCTGCTTGAGGATCGCCTCGTGGGCCGCATCGACCTCCTGCGTCTTGAGCGTCCGGTCGCTGGCGCGGTAGAGCATCCGGTAGGCGATGGACTTGCGGTCGGCGGCAAGCTTCTCGCCGCTCGGATCCCGGAATACGTCGAAGCACTCGAAACCGACGAGAAGCGGCTCCTTGCTCTTGCCGAGGGTCTTCTCAATCTCGGCATTCGGGAGATCGGCGGGAGCATCGATCGCGGCGTCGCGGCTTGAGCCCGGGAATTGGGGGAGTTCGGTGATATCGGTCGAGACCGCCGAAAGCTTGCGCAGCTTGGCCAAATCGAGATCGGCCACGAAGACCGGCGTCGCAGCGTCGATCGAACGTTGGCGCGAAGGCGACAGCATGGCGAACGAACCGATGTTCTGCCCTTCTGCCTGAATGTCGGCCCCAAGGACAAATCCCTCGCGCTCGCGAGGCGCGAACTGGAGTGTGCTGCCCGGAAGCAGGGCCTGAATCACCGCCTTGAGGTCGTAGAGGTCGGCGGCCTCGCCTTCGCCCGTCCATGCCGACGGCTGCCGTTCTCCGGAAACCAGGATGGCGAGGCTTTCCGCTTCGAGATCCGTGGCCTTTCCACCACCCGCGTTGCGGAAGAAGCGACCCATCTCGAAGAGCCGTAGGCTCGGGCTGCCCTGACGGATGTTCCGTTCGGCCGATGCGATCAGGCCGGGAACGAGGCTGGGACGGAGAACCGCATGGTCCTCGCTGAGCGGCAGGCTGACCCGGATCGTGTCGCCCTCCCGGAGTGGTTTGATTGGCAACGCGTCCGAGACTTGCGAATCCGAGATCAGCTTGATCGTCTGGCACTCGTTGAAACCAAGTCCGGCCAGACGGTGCCGGAGCCGCATGTCGGCGTCGTAGTCACTGTCCACCGGACTGGAGGGAACGAAGGTTCCGCGGAGGCGCGAGGGCACCGCATCGAGACCCCGCACGCGCACGATCTCTTCGACGAGGTCGATATGGCGCTGGAGGTCGGCACGGAACGACGGCACCGACCAGCGGCCGTCGTCACCTCGGGTCAGCCCGAGGCGGGTCAGGATCGTCGCGGCGTCATCATGGGAAATGCTCGAGCCGGTCAACTGGTCGAGTCGGGCAAGGTCGAGCGCGACCGGCTGGGTGAGCTGGGGGGGGCTTCCCGCGACCATGGTTTCGGCCGCCGCGGAGCCGCCGGCGATCTCAAGGATCAGCTTAACGGCGAATGCGGATGCCGAAACGACCCCGGCCGGATCGACACCGCGTTCGAACCGGTAGGAGGAATCCGAAGACAAAGCGGTCCGGCGCGAGGTGCGCCGGATCCCCGGTGGGGTGAAGTAGGCGGACTCGAGGAGGACGTCGCTGGTGCTCTCAGTGACTCCGCTGTCATTGCCGCCCATCACACCACCCAAGGCCAGGGCGGCCCCGGCATCATCCGAGATGACGCAGTCGTCCGGCTGCAAATCGTAGGACTCACCGTCAAGAGCGGCGAACGATTCGCTATCATTGGCGAGGCGCACCACCAGATCGCCGGACACCTTGGAGGCATCGAACGCATGGAGTGGTTGCCCCGTTTCGTGGAGGACGAAATTGGTGATATCGACGACGTTGTTGATCGGACGCAGCCCAATCGATTCGAGCCGCTCTTTCAGCCATGCGGGGCTCTCCGCTACCGTGACTCCGGAAATCCGGACGGCCGTGTAGTAGGGGCAGGCGTCCTCCGCCTCGATCCGGACTCCGCTGCTGGTGGTCGCTTTCCGCTCCGGGACTTCAAGTTCCTTGAGCGGGACTTCGAGCAGCGTGGCCATCTCGCGGGCCATCCCGTAGTGGCTGAGCAGGTCGGGGCGGTTTGGTGTGACTTCGACCTCAAGAAGCACATCGCGATCGAAAAGCTCCCGCACCGGCCGCCCGATCTCGGCCTCTTCGGACAGAATCATCAACCCGTCCTCGACATCGGTGAGACCGATCTCGGATGCGGCCGCGAGCATTCCCTTGGACTCCACGCCCCGCATCTTCGTTTCGCCGATGACAAAACCGCCCAAGTCGGTTCCCGGCAGACAGCAGGGTACCTTGTCGCCGACCTTGTAGTTCTTCGCGCCGCAGACGATCTGCCGCAGTTCACCTTCGCCGGCATCGACCTGGGTGACCTTCAGTTTGTCGGCATTCGGGTGCTGGACCGCTTCCTTGATCTGGGCGACGACGATCTTGTCCGACGGCACCCCGGTGACGCGGATGTCCTCCACCTCCACCCCTGCGAAGGTCAGGAGTTGATCGAGTTCCTCGGGCGTCTTGCCCTTGAGGTCGACGTGCGTGGCGAGCCAATTGAGTGAAACGTTCATGACGTTGGAGAGTCCGTTGGGGGATCAGGCGAACTGCTTGAGGAAACGGGTGTCGTTTTCGATGAGGAGGCGGATGTCCTTGATGCCCCAGCGGATCATCGCGAGGCGGTCGAGGCCCATTCCGAAGGCGAAGCCGGTGACTTTCTCAGGCGAGTAGGCGTCGTCGTTGCGGGATGCTCCGATGGCATCGAAAACAGCCGGGTCAACCATGCCGCAACCGGCGACCTCAATCCACTTCGGGGCCTGGCCCTTGGCGTGGAGTTTGACGTCGATTTCGAAGCTGGGTTCGGTGAACGGGAAGAAGTGAGGCCGGAAACGGACCTCGGTCGCGGAGCCGAAAAGCTCGTGGAAGAAATACTCGAGCGTCCCCTTGAGATCGCCGAGCGACACATCGGTATCGACGTAGAGTCCCTCGAGTTGGTTGAAGACCGACAGGTGGGTCGCGTCGATCTCGTCCCTGCGATAGGCGGAGCCCGGGGCGATGATGCGGATGGGTGGCGCTTCGGCCTCCATCGTCCGCACCTGGACGCTGGAGGTGTGCGTGCGCAACAATTTGCCCGAGTCGAAGTAGAAGGTGTCTTTCTCGTTCCGGGCCGGGTGATCGGCAGGCGTGTTGAGGGCGTCGAAACAGTGAAACTCGTCCTCGATCTCGGGGCCATCGGCGAGGGCGAAGCCCATCCTCCGGAGAATGCCGACCGCCTCGTCCCGGATCAGGGTGAGCGGATGGAGTGACCCGGTGTGCAGGGAGCGGGCAGGAAGCGTCAGATCGATGCCGGCCAGAGCCTTGGCGTCGGCCTCGGACTGGAGCGCCTCCTTCTTGCCTTCAAGCGCGCCCGTGATCGCCTGCCGGGCGGCATTCAACAGCTGGCCCACCTCGGCTTTCTCCTCTTTCGGCACGTCGCGCATCCCTGCGGAAAGCTTGGTCAGGCTTCCCTGTTTGCCGAGAATGCCCACGCGGGCGTCCTCCAGGCTGCGGATGTCCGCGACGGCTTCGATGCGGGCGAGAGCCTCGGTCTGGGTGGCTTCGATCTGGTCCTTCATGGGCGGCGGGGCGGGAATAGCGGGTGGGTGGCCTGCGGTCAATGGGGCGGGAGGCCGAAGTTGGTTGGATGGTACGAAAAACGCCGCCGGGCGCGGAGGCCGGGCGGCGTTCGGGAGAAGCTTGCTGGAAGGCGCCTCAGGCAGCGGCTTCGCTCTTCTTCTTTTCGAGACCGGCCTTCGCTTGCTCGATGATGGCCGAAAAGGCTTCGGCATCATGCACGGCAAGGTCGGCGAGGATCTTGCGGTCGGCTTCGATGCCGGCTGCATTGAGTCCCTCGATGAAGCGGGAGTAGGTCAGGCCTTCGTTCCGGGTCGCGGCGCTGATGCGCTGGATCCAGAGACGGCGGAACTGTCCCTTCCGCTTCTTGCGGTCACGGTATTCATAGGTGTGGGCCTTGCGGACCGCATCCTTGGCGTAGCGGTAGAGCTTCGAGCGGAATCCGCGGAAGCCCTTCGCACGCAACAGGACGCGCTTGCGTCGGGCGCGGGAGGCCGGGCTGTTGGTTGCGCGTGGCATGTTTCGGTTTCGGGTCGGACGAGCCGTTGGTTATATCTTCCTCCCGCAGTCTCGCCAGTCCGTTCGTACCCTTGCGGGTCAGGCTGCGATGGAGGCCGTCCGAGACGCGGACGGGGGCGTGGTTGTGTCGCTGCGAATCGAGGTTCAGGCGAAGGGAAGGTTTTCCTTCACGTTCTTGATGTCGGCGTCGGAAACGAGCGTCACCTTTCCGAGGTTACGCTTGCGCTTGCGGTTCTTGTTTTGAAGCAAGTGCCGCTTGCCCTGTTTCCGGCGCAGGACCTTCCCGGTGCCAGTCACCTTGAAGCGCTTGGCGACAGCCTTACGGGTCTTTGCTTTTCCTGCGGTTCGAGCCATGGGGCGGCGAAACTAGGAGCTGGCCCGGGGTTGGCAAGGCAAAAGTAGGGGATTCTGACAGGCAATTTGGCCGGCAAAATCGGCCGGATCCGACAGATTTCGGGCAGCTTCAGGCTTTGGGGAAGGTCGTGCCTTGGTTGAGCATGGCGATTTGCCCGAATTCCAAGGCTTCCGAGAGGGTTTGGTCGAGAAAGCGCTTGGCTCGCGCGACGGCCTCAGCGGCATCCATTCCTTGGGCAAAACCCGCGGTCACGGCCGCAGACAGCGTGCAACCGGTGCCGTGGCCGGCCGCTGTCTCGAGACGCGGGCTCCGGAACCAACTTCCTGAGCCCTGCGCCAGAAGGAAATCGGCACATTCGGTACCGGGCAGGTGGCCGCCTTTCAGCAGGACGTCCGTGCCGAAAGTCTCGGAAAGCATCCGGGCTCCCCGTTCGATGTCTTCCTCGCTTTGTAAGGACTCACGGCACAACACCGAAGCCTCATCGAGGTTTGGAGTGATGAGGGACGCCCGGGGCAGCAGGCGGTCGCGGTAAGCGGCGATCGCGTCTTTCTCAAGCAGTGGATCCCCGGTCGACGCGATCATCACCGGGTCGACCACCAAGGGAATATCCGGATACCGGGCAAGGATCTCGCTTACCGCCACGACATGGGGCTTGGAGAAGAGCATCCCGGTCTTGATGGCGGCTACCGGATAGCGATCAAGCAACAGAAGGATCTGATCCTGGAGAACCGCCGGCGGCACGGGGTGGATGGATCGCACCTGATGGGGGGTTTCCGCTACCACGCAGGTGACGGCGGTGAGGCCGAATACCCCGAAGTGCTGGAAAGTTTTGAGATCGGCCTGCAGACCTGCACCCGCCGAGCTGTCGGAGCCGGCGATGGTCAGGGCGATCGGGCATGAGGCCATGGAGCAACGATACCCGCGTTGGTCTCCGGAGAAACCGCGAATTTCGGATTTGGCATTCCGGCCGGTGAAACCTGAAATGCCCGCCAATGCGGGAACTCAAGGAACTGAGGGTGAGTGTCGACGACGTGATCTACATGCCGACTCTCGATGCGCCCGCGGACAAGCCGCATCCGTTTGTCTATTTCATCTCGATCCACAACGAGTCGGACGAGCGGGTAACGATTGAGGGGCGCAAGTGGGTGGTGCAGGAGGGTGAAGAAATGGCGGTCGTCGAGGGCGACGGTGTGGTGGGGCAAACGCCCTCTCTCTCGCCGGGTGAACATTTCTCCTACAACAGCTACCATGTGACGGGTGTGAACGCCGTCGTCGAGGGAGCGTTTTTTGGCAGGACGGAAAGCGGGGAGTGGGTCTTCACCCGGATCCCGGAGTTCCGGCTCGAGGTGCCGGGCTGGGCCTGATCCCTCAGCGGATTGGGGTGAATCCGCGCGGCCTGAGCGCGTGGGTCATCGGTAGGTCGTGGTCCTCGCAGGGCAGTGCCTCCACGAACTGCTCCTCGAAGCCGGTTCCGATGAGCCACGCGTCCGGGCGGGCGCCCGCTAAAGCACGATCATAGTAGCCTTTCCCTCGTCCGAGTCGCGAGCCGTCTCGTCCGAATCCAAGCCCCGGGCAGAGAATCCAATCGAACTCGCCAACCGGGACTTCCTCCGATTCCTGACATGGCTCGGGAATTCCGTAGGCTCCCGGTTCAAGCTGGCAGGCATCGTCCACCCGGTAGAACCGCAGGCAGTCGCCGTCGACCCGCGGGAAGTGCCAGAGGTGGACCGCTGCGGCGGAGAGGCAGGGCGTCAGCTCCGGTTCTCCCGGCAACGCGGCGAAGGTGGCGATCTTCAGAGGTGCGGACGCGGCGAGCGCCGCCTCAAGATGGGTCCGGATCGCCAAGGATTGATCCGAGGGTCCGACGACGGCACGCAAGCGTTCGCGAAGCCACCGGCGCCACGTGGATTTGTCGTCGTCCGATGAGGGAGTTGCCGCTTGCATTCCGGGAAGTGAGGGGGGAACGATAGAAATCGTGATCCGGTTCGGGCAAGTGGTGATTCTTTCGTTGGCGATCTCTTTGCCGGCGCTTCGGGCTGACGAGAAGCCGGCCTTCCAATGGCAGCCACCGAAAGTCGGTGCGGGACTGTTCACCGACGAGCTCGGAATGCTGGATCGCGAGAGGGAGGAGTACGCGACGAATCTCGCGACGTATGCGATCAACCGCGTTGCCGACGCCAAGGCCTCGGTGGCCTCCCTCGCGGAGGCGAGACGGCTGCTTGCGGTTTCTCTCCACCTGTCGCCGAGGAACAAGAAGGCGTTGGTCGCCAACTACCAGCTGTCGCGCGGCATGGTGCCGGAGAAGGTGGAAAGCGACTACAGCGCGGAAGTGCTGGCCCGGTTGCTCTACACCCGCGCACAAATGCTTCGCCAGCAAGGGGGCGCGGACGACCAATTGCTGGCCAGAATGTTCGTTGAGCTCGCCGCCGAGTTCGACCCGAGGAACGAGGACGTGGTCTATGCCAGCGAGATCCAGCGTCTGGATCACGGACGCATCGACTGGAACGACGTGACGGATGTGAAACCCGCTCCCGAACCCGTCGAAACGCCCGATCCGGAGCTGCCCTGATTCGGGCACAGCGGACACTTGCCAGCCGTCGGCCGGGCCGTAGTCTGCGGCCGGACATTCATGAAAATCTGGCTCGATGGTGAACTGGTCGATGAAACGCAGGCGAAGATCTCCGTTTTCGACCACGGACTGCTCTACGGCGACGGCGTCTTTGAAGGCCTTCGCTTCTACAATCGCCGCGTCTTCCGCTTGGAAGAGCACATCGACCGTCTGTTCGCTTCAGCCAAGGCAATCCTGCTGAAAATGTCGTGGAGCCGTGAGGATGTTTGCCGTCATGTCCTTGAAACCATCCGTGCCAACGATCTCGACGACGGCTACGTCCGCTTGGTGGTGACCCGGGGAACCGGCGGGCTCGGGCTCAATCCGCATCTTTGCGAGAAGCCGAGCATGTTCATCATCGCATCGACGATCACGCTCTATCCTGAAGAGTGTTACCGCGAGGGCATGGCGGTCGCGACCTGCGCCACGCGGCGTCCGGCTCCGGGTGCGTTGATGCCTCAGGTGAAGTCGCTGAATTACCTCAACAACGTGATGGCCAAGGTCGAAGCGATCCAGGCCGGTGCGATGGAGGGGGTGATGCTCAACGAGCAGGGTTACGTCGCCGAGTGCACCGGCGACAACCTGTTCCTGATCCGCGACGGAGTGCTTTGCACGCCGCCGGTATCGGACGGCGCGCTCGACGGTATCACGCGACGCGTGATTCTCGAGTTGGCGGACCAGCTCGATGTGCCGGTTCGTGAGGCGTCGTTGACCCGCTACGATATCTTCACGGCCGACGAATGTTTCCTGACCGGATCGGCTGCCGAAGTGATTCCGGTAGCCTCTTTGGACGGTCGCGAAATCGGGAATGCCTGCCCCGGGCCGTTCAGTGAGCGATTCCTCGCGGCATTCCGCGAGCTGACCCAGACCAGCGGCACCCCGATTGACTGACTTTTTCAGGGTGCGGGAATGGTTTTCGTTTCGCATTCCCGCCGACCCTCCTTAGCTTGGGGGTGTTCATGGATTGCGACAAATGCGGCAAGCCGGCGAAGGTGCACTTGACCCAATTGGTGGGTGGTCAGGTGAAGAAAGTCGCGCTTTGCAATGAATGTGCGGCGCAGAGCGGTGTGACGGATCCCACCGGCTTCGCTTTGGCCGACATGCTCCTCGGGGACGGAACCGTCGGAAAGACGCCGTCAGTCCTGCCTCCGAAGCCATCGGTTTCGAAGGGGCGGAGCTGCCCGGAGTGCGGATTCACGCTCGAGGATTTGAAGCGAATTCGACGTTTCGGGTGTGGCAACTGCTACGTCGCTTTCCGTGACGAGGTGAACGACATGATCCGCGGCATGCACAAGGGGGCGACCCACTGCGGCAAGGTCCCCGACGGACTGATGGAGATGCGTCAGCGGAAACTCCGGCTGACGGAACTGAGGGAGCGGCTCGATCACGCGATTTCTGCGGAGAATTACGAAGAGGCGGCCGGCTTGCGGGACGAGATCCGGCAAATCGAAGTCGCCTTGGAGGAGACCGAGCCATGATGCGTTTCGCGACATTGATGAAGCACCCTGCCGATTGGATGACGGGCAAGGGGGCCGACAATGCGGTCGTGCTGACTTCACGGATCCGACTCGCCCGCAATCTGGCAAACGTTCCGTTTCCCGGTTGGGCCAAGAAAGGGCAGCGGCAGGAGGTGCTTGAGGAATTGCTTCCATGCGTCGAGGCCCTCGATTGCATGAAGGACGGGTTCTCGAAGCCGCTGGAGTCGCTGAGCTCGGTTCAGAAGCAGGTGATGGTCGAGCGCCACCTGATCAGCCGTGAACACGCCGCACGCGGCGAAGGCAGCGCGGTGGTTATCGAGCGTCGGCAATCGATCTCGGTGATGATCAACGAGGAGGACCACCTGCGGATGCAATCGATCCGTCCGGGACTCGACCTCACGGCGGCCTACGAAACCCTGAGCGAATTCGACGACGAAGTCGCCGGTGCGGTTGAGTATGCCTTTGATCCCGCTCTAGGTTACCTGACAACCTGTCCGACCAATCTGGGCACCGGAATGCGAGCGTCCTCCATGTTGCATCTGCCGGCGTTGGTGATCAGCGATCAGATCGGTCAGGTGCTCCAGGCGGTGAACAAGATCGGTCTCGCCGTGCGCGGGATTTTCGGTGAGGGGACCGAATCGCTCGGGAACCTGTTCCAGATTTCCAACCAGTCGACTCTGGGCGAAAGCGAAGCGACGATTCTGCGCCGTCTCGAGCGGGTGATCGCGCAGGTCGCCAAGCACGAGCGGAATGCCCGTGAAAAACTGCTCGAAGATGACCCCGACATGGTTTGCGACAAGATCGGCCGGGGTTATGGTGTGCTGAAACACGCATGGATCATCGATTCGAAGGAAGCGCTGAACCACCTGTCGCTGCTCCGGCTCGGCGGAGACCTCGGGTTTTTGCCCGGGGAAACGGTGGCGTTGTGCGACGAATTGCTGATGGAGATCCAGCCGGCGCACCTTCAGGTCCACAACGGCAGCAAGCTTTCCCCCGAAGAACGCGACGCAATCCGGGCGGAAATCATCCGCTCCCGGTTGCAAACCCTCCAACCCCCTGATATTCGTTTCATCAAGAAAACCGGAGGAGAAGACGACACCTCCCCAGACCTCGGCATCGCATGAATAACTTCACCCCAAGAGCGCAGCAAGTCCTCGCCCTCGCCCGCAAGGAAGCGGACCGGTTCAACCACAGCTACGTCGGCACCGAGCACCTCCTGCTCGGGCTTATCAAGTTGGGCCAAGGGGTCGCGGTCAATGTGCTCGAACGGATGGGACTCGACCTCGAGACCGTGCGCATGGAGGTCGAAAAGGAAGTGGGCACCGGGAATGGCCAGAAGGTCTCCGGCAGCATCCCTTACACTCCCCGGGTGAAGAAGGTTCTGGCGCTGGCCAACAAGGAGGCGAAGGCGCTCAACCACAGCTACGTCGGCACCGAGCACATCCTGCTCGGCCTGCTTCGCGAGGGTGAGGGCGTGGCCGCTCGCGTGCTGCGCCGCATGGAGGTCGATATCCAGCGCACCCGCAACGAGATCCTCGCGGAGATCGATCCGAACTTCAATCCGGACGGAGAGGATGAGGACGACGACGATTTGGATGTGTTCGAGGACGAGGGTCCCGAAGCCGAAGGTGGTGGTGGCGAGGGCAAGACCAAGACCCCCGCGCTGCGTGCTTTCGGTCGCGATCTGACGAAGCTCGCCACCGATGGCGAACTGGATCCGGTGATCGGCCGAGAAGGTGAGATCGAACGTGTGATCCAGATCCTTTGCCGCCGGACGAAGAACAACCCGGTGCTGATCGGCGAGGCCGGTGTCGGCAAGACCGCGATCGTCGAAGGTCTTGCCCAGGAGATCGCCAATGGCAACGTGCCCGAGATTCTCCGTGAGAAGCGGGTCATCACCCTCGACCTCGCACTGATGGTCGCCGGAACCAAATACCGCGGTCAGTTCGAGGAACGCATCAAGGCGGTGATGGATGAGATCAAGAAGGTGAAGAACGTCATCCTCTTCATCGACGAGCTGCACACCATCGTTGGTGCGGGATCGGCCGAAGGCGCGATGGACGCTTCCAACATCATCAAGCCCGCCCTTTCGCGTTCGGAGCTTCAGGTCGTCGGCGCGACGACTCTCAACGAGTATCGCAAGTACATCGAGAAGGACGCCGCCCTCGAGCGCCGCTTCCAGCAGGTCAAGGTCGAGGAACCTTCGATCGACGATGCGATCGAGATCATGAAGGGGCTCCAGGAGAAGTACGAGACCCACCACAAGGCGAAGTATTCGCCCGAGGCCATCGAAGCCTCGGTGCGTCTTACCGCGCGCTACCTGACCGGACGGTATCTGCCGGACAAGGCGATCGATGTTCTCGACGAAGCCGGCGCGCGTGCCCGGATCGGACAGATGACCCGGCCGCCGTCGATCAAGGAGTTCGAGGAGACGATCGAGCAGATCAACCGCGACAAGATCGCCGCGATCGGCGAACAGGATTTCGAAAAGGCTGCGGCGCTTCGGGATCAGGAAAAGAACGCGAAGAAGGAACTCGAGCAGATCATCAACGATTGGCGATCAACCTCCGAGGAGACGGTGGTCGATGTCGGTGAGGACGAAATCATGGCCGTCGTTTCAAAGTGGACCGGCGTTCCGCTCCAGCGGATGGAGCAGAAGGAAGCCGCCAAGCTTCTGAAGATGGAGGAAGACCTGCGCGGACGTGTGATCGGGCAGGATGAGGCGGTGATCGCCATCTCCAAGGCACTGCGTCGTTCTCGTGCGGATCTCAAGGATCCTCGCCGTCCGATCGGTTCGTTCCTGTTCCTCGGCCCGACCGGTGTCGGCAAGACTTACCTCGCGCGCAATCTTGCCGAGTTCATGTTCGGCGATCCGGATTCCCTGATCCAGATCGACATGTCCGAATACATGGAGAAGTTCACGTCGAGTCGCCTGATCGGCTCGCCTCCCGGCTATGTCGGTTATGAGGAGGGCGGTCAGCTCTCCGAGGCCGTCCGCCGCCGCCCGTACTCCGTCGTGCTGTTCGACGAAATCGAGAAGGCCCATCCGGATGTGATGAACCTGCTCTTGCAGATTCTCGAAGAAGGGATGGTGACCGATTCACTCGGACGGAAGATCGATTTCCGCAACACGATCATCATCATGACCTCGAACGTCGGAGCCTCGACCGTGAAGCGTCAGACGGCGCTCGGTTTCGGTGCGATGGCCGAGGACGAGGCGGACTTCGAGGGGATGAAGGAAAAGATTCTCGAAGAGTCGAAGAAACACTACCGGCCCGAGTTCCTGAACCGGCTTGATGAGTTGGTCGTCTTCCACATGCTTGAGAAGAAGGACCTCGACAAGATCGTCGACCTCGAGGTGACGAAACTCTCGGCACGCCTGCTCGAGAAGGAGATCACGATGGTGCTCGACTCCACCGCCCGCGATCTGCTGGTCACCAAGGGTTACGATCCGAGCTACGGCGCCCGTCCGATGCGTCGTGCAGTCGAGAAGTATCTTGAGGATCCACTTGCCGAGGCTCTCCTTCGCGGGGATGTCAAAGCGGGCGACTCGATCCGCGTGCTATGCCCCGAGGGTAGCGAGAAGCTGATCTTCGAACCGGTCGAGACCAAAGCCGAACCCGACGAGGCGGGGGTTTAGGATCGCACGGCAACCGACCTCGCCCAGGCTGCTCAGTGGTCCGTGCGGATTGGACCCGGTCGATTGATTCGTTCGGCCCCCTTGTCGGCTCCCGGCAGGTCACCGCGACGGATCTTGGCCTGCTGATCGGATTGGTGAAGCGGTTGTCGGTCGGGCGTTGGGTTTGCTGGCACGCTGTCGCCGGTTTCTTCGATCCACTGTTCAACGAGCAATCTCATCCGCCGCAGGGTGTCGGAGTGATTCGTTTCGCCCGCTAGGTTGACCATTTGGAAGGGGTCGGCCTCGACATCGAAAAGTAACTCGGGAGGTTGAGGGGTGACGGTGAGCAGGGCTTGGCCCGGACTCAGTTCGCCCTGTGCCGCAAGCTCCCAAAGTTCGCGGACGGCGCCGAACCTGAATGAAGCGCTCTCACCGCTTACGTTGTGGCGCGCGGGCCACCAGTTGCGGATGTAGAGCCACTTTCCGGAGCGGACGGCTCGTTCGTGCAGTTGAAAAACATGCCAGTTTCGTTCGGCGAAAGCGACGTCCCGATGGCTGTAGGTCGGGTCGGAGAGCGTCGTGCGAAAGCTCGCGCCCTGCACGGTTTCGGGAATGGGGATGTCGGCGAGGTCAAGTATCGTTGCTGAGAAGTCGATTGATGAGACGAGCGACTTCGTCCGCCCGGTAGCGACCCTTGGACCGACGACAAGAAGGGGCGTTCGGATGCCGCTGTCGTACAGGTAGGTCTTGCATCTCGGGAACGGCCTGCCGTTGTCGGAGCAATAGATGAAATAGGTGCTGTCCAGGATTCCCTGACGCTCGAGCTCATCGATGATTCTTCCGGCGTAGGTATCCGTACGGCTGACCTCATGGTAGTAGTTCGCGAGTTCTCTGCGGGTGAGCGGTCCGTCGGCGAGCATGGGTGGAACCGGCACGTCGGCGGGGTCGTAGATCGGTGCCTGAGCGTTCTGCTGAAACGGGTGATGGGCATCGTGGGATGCGAACCAGAAGAAGAACGGCTGGTCCTTCGGACGCTCGCGGAGATGCCGGATCCAGTTCTCGGACCCGGATGGACCGCTGTCCGATGCCATGGCGAAGCCGAGTTGGTCCGGCTTCGCCATGTGGTTCTTTCCCGACAGGAGCGTGTGGTATCCTGCCTCGCGAAGCTCCTGGACAAACGTCCGCTGCCCGGAGGGTAAGGGGAGGTGCAGCTCCGGAGCCCCGGTGTTGTGAGGATAGCGTCCGGTGATGATGGAGCACCGGCTGGGCGAGCACGAGGAGATCGTCAGGTAGGCATTGTCGAAAACGAGCCCTTTTCGGGCGATCCGATCGAGGTTCGGGGTGTGGACCTTCCGGTTCCCGTAGATGCCGAGATCCGCCGGGCTGATGTCGTCAGTGATGAAGAAAACAAAGTTCGGTGCGGCGGCGAAGGCCGATCCGGTGCCCAACAGGGCCATGACGAGAGTGAGAGGTTTCATCATCGGGCCGGCTAGCGTCGTTTCGGTCCTACCCAAGGGAACTCCGTGATGCGTAGCGTGGTGGCTCCGTAGGGGATCAAGGTGATCGGTTCGGGCTCCGCTCCCTCGGGCAGCTCCGCGGGGCTTTGCGGAGGCCGTGCCGCCGAGTGGCGGGCCATCGTCCAGTAGGGAAGTCGAATTCCGTTGGTCTTCAACTTCAACGGTGCGGTTTCGGAAGTCCATGGATTCGAAGCGACGGAATCCGCGAACTCGAAGCGGATGTGCCGAGCGGGTTGGCGGATGACTGAGGCATGGAGTGCATAGTTCCATGGGCTGTCAGGCCGAAACTCGAGGTAACCGCGATGAGGGGCGGAGTCGGGGACATTTACCGGCGCGGTTTGTACGACATCCTTCTTACTCGATTTAACATCGAGGGCGAAAACCAGAGGTCCTCGCTCGACTGTTCTCGAGTTGGCGAACCAACGGGTGATGCGCACCGGCATGCGGAGGCGCAACCGGATCTCGTCGCCATCCTTCCACTTCCGCTTGAGCGGGTGCATGGTTCCCGGCTTCGGAGCTGCGAGCGTATCCCCGTTGACCGTCAGTTCGGCGGTCGGAGCCCAGGCTGGGATCCGGAGGTGCAGTGGAAAATCGACGGGAGCAGGGGTATGAACCGTCATCACTACCGTTTCCCGGAACGGGTAGTCACCTGACTGGGTGATCTTGATTTCCTTCCCGTCGGCTACCTTTGCGGTGACCGAGGACGGAGCGTAGGCGACAGCCGCGATACCCCGGTCCTGTGATGCCATCCAGAGGTGCTGCGTGAACTTCGGCCAACCCTGATGCAGGTTGCAGGTGCAGCAGGGGTAGCCCTGAAGAAGTCCGTAAACGAGGCGGTCTCCGCCGTCGTTGAAAAAGTCACGATCTCCGTGGTCGACCAGCACCTGGTTGGTTTGCTGGAAATACTGACGGGAGCGATGGTCGTCGGTGCATTGGGTGGGCAGTGCGTTGAACGCGATCCGCTCGAGACGGTCTCCATGAAGCGGGTTCCCGGTGATCTCGAACATTTTCTCAAGCGAGAACATCATCTCGACTGCGGAGCAAAGTTCCGAGCCGCGGTCCGGAGCGTCGCCGTGCATTCCCTCGTCCCCTCCGTAGAGACCGTTCGGCTGACCGTGAAAGGTTCGAATGTCGGAGAACGCGTTCTCGGTGGCTTTCAGATGGAGAGGATCCTTGTCCTGCTGCCAACGGATCGTGGGCGTCTTCATCATCTGGGCGAGATTGACGCAGTGCAGGGCAGGTCGGTCCTGGTCGGCTCGGATCTGGATATGGTTCTGAGGCCCCGGAGAGAACCATTCGGTGACGGGAACGGTCTGTTCGTGAATCAGGTGTCCCAGTTCGAGCAGGAAGGCATCGCCGGTGACGTTGTAGAGCCACAGAACCACCATCAGGTTCTCACCTCCTCTTTGGGCGGCCCACCAGGATCCGCTCTTCGGATTGCCAGGGTCGTGGAGTGGAGCCTCCGGTAGTGTCCTCAGTTGGTAACGGAAATAGCGCCGCATGCAATCGATCACCCGTGAATCCCCGGTGGCCAAGTAGTGTTGCTGCAAGATCTTCAGCATCACCATTCGGGGCCACCAGTCATCCGGCTCCAGGATTTGAGCTCCGGACGGGGGTGGCCCGCTGCGCTCGTTGTTGGAGAGTTCGGTGGGACCGATGTATCCGTCCTCGCGCTGGTTCGCCAAAGTCCATTCGATCCATCTCTGGGCTTTCGCTTGGAGCGCTTCGTCATTCAGAAGTCGGGCCAGAGGGTAGAGTCCGTCGATCCAGTAGGGGCCACGCTCCCATGTATCACCGTCACCCCCAAGCCAGGCATTCCGGTCCCCGCAGACTTCCGGATACCATTCGTCGAGGTGGCCGGTCATTCCGTTCGCCATTCGCTCGAGTTCGTCCTTGAGCCATCCGTGCGGTTGGATCGAGCCCAGCGGGAGCTCGGAGAACGGCTTGTCTGCAAGCGGTTCCCGATTGAAAAGTGGGCCAACGGGCTTGGCCGTGCCGAGTATCGGAAGAAGGGCGATGAACGGAGCAAGGTAGGCTTTCATGGGCTTGGGGGTTCTTCAGGCAACTTCCAGTCAATGGGTGGCCACGAGCCGGTTCTCGTGGCGGAGGATTCGACCGGCGGTCCCGAGAGACGGGTGAATCGGGCGAGGCGGCTTCCGAGTCGGGTGAAGATCTGTGGATGCAGGTCCGCAACGTTATGGGATTCCTCAGGGTCGGATTCCACGTCGAAGAGCTGGTCTCCCCGTCGCTTCCATTCGCCCGAGATCACGGTGTCTTTGCCAAGGAGAATCTCACGCTTCGGCAGCGCCCCGCGGCCCGTCAAAGCAGGCAGGAGGTCCGTTCCATCAAGCCCTTCAGGAGCTGTGCTTCCGGTGGCCGTGGCGAATGTGGGGAAAAGGTCGAGATAGCATACCGGGCCGCCAAAGCGGCTCCCTTTATCGAACTTGCCGGGCCATCTTGCCAGGGCAACCACCCGCACACCGCCCTCCCAAGTCGTGAATTTGTTTCCGCGGAGAGGCTGGTTGCTGCCGCCGTGCTTCGGGTCGGCGCCGTTGTCGCTATGGAAAACGACAAGGGTGTTGTCGGCGATGTTCCGGCGGTCCAAGGCGTCGAGGATTCGTCCGATGTTCTCGTCCATCGACCGGGTCATCGCGGCGAAGGTCTGGCGCTTCGTGTTGCCCTTGCCCTCCTCGCCGTAATCCGGTGCGGATTCCCGCTTCGCGATTCCCTTGTCGGTATTCGGACATCGCGGACCTGCGGAATCGAAACCGACTGCGTCGAGATCATCACGCTTCGCCTGCAACGGGGAATGGGGGGCGTTGAATGCGACGAGCAGATGGAACGGGGTTGGGCGATTGGTTACGAACTCGACTGCCGCGTCGCCAAGAAGGTCGGTTGAGTATCCATCCTGGCGGAGGCTTTCATGATTCCTGTGCCAGTCCAGTTCCCCATGGCGCTCGTGGCTGAAGTAATCGATGGCACCGTTGTAGTGCCCGAGGAACTCGGTGAAGCCGTGCTCGAGCGGGTGGAACCTGGTGGAGGCGAGCCCCAGATGCCATTTTCCGATCAGACCCCGATGACGATAGCCATGCTCTCCCAGCCACTCCGCAATCGTGAGTTCGTCTCCGGGCAAGCCGTGGCGTGATTGCGGGTTGCAAACGCCATTCCAAATGCCGAAGCGGAAAGGGTAGCGTCCGGTCAGGCATCCAGCACGGGTGGGGGAGCAGATCGGCGACACGTAGAACCGGTTGAAGACGACGGACTGCTTCGAAAGCCGGTCGATGTTCGGGGTCGGAATCTCGCTTCCGTGGAAGCCGACGTCATTCCAGCCGAGATCGTCAGCAATGATGTGAAGGATCGAGGGAGGCTCGGCGGATGCGGTGGTCGACACCGCGGCAAATGCCAAAGCAATGTGACGCACGCTTCTTCTCCAGCGGTGGGAGGAGGGAATCCGGGAAATCGTTTTCAAGCCGGACATCAAGGCTTTCGGTGTTTCGCCAGACTCTTGGCGACCTCGGGCCACGGCCGGACTCCGACACGATCGGCCCATGCTTGCCACTTGCTCTCCAGTTCCAGTCGCTGGTCTTTGGCCATTTCGGACAGATCATGGAGTTCCGATGGATCTTCGGACAGGTCATGGAGTTGCCAGTCCTCCTCGCGGCTTGCCACCAGCTTCCATTTGCCATCTTGGATCGCCCGGTTGCCTTCGTGTTCCCAGAAGAGGGTGCGTGATCCGATGCCGTCACCGCGAAGGACCGGAACAAGCGACTCGCCTTCGGTGTCCGGTGCGCTTGCTCCCGCAACTTCGACAAAGGTGGGTAGGAGGTCGATGATATGGGCGACCTGGTGGCTGACCGTGTTCGCAGCCGGCCGCGCCGATACCTTCTCTCCCGCCCAGAAAATCGCCGGACTGGCGGTGCCGCCACGAAACACTTCACGCTTGTAGCGCCGGTAGGGAGTATTCGCCACGTTAGCCCATCCCTGGCCCAGCGATGACGTCCAGCCGCCTTTCCTACCCCAATCCTCGTAGTTGCCCGGGTTGACCTTGTGGCCGCCGATTCCGAACATCCCGGTTTCCTTGGTAGAGCCGTTGTCGGAGATGAAAACGACGAGGGTGTTGTCAAGCGCGCCCTTGCTTTCGAGGTGCTCCAGGACGCGGCCGATGGTGCGGTCGAGGCGGTCGATGATGGCGCAGTAGAGTGCGAACTTGAGATCCAACTCGTCCTTCACCTCGTCGGACAGCGAGGCCCAGTCCGGGGAATCCCGTTTTGAGATTCGGGTTTCTTCCGGGAGGAGTCCGGCGCGTTTCAGACCCTTGAGTCGATCCTGTCGGAGCGGTGCCCAGCCGTGTTCCCGGAAACGGCCCCGGTATTTGGCGGTGTCCTCCGGTTTCGCATGGAGCGGGAAATGGGGGGCGTTGTAGGCGAGATACCCGAAGAACGGTTGTTCCGGAGAGTGGTCCAGATGCTGGTCGATGAAATGGATCGCGTAGTCCGTGTAGGTGTCGGTGGTGTAAAACTCGCGATCCGGATGAAGCGGATTCGTCGCTTGCTCGCCGGCCGGCAGGATGACCTTGTCGTCCAGGTAGATGTCGGTTCGAGGAACGACGGTAAAGTAGGAGTCGACGTAGCCCCTCGATCCGAAGAAGCGAGCGAACCCCCTATTGTCCGGTGAGTAGGTATCCTCCCATCCGAGGTGCCATTTGCCGGACATGAAGGTATGGTACCCCTCCTTCTTCAGGAGTTCCGGAAGCGTCGCCACATCCTCGCGGATCCCTTTCCCGTAGGAGGGGAAGTCCGTCTGGCCCAGCATGTGGCCGACTCCCGCCTGGTGAGGATAGACTCCGGTCATCAGCGCTGCCCTTGAGGGGCAGCATCTTCCCGTATTATGAAAGTTGGAAAGACGCAGGCCTTCGGCGGCAAGGCGATCGAGATTCGGGGTGGCGATTCCTGAGCCGTAGCAGCCGAGGTCCGAGAATCCGAGGTCGTCGGCGAGAATGAGCAGAAGATTCGGCTTCGCAAAAGAGGCTGGCGCGAGGGTGACCATGAGGGCCGTCAGGATCGCCAACGGGTACGACATCGTGGCAAACGGGGAACGGGAATCGGAAGCGGCGGTGGACATCGGTGTCACCGGGGAGATTTGGCACCCGCTGGCGGTGTTCCCGGATTATCCACCGGGGCATGACGATCGGAGAACGTCAGAGGAAGTCGCGGATCGTATGGAGGCGCAGCTTCGCCGTCCGGGGGTCGTTGTAGATGAAAATGAGTCCGCGGGTCTGCTTGGTCAGTGGCCAGTTACTGGAAAGGAACGGGTGCCAGCCTTTCTTCCGCTCGAGAAGCAGAGTGGCATGGCAGAGCTCCTCACCCTTGTCCGGCTTTGGGGAAATGATGGTTTGATCGCCGGGCTTCAAAGCGAATTTCACCGAACCGACCTCTCCCGCGATCGGCTGCCGCGATAGGTTCATGAAGAACATCTGGCGCTGCTTGAAGTGCTTGGGGCCGTCGTCGAGGCAGACCACGTGGAACCCGTCCTCGTTGGCCGGTCCCTTTCGGAGCAGCATCACGATCTGGTTCCGGGCATTGCCCGCATTGCAGGTTCCCCAGTCATCGAACGCAGGTTTTCCGTCCTCCTCCGTGCTCTTGCCGAAGCGCCAGCGGTCCTGCGCAGCGACTTCGACCGGATCCGACAGGCGATTGGACGGCGGGGTGAGTTGGACAACGGACTTGCCGGTAAGCAGTTCGATCGGGCCGGCGTCCTTCACGCGGGGGAAGGTGATGAATCTGAGCGAAACCTTGCCTTCCTGCGCGGAGACGAAGGCGGTGAGAAGGAGCAGTGCGATGAGGGTTTTCATGAACGGACTCAGATCTCCGAGGCTTGAAGGTAGCGGAAGCTGACGATGTGGAATTGCCGGCCGAACTGGCGGTTGTTGTCGGACTGGAGTTCCGAATGCTTGAGGTGGTCGTCGTCGCCTCCGTCGAGATAATCGGGGACCCGTTGGACAACGGCCGAGCACCACGCCCGGGCCCGGACCTTGCCGGAGGCATCGAGCGAGTCGCCATAGGTGCGAATGACGAAAGTGTCGCCCCGCGGGGTCAGTTGTCCGGCGAGTCCGCGGAGGATGTCGGCCTGATCCACATAGGCGGCGCTACCATAAGCGACCGGCCCCTCGAGAGCTTCGGGGAAAGCGGGTCGCATGTCCGACGTCTCGGCCGGGTCGAGTGTGCGGCTGGCCGACCGGAAGCCCTCGTTGATCGAGACCGAAGGATCGTCGATGGCTGCCTGCAGCGCTCCCTTCAGGGCGAGCTCCTTGTCGGATCCGTCGAGACGTCGGTTGATGAACTCCGAGAGAGAGAGGAAGGGACCGCGCAGGCGGACCTGCCGGACCATTGCTTCTGCGAGTTCGTCGATCTCGTCGTCGGTCAGCTCCCGCCAGCTCCGCCATTGTGCGGGCTCCGCCGGATCGTCACTCGATTCGCGGTAGGATTCCCCGTTCGGCAGGGAGAAGGATGCGACCGGAGTTCCGTCGGGCGTCTCTTCCGAAAGGTCGATCGTTCCCGACAGCGAGCGCTCGGCGTCGAGGTAGGCGATGTTCTTGCCCTTGAGGCTGGCGAAGAGGGCGCGCCACGCCTCGACCGACGTGCTGTTGATGTTGAAGGGACCCTCCACCATCATGTGGGAGGAGAGCAGGTCGATGCCTTTGTCGTTGGTCAGGTTCCGGTCGAAGAAACTCCTGAGCTCGTCCTCGTCGAGATCGCCCAGGTAGGGAGTCATGCGGCTGTTGGGAAGCCGTTCGCCATTGAAGAAGAACTCGCGGGCATTCTGGAGTGGCGTTCCGGACGAGGTGCCTCTTGAGAAGGCAGTGCCTCGGGTGTCGGCGACCGATGAGAAGAAGTATTCGTCCCACAGCGCCTTGTTCGCGAGGTAGGAATGGTCGGCGAAGGTCACGTTGACCGGGCGTTGGTCCTCCGAGTAGTGACGTCGCCATGTGCCGTAGGCCCGATCAGCCGAGAGGTGGGGATGGGCGTAGGAGTTGCCGATCGCCTGGACCGTGTGGGGGAACAGTCCGCCTTGGCCGCTGGCGGTCACTTCGATGAAGTTGTTGCTCGTGTTGCTCGCACCCGGTCCGAGGTAGGAGTTGCCGAGGCTGTAGCCACCGAGTTGGGCGTGGCTGAGGGCGGCGATCGAGATCGGTGGGGCGACCGGTACTTCTTGCTGCACGATGTGGGTGGCTCCGGATTCCGCGGTGTAGCCGCCGCCGTAGTAACCGTTGTTCGACCGGTCGATGCTGATGTTCGCCTCAAAAGCCGAGTTCACGTCTTCCACCCACCAGTTCCAGCCGTGCTGGTAGAGTCCGTCAGGATCCTCGCGGTCCATGAAGACGGTGCCGACCACCGGGCTGGAATGGAGGAAGGGGCGGGAAGCGAAATGCCGGCCACCGTAGGGACCGGTGTTGCTGAGTTCGCTCGTCTCGCAGCCGGCGGTGAGGTTCACAAGAAGGAAGGGGATCGTGCCGGCGATGATCTCCCGGCCGCTCTTCGCCTCATACTCAAGCTTCGTTTCGCCTTCCGGCATCCCGAGCTCCATCATGTCCCGGTTGAAGTTCGATTTGGCTCCCGAGAGGCGGCTCACCAGTTGATACTGCCGGGCCATCCATTGCTGCGCGCCGCCGACACTCGATTGGCGATTGAAGAACTGCAGGGCGCTGCCATTGGCGAGGTCCCTGGTTTCGTTCGGCTCGATGGTAAAGGAGATCCGGTCGTTTGCGCTGAAGGTCAGCGCGCCGTCGCCGCTGCCGGTTGGGGGCTCAATGTGCTGGGTGTTCTGACTGCGGTCGGAGCGCTTCAGGCGGATGTATCGTTCCGGATTCCAGCCGGCAACGACCTCGCGGTTGGCTACGAAGGTGTCCGAGTTCTTGAGTTCGCGGAGACTGGTGTTGGCGAGAGAGAATACCCGGACCTGACCGGGTTCGAAGATTACTTCGCGGGTTCCGGAAAAGTAGACGGTGAAGCCCGTATCGCGATCGCCTGCCGCAGCACCGTTCGCGAGCCAGGCGATGGAGTTCGCCGTCGTGCTGGTGTAGCCCTTGCCCTCCTTGGTCCAGCGGATCGCCATCGGCAGATTGAAGAAACGGAACTGTGTGGCGGTCGATGGACCGAGATTCATCGCAAGCGGAACATTGTAGGGATTCCACAGGGTGATGGCGGGGGAAATGCCGACGTTGAGCTTGTGGGAATCGCGATTGCGCGGGTTGGCGCGTTTCTCGTCGGCGGTCCTCGGCTCGGCGATCAGGCTGAGGAGGAACTGCACCTTGATCGGCACCGGGAGCCGATACAGATTGGTGTATTCGCGCCGGAAGGCGTCGCCTCCCTGCCCGAAGTCCGGGTTCTTCACATGGATGCCGCGGCGGACTTCTCGGGACGAGAACTGCACCTGTTCGCGATACAACTGGTAGTAGGCCGCGAGGTCCTGGATCGGGACCTGGTCCTCATCGCGCCCGAAACGGTAGAGCATGAAATCATCGCTCTTGTCCCGGAGATTGATGGGCTGGTCGAGCAAGCCGCTGAGGTCGCGCTTCATGCCGCCTTCGCGGACATCGCAAAGCAGGCCGAACGAATGCGGTGTCGCGTCATGAAACCGGCCGCGGGCGACGTCCGGCACGACGCCGTCGAGCAGATCCAGCGTCGGCCGGGTCGAGGCCAGCGAGAACTCGGTGGAATCACCGACACCCTCGAAGCCCTCGAGCAGGCCGTGGCCGGTGTTGCCGGGCGCCTGATGCCGGAAGATCCGGTTGGCGATCGATTGCGCACCGGCAGCTGCCGCATGGTCCTCCAGCAACCGGGCCTTGGTGCTCTCGTCTCCGATCCACCATCCGAATCGACCTTGGCTGTCTTCCGACGGCTTCACGTTGACCAGTCCGGCGTAAACGTGATCACCCGAGTTCCCGGTGCCGAGCGTTCCTTCGCTCACGAGCTCGACCGCGCTGTCCGAGGAGTTGGGGGAGGGGCTTCCGGTCAAACTGGAACCCCGGGCCCGATCGATGTCAGCGGCTTGTCCGGGAGTCAGCGAGACCAGCCACGAACGGAAGTGGTCTTCGCGCCGGTCCGTGTAACTCGGGCTCATCCCCCGATTAAGGCTCGTCGGAATGGTGGCGTGATCGCTGGGTTCGTCTCCGCCGCTCGGTGTCCCCGAGCCGGCTTTCCATGATTCCCACACCCCGGTCCAGTGGGGGTGGCTTGAACCGTCCTCAAGGATCGCGCCGGTGGCGGTGACACGCTGGTCAGGCCCGGCGTGCTTCTGCAATTCGCCGATCGCGAGAATCATCGCCATTCGGGCATTGGCACGGGCCTCGGCAATCGCTTGCGACTGACCGCTACCGCGGACCGATACCGAAGACAAGGTCAGTAGACCGACCGCAAGCAGGGTCAGCAGAATCATCAGCGAAATCGTGACGATCAGCGCAAACCCCGCCTCGGCAGGCCGCCGGGGCGAAGAGATGGATTTTTTCATGGGTTTTTGGAACGAAACCGGAGGTTTGGGACACTCTAGCTCTGTTAGTCTAGTGTGACTACTTTGTAATGGCTCAAAAAGCGAGAATGTTACCTCAAAGTTCGAAGTTTTTTCAGGGAAAGCCGCCGCTTTCCGAGCCGATCACATTCTGTGATTTCGGCGTCACTTTATTGCCCGAAAAGTAATCCCGACCCCGTGAATTGGGGTCGGGATTGGCCTCCGGAGAGATCAGGGAAAGGTCACATTGACCCGGCTGAAGACCGCCCCGGGAGTTCCTGCCGTGACGGTGACGGTGACTGTGACGGTCTCGTAGTCCGGGTCCGCGTCAGGAACGGTCACTCCGGGCACCACATCCACGGTGACACCCGCCTCGCTGCCGCCGCTACCGGTCCAGGTCGAAAGGTCGGCGGACCATTCGTAGGTCACCGTCGAACCACTGGAATCGACGGGCCGAAGGTGGGTGAAGGTGTAGGTTCCCGGTCCGGTCGCCGTCGGGCTGCCAAGTGGCGAGACGAGGCTCTCCGCGACCGTGGGGTCGCTGTTGTGGAAATACCACTCGGCTCCGTTGCTCACACCGTCGCCGTCGTCATCGTCCTCGAATCCACCGACCAGTCCGGGGAATCCCGATGCCCACACAGTGTAGGCCGACGAGGCTCCGGCCGCGGTCAAAGTCACCGCCGTGCTACTATTGTCGACGTAGGAAATGGTGAAGCTGTTGGCGCCCGCGGTGACCGTGGCTCCCTCGGTGAGTCCGTCGAATTCTCCGCTCAGCGCGACGCCCGTGTAGTCGATGAGAACGAGCTTGGTGCCGATCGGAAGGACCGAGGAGCTTCCGGCGATATCCGTGACCGAGAGCGCCACGGTGTTGCCGATGCTCACGTCGCCAACAGTCGCGAATACCGAGTCGGATGACGGAACCGAGCTGTCGATCTCGACTTCGAAGGTCGAGTTGTCGCCGAAGTTGAGGCCGAACTGGGCGGCGAGGCTGCCCACGCTGGTGCCCGGCGCGAGCGACCCTCCGGCGTTGACGTTGATCAGGGCGTCGATCGAACCGCTGCCACCCAATGTAGCGGTGTTGTTGACGTTGTAAGGGCCGCCAAGGGTGTGCGTGCCGTTGACGAGGAGCGTTCCGCCTTCGAGAAGGCTGCCCCCGGCGTAGGAATGCGCACCCGAGCAGGCCGCAACGGCGTCATCGAAGGATGAACCGGTGTTGAAGGCCCCGGCGCCGACGATGTCGGCCGTGATCACGAAGTCACCGTTGTCGGCGCCCTCCAGAGCATCGAGCACGAGAGGCTGGGTAACGCCGCTGCCATCGGTATCGAGCGTGCCGCTGAGGGTGAAGGTCCGGCCCTCCAAGCCGTAGTTGCCGATGCCCCGGAGATTGCCAACCGGGGTGATGGTTCCTGAGAGCTCGAAGTCGTTCGCACCGCCCAGCCGCAGGCCACCGCCGTAGATGTCGATGTCTTGGGCGATCACCAGTCCGGGAACCGTGGTCCGAAGCTGCGCTCCCCGGGCCTCAATGAGGCCGGCTCCGAGTTGGGCCGGGTCGCTGATGGAGACGATCCCGTTCTGGCCTCCGAGAGCGGCTCCTTCGTTGATGTCGGAGTTTATGCCGAAGCCGAGGACAAATCCGCCTGTGAAGGTGTTGGCGGGCCCATTGAGGATCAGCGTGCCCGGACCCGTTGCACCGACGGTTCCATCGCCGCTGATCAGAGTCGAGTGGGTGAGGGTCAGGTTTGTTTCCGAGGCGTTGAACTCAACCACACCGGGTGAGTTGACGACGATGTCGGAAGTCAACGAGCCGAGCAACGGGGGAGCTCCGGGCAGGGTGCCGATGCGAAGGAACCCGTCACTGACGGTGAGGGGACCGGCGAAGGTGTTCACGCCCCGCAGGCTGAGTCGGCAGGTGCCGACTTTGGTGAGTGTGCCTAAACCGGTGATCGGACCATCGATAAAGTCGGTATTCGGGTCGTCATCGCCGATCGTCAGGTCGTTGCCCTGAATATCGATACTGGTGCCTTCATCCGCGCCGAGCGAGCCGATGACCACTCCGCCGACCGTGTCGGTGAGTTGCAGGGTGACCGTGCCGGGGAGTTGGGCGCCGTCGGCCGAGTAGTCACCGTCATTCATGATGATGGTGCCCGCGGGATCGACCAGCGCGACGGCTTCGGAGAGCGTTCGGAAGGCGTCGTATCCGTAGGTTGCTCCTTGGTCGCCTCCCGTGCCGAGGTCGGCATCGGTGATGCTGTCGCCACGACCCGCGACAAAGCTGTCGTCGACGTAGACCGTATTCGGAGCGGCGTTGGCGATGATGATGGTCCCGGTGGTTTCGCCGGTTGAGGTCTGATCGTCGATGGTGACATCGAGAACGGTTACCGGAGCGGTTCCGGGGATGAATTCCATCGCGGCGAGTGCGGTGTTGACCGACGCCAGTCCGGAGGCGGTCCACACGCCATTGAGATAGGTCTCGCCGTTGCCGCTGCTCGCGGAAAGGGATCCTTCGGTTGCATCGCTGGTCCAGTTGCGGATCGTCAGGGTCGCGGTGACGGTTTCCGCTGTTCCGGCAGTTGCGGAGATCGAGCCATCCGACTTGTTCCAGAAGCGGCAGTAGGTGACCGCCGACGTGCCGTCGGTCAGGCTCGAATAGGTCCCGACTTCGAAGTCCCCGGCAGTGGTGGAGAGGGCGGCGCGGCCTCCGTTATCGGGGTCGATCTCGCCGAAGTTGATATCGGGGTTGCCGTGCCAGTTGCTGAGGGTGTTGCGATTGGACAGGGGAACCGATGTGGGGGCGGATCCGTCGAGGGAGTATTCGACACTGTCGAGGAGGAATCTGACCGCGAGCGAGACCCGTTGGTTGGCAAGCAGCGGGCTGCCGGACAGGGGCACGCAGATTGCATTTCCATCCCAGTCGGTGTCGTTCAGGGATACCGGAGCTGCGGCTCCGTTGGTGTTCATTTTCGACACCAGGTAGGGAATGCCGTCGATCAGGTAGAGGCCGGTGCCGTTGGCGGTGCCGCCGAGATCCCAGACATGGCGGTGGTTTCCGCCGCCGACGACGTCTGCGGCGCGCGGGGTGAACGAGATTTCCAGCGAGAAACCGTCTGGCTCCGAGGGATTCGGCGAAAGCACGAAGCCGCTTTCCGACCCTCCCGCCTGCGCTGCCGCGTTCTGGGAGTTGTCGAGCCCGGTGAAGCCGTCTCCGAAACTGACCTCGTTCACCAAGCCCCGATAGATGAAGGCCGGTTCGACCGAAGTTCCCGTGACGACCGAGCTGCCGCCCGCTTCGTCGGAAACGAGGATGTCGGCCAGCGCGACTGGCGAGCCGGCGTCGATCACCGTCTGGGCGAGCGCGTCGCCATCGACCGGTGAGGAGTTGCCATCAAGCAGGACCAGGCTCGCGTTGTCTTGGAGCCCGACCACGGATCCTGCACCACTCACGCTGTCGATGGTGACGGTCAGGAGTTCCGCTCCCTCGAGTACCCCGTCGCCGATGGTGGTCAGATCAAGATCGGCGCTCGGGTTGCCATCCAGAATGTCAATCGACGCGACTCCGGTGAAGTCGCTGCCGTCTTCGGCGAGCCCGCTGTAGCTGAGGTTGACCGTGATATCGGCCCCGCTCGGGGTGGGAAGCGCGTTGAGCGTGAATCCTGCGGGAGTGCCCTCGGTGACTTCACCACTGTCCGCCGCTATTTCTACGACGGGGTCGTTCAGCGGAGTCAGGACGACGTCGAAGCCCTCTCCACCAAGGTAGGTGATCTCGAACAGCTGCGAATTGACGACGAAGGTCGATGCTTCCGGAAGTCCGGCGAACGTGCCGATGATCGGCGAGGTGGTGCCGTCGATGATGGTGATCGGCGATGCGGTTGGCGGCACGATGTCGCTGCCGGTCGTGTCGAGCACGGTGTCCGTGATATCAAGCGATCCCGTGACGGTCAGGCTGTCGTGATCTCCGACGCCATCGATTTCGACCGCGAGCGTGCCGGTGGAAATGTCGTGGAGCGAAACATTGTCGAAGCCGATCGCGAAGCCACCCTTCCGCGGATCGAGCGCACCTCCCGACGAGGCGTCGATGTCGCCTTCGGTGGAGCCGCCGTCACCGGCGAGGGTACCCTCGTTGTTGATCGTGTAAAACGAGGGTCCGCCGGTGGTCGCGCCGGTGAGAAGGAGGACGCCTCGGTCGACGATGGTCTCACCGGAGAATGTGCTGTTTCCGCTCAGGGTCAGCGTGTGGTTGTCGAGCTTCGTCAACGTGCCGTCGCCGGTGATCACGTTCGCCCAGCTTCGGTCGTTGGTTCCGCCGCGGTCGACGAGGACGGCCGGGCTGTTGATGGTCACGGTGCCGGTGCCAGGTGTGGCGGTGGTGCCGACGCCATCGTTGCCGAGGTGGAGTTCGCCCTCGGAAACGATCGTGCCGCCGGTGTGGTTCATCGGCGCACGGAAACGCAAAATGCCGAGACCGGTCTTCGTGATCGAGAATGATCCGCCCGACTCGGCCACCACTCCCTCAAGTTGGAGGTTCGCGTTGGCGCCGCTCCCGACGTCGATGGTCGAATTGGCTTCGAGAGTGAAGATGGTGGAGCCGGTGTTGCCGATCAGCAGGTTGCGGTCCGCCTCGCTGACGTAGTCGAATGCCCCGAGGATCGTGATTCCTGCGACGTCGCCGAGATTTGCCCCGCCTCCCGAGGTGTTTCCTATGTCCACTCCATCTTCCAGAATCCAGGTGATCCCGGCACTTCCGCCGGATCCGTCGGAGTTGAAATTCACCCGGCCGTTTTGGACGTGCAAGGTTCCGCTCAGGAAGTTGTTACCGTCAATCGTCAGAACACCGGAGCCCGACTTGGCCACACTGGCGGAAGCTCCGCCATTCTCGTTGAAAACTTCCGTCCCGGAAAGAATCAGTTCTCCGGTTCCATTGTGCACGATGTCGATGCCTTTGCCCGTCCCGGAGAAGGTGGCTCCGTCGAAGATGCGAATCTGGCCCTCGTTCGCCGCGTTGGCTTCTCCGATACGAACCTGACCCTCGGCGCCAGCGTCGATGAAGATGCCGGCGCTTGCACCGTCAAACCGAAGTTGCTGGCCGGCCCCGCCGTTGTTCTCGGTGGCGATCAACATGCTCGCATCGACGTTCTCGTTGATGGTCAGCTTGTTGATGATCCGGTGTGCACCGATGTTGCTGCGGTCGGCATGGGCCGCGCCGAGTTGGTAAAAGATGACTTCCTGGGCGTTGTCGAAGGCCGGATGGATGCCGGAATCCCAGTTCGCGGGTTGACCCCACGCGATGTTGTCCGCCTGGCCTCCGGTCCAGAGGTCGGTGGCGGCATGCGCGCCGGTGATGCAAAAGGTGGAGGATAGTGCCAGTACGTGCCTGAGCTCGGGTTTCATGGATTTTGGGCTTGGGATTTTGATGGGTTCGCTCCTCGGGACCTCGCTTGGCGGCTGGAAGCACGGCTGCGGGGACGCCGGGGAGGAGGTTTTATCGGGCAGTTGGTGGGTTCCCCGAGGGGAACGGCTCGTTTGGGTTTTGAATCGGCCCGTGCAGTACGTGAACGGGCCGATGACATGGGGGGATTTGCCGGTCGATCGAAGTGTTCCGACAAAAGTGCGATTTCTGAAAGAATCGGAGTATCGGCCCCCAATCGGGCCGGGGCCTCTCGCTACGGCACTGGTGGTAACTCGATCACCGTGTCGCGATCACAGGTCAGTCGACCGTCTTCGACCCGTAGTTCCGCCATCTGGAGAAAGGATTTCTTCTGGGTGACCGTCCGCTCTTCCGCCGGAGGAGTCGGATACGGACGGTTCGGTTCGACGTGGTAAAACAGAAAGGCCCGTTCTCCGATCACCGCGACCGATGGATGTCTGGCCAGTGTCGCGTCTTCCTTACCGGATCCCGGATTCTCCAGGATCCGTTGCTGCATTGTCCACTTAATGCCGTCGTTGCTGTGATATACCGCGAGTCCTTTGTGAGGATCGGTCAGCATCCACCACCGTTCGCGGAAGCGGAACACGTAGGGAGCCTCCTGATACCCGAATCCCCGTGCCTTCGTGTTGACTTCGCCCGGGCACTTGCCCCGGTTCTCCCACACCGACAGGTCCGTGCTGGTGGCCCATTGAATTCCTCCGTTCCCGCCGACACGGTAGTAGGCCCGGAATCCGTCATCGACTTTCACCAGCGACGCATCGATCGGATCGGGTTGTGCAAAATCGGGAACTCCTTCGAGTTTCCAGCCCTTGAGCAGGTCGTCCGCACTTGCCGAGTAGTGCCGGATCACGCCCTTGCCTCCCCATGGCGGTTTGGCGTTGTCCTTGTAGGTGACGAACATGTGGTAGCGATCGCCGTTCCGAATCACCGCCGGTGCCCAGAAGGTCACGGGCATGTCGGGTTTGCCTGCGACCCCGTCGAAGCTGCAGTAGCCGCGAAACTTCCAGGTCTCGAGATCCGGCGATGAGACAACACCGATTGGTGTGCCGACATAGGTGCCGGACTCCCGGGTTGCCCGGCGAGCGGTGTAGAAGATCCACCAGGCCTTCTCGTGCGTGTTCCAAACCACTTCAGGGTCACAGGATCCGTGGTAGTTGGGATCGGCGAAGAGCGGCTTGGGTGGGGCAGCCGCCAGCGTGATCGTTGGCAGCAGGAGAAGAAGAAGGAAGGATCTCATGGCGTGGGTTTGACGGCGGCGTCTGGAGCCACCATGAGGGTATCTCTCCGCTGGCCCGGGTGTTCCGGATCGAGCCTCAGTTGCCGCTCTTCGCGTCTCCTCCGCAACGGTAGCGGTTCAGGCGCTCCTGCGTTCCGCAGATGACGCGTCGGCCGTCGAATTGCGCAGTCCCGTAATCCTTCACCGCAATGTCCGCGCCGGTGATCTCAAGATCCAGACGCCCCTTGCCGTTCAGGTCGAAAAGTCGGGCATTGGGATTGTCGATCTTGAGTCCGTCGATCCGCACGGTCTTGCGGTCGGATCCTTCTTTCCACTGGAAGATCGGAGGAGTCTTGCTCCTTCCGCGGGTGCCGGTGATGACCACGTTCGAAATTTCGCTCTTCGAGTTCTGATACGTTCCCCATCCGAATTGGAAGGGCACACAGTTCTGGATCATCTCGATCGTGGTGTTCGTCACCGTGATGTCGAAGTAGAGCTTGATGGCGTCGTCGCCAGTAGCGAAGTGGCAGCCGTCGATGGTCGAGCCGTGCCCGCCAGCGAAGCCGTCGCTGTGGTTGGCCCAACCGCCGCGGTTGTCGATGAACGTGCACCCTTTCGCGTGACAGACCTTGCCCCAGCCGCGGATGAAGTAAGCGAACGGGTTGATCGCGGTCAGGTTGCTGACCGTCAGCACTCCGCCCCGGTTCTGGAACTGGCAGTATTCGAAGGGCTTCACGCCGCGGTTGTCGGCCCAGCGTTGCTCAGGGGTTCCGAAAACCACCGAGGTCTTGCGGTCCTCACCGGCGATGGTGCAGTCGAAGCGTGTGTGGAAGGCTCCGGTGACACGGACATCGCGGCCGATCACGATCCGCGAGACCTCCTTCGGCACATCCCAGTAGGCTTCCTTGTGCGACGGTTTCTCGAACCGGATCGTTCCCGTGCTGGCGAAGGTGAGGGTGTGTTTGGATGCATCCCACTCGGCTCGCCCGGAGTAGTGCTTGATGAGCTCCGGAACGGACTGGGCCGATGCGGGAGTGGCATAGATCAGAGCCAGAACAAACAGGAAGGATTTCACTGGAGGAAGCGGACTCACTTCTTGCGGCGTTTGGGCTTGGGATAGACATGGGCACCTTTTGCCCACTTCTCCCACGCGCCGGACATCGACCTGACCATGTCGGGCATGGTGGAGGCCAGGTTGTGCATTTCGGTCCCGTCCTTCTCCATGTCGTAGAGCTCCCAAAGGTTCATCTTGGGTCCGCCCGGAACGCTGACGCCCTTGCCGACTAGCTTCCACTTTCCGTCACGAACGAAGGCATTGTTTTCATGCTCGATAAAGATGGGTGACTTGCGGCCGAGCGATTTGCCATCGAACGCGGGAGTCAGTGAGACGCCGTCGATGGAAGTGATGCTGTGGCCGTCATGCTCCTTCGGATAGGTGGCACCCGAGACGTCGATCAGGGTTGCCATCACGTCGATCAGTTGGGCGGGCTCTCGATACCAGTCGCGACCCTTGCTGATCCGTGCCGGCCAATGGGCGATGAAGGGGGTGTTGGCGCCGCCTTCGTGGGCGAAGTGTTTGTATTGGCGATACGGGGTGGCGGACGCGTTGGCCCAGGACTTTCCGTAGCTGGGCTTGGTGAGCGGTGTCTCGGGGGCGCGGTCCTTTACCGGGTCGCCGACTCCGGTCAGCGAGACTTCGGCGCAGGCACCGTTGTCGGAAAGGAAGAGAATCAGGGTGTTGTCGAAGTCGCCCGAGTCCTTGAGCGATTTGATGAGGTCGCCAATCTTTTGGTCGATCCGGTCAATCATTCCCGCGTAGGCCGCCATGCGTGCGCTTGATGCGGCACGGGTCGTCTCATCGACCTCGTTCCAAGCAGGAACCTGGGCGTCACGGGGAGAAAGCGTCCAATGGGAAGGGAGGAGCCCCGATGCCTTCTGACGCTCGAATCGCTGCTGCCGGAGCTGGTCCCAGCCGCCGTCATACTTGCCCTGATACTTCGAGAGTTCCTCGTCGTGCGCATGGATGGGCCAGTGCGGCGCCGTGAAAGCGAGATAGAGAAAGAACGGATCGTCTTTCTTTTCGCCCGCCTCGTGGTCCTTGATGAATCCGATCGCGTGGTCGGTGAACGCATCCGTCGTGTACCATGGCCGGTCGGTGGTGCTCTTCAGCTCTTTGAGCGGCTTGTTGCCATCGTAGATGATCCGCCAGTCGTAGGGATGGAAGTGGTGGGTCGCTCCGGAGATGCAGCCGTAGTAGCGGTCGAAGCCGCGCTGAAGCGGCCAGTCGTTCTGGTCGGTTCCGGCGAGGTGCCACTTGCCGGCCATGAAGGTCGCGTAGCCGGCCGACTTCGCGACTTCCGCGAGCGTGACGCAGGAGTCGTTGATGTTGCCGGCGTAGGCGGGCGGAATGTCGCCCGCCTTGCCCTTGTTCTCACCGGTCATGTGGCCGATCCCGACCTGGTGCGGGTGAAGCCCGGTCATCAGGGTTGCCCGGGTCGGGCAGCATCTGGCGGAGTTGTAGAACTGCGTGAAGCGGAGCCCGTTGGCAGCCAGCGAGTCGATGTTCGGCGTATCGATCTCGCCGCCCCACGCGCCGATGTCGGAGTAGCCCATGTCGTCAACCATGATCAGGATGACGTTCGGGCGTTCGGCGGCATTCAGGGCGGCCGTCAGGAGGCAACAGGCCGAGAGGAGGATTTGTCGGGTCATCGTGATCGGGTCGGAGGCTACTTCTTCTTGTTCGCCTTCTTGCGCTTGCCGGGCATGCGGGTGAGGGCGAGTTCCTCGGTGGCCTGGCCTTCGTCACCCTGGGATTCCATCCAGACATCGAGCCGGCCGCGGAGCTCCTTGAGGACCGGCGCCAGTTTGGGGTCGTTGACGAGGTTGTGGCGGTTGAAGGGGTCCTTCACGCAATCATAGAGCTCCTCCGCGGGCCGGTGCAGATAGTCATGCGTGAGCTCCTTGGCGAGTTCGTCGCCCTTCTTGGCCTCCTCGATCCACGAGAGAAACGGTTCGGTTCCCGAGGCGATGTTCTTGAATGCCACGTCGGGACTGAGGTTCCGGACATAACGGTAACGTTCTCCTCGAACGCTGCGGATGCCATAGTGAACCGGTCCGGAGTGGATGCCCTTGGACGTCTGGAGGCTGTACACGTAGTCCTTGTGCGAGTCCTTTTCTCCCGTGAGGACGGGAAGGAAAGAGCGTCCGTCGAGGTTTTCGGGAGCGGTGGCTCCGGCCGCGTCGAGGAGGGTCGGGACAATGTCGACATACTCGACCATTGCCTCCGACTCCGAAGCCGGATCGACCTTGCCCGGCCATCGAACGACGCATGCGCTGCGGACGCCCTTGTCGTAGCAGGTCCACTTCGCGAATGGCAGTTGGTAGCCCTGTTCGCTGAGGATCATCACCAGAGTATTGTCCTCCAGTCCGTGCTTCTTCAGCGCCTCAAGCACCTCGCCGACCTGTGTGTCGAAGTAGGTGATCTCCGCAAAGTACGCCGCGAGCGCTTTGCGCGTCTCCGGTGTGTCGACCTGGATCGGGCTCAGTTCGATCTTCTTTGCAGGATAGGCCGACGCGTCTCCCTTGTTCCATGGAGCGTGGGGTTCGTTCGAGGCGGCAACGAGCAGGAACGGCTTCTTCTCTTCGGCGCACTCACCGAAGAACTTCGTAACTGCCGCCATGTCCGGGTTGTTGTTGCCCGAGTATTCGAAGGGGAAGACCTTCTGCGGACCGATGTGCCGCTTGCCAGAAAGGTGGGTGCGGTAGCCGGCCTCCTGAAGGTGGTGGGCGATGCTTTTGACCTCCGGGTAGGCCTGGGTGTGGTTCGGCCACGCGCCGGATTTCACCGGATAGAGTCCGGTGTAGAGATTGTGGCGGGTAGGGGAGCACATCGGCGCCGCTTGGAAGCAACGCTGGAAGGTCATTCCTTCCGAGCACAGCTTCTTCAGGTTCGGAGTCCTCGCCTGACCGCCATGGATCTCGAGATCTGTGAACGTGCAGTCGTCCGCGATGATGATCACGAAGTTCGGCTTGGTCTGAGCGAGCGCGCCGCCAATGGATGCGAGCAGGACGAGTAGGAATCTCATGGTTTGCTGTCGAAACGGGGTTTGCCGTCCGCAGCCGCACGATACGACTCAGGCGTGTCGAGCTCTTTCCCGGGGTCGCCTTGTTCCGCCATCTTCTTTTCCAGAGCGGCGATCAGCCGCTGCTTCACCTCGGCATGCGCGGGGTCGTCCGCGAGGTTGGTCATTTCAAAGCGGTCCTCGGCGGTATGGTACAACTGCTCCGCGGGGCGTTGCATGTAGCGTTCGACCAGACGCAGCGTGTCCTCGTTCTGGAACGAATTGAACACCCAGGTCTGCCAGTAGGCGTTGTGTTCGGTCCTGCCCATAAGGTGCTTCTCGATGTAGAGGCGGTCGGGCATCAGGTTGCGGATGTAGCGCCACTCGCCGTCGGTGACCGAGCGGATCGGATACGATGGTCCCTCCGGGAAGTTGTTGTGCATGCCGTAGGCGAAGTCGCGGTGCGTGTCGGTTTCTCCCCGGAGCACCTTGGCGAAGCTCTTGCCGTCGAACATCTCCGGTTCGGGTTGTCCGCCGGCCGCCTCGATGAAGGTGGGGAGGACGTCGGCATACTGAATCACCGCGGGTGTCCGCTTTCCAGTCTCGGTGACACCCGGCCAACGCACGATCACGGTCGTGTGCAGGCCGCTGTCCCAGTTGGTCCACTTGTTGCCCGGGAATTGGGATCCCTGCTCGCTGGTGAACAGCACAAGCGTGTCTTCTGCGTGCTTCTCGGTCTTGAGCAGGTCGAGCAGTTCGCCGACCTGCGAGTCCATATAAGTGATTTCGGCGAGGTAGTTACTGAAGTCCTTCCGCGTCACCGGTGTGTCGGCGAGGTAAGGCGGCAGCTTGAGCTTCTTCGGAGGATACGCGGTGGCGTCGCCCATCACCCACGGCACGTGCGGCTCGGTGAGTGCGACGACGAGGCAGAAAGGGTCGTCGGACTTGCGGATGAACGAGCGGGCTCCGTCGAGGCTGTGGGGTTGAGTGGGGCTTCTGACGCAGTTGCCGTCGAAGCCGGGCACGTTCTCGAACGGATAGACGCTCTTGGGTTTGACGTGGGATTTGCCGGCCAGACCGACACGGTAACCGAGCTTGCCGAGATGTTGGACGATGCTCAGCGTGCCGGTGCGGGAGGTGCCGTGGTTCCATGCGCAGCCATTCCGATGGGCAAGCCGGCCGGTGTAGAGTTCGGAGCGACAGGGTGCGCACATCGACATGCCGAGATAGGCTCGGTCGAAGACGAGACCTTCGCTTGCGAGTCGGTCGATGTTCGGTGTTTTCGCATTCTCGCCGCCGTTGACCGGAAGGTCGCTGAACGTGCAATCGTCCGCGATGATCACGAGAATGTTCGGCGAGTCCTTTGCGACCGCTGCGAAGGAGGAAAGGGCAAGGGCAGCGAGGACTGCCCAAGGGGTCTTGGGTTCCATGGGTTTGGATTGGGGTTGGGCCGGAGTCCGCCGGTGCGGGCGATTCTCCCGGTGATCAGTGCGGGAACTTCTGCACTTCGTCCGGGCCGGGAGTCGCGTAGGCGGGGTCCTTTGCGCGGATGAAAATGTCGCCGTCATCAAGAACCCTTACGTCGAGAGGGACGATGGTTGTTCCACGCTGGTTGATCGTCTGTGCCGTCTCGGCGAGGTCACGGGACTCGATGCCGTCCCGTGGCAGCGGCGGAACATTGGCGTTGAAGAAGGCGGTGCACCACCATTTGCCGTCGCGGGTCTGGAAGGGAGTGCCGTGACCAAGGAAGCGGCCGGCAAATTTCCGGGGGCCATAAGGGCCGGTGATCTTGTCGGCGACGCAGTAGTAGAGGTTGTAGGAGCCTTGGCGGCCTTTGTCGGTCGACCACGCGGTGCCGAGGTGGACGTATTTGTCGCCGATCTTGAGCATGGTCGCGCCTTCGTGGCCGATGCGGGATATCGGGTTGCCGTCCGGCCCGGGTCGCGAGCCCGATGGGTCGATCCGGACGGGCTTGCCGGTGAATTTCGAGAAATCGGACGAAATCGGGGTCACGCGCGTGTTTTCCGACAGCACCCACCACCGGTCTCCGTCATGGAAAAGCGAGGGGTCGTGATGGCCTGCGAACTTCCTGCCCATCGGGGAGCTCCATGGACCGCGAAGCTCCGGGCCGGCGGAAAGCATGAGGTTGGACTTCTGTTTCGGGCAATGAACGAGCGCCCATCGGTCCATCTCGGGAATCCAGTGCATTTCCGGGGCCCAAACCCGATCGCCGGGTTTCGGGTGAGCGCTGTCCTTGAGGGTGAAGGGGGTTCCTAAGTAGTCCCAATCGATCAGGTCCTTGCTGCGCCAGACGCGCACGGTATTGCCGACGGCCGAAGTTCCGCTGAGACCGATGTTGTAGGGGTCGGTTTCTTCGCGCGGATCCTCGTCGTTGATGGTGGTGCCCGTCAGGTAGAAGAAGTCATCGGGGCCGAGGGTGATGTAGGGATCGCGGATCCAGCCTTCCTTGATGTAGAGCGCGCGGTCGTGGGATCTCAGTCCGGCTTCGATTTCGGCGCGAGGCATCGCAGGTGCGACTGGTGCGACCTTGGCGGTCGGGATCGCAACCGGCGCCATGCCTGCGGTTTCCGGATCACCGGTGATGCCGGCTTTGCGGTGGATCTCCGCGAGCGCTTCGGGCGCCAGCTTACGGACCTTGCGGTCATAGGTGATCAACCCGTTGATCTCGCCCTCGACGTCGGTCGTCTGGGTGTAGATGCCTGCGGCGATGCCCTTGTTCCGGAGGTCGGCGAGCATGGAGATCGAGGTCTTGTAGCGCTCGATCCACTCCTCCTTGTTTTTCGGCAGTCCGCCGTATCCCCAGTTGCGTGCCTTGACGTCCCAAAGGTGCCCCTTCACGGGGAAGCCGTGACCACCGAACTCGCCCACAACCTTCACGAAGTTGTCGAAGCGTCCACCTTCGCCGAGTTCGAAGGGAAAGCCGGGGTGGGGGTACTGGTGGTGGTCGATGATATGGCCGACGGGGAAGAAGTTGCCGCCGGACGCGACATTCACCTGGCGGGTTGGATCGTAGGCGACCGTCCACTTGCCGACGACTTCGGTTCGGTGCTGGCCCCACGCTTCGTTGAAGGGCACCCACTGGACGATGCAAGGGTGGGGTTGGAGGGTGTCGATCATGATGCCCAGCTCCTTCATATACTGGGAGTGATCGGCGTCGGGCCACTTGGCGTCGGAAGGATTGGGCTGAAGCCGGGTCCACTTCGGGCTCACGTGGCCGTCCCGCTGTTTCCCGGTGCCCGAGGACACCTGATCCTGCCACATCATCATCCCGAGCCGATCGCAGTGGTAGTAGTAGCGCCGGGGCTCGACCTTAATGTGCTTGCGGATCGTGTTGAAGCCGGCGGTCTTGAGGAACTCGATGTCGGAGACCATGGCCTCATCCGATGGCGGAGTCAGCAAACCGTCGGGCCACCAACCTTGGTCAAGTGTTCCCCAGTGAAAGATCGGCTTGCCGTTGAGAAGGAAGCGCAAGTGGCCCTTGTCGTCCTTGGCGACGGTCGACTCACGGATGCCGACGTAGGAATGGACGACGTCGTCGCCGAAGCGGAGCTCCACGTCGTAGAGAGTGGGGGAATCCGGCGACCACAGTATGGGATCGGGAATCCTGACACCGGCTTGTTTGGCTGTGCCGGTGGTTGCCGCGATCGCCTTGCCGTCGAGCGAGACCTTGATTTCCACCATCGTGTCGCCGGCGTCGCCTTCCGTGTCAAAAGCGAAACGGATGTTGCCGTCGATGGTGGTCGTCACCTTGTGGCTGACCAGGTGTTTCTCCGGAACCGTTTCCATCCAGACGGTCTGCCAGATGCCGGAAACCGGCGTGTACCAAATGCCGCCGGGCTTGCTCACCTGCTTGCCGTGGAGTTGGAAGGCGGTGTCGGTCGCGTCGGTGACCTTCACGGTCAGCTCGTTCTTGCCGGGCTTTAGGGCATCCGTGATGTCGAAGCTGAATGGCAGGTTGCCGCCGATGTGTTCGCCGACCATCGTGTCGTTGACCCAGACCGTGGAGTGGTAGTCGACGGCTTCGAAGTTCAGGAGCTTGCGCTGTCCATTGGCCAGTTTGTCGGCCTCGAAGGAGCGGCGGTACCAAATCGCGTCCTGCGGTGTGATCCGTTTTCCGACGCCGGAGAGGGATGATTCGATGGCGAAAGGAACGAGGATGTCACCCTGCCACTTGGAGGGTGCTGCGTTCGAATTCTTGGGAGCGACCGCGTATTTCCAAAGGCCGTTGAGATTGGTCCATTGCTTGCGGGCGAATGCCGGGCGCGGGTATTCGGTCCACGCGTCCTCCGGCTTCAGCTTCTCGCCCCACTCGGTCATCATGGCCGAGGTGGCCTTGCCGTTGTTCGGAGCAGCAACCTCGGCAGCAGCCACGGGGGCGCCCTCTTCGACCGTGGCGGTGACGATGGTGCCTCCTGTGAATCGGTTCGGAGCCGGATAGTCGCCTGCGGAAGTCAGGGTGTCCTCGCCGATGCAAAGCGGATCCTTGGGTTGGTGCGGGATGAGTCCGGGCGAACGCATCGTGACCGACTCGCCGCCGTCGACCGCGAGTGTCATCGTTGCCGGGTCGAGTTTGGCGACGATCCTCGTGTTACCCTTGACCGGTTTCTTGCAAGCGAGTCGTGTGACCTTCCCGTCCACGCGCACATCGAAAGCGGGCCGACCTTCGATCAGGTGGAGCGCGATACCGTGCTCCACCCCACCTTGGGAGAGGATGACTCCATGGGGTCTGCCGCCTTTGATTTCGGCAATGATCGAGAGGGGTCGATTGACAATGAGCGAGGTTTCCGGAGCGGCCGTGGCTTCCTTCTTGGGCTTATCGAACGGTTCGGCACCCACCTTGCGCGCCCATGTTTCCCACTCAGCTACCAATTCATTCAGGATTTCGGGCTTCTCCGCCGCGAGATCATGCTGCTCGGACCGGTCGTGAGCGAGGTTGTACAGTTCCCAACGAACTTCTTCAGGCTGACGCTTGCCCCACACGATCTTCCAGTCGCCGCGACGCAGTCCCCGTGCTTGCTGGTGCTCGATTGGAATCGAACGGACGGCGAGAGGTTTGCCCGCCGCCGCACCGAGGATGGACACACCGGAGACCGGTTGGATCTCGGTGCCTTTCCGTTTCTCAGGGTAGGCAGCGCCCGTGGCCTCGCAGATGCTTGGCACGATGTCCATGATGTGCGAAGGCTCGGTGACGAATCCATCCTGCTTCTTCAGACCGTTCGGCCAGTGGACGATCAAAGGCGAAGCGATTCCACCCTCGTGGCAGAAGTGCTTGTACATGTCCAAAGGCGTGTTGCCTAGGTTCGCCCAGGCCGAGCCGTAGGAATGGTGCGTGCCGTCCTGGCCCATTTTCGCGAGGGCGGCCCCGGTGTGGAGGGTGGTAATGCCCCGGCGGGAGTGTTCGTCGAATCCAAAGGGGCCCCACTCGTAGCAGGCTCCGTTGTCGCTGGTGAAGAATATCAGCGTGTTGTCGAGTTCACCGTTCTTCTCGAGGTCCGCGATGATGCGTCCAATCCCTTGGTCGACGTGTTCGACCATCGCCGCAAATGTGGCCATCCGGCGGGCGAGATCCTCGCGTCGGTCGGCGGGGAGAGAGTCCCATGCCGGGTTCGGCTTGCCGGAGAAGCCGTTGGCGATGTCCTCGCGGTCGACCGGGACCTGCGCGCGCGGAGGAAGCTCCGCATCGGCCGACACCAGTCCGAGTTTCTTCTGGCGCTCGAAACGTTCGGAGCGCAGAGCGTCCCAACCGCGGCGGTAGGTGTCGACATGGCGGTCGATGCTCTCCTTCGGGGCCTGGATGGGGAAGTGGGGTGACGAGTGGGCGAGATAGAGCAGCCATGGTTTCTCCTTGTTCTCACCGGTCCGAGCCTGGCGAAGGAACTCGAGGGCGTAGTCGGAGAAGACATCGGTCACGTAGAACTCGTCACCGGGAACCAAGACTTCCGGCTTGGTGCCTTGGGGAAGACGGACGTAGAGATCCGGATCCCATTGGTTCTCGGAGTGCGCCTGGAAATTCTTGTATCCATAGTAGTTCTGGAAACCCCGCTCGATCGGTCCGGGGTCACCCATGTGCCACTTGCCGACCATCCAGGTCGAGTAGCCGGCATCTCCGAGGATTTCGGCAACTGTTGCGGTGTTGGGCAACAGGTGGCCGGTGTAGGCCGGGCTGGAGTTTTTCCGAGGCTCCCGGGTGGTGAACGAACCGATGCCGGCTTCATGCGGATGAAGACCGGTCACGAGGGATGCTCTGGACGGACAGCAACGGGCCGAATTGTAAAACGCGGAGAATTTGGCTCCTCCCGAGGCGAGGCGGTCGAGGTTCGGAGTCGCGATTTCCGATCCGTAGCAAGAGAGGTCGGAGAAGCCGAGGTCGTCGGCGAGGATGACAAGGACGTTCGGCCGATCTGCGGCATCCGCGGTCACGGCCAGCAAGGCCGCCGCGAGTAGGGCAAAGGGTTTCATGATTGGTCTGGGTTGAGGAATGGGTCGCCCATGGGCAGCATGGGCGGCCTGTGTGCCGTTCGGAAGGGTATTTCGGGTCACGGCCCGCTGTTCCCATCCAATGACGCCGATTCGGTCATCGAGCCGGGATCAGTCCGCGGCCGTGATCACGCGGATCTCGTCGATCGACTCGCCGGCATTGAAGATCACCGAAACGGTTTTGCGGTCCGACGAGAGCGTGACGGTGTCGGGCATGGTGCGGATGCCGGCTTCAGGGCCCCGCATCCCCGGATTCTCCTTGGTCAGAGGCAGCGGGGCATTGGTGGTGATTTTGTCGGTCTCGAAAAGCTTGCCGGTCGAAGTGATGATGCCGAGCACCGGCCGGTCGAAGGTGACCGAGCCCTCGAAGCTTTTGAAGACCATGAAGTCGAGGATCCCGACCGGGTTGTAGCGGAGCAGGTAGCTTCGAGCGCGGGTGCCTGCCTTGCTTTCGAGAGTCGACGGGCTGTGGATCGGAGCGCCGGCTTTGCCGCCATGGCTACCGGGTTCGGTGATGTCCACCGGCAGGCGCTCGGGAAGGACGAAGGACCGCTTTTCGGGGATGACGATCACGTGGTTGTCATCCTCGTGGTTGGCCACGGCTTCCGGTGTGTTGGGCGGCGCCGGGATGACTTCTCCTTCGGTTGATTGGATGCCCGAGGCGATCGGCCAGGTGCGGGAGAATGCAGACGGTTCGAAGGCGAGATCGCTCAGGCCGGCGCCTCGGGTTGCCCGGACCGCTCCTCCTTCGAGCAGGTTGCGTTGGTCCTTGCCGGAAGACACGGTCACTTCGCCGTCGAGGACCATGAAGTCCGCCGAGCCGTCGGGTGATGCGGACACCCCGAAAGAGGTTCCGAGGTCGGTAAGGGTCGCGGACTTCGTGTCCACCCGGAAGCCGTGCGCGGTCTCTGGGCACCACGCGTTCAGGTTGCCGGACTTGAGCCCGATTTCCATCGGCGAGCGGACCGTGAATTCCGCGGGGCCTTCGACGGCGACGACGGCACCGTTCCCGAAGTCGAGGCGCATCATGCGGCCGACTTCCAACTCGATCTTCTGGCCGGCCTTGATGATCTCCGATCTCGCGAGCTCATCGCTGGTGCCGGGCAGGTGGACGGCGACCGCGACGCTTTCCACGGGTTTCCGGTTGAGTAGGACAAGGGGGACGGTCGCGAGTGCGACACAGGCTGCCAGTGCGAGCACCGCCTGCTTGCGGAAGCGGTCTCGCCGGATCTTGCGGGTGATCCGTTCCGGGAAGCGGGCGACCGGCTCGTCGCCCACGGCCCGCAGGTGGTTCGAGACGGCGTGGGAGAATCGCTCGTCGCTGAACTCAGGATTGGTCCGGCTCAATGCGCCGGACACCACCAATTGCTCCTGTAGCTTGGCCCGGAGTTCCGGATCTTCGCTGACGAGTTCGGTGAGTCGGGCGCGACCGGCCTCATCAAGCGAGCCGTCCAGCAGTTCGCAGCACAGGTCCTCGAAAGTCGGTTCCGTGGGATTCGTTTCCATGGCTTCAGGTGGCGTCGTGGACCTTGTGGGCGTGGAGGCAGGTGGCGAGAGCCTGTCTTGCGTTGAATAGCACCTTGCGCACCGCGACCGAACTCATTTCAAGCTCCTCGCCGATCTCGGTGGCGTTGCGATCTTTGAAGTATCGGGCATCGACCACTTTGCGGGCGCGGTCGGTCAATTTCTCGAGGCAGGCGCGCAGGGCCGTGTGGCGAAGGTCGGCATCCTGAAGGGAGCCGGGAGCAACTTCGGTCGGGGTCGAGTCGATCAGCAGGGTGGTCAGATTCTCATCGAGAAGCCGTTGGCGCCTCCCGGATTTGTTGAGCTCGTTCATGACGAGATTGCGAGCGATCCTCCGAAGCCAGGGGCCGGCGTTGGCCGGATCATCGAGCTCATCCCATTTCCGGTAGGCGATAAGGAATGCCTCCTGGGCGATGTCATCCACCCACGCGCTGCTGACGCCCAGCGAGCGGATGAAATAGCGCAGGCTGGAGTGGTGCTCATGCACGGTCCGGTCGACCTCCTGAAGTTTGACCTTGGTGGATTTCATGGGTTCCTCTGCCAGAGGGATGTTGTCGGACAACCCGGTGTTCCGGGGAAAGTGCGAATTTCCAGCGGGTTTGGCGGGCACGCTGGACCGTCCGCCTCGCTCTGCCATGCCTTGCCAAGTCCGCGGACCTCGCTTTTCATTGTCATGTCGATGGACGAGTCGTTCCGCTCCCAAGATCCGAATGCCGGGCACCCCGGTATCCGCAAGGCATTCAGCACCCTCTTGGCAGGTGTCGCATCGGTCGTGCCCGTGCTTGCGACCGTCTGGCTTCTCGTCCTCGTCTACAAGATCCTCGGGGATCTGGGGAACAGCATCATCGCCGGGGTTTTCCGGTTCCTGAACTGGCTCCGCGGGGTCCATCCCGAGGCTCCCGGGGCATGGTCATTCGAGTTCCCGGGGTCGAACTTGGTGCTCGCCCTGCTGCCGGTACTCATTCTTTTTGCGGTCGGCTTCGCGGTGACCAATGCCCTCGGCCGGCATCTGCTGCACTGGATTGAAAGCAAGATCCAGAAGCTGCCCCTGCTCGGATTCGTCTACTCGTCGATCAAGCAACTTGTCGACGCGCTCAAGAGCTTGGGTTCGGAGCGAAAATTCAAGGGAGTCGCCTACGTCGAATACCCGTCACCCGGTTGCCGCCTCCTCGGGTTCGTGACGGGGAATTTCCACGACGAACAAATGGGCAAGGACGTGACGGCGGTCTTTCTGCCGACAGCCCCGAATCCGCTCACCGGTTTCGTGGTGATCGTCGAAGACGAGCGGGTGCACAACAGCAACATGTCGCTCGAGGAGGCGAGCAAGCTGATCCTTTCCGCAGGGTTGGTGTCGCCGGCGGTGGAGAAGACCGCCGCGGAGAAGCAGCCCAAAAAGGAACCCGAGCCTGCGACCGCGCCCTGATCGGTCCCGTGCCGGTCAGCAGACCGGGCACTGGTTGATCTGCTGGAAGAAGTCGTTGCCTTTGTCGTCAACGAGGATGAATGCCGGGAAGTTCTCCACCCGGATCTTCCACACCGCCTCCATCCCGAGTTCGGGATACTCCAGAACTTCCAGTGACTTGATGTGGTTCGTCGCGAGCAGCGCCGCGGGACCACCGGCCGATCCGAGATAGAAACCGCCGTGTTTTTTGCAGGCGTCGGTGACCTGCTGCGAACGGTTGCCTTTGGCCAGCATGACCATCGATCCGCCATGGCCTTGGAAGAGATCCACGTAGCCATCCATGCGACCTGCTGTCGTAGGCCCGAAGGAGCCGGAAGCGTAACCCTCCGGAGTCTTTGCCGGTCCGGCGTAGTAGACGGGATGCTGCTTGAAATACTCGGGCAGGTCGCCTTCCGCCTCAAGTTTCTCCTTCAGCTTCGCATGGGCGATGTCGCGCGCGACAATGATGGTCCCGCTCAGCGAAACTGCGGTGGTGACCGGATACTTGGTCAGGGTTTCTAGCGTCTTCTCCATCCCTTGATCGAGGTCGATCTCGACTCCGTGGAACTTCCAGTCGCGATACGATTCGGGGATGTACTGACCGGGATTCTTCTCCAGCTTCTCGAGGAAGATCCCGTCCTTGGTGATCTTCGCCTTGGCTTGCCGGTCGGCGGAGCAGGAAACCCCGATACCCACCGGGCAGGACGCGCCGTGGCGGGGCAGGCGGACCACCCGCACGTCGAGGGCGAAGTACTTCCCGCCGAACTGGGCGCCGATTCCGATCTCGCGGGCCGCGGCCAGCAGCTCCTTCTCAAGCTCGAGGTCACGGAAGGCGCGTCCGTGTTCGTTGCCCGAGGTCGGCAACTCGTCGTAGTAGCGTGTGGAAGCCATCTTGACGGTCTTCAGGCAGGTCTCGGCCGAGGTCCCGCCAATCACGAAAGCGAGGTGGTAGGGCGGGCAGGCGGCGGTTCCCAATGACCGCATCTTCTCGATGGCGAACTCGCGCAGCCGCTTCGGATTCAAAAGCGCCTTGGTCTCCTGGTAGAGAAAGGTCTTGTTCGCCGATCCGCCACCCTTGGAGACGAAAAGGAATTTGTAGGCCTCGCCCTCGTCGGCGTAGAGGTCGATCTGGGCCGGCAGGTTGGTCCGCGTGTTCGTCTCCTCGAACATCGTCAGAGGTGCGGTCTGCGAGTAGCGGAGATTTTCTTCGGTGTAGGTCTTGTGAACGCCCCTCGAGAGCCACTCGGCGTCGTTGCAGCCTGTCCAGACGTGTTGGCCCTTCTTGCCGATGATGGTGGCGGTGCCGGTGTCCTGGCAATTGGGGAGGATCCCGTGAGCCGCGATTTCCGCATTCTTCAGCAGCATCGCTGCGACCATCCGGTCGTTGTCGGTCGCGTCGGGGTCGTCGAGGATCGCCGCGACCTGCTTCAGGTGGCCCGGGCGCAGGGTGAAGTTGATCGCCTTGAATGCCTGGTTCGCAAGGAATGCGAGTCCCTCGGGTTCGACTTTCAGGACCGTCTTGCCGTCGAAATCGGCAGTGGAGACGAAATCGGAGCTGATCTGCTCATACTCTGTCGGATCAGAGGAGAGAGGGAAGGGATCCTGGTAGTGGAACGGCCGCTCGGACATGGGGGCACCCTAGAGGAAGCGTCGACCACGTCCAGCGGATCGGAGAATATGCCGGGATCTTGATAAAGACGGAGGCGAACCCACAAAAAACCCGCCGTCCCGGAGGGGAGGGCGGGTGAAATAAGCGGGAATGACCTCAGCGTCGGCGACGCATCACGAGACCGAGTCCGAACAAGGTGAGCAATGCGGTCGAGGGTTCGGGAATGGTGGTGATGCCGACCGTGATCCACATCCGGTCCTGCTCTCCGCCTTGGGCCTCCGCGTAGAAGTAATTGTAGCCGCCGTTGTCACTCCAGGTTCCGGCGTTGATCTCGGCGAGATAGGACTCGGCGAGCAGAATCGCCGCGTCGGCGGTGCCGTCATAGCCGGTCCCGTAGTCGATCACCGACAGGGCTCCGGGGAAGATCCCTCCGTCGTCCAGCGAGTAGAACCCCGCTCCGAAAGCGTCGTCTTCGATGATCTCCCAAGCAGCGAGTTGAATGGCGGCACCGATGACGGCGGCGTCATCATAGTCCGAAGCGGTGGTGATCAGGAAGTCGGCGAGGGTGTTGGAGAACAGGATCCGGAGGTCGCCTTCCTGCGAGGCCGAGAGCGATCCGAAACCGGCGCTGACGTCGTAGGTGGAGGTGCCCGTCGGGCCGACGAACATCTCGGTGCAAAGGTCGAAAACCGGAACCTCGGTCCCGTTGCCCGTGGTCACCATCGTTCGCTTGAGGCTGACCGGATTGACGGAATATGGATTCGGGCCGGAGCCGGTGCCGTTGTTGAAATTGACGGTGGCTGGATCGCCGAGGCCGTCCTTCACGACATAATCCTGAAGGATCCGGTAACTGAACGGATCGTAGGGTGCGGTGTCGTCGAGCGTGAAGGTCTGCCCGAGGGCGGCCGGCGCATACAGCGCTGCGAGCACGCCGGAAAGGAAGGCGATTTTGGGGAACATCAGGTGGGTGGGGTGAAGGTTGGGGGAGCGCTTTGCCAGAGCGGACGAACACCTTTTAGTGACTAAATCCTTGAAAAACAAGGATTTCTTCAGCGCCCCTCGTCGGCATCGATGTAGTCCATGAAGGTCACGATGTCTTCACGGTTCTCGAAGCCGGACTCCGCTTTCCGGGCCTTCAGGCGCTCCGCGAGGTCGTCGCGGAACCCGCGGGTCCTCATATAGGCACTCCACCAAGCGAAATCGTGCTCCGGGCGGTCGATTCCAGCCTCTCGCGCCCACGCGAGGGCCTCGGCGTCTGTGGCTCCCTCGCGGACCCGCTTGGCCAGATCCTCGTAGTCGATTCCGAAGAATTGGCAGGTCCAGAGGTCCATGCCCCGGCCGAGATTGGCGTGGTAGTCCGGGGCGAGCCGGCCCTCGGCATGTTGGCGGATCTTGTCGCACATGCGGGGGAAATACACGACGCCGTCGGTTTCGTCGTAGGGGCTGCGGGGGAATGAGTCGCTCATGCCCGGACTCTGGAACCGGGAGCCGCGAAGGCTCAATCTGGAAATCCCGGCTTGCGGTTCGCCACTTGCGGGTCGGCCCGCTGCCGCGATGGTCCGGCGTGACGGAGAAGTTGTGCCGGAACTGCGGACGGAGGATCGAGTGGCGATCGCGATGGGCCGATTGTTGGGACGAGGTCCGCTATTGCTCCGAAGCGTGCCGACGGAACAAACCCGGGCCGGTGGATCGTGAACTCGAACGGCAAATCCTGGATTTGCTCGACCGGCGCTCCGGCAACGCGACCATCTGTCCCAGCGAGGTGGCCCGCTTTAGATTTCCGGACGATTGGCGGAGCCGGATGGAGCAGGTCCGCCGTGCCGCGCGGCGTCTGATGGTGGCGGGGGAGGTCGAGATCGTCCAAAAGGGCAGGGTGGTCGACCCGTCGACGGCGAAGGGGCCGATCCGGATTCGGAAATGCCAAGCCTGAGCGATTGGTCCCTTTCCATCCGACCGGGGGTGAACTAAGGTCCGCGCTATGAGTGGGGGAATAAGAATCGCATGGGGCGTCGTGGTGTTCGGCTTGGCCGGATGTTCGACCGATCCGGGTATCGTAAATGCGGGAGGTCGTGAACTGGTGCCGGTGTCGACCGCAGGCATGCACTCGGTGACCCCGCCGAGCCAGCCGCGCCTGCCGATGGGCACCGTGTTCAAGGGTGAGTCGAAGTTTCGCGCACTGGTTGCCAAGGCCGAGCGGGAGAATTGGCGGGGTCTTCCACTGGGGCAGCGGACGGTCCGGGTGGCGCGTGCGATGGTCGGGACTCCCTACGTGAATTACACGCTGGAGGTCGATGACCGCATCGAGAGCCCTGTCGTCAACTTTGTGGGAATGGATTGCTGGACGTACTACGAGAACGCGTTGGCTTTCGCCCGAATGCTTCGCTACAAGCCGGGACCCTACCAGTCGCAGGACATGCTCCATATGATCGAACTGGAGCGTTACCGGGGCGGCCGCTGCACCGGGAATTACCTCAGCCGGATGCACCACCTTGAGGAGGTGTTCTACGACAACCAGCGGCGTGGCTACGCCACCAATGTCACGCCCAGCCTGCCCGGTGCGGTTCGGCTTCGTCGTGAGATTCGTGAGATGACGGTGCAGTGGAAGAGCTACCGCTACCTTCGCAACAATCCCGGTCTGCTTCCGGAGATGGGGCGTATCGAAGCAAGGGTCTCGAAGCTTCCCGTCTACCATGTTCCGACGAGGAAGGTTCGCAGCATCGAGCACCTCCTGCAGGACGGGGACGTCTGCGCGATCACGACGAACTGGAAGTATGGTTACACCTCGCACGTCGGGCTGATTGTGAAGCTCAAGGGCCGGGCGTATTTCACCCATGCCACCTCGGATCGCGACAAGGGGAGGATGACGATCATCGACCGTCCGATCACCGACTACCTGAATGGCTCTTCGAAACATGCGGGGATCGCGGTGCTTCGTCCCAAGGATCTTCCTCCGTCGCCGATGTGGAAACGGAACGTGGCCGGAAACTGAGGTCCAACATTCCTCTTGCCCAAGCCGGATGAACATGGTTTGTTCCTGTGAACACTGTTCATCAAGTCATGGCTGAAAACCTTACCAAGCGGCAGGAGGAGATTCTCGAATACCTGAAGGGTTACCAGCGGGAGCTCGGGGTGATGCCCTCCACCCGCGAAATCCAGCACCACTTCGGCTTCGCCAGCCAGACGGCGGCGATGAGTCATCTACGAGCTCTTGAGCGCAAAGGCGCGATCCAACGACTGCCAAACAAGGCCCGGGCGGTCGTATTCCCGGAAGACCTCGACCGCGAGGCGATCGTCGATATTCCGATCTACGGCGACATTGCCGCGGGGATGGCTCAGGACGCGCCGCCCGAGCGGGAAGGATGCGTGTCGATCGACATCGCATCACTTGGCATCCGGCCAAATGCCCGGACCTTCGCGCTTCGCGTCCGAGGAGACTCGATGATCGACGCCCACATCTGTGATGGTGACACGGTGATCCTAGAGTTCAGGGAGCCGCGGAAGGGGGACGTCGTCGCCGCACTGATCGATGGTGAGACCACCCTCAAGCGCTACGTGATCAAGGACCGCAGGCCGTATTTGCATGCCGAGAACCCGGATTACCCGGATTTGATTCCGGCGCGGGAACTGGTGATCCAGGGGGTCATGATCGGACTGCTCCGGAATCGGGCGGCCTGAAGCCGGTTTTGGAGGAAAAAGCCGGGGCTTTTGTGGCGGCGGTTTTCTGGGGTTTGTAGTTCCCCCTTCAGGGGGGCTCGCAAGGGTGCCGAATCCAGATTTCCACATTACCAAGCTACCAAGCCGCTAGGGTGTTGAATCGCCTTCGCCTTGTAAGCAAGCTCCGTTGCCCCCCCTGAAGGGGGAACTACCAACATCTGAATCCAAGCCGCTCAGTCGCGTTCGAGCGTGTTGCCGACGGTAGTCCAACCGCTGGCCGGCTTTACCGGCCAGCCGGGATCCTTGGGTGTCCAGACGTGACCGTTGAGCGACGGTCCCAGCCACGCAGCCCACCAGCTGAACGAGCTGTTGGCGACGATCGCGTGTTTGCAGGCGGTCATCAGCCGGAAGTCGACCAGTTCGTCATTGGCTTCCTCGTGGAAGCGGACGGTTCTGCCACCGAAGTCCAGTTGCTTCCGGGCCCACGCGATGTCATCGCCGAAGACTTCGAAGCACGGAGAGTCCAAGGCTTCGGAAGCGAGTTCGATACTGCGCTTGTAGTAATCGGCTCCGAGTCGGGGTGAGTAGCGGTTCCTCCGGACGTGGACGAAGACCGCGTTGCGGTCTCGCATCCGCTGCTCGAGTTCAAGGTCGCCCTGTTTTTCGAGTGCGGGTGGCTGGAGCTCCTCCCGGATCTTCCCGGTGGCATCGCGGAAGTAGGCTTCGTTTTGCCAGTATCCGTTGAGGTAAACGGTGTCGCGGACCGGGTCGAAATCGAGCAGTTGGAGCGATCCTTCCTTTTCCGGCAGGTAAGCCTTCCATTTCAACGGCAGCACCTTGTTCAGCGAGCGCTTCGATTTGTGGCGAAATCCTTTCGGATCGCCCAGACGCAACGCGGCCGGAGCGGGACGGGCCTCGATCGGAAAGTGCTTCAGGCGGAAAGATCGGCCATAGCCGTCGCGGACAAAGCCGGACGCATCATCGATAAACAACTCCCGTCCGCTCCGGAGCGCGAAGGCTCTCGCTGCGGCGTAGCCGAAGAGCTGGTTGCCGAGCCCCCCTTTGATGATCGCGACCGCTTTCCGACTCATGGCTGATAGCGCTTCAGGGATTTACGAAGGAAATTGAGGTCGTCGGGATTGGCTTCGAGGTAGCGGTCGACTCCCTGCTGAACCTCCCGGACCCGCGCTTCCACCGAATCGGGTTCGAGGCGTCGTCCGTAATTGCCGGCCTTCCCTGCAATCCGGTCGAGTATGAGGTTCCCGACTTCCGGAGTGGCGTGGAAGAGATCGATCCAATGGTCGAAGTGAGCGCCCGGTTGATCTGCGGGTGGCAGAGGCTCGGCGTTCAGAGCGTGCCCGTCGAGGAAGTCCCAGATCTCGACACCCGGGCTGGCAAACTGGGCGAGTGCCGCACGGTCCTTTTCGAACCACGGATCGGGATCCCCAAGTTCGCGATAGCAAGTTTGGAACAAGGCATGATTCGGGGTGATCAGGAAGACGAGCCGGGTTCCGTCCTGTCGGCAGCGCTCGACGATCGACCGGATGACCTCGAGCTTCGTCGGATCCAGTTTCCCGTAGCGCTTCCGTCCCTCGACCATCCGGACCGTGGTTGCGAGGTAGAGTCCTGCAATCGTCTGTCGCAGGTCCTTGGGAAACTCGGAGTCGTGACGGAAGCCTTCCGGCGTGTGATCGGCCGGTTCATTTCCGACCGCCCGGCCGAGCGTCTCGAACGACGAGGCGCAGGTGGAGATGCCAAGGTGATACCTCAGCTCCCGCTCGATCGGGTCCGCATCGCGATCCAGCGGTGACAGGGCGAAGTCGGTCGGGTTTCTCTTCGGAGGCGGCGTCGTCAGGTCGCCGGCATCGATCGCGAAGACCACCAGCTTGGCGTCCTCCCGGTCCATGAAGTAGTCGAAGATCGCCTTGTTCTCGAACAACTGCGCGGCATTGAGTCCGAGGTTGGCGCAGCGCATCCCGTCGAAGAGAGGATGCTTCGGGTCCAGCGCGATATCCACCCGCGACGAGCCGAACATCGCGGCGTCCCACGTTCCGGACCGCACGAGGCCGGCCTTGGCGGTCCGGTTCCACGTGTTGTCGATTTCCCGGTAGGGTTCGAGCTTTTGCGACGACCAAGATGTGGGGGTGACCCGCCAGGGATTCACTACTGTGTTGAGCCCGTATCCCAGCACCACCGTGCCGACGAGCAGCACGATCAGGAAGGCATGGTAGCGGCGCAGGGATCTCACGGACTAGAACTGGAAGTAGATGAATTCGCTGACCTTGTCGAAGTTCATGCCGACCGCAATCAGAAGCGCGACGGTCGCGATGGCGAACATCGGAGTAGGCCGCCACTGCCACCAGCGGCGCGTGGCGCGGGGCAGCGGGTCGGTCGTCGGACGGTATCGCCGGAAAATCTGCTGCGTGTTGGGGAGAAGCCAGCAGGCGAGCAAGGGAATCAGGATCAGCAGGGGATCACGGCTGGCCACCACCCGGCTCGCCTTGTCGGGCCAGCCCTCGAACCCGTTGAGGCCGAACATCGAAGAGAGGATCGATCCGCTGGCCTGCAGGGCGTCGCGGGTGGTCCCGGCGGGATCGAGTTCGAAGTTTCCGGCGCGGAACGGGATCCACGCGACAACCACCGCGATGAAGGTAATGGCGGTCGCCGCCGGGGCCGGGAGGGATCGCCATCCGCGAGTGCGCCGCAGGTGGTTCCAGAAATGGTTCACGCACAAGTAGGCGCCGTGGAGTCCGCCCCAAAGCACATAGGTCCAACCAGCGCCATGCCACAGGCCGCCGAGCAGCATGGTGGCGAACAGGTTGAGATAGCGCCGGGCCGGGCCTTTGCGGTTTCCGCCGAGCGGGATGTAGAGGTAGTCGCGCAGGAAGCGGGACAGTGTCATGTGCCAGCAGCGCCAGAACTCGATGATGGTCCGCGCCTTGTAGGGAGAGTGGAAATTGAGCGGTAGCCGGATGCCGAACAGGCGTGCCGCGCCGATGGCCATGTCCGAGTAGCCGGAGAAGTCGAAGTAGATCTGGAGCGAGTACGAGATGCCCGCCGTCCAGGCTTCGGCCATCGTCAGGGCCCGGCCGTCCGATGCCGCGAGTTCGAACAACGGATTGGCGATCTGGGCGCAGGGGTCCGCCACCACGACCTTCTTGAACAGCCCGATCGCGAAGATGCCGAAGCCGACCGGAAAATGTCGCGCCCAGCCGACTCCTGACCCGCGCTGGAACTGCGGCATCATTTCCCGGTGGTGGACGATCGGTCCGGCGATCAGCTGCGGGAAGAAGGAGACGAAGAGCAGGTAGTCGGTGAAGTGGTACTCCGACGTCTCACCCCGCGCGGCGTCGATCAGGTAGGCGATCTGCTGGAAGGTGAAGAACGAGATGCCGAGCGGCAGGATCAGTTGCGGGACGGGGATGCCCGTGTCGGCGAGAAACGCCGCGGTCTTGGCGAAAAGGCCGGCATACTTGAATACGCCGAGCACCGCGAGGTTCGCGCCGACACCGATGGCGAGCAGCGCTTTGCGTCCGTTCGAGTCCGTCGCGGTTCGCCGCGAGAGGCCCCGGCCGACAAGGAAGTTGAACACGCACGATCCGAGGATCAGCAGCAACCACTTCGGTGACCAGTCCTCTCCCGGAACGGGAATCCAGTAAGCGTAGTAGGTCAGGCTGGCCAGCACCAGCCACACGACCGCCGCCCGATACGATGCCTTCCGTAGCAGCAGGAAGCCGACCAGGGTGATCGGCAGGAACAGCAGCAGAAAGGTGTAGGAATTGAAGAGCATGCCGTGCGGCTCACGCCGGGCGCAGTTCCGGGGGCAGGAAGCCTACCTTCTCCAGTTCGGCCAGAGCCAGTGGCATCAGTCGCTGGGAAAGGTGGGTGCCGTCGTGGAAATAGGATTTGTCCGGTCGCTCCTCGGGCCGGTGATAGAGTCCGGCCACCGCGGTGAACGCGATGCCTTTGTCCGCGCAGTGATGGCGCAGCCGTTCGGTGTAGGCGTAGGTGATGTCCCTCCGAAGCTCCCACGGGCCGACGAAGGGGAAGGTGGTTTCCTTCACGCTCTCGTTGTTCGGGATGATCTGCGGCGGCCCCCAGACCAGCGGTTCGAAGCCCAGCGAGGAGACCCATTCGGGAAGACGGATGAACTTGGCGGCGGTTGCCTCGGTGATCTCCTCGATCGGCTTGCCGGCCTTGGCGGCCCGTGCCATGTGGATGCGGCAATCGATCTCGCCGAAGGAAAGAATCACCTTCGACCCCTTCGGCACGTCCTTGCGAAGAAGGATCTCCAACTTTTCGCGGGAGCGGGTCGATGATCCAGCGTCTCCGGCCTTCCACGCGGTGGCGGGCCCGACATGGAACACCCGGAAGCACGGCAGCAGGTCGAGGCCCCGATTGATCCAGTGCGGTTTCCAGAACGCGCTGCGCCGGTAGCGGACGAACCGGAGGCGCTCGGAGCCGGCGAAGAACATCGTGTTGCTGTCGCCGATGCAGGTGACGGGCGTGATCGTTTCCGGCGCCTCGTGGCCGAGATGCTTCGCGAGCAGTGCGCGGCGTCGCGGTTCAAAGGTGTCGACCGAGCGTCGGGGCTTGCCGGTCAGGTGGGCGTCAAGATCGTCGGAGAGACCGTCGATCTCCGCCCTGAGTTCGGTGGAGAGCGGCGGGTAGTCGGTCATGACAGCACGGTCCATTCGGGTGCCAGCCAGCCTTCCGGGGTTTGCTTCGCCACCAGCACGAGGTCGACGTGGACGCGTTCGGCGTTGCCGTGCAGCTTCGGGAGATCCGCAAATCGCCCGACCTTCTTCAGCGTCTTGGCCTTGATCGAAACCAGCCGGTAGGTCTCGAACGATTGCTGCAGCCAGTCGAGGTAGTCGTCGGGCTCCTCACCGGCCCAGCGGATGTACTGGGCGTCGAACTCGATGAAGCCGATCGCACCCGCCGCTTCCGAAATGACACGGGTGAAGCCTTTGAGCGCACGGCTCTCGTAACCCTCGATGTCCATCTTGAAGAGCACGGTAGCGCCCGACGAAACCTCCGAGGAGACGACCGAGTCGACCGTCTTCGCCTCGAGCTTGAACTCGAGCGATGCGGGCCGGTCGTTCAACTCGCGGACCGCCGAAGAACTGCCGCTCCAGTCCGGATTCACGAAGAAGGGGATGTCGGATGCCGGTTGGTCGGAGACGAGGCAGTTGGTGATCGTCATCTGTTTGCCCGCCGGGTGATCGGCGCGGCTCTTTTCCAAATGCGGGATCAGTCGCGGGTTTGCCTCGAAGCCGAACAAGCGGACGTCCTTCCCGTAATCGGTGCCGAACATGCACTCGCCGTAATTCAGGCCGACGTCCACGATCAGGCCCGGCTTGAGATGGCGGTTGAAGTCGCGCCAGAAGATCAGGTTGTCGGAGACCTTTCCGCGCAGGGGCTCCTGAACGACCTTCTTGATTGCGCAGGGATCTTCCGGATCGATGTGGATCCAGTTCTCGCACCCGTGGAGGCGGGCCTTGTTCGGTTTCAGGCTGCCGTAGCGGATCAGGGTGAGGGGCTTGAGGTAGGCTTCCTTGAAGGCCTTTTCGAACCGCTTGTAGGGGCTGACTTTCATCCGGTGACGGCGATGCTGCGGGACGGGCGAGTGAACGGTCAAGCACCCGCGCCTTGGAGGAATCCGGTCAGCGGGCTGGTGGCGGAGGCGGTCGAGTGCGACTCCGGAAGGCCGATTTCCCATGCTTCGCGGCCGGCTTCGACCGCCAGGCGGAAGGCACGGCCCATGCGCTCCGGGTCCTCGGCAATCGCGATCGCCGTATTCACCAGCACCGCGTCGGCGCCGAGTTCCATGGCTTCGGCAGCATGGCTTGGCGTGCCGATTCCGGCATCGACGACCACCGGAACGGTCGCCTGTTCGACGATGATCCGGATCTGGTCGCGCGTGGCGATCCCCTGATTGCTGCCGATCGGCGCGCCGAGAGGCATCACGGTGGCGGTGCCGACTTCCTGTAGGCGTTTTGCGAGCACCGGATCGGCATTGATGTAGGGAAGCACGGTAAATCCTTCACCAACGAGCACTTCGGCCGCTTTCAGCGTCTCGATCGGGTCCGGAAGGAGATAGGTCGGATCCGGGTGGATCTCGAGTTTCACCCACTTCGGCAGACCGGCCGCCGCGGCGAGTCGGGCAAGGCGGACCGCTTCCTCGGCATTCATGGCACCGCTGGTGTTCGGCAGGATCAGGTATTTTTCCGGATCGATGAACTCGAGGATGTTGGCGTAGGGGTCGTTCTTGCCGGTCAGGTCGGCACGCCGGAGCGCGACCGTCACGATCTCGGTGCCCGTGGCCTCGAGGGCGTCGCGCATGACCTCGTTCGATGCGAACTTGCCGGTTCCGACGAACAGTCGGGAATCGAAGGTTCGATCGGCGATGACGAGCGGCTCGGGCATGGCGGGATTGAAGAAGGGAATCGGACCGGTGAAAAGGGAAAGCGCCGGTGCCCGGGCGGGCACTGGCGCCTTTGGAATCGGAGTCAGGCGGCGCGTCAGCCCGGAATGAGATCCTTGACCGCTTCGCGCTCCTCGAGGAGTTCGGCCACGCTGGCGTCGATCTTGCCACGGCTGAAGTCATCCACCGGCACGCCTTGCACAACCTCCCAGGAACCGTCGGCCTTGGTGCGGATCGGCATCGAGGCGATGATGCCCTCGGCGATGCCGTAGGAACCATCGGAGCAGACACCGACGCTGTGCCAGTCGCCCTCGGCGGTCGGGTTGCAGAGGCTGACGACCGTATCGATGGCGGCATTGGCGGCTGAGGCAGCGGAGGATGCGCCACGTGCCTTGATGATCGCCGCGCCGCGCTGCTGGACGGTCGGAATGAATTCGCCTTCGAGCCAGGCGCGATCGGTGATCACCTCGGTGACGGGCTTGCCGTCGATCTTGGCGTTGGTGAAATCCGGGTACTGGGTGGCCGAGTGGTTGCCCCAGATGCAGAGGTTCGAGACTTGCGAGTGATGCACTCCGGCCTTCGTCGCGAGCTGCGACTTGGCGCGATTCTCGTCGAGGCGGGTCATCGCGAAGAAGCGGTCGTTCGGTACGCCATCGGCGTTGGCCATCGCGATGAGTGCGTTGGTGTTGCAGGGGTTGCCGACCACGAGGGTGCGGACATCGGACGCGGCGTTGGCGGCGATCGCCTGCCCTTGGCCGGTGAAAATCTTGCCGTTGATTCCCAGCAAGTCACCACGCTCCATGCCCGCCTTGCGGGGAACCGAGCCGACGAGAAGTGCCCAATTCGCGCCGGAGAAGCCCACGGCGAGGTCGGCGGTCGGCACGACCTCGCGCAACAGCGGGAACGCACAGTCGTCGAGCTCCATCACGACGCCGTCGAGTGCGGGCAATGCCGGCTCGATCTCGATCAGGCGCAGGTTGACGGGTTGGTCGGGGCCGAAGACAGCGCCGGAAGCGATGCGGAAAAGCAGGGCATAGCCGATCTGGCCGGCGGCTCCGGTGACGGAGATGGTGATGGGGTCCTTCATGGTGATGGATATCGTCGAACTGACGGGGGATGTCGTAATCCCACCGGTCGCGGGCGGTCAACCGTCGACCCGAAGGATTGAGCGGATGAGTTTCCGATCCATGGGTCCGCCGCAATTTTTGTTCCGGATTCCCTTCGGATTTGTTAAGGACCGCCCAAGGCTGTGGCTACCTCCCGAAAGACTCCCCGATCCAGGATTACCCGTCTGCGTGCGCAGACGCGGGCGATCCGGTGGGTAAACGGCTTTGTCCTGTGCCTGTTCGGCTTGTCGGTCGGGGCCTTGGCGGTGGCCTCGGCATTGCCGCAGAGGCGCCAGCTTGAGGACAAGGAACAGGAGTTGGCGCGCATTCATGAGAAGGAGCGCCAGGTGCTGGCCCTCAAGGAGGATGCGCAGGCGACCTACCGGGCTTTGCGGGATGATCCCGAGTATCTCGAACTCCACGCGCGGGACCGGCTGAATCTCTATTTTCCCGGCGAGATGATCTACCGCATCGAGCGCGACCGTTGATGGAAGACGACGTCGAGCGGGTGCTGATTGCCGAAGACGTGATCGAGAGGCGTCTTGATGCGATGGCGGTCGAGATCCGTCGGGATTTCCCCGGGGAAGTTCTCGTCGTGATCGTGCTTCTGAAAGGTGCGCTGGTTTTTTCGGCCGACCTGCTTCGCCGTCTGCCGCGAATGCTGGAAATCGAGTGCCTGAATGTGGCGAGCTACCATGGCGGAACCGAAAGCAGCGGCAAGGTCGACTTCCTTGATCGCAAGTTGCCGGACGTGAACGGGCGACGCGTGCTGGTGCTCGACGATATCCTCGATACGGGCCGCACGCTGCGCGCTGTCGTCGACCGCCTGACCGAGATGGGCGCGGAGTCGGTCAAGACCGGCGTGCTGCTGGCCAAGGACAAGGTGCGGTCGGCGGAGGTCGAGGCGGACTACGTCGGCTTTGCGATCGGTGATGAATTCGTCATCGGCTACGGACTCGATTACCAAGGGCGCTACCGGAACCTGCCCTACGTCGGGACGCTCAAGCCGGAGGCGAGGTAGCGCGCTTCAGAGGGTAAACCGAGACATCGACGGTCTTCGCGACCAAGGCCGAATCGGCAGGGCGGTCGGGAAGGGGGAGCTCATCCCAATCGGCGGGCAGGGTTGACCACTCGGTGCAATCCGCGGGCTCGAGAAGGTAGGGCGCGTGATGGACCCGGCCGGTATGGATCCGGTTCCGCGGATCGGCGGAGTAGAGGAGGTAACGCTCGGCGAGGAAGAACTCGAGCGAGCCGGGTTCTGCAGCGGCTCCTTCCCGGGCCGGTTCATAGACGAAGCGGGAGGTTTCATTGCGGCCGTCGCGTCGGCAGGAGTAGTCGAGGTGTCGGTCAGCTTGCCCGCTCGACATCTCCGCGTGTTCGTAGGGCAGATGGAAACGGGAACGGGCGAACTCGACGGCGAGCGGTTGGTTGCAGTCGAGGCTGAAGAACCAGACACCCGGCACGCCGGCGTCGTCGTGAACGTAGGTCCGGACATTCAGCTCCATGAACCACGAGATGCCCGGGACGGGTGGCAGAAGCGACGGACGCGCCCGGTCCATGAAGAAGGGGACGATCCCCAGCCATGCTTCACCCTTGTGCAGGTCGAGGTGCAGTCCGGGCGGCAGCTTCGCCCGAAGCATGTCAGGGTCGACCTTCCAATGGAGGAAGAGAAGTTTCGACCAACGCTGCCGCATCACCGGGAAGCCCGGAGGCTTCTCGCGTACGGCAAGTCGCTGTTCGAGGGTGGGGCTTGGCATCGTTCGATGCCAAGATGGCGCCGATTTATCCCTCGGCAAGTTCCCCGGATCAGAGCTCCGCAAGAAGTGCTTCGAAGCGTTTGCCGTAATCGACATACGAGTCGTAGCACTGCTGCCAGTCGACTGCGGTCGGATCGGCAGCGTGGAAGACGGTGGCGACATGCGGCTCGATCGCAATCCAGCCGTCATACCCGCGCGCCTTCGCGTCGCCGAGGATCTCGCGGAGCTTGGCCTGTCCGTCGCCGGGCATCGTATACTCCGGTTCGACGTCGTCGGATACGGGATTGATGCAGTCCTTGATGTGGATGTGGACGACGTGGTCGCGGACCTTTTCCCAGAACTCGAACGGGTCCTGCCAAGGGAAGCCGCCATCGGCCTGCGGCTTCGAGCGGTCCTTCTGGAACACCGGGTTGCCGGTATCGAAGACGAGCTTGAGCCCCGGGACCTCTTCGATGAGTCGCAGCGTGTGCTCGGCGGAGAAGCCGCCCCAGTTCATGCAGTTCTCGTGGATGGCGGTCAGGCCTTCGTCGGAGAAGCGTTTGACGATCTCCCGCAGGCGGCGGAAGCGCTCCTCCTCGTGTTGGTCCTCGCCCCAGGGTTCTTGGGCGTAGGACATCACGCGGATCAGCTCGGTTCCGAGGCGCTTCATGCGCGGGATGGCACGGTCGATTTCGGCCAGCGTGATGTCGAAGTCCGAGTGGATCGTCTTTCCCCAGTTGGCGATGAGCGAACCGAACTCGGGAATGGAAACTCCGGCGGCATCGAGTCGGTCAGCGACGTCGTTGAATTCGTCTTCGGGGAGTTCGTGGATGTTCTTGTCGCCGACCATCCGGGCCGAGATCGCCGACCAGCCGATGTCCTTGGTGGCTTGGATCTGCTTGTCGAGGTCGCGCGAAGCCTCGTCGGCGAAACCGGTGAGCTTGGAAGAGGGAGGCATGGGGCAGGGGACGTTAGAGGAAGACCTTCTTGCCGTCGTTCTGGGCGGACTCGTAAACAGCCTGGATCAGTGCGACCGGCTTGCGGGCCTCGGCGGCCGAAGTGGTCGGCTCGCGGCCTTCGGCGATCGCGTTGACGACCTCCTCAAAGTTTCGCTGGTGCTGGTAGAAGTTGATCGCGCTCGGGTCGTTGGCGCCAAGTCCGGCTTCCTGGCCCTTCATCAGGGTCGACTTGATCTCCGCATCCTCGGGCTCCTCGTTCATGAAGTCCCAGATCTCGAAGGCCTCGTCGGCGAGGAAGACCGAGCCTTCGGTGCCGGAGAGTTGGACGCGCGCAGGGTGGCCGTCCTTTGACCACGTGCAGGTCGAGCATTCGATCACGCCGCGGGCGCCGCTCTCGAACTCGACGATGGCGACGACGATGTCTTCGACCTCGATCCGTTCGTGGGCGAGGCAGGCGGTGTTGGCCTGGACCGACTTTACCGGACCGGCGAGATAGAGCAGGGCGTCGACGGTATGGATCGACTGGTTCATCAGTGCGCCGCCGCCGTCCAGTGCCCACGTGCCACGCCATCCGGCGGAGTCGTAGTAGGCCTGGTCGCGGTACCACTTCACGTAGCACGAAGCGTTGGTGAGGATGCCGAAGCGGCCTTCGTCGGCGGCTTTCTTGAACGCGTCCATTCCCGGGTGGAAGCGACGGTTCAGAACCGCGGCGAGCGTCTTGCCGTTCGCTTCGGCGGCGGCCATCAGTTGGTCGATCCGCTCGGTGGTGATCTCCAAGGGCTTCTCGCAGATCACGTGCTTGCCTGCATTGAGGGCGGCGAGGGACGGTTCGAGGTGCGCGCCGCTCGGGGTCCCGACGGTTACGATCTCGAGTTCCGGATCGGCGAGGAACTCATCGATGTTCGAGAACGCCTTGGCGCCGTATTCGTCGGCAAGCTTGTCCGCTGCCTCCTGGCGGAGGTCGAAGACCGAGTGGAGTTCGCCGCCGGTCATGGCGGTGATGGCTTTGGCGTGGAAGTGGCCGATCATGCCGGCGCCGATGATTCCGAATTTCATAAGACTGGATGGGCTGGTGGGGAGGAGGAAAGGATCAGTGGGCTCGCTTTTCCTTGATGATGAAGCTCAAGGTTCCGACGACGAAGAGGACCGCAAGGAACACGAGACCGCCTGTGGCGACGTGGTTTACTTGGACGGAGCCAAACAGAGGGGAGGTATCATCGGTCTTGCCGAGCAGCACCCACACCGAACCGCAGGTCGCGACGCCGGTGGCGATGATCATGAGAAGGTTCCAAACCACACGCTTGCCTCCGGTCGGTCGCTCGCTGCCGAGGATGTGGCGGGAGTTCATCATCAGGAGGAAGGTGAAGTAGGCGATCGGGATCAGTGAGCCGCCGATGACGGAAGTCGGAACCGCGAGGGCCGCCTTCGAGGCGCCGCTCCAGAATTGAGGATACATGCAGCCCGAGAGGCCGGAAAGGGCACAGCCGAGGAAGAAAACGGCTTTGTTCGTGGGTGGCGGTTCCGCGAGACCGTCGGCACTCAGTTTCCCCGGGGAGAATGCCTCCAGGAATGCCGTCCCGTTCATCAGCATCAGGATGACGATCGTCGAGAGGGCCATCCCGAGCACGCCGATGCCGAAGATCTTCTGGGCGATGGTCGGACCAGCGAAGGGCTCGAGGGTGATGGCCAGCGCGTTGGCGTCGCGCTTCACCAGCATGTCAGCGAGGGTCTTGTCGGAGTTGTTCGGAGTGACCTCCGGATAGGCCGCCTGCAGTTGCGCGACGACCGGAGCTCCAGCGCCTGGGGTGACATCGTCGACCTTCGTATGGAATGAGGCAGCGGACGCGATCACCACACATGAGGTGGCGAGGAAGAAAGGGATGAACAGGCCGATCGACAGGTCGGTGATCGAGAGGCCGCGATGTTTCTTGCCCCAGCGCTTTTTCAGCAGGGTGTAGGGCAGGAGGAAGGTCATGTTGATGCCCACCGCGGTGCCGAAGGCGGCGATGATGATGTCGCGCTGGTCGTCCGCGATCTTCTGGGCCCACCAGTCAGGGGAGGAGGACTGCGCGATCAGGTCGGCGAAGCCCGCGGCCGGTTTGGTCAGGAGTGAGAAGTCCGGGATGAATCCGGCTCCGACCGCGCCCCAGTCGAGTCCGCCGGACTCCGCGGTGGTAAGTGCGATGACCACCGCGAAGAACGAGAGGACGATCACGCCGACCATCACCTTGATGATAAGGTCGAAGGCCTTGGCGCCCGCTCCGCCGGATTGGTAGAGAACATTGACGCCCATGCCGATGAGGAAGAGGACGACGATGATGCCCGTCACGGGGATCTGGTCCGAAAACAGGTTCTGCTGGATGGCGGCGGTCGCCAGCGAGAACTGGGGCATGATCCAGACCATGTTGGCGAGGATGGTGGCGACGAGCCACGACCAGCCGAGCAGCGGGTTCAGGTGCCGGTTGATCGCATGGAACGGACGCTGGCCGGTGGTAAGCGTCACGTAGGCGATGGCCGACAGCATGATGATGCCGCAGATCATCGCGAGCGGCTGTAGCCACATCAGGCCGAAGCCAGCGATGACGCCGAGGTAGAGCGCTCCGGCGAGCGAACCTCCGCCGAGGGTGATCGCGCCTTGGAGCCAGCCCGGGCCCGAGAGCCGCGCGTAGATCAGAAATTTGCCAAGCGGGCCTTTGGTTTGAGCCTCGTCGAGGAGTCGGGATTCTTGGTCGGACATGGGTTTGTAAATGGAAGGGTCAGTTGCCGAAGAAGCGGCGGAGGTTTTCGCGACTGGTGGTGGCGACTTGTTCGGGGGACGGATCGTATTTGAAGACCTCGACGGAGATCCAGCCGTCGTAGCCGGTTTCGCCCAATGCGTCGACGATAGGTTCGTAAGGCACATCGCCCATGCCGGGCCCGTAGAGATTGGGGTCGTTGGCGTGGAAGTGGACGGTCCAGTCTTTCGATGCCCGGATCACGTCGGCGATACTGGAGTCCTCGTAGCTCATCGCCTTGACGTCCAGATGGAGTTTGCAGGCCGGATGATCGACGGCCTTGCAGAGGCGGATGGTTTCCGCGGTGGAGGTCAGGAAATTGGTTTCCACTTCGCCCAGCGGCTCCATCGCGATGGTGACTCCGAGCGGGCCGCAGTGCTCGGATGCGGCGCGGAGCACTTCCGTCGCCCGTTCGAACGCGGCCTCGTATTCCCAGTCCGCTTCGAGCGAACGCTGCTGCGGACTGCCCCACACCATGATGTTGCCGCCGAGCGCGTGACAAAGGTCGGCGAGCCGCTTGGCGTAGTCGGCCGTCGCCGCCCGGGTCGGAGCGTCGGGAGTCGTCAGGTGGAATCCTTCCGTCTTGGCGAGCAGCCAGTGAAGTCCCACAACCTCCACTCCGGCGTCCCGCACCCGGTCACCGAGCACCTTCGCTTCGGCGGAAGACGGCAGTTCGGAACCGAGGGTGAACGGAGCGATCTCGAGGCCGGTGTAGCCGTGCCCGGCTGCCAGTCTCGCGGATTCGGCCAGAGTGACGTCGCCGTAGGTCTCGTTGCAGATCGCGAAGCGCATCGCGTCGCGGAATCAGAGCTCCTTGATGCGGAGGTTGCGCCAGCGGACGTTGCACGACTTGCCGCCGTGGACCTGCAGACCGAAGAATCCCTTCGGAGTGAAGTCCTTGCCTTCGTCGGTGTAGTCGACCCGCGGTTCTCCGTTCAGCCAGATCTGGATCCGCTTGCCTTCGCAGACGATGCGGATCTCGTTCCAGTCGTCCCACTTGATGATCTTCTTGCCCTGCTCGGTGAACTTCGCGCAGGCCTCCTTGTCCTTCTTGTCGGGGAACAGCCAGCCGCGGCGGGCTTCGTCATACAAACCCGCCGTCCAAGCGCGTGCCTTGCCGTTGTCGTGCTCGCACTGGTAGCCGAAGACGCGACCGTTCTCGCCTTCCTTCTGCTTCGCACGGAACATCACTCCCGAGTTGCCGCTGAGGTCGTCGAACTTCATGTCGAAGCGGAAGTCGAAGTCGCCGTAGGTCTTCTCGGTGATCAGGAAGGTGTTGCCCTTGATGTTCTTGCCGAAGCCGACGATGGAATCGCCATCGATCTTGTACTCGCCGTTGCCGTTGACTTTCTTCCAGCCGGTGAGGTCCTTGCCGTTGAAGAGATTGACGAATCCATCCTCTTCCGCCTGGAGCGTCGGGAGGGCGATGAGGAGCGCTGCGAACAGTGTTTTCATAAAAGTTGTCTGACAGATTTCTGAGGGCAGGCCATACGCGTTGCAAGCCCGGATTGCTTTCAGACGAGCCGGTCGAGCCGTGTCTTTAGATCGGCCACGACGCCGCCCTGATGGGTCGCGGAGAGCGAGACCCGGAGCCGGGCGGTTCCGCGGGGCACAGTGGGGTAGCGGATGGCCGGAACAAGAAAGCCTCCGGACTCGAGAGCTGCGGATGCGCGGAGTGCCATGTCGTTTTCCCCGAGGATGCGCGGAAAGATGGGGGTGTCCGGGCCGTCTGGCCGGAAAATCGCGATGTTCTCCCGGAGTCGGCGGCGTAGCGCATCGCCTTCGGCCGACCGGATCAGCTCCAGCACCCTTGTGGCCGCATGGGCCAGTGCGGGGGGCGGAGCGGTCGAAAAGACAAAGGATCGGGCCCGGTTCACCAGCCATTCCTGCCAAGCGCTTCCACAGGCGAGGTAGGCACCTGCCAGTCCCGCCGCCTTACTCAGGGTGCCCATATGGAAATCGACGCGGTTCTGGACGCCGAGTTCCTCCGCCAGACCCATCCCTGAGGGTCCGAGGACGCCGAATCCGTGAGCCTCATCGAGTAGTAGGAGGGCGTTGTGGTGATCCTTGAGATCGATGATCTCCTGCAGGGGGCAAAGGTCGCCATCCATTGAGAAAACGGATTCCGTGAGGATCAGGATCCTCGCATCGGATTCCTTTTCGCGGATCGATTTCAGAAGTTCGGCCAGCCGGCGGGTATCGTTGTGGGGGAACACACGGATCGTAGCTCCCGACAGCCGGGCCCCGTCGATCAGGCAGGCATGGCTGAGTTTGTCCATGAGGACAAAGTCACCCTTGCCGACCAAGGCGGGAACGACTCCCACTGCCAGTGCGAAGCCCGAGGAGAAGAGCAGGGCAGCGTCGGTGCCCTTGGCTACGGCCAGTTGCTCTTCAAAAATCCGATGGGGCGGCTGGCTGCCGGTGATCAGGCGCGAGGCGGCAGCGCCGTGACCCCAGAGATCGAGCCCCTCATGGAAGGCTTCGCGGATTGTGGGATGACAGGCCAGTCCGAGGTAGTCGTTGGAGGCGAAGTTCCACAGCTCCGAGCCATCCCGAGTGATCTTCGGGCCCGTCGACGACTCCAGAGTGCGGAGAGAGCGCAGCAGGCCCGACTTTTCCAGCTCGGTCAGTTGGTCGCGGGGATCCATCGGGAAGCGGGCGGTCCCGTGGCGTGCGTCAGCGTCTCGGCGATTCCAGCGCCCAACGCAGGAGTCTTTCGGAATCGTTCCAGATGTGGGTCGAGTTGCTTTTCAGCACCACCGAAATGGCCGAGCGGCCGTTGTAGGTGCCGGTGGAGACGAGGCAGCGCCCCGCGGCGTTCGTCGTGCCGGTCTTCATCCCGTCGCAGTAGGGGACCCGTTTCAGGAGCTTGTTGGTGTTCTCCAGCACCTTGGTGCGGCCGCTGGAGTACTGGAACGTGTAGCGTTCGGTGTTGGTCCAAGACCGGATCGTGCCACTGCGGTAGGCGGTGCGGGCCGCGATGGCGATGTCGCGGGCGGTCGAGTACTGGCCTTCGGCAGGCAGACCGTTCGGATTGACGAAGCGCGAGTTCCGCATGCCGAGAGATGCTGCCTTGCGGTTCATCAAGGCTGCGAATCCTTCCTGCGAACCGCCGACGTCGCGAGCGAGGGCCCGGGCGATGTCGTTGCCGCTTTTCACCATCAGTGCCTTGGTCAGCTCGCCGCGGGTGTAGGTCTCACCGGGACGGACGTAGAGCTTGGTCGGCTCGCATTGGGTGTCGCTCTGGGCGATCGTCACGGTCTTCGAGAGGCTGCCGGCGTCGAGGACGGTCAGTGCCGTGATGATTTTCTGGGTTGAGGCGACGGGGCGAACCGAGTCGGCATTTTTGGCGTAGAGCACCTTGCCGCTGTTGGCATCGATGACGATCGCGCTCTGGCCGTAGATCGTCGGCGGGGCGATGCCCGGGATGCCGCCCGTGTGCGGCGCCGGAGCGGTCCCGCCGCTGCTGGTCGGATAGCGATTTTCGGGTTCTCCACCGCAGGAGGTCAGGGCAGCGGCCAGGGAGGCAAAGATGAGGACGCGGAATCGCCGGAGCATGGGCGGGGATAAAACCCCGGACCCCGACGGTTCTCAAGGCGGAATCCCGCGGGTTAGGGCGGTTGCGGGCGATTGGAAGAAATCGAGAAATTACCGAATTTGGCTTGCATTGGTGCCGGAATACGGTAACTCCCGCGCCCCGAATTATGGCCAAAGCAAGCTGGATCGCACGCAACGAGCGCAAGAAGCGCACTGTCGCAAAATATGCCGACCTTCGTCACAAGTTGAAGAAGGAGAAGGATTACGTGGGTCTGACCATGCTTCCGCGCGATGCCAGCCCGACCCGGGTGGTCAATCGCTGCGAGTATTCCGGCCGCCGCCGCGCCTTCATCCGGCGGTTCCGTCTTTCGCGGATCAGCTTCCGTGAGCTCGCTTCGCACGGGATGATTCCCGGGGTGACGAAGTCGAGCTGGTAAGCGGCCCGTTCGCTGCTTACCTTCGACGGGAGACGGAAACCCCTCGTTCTCCCGTCCCGCCATGCCGATCTACGAATATCTTTCCGAGCAGCCCGACGATCCTGAGCGATCTTGTCGGATTTGCCGTCAGGGTTTCGAATTGCGCCGGCCGATCGATCGGGCTCCGCTTGAAAAGTGCCTCGCGTGCCGCAACCCGGTGCGCAAGGTGATTTCCAAGGTCAACACTCCCAAAGTGGCCAAGCCGCTGTCGGTGAGCGACGCCAAGTCGGCGGGCTTCACCATCCTCGAAAAGAGGGACAAGGGGGTTTACGAAAAGCTCTGACGCCGTGATCGAGTGGTTTTCCAGTCTGGCGTTGCTCGCGTCCGCGGGGGAGTTGCCGAAAGACTATCCCGAGCCGGTCGCGATCCTGCTCTATCTCGCAGGCATCGTTTTCTTCCTGCTGCTCAACGCCTTCTTCGTCGCGTCGGAGTTCGCGATCGTTAAGGTCCGGCCGAGCCAGCTTGAGACGGTCGAGAAGGAAAAGCCCGGCACGACCGCTACCGCACAGCGGATCGTCGAGAAACTCGACGGCTATCTGTCGGCCAACCAGCTGGGCATCACGATCGCCTCGCTGGCGCTCGGCTTCCTCGGCGAGCCGTTCGTCGAAGCGCTGGTCGCGCCGACCCTGTTCAAGCTGGGAATGCAGGAGCATGTCTCGGTGTGGGGCATGCACATGGAGCCGGTGAAGTGGATCTCGTTCGGGATCGCGATCGGTTCGTTCACATTCCTCCACGTGGTCGTCGGAGAGCTGCTGCCGAAGTCGATCGCCATCCGCAAGGCAGTGGCGACGACGCTGATTCTGGCAAAGCCGCTCCACCTCTTCTACAAGGCTTTCCATGGTGCCATCCGCCTCCTGAACGGAACCGCGAACTTGCTGCTGAAGGCGATTTTCCGGATCGATCCGATCTCCGAGGGTGAGCACATCCACTCGGCGGAGGAGTTGGCGCTGCTCGTCACCCAGAGCGGCGAGGCAATGGAGGTGACCGAGACCGAACGCGAGATCGCGATCAACGCGCTTGAGCTGAACGAACTCTGGGTGCGCGATGTGATGACGCCACGCCAGGATGTGGTCGTGCTCGACGCTGATGATCCCTTCGACAAGTCGCTCGAAATGGCTCGGCGGACCAAGCACACCCGCTTCCCGCTGGTGAAGGGCGGGCACCTCGACAATCACATCGGCCTGATCCACATCAAGGACGTGCTGAAGCTGGTCGGGGAGTCGGACCCGGACCTGATGCGTATCCGCCGCGAGTTGAAGATGGTGCCCGACACCATGCCACTCGACTCGCTGCTGAAGTTTTTCCTCAAGGAGCGTGCTCACCTGGCGCTGGTGGTCGATGAGTTCGGCACACCGGTCGGGATCGTGTTCCTCGACAACGTGATTGAGGAGATTGTCGGCGATATCCAGGACGAGTTCGACAACGAGCGGCCCGAGTTCGTGCGGGTGAACGACGAGGAGTTTGTGGTCGATGGAACGATCACCCTGAACGATCTCTCGGACATCGAGGAGGAACTAGAGTTGGAGAGCGGCGAGGTGACGACTGTCGGCGGTTATATCACCCAGCAGCTCGGACGCTTTCCCGAAGTCGGTGAGTCGATGGAGATTCTCGGGTGGGAGGCGAAAGTCACGAGCACCGACGGCCGCCGGGTCGGTCAGGTCCATTTCCGCAAGCTGGAGCCGGTCGCCGAGGAGTCGGTTCAGGAAGACTCTTCCGAGGAGAGCTGAGAACTCATATGCGCCGCGCGACGACGGTGAGGATCTGGCTGTCCTCGGTCACGGGGCAGGATTCGTCGAAGTCTCCGACCGCGCGGTCCGCCTCGAATCCTGCGAGCCTGAGTTGCTCGCGAAGCCGCCGGGCGTCGAACCAGCGAAGCGTTTGCTCGGACCGGTGCTCACGGGTTTCCGATTCGGATACGACCCGGTAGCGGTGTTCGCGATGGAGGATCTGGTTACCGCGATCAAGGCGATGACGGGTCTCGACGGTCGCGACCGATCCGTCGGCCAACTGCAGCGTGTGATCCTCATACCACTCGTTTTCCGGCAGTTCGCCGTCGAGTTCGGCAAAGGGAATGAAAACCGTGAGGTAGAGAATCCCGTTTGGCTCGAGCTGTCGGTGAAGGCGCCGCAGGTCTGCCTCCGGGTCCTGTGAGAGCTGGAGCGTGAAGGCTGGAATCAGGATTGAGCGGAAGGTGTGGCCGGTCGTGAAATCGCCCATCGCGCACTCATGCAGGGTCGGGTTCAGTCCGAGGATTGCCGCCTTCGCCCTGCACAGGGAATTCATGTCAGGCGACGGCTCGAGCCCTTCGATCTCGTGCCCGTTCTTCAGCAGTGGCAGAAGTAAGCGGCCTGAGCCGGATCCGACTTCAAGGGAACGCCCCGGGTGTTCCCGCAGAAGGGCGTCCAGCCATCCGAACTCCGGGCTCTCCTCGGCCTCCCAAAAGGCATCGTGCAGTTCCGCTTCTAGGGAGGCGTAGAGGTTCACGCAGCAGGGTTACGCGTGCTGGGTGGTGAAGAACACCTCCATCCGGCGGTGGAGGTCTTCGTAGAAGCGCTTCTTCATCGCGTCGAGAACCTCGATCTTCTCCGGGCCAGAGTTGGTATTGGCTTCCTGCTCCAGCTTCATCTGCTCGGCGAAGGAGCGCTCCATGGCGATCAGGGAATCGAGAAACTCACGGGCGGCCCGCGAGTGCTCGACGCCATCGACGAGCGCGTGCTCAAGGCGCTTGTTGCGGGTGACGGCGATCAGGTTTCCGTCCGCCAGCTTCTCCATGTAGCGGGCGTGGCTTTCCTTGAAGGCCTGGTGTTCCGCATCGAAGGAGATCTCATCGCGGTCGAGCAAGCGGTCGTAGGGGCCGGGCTTGGTGAAGAACTTCACGATCAGCGGGATCGTGTCCACCAGCATGAAGAGGGCGGTGAGGATGCAGTAGGTGTAGAAGGCGAACTTGCCGCCCTCGGCACCCTGCTCGAACAGTTCATGCAGCGCCAGCGTCTGGGTGAGCACGTCGCGCCGAGGCTCGTTCTGAAGCGCCTCGATGCGGGTTCGTTCCTCGGCCGCGACCGCGGCGAGTTCCTGCTTGGCGAGTTCCTGTTCGGCGAGCAGCGAATCGATCTGCTGTTTGATGGTGTCGCGTAGCGCGTTCTGCTGGGTGACGAAAGCGGTCGCCTGGTCCTCTTCGACCTGACGCTTGAGCGCAGCGACGCGTTCCTCCTCTGCTCGGTTGGCGGCGTCGATTTCGGCCAGCCGGGTTTCGAAAGTGGCGATGGCGTTCTTCTCCGCCTCACGGATCTGGGTCTGTAGCGTTGCCTTCTCGGCACTGAGGTGCTCAAGCAAGGCGCCGATGCGCTGGGCTTCGGTCCGACGTGGCTCGAGCTGGTCGGCCTTGATCGAGCGTGCACGCGGGCCTTCGCCGACGAGCCCCGAACGTTGTCCATTGAGCTCGCGCTCGTATTCGGTCTGCCAGTAGCCGAGTTCGGTCTGCAGTTTGGCGTAGGTCGGCGACAGCTCGTCGGCCTGCTGTTGAACGACATCTAGACGCTCGGTGAACGGCTGGGTCGCCTCGGCGATGGATGCGTCGAGTTCCTGCTGCTGTTCGGCCGTCAGGCCGGGAAGGGCGTCGCTCGCATCCTCCCGATCTTGGATGATGAACCGAGCCTGGAAGGTTTCGGTCCACTTTTCCCGCTGGTCGGCCACGCTGGCGTCGAGTCGGTTGATCTCACCACGGACCGTCTCTTTGTTGGTGGCGAAGACGCTCCGGACTTCCTCGATTTCCTGTGCACGGTCTTCCTCGATGACCGAGGTGATGGTGTCGCGGAAGAGCAGCAGGACGAGCGGGTGGGCGATGGTCAGGCCCATCAGGATGGCCACGCAGAGCCGCAGGGCGAATTGCGAGAGCTTGCGCGTCCAGGAGAGGAACGGGCGGTATCCGGCGAGAAGCGCCCGGTCGATGGTGAGGATGATGAAGGCCCAAACCAATGCCACCGGGTAGATCACCGAGGCCTTGTCAGTCAGGGTCGAGAGGGCGTAGGCGCAGGCGATGAATGCGAAGGCGCAGGGCACCAGCACGGTGGCTCCGAAGGCCACGTATTTCCGTTGTTCCCAGTTGGGGCAGAGCTCAAGCGTTTCGGTCCCGGCCCCGGAGAGCCAGAAGAAGGTTCTTTTGATCGAGCGGAGCATGGCACCAGCGGATACTGTCGGGGAATTTAAGCTGTTTCAGCGGTTTTTTCGGCCTCCGTCAGGAGTACGTAGAGGGTGGTTCCCGGGGTCACCCGTTCGATCTCAATCGGTGCGGGCCGGAGCCCGCGGCTTTCGTCGGCCATGAAGAGCACGTGATACGGCCGCTCGCCGTAGGTCAGCCGGAAGTCCTCGAGCGTGAAAACGTCGGTGATATGGGACTTTTTCACCACCGCCCCGCGGGCGGCGAGCTGCTGCAACGTCCGATGGTCCGGTCCTCCGGTGAAACAGATCTGGGAGCGCACGTCGGAAGCCGCGGCGGTCTTGTGGCTCTGGTCCCGGTCGAGCGGAGCAATCTGCCAGACCCCGGCCCGTCCGAACTGGTGGATGAAGCGCTGGGTGGCGATCGAGTTGACCTCGTCGTTCGGAGTTCCCGCAATCAGTGAGCCCAGTCCGTTGAAGTCGAGGTCCTCTTCGGCGAATTCGGACAGGATGTTCGCCCGGTGGGCCTCGAGTCCGAGCATCTTGGCCGCGGAAACATTGGCGAAATTGGTGTCGAGCAACATCACCTGGTGGCCGTCGTCCTTCAGGGCCTTGGCCGCGAGCCGGGCCCATGCATCCGCGCCGGCAAAGAGCACTCCGGTCGGGTTGGTCGATGCGAGGCCGAGTGCACGGGCCAGCGGGGCCGCGCCGAGGCCATAGACCGCCACGGTTCCGATGATGACCAGGAAGATCAACGCCGAGATCTCGGCGGACTGGCTGGCGATGGTCGCGGCTTGGTCGCCGAAGTGCTCTCCGCTGTTTGCCGCGACTTCGAACTCGAGGGCGAAGATCGATGCGACGGCGGCAGCCACGATTCCGCGGGGCGCGAGAAAGGCGAGGAAGACGCGTTCTTTCATCGTCGTCTGCACCGATCTGAACAATGACCCGAAGACCGAGAGCGGCCGACCGATCAGGATCAGGAAGCCGAGCAGCGCGAGTCCCTTGCCCAAGGTCCCGGTCAGGTCATCGACCGAGATCCGGCCGGACAGCACGATGAACAGCGACGAGATGATCAGGGTCCGCAGGTTCTCCTTGAACTCCAGAATGTGCTTCACCGACACGCTCCGCTGGTTGGCCAGGGCGATGCCGAGAACGGTGACGGTGACGAGGCCGGCTTCCTTCTCGAACATGTTCGATCCGGTGAACGCGACCGCTACGACCGCCAGCAGGAAGACCGGCTGGAGGTAGTCGGGGATCAGGTGCTTGCGCAGCAGGATCTCGACAACCTTGCCGAGGACGAAGCCGCCGACCACCCCGACCAGGAGCATCTTGCCGATCGCGATGCCCGTTTGCAGCCACGCTGTGTCGGCATCCGATGCGAGGGCGCCCTTGAAAACCAGCACCGCGAGGACCGCACCGATCGGGTCGACCACGATGCCTTCCCACTTGAAGATCGACGCCATCTTGCGGGTCGGATTGACGTGCCGCAGCAGCGGCGCGATGACCGTCGGTCCGGTCACCGTGAGAATGGCGCCGCTCAGCGCCGCGAGCCGGAAGTCGTAGCCGAGAGCCTTCCACATGAAGACCGCGGTCAGGGCGAAGGAAATCACCACAGCCACGGTGCACAGACGAAGCACCGGTAATCCTGATTCCCGCAATTCGCGGAACTTCAGGGTCAGGCCGCCTTCGAAAAGAATGATGGCCACGAAAAGTCCGACCGCTGAAAGCAATGGATTGGAGTGGGCATCGCCGGGAGCGAGGAAATCGTCGATTTTGACCCCGGTCCACTGGCCGAGGGCGAAACCGAAGGCGAGCAGCAGAAGAATGGACGGCAGCTTGAACCTCCATGCCAGCCATTGGGCGGCGACCCCGACTGCAAGAATGAGCGTCAGGTAGAGCAGGGGCGACATGCCGGACGAGGCGGCGGCGAGAATTTCGGGCATCCGGCGCTATGTCAGCGGATCCCATGCCGGGCGGCGACTGCAAAAATCCCGCATATTTGGAGGTCGTGCCGGCCCCGAAACCCCCGTGATTGCGGGGATACGCGATGACGGAGTTCATCAAACCTCATAATAAGGATATCTAAAGTGTCATGTCTTCCTCACAACCATTCGTCACCCAGTCCGATCGCATCAAAGCCCTGTGCGATGAAGCCATGCGCAAGCCGGAAATCACGGTCACCGAGAAAACCCTCGCGACCCGGTCCGAGCTTCCGCTCAGTAAGGAAACTTCCCGTCTGAAGGTGGCCGCAATGCAGCAGGCGGTGGAAGCCGCGGCTGCCGATCCGACGCCTGAAAAGCCGGCTCAAGAAGTTCCGAAGATCGCTCAGCCAGCCCATACGGAGACCGACAAGGAACTCTCGTCGATGCTTGAGGAGCGTGAGACGAATCTGAACCGTCGCAAGAAGCGTGCCTCGGTCGTTGCCAATGTGGCTCTGTTGCTGCTGGTCGTCACCCCCGTCACAGTGGTTGCCGTGACTCCGAGCCTCCGCGCGAAGTTCGAGAAAGTCGTGTTCCACCTCAAGGAGAGCAAGAACGACTTCAATACAATCGCGAATACGAAGGGCACCTTCGACGAGGCGCTTGAGAACGTGGCAGTGCATGGCGATCATATCAACGCCGCGACCGAGGCCCTTGGCGTCGACCCCAACAGTGTGGGTGCCGACGAGGATCTCGGAATGACCGCCGAACTCACCCAACTGATGGGAGAAGAGGCTGAAGGCTTCCAAGCACGTCGCGGCAAACTCGAGAATCTCGGCACGATCACCCGCAAGGTCACCGGCATCGCTGACGAGGGTGCCCAACCGACCCAATGATTGATTTCTGAGCTGGATTTCCTTTGCCCGCCGGGACACCGGCGGGCTAAGGACGGTCCATGCCGAACCGTTTTTACGGAGCCTTCGATACCGAGCGGCCCTCGGGCCGGGCCGACGAGGGCGACTTCCGGACGCCGTTCCAGATCGATCGCGACCGGGTGCTTCACACGCCTTCTTTCCGGCGTCTCCAGAGCAAGACCCAGGTTTTCTGGAGCGGGGAGTATGATTTCTATCGCACGCGGCTGACCCACTCGCTGGAGGTCGCGCAGATCGGACGTTCGATCTGCCACTGGCTGCGTGCCCAAGGGGATCCGCTCGACGACGGTTTTTTCATCGATCCGGATCTGGTCGAAGCGGCCTGCCTTTCCCATGACTTGGGTCACCCACCTTTCGGACACGCCGGGGAGCGGACGCTCAACCACCTGATGGCGGGGTGGGGAGGCTTCGAGGGCAATGCGCAGACCCTGCGATTGCTGACGAGGCGGATCTTCTCGGCCAAGCGGACTGGGATGGATCCCACTCGTGCCTTTGCCGACGCGGTGCTCAAATACAAGTCACTGTGGAGCGAGCGGAAGTATGTCGAGAAGGAGGTTCCGGAGAATCACTTCCTCTATGATTTCCAGCAGGGCGAGCTCGACTGGGCCCTCGGCGGTCACGATTTCCCGGCCGAGTTGCCCCCGGGGGACGAGCGGGATTCCTTCAAGTCGATCGAGTGCCAGATCATGGACTGGGCCGACGATACCGCCTACTCGCTGAATGACCTTTCCGACAGCGTCCGGGCCGGATTTTTGACGATCGAGCGAATCGAGCGATGGGCGGAAAAGCGGGGGCACTCGTGTGCCGATGGCAGTCCTTTGGGCGAGCTGATGTCAGCGATCCGCCGCCGTGGGGTGGATCCGTTTGTCGGCAAACGCATCGGTCGTTACATCCGGGCGGCATCACTCGCCGGCGATTCCAACTTCCTTAGCGGCTCCACCAACCGCTACCGGTTCAAGCTCGAAGTCGACGAGGCGGTGCGGGCCGAGTCCAAGCTGTTCAAGGCACTTGCGTTCGAGGTCGTTTTCCTTTCTCCCCAACTGAAGCAACTCGAGCACAAAGGCAGCCACTTACTTCGGGGTCTCTGGGAGGTGCTTGAGAAGCGCTACGTTCGCGGAGAGCCGATCGACGGCCAGAAATTCCAACTCCTACCCGAAGATGCGGCCGACGAATTGCAAAATGCAGGGAGCGAGTGGGATCGGGCCCGGCTGGTCTGCGACTTTCTGGCAGGAATGACCGACGGCTACGCGGCCCGGATGTACAAACGCCTCTTTACCCCGGATTTCGGGTCGATCGGTGATCTGGTTGGCTGACTTGCCTGATCGCATTCTGTTCGTCTAACAGTGTTGCCGCTTCCCTGGCTTCTCGTGCTGAGGGCTTCGTGTCGCATGGCTCGTTAGATGTTACCGGAACGTTTCGCGCAGATCTTGCTTTCTGCTTGCCTTCGAAATGGGAGAGAACCCCCAATTAGGATCGAACGTCCGGAATCATGAAGGGTCTGATCTCACTCCACCGCGCTGCATTCGTCTTCGTTTATCTCGGACTCGCCAGCGCGCTGTCGGCGACCATTACCGGGCAGTTCGTGGGCATCGTTCCGGGAGTCAAATACACGGCCCCGGACCCGGCGTTCACTGTTATCGACTCGGACGAGGCGAATCCCGGAGCCGACTATTTCCGCCATCAGCTCCCGGCAGTGGCCCGGGTGCTATTCAGCCACTCCGGAGTTACCAACGACTCCTACGACTACCGGGTGAGGTATCGGTTGGTGGATGCCAGTGGCACGATCATCAGCCTCAAGGATCCGTTGACCGGCAAGAAAGTCACCGAATTGCTGTCGCCGGTCATCACGCTCAACATGGGTCCGCTGACGATCGATCAGACCCGTGACTTCGCGATCCTCGCGGACCCGATCGCCACGCTCCTCCCGCAAGAGCGCTACCGGGTCGAGTGCGAACTCGAGGTGGATGCCGGCAGTGGTTGGGGTGCCTTTCCACAGGACGCGCGCAACTCATCACTGCTCCCGGCCTTTCATTTTACCAATCTCACAAGTGGCGATCCCGAGTTGAACACGCGGGTTGCGATCAAGTCGACCGCATGGACCCGGACCTATCTGATCGGCACCGATCCGTCGAAAGACACCTTCACCGCCGAGGTGAAGGTCTTGCTGGGGCGCTACGACGACTACGACGACCCTTCTACGGCGTCCTCGACGACCGTGGTCGCGGATTTCGACCTGTTCGAGGCAGGCGGCGCGGAGATCCCGCTCCAGAACAACGGACAGGTGTCGGCCCGAATCGCGCAGGCAAACCATGGCGACAACGGCGTCAGGCCGATTCCCGACCTGATTCCCGAGCATGACATCACCGCCAATCTCGTGCCGACCGTGCAACTGGCGTCGCGTGCCCAGACCTACGAATTGCGGGTGACCGTCAGGCACCTGGAGATCCCGAAGATCACCTTCGTCGATGATGATACGGACAGCCTGGCCGCCGAGCGCCTGCTCCATTTCAACGGCACACTCCGTTTCGGAAGTCTCGACACCGAAATGTTTAGCGTGGCCAATGATCCGCCCGTCTCGTCACTGCAGCCCACCACGGTGCGATCGCTGATCCAGTTGGACCCGCTGGGCGGAGTCATTCCGAACCGGCCGGATCTCGGATTCGGGTCAGGCATCGTGCTGAAGGTGGATCTCGACGATGCCGGTGTCGCGACTGTCTACGGGGGCGGGGAGGAAATTGTCCGGGTTGACGGTGCCGGCCCCGTTCTTGATACGCTCGGATTCCTTGACGTCGAGTTCGGGACGCCGACCCTTTCGTCGGCCGGGCCGCAGGCAGCATCCGCGACCGTCCATTTTCCCCAAGGGCTCGGGGTGGTCAAAGATGCCTCCGCCGATGCCTACTTCGCCGAAAACCAGTGGTTGTTTTCCGCGGGAATCAGTCTCAACGACGACATAGAACTGGCTTCTCCGCTGAACGCGGTGCTATCGGCGAACGCCCGGATGTTCGATGAAAGTCATCCGCTAATCTATGACGTTTCGGAGTTCTCCGTCGCACTGAACGGCGAGATTTCGTTCGTCGCATCGGGCAGCGAGCATGTCTCTGCCAACGCCTACAATCGGCTTGCCACGATTCCGGCTGCCGAAATGGAGGACCCGGTGGCGATGCGGGAGCGTCTGTCGAACGACGGGTATCTCCGCTTCATCAGTTTGGACAGCGGGACGCCCGTATTGGTGAATGCCTCATTCAGTGACGGCTCGGCCCGATGCTCGGCCTCTTTCGAAACCGATCCGGGAGCGTTCAAGAGCCACTTTCCTTACGGGGCGGAGATCCGATGGTCGGATTCGGACTTCTTCCAGATCAACTACGGGATCGTCGACTACAACCGGTTGATGAATCCGGATCCGATCCAGATGAACTACGGGCTGGCTTGTCCGAACGACAAGTGTTCGGACGGCGCGGCGGCGGAAACGACGCTCACCCTGACGCCCGTGATCGGTGAAATCCAAGGTTCCTGGTCTGGTGGCTTGACCATGGCCGGAGATGCCGGGGCAACCGAGTTGAGCTGGGGTTGGAAGGGTAACGGCATGGGCGGGCTCACCGACTATACCCACCGTACTGACGCATTTGCGAACGGCCGTTTCTACATGCCCGGGTATCGGTTGCTTGCCGAGGAGAACCCGCTGCTTGACCTTCCGGCCTACTCGACGACCGGTGATCTGCTTTCCGCGGGCGTTCTCCTGCTGGAAGGCTACGACTACGAGTGGATCGCCGAAAGCATCGTGTATCCGGAGACCGAGGCGTATCGGGCCGGTTACGGTGCCTACGCGGGGATCACCTATGTGGTGGAGGCGCCGATGTTCGGAGGTGCGAGCAAGATCGCCGGCAATGCTTCCGATTACGGATACAAGTTGCTGGATCAGGCGTCCAAGTACTATGCCCGTAAGAGCGGGATCAGCGGACGTCATGTCGCGATAGACGCGACCTTCGACCCGTTCATGTTGCTCTACGGCTACGGATTCGGAGTCAGCCAGTTCCAGTTGACCTTTCTTTCCAGTGAGAACGAGGACTCGTGGTTCGACGGAGAACTAGTGATTCCGCCGCCGTTGGATTTTTCGCAGCGGTTCAAGGGGTTGCTGCTGAGTTGCACCGGGGACATCGACGGGGCGCTTTCGATCGACCCCGGCGATTTGGGGCCGAAGTCGATGCGCGACTGGAATTCGGAGTTCCAGCCGAAGGTCTACGAGTTCGTTCCGGAGCCTTCGCCACCCGCTCCGGAGTGCTACCCGCCGAGGACGCTTATTGTCGGTGGGACCACCCAGGTTGCCCACGTGCCTGGCGTGCTTGCCGGACAACTGGAGATTCTTGAGGACGGCAATCTCGGAACGGCCGCCACCGGGCATCCCGACTATGATTCCCGACTGGGGATTCCGGCAACGATGACAATCGATGGGCCCAACGGCAAAAGCTACAGGATCAATCCGGTAACGAAGCTGTATTTCACCAACCCCTATCTTTCGCCCGACGGTATCGGCCAGGTGGCGTTCGCGGCGACGGTGGATGTGCCGTTTTTCGAGGATCTGAAAGCGCACATCGTCACCAGTGCGAATCCGAACCCGAATGCCGCGATCTATCTCTGCGGCGGTTGGGAAGATCCGGGGCCGGCCAACTTCTTCAACACGGACGGATTCGACAATGTGCACCGGGGCTTCCCGGCCGGACTGACCAAAGCCGAGTATCTCTCGCCTGACGAAGGGACGAACGAGCAGTACCTGGTGAAGGCCGAGCAGTCGTTGTTCGGATTGATCCCGCTGAGCTACCCGCTTCGCTGGAGCAACAGCGGGCGATATTTCCGCTCGATGAACAGCGAGTTGGAGGATCTCGTCATTCTCCGAGACGTTTATAACCAGGTCGATTTCCTGGGTCCGGACGACGCGGAGATCAGCTTCGGGGCGCAGTATGAGGGACTGCCCCAAATCAATTTGGCGAGCATTGCCTTCGATGTGGTCGACGAACAGGTCGGTGCCGCCCACGCCCTCACGCAAGCGGCGACTAGTGCGGTGACCGGAGCTCTCGACGAAGGGATCGACGAAATCGGTTCGATGGTCGGCGACAATCTCGACAGGGCACTTGAGGACGCGCTCGACCAGATCGAACAGGAGGTGCTCGCGCCGCTGTTCGTGCCCATTCAAGTTAGCTTCGAACTGAATGCTCCGAATCCGGCGCTGACCTTCGATGACTGGGTGAACCAGCCGGGCGACGGGCTGAAGGCCTATCTGAGCGAGGCCTTCTCGGTCGGAGGCGGTGCGACCGATACCGTCCGCGAGCGCCTCGTGGCGCTCGGGAACGCCGCGGGAGATGCTCAGAGCCTGCTCGACCGCGTGGACCGCGCTCTGGTCAAGGCGATCTTCGCGATCGATTCCGTGACCGGTGAGCTGAAGATCAAAGACGGGATTCCCCAACTCGATCCTGTCGGTCCGTTCTCCACCGTTCCGGGGGTTCTGTGGAAAAACGGTGACGACTTCGAGATTCTCCAGAACCTCACCGCCTACCTGATGGCGGATCTGTTGGGGCCGGATCTCGGGCCCGCCCTGCAGCCGCTCATCAACAGCATTCTCGCCGACACGAATGCCGAGTTGAACGGCCTGATCGAAGGGATCGAGCCGTCGCTCGACCAGATCGTCATCGCGCTCAACCAGGTTCGCTCGTCCTTGTTCCTGATTCGCTCCGAGTTGCAGGAGAACACCGCGATCTTCGACCAGTTCAACGAGATCATCGAAGAAGCGCTGTCCAGCACCAACGAGATCGACGGAATCCTGGGTCGCCTGGAAACCGCCGCCTGCGATTGGATCACCGATCAAGCGATTTCGGCAGGCATCGACCCGGGGCTGCCTTTCAGTCAGCACCAAAGCTTCTTCCTCGAGTTCGACGCATCGGAGTTTGCGGGCTTCCTGAGAGATCAACTGCGCGACGAGTTGCTTGCCAGCGAGTTCATCCGCCAGATCCAGTTCTCTCTCCGACATGCTCTCTATGACGTCGATCTGGCGCTGAGGTCGGGAGTCGATTCGGTGTTCGAGGAGGTCAACCGCATCGTCAAGGACCTGATCAAGGAGTCGCTGGGTCCGATCGACGACGCCATCAACGGCCTGATCGGAGAGCTCAACGAGTTTACCGGCGCGGGAGGGGTCGACGGCTACGCGCATATCGAAGGCGACTCCCTGAAGCGGCTCCGAATCGACGCCTATTGGCAGATGAAGGTGCCGGACGACCTCGAGTTTCATGCGTACGTCGAGATCCTCAGCTACGATTCCGGAGATGACTTCGCCGCAAGCGCGTGTCTGGAGCCCGGCGTTGAGGCGCTTGAGGTAAGGATCGGCGTGGAGGACGTTGCGCTCGACTGGATCAGTCCCGACCTGAGGGCAAGTATCGGTCTGAAGTTTTCGATGGAAACCGCGCCGGATGTGTTTCCGAAGGGCTTCAGCGGTTACTTCCTGATGACCGGAGCGTTGGAGTTCCAGAGTTTCACGCTGAGCCAGTTGGATGCGACGCTCGGCTTCAGCATCGGCAGTTCGCCGGCGGACAAGGAGGCCTACCTCGGGGCGGCGGTCCGGATGTCGATCAACTCGTATGAGGCGGCCGGTGCGTTCTTCATCGGACGAACCTGTTCCATCGAGCCCTTGTTGCTGATCGATGCGGATGTCGCGGAGATCATCGGGGATCCGCCCTTCACAGGGGGCTATGTTTACGGCGAGGTCTGGATCCCGATCTCGGAAGTGGTCCTCGGGATTCCGGCGTCGTGCTTCTTCAACATCTCGGCGGGTGTGGGCGCAGGTGCGTTCTATTTTGTCGAAGGCCCGACCTTCGGCGGGAAAATGTTGTTGGGCGTGAGTGGCGAGGCGCTGTGCGTGGTTTCGATCAAGGGCGAGGTCCGCTTGGTCGGCGTGATGCAGGGAGGCTCGCTGCGAATGCGGGGCAAGGGGACGCTCACAGGTAAGGCGGGCTGGTGTCCGTTCTGTCTCAAATTCAAGAAATCCGCGACCGTGACCTATCAGAGCGGATCGTGGGACGTGGACCTTTAGAAACTTCGGAGCGAATTTCAGATGAAGCTTTTCAGAAATTGCATGGCGTGTGTGGTTGCCGCGGCGTTGCTGCCGACGGGCGGGCTTGCTCAGAACACCGACCGGTTGGTGGTGACCAGTGGCACGTCCTACACCAAGGATGGCAAACCCCACGCCTACGTCCTCTGGCAGCCGGGAGACATTTCCACCACGCTCGGCATGCGCTTCGGCGTGTTCCGGAAGGAAGGAGGAATCGCATCGGGCTTGCCCTACCAACGCGTCGGGATCCAGACGCTGCAGGCGAACCCGGAGACCATCCGGGCATTGCTGCATCTGGGCGAGAAGGTCGATTTCAATGGAGGGGTCGTGTTCGACCGCATCGCCGGCATCTACATGGACACGGTCACCGGCAGCGGGGGCGGCAACGGCCCGGACGAGAGCTTGGGCGCAGCCGGGAAGCTGTCATACCTGATCGCCGCCGCGACCGAGGATCCGCAACTTCTCAACCAGTTGCTGCTTCTCGGGAGAGCACATCCGGGCGTGATGCTGGCCTTGGGGCATGGCTTCGTGATTCCGATGCCGGCCGCAACGGTGCAGACCTTTGAGGTGCGTGAGCTGGGTGCCGCCGACCAGGTGATCCGGGTGATCGGACGGGTGGAGGTAGACTCGGGCGCTCCTGTTTTCCCGCCGCCGCCGGGACCTCCGGTTCAGGTCCTACACGAATTGAAGCAGACGAAGTATGTCCACAGCCCCAAGGACAACCTGAATGCGAGGCTTCGGTGGGGGCAGGATCCGACCCTGCGGAGAGCGATGGCATCGACCTTCGGCTTCGACCTTTTCCGTGTGAGTGAGGAGTGCGCCAACGCGCTCGGTTGGATCGCGACGCCGCCGCCCCGCAAGGAGTTGACGGATCTGTTGACCGGTGTCGCGGCTTTGCCTCCCGGTTGCGGTCCCGGTGACATCGCGAGGGTGAACGAACTGCCGATCATGATCGATCCTCCGCTCACGTTGGTCGAGGCCGCCGACGTTTCGAACCAGGAGGACTTCTACTTCGCCGACGACAACTGGCTCTCGAAGGGGGGGATCCCGTTCGAGGATGGCGATACGTTCTACTACTATGTTGCGGCGAGGGATGTCTGCGGTCGGCCCGGTGAGGTCTCGCCGGGTACGCGGGTGGTGATGTGCGACCGCTTGCCGCCCCTGCCTCCGGGAATCATCAGCGTCGAGAATGTCTTCGAAGGGGTGGTCGCTCCTGCCGACTGGAAGAATCTTGATGGCGAGCAACACCTCCGCGTGAGGATCCGGCAGCTGGACGAGAACGATCCCGACGAAGCTGCGAGCCGCTACCATGTCTACCGATGGAAGCATCCGCGCGAGGCCTTGCTGGCGGGTGGCGATCCGGCCCAGAACCGGATCGATACCGTCGATCACGTGCCGGGTGCGGAGTTCGTGGATTTCCACGACGACGGCGGCGGGGCTCCGGCGATGCCGGCCGACGCTTCGAAGACGTTCTGGTACACGGTTCGCGCCGAAGACACCTCCTCTTGTGCGGCTAAGAATTTCAGCGCGCACTCATCTCCGGTGTATGGTGTCCTTCGCGACCGCGCGGGCCCGAACAAACCGGGCGGCTACGTCGAGATCTGTCGTCATGCCCCTTCGCTCGATAGCGCCGGGTTCAGTGAGGAGAACCGTTCGGACTTCGGAGTCACCGATGACGACCCGATGTTCGGGGTGCGCATCGCGCGCTCTTCCAAGGCGATCCAGTGTGCGGAGATCGAGGTGAAGGGACCTGATGCCGCGGGGACTCCCGGAGCGGTCTTGCTGGAGTCGAGGATGGTTCTCTTCGGCGACGACGACGTCAGCGAATCGATTTTCCGTCGTGAGGACGGAACCGGGATCGTGCTTTGCATTCGTGCCTGCACCACGGCAGGGGCCTGGACACCGCAACTGTGCCTTCCGACCCGGGTCGAGGATCCGAAAGGAGAGTTCTACATGTATGAATACCTCGCGAGCACGACCCGGCCCTGCGGCCGCGCGCCGGGGCTGCCGGAAGACGTCGCGATCCACGAACCCCTGAACCTCGACGGAACGATCGAGGCGATCACCGGCTTCATCGCGCTGCCGACCGATGCGCGCGAGTGGCGGGTTTACCGACGGGTGAATGACGGGCCTCTGACTCTGGTCGCGAAGCAGGAAGGACTGGGCTTGCCGAGTCCGGCTCCGTGGAATGACGACGCATTGCCTGCGGCACCCGGCACGCTCGTCTGCTACTACTTCCAGGTTTTCGACCAGCACGGCAATCCGAGCGCGCTGGTGCGGATCAAGTGCGTGAGGATCAAGCGCGACGACCTTCCCCAGCCGATGCTTTCCGAAGTCGAACTGCAGAATGGCCCCTCCGACGAGACCTTCGCATTGCTGACGTGGTTCTGTGACTCGGTGGGTGTGGAGCGGTTTGAGATCTTTGTCGCCTCCGAGACCAGTGACGATCCGGGTATTTCCGGGACGGCCATTTCCGCACCGCTGGGAGATCCGGAGGAGTCACTGGTGCTCGATGGCGAGTTCGAGGGCAAGCAGGTGGCAATCCATCAGAGCCGCCGGGTTGCGTCGCCTGCCTTCAGCGCAGGTCCGGAGTTCTCGACGCTGGTGGAGATTCCGACCGGACAGAAGCTCGTCTTCGCGGTGCGCGCGGTCGGCGACGGCCCGTTCGGTGAGCGGAGCTCGGGAGATCTGAGCAACCAGGTCGAGGCAATCTGGATCACTCCCGACCCGGCTCCGCAGCCGGTGATCCCGTGGCCGGCCCGGCCGCTTCCGAGTCTGCAGAACACCGGGGTGCTGGTCTCGGACTATGGCAAGGGCGAGGGCCCCTATCTCGCAACAGAGGTCACGGATCCGGATCTCGGAGGTGCCGGTGGAATCATCTTCGGTGCATTCTTGAATCAGAGTGAGGCATTCGAGGGGAAGGGAGAGACCGGATTCTTCCCCGAATCTCCGACTCCGATCGAGCACCTGTTCAAGTATCGGTCGCAGGGCGGCAAGTGGACATCCCAGTTGCTGCCGCTCGCTCCGTTCACGGTGTATCGCTACCAGGTTCCCAACAGCGAGTTTCCCGAAGCGGTGCCGAACCTCGTGCAGGTTTCACCTTTGATCGATCGGATGGTCTATAAGATCGAGCCCAAGCCCGACGGATCCGGGAACAGGGCGCGAGTGCAGGATCCGTTCTTCCGATTCCCGCGGATCCGTAGTGGTGGAGTCCCGATCGCGGTCGGAGGGCTCTACGGACCCAACAGCCAGCCGATCACGGTTTCCGCCGGGACCGGGACAGATCTGCCCCCTTATCTCGAGGGCAAGGACGGGCTGATTTTCTGGATCGATCCGATGCCTTACATCAAGGACGCCAGTTACCGGTATCTGATCGTGTGCTTTGACAAGGATACCGGTGAGATCTCGCGGGTGATCCCCACCAATGTCGTGAACCCCTGACCCGATACAGCGGATGAAATCTCCAATCAAAATCATCACGGCCTTCGCTTTCGGTTTGGGTTCCGTCGCGCTGTCGATGCCGGCGACCAAGCTGATTTCCGGCGAATGGTGCCTGCCGACCGAGGCACAGGGACTGGTCGTCATCGACGAGGCAACCGGCCAACTCCGATTCGCGCAGAGTGACCCGGGCGGGCGTCTGACATGGTCGCCGGTTGTTCGAACCTACCTATCGGATGTCAGTGATGTGGCGGGTTCGCTCGATGGCAATTCCGGCGAGTTGCTCGCGCTGACCAACCCGTGGGCGAACCGGATCGTGACGGTGGAAATCGACGACCCCGCGTTGACGCTCGGCTCGATGACGCCTCCTCACGTCGGCCCGGCCGCGATTTGTGAGATCGATACCTCCGGGCCGGAACTGCTGATCGGATCGAACCTGGCGGGCGGTGGCGCGGGTGCCTGGCTGGATGCGGTTGAAGACATTCCGGCAGGTGGAGTGCCGCTTGCCCAGTCGAGCGGCTTCGCCCCGATCGATCAGCTGGAGCCGCTGTTCGAGACCCTCGGTGGCGACCGCATGGCGGTCGGCCGGATCGTCAGCACGAGCACCAAGCTCTTTCTCAGCTATCGTGGCGGTGGAGCGGTAAGTTTCGCCATTCAGGATACGATTGCAGGTGACTGGCAGATCGCGAGCAGCGTGATCGGAGAAGACGGACGGACCATGGTCGTCGCATGGCAAACGGGTGGGACAACGGTCCTTCTCTATACCCTGAATGGAGGCATTGGTGCCGGCAGTGCGCTCACCCTCACCGGGGAACCAAAGCTGATTTTGTCGGGCGGCATCGGCTCGATCCAGCGAGTCGAGGTCCCGGGTGCGCCCGACGGCTTCCTGGCCGTTTCCCGTGACGGTTCGGAGGCGGTCTGGGTGCGCGTGTTCACGGGCAAGACGCTGAGTGTCGAGGCGGGATTCCAGCCGACCGCCGCAGGTTTGCAGATCAATGCCTTGGTTCCGGTCGACGGCGTGGGATTGGTGCAACTCGACGGAAAGGCAGGTGGCGGTCCGTCATCGGCGTTCGAAAGCCACGTCTGGACCGGAACCCGATGGGGGGTGGCCGATGCAGGCAGTTTGCCCAAGCCGCTGAGCAACCAGACGGACTTCGCCACGATCTTCTACTTCGACAGCGAACCATTCCTGACCGAGACCGCGTCTCTGCTCGGCCTGGAGATCCAGCCGGACTGGACGACCGGTTCCACCTCATCTCCGTTCCCACCAAGCATCACTGGGGAAACCTACGGATCCACCACGCTTGGCCTGGGTTCGCCCGGAGCGAGAGGCTTCACGGCACCGGGGGGCTCTGGCTATCTGCTCAGCAACCAGCACGAGCCGTATCTCAGTATCTCGGCCCTGCGTTCCAACGATCTGATCTCCACCCCGTCGCTAATCATCAATCCTCCGGGCGGATCCTCGCCCACGACGGTCGAGGTGAGCGCTTTGTTCGATGCCGAACGCTACGTGCTCAAGTATCGCAAGAGCGATCCGGGCAGTCCGTGGCAGGACTGGAGCGGGGGGCTTTCGGTTCCGTATTCCTCGACTTGGTATTTCTATCTGGAAGACCAGATCACGGGAGACAGCGGTCCGATCACCTCGCGGACCTGGACGATTCCGGTCGGTGGGCTCAACGGAACGGATTCCGACTCCGACGGGGTGCCGGACTACGTGGAGGCCGAGCGAGGTCTGGATCCGTTCGGTGGTGCCGACAGCGACGGCGACGGAGCGTCCGATCTTGAGGAGATCCTGGCCGGAACCGATCCGACCGATGACTCGAGCATTCCCTCGCCACGGAATCCGATCCCGCAGGGTGAAGGGGTGCGTTGGCTGGCAACCGCGGGCAACCACACACCGACCGCACGGATTTCCAACGGAGAAGCCATTGAGGCGCATGATATGGCAGGTGCTTTGCTGGCTCGCGACGAAGTCGAGTCGCTGACCCATCCGACCCTCGGTAGCATCCGTGCCGCGGAGCCCGTGTCGAACAGCAGCCCGGCCCAGACGGAATGGGCGGCACTGGCGAGTCCGATCTTCTTCGATGTCGGCACCGGCGTGAATCCTCCGCGAACCGGTCGCGAGATGATCCGTCTGGTGGGCATTCCGTCGCCCTCCGGACCGGTGATCGGCTTCACGCCGAGCGGCGCGAATTCGTCCGCCGATGCGGCGGGTTGGATCGCTGCGGCTCAAGCGGCCTACAGCACGTGGTCACCCGTCAGCGAACTGACGGAGATTTTTCCGGAGCATTCAGCGATGGCGATTCTCTGCGAAGCGATGATCTACGACCGGCTTGTCGCCGAAGGCCTTCTCGGAGCTCCGGTCCCGACGCTGCCTGAGTTCGGTATTTTCCCGTGGCGGAGTCAGGATGCGGGGCGTCTTCCGCTCGACCGTCCGATGATTTCCGGCCTTGCCTCGCTCGGTTACGATTTCTCGGCGCTCCGCGATCTGGTGGAGGCCGAAGTCGAAACCGTCTCTACGACGCGTGACGCTCTCCGCTCGGCGGCGGACGCGATCTATGCCTTCCACATCGCGAATTCCGACAGCTCGCCGGGGCTTGAGAGTCCGTTCCGGGTGCTGCGCGACTGGATCGAGGGTCTTGGTTTTCCTGCCAGCTACTCCGGGGTGGTTACCGACCCGATCCTGACCGATGCGGAGACCGCGATCGCCGAGATCCGAGGGCTTTCCGGCCAGCCCTACCGCCCTGTCGAATCGTGGGCGGTCGAGGTGGCTGCGCAAGGCGTCGAGCCGCCTGGTGTCGCCATCCGGCAACCGGGCGCGACACCCGTCGCCCTACTCCGCCCGACGGGTGAGCCGTTCCTTTTCGAGCAGGGGATCGGAGTGGTCGAGGGCACGACCCTGACCGTGCAGGGCTTCGTCGATGTGACTTCGCCGACCGGTTATCCGGCGATGGAAGTCACGGCGCTCGTTTACAACTCTCTGCCGAAGGAAAGCGCACGCGATCAGGACGCGAACCTGCTCGACGACGAATGGGAGCGCTTCTTCTTCGGGTCGACTGGCAATGATCCCTACTCGGTCCCCGCGGCCTCGAACTTCACGCTGCTGGAACACTACCTTGCCGGAACCGACCCGAGGGGAGGCGACGATCCGCCGAGTTCGCCGGCCGACCTCTCGCCACCAGCTCTCAGCATCGAGGCTGCCGGGGGTGGAGTGTTCGAGATCGAGTTCGCTTGGCCGGAGGAATACTTCGAGCAGATGGACTTCATCGTCGAGGGATCGCCCGACTTGAGTCCCGGTAGCTTCGTCGAGATCCCCGGTGCGGTGATCACTCCGTTGGGTGGCGGACTGTACCTGATCACCCTGCCGCCGGTGCCGCCGGCACAGGTCGCGCATTTCTACCGCGTCCGGCTGGCATTGCCGGAGAACTGACCGGTGCGGGAGCGACCGTTAGTCGAGTGCGTCGAGGTGAGCCTTGACGCGGGCGCGTTGCTTTTATTCATTTGAACAGTATTCGTGTCTGCGGCGCTGACGAAAAAACTGATCCGGCAACCGGTCGAGGCTCTCGAAAGCCACTTCGGGCACTCCGGCTTCCTTGACGGCCAGGACCGGGTGATCGAGCAAATCACCAGTGGTCGCGACGGGCTCGTGGTGATGCCGACCGGCGGTGGCAAGTCGCTCTGCTACCAGCTCCCGGCGCTCTGCTTCGAAGGAGTCACCTTGGTCGTTTCTCCGCTGATCGCGCTGATGAAGGACCAAGTGGACGCCTTGGTCGCCAAGGAGATTCCGGCAACCCTGATCAACTCCACCGTTGCTTGGGAGGAGCAGAAGGATCGGCTCAACGGGATGCGTGACGGCCGCTACAAGCTCGTCTATGTCGCGCCCGAACGTTTCCGGGCGGAGTCGTTTCTACGGGCCCTCGAGGGGGTGGAGGTCTCCTTGTTCGCGGTCGATGAAGCTCACTGCCTGAGCCAGTGGGGCCACGATTTCCGCCCCGACTACCTGCGTCTCGGCAAGGCGCTGCGGAAGATCGGGAAGCCGCAATGTGTGGCGTTGACGGCGACGGCGACGCCCGCGGTTCGCGCGGACATTCTTGAGGTTCTGGGGCTGGAGAACCCCTTCGAAGTGGTCAGCGGATTCTCGCGGCCGAACCTTTCGCTTGCGATTACCGCAGTCGACAAGAAGGCACAGAAGCTGGCGCGGCTGCGCGAGGTGGTCGGCGTTCACAAGACGGGAATCATCTACTGTGCCACCCGTAAGAAGGTTGAGGAGGTGAGCGAGACGCTGGCGTCGTGGGGCATGCGGGTGATCGCCTACCACGGAGGAATGAGCGACTCCGAACGGGAAGAGGCGCAGAATGTCTTCCTCCGTCGCGAAGCCGATGTGGCGGTGGCTACGAACGCGTTCGGGATGGGGATCGACCGGGCGGATGTCCGGTTCGTGATCCACTACGAGGTGCCCGGCAGCATCGAGGCGTATTATCAGGAAGCGGGTCGTGCCGGACGGGATGGTGAAGCCGCGGTTTGCGAGCTGCTTTTCAACTACGCCGACACCCGTACTCAGGAGTTTTTCATCGAAGGCGCGAATCCCGGGGCGCAGGCGATAAGGGATGTCTACCGCTTCCTTCTCGACGCCGCCGACGGGGACCATGAGCTTCATCGAAGCATTGAGGACATCACCGATGGATCCGGTCTGAAGAATTCGATGGCGGTCAGCAGCGCTCTCGCGTCGTTGGCACGGTCCGGGTACATCGAGCGATTCGATGTCCCCGGCAAGAGGATGCGGGGAACCCGGCTGCGCAAGCCCGACGTTTTCCCCGAGTCCCTCGACCTCAACGAAGAGGCGCTGGAAGAGAAGGAACGGCGCGACCGCGAGAAACTGAAGGCCATGGTCGAGATGTGCTACGCGCGCAGCTGTCGACAGCAGTGGATTCTCGAGTACTTCGGCGAGGAGGATGCGGAAACCTGCGGCACGTGTGATGTCTGCCGGGATGATGGTGGTGACGACCGGGAACCCACGGATGAAGAGCACCTCATCGTCCGCAAGGCGCTGAGCGGAGTCGCGAGGATGTCGCGGAAAACATCGTCCGGCTGGGAAGGGAAGTTCGGCCGCGGCAAGATTGTCATGATGCTCATGGGCAGCCGTTCCCAGGAGGTGGTGGCTGCAGGGCTCGACCAACTCAGCACTTACGGACTGCTCAAGGATCAGGGCAGCGGGTATCTGAATGCGCTGTTCCGGGCGATGGGTGACGCGGGTCTGGTTCGGACCGAGGCCGGCGAGTATCCCTTGCTGACCCTGAGCGACCGGGGCGAGCGGGTGATGCAGGGTGGCCGGAACTACCGGATGTCGTGGCCCGAACGGGGCGTCGGGGCGGTGGCTTCCGCCGATCTGGAGGACCGTGGATTCGATCCCGCGCTCTACAGCGCCCTTCGTGATGTCCGAACCAAGGTGGCGAAGGCCGAAGGGGTGCCGCCATATGTCGTTTTCAACAATCGCACGCTGGAGGCGCTCGCTCGCTACCAGCCGCGGAGTCTCGATGAGGCGCTCTCGGTGCCGGGGATCGGAGAGGTCAAGGCCCAGCGTTACCTGCGCGGCTTCCTTGCAGTGTTGAAGGACTGGAAGGCTGCAAATTAGGAGCGCCGGAAGCGGGTGGTGTCAGGTTTGCACCTTGCTTCCCGCAAAGAGAGCGGGTAGATGATAAGAATGTTTCGGGCTATTAAAATGAGCATTGTGTCGATTTTTGGCATCGGATGTTCTTTTGCCCAGCAAGGAGGGTTGGATTCGCCGGTGGCGATCGGGGCTTACATCAACGGCTTGCTGCCGACCACGGCACCGGGGACCGCGACCGGTTGGGAAGTGGTGAACGCGTTCACCAATCTGACTTTTGTCGATCCGCTCTCCATGACCGAGATTCCCGGAACAGGCGAGTGGCTGCTTGTTGGAAAGAATGGCCAGCTCTGGCGTTTCGCCAACGACCCGACGGTAATTCAGAGTGAGGTGGTTGAGGTGCTGGATTGGCGGGCCTCGACCGAGACGTCGGGGGACCAGGGATTTTACAGTGCGGTCTGCCATCCGAACTTCGGTCAAGCCGGTGAAGCTGGCGAGTTCTCGGTCTTCGTATGCTACAACTACCGCCCGGTCCCGGGGGTGGACGACAACAACCGGACCTATTGGCGTGTCTCCCGGTTCACGTGGTTGTCGGGATCGGGAACCCTCAATCCGGCGAGCGAGGAAGTACTAATCAACCAGTACGATCCCCAGAGCTGGCACAACGGCGGGGCGATGTTTTTCGGCGACGACGGATTTCTCTACATCTCGTGCGGGGACGGAGGGGGATCGGGTGATGCCTACGGCAACTCCCAACGGATCGACCAAGGATTCTTCAGCGGGGTGTTCCGCATCGACGTCGACAACGATCCGGCCAAGTCACACCCGATTCGTCGCCAGCCGACCGAAGATCCGGCGTGGGCCAAGCCGACCGGTGCGAATTGGCCGGCGAGTTCGACCCAGGGTTACGGCATCCCCAACGACAACCCCTGGCTCGACCCTGCGGGTGGGGTTCTCGAAGAGTTCTACGCGATCGGTTTGAGGAGCCCGCACTCGATGCATTTCGACTCCGTGACCGGTGACATCTGGATCGGCGATGTCGGCCAAGGCACCAAGGAGGAGATGACCCGGGTGACGTCAGGCTCGAACGCCCAGTGGGCGTATCGTGAAGGTCTTTCAGCAGGCCCGAAGGCACAGCCTGCCAGCCTCATCGGAACGCCACAGCCTCCGGATCACGACTACGATCGTGGCACCGGAACCTGCATCATCGGTGGAATGCGCTATCGCGGGGCGCGATGGAACGAGCAGCTCGGCGGCAAGGTGATCTTCGGCGATCATGTGCGCGGGCGTGTCTGGACCATGGATCCGGATGTCGGCTCGCCGAGCGTCGATCTGATCATTGAGGGATTCGATACCGGGGCGAAGGCGGGGCTAGGAAATTTCTGCACGGACGCCGCGGGTGAAATTTACCTGATGAATCTGGCGGGAACCGATGTGCCGGGAGGGACGATCATGAAGCTGGAGGCGCAGGGCTTGTCGACCGAGCCTCCTCAGTGGCTGTCGCAAACGGGGGTGTTCTCCGATCTGTCGACACTCGAGGTGGAACCCGGCGTGATTCCCTATGATGTCGCGAGTCCGCTTTGGTCGGACGCTGCGGCGAAACGACGTTGGATCATCCTGCCCAATGACGGATCCCATGACACGGCTGCGGAAGACATCGCGTTCAGTGGTTCGGACAACTGGGTGTTTCCGGCGGGAACCGTCTTTGTGAAGCACTTCGAGGTGGAAACGGCGCCCGGAGTGATGAAACGCCTCGAGACCCGCTTGCTCGTCTGCACCGAGGGCGGCGGGAAGTACGGTGTGACCTACAAGTGGAACACGGCTGGAACCGATGCGGAGCTTTTGACTGGAGGGCTTTCGGAGGCATACGACGTGGTATTGGAGGGTGGTGGAACCGAGACGCGCTCTTGGGACTACCCCTCGCGGGCGGACTGCATGATCTGCCACAACGATGCGGCGGGGCAGGCACTCGGTTTCCGAACCCACCAATTGAACCGGAACTTCGACTACGATTCGACGGGGCGGACGGCCAACCAGTTGGTGACCTTGAACGCGCTGGGAATGTTCGACCGGACCCTCGGTGAGCAGGAGTTGCGGGATTTCATCGAGGCCCGTCCGTTGGATGACGGAAGCGCTCCACTTGAGCACCGAGTGAGGTCCTATCTTGATGCCAACTGCTCCCATTGCCACCGGCCGGGCGGTCAGGTGTCGGGATTCGACGCCCGACTTGCCACACCGCTTCACCAGCAGAACCTCGTGGACGGGTTGATCGAGGGGTTTTTCTATCTCGGGCCCGACGGCCGCTACATCCGCGCGGGGGACCCTTCGCTCTCGGCCGTGCATGTGCGGCTCGCAGCCGTTGGCGACGGGGATGCGATGCCGCCTCTGGCAAAAAATGTGGCGGACGACCAAGCGGTTGCAACGGTGGCGGAATACATCAGCGGGTTGAATCCCCCCGATTTCGAACCGGTGCCGGCGCCAATCGCCCGCTACGTCCGGCTGACGGCGCTGTCCGAAGTGAATGGGAACCCATGGACCTCGGTCGCGGAGTTGCGGGTGCTCGACGCGTCGGGTGTGGCGGTTCCGGTGTCGGTTCACGACTTTGACTCGGAAGAATTGGCGGACGAATACACGCCCGCGGACTTCGCGGTGGACGGTGATCCGGCGACGATCTGGCATACCCAATGGGGGGCGGACGAGGACCCGATGCCGCACCATTTGACGCTCGATCTGGGTTCGCTTCAGGAAGTCGGAGGCTATGAGTATGTTCCGCGTCAGGCTGCGGCAAATGGTAGGATCGCGAACTACGAGGTTCATCATAGCTCTGACGGATCCACATGGACGCTGATGGACTCGGGGACATGGGCGAATGACGGGGCGACGCGGCGCTTCGACGATCTCGTGGGGAGGCGCCCCGCAAGATCTTCACTCGCGGGGCCGTCGGGGACGGTTGGCGGAACTTTCGAAGTTACCGTGGTTTTCGATATGGATGTCGACGACTTCGACGCCGGCGATGTTTCGGTGACGGGCGGATCGGTCATGGATATCCGCGGGGCGGGTTACTACTACGTGGCCACTGTCCTCCCTTCCTCGCCGGAGGTTTCGGTGCAAGTTGTCGGGGACGCGGTGGATCCGGAAGGAGAGGGCAGCTTCGCGTCGAATATTCTAACCGTCGGCTTCGTCGACACGCTGCCTCCCGTGCCGAGCTTCAGCGGCGTGCCAAGTCAGGTGTCCGGAGCATTCGAAGTCCTGCTTGGATTCGGGGAAGAGGTGACCGGTTTGGAGATGTCCGACTTGGCGGTGACCAACGGCACACTCGATTCGATCGTGCCGGTCGGCTTCGATTACCGGTTGACCGTCACTCCCGTCAGCGAGGGTGGGGTGACGGTCGAGATCCTTCCCGGCTCGGTGATCGATTTGGTTGGAAACGTGATGGGTGCCGGAGCTTCGGTCTCGACCCTCTACCTCAGCCAACGGCTGTGGTTCGAGGCGGAGTCGGCGGATATCGTTGCGGGTTTTGAGGTGGTTTCCGACCCGTCAGCCAGTGCTGGCGCCTACCTGTGGACGCCGCAGGGGTTGCGAACCGGGTTTGCCTATGATCCCGGCCTCAAGGTGACATTCAATCCGGTGGTTCCCCGTGCCGGTGACTATCGTGTGCGGGGTATGACCCGCTCGGACGATGCCAGCAGCGATTCGTTCTACCTCGGGTTCGATGGTGAGGCCGCCCCGGACCCTTGGCACACCAATCAGGATGGCAACGTGGGAACCGGGCTCTTCCATCTCGATATCGCCAACAGCACGCGGCAGCCGCTGAGCAATCCGAGCGTGTTCACGCTATCGGCGGGTGCCCATGTGATGGAGTTGTATGCCCGGGACGATGGGACGAGAATCGATACGATCTGGCTCGAAAGCGTGCGCCCGCTTTCCATGCTCGCCGGTCCGGCCGGGCCGCTTGATGGCCCTTTCACGGCCCTGTTGGAGTTTTCGGAGCCGGTGACCGGCCTGACTCCCGCCGATTTCCAAATCAGCGGAGGCGCGGTCACCTCGCTGGCGGGTGGAGGTTCGCTGTGGTCGGTGGAGGTGGCTCCGGTGCCGGGTGCGGTGACCATTCTGTTGCCCGAGAATGTTGTCACGGATTCCGAGGGGCAGGGGAATCATGCCTCCAATCCCTACAGCGTTGTGGTTCTTTCCGCCTACCAGCAGTGGGCGATCGCGGCGGGTGTCGATCCGTCGGAGGCCACCCTCCTGGCCGACGAGGATGGCGACGGAGTCGTGAAGTTGCTGGAGTTCGCCTTCGGCCTTGATCCCGCTGTGGCCGACTACCGGATCGACGACGGTTTAATCCCTCCGTCCGGATTTCCGCGAGTGGAGTTGACCGAATCGGGCCCGGGTGGCCGGCTGCAGATGGTTTTCCTTAGGCGCCGGGGGCAATCGGGCCTCACCTACGTGCCGGAGTTCGGCAATGGACTTTCGGGCTTCGAGGTCGCCACGGGGCCGCCGAGCGTGGACATCGTCGATGCGGACTGGGAACGGGTCACGGTTTCGGATACCGAGACCGTAGGAACAGCCGCGCGCCGTTTTGGGCGAGTGCGGGTCACGCTGTCACCGTAACCGTCGTTTTCTTGAGGGGCGTCCGGTTCTCGGCTAGCACGGCATCGTGCGAATCATCATTGCGGCACTGATCCTAAGTTGCGGAGCCGCCTGCGGAGGCGGCCTCGACAACCCCGTGCCGGTGGGTCCCTTCGTCAACGGTGTCTTTCCGTCAGCGAGTCCGGGAAGTGCGACAGGATGGGCTGCGGTTAACGCCTTTCCCAACCTTGCTTTCGTTGATCCGATGCGTCTGTCCGAGATTCCGGGACTGCCGGGGCAGCTATTGTTGGTGTGCAAGAACGGGCAGATGTGGCGATTTCCGAATGATCCGGATGTGACGCCTGCGGAGGTGGTCGAGGTGCTCGACTGGCGGAACGAGACGCGGCGGGCAGGGGATATGGGCTTTTACAGCATGGTCTTCCACCCGGACTTCGGTGTCCCGGGTGCGACCGCTGAGAATTGGGTGTTCGTGTGCTACAACAAACGGAACCTCCTTCGGAACTCAGACAACTCGACCTACTGGAGGGTATCGCGTTTCGAGTGGAACTTCTCGACTGGAACGGTCGAGCCGACGAGCGAGTTCAACCTGATCAATCAGTATGATCCGCACGGCTGGCACAACGGGGGAGGGATGTTCTTCGGGACCGACGGCTTTCTCTACCTCGTCAATGGTGACGGTGGTTCGGGCTGGGACTACCACAACACGTCGCAGCGAATCGATCGGGGTTTATTCGGCGGAGTGCTGCGGATCGATGTCGACAACGACCCGCTGAAGTCCCATCCGATCCGGCGCCAGCCGCGGAACGCGGACTTCTCCTTTTACCTCTCGCATTACCCGGCGAACGCGTCGCAAGGCTACGGGATTCCGAATGACAATCCTTGGCAAGATCCAGGTGGCGGAATACTCGAGGAGTTTTATGCGATCGGACTGCGCAGCCCTCAGTCGATGTACTTCGATGAACCGACCGGTGACATCTGGATCGGGGACGTGGGTCAGCAGGACATGGAGGAGCTGACCCGGATCTCCAAAGGGGCGAACGCGCAATGGGCTTTCAAGGAGGGCACGCTCAACGGTCCGAAAGCCGTGCCGTCCACGCCTTTGGGTACCGAGCAGGAACCCTTCTACACATTTGGACGGGAGACAGGAAATTGCATCATCGGCGGGCTGCGTTACCGTGGAGCCAAGTGGGCGGAGGACCTTGGAGGCAAGGTTCTGGTTGCCGGGCATTCCTTTGGATGGGTGCGAGCACTCGAGCTCGACGAGGGCGGCGAATTGGCCGGTGAGGAAGTGTTGCTCAACGGACTTCCGACCGGCAACAAGGTGGGTATCTCCGGCTTTTCGACTGACAGCGCGGGCGAGGTTTACATGACCATTCTCGCCGGGACCAATCAGGGAGGGGGAACGATCCTGAAACTTGCGACAGCCGGGGTGACGGCGGAGCCGCCCGGGTTGCTGTCGCAGACCGGGGTATTCTCCAATTTGACGACACTCCAGCCGTCGGCGGGGATGATTCCCTACGAGGTGGCCAGTCCCTTGTGGTCCGACGGCGCGGTGAAGTCGCGCTGGGTGATCCTGCCGAACGACGGTGCGCTGGATACTGCCGGTGAGAGGATTGTATTCTCCGAGGATGGGCCTTGGCTGTTTCCGGCGGGGACCGTGTTCGTAAAGCATTTCGAGGTGCCGGTGGACGAGACGGACCCGTCAGTGATGAAGCGATTGGAGACCCGTTTTCTGGTATGCACCGAGGGCGGGGGAAAGTACGGCGTGACCTACAAGTGGAACGAGGCAGGCACGGATGCGGTTCTGATGTCCGCCGGTGTGAGTGAGGCCTACACGGTGGAGTTGGCAGGAGGAGGTAGCGAGTCTCGCACGTGGGACTATCCGGGACGTGCGGATTGTCTTCTCTGCCACAACGAGGCATCCGGCCAAGCGCTGGGATTTCGAACCGCGCCGTTGAACCGGCATTGCTTCTATCCGGTGACTGGTCGGACGGAGAACCAGTTGGAAACCTTGAACGGGTTGGGTGCATTCGACGTGACACTCACGTCGGATCAGCTCGCCGATTTCATCGAAGCAAGGCCACTTGGAGACCCGACGGCTCCACTTGAGCATCGCGTTCGGTCCTATCTGGATACCAACTGCGCGCATTGCCATCGACCCGGGGGACTGGTCGAGGGCTTCGACGCCCGTTTGGGCACGCCGCTCGCGGAACAGAATCTTATCAACGCGGAGATCGAGGGTTTCTATTGGCTGGGGCCGGACGGGCGTTACGTGGTTCCGGGCGACCCCTCACTTTCGGCAATCCATGTGCGCTCTGCGGCCGTGGGAAACGGTGAGGCGATGCCGCCGCTGGCGAAGAATCTGACCGACGATGCCGCGGTGGCGGCCTTGGAAAGTTTTATCCTCGGGTTGGAGAGTGCGGAGTTTTTGGCGGATGGCGGCAGCGCGCGACCGACAAGGTGTTCCATCGCCGGCCCCGCGTTCCTCGACGGACAACCCTTCGAGGTGACGGTGGTTTTCGACAAAGACGTGATGGACTTCGATGCGGCGGACCTGTCGATATCGGGGGGAACGGTCATCGGGTTGAGAGGGAGTGGCTACTACTACGTTGCGACGATTGAGTCCACGGCGTCCGTCGCTGAAATCTCGGTGGTGGGGAATGCTGTGGATCCCGACGGTTTCGGTAGCCATGCGTCCGAGGTCTTGGTGATTTCCGGTCCCACTTACTACGCGGATTGGAGCGCCGGATACGGCGTTGATGGGAGCGCCGCGACCCAACTCGCTGACGAGGACCAGGACGGGATCGCGAAGCTGCTCGAGTTCGCTTTCGGTCTCGATCCGACGCTGGCTGACCATCACCCGGATGAGCCGTTGGCGGTTCCGCCGTCCGGCATGCCGGTGGGTGTTTGGGATGCTGCAGCGGGTAGGCTCGGGATTCGGTTCCTGCGTCGACGCAACGCGCCGGAGTTGGTCTACAAAGCCGAGTTCGGCAGTAATCCGGATGCCATGTCCGGTCCCGGAGGCACGGCATCGGTGGATGTCGTCGACCCTGAGTGGGAAAGAGTCACCGTCTGGGACGCCGCTACCGCCGGACCTGAATCCAAGCGGTTCGGCCGGGTTCGCGTCACTCTCAGCCCGCCCTGATACTCGGACCTCTTGACCGTTCGCGACCGCGTGAACATGGTGGACGCCATGGCTGGCAAGAAATCCGTCCTTTTCGTCTGCACCGGGAACACGTGCCGGAGCCCGATGGCCGAGGGGCTTTTCCGCAAGGCTGTCGAGGAGCGGGGAGATTTCGAGGTCGCATCTGCCGGAGTCGCTGCCTACCCCGGCGGCCGGGTCAGCCGCGAGACCGAGGATGTGCTCCGAAGCCGCGGGATCTCGCTCGAAGGCTTCCGGAGTCAGCCTGTGAGCGAGGGAATGATCGAGCGTTCGACCCATGTGTTCGCGATGACCGACAGCCACCTGCAGGCGTTGCTCGGGATGTTCCCGGACCACGAGGACAAGTTCTTCCTCGCCTGCGAGTTCGCCGAGATTCCCGGCAAAGGGATCGGCTGCGACGTCCCGGATCCGATCGGACAGGGGCCGGCTGCCTACGCGGATGTGGCTGCCACGCTGGATGTCGCGATTCCAAAACTGATCGAGTTTATCGATCAGACGTGGAATGGCTGAGAATCGGCCGAATCCGTCCGGCACGACCTGATCGGGGGTTGCATTTCCCCGGCTCAGAGGCCATTTCCCTGCGGCGACCAGCCCCTATTCCTTCATGAGCGAAAAGACCCTGCGCATTGCGATCGGCGCCGACCACGGCGGAGTGGAACTCAAGGACGCCATCGCGGCGCATCTGAACGCCGCCGGCTACGAGGTCACGGATTTCGGAACGAATGGAACGGAGTCGGTCGATTACTCGGATTACGCAAATCTTGTCGCCCGCAACGTCGCGGATTCGACCCACGATTTCGGGATCCTTTGCTGCACCTCGGGCGTCGGCGTCTGCATGGCGGCGAACCGTCACGACCACGTCCGCGCCTCGAACGTCCGGACGGTTGAAGAAACGGTCATCACCCGCCAGCACAACGATGCCAACGTGCTGTGCCTGGGAGGCAAGACGGTCGAGCAGGCGACGGCCTTGGAGATGGTCGATGTCTTCCTCTCGACGGATTTCGAAGGTGGGCGCCATGAACGACGGGTGTGCAAAGCGTCGGGTTCCCGAATTTCCGAAACCGATCCCGAAATCTACGCGGCGATCGTTGCCGAAGAGAAGCGCCAGCGTTTCAACATCGAGCTGATCGCCTCGGAAAACTTTGCTTCACCGGCCGTGATGGAAGCGCAGGGCTCGGTCCTGACCAACAAGTATGCGGAAGGGTATCCCGGTCGCCGTTGGTACGGTGGCTGCGAGCACGTCGACGTGGTCGAGTCGCTGGCCATCGAGCGGGCCAAGGAACTCTTCGGTGCCGAGCACGCGAACGTGCAACCTCACTCCGGGTCCCAGGCGAATACCGCGGTGTATTTCTCCGTGCTCAAGCCGGGCGACCGGATTCTGACGATGGATCTGGCCCATGGCGGTCACCTGACGCACGGCCACAAGGCGAACTTCTCCGGCAAGTTTTACGAGGTCACCCACTACGGCGTGAGCAAGGACGACGAGCGGATCGACTACGATCACCTCGCCGAGCTCGCGCGTGAGACGAAGCCGGCACTGATCACCTGCGGTGCCAGCGCCTACTCAAGGGTCATCGACTTCGAGAGGATGGGGGAGATCGCCCGCGAAGTGGGTGCCTATCTGTTCGTGGATATGGCGCACATCGCCGGTTTGGTTGCCGCAGGGGTTCATCCGAATCCCGTTCCCTATGCGGACTTCGTCACATCGACGACCCACAAGTCGCTCCGCGGTCCCCGCGGGGGCATCATCCTGTGCAAGGAGGAGTTCGCCAAGAAGATCGACTCGCAGGTGTTCCCCGGCATCCAGGGTGGTCCGCTGATGCACGTGATCGCGGCCAAGGCAGTGTGCTTTGGTGAGGCCCTGAAGCCGGAGTTCAAAACGTATCAGGAGCAGGTCGTGAAGAACTCGCAGGCGATGGCCGCGCGTCTGACGTCGCATGGTTACCGCATCGTTTCCGAGGGCTCCGACAACCATGTGATGATGGTCGACCTGCGGCCGAAGAATCTCAATGGCGCCGACGCGTCCCACGCATTGGATGAGGCGGGCATCACGGTGAACAAGAACTCGATTCCCTTCGACACCGGCACTCCGATGAAGCCGAGCGGCATCCGGATCGGAACGCCTGCCGTGACGACCCGGGGTGTGAAGGAAGCCGACGTCGAGAAGGTCGCCGACTTCATCGACGAGGCACTTCAGAGTGTCGGGAACGACGAACAGCTCCACGCCATTCGCGAGCGGGTGCATGAGTTCATGCGTGCGTTTCCGATGCCTTGGTAGCTTCGGTCGAGTCGCTGCCGGGGCTCTTCTTTCGGTCGGCTCGGCCGAGAAACAGGGTGCCGACCAGAATGACCGCAGCCGCGATGGCGGTGGCGGGGCCGAACAGGTGACCACCGCGGCTGAAGATTGTGAGTCGCTCGGTGGTGGCGACCTCGGTCATCATCACGCCGGGGTCGAATAACGGCAGTGAATCGATTCGAGCTCCGGTCGGATCGACAACCTGAGTAAGACCCGAGGACGAGGCCACGACATACCATCGGCCGGTCTCGGCAGCTCGGTGCCGGACCAGTTCGGCATGCTGCAGATGCTGACGGGCGGTCCAGTGTTCGGCGTCCATACTGGGAACCAGAAACAGCTCGGCTCCGTTGCGCACGGCTTCGAGCGGGATCCGGGAGTAGTCGTTGTCGAAGCAGATCGGTGTGGCGATTCGCCCCAAGGGTGTGGCCCATGCGGGAGTTTCTGTCCCGGGAACGCCCTCATCGAAGAAGTGGACGGGACGGTTCTTGTCGTGGGTTCCGAGAATGCCGTCTCGACCGGCGATGAGTGAGGTGTTCGACCAACTGCCGTCGTCGTGATCGGTTCGGCTGCCGACGACGAGGAATGTTGCACCGTGCCTGACGAGCAGCTCGCGGACCTGTTCCAGTTGGGCGGGATGTTTCCGGAGGTCATACGGAAGCGCGTATTCCGGCCAGACGAAGGCATCGGCGCCACCTTCGACTTCGTCCGAGAGCTGGAGATACGCTCGGAAGGGCAGCGTTTCTCCCTGCACGGCGGCGATGCGTAGGTCGGTGGTCGTCGGCGCTTTACGGGGGAGATAGCAGGTGGCGGCGAGAGCAGTCAGGACGGCCACTCCGGCGATACGGGTGCTCCTTTCGAAAACCACAAGTCCGGCACCCAGAGTGGCGGCGAAAGTAACACCGTAGACGCCGAGGATCGGTGTGAGGTAACCGGGCGGAAGCGCTGTGCCGGTCGTGATCCACGGGAATCGCAGCGTGAACCATTCGCATCGGTAGAACTCGATTCCGGTCCAGAGCACCGCCACGAGTGAGGCGAATGTCCACGGCGAAAGCTTCCGCTTTCCGAGCGTACCCATGACGACGGCAAAGATGGTCGGGAATAGTGCGAGGATGAAGAAGAGCAGGACCGCCATCAGTCCGAAGATCTCGGCAAACCAGTTGAGGGTGCCGCCGTAGAGCGCGAGGCCGAAGGCTCCGCCGAGCACGAGTGCCTGGTCCGGTCGCGCGCCCTTCAGAGAGAATAGGAAGACAACCGGCACGACCAAGGCCAGCGGATGCCAATGGAGTGGAGGGAAAGAGGCAATGCCCAGCCCTGCCGCAAGGAGTGTTAGAAGAAGTCGGTGGGTCAGGGCCAAAGTAACGTTGAGTTGAGCAGTTCAGCTCTGGACGGGCAAGCTTCCCCTCAATCCGCTTGGCCGACCTGCAATCGGAAATACTCGCCCCGGCGTTCGACCAGTTCGGCATGTCTTCCCGACTCGGCAATCCTGCCGTCCTTCAGCACGAGAATCTGGTCCGCGGACTCGATGGTGCTCAGGCGGTGGGCGATGACGAAACAGGTGCGTTTGGAGCGCAGTCGTTCCATTGCTTCCTGAACAAGCCTCTCGGTCTTGTTGTCGAGAGCCGAGGTGGCTTCGTCGAGAAGCAGGATGGGCGGGTTCCGGAGGATGGCGCGTGCGATCGAGAGCCGTTGCCGTTCCCCGCCTGAAAATCTCGTGCCGCGTTCACCCGCGAGTGTGTCGAGTTGGTCCGGAAGCTGACGGACGAAGCCGGATGCGTTCGCCGCGTCGAGTGCGGTCCAGATTTCCTCATCCGTCGCATCTTTTTTCGCGAGCAGCAGGTTGTCACGCAGGCTCGCGTTGAAAAGGAAGCTCTCCTGCGTGACATAGCCAAGGTGGTCGCGCAACCACTCCTTCGAGAGCTCCGACAACGGCCGGCCATCGAGAAGGATGCGGCCTTGATCGGGTTCATAGAAGCGCGCGATCAGGTTCAGCAGTGTCGACTTTCCAGCTCCGGTAGGGCCTACCAGAGCGATGGTCTGCCCGGGGCTTGCATGGAGGTCGATTCCCGAGACCGCCGGGGACTCCGGATCGTAAGAAAACGACACGCCTTCGAAGCGCAGGTCCCCACGGACCGAGTCGGGCCGGATGCCCTCCACGAGGCCCGCCTCGTCCGGCCGGTCGAGGATCTCGGCCACCCTCTTGGCGGACGCCCTGCCACGGTTCACGGTCTGGGTGAACGGATTGATCTTCGAGATCGGCTCGAAGAGGAAGCCCCACGCGAAAAGGAAGTAGAACAGGGTGCCGGCCTCGATCTCGCCGGCGAGGACCCGCCAGGAACCGTAAGCCACCATGGCGATGATCCCCGCCTCCGCGAGAATGGATATCGCGGGCCAGACGAGGGACTGGCTTCGCATGACCCGCATGTATTTCCGCCGGGAGGTCAGGCTGGCCGTCTCGAAGCGGTCAAAGGACTCCGGCTCACCGGTGTATGCCTTGATCTGGCGGATGCCGGAGAGGGAATCATGCAGCAGCGCGTGAAGCGCGGCGGTGGCCTCGCTTGACTCCCGCCACTGGGGCTCGGCAACCAGCGAATGTCTCCATGAGACGAGTCCGATCAGGGGCAGGGGAGCGATCGTGACGAGGGCCAGACGCCAGTCGTGCCAGAAGAGGGCCGCCAGCACGACGAGGAATTGGAGCAGCGCGGGAAAGGCGATGTCGATGCTCTCGACCAACATCCTCTGCATCGCCGGGACGTCGGTCGACACTCGGCTCATGACTTCTCCGGAGCGGTTGCGGTCGAACCAGCGGATGGGTTGGCGCTGGAGCTTGTCGAAGAGTTCGACGCGGAGTTCGTGCACGACTTTTGCCTCCAGCCACTGCGAACTGAGTGACCGGAGGGCCAGCAGGATCTGTCTGAGCGCGATCGCTGCCAGGCCGACCAAAGCGGTGGGAAGGACCAGATCCGGTCGGTTCTCGCCGATGACGACGTCGGTGAAGTGACGGGCGACCGCTGGCAGAACGAGGACCAGTGCGGTGCCCGAGATGCCAAGCACCACGACCAGGGTGGCCTTGCCGAGGTGGTTGGAGAGGCGGCGGAGAAATGACATCAGAGCGGGGTGGAGGCACCGGTTGAGCGGTCCGGAGACCGCCGCGCCCTGACATGGCGCTTTGGAAGCGTCACTCCGTCAGCCGCAGCAGGGCTGGAGCGGCTTTTCGCCGTCAGCTTCCGGCGCGCACAGACCTCGATCGGGCGCGAGGGTTCCGAGACCCAGCTTGCCGAGCAGCGCGCGATCCTTTTCGACCGCCGGATTGGTGGCGGTGAGGAGCTTGTCGCCGTAGAAAATCGAATTCGCGCCGGCGAAAAAGCAGAGGGCCTGGGCTTCGTCGGACAGCCTGGTGCGACCGGCGGAGAGGCGGACCTTGGCCTTTGGAACGGCGATTCGGGTGACAGCAATCATGCGAACCAAATCGAATACATCCACAGGGTCGCCGCCTTCGAGAGGTGTGCCCGGCATCGGCATCAGCGAGTTGATCGGAACGCTCTCGGGCTGCGGGTTGAATTCCGAAATCACCTCAAGCATCCGCAGACGGTCGTCGTTGGTTTCCCCCAGGCCGAGGATGCCGCCGCAGCAGACGGACATGCCCGCGTCCTGTACGTTGCGGATGGTCCGAAGCCGGTCTTCGTAGGTGTGGGTGGTGACGATGTTCGGGTAGTGCTCGGGGGAAGTGTCGACGTTGTGGTTGTAGGCGGTCACACCGGCCTCCTTCAGCCGCTTGGCTTCGTCGGGTCCCAATTCACCGAGTGTCACGCAGACCTCCATACCGAGCTTGGAAACATCCCCGATGATATCGAGCACCTGTTCGAAGCGTTGGGTTCCCGAGCGGACGCCCCGCCATGCCGCACCCATGCAGAAACGGGTCGAGCCGCTCTCGCGCGCCGCGCGGGCACGCTCCATGACGGCCTCCTTCTCCATCAGTCGTTCGACTTCGACACCCGAGTTGTAGCGGGCCGACTGCGCGCAGTATGAGCAGTCCTCCGAGCAGCCGCCGGTCTTGATCGATAGCAGCGTGCAGAGCTGCACTTCCGGATCGTCCCAGTGGGACTCGTGGACGGCTCGGGATTGCTTCAGCAACTCGAAGAGCGGCTGTTCGAAGAGGGCTTTGAGTTCTTGGAACTTCATGGTGAATGCGAAAGGGATCAGCGGGCCCAGCGGCCCTTGACGACCGGCAGCTTGCCTTGGCCGACGACGGTGTAGTCAGTGGGGCCGACAGCGCCTTCAAGCGGAACGCCGAGACGGCTCTTCCACTTCTTGCTCATGCTTTCCGCCGTGTGGCAGCCCCAGCTCTTGCAGTAGGCGTTCTTGGCGAAGATCGAGCGGCTGATGCGGTTGAGGTCGTCCTCGTGGATCCAGACCGTGGACGCGGCCATGATCTCGTTGCCATAGTCGAGCATGAAGCAGTATTTGTTACTATGCCCGAAGTAGTCGAAAGTCTGGACCGATCCACGGGGCAGGCTGTTGAGGGTCGAAATGACATTGCCATTCGAGCTCACCCATTTCAGCGACACGTTGCGCTTCCGGGCGAGGTCTGTGATCCAGCTGGTGTATGGTTTTCCATCCTCGCCCGCACGACTCTGGTAACCGGGGCGGTGGACGATCCAGACGATGCGGGCATTCCCGCCGTAGGCTTTGCGGATTTCGACCATCCGCAGCGTCGAGGCCCGGATGAAGTTTGCCCACCACCGGTCGTGCCGATCCTGGCTGACCCGCAAGTCCTCCCATTTCCTAAGTGCCGGGCCACCGGTCATGATCACATGATCCGCCTTCGCGAGGGGAAGCAGGATGACAGCGAGGAGCAGCGGAATGAAGTTTCGCATGGAGGGTGAATAGGACGGAGCGGCAGGATTTCCAATCATCAAGTCGGGCGGCGATCAGTCGGTCGCTGCGGCAGCGGGCTTCGCGCAGGCCCGGGCGATCTTTTCGAGGCCTTCAAGCATCCGGGCCCGGGGACAGGCGAAGTTGAACCTGAACCAGCCGGGCCAGCCGAAGAAGGCCCCGTCGGAGACGAACAGACCGGCCTCCTGCTTGAGGAAGGACGCCGGATTGTCGACGCCGAGGTCGCGGGCGTCGATCCATGCGAGATAGGTGGCCTCCGAGACGACCGGCTTGAGTTGAGGAAGCCGCTCCCGAAAGAAGGTCAGGAGCGCGTCGCGGTTGTCGCGGAGATAGTCGATCAGCTCCTTTCGCCACGGTTCGCCGTCGCGGTAGGCGGCCTCCGCGGCGTAATAGGAGAGCGCGTTGATCTCTGTGAGGGTGTGTCCGCGGGCGGCGCAAAACCGGCGACGCAGCGAATCGTCCTCAATCACCGCCAGCGCGTAGCCGAGACCGGCGATATTCCACGTCTTGCTGGGGGACATCAGCGTGATGCACCGCTGTCTCAGCTCGTCGGGAAGACGGAGCGCCGAGTGATGGGGTGTGCTCGCCTCATCGAGGATCAGGTCGCAGTGGATCTCGTCGGAAACCAACACGAGATCGTGGTCGGAGCAGAAGCGGGCGATGCGCTCGACTTCGTCCGCATCGAATACCCGCCCGAGGGGGTTCTGGGGATTGCAGAGCAGGAACACCCGGGTCTTTTCAGTGACCGCAGCCTCGAGACCGTTCCAATCAAACGTCCAGCGGTCATCGCAGCGGACATGGTCGACGGTGATCAGCTCGGCCTTTGCATCCCGGTGGACGTTGATGAAGGGAGGATAGACGGGAGTGCAGGTCATCACCGCCTCGCCCGGCTTGCAAAAGGCCCGGGCGGCGATCGAAAGCGCGGGGACCAGCCCGCCGAGATGGACAAGCTGCTCGGAGCTGAGCGAGTAGCCGTGACGTTCCTGCAGGTAGACTGCGATGGCCTCGTTCAGCCCCGCATGGGCCTGGGCGTAGCCGAAGACGCCGTGGTCGACACGGCTGTGGAGCGCTTCAAGGATCTCGGGGCAGGAGGCGAAGTCCATATCCGCCACCCAGAACGGGTCGAGTTCCGGACGGCGGTCGAATTTGATGCAGCCGGTTCCCTTGCGGGTGATGGGGGTGTGGAAATCGTAAGGCACGGGCGGGGAAGTAGCGTTCCGACCGGAGCTTGGGAACCGTGAAATGCCGGCGAAAGGCGATCAGGGTGCGACTTCGAAGCCGGCGTTTTCCAGACCAAGGGTCGCGGCGCCGATGATCCCGGCTTCATTTCCGAACCTGGCCGGAAGGATCATCAGGTGGTCTTTGAACGGTGCCGAGAGTTGCGAGTAAATGTGATTGGTGAGCGGCGTGAAGAGCAGGTCGCCTGCCTTCGCAACCCCGCCCCCGATGATGATGGCGCGGGGATTGAGGAGCCAGCAGCAGTTGACGAGGGCACAGGCGAGGCGGCGGGCGATCTCGTCCCAAAGCTGGAGCGCGACCGGGTCGCCGGCGTGGGCGGACTTCGACAGCAGGGCAGGGGTCATGTCGCTGAGCGTCTTGCTGCTGCCCGACTCGGAGTAGAGTTCCTCGGCCCTCGCTGAAATTTGCTGATTGCCGATGTACTCCTCAAGAGCCCCGAGATTACCGTAGTGGCCCGGCTTGCCTTCCCAGTCGACCGACATCTGGCCGACTTCCCCGGCGCCGAATTGGCTGCCCCGGACCATCCGGCCGTTGGCGACCACGCCACCGCCGACACCGGTGCCGAGGGTAATCGCGATCAGGTCGTCGATGCCTCTTCCGACGCCCCGCTTCCACTCGGCGTAGGTCATGCAGTTGGCGTCGTTTTCAACGACCACCGGCAGGTCGAGTCGACGCTGAAGATTGTCCTTGAGCGGGTAACTCTGCCATCCGGGGACGTTGGTGAGGTTCCGGACGATGCCTTTCTCGAAGTCAACGAATCCCGGCATTCCAATCCCGACGGCAGCAATGCCCGGGTGGTGCCCGCGGAGATCTCCAACCGCCCGGGCCAGGGCATCGAGGAGTGGCTCAGGGCCATCGAAATCCTGTGTGGCGATGGGGGGAGCGCTGTCGATGATGTTGCCCCGATAGACCACGCCGGTCTTCACCGAGGTGCCGCCAAAATCAATTCCGAGGGCAAGTTCGCTATGAGCCATCGCGGGCGTTCTAGACGAATTTCCGGGGTGGAGGCACCCCATTTCCTGCCATTTTTCAACCGAATGCCCGTCGACCGATGCGGTCGATGCCGGCGAGTGTCAGATCGCGGTCGACGGTGTCGATTTCCGCCACGCCGGAAGCGATCAGGCCGGCGTCACCGCCGGTGGCAATCGTTTTGACCTGTCCGCCGAGTTCGGAGCGGATCGCGGCAATGATTTCGCGGACCAAGCCTCGATAGCCGATCACCGCTCCCGCCTGCATGGCTCCGGCCGTTGACTTGCCGATTGCCGACTCGGGCTCAGCTAGCTCGATTTGCGGAAGCAGGGCGGTTTTGCGGCCGAGATAGTCACTCATTGCGCCCAGTCCTGGAGCAATGACGCCGCCCACATAGGCAGGTTTCTTCGACACGATGTCGAAAGTCACCGCAGTGCCGAAATCGATGACAATCGCGGGAGCGCCATGGCGGGCGACCACCCCGACTGCATTGGCGAGGCGGTCCGCTCCGATGCTGGGTGGCTTCGGGTAGTCGATCGCGAGATTGAGAGGACTCTCGTGAGTGATCCGGTGCAGAGGGCCGCGGACCGAAAGGTAGGCCTCGATCATTCCCCGCTTGTCCGGAACCACCGAGCAGATGACCGCAGCGTCGAAGTCGAGGTGCGAAAGCTTCTGCGCCAGCACATCGGGCTCGATGGAACTGGTCGGAGTCCAGAAGGTGGCTGTAATGGAGCCATCGGGATCGCTCAGTGCGAACTTTGTCCGGGTGTTGGAGTTGTCGACGAGCAGCAGCTTCATCACCAACGGCAGGTGTAGAATGTTTCGGTTTCGCCGTCCTCGAGTTCCGGTGGCCCGGACTTCGATCGAACCTTCAGGAGCCCGTCATTCAGTTGGAGCTGCAGGGGACCGGAAAGATCTCCGGGTTCCATCCAGAATCGAAAGGAGATGGCTTCGACATGGGCGAGCGAGGGGCCATCGGCATCCAGTCCGCTCTCGCCCTGTCCTTCAAGAGTGAGTCCGTCGGGCCGCTTTTCCCGCCCGTCCGGGAAAACCAATGCCACGCCTTTGGAGAGGTCGTGCCGGGCCGGGTCGAGAATTCGGACCCTCACGTCCAGCCAGTGATAGTCGCGGTCACGGCGGACTTGGGAAAAGTTGATTTTTGCTAGAGCGGCCGGGTCGGGAGCCCACTCGTAGGGGCGGAACCACTGCCACGCGGCCCAGGCCAAACAAGGGATCAGAAGTGCGAGGAGGAATCTACTGCGCCGCGTCACGACCTGCGATTAGTCCAGACCGCCGATGCCTGCCACCGCAAAAAAAGCAGGCGGCCCATCCGGACCGCCTGCTTGTGAAGATAATCGGAGACTGAGGATCAGTCGGTGTAGGCTGGCGAGCCGTGCTCGGCAACGTCGAGGCCTTCCTCTTCCTCTTGTGCGTCCACCCGCACGCCCATGACGAGCTTGAGGATGAAGAACACGACGAAGGAGAAGATGAAGGCGGCAGCACCAACGGCTGCGACACCGGTCAGCTGGCCAACGATGCCGAACTGCTTTTCGCCACCCTCGGGAACGACCTCGAAGATCGCTGCGGCGAGGATACCCCAGATACCGCAGACGCCGTGAACCGAGATGGCTCCGACCGGATCGTCGATCTTAATCTTGTCAAACATCAGGACCGAGAGGACGACGATGACGCCGGCAATCAGGCCGATGATGAGAGCGCCGGTCGCGGAGACGATGTCGGCGTTGGCGGTGATGCCCACGAGGCCGGCGAGGAAGCCGTTCAGGGTCATGGACAGGTCAGGCTTCTTGAGGGTCACCCAGGAAGTTGCCATAGCGCCGAGAGCACCGGTGCAGGCTGCGAGGGTGGTGGTGGTGAAGACGAGACCAAGCGGGCCGGGAGCGGCAGAAAGAACCGAGCCGCCGTTGAATCCGAACCAGCCGAAGAAGAGCAGGAACACACCGATCGCCGCCAGCGGCAGGTTGTGCGGAAGGATCGGCTTGATGCCTTCGCTGGTGTATTTGCCACGACGCGGGCCGAGGACGAGAACGCAGGCCAGAGCGGCGAAGCCACCGAAGGCGTGAACCACCGCCGAACCGGCGAAGTCCTTGAAGCCGTTGCCACCGTTCAGGTCACCGAGCCAGCCGCCGCCCCAGTGCCAGGAGCCGACCACCGGATACCAGAAGCCAACCAGGATGGTCGCGAAGATCATGAAGGTCGGCAACTTGACGCGCTCGGCAACCGCTCCCGAAACGATCGTCGCGGCGGTCGCCGCGAACATCGCCTGGAAGATGAAGTCACCGTAACCGGTCATGCAGAGGGCGACGCCGCCGTAGCCGAAGGTGTCACCACCGTCGGCGTTGAGGTCACCGATCATCGAGCCGAGCTTGAACCAGCCGTTGAAGTCGCCCGGGTAGTGGGTGTTGAAGCCAACCAGCGCATAGGTGACGATACCGATCGCGATGATGAAGCAGTTCTTGAAGAGGATGTTGACCGTGTTCTTCTTCTGACACAGGCCGGCTTCCAGAGTGGCGAAGCCGAGGTGCATGATGAAGACGAGACCGGCGGCAATCACCGTCCACAGCATGGAGGTGGTGAAGAAGTCGAAGGCATAGGCGTAATCGCCCTGACCCGCGATCAATTCATCATATCCGGCTTTGGTTTCATCCACTTCCTCCTGGCCGAAGGCCGTAGCCGTCAGCAGCAGGGGGGAGAGGAACATCAGTTTTTTTAGCATACGCATGGTTATTTCGCGGTGGTTGGTGTTGAACTCGGACCGGGGTAAGCAACGACCGTGCCAACCACCGGGTCAGTCGTGTCTGGCACCCCCCCTGCAGCGGCGAGCCCCGCTAGGATCGGGGGCATGGCGACCCTCATGATTTCCCGATCCGCCGTAAGCTGGTCCCGATGCGGAGAGGTAAATGGCGTCGGATACTCGTAAATACCCTTGCCAGCATCCTTCCGGTTCCCTAACTACCGCTGCGCGAGCAACGCACCCGCGGGTTTTTTGCTGGACATTACTTCTAAGGTTTCTTAACAAAACCGACGAAAGACAGTGTCCGCCAAGCAAATGGCACAGCGGATGCTGAGCACCAAACAAGTCTCTCCTGAAGTCCGGCACCCGCCGTGCTCGGGGGTTTCCTCGCAGCAACCGAAAAACGAAAAACGATGCGCAACTACAGCAAAACCGTTGGCGCCCTGGCCGCTGCCTCCACCCTCGTGGCTGGCTACGCTTCGGCGGAAATCGAAGGTGAAGTCCACGTGGGCTATCACAACATGTACGAGTTCCGATTTGTGGACCTTGGCGACGACCTCATCGAGGCCGGTGCTGATATTGCCGCGGACTTCGGAGCTTTCGGCCTCAGCGCCGGTGCATGGTATGCCAGCTACGACGTGCCTCAGTCGTTCATTGGCGGCAACACCAAGATCAACTTTGACGAGCTTGATCTGTATGCTGCGGCCACTTGGAGCGTGACTGATGCCTTCTCCCTCGAGCTTGGCTACATCTACTACTACTTCCCGGACGCAGGTTCCATCCTCGCTCCGCTTGGCTTCAACCTCTCGAACACCCAGGAAGTCTACCTTGGTGCGAGCTACGATTTCAGCTTCGGCCTGAATCTTTCCTCGACCTTCTACTACGACTTCGACGCCCTCAACGGCTGGTACTGGGATAACTCGGTGGGTTACACTTGGGAATTCAACGACTGCCTTGCTCTTGAGCTTGGTGCTGGATTCGCATTTGCCGACGGCCATGGTGCCCAGGTCTCCGCCAAGCCCGGTTCCACCGGTACCGCTGACGGATTCCAAGGCTGGTATCTCTCGGCCGCCCTTCCGTGGGAATTCCGCGAAGGTGTGACCCTGACGCCTTACGTCAAGTATGCCGACGCTGACAGCAGCCTCTCCACCGACTTCTACGGCACCGCTGGTGCTGAGAACATCGTCGCCGGTGTGACCCTTGCGGTTGGCTTCTAATCGGAAGTTTCCGATCAACGAATTAAGTCGGCCGTCCTCAGGGGCGGCCGACTTTTTTGTGTCTCCAAGGGGCCGTGGCCACCATCGGCTTGATCGACCCGGTTGGTGCCGTCAGTCACCGGCTCGCGGATGAGCCTTGTCATAGGCTTCCCGGAGACGCTCCTTGGTGACGTGGGTGTAGATCTGTGTGGTGGAGAGGGACGAGTGTCCCAGAAGGGTCTGGACCGATCTCAGGTCGGCTCCCGCATCGAGCATGTGGGTCGCGAAGGAATGCCGCAGCTTGTGAGGGGAGACCTTGAAGGGAATCGAAGAGCGATCGAGATACTTGCGAAGCAACAGGTCGATCGCCTGTTGCGTGATACGCGTGCGCCGCTTGCTCAGGAAAAGAGCACCCGAGGTTACGGCGCCTTCCCGTTGGTAACGTTGGAGTGCGCTCAGGGCGGGGCCGCCGACCGGAATCAGCCTTTCCTTCGAACCCTTGCCCTTTACCCGGAGGCTTTCGCCGAGGAAGTCGATGTCGCTGACCTCGAGTGACCGCAATTCCGAAATCCGGAGCCCGCAGGAGTAGAAGAGCTCGAGGATCGCCGCGTCGCGGAGCGGTAACCAGGCGGGAGTGCCCGCGCGGTGCTCCGTCTGCAGCGGCAGGCTCAGTAGCTCCTCGATCTGGGATCTCGACAAGACGACCGGCAGTTTCCTCTCGGGTTTCGGCAGTTGGACTTCGGTGACCGGGTTCCGTGCCAAGCCCTGCCGGAGAACAAGATACTTGTAGAACGACCGAAGCGCGGAGAACCGGAGACGAATGGTGGAGCGGGCCAATCCGGCCTTCATCAGCTCATACAGCCAGTCCCGGAAGTCGTCGCCGCCGAGGTTTCTCCATCCCGGGAACTCCTCTTTCCATCGGTCGCGGAAGCCGGAAATCGCGCGACGGTAGCGGTCCAGGGTGTGGGCGGAGGCGCTGCGCTCGACTTCCATGAAGCGAAGGAAGGCGCCGGGCAGATCCTCATCCTTCATGGGGACGTTGTGGCTTTCTTCCGCGGGCGATCGCGATGATCACCAGCACGAACCCACCTGCCGCCAGTAACCCTGCAAGCAGGATGCCGATGGCGATCATCTGTCCTTCCTGTTTCGCCAGTTCGTTGGCGAGTTCTCCAGTGACGGATTCGAGATCCTTCTGCAGTCGAAGTGCCCGTTGGCGGATCAGCAGGATCAGCACCGTGGCGGAAGCGAAGAGGGTCAGGGCGATCCGGATCAGGCGGTTCATGTACAGGAGGGGCAGGTGCCGAAGAACTCGAGCTCGTGGTAAAGATTCCTGAAACCCGTCTTTTCCCGGATCTCGTCTTCAAGGGCGTGCACGGGGCAGGGGGCTTTCACCGCTTCGATGGAACCGCACTCGGTGCAGATCAGATAGTCCTGGTGTTTGCCCGGGACGAGAAGTGTGAAGTAGGCGGCCCGCTCGTGCAGTCCGAGCCTTCGCACGATGCCTTTCTCGGCGAGCCGCTGAAGCAGCCGGAAGACGGTCGCCTTGTCGCATTGGTCGCTGAGACGCTCGGAGACGGCGAGTTCGGCGAGCGTCATCGGCCGGCTCGATTCCACCAGTGTGGCGAGCAACTGCTCCAGCGCTTTGGTGCGGCGCATTCCGCGCTCACGGCAGCGCTCGATGGTTTCAGCGACGATGGATTGCATACGACGGATTGAAGGTAGCTCGTGCGGGTGCCGAGGGGAAAAGGAAATCAGAGCAAGTTGGGTTGTCCGCCCGGCGGCGGAGGAGCCCCGATTTTCTCGTAGGCGGCGGGCAGGGCGAGCCGTCCCCGCGGGGTACGCTGGAGAAAGCCCTGAAGGATCAGGAAGGGTTCATGGACCTCCTCAAGCGTGGCAGCGTCCTCACCGACCGCGACAGCGAGCGAGCCGACGCCTACGGGTCCGCCGTTGAACTTGTAGATCAGAGCTTCGAGCAGGCGTTTGTCCATCTCATCGAGTCCGTCCGAATCGATCTCGATCATCGCCAGGGCGGCGTCGGCGATCGGGCCCGTGATGGTTCCGTCGCCCTTCACCTGAGCATAGTCGCGTACCCACCGGAGGAGGGCGTTGGCCACACGGGGGGTGCCCCGCGAGCGGCTGGCGATCTCGAGGGCACCGTCGGGCTTCACCGGGATCTCGAGCAGGCCGGCGGAACGCTCGACGATCCGGGCGAGTTCTTCTTTCGAGTAGTAGTCGAGCCGGTTGGTCAGGCCGAAGCGCGAGCGGAGCGGGGCAGTCAGCATGCCTGAGCGGGTCGTCGCCCCCACCAGAGTGAATCGCGGCAGATTGAGTTGGATCGAGCGTGCCGATGGACCCGAATCGATGATGATATCGAGCCGGAAATCCTCCATCGCGGGGTAGAGGTATTCCTCGATGGCTGGATGGAGGCGGTGAATCTCGTCGATGAAAAGAACATCGCCCTTCTGGAGATTCGTGAGCACGCCCGCGAGATCCCCGGCTTTTTCAATCTGGGGGCCCGACGTGGTGTGGAGCTGGGATCCGGAAGCGCGGGAGATGATGTTGGCGAGCGTGGTCTTGCCGAGGCCCGGTGGGCCGGAAAGCAGCACATGGTCGAGAACATCTCCCCGCTTTTCCGCAGCCTCGACCATCAGAAGCAGCCGTTCTTTGACCTTCTCCTGTCCGATGAACTCCGAGAACGCCGGCGGCCGCAGGGAAATGTCGAAGGAACTCGCGGGCTCGTTGGTGGTCTTCTGGTAGAAATTGTCGCTCATCGGCGCGGCGTGGGCAAAGAGGACCACAGCACAGGGCGGATGAACACGATTTTCCTCGCAGAATCGCCTTTACAAGACGTTCGGGTTCCCTATTTTCCGCGGCCCCGCGAGGGCTCAACCGATTTCCCGAACCATGAAAGTTCTCTCATCCCTTTCCTCGGCCAAGCGCCGCCACACGGACTGCCAAGTGGTTTCGCGCAAGGGCACGACCTACGTGATCTGCAAGTCCAACCCGAAGTTCAAGGCCCGCCAGGGTGCGACCAAGGGAACCCGCCTTTCCAAGAAGGGTGTGAAGTAAAGGACGGCGATCGAAATTCGCTTTGAGGAAGGCGGCCATTGGGCCGCCTTTCTTCGTTCATGGCTTCGGTCAGGACGGCACGAGCCAATCAAGCACTCTGCCGGCGGCGGCCAAACCGAAGGCGGCCGTGACGTGGGTCACGGAGCCGTAGCCCGCATCGCAACGGAGACCGGCAGGCAGTTCCGAAGGCCGCTCATGACTGACGCCACCCTCGCAGGTCGGGTAGAGCGGTGTCTCGTCGGAGAACACGGCCTCGATCTCGAAATCTGGCGCCCGCCCCCGTTCCGGAGCGCTCGGAAAGCCAAATTCGGTCCGCAGCTTTTTGCGAACCGATGCCAGAAGCGAGTCCTTGCTGGTGTGGGCGAGGTCTGCCACCCGGAGCCGGGTCGGATCGCGTCGGCCTCCCGCCGCGCCTGAAGCAATGACGGGGACACCGAGACTCCTGCTGGTTGCGAGCAGGTGGCACTTGGCGCGTAGGGAGTCGATCGCATCGATTACCGCTTCCGGTTTGGTTGAGAATACCTCGTCGGCGGTCTTCTCCGAGTAGAACGACTGTAACTCGGTGATCTCGATTCCGGGATGAATCCTCCGCAGGCGCTCCGCCATGGCCGTGACTTTGGGGCGGCCATAGGTTCCGTCGTCCGCGTGGATCTGGCGGTTCGTATTGGTTACGCAGAGGTCATCCGGATCGACAAGGACCAGATGGCCGACTCCCGATCGGGCAAGGCTCTCGGCGGCCCATGAGCCGACACCGCCGATGCCCGCGACCATGACGGTCGAGCGCCTGAAGACTTCAAGCGCGCCAGTTCCGTAGAGTCGGGCGATGCCGGAGAACCGATCGTGATAGGGATCACTCACGGCCAAGGCAAATAACCGGCGGTCAGGCGCCCAACAAGTGCTTGCGCATGTTGGCGAGAATTTCCCCGCAGCGCTCCTCGTCTCCTCCTGCGACTTCCGCCGTTGCCCAACCCGTGTAGCCGATCTCCTTCAGGGCGGCGCGGACATCGGGCCAGTCGACGTCACCCTCGCCGATCTTGCAGAAGCCGTTCTTCAGGCCCCAGTCCTTGGCGTCGAGTTTCACGATCCGTTTGCCGAGTGCGCGGATCCATTCCGCCGGCTTGGCGAAGCGCTGATGGTTGCCGATGTCGAAGTAAGAGCCCACCCACGGCGAATTGATTTCGTCGAGGTAGGCGACCAGCTTCTCGGCGCTCTGCGAATCCCCCGCCTTCTCGTCGTAGAACATGCGGTTCCACACATTCTCGATAAGAATGTGAATCCCCAATTCAGCGGCCAACGGAAGGGCCTTCCGAATCTCGGTGATGGAGCGTTCCCAAGCTTGTTCATGGGTGGTGCCTCCATCGACTACGCCGGGCACGAGCAGCACGGCTGAGCCGCCGACCGAGTGCGACTCCCGGATGGCGGTCAGGAGTCCTTCAAGAGACTTCTCGCGAACCGCGGGGTCAGGATCCGAGAGCCGGACCCGCCAGTGGATCGAGTTCACCACGCCGTGGATCGGAAGCCCCACGGTCTTCGATGCCTTGAGTGCCTCCGGCTTGTTTTCACCTCCCGGCGAGTTCAGCTCGACGCCGTCGTAGCCCAGTTTCTTGAGAATCGAGAACTTCTCTTCCAAGGACGCTCCAAAATTTGCCATCCCGCACTTCAGCGAGAGATTGATGGGCAGCGGCGCTGAAGCGGGGGCGGTATCGGCGCCAAAGGCGGGGCGGAGGAGGGCGGCGGAGCCAAGCGTGGTAATGAAGCGGCGTCGGTGCATGGTGAGACTACGTGCAATTGAGCTACCAAACTTGCCCGTTCAAGGCATAAAAATCATCTTCCAAGCTGTTCTTTGTGTTTTTTGAAGATTGCGAGAGTGCGCTTTCGTTCCTCGCCATGATCGAGACATGGTAGAGGGTAATCCTTCGCGAGAGGTTCGTTTCCTTCGGGGGCTTCGTGAAGAAGCTTTGCCTCGACGTCCTTGAGCTCGGGAATCCAGCGTTTGATGTACTCGCCGTCCGGATCATGTCGCTTCGACTGCGACCACGGATTCTGGATCCGGAAATACGGTGCGGCGTCCGCTCCGGTGCCTGCCGACCACTGCCAGCCGCCATTGTTTGAGGCGATCTCGCCATCGACCAACTGTTGCATGAAGTAGGACTCACCTTCCCGCCAGTCGATGTGAAGGTCCTTGGTCAGGAACATCGCGACAATCATACGGACCCGGTTGTGCATGAATCCCGTCTCGCACAGCTCTCTCATTCCGGCATCCACGATCGGGAATCCAGTTCGTCCCTCCTTCCAGGCTTCAAAATTCTCGCCCGGGGTTTCCCAAGGCAGCCCCCTCCAGTCGGGGTTGAATTCTTCTTTGAGGACGTTTGGAAAGTGATGGAGAATGGCCATGTAGAATTCACGCCATGCCAGCTCCTTGATGTAGGTGTGCATGCTTTCCCGAGTTGAAGGGGATCTAGAGGCCTTGCGGGCTTCATGAACGCGCCGATACACCGTGCGGATTGAAACCAAGCCGTAGCGCAGGTCTTGCGAAAGTCTCGAAGTCCCGCTAGCCGAGGGGCAGTCACGCATTCCTCCGTAGTCGGCCAAGCGAGCTGACACGGCGGTTTTCAGGCGGCCGAGAGCAGCCTTTTCTCCCGCCTCGACGATACCGCCCGCAGCGGTATCAAGATTCCAGTGGGAGAGCCGGGGGAGCGGGTCGGATCGCAGGTTCTTCGGGGTGTCCAATTTGCCGGGTTTGGGCAGAGGGGTTGGCTTATCCAAGGATAGCCAGTTGTTGCTGTAGGGAGTGTAGACGCGATAGGGGTCACCCGATTTGGTCAGGACTTCATCGGGGGTGTGTAGAGTGACGTCGTTCCAGCCATGACACTCGATTCCCCACTCCGAGCATTTCCGGGCGAGCTTTTCCTCAACGAGCTTCCCGTGCGGGTCGGGATCGCGGTTGTAATAGATTGCCGCCGCGCCGGTTTCTTCTACGAGTCGCCCGAGTTCCTCAATCGGGTCTCCGGTGCGGATGATCAGCCGGCCGTCGATCGTCCCGAGGTTTCCGGCAAGCGCCTTGAGCGAATCGCAGAGAAAAGCCTGACGGTTCGGGCCGGTCCAGCGGTGATTCGCCTTCCAGTCCGAGAGGATGTAGGTCGGGACAACGGAAGGGTAGCTCCGGGAGGCGTGGAGCAGCGCGGTATTGTCGAGAATACGAAGGTCCCGGCGGAACCAGTGGATGACGGGGGGAGCTTGGCCCATATCGGGCAGCAAATCGAGCGATCCCCGCCGCGCAAGCGCGGAGCGGAATATTTCGGACTCCCGGGACGGCCGTTCAGGCCTTGTCCAGAATCTTCTCGATCTTGCGGACAGTGGTGTCGCTCAGCTTTCCCTGCACCCGGCGGGAGCGCTCGAGAGTCGATTTGATCTCATCGAGGGCTGATTCCGCAGCCTCCAGCGATTTCCTTCCGCCGCCATATTGCTTGTCGGAGAAGTACTTCGTGAAGGTCGCTCCACCCCGGCTGATGCAGAGCCGCCAGCCTTGGAAGGCGGTGCTCTCATAGGTGAAGCGCGTGAGGTTCCGCTTGGATTTCATCGCTGTCTGCTTTCTGACTGTGGCGAAATTCACACTTCAACATGACACGGTCGGCGCTAGAAGGCGACACGTTTTTGATTGGGAAATGTTAGGCTTTTCCGGCCCGTCCCGGGCGGTGGCCTTTTCCTCCGAAAATTTGCTTTGCCAAGCGGCGGGTCATCCCCTTAAGTCCCCGCCCGCGCGAGCCTACCGAACCGCCGTAGGTCCTCCGGGCCCCCGCCGAAAGGCGGGAAAAGCCACGCTCGTCGGAGGGAAACCCGGCACATCGAACCATACCATGTCAACTACCACACTGTCTCGTTTCGAGATTCCGAACCGCCTCGTCCGTAACGAGGAGACCGCCAGCGACATCTACGCCCAGTTCACCGCCGAACCGTTCGAGCGGGGCTACGGGCACACCCTTGGCAACTCCCTTCGCCGTGTCCTTCTGGGATCGCTCGAAGGTGCCGCGATCACCTCGGTCCGCATCGCCGGCGTTCAGCACGAATTTTCCAGCCTCCCCGGCGTGGTTGAGGATGTGACCGACATCATCCTCAATCTCAAGAAGGTGAAATTCAAACACCACGACAAGGAGCCCCGCATTCTCTCGATCAAGGTCGAGAAAGAGGGGGTCGTGACCGCCGGTGACATCCAGGAAGACAATCTCTACGAGGTCGTGAACAAGGATCAGGTCATCTGCAACCTCGACAAGAAGGTGAAGTTCGACTGCGAGTTCGAGGTCCGCGTCGGCCGTGGTTTTTCGACCGGCGATGAGAACAAGCGCAAGGACCAACCGATCGGTGTGATCGCGATCGACTCGATTTTCTCGCCCGTCACCCGCGTCAAGTATGCGGTTGATTCCACCCGTGTGGGTCAGATGACCGACTACGACAAGCTGGTCCTTGATATCTGGACCGACGGGCGGATCACCCCGCAGGACGCGCTTCTCCAGGCTTCGGCGATTCTCCGCCACCACCTTGACGTGTTCGTCAACTACGACGAGAACGCCGTTGATTTCGAGGAGGCTCCGGCCGAAGCCAGCGAGGAGAACGCCGCACTCAAGAAGCTTCTCAACATGTCGGTCAACGAAATCGAACTTTCGGTTCGTGCCGCCAACTGCCTCAACAACGCGAACATCACGACCGTGGGTCAGCTCGCGATGAAGACCGAGGCCGAGATGCTCAAGTACCGCAACTTCGGCAAGAAGTCGCTCAACGAGATCAAGGACAAGCTCTCGGAGCTTGGTCTCGGTCTCGGAATGTCCCTCGATCCTTCGTTGCTCACCGGTCCGGTGGCTGGCGCTCCCGCGCCGCGCCTCGGTGTGGAAGACGAGGCACCGGTCGGACTTGCCGATCTTATCGCCCAGAACCTCGACGACTGATTCAGAAAGGGACCATCCCAATGAGACACCGCAACAAAACCGCCAAACTCAAGCGCACTGCCGACCAGCGCCGTGCCTTGCTCGCCAACCTGGCGTGCAGCCTGATCGAGCACGGTCGGATCCGCACCACTCTTGCCAAGGCAAAGGCGCTCCGGCCGCTCGCCGAGAAGCTCGTCACGCTCGGAAAGCGCGGCGACCTCCATGCCCGTCGTCAGGCTGTCGCATTCCTGCGCCACAAGGACGTCGCGAAGAAGCTGTTCGATGAAGTCGCTCCCGCCGCGAAGGATCGTCCGGGTGGCTACTGCCGTATCACCAAACTGGGTGCCCGGATGACCGATTCCGCGCCGATGGCCATCATCGAGTGGGTTGACCTTCCGGGTCTGGACGAAGCCGACGAGGCTCCGGTCGCAGTCGCCGAAGAGTCCCCCGCTGTGGAGGAGGCTCCGGAAAAGCCGGCTGCAAAGAAGGCAGCCAAGAAAAAGGCAGCCCCCAAGGCTGAGGCCGAGGAGGAGACGTCGGAAGCCGGCGAAGTCAAGTAGACCGAAACTGGTCTGTCTTTACTGGAAGATTTCGAAGCCCGCGGGTCTGGCCCGCGGGCACTTTCGTGTTAAGGCGCTACTCAAGGTCGCCGATCCGAAAGGGGACATTGCGGGTCATTGTGGCTTCCCGGCGGACGGGGTCATTGTTGTATCTCTGCGGCGGCTGACCCGCCTTTCAGAGAGCTGTTCGTGGTGCCCCTTGTGCGTTCCTTCACGGAGATTGAAGTCGACCGCACCGATCTTTTTCGGGCAGTAGCAGACATCCCAAAGGCTTTCTCCAGTTGGCGCAGCGCCACATTCTGGCCCCGGAACGCCGCCTCAGTGTTCCTGAAAACGTTACGGACGGTAATCTCGCTGTTGGAATCCACGTTCCTCCCGATATCAATCCACGCCCGCCTCGGGCAGCCTTGTCCGTAGGAGGACGTAGCGCCTACGTATCGGCACGAATGGGCGGCTCCTCCCTGCGTCTCGTGGGGGCGGTTTTGGAAATGGACTTCGCACCTTCGTCCGAAACCCTTCCACCAATGTGCAAGGTCATGCCAGCATTTGGTGCTTGAGATCACTTCGGCGTTGAGCGTGAGATTGAAGTGCCCCTTCTCGCTCTGTGTCTGCCGTCTACGAAATGCCTCTGTTACCCGACGAAGTAGCTACGTCACGCAGGCGGTGAATTGCCCGGCGCTGTCTCCCTGCGGCAAAGCATTCTCAGCCGGCAGCGTCTACGGTAGTCCGTCGGTGGCAAGCCAGCGGGAGCAGTTGGGTGAAGGCCTTCGTCCTTGCTGGGCTACAGTAGGAGATTGTAGTGGCTGTGGTCGCCGAGCACTGTCAGCAGATGGCAATGCCCGCCATATGCCAGCGGTATTCATCCCTTATGATCCTTCGAAGGACACTTGATCTTGCGCCCTCCCCTCACCGGATGAAACTCATGCGTCGCGAGGACGTTTGTCTTCGTCTCCAATGGAGTCCTCCAAGGACCGCTCAGCCGATCGTCGGGAGCTGCCCGCCAACCCCTCGGCCCCCTGTGCATGCCCCCAAACACTCCTTGACCCAGTCGGCGCGCTTGATGCCGATGTGTCGGCACGGGGCTAACGCGTCGACTCCCTCGGGGTCCGCGCTTGCCTCACAATATCGATTCACTTTCACACTACCACAGGGTTCTCACGTCATCGTTTGCCCGCTAACGGAGGTGCCAACGAAAGGCCCGAACAGCTCTTGACCCCATGGACAGTGTCGTGAGCTAGAGCTCCGACTGACAAACTGGAAAGGAAATGCGAACTCCACTCGATATTCCGACCAGCTGCCGTGGGCTATCGCTGGCCGAGGCCCAGAACGTTTGTTTCGATCTCGGTGCCGGGGCCGTCAAGCGAGAGGTCCGGCAGGGCTGGCGAGAACAGGAGGATGCTTCGCGTCGCCCAAGTGTCCCCGTCGGGTGACACTTCCAATTGGTAATAGCTCCGAGACTCCCCAGCGGGTACAGCGAAACGGATCGAGGCCAGACCGGTTTCGCCGAGCACGACAGTGGGAACTGCGAACCACGAGAGATCACTCCACTCGCTCAAATTGTTACTGCGCCAGATTCTCCATGCCCTGCCGTCGCTGAGCACTTGGGTGCCGGGGAGCGTGAGCAGTTCGATAGGGATCTCCATCGACACCTCGATTAGATCTCGGGTTGAGTCCACATGCAAACCCCGCGAACGGCTGGTCCGATCGAATGGGTTGCTGCCAAAAAAGGTCTCCAACTCGTCGTCCATGCCGTCCGAATCACTATCTGTGCTAATTTGAAGAAGGGCAACCTCCGCTGCGAAAGCCTCTGTCTTCAGTCGGGCTTCAAGCTCAGCAGGGGACAGGGCCGGATTGATCGACAGCTCGATCAGCGCGGCTGCGGTCGCGAGAGCGGTTGCGGGGCTGGTTCCGTAGGCAGCGGTTTCGATGCCGCCGGGTCCGAAACAAACGACTGCGTCGCCCGGGGCGTAGAGATCCACCGCCTCGCCGATGTTCGAAACCGGGTAGACTTCGTTGTCGATCCCGGTTGCCCCGACGCAAACCACGCCCTCGGTGCTGCCGTAGGCTGACGGAACATAACGCGATGCGTCCGCTCCATTGTTGTTTCCGGCAGAGACGACCACGGGGAGGCCCTCTTCGACGGCGGATTCGATCGCATACCTGAGGGTCGACGATTGTCCTTCCGCCGCGGATCCGCTGGCAATGCAGATCAGCGCAGTGCCACCGTTGAGTTGAAAGTGCTCGGTTGCTTCGAGCACCGCGTCTGCCACGAGGCCGGCTGAAGAAGCGGAGCCCTCACCGTCCGGATACACGTCAAAGCTCACAACCTCGATGGGAGTGCCTTGGGCGGCTCCGGAGCCGGGCCCGGCGATGATGGACAGCATCTGGGTTCCGTGGAGGAAAGCCGATGAGCCACTGTCACCGCCGACGATGATGGAATTTCCTACCGTGAGGTTCTCGTTCGTGTCGAACCAGCCACCGGAGTTATCGACCGCGGTATCGATCAGATACAGGCGGACCTTATTCGGGGTGTCCGGGTAAGCATAGACCGTTTCATCCGGCGCACTCTCCGCGTCATTGAGTCTTGCGAGTGCCCAGCAAGCGTCTGAGACGGCTCCAGTAGGGAACATCGGCAAGTCGCGGCCGTCATCGGCCGTTCGACTCGATGGCACGGAGCCGGTTTGCGGACCCGAAAAGAGCGGAAGAAGGCAGGCTGCGCCGAGGCAAATCGGCAGCTGTCTCTGGAACGAAATCATGGGAACGACCTAGGCTTAGAGGATGGCATTTCATATCTGTCAGGGAGTTATAGGTCGAGAAAATACTAACAACTCATGATATGGTTAGTTTTATATAAACATAAATATAAGTCAGCCTGTTATTCCCAAAGTTTTTAAAAATAAAGAACCATTTAATATGTTTGTTACCGATCTATTTGGAGCTCTCAGTTTTTGACTTGGGGAGACCAATGAGCTGGGCTAAAAACCAACGGTGACGGACGACATCGCGGGCAGCTCAAGCCACGCGGGCGTTCACAGCTTGTTGTTCCCATGCGCCTGTGTCTGATTGCTCTCCTGATCCTGCCCTTACACGGGCAGTTTTTGCCAGGCGTTGACCCTCGTCTGCCGGAGCCGGAGCCATTGGAGTCACTCCCTCCGGTCCAGCGGGGAACGCTTGGAGAGATTCCTGAGGATCCTCTACTCGCCGAAAAAATGCTTCAGATTCAGCTCGAGGGCTGGGAAGAGAGCGTGGTTGAGGATGGTCCTGAACCGCTGCGCATCGCCACCGGGCTTGAGGTCCCGGAGCCGGAATTGCTCGCCCGTCGACTCCAGCCGTTCGTCGGGGGAGAACTCAAGGCTTCCGATCTGCTGGCAATCGCCGACGTGGTGCTCGTGCACTTTGATCTCGAAGGATACCCGGTCGTCAATGTCGATGCGCCCCAGCAGGACTTCGAAGGAGGGGTCCTTCGTCTGGTCGTCGAGATCGGCCGGATCGGCAAGGTGGGCGTGACGCGTCCCAAGTATGGGAATCCCGAATCGGTTCGTCGCGGGCTTTGGCTCCGATCGGGCCAGCCGGTCATGCGTTCGGCGTTGGATGATCAACTGGCTTGGTATGGTCGGCATGTTTTCCGGCGTCCGCGGCTGTTCGTTTCTCCTGGCGAAGAGCCCGCGACCGCTGACATCCTGATCGGCTTGGAGTCCGCCAAGCCATGGAGGGTAAACGTCGGGTACGAAAATAGCGGGCCCGATCTCGTCGGTCGCGACCGGATCCTGATCGGTGCGGCGGGAATGACGCCGGGTGAGCATCTCATTGCTTGGCAAACCGTGCTCGGCACTCCGGTTTCATCGCTCCATGCGCATGCGCTCAGCTGGGAGATTCCGTTTCACTCGCTGCATCAGTCGCTGCAGTTGGACGCCGCCTATGCCGAGGTCCTGACTCGAACCCTTGGCGCCGGCCAGGTATTTGAAAATGAGGGAACCTCTTGGTCCTTCGGGGCGCTGCACAAGCTTCCGCTGCCCGCGATGGGCTCGTGGCGGCACAGCCTGCGAAGCGGCTTCGAGGTCAAGGGAACCGACCAGTTCGTGTTGTTCGGGGCGGGAGCCTTTTCGCCGGGTGAAGTGAGGTTCGTGCATGCGAAGGTCGCCTACCAGTTGGAGCGTCGATGGGAAGACGCGGGTGTCGCTTTCCAGGCGTCGCTGGTGGGTTCGCCGGGAGGGTTGATCTCCGGCAACGACGATGCGGACTTTCAGGCCTACGATCCCTCGGCGACGTCCTCGTACTTGATCGGCCGTTTGTCCGGTCAGGGATGGTGGTCGCCGGGAGGAGATTGGCGCATCGGTCTCCGTGGAGCGGGGCAGTGGTCGGACTCCCGGTTGCTCCCTGCGGAACAATTTGCGGCGGGTGGCTACCAGACGGTCCGGGGAGTTGCGGAGCGTGAGTTTTTCGCCGACAACGGATGGCAGGCGAGTGTCGAGTTGGTAACCCCGGAGTGGGCGCCGGTCGACTGGCTCCGTGTCAGGGGAGTCGGCTTCTTCGATCACGCTTGGCTGGAGAACCGCAAGGGCAGTGCGGTCTCGATCTCCGGAACGGGACTCGGGCTCAGGGTTCGGCTCTCGGACTACGTCGACTTCCGCGCCGACCACGGGTGGTGGGTCGACGGGAGGGGCGGACGCACGCACTTCGGAGTGACCATGCGCTACTGACCCGATTCGGGTTTCCCGAGGAGTTGGGACGGGGCAGTCTCGATGGCGTGGAGGGTGATCACCGCTGGATCCGTGTTCTGCCGCCGGTGCTCCTCTGTGCCGGGCTGTGGGGGAGTGCCTTTCCTGCGATCAAGACCGTCTACGGACTCTGGGAGGAAGCGGGGATTGACGCGGGTCCGATCGAGTTCTGGTGGTTCGCCGGAGTCCGCTTCGTGCTCGCGGGAACTTTGCTTCTCATTGTGGCCAAGCGGCCCGTCAGGGAGTTCCGCGCGACTCCGAAACTCAGGTTGTTGGGATTTTCCCTCACCCAGACTTTCGGGCAGTATCTGTTCTTCTATCTCGCGATCGCCGTTGCCAGTGGAAGCCTTACCGGGTTGCTGACCGCCACCGGCAGTTTTTGGTGGATGGTCCTCGCGCCGCTGATGGCGGGAGCACCCCGGCCCAGTGGGATGCAATGGGTTGCGATCGCGATCGGTGGGGTCGGAGTCACCCTTGCCACCGCAGCGCCCGGTGCCGGGGCGGGTCAACCGGTTCTCGGGGCCACTCTGATGGTATTGGCCACGGGGCTGGGAGCGGTCGGGCTGATCCAGTTCGGGCGAATGCGGGAGACCATCGGCGCCCGCGCGGCGACGGGGTATTCGCTACTTGGTGGAGGGCTCTTACTATTGATCGCAGGAGCGCCCGCTTTCGTCGAAGCGGGGAGGTTGATGACACCGGGAGTGATGCTCCTGACTCTCTGGTTGGCGGTGGTCTCCGCCTCAGCCTTCGGGCTATGGAACCATCTGTCGACGAAGCATCCTGTACCGTTGCTTGCGGGTTACCGCTTCCTCATCCCGCTCGCCGGCATGACGGAGTCCCTCCTCCTGCTGGAGGGGGAGTCTGCGGGTTGGGGATTGCTGGCCGGAGCCGCTCTCGTGGTCGGATCTCTCGTGATGGCTCAGAGGGTCCGGTGAGATAGGAGCTGCAGCGATTCAACGACGTCTGTTGAATCGGTCGCGGAAGTCGGTCGGATCGAAACGCCGACGCTCCGGTTCTTCCTGTTTTGCCTGCTCAACGGCAAGGATCGAATACTCCTCGGTGACTTCGCTGCCGACTTCCTTGTCACCCTGCATGCAGACGACTTTCCACTCCTCGAGGGATTCTTCGGTCTTGCTGCCGCCCCACTCGTACTCGCTCAAGACAATCTTCCCGAGGTCAACGGTGACCTTCTCGTTCGGCTTCATGGCCGGAAGTTCAACGGCAGCCAGTTCGTGACGGCGCACGGTCTCCGAACGCTCGCCCTCGCGCACGACGAGTGCGATTCCGCTCAGTTTGACGTCTTCGAGTTGGGATCTGCTGCTGTTTCGGATCTCAACCCGGAGCGTAACGGTCTTTTCGGACCTGTCACCGAACCGACCGTTGCGATCGTGATCGGCGGTGAGCGTCTGCTGTTTGACCGAGATCGAGACCAGCGGTTTGGCGGTCTCGATCGCGGTGCAGGGCAGCGCGGCGGCGATGGCGGAAAGCGCGAGGGCAGAGAACGTTCTCATGCCAACACAAACCCGTGACCCTGCGGGGAGTTGCGCACGAAGTCGCTTCGGCTCGGGCTAGAGGTCGGGAACAAGGTCGCGAAGCTCTTCCTCGTTCAGGATCTTCACCTCGAGTTTCTCCGCCTTATCCCGTTTCGATCCTCCTCCATCGCCGGCGACGAGGTAGTCGGTGTTCTTCGACACGCTCCCGCTGACCTTCGCCCCTTTCGACTCAAGCAGGCGCTTCATCTCATCGCGTCCCATGCTGAGCGTGCCGGTGATCACGATCGTCTTGCCGGCAAGCGGCATGTCGGACGTATCGGCCTTGCCGGGTTCGGGGAGGTGGTTGCCGGATACGGGCTCCAGGCCGAGCTCGTCGATGCGTTTGAGCACGTGTGAACCGGCATCCGATTCGAAAAACGCGAGCACGCTCTCGGCGGCAACGGGGCCGACGTCGGGGCTTACCTGATAGGGGGCGAGTTGATCGGCAAGTTCGGTGATCCGTTCCTTCAGCCGATCGTGTTCCTGTTGGCGGTGTTCCTTTTCTTCGTCGTTCGCCGGAGGATGGTCCTTGTTGCGCGGCGAAACCGCCTTGCGCTCCTCCTCAAGTTTCGCGGACTCCCTCAGAGCCATCAGGATCGGAGAGGAGGCGAGTTCGGGCAGGGTCCGATGAAGTCTGGAAAGCTCTTTTGACGCGGATTCTCCGACATGGCGGATGCCCATCGCGAATAGCCAGCGGTCGAGAGGCTTGCTCCGGGCGCGCTCCAGGGCGGCCATCACCTTGACCGCATTCTTCTCGCCGAAGCGGCGGGGTTCGTCGTCGCTGCCCAGATTGAGGTTGGCCAGTTGCTCCTCGGACAGGGCGAAGAGATCGAGCGGTGCTGAGCAAAGTTCCCGGGAAACCAATGCTTCGGCGACCGTTTCGCCGACACCGTCGATATCAAGGGCCTTGCGCGAGGCGAACTGCTTGATCTTCGAGACCGCCTGAGCCGGACACTCGAAGTTCCCGCAGCGCCATGCGACGAATCCCTCCTCTTTGGCGATCGGTCCGCCGCACGACGGGCACTTGCCGCCGACGTGATCGAACAGCGAGAAGGATTTCGAGTCCGGCGGCCTTTTGCCGTCGATGACCTTGACGACCGCGGGGATGATCTCGCCCGCCTTTTCGATCAGGACGGTGTCCCCGATCCGCACGTCCTTGCGCTGGATTTCCTCCTCGTTGTGAAGGGTGGCACGCGAAACGGTGGTTCCGGAAACGAGCACCGGTTCCAGCTCCGCGACCGGCGTGAGGACTCCGGTTCTGCCGACCTGGACGGTGACCGCCTTGAGGAGGGTTTCCTTCTGCTCGGGCCGGAATTTGTAGGCCGCCGCCCACCGTGGCGCGCGGGACCGGAAACCCAATGTACGACGCTCCTCGTAACTGGAGACCTTCACCACCGCGCCGTCGGTTCCGTAATCGAGGTCATGGCGTTCACGATCGATCCGGCCGATCGCTTCGAGGAGCTTGTCGAGATCGGTCGCGTGAATCAGGGGTTCGTTGCGCGGGATCCGAAGTTTCTCCAGCAAGGCCGCGAACCCGTCCTCGGTCGCGAGTTCCGGTCCCTCGTAGGCGCCGAGGCCATGGGCGAGGAAGGCAAGAGGGCGCTCAGCGACCTTCTTGGGATCCAGTTGCTTCAGGGTTCCTGCGGTCGCGTTACGCGGATTGGCGAAAGTCGGCAGGCCCTGCTCGTCGCGTTCGGCGTTCATCGCGGCGAAGGCCTCGTTCGGCATGAAGATCTCGCCCCGGACTTCCAGAAGCTCAGGAGCTTCGCCGGGCAGCTCCAGCGGGACGCTGCGGATGGTCCGGACGTTGTGAGTGATGTCGTCGCCGGTCTCTCCGTCGCCCCGGGTCGCCGCATAGTCGAGAGTGCCGTGGCGGTAGACCAGGGAGACTGCGACGCCGTCGATTTTCGGCTCCACGGTCACGTCGATATCGTCGCGTCCCAGGTTCTTGCGGAGTCGTTGGTAGAACTCGATGAGCTCAGACTCCGGCGTATCGGTGGTTTCCGGGTCGAGTTCGAACACATCGTCGATCGAAAGCATCGGCACGAGGTGCTTCACCTGCGTGAATCCTTCGATCGGATCGCCGCCAACCCTCTGGGTCGGTGAGTTCGGATCCGCGAGTTCCGGGTGGGCTTCCTCAAGTTTTTCGAGCTCCCGGAACAGCTTGTCGTAGTCCGCGTCGGAAATCTCCGGCGTCGCCCGGTTGTAGTAGAGCTCGTCGTGGCGCCGGATCTCCGCGCGGAGCGCGTCGATTTTCTCGCTTGCCGGCGACTGGGAGAAGAGGTCGTCCATGGGATCTGGGGGATTCTTGCCGGGGAACTCCGTGCTGCCAAGGCCCGCGCGGCTCAGATCGATCAGTCGATCTTGCTGCCGCGATCGAGCGGCCAGATGATGCGCCGGGGCGTGTGGGTGATGTTTTCCGCCGGGACGGTTCCGAAGTAGCGGCTGTCGAGACTGTTCTCGAAGTTATCGCCCAGCATGAAGAACTCGTCCGGAGGAACGGTCAGGGGGTAGCTGGGTGCCAAAGTCAGGAACGGTGGTGGCAGCCGGCTGCGATCCGGCGGGATGGAGTGAAGGTCTTCCGGCGAAAGCGCTGCTTGGCCGTTGACGACAAGGTGGCCGTCGATGACTTCGATCCGGTCACCGGGAATCGCCACGATCCGCTGGACATACCACGAGGACGGATCGTGCGGCGGGTGGAAGATCACCGCTTCTCCCCGTTCGAACCCGTCGGCAGCGCGGTAGGTCCGGGTCGCGATGATCGAGTCGCCGCTCTGAACCGTTGGCGCCATGCCCCCTGTGGGAATGTTGAAGACTTTGACGGTTCCGGTCAGCACGAGGGCCAGAAGGATCAGGGTCAGGGCGATGGACACGATCGCCAGCTTCGGAAAGCGCCGCTTCTCGGAGGTGCTCATTTCAGGAAGCGCCGGAAGGGTTGGAATACGAAGCTGCCCAGTAACGCTCCGATGATGTCGGCGGCGAGGTCATAGGGGTCGTTTCCTTGCCGGCCGGGAACGAAACTCTGGTGAAACTCGTCAAGGATTCCGACGAGGGTCAGGGCGACGACGGAAACCACGATGCGCTTCCGTGCGGGTGCGTCCGGGTGGCGCAGGAAAAGTCCGGCCGAAAGCAATCCGGCGCCCCCGAAGAAGTAGCCGATGTGCAGAATCTTGTCCGACGAACGGAACTGGAGCGTTTCCGGGAAGTCGGGAACCCCCGATGAGAGCCACCATAGAACGCCGAACCAGACCGCGAACGCGCCGAACCACGGGGCGGGCCTGCGCAAGGCGTTCATCGGGGTGCTGCGAAACCCGGGAGGCTGGGGAAACTCACTGCTTCCGAAGCTCGTCCTCGAGCCGCTCGGCCAGCCACTGCTTCATCATCGACTGGTAGTTGAGGAAGCGGGTGCGCGCGATCCGCTTGATCCGCGAGAGCATGCGGGGATCGAAGCGCAGGGTGATGGTCGTCGATTCCCTCGAATCGGGCTGGTGGATCGATCCGGCCATGAGGCGGCCGTCGAGTTCATGCTCCAGCCAGAACTTCGCCTCGGCCTCTTCGTCCTCGAACTCGGGAATCTCTTCCCACTGGGTGATGGTCTTCATGCTGGAGATTATTTGAACTCGGCGTACTTGCGTTCGTAGAACCGCTGCTCCGCCTCGGTCGCCTCGCGGGCGGCGATGATCCGGGCGGTCTTGCCGTCGGTCCAGAAGCACAGGAACAGGAGCCGGTCGGCGACGGTGCGTCCGATCGCGTAGAAGCGCGATTCCGCATCCGATGAGTCGCTGTCCGGGATGAAGCGGATGGCGAACGGGTCTTCAAGGGTCTCTTCGAGCTCTCGCGGCTTGATGTCCTTGAGGTCGAAGTAGACGTCGATGAGGTCGAGTTCCATGTGTGCGAGGAGAGGGAATACCGAAAGGTCCCGGGGGGGAAGCGGTTTCTCCGCCCGGATTCGTGCGGGTTTTCCCCTAACCGCGGTTGTCGTTGCCGGGGAAGTCGGGGTTGGTCGGCTCGCGTGGCGGGGTCGGCGGGTTGCGGGGCTGGCGGACGTCCCGTTGCTTGCCTCCACCGCGGACTCCGGGACCGGAAATGACGTCGCGGGTCGGCAGCAGGGTGCCGTCACGCTTGGCCTGCTTCTGCTGCTCGACGGTCTTGGCGATCGCGATCTGGGCGGCCTGCGGGAGCGGGCCGAAGACCTTGTCACCTGCGAGCTGGGAGGTGGCGAGGAGTTTGGCGAGATCGACCGTGACCGGCTGCGGGATGACGCGGGCATTCGGGTGCATCACGATCATCTGTCCGGCCGGAACGAGCACCGGATTCTTCTGTCCCTTGATTAAAAGCTTCTGGGTGCCCTCGAGGGTCAGGAGTTTGACCCATTCGCCGGGGCTGTACTCGAACATCGAGGTCGTGCCGGTGATCGCAGCGGTGACGGTCGCGGTGCGGATCGTCGCGCCGCCCGCGCTCTTGGGAACCTGCAGCAGAACCGAGCCTTGCTGGAGCTCGACGTCGCGGCTGCCGTCGCGGAATCGGAACACCGAATTCTGTCCGAGCCGGGTGATCGTGTTGTCCTGGAAGGCGAGCTCGGCCCGCGACTTGCGACCGGTGGTGAGCGAGTTCGCACCGCGGATCGTCTCGCCAATCGATGCGGCTCTGGGAGACTTCGAGTTCGTGTAGACCTTCACGTCGTTGACCGCCTGGGTGACCTTTGCCGACTGCAGGGTGTCCGCCGCGGCGGATCCTATCAGCAGAAGGAGAACGGGGATGGCTTTCATGTCGGATCAGAAGCTGAGGTTGAGGCCGATCCCGACGCCCGCGGTCCAGGCTTCGAAATCGTTGGCACCGAGGGGAGTGTTGGAATCGTTGTTGCTATAGAAGACGTGGCTGTAGGCCGTCGCATTCGAACTGAAACGCCAGGCAAGCTCGAGGCCGACCGTATGGTTCCAGTCCTCCCGGCCGAGGTTGTCGAAGTCCCAGTAGGCGCCGCGCCACGAGGCGGTCGCGCCGAGGTCGTCGCGGATCCACCACGTGTAGCTCAGCTCGGCCGCGTACTCGATCCGTTCGAGGCGTTCCGGATTGGCGTCGAGGTCGTAGGCGATGCTGATCCCGCCCGCCAGTTGGTGGCGCGAGCGGACGAAAAGATCCTTCTGCAGCCCGGCGCGGATTCTTTGCGCGGAGTAATCGGTCTCCGACCAGCTGCCGGTGGTCAGGCGTTGGTATTCGTAGCGCGCGTAGAGCAGGGTGTCATCGATATCGACCAGCGTCTTCACCACTCCGGCGTGGGTTTGGAAGCTCTCGAAATCGAGCGCGTTGCCGTTGTCGAAGCGGTAGAACTCCTGAACCACCCCGAGATCGGCGAACCAACCGCTGCCGAGAAGCGGTCGCCAGTCGGCACCGACGAGCCCGGACACATACCATGATCCGTCCTCCAGCGCACGGGTGGGCGCAGGGGCGTTGTCGGTGTAGTTGACGTCGAAGTAGCCGAAGGCGCGGATCGGCGGAGGCCCGTCATAAGTGCCGAGGATCTGCTGCACGCCGAAATCGGAATCGGCCGGGGAAAAGGGGACGCGAACCGGGTTCTCGGCCGCGACCCCCGGGACGAACTCGCCGGGGTCGTATTCGGGAGAGCGCGAACCGAGGAACGCCGACGAGTCGGACAGGATGTCGCCCGGCGCGGCCAGACAGGTGAGGAAGAGGATCAAGCCGGGGGCTTTCATCGAGGAGCGAATGTGTTAGTTCACGGTAGCCTATGGAACGGGGGATTGCATGACAAGCAAGTCATCGGTGAGACGCTGGAACGCGCTCGTCCTGGCGTTGGCCGGGGTTGCGTTCGTCTGGCTGGCCTTGTGGGCATTCCCCCCGGGCAGGAGCCTGACCGAAAGGGTGGACCGGATGGTGTCCGACGAGTTGCTGCGGATCACGGGCGGGCCTGCGGAGCGCGAGGATCTGGTGCTGCTAGGGATCGATGAAGCGAGTCTGACGCTTCCCGGTATCACCGAGGAGGAGCTTGCCGGAAGCGAGGCGCTGCAGGCCATGAGCGAACGGTTTCCGTGGGACCGAAAGGTCTGGGCCGAAGCAATCAACCGGCTGGGTGATGCGGGGGCGCGGCTGATCGTTGTCGATCTGGTTTTCAGCAACCCCAGCGATCCGGAGTCGGATGCGGCGCTGGTCGAGGAAATCGAACGGCACTCGGACCGGGTCGTGCTGACCTCGCTTTTCGCTCCGGTCGGGGCCGGGAAAGAGGGCCGGGAAATCTTCACTCTGGTGGAGCCGGCCGAGGCGTTTCTTGATGCCGGAGGCGAAGTGGGATTCGTGAATTTCCCGATCGATCCATGGGATGGAATTGCCCGCCGTGCGCGCTATCGGTCAACGCTCGGCGCGGAGAATGGCGAGGTGCTGGAAGGTGAACCGGAGCGATTCTCGTTGGCGGCGCGAATGGTCGAGGCCCTTGGAGGCGCGGTGCCGGACGGCGATCAGGAGCTGCGCTTCGCCACGACCGCCGAGAGAGGCGGAACCGGCGTCTACGCTCCTGCAAGTCTGTATGGCATCTTCGTCGATGCGATTTGGGAACGGAACTACGACGGGGGTCGATTCTTTCGCGACAAGGTGGTCGTGCTCGGGCCGACGGCCTCGCGTTTTCAGGACATTCATCCGACGCCGGTGGGTCCTCTGAGCGGCCCCCAGCTGCACATGCAGGCAGCAGCCTGCGGATTGGCCGGGGCGTTTGTCCGGCCGTTCGGATCGCCGTCGTGGATGCTACTCGCCGCCGGAGCGGTCTCGGCGCTCTGGGCAAGTTCGATGCGGCGCGGGTTGCTCGCGTTGCTGGGTGTGATCGGTCTGGTCTGTCTGCTGGCGGCCGTTTCGGTCCTGGGGCTCGCGATGGGCTCGGTGCGGATTCCGGTCGCCGGGGCGGTCGTTTCCGTGATCGCGGCCGGGGTGGCGGCGCAGAGCTATCATCTGATCCGCGAGCGGCTTGAGAAACGTCGTCTCCGGCACCAGTTCCGGCGATTTGTTTCCAGAGACGTGGCGGATCGATTGGTCGACGATCCGGAAGAATGGCAGCGCGTCGCCGCCGGCGGCATGCGGCGGGTGGTGGTGCTCTTCTCGGACGTGCGCGGATTCACCGAACGCTCGGAGCGTTCCGATCCGGCTTCGTTGGTTCGGCAGTTGAACGAGTACCTGACGGCGATGGTCGGCGTCGTGTTCCGGAACGGAGGAACGCTCGACAAGTTCATCGGCGACGCCGTGATGGCACACTGGGGAGCTCTTGAGTCGGGCGATACCGCGACCTTCGCGAGGGCGGCGCTGAAGACTGCCCGCGAAATGGAGGGCGAGTTGGAGCGATTGAATCGCGAATGGGAAACGGCCGGTCTCGAACCGCTCAAGATCGGGATTGGCATGCACGTGGGCGAGGTGATCGCGGGCGAGCTTGGGTCACCGGAACGTATCGAGTTCGGCGTCATCGGTGATGCGGTGAACCTGGCCTCCCGGTTCGAGGGGCTGACCAAACACGTGGGTGCGACCGTGGTCTACTCGGCGGAGCTCCGTGAGACCGCCGGTGAGGAGGGAGGAATCCCGCTGGGTCTCGTCCGCGTGAAAGGCCGACGCGAGGCGCTCGAGTTGTTTGCCGAAGGCGACGCTTCGAATATCTCCCGGTCGCTCGAAGCGATGGCACCGGGTGAAGACGGCGTGCGGACGCTGGACGAGAAGTGAACGCTCGGGCCGATCAGGGGGTCCACGCGATCCACGGACAATTCGTCGTGATCATCACCGCGTAAGCGATCTTGCAGGCGACGTGCAGGAACTGGTCGGTCTTGAAACCGGTCCAGCCTTCGCACTTGGCGAAGTCAATGACCCAATGGAGCACAAACTCGAGAAGGCCGAGTGCGACCGATCCCGTGATGAGCCATACAGCGCCGGCGTGGATGAGCGAATGGGCGCCGAGCGCGTAGATCCAGATGCCTTTCGGCGCCGGGCTTTCTCCGAAGAATTTGCTGAGTTCGGCGTGGCGGTTCTTCGCCACCGCGAGGAACTCACCCTGCAGGGCGAAGTCGGCGACCGCATGGCCGATCAGCAGCGCGAAAAAGGCAACGACGAATCCTGATGACGCATCGACTGCGGCAACGATGGAGAGTGGATCCATCGTCAGGACCAGAAGCTTTGGAAGGCGGCCTCGGCTTCGCGGGTCGCGAGTTTTTCGTTCATCCGGCGGAGGCGCTTGCTCATTTCCGCAAGGATGCCGGTCAGCAGTCGCGCCGCGGCTTCGGGATAGGCCGAAGTGAATTGTTCGAGGTCGTCACGGTTGGCTTTCCACACTTGGGAAAACTCCTTGGCGGTTACGGAGGCCGAGGCGGTCGACGGGTCGAAAAGGTTCACCTCGCCGAGTGTTTCGCCGCCGCAGACGCGGGCCACGAGCGTGCGCTTTTCCTTGGTGTCGGTGTGGACGTGCAGGGTTCCGGAAATGATGAAGTAGAGGGAGTCCTGTTCCTTGCCCTCCGTGATGAGGAGTTGCTCCGGGTGGACGGGCAGGAACTCACCATAGTCGCCGAGCAGTCGGCGGTCGTCTTCATCGAGGCCGGACATGATGCCGGTCGCTGGGATTTCCGGGCGGTCGAAGGATTCGCTCATGATGCCCGGACCATGAATGGACCTCCGGATGGCGGAAAGCCAAAAGCGGGCCAGTTCAGGCGGGTGCTCCGGCCTTGCCTCGGAAGTAGTCGAGGGTGTCCGCGAGGGCGTCCTCCAGGTCGTGGCGGGGCTGCCATCCGGCGCCCAGCAGACGGTCCGCGCTGGCGCGGGAGTGACGGACGTCACCCGGGCGCTCGGGCGCGTGAACGACCTTCGATGCCGATCCCGCCGCCTCGATGATCTTCGAGGCGAGGTCGTTGATCGTGATCTGCCCGCCGTAGCCGGCGTTGAAGACTCCGGTGACGCCGGGTGTCTCGGCGGCGAAGGAAAGGGCGCCGACGATGTCCTTCACAAAGATGAAGTCACGTGTCTGGCCACCGTCGCCGAACACGGTGATGTCTTCACCGGCCAGTGCCTTCTCGATGAAGATCGGGACCGCGGCGGCGTAGGCGCCTTGCGGGTCCTGCCTCGGACCGAACACGTTGAAGAAACGGATCGCGGCGGCTTCGAGTCCGCGTTCCCGCTGATAGAGGTCGAGGTAGTACTCGCCGTCGAGCTTGGTCACCGCATACGGGCTCTTCGGCTCGGGCAGCATGGTCTCGAGTTTGGGAACCGTCGGGTTGTCGCCGTAGACGGCGGCTGACGATGCGAACACGAGCTTGCGGGCACCGGTTGCCGCGGCCGCATCGAGCACGTTGAGGAGGCCCTTGACGTTGATGTCGACGCACTCGCCCGGCATTTCCATCGACTCCGGCACGCTGACCAGAGCGGCCATGTGGAAGACGAGATCGACACCTTCCGCAGCCTCGCGGACGGCATCGGGATCGGTGATCGATCCTTCGATGAACCGGTGCTCCAGTCCGTCGAGATTGCGGCTGTAGCCCGTGCGGAGATTGTCCAGCACGCGGATTTCGTCCGCTTTCCCTTGGTAGTGTTCGACGATGTGGGAGCCGATGAAGCCGGCTCCGCCAGTGACGAGAATCTTCATGAAACGTATCGGGCCGGTCAGACCATGTTGGCGACCTTGCCGGAGACAGTCTGGACCATGTCCTCCATCTGCGGAAGCTTGGCTTCGATCGCTTTCAGGAACGCGAACTGGGCGCGGCAGCGGTCGAGGTTGTGACCCGGGCGCTTGGTCTTGAAGTAGACATCGCCCTCGAGGAAGTCGGTCAGGAATCGGATGCCGCACTCAAGCGTCAGCAGCTTGCCGGAGAATGCGAGATGGTCGACTTCGGTCTGGTTGAGGAAGCTCGAAGCGGAACTCAGATAGCCGCGCAGCAGCGCCTCGAAGCGGTCGAGTCGAAGCCCGATCCGCGAAACATCCACCTCGTCCTCACGGGTCGTCGGGCAGGCGGTCCGCACCATGTCGCCGAAGTCGTAGAGCACCGAGCCGGGCATCGTGGTGTCCAGGTCGATCACGCACACGCCTTCCGATGTCACATCGTCGAGCAGCACGTTGTTGAGCTTGGTGTCGTTGTGGGTCACCCGTTCCGGCACTTCGCCACTCTCGATCAGATCGGTCACGCGGCGCGTGTCGTCCTCGCGGGCGAAGGCAACCTCGATCTCCGCCTTGGCCGCCTCCCGACGCTGGGGGTCGGCTTTGGCGATCGCCTGTTCGAGTGCTTCGAGGCGCTTCGGGGTGTGGTGGAAATTCGGGATCGTTTCGAGGAGTCGCTCGCCGGGCAGGTCGGCCGCCAGCTTCTGGAATTCTCCGAATGCCTTGGCCGCCTCTTCGGCCTGCTTCTCGGACTGGATTTCATCGTAGCCGCGGGCGCGCTCGATGAAGGGATAGGTGCGCCAGCAGTTGCCTTCGGGGTCGATCGCCCAAGCGTGGCCGTCGACCGAGGGAATCGTCGTCAGAGTGCGGCGTCGCGCTTCGGGGTGGCCTTGTTCGACGAGCCGCTCGAGCGCGTGCCGGGTGACCCGCTCGATGTTCCGCATCAGGGCCACCGGGTCCTTGAAGACCTTGTGGTTGATCCTTTGGTGGATGTAGCGGATGCGATGGCCCGCAAGATCATACCACGCGCAGTAGGTGTCGTTGATGTGGCCCGAGCCGTAAGGGTAGGCGTGGACGAAATCGGCCCTCATGTCGAACAGAGGAGCGATGCGGCTCAGATCGTGCATGGGTCCAAGATTGGCTCTAAGGCGCCTCATTTACAGAAAAAAATGATTAATGGTTCCGGATTTTGCGGCACCGATCTTGCGGTTTTGCGGCGGCCGGGGCGTGAATTGGTTTGAACTGGCTCGCGCGACATCCAAGTTTGGGGCCGTGTTTGCCCGGGGGGTTCGAGATCTGGTCAAGAAGCAGTGGGTTCGGATCGTTGACGAACTGAAGCTGTCCGGCGGCTTGCCGGTGCCGGAACTCCAGCGGCGGCTGGGCGGCAGCTACATGGGGATCAAGGACCAGTGCGAGGCCTTGCGGAAACGCGGCTATCTCGAAACCTGGCGGATTCCGCGGAAGGGGATCGGTCGTCCGGAAATCATGTATCGGCTGACCGAGAAAGCGTCCTGCCTGTTCCCGGATGCCGGCGGCGGCCTGTCGGTCGCCTTGCTCGACGCGGCCCGGCATCTGTTCGGTGATACCGCACCCGAGCGGATGCTGCTGCAGCACTTCCAGAAGCTTCGCGAAGACTGGCAGCCGAAGATTTCGAAAGCCAAGTCGCTGGTGGAAAAAGCCACCCTGCTGTCGGCGCTGCGCGAGAAGGAAGGATGCTTCGGGCGCTGCAAGTATGACCCGGACCAAGGATTCCGGATCGAGGAATACCACCACCCGCTGCAGCCGATTTTCGATCTCTACCCGAATGCCATCCAGTTCGAGCTCCGGATGATGGAGGAATTGCTGGGGTCGAAGGTGATTCGTCGAGAGGTTCCGGGAGGTAGGGGCGGTCCGGCTCGGGTCGACTACGAGGTCGCGACTCTCGGCGTGAGAGCGGATTGAGAGGAATGAATAAACGATCAGGTTGCGGTGTCGTAGCTGCAACCCCACCATTGATCGTTATGAAAACGCCTCTGTTCCTTCTGCCGGCCCTCTTTCTCGTTTCCTGCGAGCCGCCCGCCGAGAAAGGTGCGGATCCCCGAAAGCAGCAGGAATTGGAGCAACTTGAGGCGGCGAAGGCGGCAGCCGAGGCCGAGCGACTGAAGCTGGAAGAAGAGACCGCGCGTCTCGCCGCCGAGCGGGATGCCTTGGAGCAGCGACTCAGGGACGAACGCGAAGCGAGAGAAAGGGCCGAGCTCGAGGCGCGGGAACAGGAGGCCGCCGAGGCGATGGCGGAGGCCGAACGCAGGCAGCAGGAGCTGGCGCTGCGCGAGGCGGAACTCCGCGATCAGGAAATGAGGGTGGTGGATCGCGAGACCGATGTCGCCAATCGGGAGGCGGAACTGAGCGATCGCGAAATGGAACTCGCGGGTCGCGAGGTGATCGATGACTGGACGGATCCGGAGCCGGAGGAGTTCCGCCAGCCGGTCGCCGACTACGGACTTTTCTATGACGGCCTCGATAGCCACGGAAGCTGGTTCGACACCCCGGATTACGGCTACATTTTCCAGCCGACGGTGGTCGTTCAGGATCGCTCGTGGCGGCCATACACCCACGGACGCTGGATCTGCACCAACCTCGGGTGGACGTGGGCGTCGGACGAACCCTTCGGTTGGGCGACCTATCACTACGGTCGATGGGTATTGCTGGCCGGTCGCGGCTGGTGCTGGGTGCCTGGAGGCGAGTGGGCGCCCGCGTGGGTGGCCTGGCGTCACGGCGGTGGCCACGTCGGATGGGCTCCCTTGCCGCCGGAAACGCTCTGCGCGACCGGTCGGGGTTGGGGTGTCAGTGTCGAAGTCGACTTCGGCATCGGCGACGATTGGTTTTGCTACGTGATGGAACGCCACATGGCGGAGCCGATCTGGAAGCACTGCTTGCCGGCCGGTCGGAACTTTGCGCTCCGGCGGGTGTCGGATCCGTGCACGAATCTTCACTACGCGGGGAAACGTCTTGTCGTGGGAGGTCCGTCGTATCGCGACATACTGCCGAAAGTGAAGGTGCCGTGGCCGGTGCGCCAGCTGGACTGCGATCCTCTGGTCGGTCTGGGTTCGGCGGCCAACCGTCGCGGACGGGAAGTCGGAAACCGCTGGAAGGTTTTCACTCCGAATCTCGATGCTCCGTGGAATCCGGGAGTCCGTCCGGGTCATCTCGCGGGCAAGTTCGACAGGGTCGAGGTCGTGCGGGGCCCCGGAGGTGTGGCCTCGCAATGGGCCGACAAGTACCGCGAGATGCGCCAGAACCAGCAGGTCGCGGTCAAGTCGTGGGCGGCAAAGGTCAAGGAGCAGCGCGCGACCAAACTGGAGGAGAACCGGCAGGAGGTTGCGGTGGCGCAGAAGCGATGGGAGCCGACCCGCAAGCCGGCGCGTAAGCCATCCGGGAAGCCCTCGATGCAGGTGCCGGTCGGTGGCAAGCCGGCCAAGCCATCGAACCAGCCGGTCGGGAAGCCGGATCTGCCGCCCGGGGTTCGTCCGATGACTTCGCAGGAGAAGTTGCTTGAGACGATCCGCGAGCGGCAACGCCAGCAGAAGCCGGGCGGAGTGACCCGCAACGAGCCGAAGGAGCCGGAGGTCGCGCCGTCGGTGCCGGTAAAGCCTGAGCAACCGAAGCCCGTGGAGCGGACCCGGCCGATGACGCCTCAGGAGAAGCTGGCAGAGGCGCTTCGGGAACGGAATCGCACGGCCCGCGACACCACGGTTGGCAAAGGAGGCTCCACGAATGACGCAGCCGAGAAGGCGAGGATGGAGCGCGAACGCCAGGCGGCGGAAGCGGCCGAACAGGCGAAGAACGAGGAAAAGAAACGGGCTACCGCGGCCGAGCGGATGCGCGAGGCCCAGCAGAAGCTTCGTGACCAACAGGAGGCGATGCGTCGGGCTGCCGCAGAGCGGGCCGAACAGCAGAAGCGTCGTGCCGAGGAACAACGCCAGGCGAATGAGGCGCAGAAGCGTGCCGCCGAGCAGGAGGCCGCCCGCCGTCGTGCGGCCGAGGAAGCAGCAAAGCAGCGGGACGAGATGGCGAAGCGCCAGCAGGAAGCCGCCGAGCAGCGGGCCCGCGAGGAACGGGCACGCCAGGAGGAGGCGAACCGCCGGGCGCAGGAGGAAGCAAGCCGTCGCGCGCAGGAAGAGGCGAATCGCCGGGCACAGGAAGAGCGGTCTCGCAAGGCCGAGGAGCAACGGAACCGCCAGCAGGAACGGATGCGTGAAGCTCAGGAGAAGATGCGTGAGGCGCAGGAGCGGATGCGCGAGAAGCTGAAGCGCAACAAGTGACCGCGCCTGGCCTTCGCGTGCTTGTCAAAGCCCGCGGGCTGGCCTGAGGTGTCGCGCATGAGACCCCAGGTTGGTGATCCGGCTCCCGAGTTCGAGGCATCCGTCGTTTCGGCAGACGGCGGGACCGGCACGGTTCGGCTGGCCGACCTCCGCGGCAAGCGGGTGGTGCTCGTGTTCTATCCGAAAGACGCGACGCCCGGCTGCACGACCCAGGCGTGTGGGATGAGGGACGGTTGGCAGACGCTCGAAGACAAGGCGGAGATCTTCGGGGTGAGTGTCGATGACGAGAACAGTCACCGGAAGTTCATCGAGAAGCAGCTGCTGCCGTATCCGCTCATCGCCGATACCGATCACGCGATCGTCGAGGCTTATGGAGTATGGGTCGAGAAGTCGATGTACGGACGGACGTTCATGGGGACCGAAAGAACGACCTTCGTCATCGGTGCCGACGGAAGGATCGAGGCCGTGCTGGCCAAGGTGAAGCCGAAGGAGCACCTCGCCAAGCTTGCCGAGATCCTCGCCGACTGATCTCCGGTCAGCGCCCCGGGTACGAGAAACGCCGTAGCACGTCTTTGCGGAGCTTCAGTGACGCGGTCATCAGCGGGTGAAGCGGGCAGGGGATCTCGACATTTTCCGCCCGGTCCCACACCGAGCTTTCGCTTGGAACGATGACGGCGTCCATCGGGGTCCGATAGGAAACCAGCGGGATGTCGCCGAGGCGTGACTGACCGAGTTGGAGGTCACGGAGGAACACGCTGCCCGGCCGCATTTCGGCGGCTCCGCGGCCATAGTGGAACTTCGCCATCTCCGTGCCGTGGTGGGGGGTCGAAATCGTGATGAACGACTCGCAGCGCCCGGCGCCGCCGAGGTCCTGCAGATAGTGTCGGCTCACGAGGCCGCCCATGCTGAAAGCGATCAGCACGAAGGATTCATCGGGGCCGAACGCTTTGCGGATCTCCGTGTCCAGTTGCTTTGCCATCGGCTCGAGTCCGTCGCGTCCGTCGGCCGGTTTGAGGCTCGGAACCAGGCATTCGACGCCGCGGGACTCAAGGTCGTGCCGTAGGAAGCCGAAGCACCGGCCTTCACCTTGCCAGATCCCGTGGACCAAGACGGCACGGGTCATCCGCGGAGCCGGTTCGGCGGCGGAAACGGTGGTGATGCCGGCGAGGAGAGCAAAGAGACTGCGGAACATGGCGGGAGAGCGTAGAAATCTCGACATCGAACAAGGGGCTAGCCCGGAGGCCACTCGAGCGGGCGTCCGGCCAGCAGGTGCACGTGCAGGTGAGGGACGGCTTCACCGCCGTCGCGGCCGTTGTTGATCACGAGACGGAAGCCGTTTTCCGCGAAGCCTTCGTCTCGGGCGACCTTCGACGCGATCAGCAGGAGGTGCCCGAGAACCGCCTCGTCGTCCGCGGACGCTTCGGCAACCCGAGGGATCGGCTTGCGGGGAATCACGAGGTAGTGGATCGGCGCCTGTGGGGAGATGTCCTTGAAGCAGATGCAGCGGTCGTCCTCGTGAACGATCGTTGCGGGGATCTCGCGGTCGCAGATTTTTTCGAAGAGCGTCTTTTCAGGCATCGGTTCAGCCGGCGGATGTCGGGAGCTTGGCACGCGAATCCGGGCGTCGCAAGCGGAGCTACTCGATCCTCTCGTTCTCGACGCGCATCCTCAGGGGGCGCGGGAGGTCGCGGTGATCCCGATGGTGGTTGTAGAGAAATCCGCGGATGTCGGTCAGCAGGCGCTCGGACTCGTCATCCCAACTGTCCGACTGCCGGAGCAGCGCCACGCATTCGCGCAGGTGGGTGAAGTGGATTTCCTCGGCGCCGGCATCGCGGAGATCGCGCAACTCGCTCCGGAGATACTCGAAGAATGCGAGTTCGAAGCCATTGCCTGCGGTGCGGGCGGCGTGCTCGAGCGACAGCGTGACCGGCGGGGCCAGCGGTTCGAGTTTCGAGGCGATCGGGGAGCAGCCGATCTTTTCGAGCATCATGCGGACCCGTTCGAAGAGGGTCGGGAGCGGGAGCAGTTCGAGGCTGCAGCGGGTTTCCAGATACTCCTCGATTCCCTGACGGATCTCGTCGAGGAAGGGGAAGTCCTGCCGTTCGGCGGCGGCGGCGGCGCGTTCGAGGGCGTCGCCGAGCCAGCGCGTGTCGTAGTCGTGGACCTGGTAGTTGCCGACCTGGATGGCCGGCCGGTTGCCGATCAGTGCGATCACGGGGTTCTTTGAGGGGGCGCGGTATGGGGCGGGGGAGATGCGTTCACGGGGGCGGTGGAAAGTGTCAGTCCTTGAACAGGCGGCGCTGCATCGGGTCACGGGCGGCGCGGGTCTCGAGCGCCTGGATCTCGCGGATGAATTCGCCGACGTCCTCGAACTGCCGGTAGACGGAGACGTAGCGGACGTAGGCGACCGGATCGATCTGGTGCAGCTTGTCCATCACCTTGGCGCCGATGTTCGACGAGGGGACCTCGGTGACGTGGTCGCGGTGCAGTTCGGAAAGGATTTCTTCGACGGCGCGGTCGATGCGCTCCATCGAGACCGGCCGTTTCTCGCAGGCCTTGATCAGGCCGTTGCGCAGCTTCTCGCGGTTGATCGCCTCGCGGGCTCCGTCCCGCTTCACCACCCGGAGCTCGGTCCGCTCGATCTGCTCGTAGGTCGTGTAGCGGTAGCCGCACGCGGCGCACTCGCGGCGACGGCGGATCGTCGTGCCGTCCTTCGACATCCGGGAGTCGAGGACCTTGTCCTTGTAGGAGGCACATTGAACGCATCGCATGGAAAAAACCGATGCAAGTCAGTCTATTCCGCGATCTAGTAGGGTCAACGTAGAAAAGGTGCCATATTTGGTGGTTCACCCCGATTGTTAAGGGGCGTGAAACGGTCTTTTTGAGATCCGTCGGGTCGACCCGGCAGCGTGGCAAGACCGGTTCAAAAACTCGGGTGTCAGCTCCCGTCGAACTTCCCGAGGCGTTGCGAAAAAGCGGAGAAAGTCCGTCATTTCTCGCCGCAAAGCGGGCCCGGTGCCTCAGGTGGCCGGCCTCAGCGGCGGCACTTCACCAGCAGCGACTCAAGGAAGCGGGTGATCTGGTGCAAGGCGGCGGTGTACTCGTTGTCGGGCAGGATCGCGAGGTCGTCGCGACACTGGTCGAGCATTCCGATGGCCGTATCGACCGCCGATTCGATGGCTCCCTCGTATTCGGCGATGCCGACGAGCACGGTCAGGTCGAGCGGCTCCTGCTCGATGATCCGCTTGTTGAGCTTGGTGCGCTGGCTTTCGGATGCCGACTCGAGGAGGTTGAGGATCGGCAGCGTCAGCTTGCCTTTCTCGAGGTCGGTCCGGAGCGTCTTGCCGACGCTGTCCTCGCTGCCGACGATGTCGAGGCAGTCGTCGTAGATTTGGTAGACCGTGCCGAGGCGCATGCCGTAGTCGAAAAGCTTGGCTTCGGTCGCCTCGTCCGCACCGGTCAAGGCGGCCGAGATGCCGGTGGCCGCGGCGAACAGAGCGCCGGTCTTCATCTCAATGATCCGGTAGTAGTCGGCCTTGGTCAGGCTGAGGTCGAAGCGTCGCTGGGTCTGGACGATTTCACCTTCACAGACCTCGCGCGACGCCCGCCCGACCTTGCGGCAGATCGAGATGTCGTCGAACTCCGTCGCGAGTGCCAAGGCGTGCGAAAACAGCGCATCCCCCAGCAGGACCGATAGACCGTTGCCCCACTTGGCGTTCGCGGTCGGGACCATCCGGCGGGTAACGGCACCATCGATGATGTCATCGTGCACGAGGGTCGCCATGTGGATCAACTCAAGCACGACACCGATCTTCCGCTGCGCCCCACCCGTCTGGCCGAGCGCGCCGCCCGCGAGGATCGCGAGAGCCGGCCGGATGCGCTTGCCGGACGTGTTGCACACGTAGCTGACGTAGGGCTCGACCGCCGGGTCGAAGGCACGGACCTGCTCGCGGATCGCGGTCTCGACCATCTCGAGGTGCGGTCGCACCAAATCGAAGGGAAAACGATCGCTGGTGGTCAGAAAGGAGGTGGGATTCGCCATGTCAACCGGGAGCGGCGCCAAAATTCCACAGGAGCGCGCCGCCCGCAACACCCGAGTCCCGGATCATGGGAAAGATCGCGTTTCGATGCCGGGTAGTTCGGGGATGACCAAGGTTTCTCTAACGGTTTCCGCCGCATCGCTGTTTTGGCTGGGTTTCCATGGGCCGGGCATGGCCGACGGGTTCGGCGTCAAGCCGGACAATCCCCAACTCCCGGGGGTGCCATGGGTGGTGCACGACGGCACCCGGCCGCAGCCGGTCAAGGTCGAGACCAAGGGAGCGGTGGTGGTTCCCGCTCCGGCGGACGCTAAGGTGCTCTTTGGCGGCAAAGAGACGTCGGCTTGGAACGGAGAGTGGAAGGTCGAGGACGGCGTGCTGTTCGCCTCTCCGGGGAACCTCGTGACCAAAGACGAGTTCGGTCCGATCCAGTTGCATCTCGAGTGGAGAATCCCCGCCGGACGCAAGGTCGATGGCCAGAAGGGCGGGAATAGCGGCATTTTCCTCATGGGGCGTTACGAGATCCAGGTGCTCGAGAGTCACGAGAACAAGACCTATCCTGATGGTCAGGCGGGAGCGATGTACGGCCAGTATCCGCCGCTGGTAAACGCCAGCGCACCGCAGGGAGAGTGGCAGAGCTACGACATCACTTTCACGCCTCCGGTTTACGGAGACGACGGCCTCAGCGAGCCTGCTCGGGTCACGGTCGTCCACAACGGTGTCGTCGTGCAGAATGCACAAGCTTACCTCGGTCCGACCCAGCACAAGAAGCTGGCGAGTTATCCGAAGACCCATCCGGCGAAGGGGCCGCTGCGTCTGCAATGGCATAACGATCCCATCGAGTTCCGCAACATCTGGGTCCGGGAATTGGGCGAGCGGGACGCCGGAGCGGAGTAAAACCGGCACCGCTGGCCGGCGTTCGGAAAATACGCAGGAATTGGAATTGCCCGTGCTTCAAACCGGTCGCTAGTGTGCCGTCACGTATGAAAACATCCCGCTTGTGGGCGCTCGCCCTCCCCCTCCACCTGCTTTTTTACGCTTCTTGCGAGAAAACCGAACCGGTTGTCGAGAAGGCCGGCGAGTCGGTCAAGGAGGCGGCCGGCGAGGTCGCTGAAGTCATTGAGAAAGCCGTCGATCCGACTCCTGCGCTGAGCGCCGAGGAGCGGGCGAAGATGCTCGGTTTCGCCAGCCACCTTTCGGCGGATTCCGACACATTCATGGCGATTTACGACGGCGTCGGCATGGTGGACGGCCTCCGCAAGCTCAAGATCTGGGAGTTCATCCGCGAGACCGCGAAGGAAGAGGAGGGCTTCGATCCCGAGGAGGCGATCGGCGAAGGTGCGGGCGAGGTTCGGCCGTTCCTCGGAGAGGAGTTCTTCCTGGCAACCGGTGATGGCTCGGCCGAGCAGTTCGACTCGATGCAGAAACTGCAGAACCGGATGAGCTACTACCAATTCCGGATTCTCTCCAATGCCTTCGCCAAGGGTGCGGCGGAAGGGGATCTAGAGGGTGCGATGTCCGATATCGATGACGAGGCCTGGCTGATGGAATTCGCCAAGGACATCGGTCAATACATGCCGATCGTGGAGTCGGTCCAGGTGCCTCCGGTCATGGCCGGTCTGAAGATTAGCGACGCCGAGGCGATGGGCATGGCGGAGGAGCAGGTCCGTTCGTTCCTCGCGATGGCGGGTGATGGGGCCGAGCCGCTCGAATTCGAGAAGGCGGGGGCCAAGTTCTCCGGAAGCCTGTTCAAGGGCGAGATGCTCGCCGAGGAACTCGAGGGCGGCCGCGAGGAAATGGACGGAATGCTCGGCAAGGAGAACGTCGACAAGATCGTCGCCGCGCTGAAGGAAAAGAACCTCGTCCTCGCCGCAGGCAAGATGGGTGACTACCTGCTGGTTTATATCGGCGGCAGTGCCGAGGCCTGTCCGCTGGCGGACGATCTCTCAGGTTCGCTAGCCGCAAGCGACGCCGTCTCGTTCATCGACGGATTTGGCGGCAAAAAGGTCCACGGTGTCTTCTACGGCTCCGAGGGATTGCTCAAGAGTTCCGCCACGGCTGGCCTCAAGCCGATCGCCGAAGGCTGCCGCGACGGTCTGAAAGGTGTCGACGGATTCGGCGACACCCGCGAGATCGCGGCACTGCTGGATATGGTGGGTGAGCGCGAAGCCGAACTTCTGGCCATGTATGATCCGGCAAGCATCGGTGGTGTGATCAGCGTCGACGAGGGCGTGAAGTTCGACATCATCGGCGGCGGCGACCAAGGCGCCATTGATTACGGCGCCAAGCACCAGCTCGCCGCCCTCGGCGAAGGCGAGAACGTCCTGCTTTTCGCCGACTGGGTGTCGGACGCCGACTACAGCGAGAAGGCGGCGGGTCTCGTCGAATTGCTGGCGGAGACCGCCTACGCGGTGACCGGTCATCTCGCCCGGCTCGATGTCGAGAGCGACGAACTCATGGAACTCAAGGGTGGTTACCAGATGTTCGACGGAATGTTCCGCGAGGATCTCCTGAAGCTCTGGGCAGCGCTGAGCACAATGAACAACGGCCTCGGAGAGGAGAGTGCGATCGTGGTCGATCTCAATGCGGAGTTCCCGCCGATCCCGAACGTCCCCAAGGGCGTGGTCGAGGAAGGTCGCTTCATCCGGGCGTCGTACGTGGCGCCGGTCAAGGATCGCAGCAAGCTCAAGGAGTCATGGGCCGCGGTCGACGAATCGGTGCGGGCGATCCTCGCGACGGTCAAAGAGATGGAAGGTCCCGAGCTCCACATGCTGAAGCCGACCAATTCCGAGAAGGATGACCTCGTGACCTGGTATTTCGACGCCTTCGCGTTTTCCGACGACGTCAAACCGTCCGTTACGGTGAGTGACGAGTGGTTTGCCGCCTCGACTTCCAAGACACAGGCCCTCGACCTCGTTGGCAAGGCCGGCGCGGACGGTCCGGCACGGCAGGGATCGTGGATGAAGCTCGATCTCGATGTGCTTCGTGCCTACCTCGACGAAGCTGTGAAACTGGTCGACAAGAACGGTGAGGAAATCATTCCCGATCCGGATGCGCTGGCCGAGTTCCGCGAGCAGCTTCCCCGTGTGGCCAAAGGCTTGGCCGCCGCCGAGCAGTTCGAGGCGGTCACTTTCCACGACCGCATGGAGAACGGTTCCCGTCGCATGACGCTGCACGTGAAAGTCCGCTGATTCGCCAAAGATTGGCCTAAGGTTTGGCTGGCATCGGGAGTTGGTTCATGGCGTTCTCTTGAAGAAGCCCGAATCGACCCTTGATGCAGCCCAACCTTATCACGACCGAGCCGCCTCCGTCCGATTCGACCGCGCAGCTTGAGCTGCTGGTCGCCCGCCAGCGGCGGAACGACACGATCCAGTCGCTGGTCGTGGCGGTCATCGTGATCGTTCTGATCGGAGCGGTGCTGTGGCTGATCGCGATCCTTCCGCGGCTGAATGACGCGGACACCATCGTGACTTACCAGCCGGTCACTCCGCCGGAGGAAAATCCGGTGGAGAAGCCCGACATGGCGAATGCGGTCAAGCCGAAGCCGAGCAGTTCGAGTTCGTCGATGGCCCGGGTGATCGCCGCCTCGGTGGAGGCGCCGGTTGCCGTGCCGATGCCCGAGGAGTCGAATCCGACGGTGCCGTTCGGCACGGACGACGACTTTGCGGCGGGATTCGGCTCCGGTGATGGCGACGGCGACGGAGGCGGCGGGTCGTCGTTCTTCGGTACGCCTCGGAAGGGCCGGCGCGTGGTCTATGTCGTCGATTACTCGGAATCGATGATGTCGGATGCGGAAGGCGGCGGGACTCGGATGGACGCCCTGAAGAAGGAGCTCACCCGCTCGGTCCGCGCGCTGAAGCAGGGCATGAACTTCAATGTCATCTTCTTTTCGCAGACGGCATGGACGATCGAGACCGACGGCCCGAACCAGGCAAACAACGGCTGGAACGGTCTCAACGAGACGCCGCCGGTCCCGTGGTATCCCGCGAGCGATCACATCAAGAAGGTATTCGAGGAGAAGATCGGAGAGATGAAGCCCGGTTTGGGCACGGTGTGGTATTCACCGCTCAAAATGGCGCTCTCGATGAGCCCGCCGCCGGAAATCATCTATCTGCTCTCGGATGGTGAGCCGTCGGACCTGAACGACGTGCTCAACCGGATCGACGGGATGAACCCGACCGGCGTTCCGATCGATACGTTTGCCATGGAAGAACCGGGCGAGGAGGCTCGCGCGATGAGCGAAATGGCCAAGGAGACCGGTGGCCGGTTCACCATGATCTACAAGGGACGCGCCTATTCCGGAATGGGCGCCGAGAAATACACGACCGGGGAGTTCGACGAGTGAAGCGTTAGACCGGGTGGATCTCGGCGAGCGCCTCGTTTTCCGGTTGGATCAACTCCCGGGCAACATCGCGGACTTCGGTCGCGGCCACCGCCGCTAGCTCGGCGAGCGCCGCTTCCGGTGTGATCACCTCGTCGTGGTGGAGCACGCAATCGCCGATCCATGAAGCATGGGCCGCGGTGCTCTCCATGGTGGCCCGGGTTTGGCTCTCGTGGAGGCGTTTGGCGCGGGCGAGTTCGGTCTCGTCGGGGCCGTTCCTCGCGAGATCGTCGAGTTCCTCGCGAATGCACGCGAGCGCCTCGTCCCGGCTGTCCGGGTCGAGTCCGGCATGGATCTCGAGCGCACCGGTGTCGGCGAGGAACGTGACGTCGCAGCCGATCTGATAGCAGAGTCCGCGTTCCTCCCGCAGTTTCTGGAAAAGTCGCGAACTCGCGCCGTCTCCGAGGATGGTGGCGAGCAAGCGTGCCGGGTGCCGCCGCGGGTCCGTTCGCCCGAAAGTGCGGTAGGCGAGCGCAAGTTGCACCTGGGCGGTTTCCCGGGCCTCTAGGAGTTCCGAAGTCCCGCCCGCCGGTCCGATGTATGGTTGGCAGGGTGGCGCCGGAAGAGCCTGGGGTAGGTGAGGTTCCAGATGTTCGAGCACCTGCTCCATGGTGAAGGGTCCGGCCACCGAGATGACCACATCTTCCCGGCGATGATGCGAGCTCGTGAAATCGAGCAGGGCCTGACGATCGACCCGGGCGACGCTCTCAAGCGTTCCCGCGATCGGTTCTCCGAGAGGGTGGGGGGTCCATAAGGCTCCCGAGATGAGATCACCGATGTGGTCGGTCGGAGACTCGTAGTACATCACGATTTCCTCGGCGATCACGTCGCGCTCCAGTCCGATCTCCGATTCGGGGAAATTCGAGCGCCAGACCATGTCCGAGACGATGTCGGCCAGCAACGGAAGGCAGTCGGCGTCGCCCCTTCCTTCGTAGACGGTCTGGTCCTCGCTGGTGAAGGCATTCAGGCTGGCGCCGGCGTCCTCGGTTTCGATGCTGATGCACCGCGCGGTCCGGGAGTCGGTGCCCTTGAAGCTCATGTGCTCGACGAAGTGGGCGAGGCCGGCGAGTCCGGCCGGATCGTCGCGGCCGCCGGCGGGGACATGCACGGAAAGGGCGGAGCACTCGCTCTCCGGCAACCGCGCGAGGGCGATCCTGAATCCCGCTCTACTACGGCAAGTCTGGTAGTCGGCACGCATTCAGGCAAGCAGGGCGTGGGCAGCTTCCAGATCCGCCGGGACGGTGATCTTCGGGTTCGGGCGGGTCGATTGGATCATCCGGGTGGCGATTCCCATCGGCTCCATGGCGGAGACCTCGTCGGTCACAACAAGGCCCTGCTCCCGAACTTGGCGGTAGGCTTCGAGCAACAGATCCGTGCGGAAGACCTGCGGGGTTTCGGTGAACCAGAGATTCGAGCGATCGAGTCCGCCCAGGACGAGTCCGTCCGCGTCGGTGCGCTTGAGTGTTTCGGTGACGGTGCGGCCGAGCGATGCGGCTCCGTGCTCCCGCGCGGCGGCGATGCACGCCGAAATGTCCCCGGGGTCGACGAGGGGGCGGGCTCCGTCGTGCACCGCGACGAGTTCTTCTGAAGCCTTAACCGCCGAGAGTCCGGCGTAGACGGAATCCTGCCGCTCGGCACCCCCATCCACGCGCAGGACCGGCTTCGGGTGATCGCCCCGGAGCAAATCATCGAACCGCTCCTCGCCGCAGACTACGATGACCCGGGTGATTTCCGGCACGGCCAGTAGCGCTTCCAGCGAACGCCGGAGCACCGGTTTTCCCGCAAGCGGCGCGGCGAGCTTGTCGAAGCCCATCCGACGGCTGCTGCCGGAGGCAACGATGACGCCCGCACAGCCCATCAGGAGAGGCGCTTGGCAACTTCCTGGGAGAGCGTCCTGCCGTCGGCACGCCCTTCGGCCCGTTCCTGAAGAAGCTTCATCACCTTGCCCATGTCGGCCTTGCCGGTGGCGCCGGTCTCGGCGATCGCCTCCTCAACCAGTGCCGTGATTTCCTCGGCCGACAGCGGTGACGGGAGGTAGGCGTTCAGCAGTTCGATCTCCGCCAGTTCCTTGGCGGCCAGTTCCTCGCGTCCCGCGTCCTGGAACTGCTGGGCGGAATCCTGCCGTTGCTTGACCTGCTTGCGGACGATCGCCATCGCCTCGGAGTCATCGAGTTCGGTTCCCAGTCCGCCCTTCTCGATCGCGGCATTGGTCAGGGCGGTTTTCAGAGCCCGGATGACCTGCAACCGGTCGGTGTCCTTCGCCTTCATGGCGGTCTTGAGGTCTTCCTGAACTTTCTGTGCGAACGTGCTCATGCCGCTGTCCTAGCGGTGCCCGCTGGCCCGGAAAAGGGGAAATCGCCCGCGCTTCGTCCTTGGCGCGGGCCCGGATCGGCGCCAAATCCCCCGCATGGCCCAACGCACCACTGGAGCTCGCATCTATCTGACCCTCATCGGGCTGCTGCTGGCCCTCGCGGGTGCGGTCTTCTCGTGGCTGATGTGGAGGAGTTTCTCACGCGCCAGCCGGATCGACTCGTGGCCGCAAGTACCGTGCGCGATCCTCGAGTCGGCGGTCGAATCGCGCCGCGATGATCCGGATTGGGGCGACGACATGCCCCAGGGATTCCGCTTCCGGGTCCGCTACAGCTATGACTTCGAGGAGAAGAACCACGAATCCGACCGCTACCGGCTTCGCGGATCATCGTGGAGTTCGTCGGAAGCCGGCGCGCGCGAACTGGTCGAGCGCTACCCTGCTGGCTCGGTCGCCGAGTGCCGGGTCAGTCCCGACGACCCGGCGCTGGCCGTGCTCGAGGGCGAATCCCGCGCGCCAGGCTACTCGCTGTGGTTCCCGTTGCTGTTCTTTGTCGGAGGCATCGGGGTCGTCATCGGAGCTTGGCGGCGCTGAGGCGGGTCACTCAAGTCGGAGGAGGAGATCGTCGCTGTCGACCTGGTCGCCTTTCGATACGAACGCCTCCTTGACCGTGCCGTCCGCAGTGGCGCTCACCGTGGTCAGCATTTTCATGGCCTCGAGTACCACCAGTTTTTCGCCCTCCTTGACTTCCTGTCCGGGCGAGACCGCGATCTCGGTGACCATGCCGGGCATCGGCGCGCAAACCTGTTTCGGGTCGTTCGCGTCGCCCTTTTGGCGTGCCGGTCCCGCGTCGGCCGCGAGGGCCCGATCGGTTACCACGCTCTCCCGCGGCATTCCGTTGAGCTCGTAGAAAAGCGTGCGTTGGCCGTCTTTGTCCGCTTCGCCAATCGATACCAGCTTGATGAACAGGGTCTTGCCGGGGTCGATCTCCACCTCGATTTCCTCGCCGGCCGAAAGGCCGTAGAAGAACGCCGGTGTCGGGAGTCCACTAAGGTTGTCGTACTTGACCCTAACGTCCCGGAAGTCGGCGAAGACCTGGGGATACATCAGGTGGGAATACAGATCGTCATCGGTCGGATCCCGCTTGACGAGGTCGGCGAGGCTTTCGCGGGTCTGGCGGAGGTTGACCGACTCGGCGAGTTCGCCGGGGCGGCGGGTGGTCGAGGGCTTGTTGTTGAGCACGACCTTCTGCAGGTCGGCGGGCCAGCCGCCGTCGGGTTGACCGAGTCCGCCTGCCAGCATGTCGATAACACTCTCGGGCCAGTCGATCGAACCGGGCTTCAGCTTGGTCACGTCGGCCGGCTTGATGCCCCGGGTGATCAGGAACATGGCCATGTCGCCGACGACCTTCGAAGAGGGGGTGACCTTGACGATGTCTCCGAAGAGTTGGTTCACCTCGGCATAGGTGCGGGCGATCTCGCGCCAACGGTGGCCGAGTCCCATCGCATTCGCCTGCTCCCGTAGGTTGGTGTACTGGCCGCCGGGCATTTCGTGCTCGTAGACCTCCGCGGTGCCGGCCCGAGGAGCCGAGTCGAAGGGTTCGTACTGCTCGAGCGTGGCTTCCCAGTAGTCCGAGACCTCGTTGAGCGTGTCGAAGTCGAGCTGCGGATCGAGCTCGGAGTTGGCGAGCGCCGCGCAGACGGAATTCAGGTTCGGTTGTGAGGTCGAGCCGGACATCGAGGCCATCGCGAGGTCGACGATGTCCACGCCCGCTCGCGCGGCCGCGATCACCGATGCTGCGTTCAGTCCGGACGTGTCGTGGGTGTGGAAGTGGATCGGAATCTCGATCTCCTGTTTGAGCGCGTCGACGAGGTTGTAGGCGGCCTGAGGCTTGCAGAGGCCTGCCATGTCCTTGATGGCGAGGATGTGCGCTCCCATCTTCTCGAGCTCCTTGGCTTTCGAGATGTAGTAATCGAGCGAGAACTTGGTCCGGGAGTCGTCGAGGATGTCACCGGTGTAGCAAATCGCCGCTTCGCACAGCACCTTGCCGTGATCGCGGGCGGCTTCCATCGCCACCTTCATGTTCGGCAGGTAGTTGAGCGAGTCGAAGATCCGGAAGATGTCCATCCCGGCGTCGGCAGAGTGCTTGACGAAGCCCGCGACGACGTTGTCGGGATAGTTCGAGTAACCGACGGCATTGGAGCCGCGGAAGAGCATCTGGAACAGGATGTTCGGGATCTTCTCGCGCAGCCGCCGCAGCCTCTCCCAAGGGCATTCCTTGAGGAAGCGCATGGCGGTATCGAAGGTCGCGCCACCCCACATCTCGAGCGAGAACATCGCGGGCAGCCCGTTCGTGTAGGCGTCCGCGATCCTCAGCATGTCGGTGGTGCGCATCCGCGTCGCGATAAGCGACTGGTGCGCGTCGCGCATCGAGGTGTCGGTGATCAGCAGGCGCTTCTGTTCGCGGATCCACTTGCAGAATTCGTCCGGACCCTTTTCCAGCAACAGCTCCCTCGATCCGGTGCCCGAGAAGCTGATGTCCTTTTGGGTATGGGGGACGCGGGGAAGGGGGATCGGCTGCTGTGGTTTCCAGCCTTTGGCGGTCGGGTTGCCGTTGATCGTGACGTCCGAAAGATAGGCAAGCAGCTTGGTGGCGCGGTCCCGGCGGGGCTTGAACTTCAGCAACTCCGGCTTCGAGTCGATCAGCTTGGTGTGTGCCTGGCCCGAGCGGAAGGTGGGATCCGCGATCACATTCTCGAGGAACGGGATGTTGGTTTTCACGCCGCGGATCCGGAACTCGCGGAGGGCGCGGTCCATCCGCTGGCAGGCGATATCGAAGCTGCGGCCCATGGTCGTCAGCTTGACGAGCATCGAGTCGTAGAAGGGAGTGATCACCGAACCGGCGTCTCCCGAGCCGGCATCGAGCCGGACGCCGAAGCCGGCCGCGGAGCGATAGTTGAGGATACGTCCGTAATCGGGCGCGAAGTTGCGGGTCGGATCCTCGGTCGTGATGCGGCACTGGATCGCGTAGCCGTTGCACGGGATCTCATCCTGAGCGGGAATCGAGATCTCGTCCTCGTGGAGTTTGAAGTCCTTCGCTACCAGGATCTGAGAGCGGACGAGGTCGATCCCCGTGACGCACTCGGTGACGGTGTGCTCGACCTGGATCCGCGGGTTCATTTCGATGAAGAACCAGTCCTGCCGATCCATGTCGTAGAGGAACTCGACGGTGCCGGCATTGTTGTAGCCGATGCCGTTGGCGAGACGCACGGCGGCGTCGCACAGTTCACCACGGACGACCGGGTCGAGTTCCACCGACGGCGCGATCTCGACGACCTTCTGATAGCGTCGCTGCACCGAGCAGTCGCGCTCGTGGAGATGCACCACGTTGCCGTGCCGGTCACCAAGGATCTGGACCTCGATGTGCTTGGCGCGAGAAATGTAGCGCTCGAGGAAGACGGCGGGATTTCCGAAAGCCTTCTCGGCCTCGCCCTGTGCTTCCGCAAGTAGGCCCCGCAGGTCCGACGGGCGGTCGACCACCCGCATCCCGCGTCCACCACCACCGAAGGCGGCCTTGATGATCAGAGGGAACCCGATCTCTTCGGCAATCTTCGCGGCTTCATCCGGATCGGTGACCGCGTCCTCGGTTCCGGGTAGAACCGGAACCTCGAACTTCTGGGCTAGCTCCCGGGCTGCGGTCTTGTCGCCCATCCGCTCGAGCAACTCAGGGGAGGGGCCGATGAAAGTGATGCCCTCCCGTTCGCAGGCGCGGGCGAAGGCGGCGTTCTCCGAGAGAAACCCATAGCCGGGATGGATCATCGTGACACCCTTGGCTTTCGCGAGAGCAACGATGCCCTCGTAGTCCAGATAGGCGCCGACCGGGCCTTTTTCGGAGTCCAACTGGTAAGCTTCGTCAGCCTTGAACCGGTGACGGGAGAAGCGGTCTTCCTCGGCGTAGATCGAGACCGTTCGGAGTCCGAGTTCGTTGGCTGCCCGGAAGATCCGGATGGCGATCTCGCCGCGGTTCGCGGCCATGAGTTTTTCGGGCGTCATGCTGCCCCTGTCCTAAATTCCACCGGGGCAAACGGCCAAGGGGAAAGACGGGCATCTGCTGGGGAGGAGGGAGCCGGGCGGATGGGCTTGCTTCCGGTCGGCGAAAAAAATCGAAGTTGCTACTTGACCGGGGGCTAGAATCTGCCATGGTTCGCGGGTCGCGACAAATAGCAGGCGGCCCGGTTGAAAGCACCTCTGGTTTTTGGGTTTTTCCAGAGGAGGATCGACCGGGCCGCTTCTTTTTTGACCACGGCGGGTGGTGTTCGGTTCCCCCGCCCGAAACTTCGGCCTAGCTGGCTGTGTCGATGCTGGCGATGCGGGCCGTGTCGAAGTCGAACGGAGTCATTTCGAGTCCGACCCGTTGCCCGGCTTCGGGTTGGCCGTCATCTGCGGCGAGCTCCTTGGAAAGATGGGCGCAGGTTCGCTTCCCATTCGGCAGCTCGACCTCGAATAGTCCCGGCTTCAATACGCGGATGACCTGGCCTTCTACCGTGATGGGGGTTTCGTACACGGCGCTAGGATGCCTCCGGCTGGTTCGAGGGCAAGCTCCGTGACAGGACGCGTCAGTCCGTGGCTTGACCTTCCGGAAAGCAGGTCCAAAGATATTGCCGGCCCCGGAAATGCGGGGTTTCAACCGACCCCAATCCCTTCTGATCCATGAAACTTGTCATTCCTGCCTCGGCATCTCTGACTCTGGTGGCGGCGTTCCTCGCCTCGTGCACGCCTTATCCTGAGCAGCCTCCTGTTCCGGGTCCGGACGTCGCGCAGAACAACCCGGCCGGAACGCCTGGCGATCCCAACCAACCGGACAAGCCGGACGAAGGCACGACGAGCGAGTCCATGGACAAGCCGGACGAGACGCCGAAGATCACTGAGAACGTGACGGATCCCGAGCCGCCGAAGCCGGCTCCGAAGCCCAACAACCAAGTGGCCCGTCCGGTTCCCGGGAAGCCCGGCTTCGTCTTCAGCCCTTACAACAACAAGATCATCGATGTGAAGGGCATCCCGAGCGGCACCTTGGTGGCGGATCCGACTTATCCGGCCGCCGAGAAGAAGTATTTCCGCGTTCCCTGAAGCTAGTCAGGTCCCACTTTCGTTTCGATTGAGCCGGGCCTGGAGTCCGGCTCAATTGCATTCCGATGCCATCCATGGAGTTCAACAAGGTCGCCATTCTCGGCGGCGGTCTGCTCGGCGGCTCACTCGCACTCCGCCTGCAGGGCATGACGGAGGTGACTCTGTGGGCGAGACGGGAGGAGTCGGTCGAGAAGGCTCGTGAACTTGGAGTGGCCATCTCGACCACCGATCTCAAGGAGGCTGTGGCTGGCGCGGATCTGGTGGTCCTGAGCGTGCCGGTCGGGGTAATGCCGGAACTGGTGACCCGGGCGATCGACGAGGGTTTGCCGGATGATGCGTTGCTGACGGATGTGGGCAGCGTGAAATCGGCGGTCCACCAGAGCCTTCGCTCGGTCCTCGAAGGACGGAAATTCAGATTCATCGGCGGACACCCGATGGCTGGCTCCGAGACCCAGGGAATCGGTTCGGCGACCTCGGATCTGTTCGATGGGGCGATGTGTCTTCTGACAGATGACGACAAGGTCGGCGATCCATCGGTGGGCCGTCTGGAGTCCTTCTGGAGGGCAGTGGGTTGCCGCGTGCGTTGGATGGATGCGGCCGCGCACGACGAGTTGGTGGCGAGGATCAGCCACTTTCCCCACGTGATGGCGGCCGCAACCGCGATGGTCGGTCTCGAAACTCCCGGCGATGCCCGCTTCGGCGGGGGCGGATTGAGGGATACGACGCGGGTTGCCAGTGGTGACCCGGCGATGTGGGCGGAGATTCTGATGGAAAACGCGACGGCGGTCTCGGCATCCGTGCGTCAGGCGGGCGAGGCGCTCGGTGAAATGCTTGCCATGCTCGAGCGTGGCGACCATGAAGCGCTCCTCGGTTGGCTGGAACTTGCCCGCGACAGGCACCAGGCGGGCCGGGAACAACAGCACGATGAGTTCGAATAAGCAGATCAGCGAGTTTCGGGTTCGGCCGATCGGGTCGTTCGATGCGGATCTCGAAGTCCCCGGAGACAAGAGCATTTCCCACCGGTCGGCGATGATCGCCGGACTGGCGCGGGGCACCTCGACCATCACAGGGTTTCTTCCGAGCGAGGATTGCCTGAACACGCTCGCGGCGGTGCGTGCTTGCGGGGTTGGCTGCGATATCCTTGAGGAAATGCCCGGATTCGGCCCGACGGCGATGCGGATCCACGGCAAGGCGATGCAACTGGAGGCTCCTGCGGAGCCGATCGACTGCGGCAATTCCGGTACCGGCATGCGCCTTCTCGCCGGCTTGCTGGCAGGGCAATCATTCGAGTCGGAACTCTTCGGCGATGAGTCGCTGTCCGGCCGCCCGATGGGTCGCATCACCGACCCGCTCGGCCTGATGGGCGCCCGGATCGAGACCCTTGGGGCGAAGCCGGGATGCGCTCCATTGAGAATTCACGCTTCGAAGCTTCAGCCGATCCGCTATGAACTCCCGATGGCCAGCGCGCAGGTCAAGAGTGCGGTGCTGCTGGCAGGTCTGTTCTGCGAAGGCGAGACGACGGTGGTCCAGCCGGCGGTGACCCGGGATCATACCGAGCGGATGTTCGAAGCCTTCGGGCTGAGCCTGTCGGAGGCCGACAACGTGATTTCGATCGAGGGCGGACAGGTTCCGGAAGGTCGGGAGTTCAGGGTCCCCGGAGACATCTCGAGCGCGGCATTCTGGGTTGTCGCCGCGGCGGCCCGACCGGGTGCGCGTCTGGTGGTCCGCAATGTCGGATTGAATCCCACCCGCACCGCGGTGCTCGACGTTGTCGAGCGGATGGGTGCGACCGTCATCCGACGGCCGGTGGAGGCCGGAGGCGGGGAACCCTACGGAGATGTCGAGATTCACGGCGCGGAGCTTTCCGGAACGGATCTCGTGAGGGCTGAGATTCCCAACCTCATCGACGAGATTCCCGTCATCGCGGTAGCCGCCGCTCTGGCGAAGGGCAGGACACGGATCCGTGAAGCGAAGGAGCTCCGGGTCAAGGAGACCGACCGCGTGGCGACGACCGTGGAGAACCTGCGGGCCATGGGCGGTGTTGTGGAGGAATTCGAAGATGGAATGGAGGTCGAGGGTGGAGCGCCGCTGAAAGGCGCTGAGGTCCGGAGCTACGGCGACCACCGTATTGCGATGGCCTTCGCGATCGCCGGACTCTTTGCCGATGGGGAGACCCGGGTGCTCGACACCGCTTGTGTGAATACCTCGTACCCCGGATTCTCCCACCATCTCGACGCCGTTTTGCGCGGTTGCCGGGATGCGGCCGAATACGCCCTGCCAACGCGACCTACGAATTCATGAGCGGACACATTGCCATTGCCATCGACGGACCCGCCGCATCCGGAAAGAGCACGCTGGCGCGGCTGCTTTCCGAAGCACTCGGACTGACCATGGTCAATTCCGGCGAGATGTACCGGGCCGTGACCTGGAAGGTTCTGAAGAGTGGCGTGGATCCCTCGGATGCCGAGGCAGTCGCGAAGGCGTTGGAACAGATGGACATCGAATGCGGAGTCGAGAACCGGCTTTCCACGATCGCGATCGACGGAGTCCGGCTCGGTCCGGAGCTGCGGACCGAAGAGGTGAATCGCTCGGTGTCACTCGTCTCGGCGGTTCCGGAGGTCAGGGAGAAGCTGGTCGATTTGCAGCGAGGATTCCTCAAGTTCACCGATCTGGTGATGGAGGGCAGGGACATCGGGACGGTCGTTTTTCCGGATACCCCGTTCAAGATCTACGTCGATGCCGATGCGGATGTCCGTGCGGAGCGCCGGGTTGCGGCCGGCGAGGTCGATGCAGTTCATGATCGCGACCGCGAGGACAGCAGTCGCAAGACCGCGCCGCTGAAGGTGGCCGAGGGTGCCGCGGTGTTGGATACCTCGAAGCACACGATCGAGAGTGGCGTCGATGCTGCTCTGGAAATCCTTTCGGAGCAGGGACTGAAACGGGACTGATCGATGATGCGGTGGATCTACTGGCTGGGTTGGCTGACATTCCGAAGCGGATTCCGCACCTTGTTCGGTCTCCGGGTGCGCGGTCTTGAGCGGCTGATCCGGACTGGGCCGGTGTTGGTGGTGTCGAATCACCAGAGCTTTCTCGATCCTCCGTTGATCGGTGGATTGTACCGGGACGAGATGCATTTCCTCGCCCGGAAGACACTCTTCAGAGGGATCTTCAAGTGGATCTACCGCCAGTGGAACGCGGTTCCCGTGGATCAGGAGAAGCCGGACATGAGCAGTCTCAAGACGATTATCCGGACGCTCAAGGAGGGGCATCGGGTTCTGGTGTTTCCCGAAGGGGCAAGGACGATGGACGGTTCGCTCGGGGAGGCGCAGCCCGGAGTGGGGCTGATCGCGGTGAAGGCAGCGGTGCCGATCCAGCCGATCCGGATTCGCGGTGCCCGTGAGGCATTGCCCCGGGGATCCGGTCGCATCCGGCTCGAACGGATCGAACTCCATATCGGCGAACCGATCATCCTGACTCCGGACGATCTCAAACAGCTCCGCGGAAAGGACGGCTACCAAGAGGCCGCGGATCGTCTGATGCAGGCGATCTCGGAACTGTGAGCCGTCAGTGGTGATGATGGGTGGCGCAGTGGTCGCAGCGGACCCAGCCGGCTTCTCCATCACTGAAGTATTCCTTCTTCCAGATCGGAACGCGGGCTTTCACTTCGTCGATGATGTAGCGGCAGGCGTCGAAGGCGGCATCGCGATGCGACGCCGAAACGCACACGGCGACGGCTAGCCCGCCGATTTCGATGGTGCCGGTACGGTGCACGCAAACCGCGTGATGGATGTCGAATCGTTCGCTGGCTTCGGCGAGGATCCGCAGTCCCTCCTTTTCGGCGAGCGCGGGATAGGCCTCGTATTCGAGGCGGTCGACCGAGCGACCCTGATGATGGTTCCTGACCCATCCTTCGAAGGAACAGAAACCGCCCGCGGCAGGGTCGAGAACCCTCTTGCGAATGGCTTCGGGGTCGATCGGTTGGGCAGTGAGTGCGAACATCGGTGGAAATGGAGGATTATCCGCCGGCAACGGGTGGGATGAAGACGATCTCGTCGTCGGGTTCGAGGAGGGTGTCCCAGTCGCAGAAGTCGCCATTGCGGGCGCAGCGCAGGGAGTCGATATCGAGCGGGAGCCGGTGCCTGAATCGGAGTTCCTCGTAGAGCCCGGCGCAGGTGCATGCGAGCGTTTCGACTGCTTCCTCATCCAGTCCGCGAGCCTCTCGCAACTTGGCAAAGTAGAGGATCCGGACCGTTTTGGGAGTCACGCCGTGCGTAAGTTTCGCGAAGGCCTCGTCCAAGTCGTGCGGGGAGTTGGCGTTGTCGAGAGCGACGGGATTGGGCGGCTGGAGAAGGGTCGGGTTCAGGGATTCGATGAAGTGCCTCGCGCACTTCCCATCACGTTCAAGGACGACGTTGTCGAGGCGGTCGAGCGCCGCTTCCGAGTAGATCGCGCAAAGCGGTTCGGGACGGCCGTCGATGCGATTTGAAAAGCACGTGGCGTAAGCGTCCTGCCGATGACCCCCAATGAGGGCTTCCAAGGTTGGTCGATCCAGAAGGAACAAGTCGCAGCCGATGATCAGAACCGTGCCTGTGTGCTCAACGAGGCTGCCGAAGGTCAACATGGCACCGAGCGGACCGTTCTCCGGAAGTGCGTCGGGGATTGAGTCGATTCCGGGAAGTTGGACACTCGGGTCGTTGGATGAAAGGGACACGTCGTCGGATACCGACTTCGCCAACTCGAAGATGTAGTCGAGTTGTCGGGTGCCGTCGGGGCGGACGATATTCGCCTTGTCTCGGCCCATCCGCTTGCTCCGGCCTCCGGCGAGGATCAGGACTTTCATGATGATTCGCTGCCGATGAATGCGGCGGGCTCAAGCTTGGTAGTCGGACTTCCCTCCGGATTTCTCAAGCAGCCGGACCTGTGAAATCGTGATGCCGGGATCCACTGCCTTGCACATGTCGTAGAGCGTGAGGGCGGCGACGCTGGCTCCAGTCAGCGCTTCCATTTCGACCCCGGTTTTGCCGGTGGTCTTGGCGGTGCATCGGACGGTTGCGGTTCGGTCGGCGAAGGTGATGTCGATCTTCACACTGTCGAGTGGCAGTGGGTGACACAGGGGGATGAGCGAGCTTGTCTGCTTCGCTCCCATGACCCCCGCGAGGATGGCGGTTTGGAAAACCGGGCCTTTCTTCGAGACCAGCTCGGTTCCGTCGAACTGCGCTGCGACCGCCTCGTTCACGCGGACCTGTGCCTCGGCGGTGGCGATCCGGATGGTTGTCGATTTGCCGGAGACGTCGACCATGCTGGCACGGTTGCTCGCATCGATGTGGGACAGCTTCGTTTCTTCGCTCATGAGATGTGGAGAGGATAATGGCGCAGGGCTTGACCGGCGTCGAACTCCGGCGCGGGAGGTATCTCAAGGAATCCGTCAACGCCGGCAATCGAGATGAAGTCGCCGGAGTTCTTCGGGGGGAGCGGCGTGCCATCCGCACCAAGGGGCAGTAGCCATGTCAGTCGGGGGAGGGCCTCGATCGATGGCGGACAAGCTAGGTGACGCTCGCTCGGATCCCGTCCTTCGAGTTGGGCGAGTGAAGGAATCACATATCGGGCGAAGGTCGCGAGCACGGACACCGGGTTTCCAGGAAGAGCGAAGACCGCCGGTGGGCCCGACCAGAAGGCAAGCGGCTTGCCGGGTCGCTGCGCGACACCATGAAAAGCGGGCGGCCCGAGGATCTCCTCGAGCACCGGCCGGATGAAGTCCCGCTTTCCCTTTGAAATGCCACCGCAGACCAGAATGAGATCGGCTTGGTCGATCGCCTGTTTGAGGGTCTTGCTGCAGGATGCCGGATCATCAGGAATGTGGGCGTGCATCACCGGATCGTTGCCGCCTCTGTTGAGCCAAGCTTCGAGCATGGCCCCGTTGGAGCGCCGGATCTGCCACGGTTCGGGGCGGGTGCTGATCGGAACCGCCTCATCACCACTCGAGATCAGTGCCACTTTCGGGCGGATCCCGACATTGAGCTCGGTCAGTCCCACCGACGCCGCGATCGCGATTTCCGCGGGTCCGATGAGCCGGACGTCGTGTACCAGGGTGTCTCCCGCCTGAGCATCACTGGCGGCGCGATGAATGAACTGCCCGGCCGTTGCTGGCTCGATGACCGAGCGGTGATCGGAGCTGAGGTGTTCATAGGGGATGACGGTATCGCAGTCTTCGGGGACCATGGCCCCGGTCATGATCTCCCATGCTTCACCGGGCTTCAGAGGGCGGGGAGGCGGCTCGCCGGCTGCGTGAAGACCGGCGAGTTCAAGGGGTGTTGATAGGTCGGCGGCAGAGAGATCGAGTGCGATCCCGTCCATCATCGCCCGCGAGTAGGGCGGTAGATCGCGGTCGGCTACAATCGGACCGTAGAGCGTTCTGCCCAGTGTCTCCGTAAGCGGGACGGTCTCGTGCCCGGGGACGCCCAACGACGTGCTGATCAGCGCATCCGCCTCGATAGGTGTGATCAAGGCATCCATCGAATCAGCAGACCGGGGTTTCAAGTGTGGCAGCACCGGGTCTGAGCCGGCCCGACTCCAGAATCCGGCACCGCAGGCCACCATGGCCTTGCATCAGTTCTTCGGTGCCCGGCTTGCCGCATGCCTCGTCCATCCAGTAGCAGGGGCGGCATTCTTCAGTGCCCTCGAGGGGGATGCCATTCAGAAGGAAACGCTCTCCGATCAGGGCGTTCAGGTCGATGTCCGAGGTGACGACATTCCTTCGGAATGCGGTCGCAGGCAGATCCGGATTCCCGGCATGCTCACGGATCCGGTCGATCACGGCCATGTCGATGAAGGTGATCTGACCCTTGTAGTCTTCTTTCCAGCCGAAGAAGCGGTCGCCGACGATGCCCTTCCCGGCGACCAGTTCGATCTCGCCATGTTCCTGGATGGGATGGCTGCCTGGTTCCTGCCCGTGGTGGCCGTAGAAGTTGTGGCCCGGAGACGTGAACAGGTGGCGGATCATCGGCATAACGCGAAAGTCTCGGTTCGCCGCGGCCGAATTTCAACTCCCGGCTGGGTCGTCGGAGTCAGCGGTGCCCGGCACTGGCCGGCCGGATCGTCACCGCGCAAGCCTTGTAATTCGGCTGCCGCGAGTGGGGATCGAAGGACGGATGGGTCAGCCGGTTGACTTCAGGATAGTGCATCGGGATGAAAATATGGCCGCGCTGCACCGTCGGCGCGAGGTATGCCGAGGCGGTCATGGTGCCTCGCCGCGAGCTCACGTTGACCGCTTGATTCGGCTCGATGCCGAACTCTGCCGCGTCCTCCGGGTGGATCTCCACATAGGCACCCGCTGGGTAGAGCTTGCGTAGGATGTCGGACTTTGAGGTGCGGGATTGGGTGTGCCACTGGCTGCTTGTCCCCCGGCCGGTCAGCATCAGGAACGGGTAGCCGGTGTCCGGCGGTTCCGGCAGGGCCGAAGGAGGTGAGAACAGGATCTTAGCCTTTCCACTATCGGTGTAGTAGTTTTCGTCCTCGAAGAGCCTTCTTTCCGGGGCGGGTTCGGTGTCCGCGTCACCCGTCTCCGTCCGCGCGGGGAACGGCCACTGGATTCCACCCATGCGGTCGAGGTGTTCGTAGTCCGTGATACCGGTGATGTCGCAGGGTTGGTCCTCGGTCAGGTCCCGCAGGATGCGGAATGCGGACTCCGTGTCGGTCCATTCCGAGAACATGTCGGCGCATCCCCACGCATTCGCGATCAGGCGGAAAATCCGGAAGTCGGAGAGAGTCTGGCCGGGAGGCCAACGGACCGGCTTGATCGTGCCGATCCGGCGTTCGGAATTGATGAAACATCCGGACTTTTCGCCCCATCCGGCGGCCGGGAGGAAGAGGTCGGCCTCGGTGGCCGATTCGGTCGAGTGATACATGTCCTGCACCACCAGGAACTCCAACTTGTCGCGCAGCGCGGCGAGACGCCCGGAGTCGATCCATGAGTGGAACGGGTTGGTCGCGACGATCCAGAGGCCCTTGATTTCACCCGCCTCCGCCGCGGCGAGAATCCGGTCGTACTCCAGCGAGGTGTCCTTCGGAATGCGGTCCTCGCCGATCCCGAGTCGACGGGCGACTTTCTCGCGATGGGCTTGATTGGCGAAGTCGTGGCCACCGACCATCGACGTGGTGTTGGAGAACAGGCGCGATCCCATCGCGTTGCATTGTCCCGTGATGGAGTTCGGTCCGGTTCCCGGTCTGCCGATGTTGCCGGTGATCAGGCAGAGATTGATGATCGCCTGTGCGGTCCGGACGCCTTCATGGGACTGGTTGACGCCCATCGTCCACCACCACGAGACCCGCTTGCCCGGCTCGGAGACGGTGGCGGCGAGTTGTTCGATGGTCTCGGCGGCGATCCCGGTGACGTCCGAGACCGATTGCGGGGTGAAGGCCTTCACGAATTCGGCGAACTCCGCGTAGCCCTCGGTCCGCGCGACTGAGGCTTCATCGATTCGTCCGTCGCGCAGGATGCAGTGGGCGAGCGCGTAGTAGAGCGGCAGGTCGCCCTTCGGGCGAATCGGCAGGTGGAGGTTCGCGGCTTGTGCCGTTTCGGTTGAGCGGGGATCGATGACGATGATCTTCGGGTTTCGCCGGTTGCGCATGACCCGCTGCCACAGGATCGGATGCGCGATGCAAAGGTTGGCCCCGACGAGGACAATCACATCGCTTTCCTCGAAGTCGGCATAGGTCGCGGGCGGGGCGTCGAATCCGAACGACTGCTTGTAGGCCGTGACCGCCGTGGCCATGCACTGGCGGGTGTTGGCGTCGCCGTGGAGGAAGCCCATGCCGAATTTCCAGAGACAGCCGAGGAAAGCCATTTCCTCGAACGGGATCTGTCCGGTGGAGAGAAAGGCGGCCGCGTCCCGGCCGTGCTTATCTTGGATCGATCTGAAGCCATCGACGAATACTCCCAGTGCCGTTTCCCAATCCACCGGCTTGCGCTGGCCGGTGGCCGGGTCGCGCAGAAGCGGCACCGTGCCCCGGTCATCGGCGGTCAGCGGGTCGAGCGCCTGCCAGCCCTTGGGGCAGGCCATGCCGAGATTGACCGGATAGCTGGCCTGCGGGCTGAGGTTGATCGCGTTGCCATCGCGATCGAGGTGGAGCTTCAATTGGCAGCCGGTCGCGCAGTAGCCACAGATCGAGGTGGTGGTGGCTGCCGGCTTCAGTCGGGCGGGCACCTTTCCCAGACCGAACTCCCCGGGCTCCTGAACGAGATCCTCAGTCAGTGGTCCTTGGCGGGATTTGAGGAGTTCTTCGATCATCGGCGAGGCGCTCCAAATCATCCGCAGGATGCGTACAAAGCTGGAACAAAGTGGTAAGCTCGGGGCGCATCGGGGTCATTGGTGGCATGAGCACGAGTCATCCTGAGCGTCCGCAAGGCGCTGGTGCGCTTACGGAAGGTGCGCTTCGACCCGGTAGAACCCTACAGGGGCCGAGGGCGGGCTCGGATCTGACAGCGTCATTTCGGAGCCATCCCCGGTGAGCTCGGGACCGACTTCCGTCCAAGAATCCGGGGACAGATCGGGGGAATACTCGAGCTGGTACTGGATTCCCGGAAGTCCATGGATGTCAATGGTATGCGAGCTTCCGGTCATTGACATCGAAACGATGCGCGGACGGCTGATCGCGACGGTCATGGCGACCGGTGGACTACCTTCGTTGTTCAGCCACAGATCCCAAATCGCGTCACCCCATCCCTTGAGCGTGGAGAAAAAGGGATCGGTCTGGATCAGGTAGGCGCCCGGCACTCCGGACGGTGGAGGAACGGCGAGGAGGGTGGTGGCATCACCATTGATCTCGTCGCGCAGGAACTCGATGTAGGGCTTCGATGTCGACTGATAGTAGAGGGTGGCGGTCCATCCGGCGCTGCCGTCTGGCTCGGGAAGACGAATCTCGTCGAAGCCTCCGGCGTATTCCTCAGCGGTGAAGTAGTCGTGGGCATCGGCGCCATCCCAGCGGGGCTGGCAAAGGCGGGCGGAGGCGTCGGCAATCCTGAAACCCCGGGGCGGGATCCGGTTGTCCTTGTGGCGGTCCGTGGCGAGAACGAAGTGGAACGTCGTCGACTCGGTGGTGAGGGCACTTTCCATTTTTGCCTCATAGACGAGTGGATCGTCGGTGATGGTCAGGTCTCCCCCCGAGATCCACGTGCGGTTTCCCGACCCGTCGGTTCCCACCACCAACGGGCTGTAGGGGTTGATCTCCGAGACAATGCTCCCGCTGGGGTCGAGATAGCGGACGTTGAGCCACATCCGCCGGCCTTCGGGAAATCCGGAGATCAGCTTGTGGCCGGTGTGGTTGACGATGCGGAGGACGGCTTCGCCGGGGCCGTCCGAGACGACTTCGATGGTGGCGGCCTGCTCGAGCATCTCGAGGGCCCGGTCCGCACCGTCGAGCAAAGCGGTTCCTGCGCCTTGAAGTCCGGTGACTTCGATGCCCGAGCCCGGGTGCCGGGTGCCGTCGAGAATCGACTGGTTGTAGCTGTCGGGGATCGGGCCGGTAGGGTCGCCGCTGGCTAGAATGCGGGTCATCCAGTAGTTGCCGCCGGTGAGTTGGTGGCTGGCGACATCGGTCCGGGTCTGGATGCCTTGTTTGGCGAAGCCGCCGGGCACGCGCGGCATGTGGCAGTCCTGGCAGTCGGAGGCATTTGCGACGCCTGCCGCAGCGATGGGTTCGCCGGTTGGCGCTCCGCCGGGATTGGCATAGTCGCTCAACTCGAACTCGCTCGACGTTCGCTCGACGTGGAAATACGAGGCCGCTGACTGGGTTTCGGCGGTGCCGGGACCGATCAGGACGTGGGCCAACGCGGGGTTGGAGACATCGTGGCAGGTGTGACACATCTGCCGGCTCTTGTGATAGCGAGAGTAGTAGAATTTGTGGCTCTTGGTGCTCACATCGATCCTTGGGCCCCGGCGGTTGCGGGTGTCCGGGTCGACAAACATCTGGCCGGCCCCGGTTTCGATGTAGTTGGTCAGTTCTTCAGTCGTCACCGTGCCGTAGTTGACCGGCAAAGACGTCGTCGTGTTGAAAAACGGACTGCCGTCGAAGAGCGTCAGTGAGGAAAGAACCCCGATATCGGCGGCATGCGTTGTGGCGGCGGCGCTGATGAGGTCGGGATCGGTTTCCGCGGGGATCTCGGGCTGGAGGTTGAGCCCGGGGAACGGGTCGAGCATGTGGTGGCAGGCGGCGCACGAGACACCGTCGAAGTCACCGAGGGACACGGACAACGCGGTACCGTTGGTGGGGTCGCTGCGTCCGCCGAGCCAGCCCGTCGGCGTGTGACAGCGGAGGCAGAGGTCCATGGCGTTGGCATTGCCCAGCGCCCACATCGAGTCCTGTCCGGCGACCGCCATCGTTGCAAGCCACAACGGGTCACGCGTCGCTTGGGCCATCATCGAACCCTGCCAGGTGTGGTGGGGTTCCGAGACGGGGTTGAAGTCAGCGTGGCAATTCGTGCACTGCGAAACGGGAGGAAGCACGACTGAGCCCGGTTGAGATCCGGGCATGAAAAGCGCCGGGTCATCGGCGACAGGAGTGGTCTGCCACGCCATCGATGCACCCGGGAGCAACATCCCGGCGACGGCGGAGGCGACCGCGAGCGGATGGAAGGCGTGTTGCATGGCATCGTTTGGTTGAGGTCCCTGATGGAAGGGGGAATCCCATTCCACCGAATGCACGATGCATGCGGCCGCGACACTTCGCAGCCGACCGATTTGCAAGAGCTCCGCGCATCTTGCTGAAGATGCGCAACCTGCTCAGTGCGAGGTTCCTGTGTGCCCCGGCATCTTCGGGGCGTGGACGCTCTGGAAAAACAGCTGTCGCTCGAGAATCTCGGAGGCGAGCAGGATGGGGATGGCGAGCCAGGGAGCCGGGATGACCAGAATCATGGCGGCGATCGCTAGGCCGAACCGCCACAGAGTGACGGGTTCCAGAGGGCCGAGAAGCAGCCGGCCGCTGTGACGGAGAGGCGACCACGCCCGCTCCGAGAGCCCGAAGCCGATGGTCAGCAATTCCGGAAGCGTTTTGGCGGCGATCGCAAGGATCGCAAAGAGGCCGAATGCGGGGTGGATGGTCGCCAGTCCGGTGCCAAGGAAGGCAAAAACTGTACCGAAGAAACGGGGCATGGAGAGCGGGAACAGCCAGAGTGATCTACGGGTATCGTGGTAGATCATCACGCTGGTGAAGACGGCGGCGAGGCCAACCGGCAGAACCGAAAGGCGTGCGAGGCCGAAGAGTGAATCCTTGTAAGGGAAGTCCGGAGCTAGCGGCAGCGCGGCGAGCAGCAGTGGGATGGGAGCGAAAAGGGAGCAGGCGAGGATTTCCCGGGAGAGCCAGCTGGTGCGGAGGCCGAGGAAAAACCGCCAGGCTTTCAGTGGCTGGCCGAGGTGAAGGGTCGCGGCAGCCATGCCGAGGTTGAAGAGGATCGCACCCGCGACGAGGAGGCCGGTGTCCGGACGGAGGGAACCACTTCCGAGCAGTCCAATCCCGGCCTGCGTGAGCACCAGCATGAAGACAAGCGGCCAGTGGGCGTGCTGAGGGACAAGGGCCTCGCGATCGGCTGCGTGCGCCGATGCGGGGACGTTTCGACCGACATAGCGCGTGGTGGGCAGCGTGATGTCGGAACCGGGAAGGGTCGATCGACCATTGAGGATCGCTGACTCGAAAAGGGTTGAGTGGCCGGGCGGTGCGAGCGTTCCGGTTCTGCCCGTGACCGGCACCTTGACGATCCGGATCGCCTCTGTTGGGCAGGCTTGGACGCAGGCCGGAGCCTCGCCGTCGGCCAGGCGCTGATGGCACATGTCACACTTCCGGACGATACCCCGCTTCTTGGAATACTTGGGGACGTCGTAGGGGCACTTGAGGATGCAGTACGAGCACCCGATGCATTGGTCGTCGAGGTGGCGGACGATGCCGGTGTCGTCTTCCTTCTCGTAAGCGCCGACGGGGCAGCCGTTCAGGCAGCCGGGGTCCTCGCAGTGGTGACAGGCCGTAGTGACCGTTTGCTGCCATCCCGGTGAACTCTCTCCGCCGAGGAGGGTTCCGGTGTCGCGCCATGCCTCGTGGTCATCGAGTCCGTTGAGCGAGTGGCAGGCCGATACGCAGGCCTTGCAGCCGGTGCAACGGTCGAGCGAAACCTCGAAGGCGTACTGCTCGCCCTGTCCGGGCTTCGACAGCGGAATGAGATTGCGGTAGTGATCCGCGAGATCCGGTAGCCGATCGTGATACTCGGAGAAGCGGGCGACCGGCGTCTGAAGCTGCTTCTGTTCGTCGATGAGCTGGTCGATCAACGTCCTCAGCTCCGCCGATTCCGGCTTGTCATTCGACGGAGGCTGGAGGGTGCTGACCACGACCTGGGTTTGCGCTGGATTCAGGCGGCGGCTTCTCCCGTCTTCGCCTCCGCGGTGAGGGACTGGATCTCTTCCGGACTCAGGCGACGGCTGAAGGCGGCGAACGATTCGTTTTCCTCTCGATGCGCGAGGTAGGCGCAGAGAAGTTTCTCGACGAGCGAGTCGATCTCGGTTGCCGGAATCGACTTCCAAACCTCACGGGCGATCGCCTGTTGGTCGTCGACACCACCACCGAGAACGATGTTGTAGCCGTCGACCGATTCACCGTCGTCGGTCTTCACCTTGGTGCCCATCATGCCGATGTCGCCGATGTAGTGCTGGGCGCAAGAGTGCTGGCAGCCGGTGAGGTGGATGTTCACCGGTTGGTCGAGGATCAGCTTGCTGGCCAGATGGTCGCCCAGCGCGACCGCGCTGCCCTTGGTGTCGGCGGCCGCGTATTTGCAACCCCTGCTGCCGGTGCATGCGATCAGTCCGCCCTTGATGGTGTTGTTCTTGTGGCTCAGGCCCGTCGCCTGGATGGCAGTGAGTGCGGCCTGAAGCCTGTCGTCGGAAATACCGGGGATGATCAGGTTCTGCCAGACCGTCAGACGCAGTTCGCCGCGGCCGAATTCGTCGGCGATGTCTGCCAGCGCAAGCATCTGTGAAACCGTCATGCGACCCACCGGTGTGAGGACGCCGACATAGTTCTTGCCGTCGGTCTGCGGGTGGATGCCGAGGTAGCCCTGCTTGTCCTTCGGCTTCGGTGCATCGCACTTCTCGAGAGGGAAGTAGCGAAGCGGGAAGGTGAGTTTTTTCTCCGTCTCCTCAAGGGTCTTTTCGAAGCCCCAGTCGTCGACGAGATACTTGAGGCGGGCCTTCTTGCGATTGGTCCGGTCGCCGTTCTCGATGAAGACGCGGATCAGGGCTGCTGCGACGGGAATCGTCTCGGCCGGGGTGAGCAAGACACCGCAGTCCTTGGCGAACTGCTCATGACCGGTGATCCCGCAAAGTTGCATCCGGAAGTAAACGCCGGGCTCGACGCCTTGGTCATTTTCGCCGACACGGACCGCGTAAAAGCCGATGTCGTTGGTATCGGCGCAGACCGACACGCCACCTCCGGAGTCGTAAGAAATGTTGAACTTCCGCGGCAGGCCGTAGAGGTCCCGGTTCTTGAGGATGTAGTGGTGCATCGCCCTCGCGTAGGGCAGGACGTCGATCAGTTCGTCCGGATCGAATCCGGTTGTCGGGGTTGCCGTGATGTTGCGCACGTTGTCGGCACCGGAGCCCTGCGATGTCAGTCCGAGGTCCGCGAGTTTCATCAGGACACTCGCGCAGTTCTTGGGTTCGATCTCACGGATCTGCAGGTTGGCCCGCGTCGTCAGGTCGGCGTGTCCAGGTCCCCAGTCCTGGGCCATTTCCGCAAGCCCGCGGAACTGGTAGGTGCTCAATGCTCCGCCGGCGATGCGACAGCGGAGCATGAAGCTGTCCTGGGCCGGAGCGACGTAAAACAGGCCGTGAAACTTGTAGCGGAAGACGTCGTCGGCTTCCGGGAATTGGTTCTCGGAGCCGTTGGCGAGAATCGTGTCGTAGCAATCGAGGCCGTTCTTCGCGTGTTTGATGCGCTCCTCGCGGCTGAGCTCGTCAACCGGGGTTCCGAAAACCGTCTCTTCCTCCTCGTGGGTGAAGCGGCCTTCAGCGTCCTGACCGAGATGCGGCATCAGGTCGCGGCCTTCCTTGAGGCCGGCGACGAAGGCCGTCAGATAAACTTCCTGCTCGGTTGTGAAGCCCGAATCGCTGATGAGACGCATGGCGGAATGAGTGGTGGTTATCGTTTCCAAGCAGCTGGCATGCGATCCGGCCGAAATCGGGCCCCGCGCCACCGGGAACGGGATCATTTCGAAGATGAGGGCGACTCATGGAACCGCCGGGATCACCTGAAACCTTCGGTTTGCAGGCCTTGGAGCCCTACGCGACCGCCTGCGCGAGGTCGGCGGCCGACTCGAGCTTGCGACCGGTGAAGGTCAGGAGGCTCGACGAATCGTGGATCCGGGGCTCGGTCCGCAGGTGGGCGCGCTCGGTGAGGAACGACACCAGGTGGTCGAGGCAGCGGAAATAGAGCGGATCATGAAGCATCGAGGCCCGGTCACGCGGGCGATCGAAGTCGATGCTGAGGATCTCGCCGATCGTCGCCGCCGGGCCGTTGGTCATCATGACGACCCGGTCGCAAAGGAACACGACCTCGTCGACGTCGTGGGAAACGAGGACCGTGGTGATCTTCTCGCGGTTGAGGATGTCCAGCATCACGTCCTGGAGCTCCATCCGGGTCAGCGAATCGAGGCGGCCGAACGGCTCGTCGAGCAGGAGGACCTTCGGCTTGAGGGCAATCGCACGCGCGATGCCAACCCGTTGCTGCATGCCTCCCGAGAGTTCGCGCGGATACTTCTTCATCGAGTCCGCGAGGCCGACCGACGACAGGGCATACTCGACGATCTGCTGGCGTTCCTTCTTCGAGGCATGGGGATAGACGTTCTTCACGCCCAGCATCACGTTGCCGGCGGCGGTGAGCCACGGCATCAGGCAGGGGGATTGGAAAACCACGGCGCGGTCCGGTCCGGCACCTTCGATCTCGCGACCATCGACAACCACGCCGCCGTCGGAGATCGGGTTCAGGCCGGCGAGCATCGTGAGCACCGTCGACTTGCCGCAACCGGAGTGGCCGATCAGTCCGACAAATTCGCCCTGCTCGATGTTCAGGTTGAAGTCGACGACGGCTTTGAAGTCCTCGCCGTAGGGATTCGGGTAGAGCTTCGCGAGGTTGAAGATTTCGACGGATCGCATCGGTTTGGATCGGTTGGGAAATTGGAGCGGGTTCATCCGGTGTTCTTCCACTTGAGGCCTCGGATTTTCGACGGCGCCTTGAAGTCGCGCGGGGCGATATCGGGCATCTCGATGATGTTGCTGCCACGCAGTTCGCGTGCCTCCTTGTTCAGACCGACAAGATAAGAGGTGATGTCGGCCTTGAGGCGCTTGTATTCAGGCAGTTCGGTGAGGGTTCTCCGGTCGCGCGGTCGCTCGAGCGTCACCGGGAATGCCTCGGCAAGCGTAGCCTTCGGGCCCATCGTGAGGGGCACGATGCGGTCGGCCATGATGATCGCCTCATCGACATCGTTGGTAATCATCACCACCGTCTTCTTCTCCTGCTCCCAGATCTGGAGGATCTCGTCCTGCAGTACCGAGCGGGTCAGTGCGTCGAGGGCGGAAAGGGGTTCATCGAGCAGCAGGACCTCCGGCTGCACCGAAAGGGTGCGGGCGAGCGAAACCCGCTGGCGCATGCCGCCTGAGAGTTCGTGCGGGCGTTTGTCTCGGGCCGGGGTGAGGTGGACCATGTCGATGTAGCGCTCGACGTGTTCCCGGAGCTCGGCCTTCGACTTCTTCGGGAACACCTGCTTCACCGCGAGGTGGATGTTTCCATAGACCGTCAGCCATGGGAGCAGCGAGTAGGACTGGAACATCACGCCGCGGCGCGGGCTCGGACGGGTAACCTTCTCGCCGGCCATCCGGACCTCGCCGCCGGTCGGCGGAAGGAGCCCGGAAAGCATATTGACCAAGGTCGACTTGCCCGAGCCCGAGAACCCGATGACCGCCACGAATTCGTTCTCCGCAACCGAGAGGTTGATGTCGGAGAGCACCTCGGTGCGATTGCCGGCGGGGCCGAAGGCGATCGATGCGTTGTTCAGTTCGAGGAATGACATGGAACTGCGGGTGAGTTGCTGCGGGATCAGGCGGTCGCGCTGCCATCGTCGAACGACACAAGGCGCTGGAGGAAGATCATGATGCGATCGAGGAAGAAGCCGATGATCCCTACCACGAAGCATGCCAGGATGATGTTCGCGAACGACTGCGACGAACCGTTCTGGTATTCGTCCCAGACGAACTTGCCCAGACCGTCGGAAGACGACAGCGCCTCGGCGGCAATCAGGACCATCCAGCCGACTCCGAGCGAGATCCGCAGGCCGGCGAAGACGAGCGGCAGCGAGGACGGGATGATGATCTTGAACAGACGCGACCAGAAACCGAGTCGCAGGACGTTGGCGACGTTGAGGTGATCCTTGTCGATCGACGACACGCCGAGCGCGGTGTTCACCAGCGCGGGCCAGAGGGCGCACATCGCCACCGTGCAGGCGGAGAAGATCATCGCCGGATTCGTCTGCAGGAAGGCGATCGGATTGACGATCCAGCCGAACCACTTGTCGTTGTTCAGGGTGACGAAGAGCGGATGAGTCTCCGGATCGGGGAAAAAGGCTCCGATGATGATCTGGAAGATCAGCAACCAGACGACGGGAGAAACGGGTCGGAAGATCGAGATGATCGGCGTGAGGCAGGCCATCACGATGCGGTTGAGTCCGCACATGATGCCGATCGGAATCGCCAGCGCGGCGGCGAGCAGGAAACCGACGAAGACGGTCGCGATCGAGCGCTTGGTCTGCCAGAAGATGGTGGCGGTCCGCGGATACGTCTGGGTCTTGGCGTCTTCGGCTCGTTCGGCGTTTTTGGCGATCGATTTCGCCTCCCGAACCACTTTCTTCGGGTCCTCCGCCGTAGCGAGCCCGGCGGTGCCTTCCTCGACCTTGGCGAGGTACTCGGCCTCCTTCACGTTGCGGTTCTCGTTGGTGAGGATGGCGATCCGCTTCTTGTAGTGCTGGACTTCGTCAGCGACGCGGTTGGCCGCCATCTGGGCCTCCTTCACCTCGCTTGGCGGGTTGGCGAGAACCTCGTCGATCTGGTCCTTGATCAGATCCTCCTTTTCCTTTTCGGCATCTTCGATAGCCTCGTTTTGGCGAAGAAGGGCCACCAGTTGCTCGGGTTGGGCCTCTTTGGCCACGACGGCTTCCGCGAGCTTCTCCATTTCGGCATCGCGGGTGTCTTCCGCCGCCTTGTGCACGGCCTTGAGTTCGTCGAGGTTGGCCTTCAGGGGAGAGAGTTTGCTTTCGGTCTCAAGCTTCGCTTCGGCGGCGACGGAAGCTGACTCTTTCGCAAGCCGCCCTGCTTCCTCTTCAAGTCTCGCAAGTTCGGCCTGGGTTTCGGCGAGGGTTTCCTCCCTCTCCGTGCCAGCGACAATGAAGTCATCGGCTTTCTCCTGCTGCCTTTCATCGAACCGGACATTGTCCTGATAGGCAGTCATCACCCGGGCCGGTGTCGGCACTTCGCCCGACTTCGTTTTGTGATTCGGTCCCATCACGGTCCAGACCGCGAGGCAGACGAGGACAAACACGATCGGCAGCAGCATGTACTTCGCGATATCCTGGACCTGCTTGCGCGGCTCTTCGCCGAAAAGCAGCCGGACGGGCGGGTCGAGGACCTTGAAGCCGCTGACGTCGATGCCCTTCAGCAGCCCGTACTTGATCTTGTCTTTGGTCGAATCAGCCATGGTGGTGAGTTGTTGGACGGATTCAGATAAGCCGTGTGCGTGCCAGCTTTGCTCGCCCGTGCAACGGCGGGGTTTATTAATGCGCCTGTTCCGGATGAGCGGCGCTCATGATGCGAGTGGACCCGGAGGCCGCTCGGGCCTCCGGGTCGTGTTCAAGGGGGTCGGGTGATGAGTTCAGCTGGCTGACAGGGACGGGTCGTCCTTGTTGCCGATCTTGTGGCTGTTCAGGTATTCGATCGGCTTCTTGCCGTCGTAGAGAATGCCGTCGATGAACTCGTCGGTCGGCTCCTTGTAGCCGTCGAAGTCATCGGAAGGAATCTCATCGGCGCTGAGCGAGCCTTCCTCGATCAGGTGCTTGGCAGCGGCCATGTAAACCTCCGGTAGGTAAACGCTCTTGGCGGTGTCGTGATACCAGGAGGCAGGCTTGGCTTCGGTGATCTGGCCCCAGCGGCGCATCTGGGTCAGGAACCAGACACCGTCCGAGAAGTAGGGGTAGGAGGCCTTGTATTTGAAGAACACGTTGAAGTCGGGCATCTCCCGCTTGTCGGTCTTCTGGAAGTAGAAGTAGCCGGTCATCGAGTTCTTGATGACGTCGAAATCAGCCCCGACGTAGTTCGGCTGCGACAGGATGCGGCAGGCTTCCTCGCGATTGACGAGCTTGCCGTCCTCTTGCGCGTCCAGCCACTTGCCGGCTTTGATCAACGCCTTGGTAACTGCGATCAGGGTGTTCGGATTCTCGTCGGCCCAGGCCTTGGTGACGCCGAAAACCTTCTCCGGATTGTTCTTCCAGATGTCGTAGTTGGTGGTCACCGGGACGCCGATACCCTTCGCGACGGCCTGCTGGTTCCACGGCTCACCGACGCAGTAGGCGACGTTCTTGCCCGACTCGAGCGTGGCCGGCATTTGCGGCGGTGGGGTGGTGGAAAGCTCGATGTCGCCGTCGGTGAAGCCCTTCAGGTCGGTCGAGGTGTACATCCCCGGGTTGATGCCCGCCGCGGCCAGCCAGTAGCGGATCTCGTAGTTGTGGGTGGAGACGGGGAAGACCATGCCCATCGGCAGCTTCTTGCCGTCTTCCTTGGCTTCCTCGACGATCGGCTTGAGCGAGTCGGCGGTGATCGGGTGCTTCGGAGTCGGTGTGTCGAGCGACTCGTCATTCTCCTGCATCTGCTCCCAGATCGCGTTGGAAACGGTGATGCCGTTGCCGTTGAGGTCGAGAGTGTAGGGAGTGACGATGTGGGCCTTCGTGCCGAAGCCGATGGTTGCGGCGATCGGCTGGCCCGACAGCATGTGGGCGCCGTCGAGTTCGCCGGTGATGACGTTGTCGAGGAGCTGCTTCCAGTTCGGCTGGGCGATCACTTCGACCTGCAGGCCTTCTTCCTCGAAGAAGCCCTTTTCCTTGGCGATGACGATCGGCGCGCAGTCAGTCAGCTTGATGAAGCCGAACTTGAGCTCGTCCTTCTCGACATCGAGTTGCTCGGCGTGGAGCGAGGAGCCCACGGCGAATGCGGTGATGAGGATTGTGTTGCGGATTTTCATGGTAATTGACGGTTCAGAGTCATCCGTCATTCAGCGGCTCATGTGCCACGGCCGTGCGGCGCGGGGAAATGGCCGCCGCCACTTTCTCATTCCTGCCATGAAGGCGGATCATGCCGCGCTCAGGCGGGCAGAAGTGCCTTTTCCGAGGCCCGGAAAAGATCCTGACGGTAGAGGCGGGTCAGGGAGCCGCCGGTAATGGTCTCGGGGACCAGGCCGACCGAGCGCATCCCGGAGAGGAACCACGATGCCTTGTCGGTGCTCGGGCAATTCAGGTCGGTGCCGTAGAAGATGTGGAAGTCGGACGCATCGAGATCGCCGCGGCCGCTGAGGAAGACCGGTCCGAGGCTGTTGTGCAGCGTCTTTTTCGAGCACCCGGTGTAGCTCGGCCGTGCGAGCAGGTCGACGAGTTCATCGCGGAAGTCCGGGTCCTGGCAAATGCGGCAGGCGTGGAGTAGGGCGGCGCCGAGCGCGATTGCCTCGTCGCGTCGCTCACCGACAAAGGTGCCGTCAATCAGCAGCACTTTTTCCGGATGGCCAGTGGCAAGCTCGGAAGAGGTTGCCGGACACCAGGCATTGCCGGCGAGGATCGCCTCGGAGTTCCACGGTTCACCGACGCAGTAGCCGTCGATATGGCCGGCCGCGAGGTTCTGGGGCATCAGCGGCGGCGGCAGGAACACCAGCTCGAGATCGCGGCCCGGTTCGAGTCCGTGCCGACGCAGCCATGCGTGGAGCAGGATGTGGTGGGACGAGAACCGATGGGCGGCGGCAAAAGTGATCGGGCGGGTCTTCTTCCACCGGTGCTGGACGAATCCGGCCAGGCCCTCGCCATTGCGGATGATGTCCTGCGGAAGCTCGTTTGAGAGCGTGATCGCGTTGCCGTGCGCGCTCAGGATCAGCGGCACGGAGACTTCGCGGCGAAGCTTGCTGAGACCGAGTGCCAGGTAGAAGGCCAGCCCGGCGATCGACTGGGCGGCGTCGAGTTCTCCGTAAAAGAGCATGTCACGGACGGTTGCCCACCCCGGTTGGCGCGAGAGCCGGACGTTGAGGCCGTATTTCTCGAAGATTCCAAGCTCATGAGCGACCGCGACTGGTGCGCAGTCATTGAGAGGCACGAAGCCGAGACGGATGGGCGAGCGGGAATCCACCATGGGAGAGGACGCGTCTAGCTTAAAGAATGCCAACCCTCCGCCTTTGGCATAAACCATGCTGGACCCACGCGTCCCTGTGGATGAGTCGAGTTCATGAGTGAGCTGCTTCCGGATCTTCGTCAGCTGAGGGCCTTTGTGGCAGTCGCCGACGAAGGCAGCTTCACCATGGCTGCGAAAAAGCTGTTTCTGACCCAGTCGGCGATCAGTCACTCGATGAAGGCGCTGGAGGACAGCATCGGCTGCAAGCTGCTGTCGCGGCTCGGAAAGAAGACCGTTCTGACCGGCGAGGGGGCGGTGCTGCTGAAGCGCTGCAGGACCATACTGCAGGAATTGGAGCAGGCCGGACGCGAGCTCGACGGGATGAAGCGGTGGGGCCAGGCGCGGATCCGGATCGGTGCGCCGCATTCATTGTGTCAGTTTTTGCTGCCGACCGTTCTCCGGGAGTTCCGCGATTGTTTTCCGCGCTGCGAGCCGTCGATCGAGGCGGGTGACACCGCCGGCCTGATCGACCGTCTGGCCGACCACGAACTCGACGTGGTGCTCGGGCTGAAACCCAAGGAAACGGACGATTACGAGTCCCGCACGATCTTCCGTGACGAAATGGTGTTCGTGCTGCCACCGGTCCACCCGTGGCTTGAGACCGGTGAGCCGACACCGTCGGACCTCGAAACGGTCCAGTTCATCATCTACGCCAAGGCCACCGAGACGCATCGTCTTGTGGAGAGGCACTTCGAGAGAATGGGGGTACGCCCCCGGGCTCCTCTGGTCCTGGGTGACATGGAGGCGATCAAGGAGATGTCGAAGATCGGCATGGGAGTGGGTGTGGTGGCCCCATGGGTCGCACGACGCGAGCTTCAGGAGGGGACGCTGGTCGCAATGCCGATGGGAGCGGAGTCGCTCGAGAGGGAGTGGGCGGTCTTCTGGAACAAGGGACGCCCGATGAGTCTCATCGAAGAAACCTTCGCCGGAATCGCGGCGATGGTTGGCGAAGCGCTCGGCGACGCGCCGATCCAATATCAGCCGCCGAGGTAGCTCATCTCGGCCTTCGCCTGTGTGGTTTCGCCACGCAGTTCCGAGTAGCGGTCAGTGCGCTCGCTCCAGATTCCGGCGAATGCCGCTGCAAGCGTCGAGTCCGGTGCGCCACCCCGAAGTAGGGGCCTGAGATCATGCCCGGTCGGATTGAAGAGGCAGGTGAACGCGTGCCCGTCGGCGGAAAGCCGGAGTCTGCTACAGCTTTGGCAGAAGGGAGCGGTGACGGATGCGATCACGCCGATCTCGGCGTCGCTGTCGGCGTGGCGCCAACGTGTCGCGGTTTCTCCCGTGTGATTGGGTGGAAGGGCAACCAGCGGATGGCGCGAGCGGATGCGATCGAGAATCTCGGCGGCGGGGACCACGTGTTCCGTGGACCAACCGTTGGTCTCACCGACATCCATGAACTCGATGAAACGGAGAGTGACGCCGCTGTCCTTCGCCCAGTCGACGAGCGGAAGGATCTCGGATTCGTTCACATCCTTCTGCACCACACAGTTCACTTTGACGGGGAGTCCGAAGTTCGCTGCCGTGGAGATGCCCGCGAGCACCCGGTCCACTTTCGCGCCGACGCCGTTCATTCGCGAGAATACAGTGGGATCGAGCGCGTCGAGGCTGACCGTCACACGGCTGAGTCCCGCCAGCGCCAAGGCCTCGGCATGATGGGCCAACAGAACGCCATTGGTGGTCAGTGCGATGTCATCGATCCCGTCGACCGTCGCCAGCATCGCCACGAGGTCGGCGAGTCCGCGACGTAGCAACGGTTCGCCGCCGGTCAGGCGGATCTTGCGAACGCCCAGCTTGGTGGCGATCCGTGAAATCCGGTGGATTTCCTCAAAGCTGAGGATCTCCTCTCGAGGCAGGAATCGGTAACCCGGTCCGAACACTTCGGCGGGCATGCAGTAGCGGCAGCGGAAGTTGCACCGGTCGGTGACGGAGATCCGCAGATCACGAAGTGGCCGACCTCGTAGATCGCGGGTCGGCTGTGGCGGGGGATCGGTCACGGTCGGAAGATGGAACCGGTGGGGCCGGCGTGCCAGCGGGAAAAGAAACGGGTCCGGGAGATGCGCCCCCGGACCCGTCGAGTGGCAACCGATGCTGGATTAGAAGGTGTAGTTCAGCTCGATGCTGAAGCGGGTGGTGTCGAAGGGAGCCGGATTGATCACGAGCGGATTGCCGGTCGGGCCTTCGGAGTCGAAGTAGGCGAACTTGGCGATCGCGAGGAAGTTCTCGCTGAACTTCTTCGCCAGCACCGCGTCGTATTCCCAGCCGTAGTCGAAGCCGGAACCGTTGTCACCGAAGACGTGGACGGTCTGGTTGAAGTTCAAGCCCCAGAACGGCAGCGGGGTGGCGTGGGTGAGGTAGAGGTCGCTGATGCCGGGGTTCCGGGTCAGGCCGATCCGGGTGCCGATGAACGCGTCGGCGAAACCGTTGAAGGCGTGCACCGTGGCGAGCGGCGTGACGAAGTCGGCATCGAGGTATTCGTAACCGAGCGTGAACGTGTGGGTGCCTGCCTTGGCCGATGCCTTGAAGTGTGCGTACCAAGCGTCGTCCGGCTTGAAGATCGGCGAGCTGCTGGTGTCGGTCTGGTAGGCGATTTCGCCATAGAGCGTGACCGGGCCGATCGGGGTCTCACCGCTGATGCCGTAGGTGTTGTTGCTGACGTAGCCGGCGTTGGCCGCCGTCTCGTCGAAGTCCATCAGGTAGGCGTAGCCGGTGATCGTGGAATCCCCGAAGCCCGAGTAGGAGGCGTTGAAGAGGTGGATGTCGCCGGCGAAGTTGCGCAGGGGGCCCATCGCGTCGGAGCCGAAGATTCGGTTGGCGCGGTTGGCATACGCGTAGAACAGCGTGAGGTCTTCGATCGACGTGTTCGTGATACTAAACGCATCGTAGGTTTGCTCGTTCTGGCGCCATCCGACGTTGCCGATGAAGGCGGCGTTATCGAGGATAATGCGCTGGCGGCCGGCCTTGAACACGGTGTCGAAACCCTTGTACTGGATGTAGGCCTGGTTGAGCTCGTTGTTCTCGGGGTCGAGGATCGGCGTGCGGCTCGGGTCGTGCGGTGAGGTCGCGGCGCCCGGACCCGAATCGTAGGAATCGTCGATGGCCTGGAGGAATTCCCCTTCGACCAAGGCGCTGAATCCGTACCAATCGCGGGTCACCAGTCCGACACGTTCCCGGACCGTGAAGGCGGTCGAGGAGCGCAGGGCGGGCGAGTCGATCGATCCGTACTCGTAGCGGGCGCGGATGTTGAGGGTCGGCTTGATCCATGGCTCGGCCGGCGGCGGTTCGACGGCGGGCTCAGGGGTCATTCCGGCGTGGGCCGTGGAGACGGCGACAACTGCGAGGAGGCGGTGTGCTTTCATGGCGAGTTACGCCAGAAAGGGAAGCGGGTCGCCTGCCAGACATGCCCGACCGTCAAATTCGGTAGGCGAAACTTTACGCAAGCCGCCGATGAGTTCGGCTCATGGGTGGGGCCGCCGGATTCAGGGGATGAACCGGATCGATCCCGGGTAGCGGAACCACTCGCCGCGGTTCGCGGCGGTGCAACCAAGGACGGATGCCACGACGGCAAGGACCCAGAGAACGAAAAGAACGGGGAGCAGGAGCAGGCCGATGAAGAAGAACATCAGGACGAAGGTGATCGATCCGAGCACGAAAAAGTAGAGCAGTTCCGAGAGCTGGAAATTGAGGGCTTCCTTGCCGTGATGGTTGATGTAGGCCGACTCGTCCTTTTTCACGAGCCACAGGATCAACGGTCCGATGAATCCGGTCAGCAGCCCGAGCAGATGGCAGAGCATCCCGAGCGTGCGCTCCTCCTCGGTCGGCACGGGGGGTGCGACCGGATTGGCGGGAAGCATCGGCGGCGGTTGGTCGATCATGGCGCGGCAGTGATGAAGTCGACGAGGTCGGTCCGGGACTTCTTCAGGTCCGGCGGATTGAGGTAGAACATGTGTCCGGCGTCGTACTCGGTCCGCTCGATTCGCTTCAGCCCCGACTCGGGAAGCTCGGTCATCTGGCGGATCGAGTATTGGATACCGGCGGGAGGGGTAGCGAGATCGCAGGCTCCTTCCATGACGAGAACCTTGAGGTAGGGGTTGTCACGCATCGCCTTGGCGAGGTTGCCGGAGAGGTTCACCACCGAATTGTTCGCGCTCCAGTTCCACGGGTGGACCTTGCCGGTGAGGATTTCGTACGGAGCCTCCTCTTCCCAGCCGAGCTCTTCGCTCAAATAGGAAAGCATCGCGGTCGAGTAGGCGCCGAAGGCCAGCGAGAACGACGGGTCGTAGCTCGGATAGTCGTCGGCCGCGCTTTCGGACGGCCACGCGACCCGGGCATCGAAGCGTCCGACCGTCTTGCCTTCGGAACGCAGCAGTTCGGCGCGGAAGCGAGACGGATCGAGGCGCAGGTCGAGATCGAGCAGCAGTTGCGTGTCGAGCGAGGTGAGTTCGGAGAGCCGCTTGGCGACCTTCTGCTTCTCTTCACTGCTGATGGCGTTGCCCTTGAGCAAGGCGAGCGCGTAGTCGCCGAACGCGAACTCGTCCGCCTGCTTGATGAGGTCGTCGCGTTCGCCCTTCAGCTTGCCGTGATAGTGAGCGACCGCAGCGAAGGTCGGCAGGTAGACCGAGTACATTAGCGCATCGCCATCGGCCGGGCGGAGTGTGCGGAAGTCGAGCAGCGAGGAAAGCAACACCACGCCGTTCAGGGTCATGCCGTAGCGGCTCTGGAGGTGTTCCGACAGGCCGGCCACCCGGATCCCGCCGTAGGACTCGCCGAGGAGATACTTCGGCGAGGACCAGCGGTCGTTCTCCGTGACCCAGCGACGGACGAAGTCGCCGATCGACTCGACGTCCTCACGGACGCCGTGGAATTCCGACGGCTTGGTGTCCTTCTCGGCGCGGCTGTAGCCGGTGGATACCGGGTCGACGAACACAAGGTCGGTGACGTCGAGAATCGAGTAGGGATTGGAAATCAGTCGGGCAGGCGGCTTCGGCGCATCGACGCCGTCGCCGGGCAGATCCACCCGGTAGGGTCCGAGCATGCCGAGGTGGAGCCACACGGCGGATGATCCGGGCCCGCCATTGAAGGCGAACATCACCGGACGCTTCGACGGATCCTCGGTGCCTTTGCGAATGTAGCTGACGTGGAAGACCGCGGCCCGGGGTGTCCCGTCGTCCTTCTTGATCTGCAGCTTGGCGGTGGTCACCTCGTAGTCGACCTTGGTGCCGTCGATCTGGACCGTGCCTTCGCGGGTGACGGGCTCGGCCACCGCCTCCTTTTTGTCCTTTTCCGCAGGGGTGTCCTTCTTCGCGGGTTTCTCGGGCTTGTCCTGGCCGAAGACGGCGAGGCTGGTGATCAGGAGCAGGGTGAGGGTGCGCATGCGTCGGAAGTTAGCGGTCTGGATTTCGAAGGCAAGAGCGGCACGGGAGGGCGGGAGTGTGCCGGAATCGCCGCATGTACAAAGAAAAAGCCGGGCTCCCATACGGTGAGCCCGGCTTGTGATCGAAACGATTCGCTTAGCGAGCCGCCCGGGTGGTTCCACCCTTGGTGGTGTTGACCGGGAAGCTGATGGCAGTTGGAACGGACATGGTAATTACGGGCAGTTGGTTTTTTGAGCGAGCGACGTGCTCGATGTTGGTAGGACCATACGCCTGTCCTCAACTGCCTGCATTACGAAGAGGGGAACTCACCTTGTGATTTTGCGAAGGCTAGTTTCGCCATGTTTTCCGGTAATCTCCGGGGGTTTGGCCGGTTTCCCTGCGGAAAAGGTGGCTCAGGCGCTCCGAGTGTTCGAAGCCGAGCACGTCGGCGATATGGGCCAGTGTGTAGTCGGTTTCCTTGAGGAAGCGCTGGATCGACTCGACGAGGCTCTGGCTCAGATGCTGGCGGGGAGTCTTGCCGGTGGCCGCCTTGACCCGTTGCTCGAGAAGCCGCCGCGAGACGTGGCATGCCTGGGCCAGAATCTCGATCGTCAGGGTGCCGGGACGCTGCTGGCGAAGAAGTTCGAGGAATCGCCGGACAAGCGGATCGCTGACCGCCTCCAGCGCACTCGACTGGCGGATGACGAGGCCCTTCGGTTGGACGAGGCGCTCGAGTTCGATCGAGTCCGGCTCGTTACCGTTCATCATTTCCTCGAGCCACGACGCAGAGAGGAAACCCATCCGCGCGATATCGGGATCAATGCTTGAGAGCGGGATCCGCGCGGTGGCACAGAAAATGGGATCGTTGTCGACACCGACCACCGCGAGGTCTTCGGGAACGGCGATGCCGAGATTGAGCGCGGTATGGACGGCGCGGTAGGCGACCTCGTCCCAGCAGCAGAAGAGCGCGCACGGCTTCGGCAGGGACTTGATGAAGTTCGCGTCGCCCTTGTGCAGCGTTTCGAAGCTCCGCTCATCACGCTCCGGCGTGTGGTGAAGGAGTGTCTCGAACCCCTGGCTGGCAAGATACTCGGTGAAACCCGCCTCACGTTCCAGAGAGACCGGATGGTCGCTGTAGCCGAGAAAGGCGAAGTCACGGTGGCCCTTGGCAATCATGTGCCGGGCGGCGATCTCGGCAACGATGCGGTGGTCGCTGTCGACCAGCGGCAGAGGGTTTCCTCCGTGCCCGCTTTCGGTGCCGAGGTTGATAACCGGAATGCCGCGCTTCCGAAGTTTGAGCGAGTGGGTGGGCGACGGGCTGGTGGTAATCACTCCGTCGCCTTCGAAGTCCTCCAGCCAGGTCGGCTCGGCGGTGTTCTTGCCACGATACTCGAAAAGCACCTGCCAGTCGTGCAGGCGTCCGAAGCGGGCGATACCCGAAATCAGGTTCCTGCCGTACTGGGTGGAGGTCTCGATGATGACCGCGACGTGCTTCACTCGGAGGAAGTTGACGGCTCAGGCGTCGCTCCGCAACGGGCGAGCGTGACTTTCCGGCGGGGGCTCAATGGATCGATGCGAGCCACTCCGCCACGCCCGTCACGTAGTCGGGAATCGGGTTCAGTTCCGTCGCTGCCGCGATCGTGTTCTTACGATACTCCGGTTCGAGAGCCGAGATGGCCGACTTGGCGCGTTCGCGCAGTGACTCGAAAACGGCACCGCTGTGGCGCTCGGATTCGAACTCGAAGGGATGCGCGACCACGAAGTGGACCCACATGCGGCCGAGCGTCTCGGGATCGTCTTCCGACCAGAGCGCAACGACTTCGCGGGCGGCGTGGTAGCGCTCGCCCACAGGGCCTTTGAATTTGCCGCCGGAGTAGGAGGCTCCGTCGCCATCGGGGAATCGCGGGCCTTCGCTCGCGAGCGGGCCGATTTCGGGTGCCAGATTCCGCAGGTCGAGGGCGAGGGCGGAGAAGAAGACGTCATTCATCATGCCATCGCTCTTCTTCAACCGCGGACGGATGAGCCGGGCGAGTCGCGGGTCCTTCGGAGCGGAGTCCTTGGTCAAGATATGCAGGGCCTCAATGGCCGCCCTGAACGATCCGTAGCGCGCTTCGCCGACGGCAGCGATGGCGTCGAGTCCATCGTCTCCTGCGGGCAACTTCGACAGAGCCATGATCGCCGATCCTTGGGTCGTCATGCCATACTTGCCCTCTTGGGGCTCGCGGACTTCATCGATCATCCCTCGGGTGAACTCCTTCTCCATCTCGTCCCCGAGTTCCATCAGCGAGAGCACGCGCATCGCCTCACCACGGCGGATGTAGTCGATGTCCTTGTCGCGGATCAGCTCCATCAGGACCGGTGCGCATCCGGCCGCCTTGCCGTCTTCCTGCTCGAGGTGGAAGTCGGTGATCTCGATGATCAGGTCCCGGCGTTGCTTGTCGGTCAGCGAGTCGATGAGCTTGGCCGCCGCCTGCGGACGCCCCGCGGCGAGCGTTTCGATCAGCGAGCGCTTCTCTTCGAGTGCCGCGGCACGGAACTGTTCGGTAAGCAGGCCGGCCCATGCTTCCGGATCGGTTCTCCGGAGTTCGAGAAGTGCCCAGCGCGCGTGGGGCGAGTCGTCCATGACCGCCTGCATCAGATTGGCGGGGTTGCTGGCGAGTTGAAGTTTCTCGACGGTCCATCCCAAGGGCTCGCGGAGGATGGCCGCACGGTCGAAACGCCGGGCCTTCCGCAACTCAAGCAGCCGCTCGTGTGCCTGCTTGTGCTCGTCCGGTTCATCTCCCAGCGGCGCTCCGAAGTGGTCGCGCTCGAAGCGCTTCTCGAGTTTCCTGAACTCTTCGTCCTCCGGGCCGGGTGGGGGCAACGAGGCGAGAATCGCGTCGAGTTCGGGCTTCAGTTCGACCAATGCCTCGTTGCCGGCGGCCTCGGCGACCTCGTGGATCATCGACGCCGGCAGGCCATCTTGCTCGAGCATTCCGGACAGGGTTTCCTCCAACTGTTGGCGGATGTCGTCGCCTTCGCGTCCCTTCAGCCGTTCGTCGGTCGGAGTCACGAGCGACTGGGCCTCCAGTTCGGGTGCAACCTCCCATCGATCGCCGAGGTGGTCCGGCAGAGCTTGGCGAAGGAGGAAGTCGATCAGATTGATCGCGACCGTGCGGTTGTAGTCGGCGTCCCAGTTCTCGGTCAGGCTGCGAGTGGCCCAGACGGTCTCTGAAATGAGCTCGGAGGGCGCGGCTTCGTCCGGGTGGATCTCAAGTGTCCCGAAGCCGTCGGCTGTCGACATCGAGCCGAAGGTGCGGTCGTCCGATTTCGGATTCCATGAGCGGACGCGATCGAGCCAGAAGAGGGTGTCGGCGAGGAAGCGCGCTTCCTTTTCAGAGAGGGGAATCAGGCGGGCACCGTGGGCCGGTTGGTCCGCCCAACGATTTCGTCCGACGACTCCGATCGAGTTGTATTCGGTGACGGCCAGCAGCGGCTCGTCAGATCCGAAACGGAGGCCGAAGCTGCGCGTGCTGAGGCTGTAGCAACCGGCCGACCTCCAGCGGTAGACCAGCCACCCACTTTCCGGGGGTGCGATGTCGCCCCGGTCGTCGATGGCCAGCTTCCACGAGCGGCGGTGGGCCGGAAGGCGGTTGAGATCGGCGAACGCCAGCGCGGCCGCTTTGGGATCCTTCCCCCAGAAACCGTCGGGAACGGCAGTTTCGGGAGCATCCGGATCGCCGAGGAAGCTGTCGGCACGTCGCTTGCCGTGGAAAAACTCGGCAAGCGCCTCGTCATCGGCCCCCTTGAGGGACCGGTATTCGAATGCCGCCTGCTTCGGCGCCGGCGGCCCTTCGTCGTCATCGGCATCGGCGATCTCCGGGTCGTCGACGAGCGGATAGCCGAGGCCTCCGGCTTTCGCGATTTCGGCAAAGGTTTCGCCTTCCTTCATCACCCGGACGTGAGGGTGGGGCGTGTCGGTGAAGTAGCCGGACTTCTCCTTGTCCCAGCGGAACACGACCTTTCTGGCTTCCTCATCGGACGCGGCGTCCTCCGGGCCGAAGGCGATCTCGGGAATGCCGTCGTCGTTGTCGTCGTAGCATTCGAAGGTCCAGTCGTTGGCGTCATCCGCGCGGCGGGGATGCCAGTTGAAGATTACCCGGAACCACTCCCGCGACTCGGTCTCGATGCTGTCGATCGCGAAGGCCTCGACGGAGTCGTCCTCGGCCTCGCGCACGCCGTAGTTGGTGGATTGCGCGACATCGAGGATGCCGTCGCCATCGAAGTCGAAGACATACCCCGGATCGATGTAGTTGTTGCCGCCGAAAGGCCTCAGCTCGTCGCCGTCGCCGTCGAACACCATCACGTGGGCGTCGGACAGCGGATCGAGGGTGGCTTCGAAAGATGCCGGAACCGCCGCCTCGTCCGGGTCATCGCTGCCGGCGAAAAGCGATTCGGTTTCCTCCGCATCGTAGTCCTCGGGCGAAGTGTAGCGGTCGCTGAAGTCGAACCGCCGGTGCGCGAGCAGCAGATGGATGTCAGCCTTCCCGTCGGGCTGCGGACAACGCAGGAGCCGGTAGCCGGTGAGGATGTGTTCCTTTCCGTCGCAGCCGCTCAACCGAGCGGCTTCCGCAGCGCCCGTCTCCGGCTTCCGTAGTAGATCGAGATCCGCGTGGAGGAGCGGTTCGTCGGCCGAGGCCAGTGACGCCGCTACGAGAATGGGAAATACGGCTTTGATCATTGGGTCAGGCTAGGGGGTGGGATTGGCAGGGGGCAAGTCCGCTTCGGGTGACGAGAACTCCACTCCGACCGTCAGGCTGACGAACGCGTTGGCCGGGCCGAAGAACCTGCCGCTCACCGGCATAACTCCGCGGGGGTGGTGACTTGTCCCCGTAACGATGTGCCGGTGATCGCAGGACTTGCCCGTCGTCGGGTCGAAACCCCTCCAGCCGAGCCGGGGGAAGTAGACCTCGGTCCATGCGTGGGTCGATCCCCGTGCGGCCCGGGTGGCCGGGCAATCGAGGTAGCCGCTGGCGAAACGCGCCGCGATGCCGAGATGCCGCAGCGCCTCCATCATCAGGGTGGCGAAGTCGCGGCAGGAACCGCTTTTCAGCGACAGCGTGGTATCCGGCGTCTGCACACCCTTCTGTTCCCGGCGCTGGTAGGCGAAGGACTCGAAGATGATTCCGGCGAGCCGGATGACGAATGACTCGGTGCTCGGGAACGTGCCGGGGTGGGGCAGGGTGGAGATCCACGAGCGGATCGCATCGGCTTCTTCCGTGTAGACCGGTGTCAGGTAGCCGGTGACGATCCCGTGCTCGAGGGTGTCGTAGGCGAGCGGATAGGTGCTGGGACTGTGGACCAGATGGGGAGGGGAAGCCGGGTCGAAAAAACGCCGGACGGTCACGTCGGACTCGACGATCAGTTCGGTTGCGGTGTTGGGGAAGGTCGCGTGGGCGATCGAGTTGCCGAAGATGTCGCGGGTCCAGACGATGGTGGCATCGGGGAATATGTTGAGCGACAGGTTCTCCACCCGCAGATCGTGCCCCTCACGTGGGCGGAGCACGAGCCGGTGAGGTTCGAAATTGACGGGGTAGGCATACCGGTAACAGGTCCGGTGGCGGATCCGGAGCAGGTGGTCGGTGACGGCAGGCGGATTCATGGCTCAAGCAGGATTGCCTTGCCGTCGAGCTCCGACTGTCCGAGCGGGGTGAAACGGTCGGCCGTGCACGAGACCATCTGCGTCTCCAGTTGCATCGCCCCGAAGATGGTGGCGACCGCGGCATCGGCGGCGTCGCGGCCGGTCGCGATACGGATCAGTCCGTTCGGGGAGGACAGCCGGGTGGGGTCGAAGATGAACCACTGGTTTCCGACGCAAGCCTCGAAGCAGGCGTGGAAGTCAGGCGGCTGCATGTTGCAGGCATAGCCGGCGAAATAGCGGGCGGGAATTGACAGTGCCCGGCACAGCGCGATCGCGAGGTGGGCGAAGTCGCGGCAGACGCCGGCACGCTGGGTGATGGTGTCGCAGGCCGAAGTGGTGGCATCCGAGGTGCCGGGGACATACTCGATATTGTCGAACACCCAGTCCGAGATCGCCCGGGCTTGGGCGAGCGGGTGATTGATGTGTCCGAAGCGACGGTTCGCCAGTCTTCCCAGGCGGTCCGACTGGCAGTAGCGGCTGGGAAAGAGGAACGGAAGGTGGCTGCGCTGCATGCCGCCAACCGGGATGCTGCTGATCTGGCGGATCAGTCGCGAGCCGGGGTTGGTCTCCGCCTTGACCTCGTAGGTTATGAGCAGATGGTCAAGGTCGCCGGTGTCGAGTCGGGCGAAGCGGCTCTCACCGGGTTGCTGGGGAAGAAACTCACAGGTCGCACCCTGCGTGATGGTGAATCGCTCGTCCGAGAGGATCTGGTTGGTGGTCGAGAGTGCGTGCAGGTTGAGCAGCATCGTGCTCCGCTGCTGGATTGTGTAGCGGAGCTCCGCCTGGATATGGAATGCCATCGCTGGCGACCATCGCCCAGAATGCACACCTGTGAAAGGCAGCAAACTTCCGGCCGCTTCAGTCGCGGGCCCGGATCATGCCGGCGACCGCCTAGTTCTGCCGCTGCTGCTGTTCTTCGATCCGGCGGTTGAGGTGGTTGCTCACGTCCTCGGGGAGTTGGGCGCTACCGATCCACGCGGAGGCTGCATCGAAGTCGCGACGCAGCCAGCCGTCGAGCATGCGGCGGTAGGTCGAGTCGCGTTCCTCGACGTCCTGGATGCGGCCGATGTAGTTGGCCGCCAGCGAGGGGTCCTCGCGGAAGGAGTGCCACGCGAACTGCTGGTAAACGCGGTCATCGGCATCGGCGGCATTGGCATCGAGGAACGCGGCGGCGGCCTGCGGGTCATTGGTCGCCATCTGGTTGGTCAGGCCACGCAGCGCGCTGGTCCGGAGGTCGCCTTGCGGGAGGTCGTAATAGTAGGAAGTCGCGGCATCGACATCACTGCGCGCCCAGGTCGAAAGCACGTCATCCATTGAGCGACGGGCAGCTTCGCCCGGATTGGAGGCGAGCCACTGGGCGGTGCCTTCCGGATCCTGACGGGCAAGCTCGTCGGCGAGGCGGCCGATCGCTCCGTCGCGGAGTCGTTCATCGGCCAGGGAGTTCACCCAGTCCTTCGCGGCATCGGCACCTTGGGCCAGAATCTGCGGCATGATCGCACCGAGCGCTTCGCCGCGTTCGCGGGAGTAAGGCAGATCGTTCATCAACTCGGTCGCGCGCACCGGATCATAGGCGGCGAGCCCGTTGATCACGCCGACCATCCAGGGGTTCGCGCCATCACCGTCGTGATTGGCTCCGGCCCACATGATCGCCGCCTCTGGATCGGTGGCCGCCCATGCCGCGAGGATCGTGTTGCGGGCGAACGGGCTGCCGGTGTTCTCGCTGGCGTAGTCGAGGGCGGCCAGCGGGTCGACTTTGGCCCAGGCGGTCAGGAGCATGCCGTACTCGGACATGTTCGACTGCTGCAGACCGGCTCCGCGCAGTTCCGCCACCACCGATTCGAACTGGTCGGCGTCGAGCGTGTTGATGAAGTCCAGCCAAGCCTGCGCTTTCAGGAGCGGATCCTTGCCTTGGATGATGCGCATCATCTCCTCGCCGGGGCGCTCCATGCGGCTGCCGACGGTCGTGTCGCGCTCGGTGCGTTCGCTGCGTGGCCGGGTCCGTTCTCCACCCGCCAAGGATCCAGAGGAGCCGGGACGGTCGGGACGTTGCGGGATGGCGGAGGCGTCCGCGGTCGGGTCGTCGGAGCCGGGTGCCGGCGATGACATGCGGCCGGCGAAGAAGGCGCCGACGGCCACAGTGGCCACGGCGGCAGCGGTGATGAGGTTTCTGGAGTTCATGGAGAAATACGGTCTGAGGTGGGAGATGGTTTAGTTCGCCACCTCGGTAGGAGGGTGAACAATGATTCGGGCGCCGGGGTTGTTCCGAATGTAAGCGAAGGCCCAGCCGAGCAGGACCGCCAGCTTGTTCCGGAAGCCGATCAGGAAAAGAATGTGCACAAGCAGCCACGCGGTCCATGCGGGGAAGCCCTGCAGACGCAGCTTGCCCGATTTCACCACGGCGGCGTTCTTTCCGATGATGGCCATCAATCCCTTGTCGAAGTAGCGGAACCCGGGGCGGAGTTCGTGTTTCTTTGAGGCATAGCGCGTCGTTTCGAGCCGGAGCTCCTCTTTGAGCACCGCGGCGATGTGCTCGCCCATCTGCACCGCCGCAGGAGCCACGCCCGGAACCGGCTTGCCGTCGAGATCGGTCATCCGCACGAGATCGCCTGCGACAAAAATTTTGGGATACTCCGGAAGCGACAGGTCGGGCTTCGGTGCAAGCCGGCCGGCGCGGTCGGCCGGCTCGACTCCGATGGCCCGGGTCAGCGGGGTCGCCTCGATTCCTGCCGCCCAGATGATGGCGGCCGACTCCAAGGTTCCGCCGTCGGTGAAGTGCAGCAGCTCCGGGTCGATTCCGTTCACCCGGCGACCGATCATGACCTCTACCCCGAGCGATTCGAGCCGTTCCTTGGCGTAGGCGCTCTGGTCTTCGTCATAGGCTTCGAGGATGCGCTCCGATCCCTCGATCAGCACCACTCTGAGTTCGGATGTGTCGATGTGCCGGAACTCGTGGCGCATCGAGTGCCGCACCAGATCGGCGAAGGCTCCGGAGAGTTCCACCCCGGTCGGTCCGCCGCCGACGATGGCGACAGTCATCAGTCGCCTGCGCTCGTCCGGGTCGTCCGTGCGTTCGGCGCGCTCAAGGTTGGCGAGCACGGTCCGGCGGACGGCTTGAGCATCGGCGAGTGTCTTGAGTCCGAGCGTGTGCTCTTCCCAGTCGTCATTGCCGAAAAACGAAGTCCGGGCCCCCGTCGCGAGCACGAGGTAGTCCCACGGATACGATTTGCCGGAGCGCCCGGTCGCCGTCTTGCCATTCGAGTCGATCGAACGGATCTCATCCATGATGACCGAGATGTTCGGCGCCTTTTCCACCACTTGGCGGATCGAGCGGGCGATGTCCGGAGCGGCCAGTGACGCGGTGGCGACTTGGTAGAGAAGGGGCTGAAAGAGGTGATGATTGGTTCGGTCGACGAGCGTGACGCTGAAATTTGGATTTTTCGCGAGCTTCCTGGCGCAAGAGAGGCCGGCGAAACCGGCCCCGAGGATGAGGACGCGGCGGGGTGCTTTGGGGTCGGGCATGCCCCAGACTCGCATGATTCACCCGAGGAGCAAGTGAGCCTCCGCCCGCGTTGCAGCGCGGAGAACTGGGGCTGAGTGGGCCGCGCGAACCCTTGAGTTTCCAAGAACCGTTTCGTTTAAATGAAAGATTGAATCAATCGTTTGACACGATGATTTCGCTCCCTAGCTTCACGCGCATGAGCTCGACGAAAACGAGGGTGGAGAGTGGTGCGGCAACGCGCCAACGCTTGTTGGATGCTGCGGAGGATCTGTTTTCCGAACGGGGGTTTGAGAGGGTTTCGGTGCGTGACATCACCGAAAAGGCGGACGCCAACGTGGCGGCGGTGAACTACCATTTCGGCAATCGCGAGGGGTTGGTGGAGCAGGTGATGGCTCGCTACATCAATCCGATCAATGAGGAGCGGGTGGCGCGACTGGATGTCTTGGAGCGTCGATCGGGAAGCAAGCCGGTGCCGCTCGAAGAGTTGCTCGACGCCTTCGTTCGGCCGTTTGCGACCCAGGTCCGGCGCAGCGAGTTGTCGGAACGGATGTTTTACAAGCTGATGGGGCGGATTTTCGGGGACGAGATGCCCCGATTGCCGGACGTGGTGTTGCGGGGTTTCGAGGTCATGCTCGGGCGTTTCCGCAAGGCCTTCGCGAAGGCGCTTCCCGAGGTCTCGTCCGAGGAGTTGCTGTGGCGGATTCACTTCACCGTGGGGGCGATGATTCACACCATGGCGCACTCGGAAACGCTCAATCACCTGTCGAATGGTGACTCCGGCCAGCCTTCGATGGAGGTGACCTTGTCCCGCTTCATCCGCTACGCCGCTGCCGGTATGCGAGAGGGAGTTCAAATAGCAGAAGTTGCTAAGCCCAAAGGTAATCAAGACGAATTTCTGTTTTGAACGTGAGCGAGTTCAGATGGACGGTCGGCCTCTTGGTCCTGCTGATTCCGGCCTGCACGCTGGCTCCTCCGGGCAGCCGGATGGACGAGGCGGGCGGTGCGCCGGGGTCGTGGACCGCCACCCGTGAAGGGAAGGCCGGGATCGATGATCGCTGGGTGGATCGCTTCGGGGATCGCAAGCTCAGCCGTTTGGTCGCGGAAGGCTACGAGTCGAATCGCGACCTCCGGGCCGCGGCGGCGCGTGTCGAGCGTGCCGCGGCGGTCGCGAAAGGTGCCGGTGCGGCGGCTCGACCGCAGGTGAATGCCGCGCTTGATGCCAGCCGTCGGGGGCAGAATTTCATCGGCCTGCCGGTCGGAGGCGGTGGTGGCGTGCTGAGTTCGATCACCAACACCTATGGCGCGCAACTGAATCTTTCCTGGGAGATCGACCTGTGGGGCAAGATCCGCGCCGGCGAGCAGGCCGCGCTCGCCGACCTCCAGTCCCAAGGCTACGCCTATCGGGGCGCCCGTGCCTCGCTGGCGGCGCAGATCGTCCGCAGCTGGTTGCTGGTGGCGGAAACCAACGAGCAGATCGCCCTCGCCGAGAAGGTGCTGAAGGTCCGCAAGGATACCGCCGAGCTCGTTCGCGGACGTTTCGAGCTCGCTGCCGGCGGGCAGGAGGCGAGCGCGTCGCAGCTACGGTTGGCGGAGACGGATGTCGCCACGGCCGAGGCCGCGCTCGCGCAGCGGAAGGGAGATCGCGATCAGGCGATCCGGCAGTTGGAAATCCTGCTGGGCCGATATCCGTCGGCCGAGCTGGTCGGCGCGGCGGAGCTTCCGGGGCTTTCCTCGATGCCGCCGTCCGGATTGCCTTCCGAGCTTCTTTTGCGTCGGCCGGATATCCTGACGGCCGAGCGTCAGCTGGCGGCGGCGGGCAAGCGCATCGATGAGGCCCGCCGTGCGTTCTATCCGAGCTTCAAGCTGACGGCGGGTGGCGGCCAGAGTACGGACCAGCTGCAGAATATTTTCGACAGTGACTTCGGTGTCTGGTCGATCGCCGGACAGGTCGTCCAGCCGATCCTTTCGGGCGGGCAGTTGAAGTCCCAGCTTGAGGCGCGGAATGCCGAGGAGCGGGAGGCGCTGGCCAATCTCCAGCAGACGGTGCTGGGTGGTTTCGGTGAGGTCGAGACGGCGCTTGCGGCCGACCGGTTTCTCGCCGCGCGGGCGAAGTCGATCGAGGACGCCTTCGAGCTGGCTGATGAAAGTGCCAAATCGGCGGAGCGCGACTTCTCGCTCGGCACCGGCGATGTGCTCACCTTGCTGGCCGCGCAGAGCCGGCGGATCGAACTCGCGACCCAGCGGGTCACGCTCAAGCGGCTGCGTCTCGACAACCGTGTGAATCTTCATCTCGCCCTCGGAGGCGACTACCGGATCTGACATGAACGACGAATCGACCGAAACACCCGAGCAGGAGGAAGCCGAACGCAAGGGCGCGATCCACGCTGTCACTTCGTTCGTTGTGGCACTCCTGATCGTCCTCGCGGGGGCGGGGATCATGATCTTCTTCGTGGTGAACAAGGTGAAGGTGGATCCGGAGGCCCGGGAGGATTCGGACCCTACGGTTGCTGTCTCACCGGTCGAGGTGGTGGATCATGAGGTGAAGCTCAAGACGCAGGGGGTCGTGATCAGCCGGCAGGAGGTGGTGCTGTCGAGCGAGGTCGGTGGGAAAGTGGTCTTTGTTTCCCCTGAGCTCGTCGAGGGAGGAAAGGTCGTTAAGGGTGAGGTGCTCGCCCGGGTCGATGACGCCAACTACCTCGCGGCGGTCGAGGCGGCCAAGGCGGCGGTGGCTGATGCCGAACTCATGCTCGAGCAGGAGGAGGCGAAGAAGATGCAAGCCCAGCGTGACTGGGAGAAACTGGGTCAGGGAAAGGCTCCGCCGTTGGTCAGACGCGAGCCGCAGATTCGCAGTGCCAAGGCGCGGGTGGCCTCCGCCGAGTCCGAACTCGCACGCGCGGAGCGGGATCTGAAGCGGACCACCATCGTGGCGCCTTTCGACGGCCGGGTGAGGCGGGCCGACATCGAGATCGGCGCGTTGGTCTCACCGGGTTCGCGGGTGGCGGAGATCTTTGCCGACCAGAATCTGGAGGTCCGGCTGCCGTTTCCGCTGCGGGACTTCGGATTCCTGCAGGATGGAGTCCGGCCGGAGTTCGAGCTGACCGCCACCATCGGGGCCGAGACGCGTTCGTGGCCGGCCGTCCTCGACCGGATCGAAGGCGAGGTCGAGCGTGCGACCCTTTCGGGCTACGGCATCGCAAAAGTGCTGCCGGCTGAGGGCACGGGAGATTATCCGCCCGTCGGTCTTTTTGTGGATGCGGTCGTGCCTGCGGGGACGCTGGAGAATGTGGTCGAGGTACCGCGTGAGGTAGTACGGGGACGCGACGACGTATGGGTGGTGAACGATGGTGAGCTGTGGAAGCGCCAGCCGGAAGTCCTTCGTTCCGAGCGTGAATTCCTGATCACCCGTGGCGGGTTCGAGCCGGGAGACCAGCTCGTCCGCACGCGTCTTGAAGCGCCGCTCGACGGAATGAAAGTGGAGGTGAAAACCACCGAAGCCGAGTCTGCCGAAGGCGCTCCGAAAGAGGCCATGGTTGAGCCCGAATCCGCCCGCTGACGATGGAAGCTGCGATCAGATGGTTCAGCCGGAACCACGTGGCGGGCAACTTCCTGATGCTCGCCCTGCTGCTTGCCGGGTTCTCGACCTGGTTCAAGTTGCGGAAGGAGATCTTTCCGGAGCTCGCGATCGATGCGGTCCAGGTGCAGATCCCTTACCCGAATGCGACACCGGTCGAGGTCGAGCGCGGCGTGAACGTGCCGGTCGAGGAGGCCGTGGCGGATCTGGTCGGTATCAAGAAGATCCGCTCGACCGCCGCGCAGAATGTCGGGGTGGTGAGTATCGAGGTCGAGACCGGCTACGACGTTCGCGAAGTGCTCGACGATGTGAAGAGCCGGGTCGACGCGATCGATAACTTTCCCGATGAAGCCGAGAAGCCGCTGATCGAGGAGATCATCGCCAAGAGTCCGGTGATGAGTCTGGCGGTGACGACCGACGGTCCGGTGGACGAGAAGACGCTCAACCGGATCGCCGAGCAGATCCGTGACGACCTCTTGGTCTACGAGTCACCGAAACCCGACACGGTGATGGAGTGGCTGGCGGAGAAGCTTTCCGGCAAGGCGAAGGTTTCGCAGATCGAACTGGCGGGCACGCGGGAGTACGAGCTTTCGATCGAGGTCTCTGAGGAACGGCTGCGGGAGCTCGGTCTTTCCCACGGTCAGATTGCCCAGGCGGTCCGTCAGACGTCGGTCGACCTGCCGGGCGGATCGATCCGTACGGAAGGGGGCGAGCTGCTTCTCCGCGCCCTCGGCAAGCGATTCACCGCGGATGAATTCCGCAGCATCCCGGTGGCGGCACGGGAAGACGGATCGGAAATCCTCCTCGAGGATGTGGCGACGGTGATCGACGCTTTCGAGGATGTGGACTTGTCGACCCGCTTCGATGGCAAACCTGCGGTGCTGGTGAATGTCTTCCGGGTCGGTGAGGAGGATACGCTGCGGTTGGTGCGGTTGATCGATGACTACGTCGCGCATGCCGACCAGCGTCTGCCGACCGGAGTGCATATCGCGAAGTGGAATGACCAGAGCTCTTACCTCCAAGGCCGGCTCGACTTGCTGTTCCGCAATGCCGGGCTCGGTCTGGTTCTGGTGCTGGCGGTTCTCGCCCTGTTCCTCCGCCCGTCGCTCGCCTTTCTCGTCGCCCTCGGGATTCCGGTGTCGTTCGCCGGCGGCCTGTGGCTGATGCCGCACGTCGACATCTCGATCAACATGATCTCCCTGTTCTCGTTCATCCTGGTGCTCGGAATCGTGGTCGATGACGCGATCGTGACCGGGGAAAATGTGTACTCGCGGATCCAGCGCGGCGAGCATCCGCGCGAGGCGTCGTGGAAGGGAACTCACGAGGTGGGAACCGTGGTGGTCTTCGGCGTTCTGACGACCATGGTCGCCTTCACTCCGATGCTCGGCCTCAGCGGGGTCAGCGGCAAGATCTGGCCGAACATCCCGCTGATCGTCATTCCGACACTCGCGTTCTCGCTGCTCCAGTCGAAGTTCGTCCTGCCCGCGCACCTTTCGTTGCTGGCGCCCCATCGGAAGGAGAAGCCGAGCAATCCGCTTTTCCGTCTCCAACGGACCATTGCCGACGGTCTCGAGCGCTTCGTGAAGAAGGTTTACAAGCCGGCCCTCGATACGTGCCTGCGCTGGCGCTACGTGACCGGAGCCGCATTCCTGGCGCTGCTGCTGGCCACGCTCGGCTTCGTGGGCGGCGGTCACATCAAGTTCAACTTCTTCCCCGATGTCGAAGGCGACATCGTCTCGGCCAAGTTCGAGCTGAGCCAGGGGGTGCCGTTCAGCGCGTCGCAGGAGGTGTCGCAGCGTCTCGAGGATGCCGCCGTCCGGGTGGCGTCGCAGATCGAGGCGGAAACCGGCGAGTCGATCCTTCGCCACTACCTGACCAGTGCGGGCACACAGCCGTTCCTGACCAGTATTTCGCCCACCGGTCCGCCCAAGGCGACCCATCTCGGCGAGGTGACCTTGGAGTTGATTCCCGCGGTCGAAAGGACCACGGCGGCGTCGAAGTTCATCGACATGTGGCGCAAGGAGGCCGGGAAGATTCCCGGGCTGGTCGAGCTGACCATGAGCTCGGAAACCGCGGGTGGCGGGAACGCGATCGACCTGTCGCTCACGGGCTCGGATCTCGACCGGCTGCGTGCCGCGACCGAGCACGTCAAGGAGGCGCTTGGCGAATATGATGGAGTGGTTGAAATCTCCGACTCGGACCGCGAGGGCAAGGACGAGCTGCGGCTGATCCGCGTGACATCCGCCGGCCGGGCGGCCGGGCTGAAACTCGAGGATGTCGCCCGCCAGGTGCGCGACGCGTTCTACGGAAACGAGGCCCAGCGTCTGCAGCGCGGTCGCGACGAGGTGAAGGTGATGATCCGCTTTCCGCAGAGCGACCGGCGCCAGCTCGATGCGCTGGAGGAGATGAAGATCCGGACCGCGGCGGGCGAGGAGATCCCGTTCCGCCAGGCGGTCGAGTATGAATTCGGCCGAGGCTCCTCGGTGATCAGCCGGACGGACCGGCGCCGGTCGATCAAAATTACGGCAGATACCGTAGGTGAGACGAATGGAGGCGAGGTCGCGGCTTCGTTGGTGGAGAAGACCCTGTCCGGGCTCGGTGCTCGCTATCCCGGTGTCAGCTTTGCCTTCGAGGGCGAACAGAAGGACCGGGCCGACAGTGTCCGTGAAATCGGCACCGGATTCATCGGCGCGCTGGTGATCATGTACGTCCTGATCGCGATTCCGCTGCGCTCCTACTGGCAGCCGCTGATCATCATGTCGGTCATTCCCTTCGGCATCATCGGTGCGATCGGCGGTCACCTGGTGATGGGGCTGAACTTGTCGATCATGTCGATGTGCGGATTGGTCGCGCTGGCCGGGGTGGTCGTGAACGACTCCCTGGTGCTGGTCGACTACGTGAACCGCCATCGCGACGACCGCCCGATGCGCGAGGCCGCGGTGGCCGCCGGTGGCAAACGCTTCCGCGCGATCATGCTGACCTCCCTGACGACCTTCGCCGGTCTGATTCCGATGGTGCTTGAGACCGACATGCAGGCCCGCTTTCTGATTCCGATGGCGGTATCGCTCGGTTTCGGGATCCTTTTCGCGACGGTGATCACGCTGTTCCTGGTCCCCAGCATCTACCTGATGCTCGAGGACGTGCAGCGGCTGGTCCGGCGGATTCGGGGAGTCCGGCCGGTGGCGGTGGAACCGACTGCGGAACCGGGTGCCGCGAGCTCGTGAGCCATCGCATGCGGGCAGGATTCGGGATTGCTTGATGGGGGGATCACCCCTGAAATGCCGCGCCCGGCGGCTGTCGGGTTTTTCGAATGAATTACGAGGACAAGATCGCCCGGCAGGTCGCGGCCATTCCCAGATCGGGGATCCGCGACTTCTTCGAGCTGGTGCAGGGACGCGAGGGGATCATTTCCCTCGGCGTCGGCGAACCGGATTTCGTGACTCCATGGCACATTCGGGAAGCCGCGATCTACTCGCTTGAAAAAGGTCAGACGAGCTACACGTCGAATCTCGGCCTGCTCTCGCTGCGTCGGGCGATTTCGGAATACGTGAGCGACTTCTTCGAGGTCGACTACGATCCGGCGACCGAGGTGCTGGTGACCGTCGGCGTCTCGGAGGCGATCGATCTCGCTTTGCGTGCGCTGCTGAATCCCGGCGAGGAGGTGATCTACCACGAGCCGTGCTACGTCTCGTACTCGCCGAGCATCGTCATGGCCTACGGCTCTGCCGTCGCGGTCGAGACGACCAAGGAGGACGGCTTCTCTTTGAAACCCGAGGCGCTGGCCGCAGCGATCACGCCGAAGAGTCGCGTGGTGATGCTGAATTTCCCGACCAACCCGACCGGGGCTACGGCAAGCCGTGAGGATCTCGAAGGAATCGCCAAGCTCTGCGTCGAGCACGACCTGATGGTCCTCAGCGACGAGATCTACAGCGAACTCCGCTACGATGCCGACGACGCGCACGTGTCGATCGCATCGCTTCCGGGCATGCGCGAGCGCACGGTGCTGCTTCACGGGTTTTCGAAAGCTTTCGCGATGACCGGCTTCCGACTCGGTTACGCCTGTGCGCCGCAGCCGGTGATCGAGGCGATGATGAAGATTCACCAGTACTCGATGCTGTGTGCTCCGATCACCAGCCAGGTGGCGGCGGTGGAGGCTTTGCAGAACGGCCAGGGCGCGGTTCTGAAAATGCGCGAGAGCTATCATCAGCGTCGCGACTTCCTGGTGAAGCGATTGAACGCGATGGGACTCGATTGCCACACGCCCGGAGGCGCCTTCTACGTCTTCCCGGACATTCGGAAGACCGGGCTGACGAGCAAGGACTTCGCGATGCGCCTGTTGGAGGAAGAGGGAGTCGCGGCAGTGCCGGGAACGGCTTTCGGTCCCTCGGGCGAGGGGTTCCTCCGTTGCTGCTACGCGACCGCCTTCGACGACCTGCGGAAGGCGATGGACAAGATGGAGGCCTTTGTCGGCCGGCTCTGACCCGAGGACCTTCCGATGGCGGCCGACCCACCAGCTCCGAAGTCCGGTTCCTCGGCGGACCGGCTGCGACTGGAAGAGCCGTCGCTTTGGATCCGGCGGCAGGTGGTGCCGTTCGCGATCTTCATGTTGTTCCTGATGCTGCTGTCGGCAGCGGGCAGCTTCTTCAAGGTCGACCTGCCGAGCCAGCCGTGGTGGCGCAGGGCACCGGAGTACTGGATCTATCCACTGCAGACGATCGCATGCCTTGTCGTGCTGGTGCGTTGGTGGAAAAGCTACGAGTTCAACTGGTCGCTGAAATGGGTGCTCATCGGAGCGTGCTTCGGCGCGGTGGGTATCGGCTTCTGGCTGCTGCCGACTTACCTTTACGACTCGCTCGGTCTTCAGAGCGAGGGGTGGTGGAATTGGCTCGGTCTGGCCTCGCGGCGCGACGGCTTCAATCCGGCGGAGCATTTTGAAGAGGGCGGCGCTGCCTACTGGTTCGCGCTGGTGATGCGCTTTGTCCGTGCGGCGGTCGTCGTCGCCTTGGTCGAGGAGATCTTCTGGCGATCGTTCCTGATGCGGATGGTCCTCGATTTCGATGGCGACTATTGGAAGCAACCCTTCGGCAAGCCGTCGTGGCTTTCGTTTCTCGTCGTGACCGGACTGTTCGTGCTCGCCCACCTCCCGGTCGATTACGCCGGAGCGCTCATCTATGGCTCTCTGACCTACGCTCTCTGCGTCTGGTCGCGGAATCTCGGGGCCTGCGTGGTGATGCACTTCGTGGCCAATTTGCTGATGGGACTCTACGCGGTGGGCTTCGGCAAATACGGGCTCTGGTAACGGGCCGACGCGTCCGAAAGTCAAAAATCGTAAGGTGCGACGCTCGGGAGCGGGGGGATCGATGGCTTGCGACGTGCGCTCTCTCCTCCGCGCTGCGAGAATCGGAGGCTGGGTCGATACCGGCTCGGTCGGCTAGGTTACGTAAATTTAGGGAATTTTTTGGGCCATAAACAGAACTTCTGTCCTTGAGGTATCCCGTCTTCGCGCGTATTTACATCGTCAATCGAGCCCGTCGGTTAACATTATCCGGTGATTTGGCCTAATAACGTCATCACCCAAAAAATTCCCATGTCCATGATCCGAGTTCCTCTCAAGAGGCGAAAGCGTCGCGGTTTCGCACTGATTGTGACGGTGTCTTTGATGCTCCTGCTGACCTTGCTGGCAGTGGGGCTCCTGAGTCTGTCGACCATCAGCGTTCGCTCGTCTTCCCAGTCGAACGCGATGCAGGCGGCGCGTGCGAACGCGCGGGTGGCGTTGACGATCGCAATCGGCGAACTTCAGCGCGCGGTTGGGCCGGACCAGAGAGTCACCGCGACCGCCGACTTCGCGGGTGCCGCCGACGGCTCGCCGATCAGCTCCGGCGAGGCTCCGAGAAACGATACCTCGCTGGATCGCACGGCGAAGGGACTGACCAGCTTCGTGTCGGGCACTCGCCACTGGACGGGGGTGTTCGTCAACAACGACACGCCTGACGAGATTTACACCAAGACGCCTTCGGCGAGGGCCCAACGGTGGCTCGTCAGCGGTGCCGAGAATTCCGGAGATGGCGATCTCGATGTGACGCCTGCTTATCCCGACTGCGCGGTGGATCCTGCCGGTGGCGTGACGGATCCGACCAAGGCCGCGGTGCTCGTTGGCGAGAACACGGTCGGTTCGGGCAACGATCGCGACTTTGTCGCAGCTCCCCTGATTCCGATCCGGGCCAACGCGGATCGGGAGTTCTACGGTTCCTACGCCTACTGGGTTGCGGACGAAGGCGTGAAGGCGCGGATCGACATGGAGCGGGAGAACGAGGATCCGACCACCTACGCATCCCTGCCGGCGCAGCGTCGCGGCTGGGAAACGGTGGAGGGTTTTGAGAACTACCCGCCGGCACTGGCCGATGCCGACTCGATCCTGCCGGCGATGGCATCGATCCAGACCGCCGATCTGGTTTTGCCGGTCGGTGGTGGACTCTACCCGCGGCAACTCGCGTTTCACTCGGCGACCACGGACAGCATGGGCGTGCTCGCCAACACGCTGGAGAGCGGACTGCGGGTCGATCTTTCCACAGCTCTCGCGGGTGAACTTCCCACGACAGCTCCGGCGGACGCTTACGACAACTACCCCCGCGCCGGTGCGAGGGTGATTCCGCGGACCGCCTTCCGGGAATTGCAGCACCTCAAGTGGGACCACATCGCGGACTTCTTCAATCGGGGTCGCCAGATCACCAGCGACGCACTTCAGGTCACGGAAAACTCCGGCCCCGACTCGGCGGCGATCGCACCGACCATCGTCGATTTCCGGATCCTGTTCGGCGTGAGAATGGAAAAGGAGGGACGCGGGAACAATTACGAGGTGTCGCCCACCGCGAAGATCGCCGTTTCCCTCGGCAACCCTTATCCGGTTCCGCTCGAGTGGGATCAGGATATCGAACTCGAGATCAAGAACCAGACGCCCCTCGGTAATCGCCCTTCGCGAATCTGGCAGATCAACAACACCTGCGTTTACATCCCGAGGGATGGAACGCTTGAGAGCGGTGGCAGCGAAAAGGCGGTGCTCAACCAGGCGGTGTTCCGCATCGAGAAAGGCCGCCTCGAGCCGGGCGAGTGCCGGGCCTACACGATCGCCCGCAACGTGGTTCGTCCGTATGACTCCGCGAATCGCAGGACCGTAGTCGACATGGCGCCCTTCACCGATGTCTCGCCCTTCGACTTCAATCGCTGCGTGGAGATGACCACCCCGACGACCGTCACGCTGCCGAAGACGCTCGATGTCCGCGAAAGCTGGCAGACAACGCTGGTCGCATTGGAGATGCGCCTCGCAAGCCGTGGTCGGGGCTACAACTGGCTGCGTCGGATCGAAGGCTTCGAACTCGATAACGGCTACTTCGGTCCGAACCAGAGGCGCTTCGACGACAGGAATGCCGCCCGTCTCCGCGGGCCGGTGCCGATGATGCTCTACAGCTTCCAGATCAGCCAGCCGGGGATGAACTACCTGCAGCTCATGCCGAATGGCTACGAGATGGGGCAGCGCGCGTCGACGCTCCGGACCTTCGCCGACTTCAACCTGCAGGCGACCAACATCCACGCGCCGATCGCCAGTTACAACCCTCCGCCGTATTTCATGGAAAGCAACGACAGCCAGGCGCTGCTTCCATTCGAGCCCGGCGGCAACACCGGCACCGGATTCACGAGGAACCTTGCCTTTGATCCGGTGAACTGGGGTCACAGTTCGGTTCGTGGCAGTTCCAAGACGGTGCTGTTCGCGGTGCCTCGCGAGTTCACCTCCATGGCGCAGCTCCAGCACGCCGATCTCACGAGTGATGCGGTGACGCTTTCGGTCGGTCACCAACCCGGCAATGCCTTCGGAAATTCGTATGCGACGCCTTTCGTGCGGCGGGCCCAGGTCGAGCAAAGCCGTACCGACTACGTCCTGATGGGTTCCCTGAATCACTCGGGGGCATTTCAGACGAAGCGCATCTACTACGACATGGCCCACATCCTTAACAGCAGCCTGTGGGACCGCTACTTCTTCTCAAGCATCCCTTACGGCGGGGGCATCCCCGAGAACCCGACCATGGTGGTCGACCCGGGCACGCAGAGTTCGCAGCTCAACAATCCGTCAACCGTGGCGGCCTCACTGATGGTCGACGGTGCGTTCAACATTCACAGCACCGACAAGAACGCATGGAAGGCGATGCTGGCGTCGTCGAAGTACTTCAAGCACCAGGCCGAGCGGGGTGATCTTCCGGATGCGGCATTCCCTCGGAGTCTTGAACAGCCGTCCGCATCGGCCCTGCCTCCGACCGGCATGAATGACGATTCCTTCGGTGGCTACCGCCGTCTGACCGACGAGGAAATCGATCTACTGGCCGAGGAGATCGTCAAGCAGGTGCGGATCCGCGGCCCGTTCGTTTCGCTGTCGCACTTCGTCAACCGGGCGCTCGCTGATTTCCCCCGCGAGCGCGAACTCAACCGCTGCGGAGCCCTGCAGATGGCGCTCGACGAGTCCGGCGTGAACATCAGCATGGACGGGCGGCGCAATGGCTTCAAGGACCTCGATGCCCGAGAGGAACGGGTGAGGCTTCCGGAGAAGCAGGGCGCACCGCGGGCCGATCTCGACGGAGGTGACCTCGGCGGTCGGCCGCAGGATGCGGAGCGCGGCTACAAGGATTGGGCAGTGACCTCCCGGGACAACAACTTCGGTGCCGTGGCGAGTATCCTCGCCGACCGCGACATGTTGAGCAAAGGCGGCTCCGGTCGTGGCGCTCAGTCGGAGATGGAGCAGGGATACCGCTCGACGGGTATCCCGTCGTGGGTCACGCAGGCCGACGTGCTGCAAGTCATCGGTCCGGCGATCTCGACCCGTTCCGATACCTTCAAAGTACGCGCTTGTGGGCAGGCTCTTGATGCCGACGGCAACCTCCTTGCCTCTGCCTACTGCGAGGCGGTCGTGCAACGCCATCCCGAGTATCTCGACCCGGTGGATCCTCCGGAAGCACGCGGCGGGAGTCTCTCCAACATCAACCAGCTGTTCGGTCGCAAGTTCGAACTCGTCTCCTTCCGCTGGCTTTCTCCCGATGAAATCTAAGCTGTTCCTCACCGCTCTGTTCGGTGCCGTCTGCAGCGGTTCTCTCGTCGCCCAGGACGAGGACCGTGTCTCGATGAAGATCGACGTCGTCGCCTGGGGCGATGAGATCCGCGGCCTGTCGTTCAAGTCAGCCGACAAGGAGGGCAAGATCGTTGCCCGGGCCTTCCGCTACTCCGAGCCGGTCAACTACAACGGCCCGCGCATTCTCAAGATCCACAAGTCCGGCAATGGCGGCGAGACGGTCGAGCGGACCGTCACCGAGGAGGACAAGGAGCACGAGTCGGTGCCCCTGCAGATCGTGCGGGAGAAAAACGACGGCGACGATTCCCCGGTTCCGGAGGCACTCGCGAAGCTCCGCGAGGAGGACCCGACGCTGGTATCGCTGGTGGCGCTCCCGGCATCGGCGAGGCGGGTCACGGTGTTGCTCGCCCCTGCCGCGGAGGGCACCTACAAGGGCTACGTCATCAATGACGATCCATCGAAACTGCCGGTCGGCCGGCTGCGGGTTCACAATCTCTCGCCGCACACGATCGCGATGCAGTTCTCCGGCGGCGCCGGCCAGAAAACGATGAAGTCCGGCGACACGGTGCTGGTTCCGGCTCCGCAGGGGCAAGTCGCCTACCGCCTGGCCTACGAACAGGGCGGCGAATGGACGGTGCAGGAGAACAACATGATCCCGGTGATGCCCGACGAGCAGACCCAGATGATCGTCCTGCGCAGCGACAACCAGTTCTTCCTTTCGTCCGACGGGGCTTCCGGCGGCTATCTCCAGACGGTGACCCTTTCCCGGCGTCTTGAGTAGGGAGAACCCGGGCGGAAATCCGCTGGCGAATTCGGCCCTTTCCCGGGCTGGTCATCGGTCGGAGGAGCATATTAGACTCCGCCATGCCGACCGAGCTGTTCACCCCCTCAGGCCTCCTGGAGCGAGGCGGGCCGATCATCTGGCTGCAACTCGGGTTGGCGTTCTTCGGAGCGGTTTTCGTCGTCGAGCGCCTGTTTTTCTTCCACCGCGCGCGGATCAACGTCGGTGACCTGCTGGTGGGGCTCTCGAACCACGCCCGCCGCAAGGCCTACGCGGAGGCGCTGCACGAGGCCGCCCGCTCGCCCGGTCCGGTGGCCCGGGTGGCCCACGCGATCCTGCTGCGGCACCACATGAAGCGCTCGGACCTGCGCGACGTCGCCCAGGAAGCCGGACAGCTCGAGGTGCCGCGGATCGAGAAGAATGTGCGGGCGATCCTCGCGGTCGCGCTGATCGCTCCGCTGACCGGGATGCTCGGGACGGTCCTCGGTCTGACCGAAATGTTTCAGGAACTCGGCGACAGCGGCCAGGCGGTTTCCTCCGTGAAGCTGTCCGAGGGCGTGTTCCAGTCGCTGGTGACGACCGGCTTCGGACTGATCGTCGCCATACCGGCGTATCTCTTCTACCTGTATTTCCTCGGCCGGGCGAAGCGTCTCTTCCACCGCATCGAGCGGACGGGAATCGAAATGGTGAACATCATCTGCGACGCGCGGGCCGAGACCGGCATCGTGTCGATCCGCGATGAAATGGAGACCCGCAAGGACCGGAGCGGCAGGGGATGAAGCTCGTCGGGACATTGCCTGAGCGCGTCGGATTCCTGCATGCGGTTCCGATCTTCGACCTGTTCGCGTTGCTGCTGGTCGCGTTGCTTCTCGGCCAGTCGTTCATGAGCCAGTCGGGAGTGCAGGTGGAGCTTCCCGTTTCGCGCTACCAGATCGCGCGACTTTCGGATGCGAGCACCATCACGCTGACACCCGGCAATCCGCCCGTGCTCTGGCTGGAGCGGGAGCAGGTCAGCGAGAAGGAACTGCTCGAGCGCCTGAAGCAGATCCGGGCCGAGACGTCCGGCATTCCGAATGTCTGCATCCGTTCGGATCAATCGATTTCATCGGAGTACGAGCGACGGGTCGCGGAGGAAGCCCTGCAGGCCGGGTTCCGCGTGTATCTTGTCGGGAAATCCCTGGGTAAGGAGTGATGTTCCGAGGTCGGAAAAAGCTGCAGCGCCGCGATCAGGAGTCCGGGCTCGCCTTCAACTGGCGGGTGCCGGTTTCCAGCACGATGTCGTTCGTGACCGCTCTGGTGCTGGTCGGTTTCGTGGCGGTCGGACTGGCTGCGGTGGTCCGGGTCCGGATCGGTGATCCGGATGCCGAAGAGCCGTCGCGCGGGGTGCTAATGATCGTTTCGGATACCGAGGGTGGCGAATGGCTGGAACGCCGGGCCACGGAGGCCGGCCCGTTTCCTTCGCGCTGGAATCCGGCTGCGGATCCGTCGTACGCGGCTCTGAGGAGGGACGCCCTGAGGCAGGCGACCGATACCGGAATTCCGTACCGGCCGCGCTTGGCGGAAATTCCTGACGGCGACGGGGCCGGACTCGGAAGCGACACCGGAAGTCCCGCCGTGCTGCCGCCGTTGCCTGAATCCGGAATACAGTCGGAGGCCGACGCGCCCCGCGAGGTGCTGCTGGGTGCCCGGGTGCTTCAGGCGGAGTCCGGGGTCGAACTGCAGCATGCCAAGCTGGCGCTCGAAGGCGCGGCGTCCACCGGCCCAGTCGGATGGCGATTCATTCTGCAGTATGACAAGGACGGCCGCGTGCTTGAAGTCATGCCCCGCAACGTCCGCGACGGACAGGAGGCGGTGATCGACTGGCTTTCTCGCTCGAGGGTCACAGGAAACGGGGGCAAGGCCGGCTGGATGGCGGTCGAATCGGTGATCGAACGATGATCGAGCTGTCCCTCACGGAACTCGCGGTCGGAGTCCTCGGAGCGTCGATGGTGCTGGTCATCTTCTTCGCGTGGATCTCCCGCTGGTCAGCGGTCAATGCGGAGCGCCGCTCGCTGCGGAACCGGGTGGTCTGCCGCCTTTGTCTGGCGGTCTTCGAGGCCTCCGGACGCGATGCCGTGCAGAGCTGCCCCGAGTGTGGGGCCAAGACCGAGCGGAGGGGGGCGCGGCCCTTGGGATGAGGCTTGCGCGCGGGCGGCGGAGCCTCTAAGGACGAAGACCCTGTCAGGGCGACATTTATGATGAGCGAACGACGAGTTGTGATCACCGGAGTGGGCTGCGTGAGTCCGTTGGGCAACGATGCCGAAACCACGTGGAGCGGCATGAAGGAAGGTCGCAGCGGGATCGGCCGGATCACCCACCTGGATCCGAGCCCCTACGGCTGCCAGATCGCCGGCGAGGTGAAGGACTTCGACGCCGAGAGCTACTTCCGGAATCCGAAGGATGCCCGTCGTGCCGACCGCTACGTCCAGCTCGCCGTCGGCGCCGCCCGTATGGCCTACGACGCATCCGGGATCGGGGAAACCGAAGGTCTCGACCTGACCCGTGTCGGTGCGATTGTCAGCAGCGGTATCGGTGGCCTCGGAACGCTTGAGAACGAGCACGCCAAGCTGGTCGAGAAGGAGGGCGCCAAGGTGTCGCCTTTCCTGATCCCGATGATGATCGCCAACATCGGCAGCGGAATCTTTTCCATGGAGTTCGGGCTCGGTGGTCCGAACATGGCCATCGTGACGGCCTGCGCGACGTCGAACAACTCGATCGGTGAAGCGTGGCGGATCATCAAATTCGGCGACGCCGACGCCATGGTGGCCGGCGGTGCCGAAGCGAGTATCCTGCCCTGCGGTCTTGCCGGCTTCGGCAGCATGCGTGCGCTGAGCACGCGGAACGACGATCCGCAGGCGGCTTCACGGCCCTTCGACAAGGACCGCGACGGCTTCGTCATGGGCGAGGGTGCCGGTGTGGTCGTGCTTGAGGAGCTCGAGCACGCCAAGCGCCGTGGTGCGACGATCATCGCCGAGCTGGCCGGCTACGGTGCGAGTGCCGACGCCTACCACCTGAGCGCTCCTTCTCCGGACGGATCGGGTCCGGCCCGCGCGATGCAGATGGCCTTGCGCCACGCCGGGCTGAATCCGGAAGACGTCGATTATCTCAATGCTCACGCGACCTCGACCGGTCTCGGAGATGTTGCGGAGGTGAAGGCCATCCAGCTCGCCTTCGGCGATCATGTCCGCAACGGTCTCAAGGTCAGTTCGACCAAGTCGATGACCGGACACATGCTCGGAGCTGCCGGTGGCGCCGAGTTGCTCGCCTGCCTGATGGCGATCCGTGACGGTGTGATTCCTCCGACGATCAACGTCGATAACCAGGACCCCGAGTGCGCTGTCGATTGCGTGCCGAACACCGCGATCGAGCAGAAGGTCGATGTGGCCCTGAGCAACAGCTTCGGCTTCGGCGGACACAACGCCTCGCTGCTGGTCAAACGCTACGCGTAATGTGGAGAGCGGCTTTTCAAGCCGCATGGTTCGGGGGCCGGGAACCCGGAGGAGTCAGCAGCTTGCAAAGCCGCTCTCCTCGAGAACTCTTTCGGTCTAGTTCTCCGATGCTCCGGAGATTTGGAACCGCCAAGACGCCAAGGCGTAAAGGAAGGAAACTCCTCAGGACCTGCAACGGTTCCTGCCATTGCTTCGATCGATTCCACGAAAAAAGCGGATGCCGGGAGGCATCCGCTTTTTCAAATCCGTTCGACTCAGGGAAGAGGGGCTCAGGGAGCCTTGGCTGCTGCCGCCGCTTGTTCCTCCGCCTTGGCTTCCTGGGCGGGGCTCATGTAGCGCCAGCGCACCTTGTGACGCTTCGGAGCGGTGCGTTGCTTGCGGAGCTTGCGTTGGGTCGGTGACTCGAAGGCCCGGCGACGACGCATTTCCTCGAGAATCCCTTCGGTATCGAGTTTGGTCTTGAGGCGCTTCAGGGCCCGGTCAACCGGTTCGCCCTTTTTGACGTTCACTCCACGCATGCTTTTGTCGCTCATTCTTGCTTCTTTCGGTTTCCTTTTGAGTCGGGGCGCGGAGGCTATCCGCGAGGCAGGCCTTGTCAAGGCGGGAATTGGTAGGGCCGGATCCCCATCGGGAGGCCCGAAATCCCGGAATTCAGGGGATTCGGCGGTCCTTGTCCGGCTCAGCGCTTACGCTTCCCGGCCGCAGCATTGCTTGTATTTTTTGCCCGAGCCGCAGGGGCAGGGGGCGTTGCGGCCGACCGTCTCGACGTTGAACGACGGCGGCTTGCGCTTCGGCAGGTTGAGCTTCAGGTCCTTGCCGCCGCCGCCAGCCTGGGGATTCAGGTTGCCCGAGCTGCCGCTGGTCGCGACGTTCGCCTCGCTGATCCCGTCGCCCGCGCTCTGCAGCTGGGTCTGCTGCGAGTGGAGCTGATTGAGGAACTCCTCGATCTTGGAGGCCGAGCGGAAAAGGTTCTGCAGGGCCTCGCGCTCGATGCCGTCCATCAGGGTGATGAACAGCTTGTAGGCCTCGTTCTTGTATTCGATGAGCGGATCCTTCTGGCCTTGGGCGCGGAACGAGATGCCCTCGCGGAGCGCGTCCATATTGTAAAGATGCGTCTGCCACTGGCGGTCGATCGCGACCAGAATCATCCGCCGCTCCTCGCCTTCGAGGATTTCGGGCGGCAGGTTGGACACGCGGACTTCGTAGGTCTCCTTCACCCGCTTGATCAGGAAGTTCGAGATCTCCTCGGCGCTGCTGTTCGCGAGGTCGAGGTCTCCCGGCTCGATGCGGATCGGCAGGGTGGCGTTCACCCAGTGAAGCAGTTCGTTGTAGTCGGGCGATTCCTCGTCGCGTCCGCTGAGGAATTCCTCCACGTGCTCGGGGATCGACTTATCGATGATCTCATTGACGAGGTCGCGCGGGTTCTCGGTGCTGAGGACCTCGTTGCGGTAGCCATAGACGACTTCCCGCTGCTTGTTCATCACGTCATCGAATTCGAGAATCCGCTTCCGCCATGTGTAGTTGCGTTGTTCGACGCGCTTCTGGGCGGTTTCGACCGAGCGGTTGAGCCATGAGTGCTCGAGTGCCTCGCCGTCTTCCATGCCGAAGCGCTCCATCATCGATGTCATGCGCTCCGCGGCGGCGAAGTTCCGCATCAGGTCGTCCTCGAAGGAGATGTAGAACTGGCTCATGCCCGGGTCGCCCTGACGCGCGCAACGGCCGCGCAGCTGGCGGTCGACACGGCGGGACTCGTAGCGCTCCGTGCCGATGACGAACAGTCCGCCGACATCCGCGACGCCTGCGCCAAGTTTGATGTCGGTGCCGCGACCCGCCATGTTGGTGGAAATGGTCACCGCACCGCGTTGGCCGGCGGCGGCGACGATCTCCGCCTCCTGCAGGTGCATCTTGGCATTCAGGACGGTGTGGGGGATGCGCGCGCGCTGGAGCATCCGGGAAACGGTTTCGGATGCCTCGACCGAGGCCGTGCCGACAAGCACCGGCTGGCCCTTGGTATGCGACTCCTGGATCTTGTTGATCACCGCGTTGTACTTCTCGCGGCGGGTCTTGAAGACCTGGTCGTTGAGGTCCTCGCGCTGGTTCGGCCGGTTGGTCGGGATCGGGAGGACGTCGAGCTTGTAGATGTCGGAGAACTCGGCGGCTTCGGTTTCGGCCGTGCCGGTCATGCCCGCGAGCTTCTCGTAGAGACGGAAGTAGTTCTGAATCGTGATGGTCGCGTAGGTCTGCGTCTCCTTTTCGATGGTGACGTTCTCCTTCGCTTCGACCGCCTGGTGCAGTCCGTCCGACCAGCGGCGTCCCGGCATCTTCCGGCCGGTGTTCTCGTCGACGATCATCACCTTGCCGTCCTCGACGACGTACTGCACGTCCCTCTCGAAAACGCAGTAGGCCTTCAGCAGCTGGGAGATGTTGTGCATCTTCTCCGCCTGATGGGACATCTGGTCCTGGGCCTTTTCCTTCTGGGCGACGCGTTCCTCGTCGGTCAGCTCCGGATCGGCATCGATCTCGGCCAGCATGCTGCCGAGGTCCGGAAGCACGAAGGACTCCGGGTCGTCCGGTGACAGATACTCCCGGCCCTTCTCCATGAGGTCGGCGTCGTTGGCCTTCTCGTCGATGGTGAAGAACAGCTCCTCCTTGAGAGAGAAGAGTTCCTTCTTTTGGGCGTCTTGGTAGAAGGAGAGTTCGGTCTTCTCGATCAGGCGGCGGGTGTCCGGCTCCTGCATCAGGCGCATGAGCTGGCGGTTGCGCGGCTGGCCGAGCTTCACTTTGAAAAGGTTGCGGCCCGCGGCTTCCGGGTCGCTCTCAAGGAGTTCCTTGGCTTCACTGACCAAGTCGTTGCAGAGGACCGTCTGGCGCTTCACGAGCTGCTCGACGAGCGGCTTGTAGCGGTCGAACTGGTGGCTCGAGACGGTCGAGGGACCGGAAATGATGAGCGGCGTCCGGGCTTCGTCGATGAGGATCGAGTCGACTTCGTCAATGATCGCGAAGTAGTGGCCGCGCTGGACCTGGTCGTCCTTCGAGCCGGCCATGCCGTTGTCGCGGAGGTAATCGAAGCCGAATTCCGAGTTGGTGCCGTAGGTGATGTCGCAGCCGTAATGCTCGCGGCGCTCCCACGGAGCCATCTGGTTCTGGATGCAGCCGACGGTCAGGCCGAGGAACTTGAACAGCGCGCCCATCCACTCGGAGTCGCGTCGGGCGAGGTAGTCGTTGACCGTGATGACGTGGACTCCAAGGCCGGTCAGGGCGTTGAGGTAAACGGGCAGGGTGGCGACGAGGGTCTTGCCCTCACCGGTCTGCATTTCCGCGATCATGCCACGGTGCAGCGCGATGCCGCCGACGAGCTGGACGTCGAAGTGGACCATCTCCCACAGGAGATCCTGATCGCAGACGTTGATCGTCCTTCCGCAGAGACGGCGGGCGGCGTTCTTCACCACCGCGTAGGCTTCGGGCAGGATCTGGTCGAGGTAGCGGGCGCGGGCCTGCTGGAAGTTCTCCTCGATGTTGTGGAACGCCTCCTTGGCGGCTTCGATCGACTCCATGTTCGGCTCGACCGAGGCCGGGAGTTCGGGGAATTCCTCACGGAGCACGGCGAGGCGGGCCTCCACCTTGGTCGCGGCCTCGCGGAGCAGCTCCTGGTCGGCGCGCTGGAGGACCGGCTTTGGCGGGGCGTCGAGGTCGAGGTAGCGGGAGAGGTGCGTTTTCCACTTCTCGGTCAGCTCCAGGAGCTTCTCCTCGGGCTCCTTCTGCAGGGCCTCCTCGATCTCTTTGATGCGCTCGACCGTGGGTTGGATACGGCGAATCTCACGCTGGTTCTTGGAACCAACGATCTTCTGAAGAATCCACTTGATCATGGGTAAAATCTTTCGGGGCCGTCGGGGTGCGACGACCGGCGGCGGAGGCCATACACCCGCAGGACGCGCGGTGCAAGCGGCGCGGGAGATTCACTTTGGAATCGTGAAAGACCGGCCGGGTTCAGATCTTCATGGCGTTGAATCCGCCGTCGATCACGATCTCGCTGCCGGTCATGAAGGCCCCGGCGCGGTTGGAGGCCATCAGCAGGGTGGCTCCGATCAGGTCGTCCGGGTTGCCGAAGCGGCTCATCGGCGTCTGGCGCAGGATGTCGAGCACCCGGCTTTCGTCGAGGACCTTGCGGTTCTGCTCGGCCGGGAAGAAGCCGGGAACGAGGGTGTTGACCCGGATCGAGTGCTCGGCCCACTCGCGGGCGAGGTTCTTGGAGAGGTTGTGGACGGCGGCCTTGGTGGCCGAGTAGATGAAGACCCGGGACAGCGGCACGAGGCCGGACATCGAGCCGAGGTTGATGATCGAGCCCGGAATGCCCTGTTCGATGAAGTATTCGCCGAAGACCTGGCAGCCGCGGAAGACGGCGGTGAGGTTGGTGTCGATGATCCGATGGAATTCCTCCTCCTCGATTTCGAGGAACGGCGTGGCGGCGTTGATGCCGGCGCCGTTGATCAGGATGTCGACCTTGCCGGAGGTCTTCACGACCTCCTCAAGCAGCGTGTGGAGCGACTCGCGCGAGGTGACATCGGCCGGCATGAAGTAGCCCTTGCCGCCCGCGTCGGTGATCGTCTTGAGCTTGATCTCGGCTTTTTCGCGGATGCGGCCCACGAGGACGACTTCGCAGCCCGCCTTGGCGAGGCCTTCGGCCATCACTCCGCAGAGTTCACCGGTGCCGCCGATCACGACGGCGGTTTTCCCTTCGAGTCCGAAAAGGTCCTTCAAATAAGCAGCAGTCGGCATGCGGAAAGGTTTGGCGGGGGATCGGCGGGTGGCAAGCAGGATCGGGGGCAGCATCTGTCACGGACGGATGCCCTCATAGCGCCAGGGCCGGTAGCCTTCGCGCTCCAGCTTGGCCACCGGGATCCGGGCGGCATTGACCCGCCAGACCGGGAAGGGACCGGCTTCGTAGCAGTGGATGCTTTTCCCGTCCGGGCCCCACGAGCGGAAGAGCAGGACGTGTCGGTCATTCAGCAGGATGTCGCCCGCCTGAAGATGCGCCCAAGCCTTCAGCGGTTGGCAGATCGACGGCAGCTCGCGGGTCGAATGGGGACGCGATAGCCGCCAGCAGCGGGAAATGAAGCCGGAGCAGTCGATGCCGCAGGCGTCCGCGCTGGTTCCGTCGTCACCGAGTCGCCGCTTCTCGGCGGTGGAGATGTCGCCGGCGAATTCGCCGCGTTCGAGCGAGTTGAGGAATTGCCGGGGCGTGTCGAAGCCTCCCCATTGGTAGGCGACGCCGGTCATTTCCTCGCCGCTGCGCCACCAGCCGTTTGAGAATCCATGCTCCGACAGGCCGGAGTCGGGCGTGTGGACGAGGATTCCGTCCGAGTCGAGACCGTGCCGGACGTGGCGAGGCTCGGGTGTCCATTTCACCTGAGTGTAGGCATAGGCGGTGGCGATCGCCTGGTCGCGGGTGACGGTTCGGGAGGGCGAAGGAATCGCCAGAGGATCGGGAGCGCAGGCGACGAGGCTAAGCGTAGCGAGCGAGGATGCCGCGAGCTTGCGAAATATAGCCGCCGCCGAAGAGCAGGGCGTGGTTGAGGATGTGGTAGAGCCGGTAGATTTCATGCAGGGATTCGACGTCTTCAGGTGCCGGGCGGTGATACCGGTAGGCTTCGTAAAAGCGCGGCGAGAATCCTCCGAACAGCGCGGTCATGGCGAGATCGCATTCCGGGTCGGCGTGGTGCGCGGCGGGATCGAACACCACGGGGGTGCCGTCGCCGAGGAACGCCTTGTTGCCGCCCCACAGGTCGCCGTGGATCAGGGAAGCCGGCGGGGAAGCGGGAAGACGTTCGGTTAGTCGATCGAGAAAGCGATCCGATCCGGGAAAGTTGATGCCACTTTTCCTTAGGAGCCGGAACTGGTGTCCGATGCGTTGCTCACGGAAAAACTCCACCCATGAGTGGGTCGCGGCGTTCGGCTGCGGGGTGGCACCGATGAAGTTTTCGGAAGGGAAGCCGAACCAGTCGGCAGTGGTCGAATGCAGCGCGGCAAGATGCTCGCCGAGCACGGCGTCGTCGCCACGGGAAACCAATTCCAACGCCTCAAGTGCGAGCCACGCGGATTGGCCCGTGGCTCCGTGGCCCAGCACCTCCGGCAAGCGGATCGTTTTCGTCCGGCGAATCGCTTCAAGTCCTTCCGCCTCGGCCCGGAAGTTGTCCGCCTGATCGGCCGAGTTGGTTTTGATGAACCATTCGCCCCAGACATAGCTGTCGTGGATGCAGCCGCCCCCAACTGGAGTGGGTGAGCCGGTCGGCGGCTTGCCTAGCGAGCTGGCGATGGCCCTCCAGTCCGGCATGTGGCTCAGAGCATGTCCCGGGTGACGACGTATCGTGCGGCGCAGCGGGGGCACTGGATGGTGATCTTGTCCTCGTCGCCGAAAAGCTCCTCCGGCTTGTCGCGCCAGCCGCCGAGAATGGGGAGGATGCGGTCGAGGTCGCAGCCGCAACGGAACCGGAAGCGCCGGGTCTCGAGCAACTTCGTTTCCTGGTCGCGCTCGAGCGTTGCGGCGGTCGCTTCGTCGAGCGCGGCGAACCATTCCTCGTCGTAGTCGGGCTGCGCGACGAACAGGATGTAGGTCTCGTCCTCCAGCCTGAAGGCGCGGCAGGGGCGCTGTTCGGACTGGGTGTAGTACTGCTCGATCCAGAACAGGGGATCGTTGCCGTCGACCTGGAGCGTGGAGGTCCGCGGTTCCGCCCCCGGCTGGGTGGTGGTCTGGGAGTAGAACAGGTTGCGGTCGGGCTCGCGGACGTTTTCGGTGAAGAGCCGGCCGGTGACGAGTTCCTCCAGCGAACTGCCGGTGGCGAAGAAGTTCACCCGGGGCGCCCGCAGGTTCACCGTCCAGGCGATCGTTTCGGCCCAGGGACGGGCCACCACGTGAAGCGTCAGCGCCGCCAGCAGGTCCTTCAGCATGCCGTCGAGCTCCGGTGGATTGCGGAGCTGGTGCTGCATCAGGTGCAGGTAGTAGTCGGTATAGATCGGCGTGAACTGGGCGCGGACCGCCAGCACGTTGCGGTGGCGGACGAAAATCGATTCAACCTTGGTGAACTCCTCGACGGGGATCTGCTCGGACACGCGCGCAGGGTGGAACATCGAACATCGAACGTCCAACCTTGAACGGGTGAAGGTCAGGAATCGGCTGCCACCCGCTCGCGCGCGACCCCGAGGTAGCGCTCGTCGAGTTCGATGCCGGTGAAGGTTGCGAGATTCATCCGTGTGGCGGCCACGGCCGAACTTCCGATACCGAGGAAGGGGTCGATGAGACGGGTCGCTTCGCCCTTGCCGTGGAGCCGCACGCACTGCTCGACCAAGGCGACCGGGAAGGTGGCGGGGTGGGGGCGTTCCTTGTCGCGGGACTGGATGGTCTCGTAGGGGATGAACCAGGTATTGCCGCGGCAGCGGAGGTCCTGTCCGCCGGTGTGGCCCCAGCGTGCGATGTTCGACTTGTCCTGGTAGGGCACGCCGGCGGCCCTTCGGTCGAGCGGGACGTTGCCGGTCTTTGTCAGGTGGAAGACGTACTCGTGGCAGTCGTTGACGAAGCGCTTCGAGTTGATCGGCTTGAAGTGACCGACGCTGATCGGTTCGCCGGCGCGGGTCTCGACAGTGATCGACTTGATCCAGTGGAATGTGTTCTGGAGGACGAAGAGCTCCTCGGTCAGCGCGAGCAGGACCTGATGGGGAAACAACGGGTTGGATGGAGCGGCTCCGACATTGAGGAAAAACGATCCGTCATCCGCGAGGACGCGTTTCACTTCCCTTGCCCACTGGCGGCACCAGTCGAGGAACTCGGTCCTGCTACGGGTGTCGTCGTAGCTTCTGTAGGCGATCCCGAGATTGTAGGGCGGGGAGGTGACCACCAGATCGTGAGATCCGGCCCCGAGCGTCGGCAGCACCTCGAGGCAGTCGCCATGATGCAGATGGAGGGTCTCAGGAGGCACCGCCGGAGCGTGCCGCCTCAGGTGCCGCCAGTCCAAGTCCTTTTGTCCTTCGGAAGGTAGGGCGGACCGCCCCCGGTCCGCCGTCGTGCCGATTGGAGAGCTGCCTCACCTCAGCTGGAACCGGTCCAGCAGATCCAGCTTGGAGCTTTTCACAAGGTTCAGCGCCAGTTTGGCCCGGATTCTTTTCCGGACCAGCGGCGTGAGCGAGTCGACGAGATCTCCGACGATTTCCTTGGGCGCGGCGAGGTAGATGTCGGTGTTGTCCGAGCCTGCGGTGCCGTTGACCGCCTCAGCGATGCCCCGGAGCTGGGACTTTTCGGCTTCGTCCTGCTCGCTGTGCCGCTCGCCCACCGATTTGCTGCCCGGGCCGTAGCTGAACCGGCCGGCCTTGTCGGTCACGCGGTCGGAAACCTTGCTGTGCTGGTTTTCGAGATCGATGTCGGCGACGTCTTCGAAGGCGGGCGAAGTGTCCGGTTGAAGGTCGTCACGGGTGATGCGGTAGGCCTTCATGTGTCCGAGGTCGGTAACGATGATCATCGAATTCATAGCGTCCCACCCTTGCAGCGGAGTTTCCGCGATGCAAGTCGTCACGGTAGAATCCCCGAAGTGGTCGAAAATTTCCCGGCCTACTCGGTCGGCAATACCTCGGCACTCAACCGAAAGTAGAGCGTGTTGGTTCCGGGAGGTGGAGAAAGCGTGATGCTGACCTGTTCGGTGAGGGCGTCGAACCACACGGTTTCGATCGAGTCCGGGACGACCGGAGTCCACGTGCCGACGCCGCCGAGGCTGGGTGAACTCTCCAGCGTCAAAGAGGTGAACGGGAGTTCCGCATTCCTCGGGAAGCGCGCCGTCACGGTGCCGTCCGGGTTGCGGGTGATGTGAAGGGGGTTCCTGTCGAAACGCCGGGGGTCGGTGTTCAGTGCGTTCTCGAGGATCAGGTCCAGCCGGTCGTTGTCGGAGTCGCCGACCGGACTTCCCAGATCATCGTAGAAAAGCAGCTCCCAGTCGTCGGCAACGTGATCGGAGTCGAGGTCGACCGCGGGAATTCCGGGAGCCGGAGTGTCGAGGGCCGGGGTGATGTCGAGCATCATGAATCCCCGGTGGTCGTCGGATTCGAGGAAGTCGAGCTGGGCCTGCTGGATGAATCCGTCGCCGCCTCCGAGCAGAAACGCCTCGATCCACCCGCTGGTCAGCAGGTCGCTGCCGAAGATTCCGTCAATCCGCGGGTCGATCTCGAGGATGATCACCGCGACACCGGTCCACGCGAGGTCGGTCCCCCCGGTGGTCGGAACGAGCAACCGTCCGACGTCGAGAATCGGCACGGTGATGTTGCCGCCGACCCCGCTGATCACGGTGGAGCTGATCTGCTCGTTGACGAAGTTTCCGTCGCCATCGGTGTCGAGACCGAGGTCGAACGCGAGCCGCTCCGAGAGCATGCTGATCTGGGCGCCGGTATCGAGCAGGAAGCGGCCGCGCCGTCGGCGGGTCGAGGTATCGACGATCGCGGTCAGGAAAGGGATGCCGTCGGCCGTGGTCGGCGGGTCCGGCTCGGTGATCGGGAAATCGAAGAGCTGGAGCGGAATGGTGTAACGGTGACCGCCGCTCGCCGGGACGTCGGTTCGCATGTCGACGCCGACGAACGCATCGAAAAGGTCGCCGGTGCCGAAACCCGAGAAGTCGAGGCTGGTGACGCGGCCGACCATTCCCGGCATGCCGACGATTCCTCCGAACGAGCCGAAGTCCGACGTCGGATTCGACAGCGCGCGCACACCGTTGAGAGTCACGATGTCACCCGCCGTTCCGGCGAAGTCCATCCGGTAGGGAACCGACACATCGAAGGTGGTGAATCCGCTGACACCTTGTTCGAGAATGGTGCCGTCGGTCTGGTAGCCGTTGGCATCAAGCTCGGAGAAAGCGCCGCCAGCGATCACGATTCGCTCGGCACCGGTATCGAGCAGGAAGGAGTTCGAAATGTCCGGGCCGAGCGGGGTGTCGCTGTCGTCGAGGAACTCGACCGCGACGCGCGGCTGGTCGAGCGCGAGTCCGTCCGACGGGCCGAGGGTGACCGTCGGTCGCTCGGCGAAACCCGACGACACCAACAGTAGGCCGAAGCTTCCGAAAATGGGCGGGGTAACGCGCATGGATGGCCAGCCTATCGGTGGATTGGACCGACGGCGAGCTTCGAGCGTGGAGGAGGATCGACCGCGTGACAGGCTCCGGCCAAAAAGGACTCGCCCACGGGGGGCGGGGGCGGTTGTTTCGGGGCATGGGCCCCGAGTCATTGCTTCTGATCCTCCCGGTCGCCGGCTGTCTTGGGATCTTCTGGATCATTCTCAAGTTCTCATCATCGAGGATCGCCACCCAGTACCGGCTACTCGCGGAGCGCTTCGGGCTGGAACTCGACCAGCCGCCGGTGAAAATGGGTGGCTTCGTCCGGCCGGATCCCTCGCTTCACGGGGAATATCGTGGGCGAGAGGTTTCGTTCTCGGCTCCGGGGAAAGGTCTCAAAGGCACACGGCAGATCGAGAGTCTGGTGAAACTCGAACTCAAGGACCGTCGCCTCAGGGCACAGATGGCGCCGGCCGGCCTGCTCGGCGGTCTGCGACAGCGCGACAGCGGAGGAAAGGGGCGTTGGAAGAGCGGTGACGAGGCATTCGATGAAGCGGTGGATGTCCGGACCGGCAATCCGGCAATCCTTCAGGAGGTGTTGACCGACGAAAGACGCAAGTGGCTTGCCTCTGCGTTGAAGAAATCGAAGGCGACGCTCTACATCGGGGACGGGGCCATCGCTTGGGCGAAACTCGGGCTGATCGCAGACGAAGCGACGCGGCTCAGGTTCGAGGAGGTCGTCGAGTTTTTCTGCGACTTCGCCGAGGCGGTCGAAGGCTGAGCGGGGGTGGCAAGGCGGCGTGGTGCGCCTGCGTGGATCGGCGGCTGACCGGGGGCGGTCAGCCGTACCTTTGGACTCCTGTTAGTCCAGCTCCTCTTCGATGAAGGCGAGCACGAGGTCGACGAGTTCGTCCATCGCCCCGGGAAGGTCCTCTTCGATCGTGGCGAGGTATTCCTCCTCGGTCTCGCTGTAGTCATTCCGATCCTCGGCGCGGGTCGCGCACCAGCGGCTTGCGTTGAGAGGGTCGACGAGTGCGGTCGCGCCGACGATGTCGAATGACCGGATCACCCGCTGGTGATCCAGTCCGCTCTGCCAGAATTCATGGAGGCAATCGTTGCTCTCGAGGATCGGGACGGTTTCGTAAACATCCATCAGCGCGCGTTCCTCGCGGCTGAGGTCACGGTCGGCGGATTCGGTTTCCAGACGGTCGACGAGGATCTCGACCTCGTCCGGCCATTCAATGGGTTCCTGGGAGAGCATTGCGCCGGATTAAGAATGGGGACTAGCTGCCAATGCAAAGGGAATCCGCACCGATACGGACGAACCCGAACATTTCATGAGAAGGTTGCCCGTGGGGCGTGAGCGTGGGACGAAAGGAGTGCGGACACGCCTGTCCGCCGATGGTTCGGAGTTTCGGAGGACGGGAGTGTCCTCCCTCCTATTCCCCGCCGGGAGGATCAACCTTTCACCGTGCAGGTTTCCACTCCGTGTTTCAGCGACTGGAAAGGGTCGTCCCAAGTCGGGATGAACTCCTGCGCGACGAAGCCGGAGAAGCCGGTCTTCACGATCTCCCGGATGATTGGCGGGTAGTTGATCTCCTGGCTGGCGTCGATCTCGCCGCGGCCGGGGTTTCCGGCGGTGTGGTAGTGGCCGATGTAGTCCTTGTATTCGCGGATCCTGCGGATCACATCGCCATTCATGATCTGGACGTGGTAGATGTCGAACAGGAGCTTGAAGTGCTCCGACCCGACGCGCTTGATGAGGTCGACGCAGAAATCGACATCATCCCCGAAGTAGCCCGGGTGGCCGGTCATTTTCCCCTCCGAGGCGCGGGAGTTGAGATGCTCGAGGCAGATCGTGATGCCCTTCTTCTCCGCTAGCGGGAGCACCTTCTTCCACGTTTCCACGCAGAGGCCGGCGGCGGTTTCGTCGTCCATCCCGTCGAAGCGCATCCCGGTAAAGGTGATCACCCGCTTGGCCCCGACGTCGGACGCGACCTCGATTGCGTCGGTCAGCTTCTCGATCACCATGTCGGTGTGCTTCGGATCGCAGGGCCCCTGGGCGAACCCGTGACTTCCGACCAGCGAGATCTCGAGGCCGAGCTCCATGACCTCCTTGTAGGACTCGCGAGGAATGCCCTCTATTCCATGGATGCCGAGTTTCACACACCATTCGGCCAGTTGTTTCGGCGGGATGTCCCGGCCATTGAAGCACCATCCCATCACCGAGTGTTTGAAGGGAGTATCGATCTTCGCGGGAGCACCGGCCGCCCGTCCCGCTCCGAGGAACAGGCTTCCGGCCGACAGGGCGGCTCCGGAGAGGAATTGTCGTCGCGATCGGGTCATGGATGACAGAGCTACCGGGAGCCACGAGGGAGGCCAACGGAAATCGGGACCATTCGTGGTTTCCCGGTCGAGATTGAAATTGGGTGGGTCGAGGAAAAGGGCAGCGGGTTGCAAACCCGCTCTCCCCATTCATAAACTCCGGCGCGTCATGAATCCCGCAGACATTAAAAACATCTTCTGGGACGTCGACGGAGTCCTGGCGGACCTGAACCATGCCTACTTCCATTTCCTGACCGGGCATCCGAACTACCGGGATCGCTACGCCGGGTTGAAATGGGAGCAGTTGCCGGAGGTCCTGCCGATCGTGCCGGAGTATGGCGCGCTCGAGTTGAAGACACATCCGGAACTCGGGAAGGAAATGGACCGCGACTTCTGTGCGGATCAGGACTTTTTCCGGAACCGGCCGCTCTACCCGAAGGTGATCGAGACCTTGAAGCGGTTGAACGCCCGAGGCTACCGGCAGTTCACGATGTCGGCGACCTTCGATGTCGCGGCGAAGACCGCCTACCTCAATGACATCCTCGCGCCGGTGACCGACTTCCTGGTCATTGAATGTGTGCGGCACGGCGAGTTCATGCACGACACGGCGAAGGTCGACCGCCTGAGGGAGTGCTATGAGAAGTATGCCCTCGACCCGGGCGAGACGATGCTGGTCGATGACCGCATATACAACCAGCATGCGGCGATCGACTCGGGCGCCCATCCCGTGCGGTTGCGGTGCGAGTTCACCACCGATCTTCCCGATGAACTCGCCTGGATCCCCGAGTTCGGGGACGTCGAAGCCGTCGCCGACTGGCTGTTGGGGGAGGACCGGTGAAATGAGATGCGCACCCGACCGGCGCTTCTTCAGCCGATTTCGCGAATGGAGCGCTGGCTTCAGCCGGCCCCGGAGCCATCGTCCGGCAATTGCGAGATCCAGATTCCTACCGCTCCACCGCCCTGTCGGCCGGCTTGACGATTTCGCTGTTTGTCAAGATGCCGGCTGAAGCCAGCGCTCCATTACCTGCGGAAAGTACCGACTGCCCGGCTTGAGGAATTGCTATTCGGGCCAAAGCCCTCGGTCCACCGGTAAGTCAGAGTAACTTGGAGCGGAGGATCTCGGTGACCTGCTTGGGATTTGCCTTGCCCTTGGAGAGCTTCATCACCTGGCCGGTGAGGAAGTTGACCAGCTTCTCGTTGCCCGCCTTGATCTCACCGACCTGCTTCGGGTTCGCCTCGATCGCCTGATCGCAGAAGGTCTCGAGTTCGCCGGCGTCGGCAGGCTCGAAGCCCATCTCCTTGGCAACGGCGGCAGGTTCCTTGTCTGGAGATTCGAGCAGGACGAGAAGCACCTCCTTGGCCTGGTTGAGAGCGAGTTGGCCCGACTCGACGAGTTCCAGCAGTTGGCCGGTCTTGGTCGCCGAAACGGGCGCGTCGGAAATCGCGACGGAGCGTTCGTTGAGCAGTCCGAGCAGGACGTTGAGCAGGAAGTTGGCCGCTTTCTTGCCGGGGACCTTCGGATTGGCCGCCAGTTCCTCGAAGTACGATGCCAGTGGTACATCGGAAGCGAGCACGGAGGCATCGTAGGCGGTGATCTCGAACTCGTTCTCGTAGCGCTCCGCCCGTTCGTGTGGTCTTTCGGTCACCAGAGGGCGGACCTTCTCCAACAGAGGCTCGGTGTGGATGGGCAGGAGATCGGGGCAGGGGAAGTAGCGGTAGTCGTGGGCGTCCTCCTTGGTGCGGAGGAGTTGCGACTCACCGCGGTCGTCGTCCCAGCGGCGGGTCGATTGGATCTGCTCGATGCCTCGCTGGAGATCCTCCCATTGCCGCTCGATTTCGTAGTCAATCGCGCGGCGTACGGCGGAAATCGAGTTGAGGTTCTTGAGCTCGATCCGGTTGCCGTAGGGATCGTTCTCCTCGCGGCGGATCGAGATGTTCACGTCGCAACGGAGCTGTCCCTTTTCCATGTCGGCATCGGAGACGCCGCCCTGCTGGAGGATCATCTGCAACGAGCGCAGGAAGGAGAACGCCTCGGCGGACGACTCGATGTCCGGCTCGGTCACGATCTCCATCAGCGGCGTGCCGGCGCGGTTGTAGTCGATGATCGACGAAGTGCCGAGGTGGGTAGACTTGGCGACGTCCTCTTCAAGGTGGATGCGGTTGAGTCGGACCTTGAATCCAGGGCGGGCGATGTTCTTGCGGACGTCGGTGGGGTAGTTGAAGTCGTAGACCGGAACCTCGCCGCCGATGCAGAGCGGCAGGTCCATCTGCGTCGTCTGGTAGTTCTTCGGCATGTCCGGGTAGAAGTAGTTCTTCCGATCCCACTTCGAGATCTCGGGCGAACCGCAGTCGAGCAGGAGTCCGGCGAGCAGGGTCTTTTCGATCGCGTGGCGGTTGAGCACCGGCAGGGCGCCGGGCAAGCCAAGGCAGACCGGGCAGGTGCGGGTGTTGGGTTCCTCGGCGAAGGAGGTTTCGCAGGAGCAGAACATCTTGGTGTTCGTTTTGACCTGGCAGTGGACTTCGAGGCCGATGGTGACGAGGAAAGACATGTTGGACGTGATCCGTGATCGGTGGAGAAATTGAACCGCCAAGACGCCAAGGCCGCCAAGGGATTTCGGGGAGGAGTTCAGAGTTTGGTATTGGCGAGGACTTCGCGGAGGTTGTCGTTTTCGAGCATCCGGTCGAGGCGCGGATCCCGGAGGATCTCGGAGTAGCGGCCTTCGCGGGCCAGTTGCCGGAGCTCGGGGTCGGAGAGGACGATGTCGCGGATGTCCGGCTCCTCAAGGACCGGGATTGCCTTCGGAGGCGCGCTTTCGGCAGCTGAGATAAGCTTGGCCAGCGCCACGCGGGCCTCGTCGGCGAGGGGGTCGATCGAGCTGAACCAGTCGGCTGGCAGCGCCTGCTCGATGTTCTCCTTCAGTTTGGCGAGGAAGGCGGTCCTGTCGGGGGTGACGGCGGTGTCGAAGGACTCGGCGTAGGTCCGGATTTCGGCGACCGAGCCGGCGTGACGGAGGAAGGTCGCGCCGGCAAACCACAGGAGCGCGGTCGGGATCAGGCTGAGGAGCAGCGTGACCGCCCAGCGGATCGGCGAGCGGCGGTTCTTCTCGGCGTTGTCCGGATTGGGCTCGCCCAGAGGCCGCACGACGCTTCGGGCGAGGTAGCGCAGCAGGAAGAAGGTCAGCAGGAAGACGACCAGCGGCAGCGCGGCCGAGAGCAATGCCGACTCCTTGCCGAGGAACTGCCGGCCGAGGGCCGGTGCGTGCTGCCACGAGAAGAACGCGGCGAATCCCGAAGCGCAAAGGAAGATGGTGCCCCAGAGAATCCGCAGCAATCCCCGCAGCATCGCCAGCGAGGCGATGGCGCCGAAGATCAGCAAGGCCGCGGTGCCAAGGCTGATCTGGGGAATGGATTCGGGAAGCGACAAGGCCTTGGGTGGCGCGCGGCCGGCTTACAGACCGCACTGGCCGCGTTGGCGGAGGAGGTGGTCGCAAATGACGAGCGCCGCCATCGCGTCAACCATCGGCACCGCCCGCGGAAGCACGCAGGCATCGTGACGGCCGCGGCCCTTGAGCTGGGTGTCCTGACCGTCGTTGGTCACGGTGTCCTGCTCGGTCATGATGGTGGCGGTCGGTTTGAACCCGACCCGGAAGACGATCGGCTCGCCGTTCGAAATGCCGCCTTGGATGCCACCGGAACGGTTCGAGGTTGTGCGAACCTTGCCGTCGACCATGCGGAACGGATCGTTGTGCTCCCGGCCGGTCATGCGGGTGCCGGCGAAGCCCGAACCGATTTCGAAGCCCTTGGTCGCAGGCAAGGACATCATCGCCTTGGCCAGTTCGGCCTCGAGCTTATCGAAGACCGGTTCGCCGAGTCCCGGTGGGACGCCTCGAACGACGCATTCGACCACGCCGCCGATCGAGTTGCCGTCGGCGCGCACCTCCTTGATTCGCTCGATCATCTTCTCGGCCGCGACGGGGTCGCCGGTGCGGACGATGTTGCTCTCGATCATTTCGGAAGTGACGGTCGCGGGATCGACGTCGGCCTCGAGGTCGTGGATCGACTTCACCCAGGAAAGGATCTCGATCCCCGGAGCCAGCGCCGCGAGCACCTGCTTGGCGACGGCCGCGGCGGCCACGCGACCGATCGTTTCGCGGGCCGAAGCGCGTCCACCGCCCGAAAGCGCGCGGATGCCATACTTGGCGTCGTAGGTGTAGTCGGCATGCGACGGGCGGTATTTGACCGCCATTTCCTCGTAGGCACCGGGGCGCTGGTCTTCGTTCTCAACCGTGATCGCGATCGGGGTGCCGAGCGTTTGCCCGTCCTGGACGCCGGAGAGGATCCGGCAGGTGTCCGATTCCTTGCGCGGGGTGACGATGTCCGACTGCCCGGGGCGCCGGCGGTCGAGCTCGTGCTGGATTTCCTTTTCGGTCAGGGGAATGCGGGGCGGGCAGCCGTCGATGATCACGCCGACGGCTCCCCCGTGGGATTCGCCGAAGGTGTGAAGGCGGAAGGCGTGGCCGAAACTGGATGACATGCGGCGGAGTGTAGGCGCCGACGGCCGTCTGCGAAGTGCGAATTGGAGGTTGGCGGGGCTGGGGCTCCGGGGTAGGTCGATGGCCATGTTTCACCCGTTCCGCGTGCTTTCTTTCCTGTCTCTGACGCTATCGCTCGACGCCTCGGTGCACGGCCCCTTCGTCCAATGGTCGACCGCCCCGGAGAGCGAGGCGTCGGTCCGCTGGGTCGAGACATCCGGCGGATCGGGGAGCTGGACGCTCGGGAAGAGCGGCTTCGGCTATGGCGATGCCGACGACGCCACCGTGATTCGGGAAATGGAGGGCCGGTTCGCCGAGGTCTACGTCCGGCGGAAGATCGCGGTGCCCGGGGATCTTCCGGAGAAGGCGGAACTGGTGCTCCTCGCGCGCTACGACGATGCCTTCACGCTGGCCATCGACGGTCGCGAAGCGGTGCGGAAGAACGTCCGGGTGGTCGATGGTCGCGAGCAGGTCATCCAAAAGCACGAGGCGAACAAGTGGGAAGAGATCTCCTTGGGTAAAGTTGAAGCCGGAGAGCGCATCTTCTCGGCGGTCGGGTTCAATGATGGCCTCCAGAGTTCCGACTTCACCCTCGACCTGAAGGTCGTCGCACGCTGGGACGGCGGAGAGCGCGAGATCGTTGGTGAAGGCGCCGAGTGGGAGTATCTCGCCGGAGCGAAGCCAACCGCCGGTTGGCGCCGTCAGGTCGGAGTGGAGAAGAAGGAAGACTCCGACGAGTTGCCGGAACTCCGGGTTCGCGTCAAAGGCGAGACGGACTGGAAGCTTGTGGAAGTCGAGCGGGTGCCCTTCGCAAAGTCGGCGCATACCGTGGCAAGTGCGGAGCTGACGGGACTCCCATCCGGAACCGACATCGAACTCCGCCTGGGCGATCGCGATGTTGTTTTCCGGACCGCACCTTCGAAGGCCGAGACGCTCCGATTTGTCACCGGTGGCGACATGTTTCACTCGCGGGGACTGCTCGACGCGATGAACGCGCGTGCTGGTGCTGAAGATCCGATGTTCGCTCTGCTCGGAGGTGACCTCGCCTACACCAACAACCAGAATGTCGGCCGCTGGTTCGAGTGGATCGACTCGTGGGTCGAAAACGCCCGCACTCCTGACGGTCGCCAGGTGCCGATGGTGGTGGCCATCGGCAATCACGAGATCACCGGTGCCGGATACCGCCCGAATGATGCTCCCGGTCCCGAGGCGGCCGACGAGTTCTTCAGCCTGTTCCGGATGCAGGAAGCGGGCGAGGCGCGTCAGGCCATCGACTTCGAGGCAGGGCTCTCACTGGTGCTTCTCGACTCCGGTCATGCCGCGACGCTTGCGAGCCAGACGGACTGGCTGGAGGCGCGCCTGAAGGAGCGGGAGAAAGTGAAGCATCTCTTCGTCTGCTACCACCGGCCGGCCTGGGGTTGCGGAACGAAGGAGGACGCGGTCGGCATTCAGAAGCTGTGGTGCCCGCTGTTCGAGAAGTATCAGGTCGATGCGGTGTTCGAGAATGACCACCACGTGCACTCCCGATCGGCGCCGATGTTCGACGGCAAGGTGGATACGGAAAGAGGGGTTCCCTATCTCGGGGCAGGGGCATGGGGGACCAAGGTCCGGTCGATCCCGGCAAATCTGAAGAAGGTGCGGCCGTGGATGGAATCGGCTTACGCGAAGAACCATCTCTATGCCGTGACGCTCGAGGAGGAGGGCTGGATGGCCGTGGCGAAGGAGGCCGACGGCGAGGTGTTCGACCGCGTCGAGCGGCGATGGAGGCGTTGATTGGGCCGCCTAGCTCACTGATCGCCAGTGGGTTTTGTGGCGGAATCGCCACTTGATTGGAGTCCAGCGCGGAGTCGATTCCGGGGATAACGGGGTTGGTTAGTTAACCAACCTTAACCATCTCATGCGAATCGACATCGTCACGGACACTTTCGCGCCCGACGTCAACGGCGTCGCCATGACCTTGGGTCGGCTATCGGACGGTCTGCGCAAGCGCGGACACATCGTTCACATCATCCGCACCGGTGGAGATCGGAAAGCGGGCGAGACCTTGGCGGCGTCGATCACTCTGCCGGGCTATAAGGAAGTCCGGATCGGTCTTCCCGGACCGTTCAAGTTGAGGAAGCGCTGGCTGAAGCGCCGGCCCGATGCGATCTACGTCGCCACCGAGAGTCCGCTGGGTATCTCGGCGATCAAGGCTGCCAACGTTCTCGGGATCCCGGTGATCGCTGGGTTCCACACGAATTTCCACGAGTACATGGAGCAGTACCGCCTCGGCGGTCTCCAGCCGGCGGCGATGTCCTACCTGCGGAAAGTTCACAGTCGCGCGGAAGTGACGATGGCTCCGACCCCCGACGTCGTCGAGATGCTCGAGCGGGAAGGTTTCCGGAACGTCGCGCTGCTTGGCCGCGGCGTCGATACCGAGCTGTTCAATCCCGGCCGCCGCTGTGCTTCGCTGCGCGCCGAGTGGGGCGTCCGCGAAGGTACGCCGGTCGCGATCATCGTTGGCCGTGTGGCGGCGGAAAAGAACCTGGCGCTGGCGATGGAGTGCTTCCGGAGGATGCGGGAGAAGGTGCCGGACATGAGGTTCGTCTGCGTCGGCGACGGGCCGATCCGCGAGGCGCTGAAGAGCAGGAATCCCTTTGTCCATTTTGCCGGCGTCCAGACGGGTGAGGATCTCGCCCGTCACTACGCCTCGGCCGATATCCTGCTTTTCCCGAGCGAGACCGAGACCTTTGGCAATGTCCTCCTCGAAGGCATGGCATCCGGCTTGGTGACGGTCAGCTACGACTACGCCGCTTCCGGCAAGTACGTCGCTCATGGTATCAACGGCCTGAAGGCACCCAAGGGGAACTCGACCGAGTATGCCGAACTCGCCAACGACGCTCTCCGGCGTTTGCAGGGCGAGATGCGCGAGCAGGCGCGGGCTTCGGTCGCTCCGCTGGGCTGGGGCCGCGTGATCGACGTCTTCGAATCGAAACTGAACGAGGTCTCCGACGCTGCCGGGCGCGGTCCCTCAAGCCACCAGTTGAAGAAGAAGTGTGAGCCCCGGAGCTACCGCACGATCTTCCTCTCGGATATCCACCTGGGAACGTCGGACAGCAAGGTCCACGAGGTGACCGATTTCCTGAAGCACACGACCTGCGAAAAGCTGGTGCTCAACGGAGATATCATCGACGGCTGGGCACTACGGCGCGGCTCGAAGTGGAAGAAGCGCCACAGCCGCTTCGTCCGCAAGGTGCTCAAGAAAATGGAACGGGAGGATACCGAGATCATCTACTGTCGCGGCAACCACGATGACATCCTCGACCGATTTCTTCCGCTGGCATTCGGACGGATCAGGTTTGTGAAGGAACACATTCACGAGTCCGCCGACAACAGGCGCTACCTCGTGGTGCACGGCGACGGATTCGACAGCGTCTCGACCAACCACAAGTGGCTCGCGTGGCTGGGTGCGATGGGTTACGACTCGTTGCTCGTCATCAATCGCCTCTACAACCGTTTCCGGGCGTGGCGCGGGAAGGAGTATTTCTCCCTCAGCAAGAAGGTGAAGGCCAAGGTGAAGTCGGCGGTGAGCTTCGTCGACAACTACGAGCACCAGCTCCAGGAATTCGCCCGCAAGCGGAAGTGCGACGGGATCATCTGCGGTCACATTCACACGCCGGAGGACAAGCTGGTGAATGACATCCGTTATCTGAACTCCGGCGACTGGGTCGAGAGCCTCACCGCGATTGTCGAACACCACGACGGCCGGATGGAGTTGATCCAGTACGACAACTTCATCGAAGAGTTGGCGAAGGAATTCCGATGCCTGGAGCCGGTTCGGCGTTCCAAGTCCGAAACCCCGGTGGATCTCCCGGCCTGAGCGACCCGGGCTGTCACTTCCAAGTCACCGAGCCTTCCTTTTTCTCCAGATCGACGCGCACGCTGGCGTGCTCGAACTCGCGGAGGAAGACCCAGCTGTGCGGGTCCGGACGACGACGTTCTCCGAGCGGCTTGCCGAGCGGCTTCTTCATTTCCGGGTAGTCCATCAGTGGGCCCGTTTCGAGGCCCCAGCCCCATCCATACTGGAAGTAGGAGTATTCGCAGGCCCCCGCGAGGAAGGCCGCGAGGTAGTAGGGGAGACGTTGTCGCGCGAGTTGCTGGTATTCCGAGTCGGTGAGCTTCTTCCCGTCCTCCTTGTGTCCGACCTCGACGCCGATTCTCCAAACCGAACTCTTGCCCGCGTCCGCGATACGTCGCATCAGGTTCCAGTCGCGCAGGATTGCTTCCTTGGTCAGGAGATCGGTCGAGTAGTGCTCGAACATGAACGCGTCGCCGATCGCGAACAGCTCCGGGATGTGCGCGCCGTTGTTGAGCAGCAGGATCTTGTCCGGACCGATCGCCTCTTTCGCCATGCGCATCATCTCGGCCTGCGCGGTCCGGACGTCGGGACGCTTCTCTCGAGGGCGCAGATGGGAGAAGCCATGCATCTGATCCACGAACAGACCGTCGGCTCCCGTTTCCCGTATGTATCGGCCGACCTCCGACGACCACCACTTGCGCAACCCCGGGTTCAGTACGTCGAAGTAGAGCACATTGCCCCGATCGGCGAGTTCACCGGTCTTGGGGTCGCGGATCAGGAAACGCTCAAGGTGGGGAGGAACATTTCCCTTCCGCAGGCTCCGTGAGCCGCTTGCAAACGGGTAGGCGAAGGCGGAGTTGAAGTAGAACAGGCAGGTTGCGTCGGGATTGTTTCTTTTGAATCTCGCGAACTCATGAGCAGCTCCTCGATCGGAGCCGCGGAGCAATCGGGCTCCATGCTGCTTCTCGATGCACAGGAAGTCTGTTGTGTCCGAAATGTGCTCGACCTCCTCGTCCGTCAGGAGCCGGGTGTTGCTTCCGAACATCTGGTAGACCGGCACCCGGTCCCACGAAAAAGTCGGCCGTGGGGTTTCCCCTGCGAGCAGGGGAAGGGTGCAGAGGAGCAGGGCGAATGGTCTTGGTAGGGTCACGAATCGTGGAGCGGTTACCGGTCGATTTCCTGATACTCGGAGCTGACGACCAGAGGTCCCGATTGGACATTCACGAACCAGGCCGTCGTTCCCTCGGGAAGCTCGGCTTCGGTGTGCCACGTGTCCCGCCTTTGCTCAAGCTTGGCCGGCGACTCGATCCATTTGCGGGAACCCGTGATTCCGGTGTCCTTGGTGGAAATCAGAACCGCGCGGTCGAGCTTCTTGCGAGAAATGAACTCAGCGGTGGCGAGTCCGTCGGCGTTATCGACGCTGCCGGTGACGCACCATGGCGATCCGGCATCCACCACGGAGCGTGCGAAAGCATAGCTCTCCGGACGCTTCCAACCGGGACCGTGTCCGTGGCCCATGCCGGGGACCAACGACACCATTCTTGGTCCGGGCGCAGCCGTGTAGCAACTCGCTTGCTTGTCGAGTGGGAAGTGCTGATCCCCGGGCCACGAAAACCAAAGCACCGGCATCTTGGCCCGATCGAGGCGGAGAATCGGATCCCAAAGCTTCCTGTAGACCGCGTTGTTGCCGAGCGCCCGCCCGTATTGGTTGCCGGCCTGTGAGAGGTCGCCGCACCCGTAGGTGGGTATGGCGAAGTCGAAGCGCGGGTCGATTCCGATCACCGTGCTGGTGATCACTCCGCCCCAAGAGATTCCCATCACGCCGACATGTTCCGCATCGACTTCCGGCAAGGAGCGAAGCAGCGAATTGGCCAGAACCGTGTCTGCGACAGCGTGATACATCCATTGGTCGGACATTGGAGCGTCCGAGTCGCCATAGATGCCGACGCGTGCCGGTCCTGCCGACGGATGACGTTCCCAAGGACCGGTCCCGTTCGCCTTGTTGGAAGTCTGCCCCTCGACCGCGATCGAGATGGCCGCGAAGCCTTGGCGGTTCCAGAGCTCCACCCACTCGGGGAAAGCGCTGCCTCCGCCTCCGTGAACCAGGACGATGCCCGGCACCGGTGTCGCGGTATTCTCCGGAAGCCCGAGCCACGCGAAGACCTCTGTGGGTTTCCCCTGGTAGGGTAGCCCCTCGAAGTAGATTGCCTTGAGGCTCCCTGAGCTATCGAATCCGGCCGCCTGTCGGGTGGACGGCGGTGACGTGAGGTCCGCAAGTTCTCCGATCATTGTCTCCGGATCGAGGGATGGGGCGGGTGCGGCCTCAGTGGCAGGCGGAGCCTCCTTCTTCGGGGTCGGAGCCTTGGGCGTCCCGTTCCACTCTGCCTCGTCCACGAAGCCGTCCTTGTCCCCGTCCTTGCGGTTGAACTGTTTTCGGAAGAGCGCGTCCCACTCGGCGGGCGAGACCTTGCCGTCGCCGTCTTGGTCCATTGCGGCAAGTGACTTCGCGGGATGTTCGCCGTCGGACAAGACACCGTCACCGTTGGAGTCCTTGCGCTTGAATGTGCCATGATAGAACGCGGTCTGTTCTTCGACGCTGATCCTGCCGTCCCCGTTCTTGTCAATCTGTGGGAAGAGTCCCGCCGGTCCCCGCGGGTTGAGATCTTCCGCAGGCTTCCCGGGATCGCCGCCGCTTCCCGCGTCCTGCCACTCTCTCTCGCTGAGGGATCCGTCCTTATTGCTGTCGAATCTGGTGAACTGTTTGGAGAAGAGAGCATCCCACTCCTTCACGTTCACCTTGCCGTCCTTGTCCGCGTCCATCGCTTGCAACGGTCGTGCAGGGTGTTCCCCGTCGGATAGGGCGCCGTCGCCGTCGAGATCCTTGCGGTGGAACGTCTCCCGGTAGAAGCCCATGAACTCGTCGCGGCTCGCTGTTCCGTCAGCATCCGTGTCGATCAACGGAAACAGCGCTTTCCGGTTGTCCGCGGCGGGAGGTTCCTCCTTCGCTTGGACAGGTGTTGCGACTGTTGTCGAGCGAGATGGGGTGTCTCGGGCGTTGCGACTCGCCTTGCGATCCCCTCCGGCCGCAACCATTTCCGGATAGGTTCGGTCCCACCATGAATCGTAGGCTTTCGCCATCCGGTCAGCCTGCTGCTTGTGGCCGGCGGACAGATCGTGCCGGCACTCCGGGTCGTCGGAGACATCGAACAGTTCCCAGCGGGCCGGGGCGCTGACACCCCAGTGGAACTGTGCGTTGTCCTTCGTGTAGGTGGCGGATCTCGCGCCATCGCGGACCCGTCGCAGGGTGGTGCACTGGTTTCCGTCGGGAGGGCAATGCGGATCGTCGCACGGAACACTGCGAAGCAGCAGTTTGTGACCTTGGCGGACGGCGCACATCGAGTGCCTGTGGGCGGAAGCGAGGCCACCCGGCCATCGGGCGACGTGGTGGAAAAGCATGCGGTCGGGATGCCATCCGGAAGCGGCCCTGCTTTCCAGCAGGGGCACGAGGCTGAACCCGTCGAGTTCGTCGCCAAGTCCGGCCGGGAGCTGCGCGCCGGCAAGTTCGCAAAGCGTCGGCAACACATCGAGATGTGCGGTGAGGTTGTCCACCGCTCGCGGCTGCCACTTGCCGGGCCAGTGCCAGAACGACATGGCTCGCGTGCCTCCCTCCCAGATCGTGCACTTGCACCCGCGCATGTGGGCGTTGAAGACGTCAAGTCCTTCGGTGGCGCCGTTGTCGTTCATGAAGATCACGATGGTGTCGTCTTCGAGGTCCTGCTCCCTAAGGAACGAGAGGATGCGGCCGACATTGTGATCGATGTTGGCCACCATGCCGAGGTAGTCGGCTTGCGAATCGGTGACGCGATCGCGATACGGCGCAACGAACGACTCGGGGGCTGCCAGCGGGGTGTGGGGTGAGTAGGTGGCGAGGTAGCAGAAGAAGGGCTGGTCACCGCACTCCTTGATGAACGTCATGGCCTCATCGAAGAAGATGTCCTCGCGGTAGCCTTTCCGTCTTTCGCGTTCACCATTCCGGATGATGACGGGATCGAAGTGCTCCCTTGGTCCTCCAACGTTGGTCGACGTCCATCCGAAGCCTCGCGAGTCCGGGGAATATCCGGGTTCGTTCCCCAGATGCCACTTGCCGACGAACCCGCAGCGATACCCGGCCTCTCCGAGAATCTGGGGAAGCAGGACCGCTTCCTTCCTGAGGTGTTCGCGGGGGGCGACCGTGTGCGTCACGCCGCTTCGGAACTCGTGCATCCCTGTCAGCAAGGCCGCCCGAGTCGGTGAGCAAGACGGGCTCACATGGAAGTTTTCGAATCGGACACTCCCTTGATGGAGTGCGTCGAGGTTGGGCGTCTTCAGCAACGGGTGTCCGTGCCGCCCGAGATCGCCATATCCTTGGTCGTCGGTGAGGATGAAAAGAATGTTGGGCCTCCGCTCGGAGGCGTGGAGCACGGCGCATGTACACAATACACCTGTCAGTAGGAGGAAGAGGGTCTTCATCGGTTCGGCCGTCTCAATAGTTCCAGTAGAAGTTCTTCTGCCGGAGCTCGCTGATGTCGCTGATCGACTCCACATGGCCATCGCAGAAGACGACGTTGGCGTGTCCGTTGTGTCGCATCGGCATCGTCGAGACGTCGGCGTCCCAGAATCCTCCGCTCGGAATCTCGGCGGTGGTGAGCGGCTTGCCGGCGTCATCGGGATCGCCTTCGCGTTGGCCGTACCAGCGTGCGCTGAAGCCGAGCGACCGGGTGTTGGGCGGGCCATGCTGGGCGCTGTCGGCCATCAGATAGACCTCCGACGGTCGCCTGATCTGGGCCGGACGAACAGGGGCGGGCGTCCGGTCTTTGGTGTAGACCATCACCATCGGGTTCGAGCCGTAGCTGGTGATCGGATTGTTGTTCTTGTCGAGCCCGGTGTACTTCGCCGCCGGACACTGTCCGCACTCCATTCCGCGGATGATGCCGGGGAACGCGTCGCCGACGTGGGATGACCCTCCGTTCTCGTTGGTGGTCTGGCTGAGCATCGGCGGGTAGTATCCGGTTTCGGCTGCTGTGGACTCCGCGATCATCGCGAGCTGGCGTAGGTTGGAGATGCAGGTGGCATCCTTTCCTGCGGCGCGGACCTTCTGCGCGACCACGAAGGTGATCGCGGACAGCGCCGCGACGATCACCAGCACGACGAGGAGTTCGATCAAAGTGAATCCGGTCCGGTGACCGGTGTGGGTTTTGGATGGGTTGAACATGGCGGATGGGCGGTTCATGGGTTTTGAGCGTGCCGGCCGCGTCTGCGGTAACGGCGAAGAAGCACGGTGCACGCGGCGAAGGTCAGCAACGCCGCAGGATGGGGCTCGGGAATCTGGCCGATCTCGATCGGCGAGTCGGAATAGGCCCACTCCTTGATCAGGCCCGGTGTTCCGTCGTCGTGAAACTGGACCAGCATCCAGCCGTAAAGCGGCGAACTTCCCTCGTCGAGAACGAAGCCGATGTAGCCGTCTGCTCCGTTCACGAACTGGAGGGCCGATGCCCCCATGTGCGGATCGGCAGGGTAGGCTCCGGAGCCTCCGAAAGTCGGCGCTGCCAATGGCTGTGAGGTTCCGGTCGAAGCACCGTTAACCAGCGTCCCCGCTTCGAGATTGTGAACTGCCGAGAAGTTGTCTGTGCCGTCTCCGGCGCGGTAGATGTTGATCGAATCGTTGTGCACCATCGCGGCTCCTCCGAAGAAGAAGTTCACGTCCCAATCCCCGGATGCGGGTTCCGAGTAGGAGATGGTGTAGCTGTTGACGCCGACCGAGTTGCCCTCGGTAGATCCGTTGGCCGTTCCGGTGTTCAGGTCGAGATAGATGCCGCCAAAGCTCGTCGGTATCGGGATATCGGCGGGATCGATGTAGGTGATGGCCGCTGTCGCGGTCATGGTGCCCGTGACCAAGGCCGGCAGGAAGGCGAGAGCAGTCCGCCCTCCCTGCCATTTGCCGACTCGCATGGTCACAGGCATCGGTTCGGTCGGATCAGTTGAGGGTCACGACGAGCCGGAAGAACCGGGCTTTCTTACCGTTCGAAAGCATGATCGGGTAGCTGACCTCGACGATCTCGTAGTCGGCATCGATATTCGCCACCACGGTCGGGGTCTCGGCCGTCGCCTCCCACGTCGAGAGGTCGTTGCTGAATTCGACCACATAGTTCACCGAGCCGTCCTTGCGGCGGACGAACTGCGCGTCGAAATCGAGCGGGCCAAAGGTGACCTCCGTCGTAGGTGTGCCCGGGGTCGGTCCGGCCGGATCGAGCGGGTTGGCATCGTTGACGAGCGGGTTCAGGCCAAAGGCGAACTCGAACAGGTTGATCAGCGTGTCGGTGTCGTCGTTTACGTTCGGATCATCGGTCGCGCCGGTCATCGAAGCCCAGGTCGAAAACGGTGAGGCGGCCGACTCGAGCGCGATATTGTTGGTGTCGCCGCCATCGTCGTATCCGTAGATCACGTTGTAACCCGCAGGAACAGAATTGAAGGTGCCCGTGACCGTGGCCGAGGCGTCTCCGTCGACAATGATCACGGTGCCGACCAGCGGATTGATCTCGCTGATGCTCAGGTCGAGGTTGGAGACATCGATCGAATCGTTGACCACGAGCTGGTCGCCATTGTTGCCATCGACCTCGATCAGAAGCGTGCCGCTCCCGGTGTCGGTGATGGCAGCGTCGGCGGTGAGAGTGCCGATTGAAGCTCCGGGAGCGAGGGTGCCGTCGTCGATGCTGATCGCTCCACCGATGGTTCCCGTGCCGCCGAGTGTGGCTCCGGTGGAAACCGTGACGGCGCCGGTTGCGCCGGAGTTGTCGCCATTCACCAGCAGCGTGCCACCCGTGACGTCGGTGAAACCGGTGTAGGTATTGGTTCCTGTGAGGGTCAGCACGCCGGATCCGGACTTGTCGATGTCGCCGATGCCGCTGACCACGCCGCTGATTTCCTGATCCGCGGTGGTGCTGAAGCCGAGGATGCCGTCGTTGTTGACGGCCGCGCTCAGGTTGCCGCCGCTGAACTGGGCGGTGCCTCCCATGTCGAGGGTTCCGGCATTGATGTTGACCTGGCTGTTCACACCGATGCCGACGATCGCTTGAAGCTTACCGTTGCCGTCCTTGTTGATCTGGTTCCCGTTGCCAAAGACCACAGCGAGCTGAAGGTCGACATCGTCGGGGCCGTCGGCGACCGTGAAGCTGGGTTTGCCGGTTCCTTGGAGATTCCAGAAGCCGCCGCCCGAAGTTTTCACGACGCATGTGGTGCCACCGGTGGTGATGAAGTTCTGGAAGGTCGTGCCATTGCCCTGCAGCAGGTGGTTGCCTTTCTGGAAGTCGACGGTCCCGCCACCGTTGCTGTCGAAGGTGAAGGTCTTGTTGTTGGTCACCGTCCGGTTGGCGCCGCCGCCGTCGTCGGAGAAGAATTCCAGTGTGGAGCCGTTGTTGATGAAGAAGCTGTTCGAGTCGACCGCGCCGAGATCCGTATCGTTCTCGAATCGCATGACGCCTGAGTTGACCGTGGTGGAGCCCCCGTGGGTCACGTAGCTCATGACCAGGGTGCCCAAGCCGTTCTGGGTGATGTTGCCATTGCCGGAGATGGATCCGAAGTCGACGCCTTCACTTACGGTGTCGCTGCGGTCGAAAACCAGCGTGGCGCCGCCAGTGTTATCGATGGTTCCGGCCGGGTTGAGGGATCCGGTCGTGCCTCCATTGCCGATCTGGAGGGTTCCGGTGTTCACCGTGGTGGTTCCGGAGTAGGTGTTGGCACCGGAGAAGATCCACTTTCCTCCTCCGTTCTTGTTGACGTTCAGAGGATTCGCTCCGTCACCGATCACTCCTTGGATCTCGTTGTCGTCACTGCTGTTACCGTTGAAGGTGAAGGTCGAACTCGCACCCGTGGAGTCATTGACGAACGCACCGGTCCACACCAGCGCGCCGGATCCGTTGTGGGTGATGGTGCCGTTGGCGCTGCCGAAGAAGCGCAGGTCACGGTTCGTTGAAGCGGCGCCGCCCGTGTAAACGAGGTTGCCATTGAATCCGACCTGCACCGAGCTGCCCGCACCAGCCGCACTCGGGACCCCGGAGTCGGCGATCGAGGAGAAGGTCAGGTTACCTCCGTTTTGCTTGTAGAAGATCCCGGTGAAGTCATTCGCGGGGTTGGTGACGGTGAGGCTGCCGCCGCCGAGGATGAAGAGGCGTCCGGCACCGGTGATCTTCGCGTCAATCGTAAGCGGGCTGCCGGTCAGGCTGATGGACGAGCTGTTACCCGGGACGACGAAGGAGCCAGTTCCCACCGTGTCCGTGATCGTCACGGGAGCGAATCCGCTGTTCCCTGTGACGTATCCGAAGTTGTCGAGGCTGGGACTCAGGTCGAAGCCGTTGAGGTCGATGGTGTAGTCGCCATCGAATTCGGGATCGAAAACGATCGACCGCGGGGCGACATTCTCAGCGAGGCTTACGGTTCCGGCCGTGCCGGATGCTCCGCCGCCGAATGTCACATTGTCGTTGTCCGCGTAGGTGGTGTTGGTGACGCCGCCGTCGGTTGTCCAGGTGTTGGTGGTGCCGATGTCCCACGTGCCCGCTCCATCTTCGAGCGTTCCGTTGCCGGAACTCGCGTCGAAGGTGACGTCGGCAGCGGATGCCAGAGGGCTGCCGACAAGGGCGACGGCGAGGACGGATAGTGCGGAGAGGGGAAACGCGCCGGCTCTTGAGGAAAGCTGAAGGATGTCGTCGACAATGCGTACTGGGGCCAGTGCTGGCTTTCTGAGGTTCATGGGTTTGATGGGTTGATGGGATCTGTGAGCAGCGCGTCCCGGTGGGGCCCTTCCTGCGGATGGGTTGGCAGGAAGGCACGACACGACTGAAACGGTGAGGGTATCATGAGGCCGGGTTCCGTCCATCATGTGTTTACGTGACCCCCTGAGGCGCAGCGCGCTCTTTCCCCGTTCCGAAGAGCGCTGTTAAATGAGTTTCACCGCCACCCCATGGGCGCCAAGATTATGAAAACCCTGATCCCGTCTGTTGTGGCTACGGTCCTGACCGTTGCCGTGGTTCACGCCGAATTGCCTTCGCTTGAGGAAGATGGCCTGCAAGGCACCTTCTCGACCTTCGACAACCGCGAAATGCGCTTCCAGTTGTTTGTCGACGGCGGGGGAGTGATCTACCCGCTGTTCAAGGACAAGCAGGTGTTTCCGTATGTGAAGATCCCTCTGTCGATCACCCTTGCCGAGGTTCTTCCGAACGGCGTGATCGAGGAGCACGCGATCGATCCGGCGAGCCTTGAGACGGATGACAAGCCGACGAGCAACATGAAGACGACCACCATACGCGGGAAGTTCGAAGGAGGTGGCGCGTTCGAGGCGGCTTTTGAGGAAAAACGTGGTGCGCTTCTCGTCAGCTCGAAACTCACGGACGATGCAGGGTTGGCCGGCAAGGAACTGCGCCTCCAGGTGACGGCGGAGATCCTGAACTTCTACGGTCGCGAGTTGCAGAAGCTCGGTGGCGACATGAAGGCCTTCGAGGCATTGGCGAAGAAGTCGTCTCTCGCGGTGCTCGGTAAGGACCGGAAGAAGTCCGAGTTCGACTTTACGCAAATCATTCCCGGAGTCCTCACGAGTACGTCGGAAGCGTTCTCACAAGAAGCAGAGGTCGAGCTGGATGTGATCGAGCGGAGTTTCAAATTCGCTGCCGACGGAAAGTCGGGTTTGAAAATCGACCCGCGACGCAAGGAGCAGGCTCTCCACTACGGTTGCTTCATCCGATGGAGTCCTGACGATGCGAAGAATCCGGCGGGATCCGTTTTCACGATCGAAGTCGACTGATCTTCAGTCGCCGGTCGGGAAGATTCCGAGGCGGTGCGCGACGTTGACCGCCGAGGGGGCGTTGCGGACCTTCAGTTTCTCGTAGATGTGTCGTACGTGCGAGTCGACCGTCGGGTAGCTGATGCCCAAGCGGTCGCTGATTTCCTTTTTCACCAGGCCCTCGCCGAGCAGTGTGAGGATTTGCAGTTCGCGTTCCGAAAGCTGGGTCTCCGGTTCGGCTTTTGGCAACCGGTCCTTCAGGGATTTCAGAAGGAACGAGGCCACTCTCGGATCGAGCGAGGCGCCGCCATCGAGGACCGTCCGGATGCCTTCGCGGATCTGGGTCACGGTCGAGGACTTCAGCAGGTAGCCGGAGGCGCCGTCGGCGATCGCCTTGAGGACATCGGCCTCGCGGTCGGATTGCGTGAGAACGATGATCTTCGCCGCAGGCAGGAGCTCGACGAATGTCGGGAGCGCCTCGAGCCCGCTCAGTCCGGGAAGGCGCAGGTCAAGTAGCAGGACATCGGGCTGAGGCTCCGAAGTCGGATCACGCAGACTCCGCAGGGCGATCTCGGCGGTTCCGAACTCGCGGATGCCACCGATGTCCTCGTCACGCGCCAGTGCCAGCCGAATTACCTCCCGGTATTCGGGGTTGTCTTCCACCAGCATCACACGGATTGATCGGGCCATCAGCGGAAGCCTAGGCGGCGGGTCTTGAGATTCAAGAACAGGCAGGTGCCTCCGGCTTCAGGCTGTTCGATACTCAGCTCCGCGCCCATCAACTGCGCTCTGCGTCGGAGCGATGCCGGTGGTGCGCCGTCGAGCCCCTTTCCGTTGTCGGTGATACGCAGCGAGACCTTTCCCGGGACACTCTCAAGAACGGTTTCCACCGTGGTTGCGCCAGAGTGGCGGATCACGTTGACCAGTGCCTCCTTGTGAAACAGGTAGAGGTCCATCCGCTTGCGACGCGTCAGTTGATGGAGGTGCTCCTGACCCCGGACGCTGAGCGAGTTCTCGAGATCGGCCAGAATTCGGTCCGAATCGCGGCTAAGGTCTTCGACAAGGTCCTCACAGACGCCCTTGGCGGCGAGCATGTTCGCACAGTTCCTCGCCGCGGAGCCGGTGCGCTCGGTCAGGGACCGGATCCGGTCGACGATATCGAGCAAGTCGTCCTTTGAGTCCACGGAGTCCTTCGCCAAGTCACCCAGCAGGCCGATCGCGTGCAGGTTGGCGCCGAGTTCGTCATGGAGGTTGGCGGAGATACGTTCGCGGATCCGTCGTTCGAGGCGCACCGCCTTGAACTTCGAGTAGAGAGCCACGCCGACGACCGCGATCGCGAGAAGGCCCGTCAGGCCGATCATCAGGGTCAGTTGCTTGCGGATCTGGAGGTTCTTCCTGGCGATGGCCGTGGCGACGGCCGGGCGCTTGGCCTCGAGTTCATGGCGCCGTGCCAGCTCGTTCAGCCACTGGCGAAGGGGGAGGATGGTGCCGTAGAGATTGTGCCCGTCCGTCACCGAGGAGATCCGGCGGGAGGATGGCGCTTCCGGAAAGGAAGTGGTGGGGATGGCGTTTAGGGCCCGGTTGACTCCCTGATCAAGGATCTCGATTTCCGCGAAGCCGAGTCGCGCCGCCAGCCTCCCGGCTTCCGAGGAAACGAACGGGTCGATCGCGGTGAGTCGCCAGTATCTCGCGGTTGTCGTCGGGAATGACCACTCCATGATCGGCCCGATCCGGTAGAGCGATCCGAGTTCGGCGATAGTCACAGGAAGGGGATCCGAGAAGTCCTCATGATCCGATGCCTCGATCCGGACGGAGCCGGGAAGCCCGAAGTCGCCGGAGAATGCCTGCGGCACCGTATCCGTCTGATCAACGGCATGCAGGCGGATCCCCGTCGCCTCAACCGGTGCTCCGAGATCAAGCGTCATGCTCGGCTCGTCGCCGAGAGTCGTCGGGCTGACGTAAGCCAGGCTGGCGACGCCGCGTCCGGAATTCATCAGGTAAGGGAGAATGCCGTCGACCAGGCAGTCCCGATTCCAAGCGAGCAAATCGGTGCTGTTGGAAGATGAGCGGACCTCGCGGTGGAGCGCGACATTCTCCTCACCGCTGAAGATCAGCACTTCGGCGAGTTGGAGGATGTGCTGGTTGTCGAACGCCCGGGTGCCGAGTCGATCGACTTCGATCCGAACCCGGGATCCCTTGGTGCCGCCGGCCGGGAGAATGAGTGGAGCCACCCTCGGCAGCAGGTGCGAAGTGTCCGGGATGTCGGCGACAAGCGTGTTGTCCGCCGGGCCGTCTGATCCGACGATGACCCTCAGGGCTTGGGGGAACCCGTCGGACACGAATCCGGATCGCATGCTTCGCCAGAGGGTGGGAACGAGGGTGATCTCATCGATCTCCACCTCACGGCCCAAGTCGATCTCGATCCACTCCGGATGGTCGGCGTCCAAGTAGTTGATCGAGCGGTATCCTATCGCGCCGATGCCGCTGTTGAGTGTGGCGTGGGAAAGCTCCTGAAGCTCGAGGTCGATGGCCCGCTGGCGGTCGTGCAGTTCGCGGAGCGAATGGTCTCCGCCGCCGGTGCCGGACCCTTTGCCGCAGCCGGCCAGCAGGGCGCTGAAGATCAGCAGGCAGGCGTACCCAACGAAACGGAACTCGCGGTTCAGCGGAAAGCTTTCCCGTGGGTGGGAGTCCGTTGGTTTCCGTTTCAACTGCTTCGTCATTCGCGCCTCCTTGCGAACCTAGGCCTGTTGTCGGGGCTTGCGCAAACCTTCGGATGGTGCGTCGGGAGTCTCCGTGTCCGGAAACGGTAGCCTGAGCCACGGTCCGGCTTCACGGATTCAAGGGTGGCAATGCCTTCTGCTGAAAATCGGGGCCACGGGTATGGAGTGCCGCTTGGTAGGCGCTTGCGAGCCCCCGCCCATCCCACGAAGGACCGGCGGTATCCTGGCCATAGAGCTCACGCATCAAATCGTTCATCGCAACCGAGAGGTCTTCGTTTCTCTCACCATCCGGCAGCGCCCTACGTGCCTCGGGCCAGAGTTCGGCCGCTTCGCGAGCATTGCCGCGGCGGCAGGCGGACAGGAATGCCCGGGCGGCCCGGCGGTGGGGCGGATCGACGGTGTCTCGCAACCTGATCGCAGCGATCGCGATCCGTTTTCGGAAGGCGAATCCGATGACAATCACAAGTCCCGCAAGAGCCCATGGGAGATACCGAACGGGAGATGACGGTGTTGGTGGTGGAGGAGGTGCCGTGGCGGTGAAGGAGATGGACGGGAGGGTCTTCGATTCAAGCGTCTCGGTCTTCGGGTTCCACCAGTCGTAACGGATCTCGGGCAGGGTGTGCAGGCCCGGCTCTTGCACCAGATAGGTAATCGTCTCGCGTCGCTCGCCGCGGAACTCGCCACGCTCGGTTCGGTCCCTTACCTCGGGTTCGCCGGAGTAGACCCGGATGCCGGCGGGTGCGGCAACCGGCGCCGGAGCAAGTGCGATGCCGGTGAGTTGGGTGGCCCGTTGGGTGATGGTGCGTTTGAAGACTCCTCCCACCGACGTGGGGCCCGGTTCGGGATCCCAGGTTTCCTCGACCGACAGTGACTCGGTGGTCACGAGAAGGCCCAGGGAGTCACTTTTTGGGGGACGCCGGATATTCAGAGTCGCAGGCTCGGTGGTGAGGGTCTCTTCGAAGTCCGGGCCGGTGTATCCCTTCTTGTGGGCGAACCGCACGGTGATCGGGGGCAGCCGCAGCTCACCGTCGCTCTGGGAGAACACGGCGAACTCGTGACGCTGGGTGAAGTATTCGGTGTTGCCCTCCGTCAATGACCCGATGATCGGATTGCCGACCCGCAGGACGAAGGTGCCCGGGAGTTGGGGGATATCGAAGCTGGCGGCTCCGCTGAAAGTCCCGTCAGCCCGCAACTCGATGAAGAAAGGCAGGCGCTGGCCGGTCCACGCTTCGGGATTCGGAACGTCAAGCCTCGCCGACGCTTCCGCACCGGCTGCGTCGGACAGAAGCAATGCGACGGCGCAGAGGGGTTTCAGTACGCGCAGTGGCTTGCTGAAGACGGCAGTCATGGCCCGACCTCCTCTTCGAATCGGATCTGGTAGGCGAACTTCGCCTTCAGGAAATCGGCCGGTTCGGTTTGAACACGCCGGAGCCACATCGCCTGCATCGATGCCGAGTCGGTTGCCTGTTCTCCGGCGACGCTGGTGTCCTCGCCGCCGCTCTTCTTCTTGTCGAAGACGATCTCGTCGGCGCCGATCTGCTGATCGCCCATCTCGCCGCCCTCCTGCTGCATCCTCTCCGCACGGGCGAGGGCGATATTGCGGTTGTCGCGTGCCTCCTGCCAGCCCGGGACACGCGCGAGGGCACGGTCGTAGCTCGCCATGGCGTCATCGTATTGGCCCAGAAAGATCAGGCAGTTGCCGCGGTTGTAGTGTGCCTCGGCGGTGTCGAGACGCGCAAAGGCCGCCTGTGCCGATTTGAATTCCCCTGCGCGGTAGTACGCCGCGCCTTTCCACATCGGGTCTTCGAAGTTCTCGGCGGCGGCATCGAATCTTCCGCCATCGAAAGCGCGCTGGCCCTGCTGGTCGGCGGTCAACCAGAAGCCGGAACTGAGCACGAATACCGCGGCGATTTTCATGACTGCATCTCCGGTTTGGCTTCCTTCCGGAAGGGGCTGAGTGCGAGGACGCATAGGAGCGGAACGAGCAGGTAGCCGCCGTCCTGCCATCTGGTGCCGCCATCGGCGGTGACTGCGACGGGTGTCCGCGCGGCGCGGGCAACGATGCGGTCGATGTCCGAGTCGTCGGCCGCCATTGCGATAACATCGGAGTTGAGGCTGTCCGCCACTTGTCCGAGCCCGTCCGTCGACACGCCTGCTCCGGTGATTGCGAGGATTTGAACGTATGGCTTGCCGGCTGAGCCGTAAGACTCGCTGAGGCGATCCGTCGCAGCTGTGGATGCATCGGTGATGACCAGCAGCGTGCCACCCGTGGCGTTCATGAGCGGCATGGCCCGATCGATCGCAAGATCCAGTCGGTCGCCCTGCACCGGCATGATTTCCGGGGTGATCTCTGCGGCCGTCATCGCGACGGCTTCGGTATCCTTGGTGGGAGGTAGCACGAGATGGGCGCTTCCGGCGTACGCGATCAATCCGAGGGGCTGCGACTCTCTGGCGGCGGCAAGATCACGGATCTTCAGATGCGCCCTTTCCATTCGCGTGGGCAGGGGATCGGCGGTGTCCATACTCACATCCGCCTTCAAGAGGATGATCAGCGGTGTGGCGTCTTCGGTGAAAGGGCTGGGCTCCGGTTTCCACGAGGGGCCGGAGAGGGCGACCACCGCCAGGAGCCATGCGACAAGCACGGGCCAACGGTGGGAACGTTTCGAGCTTCCGTGGTCGACGAGGGCCTCCAGCAATTCGGGCTCGAGTTGATTCCGCCATCCGGCCAACGGGTCCGATCTGCGCTGCCACACCCACCAGATGAGCACCGCCACCGGCGCGAGCAGGAGCGCGGCGGGTCGGAGGAAATGGAAGGTGTCGGGCATGGGGGCGGGGAGTTGCTGCAGAAGCTGGCGAAGGGCGCGAAGTTATCGGATGGTGTGGATGCTTTTGAGAAAGGCCTTCGATGTTTTGGGGGAATGGATCGGTTAGCTGAGTTCGAGTTCGCCGGTCACGGGATGGACCCGAAGAGGGCGTCGTTCGGTTTCCGGGAGAGCGCGAAGGCTCCGGATCGAGATGCGTGATGCGAATGAAACGAGTAGCGCGGCGAGGATGAGCCAGTGGAATACATCGCGGCGCGGCCGATGGCTGAGGGTCTTGATCTCGCGGGTTTCGATACGGTCGAGCTCATCATAGATGCCTGCGAGTTCCTCCCGGTCGGCGGCGAAGAACGATTGCCCTTCGGTCGTGCGCGCGACGTCGTCGAGCGCCTGCTGGTCGAGCTTGTCCTCACCCACGGTCGTCGGGTCACCGATCGCGACGGTGTGGATCCGGATGTCCCGGTCGCTGGCCACGCGGGCGGCTTCGACGGGTGGGACCTGGCTCTTGGTGTCATTGCCGTCGGTCAGCGCGATGATCGTCTTTGCCGGGACCTCGCTTTCCTCAAACAGACGAATTCCGAGACCGATGGCGTCGCCGAATGCGGTGCGCGGGCCGGCCATCCCGACGGCGGTTTCGTCGAGGAGACGATGTGAAAGTGAGAGATCGGTGGAGAAGGGAGCTTGCAGGAAGGGAGAGTCACCGAAGACGACCAGTCCGACCCGGTCGCCCTCGCGGTGTTCGAGGAAGTCTCCGAGGATTTCCTTCACCGCATCCAGCCGACTGACGGTCTCTCCTTCCGCATTGGTGAAGTCCTCCTGGTCCATGGAGCCGGAGAGATCGACGAGCAGCAGCAGATCGCGTGTCGGGGTCTGCTTCTCGATCGGATCTTCGATCCACTGGGGGCGTGCAAGGGCGACAAGTGAGAGGCACCAAATCGCGATCGGGGCAAGGTGCGCGATCCAATTGCTTCCGCCCGGTGAACTCAGCGGGCTTCTGGCGATGGCGCGTTGCAGACGTGCCCCGAAAGGAACCCGCAGGGATCGAGCTTGGGCGGCAAGGGGTGGAGCGAGCCAGCGCACGAGGAGGGGGATCGGCGCCAGCAGCAGGAGCAGTGGGTAAGCGAAACTCAGCATGGCCGGCGGTGGTTGCGGATCCACGAGTCGGCGAAGGCCGCGAGGTCTTCCGGGGGTGCTTCACTGCCGGAGGCATCGTAGACGCTCCCCGTCAGTGCTTTGCCCGCGGCTGCCGGGATTTCGATACTCGCTTGATCTCCGAGCCAACTGATCCACGCGTCGCCATCGAGGCCGGCGACGGTTTCCCGCGGAGCGATGGCGAGAGCGGTCCGCCGGAGGATGCGGGCGATGTCGTGACAGGAGGAGGCATTCGACAATTCCGCGAGGGCGGCCCTGCGGTAGGCGTTTGCTTTCCGGTGTTTCAGTTGGCGTCTGGTGAGCAGGCTGAGCGCGGCGAGTACCACCACCGCGAGCACGATCCATCCGGGAGCCGGAGGCCACCACGGCACGGCGTCGGGAAGGACGATGTCGTGGAGTTTGTCGAGACTGCCCGGATCCTCAGCCATGGTGTCCGAGAAGTTCGTGGATCTGATCAATGACCGGTGTCGCGGTGGAGACCGGGAAGAGCGGGATCCGCAGATCGCGGAAGAGTTTCTGCCAGTAGGCGACCGCCTCACCGAACTCCGCTCGGAATGCCTTGCGGAAGGCGGAGCCAGCGGGAATCTCCCAGTGGTTGCCGCGGTCGGTGGCCTTCATTCCGGGGGCGCCGGCGAGCTGGCCGCCGAGCGGATCATAAACGGCGACGACCATGACGTCGTTGTGCATGCCGAGGCGGGTCACCCGCTCTGAGGTTTCCTCGTCGGCACCGTCGAGGTCCGTGATGAGGATCACGAGGTGATCGTGTTTGGCGCGCGCAAGGGCTAGGTCGAGAGCCTTGTTGAGAGTGATTTCACCCGACGGTGGTTGAGCTTCGGCAAGGCGCTGGTTGAAACGTGTGATCTCGTGCAACAGCCGAAGTGCCTGGGTGGGTCCCCGGTTCGGGGCGATGGTGATCGCCTCGGCCTCGTTGAAGACGATGCCTCCGACACGGTCGCCAACATCGAGGGTCCGCCATGCGGCGAGCGCGGCAAGTTCCGCGGCGGCCACCGACTTCATCGCCCGCCGACTGCCGAAGAACATCGGGGAACGTTGGTCGACCACCAGCAGGACGGGTCGCTCGCGTTCCTCAGCAAAGACCCGGACGTGAGGAGAACGGAGTCGGGCGGTGGCGCGCCAATCGATCGTCCGGATGTCGTCGCCGGCGTGGTAGTGGCGGAGTTCTTCGAAGGCGAGGCCCCGCCCGCGCAGGCGCGACTGGTGTCGGCCGGCAAGCAGCGATCCGACCGGCTGCTTCGGCAGGAACGAGAAGCCCCGCGCCTCCGCCTTGAGAAGGAGGAGATGGTCGAGGTCGATGCTGACGAGGGCCGGCATGGAGGTAGAGGTCTACAGAAGTTCGCGAAGGTCGCTAAGTGATATGCTGGTCAGCGCCGTGGAGAATCATACGGCTGACCCCGTCTACAAGACGCAGGGAGTGAAAGTTGATGAGGAGGCCGACCGGTGCGTCGACCAGCTTCATGTAACTCAGCAACTGAGCCTTGTGAATCGGTGCGACCTTCTCCACGGCCTTCAGTTCGAGGATCAGGCTGTCCTCAATCAAGAGATCGAGGCGCAAGGCTTCTTCGAAGACGAGATCTTTGTATTCGACCCTGACTTGCACCTGCTGTCGCACCTCGATTCCCCTCAGTTTGAGCTCATGCATCAGGCAGCGCTCGTAGATCGACTCGATGAGCCCAGGGCCTTTGTGCTTGTGCACTTCAATCGCCGCACCGATCGCGATGCGACTCAGTTCGTCGGCTCGTTGGAATCTCGGATGCATACCTACTGTATCTTGTTCCTTCGTGCCCTTTGCGGCCTTTTGTAGAAATTCAAACTGCCACGACCTTCTCCAGCAACGCATCGACGACCTCCGTTCGTGTCTTTCCCGCGGCCTCGGCCTGATAGGAGAGGTGGATCCGGTGCGCGAGGCAGGCGGGAGCGACGGCGCGGATGTTTTCGGGAGAAACGAAGTCCTGCCCGTGCAGCCAGGCATGGGCGCGGGAGGCGGCGTCGAGGGCGATGGTGCCGCGCGGACTTGCTCCGAGGCGGATCCACTTCGCCAGGTCGTCACCGAAGCGTTCCGGGTGACGGGTGGCCGTGATCAGGTCGACGATGTACTGCTCGGCAGCATCAGCGACATGGACCGCGTTGACTTCCTTCCGAGCGTCGAAAATCAGCTGCTGGGGCACGGGTGGTGGCGGTTCGGCCGCGGTGCCCGCCTTTTCCCCACGGACCAGACGAAGGATCGCGGCCTCGTTGGCCGGATCGGGATAGGGGACGTGGACATACAGAAGGAAGCGGTCCATTTGCGCTTCCGGCAATGGATAGGTGCCCTCCTGTTCGATCGGGTTCTGAGTCGCCAGCACGAGGAACAGGTCCGGGAGGCGGTGGGTCTTTCCTGCGACCGTGACCTGCCGCTCCTCCATCGCTTCCAGCAGCGCGGCCTGCACCTTCGCTGGCGCGCGGTTGATCTCATCGCCAAGAACGAGATTCCCGAAGATCGGGCCGGGCTGGAAATCGAAGGTTCCGGTTTGCTCCCGGTAGATGTCGGATCCGGTGACGTCGGACGGCAGAAGGTCAGGCGTGAACTGGACGCGGCTGAAGTCGCTTTCGATCAGCCTGGAGAGCGTCTTGATCGAGCGGGTCTTCGCGACACCCGGGAGGCCTTCCATCAGCAGGTGGCCATTGGCGAGCAGGGCGACTAGGATTCGTTCTACGACGGTCTGCTGCCCGATCACCGAGGCGTTCATCGAGTCGGAGATGCGGAGAATGGCTTCGCGTGGAGTCATCGGATTGCGTTTCTACAAAAGGTTGCGAAGGACGCAAAGTGGGAAGCGGGTCTTCATCGTCGTCATCGTTCTCCTACTCGTTCTCGCCCTCGACGACTGCGACAGGAATCGAGGATGAGGGACGAGTAGGAGGACGAGTACGATTTTGGGAGAGGGTGTCAGGGGGCTGCCGGATACACCCGGTTCCAGTCGTCCTTCATGCTGACGATGGTCCAGCCGCGATCTGGGCCCTCCTTCAGGCCCCGATCCAGTCTGCCGACGTGGCTCTCACGATCATAGGCCCACTCCCGTTCGGCATCGGTGTGATGAACCAGCAGCCCGAAACGAGCGCCTTCCCCCGACGTTGTCCACTCGAGCATCTGGAAGTCGCCATCGGAATTGCCGGCGGCGAAGATCGGGCGGCGCCCGATGTGCTGGTGGATGCCGACCGGCTTGCCTTCCTTGTCGTCGATGAAGTCGAGTTCAGGCAGCTTCACGATCACCGGTTTGCCATCCCGGACTTCGTAGCCCGCCTTGATGCTGGATCCCACGACCTGCTGCGGTGGGATGCCATATACGTCTTCCGCGAAGACCCGGAGGAAATCGATTCCTCCACCGGAGACAATGAAGGTCTTGAATTCGTTCGCGCGGAGATAGGCGAGCAGTTCGAGCATCGGCTGAAACACCATCTCGGTGTAGGGGCGTTTCGTCTTGGGATGGCGTGCGGTCGCGAGCCACTTGCCAACCGTCGCGCGGAATTCCTCATCCGTCAGCCCGGCGTGGGTCGCCATGGCCATCTTCAGCAAGGCTTCCTCGCCGCCCTCCAGTGCCTTCTCCACTTCGCCCTTCAGGACAGAGGCGAACGGTTCCTCCTCTTTCCATTCCGGGTGCCGGGGAGCGAGTTCCTTGATCCGGTCGAAGATGTAGAAGGCTTGGAAATAGATCGGTTGCTCCGACCAGAGACAACCGTCGTTGTCGAAAGTCGCGATCCGCGCAGCCGGGTCGACATAGTCGGCGGATCCGGGAGTCGTGACGTTCTCAACGAACGAAACGATTGCCTTCTTGGTTTCCGTCTCTTGCCAGGACGGGAGGGGGTCGGCCACGGCGGACAGAACGGATGCGAGGGCGAGTGGGAAAAGGAGTTTCATGGTATGAGGACGGGAAAACCGCGCCCGGACGGGTCCGGGCGCGGTGGGTTGCGATGCGTCCCGAGGGCTTCGCTGCCCCCGGAGAGTGTTAGTGGCTGGCTCCTTCCTGGAGTTTCTCAAGCACCTGATCGAGGCCGAAGGTGCCGGCCTTCTGGCGGGGCGGGTACTCCTGATAGGTGGCGAGGTGCTGGCTGACGAATGCCTGTGCGGGCACAAGGACATACGCGCGTTCCAGTCGCCATTTCGGATATCCGATCGCCTCGTGGTCCGCCCGCTCGAACGGATCGGTGCGCAGGCAGAAGAGCTTCGGCAGCCGAAGTGTCACGAGCGGTTCCTGCCAGACGTCGAAGCCGTGGCCGCGTTGCTCCATGAAGACGACTTTCCAGCGGTCGTAGCGGAGGTTCGCGAGGCTGCCGTCGTCGGTCCAGTAGAAGAACTCCTTCCGCGGCGCATCCTCGGTCTCACCCTTGAGGTAGGGGATCAGGTTGTAGCCATCGAGGTGAACCTTGTAGTCCCGGCCCATCGCGCTGTGGCCCTTGAGCAGTTTCTCCTTCACGTCCGGTTCACCGGCGGCGGCGAGTAGGGTGGGGAGCATGTCCTCGTGGGAGAAGACGTCGTTGTAGACGCTTCCCGGCTTGATGACACCGGGCCAGCGGATCACGCAAGGCACACGGTATCCACCCTCCCAGTTCGAGTTCTTCTCGTTGCGGAAGGGCGTCGTGCCGCCGTCCGGCCACGAGAAACACTCGGCGCCGTTGTCGGTCGAGTACATCACGATGGTGTTCTCGGCGAGACCGAGGGCGTCGAGTTTGTCGAGGATCTGGCCGATGTGGTTGTCGTGCTCGACCATGCCGTCGGCATAGACGCCGAGACCGGTCTTGCCCGCGGACTGCTCCTTGAGGTGGGTCCAGATGTGCATCCGGGTCGAGTTCCACCAGAGGAAGAACGGTTTGTCGGCATTCTTGGCGCGCTCCATGAAGTCGAGGGCTCCGGCGGTGACTTCGTCATCGACCGTTTCCATCCGCTTTTTGGTGAGCGGGCCGGTGTCCTCGATCTTGCCGTCGGAACTCGACTTGATCACGCCGCGCGGTCCGAACTTCTTCTTGAACTCCGGGTTCTTCGGGTAGTCCTCGTTCTCGGGCTCCTCTTCCGCATTGAGGTGGTAGAGGTTGCCGAGGAACTCGTCGAAGCCGTGGTTGGTCGGCAGCATCTCGTCCAGGTCGCCGAGGTGGTTCTTGCCATACTGTGCGGTCATGTAGCCGTGGTTCTTCAGAAGGCCGGCGATGGTCGGATCCTTGATCGAGATCCCTTCCTTCGCGCCCGGCAGACCGACCTTGAGCAGGCCGGTCCGGAACGGACTCTGGCCGGTGATGAAGGCGGCGCGGCCGGCGGTGCAGGACTGCTGACCGTACCAGTCGGTGAAGAGTGCTCCTTCATCGGCAAGGCGGTCGATGTTCGGCGTCTTGTAGCCCATCATGCCACGGTTGTAGCAACTCGGGTTGTTCCAGCCGATGTCGTCACCCCAGATGATGAGGATGTTGGGCTTTTTGTCCTGGGCGAATGCGGTGGTGGCGAAAGCGATGCCGGCAGTCAGCATCAGGAGCCACGGGTGTCTTGTTGGTTTCATGTTGTTACGGGTTGGTGTTGGGAAAATCAGTCGTTGCCTGCCCCGGCGACCCGGGGATAGAGAACTCCGGCTAGCGCCGCGCCGACGACCGGGGCCAGCCAGAACAGCCAGAGCTGCTGGATGGCCCATCCGCCGACGAATACGGCGGGTCCCGTACTGCGGGCGGGGTTGACGGAGAGGTTGGTGACGGGGATGCCGATCAGGTGGATCAGAGTGAGTCCGAAGCCGATGGCGATCGGTGCAAATCCGGCAGGTGCGCGCTTGTCGGTGGCGCCGAGGATGATCATCAGGAAAAAGAAGGTCAGGACGATCTCGGCGACGAGGCAGGCGATCATCGAGTAGTCGCCCGGCGAGCCTCCGACCTCGAGCGCTCCGTAGCCGTTGGCGGCGAAACCGTCGGAGAACTTGAAGTCTTCCTGACCGCTTGCGATCACGCCGAGAACTCCTGCGCCTGCGACTCCACCCAGGATCTGAGCGACGATGTAGGGGCCGACTTCGTTCCACGGGTGCCGACCGCCGACCGCGAGGCCGACTGAAACCGCGGGGTTGAGGTGGCATCCGGACACGTGACCGATGGCATAGGCCATCGTGAGCACCGTAAGACCGAAGGCGAAGGATACGCCGATGAGGCCGATCCCGATGTTGATCGGTGTCTGGGCCTCGATCGCGAAGAAGGCCGATGCCAGGACCGCGCTGCCGCAGCCGCCGAACACGAGCCAGAACGTGCCGAAAAACTCGGCGAGGAGCTTGTTGATGAGTTTCATGGAGAGCAATGCGTGGTTCGCAGAGCCCGTTTCCACGTTTCCTGCGCATCTAGCAGACAACAGGAAACGGCCTTTTTGGGCAAGTCCGGGATTGTTGCGGAATGGTTGACTTTTCGGTGTCGCTTTCCGGGTTGGCGAACTTGGAGGAAGTGCGTTAGATCGGAAGACCATGAAAGCACTCGCAGCCCTTGCACTGTTGTCGGTTCTCCCGGGATTCGCCGCCGAGGAGATGGATATGGAAGCCCGGCGGGAGTCGGTGAAAACCCTCAAGACCCACATCGAAATGCGTCAGGAGCGGCTCGACGAAGTGGTGTCGGAATTACGGGAGCGGGTCGGCGAAACCGACAAGAAGGTGGGAAAGGTGGTCGAGGTTCTTTCCGGTCTTAAGGACTCGCAGGATTCCAAGCGCCGGATTTCCCAGATCAAGAGTGAGGCGATCGGCGGGTTGAAGGGGATGATCGAAACCTACGACCGCGAGCGCCGGAAGCTCCTCGAGCGGTTGCGGACCGGAGCGGGTCCGGCGACGGAGGGGCTGAAGAAGGATCTCGAGAAGTTCGATGCGCTGATCCAGAAGCGTGCCGACGATGTCGTGAAGCTGGCGAAGTCGATGCCGGCCGGCGAGGATGTCGCGAAGTACGAGAGCGACGGTGGCTACTACTTCAACGGGGTCCACTACGAGAACAGCCGTATCAGCGAAGAGTGGAGGCAGAACCGTCGTGACAAGGTGCAGTCGGGCAAGGAGCGCCGCGAACTTCAGCAGGCCCTCGAGCGTGCGATCGAGGATCTCGAACGGCGTCGCGACACGGTGAAGGCATTCCTGAAGGACCGGAAGTTCACTCCGGCGGAGAGGGAATTGCGCGAACAGGAGTTGGCCCGGGTGGAGGGCTTGCTCGAGGCACGCAAGGCGCAGTTGGTCGAAGTCGCGACACCGGCCGATGCTCCGGAAAAGACCGCGGATCAGGAGCAGGCGCAGGACCTTGAGCACCTGCTCCGGGATGCGAAGCAGGACATCGCCTCGGATCTCTCACGCACCTTGCGCCTTTATCATGAGGCAGCCGACGAGCGCGATAAGATCGCAGGGCTCGAGGAGAACCTCGCGGCGCGCGAGAAGTGGCTCGAGGAGAACGACAAGGCTGGCGAGTGATGCGTAGCCGGGGCGCTCCGGCGACATATCCGCCGAAGCGCTTCAGAAACTCAGCTTGAGCCGGAGTCCACCGATTAGGCGGACTCCGGGACCGCCGTTCAGGCCTTCGCCGACGAGCAGTTGGAGGTCGGGTGAGACGGTGAAATTGCGTCGTGGCTGCCAGCGGTAGAAGGTTTCGAGGATTCCCTGTATGGGCTGCCCGCCGGATGAACCTCGGCCCACGCTTGCGGCCACGCCGAACAGGTCGTCGCCATTGACGGGAAACACGACTCCTCCGGCTACCAGGTAGTCCAAAGCCGCTGCTCCGCCGTCGGACCACGCACCGCGGATGAAGTAGCGGGTGCCCGCGCTGTCGAGTTGCTGCTCGTAGGTGAAGGAAACGCCCTGGCCTTCCGGGCGGTTCGCATCGTTCACCGCGTCGCTGTGCCACACGAGCATCTGGAGCCGCCGGGGAAGTTCATTCGAATCCTTGAAGTCGTAGGCGAACTGCAGCGCGTGGAAGAGGTCGTCCGACCCGAGTTGAAGGTTCACCTGGTCGCCGGTTTGCGTGCCTTGGACCGTGGTTGATCCGAGGCCGACGCTGAAGCCGTTGTCGAAGGTCTTGAGCGCGGTGAATCCCGCACCGAAGCGGGGGAAAGCCACTGCCGGGTTGGAGGCGAATCCCTGGTTGAGGAAGAACGACTTCGAACTCGCGAGTTGATGGCTGCCGAACTGCGAGTCGATCGAGAGCTGGCCGTAGCGCAGCTCGAGGCCGGCCTCATCAAAGTGGTGGCGGAGGAAGAAGTCGGGCACCTCGAACCCGCTGTTGCTGAAGCCGTCGACCAGTCCCCACGCGGCTCCGAGATCCGGGCCTAATTCCGACGCCGCGCGCCCCCCGTAGGCATGGCGGTCGCGCATGCGGAACCGGATCTCGGTCGGGTTGTCGACCCAGTAGCCGGTCGGCGTCCAGACGCCCTGCAAAGTGAAGTCACCGGATGCTCCGGTGGGGAAGCCATTGCCGAGTGCCGCACCCAGGAGCACGCTGTGATACGACGCGCTCCAGTTCAGTTGGCTCTTCTCCTGAAACCGTGTCCGCGCCCGGTCCCAATCGTCGAAAAGGGGATAAAGCCAGTCGCCCGACCCGCGTTGTTCCGCCTCGAGCTCTCGGGCAATGTCCTGTGGCGGACCGTCCTCCGCGAGGACGAGTGCGGGCACGGTCAGCGCTTGTGCGATGAGGATCCGGAGCCAGGTGGACATCGCGGACGATGTTCCTATTTCGGGAACAGGAACACCACTCCGAACCGCAGACCCCACTCAGGACCCTGGGTCGGCTTCTCGACGTAGTAGCGCGCACCGCCGAAGACCTGGATCGGTTGGTCGCCGAGCGTGAGAAGCTGGCTGACGACGAAGTTCACCGGGACCGTCCATTGGTGGTTCTGCCAATCGTAGGTGGACTCGACGTTGAGCGTCAGGGTTGTTTTGGTCGGCGTGATGTAGCTGACGAAGGGCTGGAGGAAGGTCGCGTTGACTCCGCCGCGCGAACCGTCACCGGCGAAGTCCCAGATGTGGTTGGCGAGCGCCCCGTAGGTCCAAGGTCCGCTCTGCTTCAGCACCACACCGGTCGGACCCGCCCCCCACTTCTCGGCACCGAGGGAGGAGTCGGTGGCGGTCGGAAAAAGGAATGCCGGGCCGATGCCCCAGATCGGATCACTTTCCGCCGGTGAGACGAAGAATGACTGAACGACGTCTCCGAGCCCGAACTCGTCACCGACACCGCCGAACTGCGTGCCCTCGACATCGACGACCGGCAGAATGGTCCGCGAGATCAGGTTCCAGTCCTCGTTGAGGGTGATCGGGATGACCGGCTGGATGTTCAACGTGAAACGCTGGCCGTCCGCCGGTCCGTTGCCGAAGTCGATGTTGCCTTGGAACGGCACGCTGATCAGCGAGCTAACCGGATTGGCGAGCTGCTTGGCGAGGTCGGGTTCGTTGGCCAGCCCGACGGTGGTCAGGCACGCGGTGATGAGCAGACAGGTCTTCATGGGCTGAACGGTTTCACCAGATTCTTCAGAAAATCACCCGCGTGCGCAAGCCTCCGAAGATCGCGTCGTCGTTGTTCGCGAGGACGGGGCGCACCCATTGGATGTCGGCTCCGACACGGAACCACGGGAAGATCTCGGCATCGTAGAAGATCTCGACACCGTATTCGTCCTGCACCCGGGCGATCGGCCGCACGGTCTTCTTCAGGTCGCTGCTGACGCCGTTCCAGAAAAACCCGACTCCGAAGTTGTCGTTCGGGCGCGAGCCGTTGACGCCGTTCGCAGCGAGACCGAGCACGGCGCTGGTCTCGAAGGGGTTCGGGTTGCCGTCGGAGACGGCGAGGATCCCGAAGATGCCCCAGCCCTTCTTCGGATCGGACGAGTCCTGGCAGAGGAATTGCTCGAAGGTGTAGGTCAGCTGCCACGAATCGCCCTGGCGGGTCGGGATGATGCCCGGACCGGTCGGCGGGCGCAGGTAGTCGTTGGCATCGAGTGAGAAGGCATCGATGGTCGAGTAGCTGCCGGAAATCGTGTGGGTTCCGTCAAGACCGCCGATCTTGGTGTAGAAGGTGTAGTCGGCGAGGAAAGTCATCTCGTCGTCATCGAGACCATCGAAGCCGGAACCCGTGAGCGGCGAGCGCGAGTCGAGCACGCCGATGTTGAACAGCGGCTTGCCTTCGTCGAGCACGCTGAGGATCGCGCCGAGCGTGGAGATGGGGATGGTCCGGCCGGCGATGGGCGGAGCCACGAACGAGGTGTTCATGAAGCCTTCCACACCGCGGCCGCCGAGAAAGATTCGGTCGGCAAGGTCAATCGTGTTGAACTTGCCGACCGAGAGCAGCACCGATTCGCTGAAAGCCTGGGTGAGGACGACGTTGGTGAAGGCGAAGACGTCGTCGGAGTCGCGAGGAGAAATCAGTGCCGCGTTCACCGGGGTAAGTGCGCCGGCCTGCGCCGAGGCGTCGCCGTAGCGGTACTCGCCGTGGACGTTGAGGAAGAGTCCCGGCCACAAGCCCGCCTTCTGGCCGTCCATGGCGAAGAACAGGTCCAGTTTGCCGCCGAACTCGAGTTGCTCGGGACCGGAGCCGTCGAGGTCGCCATGGTAGAAGTTGGTGGCCTCCAGCCGCAGGTCCATGCCGTGCGAGCCGAGGGTATTGCGGACGCCGAACAGATCGCCGGCGAGACGTTCGCGTTCCCAGATCGACGTCTCGGCGTCGGACTGGGCGAAGCAGGCGCCGGTGAGGGCGGTGATGCAAAGGACGGTTTCAGTTTTCATGGTTGGTCGGGGTTTGGATAAGTCAGGAAATGAGCATGCCGAAGGTGTAGTCCCAGCTCCGCTCGATCACCCAGAACATGGCGAGCGAGCCGATGGCGTAGGGAGGCACCGCTTTCAGCCATTCGGGAAGCTGGACCGGCAGGCGCTTCAGGACCGCTGCGAGAAGCAGCACGGCGGCGACGAAGATCAGTTGTCCTGCCTCGACGCCGACATTGAAGGTCAGCAGCGCGAGCGGAACCGCCTTCTGCGGCAGACCGATTTCGCCGAGCGCCCCGGCGAAGCCGAAGCCGTGGAGCAGGCCGAAGCCGAAGGCGACGACCCACGGCCAGCGGGCGGTGGCGGGATGGTCGCCGCGGCGCTTGCGCAGGATCTCCATCGCGACCAGCACGATGCTCAGCGCGATCACCGCCTCGACCGGCGGGCCGGGGAGCGAGACGTAGCCGAGGGAGGCGAGGGCGAGGGTGATGCTGTGTGCGAGCGTGAAGGCGGTGATGGTACCGACCAGCTTGCGGCGGCTGTCGATGATCAAAAGCAATGCGAGGACGAAGAGCAGGTGATCGATGCCGAGCAGGATGTGCTCGACGCCCAGCACGAAGTAGGTCCACGCCACGGCTCCCGTGCCCGGGGCCGCGGTGATGGTGGCGGTGATGTCGTCCGGTTGCAGGCGGGTCACGAACTCGGTGCCGTCGGCGTAGGCGACACGAACAAGAGCGTCGGTGAAGGTTCGTTCGAGCCCTCCGATCGTGACCTCAGTGCCGGCGATGCCTCCGGGGCACTCGATCTTCCAGCGGCGAATGTGGGCGTTGTCGACGAAGGCGTCGACCGGGTCGCCGACGGGTTTCACGCGTTCATCGAAATACGGATCCAGCGAGAGTCGCATGCTGTCACCACGCGCCGGCACTTTCCAGAGCACGTCATAGGTCTCGCCTTCGAGTTCGGTGATCTGCAAGTACGACGGGCGTAGTTCGTGGGCGCTGAGCGAGGCTCCGAAGGCGAGCCACCAGCCGAGGACAAGGGCGACGATGGAGTTGGGTGCGCGCATCATCCTTCCGGGTTGTCGGTGGCGGGCCACTCGACGGTGACCTCATACTTGTCCAAAAGCTCCGCTTGGAAACGCTCGCGGAACGCCATGCGGCGGTCGTGTTCCCATTCGCGGACGGCTTCGTTGCGGATCTCGTCGAGAGGGGGAAGGACGGGCTCGGTTCGCTCGTCGACCCGGACAAAATGGATGCCGAACCCGGATCGGATCGGCTCGCTCCACTCGCCGACCTCGAGCGGCTCGATCGCCCTGGCGAAATCCTCGCCGAAGGTGGCCGCGATCCGGTCGGGGGTGGCCCCGGTCATGTCGGAGGGCAGGAGGGTGGGGTGTCCCTCGGGCTCGTTGCCATCGTCGAACTCCGCCTTCGTCGAGTTGATCGCGCCGTCCGGATCCTCGCCGAGTTTGGACGGGTTGAAGAAGACTTGCCGGAAGGTGAATTCCGTGGGCCGGCCGAAACGCTCCGGATCGGCGCTCACGAACTCGCGCAGTTCGTCGTCGGTCGCGGCGCTGACTCCGATCTCATCGCTGAGGAACTCCATCTTCTGCCGCAGCCGGCGACGAATCAGGGTGTCGTTGTGATCGAGACCTGCGGCGGTGGCCTCGCGGTAGTAGATTTCCTCGAGGATGAAGTCGTCGATGAGGCCCTCCAGTTCTCCTCGCGTCGGCGGGCGCTGCCAGGTCTTGTGGAAAATGGTCGAGAGCTGCGCGATGCGCCCCGGTGAGACAACGATCTCGTTCTCACCCGGTTCACCGGCCTCGGGCTCGTTGGCTTGGTAGAGCGCGAACAGCAGCGCTCCGATCAGGACGAAGTGGAGCAGGGGTTCCTTGAGGATTTTCATGATGCGACGGGAAGGAAGTCAGGCGGCTTGGGGTTGCTTCGAGCGGCCGTTGAAGGCGAGCAGCAATGGAATCAACAGCAAGCCTCCGGCAACGGCGAGGACCGTGGTCGTGTTGCCGGGTTCGATGGTGCTCGACGGCTTCGAAACGGATGCGGAAGCGCGCAAGTGGTTGCGGATTCTCGCCGTGGCGGTGAGGTCGGGGGTGGTCTCGGCGAGGAGTGCTGAAAATGCCTCGGCGTGGTCATAGCGCTGCCAGCGCGTCAGGTCATCTGCCAGATCGGGGGCGAGCGAGGGAGCTCGCGCCAGCAGTTTGCCATAGGCGGCCACCAGAGCATCGCGAAGCTCGGGCGTGCCTTCGTTGCCATGGGTCATGAGGGTCGCGTGAAGGGCGGCAAGCTCCTCGGGGCGGCGCTCGGACTCGCCGAGGTAGAGCTCGGTGAGCCGGTCGATCGCGGCCGGACCGTCGATTTCGATGAGCGCGGTGGCGAAGGCAGCAGTGCGCGTGGCCAGGCCGTAGCGCGCCGAGTCGGTCACCCCCTTGCGGATGAATTCGTGGTCCCGCGGGTCGTCGCTCTTTCCGAGGAAGAGAATGTAGAGCGCGTGCCACTTCATCCGGCGGAGATTCTTGAGCTTTTCATGGAGTTGCTCGCGGGGAATCCGGTCGGCGTAGGCGAGGAGCTTCGAGTAGGACGCGCGGGCGACTTCAAGGTGAGCGAGGTCGGACAGCTCCGAATCATCGTTCCCGAGAAAGTTCGCGAAGTAGGCGGTCCGGGCATCCGGATCCGCCTTCCACTCTTCCGCCCGGTCAAGGATGGTCGCGACGACCGGGGCGAGGGTGTCGTCGTGAGTCGCGATTCTCCGCCATCCCTGTTCCTGCCCGAACCAGCCACAGAGCAGGCTCATCTCAGGGTGGTTGGAGAGTTTCCGCCGCGTTGATGAATCGAGGAACACATCGGCGGGCGGAACCTGCGCAAGGTCTCCCTTGAGGGTGCCAACGGATTGGAGGTGGTAGGGCCGCTCCGGGTGCTCCCTCGCAAGCATGAGATGCTCCGCCGATAGGACCCGGTCCGCAAGGGACTCGGTTGGCATCGGCAGGCAGATCTGGCAGGCCTGCGCGCTCAGCATGCCCAGCAGGACCGGCAAGAGGCCTTTGAAGGCTCCCGAAACCATGGGAATGAGCGTGCGGTTCATGGTGTGGGCGTTTCCTTTACCGCTCGGGGCGGGAAAGGATGAAGATTGGAGTGCCGAGCCGCGGGGTGGAGTATTCCTTGACCGCGCCGCGCGCGATCAGGTTTCGCAAGTCCCCGTTGGGGCGGGCATCGGGATCGAAACTCCCGGCACCGGCCCGGAGATAGGGAACCAGCTTGTGGACCTCGTCGATGCTCGGAACCGGGCAACCGGTCGTGCAGGGTCGGCGGCCGATCAACCGCTTCTCCCTTCGCTCGCGGAGCATCGCACTCGCCTCCGGGTTGTAAGAGTGGATCACCACACCGTTCGGAACCCGTCCGCGGAGCTTCGGGTCCGGATGGCTGGGGGGATACAGCATCTCGGCATAGACCCCGGACACGCCCTTCTTCGAGTCACCGGTCTGGATGGAGGTGTCGGCATTCCGCGCGATGCGGACGCCACCCATCGTGAAGAATCCGGGCGGAGTCTGGGAATCGCCGAAGCCCAGACCGTTGCGGCCGGTTCCGCAACGAACCGAAACCGCGACGGCTCCCGTCTTGCGATCCAACACGTGCATGCGCTGGCTGGCCGGATCGACGATGAACACGTGGGCCGGATCGTAACCGGGATGGCCGGCCTCGCGTTGTGCTTGGATCCCCGCCTCGATGAGTTGCCGGTTCGTGGGGCCGGTCCCGGCCGCGCAACTTGCCACGGCGAGGACGAAGAGCGGGATGAACGGTCGAAGGTTCATGCGAAAGGTGGCGGTGCCGTGGCCCGGCGTAGTCAAGGATTGTACCAGATCGGGGAAGTGTAGGCGCGCTCCTGAATCTTCATCGGCACTTCGTCGGGCATGGTGATGCCGAAGCGCTTGCACTCGTAGGCGGTCCAGCGCGGGGTCGGGATCTGGATCACGCGGACGTAGTAGAAGGCCGGCTCGGTGGGATCGAAATCCGGATCGGTCCAGACGGCGGACAACTCGGGTGCGCCGATGCTGTTCGTCCAAGTGGCGTTCTTCACGTCCACCGTGTCGCCGACCTTCTCCTTGCAGCGGCCGTCTTCGCCGATCTTCCGGTCTCCGGAAACGGCGACATCGTAGATCCGTTCGTGGGTTTTGCCCTCCTTGTCGAGCCAGCCCTTGATGACCTGCATGCGGTCGAGATTGCCGCCGATCGGGTCGCGCATGGCGGCGACGAGGAAGGAAGGAGACTTGCCGTCGGGGCCCTTCTCCATGTCGGCTCCCATGGGAACGCCCTTGTCGTATCCGACCCAGCCGGGCTCGCGTGCCATGGCGTCTTCCTCGGTGAATTCCCAGCCGCCGAAGAAGCGCACGCTCATGCGCGGACCGGTCGAGGCATAGACTTCCTTGCGGTGCATCGCGTCCCAGATCGCCTCACGGGTATTCTCGGTGGCCCAGACCGCGGTGTAGCCGGCGGATGCCATTTCCCAGCCGAGGATCTCGCGGCCGTCGAAGGCCAAAGTGATGTGCTCCCAGCGTGAGGGCGACGGCTCGACTCCGGAGTGCTTGCCGAAGAAGTTGTCTTCCTCGACCGCCGCAAGGGCGGTGTGAGCGTCGGTGCCTGCGGCGAGGCCGAACTTGAACGGATTCGCGCCGAGCTTCTTCTCCAGCATCAGGCCGTTCTTGTAGGCCTCGCGGGAGTACTCGTACTGGATCATGCCCGGCTTCTTCGGGGTCAGGTTGAGGTTGCCCTTGTCCCACAGTTCGAAGTCGGCGAACTCGTCGTTGGGGGAGAGGCTCGGGTGCGACTCGCCGTCGCCCTTGATCTGGGTGGTCTCGTAGATCCGCTCGAAGCGCATCCGCGTTTCGGCATACTCCTTGGTCAGTTCGCCACCGCTGTAGGTCTCGACGGCATTGAACATGAGACCGTTCGAAAGGTTCCCGTTGTGCGGAATGGCGTGGACGCGTCCGCCGGTCTTTTCCTCGTAGGTGGCCATCCACTTCCAGAGGTCCTCGGGGTCCTGGCTCTCGAAGGTGGTGTAGGGCGACATCTTGTCGGCGATCTCCTTGCCGTCGCGGTAGACCACGTTGCGGTGCATGTTGTTGCCCGGTCCTGGATTCGGAGTCCACTCGTAGCCGATGAACGCGGTGAAGCGGCCGGGGTCATTGTAGCCTTCGATGATCTTGGTGTATTTCTCCCAGACCGACTGCAGGAACTCGGGATCTTTCGCCGCCTCCGGGAGTGTTCCTTTGCCTTGGCGTTGGATCGCGTCCATCGCGACGGCCGTGATCGCGTCGAGGTCACCGCTGGCCATCGTCTCGTTCCACTTCTTGAGCAACTTGTCCTTCATCAACTCCTCGTTGCCGGCGCGGATCTCGGAGGTGAAACCCAGCGAGTCCGAGTGGTCGGTCATCACCACCCAGTCGAGCGGACGCGAAAGCTGTGCGGGAACGCCGTAAGTGGTTTCAACCGTTTCGCCGCGGGCGAATCGCAGCGCTTCCTCGACGCCGATGGTGCAGACAAAGCCGGCATCGAAGGACCAACTCGTGTGAAGGTGCTGGTCACCCCAGAGCGGGCGGGTAGGGAACTTGCGGTTGGCGTACGGAGAGAAGCTGCGGTCGCCGAGCTGCTTGGTTTCCTGAATCGCGGCGGGATCGACGGTGACGTCGCTGGAGTGGGCGGTTTCGGCGCTTGCGCTCGCGCACAAGCCAAGTCCTCCGATCAAGATCGCTGTTTTGGTGGTTCTCATGGCATTCCCTGGGGTTGGACGGGTTGTTTGGCGGTTCGGATCACGGCGTATACCAAATAGGCGAAGTGTAGGCGCGCTCCTGAGCGGTTTTCTCGGCATCTTCCGGGAGCTCGATGCCGAAGCGGAAGGCGTCGTAAACCACCCAGCGCGGGGTCGGGATCTCGATCACGCGGGCGTAGTAGAAGGCGGACAGGGCGGGGTCGAAGTCAGGGTCGGTCCACACGGCCCCGAGCTCCGAGGCGCCGATCGAGTTGCTCCACGTGGCGTTCGCGAGGTCCACTCGAAGCCGATGATCGCGGTGAAGGTGCCGGGGTCGTTGTGTTCCTCGGCGGCCTTGATGCAGCGCTGCCAGACCGAGCCGTAGGTCTTTGCGCCGGGAGAATATTCATCGAGCATGCCGTCGGGAAGTGTCCCTTGGGCAAAGTTGGTGATCAGGTCCTTTGCAGCGGTCGCGGCTTCCTCTCCGCCAGCCTTCATGCCGGCGTACCACTCCTTGCCCTTGTCGTACTTCAGGATGTTCGGCGACCCCTTCGCGATGTCTTCGGAGAAGCCCATCGCGTCGGAGTGGTCGGTGATGACGATCCAGTCGAGCGGGCGTGCCAGGCGGACCGGTTGGCCGGTGGATGCGACGACTTCCTCGCCCTTGGCGAACCGGTAGGCCTCGTCGAGACCGAGGGTGTTTCCGAACAGCCCGGCGTCGGCCGAGAGCCGGGTATGCAGGTGGGTGTCACCCCAATAGACCCGCGACGGAAACGAGCGCTGGGCGTAGGGGGAGTAAGCCTTCCCCGGGTAGGCGTCGGAAAGCGCATCTTTGGTGGGCGAGCCCGCGTCCTGGCCGTGGACCATGAGCGGGAAGCAGATGGCAGCAGGGATATATCTTACTTTCATGGAATCGTTAGTTAAAGCAGGGAGCGAAAACATGTAAATAACAGACGATTTCCCCAATCGGTTCCCGGCGGGTCTGCGGCTTATATCAAGGTTCGGTGAGGGGCCCCGGCTGTGTAGTTGAGGCACTCTCGATCGCACGGAGCATGACGCTGAGGCCGTGGTTGAAGCAGCCGTCGCCGCAGACGGGCTTGAAGCCGGGGATGTGGCTGCCCTCGCAGTGCTCATCAGGCGAGTGGTCGAGGGTGATGCCGAAGGAGGCCGGCGTGGAGATCGAGGCGCCCTCGGGCGGGCGCGTGTAGACCGATGTTCCGCCCTTTATGGTTTCAAGCACCTTGATCTCGGCCAGCTTGTCCTCGTCGATCTCGAGCGGGTTGTCGGAGAGGATCGCGAAGTCTGCGACCTTGCCGACCTCGATGCTGCCCTTGGTCTTCTCTTCGAAGTGCTGCCAGGCCGGCCAAATGGTCAGGGCCTTGAGTGCGGTGGGAACATCGACACGGTGCTCCGGGCCAAGCACCTTGCCGGTGCGGCTCTTGCGGGTGACGGTGGCGGAGAGAATTCGCATCGAATCGGGCAGGGCGACCGGCGCATCGTGGTGACTGCCGAACATCATGCCGCGCTTCAGGGCCCAGCCGGTGGGCGAGATATTCGTCGCGCGCTCGGGACCGAGCACCGAGTCACGGTGGTAGTCGCCCCAGTAGTAGGTGTGCATTGGGAAAAGCGAGAGGAACACACCGAGCTTGTGGTAGGCTTCGACCTGATCCTCACGCAGGACCTGGCCGTGGATGAGCACAGGCCGGTTCTTGAGATCGGGGTGCTTCGCCTTCGCCGCGGTCAGCGCCTTGATGTAGCGGTCGGAAGCTGCATCGCCATTGCAGTGGCAAAGAATCTGCCAACCGTTGTCGAAGGCCTTCTCGACGGCCTTCATGGTGGTCTCCTCATCGATCGCCGCGTAGCCGACATAGTCCTTGTCCTTGCCGGGCGGTGGCTCGAAGTAAGGTTGGGTCAACCATGCGGTCTTGCCTTGCGGCGAGCCGTCGATGGTCAACTTCACGCCGCCGACGCGGTAGCCGTTCTTGTAGTCCATCGTTGGCTTGGGGTTCTCGACCTCAAGGACGTCCGGGTAAGCGACGAGATCGATCGGCAGTTTACCCGAATCGGCGACCCTCTCCATCGCTTCAAGGCCGGCGCCCATGGCGCGGCCTTCCTGGGCGGTGGTGTAGCCGAAGGATGCCTGGAGCTTGGCACCTTCCAAGACGAGCGTGTCGTTGATCGGGTTGTCGAAGTTGGCGGCCAACTGGCCAATCAGCATGAAAAAGGCGTATTCCTCACAGACCCCGTTGGGTTCGGTGGATCCCTCTTTCCGCTGGAAAACCCCTCCATCCGGATCCTTGGTCTCCGCGGTGATTCCGGCCAGCTCCAGCGCCTTGCTGTTGCCGACGCCGAGGTGGCCGGATTGGTGGATGATCAGGACCGGCACTTCGGTGGAGACCTTGTCGAGGTCCTCCTTGGTCGGATGGCGATTCTCGGCGAGTTGAGAGTTGTCGTAGCCGAAGCCGGCGATCCAGCCGACGCGTTCCACCACCTTGCTGTTGTTCAGCGCCCAGTCGGCGAGCAGCTTCTGGATGCTGGCGATGTCCTTGCCGGTGCCGTCCGGTGGAGGAAGCAGGTTTGCGGTGCTCGCCTGCAGGCCGATCATGTAGGTGTGGCCGTGCGAATCGACGAAGCCGGGCAGCATCGTCTTGCCGCTCAGGTCGATGAGTTTGGTGTCGTCGCCCTTCGATTTCAGGACCTCGTCCTTGGCTCCGACCGCGAGAATCTTGCCGTCCTTGACCGCCACCGCCTCGGCGGTTGGTTGATCGTCATTGACGGTGATGACGGCGCCGCCGTGGTAGATGGCGTCCGCCGTGTCGGCGGCGTGGACAAGGCCGCTCGAGAGCAGTCCGAGAAAGGGGAGGAGGCAGGTGGGTTTCATGCTCGGATGGGTTTGAGTTGAGAGTTTTCAGGGGACGGCGCCTCTAGCTGGCGGCAGCCATGCCTTTCGAAATCTTGCGGAACTTCATGGTGAGCAGGAGCAGGGGAATGGCCATCAGGACCGCGGCGATGCCGAGAAGACGGACCACCCATTCTCCGAAGAACATGGGGGCCACGATGAGAAGAACCCCGAACAGCGTCGTGACGATTCCGCCAAAGAGGCCGCCTCGCTTCTCGCCATCGACCTCTTTGAAGGAGCCGACGATTTCAAAGATGCCGCTGATGATCACGAAGGGAGCGACGATGAAGAGCACGGTCTTGATCGCGACCGAGGAAACGAGGGCCGGTTGGAGAAAGACGAAAGCCCCGGCGGCGAGCATGAGCGCGCCACGGAAAATCGACCAACCGCGTGATTGCGCCTGACCGGTGAAGGCGGCCGTCAGAGCGAGAACGCCGTCGAGCGTGATCAGAATCGCGATCACCTGGGTGAACGCGACCAGGCTCAGGCCCGGCTTGAAGATCATGAAGAGCCCGATCCCGAGCATGGCCAGGCCGCGGAACAGGAAGTACCACCAGACGGCGCCGATGGATTGGTTGGCGCCGAGGCGAGCGGGCTTGGCTTCCTTGGTGCTCATGGCGGTCCGTCGCTAAGGGGCCAAACGTCAACCGGCCGGCGAGGTGCCGGCCGGTTGGGGAGTCAGTGGCTTACTGCCGCGGGTTGTTGATGAACTGCTCGACGACGTTCGACATGTCGAAGGACTTGCCGCCTTGCACCGGCGGATAGTCGGCCAGCGACTTGAGGTGGGCGTTCATCTGCTCGCCCATCGGCGCCATCAGCCATGAGACCTTTTGCATCAGGTGACCGTAGGCGTCGGTCGTGTCGTAGCTCTCATACGGGTCGGTCCGGATATTGAAGACCATCGGCGCGGTGCGCGGCTGGATCGGATCGTAGTAATCTTCCTTGGTCGAGAAGTGGAACTTCCACGGACCCATGCGAACGGCCATCAGCTTGCTCTCGTAGTAGTGGAAGATGAGGTTCCGTTCCGACTTGTCGGACTTGCCCATCCAGTAATCGAGGTTGTTGACGCCGTCGATGAACTGCTTGTCCTCCTTGAGGATCTTCTCCGGGAGGTCCGGCATTCCGGCGGCCGCGGCGAGGGTGGTGAACAGGTCCTGGTGCCCTTGGATGCCATTGAGCACCTGTCCGGCCGGAATCTTGCCGTTCCAGCGCGCGAAGCAGGGCACGCGGACCCCGCCTTCATAGGTGGTCATCTTTTCTCCGCGGAAGGGGGTGGTGCCCCCGTGCGGCCATGAGTTGTGCTCGGGGCCGTTGTCGGTCGAGTAGACGATGATCGTGTTGTCATCGATGCCCATGTCCTTGAGCGCCTTCAGCACCGTGCCGATATCGTGGTCGTGCTGGAGCATGCCGGCGCCGTAGTAGTCCATCTCCATCGTCGACTTCTCGACCTTCTTCAGCCACTCCTCGTCGATGCGGGTGTAGAGGTGCATCCGGCTGGAGTTGAGCCAGCAGAAGAACGGCTCGTCCTTGTCGACCGAGCGCTTCATGAAGTCGAGCGCCTTGGGGATGACTTCCGCGGAGTCGAAGTTGTGCATGCGGGCCTGGGTCAGCGGGCCGGTGTCCTCGATCTTCTGTTTGCCGACCTTGCCGAAGCGCGGGTGAACGGTCGGGTCCTCGGTGTCGGTGGCGAAGGAGTGGATCACGCCGCGCGTGCCGAACTTCTCTTCGTAGGCCTCGAGGCTGCCCGAGTATTCCTCGGCGAAGTTCTGGTAGTCCCGCTGCTCGCTCTCCTCCTGGGTGTTGAGGTGGTAGAGGTTTCCGTAGAACTCGTCGAACCCGTGGGCGGTCGGAAGGTGCTCGTTGCGGTCGCCGAGGTGGTTCTTGCCGAAGTGGCCGGTGTTGTAGCCGCCTTCCTTCAGATACTCGGCGAGGCAGGGTGATGCGGCCTGAAGCCCGAGTGCGTCGCCCGGTTGGCCGACCGTCGTCATTCCCGAGCGGATCGGATACTGGCCAGTGATGAATGCGGCCCGACCCGCGGTGCAGGACGGCTGGGCGTAGTGGTCGGTGAAGCGGACGCCTCCGTTGGCGATGCTATCGAGGTTCGGCGTCTTGTAGCCCATCAGTCCGCCTTCATAGCAGCTGAGGTTGGACCAGCCGATGTCGTCACCCCAGATGACCAGGATGTTCGGTTTGTCGGCGGCGTGGACAGTGCCTGTTAGGGCAACAAGGGCGGGCGCGAGAGCCCGACTCACGGTTCGGTTCAGTTTCATGTGTTCGGAGGTAGGTTTGGTAGCCGGAACGCAGGCCCAAGGACTCCGGAAAATCAGCTCCAGAGACCCTGTTAGCCTTTTGTTCGTAAGTAGCATTACTAGTTTGGTTCTCGCGCCGCGCGAATCATTTCGATATGCAATTTGCGAAATGTCTGACGATGACCACAGCGCTCGCTTCATGAAGGGCAAGGTGCCCTTTCGTGACGTCGATCACTACTCCGAGTCACTCGCTCCGGTATGGGACTTGGAATTCCGCCAGCTCACCGCTTCCCAAGGCCCCGGAGGTTGCAGTTTCGTCACCGACGGCCGCGCGCTGATCTATCAGGAGCGGTATCCGGCGGCGGTTTCGATCAATGGGGCGGTCGGCAGCGAGCGGATCGCCTTCGCATTGACCGACACCCAGGGGCAGTCCGGACGCTGGGAGGGACGCGGCCATCCGCCGGACTCCATCGCTTATGCGGACTATCGCAAGAGTCTGGATGTCATGATGCCTGCCGGAACCAACAATCTGGTAGCCGTGCTGCCGGTTCGGGAATTTGCCGACAAGTTCGCCCGCCTGTCCGGTCGCGATTACGATTCGGCGCTTTCTCCCGACCGCCTGTTCGCCCGAATGAAAGACGGCGGGCGGGAGCGGATCGCGACTTGCCTTCAGAGATTGATGTCCGAGCCGGTCGATGCAGGCACGGTAACGACTTCGATCGTCGCAAGCCTGCTCGACGGGTGCTTTTTCGGGACTGACGAGCAGATGGATGATCGAAGGCAGTCGCGGCAGTTGTTCAGGCGGGCGGTTGAGATCTGCATGGAAGCTTCGCCTCCGCTGACCAGCCCGGGTGAAATCGCGCTGCGGCTCGACGTGAGTCTGCGGTCGCTGCAGTTGGCCTTCCGGGCGTGCGCTGGCGTTTCTCCGGGAACCTACCTGCGACGGCTCCGCCTGAACCGTGCCCACGCGATGCTCCTGCGTTCCCGGATCGGCGAAACGACCGTGGGAGCCGTCGGGCTGGATCTGGGATTCACCGAACTCGGGCGGTTCGCCGGCGAGTATCGGGAGCTCTTCGCCGAACTGCCGTCGGAGACCCTCGCCAAGCCTCCGCGGGTCGTGCGGGGACGGTTTCCGGACTTTCCGTGAGATGCCGGGCTTAACGGCCGACAGGGCGTCCCAGTTGGATCCTTGTCTTCGGTTTGACCTCGGGGAGTTCCTCCTCCTGTGCCGTTTGCGGAAGCTGCTTGCCAAGATGGAGGTAGAGCAGTCGTCGGACCTCTTCGATGGCGTCGTCGTTTCCGGTGATCGTCACGTGGCTCGCGGCCACCATCCGCTCGCTCGCGACGTCGTCGAGATGTGAGCTCCAATAGGGCACAACCTTGTCGCTTGAGTCGGCGATGGAATCCGACGGATCCGCTTGCCCCGCGATGGTGTGGTAATCGACGCGGGGGTTGACCGGGAGTTCGAGGACCTTCGCGAGGAACTGGGAGTCGGGGCGGAGGCTCTTGATGCTGTCTGGCCTCGAAGTCAGCTGATTCTTGCTGAACTCGGTGAGGCCGGGGAGACGGTCCAGTTGGGTAATCGAGAGCCCCGTGCTCAGAATGTCGCCGGGGAGACGAATGAGCCACGATCCGAACCGGCCGAGCGAGTTTCTGGCCAAGTCGCTTCCCCGGTGTGGGGCGGCGATGAAGATGGCCCGGCGAATCGAGGGATCGTAGTCGAATACCATCAGGCGCCGCAGCTTCTCCTGCTGGGCTTCGCCGACATCGAGGTCCTCGATCGGTGTATTGAGATACATGTTCCGGACGCGGTCACCGCTTTTGCGGATCTGGATGTTGGTCAGGATTCCTCCCATGCTGTGCCCGATCATGACCATCCGGTCGAGTGCGGCGCCGCCGCCTCGGGCCTTGGCCATGGCGCGATAGGCGGCCAGATGTGACCGCAGTTCGGCGGCATTGCGGATGATCGGGTAACCGGTGGGGTATTGGAACACCAAGGGTTGGTAGTTTTGGCGAAGGACCGGATCGCTTCCGAGTACGGCGATCATCGTAATCCACGTGTCGGGGCTCGACATCAAGCCGTGGACGAAGATCAACGGAATCTTGTCGGCTTGGTAAGGGGTCAGCTCGTAGAGATCGGTCTCTCCTTCTTCCTTCGCCGGCCGGAGCATGCCGAGAAACCCGTCTTCCGGAGTGGGCGCGTACTGATACAGGTAGGCAAGGGCGGCCGTCCACTCGCCTGCCAGAGGCGCCGATCGGCCTCCGACTTGGACGCTTCCGGTTCGGGACAGGTCGCTGACGATCATCTCGGCACGATTCCCGGTCTCGGAAAACCCGACAGTCGCGTTGAGGTGGAGGATCAGGCCGAAGTCCGGGACAAATCTGGTTTCCAGATCGTCGATCTGGTCCTTAGGGCGGCGCCCGATGACGACACCGCCGATTCCGTCGTTGTATCGACGCTCAAGCTCGGCGTGTTTCAGTTCGATCCTGTCGGCGGCGTAGAGCTCATCGAACGATCCTGGGCGAATCGTTCCGGCGCCGGTGGTGCGCAGGTTCAGGTGGTGGACTCCGATGGGACCCTTGAATGTGGCGTGCAGCTTCCTGACACGGCGTCGGCTCTGAAGCAGGCAGGCCAGGTCTGCGCAGCTGTCGTTGTAGATCAGGCGGAGGTCTCGCGCAGCCCCCGACGGCGACATTTGAAGGGCATGATCGAAGCTCAAGCGCGCCGCATCGAGGTAACAGCCCGCCGCGAATTCCGGGTCCGTCTCCGCGACTTCGTCTCCCAGCGCTCCGCACAGCCGGGCGAGCGCGAGCAACCGCTCGTCGCTCGGCTCCACTTTCTGGAGTTCGTCGAGCTTCTTCAGCGCCGCCGAAGGATCGGACCGGTAAAGACGATCCAATCCATCCTGCCTCAGGACCCGACGGCTCCGACCGTCCAGTCCCGCAAGTTCGGCGGCAGGCGCGCCGGCGACCGGCTTGTTCCGGATCTCAACGCTTGGCGAAGCGCAGGAAGCGAACAACAGGAGGGCTGTTAGGGTGCCCACGCGAATGAACCAAGACGACAGCGGGACAGTGTGCCCAGTGCGACGGGAAGCTGGAGTCGCTCGAGGCTCTCTATCCGTATCCATAGCAGCATATGACGGGAAATCGGACCGCAGGCTTCAAGCCCGAAACTCCGGTCTCAAAGAACGGTGCGACGAAAAGAATGTTGCCCCGGTGTGACGAAGTCCGCCAGCGGCTCACGGATTCATTGCCTGCGAGAGCGGTTTCGGTGAGGCGGTCGGAAGGGACCAGGTCACGAGGAACAGGCCGCAACCGATCGCCAGAACCAGCGCGGCGGCCGCGATCCGGGCACGGCTGGCGAAGCGGCCGCGTCGTTCTTCGCCGAGCCGGCGCTCGACCGAGTTCCTGCCGACGATGGCCAGCAGCCCGATCCCGGACATGGCGACAGCCATGCCGAGGGAAATCGCACAGACGAGTAGGATGGCGGGTATCAGGAGATCATTGGCCATGCCGAAGAGCAGGACCAGCAGGGCACCGGTGCAGGGGACCGAACCGACCGCGAGGGCCAGCCAGCCGGACGGTCCCTTCTTCTCGTGAAGAGACGCGCAGGAACAACACCCGTCGCTGTGATCGTGGTGATGCCCGTGGTCGTGATGGTGCTCCCTTCGCCCTGACGACCGGACCGCCTTCCACAGCATGAAGGCACCGATGCCGGCGATGGTGGCGTAGCTCGCGAGTCGGACCATGCGGTAGTCCGAGGGCGCCTGACCGGTGGTTTGGCGGACGGCGAAATCGGTCAGCCACACCACGAGGATCGCCGACAGGACATGAAACACCGCGATCTGGGTGCCCATCCGGATGCCGCGACCGAGACTTCCGCCGTGGCCGATGAAATAGGAAACGACCACCGCCTTTCCATGCCCGGGGCCCAGGGTGTGCACGACGCCGTAGAGGAACGCGACCACCAGGCCCCACAGCAGCGGCCCGGAGCTCCGGCGTTCGCTGATGTCGGTCATGGTCTTGGTGAAGAGCAGCGAGACCCGCGTCTGCCACGCCTGCCACAGCCCGTGACCCTTCAGCGCCTCCTCAGGCACCTCGACCTCGGCCAGCGTGTCGGAGTCGGATGCGGAGTAGGACGAAATGATCGGTGCCGTCATGTTGTAGGCGACCTTCACGGTGCCGCTTCCATCGACGAGGAACAGTTGGTATTCCGCCGGTTCCAAATGCAGGGTGCCTTCGATCCAGACGGGGGTGAAACGCCCGCGGTTCTCGACCCCGTCCGGAGCCGAGACGTGGATCATTTGGTTGGGCGGCGGAGGAGGGGTGTGAATGCAGGCGCCGACCCATGGGACCAGGAGAAACTCGGTGATGCGGCTTTGGTCCTCCCGCAGAGGGAGCACGTAGCCCGGGATCCGGATGGTCTTCCCGGCCATGCTTGCGTCGACCTGTTCCGCCTGCTTCTTCCGCTGCTCGATGACCCGGTCCCTCTGGGACAGGATCCAATCGACGTCGATCCCCTGGGCTTCGAGTTCGGCGACGAGCTTCTTCTCGTTGCGCGCGCTTTCTCCATCGGGATCGATCGCATCGCGGGCGAGCAGATTCCGGACCCGGGCGATCATCCCGAGGTTCTGGAGTTGCTCCTTGGACAGTTCGGCGAAGGGGTCGTCGAACTCGACCGCTTCGCTCGGGAGTAGATCCTTCCAAGTGACCTCCCTCGCTTCCTCGGCGGCGGCAGGAAGCAAGGCCGAGAAGGCTGTCAGGAGCAGCGGGACGGCAACCAGTAGCCGGGTCATCATGGGGTCAGGATTCGGAGCTTCGTGCGGGCTGCGGGAGGGATGGTCGCGCGTCGCGGAGCGCATCCGTTCTCCCATTCATTGCCGTGGCCCGTCCTCAAGGCTCGAGGGTGTTCTTGTAGACCTTCCCGTCCTTCATGATGACGGCGAAGTTTTCTTCGGCATCACCGACCAGATTCAAGTCCTCGAGGGGGTTCCCGTTCACGACGATCAGGTCGGCATAAGCACCTTCCTTCACCACTCCGAGCGGCCCTTTCGGATAGGGGCTTCTGGGGCCTGACATGGCCAGCAACTCCCCGGCGGTCGATGTCGCCTGACGCAGCGCTTCGACCGGCGAGTACCAGCGGCCGAGTTTCGCGACGAACTTGCCCTGCTTCAATGCAAGCCCTGGATCGAACAGTGCATCGGTCCCGAAAACGGTCTTCACGCCGATCTCCTTCGCGAGCCGGTAAACCCGGTCGGTTCCTTCCGTGACCTGCACAAATTTGCGTCGGTTTTCGGATCCCTCGGGGAATGGGATCGCGTCCTCATCGTCCAGAATCGGCTGCATGCTGAGAAAGGCTCCCTTTTCCTTCATGAGGCGGAGGGTCGGCTCCGTCAGCAAATGCCCGTGTTCGATGCTCAGGACCCCGGCCTTGACGGCCCTCTGGGCCGCCTCGTCGGTAAAGACGTGGGTGCAAACGTAGGTGTTCCAGTCGGCGGCTGCCGCGACCGCCGCCTCCGTCTCCTCGATGGTGTATTGGGTGACGTCGAGCGGGTCGTAGTTGGAAGAAACGCCTCCTCCGGACATGATCTTGATCTGGGTGGACCCCATGCGGAGAGCTTCGCGAGTGCGCAGGAGCACGTCCGGCACTCCGTCCGCCACGACAAAGTGGCCGATGCGCTCGGCGTAGCTGAGTGGTGCGCCCGGATCGATCGGCACGGCGGTTGGAGGTCGAAAATCGGAGTGTCCCGAAGTCTGGCTGATCGCCGGACCGGACGGGAAAATCCTGGGTCCATCGTAAACGCCCGCATCGGTCAGCTTGCAGAGAGAAAAGACGTTCCCCGCCATGTCCCGCACGGTGGTGAATCCCCGAAGCAACGCCTTCTCGTTGCTCTTCGCTCCGACGAGCAGGTGATACGCCTGGTCGGTATTGAGCAGGGCGGGGACCGAGAGGCTGTTGAACGCGGAGTGCCAGTGCATGTCGATCAACCCCGGCATCACCACCTTGCCTGTCGCGTCGAGGACGGTAGCGCCTTCCGGTGCCTCGATTCCCGCCGCGATCTTCGAGATCATGTTCCCTTCGATGAGGATGTCTTTTCCTTCGATCAGCGTTTCGTTGACGCCATCGAAGATCTTCGCATTCGAGATGAGGGTGCTGGAAGCGGGTTCGTCCTGGGCGGATGCCGAGAGGATCGTGGCCGCGAGGGCCATGGTGAGGCCCGTGAGGTGCTTTTGCTTCTTCATGATTCGTTGGTTCTGGCTGTGATGTAATTCTTCAGATGGGGTTTCACTTCGAAGACGCCAGTTTCTTGGTGATGGCGCGTGCCATGGTCTCATCGTGCTAGTTATTGATCGTGTTCTTGTAGATCTTCCCGTCCTTCATGATCAGGACGAAGTTCTTCTCCGGATCGGCCACGAGATCGAGGTTCTCGAGCGGGTTGCCATCGACCAGGAGCAAATCCGCCAACGAACCTTCCTTGATCACGCCATTCACTCCGGGATAGGGGTCCCTGGGACCGCACATCTTGAAGAGCTGGTAATTGGTGCTGGTGGCCATTTTCAACACCTCCCACGGCTCATACCACCTTTTGAGTTTGGCGAGTGACTTCCCCTGTTTGGCCGCAATCTCCGCGCCGTTCTGCAAATCCGTGCCGAAGGCGAGCTTCAGATCATACTTTTTCGCCAACTCGTAGGCCTTCTCCGTGCCAGCGGTCATCGCTAGGAATTTTTGATTCTCGAAAGAATCTTCAGGAAATGGAATCCGGTCTTCATCATTCAACAACGGTTGCAAGCTAAGCCATGCGTCTTGTTTCTTGATCAGCTTCGCGGTGTCTTCCGTAATCATATTGCCGTGCTCGATGCACTGGACCCCCGCTTCCAAGGCTCCGCGGACCCCGAGATCCGAATAGGCATGCACACATACATAGGTGTTCCATGTGGCTGCGACTTCCACCGCTGCCTTCATCTCATCCAGCGTATACTGCATGACGTCCAGAGGGTCGCTCAGTGAGGCCACGCCTCCGCCCGCCATGACCTTGATCTGGGTGGCACCTCTCATCAGGTTCTCACGCACCCGCCTCTGCACCTGGGGCACCCCATCCGCGATGCTCGTCCAGCCCATGATTTCCCCATCGAGAAGCTCTCTTCCGTCTTTCCTCGGGATCGCCGTAGGAAAGCGGAAATCGCCATGGCCGGAGGTCTGCGTGATATAGGCACCTGAAGGATAAACCCTGGGCCCCACGCATCTTCCCTCTTCGATCATCTTCTTGATTCCAAAAACCGGCCCTCCGACATCGCGGATCGTGGTGAAACCGCGCATCAGCGTGGCTTCGGCAGCTTCCGCCCCGACCAGGGTCAGATAGCCAAGGTCATTCACGAAGATCTGCATGCTGGCAATATGGGCATGCATGAGATGCCAATGCGCATCGGTGAGCCCGGGCATCAGAGTCTTGCCGGCGGCATCAATCACCTCGGCGCCATCCGGCGCGGCAAGGTCCTTGCCGATTTGCTTGATCAGGTTCCCCTCGATGAGGACATCGACTCCTTTCTGGAGTTCCTCGTTCACCCCGTCGAACACGACGGCATTGGTGATAACCGTGGATTTTGCGGGTTCCTTCGCCTGTACCGCCATCGACGTGAAGGCGGAGATCAGGGCGGCACCTGCGAGGGCTCTGAGTGGTTTCATCGTTCTAGAGGTTGGCGTGTTGACTAGGTCAGGAGGAGGCAAACGGCGGCAGGAGTGCCGCGAGGATTCGATAGGAAACCCATCGAGTTGTTGGTTCAGTTTCCGCGGATCCAGCGTTCGACAAAGTTGTCGATAACCGGGGTAACGTTGAAGCCGATCATCCAGTCCGAGCCGAAGGCGTCGGGGCGATCGATATAGTAGTTGATCTCAGCCTGGAGTTTGACCGGAGTGTTGCCGAACATGACGGTCTTGCCGACGGTCAGGTTGAGCGGGATCGTCCAGTCGTTGGTTTTCCAATCGTAGCTGAGGATCGGGGTGCTGCCGACGCTCCAGCCGCCCCCGGGAAGGGAGATGAGGAAAAGTTGGCACTGCGAGGTGTTGAACTGGCCGTCGCGCCAGCCGGCGACATTCCACTGGTGGCTGGGGAAGATCCCGTAAACACCCCACTCCTCGAACTTGGCCAGCAGCATTTCGGGTCCGGCTCTAAATTGGCCTCCGGCGATGCGGCTGTCGGTGGCGGTCGGCAGGGTTCCCACCATTCCCACGGCCCAAAGGAAGCCGTTGGGTTCGGTCACCCCGTAGCCGATGTCGAAGCCGATGTCGCCGAGGCCGGTGACGCTGTCCCAAGTGCCGGTTGCTGGATCGATGATCGGCTGCTCGAAGAGGATCGGGAAGGCGGGCCGCACGAAGAGGTTGGCTTTGCCGCCGGAGGAGGTCGGTTCGAGGGAGAAGGGGAAGACCGGTTGGAAGAGGAGCGTGAAGTTGTCCTGACTCGCCGAGCCCGGGATGTCCCCATCGTAGAAGCGATACTGGTTCTTGAAAGTCAGGCTGGCCAGCGAGTTGTTCGGGTTGGCGAGTTCGCGGGCGATCTCGTCGGTGGACTTGGCGGGAACGGAGCGGCTCTCCAGCTCAATCGCCGCGTCTTGGGCATGGGCCCCCGTCGAAATGCCAAGCACGGCCACGGCGAGCGAGTTGATCAGTTGTTGCTTCATGGTTTTCAATGGATATCTAGGGCGGATCCCTTCCAGTAGGCGGCGAATGAAACGATAGTCTCGGTCTCAACCTCGAAATCCCCCCTGCGGGTTCATGTTCAGAACGTCAGTCGGGTACGCAACCCGAACAGGGCCACGAAGTGTTCGTTAGGGTTGAGTGCCGGATTGATGAGAAACTGGAGGCTCGGTGTGAGCTGGAAATTCTCCAACAACTGCAGTCGGTAGAAGACTTCAGCGGTCCACTGGTCATCGAGTGGCACGGGGAAGGTGTCCGAATTGGGGCGCCCCCAGTTGAGGCCCACGCCGAGCAAATGCCCGCCGGGTTCGTTCATGTAGCCGAAGCCCGTGCTGACCGATGCTTCGTAGGCGCCCGCGCCTTCGTCCGCCCAGCCACCACGCAGGAACACCAACCACCGGTCGGCGAGCAGCTTCGATACCGAAGCGTTCACTCCCCAGCCGCCCTGACCACCGGTTTCCTTGCTGTCGTCGAGCTGCCAGATCGCGATGTGTGCATTGTCGAGGAAGAGCCGCTTGCCTCCGCCGGTGAATCCGATTTCGAGGGACTTGAAGGTGTCGAAATCACTGAAGAATGTCTCGAATCCTCCGAACACGGAGGTCGGGTCCGCGCTGGCATCGGCGATCCCGGCCACCGCATAGACGTGGTCCGTCAGGTAGCCGCCGATCATTATGCCAAACGCACCGTCAGGCAGCACCGACTGGGTGTTCGAACCCGTCGAGAACGCGAGATTGTGGAAACCGTTCCAGGGGCTGGCGAGACCGTAGACGTCGAAGTAGGACTTGATGTCGATGAAGCCGACCCTCGCCACAACCCGGTCGTCGCAGAAGTACTGCTTCCAATTGAGTTCCGTGACTCGAAAACCGTCGTCGTTGAAGACCGGCTCGGGGGCTCCCGCGTAGCCCACTTCAAAGCCGAAGGCGGCGGGTGGCACGTCGGTGAAGCGGTGCCGGTGCTCGACCTTGTAGACCAGGCCGCCGGTGTTCTTGCCTTTGGGATTCACCAGGTCCCACGATCCGAACAGCCGGAAGATTCCCGAAGCGGAGGTATCGTCGCCGGGGCTGTCACTGGCGGCGAAACCGACCGCCGTGTAGTCGCCACCGAAACTGAATCCGGTTCTGTCAGTGACCCCGGTTTTCCACTCCTCCCATAACTCGAGCAAGTTGCGGTCGAGCAGATCTGCCTTTTCCTGCCGCATCTCCCCGGCGAGCGTATGAGGGTCGTCGGGCCCGGATAGAGGGTTGCTGTCGAGAGCGCCCGTTTCCGCCCGGGCGATCGGCGCGGTCGCAAGAACGAGTGTGACCATGGAAGTTACAGGGGAGGGGAGTTCCCGGTACGGCTTCATGTTCAAGATTTGCTTCGGGTTCACTGGACGCTTGCCGCTAATACTCCTTGTAGTTTGGCTTCCGCTTCTCGGCGAAAGCAGCCATGCCCTCCTTCTGATCCGGAGTGCTGAAGAGCCCATGAAAGAGACGGCGCGCGAGCTTCAGGGCCGGGATGAGCGGCGTCTCGGCTTGCTCGTTCACCGCTTCCTTGCACGCGAGGACGGCCAGTCTCGGGTTGTTGGCGATCGTTGTGGCGATCTCCATGGCCACTTCGAGGTGTTTGCCGTCCTCGACGGCCTTGGTGATCATGCCAATTCGCTCGGCTTCCGCGGCGTCGAACCATTTTCCGGTCAGCACGTAGTACATCGCCTTGGCCTTGCCCACGGCACTGGCCAGGCGTGCCGGACCTCCGCCCCCGGGGAGGACGCCCAGTGTGACTTCGGTCAGGCCGAACTTGGCGGTCGAGTCGGCGATGATCATGTCACACATCAGCGAGATCTCGGTGCCGCCGCCGAAGGCGAAGCCGCGAACCGCGGCGATGACCGGTTTGCGCAGCCCGGCGACCTGGTCCATGTAAGCGGCCAGATCGGTGAGATAGGCGCTCTCGAAGTCCTGCGAGGCGATCCATTTCAGATCGGCGCCGGCGCAGAATGCCTTGTCGCCTCCGGCCAGGATCATGCAGCCGATGCCGTGGTCGGCGTCGAATTCCATCAGGGCATCGGTGACTTCGGTCGTCACCTGCTCATTCAAGGCATTCATCGCCTCGGGGCGATTGAACGTTACGATCCCGACCTTACCCTTCCGCTCGGTTGTGATGAACTGGTACTTGCTCATCGATTATTTCCCCTTCCAGTTGGGTGCGCGCTTTTCAGCAAAAGCCAGGGCGCCTTCCTTCGAGTCCTCGGTCCGCATGAGCCATTCGAAATACTCCTTCTCGAGCCTGACGGCTTGGGTGAGGGGCATGTCGAGTCCCTGCATGACGACTTGCTTCATCTTCTGGACGGCCAGCGGCGCGCACTTGGTGATCTCCGAGGCGATCTGTTCGCACTTCTCCATCAATTGATCCGCCGGGACCACATGATTGACGAGGCCAAGCCGATAGGCGTCCGAGGCGTCAATGCGACCGCCGGTGTACAGTAGTTCAAGTGCCGGACCCAACGGAATCACTCGAGGCAGTCGCTGGGTGCCGTAGCCGCCCGGAATCCAGCCGAGCCGAACTTCACCCGAGCCGAAATGAGCATCTTCACTGCAAACGCGAATGTCGGCGGCCAGCGCCTGCTCCAAACCGCCGCCGTTGCAGTGACCATGGATGGCTGCGATTACAGGTTTCGTCAGGGTCAACATGCGCGGGTAAAGGCGATCCACGAAACCCTCCGCATCGGGCGACTTGACCCATTTGATGTCGGTTCCGACGCAGAATGCGCGGCCTTCGCCGCTAACGATCCCCACCCTCAGGTCGGGGTCGCCCTCCAGTTCTTCCCATGCATCCGCGATCGCGTCGTACGTTTCGCCATCGCAGGCGTTCATGACTTCCGGGCGATTGATCTTCACGCGGATGATTCCGCCTGATTTTTCAATAATGACTTTTTTCATAATGATTCCAATTTCGGTTGCTTGAATGGGGGTGTTGAAATTCTTGAGTTTGGGAAGAATGCTATTTTGAGCTCTCGCCGGCAGGGATCAGTCCAAGCCCATCGAATCCGGCAATCATCAACTGCACTGCCAGTGCGCAAAGTAGCACGCCCACAATCCGCATCACCACCTTCAGGAACTCGGGCGGAATCTTTGCAAAGATACGCTCCGCGCCCAAAAGCACCCCAAGGTTGATGGCCATGATGATCAGGATGATCCCGAGCAGGATTCCGACATCCATGATGGCTCCAGGGCTGAATCCCTGTCGGAGAGTCGCCTCGATTGCGATAATGGCGACAAGGCCCTGAGGAGACGCCATCAGCGGTACCGCGAGCGGGTAGGCTGCGATACCGATGGACGGGGCAGGGGGTGGGCCGCTTGCGGTTTCCGGCTTGTCTTCTGCGATGACCAGATTGAGCGCAAAGACGAAGAGAATGGCGCCGCCGGAAATCAACAGGGCTTCCACGGTAATCTTCAACGCCGACAGAATGACGGCCCCGGCCAAGGTAAATAAGATGCAAACGACCGTCGTGATCAGCACCGAACGGAAGGCGATCTTCCGTTTGAGGGAAGCATCCGCGTTTCGGGTCATGGTCAGGCTGACGATCGCAGCCTTTCCCGCATTCGTGGTCGCGAATAGAAGTATAAATATCTCAATCCAGCCCATCTCTAGTTCCTTTCCATTGTTTGTGCGTGTTCATCCTGATTCGCTGTTTTCCCTGGGGATCAATCCGCGTCGATTGGTGGCAAGCGATCCCGAAGTTGATTCTTCGCCACCTTGTCGAGGGTCGTGCGGGGAAGTTCGTCGACCACTTGCACGGATCGGGTCACCTTGAAGTCCGCTAGGTTTTCACGACAGTAGGCGGTGATCTTCTCGATGAGATCCGCCTCGGGGAGAGCCTTGCCCGCGTCGTTGAGGATGACGAACGCGGCGGGCACGTCACCCAGCATGTGGTGTTTCTGCGCGACCACGGCACACTCCTCGACGAGGCCCGACTCGGTGATGACGCGTTCGATCTCGGACGCGGCCACATTCTCGCCGCCGACCCGCAGCATGTCCTTGTCGCGGCCGACGAAGAAGAACCAGCCGTCCTCGTCGATCCGGACCATGTCACCCGTATCCAGCGCGCCGTTCGCATCGAAGGCATCCTCGGTCGCCTCGGGGTTATGATAGTATTGCTTGAAAAGGGAGACGCCCCGCTCGCCGTGGATGAAAAGAAGTCCCTGCTCGCCCGGCCCGGCCGGGGAGCCGTCCTCCTTGCGAACCTCGATTCCGTAAAAAGGAGAGGGACGCCCCATCGTTCCGGGCGGGCCGACATGATCCGCATCCGCGATGATCGCGGAAGCCACGGTCTCGGTCATTCCCCAATAGCCTATGGTCTCAACCCCGAACTCTCTTTCTGGATCCGGCAATCGAGCCAGCGACATCAGCACGCGGACCCGGTGCTCGGGGACGGGTCGGCCCTGGAGGGCCTTGAAGGCAAAGGGGATCATTGATGCCCAGGTCACGCCATATCGGGCGCATGTGTCCCAGAACCGTGAAGCGGAGAATTTCGGCTGCAGCACCACCGTGCCCCCGGACCAAAGGGTGGTCAGCAAGGCCACCTGAGCGTTGGCGTGAAACAGCGGCATGTAGACGAGTGTCGCGTCCTCGCGACGGAGACGCATGCTCATCGCCATGGATCTTCCGCACCACAAGGCGTTGGCGTGGGTCCAGACGGTGGGCCTGGGGCGAGAGGTTGTCCCGGAGGTGAACTGCACCGAAAAATCCCGCGCGGGATCCCGCGGCAGATCGGGAAGAGGAGAGTCGCTGCAGAATTGCGAAAAGGGCTCGGCTCCAAACTCCTCCGGTCCCTGCGTCGGACCATCGGTTGGGGGCTGACTTTCGGTCATGATCATGCAGGTGGCGTCTCCGCAGGCCTCGCGCACCATGGCGGCAAACGAAGGCTGGGTGACTGCGGCGACGGGCCGCATGACTTCGGCAAAATAGCGGACGTCGGCCGGTACCGCCCGGGAGTTGGTCGTCACCGGGACGGCACCCAGGATGGCGCAGCCGAACCAGGCGATCAGGAGCTCCGGGCAGTTCTCAAGATGGACGAGCACGAAATCACCGGCGCCGATTCCGCGGTCATGTAGGCCGGCGGCGAACCGATTGGCATCGCTGGCGAACTCCGCATAGCTCCACCTTCGTTCCTCGCCCTCGAAGGGAGCCCAGATCAGGAAGGTCTTCTCCGGTTCTCGGTCGACCCATTGGCCGCCCAGCCAGGCAATATCCATGCCGCGAAACATATCCAGTTTCGAACTTGGAGATTCGTTGCCACTCATAAGCCAGTTTCCGGCAATGTGCTCTCTCTCGAGAGCATCTTCGTCGACTGCGGGTGCCACGAGCGAGATCGCGTCATCCGCGAGGGTTGGGTTCAGTCGAGGGGAGTCCGCCTGGTCACGAAAAGGATGTGCTCGACGAAAGCGACGGTTTCTCCCCGCTGATTGACCGTGGTCTCCGTCTGCGTCAGCAGGCCATGGGTCTTGATCTTGTGGTGATCCTTCTTGGCGGTGATCTTCACCTCGACCTTGATCGTATCGCCCGGGAAGACGAGAGCTGGAAAGCGGATCTTGTCGTAGCCATAGTTCATCACGTTGGGATTGGCGCTTTCCGCGCGGAAGATCAGCCCCACGCTAAAGGCGAAGGTCAGAGTGCCGTGGGCAATCGGTTTCTTGAAAGGCTGGGTCTTGCAGAACTCGGCATCCGTGTGGTGGGGCTGCCAATCTCCGGAGTGCATGGCATGCGTCACGACATCGGTTTCGGTGATCGTTCTGCCGGGGGTCACGAAGGACTCGCCGATCTCGTAGTCCTCGAAGAATTTGGGTTCATCGCTCATGGTTCGGTCTCTTGGTTGTTTTGAATTTGGGTGCTTTCTTCCTGTGAAAGGCCGTTCACTTCGGCAGGCCGACGGCTCCGGCTTCAGCCAGCGCCTTGACTTCGTCCTCGCTGTAGCCGAGGGCGGTCAGTTCCGACATCGTGTGCTCGCCAACGCCGGGAGGGGTCTTCGGCTTCACCCTCTCGTAGCCGTCGGAACTGATCTGCATCGGGCTGTCGACGGTGCGGATGCCGTCGGATCCCTCGACGTCCGGGAAGCAGCCGTTGGCGATCATGTGCTCGTCTCCGGTGCACTCGGCCGTGGTTTGCGCAACACTGAAGTTCACGCCGAATTCGCTCAGGCGTTTCCTGACGACCTCGAGATCATGTTGTGCAACGATGCCTTGCATTTCGTCGAACAAGGCCCTGGCGTTCTTCAGTCTCAGTTGTGGTGTTGCGAAACGTTCATCGCCCTTGAGATGATCGGCGCCGAAGGCTTCGCGGAGATTCTCGATATTGTTCGGATTGATTTCCACGATGATGATAAAGCGACCGTCCTTCGTCTTGTAGCGAGCGCCGGCGACTGGGTTTGGCCATTCTTCCATATGGTATTTCGGCATCGGGGGCGTGCCGACCAACGCCGCCTGCATCATGGAGGAGTTCGCCCAGAGTCCGTTGTGCATCAGTGAAGTGAACACCTCTGACCCTTTCCCGGTACGTTCGCGGTGAAACAGGCCTCCCAGGACAGCACCAGCGAGTGTCGCCGAGGTGCCCAGGTCACCAAGGCCGACGGGCAAGGCGACCGGATCGCCGTCCTTGGGGCGAAGTTCCTCCATAATTCCGGTCCGGGCGTACCAAGCGGTGGCGTCGAACCCCGGTGCGTCCTTGTCGGGCCCTTCCTTGCCGAAGCCATTGATCGAAGCAAAGACGATGTCGGGTTTGACCGCCTTGATGTCGTCGTAGGTATGCTTGAGGTGTTTCTGTACCGGGAGGGGTGAATTCGTCAGAAAGACGTCGGCCGTTTCTGCAAGCTTGTGGAGGGCCTGCTGGGCCTCAGGACTCTTGAGGTTGAGGGCGACCGACTTCTTGGTGCGGTTCTGGATGAACGTGGTCCACGGGATCTTGCTTGGCGGGAGTCCTGGCGTCAGGTGCCCGTAGCGCCAGGGGTCACCGCTGAGCGGTTCAATCTTGATCACTTCCGCGCCGAGATCGGCGAGGATGACCGTTGCGTTGGGCGCTGCCGCCATTGAGGCGACTTCGACGACTTTGATTCCTTCGAGGATATTGGACATGGGATCGGTTGCTTTCGTGTGTTCTTCTGGCTTGTGCTGTCGCTTCGGCGGATTCAGAGGGAGCTGGCCGTGGATTCTCGATCCGTTGCCTCGACATCGATGCACTCGACCGAGAGGATCGGGAGTTGGAGGTCATAGAGGGAATTGAGCAGTCCGCAGAGCGCGGCTTGGTCGATGAGGCGTCCCACCAGAACGCTGACCCAAGTGCCGCCGTTGCCGGTGATCTCGCTAAGGTTCAGCCCTTCGAGGTGCCGGGCGAAGTCGTCGCCGAGCTTGCCCGGAACCGTGATCCGGTAGACGGCCGGGGCCGACATGGTCAGGGAGTGAGTGCTTTCCCTCATCTGCCCCCGAAGGTGGCGGAATCCCCGCTGCAGCGCATGGCCCGAAAGGGTACAAAAGAGGGTACAATTCCGACGCTGCGTCGGATGATTACTGCAGCAGTCCCAGCCCCGTCGCCTTGGCGACCGCCTCCTTGCGGCCATGCACGCCCAACTTCTCGTAAATGTTGTTGAGGTGGCGTTTCACGGTGCCCGGGGAGATGAAGAGCGTCTCTGCGATTTCCCGGTTGCTGAGGCGCTTCGCGGCATGGAGGAGGACCTCGTATTCCCGCTTGGAGAGCGCCTCGACGAGTGATCCGGCCGGGGGGCGGGGGACTTCGACCGCCACGTCTCCTTCGGAAGTTGCCGAAGGAACCGACGCAGCACCCCAGATGCTCCCGACGTAAGCGATGCCCTCTTCGTCGAGTTCGAGTTTTTGGAGAAGGGTCAGGAGGAGGGGCAGGCTGGCCGCGATGTCGGCGAAGACACGGACCGATCCTCCGGGCTGTGCCAAGTGCAGGGCTTCGCGGAGGTCTGCGAGAGACTCTTCTCCGCGATCCATGGCATGATTCCAGAGCGCGCGCAGAGCAAGCAGCTCGAAGCGAGCCGCTACCGAGTTCATCTCTGCCGCCGCGTCCACGGTCCGGCCGAGGATCTCTCCCGCTTTCCGCAAACTTTCCGGGGTGTTGGTCGCCAACAGGATCTGCAGGGGGATACCGGCGAAATCGTCGAGAAGATTGGCGACGAAGGGCCGCGAACCGTGGGAGTCCACCCAGGCCAGCGCTTCGGAGAGGTGCCCTTCCCGCAGCGCGACGAGGGCCCTCGTGGATTCGTAGCAAAAGATCGTCCGTGGAGCCTTGTGGCGGTCAAGGAATCCGTGCATCGGCACGAGCAACTCCCTGGACTCGTCCACCTGTCCCCGGGCCAGACAGATCATCACCTCCAGTCGCCGATTGAGAAGGTAGTCCTGGGGGTTGGCCAAGACGACATCGTCATCCCGTTCCGCACAGAATCCCGCCGCTGTTTCCAGATCGTTCAGTTGGTAGCTCGCCCATGCGGATTGGAATCGCGCGTTGACGGCATAGGATCGGAAACCGTGTTCCCGGCAGTGTTCGAGGAAGGTCCCGGAGCACTCGCTGAGGCGGCGACTGTCCCCGAGGTGGAAATTCAAGTGGCACTCGGAGTGGAAGGCTTCCGGATACGGCGCTCCTGCCGCCTCCAATTCCCGCCGGATCCGGTCGATCGATTCTCGTGCGCGCCGGACGTCACCGTGCGCCCGGCAGGCGTTGCTCAGTGGCATGCACAGCAATCCGCGCAGCTCGGTCTCTTCCGGCCACAGTTGATCCAGGATGCCCTCGGCGCGGGTCACGATTTCGTCCCACTTCTTTTCGGCAGCCAGTTGGAAGGTGCAGGCCCATACCGCGACGCCGTGGAGGTAGAGTCGCAGCTTCGCGTCCCCATCAAATCCCACCAGAGCCGCTTCCAAACGATCCGCAGTCTCATACGCCTCCGCGATGCGGACATCTTGGATGAGCTGAATGCAACGGGTGCCCAACAGCACCGGGTGGGCGTCGATCACCGACTGCGGAACCTTCGCAAACCACCGGGTGGTCCGATCGCGGCCGGGAGGATTCTCCATGTTCGAGATCTTTGCGACCAGCAGGTCGGTCACCGCATCGAGGTCATCGGCTTTGAGAAGATGATCGAGCGCCTCGCCGATTAGTTCCTGGGAAGCGAACCACATCGCCGCGCGCTGGTGGGTGCCACGGATTTCCTCCGGGGACTGGCGTAGCTTCAATTCGGCCTGCAGGGTATCCTGGAACAAGTGGTGGAAGCGGAACCACCCCCGGTCCTTGTCGAGGGGGATCACGAACAGATCGGAAGCCACCAGCCAATCGACAAATTCCCGTCCGTCCAGCCCCGGAAACATCGCGTCGCACAAGCCGATATTGAAGCGATCCACCAAAGAGACTCCGAGCATGGCCGCCAGCCGTTCGGCATCAATCTGGTCGAGGATCCCTTCGATCAGGAAGTTGCTTACCAAGGCTGGCGCCGCGGGCATTCGCCTTGTGAAGTCCGCGACGTCCTTCGTATCGCGCAGGGCGACGATTAGCAGGCGTAGGGCCACCGGCCAGCCTTCGAGATGCCTGAGGGCCAGTTCCTTGAGCTCCGCCGGACGGATTACCGGAAGGTTGGCCTCCATGAAGGTGTCGACCTCCTGTTCATTGAACCTGAGGTCGCCGAGGCGGAACTCGTTCAGCTGGCCCTGCCTACGATGGCGGTTCAGTAGGATCGGCGGGTCCCGGCGGGTGACGAGGATCAGGTGGAAGTTGGACGGGGGATGGGCGAGGAGCAGATTCAGGAGATCGCGGATTCCTTCGTGACTCAGGAAATGGAAGTCGTCCACGACCAGGTATACGCGGCCTTCCAGCTTGAGCAGCTCATTGCTGAACAGGCGCACGACCTCTTCGTGATCTGGGAGGCGGTTTGATCTCGCGAGTTTGGCGGAGTCTTCGCACGCGCCCGGCAGGGCAACCTGAATCGCACTGACCAGATGCAGGAAAAAGGACTCGGGGTCGTTGTCGCTCGGGTCGGCCGAATACCAGGCGCTCGTCTCGCCCGCTCCGAAGCTTCCCAGCCACTGGCTGACAAGCGTGCTCTTGCCATATCCTGCGGGGGCGGAGACCAGCGTGAGCGGCGCGTCCTTTCCCTGATCCAGTCGGGCCAGCAATCTTGGCCGCGCGATGACATCCTTCGGCGGTTCCGGCCGGAAGAGCTTGGTAAGGATGACTCTGGATTCGATGGGCACTGCGTATCGTGTGGGCAGTTAGAGTCACCTAAGCTCCGAGGCCGTCCGCCGACAAGGACTTTGCCCCAAGATGGGCGTCTATTCGTGGGGGTTGGCCTCCATGAAACAGATCGCCCGGTCGTTCAGGTCCTATCCGGTAGTCCGGCCATCGCCAGTAGTAGCCGACCGGCCGCAATGCCCAAGTTGTCCTCCTGGCAAACAAATCCAGGGAAGCCGCCGAGACAACAATCGCTTCCCGGTGTTCACAGCTGATCCTCGATCGGCAGGAGGGTCATCAGGCCGTTCATGAAGCGTCGGCCGAAGCTGGTCTCCGGATCGTGGGTCCAGGTCTTGGTTTCGCCATCGACCTCGGCGGTCCAGAGGGTTTTGCCCTTGTCGTCGAGCGTGACGCGGTAGGCGTTCTCCGGGCGGACGCCTTCATCGAGGAAGTCCTCGACCTGCTTGGCGAAGGCCTTGCTGTGAACCAGTAGTCCGATCTCCGAATTGATGTCCGCCGAGCGCGGGTCGAGATTGAAGCTGCCGATGAAAGTCTTCTCGCTGTCGATGACGAGGGACTTCGTATGAAGCGCGGACCGGGAGCTCGTCGCGTAGGGCGCCACCTGCGAGAGCATCGCGGGTGCGTCGGGGCGCAGTTCATAGACCTCCATGCCGGCGCGGAGGACCTGCGGACGACGCTTGGTGTGTCCGGCTTGGGCAGCCACCACGTCGTTGCCTGCGAGGGCGTTGGTCAGCGTGCGGACCTTCACGCCGCGTTCGGTGAGTTGGCGGGTGGTCTCAACGCCGCTGTCGCGGAGGATGAAGTAGGCGGCTTCGATCTTCACCGAGCGCTTGGCGGCGGCGATCTCCGAGTGGAGTTGGATGTTCATCTTTCCGTCCGGATCGTTGCCGCGCATCGACTCGAAGCTGTCGTGAAGCACTTCGCCTTTGGCCCACACCATCTTGTCGGCGATGTCGTCGATCCGGCCGCGCAGGTCATCGACGTCCTGTTTCAGGGGGAACGGGTAGCGTTCCGGCCGGATGTTGCCGCGCAAGACGGCGAGCTGCTCCCGGAAATCGTTCATGTCCGGCACCTCGCGGACGAATCCCTCGATGGGAATGGCGCCCGCGCTGTTCCAGAACTCGTCGAAGGTGGCGGAAATATCGCGGACGATCGGGCCGGCCGCGGCGATGTCGAGGTCGCGATTGTTGAAGCTTTCGCCGAGACCGAAGTATTCGTCCGCGATGTTGCGGCCGCCGATGATGGCGACGGAGTTGTCCATCACCATGATCTTGTTGTGCATCCGCTTGTTGAGCCGGCCGAAGTTGGCAAGGAACTCGGTGGTGCGCAGATTCCGGTAGCGGTGCGGGTTGAAGATGCGGACCTCGATGTTCGGGTGGGCGGCGATCTTGGCGGTGGTGCTGTCGCGTTTCTTGAAGTTCACGTCGTCGAGCAGGAACCGGACGCGCACGCCGCGGTCGGCGGCCTGGATCAGGTGGTCGGCGAGCGTCAGTCCGATGGTGTCGGCGGTCCAGATGTAGTACTGGACGTCGAGGGTCTCGCGGGCGAAGTCGGCCAGAGCGACGCGGCTGGTGAACGCTTCGCGGTTGCCTCCCAAGGCAGCGAATCCGGACTTTCCGGGGTGGCGTCGGGCGGCGGCCTCGAACTGCCCAGCGACGCCGGAGGACGGTGCTTTCTTGAGCGCGGCGCTCGGAGTTTTCGGGACGTCCCGGTAATTGATCCCGCAACTGGCCGTGAGGAGGGTGGCGAGAACGGTCATGAGGGAGGTCAGCAGGATGGGTCGCACGGCGACTTCCGGAGAATCGGGGGTCGGCATCATCGGCGAGACTAGGTGCCGGGATTTCCACACGGCAAGCAGAAGTCGCCCGGGTGTGGAGTCGGAGGCGCGATGGTACGCGTCTGACTGCTCCGGTGTTTCGGAGAGCGGCTTTGCGAGTCGCGGGATCATTCGCTTCGCCGGGCTGGATGAGGCGGCTTGAAAAGCCGCTCTCCCCGTTGCGCACTTGAGCCCGCCGGAACTAGAACGTCAGAGCCAGCCCGAGGATCGGGCCTCCTGAAGCGGCGTCGTAGAGGAAGCCGCCTTTCTGATAGTCAACCGCGGCATGGCGGTAGCCGAGGAACAGGGTGGATGATTCACCGAGGTCGTAGCCGATCAGCGCGACCGCTTGCCAGAGGAAGTCCGAGCTGACGCCGAAGCCGCCGACCTCGCCACGAAGCTGCGCGCTCCACGGGCCACCGAGCCGTTGGTTGAGGCGGAAGCCGATCGCCGGATCGAGCCAGCCTTCGCCCGAGCCGATGCTGGTAACGACGCGACGTCCGAGCAGGCGGAGTTCGTTGTCGATGTCGTAGTAAACGGCACCGGCGAACAGATCGAGGCGGGTGCAATCGGTATCGATCACGCTATAACCGCCGACGAGTTCGAGGCGTGTGGTTTGCGCGGTCAGCTTCGCCTGAGCCGGGGTGTTCCGGAGCGGCGTGTAGGTCGTCAGGGTAAGCGAGTTTCTGAGATAGAGCCCCTCGAGTTGGGCGAACCATGGACCCTTGCGTGCCTCCATCATTCCCATCGCGGTCATGTCGAGGGTGTCGAGGATGTCGCCGAAGGAGATGTCGACCGGCGTGGTGAATCCTCCCGCGCCGATGTCGCCATTGAGGCCCGCTCCCCAGCCGTAGAGGCCGAGGGTGATCTCCCACCCGTTGTCGGTGGTGGTGGTCATGACCGGCTCGGGTGCGGTGGGTGTGCCGGCATGCAGGGCGGTCGTCAGGATGGCCGAGGCGGTGAGGGCGAGAAGCGGAGTCGATTTCATGGCAGGCGATGGTCAGGTGAGTTGATAGTGGACAGGGTCTGTGAGGTCACGTGGAAACGAGTCGGTCGCGGTGGATGAACAAGGAGCGCGGGCCTGCAGGGGCCTCAACATTGGGCGTTGACGGGACCGTGGCAACGGGACCGCGAGAGCCACCTCGAGCGCCACCTCGGTGCGCGACTGGGGTCGCGCGGTCCGGCTGAGGTGCGTGGCGGCGCCGCGCGGTCCGGGTTCGGGTGAGGTCGGCTATGCCTTTTTGCCTCCGCCTTTTTTGTCGCCCTCGGGCTCGGAGGGAGCGAGGAACCACTTGTCCTTCGGTGTGAGGACCGGTTCCTCGGGCTGGGACCTGAAGTTCGGGGACATGATCTGGACTTCGAACTCGTTGAAGGTGTCCTGGATGCGTTGGTGGAGGTCGGAAAGGATCACGCCCTTCTTCGCGACATCCGAGGGGACGAAGCGGAGTTCGTACTCGGCGTAGAAGTCGGAGAGGGCGGTCTGGATGACCCGCGGTTCCGGCTTCTTGCGAATGCCCGGGGTGCGTTCGGTGGCGAGCAGGAGCATCGCGTGGACCTGACGCCATGGCGTGTCGTAGCCGATGGTCACCTTGGTCGAGAGCTCGGTGCGTTGTTCGTTCTCCTCGATCCGCGAGTAGTTGAGTGTCTCCTTGGCGATGAGTACCGCGTTGGGCACGGTGACGTATTCGCGTCTAGGCGTGAGCACTTTCGTCGACAGCAGTCCGATGTCCTGGATCACGCCCTCGGTGTCACCGACCTTGGCATACTCTCCGGTCCGGACCGCCCCGGAATAGAGTACCACAAAGCCGCTCATGACCTGGTTCACGAGGCCGGTCGAACCGAGCGAGAGCACGAGGCCGACGAAGACACTGATGCCCTTGAAGGCGGGGCTCTCCGAGCCGGGGATGTAGGGGTAGGCGATCGTGATGCCGAAGATCCAGACGAGCACGACGACGATGCGGCGCGAGGCGCGTGCGGTATCGCTGCCGAGCCAGCTGTCGTCGTCTTTCGTGTGCTCGAGTTGGCGGAAGAGGTTGTCGGCCAGCCGCGCGACCCAGCGGGTCAGGGCGAAGATGACGATCACCATGATCACGCCGGGGAGCGCGTCGACGAAGCTCTGGAGCAGTCCGGCGGTGAGGGTGCGGAGACGCTCGCCCAATGCATGGCCCCACGGGGCGGTGTATGGGAACTGCCCGAGCACGGTGACGATCCAGACGTAACCGGCGAACAGCGCGACGCCCCAGCCGATCATGACGATCACCCTTCGGATGGCCTGGAGCATCATCGGCCGGAAGTCGAAGTTCCGAACCTTGAGTTGTTTCAGCTTCGAAGTCCGCTGGACCATGTAACGGCGGAGCTTGCGGCCGAGGAAGCGGAGGAACCAGAGGAGGCCCAGGAAAGCCGCGGTCGCTGCGATGGCGACACCGACGCCCTTGAGGATCACGGTGACGCTGCGTTGCTCCCGTTTGGCGTCGCGGACTTCCTCAAGCCGGGAGATGATTGTTTTGGTAAGCGAGTCGAGCGTTTCGCCGGTCGTCGGGTCGAGATCGGTCTCGACGACTGCGAACAGGTGCTCATCGCCGATCATGAACGAGACCGTCTTGAGATCGCCGAGGGAAGTCCGCTCGCCGCGGATGTCCTCGTAGAGCTCGAAGTCCTCGACATCCGCGATCTTCGAGAGCGCGTTGCTGAGTCTTTGCTCGGGTGTCAGATTCCCGAGCGGAGCGCGGAAGACCGTGATCTCGCGGTTCCAGACGACCAGTGGTGCCGGCTCGAACGCGGGGTCCTGATTCTTCGTGTCTTGGGCTCCGGCGAAGGGAGCGAAACCTAGGAGAACGAGGAGGAGGAACAGGACCCGCTTCATGGCAACCTGCTTGTTAGGCTGCCGGCGTCCGGAAGTAAAGACGGGGAAACGAAACGGGCGGCAGGTTTCCCCACCGCCCGTCCATGGCAACCACCGAAAATCAATTCCGTTTGAAGTCGAGTCCCGGGTCCCCGGGCGGACCGCCGGCGAGGACGAACTTCAGCTCGGATTCCTCGGGCATCTGGACCGCGGCGACCATCTGGGTGTCCTCGGTATCGAGGACGAGCAGGCCGCCGTCGTTCATGCTGAACTCGCCATCGAAGGCGCTCGACTTCGAGTCCTTGGTGTAGTCCCAGACGAACTTGCCGTCCGCTTTCAGCGTCAGGGTGATGGTGCCGTCCTCGCCCTTGTCGGCGACCCAGGTGCCGGTGAGTCTCTCAAGCGGCACGACTTCCGGGACGGGCATTTCCTCAAGCGGCTCCTCATCCTCCGCGGGCTCCTCTTCGGCGTCGCTTGCGGAATTCGTGGATGCTTTGCAGAGGTCGGCGAGTTGCTGCGACACGCTGTCGGCCGGTTGGAGTGTCGCCGCGCTCTCGAACTCCTCGGTGGCGCGGTCGAGGTGTCCGCAGACCATGTAGTGGTAGCCGAGCAGGAAATGCGAGCCGGCGTCATCGGGCTTGGCGGCCGAGTATTCCTCAAGCCTCCGGAGCTGGTCGGTGTAGACCTCCTGCGAGCTGTAGAGCGTGACCATCGTCGTCCAATCCCAGCCGGGACCCGAGGCGAGCACCGGGTTCAGCACGCCGGCCGCTTCGCCGAACTTGCCGAGGGCGAACAGGATGAGGGCTCGGTATTCGTGAAGCGCGCCGTCGCCTGGAGCGGCTTCAATCGCCTTGTCACAAAGTTCGAGCGCGACGAGATACTCGCCGATCTTGAACGCGTCCTGCGAGCGGGCGATGAAGGCTTCCGAGTTGCCGGTGGCATCGGCCAACTGCTCTTCGGTTCCTGTCGCCTCGGCGGCGACCACGGTGATCGGCTGCGAGTAGGTCACGTTGCCGACGGGCTGGGCCGGGTAGGGGTTCGAGTAGTTGTTGTAGCCGCTGTCGAAGATCAGCTTGCCGAGGCCCCACGCGACGAGGCCCCAGCCGATCGCTTCGGCGAAGTCGTTGCGGTCGTCGTAGATCACGTATCCCGGCAGAGGACGGTAGCCGCCCCAGTAGTGATGGTGATGGTGGCGGTACCAGCGGTTGTTCCATCCGCAGTTCCAGGAGCCGCCGTACCATGGGCGGGTCGTGGGCCGGCTCCACCATGGGTTGTAGCCCCAGTAGCGGCGGTTGGTCGACCAGTTGACGTTCTTCTGGAAGTTGTTGTTGATGTTGATGACCGTGTTTCCGGAGCCGATGTTGGTATTGCCTCCGGACCACCAGCTGCCGCCACCCGGACGTCCGCCGGGGCGGTTGTTGCTCGGCGGACGGCTGAAGCTCGGCCGCTGGACCGGACGGGTGTTCTGACCGGGCCGCACGGTGGCACCAGGGCGGATCCCGGGGAGCGGCTTGGGCTTGCTCGGCTGGGAAATGCCCGGGCGGTTGATGCCGGTGCCAGGCCGGTTGTTGCCGAGTCCGGGCTTCGTCGAGGGCCGATTGTTGCCGGTCCCGGGCCGGGTGCTCGGCAGGGTCATCGGCTTGTCCGGTTTGGGGTAGGTGATGTTGCCCGGGCGGGTCGAAGGCCGGGTGACCGGTCGGTTCGATGGAAGGGTGGAGGGGCGGGTTGACGGCTTCGTGGACGGCTTGGTCGGCAGCGTCGGCTTGGTGGACGGACGCGTTGTCGGCTTGGTGGGAAGCGTTGGTTTCGTCGATGGGCGCGTCGTCGGTTTTGTCGAGGGCTTCGTCGAGGGCCGGGTCGTGGGAGTGGTGGGCCGGGTCGTCGGTTTCGTGGACGGCTTCGTCGAGGGCCGGGTGGTTGGAGTGGACGGCCGCGTGGTCGGCCGGTTGTAGGTCGGTCGGGTGGCTGGCTTGGCGGTGGGGCGCTGGTAGGTCGGCTTCTTGATCTTCGAACCGGTGATCGGGCTGCGGCTCGGAGCCGGGCGCGAAGCGGGTTTGGAGTAGGTCGGTTTGGAGGGCTTGGAGAACTTCGCTTTCGAAGGGGCGCTCCTTGAGAGTCCGCCCTTGTTGGTTTGGGAGCCGAAGCCGCGCGCCATCGCGTCGTTTAAGAAGAGAGAGAAGCAGATCACCTGGATGGTGATGACTTTGCAGAGAAGTTTCATCGGATAGGAGGTTAGGGGTTTCACTCGGTGGCGGCGGACTTCGGTTCCGGCGGGCGGCGGACGACCCTGACGGTCCGTTCGGGCTGGGCCTCGCCACCGAGCAGTTGGTCGCGGGTGGTCCATGCGAAATGTTCGCTGGAGGGATCGAGGACGAGGGTCTGGGTGGAAACGTTGCTCTCACCATCGGCGGTGACGCCACGGGTGCGCAGCATCCAGCTGGCCTCGTCGACCTCGGTCCATTCCGACTTGGTGAAGCCGCCGAGGGCGTCGAAGCCCCACGAGGTGTAGCCCTTTCGTTTCGGATCCCAGGCGATGCGCCAAGTGGCCGACGTGCTTTCCTCGCCGGCCTCCTCGGTCAGCGCTCGGCCGTCGATGAACGGACCGTCGTCGCTCCAGTCAAAGGTGATCCAGGTGGTCGATCCGCCGGCCTGGATCTTCCAGTCGCCGACGATCCACTCGAGCCCGAGCATCTTCTCGCTCGGCGGGGCGGTGTCCTCCAGCGAGTCGCGCACGCTGGCGGTCAGCCATGAGCCGTCGTCCTGCTGGACCTGGACCGCGGTGTAGTTGTGCGAGATGACTTCGCCATCCGGAGCGGTCACGTGGAAGGTGCCTTCCTCGATCGCGATGGCCGGCGTGACGAAGCGCACCGAGCCCGCCTCGAGCGCGGCTTGCGGCGTCTCTTCCGGGGAGAAGATCTCGGCGTAAAACTCCTCGATCTCATCGCGGCCCGAAACCACGCCGCCGTCGGCCAGCGTGATCTCGCCGTCGGGAAGGAACAGCTTGGCCAGCGCCGCAGCGTCGCCCTTGTTGTAGGCATCGACGAACGAGACCGCCGACGCCTCGAGTTTTTCCAGTTTGGCGGCGTTCGGGTCATCGTCCTGTGCATGGAGTGCCGTCCACGGCAAAAAGGCGATGACCGAGAGGGTCCGAATTACATTCGCAGACATAGACCACATTGATGGCCCATTCCTTCTGCGAGAGAAAGCAGTTTTTCGTGTCTGTCCGGTCGGAATGCCGGGCTTGCCGATTCCGCTCAGAAGAAGAAGCGTGCCGCCACACTGGTGGTCCAGCCGCTGTAAATCCGCTGTCCGTCCGACTCGAGGCGGTCGTACTGGACTCCGGTCATGAGCTTCACGTTCTCGCCGCAGAGATACCAGTTCAGGCCGGCGTAGAGGTTGTGGTGCTCGTCGCCGCGGCCGCCATTCAGGGCAAGGCCGAGACGCTGCTCGGCGACGCGAGCGTAGCGGCCGTTGAGGCGGATGCCGTCCGGTTCCTCGGCCCCCTGATACTGGTAGCGGAGGACCAGCTTCAGTTTGCCATCGACGATCCAGTACATCGGCATGACGTAGCCGCCCCAGAACATGCCTTCGCGGCGCGGATTGGTCTGGTCGCCATTGTCACCGATGCCGAGCGACGTGTGGACGGCCCACGGGCCCCGGCCGATCCGCGAGACGCCCGCGAGTGCCCACTCAATGCCGCCCGCGAGACGGTCTTCGGGAATGTCGGCATCCTGGTAGAAGAAGGAGAACCAGAGATCGTTCATGTCGAAAGGGGTCATTCCCGCGAAGTCACCCTCCCACGAAACGAAGAGCATGGTGCCTGCATTCCAACTCGGCATGTATCCCGACTCGTCGGTGGACACCACAGCGATATCCACGGTGGAGAGGCCTTTCGTGAATTTCAGCCACGCGGCGAGAGGGTTCGAGCCGTCTTCATCGTTCGGCCACATCTTGTTGGAGAAGTCGGCCCGCTCGATCGTATTGATGTGCGTGGCGGAGCGCTGCCATTGATCGGTCATCCGGATCGAGCGGCGGCCGTAGCCGAACTCGAGGCTGTCGACGGCCTCGATGCCGAACGCCCGCCCGGCGTCGAAGCTCACGTAGGCGCTGCGGAAGTTCTCGTGTCCGAGTTGCCATCTGCCTCCGGCAGGACCGAGGTCGCGCGAGGCGTTCGAGGCGAACTTGAACTTGAAGTAGTCGAGGAAGCGCCCGTTGAACCCCCACCAGAAACGGCGGTTCTCGTCATAGACATCGTTGAAGTGCCGTCCGTTGCGGTCCTTGCCGTCGATGTAGGTGTACTGGTGGTGATAGACGAGGTAGAGATTCAGCTCCTGAAGGTAGGGATTCTCGTCGTTCTTGTAGAGCTTCGGAAAGTCCACGAGCGACTTGCACCAGTCGCCACCGGAAGGGGAAGGAGGTTGGGAAACCGGAGTCTTCGCTCCAAGCTCACCCGCTTGGGCGGCGTGGAATGCCAGCATGACCGTGAAGCCAATGCCGAGGATGCGAACAGGGATTCTCATGCGTCGAGCGTCCGTCGCTTGCTCCAGCGCCGTCAAGTGATGATGCCCGGTCCCGAACCAAAACCGGCAAACTGCGGCACTCATGAAATTTCCGGATCTTCGGAGCGGTATGGGCGCGATCATTTTCATGAGCTTGCCCAGCGCTTCGACTTTCAACTGGTCCGGAATCTTCAAACCGCACGACGGCCGTCTTGAAACGCTGCAGGCCCAGTTCCACTGGACCTTCCGGGTGACTGCCGCCCTTTGCTTCATCGGGCACGGGGCTTGGGGGGTGATCACCAAGTCCGGGTGGCTTCCGTTTTTCCAATCCCAAGGCATCGAGCCCGGGATTGCCTGGAAGCTCCAACCGCTGATCGGAGCGTTCGACGTCCTGATGGCGCTTGTGCTGCTGTGGAAGCCGCGTCGGATCGTGGTGATGTGGATGTTTCTGTGGGGTTTGTGGACGGCGATCCTCCGGCCGCTCGCGGGAAATCTGAAGAAGGAGCAGGTTGATGGCGAGTGGGTGGTCTCACTGGCAACCGACTCCATGCATGTGCCTAAGATGCAGACTTGGGAGTTCTGGGAACGGGCAGGCAACTGGGGCCCGCCATTTCTACTGCTGCTGATGGCCGGCGGCTTCGTGATGAGTCGCAAGGATTGGCTGGGCGCCTATGTCGAGCCGGCGATGACCGCCGCGAAGGCGAACACCATATGGTGGCTGTCCCGCTTTTGTGTGGGTGCCCTGATGGTGGGGCATGCCGGGTTCGGCTTCGGCGTGAAGAAGCAGATGCTGATCGACCATTGGCAGGCCGTGGGTGTCGATGCCGATGTCTCGACCATCGTCGCGATCGGCTGGGCGGAACTCGCACTTGGCTTCCTCGTGTTCCTTCTGCCGCTGCGCCCGATCGTTTGGCTGGTTCTGGTATGGAAGCTCTTCACCGAGTTTCTCTACGTGCCGGCCGACACCGTGACGGGGAAAGGTCTTCTCAACATCTTCGAGTGGATCGAGCGGTGGGGCGACTACGGGTTGCCACTGGCGATGTTGTTCTTCATCGGCTGGCGCAAGGCCCGGACGGCACCGAAGGATCCGGCGGTTGCGTAATCGTGTCTGCGACTACGCAGATGCACGTAGCCGTGTGACGACACCGTCACATTCACCGTTTTGCGTCTGGGTCGCGTCCGGAGACGATCTCGCGCCTTGCCCTGATGAGATTCGTTTTCTGGCCGCACCTTATCGCCGAGGCTGGAACGAATGCCGGTGGTTCCAGCATCGCCGAGGTGTGTTCGGGTGTCGGGTTGGGCGCGCTGATCGCGGTGCCTGTCTCCCTGCTGGGAAGTGTCATTGGCGCGCGGGCGGGAATGGTGCCCGAGAGATGGTTCGATTCGCTGATCGGGTCGATCGGTCGATTGCCGACGCTGCTCACCTCGGTGCTGTTGGGTTTGTTTCTGGTTTCCCGGGGAGTGAATGAGTCGCCCGCCATGTGGGGCATGGTGGCCATGGTCGCGGGCACGCCGGTGATCTGGCGGATTTCGGCCCGTGCCTTGTCCGAGCTGCCGGTCGGCATTCTCGAATCGGCGCTTGCGTTGGGTTTGTCGCGCCTCAGGACCTTGTGGGTCGTCGGATATCCAGTCGTGGGTCCGGCCTTGACGGGAGCGGTGGTGGTCGGAGTGGCCCGGGCCCTGACGGTTGGCTGGCTGGTATACGAGCTGCGCCAGACGCAGAAGGCGCCGCCGGTTTCCGAGTGGTGGCAGGTCGTCGCGGTTGTCTCGGTTGTGACACTTTTGGGTTCTTGGTTGCTGGGAGTGGGCAGGAGAAAGTCCAAGGCCTTGGAAAGGGCGTCGTCATGACAGAAGCGGAACAGGTTGAGAACTGGTCGGAAGGCCAGCTGCCCGGAATCGAGTTCATCGATTTCCGGCTGCGGGTTGGCAGCCATGAGGTGATCCGTTCCGCGACCCTTGCTTTCGAACCTGGCGCGGTGACGGGTCTGCTGGGACCGACCGGATCCGGAAAGACGAGCCTGCTTCGTGCGATTGTCGGTCTTGAACACTTCACCGGTGTCGTCACCCGCAGGTCGGGCGATGTCCGGATCGGCGGCCTCGACATCGTGCGCACCAGGTCGGATCTGCGCCGACTGCGAAGCCGGGTCGTGATGATCCCCTCCGCAGGCGCACCGTTTTCCTTTTCGGTCTTCGACAACGTCGCCGCGGCTTTGCGGGAGCAATGCAAGAACCGCGCCGAGCTGCGTCAGCGGGTGAGCGAAACGCTTGAGCGCTGCGGGTTGGGTGACGTTCCCGCCGGCAAGCCCGCGCTGGCTCTCGGCCATGGGCAACGCCGCTTCTTGTGCGTCGCCCGTGCGCTCGCGCTACGTCCCGCGGCCCTCTTGCTCGACGAGCCTTTCGACGGACTCGATCCGTTCGAATCGAGTCGGATGGAGCAGCTCATCGCCTCGCTCGCCGGGCGCCACACCGTTGTTCTCGCGACCCAGCACACCGAGCGGGCGGCCGCGGTCTGTTCGAGGATGCACCTTTTGATCGGTGGCGAACTCGTCGAATCGGGTACAACTTCCCAAATGCTCGCCAGTCCGAAAGACCGTCGGACCGAAGCCTATCTCAGCGGCCGGCCTGCGGTCGCATCTGTTGAATCATGAATTCCCAAGCATCGCACTACCTCGGAGACTTCGACTCGGCGCTGCAGGCGCTGCGCTCCGAGGTCTTCTCCATGGCGGACATGGCCAAGCACAACATCGACCGGGCCATCCGGGCGTTGGTCGAACAGGATCTCGACCTGTGCCGGACGGTGATTGCGGACGACAACGAGGTGGATGAGGCGGAGCGTCGGGTCGACCGGATGGGGATGGAGGCGATCGCCCGTTTCAAGCCGGTGGCGACCGACCTGAGGATGGTGATTTCCTCGATGAAGATCTCGACCAACCTCGAGCGGGTGTCCGACCACGCGGTGGGCATTGCGAAACGGGTGCGGAAGATCCTTCGCTGCGGAGAGGTGGCGGAGTTCACCTATGCCGACCTTCTCTACTCGATGGCTTCGTCGATCCTCGCCGATGCCGTCGCTTCCTATGCGGATGGAAATGTCGAACTGGGTGCCTCACTCAGCGAGCGCGACAAGGAGCTCGACCGCGCCTACAAGCGCTGCACCAATTCGCTGAGTGACTCGCTCGGCCGCTCCGAAGGGAATTCCGAGCTCTACCTCCATCTGATTTTCATCCTGAGGTCCTTGGAGAGGATCGGCGACCTGGCGGTGAACATCGGCGAGGATGCCGTGTTCATGGAAGCCGCTCGCGACATTCGCCACGGCCACGCCCTCGACGAGGAACCGATGCCGGAAAACCAAGGCTGAAGCCCGTCGGCAAACCGCTCAGGAATCTTCGTCGGGAGAGTCGCTTTCCTGTTCCGTTGCCGTCTCCGCGGGCGCGTCGGCGGCAGGTTCGTCAGCGACCACCTTGGTGACGAAGATCGGGAGGGCGAGGGCCAGCACGATCGCGACCACCGAGCCGAGGAAGGCCTTGCCGGCATCCATGAACACGATACGGGCGACCACCGGTTTGCCGCGGTGACGGAGCTTCATCGCGAGACCGATCTCGCGGCCTGCCAGCAGGCCGAGGAAGACCCAGGTCGTGCTCATCGGCATCTTCGGCGGCCATGGCACGTCCATCCCCATTTTCTCGAAAAGGGCCGGGATGTAGTCGACCTTGAACATCAGTAGGACCACGCCGTAGAGCAGGTCGATGAAGGTCGCCGAACGGACGTCGAGGGTGTTCGTCTTGGAGGTGACGACTGCCTGGATCTTTCCACCTTTCTGTCGGATCAGATAGCCCTGAAGCGCGACCATCCCGCCGAGGGAAAGCACGAGGCCGCCGACGTGCAGCTCCCGTGGCAGATAGGCGAAAATGTTCGCGAGGTCCTGAACCAGCCACATGCTCCACAGGAACCCCGTGGAGAGCCACTGGAAGACCATCCAGCCTGGGTGGGGCTTGTCCTTGACCTCGTCCGGTTCGTTGTAAAACCGGCGCTCGAGTGCGCCGGTGACGAGGAAGAAAATGACGAGGCCCAGGACAAAGGCGATGGCGTAGCCGACCAGCGACTTCTGCATCATCGATCCGAAGAGGTCGATGGCACCCTGCGCCGATTTGCCCTGCTGGGCGGCGACCAGACCTTTGAAGGCGGTCAGGACCAGCAGCGAGGTGCTGACCGGAATACCGGCGCGGGTCAGCAGCACGAGCGCGAGTGGGGGGAGGACGAAGAGCCACGTGAAGTATCCGCCGTAGGAATGGGGGAACGGCACCTCTTTGCCCGGTGAGTTGAGCCGTCCGAAAGCGGGGTCTCCCGCGTTGATCATCCAGCCCCAGGTGACCGTGACGATCATGATTCCGGAGATCCAGATCCAGAGGATCCACCACGGTCGCTTTGCGTTGGAGCTGAGAAAGGTGCCTAGGGTTTGGATCGAGTCGTTCGCCACAATGGCGTAGGCGGCGAGCGCGAAGGCGAGAATCATCCAGAGGGTGTCCATGCGCGGGAGAGCAACGGATGCCGGTGAAGCGTCGGCAAGGCGGGACCGTGTGCGACGCGTGACGTTATCGTCACCGAACTGTCGCTTCAGAGCATCTTTCGGATTGAACCGAGACGCTTTGTCGGTAGTCTGCGCTGCAATTATTGATATGGAGAATGGAAGTTTCTCTTAATCGTTCAGTTTTGGTGCTGAACCGTTTCTGGCAGCCGGTGCAAACCTGCTCGGCGCGTCGGGCGCTGAAGCTTCTCTGTCTCGGGCATGCCCAGGCGCTGCAAACGGAGGGCGAGGAGAAGTTCCGGACCCATGACTTTTCGAGCTGGGCGGAGTACTCGGAATCCGGAGCGGTCAAGGAACTCGTCCACTCGGTGAGCATCGTCCTCGGCGTGCCGCGAATCATCGTGCTGTCGCTCTACGACAAGTTTCCGCGGCTGCAGGTCCGGCTCACGCGCCGCAACGTCTTCCTGCGCGACCAGTTCACCTGCCAGTACTGTGCGAAGGAGTTCTCCGAGCCCGAGCTCAATCTCGATCACGTGATGCCGCGCGACAAGGGCGGGCGGATGACTTGGGAAAACATCGTCACTTCCTGCATCCGCTGCAACACGCGCAAGGCCAACAAGCTTCCGAAGGAGGCGAACATGCATCCCTTAAAGAAGCCGGTGACTCCTAAGTGGCGGCCGATCTTCGGGCTACGCGGATACAACGGTTCGCCGGACGACAGCTGGCGCCATTTCCTCGAGCCCGACCGCACGGCGGTCCGGATGTCGGCCTGATGTTGGGGCGGGTCAGGGGAGTTCGCTTAGTCCGACGTCGAATCGGTAGCAGCGTGCCGGATGCAAGGGACCGGCGGAGTTATCGATGATCACCCGTTCGACCGGGCCGCTGTCGAGGCCGGTGTCGAGTGGCGGACCCATCGGGAACCAGTCGACCAGGTTGTCGGAATACTCGCACTGGTAGAGGTAGTCCGGCTCCGAGGTGAAGTGGAGCAGGGTGCCGTTGATGATCGTGATCGGGGTGTCGGCATCCTGCGGGTTCGAGTTCGGGCCGAGCAGGTAGAAGGCCGTGTCCAGACCGGGTTCGAAGGGCAGGGCGTGGGTGTAGCTCGATCCGGCATTCGCGCTGGAGTGCGGATCGCCCGACGGGAACCAGTCGCCGAGGTTGGTCGAGTAGAGAAGCTGGTACTGACGGCCGGTTTCGGCGGTGAATTGGGCCGCCTTGCCCCGCGTGATGCGTATGCTGTCGACGAGGTCGTCGGGGATTGGGACGATCACCTCGGTCAGAATCGAGGCTCCCGAAATGGCCCAGGCCGCCTGCTCACCGGAGGGATTGATGCCGTTGCCCGCGACCACATCGCCATTGCTCGAAACACCGACCGCGCTGGTGAGCGTCCAGCCGGTCAGACTGACGCCGAGACCTTCGAGCACTGTCGAGAGTTTCCGCAGACCATTCGCGGCGTCCCAGATCACCGCGACGGTGCCGGTGTCGTCGCTGCTCTCCCCAACCGCGAATGTGCCGTCGCCGCTGACGGCGAGAAGCTTGCAGTAGGTGTCGCCACCCGGCAGGTCGCCGACCGACATCGGGACGCCTGCTGTCCAGACCACGCCTTCGAGCCCGTCGGCTGATTCACCGTTTCCGACGATCACCTGCGAGTCGTCGGAAATGCCGAGTGCTTGGGAAGAGAGCGCACCTCCGGGGAGGTCACCGAGCCCGCTGATGCCGCTGGCGGAAGTCCACTGGAACGCTTCGCTGCCCTGCTCGACGATTACCGGAGGCGGGACGTAGTTGTCGGTAGGATCGGGATCCGGAACGCTTTGGAAGATCGTAAAAGTGCTTGTTCCGATGACGGTCTGGCCATCTGCCGAGATGTCGTCGGCTTGGGAAATGATCCCGTAGCTGTCACCGACCTGGGTGGGCGTGGGTGTCAGCACCCCGACGCTTTGCATCGTGCCGCTGGTGGCACCGGTGGCGGTCCAGATAAAACCGCGGAAGCCGTTGTTGCTGGTGCTGGTGCCGACGACCTTCTGGCCATCGTCCGAGATTCCGCGGGCGTCGGAGTTCCGGTAGCCTGAAGTGTTGAGGGTGCCGAGCTGCGTTTGGCCGGTGCCTTCGATCCAGCGGGAAGCCCGCACGGTTCCGACACCCAGCACCACCGTGCCGCAGGCTTTGGTCCCATCACCCGAGATGTCGGCCGCGTTGGACTGGAACGGACTGTTCGGCAGGTCACCGAGGCCCAGTCCCGTGCCGGGAAGCGTCCACCGGGCAGCTTCCGTGCCGCTGGCCGAATCGCTTTGGCCGCAGACCATCAGACCGTCAGCCGATACGCCCCAAGCACGGCTCAACACCTCTCCGCCCCCGAGATCCGGCAATTCCACGAATTCGGGCAAGTCGGGGCCGGCTGCGTGGAGGCAGGGGCTGGCCATGCCGAGGACTACGGCGCAGCATCGGATCGGTTTCCGGGTCAATTGGGGCATCGCGACGGGCAGTGAAGGCACAACGTTCGGCGAAACCGTGCCAGCGGAAAACGGGCCTGTCAGGCGATAATTCGATCAAGCGTGGATCCACGAATGCACGCGGATTGGCCGATTCCTCCCCGAATCTGAACTTCTTGGGCTGATTTCAGGGGGTCAGGGCCGCTGGAACCTGTCGCCGAGGATCACCGCTTCCTCCGCGGCCAAACTCACGGTTCCGTAAAGAATCCCGGGCATGGAGCCGGTGAGGGCGGGATCGACGAGCATGCCGAAGAACTCGTAGGGACGTTCTCCGGTGGCCTCAGCGACGTTCAGAGCCAGATGGAATTGCGGAAGCTCCAGCATCGAAAACCCGCTTTTTCCAGAGAAGGTGAAACCGAGAGTCGGGCCGCCTTTGCGGGCTGCCCGGTAGCCGAAGATCTGGCTCGATGAGAAGCTGTCCCCGGGAGCGTGGGGTTCGACGACCTCGAAATCGAATGGAGACGCCTTCTTGGAGGAAAGCGGGCGCATCACCCGACTGACATCGAGATCCGGGCCGTCGCCTCGAATCCACCACTTGAGCGTGGTGCCGTCACCCGAGTACTGCATCCATAGTTGCCCGGCATCACGAGGGCTGCCGGCGATCGTGCTGATCCACTTCGCAAAGGTGGCGGTGTCGACGGCCAGCGTTTGGTGGATGCCGGCTCCGTTGATGAACACGAGTTCGAGGTTCGTTGTGAGCTCACGCTCCACCACGAACGAGCCGCTGCCATCGGGAACCGCGATCTCTCCGGCGAGATCGACCGTCCCGGAAAGCAGGCCGGGCCGCGTGCCGGTCAGTGTCGGATCGACCAACGCACCGGTCAGGCGCCACGGCATGTCACCGGTCGGGTCCGCGAGATCCACCCACTCACCGGGCTGTCCGGTCGCCACGGGTTGCGAAAACCCGGGACCGGCCAGGATGAAGTTGAGCGACGGGCGCCCCTTGGCGCTGACCGAATAGCCGAAGCTCTGTTCAAATCCGAACGACTCGCCGGCGGCGTGAGGTTCGACAACCTCGCCGGTCATGGTCACCGGTTTCGAGAATTTCGGCGGCTTCATGACCTTGGTGACATCCAGATCGGGTCCGTCGCCACGGATCAGCCACTGCAGGGTCTTTCCATCGAGCGACTGGCGCATCCATAACTCACCTGCAGCCCTCGGACTGCCGGCGATACTGCTAAGCCAGTAGGCAAATCCGGCGGTGTCCACAGGGTCGTCGTGGTAGAGACCGGAAAGGTCGGTGTAGACGATTCCGAGATCCATTTCGACCCTGCGCTCGATGAACGCATCGGGCTTCGACTTGCCACTCGTCGGGCTGCTGCCCATCGCGATTTCCTGGGGATCGGTGAAACCGTCGCCGTCGGTGTCGGCACGCGTGGGGCTGGTCTTGTAGAGGATCACTTCCTCTCCGTCCGGGATTCCGTCGTCGTCAGAGTCTCGGTCGTTCCTGTCACTTCTCGCCTTGGCCTCCTTGCTGTCGATGAGTCCGTCCCCATCCGTGTCGAAGTCGAGCGTCAGCCCGAGTTTGGCATTGCGGGTGGAGAGCGCGAGAACCACGGGAGTTCCCGAAGTCAGCGGATCCATTTCCGCGTGGATCTGCTGGGTGGTATTGGAGCGGGCGTAGAATGTGAGGTTGCCCTTCCGCTTGTTCAGCGTGACGGTGCCCGACTGGGTGCCGACATGGATGGTCGCATCCGGGCCGGGTTGGATCACTCCTTTCGCAAGGCTGACCGAGACGGTGATCGCGACGGGTTTGTCGGCTGGGTTGAGCGGATCCGTTCCCGCACCGATTTCAGCGGAGTCGTTCACCCGGTCGCCGTCGGTGTCGGCGCGTTTCGGGTCGGTGCCGTGGGTCCTGACCTCATCGAAGTCGCTGAGGCCGTCCCTGTCGGTGTCGCGGTGGTTGAAATCGGTGCCTAGCGCGACTTCCTCGCTGTCCAGCAGTCCGTCGCCGTCGCTGTCTCCATCAAGTACGAAGGACACCGTGGTTGCGGGTCCGAGGACCACGGTTTGGGGTGCGCCGCCGTCGAGTTTGCCGAATTCCGCCGTGAGCCCGTAGCTCGCGCCGTGGGGCAGGTAGAGCACGCGGCTTCCCGTTCCCTGAGACATGCTGACCGGAAATGACCGCTCATATCCATCACTTCGGGCAGTGACATGGGCGGTGGCGTTGTTTGCGGACAATCCACTGGCCACCCGGAGCGACGCGGTGACCGGCACCGGATAGCTTACTTCCTCCGGAGTGCCTCCGCTCAGGATGTGGTTGATGCCGGAGACCACCCACCCCTCGTTGTGACCGCTGGGATTGATGGAGTTGCCGGCGATCACGTCGCCATCCCGGGAAATGGCGGTGGCTCCGGTGAGCGACCACCCAGAGAGCTCGAGTCCGGCATTCGCGAGCACGGCCGAAAGCTTCCGCAATCCGTTCGATGCGTCCCAGATGACGGCGACCTTGCCTGTGTCGTCGGTCCCTTCGCCGACCGCCACGGTTCCAGCTCCGTTCACGGCGAGCAGCCGGCAGTAGGTGGCTCCGCCGGGAATGTCTCCGACTCCGGCCGGTGTGCCGTCGGTCCACACGACACCTTCGCCGCCTGCTGCCGACTCGCCGGATCCGACAATCACGCGACCGTCGTCCGAGACTCCGAAGGCTTGGGAAGAAAGCGCACCACCGGGCAGGTCACCCAGACCCACCATGCCGCCTGATGCGGTCCAGCGGAACGCCATGCTGCCTTGCTCAATGGGAGTCGGCGGAGGAGTGAAGCCGTCGTTCGGATCCGGATCGGGTGTGTTCCGGAAGACCGTGTAGGTGCTCGATCCGACCACAGTGCTGCCGTCCGCGGAGATGTCGTCGGCCTGAGAGACCACGCTGACGCTGTCGCCGGTCTGAGACGGGCTGGGTGTGAGCACACCGAGGCTCTGCATCGATCCGCTGGCCGGTCCGGAGGCGGTCCAAAGGAAGGCCCGCAGGCCGTTCGGACTGGTGCTGATGCCCACCACCTTGCTGCCGTCATCGGAAATTCCGCGGGCATCCGAGTTCTGGTAACCGCTCGTGTTGAGGGTGCCGAGTTGGGTGTGGCCCTGACCTTCGACCCACCTTGAGGCACGGACCACGCCGACGCCGAGCACCACGCTGCCACAAGTCCGGGATCCATCACCGGAGATGTCGGCGGCGTTCGACAGGAACGGGCTGTTGGGAAGGTCTCCGAGACCCTCGACACTGAATGGAAGCAGCCATCGGGTCGCCTCGGATCCGCTTGTCGATGAGCTTTGCCCGCACATTGCGGTGCCGTCGGAGGAGATACCCGAAACTTGGGCACTCACCGAACCGCCGGGCAGGTCCTCCAATGGCAGGAATTCAAGAGACGTCGGGGGAAAAGCTTCCGCCGAAACACCCGAAACAAGAACCAGGATCGAAAAGAGGCGGAGGACGCTCATCGGCGTGTGACACCCCGGAAGCCGGGACGGCGGAAATCTTCCTCCGGCACGGGCGGATGTCAGCTGCAGAAAACCGGAAACCGCAAAAAGTTGCGGACGGTCGGCCACGACTCCGGTCGGGGGGAAGACCGGAGTCGTAGACGCGTCTCCGGCGGCTTCAGGAGCGGAACCGTCGGAAGAGGATCAGGCACAACCCCAGCACGCCGAGGAAGGCGGTGGCAGGCTCCGGGATGGCTTGGATCACCGCCTCCGGCTCCACCTCGGGTGTGGCCGCGGCCAGCCCCGACATCGCGACCGAGGCCGCGAGAAGCAAGGACGGGGGGAATCTCCGGGGGATGGGGGTGGCTAGCCGCATAACCTGCAAGAAAAACAGGGGATTATGGCGATTTTCCGCCAAGCGGGTCAAGGCGATTTCTGCGTGCTCCCGACGGCCTCAACCGCCGAAGCCCGCCGGAAAGACCATGTTGAGGAGCAAGGTCAGGAAGAAATTGAAGACCAGCAGGGCGAGCGCGGAGAAGACCATGGCACGGGTCGTTCCCTGACCCACCCCCACAGCGCCATTCGTCACGGTCAGGCCCTGGTGGCAGGAGACCGTGACGATCAGGAATCCGAACACGACGCCCTTGATCAGCGCGATCAGGATGTCGGAGAGGTCGGTGTAGTGGTGGACCTGGTCCATCCAGTAGGCCGCATTGACGCCGAACGGGCCGGTGCCGACGACCAACGACGCCCCGATTCCGAACGCGGCCGACTCGGCGATGAGGAGCGGCATCGCGATGAACATCGCGATCATCCGCGGCGTCACCAGATAGTCGATCGGGTGAACCCCCATCGAGCGCAGCGCGTCAATCTGCTCGGTCACCTTCATGGTGCCGATTTCCGCGGCCATGGACGCACCGACCCGCCCCGCCAGCATCAGGGCGGTGATCGATGGGCCGAGCTCGCGCAGCATCGCCACGCTGACCAACGCTCCGGCACCGCTCTCCATCCCGAGAGGGCTGAACTGGAACAGCGCCTGCGCGGCGAGCACGGCACCGGTGAAGGCACCGGTCATGATCACCACCGGCTGGGACCGGTAACCGATTTCCGCAATCTGCCGGAGGATCAGCGTGCCCCGGAGTTTGCCGTTCTTGATCGACTCGGCGATCTGCGCGATCAGCTGCCCCAACTCCCCGAGGTAGGAGAGGAAGCCCAGAGTCTGGTTGCCGATCCGCGCGAACACACCCGCAAGCTAATCGGCCGGATCCCGTGTGGCGAGTCGAGGATGCTGCTGGAATCGCGATGCGAAAGTCGTCACTCTGTCCGCGATGAGCGAGGACCTCTGGATCTGTCCCGGCTGTGGCGCGGAGCTGCGCGTGGGCCGAAAGGGATGTCCGAACTGCTCCAAGCCACCGAAGCGGAAACGCCGGAAGGCGAAGGTGCGGCAGGAGCGGAAGTCGTGGGAACAGGACTCGAGCTACGACGGTCTCGATCTTCCCGACGAGGACTTCGACTACGACGAATTCGTGAATAGGGAATTCGGCAACGCGCCTCACCGCAGGGTGCCGATCCAATGGTACTGGTGGGTCGTCGCGATCCTGCTGCTGGGTGGTTTCGCGTGGGCACTTTTCGCCGGACTGAGCTGGCTCTGACGGAAGGCGGTTCGGGTTTCAGTTGCCGAAGAAGCGCCGGATCAGCGAGAGGACAATCGTGGCGACCACGCTGATCACGATGCAGGTCACGACGGGAAAGTAGAACCCGCCTTTGTCGCCCTCGATCCGGATGTCGCCCGGCAGTTTTCCAAGCCAGCCGAACCAGCGGCCGCCAAACCACAGCGCCAGTCCGATGACGACCGCGACGACGCCGAACACGACCAGCGCTTTGCCGAGGGCGGACATGTCAGGCAAAAGCTTCGCGCAGCATCTTCAGGCTCTTCGGAATCGCGGTCAGCGGGTCCTCCTTGCCTTCGAACTCGAGTGAAACGTAGCCACCGAATCCCGCGTCGCGGAGAATGCCGGCGATCCGCGGGTAATCGAGGTCGAGCGTGTACCACACGCCACCACCGACGTAGGTCTTCGCCTGCAGCAACACCGCCTCACCGGCGAGTTGCTTCAGCCGGTCGTAGGGGTCTTCGAGGAAATTGCCGGTATCGAGGGTGACCTTGAGCCAGGGGGAGTCGACCGCCCGGGTCACGCGCAGGATGCCTTCAGGGGTGACGCCGAGTCCCCAGTGGTTCTCGAGCCCGAGCACGACGCCGCACTTCTCTGCGACCGGCACGATCTTCTCATAGGCGTCGATCACCCAGCCGTAGGCATCTTCCTCGGTGTAGCCTTCGATCGGTGGTTCGACTCCGCGACGCTCCATCAGTTCGTCGAAGTCCTTCGAAGTACCCCAAGTGCCGGAGTTGACCCGCATCGTCGGAATGCCGAGCGCGTAGGCCTGCTCGATGCAGTCGATGGTGTGGTCGATGTTCTTCTGCCGCTTCTCCTTGTCAGGCGAGAGGAAGCCCTGGTGCGTCGAATAGCCCATCAGATCGAGGCCGTTCAAAAACGCGTGGCGTTTGATCTTCTGCAGGTCCGAGTTCTCGACCGATGTGAGTTGGCGTTGGAGGATCTCCAGTCCTTCGAATCCCATTCGCGCGGCGTGGTCGAGGCAGACGGTCAGGTCGCGGAGTTCATCGCGCCGGAAACCCCAAAACGAATACGACGAGACGCCGATCGGGTTGGGTCGCGCCTTCGGGGGCGCAGGGTCGCTGCTTTGCGCGGTTGCGGAGCCAAGCGGAGCCGCCGACAGCGCGGCGCATTGGAGAAATCCTCGTCTTTTCACGGTGGCGCAAGGATTCACAGGAATGCGTGGCGAAAGCAAGGAATGCTGCACAAGGAACGGTGTCAGAGCCGCTGATCGGGCATGCAAAGAATCGCATTGATGTTGATCGGAGCCGCCGGCATGGCCCAGGCGGCGGAATACCTGGTGGCGGTGCCGAAGGAGGTGTCCGCTGAGTGGCTCGGAGTGGGCAAGGCCTTGGCGGAAGTCCACGAAGCGAAGCTCGAACGCTTCGACGGCAAGGCGGAGAGTCTGGGGGATATCCTCGAGGCCGAGCGGCCCCGCTATCTTGCGGTCGTCGGTCCGGCTTCCACGTTCGACGGCAAGTTCGTCCGGGCGCTCAACCGGGTGTCGCGGGAGGTGGATGACGACCCGTATGCGGACGTCCGCTGGGGGCTCATCACCGGCGCGACTCCGGACGACGCGTTGCGGGTCGTGAAGACCCGGGAGCCGCTCGTGATCGACAGGGCGCTGACGACCACCGGGATCAATCTCGGACTGGTCGAGTCCGGCCTGACCCTGAGCGATGGCGGGAAGGGCGGCTACACCATCAAGGAGGCCGGAGCCAAACCGGTGAAGGGGCAGTGGGACGCGGAGACCGAGCCCGATGGCACGGTCGGGATGTTCGAGAAGGCATGGAACGAGGATCGTCCCCAGTTGCTGGTCACCAGCTCGCATGCGACGCAGTTCAACCTCGAGATGCCGTTCGGGCTCGGGTTGATCGCCAGCCACGGCGGGAAGTTCCATGTTCTCGGGAAAAGCCTGAAGAACGAGTTCGCCCGCTTCCTCGGTGGCGCGATGTTTACCGGTGATCCGGCCAAGCTGGGCGAGTGGCTCGACAGCAAGAAGCTCCCCGTATTGGCCGATAGCGATGAGCCCAAGGTATGGGTCGCGGCCGGCAACTGTCTGATCGGCGACGCACGCGGAACCGACGAGTCGATGGTCGTGAGCGCGATGAGCTCCGGCGGGTTCCGACAGTTCGTCGGCTACGTGGTGCCGACGTGGTTCGGACGCGCCGGTTGGGGTACGCTCCGGCTTTGGCAGGACTCGCGCGGCAGCCTCTCGTTGAATGAAGCGTTCTTCCTGAACGACGCGCGGGTCATCGAGGAGACGCGGACGCGTTTCCCGGCCGCGCTCGAGGTCGACTTCGATGCCGACGACATCGAATCATGCATGCGCACGGACCGGGCCTTCAACCAAGCGCTGGGCAAACTCCAGGCATCGGGTGTGAAGATCGAGAAGGATACCGTGGGGTTGATCCACGACCGTGACGTGCTGGCATTCTGGGGCGATCCCGCTTGGGACGCGCGCTTTGATCCCGATCGTTTGCCGCACGCGCTGGAGCATGAGTGGAGGAAAACCGAGAGCGGGATGGAGCTTCACTTGACCGCGCGTGCGGACTTCGAGGGCCAGTACCTTCGCTGTTTGCCGAAGCGGATGCAGTCCGCTCCCAGCATCGAGCTTCCGGAGGGAATGGAAGGGGTTGCTGCGGACGACTTCGTCTTCCTCAAGAAGTTCTCAATGAAGAAGGGTGAGGAGCGGGTCGTGAAGCTCTCGGCGAAAGCCTGAGCCTGCACACGGTCAGTCGATTTCGATCCGGTAGCGACGGACTTCCGGGTCGACTTCGCGCGACCAGGCATCGATGCCGCCATCGATGCCGCGCGTGTTCTTGAGGCCGTGGCCTTGGAACCACGAGCAGTGGTCGAGCACATGTCGGCCGCTGTGATCATAGAGCAGGATCGACTGGCCGGGATCGCCGGCGAACAATCGCTGCTGGACCTCCTCGGTCATGAAAGTGGAGTCCGGCAGCGAGACCGCCTCGTGCTCCTCGCGGGTGCGGGTGTCGACCAGCAGCGGCGGGGATTCGGATTCCAGCATCGCCTTCGCCTCGGCCGGAGAAACGAGCATGCCCTTGTCGTGTTCATGGGCCGCCAGCAGGTGGGAAAGCATCGCTTCCGGATCGTGATCGCCGGCGCGCTTGGCAAGGCTGGCCAAGGTCTCCTCAGGCGGGAATCCGCAGCTCTGGCAGCCGCCCAGATGGTAGCGTGAGAAGAGTGCCCGCCGGGCTCCCGGCAGGGCATCGAGGATCTCGCCCATCGGGGAGTCGACACTGAGTTCGTCCGTCGCCATGGCGGAGGCTAGGCCGGGTCCTCGCGATTTTCCACTGTTTCAGCCGGGAATGCTGGGCCAGAGTGCGGCCGGATGCTCCACCCGAAATCGCCAGACGAACCGAAGATCTACCTGCTGCCGAACCTGATGACGGCCGGCAACCTCGTGTGCGGGTTCTTCGCGGTGCTTTCCATTTTCCAAGGCATCCTCGTCGCGACTCCGCAAAAGGGCGCTTACGAATTTGAATTGGCGCAGCCGTTCTACGAGCGCGCGATCCTGCTGATCTTCGCGTCGTGCCTGTTCGATCTTCTCGATGGCCGTCTCGCGCGGCTCGGCGGAAAGGAGTCGCCTTTCGGGCGCGAGTTCGACTCGCTGGCAGACGTGATCTCCTTCGGCATGGCGCCGTCGCTCCTGATGGCCAAAGCGGTGCTCTTTCCTCTCGAGAAGGCGCTTGGGATTCCCGCGGTCGGGTGGGTGCTCGCTTGTCTCTATGTCCTGTGCGGGGCGATCCGGCTCGCGCGCTTCAACTGTCTGGCCGCGATGCCCAAAACGGCCGACTCCGATTCCGACTTCCGTGGTATCCCGATCCCGATGGCCGCCGGCTTCATCTCGTCGCTGACCTTCCTGGTCATCTTCTTCAACAAGACCGACCGCAATCTCGGTGTCTGGATCTACGTGCTCGCCGCGATGATGCTGGCGCTGTCGATCCTGATGATCAGCGATGTCCGCTACCCGAGCTTCAAAAAAGTCGGTTGGAAAACCCGTGGCACGCCGGTCGTGATCGTGATCGCGGCGGTGGTGGTGATGGTCACGATCCGCTTTTACTACCTGATGCCGGCCGTGCTGTTCAGTGCCTACGTGCTCTACGGACTCATCGTCCGGCCGTTCCTCTCGAAACGGGTGAGGCAGGAAATCGAGGAGCCCGACGAGAACGGATCGGACGAACCCGAGGCTGCCAAGGAGAGCGAGGGGTAAAAGTTTTAAAAAGTTTTTGATCAAGAAAGCTTAATCATCTAGGCTGCAGGCCGTGATGGGACACACGCTTTTCTCGAGGGTTCTGGCTGCCCTCGCCTCACTGGTCGTGCTTGCGGGCGTGGCGAGTGCCGCGAGATTTTCGACCGTGATCATTGATCCGGGCCATGGCGGCAAGGACAAGGGGGCCTATTGGGGAGGAGTGCGTGAGTCGACGCTGAACCTCAAGGTCGCGAACCAGCTGGAGGCGCTGCTCAAGAAGCGCGGCATCCGCACTGTGATGACCCGCCGCAGCGACGTGTTCGTTTCTCTCTCGAGTCGTGCCGCGATCGCCAACCGCTATCGCAGCGCGGTATTCGTGAGCATCCATTTCAACGCCTCGACCAACACGGCGATCAAAGGTGCCGAGACCTACTACTGGGGAACCACCGGCAGGATGATTGCCGGGGCCATCCAGCGCCGTCTTCCGGCCCGCTGCCAGGTGCGCAATCGTGGCATCCGGCGGCATGGTTTCACCGTGCTGGTGAAAACGCGCTGTCCGGCGGTTCTGGTGGAGTGCGGCTTCATCAGCAACTCGAGCGAGCGCCGCCGTTGCTCGACGGTGTGGTACCAGCAAACCGCCGCGCGAGCGATTTACGACGGGCTGATGGCCTGCCGTTGAGGCAGCTCAGAACGAGAGCGTGATTCCCGCGCCGGCGTAGAAGAAGTCCTTCAGCAGGGCGTCATCGCCGTGGATGATCGGGTTCGAATCGAGCGCGAAGTTGTAGCTCGCGTAGGTCGAGAGCTCGATGTTGTCGGTGATGGAAATCAGTGCGGCCAGCGAGAGTGCGATGTGGTTCGCGCCGTGGTGTCCGTCGGCGACGTAGCCGTCGTTCGCTCCGAAGACGACACCGGGCTCAAAGGTGAGACACTCGATCGGCTCGAACGGACGGGTGAGGCTTAATTCGTAGAACGTGCCATTGGCATCGAACGAATAGGTGCCATCGAGTCCGAGTTGGAACCCACCGGGGATGGAGTCGATGAAGACTCCGGCGCTGAGTTCGTGATCGAGTTCGCCGTCGTGCGGGAAGCGCAGGTGGGTGTAGCTCGCATGAACTTCGAGAGGGCCGATCTCGATCCCGTATTCCAGTCCGAGTTGGAGTTCATTGTAGGCATTTGACGGGCTCTCCCCGTACCAAACGCCGAAGAGAAAGTCGTTCCAAGTCGCCTCGAACGCCGAGGTGAGCAGGCCGTCGCCATCCAGGCTATCCCGGCCTTCGGAGGCGTAGCGGCTGTCGTAGCCGAGGGTGACGGAGAATGAGGGACCGGAATTTTCCGGCATCGGGTGTTCGTGATGCCGGTGAATCGGAGAGGCGTGGTGGTGCCGCGCGATCTCCGGCTCTTGGGCGCCAAGGGGAAGAGCGAGAAATGCAGCGAGCGTGGCGGCAAGCAATCTGGGGGCAGTCATGAGGTCGGAAGATCGGTCGGTCGGGGTTCGGGCTTCCGCAGCAGTCGCGTGACAATCCCGTTATGGGGGGCAAACAGCCACGCCAGCGTGAACAGGACGCCTGCGGCAAATGCCATCATGCCGGAGGTCGTCGTGTCGGTGAACCCGACCAGCGAGGGAAGAGTGAGGGCGCCGATGTGGCCCAGCACCGCGGATGCCGCGCCGACCGCCGAGGCGATGACTAGCATCGGGAGCAGCCGGTGGGTCAGGAGCTGGGCGGTGGCCGCGGGGACGATCAGCATCGCGATCACGATGATGCTGCCGACCGACTCGAATGCCGCCACGGTGGTGACGGCGACGATGGTCATCAGCAGGTAGTGGAGCAGCGACGACGAGAAGCCGAGTGTGTCGGAGAGGGAAGGGTCGAACGAACTCAGCCGCAGCTCCTTGTAGAGCAGTGTGATCACGCCAAGGTTCAGGAGCAGAACGATGCCGTTGATGATCGCGGCGCGCGGCACTTCGGACGGCACGATCGGTGCGCTGGTTTCGATCGCCCCGTAGAGAACGCAGCCGGGGTCGAGATCGACATGGTCGGCGGCGCGGACAATCAGCACCAACCCGATCGCGAACAGGGTGGTGAACACCACGCCCATCGCCGCGCCCCGGTCGACATTGGCGAAGCGGTTGACCCACTGTGTGAATAGGGCGGTCAGCACTCCCGTGACGGCCGCACCGACAAACATCGGCAGGCTCGCGCGGGAACCGGTGAATAGGAAAGCGATGGCGAGGCCGGGCAGCACGGCATGGCTGATCGCATCGCCCATCATGCTCATCTTCCTCAGCACCAGAAAGCACCCCGGAAGCGCGCACGCGACGGCGCACAGCACGCCGGTGACGACGATCCAGGTGTCGGTGAAGTTCCAGTTCATGGGGAGCGTGGAGCGTGGAGCGTGGAGCGTGGAGCGTGGAGCGTGGAGCGTGGAGCGTGGAGCGTGGAGCGGAGGTCTGACTCTCAGCTCGATTCTCCAAGCTCTCCGCTCAGATCAGGTGGGGGCTGGCGGGGATCTGGAGATCGGGTGCGAGTTCGGCTTCGAGTTCCCGGACCATCTCGGGCCCGAGGATGTGTTCCACCATATCGGCGTCGCGATCGACATGGCTCGGCGCGATTTCGGCGTGGTGGATCAGGTAGAGTTCCCACAGCCGGTGGTTGCGGGTGATGCGGGCGGCTTCGCCGAATCCGGATTCGGAGAGAAGCACGGCCGACGGATCGGAAGTCGGTTCGAGGTGGTCCTCGCGACGCGCGAGTGAGAGTTTTCGTTTCAGTTGTCCCATCGTCCAGCTGCGGTGCTGAAGTAGGGATTGCAGGGTGACCGGGCGGTTGGAAACAGGTTGGTCCGAGGCTTCGAGGATCTCGTAAACCGAGCGCAAGAGGTGCTGGCGCCCGACCCGGCGCTTGAGCTTCAGGTGATCCATGTAGCGTGGCAGGACGCCCCGCTTGCCGCCGAAGAACATGCTGATGAGGAAAATGGATGAAGCGGTAAGAACGATGACTGGTCCGGAAGGGAGGTCGGCAAACAAGTCGCTCAGAAGTGCTCCGAAGTGCCCGCTGATTCCGCCGATTGCAGCAGATATCACGAGCATCAGCTTCATGTTTTCTGTCCAGAAACGGGCTGACGCAGCCGGAATGATAAGGAATGCGATCACGAGTATCAAGCCGACGGCTTGAATGCCGATCACGGTTACTGCCGTCACCAGAGCAAGGACTAGGGTATCAAGGAGCAAGACGGGCCATCCCTCTGATGCCGCAAAAGCTTCGTCAAAGCAGAGGAGCGTGAATTCCTTCAGTAGCAGAACCACCGTGACGATGACGGCGGTTGTCACAAGGGCGATCAGGAGAAGGTCGGAAAGTACGATGGATGCAGTTCGTCCGTAGATGTAGTCAGTCAGCCCCGAGGCACCGGGCAGATTCTGCACCATCCGCAGGATGGCCACACCGGTGCCGAAGAAGACGGAGAGGACGAAGCCCATCGCGACGTCGTCGCGCAGGCGGGTGGTGCGGCGGATGGCGAGCATCACCGCGACTCCCGCCAGTCCGGAGAGCGTGGCGCCGACCAGCAGGGCGGGGAGGCTCTTTCCGGCGCCACCGAGCGAGGCGACGATGGCGAAGGCAATGGCGATGCCCGGCAGTGTGGCGTGCGAGAGCACGTCGCCCATCAGAGACCGCTTGCGCAGCAGCAGCAGGCTGCCGACGAGGCCGGATCCGATGCCCAGACACCATGTCGCGGCGACGACCAGCCGCGTGTTGTAGCTTTGCAGCGTCAACACCTCGACAAAGTCGTGGAAGGAGAAGGGCATCAGTGGGGGCGGGTCAGCGCGTTGGCGGCGCGGTCCAGCAGCGCGAGGCGGCCGCCGTAGGTCTTCTTCAGGTTCTCGTCGGTGAACACCTCTTCGGTCGGTCCTGAAGCGACGACCCGCATGTTGAGCATGACGGTCCAATCGAAGTACTCGGCGACGGTCGACAGGTCGTGATGGACCACGAGACAGGTCCGGCCGCGTTCGCGCAGTTCCTTGAGCAGGGTGACGATCGCCTGTTCGGTGGCGGCATCCACCGCGGCGAAGGGCTCGTCCATGAAATACACCTTGGCATCCTGCGCCAGCGCCCGCGCCAGGAAGACCCGCTGCTGTTGGCCGCCGGAGAGCTGGCTGATCTGGCGCTTGGCCAGATGGCGGATCCCGACCTTCTCGAGGGCTTCGAGCGCCGTCTTCCGCTGGGCGGCACCGACCCGCTTGAACCAACCGAGACTGCGATAGGTGCCCATCGCGACCACATCGAGCGCGGACACCGGGAAGTCCCAGTCGACGCTTTCACGCTGCGGAACGTAGGCCACGAGATGGCGGTTCTTGCGATAGGGCTCGCCGTAGATGTTCGCCCAGCCCGAGGTCTTCGGGATGAGGTCCAGGCAGGCCTTGATGAGGGTCGACTTTCCGGCGCCGTTCGGGCCGATGATTCCCACCAGCTTGCCTTCGGGAATGTTCAGCTCGACGTCCCAGATCACCGGCTTGCGCTGATACGCCACGGTCAGGTCGTGGACGGTCAACGGGTAGTCAGGCGGGTGTTCGTGCTGCATGGGCCGATCAGTTGAGTTTGCCGTTCATTCCCTTCTCGGGAGCGGTTCCGCCGAGCGCGCGGGTGATGGTCGTCACGTTATGGTCAATCATCCCGATGTAGGTGCCCTCGTAGGTTCCGGTGGTCCCCATCGCATCGGAAAAAAGCTCGCCGCCGATGCTGACGTCGTGACCGCGGGAACGGGTGCCTTCGACGAGCGCCTCGACCGACTTGCGCGGGATCGAGCTCTCGACAAAGACCGCCGGGATCTTCCTTTCGATGATGAAATTCACGAGATCGTTGATGTCCTTCAGTCCCGCCTCGGACTCGGTGCTGATGCCTTGGATGCCCCTGACTTCGAGTCCGTAGGCTCGGGCCATGTAGCCGAAGGCGTCGTGTGCTGTGATCAGGACCCGCTGACCTTCGGGAATGCTCCCGAGGCTGGTGCGCGCGTATTCGTCGAGCTTGCCGAGTTCGGCGACGTAGTGGTCGTGGTTGGTCTTGAAATCCGCGGCGTGCTGCGGCGCGAGTTCGGAAAGCGCGAGTTCGATTTCTCCCGCCGCCTTGATCCATCCGGAGACGTCCATCCAAACGTGCGGGTCGAAGTGGTCCGCCTCGTCGCTCATGACGTAGTTCGAGTCCCCGAGGATGGTCTCCGTGACCGCGTGCACGGGTTTTCCCGAGCGAGCGAAACGGACCATGGTGTCGGTCATTTTGCCCTCAAGCATCAGGCCGTTGTAGAAGATCAGGTCGGCAGCCTGCAGCTTCTTGAGGTCGGGGCTCGACGGTTTGTAGAGGTGGGGATCAACGCCTTCTCCGATCAGGCTTTCGACGCTCACATGCTCACCGCCGATTTCGCGCGCAACGTCGCCGATCATCGCGATCGTCGTCACGACCTTCGGTGTGCCATCGGATGTCGAATTCTGGTCCTCACCGCAGCCAACGAGGCCGAGTGCGGCGAGAGCGGAAAGGATGAACCGTAGGGGTCGCATGGGCGTGATTCAATCGCAGGACTTTGATGAGTCAAAATAAAAGTTCATGAATCATCAAACTGCCATGGAGTGGCGAAGGGGAGGGGTGTTTTTCGGCAAAGTGGCGCTTGCGCGGATCGTCGGATGCGGCAAGGGAGGGGCGTGACCGATGAGGAGGTAGAAGCGCGACCGGCGAGGAAGTCGAAGATCGTCATCATGCTGGTGCTGCTGCCGTTTTGGCTGGTGGCGTCGACGGTGCTCGGGGTCTGGCTTTGGCATCGCGGCCAGCAGCAGCAGGAGGCTCACGAACCCGAGAAATTCCGGACCGAGATTTCGGCGGACGGGCTGGCGGATGACGTCAACAAGCTGGTCAACATCTGTGGACCCCGACACGTCGGCACCGAGCAAGGGGAGCGGGGCTTGTCGAGGGCTGCAGCGATGATCGAAGGGACGCTGGGTCCGAGCAATGCGGGCTACCGGATCGAGAGTTCGCCCGGGCCGCCGACGCCCAACGGTTCATGGCCGATCATCCGGGCGACCTTGCCGGGTGACGAGCGGGAGCCGCTGGTCGTGCTGGCGGCCTACGACGCGTCTCCGGACGGTGGCGGGGTCGAAGCCAATGCGACGGGTGTGGCGTCGGTGATGGGGATCGCCCAAGCCCTTGCAGGGGAGAATCTGGGCCGACCGGTGGTCTTCGCATTCGTGCCGCATGCCTACGATGCTGGGTCGCCACGCCAGGAAGCTCTCGAGCGCCTTCTGGGCAAGCTGGGCTCGTTCGAGCGGATTCTGGTGGTTGAGGCGACGGGTGCCGACGCCAAGCTGATTGCCTCCGCCTCGGATCCGGGGCTGCTCACCGGTCTAGAGGGGCGCGTCATCACCGTCGAGATCGACCAAGCGCCTTTGGAATCGGCCCTGTATCAGGCGGGTCAGCCTGCGGTTCGGATTTCGACCCGTCGGCCCGTGACGGGCGATGTGGCGGATTCCGGACTGCCCTTGCCCGGGGTCCACGCCGAGGCGACCCGGAAGCTTGCCGAACTGGTCCGTGGGTTGGCCGGCAACGGCTGAAAAACTTCTTGCGCGGCCGCACCGTTGCTCCTATCAACCGCGCACCCCGCTCCGGCGGGCGTCCGAGTGATCGGGGCATTAGCTCAGTTGGTAGAGCACCTGCATGGCATGCAGGGGGTCAGCGGTTCGAATCCGCTATGCTCCACCACTCCTCGCGATTTTTGCGCACTGAGGGAGGTGGTTTTTATCCTCGATGAATGGAGGGAATTTGTCCCTCCGGGAGCTTCCACTTCGAGACCCGGATTGGTCGGTGTGCCGGTGGTTGAAACTCAGTAGCTCAGCTTCCTCTTTCCGAGCAGGTACAGGGTAACCTCGGCGGAGCTGCGGGTGTTGAGGTCGCCGCTGGCGAGACACGCTTCGAGCGTTTCGCGGAACTCGAGTGCTGTCGGTCCGAACTCCTGAATCCTTTGCAGTGCCTGGAGGCGCAGTTGCATGTTGTCGCTCTTGGCGAATCGGATCAGTTCATCCCGGTAGGGCTTTCCATTCCCGGTGAGAAAGCAGGCCGCGGACACTTCGATCCGGGCGGGCGGGTACTCGGGCAGCGGTGTTTCATCGGTCAGGAGTTCCGGATGCAGGCGGTGGCCGACCGCTGCCCAGTAGGTGACGACCGGATCGTCGTCGGTCAGGAGTTCGGCAAGACGCGGTGAAGGTTCCGGGCGACTTGCCAGGTCCGCCGTTTCGAGGATCGCCCGGCGCCTTTCCTCGGACATCGCTTGTCCGTACTCGTAAGGCGTGGCCTTCTTCGAGATTCGCGCCAATTCGAACTCAGGAAGCAGAAGAACGTCTCCGCTCCCGATCAGGTGGTCGAACAGTGACTTCCGGAGTTCCTCGAGCCGGTCCGTATGGGCGGGCTCGGCTGTGAGATTGCGGAGTTCCCACGGGTCATCTTCGAGATCGTAGAGGACCTCGCAGGCGCCGGGGGCGAACGGGTCCGGTGCTTCATCCGAGAGAACGTCCGGTTTCCGAAGTTCGCGGGTGATGCTGGCGACGTCGAAGTACTTCATCGGCGCGACTTCGGGGGTGGGTAGGAATCGCCGCGTGTAGAGGTATCGACCGTCGGTCACGCTTCTCGAGCAGCCCTCGGTTTCGTCGATCCGGTTGCGGGTACCGAAAATCAGCGGGCGGGGTGCTTGCCGGTGTTCTCCGAGAATCGCCCGGCCGGTCATCCATGGCTTTGCCGTTTCACCGGCAAGACTGAGCATGGTCGGCGCCAGGTCGTCGAAGCAGATCAGTTCGTCGGTGGTGCTGCCGGGCTCGCCCCAGGGACTCAGGTGCTTCCACTTCTCGGGAAAGACGATGATGAAGGGGACGCGGTAGCCGAGTCCGATCGGGTTCGCCTTTCCTCTGGGCATGGCCTCACCATGGTCGGCGTAGCAGAAGATGATGGTGTCGTCCGTGAGTCCGTCCTGTTCGAGTCGGGCAAGCATGTTGCCGATCTGATGGTCGGCGAGCGTGATGCTGTTGTAGACGCGGGCGAATTCGCGTCGCACCACGGGTTTGTCGGGGAGGAAGGGCGGCAGTCCGATCGATGAGTCCGGGAGGCGCTTTTCGGTCGGAAGTTTCTCCAGAACGTTGGTCTTGTACCAATCGTAGGACTCCGTCATCGTCCGCGATTGGTGGGAGGCGTTGTAGTTGACCACCGTGAAGAACGGGGACCCCTCCGGGCGTTTCCGCCAGCCGGCCTGTCCGGAGGACTCGTTCCAGGACTCGCGGATCAGGCGCGGTTCGTCAGAGGTCGAGTAGTCGGTCTTCGAATTGTTGTAGGTCGCGTAGCCCTTTGAACGGAGGAAGCTCGGAAAGCCTTTGATGAAGTCCGGCAGGGGATAGGCGCTGCGGTGATGGCCCGTCCCCAGAAGATTGTTCTGGGTGCCGGTGATGATCGTGGTCCGCGCCGATGAGCAGACGGGCGAGTTGGCGAAGGCGCGGGTGAAACGGATCCCTCGTTCGGCAAGCCGATCGATGTTCGGAGTTCTTGCCGACTCGTTGCCATAGCAGCCGATGAAATGCGGCGAAGTGTCCTCAAGCACGAGCCAGAGGACGTTCGGCTGCGACTCGGCGAAGGTCGGAACGACGGTGAATAGGAGGAAGAGCAGTATTCTCATGGCGGATTGAAACGGTCGAACGGGCCTAGGGAGACTCCGTTTCGGTGGCTACGGGTCTGCTCAGGTCGGCAGGCGAGTTGGACATCGTCACGGTGCGGAAGTTCGGGATCCGGTGGAAGGTGATGAAGTTCGAGTCGTGATAGTTCGCTCCGCCCCACGACGTCCGGCAGACCGCGATGATGTCGGCACCGTCGAAGTGCCAGTCGAGATACTGGAAGCCAACTTTCGGGCCTGCCTTGGTGACCACGGTCCTGGGTGCGAAGCTGAGCGGACGGTAGTGTTCTTCCCATGTCCTGAGGTCCGGGGATGAAACGAGGGACACCACGTTGCGCTGGTGGTGGGGGCTCCTTTCCCAACTCGAACCGGAATCGTGTCGCGTGACCTTGTTGGCGAGGGTCCAGTATCGTCCGCCCTCGGGATCCTTCCGGATGGTGAATTTGGATTCGCCGCCGATGAAGGGCAGGAAGCCGGTGTCCGGGTCGAAGGTGAGGCGGTGCTTGTTCGAGTCGATCCGCATCATGGCCGCCACTTCGAAGCGGCGGATGTCCTTATTCGCGAGAGGCAGATCGAAGCCGGCGCCTTCAGCCTGATGGGACTCGAAACGCAGCACGTTGACGAGTTCTCCGTCGGGAGTGACGACCACGTTGCCCTCGAGCCACTCCTCGTTTCGGGTGTTCAGCCACCGACGGTCGACGGTCAGGCGGTTCGTCGTTTTCCAACTCCCGGAACGCAGCAGGTCGGCGTCCTCCGATGCCGACATGACAAAGGCGCTGAAACGACGTCGCGGGCGTTCGGCGGAGAACTCCTCGAAAGCTCTCCAGATCCTCCCTCCGTGCACTATGATCGGGACTGGCCCGCAGTGGTAGTCACCCTCGGCAAGCAATCCGGACTCTCCGTCAACCGGTTCGGTCCACGACTTTCCGCGGTCGGTCGAACGGCGGATCGCGATGGCTCCTCCCGGCGTGGTCACTCCGATCGCGTAGAGCGCCTTCCGGTGAGAGAACAGCGTCGACCACTTCTGCCCCTTGAACGAACCGCGCGGCTCCCAGCTCAGCCCCTTGTCGCCGGAAGCGCGGATGTAGGTCGTGCCGCGACTGTCGTAGGAAACGAGCAGTTCTCCGTCATCGAGAATCTCCAGACTGGGGGAGAACAGGTAGATCTTCTCCGGCTCGGGGCTTGCCGCCACCACGATGCCGGGCGGTGGCCCGGTGGGTGCCGGGGGCTTCGGGTCCGCCTGAGCAGTAAGCGTCGCGGCGAGGGCGACAACGATCAGCCTTCCGGGAAACGCGACTCGGAAGCCGGATTTTCCGGTTTTCCGAGGGAGGGCAAACAATCGCATCGGACAGGGCAATCAGTAGGCAACGGCGGGCTCAGGGCCCGTCTTTCGCATCGGTCGCCAGAGCTTCGTCGACCTTGCGGTCAAAGTCGCGCTCGGTGGAGTCGCCATGCCAAAGCATCGAGCCGTCCGGCAGAAAGACCGCCGCGTGGGGCATCGAACCGATCGATGCGGGAAGGAAGCCGTTTTTTCGGATGATGACCCCCTCGGCTCGCTCGTCCTTGACGGCGTTGGCGATGTCTTCATCGGAGACCTGCCGCTGACGATGGATCGCGATGATCACCGCGTCGGACTTGTCGCGGTCCAGCTTCTTGCGAAGACGGCCGAGTTCCTTGAGCCGCTGCAGGCAGGCCGGGGTGAGGACTCCGAACTCCTCGACAATGACAACCTTTCCGGTGAGCTCGGCCGGCTTGATCTCGGAAGCCGGCACGCCTTTGACCGGTTCGCCCCAAGTGACTTGGGTGACCTTGTATGCGCTCACGTCCTCTTTTTCCGCGAGCAGGGACAACGGCAGCATTGCGATGAGAAGAGCGAGCGTTTTCATGGGTAAAGGGTCTCCAGCAGGTAGAACTCCCGAGAGCGGTTGGCAGGTGTCTGGAAAACGAGTGGTGTGTCGGCGGGAAGAGGTCCGGCCAGCCAGACCTGATCCCAGCTACCCTCGGTCAGGTCCGGTGAAGCCCAAACCCGATAGCGCCTGCCTTCCAGTCCATCGAAGGGTAGCCGGAAATCACCTCCTTGGATCGCGGGTGAAGGCGTGAACATTGAGGTCGCGTCGTTCGGGTTCGTCCCCTCGATCTTCTCGTCCAGATCGGATCGTCCGTCGCCGTCGGAATCGTTGTCGTCGCGAACGAGCGGCACGGGCGGGAGTTCCTCCAGCGTGGACGTGTTGCGCGGGTAGTTCGCATCGAGATTGTCGAGGTCGTCGACCATGAACCACGAAAGGATCGCATGGAGGTCGGTCTCTGTGCCGATCAGGTTGGTCGACTCGCCGGGGTCGGTGGCAAGGTTGTAGAGCTCCCAGCTTCCGGTCGCATACAGATACACGAGCTTCCAATCGCCCCGGCGGATGGCCGAGTAGGGAGAGCCTCCCTGCGGCGACCAGTGGGGGTAGTGAAAGGTGAGGGGCCGGGAGCGCTCGAATGGCGCGCCCGTCAGAAGTGGCGCGACGCTGTCGCCGGTCATCACATGTTCGGCCGGTGCCGGAAGCTCGGCGAGATCAAGCAGGGTGGGGAGCATGTCGTGTGTGACAATCGGTTCCTCGACCACCGCCGGTGTGATGGTTCCCGGCCACCAGAACACCCATGGTTCGCGGATGCCGCCTTCGTAGTTGCCGCCTTTGCCGTCGCGAAGCGGTCGGTTAGAGGTGTAGGTGGTCAACCCGCCGTTGTCGGCGGTGAAGACGATGAGGGTGTTGTCAGCGATCGAATCGTCCGTGCCCGGGTTGCCGTCGGGATCCTCCAACGTGGCAAGGATCGCGCCGAGCGAGAGGTCGGTGTGTTCGACCATCGCGGCGTAAGTCGGGTTCGTCTGTCCCTGCCAGTCCGTACCCGGGTTGTTGTCGAGCTTGTCCTGATACTTCTGGACCGTCGCGGCCGGCGCCTGGATCGGCGTGTGAACGGCATAGTGCGAGAGATACATCGCGAAGGCGGTGCCATCGGCGGCCGCGTCGCGGATCTGCGCGACGGCCTGTTCGGTGAGCACGTCGGTGAGGTAGCTGCCGTCGGGGGCGACGGACGATCCGAGGTTGGGTAAGGCGCTGAACCCATTCGCTGAGGCGAAGTAGCGCTCGGGTGCCGGGGGCGTGCCGTATTGGTTGCCACCGATGTTGATCTCGAAGCCGAAGTTCAACGGATTCGCGGCCGGGTCCGAGCCGGATCCGAGGTGCCATTTCCCGACATGGATCGTGCGGTAGCCGCAGTCGTGGAAGATGCTCGCGAAGTTCGGCGTGGTGGGCGGGAGTTCCTTGACCCACTCGGCTTCGCGGACGGGTTTTCCTGTATCCCCGGCGCCGGTGATCCAGTCGGTCAGCCTGTTGAAAGCGGGTGCCTGGCCGGTCATCAGCGCGCCGCGGGTCGGCGAGCACACGGGAGTCGAGGCGTAGCCGTTCGGGAAGTACCGGCCCTCGGCGGCGAGACGGTTCATGTGGGGCGTTTCGTGGAAGACGGAACCGGTCGGCGCTCCGTTCTGTTGCCAGTCGGCCCAGCCGAAGTCATCGAGGAAAAAGACGATGACGTTGGGGAAGGGCGTGTCACCGACGGAAAGGGTGATCGTTTCCGAGTCGCTGCGACCGGTGTCGTCGGCCGCGGTCAGCGTGTAGGTAGTCTTGGCGGTAGGAGTGACCGCATAGCTGGTGAGTCCGGTGACATCGATGGCGCCGGGATTCAGGGTCAGGACGGTTGAGTCCTCGACGCTCCAGGACAGGGTCACGGTCGAGCCCGCCGGGACACGATTCTGCGGCGAGGCGGCAAACTCGAGGATCGTGGGGAGCGGAGGGGGCTCGGCGAGATTCGCGATCTCCGCGTCGGTCAGGGCCGAGTCGTAGATCCGGAAGTCATCGATCCAGCCATCGAATCCGAGAGCGGAGCTTGGTGTGGTGCTGGAGCCGATCGCGAGCGGCGAGGGAGCGGTATCGAGGGTGACGCCGGTCGCGCCGCCGGCTTCGGGCGGGAGCGGCACGCCGTCGAGGAAGACATCGACATCTGCGAACGTGGTGGCGCCATCATTGACCCGGAGCACCACATGGTGCCAACCGCCGTCGCTGCCGGTGAAGTCGTAACCGTTGCCGTAGGTGATGTTACCTCCCCAATGGCGGAGACGGAGGCCGCCCGCCTCGAGTCCTAGGTCAATGGCCCTTCCGCTACTATTGGTGCCGTAGCCGAAGAGTTTGTCCTGGCCGGCATCGGCAGCCTGGCGGAAGCGAAGGGCGATGGTCCGGGGGGCGTTTCCGGAGGGGGTGATGCCCGACGCGACCCGCACCACGCCGTCCGGATCATCGCCGGCGGTGAAGCGGAAGCTTTCTCCCGGCAGGCCGGGCTCGCCCGCGACGGGAGCCGTCGCGGAAGCGACGATCGATGCATCGTTGCCGTTCCCCGAGTAGTCGAGGAGGCTGGCTCCGGAGATGCCGCTGCTTTCGAAGCCGTAGTGAACGAGCGGGGCCGGCAGCGCCGCGCCGGACGCGAGGTAGTCGAAGTGGGTGAAGGTCGCTTGGGCGTTAGCGGCGTTCGGCGGTTCGGGGATGGAGACGACGAGCGTGGACCCAAGGGTGGCGTCGGGGTTGTCGAAGGTGACGTTGCGGATGGTTCCGCCGTCCCATGGCGCGGTGACGGATAGGGAGTTGGTCGCGCCGTCCCACGAGGCGCTTCCGACGGATCCGCCGATGGCTGCCACCTGGGCCTGCGGATCGGCAAGGAAGCCGCTGATGCGGATGGTGCAATTGGTCCAGCGCACTCCGAATCCGCTGAGGCGGCTGGTCAGGTCGATCCCAATGGTCAGCGTCTCTCCATCATCGAAGGCGTTGACGTTGGTCCCGTTGCTGTCGCCGATCCAGTTGCCCCCGGGTCCTGTCGAGAAGCTGTTGGTGGTCGTGAAAGTGAGAAGGCGGTCGTTGCTGGTGAAGGTGGACTCGCCGACATTGGTCGGGAAAACGGTGGCGGGAAGGGTGAGCCGCGAGCCGATCTGCTGGGTGAAGGTTGTCACCAGGGACTCGGTGAGAAGTTCGTGACCGTCGGGGTTCGGCAGCCCCGCCGCAGTGAGTAGCGAGGACGAGGCGCCGGCAGCGGCGGCTTTGAGCCAGAGACGCGAACCGTCGGCGACCGGAATGCCCTCGCTCGCCGCGATGGTGCGGACGAGGTCGATCCTTTGACGCAAGTCGGTCGATCCGTCCGTGAGATCATCGGTGGGTGTGCCGTGCGGGGTCAGCGCGATGACCGGCACGGCGGCCGCCTGGGCATCGTCGATCATCCCACGCCACGCGGTTTCCATGGCGGCGAGGGAGATGCCGACGTCGGTGAGCGCGTAGTCGAGAACGATGAGGTCGGGGTCCTGCGAAAGCACGTCTGCGGCGAAGCGGGCGGCGCCGAGGTCGCTGGTCTCTCCATTGGCCGCCGTCACGATCGAGTTCAGGACCGCGTGGGGATACCGGTCCTTGAGGGCGACCCGGAAGAGATGTGGGTAAGACCCGAATGTATCGACCGCCGGTGGGTTCTGGTAGCCGGCCGGGACCTGGTTGCCATGGAAAACGATGTTGATCGTCCGGTTCGTCGGCCATTCCTTGCGAAGTTCGGCGTCGAGGTCGCCGAAGGTGATGGCCGAGGCCGGAAGGGCGAAGGTGATCAGTCCGAGAGCTGTGGATCGGAATCGCATGTGCGGTTGAGATAGGGTCAGAACGGTGACACTGGCAAGAAAGCGCCCCGCGCGGCCACCGAGACTGCTGCGGGGCGCTCAGCTACCACTTTCCATGAATGTTCAGCGTCGGCGCCGGAGCAGGCCGAGAAGTCCGAAAACACCGAGAAGTGTCATCCCGGGCTCCGGAACCGCATCGTAACTGATGCTGCGGATGGCGAACTGGGCGCCCGCTTGGGTGGTGTCGGTGACGCGCAAGTCGAGGGTTTGGCCCCGGCTGGCGTCGGGATCGAAGTTGATGGCCACGTCGGTGCCGCTGAAAAGTCCGCCCGGAATGTTCAGTCGGACCGTTCCCGCATTGTATACCGCGAACAGATTCACGTTCGTGATGGAGAAGGTCACTCCGGGATCCGATGTGAACCCGGAGATGATGACGCCGTCGTCAGGCCCGGGACCGTCCGCCCTTGAGAAGTCGTAGGTGATCTGACTCAGTCCGACCGTCGGGGCGAAGGCGAAAACCAAGCGCTCCTCGTTGCCGTTGTTCGGATTGGTGTCCGGGTCGTTGAACGCGTTGAAGTTCGTGCCGGGCTCGTCCATGCCCAGTCGGGGCTCGGCTCCGCTCGGAGCGTTGAAGGTCCCGGGCGTGCCACCGACGAACGGTGTCAGTGTCACGTTCCCGTCGCTGAACGAGGTCGTGTTGGTGTCGGAACTGATCGTCGCAGGGGACAGTGTCGTGACGGCCCCCGATGCGGGGGGCGCCCAACCGACGGCCAATGCGGCTGCCGCCAGAGCGGAGATCTTCCACGGTGTGGTGCTCATGTGCGAGGTGTATGGAAACGCGTTGTCCAAGATCCCTTTCGTGCTCCTTCAGGGTTCGCTGACCCGGTAGAATGCCTTGGTTGCGGGTGCCGATGGATCCGTGACCTGGCTCGTGCCGACCCCGACCGAGAATGACGAGCCGATCTGAATCCAGTCGTTGTTCAGGGTCTCGCTCCGCTCGAGGATGAAGGTTCCCGCCGTGTCCGTCGTGAAGTCGGCGGTGAAGACCGTTCCCGAGATCTGCGGATTGCTCAGGGTCAGGGTTGGATCACCGGACGCCGCTGCTTCGACGACCTGGATGCCGTAGATTCCCATCGAGTTCTGGAGGGCTCCCGGTGTGACCGTGACGTCGAAGGTTCCGCCGCTTTGACCGGAGAAGACCGCATAGTTGGCGGCTGGATTTCCGGACCCGGTGTCGGTCGTCTGGAGGAAGGTCCCGGGCGATCCGTCCACCACCTGGGTGGTGAAGGAATAGGTGGTCCCCGCAGCGCTGCTGCTGATGGTGCCGGTCCTGCCGTTGGTTTCCGATCCGAAGTAGACGTAGACGTCGTAGTTCGCGTAGGGGATGCCGGTCAGGGTGATCGATGCATCGGTCGCCTCCTGGGAGCGGCCATAGATGAAGGAGTTGTAAAGGCGGCCGTAGGGGGTGGCGTTGTCCGGGAAAGACGAGTAGGCGCCGAACCCTGCGGTGAAGGTCACGCCGACACCGCTCCCGGCATCACCGATGACATTGCCGGCCGAGTCGACGATCTCACCCGCATTCGGAGTGGCGATTTTGGCGATCGTGCCGCTCGCGTCGGTCGTGTTGTTGGCGAGGTCGATGGTCCGGTTCCAGTTCTTCTGCTCGACGCCCGGAGCACCGGCATAGACCAGCGGTCCGAACTCCACCGTGGGGCCGCCACCGACACCAGCGATCGCATTGAATCCGATCGCGAAGCCGGTGGGATTCGGTCCACCCGGATCTTCAGGATCTGCCAGGTTGGTGCCGCCGGCTCCAACTTCGTATTCGTCGCTCCAGCCGTCCTGGTCGGTGTCGAAGTTGGCCACGAGGGGGTCGGTGCCGGTGTCGTTGGCGTCCACGAAGATACCGGTATTGGTTTCGACGCCATCGAGCAGGCCGTCGCCATCAAAGTCCGGAAGCCTCGGGTCGGTGCCGGTGTCCGAGGTGGAAACAAAGATGCCGGTGTCAGTCTCGACGTCATCGGTATAGCCATCGCCGTCGGTATCCGGATCGGTCGGGTTGGTGCCGTCGTCATGCTCGTCGATGTTGAGGATGCCGTCGCCGTCGAAGTCGCCGTTGGCGCCCTCCTTCACGGGGTCGGTCGTCCCGTCGTCATTCGGGTCGAGTCCGACCGAGATCTCGTAGTTGTCGCCCATTCCGTCGCCGTCGGTGTCGAGGTCCTCGATGATCTGGAACGCGGCGATGCCGCCATTGTCCGTCACTTGGTTGAGGTCGAAGCTCTGATCGGTGCCAGACAGGCCGCGGAAGATCACATGGGTCGAGACCGGGTAGTTCTCGAAGGTGCCGTTCGAAGCATTGGTCTGGTCGGCGCCTCGGAACCATACCGGGTCGCTTCCCGCGGGCAGGATGGCCGGTGTGCGGAATCCGTATTCAAGGCCCGAGTTGATCTCCGCGATCCTTGCGGCGACGTTCTGGCTGAAGCCCATGACGTAGAACACGATATCGTAGCGTGCATACGGGATGTCGGCGATATCGATCAGTGCTGTTGGTGAGGCGGCAGTGGCAAACAGATAGCCGGAGTACAATCCGCTGATCGACTGATCGGGGTTGTTCAAACGGCTGAAGGTGCCGGCCGAACCGATGATGAAGTTTGCGGCGGTGGCACTGCCGCTACTGTCGACGAGAGTCCCTCCCGAGGGGGTCACGATGTCGGACTCGCTCGTCGATGTCTGGGCTTGGGGGAGTGCACCGGTCGCGTTCCAGTTTTTCTGAACGAAGCCCGGTGCTCCGGCGAGCGCCAGCGGTCCGAGGTTGATCCCGGCTGCGTTTCCTGCAGCGGATGCGAAGGTTACGCCGATCGAGTTCCGGCCGGAGTCGACCAGAGGAGCGTCGTTCGGATCGTTGGCTGCGGTGCCGGCGGTGTTAACTTCATAACCATCCGAGAACCCGTCTCCGTCGGTGTCGGCGACGAGTGGATCCGCATTGTTTGCGGCTTCGTCGCCATCGAGCAGGCCGTCGCCGTCCGTGTCGGGATTGTTTGGGTCGGTGCCAGCGGCGAATTCGCCCGCGTTGTCCAAGCCGTCCGGTGTCGGTTGATCGACGTCGTCTGTTGCGCCGTAGGTCTGGAAGTCGCCGAAGTTGTCGACCTCCCACTGGTTGTCGATGCCGTCGCCGTCGTCGATCGCCGTAACGGCGATGGTTGCGGTATCGCTGCCGACCGCGTTCGTCACGGTGACCCGATAGTCGCCGTCGGCGGCGGGACCGGCGACAAACGTGTAGCTCTCCGTCGTCGCCACCTGAACGAAACCGCCGCCGTCATCGAATTCCCAAACATAGCTGGGCCCCGGAGCGGTGCCGGGCTCGAGGGAAGCCGTGAGTGTGGTGGAGACTCCGACGCCGGGCGACAGGGTCGGTGGCAGTGGTGGATCGAGCACCGGCGCTTTGGTTGGGACGGCGTCTTCGTAGGAAATCGAGGTGATTGGGAACTGGGCGCCGGCCTGGGTCGTGTCAGCCACCGTCATCAGTAGCGTCGCGCCAGCACTCGCGCCGGGATTGGAAAGGGTCAGGACGCCATCCGTCCCAACAAAGGCAGCCCCGGTGAGCTGGATGTTGACGGTCCCGTTGCTGTAGCTGGCCGAGGCGCCGGGGCCGGCAATCGACACTCCCGGGTCGGAGGTGAACCCCGAGATGTTGATGCCGTCATCGGGACTCGGTCCGTCGGCGCGTGCAAAGTCCCATGACAGACCGGTGAGGCCTGCATTGGCGGCGAACTCGAACCGCATCTCTTCGCCATTGCCGTTGGTGGCATCGGTGTCGGGGTCGTTGAAAGCGTTCACGTTGGTGCCGAAATCGTCGATGCCAAGACGGACAGCGTTGGCATTGAACGTGGCGGGCACTCCGCCTTGGAGCGGTGTCAGGGTGACATTCGCATCGGAGTAGGACGTCGTGTTGGAGTCCAACTGGTTCACGGCATCGGGCAGAAGCGTGACGTTTCCCGCGGTGGCCGTTCCGGTAACGATAACGGTGGCCGCGAGCAAGCTGTGGGGGATCGTGTTGGGTTTTTGGTTCATGTTCGGATCGAGCGATCGTTGTTGGGCAGAATGGCGTGCGGATTCTCCGCGGGAATGGCCTGTTCTCACACCGGCATTGCCTGAATTGCCACAAGTGCGGTCTCCTGACGGAATCAGTAGGAGATGGCGAAGTGCTTGAACTTCAGATCGTCGGGCAGGAGGGCCTCAACGTGTCCGTCGGCAAAGAGGAAGTGCCCCTTTCCGCGGTTACGGAATGCCGGCAGCCCCTTGCCTCCGCAATCGGTCATCTCGGCGATGTTTGAGGGGAGGCTGACGGAACGCCCTGCCCGGTTCCTCGGGGATGTCGGCGGGCTCCCGGTATTGCCGGTGGTGGTTCGGAGGCCCCACCAAACGACCATGGAGAAGCCGTAGGGTGCGGCGGACGAACGAGGTAGGGCGTCGCCGAGCAGGATCTGCTCGGACGGGCGTTGGAGCTTCGGAGGAGTCACCCGGTAGGCACGCTCTCCGGCGTATCCCTGGGCCGGGAAAATGATAGGATTGACCCCGTAGTTGCTGATCGCGGTCTGCTTCAGGCCCGGATCGATGTCCTTGGCTTCGAAGGGAGAAAGGAGAAGTGCGTTTTGGTAGGAGTCGGGGCTCATCTCCCGCACGACCAGATCGGCCCATGATTCGCCCTGAGAGAAGCTCCAGCCCGGCGGGTAGGCGCCTTCGTCATCCGCGATGCCGGTTACGATCGGCGCAAGATTGCGAAGGTTGTTCATGTTGGTGGCGATCTTGGCGCTCTCGGTTGCGCGGCTGAGGCCCATGAAGGCGAGGGTCGCGAGCACGGCGACAATGACGATGGTCACCATCAGCTCCACGAGGGTGAATCCGGTTCGGGACTTCGGAGGCGCGACGTGTGGGCGGGGATTTTTCATCCTCTCAGCAAGTGCCCGAGCGTCAGTTGCCGCAATTCCCTGAATTAACGGATCGATTGCCTGATTGCGGACGGGGCGTCGGCGACCGGTCCGCGACGGAACTCGCCCGGTGTGACGCCGAACTCCCGCTTGAAAATCCGGAGGAAGTGGGAGGCGGTGGTGAAGCCGCATGCGTTCGCGACTTTCTCCAAACTCATCTCGGTCTCACGCAGGAGAATCGAGGCCCGGTTGAGCCGGGCGCGGACAATCTCCGACTTCACCGTGCGACCGAGTGCTTTTCGGAAACGTTTGTCGACCGAAGATCGCGAGCTGCCGACATGATCGATCACCTGTGAGGTGTCGAGCGATTCGTGAGCGTGGTCGCGGATGAAGCGGAGGGCTTTGACGAGGATCTCGTCGTCCGAGGCGATGGTGTCGGTCGATGCGCGCTCCGTGATCTGCACCGGCGGAACGAGCAGTTGGTGGTAAGGCAAGGTGCGCCCCTGCATCAGTTGGTGCAGCCAATGGGCGGCGGTGTAGCCGAGAACCCGGGTGTCGGGTCGCACGCTGGTGAGTCGCGGCGATGACAATTCGCAGATCAATTGGTCATCATCGACCCCCATGACCGCGAGGTCCTCGGGGATCCCGCGTCCTACCGCGGCGGCGACCTTGATGAGTTGCTGGGCGCGGACATCGTTGCAGGCGAGGATCGCCGTGCGCGGGGGAAGCGAGCGGATCCATTTCGCGAGCTCCGGTGAGCCGGTCGGGTGCAGCGACTCGCGTCGCGCGACGTCCGTTACTTTCCATGAGACCGGAGGTTCGTAAACGTGGACCTCCGCGCCATAGCGATTGACCGCTTTCTGGAATGCGGCACTCCGGTCGTCGGAAAACCACAGGCCGGGGAAGCCGCAAAAGGCGAAACTGGTGAAGGCCGAATTGACGAAGAACCGGGCAGCGATGTCGGCCACCGCGGAGGCGTCGGTGTCGAGGAACGGGATGTCGGGGTGGCGGATTTGTCCGTAGAGATCGACGACCGGACAGGATGCTTTAGCAAAAAGGTCAGCCAACTCGGGGTCGGACAATCGGCACAGGATTCCGTCGCCGTTCCATGTTTCCAGCCATTCCGGAATGCCACCCCTTAGGTCCCGTTCCTGGATCAGGAAGTTCCACTCGCCATGGGAGCGGGAGTAGTCCGCGATGCCCAGACAGAGATCCCGGCCGTAGGCACGGGATGTCTCGATGAAGAGGGCAACGGTGGGTTTGTCGGCGGAGTCTGCCATCGGCGTAGACAGCTTGGTGGAAATGTCGTGGGGTTCAGTCGTTGAATCCGGGAATGATGCCGAGGTCCCGCACGTCGGCGGAGTCGGAGCGGATCGGGGCGAATTCGGCGAGGCTGGCCATGGGTTTGCCGGTGTGGCTGGAGAGCGCGCGGAAGCGAAGGGCGCGTGCCTCGATCGGCTTTCTGAAGACAAAGTCTTTCGCTTCGCCGCTGTCTGCCAGTGTGGCGGAAGTCAGAACCGGACTCCACGTTTCGCCGTCCGAGGAGGCGTCGATGGCGAACTCGCGCACCCGGCCATTGGTCTTGTCGGTGCGGTTCTGGACGCGGACACCGACGAGTTCGGCCGGTTCGACAAGATCGAGTGTGTAGGTGATCGGGAATTTCGCCGAGGCTTCCCGCCAGTCCGAATGCCAGATCGTCGCAGCGTCACCATCGATCGCCTGCGTGGCCGGGAATCCCGGATGCGCTGACGACGCGGTGGCGATGACTCCGGCGGGTCGGAACAGCTCCCGCAGCTTCTCGGGTTGAAGCGCGCCGGTCGGATCGAACTGCGGCGATGCCGCATACTTCCTCAACGCGCGGAAGAGCTGCCGGGCGACGATCCGCTCGCCGGGCCGGCTGGTGACGTCGAGCGTGCAGACGAGAAGTTTGCCCTCGCCGACCTTGGCCTCGAAGATTGCCGCAGGGAGTGCGTTCCGGTCGTACTTGTCGATGAAGCGGAACGGCATGCCGATCTCGCGGACCGATCCCGCAAGGTCGACGGCGGAGGATTGGGCCGTCAGCTCCCACCATTGCCAGTTGGTGTGGGTGTCGGTGGGGAAGTCACTCCACAGCGGGTGATCGGTGTCGATGGTGGCGCCGAGCGTGCCGGGCTGGTCCGGGAAGTGGAGGGGTGACCAGAAGACCGGGATGAACCGGGCGTCGATCGGTGAGCGGATCGCGTTGCCTTTGGGAAGCAAAAGCACGGTCTTGCCCGCTTCCAGATCCTTGAGGCAGGCCTCGGACGCGCCATGATGAACGATTGCGTCCGGGGTATCTTCTTCCGATGGATAGACCCATATCGGCCACGAATTCCGGAGTGTCTTGTTTCCGGACTCGACCACCAGGGTGAGGCGGGTCGCGGAGTCCACCGATGTGAGTCCGGTCTCGAATCGGCCGATTTCCAGGCTGTTTCCCTGCGGGTAGGGTCCGGATGGAAAGGTCGCCTGCGCTAGCGTTTCTCCGTCGGGCTCGAGCAAGGTGGCGGTAAAGCCGGTCTTGAGCGTCGAGCCGGTGAAATTTGCGAGTTCGATCTCCGCAGCGAATGTCTCGGTGTTCTCCCAGACGAATTTCCTCATCCGGGCAAGCGGGACGGCGGGCGAGCAGAAGTCGCGAAAGCGTTCCGGTTCAATGAGCCCCTTTGAATCCCAGAAGGAGTCGAGCAATCCTACTGTCGCGGTGCTCTGTCCGGGGAAGTCCTGAAGTTGCAGTAGCTGGATGCCGGCCAGGTCCTTGGTCCGGAGCGCGCGCTCGATGTCCTCCTTGTAGAGCAGGGCGGCGAGCTTGCCCGAGTCCCGTGTGAGGCGGTGGGCGTCGTCGAGCATGTGCTTGCTCTGAAGGTCCTTCCGGATCACCTCCAACGCGGTGGAGCGGAGCGGCGTGGATTCGTATTTGGGAAGCTCCGCGAGGTTGGGATAAACGACATACTGGCCGACCTCGTGGGTGACGAGAGGAATCGAAAGGCACTCGAGTCCTTCCGCATAGTCGGTGTCGGTCGAGGGGAAGGTCGAGTTGAGAAAGCCCTGTCCGCGGACCCAGCCGGACTGCGTTTGCTGGGAGATGAAAAAGTCGTCGGCGGGTCCGGGAAGCTTGCCGCGGGGCGAGAAGGCGAAACTGGTCGAGGTGAAGAGGACATCGGGCGCAAGTTTCCTGAAGTGTTCGACCATGCGGTCCATCGCCGCCAGATCGCCGACAAGTTCGTTGCCGAGTGCGAACATGACGAAGGAGGGGTGATGGCCGAATTCACGCAAGATCCGCTCGCCTTCCGCGATGAAGAAGGCGTCGACTTCAGGCCTTTGTCCCATCTTGAAGGTCCAGTTCGGGAGCTCAACCTGCAGGTAGATGCCGTGGCGGTCGGCGGCTTCGAACGCCGCTTCCGGCGGGCACCACGAATGGAAACGCAAATGGTTCAGGCCGTAGTCACGGCTGGTGCGCATGATCTTCTCCCACTGCGGGCCTTCGGCGTCGGGGTGACCGGTCTGCGGGAAGATGGCGCACTCCAGATTGCCACGCAGGAAGGTCATCTCGCCGTTGATCCGGAGGTGACGTCCGTCCGCCACAAATTCCCGGAAACCGATGTTTCGTTCGAACACGTGGCGTTCGCCACCTGCTTCCAACGAAACGGTCAATCGGTGGATCTCAGGGTTGAACTCCGACCAGTCGCTTAAACCATCGGGGCGATCGGGAAGGAAGAGCTCCTGTACGAAGGTTCCTTTTGGTAGTCGGTAGGGCCGTCTACCCAGTAGGCGTTCGGGTTGATCCGGGGCTGCGAGACGGACTTCGATAGTTCCGTTGATCGGAGTGGACCGGTTCGTAATCTCGAAGGCGAACTTGACTTCAGGACGGCCAGGTGTGGTGCGGATCTCCACATGATCCAGGCGTCGCTTCGGGATCGCCTCCAGTTGGATATCGCCGATGACCCCGTTCCAGATCGTCTGAGTTCCAGCCGTGTAGGCGTGGCCGATGGTTCCGATATCGACGATTTGGCGATTGTCGATGCGGAGGGTCAGGGTGTGCGTCTCCCCCGGACGGAGATGGTCGGTGAGGCTGTAGCGATGCGGAACGGAGAGTGAATTCTGCGGCTCTCCGACCGGCTTCCCGTCGATCCAAACACGGGATTCCCAAAGCACGCGCTCAAGTGTCAGCCGGATGTCGCTGCCCTTCCAGTCGTCGGGAATCGTGACATCGCGCTGATACCAGGCCGGGCCGACGTACGGGTGGCGCTCGCGGAGCCGGTTCATCGTCTCCTTGTCCATCCGGAGCTCCACTTCGAGCTCCGGTCCCTTGCCTTGGCCCGCAGTGGTGCCGGGCAGCTCGATGGTGTCTGGAAATCGCCACGTATCGGGACCCGCGCCGAGACCGTGGTCTTTCGGGTCGAGTGCGAATCTCCACTCACCGGAAAGGTCGAGGATGCCGGCGTGTGCGCAGAGCGTGCCGAGAAGAGACAGCAGCAGTCGGTGGAGCTTCATGGCACGATGTCGATCTCGGCAATGGAGACGAGGGGAGGGGTGAAGCTCCCGGAGATCTCCAAGCGGAGTGAGGTGGTGGTCAGTGGCTCTTGGAACATGATTCGCCGTGCGCGAGCGGAGTCCTGAAGTTGGGCGATGGTCACGAGGCGTTTCCGGTCGTCATAGATCCGAATTTCCGAAATCCGCCCGTTGCGGTTTCCGTCGCCGCGGGGTGTGATGATCACTCCGCGCATCGGCGTTGCGGATCCGAGATCGACGGTCAGTTCGTGCGGCAAAGGCCGCTTGTCGGCTCCGAAAGGTGTGTGCCACAAAGTACCGGGATTGCCGTCGATCGCCTTTGCGGCTTCGAATCCACGGGCGGCACTGCTCGCCGCCGCCTTGGCTCCCATTCCGGCGAGTCTCGACGGCCGGCGGACGAGGCGTTCGAGGTCGGAGCGACTCATTTCGACCGTGGGCTGGAAGCGATCGGAAGCCGCGTATCGCTTGAGTGAGTGGAGGAGTTGTCTCGCGGCCGGGCGGCTGGCCATCCCACGGGTGAGATCGACCGAGCAGGCAAGCAGGCTTCCCTTCCCGACCTTCGCTTCGAAGACGAGCGCCAGCTTGCGGTTCGTCACCCAGTCGTCGATGGGCTGGACGATGGGCTTCAACTCGTGGTGCTCGGTGAGGATGAAGGGGCGGGAGCGGCTGACGATCTCCCACCAGTTCCAGTTGGAGTGAGTGTCGGTCGGGAAGTCGGCGAGAGCCGGGTGGTCGGTCCGGTTGAGGAGCCCCAGCGTATGGGGTGGCTGCCAATCGGTGTAAGCGGTGTTCCAGAAGATCGGCGAGAAGCCGATCTGGAGCGGGAATTCCGGATCGTCGGCGACCTCGGAAGAGTCGGCGAGCCATAGAACGGAGCTTCCTTCCTCAAGGGCTTCGACCGTGTCGGCAAGGGAGCGGGTGATCGAAACCTCCGGTGCCTCAGGCAGCTCGGACGGATACACGAAGAAGTCCCACGAGTTCTCGGCGTCCGTGTTTGTGCCCTTCACGCTGAGAGTCAGTTTGGCAGGAGCGGGGAGCTCGGAGAGATTGACGTTCACGGTGCCAAGCTGGTGGACCTCGCCGGCTTTGAGCGGGCGTGCCTCAAGCTCGCCCGTCGCCAATACCTTGGAGCCATCGGCGATGGTCCAAACAGGTTGGAATGCATGGAAGTCCTCGGGGCCGAAGTGGGCGAGTTCGAGCTCGGCTTCGAGGGTTTCGTCCTGGGTGAGGACGAGCTTGGGGATCCTCGCCAGAGGAACGACGGGGCCGCAGAATCGCCGGAATTCCTCAGCACTGGTGTAGCCCTTCGAATCCCAGAAGGCATCAAGCACGCCAACCAACGCGGTGCCTTGACCGGGGAAGTCGTGGAGGTCGAGTAGCTGGAAACCGCCGAAGCCGGGCGTGCGGAGCGCCGCTTCGATGTCGTGCTTGTAGGCGCCGGCCTGCCACTTTCCGGATGCCATGAGGAAGTCGCGGGCCTGATCGATCAGGCCGTTCCTTTCGGCCGTTTCGCGGAAAATCTCGAGGTTCCCGGCACGGAAGAATCCGTCGTACTTGGCAATCTCTTCGAAGTTTGGATAGGCGCACCACTGGCCGATCTCGTGGGCGATGATGGGGGCGTCGCGATGCTTGTCCGCATATTGGCGCCAGTCGAAGGTGGTCGAAGGAGGTGTCGAGTTGATGATCGAGCCGAGCCCCTGACCCCAGCCCTGGATGCGGGGGTTGATCGGGATGTGGAAGTCGCTTCCCTTCATTACCGGCCAGCCGGCGGCGGTGGTGTAGAGCCGGCGCGGATCCTTCGAGCGCTGCCGATCCACCCAGTCCGCCAGCCACTCCTTGTGCTTCGGTCCGCCCGGCTCGTTGCCGTAGGCCATGAAGACGAAACTCGGATGGTTACCGTAGGTGCTGAGGATCCTCTTGGTCTCTGCGTTGATCCACCGGTCGACGGGACGCCCGGACCCGACTTCCGCGGACCCCTTGGCCCAGGCTGAGGCTTCCGGCTGGAGGTAGAACCCGAGTCGGTCGGCCGCGACAAACGCGGCTCTCGGCGGGCACCACGAGTGGAAGCGCATGTGGTTGAGCCCGTGATCCTTGCAGATGCGGATGATGCGCTCCCACGAGGCGAGGTCGGTTGGCGGGTGACCCGTTTTTGGAAAGATCGCGCATTCGAGCGTGCCGCGCATGAAGGCACGGCGGCCATTGAGATGCAGGATTCCGTTACGGTTTTCGACCTCCCGGAAGCCGAAGGTGGTGTCGACTTCATCGACCGCCATATCGTCGCCGGTGAACAACTGGACCTGGGCGGAGTAGAGCTGCGGATCGAACTCGTCCCACAGCTGCGGAGCCGACTCGAGCTTCGCATTGAGCTCAATCCGGTAGGTGCCGTCCTTTTCCCGGGCGAAGGCGACGGCTTTGGCGAAGGCCGAGTTTGAGGCGTCAGGAGAACGGATTTCGGCCAGAAGCGACGCTTCGTGAAGCTTGGGGTCGGTTTGGCCGCTGACGATCAGCCGGACGCTACCGTCGTTGCTCGGAAAAACGCCAACGTGCTCGATGCGGTTGTTCCCGGGGGCATCCAGGGTCATCGAGCCGACGATCCCGTTCCAGTTGCCTTGGGTGTGGTCGCTCACCGAGTGGGCGTTCGGGCCCGGGTTGACCTCGTCCAGGCGATTGTCGATCCGCAGCGTCATGGTGTGTGCTCCGGTATCGAGCGGCCCGAATTCGAAAACGTGCGGAGTCCCAAGCGCGTCCTGTCGGCCGATGCGTTGCCCATTGATCCACAGCGTGCTGTCCCAGTGTACGCGCTCGAACTCAACCCTCAGTGTCCGGTCGCTCCACTCTGCCGGGACGGTGAACTCGCGTTGATACCATGCCGGGCCGACATAGTGGCGTGGTGGCGTCAGGAAATAGGGCGACTTGAAATTGTCGGTGTCGAGCCACTCGCGGAACAGGTCGGGCTGGGGCCAGCTTGCGATGGTCCAGTCGGATTCCATTGAAGGTGACTCGCCGAATCCTTGTGCGGTGAGCATTCCGGGCAGTCGGATGGTATCCGGAAACCGCCAGTTGTCCGGTTGATCCCGGAGGCCGGAGTCCGACGGGTCCAGTGCGAAGCGCCAGTCGCCCGAGAGGTCGACCGGTTCGGTCGCCATCAGGGAACTGGCAAGTGCGACTGGAAGCAGGAGTCGGATCATGGGGAGTCTTCAGTGGCGCTGACGAAGCTCTGGAGAATCGCGTCGGCGGCGACCCGGTGACCGGCGGCATTGGGATGGTTGGCGGTCGAGTGAAGGTCGGCTTGTGGCGTGCCGGACTGCAACTCGGCGACCCATGCGGCCGACACATCGGCGAGCAAGACGTCTTCCTCGCTGGCGAGACGGCGGATCATGTCGGCGAGGACCCGGAGCCGGTTGGCGGGATCGGAGAGATCTTCGCGAGTGTCGCCCGTCGGAGTGCACAGGACGACAGGGACACCGGCGGTCTTCGCGGCGGTGATCATCGATCTCCACGCGGTCTCAACGGCAGCCGCATCCTGGCTGCGGTCGTTGAGAGCGTAGTCGATGAAGATCAGATCGGGCTTGTGTTTGAGCACATCTGCTTGGAAGCGGGCGGCTCCCGGGATGCTGTTCTCTCCGCCGATGCTGGTCGTGATCACGTTGACCACCGCGTTCGGGTAGCGCTGTTTGAGATCGCGGTGGAAGAAATGGGGGTAGGATTCGAACGGTCGGACATCGGGCGCGACGAAATATCCCGAAGGAACGCTGTGGCCATGAAACACGATGTTGACCGTCCGGTTGTTCGGCCACGTTTTCTTCAGCTCGGTGTCGAGATCGGTAAGCGGCGCGGCGGACGCCAGAGTGGCGGTGGCCAGAAGAAGAGTCAGCGTTTTCATGGGACGGAGGTCTGCGTGAGAGTGGTCTTGAGTGCGGCGGCGCCCGGCTCTGCCGCGTCGAATGCGAGCACCTTTTCGACGGCGGACTCCGCTTCGTCAAATGCGCGGAGGCCGTGGCTGGCGAGAGCGATCAGGAGCCAGGCGTCGGCGTCGCGGCGGGACCGGAGATCCTCATCGAAAACCAGCAGATTCGGCAGGCTGGTGGCGAAGTAGTCGATCTTGGCCGGCTCCGACAACATGGTCCGCGCGAATTGCCGCATGTCTTCGAACAGTCCGACCGCTTCGTTCTCGCGGCCGAGTTCGATCAGCGAGAGGCCGCGGTAGTAGGAGAGGGGCGAGTGCTCGGCGACCGCCATCTCCGTAAAGTCTCCGCGCTCGGACGCCGACGCCTCGAAAGCTGCGGTTGCTTCATCCTGGCGGCCCAGCATCGTGAGGCTGCGTCCCAGCCAGTAGTTGACGTCCGCCTTCGCCTGGAGCGGGTGATAGGCTTCGCCCAAGCTTTCGGGGGTCTCCATGGCGAGGCCGAACTCCCGGTGGGCGGCCTCGGCGTCTCCTTTGTCCAATGCGGCCTGACCGAGCTTGAGCCGTGCCGTGGTGTATTGCCTGACGACGGAGCCTTCGCCGCCTTCCCATGGGTGGAACCGGCGTGACAACAGAAGCTGGAGAGCTTTCGCGGGTTGATCCGAAAGATTGAGAAGGGCCGCCAGTTCGACGGTTGCGTCGTCGCGTCTGAGGACGAGTTCCGAGTGGGCTTCCAAAAAGCGCAGGCGTTCTTCCGGCGGACGGTTCCGCTTGCGGGCCAGTTGGTCGGACTCGCTGACAAGCCGCGGGTCATCGGGAGCGAGTTCGCGCGCGGTCTTGTAATGAGCGGCAGCCTTCTCGCCGTCGCCTTGGTGGTTCCATATCGCGATTCCGAGATTGCGATGGACTTGAGGGTTGCGGCTACCGGCATCGGCCGCGGAGCTCCATGCGCGGATGGCGTCGGCGTGACGACGTTTGTCGTAGAGCAGATTCCCCAGACCGTAAGCCGCAACCGGATCCGGCCCGGGTCGCGAGATTGCCCATTCCAGCACCTTCATCTCTTCGATGCGTGAAGGGAACAGGTGGTCCGGGGAAGACTCGCGGGCTGCCGTGAGCGTGGCATCGGCATCCGTCGAGGTGGTGCGGTGCTTGAACCACGCGAGCACGTAGGCGGTCATCGTCGTCCGCTCGAGCGGATTGGGGACGGCGACGGGGGTGGTCTCGGCGGCATGGTGTGCCTCGATCAGCTCGATGGCTTCCGCAAAGAATCCTGCTTCCTCGAAATCAAACGCGAGGTCGAGAACCGTCTGGGCATCATTGCGGCAAGCGTCTGGAATCCGGATGCCCTTTCCTTCGACGAGTCCTCGCACGACGCGAGCCCAATGGTCGAGGGGATCGGAGGCGAGCAGGGGTTCGAGGGTGCGCGTTGCCTCTTCCGATCGTTCCAGCCGGTGCAGGACCAGAGACATGAGAACCTTGGCCTTGTTGTGATCCCGATTGGTGGCGAGGGAGGCGTCGAGTTGTTCCAGCGCGGAGTTCCAACAGTGGCGGGAGCATTCGATCGTGGCGATCTGGTAGTGTGCACTACTGCGCCACTCGTAGTTCCACGCCGCCTTGTGGAGGCAGCGCAACGCGGCCTCGGAGTCGCCAAGGTAGCGCCAAGCGAGTCCGAGATGGTAGTGGGCTTCTCCAGTGACGGGGTTCGGGTGGCGGGATGTCAGGCGGCCGACGGCCTCGGTGAGGTGCGCGCGGGCGTTCTCGAACTCGCCGCGAAGCAATGCCCGGCGTCCGAGTGCGGTCCGGGCTCGGCAATCACCCGGATCCCTCTCGATGGCCTCCAGCCAGTAGGGTTCGGGCTCCCGGGTCGGATGACGGTACTGCTCGAGGTGTTCGCCGATCAGGTAAAGTTCCTCATTCGTCTTCGCATCGTCCGGAAGGGGCGGCTCGGTCGCCACATCCCTTTCCCGGGACAGCTCCGAAGTGTCGACAGGCCGATAAGCGAGCGCCACACGTCCTTCGCTGTCGAGCAGTTCGACCAGAAGCTCCGCCGGATTTTCGCCGGGGAAGCTTAGACCGGAATCCGCTAGCGATTCGCCGGGGACCAGCTTCACGGGCAGTGTGCCGATCAAGCCGGATGGGGTGGAGAGGCGAAGCTGGCCGTCGAAGGGCTCCGACACGCAGAGGCCAATGGCGATGGAGCGGTCTTCCCTGATGTCGAGAGCGAGTGCGGCTTCGTTGTTTGCCTGCTGCACCGGGCCGATGTTCTGGATCGGCCACCACGACTGGGTGAAGGTCTTGGTTTCGTAAGGTAGAAGATAGGTGAAGTCCGGCTGGTTGTCGGTGTAGATGCCGGCCATCAGCTCAACGTAAGGCCCGCCTTCATCGGTCAGTTCGCGGTCCCATGCCCAACCGAAGCGGTCGTTGCCCCAGGTCCACTGCTTTTTGCCGGGTGCGATGTGGCGGTCCGCGACGTGGACGAAGCCGCCATTCCTGGCGAAGTCATAGCCACCGAAGAAATCGAACCGGGTCTGGCAGACCATGTAAGAGGTCGGAACCGGAATGTTGGCATACCACGAGAGATCGTCTGCTCCGGGGCGCTCGCGATAGTCGATGCCGTAGTAGGGATTTCTGGCGATCGGGAAACTGGACATCGCGCGGACGGCATGGTCCGCGACGTAATGGACGTCCGGGGGGAAGAAGGACTGGTAGCGGTCGTGAACCTCGGCGGCGACATTGGCCCACCAGAGGAAGGTGTGGGTGTGGGGGGTGCGGTTGTAGAGACGTCCGCGGAGCTCCACCCGCGAGGAGCCGGGACGCAGGCGGATCCCGTGCATGCCCTTCAGCCGGTTCAGCGGGTCGTGCTCGGACATCCAGATCGTGAACACTCCGTCGCCTTCGTCCTCGATGTGGACGTCGGTCGGCATGAACGTGCCGGGCCGGTGGTGCTGCGGCCAGTTGAACTCGACTCCGCCGGAGACCCACGGGCCCGCGAGCCCGACGAGGGCCGGCTTGATCACGTCCTGACGGTAGAAGAAGTCGTAGTCGTTGTTGGTCTTGTCCTGACCGATCAGAATTCTTCCCCCGATCTCGGGAAGCATTACGAGACGGACGAAGTCGTTCTCAAGGGTCGCGGCCTGATAAGAGACCGGCACGGATTCGTCGTGCACCTTGTCGATGAAGGGAACCGGATAGACCTTTCCGGAGCTTCCCTGATAGACGCGGCGCTCGAAGAACATCGGGTTCTTCTCGGGCTCGCCGACCGGATACGTCGGGATGATGCGCGGTTCGATGCGGGCAATGACGGACATGACGGGTCAGCGGAAGATGAGGAACAGGGCCGCAACGGCGGCGATGACCGCGAAGGCGGCGACCTTCACGACCGGTTCGGTGGTCAGCGCGACGTCCTCGCGTTCGGGCAGGACGCGGGGTTCGTGCAGTGGACGGGCGAGCGTGATCCCGATCATCACCGCGAACACGACCCCGAAGGCGCAGAGGACCTGGGTGAGGAAATGCATTTCGAACCACGGTTCGCCGAGGATGCCTGCGAACAGTCCCTGTTTGGTGGCGATCTGGAAGAAGGAGTAGGCGAAGGGGCCGAGGACGAGTGCGACAAAGCCGGCTTGCGACGGAGCTCGCGGGAGTAGGAAGGCTCCGAGGAACGCGGCAACCACACCGGGCCAGATGAAGCCTTGGAATTGCTGGATGAATCCGAAGACGCCGTCGGTGAGCAGCGGAGCTGAGATGCAGCCGATGATGACGAAAACGACCGTCAGAATCCGTCCGAGCATGACGATCCGGGACTGGCTGGCCTTCGGGTTGATCAGGCGCTGGTAGAGGTCGATGGAGGCAATCGTCGATGAAGAGTTCAGCAACGACGCGAGGGTCGAAACGATCGCTCCCGCGATCGCGGCGAAGATGAAACCGCGGAGTCCCGGGCCGACGAGTTGCTTGATCAGGGTTGGGTAGGCGCCGTCCGCCTTGTCGGCGATTTCCTCGGGGAAGAGGTTCGCTGCCATGATCCCGGGCATCACGATTGCGAACGGAACCAGCAGCCACAGCGCGCCGGCGAAGATCATTCCGAGTTGCCCGTCGCGGAGTGTCTTTGCCGCGAGATTCCGCTGAACGATGAACTGGTTCAGTCCGCAGTAGTAGACCATCACGATCCACATGCTGCTGAAGACCGTGTGCCATGGCAGGTCCTTGTAGCCGGGATGACCTTCGAAGAGCAGGAGTTTGAGTTTGTCGGCATTCGCGGTCGAAAAGTCGGCCCAGCCGCCCGAGGCATTGAGACCGAGGAAGAAGACGATCATGCCTCCCGCAAGCAGCGCGATGCCTTGGATCAGGTCGGCGTATGCGATCGCCTTCAGCCCGCCGGTTGCGGCGTAGAGGGTGCCGATCGCCCCGATGATCCAGACGCCGCTGCCCATCGGGATTCCGACGAGGATCTTGAGGGCGGTGGCGCCGGTGTACAACACCGCGGTGAGGAGGACTCCGACGTAGATCACGACGGTGATCAGGGCCATCACGCTGCGCGTTGCCTTGTCGTAGCGATACTCGAGGAACTCCGGCATCGTGTAGATGCCCGCGCGCAGGAACTTCGGAAGCAGGGTGATCGCGACGAGCGCGATGAAAACCGAGCCCATCAGCTGCCAAGCCGCTACGGCCAGTCCCTGGCTGGCGGCACCGGCGCCGGCCATGCCGACCATCTGCTCGGACGAGATATTCGCGGCGACGATGGAAATCCCAATCACCGGCCAGCTCAGCGAGCGGCCTCCGAGGAAGTAGGAGGATTCGTCCTCGGTCGTGCCTTGGGTCCTTCGGCTTTTCCACAGGGAAAAGCCGATGACGATCAGGAAGAAGAGAACGAAGGTTGAAATGGTCAGGGTTTCCACGGCGGTGATGGGGGGATGATGCTGGGCTTCTCTGAGAAAACGGGCGATTGTCTGTTCTGGTTGTGATGTAGTCTATTTTATTCAGTGTCCGTCAAGATGCTCGGAACTCCCTAAGCCGTGGAATGGGCGGGGTGGTTTCATGCTTGGTCGGTCTCTTGGATGGTGCGATCCCGATCCTGTTGTGACTGAGGAACAAGCTGAGGATTTCGTGGCTCTGGCGTTGGCCGGGATCGACCGGGAGTATCCGAACAAGCCCGGAGCGGTGCTGACGGGTGCGGGTGAATTGAAGACGCCCAGGCAAATGCATCCGGTCTTCTTCGGGCACTTCGACTGGCACTCGTCGGTCCACGGGCACTGGATGCTGGTGCGGCTGGTCCGTCTGTTCCCTGAGGCCGGTTTTTCGGACCGGGTGAGAGAGATGCTCGATTCGCGGCTGTCCGCGGGCGGTCTGCGGGCCGAGGCGGATTACTTCCTTGAGCCGGAAAACCGTTCGTTTGAACGGATGTATGGATGGGCATGGGCGCTTCGGCTGGCTCTTGAGCTGGCGAATTGGAATGATGTTCAGGCGCAGGACTGGTCGCAGCGATTCAAGCCACTGGAGGAAACGTTGGTGCGGCTCGCAACGGACTATCTGCCGAAGATGGATTGGCCGGTGCGCTGCGGCTTCCACCCCGAGTCGGCGTTTCCTCTGGCGCAGATGCTCGACTACGCGCGCGGGGTGGGAGATCGCGAGCTTGATGAGTTGCTGATCGAGCGGTCGCTCCGGTTCTACGGCGAGGATCGTAATTACCCCACCCGCTACGAGCCGTCCGGCAACGACTTCTTTTCACCCGGGCTCAACGAGGCGGACCTGATGCGGAGGGTGCTCGATCGTGACCGGTTTGAGCGATGGCTCGAAGGTTTCCTCCCCCGATTGGGGGAGGAAGAGGCAGGCAACCTCCTGAATCCGGTGAAGATCAGTGATCCCTCGGACGGTCATCTGATCCATTTGGCCGGGCTGAATCTCAGCCGCTCATGGGCGATGAAGGGAATCGCATCCGCTTTGTCGTGCGACGATCCGCGGGTGTCCGTGCTCGAAAGGTCAGCGGCCGCACACGAAGCTGCCGGCTTGGCATTCGTACGTACGGGACATTACGAAGGAGAGCACTGGTTGGCTTCGTTCGCGGTGTATTTGTTGGGGAAAAGCGGACGATAACGTGTTCTCGTGACTTGGCATTGGCCGGGGATCACCACAGTTTCTTCGCGTGTCGCGTGTGACGAACATCTCCGCCTACCATTTTACGCCGATGGCGGATCTCAAGGGGCTGCGGACCCGCCTGCTGGATTTCTGTAAGAACCACGGACTGAAAGGCACCATCCTGCTCGCACCCGAGGGCATCAACCTGTTCGTCGCAGGTGAGCACCTGGCCATCGAGGAATTGGTGTTCGAACTCCGCAAGATGCCGGGGATGGGTGACTTGCAGCCCAAATACAGCGAAAGCGACGAGCAGCCGTTCTCACGAATGCTGGTTCGCCTCAAGAAGGAGATCATCGCCTTCGGCGTCGAGGGGATCGACCCTGCCGCCCACACTTCGCCGCGAATCGCGCCCAAGGAGTTGAAGCAGTGGCTCGATGAGGGGCGTCCGGTCGTGCTCTACGACACGCGCAACGACTACGAGATCAAGCTCGGCACATTCAAAGGCGCGCTGCCGGCCGGTATCCGCCACTTCCGCGACTTTCCCGAGGCGGTCAGCCGCTTGCCGGACAAACTCAAGGACACGCCGGTCGTGACTTTCTGTACTGGCGGGATCCGCTGCGAGAAGGCGGCTCCGTTCATGGAGCGGATGGGTTTCAAGCAGGTTTACCAACTCGACGGCGGCATCCTGAAGTACTTCGAAGAGGTCGGTGGCGACCACTACGACGGTGAATGCTTTGTCTTCGACCACCGGGTCGGGCTCGACCCGGGGCTGCGCGAATCGGGTTCGGTGGTCTGCTTCGCCTGCCAGACGCCTCTGACCGAAGAGGAAGCCGAGGACCCCCGTTACGTGGCGGGCGAGTCGTGCCCTTACTGCTACCGGAGCGACGAAGCCCGCAGCTTGGCGGCGATTGGCGGCAGGCAGGTGGTGCTCGACGAGCTGGCGCGAAGCCTTCCCGGCAGCACTCCATACGACAACCGGAAGCCGATCCGGATTCCCGGGTCACGCGACGGGCTTACGCTGCTCGACGCCCTTGACGCGATGTTTCCTTACTTCGGACGGGACGCTTGGAAAGAGCGGATCGATTCCGGAATGATTCTCGGTCCGGACGATGAGGTCGCGTCGGAGGGCGATCGCGTGCGTGCGGGTGAGGAATACGTCCGGGTGCTGCCGCAAATGGTCGAACCGGACGTCAATGGCGAGGTCCGGATTCTCGCCCAGGACGAGGCGCTTGTGGTGATCGACAAGCCGGCTCCTCTACCGGTGCATCCCTGCGGCAGGTTCAATAGAAACACCCTGGAGTATTTCCTGCGCCACGCGTGGGCGCCGGAGATTCCGCGTCCGGCGCATCGGCTCGATGCCAACACCACCGGAGTTGTGGTTTGCACCCGGACCCGGCACTTCGCTCGGATCGTCCAGCCACAGTTCGCGCGGGGTGAGGTCGGGAAGTCGTATTTGGCGAAGGTGCATGGACACCCGCTTGAGGATGAATTCGAGATCGACGCTCCGATTGGCGATGCTCCGGCCAAGCTTGGCGCGCGGGAAATCGATGAGGAGGAAGGCGTCGAGGCACTCACCCGTGTGGCGGTCGTCGACCGGTGCGAGGACGGCACCAGCCTGCTCAAGATCACTCCGCTGACGGGCCGCACCAACCAGATCCGCATCCATCTGTGGCAGACTGGCCACCCGATCGTCGGTGATCCGGTGTATTTGCGCGACATGCTGCGCGGCGACCGGCAGACGCTTTCCACCGAAGATCCGCCGATGTGCCTGCACGCTTGGAGGATTTCGCTGAGCCACCCGATCTCAGGAAAGCGGATGACCTACGAGGCTCCGGTGCCCGAGTGGTTCGATGAGCGCGTGCTGCAGTCCGCCGGTGCGGATTGACTTGCGGGCCGGTCTTTGACGGCATGGCGGCATGCAAAGAATCATTCTGAGTGCCTTGGTGGTCCTCTGGCCGTTGTCGGTCGCCCATGGGCGCGAGTTCACCGGCAAGAACGGCAAGAAGATCGAAGCCGAAATCATTTCGAAGACACCCGACACCGTGGAGCTCAAACTCGATACCGGCAAGACGGTCACGGTTCCACTAACGTCGCTGTCGGAGGCGGATCAGCTCTACATCCGTGTTTGGGAATCACCCGAGGACAAGGCAGCGAGGTTGAAGGCCGTCGAACTGGCCGAGGTGCTCAAGGCCAAGGGGTTCATCGACTGCCCGATTGAGAAGGTCGAGCAAGGCACCGTGGTGACGCTGGATGTCGACGGCAAGACGATCAAGATGCTGATCGATCATCGCAACGAGCAACCCCTGATCCAGAAGGCGGCGATCGAGCGCCTCGGGCTCAAGATGGAGAAAGTCGAAGGGGGTGGGAACGTTCTTGGCACCTTCACGCCAGCGAAGTTGGGCAATGGCTCGTCGAGCCGTCCGGGGATGGAGTTCTATGTGGTGAACATCGACAGCCTGCCCGAAGGGATCGACGGAATGATTGGCGGGCAGGTGTTCGTCGACACCGAAGTGTGGGTAGATTTCGCGAGGAAAGTCCTCTGGATGAAGGGCGGTTCCTGATGGATGAATCCTGAAAGACCGATGACAGAGCGTATGATGAAAGCCGTTGCCTACCGGACCCCCGGAGCGATCGACCGGGATGACGCCTTGCAGGATGTCGAATTGGAAGTGCCGGTACCCGGCGAACGCGACCTGTTGGTCAGGGTGCGTGCGGTTTCGGTGAATCCGGTGGATACCAAGCAGCGCAAGGGCGTCGAACCTCCGGATGGAGATTGGCGGGTGCTCGGATTCGATGCCTGTGGCGTGGTGGAAAAGATCGGAGCAGGGGTTGAGGGCTTCCGTGTCGGTGACGAGGTCTACTACGCCGGGTGTATCGACCGCCCAGGGTCCAACAGCGAGTTCCAGTGTGTCGACGAGAGAATTGTCGGCCGCAAGCCGTCGAGCCTCAGCGATGCCGAGGCCGCAGCGTTGCCGCTCACATCCATCACTGCTTGGGAAATGCTGTTCGACCGTTTGGAAGTCCGGCGACCGACCCCGCAGGGCGGAAGACTGATTCTGATCATCGGCGGAGCGGGGGGTGTCGGTTCGATCACGATCCAGCTATTGCGTGCATTGACCGACCTTACCGTCATCGCCACGGCGTCGCGTCCGGAGACCCGCGAATGGGTGCTTGAGTGCGGAGCGCACCACGTGATCGATCACAGCAAGCCCCTCGCTCCGCAGGTGGCGGAGCTGGGACTCGGGGCCCCGGGTTTCGTTTTCTCCACCACCCAGACCGATCGCCACATGGCCGATGTCATCGAGTTGATCGCGCCTCAGGGACGATTCGGGCTCATCGATGATCCGCCCGAGCTGAATGTGATGCCGCTCAAGCGGAAGTCGGTTTCGCTCCGCTGGGAGTTGATGTTCACCCGCCCTCTTTTCGGAACTCCGGACGTCGGGGAGCAGGGGGGCTTGCTCAACGAGGTCGCCGGGCTTGTCGAGGCGGGGAGGGTGAAGACCACACTGACCGAAGTTGCCGGCCGAATCGATGCCGCGACGTTGCGCGAGGCTCATGCACGGATCGAGAGCGGCACGGCGAGAGGCAAGATCGTGCTCGAAGGATTCTGAGGCTTCCGGCTCAGGCGATCTCGGTAACGAGGTGGCCGCTGTCGTCGAGCGTGTCGCCGAGATGGCGGTCGCAGAGCTCTTGATAGAGCCGGCTTGAAGGGCTGAGGAGGGTGATTTCCCGTCCCTGATCCTCGACCACGTGCCCACCACCCGCGGGGAGAAGCAGGAACCACTCGGTTTCGCCATCAAGGTCGGTTTCTACCAGTGCGCCCGGTCCCACCGCGTCCTCAATCCCGAAGTCGGGAGCCTCGAACTGGTCGAGGCGATCCAAGGCGTCCGACATGGCCTCGACCTGTCGCGCCTGCCCGGAGGCGAGATAGGATGCCTCGAGACTGCGGGTGTCGTACTTGCTCTCCGCCTTGCTGCCCGGGTCGGTGGCCGCGGCATGGGCCTCGCTGGCCGCCGCTCGCAGCCGGTCGAGTTGCTGTCGGAGGTCCTTGCGGATGCGCTGGAGGAGGATCGCTTTCTGGCTCATCGGACGGGGTCGTCAGCCTTGCGTGGAATCGCTTCCCGCGCAAGATCGGGGCGGATGAAAGTATATGCCTACAAGAGCTGCGACAGTTGTCGCAAGGCGGTGCGATGGCTGAAGGACAAGGGCATCGGATTCGAGGAGATTCCTATCCGGGAGACTCCGCCAACTCGGACCGAACTGAAGACGATGCTCAAGGCCTACGGTGGTGACCTCCGCCGGTTGTTCAACACCGCAGGCGGCGACTACCGCTCGCTTGGACTCAAGGACCGGATCGCCACCATGACCGAGGACGAGGCGTTCTCGTTGCTCGAAGGGAACGGCAATCTGGTGAAGCGTCCGTTCGCGGTCGGAAAAGGCGTCGCGCTTGTGGGCTTCCGGCCCGATGATTGGGAGAAGGCGCTCGCCTGATCACTCGGCATTGGCCTGCTTCCGCAGCTGCTCGAGCCGTGACAAGGGCTTCTCGACTTTCGGAGCTTCGGTCACGGGTTTGGGAGCTTCCTTTTTCGGCTCGTCTTTCTTCTCAGGTGCGGCGGGTCGGGGCTTGTCGATCCGCAGGGTTCCGCCTTGCGCGCATTGGTGAAGCACCTCGCCGCCACCATCGGGAATCCGGATGCGGAGGAAAAGGCCACTGTGTTTGCCGACCGCCGCGTCGGGCGCCACGGTCACCGGGAAAGTGAGCGACTCCACGCCTTTCTGGAATTCAAGAGGTGCGGTGGACGTGCCGTGAGGCAGTCCGACGAGCTCCGCCGTGGCGGTGCCCTCGAATTCCCGGGATTGCTCCAGTTTGCAGACGACGGCCGTGTCGCGTCCCTGCTCCGTTGCTCCGAGGTCAATGCTGGCGGTCAGCCACGGTTCAGCCACACGCAAGACAACGAACTCGCTCGAGACGATCACCGGGCCCTTCGGGGTTTCGGCCTCGCCGAGGATGCAGATCTTCCATTCGCCGGCGGGGGCCTCGGGGGTGGCGTTGATCTCGTAGGTGGCTTCCGACTTGTCGCCCTCCATGGCGACCGTGTCCTGGGCGCCGATGCCCGGAGGTTTCCAGAGCATCCTCAGAGTGATCTTCTGATTGAAACCCTCGCCGCGGTCGGCGCGGACCTTCAGCCGGATCGTTCCTCGGGGGACGATCGGCGCGGGCGGGGTCTCGACCCGGATGTGGAACGGTGCCTCCTCGATCACGGCGACAGCGACCTGTTCCGAGTCCGAACTGTGGTAGGCACCTTGATTGTTGATGTCGATGTGGTGGATCTGCTCGTTCAACGGCCCGGACACCTGGGGAATCTTTTCGCCGGTCGCGTGGATCCGGAACTGATGGTAACCGCCTTCGACCGGAGCATCGGCGGCGGCGCGGAACAGAAGCGGGAAGTTGTTCAGCGAGCGGGGGACCGGCGGTACCTCCATCGTCACGCCGGCAGGTAGTGAGAGAGCCTCGAAGCGGACATCGCAGCCGAGGTTCTTGCGAGTGATGTTGACCGGTGTCGCGTAGAGATTGCCGCGCGGGACACAGATCATCTTCCGCGCCTGCGTGTTGTTTCGTTCGGCAGTCGGGAAGCTCGCGGATATGGCCGGCGTGCGCTTGTTGATCTCGACCCGGTAAACGAAGTCCGGTCCCGAGCGCATCAGCTTGTCCCGGACATTCAGCAAATACTCACCGTCCGCAGGGCACTTCCACGGGAGAATCGAGTCGAGTCCACCCTGGTCGTCATTGTTGGCGAGGCCCTTGCCGGAAGCGTCGCGGAGGATGAGGACGGAGTCGATCGGTGAGCGGAGTTCCCGACCGATCACCCGGATCTCGAGATTCTCGTCCTTCTTGGCGGTGAATCGGAACCAATCGACATCCGACTTCTTCGACAGGATGCCATGAATCGCGCAGGGCGCGGCGGGCGCGGTGTTGGCTTCCTTGCTGCCGTCATTCGGCTCCTGCTCCTCGATGCTCTCGAGGTTCGAGATTCCGATCCAGTTCGGCGAGGTCGAGCGCTTTCCTTCGGTCTCCGCATAGATGGGGAAATGTCCCGCCGCATCGGGCGGAATCGTGACGGAGCGCTTCGTCTCCATGCCGGTTTTGCCGTCGATGAACCGGAACTCACGGGTCTCTCCCGGCTTCGCGGCCGGAGGGAAAACGGCGGACGGCCGTGGGAAGTCGCCGATGTGGACCCGGTAGCGCGAGCCGTCGGTTCCTTCGTACGCCGCTTCTCGTACTACGACCCGATAGTCGCCGTCCTCGGGCACCACGACCGACACGAAAGCGTCCGTCCTGAGCAGCGCGGCATCATCACAGGATGCGAGTTCGAATACTTTCGGATCGAGCACCGCCACGTAGACGTCGAAGAACGCCGTGCCGAGCCTCATCGCTTCGGCCTCGACCGAGATCCGCTGCCCCTTCTTCAAGGAAACCTTGTACCAATCCTCGTCCTCGGTCTTGGCGACCCCCTCGACGGTCGAATTGATGGCCACGGTCTGCGGGGAGTCGAAGTCGTCGTTCGGTTCCGCCTCGCCCACCGTTGGATACGGGCCCACCCAGAAACTGCGGAGGTATGAAACGCCGCCGGTCGTCCGGAGCCGCATCAGATGTTCGCCGAGCCGCGCATCCGGGGCGATGCGCAGACGTGCGAAGAGCGGCTTTTCCTTGTCACCCTCTCCAAGTTCGAAACCGAGGCATTCGATCCCCGGCGACTGGAAAAGAAGTTCCTGCGGCTGGTCGAGACGTTTGCCGTGAAGGCGGACCTTCACTTCGGTCCCGATCTGCCCTCCGCGGGGCGTGATGATGCTGAGTTCCGGAGTGAACGAACCGAAGGCGGCGGAGACGCCGAGCATTGCGGTGGCGAGTCCGTGGAGCAGGCGTCGGATCATCGGGAGAATGGCCGGCGGGTCAGGCGAGGATGGATTCCAGCACCTTTCCGCCATCGACGATTTCGATCGGGCGGTTGCCGGGAGCCATGAGTTCCTTGTCGGCGGTGATGCCGATCTGCTTGTAGAGCGTGGTCGCGAGGTCGGCGACGGTGACGCCGTCGGTATCGACTTCGCCGCCGAGCGCGTCCGACGAACCGTGGACGTAGCCGCGCTTCACGCCTCCACCCGCAAGCATGACCGAGAACACCCGCGGCCAGTGGTCGCGACCTCCGGTGGGGTTGATCTTGGGGGTGCGGCCGAACTCGGAGGTCACCACGACCAGCGTTTCGTCGAGCATGCCGCGCTCATCGAGGTCGGTGATCAGTGCGGAGACCGCCTGGTCGACCGGCGGCAGGTTCTGCTCGATGCCGTTCTTGATGTTGTTGTGGTGGTCCCAGCCGCCTGCCGTGAGCGAAACGAAGCGGGTGCCGGCTTCGATGAGCCGTCGTGCGAGGAGCATCCTCTGGCCGGCTTGGGTGTTGCCGTAGCGCTCCTTCATCTTGGCGTCCTCGGCCTCAAGATTGAATGCCTCGCGGGCCTTTTCGGACGAGATCAGCTTGTAGGCGTGCTGGTAGAAGGCGTCCATCGAGTCGAGGGCGTCTGACTTCTCCAACTCGCGGAAGTGGGAGTCGACCGTCTCAAGCAACGACTTGCGGCGGGCGAAGCGTTCCTCACTGACATCGCCCGGGAGGTTGAGGTCGCGGACCTGGAAGTTCTTCTGGGCCGGATCGGAACCGAGCGCGAACGGGCCGTAGGCGGAGGACAGGTAGCCGGAGTTGGCGAACTCGTTCGGGACGTTCGGTACACAGACGTAGGGAGGCAGGTTGTTCTTGGATCCCAGTTCGTGGGAAATCACCGAGCCGATCGAGGGATACTCCAGCGCCGGGGACGGGCGGTAGCCGGTGAACATGTTGTGGGTGCCACGTTCGTGGGCGGCCTCACCGTGCGACATCGACCGGATGACGGTCATCTTGTCGGCCAGTTTCGCGAGTCGCGGGATCTTCTGGCCGAACTGGATTCCCGGCAGGGAAGTATCGATCGCGCCGAACGGACCGCGGTACTCGGCGGGCGCAAACGGTTTCGGGTCGAAGGACTCCTGATGGGCCATGCCGCCCGGCAGGAAGATGTGAATGATGCCTTTGGCGGGGCCTTCGACCGTCTCGTAGAACTTCTGCGCGCCCCGGGCCTGCTGTTTGAGGAATCCCGGGAGCGTCATTCCGAGGCCTCCGAGAAGACCGACGTAGAAGAACTCGCGGCGGGAGCTGTAGCGTTCGAGGGGATTGCCAGGGCAGCTTGGTTTCATGAGCGTAAGAATTCGGGCTTCAAGCGGTTACGAGGTCTTTCAGGGTAGCATTTCACGTTCCTCAACGAATTTTTGTGGATGGGAAGGCGGATTGCGGGGTTGGCTCACGCCACAAGCTGACTAGAATTCCCCCATGGATGCGCCGCACCTCGACGCCTTCGGCGACCGTGAATTGCTCGACTCGGGCTCGAGCGGCGCGGTTTTCCGTGCGGTGAAATCCGACGGAACGGTGACGGCCGTGAAGCTGCTGGACGGCATGGCGATCAACCGGACGCTCCTTGAGAAGGCCTGCGAGCGCCTCGAGCGGGGAGGATGGCCGGAAGGAGTTCTGCCGGTACTCGAAGCCGATTTTCAGGCGCGGCCGGCGGCGAGAGTGACCGCGTGCCTTGCGGATCCGGCGGACGATGGTCACTGGCGGCCGCGCAGTCTGCAGCACCGGATCAACGCATTCCCCGGCGAGTCGTCGTGGGAGGTGGTTCTCGGAGTGCTCGAGGCTCTCGCGGCTCTTCACGGCCGGCAGGTAGCCCACGGAAACCTGAAGCCGGGCAATGTGTTTTTTGATGATGAGGGCCGCGTTACCTTGGTCGACTGGGCCTTGGGAAACATGCCGGGGATTGTGAACCATGATTTTTCCGACGCCTGTCTTTACCAACCGCCCGAACAACTGCGGGACCCTGCGGGGTATCTGGAGGAAGAAGGATACCGCTGGGACGTGTATGCCTTTGGAACGCTCGCGTTCCGTCTCCTGACGGGCGCTTTCCCGCGCTGCGATACGACCTTCCAGCAGGTCGCTCCGGCCGAGGGGGAAATCACTCGCGAAGGGATCGCTGCGGATCTGCCACGGATTGCGAAGTCGCTCGAAGGGCAGGGCAAGGTCGACTGGCCGGACGCGCCCGCCAACGAACTCGAGCGTCGTTACCGCGAGATCATCGAGCAGTGTCTGGCGCTGGATCCGGTCGATCGTCCGGCCAATGCCATGGAGGTCCGCCGCATGATGCGCGAGCAGGAGGTCGCGATCGACGAAGAGCAGAAGCGCGATGCGGTTCTCGACCAGCGTCGCCGAGCCCAGCGTGCCGCGTGGCGTTCGACGCTCCTCGCCGGTGGACTCGCCGCGGCCTTGGTGGCGATGATTTTCGTCTGGCAACTGGTCAAGAGCCAACTCGCGAAGGAGTCGGCCGGTCGGGTGTCGGATGTGGAGTCGTTGGAGGAACAGCTCGCCGTGGCCGAGCGGCAGCGCGATGCGTCCGCCGAGGCCGAAGAAGAAGCACGCCAGACCTTGCAGTCGGAAAGGACGACCTGGCTGGCCCGGATCGAGGAGTCGCGCTCGATCGGCGACCGGCTCTTTGCATGGGCGATGGAAAAGGGGCACCGCCAGCTTCCGCCACTCGACGGGCGACAGCTCCGGCTCAGTCGTCTGGAGGACTACTTCATCCGATTCATGGATCGCACCGCCGATGTCGGAGAGCTCTCCGACGAGCGTGCGCGGGCCCGACTTCAACTTGCTGAAATCTCGCTCGCCAAAGGAGAGCCTGATGAGGCGGCAATGCGCTTCGAGGAGGCGATGGCTTCAGCCGAGGACCTCGATCCGGAGCCCGGACTCGAGCTGCGGCTGGCGACCGACCGGCTGATCCTCGCGTTGCTTCTGCAGGATCGGAACGACCCCAAGGCCGATGGGGCATTCGCCGAGGCGAGAGCTGCCCTCGAAGCGGTGCCCCAGGCCGACGTCGATGCCGACCGGGTGACCTACCTTCTCGCGACGCTCGACGTTCATGAATCGAGCGAACTCGCCGCATCCGGCGAGGAAGGCCGGGCATTGGAAATGTTGCACCGGGCGACCCAGAGTCTGAACGCATTGGCTGACTCGCGGCCGGACGCTGCGATTCTGCGCTCGGAGCTGGTCGCCTGCTATCTGTCTTCGGCGACGATTCTCGATGGCATGGGGGAAATGGGCGATGCCCGGACGCTGCGGAAAATGGCCTCGGAGAAGTTGCTGGAGCTGATCGAGCAAAAGCCGGGAGATCTCAGCCTCCGACTCGAACTGGCCGGGTGCTACGGCTCGATCGCGGAGTCCTCGCTACTGGCCGGTGACGTTTCGAATGCGGAAGCGATGTCCAAGGGAGCGGTGAAGCTGCTGCTCGATATCCTGCCCCAGCGTCCGGACAGCGCGATCGCGCGATCGCGTCTCGCCGCCCAGCGTGGGCTGATGGCAGGTATTCTCCGTGACCGGGGTGAGAGCGAGGAGGCGATGGAGCTCTACGACGAAGGTCTGCGGCTTCTCGAAGGTCTGGCAATCGGGGATAACTCGGATCCGGTGGCACGTTACCGGTACGCACTGCTGACTTGGGAACGCGGGAGGATGCTCGGCTTCTCAGGGAAGCGGGATGCCGAAATCGAGGCGGAGGAGAAGGCGGTGCAGATGCTCGAGAACCTACTGGATACCCCGTACGGAATCGCACGCGGGGAGCAGATCCGAAGGTCGCTCGGCTACCTTCTCGGTGACCTCGGTCATGCGGCCCAGTTGGCCGGAAATGGCGATTTGTCCTCCAGCTCCTTCACCCGGGCGGTGAAGGTCTGGGAGCAACTCAGCCGGGAACGTCCGGCTTCCGACGAGTATGAGGAGGCACTGGCGTGGAACCGTCAGCGTCTCGATGCCGTTCAATAGGCGGCGATGAGCAAGGGTGGCGATGTCGGGGTGCTGCGCGATGTTTCGCGCTCGTTCTATCTTTCTCTCCGGGTTCTTCCGGCTCCGATGCGCGCACCCGTGTCGGTGGCCTATCTGTTGGCTCGCTCGAGTGATACTCTGGCTGATACCGCGGAGGCTGCGGCGGAGGCGCGGTTGGCGTGGCTTGATGGGTTCGTCGCCGAGGTCAAAGGGGAGGGATCCGATTGGCGCTCAGGAATCCGCGGCTTTGTCGAAACCCAGACCCATCCCGGAGAGAAGGCGTTGATGTCGCGCCTCGACGATGTTTTCGCAGCATACGCGTCGCTTGCTCCGGCGGAGCGGCATCTTGTCCGGGGAGTCTTCGAGATTATCACTTCCGGTCAGCGACTGGACGTCGAACGATTCGAAGTCGGCTCCGGCAGGCTTACCAAAGAAGCCGAACTCGAAGACTACTGTCACCGGGTCGCGGGTTGTGTCGGGGTATTCTGGACGCGGATCGGATTCGAAACCCTCGGCAACCGATTCTCGAAATCGGCCCCGGAAGAGCTTGGGGAAATCGGTGAGCGATTCGGGCGCGGTTTGCAGCTCGTGAATATCCTTCGCGATCTCCCGAAGGATCTTCGGAATGGCCGATGCTACCTCCCGGTGGAGGATCCGACCGATCGGACGACGGTGCTTGCCGAAGCCGCCCGCTGGCGCGCCGTCGCTCGTGAGAGGATGCGGGATGGACTGGATTACGCACGGTCGATGGCAGGGCGTCGGCTGACGATGTCGGTGGCACTGCCCGCGTTGATCGGGGTGAGGACGCTCGATCTGCTGGATGCTGCGGACTGGGAGACGCTCGAGCGTGGGGTCAAAGTCAGCCGGGCGGAAATTCGCAGATGTCTCTGGAGGGCGGCGTGGATCTGAGCTCATTTCGAGACGGATCACCACTCGACTTTGATTCCTCAAAGTCTAAGGTCTGCGGCGATGCCCAGCAGCACGGTCGAGAACTATCTCAAGGCGATCTTCGGATTGGCGGACGACGCCGGAGACGACAGCGGTCTGGTGCCGATCGGGGCGATTGCCAAGTCGCTCGGGCTGACGCCGGGAACCGTCACGACCATGATGAAGCAACTCGAGCGCGACGGCTTCGTCGACTACCTGCCCCGCCGGGGAGTGACGCTGACCGACCCGGGGAGGACGACCGCGTTGCAGGTTCTCCGGAGGCACCGGTTGATCGAACTGTTCCTCGTCGAGGTCATGCATCTCGATTGGGCGCACGTCCATGAAGAGGCCGAGGTGTTGGAGCACGCGCTGTCCGACCGGATGGTGGAGCGGATCGATGAAATGCTGGGTCACCCGGAATATGACCCCCACGGCGATCCGATCCCGAGCGCGGATGGCGTGGTGGGGGAAGACCGGTCGCGATCGCTCGCGGATTGCGAGGCCGGCGACTACCGGCTCGTTCGGGTTGCCCGCGACGAACCGGATTTCCTGAGCTGGCTTCAGCAGAGCGGACTGCGCCCGGGCGCCGGAATCCGCTTGCGGGGTCGCGACCGGCTCGCCGGGATCGTCGAGATCGAGGTCGATGGCGACGAGGCCAAGGTCAGCGAGTCGGTGGCCGCCGCCCTGAGGGTCGAGTAGCACCCGCCGTCTCCCGTACAAAAGCAGGCGGCCCCCGGAAATCCGGAGGCCGCCGATGGTAAGATGATGGGTGGACGGATGTCCGATCAGCCAGCCATGTCCTTGAGCTTCTTGAGCGGGCGGACCTTGACCACGGTGGTGGCGGGCTTGGCCTTGAACATGACCTCTTCCTTGGTGAAGGGGTTGATGCCCTTGCGTGCCTTCACGGCAGGCTTGCGGACGGTGGTGATCTTCATCAGGCCCGGCAGGACGAATTCGCCGGCTCCATTCTTCTTGATGTGGCCCTCGATGACACCGGTCAGGCTGTCCAGAACTGCGGACACTTCCTTGCGGCTCAGCTCAGTCTCCGAAGAGATGTGTTCGAGGATTTGAGTCTTCGAGTAGCGCTCCTTGATGGTTGATGGTTTCTTTGCCATGCCGAGGATTTCGCGGAACCGGTGACGAATGTCAAGACGGTCGAATGACTTTAGAAAATAAGGGGTAAAACGAGATTTTTCCGGATCGGCGGCGAGGTGCCGAGATGTCGATTTCGGGAGGCGTCGGGAAGCGTGTCCGAGTCCGTTTCGGAGGTGCCGTGAGGGTCGTCTAGGAGCTGGCTTCGAGTGTCGATCGGACCTTCTCGATTTCGTCCGAGAGCTCGCCCCACCGGGTATAGGCCTTGTCGAGTTTCTCGGTGATCTGTTGGACCGCATTGGCGGTCTCGCGGAGCTTGTCGGGGTCGGCCGCGACCGACTCCGAAGAGAGGGCTGCGGTCAGTGTCGCCTGTGCGCCCTCCAACTCCGAGATCTTGCTTTCCAAGGTCTCGAGTTCGGATTCGAGAGGTTTCAGGAGCCGCGAACGCTTTTGCCGGAGCTCGGCTTCGAGACGCTTCTGCTCCTTGCGGTTGACGCCGCTTGGTGAGGCGGGGGCAGAAGTTTTCGCGGAGGACGGGGCGATGGATCCCTTCGGGGAGTCCTCGGTTTCCGACGCCGTCTTCTCAAGGTAGTAGGTGATGTTTCCCGTGAACAGGCGCGGTTGCTCGCCGGGGCGGAACTCGAGTGTCTTGGTGACAAGAGGATCGAGGAAGGACCGGTTGTGGGATACGATGAGCACCGTACCTTCATAATCGAGCAGGGCGTTCTGAAGGACTTCCTGGCTCTGCACGTCGAGGTGGTTGGTCGGCTCGTCGAGAATCAGGAAGTTCGCCGGCTGCACGAGCATGCGCACGAGTGCCACCCGGGATCGCTCGCCGCCCGAGAGAACACCCACTCGTTTGAAGACATCGTCGCCGCGGAACAGGAAGCACCCGAGAATATTCCTGCACTGGCCGGCGGCTTCGCGTGTGGCGGTTTCCTCGACCGTTTCCAGGACCGTCTTGTCGGGGTCGAGTTCGTCGGCGTGGTTCTGCGAGAAGAAGGAAACGGTGACCTTCTGACCGAAGGCGTGGGTGCCCGCGGTCGGAGGTTCCTGCGCCGTGATCAGGCGGCAGAAGGTCGACTTGCCCGCGCCGTTGGGTCCGACCACCGCGTATTTCTCTCCGCGGTTGATCTCGAAATCGAAGCCGCTGAAGACATCGAGCGCGCCGTAGGACTTGGTCACCGCTTCGAGTTTCGCGACCGTGTGCCCGGACTGGGGAGGCTGGGGGAAGCGGAAGTTCATGACCGCGTCGTCCTGCTCCGGCGGCGGAATCAGTTCGACCTTCTCGAGTTGTTTGATGCGCGACTGGACGAGCGACGCCTTGTTGGCGGAGGCGCGGAAGCGATCGATGAAGCGCTTGGTTTCGGCGATCTCTTTCTGCTGGGCCTCGTAGCGGCGTTTGTGGACTTCCTTCCGGTGGACCGACTCCCTGAGGTAATAAGAGTAGTTTCCGGAATACTCTTCGGCCCGGCCGTGGTGGAAGGCGATGGTCCGGGTGCACAGGGCGTCGAGGAGCGCGAGATCGTGCGAGATGATGAGAATGGCCCCGGGATAGGAGTGGAGATACTGCTCGACCCAGCGTTGGGAATCGATGTCGAGGTGGTTGGTCGGTTCGTCGAGGAGCAGCGCGTCCGGTTCCTGCAGGAACAGCTTGGCCATCGCGATCCGCATCTGCCAGCCGCCGGAGAACTCGCCGCAGTCGCGCTCGAAGTCCGATCGTTGGAATCCGAGACCTTGGAGCACCGACTCGACCTTCGGCTTCATCCGTGCCGGGTCGGCGGCCTCGAGCTGGAGTTCCATCTCCCCGATCTCCTCGAGCATCTCCGCATAGGGGGATGAACGCGGATCGAGTTTGGTGAGTTCGGCCGAGAGTCGGTCCACCTTTCTCTGGAGTTCCAGGGTTTCGCCGAAGGCGGAGAGGGTTTCCTGCCAAAGCGACCGTCCGTGGATGTGGATTCCCTCCTGCGGGAGGTAGCCGATCCGGAACCGCTTCGGAGTGATGACCCCTCCGCCGCTCGGTTCGATCGTTCCGGCGACGCACTTCATCAGCGTCGACTTTCCGGCGCCATTGTGGCCGGCGAATGCGATCCGTTCCTTCGGTTGGACCGCGAAGGAGAGCTCGCTGAAAAGGACGCGTGCGCCGTATTCGACGCGGAGATTCTGGATGGAGAGCATCGGCGGGCGCGGAGGATGTACCGCTTTGACCGAACGTCCAATGTAGAAGCAGGCGTGCGCGGACGGTTGCCGGATCATCGGGAAAAATCGGAGAATATGCGTGGAATCCGCCCGTTTCGGTCCGTTGAATCCCGGCGTGAGGATGTTCCTTCCATGGCTCTGCGGGGCCGGTCTGGCGGCTGGTCAGCAGGTCGATCTGTGGGACCTGCCCCCGATGCGCTATTCGGAGACCGAGCCGACCGACGCGGTTGCCGCTCTAGCCCGTGGATTGGAGCGGGGTGAGATCCAAGCCGAAGGGGCCACGGGGTTGGAGAAGCTGCGGTTTGTTCTCAAGGTGCTCAATGTCCCTGAGAGTTCGCAGACGCTCGTGTTCTCGAAGACCAGCAAGCAGATCTCGCGGATTCATCCGGGGAATCCGAGAGCGCTCTATTTCTCCGAGGAGGCCTACGTCGGGTATGTTCCCGGCGGGGCGATTGAGGTCATCGCGCAGGACCCGGTGCTCGGCCCCGTGTTTTACCTCGTCGAGGCGGGCGGTCCTACGGGACTGGTATTCGATCGTGACACCAGCGATTGCTTTTCGTGCCACGGCACCACCCGGACCGAGAACGTTCCGGGTATGCTGATCCGCTCTGTTTTTCCCGACCGCGACGGCCGTCCATTGCTCAGTCTGGGTTCGGTCACCGTCACCCATGAAACACCGATCGAGGAACGTTGGGGCGGCTACTATGTCACCGGTAGCAGCGATCATCCACACTTCGGAAACTCGTTTTTCGAGGAAGGCGGTCCGACCGAGCCTTCCTCGGAGGATGTCGATGACCTGTCCGAACGAATCGACGTCGCGAAGTATCCGAGAGGGACCAGTGACATTGTCGCGCTCGCCGTGCTCGAACATCAGGTCAATCTGCACAACCTGATGACCGCGGCAAGGGTTCGGTACGGCCGTGCCCGTTACCTTTCGCAGGCGATTGATCCGTCATCGAATCCCGACGAGGGCCAGGCCGGGAGGATTGCCGATACGATGGCGTCCAAGATCGTTGATGCCCTTCTGTTCCGGAACGAAGCGGATCTCGGGGACGGAATCGAGGGGGATGACGCCTTCCAAAGGGACTATGGCGCGCGGTTTCCCCGCACCGAGTCGGGTGAGTCCCTGGCCGACTTCAAACTCTACCGGCGTCTCTTCAAGAACCGTTGCTCGTGCATGATCTACTCGCAGGCATTCCGCGGAATGCCTGCGACGGTCAGCGAAAGGACCTTGGCACGCTTGCGTGGAGCACTCTCGGACGGCGACGACTCGATCGCTCCGCACCTTTCCGGATCCGAGAAACAAAGAATCCGGGAGATCCTCGATGAGACCTTCCCGGATTGGAAAGAAAAGGGGTGAAGGCCGGTCAGCCGGATCGGGCGGGGGCTGTGCATTCGGATTGCCCGAAGCCGGCCAACCGGACCTTCACATTGGGGGGAGTGTTGAAATCAGCGGGCAGTGCCTGTGGGAATCCGGCCGGAGCCGGTTTCGATGTCGCCCATCAGCGCATTGACGGCAAGCTCGCGATTGACGGTGAACTGGACGAACGACAGGCGTTCGGTTCCGAAAGGGGTGATGGTTACGAGTTCGAGCGTGTAAGTGCCATCCTTCTGGACCGCATCGCCCCAGTCGCGGATGACAAGGGTGCGGTCGAGGCTGGTGTCCTGGTCGATCACCAGGGCGCTGCCCTCGATGACCGTTCCCTCGGTGCCAAGAGCCGGGGAACCCTCATAGACCTGGAGGTAGGTGGTGCTCGAAGGGTAGAGGTCCTTGAGGACAAGACTCAGGTTCGGAGCCTTCATCCGGACGACGTCTCCATTGGAGATGCCTTGGATCGCTCCATCGGCTACGGGCCAGATCTGGACGAAGTTGGAGGCAAGCTGCGTCTGCGGGATGCTGCCGTCGGCAAGCGCGTGGATCACGAAGTGTTCCTCACCAAGCGCCTTGGTCGGATCGGTCGCGGGCAGGCTCGAGGCCGCGAAGTTCAGCGTGGTGGTGCCGTTGGTGGAAACGAACCCGCTGCTGGCCGGGGTGCCGCCGGTCGCGACGCGCGGGTCGACGGTTGTTTGGGCTCCGATGTAGGGGGCGAGGTGGTGTTCGACCAGCACGCGAGTTGCGGCGTCCGGCACGCCGGGGCCGGAGAGTAGACCATCAACGTCGAAGTGGACGGTGAACGGCTGGTCGGCCCGGGTGCGGTGGAGCTTCGGATACGGGTCACCGGTTTCGATCCGGATTGCACCGGAGGGAAGGTAGGTGCCCACGACCTTCTGGTCGAGCAGGTAGTCGGTGGCGGTGTCCTGTCGGATGGTCCAGAGCTGGAACAGGGCGCCTCCCTCCTCGAGGGTGAGAGCTGAGGGAGCGTTGCCGATCGGGTTGACGGGCATGTCCCACACCACTCCGGTATCGATTTGGTTCTGGCGGACGAAGTTGATCCATCCGTCAGCCCGGCAGTCGAGCGATGCGAGACCGATCAGGGTGACAATCAGAGTGGTGGCTTTCATGGTTCAGCGGGTGCTTGCGGTTGCGGTGGAGGGGGTCGGTGCGGCGACCGAGATCGGACCGCCGAGATGAACGGCGACGATGACCTTGTCCTGCTTCGACCAGTGGGCGGTGCGCTTCTCATCGAGAGCTTGTACACCTTCGGCTTGGCGGATGCTTACCTCTTCCGAGGTGATCCAGGCGTGGTTCAGGGTGAGGAAATCCTTCCACGGAAGGAGATTGCCGATCGGCTTGGTGCCGACGCGGGCGGAGTGATCGGCAGGGAGGTGAAGGACAGCCCCCTTCGGAACGAGGGTCCAGTTGAGCCCGTCGCTGAGGATGATCGATTGGTTGATCAGGCTCTGCTCGGCCGGGCGGACCACCTTGATCTCCTCGCCGGTATTCTGCTCAAGCTGGCTGAGCGGCGACGGCGACTGGCGGCGGTTGTTGAGTTCCGCGCTCGAGACCCGGTCACTCATCGGAGCGGCTGCGGCGCAGAGCGGAAGGAGGGCGAGAAGGGAGAGTGTTTTCATCGTTCCGGGGGGCTTGGATTTCATTCGAAGGTGAGGAGGACAACGAGGTCCTGCATGTCGAAATACTTCGATCCCATCTTGGCCGTGGAGGCTTCCCACAGCACGATCAGGTCGCGCTCGCCGATCGAGATCTTGTCGCCCGCAATGTAGGGAGCGAGGAATCCTTCGATGGTGTCCTGGTTGTAGGCCGGCGTGTAGTCGGGGGCGGTGTCGCCATCCTTCAGGACGGTCACGTAGGGATCCGCGACACGGGTGTGGTGGAACGGGAGCCAGCCGCGGCCGTCCCATCCACGGGCGCCGAAGTCGACGTAGTCACCCGCCTTGAGTTGCTCGTCGACGAGAACCAGACCCGGGATGACCTGGGTGCCGATGCCGTAGAAGAAGCGCGACCACGAGCTGCCGTTCTTGGCCCAGTAGCCGTCGAGCGGAAGAAGCTTGTTGCCCGACTGGAAGGCGACTCCAAGCACACGGACCTTCATGCGGACGTCGCGCTTCGGAGTGATGGTGCCGTTCGGGTCGACGTCGACGATGTCGGTGACTCCGGTCGGATACGTGATCTCCCAGTCAAGTTGGGAGTGAACGCCAACGCGAACCATGTCGCGATCGACGGTGAGCGTGCCACGGGGCACGTCTTCGGTTGCTTGGGCGGTGGTGATCCCGAAAGCGGCGAATGCAATCGCCAGACTTCCGAGGGTCGACCGTCCGCCGCGGGGGGAGCGGGTGGGGGTCATGTTGTTGGGGGGTTAGGGGATGAGGTCAGTGGGTGCTGACCACGGCCCGAAAAGACACCCGAATCCGCGGATTTTCAAGTGCTCCTGATATTCTTACGCGATCGTGGAGGACGGAAAGTCGCCTAAAAATGGCGTAAAATATCTTTTATAGGGTGTATAGAAAGCAAAAACAGTCACCGGAGTGACTGTTTTAAAATGAGAAGTCTGAAGACTTCATTTATTAGCTTTTCTTAAACGATCTGCAAAAGCAGCTCTGGCCGTTACCGATCCAGGATCGAATTCCAGTGCTCCACGTGGTCTTTCTGTCCTTCCAGGAGCGGGGCAATGTCGTCGTGGATGGTGATCGACTTGATGGCGTCGCCTTGGGCGATCGAGTTCACCACATCCTGGCCTTCGGTCACTTCTCCGAACACGGCGTGATTGCCATCGAGGTGCGGGGTCGGCAGGTGGGTGATGAAGAACTGCGAGCCGTTGGTGTTGGGGCCGGCGTTGGCCATGGAGAAGATCCCGGGCTTGCTGTGTTTGAGGGTAGGATCGATCTCATCGGCGAACTTGTAGCCCGGGCCGCCGCGTCCGGTTCCGGTCGGGTCGCCGCCCTGGATCATGAAGTTCTGGATGACCCGGTGGAACTTCACCCCGTCGTAATAGCCCCGCTTGGCGAGGTTGAGGAAGTTCGCGCAGGTGACGGGCACCTTGGAGGCGAAGAGGGTCCCGTTGATGTCCCCCTTGTCGGTGTGAATCGTGATCTTGATGTCAGCCATGCCGGAAGGCTCGCGGAGCCTTCCGGAGGATTCAAACCGAATCGGGGCTATTCGCCGGCCTTCGGGTATCCGCGGGGATACAGGTTGAACTCGAGCCTGGAGAAGGCATCGAGCTCAAAGGCCGCCTCGCCGAAGGTTTGCGAGGTTCCGACCAGCGCGCCGTCCTTGAGGCCGGTGAGCTGGAAAGTGATCCGCCCGCCATCGACAAACCATGCCCTGACGTCGCCATTGCGCCGGATCGGCTCCCAGCAAAGTTCCGGATCAGCGGCCTCCTCGGCGGTTCGGAGCGGGAAGCTGCGAAGCCGGGATACCGGGATATCGAATTCCTTGAAGGAAGTGTCGAGGCGGACCTTGCCATCCTTGATCCCGGCGATCGTTCCCTCGATCCGGTCGCCGTTGCGCAGCACGATGTCCGGATTCTCCTCCTCGGGCTTCGGATCCTCGTCCTCGGGTTCCTCCTCGATGTTGAGGAAGCCGGCCGGCGCTTCGCGCCACTCGCCTTCGATCGTTCCGTCCCAAGAGGTGATCCGGATGCGGGAAATTCGCGTGTCGTTCGAGCGGTCCGCCGAGAAGTGGATGAAGCCGCCCATCTTGTCGGGAATCGGGGCCGGTTCGCGCCAGTCCGCGACGATCCGGCCGTCGAGGATGAAGCGCACCCGGCCGTTCACCAGGTCGTGGAGGATCTCGACGCGTGCCTTTTCCCTCTCTTGGAACTCGCGGACCCCGCCGGTGGTGCCGATCGTCATCGACTCCGTGCGGTTGTTGCGCGTCACGCGCTTGCGCATGTAGGCATACTGGCTCTGGCAGACGAGTTCGAAGCCGTTCTGCATCTCGTCCGGATCATCACTGTCGGCGTGGGTGTAGAGGCGGAAGCGCGCCCCTTCTTTCCACGCGATGTCGAACGCAATCTTGATCTTGTCGTGCCGGCCGATGTCGCGACCGATGCTCGATCCCATTTCGCAGATGAGCGCCCCGGCATCGTAGGTCCAGCCGCCATCGTCCGACTGCACCCAGCCGTCCATGCCCGTCGGGCCGACGTAGAAGAGTTCCGGGCGATCCTCGATGTCGAGTTTGGCGACCATGTCGCGGCGGAATGTCAGCTCGCCGGCAAAGCTGGTGAGGATCACGATTTCCTTCTCGGTCAGGTTGAGGAGGCTGCCCCGCACCTCGTCACCATTGGTGAGGGTGGCAACGGCGACATGATTTCCCTCGGGTAATTCGAGTTCGTTCGAGGGCGGTAGGGAAATGTCGGTGACCCGTTCAAGGCTGAAGGCCTGGGTGCCGAAAATCGCGTTGGATTTCCAGAGGACCGATTCCCCGTCGATGCCCCCCAGCATCCCTTGGAAGTGGTCTCCGTTGTCGAAACGGATGACCATTTTCTCGTCGGCGATCGAAGGCGTGACCAGCGCGGCGAGCAGCAGGAACAGGGAAAGGGTCTTCATGGCTCGTCGGCTTCGGGTTCGTCGGTTTCCTCCTCGGTTTCAGGTTCCTCGCGCCGGTCGAGGGATTCCACCGCTTCGCGGCTGACCGCGATTTCACCCAGCAGCGGGTGGATCAGGTTCATCGTGTCACCGTCGAAACGGCAACCCGAGGCGCTCAGGGTCCCGGATGCGTTCAATCCGAAAACGAGAGGGGACGAAGGCGGCTCGTCACCACCTTTGGCGAAGAAGAGGGTGGAAACCCGGTCGGCCGGGATTTCGAGCGGCTGTGGGAAGTGGGGGCTCTTGAACAGGAAGATGCCCCGGGAGTCCTTCTCGGCAGCGCGCAGGAGTTTGCCGCTGAAACGCTGGCCATCGTGGTCGATGACGGCGTCGACGTCCTTCTCGCCTCGCTCTTCGCTCTTGTGGCGGTCGCCGGCGGAGTCCCACTCGCGGAAGTCGATCTGGGACACGCTCAGGTGATCATCGCCACTGCCGGATGAGAGAAAGGCGACGCACCGCCCCTGAGGTACATCGTCGAGGCGGTCGGGGAAGCGGCCTTCGAGTTCGCCGTTCAGGTAGAGCAGGATCATCTTCGATGCACGGTCGATCCGGAGGTCGACGGTGACCTTGTCGTCGGGAAATGCCTCCGGTGCGCGATTCACCATGCCGAGGGTGTGGTAGGTCGTCTTGCCCGAGCTCTGGCGCTTCAGCTCGAAACCGGCGCTGGCGAACTGGAGGTAGTAGCGGTCGTGTTTGCCGCCACCCGCCGAGGTGTCTTCGGAACAGAAGTAGACTTTGAAGTTCGGTCGGCGGGTCCACTCGAGAAGAAAACTCAGTGCGAAGGAGTCCGGGAGTTCGCCGTAGTCCCGACCGATGGATCCGCGGCCGGAAGCAATGAGTTTGCCGTCGTCGATCCGCCAGTCGTCCGAAGCGCTCCAGTCATCGAGTTTGCCGACGCCCGAGTAGATCAGTCGCCGCGGCCGGATTCCGAGCTGCACGTGCGAAACGAACTTGCGATCAATCTCGAGCAGTCCGGCGAACGGCGTCGATACCGTGAGCCGTTTGTCGTCGACTCCGGTCAGGTCGCAGGGAATCACATCCCCGTTGGTCAGCGTGACCTTGGCGTCATGATCACCGGGTTTTGAAGAGGCGCTGGCGAAGGCGACCTTCCGCACACTCTCGGCTCGGATCCGGACAGGGTCCTTGGCGACAGCGGCACGCATGCTCAGCACGCCATCGGTACCCATCGAGAGGACTTCGCCGGTGAGAGTGCCGCCGTCGGTCACGGTGAGTTGGTCGGCGAAGGCAACACCGGCGAGTGCCAGAGTCAGAATCGGCAGGACGCGTCTCATAGGTCTTCGTCCCAGTAGTTCAGGAAACGGTTGCCCGATTGAAACTCGAGGATCACGGCGCTGTCGAGGTCGACCGCGAGCTCCCCGATCAGTGGTGACCGGAGCTTCATGCTGCCGCCGGCGGTGACTCCGGGAATCCCGCTGAGCCGGCCGAGCGGCTGGAAGTGGACGCGAATCTCTCGATCGGCGCTCTCCTCGGTCTCCCGCAGTGCGGACCGTGCGAAGTGGACCTCGGCGATCTCCTCCATCGGGATCGTGAGTTCCGCATACTGGCCCTCGAGAGTGAGCGAGCCGTCGCGGATCGAGCGGACTTTGCCGGAGAAGCGGTCGGTGCCGTTGGTCAGGAGGACGACATCGAAGTCATCGCTCTCAAGGCTGCGGGCGGAGTCGGGCATCCCGTTCCACTCGGCGACGATTACGTCGGAGATGCGCACCGGGGAGTCGTCATCGAGGATTTGGAATCCGATGCCGCCACCTGCCGGAATCGAGTTGTTGTCCGGATTGTCGGGATCGACCGGGTCGAGTTGCCATTGCAGCGAGTACTCGCCATTCACGAAAAGGGACACGGTGCCCTTCGTGCGGTCCGTGCGCAGTTCGAAATCGGCTTCGCCGGAGTCATCGACGCGCACTGTGGTCGACGATGAGCGGACCTGATCGTTGAAGGCTTCGCCATCGGCGTCGTAGCCGCAGCGGTAGAGCTGGGCGTAGCTGCTCCGCAGCGTCAGGACGAGGGCGTTGCCGAAGCTATCGACGAAGCTGCTCGACGAGTGACGGACTACCTGCCGGTTGCCCTTCACATCGACGTCCTCCTCGACCTTCGGCTCCTTGAAGTCGGCGTGGAAAGCAATCGAGATCGGAGGCCGGCTGCGCCATTCGAGGTGGAAACGGAAGACCGAACGGTCCGGGAGTGACGGGTCGAGAAGGAGGGCGTTGCTGCCGCTGGTGTGGTACCACTTCGATCCGACATGGCGCCAACCGGGATCCTTTTTCTCGGCGGCCGGCTTCTCGGGCTTCTCCTCCGGCTTTTCGGCATCGTCCTCTTTCGCCTCCTCGTCGGGCTTTTCCTCGTCCTCTTCGAGACCGGTGATCTTCCACTCGTCGGCTTGGAAAGGTCCGGCATAGAGCAGCTTTCCACCGAATGGATTGGGAGCGAGGCTCTTGATCGCATCGCGCGGAACGACCATCGAGCCGGCCACTTCCGTGTCCAGCGTGATGGTTTCGTCATCCAGCGAGACGACTTTGGCCGGAAGGCGGTCGCCATTCAGCAGCAAAAGATGGGAAGTGTCCTTGCCCGGCTTGAGGCTGCTGCCTCCCCGAAGCACGATCTGGCGGACCTTGTCGGTCCTGAATTCCATCGGAGCGATGCCATCGTCCCGGTCCCAGCGGAGAACGCCGTCCCGGTTGATTCCACCGAACCGTCCCTCCAACTCGCCGTTGGTCAGGCGCAGCAGGTCGGCTGGGGCATCATCGGCGGCGACGGTGCCAATCAGGGCGGCAATCAGGGGCAGATGGCGGATCATTTCTCGTAGATGGGCAGATAGCGGTAGTTGAGGGCCAGCGAAAGGAGGGCGCCGGCGGTGTTGAATGACTCGCCCTTGTTGCCGGGCCATGAGCCGTCAGGGCGTTGCAGTGTTGAAAGGTAGCGCAGATTCTTGGAATTCCACTCGTTCCATGCCGCTTCGTCAGCGTGGAAGAGGGCCTGCGACATGTAATACTCGAAGTAATACGGGTAGTGACGGTCGCGGTAGTTCAGGTTGTCCCGCAGATACCCGAGGCTGTTGGTGAATCCTTTGCCTTCCTTTTCCTTCGCAAGCGCCAGGCAGGTCACGCCGATCGCGGTGAGGGTCGGCTTGCCGCCGCCCGCCGAGGTGTAGCCGTAGGCTCCGTCGCCACCTCGGCAGCGGGCCATGTAGGCCAAGCCCTTCTTGATCGCTTCGTCCGGCACCGGCACCCCGGCATTCCGGGCTCCGAGCAGCGCCACCAGTTGGCAACCCGAGACGGTGGTGTCGGCGTCGCGGCTCTCCGGCGTGTAGCGCCAGCCTCCGGACGCGTTGCGGCTTTGGGCGTTGAGGATGAGCTCGACGGCTTTCTTCAGCGCCGGGGCGATCTTCGGATCATCGACCGCACCGTAGGCTTCGGCGAGGGCAAGGGTCGCGAAGCCGTGATTGTACATCGAGGAGCCGATGTAGCCGTTGCTCTCGCGCTGGCGGGAGAGGATGAACTCCACCGCCTTCTTGATGTTCTTCGCGTAAGGTCCGTAGTTCGGATCCTCGCCGTGGGCCAGGAAGGCGATGGTGCAGAGTCCAACCACTCCGGGCTCGCTGCCCATCTGGTCATTCCACGAACCTTCGTCGTTCTGGCTCTTGGCCAAATAGGAGAGGCCGCGTTCGTAGAGGGTTTCGAGCTGGGCGGGGATCGGGTCGTCGGGTCGGCGACGCAGGTCCTGCGCCGTCGCGGGCACGACGAAACCAGCGACGAGAATCGCCGCTGCCGGGAGGCGGAACGAAAGACGCATCAGATCAGCGGACGAGCTTCTCGGCTCCGCGGTTGTAGGCCTTCAGGGCGTCACGGAATTCTCCGGGAAGGCCCTTGCCGGCGGTGCCGGCTCCTTTGGGAACCCTACGCTCCTCGACCTTGCCCTCGGCGGAACCGGCGATGCCCTCGTTGGCTGCGTCGGAGTCTCCAGTCATGCCTTCACCGCCTTGGTCGCCGGGCTTGTCACCCGGCTTCTGGCCGCCGGGCTGCTTGCCCATCATGCGCTCCATCATCTCCATCATTGCGCCACCCGGGCTCGACGGGTTACCTCCGCTGCACTGCTTCTGGCGCTCCTTGGCGGCCTCGTAGATTTTCTCGATGACATCGGTTTCCGCCGCGATCGTTTCGCCGCCGGTGTCGTGCTCGTAGAGGAGTTCGCTGGCATCATCCATGGCATCCTCGACCGCGCGGAACATCTCGATGACTTTCGGGTGGGTCTGTTCGATCGTCAGCTGCTGAACGTCGGCGGCCAGTTCGTCCTGCTCGTCGGACAGGTCGCGTGCTCCTTCCTGATGACGTCCGATCTTCTCGGCCAGTTCGGGATTGTCCTCGGCGAAGGCCAAGGTCGGGAGCAATACGAGGGGCAGTAGATACTTCATGGTGTGTTCTCCAGTTCGAAGGAGCGTTTCAGGGTTTCCAAGGCCCGGGTGCGGGCGCGCAAGTCCTGTTCCTGCTGCACGAGCTTCATCACCCGCAGCATGAACTCGAAATCTTCATCCTCACCGCCGCCTCCTCCGCCGCCACCACCGCCGCCGCCTCCGTCGTCGGAAGCGCCTTCGAGCTTCTTGGCCCACTCGCGGAGTTTCTCGGCCCAACCCGCAGCGCCTTTGGCGGCGATGAACGAGTGGTTGTTGCTCAGCCGGGTGCGGACGTCCTCCATGCCCAACTCGATCTGGGAGTCGACCATTTCGCGGAGAATGTCTCCGTACTCGGCCTTGTCGGTCCGGGTGAAGAAGTGCCCGAGATCCTCAAGGATCCAGCGCACGTCGGAAGTGGTGTCGGATTGTTGCGCGACGACATCGTCGAGAATGCCGATCGCCGCCGGGTCCATCTGCTCGCGGCGGAGTCCGAAGCTCTCGGAACCCTCGAGTGATGCCGAAGCGACCGCATCCTCATCCGAGGCCGCCTTCTTGAGCCGGCTGACGAAGGTGCTCGCTTCGAAGCGCTGGTTCGCGTCGTTCGCCTTGTCGATGGTCTCCTGCATCTTCTCGAGGACTTTTTTCTGATCCTCGACCGCCTTCTTGAGGTCCTCCTGTGACTTTTGCTCGGTGTTCTTCTGGTCGCCCGCCTCGCCGAGTTTGCCTTCAACCTCTGGCATATCCTGCTCGCCGAGTTCCTTCATCGATTGCATCGACTCGGCCATCTTGCGCATCGTCTCCTTGTCGATGCTGCCATTGCGTGCGCTGTCCTTCAGGAGTTCCTCCATCTGATCGGCCAGCTCTTTCATTTTCTCCGCCTGCTGGCGCTCGGCTTCCTCCTGCTTCTGGAGGCGCTCGCGATTCTTTTCATCCTGGAGTTCCTCGCCGTCGAGCCGCTCGAGGCGCTGGTTTTCTTCGAAGAGGCTGCGCTCGCGCCGGGCAAGGTCCTCAAGCTCGCTGATGGCCCGGTCGAACCGGTTCTTCAGCATCTGGGCGTGCTCTTCCTCGCTAAGGATATAGACAATGATCGGCTGCGAGTAGATCCGCCCGCGATCCGGCAGGTAGTCCTCGGCGTAGGCACGAAGGAACAGCTTCTGGGGGCCGATGTTGTAGGCCTTGGGTGAAAACGAAGCTGGCGTGGAACTCCGCATCAGATCGGGTGCGCCCTTCTCCAGGATGAGGTCACCCGTCGAAACCTTTCCGGCACCCGCCTGGGTCGGCTCGCCATACCATTCGAGCCCGTATTCGCGGATGCCGAAGTCGTCGCTGGCGGTGACTTCGAAGTCGATCGTTTCCACCGCGAGGATCGCGTGTTGGGCGGCGATGCCTTCCATGTAGCAGACCGGTGCCTCGTCGGGCATCGCCTCGATGCGCACCTTGAAGCCCTCCGCCCCGGCGAGTCCTAGCGAGTCGGTCCAGTGCATCGGTACCTCGATCGATTCCTTGCCGATCTCGATCTCGTTGGTCGTGGCCCGCTGGTTCCGGACCAGCATGGCAGATGGCTCACTGGCCTCGGCCTCGCCGTCTTCGACCAATGCCCCGGGTTCCAGGGGTGCCCGGTCCGGGAAGCCCAGCGGACCGTAGGTGGCTTGGCTGAGCGCACGGCTGGTCTCGACGGTCAGTTGGACCGTGGAGCCTTGGACGGCATTGACCACGCCGGTTGCGAGGTCGACCGACTCAGGATCGAGCTGGAGATACTCGGGATAGCGGATCTCGGCGACCGTCCGCTCCTGCGTCGGACGCAGCGATGGCAGCACCCGGATGGAATGCCTTGCGTCTCCGATTTCCACCCGGACATCGCCGGGCTCTTGCTGGCCGGGAAACTCAAACCGGTAAAGGCGGCCATCGAGCTGGGACGTGACCGGATCCTGCCGTGCGTAGCGGGCCCGGCCGTCAAGCGGCTGCCACTCGGAGTTTTCCGAAAGGTAGAGATCGATGGCGAATGCCTCGCCGACCGGAACCGGTAGCTCGCTGGGCACACCGTCGATCAAGGTGAAGGTGTAGCGCGGAGTCGAGGACAGGGGGAAAAGCCAGCGCTTGAGCGAATTCAGACCGGCCTGCGGCACGATCGTCAGCGCGGCGCCGGCGAGAAGGAAGAGCCCGACCACCGCCAGCGACCAGCGGCGGTGACGCGACACCGGAAGCGAGTCGTCGAGCTTGCGGCGGGCGGCTTCCGCAGCGACCGCCTCCATGGCAGCTGCACGTAGGCGGGGCGAGAGGCTGTCGGCGTCTTCGTTCTGCCCTTGGAGTTCGACGACCCCCAGAAGCCGGTCGCCAAGGCCGGGGTGCTTTCGGGCGATGAGCCGGGCCAGCTGGTTCTCGCGGCGATGCCGCCAGACCCAACGGTGCAGCCAGATCGGCGCGAAAATCGCCGCCAGCGACGTGCCGCCGACAAGAATCGCGAGCCGGACGATGCCCGGTGTGGTCCAGACCCGGTCGAGGGCGAACACAACGAGATAAGAGAGCAGGAGCCCAAAAATGCCGGCGAAAACCGCCTCGGCGATCTTCGTCCGCCACAGCTGACGGCGGAATTCGTCGAGCTGGTTCCGGAGTGATTCCGGCAGCGGAGTCTGGGATGGGGCGTCCTTGGGCATGGAATATGAACGTCGTTCGCTATGGATCCTTTGCGAAAGTCCCAGAGGGAGTCGGGCTTTTCCAGCGGAAATCTTTGATAAAGGCAGCGCCGTCGGGGTGGGGCTTTGCTTTCAGAAAGCGCGGCAAATGGGATTTGTTGCAGCTTCCGTGCCGGAAGTCGTCTCGGGTCCGTGACCCGGCAAAACCCGCGTGTCCGGCGGCAGGGTGTAGATCTTCTCCCGGATCCCGGCACAAAGAAGGTCCATGTCGCCACCCGGAAGGTCGGGGCGCCCTGTCGATCCTGCGAAGAGCGTGTCGCCAGCGAACACCACCCCTGCCTCCGGTTGATGCAGGATCACGCTGTCGGGAGAGTGTCCCGGCAGATGGGCGAGCCGGAACTCAAGTCCTTCAATTTCAAGGGTATCCCGTCCTTTGAGCGTGTGATCGACGGAGTAGGCGTCGACGTCGAAGGGCATGCCCCATTCCCGGACCACTTCCTCCAGCGTCAGTGAGCGGTCGAATGGGGACCATGCGTAGACCGGCACTCCCATCGCCGAAATCGCTGCCGCGGTCATCACATGGTCGAAGTGCTGGTGGGTGAGGATCAGGGCGGTTGGCCGGATCCCCGATTGTTCCAGCCACTGGTCCGCCTCCATCGGGGCGTCGATCATCACCCAGCCGCCTTGTGGCGTGGGCGCCAGATAGGAATTGGTAAGCAGGTAGCCGCCCTCGAAGCGCTGGATTTCCGTCACGGCGGCATCAAGCCGCAGCTCCGCCGGGCTGTCAAACCGCCGCAGGCGGCCGGTCGGGCAAACGGCCGGCGTTCAAAAAGTGAATCCCACGCCGAACCCGGCGCTCCAACCCGAGAGGTCGATCTTGAACGTCGTCGGTCCCGCGGAGCCGTCGAGCGACTCGTTCCAGTCGTAGCGGAAGAATGCCTCGATGCTCCACTGGTCGGTGAAGCGGTATCGGCCGCTGGTCTTCAGGTAGGCGCCGAGAAGGAAGTCATCGCCGCTCGAACGCGCTCCGTAGGTCGAGAGGGCGACCGTGGCAGGATCGATCAGGCGGGCGGACCAGCCGGCGTCCCACTCGGCGTAGTTGAGCACGAGGCCCGCGCCGAAGCCGATGTAGCAGCGGTCGGTCGGAAGCCAGTGCGCCTCGCCGCCAAGGGCGAGGCTGTAGAGGTCGGTGGAGCTGTCGAATGCGTAGCTGCCGCCCCCGCCGGCTGGAGTTAGTACGGTGGTTCTAGTAGTTGGTTGGTTGCCGATGAGAGGTCCGGGGCCGGCGAAGGTTCCCATGTAGCCGGCCAAGGGCGGGATCACGCCGTTCAACGCGTAGCTGTCGACCGTCGAAGCGTCGGAAAGGGCCATCGGGCTCGCGGTTCGGCCGTCGAGACTGACAAAGGAGAAATTCGCGGTGGGTCCGATCAGGAGATCGGCCCGTATGGGTTGCAGGTAGCTGACCTCGATGTAGGGGGCCGCTTCGGCGTCGGCATCGTCCGATCCCGGACCTGGAGCCGAGAGTCCAAGTCCACCGCTTGCCGTGTAGGTCAGATTGCCTCCGCCGACCTGTGACGCATTCTGATATCCCCAGAAGGTCGTCAGTCCGGTGCCGGGTGTGGCCGCGCCTTGGTTGACGTAGCCGTCGTCATAGGTGCGATCGGCGTTCGCGTTGGCGGGGCCAGCCGCCGGGTCGGGGACGAACAGATTGCCTGCGAAGCGGCCGTTGGCGAGGTCCGGGCTGACCGAAAGATCGCCGATGTTGCGCCACATCACGCCGGTGCCGATGCGCCAAGGGCTGATCTCGGCGGGCGGTTCGATCGGGCTCTTCGGGGAGGCTGGACCCGCAAAGGCGGGAGTCGCCGGAAGGAGGGCAAATAGGAGGCGTGCAGTCACTCGGAGGACGGTGTTGGAGGGGTGATCAGGACGAAGCGGTAGAACCGGCTGCCCACCGTGGACGGGTGGCTTACGGTCTTCGGTGGCCCGTTGTCGATCCACTGGAGGCGGTTGGCGACTGCGGTCACGGCCGGCACGACGCGGACCCATGTGGTCATGTCGGCGCTGTACTCGACCGCGTAAGTCGAGCCCGGCGTGCTGACGATCTCGATCAACTGGTCGCCATTCGGGAGGCGTTCGTTGCGTGCCACAGCGAGGCCGGCGGGGGCCGCAGTCGGATCAGGCTCGGGGATGGGAAGCAGTTCGATCTCGTACTGCGGAGTGAATCCGGGGTCGAGAGACGCCCGGAAGAACTCGATGCTGAGCGTCACGCTGTCCGACGCCGCGAGGGGCTGATTGTGGAGAACGAAGGGCAGCTCGCTTGGCGGAGTGCCGAAAGTCCGCGAGCCGGTCGCATTGTGGACCTCCACATCCGCCGGAAGGTTCTTCACGTAGAGCCGGAAGGCGGGGATGGCTTCGCTGTTGTTGTTGGTCACCGTGACTTCGCTGACGAATAGCCCGCTCTGCAGGTTGACGGTGGGCGCGACGGTGATTCCGGTGCCGGTATCCGCCGCGCTGATGATCGAAGTGGCAGCGGAAGCAGAGTCGTTTGAAGTCTCGGACTGTGACTCCGTAATGGAGCTCACCACAGCGGTGAGCGGGATGACGTCGGTGCCGCTCGACGCGCCGGACCCTGCTTGGGCGGTGATGATCAGGGACGCGCTGCCTGCCGCGGGAAGGTCCCCGATCGTCCAAGTGCCTCCGGCAACCGTGCCGGACGCGGTGTCGAAGTTGGTGAAGCTGACGTCTGCCGGGAGGACGCCTGGCAGTGAAATCGCGACACCGCTGGCGTCGCTCGGGCCGTTGTTGGTCACCAGAACCCGGAAGGTTTCAAGAGCGTCCCCACCGGCGACCAAAGGATCCTGTAGAACCTCGATGGAGGGCACGATGTCGACTTCGCGGACGACCGAGGTCGCCACCGTCGCCGACTCGTCGCCGGTGTTGATCTGCGGCTGGTCAAGGGACTGGGCGGTGAGGGTCGACGAGACGGCGTCGACGGCGGCGGTTGCTGCGGCATCGACTCCGTAGTCGACCTCGAGCGTGACGCTGGCGCCAATGGCGAGGGTCGGGATGGTCCACTGCGCCGCGCCGGGGCCTTGATCGGTCACGGTGCCGCTTTCGGGTGTGATGCCGGAGGCGCTGATTCCCGTCGTCTCCGTGAAGCTCAGGCTCAGCACGATGTTGGTCGCCTCGATCGGCCCGTTGTTGGTGACCGTGAACTCGTGGGTGAGATTCGGAAGGGGAACGTTCCCGGCGGTGACGGGGTCGACCGATTCCGCAGCGGTTACGACGAGGTCGAGACCCGCAAGAATCGTGATGACCTGTTGGCAGCTGCCCTCGTTGCCGCTGGCGTCGGTGCCGCGCCAGGTACGGGTGAGGATGGAATCGACGCCATTCGGAGCGGGTGCCGTGGCATCGCTGAAGGTGACGACCGGATTGGGATCGCACGTGTCCGTGGCCGTTGCGAAGCCGGTATCAGCCGGGGTGGTGGGCTCGGTGCTGAGGACCGAGACATCCGGAGGACACACGACCACCGGATCGGTGGTGTCCTGAACCGTGATCGTCTGGGTGCAATTGCTTGAGTTGCCCGAGGCGTCGGTGGCCGTCCACGTACGAGTGATGGTGAAATTGTAGGCGTTCGATCCGGCCGTGATGTTGTCGCTGAAGGTGATCGCCGGGTCCGGGTCGCAGGCATCGGTCGCGGTGGCGGTTCCCGTGTTGGACGGGTCTTCGGACTCGTCGCACTCGATCATGGTGTCCGCCGGGCAGGTGATCACCGGTGCGGTGGTGTCCTGGACGGTGATCGTCTGGTCGCAACTGCTGGCATTGCCCGTGGCGTCGGTGGCGGTCCAGGTGCGGGTGATGGTGAAGTTGTAGGCGTTCGAGCCGGCCGTGATGTTGTCGCTGAAGGTGATCGTCGGATTCGGATCACAGCCATCGATGGCGGTGGCGGATCCGGTATTCGCGGGAGCTTCGGATTCGTCGCACTCGATGGTGGTGTCCGCAGGGCAGGTGATGGCCGGCGCGGTGGTGTCCTGAACGGTGATCGTCTGGTCGCAACTGCTGGCATTGCCCGTGGCGTCGGTGGCGGTCCACGTGCGGGTGATGGTGAAGTTGTAGGCGTTGGAGCCGGCCGTGATGTTGTCGCTGAAGGTGATGGCCGGGTTCGGATCGCAGTTGTCGGTCGCGGTGGCGGATCCCGTATTCGACGGGTCCTCGGAATCATCGCACTCGATGGTGATACCCGCCGGGCAGGTGATCACCGGTGCGGTGGTGTCCTGAACGGTGATGGTTTGCTGGCAAGAGCTCTGGTTCCCGGACGCATCCATGGCGGTCCACGTCCGGACGATCGTGAAGTTGTCGGCGTTGGATCCGGGAATGGTGGAGTCGGCGAACCCGAGCACGGGATTCGGATCAAGATCGTCGATGGCGGTCGCGAATCCGGTGGCAGACGGGTCGGTGGGCTGATCGCACTCGACGGTGATGCCGGGCGGGCAGGTGATGGCCGGCGGGGTGTTGTCGACGACGCTCAGCGTGTCGGTGGCTGTGCCGCTGTTGCCTCGTGACGAGGTCAAATCGCCACTGGTATTGACGAGATCACCGAGGGCCATGGCGGTCACATCGACCGTCACGGTGCAACTGGCTCCGGCGGCGACGCTTCCGCCGGTGTAAGAGATCACGCCGGTTCCCGATGTCGCGGTCAGGGTGCCGCCGGTGCAGGTGGTCGACGCGTTGGCGGGAGTGGCGACCGTCATCCCGGCTGGGAGATTGTCGGTGAAATCGATGGCGGTCGCGTCGAGCGGACTCAGAGAGTTGTCGATGGTGAACGTCAGGGTCGAGGTTCCGCCGAAAGCGATGCTGGCGGGCGAGAACTCCTTCGAGAAAAGGGGAGGCGGAGCGACGGTCAGCGTGTCGCTGGCGGGGCCGCTGTTGCCGATCGAGCTGGTCAGGTCGCCGCTGGTGTTGAGGTAGCTGCCGGGGGTTGAGGAGGTCACGTCTACGGTGACGGTGCAGGAGGTGCCGGCGGGGACGGTCCCTCCTGTGTAGGAGACGGTGCCCGTCTCCGATACCGCAGTCAGGGTTCCGCCGACGCAGGTCGTCGAGGCATTGGCCGGGGTTGCGATCACGACGCCTGACGGAAGGTTGTCCGTGAAGTCGACCGAGGTCGCGGCCACCGGATTGGCGGTGTTGTCGATGGTGAAGGTGAGCGTGGAAATCCCGTCTTCGCCGATGACATCGGGCGCGAAGTTTTTGGCGAAGCCGGGGGGAGTGAGGATTTCGACATCGAAGGTCGAAAGGGTCGGTACCGCGACGGCGGCCAGTGATGGCTCCATCCCTGAGAGCGGCTGGTCGAATACCTGGTTGCCCACCAGCGAAATCGTGTAGGTGCCGTTGTCCGAAGGGTCCCAGCTTCCTCCAGGTGGTGTCAGGGTATAGCTGCCGGACAGGAGGGCGGCGTCGGGGCCCGAGGCGGTGCCGCTGGTCACGGGGACGGGACCGTTGGGGCCGGTGACGACCACGTCGTTGGCGTCGATCGAGTCGGCGTCGACCACGGTGAAAACGCCGTCGTCCCGATAATCAATCCGGAAGCTGTAGACGGTGGCGCCGGCGGACGTGACCGACGGTGTGGACCCGCCGAAGACCGTCGGTGGAGTATTTACGAAGCCGTCGACAATGGTCGCATCGGTTGCTCCCGGTTCGGCCGGGTCGTCGGTCACGGTGTTGCTCTGGCCCGTGGCGGCAATCGTTGCCTGCTGGGAGATCTCGAAGGTGCCGTCGGCATTGATGCCGGTGGGTGTGCCGTTGACGGTCGTGGTGTAAACGATCTGGACCTGCTTGCCGGCGGGCAGCGACGGGATCGTGACGTCGAGGTTGCCCTGGGCGTGGAGCGGTCCTGCGAAGAGCGCGAGGATCGGGAGAACGGTGCGGGGGAGAAACATCAGTTGAAAATGGCCTGGAGGGTGGTGTGCCCGTCGTCGCCGGCGATCGGAACGAGGAAGATGCTGACCGGCTCGGCAAGCGAGGGGTGCCGGATCTCGTAGATGCCCTGCGGGAGTTGCGGGGCGTCGACTTGCAGGAGGAATGAAAACGGCGGGCGATCCGCCTCGGGATTGTGCGACGGCAGTGGGGTGAGTTCGTTGAGGGTGGCAGTGAATTCCGCGTCCGCGCTCCGCAACTCGACCTGCTGGCTGGCAAGCGGCTCGAAGGTTTCGCGAGTGATCGGGGGGTGCACGGTCATTTCGGATCAGGCGATCTGGAGCGGCGTGCCGTGAAGGCGGGCGAAGTCGCGCGGCAGGAGTAGCCGGACGATGTAGTCGGTACCGGAGTGGCGGAAATAGAGTGCATCGCCATCCGCACGGATTTCGGTGTCGGGCAAGGCGGCCTGCCTTCGGGATGGGTCGAGAAAGGCGTCGAAGTCGTCGATCGATGCCGCGGCCCGGACCGTGCGGCCCTTTCCTTCGGTAACGTCCTCGATGATCACCTGCGGGAAGAGCCCGGTCAGCGAGTGGAGGGTGCGGCGCTCTTGTGTGGCGAGAACGAAGCGTGCGGTCGCATGGAAGCCGGCTCCGGCGAGCAGGGTTCCAACTCCGGTGGCGAATATGTTGCGGCCGAAGCGGCGGCGGTTGAGTGGGTCGGACATGGACTCAGGCGGGGCTGGGGATGGGGGCGCGTTCGAGCAGGAGGTAAACGCCATGCTCGTCGATCTTGCGGAAGCCGAGACGCTGGTAGAGGGACTGGGCGGGGTTGTTTTGCTCAACGTGGATGCGCACGCACTTGCCGCGGCTGCCGGCGAGGTCGAGCACGTCCCGCATGACCGAACCGCCGATGCCTTGGCCGCGGTGTTCCGGCAGCAGGGAGATGTCGATCACCCGGATCTCGTCTTCCCGTTCTTCCAGATAGAGGCGCCCGACGTCTTTTTCCTGTTCGGCGAGGATGGTGAATCCGTCGTTGTTGAAGTGTTTGCTGTAGTGATCGCTCTGCGCCTCGAACTGCTGGTCGAGGAAGGCGTCGATCCGCTCTTGCGGCCAGCCGGTCACCGCGAGTTCGTCCTGGCGCGTGCTGTGGTAGAGCAGACGCAGGAATTCCCGGTCGGCCGGCGTGACCGGACGGGAGGCGAGTTCGGGGTGGCTGAAGCGGAACTCCATCAACTGCGTGAGGGATAGATGCCGGTGAGGGCGATGATGTAATTCACCACGATGAAAGGCTGCAGGTTGTTGTGCGCCTGGCCACCGCCGGTGGCTTGGAGGTCGGCTTGCTTGGCGAGGGAAGTCGGCGGACCGAGGTAGGTCTTCGATCGTTGCGGTCTTCCCGGCGTTCGGTTCTCCGGCTGCGGCGAACCTTCCTCATCGGCCCGGGCGCTGGAGATCCGGTAGCCATGGTTGTGGGTGGGCATCTGGGCCCCGGTGAGCGTGACCGTCGATTGCCCCGTTTGTTGGCCGAGGGCGCGCGGGGTGAGACCCGGCCCGTTGCCGGGATGCATCGGCGCCCGTCCCTGGAGGTTCGGCAGCGCGCAGGTGGTCCGTCCGTCGCCACCGTAGGTCGTTCCGATCAGCGAGAAGAGCGCGGTGTTCTGGGAGATCGGCAGCAGCTGGCCGTCGCAGAGGGCCCAGCCTCGCGGGGCGAAGTTTCCGGCGAAGATCTTGATTTCGGCAATGAAGGGTTCGGACATGGCTCAGGTGCGGCTGGGGTAGATGCCGACGAGGGCAATGATGAAGTTCACGCAGAGGGAGGGCATCAGGTTGTCGTGCGACTGGCTGCCCCCTGTGTTGGTGACGGCGGCGGAGTTCAGCGATGTGTCCGGGGCGTCGTCGATGTAGAGATCATGACCCGGTCGTGCCGGGACCGCGCCGACCGGCACCGTGGTCTCGGCGTTATCCGGACAGTGGACGGCCCCGCCGTGGGTGTGGGACGGGAGCTGATTGACGGTGAGGGTGACGCTTTGTGCGCCGCCCTTGCTTCCGATGTTGCGGTTGGTCAGCCCGGGGCCGGAACCGTAGTGAACCGGCAGCCGACCGCGAAGATCGGGAAGACCGAAGGTCGTCCTGCCATCACCGCCGTAGATCGTTCCGAGCAGCGAGAAAAGCGCGTCGTTCTGTGAGATCGAGAGCAGCTGCCCGTCGCAGAGGGCGTAGCCGCGCGGCGCGAAGTTGCCCGCGAACATCTTGATTTCTCCAACGTAGGGCTCGGACATGGGATCAGTTGCGTGAGGGGAAGAGGCCCTGCAGCGCGATGCAGAAGTTGATCGCGATATAGGGCTGCATGTTGTTGTGGGCCTGACCTCCGCCCACGGTGGTGAGGGTCCCTGCGGCGGGGGCGACGGTGGTCGTGGGCGCGTGATAGATCGGATCCGACGACTTCGCGAAAAGGACGCCCGAGTCCGGCTGGCCGGTCGATGCCGGGGAAGTCGAAGCCATCAGCTCGTGGGTGTGCGCGGGCATCTCGGTGGCGTTGAGAGTGTGGACTTCCTCGCCACCCTTCTGGCCGAGGGTGAATCCGGCTCCTTCGTGAACGGGCACGCGGCCGCGGAGGTCGGGCAGGGCGAAGGTGGTTCTACCATCCCCGCCGTACGTCGTGCCGAGCAGCGAGTAGAGCGACTGGTTCTGGTTGATCGGCAGGATCTGCCCGTCGCACTGGGCGAAGCCGCGAGGTGGGAAGTTGAATCCGACGACCCGGATTTCTGCGAGAAATGGTTCGGACATGGAGATCAGGGGGTTGGAAGGAGGGGGCGCGGGCAGGGCGGGGCGGAGAAAATGAGACTGGTGCCCGGCGGTCCGGGTGCGGTGGTCTGGATGGCCGCGCCGCCGTTCTCGCTCGAGAGGTTGGGCGAAGGACCGGCCGGATCGGCTTGCGTAACCGAGGCGATCGGCCCCAGCGCGGTCCCGAGGTTGATGTCGATCGTGTCGGTCACTGCCAGCAACGGATTGTCGATATTGGCGCAAAGCGTCGTGAAGTCCCGGAGCCGGAGACCGATGGTGTCCGGGCCGGTGCTGCTGATGTCGTTGTTGATGAGGGTCAGATTGGTCGTTGCCCCCGGTCCGGGGAGGTCCTGGTCGGAGAAAAGGCGGAAGCCCTCCTCGTCGGTCCCGCTGATGGTGCAGTCGGCGACCTCGAGGGTCAGTGTGCCGCCGTTGTCGCGCGTCCTCGCGTAGATCCCCCGCAGCAGGTTCGAGGCGGATCCGGCGCTCGGGCTGAGGTTGTTGTTCGAGACCAGGACCTGCCACAGGCCTCCGCTGTCCTTCCGCACGGCGATTCCGTCTCCGAGGAGGAAGGGAACCGGCTGGGTGGCGGTGATCGTGTTGCCGGAAATCGACGCGTTGACGTTTTGCGTAGCACCCAGAGCCCCGTCGAGACTGATGCCCTCGCCGGTGATGTCGCTCAGCACGTTTCCGGTAATAAAAGCGGTCAGCGCTCCCGTGCCGGAAGCCGTCGCCGAGATCCCTCCGCCCCCGAGCGAGTCGTCAATGCCACCGCCGTTGGTGCTGGTGCATCCGGTGATCGAGAGCTGGCAGGGGGAAAAGCTGTCGTGCTCGAACCGGACCGCCTGGCCTTCGAGTTGGTCGAAGGTCACGCCGTTGACCGCGAGATTCACCGCAGCGCCCGCGTTGGCTTCGACGTGGATGCCGAACAGGCCGAAGGTCGGGTTGCCGGCGGTGAAGCTCGACGAGCCGTTCACCGTGGCGATGAGGCTGTCCGACTCATTGTGGATCACCAAGCCGCTGGAGACGATGCCGCTGACCGAGATGTTCTGGATGTCGAGTGTGCCGGTCACCGAGGAGGTGCCGCTGCCGTCGGTGTTGTCGAAGTCGATCGCGTGGAGCCCCGGAGCCGGAATGGTTCCGATGTTGGAATAATTTCCGTGGCGGAAGGACAGGTTCGAACAGGCGTTACGGCCGTGGACCGCGCTGCCACCGGTGTTCTGGATATTGAGCTGCGCGACCGACAGTCCGCCGGCGGCTGACAGGACGATGCCGTCGTTGACGGTGTTGGCGAGCGTGCCGCCGGATCCGTTCGCCGAGTTGCTGCCGTCGCCGGTGATCGAAAACGTCCCGGTGGTAGTGTCGAGATCGATGCCGCGGTCGGCGCCATCCACACTCACGCGGTCGAGAGCGAGCCCGAGGGCGGAGTTGTCGATGTCGACCGCGACCGCGTCGGCGGTGGAAAGTGTGCCGCTCGTCGAAGCGATACTTGTGCAGTTGCTGGCGAAGATTCCGACGGCTCCGGCGTTGGTCTGCGGAGCGGTCGTCGACAGGTCGAGATCCGCCAGCGCCACCGGTGCGGTGCAGTTGGTCAGCCTCATACCGTTGTTGAGGAAATTCGCGATGCTTGTGCCGGTGGACACCGTGAGGCCGCTGCCCGCCACCGAACTGAGCGAGATGCCGGTGCCGCAATCGACCGAGTCGAGGCGGGTGATCCCGGTGGTGGCGTTGAGCGTTCCGTTGCTCAGATCGAGGATCCCGCCGGTGCCGCTCGTGCTGAAGTCCGAGAGCGTCAGGGTTCCGAATGAAGAGCCGGAGATCGCGTTGGTGGCGGGCGGGATGTTGCCTACGGAGAGCCCGCGCACCGTATTGTTGGTGGCCAACAGGATGGCATTCGATGCGCCGGTGATGACCGGCGGGGCGCCGGGGGCGGGGAGGCCGGTCGAATAGGTGGCGAGTGCGAAGCCGAGGTTGCCGCTGCTGAGAGCGACGCCTTGGCCGAGGAGCACCTGAGAGGCTCGCAAAGAGAATGGCCCCAGGGTGGCGCCGCTGCCTGAGAAAACGTAGATCGCATGACCGTCTCCCGGATTGCCCGCAGCTCCGTTGTTCCGAGCGGCGAAGGCGGCAGCCGAGTTGAACGGGTTGGCCGCGGTGCCTGCCGTGGCGTCGTCCGGGGTGGCGTCGAGATCGTTCACGAACCAAACAGGCGAGCCGACATTCAGCGTGACGACACCCGGGCTCAGTCCGACGAGGTTCTGGGCGTCGCGGACCTTGTAAGTGAAACTGTCGGTGCCGGTGAATCCCGTCGGGGGAGTGTAGGTGAAAGAGCCGTCGGGCGCGACCGCGACCGTGCCGCCCTGCGTGCTCGAACTGTCGAAGCTTTCGACAGCGAGCCCCGGACTCACGCCGCCGTCGGGATCGAGGTCATTCACCAGCACACCGACGCCAGCCGGCACGCTGATGCCGATGTTGCCCGTCACCGCGTAGGTTTCATCGATGCCGATCGGCCCGACCATCACCGCGCCGAGCGTGGCATTCCCGTCGATCGTGTCGGTCACCCGGACATTGTTGGCATCCGAGCCGGAATTGTTCAGCCGGATGTCGTAGTCGATATCCTCTCCCGGGCTGGCGACGCCGTTGCTGTTGGTGTCGTCGAGATCCGCGGTTTGGGTGCCCGACACCGCAGGGCCTTGGGCGAAGACTGTGACTGGCAGGATCAGTATCGCGAAGCGGGCGACAACGGATGCATTCAGACGGGGCCGTGGGATCGGAGAAAACTGGGGAGAGGGCATGCCGGAAGGAGGGAGGAGAGCGTCGCCAATCGCTGGGGGATGATGCTCAGAACAGCTGATGTCTAACCAAGCGACCATCGGTCTGGCTGGCCATGCTAAACTGCGTATTTTTGCCCATCTGCATCATCGATCGGGACAGCGCGGGCAGGCCCTCGGCAGGTCTTGATCTTCTCCGCCGGTGCAAGTTCTCCGTCGAACCACGCAGCGATTCAGGTTTTTGTTGCCGGATCGAAAAGGGGAGATCTATCCTTCCGGCCCGCTTCCGCTCCGGGTGGCGGTGGTTCCCTCCCTACGGTTCCTCCGTCCGGACGCAGGCGGATTTTTGACACCATCATGAATCCTGATCGAGCGACGCTCAATTTTCTGAACAGTTTCCCCGAGGAGGCACGCCGCAAAGGCGAGACGCTCCAGCAGGAGGGGGCCGTCACGCAGATTTTCGGAAACCATCTCTTCATCCAGGGTCGCGTCGAGGATGAGTCGGGCACCCACCGGACCAGTCTCCGCCTTCAGGGCAACCGCTGGTTCGGGTCGTGCACCGCCGAGGACGAGATCGTCTCGGGCGCTTGCCAGTACGCGACGATGATGGAGCGGATGCACCGGGGCGAGGACCTGCCGGAGTCCCCCAACGAGTTCGACGACACGCCGATTCTGGACGTCATCGAGGACAAGCTCGGCCGCGAGCTTGACGACAAGGAGGCGGACTTCGTTTCGAAGGTCGAGAAGCGCTACCGCCGCTATGTGATCGAGGGCGAGATCCACGATCACGACATGGTGCGCCTTACGCCTCGGTGGGAGATCACCACCTATGAGCCGCTCGAACTGTGGCCGATGCCGCCCGGCGACATTATTGAGTTCTGGAACTACCTCGCCTACGCTTTCTACAAGAAGAAGCTCCCTTACCCGGAGTTCATGAACGTCATCACCGATCTGAGCTACGTTCAGAAGAAGATGGCGGACTGGGAGCAGGAGCGCGAGGTCGCGGCCTGGTATGACCGCATCGAGCAGGTCAACGAGCGCCCGCCGCTCGGTCCGCCGGTCGAGGTGAAGTTCCGCCTGGTGGCGACCATCAACGAAGCCCGCCTCGAGTTGAGCGAGGGAGACACTCCGTGGATCCAGCTTCGCGAGAAGAATGAGATCGAGCGTTTGCTGCCGTTGTTCGGTGAGGCGGCGCTGCGCATGGATGCGCCGAGCCAGGTGCTCTGGGAACACTTCCTTGCCTACTATCGCGAGCACGGAGACACGACCTTCGACTTCGATCAGGAGGAAGCGTGCCGCTTCATGAACCGCCTGTTCCGCCAGCCGGCGCTGAAGGGGTATCTGGTCAATCTCGACGAACGCGAGTTCAAGGTCGTCGACCGTCCGCTGAGTTGGGTCTGTGAGGATGATCCGTACGACCCGGGCAGCTACGCGCTGCAACTCGTCACTTCCGAAGGCGAGAACGTGTCGCACTCGGTCCGGATGCTTCCCGGCCGCAAGGAACTTTACCAATCGGACGAAACCGTCTTCCCGGGTCCGCCGCGCTGGCTCGAGGAGACGGAAGTGATGCCGCGCTATCTGATCCCCAAGCGGGTGATCGATTCGCTCGAAGGCGTCGAGTTCCTCCGCAAGATCGGCGCGAGCCTGCCGGAGTCGCTGAAGAAGCGGGTCGTCGATCTCGAGCTCAAGCCGCGCTTCGAGCTGAAGCTGGTGGCAGGCCTGACCGCCGCCGAAACCGAGCACCTGGTGGTCGAGGTCTCAGCGATTGAAGCGAAGGACCGCCGCACCGAGAAGCTTACCAAAGAGGGCTGGGAGGTCGTTGACCAGAAGGCCCTCAAGGGCAAACAGCTGCTCCGCTTCGCCCGCGAGGCGCTCTATCCCGTCCCGACGCTGCTCGAGGAAATGGGCCTCACCTACGACGAGAAACTCGGTGCGTTCAAATCGCGGATCACCAAGCAGTTCCCCGAGAAGTTCGCGGAGTGGATCGACGCGATGCCGAAGGACCTCGATCTCGATATCGACGTCCGCCTGAAGTCGATCCTCGCCGACCCGGTGACCGCCGCCGTCCGCTTCGAGGTGATCAACCAGGACATCGATTGGTTCGACCTCCGCATCGTGATCGACGTCGAGGGCGTCAACCTTTCCAAGGCCCAGATCCGCCAACTCGTTGCCGCGCGCGGCGGGTATGTCCGAATGGAAGATGGCTCGTGGATGCGCCTCGAGATCAAACTCGATCCCGAACAGCGCGACGCGGTCACGCGGCTCGGTCTCGATCCGTTCGACCTTTCCGGAGAGACCCACCGCATGCACGCCTTGCAGCTCGCTGATCCGAAGGCGGCCGAGGTTTTCGATCCGAAGGCCTGGAAGCGGATCAAGGACCGCGCCGGCGACATTACCATCGAGGTCACGCCTCCGGTGCCCGAGCGCCTCAACGCGACGCTGCGTCCTTATCAGGTCGAGGGCTATCAGTTCCTCGCCTACCTCGCGACCAACCGCTTCGGCGGCATCCTCGCGGACGACATGGGTCTCGGTAAGACGATCCAGTCGCTCACCTACATCCTCTGGCTGCTCGACGAGCGCGAGAAGAACAAGGAGAGCCACCGCCCGGCGCTCATCGTGTGTCCGAAATCGGTCCTCGATGTCTGGGCCAGCGAGGCGGTGAAGTTCGCCCCGGGAGTTCGCGCCAAGATCCTCCGCAACCGCGACGATCTCGACGTCAAGGACACCCAGGAGAACATCGACATGCTGATCCTCAACTACGCCCAGCTGCGGGTGTGCGGGGATCTGCTCAACGAGATCAAGTGGCTCACCGTCATTCTCGACGAGGGCCAGCAGATCAAGAACCCGGATTCGAAGGCGGCGAAGTGCGCCCGCGAGCTGGATTCGGAGAACCGTCTGGTGCTGACCGGAACGCCGATCGAGAACCGCCTGCTCGACATGTGGTCACTGATGGCCTTCGCGATGCCGGGCGTGCTTGGCAGCCGTGCCTACTTCAAGAAGCGCTTCGACAAGCGCAAGGATCCGCTCTCGCAGAACCGCCTTGCGGCTCGTCTGCGGCCGTTCCTCCTGCGTCGGACGAAACTGCAGGTCGCCCAGGACCTTCCGCCGCGGACCGAGGAAGAGGTCTACGCGACCATGGACGGTATTCAGCAGGACCTCTACAAGGCCGAGCTGAAGCGAATCCAGAAGGCGCTCCTCGGACTCGACTCCGACGAAGCGGTGAAGAAGAACTCGTTCGCGATTCTCCAGGGTCTCATGAGGCTCCGGCAGATCTGCTGCCACCCGGGCCTGATCGATCCGAAGTATCTCAAGGAAGAGAGCGCCAAGATGGAGTCGCTCTTCTACCTCCTCGACCAGCTCTACGAGGAAGGCCACAAGGTGCTCGTCTTCTCGCAGTTCGTTTCGATGCTCGACCTGATCAAGGCGCGTCTTGAACTCGAGGCCCGTCCGTTCCACTACCTCACCGGACAGACCAAGGACCGGAAGGGCGAGATCGAGAGCTTCCAGACGACCAAGGACGCGTCGGTCTTCATGCTGTCGCTCAAAGCAGGTGGTGCCGGCCTGAACCTGACCTCGGCTTCCTACGTGATCCTCTACGATCCGTGGTGGAACCCGGCGGTCGAGAACCAGGCGATCGACCGGACCCACCGGATCGGCCAGAAGAACAAGGTCATTGCCTACCGCCTGCTCACCCGCGACACGGTGGAAGAGAAGATCCGGATCCTGCAGCACCAGAAGACCCAGCTCGTCACCAACGTGCTCGGCGACGAAGGCTTCGCTTCCAACCTCGGTCTCGAAGACCTCCAGTTCATCCTCAACCACGGTGGCGAGGACGACGACGAGTTCTTCGGTCAGGCCAAGAAGGGCGGACGCAAGGCGCCGAAACGCAGTGCCGAGGAGGTTATCGCGGCAGAAAAGGCTGCCGAGAAGGCGGAGGCCGCCGAAGCCAAGAAGCTGCCGAAGAAACTTCCGAAGAAGCTGCCCAAGAAGATCGCAAAGGAGGAGCCCGCCGCCAAGAAGGCTGCGAAGAAGGCTGCCAAGAAAGTGGCCAAGAAAGCCGCGAAGTCTCGGAAGTAGTTGAAATGGCGCTAGTTCCCCGGTTGCAGGCCGATGATTGATCCCGCCTGCAATTGGGGTATTCTATGCTCGTGAAAAAGCCGCTCGCCTTCTTCTTTGCCGCCCTGTCCGGGTTTTACCTGCTGACCTTGGGGATCGCTCCGGACCCGCTGCCGTTCCTCGACGAGGCCACGGCGCTTCTCATTCTAGCGAAGTCCTTGGGCGTGCTGGGGGTCGATCTGGGACGCTTTCTCCCGTTTTTCGGAAAAAAGATGCCGAAAGAGCAGGGAAAAAAGGAAGGTCCGGTCGTGGATATCTGACCGAATGCTACGAAATATTGGATTTTCCGTAGCGTAGTTTCCCGCGCTGATGTCTGAAGAATCCGTATCCGAGTCTCCTGAGAAGGCCGCCGCCCCCGTTGAAGAACCGCCGAAGGGCGGATCCAAGGCCGGCGCCGTTTTCTTTACCATTGTCGGCCTTGCCACCATTGCCGGGCTGATCGCGATGCCGTTGATCGCCGGTGAACCGGCGGAGGGCGCCCTTTCCCAGTGGCAGAGGTTCCTCGGGCGGTTCCATCCGCTCGTCCTGCACCTGCCGATCGGCATGCTGGTGCTGGTCCTCGCTCTCGAGTTCGGGAAGCTGTTCCGTAAGGACAAGGGAGCCTCGACCATCGTGCCGGCGTTCTTCACCGCCGCTTCCTCGGTGGTGGCCGTGATCTTCGGTTTCCTTCTTTGGCAGAGCAACCCGGGCGACTACCCGGAGGAACTCGTCAATGACCACCTGTGGTGGGGCACCGGCTTCGCCGCGATGATGGTGGCCGCCTTCGTGATCAAGGGCTGGGTGGATGTCGCCGGCGGTGCCGGTAACTGGCTTTACTTCGTGACGCTGCTGGGCAGCGGAGTGGTGATGGGTGTGGCCAGCCACGACGGTGGCTCGATCACCCATGGCAAGTCTTACCTGACCGACGAGGCCCCGAACGAGGTCCGCGAGCTCTACAACAAAGTGGTTCCGGAAGAGGAGCAGTTGGAGATGCTGCCGGAAGAGGGTGGTGAGGGTGCCGGCGGTGGAGCGGTCGATCCGGGCATCCCGGTCGAGGAGCAGATCGTCTACACGCACCTCGTCCAGCCGATCTTCGATCAGAAGTGCGTGTCCTGTCACGGCGCCGAGAAGCAGAAGGGCAAGTTCCGCATGGACACCTACGAGCTGCTCGTGAAGGGCGGCAAGGAAGGTGAGGGGATCGAGCCGGGCAATGCCGAGGACAGCAGTATCATGTTCCGCGTCCACCTGCCGGAGGACGATGACGAGCACATGCCGCCGGAAGGCAAGAAGCAGCTCGAGGCTCACGAGATCGAGATCATCGAGTGGTGGATCGACTCCGGCGCTTCGCCCGACGTGAAGGTGGTCGATGCCGAGATGCCGGAGCCGATCAAGCTGGCCACCGAGAAGCTGGTTCCGCCGGAAGTTCTTGCCGCCCAGGCGAAGGCCGCCGAGGCCGCTGCCGCTGCTGAGGCCGCCGAACGCGCGAAGCTCGCGGAGGTCGTCGAGAAGGTCCGTGAGGAATTCCCTTCGGCACTGAACTTCGAGTCGCAGGAATCCAGCGACCTGACCTTCACCGCGGTCAGCATGCGCAAGAACTTCACCGACGAGCACCTCGCCAAACTGCAGCCGGTCGTCGGCTCGCTGGTGTCGCTCGACCTTTCGGGAACCACCGTCACCGACGAAGGCCTGAGGTCGCTCGCCGGTGCCGAGAAGCTGCGGATGCTCCGGCTTTCCGAGACCGGTGTGACCGATGCGGGCCTCGATGCGGTCGCCGGTATGGTCGAGCTCGAGTCATTGAATCTCTACGGCACGGCGGTCACCAAGGACGGCGTGATGAAGATTTCCGAGTTGCCGAAGCTCCGGAAGCTCTACCTCTGGCAGACCCAAGTGGACGCAGCCGGTGCGGACGAGATCCGCAAGAAGATGCCCGAGTGCGAGATCGTGCTCGGAATCGAGATCGGCGGCGGCGAGTAAGCTTCCGGGATTCCTTTCACGGCGACCCCCTGACCGGGGTCGCCGTTTTCGTTGTCGGTGAGATCGCCCTTGATGGCGCGGCGGGCTGCGCCTACGCCATCGGGCCGCATGTCGAGTGTCTCCAGTGCCGAACTCAAACGGGAAGTGTCCCGCCGCCGGTCGTTTGCGATCATTTCCCACCCGGACGCCGGCAAGACCACGCTGACCGAGAAGTTCCTGCTCTACGGGGGCGCCCTGAATCTGGCGGGCAGCGTGACGGCCCGGAAGAACCAGAGGGCCACGACCTCGGACTGGATGGAGCTTGAGAAACAGCGGGGGATCTCGGTGAGCTCGACCGTGCTGCAGTTCGACTACAAGGACTGCGTCGTCAACATCCTCGACACCCCGGGGCACAAGGATTTCTCCGAAGACACCTATCGCGTGCTCACGGCCGTCGATGCCGCCGTGATGGTTGTGGATGCCGGTAAGGGCATTGAGAGCCAGACCCGCAAGCTGTTCGAAGTCTGCCGCCGTCGCGGTGTGCCGATCTTCACCTTCATGAACAAGCTCGACCGTCCGGCACGGCCGCCGCTCGAGTTGCTGGATGATCTGGAAAGCGTGCTTGGAATCGACGCCTTCCCACTCAACTGGCCGCTCGGCGACGGGCCGCGTTTCAAGGGAGTCTATGACCGGGAAAAGGGACAGGTGCACCTTTTCGAAAGGACGCCGGGCGGTGCCTTCCGGGCGCCTGTCGCGGTCAGCGATATCAGCGAACCGGCGGTCAGAGAGAAGCTCGACCCGGATGTCTACGACCAGGTGTGCGAGGAACTCGAACTGCTTGAGGGCGCCGGTGCGGACTTCGATCTTGGTGCGGTATCGGCCGGCGAATTGACGCCGGTGTTCTTCGGAAGTGCGGCGAACAACTTCGGCGTCCAGATGTTGCTCGACCGATTCATCGAGTTGGCGCCGCCACCGGCCCCGCGCCGGAGCGGTGAGGCTTCGGTTGAGCCGACTTCACCCGACTTCTCCGCTTTCGTGTTCAAGATCCAGGCGAACATGAACCCGAAGCATCGCGACCGGGTGAGCTTCATCCGGATTGTCAGCGGCAAGTTCGAGCGCGACATGAACGTGATCCACACGCGCACCGGCGAAAAGGTTCGCCTGTCGAACTCGATGCGTTTGTTCGCGCAGGATCGCGAGACGGTCGATGACGCCTACGCCGGTGATGTGGCGGGATTGGTTGGCAATCACGACTTCCTGATCGGCGACACGCTGTCTTCCTCGAAGGAACTCGTCTTCGATGAGATCCCGCGCTTCCCGCCGGAGTGCTTCGCCTATCTGCACAACGCCAGCACGGCGAAGTTCAAGCGCTTCCGGGCCGGCCTTGCGCAGATGCTCAAGGAAGGGGTGGTCACCGAGTTCCGGCCGCTGGATACCACCGGCGCCTACGTGCCGCTGCTGGGTGCCGTCGGGCCTCTCCAGTTCGAGGTGCTGCAGCACCGGTTGCAGGGCGAGTACGATGCCGAGACGCGCTTGGAGCATGCATCGTGGGGGTTTGCCCGATGGATGCGAAAGAAGGAGGGGGAGACCCGCCCCGAGGATCTTCCCGAGTTGTCGATGGACGTGAAGCTGGTGCGCGACATCCACGGTCACCTCGTTGCGTTGATCCCGAGCGAGTGGACGCTCGGGACCTTTACCGAGAAGAACCCGGACTGGATTGTCAGCGACGTGCCGTTCCCGCCGCCGGTCGAGGATTAGGTGGAGTGGCGCTTTCCAAGCGCCATGAGTGGGCGCGGCGGTCTCCAGACCGCGTTATCAAACGGGCGGCTGAAAGCCGCCGTCCCATGATATGGCGCATGGAATGCGCCACTCCCTCAGGCCACCGTCATCGGTGAGCCCATGCGGGCGTACAGCTCGCGGCGGTTTCCGCTGTGCTCGAGCAGATCGACCGACAACTGGACCGCTCCGCGTTCGAAAAGGGTGATGGTGGAGGATCCGCCGAAGGCGAAGTAGCCCTTCTCATCTCCTTTCCGGACCGGCTGCCCCGGCGTGAAAGTCTGCTGGATCGAGCCCACGCAGGTGGCGCCGATTTCAAGCATCAGCACGAGCCCGAGATCATCGGTCTCGATCTTGGTCAGGCAGCGTTTGTTTTCCCAGAGGAAGGAGAGCTTCCGACGCAAGGCGATGGGTGACACGGAGAACAACGGGCCGTTGATCAGAGTGGTCTCCTGCGGCGTGCCCGAGCACGGAAAGTGGAAGCGGTGGTAGTCGACCGGGCAGAGGCGCGAAAGAACCAGCGAGCCGTGTTGGAAGCGGCTGGCGAGGTCATCGTCACCGAGCAGCTTGCCGAGGTCGAACCGTTGTCCTTTGACGAACACCGCATTGATCCGGGAAGCCTCGGCAAAGCCGAAATGGCGTCCGTCGGCCGGGAAAACCGCTGGGGCAACGGTGTCGATCGGCCGCGCCTCCGGCTTGAGCTTGCGGTAAAAGAAGGCGTTGAAGTGGGGGAACGACTCGGGCGGGTCGGCGAATTCCGAGGGGTCGAGGCCGTAGGTCTCGATGAATGGCCCGATCTTGGAGCGGGTCGCCGGATCATCCATCCGGCGTCCGTACCACTTCGAGAAGGCGGCGCGTTTGACGAAGGCGTGGAGGGGCAGCGCTCCCAGCGGATTGGCGTAGGTGAAGCGCAGGAAGCCCTCGCCGTAGACCTTTTCGTATTCGAGGCGGTTGCGGTGGCGGTTGAAGAACTCGATGGTTTCCACAGACAGGGAGAGAACTCGGTAGGACTTGCGCGGAATGGGGAGCGGGGGTATCGGGCGGTTGATGAGACGAACCGCAATGTTGCTGGGCTTTTCGCTGATACTCGGTGCCTGTGGCAAGCGCGAGGAGGTCACAGCGACCGAAACGCGCCCGACGACGATGCGCGATGAAAATCTGCAGCTCGACGCAACCAGTGACGAACGCTTCAAGGAAGGACGTCCGGCACCCGCCACGAGTGTGGAGACGCCTCCGTCCCCGGTCGTCGCCGAAACCGTGCCCGAAGGATGGAAAGCCGCTCCGGGGAGCTCGTTCCGTTTGCTCAACTACACTTTCGGCACGAAGGGCGAGGCCTACGTCTCGCTGAGCCGCGGTGGAGTGCTGGAAAACGTCAACCGCTGGCTTGGCCAATTCGGTGCGGAGAAGCTCGATGCCGCCGGTCTCGAGAAGCTGAAACCGATCGAAGTCGCCGGATTCAAGGGCGTCTGGGTCTCGGTGGACGGTGACTTCGGAGGGGGCATGGGCAAGGCCGCGGAGTCGGATTGGTCGCTGCGGGGAGTGGTGGCTGCCGGACCCCAGGGGATTCTTACGGTGAAGATGCTCGGCCCGACCGTCGAGGTGACCTCGGAAGATGAGGCGCTGAAGGCCTTCGTGGCGGGTTTGGAGACTGCAAAGTGAACGACATCCGGCCCTTGCCACGTAGGGCATGGGCGCCTGCCGCACCGGCAAAATGAGCAAATCCAAGACACCTTCCCAACTGATCTGGAAGTTCCTTTCCGGGATGGGACTCGCGACTTTCCTGCTGGTCCTGCTCGGGATCCAGACTTGGCTCGCGACCCTCGAAATGGTGGATGCCGGCCTGCTGGCGACGCTCCAGAAATACTTCCACTGGACGTCGTGGTATGTGCTGGCGCAGGTGCCGGTGCCCTACTTTGACCGTCACCTCGTGGTTCCTATGCCGGGTGGCTACTGGGTCTGTGCATTCCTGCTGCTGAACATGACGCTGGGCGGGATCATCCGGATCCGCAAAAGCTGGAAAACCGCGGGTGTGGTGGTCGCCCACTTCGGCATCATCTTCATGGTTGCCGCCGGTGGTGTGGCCCAGCTTTTCGAAGAACGCGGTGTGATGTTCCTCTTTGAAGGGGAAAAGTCGGACTATGCGGTATCGCTGACCGACCCGACGATCGAGGTACTCGAGATCAAGGAAGGCAAGGTCGTGGGAGAGGTGCACGTCGCTGGCGAACCCGAACTCCGTGGCTTGGGCCGGGGCGACTCGCGAACCGTCCGCTTCGCCGGATTGCCCATCGATCTCGAACTGACCGGTTGGATGCGGAATGCAAGCGTGGTCGAGGCCGGACCCGATGCCGGCAATGCGGCCATCGACGGGTGGACGCTTCGGGAACTGCCGGTCCGCCCTGAGGGCGAGCTCAATGCCCCCGCCTGCTATGCGCGCGTTGTTTACGGGGACGGCTCCAAAGGTTCGCCCTTCATCCTCGCGGTTCCGCAACCCACCAGCGGTCTTGAAGCATTTGCTCCGGTCACGGTGGAGGCCGACGGACGGAAGTTCGCCGTGCGGATGGTGAAGCAGACGATTCCGGTGCCGTATGTGGTCCAGCTCGACGACGCGATCCCGGTCTACTTCCCGAACTCGACTCGACCGAAGTCGTTCCGCAGCAAGATCCGCCGCATCGACGAGGAGGAGGTGCCGGTCGAGATCTTCATGAACGAGCCGATGCGGCGCGGCGGCTACACGTTTTTCCAACGGACGATGAGCAGCGGACCGCAGCAGACGGGCGGCCCCGAGTTCTCCGGATTCGAAGTCGTGTCCAATCCCGCCGACCAGTGGCCGAAGTGGAGCCTGTGGGTCGTTGCAACGGGAATGGGCGTCCATTTCCTGATGAAGCTCTTCCAGTTCATTCTCGGCTCGACCAAACCGCGAACCCCTTCGACCCCATGAACCAAGTAGCGCGCTGGATTCTCTTCTCACTCGGCATCCTCCTTTTCGTGGGAGTGCTGGCGGTTGTCGCCCGCGACGCGTCGCCGCCCGATGATGTTCGCGTGGTGGAAGGCTACGAGCCGTGGGATGCGGAGACCTTGGAAATGGCCGAGTCGATTCCGGTCCAGGATGGCGGCCGCATCAAGCCGCTGACCACCTATGCGGGGTTCACCATGCTCAGGCTCTACGGTGCCCGCTCGATGGAGGTAAAGTCCACCGAGGACGGCGATCCGGTGAAGCTCAAGCCGATCGCGTGGATGATGGATCTCCTGTTCCGTCCCGAGTTCGCCGAGCAGCAGCCCTCGTTCCGGATCGAAGACTCGGCGGTCGTCGGGGCGATCGGACTGGAAACGCGCGAGAAGCGCGACCGCTACAGTTACGAGGAGCTCAAGCCCGGCCGTGAACGTCTCTACGAGTTGGCCCGCAGTTACAGCCAGCTGGAGAAAAAGCAGCGTTCGCCGCTCGAAACCCAGGTCCTCGCGTTGGCAGAGAATTTCCAGAGCTACGAGCAACTGATCGGCGTCTTCGGAATGGCCCGGAACGGACTGGCGATGATGACGGTCGACGGCCTTCCGGAGAACGAAGACACCGCGAGGCGCGCCAACGTCAGTGCCGTGATGGCCACCGCACCGGTGATCCGTCAGGTGCTGCAGGAGAGTCAGAATTCCGGACAGCCGATTCCACCGCACGTCCAGAGACTGCTTGAGCAACTGCTCGACGGCGCCAACGCCTCGAAGTTCGGTTTGTTCCTGTTTCCTCCGAAGGCGAAGGACGACGGCCATTGGTTGAGTCCGGGCGAGCGGGTGATGAATGTGATGTCGATGCAGACCCGTGATGTTGAAGGTTCGGTCAAGGACATGGAGATGCTCGAGACCGCCGTCAGGTCGGTAACCGAGAGTCAGTCCGAGTTCCGCAAGCACCTTGGCGAGTTGAAGGCGGACATCGTCGCGCGCGCCGAGTCACGCGGAGAGTACCGCAGCATCGAGCTCGAGGCCGACTACTACCGGAAGAACTGGTTCCTCTACGCGATGATCTGGTTCCTGCTGGGAACGGTCTTCGCGATCGCGATGTGGATGGTCCGCGGCAAGGCGCAGGACGCGCTCGGCTACTTCGTTTGGGCGACCACCCTCGCCGGTTGGGCCTATGTGGTCATTCCGATCGTCAAGCGATGCATCATCATGCAACGGCCACCGGTCGGGAACCTCTACGACACGATCATCTTCATCACCGCAGCCGCCGTGTTCTTTGGCGCGCTCGTCGAGTTGCTGACGAGGCGCAAGTTCGCTCTCGGCATGCTGCCGATCGTTGGAATCGTCCTGATCGTTCTCGCCCGATTGTTCGAGGTCGGGGATGGAAAGGACCACATGGATCCGCTGATCGCGGTGCTGCGTTCGAACTACTGGCTCACCACCCACGTCATCACCATCACGCTCGGCTATGCCGGCGGCCTGGTGGCGGCGGCGCTCGGAATGATCTATGTGTTGCTCCGCGGCCTTCGCCTCGATGGCGGCGACAAGAGCCTGCGACGCTCCCTGACGCGTGCCGTTTACGGGATGGTGTGCCTCACGCTTTTCCTTTCGCTTGTGGGCACCGTTCTCGGTGGTATCTGGGCGAACGACTCGTGGGGCCGCTTCTGGGGCTGGGATCCCAAGGAGAACGGAGCGCTGATGATCGTGCTCGCGACCTTGGCCATCCTCCATGCCCGTGTCGGGGGCTTCCTCAAGGAGTGGGGATTGCACCTGGCGTCGATCTTCCTCGCCGCGGTCGTGACCTTCTCGTGGTGGCACGTGAACATGCTCGATACCGGCCTGCATAACTACGGCTTCACCGAAGGTGGCGGCTACATCACGCTACTCTACGGAGTCGTTGCCCTGTTTATCCTCTTCGGCGCGGTCGCGTGGATCATCGAAGTGGTGCAGGCCTCGGCCCGACGCGCAGAACAACAAGGCGCCGCAGGCCGACCGGTGAAGACCGGCTCCTGAGCCACACGCCTGGGCTGTTCGAACAGGTCGAGACGGGTAGCCGATGCTTTCGGCGCCACGGCATGCCCTATGTTGCGGGCTCCAGTCCCGAAGGGACGGCGGCATTTAGCCCCGGGGTTCACCCCGGGGGATCTGAGCGGGAGACCATTCAAGCCCCGGAGGGGCGAAGGCGCGGACCGAAAGGTCGAAACACGTCTGCCATCGCACCTTCGGCGCTCAATATCGCATGCAGAAGCTTTCCCCGGGGTGAACCCCGGGGCTAAATGCCGTCGCCCCTTCGGCGCTGGCTCTTGGGCGCGTCCGGTTGGCTCCGGCCGCGATCTGTCGAGTCACAGCTGCAGTCGCCGCCGCAGCCGGTCTTCTTGCCGGCCACCATCCTGCGAACGAACAAGACCAAGGTCAGACCGACAATCGCCCCCGCCGCCCATGTCTGCCAATCTTCCATCTCGCTAGAATCCGAGCAGGCTCCCGACTTGGAAGATGACAAGCGAGGCGATCGCCGCGAAGGCGGACATGAACACGAATTGGCCGACCGCCCATTTCCACGAGCCGGCCTCACGCGCCACCACAGCGGACGTCGGCAGGCACTGCAGCGCGTAGATGTAGAACACCAGCAGTGAAATCACCGCGAGCGGCGAGAACAACGGACTGCCGTCGGGGCGCTTCTCGTTGGCGATGCGCTCGCGGATGCGCTGGCGGGTCTGCGTTTCGTCGTCGGACTCCTCGACGTGGTAGAGCTGGGCCATTGAACCGACAAACACCTCGCGTGCCGCAAAGGATGTCAGGATCGCGGTGCCGGTGCGGCCGTCGAAGCCGAGAGGCCGGACCACCGGTTCGATCACCTGGCTGATGCGGCCGACGATCGAATGTTCCAAGCGTTCCGCAGGATCCTCACTGTCGAGCTTGGGGTAGGTCTGCGCGGCCCACAGCAGGATCATCAGACCCAGGATGAAGGTGCCGGCCTTTTTCAGGAACGCGCCTGCCCGCTCCAGCAGGTGTCGGAAGATGTAGCCCCACTGCGGCGCCCGGTAGGGCGGCAGTTCGAGGATGAAGTGGTGAACGATTTCCTCGGGGCCGAGGCGGCCGCGGAGCACGCGTGCGACCACGAAGGCAGTAAGGGTTCCGACCGCGTAGATGGCGGTGAAGATAAGCGCTTGTACGAGGCCGCCTTCGGAACCGCCGAGCAGCATCGGAACCAGCAGCAGATAGACCGGAAGGCGCGCCGAGCAGCTCATCCACGGTGCGACGAAGATCGTCACCAACCGCTCCTTCGCGGAGTCGATCGTGCGGGTCGCCATGACGCCCGGAATGGCGCACGCGTAGCTGCTGAGCAGTGGGAGGAAGGCTTTACCGCTCAGGCCTACCTTGGACATCACCCCGTCCATCAGGTAGGCCGCCCGGGACATGTAGCCGGAGCTTTCGAGCAGCCCGATAAAGAAGAACAGCATCAGGATCTGCGGCAGGAAGATGACGACCGCGCCGACGCCTCCGATGATGCCGTCGACGAGGAGGTCCCGCAGGTCACCCTCGGCCATCGAGTTGGCGACAAGGTCCTGCAGCCAGATCTGTCCGCTTTCGACCCATCCCATCGGAGTCTCCGAAAGGGAGAAGATCGTCCAGAAGACCGCGAGCATGATGCCGATGAAGCACAGCCAGCCGAGCACCGGGTGGAGAAGAACCGAATCGAGCCGGTCGGAAACCGTACTGGTGTGGGCCGTCGGGCGTCGGGCGACGATTTCGCAGAGCGCGAGGACCCGCGAGCGACGGGCGTCCTCGACGTCGGAGCCTGTGCTCCACGGAGCGTCAGCGGCCGGAGGCAGCGGATGACGGATCGCCTGCTTCAGTTCGACGAGACCCTTGCCGCGGTTGGCTTGGATCGGGACGACCGGGACGCCGAGTTCTTCGGAGAGCTTCTGGGGATCGAGTCGCAGCCCGGACGACTCGGCGACGTCGATCATGTTCAGCGCGATCACCACCGGCAGGCCGGTCTCGATCACCTCGAGCGCGAGGTTCAGGTGGCGCTCGAGATTGGAGGCATCGAGGACGCAGATCGCCAGATCCGGGCGGCCGATCTCCCCGATCTCGCCGCGCAGGGCGCGATGGGCGACTTGTTGGTCCGGGGAGCCGCCCTGAAGCGAGTAGCAGCCTGGCAGATCGAGGATCCTGACCTTGCGGCCGTGGGCAGTGAACGTGTGACCGGTTTTCAGTTCGACCGTGACCCCCGCGAAGTTTCCGACCTTGGCATTGGCCCCGGTCAGCGCGTTGAAAAGGGTCGTTTTGCCGACGTTGGGGTTGCCGGCCAGGACGACCGTTTCGATCCGTTCGTCGGTCATCGGGAAATCAGGCGGGGAGCGGGGAAACCAGAACCTGATCGGCCAACTCGCGGCTGAGGGCCATCCGGGTGCCGCAGACCGAGCAGATCAGATTGCGGCCGTTTGCCAATTTCCGCACCTGAAGGGTCTCACAGAAGCCCAAACGTCGCAGTTGCTCGCAGGCCGGCCCTTCGAGGAAACGAATCCGGAAATCACAGCCCACGGTCGCCTGCGCAAGACTCTGCAGGCTGTCGTTTTCCAGATCGTGGGCGGTTGCGTGCGGCATTCGCGGGAAGTTCATCCAATTGAGACCGATTTGCAATAGCAAACAGGGACAGGAATGAATACGCCCCGGAGGCGCGGGACTTTTCGCTCTTTCACGGTCACGTTGCGCATTAAAACATTTCATTCCCGAGTTTGTTCGCCGTATGACAAGCCCGATTCATGAGCACCGCCGCAACCCCCGCCTTCGATTCCTCTCTCGCCTCCTGTCGTCCTGTTCTCGACCCGGGGTTTGTTCCGGCGGTGGCATGGAACCGTCTGTATCGCCGGGTTGCCGGCGAGACCTCGGGTGCGCGCGATGTGGCGGTCAGTCTCGAGCGTCCGGACGGCACGGTTTTCCGGTGGAATTCCCTCATGCTTCCGGATGCCGCCGAGCACGCCGAGATCAACCTGCGTTACCTCGAGCGGATTCTGAAGTTCCTGCTCTGGCAGAAGGGCGGCAACCGCATCCGGATCGCGGGAGCTCCTGAGCTGGCCGCCAAGCTGGGGCTGATCTACTCCGCCGATGGAGATCGGGCGTTCGACTGGGACTTCATCGGCCGCAAGATCTTCGGTGGCGGGATCTCCATCGAAGCCGCCGAAGCGGACGACCTGCCCGAGGCAAATGACCAAGTGATGCCGCTGGGCCGGCACCTCGACGGCTGCCGGATCGGCTTTGACCTCGGTGGTTCCGACCGCAAGTGCGCGGCGGTGATCGACGGCGAGGTCGTCTTCTCCGAGGAGGTCGTTTGGGATCCCTACTTCCAGAGTGACCCCGAGTATCATCTCGAGGGCATTCACGATTCCCTCAAGCGCGCGGCGGCGCATCTGCCACGGGTCGATGCCATCGGTGGCAGCTCGGCGGGCGTTTACGTCAACAACGAGGTCCGCGCGGCGTCGCTGTTCCGCGGGGTCTCGGAAGAGGATTTCGAGAAACACATCCGCGGCATCTTCGGCACGCTCAAGGAGCGCTGGAACGGGGTGCCGTTCGAAGTCGTCAACGACGGTGAAGTCACGGCCCTGGCGGGATCGATGGCACTCGGCGAGAACGCCGTGCTGGGCGTGGCGATGGGAACCAGCGAAGCGGCCGGCTACGTCGACGGCTCCGGTCACATCCGTCCCTGGCTAAACGAACTCGCATTCGCTCCGGTCGACTATCGTGACCAAGGGCCTCTCGACGAATGGAGCGGGGATCGCGGGTGTGGCGTCCAGTTCTTTTCCCAGCAGGGAGTCGCGCGACTCGCTCCGCTGGCAGGTTTCGAGTTCGGCGACATGCCGTTCCCCGAGCAGCTCGTGAAGGTCCAGGAGGCGATGAAGGGTGGCGACGACCGGGCGCGGAAGATCTATGAGACGATCGGCACGTGTTTCGGATACTCGGTGGCCCACTACGCCGACTTCTACGAGATCCGCAATCTGCTGATCCTCGGCCGGGTAACTTCGGGTGACGGCGGCGATGTGATCATCTCCGAAGCCGAGAAGGTGCTCGGGCAGGAGTTCCCCGACCAGTCGATCCGCCTGGTGGTGCCGGATGAGAAGACCAAACGCCACGGTCAGGCCGTGGCTGCGGCAAGCCTGCCGGCAAAGGGCTGAGCGCGGTTGTTTCTACGTCACCCGTAGTAGGGGGCGTTCTGTGCGGGCACGGGTTCCTTGAGGGCTCCGTGGGCCGCACGCGCGTAGCGCATTCCGAGGACGAGGGTTGAGAGCGCCACCGCGAGGAATATAAGGAATACGAGCAGTACCCACACGATCTCCTCTCCGGAGGGTGACTGGTTGCCGATGTAGATCAGCCATCCGATCGCGCATGGTGTGGTGAAGCCTCCGAATATTGCGCTGAAGATCCAGCAGGCGCGTTGCCAGCGGGCGTCGTTGCGTTTGAAGAACAGGAAGCCGAGGGCGGACCATGCGAGCACTCCGAAACCGGCGGAGCCCACCGCGCTGATCATCAGGAAAATGGTCTCCGCGTCCATTCCGCCCCAAGACGACCCTCCCATGCCGCCGACGAAGGTAATGAAGATGAACATTCCGAAAAAGACGTAGGCGGCCGGCAGCAGCAGCAGGGTGCCGATCGAAACGAGAGTGATGTGCGCGACCTTGCTGCGCTCCCAGAGTTCCGGTCTCAGGTGCCGGAAGGGCGACTGAGCAAGGTATTGGGCCTGGGGGTTGTCCGGTGGCGGCTGCGCTTCCATGGCGGGGAGATGATTGGAAAGGGGTGAAGGGCGTGTGAAGGATCGACGAATTCAGCGAACGGGACCGCTGGTTCCGGTGAGTTCGGCGAGCAGGCCGTCGCAGGCATCTTCAACGAGGTCCGCGACCTCTTCGAAACCACGGCGTCCGCCGTAGTAGGGATCCGGAACATGGTCGGCTTCGCGGTCGATGCAGTAGCGGGTGATCAGATGGATCCGGTCGTGACGCTCGCCGCCGGGGTCGAGCGAGCGGACGTCGTCGAGATTGTCGCGGTCGGCGCAGAGGATGAGGTCGAAGTCCTCGAGATCCCGGGCGCGGATCTTCCTCGAGCTTCCGGCAATCTCATAGCCGCGTGCGGAGAGCGTTTCGCTCATCCTCGGGTCGGGCGGGTTGCCGGCGTGGTAGCCGATTGTCCCGGCGGAATCGATTTCGATGCGATCGGTGAGGCCTGCTTCTCCGACGCGGTGCCGGAAGATGATCTCCGCCGCCGGGGAGCGGCAGATGTTTCCCATGCAAACGAAGAGTACGCGGTAGGGCTTGCAAGTGTCGGTCATAGGCTCCGTAGTCCTGCCATGCTCCGGATTTGGCTGCTCACGGCAATCGCAAAGGCGCTTTTCCTTTGCGTGGCCGCCGGAGCTCCGAACGTGATCATCATCGTTGCCGACGATGTCGGCTGGAGCCATCTCGGGTCGGAGGAGGGTGACGAGGAGGATGCACCGGTGCTCCAGGGGTTGCGTGAAGAGTCGACCGCGTTCGAGCAATTGTTCGTCAGTCCGACGGGTGCGGCATCAAGGGCGGCACTGATCACCGGACGGCATGAATTCGCAGTTGGCGTCAGCCACGGCTTCGTGGGGCGGAACCTGCTCCGCCCGGGTGTTCCGACCATGCCGGAGCTGATGCGGGACGCGGGATACTCGACCGGGATTTTCGGGCTCTGGCAGCTTGGCGACGCGTTTCCGTGTCGTCCCGAAGATCGCGGTTTCGAAGAGATCTTGGTTCACGGAGGAGCCGGGATCGGTGCGGTCCCCGATGCATGGGGGAACGTGCGGACCGCTCCTCTGCTGCGGTCGGGAGCCGGCTGGGTGGAGACCGAGGGCGGGGCGGCCGAAGTCGTCTTCGAGCGGGCAACGAAGTGGCTGAACGAGGAGGTGGAAAAGGGGAAGTCGTTCTTCCTTTGGCTAGCTCCCGAGATGTCGGCAGATTCCGGTGAGCGCCTCAGTGAGCTTGAGGCGAATCTGAAAGGATTGCTGCGGACCCTTGAAGAGCGTGAAGTCGCGGATGAAACCATCGTCGTGTTCGTTTCTGACGGCGGTGGCGGGAGTGTCGGTATCGGTGGGATCGCGGACGACGGGACGGTTCGAGTTCCGTGTTTCGTCCGATGGCCCGGCAAGATTGCTCCGGGGAGGAAGGTGGATGCGTTGGCAGCGCATTTCGACCTGATGCCGACCGTTGCCTCCCTGTGTGGTGTCGCGATGCCCGCGCAGTGGAGGGGCGACGGGATGGATTTGTCCGCGGCGCTGAAAAGTGAATCGGAGTTTCCGAAGGAGCGGACCTTGTTTTTCCATGCCGGTGGTTGGCCGGGGGATGAGAGTCCGGCAAGGCATCGAACCCGCGGCTTTTCCGTGAGGACTCCGAAGTGGCGTCTGGTCGGACTCGAGTTGTTCGACATGGAGAATGACCCGGAGCAGCGGGAGAACCTGTTTCCCGGTCCGGACGGAATGGCGAGCCGGTTATTGGTGGACTACGGCCGCTGGTGGGATTCGGTGCAGCCGTCGCTGATGAGTCCGGTCCGCTACCGGGTCGGCGACGACCGGTGTCCGGTGGTGGATCTCACCTGTGCCGATTGGTGGCCTTCGCTGGAGGCGGAGACCGGGACTCATGTCGAGTTTCGCGGACAGGCGCAGATCCGGGCTTACCTCGACAAGTCAAGGGTCGCGAAGACGCGCAACGCGCTGCCGGGCGCCAGCGGCCATTGGAAGTTGGATGTCGCCCGGGAGGGTCGATACCGGGTGAGGATGTCGCTCCTTCCCAAGTCCGCTCCGGATGACGAGCGGAGGCGGATCGGCCTGCTCCGTTCGGGGACAGCTCACGTGCGGGTCGCCAAGCGGGAGGTCCAATTGGAAGTGGTCGAACGCGCCAGTTCGGTCGCGATGGAGATCGATCTGGACGCGGGTCCCGCCGACCTCGAAGCGTGGTTTGGCGGTCAGTTGCCGGCCGACCGCAAGATCGGCGCGTTCTTCGCCTCGATCGAGCGGGTGGGCGACCGGAAGGAAGTTTTGCCCGAGCTTGAAGTGAAGCCGGTGGAAGGCTCCGGGCAGGAATGACGCAGGCGCCGGAACGGCTCCGCAACTTTTCATGACGTCGGGTGTTGCCGCCCAAGATTCATGAACCAATCGATCACCATCGGACTGGCCGCTCTCCTCGTCGGAGGCGCGGGAGGATTCATTATCGGAAACTCCGGAGGCAGTCCGGAGGACGCCGATTCGGGCAATAGCGCCATGCAGGCTCCGGCCAAGCTGCGTCCCAAAAGCGACCGTGCTGACGACCGGGTGTCGGACCGATCGGCACGTGCGGGGGCCCGCAGCATGGAGGAAATCATGCGTGAGCCGGGTCAAACGGCCCGTCTGCAGGCATTGATCGACATGTATGCCGGGATGGACGCCGACCAGCTGGCCGAAGAGGCCGGCAAGCTCGACGGTCTTCCGATGTCCGACCGGATCCTCGCTTCGGTGCTGCTGTTCAGCCGCTGGGCGGAGATCGACCCCCAAGGGGCCTTGGCTTACTCGAAGGATATGGGAATGGGTGGCATGTTCGCCCGCCCGACCATCCTGCGCAGCTGGGCAAGTGTCGACCCGGTCAATGCCGCCAAGTATTTCACCGAGAATCCGAGCGAGTTCGCCGGCATGGGCCGCGGGCGTGGCCCGGGAGGCGACGACGGTGCCGAGCTGATTGCCCGCGAGTGGGCGAAGCTTGATCCCGACGCCGCCCTCGCATGGGCCAACGGCCTCGACGAGCGGAGCCGGGGCGATGCCGTGGTGTCGGTGATTTCCGAACTGGCGGCGAGTGATCCGTCCCGGGCGGCCGCGCTTGCGGCGACGCTGGGAGAAGGTGATCAAGCCCGCGCCTACGGAGAAATCGCGGAACAATGGGCACGCACCGACTTCGCTGCGGCCGAGGCCTGGATTCAGACCCTTTCGGGCGACGCCAAGCAGCGCGCGCTGAGCGAAGCGATCGGCGTGCTCGCCAATTCGGATCCGCAGGCTGCGGCCAGCCGGATTGCCTCGCTTGAGGCGGGAGATTCGCGCGACCGAGCGATCCGCGATGTCGCGTCGGAATGGTCGAGGACGGACCCGGCCGGAGCTGCAAGCTGGGTCGCCAGCCAGGAGACCGAAGATCCGGGCGACGCGATTCGCCGGGTGATGGGCAACTGGGTTTCGCAGGATCAGGCTGGAGCGCTGGCTTTCATCGAATCCCAGCCTGCCGGTGAGGTGCGTGACAGCGCGACCCAGAGCTATCTCTGGATGAACCGCGATGGTGATCCGGCAGAGTCCCTGGCTCTGGCGGAAACGATCAGCGACGAACGTGATCGCAGCCGTGCCGTGGGCATGACCGCCGCTCGCTGGATGCGCGAGGACGAGGCCGCCGCGCGTGCCTACGTCGAGTCATCCACTCTGCTGGACGATCAGATGAAGGAGCGCATTCTCAGCAACGACGGCGACGGCGGTGATCGTCGCTTCGGCGGCCGGGGAGGGCGCTGAGTCTTCGGTTCGCAAAAGAACTTCCAAGCGGCCGACAGTCTCGACTGTCGGCCGTTTTCGTTTGCCCGGCTACTATTCGGCCGGTGTCGGTGCGTCCTCGGCGGGTTCCGCGGGTGCTTCCTGAGGTGGCACGCCGTTCTTGATGTCGGCGACCATCGACCGTCCCGGGTTCTCCTTGCTGTATCGGATCGACAGACCGATGAAGAACGCTCCGGCTGCCAGCACGAAGAAGAGGATGGTCATGAAGAAGCTGGCGGCAGGACTCGGCGGAGTAACCGGAGCCGGCGGCTTACGGGCGGGTGCCGCGGCCTTCTTGCGCTTCGGCTCGTCGGTTTCCTCCGGCTCTTCCCGGATGATCGGCGACTCACCGTCGGGGCGCTCTTTGGCGAGTTCGAGCTGCTCGTCGGCGGTCAGGCTGAAATCGAAGGCAACGTCCCCGATCTTGGCGGAAATGCCGTCGGTGAGCTCGATGATATCGCGGGCCTTGCCCTTGTACTTGGTGCCGTTGGTCGAGCCGAGGTCACGGAGCTGGTAGCCGCCCTCGATCCGCTCCATCACGGCGTGGTGCACCGAGATCGAGCTGCAGTCGATGACGATGTCGTTCTCGCTACCCCGGCCTAGGGTCACGCTCTTCCGGTCCAGTGCGAAGCGGTAGGGCTGAGCGTTCTTGTCGGGAATGGTGATGGTGACGCGTGGCATGCTTTGAAAACGCTGGGTTCAGCGACGTTCTAACGCCATTCGGCGGGCCCCCGCACGGAAAATCCGCGCCTCACTGGCAATGGTAATCATGCGGGGGAGGCGGGCCCGGATTTTTGCCAATCGGGGGACCAGGATGGATGGAATGGATAGGATTGCTGAATCGGCCCTCTGGACCCAAGGCGGGAACCTCGCTGCGCTGCCCTTGGAAACGCGTGATTCGAAGGGAAAACCATCCTATCCATCCCATTCATCCTGGTCCCGATCTCTCCAAATCAGCATGACTTCGCACGAGCTTGATCGTCCGACCTCACTGGCACGGAAATCCCGATTGCCAAGCGGCTCCGGCTCTGCTCGATTGCAGGCATGGCGAACGCAACGAACGTTTTGGCTAGCGGGATCGACATCAACGGTTCGATCCGCTTCTCCAACGACATGATCATCGACGGCAAGATCGAAGGTGAGATCATCTCCGACAAAGGCCGGGTTACCATCGGCGAGAATGCCCAGGTCAAGGGCGACGTCACCGCAGGTGAGGTGAAGGTCTTCGGCAAGGTCGAGGGCAAGATCACCTCCGAGCGCTGCGAGCTGAAGGCGAAGAGCCGGCTCGATGGCGACATCAAGACCAAGAGCATCGTGATGGAAGACGGCGCCTCCCACAGCGGCCGCTCCGAGATCGGGGGCTGATCCCTGGCTTCTCGATAACTTTTCGAAAGAGGCGGCCCGGTCGGGCCGCCTTTTTTCGTGCCGTCGTGCGGCGGGCGCCAGGCTCAGCGCAGCGAGAAGCCCGTGCCGCCGAGATGCTTGGTCGGACGGAAGGCGAAGAAGTTGATGCCCTTGCAGATCTGCGCCATCACCGGAAAGGCGAGAAAGATGGCGACAGGGTAGAAGACGATCATGAGGATGCAGAAGGTCATGAACAGGCCTTCGGACAAGCGGGGCGCGGGTGCGAGCTCAGGGTAGGCCTCGACGGTCTTGTTCCAGTCGACACTGAGCCCGTAGAAGGCTTGGAAGATCCAGTAGAGGTTGAAGAGCGGAATGAACATGAAGCCGATCGCTTTGCCCGCACTCGCCCTTGCGAACCCGCCGTTCTCAATGCATTTCCAAACCCGATACAGATAGATGTAGCCGAGGATGGCCACGAACAGATTCAGGACGTAGCCGCCGATCATCAGGATCGAGAGGATCCCGGCCGCACCGTTGCTCATCCGATCACCTTGGGATCCGATGAGTGCGATCGGGATGATGATCAGAGCCACCGCTGTCAGCAGCAGACCGAGCCACATGCCGAAGCTGGCACCTTTCACCGACACGTGGGGATACTCGCCGCCGGGTTGGACGGTTTGGGTCGTCATGCCCGTCGCGGGAGCGGCGTAGGGGTTCACGTTGAAGCCTGCGGGGCTGGCGGTGGCTTGTGCGACGGGCTGGGCCTGCACGGGAAAGACGCCTTCCACTTCGCCGGCTGGCAGCCAGTTTTCCATGCCCTCGGCCCACACGAGTGATTCGCGGGTGATGTTGCCGCCGGTGGCGAAGCTGACGAGCTGCTCGCCGGTGTAGGGACCCAATTGCTGGTCCTCCTGCATGACATACCACTGTGCCTCGGTGCTCATGATCTGGGTGGGCGAACTTCAGCCCGCAAGCCACCCCGAGGGCAAGTCGAATCGGTTCGCAAATGGACGTCGCTTTGTCGCCCGGCTACTTGTTCAGCTCCGAGCACAGCCACGCGATCCGGGCCGCCACCGAGTCCATGCTCAGGAGTTCGTAGCGGACGTCGGGATCGTGGACGAACTGCTGGCACATGACGTCGGCGAGGATGGCCGGATCATCAATCGACTGGGCCATCGAGCGGAACGCGTCCTGCACCTCACCGGCGAAGTGACCGACCGCCTCCTCGGCCGCCTCGTGGAGGGATTCGAGGGCGGAGGCAGACTGGGACTCGGGCTCGAAGACCTGGGCAATCGGGCGGATCCGCGCCTTCGGGTAGGGGCTTTCCAGATCCCATTCGACGAAACGGACCCGGATCACCCCGTGGAGAAGAAGATTCGAGGTTCCGTCGTCCATCTCGCGGGATGCCCGGACGAGGCCGATCGTGCCGATCGGCGAGGTGCACTCGGCGGGGTCATCGGTCTCCTCTGCCGCGTGGAGACGGCCGACGGCGAAAAAGCAGGAACCTTCGAGCGTCTCGGAGAGCATCTGGCGGTAGCGGGGCTCGAAGATCCGGAGTGGCATTCCGCCATGAGGAAAGAGCGTGCAGCCGTGCAGGACCATCACGCCACAGCTTTCCGGGATCTCAAGGGTCGACATCTGCCCCAGAGGACGCCGGTGCGGCTTTCGGCGCAACGCCAAATGCACCCGAACTCAATGACCTCGCTGACGGGGTTCCCGGGTATTGCAGGGTTCGCCGCAGTGGAAGCAGCGGAACCAACGGGTGAACAGGGCTCTCAGCGCGATTGCCGCCCGAACGCTGCCGAAGGCCCGGGAGGCTTTCGGGCTCACCGGCGTTGCCGCCAGCTTTCTCAACAGTTGTCCCCGGCAAAGCGGACAGCGGAGGTTCCCGCTTGTCATGAGATAGAGCAGCCCCACCCCGAAGGCGGATCCGAGCAGGATGATCGTCAGGCGAATGCCCCGCGGGTCATGGAAAAACATTCCCCAGACGAGCGCCGCGGGCAGCGCGATCCACGTGGCGCCGCAGGCCAGAAAGCAAAGCGAACTGAACTTGAGGCGCCAGAGGGTCCGACGAGAGGCGAATCGATGCACAACCTTTTAATCTAACACATATCGTGCCCAACGATTGCCGATTCTGAAATATTGGCAATTTCGTCATAATTTGGTGGGTCTGGAGCCCGGATTTGACTCAGTCCATTTCCCGGGCCCGGGTCTCGAATCGCATGAGTTCCGCAATGAAGGTCAGCGGCACGTGGCCGGTCTCACCATTCCGGTTCTTGGCCAGTACGAGTTCCGCCTTGCCGGCGAGCTCCTCCTTCTCCTCCTCGCTTTCGGCGTAGTAGGCGCTTCGGTAGAGCAGCCCGATCATGTCGGCGTCCTGCTCGATGGTTCCCGATTCCCGGAGGTCCGACATCCGGGGCACACCGAGCGACGACCCCGTCCGTCCTTCCGGGCCCCGGTTGAGTTGGGCGAGGACGACGATCGGCACGCCGAGCTCCTTCGCCAGAGCCTTGATACCCGCGGAGATTTCACCAATTTCCCGTTCCCGCGAGTTGGCGGCCTGACGGCTGTTCGACTTCAGGAGCTGGAGGTAGTCGATCGCGATCAGGCCGATGCCGTCCTCGCGTTTCCGTCGCCGTGCCTTGGCCCGCAGGGTCTCGATCGGGATCCCGGCGGTGTCGTCGATCCACAGCTTGGCCGCGGCCACTTCCTGCGCCGCGCGCTTCAGTTTGAGCAGCTCTTCCTTGGCCGGCTTGAAGCCCTTGCCGAGCTTGCTCATCGCGAAACGCGCCCGTGAGAAGACCAGACGCTGGACGATCTGGAAGGCGGTCATTTCGCACGAGAAGACCATCGTCGGGACGTTCTGATCGACACAGATGTGTTCGACGATGTTCATCATCAGCGAGGTCTTGCCCATCGAGGGGCGGGCCGCCACGACGAACATTTCACCCGGCTTCAGGCCTTTGCTCATCGTGTCGAGATCGCTGTAGCCGGTGGCGACTCCCTGGACCTCCATTTCGCCCGCGAGGATCTCCTGGAAGCGGGTCATTACCTCGCCGACGGATTCCTTGATGGAAAAGCCGCTGGCGGTTTCGCTGCTCTGGCGGATGCCGAGGACCTCCTGCTCGACCCGGTCGAGTAGTTGGGCGGTGTCCTCCGGGTTGTCGTAGGCCTCGGAAATCGACTCCGTGCAGGTGCGGATGATCGAGCGCAGGACATGCTTCTCCTTCACGATCCCGAGGTGGGTCGCGAAGTGCGCCGCATTGGGCGCATAAGTGTAGATGTCGGTGATCGCCGACGGTCCGCCGATGTGATCGAGGATCCCGCGGTCGTGGAGAAGCTGAACCAGCGAGACGAGCTCGATCTCGGTGCCCTTGTTGTTCAGGTCGACGACCGTTTCGTAGAGGAGTCCGTGGGCCGGCAGGTAGAAGTGGTCCCGGCTCAGGCCTTCTTCCTGGGCGCGGACGATCCACTGCTCCGGGTCCTTGAGCATCGAGGAAAGGATGCTCTTCTCCGGCCCGAGGGCGTTCGGGAGCGTGCGTGAAACGTCTTCACGATCCGGAGTGGCGGGTGATTGCAGCGAAGGAGCCTGAGTCTCGGTGGCCATGGGTGCGGGTGAACATGCCCCGCCGGACCCGTTCGGGTCAACGGGGGCAATCGGTGAATTGTCTGTGAACAACCATCAAGTTGTTCACAGCACCCTAGGGCTTCAAACAAAACGGGCGGGTTCCGAGGAACCCGCCCGCTTGGGAAAATGCTGAGTGCCGTCCGGCTTACTCGTCTTCGCCGGTTTCCTCGGTCTTGGCCTCGACGTTGATCGTCAGGGTCGTGCTGACCTCGGGGTGCACGCGGACCACGACGTCCACCTTGCCCGAACGCTTGATCGGCTTCTCGAGATCGATCGCGTGGCGGTCGATTTCGATACCGGCGGCTTCGAGTTCCTTGTGGATGTCGATCGAGGTGACCGAACCGAACGCCTTGCCGCCTTGGCCGGTCTCGAGCGTGAACTTCGGACGCAGCTTCGAGATCTTGGTCGCGAGTGCCTGGGCATCGTTCAGCTCCTCGGCCTCACGCTTGCCGCGAGCGATCTTGAGGGCCTCGACGTGGCGCAGGTTGGAACGGGTCGCCTCGAACGCTTTGCCTTGGGGAATGAGGAAATTGCGCGCGTAACCGGCGCGGACCTTGACGACATCGGCCTCGGAACCGAGACCTTCGATCTTTTCGCGGAGAATGACTTGAGCGGTGGCCATGACGTGTGATGGGCGTTCGTGGGGGCGGGGAGGTAGGGTTTAGTGCCGATGGAGTCAAGGAAAATGCAGGATTCGGGCATCAAGTCCACGACAGGGGAAACCGCGAATGGACGCCAATGGACACGAATCTTGGAGGCACGGGCGATTCCGTGGCAATTCGAGCATGTCTGCGTCCATTCGTGGTTCGGTTTTCCGAAATGCGAGTTGCTGGGAATCCCGGAGCCACGGTTCTGGTGAAATCTTTGTTTCTCGGGAATTCCGGCTTGGCAGGGCAGGGTCGGGTCGGCGGATGATCCGGCCATGCAGACTCAGGAAGCCCGGAAACTCGGGGCAGGCGGGCGTTTCATCCGTCAGGTGCCCCCGACGCCGCTGGTCCCCGTCGAGCCGGAATCCGGCCTCGGCCCGGTTTGGTGCAAGCTGGAGTTCATGAATCCGAGTGGATCGACCAAGGACCGCATCGCCCGCCACATTCTTGAGAAGGCGTGGCGGCGGGGTGTAATCAGTGCCGGAGACACGGTGGTCGAGGCGTCGAGCGGCTCCACCAGTATCGCGTTGGCTCTGGCATGTGCCCAGATGGGGCTGAAATTCGTCGCCTTTATCCCGTCAACGGCCACGGCCGAGCGAGGATTGATGATTCGGGCTTACGGGGGCGAAGTGCGTCGGGTCGACGGCGGGATGCCGGATGTTCTCGGAGCCGCCGTGGCGGCGGCGGATTCCGAAGGTTGGTTCGCGGTTCGGCAATTCGAGAATCCCGACAATGCTGAGGCCCACCGCTTGGGGACGGGGCCCGAGATCCTCTCGCAGATGGACTGCGGCACGGTGGACGCGATCGTCAGTGGCGTCGGAACCGGCGGGACCTTGCGCGGTCTCTGGGAAGCATTTGCCGAGGCCGGTTGCGGGGTGCGGGCGGTGGCCGCGATCCCGCATGCGGGAGACGCCTTCGGGCACAATGCCGAATGCTGCAGCCTCGCCTTCAGCAAGGAAGTTCCCGGAGTCGTCGAATGCCTTTCCAAACTCTACGAGGACTGGAAGGCCGATGTTCAGGCCGGTGTGCTCGAGGAGCTCCCGGTCGGTGAGGAGGAATGCCTTCGGCAAACCCGTCGGCTCTGGAGCATGGGTTTTCCTGTCGGTCCGAGTTCCGGTCTGAACCTCGCCGCGGCGATGGAGGTGAAGCGCCGCCTCGGTGTATCGGCCCGCGTTGTGACGGTTTTCCCCGACCGGATGGAGCGCTATTTCTCGCATCGGGTGTTCGAAAAGTTGCGCGGGGAGGCCTGACGCTGCTCTGGAAACTCGACGGGGCGGGATCCGGAGTCTAGGGTGTTAGGCGATGCCTGAGGATGAAGATCGCAAGGACCCTCCGCCGCCAAGTCTGAGCCCGCCGCCGAAGCCGCCGCCGGTGGATGTTGCGGGCACTCCTCCGCCAGCACCGGCGAACGAGGGTGGCAGCGTCGAGGTGACCAAGGTTCCGCAAGACTCCGAGGAGGATGAGGAGAATCTCGAGGCCGGCAGCATCGCTCCGCTCAACAGCCGGTTGCTGGCAGGTCTTATCGATGGCTTCGTTGCCAGTGGTTTGTATTGGTTGGCGACGATGATTCTCCCGGGTGCCTTGGAAAAGGTAGGGTGGCTGGTTTTCGCCGGATACTGGATCGTCCGTGACTCGCTGCCCTTCATGAAGGGCCAAAGTGTCGGCAAGATGGCGATGAAGCTGAAGGTCGAGAAGGCCGACGGCGGCGACATCGTGAAGGACTGGGAAAGCGCCTTGATCCGCAATGCCGCGCTCCTGATTCCCATTTTCGGGTTGGTCGAAGCGATCATCCTGATCTCCCGCGATAGCAAGCCGGAGAAGGGACTGCGTCTTGGTGACGAGTGGGCGAAGACCAAGGTCGTGACCGCGCCGACGGAAGATTCCGGAGGGGAATCCGACTCCTAGCGCTGGCACACCGGGCACCAGTAAGTCGCGCGTTGTCCGAGGACGGCGTGACGGATCGGTGTCGAGCAACTGCGACAGGGTTCTTCCGCGCGGCCATAGACGAACAGCCGTTGGCGGAAGTAGCCGGGTTGGCCGTCGGAGTTGACGAAGTCACGGAGGGTCGTGCCGCCTTGCTCGATCGAAGCGGCCAGCACTTCGCGGATCGCTGCGACGAGTCGCGCAAGCCTCGGACCCGAGACCCGGCGGGCAGCCGTTCGTGGTCGGATTCCCGCCCGGTGCAGGGCTTCGCTGGCGTAGATGTTGCCGACGCCCACCACGATGCCCGCGTCCATGATGACCTGTTTGATCGGCGCCGTGCGACCCTTGCAGGCAGCCTTGAGGTGGGCGGTGGTGAACTCATCCGACAGCGGTTCGGGTCCGAGCGATGCAAGCAGCGGGTGATCGAGCGGATCGCCCGCCGGCAGGTGAAGCACGATTCCGAAGCGTCGGGGATCGTGGTAGCGGATTTCCCGGGTGCCGGGCAGGCATAAGATGACGTGGTCGTGCTTGCGGTGGTCCTCCGTCCGCTCGCAGACGCGCAGGCTCCCTGACATTCCGAGGTGGATCAGCAGTGCCCCGTCATCGGTATCGGCGATCAGGTACTTCCCGCGTCGCCGGATGCCGGTGACGGGCTTGCCGCAGATGTCCTCGATGTCCGCTGAAACGGGATGCCGGAGTCGTGAGTCGCGGACGATCACTCCGGTGATCGGCTTGCCGACCAGATGGGGGGCAATGCCGCGGCGGGTCGTCTCGACTTCAGGAAGCTCGGGCATCGGTCAGGGGAGAATGTAGAGTGTGGTGGCGACGACGTGGCACGCACTTCCCGCGATGACGAACGCGTGCCAGATCGCGTGGTTGAAGCGCAGCTTTTGCCAGACGAAAAAGCCTACTCCGAGCGAGTAGCAGAGCCCGCCGGCGACCAACCACGCGAAACCCGCCGCCGGGATCGCGTGCAGCAGCGGCTTGAGGGCGAGAACAATGAGCCAGCCCATCACGAGGTAGAGCGCGGTCGACCACCACGCTTCGCGATTGCTCCGCATGCTGGCCTTCAACACGACACCGGCGATGGCGAGAAACCAGATCACCCCGAAAAGCGACCAGCCCCACGGACCGCGAAGGGCGATCAGGGTCAGTGGCGTGTACGAGCCGGCGATCAGCAGGTAGATGCACGCATGATCGAGGATCTGGAGGAAGCTCTTCAGCTTCGGCCCGCGCGCCCAGTGATAGATCGTCGAGGCACCGTAGAGCAGCACGAGGGTGGTGCCGAAAATTGCGGCCGAGACGGTGGCGAGCGGTTGTCCGTCGGCCGCGAGCACCATCAGCACCATTGCCACCACGGCCATCAGGGTGCCGATCCCGTGCGTCCACATTGATGCCACCTCCTCCGCATGGCTTTCGCAAAGCGGCGAGCGGGGACCGAAGGGAAATGCGGACACGCACGCAGGCTGCTTCGCGACGGCCGAATGACAAACGATAAATCCGCGGTCGGGGCGTCGCCGGGCTTGGGGAGGGGAGCGTCTCGGTCTATGAGCGGCCCATGCACGAATGTCATGTGGTATGCGGCGCTCCGGCGGCGGGGAAGTCGACCTACTCCCGCAGTCTCGCCCAGCGGCTGGGTGCCTGCCTGCTCGATAGCGACACGCTCGCGGGGCGGTTGGTGACGGCGGGGATGACCTTGGCCGGGCTCGATCCCGACGATCGGGACTCGCCGGAGTACAAGCGTGCTTATCGCCTGCCGGTCTATGAAGCGCTGTTCGATGTCGCCCGCGCGAACCTGTCCCACGCCCCGGTCGTCATTTGTGGTCCGTTCACTTCGGAGTGGCAGAGGGAAGCGTGGCCGGAGGAGTTGCGGACGAGACTCGGAACCGATCCTGAACTTCATTTCGTTTGGTGCGACGAGGATCTGCGGAGAAGGCGCATGCGGGAGCGGGGCGAGGCACGGGATCGGCAGAAGCTTGCCGATTGGGAAAGCTTCCGCACGGGCTCCAGAGAGGATCGTCCGGTTTGGCCGCATCGCTTCATTGACACGGGCGAGGAGGATCAGTCCTGCAACTCCCGGTAAACGTCGAGCGTGCCGTCGAGCATGCGTCCCAGCGTGAAGGGATTCTCCGGCATCACGTCGCCGGGCGTTTCCAGAAGCTTCGCAATCACGTCGCCGGCGGCCTCGACGTCCAATGGCGGGATCCGGCCCTGCGGATAGAGGGTGTCGAGTTGCTCGCCGACGCCGCCGTGGGCATAGCCCGCTACCGGGATGCCCATGGCCAGTGCTTCGAGGGTTGTCCGGCCGAACGACTCCGGCTGGCGGGTCAGCGACAGGACGACCGTGGAAATCGCTAGGATGTTCCGGAGGTCGTCCCGGTTGCCGGTGAAGGTGACGCGGTCGCTGAGTCCGGCGTCTTTGAATTTCGCACGGATCTCGTCGAAGTACGATGCCTTCCGTGGATGGACGCCGCCGACGATGACGGCGTGCAGGTCAGGTTGGTCGGCGAGTTTGCCAAGGATGGTGATCAGATCCTCATGACCTTTGAGCCGCGTGATGCGACCCGGCAGGGTGATCAAGCGCTTGTCGCGCGTCTCGGGAAACAGGTCGTGGAAAGATTCGATCCAATCGGCGTCCGGACGGAAGCCGTAGGGGTATTCCGCGGGCTCGACCCCGCGGGGCACGACACGCAGCAGCGATGGGTCGGTCTTCGGGTAGTTCTTGAGCACGTACTCCCGAATGCTTTCGGAAACGCAGATCACCCGCTCGCCACGGCACATGATTTCGGACCATCGGCTGACGGAGTAAAATCCGTGAACGGTGGTAACCAGTTTCGGGCGGTCGCTGGCGGGCAGCTTTCTCCACGCCAGCCAGAGCAGCCATGCCGGAACGCGGGATCGCAAGTGGAGGATGTCCGGGCATTCGGCTTCGAGGAGCTTCCGGAGCTTGGAAACCAACAGCAGGGATGCCGGCGACTTGCGGCCGACCGGCAGGGTGATGTGCCGGCTGCCGGCCTTCTCAAGCCGCTCGACTAGGCGCCCGCCGCCGGACAGGACCAGGGACTCGTGGCCCTTTGCCACCAGATGGCCGGAAAGCTCCAGGGTTCCCCGCTCGACGCCGCCGGAGTTGAGTTCGGGGAGAACCTGGAGAACTTTCATGTCTTGGGCAGACGCTCGGGAAAGAATCGCCCGAGCACAAGTCCGGCGCAGCGGTCCGACTCGCGGAGGATCCGTGGAGGCTCGGTGAGGCCGGTTGCGGGGTCCCAGTCGGCGAATCTCGTGACCCAGCCTTCCGAAGAGAGGCGATCGACGCCACGTGTGATCCGGTTGGTTTTCTTCTGCGGACACGCGAACAGTCCGACCTTGGCTCCGCTACTAAGACTTTCGTAGATCATCGAGACCGAATCCTCGCTCACCCACACCTCGGCGGCTTCGGTGAGACGCTGGGGGAGCCACTCCGGGCCGGTGTCGGCGTGGGGGTGGCACACGAGAGCCGGACAAGCCTTGGCGAGTTCGGAGAGTTGGCCGTCGGGCGTCCGTCTTGAGTCGGTGATCCGCCACGGGCGGTCGCCGCAGGAGGAAACGATCGTCGTCACCGACTCGCGGATCGAATCGGCATCCCATCCATGGGTCGAGGAGGGGCCCCCGAGAAGGATCAGGCCGCCGCGCCGCGGGCTGCCGTCGGGGGGCGGCACCCGGTTGATCGCGCCGATGGTCGCCTCGACATTCGGCGGGCATTCCTTCTCGCGGATGTCGTGTTCCGGGATCAGGCACAGGTCGAAAAGCGAGAGCGGCAGCGAAGGCTTCATCAGGACCACGCACGGGGCGCCGCTCTGGCGGGCCAGCTTGAGCATCGGTGCGTGGGTCGAGTGCCCGGCGCCGACGATCAGGGCGGGGGCGACCTCCGGGAGTTGCGCCCGCAGAAGTCCGGCGATCGCGTTACGCTCGACCTTTTCCCGACGGAGTTCGACGGGCGTCAGCTTGTCGATCGCTTCGATCAGCCCCAGTGACTGGTTCTCATGGCCGGGCTTGCCGTCCGTAAGCATCAGGATTGGAAGCGGTTCAGTCATGAACGGTGACGCTGCGGAACGCGTGCCATGAGCTCAGCAAGTTCCAACCAATCTTCAGTAGAGGCGGGCGTTTCAAACGATCGGGTCCACGGTTTGCCGCTGACCCCGAGCCCGATGATGGCCCTCAGGCCGGCCCGTTTGGCGGCGCGGGCCAGTCCGACTTCTCCGGCGAAAAGCAGCGATCCGTCGAGTGGTGCCGGATGGGTGCGGTCGATCTTGTCGAGGAATCCGTCGGCTTGCTCGGGCGGAAGGGTCGGGTCCCATTCGTGATGCACAATCCGTGGATCGATCGTCTCGGTCGGGGTCGTGCAGAGTCGGTCGATCCGGAGGTCCGGCCGCTTTTCCAGCATCCGGAGGAGCATCTGGCGAATGCCGAGCTCATCCGCGTGCGCAGGAGTCGTCAGAATCAGTCGCAGCGGAACCGTCGCCTCTGCCGCCACTGCCGGATCAATCTTGGTGAAGAAGCTGAGCGGCCTCGCAGGATCGGTCCGCCAGCGGTTGTGGAACCAGAAGACGTCGGGGAGGCTCAGGCGGATTGCTTTCTCAAGTCCTGCCATCACCGAGCGGGTGTTGATCGGTCCCTCAAGCTCACGGAGTTCCATCCGCCATTGCGCCTGTCCGATGGTGGAAATGGACAGCGTGCAGACCCGGGCGCGACCCCGCCGTGCCAGAAGATCAGGAAGGGGCGAGCAGGTGGTCATCTTGCCGAGGAACGGCATCGCAATGCCGCGTCCGCCCGCCCGCTGGTCGGCCAGCACTCCGAGTGCGCCCGGTGTCTTCAGCATCGCCGCCGGCGCGTGGAAGCCGTCCTCACGACTGAACAGCAGGGCGCCGTCCTTGGTCCGTCGCTCGCGGGTCAGGCGATCCATCAGCGGGTTGTCGAGGGGACGGTAGACTCCACCGTAAACACCCTCGTGCACGAAACTCGCGCCGAGGGAAGTCATCGCCTCCCAGTTTCCCATGTGGGCCATGGCGACCACCAACCCGCTGCCGCGACGCACACATCCGCCGAGTTCGTGCAGGCCCTCTTCGGTCACATGCCGTCGCATGGCGTCGAGAGACATCGTCGGGGTGCGGAGCGAGGCGATGAAGTTGGCGCCGGTCCGCTGGAAGGTCTCGAGCACCAGCGCGTCGAGGGTCTCGGCCGACGGAGCATCCCCGGCGGTGGCGATCCGGAGGTTGCGCCGCACCAGCCGGCGGTACTTCGGGCTGATGACGTGGTAGAGCCGCCCGAGCAGGCGTCCGACGGTGACGCAGCTCTCCATCGAGGCGCCCGACAGCAGCGTCTCGACACCGCGGAAAGCCAGGTATTCGGCGCGGTGGAGCAGGGTGGGTCGGGTGTTCCGGGTGCTCACTCCGGGCCATCGTTGCGGGTGCCCCGGAATCCGGCAAGTCCCGGGCTTGCTTCCGTGCGCATCCCCGTCCAGTCTCCCGCCGTCACCGGTCCCTGTAGTTCAACGGATAGAACAAGGGTTTCCTAAACCTTAGATGGAGGTTCGATTCCTCCCGGGGACGCTTCTTCAGACGCCGGTCTCGAACTCAAACCAATCCGGATTCAGGTCGGCGAGAGGTTCCTTGAGCTTTTCAAGCTCGGCTGCGGGACCATGGAACTCGAGACGGAGCAGGTCGGAAATCGCCAAGGCCTTGCCGAGAATCTCGCCGACGTTGTCGAGATGGGTCAGCACGCCCTCGGCCCCGATGTAGGACTCGCGGCAATGGATGACTTCATCGTTCTGAATCGAGAAGTCGTAGCACAGGCACTTCTCCTCGGTTTTCGTCTTCGCCACGAAGTCGGCCAGCAGCGACTTGAACTCGTCGAGCTTGCCCGCGTGGACCTTGAAATACGGATGGATGCTGACCACGGATGCGCCGGAACCTTTCATGATGCCCGATCCCTAACGCATCTTCGGAATCCGGCCAGCCGAAAGCGGAGGCGAAGGCGCCGACGAAGGGTAGGGACGACCGCCCCGGTCGTCCAACGCGCCGGGCTGGGGGCAATAATCTCGCAACGGACAGGATCAACATCCAATCCCGCCCTTCCTTGCCCTGACTCCACCATCTGCTAGAACCGCTTCAACCCCCATGCACTGGACCGAACCCGCCTCCGCCGACGACTCCCACTCCGAGCTGGAAAAGACGCTTTGGGACGCCGCCAACCAGCTCTGGGCCAATGCCGCCCTCAAGCCCTCCGAGTTTTCTCCGATCGTCCTCGGCCTGATCTTCCTCCGCTACGCCGACGTCCGCTTCCAGGCCGCCGCCGAGGATTTGAAAGGTAGGGACGACCGCCCCGGTCGTCCGTCTCGCCGCAAGATCGGCCCGGCCGACTACCACGCGAAGGGCGTGCTCTACCTGCCTGAGGAGGCCCGCTTCGGCCACCTGCTCCAGCTCCCCGAGGGCGGCAACATCGGCCAGACGGTCAATGACGCCATGCGCGCCGTCGAGAAGGAGAACCCGGACCTCGCCGACGTCCTGCCGAAGACCTACCAGATCCTCGAGAACCGCACCCTCGCCGAGCTGCTCAAGGTCATGGCCTCCATCCCCATGGACAAGGGCGGCGACACCTTCGGCCTCATCTACGAATACTTCCTCGGCAAGTTCGCCATGTCCGAGGGGCAGAAGGGCGGGGAATTCTACACGCCCACCTCCATCGTCCGCCTCATCGTCGAGATCCTCGAGCCCTACCACGGGCGCATCTACGATCCCGCCTGCGGCTCCGGCGGCATGTTCGTCCAGTCCGCCCGCTTCGTGGAGAACCACCACCGCAACCCCACCGCCGAGATCTCCGTCCATGGCCAGGAGCGGGTCACCGAAACCAGCCGCCTCGCCCGGCTCAACCTCGCCGTCCACGGCCTCAGCGGCGACATCCGCCAGGGAAACACCTACTACGAGGACCTCCACGACTCCGTCGGCCGCTTCGACTTCGTCCTCGCCAATCCGCCCTTCAACGTCAGCAAGATCGACAAGGAGCGCCTCGCCGACGACCCGCGCTACGCCTTCGGCCTGCCGCGCACCGACAATGGCAACTACCTCTGGATCCAGCACTTCCACTCCGCGCTCAATGCCACCGGGCGGGCCGGCTTCGTGATGGCGAACTCCGCCGCCGACGCCCGCGCCTCCGAGCAGGAGATCCGGGAAAAACTCATCCGAAGCGGCCACGTGGACGTCATGGTCAGCATCGGGTCGAACTTCTTCTACACCGTCACGCTGCCCTGCACCCTGTGGTTCCTCGACAAAGGTAGGGACGGATCTCCGAGCCGTCCGAAACATCTGCGCGACACCGTCCTGTTCCTCGATGCCCGCCACGTCTTCCGCCAGCTCGACCGCGCCCACCGCGACTTCACCCCGGCGCAGAACGAGTTCCTCGCCAATGTCGTCCGCTTCTACCGCGGCGAGGACCTCGAGTTCGAGCACGGCTCCGAGGCGAAATGGGAGGAGGTCTTCGGCGACGCCACCGGCTACGTCGATGTCCCAGGCCTATGCAAGGCGGCCACCCGTGCGGAAATCGAGGCCCAGGGCTGGTCGCTCAATCCCGGCCGCTACGTCGGCGTCGCCAAGGGCGAGGAACTCAGCGACGAGGATTTCAAGGAACGGCTCGAAGCCCTCAACGAGGAACTCGAAGTGCTCAACGCCGAGGCGCGGGAGTTGGAGGAACGGATCGAGGCAAACGTGGCGGAGATTCTGGAGACGGCATGAAATACCTACCGAAAATCCAGCAAGAAACCCGGTGGTCGTGTGGCTTGGCGTGCATCGAGTCGATCCTGCTGTCGATAGGTGTCGATTTTCCTCAACGGGACATGCTCTCGAAATTCGCGACCGAGTTTCCTGATTGGAGTGCTCATCCAGGAAAAATCGCTCCTGCTGACTTTCCTTCATTCTTCGAGGCGGCGGGGGTGCCGGTCAATATGCTTCTGCCAGAAGACATCCCTGGCACCGTCGCTGTTCTTCCCGGTTCTATTGGGGCTATCGTAGGAAGGGAGAAGTGGTGGAAGGACGAGAAAAGGATTGAGCTCGTCGACAACTGGCATGCTCTTCGACTGCGCGAAGTCAGGGATACAAAGCTCATCGTGATGAGTCCTGGTTTCGAGCCCCAGGAATCAACCGTGGAAGTGATTCCGATGGACGAGGTCAAAATGATCCAATCAAGGGTCTATGTATTTCACCGAAAAATGGAGGATGCATGAAGAACGGGTTCTGTCAGACCTCCCTTGGCGAGATCGCAACGTTCACAAACGGAGGAGCGTGGAATCAAAGCGAGTATTCGGAATCTGGAATCCCCGTGGTTCGAGTTAGCGATATTCACGGGGAGACCGTTGACCTCTCGGATTGCAGATTCCTTTCGGAAGCGTCTTTCCCGAAGTATGCGAAGCACGAGCTCCGCACAGGCGACCTGATTATTTGCACTGTCGGTTCGCACCCAACTCAGCCTGGATCTGTCGTCGGTCGCCCAGGTATTGTTCCTGCTAGAGCAAACGGAGCTCTGCTCAATCAAAACGCCGTTCTGCTCCGGCCTTCGACTTCAGCGGTGGACAAAACTTGGTTGGGTTATGTCGGCAGGAGCGAGGCTTTTCATGAATACATCAAAGCCCATGCGAGGGGAGCAGCGAATCAAGTTCGAATGGCAATCGGCTTGCTCAAAGAAATGCCGATCTGCGTGCCCGACCTCCCCACCCAACGCCGGATTGCAGGGATCCTCTCGGCCTACGACGACCTGATCGAGAACAACCTGCGGCGCATCCGGATCCTGGAGGAGATGGCGCAATCCCTCTACCGCGAGTGGTTCGTCCACTTCCGCTTCCCCGGCCACGAATGCGTCCCCCTCGTCGACTCCCCCCTCGGCCCCATCCCGGAAGGGTGGGAGGTGAAGTCTCTGGCTGATTTGTGTGAATCGGTGGATTACGGATACACGGCTAGCGCCTCGTCAGAACAGATCGGTCCAAAGTTTCTGCGAATCACGGACATCGTCCCTGAAAACCTTGATTGGGCTGCCGTGCCCTACTGCGAAATCGAGGAGAAGAAGTTGGCTAAGTTCTCGCTGAAGGGTGGCGATATTGTTGTTGCTCGGACGGGCGCAACAACCGGGTACGCCAAGCGCTTGAACAAGCGCCACCCGGAAGCCGTCTTCGCCTCATACTTGGTCCGTCTGCGGATCGACCCCGCATTCAGCAATCGTCATGTCGGCACATTGGTTGAGTCAGACGATTACAAAGCATTTATCCGCACGAATCTCAGTGGTTCTGCGCAGCCTCAGGCAAATGCAAAGGTCATCACGTCTCTGAAACTCGCTGTGCCGCCGGAGGGCGTTGCTCGGGCTTTCGATCGCCTCGTTGAGCCGCTCTTCGATCAGAAGGAGCAATTGAATGACCGGATCCGGAATCTCCGCCAAACCCGCGACCTGCTGCTTCCCAAGCTGCTCTCGCGAACGACCTGAAGCCATGCCTGACCCTGACGACTTTACGCCCTTTCGTGGAACCGAGTTCATTGCCGCAATCGACAAATTCGAAGAATTGATGAGTCAAAGCGGCAGAGCATTTCTTTTGGGCGCCCAGCGAGGTCGAAGCTACGGTTCTGTCGCAGTGCAATAGCTGGATCGTGCTTCGAATTACTAACGAGTCGGACCGAAATCACGTCCGGTCTGTACTCCCGGATTCAATGGCAGGGCTTACCAAGATGCTTTCGGGTCTGCGGAGGCGGGAGGCGATCTTCGTCGGTCTCGCTGCGATGCTTCCCTCCAGGATTCTTGTTCGTGAACTGACCGATTCACAGTTGCCGCGGTCTCACGACATTGGCTTCGATGCGGGATGGAAGAATGCCCGTCTTGACGATGAATCTCTTCGAGCGATTGGTGAACGTTGGCGCTATCAGCGGCGGCACGTTGGCGGGGCTTGAGCGATATTGATCGCACGCTAAAGAAAAAAGGAACGATTGATAGCCATGGACGAAGTAAAGAAATTCTACAAATACAGGTCGTTGCGAAACGCCGACGGCAGTGTGAATGAGTTCACTGCAGCGATTCTCCAGAAGACTGAGATTTGGTTCGCCGCACCAAAGGACTTCAACGATCCATTCGACTGTAATCTACGGCTGCATGTGAATGACTCCACAGATGAGGAATGGGTGTCATACTTGAGTCGAATGGAGGAAGCTTATCCGGAGTTTAAGGAGCCTCTTCAGGTTGCGAAGAGCAAGAGGCTCTGGCGGCAGGGGGATCAGTTCTGCAATATCGGCCTCAAGACTTGGGATGAGACCTACAACCGATCCAGCGTTTTTTGCCTTTCGAAGAAGCCCAACTCGATCCCGATGTTCTCCTACTACGCCGACAATCACAAAGGCGTAGCGATCGAGTTCGAGTTTTCCGATATGGGCGTTCCGTGCGGAATTCCGTACCAGGAGGCCCTTCTTCGTGACCCAAGAACGTCAACTGGCGTGGTGTTTAAGGATGTGAAGTACTCGCGTGGCTTTCCCGAACTGAACTATCTCCGACTTTACGACAAGACGGAGAGCCATGAACTGGTCAACAGTATCATTTTTACGAAGCACCATGAGTGGGCGCACGAAGACGAATATCGAATCTTTCGGAAGGGGGTGCCGCCGTCGATTGTGAGTATTAATAAAAGCCTGGTGACGAGGGTGATTTTTGGGTGCCGCTCGACGGAGCCGGATGTTGATCTGGTAAAGGGATGGTTAGTCGGGTGGCCTACGGATGTTGTGCTAGCGAGGGCGACGGAGTGCAGGGATCGCTTTGAGTTGGAGGTTGTGGACTTTGACTGTGTAAAAGCTAATTAGGTGCCTGAGTTAGGGAATGTCAGAATGATCTCCTACACCGAAGACCACCTGATCGAGCAGCCGGCGATCCAGCTCATGGAGCATGAGCTGGGCTGGGACTCGGTGAACGCCTATGACGATCCTCCTTCGCCAAGGCTACGGCGGACAGGGTGGTCAGCCTGCTCTGGGAGGGAAGCGGTGGAGGAGCTGACGCGGGATCGCGCGGCACTGAGCCTGGTGGAGGCGAATCGGGAGATCGACAAGCTGATGCGCGGCGGGGTGAAGGTGAAGATCCCGGACACCAAGCACGGAGGGCAGCGGACGGAGGTTGGTCACGTAAAGAGCAAAGCTCCACGTGATGGGCGGGTGGTGGATTGGGAGATCCAGCCGGTGGAATCCGGGATTTTTCCGGGATCTCGCAGAAATCGCGCAAAATCTGGGAGATCGGTGGGGCTCGGGTTTCACCGAGCGGTGAAAAGGGCGATTCGAGTGAAAATGCTGAATTGCTTCATGAATATAGTGTTTTCACGAAAACGTGAAAATAGCAAATCCGTGAAACTTGGGTTGCGTTTCACGGAAAGCTGGGTTTTCATGTCTACGTGAAAGGCTCCGAGTTCGTGAATGAGAAGCCCGAGTTGCTTGAGCGGAAGCTGGAGCAGCAGCTCCTTTCGATTCTTGAGGAAATCCCCGGATTGGGGGGCGAGGTCAAGGTTTGGCGGAACCCTGCAGCCTCGGACAAAGCATTCGACATCATGGGGGAACTGCGACTTCCACGAAGCGGGGACAAGATCGAGCTGTGGGTGGAGTGCAAGAATCTGCCGCGCCCGTCGCAGTTCCCGTTCGTGAGTCTTCGGAACAGGTTTCTGGAAGACGGTTCCAGGGAAACCAGGGTTCCGGTTCTGGCAGCCCCCTACATTTCGCCACGGATGGCGGAATTGTGCGAAGAGCACGGCTGGAGCTGGTATGACCTCGCCGGTAACTGCCGCTTGGTGGTTCCGGGGGCAGTTTACATCGAAAGGACCGGAAACAAGCCCGTACACACGCGACCGAAGCCGAAAGCGAATCTTGGCACGGCGGCTTCCGCGAGGGTCTTGCTCGCTCTTCTTGCCCCACAGAATGCAGGGGCGAAGTGGACTCAAACCTCGCTGCAGAAATACTGTGAGCCGGGCGTGAGCATCGGATTGGTCAACAAGGTGGTCACCCACCTGCGCGAGGAGGCGTGGCTGGAAACACTCGATGATGGAACATTTCGGGTGAAGGATGCTGTCGGCCTCATGGAAACCTGGGGGAATGCCTACCGGTTTGATCGGCATCAGAAGTTGGGCTATTTCACGTTGCTGAAACCGCAGGAACTGCACAGGAGGCTGATAAGCTTGAACGATGCGCAAGGAGAGGTCGACTATGCGGCATTCAGTGCGGCGGACTTCCAGGCTCCGTGTGTCCGTCAGAACAAGACATGGCTTTATGTGAGCGATGCGGCGTTGGATGAGTTCATCGAGGTGACCGAGGCGAAGCGGGTGGCAAGCGGGGAGAACCTGGTGGTCCTGATTCCTGATGATGCCGGTGTTTTTTACATGGGGAACCACAGTGACGGACGGCTTGGTTGCACCAATCCCGTAATCACTTGGTTGGATCTGCTCCACGTGGGCGGCAGGGGAGCCGAGGCGGCGGAAGCGATCATGAATCAATGCTTGAAACCGGTGTGGGAAGGAGAGGGAAACCATGTCTGACGAGCCACGATTCGCGGACGACTACGAGCCCCGGCAGGTGACGGCGGCGAGACGGGTGATCGTCGATGTGATGCAGGTGCTCGCGTCCTTCGAGGATTGCCTCGTATTGGTGGGCGGATGGGTGCCGGATCTGGTGATTGCTGATACCGATGAGCCACACATTGGCAGCATCGATGTCGATCTGGCGCTTGATGCGGGCAAGCTGGATGAGGGGCGGTATGCCGAGATGCTGAAGTTGTTGCTCGGAACTAAACGATATTGGCAGGGTGAGAAGGAGTTCCAGTTCGTCACGGAGGTGGATCTGGGTGATGGCGAGAAGCCGGTGGTGGTCGAGGTCGAATTTCTTGCGCCGAAGGAGGTCAAGACGCGGAAGAACAAACCGAAGTTGCTGGAGGGATTCCGGGTGCTGAAGGCGGACGGTTGCGCGGCGGCCTTCCACAGTCCGCTTTCCCAGAAGCTGAAGGGTGAGATGGTGAGCGGAGCCACGAACACGGTGTCGCTGCAGGTGGCATCGGTTCCGGATTTCCTCGTGATGAAGGCCTTTGCGTTGATTGGGCGGGACAAGCCGAAGGACGCCTACGACATTTGTTACTGTCTCGACCACTACGCGGGCGGGATTTCCGAGTTGGCGGAAGCGTGGCGCTCACGGAAGGATGACGCGGATGTTTCCAAGGCGATCGAATACCTCGGGGTGAAATTCGAATCGGTGGAATCGTATGGCCCGATGCAGGTGGTGGAGTTCCACAACGAAACCGATCCCGAGACTCGCCAGGAACAAGCCCGCCGGGCGTATGAATTGGTCCGGCAGTTTCTGGCTGCGATCGAAGAGAAACCATGAGCGGCTACACCGAAGACCACCTGATCGAGCAGCCCGCGATCCAACTCATGGAGCATGAGCTGGGCTGGGACTCGGTGAATGCTTACGACGAGTGGTCTTCGGGTGCGAGCAGCCTCGGCCGCGAGGCGAAGCGAGAGGTGGTGCTGACGGGACGGCTGAAGCCGGCGCTCGAATCCTTGAACCCGGAGCTTCCCGCCGAAGCGTTGGACGCGGCGGTGGAGGAGCTGACGCGGGATCGTTCGGCGCTTAGCCTGGTGGAGGCGAACCGGGAGATCGACAAGCTGCTACGAGGCGGGGTGAAGGTGAAGATCCCGGACCGTGAGCGCGGCGGGCAGCGCACGGAGGTGGTGCGGGTGGTCGATTGGGACGACCCCGGAAAAAACGATTTGCTGCTGGTCTCGCAGTTCTGGATCGCGGGCGAACTCTACACGCGGCGGACGGACCTGATCGGTTTCGTGAACGGGCTGCCGCTGGTGTTGATCGAGCTGAAGAAGCCGGGGGTGAACGTGCGCGAAGCCTTCGACAAGAACCTGGCGGACTACAAGGAGGCGATCCCGCAGCTATTCCACTACAATGGCTTCCTGCTCGTCTCGAACGGGGTGCAGAGCAAGATCGGCAGCCTGACCGCGGCGTGGGAGCATTTCGCCGATTGGAAGAAGGTGGCGGCGGAGGACGAGACGCCGGACATTTCGCTGAACACGCTGCTGCGCGGGACCTGCGAGAAGGGGCGGCTGCTGGACCTGCTGGAGAACTTTTGCAGGTTCGTGGATGCGAAGGGGGCGACGGGGAAGTTGGTGGCGAGGAATCACCAGTATCTCGGGGTGAATCGGGCGATTGAGTCGCTGAGGAGGTGCTGCGGGATGAAGAGGGAGGCAAGCCCTACGGGCACCCTCACCCCGACCCTCTCCCAAGGGGAGAGGGAGGTGGATGGCCGGCATTATCGGGGTGGGCTGGAGTTTGCGGGGATGGTGGAGAGGGCGAGGGAGTTGCGGGAGAACCAGACACCAGCGGAGGAGATGCTGTGGGAACTGCTGCGAGACCGGAAGCTCGGGGGCGCGAAGTTTCGGAGACAGCATCAGTTCGGGGACTACATCTGCGACTTCTACTGCCATGATGCAGCGCTCGTCGTGGAGTGCGATGGCGAGGTTCACGACACGCCCGAGGCCAAGGCCCACGACAAGAAGCGTGATGCCTAGACACCGCATGATGAGGAACCTCCAGAGCTACCTTGATGAGGAATTTCGCAAGCATCCCAACGAAGCGATGCGGCTGTATGACCAAAAGACAATCGAAGAGGCTTTCCCTCACGTTCTCGAAAGCCAGATGAAGGTGCGTTTGGCGAGCCTTACGGCGTCTAGGTCAAGAACCCTCAAGGAGCGAGCCGGATACCTCGACAACATTCGGAACGGAACGTATCTGCTGTGGAAGGAGGGGCTCGACCGACTGGAGCAGTTTATCTCCCTCAACCTCGACTGGGGGACCAAGCTCATCCAAGAGGTCAATTCGAATGGATCCCCGGGGGAGCACCTTTTCTCGGCACTGATACGGAATCACTCGAGAGCCTGTCTGATGGCCGAGGAGATTCTCCATCTTTTGAAGGGTGGCTTTCCTGATGCGGCGTTCGCCCGCTGGAGATCTCTCTACGAGATCGCGGTCACCGCCACATTCATTCGGCTCCGCGGGGAAGCCTGCGCGGAGGCCTATCTGGATCACGAGATTGTCGACGAGCTGAAGTGTCACCAACTGGAGCAAGAACTTGAGGCGGCAAGAGGAATCAAACCGCCGTCCGATGCCTGCACGAAGGACCTGGAGACGGCTTTCCAAGAGATGCTTGAGAAGCACGGCGACTCGTTCAAGAACCCGTTTGGATGGGCTTCCGCGACCTTGCAGGACAAGAATCCTCAGTTCAGGGATCTCGAGGCGCGGCTCGATGAGGAACATGGGCAAGAACACATGCGAGTCCTCTACAAGCGGGCGAGCCACAAGATTCACGCCGCAGCCAACGGTATCTCAACCTCACTCGGCACTCAGAGTTTTGGTGCTAATGCGCCGATGCTTCGTGCGCCTAGCCATGAAGGACTCGGAATGCCGGGCACTCTTTGCGCCCACTCGCTCTGCCAGACATCGATGGTGATCACCAGCCTCTTCACCAGCGCTGAATCCCTCATCGAGATGGAGCTCTTTGGCAGGATTGTAAAGGGAATCGACGAGGCGTTTGGCCGCGCCCTAGCAGTCAACCCATGACCCACAGCGACTTCAGGTAGGGCGGGGCGGTGAAGTCGGGGGGCATGGGGGAGGATTCGATCCGGACGGGGCGGTCGAAGCCGGCGCGGACCTGGGACTCGAAGGCGCGATCGGTGAGTTGGCGGCAGTTGGTGCAGGCGAGGAGACGCCCGCCCTTTTCGAGGCACGCGGCGGCGAGGGCGACGAGGCGGGTGTAGTCCTTTTCGACACGGAACACCTTGCCGTCCTTGTCACGGGAGAAGGTCGGGGGATCGAGAACGATGGAGTCGAACTTGCGGCCCTGTTTCGCGAAGCGACGGAGCCAGTGGAAGGTGTCGCCCTTGCAGAAGTGCTGGGTGGCGGGATCGATGCCGTTCAGCAGCATGTTGCGCTTGGCCCAGTCGAGGTAGGGCTGGGAAAGGTCGAGCGTGGTGGTTTCCGCTCCAGCCGCAGCGGCGGAAACGGAGAAGGCCCCGGTGTAGGCGAAGGTGTTGAGCAAGGTCGGGCCGCTCGTGGATTCCTCGCGGAGTCGCAAGCGGTTGTCTCGCTGATCGAGGAAGATGCCTTGCGAGTAGCCGGACTGGAAGGAGATCTCATAGTTGAGGCCGTTCTCCCGCGCTACGAAGGGCTCGTCTTGCTCAGGACCGCAGAGGTGCTCGGGGGACTCCTTCTGTTGCTGGTCGAGCCGCTTGTGGTAGATGGACCGACCACTTTCGCGGAAGGCGTCGAGTGCACCGTCGGGAAGCCTGCGGTCGCGGGTCGAGACCAGCCAGCGACCGGCGAACTCATCGATTTCGAGGTCCCGGAGGCCGTCGCCGATGCCGTCGAACACGCGAAACGCGTCGGTCGCCGCGTCGGGCAGCGGCGCGCGTCGGGCGATGGCCTCGGAGAGCAATTGTCTCATGGGAGGCGTTGCCATGCCGGAGATGCCCGCTAGCATCCAGCGCGAAATGAGCGACCTCCCAGCCCTACTCGACCAAGCGACCGCCGCCGGAGACCTTCTCGAAAGCTCCCGCGCCAACATCGACCTGCTGCTTGCCGGGGCGGCCAGCCCGGTGGCCGAGGCCGCGGTCCGCGAGCTTGCGGGGGCCGGAGAGTGGCAGGAGCTGAACGATCGGTTCTACAAAACGCTGGCCTTCGGCACCGGAGGTTTGCGGGGGCGGACGATCGGCCGCGTGGTGACCGAGGTCGAGAAAGGAGCCGGCGGACCGAACGAGCGACCGGAGCATCCGTGCGTTGGGACCGCGACGATGAACTTTTTCAATGTCTCGCGCGCCGTGCGAGGCCTGATCGCGGGTGCCAAGGGAGCGGTTCCGGAAGGTAGAAAACCGAAGCTCGTCTTCGCCCATGACACCCGCCACTTCTCGCGCGACTTCGCCGAGTTCTGCGCGAAGGTCTGTGCCGATCTCGGCTGTGATGCCTATCTGTTCGAGGATGCCCGCTCGACGCCGCAGTTGTCTTTCGCGATCCGCGAGCTTCGTGCCGATGCCGGCGTGGTCCTGACGGCCAGTCACAACCCTCCGCACGACAACGGCTTCAAGGCTTACTTCAACGACGGTGCCCAGATCGTCGAGCCCCACGCGTCGGCCATCATTTCCCAGGTCAACGCGATCGACAGCGAGGTCTACGAGCCGGTGCCGGAAGGCGAGCGGGGCAGCGTGACGATTCTCGGCGAGGAGATGGACCGCCGCTACATGGATCGCCTGAAGTCGCTCCTGATGCAGCCGTCCTTGCTTGAGGGCGGATCGGCCAAGGTCGTCTTCACCAACATCCACGGCACCGGCGGGCACATCACGGTGCCGATGCTTCGCGAGCTCGGATTCGAAGTTTTGACGGTGCCCGAGCAGGACGTTCGCGACGGTCGCTTTCCGACGGTCGCGTCGCCGAATCCGGAGAATGCCGCGGCCCTCGAGATGGCGGTCGCTTTGGCGGAGAAGGAGGGCGCCCAGATCGTCATCGGCACGGATCCCGACAGTGACCGGATGGGCGTGGTCGCCCGCGATTCGAAGGGCGAGATGCGTCTGCTGACCGGCAACCAGATCGGCTCGCTGATGGCGTGGTATCGCGGGATGGCGGCGTTTGAGGTCGGCTGGCTCAACGACACGACCCGGGCCCGTGCGCTGTTCGTGAAGACTTTCGTTACGACCGAGCTGCAGACGGCGATCGCGGCCAAGTTCGGACTGGGAGTGGTCAACACGCTCACCGGCTTCAAGTACATCGCGGCCAAGCTGAAGAAATACGAGGACGCGATTCCGGAGGACAAGAAGGGCGGCGACTACCGGTCGCTCGATGAGGACACGACCCGCAAGCTGCGGCTCGAGTATTCGCGCTTCTTCCTTTTCGGCGGCGAGGAGAGCTACGGCTACCTCGGCTGCGACTTTGTTCGCGACAAGGACGCGAATGGCGCGGCAGTCATGTTCGCCGAAGTCGCGGCCTACGCGAAGTCGGTCGGCACCACTTTGCCCGACCTGCTCGACTCGATTTACGACGAGTTCGGCTACCATGAGGAACGGGGCAAGGCGATGGTCATGGAAGGTGCCGACGGTGCGGCGAAGATCCAGGCTTTGGCGAAGTCCTACTCGGTGAATCCTCCGACCGAACTCGATGGTGCCGCGGTGGAGCGGATGCGCGATTTCTCGACGCAGGACCTGTTCGATGAGGAAGGCGACCAGTTGCCGAAGGAAGGAATGATCTTTGTCGATCTGGCCGACGGCCGCTCGTTCGCGGTGCGCCCTTCCGGCACCGAGCCGAAGATCAAGTTCTACCTCTTCGGCAAGGCGGCTCCCGGTGGCAGTCTCGCCGAGCGCAAGGCCGAGGTCGGCGCTGCCCTTGACAGCCTGTGGACCGCGATCGAGGCGGACGCGCAGTCGCGGATGGCATGAGCGAGGGAGCGTCCGCTGGAGCGAAGGTCGGGCGTGGCTTGCTGCGTCCGGCCGCTGCGTTGGCGAGCGGCGTGACGATGGCGGTGCTGGTGCCGCCCTTCGATCTCGGCGGGCTGGTCTGGGTCGCATTTCTTCCGCTGCTGGCGGCGGTGTGGTCGGCCGGGGGCAAGCGTCCGGGATGGCGCGGCTTCGGCCTTGGTTATCTCGCCGGCCTCGGCGCCTTCGTGATCGCCTTCGAGTGGTTGCGGGTTGTCAGCCCCGTTGGGTGGATCGCGGTCGCGGCCTTCCTTTCGCTGTATCCCGCGTTGTGGGGAATGTTCGCGGCCAAATTCGCGAACCCGTGGCGCGAGGCGCCTGTATCAGGGGATGATGAGAGCAGGATCGCGAAGAAGGTTCGCGAGAAGTCCGCGAAGAAGGACAACCATTGGCGTCAGTCGCTCCGTTCCTTGAGGATCGCCTTTTGCGTGGCTGCGGTCTGGTGCCTGACCGAATGGCTGCGGAGTTGGGTGTTCACCGGCTTCGGCTGGAACTCGCTCGGTGTCGCCTTCCACCGCACGCCGGTGATGGCGCAGTCGGCGGACCTGCTCGGGATCTGTGGTTTGTCGTTCCTGCCTGTGTTCCTCCAGGCGGTGTTGGTTCAGACTGGCCTGCGGCTTTGGCAGGAAGCCAAGGGAGGAAAGCTCCGGCCGCACATTGACTTTGGTGTGGCGGCGACCCTGATCGCGCTGGCGTTCTGCTACGGCGTCTGGCGGCTTCACACCGTCGGCAAGCAGGAGGGCGTCCGGCTCAAAGTACTATTGGTGCAGTTGAACATTCCGCAGGAAGCGGCGCGGCGTCTTTGGTCGCCGACCGACATTCACCTCGGTTACGAGGAGGAGACGCTGAAAGCTCTGAGGGCGATCGAGGAACAGGATGCCGAAGCTTTCGAGAAGGCGGCTGCAGAAGGAGGGGACGTGGTGCTCAACACGCCGGATTGGGTCATGTGGCCGGAGTCGTCGCTGGTTGGCCGGATTCTCCGGTTGGAGGACGGCAGTTGGGGGACATGGGACGAGAACCTGCAGACGATGTCGCGCGTCTTCGGCGAAGGCGATTTCACGCTGGTGATGGGCCTCAACGAGATCGAGGGCGAGATGCTTGGCGATGCGATGGTCGAGAAGGAGAATGCGCGGGTCTGGAATTCGCTGGTGTTGCTCAATCCGCAGAATGACCTGCAAACCTTCCGCAAGCATCACTTGGTGATCTTCGGGGAGTACATCCCGCTCGTGGAGGAATTGCCTTTCCTGAAGACGCTGTACGAGCAGCAGTCGGGGGCGCAGTACGGTGGTGCGTTTTCCAAAGGGGAAAGCTTTGATCCGCTGATTGCCGAAGTGGAGGGTGAAACGGTTGGCCTGATCCCGACGGTGTGCTTCGAGGACACGGTTCCGAGGCTGATGCGCCGCTTCGTGCGGTCCGGTCCGCAGTTGATCCTGAACGTCACCAACGACGGATGGTTCAAGGACAGTCCGGCGGCGGCGCAGCACTATGCGAATGCGAAGTTTCGTGCGATCGAACTGCGACGGCCGATGGTCCGCTGTGCGAACACCGGAGTGAGTGCGGCGGTGAATTCGGTTGGAAGCTCCGCGCATCCGGTCACCGGCGAGCCCCAGGAACTGCGCGACGAAGATGGCAGCCACCTCACCCGTGGCTGGCTGCTTGCGGATGTCCGCATTCCGACCCGACCCGCGCTGTCGCTCTACGCCGTCATCGGCGATGCGGGGGTTGTCGTGCTCGGGCTGCTTGGCTTGGTGGTGGGTGTTGCGGGAAGACGCAAGGGATGAAGGACCGGCTTTCCGATCGGGTTGCGCGCGGGTTGTTCATTGCGGCGGCGGTGTTGATGCTGGTGATCAATGCGTTGCCCTTGATCGAGTCTGGTTATCTCTCGAGCGGACAAATGCTTGAGGTTATGCACGGATGGGAGATTTGGTTGAGCGTGATTCCGAGCCTTATCGATTTTCATAACATGTCATTCCAATCGAAAGGCCCGGACTTCGCATGGGTTCTCGGAGCGGCTGTTGTACTCGGATCGCCGTTTCTCGTCCGGCAGTTGTCGGTGAGCCGGGTGTTGTGGTGGTCGTTGCTTGTGGCTTCCGCTTTGGTGATACTCGGTCTGACCGGTGTATTGGGATGGATGTTCGTAGTTGATCCCAGCTACGGGGAATTTTTTCGGTTCCGAATCGGGATCGTCTTCGTGCTCACCTATCCGCTCGTCCACTTCGCCGGAGTGCTGTGCGTCCGCAAGCGGATCCTCAAGTGAGATTTGGAGTGCGGTGGCAGAGGGAGTCTGCGACCGGCGACACCGCTTTTGGGGTTTGGCCGGGATTGAGGTGATCCGGCGGAGAGGGTCGGTTCGAAAGCGGTGTCGCCACCCCTGACGGGGTTCTGCCACCGCACTCCAAAGGCTGCCGCTTGCGCGAGCCGGTCCGGGTTGCTAACAAGCCGCGTGGCCGCGCAGGGTGACGTCAGGGCAGTTCTCCAGTATGTTCCGCAGTTCCGCGGGAAGGTCTTCGTCGTGCTGATCGAGGCCGGACTGCTGCCGGAGCCTGCGGTGGCGGAAACGCTTCTCGACCTCGCCTCGTTGGAGGCGGTCGGGGTGAAACTCGTCCTCGGCGTGCTTGGAGGCGATCTGCAGGACCTCTACGACTGGACGCTCGAGTGTGAGATCAAGTCGGCGCGGATGACCAAGCCGCTGGGCGATCCCGGGGCGATCGAGGAGGCCAAGGCGATCCACGGGCGAGGCCAGACGGTCGTGGCCGACGCTTCGTCGAATGATCCGCTCGACCCGCAGGTCGTGGATTTCACGCTGGGGATGGGTGCGGTGAAGCTCATCACGTTGCTTGAGGAAGCGATCCTCATCGATGGCGAGCCGGTTCCGGCCGTGCCGGCTTCCGGAGCGGCGGCACTGGCGGCGGCCGGGGATGTCACCGGCCAGCACCTGTTGGTTGCCGCGGCGAAGGCATGTCAGCGCGGAGTGCCGCGGGTGCATGTTCTCAATGGCCGGCGGCAGGGTGTTCTCGTCGATGAGCTGTTCTCCAACGAGGGCGTCGGAACGATGATCCACGCCGATGCCTACCGCGAGATTCGTCCGTTGCGCGACGAGGACATTCCCGAGTTGCTGGGGATGATCGGACGGGTGGTGCGCCGGACGAAGTTGGTGCCGCGGAACTACGAGGACATTCTGGCGAAGCTGGGCGACTACCACGTGATGACGATCGACGGCAACGTCGTCGGCTGCGTGGCCCTACATGTGTATCCTGAAATGTCGATCGGGGAGGTGGCTTGCCTCTACGTCAAGATGAACCACGAAAGCCGGGGCTACGGCGCCGATCTCGTCCGTCACGCGCAGCACGTGGCGCAGAGCAAGGGCTTGCCGCGGGTGTTCGCGCTGACGACACGCTCGGCCGCGTTTTTCCACGACCGGATGGGCTACGAGGAAGGGAAGGCAGAAGATTTGCCGGAGTCGCGGCGCAAGCAGCTCGAAGAGAGCGGCCGGGACTCGCGGGTCTTCGTGAAGGAGTTGCTTTAAGGGAGGTGCGGGTGCCTAGCGGATCCAGTCGATCTCGACCTTGGTTCCGGTCTCGCCTTCGATGCCAAGGGTGACCTTGCTGGTGGTTTCGGGCCACTCGGGCTTGAGTTCGATCTCTTGGAAATGCTTGCCGGGAGAGATCTCGACTCCCTTGGCGTTGCTCTCGGGTTCAGTTCCAAACGAAAGTTGAACCGGCTTGTCGGTCCGGAGACGGATGCGCAGCGGTTCCGAGTTCTTCGCGCCGCTCAGCTTCAGTCCGTCGCGAACAAGTTCGGCCTTCGGGGCAGTGAGATGGAACTCGAGGAATCCTTGCATTCCCGGAAGAGCGTCGGTGCCCGAGGAAGTCCAGCCCTCCGTCATCCAGCCACCGCAATCGAAGTCGAAGCGGAAGCGGCCGTCCGCCGGATCGCGCCCGTTGTTCTTTTCCCAGAGGTCGGACAGACCGTCGCCGTCGTTATCCGGCCGGACGCTTTCGTATTCCGGATTGTGGGCGTTCTTGGCGAACGGGCTTTTGGTGCCTTCGTAGACCATCGTCGCCTTCGGCTCAGGGTTGTCGCCCATGTCGCCCTTCGCGAGCCAGCCGTCCATCAGCTCGCGGTGACGCTCGAGTTCCGCAGCGAACTCCGGATTGGCGGCCAGGTTCACCAGCTCATGCGGGTCGTTCTTCAGGTCGTAAAACTCCTCGGGCTGACGTTCCCCGAAGTAGATCTTCGCCAGCTTCGGATCCAGTGATCCGTTCGCATAGGCGGCGCGGATGACCTTCATCTCCGGGCGCGGATCCCGGTACTGCGGTTGGTAGAGGTTGCGGTCGGTGAGCAGGTTCCGCGTGTAGCGGAAACGGTCGGTGCGCAGGCTGCGGACGGAGTCGATCGTCTGGTCGCAGCGGTCGCGGGCGGAGGCGACGAATTCGGCCGGCTTGCGGCCTTCCGCGAACAAAGGTGTGCCTTCGAACCAGTCGGGCACCGGGACACCGGCCCACGCGCAGGTGCTTGCCGAGAGGTCGAGCAGGCTGACCAGATCATTTCGACGGCTGCCGGCTTCTCCGGTGATCCACTTTTTCGGACCCGTGATTACGAGCGGTACATGGAGGCCGCCTTCGGTGCACATCTGCTTGTGCCGGAGCAGGTGGTTCGCGCCGTGGTCGGAGAACCAGACGATGATCGTGTTCTCCATCAGACCGTCGGCCTTCAGTTGATTGAGGATCTCTCCGACCTGGTCGTCGTTCTTGCGGACGGTGTTGAGGTGCTCGGCGAAGAGCCCCATGTGGAACTCGTCCTGTGGGTAGTCGTCAGCGACCTTGACCTTTCCGACCTCCACCTTGCGGTCGTTCGGGAACTTGTCGCCGTTGCCCTTCCCGCCGGCCATCTGGATCTGGCCGAAGAACGGCTTGTCGCCGGCCGGAGTCCACGGCTTCTTCTTCTGTTTGCCGTTGAAATCGTAGGCCGCGTTCGAGTCCCACTGGAAGTTGTAGTCGGTCTTGCCGGCATTGAAGGTGTAGTAGCCGGCCTCCTTGAGCAGTTGGGGGAGGAGTTTCCAACCGGTGGGCAGTTGGATCTCACCACCCTTTACTCGCGACGAGCGGTGTTCATGGGCGCCCGAACGGATTTGGCTGGCTCCCGTGATCACCGCCGAGCGGCAGGGGGAGCAGACCGGAGCGGGGGCGTAGGCGCGTTCGAAGAGGACACCCTGTTTCGCGAGCGAGTCGATGTTCGGGGTGTGGCCGACATTCAGCGGATGGTTGTAGCAGCCGGCCCACGGGGAGAGGTCTTCGAGGAAGAACCAGAGAATGTTGGGGCGGTCCGGGGCGGCGTGGATCGCGGTGGCCGACAGCGCGAACAGGAGGGCAAGGATCTTCATGGGTTCGTGGGGTAACGTCCCCGGCTGGCTCAACGTTACAGGAACTTTCCCGTTACGCCGCGTTTTGGATTCCAGCTTCGGGGCATAGCGCGCAGGCTTTCCCCGATGAAGGTCTGGACGCTGGAGGAGGTCGGTGGAGTGCTTGAGGACCGCTCCTTCACGCACGGTCTCGGTGTCTTCGAGACCATGCTCGCGGTCGACGGTCGCCTGGTCGCGCCGGAACTCCACTTCGAGCGCCTGCAAGCCGGTTGCTTGCGGCTCGGCATGGCTCCGCCCGATGAGTCGAAGATCCTCGATTCGATTGACCCGGTGCTCTCATCGCTCGCCGCTCCACGGGCGAAAGTCCGGCTGATGCGGACGGGTGGACGCGGCCGGATTGACGATCTGGATGGTGACCAGCCGCTGACCGTGCTCGCGGTCGAAGCGATTGCGCTTCCACCGGAGTCGGTTGGGGTCATCACTTCGCCATGGCCACGGAACGAAGGGTCACCTTTGGCCGGGGTGAAGTGTTCGAGCTACGCGGAGAACCTTGTGGCGCTCGATCACGTGCGGAAGGCGGGTGCTGACGAGCTCATCTTTCCGAACACGCGCGGAAATGTCAGCGAGGCGGCGACGGCGAATGTCTTCGCGGTAATGGACGGAACCGTCGTGACTCCGAGTCTGGACTGCGGCTGTTTGCCCGGGACGGCGCGTCGCCGGGTGATCGATCTGGCGACTTCGCTGGGGCTTAAGGTCGAGGAACAATCGCTTCCGATCGCGGAGGCGAGGGAGGCGGACGAGCTGTTCCTGACATCCGCCACAAGGGGCGTCGTCTGGGTTTCCGACTGGGACGGCCGGGGCTTCGCCGACAGGCGGGTGACCGAGCGTCTGCGGCAGGCCTTCGACGAGTCGCTGAAAGGCGAGTGAAAGACGCGATTTTCCCCGACATCCGGCCATTTTCCCATCGATCCGGTGAAAGGGAGGCCGTTAGGCTCGCGCTAGATTAGCCAATCCACAACCCCGAGAGAATCCATGCCACGTCCAGTCACGCTATTCACCGGCCAGTGGGCCGACATTCCCGCGGAAGAACTCCTGCCGAAGGTCAAAGCCATGGGCTTCGACGGCGTCGAACTCGCCTGTTGGGGCGATCACTTCGACGTCCAGGCCGCGCTCAATGATCCCGACTACATTCCTGCCCGCTGGGAGCTTCTGAAGAAGAACGACCTCGGCGCCTATTCAATCTCGTCGCACCTCGTCGGCCAGGCGATCTGCGATCCGATCGACGCGCGTCACCAGGCGATCCTTCCCGGCCATGTCTGGGGCGACGGCGACCCGGAAGGGGTCCGCCAGCGCGCCGCCAAGGAGATGATGGACACGGCCAAGGCCTGCCGGAAGTTCCTCGACGCCGGCAAGGACTACATGGCCGGCCGCGCTGCCGGAACCGGCAAGGCGGTGGTTAACGGCTTCACCGGATCGTCGATCTGGCACGCCCTCTACGCCTTCCCGCCGACCAGTCAGGATTATCTCGATGCCGGATACGAGGACTTCGCCAAGCGCTTCGGTCCGATCCTCGACGCCTTCGAAGCCGAGGATGTTTACTTCGCGCTCGAAGTGCACCCGACCGAAATCGCGTTTGATATCGCCAGTGCGGCCCGCGCGATCGAGGCCGTCGAAGGACACAAGCGCTTCGGCTTCAACTACGATCCCTCGCACCTCGGCTACCAGGGTGTCGACTACGTGAAATTCATCCGCACCTTCGCCGAGCAGATCCACCACGCCCACATGAAGGATGCCTGGTGGGGGCACGGCAATGGTGACGTCGGCGTGTTCGGCGGTCACACCGACTTCGGCGACGCGCGTCGCTACTGGGACTTCCGTAGTGTCGGCCGCGGCGACATCAATTTCGAAGAGGTGATCGTGGCGCTCAACGACATCGGCTACACCGGTCCGCTGTCGATCGAATGGGAGGACGGCCGCATGGACCGCTTCCACGGTGCCACCGAGAGCTGTGCCTACGTCAAGGACCTCGACTTCCCTGTGAATGAAGCCGCCTTCGACGCCGCCTTCGACCGCGACAACCAGTAATTTTCCAGACCCATGTCCGCATTCAAACGCAAGATCCGATTTGGAATGGTCGGTGGAGGCCGTGGCGCCTTCATCGGAGCCGTTCACCGCATTGCCGCCGGCATCGACGGTCAGCTCGAGCTGGTCTGCGGCGCCTTCTCGTCCGACCCCCAGCGCTCGAAGGATTCGGGTGCCGACCTCTTCCTTCCTCCGGACCGCTGCTACGGCAGCTTCGAGGAGATGATGGAGAAGGAAGCGGCGCTTCCCGAAGACCAGCGAATGGATTTCGTGGCGATCGTGACGCCCAATCATGTCCACTTCCCGGCGGCCAAGGCGGCTCTGGAGGCCGGCTTCCACGTTCTCTCGGACAAGCCGGCGACCTTCGATCTGGCCGAGGCAAAGGAGCTGAAGGGCATCATCGAAAAGAGCGGCAAGCTCTACGGACTAACCCACAACTACACCGGCTACCCGCTGATCAAGGAGGCGCGCGACATGGTGGCGTCCGGCAAGCTCGGCAAGATTCGCAAGGTGGTGGTCGAGTATCCGCAGGGATGGCTCGCCACCAAACTTGAGGATTCCGACCAGAAGCAGGCGGCATGGCGGACCGATCCGAAGCGTTCCGGCGCGGCGGGCTGCATCGGTGACATCGGCACGCACGCCGAGAACCTCGCCGAGTACGTCACCGGCCTGAAAATCTCCGAACTCGCCGCGGACATTACCGCGTTCGTTCCGGGCCGCGCGCTCGATGACGACGGCAACGTTTTGCTTCGTTTCGAAGGCGGCGCGAAGGGCGTGCTCCACGCCTCCCAGATCAGCGTGGGCGAGGAGAACAACCTGAACCTCCGCGTCTATGGCGAAAAGGGTGGCATCGAGTGGCACCAGAATGAGCCGAACACGATGCTGGTGAAGTGGCTCGACCAGCCGATGCAGGTCTACCGCACCGCCAACGGTTACCTCGGCGCCAACGCCGCGTCGGCGAGCCGCACGCCTCCGTCGCACCCCGAGGGCTACCTCGAGGCGTTTGCGAACATCTACAAGAACTTCGCCAACCACGTGCGCGCCGTTGCCGACGGAGTCGAGCCCGAGGAAACCGCGACCGACTATCCGAAGATCGACGACGGCATCCGCGGGATGGCCTTCATTGAAGCGGTGGTGGCATCGTCGAATGCCAATGCCGCATGGACGTCCCTCGACGCCTGACACTCCGACCCATCATGAAAAGCTCCATCCTCCTGCCCCTCGGCCTTTGTCTGGCAGCCGGCCTCATCGCGTGGGCGCCCAAGAAGGAGTCTCCTCCGGACGGCGCGCTTGAAAAGATCAAGGCGGCGATTCCGGACGAGGCCTATGCCAAGCCGAAGAAGGCTCGCAAGATTCTGGTGTTCTCGAAGACCGCGGGTTTCCGCCACGCGTCGATCGCGACCGGCAAGGTGGCGTTGACCGAGCTCGGCAAGGATACCGGAGCTTTCGAGGCGGTGGTCAGCGACGACTTCTCCAACTTCGAGCCCGGCAAGATCGACGAGTTCGACGCGATCGTGTTCCTCAGCACGACCCAGAACGCGTTCAAGGGAGCGACCGACGAGAAGGAGCTTCAGGACAGCCTGATGGCATTCATCGAGGGCGGGAAGGGCTTCGTCGGCATCCACGCCGCGACCGACACCTTCTACAACTGGCCGAAGTACGGCGAGATGATGAACGGCTACTTCAACGGTCACCCTTGGGGTGCCGGAGCGCAGGTGCATATCTATGTCGAACCCGGCAAGGAGAAGCACCCGCTGGTGGCGATGTTCGAAGGCGATCCGGTCGAGTTCAAAGAGGAGATCTACCAGTTCAAGGATCCCTATGACTCGGGCAAGGTGGAGATGCTGCTGCGCCTGAATCCCGAGAAGAGCCAGAAGGTGGGGGGCATGAAGCGCGACGACAACGACTACGGCGTCGCGTGGGCCCGGCACTGGGGCGAGGGCCGCGTGTTCTACTGCTCACTCGGGCACAATCACGACATGTACTGGCACCCCAAGGTGCTGCGTCACTATCTCGCCGGCATCCAGTGGGCGCTCGGCGATTACGAGGTCAAGGTGTCGAAGTAGGTTCTTCGGGAGGACGGACAACGCGAGGGCGCGGTCGCCGTGGTGTGCCACTGTTGGAAGGCGGGGCGGGTTGCGGAGACGCTTGGGCTGGGCGTGGCGGCGGCTTGGGCATCGCTTCCCGTCCGGTTTCCGCCTCGTCGAGAGCCCGCTTGTCGATGGAGATGGTCCGGACCGAATACTTCGGATCGAGTTCTTCGACGATGCGCTCGATTTGTTTCTGAACGAGTCTCGAGCCGTAGAACGGCCCCGACCCTGGCCCTCCGCCGGTATGAGTTTCGAGCAGTACTAGCTCCCCTTTGCTGAGCAGAAAGGAAGGGTGTCCGGAATCACCGGCGACCAGATGCTTGCGGCGATTGGATGAAATCCTGGAGTCGAATCTAAAAACCAAGCCCTGGGAATAGACCGAGCCAATTTGGTGAAAGTAGAGGCTGCGTTTTTGTTCGGTGACCAAAGCCACGGCGCCGACCAATGAGGCTCCATCCTGTTCGCCGAGAGCTGGAAGCGGGTAGGTTCTGATGGAAGCCGGGAGCGGGGAATCGAGCAGTCCGACTGCGACGTCGCCTCCGACTCCACGGTCTTTGAATGAAATGATGCGCTCCACGGTCCGGGCATGCCGCTTTCCGGTGCGGTCATGGAATACGAGCTTCTGGCCGACCTTGCGCGTGTAGTGGGCGGCCATGACCACGTGGCGCGGGGTGATCACGGTGGCGGTGTTCGACCGGTCCCACGCGACTCCGGTGAGATCAAGCTTCCATGTCCAGCCTTGGCTCCAGAGCACGGGCCCGTTGGGCTGATAGCTGCGGAAGAGCTTTGAGCCTCCCTCCGCTTCGAGGGCGAGCTTGGTCAGGCTGAGATCCGGGTGGTGCGGGGCGCCGACATCCCTGCCGGTTGAACAGGCGGCGACGGCAATGCTCAGAATGCATGCGATCCGAATCACGGGGGAAGAGTCGCCCGAACCGTCCGGTTTGTAAACCGCATCATCGACGGCCCGGGGGCGGTCCTTCCGGAGGATTGCCGTGAGGCGGATGGCCGAAAGGAGGGCGTCTGTCGGACCCGGGTGGAGGACCCTGCGGACGGCCTCCCCCGACAGGTGGTCCGCCCCCCGGAGGTCCTCCGCGCTGTCCGCCGCCGGGTCCGCCTTTCATGAACGTCCGGTTCGGCTCACCACGGAAGAGGCGCGGGATGAACGGATAGTCCTCGGAGAGGATGTAGTGGTAGCTGCCTTCGGGGAACTCCGGCGTCACCCCGAAGCGGCCGTTGCACTCGTCCAGATCTCCCAAGCCGTCGACGTATTCGTAGTCCGATGTGTAGGTGCCGTCGTGCTTTCCCCGAGGTGCTGCCGACCCCTGCCGCGTGCCCTGCTTCAGCCGGTAGCTGGAGCGGACCTTGACGACCCCGCTTTTGGCATCCTTCGGGTCCTTGTATCCGTACAAGCCGTAGATCGGAAATCCGTCGGCGGCCCAACCGACGAGAGTCATTTGTTGCTTGCCGCCGGAGAGCCGTTCGAAGAGTCCGCTCGGCAGGCCGTGGTAGTGATAGGCACCGGTGGGCTGGACGTGGGCGTGGTGGTCGTCGAGTCCGAGATCCACCGCGCCGCCGAGTGCCTCGTAGTTCCAATCGGAACTCCGGTCGTTTCGATAGTACTCGGCAGTCGCCGGATCAAAGACGACGCCATTGAGGGCCACCCCGAAAAGGTTGTGTCCGACAGCAGTACCCCGGCTGCTGACCTCCGGCTTCACCGGAATCTCGAAACTGTAGCTTTGCTCGGTGATCGAGTTCGGATTGTTGCGGCTGGGGAACTGTCCGGTGTCGTGATCGGGGATCCCGTTCGACTGGATGATCCGGCGTTTGCCGGCAACACGGATCGAGACCTGGTTGCGGGCCGGGGGATCGGTGTGAGCCTGCTTGAGGTCAAGGTCGTCATTGTGGACCGACGCTTCGTGATTGGGGTGCGCGGCCAGCGGCAGGGCAAAAAGGAGGAGCAGGGGGAAGGGTTTCATCGGTCAAAGCTCGTCGGGTTTTGTAAAGAAATGATGGGGGCCTTGAAAAGAGGCGAAATCGCCGGATGGAGTTTCATGCAACGAAATCTCCACAATCCATTCCTTGGGCCACAGACGCCGGGCGCCACTGTAGGAATATGAGGGAATTGGCATTCATGCTTGGGTTCGTGGCGCTTCCCGCATCGGCGGAAGTGAAGATTCACGATCCTGTCGTCAGTGTGCTGGCCAAGCCTTACGGAATCGAAAAGCGGATCCGGCTCGCTTCGATCGATGCGTTGCACTTCGGTCCCGACGGGAAGTCACGAATGGTGCTGACTCTGGAGAGTTCCGGGGTGAAGGAGGTCACGCTCAACCGACCGGCGTTCCGGGTCGAGTGCGGCGATGCCTCCGGCAAGCGGGAGACCCTCGGTGAACTGCAGGTTGGCCAGATCGTATTCCCGGTCACCGATGGGAACGAGGTCGTCCGACGGAGCTACGTCGTGGAACTGCGGAGCGAGCTTTCCGGAGCCGAGTTTACGAGGAAGATTCGCGAAGCGGCCGGTGCGGGTCGGCCGATCCGATTCATCGGCAGGTCGGACATGGTGGTGCGGTCGGATGGTGCGGAAGATTTCAGCCGAGGCGGGCTGAAGCTCGAATTGTCCGGAACGACCCGCCTTGGTCGAAGCTTCAAGCCGATGTGGCATTCCAGTGTGAAAAAGCTCCCCGCATGCGGACTCAAGCGTTGAGCGGCCTTTCATTTCCCTTGCGTGCCAGGCGAATCCCGCGTCCGTGTGAGGCGTGATTGGAAAGGGGAGCAGGTGGTTGGCAATGTCCGCGCTCGTTGCGGCGGTGCTGATTTCTCTTCCGTCCTGTGGCGGACTCCAGTCATACGGGGAGGCCATTGCCGGAGTTCCTCCGGAGCGCTTCATTGAAGTCGGAGACCAGCATGTCCATATCCGGCGATGGGGAAACCGAGGCCAGCCTCTGGTGCTGCTGCACGGCTTGGGAACGTCCACCTTCACCTTCCGCGAGCTCGGACCAATTCTCGGCAAGACGCGCAAGGTTGTTGCGATCGACTTGAACGGCTTCGGGCTCACCGAGCGGCCGGAAGCTTCCGACGCGTACTCTCTGGCAGGGCAGGCGGCAATGGTGTGTGGCGTGCTGGACGAGCTGGGGATCCGCGAGGCGGACTGGGTCGGGCACTCATACAGCGGCTATCTCTCGATGAGAATCGCGAGAGATTCCCCGGAGCGCGTGCGCCGGTTGGTGCTGGTGAGCCCGGCGCTGCGGATGGAAGTCGCCCCTGACAGCTTCATTCGCTCCCGAGTGCTGCGTGAGGCCGTCTACCCCGGGCTGCGGCTCATTCTCGATGACAAGCGGCGGTTCAGGGCGCTTCTCGAGCCGGCCTATCATCGGAAGGAGGTTCTCACCGACGACGTCCTTGAGACCTACCGACAGCAGTTGCGGATCGAAGGGCTTCACGACGCCTATCGTGGGTTCGGGGCATCCTTGGATGACTTGAGTCGCGACCGGGTCGAGATCGCGGAGATCGACATGCCCGTTCGGGTGATCGCGGGCAGACACGACGCCATTATTCCCCTGCAGGCCCTGAAGACCTCGCTGGCGGAATCGAAGGGTCGTGTGGAGCTTCGGGTGCTCGAATCCAGCGGCCATAGCGCCCCTGAAGAGCAGCCGGAAGCGTTGGCTGTCGAGATATCGGACTTTCTCGACCGACGCTGAGCTGCGCCCGATTGCCGCTTGTTTTTCCTCGGTTCCGGCCACAGCCTCCGCCTTGTTCATGAAGTTCCCCGCCATCCTCGTCCCCGCACTGATCGGTTCAATTGTCCTGCACGCTGCGGAAGTCCCGAAGGCACTGAGCTATTTGCCTGCCAATGAGTTCGTGAAGGGAGCGACCACCGTGGTCGTGCCTCCCGCCGAACTCGACAAGTATGTCGCGATGGTCGAGGAAGCCGCCCGGAAGGATCCGGACTGGTTCGAGGAGCATCAGAAGAAGGCGCCTCCGGGCGTGCCGCTGCCCTTTGATCCGAAGCTCGGTCTGACCAAGGAGCAGTATGACGAGTATCTGGAACTCTGGGGCAAACGGGAGTTCAAGGCTGTAGATGCCGTGATTCTCCAGCTGAAGGAAGGGAGCGACAAGAAGTGGGCGATTACGGTCGTCATGCCGAATAGCGACGGCTCCAGCCCGATTTCGACTCTCAAGTATGACCCGGAAGCCGACGCTTTTGTTTCACCGAACGGCACGCTGAAGCGACTTGAGGACGTCAATGCCGACAAGAACAGTATCCTCGGCGAGTGGAGCGGACATGAGTGGAAGTTCGAAGAGGAAACACCGCTTGGGAAGACCAAGGAGAATTTCGCCATCGGCAAGACCGGTGACGGGAAATTCGGTCTGCTCGTCTATCGCATGCAGGAGGTCTCCTCCGAGGGTACGAGGCTTTTCGACAAGAGTCTCGTGATCCGCTTCCCATTGGGTGAGGCGGGTATCCTGAAAGTTCCCGCACCGAAGCGGTGAGATGAACCGGCGTCGGCAGCGCCGACGACGCCTGAAGGCGCTCGGAGTGGTTATCCTGCTGCTGCCGGTCGCGCTTTTCCTGCTCATCCAGATCCTTCTCGCCACCCCTTGGGTGAAGGAGGAGGCGTGCAAGCGGCTTGAGAAGCGGTTGGGCACGGACGTCTCGATCGATGCGCTCTCGTGGACTCCGTGGAACGGATTTCAAATCGTAGGTTTGGAGGTCGCCTCGCCGCCCGGCCTGCGATCCACGGATCCGGTCCTCGAAGTCGGGTCGATCCGCATCTGGCCTCACTACGCGGCCTTGGCCACCGGGGACTTGGGGATCCGAGGAGTGGATATCGATCGCCCGGAGTTTCATCTCAGCGTCGACCTGCTGATCCTGCTAATGGGATCGGAAGCTGCACCTCCGGTTTCACCGCCAGCTGTCGTCCAACGCATCCCTTCGCCGACACCAGCTGTGCCGCCCGGCTCGCCCGGCCCGCCCGGCCCGCCCGGACCGCCCGGACCTGCCGCGTCGGCCCCTCCGGCGGCGGTCGAAGGGAGCGAGCCCTCTCCGGGTGTGTCCGAAGTCGGTCCGGAACCGGTGGTCGAATCCGCCCCTCCGACGCCGGAGCGTGATCCGATTTGGGTGAAGATCAGCAACGGTCGAGCAGATGTCAGTGGTGGGAGGCGCGGCGAGTCCTTGGTCAGTTTTCGGGACATCGACCTTGTTCTTCCTGTCGGGGGTTCCGGGGAGGGCTTCGGATCGGCTACCGTCGCGATTGGCCAAGGAGAATTGTTTCAAACGGATGTTAAGCTTGGGGTCGAGGGTGAGGCTCTAGGTCTCCGGCTGTATTATTTGAATCAATCGGAAGAAAGTTTGCAAATAACTGGAAGTCTGTCGGTTAAACTAATCCAAGGATTGCCTTTTCTGGCCGGGTTCTCGGTTCGATGTCCGGACACAAAGAAGTGGTCCGACGCCGACCGGTTGAAGGCCACCACCGGTTCATTCGAAGGTTTGATTCAAGCGGGAGGATGGGGAACTTCTCCCTCAAGCTGGTCCGGATTGGCTCGTGTGGTGGGTGCGGATGTTGAGGTCGCTTCGTCCTCTGTGGCGGTTCGATTTGATCGGGTGGATGGCAGCTTCCTGTTGAGGCAAGGGACGCTCCAATGTCCGGATCTGCGTCTGATCGGGGACCAGGTGTCGCTGCTGGGAAATGGTTGGGCGAACCAAGGCGGTGCCGCGGCAGTGACGCGCGTGGTGATTCCATGCTCCGCCAAGGATCTGGTGGCGAGCCGGATCGGCCACGGCGAGTACGCGGTGCGGTTCGGATCGCTCGGCGCTGGCGATCGCTGTTTCACGGACCTTTCGGCATGGTGGACGCCCGAGGGGGTGGAGCTTGAATTGGGGGACGGCGGGTCGGTTGTGCCGTTGGCCGAGATTCTGGAAGCCAGGTAGTTGCCGACGCGATGCTTGCGGCGCTGCCTCCCGGGTGGCAAGGGAAGGGCGTGAGGATCATTGCGGGAACGGCAGGGCGCAGGGCCATCCGGGTGCCGAAGGGGGAGACCCGGCCGTCGACGGACTTCGTGCGTCAGGCTTTGTTCTCGATCCTCGGGCCGCGCGTCGAAGAAGCGCGATGTCTCGACCTGTTCGCGGGGTCCGGAGCCTTGGGTCTCGAGGCGCTCAGCCGGGGGGCGGCGAGCTGTGTATTTGTCGACGAAAGCCGCGCGGCGGAGCGGGTGCTTGGAGAAAATCTGGCGGCCTGTCGGCTCGCAGGCGGATCGGTGGTTCGCGCTGACGTTCATCGATGGCTGCGACGGGAGCGGGGGATCTATGATCTGGTCTTCGCGGATCCTCCGTATGCGAAATCCCTCATCGATCGCGATCACCTCGGCGAGATGTTCGCTGCCGGGACCTTGCCGGAACGGGTCGTGCCGGGCGGAATTCTCGTGGTCGAGCAGCCGGCCGAGGCGGATGCGCGGGTGCCGGACGGATTCGAGCTTCTCGAGCACAGGTGCTACGGCGGGTGTGCCATCCTGCTTTACGCTCGCGAAGGGGATTCCTAGCCTGCGCCGCGATGTCGTGGCCGATCCTCCTCTACCGTCTGCTGCTGCCGGCCTACGTGCTGGCGGCATTTCCCGGATGGCTGTGGAAGATGGGGCGGCGCGGTGGGTTCGGCACCGGCTTGTCGGAACGGCTTGGGCTCTACCGCGGTGACGCCGAATTCGAGCATGCCGGCGCGGTCCATGTCCATGCGGTCAGCGTTGGCGAGACACTGCTGGCTTTGAAGTTGATCCGCGCGTGGCGCGAGCGGGATCCCGAACGTCAGATCGTGCTGGCGGTTGCGACCGCTACCGGTCACGCGGTCGGTGTCGAAGGTGCGCCCGAAGGGGTTCGGGTCGTTTACCAGCCGATCGATTTTCGGATCTGTGTGGATCGCTATCTTTCCCGCTTCGAGCCTGCGGCGGTGATGCTTGTGGAGGGTGAAATGTGGCCGAACCTGATGCTCCGCTGCGAGGCTTCCGGAATTCCGGTGAGTTTGGTCAACGCACGGATGTCGCCACGCTCGCGCCGGCGGTTCCGCAAGTTCGCGTCGTTGGTGCGACCGGTATTCTCACGGCTGGATCGGGTGGCCCTTCAGGAGGAAGCTGACGCGGCGCTTTGGGAGGTTCTCGGGGTTCCTTCCGAAAAGGTCCGCTGCACAGGCAGTCTGAAGTTCGACTCCACCGGAGCAGCGCTTCCCCAACAGCGACCCGAATTCGCCGAGATGATCCGTGTCTGTTCCGGCGGGCGGGAGGTGGTGTTGGCCGCGAGCACCCACGCCGGTGAGGAGGAGTTGGTTGCTGCGGCCGTGCGGGAGGCCGGGGCGTTTCCACTCATCGTGCCGCGTCACGCGGAGCGGAGGTGGGAGGTGACCCAGGCGCTTGAGAAGGCGGGCTTCAAGGTGGTGCTCCGTTCCGCTTTCGCTCCGCCGGAGGTGAACGAGGATGTCGTGCTGGTGGTCGATTCGACCGGGGAACTCCGGGACTGGACCGCTCATGCCGACGCCGTGGTGATCGGAAAGAGTTTTCTCGGGGTCGGCGGTCAAAGTCCGGCGGAGGCGGTTCTTGCGGGAGTGCCCGTCGTTTTCGGCCCGCACATGGAGAATTTCGAGCCTCTGGCCACCCAAATGTCCGATTCCGGAGGCGTCATCCGGGTGCCCGAAACCGGAGATCTGTCCGAGGGCATCCGCAGGGCATTGGTTGGAAATGTCGCTCCCGACAAGGCGAGGGGCTGCCTGCAGGCCCATCAGGGAGCGGCGGCGCGGACGCTCGATTGGGTTGAGGAAGGCCTGCCGGATTGCTGTCGGTAAAGATGCAATCACAGGTTTGTCATCGTCGCCGAGAAAGGTAGCATCGCGGGCGTGAGCGAAGGTTCTGACAAACCCGAGGATTTGCTGTCCGCCCTGGATCTTGGTCCGGCATGGGCCCGGAGTGACGCGCCGTCGAAGAAGTACGACGACCACCGGGGTGAGGATCCCGGCGACCGCCGTGGACGCGGCGGGCGTGGTGGACGGGACGGCGGACGCGGTGGTCGCGACGGTGGACGCGGTCGTCGTGAAGGCGGAGGTCGTGGTGAGGGCGGCGGGCGTCGCGAAGGAGGAGGCTTTCGTGGAGGCAAGGGCGGACGTGGCCCGCAGGGGCAACGCGGTCGCGAAGGAGGACCACGCGATCTTCCCGCGCCGGCAGACGGAGTGAGGGTCACTGTCATTCCCAACATCGAATCGGTGCATCTCATCGTGAAGGAGATCCACCACCGCGCCCGGGTCTATTCGCTATTCGATCTCGCACAGTTGTTTCTCGGGTCACGCGAACGCTACCGCCTCGAGGTGAAGGTCGATCCGAAGCGTCCCGCGCTTTTCCACGGCAAGAAGGACGACTGCCTGTTCCTGACGAAAGAGGAGGCGGCCGCTTACTTCTTCCAGTCCGACGGCTTCGCCGACTTTTACGAAAGCGAGGAGATCGAAACCGAACCGCCGAGCGGCAACTTCCAGGTCGTGGCGCGTTGCGGGATCTCCGGTGAGTGGCTCGGGCCGCCGAACTTCCACAGCTATCAGGCGAACCTGCGACGCCTGCATCGCGAGCGTTTCTCGAACATGCCGTTCGACCGCTACGCCGCGAAGGTTCGCACCGAGCGCGGTGAGGAGGCGGTGAACGAGTGGCTTGAAACGATGAAGAAGCGGGTCCGTTGGCGTCCGGTCGGCGGTGATGACGACGCATGGACATTCGACCGTGCCGAGATCGAAAGGGACTTCATCACGCGCGGTTTCTCCGAAGCCTTCGAAGAAGTGCATCAGACCGAGCTTCCGGGTGACGTTTCGGCGAGGGCCGTGTCCGAAGGGGTTCTTGCCGCGATCCGCATCGCGGGGAGTCACGCGCGGCGTCATCCCGCGATGATCATTCCGACGATCTGCCGGATGCTCGAGTCCGACCATCTCGCGATCTTCAAGAAGCAGGGCAAACTCTTCTGCGGGCCGGCCCGTCCCCATCCGCTCGTCAACTTCGACGAGCTCTCGGAGCGTCCGGCGGCGATCGTGCGCTGGCTTGACGCCAATCCCGACTCGAAGCTCGAACAGCTTTGGAAAGCCGTGCTGCCGGAGGGCGTCGAGGAGCCGCCGAAGGAGTGGTTGGTGGATCTCTTCTGGTTGCTCACCCAAGGTCACGTTCTCCTGTTCTCCGACAGCACTCTCGTGCTTCCGAAGAAGCGTGCGGGCGGCGAGGGGCAGCCCTCCAAGAAAGCCAAAAAGAAGAAGGCGAAGCCGGCGGCCGAAAAGCCGCCCGCCGCGAAGAAGAAGGGCGGACGCAAGGCCCGCGACCGCAAGGCGAGCGTGCCGCCCCACGCGGCGACCGTGCGCAAGATCACCCGCATGAAGTCGGGAGGATTGAAGAAGCTTCGCGGCAAGGAACGCCTCTGGGGCCGACGTCTCGCGCGTCGCGAGCGGATCGATTCGCTCGGCGACGAGGATTGATCCGGATCCGTCGGCAGGCCTTCCAGATTCTCCTTTTCCAAGGGGAGAGGCTGGTCGATGTTAGGCGGTATGAAACTCAAATTCTGTGGTGCCGCCGGTACCACCACCGGCTCGCAGCATCTCCTCGAAGTCAACGGCAAGCGGATCCTCCTCGATTGCGGTTTGTATCAAGGCCGGCGGCATGAGTCGTATGAGGTCAACTGCTGCTTTCCGCACTTCGATCCGGCCGATATCGACATCGTGGTCCTGTCCCACGCGCACATCGACCACAGCGGCAATCTTCCCAATCTCAGCCGGAAGGGTTTCACCGGAAACATCTACGCCACTTTCGCGACGCGTGACCTCTGCACGATCATGCTCGCCGACAGCGCCCACATCCAGGAGCAGGATGTCGAGTGGCTGAACAAGCGACGGGCCAAGGATGGCGAACCGCCGGTCGAACCGCTCTACTCGAAAGAGGATGCCGAGCGTTGCCTCCGGCAGTTCATCACCGTTGGCTATGAGCGTCCGCTCCCGATCGCCGATGGCGTCACGCTGACCTTCTTCGACGCCGGTCACATTCTCGGAGCGGCCCAGGTGCTGCTCGAGATCACCGACCAGGACGACGGTGGAAAGAAGAAGCGCTTTCTGTTTTCGGGTGATGTCGGCCGGGGCGGCAACGGCATCCTGAATGACCCGGTGAACGTGCCGGATATCGATTTTCTCCTCATGGAGTCGACCTACGGAGGTCGCGAGCACGAGATGCCGGAGGGTGCTGACGAGCACTTTCTCGGGATCCTGCAGCGTGCCTTCGAGAGAGGCGGCAAGGTCATGATCCCGGCGTTCGCGGTCGAGCGCACGCAGCAGGTGCTCTACGTCCTCAACCGGCTGTTCCACGAGAAGCATCTGCCCCACATGCCGGTTTACGTCGACAGTCCGCTCGCCGTCGGAGCGACCGAAATCTTCCGTCTCCACCCCGAGTGCTTCAACGAGGATGTCTACGGATTCATGTTCGAGGACGAGAAGGATCCGTTCGTCTTTGACGGCCTGCGCCTGGTGCGCGCGGTCAGCGAGTCGAAGAAGCTGAACCAGTCCGACCAGCCATGCATCATCATTGCTGCTTCCGGCATGTGTGAGGCAGGACGGATCCGCCATCACCTGAAGAACGGGATCGGTGACTCGAAGAACACCGTCTTCTTTGTCGGTTACTGCGCCGAGAACACGCTCGGGAGGTTCATCCGCGATGGAAAGAAGGAGGTCAGCATCTTTGGCAAACGCTACAAGGTCCGCGCTTCGGTGGAGGCGATCGACTCGTTTTCCGGTCACGCCGACCACTCGGAGTTGCTGGAATATTTCCAAGCGATGAGCGGTCCGAAGTCGAAGGTCTGGCTGATCCACGGTGAGTCGGATCATTCGGAAGCGCTCCGCGATGCCTTGCGCGAGTTCCACGACGGCTCGGTGGACTGCGGGGTTCTCGGCGAGACGGTCGAATTCTGAGCGGAATTCGGTCGACCATCAGGCTTGCATCGGTCTCCGGATTTCCCTAATCCCTCGGCCCCGCAACCGCTCAAGCGCGATTAGCTCAGTGGTAGAGCACATCGTTCACACCGATGGGGTCAGTGGTTCGAACCCACTATCGCGCACCATTTTCCTAGCCGTTGCGACAGAGGCCGACTCGGGCTTCGTAGCTTCACCGTCCTCCCGGGCGAGTGCGTGATTTCAGTCCAAATGGGCCGAAAGTTCACCGTGAGCGAAGATTGAACCCGTTTGGCTGGAACGCTAGTTGGTCAGGTCGTGTCCGTGGTGTGAATCCATCTCGCGCGACATCCAACCCATGAAACCCACACTGCAACTTTCAGGTCCGGCAGCATGTCGGCCGCCTCGGGTATCGGTCGCACGGAAAGCGACCGGTGAGCTTCTGCCGGTTCGGTCCCGTTGAGGGACTTTGGGGGATGGCCGGAGGTTCGAACGAGCCTCCGGCCGCATGGTTTGGAGACTGACAGAAAATCGAGAGGAGGTTTTTCTCCTCAAGCGATCCGGATGATCCGGCGATGAACGGATGGATAAGCGAATTTAGAATGAGCAAGGAACAGAACGGACGACTCGGTTGGGTCGAGCGCATCGGGTACGGCCTCGGGGATTTGGCCTCGAACCTCTACTTCCAGATGTTCAACATGTTCCTGCTCTTCTACTACACCGACGTCTTCGGGATCTCGGCGGCGGCAGTGAGTTGGATCTTCCTGCTGTCGCGGGTGTGGGACGCGGTCAACGACCCGGTGATGGGAGTCATTGCCGACCGGACCCGTACGAGGTGGGGTAGCTTCCGGCCGTTCATTCTCTGGTTCGCCATTCCGTTCGGAGTCGCCGGCTACTTCATGTTCTATTCGCCCGACCTCTCGCCGGGTTGGAAGATCGCTTACGCCGCACTGACCTACACGCTGGTGTCGATGCTCTACACGGCGGTGAACATTCCCTACTCCGGTCTGATGGCGGTGATCAGTCCGTCCTCGGCGGAGCGGGCGAGGGTGTCCTCGATCCGATTCATTTTCGCGTTCCTCGGTGGCTGGGTCATCGTCCAGTTCCTGCCGCCGCTGAAGGAGTCGCTGGGCGGTGGCGACGACGTGATCGGGTTCCGCAATACGATGCTGCTTTTCGCGGCGATGGCGACGATCCTGTTCCTGCTCACCTTCGCGACCACGAAAGAGCGCGTGGCGCCTGAAGCGACGACATCTGACCGAAAACAGCTGGGGGAGGACATCAAGACGCTGGTGACCACCCGGCCCTGGCTGATCCTGGTCTTCGCCGGGCTGATCAACCTGACCGCCGTTGCGATCAAGAACGGATCGAACATCTTTTACTTCAAGTATGTCGTTCCGGGAACGAGCGACGTCGAGGTGGCCAGCTTCGGATCGGGCGGGTGGATGGCGATGATCCTGGGCGTGATGTGCACGGGGTTGCTGATCAAGTTCTTCGAAAAGCGGAAGCTGATCATCTGGCTGACCATCATCGGTGGCATCGGGATGGCGTTGCCGTACTGGATCGATCCGGGTCTGCGGATCACGATGCCGGGAGTCGAGACGGGGGCCTACTCGATCTTCGGGCTTGAGATGACAAGTGTCGTGTTCTTCCCGGAGAACCCGCGTTGGATCTACATCATCAACCTGCTCGGTTCTTTCGCCGCCGGTCCTCCGGTCGCGCTGGTCTGGACGATGTATACCGATGTCGCAGCTTTCATCCGCTGGAAGCACAACCGTCGAATTACGGGACTTGTCGTATCGGCTGCCGTGTTCTCCCAGAAGTTCGGCATGGCGATCGGCGGATGGTTTGCCGGCATGCTGCTCACGTGGTGCGGATTCAAAGCGAACATGGAGCAGACCGATACCTCCAAGCACGGGATCCTGCTCCTGTTCTCGCTGATTCCCGCGGTGCTGATCGTCGGCCAGGGAGTCGCGATGTTCTTCTACCGCCTGACCGACGGTCAGATGCGGGAGATCGAAAAGGAGCTCGATGAACAGGAGGCCGCGTCGGTCCCGGTCTAGGCAGGGTGTTCCTCCGTGCGGAACTTCCGGCGGTAGGCTCGTGGTGAGAGTTTGGTGTCGCGCTTGAAAGCAAGGCTCAGGTTCGAGCTGTTGCAGTAGCCGCACTCGCGTGCGATCGCCTCGATCTTGATGTCGGTCTCGGTGAGCATCCTTTTGGCGTGGTCGATCCGGATCCGTCGGAGTTCGGCCGCGGGCGAACGCTGCAGGTGGGTGCGGAAGGCCTTCTCGAGGCCTCGCTTCGACATCCCGACGTGCTCGCAGACATCCTCGAGGGTCATCGGGGTGCTGAAGGCGGCACGCATCAGCCGAAGGGCCTTGGCCACCCCCGCATGCGGTACGGCGAGAACCTCGGTGCTGCGGCGGTTGACCACGCGCCCGGGCGCGATCAGAAGCGGCGGGGCATCGTCAGCGATCTCTCCGTCCATGCGGCGCTGCAGTTGCTTCGCGGCTTGATAGCCGAGCTCGTCGAGTCGGGTGTCGACACTCGACATCGGCACCGCGAGACAGTCGCAAAGAAACTCGATGTTATCGACGCCGAGTACGGAGATCTCTTCGGGAACATGGATGCCATTTCGAACGCAGACCTCGATCAGGGTCGCGCCGAGGTTGTCCTGTCCGGTGAACACCGCCAGCGGGCGGGGGAGCTTTTCCAGTTGTTCGAGGATCGCCTTTTCGTGGGCGGCCCAGTCGCGGAGCACCTTCGGTCCCGGCTGCCGGATGATGTGAAAGTGATCCTTGTCGACGCCAGACTCCAGAAGCGCCGCGCGGTAGGATGCCTCACGGATCGGGTTCACCTCGACCGCGGGCCAGCGGAAGAAGGCGAAGTGGTGGAAGCCGCGCTTGAGAAAGTGCTCCGCGGCGAGCCGGCCGATCAGCAGGTTGTCGTTGAGGACCCGCGGGACCGTATGCGGCATCTTGGCCACACTGACATCGACCTTCGGCATCGTCAGCGAGTCGATGAAGGGGGCAAGGGTCGGACCGTAGCAGGTGATCGCGCCGTCGCCCGGCCAATTGAAGGGGACATTGCGATCCGAGAAGAGGTAAGGGGAGAGGTGCCAGCCCGCCTGGACCGCGAAACGTGCGATGCCCTTGTAGATGCGGTGGTCGAACCAATCGAAGGCGACGAGGATGCTCGGTTGGTCGGGGGATGGTCCATCGTCGAACTGGGGAAGCTTCGCCCGCGGCCTCTTCTTCGCTGTCATGGCGGACAGCTTGTGCGGAAGTTTGGATTGGCGGCAAGTCAAGAGGGCGCATTTGCAGTGGAAATCATCGGTTTTTGATTGCGAAGTGCGCTTGTTTTGGAGGGGGAATCGGCTTTTGTTCCACAGCGTCAGACCCGCCCAACCTGGCTTCAAACCCTGAAAACCCGTTTCAAACCCATGAGACTTATCCTGCCGGCCGTGTTGGCCTCCGTATTCGCGCTTCCCGTGTCCCGGGCGGAGCAGCCGAACGTGCTTTTCATTGCCGTCGACGATCTCGTGCCGACGCTCGGTTGCTACGGTGATCCGGTGGCGCTGACGCCCGAAATCGACGGGCTCGCTTCGCAGGGCATGACCTTTCTGAACCACCACTGCAACTGGACGGTGTGCGGGCCCTCGAGGGCGGCGCTTACGACCAGTCTGATGCCGGAGGAGACAGGGGTCATGGGCTTCAAGGCGATCCGCCATCCGGACTTTCTGCCGGACGTGATCACGCTGCCGCAGCACTTCAAGAACGAGGGCTACGAGACCGCCTGCACCGGGAAATTCCATGACCCGCGAACCGTGGGCGACACCGGGAGCGCGCTCGACGCCAATGACCAGTTTCCCGACGGGGCGAACATCGACGACCCGCTCTCGTGGTCGATCGCCTATGTGAAGGCTGCGTCCGGTTACAGTCCGTCGGGCAAGCCGGCGGTCGATGATTCCGATACCGAGCCCTTCGCGAACTACGGCGATCATCATATCAAGGAGGAGGGTTTGGCGTTGATCGATACGCTTTCCTCCGGCAGCAAGCCGTTCTTCCTCGCGGTCGGATTCAAGAAGCCGCACCTGGGGTTCTACGCGCCTCGTCAGTTCTGGGATCTCTACGACCGAAGCTCAATGCCGCTGGCTCCTTTCAGCGCCCATCCGGCCGGCGAAAGCACCTTCACGGGGGCGACGCTCGACTTTCACAGCGAGCTGCAAGGCTACACGCCGTATGATACGAGCTGGCCGCCGAGCGAGGCGCAGCAGCGCGAGCTGGTCCACGGCTACTATGCCTGCGTATCGATGGTGGATGCGCTGGTCGGGGAACTCATCGACAAGCTGGCGGTGACCGCTGACCCGGTGCAGGCCGGCAAGAATCTGGATGAGACGACGATCATCGTGCTCTGGGGTGATCACGGTTTCCACCTCGGCGATCACGGCCGGTGGGGCAAACACTCGGCGATGGAGGAGGCGACCCGTTGCCCGTTGATTATCTATGATCCGCGGGATCCCAAGGCGCCCGGAACCAACTCGACGGCCACGCCGGTCAACACGATCGATATCTACCCGACGCTTTGCGAGATGACCGGGCTTCCGATCCCCGAGCAACCGAGCAGCAACACCGTAACGACCGGCCGACCGCTGCGCGGGCGGAGTCTGGTGCCGGTGCTCGACGGTTCCCGGGAAGCCGTGCATCACGGCGCTATCACCCACTTCAACAACGGCGGCCGCTACGGTTACGCCTACCGGACCGAGCGGTTCCGCTACATCGAGTGGGTGGACGGGTCCGGGAATGTCGATGGCGTCGATCTCTACGACTACGTCGATGATCCCCTTGAGACGCGCAACCTCGCGGCGGATGACGCCTATGCGGCGATCGTCTACCAGCTCTCGCGGTCGATGCGGGCCGAGACGACGACCAACGGCGCCGAGCGGTTGAACCTCGCGGCGCCGTCGACCACCGGTGATGGAGCTTTCCTCCCCGACGTTTCGATTGATTTGGTTGGATCGGGGATGGTCGAGCTCGCGTGGCCCGACAGCGGTGGGGTGAGCTATCGAGTCCTCGGTGATGATGATCTGGTGGATCCGTGGACGGACGATGCGAATGATGTGCCCGCCTCGCCGGCCGAGCTTGCGGCGACCGCCGCCCGGCGCTTCTTCCGGATCACCTTCGACGACAATGTGCCGCCGGTCTTTCTTTCCGACCCTGTGCTCAAGGCGGATGCGACTCCCGATGCCGCCTACACGGGGAGCCTCGCGGGTGATGTCTCGGATCCCGGCGACACCCTGACCTTCACCAAGCTCGACGGTCCGGCGTGGCTGTCGATCGGAAGCGATGGCGCGTTGACCGGAACGCCGGCAGTTGGAGATCTCGGGGCGGGCTGGTTCACGGTTGAGGTCAGCGATACCGCAGGAGCCTCGGCATTTGCCAAAGTCCAGATCTCGGTGACCAACGAGACTGTTCCTCCTTCGGCCACGGTGCTGGAACACTGGGAGTTCGAGGACGTCGCGGGCACCCAGTTCACGGGGCTTGCGAATTCCGCAGGTAGCGCCTCGTTCTCGGGGAACAAGGACCAGGTGCAGACCGATGGTGCCGGGAATCTGGTGTTCGGCGTCGGAGCGGACGCCTCCGATAATGTCTTCCGCAACGCGACGCTGACGGTTCCGGGGCAAACCACCGGAGTCTTCGAAATGGAGTGGACTTATCCTTCGGCAACCATCGAAGGAGGTGATGCAACCGGTGCGAATGTCGGATTCGGTTTCCGGGATGCTGGCGGCACCGACCTCTTCCTGGTGCGTCTCCAGCGCCAGAACAGCGAGCTGCGACTCCAGCACCGGGTCGGGACCTCGAATACCGATCTGGAAGATTTCAACGCCACCACGATCGCCGATTTGCGGGTGCGGGTGGTGGCGGACCTCGATGCCGATACCTTTGACGTCTACTGGCAGCTCGGGGCCGGCCCGGAGCAGAGCTCGACCGGCATCGCCATGTCGGCCACGGGCCTGAATTTCGACGAAGTGCGGATGACCGCCAACACCAACACCACCGACTGGGGGGCGACCGATTCGGTATCGGTCGGTGAACTCAAGGTTTCCGAACTCCCCTGAACCCTCACTCATCCAATCCAAACACGACTGAACCCATGACCAGGAAAATCTTTTGCTACAGTGTGCTGATCGGCGCCTGTGTTGGCCTTGGCTCGGCAGAGCCTCTCATCAAGAACGGCGAGTTCGAGAAACCGTTGGCACCTTGGAAATTGTTCTCCATCAAGGACACCCCAGCGACGGATCGGGCGGTCGCCGACGGTGTGCTGACCATCAAGGCCGCCGACGCGAGCGGCAAACCCGGCAACCGGCAACTGATTCAGGAAGTGGCGGTCGAGGCGGGGAGGACCTACTCGCTGAGCTTCGATATCAAAGGCGACCTCGAGAAAGGCAAGGAAGTGGTGGTTGTGGTGACGACGGGCCCGGGAAAATTTGCCTACTTCAATCGGGTGCCGATCACTGCGGATTGGACCAGCAAGAAACTCCGGATCACCCCCAAGGAGACGGACGGCACGGATGCGCCCACGCTCAAGTTCCTGCTCGGGGACCTGAAGGGTGATGTTTCGCTGCGCAAGGTTTCGCTCGAAGCCACCGAGTAAAAGGGTGTCAAATCGGAGGGAATGAGGACCACGAGGATGCTGGCGATTTTGACGGCGGGACTGCCGTTGTGGGTTGCCGCCGGGATCGAGATCCGGACTCCTGAAAAGGAGCGACCGGTGGATCTCGGCCGCCTCCTCGGTGGCAACGTCGCGCTCTGGTATCAGAAGCGCGATCTCGAAGCCGCGGATGTGCGGAACGCCGTCGAGCGCTGGAAGCCATCGTTGCTGCGACTCCCGGGCGGATCGTGGTCCGATGAGGTCTACTGGAACGGAAACGGGGTCCGGAAGGGTGAGGACTTCGATGCGTCGAAGCGGCAAGGCCCGCAGTGGCAGATCGATTATTCCGAGTATGCTCCGGGACTCCGGCTGGGGAGTGCCGACGGTTCGCTGTCGGACTTTCACGGGCACCTCGATGTCCGGGCGCTGCACGAGTACGTCCGTGACCGCGGAGCGGCGGCGATCGTGACGGTCAACGCCGGCACCGGCACCCCGGAGATGGCGGCCGAGTGGGTGAAGTGGGCGAAGAAGGAGGGCTACCGCGTCGACTACTGGGAAGTGGGCAACGAACTCGATGGCGAGTGGGAACTCGGCCATGTCGGTCCTGACGGAAAGGTCGTGGATGCAGACGAGTATGCACGGCGCTTTGCGGCCTTCGCCAAGGCAATGAAGGCGGTCGACCCGGGCATCAAGGTCGGAGGGCCAACGGCTTCGAATGACCAGCTGCCCTTTGTCGAAACGCTGATCCGTGAGTCGGGCGAGCTGCTCGACTTCGTGACTTTCCATACCTACCCGGTGCTCGGCGGAGGCAAATCCGAGGGTGAGCGCTTCGCCAAGGCCGATGATGTGGCGAAGGCTGTGGAGCGAATCCGGGAGTGGATCGCCAAGTATCAGCCGGGCCGGGAAGACGAAATCGAGATTGGAGTCACCGAGTGGCACAAGCAGGTGATGGAGACGCGCCCGACCGTCGATCTCTCCAGTGGGCTTTGGACCTGCCTTTTCATCGGGGCGATGGCCGAGAGCGGTGTCGATTTCGCGAACCAGTGGGACTACTTCTCCGATGTCGGAGCGGGAGGGCACGGGTTGTTCGGCGTGAACGGCGAGGGTGCTCGCGCGGTTTTCCACGCGATGATGCTCTGGCGGGAGCACATGGGATCCGAGCTTTTGGAAATCTCGGGCTTGCCCGAAGGCGTGGCGGGATTCGCGACCCTGCGCGATGGCAAGCCGCGGGTCATGCTGATCAACAAGACCCGGCGGCCGGTGAGGATCGATGGGGTCGCTTTGGACGGGGCGGAACTGACGGGCAGTGTGAAGGCCTGGCGATTTTCGCAACGTGAGTACTTCTGGAATCCACTGAAGCAGCGGCCGGAGTGGAGTCATGCCGCGCGTGAGATAGCGGTCGATGCGTCCGGCTTTGAGGTGCCGGGCTTCTGCGCGCTTGTCGTGAGTGATGAGAGCGAGGAGCTGGAAGGGGAGTTTGCCGGAAAGCCGTCGCTTGAGATTCTCGTTCCGGCCGAGGCGCCTGCGGATCTACCTGTGGAAGGATTTGTGCTCGTTCGTGGAGACGACGGCGCGTGGGGCGGTACGCTTTCGGAAGTAAGCTTGGACCTAGAAGGTGTGGGCGGCGCCAGTTTGAAGAAAGTCGACACCGCGAGTTCGGTTGGGGTGTTTGAGGTGACTCCTGAAGGTCCGGGTGAATCACGGATCAAGGCGACCGCTGACGGTCTTCAGGCAGAGGCAACGATCCGTTGGACCGAGGTGAAGCAGCGGGATCAGGTGGTTTGGGAGTTCGCCGGAGATGCGTCGATGTCCGGTTTGGAAACAAGCTATCAACTCGCTGCCGACAGCCAGGCCCGGCCGAACCAGACGGTCGCGATGATGACCCTAGAAGCGGCGGAGGACGTGGCAGAGAAGAACACCCTGCTTGCCATCAAGTCGCTGCCCGAGGGTCTGGAACGCGAGCGCATCGGCGGCGTGATCGGGCTGCTTGGCGGGTCGCCTGATCTCCACAGCGATGATCCCAACGCGTTCGTCCAGATCGTGCTCCAGAGTAATCTCGACCACTGGATGCCGGTTGGACGCGTGCCGCTCAGGAAACTCGCGGGCAGTTGGGAGAAGCTCTCGATCGTTCTGGACGATCCTCGATTACTGGAGGCGATGGGCGAGCTATACGGCATTCGTTTTCACCTGAAGTCCAACCAGCCGGTGGAAGGTCGGATCTATCTCGACGACCTCGGCTTCATCTTGCGCGGCGAATGAAAGTAATCCTGTCACTTCTGCTTCTGGCCGCTCCGCTGCTCGCGCGGCCGAATGTCGTTCTTCTGTTGATCGACGATCTCGGTCGGCAGGATATCGGGGTGCACGGAAGCACCTTTCACGACACTCCCAACATCGACCGCCTCGGAAAGGAAGGCTTGGTGTTCGAGAACGCCTACTGCGCCCATCCCCGATGTGTGCCGTCGAGGTATGGGATCTTCAGCGGGCGCCTGCCGGCTCGCGATGGGGTTCCGGGATTCGAAGGACGGAAACACACGCTCGCTCCCGAGCGGGTGACCTTTGCCGAGGTGATGCGTGATGCCGGATATGTCACCGGCTACATCGGCAAGTGGCACCTCGGCAAGGAGGGCGGAGGTCCGGACACGCAGGGCTTCTCCGACAGCCGGATCGCCGGTGCTGCGGGGGGCCCGAACAGCTACTTCTATCCGTTTCACCTGACTCCCGACGGGAAGCATAAGGAGAACGAGGTGTTTCCGGTGGTCGACGGGAAGGAAGGGGAGTATCTGAACGATCGCCTGACGGATGAGGCGGTCGATTTCCTGAAAGAGAATCGTGAGAGGCCGTTCCTGCTCGTGCTTGCCCACTACGCCGTGCACACGCCGTTCCAAGCGCCCGAGGGGATGGTGGATCAGGCGCGGAAGCGGTTGAACGGAGACCCTGAGGGCGGCAAGTGGAAGGATCCGGATTTTAAGGATTCGGATGGAGCGACGGACAAGACGGTGCAGAACAATCCGGTCTATGCGGCGATGGTGAAGAGCATGGACGACAGTGTGGGTCGGGTGCTGGACACGCTGGAGGAACTGGAGCTCTCTGGGAACACCCTCGTGCTGATGACGTCCGATCATGGCGGACTTTCAACGCGTGGCGGATCGAGCGGGCGCCCGCTGGCGACGACAAACCTGCCGTATCGTCATGGCAAAGGCTGGTTGTACGATGGAGGGCTGCGGGTGCCGATGATTGTCAAGTGGCCCGGTGTCGTGAAACCCGGGACCACGAAGGCCGCAACGCTGGGAACCGATCACTACGCCACCGTCCTTGAGGCAGTCGGCCTCAAGGCAGACCCCGGCGAGGCCGTGGACTCCGTCAGCTATCTTCCTTTGCTCAAGGGCGAGTCAATGGAGCGTGGGCCGATGTTCTTCCATTCGCCCCGCGGTCGTCCCCAGTCGACGGGCGACCGCAACGCATCGGCCGTGATCGACGGCAGGTGGAAGCTCTTCCAAAACCACGGAAGCGGCCAGTTGGAGCTGTACGATCTCGCAGCGGATCCCGGAGAAGCGAAGGACCTTTCTGAAACCTATCCGGAAAGAGCGGCGGAGATGCGGAAGCTTCTGAACGATCTCAAACAGCAAACAGGAGCAAAAGAGGGCGGTAGAAACCCTTTCGACTCCGATAGCAAGTCCAAGTGAACCCATGATGAAATCCTCACTATTCGCGCTGCTGCTCGCAGCAACGGTCTCGGCCGCCGAGAAGCCCAATGTTCTCTTCATCGCGGTCGATGACCTCAAGCCGATGCTCGGTTGCTACGGCGACACCGTCATCAAAACGCCGAACATCGACCGGCTCGCCGGCCAGGGCACGACCTTCCTCAATGCCCACTGCCAGCAGGCGGTCTGTGGTCCGTCGAGGGCAAGCCTCCTGACGGGGCTTCGGCCCGACACAACGCAGGTGTGGGACCTCAAGACCCGGCTGCGGGACAATCTCCCTGATGTCGTGACTTTGCCCCAGCACTTCAAGGCAAACGGCTACGAGTCGGTCGGGCTCGGCAAGATCTTCGACCCCCGGAGTGTCGACGGTCAGATCAAGGATGACCCGGCTTCGTGGAGTCGGCCTTACATCAAGACCGCCGACAATCCGGACTCCCAGATGGGTTTCCTCGGTTCGGAATTCGTCGAGCGGGCCAAGGTCGCCAAGCGGGAGAACCGGGGGAACTGGAACAAGATGAAGGAGGCCCTCGGTGGTACGCCTGCGGTCGAGATCGATCAGGACGTGCCGGACGACGCCTACGACGACGGCATCTTTGCCGACAAGGCAGTCGAGTTGATCGGCGAACTCTCGAAGTCCGACAAGCCGTTCTTTCTCGCGGTGGGTTTCAAGAAACCGCATCTGCCGTTCGTCGCACCGAAGAAGTACGCCGACCTCTATTCCGGCGATGACATCCGCCTGGCGGAATTCCAGAAGATGCCGGAGGGCGCTCCGGAGGTGCACTTCCAGGATTCATGGGAGCTGAAGAACGGGAGCTATGCCGGCTACGAGGGTCTCAAGGGCAAGGTCGTTCCCGATAAGAAGCAACGGGAACTCATCCACGGCTATATGGCATGTGTCTCCTACATCGATGCGCAGGTCGGCAAGTTGCTCGACGCGCTCGACAAGCAAGGTGTGGCGGAGAACACGATCGTGGTGTTCTGGGGTGACCATGGATGGCACCTCGGAGACCACGGCATGTGGTGCAAGCATACCAACTACGAGCAGGCGACCCGGGTGCCGATGATCATCTCGAAGCGTGCCAAAGGAGGTGTGGCGGCCAAGTCGTCATCGCCGGTTGAGTTCATCGACATCTTCCCGACGCTCTGCGACATCGCGGGGCTTGAGAGGCCGGACGCCCTCGAGGGGGAAAGCCTTGTCCCGGTAATTGAGGATCCGGAGGCCACGGTGAAGGACTACGCGATCAGCCAGTATCCCCGTGGCGGAGGTGCCCGTGAGTTGATGGGCTATGCGCTCCGTGACGGCCGCTACCGCTACGTCCGCTGGGTCGAGAAGGGCGATCCGTCCAAGCTCAAGTTCGAGGAGTTCTACGATTACGAAAGCGATCCGCTCGAAAAGAAGAGCCTGATCGACGAGCCGGGACTCGCGGATGTCGTGAAGCGTTTCCGTGCCGCCACCGACAAGTTCCTGAGTCTCTGATCCGATGCGATTGATTCATCCATTGCTGATTCCGCTGCTTGCCGCGCTGTTTGTGTCGGCATGTGGAAAACCGAAGGACGGCACCGAAACGGTGAAGGCCGGAAGCGACTCCGGGCCGGAGGCCGTAGCTGGCTCCAAGCGACCGAACATCCTGTTCCTGATCACGGACGACCAGTTCAAGCAACACATGAACTGGATGCCTGAAGGCAGGCAGGCGAACGGCAAGTTCCGGAACTTCACGCCGAATACCGACCGGTTGGCGGACCATGCGACGGTGTTCGATCGCCAGTATGTGACTTCTCCGGTGTGCACGCCGAGCCGCTTTGCCGTGCTGACCGGAATGTATCCCAGCCGGTCGATGGCCGGGGTGTTTCTCGACCGTCAGCGGGAACTCGGCGGCCAGACCTCGGTCGAGTGGAATACCTTCATCACCGAAGGCATGCCGACCCTGCCGAAGCTGCTGCGGGATGCCGGATACCGAACTGGTATCGTCGGGAAGAACCACGTGGTGGAGGTGAACGGGATGGATAAGCCCGAGTGGTTGGCGAAGGCTGACGACCCGGCGATGCTGAAGGTCCTCCGGGAGAACTACGACAAGCAGCTCGACGCGATCCACGAAGCGGGATTCGAGTTCGGTGCCTCGCTCTACTACGACAATCCCGACTTCATCGGCGTGAAGGCGCTGGCGTCGCACAACCTCGACTGGATCGCCAAGGGTGCCCTCGACTTTCTCGATGAGAAGGATGAGCGACCGTTCTTCCTCTACTGTGCGGTCACCATTCCTCATGGCCCCGGCGAACCGGAACGGTCCTACAAGGCGGATCCGCGCATCACCGCGCTCGGGATGCTGGATGAGCCGCTCGATGTCCTTCCGCCGCGTGAGACGCTCGAACCGAGGCTTGAGGAAGCCGGCGTGCCGGCGAAATGGGGCAGGCCGAACCTGCTGTGGCTCGACGATATGGTCGGAGCACTGGTCACGAAACTTGAGGAGACCGGGCAGTTGGAGAACACCATCATTGTCTATTTCAATGACCACGGCCAGGAGGCGAAGGGGACGATCTACGAGGGTGGCGTCCACTCCGAGGGCTTCATCAGCCACAACGGGCCGTTCCCGGTGGGCAAGCGGACCGATGCTTTGGTCAGCAATCTCGACTTCGCGCCGACCTTGCTGGAGTTGGCGGACGTTTCTCCGGGCGATGCCAGATTCGATGGGGAGTCGATCGTTCCCGTCCTGAAGGGTGATAAGGAACAGGTGCACGAATCACTGTTCTTCGAGTTGGGATTCGTGCGCGGTGTGATTCAGGGAGACTGGAAGTACATCGCACTCCGATACCCGGAGCCGGTCGCGGGCATGTCGGTCGAGAAACGGCAGCAGGTGTTGGATCGCTTCAACGAGAACCAGAAGCGGCGGGGTCGGCCGGTTTACACCGAGAACCCGCGGACTCCCTTTTCCCATGTGCAGGCCATCCCGGGCGGGGGCGATGCGGAGCACATGTCGATCGGCAAGTATCCCGCGTTCTATGATCAGGACCAGCTCTACAATCTGGCGGAGGATCCGAAGGAGCAGAGGAATCTGGCGGGCGACTCCCGGTATGCAGCGAAACTGGATGAGTTGAAGATGGCGTTGCAGGCGCACCTCAAGGAGATGCCCGGACCATTCGGTGACCTGAAGCCGGAGTAGAGAGGAACAGCGCATGAGATTTCCGGAAGGATTCACCTGGGGCACCGCGACCTCGGCCTATCAAATCGAAGGCGGGCACGATGCCGACGGCAAGGGTCCGTCGATCTGGGATGCCTTTTGCCAAGTGCCCGGACGGGTCGCGGAAGGGGACACCGGGCAGCTCGCATGCGATCACTATCACCGGTTTCGTGAGGACGTCGCACTGATGGCGTCACTCGGTCTGAAGGCGTATCGCTTTTCGATCTCGTGGCCTCGCGTGATGCCGACCGGAAGATTGGAGAAGGGGTCCATCAAACGCGAAGGAATCCGTTTTTACTCGGACCTGATCGATGCGCTTCTGGAGCACGGGATTGAGCCTTGGGTCACGCTCTACCACTGGGACCTTCCGCTGGCGCTGCAGACCGAGCGTGACGGTTGGCTCAATCCGGAGATCGCGGATGACTTCGAGGCTTACGCACGGCTTTGCTTCGAGGAGTTCGGTGACCGGGTGAAGCACTGGATCACCTTCAACGAGCCTTGGGTCGTGACGATCCTCGGCTACGGGCAGGGGGTATTCGCTCCGGGCCGGGAGTCGAACGTCGAGCCATACATCGCGGGGCACCATATTCTCCGTTCGCATGCGAAGGCGGTGCAATGCTATCGTAGCGAATTCGAGCATCAGGGAGGCAAGATCGGTATTACCAACAACTGCGATTGGCGCGAGCCGTTGACGGATCGGCCCGAGGACCATGAGGCGGCCGAGCGTGCGTTGTTGTTCTATCTCGGTTGGTTTGCCGATCCGGTTTTCAAGACCGGAGATTATCCCGAGGTGATGCGGGAGCGGGTGGGCGACCGGTTGCCGGAGTTCACCGATGAGGAAAGGCGGTCGTTGCTCGGTTCATCGGACTTTTTCGGGCTGAATCACTACACGACGATGTTCGCCGCGGGGGCGTCGAAGGATGGTGCGGAGCAGAGTGTCTACGGCAATGGCGGGATTTCCGAGGACCAGGAGGTGGATCTCTCCGTCGATCCCGAGTGGGAGCTTACCGAGTTCAAATGGGCGGTGGTGCCCTGGGGCTGCCGGAAGCTGCTGAAGTGGATTGCGGACCGTTACGGCAGCCCGGCGATCTACATCACGGAGAACGGCTGTGCGATGGATGATGTCGTTTTGCCCGACGGAACGGTCGATGATCAGGACCGCCTGTCATTCTACCGCGGCTATCTCGAGGCCTGTCATCAGGCGATCGGGGATGGCGTGGATCTCAGGGGCTATTTCGCGTGGTCTTTGATGGACAACTTCGAATGGGCCTCGGGTTACAAGTTCCGGTTCGGGCTCGTGCATGTGGATCGTCAGACGCTGAAGCGCACGCCGAAGAGCTCGGCGCTGTGGTACTCGGATGTGGTTCGTGCCAACGAACTGCAAGGAGAGGCACCTTCAAGGTGCCTTGGGTGAACGGGCACCCGGAGGGAGTCCCTCCTTGACCCACTCTGCTTCGTAGAGGTGGGACCGTGAGTCGCTCACAGAGTTCTTCCGAATGTAGCGGACGACGTTCCCGAAGTGCCTATGGTGACGGATGAGCCGGTCAAAGTAGTCTCTCTGCCAGAAGGGCCCGCTGCGGCCTTGAATGCGATTGGCCTGAACCGCGGTGAAGCTTTTCCACGAGGTGACGATGTGCTCGAGGGTGCGGTCCGGGGCAAGAGAGACGAGCAGGTGCACGTGATTGGGCATGATCACGGAGCTATGGAGGAGATAGCGGCCGCGGTCGTAGTGTCGAAGCGCCTTCGCGACCATTCGGCTGACTTCAGGGTGACGTAAGCGACATTCTCCGTGCGCCGCGTCGAGCCAGTGGTCGATCCGTGTCGAGAATCGGCGGTGGTAGGTTAGCTCGGTCTTCTCGTCCCAAGGTTGGGGGTGAAATGCCATCCAACGGGTGCGTTCGTCCCGCCATTGGTTCAGCAGAGTTGAAGGGAGCGAGTCAGCGAGGCGGAAGGTGAGGAAGTAGCAGGCGCCTTCCTGCTGCCAGTGGGGAAGTCGGTTGAGCGTGTGGCGAATGTCGGCGCCAGCGTGGAGAAAGCGGATGGCTGGCCATGTCGACATGTGTTCATACGAACATATTCAGGTCCGATGTCAAGGCGAGCAAGGAGCGGCACCCTTCGGGTGCCGGGAATTGAGTAACGGCACCCGGAGGGTGCCGCTCCTTGTCACCGACGTCGGCGTGGGAGGATGACTCCGGCTCCGAGCGCGACAACAAAAGCAACCGATGGCTCCGGCACGGAGACGACATCAAACGAAAAGCGGCTCCGGAAGTGATTCACCTTGAAGCCATCGTTGGCGGCGCCGCCCTGGGCGTAGCCGACGGTCATGTCGCCAGGGTCGGCCGAGAAAGAGAACTCATTGGTAGTGACGTTTACCGGAGAGCCCGTACCGAGAGCTAGCGTGGCGATATCACCATCGACATTGTCGAACTGAGAAAGCCCGATCTGGTTGAATCCGATGAAGTCGATGACTCCCATGTCGCCGGCGGCGGCACCGGCGCCGAGGGTAATCGTGCCGCCGGTGTAAGCGAAGGTGAGCGACTCGGACACGTCGCTGATGCGACCGGCTCCATTTCCTGAGACCCCGAGGTCGGTCGTGTGGTTGATCGTTCCGCCGGAGGAGACCAGGGAGAAGTTGAGAACGGCGGTATCATCGTCAAAGCCGTTTCCGTCGAGAGTCAGACTGGTTACGGTGAGGATCAGGGTGACGGAGGTCTCGCCGTTGATCGTGGCCGGTGACTGGCTGTAAGCGACGTTGACCGTGCCGTCGTCCCCGGCACCGATCGCGCCCGCCGATGCGGTCGGGCTGGCGTCGGGGCCGATGCCGTCGATGTTGAAAACTAGCGCGCCTTCACCGAGCGTGGTGAGGGCGAGGAGAATCGGAATGCTGCGTCGGGTCATGGGTATTGGAAGGCTTTGGATTTGCTCCGAGAGTGAACGATTGGCTCACCGGTTCAATTGGATGCAGGGACGAAAACTCGTGCCGAAACGCTGCAAATGCGCCCGTTGCGGGGGAGTCATTCGGCTCCCACCCGACCGAATCCCACGCCGCCTGCAGGGAGCGGGACTTCGACCAAGACGCCGGCGGGTGTGAGGATCTCGACCGGTGCCAGAGAAGACCAATCACTGAGGTCGAGCGTTCGTTCGACGAAGTAGCGGATGGCCGCGGTATCCCGGACCGGAGTGAAGCGGACGACCGGTCCGGATCCGGAATCGCCAGCCGTGACCGGCGACGGATGAGCGGCGCAAGTCGGTGGACAGCCGAGCGCGAACTCGAGGAAATTGGTGAGCCCGTCACGATCGGCGTCATCGTCCGGTGCGGTCAGGAGGCTGCCGTTCCACGGCTGGCCGGTCGACCATTGCTCGTAGAGGCTGAGGTCGCCGGTCAGACGGCGCACCGTGACGCGGTCGATCAGCATCGTGTCGCCCGCCCCCCAGTTGGCCGCATCCTGCTGACCTTGGAACCGGGTGAGCGAGAGTCCCCCCGTTGCGGCCGGATCGGCGTCCAGAAGCGGAAGGGTGATCGTGCTGCCGCCTCCGATCGTAAGCGATCCGCTCCATTTCCGGGTGTCGAGATTCAGCACGGCCTCGATCAGGAGGTCATTGACCTGATTCACCGCTCCGCCGCCTTGGTCGAAGTCGTAGAGACGCTCGTTGCTGGATCCGATACGGTTCTCCAGTACCAAGGTGCCGCCGGCCTTGCGAAGCCGGATGTTTCCGAAGTCGGTGCCAAGGTCGTCGCGCAGCGAAAAACCGACGACCGTGCCATTGTTCGAGTTCGTGAAGTCGATCGAGTCGACTTGGATTTCCAGTGCGAAGCTACCCGTGGTGAACGGGCTTCCGGGAAACGGAGTGCTGGTGCGGAAGTGATTGGTCGAGTCCTGCTGGAGGAGCAGCTGCCCTGATCCGTTGGTAGCGACTTTGTCGGATGTGGTTCCGGTGAATGCCGTGCCGTTGGTGCTCACGCAGCTCTCGAGTTGTGTTCCTGCGACGTCATCAAAGTTCCACTCCTCGACGACTTCGTCGGCGGGTGCGATGGGAAGGATGAAGGTCACCGTTGCTGTGTCGGATTGCGAGGCCCCGTCGGTGACTGTGTAGCTCATCGTCAGACCACCGATGAAATCACCGGGAGCCTCGAAAGTAATCGTGGAACCGTTGGTGGTGACGGTGCCGCTTGCGGGCGGCGTGATCGAAGTGATCTCAAGCGAGCCATCGCCGAAGTCATTGCGAAGGGGGGTGAACTCGCGGACCTCTCCCGGCAGCACAGTGATCGTGTCGTCTGCCGCGACGAGCGCCGGACTCAACGCGCCGGTGGCGAGGGTCAGGATCTCGTTCCCGGTGTTGGTGACCCCGTTGTTGTTGCTGCCGTCGGAGAAAAGCCCGCTGGGATCGATCGTCCAGCCGTTCCATCCTCCGAGGTTTTCGCTTTCGACCCGGTATTTGTATTTCTCGCCGTCGATCGAAGTGAAGTTCGCATCGACATGGCTGGTCTGTCCGACCGGGACATAGGCGATTTCACGATACGAATCGCTGCCACCATTGAGTGCCCGTTCGTCGGGGCCGGATCGATAGATTACCGAGTGGGTCGCATTGGTTGCGTTGACGGTCCAGGACAACTCGATCGCATGATCGGAAAGCTGGTTGAGCGAGAGGCCCGAAGGTGCGGCGTCGGGTGGCGTCGGCAGAGCGCCGATCACCGCGTTGTCGACCAGCACCTCCTGCTCGCTGCGCCACGAGTTGCTGCCCGGTTTCGGCATCTTCGTGCCGGCGTCGAGGACCTTGGCATACAATGTGTCGAGCATCTCGGCCGCGAGGTCGGGCCGGGATCCGGAGAGGTCGTTGCGTTCGTAGACGTCGGCCGCGAGATGGTAGAGTTCCACCCGGCGCTGGTTCATGAAGTAGAGCAGCTTGTAGTCGCCCTTGCGGTAGGCCCCGAGGGCCGGATTGGCGGTTCCGGTGGAGGCGTTGGTGAAGAAGTGGTGGATGTCGGGACGTGCCGAGCGCCCGGATTGTCCGGCGGCGAGCATGAAGCTTTCCGAGTCCCGTGCTTCGGCCGGTTGCTGGCCCGCACCGGTGATGTCCGCGAAGGTCGCCCAGAAGTCAGCGCCGTGCACGAATGCCTTCGAGACTCCGGGAGAGGTCACGCCAGGATAGTGGACGATCAAAGGGATCTTGAGGCCGCCTTCATAGACCCATGTCTTGCCCTGACGGAGCGGGTAGTTCGATGTCGGATAGTTGGAGTAGCTGTTCGAGAAGTCACCGGTGTTGACGGCGTCCGTCGCGTCGTTTTCGAGCTCCTTCGAAGGATTGGCTCCAGTCCCGAAGCCGTGGGTCGATTTGCCGCCGTGGTCGGAGGAAACGACCAGCACCGTGGTGTCGGACAGCATCAGTCCCGGGTTCCGGGGGTCGGGAGTCGCGGCGAGATGGGCACGAAGCGCTGCGAGGCTGTCGTCGTAGCTCTTCATCATCGCGGCATAGACGCGGTTGTCCTGCACGATGCGGGTGGCCGATGAGTAGTCGCGGATCAAACCGGTGCCGCCCGGGTGGCTCGCGAGTTCAGCAGCCATGGACGCTTTTTTGGTGGTGAAATGGTCGATGTCGCTTTGCTTCGCCTCCGCAGGCGTGTGCACCGCGTAGTGGGCGAGGGTGACGAAGAACGGTTCGGTCGGGTGACTGGTGACGCTGTCATCGATGAAGTCGATCGCCTCGCCGGTCAGTCGGTCGGTCAGGTATTCGTCGGCGCTGGCAGCCGGAATGTTCAGACCCTTGCCGGAGCCCTGGTTATAGACCGGATCCGAAAGCGTCTCGTAGAGCAGGGTGCCGGGGTCGGGGAAGTAGGAGAGGCCGTTGGTCGGATTGGAGGATGGGGCGCCGGCATGGCCGGCGGCGATCGCCACATCGAAGCCTTGCTCCGCCGGGCCGCGGGCCGGGCTGTCGTCGCTCTGGCCGAGGTGATACTTGCCGATGTAGCAGGTCCGGTAGCCCGCTCCCTGCGCGGCTTCTCCGTACGTCACGGATGTCTCGGGAATGCCGCCACCTGTTTCGAGCACATCGGGATTCCAATCGTAGGTGCCGGTGAGCAATGACCTGCGCGCGACGACGCAGCGGGGCCCGGAGCAGTAGGCGTTGTCGATGACCAGCGACTGAGCGATCAGCGAGTCGAGGGCCGGGGTTTCGTGGATCGTAGGTCCATCGATGGCCGGGTTGCGGAGCCCGACAATGTCCTTCGCGCCCATGTCGTCCGCGAAGAAGAACAGGATGTTCATCCGGATGGTGGTGGTCGCGCTTCCGAGATTCAGCGGGGTCGATTCTGCTCCGCCGTCCAACGTGGTGACCTCGTAAGAGTAGGAGGTCTCGCTGGTAAGACCACGGTCGTAGTAGTGCGTGGTGTCGGCGGGCAGATCGGCAACCGGGGAGCCGTTCCGGTAGACGCGGAATCCGGTTTCAGCTGTGGTTGTGTCCGTCCAGGCAAGGGCGATGGTCGAGGGACCTGCGGGAGTGGCGGCGCCATCGATCGGTGGGTCGATCGCCAGCAGGCTGGGGACCAGACACGGCAGCAGGAGGGTTTTTGGGAAGCGGAGCGTCATGGGTTTGGGCTGCGCATGCGAAGGGATGCGAGGAGGGATTCGGACGGAAAGACCGGCATCTTGGGGATGCCGGTCTTTTACTAGGTATGGTTGGGCACCCGGAGGGAGCCCCTCCTTGGTTACGGAGTCGTGTTGAGACGGTAGAAGTTGCTGTCGGGGCCGATGGTGATCGTGAGCTCGTAGTTGGGCCCGTTGATGACCGGGCTTCCTACGACTTCCGACCACGGGTCGGTGCCGCCGAGGTCGGTGGACTCCTGAAGTACGGCGCTTCCCGGAGTGGTTGTCGGCCAGACCAAGGTAATCTCGCCCGCTCCGGGGCCGGACTGAACGGAGAGGCTGAGTTCGGCCGGAGTGTCGGAGAGCTCGCTGATGGTCAGGTAGTCGATCGCGATCTGGTCGGTCGCGCCCCAGTCGTTGGTGTTGGTGTTTGCGGCCGTCCGGATGATGTCGAACTCAAGCCCGGTGGCTGCCATCGGAATGCCGGACCAGCATCCTCCGAGGTCGCCGGCGAGCTGCCACGAGACACTGAAGGTATCGGTGTCCATGTCGGCGATGACCGAGACCGTGAGATCCGTGAGGGTGGTGGTGCCGAAGTCGACGAGGTTGGTATTGGTAGTTCCGACACGATGCTGGAGCCGCAGGGTTCCGTTCTGCTTGTGAAGCCGGACCGTGAACAGGTCGGTGTTGCCGTCATCGCGTATTCCGAATCCGACATTGGCTCCTGTGAGGTCACCTGTGGAAAGGTCAGCCGACGAGACATGCCAGTCCATCTGGAAGCGTCCGGTACCTTGATCGGGATTGGTGATCCCGCCATTGCGGAAGATGTTGTCTCCGGTGTCGATGCCTTGGGTAAATACAAGGTCGCCGCTGGAGGTCACGGCATTGTCCGCATTACCGCCCAAGTTGGCGGCTCCCGCGTCGTTCTGGGCGTGGCCGAGACTCTGGGAGTCGATATCGAACTGCCAGTCCTCGATGGCGGTCGTCGACGGTGCGGCCGAAGCAACGTAATTGGAAAGCGTCAGGAATTCCACCTGCACCGAATCGGTAGCGCCCCAGTCGGTCGCGTTGGTGCTGGCATACATCCGCAGGCGCTCCATATTCAGACTCGGCAGGTCCATCGGGATATTGGTTTGGCAGCGGGTGCCTTCGCCATCCGGAGTCCACTCGACGTCGTAGGTGTCGGTATCAAGATCGAGGATCACCCGCACGGACAAGGGGCCGGCAAGGCTGGTCACTCCGAAGTCCTCAAGATCCGTGTTGGTCCCCGTGTTCGAGTCCCGGCGTTGAAGTCGGAGTGTACCGCTTTGCTTCTGGAGCCGGACGTTGAGAAGGTCCGTGTTGGCGAGGTTGCGGATCGTGAAACCGACGTTGGCACCGGTCAGGTCTCCCGTGCTCAGGTCGGCAGCGGTGTAGGTGAAGGCCAGTTCGAACTTTCCGGTGGATTGGGCAGTCGTGAGGTCGCTGTTCCGGAACAGGCTGTTGGTGGATTCGTCCGTCTCCGCGGTCTCCGGGTCATCCACGCTGACGGTGAAGTCGAGGTTGCCGTTGCCGTCGGTCACGACGTTAGGAACATCGCCGCCCCAGGCTGCCGAGCCGACCGAGTTGATAAGGCCGGAAAGCTGGGTGTCGGCGGCTTCGTCAAATTGCCAATCTTCGATGGCGGCTCCGAGGTTGGTTGCCCCGAGCTGGGTTGCCGCCAGAACGGCGATGCACGGGAAGATCTGTTGGATTTTCATGGGTTGTCTGAGGTTTCGTTCGACCAAGATTCGGGTTTGATCGTGGTCAGAGGACACCTCCTCACGGGTTTGTTCAAGATGTCGACGGTGTGAAAATCAGTGACTAAACACTGAAATAGCGCCCTCTGACTGGATTCGGTCACGACTCAATCGGCGCGGAGCCTGATGCTGCCGGGATTGGCGAGAGTGCACGATTCATGTGGTGCGCAAACACAGCCAAAAGCGGTCGAAAATCGCTGCACCATGACCTTGTGCGAGCGCTGGTGTCGGGGGAGTTTCCGGTCAACCCATCAGCAAACCCATGAAACACCGATTTTCACGCCGCCCGGCGTCCTCAGGCTTCACGCTCATCGAACTGCTCGTCGTCATCGTGATCGTTGCCGCGCTGTCGTCACTCGTTTTCGTAGTCGCAAGGCGCGGTCTGGAGAAAGCCCGTGCGGCAACCTGCGCATCGAATCTCCGGCAGGTCGGCATGCTGATGAATGGCTACGCGTCGGAGAACTTCGGGCAGTATCCGCACGGTGGGCCTCCCGACGGGTGGATCGATCGGCTCTGCGTCGAGATGGTGTCCGGTTATCCCGAGAATGGAGGCAACGCTGAGAAGCAGACCTATTTCGAAAGCGGCGGCGGGGAGATCTTCAACTGCCCATCCGACAAGGATGGTCGGAAGAATCTCCACAAGAGCTATCTCGCCAATCCACGGGTGGTCGGAATGAAGACCGGCGACGGCGATTGGCTGGGCAACGGCGCCTTCTCTCCGCAACGCCAGCAGGCGCTGAAGTATCCCGCGCGCACCTTCCTCGTTATCGAGGACTGGGGCCGGAACTCGAAACTGTGGAAGGGCAACGGCCTGCGCTACGAGGGTGATATCAAGAAGGATGCCGAGAGACCGTGCCATGGCGATGGGCGGCACTTCCTCTATGTTGACGGTCACGTCGAATTCATGACCCAGGACCCCGGCGCCGAAGGCGACGGCTTCGACATCTATTACAAGGGTGAGTGAGCGGCAGCGGACGACGACTCGGTTCTTCCGGATTCATGAAATACGGCTTCTTTGACAACGATCGGCGCGAGTATGTGATTACCGATCCGCGCACTCCCACGAAGTGGGTCAACTATGTCGGCTGCCTCGCTTTCGGGGGAATCGTCGACCACACCGGCGGTGCGTTGCTTTGTGCCGGTGACCCGGGTCTGAACCGGATCACGAAGTACATCCCGCAGATGCCGGCGTCGGAGTTCAAGGGCACGACGCTCTACCTCCGCGTTCGGGATGGCGACGAGGTTTCGGTGATCAGTCCGTTCTTCACGCCATGCCTTGATCCGTGCGACTCGTACGAGTGCCGCGTCGGGCTTTCGTATCAGAAGATCACCACCGAGATCGCCGGTATCCGGACCGAGGTCACGATCTTCATCCCGGCGGGTGAGGCGGTCGAACTGCGCGACATCCGCGTGACGAACCTGCGTGGCCGTCCGGTCGAAATCGAGATCGTACCGGTGGTCGAATACAGCCACTTCGACGCGCTCAAGCAACTGACCAATGCCGATTGGGTTCCGCAGACGATGATGAGCGAAAAGCTCTCGCTGAAATACGGGCGGATGGCGCTGCTGCAGTATCCTTTCCTGCGCAAGGACGATGCCGTGAACTTCCTTTCCGCAAGCCGTCCGGTGAATTCGTTCGAGAGTGATCGGAAAGCGTTTCTCGGTGACAACGAATACGGCACGTGGGCCTGTCCCGGTGCTTTGGCGGAGGGCGGACGTTTGTCGAATTGCGAGGCGCGTCGGGGCGACAACATCGGCGCGCTGGCGATCGGCATGGGATCCGTCGCTTCGGGAGACGAGGTCCGGACGGTGACCATGCTTGGTCAGGACCGGCGCGAGCGGATTCCCTTCGTGGTCGAGAAATACAGTGATCCGGCTGAAGTGGATGCCGCGTTCGGTCGGCTCGCGGACTTCTGGCAAGAGAACCTCTCAGTGTTCCAGTGCGAGACACCGGACGCCGAGTTCGATGCGATGGTGAACATCCACAATCCGCGGCAGTGCTACATGACCATGAACTGGTCGCGCTACCTGTCGCTCTACCAACTCGGCATCGGCACGCGTGGCATCGGGTTCCGCGACAGCTCCCAGGATGTGATGGGCGGGATGGCCGGTGCTCCGTCCGAGGCGAAGGAGTTGCTGAGGAAGCTGCTCAGCATCCAGAAGCCGGACGGTTCCGCGATGCACCAGTTTTACCCGGCGACCATGCACGCCGATTGCGGCGATGCCGAGGAGGAGAAAGAGAAGGGCAAGCTGGTCTACGGTGATGACCATTTATGGATCGTTTCGGCCGTGTGCGCGTTTCTCAAGGAGACGGGCGACTACGGATTCCTCGATGAGGAAATCAGCTTTTACGAAGGTGCCATCCCGATCGATGAACGGGAGGGCGGGAGCGTGTTCGATCACCTCCAGCGTGCCCTAGAATGGACGAAGCGGAACGTCGGTCGCCACGGGATTCCGCTTCTCGGCTACGCCGATTGGAATGACACCGTGAATCTTCCCGGAGATGCGGAGAGTCTGTTTAACGCCTGTCTCTACGGTGTCGGCCTACGTGAGCTGACCGACCTTTGCCGATTCCTTGGGAAACGCGACTTGGTTGCCCGCTACGAGTCCGATCACGCCGAAATGGGCGCGCGCGTGAACGGCGTCGGCTGGGATGGGGAGTGGTATGTCCGTTACTTCATGGAGTCCGGCGAGGTCCTCGGCTCGAGCGACAACGCCCACGGTGCGATCTACACCAACGCCCAGTCGTGGGCCGTGCTGGCCGGCTTCGCTCCCGACGAGCGTGCGCTGAGCGCCCTTGATGCGGTCAACGAACGTCTCAACACCCGCTTCGGGATCAAGCTGAGCGGGCCCGGGTATAACGCCTACGATCCGGAGATCGGAGGGGTGACGACGTATCCGCCCGGAGCCAAGGAGAATGGTGGCATCTTCCTCCATTCGAATCCTTGGGTGATGATCGCGGAAACCATGCTCGGACGTGGGGACCGGGCGTTCGAATACTACTCGCAGATCAATCCGGCGAAGCGTAACGACGACATCGACCTGTTCGAGGTCGAGCCCTACTGCTATCCGCAGAACATCCTAGGGGACGAGCATCCGCAGTTCGGGCTCGGTCGCAACAGTTGGCTGTCGGGTACGGCTTCGTGGACCTATCAGGCCGCGACGCGTTTCATCCTTGGGGTGCGTCCGGCGCACGACGGGCTGGTGATCGATCCGTGCATTCCGTCCGCGTGGGACGGATTCTCGGTGACCCGCAAAGTACGGGGAGCGACGTATCACATCCGGGTGTCGAATCCCGGCCGGGTCAACTCGGGTGTCGTCGGCCTGGCGATCGATGGAAAGCAGCTCGACGGAACGTGTGTGCCGTACTTCACCTCCGGTGAGCACGAGATCGAGGTGACACTCGGCGAGTTCGGAGCGGTTCGGGAACCCGGCAGTACCCATTCGTCCGAGATGGCTGTCCGTTAGTCTCTCCCATTGGCATCGGCTAGCGCGCGATTTGCAGATAGGCGCCGGCCAGCCGTTTGCCGTGCTCGGCGAGGGCTTTCGGCGTCAGGTGGGTGCCGTCGGCCTTCTTGAGGTGGTGCATCGTCGTGAAGACGATCTTCGGATCCGATTCCGCAAGCGACTTCTGGGTTTCGACAATGATCGGCCGGCGGACGACGAACTTGTGCTGCTCATCGACGCCGAGCACGACGGGAAGCCGGCGGTTTCCCGCGACGTTCCTGCGGAAGTCGTTGAGGAGCACGGTGAGGTTCTCCCGATAGCGCGCGGCGCTGCCGGCATCCATGGCATCGGACTCACCCTGGATCCATATCATCCCGCCGAACACGAGCCGGTGGCCGCTCTTGCGGAACGCTCGGCCGGCCTTCGCGAGCTCGCGCACCATTTCGTCGTAGAGACCTCCCTGGCCGGGGCGCTTCCACCGGCCTTCGAGTTGGGTTCCCCCGAGAGCGAACTTGAAGATCGCCGGTCGCCGGCCATTCGCGACGAGCTCGCGGGCGAAAGTGATTTCCGGCCCGAAATGCCCGCGCTTGAAGAGTCCTTGTTGCGGCCCGAGTCCGAGCCACTTGCCGCCTGACGATCCGACTCCCGGTGAGGCGTAGTACATCGGGATCGAGCTATCGATTTCCGGAGGGCCCTTCGGATAGCGGCACGCGTCGCCCTTCCATCCTTGGGCGTTGCTCTGGCCGGCGACAATGACCAGCTCGTAGTCCGCTGCGGTGAGCGGGGAGATCAGGAGAAAGAGAATCAGCCACTTCATGGCGATCATTCCGGCCGCCCGGTGAGGCGCGCGGCGGAGTCGGAAGGCAAAGGTTCGCACAGGCGGTAGCCATCGCCGTGGGGTGGCAGCTCTGCAACAAATTCTTCCCGGAGTTGCTCGCTGGCGAAGTCGAGGCCGATCAGTGCCCGGCCGATGCGTTCGCCCGACTGACGGTAGTTGAAGTAGCAGAGGTTGGCGCGGTCGCGCACCCGTTGGTCGAGGAAGTCGTGGAGGGCGCCCGAGCGTTCGTAAAAGTCGAGCCGGAGGAACAGCGGGTGGGCGAGCAGGTCGGAGCGCAGCGGAATCGCCCGGAACCGGACGTCGATCGCTCCGGCAAGGTCGGTCCATTCAAAGTCGCCCTTGTCCAAGCGCCCGTCGAGCCCAGCCAAGGTCTCCGGATCTTCGGAGCTGACGGTGAAGATCGGCCATGCGGCGTCGTCATCGACCTTGCCATACTGGAAGTCGGTGATCGTGAGTCCGGCAAAACAGGTATCGAGGAGCTGCAGCATTGTCCCGGGACGCTCGGGGATCCGGACCCGGATCGTTCTGGTCCGCATGTTGGCGGCGCCCTCGGAAGCGGCGATGTGCCCGAGTTGCAGGAAGTCGACATTGGCTCCGCAGAGGATCACCAGCACGCGCTTGCCGGCAAGTTGCTCACGGCACTTCAGCGCGGCGGCGAGTCCCATCGCGCCCGACGGTTCGGATACGCAGCGCAGGCCCTCCCAAAGGCACCGAATGGCGCGGATCACTTCGGCATTGGTGACGGTCTCGACTCGGTCGAGATGCTGTTTGCAGATCTCGAAAGGCAGGCTGCCGGCCTGCCGCACCGCCGTGCCGTCGCAAAAGATGTCCAGCTGGGCGAGGGGGGTCGGCTCGCCGGATTCGATCGCGAGTTTCATCGATGCCTGACCTTCTCCCTCCACGCCGATCAGCTGGATGTCGGGCCAGTAGGTGCGCAGCCACTCGGCGACGCCCGCAGCCATGCCTCCTCCGCCGATCTGCAGAAACGCGACGTCAAACGGCCCGTGGCCGGAAAGAACGACTTCGTCCGCCAGTGTCCCCTGGCCGGCCATCACCTGGAGGTCGTCGTAGGCGTGCACATAGACGGCGCCCGTGCTTTCGGCATCGTCCTTCGCCCCCGACACGGCCTCGTCGTAGCTGTCTCCCGAGAGAATGATCTGAACCAGGTCACCGCCGAGTTTGCGTACTGCATCCTGTTTCACCCGGGGCGTTGAGCGAGGCATGTAGATCCGGGCCTGGATGCCGAGCTGGCGGGCGGCGAGGGCGACCCCCTGCGCGTGGTTGCCGGCCGATGCGGTGACGACGCCCGAAGCGCGCTCGTCATCAGTGAGCACCGCCATCCGGTTGCAGGCGCCCCGCCACTTGTAGGCCTTGATTGGCGATAGGTCCTCGCGCTTGACCCAGATATCAAGCTCCGGGAGTTCCAGTCGCTCGAGCGGCGTCGGCTGCGCGAAATGGTAGACCCGTTCGCGGGCGAACAGGATCTCCTGCCGCAGGCGGCGGTCGAGGGGCAGGGAGGCGTCGCGATCCATCCCGGGAATCCTGCCTCCTCCGGGCTTCCGGCGGAAGTCCGATGTGCGGGTTTTCGGAATCGCCGTCGACCTACGATGCTCCCCGTAAGACGGTAATCAGCTCGCCGCGGCGAGCGCTTCCTTGGTCAGACGGGTGATCTCGTCCCACTTGCCTTCGGCCACGAGTTTCTTGTCGACCATCCACGAACCGCCGATGGCGGCGACCACCGGCAGGGCGAGGTAGTCGGCGAGGTTGGCGGAGCTGATGCCCCCGGTCGGGATGAATTTCACGCCGGTGTGGGCGTAGGGTCCGGCGAGCGCTTTCAGCATGCCCGGGCCGCCGGCGGCACCGGCGGGGAAGAATTTCAGCAGCTTGCAGTCGAGCGAAAGCGCGGCCTCGATGTCACTCGGGGTCATCACGCCGGGCGAGAATTCGAGCCCCGCCGCACGAGCCGTTTTGATCACCTCCGGGTTGAGGCCGGGAGCAAGGCCGAAGACCGCGCCGGCGTCCTTGGCACGCTGCGCCTGCTCGGGGGTCAGAAGTGTGCCGGCGCCAACCAGAACCTCCGGAAAGGAAGTAGCAATGCTTCGGATCGATTCCTCGGCGGCGGCGGTGCGGAAGGTGATCTCCATGATGTCGAGGCCTCCGGCCAGAAGGGCCTCCGCGAGCGGGGCGGCGGACTCGGCGTCATCGAGCACGACGACAGGGACAATGCGCTTGGCGAGGATGCGATCGATCATGCGGGGAAGATGCAGGCCTCAGGCCGAACGGGTCAATCTGTATGACAGATTTCCATGTCTTACGTGGGGCCGGTGTTTCGCCGCGGACTCCTGCCACCGGCTCCGCGCAGACTTCTTCTGGTCTTGTCTCCATCGCGCCGGTTAGGCTGTCAGGGTGAATCCCCTCAAACCCGGATTGCGCGGCAAGTTCATCGTCGCGCTGCTCGTGGCCGCGTTGCTGCCTCTGGTGGTCGGGGTGGTGGTCCTCCAGACGGTGGGTTTCAAGCACATGCTCGCCGAGCGGGGTAGAGCCCACGGGGCGGAGGCGCACGCACTCGCGGAGGACATGGATCACATGGTGGTCGGGGAGGCCGGCAAGCTGCGGACGTGGATCTCGGCGGGCGACGCCGTGCAGGAACTGGCGATCGAGAAGTCGGCTGAGGCCGAGGCGGATCCGGCTGAGGCCGACAAGGAGTTGGTGGAACTGGAGAAGGCGTGGCCATCGCTGGAGCCCGGAGATCCGGAACTGGAATCGGTGATCTCGAATGTCGCGGCGGAGCGCCTGGTGGAGTTCATCGAGACCAACCCTTCGACCGCCGAGTTGATCGTCGCGGACACGGTGGGACGCCTCATCGCGGCGTCGCGGAAGACGAGCGACTTTGATCAGTCGGACGAGATTTGGTGGAAGGAAGGTGTCCGGCTGAAGGAAGGCGAGTTCCGGGCGGACGTGCTTCACTTCGACGAGAGTGCCGGAGTGCACTCGATCGATCTCGTGTTCTCACTCCAAGGTCCCGACCGACAGCCGGTTGGCGTGGTGAAGATGGTCATCGAGGTCTCACCTCTCTTCGCCACCGTGGGAGTCGGTGCGGAAGCGGAGAAGATCGAGGTGATTCTCCCCGACGGAGTCGTGATCTCACGACCGCTCGACCGAAAGGAGGGCTCCGCTCTGGTCTTCGATCACGACTCGATGCTGACCTTGCTGGTGGGGCGCTGCGGATGGACGACCCTGAAGGACACCAATGGCGACCTGTGGATGACCGGGTTCGCCGCGATCGAGTCGTCGCTCGAGGACAAGCGGCACGCCGATCCCGGGGGCTATGTGATTTTCGCTTCGCGGCGGTCGAGCGTGGTCGCTCCGGTGAGGGCCCAGCTCGGCTGGGTGGCCTTGGCGGCCGGCTTTGGGGTGCTCGTTTGTGGGGGGCTCGGCTACGTGCTGATCGACCGCCAGATCCTGCGTCCGATGAATTTGCTCGGCGACGCGGCCCGCGCCGTGGCCGATACCGCGCGGCTGCATCGGGCCGATCCGCTCGATGGTCCTCCGACCGATCCCGAGAAAGCGCTGCTCAACATCGAGTCCATCCGCACCGGCGACGAGATCGAGGCGCTTGCGAAAGACGTGGGGGTGATGACTTCCCGGGTGCTGCGCTACCAGCGCGAACTCGAGGCCGAGGTGGAGTCGAAGACTTCGGTGATCCGCGAGGATCTGGAAATGGCCCGCGAGTTCCAGACGGCGCTGTTGCCGTCGGCCTATCCGGAGTCGCCGGCGGGATCCGATTTTCCGCTGCGTCTCGGTTTCGCCCACTTCTATCAGCCGGCGAGCACGGTGGGTGGCGACTTCTTTGATCTGATCGAACTCGAAGACGGGCGGGTCGGTGTGCTGATCGCGGATGTGATGGGCCATGGTTCGCGCTCCGCTCTCGTCACCGCCATCCTCCGGGCGCTGGTCGGTAACCACGGTTCAGCTCTCGGCAATCCGGGCGAGTTCCTCGGCACCTTGAATGAAGGTCTGCACGAAGTGATCGCGAGGAGCGGACAGACGCTGTTTGTCACCGCATTCCTCATGGTTCTGGATCCGGCGAAGTCGGAAATGAGCTGGGCGGTGGCCGGGCATCCGTCACCGCTGAAGGCGCGTCGGGGAAATGGCCGGCTGCCGAAGCCGCTGTGGACGTCGCCCCAGCACCAGCCGCCCCTCGGCTTGGTCGCGGGAACCGAATACGTGTCGCATCGCGAGGAACTCGACGCGGGCGATGTGTTCCTGCTCTACACCGACGGCCTGATCGAGGCCGAGGACCGGAGTGGCGAGGCGTTCGGGCCGGAGCGGTTGGCGAGTGCCTTCGACCAGGCACTCGACGGTCCCTTGGCGGCGATGCCGGCCCAGATTGTCGGAACTGCTTCCGGCTTCCGGAAAGTCTACCAATACGAGGACGATGTGTGCCTGGTCGCGGTCGAGGCGCGGGTCAACCGGTCGGCTCCGGCGTCCCACCCCGAGGTGTTGACGGGAAGCGCATCAAGCGGTGCTTGACTAAAAGCCAGCGGTCATGCGGCACTGCCGTCCATGGCCAAACTCTCCATCCGCGGTCTCGATGTCCAGGGCAAGGAAGTCCTGATGCGTGTCGATTTCAACGTGCCCCTCAAGGACGGCGCGATCACCGATGACACCCGCATCCAGGCGGCGCTGCCGTCGATCCGTCAGCTGATGGAAGGCGGCGCGAAGCTGGTGCTCTGCTCGCACCTCGGACGTCCGAAAGGTCAGGCTGATCCCCAGTACTCGCTGGCTCCGGCTGCGGTGCGTTTGGGAGAACTGCTCGGCTGCGAAGTCAAGCTGGCTCCGGATTGCATTGGTGACGAAGTCGCCGCATTGCGGTCGGGCCTCGAGTCCGGCCAGGTGCTGCTTCTCGAGAACACCCGTTTCCATTCCGAGGAAACGGCCAACGACGCGGCCTTCGCCGAGCAACTTGCCGGCAGTGCCGAGATCTTCGTCAACGACGCGTTCGGCACGGCGCACCGCGCGCATGCCTCGACCGAAGGCGTCACGCATCATGTCACGAAGAGCGCCATGGGATTCCTGATGGAGCGCGAGCTCGAGTATCTCGTCGACAAGCTCCGCGACCCGGAGCGTCCGTTCCTCGTCATCATGGGCGGCGCCAAGGTCTCCGACAAAATCGAGGTGATCAATGCGCTCATGGAAAAGGCCGACGCGTTCATCATCGGCGGTGCCATGGCCTACACGTTCCGCAAGGCGCAGGGCTACGAGGTCGGCAAGAGCCTGGTCGAGAACGACAAGCTCGACCTCGCGCTGGATATTCTCAAGAACGCCGAAGAGAAGGGGACCAAGTTCCTTCTGCCGGCCGACACTCGCATCACGCAGGAGTTCAAGGACGGTGCCGAGACCCAGGTCACCGCGCCCTACTCCGAAGGCGGCGCGATCCCGGCCGACTGGGAAGGCATCGACATCGGCGACAAGGCGATCGAGGAGTTCGCCGAAGCGGTGAAGGCGTCGAAGACCATCGTCTGGAACGGCCCGATGGGCGTGTTCGAGATCGGTAGTTTCGCGATCGGGACCAAGGCGATCGCCGAGGCGGTGGCCGAAACCGATGGCGTCACGATTGTCGGCGGCGGTGACTCGGTGACCGCGGTCAACAAGTTCGGTCTTGAGGACAAGATGACCTTCATTTCCACCGGCGGCGGCGCGTCGCTCGAACTTCTCGAAGGCAAGGAACTGCCCGGGGTTGCCGCCCTCTCGGAAGCCTGACCCGGTCCCGGCCCGCAATCTGCTCACCCCACCCGACAAGCCATGCAACGCAAACCGATTTTCGCCGCGAACTGGAAGATGAACAAGGGGCCCTCGGAGACCGAGGACTTCGGCAAATCGTTCCTTCCCAAGGTCCAGCACAAGACCTTCCCGAGCGACATCGTGATCGCTCCGCCGTATGTCTCTCTGGCCAAGGCGAGCGAGCTGTTCGGCAATGTTTCCTCCGTGGCGCTCGCCGCCCAGAACTGCTCGCAGTTCGATTCGGGAGCCTACACCGGCGAGGTCAGCCCGATGATGCTCAAGGAATTCTACGTGCACTACGTGATCCTCGGGCACAGTGAGCGACGCTCGATCTATGGCGAGACCGACGAGGTCATCAACGCCAAGGTGCTTAAGGCCCGCGAGGTGAACCTGCGTCCGATCTTCTGCATTGGTGAGACGCTGGAAGAGCGTGAAGGCGGCAAGCTTGAGGAGGTGCTGCGCCGCCAGGTGACCGTCGGATTGAAAGACGTCACCGAGAAGGATCTGATCGACACCGTCATCGCCTACGAGCCCGTCTGGGCGATCGGCACCGGGGTCACGGCATCGGCTGAGCAAGCCCAGGAGGCGCACGCATTCGTCCGCTCGCTGATTGGCGAGCAGTTCGGTGCCGATGCTGCCGCGCGCATCCGAATCCAGTACGGCGGAAGCGTGAAGCCGGGCAATGCTGCCGAACTGATGGCCTGCACCGACATTGATGGTGCACTCATCGGCGGAGCATCTCTCGAGCCGTCGAGCTTCCTCTCGATTATCGAGAACGGCACCGCCTGAGTCAGCGGCTCAGCAGGATCGCCGCAACCGCGACTGCGGCGATGACCGCGAGTATCAGCGCGATCAGGTAAGCTCCCCAGTTGGAGCGACCTCTACCGTGGCGATGCGGCTCGGCTTTTGCCGCGGGCGCTTGGCGTGAACTTGCGGCAAACTTGCGCGCCAAGTCGTCGAGGTGGTTGTTGGGGTCGTGTTTCAAAAGGGGAACGAAACGTGAACACCGCGCAGAGTGCACGGTGCACGATTGCTTGCAAGCGCCCAGATTTGCCAAGTTGGACATCGTTGGTCTTGGTCTCGTATGACGAAGAGGTCACAGGGCTCTAGACGGGTCCGTGCCGAGTTTTCAAAAGGTGAGGATTGGGGATGGGGCGGTCCTGACGGGCGCTGACGACCGAAATTGGTGAAGCAGCAATTCTGTTTCGTTCGCGGGAATTGGGGTGGCCGCTAAGGGCCGGTGAATCAAGGGATTCGGGGTGGGTGACCGCCGGGAGTGCAGGGGCATTGGACGGATCGCCGGGACGGGTTGTGTGAAGTCCGGAAAACTTTTTTTGCGCATCCGTGTCGGGTTTCGCGACGGATCCGTGTGTTTCAGGACAAGGCGGGTCGATCCCATTCATCCGCTCCAACCCAATCGGGGGATTTGAACCCCCCAACAGACCCAAAACCCGAATCCCCAGCGCAAAGCGAACCCCTGCGTGCATTCCTCCCGAGCCTTGCCGGAGCAGCTCCCTCCGTCGAGCGGCCCAAGGCCCGGCAAACCTCTCTGAATCCAACAATAGCCCAATGAAACCGAACGCCACGAAGCCCAACCTTTTCGAAGGTTCCCCGCTGACACCGCTCGCCGCGATTTCCCTCGCGGCGTTTGCTACGCCCTTGGCCCAAGCGGCTGCCCCTCCGATCACTTGGGTCGGCGGCACCACTGGAGTCGAGCAGGACTGGAACACGATCGCCAACTGGAGCGGTGACCCGACGGGTCAGTCCATCGGCGTCGATATCGCCACCGGCAACACGCCAATCATCACCGCGACCCCGACCTTCACTCCGGTCGACATCCTCGTGGGTCAGGGCGGAAACTCGGGTAAGCTCGACCACAGCGCGGGCGATCTCGCCACGGGCACCGGCAACTGGGCCTTCATCGGTCTCGATGCGGGCAGCGTCGGCACCTACAACATCACCGGCACGGCAAACTTCAGTGCCTCGCGTGTGATGCTCGGTGCGGCCGGTCAGGGCACGATGACCGTCAACACCTCGGGAGTCGTCGATATCTACGGCGCGAACCCCGGCGGCTGGTGGGAGCAGGACAACTTCGACATGGGCCGTGACTTCGGCAGCTCCGCCACGCTCAATATGCAGGCGGGCACCTTCAATTCCGCGAACGGAACGATGTGGCTCGGCTGCTTCGGTGGTAGCGCCACGCTGAACCAGTCGGGTGGCACCATGAACCTCGGCGGTATCGAACTCGGTCGCTTCGGCGACGGCGATCCTGCCCACGTGACGACCGGTATCGCCAACATCACCGGCGGTATCCTGAATTTCGACAACATCGTGGCTGTCGGTGCGGGTGGTGCGGCGGACGTCGTTTCCGGTGCCATCAACGTGACCAACGCCACGGTGAACTGCGAAAACGACCTGCGCGTCGGTTCGGGCGGTGGAGCAGGCAGCTCCGGCGTCATGAACGTCAATAACGGTGCGACGGTCAGCGTCGGCACCGCGACCCAGCGCTGGTTGATCGTCGGAACCTACGACGGCATCGACGGTACGCTCAACGTCAACACGGGCGGCACGGTGAACCTGAATGCAGGCACCGACCTCGTGACCGGACCTTGGGGTAACGGCGGCGCACGCCTGATCAACATCAACGGCGGCCAGATCATCGGTGGTGACAACACCTTCGTGGACTTCGGCTACGATAACGCCGGCTCCAACGCCCTCACCGTCCAAAATGGCGGTCTGCTTGAGTTTGCGGGTATCTTTGGCGGTGGCAGCACCGACAAGACCGTCAATCTCGATGATGCGACTCTTCGCGCCACGTTGGACAACCCGAACTTCATCAACTTCACGGGATCCGGAACCGAAACCGTGAATGTCTTCGCGGGCGGTGTGACGATCGACACCAACACCCTCACCCTCGGGGTGCAGGACGCGCTGCTTGAAGATGCGGTTTCGACCGGTGGTGGCCTCGACGTCATCGGGGAAGGTATCCTTCGTCTCTACGGAGCTCACACCTTCACCGGCGCGACGACCGTTGCCGGCTACACCCGCCTCGGTGGTAGCGGCTCGTTCGCGGGTCCGATGGTGCTGAGCGACGACGCCGAATTCGACTTCGTCAACGGAGCCGCGACCGATGTGCTCGAACTGCAGAACGGTCTGTCGCTCGCGACCTGGAACTACATGACCTTCGAGGTCGGCAGCGCTTCCGCTGACCAGGTTTCGATCACCGGTGGCACCTACACCGCTCCGGGCAACACCGTCACCATCGATCTCGAGGTGGTCGGAACGCTCGGTCTCGGCACCCGCACGCTGATCAGCGGCGCGACCGGCATCGACGTCAACGACTTCTCGGTCTCCAGCTCGGCTCCGACCGGATACGACTGGGAACTCCAGGTCGCCGGCGATGAGCTGCAACTGGTGATCACCTCGCTCGCTCCCGCCACCGCCTTCTGGAAGGGCGGCGAAGATGCCTACTGGGATTCTCCGGACGGCGCGGGCTTCAACTGGGCCACCGATGACACCGGCGCGAGCAGCACCGTTGTGGCACCGGATGTCCCGACCGACGTGGTCTTCTCGGCCGATGGCGCCGCCAACGAAGCCACGATCCTCGGCTCGGACTTCGAGATCAAGAGCCTCGCCTTCGATGCTTCGGCTGGCAACGTGACGATCGGCGCTGATGCTGCCGAAGTCCTCACGGTGACCTCCGGCATCACCAACGGTTCGGCCAACGAGCAGATCTTCAACGCAGGAGTGATGCTCGCGGGTGACCAGTCGCTCGATGCCGCTGCCAACCTCACCTTCAACGGTGCGACCGATTCGACCGGTGTCCTCACCAAGATCGGTGCGGGAACCGCGACCTTCGGCGCCTACACCGCCGACGCCTACGTCGCGGTGAACGAAGGCTCGGCTGTCTTCAACGGTGCCACCACGCTGTTTGGCGACATCGGTATCGCTGACGGAGTCGGCAACGCTGGTGCGCTTACAGTGACCCCGACCGGCAGCATCTCGATGCCCGGACGGTTCTTCTTCGCCGGCCGCAACCAAGGTAACGGCTCGGTGACCGTCGACGGCGGTTCGATCAGCGCGGATGGCATCCGCGTCGCATCGAGCGCCTGGACCGGCGCGCTGACCCAAGGTCAGATCGATATCATCAACGGTGGTTCGATCACGACGAGCGGAACCTTCATGGTTCAGGACGGCAACGGCTTCGACGAGCAGAACCAAGGCACGGTCAACGTGACCAACGGCACCGTGACTTCGGAAGGCGATCTGATCATCGCCCACGCCGGTAACAACACCGCGCTGGGAACGATGAACGTCGGATCCAACGGTGTGGTCAACGTGGCCTCCGCCACCTACCGCTGGCTGATCCTCGGCCGCTACGACGGTGCCAAGGGTATCCTCAACGTCGGCAACGGCGGTGTGGTCAACGTCAACGCAGGAACCGACATGAAGATGGCGCTCAACGGCGGTAGCCACGAAGTGACCGTCGACGGCGGCATGATCAACGGCTCCGGTGGTGTCATCGAAGCTGGAACCGGCACGATCACCATCCGCAACGGCGGCGAGGTCAAGGGCTTCGCGCTTGATGCCTGGAACGGAAGCACCGTGATCGAAAGCGGTGGTGTCCTCGAAGCTCGCTGGATCGCCACGGGCGGTTCGGGAACGGTCTCCGTCGACGGCGGAACGCTCCGCGCCAGCGTGAGCGACCCGAACTTCCTCAACTTCTGGGGTGGCGCCTCGACATCGCTGACCATCAACGGCGGCGGTATGACGATCGATTCGAACGGCTTCGACATCGGTTCGCTCAAGGGACTCCTCGGTGGCACCGGCAACGGCGGCCTGACCAAGGCCGGGGCCGGCACCTTCACGATGAACGGTGTCAGCACCTTCACCGGCAACACCACGGTCAACGGCGGCACGCTTGCGATCAACGGCACCTCGCTGTCCGACACCGCCACGCTCTTCATCAACACCGGAGCGGTGGTCAACGTGACCGGCACCGAAGTGGTGGCCGCTCTCGACTTCGGCAGCGGGCCGGTTGCGGCCGGCACCTACGGTGCGACCGGTTCGGGCGCGGACAACATCGACGACGTCCACTTCACCGGTGCCGGTGTGGTCAGCGTGGTCGCGGTCAGTGGTTCCCCGTATGACGCATGGTCCGGTGGCGAAGCCTTCGAGGACGACAAGAACGGTGACTCGGTCCCGAACGGACTCGCCTTCCTCCTCGGTGCTACCAGCCCGGATGAGAACGCCCTCGGCCTTCTCCCGACTGCGACCAGCACCGGTGGCGGCGGACTGGTCCTGAACTTCAGCATGCTGAATGCCGCAGCCCGCGGTGCCGCGACCCTGAGCGTCGAGCACAGCAGCGACCTCGGCGTCCTCGATGCCTGGACCACGGTCCTCGTTCCCGAAGTCAGCGGCGGTCCGACCAGCGGAGTGACCTTCGTGATCACCCCGAACGGCGACCTCAACGACGTCCAAGCGACGATCGGTTCGGCCCAAGCTGCCGACGGCCGCCTGTTCGGTCGCCTCTTCGGAGAGACCGGCGAGTAATCGTGCGACTTCCAACTCCTGCCGTCGCGCATGCGGCGGCAGGGGTTTCACTCTCGCGGACTCCCGATCCGTGCATGGGTTTCGCACGGATCGAGAAAAAGTGAGCCCTTTGGCCGGAGCAGGTGCATCTGCTCCGGCCTTTTCGTGTACCGGCGCAGGCAATTGGAGGATGTCCCGTCCCCGGTCAGTGGCGGAGTTTCAGGAGTCGGTGCTTTCGGGATCGTCTCCCATCAGCTTCTCCGCCTCTTCGCAGAGGATGCGGGCATTGTACCAGTCGAACCAGTAGCCACCCTCCTCGGTCCAGTGGATGTAGTCGCCTTCGAAATGTTCGTCGACCGCCCGGCGGGCTGATGAGAGCTCCGCGTAGCCCTCCTTCTCGCGTCCACTGCGGTAGAGAGCCATCGCGAGCACGGCACGAAGTGAAGCATCTCGCGAGTGGCTGATATTCGGGTGCTGCAAGCCGCGGCGGGCCCAGCTTTCGGCCAGCGCGAATTCCCCGTTGCGGTAGGCTCCGAGAGTGAGGCTCAGCATTTGCCACGCCTCCATGACCTCCTGCTGAAGGTCCTCGCGGCTCCAGGGAAGATTCGAGTCGAGAAGCTTGAGCATCGGATTCAAACGCTCCAGCAAGTCAGGATCGGGTGGGATGATGAGGCAGGTCTTGAGGATCTCGTCGACGGTGAACGGGTGGGTGGCATCCGAGAAACGGGTTGCCGCCATTTGTCGGAGTTCCTCGTAGTGTTCGAGATCTCCGGCTGCCACCAGCGCGGCCGAGGCCGCGACAAAGTGGATGGAGATCGACTCCGAGTTCGACTTGTCGACGGTCGAGAGCGACTGCGCCACGGCGGCGAAGCGCTTCGCCGCTTCTTCCAACCGTCCCTGCGGCAACAGCCATTCGCCGACCGCGCGGAAGGTGTCCGCGGCTTCGAGGGAGTTCGGAACGTTGCTGAGTTCGATGTCCTCGACCAGAGCGTTGGCTTCCTCGAGCCGGTTGTCGCGGATCCACACGGCCGCCTGGGACACGGCCTCGCCGGCTTCCGCCCGTTTCCGGAGCTCGGCCTCGAGTGCCCGCGCCCGATTGGAGGCTTCCGTGAGCCGCTCTTGCTCCTTCTTTGCCTCCGCTTCAGCAAAAAACAGCCAGGTGGATACTCCGAAGCCACCGGCAAGGGCGACAACGGCCACCGTGCCGACCGCGAAGACGACCTTGTTGCGCTGGACCAGCTTGCGGAGCCGGTAGCCGCGATTGCCTTTGCTGGCGGTGATGGGTTCGTGGTTGAGGTACCGGGAAAGCTCCGCAGCCAGTTCGTTGGCCGTCGCATACCGGTCCTGACGGTTCACCTGCATCGCCTTCATCACGATCGCGTCGAGATCCCCACGCAGGGTCTTGAGCAGTTTGGCGGGCTCGATCCGGCGCGTGGTCGAAATCTCCTCCAGCGCTTCGGGCGGAAGTGCCTTGAGCGACTCGGAAGGGCTGAGGACGGACTCGCGCCGGAGCATGCGGCCGAGTTTGTCGCGGTCGAAGGGCTCGAATCTCTTCGGATCCCGCGGAGTCGATCCGGTGAGGAGTTCGTAGAGAACCACGCCTAGGCTGTAGATGTCGCTGCGAGAGTCGATGTCGAGGCCGCGTCCGTCGACCTGCTCAAGGCTCATGTAGGCCGGAGTTCCGATCGACAGGAACGCCGAGGGGGTGGGTTGGTTCGCAAACTCGCCCTCCATTGCTTTCGCGATCCCGAAGTCGATGACCTTCGGTGTCGCGGCGCCATCGAGCATCGTGATCAGGATGTTCGACGGTTTGATGTCGCAATGAATGATGCCTTTCTGGTGGGCGTGCTGGATTGCCTTGCAGACCGCGATGAACATCCGGATGCGTTCGGTGAGGCCGATCCGGTTCTCGTCGCAGAACTTCGTGATCCATGTTCCGTCCACCAGTTGCATCACGAAGAACGGGCGGCCTGAGGCGGTGGATCCGGCGTCGAGCACCCGTGCGATGTTCGGGTGGTCCATCAGCGCCAGCGTCTGGCGCTCCATTTCGAAACGGGAAATGATATGCTCGGTGTCGATTCCCGGGCGCACGATCTTCAGCGCGACCTTGCGCCGGACCGGTTCGGTCTGCTCGGCGAAGTAAACCACTCCGAAGCCGCCGTCGCCGACCCGGTCAATGATCCGGTAACGGCCAATGCGGGTATCGAGCTCCTCCGAGTCGTCCGACTTTTCAGGGGTGCTTGGTTTCTTTTCCTCGGGCTTCGCGTCGAAGTACGACTCCGCTTCGGTCTGGATTTTGAAAAGCGACTCGATCCGCTCGCGCATCGCCGGGTCATCCTTGCAGGCTCCGTCGAGCAAGGCTTGGATGTCGGCCTCGTCCTCAAGTCCGGAGACCGCGAGAAACAGGGCCTTTTCGTAGGCGCGATCCATGAGGGGCGACGGCGGTCAGCACCGCTCGGTGATGATTTGGTAGAGCCGGCTGCGGGCGTAAGCCCACTTGCGCTCGATCGTCCGTTCCGCCACCTCGTCCATGGCGGCGATCTCCTTGTTCGTCAGGCCGCCGAAGAACTTGAGGGTGACGACGCGGGCGCTGTCCGGATCCTCTTTCTCGAGCGAGACGAGGGCTTCATCGACGTCGAGAATCCGGTCCTCCTGCGCGGTGTCGGCCACCTCGAGAGTGGAAATGTCGAGCTTGGGCCGGTCGGAACCCCGCTTGAGGCTGGATTTGGCCCGCGCCCGGTTGACGAGGATGTGCCGCATCGCGATCGCCGCGGCCCGGAAGAAATGGGCCCGGTCGTTCCACTTCTTGTCGGCATTGGCCGTCAGGCGCAGCCATGCCTCGTGGACGAGGGCGGTCGCCTGGATCGTCTGGCCGGGCGCCTGGCCGGACATCCGCTTGGTGGCCAGCGAGCGCAACTCGTCATAGACGAGGGGAAGCATTTCCTCGGAGACGTGAAGCGAATTGCCGCTCGCGGCTTCCAGGATTTTCTCGATTTCGCTCATTTCTGGAGGATCAAGGCGGCTTCAGCGCCCGAGGCGGTGAATTGGGGTTCCTTGATCGAATTTCTGGGGTTTCCCAATGAATACGAAGCCCCCCAACAGGGTGTCCATCCGAATCTGGGAGGTGGAAAGGGTCGGATCCAAGGAGTGTAGCCCCGCAGGTGGGCAATGACCATGTCGGGTTTCGGTGTCGGAATGTGTCTTTGGGGGTGACGACCGACGATTCGGACGGTCGCCAGAAACCCAGATGACCCAGTCTCTCCCAGACCCGCGCCCGATTCGGGTGGCGGCGTGGATCCCGCTGACCCTGATCGTTGCCTTGGGCACGGCGTGGTCGCAGGACCGGGACGTGTTCTTCGACACCAGCGATCCCGGTGTGACCAAGTCGATCCCGATCTGGGGGCTGGATCTCGCATGGCTCAGCGAAACCCATGTCCGCCGGGGCGCGATTTACATGGGGCAGCCGCAGGTGGACGTCATCCGCTGCTCGTTCACCGGCGACACACCGGTTGCCGGTGAAGATCTGACCGGGTCTGGGTTGACGGAATTCAACAACCGGCTGGCGATTGTCAATGCCTGGACGGATGCCCACACCCAGATCTACCTGAACAACGACACGGTTTCGCTCCATGCCTCCTACCAGGGAACCAACGGTGTGGACCCGTTCGCGTGGGCCGAGTTGATCAACGTCACCACTCAGAAGTTCAATACCGCCGGCCGCACGGTCGTCTCGGTTGCCCCCTTCAACGAGCCGGATTACACGACATGGCAAGGGGACTCGACGCGCCTCGGTGATGTCTGCTGGCAACTCCGGAACACCTTCGGCGCCGACATGGCCGGCATCCGCCTCTATGGTGCGAGCACGCTCAACAACGACCAGGCCGCGCCGTGGTACGACCCGCTGAACGGCTTCGGATTCATCGAGGAAGGATGTACGCACCAGCTCGCCGGCAGCTTCGACAGCTACGCGGCGTTTTTTCAATCGGTGGCCTCCAACGGTGACATCGGAATGAACGACGAACTCCACAACGTGATGGAGGCAATGGTCGGCGCCGAATACGGGATGGAGGGAGGAATCTGGTGGGGAACCGCGGAACTCACGCGCGGCGAATTCGTGAAGGCCAGCGATGGCCAACGGCTCGGATACGCCGAACACCGGCCGAACTGGACGGCTGCCTCCGTGTACCGGGCGCCCGACGGGCAGGTGCTGGGCTTTGTCGGAGAGTCGGAACGGCAGGCCGTTCCGACCACCTATCGCTTCTTCAGCAAGGACCGCCCCGTCTTCTACGACGGATACGGTCCACAGCGGTCCTATTCGGTGACCACGACAGGTGCTCCCGGCTACGGGACGACGGATCATCGCAACGCCGAGAAGATGGTGAGGATCACTTGGGGCGAGGACGTCCAGCCACCGGTCGATGGTCGCTACTACCTCGTAGCAAAGCACAGCGGCAAGGTGCTTGATGTGAACGGGGCGAGCATGGCTGGTGGCGCGAATGTCCAGCAATGGGCCTTCACCGGAAACGAGAATCAGCAATGGGACGTCCAGCCGCTGCCATCGACGGTGGGAGGTGACTACAGCTACTTCACGATCCGAGCCGTGCACAGCGGGCAGAGCCTTGACCTCCTCAACTCCTCCTACAACGACGGAGCGAACGTGATTCAGTTCGGCACCGGTGCCGGTGTGAACCAGCAGTGGTATCTCGAGTATGCGGGCGATGGCTATTTCCACATCCGCAACCGATGGAGCGGGAAGTTCCTCGATGTGAACCTGGGCGGAGCGGTCTCCGGAACGGCCAACGGGGCGAATGTGCAGCAATGGGCGGGTTCAGGTGGAGCGAACCAGCAATGGCGGCTCATTCCGGTGGGCGCCGCGGTCGAGTTCGCGGCTCCGGCCGCGCCAGCCAATCTGGTGGCAACGGCCAATGCGGTCACGGTCGATCTTTCCTGGACGGCAAACGGCGAGGCCGATCTCGCGGGCTACAATATCTACCGTGCGACTGATGCGGGCGGTCCTTTCGACATGATCGCGCGGGGCGTGACGGCGACCGCCTTCACCGATGAATCCGCGAACCAGCCCGTTCCCTACTTTTACAAGATCAAGGCGGTGGACGAATCGCTGAACCGGTCGCCCTACTCCGGCACGGTCAACGCCACCCCCAGCGGTGTGGATACACTGGTCACGCAGCTCGGATTCGAGGGGGATTCGGATGACGACTCCGGCAACGCCAACCACGCCGAGGCGACGGGGGGCGCAACATACGGACCCGGATGGATCGGGTCTCAGGCACTGGTGCTGGACGGCACGCAATCGGCCGTGCTTCCCGCCGAGATTGCCAATCACGGAGAGATCACGGTCGCCGCGTGGGTGCGCTGGGACGGTGGGTCGGATTGGCAGCGTATCTTCGACTTCGGCAACGGCATCGAGGAGTATCTCTACCTCAGTCCGAAAGCGGGCGGTGGAGGTTTGCGGTTTTCGATCAAGGATGGAGGTGTCGAACAGCAGCTCAACGCACCCGCCCTTGTCACGGGCGAGTGGGTGCACTTGGCAGTGACCTTGGGTCCGTCGACTTCGTGCCTCTACGTGAATGGATCGCTGGCCGACGAATCGACAGCGGTCACGCTCCGGCCTTCCGACTTCAAGCCGGCCCTCAATCTGATTGGAGCCAGCCAGTTTCCCGCGGATCCTTTCTTCGACGGATCGATCGATGACTTCCGGATCTACAACCACGCCCTCGATTCCTCCGCGATAGCCTCTTTGGCAGGTCAGACGACCACCCGCGCCTTCTGGACATTCGAGGATGGTGTGGCCGGTCAGGCGTTCACTCCCGACGGTCAGCCCAGCGGATCAGGAGGGGCGTTGGATACCGTGAACAGTCTGCTCTTGCGCGGCTTCGATTCGAATGTCGGCCCTTCCTGGACAGCTGCCGCTCCGCCCAACGGGGACGGACTGGCGATGGTTCTAGCGGACGGCAATCGGGACGGGTACGTCAGTGGGGGGGCGCTTCACGGCTGGTCGCCGACCCAGTGGACCATCGAGACCACAGTGCATCTCGAGGACCTGACAGGGTGGCGAACCCTGATCGGCCGCGATGGCTCGAGTGGCGGCGTGGCCGCCTCGGACTTCTACCTCCAGAACAACGGAATCGATGACCGGTTCCGTATCAACTTCCGCACCGTCGGTGGCGCACGTTGGACGCTCGACGGAAACTATTCGCCCCAGCTCGGCGCCTGGTATGCTCTGGCGGTTCGGAGCGATGGTTCGACCCTTTCGATGTGGCTCGATGACGGTAACGGCTACCAGCAGATCGGATCGCTCGACATTTCCGCCCAGAGTGTGGCGGACAACGCCCTCGCGCTGAGTGACTTTACGTGGACCTTCGGGCGGGGCTGGTTCGATGGCAACTTCGTCGATCACATCGACGGGAGCATGGATAACATCCGCTTCAGTTCGGCCGCGCTTCCGCCGGAAGAACTCATCGCACTCCTACCGATTCCTTCGGCACCTACAGGACTGGTCGCCGCTGCGGCGTCTTCCCAGTCGGCGGCGCTGAGTTGGGATTCCGAGGAGTCGGCCCTGAGCTACCGGGTGAAGCGTTCGGAAACGGAGGGCGGGCCCTTCGTCACGATTGCCTCGGGCATTGCCGACACCACCTATGAGGATGTCGGATTGGTTCCCGGGGCGACCTACTACTATGTCGTGAGCGCCGAGAATGGCACCGGAGAGGGACCAGACTCCGGCGAGCAGTCCGCCACCACGTGGACGCCTGGGGAGGAATGGCGGTTCGGTTTCTTCGGTTCGATTTCGTCGGCGGGAATCGCCGGGGATGATGAGGATCCGGACGGGGACGGGGTGAGCAACCTCTTCGAGCGCGCCTTCGGCGGCAATCCGCTGGCGGCCGACCAAGGGTTGATGCCATCGGTGGATCCTACCCAGCCGAAGCTGAGCATCATCTACCGGCGCGCGGTCGCGGCGACGGATCTCACTTTCGAGGTGGAGGAGAACACGGGTCTGGCAGGGTCATGGAGCCCCGCCGCCGGGAGCCAGGTAACTGTGGAAACGGTGTCAGGAGTGGAGTTCATCCGCTTCACCCGTCCGGCGGGTGGCGAGCCGAGATTGTTCCTTCGCGTCCGGGTTGACCCGTAGCCCTGAAAAGTTCGGAAGAATCAGGGATTCCGGTGTCGGGTTGAGCACCGAAAAGGCGTTCTCTTCAACATGAGGGAATCGTTTCCCTCGGACCCAAACCCTTTCGCTTCCGGCTCCCGGAGAGCGGCCAAGTTCGCAAGCAACCCATGAATCACGCACCGTCGGCAATCGTCGGCGCGGGCACCGGCATTCGCCCGGCCCGCGCGATCCCGACGCTTAGCCACCGGCGGGGGTGGTGGATCGCGGTTGCTGCGCTTCTGATGGTGTCATGCCTGGATGCCCTTCGGGCCGACCCGGTCCAACGGGTCGATCTGTCCGGTGAGTGGGATTTCTCCTACAAGGGGGCGTCGGCTGGGGAGCGAGTCGACACGGAGATCGAGGTTCCCGGCGGCGGTTGGTACAAGCAGGGCTTCCGGACATCCGAGGCCGACTATTCGCGCACCATTCACGTGCCGGATCGCGGCGCGCCGCAGGTGACGATCCTGAAATTCGGCGCGGTGAACTACCAGGCGGACCTGTTCGTCGACGGCCGGTTCGTCGCCACCAGCACCCAGGCCTACACGCCGGCGAGCTTCGACATCACCGGGCATGTGACTCCCGGCTCTGACCACCAGATCCGGCTACACGTCAAAGGGCACGACGCGCTCCTGAGCAGCACCGGTCGCTCCTTGGTTCCGAATGGGGCCGGTAGCTGGGCGAAGGAGTTTCTGCCCCAAGGAATCTTCCGTTCGGCGGAGCTGCTCATTTACCCCGAACTGTACATCGCCGACGCGTTCGTCCGGCCCTATGTGTCGAACACATCCCTGTGCTACGACGTCTGGATCCGAAACGCGTCCGACGAACCGAGAACGGTCGCGTTGGAAGGCAGCCTGAGTTCATGGAACGGTGACGCTTGGCCATACCCGTCGCTGCCGAAGCTGCCCATCAAGCTGCAGGCGAAGTCGACAACCAAGGTCACCGTGGGTCCGGTGAGTTGGGACCTCGGGGCCAAATCGTATTGGTGGCCGAACGTGCCGTACCAGGAGGGCTACACCGCCAAGCTCCACGATCTCCATCTCTCGCTCTCCGGAGGCGCATCGCACGAAAAGTCGGTGCGGTTCGGATTTCGCGAGTGCCGTCAGGAGAACAACATCTACACGCTGAACGGATGCCGGGTGAACTTCCGCGGCGACAGCTTGCAGGGCGCGAACTACGACCGCATCGACCACGACGGTCAGGGCAATGCCTTCGACACCTATCCCGGTTTCCTTCCCGGTCCGGAAGGATGGCCGAAGGCGGTCGATAACTTCCAGCGGCTCAACTACAACGTCGTCCGGATCCACCAGATTCCCGCCAGCCCCTACATGCTCGACGTGTGCGACGAGATGGGACTGATGATCATCGATGAAACCGGGATCCGCGGGGCGGGGGACCAGCAGGATTTCATCGAGGGACGTGAGAACATGGTCAATCACGTGCGCCAGCTCTTCGCCCGGGATCGCAATCACGCCTCGGTGGTCCGGCTGAGCATCAGCAACGAGCCGGACTGGAGCGCGACCGACAGCGTGGACTTCCAAGAGGCGCTGTATGCGGCGGCCATGGAAGTCGACGGCACCCGTCCGATCAGTATCGATGCGGCCGAGTATGACTACCAACCCGGCAGCAAACGCGGCGGCCTCGGTCATGCCAACTTCTCGTGCTTCCGCCACTACGGCACCGACAACCGGCAGTGGGGTCGCTACACCGACGAGGTGTTCTCCGTGGCCAACCGTCCTTTCGGATCAGGGGAGCATCTGTGGGACCGGGACAACACCGCGCAGGGTTTTCTGTGGTTCGCCACTTCGACGGCGAACATGCGCATCAAGGGCGCCTCCGACATACGCCCCTACACCTTGCTCTCCGCATGGGCGAGCGTGATCCCCGGGACCCGGACGCGCGACATGCGCCTTGAGAATCCGCCGTGGAATGACGAGGAGCTTTATCCGCTCTATGGTGAAGACAACTTGCCTGATCCGTGGGCCAATCCGCAGATCCGGCGGGTCCAGGCAGGGTTCCATCCGATGCTGGTGGCCGATGCGGCGTATTGGGATACCACGCGCCTCTCGAACACTGCGGGGGATTGGCCGGCGCATCCGCCGTATCTGTCGCCGGGATCCGAGGTTGCCCGCTCGCTCTCGGTCTTCAACGACATGTTTCACGGCGGCACATCCGTGGAGGTTTCCTGGGCGCTCCGGAACGGCTCGGCCGACGGCGAACTGGAAGAATCCGGATCCTTTACCGTCAATGTGCCCTACGGCTACAAGACGACTGAGCAGATCCGTTTTACGACCCCGGATGTTCCGAATGGAACCCCGCTCTATCTCGTGCTCTCGGCATCCAAAGAGGGCGTCGAAGTCTTCCGGGAGGAGAACCAGTGTTTCGTTGCGGGTGCCTATGATCTGCCGGACGGAATCTACAAGCTGGTCAACCGGAACAGCGGCAAAGCCCTCACGGCCCAGGACGGGCTCGGCGGCAATGTCGAACAGCGGATGTCGGTTTCCGACAATGCCCAGAAGTGGAGGCTGAAGAATCTCGGAGGCAACCGCTACCACATCATGAACGTCGCCAGTTCCCGCTATCTCGATGTGTACGGCGACTCGTTCAAGGACGGCGCGAATGTGGCCGTTTGGGATGCGACCGCGAAGCCGAACCAGGAGTGGACGATCGAGTTTGTCGGCAGCGGCTTCTACACCCTGCGGGCAGCCCACAGCAACCGGTGCCTCGATGTCTTCGAGGCATCGAATGCCAACGGAGCGAACGTCGTGCAGTGGACCGGAAACGGAGGGGCGAACCAGCAGTGGGCGTTCGAATCCCAATGACGGTCTCCCTGTGGCGATAGCGTCCGATTCCCCAACAAGCTTTATGAAAACAAACCCTTTGATCGCCGCCTGCTCCGTGCTGGCTGCGATACCGCTATTTTCCCCCGCCGCGGACGTGGAGATCACGGTCGATGTCGCGAACCCGTCGGTCGAACTCAGCCCTCATCTCTACGGTCTCTTTTTCGAGGACATCAACTTCGCGGCCGATGGTGGGCTTTATGCGGAACTGATCCAGAACCGGTCATTCGAATATCACGGGGTGAACGGCAATGATCCGGCGGGCCGGGACATGCATCCGCTTTTCGCTTGGGAGAAGGTCGAGCGCGACGGGGCCCGGTGCCTGCTGGAGGTGTCATCCGATTCTCCGATTCATGCCAACAATCCCCACCACGCCGTGCTGCGGATCAGCAAACCGGGGAGTGCGGGAATCCGGAATCTCGGGTTCGACGGCATCCGGCTCGACGACGGTGCACGCTATGACTTCTCGCTCTATGCCCGCGTGAGCGATTGGCAGGGGCCTGCGAGACTGGATGTCGTGATCGAGGATGCCAATGGCAAGGTCGCAGGGACGGCGAAGGTCGAGGGGATCGGTGAAGGCTGGGCGAAGTTCGATACGGAGATCTTCTCCCGACTGACTTCCGATGTCGGACGTCTGATCGTGTCGACGCCGGGGCAAGGCACGCTGCATCTGGACATGGTTTCTCTATTCCCGCAGGACACGTGGAAGGCCCGCAAGGGAGGGCTCCGAAAGGATCTGGTCGAGACGCTGCAGAATCTGAATCCGAAGTTCATGCGCTTCCCCGGTGGCTGCATCGCGCACGGTCAGGGACTGGAGAACGCCTACTCGTGGAAGGACACGGTCGGTGATGTCGCCGAGCGCAAGCCGAACTGGAATCTGTGGGGTTATCATCAGACCTACGGGCTCGGTTACTTCGAGTATTTCCTGCTCTGTGAGGACCTCGGAATGGCGCCGCTACCCGTGGTTCCGGTGGGGGTGTCCTGCGGATTCCGGCCGCCCCAGCAGGCGGTGCCGATGGAGGAAATGGATGGCTGCGTGCAGGACGCGCTCGATCTGATCGAGTTCGCCAACGGTCCGGTCGACAGCGAGTGGGGTGCCGTGCGCGCCGGGATGGGCCACCCGGAGCCCTTCGGTCTCGAGTTCATCTGCATCGGCAACGAGCCGCATGACAACGAGCTCTTTCGGGAGCGGTTTCCGCTATTCGTGAAGGCGGTTCGGGAGGCGCACCCCGATCTGAAGATCATCGGGACGTCGGGACTCGGTTGGCAGATCCCGATCTACGACCTGATGGCGGAGCAAGAGGTCTATAGCGCGGACGAGCACTACTACGAGAGCCCGGAATGGTTCCTCGGGAACGTGGCCCGCTTCGACTCGTTCGATCGGAGCAAGCCGAAGATTTTCATCGGCGAGTATGCCTCGAAGGGTAGCTCGATGTTCAACGCGGTGGCCGAGGCTGCCTACCTCACGGGTGTCGAGCGCAATGCGGACATTGTCGACATGACCTGCTACGCGCCCTTGTTCGGACATGCGCACCACAGCCAGTGGAATCCCGACATGATCTACTTCGACAAGCGAACCGTCGTCCGTTCCGCCAACTACCACGTCCAGCAGATGTTCTCACAGCACAAGGGCGACGTGTTTTTGCCGAACACCGTGCGGCGTGCCCGACACCATGCTGTCGCTACGGTTGCGGGTTCGGTCGGCTTCGGTTCATGGCGCACCAGCGTGGAGGTCGAGGATCTGAAGGTGAACGGTGTCGCGGTGGATCCTTCGCTTTGGAGGAGCCGGGGCGGACAGTTTCTCGGAGAAGGCAGCCGGTGGTCGCAGACGGATGTGGCATTCGAAGGAGCGCTGCGTCTGAGCAACGAACGTTATGCCGGAAAGACCGTCGCCTACACGCTACGAGCCAGGAAGACGGGCGGGGACGAAGGGTTCCTGATCGCTTTCGGCGGCAACAACCACGACGACACCTACTGGTGGAACCTGGGTGGCTGGAACAATTCCCTCCACGCGATCGAACAGATCCACTCCAGTGGAAACCGCCAGCTCGACCAGAAGCCCGGGGTGATCGAGTCCGGCCGCTGGTACGATCTGAAGATCGAGTTGGGCCCCGGGAACATCCGCTGTTTTCTCGATCAGGAGCTCGTCCATGACGTCCACCTTGATCCGCCTCCGGTCTGTCTTTCGTCCACGCTCGACCGGCGGACCGGTGAGGTGATTCTCAAGCTGGTCAATCCGACAGACGATCCGATGGAGGCGTCGATCACCTTGGAAGGGGTGGGGAGGGTGGACCCGGCCGCAACCTTGTTCTCGCTGTCAGGCGATCGTTCGGCGATAAACACGATCTTCCATCCGGACAGGGTCAGGATCGAGGAGAGCGATCTGGAAGTCGGAAGCGAGTTTGATCATACGCTGCCGGCGATGTCCGTTCAGTTCATCCGGATCAAGCGCCAAGGGGCTTCACCGGAGTCGACCGCGGGCGGTTGAGCGGAATGCCAACCGCGCCCGTGAGGCGCAGGCGGCATACTCCGAACCGCAAAGAGCCAAGGTCTTGTGGAGAGCGGCTTTGAAAGCCGCTGCACGGTTGCTTGGATCTCCCGACAAAGCGGGCGGCTTGCAAAGCCGCTCTCCCTATTTCAGCCGATTCGGGCGGCACCGCTGAGAGGCTCTAGCGAGCACTCTCAGGGCGTGGGCCGGAGGCGGTAAAGACCGGCTCCGTGGAGCGGGATGGTCTGGCTGAACTCGCCCTCGAATTCGCCGATGATCTCGCGCTTCCAGAGATCGCGCACCATCACCTTGCCCTCGATTCCGATGTCCTTCAGTTGGACCGCCACTTCGGTCTCGTCCTGAACTTGCTCACCACCCCGGTCGACAAGAACGCCAAAGACCACGGACCCCTTGTTGGTCACGACGCCCTTCGCGGTGAAGCGGTCGAAACCTTCGGGAAGATCGTAAACGATCATCGAGTTGGAGTGGGTGCCAATGCCCCCGACTTCCTGCCCGTCGACCATCAATGGCTGGTCCTCGCAGGTGCGGTTCACGCGGGGCTGTCCCCATCCGGAGTCCGCCTGGCTCCAGGTCAGTTCGGTCAGTTTGCGCTCGCCCGAAGGACCGCGAAGAACCGGATCGACCCACACGGCGTGGTCGAACTCGAAGCCGTCGCCGGCATCCTTCACATAGAGGACGAGCCTTTTGCCGTCCTTCAACGAAACCTCGACTTCTTGGGAACGTCCGAGGCCGGCGATCACCGGGCTGGCGTAGTCCGCATTGGCGAAATCCAGCTCCTCTCCCTTGCTCTGCGCGTTGAAGAGAGCGACGTATTTGTCTTCGCTCCCCACGGCGTCGGCCGTCCAGACGATCAGGTTCTTCTTGCGGTAGACCTGACGGTTGTTGGTGCTGTTCTGGTTGAGTTCCAGCATCTCGGGGTTGGTCAGCATCTCTTTCGTGAAGTCATCCAGCCTCGTCATGTCGCCACCGAAGATCAGGGGTGAGCGGGCGATGCTCCACAGCGACATCAGGGTGTACTGTTCGTCGCGGGTGAAGTGGGTCGGTCGGTCGAACTCGACGATTCCAATGGGGAGCATGTCGGCATCCGGGAAGTGCCCGGGTCCCCGGAACGGCGTCCATGCGTCGGTCCTCTCGAACATCGCGTAGAGCAATCCCCAGCGGTCCCAGAAGTCGTCGGTGATCCGCCACATGTTCGCGTGCGCCATGACGTGGGGGCCGGCGGTGACCGGAGTCGCACCCGGAGAGAGGCTGAGCACGATCTTTCGGCCGGTTTTGGTGATCGCCTTGCGGATCGCCTCGATCTCGGCCCGCTGGACCTCGTCGTAAGGTCGCGAGATGTCATCGACCTTGACGAAGTCGACACCCCACGAGGCATAGAGAGCGAAGATCGAATCGTAGTAGGCCTGGCCGCCGGCCTTGGTCGCGTCGACACCGAACATGTCCGGATTCCACGGGCAGATGGAGTCGGTGTTGGCGATGTCGCGAGCCCGGAGGTCGGTTCCGAGCACCGGTGTGTTCGCTTCGACCGCCTGCCGGGGGATGCCCCTCATGATGTGAATGCCGAACCGCAGCCCCTTCGAATGGACGAAGTCCGCCAGCGGCTTGAAACCCTTGCCGCCGGCGGCGGAGGGAAAGCGGTTCTCCGCAGGAATTAGGCGGCTGTGATCGTCCATCGCCAGCTCCGCGCCCGGCGTGTAGTAGTGACCTTTCGCATTCGGCTCGTACCACTGGATGTCGACCGTCAGGATGTCGTAGCCGGAGGGCAGGAGGTGCTCGGCCATGGCGTCCGCCTGTTCGCGGATCTGGGCCTCGGTCACACTGGTGCCGAAAATGTCCCAGCTGTTCCAACCCAGCGGCGGCTTCTCGGCCCATTCATGGAAGTGGCCGGGTGATTCCGCAGGAGCTGCGGCGGCCAATAGGTTGAGGAAACTTAGGGAGAGAAGAAATCGGGTCATCGGGTGGAGGTGTTGGGAATCACGGACGGGTTTGCCGGGGCATTCCAAGACTTGGATTTTACCGCCGGGCGCGCCCCGTAGAAACGGATTTTGGCCCGGAATCCCGACAGTTTCATGGAAAATGGGCGCAATCTTCGATGCGAATGTCGGGTTTGCGGCCTGGACCGGGTTCTCATGAGGTGAAGGGGATGAGATCCTCGAAACCCATCACCATCCGGTGATCTACCCATTTGGGCCAATCCCCAATTTGTGGTATTTTCTCATTACGCCAACCAACCCACTGAAATGAAGCAAACCCATCGTCAAACCCGTCGCGGTTTCACTCTCATCGAACTGATGGTCGTGATCGTGATCGTCGCGGCCCTCGTCGCGATCTCTTTCGTCGTCGGCAAGCGGGCCATCCGTGCCTCGCGCACCGCCGCCGAGCTCAGCAATCTCCGCCAGGCGGCTCTTGCGGTGAGCGCCTACTCGACCGACATCGGATACTTCCCCGCAGGCTACAACTGGACCTCGGGCAAGTCGTGGGCCACGGCAACCTTGGAGTACACGCTCGGCGAGGGTGGTGGATCGATCCAGGGTGACACCTTCCGTTCTCCGGTCCTGAACGTGAAAGTGGATCCGGGTGCTGACTGGACCGTTACTCATTTCGGTGGTAATCCGTATGTTTTCGCCGACTCGGGTCCGCCGGACCGGAATACCGGAGAAGCGGCGCCGAAGTGGCGCGTTACCCAGAACCGCCTGATGCGCCCGGCCGAGCAGTTCCTTCTTTGCAGCATGCCGCCCGCGGGTGAGGACGCCCAGTACAAGTCCGCGCACGCCATCGCTTGGGCGATGCGCAACATGGCGGGAGGCGGTTTTCCGGCCGATGGTACGGTTCCAAAAAGCAACCGTAACCTTGCCCAGAAGCCTCTGAAGCTGCCCGACGGCCTAGCCGATGAGCAGCAGTACAATGACCTTCCCGACTTCTTCCGCTTCGGCGACGGCAAGGGGATGTTCGTCTTCGCCGACGGCCACGTGGAGCGGATGGCTCCGGGTGACCTGAAGCAGAAGCATTTGGCAATTTCTTACTGATCGATGGGATCGTTACGAAGCGCTTGGGGTATTCATGGACCCCAAGCGCTTTTTCGTATCGTTCGGGACCGCCCTTCTGACATCCTGCTGCGATTCTACCTGTCACGATGAAACCTCCGCCTGTCTTCCCGTCTTTCCTGGTGGTCGCTTCGTTGCTTTCTTGTGCCGTCGCCTACGCGGCCGATTGGACCAATCCAATCCTGCCGAAGCGTGCCGACCCACACGTTTTCCTGCACAGCGACGGCTACTACTACATGGCTGCGACCGTGCCGGAGTATGACCGCATCGAGCTGCGTCGCGCGAAAACCATCGGTGGGCTCTCGAAGGCATCGCCGGAGACCGTTTGGCGAAAGCACGACAAGGGAGCCATGGGGGCGCACATCTGGGCCCCGGAGATCCACCATATCGACGGTCGTTGGTATCTCTACTTCACCGCAGCTCCGGCCGAGCATGTCTGGGATATCCGTCCGCATGTGATGGAGTGCGCCGGTCCGAATCCACTGACCGGCAAGTGGATTGAGAAGGGGAAGATCAAGCTTGCGTGGGAGTCCTTCTCCCTCGATGCGACTACCTTCAGCTACAAGGGAACGCGCTACTACGTCTGGACGCAGCGCGGCGCGCCGCCCTACGACGGTACGAACATCTACATCGCCAAGATGGACAGTCCGACCTCGATCACCGGAGAGCCGGTGATGCTCACCCATCCCGAATATGATTGGGAGAATCGCGGGCATCGGGTGAACGAAGGGCCTGCCGTGTTGATCCGCCACGGCAAGGTCTTCATGACCTACTCGGCCAGCGCTACGGATGCGAACTACTGCCTGGGCATGCTGACCGCCGATGCGGATGCCGACCTGCTCGATCCGAAGTCATGGAGCAAGTCACGGAAGCCCGTGCTCAAGACGAGTCGGGAGAACAGCCAGTTCGGCACCGGGCACAACTGTTTCACCACGACGCCCGACGGCAAGACGGACATCATTTTCTACCACGCCCGCAGCTACGAGCACATCGACGGTGAGCCGCTCTACAACCACGACCGCGCCACGCGGGCCCAGTTGGTCAAGTGGGCCGCGGATGGCACGCCGGTGTTCGGAGAACCGGTTCCGGACGGACCCTACGAACTGCCGTAGCGGCAGTTGGAGAGGACGGCCTTTTAAGCCGCTGCATCTCTCGTATCGATTCCCAGCGATGAGCGGATTGAAAAGCCGCTCTCCTGATTCGGGAAGAATCTGCAACCGCCCTACTTCCGGGTCACTCCGGAATGGGTCGGCGTCACCTGGCGGATGTAGCCGTTCTCGTCGAACTCCATCCGGTCGATGCAGATCTCACGGTGGAAGCCGGCGCGGTCGCCCATCTCGATCCCGTGGGGGTAGGTGAAGCGGTGGTAAACGAGATAGTGCTCGTCGGTTCCGGGGACGGAGATGCTGGAGTTGTGCCCCGTGCCGAAGATGCCTTCATCATCGTGGCGGGCGATCACGAGGTTGTTCTCCGGGATTTCCAGCGGTCCTAGCGGGGTCTTCGCCATCGCGTAACGCACCCGGTAGTTCGGGCTCCGGGTGTCGTCCTCCGACCACAGGAAGTAGTAGGTGCCCTTGCGATAGAAGATGTGAATTCCCTCACGGAAAGTCTCATCCGGCGTGAGCACCTTCACGGTCCGGCGGTTCACGCTCGCCATGTCGGCGCTGAGTTCGCCCGCGGCGAGATACCCGTTTCCCCAGTAGAGATAGCATTTGCCGGACTCCGGGTCCTCGAAGACGTCCGGATCGATCTCCTGGCCGCCGGTGACACCGCGGGGCTTGAAGTCGACGATCGGTTTTCCGAGATCACGGAAGGGGCCGGTCGGTTCGTCGGAGGCGGCCACGCCGATCTTCTGGGCTGCCGTGAAGTAGTAGAAGTAGCGATACTTGCCGTTGATCTTGCGCTCGATCATGCACGGAGCCCAGGCGTTGCGGTCGGCCCACTTCACGTCCTTCCCGAGGTCGAGGATGACTCCCTCGTCGGTCCAGTTAACAAGGTCGGGCGACGAGAAGGCCTTGAAGTAGGTGCCGGACCAGCCGTCGTAGCCGTCGCTGGTGGGGTAGATGAAGAACTTCTTCTCCTTCTCGGACCAGATGGTGTCGGGATCGGCGAAGTAGCCATTGAGCACCGGGTTGTGATTCTCGACGGCCGAAACCTCGAGGGTGCGGTCGGCGCCGATATGGTAGACAACCGGTCCTTTGGAAAAGTCCTGGGGGCCCTTCGGCTTGATCTCGGCTCCGGAGTTCGTCGTGAGTTGTGGATCGAATGCCTTCAGGTCGGTGCCGGGCATCACGGGCAGCTCAACGGTTCCGGCTGCCGTGTCGACGACGATGTTCCGGGTCTTCACCTGAGGTGAATCGGAGCCAATCTCGAATTTGCCCCACTTTCCGATCAAGGAAGCCATCTCCTCTTTCGTTACCGGCAGGACCGATCCGTGGCGGACGGGATGGAAGGGGAACTTCATGGCATCGCGTTCGACAAATTCGCCGCCGGCGAGGTCGTCGGTGACGTATGGCTGGTAGCCACGGCCGGTGGCATACCAATCGAGAAGCAGGCACCACTTGCCGTCCTCGCCGGGCTTGTTCGATTTGAGGCGGAAGCACGCGGGGCCCTCGTAACCGGTAAGCCGCCCCAGGGAGAAGTCGGGCATGTCTTCCCAACCCGTCATCAGGTTCTTGCTCTTCTCAAGGGTGATCGCCTTATGCTTCTCGTCCTTGGTGAAGCGGTAGTAGGTCCCCTGATCGCGGACGATGGTCGTGTCGATCACGGTGGTCGGCTTCTCGATATAGACGAAGGGCTTGCCGAAGGTGCGGAAGTCCTTGGTGTGCGCGGCCCAGATTCGTTGCTTGCCGAAGTCGTCGTCCGAAGTCGTGGACGCCCAGAACACCATGTACTCGCCACGTTGTTCGTCGTAGATCGCCTCCGGCGCCCAGGTGCATCCGGCGGTGTCGGGCGCGACCTTGACCAGGCGCGGTTCGGACCAGTCGAGCAGGTTCTTTGATTCCCAGACGACCAGTGACTTGCTGCCGCCACGGACCGCGCGGCCCCAGTCATGTTTGGTCAGGTTGATCGAAAGGTCGGTCGCGATCAGGAAGAACTTCGAGCGGTCCGGTGACGGCAGGATGTAGGGATCCCGGACTCCTTTTTCGCCGACGTGGCTGACGAGGACGGGTTCGCCGTGGTTCAGTTGCTGCCAGTCCAGGCCGTCCTCACTGACCATGAAGTGGATCTGCTCGCTCATCGGCGTGGCTTCACCACGGAAGGTGAGGAACAGGTAGCCTCCGTCCTGGGCGAGGGCGGAGAGGGTCGTGAGGGCAAGTGAGGCGATGAGGGTTTTCACGATGGGTCGAAAGGATGCGGGACCGGCGCGGGCAATCGCCGGTCCCGTGAGTTTACGAGAGCTATCAGCTCAGCCAGAAGCTGAAGTAGAGATAGCCGACGAGGATGATGAGGATCACTGCGGCAGTGCCGAGATAGTCGCTGAGGCCGATGGAGTCCTTCCACGTTTTCTTCGCCTCGGGGCTCAGGGTCGACATGGTGAGGTTCTTCAGTTTCTCCTCGGACGGAGGAGGGGTTGCGAGGGAAACCCCGACAATCACCAGCACGCTCAGCAGGGTGAGCCATCCGCAGGCGTAGTAGCCGTTGTAGTCACCGATCTTGAACAGCAGGGTTCCTTCTTCAAGTGTGCCTGACTTCGAAAGCGTCTGGACGGTGAGCTTGAACATCCCGGCGATGAAGCCGGTGAGCAGCCCTACGAAGGCACCCGAAGCGTTCACTCGCTTGACGAACAGGCCGAGGATGAAGACCGCGAAAATCGGCGGTGCGAGGAATCCCTGGAAGTTCTGGAGGTAGTCGTAGAGCCCCTTGCTCTTCTCCGAGATCACCTTCATGACCGGAATCCAGATCAGGCCGAAGCCGACGACGACGATGGTCGCGATCCGACCGACGCGGACCAGCTTGGTCTCGCTCTGGCCGGGGCGGAGCTTGTCGTAGATGTCGACCGTGAACAGGGTCGCGCAGGAGTTAAACAGCGAGGCGAGCGAGGACATCAGGGCCGACATCAGGCCGGCCACCACGAGACCGCGAAGTCCGAGCGGAAGCAGCGAGGCGACCATGGTCGGGAAGATCGTGTCGCCGGCGAGGTTGCCTTCGCCGTCGGTCGGAATCACGATGGCTCCCTTCTGGTGAAGCGCCCATCCGATCATGCCGGGGACGAGGAAGATGAAGACCGGGAAGATCTTGAGCGCGCCGCCCCAGATCGCACCGCGTCGGGCGTTCTTGAGGTCCTTCGAGGCGAGCGTGCGCTGGACGATGTATTGGTCAGTACACCAGTACCACACACCGATGATGACCGAGGCGATCATTACGCCGAGCCACGGGAAGTTGAGGTCGCTGAGCGGACGCCACAGGGCGAAGGCTTCGGCGTTGGGCTTGGCGGTGGCGACGAGTTCGGACCAGCCGCCGAGTTTGCCGAGGCCGAACAGCGTGATGAAGGCCGAGCCGACCAGCAGCACCGCGGTCTGCGCGACCTCGGTGTAGATGACGGCTCGGAGGCCGCCAAAGATCGTGTAGATCCCGGTCAGTATTACGGTAGTGAAGGCGCCGACCCAGAACGCGTTCTCGGCCCACTGTTCGGGCGGCCCGAACTGGAAGGTGTCGGGCAGCAGCGTCTGGAAGACAATCGCACCGGCGTAAACCGTCACCGACACCTTGGTGAAGATGTAGGCGATCAGGGAAACGATCGAGAGCACCCAGCGGGAGCGGGCGTCGAAGCGCTTCTCGAGGAACTCGGGCATCGTGAAGACACCGGAGCTGTAGTAGAAGGGCACGAAGAACCAGGCGAGCAGCAGCAGCACCCAGCCCTGCATCTCCCAGTGAGCCTGGGCGAGGCCGTTGTTGGCGCCGGAGCCGGCGAGTCCGACGATGTGTTCGGAGCCGATGTTCGATGCGAAGATCGAGCAACCGACGACGAACCATCCGGCATGCCGTCCCGCGAGGAAGTAGTCGGCCGTGCTCTTCTGCTGCTTGGACGACCAGTAGACGATGCCGACCAGCAGGCAGAAATACAGCCCGATGACCGTCCAATCGATACCGGACAGCTGGGGCAGGGTTGAGGCGATGTAGTGCATGGGTTGTGTGGGTTTGGGGTCAGGATTGAGAGGTTTTCGGCTGTCCGTAGTAGGCGCCGGGTCCGTGCTTGCGGAAGAAGTGCTTGTTCAGGAGATGCTCGGGGGCTTGTGGTGCGGAGGGGTTCACCGCGAGGGTCTTGATGGCCATGTCGGCCACGATTTCGAGAGCTTGCGCGGTTTCGACGGCCTTGGCTCCGCTCGGTCCCCAGGCGAAGGGGCCGTGGTTGCGGACGAGGACGGCGGGCACGTTCAGCGGATCGATTTCGGCGGCCTTGAAGCGCTCGACGATGACCTGGCCGGTTTCCCATTCGTAGTCGCCCCCGACTTCCTCCGGAGTCATGCCGCGCGTGACCGGCACCGGACCGTGGAAGTAGTCGCAGTGGGTGGTGCCGAAGCACGGCAGGTCCACACCGGCCTGTGCGAAGGCGACCGCCGAGCGCGAGTGGGTGTGAACGACCGAACGGATGCCGGGGAAGTTCAGGAACAGGCAGCGGTGGGTCGGCGTGTCCGACGACGGGCGCAGGTCGCCTTCGACCGTGTTGCCGTCGAAATCGAGGATCACCATGTCGGCGGCGGTCAGCTCGGTGTAATCGACGCCGCTCGGCTTGATGGCGAAGACCCGCCGTTCCGGATCGGCCACCGAGACATTCCCGAAGGTGAGGTCGACGAGACCCGTCTTCGGCAAGGCCAGGTTGGCGGCGAGGCACTCCTCGCGGATGGCGTTGTAGTCGGACATGGCTGGGTGAAGTCGACGGTTACTCGGCCGAGAACTTGTGAACCATCACGTGCTTGTAGGTCTCGCCTGGGCGAAGAACCGAACTCGGGAAGGTCGGTTGATTGGGAGCGTCCGGGAAGTTCTCGGTTTCGAGGCAGAGTCCGGTGCGGTGTCCGTATTTCACCCCGCCTTTGCCGACCACGGTGCCATCGAGGAAGTTTCCGCCATAGAACTGGATCGCCGGCTGGTCGGTGAAGATCTCCATGACGCGACCGGACTTGGGATCCTTGAGGCGGGCGGCAAGGCGTACGCCGTCCTTTTCGGTGAGGACCCAGCAGTGGTCGTATCCACCACCCAGCTTCAGGGCCTCGAAGTCCGTCTCAACCCGGTCGCCGATCGCGGTCGCCTTGATGAAGTCCATCGGCGTTCCGCTCACCGGAGCGAGCTCGCCGGTCGGAATCAGTCCCGCATCGGTGGTCAGATAACGGTCGGCATCGAGTGCGAGAAGGTGGTCGTTGATCGATGTGTTCGGCTCGCCACTGAGGTTCCAGTAGGTGTGGTGGACGATGTTGAGCACGGTCGGTGCGTCGGTGGTGGCTTCGGCCTCCCACTTCAGCTCGTTGTCTTCCGTAAGCGTGTAGGTGACCTTCGAGGTGAGCGTGCCGGGATAGCCTTCCTCGCCGTCCTTCGATACGTAGGTGAAGACCACCGCGTTATTCGCTTCATCGACTTCGCCTGACCACATCACGCGGTTGAAGCCGTCCTCGCCTCCGTGAAGGTGGCAGGGGATGCCGCCGGGTTCATTGTTGGTGGCGAGCGTGTATTCCTTGCCGTCGAGCGTGAACTTGCCATCGGCGATGCGGTTGCCGAAACGGCCGACGGTGGCGCCGAAATACGGGTTGCCGTCGGACAGGTATCCGGCCGGATCATCGAAGCCGAGGGTGACGTCGGCGAGCTTGCCGTCCTTGTCCGGCACCTCCAGCGAGACGAGCGTCGCGCCGAGATCCGTGATCGTTGCCTTCAGTCCGTTGGCGTTGGTCAGCGTGTAGAGTTTGGCTTTCCCTCCATCGGGAAGTTCGCCGAACTCGCTAACAACGATGCCGGCGTTGACGGTCGGGGTGGACTCGGGCTTTTCGCAGCTAAGTTGGGTCATCGCTAGGGCAACGGATGTTGAGGAGAGAATGAGGCGTGTGGAGTTCATGGGTTGTTGGGAAGGTTTGTTCGGGTTCAGCCGGTGATGCCCTGGCCAAGGTGGTAATAGAGATCGTTCTGCCGGAGCTCGTTCTTGTAGCCGCGCAGCTTGGTGTCTTCGTCGATCACACTCAGTTCGACCTTCGCCATTTCGGAGAAGTCCTCGAGGTGTTCGGACGTGAGCGCGTAGGAAAGGACGGTGTGGTGGGCGCCTCCGGCGTGGATCCAGGCCGCGGTGGCGGTCTTGAGGTCGGGCAGGGGTTTCCACAGCACCCGGGCAACCGGGAGCTTCGGCAGGTCGTGAAGCGGGGCAACGCAGTCGACCTCGTTGACGAGGAACCGGTGACGGTTGCCGAGATCGATGATCGAGCCGTTGACGGCCTTGCCGGCTCCGCAGTCGAAGACCATGCGGCAGGGGTCCTCCTTGCCGCCGATACCCAGCGGGTGGACTTCGATCTTCGGAGTTTCGTTGGCGATCGACGGGCAGATCTCGAGCATGTGCGCGCCGAGGATCAGCGGGTTCTGCGGATCGAGGTGATAGGTGTAGTCCTCCATGAAGGAGGTCCCGCCCTCGAGGCCATGGGCCATGACTTTCATCACCCGGGTCAGGGCGGCGGTCTTCCAATCGCCTTCGCCGGCGAAGCCGTAGCCGTCTTCCATCAGCCGCTGGACCGCGAGGCCGGGCAGCTGCTTCATGCCATGGAGGTCTTCGAAGGTCGTGGTGAAGGCGGTCGCACCCAATTCTTCGAGGAGCGCGCGGAGACCGATCTCGATCGCCGCCGAGTCGCGTAGCGACTGGTGGCGCGCACCGCCCTTTTTCAGTTCGTCGGAGACGCGATACTTCTCCTCATACAGCGCGCAAAGGCTGTCGACCTCGGTATCGGTGACACTGTCGATCTTGGCGACGAGGTCGCCGATGCCCCACGTGTTGACTTCCCAGCCGAACCGGATCTGGGCCGAGACCTTGTCGCCCTCGGTGACCGAAACGTAGCGCATGTTGTCGCCGATGCGGGCTACCTTGAGCGTCCGCGAGGCGTGCCAACCGCGTGCCGCACGCGACCAGGCGGCGAGCCGCTCGTGAACCTCCGGGTCTTCCCAGTGGCCGACCACCACCTTGCGCGGGTAGCGCAGGCGGGCGCCGATGTGACCGAACTCGCGGCCGCCGTGGGCGGTCTGGTTCAGGTTCATGAAATCCATGTCGATCTCACCCCACGGGATGTCCCGGTTGAACTGCGTGTGGAGGTCGGCGAGCGGCTTGCGCAGGATTTCCAAGCCCTCGATCCACATCTTCGCGGGCGAGAAGGTGTGCATCCATGCGATGATGCCGATGCAGTTTGCCGACGAGTTCGCGTCGATCGCGAGCTGCGTGATCTCCTCGGCCGATTTCAGGACCGGCTTGAAGACGATGCGGTGGGGCAGGGCACCCGACGTGTTGAGCGCGTCGACTACGGCCGCCGAGTGGCGGTCCACCTGCTCGAGGGCTTCAGGGCCGTAGAGGTGCTGGGAGCCGGTGACGAACCAGATCTCGAGTTCGTCGAAGTTGTTGATGTCGGACATGGGTTGGGTCAGTTGGACTGTTGGGCCTTGATGGCGAGGAGGGTTTTCATCACGCGGCCGAGGTCCGCTGAGGTTTCGACACCACCGAAGCTGTCGTGCAACTGGCGGTAGAGTTGGTAGAGCGAGTCGTAGATTTCCTGATTTCCGGCGATCGGGTGGTAAGAGGTTTCCTTGAGTCCGGTCATCGCTGCTTGGGCGGTTGGGAAGTCGGGGTGCGCTCCGGCGACCACCGCGGCACCGACGGCCGAGCCGAGGGCGCAAGACTGGGCCGAGCGGGAGACGCGCATTTCGCAACCGGTGACATCTGCATAGATCTGCATGAGTAACGCATTCTTCTCGGCAATTCCGCCAGTGCACACGATCCGCTCGACCGGAACCCCGTATTCACGGATGCGCTCGACGATGGCGCGGGCCCCGAAAGCGGTGGCCTCGATCAGCGCGCGGTAGATTTCCGAGCGGGTCGTGTAGAGCGTCTGGCCAAGCATCAGGCCGGTCAGGAGCTGGTCGACGAGAATGGTGCGGTTGCCGTTGTTCCAGTCGAGCGCCAGCAGGCCGGATTGTCCCGGCTTGAGGCGTGCCGCTTCTTCGGTGAGCGTCGCGTGCAGTTCGACGTCGCCGAGCACGCCTTCCACGTACCACTTGAAGATGTCGCCGACGGCTGACTGGCCGGCTTCGACGCCGAAGAATCCCGGGAGGATCGCGCCTTTGACGATCCCGCAGATGCCCGGGATGTCGGCCACTTCCTTGTCGGCCGAAACCACCGCGCAGTCGCAGGTGGAAGTGCCGATTACCTTCACCAGGGTGCCTTCGTCGACGCCGCAGCCGATGGCCCCGTAGTGGACGTCCATCTCGCCGATCGCGATCGGGATGCCGGCGGGCAAGCCGAGCTTGTCGGCCCACTCCTGGCAGAGCTTGCCGGCGGAAACCGATGCGTCGTGCGCTTCGTCGTAGAGACGGTCACGCAGGTCGGCGAGGCGGGGATCGAGTGCCGAGAGGAATTCCTTATCCGGGAGTCCGCCCCAGTCTTCCGCGTAGATCGCCTTGTGACCGGCCATGCAGACCCCGCGGACGATTTCCTTCGGATCGGTGACGCCGGCGAGGACCGACGGGATGAAGTCGGATAGCTCGACCCACGAGTAGGCGGCGGAGAAGACCTCGGGGTCGGTCTTGAGGCAGTGCCAGATCTTGGCCCAGAACCATTCGGAGGAATAGGTGCCACCGATTTTCGCGAGATACTGCGGGCGCAGGTCCTTGGCCTTGGCGGTGATCGCGGCGGCTTCCGGGATGCTGGTGTGATCCTTCCACAGCCAGCACTGCGCGCTCAGGTTGTCACGGAACCCGTCGGAGAGGGCGAGGGGGACGTTCTTGTCGTCGACCGGGATCGGGCTCGAGCCGGTGCCGTCCATGCCGATGCCCACCACCTGATCAGCGCTGAAGCCCTTCACCGCGCTCTTCGCTTCGGCGAGCGCCTGAAGGGTCGCCTGCTCGAGGGCGTGGAGGTAGTCGGCCGGGCTCTGGCGGGCGAGGTGGTGATTCGACGGGTCGAGAAGGATGCCCTGATGGCCCGACGGGTAATCGACCACGGCGGTGCCGATCTCCCTTCCGTCGGTGCAGTCGACCACCAGCGCGCGGGCCGAGTTGGTTCCGTAATCAAGTCCAATGGTGAATGGCATGGTTCCTGATTTATGCAGGGGACCGACGATTTCGGGAAGGGTTCCTCAGTATGACAGTCATATTGAGGCTGGCGCAGCGATGTCGTGGCGTCTAGGATCACTTGATGGATCGGCCGAATATGGGCGATGTGGCCCGTGAGGCCGGAGTCTCCAAGAATACCGTGAGCCTTGCTCTGCGGGGGAGTCACCGCGTCGCGAAGGAAACGCGGGAGAGGGTTGAAGCGGTCGCGAGGGATCTCGGCTACCAGCTGAATCCGACCGTGGCGCAGCTGATGTCGGAGCTTCGGCAGAACCGGACCGCGGGCTTTCAGGCGACACTTGCGTTGGTCAACGCGAACGAGAGCCGCAGCGCGTTTGCCGATCACCCGACCGTGCCGATCTACGTCGAAGGTTGCCGTCGTCGGGCGGAGAGGCTCGGATACGCTCTCGATGAGTTCTGGCTGCACGACCCGGAGCTTTCGCTGGCCCGTTGGCAGTCGATATTTCGTGCGAGGAACATCCGCGGCGCATTGATCGTCGGAATGATGAGTTCCAATAGATTGCCCGTGCGCTTGGCCCCGCTCTGGGAAGAGTTCCCCGCATTGGTGACCGGTGTCCGTACGCGCAACCCGGCGTTGTCCTACGCCTGCAGCGACCACCACTCGCTTGCGATTCTTGCTTTCGAGAAAGCTTTGGAACTCGGCTACCGGCGTCCGGCCATGGTGCTAGATGGAGTGATCGACCGTCTCATTGAGGGCCGCTTCACCGCGGGTTTTCTGACGGCGCAGAGCCGCGTTATTCCCGTGTCCGAGAGAACCGAACCGTTCTTCGATGTGTCAGGAGCGCGGATCGATCTCGAGGTGTTCCGGCGTTGGTTTGAGGTCAACCGACCGGATGTGATCTTCACGCTTTATCACGATGTCGCGCGTTGGATTGAAGAGATCGGCCTGCGTTGTCCGGAAGACGTCGGGCTGATCCAGTACGAGTGGCGTGAGGATCATGCGGCATGGGCGGGGATGAACCAGCACAACGACCAGGTCGGCGAGGCGGCGGTGGACATGCTGGTTTCACTCGTCCAGCACCACGAGCGAGGCATCTCGAAGTATCCCCGCGCCACCCTGATCGGAAGCGAATGGGTGGATGGCGTGACTGTCAGGCCGAATCCGAAGCACTGAAGTCTCAAGGACGCTCCGGTCCCAAAAAGGTGAAAGGCGCTGACCGTGAGGTTCAGCGCCTTTCATGGTACCCCGTCTAGGACTCGAACCTAGGACCAAAAGATTAAGAGTCGTTGCGCAATTCCTTATTTTATGGGGGTTGCAGCGCCGGGTGTAACCAACTGTAACCACTTTTGGCTTTCCTGCATCGTGCTGCACACCATTCTGGCTCTATGAAACAGGCAACCGTCGCGGAGGTGAAACATCCCCGCTACACCCACAGGGTGAGATACACCGGACCGGGGGGCAAGACCCTCCAGAGATGGTTCAAGAATGAGACGGACGCACTCGCGTTCGCCAAGGACACGGACAAGGAAACCGGCATCGAGGGGAAGGCCTTCGGAAAGCTGGGAGCCGACGAGAAGGCCGTGATCGAGTTCTGGCGAAACTTCGTCAGTGAATCGTCCGATGCGGCGCCACCGCCCCTGATCGATGTCGTGCGTGAGTACGCCGATCGCTGGAAGGCCACCAGAACGTCCGTGACGGTCCAGCAGGCTTTCGACCGGTTCATCGCAACCAAGGAGGCAGAGGGGCTTCGGAGGCTCTCCGTGGACGGTCTGAGAACCCGCTGCGGGCGGTTCGCCAGGGACTTCGCCGAGCGACCGATCTGCACCATCACCACGACCGAGGTTTCGGATTGGGTTCTGGGGTTAGTCGATACCCGGGTTCCGAAGCAGAAGGGGAAGGCACCGGCAGAGGTTTCGCTTCTCACCAAGAAGAACTACCGCCGGGACGTGGCCACCATGTTCAGCTTCGCGAAGTCCAGAGGCTGGCTTTCCGACAACCCGATGGAGAACGCAGCGAAGCCCAAGCCGCCGAAGAAGCGGCCGGGGGTTCTCTCGCCTGAGGACGTGAAGCACTTCTTCGAAGCCCTGGGAGCTTGTGCTCCCGAGCTGGTCCCATTCTGGGCCGTCCGGTTCTTTGCCGGCGTCCGGGAGCAGGAGACCCTCCGGATGGATTGGGCGATGGTCGACCTCGATGCCGGCGAAATCCATCTCCCGGAGACGATCACCAAGACCGGAGTCGACCGGACGATTTCGATCCGGCCGGCTCTTGAAGCATTCCTTCAACCTCTTGCGAAGCCGTCGGGCCCTCTGTGCGATGCCACCGTGACCGCACGGCGCTACGCATTGAAGAAGACGATCAAGGCGATTGACGCAGCCGCTCAGAAGCGGGCCAAGGGGAAGAAGTTCCAGCCCTTCTCCATGCCCAAGAATGCGGCACGGCACAGCTTTGCCACCTTCCACCTGCTCGCGTTCCGCCACCCGGGGGAAACCTCACTGCAATTGGGGCACGGCGGGAGTCCCGAACTCCTCCATCGCCACTACCGCGGGATCTCGAGCGAGAAGGAAGCGAAGGCCTTCTGGTCGATCCGTCCGTCGAAGCCGAAGAATGTCACCTCGATCCGGGAAAGGAAATCAGCATGAGTCGTGCACCGAAACTGCCGCCCCTGAAAAAGGAAACCGAAGATGCGCTACCTCAGATTCATTCGAGTGAGGCGAAACTCAACGATAGCGGCGAGTGGGTTCTCCAGGACCGCGAGAGGTTGATGCGTCTAACGACCGCCGCCGAGGTCAGTCCCCGGCTGGCCAGTCTCCTGTGGGAGTTGAGATGGGTTCATCCAGCGGATTATCGGAACGATTGGGACGAACATGACCCTGATACGCACGATCCCAAGTTTGAGCTCTTAGAGAAGCAATTTCAGGAGGCAGCGCTGGTCGCGTTGCTGCGCAAGGACGAAGGCTTCTTCAAGCAAGTCGACTATGTTCTTCAGGAGTGGAGGAAAGATGAATCCAGGCGTAAGAAGTCATCTTTGGACAAATCCAAGAGTGAGCCGGCTCCGTCGGATATTCGGTTTCGTATCGCCTCATTCTATGAGCGTATCGACCGTGTTCCCCGAATGACGGAGGTGTTCGATCACGTCAATCGAGGGCTCCGTCGAGATTTTCTCAAACCCTTGGAGAGTCTACAGATCATCCAGTACCATCTGAAGGCTTTGGGCTACGAGACCAAGGAGGGGAAGAACCGCAAGGCTGGTCCGAAGCAGTAAGGATTCGGTTCCCAACCATAGTTTTGCATCCAGATAACGATCCGGGGTGTGTTCGTGCCCATGCACGAGAAAGCACAACCACCCCTCCTGACGCGTAACGAGGCCGCAGAAGCCCTCGCCATCTCCCTCCGCTTGTTCGACAGCCTTGTCGCCAAGGGTGAGATACCCGTGATCCGAATCGGCAAGAGCGTGCGAATTCGTCCGAGCACGATCGAATACTTCATCGAGGCACGGGAAGGATATCGCAACCGCACCAAGCGATGAATCGGCATCACTTGAACGGGGGCCGGGACCATGGCCCGGGAGCAGGGATCACGACTCTGGCAGGGAAGGCGCGGAATTCCTCCGATGAGGGTTCCCGTCTGACCGGCGCTCCGGTAGAACCGAAGCAGTCTTGCGCTACTTCCAAGGCATCCCAGGCCAGCGGAGCGAAGGCGGGTGATCTCGGCCCCACAGGTGTCGAAGACTCTCACGGCAGGAAGCGCGTGGGGCCTTCTGGCGCACCAGTGGCTGAGGATTCTCGCGGCACCGAGCCATCTGGGCAATCTGGAAAGCCTGACTTGTCTGGGGCATCTGGTGGTTGTGGAGAGACTGGAACATGTACGGAAGCTGTAGCGACTGGGATTGCTGAGGATTCTTTGGGTTGTGGGGATTCTTTGGCTTCTATGGAAAAGTTCCGCCTCCTCCAAAGGCAGGCTGATGCAAGAAATGATCTACCTGATTCGATCAGGGAACTTTACTCGCGGTACATCGGCAACCGATACACGGCGAAAAAGGGGATGCTCTTGGAGCAACTGGAAATCATGATCCCCTTTTTGTTCGAATGCGTCTCAAGGAGCCAACTGATCCTGCTCGTGACCGCCCACTACGAGATGAACCAGTTGATCTTCACGGAGGCCAGCAAGTTCCCGATCGAGCACGTTGAAGCTCTGATTGACGAGTTGAATGCTCAGTGGCTATCGAGCCTTTCGGTCAACGAAAAGTCGATCGTCGAACAGCTTCCCGCCTCGGACTTGGAGATTGAGGCATTCCGGATCTGTCGCAGTCTTGCCATGGTTGAAGATGTCCAACTTGAGCGCGGCAGCTTCTACCTCGGAGCCAACAATTTGGCGCAGAGGCTGGGGGAGACCAAATACATTGCAGCCATGATTCTCGAGGCATTCTGCGAATTGGACATTCTGAAAGTGGTCAAGAAGGGTGACTCGTTTCAGAAGGAAAGACCCCTTGAGAAGGGCCGCCGGCGTAAGGCTACGATTTACCGCTGGCTGCCGCGCCTTCCCGAACCGTCGGAGAAGCCGGGAACCAGGGGGGCAGATCGCAATCAGACCTGAAAACCTGAGATGAAATTTTCTCACGCTCACTCACCCTTGGTTCTCCGTTGGGGTAGGGTCTGAGGGGGATCGACCCGAGCCCCCCCGCCGTCCGGATTTTGGTTACAGTTCAGGGTTTTGCAGACTCTCAATCGGAGTATGCAACGGAGGGTCTGATTTCTGACTAAATTCGAGAATCTCTAACATACTCCTTCTGTTCAGAAAGGAGTGAGCTCCGTTTTTCTCTGATTCTAAGCAGGTTCCGCGTCTGTGAGGGCTGCGGACGTGTGACTTTTGGAGCATTCGACCCAAACCTTCCTCCTCACCCCTTGTGTATGAAGCAGCAAGGAGCTCGTCCACGGAGTGTCCACCGTCCTGTCGTGAACACCGCATGCCGTGATGATTAGTTTGGTTGACTAAAATCCGACCCCTACCTGACGGGTCCTGTCGCCCTCTCAGCGCCTCCCATTCGCGACTCTCCCCACGCCTCGCACCAGCGGGGCCTTTTCGTTCTCGGACGCATCGTCCAACGCCGCCGCGGCTGGCGAATCTGCCGCACCTACCAACAACGACAATGAAACAACACCACCACGCCCCTGCATCCGGGGGAAACACAGCCCTGAAACACAATGGCACCCGCGGGTTCCGCAGTCCGAGCCGGGAGGCCATAGCGCCGCCCAGGAAACCCGACCCGCATCCACCACTGAAGCGCCACTCGGTCACGATCCCGAATTTCAGGACCATCGCCGGCGTCAGCCCGATCGCTGTCGTCAGCATCGACGACTACACCCGGGGCGGTATCGCCTTGCGAGTGATCGACCACGACGGCCCATTGATGACCGCGACGGTCTGGGTTCCGGGGATCCCGGCCGGGCATGTCGCGATCAAGGACTACCCGGAGCACGAGGGCTGCCTTGAGCAATTGATCCGCCACCGGGTCGTTGAGCCAACCGGAGACACCCTCGACGGATTCCCGATCTGTCGCCTCGGATCCGCCTTCCACGACTGATTCCCGCCAACGAACCGAAACCAAACGCAAAACAACCGCCGGCCTCTCCCGGCATGTCGAAGCCCCGCCACGAGCGGGGCTTTTGCGTGTACAGGCATCGCCTTCGGGAAGGGGCCGGCACCCACACGACCATGAAAATGCCGAACGATGACCACGAGGGAGCAGCCGCTTTCTCGAACGACAACGCGATGAATGCCGAACTGGGCAGGATGCTCGTTGATGACGTGATTCCGCGACTTAGGGCGCTTGCCGCGACCTTCCCCACGGTGGGGGCGGATGATGAGGAGGAGATGCTTCAAGACGCCACGCTGCAGGCTGCACGGCTGATGCTGTCGGCCTCGCAGAAGGGCCGGACGTTCACGGCGGGCAACATAGCCTACTTTGCCGCCAAAGCGGTCAGGAGCGGCCGCAGAAGCCACTACACGGGCCGGAGTGACGTCATGTCCCCTGGGTGCCAGCTCGATGGCGCCTGTCGCTTCACCTACCTCGATCAGGAGGTCGAGTTCGAGGAGGGGTGGACCGGAGCTCTCCATGAGGCGATTCCACTGTCCGACTACCTGGGCAAGGGAGAAGATCCCGCGGAGGAAGCCGCCCGGAATCTCGATTGGGAATTGTTCCTCGGCTCCCACCCCGAACGTCACTGCATCGCGATCCAGGCGCTCGCGGAGGGTAGAACGATGCGGGAGGCAGGACGGTGGTGCGGCCTCAAGGATAGTGGAGCCCTCAACCTCAGAAGGAAGATTGCTGAAGACCTCGTTGAATTCTTCGGCGAGGAGGAGATTCGAGCTCTCATGCCGTAGCCTTCCGGCGGCGATGATCCTCTCCCGGCTCAGTCCATCATCTGGTCGATGTCTCCAAAGATCACCAGGAAGATGACCAATGGTCCGAAGCCACAAAGCGCGAGCGAGAGAACCTTGAACATCGCGTCCTTCGGATCTCGCTTGGTTCTGAAGCCTGCAATGATCAGCGCGAGCAGGATCGGAACCAGCACGGCTGCCAGGAAGATCGACAGTGACTTCCAACTGTCTTCAGACCAATCGTCGATCTTCACCCAGATCAGGAAGACGATCCCCACGCCAAGAAGCGTGAAGCATCCGCCCTTGTAGATCTTCTCACCGTCCATGGGGTCTTCCTCGATAGAGCCGCTGTGGATTGACCATTACTCAGCCTTCTTGGGCTTCCACTCCCGGCTCAGCTTCTGTGCTTCGTCGATCTGGCTGCGATCCATGACGTCCGAAAGTATTTCCCTGGCCTTCTGAGCACGATCGTCACCGGACGCTGCGGCCAGATTGAACCACATATAGGCGAGCACGGTGTCCTTTGGTACACCTGCTCCAAGCATGTAGAGACGTCCCAAGTTGGCCTGCGCGTCCGCATTTCCCTGCTCAGCGGCCCTGCGATACCAACGCACCGAGTCCTCTACATCCTGAGGGCCACTCTTGTGGCTCTCATGGAGTCGACCCAGAGCGAACTGCGCTTCTCCCAAGCCCTGGTCGGCTGCCATTCGGTACCATGCGAAGGCTTTGGGAAGGTCTTTTTCGACGCCTGACCCCAATTCGTAGCAGATTCCTAAGCAACACTGAGCTCCGGCAAGTCCTTGTTCGGCAGCTCTGCGATACCACTTCGCGGCCTCTTCCTCATCTTTCACAACGCCTTGGCCGCTATCATAGAGGGATCCAAGGATCATCTGCGGAGTGGCCTCCCCTTGCTCGGCCGCCTTGCGAAGCCACTTCGCAGCTTCGGCGTGGTCCTCGGGCACACCCATTCCGGTCATGTAGAACGTTCCCAATTGACCCTGTGCCTCGGCATTGCCTTGCTCCCCGGCCTCCCGGAACCATCTGGCAGCCTCGCCGGGATCGGCAGGCACGCCTTCCCCTGCCGCGTAGGCTAAGCCGAGCACGCACTGTGCGTCGGCGTGGCCTTGCGATGCGGCCTTGAGAAACCATTCCACTGCCTTCGACGGATCTGCCGTGACCCCGTCCCCATCCTTGTATCGCAGTCCTTCTCTGAACTCGGCTTCGGCACCTACTGGCTCGCTGGATGGCTCGCTGGAGATTTCGTCCTTCGATCCGCAGCTCAAGCAAAGGACTGAGAGCAGTAGGGAAAGGGCGACGCCCCCGCCCTTGAAGGTGGCCAATGCGATCGGGGCAAGTCGGGCGGCATTCATTGGGTGCCAGATTGACGAGTTGTAGCTCCTGTTACAACCACAACCGTCTCTATCGCCCTCTACAAGCTGGGGGGTGAAAGAGGAGGAAGCCGATACCCGAGTCGCTGAGATCGTCTCCAGACTGAAAGCACGGCGGGAGAGTCTGGGCATGTCCTTGAGCCGGCTGTCCGAGCTGGCAGGGATGAGCCACGTCGGAATCCTCCAGATTGAAAGCGGTGAGCGGAGCCCGCAGCTTCGGACCATCATCAAGTTGGCAGCGGCACTGGATCTGAAGCTGGCCAAGCTGTTCTCAGGTCTGGACTGACTTCCGGATGTGGCGGGGAAAGCCTTCCCCTCGGACCTACTTCGTGCGGTCCTACCCCTTCGAGCGGGGGCTACCCCCGCAACGCCCCCAGGAGACAGTCAGGCTGGTCAAGAGACAGTGTCCGGAGGCCTCGCTCGTTCCTCGCTCCGGATCAGGTCACAGACTCTTTCCGGCGCAGGATAGGGAAGGCGGACCTGATCCCGCTGCGCGGGACACGTCCCGGGCTCCGCACCCCGGCTCCGGGAGCCCTTGACCGCGGATTCCTGCCCCCCTGGACCCCGCCTCAACTGCCGAAGCCAACCGTCTCCGGCCCCTCGTGAGGCTGCCAAGGGGACCTCCCCGGTAAAGGGCTGTCCTCGCCCAGCCGATCCGTGCGCGTATCGCGCCCCGGCACAGCATCGGGTTGACCCTGCAGGGCCGACCATTCCAACCTCCCTGCAGACTGGGACTTTCCCTCTGTCACGTAGAGTGGCGGCATGACCAGAGCGTCCCGTTTATCCCCCGAGGCCTTCGAGTGAACACAATCGACAACGTCAACGACCTCCTGGGTGACGATCTCAAGAGGACGGTCCAACCCGGAGCAAAGCTCCGAATCGCAGCCTCCTGCTTCTCGATCTACGCCTACGAGGCCCTGAAGGAGGAGCTGGCACAGGTTGAGTCGGTGGAGTTCATCTTCACCTCGCCGACCTTCGTGCACGGTGAGGCGACGGACAAGCTACCGAAGGAGAGGCGGGAGTTCTTCATCCCAAAGCTGGAGCGGGAGCGGAGCCTCTACGGGACCGAATTCGAGATTCAGCTCCGCAACAGGCTGACCCAGCGGGCCATCGCCCGGGAGTGTGCCGAGTGGATTCGCGGCAAGGCCACCTTCCGGTCGAACGCCACGAAGTCGTCCATGCAGCAGATGGCATGCGTGGAGGGGGACGGCCAGGAGCCGGTCGTATATTTCCCTCTTCAGGGCTTTACTGCGGTGGACCTCGGCTACCAGCAGGGCAACGCCCTCTCGAACATCGTCAACAAGTTCACCGGATCGCCGTTCACCGACGGCTACCTGCGGCTATTCGAGCAAATCTGGAATGACCGGGAGAAGCTTGAAGACGTGACCGAGCAGGTCTGCGACCACATCGCCGGAGTCTATTCGGAGAACTCCCCTGAGCGGATCTACTTCGTGATGCTCTACAACATCTTCACGGAGTTCCTCGAGGACATCACGGAGGATGTGATGCCCAACGATCGGACAGGCTACCAAGACTCGGTCGTCTGGCGGAAGCTCTTCAATTTCCAGCGTGATGCTGCGGTGGGAATCATCAATAAGCTGGAAACCTTCAACGGCTGCATCCTCGCCGACAGCGTCGGCCTCGGGAAGACCTTCGCAGCACTTGCCGTGATCAAATACTACGAGCTTAGGAACAAGTCCGTTCTCGTGCTTTGCCCGAAGAAGCTCGCCGACAACTGGCTGACCTACAACCACAACCTCAAGACGAACGTCTTGGCTGGCGACCGGCTGAACTACGATGTCCTGAATCACACCGACCTCCAACGGAAAAGCGGATACTCCCACGGCACCCCCCTCAAGCAGGTCAACTGGGGCAACTACGACCTCGTGGTGATCGATGAATCCCACAATTTCCGGAACAACAACCCGGGCGAGGAAGAGCGGAAGTCCCGCTACGAGCTACTGATGGAGCAAGTGATCCGGGCCGGCGTACAGACAAAGGTCCTGATGCTTTCCGCCACCCCGGTGAACAACCGTTTCTCGGATCTGCGAAACCAGCTCGCCCTGGCCTACGAGGGTGAATCGGAGAAGCTCAGTTCCAAGCTCAAGACCAAGAACAGCATTGAGGAGATCTTCCGGCAGGCTCAGGCGGCGTTCACCCGGTGGAGCAAGATGCCGGCAGAGGAGCGGACACCGGAGGCCATTCTCAAGGCCCTCGACTTCGAGTTCTTCGAGCTGCTCGACAGCGTCACGATCGCCCGCTCCCGGAAGCACATCGAGGCCTATTACGATACAGCTGACATCGGAACCTTCCCTGAGCGCCGACCGCCTGTCGCGTTTCACCCGCCGCTGACGACGAGGGACGACGTCGATGGCTTCGACGAGATCTACGATCAGCTCACCCAGCTTGATCTCGCCGTCTACACGCCCGCAGAATACCTTCTCCCGAGTCGGCGGTCGAAATACGAGCAGGCCTACAGTGACGATCTCGAGGGAATTTCCCGCAACGTGAGTCTCGAGGGCCAGCAGAAGGGCATCCGAGCCCTGATGACGGTCAACCTTTTGAAGCGCCTTGAAAGCTCCGTCCAGGCCTTCCGAATCACCCTCGGTAAGCTGGAGGCCAATCACCGGAAGCTGCTCAAGCAGATCGCGGACTTCCAAGCGGGCAACCGTTCGACGCTCTCGGTGTCTGGCATCGATGCCGAGAGCTTCGATCCGGATGACGACGAGCTCCCCGATCCCGACGAAATGACCTTGGGGGGCAAGAGTCAGATCGCGCTCGAGGACCTCGACTTGCCGTCATGGAAGCGGGCCATGGAGAACGACCAGTCGGTGATCCTCGCCCTGATTGCCGAGATGGAGAAGGTTACTCCCGAGCATGACGCCAAGCTCCAGCACCTTCTCCAGCAGATTAGCTCGAAGGTCCAGTCACCCATCAATCCTGGTAATCGGAAGGTGCTTATCTTCACCGCTTTCGCCGATACCGCCGACTACCTCTACGAGAACATCGCAAAGCGACACCTGCAGAAGTTCGGCCTCCACACCGGAAAGATCACCGGGACCACCAGTCCGAAGACCACCCTCGGCCAGGGTTACGACTTTCAGGACGTCATGACCCTTTTCTCGCCGATCTCGAAGGAGAAGGCGCTCGTAATGCCTGACGAGGAGGGCGTCATCGATCTTGTCATAGGAACCGACTGCATCTCGGAGGGTCAGAACCTTCAGGACTGCGATTACCTGATCAACTACGACATTCACTGGAATCCGGTACGCATCATCCAGCGATTCGGCCGCATCGACCGGATCGGCTCCCCCAATGCGTGCATCCAGCTTGTCAACTACTGGCCGGACATCTCGCTCGATGAGTACATCAACCTCAAGGAGCGGGTGGAGAACCGCATGGTGATCGTCGACGTCACCGGCACGGGCAGTGACAACGTTCTCGACCCAAAGGCAAACGAGGTCTCCTACCGAAAAGAGCAGCTTCGCCGCCTCCAGGAGGAGGTTATCGACATGGAGGACCTCAAGACGGGAATCTCGATCACCGACCTCGGCTTGAACGATTTCCGCATGGATCTCGTCAGCTACGTGAAGGAACACGGCGACCCCAGCCGCACGCCCAACGGCCTGCACGCCATCGTGCCTGCGAATCCCGAGCGCGGACTCGTGCCCGGGGTGCTCTTCACCCTCCGCAACCGGGAAGACGGAGTGAACATCGATCACCAGAACCGGCTCCACCCTTACTACCTCGTCTTCATCAGTGATGACGGGCAGGTTGTCACCCGTCACACTGAGGTGAAACGACTGCTCGATCTCGCTCGGACCGCCTGTAAGGGGAGGGGAGAGCCCTACGCCGATCTCTGCCGTCGTTTCAATGCGGCCACGAAAGACGGCCGGGACATGAGTCGCTACTCCGGTCTGCTCGATGATGCCATCCGCTCGATGATCGACGTGAAAGAAGAGGGCGACATCGACAGCCTGTTCCAGCCGGGCAAGACCACGGCGCTTGTCGATTCGATTTCCGGCCTCGACGACTTCGAGCTGATCTCCTTCCTGGTCGTTCAGCCAGCGGATTGATCCCTATGTTCGCCTTTCCCCAGAAAACCGCGTTCGGGAAAATCATCCCCAAATCCCGGATCTATGCCCATGCCGAACCGAGCCGGCGCGTCCGCGAACTGTTCACCTCTCAAGTCGCCGAGATTCGCTGGGCCCACAAGCTGTCCCGCGAGACCCTGAACCTGCCTGAAACCGCAGGGGTTCCGGAAATCGAGATCTTCGAGATCCGGCTCAAGACGCCGACGCTCGACGACGCCGTCCTCGAGGCCATCGACCGGGCCATTCCCTATCCGATAGTCCATCGACTACGTTCGGAGCAGGGAGTCGCCCATAGTGCGGCCTTCAAGCGCCCGAGCGAGGTGGACTCAAGCCAATGGGTCGTGGGCTCCCGGTTCACCTCGGAGTTCCGGCCGCCCCCGGAGGACCTGCCGGCCTTGCCCACCGTTCTCGACCTCGGCCACCTCTACGGCGCCCTCATGGCGGGCCTGATGCCCCTCCCGGCCCGCAAGCGCGAGCCACTCGGAGACCAAGTCGCCCGCTGCGAGCGGTTCCGAATCCTGAAGCGGCAGGTCGATCAGCTCACATCCCGGATCCGCCGAGAAAGGCAGTTCAACCGCAAAGTCGCCTTCAATCAGGAGCTGAAGCCCTTGAAGGCTGAGTTGGAGGCCCTCTCAGCTCCCTGACGCCAACCGAAGAGTGACCCGCTTTTTCCGATCAAAACTTGCAGCCCCCCCCTGCATTTGTCCCATCCTCAGTGGCAGATTCTGCTCGAATGGTCGGTAGGATTATTCAAGGTTCCTTTAGCTCCCGAATTGCAGGAAAACACCCCTTTATGGCTACCGCTTCCCAGATCAAAGCCCTCTTGACCAGCCACTCCACGGGCGACAACGAGCGTTTTCATGCGGTCGCACTCCAACTCGCCGCGGCCGAGGCCCGGAAGGGCCACCAGAAGCTCGCCGACGAGATCCGGGAGCTGGTGAACGAGGCACGACGCAAGGCCCAGTCCGAATCGGCCTTCCAAAAGGTCCACAGCCTGGCCACGCCCCAAGGTGAGGCTGGGGAGCTGCTCGAACCCACTGAGACCCACCTTCACATCTCCGACCTCGTCCTCGAGGACTCGCTGCGGGAGCGGATCGAACGAATCGTCCAGGAGCAGAAGAACCTCAGCAGGTTGAAGGAGCGGAATCTCCGGCCCCGCCAACGGCTCCTTTTCACCGGACCGCCCGGGTGTGGAAAGACGATCACCGCCTCGGCACTTGCGAACGAGCTTCGACTCCCGCTTTTCGTCGTGCGTCTCGACTCCCTGATCAGCCGCTACCTCGGCGAATCCCTCTCCAAGCTGCGTCTCATCTTCGAGGCGGCGGAGCGGCACCGGGCGGTCTACCTCTTCGACGAATTCGACAGCATCGGCTACACCCGGGACGCCGCTGGCGACGTGGGGGAAATGCGGCGGGTGCTGAATGCCTTCCTCGTCTTCATTGAGAAGATGAAGAGCAACAGCCTGGTGATTGCGGCCACGAATTACGGAAGGCGACTCGATCCGGCACTCTTCCGCCGGTTTGATGATCTCGTGGAATTCGGGCTCCCTGAGCCACCCCAGATCCGGGAGACCATCGAACGTCTGCTGAGGGATGTCGCGAAGGAAAAGCTCGTCTGGAAACGGATCCAACCCGCCGCCAAGGGGCTCAGCTATGCGGAGATTACCCGGGCTACCGAGGAGGCGATCAAGGGGATGCTCATTCACGACCTGCCCAAGGTCACCAACGATGCCCTTTACGGGGCACTCACCGAAAGGAGACTTCACCTCAACCATTGAGTCGTCAGATAAGTCTCCCCCATGCCTGATCATCTCCCCAATCGACTCACGCACCTCAGGTTCACGCCGAACACTGAGCAGCTCGCCTACAAAGGTGACGGTCGGGGCGACTTCAAGATCCGTCCCGTGGCTGATCGAGCCGGACACGTCTCCTACCTCCAACGGCAGGTGGCGGCTGTACAGCAGGAATTCGATAAGGTGGAGAAGGAGCGGGCGGACTTGGCGCTATCTTCGGATTTCGGGCTCATCCTGAACGTCACCTCGGAACCTGACCTTCCCTTGGCCTACTGGAGCCTGGAGAAAGCCCCCTCCAGCAAAGGGGAGGGGATTACCCTTCTCAACCTTAGGCATGAAAAGGACCAGCAAGGGCGAGAAATCACGAAAGCCGCCATCTTCGTTCCTCATGGGCAACTGGACGTCCTCGAGAAGAAGATCGCCGAGTACGCGGACCCCAGCAAGGACAGCAAGGACAAGGCTGGGAATGTCACCAATCCGCGGAACGCCCCTCTGCTCAACAACATCCACTCCATCTCCTCTGCGGCCGTCGATGCCCTATGGACAGACCCGGAGCCGCTCCCCGAGGCAGATGAGCCCTGCTGGTTCGAGCTGTGGATTCGACGAGATGACCAAAAGGACTGGCAGGGCCAACTCATCCAAGAGTGTGCCGAGCTCGGTATTGAGGTGCCGGAGCAGACCCTTGTCTTCCCCGATCACGTGGTCGTGATTGGCCACGGCACCCGGAGCCAGCTTGAGTCGTCGCTGGACCTGCTGAACTGCCTCTCGGAAATTCGCAAGGCCCGGCCCTGCAGCGTCGGACTCACCGATCTGAACGGCCTCGATCAGGAAGAGTGGATCGACGAGGCCCTTGAGAGGATCCAGTGGCCGGGCGACGACGCCCCGGCAGTCTGCCTGCTCGATACCGGGGTGAATCGCGGACACCCTCTCATCGAGCCCGCTCTTTCACAGAGCGATATGTCCACGGTGTTCGGCGATGGGGACACTGCGGATGACAACCAATTGAAGCACGGCACGCCCATGGCCGGACTGGCCGCATTCGGGGACCTGCGGACGCTGATGATGTCCACCCAGACGTGGGATCAGCTACATCGCCTCGAGTCGGTGAAGCTCATTCGCAGCTCCACCGAGCATGATCCTGAGAACTACGGTGCCGTCACACTCGCCGCGATCAATGAGCCGGAGAGTATCGCCCCGGACCGCCCACGGGTCTTCTGCATGGCGGTCACCGCGGATGGTCCGAATACCTTCGGCAACCCCAGCGCCTGGTCAACTGCCGTGGACATCGCCGCCGCAGGTGCTCAGAACGAAACCGACCAAGCACGGGTCATTCTCGTTTCCGCCGGCAACACCGAGGTGCACGACGAAACTTTCAGCTATCCCGACACCATGCGGGGCAACCCAGTGGAGGATCCGGCCCAAGCATGGAATGCCATCTCCGTTGGAGCCGTCACCCATCGTACGACCATCACCGAGGACGATGATGAGGCTCGTCGCTGTGACCCTCTCGCTCCGGAGCACCACCTCAGTCCATACACTCGCACCAGCCATGCTTGGTGCCTTGGGCGGAAAGACTGGCCGATCGCTCCGGACGTAGTCATGGAGGGAGCCAATCTCGGAAAACATCGGGACTTGGAGAACGAATATCCCGCCTTCGACTCCTTGGCGCCTCTCACCACGGCATCCAATTTCAACCTCCGGCCGATCGCTCCCTTCAACGCCACCAGTGCCGCGACCGCACTGGCGGCACGAATCGCCGCTCAGGTCACCCAGCGCTACCCGGATGCCAGCCCGGAAACCATTCGCGGCCTCCTTGTGCACTCCGCACGCTGGCCCCAGGCGGTCCTCGATCGCCTCGGTCTCGATCCCCATCAAATGAGGGGCAACGAGGCGATGCAGGACCTCATGCGTGGATACGGATTCGGCGTGATCAATGAGCAGCGTGCCTTGGATAGCCTGGGAAACCAAACCACCTTCTTCACCGGAGAGAGCATCCAGCCTTACAAGGGCAGGGCCGGCGACGCCAGTTTCAACGAGTGCCACCTGATCAGGCTCCCTTGGCCGGTTGACTTGCTTCAGGCAAATCCGAACGTCACCTGCACGCTCCGGGTCACTCTCTCCTACTTCATCCATCCGAATCCCGGGACGCGCTCTTGGGACAATGGGCAGAAATACAAGTATGCGAGCCACCTACTGGGCTTCACGCACAAGCACAAAGAGCACAGTCTCGAGGAATTCCGCTCACGCCTCCACGCGGAGGAGGAAGCTCTTGTCGGGAGCTTGAACGACCCCGGCTGGGCCATCGGCCCAAAGCTTCGAGGCAAGGCCGGCTCGCTGGTTCAGGACGTCTGGCGAGGTCCGGCCGCCGACCTCGCGGCCATGGAAGCCATCGCGGTCTTCCCCCGAGCCAAGGGATGGTGGGCGACCCGCAAGTACGCCGAGGGACGGCAGGAACACAACTGCCACGAGAAGACGGTCCCATACTCACTCATCGTCAGCCTTGAGATCGATGCGGATCTGCCGGTCTACACCGAAATCGAGGCCGCCATCCAAGCCATCGAAGCAGGCATCGACATCACGACCTGAATACCCTCCGCCAACCTCTTTCCAACTTCGCCAACCATGACCTCTGCTGCCCTATTTATCCGATCCGTCGATGACGGAACTGAATACGCCTGTCAGAAACTCAACCTGATCGGATCGCACCCCCTGGGAGGCAATCTTGAGTGCCCGCAGGTGTTCGATGTCGCAGGAAGAATTGGTCGCGTGTTCGAGGTAGTCCCGCTGGGCTTCAAGATCAAGATCACCCCGGGTAGCGCCGAGCCGAAGCAACCCACTTTTGTCGTGGAGTCGTAAAGCGCCGCACTCACTCATCCTGCAAGCTATGGACAAACTCAAACTGCACACTCCGGACTTTGTGGAGGCCAACGCTGCGAAGCTGGCGGAGCTGTTCCCGAATTGCGTTACCGAAAGTCGGGCTGAGGATGGATCGATCAAGCGGGCCATCGACTTCGATCTGCTGCGACAGGAACTGTCCGGCGATCTGGTGGAAGGAGTTCAGGAACGCTACCGGCTGGATTGGCCGGGCAAGCGGGAGTCCTTGGCCCTCGCCAATGCCCCGATCACCAAGACCCTGCGGCCCTGCAAGGAGGAATCGGTGGACTTTGAAACGACCCGAAATCTCTACATCGAGGGCGACAACCTTGACGCCCTCAAGCTGCTCCAGGAGACCTACCTGAACCAAGTCAAGATGATCTACATCGACCCGCCCTACAACACCGGGAACGACTTCATCTACGACGACAACTTCTCGATGAGTAGGGAGGATTACGAGGATGAAGCTGGTGAACGTGATGAAGAGGGTAATGCGATGTTTGACGAGGAGAAATGGAAGCAGAACTCGAGTGCGAGTGGTCGCTTCCACTCTGAGTGGGTGTCAATGATGTACCCCCGCCTCAAGCTCGCACGAAACCTGCTTCAGGAAGATGGTGTAATCCTTGTTAGTATTGATGATGGGGAAGTCGCCAACCTTATCAAGATTGGGAACGAGGTATTCGGGGAGCAAAACTTCGTAGGGAACTTTGTGTGGGAAGGGGGGCGAAAAAACGACGCAAAGCTGGTGTCCAATAGTCATGATTTCATTTGTTGCTGGGTCAAATCACGGGATCTCCTGACAGAGAGAAATGTGCGGTGGCGGGAGCGGAAGGCTGGATTGGACGATATATACAAACAGGAATCGTTGATCCGGAAGAGAAACGGAAAGGACTTCGAGAAGTGTCGGGCTGATCTCAATGAATGGTTTCGCAGTCTTCCAAAGGACCACGGAGCTCTTCAACACAAGCACTTCAGTTATTTTGATCAGCGAGGGCTCTATGCTCCTGCAGACCTTCGGAGTCCAAATCCTCGTCCAAACCTCGTCTACGACTGGAAGGGATACAAGCCCCACAAGAATGGATGGGCATACGCAAAGGAGCGTATGGCAAGAATGGATGCGGAGGATCGGCTCCATTATCCAGCGTCCAGCGACGGTCGAATTGCCCTCAAGTCGTATCTCCATGAACACGAGACTTGGGCGCCCAGTTCGGTTTTTTACCAAGATCGTAGGGCTTCATCCAAGAGGCTTTCCCGGCTCTTGGGAAAAGGCGTGTTTCCATTTTCGAAGGACGAGAATGTCATCAAGAGATTCATAAAGAGCTGTGCAGCTGAAGACTCTCTTGTCGTGGATTTTTTCTCTGGGTCCGGGACTACTGCCCACTCAGTAATTCAGCTCAACGCTGAGGACGGAGGAAATCGGAGGTACATTGCAGTGCAGCTTCCTGAGCCGTGTGAAGAGAAGAGTGAAGCATTCAAAGCGGGCTACTCGACAATTTCCGACATTGGGAAAGATCGGATACGCAAAGCGGGTTCTCAGATTCGAGAAGGCCTTCAAGCCAGTCTCGACGGGGAGCTGAAGGATACCGAGAGACATCAGGAAATTACACGACGCATTCAGGATCTCGACATCGGCTTTCGCGTCCTGAAGATCGATAGCTCAAACATGGCTGACGTCTATTACCAGCCAGACGAGGTCACTCAAGATGGCCTCGATTTTCAGGTCGATAACCTGAAGGATGGGCGTGAACCCGAAGACCTCCTCTTCCAAGTTCTTCTGGATTGGGGGGTCGATCTCGGCCTGCCGATCACCGAAGAGGTGATCGAGGGCAGGCGTGTCTTCTTCGTGGCCGACAACGCGCTCGCCGCCTGCTTCGATACAGGGCTGACCGAGGACTTCTGCAAGACCCTCGCCAAGCGGGAGCCGCTGCGAGCCGTCTTCCGCGACGCCGGCTACGCCAGCGACTCCACCAAGATCAACATCGAGCAGATATTCAAGGCCCTCAGCCCCCACACCGAGCTCAAGACACTCTGACGCCATGGAGCCGATGCAGACCAGAGTACGGTGCGTCGGTGTTGTCGAATCATCCCCCGAATCCATGGAGAAAGAGGTGACGCTACCCCGATCGGACGAGTTCGAGATTCAGGCTCGAAGCTGCACCCTTTTCACGAACGACCGCGTTCCCCACGACGTTCTCTGGCGACCCGGAGTCCGCTACCGCGTACCGATTTTTCAGCGGCCATATTCATGGGGAATCGCCGAAGTGCATCGGCTGATGACGGATCTCCTGATGGGCTACTTCGGAAGGAACGGCCGGATTCCACGGGAACAGATGTTCATCGGGACGATGCAGCTCTCCGCTGCCGAGACCGGCTCATGGGGCGACTACGAGATTCAGCACGACATCATCGATGGCCAACAGCGGATCTCAACACTGATCCTGATCCTGAAGGCCCTTCAAGACCTGGTGCCCGAACTCTCGATTTGGCCGCGTCTGGATTTCCAAAAGCGTCTTACCACAGCCGTGAGCGGCAAGATCCAGCAAGACTACCTCCAGCGGGCTTTGGAAACCGGAGCCGATGACCTCAATGATTCCGCCGAACTCAACGCCTACCTCCGCAACCTTACCGGCATCAGGGACCAGATCAGGGATGACGATGAGTTCGACGCACTGAAGGCGGATATTGGCAGCTTTGTCGACTACCTCTGTTCCCGAGTTTACTTCGTGATCATCGAGACCCGGGCACCCCTCTCGAAGACCCTCCAGATTTTTGATGCGATCAATACGTCCGGCATGGAGCTGGATGGTGGGGACGTCTTCAAGATCCGCTATTTCGAGTTCCTCCGGAAGCGTGAGGGAGCAGCCGAGGAGGTCTTCCATGAGGTCTCCGCCCTGTACGAAAGGATTGATCGCGAGAACTCAAACCAAAAGCGGGCTGTCTTGGAAATTGGGGAAGTCCTCGCACTTGCCCAGCAGATCCTCATCACAGACCACGAACTGAGCAACGAGACCCGCTCTCTCGCAGGTACGACCTTCTTCGAGCGCCTGCTCGACGTTTCTCTCGGCCTCCAGAACTGGGAAAACTTTCAGCCCGACAAGTGTCGACAGGTGCGGTTGCCGCTCCGGTTCTTCAGCGACCTGATCGGGGTCCTCATCGAGTGGGACGCCCGCCTGAAGCAGTTCCGCCCGGAGGCCGACGCCATGATCTGGTTTATTTGGTGGAGCCGTTACGGCCGCTACCACTACCTGCCCGCCTACTTCCTGCACCGCTTCCGGGACCGTTCCGACCGGGACACCGTTGCCTTTCAAAGCGAACTGGAGGAGTTCGTCATCGAACTCGGGAAACTACTCGTGGTCTACAGCTTGAGGTACCAGCGGGTCACCAACGAAGGCAGGCAGAAGGCTCGTGAGCTGATGACCCTGATGTCCAGCAATGCCACCCATATCGAGCCGACAGACGTGATCGCCTACCTGCAGCTGGAGCGGGCGAAATGCTCCGGCGAGATCCGGGAGCGATTGTTGACCGATTGGATCGCCCATATTCCGAAAGCCAAGAATCTGGTCTGCCGCCTTGTCGCGATGTTCACCGAACTCGAAGTCGACTCCGAGCCGGAGAATCTCGGGGCGCTCCTGTTCGAGACACCCATCGACATCGAGCACATCGAATCCGCCAACCACAAGGATCCCATGGAGAGGGAGCGGATCCATCAGGATTGGGGAGCAGAGCTCCATCAGCTTGGCAACCTGACGGTCCTGGAATTTGACCTCAACCGGTCGATCGGCAACCACGACTATGCTACCGAGAAGCGGGCCCGCTATCTGGCAGAGAGCCGGTTCCGGTCCGTGCAGACCTTCGCCGAAGAGAATGCTGAATGGAACCAAGAGCGTGCCCGTGCCCGCCGCGAGGCTCTTGCGGAGCGGTTGACGGGGTATCTTTGCGGTCCTTCGCCCCGAGGCAAAGAGCAGAGGCCTGCCTCAGCGAGCGTCCCAGTTTAGTCTGATATCATGCGTGAAGTCATTTACATCGACCAAGCCGGATTCCGCGAATCCATGATGCGATTGCGGAAGAAGGGTGGAGCGTCCCAGCGGGCCTTCGACGAAGCCTGCCGGATTATCAAGTGCCTCGAGCTGGAGGCGGACGTCAGCAACAAGCTCACAAAGCACGGCGAGAGCCGGATCGATCACTGCATCAAGTACGATATCAGCAACGACGCCCACCGACTGGTCACGGTTCACACCAACAACTTCATCTACCTTCTTTTCATCGGCTCCCACGATGAGACGGAAAGCTGGTTGAACCGGAATCGTGGCCTGACCGTCACTTGCAACCCATCGACCCGCAGGATCACGGTGACCCACGTTACCCGGGACGAACCCCGCGAGACTCCCCAGGTCAGCATGGAGAACTTGACCGAGGCCAACCTGCCCTACCTGGAACGGATCGGCGTGGATCCGGCCGAATACGTGTCGCAGCGGGTGCTGGCACGGTCCCTTTCGCGGATCAATGACGATACCTCGGACGAAGAACTGGGGGAGCTTGTCGAAGATCTGAGTGACGTCGACAAAGCGATCTCAAACCTTATGCTCGACCTGCTTTTCGAGATTCGGGAGGGAAAGCTGGACGCTGCCGAGGCCAGGCTTGAGCAGTACCATGCCGAGGCCGTGGCCGTACAGGAACAGGAGGAACTCGAGAGGGAGGCCATCGCCTCCATCGAGAATTCCGAAAGGCTGATCAATTTGACCGGCCTCAACGAGGAACAGCTGAAGGATTTGTTCTCACCAGGAAAGTTCCACAAATGGATGCTCTTCCTCCATCCAGAGCAGAAGCGGGTCGCCGAGGCAAAGTATGAACGGCCCACCGTGCTGACCGGCGTTTCAGGGAGCGGCAAGACCTGTGTGCTCGTGCATAGGGCCCGTCAGCTTGCCCGCCGGTATCCTGGTGAACGGATCGGAGTCATCACGCTCAATCGGAGCCTTACCCGCCTGATCGACAATCTCATTTCCCAGCTCTGCACCGAAGAAGAGCGGGCCAACATCCACGTGACGGCTTTCTACGACTACTTTGCCGGCCTTGTGGAGCATTTTACTCCGGCCAAGGAGCTCGATCAGCTCAGGGATCTCGCTGCTGGCCACGACGAGAGCGACGACATACTTCGTGCAATCGATCGGGTGGACCCCAAGAGATTCGCCCGCGAATTCTGCCAGCTTTCAGGGGAGACGCTTGACGATACATGGGCCCTTTTCTGTGACCAAGATTCGGTTCGGACCCGGCTGACTTACTTCCGGGAGCACTTGTACAAGTACGACGACTGGGTCGACAGCCGGAAGTATCTCAGGGAGGAGTTCAGCCTGATACGAAGTGCGGTTCCGACCTCGAACCGGGTCAAAGGCTACCAAGAACTGGAACGGCACGGACGGGCGATCCGCTTCACGGACGCCGTGAAGAAAAACGTGCTCGAAATGCTGTTGCTCTACGAGGAAACCATGTTCACCGGCGGAATTCTTGACGAGCTGGGCCTCACCCTCGCCTTGGTTCCGCACCTCACCGAACTGAAGACCCTGCCGCCGGAGATGAGATTCCGGTGCCTCTTGATTGACGAGTTCCAGGATCTCTCAACGCGGGATTTGGCACTGCTTCGCCTCATTCCGACAGGCACCGACGACGGCTTCTTCCTGACCGGAGATACGGTGCAGCGGGTGATGGTGAAGGACCTTCGCCTCGGCGCGGTGGGTCTCGACATCATCAACTCCACCCGGGAGCGGATTCTGAAGAATTACCGGAATAGTCGACAGATTCTCGAAGCGGCCTCCTATCTGGCCAACGCCTATGGCAAAGAGGCGAAAGATCTCGGCGAGGACGTGGAGGTCCTCGACCCCGAGCTTGCGGTACGCGAAACCAGCTATCCGATGGCCGTGGAGTGCGAGGCAGGCAAAGATGTGAGCCGGGCTTGGGAGTATGCACGCGAATGTATCCAGACCGGAGCCGCAATACCGTGGTCGATTTGCATTGTGACCGCCAGTGAGGAGATATCACCCGCCGACATCATCGCAGCTTGCCCGGCGGACTTTCCTGTAAAGGCGGGCAAGATTACCGGCGACTATACTGAGCAGACGGATACGCTGAGCGTCGCTTCGATGGCGGACGTGAAGGGCTTCGAATTCTCACTCGTCCTCATCGTTGGATGCGGAGCGAAGCTGCTTCCCAGCAAGAACGGCTGCCAGAAGGAGTCGTGGCGGGAGGCTCTACGGCTCTACGTAGCGATGACCCGGGCCCGCGACGAAGTGCGGCTGTTTTACTCAGGAAAGCCGTCACCGTTCCTGGCGACGATGAACGAGGGCCTCTACTGGCAAGAACTTGGGAAGGAAAGCTGAGCCGATCGATGAAACTCCAATTCAAGCACAAGGAATACCAAGCCGCTGCGGTGGATGCCGTGGTCGATTGCTTCGCCGGCCAGCCGAAGGTTGAGGGCGTCGGCTACCGGCTCGATCCCGGCAAGATGGCTGCGAAGCAGACCCAATCGGAAATGGACTACGGCACCGAGGCCTTTCGCAACGCTCCGATCATGCTCGATGACGGACAGCTGCTGGAGAACATTCAGAAGGTCCAGCGGGGCCAGAACCTGCCACAGTCCTCGTCCCTGACCGAGTTTACGGTCATCGACGGCAAGAAGAACAAAAAGTCGGCGGTCAAGGCCTCATATCGGAAGGAAATCCTGGCTGCCTCGTCCCTCCACCTCGATGTAGAGATGGAGACGGGAACCGGGAAGACCTACTGCTACCTACGGTCGATGTTCGAGCTGAACCGCCGCTACGGCTGGAGCAAGTTCATCGTGGTGGTCCCGAGCATCGCCATCCGGGAAGGGGTCCAGAAGTCCCTCGAAATCACCGCCGAGCATTTCCTCCAGGACTACGGCAAGAAGGCCCGCTTCTTCACCTACGACTCGAAGCACCCACACAAGCTGGAGAGCTTCTCCTCCGACGGGGGGATCAACGTGATGGTCATCAACGTCCAGGCCTTCAATGCAACTGGTCAGGATGCCCGGCGGATCTATGAGGAGCTGGACGATTTCCAATCCCGCAGGCCGATCGATGTGATCAAGGCGAACCATCCGATTCTGATTCTCGACGAACCCCAGAAGATGGAGGGGAAAAAGACGATCGAATCCCTAAAGGAGTTCAACCCGCTCTTCATCCTCCGCTACTCGGCCACGCACAAAACCGAGCACAACAAGATCCACCGCCTCGACGCCCTCGATGCCTACAACCAGAAGCTGGTGAAGAAGATCCGGGTGCACGGTATCGCCCAGAAGGGCCTGAGCGGAACGGACTGCTACCTTTTCCTCGAGGCGATCGTGCCTGCCCAACCGAAGGCCTACGCCCGGCTCGAACACGAGGTAAGACTGAAATCGGGAGCGATCAAGCGAGTCGTGCGACGGGTCGGAAGTGGCTACAACCTCAAGGAGCAGTCTGGTGGCCTCCCACAATACGAAGGGTTCGTTGTCAGCGAGGTTGATGCCCATCATGACACCATTTCGTTCCGGAACGACCTGAAACTGGAGGTCGGAGCCGTCAGCGGGGACATCACCGAGTCCGCTCTCCGGCGGATCCAGATCCGCGAAACCATCCGGGCTCACTTCGAGGCCGAGAAGAAGCTCTTCGATCAGGGAATTAAGGTCCTGAGCCTCTTCTTCATCGATGAGGTGGCGAAGTACAAGCAGTACGACGACGATGGCAACGAGCTCGGCGGCGAGTACGCCACCGCCTTCGAGGAAGAATACGAGCAGGCGCTCAACGAGGAACTGGATCTCGAGGACAGCCCCTACCAGCGCTTCCTCAAGGAGATCACCGCGGCGGATACCCACAACGGCTACTTCTCCATCGATAAGAAGAGCAAGCGGCTGGTTGACCCGACGGTTAAGTCACGCGGCGAGGACGCCGGCACAGCGGACGACGTGGATGCCTACGACCTGATTCTCCGCGACAAGGAGACTCTCCTGTCGTTTCCGGGGCCGCACGATTCGGACCTCGACCGGCGGAAGAAGCAGGTGCGGTTCATCTTCTCCCACTCCGCCCTGCGGGAAGGTTGGGACAACCCGAACGTCTTCAACATCTGCACCCTCAAGCACAGCGATAGTACCATCTCCCGGCGACAGGAAGTGGGTCGGGGAATGCGGCTATGCGTGAACCAGCACGGCGAGCGGATGGATAACCCTGCGACCGCCCATCAGATCAACGTGCTGACGGTCATCGCCAACGAATCCTACGACGACTTCGTCCGTGGCCTGCAGGATGACATCAGGAACGGCCTTTCCGACCGACCACGGAAGGCAACCGAAAAGTATTTCACCGACAAGATCCTCAAGACCGAGGATGGCGAGATCAAGGTCACGCCGGCTATGGCGACCAAGCTTCACCGCTACCTCGTGAAGCAGGATTATGTCGATGACGATGACAATGTCACCGAGGCCTATCACATGGCCAAGAAGGAGGGCACGTTGGCCGAGCTTCCCGAGGAGTTGAGGGCCTATGCCGCCCAGCTCTTCCAGCTCGTCGATTCGGTTTACTCCGACGCCGCCCTGCCCGACATCGAGGACGGCCGGAAGGCCAAGCCGAACGTCCTCAACGAGAACTTCAAGAAGAAGGAGTTCCAGGACCTGTGGGAGAAGATCAACCGGAAGGCAGCTTACACCGTTGACTTTGACAGCGATGAGCTGATCGCGAAGTCCATCAAGGCTCTCGACAAGGACCTGCGGGTCGAAGAGCTGCGGTTCCAAGTGGTACGCGGCGAACAGGAGGACACCATCGCCCACGAGGACCTTGCTGCCCGCGATAGCTTCAAGGTGAAGGAGCGGGAGACGGAGTACATGAAAGGCTCCATTAGGGCGACCGTGAGTTACGACCTGATCGGCGAGATGGCCGAGCGGACCCAGCTGACCCGCCGAACCGTGGCCGCCATCCTCAAGGGCATCAACGTTGCTGTATTCGGCCGTTTCAAGGCCAACCCTGAGGCGTTCATCAGCAAGGCCGCTACCCTCATCAAGGAGCAGAAGGCCACCATGATCATCGAGCACCTCGCCTACGACCCGATCGACGAGCGCTACGATTCGACGATCTTCGCCGTGGAGAAGGCCAAGGAGGACTTCTCAAAGGCCTACAAGGCCAACCATCACATCTACGACTACGTCTTCACCGACTCCAAGGTTGAGAGGGAGTTCGTTGAGGAGCTGGACACGAGTGCCGAGGTGGTGGTCTACGCCAAGCTCCCCCGTGGTTTCGCCATCCCGACCCCCGTCGGCGACTACAACCCCGATTGGGCGGTGGTCTTTGACTCGGGCAAGGTCCGGCATGTCTATTTCATCGCCGAGACCAAGGGATCGATGTCCAAGCTCGAGATCCGGCCGATCGAAGAATCGAAGATCGACTGTGCCCGGAAGTTCTTCGCCAAGATCTCCACCGACCAAGTAAAATACGATAAAGTCGACAGCTACGACGAGCTCCTGAAGCTGGTCAGGTAGGGGCGGGGTGAGGGAGGTGCGGGAAGTGGGGAGACCAGCCGGAGCACTCGTGGAGTTTGCTCCATGGCCCGTTTCAGTTAACGAGGCTCGGATTCCCAGATTCTGTAACCAAGTGTAACCACTTTTGGTTACAGAATCATGCGTTTCCACGCATCTTCGTGCCCTGACCCCCGAAACGAGAAATCCCCGCAACCATTTGAGTTGCAGGGATTTCCGTCTGAAAAGCTGGTACCCCGTCTTGGACTCGAACCAAGGACCAAAAGATTAAGAGTCTTCTGCTCTACCAACTGAGCTAACGAGGCATTACCGCCGGAGCGGGCGGGAAGGAGATACCCTGCGCGGGACGGGTGTCAACCCGGAAATCAGGCGTCCACGGGCAGAAAAAGCACGCAGATCGGGGAGGGGACCGAGACGGTGTTTCCGGTGCCCTTGAGTTCTCCGGTCTCTGGATCGAAGGCGAAAACGTGGATGTCGTTCGAGTCCTGTCCGGCTACGAGGACCCAACGCCCGCCCGGGGCAATCTTGAAGTGGCGGGGGATCTTCGCGCCGGCGGGCACGATCGCCTTTCGCTCAAGGCTTCCGTCCTCGGCGTCAAAGCGGAACACCACGATCGAGTCGTGGCCTCGGTTTGACGCAAGGACCCACTTGCCTGTCGGGTCGACCTCGATCTCGGCGGTGGTGTTCTGACCTTCCCAGTCGTCAGGGAGTGTGGATGACCGGCTGGTGCTGGTGAGCTTGCCGCCATCCACTCGATACGCTTCGGCCACGGACGAGAGCTCGTGGATGGCGAAGGCGAACTTGCCGTCAGGCGAGAAGGTCAGGTGCCGCGGGCCGTCGCCAGGTTGGGCTTTAACGAAAGCCGGCTCGGACGGTTTCAGTCCGGAATCGCCGTCGGTCCGATATAGCATCACCCGGTCGGTGCCGAGGTCCGGGACCGCGAGAAGATCGCCGAGAAAGTGAGCTCCGTGGGCATGCGGTGCGGTTTGCCGCTGGGGGTGCGCGCTCGATCCCTCGAACTGGATCACAGCGCCCAGCTTCTTGAGCGAGCCATTCTCTGCGAGTGGGAACCACGAAAGCGTGCCGTCTCCGTAGTTGGCCACGGCAAGGAGCTTGCCGCCGGGATCCACTTCGAGGTGGCAAGGATTGGTTCCTTGGGTCGAGAAGCTATTCAGCAGCTTGAGGGATCCGTCTTTCCCGTAGCTGTAGGCCGCGGCGGCGTTCTTGCCGGTCGCGTAAACCACCGGCTTGTCCGGGTGGAGGGCGAGAAATCCGGGGTTCTGCGCCAAGGCGACCAACCGGACGTCGGACAGCTTGCCCGTCGAATCGTCGAAATCGGCGGCGTAGATGCCTTTCGACTCACCGTTGGTCCGGGTGCCGATCAGGACCGGGGTCGCGGCGGAGACGGCGGCGGATGCGAGCAGCAGGAGGATGGATTTCATGGGTGAGGAAACGTCGGCGGACGGGCGATGTATCAGCGCATCGTGTCAGGGACGGATGCGGCATTTGAACGGCTTGTCACTGGACCTCGGCACGGGTGGGGGTTAAACGCGGCGCGTCATGGCAAAGAAACCGGTGGTGCTCATCATTCGCGACGGCTGGGGTGTGAATCCAGGTGGCAAGGAAACGGCCGAGAAGGACGGCAACGCGACCTTGCTCGCGGATACCCCGTTTCACGACGACATGATGGGCAAGTATCCCAAGGGTTTCCTCAGTGCCTCCGGGATGGATGTCGGTTTGCCTGACGGACAGATGGGCAATTCCGAGGTCGGGCACCTGAATCTCGGTGCGGGCCGGATCGTGTATCAGGACCTGACGCGGATCAACAAGGCGATCGAGGACGGCAGTCTCGAGAGCAACGAGACTTTCCAAGCCGCGATGAAAGCGGCCAAGGCGCGCGGCAAGCGGCTTCACTTCATCGGACTCGTGTCGGATGGCGGAGTTCACAGTCATCAGGACCATCTTTGCGCGATGGTGGAAATGGCGAACCGCGCCGGAGTGAAGGACATTCTCGTTCACGCGATCACCGATGGCCGTGACACTTCGCCGACCGCCGGAGCCGGATACATTTCGGAAGTCGAGGACCGCATCGCCAAGTTCGGGGGCCGGATCGTGACGGTGGTCGGTCGCTACTACGCGATGGACCGCGACAAGCGATGGGAGCGTGTGAAGCTGGCATGGGACGCGATCGTCCATGGCAAGGGCGAGGATAAGGAAGTGCTCGCTTCCGAGGCGGTTGCCGAGATGTACGCTGCGGACAAGACGGACGAGTTCCTGCTGCCGATGGTCTTCGGCGAAGCCAACAAGCAACGGATCCGCAGTGGCGATGTCGTGCTGTTCTTCAACTTCCGCGCCGACCGCGCGCGGCAGCTCTCTGAGGTTTTCCTGCACCAGGGACGCTTTACCGATTTCAAGGCAGGACGTCGTCCGAACGTGAACTACGTCACGCTCACCGAGTACGACGCCGAGTACGACTGCGATGTCATCTTCCCTCCGGAGGAACTTGAGAAGGTTCTTGGCGAGGTCGTTTCCGCAAAGGGCAAGCAGCAGCTGCGGATCGCGGAGACCGAGAAGTATCCGCACGTCACCTACTTCTTCAACGGAGGCGTCGAGAAGAGTTTCAAGGGCGAGGACCGTGTGATCATTCCGTCACCGAAGGATGTTGCCACGTATGACCTGAAGCCCGAAATGAGCGCGGACGAGGTCACGGAGACGGTCGTGTCGAAGCTGAAGGATTACGACATGGTGATCCTCAACTTCGCCAACCCGGACATGGTCGGTCACACCGGTGTCGTCGAAGCGGCGATCGCGGCGTGCGAAAAGATCGATGCCGGCGTGAAGGCCGTCGTCGAGGAAACCCTGAGACTCGGTGGCAAGCTGCTGATTACCGCCGATCACGGGAACTGCGAGTTCATGGTCAATGCCGACGGCTCGCCGAACACCGCCCACACGACCAATCTGGTCCACGCGTTCTACGTTGCTGACGACGCGGAAGGTGTCTCGGTTCGGGACGGGATCCTTGCGGATGTCGCCCCGACCCTGCTTGATATGATGGGCGTGGCGCAGCCTTCCGAAATGACCGGGAAGTCGCTTCTGGAGCGGGGTTGACGGGTGGGGGAGTGCCCGCAGGGGCACGCGATCGCGTGAGGTGGGGGAGTTGGCAGATTGCCGAGGTTGGGATATCGTCCCCCCGCCGGGCGGCATAAATGCTGCTGCCTATTCCGCGTCACCCCCCTCCCACCCATGTCCCTTTGGATTCGTCGGCTGTCCCGACTGATCTGTGCCTTGCTGGTCACCGGCTTCGCACAGGCGGAGATTCGTGTGCTTCTCATTGAAGGTGCGAGCAATCACGACTGGGAGCGTCGAATCTCGATTCTCGAATCGATCGTCTCGCGAGACGGCGGCATTTCGATGGACGTCACGGTGCCGCCCGCCGATGCGGGTGATCCGGGATGGGCGACGTGGGAGCCCGATTTTGCGAGCTACGATGTCGTGATTTCCGGCTACCGTGGGGACAATGGTTCACCCGATTGGCCTGCCGCTGTGAAGACGGCGCTGGTGGGGTTCGTCAATGGCGGCGGCGGCTTGATGGTTTTCCACGAAGCGCTGCAGGGATTTCCGAACTGGACGGAGTATCAGTCGATGATCGGACTCAGCACGGAGTTCGGGCAGCCGGGGACCGCGGTCGAGATTGCGGGAGATGGGAGTCTGATCTTCCACGCTCCGGGAACCGGAGGTGCGACCGCCCACGGCGCTCAGACGGACTCTCTGGTCACACGGCTCGGCAGTCATCCGATCCACGCGGGTCTTCCGGTGTCGTGGATGGCGGCGAATCTCGAGGTTGTCCGCTATCCTCGCGGTCCGGCTGCCAACCTGAGCATTCTTTCCTACGCCACCGACCCCGATCCGCCTGTGGGTGATCCTGCGCAGAACTGGCCGATCGAGTGGACCGTTGATTACGGAACCGGTCGCGTCTACGCGTCGACCTTCGGGCACATCTTCGACTTCGAAGACGAGCCGGAGGGGATGCGTTGCGCGGCGTTCCAAGAGATTTTTGTCCGGGCGATCAAGTGGCTGGCGGGAGACGTTCCGCCGTCGACCGTGCCCGTGGACTTCCCCGGCACGACGGAGACCTCCCTGCGGCCCTACTCGGAAGGATTCGCGGCGTTTGGTGGGGCGGTGCCGGTCGGGCCCTATGCCGATGGTGTCTTGCCGAACTCCTCGATCGTGCCGACGGGCTATGAGATCGTGCCGGCGTTCCCAAATCTTGCCTGGGATTCTCCCATCGACGCCCGGCCTTGGCCGGGAGCCCCGGGTGAGTTGATGGTCGTCGAGATGGACGGCCGGTTTTACCGGGTGGCGGACGATGACGCCACGAAGACCAAGCAGCTGGTGCTCGATATCCAGGACCGCGCTTGGTACATGAACTGGGACAGCGGCTCGGATCCGCCGGACATTCTCGCCCACAAGCATGGCGGGGTGATGTCGTGCGCCTTTCACCCATTGTTCGGCACCGGAGCGGGGAAGGATGAGTTGTATGTCTTCTACCTCAATCATCCGACAGATTCGCCGGGAGCGAGCCCACCGTATTTCCAGCGGGTGAGTCGGTTCTTCTGGGATGAGATGACCGGCGCCTTCGAGCTCGATGGCGGAGGGCCGCTGCCGCGCGAGGAGATCCTGATCCAGCAATACGACACGGTGAAGGGACACGACGGAGGCAGCCTCGTCTTCGGGCCGGAAGGGTTTCTCTATATCACCTTTGGCGACGAAGGAACCGCCAGCGAGGACGCCGGCCCGCATGTCCAGAAGATCGACGACCGGCCACGCTCGGGGGTCTGGCGGATCGATGTGGACGAAACCGGTGGCTCGGTTTCGCATCCGATTCGTCGGCAGCCGGCGAAGGCGTCGCCTTCCCACGATTCCTACACGCAGAACTACTACATTCCCAGTGACAATCCTTGGGTGGATGCCGGCTTCGATCCGATGATTGATCCGGAGGCCGATGCGCTTGAGGAATTCTATGCCATCGGATTGCGGGAGCCGCACCGGATGAGTTACGATTCTGTGGAAGACCGGTTTTGGATCGGTGACGTCGGAGCGAATACCATCGAGGAGGTGGATGTGCTCGACGGTCCCAGTGGGACGGTCGGCCTGAACTTCCAGTGGCGTTACAAGGAAGGCAGCATCACCGGCTTCGGAAGTGTGCCGTCGCCGATCATCGGCACCGAGCGCGGTCCGGTTCACGAGTATGACCACGGAACCGGAACATGCATCATCGGCGGCATGGTTTACCGCGGCGTCGCCATGCCGGAGCTGCAGGGCAAGTACCTGTTCGGCGACAACGGTACGCAGAAAATCTACTCGCTAGAATACGACGACACCGGCGGGGTGGTGACCGAGATCGCCGTTGAGGAAGTGGGGACGGCCCGCGAGGGAGTGATCTGGGTGGGGCTCAGCTCCTTCGGAGTCGACTCTTCCGGGGAGCCTCTGGTTCTGCAGATGGGCGGCGGTGTCACAGGCGGAGGTTTGATTTCCCGGATTCAGCCGGCGGGAACCGCTTCGACGCTTGAGTGGGAATATCCGGCACTGCTTTCCGAGACCGGTCTTTTCACCGACCTTGAGAACCTCGTCCCTGCGGATTCGATGATCCCTTACGAGGTCAATGCACCTCTCTGGAGTGCGGGAGTTTCAAAGAAGCGCTGGGTGATGATTCCCAACGACGGGGTGCCGAGCGACGCGTCAGAGCGGATCACCTACAGCGAGAACCAGTCCTGGCAATTCCCGTTCGGAACCGTGTTCGTGAAGCACTTCGAACGCCCCGACGATGGAGCGCCGTTGGAAACCCGGGTGATGGTGCACGGTGTCGATGGCTGGGGTGGAGTGACCTACCGGTGGCGTCCCGACGGACTGGAGGCGGACCTGCTTGAGGAAGGCGGGGAGGAGATGCTCACACTGGAGGGTGAGACGTTTCCCTACCTCTACCCGGCAAGAAACCAGTGCATGCTCTGCCACACTACGGCGGCCGGCTCGGTGTTGGGTTTCCGCACGCGACAGCTGAATGCGAGTATCGAGTATCCATCCGGTCTTGTCGGCAACCAGATCGAGGCTCTGAGCGCGGCGGGATTCATTGAGGAAGTCATCAAAGAGGAAGATCTTGTCGGAGCGCTGACGTCGGCGGGGTTTGATGATGGCTCGGTCGACCTGACCCACCGGGTGCGATCCTACCTCGACAGCAACTGTTCCCATTGCCACCAGCCTTCCGGGAGCTCGCGTGCCTTCTTCGACGCGCGCCTCACGACTCCTCTGGAGAATCAGGGAATCCTTTGTGGCCCCGTGATCGAGTCGCTCGGGCTCGATGCGCCCGCGGTGGTGAAGCCCGGAAGCCTCGAGAATTCGGTCCTGTTCCAGCGGGTGCACTCCATGGATCCCAGTATCTCGATGCCGCCGCTTGCCAAAGGTCGGATCGACGACGAAGCCGTGGTCGAGTTAGCCGCTTGGATCCTCGGGATGACGCCCGATGCTTGCACCAATGCCCAAAGTTTCTACGAGGGTGGTGCGATGGGTAATGTCACTTCGACCGGAGTTGCCGGGAGTGATGCATGGCAGACGAACATCGTGATCGACGAGAGCTCGACCTACACCAACACCAGCGGTGCTCCGATCATTGTTTCGCTCGGCGACTTTCAGTTCGAGGCGTCGGTCTCCGGCGATCCGGTCACGCCGTTCGTGGTGCGGGTGAACGGCGACAACGACTTCACCGTGTTGGCGGTCGGAACGAGTCGGAGCGGGTATGCGATTGGTGCGAACGAGTATCCGTTCTCCGATATTGCAGATGAGGTCGTGTTGCAGCCGGGTGAGGTGCTCGCCGCCGGATTCCTTGATGCGATTGTGGACGGAAGTGGTGGATCGGGAGGCGAAGTGGTGGTTTGGAGCGATGGCGGTTCCGAGGTTTGGCACGGCGGCGGACCGGATGAATCGGATGCGGGTTCGGTGGCCGTCGGGCTGGCGCCGGATCCAGGCGGCAACCTGCTCACGAACCAGAACCGCGACTACCGGTTCTCGATCGATTACGCGGTCACATCGCTGCAACTCGGTGTTGGAACCGAGTATCCCGGGTTCCAAGCGGCGGACGGAGCCCCTTCGAACTTCGTCATCAACCTGAGCGACACCTTTACCAACAATACGTCAGAGACCCTGAAGGTGAGCGTGGACCGTTTCCGTTTCCGGACGACCCGCGTGACCGATCCACTCACGCCCTTCGTCGTTCGGGTCAACGGTCCGGATGATTTCACCGTGATCGCGGTCGGCGAGTCGCAGGTGGTTTACGCAGTCGGGCTGAATGATGTTCCGTTCACAGGCTCCACCTCGCTGATTTCGGTCGCACCGGGAGAAACGGTGGCGGCGGGCTTCGTCGACTCGTTCGCCGATGGATCCGGAGGAGACTCGCAAGGGTCGATGGCCTACGTCGAAGGGGGATCGACCAACTACTACCGTTACCACTTCCCGGACCATGTGGGTGCAACCTTGGAACTCGGCCAAGCACCGATCGTGCCGCATCCCTACGGGGCATCCCAAGGGCCTCGCAGCTATCTGTTCTCGTTGTCGATCGGATTCGGCGGCAACGAGGATGAGGACGGTGATCTGCTTCCCGACTCGTGGGAGCTGGTCTACGTCGACGATCTCTCCGAGCTCGGTCCCGGTGATTCGGATGGCGACGGAGCGACCGATGCGGAAGAGCTTGAGGCCGGAACCGATCCGACCGACCGGGAGAGCCGGTTCGAGGTGATCGAGGTTACCCCGTCACCCGGTGAGGGAGCGGTGGTGAACTTCCGTTCGATTCCGGGGCGGGTCTACGCGATCTCTTGGTCGACCGACTTTGGCACCTGGACGGACGCGGGCAGGGTTGAGGCGTCGGACTGGCCCGCGCAGTCCACGCAGGCACTGATTCCGTCCGCCAGTCTTCCCGGTGATCCGCCGCAGCGACTTTTCGTCAGGGTGAGCACTCCCTGATGTCGGTCGCGGGTTAGGCCCAAGGCGCGGTCATGAAGAGAGCCAGCACCAAAACCACGGTGGCGGCGATGCCGGCGACGGCGACGAGCGTACGCTGCTGGAGCTTTTGGTAGTCGCGGGCCATTTCCTTCTCGGACTCCGCCATGCGATCGAACAGCGACTCGAAGCGTGCGGTCACGTCCTCCATGCGCTCACCGACCCGGGCAACGGCGCCGGCGGTATCGGTCTGGCTCTTGCGAACGCCTTCCAGCGTCTGGTCCACGTGATCGATCGAGTTCGTCAGGCGGTCGCTGACCTTCTCCGAGCGCTCCATGTGTTCGTTGAGCGAGGACAGCCCCATGGAAATCTCCTTCTGTCCCTTGCTGATGTCCTCGATCCCGCGAATCACCGGCATCGGATCGATTTCCATCGATGGCGACGACGAACTCTCGGATGCATCCAGCCGCTCGTTGAGCTTCTCAAGGGTCTCGACCAGACGATTGTGCTCGGCCCGAAGATCCTCCATCAGGCGGCGGCGCTTGCCCAGCCACTGCCGACGGGGACGGTCGCTGCGGGTGAAGGGATTCCACCAGCGGCGTGTCTTGGCGGCGGGATCGCTTTCCGGAGTGTCGAGATCGATGGGGGCGTTCTGGTCAAGGGTGTGGGTGCTCATGGGATGGTAAACAACGTTACGTATCCAAATTATCAACATTTCTTAACTATTCAAGGGGTCGTTCGGCGAATCTTTTCGGATCACCGGACGGGTACGCAAAAACGGCGGAGCCCGGTAAGGGCTCCGCCGTGGGAAAGTCGGACCGCATTCAGCGGAGGCGGTAGTAGCCGTCCGGATTGTAGATGAAGTAGACGTCTTTCGGGTTGATGCGCGGGAGGTACATCACCGGGCGTCCGTCCTCGTCGAGCGTCGCCTCCATGACCGGGGGGCCGGTCTGAACCGAGGCGGTGGGAGTCGCGGCGGGAGCGCTGCGGGCGGCATCCGGGCTGCGGAGGAAGGACGTCTCGTCGATGCCCTGCACGATGTGGTTCACCCACTTGAGCTTCTGGGCCTCGACACCGAACTCGCTCCAGTCACCGCTGGTCGACTGGGCATACATCTTCTTGATGAACTCCTCCTTGGTGATGCCCATCTTGTCGGCGATCGGGGTTGCGAGGCGTTCCCACCAGCGCTGGCTTTCCTTCAGGAATTCCTCCTGCTGGGTCAGGTTGAGGCGGCCGAACACCGTCGCACTGATTTGGTGGTGAAGCATCACCGCGTTCGGATAGCAGTAGGACTCCTCGGCGAGGGTGGTGATGGCGGCGGCCATCGAGGCGGCGAACGATTTCACCACGACATGGATCGGGGCGTCGCTGGCTTCCATCGCCTTCAGGATCCGGTAGCCGGCCATGACCGAGCCCCCCGGCGACTCATCGATGACGATGAAGATCGGGTGCTCGCGGTTCTGGTTGTTGAAGTAGTGGATCCGATCGGTGATGTAGTCGGCGGTCGAGCCGCTGATGGCGCCATTGAGCGCGATCCGGCGGTCGGAAATGACCAGCGTGCCGTCGGCCTTCAGCGGCTTCTTGAGGTACTCGGGCTTGGCGTCGGCGTAGGTCTTGCGCTTCTCGGCCATCTCGAACTCCTGAATCTGGTTCTGGAGTTTGGTGATCTCGATGCCGCTCTCGGCCTGGACGGCCTTGAGTTCATTGGTGAGCATCTCGGCGCGGGCCTTGGCGATGTTCGCTTCGCGGGCGAGGCGTGCGGCTTCGACCTCCATTTTGGCGGCCTGGGCTTCGTCATCCGCCTTGCGCTTCATCGCGGCGAACGACATCCGCTCGGCGATGAGTTCCTTTTCGGCCTTCAGGCGGGCGACTTCGGAACGCAGCTTGGCAGTCTCCTTCTTGACCCGCTCGTCAGCGAGGGCGTTTTCGAGGGCCAGGCGGGCCTGCTCCTCTTTCATCTGCTCCTCACGGTTCTTCTTCGGGGCCGGCTTGTCGGTCTTGGCCTCCTTTTTCGGAGCTTCGGCCGATTTCGGGGCCTTCTTGGCAGGCTTCTTTTCGTCGGCCTTCTTCTCGACCTTGATTTCCACCGGTGGGGTGGTCGCAGCGGAGGGTGAGGCCGAGTTTTGCTGGGCGCAAAGGGTGCCAGCGAGGGCAAGGCCAAGCAGGGCGGAGCGGGTGACAGTGGTTTTCATACGTTGGGACTGGGAATACGGCGATTGGGCCGATTTCTTTTACTCAGGCCTCAAGCGTCGGTTGACCCGCTTTTCGTGTCCGATTCCTCGGCGATTTTCCGAAGCTGGGCCTTGTAGCCAACAAACAGCAAAGTTCCGGCCAAAATCAGGAAAACGAGCATCGCGGCGCCGAGGAAAATGGCGATCTTGCCGCCACCTTCACGAAATTCCTCGTCACTGACCGTTTCCGGGACCGCTTCGCCCGGAATCCGGGCGAGCACCAGCTTGTCGCCATCGATCTCGGCGCGAGTCAGCTTGGCCATCGGTGGCCCGACCGCCGGGTCCTGCATCGATTGTTCGAAAATCCGGAGCGTCGAGAAGTGCCCCATGAAACCCTCTGCCACCTCGGCGTCTTCGACGTTGAGGTCTTCGACGCGGAGGGCGAGCTCGCGCTTGCCGAGCTGGGGTGTCGCGATCAGCTCCCCGACGAGGTAGCGCGGGTCGGAGGTGACGAAGCCCTCTTCGTCTTCCTTGGTCAGCCGCGGGCGGCCGTTGAGCTGGTAGCAGATGTCGATTTTCAGGACCTCGTCCGCGATCTCACGGACGTGGAAGGCACCGCGGAGCTGTTCGAGCTGTTCGAAAAGCGCGACTGCCAGATTGAGGTCGTCGGCCGACAGTTCGATCCGGGCCTCGGTTTTGTCGTCGCTGAGCTGACTGCGGAAGGTCTCGAGCCGCTCGACCAGAGCCTTGGCATCGTCCTCGCGCTGTTCGATCGACTCTGAGGGAACCGGGGACGGTTTGTCCTGGGTGAACTTCTCGATTTCGTCGGCTTGGCGAAGGGGCGTCCAGATCGAGAAACCGATCAGGAACACGAGCATCAGGACGGCGGCGATCAGAATGGCGCAGCCGGAGAGGGGTGAACGGGCGGAATTGGACACGGTTGGAGGGAGGCCCTGTGCCTCGGGATGCCCGATTTTCCAATTCCAAAAACCGGAAATGGGCGCTTGGCAGGTGGTGGCGCGACGATTGAATCGGCGCATGGCGAAGGTGCTGGTGGGACTTTCCGGCGGAGTGGACAGCTCCGCCGCCGCGGCCTTGCTGATCGAGCAGGGCCACGAGGTGTCCGGTGCCTTCATGAAGAACTGGATCAACGCCGAGGGTCTCCCGGGGGATTGTCCGTGGGAGCAGGACCTCGATGATGCGCTCGCCGTGGCGAGAAAGCTCGGGATCGAGTTCCGGGTGATCGACCTGATCGACCAGTACAAGCAGCGGATCGTCGACTACCTCGTCGAGGGCTACCGATCCGGGATCACTCCGAATCCAGACGTCTGGTGCAACCGCGAGATGAAGTTCGGGGTGTTCCTCGATTACGCGCTCGAGCAGGGGTTCGAGCGGGTGGCAACGGGACACTACGCGCGACGCCGGGAGCTTTCGAACGGGCAGGCCGCGATCCTGAAGGGTGCGGATCCGAACAAGGATCAGAGTTACTTCCTTTCGCTGATGACCCAGCATCAGGTGGCGCACGCGATGTTCCCGGCAGGCGAGATGCTGAAGCCGGAAGTCCGCGAGGTGGCGCGTCGTCATGACCTGCCGACCGCCGGCAAGAAAGACAGCCAGGGGATCTGCTTCATCGGTGAAATCAAGATGCGCGATTTCATCCGCCACTACATTCCGGACTCGCCCGGCGATATCGTCGACACCGAAGGGAAAGTGCTCGGCCGTCACGACGGCCTGCACCTTTACACCCTCGGGCAGAGGAAGGGGCACGGCGTGGCATCACCGCGTGATGGCATGGCGTATGTGGTTGTGGGGAAGGATCTCGCGAACAACCGGCTCATCCTCGGTTGGGACGAAGGCGTCACACCGGGGCTCTACGCGCGGCAGGCGGTGATTGGTAGTGTCTCGACCATCAACGAGCCGTTTGACCGTGCGATGCGTGTTGAAGCCCAGCCGCGCTATCGATCGAAGGCCGAGCCATGCAGGGTCACGCCCTTGGGTGACGACTGTGTGCAGATCGAGTTCGAGAAACCCCAGCGGGCATTGGCAGCCGGGCAAATCTGCGCCTTCTACGAGGGTGGCCGGCTGCTGGGCGGAGGCGTGTTCGAGAAGATCGAAGGCGCGGTCTGAGGCGGCGATTAGCGGGCGTCGCTGTCCATTTCGCCGTCGCGCAACTCGTCGGTGCCTTGGTAGTTGGAGATCGCGTCGACCATCCACTGCCACAGCTCCGGTTGCTCGGTTCTGAAACGTTCGTAGCCGTCACGCAGTTGCTGGTAACGGTCCTCGAGATTCTCGGCGGTCAGTTGGATGCCGTAGTCCTGACCTTCGCCATCGATCGGCCAGCCCATGATGCGGTGGAGCATCACGTCGCCGAGCGCTTTGCGGGCGTGGGTGCCGTCGAGCCACCAGTGCATCCGGCTGCCATCGGTCGGGATCGGTTCGCAATTGAGCGGATGGAAGTCGTTGAAGTCCCAGATGACGGCCGGCGGAGCGTCGGGATGCCGGGCATTGCTCTCGGCGAGCATCTTGACCATCAGGGCGCGGTCGGTGCTGTGGACCCGGTCATCATCGTTGAGGTAGTGATAAACGCCCAGATAGGTCGCGTGGTTGGGTGGCATCACCACCACCAACTTGCACTTCTTCGCCTTGGTGTCGTCGAGGATGCGCTGGAGACAGGCGACCTTCCACGGGTTGGGTTCAACTTCGAGCGTCCGACGCCGTCGCACGACACGGATCGCGTGCGGAATCGAGTCGCGGTAGATCACTTTCGCGACATTGTCCGGCTCCTGATGCCGCAGCCGGTGGCCTTGGGTGGTGTATTCCGGAAGGCGCTCCTCGGCGCGGTTTTCCATCGCGCGGATCGAGCTCTCGAACGTTGAGATACCGGCGAGGTAGCGGAGCTCTCGCTCGAACGGGTCACCCTTCTCATTGAACGGCGACTCCATGTAACCGGTCGTGCGGATGCCGGATCCGGCGCCCATAAGGTCACCGAGGTCGATTCCGACGATGGCCAGTTCGAGCGGGTCACGCTCGATCGCGTAGTGGAGAATGCCCGACGTTTCCGGAAGGGTGCCGGCGCTGACCGCGAGATTCACCGCCTTTGTGTCGCCCCACTCGGGCAGGGCGGGGTCGAGCGCGATATCGATGCGTGACGATCCGAAGAACGCGGCCTGCCAGTCTTCGGCGCGGACCATGCCTGCCTTGGCTGTCCGCTGGTGGCGATAGACGGGACGCCACTCGGCGAAGCCGGTGTCGGTCCACGGGGTAGGCGTGACCCAGAGCGGATTGATCCAGGTATTCAGCGCCGTGAAGCCGACCACAACGACCGCGACGAATCCGACGATCGTCAGCACGAAGCGGCGGTAGGCCTTCTGGGGAAACCGGGTCATCGATCAGAACTGGAAGTAGATGAACTCACTGAGCTTGTCGAATTGGTAGATCGTGCCGGCAAGCAGCAGGATCAGGAAGATCGCCCACATCGGGGTCGGGCGCCATTGCCACCAGCGGCGCTGGCCGAGCATGCCGCCGGGCATCGATCCGACGCCGAGCGCCGGTTGGTAGCGGCGCATCCACTGCTGGGTGTTCGGCAGCAACCACACGAGCAACACGCAGAGGACCGCGCGGATGGCGTGGCTGTCCTTGACCATCATCGCGCTGCGGTCCGGCCAGCCTTCAAAGCCGTTGAGGCCGAACATGGATGCCAGTACCGAGCGCGTCGCCCGCAAGGCGGCTTCGGTCGATCCGTTCGGCCCGAGTTCGAAGTTGCCGGCACGGAAGGGAACCCACGCGACCAGAACCGCGATGAAAGTCAGCGCGATTGCCAGCGGCTTCGGCAGCGCCGGCCAGTTCATGGCCTTGCGCAGCGCGAACCACGCGTGGTTGGCGCAGAGGTAGATTCCGTGAAGCACGCCCCAAAGGAGGAAGGTCCAGCCGGCGCCGTGCCACAGGCCGCCGAGGGCCATCGTGATCATCAGGTTGGCGTAGCGCCGGACCTTGCCGCAGCGGTTTCCACCGATGGCGATGTAGAGGTAGTCGCGCAGGAAGCGGGAGAGCGTCATGTGCCAGCGACGCCAGAAGTCGACCACCGATGTTGCCTTGTAGGGTGAGTGGAAGTTGAGCGGGAGGCGAATGCCGAAAAGGCGCGCGGCGCCGATCGCCATGTCCGAGTAGCCAGAGAAGTCGAAGTAGATCTGGAGTCCGTAGGTCGTCGCAGCGGCCCATGCTTCGCCGACCGTCATGTCACGCTCGCCGGTCGCCGCGAGACTGAACAGCCGCGTCGCGATGGCGGCGAAATTGTCGGCGAGCACGACCTTCTTGAAGAGACCGGCGATGAGGATGGTGATGCCGACGGAGAAATTGACCCAGCGCTGCGAGTTGTAGCGGCCCTTCTGGAACTGCGGCAGCATCTCCTTGTGGTGGACGATCGGTCCCGCGATCAGCTGCGGGAAGAAGGTCACGAACAGGAGGTAGTCGGTGAAGTGATACTCCTCGGTCTCGCCGCGCCAGGCATCGACGAGGTAGGCGATTTGCTGGAAGGTGAAGAACGAGATCCCGAGCGGCAGGATGATGTCGGGCAGGGTCAGGCCGGCACCTGTGAGCGCGGCGAGGGTCTTGGCGAAGAGTCCGGCGTACTTGAACCACGCGAGCACCCCGAGGTTGGCGACGACCCCCACAATCAGCGTGACTTTCCCCGGCGGGGCTCCGCGGTTGCGGGAAATCGCGCGACCGAAGAAGAAGTTGGCGACCGACGATCCGAGGATCAGGGAAAGCCACCAGGGTGACCACGGCTCGTCGGGATTCGGATTCCACCAGCCGTAGTAGACGAGGCTCATCAGCACGAGCCACGCGAAGCCGACCCGGACCTTGCGCTTGGCCACCAGATGGAAGCCGAGCAGCGTCAGCGGCAGGAAGAGCAGGAGGAACGTGTAGGAATTGAAAATCATCGCTGAAGCGGAGACCTGCCGGCCGCGCTCGGTTTAGGCCGCGAAGGGCCCGCATGCAACGCCGATTCGGGTCGCGGGCACGGCTGTGGGTGGCGGCCGACCGGCTAGAACTGGAAGTAGATGAACTCGCTCAGCTGGTCGAATTCGCGGCCGACGAGGTAGAGCATGGCCAGCGTGAAGGCCAGCCACGGCAGCGTGGGCCGCCACTGCCACCACCTCCGGCGGAAGCCCTCGGACGGCTTCAGCAGGCCGATCGCGGGATTGTAGTGTCGCATGAACTGCTGGGTGCTCGGCAGGAAGAGCACGAGGATCAGTCCGAGGATGATCGGTTTGAAGGCGCGGCTGTCTTTGACCACGATGGCGGCGTCAGGTGGCCAGAAAGTGGCGCCCTTGAGGCCGAACATCGACTCGAGGATGTTGCGGGTCGCGCCCAGCGCGGCGGAGGTGGACCCGTCGGCACCGAACTCGTAATTGCCGGCGCGGAAAGGGATCCACGCGAACATCACCGCGAGGAAAGTGAGCAGAACGCCGACCGGACGGGGGATCGCGGGCAGCTTGAAATTCCGCCGGAGGTGGTGCCAGCCGTGGTTGATGCAGAGGTAGAGGCCGTGCAGGGCGCCCCACATCAGGAAGGTCCACCCGGCGCCGTGCCAGAGACCGCCGAGCAGCATGGTCAGCATCAGGTTGACGTAGCGCCGCGACGGTCCCTTCCGGTTGCCGCCGAGCGGGAAATAGAGGTAGTCGCGGAGGAAGCGCGACAGGGTCATGTGCCAGCGCCGCCAGAACTCGACGATGGAAAACGACTTGTAGGGGGAGTCGAAGTTCAGCGGCAGTCGAATGCCGAAGAGCCGGGCGGAACCGATCGCCATGTCCGAGTAGCCGGAGAAGTCGAAGTAGATCTGCAGCGTGTAGGCCAGCGTGCCGGCCCACGCCTCCCCGATGGTCAGGTCGCGGCCTTCCGGGCTCGCCGCGAGGTCGAAGATCGGGCCGCTGGTGCGGGCGAGGTAGTCGGCGAGGATGATCTTTTTGAACAGCCCGATCGCGATGATCGTGACACCGATCGAGAAATCGAGCGAGTTCAGGCCGCGTCCCTTCTGCTGCTGGAATTGCGGCAGCATCTCCTTGTGGTGGACGATCGGTCCCGCGATGAGTTGCGGGAAGAACGAGACGAACAGAAGGTAGTCGGTGAAGTGATACTCCTCGGTCTCGCCGCGCCATGCATCGACGAGATACGCGATCTGCTGGAAGGTGAAGAAGGAGATGCCGAGCGGCAGGATGATCTCGGGAAAGTTGAGGCCTTCTCCCGTCAGCGCGGCAAAGGTCTTGTCGAAGAGGCCGGCGTATTTGAACCAGCCCAGCAATGCGAGGTTGGCAACGACGCCCGCTGTCAGTGTGGCGAAGCCGGGCCGGGTGTCGCGCAGCCGTGAAACGCGTCGTCCGATGAGGAAGTTGAAACCGCAGGATGCGCCGATGACCCAAAGGTCCTGCGGCCTCCACCATCCGTAGTAGAGGAAGCTCATCAGCACGAGGAAGCCGATGGAAACCCTGAACGGCGCGCGGCGCAGCAGGTGGAAGCCGATCAGGGCGATCGGGAGGAAGAGGAAGAGGTAGGGGTAGGAGTTGAAAATCATCGGGTCACTCCGCCTTCCTGAACAACTCTTCCTTCCACTCGACGTCCCGTGCTCCCGGGCCGTTGAGATACGCCTCGTAGCCCGCGCGGACCTCCTCCAGTCGCTCCTCGAGGTTCTCCGAACTCAGGCGTGTCCCGTAGTCCTCGCCGATTTCCAGCGGCACGTCCCATCCCATCATCCTCGCCTGCATGGTATTCCCGACCGGCAGCGAGTAGTGCCCGAGGTCACCCCAGAAATCCATCCGTTCGCGTCCATCGATCGGGAGCGGCTCGCAGTTGATCGGATGAAAGTCGAAGAAGTCCCAAAGCTCGACCGGCGGGCCGGCGAGTCCCTCGGCGTTCACGCGATCGACCATCTCGACAAGCGTCGGCCGCTCCCGCCGGAAGAACACGGGTGGATCCGACTTGTCCGCCGCCCGCGCGTGCATCACCGCGTGCTGCGGATGGATGTAGAGGATGACCCGTGTGCCGGCGGTCCTTGCCATTCTCAGGATGCTCTCCAGTTCCTTCGCCTTGTCCTGGTTGATCGGACGCTGCTTGCGGCCGTCCTCGGCAAGGAAGGCTTCGCCGAGCAACCGGCTTCGGATGAAGTCGATCTGGGAACGTTGTCCGGCCTTGTCCGAGCGGACACGGAGGCCCTCAGGCGTGTAGGACGCCAGCTTGCCGCGATGCTTCCGGCTCAGGGTCTCGATCGAGATCTCGAGGGTCGAAATGCCGATCAGGTAGCGCATTTCGCGGTCGACCCGGTCGCCGCCGGGGGCGAATGGCGAACCGTAGTAGTCGCCGAGAGGGCGGGTGTCGAAGGGGGATGAGAGATCACCCGGATCGACACCGAACAGGATGACTTCGGGCATCTCCTGCTCGAGCAGGTAGCGCGAGATGCCTGTCGTCTCGAACATGAAGCCGCCGCTGCATCCGAGGTTGAGCACCTTCTGATCGCCCCAGCCTTCGAAATTCGGATCCATTCCGTTGGCAACCCGCGACGAGCCGACGAACGCGGCGTCGGCGTGGCCCGACGAGCGGAGGATGCCCGCCTTTCCGGTGCGGATCTGGTTGGAGATCTCGCGGTACTGCTCCAACGAGGGATCCGACCACGGCGCCGGGGTGACCCGGAGCGGGTTGACCCAGGTGTTGATCGCCGCGGCGACCAGGGTGAAGCCCGCCACGATGCCGACGAAGCCAAAGGCGTAGCGGCGTGCGGATCTCATGACTGCTTATGGATAGCCCGGGCCGACCGTGTCAACCCGGCGGCTCAGCCGGGGAAGCCGTGGAGTGGGGGTTCGTCTGCAGCCAGCGGACGGCATTTGCCGTTCCGGTAGACCGGGACCAGATCAAACTCGTCGAGCCGGGCGCAGAAATCGATGTCCTCGCGGAGTCCGAGGTTCAGCAGATTCCGTCCGGAACCGCCTTCGAGGAAGGTCTTGAGATGGATGTCAGACGGAGCGGCCGGTTCTCCGGAACGGATGACTTCCGCCATCAGCTCGGCGGTCAGGTTGTCCTCGACCGCATCTTCTTTCAGTCGGCCGGCGGCGAGCATGGTGATGTCCTTCCCGTAGTGGGCCGCGATCCGCTCCGCAGCTCGTGCGGTCGCGGTCAGATTGACGAACGCTCCGAGCAGGACGATCGCCATCGGATGGGTCGCGGCGGCCTCGAGACAGCGAGTGCCGTTTGTCGTCGTGATGGTCAGCCGTTTGCCCCGATGGGAATCGGAGAGGAAGCTGCGCGGCGAGTTGTCGAGGTCCACGCCCGGCAGCTTCTGTCCACCTCGCTCACCGGCCGTGAGCTCACCGATGCAGTCTTCGACCTTCGCCACGGGAATCACCGCACGGATCCCGTGGGCGAGAGCAGTGGTGATGGTTGTGGTGGCCCGGAGGGCATCGATGAGCACGATCACGTCGCCTCGTGCCGATGCCTCACCCGCGGCCGACTCTCCGGAAGCCAGACGAATGCCGCTCATCGGCTCAGTACATCATCGATGGGTCGTTGTAGTGCTTGAACTCGAGCAGGTTGTTCGACGGATCGATGAGGAAGAAGGTCCGATGTTCCTCCCGCTTGCCCCCGAAACGGACGAAGGGCTCCTGAAAGAACGGCAGCCCGTGTTTCTCCGTCTTGTCCAGCAGCGCGTCGTAGTCGGCGGCGTGACGGAAGGTGACGCCGTAATGGCGGGGATACATCTTCGGCTCCTTGTCGATGCCGTCGGGATCGAGGTGGCAGACGACCTGGTCGCCGAAGAAATTCAGGGTCACCCGGTCGTCGTAGCGGCGGCCGAGTTCGCAGCCCATCTTGTTGACGTAGAAGTCCTGGGTGGCGTCGAGATCGGCGCAGGGAATGGCGAGGTGGAAAACGTTCTCGGGGTCTCTCATGGATGACTGGTGGTTCGCGGGCGATTTAGGGGGCAAGCGTGTCCGAGCGCAACCCGAGCCTCAGGGTTTCGAGGCCGACGATGTCGGAAAACGCGACGTTGGCGAGGTTCACGTTGGCGCCGACGCGCTTCACGAAGTAGGTCTGCAGCGCCTTGTTCGGGGCTTCGAAGATCACGTGTCCGAGATCGATCTCGGAGCCGATGATGTCCTCGATCAGTCCGAACCGCACCTCGCCGTCCGAGCGGCAGATCCCGCTGGTTCCCGACTCGCGAGCCTCGGTCAGGACCATCGAGGCGCCGCAGTCGAGAGATTTGCGCATGTATTCGACCCACTTCGACGGCGGAAGGTCGAGCGAGCGCTGCTGGTCTTTGTAGCCGACCTCGCTCCAGACCGTGAACTCGCCGGCGAAGCGACGGATCAGCTCGCACTTCTCGTCGGAGCTCAGGTTGATCGTGCCGTCGGAGACCTCGACGATCGGGCATTGGTGCTTTCGCACGAACTCGGCGAACTCGTCCACGCTGTCGCGTGTGTAGGCGACCTCAAGCAAGGTCCCTCCGAAAAGGTAGGGGACTTCGAGTTCGCGGAGGATGGCGATCTTGCGTTCGATCTCGCGCGTGACGAGCGACGTGCCCCAGCCGAACTTGACCGCGTCGATGAGCGGGTGGTGGCTCCGGACGACGTCCTCGAAGTAGGAGGTCGGGTAGCCCGAATCGATGATGCAGGTCAGGCCGGAGGTCCGTGGCTTGTCCTCACGCGATGGCAGTTGCAGGGATTCAATCATCGTTTGCTGAAGATCTTTGCACGGTGTTTGTAGTAAAGGTACGACTGCACCAGAAAGGGAACCGGGTCGTCGATGCTGAAGTCCATGAACGAGTCGTCGTCGAAGTCGAGGTGCTTGCGTGCGACTCGGAATCCGCGTTCGGAGCGCGGGTTCTTGAAGTAGCTGATCACGTCTCCGGCGATCCACCGTGAACGATGGCCGAGCGGGTATTCGGGATTTTCCCGGAACGGCAGGCCGTGGGCGAGGCAATACTGGTAGTAGGGGTAGCTCACCCCGCAGTTCAGGTCGTGGGGAGTGGTGCCCCAGTAGCGGGGATTGACCTCCATCAGCCAGCGTTCGCCGGATTCGCGGTCGACGATGTATTCGAACATCGCGACGCCGGAATAGGACAGATGCCGGACGATCCTGGTCGCGTCCTCGAGGGCCTCCGGGAAGAGGATGCTCTCGCATTTCACCGCCGCGCCGCCGAAGGTTTCCTTCTCGCGTACGTTACGCCGCGCGAAGTTCGCCTTCACTTCCCCCTTCTCGGCGAGAACCATCACCGTCTGGATGGTGCCGTGGACGAACTGCTGGACGATCGGCGCGGGAGCGCCTTCCGGTTGCTCCGCCATCACCCGCGCCCACCTTTCGCGAAGTTCGGAGTGATTCTCGAAGAAGCTCACGCCATGCGAGCCATGGCTGAACGGCACCTTGATCACGCCCTTCTCCGGAAGATGGGGAAGGGAGGTCTCGAGCGAGCTCTCGCTCCCGATCTCGAAGGTGGCCGGGTGGGGGACTCCGAGCTCTTCGGCGAGTTGTTGGGCGTGGAGTTTGTGGTCGAGCGTGCGGATCGCCTCGTAGTCCGCAACCGCGACGTGCACGGAATCCGGAAAGCGGTCGCGGTGCTTCGCGACGAGAAAGCCCTCCTCATGGGAAGGGATATACACGCCGATGTCATGCTTCATGATGTAATCGACCACCGCCGAGATGAAGCCGTCGGTATCGGCGTGGAAATGGGGGTATTGGAACCAGCCGCTGCAGTAGCGTGAGAAGCGGCTCATGAAGAAGCTCTGGTGGTCGCCGACGTACACCTCCAGTCCGTGCCGCGCAAGATTCCGGATGAGCCCCCACGAACTACGGACCCAGCCGTAGGTGACAAGCACGCGGGGATTGGGCAGGGAAGCGGAAGACATGCTAGCCGGGCGTGGGTGCGGGTGCGATCCGGGCGGCATCAGGAAGCTCAAGCCGGCGTCGGAGGAGCTTCGAGTAAAAGGTGAACCGACCCTTCAGGTTGCTGCCGTAGAACTTGGCGATGGCCCGGGTGAAGGACTCGTCTGGATCGTCGGGTATCTGTTGCCAGTCGGGTTGGTCTCCGGCGAAGAGGGTGGTCTCGAAGCGGTCACTCTTTCCGCAGTGCGCGCCGGTTCCGTCGATCCCGTGGTTCTGGACGAGCGAGATGCTGGGAAAGATCACGTCTAGGTCGCGTTTCACGACCTCGAGCGTGGCCATCATGTCGTAGGCCAGCAACTCGCCGAGCGTGCAGCGTCGGAGCATGCCGATGAAATTCACGCCGGTTTGCCGGATGATCCGGCGGCGCATCGAGGGTGAACGTAGGATCTCGCGATATTCGGAAGGTTCGGGTTGGCAGCGGACCATCGCGTCGGTACGCGCGTAGATCCCGAATCCCCAGGCCTTGAAGCGCTTGGCCCGGAGCAAGCGGAAGGGTTCGGGACGGAATCCGTCGAGCGGCGGGAGGTAGCCTGATATCGAGAACACCCGCGGGTCGTCCTCGTAGCGATTGAGGCAGGCGTTCATGTAGCTGAGAAACATCGGGGAGGTCGCGCAGTCGTCCTCGAGGTAGATCATCCGGCCGAAGCCCGAAGCGAGCTCGCGGCGGATTTTCCAATTCTCCAGCCGGCTGTTTTCGTCCCGCGCAAGGACCTCGACCTTGCGGAAGCCTTGAACGGTCTTGAGCCATTCGCGGACATCCGCGACCGCCTCCTCGTCACCGGGGCGGGGTCCGTCCGAGGTGACATAGAGTTCGGTCTGGTCCGCCAGCGTGTTCGCCGCGAGTGCGGCAATCGTCTTCTGCAGGTGACCGAGCCTGCGGTAGGCGGGGATCATGACGGGTGCGGGTGTCATGGATCGGCGGGTCAGGCGTGGGCGGAGCGGGGCGGATGAACGGCGTCTAGGATGCGGTCGACATGTTCCAGCTCCAACCGGGTCGACAGCGGGAGACAGAGGATGCGGGCGGCGACGTCCCGGGCGACGGGGCAGGAGGCTTCGGCGGATCCTTCGAGACCGCACTGGTCGAGCGACGGGTGGAAGTACCTCCGGGTGCCGAAGCCTGCCGCATCGAGCCGGGTCATGGCGGCGAGCAGTTGTTCCTCCGTCTCGAATCGGACCGGGAAGTAGCAGTGATTCCACTCGGTGTCGGCCGCGAGATCGAAGGCGAAACGCGCACCGTCGATTTCAGGGAGGCCCTTGAGGTAGCGCGCGATCAGCGCCTTCCGGGATTCGAAAACGGCATCCGCCTGTCGCAGTAAGCAGATGCCCATCGCGGCATGCAGTTCGGACATCTTCGCGTTGATCCCGACGCCATGGTAGGCTTCTTGGCCGTTGTGGCCGAAGCGCCGCATCCACTCGATCCTTCCTGCGGCCGCCGGGTCGCGTGTCGTGACGAAACCGCCCTCGACCGAGTGGATTACCTTCGTTGCATGGAGGCTGACGATCGAGGCGTCACCATAGTCGAGGATGCTCCTGCCGGCATGGCGGACGCCGAATGCGTGGGCGGCATCGTAGATCAGCGCGAGTCCGTGGCGCTCGCAGATGGCTTCCAGAGCGGCAACATCACAGGGGTTGCCGAACACATGGGTCGCGAGCACCGCCTCAGTTTGCGGTGTGATCGCGGCTTCGACCGCGGCCGGGTCGATGTTCAAAGTGGATGCGTCGATGTCGGCGAACACCGGGGTCAGTCCTTCCCACAGCGGGCAGGAGGTGGTTGCCACGTATGAGTAGGGTGTGGTGACGACTTCGCCGCCGAGGCCCATCGCCTTGATGGTCAGCTGCAGGGCGAGCCCGCCGTTGGCCACGCAGTGGAGGGGGCGGTCGCTGCCCGACGCCTTCTTGAGCAATCCCTCGAACTCGACCATGAGGGGGCCGCCGTTGGTCAGGTGCCTTCGTTCCCAGATGCCTTCGAGCAGGCGCACGTAGTCGTCGAGCGGCGGCATGTGGGGCTCCGTTACTTCCGAGATCCGACTCATGGCTGCTTGCAGAGTTGGAGGATGTAGTCGCGGTAGCCGCTCTTGGGATAGGATTTGGCGAGCTTGCGCAGTTGGTCGATATCGATGAAGCCGGAGTAATAGGCGGTCTCCTCGATGCACCCGATCTTGGTGCCCTGCCGCTCCTCGATCACCCGGACAAAGGTCGAGGCTTCGTTGAGCGAAGCGAAGGTGCCGGTGTCGAGCCACGCGATGCCGCGGTTGAAGATGCCGACCTGAAGACGTCCGCGTTCGAGGTAGGTCTGGTTGACCGAGGTGATCTCGACCTCGCCGCGTGGGGAGGGCTTCACGCTGCGGGCGATCTCGACGACCTCGTTGTCGTAGAAATACAGCCCGGGCACCGCATAGTGGGACTTCGGCTTCTTCGGCTTTTCCTCGATCGAAACCGCCCGCCTTTCCTGGTCGAACTCGACCACGCCGTAGCGCTCGGGGTCCTGAACCGGGGCGGCGAAGATCACCGCTCCATCCGGGTTGGTATGCTGCCGGATGAGTTGCCCGAAGCCGGAGCCGTAGAAGATGTTGTCGCCAAGAATGAGTGCGACCGAATCCGATCCGATGAAATCGGCGCCGATCGTGAAGGCCTCGGCGAGACCTTTGGGTTCGGCTTGCTCGGCGTAGGAAAAACTGCAGCCAAGGTCGGCCCCGTCGCCGAGCAGCTCGCGGAAGAACGGCAGATCCCGCGGGGTCGAGATGATCAGGATCTCGCGGATGCCGGCGAGCATCAGGACCGAGACCGGATAGTAGATCATCGGTTTGTCGTAGACCGGCATCAGCTGCTTCGAGAGCACCTTGGTGACCGGGTACAGCCGCGTGCCGGCGCCGCCTGCGAGTACGATGCCTTTCATACCGCCGAGCCGATGCGTTTGAGTTGATATTCGCCGGAGAGGATGTGGCGCCACCATGACTCGTTGGCGAGATACCATTCCACGGTTTCCCTCAGTCCCTGTTCGAAGGTGTGCGCGGGCGTCCACCCGAGCTCCGATTCGATCTTGGTGGTGTCGATGGCATACCGCCGGTCGTGACCCGGCCGGTCGGTCACGAAGGTGATCAGCTCCCGATAGCCGGAAGTGCCGGCCGGACGCCGGTCGGCGGCGACCTCATCAAGGAGGTCGCAGAGCGTTTCGACCACCTCGAGGTTCCGGCGCTCGCTGTTGCCGCCGATGTTGTAGGTTTCGCCCGACTTGCCGGTCGTGAAGACGGTCCATAGCGCTTCGACGTGGTCATCGACGTGCAGCCAGTCGCGGATCTGGGCACCGTCGCCGTAGACCGGCAGAGGTTTTCCCGCGATGGCGCTCAGGATCATGTGGGGGATCAGCTTCTCGGGGAACTGACGCGGCCCGTAGTTGTTCGAGCAGTTGGTGATGAGAACCGGCAGGCCGTAGGTGTTCGACCACGCCCTGACGAGGTGGTCGGACGCCGCCTTGCTGGCCGAGTAAGGCGAGCGGGGGTCGTAAGCGGTGGTCTCCGTGAACTTCTCCTCGGTTCCGTCGAGGTCGCCGTAGACTTCGTCGGTCGACACGTGGAGGAAACGGAAACGCTTCGCCGCATCATCGTTCAGAGTGGAGACGTGCGCCCGGGTCGCTTCCAGCAGCGCGTGGGTACCGAGAACATTGGTCTCGATGAATTCCCGCGAGCCTTCGATGGACCGGTCGACATGCGACTCGGCGGCCAGATGGAGAATTCCGTCCGGCTGAAACTCCGAAATGGCTTCGGCCACGGCCGCGTGGTCACCGATGTCGATCTGTCTGAACCGATAGTTCGCGGCGTCTTCGATTTCGGCCAGCGACTCGGGACTCGCGGCGTAGGTCAGCTTGTCGAGATTGAGAACTTCGCAGCCCGGTTCCCGGACGAGGCGCCTCACCAGCGCGCTGCCGATGAATCCGGTTCCTCCCGTGACAATGAGCTTCATCAATCCTGAAATTCGCGACGTCCTGCAGGTGCCATTGCGTCAGATCCTGACCACCCCGGCAAGGGCTTAGACCGGAGGGTTTCAGCTTTTGTTGAGGCGGGGCATCGACGCCAGTTTCTTGCGCGTTCCGAGGAATTCGCAGAGGCGCTGGACCGCATCGGCATCGCCGACATTGAGGGTGAGAAAGTCGTCGGGTCGCCCGGCGAAGTAGTCCTGCACGGTGCGGTTGTAGTTCTCGTAGTGCTCCATGTAGATCCTGGGATCGTAGAGGGTCGACTCGTCGATCCCGTAAACCAACCGGTGGGTTTTCCAGATCCAACCGGGCTCCCGGTAGCCGAACTCCTTGAGATCGTCGGGTGTCGGCAGCCGGTCCTTGCCAACGATTCCCGTGTGAAAGCGCGTCAGGCTGTCGTACCAGGTTTGCGCGTCCTTGCGGACCGTGAGGATGAATTTCGAGCCGGGAAAGGCGGCATCGACGGCCTCGTAGGTGCCCGGGAGGGCGAACGGGATGTCCTGGAAGGCATCCGCGGTGCGGCAGTGGTCGATGATCCGCGAGAAGTCGCCCCGGCCCCAATCGTCGATGAGGAGCTCGGCCTCCTCCTGCTTGCCGACGAGGTAGCCGAGTTCGCGGAGAGCCGCGGCCATCGATGTGGTCCCGGTCTTGTTCCGTCCGATGACGAAAACCTTGTGCTTCTTCCGCGGAAATCTTCGCCCGAACAGCCTCACGGACGGACCGTGCTTGGCGGCCTTGGCGGGTGTCAACCGGGAATGGCCCGGCGGCGTGCGGGCCGGTGCGCGCTTGACCTGCCGATCCGTTGGGCGCGACATGGAGCGCCGTCCGATGACCCGACCGATCTTCTTGCTCTCCCTGCCGCGGGCCGGCTCGACGCTTCTCCAGCGGCTGATGCTGGCGAGCGGGCGGTGCGCGACCCTTGGCGAGCCGAGCCTGCTGCTGCGTTTTCTCGGCGGCGACGAGGTGATCGCCCGGCGGGCGACCTACTGGGAGTCGCTGGTCGAAACGGCCGAGGCCGACATCCGCAAGGAATGGCCGGAGTTCGATGCGAGCTATCGGGAAGGGGTGGCGGCACTGATGCAGCGGGTTTACCACGGACTTGCGGGAGGCAAGGAGTGGTTTCTCGACAAGACCCCGCGCTACACGCTCATCGCGGAAGAGCTTCGGAAGACCTTCCCGGATGCGAAGTTCGTGGTCCTGTGGCGGCACCCGCTGGCGGTCGCGGCCTCGATTTGCCAGACCTACCGCGACGGCAGCTGGTGCCCTGACGAGTTCGGGATCGACCTGCATGAAGGGCTTGGCCGGCTGATGCGGTTCGCGGAAGCCCATCGGGAATCGATTTGCGAAGTCCGCTACGAGGATCTGGTGAGCGAACCCGGCCCGGTGTTGAAGCGCCTTGGTGATTACCTTGGCTGGCCGGAACTTGAGGCGGCAGGTGAAGAGGAATTGCCTGCGTCGGCTGGCGGCACCTTGGGTGATTCGACCGGCGTGAAGAGCTACTCGAAAGTTTCCCAAGACAGCCGGGACAAGTGGATCGGGCAGGTCGACAATTGGTACCGTCGCGCTTGGTGCCGCGACTACTGGAGCTCGATCGATTCGGCCGGCCTCGGTCGCCTCGGTTATGAGATGCCGGATGAGATCGCGTCCCCGGGTTGGTGGTCGGGCGGGGTCATAAAGGGCGTCGGCGACATGCTCTCGGCGAGGCGTCGCATCCGCAGGCGGATCGAGCATCCGACGTGGCTCCCAAGGTTTTCGAAGGAGTTCCGCCGGAAGAGGGGCTACGGCGTCCTGTTCCGGTGATCCCCGGGCACTTGACGCAGGTGGGGCGGGCGGTGACGCTCGGTCCGTGATTTCCCTCCGCCACCGGTTTCTCTTCGTCCACATCCCCAAGACGGCTGGAAACTCGATCCAGAACATCCTCAAGGACTACTCCGAGGACCGGATCGTCGCTTCGGGGAATCAGGACGGTGTCGAGAGGTTCGAAGTTCGCTCGGAGGGACGCTCGCTGGAGAAGCACTCGACTCTTGCGGAGTACTACAGCGAGTTGGGCGCGGAGGTGGCCGACGGCTTGTTCAAGTTCGCGGTCGTGCGTAACCCGTGGGACCGGTTGATCTCGTTCTATTTCTCGCCGCACCGGCGTGAGACCTCGTGGAGCCCGCGGAAGTTCAGGAAGTTTGTCGAACACGATGTCCGGCCGCTGACTTCATACTTCGAACTTGAGAACAATCGCGGTGCCTCTCCATTCGAGAATGTCGATGCGCTGATCCGTTTCGAGAACCTCGGAGCCGAGTTCGACGAGGTCTGTGAGAAGATCGGGATTCCGAAGGCCGAACTTCCGGTGCGGAACCGATCGGACCGCGGTCGGCCCAACGAGTACTACGACGCCGACCTGAGCAAGTGGGTGGGTGAACGCTTCGCCGAAGAGATCGAATTCTTCGGTTGGACGCCGCCGGTTGCCTGATGCAGATCGCAGAATTCTGTTAGAGTGCTTTCCAGCCGGGCAGGCAAGGATGCCAGAACGGTTCGTAGACGACCTCACCGTCGCCGATGATCCCGGCAAGGTAGCTGAAGGTGCTCTTGGCGGTGAACAGGACATCGGCGGTCACCATTCCGTGAAACGAGACGAAAGCATCTTCGTCGAGATGGAGCCACGGATCGAACTCGGCGAATTCGGGAAAGTCTTCGGCGTTTCCCTGTGAGTACAGGTGGAGACGGCAGCGCTCTTCCGAGAAGTGTCGGCGGAGTGCGGGAAGCAGGCGGTCGGTGGAGCTGAAACGCTCGGAGAACCGCCCGTCGGCCGTAACATCGCCTCTGCGCAGATGGACGGCGATGTGTAGGAAGTTCTCATCAAAACCGGGCGGCTCGGGCTTCGGGGAGACCTCGTACTTCCGCCGCAGTTCGGGCGCGATCGACGCCCAAGCTTCGGGATGGTGGTCGGTCACCTTGTGGCAGTGCGCGACGACGTTCAACTTCCCGGAGCGTGGGCTCCGGCGGTGGGGTTTCGCCAAGGTGTTCTCGGGGATGCCAGAGAGTGAGGAAGCCTGAGTCTCTCCGTATCCAAGTGAGAAGAAATTCTCCCATCTTGCGCTCCAGTCTTCAGTCGACTCACCCAGCGGCGCATGGGCAACCGTTTGCAGCGGCGAGTGCACGTAGGTGGCCCGGCGAAGGCGCGCGTAGATCATGGTCGAGACGCAGGCCGCGATCTGGGCGCCGCCGCCGTCGTCGCGACCCCGGCAGGTGACGTAGGTCGGTCGTCGCGAGAATCGGAAGAGGGGCACGGGCGATACTTGGCGGCGAAGGGTGGGTTGCGGGCAAGCTTTGAATGGGGCGGATGGAATTGGAGGGGTGCCGGTTGGATGTGAACATCCGATGTCCGGCAAGGAATGATCAGTTTTCAGGGGGTCTGGACACAGGCTGATGCTCATCGGGTGCATCAGCCTCAGCACGAAAAACCCGCCCGGGAACAAGTCCCGGGCGGGTGCCATGCCCGCTGAAGGGCTACCCTGAATGGTCCGGACTCTACTCCAAAGGCTGAGCGGAAACGTAGAGTTCCGAACCGGTTGCAAGAGGGGTCTTCGGCTCGAGATGGAGGCCGTTGAGAGCATTGAGCTTGCCCGGATCCATGCCGTGCTGCTTGGCGAAGTCGCCGAAGGAAATCTGGTCTGTCACCCGCACGCGACGGACGACGGGGCGGTTCATGACCGTCTGACTGGCCTCGTCGGCCCCGGCCGGATCCTCAGTCCGTGCGACTTCGGTAAGGGCGCTTTCGGTGGGCTCCGGTGCCTTGCGGGCGCTGAGCTTGAGTTCCTGTCCGACCCGAAGGCTGCGGTAATCGACGCCCGGATTCGACTCTTGGAGGCGGTCCACACTCAGCCCGTAAGTACGGGCGATCGAGTAGAAGGTCTCACCCGACTTCACGCGATGGGTGCCCTCGACGGTATCAACCTTCGATGACTCCGAGGCGACGCTCGTGTCGGCCGGCAGCTTGAGTCGCTGGCCTTCGCGAATCATGCCCGGGTTCTTGATGCCGTTCAGCTTGGCCAGGACTGCGGTGGTGGTGCCGTGCTGCTTGGCGATCTTGGAGAGCGACTCGCCGCTGCGGATGACATGGATCGGCGCTGCGGGCTCGGTTCGGGTCGTTTCGGGCGGCGTCACGGTCTCCTCCTTTTCCTCGGTAGAGACCGGCGCGAGGTCGGGTGCCGGAGTGATCTCGCCGAGGCGGGAACGCAGGCGCTGATTCTCGAGTTCGAGGTTCCGAATCTGGCGCTCCTGCTCGTCGCAACGTTGCTGGAGTTCGGTAACGCTGATTTCCCCGGCATCGACCAGAGAACCGAAGGCGAGGGCCGGGAGAACGGCAAACCGTGCGAACGTCTTCATGATGTCCTGAAGAGTTTCAAAAAACTCATTTAGGAGCAATAGAAATTTAATAAATCTTAAATATAGGTGCGTAAGTGTCTCAAAATCAACTATCGGGTTTGAAATATCCCGGTGATTTGCCGGGGAAACGCAGCCGGAGAGACTTAGGACTCCGGAGTTTCGCTCTCAGCGGTGGCCGCGGAAGTCGACTCCACGACTTGGACCGGCGCGCCGTCGGGAGCGTAGGGAAGGCGGGTGGTCGACAGCCACTGGCCGGCCTTCAGGCCTTCCTTGACGACGATCACCTCGGCGGTGCTCCAAATGGGTTCGATCGTGGTCCGGATGATTGCCGGCTCATCCCGATCGACGAGGTAGATGCGGTTGATGTCGCGCAGCGCCTGGCGGGGAAGCACGAAGACATCGTCGAGCGTCTTGCCCTCGATCGAGGCGCGCACCGGCTGGCCGATCCGCAGCGGCGGGCGATTGCTTTCGAGTCCAAAGGGATCGTCGATGCGGGCGATCGCGAACAGCTCGCGGGAGGAGTCATCGAGAGCGCCTTCGGTTCGGACGATGCTGGCGGGCCACTGCGTTGCCGGTTCGTCGGGGTCCCGGGAGCCGAGGGCGTCGGTCAGCGTGACGGGAACCGCAGGGTCGCCAGGGCGTGAGGGAAGCGTGATGAACGAGAGTTGCTCCGGGGTGAGGGGTAGCCGGACTTCGGCGTAGTCGATGGCGAACAGGTTGCCAAGAGGGGTCGAGCCGCCAACGGCCTGGCCGAGACCCACCAGCCGGTCCCGCACGCGGCCGTTGAACGGGGCTCGGATCTTGGTCCGCTCGAGGTCGCGCTCGGCTTGATCGAGGGATGCCTTGGCCGCGTCCACATTCGCGCGAGCCTCTTTGAGCTGGGGTACGCGGAGGACGAGGTCAGAGGGTTCATCGGTGTAGCCGAGATCCTCCCAATTGAGCCGGGCCTGCTTCGCCCGTGCCTCTTCCTGGGCGAGGGCGGCTTCGGCCCGTGCCAAACTCGACTTTGCTGACTCGACCTGGGCCATGAAGTCGGCCGGGTCGAGTTCGGCAAGCACATCGTCCTTCTCGAAATAGGCGCCGTCTTCGAAGGATGAATGGATGGCGCTGATGGTGCCGTTGACCGCAGCGGTGAGAGGGGTTTCGTGGTGAGCGCGAACGACGCCTTGGGAATCGAGCATCACCGTGTAGTCGGTGGGAGTCAGCTCGACGATCTCGGTCTTCAGCTTCTGGGGCGGTACATGTTCCGGCTTGGGCGGCTCGACTTTCTGGCCAAGCCAGAGAGCCGCCAAGGCACCAATGCCAAGGATGACAATGGGTAGAATGAAGCGAATGACCATGGAGCGGGCTGGGCTTGCCCGGGCCAAAGATGGCCGAGCATTACGGGTTTGCCAAATACGAAGCAGGGCACCGGAGGCTTGCGCCGAATCACCGGTCCTCTGTCCGAAAGTCGCCGCCGAGGGCAAGGTGGAGGTCGATCCGGTTCTGGAGCCGGTCGTTGCGCAGGCGGATCAGGCTGGAGCGGGCGTTGTTCGCGCGGCGCTGGGATTCCAGCACGTCGAGGATGTCCGATCCTTCGATTCCGTCGGCGTAGTCCCGCGAGGCCTGCCTTTCGGCCAACGCCGCCTGCTCGACCTCGGTGACAAGAAAGCGCTCCTGCTCGGCGAGGGAGAGGTCGGTTGCCAGCGCGGACTCGACTTCACGGAACGCGTCGAGCGCCGTCTGGTTGTAGTCGTGAACCGCCGCACGGTTGCGCTCGAGGGCTGCCCGCGCCTGATTGCCGAGCTGTCCACCGGAGTAGAGGGTTTGGGCGATGTTGCCCGCGATGCTTGCGGCGAGCCACTCGGGATTGAGCAGGTCGGCGAAGCGGGAAACGGGTGTGCCTCCGGACGCGGTGATCCCGAACGATGGCAGCAGACTCTTGCGAGCGGCGTCGGCACGCTTGGCGGTCGAGTAGATCCGGGCACGGGCGATGGCGAGGTCGGGTCGGCGGTCGATCATCGATGCGGGAATCCCGGCCGGGACAGTGCGCTTCAACCTTGGAAGTTCGGATCCGGCGCGGGTCGAACCGGACGGGTAGCGCCCGGTCAGGGTTTCCAGGGAACGCGCGGCCTCGCCTCGGATGAGCTTCGAGGATTCGACCGCCCGCTTGGCCGCCGCCACGTTGGTTCGTCCGAACTGGACGTCGAGCGCGCCCTGTCCGGTCCCCTTGTAGTTGCGCTCACTGATCCGGAGATTCCGCTCGAACGAGTCGAGCGTGACCTTGGCGAGCTCGAGCTGCTGGTCGGCGGCGATCAGGTTGCACCAGGCCCGGGCGGTGCTGGCGGCCAGCGAGAGCCGGGCGCCACGGTAGGTCGCGCGGGCTGCCGCAAGATCGGCGTCGTCGGCGCGGTTCAGATCGCGGAGGCGTCCCCACAGGTCGGCCTCCCATGAGGCGGCGACCGTGATGCCGTAGCGCTCGGATTCGCTTGAGGCGGCGGAGCCGTTCTCGGAGATGCTGAAGCTGCCGGAAGTCGTCAGGTCGGCCTGAGGCAAGACGCGGGACCGTCCGGCGATGCGCACATATTCGGCCTCCCGCATCCGGGCCTGGGCGGCCGCCAGGTCCTGGTTGTGGCTCATCGCCTGGTCGACCGCGCGTCGCATCCCGGCGTCTCCGAATTCCGAAACCCAGCCTTGGCTGATCTTCGAGTCCCGACCCTGACCGGCGCTGTTCCAGTAGGCGGGTGCGCTGATTTCGGCCGATTCCTGCGGCGCGTCAAAGGTCAGCGGCCCGCAGCCGGGAACCGTCAAAACGAGTGGGATGAGCGCGGCGATGCATTGTGTGCGCATCCGGGAATTCCGTTGCATTTCCTAACGACTGGTGGTGAAAGTTGGCCCGCGTGACCAGCAAATCCCAGGCCTCTACGTTCCTAGCGATCCTGCTCTGTCTCTTCGTGGGCGGGCTTGGACTAACCCGCGGACAGGACGCTGTCACGAAAGAGAAGCCCGCCGGTGAGGCGACGCCTGCCGAGGACGCCAAACTGGCCGACAAGCCGGATGCGAAGGAAGCTGAGAAACCGGCCGATGCTCCGAAGCCCGGAGATGACAAACCGGCTGAGCCGGAAATGGAGCCGGAGGAGGACGATCCGAAGAAGCTTGAGAAGGAGGAAGAGGCCGCCGCCATCGCACTGCCGGTATCGCCCGATCCGGTGCAGATCTACGGTTGGAAGGAGTGGGTGTTCCTCAATGACGGTAAGGCCGACATGAAGATGGCCGCCAAGTTCGACACGGGCGCCTACACCAGTTCGATCCATGCCGAGGAGAAGAAGCTCTTCGAGCGCGATGGCAAGAAGTGGGTGCGCTTCGTGGTGACCGATCCTTCGGAGAAAGACTTCCCGCGCATCCGTGTCGAGGCGCCGCTGGTGCGCATCGCTCGCGTCAAGGAACCCGGTGGCAATTCGGAGGAACGCGAGGTCGTCCGTCTGGCGTTCCGTGTCGGCGACCGCAAATTGAAGGCAGACTTCACCCTTAGCAACCGCAGCAACATGCTCAACCCGATGCTCATCGGACGCACCACGATCCGGGAACTCGGATGGGTGGACCCCAGCCGCGCGTTCATCGCCGACAAAAAGCTCATGCGCTGATTGTTCCGGCGGGCCAGTCCGAACGTCGCTTCACCCGGCACCTTTATGGCCTCTCGAATCAAGCTGATCGCGATCGTTCTCGTCCTGACCCTGTTGGGTGGAGGGCTCGCTGCTTACAAGCACGTCAATCTGGGCATTCCGCTGATGGTCGGCAAGAAGCCGACGGAGTGGCTGGTGGAGGCGAAGGTCAGCTTCATCGCGACGGGTGATCCTGTGACCGCACGCCTGTCGCTACCGACCGTTGCGGTCGACAAGGAGATGGGAGTCGACGCCCGTTCGGCCGGTTACAGTTTCATGGTCGAGGATGATCTCGGCGAATACTCGGCGGTCTGGTCGGCGGACGAGAAGGAAGGGAACCAGGCGCTCTACTACCGGGTGCGCTTTCCGGCGAAGGGTGTGGATACGGCCGGGCCGATCGCGCATACCGGAGAGGCCCCCCAGGCGGAGGAGCCGGGCCTCACCGGCAATCTCCGCGCTGCGGCCGACAGTGTGGTGCGTCGGGCGAAGGAGACTTCATCGAATCCGGACACTCTGTTCGTCGGGGTTTTCCGCGAGATCACCGCGATTGAAGGTTCTCAGGAGATCGCTTTGCTCAAGCGTCACTACGAGGAAGTCGCGAACGGGCAGGCGTTGACCCTGCTCGGGATCGATCTGCTCAACATGGCCGGAGTGCCGGCGCGGAAGGCCTATGCGGTCAGGCTTGACGAGATCCGGGGGGCGCAGGATCCGCTGATGTTCGTCGAGTATCACGACGGCGTCTATTGGAAGGTGCGGGATCCCGATGCCGCCACTTCGACGGTCGATCCACGCGAATACTTTGTCTGGAACCGGGGTGGGGAAGCATTGCTGGATCTCGGCGGTGGCGAGAACTCGCAGGTCGTCTTCACGACCACGCGCGACGTCATCCCGCTGGACAAGTTGACCGACCTGAGGGGTTCTGGATTGCTGGTCTCGACGATCTTCGGTCTGCCGGCTTCGGAGCGGCAGGTGTTCCGCTACGTCGTCCTGATCCCGATCGGTGCGTTCGTGGTTGTTCTCCTGCGGAATCTCGTCGGGATCGCCACGCTGGGTACCTTCATGCCGGTGCTGCTCGCGCTCGCTCTGCTCGAGATGGATCTCCAGAGCGGACTCATCATGTTCGTTGTGATCGTGACGGCCGGTCTCTGGTTCCGTTTCCTTCTGTCGCGTCTCAACCTTCTTGTGGTTCCCAGAGTCGCGGCGTGCGTGGTGATCGTGACCTTGCTGATGATGGTTCTCAGTGTGGTCAGCTGGCACCTCGGCATGCGCGGCGGGCTGCGGATCACGTTGTTTCCGATGATCATTCTCGCCTGGACGATCGAACGCATGTCGCTGATCTGGGAGGAGGAGGGCAAGCGCAGCGCGATCCTGCAGGTGCTCGGATCGATGATCGTCGCATACGTGGCCTACTTCTTCATGAAGGATCCCCAGGTGCGATACTGGGCGTTCTATTTCCCCGAGTTGCTGCTGGTCCTGCTGGCTGGAATCATTCTGCTCGGGCGATATACCGGCTACCGCCTCAGCGAGTTGATGCGGTTCAAGAATTTCGAGGAGGCCTGATGAACCGCTGGTGGCACCGGTTTTTCCGAACGCCCGGCGAGCTCGAGGCGATGGGAGTCGTGGGCATCAACATGCGGAACGCGCGTTTCGTGCTGCCGAACAATCCCCGCAGGCTCTACGATCTCGTCGACAACAAGGTGCGGACCAAGACGCTCGCGGAGGAGCGGGAGATCGCGGTGCCGGAGACCTACGGGATCGCTAGTAGCCCGGCCCATGTCCGGTATCTCGACCGGCTGCTGGGGGACCACGAGTCCTTCGTGATCAAACCGGCCCGCGGATCCGGAGGGAAGGGGGTGCTGGTCGTTTCGGGTCGGGAGGACGGGTATTTCGTCAAGCCGAGTGGCGCCCGGCTCTCGATGATCGACGTGAAGCACCATCTCCAGAACGTGCTCGCGGGTCTTTTTTCACTGGGTGGCAAACGGGATGTCGCGCTCATTGAGTACCGGGTGAAGGCGTCGCGGGTGATGACCGAGATCAGCTTCCAAGGCGCGCCCGACATACGCGTGGTGATGCTCCACGGCTATCCGCTGATGGCCATGCTCCGGGCTTCGACGCGGCAGTCGGACGGGCGATCGAATCTCCACCAGGGGGCGATCGGCATCGGTGTCGACATCGCCACCGGCCGGACGATCCATGCGGTTCACCATGGTCGGTCGGTCGAGCAGCATCCCGATCTGAAAGTTCCGTTGATCGGTGTCGAGGTCCCGGAATGGGACCGGATCCTGGATATCGCGGTGACCTGTCACGAAATGACCGGACTCGGTTATCTCGGGGTCGACCTGATGGTGGACGAGGACCGCGGCCCGCTGATGATCGAGGTCAACGCCCGGCCGGGGCTGGCGATCCAACTCGCGAACGGTGTCGGTCTACTCAAGCGTCTCGAGCCGGCCGCGGAACGGGCCAAGAAGTATCCCCATGACGAGCGGAAGGACAAGATCGCCTTTGCGAGGAAAGCCTTCGCTTCGCGGGTCGTCACTGCCTAGTCTCGCCCCCGGATGATTGAGGCACGCAACCTTCACCGCAGCTACCGGATCGGCAAGAAGTCGGTCGAGGTTCTTCACGGAATTGACCTGTCGATCCAAGCGGGCGAGCGGGTCTTTCTCTGCGGGCCGAGCGGCGCCGGCAAAACCACGCTTCTTTACACGCTCGCCGGGCTCGAACGGCCGCAGCAGGGCGAGGTGGTCATCGGCGAAACGAGCCTGTATTCGCTCAATCCGAAGAAGCAGGCGGCCTTCCGCAACCGGAATATCGGATACATTTTCCAGAACTACCTGCTGCTCCCCGAACTTACGGCCCTGGAGAACGTGATGGTGGTCGGAGCCATCAGCGGAGCCAACACGGAAGAGGAGGCGCAGGCCGCCTTGGAAAGGGTCGGTTTGGCCAATCGGGCCGACCATCTGCCGGCCGAGCTTTCCGGGGGCGAGCAGCAACGGGTGGCGATCGCCCGGGCGGTGGCGAACCGGCCCAAGGTGCTTTTTGCCGACGAGCCGACCGGGAATTTGGATTCACGCAACAGCGCGGAGGTCATGGATCTGTTGCTCGGTCTTGCCACCGAAAGCGGCACGACCCTCGCGGTGGTTACCCACGATCCGTCACTCGCGACTCGCGGCGACCGCCAACTCGAGATCAAGGATGGCGCGATCCGCACGGTCTGATCCGGGCCGGTCGAGAAGTCTCTCGACGAACCAGAAGGCGGCGACAAGCGCGATCAGGATCGACCCGCCGAGACGCAACTTCGCGAATCGTTCTTCCTTCCACCAACCGGCGATCGCGAGTCCGGCAACGAGGATCGTGATCTGTCCGAGTTCGACGCCGAGATTGAATCCGACGAGCGGGAGAAAGGGGTGGGCGGCATCGGGTAGCGCATCGGAGAGAATGCGGGCGAATCCCAATCCGTGGACCAGTCCGAATGCCGCGATGGTCAGATAGCGGCCGAGGCCGATTTCTTTCGGCCGAAGATTCTCTATGGCGATCCAGACGATGCTGAGGGCGATCGCCGGTTCGACGACCGACGCGGGCAGGTTGACCCATCCAAGGGCTGCCAGTGCCAGTGTCAACGAATGGGTCAGGGTGAAGACGAGGCTCTGCGCTAGGAGCGGACGCCATTTCGGTTTCAGCAGGAAAATGCCGAGAATGAAAAGGATGTGGTCGAGGCCGTCCGGAAGTATGTGGCGGAAGCCGAGTTGAATCCATCGGGTGAAGCTGCGGGGTTTGCGCTGCGGCTCGAAGCGGATCGATTCACCACTGACGAGGGGAAAGGACTCTCCTTCGTTGATCAGGATCAAGACGACGTCGAAGGGTTCGTTCCAATTGATATCGAGGCCGGCTGCCGCGATATCCCCTTCGAGAACCACGGTGAGGTTCGGAAGCATCTCGGCGATGCCTTCCTGGACGAAACGGGGAGGAGAGGTTTCGAAGTCGGGAAAGGAGATTTCGTAGCTGCCGTCGCGGATCCCGAGGGTCTCACGCAGATACTTGCGCGTCTCTTCGCGAATCCGGGTCCACTCCTCCGGGGTGCGGGTTCTTAGCCACGCGAGATCGAACGGGGCGATGTCGGAGTCGCCGCGATACTCCGGCAGCATGTAGGCGGCGTCGGCCTGCAAGGTGGCGGTCCACCGCCCGGGGCCGATCTCCAGCTCGATGGTGATCTCATCAATCTGATGCGCCCGGAGCAGCCCGGCCAGCAGCAGGGAGATGGCAATCAGACGGGACCACACGCCGGAATTCTGAGGCCTCCTCCGTCACGGGCAAGTCCGGGCTTTTCCGTCAGGGGGAGGGCTGGCATCAAGGGGCATGTCCGAAACGCTGCTGCTGAAGAACGTCCGTGTTGTCTCCGAGGATTCCGCCGAGCGGCCGACGGTGGATGTGCTGATCGAGAACGGATGCTACAAGTCGATCGGGCAGGGCCTCGAGGCGCCGGACGGTGCCCGGGTGATCGATGGGGCAGGACGCCTGCTGATGCCTGCGATGTTCGATGCCCACGTGCACTTCCGCGAGCCGGGAGGCGAGTCGAAGGAGGACATCGCAAGCGGCAGCGAGGCGGCGATCAACGGTGGGGTGACGGGAGTCGTGATGATGCCCAACACCACTCCGTCGATTGACTCAGGTGCCGTGGTCAAGATGGTCCTCGACAAGGCGGCGGCCGTTTCCCGGATCCCGATCTACACCTCCGGTTGCGTCACCAAGGGCCGCGAAGGCAAGGAGCTGGCGTCGATCGACGCGATGCGGAACCTCGGCGTGACAATGTTGACCGATGACGGTGACTCGACGGGCGATCCGGCGGTGCTTTACCGGGCGATGCAGTATGCCTGCGAGTTCGGCATGTTCTTCGCGAGCCACTGCGAGGTGCCTGAGCTGGCCGGTCCCCGCGCGCTCAACGACGGCCCGATGGCGTATCGGCTCGGGATCAAGGGCAGCCCCGCCTGTGCTGAGGAGATCATCATCGACCGTGACATCCGGCTGGCGCACGCGGCGGGAGCGCACATCCACATCCAGCACGTTTCCACCAAGCTTGGCATGGAGACGATCGCCTGGTGGAAGGAGCGGGGCGACGTGAAAGTGACCGCCGAAGTTTCACCGCACCACCTGATGTTCATCGACGAGGACATCGGCGACTACGACACCCACTACAAGATGAACCCGCCGCTGCGGACCCGCGAGGACAACGAGGCGTTGCTCGAGGGTTTGAAGTCCGGGGTTTTCGATCTGCTGGCGACCGACCACGCGCCGCACACGCCTTTCGAGAAGGCTCAGGACTTCAGCGTCGCGCCGAATGGAATCACCGGCTTGGAAACGGCGTTGGTTTCGATGTTCGACCGCTTCGTCTCGCGGGGCGAGCTCGGCTGGGACGTCATGGTGAAGCGATACTCCGCCGAACCGCGCCGCATGATGGGTCTTGCGCCGGTGCCGGTGGAAGGGGGCGGTGCTGCCGAATTCCTGCTCTTTGATGAGGGAGGCGAGACGACCTTCAGCGCCGACTTCATGAAGTCAAAAGCAAGCAATACTCCGTTCCTCGACAAGACGCTCAAGGGTCGGATCGACCTCGTGGTCCGCGATGGTGTGGTGCTGCTGGAGCGGTAGGTCGTAGCGGTTACGGCAGCAAGGCAAAGAACCCGATCTGGGATCGCTGCTTACGATTGGGTGCCGCAATCCTGATTACTCGAAGGAGAACGGGTAACTCGAGTCGTGGTCCGCCCGTTCCTCCTCGGTCATGCGCGACCGGAGGAGTTGAACCGTGTAGGCTCCGACGGCACGACCGTCTTCAGTGTATAGCCAGTCCGTGATGTCCGAGCGGCCGAATCCAACTTCATCGCCTTGCTTGACGCTCTTGAGCCATCCGGGGGAGCTGAGCAGTGTGCCGGTGAAGTTGCCGTTCTCCTCGGAGATCAGGCTCACCCACATGTGCTCGCCGTTTTCTTCTGAGTCGCCTTCATCTTCGAAGTACACTTTCAGGAGGCCGAAGAACTCATCCTTACTGCCGGAGCGTTTCTCCAAGAACTGATCGAGGGTCTCTCTGGCGGTGTCGATCGCCTCATTCATCTCCTCGTCATCGGACTCCACCTGAATGATCTCGTCGTTCCGCTCGCCGGCATGTTCCTCGCAGGAGAATTGGAGAAGGCAGGCCAGCAAGAGGGTGACAAGCAGGCGGAAGGCGTTGCTGAGTTTCATCTGGAAGAGGATTACAGGCGTGCGTCGAGGGTTGGGGGCGGTCCCAAAGTGGGCAAAACATGGCATCTGCCCGAAGACCCCGTAAACGGGGAACTTCGAACATCCAGATCGGGGGCTTGGGCCGGGTGCGGTCCGTCAGGCCGACTCGATCGCCTTCTCGGTCTTGGCGTCGATGATGGCGAAACGCTCGCGGTGGAGAGCCGGGTCGGATCGGAAGATAAGGCGGCCGGAGTGCTGGCGCTCCATTTCGACGAGGATCTTGCTGTCGAGGGTCTTGAAGCGGTTCAGCACGTCGGGACTCACGACCACGATCAGATCGCCTTCGCCCTTCTCGCGCATCTTGGCGATCACCGAAGTCAGGCGGCGCTGGATCTCGACGCTCATGGTCATCGGTGTTTTCACGCGGCCGCGGGCCTGGCAGTACGGGCATGGCTCGTACATCGTATCGAGCAGGCTCTCGTTGAGGCGCTGGCGGGTCATCTCCATCAGGCCGATTGACGAGATCTGAAGCACCTGAGTCTTCGCCTTATCCCGCTTGAGGCGTTCCTTCATCGCCTTGTAGACCTGCTGCTGGTCCCGGCGGTGGCGCATGTCGATGAAGTCGACCACCACGAGACCGCCGATGTTCCGGAGACGGAGCTGGCGGGCGGTCTCCTCGGCGGCTTCGATGTTGGTTTGAAGGATCATCTTGTCGACGTCCTTCGAGCCCCGGTTGCGGCCGGTGTTGACGTCGATCGAGATCAGCGCCTCGGTCTCGTCGATGACGATGTAGCCGCCGCACTTCAGCCAGACCTGGCGGGTGAAGGCTTCGTCGATTTGCTTCTGGAGGTTGAGTGCCTCGAAGATCGGCTGGGTCGTCGGCAGGTGGTGGACGCGGCGCTTGGCGCGGCGGGAGACCTTGCCGGCGATCTCGCGAACGAGCTCGGTGGTCTCCTCGTCGTCGCAGATCACCTGATCGACCGAGTCGGTCAGGAAGTCGCGGGCCGTCCGCTCGATCAGGCCGGGTTCGCGGAACGCGCAGACCGGCGCGGGGCGGGAATCCCGCTTCCTCTCGACCTCTTCCCATTGCTCGAGAAGCATGGCGAGGTCGCGGACGAAGTGCCGTGCCCGGGTGCCGAGGGCGACGGTGCGCATGATGATGCCCATGCCGTCGGGCACCGAAAGCCGTTGCATGATCTTGCGGAGCCGGGCGCGTTCCTGAGGGTCATCGATCTTACGCGAAATACCGAACTGCTCGGTGTAAGGCATGAGGACGAGGTAGCGGCCCGCCAGCGAGATGTTGGTGGTGACCCGCGGACCCTTGGTGCCGATCGGTCCCTTGGAGACCTGGATCATGATCTCCGAACCCACCGGGTAGATGTTCGGAATGTCCTTCGAGCTGATCTTCTTCTGTTTCTTCGGCTTGTTGCCGCGCTTGATCTCCTCAAGTCCCGAGTCGAGCGCCGCAGGGAGGGCGTCCCAGAAGTGGAGGAACGCGTTCTTGTCGAGGCCGATGTCGACGAACATCGCCTTGAGGCCGGGTTCGATGTTCTTGACCCGGCCCTTGAAGACGCCGCCGACGATGTTGTCGTCTCCTTCGCGTTCGACCGTGTATTCCTCGAGCATGCCGTCCTCGAGCAGGGCGACACGCCGTTCCAGGGCCTCGTTGTTGATGATGATGGTGTTGCCTTCCTTCGGGCTGGGCTTGCCGATGCCGAGGATGCGCTTGATGCGTTTGATCATGATGGTTTGCTTTGGGGAAAGGGTTTCAGGGTTCTTCGACGGGAACGGCACGCGGAATCACGGTGCCTTCCTCGTCGACTTCTGGGGTGATGGTGGGTTCGGGGGTGACGGGTTCATCGACCGGCAGGGTGATTGCCGGTTGGACTGCGAGAGGTGAGCCGGTTTCGTCGCCGGTCTCGCCGACGTCGGTCGCTTCAATGGCCGCAAGAACGTCTTCGGGAAGTTCGGTCACTTCGATAGGATCCTTGTTCCCGATTGCGGGCTCAAGTTGGCCGAGCGGGAGGCGCATGCCCTCGTCGCGCGCCAGCAGGCCGCGGAGGATGAGGTGAACCAGTGGTCCGCAGACGGCGCCGCCCGACTTGCCGTTCTGCACCAGCACGGTGACGGCGTAGCGGGGTTCGTCGAAGGGGGCGAAAGCAACGGTCCACGCGTTGTGCGACGGCTTGCCGTCGTCGGAAGTCTGGGCGGTTCCGGTTTTGGCCGCGACCTCGACATCGGGGATCTTGGTGCGCCCGGCAGTACCGCCGGGTTCATTGACGGCCTTCCACATGCCCAGACGGATCTTCTCGAGATCGGCGGGGCGCATGCCCTCCTTGATCAGGTCGACCTTCAGGCTGGGCCGGTCTTCCACCAGCACCGATCCGTTGGGCAGGATCGCCGACTTTACCAGTCGCGGCTTGTAGTAGCGGCCGCCGTTGGCGATGCACGACACCATCGCGCAGAGCTGCAGCGGGCTGGCAAGAGTGCCGCCCTGGCCGATCGAAAGCTGGGCGATGGTGGCGGGAGTCAGCGGCTCGCCCCGGTTCGCCTGGCGCCAGATCTTCGAACCGGCGAACACGCCCGGTGTTTCGTTGGGAAGGGGCACGCCGGTCGGCTGTCCGAAGCCGAGCATGGTCAGTCCCGCGACCATCTTCTCTCCTCCGAGCTGGTTGCTCATCCGGAAGAAATACGGATTGCACGAGCGCTGGATCGCCGAGGGCAGGCTGAGCGTGCCGTGGCCCGAACGCAGCCAGCAGCGGGGCTTGTAGCTGCCGTAGGCGACGAAGCCGGAGCACGAGTAGCTGCGGTCCGCATAGCCATTCAGTGCGCCTGTTACCGCGGTTCCGAGCTTGAATGTCGATCCCGGTGCGAAGCCGGAGATACAGCGGTCGGTGAACGGCGAGCAGGGGTTCAGGCGGTAGGCCTTGTAGACCTCGGCGTCGATACTGGGAATGTAGTCGTTCGGGTTGTAGTCAGGAACCGAGGCCATCGCCAGGATCTCGCCGGTGCGGACGTCCATGACCACTCCCGCGGCTCGGCCGGCGCGGCGGAGCACGTTCGAGACGAGATACTGCACGCGGGCGTCGATGGTCAGGGTGACGTCGGCGCCGACATCCGGTGGCCGGTAGTCGATCATGCCGGTGATCTTGCCCTTGTCGTTCTTGACCAGCGTCCGGCTGCCGGCCGGGCCGCTGAGCATGTCGTTGAAGGTCGCCTCGATGCCGCTCTTGCCCTTCTCCTCGCCGATGTAGTGATCGAACTGCCGCTTAGCCTGGTCGGGGATGTCGCCCTTCTCCCACGGCTGGGTGTAGCCCAAAACGTGCGACGCCAGCGCCTTGTACGGATACTCGCGCTGCGGGCGGACATCGAGATAGACTCCGGGGACCTCGACGCTGTGTTCGGCCAGTCGGGCGAACTCGGCGTAGTCGAGCTCGGTATTGTAGGAGAATGGCACGAGACCGCGGTGGGTGACGTAGTGCGTCTTCAGCGCGCTGGCGCTGTAGTTCTTGGCGACACCCAGATCGACCAAGCGGGGAATCACCCAGGTGTTGACGATCTCGACGATGTCGGTCTCCTCTTTCACACGCGGCATGCCCTTCTCGCTGCCTAGTACCTCGTGGGTGGCATCCTCGTTATGCTGCCTGCGGTAGGATTTGTAGATCTCCTCGAGATCGAAGTAGACCTCGTAGTTGCGCTTGTTGCGCGCGAGTTCGACGCCGTTGCGGTCGAGGATCGCGCCGCGGATACCCGGTTCCCGGACCGTGACCTCGCGGTCGCCGGGGACCAGCGCCTGGTAGTGGGCGCGGCGGTTGATCTGGAAGTCGTAGAGTCGCGACAGCAGGGCTCCGAACCCGACCAGCACGAGGGCGGTCAGGAGGATGATGCGGAGGCTTTGGCGCGGTTCCATTTCGATCAGAACGCCGTGGCGCGGCGGTTTTGCTTTTTGAGGCCGTCAAAGCGGATCGTGTAGTGGCTCCATTCCGCCATGCGGAAGAGCAGCCAGAACACGAGCGGCGAGAACAGCATCGTCAGGCTCGAGGTGAACGTGATCTTGAAAAAGGTCGAGCGGGAGAACGTGAAGTCACCCCGAACGAAATTGATCAGCAGGAATTCGGAGAGGAGGTAGAGGAAGACGGCGATGCCCGAGAGGATCGCCGAGAACTGCCACTTGCCTTGGCGGAAAAGCGGCTGGATGCCCTGCATCAGGTAGCCCATCAGGCCGTAGAGCACGATCGAGTAGCCGAAGCGCAGTTGCTCGACGCCGGGGTTGTAGACCTCCGGGTCGCCGCCGTGCGGACCGAGCGCGTTCTCGGCGTCGTGAAGAAACCCGCAGACGAAGGCGAGGATCAGCATCACCGGCGCGGGCACCGTGCTCGAGGCGCAGAGGAAGACGAGCAGCACCAGCATCAGCCGCGAGCCGAACAGCGGTGTGAGGGCGGGGATGAACTGCTGGATGATGACCGCCAGCAGGACGAGCGCGATGAGCGACAAGGTGTAGCGGATCACGATTCTTCCTTCTGAGGGGTGAGTACGAACACCGTTCCCAGATTTTGGAAGTCGACCGACGGACGCACGAGCGCCTCCGTCGCGAGCGGCCCAGGCTCCACGTGCTCGACGACTCCCAGGAGGAGGTCGGCAGGGAAAAGGCCGCCGCGGCCGGTCGAAAAGACCCGCATACCCTCGCGAACGCGGGCATCACGGGAAAGGAAACGGAGGCGGAGCATCGGGCTTCCGCCGAACTGTTCCCGCTGGCCTTGGACGATCCCGACTTCGGGACTGCCTTCGACTTTCGCGGAAACCTGACAGGCTTCATCGGTGAGCAGGATCACCGTCGAGCGGTGCTCCCCGAGTTGGTCGATCTTGCCGACGAGGCCGCGGTCGGTCACCACCGTGTAGGCGGTGGCGATTCCGGACTCGTCGCCTCGATCAATCTCGACGGTCTGCCACCATGATGCCGGCTGGCGCCGGGTCACGCGGGCGGCGACCACGTCGAAACGGGTTCGTTCCTTGAAGTCGAGGGCGCGACGCAGTGCCGCGTTCTCGGCCTCGACTTTCCGGAACTGGGATTCGATCAGTTTGAGGCGGCCGAAGTCCTCGTTCATCGCGGTGACTTCGGCTTCGTAGATCTTCGAGTGCTCGACCTCGTCGAGGAAGGCGCGGGCCTTGCCCTCGAGCGTGGACCCGACGGTCAGGAACGGGGAGATAGCCCGATAGTAGGTGGCCTGGATCTCCCGCACGCTCCGCTCGCTCCGGGTGAGCGCCCACGTCGCACCTGCGAGAAACAGGAGCAGCGCCAGCAGATTGAGCGGCTTCATTCGACCGTCGGAAGCCGGTTCAGCGCGAGTTGTTGGTCACGCGCTTCAGGACGTCGAGTTCCTGCAGCATCTTGCCGGTTCCCTCGGCCACGGCGCTGAGGGGGTCCTCGGCGACATGGACGGGAAGACCGGTCTCCTCGCGCAGCAGGCGGTCGAGGCCACGGAGCAACGCGCCACCGCCGGCCAGAACGATCCCGCGGTCCACCAGGTCGGCGGCAAGTTCCGGCGGGCAGCGTTCAAGCGTCGTGCGGACGGCATCGACAATCGTGGCGAGCGGATCCGCCATCGCTTCGCGGATTTCCTGCGAGGTGATGGTGACGGTCTTCGGCAGACCGGCGACCAGATCGCGGCCTTTCACATCCATGGTGATCTCCTTGGGAATCGGCGCGGCGGATCCGAGACGGATCTTGATGTCCTCCGCGGTGCGTTCGCCGATCATCAGGTTGTAGGCCCGCTTCATGTAGGAAACGATGGCCTCGTCGAGTTCGTCGCCGGCCGTGCGGACGGAGCGGGCGTAAACGATGCCGCCAAGCGAGATCAGCGCGACCTCGGTGGTGCCACCGCCGATGTCGACGATCATGTTGCCGGATGCGTCCATCACGGGAAGCCCGACACCGATTGCGGCGGCCATCGGCTCTTCGACGATGTGGACCGCCTTGGCTCCGGCCTGTTCGGCGGACTCGGAGACCGCGCGACGCTCGACCTCGGTGATGCCGGACGGGACCGCGATCACGACCACCGGGTTGTTGCGCCGGTTGTTGTTCGCCTTGCGGATGAAGTGGCGGAGCATCGCCTCGGTGACTTGGAAGTCGGCGATCACGCCATCCTTCAGCGGGCGGATGGCGATGATGTTGCCGGGCGTCCGCCCGAGCATCCGTTTGGCGTCGTCGCCGACAGCCAGCACTTCGTTGGTGCCGGCCTTGACTGCGACGACCGAAGGCTCGCGGAGAACGATGCCTTGGTCCTTGACGTTGACGAGGGTGTTGGCGGTGCCGAGATCGATGCCGATATCGTTGGAAAACCAGTTTCCGAAAAAGCGTGAGAACATTCTAGTGGGTGTCAGGTGGGCGGACGGGCCGCCAAATGCGATTCCTCCGGATCGCGGCGGGCCGCGAGGCACCGAAGGTATGAAAAAATCCCTCTGCCGGAGACCCGGGAGAGGGGCGAAAATATGGCCGTCGCCCGACTCGCCGGTCAAGCGGGAATGCCTGTTTCTCCATGATATCTAGGGGGTTCCGGCGCAATCGGAACCTCCATGACCGGGTCAAGGCGCCGGCGCCCCTCAGGGTAGCGCCGCAACCTCCACCGGTCGGCCGTGGCGGGCGAGGAACTCGTCGGCGAGCGCCATGTAGGCCACGGCTCCGGTTCCCTGGGGGTCGTGCTCGAAAATCGTCTTGGAATGGCTGGGTGCCTCGCCGATCCGGATCGTCCGCGGAATCACGGTCGAATAGAGCTGTTCGGGGAAGTAGTTCCCGACTTCCTCGACCACCTGGCGGGCGAGGTTGGTGCGGCCGTCGAACATGGTCATCACGATACCCTCCAGCAGGAGGTCCGGGTTGGCGCCGGAGTCGCGGATCTGGTCGATGACGTGCACGATCTTCGCCAATCCCTCGAGGCCGAACCACTCGCACTGCAGCGGGATCATGATCTCGTCGGCCGCGGCGAGCGCGGAAGTCATCAGCACGCCGAGAGATGGCGGGGTATCGAGGATGCAGTAGTCGAACAGATCGTTCGGCTTGAGTCCCTGAAGATGGTGGCGGAGTCGGACGAGGTGGTCGTCGCTTCGGGCGAGTTCGATCTCAACGCCGGCCAGGTCCATGTGGGCCGGGATCACGGAAAGTCGTTCGCGGCCCGAGTCGCGGATCTTGTCGCGAACGTCGGCTTCGCCGAGCAGGGCGGGGTAGACCGAATCGTCGCCATCAACCTCGAGGCCAAGCCCGCTCGTCGTGTTTGCCTGCGGATCGAGGTCGATCAGGAGCACCCGTTGTCCCCGCAAGGCCAGTGCGGCCGACAGGTTCAGTGCCGTTGTGGTTTTACCGACTCCTCCCTTTTGATTTCCGATCGCAACGACTTTCATCTGGCGCACCCACCCGTAGCAGGCAAGGAGTCTCCGGGTCGAGCGCCGAGGTGGCAAAACAAATCGGGGACCAAAGCATGGATTGGACGGAAGAGTGGTTGCGTGGACAGGTCGGATGGCAGGCCTTCAAGGAAGGCAAGTCGTTGGCGGCGCGTGGTGCCGCTCCGGATCTCAAGCGTCGTGGCTCGCTCGTTACCGGGACCTTCCGTCAAGGCAAGCGGGCACTCCGGTGTGTGGCCAGATGCGAGGATGGCGGCGTGACCGTGGAGTGCGGCTGTGCGGTGAACCGTTCGACCGGCGAGGTCTGCGCGCATGCGGTGGCCCTGTTGCTGATGGCGTCGGAGTCTCCCAAGCTCGAGTCCGGGGAGCGGTCGACGACGCCGGCCTCGCCCGTCGATGTCCGGGCGTTCCGGGTTGGGTTTCCCGCCAATGCCGAAAAGATGCTGGCGAGATCCCGTCTTCAGGTCCGGTTGGTGGAAGTCGACGCGCCGCTGGAGGCATTCGACACGAGGCTCGCTGTATGGCTTGCCGAGTCAGGAGGTGGACAGGGTGGTCTGCTCAGTTTGTCGGACGGGCAGATTGCGGAGTTTCTCGATTCGCTCGTCGGGCACTCACGGGTCGAAGTCGAATCGCAGCAGATCCCGGTTACGGTTTCCGATGACGCGATGCCTCCATTGCCGCTGGCCGACAGTTCGCTGGTCGGCGGTGAAGTGGTGCTGTCGCTTGGTGAGGATCCGGGAACGGCGGTGCCTTGGATCGGCGGGGTGGGTATTTTGCGGTGCGACAAGGATGAATGGCACATTGGCAAACTGCCCGCGGACAGTCCGGGTGAGGCATGGGAGCGTGCGGTGCGCGAGCTGGTGCGGGAGGGTCGCGTCAGTGTGAGCGTGGAGTCGTTTGTGGCCCACCTCGATGCATGGCTGGACCTGCTGCCAAGCGAAGCGCCCGGCTGGCTGGCTTCCCTCCGTTTCCAAAGTGCCGAACTGGAAGCAAAGCTGAGTGTGGAAGGCTCCTTGAATGCGCTGCAGGGCACGCTGGGGTTCCGCTACGGGAAGGGCGAGTGGGAAACGAGCCCGGGCCGGGCCGCCGAGAAGGCAGATTTGCCTCGGGTCGACGGGGAGGGGCACGTTTTGGCTCGGTCGCGGGATGCGGAGCGGCGGTGGGCTGAAGGTCTTCAAGCGGCCGGGTGGGAGGAGGTCGATGCCGGTGAACTGCGTATGAGGGACCCGGACCGGATTCTGGGATGGATTGCCGATGAGCTCCCTGAATTACGCCGTCGTGGAGTGGTGGAGGTGGGTCCGCGCCTTGAGCATGTTCTAGGCTCCGTCCATGTGGTGGCTCCCACGGTCGCGGTGGATGGACCCGGTTCATTGAGTTGTGAAATATCGTTTCAAGCAAACGATGGACGACGGCTTTCTCCGCAGCGCGTCCGGGAGATTTTGAGGTCGGGGAGGCGCTCGGTGAAGACCCGTGAGGGAGCGGTTGTGGTGGTTCGGAGTGAGATCCGCGATCTGGTTGAGCCGCTGCTTTCGGATCTCGGAATTGTTCCCGATGATGCGCGAATCCCGATCAACCGTGCTCAAGGATACTTGTTCACGAAACTACAGGAAAAACTTTCGGAAAATGTTGATAACGAATGCTTAAAAGATACTGCAGGGTTTGTTGTTCCGACCGGTTTTCAAGGACATCTTCGGGGTTATCAACAGGAGGGCTGTCAGTGGCTAAGCGAGCGTTTGAAGCAGCTTTCCGGCGCGCTGTTGGCGGATGAAATGGGGCTTGGGAAGACGGTGCAAACGATTGCTTTAATTAGTCATTTGAATCAAGAGTCAGGAGGCTTCCGTGCGCTGCTGCTAGTGCCTACCACCTTGCTGGGGAATTGGCGGGCGGAGTTCGCTCGATTTGCGCCATCGATGTCGCTCGTGTGCCTTCATGGCCCGGGGCGTGATCGATTGCGTGAGGATGCGGGGGCTGCGACGGTGGTCCTGACGAGCTACGGGACTTTTTGCCGGGACCGGGCGTTTCACCTCGGGCAGGAGTACGATCTCGTGGTCTGCGACGAGGCGAGTGTGCTGAAGAATCCGTCGAGTGATGTCTCAAGGTCATTGGCGAAATTGCCGGCTGGGAAGCGGCTCGCATTGACGGGAACTCCGATTGAGAACCGCCTGGAGGACCTGTGGTCGATCTTCCGGTTTGTTGCGCCGGGGTATTTGGGCCCGAGGAAGGAATTTGCGGAACGGTATCCGACCGACTCGGACCGGGTGAGGCTCGGGTTGCGGATCTCGCCCTACGTGTTGCGCCGGACCAAGCGGGAGGTGGCGTCCGATCTGCCGGAAAAGGTGGAGGTAGACGAGTGGCTGGATCTCGATTCCGATGCGAGGCGGATCTACGGGGAGTTCGCGCAAGCGGGTTTGCAGGGGCTGGAGGAGATCGTGTCGAAGGGGGCGGCGAGTCTCCATTTGCTGACGGTGCTGCTGCGTCTCCGGCAGGTCTGTCTGGAGCCGGCTCTCGTTGGTGGAGAGGATGGGGGCGGGTCGACCGGGGTGAAGACGCGGCGCCTGCTGGAGTTGTTGGAGGAGCGTCATCAGCAAGGTAAGAAAACATTGGTATTCAGTCAGTTTGTTGAATATTTACATATCTTAAATAGAAGCGCTCAACTACCCGCGGATCACGTATTTCTACTCGATGGATCGACTCGCAACCGGGCCGAACTGGTCGAGCGGTTCCAGAACTCCGAAGGCTCGGCGGTGTTCCTGATCAGTTTGAAGGCGGGCGGCTACGGGCTCAATCTGACTGCGGCGGATGCGGTGGTTCACATGGATCCTTGGTGGAATCCGGCGATCGAGGCGCAGGCGAGCGACCGGGCGCACCGGATCGGCCAGACGCAGCCGGTCACCGTTTACCGATTGCTGGCGAGGGATACCGTCGAAGAGCGGGTCCGACGGATTCAGGCGGCGAAGCGCGCGATGATCGAAGCGGTGCAGGGAGGCTCGACCTCGGGGATTCCTGCCGGTTGGACGCAGGATGATCTTCGGTCCCTGCTTCAGTCCTGATCCGCCCGGATCGCCCGCATCAGTGCTTCGACCTTGGTGAAGTCCTTGATGCCTGGGGCGGACTCCGAACCCGACGCGGTGTCGAGCGCGGCCGGTGAGGTGCTGCGCAGGGCCTCGGCGGCGTTCTCCGGAGTGATCCCTCCCGCGAGAATGACCGGGGTGTCCGGGTGCTCGCTAATGAATGTGGCGGCGGCGTCCCAGTCGATGGTTTGTCCGGTGCCGCCGTAAATGCCGGGGGCATGGGCATCAAGCAGGATGGCGTCAGGTCCCGAGGACAGCTCGGCGGCAAGGGTTTCTTCAGCGCGGACGGCGACGGAGCGGAAGACCGGAATGCCTGCTTCCTGAAGTGTGGCAATCTCGTTCGCGGGCTCGTCGCCGTGGAGTTGGGCGACGTCGATCAGTCCTTGTTCGAAGAGTGAGATCGGCAGCTCGGTGCCGGCATTGACGAAGACTCCGACCCGCAGGATTCGTCCGGCAAGGTCGCCCAGGAATCCGGCGCACTCGGGGTCAAGGTAGCGCTTGGAGCGAGGCCAGAAGTTTGCGCCCAGCGCGTCCACGCCGAGTTCGGCCAAACGCTCCGCATCGCCGCCCAGCGTCACTCCGCAGACTTTGAGTGAGGGGTGTTTGGGGTCGAGGAAGCGCTGAAGCATGGGACGAGAGTCGAACTTTACGCTTCAAACATCAAAGGCGGAGTGAGGATTCTTTCGCAGTGATTCGGATTCGTGGCGCGCGGCAGCACAACTTGAGGAACCTCGATCTGGAGATTCCCCGGGAGAAGCTTGTCGTCGTGACCGGCCCGAGTGGCAGCGGCAAATCGTCGCTCGCATTCCACACGCTGTTCGCGGAAGGGCAGCGCCGGTTCATCGAGTCGCTGTCCGCCTACGCCCGACAATTCCTCGACCAGTTGGAGAAGCCGGACGTCGACGCGATCGAGGGCTTGAGTCCGGCAATCGCGATCGAGCAGCGCAGCGGTGGGTTGAACCCGCGTTCGACTGTGGCGACGGTGACCGAGATCTACGAGCACCTGCGTGTCCTGTGGGCGGCGGCGGGCACGCCGCATGATCCGGAGACCGGTGAGCGGCTCGAGCGGATGACGGCGGCGGACATGGTCGAGGTGCTTTCGTCCGAACCGGAGCGCACGAAGTTGGTTTTGCTGGCGCCGGTGCCTCGGGACGAAGCGGCCGATGCCGAGCGCCTCATCGGGGATCTCCGTCGCCAAGGATTCGTGCGGGTCCGGGTCAACGGTGAGATTCTGGATCTTGAGGAGGCGGAGCGGGGCTGGCCGGAGCGGGTGGAAACGGTCGAGATCGTGGTGGATCGGTTGGTGGTGCGCGAAGGGATCGAATCGCGGCTCGCCGACTCGGTGGAGACGGTCCTGCGGATCTGTGGAAGTGAGGCCCGGGTTCTGATCCAGCCGCCCGGAGACGAGGCGTGGGAGGAGCGCTCGTTTCAGACCAGCTACCGGAATCCCGCGACCAGTTTCATGATTGGCGAGCTCAGCCCGCGACACTTTTCCTTCAACTCGCACCTGGGTGCCTGTCCGGCCTGCGAGGGGCTCGGGACCGAGCGCTTCTGTGATCCGGGATTGCTTGTCGGTGATCCCGAGCTGCCGCTGCTGCAGGGTGCGATCACGGGTTGGTGGAAAAAGGGGGCGCGTCGCGGTCAGAGTTTGCAGGGAGAGTTGAAGGCCTTGCTGGCGATGTTCGGGCTTGCGGAAGATGCGAAGATCGATGGTCTGTCCGAAGAGGCATCCGAGTTGCTCTTTCACGGAGGGCGTCTCGCCACAGGATGGAAAGTCGGGGTGGAGAAGAAGCCGCAGTTCAAAAACTACGAGGGTCTCTGCAATGAAGCCGAGCGCAAGTGGCGGACGGCTCGGTCCGAAGCGGTGAAGCGCCGAATCAGTCGTGTGATGGCCGAGCGGCCGTGTCGGGTCTGTGGTGGGCGCCGGCTGAATCCGGCGGTGCTGTCGGTCAGGATCGAGGGAGCGGACCGATGGTTGGGTATCCAGGATTTCTGCTCACTGCCGGTCGATGAGGCGGTGGCCTGGCTCGCTGATGTCCAGTTGCCGGCCGACCGTGCCGCCATCTGCGGGCGGCTGGTCTCCGAGCTCCGGGAGAGGTTGTCATTTCTGGTCGAGGTGGGGCTCGACTACCTCGGGCTAGATCGAGCGAGTGGAACCCTGTCGGGCGGGGAGGCCCAACGGATCCGTTTGGCGACGCAGCTCGGCAGCGGTCTGACCGGGGTGCTCTATGTTCTGGACGAGCCAAGCATCGGGTTGCACCCGGCGGATACCGACCGGTTGATCGAGGCGCTCAAGCGTCTCCGCGATCGGGGCAACACGGTGGTGGTGGTCGAGCATGATGAGTCGATGATCCGTGCGGCTGACTGGCTGATCGAGTTAGGGCCGGGTGCGGGTGAGCAGGGTGGTGAGCTGCTCGCATGCGGTCCATTTGATAAGGTCGGTGATGAGTCGCCTACCAAGCGCTGGCTTGAGGCCGGGGTGGCGCCTGCTGCCGCGTCCGGTGCATCCGGCGACTGGTTCGATGGCCGTGTGGTGGTTCGCGGCGCGCGAGAGCACAACTTGCGCGGAATCGATGTCGAGATCCCGTTGGGTCGGATTACCTGTCTCACCGGTCCGAGCGGCAGCGGCAAGTCGACCTTGGCGGACGACATCCTGATGCGCGCCTTGCGCCGGCACTTCCATGGCGGAACGGATCGCCCCGGTGCCCATGATTCGGTCGAAGGTCTGGAGGGACTCGGCAAAGCGGTGATCGTGGATCAGGCTCCGATTGGTCGCAGTCCGCGATCGAATCCGGCAACCTTCACCGGGGCCTTCGATCTGATTCGAGGAATTTTCGCGAAGCTGCCTCTTTCCCGTCAGCGCGGCTATGGTCCGGGACGGTTCAGTTTCAATACGCGCGGCGGTCGTTGCGAGCGTTGCGAAGGTGCGGGCCGGCTCAAGATCGAGATGCATTTCCTGCCGGACGCATGGGTCGAGTGCACCTCGTGTGGCGGCAAGCGGTTCAACCGCGAGACGCTCGAAGTCACGTTCAAGGGGCTCGATATCGCGCAGGTGCTCCAACTCTCGGTGTCGGAGGCGAAGGGGGTCTTCGGCGCGGTGCCGAAGCTGTCCGGAATCCTCGAGATCCTCGATGAGCTCGGACTCGGCTATCTGAAGCTCGGGCAGGCGGCGAGCACGCTGTCGGGTGGCGAGGCGCAGCGGCTGAAACTGGCGGTCGAACTCGCCCGTCCCGCGGCTCCGCACACCTTCTATTTCTTCGATGAGCCGACCACGGGGCTGCACTTCGGGGATGTCGACCGCCTGCTGTCGGCGTTCGTGAAGCTTCGGGAGGCGGGGCACACCGTTTTGGTCGTCGAGCACCATCTCAGCGTGATTGCCGCCGCCGACCACGTGATCGACCTCGGACCCGGTGGTGGACGGAAAGGGGGCGATGTGGTAGCTGTCGGCAGGCCGGGTGAGATCGCCCGACGCGCGGAATCCGCGACGGGACGCGCGCTGGCCGAATTCTTCGGCAGGGCCGGAAAAGACAAGGCTTCGACCCCGTAACGCTAACTGGATGAAAACCCGGGATGACAAAAGCGTGACACCAGCAACCGCCGTCAATTTATCACCGGCCGGAAGCGAGTGGAGGGCGTGGCTCGAAGAGAACGGGCCGCGGCTCCTGCTGTTCGCCCGGCAGCAAACGCGTTCGCACGAGGACGCCGAGGACATTCTCCAGGACGCGTTGGTCAAGCTCGTCGACAAGCTCCGGACCGGGCAGTTTTCCGGCGGGCAGGAGGCGTGGATGCCCTATCTTTACACGACCCTGCGCCGGCTCTCGATCGATCTCGGGCGCCGCGACGACCGCCGTCGGCGCCGCGAGGATGTCTCCCAAGGCGGGATTGAGGAGGATCACCGGGAGAGTTTCCATCCGTGGTTTGCCGGCGATGAGTCGGACGAGGAGACCCGCGGGCTGATCGAGGCCGGGCTCAAGGAGCTGCCCGAGAAATTTTCCGAGGTCATCGTGATGAAGATCTGGGGCGAGCGGACCTTTGCCGAGATCGGCGAGGCTCTCGAAATTTCTCCAAACACGGCCGCATCGCGGTATCGCTACGGACTTGAAGCCCTGAAGAAGAAACTCGGGTCCGCCCGGCGCAAGGGCGATCTCTCCATCTGACAAACCATGGACTCCGAACTCCAAAAGCTTGAATCCGAACTCCGGTCGCTTCGTCCCGACGCGCTTGATGGCGCTCTGGCCGATCGTCTGGAGATGGCGATCGACGGCTCGCTGGAAGAGCTGGATGACGGCATGCGCGCCTTCGAGCGATCGCTTGGCGAAACCCGCCCCGCGGCTTTGCGGGCGGATCTTTCCTCCGGGTTGCTCGAGATTCTGGAATCGCACCCGTTTCCGTCGCCCAGCAAGGTCGTTCCGTTTCCGGGTGAGGCGAAGCAGGCGGTTTCGCGTTCCAAGTCCCGCTCCTCGTGGTGGGCGGCCGCTGCCGCGGTGGCGATTGCAGGTGGTCTTACAGCCTACTTCATGGGACCCGCCGATGGAGGTTCGCCGAGAGTTGCGGAGAGCCCGCAACCCCGCGCCGGAGGGATCGCGTCCGACATGGATCCCGCGGCATTCGTTCCCGCCAGCTTCCAGTCGGGTGTCAGCGATACCCGGGACATGGGTGTCGTGTGGAACCGGGGTGATGCGATGCGCGTCGTGAAGGTTATCTATCACGACAAGGTCAAGCTCCTCAACGAGAAGGGTGAAACCTACGAGGTGAAGGTGCCGCGTGTGGAATACATCGTGGTTCCGGAACAGGTGCAGTGATTTCAAGACAAGAATCCTGATCTACTACGCTTCTCGTAATGAAAGCGCCGGCAGAGACCGGAAAAGCATATCAATCATGAATACGACTTCAAAACAGCTCCTTTGCATGGCGGCGTTCGCGTTGCCGGTCATCGCGATCGAACCGCCGGTGGATCCGGAGCCGATCCCGCCGCAGGCGCCGCCCGCCGATGTGGAGCCGGCTCCGGCAGTGCCCGCCGCGCCGGTCCAGCCGGCCGCCGAGGTCGCGCCCGCTCCGGCTGGTGACAACGCTTTGCCGATGCCCGAGGTCAAGGCCGGCCGTCCGTTCATCGGGGTGGTCCTTGATCCGGTCCCCGAGCTCCTTGCCAACCATCTGAAGCTCGAGGATGGCCAGGGTCTGGTGATCGCCGATATCGTCGCCGGTGGTCCTGCCGCCAAGGGCGGACTTCAGGTGGATGACCTGCTCGTCGAAGTCGGCGGAGCCGCGGTCGGTTCGCCCGACGATGTGCGCCGCGCGGTCGGCAAGCATCAGGTCGGTGACGAGGTCGAGGTGACGGTGATCCACGAAGGGGATCGCAAGAAGGTTTCGCTCACGCTCGCGGAGGCCCCCGCGGAGATGCCCGCGCCGGCTCCCGAAGAGGGGGTTGCAGGGGCGGATGCGCTCGACGGATTCCTTGAGAACCTCCCCGAGCAGCACGCCGACAAGATCCGCGAGGCGCTCGAGAAGAACCTGCGCCAGTTCGAAATGCTCGATCTCGGTCAGGTCGATCCGGGCAATGCGGCCGGCAACCAAGTCCAGGAGGAGTTGATGAAGCGGCTCCGGCAGCAGATGCGTGGCGGTGGCAACGGCATGCAGATGAAGTTCGACTTCAACGCCGAGAGCTCGGTCCGCCTGATGGACGACAAGGGCAGCGTCGAAATGAAGAGCGTCGATGGCCACAAGGAGGTCAAGGCCTACGACAAGGAAGGCAAGCTCTTGTGGGAAGGTCCTTACGATACGGAGCAGGACAAGGCTGCGGTTCCGGACGACATCCGGGAGCGAATCGAGCGCCTCAACGTCGACATGAATTTCGAAGGTCGTGGACTCAAACTGCGTGTGGGTCCGGACCGTTTCCGTCCGCTTGACCAACTTGAGGAGGATCTTCCGGCGCCCGCCGAGGAGGATGCCCCCAAGGGTGACGAGTAATTTTCAGGGAGGCACAAGATAGGGCCCGTTTCCGCCATGGGCGGAGACGGGCTTTTCCGTGTCCGGAATGGGCCCCGATTGGGGTTGGATCGGGCCGCGGAGAATTCGTAGATTGGCGGGGATGGAAGGAAGCTCCCCCTTGTTTCTGACGACCCGCTGGACCCTGCTGGACCAGGTCAAGGCACCGGAAGGCGGGGCGGCCTTGGATGAGCTCTGCCGACGTTACTGGGGGCCGGTCTACTCCTTCCTCCGGAGGTCCGGCTGTGCGGAGGCGGATGCCGAAGATCTGACGCAGGACTTCTTCCATGACTTCATGGAGCGTGACGGCTTCTCGCGGGCAGAGCGGGAGAAGGGTCGGTTCCGCAGTTTCCTGCTCGGTTGTGTGCGCAACCATTTCGCCAACGCACGGAAGGCGGCAAGCCGTCAGAAACGCGGTGGGGGGTATGAGTTCGTCGAGGTGAATGAGGAGCTCGATGGCGGAGACGGACTGAGCCCTGAGCAAGCGTTCGACAAACGCTGGGCCGAGGATCTTGTCGACCGGGCCTTGCTCAGGCTGAAAGCGGAGTGGGAGGAAAACGGAAGACCCTTCGATGTGCTTGCTCCATTCCTTTCGGGAGAGCGTGGCGCGGTATCGCTGGCGGAAACCGCCGACAAACTCGGTGTGTCGTTGGCCGCGACCAAGTCGGCGGTCCATCGGTTGCGCAAGCGTCTCGGTGACTTGGTCAAGGAAGAGGTGTCGGCGACGCTCGGCTCGGAGGACGACGCCTCGGACGAACTGGAGCATCTGCTCCAACTCCTGTCGCGGTGATGGCGGATTCGAAGTGCCCGGTCTGCGGACGCGAGTCGGATGGCGTTTGCCGCCACTGCCTCGTGGACGGGCTCTTCTCGGAGGAGAGTGATTTGTTCGAACTGCCTGGCGATCTCGGTGGGTTCCGTCTGCTGAAGCGGATCGGGCGGGGTGCGAGTGGCGAGGTGTGGCAAGCGTTCCAGCCCGGTCCGGATCGGGAGGTCGCCCTGAAGGTGTTTCTCGATCCCCGACTTGGCGGGACGGCCGACCGGAGTCGATTCATGGCAGAAGCGCAGGCTTTGGGGAAACTGGACCACCCGGGAATCGTGCCGGTGTATGCGACAGGCGAGGATGCTGGATTCCTTTTCATTGCCAGCCGCTGGATGAAGGGAGGCACGCTCGCAGATCGGTCGCCGGTGAGAGGCGATCGGAACGGTTGCCGGGGTGTCGTTGAAATCCTTTCGAAGCTCGCACGCGCGGTGGCACACGCCCACCGGCACGGACTGGTGCATCGGGATATCAAACCCGCGAACGTCTTGCTCGATCCAGAGGGTGAACCCTGTCTCGCCGACTTCGGTATCGCGGTGGCGGCGGGCCTGGACGAGTCGGGCTCAACGAGCGGAACGCCGGCCTACATGGCGCCCGAGCAGGCGCGGGGAGATGCGGTGACCACTTCGGTCGATATCTTCGGTCTGGGCGCGGTGATGTTCGACCTTCTCGCCGGACAACCACCGGATCGGAAAGTCGAGAAGCGGTGGCGGTCGCTTGCATCCGTGGATCTCGATGCTGCGGCGATTTGCCAGCGCTGCCTGTCCGAAGATCCCGGGCAACGCTATGGATCTGCCGATGATCTTGCGGACGATCTCGACCGTTGGCTGGCCGGTGAACCGGTAAAGGCGCGACCGGTTGGTTGGAACGAGCGTTTGCTCAAGTGGGCGAAGCGTCGTCCCGCACAAGCGGGTCTGTCCGGGCTGGCCGCGGCATCGGCGCTCGCTCTGGCGATCATTCTCGTCGTGGGTTCGGATGCGCTGCGGAGGGAGCGCAACGTCGCGGTGGAGCAGGAAAGGCTGGCGAGGTCCAACGCCGAGCGTGCCGAGCAGACCGCCGACGATCTGAGGGAGCACGCGTACGCCGCCGACGTCTACCTGGCGAGTCGTGCGATCGAAGACGGTCAGCTTGGGGTCGCGCGCTCGATGCTCGAGCGTCACGTCCCGGAAGATGGCGAGCCGGATGTCCGCGGGTTCGAGTGGGCTGCCTATCTGGCAATGTGCGGAGGCGACGACGAGCGGATGTTTGCCGATCACCAGGCGGCGGTGACCTCGGTCGCGTTCTCGCCGGATGGTCGTCATGTGGCGAGCGTCGGAAGGGATGGGCTAATCTTCGTCAGGGAAGTGGAAACCGGCCGACTCGCACTGTCGCTGCCCGAGGCCGATGCCCCGGTTGGAGCGGCGGAGATTCCGTTGATGGCGAAGCTGGTGGCGGCCTCTCCGGAAATCAGGAACCGTATCCTCCGCGCCGAGTTGAACCCGGATGAAGTCCGGATGCGCGGACGGCCTGCCCGGCTGGGTGATCTGACTGCCGTGGCATGGGCTCCGGATGGGACTCGCTTCGCCACCGGTGCGGCGGGCGCTTACGTGCGCCTCTGGAGTTTTCCCGATGGGAAGCTCACCGGTCTGCTCCCTCTGCAAAGCGTGAGGGAGGTCCGGTTTGTTCGTGACGGTTCCCACCTTGCGGTCCTTCACGGCTACGGCCAGGAATTTGCCATTCGGATCTATGATCTGGATTCCATGACTGAGGTGTGGAAGTCCGCTCCTGCCGAACCTGCGATGGCGGTGCACAAGGACCGGCTTGCTTGGATGGAGATCGGGGGCGGTCCTCTCCGGGTGATCGATCTCAGGTCATTCGAAGAAGTCTCCGAGCTGCCGGCCTCGATCGGCTTGTCCGCACTCGGCTACTCGATCGATGGCAGTCGCTTGTTTGGTGTCAGCCCGGACGGCCGGGCGGAGCGTATGTGGAAGCCAGACGGCCAGGTGGTGGCTCCGGATGAATTGCCGAACGGTGCGGTTCGCTCCGTGGTCGCGACATCTGGAGGATTTGCGGTGGCGGGGACCGGGCAAACGGTGGTCATCCGGTCCGGAGAGAATCTGTCGAGCCGCCAAGTCATGCGGGGTCATGAGGACGAGATCCTGTGTTTGTCGGTTTCCACCGATGGACGGCGAATCGCCTCCGGCGCGAAAGACCGGACCGTTCGAATCTGGCGCCTCGGGGAGATGGCCGAGTCATCCGAAGGCGCGGCCGGATCCGGTCTGGAGATTGTCGCGCACGGGCCGGATGCTTCCCGCTGGCTGGCTCAGTCGAGGGACGGAGCCGTGCTTCTCGGGAGCGTTGGCGGTCCGATCATGCCTCTTGATCCGTCGGTAGACCGGAAGGCGCTGTGCTTTGACCGGAAAGGCGAACGGGCAGCGACATGGCGATCGGAGCAGGGGGAGTTCCTCGTCGAATGGTGGGATGCGGTGAGTGGAGAGAAAACCGGCGAACAGCGGATCGAAGTAGAGGCCGATGAACCGTGGTTGGCCCGCGGAGAATCGGGATGGTTGGCGGTGACCGGACCCGACTCAGGCCTTCAGCTTTTTGATCTCGAGAGCGGCGAACTTCAGTGGTCACTGCCGGATCCGGACGCCGGCATCCTGAGGTTGTCGGTATCTCCGAAGGGCGACGCGGTCGCGGGATTCATGTGGCCGAGATTCGTGATGATCGGGTCCCGTGAGCGCGGGTGGAGCGAGCAAATCAAGATGACCGACGGCACCATGGGGCCGATGGTCTTTTCACCCGACGGACGATGGCTGATCTCAGGGAATGACGAGAACCGTGTGGCGATTCACGATGTCGAGACCGCCGCGAGGATACGGGTACTGAGCGGTCATCGTGCTCCGTTGGCGAAGCTGGCGGTGTCACCCGACGGTCGGACGCTCGCAAGTTCCTCGTCGGACCGCACGATGCGACTCTGGCACCTTCCGACGTGGCGCGAGCTGGGCGTGATGGAGCGCGGTCACGTGATGAGCTATCTCGGCTTTTCGAACGATAGCGAAAGCCTGCTGGTCGCACCTTGGAACCACTCGCTCCGGTTGCTGCCGGAGACGAAGGAGGGCGGTGCGACGTCACCTTGATCAGGACAGGGCCCTGCGACGGTGCAAAACGAGCAGCAGGCCGAAGGCTCCCAGCAGCGCGGTCGATGTTTCGGGAACCGCCTCGGTTGCCGAGATCCGGATAGCCGGTGTCAGTCCGTTCAGTTGGTTCCATGCCGCGGGTGGCTGGAGTGACCAAGTCTCGGTGAACGCCCAGCTGCCGGTCGAGTTGGTCAAGTTGCTTGAAGCGAGAGCGTAAAAGGTTTCCGTGCCGGTGGCCGTGAAGTGCAGCCAATACTCGGTGTTCGGTGTCAGGGTGATCGTTCCGGACGGACTGATCGAAAGCGTTTGGGAGAATCCACCGGTCGATGTCGGAGTCGCGGTTCCCAAGGCCACCGGACTCGTGCCACCCGGCGGATTGGGACCGGTGCTCAGGACGACCTGGACCGGGTCGAGGTGGCTGGGATCCGAGATGTTGATCGCGAAATCGAGTTGGTCGAGGGTCGACGAGTAGATTCCGGTTTGGAAGCGGACCGCGACCTCGTTGTCGGGGATCGGGACCGGTGTCCCGAAGAAGTCGATCGCGGTGTCCGGGCCGGTAATGTTGGTCGAAGCGCCACCGAGGGTGGCGCCGGTGATCGAGTCGAGCACAACGGCTGCCGGGGCGGCAGCGGTGAGAGCGAGGACCAGAGGAAGGGTGGAAACATTCATTTCACCCGCTCCTAAAACCCGGGTGGAGCAAGGATTCGCGCGAATCCGGGTCAATTTCACGACGGCCGGGATGTCCGGATCCCGGGTTGTCCTGCAGGGGCCGCCGGGCGTAGAGTCCCGCCGCCAGAGATCCCATGAAACCAGTCTTTCTTTACGATACGACGCTCCGCGACGGCACCCAGGGCGAAGGATTCCAGCTGTCGATGCTCGACAAGTTGCGAATTGCCGAACGCCTCGACCGGTTCGGGATCGACTACATCGAGGGCGGATGGCCGGGGTCGAACCCGAAAGATATCGAGTTCTTCCGGGAGGCGTCGAAGCTCGATCTCAAACACGCCAAGCTCGCGGCGTTCGGATCGACCCGTCGGGCGGATCTTGCGGTGGAAGAGGATCCGCAGGTGCGGCTGTTGCTTGAGGCTTCGACGCCGGTGGTGACGATTTTCGGCAAGAGCTGGGAACTGCACGTGACGGAAGTCCTCCGGACCACGGTGGAGGAGAACCAAGCGATGATCCGCGACACCGTGCGCTACCTGAAGGAGAATGATCGTGAGGTGGTCTACGACGCCGAGCACTTCTTCGATGGATACAAGGATTCGCCCGAGCACGCGCTCGCGACCCTGGAAGCCGCGGCGGAAGGTGGTGCCGATGTTCTGGTCCTGTGTGATACGAATGGCGGCACCCTGCCCGAGGAGGTTCTCGAGATTTGCACGAAGGTGAAGGAGAGGATTCCCGGCACTCCGTTCGGTATCCACACCCACAACGACTGCGAACTCGGAGTCGCCAATGCGGTGGCAGCCGTCCGTGCCGGCGGGATCCAGGTTCAGGGCACGGTCAACGGTTACGGCGAACGGACGGGCAACTGCAACCTGACGTCGGTCATTCCGATCCTCCAACTCAAGATGGGGCTCGAAGTGATTCCCGCTCTCGAGGGTCTTCAGGCGCTGTCCTACTTCGTCGACGACGTCTCGAACAACCCGCACTTTGCTCGGGCTCCTTTCGTCGGACGGACGGCATTCGCCCACAAGGGGGGCATGCACGTCAATGCGGTGCAGAAACTCGCGCGCAGCTACGAGCACATCGAGCCGCAGCGCGTGGGCAACTCGCAGCAGATCCTCGTTTCCGAACTCAGTGGCCAGTCGAACATCCTGATCAAGGCCGAGGAACTCGGACTCAAGCTTGAGAAGGGATCGGACGAAGCGAAGTCGGTGCTGACCCGGGTGAAGGAAATGGAGAATGCCGGGTATTCGTTCGAAGCCGCGGGCGGCTCGCTCGAGCTGTTGATCCGGCGTGAGCTCGGTTCCTACGAGAAGCCGTTCGACCTGAAGGAATTCCACACCTCCTACCGGCTGTATCGCGACGGCCACCAGCCGGTCTGCGAGGCGACGGTGAAGCTCTATGTCGGCGACGTCGGTGAATACACGGTCGCCGAAGGTCACGGTGTGGTGAACGCCCTCGACAAGGCGCTGCGCAAGGCGCTGCTCCCGTTTTATCCGGAGATCGAGGAAGTCTCCCTGACCGACTACAAGGTCCGGATCATCGACGGCCACGACAACACCGCCGCCAAGACCCGGGTGCTCGTCGTCTCAAGCGACGGGGAGCACAGCTGGGGGACGGTCGGCGTCTCCGAGAACATCATCGAGGCATCGTGGATCGCCATTGTCGACAGCATCGACCTGTTCCTCCAAAGGCGCGGGGTTCTGGCGACAAAATCGGCCGATACACCGAGTGCGGCCCGCGCGTAAGCATGGGGATGAAAAGTTTTGCAGCATTGCTCGTGCTGGCCTCCGGGCTGGCGAATGCCGAACCGGTGCCGTTGTTCGACGGCAAGTCGCTCGATGGATGGAAGATCCAGGGAGCCGACTACTGGAAGGTGGTCGACGGCGTGGTGACCGGGCAGAGCGACGAGAAGAAGAAAAACTCGATCCTCTGGACCAAGAAGGACTTCACCGATTTCGCGCTCGATCTCGAGTTCCGCTTCTCCGGTCACATTGACTCGGGGGTGTTCCTGCGGCACATGAACGAGCAGATCCAGATCGGGATCAGCGGGTCATTGAAGCGCGACATGACCGCTTCGCCCTACATCGGCAGCAAGCGCGGCTATCCGGTCGAGGCCGAGGGCGTGAAAGAACTCCTCAAGGAAGGCGAGTGGAACTCGATGCGGATCGTCGCCAAGGGCAATCACTACGCCGTGACGCTGAACGGCAAGGAGGTTATGAACTACGATTCCGACACGGCCCGCGACAAGGGGCCGATCGGCCTGCAGGTCCATCCCGGTGTCGAGATGAAGGTCGAGTTCCGCGGGCTGACGCTCGAGGAACTCGCTGAGTAAGATCACGCGGCCTTTCCCGGCGGGTGCTCAGGCGGCGTTCTTTGCGAAGATCTTCTTGCCCACGGCGCCGAGTGCGATCGCGCCGATCAGGATGAGCTTCCATCCCTTGGCGAGGATGATTCCCAGCTTGGCGAAGATGCCCGCCTTGGCTGCGAGCTTTGCCGCGACGGCGCCGCCGACCACGAGGCCCGCGAGCGACATGTCCGACTTCTTGTCGGTTTCGGGGTCGAAATCGGCATAGCGGTGGCCGGGCAGGTACTCGACCATGCCGACGATCTGCGGAGCAGCCTCGCGAATCGCGGGAACCGAGGAAATGGCGGCCACGCCCTGCATGTTGAGGACTCCGCGGCGGCCGAGGACACGGACGTCGTAGTTGACGGTGTTCTCATCCGTTCCGCCGAATTTCAGTTCCTTGGCCCAGTGGAGTACCTTGTTCTCCTTGTCGTAGTGGGGCGGGACCGCCCAGCCGACAATGTCGATCGTCTCGTAGCCTTCGGCAATGCGGGCGGAGTTGGATTGGTTGGCCCCTTCCTGCAGGGTTTCGAGGAGTTCGTCGTAGTCGATCTCGTCCGCGTCATCGTCGGCAACATAGCCGTCGTCGGTGAACTCGACCACGATCGCCCATGAGTCGGTGTTCTCCAGGCTCTGGCCCTCCGGGAGCACCAATCCGAGCGCGTCCTCGGCGCTGCCTGGAGGATTGCCCCAGAGGTCGACGATCACTTTCTTGGCTCCGTCGGCCGGTAGGAACCGGTAGCCCGAAGGAAGGTGGAGCTGCGCCATGCCGCCCGGGAGTTCGACGTCGCCGGTGAGGTAGGGGTCTTCGCCGATGAGGTGGTTGATGTAAGCCTCGTAACCGGCTTGGAGTTCTTCGGGTGTGGCCTCGGTTTCCCCGGCCAACGGAGCAGAATCATCGGCAAGGCAGAAGACGGGGAAGAGAAGAGTCGGCAGAAGATGTCTGAACAGCATGCTGCTTGCTGATCGGGCATATCGGGTTTGACAAGCCCGTTCACCGGGAAGGGTGATTATCTGAAGTCGTGGGACGCCGCGGCATGGGAGGCATCGATATTCGGAAGAGGCGTAATTCCGTTGGTGTAAACGGTCGGTTGGTCGCCTTCGGAGATCTGCAGGCGACCTTCGACGAGGAGGAAGCGTTCGGTGGTAATGAGAAGCCGGAAGCGGTGGAAGGTGTCGCGGGGGACGAACAGGTTGGCGATGCCGGTTTCGTCTTCGAGGGAGATGAAGCAGTGACCCTTGGCGGTGCCGGGTCGCTGGCGGCAGATGACCATGCCGGCCACGCTCACGGGAGTGCCGTGCGGGTGATGCTGGAGTTCCGTGGCCGTGAGCGGAATGTCGAACGTCGAACGTTCGGCATCGAACGCTGAAGTCTTCTGAAGAAGGTTTTTCCTCCACAACTCCATCGGGTGGGGGCCGGTGGTGGCGCCGGTGAGAGCGAGATCGGTCGCCAGGCGTTCGGCGTCGGACATGGGGGGCAGGATTGAGGGTTGGGATTCGTGTGTCGCTTCGCGACGGGAAGAAAGATGCCCCCTGAAGGGGGAACTACGAACCTCCGAGGGCGGAGTCTTCTGGAGATTTGGAACTTGTTCGAAGAGGTCTCCCTCTTCGAACAAGGGGAGCTCGGATTGCCAGAGGGCGTCGCGGCGGTGGGCGACCGAGGGAAGGTCGTTGAGGGCGCCGCTGGCGGCCAGAAGGCGGCGCTCCTTGGGGTTGGGTCGGACGCGGTGGAGGAAGTCGGGGAGGGAGATGAAGGCGTGATGGTTTCTCTCCTGAACGAGCCGTTCGGCGGCTCTTCGGGAAAGTCCCTTGAGGCGGTCGAGGCCGAGCCGGAGGTGGCGGTCGTCGAGGACGAGGGTCTCGCGGTTGCTGTGGACGACCGAAACCGGCCGGCACCGGACGCGGTGGCGTTTGGCGTCCTGCAGCAGGGTGTTGACTGAGTAGAAGCCCATCGGCTGGTTGTTGATCAGCCCGCAATAGAACTCGGCAGGGTGGTGGGCCTTCATCCAGCACGAGAGGTAGGCGATGAGGGCGAAGGAGATGGCGTGGCTTTCGGGGAAACCGTAGAGGGCGAACGAGCCGATCGACTGGATGACCTTGTGGCGGGCTTCGGTGGGAATGCCGCGGGCGCTCATGCGGTGGTCGAGCTTGCAGCCAATCGCTTCCATGCGTTCGTCGGAGCGCTTGAAAGCCATGGCGCGCCGGAGTTCGTCGGCCTCGGATCCGTCGAAACCGGCGAGCGTCATGGCCATTCTCAGGACCTGTTCCTGAAACAGCGGTACTCCGAGGGTGCGGCCGAGGATGGGTTCGAGATCGGGATGGATGCAGTCGATCTTCTCGCGGCCGTTGCGGCGGTTGAGGTAAGGGTGGACGAGATCGCCGACGATCGGACCGGGGCGGATGATGGCGACCTCGATGGCGAGGTCGTAGAAGGTCTTCGGACGCATGATTGGCAGGGTGGCCATCTGGGCGCGCGACTCGACCTGGAAGGTGCCGATGGTGTCGGCCCGGCAAAGCATGTCGAAGACGGCGGGGTCGTCCTTGGGGATCAGGGCGGGATCGACCGGATGTCCGCGTTCCGCGCAGATGGACAGCGAGTCCTCGAGCGCGGCGAGCATGCCGAGTCCGAGGAGGTCGACCTTGACGATGCCGAGGTCCTCGCAGTCGTCCTTGTCCCACTGGACGATCGTGCGCCCGGGCATGGTGGCGGGTTGGAGCGGGACGATCCGGTCGAGACCGCGGTCGCAGATGATCATCCCGCCCGAGTGCTGGCCGAGGTGGCGGGGCATGGCGAGAACGGAATGGTAGAGGTGCATGAGCGCGCCGAAGCGCGGGTGGGTAGCGGGGATTCCGGCGGATTCGACGGTGGCTTGGAAGTCGAGGACCTTGGACTTGGGGTAGTAGGTTTCCACGCCGCCTGTGACAGGGGCCGAAGTGTTGTCGGAGGTATCCCGATGCTCGGTGTTCCCGTCTCTTTCGTCGTGGACTTTTGGTGAGGAACAGAGGTCGGAAAAGCGGTCGGCGATCTGCGGGGGAAATCCGAGAACCTTGGAAATTTCGCGGAAGGCGGAGCGGGGGCGGTAGGTGATGACGTTGGCGGTCATCGCGGCACCGCTGGCTCCGTATTTCTCGAAGACGTGCTGAATGACGAGTTCGCGGCGGTCGCCGGAGGGGAAGTCGATATCGATGTCCGGCCACGAGCGGCGGTTCTCGGACAGGAAGCGTTCGAAGAGCAATCCGCCGCCGACCGGGTCGACATTGGTGATGCCGAGGGCGTAACAGACGGCGGAGTTGGCGGCGGATCCACGGCCCTGGCAGAAGATGCTGTGGGCTTTGGCGAAGTCCATGATGTCATGGACGATGAGGAAGTAGCCGGGGAAACCGAGTCGGTGAATCAACGCGAGTTCGTGTTCCAATTGCCGCTTCACCTTTCTACGGAGGGTGCCGTAGCGGCGGAAGGCGCCTTCGTAGGTCAGGCGGCGGAGGCGGGTCGACTGCTCGCCGATGCTCAATGGTTGGCCGCTGGCGTCACGGGCGTCGGGGAAACGGTAACCGAGGTTCTCCAAGGTGAACTCGATGCGCTCGGCGAGCCGCAGGGTGTTGTCGACGGCCTCGGGCAGGTCGGCGAAGAGTTCGCGCATTTGCCGCGGCGTCTTGAGATGTCGCTCGCCGTTCGGTGCGAGCAGGGCGCCGGCTTGGTCGAGCGTGGTGTGGTGGCGCAGGCAGGTGAAGGCGTCGCACAGCAGGCGGTCGGCGCGTGTGGCGTGGAGAGGCGCGTTGCTGGCGACCAGCGGGAGTTTCAGGTGACGGGCGAGATCGATGAGCAGGCGGTTGATCCGGGCGTCGTCGCGCAGGTGATGGCGGGTGATCTGGATGTGGACGTTCTGCCGTCCGAAGCGGTCGATGAGGTGTTGTGCGAAGCCGAGGGCTTCCTGTTTCCGGTTGCGGGCGAGAAGGCGGCAGAGGTGGGCGTCGCGGTCGCCGGTGAGGATGAGGACCGATCCGCGGGAGAAGTGGCGAGTGAGGGAGTACGGCGCGTGGCGCCGGGGGGAGAGGGTGCCGGTTTCATAACCGGCGCTCCTTTCGGGGGAGGTGCGGAGGTGTTTGGTGAGATGTTGGCAGAGCTGGGCGTAGCCGGTGCGGTTGGCGGCGAGGGCGATGATGTTGGAACTTGGCAGCTCCAGCGTGGTGCCGACGAGGGCCCGGATGCCGTGTTCCTTGGCGGTGGCGTGGGCGCGTGGGGAGCCTTGGAAACCGAGGTGGTCAGTGATGGCGATGGCGGGGTAGCCGAGTTCGGCGGCACGGGTGACCATCGCTTCCGGCAGGCTGGCGCCGTGGAGGAAGGAGAAGGCGGAGCGGGCGTTGAGTTCGACGAACACGGAGGTGATGAAGTGCGTCGCTTTGCGACGATGACGGATGTGCCCGCTGAAAGAGAAACTACGAAACCTTGTGGACGGCGTTCAGGGGTAGCTGCCGTGGAGATGCCACTGGTCCGGCGGGGTATGGATGAGTCGCAGCAGGTGGCGGCTCTCGAGTTCGATGTCCCACTCGAGGTGCTGCCAATGACGCTCGGGTTGCCACCAATCCCCGGATAGAGGAAAGGGGCCGTGGTGCTTGGCGATGCGGCCGCGGTGCGGACCGGTGAGGAGCGCGAGCGGGTGGGGATGGCGGCCGTTCTTTTCCCACGCCACGGCGATGGGGATAGGCGGACGGAAACGCACAAGGGGAACGTCGAACGTCGAACGTTCAACAGCGAACGTCGAACTCCCGGAATCGGACTGCCTCGGAATACTTCGACGTTGGTCGTTCGATGTTCGATGTTCGATGTTCCCAAAGAGCCGCTCGTGGGCGGGTTGGAGGTGGAAAGTGTCGGGCTTGTGGGTGAAGGCGGGAACGGGAAAGCCGACGTGGCGGTCTCCGAGGAGGGCGGCGAGGCGGGTGAGGGTGTCGGCAAGGCGGTGGGGGTGACGGATGCCGCGGTCGAACAGTTCGTGCTGGCCGGCGTGCGGCGCGCAGGGGGTGAGCGTGAGAGTGAGGCCTTCGGCCGGGCTAGGAAGCTGGAGATGATCGAGATGGGTCGCGAGCGGGCGGATGAGGATTTCCACGGATGCGGATGGTTCGGGTAGGCGGATCCGGTGACGGTGGGGCGGTTGGGTTTCGAGTTGGAGGTCGATCTCGCTGGCGGCGTGGTGACGGGAAAGGAGTCGGGAGCAGAGGGTGTGGAGGGCGCGCCGGATGATGAATAGCAGGGGTTCGCAGCGATCGACCGGGTGCTCGAAGTGGAAGTGCGTGGAGATCGACTCGGCGGGGCGGAAGAGATGCAGGAGACGATGGGTTTTTCCGTGCAGCAGGTCGTGGAGGTGGCCGGTCTCGGGGCCGAGGCGTTCGGCGAGTGCCTGTCGGGGAAGCCGGGCGAGATCGGCGAGGGACTGCAGGCCCCATTGGTGGAGAAGTTCCAGGCGCGCGGCTCCGGGTTCCGAACGGGGAAGGTTCTGGATGAGGGAAAGCGGCAGGAGTTGGAGCGGGTGAAGCCCGGTCTCTGGAGAAGCGGCGGGAGGTTTCCAGCGTGACTCGGGTCCGCGGAAGACGAGGACATGGCTGCTCGCGGGATGGAGGGAGAAGAGATGGGCGAGATCGGGTGTGGCGGCAGTGGCCAGATGGATGGGCAGGCCGAAGGCGGGAATTCTGGGCTTTAGATTCTCGAGATCGCGGGCGTCGGGTGCGCCGGAGAGATCGAGAAGAAAGGTGTCGGGTGCGGTGAGTTCGAAGTCGGGTGTGATCGACTCCGCGAGGGTCAGCAGGTCGTGGAGTGCACGGGCTTCGAGATCCGGATCGCGATCGAAGAAATGGATCCGGGGGCAGCGGGCGAGGGTGCGGACGAGTGAGAAGCCGGGATGCACGCCGGCTGCGGCGGCGGGACGGTTGAGAAAGTCGACCGTCGACTTGTCGCGATCGCTGCCGTGGGCGGCGAGAACGGCACAGGGGTGCTGACGCTTCTCCGGGTGGTGACGGAGAAGCGCTTCGAGCGGCAGGGCCGGAAGATGGAAGGCGAGAAACAAGCGGGTTCAGGCGGTGCGGGATTGGTGGAGGGCGCGGGTGGTTTCGAGGTGGAGGGAATCGATCGCTTCGGAGCGCGGCAGGAGCAGGCTTGTGAGGGAGAGAGAGCGGGTGAGTTGCAGGCGCAGGGTGGCACCGGGAACGAGCGGGACGGGGGTGAGCGCGATCAGGCTGACGTCGCTGGTTTCCGCCAGCTGGCGGAGCCGGTGCCATGATGACAGCGGGATGCGCCGGAGTTCCCGGGAGGGTAGCGACGAGAGATCGAGCAGCACGGACGGCAGATTGCCGTCGCGCAGCAGCAGGTCGGCGGCCTTGAAGGCATCCTGGGTCTCGCGACAGCGGAGCCACAGCAGGCGCGCGCATTCCTCGGGAGTGAAAGAGGCGGGGTCGAAGCCGTCGCGGGCATCGACGAGGACCAGCGGGGTGTCGCGACCGTGCTCCGGTTCCTCGGAGACCAGAGCGGCGACGAGTAGTGAAATGCCGCAGGCCGGATGCGATGGGGAGATCTCGCTGATGGCGCCCCGGGGGAAGTTCCTGAGAGCGAGGGGAAAGGAGGCGGCTGGTGCCTCGGGAGAGGGGGAATGCTCAGGCTCGCCGCCTTGCTTGCGATGGGCGGCGGGGAATTTCTCGCGGAGTTGTTTCCGCAGGGCGTTGACGGTCTCGCTCGGCATGGGATCCGAGGGACAGTCTGAAGGGGATCTCTAAATGTTCAAGTGAACACTTAATGCAGACGGAAGAATTGGCGGGTGTTTTCCGTGCAGCGTGCAGCGAACTCTTCAAACGGCTCGTCGAACCGCAGGGCGAGTTCCCGTGCGATCGCGGCGAGGTTGGCCGGGTGGTTCTGGCCGTCAGGGAGCGGGTGGGTGATGAACTCCGCGGGCGGTGCCATCGAAGGAGCGTCGGTCTCGAGAAGCAGCCGGTCGACGGGCACCGTCCGGAAGGCGTCGAGCACCTTGGATTTTCGCGGATGAAGGAAATGCCCGGAGAATGAGAAGCGGGCGCCGAACCGGGCGAACTGGCAAACGAGTTCCGGAGTGCCGCCGAAGGAGTGGAGCAGGAAGCCACCTTCGGGTGGGGCTTCGTCGCTCAGGGCCTCAAGCAGCGGTCCCCAGGCTTTGAGCGCGTGGATGGTCAGCGGCAGGTTCCGCTCGCGGGCGAGTGCGATTTGCGGGAGGAAAACCGCGCGCTGTTCTTCAAGTGCAGGTTCATCGACCCAACGGTCGAGGCCGCATTCCCCAATCGATGCGTGGGGAAAGCGGTCGAGGAAAGAGCGCAGCTTTTCGAGCCACCCGGGAGTCCGCCGGTGGGCATGCCATGGATGCAGGCCGAAGGCGGGGTGGACGAAGTCCGGGTGCCGCTCGGCGAGCGAGGCGACGTCAGACCAGTCGTCCTCCGACGTGCCGTTGACCACGCAGCCGGAGATCCCGGCGTCCTTCATGGCCGCGATCGCGGCGTCGGGATCCGGCAGCTGATGGAGATGGTTGTGGGCGTCGATGAGGGCCATGGGCCTCCGCTATTTATAGCGCGACGCGTCCCGGTGTCAGTCCTCGACCTCGACCGTCATGTTGATCTCGACCGCAACATTGAGAGGCAGTGCGGCGGCGCCGAGGGCGGTGCGGCTGTGCTTGCCGCGTTCGCCGAAGACTTCGATGAGGAACTCGGAGGCGCCATTGACGACCTGCGGGTGGCCATAGAAGTCGGGCTCGGAATTGACGAAGCCGTTGAGCGCGATGATCTGCTTCACCTTGTCGAGAGAGCCGATCTCGTCGCGGATCACGGCGAGCCGGTTGAGCATGATGATCCGTGCGCCTTCGGCGGCTTTCTCGGGGGAAACGTCGGTCGGAACCTTGCCGATGATCTTGCGTTCGCCATCGATCGGCAGGCCGCCGGAGAGGAACAGCAGGTTGCCGCTGCGGACGCAGTTGACATAGGCGGCGACGGGTGCGGGGACCTCGGGCAGCGTGTGGCCGAGGGCTTCGAGCTTGGCAAGGGTCTGGTCCATGAAAGGCTTAAACTTTAAATTTCAAATTCTGATGCCCGAGGCGACGGGCGACGGAGCAAGTCCAGCCGCTGGGATTTGAAGTTTAAAGTTTCAAGTTTCTCACGGGTCGGGAAAGTCGCCGGTGATCAGGGCGACGAGCTTCTTGCCGTTGGTCGACAGGGTGGCGGAGCTGCCTTCGCCGCTCAGCAGCCCGCGGGTCAGGTAGCGGTGGGCGGTGTCCGAGCTGCGGACGGCCGAGACGATCGGGGCGTCGACCTTGCGCTTGCTGACCGCGATGCCCGTCGGCAGCCCGGTGGCCGTGAAGGCGATCTCCCACGACGGGCTGTTGGTGGCGAGGTCGCCGTAGACCAGCCACGGGTGGCGGGTGGCGAACTCGAGCGTGCCTCTGCGCGGGACGGTGACCTTGAAGTAGGCGGGGCTGTGACGCACGAACTCGGGCACGGTCAGCGACGGGTTCTTCTGCCGCTCGACGAAGAACCGCGCGACGTCCATGCCGATCAGGTTCATGCCGTTGTAGTTGCCGTGGTGGTTGGTGCCGCCGGAGTACTGGCGCATCCAGCCGTCGAAGCGGTTGCTCATCATCAGGCCGAGCTCGAGATGGACGTGGGCGCGGGTGCGGTTGATGCCGGCGCCGGTGTAGCCGAGCCGTCCGAGCACCGAGCCGGTCTTCACCGCATCGCCCGGTTTCACGCTGCAGGTCGAGAGGTGGGCGTAAAGGCTGTGGACGACATGGCCCTCGGCATCGACCGGATGCTCAACGACGATGTAGCAACCGTAGTTCGAGCGGCCGGCGACATCGCTCACGTGGACGACGCGGCCGTCGGAAACGCTCATGACAAGGTCAAGCGGGTTGCCGGCGGCATCGCGTTTGATCGGCGCGATGTCGATTCCCTCGTGAAAGCGGAGGTATTCGATCTTGCCGCCGACGCGGATCGGATTGCGGACCAGTCCCCATGCGCCGCCTTGCCATGGTGTCGACCGCTCGCCTTCGAAGGTGCGGTCGACATACATGTAGAACTTCTCGGGTTGGCCGGTCAGCAGGTGGCGGTTCTCGGTCGGGAGTTGCCAGTCGGTGGGCGCGCCGTGGGCGATGGCGCTTGCGAGGAGGAAGGAGAGAGCGGATCGAAGCATGCCGGTTCAGCCGCGGGGTTTCTTTTCGCCGATGCGCGGGAGTTTCTTGTCCATGCCCTGGATCTCGGCGAGTGAGAGGCCCTTCCAGATCACCAGTTCGCCGTCGCCGATCTGCTGGTCGATGATCACGGCATCGACGATGCGGCCGTTCACCCGCGCCAGCATCCAGCGGCCGACGTTGTCGGCGGTGAGCGCGGCGAGGCGGTTGGAGGCGTTGCGCTTCAGCTTGAGCAGCACGCCGTAGCCCTGGCCGTCCTGTGAGGGAAACGGATTGAACGCCTCAATGTCCTTGGCGCTGATTTCCGGGACGCGGCCGAAGACCCGTTGCTCACCGGCGACGAATTGCTCGAAGACCATGTTCGGGTTGTTGCCCGGGTTGGTTTCGATGTGGAACGCGATGCCCGCCATCTGTTGCTTCTTGCCGCCGGCAAGGGCAGGGAGGCTGGTGAGCAGGGCGAGCCCGAGAGTCAGAGCGCGCAGCAGGTTCATGGGGCTGACGTTGGTGCCAAATGGGGGCCGGTGAACAGCAAAAAGCCGGAGCACGAGGCTCCGGCTTGGGAATTCTGGAAGTCGGGAGGGTCTTCGATCAGAGCATCGAAGCGACCAGCTTCTCGAGTTTCACGATGTCGGCCGAGAACGCGCGGATGCCCTGCGCGGTCTTCTCGGTGGCCATCGCGTCCTCGTTGAGGGCGAAGCGGAAGCTCTTCTCGTCGAAGCTGACCTTTTCGAGGTCGGCCGAAGCGGCGGCCTCCGGGGAGAGCACGCGCTCGATCGTTTCGGTCGAGTCCTGGAGTTCCTTGAGGAGCTTGGGGCTGATCGTCAGCAGGTCGCATCCGGCAAGGGCGATGATTTCGCCGGTGTTGCGGAACGATGCGCCCATCACCTCGGTGTTGTAGCCGAACTTCTTGTAGTAGCTGTAGATCGCGCGAACCGACTGGACGCCCGGATCGTCGGCGCCCTCGTAGTCCTTGCCGGTGCTGGCCTTGTACCAGTCGAGGATCCGGCCGACGAAGGGCGAGATCAGCTGGACGCCGGCTTCGGCGCAGGCGACGGCCTGGGCGAAGGAGAAGAGCAAAGTCAGGTTGCAGTGGATGCCTTCCTTCTCGAGGATCTCGGCGGCCTTGATGCCTTCCCAAGTGGAGGCGATCTTGATCAGGATCCGGTCGCGGGAAATGCCTTCGGTTTCGTAGGCGGCGATGAGTTGGCGGGCCTTGGCGATGGTGCCGTCGGTGTCGAAAGACAGCCGGGCATCGACTTCGGTCGAGACGCGGCCGGGAACGATCTTGAGGATCTCGAGGCCGAAGAGGATGAGAATGCGGTCGATGATGGCCTCGACGAGCGCGTCACCGGTCGGGCCGGAGTCCTTGATTTCGGCGACGGCCTTTTCGACGAGGTGTCGGTATTCGTCCTGTCCGGCGGCCGCGAGGATCAGCGACGGGTTGGTGGTCGCGTCCTGGGGTTGGTAGTCTTTCATCGACTCGAAATCGCCCGTATCGGCGACGACGGTCGTGAACCCTTTGAGTTGCTCAAGTTGAGTGGCGCTCATGTCGGGTGGCGCAGTAGGCGGGATCCGTGCGGTAGGCGAGGGCAAATCGCGACAATTGATGAATTCGGCTCGGCGGGCCGATGAGAACGGGCTCCGGGGACGAAAAAAGCGGCGGTTCCTGCCGGAATCCGCCGCTTTTGTGGAGAGGGTTACGATTATTTCACGCCGGCGCCGGTGCCCGGGAGGAAGCGGTAGTAAACTTCCAGCATGAAGATCGCGAGGCAGGTGCGGTAGTGGGCGTTGCCGACGTAGCTGGTGGCGACGCCGTTGATCTTCTGGCCGCCACCGGGAGCCTTCCACGAGCCATCACCGTTCTGGTTGTCGAGGAGTTCGTCGCGGAACATCGCGTTGTACTTCTCCCACTGCTCGCCGCCGCGGGCGATCATGGCTTGGGCTTCATAGTAGTGACCATAAAGGTCGGAGTCGGCAGTGTCGTAGTCGAACTTGGATTCCTCGGTTACGTACTTCGCACCCTTCCGGACGGCGCCGACCGAGGCCTTGTCCCACATTTGGAAGGAGAGCATGCCGGCACCGGTCAGGGTGTGGTAACCGTTCGGGCTGTGGGCACCGCCCTTCGGGCTGTAGCCGAATCCACCGTTGGATTTCTGACACTCCTCCACGTAGTCGAGGGCCTTGTTGACGCAGCCCTTCATGTTGCGGAAGTCGAGGCCGGTGTGCTTGCAGGCCTTCAGCGCCTGAATTTGCCAAGCGGCCACCGAAAGGTCACCGCCCCGGGCGCTGTCCTCCTTGTAGCCGTAGTCCCAGCCACCGGACTTGTGCTGGTTGTCGATGATGTATTGTCCGGCCTTCTGGGTCACCTCGAAGAGATTCGGGACGTTGATGTTGAGCTGCTTGCAGAAGGTGCTCGACTCGCCGAGCGCGTAGGTTGCGATCGCGTGCTCGTAAGGCTGCGGGTTCGGTTCGGCGCCGGTGGTCAGGCGGCCGTTCTGCTTCATGCCGAGGTTGACGAGCCACGTCATGCCCTTGAGCACGGTGTCTCCGTACTTCTCCGAAAGCGGCGTCTCGCAGTGGCCGAGGAAAGCGAGGACCGCGAATCCGGTCATGGCGGCGGTGTTTCCGCCGGACCACGAGCCATCGGCATTCTGGGTCGATTGGAGCCAGTCGAGTCCCTTGACCACAGCGTCCTCGCACTTCTCGGTGCCGCCATTCTCCAGAAGCCGTTGCATCCGGTCCTCCTTCGAGCACCGCTTGCGCATGGTTGCGGGAATGTTGCCGAAGCCGCCGCCGCCACCGCCATCACCGCCGGATCCCCAACCGTCACCGAAGTCGTCGCCATCACCGAAGTCGGTCGACGGTTCCGGCACGTCCACCTCGGGAACCGGCACCGCGGTCGGCGAGGTGGTGTTGGCAGCGATCACCTTGGCCATCGAGGAGGACGGAGCCGAGGGCTTGCGCTCGACGCTGTTGGTCAGCTTCTTCGCTTCGAGTTTCTGGTCGTCATTGACCGACGACGAGTAGCTGACGATCTGCGGGGTCTCCTTCAGGAGAGGGGGCAAGAAGATGAAGGCCAGGATCAGACCGATCAGCACGATCACCAGCAGGGAAATGACGATCGATGAAACGGTGGAGGCCCGCCGCTGGGCCTGCAAACGGGCTTGGGCTTCGGGGCTGAGTTGGGCGTGAAGGCTCATGGATGCTGTGTATTACGGGTAGGGAAAAGGTAGGTCGGCTCCCGGCCTTGACCAGTCGAAAAAATGGCGGCGGGAAAGGGCTCCGACTTGGCGAAACAACGCTGCTGCGCGGGGGATCTTAGGGGGAAATCGATTTTTTTTCGCGCCGGAACTCCGGATTCTCCGGGGCCAGCCGATTGGCCCGGAATGTGCACTGGACCCGTGCCGCTTCAGGCGTACTATTTTCCTCAAACAATGACTGTAAAAACGCACCACCGGGGTTTTACCCTGATTGAACTCCTTGTCGTCATCGTCATCGTGGCCGCCCTCGCGACCCTCGCCTTCATGTTCAGCCAGCGCGCTTTGCTGAAGGGGCAGAAAGTGACGGTTATGCAGCAAATGCGCGATGTAAGCACCGGTATGGAAGCCTACTCGCTCGACTACAAACGTCCGCCTGTTCCCCAGAGCCGGCTGGATACCGGGACCGATACCGTTTACGGCAATCCTGAGGGCGAGTTCGGCAGTGAAATCATCATCGGCGCGCTGCTCGGTGAAAACGACACCTACGAGACCGGCACGGACGAAATCTTCAGCGCACGCGAGATCAATCCGCGGGAAAACCAGTACATCGCGGTCGAGATCGTTGACGACAACCGGGGCGGCGTCGGTGCCAAGGATGGCAAGTTCTACGACCTGTGGGGCAACGAGATCATGTTCGCCATCAATACGCCGGCCTACCGCGAGGAGGACAACGATGGTCGATACGACAAGATTTTGCACACCTTCGGTCTCGGCGAGTGGAAGGACAAGAAGCCTCGCTTCGAGCGCTACGCCATGTGGTCCTACGGGAAAGACGGCGAGAAGGGCGAGTTCTACTCGAAGTCGGACGACGTCGCCTACTTCTGATGTCCTGATCACGGTCGTTCCGGCCGTCTGTCCCACGCCGCGTTTCCCGATCGGGGACGCGGCGTTTTGCCATACGGATCCTCCGAAACGAGCGACGCCCCGCAGCCGGAACTGCGGGGCGTCGTTCAAATGGATGGTGCTCGAGGGGGGAATCGAACCCCCACCCCTTTCGGGACATGATCCTTAGTCATGCGCGTCTACCAATTCCGCCACCCGAGCAAGGTTTTGAAAATCGTGGGCGGCGGATTTATGGACGAACGCAGGGGTTGGCAAGCGAATCTTTGACGAATCCGTTCCTTTTTTCGATCAGATGCGGGCTTGCCAGACCGAGCGTCTCGACAAGCATGGCAGCGAGCCATGGAAGCCATTCGCGCCGAGAATATCGTCAAGCGCTTCGGGGATGTCACGGCGCTCGACGGCGTTGATGTCGAAGTCGGGGCCGGGGAACTGTTTTTCCTGCTCGGTGCCTCCGGTTGCGGGAAGACGACGCTGCTGAGATGCATCGCCGGTCTGGAGGAACCGACGTCAGGAGCGATCTGGTTCGGAGATCGTGATGTGACCCGGTTGCCTTCGCACAAGCGGGAGGCTGCGATGGTCTTCCAAAGCTATGCGCTTTGGCCGCACCTGAGCGTCGGGCGCAATGTTGCCTTCGGATTGGAGGAGCGAAAGGTGCCGAAGGACGAGATCCGGGAGCGGGTCGAGGAGGCGCTGCGTCTGGTGCATCTCGCGGGTATGGATGATCGAGGGGTCGATCAGTTGTCGGGTGGTCAGCAGCAGCGGGTCGCTCTGGCCCGGGCACTGGTGGTGCGTCCGAAATGTCTTCTGCTCGATGAACCACTCTCCAATCTCGACGCCAAGTTGAGGATCGAGATGCGCCGCGAGATCCGCCGCATCGTCAAGGAGGGCGGACTGACCGCGGTTTACGTGACCCACGATCAGGAAGAGGCGCTCGCGATGGCCGATCGAATGGCGGTTCTCAATGCCGGGCGAATCGAGCAGCTTGGAACGCCGCAGGAAGTTTACCGGACTCCGCTCACCTCGTTTGTGGCCGGTTTCATTGGCGAGACCAACCTGATCCGCGGCAAGGTGGTCGAGTGTCGGGCCGGATTCGCCAAGGTTGAGACCGGTCTCGGAGCGATGGTCGGGCGCATGACCGATCCGGAGTGGACGCCACGGAGCGGCGATGAGGCCGTCCTGTCGGTCCGGCCTGAGGCCTGGCGGATCGGCGGCGTACAGGGTGGCAACGGAGCCACCGGAGAGATTGTCGAACGCAGCTATCTCGGTCAGAGGATTCAGTATGTGATCCGGACCAAGGTCGGCCGCCAGCAGGTGGTCGAGTTGAATCCGATGGTGGTGAGGGAGCCGGGTGACGCGACGGTCACGCTCGGCGCAAGCCACGAGGATGTGGTTGTGATGAGGAGTTGAGCCATGTGGAAGCGCCTTCTGCCGGTCCTCGTTCTGTTGGTCCTTGTGATCGCAGCACCGCTTGTGCTGCGTCGTGACACCGAGGTCGCGCAGGCAGGATCCGGTGACGACCGGGTGGTGATCATCACCCCTCACAACGATTCGATCCGATCCGAGTTCGGCGAAGCGTTCGCGACGCACTGGCAGAACAAGACGGGGCGGACGATCTTCATCGACTGGCGTGCTCCCGGCGGTGGCGGGGAGATCAAGAAGCTCATCAGCGGCGCCTTCGGCGCGGCGGAAGATCTCGGCAAGGAGGGCACCGAGTTCGACATCTTCTTCGGCGGGGGCACCAAGGACTTCATTGATCAGGCGAAGCTCGGCCGATTGGCAAAGCTTGAGGTGTTCGAAACCGAGCCGGAGTGGTTCGGTGAAAATCGGATCCCGCCGGGTTTCTCCGGCGAGACCTACCATGATCCGGGCCACCGCTGGGTCGGGGTTTGCGTGTCGCAATTCGGGATCGTCTACAACCGGGACGCGATCCGCTGGATCGACGTGCCACCGCCGCAACGCTGGTCGGATCTCGGGGATCCGTCGTACTTCGGGCGTTTGGCTTTGGCGGATCCGACGAAGAGCAGTTCGGTGACGCAGGCCTTCGAGATGCTGGTCCAGGAGCAGATGCAGGATGTGATCCGCGAGCGGGGCGACTCGCCGGCCGCCCGCGAGGAGGGGTGGCGTCGAGGCATGAACCTGTTGCAGCGGCTTGGTGCGAATGCCCGGTATTTCACCGACTCCGCGAGCAAAATCCCGCTGGATGTGGCGATGGGCGACGCCGCCGCGGGGACGTGCATCGATTTCTACGGACGGTCATTCGAGGACGCGGTCAGGCGTCGCGACGGCAGCAGCCGCCTCCACTGGGTCTCGCCGGTCGGAGGCACCTCGGTCAGTGTCGATTCGATCGCGGTTTTCCGCGGCGCTCCGAACATGGAGATCGCCCAGGAGTTCGTGCGCTTCTGCCTGAGTGAGGAAGGACAGCTCCTGTGGAATCTGAAGCCGGGTGTCGAAGGTGGTCCGAAGAGCCGTTCGTTGCGACGTCTCCCGGTGCGACGCGATCTCTACACGCCGGCGAACCTGAAGAACTTCACCGATCCCGGCGCGTTGCCATACGAGCGGACGGGCGAGTTCGTGTATCAGCCGGAGCTGACGGGAAAGGCGTTCGACGCCCTGCGGGTCATTTTCCGGGCGATGTGCATGGATCCGCACGATGAGCTCAAGCACGCGTGGAAGAAGCTGGCAGTCGAGGGTCGGGGTGACCCGGCGCCGATCTTCGGAACGGAAGGGCTCGGCTATGCGGAGGTGATGGACGGGCTCGTTCCGATGCTTGAGCGCGACGACCCACTGGAAGTGTCGCGCGCCATGACCGACCTCTCGAAACGCTTCGCCGCCCAGTACGAAGCGGCCGCAAACGGGAAGGGGGGCACGCCATGAACCGGCGTGCCGCCATCGGGGTGACTCTGGGTGTCAGCGTCCTCTTCGCCTTCTTCTTCATCTACCCCGCGCTGTCGGTGGTGGGTGAGGCGTTCCGCAAGCCTGATGGCGGATTCACGCTGGCGTTTGTCGGTGAGGTCTTCCGCAACCCGGTCTACGTCGAGGGGCTGTGGAACGCGCTGCTGCTCGGGGTGACGAGCACCTTCGTCACATTGCTAATCGCCTTCCCGCTGGCACTGATCTCGCATCGCTATGATTTCTTCGGTAGGCGCATCCTTGGCGCGCTGATTCTTGTGCCGCTCGTTCTGCCTCCCTTCGTCGGAGCGATCGGAGTGACCCATATCCTCAGCGTGACGGGCTCACTCAACGCCCTGCTGATCGAGATGGGGCTGATGGATCCCGCGCACCGGATCGACTGGCTGGCGGAGGGGCGGTTCTGGGGCATCGTGCTGATGAACGCGCTCCATCTGTATCCGATTCTCTACATGAACATTGTCGCCTCTCTGGCGAATCTGGATCCGGCGATGGAGCAGGCCGCGGAGAATCTCGGCTGCCCACCGATGAGGCGTCTGTTCCGGGTCACACTGCCGCTGGCGATGCCCGGCATCTTTGCCGGATCGTCGATCGTGTTCATCTGGTCGTTCACCGAACTCGGCGTGCCGTTGGTCTTCAACTACAGCCGGGTTGCGCCGGTGCAGGTCTTCCACGGGATCAAGGATCTCGGAGGGAATCCCGCGCCGTATGCGCTGGTCGCGGTGATTCTGATCATCTCGGCGTTGGTCTTCGGACTGACCAAATTCCTTTTCGGACGATCGACCTCGGGAGCGCAGCCACGTCCGAAGGGACGCGATGCCGAGGTGAAGCTGCGCGGTCTCAATTCCCTCGGTTGCACGATGCTTTTCGCCGGTGTCTTCGCGATCGCTTCGATTCCGCATGCGGGGGTCGTGATGCTGGCTCTCTCCGAGGACTGGTATGATTCCGTCGCTCCGATCGAGTGGACGTTGCGCCACTTCGCGGAAGCGTTGGGGGATCCGCTGGTGGTGCCTTCGATCGAGAACAGCCTGATCTATTCCGGCTTCGCGACGCTTATCGCCGTGATCGTCGGACTGGCGATCGCGTGGGTGGTCGTGCGAAGCGATATCCGTGGACGCAACCTCCTCGATGCCTTGGTGATGCTGCCGCTCGCGGTGCCGGGCCTGGTGCTCGCCTTCGGATATCTGGCGCTGTCCCAGGAAGGGAAGCCTCTTCATTTCCTCGTCGGTGTCGGTGGAAGTCCCGCGCTGCTGCTGATCATCGCCTACGCGGTCCGGCGGCTTCCCTACGTGGTCCGTGCCGCGGTTGCCGGGCTTCAGCAGAGCAATCCGGCTATGGAAGAAGCGGCTCGCTCGCTTGGCGCTGGCTCGTGGCGCACCTTGCGACGGATCTCGATTCCACTGATCGGCGCCAATGTCGCGGCGGGCGCCATCCTCGCCTTCGCCTTCGCCATGCTGGAAGTCAGTGACAGCCTGATCCTTGCCCAGCAGGCGCAGCATTATCCGATCACCAAGGCGATCTATACGCTGCTCAGCACTCTGGGGAACGGCCACGAACTTGCCGCCGCCCTCGGGGTGTGGGCCATGGTCTTCCTCGGGATCGCGATCGTCGGCGCGACCGCGGTGGGAGGCAAAAAGGGCGGGCTGTTCAAATTCTGACGTCCGCGCGTCAGAGAAGCTTGCGGAAGCGTTCGTAGGCTTCGTCCCAAGTCGCGGTGTCGCGTGGCGTGTAGGTTTGGAACTCGAACGAGTCGCGGATGAGCTTCCGGCCGGCCGCGAGGTCGGGCAGGTGGCCGGTGGCGATCATCTGGACGATGAGATTGCCGCACGAGGTGGCCTCGACCGGGCCGGCAACGACTTCGATTCCCGCCGCGTCGGCAGTCGACTGGGCGAGGAAGGTGTTCTGGATACCGCCGCCGCCGGCGTGAAGCCGGTCGAAAGACTTGCCGGACAGCGAGCGGAAGCGCTCGAGCACGACGCGGTACTTCAGCGCCAGCGATTCGGTCGCGACCCGCAGGATACGGCCTTTGGTTTCGGGGACCGTCTGCCCGGTCTTCGCACAGTAGTCGCGGATGCGGCCTGGCATGTCGCCGGGGGCTGCGAAGATCGGATCGTCGGGATCGATGAAGGCGGTCAGCGGGTCGGCTTCGCCGGCGAGTCGCGCAAGTTCGGCATAGCCGAGTTCCTCACCCTCGATCGCCCATTGGCGACGGCATTCCTGAATCAGCCAGAGCCCGGCGATGTTCTTGAGGAATCGCACGCTGCCATCGACGCCGAGCTCATTGCAGCAGCGGGCGGCGAGGGCTTCATCGGTGCGGATCGGTTCGGCGGTCTCGAGTCCCATGATGGACCAAGTACCTGACGACAGCCACAGGCGGTCATCGCCCTCCATCGGAATCCCTGCTACGGCGGATGCCGTATCATGGGAGGCGGAGGCGACCACCGGAACGCCTTCCAAGCCGGTGACGCGCGCTACCTCCGTCCGCAACGGACCGAGCACGGTTCCGGGTGCAACGATTTCCCCGAAGATATCTCTCGGGAGGCCGAGCGCGTCGATCACGTCCCAGGACCAGTCGCCGGTGCCGGGGTCCAGAAGCTGCGAGGTCGAGGCGACGGTCCGCTCGACCGCTTTCTTACCGCAAAGCCAGTAGGCGAGGATGTCGGGCACGAAAAGCAGATCGGTGGCGGCCGCGAGGGCGGGGGAGTCGATCTTCTTCTCCGCGAGGAGGTGCAGCGAGCTGTTGTAGAAGTTCGAGGTGATCCCGGTGTGGCGGTAAACCTCAGCCTCGGGCATCAGCTTCTCCATCGCCTCGGCCATGCCCTCGTGGCGGGGATCACGGTACTGGTGGGGCAGGCCGAGCAACCGGCCGTGGGCATCGAGCAGTCCGAAGTCGCAGCCCCATGTATCGATCCCGATCGCGACGATCCGCTTGCCGTAGCGGGACTGGGCGATGCGCAGTCCTTCCTGGATGTCGCGGAAGAGTCCGACGAGGTTCCAGAAGGATCCGCCGGGAAGATCGGTGCCGGGGTTGTCGAAGCGGTGGATCTCCTCAAGGCGGAGGTCCTTGTTGTCGGTTTCTCCGGCGATCACGCGGCCGGAGCCGGCGCCGAGGTCGATAGCGAGGAAGACGTTCATGGGTTGTCTCGGGAAGTCTAGACGATGAGCTTGAAGGGAAGCGATCGGGTTTTGCCGCGGAAAAAGGCTTTCGATTTCGGATCGGTCACGAGGCTGTCGAAGTCGCCGGGGCGGGCGAAGTTGTAGTCGCTGCGCAGGCCGAGCTTGGTGTGGTCGATCAGCGCACACGACCAACCGGCGTGGCGCAGCATCAGGGTCTTGAGCCGTGCCTGGTCGGGGTTCGGTTCACTGATGCCGTGCTGGAGATCGAAGCCGCGTCCCGAGAAGAAAAAGCGGTCGATGCGCAATGAGAGAACCGCATTCTCGGTGAGCATGCCGGAGAAACGTCGGCCGCGGGGTTCGTAGGTCCCTCCGAGTTGGAGGAGTTCGAGATCGGTCCGGCTCGCCAGACGCTCGATGACTGATAGCGAATAGGTGACCACCTTGATCTCGGACGGGAGCTTGGCAGCAAGCTCGAGCGCGCTGGAACTGGCATCGAGCAGGACCGTCTCGCCGGATTGGACGAGACCCGCGGCGAGGGTCGCGATCCTGCTCTTCTCGTGCAGCTGGAGCGTCTCGCGCTCGTTCTGGGAGAGCTCGGTGAGCGCCGATGCGGCATCGAGGGCGCCGCCGTGAGTGCGGGAGAGGTGACCGCGCTTGGAGAGCAGATCGAGATCCCGCCGGATCGTTTCCTCTGCGACGCCGAATTCACGCGCAAGCTCGCCGGTCCGGACAATTCCGGACTCGCGGGCCTTGGTGAGAATGCTGCGATGGCGTTCGGCGGCGAGCATGTGGGAAAATGTGGGTTTGTGCTTGCTTGCGTGGGTTTTCTATTTCACAGCTGCCGCCGTCAACACCAATCCTCAGACCCATGCCCGACTTCAAACATGTGAACTATTCGTGGGATGACTCCCACGCCGCGACTCTCGATGCCGTCGACCGTCTCGTCTACCGCTCGAACATTCTCGGTGCCGACCAGCGCGTCACCAACACCGGCGGGGGCAACACCTCGTCGAAGATCGTCGAAACCGACCCGCTGACCGGCAAGGACGTCGAAGTCCTGTGGGTCAAGGGTAGCGGTGGCGACCTCCGGACTTCGAAGCGCGAGAATTTCTCGTCGCTCTATCAGGACAAGCTGATCGCGTTGCAGGACGTTTACGCCGCGAAGCCGGAGAAGGGGCTCAAGACGGCGGCCGAGGACGAGATGGTGGCGATGTATTTCCACACGACCTTCAATCTGAATCCCCGTGCGTCGTCGATCGATACGCCGCTGCACAGCTTCCTCACCGGCAAGCACGTCGACCACATGCACCCGAACGCGATCATCGCGATCGCCGCATCGAAGAACTGCGAAGCGCTGACCAAGGAGATTTTCGGTGGCGAAATGGCCTACGTGCCGTGGATGCGTCCCGGTTTCGAACTGGGTCTGGCGATGCAGGAGATCGAGAAGCAGAACCCGGGCGTGAAGGCCATCATGATGGGCCAGCACGGCTTTATCTCGTGGGACGACGACGACAAGGTCTGCTACACCCGCACGCTCGAGTTCATCGAGAAGGCGGCCGAGTACATCGAGGCCAAGTATGAGGGCAAGGGCGGCGACGCGGCGGCATTCGGTGGCGCCAAGTACGAGACGCTTCCCGAGGAACAGCGCCGTGCCACCTTCGCGCAGATCCTGCCGTGGTTGCGCGGTCGGGTTTCGCAGTTCAAGCGATTCATCGGAACGATCCAGGACGACGAGAAGATCCTGCGTTTCGTGAACTCGAACGATGCGCCGCGTCTTGCGGAACTGGGCACTTCCTGCCCGGACCATTTCCTCCGGACAAAGATCAAGCCGCTGTATGTCGACTGGAATCCGCAGACGGAAGATCTCGACGCGCTGAAGGCGAAGCTCGAAGCCGGTCTGGAGCAGTATCGCAAGGACTACGCGACCTACTACGAGAACTGCAAACACGACAACTCGCCGGCGATGCGCGATCCGAATCCGACCGTCGTGCTGATTCCGGGCTTGGGCATGATCGCATGGGGCAAGGACAAGTCCGAGTCGCGCGTGACTGCCGAGTTCTACAACTGCGCGGTCGAGGTGATGCGCGGTGCCGAAGCCATCGATGAATACATCTCGCTGCCGCAGCAGGAGGCGTTCGACATCGAGTACTGGCTGCTTGAGGAGGCGAAGCTGCAGCGCATGCCTGCCGAGAAGGAACTGGCCCGCCAGATTGTTGTGGTTGTCGGTGCCGGTTCGGGCATCGGCAAGGAGACCGCCCACCGCTTGGTCAAGGACGGCGCACAGATCGTCTGCGTCGATCTCAACGAGGAAGCCGCTCAGGCGACCGCCAAGGAGATCACCGACAAGTATGGTCTCGGCATCGGAGTGGCCGGTAGCGGGATTTCCGGATGCGGTCCGGCGATCGGTCTCGCTGCCAATATCACGGATCGCGAGAGTATCCGGGCGATGCTCGATCAAGTGGCGCTCGCTTTCGGGGGCTTCGACCACATCTGCGTGACCGCCGGCATCTTCGTGCCGAGCGACACGACCGGCCACATCCCGGATGACAAGTGGGGCCTGACGTTCTCGATCAACGTGACCGGCAGCTACTTCGTCGCCGACGAGGCGGCCAAGACGTGGCGCGAGCAGGGCCTTCGCGGCAACCTCGTGCTGACGACTTCCGCCAACGCGGCCGTGGCCAAAAAGGGAAGCCTCGCCTACGACACCTCGAAGGCGGCGGCAAACCACCTTGTGCGTGAGCTTGCGATCGAGCTTTCACCGCTGGTCCGGGTGAACGGTGTAGCACCCGCAACCGTGGTCAAGGGATCCGCGATGTTCCCCCGCGACCGTGTCATCGGTTCGCTGGCCAAGTACGACATTCCCTACAGCGACGACGAGGAAACCGAGAGCTTGGTGGGCAAGCTGGCCCAGTTTTACGCCGACCGGACCCTGACCAAGAGCCCGATCACTCCGGCCGACCAAGCCGAGGCGTACTTCCTCCTTGTTTCCCAGCGCCTGAGCAAGACGACCGGCCAGGTCGTGACGGTCGACGGCGGCCTGCACGAGGCGTTCCTGCGCTAAGCGTCGGACCATCCTTCACAGCGGGCGACTCCATTCGGGGTCGCCCGCTTTTTGTTGGGTGGCAGGCTTGGCGGGTTTTCTGGCGTGCATCGGTTCCGGATCTCCGCTTGCGTCTCGGGCCATGACCGACAGCATCGAACTCCCCGGACGCACGCCGAACACGCCGATCGCGGTGAACATCGAGATGTGGTTCGAGGGCGACTTCTGTGAGCGCATCGAACAGGCGGCCGAACTCGGCTTTCCCGCCATCGAGCTTTGGACCTGGCGCGACAAGGATCTCGAGGCCGGTGGCAAGCTGCTCCGCGAAAAGGGAATGACCGCGACGCAGTTCACTGCCTGGGGTTTCGGTCAGGAGATCAACGATCCGGATTTCCCGGTGGACAAATTCGTCGAGGAAATCGAGGCGTCGTGCGAAGCGACCCGGCTGCTTCCCGGTTGCGAGCTCTTCTGCGTGGTCGCTGGTGACAACATCAAGGGCCTCTCGAAGGAACAAATGCACGCCGCGGTGATCGAGAAACTGAAGGCAGCCGTGCCGGTGCTGGAGAAGCACGGATGCACGGCGATCGTCGAACCGATGAATCCCTACAACCATCCGGGGCACTGCCTGTATGGCAGTGACGACGGAATCGCGATCTGCGAGGCCGTAGGCTCCGACAGGGTGAAGCTCAACTGGGACCTTTTCCACATGCAGCGCTTCGAGGGCAACCTGATCGACAATCTCGACAAGGGCAAAGACTGGATCGGCTACGTCCAGTTCGCCGACTCGCCGGCGCGCAACGAACCGGGTACCGGTGAGGTGAATTACAGCGAAGTCTTCCGCAAAGTGCGTGAGATGGGCTACACCTTGCCGCTCGGGGCCGAGTGCATGCCCAAGGAAGGAAACGCCCGCCGCGCGGCCGAGAGGCTGTGGCAGGTCGATCGCGATTCCGCCTGATCGGCGCTTACTCGGACTCCGGCTTCTCCGGCTCCGGCTTCTCGGGTGCCTCTTCGGGCGTCTTGTCCGGCTTCGGCTCGCCCGCTGGCACGAATTTCAGCACCGTGCCGTTGATGCAGTAGCGCTTGTCGGTCGGAGTGTCGAATCCCTCGCCGGTGAAGACGTGGCCGAGGTGCCCGTCGCAGATCGCGCAGCGGACTTCCGTGCGGGGATAGCCGAGATGGTAGTCGACCGAAGTCTTCACGTTCTTCGCTTTCGAGGGATCGTAGAACGAAGGCCACCCGCAGCCGGAGTCGAATTTCTCGTTGGAGGAGAACAGTTCGGCGTCGCAACCGGCGCAGTAGTAGGTGCCGGCGCCCTGCTTCTTGAACTCGTGATAAACCTGGCCGTTGGCGCGCTCGGTGCCCGCCTGGCGCAGGATCTCATACTGCTCGGGCGTCAGCTCTTTGCGCCACTCCTCATCGGTCTTCTCGATCTTGGCGGCGGGTTGTTCGGGGGCTTTGTCGGAGGTTTCCATGACTTTTCGGGAAGACTCGTCCGCGCAGGCGGCAAGGGAAAGGGCGAGAATGGCTGAGATGGCGGCAGACTTCATGGCAACACGTTAGGCTCGTCCATAGGAGACGCAAGGACGTCGGGCATTCCATCAAATCGTCTTGGCAGCGGGCACGACACCTGCGAATGCGGGGCCATGGTTGATTCGATCCGCGAGCTGACCCAGCGAATCCGGAGCTTTTCCGCGGCTCGTGACTGGGATGCCTATCACAACCCGAAGGACATGGCGGTGGCGATCGCCGCCGAGGCCGGGGAGCTCATGCAACACTTCGTCTGGCAGCAGCCGGAGCAGATCGAGGAACGGGCCAAGTCGCATCGGGACGAGATCGCCTCGGAGATCGCGGACGTCGGGATCCTTCTTTTCGAAATGGCGGACCGGATGGGCATGGATCTCGGTGAGGTGATGGCGGCCAAGATCGCGCGCAACGAAGAGCGCTATCCCGTCGAGAAGTCCCGCGGCAACAACCGCAAATACAACGAGCTCTGAGCACGAGCGGTCGTCCGGCTCGGCGCCATCCGTACAAAGAAAGACGCGAGTCGGATTCCCCCCGGATTCACAACTCGCGTCCTTTCTGAGCCCTTACTGAAAACTGCCAGCGCCGATCAACAACCTCCCCCCGGAGTCTATCAATCGGTTTGAGCTGAAAGTTTCCAGCGGACCGGTGCCGAAGCACGTTCGCAATTTGTGCAACTTCTTCGGAAAAGCAAAGCATAAACTTAGGTTAGCTTTGAAAAAACTTAAGAAATCCAGTAAAACCTGCGGTTTCCGGGCTGAAATCGCCGGTAGCACGATCAGGGGACAGTGAATCGGACGCCCAGACCGTGGCCTTTCCAGAACTCTACGAGCCCTCTTTCCAGCTGCGGGGCTTCGTTGGGGAGCTCCTCGAACGACTCTGGGGGGGCGGGTGGCTGGCGCTTGAGGGCGATCTTGAGGTCGTCGAATCGCTCGCCGTGGAGATGGTAGTGGAAAAGCAGCAGGCCGGTGGCGTAACCCCGATAGCGGTCCTCGGGCTGCAGGCGCAGCATTTTCGTCGACCAGTCCCGGGAACCGAGCCCTGCCACTTCCCGGATCGCGAGGAGCTCGGTGGCGCCGCCATCGGGTGCGAGACGTTTCTTCAGCAAAAGCCGGATCTCCCGCTCGATATCGGTGAACTGGAACCGGCCGGCCCCGCGGTGGGCGGCGGCGAAGTACTCGCAGGCTCCCTCCGAAAACCACTGGGGCATCCGGCCTTGGGAGCCATGCATGCACAGGTGGACGATTTCGTGGACCACCAGATCCTCGTCGGTCAGTGGCCCGAGCCGGCTCCCGGGGATCTTCTGGAACAGATGGACGGCGTTAAGCGCGACCTCGCGGCGTTTCCACAGGTAACAGCCGGCGGTCTCGGCCATGGCCCCGGCGGCGGCGTAGCTCTCGACCGTGCCATAGATTCGGAGGACCGGGCGGTCATTTTCGGGCGGGGCGTAGAAGGGCAGGGGGTGATCCCTTACGGCCTGAGCCGTCGTGTCGGCGACCTGGGCGAGGCGCTGCAGCCGGTCCGGGGCGACCTGGATCTCCGACTCGATCCGGAAAACCCGCGTGTTCCATGTCCGCTCCGAGCCCGGAACTGGCTCACATACCGGTGGCTGGGGACGGATCGAAGGCGGCGCGGCCGAAACCGCACCAAAGCCGAACACCGCGATCCACAGCCAGCGCATGGCGAAACCCTAGCCGGAGACCGGCGGCAGGCAATGACGCGGAAGCCGGTGATTTTTCAGCGACAAGGTTGCAGCTTCGGTGGTTTTACCCGACAAGACGCGCAGCCGAATGACGGAACTTCTGATCGAACCCGCCCGCAAGAGCGGATGCCAGGACCTTGGAAAACTGGAGGAGGTGCTGGAAAGCGCCTCTCAACGCCAGCGTTCGCCTATCGACGATCTCCTCGATGCCGGGGTGGTCGACGAGGAACCTTACATGCGGGAACTCGCCGAAGAGCTCGGCATGGAGTGGCTCGAGAGCATTCCGCAGCCCGAGGCACCTCTGCCGCTTCGCGAGGCCTGCGGTCCCAGGATCGCGCTGCGCCACCGCCTGTTGCCGGTCGAGATCACCGGGGATGAGGAGAATCCACGGCTGAAACTCGCGACCTTCGATCCCTTCAATCTCGTGGCCCGCCAAGCCGTGGCTCAGGAGATCGCGATGCCGGTCGACTGGTGCGTCGCCTCCCGTCGCCGCATTCACGAGGCGCTGCGACGCCTGTATGGTGTGGGTGCCGACACCTTCGAGCAGATCCTCGAGGGGCGGGACATGGATTTCGCCAATCTGGAGAACTCCGATGAAGCCAACGTCATCGACGAGGACGAGGACGAAGAGGCCAGCGTCGTCAAGTTCGTCAACCAGATCATCCGGGAAGCTCTCGACCAGAAGGCGACCGATATTCACGTCGAGCCGCTGGCCGACAACCTGCGGATCCGTTACCGCGTCGACGGCCGCCTGATCGAGGTCACCGTGCCGGAGAACATCAAGGCGCTCCAGAGTTCGGTGATCGCGCGTCTGAAGATCATGTCGCGCCTCGACATCGCCGAGCGACGTCTGCCCCAGGACGGCCGGATCAACCTCCAGTTCGAAGGCCAGACGATCGACGTGCGGGTTGCGACCGTGCCGACCGTCGAGGGCGAGAGCGTTTCGCTCCGTCTGCTCAACCAGCAGAAGTTCAACGTCGACCGCCTCGGCATGGAGCCGTTCGTGCGGCAGAAGATCACCAACCTGCTCGACTTGCCGAACGGCATCATCCTGATCACCGGCCCGACCGGTTCGGGTAAGTCGACGAGTCTCTATTCCTTCCTCAGCGAGATCAACCGGCCCGACCAGCGGATCGTGACCATTGAGGACCCCGTGGAAAACAAGCTGCCCGGGGTGATGCAGATCGCGGTGAAGTCGGACATCGGCCTGACCTTCGCGGCCGGCTTGCGTTCGATCCTGCGGGCCGACCCGAACACCGTGATGATCGGTGAGATCCGTGACCTCGAGACCGCGGAGATCGCGATCCGTGCGTCGCTGACCGGTCACCTCGTGTTTTCCACGCTTCACACCAACGACGCGCTCGGCGGAATCAGCCGTCTGACCGACATGGGCGTCGAGCCGTTCCTCGTCTCCGCTGCGGTACGCGCATTCCTCGCCCAGCGTCTTGTTCGGAAGCTCTGCGAAAACTGCAAGACGCCGCGTGATGTCACCGAACTCGACCGTCGCGACCTCGGCATCCCGCTCAATCTCGAAGGCCAGGCCTACCAGGCCAACGGCTGCGATCGATGCCGCGACACCGGGTTCTCCGGCCGATTGGCGATCTACGAGGTGGTCGTTCTGAGTCACGCCATGCAGGAGCTGGTCGCCCACAGTGCCGGCGCTCCCGAGATCCGGGCGCAAGCGGTGAAGGACGGATATGTCCCAATGCGCGGCTATGGCTGGTATAAGGTGATGCAGGGCCTGACGACGATCGAGGAAGTGATTTCGGTCACCGCGACCGACGCCGGGGGAGAGTGAGCCGTTAGATAATTGCGATGCCTGCCTTTTCCTACAAAGCGCTGAGTCCCGGCGGAGCGATCCAGACCGGACAGCTCGATGCCGGCGACCGAAATGAGGCGCTTCGCTTGCTGGACCGGAAGGGTTTGCAGCCGGTGAGTCTCAAGCAGGCTGCGGCGGATGTGCCGCAGCGAGGAAAGAAGTCCGCCAAGGCGGATGCGGCGCCACGGGCGAAGGCCAGGCCGGAGATCTCAGAAGACGGAAGCGGAGGCGTGAAGCTGAAGCGGGCCGAGGTGGTTCTGTTCACCGAAGAACTCGCCGACATGCTTGCGGCGGGGCTTCAACTCGAACCTGCGTTGCGTGCCATGGAGAACCGGCAGGAGCTCGGTTCGCTGAAGGAGGTGGCGGAGCGGATCCGGCATCTGGTGCGGGATGGTACGAACTTTTCGGTCGCGCTCAAACGCGTCAGTCCGAGCTTCGGACCGCTTTATTGTTCGCTCGCGGCGGCCGGTGAGGCGTCGGGTGCGCTCGACACGATCCTTCGTCGGCAGGCCCATTACCTGAAGACTCTGTCGGAGCTCCAGTCGCGACTCATCCTCGCGATGATCTACCCGGCGTTCCTGATCCTCGCGGGCATCGGTGTGACGATCGTGTTCGTCACGATCCTGATTCCCCAGCTCACGCAACTCATCGAGTCGGCGCCGGGCGGGAAACTGCCGGGGCCGATCCAGCTTCTGGTCACGGTGACTGATCACTTCACCGAGTTCTGGTATGTCTATGTGATCCTGATCATCGCGGGGTCGCTGTTCTTCAAGGCTTGGAAGGACAACGAGGTGAACCGTCCGACCTGGGACCGGATCAAGCTGCAGCTGCCGTTGGTGGGGCCGGTGATCTCGAGCCGCTTTTACGTCCAGTTCCTCGAAACGATGGCGAACCTGGTGGGCAACGGCCTGACCTTGCTGCGAGCGCTCGAGTTGTCGCGCGATGCCACGCAGAACCTTTCGCTCCGGACCTCTTTGGATGAAGTGATCGAGCAGGTCGGTGACGGTCGGGCGCTGTCGAAGGCGATGGTCCGGACCGGCAACTTTCCTGCGCTGTTGATCGACATGGTTTCGGTCGGTGAACAGACCGGCAAGATCGACCAGTCGCTGCGGCGTGCGGCCGAGCGTTACGACAAGGAACTCAACAAGGATCTGAGCCGGATCATGGCGCTGATCATGCCGACCATCCTTATCGTGATGGCACTGCTGATCGGGACGATGGCGTATCTGATGATCAACGCGATCTTCCAGACGATCACGAACCTCAATGCGAGGTAGGTCGGAGTGGCGCTTTGCAAGCGCCATGAGTGGGCGCGGCGACCTCTAGGTCGCGCAGGCGGCTGAAGCCGCCATCCCATGGATATGGCGCTTGCAAAGCGCCACTCCTACTTCTGGCTCGCAAGGAATTCGACGAGGTCGCGGATGTCGGCCGGAGGAAGAATCAGTCCCATCGGCGGCATGCTGGACGGCGTCGGATAACCTTCGGCGATTGCAGCCTGCGGATTGAGCAAGGACTCGAGAAGATACTCGCGTTCCTTCGTGCCGGCCTTGTCGAGCGGAGGGCCGACTTCGGAGCCATCCGGACCGATCCGGTGGCACGCGGTGCAGTTCGCCGCGAGGCTGGTGTTGAAAATCTCGGCTCCCCGGTCGGCGTCGCCGCCGTGAAGAAGATGGGCGGACGTCTTCGCGAGGTTGGCCTCCAGCGCGGTGGACTCCACGTTCGAGGCCTTTGCCGCTTCAATGATCTCAAGCAGCAAGCCGGTGTTCGCCGAGCCGTCAATGGCGGATGCCACAAGCGCCTCAATCAGTGGACGGGCCTTTGGTGACTTGAGCTTTCCGAGAAGACGGATGGCGTTCTGGGTCTCGGCGAGCTCTTCGGAAGGAAGAGCAACATTACGGATGTAGCTCAACACAATCTCCGGTTGTTCGCCCGCGATTCCGGAGGCCGCGCCGCTGCGAACCGTCGGGTCGTTCGACTTCATCATCACGATGGCGGTTTGCTTTCTCAAGTCGTCGCCGGTGAGTGAGGCAAAAGCGAGTAGTCGGGTGCCGGCGTCGACCTTCGGATCGGCCGCACGCTTGGCAAGTTGGTCCGGTGTGAGTTTCTCCCCGACCCGGGCGATCGCTTCCGAGGCCGACTTTTTGAGGTCCTTGCCGCCGTCGATTCCGGCGAGGATCACGCCAAGCGCGACGCGCAGGTTCGATGGAAGATCAGACGCGGGGAGATCGACGCGCCGGCCATCGACCGGGTCGAGCGTCAGAGCTGAATCGGCGGAGGATAGTACATCGAGAGCATGCGAACGTAGGGACTCCGGTGCCGAGTTGAGCGCACCGAAGATCGCGAGACGCCGCAGCGCCTGGGGTGTGCCAAGGTGGCGGTTGGCTCCGATGGAGCGACGGATCGCCGCCTCGGGAAGATCCGGACGGGATTCGATGAGCAGCGAAACGGACTCGAGACCGGTCGGAGTCGCCGGGGTGTCGTAGGGGGCGATGCTTGCCTCGGTGGCGATCGACGGATCCTTGTCGCCGAGGTAGCCGGCCAGAACCGCTTCGCGTTCGAGAACTTCCGGATCACGCATGCGTTCTTCCGAGCTGACTGTCGCCGGGCGGACCCGGAAGTGCGTGTCGATGGCGCGATGCAGCGCGATGGCCGCTGCCCTGCGCACGGCAGGTGAGGGATGCTGATGAAGGGTGAGGTCGGCCGGGGTCCCGGCCATCGCCAACGCCATGGTGGCCGAGTGTCGCAGATTGGCGTCGCTGTCGGCGTTCGCGGCGATCAACTCGATCACTTGGGGCAGCAGATCGCGACGTCCGGTCTTGGCCACCGCCATGCAGGCATGAAAACGAACGCGCGCGGAGGAGTCGGCGAGCAGGGGGGCAAGCACGGCATCCTTGGTTGCCGTCTCCGCGACCCACTTCGCCGCTTGTGCACGGACCTCAGGGACTTCGGATTTCGCCAATTCGCCGAACACGTCCGCGTCGAACTTCCCAAGCTGGCTCAGTCCCCAAAGTCCGTGGACGACGGAGAGGGTTTGGCCGGACCGGGCCGCCTGTGTCAGCACATCGGCTTCCTTGCGGCGGGCGAGTTCCCATTGGGCGTCGAGCCGGACGCGTTGGTCGGCGTGACCGAGTCGTTTGAGGAGTTCAGGCGCAGCCACTTTCCCCGGCCCCGCGGCGAGATAGCCCGCGACCTCTTTTCGGATCGGACTGCCCGCTTCCTTCGGATCATCGATGCGCCAGACCGCACCCTTATCGTTGAGGGGGTAGCCACCGGCCCAATCGACGACATAGAGCGCGCCATCCGGGCCGAAACTGCAACCGACGAACGCATCGCCCTCGGCCAGCACGCTGTCGCTCGCAAGGCGGAAACCGGCACCTTCCGGAACCAGCTCCATTGCCATGATCCGTCCCTTTGGAAACTGGGTTAGGAAAAAGCGGTTCCGGTATTTCGGCGAGAGAGCGGTGCCGGGGTTGAAGGCGAAGCCGGCGGGGCCGTCGACATAGTTCTGCAGGGCGGGCAGCCAGGTGGCGGGGCGGTTGTCTCCGTCGGGGAAGCTGATCCGTTCCGCCATCCACGGATTGTAGTCCTTTCCGCGATACTGGTAGTTGACGCGCCAGCCGGTATCGGAGCCCTCGGGGATGAAAACGAGGCGCTCCTTCTCTCCTTTCTGGTCCGAGTCGTTGTCGACACCGAACAGGTTGCCGTAGTCGTCGAATGCGATCTCCTGCACGTTGCGCAGTCCGTGGGCGAAGACCTCGAAGCCGGACCCGTCGGGATAGCAGCGGAGCAGCGCACCTTGTTCGGGATAGAAGAAGCGCGTGCCCTCCTTCGAAACGACATTCAGCGCCTTGTCGCCGATGGTCCAGTAAAGGCGGCCGTCGGGACCCGGCGTGAGACCGTGCATGTCGTGCCCTGCGTAGTTGATGTGGAGGCCGAAGCCGTGGGCGATCGACTCGCGCTGGTCGGCCTTCCCGTCGCCGTCCGTATCGCGGAGTTTCCAGACGTCCGGCGCCACGGTTGCGTAGACGTCCCCGTTCCAGGCCAGCACTCCGGCGGCGATGCCGGTCACTTCGGTGTCGAAGCCATCCGCGAACACGTTCGAGGTCTCGTAAACGCCGTCGCCATCCTTGTCGGTGAGCCGATGGATACGCTCGCTGAATGCGGTGAGGTCCTTCGAATCGATCCTGCCGTCCCGATTGTGGTCCTTGAGCGAGCCATGCTTCTTGAACCGCTCGCTGGTGATCTTCTCGCGGAAGAGCGCAAGCTTGTCGTCGATGCTCTCAAGTCCGAGGTCGTCCTCTCGGAAAAAGCCGACCTCGCGGATGTCGAGGTCCGCCACCTTGCGCCGGGAGGTTTCGGTGACATAGACGGTGCCGTCGGCATCGACACTTACCGATACCGGATTCTTGAGGGCCGGCTGCGAGGCGATCTGGGTCCGGACCAGCCCGTCTGCGCAGGGTTTCGTGACCGGGGCGGCTGGCGCGAAGGGAGCGAGCGCGGTGGCGATCGCGAGGGTTTGAATGAACTTCACAGGAATCGGAACGGCGGGAGAGCCGGTTGGCTATCAATCCCGACGCGTCAGCTCGACAAACACATCCTCGAGCGTGGCGACGCGGCGGTAGAGGGTCCGCATGGACCAGCCGTTCTGGGCGACCAGTTCCTGGATCCGCTCGCGGGCGTCGGTGCCGGAATCGACAAGAATCTCGAACTGGTGCCAGCCGTCCTCGACGCCCTCGTGGGTCACGCGCTTGACGTGGTCGAGGCGCGAGATCGCTCCGGTGACGACTTCCGGGTCGGCCGCGATTTCTGCGATTACCTTGCCGGCGGCGCGCATGCCTTCGACAAGGTTGGTCGGCGTGTCCTGGGCGCGGACGCGGCCGCCATCGATGATGATCACGCGGCCGCAGACCATTTCCACCTCGCTGAGGATGTGGGTGGAAAGGAGGATCGTGTGCTTCTCGCCGAGGCGGCGGATGAGTTCGCGGATCTGGCGGATCTGGTTCGGGTCGAGGCCGTTGGTCGGCTCGTCGAGGATGAGCAGGTCGGGCGAGTGGACCAGGGCGTCGGCAAGGCCGACCCGCTGGCGGAAGCCTTTCGAGAGCACGCGGATCATCTTCCGCCGCACCGTTTCAAGACCGCAGGTCTCGATCACCTCGTTGACCCGGGTCCGTGCGTCGCGGTTCGACAGCCCCTTCAGCCGGGCGCGAAACTTGAGATACTCGCGGACGCGCATGTCGTCGTAGAGGGGCACGTTTTCCGGCATGTAGCCGATCCGGCGGCGGGCGCCGATCGAGTTGCGGAAGACGTCGCAGCCCCCGACCTCGATGCTGCCGGAGGTCGGCGGCAGGTAGCCGGTGAGCATCCGCATCGTGGTCGTCTTGCCGGCGCCGTTGGGTCCGAGAAAGCCGACGATCTCACCCTTGCCGACCGAGAAGGAAACGTCGCGGACGGCGGTATGGCGGGCGAAGCGTTTCGTCAGGTCGCGGACTTCGATCATATTGGGCAGCGGATCTTGATTTTCCGGTGGAAATCGGCCCTGTGCGGTTGACGCAATCGGGCACGCCCCTTACCTAAGCGCTGCGCGTCCGGGGCCAAGCTGTAATTTTCCGCCCGCCCGGCGGCCACTCGAATCCATTGCTCATGAAATCGTCGGTATCCGCCCGCCTGAACGCGGACCTTCTGGAGGAAAAATACGCCCAGTGGAGCGAGGACCCACAGTCGGTCGAGCCGACATGGGCTGCCTTCTTCGAAGGTTTCGAACTCGGGAACGCCCAGCCGAAACGCCGGGGTGCCGAGGAATCCGCACCGGGTGCCGGACCCGCGACCGACCTCGCGTTCTACGGAAAGGTCGTCAGCCTCGTCTACAACTACCGGACGCTCGGTCACACGCAGGCCGACATCAACCCGATCGGCGAGCCCGAGCGGAACCCGCGTTTGGAACTCGACCAGTTCGGCTTCACCGAGGCCGATCTCGACCGCGAGGCGTCGAACCCATTCTTCCGCAACGGCGAGAAGATGAAGCTGCGCGAGATGATCGCGGCGATGGAGAAGACCTACTCGGGCTACATCGGCTTCGAGTTCATGCACATTCACAACACGACGGTGCGCCACTGGGTCCGCGAGCGGATCGAGCAGCACGCGCGTCGTGAGGCGGACCCTTCCGATCGCAAAGTCCAGGCGCTGAAGTGGCTGCTCGAGTCCGAGTCGTTCGAAAGTTTCCTCGGCAAGAAGTTCCTCGGTGAGAAGCGCTTCTCGCTGGAGGGTGGCGAGGGCTCGATGGTGATCCTCAACGCGATCCTCGGCGCTTGCCCCGGGTCGGAGGTCCTCGAGATCGAAATGGGCATGGCACACCGCGGCCGGCTCAACGTGCTGGCGAACTTCGTCGCCAAGTCGCTGCCGACAATCCTCTACGAGTTCACGCCGAACTACGTTCCCGACCTCGTGGCCGGCGACGGCGACGTGAAGTACCACCTCGGCTACGAGAGTGTCCGCCAGCTTCCGGACGGTGAAGTGCGCGTCAGTCTCGCGGCGAACCCGAGCCACCTCGAGGCCGTCAATCCGGTTGTCGAAGGCAAGGCCCGCGCCCGTCAGCGCCTGATCGGCGATGACGGCGTGAAGACCGACCGCAAGCGCGTCCTGCCGATCCTGATGCACGGCGATGCAGCTTTCGCCGGTCAGGGTTCGGTCGCCGAGCTGCTCAACCTTTCCCAGCTTCCTGGCTACCGGACCGGTGGAACGATCCACATCATCGTCAATAACCAGATCGGTTTCACCACGATGCCGGCCGACGCCCGCTCCTCGTCGTACGCGACCGACGTGGCGAAGATGATCGAGGCGCCGATCCTTCACGTTAATGGAGAGGAACCGATGGAGCTGTTCTGGGCCGGCCTGTTCGCCCTGGAGTTCCGCCAGCGCTTCGGTCGCGACATCGTGCTCGACATGTATTGCTACCGTCGGCAGGGCCACAACGAGACCGACCAGGCCGCATTCACGCAGCCGCACATCTACCGCAAGCTTCAGGGCCGCGACACGGTCGGACAGCTCTACAAGAAGAAGCTGGTTGCCGAAGGCGTGCTTGATGATGCCTCGGCTACCGCGATCGAGGAGGAGATCTGGAACCGCCTTGAGGCCGGCCACCAGAAGATGCTCGAGTACGAGGAGAAGGGTGACCGCACCGTGTTCAGCGGATCGACCGCCGTCGCGCAGGACGAATACACGAACGCTCCCGTGCCGACCGGCGTGGCCCGCACCACGATCGAGCACGTTGGCAAGGTTCTGACGACGGTTCCTGAGGGCTTCCATCTCCACCCGACACTCGCCAAGCGCTTCGTCCCGCGCCGGATCGAGGCCCTTGAGAACGGCGGGCCGGTCGATTGGGCGTTCGCCGAGTCGCTTGCTTGGGGTGCCCTGCTGATGGAAGGGCACCAGGTCCGTCTTTCCGGTCAGGACTGCCGACGCGGCACCTTTTCGCAGCGCCACGCGGTTTTCTACGATTCCGAAAGCCGCGAGCGCTACATCCCGCTGCAGAACCTCGGCGAGGACCAGGCCAAGTTCTGCGTTTACAACTCGCTGCTGTCGGAGATGGCGGTGCTCGGCTTCGACTACGGTTATTCGCTCGGGGCACCGAACATGCTCACGATGTGGGAGGCCCAGTTCGGTGACTTCTCGAACGGCGCCCAGGTGATCATCGACCAGTTCATCTCCTCGGCCGAGTCGAAGTGGCAGACACCGTCCGATCTCGTGCTGCTGCTTCCCCATGGCTACGAAGGCATGGGACCGGAGCACTCGAGCGCGCGACTTGAGCGCTTCCTGCAGCTGTGCGCGGAAAAGAACATGGTTGTCGGCAACTTCACGACGCCCGCCCAGTACTTCCACGCGCTGCGCCGCCAGAAGAAGCGCTCGTTCCGCAAGCCGATGATCGTGATGACTCCGAAGAGTCTGCTGACGCGGGCCGAGGCGGTCTCCAGGATCGACGACTTCCTCGAGGGCTCCTGTTTCCAAGAGGTGCTTCCTGATCCGAAGCAGTTCGACGATCCGTCGGTGGTCAACCGCATCGTCTTCTGCACCGGCAAGGTCTTCTACGACCTGCTCGCCTACCGCAACGAGAACGAGATCAACAACACCGCGATCATCCGCATCGAGCAGCTCTATCCGTTCCACGACGAGATGGTCGAGGCGCTGATCAGCCAGTTCCCGAATGCCGCGAAGTTTGTCTGGTGCCAGGAAGAACCGCTCAACATGGGCGCCTGGTCCTACATCTTCCCGCGCATCGAGAAGGTGATCGACCGCCGGGTCCGCTATGCCGGTCGCGGCCGCGCCTCGAGCCCCGCCGCCGGATCGAAAGCGATGCACTATCGCGAGCAGAAGAGCCTGATCGAACGCGCGTTCTCGGTCTGATCCCCAGTTTCCATTTCCCCATTCTCCATGGCTACCGAAGTCAAAGTCCCCGCCGCCGGCGAATCCATCACCTCCGCCAACGTCGCCACCTGGCACAAGAAGGACGGCGAGTCCGTTGCCAAGGGCGACACCCTCGTCACTCTTGAAACCGACAAGGTCTCGAACGAGCTCACCGCCGATGTGGCCGGAGTGCTCAAGATCCTGGTCGAGGAAGGCGAAGAGGTTGGCATCGGCGCGGTGATCGCCGAGATCGACGAATCCGCCGCGGCGGAAAGCGCGCCTGCTGAGGCGCCCGCACCTGCGGCATCGTCGGATGATGAAGCTCCGGCGCCTCAGGAAGGTGGCAGCGGCGAGGTCATCGACGTGAAAGTGCCCGCCGCGGGCGAGTCGATCACGTCGGCCAACGTGGCGGCATGGCAGAAGAAGGATGGCGACTCGGTGAGCAAGGGTGACGTGCTCGTGACTTTGGAGACTGACAAGGTTTCGACCGAGCTGGAGGCCGAGGAATCGGGCCGGCTCGAGGTAATTGTGCCCGAGGGCGAGGAGGTGACGATCGGAACGGTCATCGCGCGCATCACCGTGGGCGCATCCGGAAGCTCGGCCGCGCCTGCGGCGAAGCCCGCTGCCGCCAAAGAGGAGCCGAAGGCCGCGCCCCAGCCGGAGCCGAAGAAGAAAGCCGCGCCCGCCAAGCCGGACTTCAAGGTTCTGAATTCACCGGCCGAACGACCCGACACCACGCCGGTTCAGGAAGGTCGCACCACGCGCCGCAAAATGAGCATGCTGCGGCGGAAGATTTCGACGCACCTCGTCAATGCCCAGCAGACCGCCGCGATCCTGACGACCTTCAACGAGGCCGATATGTCGCAGGTGATGGGGCTCCGCAAGAGCGTGCAGGAGGAGTTCATCGCCAAGCACGGCGTGAAACTCGGCTTCATGTCGTTCTTCGTGAAGGCCGTCGTCCAGGCGCTCAAGGACGTGCCGCAGGTCAACGCATCGATCGAGGGCACCGACATCATCGAGAACCATTTCTACGACATCGGTGTGGCGATCGGCACCGAGAAGGGCCTCGTGGTTCCGGTGCTCCGGGACTGTGACAAGAAGAGCTTCGCCGAAATCGAGTCGGACATCATTGGCTACGCGATGAAGGCCAAGGAAGGGAAGATCCAGATCGAGGATCTGCAAGGTGGCGTTTTCACCATTTCCAATGGCGGCACCTACGGGTCGCTGCTCAGTACTCCGATTCTCAATCCTCCCCAGAGCGGCATTCTCGGGATGCACACGATCCAGCAGCGTCCGATCGCGGTGAATGGCAAGGTCGAGATCCGTCCGATGATGTATCTCGCGCTCAGCTACGATCACCGCCTGGTCGATGGCAAGGAGGCCGTGACGTTCCTGATCCGCATCAAGGACTGCATTGAGAATCCGACGCGCCTGATGCTGGAGATGTGACCTGCGGCTCTGGTCGCACTGTCCAGATGTCGACCGACTTCAGGGCAGGAACCGCCGCGGCACGAAGAGCGCGGCGGTGAGCAGGATGCCGAGGGTCCAGAAGAGGAAGCCGGCTGGGAAGAAGTAGGGGTAGACGGCGAGGCATCCGCCTACGAGGCCGGCATACCACTCGCGCTTCAGTTTGGCGTAGCCGATCGAAATGGTCGCGATGCTGCCAAAAAGGATCCACCCGAGAACGAGCGAGGTGGCGGGCATCGCAAAGGCTAGCGTCAGCAGTCGCATTTCGGGTAAATTAGCATTCCGAAGACCTTAGGAAAAGGGGAGAAACCGGAGGGCGGGCGTGGCGGTTTTCTCAAGACAAAGGCGCTGTCTTCCCGTCCACCGACGACTGAAATCGGCCTTGGCGGGCCGGGGTGGGGGAAGCAGGTTCGGGGCGTGACGAAGAGCCGCTTCCGCCCGTGCATCGATCTCCACCAAGGGAAGGTCAAACAGATCGTGGGCGGAACGCTGCGCGACGACGGTCCGGGTCCGAAGGAGAACTTCGTCTCGGAACTCGGGGCGGGGGACTTCGCGAAGAAGTTTCGCGATGACCGGCTCACCGGCGGGCACGTGATCAAGCTGGGACCCGGTAACGACGAGGCGGCTCGCGAGGCGCTGGCTGCCTGGCCGGGAGGGATGCAGATCGGTGGCGGGATCCACGTCGACAACGCGCAGGAGTGGCTCGACGCCGGCGCGTCGCATGTGATCGTCACGTCATGGCTCTTCGATGATGGTGTCCGGCTATCGGACGACAAGGTCCGGCTGTTGGCCGAACGGATCGGGCCGGAGAGACTGGTGATCGACCTTTCCTGTCGGCGCGACGGCGACGGCTGGACGGTTGCCACGAACCGCTGGCAAACCCTGACCGACCTGAAGGTGGATGAGTGTTCCCTCGATCGGCTGGCGCCGTTTTGCGATGAGTTCCTGATCCACGCCGCCGATGTCGAAGGGCTTTGCGGCGGAATCGATCACCAACTGGTTGAACTGCTCGGAAGCTGGGGCGGCAAGCCGGTCACCTACGCCGGCGGAGCGTCATCGATGCAGGATCTCGAGTCGATCGACCTGCTGGGCGGAGGTCGGGTCGATGTCACGGTCGGCTCGGCTCTCGATCTGTTCGGGGGTGACAAGCTCTGCTACCGCGACCTCGTCGAGTGGAACTGTCGCTGACCCTCCGTTCTGAGGGTTTGCGGCCTGCGCCGGTTCGCGCTTGAGTGGTGGCATGGAACGTAAACGTGCCAGGAGTTTCCTCCCGGAGGGATTCGAGCTTGAGGACGACCTTGCCGACCAGCTGAGCAACCGGTCGGGCGGTCAGCGCTACGTCGAGGGCGAGACCGAAGCGCTGATGATTCTCCATGAGGTTCCGCAGCCGAAGATTCCGGAGCGCGAGCCGATCGTGTTCTGGCGCAAGGGCTCGGGAAAGTGGCACGGGCCCGACGGGGAGGAGAGTCTGCGGGGAATTTCCCGTCTTCTCGACCGGTATCAGGAGGCCATCGACCGTCACGAGGCGACGATCGACGAGACCGAGGAGATCACCGAAGTGTTCTCGATCATCCGGCACGCCGGGCCGATTGCCCGGGCGACGCGGAACATGGCCACGGTGCTTGAGAAAGCGGCGGAGGCCGATGAGGACAACCGCACGTTGCGCGGGCACCGTGATCGTGTGCGGGACCTCCAGCGCGCGGCGGAGCTTCTCTATCAGGACGCGAAGCTGACACTCGACTTCTGGCAGGCGGAGAGCGCGGAGGAACATCAGCAGGCCGCCGAACGTTCCAACGTGATCGCGTTCCGGCTCAATCTGATGGCCGGGTTCTTCCTGCCATTGGTGGCCGTCGCCGGGCTGTTGGGAATGAACGTGGCCATCCCGGATTTCCTGATGCCGTGGTTCTGGGCGATCATCTCGAGCGGGTTGGTCCTCGGCCTGATCGTTCTGTTCATCGTCGGATGGGAGGGGGTTCGCCGGAACAAGAAATGACGGGGCTCTGGATCCTCCTGGGCGGAGTTGCCGCGGTGGTCGCACTTGTGGTATGGAGCGCGTCCCGCAAACGGCGGTATCGCGCATCACTCAGGGCGGCGGGGCTATCGGCGTCCGAATCAGAGCGGGTGGGAGAGATGTTTCCGCTGTGGCGGAAAGTGCCGGATGAAACGCGGGGGCTGGCGGCAGGCTGGATGCGTGTATTTCTGGATGAGAAGCGTTTCGAGGCCTGTGGCGGGTTGGCGGAAGTGACTGCGGATATGAAGCTGGCGGTTGCGGCGCCGGCATGTTTGCTGATCGCCCACCGACCTCAGGATTACTACGAGAAGCTTCGTAGTATTCTGATCTACCCGGATGCGTACCGCGATGTGAGCGGCGAGGATGTCCGCTTGGGGGAATCGTGGGGGACCGGGAGCGTGGTGCTTTCGTGGAAGAGCGTGATCGCCGGAGAGAGCAATCCCGAGGACGGCCTGAACGTGGTGCTGCACGAGTTCGCGCATCAACTCGACCAGGAAGACGGAGCGGCCGACGGGGTGCCGGATTTCGAGGATCCTCTCGACTACGGGCGATGGTCGCGTGCGTTCGCGCCGGCCTACGAAGCCTTCTGCGAGCGGGTGAACGCCGGGAAGAGAACGGTCCTCGATGCCTACGGCGGAGAGAGCCCGGCGGAGTTCTTCGCCGTTGCGACCGAGACTTTCTTCGAACGGCCGAAAGCGCTGCGGGAGGAGGAGCCCGAAATCTACGAGCAACTGCAGCGGTTCTATGGAATGGATCCGTCCGGCTGGTAGGTGCTTCCGGGCTTGCGGTGGGCCGGTGACTCAGGGAGGCTGTTGCACAACGTCATGGCGCATTGGTACTACGGAGTCGCGGGAAACCAGAAAGGGCCCGTTGAGGAACACGAAATCCGGGCGATGCTCGCCGCGGGCCAGATCAACTCCTCGACCATTGTCTGGCGCGAAGGAATGGATACCTGGAAGCCGATCTCCGAGGTGCCGGAGTGGTCCGGCCAGGTCCTCTCCCCTCAAGCGTCGCCCTATCAGACACCGCAGGCCGGATATTCCGGTGGGTACAGCCCTGTGCCGGTCGTTCCCAACAGCGGCATGGCGATCGCCAGTCTGGTTTGCGGTATCTCGTCGTTGGTGCTGCTCTTCAGCTGTTTCGTCGGGATTCTTGCCGGTATTCCGGCGGTCATCTGCGGCCACATGGCTCTCAAACAGATCAAGGAGGCGGAGTTGCCGATGGGTGGACGGGGAATGGCAATTGCCGGTCTCGTGACGGGCTATGTCACGATCGGACTGACCGTTGCGGGCGGGATTCTCTTCGGAGCTCTTTTCGCGCGGGAAATGCCCTGACCGGCTAACGTATCGAAGTCATGCAGTGGTACTATTCCAACAACGGACAGCAGTCCGGACCGGTCACGGAAGCCGAGCTTCGTGACAAGATCGCGAGCCGGGAAATCGGCGCGGACGATCTGGTCTGGACCGAAGGCATGTCGGAGTGGCAGTCGGTCGCCAGGACGCCGGCGGTATCATCCGCCTTGGTCGCTTCCCAGCCGGCACCGGCCGTGCCGCCGGAGACGCTACCCACCCAGACCCCGTCGCCCTACCAAGCTCCGGTTGCCCGCCCGTCCGCGGGTGGCTATCAGGGTGCCGACATTCCGAATTACATGTGGCAGTCGATTGTGGTGACCCTGTTCTGCTGCCAGATCTTCGGAATCATCGCGATCATATCGGCCGCCAAGGTCGACGGCTTCAAACAGGCCGGCGATCTCGTGGCGGCCCGGGCTGCCTCTGACAGCGCCAAGAAGTGGTGCAACTGGGGTGTGGGCCTCGGTCTGCTGGGGATCGTGCTCTACATCATGCTGATGGCGGCCGCCGGCACTTCATCCTCGATGTGAGGTTGTGAAAGCGATTTTCGGAACGGTCGCCTTCCGGGCTGGTGTGGTGCTCACTGCGGTTTCGGTCGCGGCCTTCGGAGCATGGTGGCTCGCGGTCTACGGACCGAAAGGCATTCCCTTCCGATGCGTGTTGAATGACGCCACAGGAATCCATTGCCCAGGTTGCGGGATGACCCGCGCTACCCATGCCGCGCTCGAAGGACGATTCGCCGATGCCTTCCGCTTCAATCCGCTCGGAGTCATCCTGCTGCCGATCGCGTTGTTGGCGCTGGTTCCCGAAGTGATCGCTTGGGTGAAAGGGGAGCCGCCCAAGTGGCGGGTGCCGGTCGGCAAACGTGGCGGGATCGCGCTCGCGGTGCTGGTCATCGGCTTCATGGTCCTGCGGAACCTGCCGTGGATGCCATTCAGGCTTCTTGCGCCGCACTAAGAGATCTCAGCGGCCGAGCAATTTCGCCACGTGCTTGGCGAGCAGGTCGGCTTCGAGATTCACCCGTTGACCGACCTCGCGGTGATGCAGGTTGGTACGCTCGAAGGTATGCGGGATGATCCAGAAACGGGCGAGGGTGTCCTCAAGGTCGGCGATCGTCAGCGAGATGCCGTCCATCGCCAGCGAGCCCTTGTCGATGCAGAGCCGGGCGATGTCGTCAGGCAAGCGGATCGCGAGTTCGTGATCCTGGCCGACCTCCCGCAGGACTTCGATCGTTCCGGTGCCGTCGATGTGGCCCTGCACGAAGTGTCCGCCAAGCCGGTCGCCGACTTGGAGGGCACGCTCGAGATTCACCGGGTCGCCGGGCTGAAGATCGCCGAGCGATGTGACCCGCAAGGTCTGGGTGAGCACATCGAAAGAGGCACCGGCCGGACTTAGCGATACGACGGTCAGGCAGCAGCCGTTGATCGCGACCGAATCACCCAGGGACAGTTCGGGGGCGAAGGGAAGGGCGAGAGAGAGCCGGGCTTGCTCACCCCTTTCCTCGACGTCGGTGACGACGCCGGTGCACTCGACGAGTCCGGTGAACACGATCGGATCAGTGGTTGCCGGGATCGACGGCCTCGGACTCGGGATGACTGGCCTCGACGTGCTCGGCAGGAGCCTCCATTTCGAAGATCTTGTCGATTCCGTTGTCAGGGAAGAGCAGCATGTAGCACGCGGCGATCACGGTGGGGATCAGTGCCGCGGCGGCAAGCTTCAATGGGGAGATCCCGTCGCCGAAGAAGCGGTTCAGGAGTGCCTGACCCGCCGGGTTCGGCGCGTTGGCGATCACCGTCAAACCGCCGCCCGTCACGGCGCCGGCAAGGACGGCGTACTTCAAATGGGCGCCGAGGTCGGGTACCTGGCTGGCAAGGAAGGTGATTGCGGCGTTGTCGTTGAAGGACGTCAGGATGACGGAGCCGATGAACAGCGGGACCTCGGTGAGGCTGCTGATAATCGGAGCGAGCCACCAGCCCTGCAGGCCGCCATGGATAACCAGACCGGCGAGGAAGAAGCCGACGAGAACCGGACCACGGAGATTGACCGCGTGCTGGTGGTGGGCGGTCGCCATACGGAAGGCGAGGAAGAACAGGAAGCCGCCGATGAACATCGAGGGAAAGTGCGAGAAGAACACGGTCCAGCCCATGAAGAGCAGGTGCACGACCGTGATCCAGACCGGAACCTTGCCGTGGCCTTCGCCGAGATCGCCCCGGCCGTCACCATCGTGGTCCGGAAGCCGACCCGCCATGGAGGCGAGCTCCTTGCGGAAGAAGAAGTAGTAGAGGGCGGTGGAGGTGAGGATGCCGAGCACTGCCTTGTCACCGAAGTGCATCAGCATCTCCGGCGTCGTCAGTCCCCACTTGGTGGCCACCATCAGCACCGGGGGTGCCGCGAAGTGGGTGAGCACGCCACCGACCGAGATATTGACGAACAGCAGGCCGAGAGTGCCGTAAGCGAACATCGGCGACGGCTTCAGACGGTAGAACTTCTTCGCCAGCAGCATCGCCGAAATCGTCATCGCGCCGGGCTCGGTGATGAACGACCCGAGGATAGGGCCGATGATGAGAATCGAGAGCCACCAAGCCGAGGGTGTCTGCTTGCCGATCCGGGCGAACAGGCTCAGGCAGTCTTCCGCAAAATTCAGGACCGGCCGAGTCGATGCGAGGGCCATGATGATGACCACGAACATCGGCTCGGTGAAGTTGACCCCGGACATGTAGGCCTCGACCGTTTCGACGTCGTAGTAGAAGAACATCGCCCCAAGCAGGACGATCACCCAGATGCCGAAGATCGCCTCGATCTCACCGAGGAAGTGGAAGAGCGTGGCCTTGAAGCTGACCATGTCGGCTGCGTGAGCCGGCAGGCCCTTGGCTTCCATCTCGCGACGGATCCGGGCGTCGTGGTCATGCTGCAGCTTGTGCGCGTATTTCGTGATCGGGACCGCGAAGAATGTGTGGAGGATCGCGCAGACGAAAATGATCGTCGCGACCATCAGGAAGGGCGCCTCCGAGGCACGGAATTTGATCTTATCCATGATCCCGGTCATGCCCGCCGCGGCCTCTTGGCTCGGGAATGCTTCCATCTGGGTCTGGAACTTTGGCGCTTCAAGTGCGTGGGCACCTCCGGCAGCGAAGGCCGCCGGGGCGAGCAGGACGAGAAGCAGCAGAAGGAGGTAGGGGAGTCGGCGGCTCATGGTGGTTCTTGGGAACGAACGCCGGGAGTTTGCCCGGCAAACCGGGACCCGCAAGGGAAACCGGTACCTGCGGCGGGTTGCATCCGCCGGGGCCCGGCGATAGCCTCGAACCATGACCCGCCGCTGGCTTCCGTTCCCGCTTGCCGTCCTGCTTGCCGCTTGCGGTACCGACGAGCGGGCCACCGTGGACGATCTCCCGCGCAATCCTTTCGCGCCGGACGCGATTCCGGCGGCGCTCCGGGGCGACGGGACGCCGATCAAGCCGAGTGACGGGCTGACGGCGGACATGCGGAATGATGCGGGGACCGTTTGGAATCCGGATGAGATCGAGTACACGGATCCTGACGCCGAGAACCCCGACAACATCGTTCCCGAGCTGCGGAAGCTGCTCGATTCTGCCACCACCGAAGGACCTTGGCGCCGCAGCTACACGGCGGCTTTCCGCGAAGCCCGCAAGACCAACACGCCGGTCTTGATGTGGTTCACCGATTCGCAGAACAGCCCGAACTGCAAGGCGCTCAGCGAGGATCTCTTCTCCAAACAGGAATTCGAGGAGTGGGCGTCGCAGAATTTCGTCCGGCTGCAGGTCGACCAGCGGGTCGGCAGCAAGTTGGAGGACGAAGGGGCACGCAAGTCCGACTGGGTGCAGGCGCTCAAGAAACGCTACAAGGTTTTCGGAAACCCGACCCTGTTGGTCCTGACTCCGGCCGGGGAGGTGATCGGGCGCTACAAAGGCTACCGTCGCGGCCAGTGGGAATACCGCTGGGGCCAGCTGCGGCAGGGTGCGGATCTCGCCCGCAAGTCCCACGCCGACTGGATCAAGAAGATGGAGAAAAAGGGCTACCGGACGTGGCACGATCCGCGCGGGAGGAGCTTCTTCGCCAAACTCATCGCCTATCGCGACGGCGAATTGGTCCTAATCGAGCCGGACGGCACCCGGGCGCAGACCAAGGAGCGCTACCTTTCGCCGGAGGACCAGGACTGGATCGCTGCGCAGAAGCGGGCGAGGGGAATCGAGTGACAAGCGGCGTTGACCGCGGCGCGCATCCGCCGGAATACTCCGCCCGCCAACGACTCACAGCACCATGGAAAACGTCATCATCATCGGGACAGGTTGCGCCGGCTATACCGCGGCGATCTACACGGCACGCGCGAACCTCGAACCGCTGATGCTCACCGGCACCCAGCCGGGCGGACAGCTGACGACCACCACCGAAGTCGAGAATTTCCCGGGCTTTCCCGAGGGAATCATGGGTCCCGAGCTGATGGGTAACATGCAGAAGCAGGCCGAGAAATTCGGCACCCGCATCGAGTTCGCCAACGTCGAGAGCGTGACCAAGACCGATGCCGGACACTTCGAGGTGAAGGCGGGTGGAAACACGCTTGAGGCGAAGACCGTGATCGTCGCCACCGGCGCCGCGCCACGCCACCTCGGCATCGAGGGTGAGCAGAAACTAATCGGTCACGGCCTGACGTCCTGCGCCACCTGTGATGGTGCGTTCTACCGCGACGTGCCGGTCTGCGTGATCGGTGGTGGCGACAGCGCGTGCGAGGAAGCGACCTTCCTGACCCGCTTCGCCAGCAAGGTCTATCTGATCCACCGTCGCGACGAACTTCGTGCCTCGAAGATCATGGCCGAGCGTGCCTTGGCGAACGACAAGATCGAGCCGGTCTGGAACTCGACCGTCACGGAGTATCTCACCGACGAAGAAGGCGAGATGCGTGCGGTCACGCTCCAGAACACCGTCGATGGCAGCACCAGCGAGCTTGAGGTGAAGTGTGTTTTTGTCGCGATCGGACACGTGCCGAACAGCGCCTTCCTTGGCGACCTCGTCGACAAGGATGAGAACGGCTACATTCTCCAGACGCCGGGCCGCACCGCCACCAAGACCGAGGGTCTCTTCGCCGCAGGCGACGTGGCCGATCACTACTACCGCCAGGCGATCACCGCCGCAGGGCAGGGGTGCGCCGCCGCGCTTGAGGCCGAACGCTACCTCGCCGACGGCGAGGAGTGATCGGTCGTTCTCGATTGAACCGCGAAATCCGCGAAAAGGGCGAAAGGTAGAGAGAGCAGCCCGACCAAGCTGCGTCGGTCAGAGTCATGTTTGACTGAAGTGGACCGCGCGACTCCAGTCGCGCCCCGGAGCCGCGGTCGGGCGAACAGCGACCTCGCAGCACCACTCGAACTCGAAGGGGGCCACCCGCTTCCTTCATGAGCTCATGCGCGACTGGGGTCGCGCGGTCCTTCAATCATCTTGTTACCGCAGCGTCTGTCTCAACGGTCGACCACGGGCCACCGCAAGTATCCCGGGCATTCATCCAGCCGCAGTTCATCACTTCCGTGGTTTCCGTGCCTTTCGTGGTTCGTCCGTCTCCAGTCTCCCCAATTTAGCGCCCATTCGCGATTTTCGCGGTTCCGGGCACGCCCCGAGTTTCCCGCTTGCGCGCCCCCGGCTACTCGGGCAAACATCCGCCACCCCAAGGGCGGCTTGGCGGAATTGGTAGACGCGCTCGACTCAAAATCGAGTTCTTCGGAGTGTGGGTTCGAGTCCCACAGCCGCTATTTTCTGACTTTTTCACCGCGGTATGGAGGAGACGAGGACGATCGGCATCATCGCGGGCAACGGGGCTTACCCGAAGGTCTTTATCGAGGCCGCCCGTAAGAAGTGTCCCGGCGTCCGGCTTATCGTCGCAGCCTTCGAGGGCGAGACCCGCGACGAGGTCGTCGAGATGGCCGATGCCGCCGAGTGGATGCGTGTCGGGCAGCTCGGCAAGCCGATCAAATTCTTCAATAAGCAGGGGGCGAGGGAGGCGATCATGGTCGGCCAGATCGCGCCGAAGAACTTGTTCAACCTGCGCCCGGACCTGCGGACCCTGATGCTGCTGGCCCGGACCAAGGAGCGGAACGCCGAATCGCTTTTCGGCGGGATCGCCGAGGAGCTGGCCAAGGACGGGATTCATCTTCTCCCCGCGACGACCTTCCTTGAGGACCTGCTTCCCGGACCCGGGCACGTTTTTGGACCAGAGCTCAAGCCGCGGCAACTGGAGGATGCCGAGTTCGGTTTTCGGATCGCCAAGGAAACGAGCCGGCTCGACATCGGGCAGACCGTGGTCGTGCGCCATGGAACCGTCCTGGCCGTCGAGGCCTTCGAGGGCACCAACGCCTGCATCCGCCGGGGCGGGGAGTTGGGCAGGGGAAAGAACGTGATGCTGGTGAAGGTCTCGAAGCCGAACCAGGACTTCCGTTTCGATGTGCCCGTTGTCGGGCCTCAGACCATCGAGACCTGCGTCGAAGCGGGCGTCGGATCGATTGCGATCGAGGCAGGTCGGACTTTGTTACTTGAGAGTGAGACGGTGAGGGATCTGTGCGACCGGAAAGGCGTCAGCCTGTATGCCGTCGGCTCAGACGACCCCGATGATCAGGCGAAACTCCGGGTTAAATAGTTTCTGTAGAAAACGTAAAAAAGATCTGAAGTCCCGTTTTTCTAGCGTTTGGCGTTTGCGGGCCTTCCGTTGGTGGTGAGCACGTGAATCTCATGGGCGCCTTTGAAGCCGTCCGCCTTGAATTCCCAGACGACTTTCTTCTCTCGAGTTATTTCGAACACGTCCGGCATACCGTCTTTGCCCTGTCCGTAGCTGCAGATGACCAGGTTGCCGTTGCCGAGAATGTTTCCGCCGCAGGGGTCCGCGAAGCGATTGTCGACGTCCTCATTGGTGGTGACCCATTGCGGTTTGCCGTCGGCACCAAAAATCACGGTCTTGTTCCCATTGGTGAGGTTCACCATGACGCTTTGATCGTTCAGCAGGATTGCGGTGAACGGCCAGTTCTTGCCCTCGCGTCCGCCGAGTTCGGGTAGGTCGGTGGCGATGGTCCGGACGATGCTTCCGTCGGGTCGGTATTCCTTTACCGCGAAGGCGAGGAGGTGGGGCACTAGGTAGGTGCCAGCGGGAGTTTTGCGGGCCATCCGGGTCTGCATGTGGGCGTTCCCGGTTTCGGGCTGCAGGGGGCAGGTCGCGACAACTTTGCCATCCCGGCCGATCTCGAGCAGGCGGGGTTTCTTACCGAGTTCGGTGATCAGGGTGTTGCCGTTCTCAAGCCGGCTCACGGTTCCGATTTCGCTGTTCTCGGGCGAGAGCTTGTATTCGAAGACCACCTCCAAAGTGCGGGTGAATTCCTTCACAGACTTGGCGAATGCGATGAGGAGGTTTCCGTCGGCCAAGACCTCGCCGTCGCGGGACCGCTCGTTGACGGACCACATGGTCTCGCAGTCTTCACCGATCAGCGCGGTCTTGTTGCCGGTCAGCAGGAATGAATGGCGGATTCCCTCGGCGCTGATCTGCTCGCCGAAGGTGGCTGCAAGGAGAGAAGGTGGTGTCGCCAGAAGTGTCGCGACGAAAAATTGAAGTGGAACTGGTCTCACGGTCGTCAGTGAACGTGGGCCCGGGGATGGATGTATCTCCGAGTTTTTGATCGCGCCTAGGCAAGCGTCGAAGGTGCGGCCGGGGCCGGTCTTACGGTTCGCCCTGCGGGTCATGCTCCGCGCCCAATCGCTTCACTGGTCGATGTCTTCCGTCGGATACCGATCCGTCCATAGGGGTGCGAACGGCGTGCGGCTTTTCGGGATGATCATTCGATCAAGGCTTTCGCGTTGCCGACCTTTTCCCTCACTGGTTGCGGAATGGGTAAGGCGGAGGGTGAGGTTGTACTACTGGAAGCAATGGAAGCAACCGCGCACGCGGCGCCGCGAACTCCTCGCGCTGGGCATTGCCCCGGGCGAGGTGCACAAGGCGTCGCGGAGCCGGAAAGGCTACTGGCGCATGAGCCAGATGTCGCTGGTGCGACACGCGCTCCACAACCGTTGGCTCGAGGAACAAGGGGTGCCCGAGATGAGGGCGACATGGATCAAGCTTCACTACGGGCAACTGGCCCGGGTCTGATCGGAACCGCCCTGTACGGAGCCGTACGCAGGGTGGTGTGGGACCGGGGAGCTAATCACTCCCCGGGACCCGATTAGCGTTTTGCGGTGGTGGTGACGCAGTGTCGATAAAGCATCTTCTTAGGCCAATACTTGTTTTCGATTCCCAGCTCCCTTGCAGCCGCAATCTGCCTAGCCACATCGGCCACGGCTTGCTTCGATCGAAACTGCTCCGTATGCGTGGCGATGTTGGCAATAACGTTGAAAAGGATCTCCTGAACGATTCGGGCATCGGCTAATTGAATGTCGTCAGACTCTCCGCGATGCACGAATCGACAACGTTTGTCGTAGGCTTCGTTGAATTGGTCCTCAATCGGCTTGCCCCGTGATGCATGGTTGAGACCCGAGAAGAGAAAGACAGCCTTCCGCATCTGTTCACGTTGGCCGGACTCGGTGCACACCAGAAGCGTCTCAAGCCCGATGCATGCCAAGAGAAACGCGACTTCAGTTGACGCTTCGGTAAGGCTCTTTCCCAGGAGCACCATTGCCCTCCGAAAATCCCTCTTCCATTTGGAGCTGAAGCTCGAACAACGAAGCGCCTTCGTCATCTGCCCAAAGAGCTGGAGCTGATCTTTGCGGATCTGAGATGGACTTAGATTCAGAGGAAAGATCGCACCAGATTTGAACTTGCCGCGAGAACCCACTGTCCCGTCATCCGTGATCAAGTAATGCTGTTGAGATCTCTGAAGGCTCGATCCATACGGCGACCATGCCCGCAATATCGTCTTATCGGACATGGGCAGCTGAATCAGATGGAGAATGTGTAACTCTTCCTCGACTAGCCCGACCAACTCGTCCTCTTCTCGCGTAGAATTGTCTCTGACTACCCCGAAGGTTGTCGCGCGCTCTTGGCGATCATCCAAGAAACTCTCTTTGAGGAGCTTCCACTTGCTTCGGGAAATGCCAAATCTGCTTTGAAGTCGGGCGATTTTGTCTTTAGAGATGAGCGTCACCCGATCAATTCGAAACTCTGAGCCGTAATCAGAACTGATCGTCACGTCGTGGACAGGGACGATGATTGTTCGGCTCATATTCTACACTAACAGTTAGCTATTGCGGCAGCAGGCATAGGGAATTACTCGGGATTTGGCAAGTTCCCCGGTCGGGGCACTGCAACGGAACCGTTGATTTTGCTGGGATTCGGGGCCGTCCACCAAGCGCAAGGGCGGTAAATATCTCTGACCAGGGCAGGGGTGGGAAAATATCCCGAGAATCCGGAGTTATTTACCCCTTGCCGGTGCGGGGCGGGGCGTCAGCGGAGGCGTAGCGGCGCTCCAAACCCGCGCGGATTCGGGCGCGGGCGGCCTCGATAAGCTGCGCGAGTGTGTTGGCCGAGCAGTAGGGACGTCGGCCGGTCTCAAGATGGTAGCAGCTAGAGCACAGCCGCCCTTCCGGCCAGAAATCCGGCCAGTGGCTCCGCGGCCGTTGACACCAACACGGGACGCTCACCCTATTTGCGCGCTGGTTTGGGAGGGAGCAAGGAGCCGTCCCAAGGGAGTTCGGAGAGAACCGCGTCGACGACAGGGACCACGGGCACCGCCCGTGGGGGACGGTTGCTGAGGTAGGTCCGGGGCCGCACCAGCACCAACACAAGGTCGCGGAGCTGTTCTTCGCGCTTGCTGAGCAGGCCCCGACGCCATTGCTTGCGGTCGACGATCAGGCCGGACACGACCGCCCAGCTGTCCAGGGCGAGCGTCAGCGTGTTCTTGCTGGTGGCCTCGCGGAATCTCGGAGCCTGCTCGGGGTCGCCGTCGCCGACGATCGTGCCTTGCGACTGTTCGAGGTTCATGAAGTAGCGCTCGCCGATGACCGAGACGATCCCGGAGAACTGCAGGCCGACGTCGCGATACGTGAAGGTGACGGTTTCGCTCTGGTCGGTGATCGTGCAGCTGGCAATCGGAACCTGGTCGACGTTGCCGAAGCTGAAGTTTTCGCCGGTGACCGTGCGGACGGTCGGCATGGAGACGACCGACACGCTGTCCCGGAGGTTTTCGGCCTCGATCGTCACCCGAACGGAATCGAGCGCGAGGTTGAGTCCTGCGGTAGAGAATCCGAGATCGAAGGAGTTGAGCCAGTTCGCGCCGTCGAAGAAGGCAGCGGACACGCCGAGCGCCTTGAGGCGTTCCTCGGAGATGGCGACGAGGACAAGATCGAGGTCGAGGCAGATCGCCGGAATGTCGAGGGCTTCGACCAGCTCGCGGTAGTCGTCGATCCGGGCCGGGACACCCGCGACAATCCAGGCATTCGCGCTGCGGTCGATGGTGACCGCGGTTTGGTTCTTCTGGGCGCCCTCGGTGAAGGCGATCTCGGGATCGGGGACCGGCCGGTTGCGGAAGGGCAGGACGACGGTCCGGCGGCTTTCCCTGGGCGGGCTCGATTCGGGTGGCGAGTTAAAAGTCGGTCGTACCGATGACTTGGGAGAAGCGGTTGGTGAGTCGCTCGATGTCGTTCTCGAAGTCAGGGGCGGGGCGGATCCGTGCGGCATTGCGGGTCGAGAGTGCGCGCATCGGTTCGGGGAGCTCATCGGCTCTCGGCATCGACGTCCCATCCAACAGGACCGGGATCACGGGGATATTCCGCTGCAGGGCGGTCTCGATCTCGATCCGCACGAAATCGTCCGGTTGGTCGAGTCGTCGGGTGCCATCCGCGTTGCTGGTGGTGAGCCATTCGTCGCCGATTATCGCGACGAGAACCTGACATGATCCGACGGCTTCGGAGATCGCGGATTGGAAGTCATCACCCAGTGCAATCGAATCGACGTCCTTGAAGACGCGGGTGGATCCGAACAGGGGTATGAGGGAGTCGTAGATGCGGTCGGTCACGAAGGCCGAGTCGGTCCGGCGGTAGGAGATGAAGACTCCGCTGCCTGACTCGCCGGATGGATCGGACGTTGCGTTTGCCAGCAGCTTTCGAGTGGTGTCGGAGCGGGTTGAATGGTTACGGGATCCGGCGAGCCAAAAAGTGGGTATCCATACGGTCAAGGCGAGCGCCGTGCTGACGAGGGCATATCCCAGAAGCAGTGTGTAGCGGGTCCACGCAAGTGCTTGATCGGATACGAGCAACCGAACTTCGTCCGGCCCGTATTTCGACGCGAATTCCTTGAGGGATTGGCCATCCAGAGCCGTGCGGAGTTCAGCATTCGGGATAAGGGGCACGAATTGGGTGCGTTGGCTGCCTGCATACTCGAACGTCAGATTACATATCTGTAGGCTGATCGTGTAGAAGCCGAGCGCGGTGAGCAGAACGATCGCGGCGCCGGCAGTCGCGACCACGATGCCTTTCGGGCCGAGTCGCGCGAGCCGATCTCGACACGCAAAGGCTATGAGTGTGCCAACACCAGCCGCGATCAGCGATGTGGCAACAAACAGAGTCCTGGCATCAGGAGGAGTCGAGGATGGGAAGCTCAGCGCGGCAACGGCCGGCAGGCATGTCAGTGCGACTCCAGCGACGGTTAACGGCTGCAAATAACGCATCATCTATCGAAAGGAGATGGTCGTGCGGTTGTTCTCGAGCTCAGTGGGCTGAATGCGCTGCGCTTTTCTCACGCCGTCCAGTTCGGCGATCACCACGTAGGTGCGCTCGCCGCCGCGGAACCTGGTTGGGGTCTTCGGTTCGAGCAGGCCGAGGCTGTATTGTTCCTGGAGGGCGGATTTGGATTCCGTGGCAATGGCCGGGTCGGCGTCGTACAGGCGGGCGGGAACGACAAAGACGTCGGCGCCCGGCGGGTCCGAGTCGATTTCCGTGAAAGTGACACACGAGCACAGCGGGAGAGTGATCGTTGCTGCGGCGACTTTGAGAAAGGTGGAGTTCGGCGTTTGCATCCTGATCTAACGGATTTGGTCGCAGGAATAGTTGGCGGGACGGCTGAGGGCAAGATTTCGGACGCTTGGTGATCCAAGGCCGGTCATTCGGATGCTTGCCGCGGAATCTTGTCGCAGCGGCGCATCTGGCTGTTTGGGCCAGCCTCATACGGGTGTCCGCGCCTCAGCGTTTTGCGGTTCGCAGGAAGAGTAGTTCCTTGAGGCGGGTGTCTGCCGCCACGTCCTCGGTATTGGAAGAAGGGGCGTTCGCAGGGGTGCGGGGTCGAGATCTGCGCCAGCCAGCTGATGGCGGTTGTCAGTGGGATTGGAATTCGACCGCTCGGGGAGGCTTCAACGGAATCCGGGAAGATCCACGATTTTAAACTCCGGATTACGTATGTTGTAACAAGTTGAGAATCGGAACCGCGGAAACCGGGTTTGCTTGGGTTTCTGGGGATTCGGGCCGGATGGCGGGCCGAATGCCGGTTTACGGCACCAATTTGGCGGCGGTGGCCGGATCGAGGATGAAATGGCTGCTGTCGAAGCCCTTCACGGGCTGTTCTTCCTCGGCCTTGTACTCGTAAGCGATGATCGGCTTGGTTCCGGGGATCTCGGACATCAGGTAGACCCGTACGGCAAATGCCTCCTTGCCGGTGCCGCCTTCGAGCGGTTTGGCGGTGAACGTCACCTCATTGCGTCCGTCGCGGGCGCCGCCGATGACGATCTCGGCCTCCTTGGCGTTCGCAAACCGGTGGCGGCTGATCCGGTTCACTTGGACCTGGACCTCGCGGCCCGGACAAAACACGTAGACCTTGGCGATGTATTTGGCCGGCGGTGCGGCTGGCGGTGTCGGCGGAACGATTCCCGTCGCTTGGCATTCGGGCGTTTCCTTGACGTATTTCAGGTCTCCGGCGGCGAGTTCCTTGCGAACCTCCGGCAAGGCCGCAAGATTCACGAAATCGGCACGGTCGTAGGTCCAGCGGCCGTTGGCATTGATGAATGACAGGACGAGGAGGTTCTCGGTCGGGTCGCCGCCGACTCCGAAATCCACCTTGCCGAAGTACGACGCCTTTGCGGTGGCGCCCTTTTGCGAAACGTGGACCATCTTGAGTCCGTCAAGTTTGGGTGGCGGTGCCGGCAGTTCGAAGACGGCCGCCGGAAACGCGCGCTTCTCGGAAAGCAAGCGGTTGCGGACTTCCGCCTGTCGGTTCGGCGAGGTCATCATCTGCCACATCCGGGCGTCCTTATTGATGATCGACTGCCTCCAGGCGCCGTAGCTGGCGCTCAGGTCGGAGGCGATGTCGGCGACCGCGGACTGGGTCATGGCGGCCGCAAGAACGATCGTGGCGGGAATCAGACGTGGGATCATCGGTGAAAACGATTGGACAAGTGCGTCGAGGTTACAACAATCGTTTTCAGCCCCTGTCTCCCCCTTAGATGTCCCTCCTTTCCAGAGTTCCGCCCATCGGGCAAGAGCGTCAGCGCGAGATGATGAAGGCCGCGACGCCTCTGTCGTACCTTGAAACGCCTCAGGGTCCGCTGAACGCCCACTTCTTCGTGCCTCATGATTTCGAGCCCGGCCAGCAACGGCCGCTGGTGGTCTTTTTCCACGGCGGCTTCTGGGACGGGTCGATGCCGACGCAATTCGTGCCACAGTGCCTTCACTTCGCGACGCGCGGCGCGCTCGCGGTGGCGGTCGAGACCCGGGTGGAAAGCATTCACGGCACCGGGGCGATCGAGGCCCTTGAGGATGCCCGGACATTCCTGGGCTGGCTGGCCGAGCATGGCGACCGGCTTGGGATCGATTTTGACAAGCTGGTGCTCGGCGGCGCTTCGGGCGGTGCCTGGCTGGCGCTGCAACAGGTGTTGCCGAAGCCGCGCGAGGAAAGCCCCCTGCCGATGCCCAAGGCGCTCGTGCTCTTCAGCGCGCTGCTCGATACGAGCCAGGCGTCCGTGGTGAAACGGTTTCCTGATGCGGGTTCGGCGCGGCGGCATAGCCCGCTGCGGCAGCTGCGGCGAAAGCTCCCGCCGATGCTGTTTTGCCATGGCAAGAATGACCGGGTGACGCCTTTCGAAGACGCCCGCAGGTTCGTGCGCGGATTGAAGTGGCGGAGGAATCCGGCGGAGTTTCTCGAGTTCGAGAAGGCCGAGCATTCGTTCTTCAATTTCAACGTTTCGGAGATGCACTACGAGCTGACGCTCAAGGCGGCGGACCGGTTTTTGGTGGATCTGGGAATTCTGGAGCCAGACGAGTTGGACGGTTTGGTTTGAGGTGCGCGGCGGCGGCATCGTGAGGATTTCGCGGGGTCTGCCTGCGCCCCTCCGGGGCTTGAAATCAGAGGGAGGCCCCATCCCCGGGGTGAACCCCGGGGCTAAGTGCCGGCGCCCCTTCGGGGCTGAAACGAGGCCGAGTTGCGGAAGGACAGCCGCTGGAGGGAAAGATTGGGGATCTGAGAGGATTCAGGGAACAAGAAGCTTTGAAGAATCGGGTGATTGCCGGGAGTTCCGCATTTCCCAAGGGTGAGCCTAGGAGTGGGGTGTCTTCGCTGCCTTCAGGCTTGATCCAGGCGGTAGCGGAGCCCTGCGTCGGGGTCATTTTCCCGCTTGGCAGTCATGGAGGGCTGTCATTTATTCCCGGCCCCACAGGTGGGGACGCAGGGACCGCTTGAATGTTGGTCCGGCCGATGCTTCACCGGGGTCCACCTCCTGGCACTTTCCGTCATCATGAATCGCTTCTATCACCCCTCCACTCCGCTCGTTCCCGGCTCCATGCACTCGCTCGCCCACGAGCGCGACAACTGCGGGATGGGAGCGATCGCCCAGATCAACGGGGTCCGGAGTTACGAGGTGCTCAACTACGCGCTCGAGTCGGTCTGCAATATGACCCACCGCGGCGCGGTCGATGCGGACATGAAGACCGGCGACGGATCCGGTGTCCTGTCGCAGATCCCCTACCCGATTTTCCGCAAGGCGGTGAAGGCGCTGGGCGGTTCGCTGGAGTCCGACGACGAGTTGGCAGTGGGCGTCTTTTTCCTGCCGGCGGCCGATGCCGGCGCGCAAAAGCAGATCAAGGAGCTGGTCGAGGCGACGGTGAAGGCCCGCGGGATCGAAACCATCGGTTGGCGTGAGGTGCCGGTCGATCCGGACGCCCTCGGCACGCTCGCCCGCAGCACCCAGCCAGTCATCGAGCACCTGCTGCTGAAGCGTCCGGCCGGATGGGAATCCGACCACTTCGAACGCCAGCTTTTCCTGTGCCGGCGCAAGATCGAGTTGGAAACCCGTGAGGTGTCCGACTTCTACATGCCGTCGTTTTCGAGCCGCCTGATCTCCTACAAGGGGCTGGCGATGCCTGCCGCGCTCCGCGCGTTCTACAAGGACCTGCAGGATTCGGATTTCGAGACCGCCATCAGCCTCTACCATCAGCGTTTCTCGACGAACACCTTCCCGGCCTGGCCGCTCGGCCAACCGTTCCGGATGATGTGCCACAATGGCGAGATCAACACTGTGGAAGGCAACCGCAACTGGATCTCGAGCCGTGAGGACTACTTCCAATCGGAGATCTGGGGCGAGGACGTCGAGCTTCTGAAGAATCTCGTCAGTCACGGAGAGTCGGACTCCTGCTCGCTCGATCACGCGCTCGAGGTGCTGGTGCTTTCCGGCCGCTCGCTTGAGCACGCGATGTGCATGCTGGTGCCGCCGGCGTATCGCAACGATGAGGATATTTCCGACGACCTTCGCGCCTTCTACCAGTACATCCGCTCGTTCTCCGAGCCGTGGGACGGACCCGCCGGCCTGGTTTATACCGACGGCGTGAAACTGTGCGCCTCGCTCGACCGGAACGGCCTGCGTCCGTCGCGCTACAAGCTCACCGAAGACGGCCTGCTCTACATCGGTTCCGAGGCAGGAGCGGTGGTGATCGATGACGCCCGCGTGATCCGCAAGGGTCGCCTCGGTCCCGGACAAATGCTTTCCGCAGATACGTCGACTGGCGTACTTAATGATGACCGGGTCATCAAGGAAGCGCTCGCGAAGCAGAAGCCGTATCGCCGCTGGATCGATGAGAACCGCCTTGAGTTGCGTCGTTTCGTTTCCCCGGAGGCGCACGCCCCGGTCGAGGATTTCGAGGCGCTCGAGCTTTCCCGCCAGCAGGTCGCGCACGGCATCTCGATCGAGGAACTCGACATGGTGTTCCCGCCGATGATCACCAACGCCCAGGAAGCGGTGTTCTCGATGGGTGACGACATTCCGCTCGCGGTGCTGTCGAGCTATCCGCGTCTGCTCTTCACGTATTTCAAGCAGCGTTTCGCTCAGGTGACCAACCCGCCGATCGATCCGATCCGCGAATGGGCCGTGATGACCCTTGCTTGTGGTCTCGGGCCCGAGCGCAACTGGCTCGATGAAACGCCCGAGCACTGCCGCATCGTCAACTGCGACTCCGCCATCCTCTTCGAGCACCAGCTTGAGCGGATCAAGCATCTCAGGGAGGAAGGTTTCCCTTGCTCGGTGATCGACATCACATGGCCGGCGTCCGAAGGCGCGGAGGGGCTGAAGAAGCGTCTCGACGAGCTGTGCGAGGAAGCGGTCGCGGCCGTCGATGGAGGTTCGAACATCCTGATCCTTTCCGATCGCGCGACCTCGGCGGACCGGATTCCGATTCCGTCGATGCTGGCCACCGGCACGGTCCACCACCACCTGATCCGCTCGCGCAAGCGCCTGCGCTGCTCGCTGGTCGTCGAGTCGGGAGAGATCCGCGACACCCACCAGGTCGCGTGCACCTTTGCCGTGGGCGCCACCGCGCTTTGCCCGTATCTCGGTTTCGCGACCGTGCGCCAGCTCGTCGCCGCCGACGAAGGCAAAGACAAGCTCGGCATCGGAACCCGTGTCGACAAGGCGATGGCGAACTACCGCAAGGCTCTTGAGAAGGGCCTGCTCAAGATCATGTCGAAGATGGGGATCTCGGTCCTCAACTCCTACCAAGGCGCGCAGATCGTCGAGGCGATCGGAGTCGGCAACGATGTCATCGACTTCTCCTTCACCGGCGTGCAGTCGAAGATCGGCGGAGTCGGGTTCGCGGAAATCGGCGAGGAGTCGGTGATCCGTCACCGGGCCGCGTTCGATGTCGAGGTGCCGTCCGGCGAAACGCTCGATCTCGGTGATCCGGGCTACAACCGCTTCCGTAAGAGCGGCGAGCGCCACGCGCTGACGACCGAGGTCATCAAGAACTTCCACACCTACGTGAAGAGCGGAAAGGCCGAGGATTACGACGGCTACGTGAAAGCGTCGCTCGAGAACCAACCGATGGCGGTAAAGGATCTGGTTGAGTTCGTTCCGGCGTCATCCGGCCCGGTGCCGATCGACGAGGTCGAGCCGATCGAGGACATCCGGCGTCGCTTCACGACCGCAGCGATGTCGCTCGGCGCGCTTTCGCCGGAGGCTCACGAGACGCTTGCCATCGCGATGAACCGCATCGGAGCCAAGTCCGACTCGGGCGAAGGCGGCGAAGATCCGAAGCGTTACAGCGAATATCCCAATGGCGACTTCGCTCGCTCATGGATCAAGCAGGTTGCTTCGGGACGCTTCGGCGTGTCCGCCTACTACCTCGTCAATGCCAGCGAGCTCGAGATCAAGATGGCCCAGGGCGCGAAGCCCGGTGAGGGCGGTCAGCTTCCGGGTCACAAGGTCAACGCGTTGATCGCGCGGCTTCGGAATACCCAGCCGGGTGTCCAACTCATCTCCCCTCCTCCGCACCACGATATTTATAGTATCGAGGACCTCGCGCAGCTCATTCACGACCTGAAGGAGGTCAATCCGCAGGCTCGCGTGACCGTCAAACTCGTCGCTGAGACGGGTGTCGGGACCGTTGCGGCCGGTGTGGCCAAGGCCAGTGCTGACACGATCCTGATCTCGGGTCACGACGGTGGCACGGCGGCGTCGCCGCTTTCCTCGACGAAGCACGCCGGTTCGCCGTGGGAGCTCGGGTTGTCAGAAGCGCAGCAGACGCTGCTCATCAACAACCTCCGCGACCGCGTGGTGCTCCGCACCGACGGTGGCCTGCGCAACGGGCGCGACATCGTCATCGCCGCGATCCTTGGTGCGGAGGAATACAATTTCGGCACGATCGCGATGATCGCGATGGGCTGCGTCTACGTCCGTAAGTGCCACCTGAACAACTGCCCGGTCGGTGTCGCGACCACCGATCCGAAGTGGCGTGCGAAGTTCAAGGGCACGCCTGAGATGGTGATCAATTTCCTGGATGCCGTCTCGCAAGAGGCGCGCGAAATCATGGCCGAGTTGGGTGTGCGTTCGCTGGACGAGCTCATCGGCCGCCCCGAGTTCCTGCGCCAGCGCGAGGTGCCGGATCATCCGAAGGCGAACACGGTCGATCTCGGTCCCGTGCTCAAGGATGTGGTGCCGGTGCTGGCCGAGCAACACGGCGTCGACGCTGCGACCGTCTCGCGCTTCCACACCAAGGTGCGCAACGACGGGATTTCCAAGCCGGCGCTCGATCTTCAGATCCTGGCTGATCTCAAGAATGAACTCGGTGTCGAGTCGGACGCGAAGCCTTCCGAGGTGGAATACGGCGAGGGTGCATTGGACGAGAAAGTCACCGAAGCGATCAAGCTGTTGCCCGACCGTGCGGCGATGGAGTTCTCCTATGAGGTCGTCAATACCGACCGGAACATCGGCACGCGTCTGTCGGGGCGGATCGCCGAAGTTCACGGCAACTATGCCTTCAACGGCCACACTGCCGTGACGCTCAAGCTCAGCGGCACCGCCGGTCAGTCGCTCGGGTGCTTCCTCGTTTCGGGGCTGAAGATCGAGCTGGTCGGTGAGGCGAACGATTACGTCGGCAAGGGAATGGCCGCCGGTGAAGTCGTGGTGCGCCCGCCGAAGGACGCGAAATTCGTCGCGGCGAAGAACTCGATTGCCGGCAACACCTGCCTCTACGGAGCGACCGGCGGCCAGTTGTTCCTCAATGGTCGCGCTGGCGAGCGCTTCGCGGTCCGTAACTCCGGAGCCACCGCGGTCGTCGAGGGAGTCGGCGACCACGGCTGCGAATACATGACCAACGGAACCGTGGCGATTCTCGGCAAGACCGGGAAGAACTTCGGCGCCGGCATGTCCGGTGGCACGGCGTACGTCTATGATGTCGACGGTCGCTTCTACTCGCGGATCAACCCGGAGATGGTCGTTTCCCTGCCGATCAAGCGTCAGCAGGATATCGACGAGCTCAAGTCGCTGCTTGAAGCCCACGTCGAGAAGACGGGCAGCCCGCACGCCACCGAGTTGCTTGAGAACTGGGAAACCAGCGTCCTGAAGTTCCTTCGCGTGATTCCCCGCGAGCGGGCCGAGTTGGAAGCTGCCGAAGAGGAGCACGAGGCCGCTTCGCATCGCTGAATCGGGCCGACCCCGAGGCATCAACGCCCCGTCAAGCCGGACACTCCGCGCTTGCCACGGGGCTGCGGCGCTTCTATCCCCCGTCGCAACATGCCCAGCACACCGGTTATCAACCTGCGCCGCGGCCACGCGGTGCGTCACAATGGCGACGTCTGCGTCGTGATCGCCCACGAACTCAAGACGCCTCCGCGGATGGCGTCCTACGTTCAGATGTCGGTCCGCAGCGTGGCGACCAAGAAGGTCTCGAACCTGCGCCTGACGTCCAACGACTCGATGGAGTCCGTGATGCTCGAGCGGATTCCGCACGAATACTCCTACAAGGACGCCGCCGGGCACCATTTCCTCAACAATGAGACCTATGATGACGTCGTCGTGCACGAGGACATCATCGAAGGCGTGAAGGACTACCTGCTCGAGGGCCAGACCTACACCCTGCTCTTCGCCGACGGCGTGGTGGCCGATATCGAATTGCCGCAATCGATGGAAATGACGGTCACCGAGGCTCCCGAGGGCGTGAAAGGCGACTCGGCGAACAACTCGAACAAGACGGTCACGATGGAGACCGGTCTGGTCGTCCAGGCCCCGCTGTTCATCAATCCCGGCGAGCGCCTGATCATCAAGACCGAGGACGGCTCCTACGTCAGCCGCGCCTGAGGCCCCATTGGCCCGATTTTCCCGGCCGACCCCCCTTCCGGAGGTCGGCCGTTTTCCTTATCCCGCCGGCCTCCCGGAGAAATGTCCCGACTTTGTGAAATTTTTCACAAAGGGCACTTGCGGCTCGTCGGGGGGCTTTTCATAGTCGCCGCGCGCGGAGATTTCCACCGCCCGCCCTTCCCTGCCCCATGAGCGAAAACGCCTCCACCGCAGAAGCCAAGCTCCCCAAGGATCTCACTGCCGAAAAGGGCCTCGTCAATGTGCAGATCGATGGCGTTTGGCGCCAGGTTCCGAAAGGAACGCGGATGATCGAGGCTTGCCGGATGTTCAACGTGGGAGTCCCCCACTACTGCTACCATCCGAAGCTCAGTTCGCCGGGAAACTGCCGGATGTGCCTTGTGCAGATGGGCATGCCGCCACGGCCGACGCCCGGGCAGGATCCGACATACGATGATGACGGCTACCAGCCGATCGGTTGGATGCCCCGCCCGGTGATCGCGTGCGCGAACACGGTCGCCGAGAACATGGGCATCCGGACCGGCGGCGAGCTGGTCGAAAGCGTCCGCGAGGGCGTAATGGAGTTTCTTCTCATCAACCACCCGCTCGATTGCCCGATCTGCGACCAAGCGGGCGAATGCCGGCTGCAGGAGTTTTCCGTCGGTCACGGACGCGGAAGCTCGCGCTTCGTCGACATGAAAGTGAAGAAGCCGAAGAACGTGGATATCGGTCCGCGGATCCGGCTGGACGACGAGCGATGCATCATGTGCAGCCGCTGCATCCGCTTCATGGACGAGGTGGCCGATGATCCGGTGCTCGGCTTCACCCAGCGCGGCACCTACACCACCCTGACGGTCCACCCGGGCCGCGAGCTGGATTCGAACTACTCGCTCAACACCGCCGACATCTGCCCGGTTGGCGCGCTGACCAGCAATGATTTCCGCTTCCAGATGCGCGTCTGGTTCCTGAAGGAGACCAAGACGATCGACGTCAACTGCGGCACCGGTTGCAATATCACCGTCTGGACCCGCGGCGAGACGGTTTACCGCATCACGCCGCGCCAGAATGACGACGTGAACTCGTGCTGGATGCCGGATTCACACCGCCTGAATTTCCACTACATCGACTCGCCGGAACGCCTCACCGAGCCGCTGGTCAAAGCGGACGGAAAGCATGTGTCGGCGAACTGGTCCGAGGCGGTCCGGAAGACCGTTGATGGTCTGAAAGGCTGTGAAGCTTCCGAGCTTGCGATCATCGCCTCGGCACGGATGACCAATGAGGAGCTTTTCCTGGTCAAGGCCCTGGCCGACTCGCTCGGCACCGAGCACCTCACGGTGGTGCCGCGGATGGGTGAAAGCGACGGCAAGCTGATCAGCGCCGACCGCAATCCGAACACGCAGGGCGTGCGGGTGGTCTGGCGTCGCGAGGATCCGGGTTTCCGGCTCGGCGAAATCCGCGACTCGATCCGGGAAGGAAAGATCAAGCGCCTGCTTGTGCTCGGTGAGGAACTCACCGCCGAGGCCGACTTCACCGATGAGGATCTTGGCAAGCTTGAGTTCCTCGCTTCGAGCGTGCTGCTCGCGGGTCCCACGGCCAGCGCCAGCGACGTCGTTCTGCCGGGTGCCGCCTTCGCCGAGAAGCGTGGCTCGATGATCAACGTCACCGGTCGCCTCCAGCGCCTCAACCGCGCGGTCGAACCGCACGGCCAAGCGCGGGACGACTGGGAGATCCTGCGTGACATGATCGGCCTGCTCGATGGCGTCGCCACCACGAGCCCAGACTTCCCTCACCTGATCGAGGACATCTTCAAGGACATGGCCGCCTCGATCACCGAGTTCGAGGGCTTGAACCTGTCGAAGATCGGCGACCTCGGACTGCCGCTCGTCGAGACCGGCGTGACGATCCCGCTGCTTGAGAACGAGAAGGCCCGCAAGGCCGCGGGCGAGATCGTCGGCTGACCCCCTTCCCCATCGCGAACGCATGGACCTGCTTACCGATATCATCATCATCCTCGCCAAGGTCATCGGCCTGACCTTCATGGTCGTGCTACCCTTGGTTCCGATTTCCGTCTACTTCGAGCGACGGTTTTCGGCGATCATCCAGGACCGTGTGGGACCGAACCGTGTCGGGATTCCGCTTACCCTGTTCGGAGCGAAGAAGGACTTCTCGCTGTTCGGGTTGGTCCAGCCTGTGGCCGACGGCATCAAGCTCTTCCTCAAGGAGGACTTCACGCCGGTCCATGTGCGCAAGGCCTTCTACTGGATGGCCCCGGCGCTCACGATCATTCCATCGCTGGTTACCGTCTGCGTGGTTCCCTTCGGTTCGCCGATCACGATCAACGGCGAGCAGTACAAGATGGTGATCGCCGATCTTGATGTCGGTCCGCTCTTCGTCTTCGCGGTATCCTCCCTGGCCGTCTACGGCATCACACTGGCCGGTTGGTCCTCCAACTCGAAGTATCCCTTCGTCGGCGGGGTGCGCTCGACGGCGCAGATGATCTCCTACGAGATCTCGCTCGGCCTCTCGATCATCCCGGTGCTGCTCTGGTACGGAGAACTCAACCTGTCGAACATCGTCGAGCACCAGGCGTTGAACGGCTGGCTGCTGCTGCCGCTCTGGGGCGACTCGGCTCCTTGGAATAACGGCGGTGACTTCTCGGCATGGATCTTCTGGATTCCGGCGACGGTCGCCTTCCTGATCTTTACCATTTCGATCTTCGCGGAAACCAACCGCATGCCCTTCGACCTCCCCGAGTGCGAGACCGAGCTCGTGGGTGGCTACCACACCGAGTACTCCTCGATGAAGTTCGCGATGTTCTTCATGGGTGAATACGCCGCGATGGTCATCGGCTCGGCGCTGATCGTGACGATGTTCCTCGGTGGCTGGTCGCTCGGATTCACGCTCGATGAGAAGCTCCTGATGGACGGCGAAGGCAACTGGCTCTGGTTCTCAGGCCTGGTGCACATGGGGGTCTTCCTGACGAAGCTGGTCGCCTTCATTCTGTTCTTCATCCTCGTCCGCTGGACGGTCCCCCGTTTCCGATATGACCAGCTCATGCGCCTTGGCTGGGTGATCTTCTTCGAAGCCGCCCTGATCAACGTGTTCATCGCTGCTCTGGTCATTGCCGCCCCGAGTCTCGGGATTCTCACCACCATCATCGGTGCGGTCCTGTTGGCCGTCGTCAGCGGTGCCCTCATCTGGGTTCTCAAGGTGTCCGAACCGAAGGCCCAGCCGAACCGCGGCCTGCTCGGCCAGAACTGATCGAATTTCATGGCAGTCGTTAAACTCAAACGCCCCGATCTCGCCGCCGGCGAGAAGCTGTATCTGGGAGCCATCTTCAAGGGTTTCCTGATCACCATGAAGCACGCCTTTGACTCGCTGCGTGGCAAGACCCGCGGAAGCGACGAGCTGAAGTCGTCCGGACTCGGTGCCACCATGCAGTATCCCGAGCAGAAGTGGGACGACCAGCTGCCGGAGTATTACCGTGGCGCTCCGGCGCTGGTGACCGACGAGCAGGATCGCGAGCGCTGCGTTTCCTGCCAGCTCTGCGAGTTCATTTGCCCGCCCAAGGCGATCAAGATCACGCCGGGCGAGATTCCCTCGGATGATCCTTGGGCGAAGGTCGAGAAGCGGCCGAAGGAATTCGAGATCGACATGATCCGCTGCATCTACTGCGGCATGTGCGAGGAAGTCTGCCCCGAGCAGGCCATTTACCTTCGCAAGGATTACGCGATCACCGGCCTGAGCCGGGAGCAGATGGTGCACGACAAGGAGCGCCTGTACGAGATCGGCGGCAAGCGCGTCGGCCTCGTGAACAAGTGGAACGAGCTCAAGTAACCTGTCACGATGCCCCTCGCCCTATTCTGGTTCTTCGCGGTGCTGATGCTCGTCGGCGGGCTCGCCGTGATCTCGCTGCGCAACCCGGTGGCGGCCGCGCTTTCGATGGTCGCCTCGTTCGTCGGCCTCGCCGGCCTCTTCATCGGCCTCAACGCCTACTTCGTCGGGATCATCCAGATCCTCGTCTACGCCGGTGCGATCATGGTGCTGTTCCTGTTCATCATCATGCTCCTTGATCTCAAGACCGAGGAGAAGCGGACGCCGAAAGTCGTGCCGATCGTCGGGGGCCTCGGGATCGTCCTGGCTTTCACCATCCAGCTTCTGGGTGTGCTCGGAAACACGCCCGACACCAAGTCACAGCCTCTCGATCTGGCCGCCGGCGCCGCCGAATATACCGAGAGAAGCCCCGGCATCGCCGCCAAGCTCGAGGCCGGCAGCCTGCCGGACGTCAATCTCGTCGGCGACGTGATCTTCACCGGCTACAACCTGCCGCTGCAGATCGTCGGCGTCCTGTTGCTCGTCGCGACCGTCGGCGTCGTCGTTCTCTCGAGCCGCCAAACGACCTGATCCCATGGCCAGCCTGCATTCCTACCTTCTCGTCTCCGGATTGCTGTTCGCGATCGGTCTGGCCGGTGTGGTCCTGCGCCGCAACATCATCGTGGTCTTCATGTGCCTCGAGCTGATGCTCAGCGCGGCCAACCTGACGCTGGTGGCCTTTTCGCGTTTCAACGGTTCCAACGGGCTGCCCGACTACAACGGGCAGATGCTGGTGTTCTTCGTGATCACCGTCGCCGCCGCGGAGGTCGCGGTCGGACTCGCCATCATTGTCGCGCTCTACCGGGCGCGGCAGACGATCCACACCGACGATCTGACCAGCATGCGCGGCTGACGCCCGCCGCGAATCCTTTTCGATTTCACCGATGCTCGCCTGGCTCCTCCTTCTGCTCCCGCTGCTTGCCGCCGCGGCCAACCAGCTTTACCTGAAGCGCAACGCGTTTCTGGCGTCGATGCTGTCGACCGGTTCGGTGGTGGCGACCTTCGTCATCGCGCTGATCCTGCTCGGCTCGACCGATGCTCCGGCAGCGTTCAAGTGGATCACCCTCGAAGGGGTTCCGCCGATCGAGATCTCGCTGAAGCTCGACCAGCTCTCTACCGGGATGATGATCGTGGTGACCGGCATCGGCATGCTGGTCCACATCTTCTCGCTGGCCTACATGGCCGACGATGCGGCCAAGGCCCGCTACTTCACCGGCCTGTCGCTCTTCATGTTCTCGATGACCGGCATCGTCCTCGCCGGGAACTTCATCATGACCTTCATGTTCTGGGAACTGGTGGGTCTGAGTTCCTATCTCCTGATCGGTCACTGGTATCAGAAGGACTCGGCGGCCGACGCCGCCAAGAAGGCATTCATCGTCAACCGGATCGGCGACTTCGGATTCATGATCGGGATCCTGATGGTCTTCGGGATCACCGGGACCTTTGTTTTCGACGGGATGGCCGAAGGCCTTGCGAAGTTCAACGCCGACCATCCGGGGTTGTTCGGAGGTGTGGTGGGAGCGGCGATCCTGTGCGTCTTCTGCGGTGCCGTCGGTAAGTCGGCGCAGATGCCCCTGCATGTCTGGCTTCCCGATGCCATGGAAGGTCCGACTCCGGTTTCGGCCCTCATTCACGCGGCCACCATGGTCGCGGCCGGTGTCTACATGCTGTTCCGGGTCCAGCTCGCGCTGGGTGAGGAAATTTTCGCGCAGACCTTCGCCGGTCCGGTGATCGCATGGGTCGGCGGCATTACCTCGCTGTGCGCGGCACTGATGGCGACCCAGCAGAACGACATCAAGCGCATCCTCGCCTACTCGACCCTTTCCCAGCTCGGCTACATGGTGATGGCGGTCGGTCTTGTCAGCGGCGATGCCGGGATGTTCCACCTCTTCACTCACGCTTGGTTCAAGGCGCTTCTGTTCCTCGGTTCCGGCGCGATCATCTACGCCTGCCACCACCAGCAGGACATCTGGAAGATGGGCGGCCTGCTCAAGAAAATGCCGATCACCGGTTTCACCTTCCTCATCGGAACGGCAGCGCTGATCGCCGTGCCGTTCACGGCGGGCTTCTTCTCGAAGGAGGCCATCCTGCACGCCGCCGAAAAGTCGACGCCGTTGTTCTGGCTGACGGTCGCGGTTGCGGTGCTGACGCCATTCTACATGACCCGGGCCTTCGTCGTGACCTTCCTCGGTTCCACCCGAAGTGACGATGCGGATCACGCCAAGGAAGTCGGACCGAAGATGTTTGTCCCGTTGGTGATTCTTGCCGTGCTCGCGGTCATTGCCGGCTTCAAGGAGATCAACGGTTTTGCTCCGGCCTTGCCCGCGCATGCCGGTGAGTTCCACATGAACAAACTGTTCTGGATCTCGCTCGGGGCGCTGGTTGCCGGTGTGGTTCCGGGATTCCTTCTCTACGCGGGTAAGGACAAGGACCCGCTTTCCATCCCCCTCTTCCGCAACCGCTTCTACATCGACACGATCTACGACAAGGGCGTGGTCAAGTGGCTGCAGAACGGTGGCGCGGCGATCGTCCACTTCTTCGATGAGTTCGTCATCAACGGCCTGATCGTCGGCGGTTCGGCACGTCTCGCCGAGTCGTTCGGCGGGCTCTTCCGCCGGGTCCAGAACGGCAACCTGCAGGCCTATGCCTTCGCCTTCGGTATCGGCGTCATCCTGGTCATCTATTTCACCACTTTCTGGAAGTAAGCCATGCTCCTGCTCCTCGTTCTTCTTCCGATCGCCGCGTTTGTCGCCATCCTGAGCGGCACCAACGCCCGGTTGACCGCGATCGGCGCCTGTGCCGCCAACCTCGTCCTCGGGGTTATTGCCGCCCTCACTTGGGACAAGGGTTTCTGGGAAACGAATCTTCCGGTGCTTGAGCGGCCGTCGCTCCATCTATCCCTGGGTTTCATGGACGGCATGAGCGTGATCATGCTGCTGCTCTCCGTGATCGTCGCGTTCGCAGCCGTCCTGACCGGCAAGGCGCCCGAGGGCCGTGAGCGGCTCTACTACGGTTCTTCCCTTCTGATCGCCGCGGGTGCGATCGGAGCCTTTGTCGCGACGGATCTGTTCTTCTTCTACGCCTTCCACGAACTCGCCCTGATCCCGACCTTCCTGATGATCGGTATGCTCGGTCGCGGTGACCGCAAGGCGGCGGCATGGAAGATCACCATCTATCTCGGCTTCGGTTCCCTCGTCCTGCTTGCCGGGCTCGTGTGGCTGGCCGCCGTTGCCGGAACCTTCGACATGGTCGAGATGCGCGATCTGGCTGCGGCCGGAACGCTTGCGATCGATCCCGCTGCGCAGAAAGGCATCGCGGCCTTCCTGCTTGTCGGCTTCGGAGTCCTCGTTTCGCTCTTTCCTTTTCACTCGTGGGCCGCTCCCGCCTACGCCAGCGCCCCGGCTCCGACCGCGATGCTCCACGCGGGCGTGCTCAAGAAGTTCGGACTCTACGGGCTGCTTCGTCTCGCGGTGCCGCTCCTTCCCGAGGGTGTCAACGCGTGGCTCGTGCCGCTCTGTGTTCTTCTGCTCGGAAACATCCTGTGGGTCGGCTTCGTGACGATCAGCCAGAAGCGCCTCGACGGGATGCTCGGTAGCTCGTCGGTGATGCACATGGGCTACATCTTCCTCGCGATCGCGGCTCTCGCCGCAGTGCCGGGTGAAACGAATGCCTACGCGATGCCCGCCGCGGTGTTGCTGATGTTCGCCCACGGCATCTCAATCGCGATGCTCTTCGGGCTGGCGGACAAGATCGAGCGCGTCACCGGCACGCTCGATCTAGACCAGCTCGGCGGCCTCGCCAAGGCGGCCCCTTCCCTGGCCTTCCTGTTCGGTCTCGTCGGTATGGCCAGCATCGGTCTGCCGGGCCTCGCCAACTTCGCCGGCGAGGTGATGGTCTTCATCTCCGCCTTCGCCAACTACGATCCCGCGGCAGGCCTCGGTCCGGTCCAGATCACCTGCATCCTCGCCATCTGGGGCGTCGTGATCAGTGCGATCTACATGCTTCGCGCTTACCGGAAGATCTTCCAAGGCCCTCAGGTCTCGGTGACCGAGAGCGCCTCGGACCTGACGCTGTGGGACCGGGCCCCCGCCCTCCTGCTTGCCGTGACGCTGCTGGTTGTCGGCATCTACCCGAACCTGCTCCTTTCCTTTCTGAAGTGACGCCTCACGCGCACTGACTCCCGATCACCCGGCACTCCCATCCATGCCCGCCTATTATCTCGAAGCCCTCACCGTCGCACTCGGCATTGCTCTGCTTATGGTCGAGGCATTCGGCCCGGCCCACAGCAAGCGCCACGTCGGGGTGTTTGCCGCGTTTGGACTCGGCATCATTCTGGTCTTCAGCTTCTTCGCGATCGGTCCCGACAAGGCTCGTGAAGGTGCGGGATGGGCCGAGTGGCCGCTTTGGCAGTTCTACGCCTTCGATTCGGTTGCCCGCTTCTACAAGGGCTTCGCAATCGTCTGCACCATCCTGGTGATCCTGATGTCGCTCGACTACCGGTCGGTGCTTTCCCGCTTCACGGACCATCCGACCACCGAATCGGGCACCGGCGAGTACTTCGCGCTGCCGGTTTTCGCCTGCGCCGGAATGATGTGGATGGCTTCGGCCAAGGATCTGGCGGGTGCGTTCGTCGCGCTCGAACTCGTCACGATCACCTTCTACATCCTTGTTGCCTACCTCCGTCGCAATGTCGGTTCGCTGGAGGCGGGTGTGAAGTATCTGATCCTCGGTGCCCTGAGCACCGGATTCCTCGTTTACGGCATCGCGTGGATCTACGGGACGCTCGGCACGATGAATCTCGAACTCATCGGAGAGAAGATTGGTGAAGTCGAGAGCACCGTTCCCGTGCTATTCGGGATTGGCCTGATCCTTGTGGCCCTCGGTTTCAAGATCGGTGCCGTGCCGATGCAGGTCTGGATTCCCGACGTCTACCAAGGCGCGCCGACTCCAACGACCGCTTTCCTGTCGGTCGGTTCCAAGGCGGCCGGATTCGTGCTCTTGATCCGCTTCCTTGAGCCTTTCCTTGGCGAGGGCTCGCCGGTGGCTGGTTCGGTGACCGCGATGCTCCTGATCATGGCGGTGGCGACCCTGCTGTTCGGCAACCTCGCTGCGATCGCCCAAACCAACTTCAAACGCCTGCTTGCCTATTCCTCGATCGCCCATGCCGGCTTTCTCGTCCTCGCGCTGGCTGCGTGGAAACCGGCCGGGCAGGCTGAGGGGCTTGGTTCAAGCGAGACCGTTTCCTTCTACCTCGCGACCTACCTTCTGATGACGCTGGCGGCATTCTTCGTTCTGGCTCAGATCCGGATCCGCAGCGGTTCGGAAGAACTCGATGCCTTCAAGGGACTCGGGCGGCGTGATCCGCTGGTCGCGATCCTCATGACCGTGATCATGGCGGCGCTTGCTGGGGTTCCGTTGACCGCGGGATTCCTCGGGAAGTTCTTCGTCTTCTCGCTCGCGGTCGAAGCCGCTCAGTGGTGGGGCGTCGGGATCGCATTCATCGGCGCTGCCGCCGGTTTCTACTACTACTTCAAGCTGATCCGCTCGATGTGGTGGGAGGACTCGGAAGAAGAGAGTCCGGTCGAGTTGCCCTACATCAGCCGTGTCTGCGTCATTGCTCTGACCTCCGCGGTGATCGTCTTGGGCGTGTGGCCGCAGCCGGTGCTCTGGCTACTCGGAGCCTGATCGATCTGCCTCGCCTCGGATCCGTGGCAGGGTCACATTCGTGGGTGAAAGCCCATGAGTTCGTTTGTTCTTTCCCTTGATCAGGGAACCACCAGTTCCCGTGCCCTTCTCTTTGACCGGGAGGGCAACATCACCGGCTCCGCCCAGCAGGAGTTCCCACAGATCTTCCCCCGTCCCGGCTGGGTCGAGCACGATCCTCGGGAGATCTGGGCGAGCCAACTGGCGACGATGGAGAAGGTGCTCGGCGAGGCCGGTCCGCAAGAGGTGGCTGCCATAGGTATTACCAACCAGCGCGAGACCACCGTCCTGTGGGACCGGGCGACCGGGGAGCCGATCCACAACGCGATTGTTTGGCAGGATCGCCGCACCGCGGCGATGATCGATCGTCTGCGCGAGGACGGCATGGAGGATGTCGTCAGGAGCAGGACCGGCCTGGTGCCGGATCCCTACTTCTCCGGGACCAAGTTGTCGTGGTTGCTAGATCACGTTGACGGTGCGCGGGAACGCGCGGAGCGAGGTGAGTTGGCCTTCGGGACGGTTGACACCTGGCTCGTCTGGAATCTGACCAAGGGTGAACGCCACATCACCGACGTCTCCAACGCATCGCGCACGATGTTGTTCGATATCGGCAAGCTGGATTGGGACCGGGAACTTCTCGACTACCTCCGGATCCCTTCCGCAGTTCTCCCGGAAGTGGTTTCTACCGGCGGGGTTCACGCCGAGGTGGCTTCCGGTCTCCCCGGTGCGGGACTGCCGATCGCCGCTCTCGCAGGTGACCAGCATGCGGCGCTGTTCGGTCAGCAGTGCTTCGAGCAAGGCGGGATCAAGAACACCTACGGCACCGGTTGCTTCATGCTGATGAACCTCGGAGATCAGCTTCCGGCGCCGCATGAGAAACTCCTGACGACGGTAGCTTGGCAGCGGGACGGATCGATTCGCTACGCCCGCGAAGGAAGCATCTTTGTCGGAGGCGCGGTGATCCAGTGGCTCCGCGACGGACTCGGGATCCTCGCCGAGTCGAGTGACGTGCTTCCCCTTGCCGAATCGGTTGAGGACAGCGGCGACGTCGTCTTTGTCCCGGCGTTTGCCGGACTCGGCGCTCCGCACTGGGACTCGCGAGCTCGCGGAGCGATCCACGGGATCACTCGTGGGACGACCGCGGCCCACATCGCGCGGGCGGCGGTCGAGTCGATCGCGTTTCAGTCGGCCGACCTGTTCGATGCGATCAGCGCCGACTCGGACTCACCGATCACGGAGCTGAAAGTGGACGGCGGCGCGACCCGGGATCCCCTGCTCCTGCAGTTTCAGGCGGACCTCCTCCAGATTCCGGTGCTGCGGCCGAAGGTCATCGAGACGACGGCTCTCGGTGCGGCTTACCTCGCCGGACTGGCCGTCGGCTTCTGGTCGTCGACCGAAGAGCTGTCGAGCCAGCAGCGAATCGACCGGACCTTCGAACCATCAATGCCGACCGACCGCGCCCGTGAACTACGCGAACGCTGGAACGAGGCCGTGCGTCGATCACTCGATTGGGCCCGCGACTGAGTTCCTATCGCGCCGCTGCCTGGAGTGCCCGCAGACGGTCCAGCGCGGAGCCGTCATCGATGACCGTCCGGGCGAGCTCGATGCCGTCCCCGAGATCATCCGCGAGTCCGCAGCAAGCGATCGCCGCTCCGGCATTGAGAAGCACCATGTCGCGCTTCGGCCCGGTCTCCTTGCCGCAAAGGATGTTCTCAAGGATCGCCGCGTTGGCCACGGCATCTCCACCCTGGAGTTCCGGGACTTCCGCATGATGCATCCCGAAATCCCGCGGGCGGATCTCCTCATCGACCTGTTCCTGCATGCTGCCGGATTTGCAAACGCGGGTCGAACCAAGCAGGCTCACCTCGTCAACCGACCGGCCGTCGCCGGTCGTGCCGTGGACGACCCACGCGCTTTCACGGCCAAGCCGTTGGAGGATTTCCGCGAAAGCCGGGCAGAGTTCCCGTGAGAACACCCCGACCAGCTGGCACTGGGGTTTTGCCGGGTTGAGCAACGGACCGATCAGGTTGAAGATCGTGCGGATGCCCTTTGTGGCCAGCTGTTTGCGGACACCCACGATCGCCTTGAACGCGGGATGGTAGGCGGGCGCGAAGAGGAAGCCGACACCGGCCTTCTCGAGGCAACGGCGGAAACCTTCGGGCGGAAGATCGATTCGCACTCCGAGAGCCTCGAGAACATCCGCTCCTCCACTTTTGGAAGTGATGCCACGGTTGCCATGTTTAACGACGACTCCCCCGGCTGCAGCAACGGGAAACATCGCCGTGGTGGAAACGTTGAAGAGGTCCAGCTTGTCGCCACCGGTGCCGCAGACGTCGATGGTCGGGCCCTCGATCTCTGCCAGACCGACATGCGGGTCCACCGCGTGTTCGAGGAAGCTCTCGACGAAGCCCGCGATTTCCTCCGGCGTCTCTCCCTTGGCCGAAAGCGCTTGGAGAAGTTGTGCCTTCTTGTCGTCCTCGACCGACTCGTCGAGCAGCATCGAGGCTGCAACCGGGATTTCGCGCGGGTCGAGGTCCTTGCCCTCTTCCAGATGCCGAATCAATGCGTCCATGGGCCCACCTTAGGGCCCGGACCCGCATGCCCGCAATGGCTCAAGTGGTAAATGAAGGGCTCAGGATTGATCCGGAGCGGATTCGCGGATCTTCGGCCACAGCAGTTTGATCCCGAATCCGGCGGCGCCTGCGAGAACGACCAAGCCGATGCCGAGTCCGAGATTGCCGTAGAGCACGTAGCCTACCCCGAAGAGGAATCCGTAGACCAGTACGGTGCCGAGGAAGGTGGCGAGAATGCCTGCGGGCAGATTGACGGGTGCGTGGCGGAGGTTCAGCGATTCACCTCGCTCCGTGCAGGTGTCGGTCACCTTTTTCCAGCCCGGACCCCCCGGATTCACCGACTCGACGAATGCCCGAAGCCGTTCGTGGCTCGATGCGGGTGTGACGAAGGTCGCGATCAGCCATGCGACGGTCGTGACGCCGACGCCAAAGGGAAGCTTCCAGTAGCCGAGCCCAGCACCGAAATCGCTTTTCGCCAGCCACAGGGCAACCGCGAAGGAGACCACCATCGCGACGATCTCGCTCCACGGATTGATGCGCCACCAGAACCAGCGGAGAATGAAGAGAAGGCCGGTTCCGGCACCGACCTGAAGCAGGATCTGGAAAGCTTCGAGCGCGCTCTGGAGATACATCGCCAGGACTGCGGTCAGTCCCATCATCACGACTGTCGAGGTGCGGCCGACCCACACGAGTTCGGAGTCGCCCGCCTTCGGCCGGACGAAGCGCTGCCAGAAGTCGTTCACCACGTAGGACGATCCCCAGTTCAGGTGGGTCGAGAGCGTGCTCATGTAGGCCGCGACCAGCGAGGTCAGGACCAAGCCGAGCCAACCCGATGGCAGGAAAGAAAGCATGGCCGAGTAGCCGAGGTCGTGGCCGATCTTGCTGTAGTCGGTGTTCGGGAAAGCCTTGAGAATCGACGAGCAGCCCATGGCGGTCGCCTTCAGTTCCTTCAGTTCGGCTAGCGTCGCGAGCTGGGCCTCATCAAGGGACTCCAGGGGTTTTCCGACGACGGCTTCCACATCAGCGCTCCGAGCGTCAAGAGCGGCAGCGGCCGCCTGTTGTTCGGGAGCCTTGTCCGAAGGGAAGACGACGAGTGAGGCAAGCGCGACGATGATCCATGGCCAGGGCCGCAGGGCGTAGTGCGCGACCTGGAAGAAGAGCACCGAGCCGATCGCATGGTTCTCGTTCTTTGCCGCAAGCATCCGTTGGGCGAGATAGCCACCACCTCCGGGCTCCGCGCCGGGATACCAAACGCTCCACCACTGGACCGCCAGCGGGATAAGGAAGGCGGTGATGAGGAGCTCCTTGGAGGCGTCGGTTTCGAAGGTGAACTCCGGAATGATGTCGAGTTTGTCCTGAACCTCGACGTGCGACATCAGACCACCGAGGCCCCCGACGGATTCATGGCCAACGGCATAGTAGGCGGCGGCGAATGCCCCGACCATGGCCATGATGAACAGCAGAAAGTCGGTGAGGATAACCCCGCGAAAACCGCCGAGCGAAGAGAAGACGACCGTCACGACCATGGCGACGGCGACCGATTGCCATGGTGACCAGCCGAGCATCACCCCGCCGATCTTGATCGCGGCCAATGTGACCATGGCCATGATCATCACGTTGAAAAAGACGCCAAGGTAAAGGGCGCGGAAGCCACGCAGGAACGCCGCTTCCTTGCCAGAGTAACGAAGCTCATAGAACTCGATATCAGTGAGGGCATTCGAGCGGCGCCAGAGTTTCGCGTAAATGAACACCGTCAGCATCCCGGTAATGAGGAAGGCCCACCAGTTCCAGTTGCCAGCGACGCCCTGAAGGCGCACGACGTTGGTCACGAAATTGGGTGTGTCGGTCGAGAAGGTGGTCGCGACCATCGAGAAGCCGAGGAGCCACCATGGCATGTGGCGTCCGGAGAGGAAGAACTCACCGGAGTTCTTGCCGGCACTTCTGGCGCACCAGACGCCGATGCCGAGCGCGACGATGAAGAAGCCGATGAGGATTCCCCAGTCGACCGCAGAAAGCTGAATTGCGGCGAAAAAACCCTCTATTGATGACAAACCGTTCGGCATGGCGATCCGTTTAGCGGGAGAATTTCCCGCTAGCAAGGGAGGAATCGCCGGGCCTGAAGCCGCCTATCGTCAGCTTGAGTGGCTGGTTTCAGCCAAAGTAGGCCGGTTCGTTGCCCGGCTTCCACTTGATGTTGCAGCCACTGCTCGGCAGCTGTCGCTCGGGAGCGGATCGCCCGGCCAGCATGTCGGCGACGGCTGCCATGAGATCCGCGCCGTCGGGTTGGCGGCCATTCTTCGGCCGGGAGTCATCGAATTGACCGGCGTAGTAGAGATTCCCGACCGAGTCGAAGAGGAAGAAGTCAGGCGTGCAGGCGGCACCGTAGGCTTTGGCGACATCTTGAGACTCGTCGTAGAGATACGGGAATTCCCAGCCATGCTCCTTGGCAAAGCTCGCCATCAGTTCCGGCGAGTCCTGCGGGTAGTTCTCGACGTCGTTGGACGAGATCGCGACGGTCGCGATCCCCTTGTCCGCCAAGTCGTTCGCAATGCTCGCGATCGCATCAGCAAGCATCACGACATAGGGGCAGTGGTTGCAGGCGAAGAAAACCAAGGTCCCCTTCTCTCCCCTCGCGCCGGTGAGGGATTGGAGCGCCCCATCGGCCGCGGGAAGCTCGAATTCAGGAGCGGCATCACCCGGTTTCAGAGAAAATGTCGAAAGCGTCTCAGCCATGCTTTCCCCTCCGTCCGCACGGCCCATCCGTCAAGTCGTGAATCGATTGCCACGCGTCACCGGTCCGCTAGGGTCTCCCGCCAAGCGATGGACGATCTGACCCTCTCCGATGCCGAACGGCTCCGATACGCCCGCCACCTGAGCATTCCGGGTGTCGGCGAGGAGGGCCAGTTGCGGCTCAAACGGTCGTCGGTCCTTCTGATCGGAACCGGCGGCCTCGGTTCGCCGGCGGCTCTCTACCTTGCAGCGGCCGGGGTCGGGAAACTGGGGTTGGTCGATGACGACAAGGTGGAGCGCTCCAATCTCCAGCGGCAGATCCTCCACGGTGAGTCCGGTGTCGGTCGCCCCAAGCTCGAAAGCGCGAAGGAACGGTTGAGGGAGATCAATCCGCACATCGAGGTCGTGTGCCATGAGTCGCGCTTCACGCCCGATAACGCCGAAAAGCTGGTCGCTGCATATGACCTCGTCATCGACGGCTCCGACAATTTCCCGACGCGTTTTCTCAGCAACGACGCGTGCTACTTCGCGCGCAAGCCTCTCGTCTACGGGTCGATCTTCCGTTTCGAAGGGCAGCTCACGGTCTTCGCTCCCCATCTTGGAGGTCCCTGCTACCGCTGCATGCTCCCGACGATGCCGCCTCCGGGAGCCGCGCCGAGTTGTGCGGAGGCCGGGGTGCTCGGTGTCCTTCCCGGTATCATCGGCACGCTGCAGGCGATGGAGGCGATCAAGCTGTTGCTCGATGTGGGCGAGGTGCCGCTCGGCAAGTTGCTATGCTACGACGCCCTCCGTACTTCCTTCAGGACACTCCGGCTCAGTCCGGATCCGGCTTGCAAGCTGTGCTCGTCCGAAGCTTCGCTCCGTTCCATCCGCAATCCCGAAACCCTCACCGATCCTTCCTGCACCATGCCCGACATTCCCTCGATCAGCGTCGATGAACTCGATGCCCGCATTCGCTCCGGAAAGCCCTACGTCCTGATCGATGTGCGGCAGCCGGAAGAGCACGCCGAGCACTCGATCCCCGGCGGCAAGCTCATCCCGCTTGATGAATTGCCCGGCCGGCTTGAGGAGATTCCCCGCGACGGCGAGGTTCTCGTCCACTGCAAGGCCGGCGGACGCTCCGCAAGGGCGGTGTCGCTGATGCTGGAAAGCGGGATTCCGGGCGCGATCAATGTCGCTGGCGGCATCGACGCATGGTTGAAGCGATCGGGAACCTGATTCAGCGGGTCTTGGCCGACTCCATCATCTGGCCCGCGAGTTCCTTCAGCTCGCGACCCGGAATGGCATAGGTCTCGCAGCGGCTGTAGCGCGCGATGTTCATGCCGACGCAGCGCCCGTCGAGATCCAGTACGGGACCACCCATGAAGCGGCGGTTGCCCATGACGTCGGTTTGCATGACCTTCGGGAAGCCGGTCCGGCGTTCCGAGAACTCCCCGCTCATCGCGTCGTTCCGCGTCTTCTCCTCGCCAAACACATCCGCGCGTCCGGCGAGCTCGACCGGAAGGGTGATCTTTTTCCCGTCGCGCTCGATACCGATCTGGACCTCGTCGCCAACCCTGCGCTTCTCAAGCTTTTCCATCAGGCTCTCCCGGTCCGTGATTTCCTCACCCTCGAAACTGACGATCTTGTCGCCGGACATCAGGCCTGCGGCTTCGGCGCCGGTGCCTTCCGTGACTTCATCGACGACAATTTCTTCGGTGTCCGCCTTCAGGGCAACGCCGAGCACGGTGCCGCCCTTGGCGTACACCTCACGGACGTTCGCCGCGACGATTCCGACCTGGACCCGCCGTTTGCTCCGGCTGGTGGCTCCGTTGGCCACGACCCAGGTGCCCTGCTCGATGTCGTCGCCGGCAATGTCGACGGGAATCAACCCCTCGGCCTCGATCTTCACGAGTGCCACATCCCATGCGTGGTCTTGGGCGACCAGCACCGGGTTGTCGTAGCGTTCCCGGTCCACCGTCACGCTGACGCCGTCCAGATCACCGAGCTCGCTTGCCTTGGTGAGAATGAATCCGTCGGGCGAGATCACCGTGCCGAAGATGATCTCGTCGCGTCCTTTCTGGAATACGGCGCTTCCCGTCTGGAGGAAGGGCTGGACGTCGTCGAAGGCTCCGTGAACCGCAGGGCCTGCGGTCCGGTAGGTCGACTCGAGCGATTGTACCGCACTCAGCGGAGTCCAGAGTGCGAGCGAGGTGAGAAGGATGATCGGTTTATTCATCTCGGTTTCCAAGACGGAGGGTGAGGGTTTCGCTTTTTCCTTCGCGCAGCATCTCGAAGCTGACCGCGTCGTCGGGGGCCTTTTCCTTGAGGAGTTCCTTGATGTCGTCCCGCTCTACCAGATCCACGCCGTCCATCTTGAGGAGGATATCGCCCTCCTTGATTCCGGCGGCTTCCGCAGGCGACTCGCGACCGACTTTCTTCACCCGCAATCCGCCCTCTTCACGCTTCTCGGCGGCAAGTCCGAGGAACCCCTTCCCTTTCTCGGGCTTCTTCGCGAACGGGCCTTCGCCCATAAACTCGCCACCCATCATCTTGTCCCAGTTGCTGAGATACTCGCGCATCGGGACGTGCATGTTTTCCGGAAGGCGCTGGCCTACCCGCGAGTGGATCCCGATGAGCTTGCCTTCGAGGTCGAAGAGCGGTCCGCCCGAGTCCCCACCGATCAGGTTGCAGTCGGACTGGTAAGTCGAGTCGGCGACGCGGACGATCCGGCCGAGCCGCACAACGCTGCCGCGGTCCTCGTCGAAGCCTCCCGAGTGACCGAGCGAAAAGACCCAGTCGCCCAAGCGTGTCCGGTCCTCCCTCTCGATCGGAACGAAGGGGTAACTGCCCTTGTCGATGATCTTGGCAATCGCGGCATCGGTCTCCGAGTTGAGGCCGAGCGACTTCGCTTTGAATGACCGGCCGTCTTCGAAGCGGACCGTGAATTCCTTTCCGACGCCCCCCGTGACGTGGGCGGCGGTGAGGATGAGACCGTCCTCGGAAACGACGACACCGCTTCCCGAGCCCTGTCCGAGTTCGATGCAGACCGTGGCCTTCCGGGCATCCGGGAGCACCTGCTTGAGAAGAGACTGGATCTGCTCGAGGTCCTGTCGGCTGGAGGGGGCCTTCTTGTCATTGATCTCCGGCCGGGCCGCCAGAAGAGGTAGGGCGGAGAGACCGCAAAGGGAGGCAATCAGGGTCAGACGATTCATCGTATCAGGTCAGCTTAGTCCGCCGGCGCCCCGACCGCAACTCCCTGGTTCCGCCGTGTTCCGCTCCATCGCGACCAGCCACTCGCGGCCTTCCCGGCCCGGGTAGGCGCGCTCGGGCACCTTTTCCCGAATCAGCGAGAACCACGGAGAGAAATGTCTCACAATTTCGTCCCGGTCGGAGGCGTGAGGAGGTCCGTCCGGTTCCTCGTCCGGATCCCACGGAGTCAGGTAAAACACCCCGACCAGTCGGCCAGCCGGGCGGATCAGCCGCGATGCGGCGGCCGCGTATCGCCCCCGGTCGGCCGGGTCGATGGCGCAGAAGCAGGTGTGTTCCCACACGGCGTCAAAGCACTCCGAATGCCACTCGAGGAAGTCGCCGGGGAGGTAAGTCTCGCCGCCGACTTCGGGAAACGACTGCGCCACCTCGAGCGCAGTGGGCGAAAGATCGAGTCCGGTGACGGTCGCGCCCGCCCGCGCCAGCGCCCGGACGTCATGGCCCGACCCGCAGCCCGGAACCAGCACCCGGGCTCCTGCAAGAAATTCACCGTCAGGGCCATCGAGGCACTCGAGCAGAGGCGGCGCGGGCTCTCCCTTGTCCCAAGGCGTTTCCCCTTCCCTCCAGCGTGCGTCCCAGTCGGTCATGCCCAATCGATCATCGAGTTGCTGTCGGACTGCAAGGGGTCAGATTCCGCCCAGTACATCATCGGGTTTCCCTTTCTGGGTGCTCGGAGATTGGGTGGTGCTGCCGAATTGGATCACCGCCCCGATGCCTGCGCCCCGGTCACCCCCGAGGCGCGGTTCGATCGCGAACTCCGGAAAACGGTAACGGGCGCGGCGTTTGATGATCCATCGTGCGATCCATGCGGTCAGGATGCCGCCGAGGACGGTGGACGCCGCCACTCCCCATTCGCTCCACCACGACCCGAACCAGGCCTTGAGCTGCGCGCCACGGGTCGGCGGCGGTTCTTTGAGACGCTCGCTCTCGGACGGCTCCACCACGGGCGGTTCGTCCGTCAGGCCGGCGGCCCTCTCGATCCAGAAGATCCGGATCGCGGTCTGGACGCAGAATGCCTCGAGCTGTTCGGTGGCAATCGGGTGCTCTTCCGCGGCGCGGACCGCCTGGGCCAGCAGGCGCTTCTGTTCGGCTTTCGGGACATCGTCCGCGACCTGGGGGCTGAGCTGGAGGATCGTGCGCTCGGGCGCTCCAAGGAAATAGAGCACGAGAACCGACGGCTTTCCTTCGCCGAAGAATCGCTCGGCGAGCTCTTCGACCCGCACGTCCTCCGGAATCATCTGGTCGCCAGCGAACAGGAAAAGGTGGAAGTCGATCAGTGAATCGTCCGAGTGGTATTCAAGGAACTGTGCCCTTTCCTTCCTCTCTCTCGGATCGAGCAGATTCTGGGGGTCACGGAGGAAGGTGGACGGGCGGGTCGCGAAGTAATCGTCGAGAAATTCCTCCGGGACATGGATCTCATGATGGAAGTCCTCCGCTTCCTCCTCGGTCGGAGGATCGGGCGGTTCCTCCTGCGCGATGACGCTCCAGTTGAAGAAGCAGAACGCTCCGATAAGCCATCCGTATCTCATGACTCCATGATCTCTCTCTCGTTGAACTCTCCGTCGTCAGCCGGATCGGACCTTTGGGTTGTGGCTCCTTGAGGCAGCACCTTGCGTTCGAAACGGGCGGGATTCCGCTTCGCATGGCGGGCGCGCTTCATCAGAACCAAAGCCAGTTGCTCGATCACCCTTTGGATCCCTTCGCCGAAACGGCCCTCCACCCAATAGGCGTGGGCCCGGCTGAGAATCAGGAAGCTGTCCTTTTCGTTTAAGAAGGCATCGAGGGTATAACCCCAGGTCATGCTGGCGACCTTGGCATCGGGGTCGATGGTCAGAATGATTCCACATCGCCCTGCCCGGTCTTCGGGAATGTCGAGGAACTGGCCTCGGTTCAAAAGCCAGAAACCGAGCTGCCGGATGTCACTGCGGCCCTCGTGGCGCGCAGTGTAGACCGCGAGGAAGAGTTGGGGAAAGCGGGCCTCGAACTGGTGAAGCATCCGACCTACACGGGTGCGCTCGGTGCTTCGCATCAGTCCGGCCCTGTCTTCGATCCGGTGCAGCCGCCGGTCGGTTTCCGAAAAACGCTTGTCGGCATTCTCGAGGGTAAACCCGCAGTGCGGGCAGCAGGATGCGCCTTGGTGAATGATCTGGATGCAGCGCGGGCACTTCATGGGGGCGATCCAAGCTAGAAATCACGGGCAGACGGGTCAAAGGCAAACCCGGCGACGGTCCGGCGGCGGGCTCGGGGTGATGGGACGACTGACTCCGGCTCAACCAACGGCGAAATCGGAGGCGCTTCTTTCCACAATTCGGAATCAATCCTCAGAAACTTAAGATTTCCTAATGAATCGCCCTCGAGTCCGCCCAGTCCCGGCGCTCGATCCGTCTCATCCCGGATTCCAGTGCATCAAATTTCCCGTGGATTCTGCTTGGCAAGACCCCGGGGTCTGTGCAGTCTCCGCGCCCGCCCGCAATCTGCCGGGTCGGCACACCGCATTTCCGACACATTATGGTTTCTCTCCGTCTTACCCGCAAAGGAACGAAGGATCGTCCCTACTACAAGATTGTGGCTGTTGACAGCCGCAAGCGCCGCGACGGCCGCTACATCGAACAGATCGGCACCTACGATCCGATGAAGGACGGTGACAACTGGGCGGTGGATCTCGAGAAGGCCGACAAGTGGCTTGGTTGTGGTGCGAAGCCGTCCGATACGGTGAACAGCATCATTCGCAAGGCACGCACCGCTGCGGCGAGCGCCTGATCCAGCGGATCCCGAGTTTTTCCAAACGGCCGCGTCTCCCCCGGGATACGCGGCCGTTTTGTTTTCGGGTGTTGCCGGTATCGATCCGCTGCGCCAGAGTCCGCCCGATGACGCAGCGCCGCTAGCGATCCATTCCTGTTCCATCTCCGACGCCCGACGGCTCCGTAGCCGTGCGGGCGTCTTCTGTCTCCGTAACCTGCCTTTCCCGATAATCATGGACTACGCCGCCCTCATCGAACAACGCCGCCGCAGGTTTGCGGAGGTCTCCGAAGCGATTGAGGACCCTTCCCTGTTCAGCGATGCGAAGCGTGCGACCGAGGTTATGCGGGAGCACCGGCGGTTGAAGGAGACACTGGACCTCTGGGAGGACTTGGAAAGTAGCCGGCGACAGTTGGCCGACAACGAGGAACTCGCCCGGGGAGAGGATCCGGAGCTTGCCGAGATGGCGGCGGATGAGATCCCGGAACTCCAACGACGAATTCCGGAGATGGAGGAAAAGCTTCAGTATCTTCTGCTGCCGGCCGATCCGGACGAGGACCGGGACGCGTTGGTCGAGATCCGTGCGGGCGCCGGTGGCGACGAGGCATCCCTCTTCGCCGGGGAGCTGATGCGGATGTACCAACGCTACGCGGAAAACCGGGGGTGGAAGGTCGAGCATCTCGGCAGCAGCCCTTCTGAAGTGGGTGGTTTCAAGGAAGTGGTGCTGAGGATCGCCGGCGACGAGGTGTTTCGCTTTCTGAAATACGAGAGCGGCGTTCATCGCGTCCAGCGCGTGCCCGCGACCGAGACCCAGGGCCGGATCCATACCTCGACCGTGACCGTCGCCGTGCTGCCGGAGGCTGAGGAGGTGGATATCGACCTGAAGCCTGACGATCTCCGGATCGAGGTTTGCCGGGCGGGCGGTGCCGGCGGCCAGCACGTCAACCGCACCGAGTCCGCGGTCCAGGTCTTCCACCTGCCTACGGGCATCATGGTGCGCTGCGAGGACGGCCGATCCCAAGGCCAGAACAAGGAAAGAGCGCTCCAGATCCTTCGAAGCCGGCTATACGAGCAGAAGCAGCGGGAAGTTCAGGAGAACTACTCGGCCAACCGCAGGAAGCTGATCGGTTCGGGTGACCGGTCGGAGAAGATCCGAACCTACAATTTCCCGCAGAGCCGGATCACCGACCACCGGATCGGTCTCACCACCCACAATATCGACGGGATTCTGAACGGTTCGCTGGAGGAACTCACCGATGCCTTGCAGCGGGCGGAGATGGCCGAACGGCTTGCCGAGGCCGAGGCCGCCCGCTGATTTGAGGTCCCGGGTGATCCGCTTGCAGGGTCGGCAAATGTCCCTCAATTTCCTTCCCACAGCCTCGGATTTCCCGTGAATCCAAAGTCATCCGCGGCACACTCCGTGCGTCGTCATCGATCTCAATGAGCTCCGCAGTCCAGTTTCTCCATCAAGACCGAATTCCCAGCACCGGATGTCTCGTCGTTCCGGGCCGGGTGGACTTCCATGAACTGCTTCACCTTGAGCAGCTGTTCGCAGGACGGACGATCACGTGGCTGATCGAGGAGAATGCGAAACTCGATGCGCCGGTCGCGGCTTTTCTCGAGCGTTCGGGGTCGGGCGCGGTGTTTTCGGACGACGATGCCGACCCGGCAGCAGCCGGCAAGCAACTCGAGGCGCTCATCAAGGATGGTGGGGTGCTCATTTTCATCCATGGCAAGGCGGTTGCCCGGCCGGGAACGCCGTGCCACATCCCTGGCAGAACCCTGACGACGCTCGGAGCCTTCGGCTTGCCGCTATTGCCGATCGCGATCGAGTACCCGCGTGAGGCAGCGCTTCCGATCGAGCGCGCCGCTTCCCTGCCCCGGGCCGTCTTTTCGGTGGCGAAGCCGATCCCAGCCGCCAAAGCGTCCGCCGCCGCCCTGCAGGAGGCTCTCTACGCCGCCGCCGAGGAAGCCTATGCCGGGCGTCCGTTGTTCAAGGGGTCGCTGGCGACTGCCCTACTGGAAGGGCTCAAGGCCCATCGCCGAAACAAGCTGTTCGATGGCGCTGATGACTCCTCACTCGGCTTCGACCGCTTGCTGGCAGCGGCCCTCGTTTTCTCCAAGCACATCCGCGAGGAGACCGACAACCCGCGGGTCGGGATCATCCTTCCGCCGGGTAAGGCCGGCATGGTGGCGAACCTTGCGGTCCTTTTCGCCGGGAAAACTCCGGTGAACCTGAACTTCACCGCCAGCCATGAGGCGATCCGCTCGGCCATGCGCCAGGCGAAGCTCGATCGCTACATCACCGCGGACCCGTTCGTCCGAAAGGTCGCATCGTTCCCATGGCCGCCGAACCGCGACATCATCTTCATCGAGCGCGTGCTGCCCTCGCTGAAGAGGAAGATCATCACTTGGGCGATCCTCTCACGCATCCTGCCTGCCGGCGTCTTGAAGACCCTGTTCCGTATCGGCAAGCGCAAGGGCGATGACGAGGCGGTGTTGCTCTTCACGTCCGGTTCATCGGGCGAGCCGAAGGGCGTTCCGCTCAGCCATCGCAACGTGCTGGCGAATGTCTGCCAGTTCGGCACCCGTGTGCAGGCGTCGAGCAACACGCGGATCCTCGGAAGCCTGCCGCTGTTCCACTCGTTCGGTTGTACGGTCACGCTCTGGTATCCGATCCTCGACGGGATCGATCTGGTCACCTATCCGAATCCCCTCGATACCAAGCGGCTTGGCGAGTTGATCCATCAGCACTCGATCACGTTCCTGCTCGCGACGCCGACCTTCCTCCGCGGCTACATGAAGCGGGTAAAGCCCGAGCAACTGCGGTCGCTGGAACTGGTCGTGACCGGTGCGGAGAAGCTCCCGCTGAACCTCGCCGAGTCTTTTGCCGAACGCTTCGGCGTCGAGGTTCTCGAAGGCTACGGGCTGACCGAGACGTCACCCGCCACCAACGTGAACCTGCCTGTCCCGGCGGCCATCGATGGCGAATGGGTCGTGCCGTCTTCGCGGCGCGGTTCGGTCGGCCATTTGCTGCCGGGAATCGCCGTCCGCCTGACGAATCCGGCGACCGACGAGGCATGCCCCCTCGACCAGCAGGGCATCATCTGGCTGAAGGGCTCGAACATTTTCCCCGGCTATCTCGACAGCCCGAAGAAGTCGGCTGAAGTGTTGGATGGTGAGCGCTGGTTCCGCACGGGCGATGTGGGACGCCTTGATTCCGACGGCTTCCTCTACATCGAAGGACGGATTTCCCGCTTTTCGAAAATCGCCGGTGAGATGGTTCCGCACGAGACGGTCGAGGCCGCCATCAACAAGGCGCTCGGTCTTGATTCCGAGGCGGAGCGCAAGATCGCGGTCGTCGGGATTCCCGATGAAAAAAAGGGCGAGGCGATCGTCCTGCTGTCGACCATCGCCGGTCAGGCGCTCGAGCAAGAGTGCATCGACCTCCGCTACAAGCTGATGGACGCCGGTGTCCCGAGCCTGTGGTGCCCGAAGGCGATCGTGCCGGTTTCGGAGATTCCCGTTCTGGCTTCGGGCAAGCTGGACCTGAAGGGATGTCAGGCGCTCGCCGAAGAGTGAGTCACTTGATGACTTCCTCGCCCTTCTTCTCGCTCCAGATCCAGACCTCCTCACCTCCGCGGCTTTCACGAACCTCTTCGTGGAACCAGCCGTAGGCCTCGCTCCAGTAGAAGTCGTAGCAGCGGACCTTGCGGACGAGTCCGCGCTCGGTCACGACCGGATGGACGGTCGTCACGCGGCGCACGTCGCGATACTCGAACCCGCTCTTGGTGCGGTGGGATCCTTCGACGATATTCGCCACCCGGATTCCGCTTTCGCGGATTTCCAGGACTTGGGCGATCAGGCTCTTGGCGACATCCTCGGTCAGTTGGGTCGTGGGCGCGCCGGCACAGACGATGGATGAGAATCCGATCAGGGCAGCGGCAATGAGTGAAGCTGGGGTCTTCATGGGAATTCAAACGGTTGCAACCGTGAGTCTATTCACATGCCGACGCCGTTTTCCAGCAAAGTCGCAGCGCGGAATCAGTTCTCGTCGAGGACCGCGGCGGCCGTCAGTTCGGCGAATGTTCCCATCGCACCGACGTAGTGGATCTTCCGCTCCGGCCCGAGAACATAGGCGGTCGGCCAGACGCCCACCCGGTACTGCTTGCCGAGGTCGTTCGATGGATCCGAGAAATTCGGCCAGTCGACGGTGCCGGCGGCCTGCATCTTGCGGAGCTCTTCCCGCGGGTCACTGTTCACTCCGACGACCTCGAACGACTTTCCGGCGAACCGCTCGTCCTTGCGCATGGCGGAGACCCACTCGATCAGGCCGTCCGCGCCCTCGCCCGCCGAATTCCAGAAGACCAGCAGCACGACATTTCCGGAATGATCGGAAAGCTTCATCGGGCGGCCGCCGGAGTCGACGCCCTCCAGGTCGGGAGCGACCTGGCCCTTGCTGAGGTTCATGATGATGTAGAGCTCCTCTTCGGCGAGCTGTGCCATCGAGACACCGTCGACCTCCACGTCGGCAGAGTCGATGATCGCCTTGCGCAGCATGGTGAGCCGTTCACGCATCACCCGCGGATCGTCGCCCATGCCTTTCGCCATCATCGCGATTCCGAGCGCCGCGACTCCCGAGATCTTCGGATCCGGGTTCTCCTTCTCGATCCGCCGCAACAGGTTAAGCGACTCGTTGTCGCCCGCCGCGACCAGTCCCATGCACATCGGTGCCAGCTTGCGGCTCTTGACGTGATACTTCCCCACGGCTCCGACCACCGCGGAGACCTCCTTGCGCATCGCCGGGCGCGTGACGCCCTCCTCGTCCTCATCGACCAGGCCGCTGGCGATCCTGAGGAACCACGCCGCCGGCTCGAGAGTCCATTCCTTGTCGAGGTCGCTGCCGATCACCCGCCACATCCGCGTCGCCGCCTCGTCCGGACGGGGCCGTTCTTCCTGAAGCAAGCGCTGGCGCTCCGTTTCCCCCTTGGCCAATCGCAGCTTGATCGAGAACGCCTCCATCGACTTCTCATACGACTGCCGCACCGCGGACGCCTGATCCGGCGTGCCGGCGGTTGCTGGCAGGACGGAAAGCGCAAGGGTGGCGAGGATTCGGGAAATCCGCATGGCTTCAGGCTAGCACTCCGCTTCCGGCTGACAAGCCCCCCGCCCCGATGGCTTTCCAACGCTTGCGGTGACCGGCCCGGTCCCCTTTACTCCCGGCCCGATGGCCACCAACCACATCGATGTGCGATATGTCGCCGGACTGGCGAGGCTGGAGCTCAGCGACGCCGAGTGCGCGACCTTCCAGCCCCAGCTCGATGCGATCCTTGAGTATGCCGAAAGCCTGTCGAAGCTGGACGTCGAGGGCATCGAGCCGACGGCCCACCCGGTTCCGGTCTACGATGTGATGCGGGAAGACGTGCCCGACACCAGCCTGCCGGTCGAAGCCGTGCTCGCCAATGCACCGGAGCAGGCCCAACAGCAGATCCGGGTCCCGAAAGTCATCGCCGACGCCTGATTCCATGTCTCTCGCCACCTCCACGATTGCCGGACTCCGCAAGCGACTTGTCGCCGGTGAAATCCGTCCATCCGATATCCTCGATGACCTCGCCACCGCCATTGCCGAGCGGGATGGGGATGTCGGCGCATACCTTTCCCACGATCTTGAGTCGGCCAAGGCACTTGCCGATCAATCCGATCTCAGCCTGCCCCTTGGCGGGATCCCGATCGGACTGAAGGACAACATCAATGCCATCGGCGAGCGTTGCACCTGTGGATCGCGCTATCTCGAAAACGGCTACCGGGCACCCTACGACGCCACGGTGACCGCACGCCTCAAGCAGGCCGGCGCGGTGCCCTTCGGGCGACTGAACATGGATGAGTTCGCGATGGGCTCATCGACCGAGAATTCCGCCCTCGGCAGGACCCGGAACCCTCACGATCCCGAAAGAATACCGGGTGGTTCGTCCGGAGGTTCGGCCGCCGCTGTGGCCGCCGGCACGGCGATCGCCACTCTGGGGTCGGATACCGGAGGCTCGATCCGGCAGCCCGCATCCCACTGCGGCGTCGTTGGCCTCAAGCCCTCCTACGGCCGCGTTTCCAGATATGGACTGGTCGCCTTCGCGTCATCGCTTGACCAGATCGGCCCTCTCACGCGGACGGTCGAGGATTCGGCGCTCCTGCTGCAGGTGATTGCCGGACACGATACGGCGGACTCGACTTGCCTCGATGCACCCGTTCCGGATTTTACCGCAGATCTGGGCAAGGGCGTGTCCGGAATGAAGCTCGGAATGCCCAAGGAGTATTTCTCCGACGGAATCGATCCCGAGGTGCGTGCGCTTGTCGAAGCTCGCGCGGCCAAGCTGGAGGAAGCTGGCGCCGAGTTGGTCGAGATCTCATTGCCGCACACCGAGCACGCCGTCGCGACCTACTACATCATCGCTCCCGCTGAGGCGTCTTCGAATCTCTCCCGTTTCGATGGAATTCGCTACGGTCACCGTAGTAGCGAGCACGAGGATCTTCTCGATCTCTACCGGAAGTCTCGCGAGGAAGGATTCGGCCCCGAAGTGAAGCGCCGGATCCTGCTCGGAACCTACGTGCTTTCGTCCGGCTACTACGACGCCTACTACAGCCGGGCGCAGAAAGTCCGGACGCTGATCCGCCGCGACTTCGAGGAAGCCTTCTCCAAAGTCGACGCGATCCTTTCGCCAGTGGTCCCTTCGCCTGCCCGGAAGATTGGGGTGAACAGCGACGATCCGCTGCAGGAGTATCTCTCGGACATCTACACCATCGCCGCCAATCTCGCGGGGATCTGCGCGATATCGGTGCCCTGCGGCGCCGTCACAAGCGCGGGTTCCGAGCTTCCGGTCGGCCTTCAGATCCTCGGCCCCCACCTTGGCGAGGCTCAACTCTTGCAGGTCGCCGCTGCGGCCGAATAGGAGCGGCTCCCTTCGGGTGCCGGCTTCACAACTTCCCGAACCTTTCTTCGAGCACCTCTCTGCGGTGTTGGAAAATTCGCTCAAGCTTGCTCCTCACGAACAAGCCGTGGGCAATCGCTCCGAACGGGCCCATCGGCAGTCCGTAGTGGACGAGGTCCTGCATTCGCACCCCGCCATTGATTTCTGTGAAGTGATGCCGGTGATGCCAGAAGGCGTAGGGCCCGAAACGCTGTTCGTCGACAAACGCGACCTTGTCCTCCACCGCCTTGATCTCGGTCACCCATGGAACCCAGACGCCCGGCAGGATCTTGACCTTGTAGGTAATGATCTGCCCCTCGTGCATGACTTCGGAGCGACAGCTCTCGATCCGGAATCCGAGCTCATCCGGCGTGATCTCGTCGAGATTGCGGGGCGAGGAAAAGAACTCCCAAGCTTGCTCCACGGAAATGGGCAGGTCCTGCGTCTGTTCGAGGATGTGAATCTTCATCGGCGCGCCGGAAACTGGCACTCGCGAGGAAAGGCGCAAGCGACTTAGGAGAGCACGAGCAATCCTACCACTGCAGCGAAGCATAGCGCGGAACCCACGCAGAGAAGTTCAAAGAGAATCGGGACCTTTTCCCCCCGACGCTCTCCGAGAATCAGTGAGAAAGTTCCAAAGAGACCGGCTCCGAGAAGCAGTCCACCATAGATCCATACGGACCGGTCTTGAATATCGGATGGCAGAGCAAAGTTATCGGCGGCCAATACTATCATGCTCGCGCCGCCAATCGGAATCGCGATGACGCCCACGCAGCCCACACTCGTGAAGAGTATTGGTGCTTTTGCGGATCCGGGGTAGAGCCAGTCGCCAGTCGGGATCCTTGTCAGGCCTTTCGCAGGGCTCACCCAAACCCAGATCCAAGCGTTCACCCTCCGCGTCCCGGGTACCTGCGCTCCAGCTGCGTCTTGGGTCAGGGTGACCGGCAGTTTTCGCCGCTCGTATTCCTCCCCTGCCAGCTGGCCCGGCGACAGCCCTTCAAACTGATCAAGTTCGGCAAGGGTCTCCCCGCTTACCTTCCAGACTTCGCCGATCACATCATCGCCATAGGTTGCCGGAACGAATGCAGGATACCAAGACACCCGATACAGATGTCCGCCAACTCTTGCTGAACCTAGATACTCCGCGCCATCCAACCTATGGGCATTCGACGCTCCCCTCCTCAGCGTCCCGTAAACGAACACCAATTCCCCATCGGTATCGTGGGACTTCGGGTTCACGCCCGGTATCCGACTTCCTTGTCGAGGTAGTCGCGAAGCTCCTCCAAGCCTTCCTCCATCTCTGCCGAGATCGGGATGACCCGGATCTTCGGAAAGCGAGCCCGGAAGATCTTCAGATTTTCCTCGGACGCCTCGAGGTCCATCTTGTTGGCGATCACGATCCACGGGAACTCGCCGAGCTCCTCATCGTACTCGCGCACTTCCTTGCGGAGAATCTCCAGATCGGAGATCGGGTCGCGCCCCTCGCTGCCCGCCATGTCGATCACGAACAGCAGCGTCCGGCAGCGCGTGATGTGGCGCAGGAACTCGTGCCCGAGGCCACGGTTCTCGTGAGCCCCTTCGATCAGTCCGGGAATGTCGGCGACGGTGCAGCGGCGGAAGTTGTCGAACTCGACCACGCCGACCACCGGTTGAAGGGTGGTGAACGGATAACTCGCGACCTTCGGATGGGCGTGCGACAGCTTGCCGATGAGGGTCGACTTGCCGGCATTCGGGAATCCGACGAGGCCGGCGTCGGCGATGCGCCGAAGTTCAAGATAGTAAACTCCCCGGTCGCCCTCCGTTCCCGGAGTGCTCTCGGTCGGCGTCTGGTGGGTCGCTGTTTTGAAATGGGTGTTCCCCTTGCCGCCGACGCCACCGGTGCAGAGGACGAATTCCTGCCCGTTCTCCGTCAGGTCGATCACCGGCTCGAGGTCGATCCCTTCTTCGCTGCGCTCGAGTTTTACCGCATCCTGGATGTTGTCGGCATTCGCCCGATACACGACCGTCCCCGGAGGAACCCGGCCGATCACCGTTTTCCCCTTGCGGCCGCTGCGCTTGAATCGGCTTCCGTGTTGGCCGTTCTCGGCGATCAGCTTCGGATCGAAGTGATACTGGCGGAGGTTGTCGGTCGATGGATCGACCTTCAGGATCACCGCGCCGCCATCACCGCCGTCGCCGCCGTCGGGGCCGCCCCTGGGCACGAATTTCTCGCGTCGAAAGGAAACGTGTCCGTTTCCTCCGTCGCCGGCCTTGGCGTAAATCCGGATATGGTCGATGAACATGGCGATTGCTGGTGGCGGGCCCCAGTGAGTGATTCAGACCTTCGCGTCCAGCCATTTTCCACGGAAGTGGAGGCGCGCGAAAATGAACGACTGGCAGACGAGGTCGAGACTCAAGATGATCCAGACCGCGATCAGGCTGGTCATTCCGAAGTGCGAGGCGCTGCCGAGAACGATGATCCGGAAGAAGATCATACTGACAAACGAGTAGCGGATGACCATCGGAGTGGCCCCTGCCCCACGCATCGAGGTCTTGAGGACGATGCAGCTCGCGAAGAAGGGTTGGCTGAGTGCGCACACCACGAACAGTGGTGCCGCCAGAGTAACGTGGAGGGCGCTGTCGGGTGCGACCAGCTCGACGACCTGGCGCCCCCCGAGGATGAAGAAAACACCCATGGCCGACATCACCAGTGCGGCGAACTTCCAGCACAACCTCACCGCCTTCACCGCCATCTCCTTCGATCCGGCGCCGAGGTATTGACCGGCGAGAGCCGCCGCCGCGGTGGCGATGGCGAAGCCCGGCAGGAACGACATCGACTCGACCCGGATCGCGAGGATGTGCGCTCCAAGCGCGCCTTCCGCAGGCAGTCTCGAGATGATCCGGATGCCATAGGCATGGATGCCCCACATGCCGGCGATTTCGAGCGCCTGCGGCGCGCCGACCCGCATGATCCGTTTCAAGGTGTCGAGAGACAACCGCAGGGCCTTGACCGACCAGTGGAGTTCCTCTTCGCCTCCGCGCACGAGCAAGCTGACCACCAGCAGACCGGCTCCCCATCCGACAACCGTGCCGAGAGCAATCCCCTCGATGCCGCGTCCTCCGAGTGGTTCGGGGCCGAACACGAACAGCCAGCTGCAGATCATGTTGACGCCGTTGACGGTCACCATCCCGATGAATGGCGTCCGCGTGTCACCCGAACCGCGGAGCGCCGCATTGATGGCCAGCAGCGGGCCGCTGAAGATACCGGAAAAAGCGAACACGCGCAGGTAGTCCTCCGCCAAGCGGGCGGCCACCGGCTTGAGATCCATCCAATGAATCAGCGGAGGGATTCCGAGCTGGAGCACGGCGAGGGAAACGAGGCCCGCCGCGAGACCGAGCCAAACGCCTTGGCCGAGGGCTTCCCGGCCGAGTCGGTAGTCCCGGGCTCCGAAGGACCGGGATACCAGTGCCATCACACCGGTCGCCACCGCGATCTGGAGGATGTTGAAAAACCAGGCCACGTAGCCGCCCAATGCCATCGCATCGAGGATCGCGACCCGCTCGTGCCCCTCGGCCATGCGCCCCGAAATCGTCAGGTCGGTCATCCCGACGGCAAACGTCAGCACCTGTTCGAGCAGCGGCCAGACCGCCAGCACCGCGACCTGCCTCGGAAGCGACAGACCGGCCAGACGGCCGCCGAGGAGACGGGCCTCCGGGACCGCTCTCTGGCTCGCTTCGGCACTGCGTCCCGGTTTCGGCATGGCTCGGCGAGGAGGCCTAACGACAGTGCCGGGGGGACGCAACCGCGATCCTCCATCTTCTTGCTTTCGCCGGCGTCGTTCGGCGTTAGATTTCCGCTGGCCCCGATGCCTGACGCCCAGATCCAACTCGAGGGAACCCTTCTCCTCGCGACTCCCGCGCTCCGCGACGGGATCTTCGACCGTTCGGTGATTCTGCTGGCGGATCATTCCGCCAAGGAGGGGGCGTTCGGGCTGATTCTCAATCACCCGACCGGGCACGAGGTCGGTCACTTCCTCAAGCAGGAGGAGTTTTCAGCGCTTGAGAGGATTCCGGTGCATATCGGCGGACCGGTGTCGCCCGAGCAGCTCACCTTCTCCGCCTTCTGGTGGAATCCCCACGACGGTCTGCATTGCCAGGTTCGCCTGCCGGCGGAGGAAGCCATCCAGCGGACCAAGCAGCCGGGCGTGCTCGTTCGGGCCTTCATCGGCTACTCGGGTTGGAGTGCCGGACAACTCGAACAGGAGCTCCGGCGGGATTCATGGATCACCGCCAAGCCCAACCCGGAACTGCTGGGCAAGGCGCACGACCAAGGGCTGTGGAGTGAATTGCTGCGCTCGATGTCACCCTATCACCACATCCTTTCCGAGGCACCGGGTGACCCGGGGCTGAATTGATCAGGAGAACGCGTTCTCGACCCGGTGGACTCCGGGTGCTTGGCCCTCGGTGAGGATCACTTCGATCACGTCGAACCTCCATGGGATCTCGCGGGATCCGAGCAGACGGAGCCACTCGTTGGCGCCTCGCCGGATGAGCTTCTGCTTTTCGAGGTTCACCGCGTCGAGGGGACGCCCGAATCCGGAAGAAGTTCGGGTTTTGACCTCCACGAAGAGCAGCAAGCTCCCGGACCGGGCGACGATGTCGACTTCTCCTCCCTGTGGAGCACGGAAGTTTCGGTAGAGAATCTTCGCGCCGTTTGCTCGAAGCCATTGTCGGGCGATCCGCTCGCCAAGCACGCCCACCTCGGCCGAAGAGATTCGCTCGCCTTTTGCGGTCGTCAGGCGACAGGGCCCGTTGAGCAGACGGCTGAATCGTCGGACGAGGAAAGAAGCGGGCCGCACGATCCCGACTCTCGAAGTTCGGCGCTTCGCCTCAAGCGCATTCGGTGTCGTCAGGTCCGGACCAGAGCTCCAATTGGCTCACGGGCTGGAACGATCTCCGGTGGATGGGGCACGGCCCGTGACGACGGAGTGCCTCAAGGTGCGCCTTGGTGCCGTAGCCCTTGTGGCGGTCGAAGCCGTAATGAGGGAATTCGAGGGCATGCTTTCTCATTCGACGGTCACGAGCGACCTTCGCGATCACGCTCGCCGCAGCAATCGACAGAGATTTGCCGTCGCCCTTCACCACTCCGTCGTGGGGCATCGGGAATCCGGGCACCGCCAACCCGTCGATGAGGCAGTGGTCTATCCGCGTGCCAAGTCCCAGTGCCGCGCGGGCCATCGCGGCGTGCGTGGCGCGCAGGATGTTGATCGAATCGATCTCGTCCGGCTCCGCGAAGGCAAGCGACCAGCGGACGTCGGGATCGGCAGTCAGAATCTCGAAGATCGACTCGCGCCGCTTCTCGCTGAGGCGCTTGGAGTCATCGAGCCCGACACAAGTGAAGCCTGACGGCAAAATCACGGCGGCAGCCGAAACCGGGCCGGCGAGTGGTCCCCTTCCCGCTTCGTCGATTCCGGCGACCGTCTTCAGGCCGCGCGACCAGCAGGTGGCTTCAAGCGAGAAGTCGGGCACGCAGCATCAAAACCCGCCGAGATGCTCCCGGAAAGCCATCTTTGTCGGAGCCGAGAGACCTTTCGTCGCAAAGATCTGGGTCGCATAGACCATCCCGTCTGCGGCGACGTAGACGCCGAGTCCGGAAGTGTGCCACTTCTGCTTCAGATTGAAGCGGTGGCCTTTCGATCCGGTCCACGCACTGGTGAGCTGGCTGGCGATGTCTCCTTGGATGACTCCGCCGGCGACATTCTCGGCGACCGATCCCATCCCGTAGGTGCGCTGTGCGACCATGGTCCGCTGTTCAAAGCCGTAGTGGCTGATGTTCTGCGAGCCGACCGAGAACTTGCCGCGATTTCGGGCCATGAACTCGCAGTGCTCCTGAGCCATCCGATCGAGACCGGAGTGACGTTGGAGCGGTTCACGGCCGATCGAACGCCGGTAGGCATTGATCGAGGCATCCAGTTTGCGGACAACTGCGGATTGCGAGATCGACTTGGATGGCGTCGAGTGGCTGGCCGTGGCCGACATCGGCACACGGGTGGTGTCGAGGCTCGAGGAGCAGGATGCCAGAAGGAGCATGCCCCCCAAACCGACCCATGGAAGCAGGCTGGTTGTTTTCATGTGGGTGTGGGACGGGGGTGTGAGCGGGCCCCATATACTCCAATCGATGGAAAAGTAAACGAATTTTAAAAATTCGAATTCTTTTACAAAATACGTATTTCCCCCACTAACGGCTCAAAGTGAGGCAGTCATCGCCACCGCATTTGCCGCCGCATAGGACTTGGCATGCGTCAGACTGATCAGGACTTCGACAATCCCCTGGCTCTCGGCGAAACGCTTGCCGGCACCGCTGAGGACCAGCTGGGGAGCCCCGGATGAGCGGCGCCGGACTTCCATGTCCAGCCACTCCAGATCCTTGCCGATTCCGGTTCCGAAGGCCTTGGCAACCGCCTCCTTGGCGGAAAAGCGGGCGGCGTAGTGGAGTCCGGGGCGGCTCTGGGCGTCGCAATACTCCCTCTCCGTCCGGGTGAATACCTTCTCCGCGAATTTGCCGCCGTAGCCTTCGAGCAGGCGTTCGATGCGCTCGACCTCGATCACATCGATTCCGATCCCGAAAATGCTCATTGCGGATAGGCTCCCATCGCGGTCTTCATCTCCCGAACCGCGGTCGGTAGCCCGACCCGCATCGCCCGCGCCACGACGGAGTGGCCGATGTTCAATTCGGTCAGGTAAGGCACGGGGAACAACTCCGGCAGATTGTCGTAGTTGATGCCATGGCCGGCATTGACTTGGAGGTCCATGCCGGCGCCCGCCCTTGCCGCATCGACGAGACGCTCGACCTCCATGCTGCGGTCGGCTGTCGAAGCATTGGCAAAGCAACCGGTGTGAAGCTCGACCATCTGGCCACCAGCTTCCGCCGATGCCTCGACCTGCGCCGCGTCCGGGTCGATGAAAAGCGAAACCTTGATTCCGGTCTCCCTGAGTGCGGCAACGCACCGTTTCACCTCATCGAGGCGACCGGCCACATCAAGCCCGCCCTCGGTCGTCACCTCTTCCCGGGTCTCCGGGACCAAGCAGACGAAGTCCGGGCGCACCTTCAGGGCCAGAGCCAGCATCTCCTCGGTGACTCCCATCTCGAGGTTGAGGGGAAGGCCGCAGCGTTCGCGGATCTCGAATGCATCCCGATCCTGCATGTGGCGACGGTCGCCGCGAACGTGGATCGTGATCGAGTCCGCACCTCCCTTGGCGGCATCCAGCGCCGCGGTCAGTGGCGACGGTTCCGCATTCGGCGAATCCGGCAGCAGTGCGTAGCGAGCCTGCCGCAGCGTCGCGACATGGTCGACATTGACTCCCAACAGCAGGCTCACCGGCAAAGCATCGCTGAAAACTCGGAACTGAAAACCTGAAACTCTCCGTCAGTGGCGGAAGTGCCGGTGGCCGGTGAAGACCATCGCGAGACCGGCTTCGTCGGCTGCGGCGATGACTTCCTCGTCGCGGATCGAGCCGCCGGGCTGGATGCAGGCGGTCGCTCCGGCGTCAATGGCGGCCTTGAGGCCGTCGGCAAACGGGAACATCGCATCGGATGCGATCACCGAGCCATCGAGCGGCAAGCCTGCCTCTTCGGCTTTCCAGACCGCGATGCGCGAGCTGTCGACGCGGCTCATCTGGCCGGCGCCGATTCCGAGGGTACGGTCGGCACGGGCGTAGACGATGGCATTCGACTTCACGTGCTTGACCACCCGCCAGGCGAAGCGCATGGCGCGCATCTCTTCCTCGGTGGGCGGACGCTTCGAGACGACCTTGCTCTCGAGATCATCGAGACCAAGCGCGGTATGGTCGCGATCCATCACCATCAGCCCTCCCGGACAGGACCGGAGGAGCGGAGCCTTCTTGGCCGACAGATAAGCCTCGTTTAGCTTCATGAGGCGGAGGTTCTTCTTCTTCTGCAGCACCGCCCTCGCCTCGGGTTCGTAGTCGGGCGCGATGATGACGTCGGTGAAGATCTCCGAGATGATGCGCGCGACGCCTTCCGTCAGCGGCCGGTTGCACACGATCACACCTCCGAAGGGTGCCTGGCGATCGGTTTCGAACGCCTTCTTCCACGCCTCGCGCAGGTCGTCGTCATCCTGCCCGACGCCGCACGGGTTGGTGTGCTTGAGGATGCCGATGGTCGGCCGGACGAAGTCGAGGATCAGGTCGGCCGCCGCCTCGATATCGAGGATGTTGGTATAGCTGAGCTCCTTGCCTTGGAGTTGGCTGAAGCAGCTACTAAAGTCACCGTAGAGAGCCGCTTTCTGGTGCGGGTTGTCTCCGTAGCGGAGTTCGCGGTCGAGCGGCAGGCTCACCGTGTAGGTGCAGCGTGTGCCGTCCTCGCACTTGCCGAGGAAGTTCGAAATCGCTCCGTCGTATTCGGAGGTCCGGTGGAAGACCTTGACCGCGAGTTCCTCACGGAAGCCGAGGGTGGTATTGCCATCGTGATCCTTCATCTCGTCAATCACCCGGGCGTAGTCGCCCGGATCGGTGACGACCGTGACGTGGGCGTAGTTCTTCGCCGCGCTGCGGAGCATCGAAGGGCCTCCGATGTCGATGTTCTCGATTGCCTCGGCGAGAGTGACGCCCTCCTTCGCCACCGTTTCCTCGAAGGGGTAGAGATTCACAACGACCAGATCGATCGGCGGGATGTCGTGTTTCGTCGCCTGTGCGAGATGCTCCTTGTCGTCACGCTTGTGAAGCAATCCTCCGTGGACCTTCGGGTGCAGGGTCTTCACCCGGCCCTCGAAGAGCTCGGGGGCGCCCGTGTAGTCGGACACATCGGTCACCGGCAGCCCGGCTTCCCTGAGTGCCTTGGCGGTGCCACCTGTCGAGAGCAGTTGGACGCCGAACTCATGGAGTTCCTTGGCGAATTCGGCGAGGCCGGACTTGTCGGATACGGAGAGAAGCGCGCGCTGAATGGACATCAAGAAGGGTGTGTTCGGATTGGGAACTCGCGTACCCCTGACCCCCGCCACCGGCAAGCCCCAATGTGGGCCGGTATCAACCCTCGACCACCCGCTGGCGCATCTCGCCGAGTCCTTCGATGCCGCAAATCACCGAGTCCCCCGGTGTCAGATAGCGCGGGGGCTTCATGCCCATCCCGACGCCGCCGGGGGTGCCGGTCGCAATCACGTCGCCTGGCAGGAGGCTCATGAAGCGGCTGATGTAGCTCACGAGGAAGGCGACACCATTCATCATGTCTCCCGTCCAGCCGTTCTGGCGGATCACGCCATTGACCTTGCACCAGAGCCGGAGGCCTTGGGGGTCGGGGATCTGGGATGCCGGTGTCAGTGCAGGCCCCATCGGGCCAAACCCGTCGCAACTTTTGCCCTTCGTCCACTGACCGCCCATCTCTTTCTGGTAGGTGCGCTCCGAGTAGTCGCAGAACACCGAGTAGCCGGCTACGTGGTCGAGGGCGTCCAGTTCCGAGACGCGGCTCGCGGTCTTCCCGATGACCACGGCCAACTCGACCTCGTAGTCGAGTTTCTTGGATCCGGGCGGGCGGGTCACATCATCGAAAGGACCGCTCCAGGCCGAGTTGGCCTTCATGAAGAGCACCGGCTCAGACGGGATCTCCTCGCCGAACTCCTTCGCATGATCGAGGTAGTTCTTACCGACGCAGACGATCTTCGACGGGCGATCGATCGGTGGCCCGATGCGCGCGGTTGGCGGGATCTCCTCGCCGTCGGGGCAGCCGTCGGCGACCCACGACTCAAGCGCGTCCATGCCGCCGAAGGCGAAAAACCCCTCGTCGTAGTCGTGGAATTGCCCGCTGGCGTCGATTCGGCGCCCGTCATCCAGCAGCACTCCCGGCTCCTCGCGGCCCGGTTCCCCGAAACGGATCAGCTTCACGCCACGGTGTCTAACACCATCATTCCCCCGAAGTCAAAGCTCCACGGCGGCGGAACGAGGCGAACTCGGGGCTTTGCGGGACGGCAGTCATCGGCTATTCGGCGCCCCCGCCATGTTCGAAGTCCTTCACCGTGACCCAGCCAGCAAGGCCCGTTCCGGGGTCATGCAGCTGGCCCATGGCGCGGTCGAAACCCCGATTTTCATGCCGGTGGGAACCCAGGGTTCGGTGAAAACCCTGCATCCGGATGAACTGGACCTGCTCGGGGCTCAGATCATTCTCGGAAATACTTACCACCTCTGGCTGAGGCCCGGACACGAGCTGATCCGCGACTTCGGCGGGCTCCACGGATTCGCCTCTTGGGACAAGCCGATCCTCACCGACTCCGGTGGATTCCAAGTCTGGTCACTCGCCAAGCTCCGGAAGATCACCGAACAGGGCGTCCGGTTCCAAAACCACCTCGACGGCGCGAAGATGCTGCTCACCCCCGAGCTCAGCATGGAGATCCAGGCCGGCCTCGGATCGGACATCGCGATGCTCTTCGACGAGTGTCCCCCCTACCCGTGCGAGAAACGTTACGCCGCCGAGTCTTTGGGGCTGACCACCCGTTGGGCACGGCGGTGCAAGGATTGGGTCAGCGAAAACCAGCCCCGCTCCGGCGATGGTCCGCAGCGCCATTTCGGAATCGTGCAGGGCTCGATCTGGGCGGAGCTGAGGGAGCAGTCGGCCCGCGAACTGGTTGAATTGGACTTTGATGGCTACGCCATCGGCGGGGTATCGGTCGGTGAGCCGGAAGAGGAGATGTTCCGTGCCATTGACCACTCCGTGCCCTTCCTGCCCGAGGACAAGCCGCGCTACGCGATGGGTCTTGGCACCCCGCCGCAGATTCTCGAGATGATCGGGCGGGGCGTCGACATGTTCGACTGCGTCATGCCGACCCGGGTCGCCCGGCATGGACAGGCGTTCACACTCGACGGTCCGATCCACATCAAGAATCTGGAATTCGAGCGCGACTCCGGCCCCCTGTGCGAGTCGGCCGACCCCCATGTGGCGCGCTTCTCGCGGGCCTATATCCGGCACCTTTTCCGTGCCGGGGAAATCCTCGCTTTGCGGTTGCTTTCCTTTCACAATCTGCATTTCCTCCTCCGCCTCACAGCCCTCGCGCGCGAGGCAATCCACGACGGGAACTTCCTTGAGTTCAAGGAGTCCTTCACCCGGCGCTACACCAAGGCATGACCGACCTCATCCCCGACATCGTTTCAATTCTGGCTGAAACCCCCGCCCCGAAACCCGGCAGCGGCGGTCTCATGGGCAATCCCCTCATCTTCTTCGGCCTGATCTTCGTGATGATGTATTTCCTCATGATCCGGCCGCAGCAGAAGCAGCGGAAAGAGCTTCAGAAGCGGATCGATGCCCTGCAGACCGGAGACCGGGTCGTCACCACCGCGGGCATTCACGCCATCGTTCACAACATCAAGGACAAGAGTGTCGTTCTCAAGGTCGCCGAAGGCACCATGATCGAGTTCGACAAGCAGGCCGTCGCCAGCGTGCAGAAGAAGGACAGCCCTTCCGGCGCGGCCAAGTGAGCTGAAGCTCCGGCCCATCATTGTTCCCCACTTTCCGACCCATGATCCCATCGATCCTCGCCCTTGAAGTCGTCTCCGACCCGCTGGTTCTTTTCCTCTCGGGCCTTGCACTGCTGATTCTGTTCATCTGGTACTTCGCGACCGAGTCGGAAGTCCGCAAACGCAATGTCGGCACCATTCTCGTGCTCGGTCTCTGCACCCTCTGCATCCTTGCCCTGATCCCGCCGGACAAGACGCTGAAGCGGGGTATCGATATCGCGGGCGGCTCGGCGTTCACGCTTCGAGTCCAGCCCAATGTCGACCCGACGACCGGGCAGGTCATCCCTCTCACCGCCAAGGATCTCGACAATGCGATCGAGACGATCGAGAAGCGCCTCAACGCGATGGGCACGAGCGACATGCTCATTGCCAAGAGCGGCGACGACACGATCATTCTGCAGATGCCGGGCATGGACCCGGAGACTGCCGACGACATCCGGGAAACGCTGCAGAAGGTCGCCAAGCTTGAGCTCCGCGAGGTCAGTCCGCAGAGCCCGATACTCGCCGAGAAGGTGTTCAACGGCGAGGAAGTCGTTCCCGGCTACCGGGCCTACAAGCATGAGGGAGAGAATCGCAAGGGCGAGCTCTTCACCGAGTATCTCCTGCTCAGCCGACGGACAGCGATCGACGGCGCCGATATCGCTGACGCCTGGCCTCAAACCCAGGGCAGCGATCACCAGGTCGGGATCAAGCTGACCGGCGAAGGTGGCGACAAGATGACCAACCTCACGAAGGACATGCGCGCCGGTGCTGACCGGATCGCGGTGCTTCTCGACAACGAAGTGATCACCGCTCCCGTGGTGCAGAGCGTGCCCCTTGGCCGCAACTTCGTCATCATGGGTCAGGACAGCTTTGAAGAAGCGGGCACGCTCGCCAGCCAACTCCTCAATCCGCTCAAGAATGCCCTGGTCATTGACGAAGAGAGAACCGTCTCTCCGAGTCTGGGTAGCGCGGTGGTCGAACAAGGGGTGACATCAGCTTTGATCGGTCTCTCGCTGACCGCCTTGTTCATCCTGATCTACTACCGGACGGCGGGCATCATCGCTCTGATCGCGCTGGCCGTGAACTCGGTCCTGATCTTCGGCGGCATGGCGATGTTCGGCTTCACATTCACCCTGCCGGGGATCGCGGGCATCATCCTGACGATCGGTATGGCCGTCGATGCGAACGTCCTGATCTACGAGCGATTGCGTGAGGAACTCGAGCACGGCAAGTCGCTGGCGAATGCGATCAACACCGCCTACGAGAAGGCGTTCTCGGCGATCTTCGACTCCAACATCACTTCGCTTCTCACTGCGGTCATCCTGTTCTGGAAGGCCAGCGGCACGGTGGCCGGCTTCGCGGTTACCCTGACCATCGGTCTGCTCGGTTCGATGTTCTCGGCGATTCTCGTGACGCGCGTGTTCTTCCGCTGGGGCACCGACTCGGGAATGCTGAAGAACCTTTCGCTGCTGAACCTCTTCCGCTCGACCCACTGGGACTTCCTTGGCAAGCGCCGGATCGCCCTCGTGATTTCCACACTGCTCTTCGTCGCGGCAATTGGCGGGTTTGCTTGGAAACGCTCTGCTGCCCTCGGTGTCGACTTCACCGGTGGCACCCTGCTGACCCTCAAGTTCGATGAAGACGCGGAAGGTATCCGTCGCGCCGATGCCGAGAACGCGCTGAAGGATCTCGATACGGCCGCCAAGCCGATGGTTCAGGAAGAGAACATCCCGAACAGCGGCGAACTACTCAGCATCCGCTGCGCCACGGAAGATGCCGAGGAGGTTGAGGCAACCCTGCGTGCTGCCTTCCCGGTTCTCCAGGAGCGCGTGCCGGTCGTCGTAAACGGTGAAGACACCGGTGACACGAAGTTCGCGGTGGACGTGACGACCGAAAGCGTGTCCGCAACCGCCGGCTCGGCGTTCCTCGTCAACTCCTGCATCGCTCTCGGGCTCGGGCTGGTCGCGATCATGCTCTACATCAGCATCCGCTTCGAATTCTCCTTCGCGATCGGAGCGATCGTTGCGGTGGTTCATGACGTTGTCATCGCGGTCGGATTGATCGTGCTCTTCGGAGGCGAGCTATCGCTGATTCATGTGGGTGCGATCCTGACGATCGCGGGTTACTCGATCAATGACACCATCATCGTCTTCGACCGGATCCGCGAATCGCTGCTCACGGAGCGCGGCAAGGTGAAGGATCTCATGAACTCGGCGATCAACGCGACCCTCTCGCGTACCTTGCTGACCTCCATGACGACGATCTTCACGGTCGCGATCCTCGCCATCTTCGGCGGCGCTGCCCTGCGTGACTTCTCGACGATGATTCTCGTCGGCCTGATCGTCGGCACCTACTCGTCGATCTTCGTCGCCTCGCCGATCGTCTACTGGTGGAGCCGTGGCAAGGGTCGCAACCTCCGTCGCGAGGTTCTCGACGCCAGCCTCGCCGGCGAAACCGCCGCGAACACCTGATCCGGCTTTCCGGTCTCCCCACACCTGCGTGATTCGGTCTTTCCCTCGAAAGGCCGATCGCGCAGCATCCTCCGGCATGAGGCGCCTGCTTCCCCTCCTGCTGCTTCCGGCAACCGCGGTTGCCCAAGATGACGACGAACTGACCTACGGCATCGAGGTCCTTACCGGTTTCCGCAGCGAGTTCATCGACCGAGGGTTCTCGCTCTCGCAAGGACTCGTGGAGGTCCAACTCGGAGCGGAGGTCGCGCTCAGTGACGAGTGGCTGCTCGAGATCGGCGGTTGGTATGGAACCGGAACCGGCTCGGGGGACTTTGAGGCCGCTTCGGCATTCTTCGGCATCGTCTACGAGGCCGAGTCGTGGGACGCCGGCATGGATCTCTCGCTATCATCTTACGACCACCGGATCTTCGACGACGGTGTCGCTGTCGGGCCATTCTACAATTGGTATCCGAACGACGACTGGCGGATCGGCGGAGCCTTTCAATACGACAGTGGGGCGAGTGGCTGGTATGGCAAAGTCGAGGCCGCATGGTCGAAACCCACGGGAGACGATTCGTTCATCACCCTTCTGGGCGGTATCAGCGGCACCTCGGGCTTCTACGGGCGCAGCGGGGCCAATGATCTCTTTGCCCGGTTGAGCTGGACCTACGGCGTCAACCGCCACGTCGCGTTCACCCCCTTCGTCGGCACCTCCGTGGCGCTGGACTCGGATGCCTCGACCCGTCTCTACGCCGGGCTCTGGTTCGAGGTGAATTTCTGAGCGGAGCCCGGGGTTTGGCAGGCCTCCGGCGACTCCCGGGGGCGGTTCGGGCCTACTTTGTGAAAAATTTCACAAACCCCTTGCCCGGACCCCGGTCTTGGGGCCTCATTTCTCCCGCCGGGATCCTTATGAGTAGCTCTTCCACGACCGATTATCAGGCGCCGGATGTCGCCTCGAAAGCCGCAGATTATCACGCGGAGACGAGCGATATGATGGGTGAGAAGATGGTCCTGAACATGGGGCCCTCCCACCCTGCCACCCACGGCGTGCTGCGGCTCGTGCTCGAACTCGACGGCGAGGTGATCGAGAAGGCGGATCCGGATATCGGCTTCCTGCACCGCGGCGATGAGAAGATCGCGGAAGCGATGCACTACAACCAGTTCGTGCCCTACACCGACCGGCTGGACTATCTCGCGCCCTTGGCGAACAATGTCGCCTACGCTTGCGCGGTCGAGAAGCTGATGGGATGGGAGCTCCCGCCCCGCGGTCAGGCCTTGCGGGTCCTTTGCTGCGAGCTGGCCCGGATCTCCTCGCACATGCTTGGGGTCGGAGTCTGCGCGATGGACGTCGGCGCGATGACCGTCTTCCTCTACACCTTCACCGAGCGCGAAAAGGTCTACAATCTCTGCGAGCAGCTTACCGGCGCCCGCTTCACCACTTCCTACACCCGCGTCGGTGGACAGCTGCGCGACATGCCCGACGGTTTCGAGGCATCCGTGCGCAAGTTCCTCGACGAGTGCTCGGTGACGATCGACGAGGTTGGCAAGCTGCTCGACAAAAACCGGATTTTCATCGAGCGGATGGCCAACATCGGCGTGATCCCGGCCAAGGACGCCGTGTCATGGGGGATCACCGGCCCGAACCTGCGTGGCTCAGGCGTCGCCCGCGACCTGCGGAAGGACAATCCGTATCTTGGCTACGAGAACTACGATTTTGATGTGCCGATCGCCGAAGAGGGCGATTGCTACTCCCGCTACCACGTCCGGATGGAGGAAATGCGGCAATCGATCCGGATCTGCCGCCAGGTTCTCGACACGATGCCCGACGGTCCGGTCAATCTGGCCCACACCAAGGGCATGCTGCCTGAGAAGGAGCGCGTGTTGATGTCGATGGAGGAGTTGATCCACCACTTCATTGTCGCCACCCAGGGCATCGACGCCCCGGCGGGCGAAGTCTATTTCGGTGCCGAGAATCCCAAGGGCGAGCTCGGTTTCTACATCCATTCCACCGGGGGCGGAGTTCCGAACCGCCTGAAGATCCGCAGCCCCTCCTTCTGCAACCTGTCGATCTGCTCGAAGCTGCTCCCGGGGCACATGGTTTCTGACATTCCCGCCATATTGGGCTCTCTCGACTTTGTGATGGGCGAATGCGACCGCTGACGCCGCTATCTGTCGTGACATGAAAACGTACCCCATCCTCGCCTTTCTTTTCGCCAGCTCTTTGGCTGTATCGGCCGAAACCTGGACCAGTGCTGACGGCCGCACGGCCAACATGACCCTTGTCGAAGTCGTCGAGGAAGGCGGCGAGAAGGTTGGCGTTTTCCGTCTGAACAACGGTAAGACCGCCCGGCTCAAGGCCTCCCAACTGTCCGACGAGAGCGCGGAGCGGCTCGGCGAGTGGGTGGATCCCAATGCGCCGAAGAGCGTGTTCGACGAAACGCTCGAGGGAAACCTGCTCCGTCTCGATGGCGATAAGCTCGCTCCGTGTGAGGACGCCACGAAGCCGACGAAGTACTATCTTTTCTACTACACCGCCTCGTGGTGCGGGCCCTGCCAACGATTCACCCCGTCGCTGGTGCAGTTCTACGACGAGAAGAAAAGCGACGAGTTCGAGATCATTCTCGTCACTTCCGACCGGGACGAGGCATCGATGACGAAGTATGCCACGAGCAAGAAGATGGCGTGGCCGCATCTGAAGCTCTCGAAGGTCGGCAGCTTCCGTTCGAAGTTCAAGCACCCTGGTGGCGGCATCCCCAATCTCGTCCTTACCGACCTCGAAGGGAATATCATCAAGTCCAGCTACGAGGGCAAAAACTACATGGGGCCGACCGTGGTGATGCAGCACCTCGGCTCGTTGCTGAAGTAGCCCCGCCCGCCCGCCAATCACCGTCATGTCATCGTCCATTCTCGAAGAGAACACCGCGTCGCCGGAAACACCCGGCACCAAGCATTTCCCTCCCTTCGCAGCAAGCGAGGGACTTGAGGCCGAGGCCGCAAAACGGCTGGCGCAATTCCCCGATGACCAGAAGCGATCGGCAGTGCTGCCCATCCTCCACTACATCCAGCACCACCACGGTTTCCTGTCCGCCGAAGCGATCCGTTGGACGGCCGACCGGCTTGGCATCGAGCCGGTCAAGGTGCTTGAGGTAGTGACCTTCTATCCGGGCTTCCGACAGTCGGCTCCCGGCAAGTTCCATGTGCGTGTCTGCCGCACGCTGTCGTGCGCGATGGGAGGTTCGTACGAACTGATGGACAAGCTTTGCGAGATCACCGGCATCGACCGTGAGTCGCTGGATCCCCATCACCATCCGATTGCGGTTTCACCGTGCGGAACCTGGTCGGTCGAGTTCGCCGAGTGTCTCGCCTCATGCGGCACGGCGCCGGTTTGCCTGGTCAATGACGACTTCCATGAAGGGGTCGGTGCCGACAAGGCCCAGGACCTGCTCGACCGCTACTCGAAAGCATAAGACCTCTCTCCAACGTGAGCGATATCCGATACACCGAAGGCAAGCAGCCTGACTCGCGGGAATACCGCATGATCTTCCGCAACGTCGATCGCGAGGGCTGGGATCCGTCGATCGACTGCTACCTCAACGACGGTGGCTACGAGGAGTTGCGCAAGGCGTTCGGCATGGAGCCGAAGGCGATCACCGAGGAGGTGAAGAAGTCCGGCCTGCGCGGTCGCGGCGGAGCCGGTTTCCCGACCGGCGTGAAGTGGACCTTCATCCCGCCGAACAACACCAAGCCGGTTTACCTGATCTGCAACTGCGACGAGTCGGAGCCCGGAACCTTCAAGGACCGCTACATCGTCCACCAGGATCCGCACCAGCTCATCGAGGGCATGGTCATCTCCTGTTTCGCGGTTGGAGCCAAGGTCGCCTATATTTACATTCGGGAGGAGTTCCCGGAGGCCGCCCAGATCCTTGAGAAGGCGATCGAGGAAGCTCGCGAGAAGAACTTCGTCGGACAGAACGTCCTCGGCTCCGGATTCGATGTCGAAATCTACGTTCACCGTGGGGCGGCCGCCTACATCTGCGGTGAGGAGACCGGCCTGATCGAGTCGCTCGAAGGCAAGCGGGCGTATCCGCGGATCAAGCCTCCCTACTTCCCAGCAGCGCTCGGGCTCTACATGTGCCCGACCATCGTCAACAACGTCGAGTCGCTGTGCCACGTGAAGCACATCGTCAAGATGGGTGGCGAGGAGTATGCGAAGCTTGGTGTGCCCCGGAACACGGGCACGCGGATTCTTTGCGTCTCCGGCGACGTCAAGAAGCCCGGTTATTTCGAAGTCGAGGTCGGCAAGGTCACGATGCGTGAGCTGCTCTACGACATGTGTGGCGGTCCGAAGGACGGTCGCGAGTTCAAGGCAGTGATTCCCGGCGGATCATCGGCCAAGATCCTCCGGTGCGATGAGACTTTCACTTTGAAAGGCCAGGGGCCCGATGGATCCGACAAGGAACTCGGCTTCTGGGACATCCCCATGGATTTCGACTCGCTCGCCGCGTGCGGTTCCATGGCCGGTTCCGGTGGTGTGATCGTGATGGACGACTCGCGCAAGATGTCGTGGGTGCTGAACAACATCAACCAGTTCTACGCTCACGAGTCCTGCGGTCAGTGCACCCCGTGCCGCGAAGGTTCCACCTGGATGCGGAAGATCTCGGATCGTCTGGTCGCAGGCGAAGCGTCGCCGGAAGACATCGACACTCTCGAGAGCGTCGCCTACCAAATCGACGGCAAGACCATCTGCGCGTTCGGTGAAGCGAGCTCGTGGCCGGTCGAGGCGATCATCGCCAAGTTCCGCGAGGAACTGCTCGCCGACACGAAGGCCGAGAACGCATCCGTGGCGCACAACGCGGAGGCCGAGGCGCAGCGACGCTATTTGCAGGAAGCCTGATCAGGCTTCCCGCTTGGCCTCCTCGAGTTGCCGGAGCTTCTCGTTGCGACGTTTCGTGAAATCCGCCTCGGCGGTTTCGTATCGGGACGCTTTGCTTGTCCCGTGGATCATCGAGGCAACACCGATTCCGATGATGATGAGCGGGACGAGGACGGTGAACCCGGACTGTGAGATGTTGGACAGGGCGGTCATCGCGATGATGCCGACGACAATCATCATGCCTCCTGCGAACAGCGAACCAGCAACCGATGGGACGGAGCGGTTGCCGTTCTTTCCGGTGATCATCAGCCCTTCGCGGGCCGACTGCCATTCCCGCTCGAGTTGCTCGAGTTCGTTCTGAAGACGGAGCACCTTGATCTCCCCTGCCATGCGATCGGTCTTTTCACCGAGTTCCTGAAGGAGGCGCGAGTGGGTGGTGGTCTCGTCGTGGACGATCTCCAACCGTGCGCCGCAGAAGTTGCAGGTGACGAGACGGATCGATTCATCAACGTCGAGATCGGCGCCGCAGCTCTGGCAGCAGACTTTGGTGACCTTCATGGGGATGAGCGGAGGATTCCAATGGAGAAGCCTTTCCGCAATCCTCAACGGGCCCGCAGCCGTGCCATGAAGAAACCGTCGAAGTCATGTTCTCCCGGGTGGACGGCTCTCGAGGCCTCGGTTTCCCAGCGTCCGTCCCGTTCCAACAGGTTGCCAATCTGCGTCTCGTTCTCGGACGGAAGCACCGAGCAAGTGGCGTAAACGAATGATCCCCCCGCCCTCAGCAACTCCGGGTAGTGGTCGAGCAGGCGACGTTGAACCCGGATGACCTTCCCAAGCCCCTTCTCATCGAGCCGCCACTTGAGGTCCGGCTGACGGCGGATTGTTCCGAGGCCCGAGCAAGGGGCGTCGATCAGTACGCGGTCCGCCCATCCGGTCCACTTCGACAGGCCCATGTCGCTCCACTTCTCCACCTTCAGGTTTCGCAAGCCGGCCCGTTTGGCCCGTCTCCACAGTTCGTCGAGGCGGCGCTGGCTGACATCGAGCGCGACGATCTCCCCCTTCCCTTGCATCAGCGAGGCAAGGTGCAGGGTCTTGCCTCCGGCACCCGCACACGCGTCGATGACCCGCATTCCGGGTTGGATGTCGAGAAACGGCGCGATCAGTTGGCTGCCGCCGTCCTGAATCTCAAAACGCGGATCCTGGAACAGGGCCCGTGGCAAACTGTCATCGAGCTTCAATGCGTCCGGTGCCTCCGCGACCTCGCTGCAGCCGACACCTTGCTCGTTCAGCCATTCGCGAACTTCCGCGCGACCGGATTCCGCCCGGTTGACCCTCAGGAACACCGGAGCCTTTCGGTTCAGGGCCGAGGCGATCGAACTCCAACTGTCCCCGATCTCCTCTTCGGCACGTGTGTCGAGCCAATCCGGATACGACTCGCGGACTGCCCTTGGTTGCTCTCCCAGCGCGGCTCTCCGCTCCGCCATCTCCTCGAGCGTAGCGCCCTCCCACTGCCACCATTCCGGACACTCGTATCCGCTCTGCTGCCAGAAGGCCGCAAGCCAGCCCGCGGGATCCTCGGTGTCCGCCAGGAACGAAAACACCCGCTTCCAACGAACCACTTCCCAAACCGACTCGGCAACGAAGTGGCGGTCGCGCTTGCCCCATTTGCGGTTCTCCCGAAACGCTTGGCCCATGACGCGGTCCAGCACTTCGTTCCGGTCGAAGACGCTATCAAGCAACGGAAGGCATGCTTCCGCCAATGGTCGATGGATGCGCACGGGACGTCTTTACCGGTGCTGCGTGATGATCCCCGCCGTGCTGCTGTCGCGGAGTTGGTCGAGATCGCGAAGAACCTCGCTGACCGTGCAGATTCGCGCGTAGCGGTCACGCAGCGTTGCAAGCGATGCTTCATGGAGGCGCGGGGTTACCGTGGCGCAGGCGTCGTCGACGACTGTCACGAAGTAACCGAGATCGCAGGCGTCACGAGCGGTCGTCTCGACACACTCGTTGGTGTAAACGCCGCACATGTAGAGCGAGCGGATGCCAAGGTTGCCGAGAACGTAGTGCAGGTTCGTGGCCGAGAAGACGCCGCTCGCGGTCTTGTCGATGATGATCTCGTCTCCGACCGGTGCGACTTCCTCGATGAACTCCGCCTCCTTGCTCCCCTTGGCCGCCAGAAGATCGAGGCGGCGATGGCCGGCGCCGCGATCCCGGCCGTCGCGGGTCAAAGCACAGATCCTGCAGTGAATGACCTCTAGCCCGCTTCCGCGGAAGCCTTCCTGCAGCCGCCGCATGCCCGGCAGCACGGTCGTCTTCAAACGGTCGAAGTAGTAGCGGCGCCCCTCCTCCGGCACCCCGCTCTTGTCCGGATCGGCGAATAGCCCCCAGCCTTCCGCGGCGTCGAGATACTGGACGTCGATGCACAGAAGCGCGACGCGCCCGTCGGCCAGATGCTCTTCCCTCCGGGGGTTGGTGATGAAGGCCTCACGGTAGTTGTCGCGCAGTGGGTCTTTGATGGCTGCAACCGTCATGCCGTCCACGCTAACACTCCGTGGGGCCGCGACAACCCTCTGAATGGAATCGCTTTACGATTCCCCGAAGGCGAGGCGCTCGATGGCCCCAAGCATTACCTTGGCGCCCGCTTCGATGTCGTCGTAAGGCGTCCATTCCGCGGGCGAGTGGGACTTTCCGTCGACCGAGGGGACGAAGATCATGGCGACCGGACAGACCGAGGCCATGATCTGGGCATCGTGGGCGGCGCCGGACTCCATGTGCCGGTAGCGGACCCCGGCCGCCTGAGCTGCGGCATCGACTTTCTCGACCAAACGCGGATGGCAGGCGACAGGTTTGATCCAGCTCTCGACATGGTAGGTGAACCGGAGTCCGCGGCGTCTTGCGATCGCCGCCAACGCCTTGCGAATTGCTCCGGCCAACTCATTCATCACGGTTTCGTCGGTGTCGCGGACATCGATGGTGAACACCGCTTCACCCGGAACCGTGTTGGGAGAGCCGGGAGTCAATTCGACCCGGCCGATGGTCGCGCGGGAACAATCGGATCCGTTCTCATCGAGGATGCGCGGGATCTCATGGGCGAAGTCCGCGACGCCCATGAATGCGTCGCGGCGGAGCGGCATCGGCGTCGTGCCGGCGTGGTTGGGTTCTCCGGAAAAGGTGATGCTCCACTTGAAGAGTCCGGTGATGGCATCGACCACAGCTACCTGTTCCTCGGCTGTGCTAAGGACGGGACCCTGTTCGATGTGAAGTTCAAGGTAACCGCCGACGGTCTTCGGATCGCGGCGCGCCTGCAGTGCCTGCCACGGATCAAGCCCCACTTCCTTCATGGCGTCCTCAAGGCGAACTCCTCCCGGGTCGGTGGCGCTGTGGATCGTATCGGGCGTGATCTGCCCGGCGAAGGCTTGCGAGCCGAACATGCCGCCAAAGCGACCTTCTTCGTCGGAAAATGCCACGAGCTCGATATCGCATGCCGGCGTTCGCCCGCTTTCTACGATCACCCGGAGGCACTCGAGACCTGTGAGAACGCCGAGCGTGCCGTCAAGAATGCCGGCGCACGGGACCGTGTCGATGTGGGAGCCCACAAGTAGCGCGGGCGCATCCGGATCCGTCCCCCTGAGCTTGCCGATGACGTTGCACGCACCATCGCGGCTCGTTTCCAGTCCGGCATCCTTCATTTTTTCCTCAAGCCAGCTCTTGCCGACCATGTCGGCCTCGCTGAAGGCCATCCGGTAAACACCTCCGTCCTCGGCGCGCCCGATCTCGGCGAGGGCGCGCAGGTCCGCGCCAAGTCTGTCGATGGAAATTCCTGCTTTGGTGGCAACCATTGCTCCCACCCAAAGCCCGGGAACGTCAGCGATCCAGAAAGAATTTGCATTCGATACGGTCTGCCCCAACCCTTGCCGCGCCTTTTTCCGGCTCCCCAAGCCCATTCGGAGCTACGAACAACCACCCGGAGACATCCGCTTTTCTTTCCCCAACTTGAGAATCTGCAGGTCCGTCTTTGCCGGCCTCTTGCTCGGTGGATGGGTGGCCCATGCCGCTCCTGCGGCGCCCCTGTTGGAAGCGGATCACATGCCCGACGCCGAAACGGGTCTGCGTGTCAGTGACGACGGGACCGTCGATCTCTCGTGGTCGGTCCCCGGAGCGAACGCACCGGCCGAGGCCGATCCCGCTTTAACCTACCTGCTTGAGCAGTCTCCAGATGCCGCCTTCTCGGAATCCAAGGTGCGCTATGAAGGTCCGGACATGGCCAGCGTGCTGACCGGCTTGCGGGAGGGTGAATATCATTTCCGTGTGCGGGCGGTCGATTCGCAGGGTGAAGCCAGCCCGTGGTCCGAGCCCCTCGTTCTGAACGTGAAGTTCATGGATCGCGGACAACTCACACTACTCTTGGTTACGGGCGCATTGGTCGCAACGATGACCGTTGTCGCCATCATCTCCGGCTTCCTGAAGAACCGATGACCCTTGCCGTTTCGCTCAGTTCCGAAAGCGCATGGTCGATCGTCGTCGGCCTCGGCGTGCTGTGGGTGGCTCTTGGTATTTGGTGGGGCCGGAAGGCCAAAACCAGCGAGGGTTTCATGCTGGCCGGCAGGAATGTCGGACTGTCCCTCGGCGCCGCCACGGCGATGGCGACCTGGGTGACTTCGAACACCACGATGGTCGCACCGCTTCTGGCTTATGAGAAAGGCGTGTGGGGTATGCTTGCCTATGCTTCGGCCTCCTTCGGTCTGCTGTTGTTCGCACCACTGGCATTCCGAATTCGCAGGCTTCTACCGGAGGGGGTTACCGCCGGCGACTTTTTCCGGAAACGCTACGGCCGAGTCGGTTGGGCGGTGTTTCTGATCATCACCTTGGTCTACTCGATCACCTGGCTGGTCACGATGGCGATCGCGGGTGGAAAGCTGTTGGAGGCGCTCGGTGGCATTCCCTACGCCCAGGGCATGACGCTGATCATGGTGGTCTGCGTCCTCTACACCCTCTTCGGAGGATTGTATGCGGTCATCGGAACCGACTTCATCCAAAGCCTGATCATCCTTATCGGCATCGTCTTCATCGGCTTTACGGTGATCAACCACATGGATGTCTCGACTGTGCACGAGGAGATCTCACGCGATCAGCCGGCGCTACTCGACGTCATGATGCCGGCCGCCATGCTGGCGATCTTCAACAACATGCTCTTCGGCTTCGGCGAGGTGATGCACAACAACGTCTGGTGGTCCCGGGCTTTCGCCATGCGCGAGAAAGTGGCGCCCAAGGCGTTCTTCCTCTCGGGCGTCTTGTGGTTCCCCATTCCGATCGCCGCCGGTTTCATCGCCCTCGCCGCCGGGCCGCTCGGCGTCAACGTGACGGATCCGTCCAAGGTCGGGCCCGAGGTCGCGGAGCATGCCCTTGGTCTTGCGGGCCTCGGGTCGTTTGCCGGGGTGATCATCCTCATCGTTCTTTTCTGCTCGATGGCGTCGTCCATCGATTCGCTGCTCGCCGCGACTTCCGACCTACTGGTGCGCGACATCTACGAGGGTCTGTTCGGACAGGAGTTGAACCCTCAGAAGTTCCGTCCGGTTGCCGCGACGAGCATCATTGCCGTCTCGGTCATCGCGTGGTTTCTCGCCCTCAGCGGCTGGAACGTCGACCAAGTGCTGTTCAGTGCCGGCGCGCTGGTGGCGAGCCTGATATGGCCCGTGATCGCTGGCCTGTTCTGGAAACGCCTGAACCGGACTCTCGTGGTTGTCGGCATTCTTGCCGGGTGCACGACCGGGATGTTCTGCTACTTTGAGGTCCAAACCTACACCGGAGCGCTCGTCGGAGCCGCCGTTTCGATGGTGTTCACCCTTGCGGCCCGCTGGATCCGGCCGTCCGAGCTAGATTCCACCACCGTCTGACCCTCCATGTTCTCGGAAAGTTTCCTCGAATCACTCGTCCTGCTGGGCCTCGTCTGGACCGGACTTGGCGCGCTGGCCCTGATCGTGCTGCTACTGGTCGATTGGAAACGCGGCAACCTGTGGTGAGCCGATTGCTCCGCCGCCTGAATTCCCGACACCACCTGTCATGCCTGAAGACTTTGAACCCAACCCGGCAACGCCGTATCTGACCCCTCCGCGGGACTCCGATGCGACCCGTCCGGAACCCCGCAACCTATTCCAGTCGTCTCCTCCCGACCTCAAGGTGCTGGCCCAACTCAGCGGGCAAAACGTGCTTTATGCACGACAGTTCAGTTTCGAGCTTGTTGCGGAGCTTTGCAAACTCGCGGCGGTCCTCGAGCAGATCGAGATCTGGCCTTACCACCCGCTGGATGGCAAAATCGTCACCACCGCCTTTTTCGAGGCGTCGACGCGCACCCGGACCAGCTTTGAGAGCGCGGTCCACCGACTCGGTGGAAAGGTGATTTCGATCCCGGACGGATCGATCACCGGAGCGAAAAAGGGTGAGTCGCTGCAGGACATCGGCGAGATGTTCAACGCCTACTGCGACTGTGTCGTGATGCGTCACACCGATACCGATGCTCCGAAGCGGATGCTCGAGAATCTCCGGGTGCCGCTGATCAATGCCGGTAACGGTTCCGGCGAGCATCCGACCCAGGCCCTCGCGGATTGGTATGCGCTCCTGAAGTGGAATCCCCGTCTCGCCGCGCCCTTCGAGACAGGCGACCGTCGGCTCGAATTGGGAATCCTCGGCACCCCGGGTTCGATGCGCGCGGTGAAGTCGTTCCTACTGATGTCGCTCCTGTTCAGCGAGCACATCGCGAAGGTCACCGTGATTTCCGAAATGGCTGACCCGTTCGGCAAGGACGTGATCGACGCGCTCAACCGTGCCGACATCGACTACGAGGTCACCAATGACATCCGGGAAAACCTCCCGCGCCTCGACGTGATCTACATGAACTCGATTGCGTTCCTCGGTGACTCCTACAAGGCGCTCGATTCGCGCTACAAGCTCGACAGCGACAGTCCGCTCAAGGAGGACGCTGTGATTCTCCACCCGCTTGCCCGTCTCGACGAGTTGGACACCTCTTTGGACAAGACACCCCACAATCTCTACTTCTCCCAGGCCCACGGCGCCGTGTTCGTGCGCCAGGCCCTTCTGCTCGCCGTGCTCGGCCGTCTTGACCGGCTTCCCGAGCTGAAGAGCAGCTAGTTCGATTTTCAATCCAAATACCACCCATCACCTATGTGCGGCATTGCCGGCTCCTTCTCCGCCCGTCCCCTTCCCGACAATCGCGAATCCGTCCTGAACGAACAGTTGCAGGCGATCCTGCATCGGGGACCCGACGCGCAGACTACCTATCTCGAAAAGGCGAAGGGACTCGCCCTCGGCCATACCCGGCTTTCGATCAACGACCTCGAGCATGGCTGCCAGCCGATCCACTCGCTCGACAAGCGTTTCGTTTCAACCGTCAACGGCGAGTTCTACGATTTCAAGAAGCACCGCTCGCTGTTGATGGCCGAAGGCCAAAGGTTCTCTACAAAGTCTGACTCGGAGATCGCTCATGGGCTTTACCGGAAGCACGGCTTGGATTTCCTCAAGCACCTCCGCGGTGAGTTCGCGTTCGTGCTCTATGACCGGGAGAAGGATGAGCTGCTTCTGATTCGCGACCGCTGGGGTATCCGTCCGCTGTTCATCCACGTGCAGGACGGCCATACCATCCATTGGGGGTCGGAAGTTAAGGCATTGCTGGCGCATCCCGAGATTCCCGCCGAACTCGACGAGAAGGCTGCGCTGCACCAGTTGATGCAAACGATCGCGCCCGGGATGAGCGCGTTCAAGAACATCGAGTCGCTGTCCCCGGGACATGTGCTTCGCGTCCGCCGCAAGGGCGAACGCCTGGAGATCGAGAAGTTCAAATACTGGGACCTCGACTTCCCGGAGCAAGGCGGACACGACCGGCCGGACGACGAGGAATACCATGTCGATCGGATTCGTGAAGAACTCACCCAAGCGGTGGTTCTGCGGCTTGAGGCCGACGTCCCGGTCGGTTGCTACCTGTCCGGCGGAATCGACTCATGCTGCATCCTTGGTCTTGCGACGGGAGCAATGCAGTCGCCGGTCAAGGCGTTCACGATCGCCTTCGACAACGACGACTACGACGAGTCGAGCATCGCCAAGGAGATGGCGGTCTCGATGAATGCCGACCAGGAGATGATCACGCTGGCGGCGGACGACCTCTACGGTGAGAACTACATCGACACCGTCTGGCATGCCGAGCGGACCTTCTACAACACGCTCGGGGTTGCGAAGAACCTGATGTCGAAACGGGTCTGGGAGTGCGGCTATCGTTGCGTGGTGACCGGCGAGGGATCGGACGAATTGTTCGCCGGATATCCCGGCTTCAAGCGCGACATGTTCCTTCACGGCATTGCCGACGAACCCGAGCACATCCGGGCCGAGTACCAAGCGGCGCTTGAGAAGACGAATTCGATCTTCAAGGGAGCGATCCTTTCGGAAAACGAGCGGCATCATCCGGCGTTCGACGCGATCTGCGGATTCACGCCGTCATGGATTCAGCCATGGATGGAGACGCTGGATCTCGCGCGTCCGCTGCTGGGCGACGACGTGGCCCATGAGCTCCGCGACTACGATCCGATCGAGGAAATCGCGAGTCGAATCGACGGCTCGATGATGGCCGGACGTCATCCCCTCGACCGGGCCCAGTACACCTGGGCGAAGTGCCAGCTCGAGGGGCAGATCCTCAACTGGGGTGGCGACCGCGTCGACATGGCGAACAGCATGGAAAGCCGGCCTGCTTTCCTGGATCACCACCTCGCGGAGATGGCTTTCAAGGTCCCTCCCCATTTCCGCATCAAGGGGAACATCGAGAAGTATGTGCTTCGAGAGGCGGTCCGCGGTGTGCTGCCGGAGGTGCTCTACAAGCGCGAGAAGTTCGCCTTCATGGCACCACCCGCGCATACAGACGAGAAGAAGAAGGCGCGCGTTCGCGAGTTGATCGGATCGTTCCTGAATCGGGATGCGGTGGCGGCTTGCGGGATTCTCTCACCCGACAAAGTCGAAACTTTCCTTCGGGACTACGAAGCCGACACGGATCCGACCTCGCTGGTGCGCAAAGATGCGTTGCTGAATCACCTGCTCGGGCTCCACATCCTTCATCACAAGTTCTGTTAGGAGGGGCAAGGAGCGGCGTCTTTCAGGCGCCGTCCCCTCCCGCCCGGCGCCCGAAGGACGCCGCTCCTTGGGTTACCCCTTCACGTCGTAGCAGAACACGAGGTCCTGGTCGCGGAGGTAGAGTCTGCCGCCGATGATTACCGGGTGGGTCCAGACCTTGCCCTGTGTGCCTTCGCGGAGCTTGGTCTCCCTCGGGAGCGAAAACCGGCCGAGCTCCTTGAATCCGTCGGAGGACGCTTCGGCGAGGAAGACCGATCCGTCGTGTTCGTCGAGACCGAAGAGCATTCCGTCGGCGTAAGACACGGCGCCCTTCTGAAGCCCCTCGCCCTTTTCGCTCCAGACCCTGTCTCCCGACTCAAGGTTCTGGCAAACGAGCCCGGCACCATCGGAGAACCCGTAAACGTGCCCGTCGACACGGACCACGCCGCCGTGGTGGTTCTTCATCACCTTGTTTTCCCAGACGTCCTTTGCGCTGTCGGCGCCGATCTCGACCAGCTTGCAACCCGCTCCGTAGCCCGAGGTCATGTAGACCTTGTCGTCGAAACAGATCGGTGTGGGAATCACCGCGGTCCGCCCGGGCGGCCACTCCGAGGTCCAAAGCAGGTCACCCGATTCGCCGTCAACGCCCGCGAGCTTGTTCATGAAGAGCTGGACGTATTGGCGCTTGCCACCGGCATTCGAGATGACGAGTGAGGAATACTGCGCGTCCTCGGTGAGATCCTTGCTGCGCCAGAGTTCCTTCCCGCTTTTCTTGTCGAAGGCAACGATCGCTCCCTGCTTGCCTCCCGGTGTGACGACCAGCTTGTCTCCGTCGACCAAGGGCGACTCGGAGTAACCCCATCCCGGCACCTTTCCGCCGAAACCCTTCACGAGGTCCTTCTTCCAGACCCGCTTGCCATTGGTGATATCGAAACAACCCAGTTCGCCGTTCGCGCTCATCGCGTAAACGTGTCCCTCGCTGACCGTCGGGGCCCCCCGGGGACCGCCGCCCCATCCGGTGTTGTAGCCCTTCTCCGGATCATCGCCGATCGCGGCGCTCCACAGTTCCTTTCCGGTCGCGGCGTCGAGACAGATGATTTCCGCCATTCCCTTTCGGCTGCCCGTGAAGAACAGCTTGCCGCCCGCGATCGAGGGCGAGCTGTAGCCTTTGCCTCCTTGGTCGAAACTCCAGACGAGCTTCGGTCCTTCCTTCGGCCACTCCTTCAGGAGGCCCGTGTCCGGCGAGATGTTGTCACGCGCGGGCCCCTGCCAGGTCGGCCACTCCGCCGGAGCTTTGGCGGTCTTGAGGAAGGTCTGGTCAGCGGAGGAAAGACTGGTGGTCGCGAGCTCGAACGTTTTTCCGTAACTCCTGCGCAGGGTGACCTTACCGTCGCTCACCCTGACCAGATCCGCCTCGACGGTCCTGCCGCTTTCCGCCTCGGTCCAGGTTCGTCCGGCAAGGTCCGGGGATACGCAAAGGATCGCAGCCGTCAGTGCGGCGGCCAGCAGGCGGGATTGAGGTGCGTTGGGCATCGGGAACCATACGAGCCGCCGTTCGTCCCCGTTTCAATCTCCAAAGTGCATCAGCGGAATACCCAGACGAGCAGGGCGGTCACAATCAGGAGCACAATCGACCAGATGCGGTAGTTCCGATGCCACGGACTGCTCGCAAGACTGGCGCTCTCGGCCCGGAAGGCATCGGGTGTCCACCTCGTCGGGAGATCCTCGGTGGGGGGAGCCGTGCCGAGCCGGTTGCCGATCAGAAGCGCGGTCCACGCCACCAGGCAGCCGATCGGGGCGACGTAGAGGAAATGGATGTGCGTCTTCTCAAGAACGACGTTCAACACGAAGAGGACGGCTCCTGAAAGGGTGCCGGCGATCATGCAGGCCATCGCACCCGCATGATTCGCACGGGCCGAGAACATGGCGGCGAAGAAGAGTACGACGACTGGCGGAATCGTGTAGGCGAGGACCTGCTGGAGATACTTGAAGAGTGATTCGAAGCGATCGATTTCCGGTGCCCAGAACGCAGCCAGCGCCATGAAGGCGACTGTAGCGATGCGACCAACCCTCATCAGACCAATTTGGGTTAGCTGAGGCCGGAGCGGACGGATGAAGTCCATGGTGACCAGTGTCGATGCGGCGTTGAGCGTGGAATCGATCTGGGACATCAGTGCGGCAATGAATCCCGCGAGGCACAAGCCGAGCAAGCCGGTCGGCAACAGGTCGAACATCAGCGTCGGATAGACGAGGTCGGGTCGGGGCAACTCGGGATACAGGTGGATCGCCATGGTGCCCGGGAGGACCATGATAAATAGGACCGGCAGCTTCAGCGCGGCTGCGACGAGAAGGCCACCCCTCCCATGATCGAGGGACTTCGCGCTCAGGGCCCGCTGGGCCATGAACTGGTTGGTGCACCAAAAGTAGAATCCGAGAATCGGCACTCCGAAGAGCAAGCCGGGCCACGGTACAGAGGCATCGTCCGCCGGACGGATCAGGCTGAGACGATCATGGCTCAGGCCTTCGGTCATCCCTTCCCAGCCGCCAACCCTGCCGAAGGCGATCCAACTGATCACACATGCGCCGACGAGCAGGAAGAGGGTCTGGACAAAGTCGGTGTAGATCACCGCCGCCAGTCCCCCGGCCATGGTGTAGATCCCCGCGAAGATCGCCAACGCGGCAATGATCATGCCGAGGTCGACATCGGGAAAGAGGAGCTTCAGGACCACGCCGCCGGCGTAGAGGCTCCCGGCGGTGTCGACGACGATGTTGAGAAACAGGGTGAGGCCCGAGAAGTAGCGTCGGACGCCCATCCCGAAACGCAGTCCGAGGAACTCGGGAAGTGTGTAGACCTTGCTGCGCAGCAGCGCCGGAAGCAGGAAGCTGGCGAAGAAGACGAGCACCACCGAGGCCATCCACTCGTAGTTGAAGACCGCGATGCCTGTGCTGTAGGCATCGCCGGCGAGACCGATCAGTGTCGTGCTCGAAATGTTCGAGGCGAACAGCGACACCCCGATGAACAGCCAGGTCATCGACCGCCCTGCGAGAAAGTAGTCTTCCGCCCCCTCATGCTTGCGGCCGATCCAAAAGCCCAGCCACAGGACAAACACCAAATAGCCGCCGATCACCGCCCAGTCCGCCGCATGCAGCGAGGCGTCGGCTCCGATCTGTGCCAAAATCACCGTTCGACCCTACGGCACCCGTCAAATGGACGGGGTTATTTGGCAAAGCTGCCTAACAGGACTCGAGGACCTGCCCGATGAATTCGAGCATTTCTTCCCTGCCCTTGCTCTCCGGGGCGGAGGTGACGAACCACCGGGGCTCGCCCTCCACCCGATCCGCCAGCTCGGCGAGGAAGGCCTCGACATTCGACTTCAGCTTCCCGGCCTTGGTCTTGTCCGCCTTGGTGAAGGCGATCACGAAGGGCACGCCGCCGACCGCGAGCCAGTCGCAGAAATCGAGATCGATCTTCTGCGGTGTCAGTCGGCCGTCGATCAGGACGAATACGCAGCTCAGGCTCTCGCGGTTGGCGAGGTAATCGGAAACCGCCTTCTGGAAATTCTCGCGCACCGCCTGCGGAGTCTTCGAGTAGCCGTATCCGGGCAGATCGACCAGTGACCAGTTGCCGTTGATCGTGAAAAAGTTGATCATCTGCGTGGCGCCGGGCCGGGCCGAGACCCTGGCCAGCGCCTTGCGGCCGGTCAGCATGTTGAGCAGCGATGACTTGCCGACGTTCGAGCGCCCGATGAACGCGAACTCGGGCAAGTTCGGCGGCGGGCACAGCTCATACTCGGGAGCGCTGGTTTCGAAATCTGCGGAGCGGACTTTCATCGGCGTTGCACGACCGTTAGTCGGCCCCTTTTGCCGTCCCGGTCAATGCGCAATCTCCGCTTTGTCCGTTCAGCGGGCCGGAAGCCGGTTTTCCGACTTCAGGCTCAGGATCTCACGCTGGCTCAGTGCTCCGTGGAAAATCGAGAGTTCATCGACTTCCCCCCGGAAGAACGAACCATGAGAAGCGAAACGCCCATCCGCAGTGGTCACGTTTCGCCCGACCCAGACTCCGTGGGTCGCGGTGTTGATACGGGTCTTCACCTTCTGCAACGTGCGGCTGGAAAGGGATTCCAGTTCGCCGTCGATGTAGACCACGACATGGGTTCCGACGTCCGGCTGCGAGCCTTCGTAGAGAACCACCGCGACATGATGCCACTCGCCATCCCGCAGGTCGGTGGCACCCACGATCTGCCCTCCGTGCAGGCCGACGCGGAGTCCGCCGACGAGGCCCTCCTCTTCCAGCGGATTCACGGAAATCTGCCAGACCTCACCCCATCCTTCGCTGCGCCAATGACCCCAGGAGACGATTCCGAAACCCTGCTTGATCGAGAAGTCCTCGGGAACCTTGACCCAGAAGCAGACGGTCCGCGGATCCGCGCCTCCGATGCCACGGAAGCCTGACTCAAGGTATCCGCCCTTGCCGTCGAGTGCCAGCGCCTCGCCGAAAACGCCGTCCACCCACTCGGGTGACTGCCCGTGGCTCTCCGCGTGGAAGACCATCGGATCACCTTCGGGATCGGACTCGGAGAAGTGCCCATTGCCCTCGTCGAACCGCCAGAGGATGCCGGAAGGAGTCTCGCGGTGCAGTGGCGGAAGCTTGGTGTAGAAGGCGGTGCTATCGGCCACCATTGTGGTGGCATCCCCGAAACGCAGCGCGTTGGCCTTGGTCAGACGGACCTTCGGACCGCTATCCGGCACCGCTTCGACCTCGCCGTCGAGAACGTGGGTTTCAACCTCACCGTCATCGGTCACGGCAACGCCGAACTCGGTGCCGAGATCGATCACCTTGCCCTTGGGAGTTGCGACTTCGAAGCCATGACCGGCTTCAGTGACCCGCATCACGACGCGGCCACGATTCAGGACCGCACGCATCGGTCCGTCGAAACGAAGCTCGGCTGGGCCCTCAAGAACCATCGTCCCCTTGTCTCCAACCTGAAGCTCGGCAAGTCCGGATTCGAAGATCACCGAGTCCCCGGCGACGAGTGCGGTGCCCGCCTTTACGAGTGATCCTTCGGGAACACTCTCGGTGCGTTGGATGGTTGCCATCACCGGGCCGCGGTTCTCAGGCAGAAGAAGCCACGAGAGAAAGAGTCCGATCACCACGGTAGCGGCGACCGCCATTCCATAACGGGCCGCCTGGCGGATGCGGATGCGCTGACGGACGCCTGCGACAAAATCCTCGCGGTCGGCGTGTCGGACCGCACCCTCGACCGCTTGGAAGCGGCGCTCCCTTCTGAGGTCGTCTTCGAGGGCCGGACCGATGAGGCCGTCGATCTCCGCGAGTTCGACGAAACGGCGGAGTGCCTCCGGATCCGCCTTGAGTTGACGGATGACCTCCTCAACCTCGCCGGGATCAGCGGTGTTCGCGAGGATTCGTGCAATGGCTTCCTCCGGTTTCATGACAGGCTGCTTCGGGTTTGCTTCTTCACGCACTCGGCAAGCGACTCCCGGAGGCGGTGGAGTTGCATGGTGAGTGCCGAATACCCCCTGCCGCTCTCCGATGCCAGTTCGCGCACCGTCTGTCCGACCACGTAGCGCTGCTGGAGCAGTTGGCGCGCCGGGCCGTCGACGCGACTGAGGCACTCGCGCAGGGCGTCGAGCCGCCCTCCTTCGTGGCGCTCCGACTCACGGGCTTCGACCGGATCCATCAATAGTTGGAGTTCCTCACTGCCGCCGATGCACTGCTCTCGGCGTTTCCGGATGAAATTTCGGAGGTGATTGACTGCAATTCCACGAAGCCAGGTTCCGACGCTCGAGTCGCCACGGAATTTCCTGAGTCCACGGTAGGCGGTAACGAAAACGTCCTGAGCCAGGTCATCGGCCGCGGTCCAGTCGCGCACCCGCGCCCGGAAAAAGCCCCGGATCCAGCCCTCGTGCTCGCGGACCAGGTCATTGAAGTCCTCCGGACGGAGGGGTTTTCGGGGCGTCGGACTCATGGATTTGCGGAAGGAAACTCCCTCCACAGAACGAGTGTGGCGGGCAGCGCAAAGTAACACCCGAAAAAACCAGTGATGACCGGCCTGCTTGAATCGGGCGGCCTCCTGAAGTTTGCAGTGCTAAAAACGACGAGACGCGACACCTAGGTTCCAAGACCCGCCTTCAGACCCCAAAACCCATGATTTCCTCCTGTCTCCGTCTTCTGGCCGCTCTGGCGCTGGCCGTTCCCATCGTTGGACCGACTTTGGCGCGACCGGCGCGACCGAACATCCTCTTCATCTTCTCGGATGATCACAGACACGAACTGTTGGGAAAGGTGAACCCTTCGATCCGGACCCCCGCGCTGGACGCGCTGGCCGACTCCGGCGTCCGGTTCTCGCACGCGTTCGCAACCACGGCGATCTGCTCCCCCGCCCGCGCGGCCGTTCTTTCCGGGCTCTACGGCACTCGAAACGGCGTGCCGACCCTGTCGGATCCGCTGAAGTATCCGGCCGCGACCTTCGTTCACGACCTGGCTGAGGCCGGTTATCGGACCGCGCAGGCAGGCAAGTGGCATCTCGGCACCACTCCGCAAGCCGCCGGCTTCGCCCAATGGGCACGGATCAATTCCAACGGGTCGTGGTTCAACCGGAACATCAATACCAACATCCCCGGGGTCGCGGGAGGACTTGGAGGAACCTTTTACGAAACCTTCATGGCGGATGTCGTGATCGACTGGATCGCCGACCACACCGCGAACCATGCCGACGAGCCGTTCTTCATGTGGTGGTGCAACCAGGTGCCGCATGTCGACGGATCTCTCAAGTATCCGGATGTCAAAACCGATCCCGCCAACAAGGTCCAGCATACCCCTTGGGGCAGCTCTGGCGGATTCCGGGCAACTTACGATGTGGGCGACATGACGGTTCCCGGGAACTGGAGTGATAGCCTTTCGACCAAGCCGCCCTATCTCGCGACCTCACGATTTGTCACCAAGTCGGCAACCGAGGATTACGGTGGTCCGGGTGGATACACGAATCCCGCCGCAGGGGTCCGCAACGCGACCGTCGGAGAGGACAACGTCCAGCAGCACCAGCTGGAATACAACGCGGCGATCACCGCGCTCGATGCCGAGATCGGACGGGTGCTCTCGCGTCTCGACGATCCGAATAGCGATGGCGACAGTTCCGACTCGATCGCGAACAACACGTGGATCGTCTTCATGGGCGACAACGGATGGCAGACCGGTCATCACAAGTTCACCTCCAAGGTGCTCGCCTACGAGGAGGCGTGCCGGATTCCGCTTCTCGTCAAAGGTCCGGGAGTGACGCCGCGGGTCGAGTCGAAGATCACGCTGAACATCGATGTGACTCCGATGTTCTACAGGATCGCGGGTCTCGATGTCCCCGGGTATCTGCAGGGAAAGGACCTGAAGGAACTCGTTGCGGATCCCGGCGTTCCGTGGCGAGAGCGCTTCTACTACGAGGCGGTGGTCGATGAGTCGTCGCTCGACGCCGAGCCTCACGACGCGGTCCGGACGGAGCAGTTCAAACTGATCCGCACCTATGCGTCGCGCACGGATGCCGCGAACAACACGAACGTGACGTTCGAGGAGTTGTACGATCTCGATACCGATCCGGGCGAACTCGTCAATCTAGCGAGCGACCCCGCCTTTGCCACGGTGAAAGGCAATCTCGTCACCGCACTGGAAGAGGAGAAGGCGGCGATCGCTTCGAGTCCGGCGCCGATTGCGAGGCGGAATCGGTCCGCGGAGTGACAGCGGCTTCTGGGTGCAAAAGTTTTGATGTGTCACATTAATCTGGACGCGACACCGTAGCAGTGTCCGGAGCGCCGCAGTGTTTGCCCGGATGGCAACGACCCAAATCCCTCACGACCATGCTTCGTCATACAGTCCTTCTCCTCGCATCGAGTTTCGCCATTGCTGAGCCGGTCCATTTGTCCGGGATCTACCCGCAGCTGGCCATGTTCAACGAGGAGGGTGAGTGTGGCACCGGCGCGGTGGTTCCGTGGGCCGACCGGCTATGGGTGATCACCTACGCGCCCCACTATCCGAAGGGGTCGACCGACAAGCTTTACGAAATCACCCCGTCGCTGGAGCAGATCATCCGACCGGAGTCGATCGGAGGAACCCCTGCCAACCGGATGATCCACAAGGATTCCGGGCAACTCTTCATCGGTCCTTACGCGATCGACTCGGATCGAAACGTTCGCACGATTCCCTACTCGGAGATGTTCGGGCGGCCAACCGGCAACGCGAGGCATCTGACGGATCCCCAAGGCAAAATCCTTTTCGCAACGATGGAGGAAGGAATTTACGAGGTGGATGTGAAATCGCTCGAGGTGACCGAACTCTGGGGCGACGAAGCGATGAAGGACAGCCCGCGAAAGGCCGGGCTGCCGGGATACCACGGCAAAGGTTTCTACTCCGGCCAAGGTGTCTACGTTTATGCAAACAACGGGGAGCACGGCCCCGGCGCCCGCAAGCGACCAGACGTGTCGTCGGGCGTGCTCGCCGAGTGGGATGGTGTGGCGGATCACTGGAAGATCGTCCGTCGCAACCAGTTCACCGAAGTCACCGGTCCCGGAGGCATCCACGGCAATTCCGATCCGGCGACCGACCCGATCTGGGCCGTGGGTTGGGATCACAAATCGCTGCTGCTCGGGCTGCGCACGGCGGACGAAGGCTGGCGCTTTTTCCGGATGCCGAAAGGCTCGCACTCCTACGACGGCGCCCACGGGTGGAACACCGAGTGGCCGCGAATTCGAGATATCGGTGAGGACGAACTCCTGATGACGATGCATGGCACGTTCTGGAAGTTCCCGAAGGACTTCGGAGCGGGCACGTTGACCGGGATCCGACCGCGATCGAACTATCTCAAGGTCATTGGCGACTTCTGTCGGTGGAACGACCGGTTGGTTTTCGGCTGCGACGACACCGCGAAAAACGAATTCCTGAACAAGCGAAAAGCGAAGGGCGAAGTGGCGGCTCCGCAGTCCCAGTCGAACCTGTGGTTCGTCGAACCGGAGCAACTCGACCAACTGGGTCCGGCAATCGGACGCGGGGCGGTGTGGCTGGATGAAGATGTCGCAGCGGGCAAAGCCTCTGACCCTTACCTTTTTGCCGGGTATCCGATCCGCGGGCTTCACGTCCATCATCGATCCGACAAGCCCGCCACGATTTTCGTCGAGACTGGTGACGGATCCGGCGAGTGGACGGCGGAACGGGAGGTCGAGGTCGCTCCCAACGGCTATCGCTTCGTCAGCTTTGACCGGAAGGTAGAAGGCGAGTGGATCCGGCTTCGAAGCGAAACTCCGCTCGTCGGGTGCTCCGCCGTTTTCACCTATCGTTCGGAGGATTCCCGCGAGGACGAGGCCGATCCGATGTTCGCGGGCTTGGCGAAGTCTGGAGAAGCCCACACGGGTGGGATCGTGCGTGCGCGTGGCGGAGGGATGAAGACGCTGTCCTTCGCGGCGCTCGGCTCGAACGGTAAGCCCGCTGGCTACTACGAATTGAACGCCGAGTTGAAGCTGAAGCGTGTCGATGATACTGAACTCGATGAGTACACGCGCAACCGGGCGGCGATTCCCAAAGATGTCCTATCCATGGATGCCGCATCCGTGATCTACACCGACGATGAGGGCAAGCGCTGGCGCCTGCCGAAGGGCGCAGCCCCGGAGGATGGCGATCCATTTTCGAGCTATCGCATTGCCCGGGAAGTGGCGACCGAGCGCGACCTCCTTCATGTTGAGGGAAGCTTTTATGAGCTGCCCGCGCGCAATGCCGGGGGCATCTCGAAGGTTCGGCCGGTCGCGACGCATCACCGCCGGGTTCACGATTTCTGTTCCTATCGGGGGCTCTTCATCATGTCCGGAGTGGCGACTGATGCTCCTGCCAACAATCCGCACATCCTTCGCTCCGACGATGGCAAGGTGGCCTTGTGGGCCGGCGCGATCGACGACGCTTGGAAGCTTGGAAAGCCGCGTGGCGAAGGCGGGCCTTGGGCCGATTCGGAGGTGAAGGCGGGTGTCCCTTCGGACCCCTACCTCATTACGGCTTATGACCGGAAGTCGTTGGAACTCGCACTTGCCGAAGGCTCGGCAACCATCACGGCGCAGATCGATGTTCATGGCGATGGCACCTGGGTTCCTTACGAAAGCTTCAGCGTGAGCGCAGGAACGTCCGCGCGCCACGAGTTCCCGGAGGCCTTCTCTGCCTACTGGATCCGCTTTGTTGCCAACAAGGACTGCCGCGCGACCGCGCTGCTGAGCTACCGTTGATTAGCGATTCCCCTTCCGGATGGCCTCCGCAAGTCGTGCCCACTCGGAGCGCCCGGCACAGTCCTTGGCGCTCCATGGCAGGTAGAAGGTCCAGTTGGCCGATCCGACGGTGCCCGGGCTGTTGATCCGGTCCGTCATGCCGAACAGGTCGGTGACCATGATCGCGGCGTAGCGGGAGTTGCAGGCCATCAATGCGTCGATCAGGGCCCACAACTTGTCGTCATCGAACTCTCCGAGACCCTCGATGCCGCCGAAGTCGGCAAGGCGCTTCAATCCGGCAGCGGTCTCGATCCGGTCGTCCTCGTCGTCATTGGCGGCGGAGGCACGACGATGGAAGTCCGCCCACATGGCCGGAATCGAGTCATGGTCGTGGGTCGCATAGGTGGCGAACGAGGTCTCGGGGATCTCGTCACCCGGGATGACCTTGCCTTTCTTGTCGAAGTCCCAATGCGGAATGCGGAAGCCACAGATGCCGAGGGAGTAGAGATGTGGCCGCACGTAGTCAGGCACGCATCCGAGGTCCTCACCGACTACTTCGCCGTCGCCAGCGGCCTGCTGCACCATCTTCAATCGCGTCTCCCCCTCCGCACGGTTCGCGGCGCAGTGCTTTTTCGTATCGTCGGGTCGTGGAACCCACCGTGGCAGGACTCCCCCGGTTCGCTTCTTCGCCTCTTTCTCGGAAAGCGGCAGGAACTCCGCATTGCGCTCGGGTTGCCAGGGGAAACCGTAGATGCGGTAGAATCCCAGCACGTGATCGATCCGGAACACGTGGAAGATGTCGACCAGCTTGCTCACGCGCTGTCGCCACCATGGGAATCCTTCGCGTTCCATCTTGTCCCAGCGGTAGAGTGGAATGCCCCAGTTCTGGCCCCACTTGCGGATGAAGGCGTCGTGCTTGAAAACCGTCTCAGGCGGCGCTCCTCCGCACCAGTCGAGGTCGAAGTCGTCACGTCCGAAGAACACATCGGCCGAGTTGCGGCTGACCCCGATCGGGATGTCCCCCATCAGGCGCACGCCACGGCTGTCGGCGAATGTCCGGACCTCCCGCCACTGTCGGAAGCACAACCACTGGATCCACGCATAGAACGCCCGGAGATCCTCGTGGCCGTCAGCGGCGGCGTTGGCACCATCGACCTGCTGCCACCCTTCGGGCCAGTCTCCCCACCTTTCGGTGCCGGCCAACTGAACCAAGCTACGAAAGATGCAGTAGTTCTCGAGCCACCCCGATTCCTCCTTGTGGAAGGTGGCGAACTCCTCGTGCAGCGCGGATTCGGCATCAGGCCACGAATTCCACGCACCCTCAAGCAGAGCCCGCTTCCATTGGCGGGCGTAGTCGTAGTCGACCCGTTCGGAACTCGGAGGAGCCGGGGCCTTGGCAAGCGATTCCGATGTCACGCCCGGCACGTCCTCCATCGCGAGGTAGACCGGATCCAGCGCGACCGATGAGATCGCATTGTAGGGGCTGTCGTCGCTGCCGGTCTCGTTGATCGGGAGCAGTTGGATCAGCTTTACCCCGTGAGCTGCGACCAATTCGATCCATTCCCGCATCGAGCGGGTGTCGCCAATTCCCAGTCCCCCTTCCCGCCTCAGCGAAAAGACCGGCAAGAGCAGGCCTGCGGTGCGGTCGGGCATGACACCTTCTTCAGGAGAGCTTCGGAGCGATCCGGATGCAGTCCATCTCGACCTCGAGGCCGAGATCGGGACGCTCTTGCGCGACCCAGGCTTCGATGTCGCTCACCGCCGGGTAGTCCTCGCCTCCGACATTCCGGAAGCAGCGCGCATCGTCGATGAGCACCACGAAACGCTCCTTCATGCCCGCGAAGATCGCGCGGAGTTCGGGCCATACCGGGGCCTTGAGCTCACCCTGGGCCGTGTCGCCGCCGGAATAATGACCGTCGAGCCAGAACAAGGTCGGCGCATCCAGCTTGGCCACCACCTCGGGCATCAGCTTGCCGCTGTCGCCGTGGAAAAGTTCGATCTTCGAAACACCGGCGAAGCGCTTCTTCGCCTCCCCGTAAAACTTGTCGGCCAGCTCGATCGAGTAGATCCGCTCGAAGTACGGGCGCATCATCTCGACGGTGTCTCCCTTGAAGGTGCCGGTTTCGACAAAAAGCTTCAGGTCGAACCTTTTGGCGTAGTCGAGGTGCATCTCCTGCTTCGCCAGCGGGGGCGGCGGTACCGGGCGGCCGTCGGCGATCCACTTCTTGTATTTGCGGCGCTCCTTGAGCTGTTTGAACCAAGCCATCTCTTCCCGGGAAAGCTACGGACCGGCCGCGAGACGTCCAAGCGCATTCTCCACAAGCCGATCCCGGTCCTGCCCGTTACGTGCGGAGACGGATGGGGCGCTCCGGAGCGCTTCTCCGGCATGGCCGCTTCCCGGCCCGACAGTCCAAAGATCCGCCCCGTTTTTCATCGCAACTTCATCGGACCTTCCAATAATCGGCCCCGAATCGTCCTCGTTAGATCCCTTTTACCATGGAATTCGCCTCCGAAACCGAAGTCTCCGAAGCCGGCAAGCACGTCCGCTCGCTGAGCGCCGCCCTGAATCAGGTCCTTTTCGGTCAGGAGGAGCTGATCGAGCTGGTCCTGACCGGGATCCTCGCGCGGGGCCACATCCTTCTCGAGGGCCTGCCGGGACTCGGGAAAACCGAGCTGGTCAAGGGGCTCTCGAAGACGCTCCGGCTCGGCACCAAGCGGGTCCAGTTCACACCGGATCTCCTGCCCGGCGACATCACCGGCAACCCCGTCCTCCAGGAAGTTGACGGCCGACGGTCCTTCGTCTTCCAGCCGGGACCGCTGTTCACCAACATCGTGCTCGCCGACGAAATCAACCGGGCCTCGCCGAAGACGCAGTCGGCTCTCCTCGAGGCGATGCAGGAGCGCCGCGTCACGGTGCTCGGCGAGACCCACGACCTGCCGAAGCCGTTTTTCGTGCTGGCGACCCAGAACCCGATCGAGCTCGAGGGCACCTACCCTCTTCCGGAGGCCCAGCTCGACCGCTTTCTTTTCAAACTCGAGGTGACCCGCAACGACGTCGCCACCCTCGAGCGCATCGTCAACCACCGCGAACTCGGAACCGAGCCGACGGTCGAAGCAATCATGGACCAGTCGACCCTGCAGTCGACGCTCGACCTGGTGCGCCGAATCTTTCTTCCGGAGGTCGTCGGCAACTATATCGCCCGTCTCGTCGACGCGACCCATCCGGGACAGTCGGCGGCCGCCCGTGGAATCCGCTACGGTGCCAGCCCCCGTGCCGCGCTCTCGCTGGCCTCGGCGGCCAAGGCCCGTGCCCTGATGAACGAGCGGACGAACGCATCGTTCGAAGATGTCCGTTTCGTCGCCCCGGCGGTGCTGCGGCACCGGATCGTTCTCGAGTACAACGCGCGGGTCGAAGGCCTGACCAACAACGATGTGGTTCGTTCGATCCTTGAAGAAGTTCCGGCGCACTCCGGAGCGACGCCGAAGACCATGAGCACCGCCACCCCCGCCTGACCGGTTTATGTTCCGACGATTGTTGCTCGCCGGATTGGCCCTCGGGTCACCGCTGCTCGCCCAGGAGAACCTTTTCATCCAGGCGCCCCGTCCGACCCATCCGAAGGACAAGACGCGCATCGAGGTCGAGGCGCTCTTCAGTATGGCGCCGCCGACCGGTTACCTGCCGGTGCGGGTCAGCGTCGTCAACCAGCGGAAAACCAACGGACAGCTCAATTTCGACACCCTGTCGTCGACCGGCTACGACGAGGCAGGAAGCCAGCTCGAGTCCGAGTTCACGGTTGGCAGTGACGCAGGTACAGCGAGGTCGACCGATCTCCTGATCCCCCTGACGACCGAACTCGACAGCACCGGTGGATACGGATCCACCACGGTCGAGGTCTCGATGACGGGATCTTTCGGCGGGAACCGGGGCTCGATCCCATCGAATTTCCATCCGGAGGGTCCGGCGACCCTGATGAGCGAGGTGCTCTACACGCCGAACTCGTCGGCCCTCGACGCGGCGCTCAACAGCACCAGCGGCGGATACGGCAGCCATTCGTTCGCGGCCCGATTCACACCGTCGAAGATGCCGGAGGACTGGCGGGCCTACTCCGGCTACGACCTGATGATGCTGACCCCCGACGACTGGCGCAAGATGTCGCCCGGGGCGACCAGTTCGATTCTCCAGTGGATCCGCCTCGGTGGCCGGATGGTCTTCTATGCGAGCGGCAGCGCGCCGACATTCGGGGCGCTCGGGATCGAGGGGGAAACCAAGGGCAACGATCTGGACTACGGTTTCGGCAAGGTGTCGATCAGCACCATTTCCGGGCCCACGGCGTTGAACGCGAATGATACCGTCCGACGATTTCATCGGGCGGGCGCGACCAAGATCCGCGGGCTGAACGAATGCATCAGCGAGGACTTCTCCGTGCGCTGGCCGCTGCATGAGGAGTTCGGCAAACAGACTTTCGATTACGCGATCTTTGTCGTCGTGCTGATCGCCTTCGGGGTGCTGGTGGGTCCGATCAACCTGTTCGTGTTCGCGAAGTCAGGAAAGCGTCACAAGCTGTTCATCACCACTCCGGTGATTTCCTTGGCAACCAGCGCGCTGCTGATCGCGCTCATCCTGCTGCGCGACGGTGTCGGCGGGCGTGGCGCCAGAATCGCGCTGATCGAGGTGCGGCCTGAAGCGGGCGAGAACCGGGCCTACGTCCTGCAGGAGCAGATTTCCCGCACCGGCGTTCTTCTCGGAGGCGGATTCCAAGTGGATGAGGATGTCGCGATCACGCCCGTACCGATCGCCGACAGTCCTTGGGCGCGACTCACCCCCCGCACCGGAGGTGGCGGGATGCGCTACACTGCGTCCTTCGGCGATGAAGGCCTCAAGGTCACCGGCGACTGGTTCCAGAGTCGCTCCGAGCAGGGGCAGCTGGCACGCGCTGTTGTTCCGACCCGCGGGCGGATCGAACTCAAGGGCGAAACGGGGCCGCCGAATTTCGTCTCGACCTTCGACTTTCCGATCGAGCGTCTCTACTACGCGGATCGTAGTGGTGGCTGGTGGATGGCCAGTGACCTGAAGGCGGGCAGCCCGACGCAGGGCACCCCGATCAGCGAGGCCGACTACAATAAGGCAATTGGCGATCAGGGGATGTTGCTCGCGGCACGTCATCGCAGCCAGTTGGACCGCTGTGCCGAGCGTTCCGGCCACTACGTCGCCATCGCTTCCGAGGCACCGGCGATCGAGACCTTCGATTCGATTCGCTGGTCCGATACCCACACCATTCTCACCGGGCCGGCCGTCCGATGAAACTTGAAACTCCAAACTCGAAATTCCAAGCACGTGACTTCAGGGCGTCAGATCGAGGCAAAACCCTACGACCTTGAGGAGCGAACCTATCGCTTCGCTCTGGTCACGCGCCTGTTTCTCAAGAGACAATCGTGGGATCCGGCTTCGTGGCCGGATGTCAGGCAGCTGCTTCGTTCGTCGGGGTCCGTTGCTGCGAACTACGTGGAGTTCATTGAAGGGTTGAGCGGGGACGACAAGACCTACCGTCTCCGTATCTCAAAAAAGGAAGCAAGGGAGTCGGGGCTGTGGCTGCGGCTGCTGTCGGACTGCAACAGCCTGCCGCCAGAGTCGGCGGCGGAGTTGCGCGAGCTGAAACAGGAGTCTGATGAATTGGTCCGCATTCTTGCTGCAATCATTCGAAAGCGCGTCTCCTGAGTTATTGAGTCTTAAAGTTTAGAGTTTCAGATTTCATGACCGACTCCACCAGCGCCATCCGCGTCCACAACCTCTACCGCTACTTCGGGCAACTGAAGGCGGTGAACGGCATCTCTTTCGAGATTCCCCACGGCTCCGTCTGCGGGTTCGTGGGTGCCAACGGTGCCGGAAAGACGACGACCATGCGGATTCTCGCATCCCTCGACTACCCGACCATGGGGTTGGCGGAAGTCTGCGGGATCAATGTCGTGCATCATCCGGAAGAAGTTCGGCGGCTGATCGGATGGATGCCCGACCACTTCGGCAACTACGAGCACATGACCGTGCTCGAGTATCTCGACTTCTACGCACGTGCCTTCGGTTACTCGGGCAAGGAACGTCGGATGAGGGTGCAGGAAGTGATGGAGTTCACCGACCTGATTCCGCTTGCCGAGCGATTCTCGAACAAGCTGTCGAAGGGCATGACACAACGTCTCTGTCTGGGGCGTGCGCTGCTGCATGATCCGCAAGTGCTGATCATGGATGAGCCTGCGGCGGGGCTCGATCCGAAGGCTCGGGTCGAACTGAAGCACCTCATCCGCGTTCTCGCGGACGAGGGGAAAACGATCTTCATCTCTTCCCACATCCTCTCCGAGCTCGGCGAGATGTGCGACTCCCTCCTCTTCGTCAACGCGGGTCGGATCGTCCACCACGGCGACGCCGACTCGCTCAAGCACGGCACCGATATCACCGGTGGGTTGCTCTACGACGTTCAGATCGTCGGTGATCCCGGCAGGGTTTCCGAGTGGTGCATGGTCAATCCCCATGTCGAGTTCATGGAAAGCCGGAAGCTGGGCGGACGGATCCGGATCGAGGCCGGCGACCCCGAAAAGGCGGCTGACGTGCTGGCCCGGATGATCCGCGACGGACTCAAGGTCGTCGAGTTCCACCGGGAGCAGCGGAATCTCGAGGATGCGTTCATCGACATGCTCGGCAGGCTCGACCGCGGCGAGGATGCGCAGCCTCCGGCGATGCCCCAACAGGAAGCCGAACCGGCATTCACTCCGCCAGCAGGCACCAACTGAACGGAACCCGTTGCATGTCAGAAGCCGCAGCCACCGCCCCGGAACCCGCAACCGAGCCCGCCCCACCGGCTCTTGTTGCCGACCGGCTGGCGGATTTCAGTGACAAGCTATCGCCGATGCTGGTGAAGGAGCTTCGCCAGGGATTGCGCGCGAAGACCTTCGTCATTGTCTTCCTCACCCTGCAGGGGCTGCTGCTGCTGGTGCTGCTGTCGGCGGTGGCGGGCTCCGCCAATCCCCAGCGGGCCGGCGACACGATTTCGGGCATCATCTTCATGTTCTTCGCCCTCGCCGTGCTGGTAATCCAACCGGTCCGCGGCATTGGTTCACTCCATCGCGAGGTGCAGGCAAGGACGATCGAGTTGATGGTCCTGACCCGTCTCAGCGCGTGGAAGATCGTGCTCGGCAAATGGATCTCGATCGTCAGCCAGTCCGCGCTGCTGCTGGCGGCGATCATTCCCTACCTCATCCTCCGCTACTGGTTCGGCGACATGAACCTGTTCGGTGAGTTATCGCTGATGGTGCTCACCTTCATCGCCTCCGCGGTTCTTACGGCTGTCATTATCGGGATATCCTGCGTGCCGTCCGTGCTGCTCCGCGGATTGGTTCCGCTCATCGCCGCCGCTTTCGGTCTTATCCTGATTCCGCAGCTGTGCTTCGACCGTGAGTTCGACGAGATGATCGACTTCGCGGCGATGCAAACGCCCGCGTCATTCTGGGGAGTGCTGCTGACCGTTCTGTCCGCGCTATATCTCGGGTGGACCGCTCTCGGCATCGGTGCCTCGATGATCGCACCCGCCGCCGAAAACCACACCACGATCAAGAGGTTGGTCAGCGCGCTGCTCCTCATTCTGCTGATCCCCGTCGCGGCTTACGCGCCGATCCCTCAGGAGGCGGTGGCTCTCCTCGTCTGCATCCTCGGGATTCCCGCTTTGGTTCTGGCGTTGACCGAACCCTTCATGCTGCTTCCGCCGGTTTGTGCGCCGTTCCTCAAACGGGGACCCTTCGGATTGCTCGCCGGACGGGTCCTCTATCCCGGCTGGCCCTCCGGGGTTTTGTTTTCGTTGATCGTGGTCGGGTTGGCTGCGGCGTCCGTCTATTTCGCGGTGCGGGGCGGATCGTATCCGGGCTTTGATCTGGTGCTCTTCTCCATCCTTGGCGCACTCCTGATGCCTGCGGCCATCATCTCCTTCTTCGATCGAAAGCTGAAAAACCGCCTGACCACCTACCTGCTCGTTCTGGCGGCCTCGACCATTGTCGCGTTTGTCGTGGCGTTTATCGCCGGGTCGCTCCCGATGGGGCAGCGCGGATTCCTGTGGTTCTTCGCGTGGCTTCCGCAGACGGGTATCGTGATGGAATCGTTGGAGCCGGAGTTTGATGTGTGGAAGGTTCGGTTGACCATGATCTGGGTTGCTTCCGGATACGGTCTACTGCTTCTTCCGGCGGCATTCCTTCGCTTCCGGGAAATCCGGAAAATTGAGTCTGAACTGATTGAGCGAGGATGACTCCCGAGGAATTGACATCAGCCCATGGCAAGGCTCTGGCAGCGGCCGGGCGGCTGCGCCTTCCCCTGCGATCGAAAGTCTGGAAAGGACAGGCGGGCGAGTTCCAAGGGGCGGGAGTCGGGTCATCCTTGGACTTCCAGGATCACCGGACCTACGTGCCCGGTGACGACCCGCGCCACATCAACTGGCAGGCCTACGCCCGGACCGGAACCTACACGATGAAGCTGTATCGGGAAGAGGTGAGGCCGGTGGTGGACGTCGTGCTCGACGCGTCGGATTCGATGTTCTTCGAGCCTGAGAAGGCGCAGCGGACCTGTGAGCTCTTTTACTTCGCGGTGGAATCGGCGAGGCGTTCCGGCGCCGCCACGACCGTGCATCTCGTTCGGGGTGATGCCATCCGGCCGACCGCCTCGGAAGGGATCGCCAGCCATCGCTGGTTCGATGAAGCGAAGAGTCTTCCGTCCACCGACCACGCGGCGGTCCCGGATCTCTCGCGAATCCCCTTCCGCCAGAATGCGATCCGCGTGTTGATCTCGGATCTCCTGTTTCCCGGGAACCCGGATCCGGTCCTGCGCTTGCTGGCCGCGCGTCAGGGCTCCCCGGTCCTGCTGGTGCCTTACTCGCAATCGGAGGCCGACCCCGAGTGGAACGGCAACTACGAGTTCATCGATGCCGAGCGCAAGAGCCGCCACCCGCATCGCGTCGAACCATCGGTGCTGCGACGCTACAAGGAGACCTACGGTCAGCACTTCGCGCTTTGGAAGAATGCCACCCGGCGCCACCAAAGCGCGCTTGCGCGCATCCCGTGTGGGACTGACCTGCAGACCTCGCTTTTTGCCGAAGCGGTGCCGATGGGTGCCCTCGAAATCATTTCCTGACCCATGCTGACTCTCGCCAATCCTGCCGGACTCTGGGCGCTGCTCGGCATCCCCGCCGTGCTGGCGATCCATTTCCTGCAGCGGCAGGCGAAGAACCTTCCGATCTCGACGCTCTTCCTCCTCGAGAAGACGCAGCGGGAGTCGATCAGCGGCCGCCGATTCGACCGCCTGATGAATTCGGTGCCTCTGTGGATGCAGTTGCTGGCGGTTCTGCTGCTGGCCTGGGTTCTTTCCGAGCCTCGTTATCAGAAAGCACGGAGTACCCAGCGGGTCGCCGTCGTGCTGGATGGTTCGGCGTCGATGAGCGTCTTTCGCGAAGAGCTCAAGGAGGAGTTGCTCGAGGTGTTGCCGGATCTTCAGGGGCCCGCCTCCGTTTTGGAACTGGTCGTCATGGAGTCCGGCTCGTTGCACCAGCGTCTCTACGGTGGCGACTCGATCGAAGATGCCGTGGCGGCGCTTGACGAATGGAATCCCAGCGATGGCGTCATTGATCCGACTCCGGCGATCCGGATAGCCCGGTCGCTGGTCGCACGTGAGGGCATTGTGGTCTTCGCCACGGACACTCCACGCGAGGGTTTGCCCTTCGAGGCGCGGCTGTTGTCGGTCGGCGACAAGATCGAGAACGTGGGCATTACCGGTATCCGGTTCGAGAACAAGGAGGGAGCGCTGGTATGGAACGCGGTGGTCAGGAACTACTCGGACAGCACCGTCAGCCGGACATGGTCACTGCGGTTCCCCGATGGCAACCGCAGCGAGCCCAAGTCCTTCGAGATCGGTGCCGGTGCATTGGTGTCTCTGCAGGCGGCGTTCCCGAAAGAGCGGGAGCGAGCGGTCTTGGAGCTCTCACCCGATCGCTTCACGCTGGATGACGCGGTGCCGATCGTTCCTCCGGCGCCCAAGCGGCTCTCGTTGTTCTCCGCGACCTCGCCTGAATTCGAGAAGCTGGCGGAGCGGATGGTGCACTCGCTTGAGAATGTCGAACCTACCAATGATGCGGCTTCCGCCGACCTCTCGCTGGTGGCCTACGATCCGCTCGACCCGGGACTGCCCGACGGCAACGCGGCGGTCTTCGTCAACGACACGACCAAACCCGGAGCCTACCTCAAGGGTGGGATCGTCGCCGAAGCGCACGCTCTGGTAGCCGGACTCAACTGGCAGTCGCTGCTGGTTCGGGAGTCGATCCAGCTCGAGCGCCTCACCACCGACGACGTCGTCCTGTGGCAAGAGCGGAGGCCGCTGATCTTTCTTCGCGAGGTTCCGGCCACCGAGGAGCGCCCGGCCAGCCGCCAGCTCTGTTTCAATTTCGACCTCCGCCGCTCGAACGCCCTTCGTCAGCCCGCGTTCATCGTTTGCCTCCACCGTTTCACGGAAAGCATCCGCCAGGAAAAGGTCGCCGCGGTCCGCGAGAATCTCGAGAGCGGCCAGCCGATCGAGATCGCCGCCAATGGCAATTCGGCCGAACCGGTTCTGATGCGCCGCCTCGAACTTGATGGTGAGGAAAGCGAGACGACCGAGTTCAAGGCGGCCGACCTCGTCCGCTTCAAAGCACCCAAGACTCCATGTTTCATCCGGGTGCGTCAGGGCGAGAACGAACTGCTTGATGCTTCCGTGTTCTTCGCCGATACCCGCGAGGCCGATTTCAGTGCCTGCGCCGAAGACAGCACCGTCGATGAAGTCACCGCGGGTGTTGTCGAGCGTCACACCGAGGAGGATCACTGGTGGCGCGCCTGGATCCTGCTTCTGGTCGCCGCGCTCGGAGTCTCGTGGTATTTCACCAAGGACGGCCCGGCCGAACCCAAAGCTGTCGAGAAACCCGCCTGATCCATGCATTTCAATTCGCCCGAGTGGTTCCTCCTGATTCCCGCGGTCCTGTTTGTCGGTTGGTTCTGGAAGCGTCTGCGGATCTTCTCGCCGCTGCGTCTGATCCTCGTGCTGCTGGCCGCATTCACGCTGGCTGACCCGCGAGTGGTGCTGAAGGACGACTCGCTCGATCTCTGGGTGCTGCTCGACCGGTCGGACTCGACCGAGGATCTCGTCGATCTGGGTCTTCCGGAATGGGAGCGGTTGCTGGAGAAATCGAAGCCGTCGCGTCGGGACCGGATGATCCTGCTCGATTACGCCGCCGAGATTGTCGAGCACGGCAAGGACGGCGCAACCTTTACTGGCTCGCGCAAACTGACCCGCACAGAGTTGGCTCTTTCCCATGTCTCCGCCTTGGCCGAGCCGGACCGGCCATCGAGGGTACTGCTTTTCACCGACGGATTTTCCACCGAGCCGCTGATCGAAGCCGCCGCGCGATTGGAGACGCAGGGCATCCCCCTCGACTTCCGTTTGATCCGTGACGAGACGCTTGACGACTACCGGGTGTCCCGCATCGAGTTGCCTGAGCGGGTCCAGGCCGGAGAACCCTACCTGCTCGCGGTGACGGTCCGCGGATCCCTCGATGGCAAGGTGCCGCTGGTCATTCGTCGTGCCGGCCAGACACTGATCGAGACCGAGGTCGACCTGACCAACGGCGTCGGGCGGGCCGAGTTTACCGACCGGATTCCGGTGGGCGGATCGTTCGAATACGAGGCCGAGGTGCAGCCGGAGACCGACGCGCATCCGGGTAATAACCGGGCGGCGCGATGGATCGAGATCACCGGTGGTCCCAGAGTCCTTGTGGTCACCAATTACCAAGATGATCCGATCGTCGATGTCCTGTCGGCCCAGGACTTCACGGTGGACGTCGAGACCGACTCCCAGAACCTCAAGCCCGGTCGCCTATCGGGGGCACGGGCGGTGATCTTCAACAATGTTCCCGCTCACGAGGTTCCGCAGGACTTCCTCGATTCGCTCGACTTCTTCGTTCGGGAGCAGGCGGGCGGCTTCCTGATGGTCGGCGGCAAGCATTCGTTCGGCTCGGGCGGATACTTCCAGTCGTCGATCGATCCCCTGCTGCCGGTTTCGATGGAGCTGAAGAGTGAGCACCGCAAGCTGGCGGTGGCCCTCGCGGTGGTCCTCGACCGGTCCGGTTCTATGTCGGTCGGTGTCGCCGGAGGGAAGACCAAGATGGATCTCGCGAACTCCGGCGCGGCGAACGCGATCGATCTTCTGGGACCGATGGATCACGTCACGGTCTTCGCGGTCGACAGCGCTCCGCACACGATCATTCCGCTCACCCAGATCAAGAACGACAAGGTGAAGCTGATGGGCCGTGTCCGGAAGGTGCAGTCGCAGGGTGGCGGCATATTTGTCTACGAAGGGCTCAAGGCCGCGTGGGACGAACTGAAGAAGGCGAATGTCGGAACCCGGCACGTCATTCTGTTCTCCGATGCCGCCGACTCCGAGGAGCCCGGCGACTACAAGCGGCTCCTCGCCGCGATGAAGAAGGAAGGAGCCACGGTTTCGGTGATCGCACTCGGCACCAAGGCGGATCCGGATGCGAAGCTGCTCGAAGACATCGCCAAACGCGGTGACGGCCGGATCTTCTTCTCGGACCGTGCGGTGGACATTCCAAAGATCTTCGCCCAGGAAACTGTCACCATCGCGCGCTCCGCCTTCGTCGAAGAACCTGTCGGCGCCCAGCCATCGGGTCGTTGGGCGGAGGTCTCGCCGAAGATGCTGCCATGGCTGAAGGAGGTCGGCGGCTACAACCTCTCTTACGCCCGCGAGGACGCGTCAACGTCACTTCTGACGACCGACGAGTATGTGGCGCCGTTGGTGGCCCACGCACGTCGCGGACTCGGCCGGACCGCAGCCGTCAGCTTTCCGCTTGGCGGTGAATTCTCGAACCAGTCGCGTGACTGGGAAGGCTACGGCGACTTTGTCCAGACCCTGACCCGCTGGCTGATGGGGCTCGAACTGCCGCCGGGGATCGGGTTGCGCCACAAGCTCGACGGAACCCGCCTGACTCTGGATCTGCTCTACGACCCGGAATTGTGGGCAGACAAACTCGCTTCCCGTCCCCCGACCATCCGCTTGCTCGAGACGGGCGCCGGTGAGGCCGCTTACGAGGTCCCGTGGCGCCGCATCGAACCCGGGCATTTCTCGGTGTCCCGCGATCTCGACGAAGGTTCGGTGATCCGGGGTGCTGTCCAGGTCGCCTCGCATGCGATCCCCTTCGGTCCGCTGACGGTCGGAAGCTCGGTCGAGTGGGCATTCGATCCGGAGCGGCTTGAAGAACTCCGCGTTGCTTCGCTGCAGACCGGAGGTCGTGAGTTGCTCGATCTCTCCGAAGCGTGGTTGCGGCCGCCCCACGATCATGAGCTCGGGTTGCGGATGTGGCTTTCGCTGGCGCTGCTGGTCCTGATGGTTTCGGAAGCTCTCCTGACGCGAACCGGCTGGAAGTTGCCGATCCCCGCGATGCCGACTTTCCGTCGTGAGGTGACCGAGAAGCCGGCGAAGGAGAAGAAAGCCAAGCCGGTGAAGCCGAATATCCCCCGACAGCCCGAGCCGAAAGCGGCGGCGAAGCCGGAGCCCGAGAAAGAGTCGTCGGAACGTCGTTCCCGCTACCAGCGGGCGAAGGGTCGCAAGTAGCGCGTCGGCTCAGCCGATCTTCCGGATCGCTTGGCAAACGGCCGGGAAAATCTGCTTCTTGCGGCTCACCACACCCGGGGCCTCGTAGTAGCCGGTCTCGACCCTCTCGAACGGAAGCGCATCGACGATGCGGCGATCACCTGCTGCGAGAACCAGGCTGTGGTGGCGTGCGATATCCGTCACGGCAAGTACCGCGAGATCGTAACCCTCAGACTTGGCAAGATCCCTCAGCGCTTCTTCAAGCTCGGTCCTGCGCCCGTCGAACGCCTGCAATCCGAGTTCCTCGATCTGGGCGATCGTGATGCGGACGCCGTCGTCATCGAATTCCTTGCGGTCGGCATTCAGAACGTCATCGGCGGTTCCCGATGCGAGCAGCGAGCCAACCGCGAAAAACTCGCTCTTGAACCGCTCGGGGTCGATGCCGGCAAGTCCGCTCAGCCACTTGAGCATCTTGCGGTCGAGGTCGGTCGTGGTCGGTGAAGTCAGACAGAGCGTGTCCGAAATGATTCCTGCACAGAGGCAGAGCGCCGTGCCGGGAGTCGGCTCGAGATCACGGTGATCGAACTTCCGTCCGACCAGTGTCGAGGTCGAACCGACCGGTTCGTTGAGAAAGCGGATCGGCTCGCGGGAAACCAGATCGCCCGCAAGTCGGTGGTGGTCGATGACCTCGACGATGTGAGCCTCCTCGACGCCTTTGACGGCCTGTGCGTACTCGTTGTGGTCGACCAGTGCGACCCGGGTCCTCGGGGGATCGACCAGATCGGACTTGGAGAGCACGCCGACCATGCGGTCGGTCACCGGGTCGGCCACCGGGAAGAGGTCCTGATCGAGCGCGGCAAGGGATTTCCGCAATCGAGAGATCGGTTCGCCGAGCTTCACAGTCTGGAACTCGGTTTCCATCACCTGGTCAACCGTCCTTGAACATCGGATGAGCGTAGTGGAGCTGGCCGTGTCCTGGGAGCAGCGGAGGATGACGACACCCTTCTCTTCCGCCATGGTGCGGAGGGTCGCATCGACATCGTTGCCTCCGGTCACCAGCAGCGCGCGGGCGCCGTGTTCGATGGCGTAGTGCTGGACCACCGGCCGATCGCCGCAGACGACCAGATAGCGTCCGACATTTCCCTCCTTGGCCGCGGTCTTGAGGCGGCGGCCGATCGTTGCCTGCGAGGAGGCGCCGACAAGCATGACAAGGTCTTCCTTGGCGTCATCCTCCGGCAGCGGCGCGCCTACCGACTCGGCATGCAAGGTGGTGGCAATTTTGCCGAGCGATACATGGACGGTGCGGACCATCATCTCGCTTCCGTCACCGGGCAGAAGAAGCTCGAGCAAGTCAAGGTAGCGGAGCATGCCGGTGGCTTTGCCCTCGTTACTGACGACGGGAACGCAGCGGACGCCGCTTGCGAGCATGCTGCGGTATGCCTCGAAGAACGTGTCGTCGGCTTTGGCGCAGATGACATTGCGGCGGCAGATCATCCCGGCGGTCGCCCGTACATCAGAGACCAGCGGAGGCTCCGGCACACCGGCCTTTTCGAGTACCCACGCGGTCCGCGAGGGCACCACACCGCACCGGGCGGCGATCGCGTCGGGCTCGCTGGTCCGACGCAGGAGCTCGGCGTGCCCGATGGCCGAGCAAATGGCGTCGGTATCCGGATTCCGGTGGCCGATCACATAGAACGGCAGGCGCGGGGCGTCCATGGTGGCAACGGCGTTCACATCCTCTCGGGGCAGCGGATTCCAAGCAGTCCCAGCCCATGGCTGAGCACCCGGGAAGTCAGCTCGCAGAGTGCCAAACGGCTGTCGCGGACGGAAATCTCTTCCGCCTTGAGAACCGGACAGGCTTCGAAGAACGAGTGGAAGGCGCGCGCGAGTTCGAGAAGGTAGTTCGCGAGAAGATTCGGACGGTGATCCTCGAGAATGGTTGGAAGCAGCTCGCCGTAGCGGATCGCGAGGCGGGCCAGGTGCACCTCCTCGTCGGCCTCCAGCAACAGGTCGACTCCGGCCGGGTCGAAAGCGCCATCCAGCTTGCGGAAAATCGACCGGATCCGGACGTAGCTGTATTGGAGGTAGGGCGCGGTGTCACCCTGCAGGGCCAGCATCCGATCCCAAGAAAAGACATAATCGGTCAGCCGGTGCTGGGACAGCTCCGCGAACTTCACCGCACCGATGCCGACGATCTCGGCCACTTCCCGACCTTCCTCACCATCGAGTTCCGGATTCTTTTCCCGAATGGCTTGGGCGGCCCGCTCGATCGCCTCGTCGAGAACGTCGACAAGCTGCACGTTGTCGCCCGAACGCGTCTTCATCAGCTTCCGATCCTCTCCGAGAATCGATCCGAAGGCGATGTGGTGGAAATCGGCATCCTTCCCCCAGCGGTGGCTTGCATCGAATATCTGGCGGAAGTGCAGCTGCTGGGGAGCCCCGACGACATACCAGATTTCGTCCGCCTTCCACTCGTCGATGCGGTACTCGACCGTGGCCAGGTCCGTCGTCGCATAGAGGAAGCCTCCGTCCGCCTTGCGAATGATCGCCGGATTGTCGGTCCACCCGTTTTCCTTGTGGATTCGGAAAGGGTCCTTGTCGTCGGAAAGTTCACCGCTCGAGAAAACGCAGACCGCCCCGTCGCTTTCCCGGGCAAGGCCCTTGTCGAGAAACTCGTCGACCAGTCCGGGCAAGCGCTCGTTGTAGAAGCTCTCACCGAGCCAGTGATCGAAGGAGACATCGAGACGGTCGTAGATTTTCTGTAGGCCCTTCTTCGACAGCTCGACGCAGCGCTCCCAGATTTGGAGGTTTTCCGGATCGCCGCCCTGCAGCTTGACGAGCTCGCCCTTGCAGGTCTCCAGAACCGCAGGGTCCTGCTTCGCCAAGGCGTTGACCTCGCGGTAAACCCGCAGCAATTCGGCGACCGGGTCCGACTCAAGTTGGTCCTGATCGAGGATGGTCTTCCAGCCGTGAAGGATCATCCCGAACTGGGTTCCCCAGTCGCCGATGTGGTTGTCGCGGATCACGTCGTAGCCGAGAAAGCCCGCGATCCGTGCCAACGAGTCGCCGAGAATGGTCGATCGGATGTGTCCGACATGCATCGGCTTGGCGACATTCGGAGCGGAGAAGTCGATGACGATCTTCCTTCCTTCGCCGGTTGTCGGGACGCCGAGGCGCGGATCGGCGATCTGCTCGGCAGCTTTTCTGGCGAAGCAGGAAGGCGAGACCCGGAAATTGATGAAACCAGGTCCGGCAATCTCCGCTGTCGCGAGGTCGCCGAGGTCGACGGTGTCGATCACCTCTTGCGCAAGCGCGCGGGGGTTGGTCCGGCGCTGCTTCGCCAGTGCCATCGCGGCGTTGCTCTGGTAGTCACCGAACCGCAGGTCTCCCGACGGGACGACCGGAGTTTCCACCGGTTCACCGACCACTTTCGCGAAGGCGGACCCAAGTGCGGCCTCGATTTCCTGCAGCAGCGTCATGCCGGCACTCAGGCGACGTTCTTCGAGGCCTTACCAGCCAAAACATTCAAAATCTCCGTCCGGCACTCCGCCGCCGACAGCTGCTTTCGGATCTCGCAGTTCGTGAACATTTTCGCGATCGCGGCGAGGGTTTGCAGATGGAGGTGGTAGTCCTTCTTCGGAACGATGAACAGAACGACGAAGTGCACCGGACAGTGGTCCAGCGCCTCGAAATCGATGCCCTTGCTCGAGCGGCCAAAGACCGTCACCACGTCGGACAGATTTTCCGAAAAGGCATGAGGGATCGCAACTCCGTAGCCAATGCCCGTGCTGACCTGCTCCTCGCGGGTTCTCAGGGAATCGACCACCTCGTCGCGCAGGTCGGTCGAGAGTTTACCGACCTCGATCAGATGGTCGACAAGCTCGACAATTGCCGGGAAATGCTCCTCGGATGCCATGTCCAGGACGACCTGGTCGGGTGTGAGCAGAGAGGCGAGCTTCATGCGGGGAACCACCGTCCGGATTACCGGGCGGGCCGGGTGATTACTCGCGGCAGGTCGCTGATGCAAGTCGCTTTTGCGCGTGCCGGCGGGGCGGTTTGGCACTTGCCGCAGGTGGGGCGGACTCCTAGCCTCCCGGCAAATCCATGATCGTCCATCTCCATCGTTTGGTTCCTTTCGCACTCGTCCTCGTGATCTGCCAGTGTGCGGGGCCTTTGGGTGGCGGGAACATGGGCGGGCCCACGGTCGAGGAGCGCAAGGCGGCGATCGCCTCGGAATCCTCCGGAGACTACTTTGTTGGCCGACGCTACTACGTCCAGAAGACGCGTTTCTGGGGCTACGTGAGACGCCCCAAGGAGTCTTGGAACCGGTCGAAGCTCGTTGTGATGCGCGAGGACAAGAAGCGCACGCCGGATCGCTACCCCGAGTATGGCTCCGGAAACCAGCGCTACGGATTTGACCAGAACTACGAGTACAAGCTCCGCGGCTACTACACCGGGAAAAAGGTCTACGATCCGAACAGCAATCAGATCCTGCCCGAGTTCATGCTGACGGGCTACGAGGTCCTGAACCGCCAACCGGGCTGGCTGTTCCGGCCGGACGACCGTTACGATCCCTACCGAATCACCCTGTATTCCCGGTGATTGAGATCCGATGAGCAAGATTCCACCCCGTCCCAACCGATCGTCCGGCCGCGTCGAGTCGCGGGTCGCGGGGGCACCGCCGGATATCGGCAAGCTTGACCGCATTACGAGGGATTCTCGCAGCCAGCCGGCCCGTTCTCGATCGGGCCGCAAGCGGCGTCGCGTGACCCGCGAGCCGAAATATGGAGCCGGGGCCAGTAACGAGGGCGCGGTCATGCGCCGCTGGCTCATGTTCGGACTTGGCTTGGCAGGAGTGGTTTTTTGCAGCCTGCTCGTCTGGTCACTCGTCCGGCAAACCGGAGCCGAGGAGGATCCGTCGACAACAGTTTCCGGAACCGGCGGCACGGACGGGTCGCCTGGATTGGCTCCTCTGCCCGCCTCGGAGGCCACCGAAATCAGCAAGTCTCTCCTAGCGGCCGAGGAGGCCTTCCAGATCGAACCTTTGATTCATCCCGGCGAGCTTTCCGCTGTGGAAGCGCTCCGTCTCCTCGAACGCTACGAAGAGGAGGGTGAAGGCCATCGAGATCCGGTTTGGCTGGGTAGCCTCGACAGCTTGGGTAAGCCGATTGAAGGCGTCGTGGTGCGCTACAACATCGGTTCGCCCCGCCTGATCTGCTTGACGCCGAATGAACAAGGCCAGTGGCGGGTCGACTTCGATGCGTTCGCCCAGCACTGTTCCCCTCCGGTGGAGGTTCTCGCCAGCGGCAAGGCGCCGGAAGGCACCGTGAGGGTCTTCGCCGCGACCGACACGTACTACAACGGCACGTTCAGCGACGAGTCGAAATGGGCGTGCTACTCACTGAGGCATCCGGCAATCGACGAAACCCTGTATGGGTATTGTGAGCGGGGCGGGCCGCAGGAAGCGGCTCTTGAAGCGATCCAAAGACGGATGGAGCGCAATCGCAACAAAAAGACTTCCAGCGACTTGGGGCGAAGCGGAGCCGAGTCCAAGGCTCCGCCTTCGCGCGTCACGCTCCGGCTCAAGCGGCCGATCGGTGCGGCGGATCGGCAATTCCAGATCGAGACGGTTTTGTCGGACGACTGGGTGATTTCCGACCCGCCGTTGGATGAGGTCCTTCGGGCCCGCGGAGAATAGGTCTCTCGGGTTCGCGGAGTCTAGTCGCCGTAGGAAGACTCGACTCGCTCTGCCACGTCACGGTAGCCGTAGTCGACCTCGTAGATCTCCTTGAAGGCTTCAATCGCGGCCTGCTTGTCGCCCATCTCATCGTGGAGCAGCCCCTTTTCGTAGAGCACCTCCTTCTTGGTGGCATCCATGCCGACGAGGTCCTCAAGCGCCGTTTCCAGCTGCTTGACGCCCATGTCGAGCATGCCCTTCGCCTTGAAGGTCCGGCCGAGAAGCAGAAGCACTTTGGATTGGATGTGCGGATTCCGCTTCGCCTGCTGGAGTTGCGGAATCGCGGCACTGAAGTCACCCGCATTGAAAAGGGCCCTGCCGAGTTCGAAGCGAAGGACGGGGTCGGTCGGGTTCTGATCGACGCGACGCGTTGCCTCGGCAACGGCTTCGGCCATCCGCTCCTTCTTCCGCTCCTCGAGCATCGCCTTGACCTCAGGGTCGTCGGGATTGTTCGCGGCAGCCTCTTCAAGTTGCTGCATCTCGAGCTCCTTGAGACGGTCGCTCATGGCGTCCGCCTTGCCGCGAAGGGCGACGTCGCCGTTGCTTAGTGAGAAAGCCCATTCGTAGAAGCCGAGCGCCTGTTCCCAGTCCTCGAGTCGTTCGAAGACTGAAGCCAGGTCCTTGACCGTGGCGAGGTCGTTCTGGTTCTCCGCGTATTTCGCAGAGAGCTGGTCGCGACGTTCCTCAAGCTGGTCTCGGGTCAGGCCGGTGCGGCTCGCCTTTTCCTGCGCTTCGGCCTCATCGGCATCCTTCCGTAGTGACCGGATATCCGCGTCTTCCCCCCACTTCTGCTTCTCCATCGAAGCGCGGGCGGTGCAGTCCTTCTCGCCCTTGATCGCGGCCGAATCCGTCGGGTCATGCTTGAGGATGTCGCGATAGACCTCAGCGGCCTTCAGGCTCTCCGAGTGGGTGATGTAGAACTCGGCAAGCTTGTGAAGGAACTTGGTTTCCTCGGGGTGTCCGCTGCGGACGGTCTCAAGAGCGAAAGCGGCGCTTTGCTCCCAGCCAAGAGCGAGGAAGGCCTCGAAAAGCTGGTCGTTGATCTCGGGGCTGTAGGGGTCCTTCTCCAGTTCGGCCTCGATCTGCGGCAGGGCCGCCAGCGGATCCTTCTTCACCTGTCCGGCGAGTTTCATCGAGCCAAGGCCTCCTCCGGTCTTCATGCCGAAGATGGTCGCCTTTTTCTTGGGACCACCGGTGACGTTGCCGGCGCACTTCCGCAGCAGGCGGCGACCGTCGAGAAAGCCGGGAGCCTCCTTCAAGACGCTTTGGATCAGCTTGACCGCGTATCCGTAGTTCTTGGTCTGAACGGCGGTCATTGCCTTCAGCCAGAGGGGTTTGACGGACGGATCGAGATCAGCTTCGGTAATTTCGGACATGGTGAGGGTTCTTTAAGAATCGTTGGCAGGCCGTTCCCGGCCGGTGTGTGCGAAGAAAATGCTCACTGGCCCCTGCCTTGGCAAGTCCCCGGTCCGACCATGTCCCAGGTCGGGTTCCTCGGTGCGCATGAGCAAGAAAAAGCCGGCTCCGCGTGGGCGCGGGCCGGCTTGAAAAACAAGGGATCGGACCTAGCGGCGCCGCCACGGCGATCCGGGGCGTCCAAGGAGTCGGCGTGCGGAGCGCTCGTCATCATCGCCCCCGTTGTCCTGGATGACCGGCGTCTGCTGACCTTTGTCGCCCGCCGGCACTGAACCGCGATCCGGCAGCACGGCCGGGCCCTCGGCGAAGGACCTCGTGTCGCGGCTGACGTCATAGCGGTTGTCCATGTCGACCTGAGCATCGTAGAGGGACGCGGCGTCCTTCACGATCCGGGGCTGGATAAAGATCATGAGCTCCTGGCGATCATCTTCGGTTGTGGTCCGGGAAAACAACCGTCCGAGGCCGGGAATGTCACTGAGCAATGGAACGCCCGTGACCGACTCCCGCTCGGTCGAACTGATCAGGCCGCCGAGGACAATCGTCGAGCCGTCGGGAACCGTGACCGTGGTGAGAACCTCACGGCGACCGATGGTCGGAACATCGCCGACGCCTTCAATGGTCTGACTGCCGACAATCTCGTCATTGAGCAACGCGATCTGCAACGTCACCTCATCGTCCGAGTTGACCAGCGGAATGACCTCGAGACTGAGGAGCACGTCCTGGTATTCGATATTCGTCGAGATACCGGTATTGACTCCGCCCTGATAGCTGTTGGTCGGAACAGCAATCCGCTGACCTGCCGAGATTACGCCCTTCTGGTTATTTGCCGTGTAGATGGTGGGCCGGGACAGGACCTTGAAGCGGGTGTCCGACTCCAAGGCATTGAGATACACGTTCCAGTGGTCTCCGATCGCGCCATAGAGGCTGAGGCCGGCATTCGCCGGAAAGTCGCCGGGTGTCAGAAGATCGAATGGATTCGGAAGAGGAGCGGTGCCCGGGCTGGTCCGGATGCTTCCGGGAAGGGCTCCATTGCCCCGCGCGGCCGAAGCAGGATCGACCGTCCGGAGATAGTCGAGGCCGAAGTCGAAATCATCGGTCAGGGCGAGCTGTCCAAAGACCGCGGAAATCATGACCTGCTCAGCCTTCACGTCGATCTGATCGAGAAGATTGGTGATGATCTCGACGCCTGAGGGAGGGCCCTGCACGACAAGCGAGTTGGTGATGTTGTCGGCCACGAGGAGTGTGCGTCCGACCAACCGGGCTTCAGGGGCGGTGTTCACCGATGGATCGCCAAGGCTGGAGCCACCGCCGGAGAATCCGCTGCCGCCGCTCGATCCTCCGAAACTGCTGTTCGAGAAATTGCTGTTACGGGAATTGCTGGTGGAGTTCCGGCTCGATGTCCGGTTGCTGCTTGAGTTCCCAAAGTTGGCCCCCGTGCTGCGGCCACTGCTCGAACCACCACCACCACCGGCACTGGAAGACTCCGATGAGCCGAAAGCGCGCTGGAGTGCGGGCTCGGCGATCTCGAGGAAGTCGGCGACTGCGACGAAGCGAAGCTTGCGACGCAGGAAATTCCGCTCGTCCGTCTTGGTGTCGAACTCACGGACAAGTCCTTCGATGAAGACGATGTCGACCGGTCGGCCCATCGCGAAGATCCGGTTGGTGCGGGTGTCGGGCACGATCTGGATCGGCACGTCTTCGGCGGCACTGCTGGCACCGCCGGCCGCCGCTGCGTTTGGTGTCGTGGCTCCACCAGGTAACACCACGCCTCCCGGCGTGGTTGAAGCTGAGTTGTTCTGAACTCGCTGCACCCCGGCAGATCGCTGGCTTTGCTGTTGGGTGTTGAGAATTTCATTCAGCGTGTCAGAGAGTTCTTGAACATCCGCGTACTGCACTTTGATAAAGCGGGTCGCGATCGACGCGGACACGTCGATCTCTTCGACAAGTTCGATCAATCGGCGAATGAGGGAAGTTTTCTCCGTGATCACCACCGCCCCGGCATTCGGAATCGGTGTGATTGAACCATAGGACCCGAACTGCCCGATGATGGTGGTGAAGGTTCGGACGATCTCGTCGGGTTTGATATACTTGAGATTCATCACGTACATCACCACCCGGTCGTCGTTGGGGAGATCGGCCGGATCAATGATCAGTTCCAAGCCCTCGCCCTTGGGATTGGCGCCGCCGGTGCCGACGACCAAGACGTCGTGGCCCACCATGTTGGCGTCGGGAACGAAGACGAAGCCCTCCAGTAGGGCTGCCTTTTTCAACAGCTGTGCGGCTTCACCGTAAGTGAGCGGGGCCGGCTGGATGAAGCGGAACTCGGCGGTCGAAGCCGCTACACTGACCGTGACCCGTCGCCCGGTGAACTTCCGGTAGAGGTCGGCGAGCTCATCACCGGTGAGCTTCGGGAAGATCTGGTCTTCTTGGAGCGCTTGGTCCGGATTTACGGCCTGTCCGACAGCTGGCGCCGGGGCGACGGGAACTCCGGGAGGAACCGGCGCTCCGGGGCGCTCGGGCTCCTGTGCCGCGGCTGCTGCAATTGCTGCTAGAAGGATGGAAACAATACGTTGCATGGAAATCAGGAAGTCGGAAAATCGGTCGGGGTCTGAATCGTCTGGGCGGCGATACGCGGATGCCGATGGGGCGGGTCAACGGCCGCGACCGCCCGAAGAGTCCCTGCTGGGCGTAGGCGGTCGAACGATTCGAGGGCGCGGTTGGCGCCCGCCGGCAGAAGCTGGCTGAGCTGGCTGAGCTGGAGTCGCAGGTCGCGCAGCAGGTTGCTGCGGCTTCTGCGGGGTTGCAGGAGCAGCGGTCTTGACCGCCAGAAGTTTGTCCTCGAAGGCGACGGTGCCGCGTTGGCTGCCAGATTGCACCGTAACGACGGTGTCCTTCCAGTTACCCTCGGACCACTGGACATCAACGACCTTATAGTCGCCGTCCGAGCCTGGTCGGATAACCACTTTGTCGCTTGGATCCTTCTTGTTGAGGAGAATGGCGTAGTAGCCGTCGGCCAGCTTGCTGATACCACCCAAAGCATAATCTTCGAGAGGATTGGGCGGTGCGTCCGGCGGCGGTGGTGGCGGCGGCTTGCTGGTGAACGGCGAATCCGTCCACAGTTTCTGATAATCCGTCAGTCGGAGCTGGTTCGGCGCGTCAGCCAGCACGGAGGCGGCGAACAGCAGACTCAGGAGCAGAATGGCGTGCTTCATATGGTTGGCTCGGCGTCCGGGTTGTCGGAAGAAACGGGCAGATACCACTGCTCAATCTGCACTTCGGCGTCGATCAAGGTGTCGTCTTCCCGGTTCGGTTTGAGTTGGAGTCCGGTGATCGCCCTGAAATCCTTCGGGCTGTGCAGCTGCACCAGCCAGCGGTAGAGGGCGTCCTCCTTACCTGATACGTTGATCTGGAAAATCGCGCGATGGTAGAATTCGCCCCGCTCATCGTTCGGCAGGATCTTGGGCCGGTCGACCGTCAGCCCGGACGAACGGGCGCGACTGGAGACGAAACTCTCAAGTTGCGACTGGGCGGCTCCGCCCTCCATCGGATCGGGTGTCGTCCGGTTCAGCCAGTCGATCTCCTTCTGCTTGCTGTCACGCTCGTCGAGGTTGCCGAGCGCCACGCGCAACTCCAGTTCCTTGGTCGTGATGTCCTTCGCGACCTTGGCCTTCTTTTCCGTGTAAACTTTGTAGCCGTAGAAATTCACCATCGCAAAAAGGATGACGGCGAAGGCGATCAGCAGGCGTTTCTCGCGGGGTTTCATGCAGGAGGCGTGTCAGAAGAATGCCGTTGCGGTCGGGGTTTGTCGGTTGGAATCGATGAAGTCACTCCTCAATTGCCTTGGGCGGAGCCCCTTTGATCCGGAAGTCCCAGCCCTGTTTGCCGCTGGCGGGCGGCTCCTCGTCCCACTCCAGCCAGCTGAGATTGGGATTTCGCTTGAGCGCCGCGTAGAAGGTCGTGACCGGCGCCGAAGCCGGTGCATTGCCGATAATCTGGATTTCTCCGGCCGCTACATTCAGATCCGCGGTCTTCAGTCGCAAGCCGGTGTTCTTGGGGATCGCCACATGGACGGAAGTCATGATTTGCAGCGGATTCAACTTCGCATCGACGACCGCGCCGAGTTCTTCCCACCGGGCATTGTGTTCGCCGACGACCGCGGCACCTCCGGATTCCGCCTCAGCGACCTCCTTCGAGAGTTTCTTGAGCTTACGGGTCTCCTGCCAATGCCCGTAGCCGAGCCAGCCGACGACTCCGAGGTAGGCAAGCGCGGCCATGGCGGCGAGTGCGACCCGCTGGTTCCGCTGCTTCCTCTGGGCCCGTGCCGCGCGGACGTCGGCCGGTAGCAAGGAGCTCAGATGTTCCGGCAGCCGGGGATCAGGCCGTCGAGAGACCTGCGGGGTCACCCGGAATGCCTGGGCGAGCTCACCGGCTTCGCCCAGTTCGCCCTCCGGCGGCCAGATGTGGATCGCGGACGGCTCGAATTTCAGCCCCTGCATTCCAAGTTGGCCAACCGCCAAGCGGATCTCCTGCAACACATCGCGGTCCGGTGCGGATGCCGTCGAAGACGTGCCCTGACAGTAAAGCAGCTTGCCGCTCGAGTAGCAGGCGAACACCCAGCGCCCGAGTTCCTTCCAGACGCAGAGCGCATTTCCCTGCACGTCGTAGGCCCGTGGCGACAGGTCGAACTCCTTCGGCGTCCGCAGGGGGAGTTCGCCCTCTGCCGGCTTCCTGAGCACCGCGTGAAGCAGCACTGTCGATTCCTCTTCCTTCCAGACCTCAAAGGTGTCGCTGAGTTGGCCGGCCATCGGGTCGGCCCGCACCCCGAGCCTTTCGGCATGCATGGTGGCGAGGTCTTCGAAAAGTTCGTCATCCGTGCTGGCCGCCTTGAAGGGCAGAGCATGAAAAGCCCGTACCGGGAATAGCATCGCCAGATCGCCGCCCGGCAGACCGGTCAGTTCACCCAGCACTTGGGGGCCATCTTCGGATCCGGCACGTTCGAAGGCACCGTCCGCCTGACGTTTCCAGATTTCCCACCCGAGCGGGCCCGGGACCAACATCGACCATTCCGCTTGTTTGCTCACGGGATCACCTCCTCGGTTCGTTCCAAAATCGCGGGCTGCCCGGTACGGTTGCGCACGACCAGGGTGATCTTGCGCTTCGCGCCGGGTGCGCTGCCAATGCTTTCAATGCGGGTGGTCGTCTCGTTCACGCTGAATCGGGCCGAAATATCGCCGCGGAGACTGCCGTCCACGCCGATGAGTGCAAGCGCTTCCTGCGCATTCTGGAAAGGCGTGTCGTCGTCGGTGTCGCGTTCGCCGTCCGGCCCGCGCACCGTTTCCGGAATGATCAGCGCCTCCTCGTAACTCACTTCAGCCGCCACCGCGATCATCTCGGCGGGCGCTTCGTTGATGTCGAGTCCGCCGGAACTCCAGATGGTAAACCAGCTCCGCCAGTCGGGCTGGTAGGCTTCGACAAGGTCCATCCCCTTCACCAACCGCATTTCGTCGAGACTGTAGAACGGCCGGTTAAACGGCTGATTCACTCGTCCAATGTCCTCGTAGTAGGTAATCTCCGCGCCGTTCAGAGCGACTTCGTCGTCGCCGTCGATCCAATCGCCCAGCGCATCGGCGACCTCGGCCGCCTGGTCGATGTCGAGACCCCAGTCGGCGAACATCATCTTCAGCAGGTTCTTGTCCTCCTTGAGAAGGATCTGGTTGATGTTGAATTTGCCACCCTCGGAGGTGAGCCGGACTTCGAATCCCTCCCCGTTCTCCTCCGACCACTGGTTCAGGATCGGGTCGCCACGCTCGACCACCGGATTCGCTCCAACGGCGACTCCCATCTCGGCGAGCTGCTTGGCCCGGAAGCCGTGAATGTTGGCGGCGGCAACATCGAGATCAAACCCCACCACCCGGATCGTCGCCACGGTGATGAACGAAAGCAATGCGATCAGCCAGATCACGGCGACCAGCGAGGAACCGCGCGGGCGTGCGGGAATGGCGCGAGTGGGACGATTCATCGGCCACCTCCTCCCTGTCCTCTGCCGCCCGGACCGCCGGACGGTAATCCGGGGCGCACGGAAACACCGGGAACACCGGGAACGGTAACGGAGGGCGGCTGCCCTTCGGCGCCCTCGCCCCCTTCGGCTGGATTGCCACCAGGTGTCGCGGCGCCTCCCCCTTGCCCCTGCTGCTGCAGCTGGCGCATCAGGACCGAGGGATCCTGTTTCGGAGTGATCCAGAAAACATGCCGAATCGGATCGGTGCCGGGCAGGGAGTCCGGAACATAGGTCAGCGCGAGCTGGAGCGGAAGGCGTCCGACGTAATCCCATTTGTAGTCCCACTCCATCATGCGGCCGTCGAGGGCCTCCCATTCGAAGATGTAGACGTCCTCCATCAGGACGATTTCCGCGAAGGGCTCGGCATCGCCGAGTGTGGAGGAAGAATCACCGACCTCGGTGGTCTCTTCGAGAATCTCCTCGTCGAAGTATCGAAGGACGATGTCGAGGAAGCCGTCGCGCCGCCGCTCGGTCGAAATCTGGACCGCCTTCGCGACCCTTTCCGTCCCGCCCCAGGTGAAGGTCAGCGGGACGTTCTGGATCGTCAGGTCGGAAAGGTACTGGGCTCCCGAGTCTTCGGAAACCAACTCCATACGGGCGTTCCCGGGCAGGGAGGCGAACTGGCTGCCCAGAAGATCGAAGAACGCGGTCTGGGCGCTCACCTCGTTCTGCTGCTCCACCACCGTGTTGGCGAGGCGCAGGTTCTGCGTGGCGATCGAAAAAATCATTCCCATGAGCAGCGCGACCAGGCCGATCGCGATGACCAATTCCAGAAGGGTGAATCCCCTGCTCCGGCGGATGGATGAGGAAACCGTCATGGTTGATACAGCCTCCCGTAGCGCCATGTCTCGGCGATCTCCTCCTGCCACTCCCCATTCTCGAACCAGTGGGCGCTGATCTCGATGCGGAACATCTGCTGCAGCAATTGGCCGTCCTGATTCTCCATTTCCTCCATCGGCTCGATCAGGGTGTCGACCTCGACCGACGCGCCGCCGATCTCCTCGTCCAGCGTGACCGACTCGGAGCCCTCTTCGAGGACCGGAAGGGAAACCGCCTCGTTCAACGCACTCTCGAGGATCCGATTGATCTGCATCCGTCGCTGGGCCATCGAGGCCGCGTCGGCCGTCCGCTGCAGAGCGATCGCGAAGGCCGTGGCCGCGATCGAGAAAATCCCCAGAGCGAGGATCACCTCCAACAGCAGGAAACCGCGCTTCTTGCGGGGATTGGAGCGGGATCTCATCGGATTTCGGATTCGGTTTCGGCGATCGAGGCGGTCAGCGGATGGAACAGAACCGCGATCCAGTTGCCGTTCTCAAGTTCGAGCCGGACGCCGCAAGGCTCGCTGATGCCCTGCGGGTCGAACCGCCAGATCTGCCGATCGTTGCGATTGATTTCCGACCATTCGCCATCCGCCCATCGGCGGACCAGCAGGAGCATGTCCGGGTCGGGTTGCCAAGCATCACGGACGACAGGAAGATCGGCGCTTTCGCCTTCGAACTCCGCGAGTTCCTCAGCCTCCCGGATCTGCTCCCGGACATCATTGTCGAGAAGTGCCTCGCCGAAGGGCATGAGACGTACGCCGTCGTAGGTGAACTCAAGGGCGTAAGGCTTTTGCTGGAGGGTGGCGATCGATCGGGCGCGCTTCGCGAGCACCTCAATCTCGCCGACTGCGTCACTCAGACGACGTTCGTCGCGATTGAAGTAGAGAGCACCGACGCCGATCCCAACGATCAGCATCGCCAACGAGAGGACGATGACCATCTCGAGGATCGTAAATCCCCGAGACGGAAGTCGGTTACTCGTCCTTCTGGCTGCTGATGTCATCCTCGTTGCCTTCGATGCCGTCGGGGCCCTTGCTGATGATCTCGAACGTGGTCTTGTCCGAGCTACCCGGGAACTTGTAGCCGTAGGTGTTCTGCCACGGGTCCACAGGCACTTCGTCGAGCAGCTTCACCCAACGCTTCGGTCGCGGCTCGCTCGACGGCTTGTCGACCAGGGCCTCGAGCCCTTGGGAAGTCGAAGGGAAACGTCCGTTGTTGGTCTGGTACATCCGGAGCGCGGCGCCGATCGAATTGAAGTCACCACTGACCCGGGTGCGCTTCGCACCGTCGCCCACCCGGCCCATCACGGTGATGGCGCCTCCGATGATCACGGCGATGATGCCGAGGACGATCACCATTTCGAGAAGCGAGAAGCCGGCGCGGACCCGGCGGGTGCGGAGGAAATTCTGACGATTGCTGGATTTCATACGTTTGTTTGCTTTCGGAACCCTTACGCGGGAGTGAACGCCGTGCGACTGAAAAGTTGTCGGAAAAATCCCGCGAAAGCGGCGAAATCCAGCCTTTCTGGCCCCTTCTGGCAAGCCTGCAGGCCATTGGATCCCGTCAGCGCGCACTTGGCACCCGCCGGTCCCGGCGCTAAGCCACGCGGCAGCATGAAGAAGGTTCTCATCATCGGCGCCGGCGGAGTCGGCAATGTCGTCGCCCACAAGTGCGCCATGGTCCCCGAGGTATTCGGTGAAATCACCCTCGCTTCTCGGACGGTTGCGAAGTGCGAGGCGATCGCCGCGGACGTCAAGGCGCGCACCGGCCGGGACATCGCAACCGCTGCGGTCGACGCCGACAATGTCGCGGAAACGGCCGAGCTGATTCGCAAGACCGGCGCTACGCTGCTGATCAACGTGGCCCTGCCCTACCAGGATCTCAGCCTGATGGACGCCTGCCTCGAGGCCGGCTGTGATTATCTGGATACGGCGAATTACGAACCCAAGGACGTGGCGAAATTCGAGTATTCCTGGCAGTGGGCCTACCAGCAGCGCTTCCTCGATGCGGGCCGCTCCGCCCTGCTCGGCTCCGGATTTGATCCCGGGGTGACAAACGTCTTCACGGCTTGGGCTCTGAAGCACCACTTCGACGAGATCCACACGCTCGACATCATCGACGTCAACGGTGGCGATCACGGTCACGCCTTCGCGACCAACTTCAATCCGGAGATCAATATCCGCGAGGTGACCGCCGAGTGCCGTCACTGGGAGGACGGCGAGTTCGTGGAAACCGCTCCGATGTCCAAACACCAGGCATTCACTTGCCCGGAAGAAGTCGGCACCTACGAGATTTACCGGATGTATCACGAGGAACTCGAGTCGCTCGTGAAGCACATTCCATCGATCAAGCGGGCACAGTTCTGGATGAGCTTCTCGCCGAACTACCTCAAGCACCTCGAAGTGCTCCAGAACGTCGGCATGACGCGGATCGACGAAGTCGAGTATCAGGGGCAGAAGATCATTCCGCTCCAGTTCCTCAAGGCGGTGTTGCCCAATCCGGGCGATCTCGGTGAGCGGACCAAGGGACGGACCTGCATCGGGAACGTGATCACCGGGATCAAGGACGGTCAGCCAAAGGCGGTCTACGTCTACAACATCTGCGATCACGAGAAGTGCTTCGAAGAGGTCGGCAGCCAGGCGATCAGCTACACGACCGGAGTGCCCGCGATGATCGGCGCCAAGCAGATGCTTGAAGGCGCATGGCGCAAGGACGGCGTCTGGAACATGGAGCAGCACGACCCGGATCCGTTCATGGCCGACCTGAACGAGCACGGTCTGCCGTGGACCTGCATCGAGCTGACCCCCGAGCAAGCCGCGAGCTTCGCCGTGGCGTAGTGGGGATGGGAGGCGGGACGCCCCCGTCCCGCAATCGTGCGGATGCGAAGCGCGCGAACGGACCTGCGAGGAGACCGCAGCCTGAGATCGTGCGGGACGAGGGCGTCCCGCCTCCCATTTCCGCATCATCCGCACAGCCTCGCGCACGATGTGCGCAGCGGAATGGTGTGACATCGGCATTCTCGCCCCATGCAAGGCGAGTTCGGCACCCCGTCCATCCAGCTCCCGGATCTTCACCGCTGGCTTTTCCATGCCGACGCCGGCTCACGCTGGTCGATTCTCGTAAGCCGACCTGATCCGACCCTACTCGCGGCGGTCTGTCGGCAGATGAACCTCTGCTGCGACGACGGCAACACCTGCTGGATGGCCTTCGGTCCGGCAGATATCCATGTGATCGCAGCCGACGAGGCGACCCGCAACCTGCTCGGGATCGATACCTGCGCCAAGTGTCCTCCGACCGGTCCCTGCGGCCGGCGCAAGGTCATCCGCGCCTTGGCGGCGCGCGGGGATGCGATTCTCGGCGATCCCCTCGCCGATGCTGCCTTGGAAAACGAGCGCAACATCCTGCGACTCGAGGTCTGCGGTTCGAGCGGACTGATTTCCCTACGGCCGACCGACCAGCAACGCCATCTGCTGCCCGGCACCTTGCTCGCCAACCTCGCCGCCGACTGGCTTGAAGCGGCGGGAGCTCCGCCTCGCCCAGAATCCGCGCAATCTCCGGCAAGCGCTGCGGAGCGCTCCGACGCCCGCGGGTGAAGCATCTGCCCATCCGATGAACGTCCTCGCCCTCACCATTCTCGTGAGCACCTGCCTCGCCGGCATCTTCATCGTCTGTTTCGCGATGGAAGCCCGACGTTCCCACAAGTCCTCCCCCGAGCGCGATTCGCTGCTGCCCCTTGAAGGCGACGACTCCCAAGCACCCTGATCTCCACATGAGCACCACCACGATCACCTACGACGACAAGACCGTCCGGCAGTTCATGATCGCCTCCATCTTCTGGGGCATCATCGGCATGCTGGTCGGCGTCATTTGCGCCACCCAGCTCTCGTGGTGGCAGATGAACGGACAGTTTCTCGAGAAGATCAGCTTCGGGCTGTTCAAAGGCGACGGAGTCCAGTGGCTGACCTTCGGCCGGCTCCGCCCGCTTCATACCAACGCGGTGATCTTCGCCTTCGTCGGCAACATGATGTTCGCCGGGGTCTACTACTCGACCCAGCGGCTGTGCAAATGCCGGACGGCCTCCGACCTCTTATCGAAGATCCACTTCTGGGGGTGGCAGGCGATCATCGTTTCGGCCGCCATCACGCTTCCCGCCGGTCTGACCCGGAGTAAGGAGTACGCCGAGCTCATCTGGCCGATCAACATTGCCGTCGCGTTGATCTGGGTGGTGTTCGCCGTGAACTTCTTCTGGACCCTGGCCAAGCGCAACGAGCCGAGCCTCTACGTCGCGCTGTGGTTCTATATCGCGACCATCATCACCGTGGCGATGCTCTACATCGTCAATCACCTCTCGATCCCGACCTCGCTCACCCACTCCTACCCGATCTTCGGTGGTCTTCAGGACGCGCTGGTCCAGTGGTGGTACGGTCACAACGCCGTCGCGTTCTTCCTCACGACCCCGATCCTCGGGATCATGTACTACTTCCTGCCGAAGGCGGCGAACCGGCCGGTTTATTCCTACCGGCTGTCGATCATCCACTTCTGGTCGCTCGTCTTCATCTACATCTGGGCGGGTCCCCACCACCTGCTGAACACCTCCCTGCCCCGCTGGCTGCAGATGCTCGGCATGCTGTTCTCGCTGATGCTCTGGGCTCCCTCGTGGGGCGGCATGCTCAACGGCCTGCTCACCCTTCGCGGCGCATGGGCGAAGCTTCGGACCGATCCGGTGATCAAGTTCTTCGCCGCCGGTGTCACCTTCTACGGCATGGCGACTTTCGAAGGTCCGCTGCTTTCGATTCGCGCCGTCAACCAACTCTCCCACTACACCGACTGGACCATCGGGCACGTGCACTCGGGTGCCCTCGGCTGGAATGGCTTCATGGCCGCCGGACTCTTCTACTGGCTGGCTCCGCGGATGTGGAAAACGAAGCTGTGGTCGACCGCGCTCGCCAACATGCACTTCTGGATCGGCTTGGTCGGCATCCTTCTCTACGTGGCTTCGATGTGGACCGCCGGTGTGTTGCAGGGCCTGATGCTCGGAGAAACCAATGCCGATGGCACCACGCTGAAATACGAGTTCGTCGAGACGCTCAAGGCCATCCAGATCGAATACATCTTCCGTTCCTTCGGCGGCACCCTGTTCCTGCTCGGCTTCTTCCTTTGCGCCTTCAATATCTGGAAGACGGCACGCTCCGGCAGTCCTCACAATGACACCGTCGAGGTCAATGTTCCGGAAAAGGTGCGCGACGAGATGCCGGTCCGACGGGCTTTGGTCAACGACCCGGTCGCCTACCTCCTGCTCGGCATCCTGCTGCTCTGCCTCTGGTTCTTCCTGCCGCCCCACGCCGACAAGGCCGCCCTGGCTGCCGCCGTGTTGCTGACGATCAAGGCCATCCATGCCTTCCGTCGGGACGTGAGCAAGTGGAACGACTGGCACGAAAGGCTGCTCCACAACTACCTGCCCTTCACCGTGCTGGTCGCCTTGGCCGCCGTGATCGGCGGCGCCGTGCAGATCGTGCCGTCGCTCATCGTCAATCGCGACGAGAACGTCGAAGGACGGCTCCAGGAACTCTACACGCCTCTGGAGCTCGCGGGTCGCGACATCTACGTCGCGGAAGGTTGCTACAATTGCCACTCGCAGATGATCCGGACCTTGATGCCCGACGTGATGCGCTACGGGCGACCCGAGCACAACGACGACTTCTCCCACCTCGGCGAGAGCATCTACGACCATCCCTTCCAGTGGGGGTCGAAGCGCACGGGTCCTGACCTTGCCCGCGAAGGTGGTCCCCTGATCGAGGGGTCCAACCACGTCCGCAGCGGCAAGCGCGACAACAAGTGGCACTGGTTCCACTTCCGCAACCCGCGCTGGGCAAACGACGACTCGAACATGCCCGCGTATCCGTGGCTGTTTGAGGAGAAGACCGACTACAAGGCCCTTCCGAACAAGATCGCGGTCCAGCGCAAGATCGGCGTGCCCTACAAGGCCATGACCCGCGACGAGATCCGCCAGGGAGCGGTCGACCAGGCCACCGCCATCGCAAAGTCGCTGTTCGAAGGACCGGCCCCGGTGACCTACGACGGAATGGAGGGCGCCAGCAGCGCCGAACTCGTGAACGCATTCTCGGAACGCAAGATCATCGCCCTGATCGCCTACATCCAGAAGGTCGGAGCCTACAGCGAGCAGACCAAGGACGGTCTGCCCGAAGCCACGCCGCTTGATCCCGACTCGTATCGCGAGTTGCCGGTCAAGAATACAGAACTCCGATCAACCACCCAACGCTGACCCGCCATGTTCAAGCGCATCCTTCACGAAGACTGGACGTCGATCATTCCGATGATCGCCTTCGGGATCATGTTCACCGTGTTCGTCGTCGCCACGATCCGGGCGATCCGGATCCGTCCGACCGAGCGCACGCGACTTGCCCGCCTTCCTCTCGACTCCTCACCCCAAGACCGCTGAACGACCATGTCCGACGAAAACCAACAGGAAATCCGGCGCGGTGACTTCGCCCGCAAGAAGGGCGAGGTCGTGCTCCGCGAGCACGAATACGACGGCATTCAGGAGTTCGACCAGAAGCTACCCAACTGGTGGCTGTTCACCTTCTACGGCGCGATCGCGTGGTTCGTGATCCACTGGTGCATCTACTACTATAACCATACGATCCAAACAGATCAGGAGAAGATCATCTCCCAGGTGGAGGCTCTGAAGGAAAAGAAGGCCGCAGCACTCGAGGAGACCCTCTCGAAGCTCAACGACGAATCGATGATGACCGACTGGGTGGCGGACCCGGGGGTCCTCGCGAACGGTCTTGCGACGTATTCGACCTACTGTGTCGCATGCCATGCCGCCGACCTGAGCGGGACTCTTGTCGTAGGCGAGACCAAAGCGCCCCTTCCGGGACTGCCTCTCAATGACGGCGACTGGAAGTACGGCGCCAAGCCGATGGATATCTTCAAGCTGATCAACGAGGGAACCCCGCCCGAGTCGCCCGGTCACAACGGCGCGAAGATGCAGGCGTGGGGCCAGATGCTGACACCGGTCCAGGTGGCGGAAGTGACGGCTTACGTGATTTCGGAGAATCCCGACGAGTTCCCGGCCCCCTGAGCGAATGTCCGCGTCAGCGCCAAAGCGGCCCAACCTCGATTCGGTCACAACGATCAATGAGGACGGGTCGCGCTTTTTCCTCTACCCGGCCGACGTGCGCGGGAAGTGGACGGTTTGGCGTCGCGTCTTTGGCTACGTCCTGATCGCGATCTATGCGTTGCTCCCGTGGATCCCGATCAACGGCAACCCCGCGGTATTGTTCGACGTCGAGAACCGGCGGTTCCATCTCGCCGGCCTGACGCTGGTTCCGCAGAACTTCTGGGTCCTGTTCTTCGGGATCACGGGGCTCGGCTTCGCGCTGTTCTTCCTCACCGCCCTCCTCGGCCGTCTGTGGTGTGGATGGGCCTGCCCCTACACCGTTTTCCTCGAACACATCTTCCGCCGCATCGAGCGCTTCTTCGAAGGAGATGCCCCTTCCCGCAAGCGCCTTGCCTCGGCCCCGTGGAGCGCCAACAAGGCGGTGCGACAGATCGGCAAGCATGCCTTCTACGCGCTCGCCGCCACGGTAATCGCCCACATCTTCCTTTCGTATTTCATCCCGCTGCCGCGGCTCTACGACTACATGAAGGAGGGACCGTTGTCCCACGCGGCGGCGTTCGGTATCGTGCTTTTCCTGACGCTCGTGCTGTGGTTCTGCTTCGGATGGTTCCGCGAGCAGTTCTGCATCATCATGTGCCCCTACGGCCGCCTGCAGAGCGCGTTGACCGACGACGACACCGTGATCATCGGCTACGACCTCGAGCGGGGTGAGCCGCGGGGCGCGAAAGGAAAGGCCGAGGGTGACTGCATCGACTGCAAACGTTGCGTCAACGTGTGTCCCACCGGCATCGACATCCGCAACGGACTCCAACTCGAGTGCATCGGTTGTGCCGCATGCATCGACGCCTGCGACGAGATCATGCGCAAGATCGACCGGCCGACCGGCCTGGTTCGCTACGATTCAATGAACGGTCTGGCGCGGAAGAAGAAGCGGGTGCTGCGTCCCCGGGTCTTCGCCTACACCGCGCTCGGTCTGCTCGGTCTAGCCGCCTTCGCCTTCACCGCCAGCCGCAAGGCGAGTCCCTACGTGGCCGAGATCTCACGGATGCGGGGTGCGCCCTTCTACAGCGACACCGCGGCGGTTCGGAATCATTACCAACTTCGCTTCCTCAACCAGCGTAACCAGCCGGTGACGTTCACGACCGACCTCGCCTTCGCTCCACAAGGTTTCACGCTCAGTGGTGCGGGTCAGGAGATCACGGTGGCGCCGCTCGGAGAAGTCACGCGGCCGCTGATCGTCATCGCTCCGGCCGCCAGCTACACCGGCAAGACCGAGATCACCTTCTCGATCCATGCCGAGCCGGGCGATGTGGAGATCCGGCATGCCACCCTGTTCCTCGGACCGAATCCCGAATCCCTTCATCCCGATCCCTGAAATGAAAACGACGCCGTTCATTGTGAAGCACGCATGGCTGTTCGTGGTTCTCGCCTTCGCGCTCCTGCTGGGTGCGTGGTCGGCCCTGATCACGATCGCCGTCAAACACGCTCCCGAGACCATCGAGGTCGGATCGGGGGACCACTAAACCGAAGCGATGGAGGCGACCACCACTCTCGGCGCCCTCGCCATCGGCCTCGCCACCAGCGTGCACTGCGCCGGGATGTGCGGGCCGATCGCCTGCGGCGTCGGGACCATGGCCAAGACCGAAGGCGAGAGGTTGGTCGCGACTTCGCTCTATCACAGCACCCGACTCGCTGCTTACGCGGTGATCGGTGCGATCTGCGGAGCGCTCGGGCGAGAACCGTTGTCGTGGTTCTTCGACTCACCCGCGATCGTGCTGCCGTGGGCGCTCGCGGTGGCACTGCTGCTGGTTGCGACCGGGCTCGACAAGCGCATCCCGCGCCCGGCGATCCTCACCCGCATCACTGCCCGTGCCCGCCTGAAGCTCCGTTCATTCTCCGCTCCGGCAGCCGCCGCAGCGATGGGCGGTCTCACGCCATTCCTGCCCTGCGGTCCGCTCTATGCGGTCTTCATCGCGCTGATGGCATCCGGTTCCGCGGTTCATGGTGCTGAAGCCGCGCTCGCTTTCGGCTTGGGAACCGTGCCTCTGCTGTGGCTTGCCCAGTCGCAATTCCATCGCCTTCGTGTACGACTCGGGCCGCTCGGAATCGCGCGCCTGCAACGCGGTCTCGCTCTGGTCGCGGCATTGATCCTGATCTGGCGGATGCACGACACGATTCCGGGAGCCGAACCTCTTCCTGCCGAGGAACTCCCCAGCTGCTGCCACTGACATGAGCACGACCTGCGATCATTGTGGCACGGCCTTCGTTCCGGTTCGGGACGAGGACCGCTACTGTTGCAAGGGTTGCGAGTGCGTCGCGGCGATGATCCGCGATTCAGGCAACGAACGCTTCTACGACCTGCGCGGAAACAGCCGCCTCGATCCGGTCAAAGGCCGACCGTTCGAGAATCACGACTTCGGGTGGCTCGACGCTGGGATCATCAAGGCGGAAGAAGACCCGAAGGCCGGCGTCGCGACCCTCGACTGCTCGTTGGAAGGATTGTCGTGTGTCGCCTGCGTCTGGCTTGTCGAACGGCTCTTCGAACAGCATCCGGGAGCTGTTCGTGCGGTTTCGAATCCGGCCCGCGGCAGTCTGCATCTCGAATGGAAGCCCGGCGAATGCGATGTGCCGGCATTCGCAAAAGAACTGGTGTCATTCGGCTACACGCCCGCTCCGGCCACCTCCTCGGTTCGCCACGATGACCACGGCCTGGCGACCCGCACCGGGCTCTGCTTCGCCTTCGCCCTGAACGCGATGGGGTTCTCGCTGCCGACATATCTCGGGATGAGCGAGGACTTCGAGTTCGCCTCCCTCTTCGGGCTGATCACCTTTCTTTCCGCCACCTTGTCGATGCTGGTCGGTGGATCGTGGTTCATCGTCCGCGCATGGCGCGCCTTGAGACTTCGTGAAATCCACATCGATCTCCCGATCTCCCTCGGACTTGTGGCTGCCTATGCAGGTTCTATCGTCGGCTGGATGAGCTCGGTTTCCGGACTGCTCTACTTCGACTTTGTCTGCACCTTCGTGTTCCTGATGCTCGGTGGCCGATGGCTTCAGACCCTCGCGGTTGAGAAGAACCGTCGCCGCATCGCTCGACGCTCTCCCGTTCCGGAGTCCGTGCGTCGTGACGGCGTCATGGTCGCGGTCGCTGATTTGAGAGTGGGCGACGGCTTCGAAGTGGAAGCTGGCAGGGCCGTCCCGGTCGCATCGATCCTTCAGTCCGACGAAGCCGAGTTCTCTTTGGAGTGGATTCGCGGCGAGTCGGATGCCGTGGCCTTCCGGAGCGGTGCGAATCTTCCCGCCGGAGCCATCGTGATCGGGCGCTCCGGCGTGCGGGTGCGGGCATTGGAGACGTGGAACGAATCGCTTCTCGCCCGCCTGACCGCGGAGGTTGAACCCGATCGCGGATCTCCGGCACTCCAGAGACTTCTCCGTATCTACCTGGTGGTGGTGATCCTCACCGGTTTGGGCGGATTCGCATGGTGGCTGCCAGTGGCCGGATTCGGTGTCGCGTTGCAGGTGATGATCTCGGTCTTCGTGGTGTCCTGTCCGTGCGCCCTCGGCGTAGCGATTCCCTTTGCCGACGAACGCGCGTCCCGGCTCGCGGCCCAGCTCGGTGCCTTTGTCCGGAACGGAGCCCTCTGGGGCCGATTGGGAAAGGTCCGGCAGATCGTCTTCGACAAGACCGGAACCCTGACCTTGGAGCGGCCGGTCTTGGAATCCCGCGATCAACTCGCCGGACTTGACGATGAGTCTGCCGGCGCACTGGCCCGGCTTACCGCGGGATCCTGCCACCCGGTCGCGCGGAGCTTGATCGAAGGCCTCGGGCCCCGCGGCCAACAGCTCCTTTCCATGCATCGTGCGGACGCCCCCACGGAGACTCCCGGCATGGGAGTTTCGGTCGAAATCGATGGTGATGAATGGTCGCTCGGCCGCGCCGGTTGGCGGGCGGAGGCTGAGAGTGGCACGACCGTGCTATCGAGAAGCGGCATCGCCGTCGCTTCGTTCGCATTTCGGGACGCCCTCCGTCCGGATGCCCGATCGATCCGGCAGTGGCTGTCATCGCGCGGGTTCGGGCTCCACATCCTTTCCGGTGACCATCCGGCAAAGGTTTCGGAACTCGCCGCGGAACTCGGGATGGATCCGGATTGCGCCCACGGCGGGCTTTCCCCCGATGAGAAGGCGGCATGGATGGAGAAGATCGACCGCGACGACACTCTGTATCTCGGGGACGGGGCGAATGACTCGCTCGCCTTCGATCGTGCCTATGTCACCGGAACCCCGGTGGCGGACCGGTCGCTGTTGGAAAAGAAGGCCGATTTCTTCAGTCTGGGCGACGGGCTCGGCTGGCTGCCGGGCCTTTTCGAGGTGGCGCGGGCACGCTCGGCGGGCATCCGGCGCGCCTTCGGTTTCACCCTGATCTACAATCTGGCAGCCGTCGGCTTTTGCCTCGCCGGACACATGAGTCCCCTGCTGGCGGCCATTCTGATGCCGATCAGCTCTGTCATATCGATCACCCTCGCAGGCACGGCTAGGGTTGCGGCCGAGGGAAGATCGGGTAAGACTTCCTCCGCAAAGAACGAGGCATGCCCGAACCTTCCGACTTTACCCGACGCATCTACGAGCGCCTGCTGACGTCCGATCGCTTCCAGCGCTACCGGCAGGCGTTCCTGACGGCGACGGGCTTGCCACTGAGGTTTGTTTCCGCGGATGTCGACGCGTGGTGCCTCGATGATGTGAACGAGAACCGCAGTCCGTTCTGCGAACGCATCAACCTCTGCGAGTCGGTTTGCGGAGCATGCAGGGACGTCAACCGTCGCCTGATGGCGGAGGCAGAGGTCAAAGGACCCCAGAGCTGCCACTGCTTCTCCGGGATGTCGGCTACCGCGGTTCCGGTCCGTCACGGCTCGGCGACGATCGGTTTCCTGAAAACCGGCCAGGTGTTCCAGTCGACGCCGACCGAAAAGATGTTCGATTCGGCAATCGACGCGATCGGAAGGAAGCAGTTCAAGCGGGATGAGATCGAGAACTTGAGGACCGCCTTTATGCAGACCAAGTCGGTCACGCCGGAGCGCTACCAAAGCATGATCGACCTGCTGGTGATCTTCGCCGACCAACTTTCCAAGGACGCGGACGATGCCGCGTTGATTGAGGACGGTCGCGAACCGGAGACCATCAAGAAGGCGATCGCCTTCATCAATGCCCACCTGGCCGACCGTCTGGTGCTCGGCGACGTCGCTTCCGCCGCCGGCGCGAGCGAGTCGCACTTCTGCCGCATCTTCAAGGAGAGCACCGGGCTGACCTTCACGGACTACGTCAACCACGCCCGCATCGAGTGGGCCAAACGCGAACTCCTCCGCCCGTCGGCGCGCGTGTCTGAAATCGCCTTCCTCGTAGGCTACCAGTCACTCTCCCAGTTCAATCGCTCGTTCGCCCGCATTACCGGGTCGAGCCCGAGCGAGTTCCGACGCGAAAAGCTGGTGAAGGCCGGCTGATCGGCAGCTTCAGGAAACCGCCTCGATCACGGAGCGGACTGTCTTGGCCGCCTCCCGAAAAGCTTCCTGCTCTGCACCATTGAGTTCCGGTTGGATGATGCGCTCGATCCCCTTCTTTCCGATCACGGCCGGCAGGCTCAGGCAGACCCCGCTGACGCCGAGATAGCCGTCGACTCTCAGGCTCACAGGCATCGTGCGGCGTTCGTCGAGAAGGATGGACTCGACGAGGTAGGCGGTTGCGAGCCCGATGGCGTAGCAGGTGTTGCCCTTCTTCCGGAACACCTCGATTCCCATGCTCTTCGCCCGGTCGCACAACGCACGCCGCTCGGGGGTGTCATCGATCTTCTCCCCACCTGCCTGAGCCACGCTCATCGCAGGGAACTGGCGGTCGCCGTGCTCGCCGAGGATGTAGGCACGGAGGTCGTCGGGGTGGATCTCCAGCATTTCGGAGAGCAGCTCGCGAAAACGGATCGAGTCGACGAGCGTGCCGGTACCCATGACCCGCTCCTTCGGGAAACCGGTGAGTTCGAGCGCGAGCCACGTCAACGGATCGACCGGATTGGTGACCATCACCAGCTTGCAGTCCGGTGCCGCCGCGGCGAGAGGCGGAAGCAGTTCACGCATCAGCTCGGCGTTGCCCTTGGCCATCTCGTTTCGGTCCGTGATGCCCTCCGGAACCGGCACGGACGCGCAGATTACGACCACGTCACTACCGGCCGCATCCTCGATTTCCCCGGCCCGGATCTTCACCGGCACCTGGAGAAACGCCTGGGCATGGGTCATGTCCAGCGCCTCGCCTTCGGCTTTAGTCCGGTTCCGGCCCACCAACACGATCTCCCGCGCGGCACGGCGCAGCATCAGTGTGTAGGCCAACGTCATCCCGACCGTTCCCGGCCCGACGATGGTGACTTTCATCAGCGCTGCGGTTCGGTCTCTCGTGGCAGGAACAGATAGATGAGGCTGCCGAGGGGCCCGAGGAGGACGATCAGCAGGATGCCGATGATACGGTTGCTGTCGTTCAGGTAGCGGTTCCGGATGCAGTGGATCAATGACCAGAGCCAAACGCCGAGGGTGGCGAGACCAATCAGAACAACCAGAATGAGGAATACTGCGGAGAAGCCGACTTCACTGTCCATGCCCGGAGAAGAACAGCGCCCCGGCCGCAGGTCCACATGATTTCGCACGACCTCCGTTGCTTCCGAATTTCGAACTTGGCCGCCGGTCGCCGGTGCTTCCAACTTCCGGGGTGGCCCAGTTCGTTGTCTCCATCGCCGCGCTGAAGCGGAACGCCCGGATCCTGCGCGAGGTCAAGGAGGCCGCCGGATGCAATCTGGTGCTCGCACTCAAGGGATTCTCGTGTTGGAAGGCGTTTCCCCATATTCGAGACGACCTTGACGGCTGCTGTGCATCCGGCCTGTGGGAGGCGCGTCTCGCGAACGAGCATTTCGGAAAAGCGGTCGTGACTTACTCGCCGGGCTACACCGGGGACGAGATTGCGGAGTTGCTCGAATTCACGACCCACCTCGACTTCAACTCGCTCTCGCAGTGGTTCCGGTTCCGGGACCAGGTCATGGTCCACCCCCGCTTCAAGAGGGGCGAGCTGCATTGCGGGCTGCGGGTAAATCCGGAGCACTCGACCGGCTCGACACCGCTCTACGATCCGTGCGTGCCCGGGTCACGGCTGGGCATCACCGCCGACCAACTCGCGGACGCCGATCTTACAGGCTTGAGCGGCCTTCATTTCCACACGCTCTGCGAGCAGAACTCGGACGATCTGGAAACGACATTGGAGGCCGTTGACCGCAGGTTCGGGGGTCTCCTCCGCTCGCCGCAGTTCACGTATCTCAACATGGGCGGCGGGCACTGGATCACCAAGCCGGACTACGACCGTGAGCGGTTGATCCGCCTGGTGCGTGAAATCCGTGAACGCTACGGGCTTGAGGTTTGGCTTGAGCCGGGAGAGGCCTGCGCCATCCATACGGGCGTGCTTCGGTCGACGGTGATCGATGTCTTCGAGAGCATGGGTCACCGGCACGCGATTCTCGATGTCTCGGCCACGGCGCACATGCCGGATGTGCTCGAAATGCCCTATCGGCCGGATGTTTTTCTCGTCGAGAAGCCGTCCGAGTACCGCGGGTCGAGCTCCGCCGGAGCGGAACCTGCGGTGACGGTCGAGAATGAGTCCTATGTCGCGTCAGGTGGCCCGGGCGAGGGTGTCACCTACCGACTCGGAGGCCCGACTTGCCTCGCCGGCGATGTCGTGGGCGACTTTTCCTTCTCCCGCGAACTGGCTCCGGGTGACGTGCTCGTCTTCGACGACATGGCGCACTACACGATGGTGAAAACCACGACCTTCAACGGTGTGCCGCATCCGTCGATCGCGCTACAGCACGACGACGGAAGGATCGAGACCTTGCGCGAGTTCGTCTACGAAGACTTCCTCAACCGCCTCTGCTGAATTCATGGACAGCATCCTCTCCGAAGGTCTGCTGTGGTTCTTCCTCGGTACCGCGTCCAGCGTGTTGCGGGTTTGGATTTCGATCCTTTTCCGGGCCCAGCGCAGCTCCGGCTCCCGCCTGATGCTGCTCGCATCCATCATCGAGTTGCCGGCCTCCTTGGTGTCGAACACGTTTTGGTACATCTGGCCGTTCGGGATTTTCTCCGGCTCGGGCTGGGCCAACTACGATCCGTTCTCCACCGATACCCTGCAATACAAGGTGTCAGAAATTGCGAGCTATGTCTCGGGTCTCGCTCTGCTTCTGTGGCTCGTCGGGATCCTCCTCGTTGCCCTGCGCTACAAACAGGACCTCCGTCGCACTCGCGAACTTCAGCAGGTGCTTGAGTCGAGTATCGGGAGTGGCGATCCGCCAGCGACTCCGTGAATTTCCGGTGAAGGAACCGCTCTTCATTGAATTCCACCGGTTGAAAACCTTGGATTCAGGTGTGGTTCGCACACACCAGATCCTGCTCGCCCTGTTCACCTTGTTCTTCGTAGGCGTGGTCGTTCTCGCCGATCGGGGCGCCGGGTTCTGGGGTTTCCTGAAGCACGTCCCGATGGGTGACAAGCTGGGCCACATTGGTCTGCTGACGGTCTTCTCCCTTCTTCTCAATCTTGTGCTGCGCGGACGCCGCCTTCGTCCCCCGTTGGGCTCCGTCATGCTTGGCAGCGCGATCCTCGCGGCCGTCATGAGCTTGGAGGAGCTCTCGCAGGCCTGGATTCCGTCTCGGACCATGGATGTGACCGACTGGCTGGCAAACCTCGCTGGGATCGCGATCGGGCAATGGCTCGTGGCACGCCCCCTCGCCCGCCGGTCCCAAAAGTCCGGGATCGGCCCGCATTGATCTTTTCAAACCGCCCAATCGGCCTTTTCTTCCGGGCCATGGTTCCGTCCGACCGCCCGAAGGCCTCGAAGGAGAAAAAAAAGAACGCCTGGTCCCCCGAAAAATCGTCGGAGCTCTATGGCGTCGATGCATGGGGCCATGGCTTCTTCGGGGTTAACAAGCAGGGGCATACGACGGTGCGTCTCGCGGATGAGAACGGTGGCACGGATGTCTCACTCTTCGACCTGATCGAAGGTCTGCGGGACCGCGGAACCGATCTCCCCGTGCTGTTGCGTTTTCGCGATCTGTTGCATTCCCGGATCAAGGAGCTCAACGAGTCGTTCCAAGAGGCGATTCGCCGGACGAACTACAAAGGCGAATACCGCGGCGTCTATCCGATCAAGGTGAACCAGCAGCGGCAGGTCATCGAGGAGATCGCGGAGTTCGGGCAGAAGTATCACTACGGTCTCGAGGCGGGTTCGAAGCCCGAGCTGATCGCGGCGCTGGCCCACATGCACGACACCGAGGCCTACATTGTGTGCAACGGTTACAAGGACGAGGAGTTCATCGATCTCGCGCTGCACGCGAAAAAGATGGGTCTGAAAGTGATGCTGGTACTCGAGATGCCGACCGAGCTTGATCTGGTTTTGGAGCGCTCCCGCAAACTCGGAGTGCTGCCGAACCTCGGCGTGCGTGTCCGGCTTTCAACCCGCGGGTCGGGTCACTGGCAGGAGTCGGCGGGCGACAAATCGGTGTTCGGGCTTTCGGCCTCGCAGGTGATCCATGTCGTCGACCGGCTCAAGGACGAGGGCTATCTCGGCTGCCTGAAGATGCTGCACTATCACCAAGGGAGCCAAATTCCCAACATCGCCGCCATCCGCGAAGGTGCGACCGAGGTCGCGCGGATGTACTGTGACCTCGTCAAGGAAGGCGCTCCGATGGGCGTCCTCGATATGGGCGGCGGCATGGCGGTTGACTACGATGGCTCGCACACGAACTTCCAAGCTTCCTGCAACTACTCAATTCTCGAGTACTGCACCGACGTCATTGAGACGATCATGCAGGTTTGCGACAAGTCGGGGGTCCATCACCCGAATCTCATTTCCGAGTCGGGTCGCGCGGTGGTCGCCTACTACTCGGTCCTCGTGTTCAACATCCTCGACGTGTCGACGGTCCAGACGACGGAGGAGACACCACCGGTCCCGGAGAACGCGCCGCAGCAGCTGATCAACCTGATCCACGTCAACAAGGACCTCTCGAAGCGCAATCTTCAGGAGTGCTTCAATGATGCCGCCTACTACCGAGACCAGGTCCGTGCGCAATTCTTCTACGGCAATGCGACACTGCGTGAGCGCGGTATCGCCGAAGCCTGGTTCTGGCACATCATGACCCGGATTTCGAAGTTGCTGCACGAACTGGATGATGTTCCTGAAGATCTGCGCGAACTCTCGGACAACCTTGTCGACTTCTACTACGGCAACTTTAGTTTGTTCCAGTCGCTCCCGGACTCATGGGCGATCAAACAGCTCTTTCCGGTGATGCCGATCCACCGTCTCGACGAACGACCGAGGCAACGCGCGGTGCTTGCCGACATCACCTGCGATTGTGACGGCAAGATCGACCGTTTCATCGACCGCGAGGATGTGGCGAAGGTCCTGCCTCTTCATGAGCTGAAACCGGATGAGCCCTACTACGTGGCGGTGTTCCTGGTCGGCGCCTATCAAGAGACGCTCGGCGATCTCCACAATCTTTTGGGCGATACGAATGTGGTCGGAGTGCATCTCGAGGAAGGCAAACCGGTCTACACGCACGAAGTCGAAGGCGACAGCGTGGCGGATGTGCTGAGTTATGTGGAGTATGATCCGAAGGAGCTCGTCACCCGCTTCCGCTCGTTTGCGGAAAAGGCGGTGAATCATGGCCGGATCAGTCCGAAAGAGCGTCGGGAAGTGATGGACCTGTTCCGCGCGAATCTGAACGGATACACCTACTTCGAAGGGCTCTAGTCGGCGCGTTCGCGTCTTGTTCGGGACCGGGGCACAGATGGCCCGATTCCCCCGCTTTTTCTTTACGCTACCCGCGGATCGGGGGCACGTTCGACACGCGTAATTTTTCGTAGTGCCCGCGATATTGCGCTCCTGTCGGCCCGATGCCCGACCGAAACGATTGCCGGAGTCGCATGAAGATCCCAACCCGCCGCCGCCTTGTCCCGCTCGTCCTTGCCTTGTTCCTGGTCCGCCCTGCGACCGCGATCGAGATCCTGATCGACACCGATTTGCTGACCGTCACCTCGGGAGGGGTCGCGTATGACTTCGGCGGCAACCTGCTGCCCCCGGATGTGCTCCCGGACGGCACGGCGCGGTTCATCATCGCGGGAGATCTTACCCTGAATGCCGGGGATGTGCTTCGGGGAGTCGGGAGTGTCCCTGCGGTGATCATTGTCGGAAATGATTTCGAGATGATGCCCGCAGACGGTGGCACGCCCGCAGCCTTGATCGACTTCTCGGCCATTTCCGGCCAACCCGGAGCCGGAGGAGGCGGGGCGACATTGGGCGGCTCGGGTGGACGCCCCGGCATGGGTGGAGACGGAGGTGATGGAGGCGGCCGGGGAAGGCGTGGGTCTGGCGGGATCATTTACAGCCCGAACACCCCGGTCCCCCTCTCCATTACCACTCCCGGAGTGCCATCCGGGTCCGGTGGAGCCGGTGGCAATGGCGGTCCCGGTCGGGCCGGTGGCACCGGGAATCCGGGTCGGAGCGGTCAGCCCGGATTTGGAAACCTGCCTTCTTCTGTCGGGTCAGGAGGAATTCGGACTTCAGCGGGTCAGACGATTGTTGGGAACGCCGACGGTGGCGATGGTGGCGAAACGGCCGACTACGTCGTGCCGGTCTTCTTCAGCAATTCGGACCTCCGGGATCTCTTCAATCCCGGGTTCGGTTCAGAGAGTTCGTTCCGCCAGGAGTTCTATGACGGACGTGCCGGAGGGGACGCCGATGACGGAGTCGATCAACCCCTTCCCGACCCGGTTGCCCAGAAATCTGCGTACGGCAACTCTGGTAGCGGGGCCGAGAACCTCGGTGAGTTCTGGGTCCTCAGCGGAGGCAGCTCCGGCGGCAGTGGCAGTGGTGGTGCCGGCGGTCCCGGTGGTGGCGGCGGCGGAGGTGGTGGCGGTGGTGGCGGAGGCCAAGGCGAGTTCGCCGAGCCCTTCCCCACCAGTCTGCTCGATATCAGCGCGGCGGCTCTCGATGCAGGGTTCGCCTACATCATCGAGAATGTCGTCGATTCCTACCTCAAGAAGAAGGGTTTCAGCGCGGCCCTCAACATCTTCAAAATCCCGACCGTGGATGTCGGCGCAACCGGTGCCAAAGGGGGTGCAGGGGGCGATGGCGAGAAGGGAAGCAGCGGCGGCCGTGGAGGTCTTGGCGGAGTCGGTGGAACCGGTGGTGGCGCGCTCCGCATCGAAGCGATGGGCCGCATTATCCTGCATGGCGTGACCGACGTTTCCGGCGAAGATGGCTACCCCGGTCTCGACGGCTTGGCGGGCGTGGCCGCTGGAACCGATTTCGACAACGGCTCGGCAGGTGGCAGCCGGATCATCAGTCTTGGGATGTCCACCATTCTCTCGCCCTTCGGTGCTATTGCCACGCTGATCGATGGGCCCGCCTCCGGACGGGGCGGTCATGGCGGCGCGGGAGGAAAGGCTGGCGCCGGATCCACTGGCTTTCCCGGTGGCGAAGGTGGCGGTGGCTCCGGCGGAACGGTCATCTTCAAAGGCAGCACGATCGCCGGCAGTGGCGAGGTGGTCCTGCTCGGTGGCAGCTCCGAGCATGTGGATCCGCAGCTACGCGGAGGCGATGGCCGACTGTTCCTCGCCACCAACCTTGAACCCGCCGACACCCCGATTGCCACCGCTTTGGCCGGGACGAGCTTGGTCACGACCCAGTCGGGTTTCCTTGCCGGTGCGACCCAGTCAGGCAGCACCGCTCCGAATCCGTTCATTGCAGGCTCACCGGCGACGCCGAACATCGTCGGCTTGGTTGGAGGCGCGGAGTCATTCGGAATGACGGGCGAATCCGCGCTGCTTGTGCAAGCGCTAGGAGACACCTTGGTATCCCAGACCCCTGCAGAGGCCGTGATTGGCGCGGCCCGGCTCGACGTCGGACCCGCACCCTTCGATGACGACTACGATGACCACGACCTCATTCTCGTGTTCAATCCGCGAACCTCGATTCTGACCGAGACGCGGTTCGGTGTCAGCCCGCAGGTCCTCGACGCCGGTACCGGAGAGCCGGTTCCCGATCCCCTTTTGGTCGGTCTCAGCGACGGTCTCGCTCCCTTTCACAGTCACCCGGTGACCCTCGGTGGCTTCGCCAACGATCCGCTGTTTGGCGGTGGCGGCGATCAGGAAACCTCCCTCCTCAACGGTTACGATGTCTATGCCTTCCTTGTCCCGGAAGATACCACGACCAGCGGCCTCAACTTCTCGATGTATGCGGAGAGTGGCGGGCTGCCGTTCAGCATCGAGATCGACAAGATCGTCAACGGCCAGTTGGTCTTCGCCACTTTCAATCCGGACATCCCGGTCTATGACTCCGAGTGGGTCGGTCCGTCCACGGGCGGTCCTGACGGTTTCTGGAACGTCGCTTCGAACTGGTCAACGACCCTCGACGGTTCTCCTGTCCCGGACGTCGTTCCGAACAACGACGCGGCGCAGGCCTTCAACGTCGGCATCAACTACTCCACCGCGCAAGTCAGCCAGGACACGGTGATTACCATCGACCGGCTGGGCATCGGCGACGACAACGGACTCGCGATCCTCGACAACCAGGTGCTGGTCATCGAAAAGTTCAACGTTCGTCCCAATGCGGGGGTCATCGATAATGCCGGCAGCATCACGCTGAACTCGACGGGCAATCCGACCTCACTGCGATTCAGCGGCAGCGGAATGCTTTTGACCGGAGGCGGGATCTTGAGCACCACGCTCGATCCGAACAACCTGATAGCCGGCATCCGGAGCAGCGACACCCTGATCCACGACACGCCGCATACGATCAGCGCGAGCGGCGGCCTCGGAGGGGATAGGCTCGGGATCATGAACCTCGGCACTATCAGGGGTTTGACCGGGAGTCTCGGCATCATCCAGAGCCTCGTCATCGACCCGATCGGAAATGCTGCCAGCGCCTCGCCGGGATTCGTCAACAGCGGCGTCCTGCTGCCGGTGCCGGATTCCGGAACGATCCGGCCCGCGACCGATTTCAGTGAGATCCGGCTCTTCGACGGCTACTTCAGAAACGAGGTTGCGGACGGGATCGACTTTGAGCGAAGCGCCCCCTCCACGACCTCCCAGACCATCACGCTGGAGGACGCGAGACTTGAAAGCACCGGTGAGTCGCTCGCGCTCGACCGCGCGAGCTTCGTCCTGCACATCACGGGCGAGAGCATCATCGAGAATCTTCACCTCGAACCCTTCAGTGGCTATGTGATCATCAACGATGCCGATCTGACGCTCGACCAGAGCATCATCGAAGTCGGTCAGCAGTTCGGTTTCCCCAAAGCCCTCGATATCCCCGCGGAGTCCGTCGAAAACAACACGACGATCCGCAATAGCTCGGTGAGCGGAGCGGTCTTCGACTGGTACTGGGACGGGCTCGATCCGGTCGCGACCTGTGGTGCCGATCCGGAACTTGAGTTGGGTTTCCCGGAGTTCACTGTGCCTCTCGACGGACCATCGGTGACACTGGCAAATACCGAGATCCGGGGCAACTACTGCCACCAGCGTGACCTCGATGTCATCCTCTATGAATACGGTCTCCTCCCGGACCTCGAGGGTTACAGCGAGTACTTCGATGAGTTCATCGAGCCTCACGATCTCATCACCTTGTCAGCAACTCCCGAAAATCTGATCCTGCGAGGCTACCTCAAGAATGACGGACTGATTGAGTTCGACGCTCCGCCGCTGGCAAGCGAGGTCACGGTAGGCATCGACGGCAATGTGTCCGTCAGCGGAACCGGCGGCTGGAGGGCCAAGGGGGGGCTCACACCCGCCGGGCTTCGGGTCCCCCGCTTTCGATTCGCGGGCGCCAATCCCGGCATCACTGACCGGCTGCAAATCGGCCCGGATCAGGATCTTTACTGGCCGATGATGTCGCCGGACGGACTGTTGATCGACAACGAGGGCCTCATGGTTGGTGTCCGATCGGACTACGACCACAGCCCGCTGGCCGTGCCCGACCCGACGGCGGCTCTGGCGGATATCCGCGAGCCCGTGTTCATGACCAATCACGGCGTGCTGGAACCCGGCTCGCCCTTTGGCGGAGGCACCGTGGACAATACGGGCGGGATCGTCGCTCTCGGCGAAAGCGGAAGCTATCTGGAGAATCTCACCATCGCCGGTGGCGACATCGTGCAGCACCACCACAAGTCGCTCTGGACGCCGAACGACTTCTTCACGATCGAGCCCTACAACCTGATGGCGGTTGCCTTCAATACCGAGTTCAGGGACACGCGCATCTCGTCGCCCTACGCTTTCGATCCGGCGCTGCCCTTCGGTGACTTCATTTCCAGCCCGGAGATCGAGGGCGCGCGGGGTGTTGCGATCTTCGAAGCGAGTAACTTCGCAAAGCTGAACCCATCGGTTCTGATCGATCCGGTTCCCCTTATCCTCAACGATGTTCACATCTCGACTCACTGCGTTTTTCCGGAAAGCGAACTCGCCGGTGTCATGACGGTGGATCCATCGGTGAATCTGCTCTTCGACCGAGTTGAAGTCAGGGAAGGATTCTCGTTCGACCTCTCCAGCGGTCAACCGAATGCGATCGTGGTCTACAACGGACTCGGTGGAGATTCCTCGGGCTTCGTTCTACCGTCCGGGCTCCCCTTCTATGCCGGTGGGAGTCTCGGAAGCGATACGCTGGCTATCGTCAACGAGACCGACATCCGGCTGTTTCCGACGACCGGACTCAATGCCCCCGGTCTGCAGACCATCACGCTGGACGCACCGGGCGATGCGACCGCGCCGGTCGGCTTCGTCAACAACGGCACCATCCTCGCCGTGGATCCCTTTGTTCCGATTGAGGGCGACCTCACGATCCTTCCCGGTCATTACGACAACACCAACGGCGAGATCATCATCGCCAACAACTGCGACGTCACCGGGGCGCTGATCGAAGGCGGTCTGATCCGCCGGGACCCGACATCTGGCGCAGGCTACATCGGCACGAGCGGGGCGACCTTCCGGAATGTGACGCTGGATGTGCTTGAGATCTACGGCGATTCGATCCTTGAGAACTGCACCCTGCTCAACTCGGATCCCTCGAGTTATGGCTATGTCCCGGGAGGAGGCATCACTGTTCTGGGGGACCTTACGCTTGAGGGCTCCGGTTCCAATCTCGGGTTCGAGTTCGATTCGATCCCGACCGTCGACGATCCGACGGTCGACCGTGTCGTGATCCGACCCGATACCGAGGTCTATCTCAGTGCCTCGTACTCCAACACTCCGATCAACAGCCTTGTGAACGAAGGCACGCTCTCCGGCGATTTCGGATACTTCACGACTCCTCTGGTCGAGTCCGGTCAGACCCTCGCGCTGACCACAACCGTTCCCGCTCCCGACGCTCCGATTGGCGAGGTCGTGACCCTCGCGGAGTTGGGCATCACCGAGGACCTGATCGTGAATGGAACCAGCACGATCCGAAACTCCGGGTTGATCAATATCCTCGAGGCCGACATTGTCGAGGCGGTGATCGACAACACGGGCGGCCGCATCGAGGGAGACACGCTTCGCATCGGCGATTCCCTGATCAGCAATGTCGGCGGAACGGTCTCGGCCTTCGAAATTCAACTCTACAACGCAATCATCTACGGCGGCGCCATCGGTGGGAACATCCTCGTTGAGGCAAATGGCGCCGGGCTTGAGTTCGGGCGGGAGTCCATCACCACGTTTCAGGACCTCACCTTCGACAACGTTGACCTGATCAATGAGGGGGCCTTCATCTTCTGCTCGGGCACGATTGCCGATGATCCCGCCAGCGTTCCGTCCTACATTGAGAATCTCGGAGAGGTATCGATCGCCGGAACGAGTTCGATCGTCAGCATCGGCGGATTCCTGAACCACGACACGCTGAGTCTGAACGGAGGAACCCTGAGCGTGCTCACGGAGGTCACCCATGAGGCTGATTCCCTCGTGCAGGGCACTGGAACCATCGACTTTCCGACTGGAACGGCGGCGGTCCGTGGCGAGATCTCTCCCGGCTTCTCCGCGGGTCAGATCGACTTCACCGGTGACCTCGATTTCGATCCTACGACCGACATCCTGATCGAGATCGGCGGCACGGCGCCAGGGTCGGAGTTCGACCAAATCAACGAGGCGGGCACCCTTCCGCTCGAACTCGACGGAACGCTTTACGTCACCCTGATCGACGGCTTCTCACCCTCGCCCGCCGAGACATTTCCGATCATCACCTCCAACGAGCCGATCACCGGCAGCTTCGGCAATCGCCAGAGCGGCGGAAGGATCTCAATCCCCGGGGTGGGATCGTTCCGTATCGATTACGGCGTCGGAAGCCCGTTCGATCCGAATCAGGTGGTGCTGAGCGATTTCTCGACCGCGCCGGGGAATGACATCCACTTCGTCGATCTCGATGCAACCACCGGTTTGAACGACGGAACTTCCTGGACCGACGCGTTCGTCGACCTGACGAGTGCACTCGCCATCAGTCAACCCGGTGACGAGATCTGGGTGTCGGAAGGAATCTACACGCCCGCCGTCGGCTCCTACGTCCTGAAGCGCCAGGTCTCGATGTTCGGCGGCTTTGTGGGCAGCGAGGCGTTGCGCTCCGAGGCCAACACCGACCCCGCCACGAACAACACCGTGCTCAGTGGCAATGACACCATCGACATTCTATTGAGAACAAGTGGCCCGGGCCAGGCAACGCGGATCGAGGGTTTCACGGTGACTGCTGCGAATGTCACCGGGATCGTCTGCGGCGAGAACTCCCGGGCGAGCATTCGGAACTGCCTGTTCACCGTCACCAACAGCACGGGCCTCAGCGCTGACGATTCTTCCCCTACCGTCGATTCCTGCACCTTCCTTGGAAACACGCTCGGAGCGGTTTTCAACAGTGCCTCCCCGATCATTTCGCGCTGCCTCTTCAGCGGCAATACCGCGCGGGCAGTGTCGGCAGTCGACTCGGACCCGCGGGTGTTCGACACCACCTTCGACGGGAACACCGCGACCTTCTATGGGGGTGCGGTCGAACATCGGGGAGAGGGCTCGGCCGAATTTTATCGCTGCTTGTTCACCGCCAACTCCACGAGGGTCCGTGGAGGCGCGGTGCGGGTGCTGACGTTGCTAAACCGCCCGACCAAGGCGGTCGCGAGCTTTGTCGATTGCGAGTTCCGGGGCAACGAGTCGAAGTTCTTGTACGCCCCACCGCTGCCCGGTGATCCCGGGAATGGAGGTGCGATCCTCAGCGATGGCGGCGATGTCGTTCTCACCGGTTGCCTCTTTTCAGGGAACCTTGCGGATGGCGACGAAGGCCTCGGCGGAGCGATCCACTGCGATGGCGGCACGCTTACCGTGACCAACTCCACGATTACCGGAAACCGCTCGATCGGAGCCGGCGGCGGCATCTATGCCATCGACTGTTCCCCGGTGATCACCAACACCATCGTTTGGAACAACTCAGCCGCCGGCGCCACGGATACGGTTTCGGCATCCGTCTCCAGTAGCGGTCTGTTCAGCTTTAGCCACAGCCTGATCGCGAATCTCGATCTCTCGTCAACCGGCACTGGCAATCTCGACGGAGCCGACTTCAGGAACGATCCGATGTTCCGGTTGAACGCCAGCCCATCCGCCGCTCCCAGTCAGTCTGGCGACTTGCACCTCTCGCTCTACTCCGCAGCGGTCAATGCGGGAGACAACTCGGCGAGCACAGCCGTTACCGATCTCGATGGCTCGCCGCGATTCGTCAATGCCGTGGATCTCGGAGCTTACGAGTTCCAACCCAGCCTTCCCGAGCAGAACGTCTACTCGGGTTCGCTGCTCGTGACGCAACTCGGTCCGGGCAACACGGCGGCGGAGGTCTTCGTTGAGACCTCGCTGTCGTCCTCGCCCGGTGTGTTGGTCAATGAGCCGTTCTGCAATAGGGGGGATCATTACCCCGTGCTGCCGTTCGGTGCACAGACCGCCACGGACGGGATCATGTTGTCCTGCGCGCGGCAGAACCTTCGCAACAACGATGGGACTGCGTATCCCGGTTTTTCGACAACGTCCGTCCAGGGCGGCGAGTATTTCATCTCGAGCTTCCACCCGATCAATTCCGAGCACAACGTCGACCTCGCCTTCGCATGGTTCCCTTTCGACTCTTGGCTCGGCGCCATCACATTCAACAGCGTCAACGGTGGACCTAGCACCTCCTTCCGCCTCTCCCCCGGTCTCAGCTTCGGCACCGGCACGAGTGCGAACCTGCGCGAACTCGGAGGCGGTGTTTACACGGTCGATCTCCGCTCCGTCGATGCGACCGCCACTCCGGACAATGGCATCCTTCTGGTCAACCACGCCAAGAATGAAGACAACTTCGCGCTGTCCCGCGCCAACGGCAACGGCACCTTCACGATCTACATCCACGACGATCAGGTGCAGGGGGCGGCCTACGAGCAGGACCCCGTCTCTTTCGTCTATGTTCCGCTCTCGGCAGTCGGCAACACCGAGCTCGTCGCTGCCGGCCGAGTTTACGACGACGGCGGCGGTGTGCCGCAATCGGATGTTTCGGCGGGCACTTACAGCATCACCAAGGGGGGCACCGGGCGCTGGTATCTGACGATCGATGGTCATGATGACTCCAGCGGCACGCTGTTGGTCAGTCCGGAAGGTGGTGGTGTGAACAATGTCGACAACCTCGTTTCCTACGAGTGGGACGCGGCAAACGCCCGCTGGGTGATCGAGTCAAGAGACCTCCCGAACAGTCCCTACCCCTTGCAGAACGGTGGGACGGGAGAGAATATGTTCAGCTTCGCGTTCTTCGCACGTGAGCCTGTTTCCGTATCCACGAATTTCGCCGGCTTGTTCCCCGGGCTCGATCCCTTGGACGACGACAATGGCAACGGTTTCTCGAACTTCGACGATTACGCCGGCGGCTTTGACCCGACCCTTCCCACCGGCACCGCTAATCTCCCGACCCTGCAGCTTGCCGGCGGCCAGTTGACACTGACACACACCCTCCGCTCACCGGGGGAGGATATCGGCTTGCTCTACAAGCGCACACCGGACCTTGAGAACTACTTCCCGCTCGTCGAAGGACTCGACTACCAGATCCTGTCGCTGACCCCTGTCGTGCCCGGCCGCAATGAGGTCTTGATCGAACTTTTCTTCGATACATCAACGGATCCGCGGATGTTCTATGTCCGGGAATTCTTCGAGAATCCGTAGGCGCGGGCGCCGGCATTCCAAATTCAAGGACGGCTTCCAATGGAACGATTTCGGAATCCGGGGGAGATTTCTCCGATTCTAATTCCAGATGCCAACCTGTTCCAGCTGCGGGGCCCCACTCGCATTTGTCGGGGTCCGGTCATTCGAGACCAATGGCCAGGCCATTGATGATCTCGCTTCCGGACTCCGGGCCGAATTTGCGCCCCGGCATCACCTGAGGCTTTTCGTCTGTCCCGGGTGCGGCACGGCACAGCTGCGGCTCCACGACTCGGATTTCGCCCGGCTTCAAGAGCGGCGCGCGGCGCATGAAATTGTCGCCCGGCTGCGTGAGGAGTATCAGTCGGTCCAGAAGCATCCCAAATGGCGGGAGTTTCTCGCTTCCGACCCGGCGAACCGCTATCTTGAAGGGTTCGATCAGGAGGCCACCTTCGCGGCATGGCTCGCGGAACGGCCTTACTCGGTCGAGTGACGGGAGAAACCCCAAGTTTTCCTTTGCCCGCGATCCCGATCGGTCGAAGTATGGGACGCTATGAAAATTGTCAGCCTCCTGATCTCGACCTTCGCCGTCCTCACGCTCAGCTCCTGTGTCGTGGATCCTTACCCGCCCGTCTCCGGGCCGATCGGTGCGTCCCACGATGCCGAAAGGAAAGCCTACGAGCAGGGCTTTGGTTTCGGTCGGAAGGACGCGCGCGCAGGCCGCAATTCGAACTTCATGCTCTACAACAACTACTACAACTCTTCGACCAAGAAGGAGTTCCAAGCGGGCTACAATGCCGGCTACCGCCGCGGCCGCTGAGCCGCTTTATCCAGTGCCGGCGATTCGTTGAGAACGGACCGCTGGAGCTGGAGCCTGTGGTCGGATTTGAACCGACGACCTGCTCATTACGAATGAGCTGCTCTACCCCTGAGCTACACAGGCATTGCGCTTCGGGCGGGCGGGAATGAATCAAAGTAGGGGGGCGGCGTAAAGCAATTCCTGCGCCGTCCCCCGCTCTGTATCGAGCCCGGCCCCTACTCCCCGGTCACCGCGACCACGATCCGGCGCTCGTGGGGAGCGCGGCGGTGTTCGAACAGGAAGATTCCCTGCCAGGTTCCGAGAGCCATCCGGCCATTGACGACCGGAATCACCTCGCTGCTGCGGGTCAATGCCATACGGATATGGCTCGGCATGTCATCGGGCCCCTCGTAGGTGTGCACGAAATACGGCGTGTCCTCGGGGACCAGATGATCGAAGAAGGCCTCCAGGTCACGCCGGGCGCTCGGATCGGCGTTCTCCATGATTACGAGGCTGGCCGAGGTATGGCGGACAAAGACGGTAACCGTGCCCGTCCGGATTCCGCTGTCGCGGACGATCTCCTCGACCTCGGAGGTGATCTCGTAAGTCCCCTTCCCGCGCGTCCGGTAGCTGAAATCGCCTGCGCTGGCACTCACAGCTTCTCGGGAGACTGCAGGAGTTGGTCGATCCGTGCCAGGAGCAAGCCCGCTCCGCCTCCGTCGACCACGCGGTGATCGAAGGTGACAATGATTTCCGCTTCGGTCGCTGGGACGAATGCCTCCACTTCCTCACTCCACACGGGCTTCTTCACTCCGGCCGCGAGACCGAGGATCAGTGTCTCGTTCGGCAAGGGAATGGGCGTGCCGTGGGTAAGGCCGAAAGTTCCGAAATTGGTCACCGTTGCGATCCCCGCACGGGTGTCGTCTTCTCCAAGTCGTCGGCGGCGTGCGCGGTCGACCATGTCGGCGTAGGCGTTGGTCAATTGCCCGAGCGTCATCGTGTCGACGTGCCGCAGCACCGGCACCACAACGCCGTCATCGACCTGAACTGCCACACCGATGTCGAATGCCCGCGGGTGGACGATACGTTCGCCGATCAGGAAACCGGCGCTGGCGGGATCTTCGGAAAGCGCGATCGCGAAAGCCCGCAGCACGTAAAGCGTCAGTCCCGGCTTCGGATCCTGTTGGCGCCGGTGGTCGAGCACCCGGTCCAGACGAACCGGCCGGCTCACGGTCGCGAGCGGACGGGTCCAGCTTCGACGCATCGCATCGGCCACCGCGAGCCGCATTGGCGACGCGTGGCTGCTCGGCCATGTCTCGATGTAGTCGAGGAACTTCTCAAGGTCCTCGACCGTCACCCGGCCACCGGCACCGGTTCCGACGATCGCGGAAATGTCGGCCTCGCGAAGTCCGAGCTCGTCCATCCGCGCCCGCATCCGGGGCGAGATGTAGTGCGCTCCCTTGACTCCGGCAGGCACCGGCAGGCCGCGCACACTCGGCTCGACCACCGGCTGCTTCTCCTCGTAGCTGTCGTTGTCGACCGCGAAGTGGAGGTTCTTCTCCTCATCGGGTTGGGCAGCCGCTTCGGCGACCCGCTTCTGGGCCGCGGACTCAAGCGTCTCGACTCCGGTCTTGGTGACTTCCTCATCGGTGACCTCGAGCAGGCCGAGCATGGTGCCGACCGCATAGGTCTCGCCTTCTTTCGCGGTGATCTCCTTCACCGTGCCCTTGCACAGGGTGGTCACGCCCATGGTCGCCTTCTGGGTCTCCACCTCAATGACCTCCTGGTCGGCGGCAACTTCCTGGCCGGGCTCGATGTCGATCCGGATGATCGTCGCCTCGGCGATCGACTCGCCGAGCTGGGGCATGAAAATCGGAACGGTAGGCATGGGTCTCAGTAGGAAAGGAGTTCGCGCATGGCGACGCAGATCGACTCCGGCGTCGGGCGGTGAGCGGCCCAGAGTTTCGGGTGATACGGAACCGGCGTGTCGCGCGAGTTGAAGCGCTTTGGCGGAGCGTCGAGGAGATGGAAACCTTCGGCAGCGACCCGCGATGCGACCTCGGCGGTCACGCCGCCCCAAGGAAAGGCTTCGCCAAGTGCCAACAGACGGCCGGTCCTCGCGACGCTCGCCAGCACGGTATCCATGTCGAGCGGCTTGACGGTCCGCAGGTCGACGACCTCGATCTCCCAGCCGCTCTCCTCCTGGAGGCGATCGGCAGCTCGGACCGCCTCGTGGACCATCGCGCTGTAGGTCACGATCGATGCGTGCTTGCCGGGCCGGGTGATGCGGGCTTTGCCGATCGGCAAACCGTCGCCATTGATCGAGTTCGCCTTGAGCCAGCGGTAGAGGAACTTGTGCTCGCAGTAGATGACCGGGTCGTCCACCTCCACCGCCTGCAGAAGCATGTGGTAGGCATCGGAGACGGTTGCCGGAGTGACCACGACCAAGCCCGGATAGTGCGAGTAGATCGCCTCCATGCTCTGGCTGTGGAACGGACCGGATCCCGGAGTTCCGCCCGATGGCAAGCGGACGGTGATCGGAACGGGAACACCAGTGCGGTAGAAGTGGGTGCCGGCCTGGTTGACGATCTGGTTGAAGGCGACCGACGAGAAATCCGCGAACTGCATTTCCACGATCGGACGCATGCCGTCGAGCGATGCGCCGATGGCCATGCCGATCATCGCGTCCTCACTGATGGGCGAGTCGAGCACGCGGCCCGGATAGGCTTCCGCAAGCCCCTTGGTCGCCTTGAAAGCGCCGCCGAAGCGGCTGATGTCCTGCCCGTAAAGGAATACGCGCGGGTCGTCCCGCAGGAGCTTGTCCTGCGCCTCACGAATCGCATCGACGTAGGTAATGCTCATGCCTCGGTCACCATCGAAAGCTTGGTCGAACGCGCATCCCACCGTTCCTTCCACGGATCCGGCGGCGGTTCCTGCTGGGCGGTCGCGATGGCCAACTGGACCGCGTCCTCGACTTCGGTCTGCCAATCCGAAATCTCGCCTTCGGTGGCATATCCGGTCTCGATCATCTGTGCCGCGGCAACCTGCATGCAGTCCCGTCCCAAACCGCCGGCGCGGAGTTTGTCCGGCACGTAGCTGGCATCATCGTGTTCGCCATGCCCACTCAACCGGAGTAGCCGGGCAACCACCATCTGCGGACCCGCGCCCGACCGTGCCCTGTCGATCGCTCCACCGATCACGCGCAGGCAATCGAGGAAGTCGGTGCCGTCGACGGATGAGCCCTCGACGCCGTAACCGACGGCCCGATCAAGCAGGTCTCCGCAGGCGAACTGTCGGTCGTTGGGGGTCGAGTAGGCGAACTGGTTGTTGGCAACCACGACCACCATCGGAAGACGTTCCACTGCCGCGGCGTTCAGTCCTTCATGGAAAGCACCGGTCGATGTTCCTCCGTCCCCGATGCATGTGGCACCCACGACACCGTCGAGCTTGCCCTGAAGACGGCGGGATAGAAGGACGCCTGCCACCACCGGGACCGAAGCACCCAGGTGGGAGATCATCGCGAGAAGCCCCTCCTTGGGTCGACCGCGGTGGATGTTGCCATCGCGGCCGTGCATCGGTCCGAGAGAGGAGCCGAGATAGGTCCGGGTGCAGTCGAGCATGTCCTCGCCGAAAGCGGATCGGCCGGCTTGGTCGCGGATCAGCGGGGCGAACACATCAGTGCCCCAGTTCAGGCCGCCGCCAAGCGACGCGCTTACCGCCTCCTGACCTTTCCCGAGGTAGACGCCGCCGACGATCTTGCCGGCCTTGTACATGCTAGAGAGCTTGGTCTCCAGCTGGCGGGCCTCCAGCATCGCACGGAATACCTTCCGGGCGTGCTCGCGCTCGTCTCGGACTGGGGTGGCGTCGGCATCGGCTGGCACGCCGGGAGGCTAATGTGCGCCGCGACCGGGCCGCAAGGGGTTTGAGTCAGGGCATTTTCGGGTCGGTGCTGGACATTCCGGCGCACCGCCGTCCATAACCCGCCTCGAACCCGAATTACGCCCGATTTTGAAGCCTACCCTGCTCGTTCTCGCCGCCGGCATGGGCTCCCGCTACGGGGGCCTGAAACAGATGGATCCGATGGGTCCGAATGGAGAAACCGTCCTCGACTACTCGGTCTTCGACGCCATCCGGGCCGGTTTCGGCAAGGTGGTCTTCGTAATCCGGGAGGACTTCGCGGAAGCCTTCAAGGAAGGGGTCGGTGCCCGCTTCGCGGATCGGATCGAAGTCGAGTACGCCTTCCAGAAGCTCGACGATCTTCCCGACGGATTCGAGGTTCCGGCCGACCGCGTGAAGCCTTGGGGCACCTCGCATGCCGTTCGTGCGGCCCGCGACGTGATCAACGAACCCTTCGCCGTGATCAATGCGGACGACTTCTACGGTGCCGACGCGTATCAGGTGATCGCACGATGGTTTGCCGGACTCGGGAGTGACCCTGCGAAGAGTCACTACTGCATGGTCGGCTATCCCCTGCGCAATACGCTGTCGGAACACGGATCGGTGAATCGCGGGATCTGCCAAACGACCGACGGCAGTCTGCTGAGCGACGTCGAGGAAGTGGTCGATATCGCACGCGGCGATGACGGCAACGTGCGCGGCACACGGATGGACGGCTCGATCCTGGAGATCCCGGAAGACAGCCCGGTGTCGATGAACTTCTGGGGCTTCACCCCGGAATACTTCGCCCAACTCGAAACTCACTTCATCAAGTTCCTCACGGAGAAGGGCTCCGAGTTGAAATCGGAGTGCTATATTCCGACGGTCGTCGACCAGTTGATCCGCGACGGCGCGGCCGACTGCGAGGTGCTCGACACTTCGGCATCGTGGTTCGGGGTGACCTATCCCGACGACAAGCCCCATGTCGTCGAGTCCATCGCAAAGCTGGTTGAGGAAGGTGTCTACCCGACTCCGCTGGCCTGACGGTCACTGACGTTCCTCACGCACGCGGCGGATTTCCCACAGGGTGACCGCACTCGCGGCTGCCGCGTTCATGGAATCCATGACCGATGCCATCGGGATGCGGATGTGGTCGTCGCAGGCGGTCATCCAGAATTGACCCAACCCGTCGGCTTCCGATCCGATGACGACGGCCAGCCGGCCTTCCGGAGGATCATAGGTCGCGAGATCGGTCGCGCGTTTGTCGCCCGTCGTCGCGGCCAATGAGAAGCCACCTGCTTTGAGGCAACGCAGGATCTGTCCGGCGTCCGCCACCTTGACCGGAATTCGGAACAGCGCGCCAGCCGAACTGCGCACCGCCTTTCGCTCGAACGGCGATACCCCTTCGTGTCCGAAGATGACCGCTTCCGCACCGAGAGCGGCTGCATTCCGGATGATGGCGCCGGCGTTGGCGGCGTCCGTGAGCCGCGGACAGACGACCACCATCGCTTCTGGTCCAAGCTCGCCCATGAGTGCCGCGACGTCACCGGTATCCTCCGGTTGCTTCGCCAAACCGATCACACCCCGGTGAAACGCATACCCTGCGAGCTCCTCGAGTTCCGTGCGTGGCCGACGCAGCAATTCCAGTCCACTCCATTGCGGCGGATCCCACGTACACTCCTCTCCCGCAAGCACACCCGCGACATCCCACCAACCGCCCAGCGCACCCTCGACCGCATGGCGACCCTCGAGAACCACCCACGGATCGACCCGCTGCCGGATCTGGATCCGCAGTTGCTTCACCCACTCGATTTCAGCCTCCACGCGCCCGGATTAGCAGTGCTCCGAACCAAGGTCCACTCCGCTCATCAACCGTGACGCATGAGCTCGTCTGTCAACACATTTCGGTGCCCGGCCCGGGGCGATTTCCTTTGCCAAAACAGGCCCGGAACGTGAGGATACCTACAACTGCTGTGTTCGTCCGTTACGGCAAAGTGCCCGGACCGACTCTATTAAATATGGGGCATCAAGCTGCCAAATCGACGATGGTCACGCCTTCTCAGGAAGACTCGGAGTCGATCAGCCGCCCCGCTTGTTGAGACACCGGAACGTGGCTCACGACGCCGGGGACGGCACAGCGGTTTCTCTCCCCCCTTTTCGGGGGGCGAAGGGCACCGCTCAGCAGACGGACCAGAAGTCGTGCCCTTCAACGCGGCCATGTTCCAAGGCAAGCGAGCTGACTTGCTCGCGACCGCCTTCGATTCCCACCGCGCCGAGAACAACGGCATCGGGCCAGTGCTGATTCAACTCTTCGGCCGCCACCACAGGCACTCCTTGAATCGACTCCCCGATACGGCGGGGATGCACTTCAAGAAAGCCGTGGACGGCCACGTTTCGCTCCATGAGCCCACGAGCCAGACGCTTGCCGATCGGTCCTGCACCCGCGACGACCACCCCGCTGCGTTTCACTTCGGACAGCCGGGACAAGTAGTGGCACCGCATCTCCGTCCTCGCGCTCTCGCCGTAACGAGGATCGCTACGGGTCAGGCGACGCGGAGAATCTCGCCAGTCGAGTAGGACTCGCTGGATTCTGCCGAACCGCCCCCCGCGCTCCAGCATGCGTAGCCAGAGATCGTGGTCTTCGGCCCACGGGACATCGGCGTATCCGCCCGCCTTCAGCAAAGCATCGCGCCGGACGAGAACGCTGGGATGGATCACAGGGCACTCAATGAATCTGGATGCTGCGATGGCATCGGAATCGACCAAGGAGTTCGTCCACTCGACATAGCGCTGCATACCCCGCCCGCAGGCATCGATGAGGCGAACTTTCGAGCTCACCACATCGAGTTGATTCCTCTCGCCGATTTCCAACTGGAGGCTCAAGCGGTCCCGATGGGAGATGTCATCGGCATCCATGCGGGCGATCCACTCTCCACGCGCCTGCTCCAAACCGGCCTGAAGCGCCGGAACGATCCCGGCCGATGTCGGCATTCGGATCAGCCTGATGCGCGGATCCGTCTCCGCCCCTAATCGGGCACAAGAGTCGTCCTCCGATCCGTCATCGATTGCCAACAATTCGAAGTCGGAGTGGCTCTGGCCGAGAATACTCCGCACCGCCGAGGAGATCGTCGGAGACGCATTCCGGAACGGCAGCAGCACCGAGATCATCACGAGTCCCCCAGCCCATGCGCGGTGGCGCCGTTGGAGTCGAACCGGATCACCAACGGGCGACAGCAAACCTCACAATCGTAGTCCACCTCGGCCGGAAGCTCCTCGGGCGGAGGAGAAAGCACATCGAACCACTCAAAACAGGTGGGACACTGGACCGAGCACAGCTCCATGGCCTGTGATCCTAGGAAACAAGGGACCTGAGGCGAGCCGGAAGCCCGCGTTTGACGTTTTGCAAAATGCGATGTTAGGTTGGTCTGAACGTTGCTTCCGCAACACAACCCCAATCAATGCCATGAAGATCCGAGACTACGCCCTTCTTGCCGCCATTCCGTTTGCCTTCGCCGCCTGCTCCGAGGACCCGAAGCCTGCTGAAGATGCGAAAGCCGCGATGGAAGATGCCGCCGCCGCGGCTGAAGATGCCGCTGAAGCCGCTGGCGAAGCCGCTGAGGCTGCTGCCGAAGCTGCCGGAGACGCTGCCGCCGAAGCCGCAGAGGCCGCGGAAGCTGCCGGTGAGGGAGCCGCTGAAGCTGCGGAAGAAGCGGCCGAAGATGCCGCCGAAGCGGCTGAGGATGCCGCCGACGCTGCCCGTGAGGCCGCCGCCGACGCTCTCAACAACGCCGCTGATGCCGTGACTCCTGCCGGCGACGACGCGGAATAAGCATCACGCTACTTATCGTTTCACCACGCCTCCGGTCCGCAATGTCGGTCCGGGGGCGTTTTTTTGCCCGCCCTTTCGCCGCTTGCAATCGGCCCTCCGCCGGGAAACGATCCCGCCCCGTATCCCCATGAACCGATTCTGGATCTTTCCCCTAGTTGCCCTCGGCACGTCGCTTGCCCAGGAGCCTCCCGCAGCGCCGCCGATCCGTAGCGGACTTGTCGAGGTCAACCGGATCGCCGCGGTTGTGAATGGCCGTCCGATTACCGCCAAGGAAGTCGGCGTGATGCTCGGACCCGAGATCGCCCGTCTGATGGCGGAGTTCCCCCGCCGCGGCGCCGAGTTCGAACGTCAGGTCAAGGAGGCTCGCGACGGGATCGTTCAGGAACTCGTCGACCGCGAGCTCATCATGAGCGAGTTCAAGCAACGGGAGAAGCTCGGTGCCAAGCTGCCGGACCGTGTGGTGAACCAAGAGATCGAGCGTCAGGTCCGCGAGCTCTACAATGGTGACAATCAGCGCTTCAGGGACGAGTTGACGAAGGCCCGGATGAGCATGGCGAGCTATCGGGAACTCACTCGCGAGAAGCTGATCGTCCAAGCCATGCGCCAGGAGAAGTTCAAGGACGCGCCTCCACCGCTGCCGGGAGAGATCCAGAAGGAATACCAGGAAGCGAAGGACGGACTGCGCGACACGAACAAGGACGTCATCAGCTATCGCAAGATCTTCCTTCCGCGCGTGGATCCGAGCAATCCGCTCGCGACTCCGGAGACCCAGCTGCAACTTGCCGAGACTCTGGCCGAAGAGTTACGCGTCGGTGCCGACTTCGGTGAGCTCGCACAGAAGCACTCGGGTGATGCTTTCGCCGACAAGGGAGGTCTGCAGGAAGACGTCGCACGTCCGGACCTTTCGCCGGAGTTCGCTGCGATCCTCTTCGACGCCGAACCGGGAAAGATTCTCGGACCTCTCGAAGACCCGGCCGGATTCACGATCGCCAAAGTCGAGAGCATCCAGAAAGGCCCCGCTCCGCCCCTCGGTGAGATCCGCGATCTGATTGAGCAGCGTGTCCGCGTGAAGAAGACGTCCACGCGCTACGAAGAGTGGATCACCGACCTCCGCGATGACGCGCAGGTCGACATCAAACTCGACTGAAACCGTGGCCGGGCGCCGCCGGATCCTCGTTACGCTCGGCGACCCGGCAGGGATCGGCCCCGAGGTGATCGATCAGGCACTTGCTTCGGGTCAGATCCCCGAAGACTTCGAATTCGAGGTCGTTGGAGAGTCTGACGGCGCCATCATCGGAAAACCGGACCTCATCTCGGCACGGGCCTCACTTACCGCACTGGAGAGTGCTGCGGCTCGGCTTCGGAATGACGACGATGTTGCCGCAGTGGTCACTGGGCCCGTCTCGAAATCCCAGCTGGAGAGTGCCGGCTTCCGGTTTCCGGGACAAACGGAGTTTTTTGCAGAACATGCTAATTGTGAGGGCTTTGCAATGTGCCTATCAGGCGCGTCTTTGACCGTTGGTCTGGCCACGATCCACATTCCTCTCTCTGAAGTAGTCGGCCAACTCCGATCCGAGATGATTGTGCAAGTCGGTCGCCTGCTGGCCGATTTTGCCAAGCGGCGCAAAGGTGCCCCACCCCGAATCGCCGTCGCAGGTCTGAACCCTCATGCGGGCGAGAACGGAAAATTCGGCGACGAAGAGCAGAGAATCATTCAGCCGGCGATTGAGGAACTCAATGGACTCGGAATCGGCGAATTCGTTGGCCCCGGCGTGCCTGATGCGATCTTCCGCGACGCGGCCCGCGGCGAGTTCGATGCCGTCGTCGCGATGTATCACGACCAAGGACTGATTCCCCTCAAGCTCCTCGACTTCGACAACGCGGTAAACGTTACCCTCGGGTTGCCGAAGCCGCGAACCAGTCCGGATCACGGAACGGCCTTTGACATCGCCGGCAAGGGAATCGCTCGACCCGATTCGATGATCCGTGCGATGTGCGTGGCCGCCGAACTCGCCCGCGAATGAAGATCTACGATGCCGCTTCCGACATCGTCGCGAAGGCCATGCGTGGGCAAGGCCTGCTTCCATGTGACCTGTCCGGCGTTGATTCGAAGGAACTCGGTGCCTTTCTCAAGGGTGAGTTCGAGCCCGCACTCGCCGAACCATTGGCAACAGCCCTCAAGCTGGACGGACCCGCTCTCGCCCGATATCAGGAGGCGTTCCCCGAGCCTGAGCTTCCCGCCGGAGTGACCCGGATCGAGTTGCCTTTCGAAGACGATACCGTGAATGCCTGGGCACTTCGCTCCGGCGCGACCTTGCTGGTCGTCGATGCCGGCTTGGGGAGCACCGACCTCGCCTCGGCCCTACCGGAGGAGCCGGTTTCGTGTCTCCTGATCACGCATCCCCACCGGGATCACATCGGCGGAATTTCCGGGGTCAGAAGTAGGGTCGACCGCTTGGTAGCGCCGGTCTCCATTCCCGACGGGGAAAGGATCACTGCAGGTGATCAGGTTGGTGTTGGAGCTTTCCGAATCGAAGCGTTCTCTCTCGCCGGCCATCACCCGGATGCATTGGGTTATCGGATCGACTGGCCGGGTGGGAGGTGCGTGGCGGTGGGTGACGCCGTGTTCGCCGGTTCGGCCGGCGGCTGTCCGGACCTGGACGCCTATGCGATGGCGAGGCGCACGATTGCCGAAGGTTTGGGCAGCGTCCCCAATGATGTCGTCCTTCTTACCGGACACGGACAGGCGACGACGCTCGGTGTTGAGCGGAGCCGGAATCCGTTTCTCGCGCGCTGGCTTGCCGGTTCAGCGACGGGGTCTTGATCCCATTGCAATCCGGAGGATGGCGATGGGAAGCAGCCCCAGCAAGACGGCCGCACCCGCGATCTTCCAGCCGGGGAAAACCCGTGGCCGGTTGAGTGCGAGACCTTGCAGTGCCTCGGCCACCACCTGCGGCGCATCGACATAGAACCACTCGCGGAACGGCTCGTCGGGACGGTTTTCACCGCGACGGGCGACATCGCCGAACCCGGTATGCACCGGCCCGGGGCAAAGCGCGGTGACGCTGAGCCCGTAATCCTTCAACTCAAGCCGAAGCGCTTCCGAGAAGCTCGTCACGTAGGCCTTGGTCGCCGCATACACCGCGAAGTCGGGAATGGGCAGCAGTGATGCCAGTGAGCTGACGTTCAGGATGGCCCCGCCGCCGGTCGAAATCATCCCGGGAAGTAACGCGTGGGTCAGCGCGGTCAGCGCTTCGACATTGAGGCGGAGCATCGCTTCCACCTTCGGCCACTCGGAGGACGCGAACTCGCCGTAGTCCCCCATCCCGGCGTTGTTGATCACGAGGTCGGGGACCAGCGAGGCCTGATGCATGCGTCCGACGAGTGCCTGGCGCTGGCCGTCATCCGTTAGATCCGCTGGCAGGCACCGGACGGTCAGGTCGGGGTTGCTCTGGCGGAGCTCGGTCGCGAGCTCCTCGAGAGCTTCGGACCGGCGCGCCACCAAAACGAGAACCCGGCAGCTGTGAGCCAGCTGCCGGGCGAATTCGGCACCGATCCCGGAGGAAGCTCCGGTGATCAGGCCGCAGCGGTACTGGACCGTCGGTTCTTCCACGTCAGGCCTGCCCGTTGGCGGGCTGCTGCTCGACATGAACGATCCGCAGCGGAAGGCGCATCAGCAGTTCCTCGTCGCAGCCGATATCGACCGAGTAGATGCCGGCCGAGGGGAAACGGAGACCCTGCAGGTTCATGATGAGGTTGCGCGTGAGAAACGGAACGTCGGGCGGAAGCTGCACGTCGAACTCGGGTTCGATCGGCATGTTCTTCGCGTCGAGCGGCTCACCATCCTCGTTGATGATGTTGATCGAGAGCTTGTGCCGACCCGCGTCTTCCTGCGTGAAGCAGAAGCGGAGCGCCAGGGCGCACATCGGGTGCACGACGGGCAGCGCGCGGGCAGCGAGGGTGTCGAAAGTGCCGGTGACCACGAGCTTGCCGTTGTAGTCGGCGGCGAAGTCACAAAGGGAAGCGATCTGAATATCCATGGATTGCAATGCGATTGGGTAAGGCCGCGGAACCGGTTTCGGGAGCGGCCACGCCGTGTTTGGCGATTCGTCGGGCTGACGTCCAGCGCGGAAACTCCCGACTCGCCGGATGCCGCGTCTCAGGGACCCTCCTCGAGCTCCTCAAGCTCGGTCGGATCGACCGGTAGAGCCCGCGGGATATCGGCCTCATCGGGCTCGAACTCCTCCAGCTCCAAGGGGCTCACCGGGATCGCCCTCAGGACGCCTTCCTCGTTCTCCTGGGCCTCGACCTCGTCGACGACCAGCAGCGCTTTCGGAGCCGGTTCGACCATCTCCTTGATCTCATCCCGGAACGAATTGAAGAAGGCCGGAACCATCGGGGCGGCATTGCGGCCGCCGCTGACTTTCTCGCCTGGCCGACCTTCGTAGAGGCAGGCGAAGGCGAGCCTTGGCTCCTCTGCGGGCAGGAAACCGGCGAACCAAGCAACACCCTGCTTCTTGCGCTCCGGGCCCCACTGGCCGGTTCCGGTTTTGCCGCAGACCTCTGTCCAGGAAAGCCCCGCACTGCGGCCGGTGCCGCCATCGACGACTTGGCGCATTCCCTCCCTCACAATCCGGATGGCTTCGGCATCGACACCGAGCCAGTGCCGGCGTTCGGGTTGGGCGGTGCGGATCACACGACCATAGGAATCCTGAACCTGCATCATCAGGTGCAGCTTCGGAAGTGCTCCGCCGTTTGCGATACCGGCCATCGCCTGGGCGACCTGCAGAGGTGTCGCCAGCACCGCGCCTTGGCCGATCGACCAGTTGGCGGCGTCACCCTCGGTGATGGGTCGACCGTAGGTCTTGCGGACCCATTCGGGGGTCGGCATCAGGCCCGACTCCTCGCCGATCAGGTCAAGACCGCTTGTGGTGCCGTAGCCGAGCCGCCTGGCCAGCGAAAGGAAGGTGCCGGAACCGACCCGGTTGCCCACCTGGGCGAACCACGGGTTGTTCGACCATTTGATCGCGGGAATCACCGAAAGATCGCCATACGGGGACTTCGACCAGTTCCAGAGCTTGTGGTTGCCGTAGCTCACGTAGGCGGGGCAGTTGATGGTCGTGCGCTCGTTGATCGTTCCATCGTTGAGTGCTGCCAGTGCGATGATCGGCTTGAAGCTCGAAGCAGGCGGATAGACGCCTTGAAAGGCCCGCGCGTAGAGTGGTTTGTCCGGGTCCTCCCGAAGCTTCGCATACTCGGTCTCGGAGATTCCGGGAATCCACTGGTTGAGGTCGAACCCGGGTTTGGACGCCAGGACCAGCACCTCGCCGGTGGCGACATCGATCACCACCATGGCACCTCTCTTCGAGTGCTGGTCGAGGACCTTCTCGGCCCGCTTCTGCCAGCGCATGTTCAGCGTGCTGACGACCGCGCCGCCCGCCCGGGGTTGCCCCTTCTGCTCCCGCAGGAGCATCTCGCCCTCCTCGTTGAAAAGCAGACGCAGCGTCGCGGGTTGCCCTTCGAGCTCGTTGTTGAAGATCTTCTCGAAGCCTGCCCTGCCTTCGGAGAGTTCCCACATCGGCTCGTTCAGATTGATCGGTCCGGTGGGCAGTTTGCCGACGCTTCCGGTGTAACCGACAATGTGAGAGGCCAGCGACTTCTCTGGGTAATAGCGTTCGTAGACCGCCATCAGTTCCAGTCCCCGGGTCAACTTGGACCGGAAGCCCTCTGCCGTCTCAGGATCGAGCGGCTCACTGATGTAGAACGGCAACCACCGGCGGTGGCGGTAGTGCTCGTAGAGTTCGTCGTCGGTTGGTTCCCTAACTGACTCGTAAAACGCCTTGGCAAGTTCCACCCGTTGCCTGCCCCACGCGATGACTGCCGCACGATCCTCGTTCTCAAACTGCTCGTACTGGACGGCCAGTTGGTAAGCGACCCGGTTTTGGGCGAACGGGTGTCCCTCACGGTCGATGATCGGTCCGCGCGGAGCGGGAATTTTCAGGCTGATGATCCGCGCGTTCTTCCGATTGAAAATAGCGGCATCGTCCGCGCCAGCCACCGGGCCGGGATTCGGCTCGGCACCGTTGGCGGCCACCGGGACGCTCTGCGCACTCGCTGAAATCGTGATCAGCGCGGCGAGCAGCGGATTGAGGAGGAATCGAAGCACAGCAGGAACTTTGCAAATCTAGACCTTGAAGCTGGCGCGGGCAACGCTCAATCCCACATCGAATCCTCCCAGTCGGCAGGGTCGGTTCCGATGCTCCGGGCGATCTCCACGGGCAGGAAAACGACCTCATTCTGGCTCTTCACCGTAGGATCCATGCGGAATTGCAGGGTCTTCCGGCGAGTTCCCTCTGGCCCGGAAACCGCGACATCCACCCAAACGTCGAGCGCGCCGTCCTCCTCCGGGATGACTTTGAGCAGCCCCGGAATCGGATATCGGGCCCTCACCACCCCTTCCTTGCCCTTGAGGGCCCGGAACTCCGCCCGCCGGCCCAGCTCGCCCGCGGGGAACCACTCGTCACGGCCGGTCTTGGAAGTGCGGGTGCGGATGCGGTGGACGACGAGCGACTCATGTCGGCCGGTCTCACCCAAGGCCTCGACCCGCCATCGGAAAGGGCCATCAAGAGTCGCGACACCTCCCCCCACCACCATCGCGCTCATCATGAAAGACGGGCCTTTGGTTCCCTCCGGCCGGAATCCGAGCCGAACCCGGGCCCCTCCGACATCGGCGGACGGACCCGATGCGTAGGTGTGCTTGGTCGCTCGCAAGCCCATGCACGACGAGAGAGCCAGTAGACAGGGGACGAGCAGCACGGCCGCGCGAATCATGAAGGTAAGTTTCGGGAGATCCCGAAGGAATGCCAGCCAGCACTTGCCCTCCCCGGATCGCGATGCATCCTGACCCGACCCATGGAACCGAACGCGATCGGCATCACTCTCCTTGTCGCCCTCCTCCTGCTCTGGAATCTCGACTTTGTCGCTACCCTTCTCAACATCCGCGCGCTCGAACCCGAGACCCCGGACGAGTTCAAGGACGTCTTTGATGACGGGCGCTTCGCCAAGTCCCAGGACTACACGCGGACCAACGCGCGATTTGGCATCATCGAGTCCATCGTCTCCCTCTTCACTCTTCTGTGCTTCTGGTTCATTGGCGGCTTCGGTTGGCTCGACGCCCTCACCCGCGCGTGGGCGGGCGATGGCATCTTCGCAGGATTGCTTTTCCTCGGTCTGATCTTCATCGGGCACTATCTGATCCATCTGCCTCTCTCGATCTACTCGACCTTCGTGATCGAGGAGAAGTTCGGGTTCAACCGGACGACTCCCGGGGTATTCGTCGCCGACCAGTTCAAGAGTCTGCTCCTGATGCTGATCCTGGTCGCCCCGCTGATTGCCGGCATCCTGTGGATCTTCGACAGCGTGCCGCATGCGTGGCTCTGGGCGTGGCTGCTCTTCAGCGGCTTCCAGCTTTTCGTCACCTACATCGCCCCTACCGCCATCCTGCCGTTGTTCAACAAGTTCACTCCGATGCCCGAGGGAGAACTCCGGACCGCGATCGAGAGGATGGCGGTGAAGTGCGAGTTTCCATTGGCCGAGATCTCCGAAATCGACGGATCGAAGCGCTCCACCAAGGCCAACGCCTACTTCACAGGATTCGGGAAAACGAAACGCATCGCGCTCTACGACACCCTCGTGAAGGAGCAGACCCAAGGTGAGTTGGTCGCGGTGCTCGCCCACGAGATCGGGCACTTCAAGTGCCGGCACATCATCCAACGGATGGCGGTTTCGATCGTGCAAAGCGGCATTCTGTTCTTCTTGCTCGGCCTCGCGGTCGATCCGGACGGCGCGTTCGCCCGTGAGCTCTTCGATGCCTTTGGAGTCGGCACGATTTCGACCGCTGTCGGACTGGTGCTCTTCGGTATTCTGTTCTCACCCGTCAGCCGCCTGCTCGGGGTGCTCTCGAATGCTTGGTCGCGACGCCACGAATTCGAGGCGGACGCCTTCGCGTCGAAGGTCACCGGGCATCCGGAAGATCTGGTCACGGCCCTCAAGAAACTCTCGGCGAATAACCTTTCCAACCTGACACCCCACCGCCTCCGGGTTCTTCTTGATTACTCCCATCCACCGTTGCTCGAAAGGCTTCGCGCCCTCCAATCCCAGTGAACCAATCCGCCATGTACTCCGCCGATCCCCATCGCTACGATGGACGCATGCCGTATCGCCGATGCGGCGTCTCGGGCCTCAAGCTCCCGGTAATCTCGCTCGGTTGCTGGCACAACTTCGGGCACGTCGATGACCAGAATCACGTCCGCGCGATCCTGCGACGTGCCTTCGACCGCGGGATCACCCACTTCGATCTGGCCAACAACTACGGTCCGCCTCCGGGAAGCGCGGAAGAGAACGTTGGACGCTGCCTTGCCGAAGACTTCGCGTGGCACCGCGACGAACTCATCATTTCGACCAAAGCCGGGCATCTGATGTGGGACGGCCCGTACGGCGAGTGGGGATCTCGCAAGCATTTGCTGTCGTCTCTCGACCAATCGCTTCGGCGGCTCCGACTTTCCTACGTAGATATCTTTTACTCGCACCGCCCCGACCCCTCGACCCCTCTGGAGGAAACGATCGGCGCCTTGGTGACGGCGGTGCGCCAGGGCAAGGCCCTCTACGTGGGGCTTTCCAAATACCCGCCCAAGAAGCTCAAGAAGGCGATCCGCATGCTCGAGGACGAGGGGGTGCCGTGTCTGATCTATCAGCCCCCCTATTCGATCCTCAATCGCTGGCCGGAGGCACGGGGGATTCACGAGATGCTCATGGAGAAAGGCATCGGGTCGATCGTTTTCAGTCCCCTCGCCCAGGGAATGCTCACGGGGAAATATGCCGATGGCATCCCGGAAAACTCACGAGCGGCGAGGCCCGAAGGATTCCTCCAGCCGGAACAGGTCGAAGCGCAGCTCGACAAGATCCGGCAGCTGAATGATCTCGCGAACGAGCTCGGCATGCCACTCCATCACCTCGCTTTGCGATGGGTCGTGGACCAACCCGCCGTCACGTCCGCCATCATCGGAGCGCGGTCGGTCGAGCAACTCGACGACTCGCTCCGAGCCCTGAGTTTGGCGCCGCTCGGCAAGGACGTCCTGAAACGGATCGACAAGATCGCACCTCCGGATCCTGACAAGGAGGCCGAGTGATGCGCGGCTTTCCCGAGTGCTACTACTCGACGATATTCGACTTCCCCGACGGAGTTCCCGGCGGGGACTTCGCGATCATTACCGCCTTCAATCCGATGGACCGAGCGGCCGGTGATGCGGAGAATGCGGCTGCGGACGAGGCTCTGCGAGGCACTCTGGCTGAGTTCGGGCTGCCCCACCGGCGCGCGATCGGATCATCACCCGACGACTCCCACGCCGAGTCCGGCTGGGCCGTGGAAACCACCCGTGAGCGCGCGCTTTCGATCGCACGTGAATTCGACCAACGCGCCCTGTGGTGGATCGTCGATGGTCGGCTGGCGCTGGTCCGATGCAGCGATGGCCATGCAGAAACGCTCGGATGCCTCTCGGAGCGAACCCGATAGGATCGTCCGTCCGGTCAGTCAGCTCTGAAACCGCTGCACGATCGGCATTCGGCGGCCGATCCCGAATGCCTTGGAGGTCACCCGGATCCCCGGAGCCGCCTGCTGGCGCTTCCACTCGTTGAGATCGACGCGACGCGCCACCCATCGGACCGTCGCTTCCTCATAGCCCAAGGCGATGATCTCGTCGATCGACTGATGACGTTCGACGTAGGCCTCGAGGATTCCGTCGAGGATGTCATACGGCGGCAGCGTGTCCTGATCCTTCTGGTCAGGTCTCAGCTCCGCGCTTGGCGGTTTCTCGATGGTGTTCCACGGGATGATTTCACGCTCACGATTCAGCCAGCGGCAGACCTCGTAAACCTTGGTCTTGGGGAGGTCGGAGATGACGGCGAGCCCCCCACACATATCACCGTAGATGGTGCAGTAACCAACCGCTAGCTCACTCTTGTTTCCAGTCGTCAGGAGCAGGTGGTTGAACTTGTTGGAAAGCGCCATCAACAGCAGGCCGCGAATCCTCGCCTGCATGTTCTCTTCGGTGACGTCCTCTTTCTCGCCGACAAAGAGCGGCGCCATGGTCTTTTTGACCTCGGCGAAGATGTCATCAATGCGGACTTCGTCGCAGCGGATCCCGAGGTTCCGAGCGAGGGACATCGAATCGTCGACACTCCCGCCCGACGAGTAGGGGCTCGGCATCGTCATGCCGTGGACGTTTTCCGCCCCAAGCGCCTCGGCAGCGACAGCCGCCGTCAGCGCAGAGTCGATTCCGCCGCTCAGGCCGAGACACACGGTCGAAAAGCCTGTCTTGCCAGCGTAGTCCCGAAGGCCGGTGACAAGGGCGCTCCAAAGTTGTTCGGCCTCCGGCGCCGCGGGACAGGCGCTTGCATCGAACGAGTCTGTGTCGATGACCACGGAGTGCTCGACAAAGCCTGGCAACTCCACAACGGCAGCGCCACTTATAACAAGCGAGTGCCCGTCGAAGACCAACTGGTCGTTCGCTCCGATGGCGTTGCAGTAGACGACCGGAACACCATGCTCCTCGGACACCGAAGAAAGCATCTCCCTACGGATCGTCGGCTTTCCGGCATGGAACGGCGAGGCGGAAAGATTGAGGATGATGTCCGCCCCGGCCTTCACCAGTTCCTCGACCGGATCACGATCGTAAAACGGTCGCTGAAGATACTCGTCGGTCCAGATGTCTTCGCAAATCGTCACACCGAGCCGGATCCCATTCCATTCGATCGGAACGCACTCTTCGCTTTCCTCAAAATAGCGACGTTCATCGAAGACATCGTAGGTTGGCAGGAGCGTCTTCCAGACCTTCGCTCGAACCTCGCCATCAGCGAGAAGTGCGGCGGCGTTGCGGAACGGCTTTCCGCGCTTTGATTGATCGTTCCGGTCGACATACCCGACCAGAAGCGGAACTTCGCGAACCTCGCTGGCGAGGTAGTCGAGAGCCTGAAGGCAATCGGGCACAAAGCGCGTCTTGAACACCAGGTCCCGTGGCGGATAGCCCGCGAGCACCATTTCCGGTGTGACGACCAGTTCGGCGCCCTGGTCGAGGCATTCGCGGTAGGCCTGAAGGATGCGCTTCGCGTTCCCGGGGAAATCGCCAACGATCGAGTTGATCTGTGCGATCCCGATCTTCATGCCTTTTTGGCCCACGAATCGCGCAACGCGACGGTACGGTTGAAGACGGGCTTCTCGCCCGGCACATGATCGAATCGGTCTGCCACGAAATATCCGATGCGCTCGAATTGGCAGCGCCATTCGGGTGATTCGTCGGCAAGAGAGGGTTCGACCCAAGCCGTGATCGTGTTCAGCGAGTCGGGATTCATTACCGAGACGAATCCGCCCTCGGCCGCATCGGGGTTCTCGTCGGTAAACAGCCGGTCGTACAGCCTCACCTCGGCCTCACGGCCGAACTCGGCCGACACCCAGTGAATCGCAGCTTTGCACTTCACGCCTTCCGGCGCGTCCTTGCCGATCGTGTCCGGCAGATACTCGCACCGGATTTCGGTCACTTCCCCATCCGGCCCCGTTTCGAATCCCACGCACTTGATGATGTAGCCACCCCGCAGCCGCACATAGCGGTCCGGTCCGAGGCGGAAGAATTTCTTCGGCGGGTCGGCCATGAAGTCGTCGCGCTCGATCCAGAGCTCGCGGGAAACCGAAACCTTCCGCGATCCCTCGTCGGGCTTCTCCGGATTATTCACGACTTCGACGTCCTCGCTGCGTCCCTCCTCGTAGTTCACGAGCACGAGCTTGACCGGATCAAGCACCGCCATCCTTCGTGGCGCCTCCTTGTTGAGGTAGTCACGAATCTCGAACTCGAGCAGCGCAACATCGGTCGTACCCTTGAACTTGGTGATGCCGACACGCTCGCTGAATCGCACGATCGCCTCGGGCGGAACGCCACGCCTCCGCATGCCGCTGAGCGTCGGCATCCGGGGATCATCCCAGCCGCTGACATGGCCGTCCTTCACCAGCGTGAGAAGCTTGCGTTTGCTCATCACGGTGTAGTTGAGGTTCAGCCGCGCGAACTCGATCTGTCTCGGGCGCGACGGCACCGGGCAGTTCTCGACAGTCCAATCGTAGAATGGTCGGTGGATCTCGAACTCCAGCGTGCACAGCGAGTGCGTGATGTGCTCCTTCGCGTCTTCGAGCGGATGCGCGAAGTCATACATCGGATAGATGCACCAGGCATCGCCCGTGTTGTGGTGGGCGGTATGCATGACCCGGTAGATGACGGGATCCCGCATCACCATGTTGGACGAAGCCATGTCGATCTTCGCCCGCAACACCGCCTCACCATCCTTGAAGCCGCCGGCCCGCATTTTCGCGAACAGTTCGAGGTTCTCGTCCACCGAACGGTTCCGGTAGGGCGATTCGGTTCCGGGAACCGTCAACGACCCTCTTGTCTCCTTGATCTGATCGGGAGTCTGCTCGTCGACGTAGGCGAGGCCCTTCTCGATCAGCGCCACGGCGCAGTCATGAAAGAACTCGAAGTAGTCGCTGGCAAAATAGAGGTGATCGCCCCAATCGAATCCCAGCCACGCCACATCGGCCTTGATGCTCTCGACGTACTCGACCTCTTCCTTGGACGGGTTGGTGTCGTCGAAGCGAAGGTGGCACCGGGCCCCGGTCGCGGCGTTCTCGCGGGCGATTCCGAAGTTCAGGCAGATCGCCTTGGCGTGGCCGATATGCAGGTAGCCGTTCGGCTCGGGCGGAAAGCGCGTGATCGTTGTCTCGTGTTTGCCGGAGGAGAGGTCCTCGGCGATGATCTCGCGAATGAAATCGAGTTTCTTGTGAACCTTGTCGGTCATGGAAATCGGTAGTCTGGCGGAAAAAATGGATGCCTATTTGCCGAGCTCTTCCAGGAGAGCTTGGTTGAGGCGGATTCCGGCCTCGAAGTTCTCGACCGGGAAATTCTCGTTCGGTGAGTGAATCTGAGCGTCGGAGAGAGCGAGACCGAGCAGCAAGGTGTCGGCTCCGAGGATCTCTCGGAAATCCTGGACGATCGGAATACTTCCACCCTCGCGAATCAGTACCGGCTCGGCATCGAAAGACCTGCGCAGGGCATCTTGGGCGGCCTTGCCATAGATCCCGTGCGGATCGGCGTGATAGGGTTTGCCATCGTGCCCTGGCATCACCTCGACGCTGACACCCGGAGGACAGTGGCTCTGCAGGTGTGCCTCGACCTTCTTCATGATGTCGACCGGGTCCTGGTCCGGGACCAGGCGGAACGAAAACTTGGCCATCGCCTCGGCTGGAATCACGGTCTTCGAACCTTCGCCCTGATACCCCCCGCCCATGCCATTGACCTCGGCAGTGGGTCTGGCCCACGTACGCTCCGCCGCGGAGTAGCCGTCCTCGCCAAACAGATTCGGCGAGCCAGTGACCCGCAGGAAATCATCGGCGGAGACGCCCGGAACCTTCGCCCACATCTCGCGCTCCCAGTCTTCCAGCTCCCTGACGTCGTCGTAGAAGCCCTCGATCGCCACCTTGCCGGACTCGTCGTGAAGACTGGCGATGATGCGCGCGGCAGCCGTCGCCGGGTTGGTGACCGCACCACCAAACAGGCCGGAGTGCAGGTCGCGGGCGGGCCCACGCACGAAGATCTCGCAGCAAGTGATGCCGCGCAGGCCGTAGCCCAAGGTCGGCACACCCGGTGCCACCATGCCGGTATCCGAGACCGCGATCACATCACAGGCCAGATCATCAGCATGCTCCCGGAGGAAGGGGGCAAGATTCGGGCTGCCGATCTCCTCCTCGCCCTCGAACAGGAAAGTGAGGTTCACTGGCAGGTCGCCCTTCTCGGCGATCGTCTTCCCTGCACCCAGGAGGTGGGCAAGCATCTGGCCCTTGTTGTCGGTCGCGCCGCGCGCCCAAATCCGGCCGTCGCGGATCTCGGGCTCAAATGGAGCGGAATCCCACAGGTTCAGAGGGTCCACCGGCTGAACGTCGTAGTGCCCGTAGATCAGGACGTTGCGACGGCCCGGAACGTGCTCGTTCCGGGCGATCACCACCGGGAATCCGGGGGTTTCATGAAGCTCGGCAGTCAGGCCGAGACTCTCCGATTTGGCCACCAGCCACTCGGCACAGGCCTTCACGTCGGAGGCATGGGAGGAGTCGGTGGAGATGCTTGGAAAACGCAGAAATTCGAACAGCTGCTCGAGCTCGGAAGTCATGCGCCATCCATGCCCCCGCCCCTGCCAACCGGCAAGGCGAAAGCAAGACGTGAAAAGGCGTTGATGGACAAGGATTCGCCTTTCCCGAAACCCTGTCCCGGTTTTATCCTGAGGCCGACCATCCATGGCGAGAGAGAATCCACCCCCCCAAGCTGACTCCGAATCGCGCCCGCGGATTCTGGTGGTCACTCCCGAGATCACCTACCTGCCCCCGGGAATGGGCAACCTCGCGCAGCGGATGTCCGCGAAGGCCGGAGGGATGGCCGACGTCTCGGCCTCACTGGTCCAGGCGCTGCACGATCAGGGTGCCGACGTCCATGTCGCGCTGCCGAACTACCGGCGGATGTTCCACCTCGACGTCGCGCAGGTCCACGAACTGGAATACAACAAGGTCAGCCGGGCGCTTCCCGAGCAGCGGATCCACCTCGCTGAGGATCGAGTGTTCTACCACCGCGCCCGTGTTTACAGCGCTTCCGAGAACCATCGGATCGCCCTCGCATTCCAGCGGGAGGTGATCAACCACATCCTTCCCCAGGTCCGGCCGCAGCTGGTCCACTGCAATGACTGGATGACCGGCCTGATCCCAGCCGTCGCCAAGCGCTTCGGAATGAAGTCGTTGTTCACGGTCCACAACATCCACACCGAACGGATGACCCTCGACGAGATCGAGGACCGGGGAATCGACGCCGCCGACTTTTGGCAGCACCTCTACTACTCGCGCCCGCCCTACAACTATGAGGAAAGCCGCGACAATAATCCGGTTGATCTGCTGAACAGCGGGATCTTCGCCGCCGATCACGTCAACACGGTTAGCCCCACCTTCCTCAGCGAGGTGGTGGACGGCCGCCATCAGCACATTCCCGGGCACATCCGCCACGAGCTGTGGGCCAAGTGTGACGCGGGCTGTGCGACCGGGATTCTCAATGCTCCGGACTCCGCCTTCAATCCGGTGCGCGACACCTACATTCAGGATCACTTCTCGGTCGACACGGTCATGGCCGGCAAGCGGGCGAACAAGATCCGCCTGCAGGAGAAACTCGGACTCAAGTTCGCACCGGACTCCCCTCTCCTCTTCTGGCCTTCGAGGCTCGATCCGGTCCAGAAGGGCTGCCAACTCCTGACCGACATTCTTTACAAGATCATCCAGGATTACGAAGCAGATCTCCTTCAGGTTGCGGTGATCGCCAGCGGCAACTACCAGGAGCACTTCCACAACATCGTGAAGACCCACGGGCTCGAGGACCGTGTCGGGGTCTGTGACTTCGATGAGGGCCTGTCGCACCTCGGCTATGCCGCTGCCGACTTCGTCCTGATGCCGTCTTCCTTCGAGCCGTGCGGCCTGCCGCAAATGATTGCTCCCAAGTACGGTGCCATGACGATCGCTCACGATACCGGCGGCCTCCACGATACCGTCGAGCGCCTCGACGTCGGTGCCGACCGGGGCAACGGCTTCCTGTTCGATGTCTTCGACTCAGGCGGACTTCAGTGGGCGATCGATGAGGCGATCCAGTTCTTCCGGATGCCCTACGAAGTGAAGGAAGCCCAGATCCAGCGGGTGATGCGTGAGGCCAAGAGCCGCTTCAATCACACTGCGACTGCCGCCGAGTATATCCGAACCTACGAGAAGATCCTCGGTCGGACGGTTTGCGGGACTCCCGAGCCTGCCGTTTGAGCACTCACTCGCTCCGGTCCCGCTCCTCCTTGATCACGGACAGCGCGTCGAAGAGGGCGAACAGCATCACGAACATCGCGAGTCCCGCGCAGAACAGCCAGTAGATGGCGAACCGCCAGACGGACTCGGCCAGCCATCCGTCAATCGCCCATAGCCCGATCGCGAACATTGCCAACATGGCAGTCGCGAATCCACCGAGTGCCCGTCGGCGCATTCCGCGGTCCTTGAGAATCCCTGCGGCGGTCGCCTTATCGACTTCCCACTGGCTTGCTCGGCGCTTCTTCACGGCCCAAGTCGTAGATCCCCGGAAGGTCTGAAGCGAGGGATTCCTGCCGATATGGCGCGTTCAAAATGACCCCGGGCGCTCACTCCATAGGCTTCGAGCCCGTGATCTTCACCGACAAATCTTTGTTGGCGCCCAACGTGGCGGCGCCTCTGACGGAGAGGCTCACAAAGGGTGTGTCGGGATCCTTGGGGACTTCACCCGTGACCTCCAGCGTGATCGATCCTCCATCTGAAACCTCCGCGGAAGGAACCGAAACCGCATAGTCCTCAGCGGAGTTGATTCCCTTCTTGGCAAGCTCGGCGGCTACCGCCTCACGAGCGGTCGTCATCAGGTCGTAACTTGCCACTATGCCACCTGCCTCGTTGATCCGGTGGAGCGAACAGGGTCCGGTTGCCCATTTCCACGATTGGATCTCGATAAGCCACCGCGCGTTGGCGGACCATGCATGCAAGGCCGACTCATGGTTGTATTGGGTGCCCGTGCCGAAGTGCTCGGCCTCAAGAATGGCGGTCACCCGGTCGGTTTTCATATCGACCAAGTAGTTCCGACAATGCCCCTCGACCGACTCGAGAACATAAGAGACATCCTTCGGACCATGATGGGTCTTGACCCACTTTGGTGCAGCCCCGTCAGGCGAACCCACGGCTGCGACGAACCGCTTGTCGGGTGACTCGGAAGCGTTGATGGACTTCGTGAACTGGCTAGCTGGCACCTTCGCAAGTTTCTCGAGCGAGGCCGGTTCAGGCAGTTCGGAACCGTAGGCAATTCGACAGACGATCAGGACCGAGGAAACCAACGGGAGGAACTTCATGGCTCGATGGAATGGTTCGCGGAAATGGCCGGAGATGCCAAGGGCCGACACTATCGAATTCGCCCGCCCTGGTCGAGACAGCAAAGAGGCCGGCCTGAAACGGTGAAGGGCGCCGACCAGCTGTTGATCGACGCCCTTCATTGGTGGCGGGGACAGGATTTGAACCTGTGACCTTCAGGTTATGAGCCTGACGAGCTACCTGGCTGCTCCACCCCGCGATTTTGTTGTGGCTCCCTTGGGAGCGGGCCGGGAGACTACGCGCAGCCGCATCCGACGCAAGACCTTTTTTGGGAGAAGTATGCCGATGAATTCCAACCAGCCGATTCCGGGATGCTCGCGTCCCCGGCTCCCCGCCAGCGCATGGCTGGAACGGATGGAATCTTATCGCGATCGTGCGCGTCGCTGGACCGTTCCTGCGCGAAATCGTCGAGCCCGCGGCATCAAGCATCCGGTCGAGGATTTCCTCTTCACCTACTACTTTCTCTCGCTGAAGAAACTCGAGGAGTGGCATCCGAGCATCGACGAAACGCTCGAAGATTCCGGTGAAGTTCCGGAGTGGCTCCGGACTGCCCCGTACGTAAGCAAGGGTGGCGTGCTCCGGATGGAGCCGAGGCTGAGCAAGACCGAGAAAATGCGTCTTGAGTGGATTCTTGAATTGCTTGTCGCCACGCGCGATCGAGACCCGCACTTCGGATGCCACGGCCTGCACGAGTGGGCGATGATCTACACCGGTGAGAATGTGCGACATCGGGAGTCGTGTCCGCTCCGCCTTTCCCAGATCGAGATCGACGAGGTCGTCAGATCCCGCCCGTTGACCTGCACCCACTTCGACGCTTTCCGATTCTTCCATCCGTCCGCCGGGGCAATGAATCGCTGTCAGCCGTCGCTTGATCGCCGCATCGAACTGGAGCAACCGGGGTGCATCCACGCCAATATGGACCTCTACAAGTGGGCTTCCAAGTCGTTGCCATGGGTCGGATCGGAACTCGTTCTCGACTGCTTCGAGCTTGCTGCCGAATTGCGGGAAGTGGACATGCGCGCAAGTCCTTACGATCTCTCGGAATTCGGCCTCGAAGCCATTCCGATCGAATCGCCCGATGGCAGAAAGGCATACGAAGCCGAGCAACGCCGCCTCTCCGTTGCCGCCGCTCCGCTGCGGCAACGCCTGATCGACTCGATCTCATCGGTTTTGGAAGTGTCCGCGGACGTTCGCACCGATTCGGAGGCTGTCGAGCCGGCGGGAATCTGAGTACCCCTGCGCAGATCCTGCGGGATGCTCTCCGGATCCATTGACCGGTGCCTGAGGTGTTGCGGACACCGCGATACCAATCTCCAATGGCAGACATGGATTCGAAGCATATCGTGATCATAGGCGGTGTTGCCGGAGGAGCTTCCGCCGCAGCCCGCGCACGCAGACACAGCGAGACCGCAAGAATCACGGTCATCGAACGAGGGCCGGATGTTTCGTTCGCGAATTGCGGACTCCCCTACCACATCGGTGGCGAGATTTCCGATCGCGATGAACTCGCGCTACAGACACCCGACTCCCTGCGGCAACTTCTCAACCTTGAGGTGCTGACGCTTACCGAAGCGACCGCCATCGATCCGAACGCGCGAAGCGTCACCCTGCGGTCGCTGAGCGATGGCACCGAGTCATCGATCGGCTACGACCAGCTCATCCTCTCGCCGGGCGCTTCGCCGCTCCGCCCACCGATCCCAGGAATCGACAACGAGCGGATTCTGACCCTGCGGAATCTGGAGGACATGGACCGCATCATGTCCGCCATGCCCGAAACCCGAAAGGTCGGAATTGTGGGAGGAGGATTCATTGGTCTGGAGATGGCCGAGCAACTCGCCCACCTTGGCAAGGAAGTCGTATTGGTCGAGTTGCAGCCGCAGGTGCTTCCACAGCTTGATGCCGAGATGGTCCGGCCGCTTCAGCGTGAGCTCCGGCATCATGGAGTCGAACTGATCCTCGGCGACGGCATCAACGGCTTTGCCCGTTCCGACTCCGGCGTCGTCGCGCAACTCGGCAGTGGCCGGAGTGTGGAATGCGATCTCGTGATCCTCTCCATCGGTGTTCGGCCGGAAAGTGACCTCGCGCGAGCTGCGGGCATTGAACTCGGACCGAGAGGACACATCACGGTCGATTCGTTCCAACGCACGAGCGCGCCAGACGTGTATGCTGTCGGTGATGTCTGTGAGTCTCCCGATCCCCTTGTCGGCGGGCATGTCGGAATCGCTCTCGGCGGACCCGCGAACCGGCAAGGCCGCACGGCTGCGGATCACATCTTCCTTGGGGATCGGGCTCTCCCGTATCCGGGGTCGATCGGCACTTCGATCGTGAGGGTCTTCGGTTTGGAGGCAGGTGTCACGGGAGCCAGCGAGAAGCGACTCTCGGCCGCTGGCATTCGCTACAAGGCCGTAACGGTAAACGGTCCTTCGCACGCTTCCTATTTTCCGGGAGCGGAAACGATCACACTGAAACTGCTCTGGTCGCCGGAGGATGGCCGAATTCTTGGTGGCGAAGCGGTTGGGCGGGACGGTGTCGACAAGCGTCTCGACGTGCTTGCGACTGCCATCCGGGGTCGTCTGACTATCGATGATCTCGTCCACCTGGAACTCGCCTACGCACCACCGTTCGGTAGCGCGAAGGATGTCATCAACACCGCCGGTTTTGCCGCCACCAACATCCGCGATGGGTTCCTTGTTCCCGTCCAGACACTTGAGGAAGCGAAAGGACACGTGATCGTCGATGTGCGCCCGGCCGCCGCTGCTGCCGCCTTGCCGGTGCCGGATTCGGTCAACATTCCCCTTCCAAGCTTGCGGAGCCGTCTCGGAGAGATCGACAAGTCGAAGCCGGTCTACACCGTTTGCCAGATGGGCAAGACAAGCTACTTCGCCGCCCGCATCCTCGCCAACCATGGCTACGATGCCCGCAGTATCCTTGGCGGCGCCCATCATCAGGCACCACGCCCGAACGATTGAGAGCGAAACCGGATTGCCGTGATCAGGAAATCACCGACCTCCACAGGACCTGAATGCCTACCACCAGAACCAGCCCCGCAAACCCCTGCTTCAGCCGCTTCGCTGGCAATTTGGCCGATAGCGCCTTTCCTGCCAACGTTCCGACAATTGCCAAGGCGGCGAAGAGAGCCGTTACGGACCAGTGGCCACCGCTGGTCGGCAGATGGGAAAGCCATCCCACCATCGAATTGACGGAGATGACGGCCAGTGAGGTCCCGGTCGCGGTACGGATCGGCAGCCGGGCGTAGCGCATCAGGGCAGGCATCAACAGGAATCCACCCCCTACGCCGATGAAACCGGTGAGCAGACCGGTTCCGGTGCCGGCCACGAGACAGCGTCCCGGACGGCAGTCGGGCTCGGGCTCGGCCTCACCAGTACGGCCCTTCAACATCCGAACGGCGACCACCAACATCAGCACGGCGAAGCTCACCATGAGAGCCTTCTCCGACACCATACCAGTGAAGCGTGCGCCGACGGCGGCTCCCGCCATTCCTGCCGCACCGAACATGAGCGCTGCCCGGCCGTGGAACTCGCCCGAGCGCCATCTCTGGATCGCACCTGCCAGTGCGGCGGCTCCGACGATGAAGAGACTCACGCCCACCGCTTCTTTCGGCGGCAGCCCGGCGAAATACACCAGAACGGGGAGCGTCAGGATACTCCCCCCGGCGCCAGTCAGCCCGAGCGAAAGCCCGATGGCGACCGCTCCCGCTATCGCAAGCGGATTCATTCCATGACTGCGTCGGGTACCTCTCCGAACGGCCCGTCGACATGGACGACCTCGCGGCCGGTGCTCGCGAGATAGGCCGCCGCTAGGGACGCACGCATCCCGCTTGCACAATGAACCAACAGGGTGCCTTCGGAGGGAACCTCATCAAGACGGGCAGCCAGCCGGGTATGGGCGACATTGATGGAGCCCTTCACATGCCGGGCTGCGTGTTCGCCCGCCCCTCGGACATCGATGACGGAGCTTCCCTCATCGGCATCCATGGAGCTCGCGAGCTCGCTGGTCGGGATCCGTCGGATCCGCTGGGCGAGCGCGTCGTCTTTCAATGCCTCCACAACGGGTATCCATGCGACGACCCGGTCGAGCCCGATCCGAACCAACTCCCGGACGGCCTGATCGACATCCTCGTCGTCTTCGACCAAAAGCAGGATTTCGTCGTCCTCATCCACATAGGACCCGGCGGCGAAGGAGAAGTGGCTTCCGCCGATAGGTGCGAAGAGCGCGCCTTGGAGATGCCGTTCCATAAACGCTGCCCGATCCCGTCGCAGATCCAGAATGGTCCGTCGTTCCGCTCCGATCCAATTTGCCAAATCTCCGGCCTGAATTCGGGAAGGTTCCGGAAGTTTCCCATCCGGCAGCAGCGCGGGACCCGAGCGGTTGTCGCGCTTCATGCGTGCGAAGTAAAGAGGAGGCTCGGGTTGTCCATCAAGGATCGTGCCGACGAATTCGTTCTCCTCCCCTTCCAGCGCGAGCCGGAACGCCGCGTTGTGACGGCGTTCGTAGTCGAGCACGCTGGTCGGAACCGCGCCGAGGGCTTTGCCACACGCACTGCCCGCACCATGGGCAGGCAGCACCTGAAGAAATCCGGGGAGTTCCGAAGTTCGGCGAAGGCTCTCGAACAGCACTCGCGCCGAGGGTTCCATCGCGCCCGCCTGACCGGCTGCGCTCTCAAGTAGATCAGGGCGGCCCACGTCTCCAACGAAGATGAAGTCGCCACTGAGGATCGCCATCGGCTCCTTCGCTCCACTGCCATGGTCGATCACAAGGAAACTCATGTGCTCAGGCGTATGGCCCGGAGTGAGGATCGCCTTGATCTCGATATTGCCGACGCGGAAGGAATCGCCGTCATGGAGAAGGGTCACACCTTCTTGGCCCTTGGCCCATTCGAACTGCCACTCCTCTCCACCCTCTGCGGAGAGATAACCCTTGGCCTTGTGCCGTTCGATGAGCTCACGGGCCCCGGTCAGATAGTCCGCATGAATGTGGGTATCGGCGACCGCACTCAAGCGAAGGTCGTTCTCCTCCGCGATACGGATGTAACGATCCACATCGCGCTCCGGGTCGATCACAACCGCCTCACCGGTTCGCTGGCATCCGATGAGATAGGCGTTTTGCGCCAGAGAGGAATCCGTGATTTGTCGCAGGAACATGGCGGCAAGGGGTTAGACCGAACAGGCCGTAGAATCTCCGCAATGGCTACCGCGTTGGTTCCACGGGGCTTTCGCGAGTAGCATGGCCATTCCGCACCAGTCGGTGATTCCCGCAAAGGTCAGACCGGCACCGACAAATGCGGCCAAGCCGTAGAAGCCGGCATGCACCCACGTGCCCAAAATCACCCCAATGAGGACCAGCACGCCGGCGGTGATGCGCACCTGCCGCTCCAATGAGAGCACGGCCTTCCCCCGGTTCACGGGCAAGCCCGCCGCCTCCCATGCGGTCACTCCTCCTTCGAGCACCCGTAGGTTCCCGCACCCGGCCGACTCGAGCTTTTCCTTCGCCTGCGCTGCACGCTTTCCGGACCGACATACAAGAACGCAGGAATCGCCCTTCACCTCGTCCGCCTTGAGCCGATCGAGCGGCATCAGTTGGGATCCTTCAATGTGCACTTCGCCGAACTCGGCAGGTGTCCGCACGTCGATCAGCGTGACACCCCCCTGTTCGATCTCGTCCTTCAGTTGTTTCGGTTGGATCTTCATGATTGGTAGAATTCGAGACTGGCGGAACCCGCAGTCCACGCACCTTCTATAACCATATAATTATACTTGCGCAAATGGAATTTTCGGGCATTCTGCCTTCATGAATCTCGGCATGGCAGAGCTGGAGCGCGTCGCGACCTTCTTTCGCGCCTTTTCCGAACCAACCCGACTGGCACTTCTGCAGGAGCTGAAATCCGGGCCATGCTCCGTCGGCGAACTTGTAGCGCTTCTTCCCACCACGCAGGCCAATGTGTCCAAGCAGCTCAAGATCCTCCACGATGCGGGGCTGATTGAGAGGCGCAAGGAGGGCACGAGCGTGATCTACTCGGTCGCCGAGCCGGTCGTGATGGAGCTCTGCAGGATCGCCTGCGACAAGCTCAACCGGGAAGCCCGACCGAAGAAGCTGCAATTCTGATCGCAGCGTCCCCGATCTTGCGTACCGGGCCGGTGTCGGATACCCCCGGCCCGTGATTCCGAACGTCCTCGCCGAACGCTACGCCTCCCCCGCCCTACAAGACATCTGGTCCGCCGAGGGGCGGATTGTGCTCGAGAGAGAGTTCTGGATTGCCGTGATGAAGGCCCAGCGGGACCTCGGCCTGGACATCCCCGCCGAGGCCATCGCGGCCTACGAGTCGTGCAAGGATCAGGTGGATACCGCGTCGATCATGGAGCGGGAACGGGTCACCCGACACGACGTCAAGGCACGCATCGAGGAGTTCAACGGGCTCGCGGGCCACGAGCATGTTCACAAGGGAATGACTTCCCGGGACCTCACGGAGAATGTGGAACAGCTGCAGGTCTTCCGTTCCCTGCAGATCATTCGCGACAAATCCGTCGCCACGCTTGCCCGGCTCTCCCGCAGGGCCCAGCAGTGGGCCGATCTGGTCATCACCGCGCGCACCCACAACGTCGCGGCGCAACCGACCACTTTCGGGAAACGGCTGGCGATGTTCGGTGAAGAAATGCTCTCCGCACACGCCGCGCTTCAGGACCTCGTCGACCGATACCCGGTTCGCGGTCTGAAGGGTGCGGTCGGAACGCAGATGGACCAGCTTTCCCTGTTCGACGGAGACGCCGCGAAGGTTGCCGAACTCGAAAAGCGGGTCGTCGCCCACCTCGGGATGCCGGCAGTTTGGACAAATGTCGGCCAAGTCTATCCCCGGTCACTCGACTTCCGTTCGGTGGCTGCCCTCACCGACCTTGCCAGCGGACCCTCGTCGATGGCCAAGACCCTGCGCCTGATGGCCGGACACGAAACGGCGAGCGAAGGATTTGCGCCGGGGCAGACCGGTTCCAGTGCGATGCCCCACAAGATGAACTCGCGCTCCTGCGAACGGGTCAACGGATTCCATGTGATCCTCAAGGGACACCTCGCCATGGCATCAGGTCTTGCGGGTGACCAGTGGAACGAGGGAGATGTTTCCTGCTCGGTGGTCCGGCGGGTGATGCTGCCAGACGCGTTCTTCGCGATCGACGGTCTCTTCGAGACGTTCCTGACGATCCTCGACCAGATGGATGCCTACCCCGCGGTGATCCGGAGGGAGAACACCCACTATCTCCCTTTCCTTATGACGACGACGATCATGATGGAGGCCGTGAAGGCGGGCGTCGGCAGGGAGACTGCGCACAAGGCGATCAAGGAGCATGCCGTCGCAACGGTGAACGATCTACGGGCCGGCAAGGTCTCGACCAACAATCTTGTCGAACGGCTTGCGGGTGATGAACGCATCCCGCTCACGATCGAGGAGCTCTCGGGAATCGTTGCTGCCGGCGAGAGCAACGCGGGCGCAGCCGCCGCGCAGGTTCAGGGATTCGTGGAGAACGTCAACCGACTTGCCGAGGCCTACCCCGCAGCGGCGGCGTATCAACCCGGCTCCATCCTTTGAACCGGATCAGTTCTCGGTGATCTTCCAGCGGGCGAAACCCTTGCCCGCAGGCAACGCGGAGCTGCCGACAAGTTCGCCGTCATTCCAGATCACCGTGGATCCCGACGTCGACCAGATCGAAAGATCGGGGGAGGTCTCCATCTCGTAGGAGACGCCCGGGCGCTGGAGCGAGAGCGGGGTTCGGAGCTGCAGTTGTCCCCCTGACAGAATCAGACTCCGGGACAGCTGAGACCCTGCGATCGGGCTCAGCCCGAATGCGTATTCGACTCCATTCTCGAGGCCGTCGCCGTCATGATCGTCGCCAAACCCACCGGAAACCTGGGGATACTCGGCGGCGATCCAGTCGGAAAAGCCACCAATGCCACCCGTGAACGTGACCGCCAGTTGCTCGCTGGAAAGGTAGGGCCGGCCACCCAAGCTGGCGCTGAGCCGCAACTTCAACTGTTGCCCTTCCGAGGCAAGAGACCCGATGCTTCCGGGATCCAGCCGAACCATTCCCGCGGCGGTGGCAGCCGGAATCTCGACCTGTGTCGAGACCCACTCCGCGTTCGAGACGGTGATGTCATCGATGAAAACACCGACGCTGTTGTGTTGTCCGACCACGTTTACGGCACCTCCTCCGTGACTCATCACAAAGCGGACCCTGACCGGGGAAGCCGAGCTCATCGGGACCGTTCGAAGATTGAAAGAGCTGTCGTCGAGCGAGTTCGTCGACTTTCCGTTGAGGGTATCGACGGTTGCCCAGAGATTCCCATCCGTCGAAAACTGGACCTCAAGCTTGGTCGCGGCCTGCATGAACCCACGGCGGACGTAGTAGCGAAGTTCGCATCCCGGTAACGGGACCACCTCCCGATCGATCTCGAACCACTGTGGCGGGGCGCCCGCAGCCGGAAATCCGAGACGAAACGCCTTCGCTCCCGATCGCTTCAAACCGCTTGAAGAGCGAAGCTCGTAGACAGGATCCGTGCCGTCCACAATATGATCGGACTCGCCATCCTCGGCGCCTTCGGTCCACGAAGCGGTCTCCGACACGGATGCGATGACCGAATGTTGTTCCGCCGCGGGAACCGGTTCGAAAAAATAGTTGGCCCCGTCTACGGGCGGTGTCGCCGTGCCGACGAGCTCGAGGGGAACATCGAGTACGTCAGGATCGAAGACCGTGGTCGAGTAGCTGTGAGCGACCGTTTGTCCCGCGACGACGATGCCGGAGACAGTCACATGGTAGGAGGTATCAGCAGACACTGAAGGTGCCGCTACCGAGTCCGGCACCGACCAGATGATGGTCGGCTCGCCAAATCCCAAAGTGGTTCGGTCGACGATTGAGGTCGAAACGGTCGATCCGTTCTCGTCTGTCATGCTCACGGTTGCATTCGAGAAGTCGGCGCCAGGATAGCTGACCGACCACTGCTTCGCCATCAGCTGATCCGGAAAGTAACCGGCGGATGGCCACGACACGAACTTCGGCGTGACGGCGATCAGCTCCTCGAAGCTTGGCACGACGTACAGCACGTTTGTAGGCTGGCGGCTGCCACCGTTCCCGGGAACGTCGCCACTGGCGAAGTCCGTAGCCGACTGCATCAGGATCCAGCGGCGGTGACCCACCGTCGTGCTCCAGATCGACAGCGTGTTCGGATCGTTCTCGCGAAGGTAGGCGTCAATCGCATCCGGTCCATGGAAGCCGATTGCGAGGTTCGACTTGCTTGCGCCGTTCCATGAACGGGATGACCAGCACGAGTAGGGTTGGGCGGGCGGCGGGTTATGGTTGATCTGTCCCGCGTAGGAGAACATCAGAGCAGCCCATTGAGCCGCCTCCGTCTTGGTGGTTGTGGCCGGGGGTTGGTGGGCGTCCGTACCGAAGATCACGACGGGCGCTCCCGAGTTGACCACCACATTGCCGTGGATGCCTGCAAGAGCTCGGTAGAAGTTTACCCGACGCTCGATTGCTTCCGTGTAGGCCAAGGAGTTGGTGCCCGGGTCGCAGGTGGAACCGTAGGAGCCAGACCAAGCCATCACGGAAGCCGAGTTCTGCGATGCACCATAGAAGGAATTCCAGAAGGCGAGCACCGCATTCCGGTCGGTCGTATCCACCGTGAGGCCAGTACTCGGGACCGGCCCGGTGCCCGACCATGCGTTCGAGAGCGTGCCCAACAGGGTCGCCGCCACGCATGATTTGTAAAAAACGCCCGCCACGGGCACCCGTTTACTTAAGTTTTCTAAAAAACTCAAGCAAACTTACAGTGCAGCCCTCCTACTGAAATTCGTAGGCCGCGGCGGACAGGAGGAACATGGCTGCGGTCTCGCTGCGGAGAACGTGATTCCCGAGACTTACGGGGCGCCAGCCCGTTTCAAGCGCTCGTTGGGTCTCGCTGGCTGTGAAATCGCCCTCCGGACCCACCAGAATCCACAAACTCTGTGGTCGCTCTTGAGGCCCAATGACTTCCCGACTCGGTTGGGCGCCCTCCGCCAACGAAGCGATGACCCTCAGTTCGGCCGGCTCAGGGCTCCGATCCACTGCATCGGCAAACGTTGCCAAGGGGGCAATCTCCGGCATGCGGCTACGCCCGCTCTGCTTGCACGCCTCAAGCACCGTCCTCCGCCATTTTTCGGTCTGTCCGGATTCCTTTCTCGGGATGGTGCGTTCGCAAACGACGGGGATGATCGAGGACGCGCCGAGTTCGACGGCCTTTTGGATCAGCAAGTCCATCGCCTTTCCCTTGAGCACAGCGATGACAAGATGCACCGGCACTTGGGGGTATGGTTCCTCAACGATTTCGCCGAGTTCGAGATCGACCCGCGACTTCGACACCGAGGTAACGATCGCCGACGCCGACCGCCCCGCTCCATCGAAGACCTCAACACGGTCCCCAATGTCGGCCCGCATGACCCGGGCGCAATGGGCAGCTTCCGCGCCTGTCAGTGCGCTTGCTCCACTCCAGTCACCCGGATCGAGGAAGAAGCGGGCCATCGGAACATCAGGTGCCGAAAAAGCGCTTCGCCTTTTCGAAGAAGGATTCCTGCATGGGCGAGTTGTGCTCGCCGATTGATTCCGAGAATTCCCGCAGTTTGGCCTGCTGGTCGGTGTTCAGCCGTGTCGGCACCTCGACCTGCACTTCGACATGGAGGTCACCCTTCCGTCCTCCGGACAAGACCGGCATCCCACGTTCCTTGAGACGGAACAGGGTGCCTCCTTGGGTGCCGGGTGGAATCCGGATGGACGCCTTTCCGTCAAGGGTGGGGACTTCCAGTTCGCCGCCGAGCGCGGCCGTGCTGAACGGCAACGGCATGCGGCAGTAAAGGTCACTCCCCTCCCGCTCGAACACATCGTGCTCCCGGACGTGCAGGAAGACGTAAAGGTCGCCGGGGGTTCCTCCCCGAACTCCTGCGTCGCCATTCCCGGACGAACGTAGACGCGTGCCGTCTTCGACTCCGGCCGGAATCCGAATCTTGATCCGGCTCGGCTTCTGGACCCTGCCCTCGCCGTGACAGTCCGTGCACGGGTCGGTGACCGTCTCACCCGCTCCCCGGCACTCCGGGCAGGTCGTTTGCTGGATGAAGATTCCGGCCTGGCGGGCAACCACGCCGCGTCCGCCGCAGGTAGTGCACGGACGCGAGCCACCGCCATTCTTCGAACCGGTCGCCGAGCATCGGCCACAGGGGAGCTGGTGCTCGATCTCCAGTTCCTTCTCAGAACCCTTGGCCGACTCCTCAAGCGAGATTTCGAGGTCGTAGCGAAGGTCACTACCCCGCTGCTTGCCGGATCGCGTGCGCCGGCCACCACCGAAAAACTCCTCGAAGCCGCCACCGAACGCGTTCCCGAAGACCTGCGAGAAGAGGTCCATCGGATCGTGGAAACCGCCGAAGCCGCCACCACCGAAACCACCACCCGCTCCCGCACCGGCGAACGCCTGATGGCCGTAGCGGTCGTAGGCTGCCCGCTTGTCGGCATCACTCAACACCTCGTAGGCATGGCCGAGCTCCTTGAACTTTTCCTCCGCCTCGGAGTCCCCCGGATTCTTGTCCGGGTGAAATTTCACCGCCAGCTTGCGGTAGGCCTTCTTGATCTCATCCGGGCTCGCATCGCGTGCGACTCCGAGGACCTCGTAAAAATCTCGATCCGCCATGGATTCAGTCGGGCTTCGCTTCCGGTGACTTCGAAACGACAACGCTGGCGGGCCGCAACAGGCGATCACGCAGCGTGTAGCCCCGGCGGACAACACGGATCACCTTACCCTCCTCGACTTCCGAACTTTCCTCTTGGGAGACCGCCTCGTGCAGGTTCGGGTCGAACTCGAGCCCTTCGGCAGGAACCTCGGTAACACCGCTTCCCGAAAGGAACTCGTTGAGCTGCTTTCTCACCATATCCATCCCGACGAAGACCATCGAATCCTTCTCCTGAGCCGCCGCCTGCATCCCCATCTCGAAGTTATCGAGGATCGGCAGAAGTTCCTCGAGCAGCGACTGGTTCGCGTAGCGAACGGACTCTTCCCGCTCCCGCGCGGCCCGCTTCCGGAAGTTTTCCAAATCGGCGGCGGTACGCATCGCGAGCTCCTTCCACTTCAGGACATCCTGCTCAAGAGCCGCATAGGGATCCTGCTCATCGGTCTCCGGATCCACCTCAGCGGCGGGCGTCTCTTCCGACAGCTCCGGATTCACGGGAACTTCCTCTTCCTCCTCGGTTTTCACGTCGGGATCGCTCGAATTCATGGCCGCTACCTGTCACGCGCCGGGCGGATCGTCAACCCCCTCAAGTCAACGCCGTTCCAGAACCAGAAGCGTGATGTCATCCATTTGCGGCGCTTCGCCACCGAATTGCCGGAGATCCCTCTGGATTCCGGCTATCGTCGCTTCGGCCCCGAGCACCGCGTTCTCGAGAAATGAGGTACGGAGCCGGACCATGCCAAATTCCTCGCCGCGGTCGTCGACCGCCTCCTTGACCCCGTCGGTGTAGAACAAGAGGCAATCTCCCGCGTCCAACGTCAGTTCGCGCATCTTCGTCACCCGCTCGAAGACGTCGCCCTCGTCGACGCCCAGCGCGAGACCGGGGGGCTTGATTTCCTCGACGGTCCGGTCCTTCGCCCGGAACAGGAGAGCGGCGTCATGTCCGGCGCGGGCGACCCGTATGGTCCCGCTTTCGGAATCGATCACACCGTAGTAGAGGCTGATGAACATGTCCTCCCGGATGTCGGGAAAGAGCTGCCGGTTCACCGCGGCGAGAACTTCCACGGGATTCGCGAGTGAGCCTGCGCGGCAGCGGAGCACGCTCCGGCACATCGCCATCATCAATCCCGCCGCGACCCCCTTCCCCGAGACATCGGCGATGACGACGCCATGGAGTCCGTTGTCGAGATCGAGGTGGTCGTAGTAGTCGCCGCTGATGATGCGCGCAGGCACATTGGTACCGGCGACCCGGAAGCCGGGAATCACCGGATCGGCCTGAGGCAGCAGCACCCGTTGCACTTCGCTCGCGTTCCGGATTTCGCTCTCGAACTGCCGCTTCTCGTGCGCGTCCTTGTAGACGAGGGCATTGCCGAGCGCGAAGGCCGACTGCTCGGCAGCAGACCGGAACACCGCGAAATCATTGGCCGAGAATTTCCCGTCCTCTCTCGTCCTCGCGACAGCCAGCACCCCGATATCCTTGCCGGCGTGCCGCAGGGGCGCCACCAGTGCGGCAACCTCTCCACCACCATAGCCGAGAAATGCGTCCCGAAACGACTCATGCGATCTCACGTCACCGAAGTGGATCGCCTGGCCGGAGGAAAGGACCGCTCCGAAGACGCCCTGATCTGCCGGGACCTGCGACAATCGTAGGTAGCTGTCCATCGCCCTCGAGTCCCTTTCCGCTTTCTTGCGGACCTCAAGCGGGACGCCGACCAGCGCCGGGCAATTCTCCGACAGATACTTCGGCTGGAGCATCTCGCCGCTCTCATCCAGAAGATAGAGCGCCCCACCCCGGGCCTTCACCACTTCGTCAAGGCCCTCGACGATGATGCGGTAGAGCCCGATCGAGCTGGTCTCGGCACCGATTGAGACGCCGAGATTGTGCAGAAACTCGAACATCCGGGCCTCTTCTCCCTCGAATGACCTCAGCAGCGCCTTCTTGCGCCGCACCTTCCGTTGCAGCCGGATCAGAATGATCGCCAGCGCCCCCAGCAGGACAACGAAGACGGCGTAGGCAATGAGGTGGGGAAGGTCGGGCATCAGCCTTCGGTCTCCGGATCGTCGGAGGCCTGCTTTTCAAGCACCTGAAGGACACCGGCAAACTTTTTCGCGTTGTCCTCGTTGGTATTGGCGAGAGTTCGGTGAGCCTCAAGCACGTGGCGTGCCCGCTCGCTCATGCCCGGAAGCCGCTTCCCGACATAGGGCTGGAGCCCCTGCCGGATCTCATCGGCCTTGCCACGCCAAGGTGCCTCGGGCGGCGAGATCTCCAGAACGCAGTCGAGTCCGAGATCCTCAAGAGACTGGCGGTTCCTGTCACCCGGGGAGGCGATGTGCACCCACCCGTCGCTGCGACCGACCCTAGCAGACAGACCGGCGAGGAAGCCCATAAAGGTCGAGTCCATGCCCGTGCAGGCCTGCAGGTCGATGACGAAGTACTTCTCGCCCTCGTCCTGCCGCTGCTTGGTGCACTCCTTCAGGGCGGGACTCTGCATGAACGAACCCTTGCCCTCGCACCGGATCCAGGTGAATCCGTCGAGGACGCCGAACTTGATGCCAGTCTCTTTATCCACAGGAAGGTTGCGGGCAACGTCTGGTCCGCATTGGAACTTAGGCGAGCGTCGGCCGGACGGTCAACCGCTCATCGCTCGGTTTTGGCTGCGCAATTTCCCTTATTCCCACAGGTAGGAGTGCCGGCTCGCGATCTCCCGCTGGCCGCGGAAAAGGCTGCACTTCCATGCCAGAACCCGCCCCCCTTCAAGGTAGGAATCACCCGTGATCCGGAATTCCGCCCGACCGTTGTCGGACGACGGGTCGAACTCCTGAACCTGCCGGTGAATCTTGCTCGCCGTCGACGCCTGCTGATACTCGAAGACCACCCGGACCGGCTCTCCGACCGAATCCTCGTTCCAGAGCACCACATAGTAGTGACCGAGGCGCTGCTCTTGCTCCCGGACTCCGATCGCGCCGTAGAAATGCCGCTGCTGATCGCCGCGGATCATCGGCTGGTCGGAGTCGACCACCTCAAGGCTGCGCAAGTGGGTGGGCCTCACGTCGAGGATCTCGTTGGTGCCGCAAGCCGACAGGGCCAGCGCGGCGAAAAGGGCGGACGCGTTCCGAAAGTGCATCAGGGGCATTCAAGCGAACCAACGCCGCTTGCCAATCCGGAAAGCTGCCTTCCCGGGGAAATGCTTCACCTCCGGACCTCACCCGCTCTAGCATCCCCGCCATGGACGATGCCGCCCTTGCCAAACTCGACGCCTTCATCCGGCGCAAGGGCCTCCGCCGCACGCCCCAGCGCGACGCCATCGCCCGGCTCGCCTTCGCCAATGACGAGCACTTCACGTCCGAGGAACTCTTCGACCGGGTCCGGCGGAACAACATCAACGCGTCGCGAGCCACGGTCTACCGGACCATCGCACTGATGGTGGAGGCCAAGCTGCTCCACGAGATCGACCTCGGCGGCGACCTCAAGACCTACGATCCGAACTTCCTGGAAAAGCCGAGCCACAACCATCTCGTCTGCATCGACTGCGGCAAGGTCCTGGAGTTCGAGGACTCGCACCTCGAGTTGCTGAACGATTGCCTGACGCGCAGGATGGGATTTCGGCCGGTCCGCCAAACGATCAAGATCGAGGCCTGCTGCGAGCAACTGCGGACCAAGGGCGCATGTCCGAACTTGATCGCGGCCCGGGTCTCGGGCAAACGCCTGCCCGCGCGGAAACGCTGAACCGGATGGCCGAAGCCATTCACGGATCCCCCTCAATCAATCTCCAAAACGCAACATCATGTGGAAAGGTCGCTTTGCCGTTGAAACCGCCGAACTCGTCCAGCAGTTCGGCGAGTCCATCAGTTACGACTGGCGGCTCTACAAGCAGGACGTGGCCGGCTCGATCGCCCATGCGCACGCCCAGCGTGAGGCCGGACTCCTGACCTCCGAGGAATTCGACCAGATCGAAAACGGACTGCGGCAAATCGAGGCCGACATCGACGGCGGCAAATTCGAGTTCAAGACGTCCCTTGAGGATATCCACATGAATATCGAGGCCGAGCTTACGCGCAGGATCGGCCCGGCGGGTGCGAAGCTGCACACCGCCCGTTCACGGAACGATCAGGTTGCGACCGACACCCGCCTTTACTGTAGGGCCGAGGTGGACGCGATCTCGGTCGGAATTCGCTCCCTCCAAAGCGCGCTTCTGGATCGTGCCGAGAAGTATGCTGCCACCGTGCTGCCCGCCTACACCCACCTTCAGCGGGGCCAGCCCGTGACCGTCGGCCATCACCTTCTCGCTTACGTCGAGATGCTGGATCGTGACCTCGGCCGTCTCGCCGACTGCCGCAAGCGGCTCAATGTTTCCCCTCTCGGGTCCGGTGCACTCGCCGGATCGACGATCAATCTCGACCGTCAGGCGATCGCCGACGAGCTTGGCTTCGACCGCATATCCACGAACTCGATGGATGCCGTTTCGGATCGCGACTACATCGTCGAGTTCCTCTTCGCCATGTCCCTCTGCGGCGTGCATCTGTCCCGACTATCCGAAGACCTGATCCTCTGGTGCTCGGCCGAGTTCGGATTCGTCACCCTGTCGGATGCGCACACGACGGGTTCCTCGCTGATGCCGCAGAAGAAGAATCCCGACGTCTGCGAAATTACCCGCGGCAAAACCGGACGCCTTCTCGGCAATCTGGTTAGCCTGCTGACGGCCGTGAAAGGCCTCCCGCTGACCTACAACCGTGACCTTCAGGAAGACAAGGAACCACTCTTCGATTCCATCGACACCCTCAAGCTCACGCTCGCGGTGAACGCCGAGATGATCGCCGCCATGGAGGTGCGCGAGGAGAATTGCAGCAGGGCCGCCAGCGACCCCATGCTGCTCGCGACAGATCTCGCGGACTGGTTGGTGAAGCAAGGCGTCCCTTTCCGCAATGCGCACGAACTCGTCGGGAAGGCGGTCGCCGAATCCGTCAAAACCGGCACCCCGCTGAACCAACTCGACCTGAGCGCGATCGACCCTGCCTACACCAGTGAGGCCGGTTCAGTGTTTGACCTAGGGAGAGCGTTGGCGGCCCGTACGAATCCGGGCGCGCCATCGGTTGAGAATGTTCGGTCGGAGATCCGCCGCTGGCGAGAGTCCGGACTTTAGTCCTTGTCGGCCGGCTCCGGAGTTTTCTCGCGGCGACATCCGATCACCAGGATGACGGCGGCAAGCAGGCCGATCAGTCCTCCGTAGAACCAGCCCTTCGGACGCTCCGGCTGAAGCTTGAGTTGAAGCGTCATTGGCTGATCGCCCTTCACCTGAAGGCTTCTCTCGAAGCGCAGCAAGCGGCCTTGGCCGAGGAGATCGACGCTCAGCGCGTCAGGCGCGCCCTCCATTTCCAGTTGCTGCTCGACGATTGCGTTGGCGATCTCACGCAGCGAGCTCGTTTCCTCGGCCGAGTTGCCCGCCATCAACCGGTCGAACTGGGTCGGATCGAAGTTGTAGTCACCCTGAAGAATCGGGTTCTCCTCGGCGGCCTGTTCGATCTGCTGGTTCGGCACGTCGACCTGGTTGAAGCGGTTGTCGAGGTAGTTCCGCTGGCGTCGGGTGTTCAGGCCGAGCACCGCCTGCTGCATCTTCAGATTCCGGAATTGGACCCGCGCGTCCTCGTTCGAGGCTTCGTCGAGGTAGCCATTGCGGGCTGCCTTGCCGAGCACCTTGCCGGCCTTGTCCTGTTGACCCGCCTGCAACCACGCGTAGCCCTGATCAAGCTCCGCAACGGCCTCGGCTTTGCCGCGGTCGCGACGTTGCTGAACATAGCCGCGATAATCAGCCAGGCTCATCTCGCCAACGTCGTCGGATCCGGTCCACTGGAAATCGCCCGAGCTGTCGGCAAGCAGCCAGCCCTCGGGCACGAATACATCCCAAGTCAGATTCTCAAGCGGCACGTCAAGCTGCGGTGCGACCAATTCGCCCACTCCTCCCGCGTCCAGAGAATAGGTGAATGCCACCTCCGCAGGACCGTCGCCGAGTGGCGAAGGACTTACGTAGAACAACCACTCATCACCATTCCGGACCAATGGCACACCTTCGCCATTGACGAGCAGGTTGAACGGCTTGGCGCCGCCGGGCAGGCGCAACCGAAGGCTGGCTTTCTCCGCCACCTCGATCTGCAGCTTCACCGCCGTCATCGATGATCCGTCCATCGAGATCAGCGTGCTCAGTCGGCCCGCGGTGACGCGCAGGGCTTCCGCGTCGGCGAGTCCGTGACGGGCGAGGGCGACTTGCAGGGGCGCTTCGGCCTCCGCCACACGGAAGGTGAAATCGGGCACTTCGGGTCCACGCAGCTCGCGCAGCACGGTTGGCACCGCATTCCAGTCAAGCTTCTGCCAACCCCGGGGGATCGAGCCGAGACTCGCGTTGAGTCGGCCACCGGCTTCGACAGCGATGAAATACGACGACTGGCGGACATCCGTCAGCTCGAGGGGAACCACCGCGAATTCCTTCGAGTCGCTTTGCCGTTGCTGCTGGAACTCGATGTCCACCGGCGTCTCCCCGGCGACACCGCGCTGGAAACGGATTTCCCAAACACCTTCTTCCCCGTCGATCGGAACGAAGTCGCCGACGGCCGGACCCGTGGCACGTACTGTCCCTGCAGCACGTTCATCGAGCCCCGGAAGCTTCACCCGGAGGCTCTTGCGCGCGGCATTCTCAATGCGGTAAAGCAGCCGTGCCTGAGTCCTCACCTGCCCTTCCCGCAGTGTCACTTGCTGGAGGACCTGAGCGGTGACCCACGGATCGAGTTCCTGCACCGCCAGTTCCAGCGACCAGTCCGCCTGCAGTAATCGGAATGCGAGCGCTCCCGGACGCGGCACACCCATCTCGCGTGGGTCCAACTGGGAGACGTTGCTACGATTCACGGCCCGCACCTGGAGTCCACGCTCGGGCACGACGCTCAACGTTCCCCGCTGCCGTGCCGCGTCGCGCAGCAACAGTCGGGGAACCGGCCAGGCCTCGATACTGCCGGGCGAAGGGCCGGCCAGGGACAACGAGAAGTTTTGTTGCCCCATGGTTCGCCCGTTGAGGTTGAGCGTCAGCAAACGGACGCCGTCGACCTCGCTTTCGGTCCAGTGACTGAGCGCACCACCGGTCACCGACTCGACTTCCATGCCCGCCGGCAGTTCCACCGTGAGACGGAAAACGCCTGCACGGCTGATCGTGGCAAGCAGGTCCGCGGCGAGCACCATTCGGTCGTCGCCGAGCGACAGGGTCTGCTTCATCTCGGCACGGATTTCCGGCGCAACCGGAGCAACCTTCAGGCTGACCGATGCTTCGTCGGACCCATACCGGAATGCGTGTTGAAGCAACGCGAGTGGGCGCTTCTTCGAGTCCATCGGAATGAGCACCGACGGGAAGTCGTCGAGATTGATCTCTCCCATGCCGGCAGGCTCGACGGCTTCCGGTTGCGCTTCGCCGCCGAAGCCAAGGCCGAGCATTCCTACCGAGCCTGACGAGCCTCCTACGCGCATCGGCGACAGCTTGAGGTCGACCGGCAATGACCCGGCAGCTTGCTGGGTTGCGGCCTCGAAGGTAAACGGCCGCTCCTGGGCAGGTTCGATCGCCACGCGAAGTTCGCGCGTCTCTGGATTGAAGCGCCAGCGCCCGACGGGTCCGCCATAGACGTCGCCGACCGTAAAGCCGTCCGGAACGGTCAGCAGGAGTTCGTCGACCACACCCTGGGCGGGCCGGACCGCGACACGGTGGATCCCGTTCACCACCCCGGGTCCCGGGAGGTAAAGGTCAGCCACCTCGGTGAAGAACTTCACCTCTTCCTGGCTCGCGTCGCGCTTCTTCGGGCGGACCAGCACCTTGCCCGGCTGGCCCGCAGCCAACTGGATTTCCGTAACCTTTCCTGCCATGCCGGCCCACACGACCTGCTCGCGGATCCTTGCGGCGCCATCCGCCTCGAATTGCCAACCTGGCTTCTCGTAGCGGGCGTAAATCGTCTGGACGGCTGCCGGCCCGGTCGGCACCGCGAAACCGTTTCGAGGTGAGCCCACCTTGAGCTGGTAGGACCCGGTGCCCTCGATAACCCCTTCCCGTTGGGCGATCATGACGTAGCCGCCATCCTGCTTCTCGACCTTCAGGCCGTCGGACTTGAATCCGGTGAGCACGGCAGGCGCCGAAAGCAGATGGAATCGTTCTCCGATCTCCGAAGCGCGGACGCGCACATCGATCTCACCCTTCAACGATTCATCGGTGAGTTCCCAGCCTTGGACGATCGACTCCGCCGGCTCCATCGAGAACACCCGCTCGCCTAGTCCGAGGAATGCCAATGCAATCATTGTTGCTGCGGCCGCCGGGGTCTTCTTCAAACCCTTGAAGAATGCGATTGCCTTCGGAAATACGCCCAAGGCGAGGAGCGCGATCCCGAACAGGATGAAAAATGGCACCGCTCCGCCGTGCTGAGCCAGCACACCGAAGGCGATCAGCGCGACTCCTCCCGCGATCAGCGGACGAACCATCGACTGGCGTCCGACCGTCCTGAGGATCGCCCAAACCAAAAGCCCGCAACCGACCAAGGCGACAAAGACCCCCGCACCACTGACGAGAGCTTTCCATGGTTCCACATTGTCGACCACGACGTGCAGATCGGCGTTGCCGAGAATCGCAGGCGCGGTGTACTCCAGCGCCCCCAAACTTACCCTCCGCAAATCGAGCGCCTTGTCGGCCAACACAAAGGCCATCACCGCGGCTCCGATCATGATGGCCAACCCGAGGATCTGGATCGGGGGGATGCGGGCGAGCACCAACCCGATCACGGCGAACATCAGAAGGAGAGGAGCCCACCGTCGGCCATGGCTGGCGATCCACTCGAAGCCGGTCTCGGTGGTGACCGGACGAACGAGTTGGGCACCCTCGGCATCATGGGGAATCAGGCGCCGATTCTCGTCGCCGCGCACCGTCCAGTTGGCGATGGCGGTTGCTGTGCCGACTTTCGGAGCGTCGAGTTGGATCCGCTCCTCCTCGAAACTCTGGCCATATCGCAGGACCACCTCGACCGCCTCATTGGGATCCACCTGTCGGGAAAGGGGCACGAGGGTCTTGGCGCCGTCCTTGCGGGCATTGACCCGCTCGCCATCGACGAGCGCCTCCCACAGGTTCGCACCCTCGGGAAGATTGAACTCAAGGGTGGCCGCACCTTTCGAGCGGGCAAACAGGCGCGCGGTCGTGACGACCTGTCCATCGCGCGACACATGACTGTCGAGCGAGGCGAAATCGATCACCTCTCCGATCGCCTCGCCGACCTCATACCACTGGATGTCCATCTGAAGGTCGACATCTCCGGCGGTGTACTGCCAAGCGCCGAGTGTCGGCGCACTGGTGAGCAGGCGGTATTCGGCGGGCAACTCCGTGGCGTCGATCCGAAGCACGGACCCTTCGCTCTTCGTGACGGACGAATTCACCTGGAGCGGACTGGTCACCTGCACGTAGCCCCGTTCCGATTGCACGCCCAACGGGCGGATCTCGCCAGGCTTCAGTGTTCCGCCCCGGGCGCTCATGGGTTGCTCGAAAGTCACCAGCAAGATCGACGCGCCAAGGGCGGGACGGGCGAGCGGAACGATGAGTTCCTCACCCTCGCGACGCCAATCGCGCCCGACCCCTTGTCCGGTCACCTCGATGTTGCCGATACCTTCCGGCACCCGCAGACGCCACTCGTTGGACGGAGCACCAACCACGAAATAGTTGAGGACGACACTGCCGTAAGCCACACCCTCCTTCAGCGAGTAGAGATGGAACACGTCCGCCTGCACGCTCTGGGCAAGAGCTTCGACCTTCATCGTGCAGGTCCACGCCTCGTCACGGATCCGGAATCCCTGCTGAAGTCTCGCCATCTTCTTCGGAAAGTAATCGACCGGGGTTTCGACGAGTCCGGTGACTTCGCCGGGCACGACCCGGTATCCGGCTGCCGAAGCGACTCCGATGTAACCCCTACTCGACTTGGCTCCGTCATGCCGAAGTCGTGGCAGCGTCCACTCACCTGCAGCGGCTCCCTCATTTCTCTCCAGCTTCATCTGGATCAACTGCCGCCCACTCACGGCCTCGCTGAAGAGGAACTTCAGCATCCGCATGCCGTCCTTTTCTTCGCTCGCCAGGCTGTAGTCCGCGACCGCGGCTCCGGTCACCTCGGCCACCGCGAAGGCGGCGGGAATCCCGACGCTCCACTCGCGCACCGGGGCCTCGCGAATATCCAACTCAAGATCGCTTAGAATGCGCCGGTCGGTCTCCCCCATTTCATGGATGGTCACCTCGGACACACTCACTTCCGGCAGCACCTGATCGGCCGCGACCGAATATTCATAGTCCCCTGAGGGGAATCGGTAGACGAAGACCTGGCGGAAACCCTTCGCCTCGCCACCCGGAAACTGAGCGGGGGCGAGCTGCATCATTCCCTTCTCGCCGACAACCTCCAACCGAACCGCTCCTTCGTTGGCGATGCGCAGGTAACCACTGTGCCGTAGCGTGCCTTCGGGAAGGAAGCGCATCGGAGCGGCCTTCACGGGAAAAGCTCCGAGGGCCGACTGGCTAACCACACTCAGTTGTTCCGTGCCCTCGATCGGGCGGCTCAGTTCGACGTCGAGAAAGCGTTTTCCGTCGGCCTCGCGAAGCGACCAACCGAGCACCGGATCGCCATCGACCGACAGTACCTCGCCCGGCCCCTCAATCCCGATGCGTACCGTCTCCAGCTTGCCCTGCAGGATCCGGAAGCCCACTTGCGACGATTGGCGGATCAGTCCGGCTCCGACACGAACCTCGGCAACCTCGCTCGAGGAAAAGAACAAGGCGCCGTCATCTTCCATTCCGGACTCCTTCCATGCCATCCGCGCGTTGCCTTGTGCGTTCAGGAAACCCAACCAACTCTTGCCCTTCTTCTCGGGCACGAGCTGGCGCCCCGGATCGAAAGTCAGCTCCTCGCCAAGACCCTCGAGCCGGACCGGAACCACAACCCCGGCCGGGAGGTCGAAGGCAAGCATTCGCCAATCGTCGCTCCGATCGGCGGCCACCTCGAAGGTGAGCTCAAGCGGTGCCACGCCAAACGCCTCGCCACTCGCGACCAGTTCGTGAACCCAGGTCTTGCCCTCGCGCGCGAGTCGGACGTGCCAGTTCGGACCGGACACCTCACCCGTCAGGGCAACCCCCCTGAGCAAAACCAGCGACGCATCCGCTTCGCGTGTGCGGACGCGGCCGGTGAGAGTGAACGACATGCTCTTGCCATCCTCGGCCAGCTGTCCGGTGAGACGCGGATCGATCAGTTCGATGCCGGCGGTCTTGCCGGTGTCGGGAACCACTTCGATTCTCATCTTGGCAGGCCCACTCCCTTGGAAGCGCAGGCCTTCACCTTCCTCGCGCACCATTCCTCCGATCTCGAGCACCTTGCTCCGGAACCCCTGCTCTTCCTGAATGAGCAGTTTCGACGTGAAGCCGACCGCATCCCCGGCCGCCGGAAGCAACTGTGCGAAAACGGTCTCATCATCCAGGTCGTGGGTCGCGGTCACCGAGAAACGGAACGTCTTCGGTCCGTCCACCACCGGCGCGGGAGGCGCGATCGGCCGGAACGGCGCGATTCCGTCCCACCACGGATTCACCGTATTGAACGAAGGGCTCTGTGGCTGCGCGGCCGGCAGTTCGGGAAACAGGTCGAGGAATCGACGTCCATCGGATTCCCGGCGGACCGCCCACGACTTGAGGATCTGGCCTTTCTGGGGCTTCACCTCGGTGACTTCTCCATCTCCGGCGAGACCGATCGACAGTTTCTCCGCCCTTCCCTGATGCACGTTCACCGTGAGCTGCATGCTGGTGAGCGCACGCGAGCCGTTGTGCGAGGCGGTGGTCGAGGCGTCGACCGAATAGAAGAGCGGCGGTTGCTGTTTGATCTTCTCCGCCGGAACCACCGCAACACCTTCACCGAGGCCCTGCCCGCGGGCATTGAGTGTGATCGCGGCGAGCGCGAGGACTGTCCAGATCCTACTTCCTAACAAGGTCTTCATCGATTCTCGGGTGGGGTTCACAGGGTGCTTTATCGCCGCACGCAGGCGGCTTCTGGGTAAATCCGTGGTAAATTATCGAAGCTGGCCGATCATCCGGTTGAGCTTCTCGACCGGTTCGGCTCCCGTGTATTTCGCAGCGACATTGCCCACCACCGGTGCCAATTCGCGGAAGTCAACCGCAGCCGCCATCGGGGCATCGCGCAGGCGCTCGGCCGTGAAGGCAGCCAGACCGGCGAGTTGGAGAGAAGGCGCCGCGCGGTCGAAGGCAGGTGCCTGCGGGTCATAGGGAATGGTCCAGTTCCGCTCGACCATTCGCCCGGTCGCGGCATCACGGAAGCGCACACGGACTTCACCGACCTCCCCCCGCCCCTCCGGCTTCACTTCGAACTGATAGAGCGCGACTCCCGCCTCTTCCGAAGCCATCTCGGCGGCATCCACCGCGTCGTTGCGGAAGTCCTCCTTCTTGAGCCGGTGTTCCTCGAAGCCGATCAGCTTGTAGAGATTTATCCGGTCCGGGTTGAAAACGACCTGGACCTTCACGTTCTCCGCGGCCGGCCGGAACGCACCTGCCAGTTTCTTCGCAAAGCCCGCGTCGGCTTCCTCGGGAGTGTCGACCACGTAGTAGCGGCCGTTGCCGTTGCGCGTCAGCCGTTCAAGGAGCCGGTCGTTGAGTCCGTCGGCCCCGAATCCGGCAGCATCGAACGCGATGCCGTTGTTCCGGAGTTCCTCGACCTTCCGATTCAGTGACTCGGGATCGGCATCACCGAGATTCGCGGCACCGTCGGTGAACAGGACCACCCGGTTCTGGGCGCCGTCGATGAACTGGCGGGTGGCGAGCTCGGAGCCGAGCGTCAGTGCATCCTCCAGATTGGTTCCGCCTTCCGCCGGCAGTTGGGCAACCAACCCGTTGAGCTGGGCTGCGTTGCTTCCGTCCAGGCGGTCCGCCAAAAGCCTCGGCTGACGGGCGAATCCCGCGACGCTGATCTTGTCTCCCGGCTGGAGCAGGCTTGCGAGTTGTTCGACTGCTTGGCCGACACCCGCGGCCCGGTCGTCCCGTTCCATGGACCCCGAGTTGTCGAGAAGCAGCGTGAGATTGAGAGGCGTCGACTGGCCGCGTCCCGCGGCCCCTGTGCGCACGGCCACCCGCATCAGATTCCGCTGGGGAAATGCCGGGTGGGCACTCTGCTCGATCACACATGCCACCGGTTCGCCATTCGCCGGGGACGGATCGCCGTAGTCGAAGGCGTTGTAGAACTCTTCCGGTCGGATGCCCTCCTTGTCGGGGATCTCGCCCCGTTCCATCGCCGCTGCGGCAACTTTGAAGGATGAATCGCTGACATGGAGGGAGAAGGTCGAATAGGGCTCGTCGGCCGCCGAAACCTCTTCCATCAGATCAAGTGGCTCGATCACCGGCTCCGGCACCGGGTGAAGTTTCGTCAGTTCTTCGACGAGCTCGAGGCTCGTTCCCGTACCCCGGACCAACAGCGTTGAATTTTCCGGGAAGTATTGAACGGAAGAATCGGGTCCCAGATGGACACCGTTGCGAACGAGAAGATCCCGAACGCTGGTCCTGCCTTGCAGAGCCGCCGAGTCGGTTGGCGCGGCGAACGGATCGTCGACGATCACGCCCGCCGTGCTTTCGGTCTCTGTAGCCAGGCGCGCGATGAAGTCCGGCGCGACCTCGAAGGTGCGCGTCTGCAGATCCTCTCCGGCTTCGGTAGCCGGCTTCACGACCACCGAATGATCGTCGGCGAACCACCTCATCCGTGAAGCTTCCGCGACATAGTTGAGCGCTTCGCCCAAGGGCACGTTCCTCAACCGTAGCTCGGAAATCCTGGAGTCCGCCTCGCTCCCCCCGCCAAGCTCCATGTCGTTTTCGGGGAGCCGGTCCGGCGTCTTCAGGAACAGGTTGATACCCTCTCCGCTGGGATCCGCTTCAAGCGCCTTGGCTTTCAACGTATCGAGCGCTTCGGCGACCGATACATTCTTGAAGTCAACCTCGGGGATCACGATCTCATTGAGCTTCTGCAACTGGGCGGCCTGCGCCACCTCCCGCTTCTCGCCTTCGACCGGAGGCACAGTCATTTCCCAAGAAGCATCAACCTGCGAAAGCAACTCGGCCCGCGTTTGGTCGTAAGCGGCCCGGTAGTAGCTCGACTGTGCCTCACCGACCTTCTCCAGTCCGCGCCGCGCCGACATATTGTAGGGATCAACCTTGAGAGCATCCTCGTAGTCCGTTCGGGCGCCATCAAGGTCTCCCAACTCCATCTTGCCTTCGGCTTCGACGAGCGAACTGCGCACCGCCTCAATCTGCTCGTCGTGCTTGCCCGTCATGGCGGGATTCGTGCGGATCGGATCTTGCAAGGCCTCCTTCGCACGTTTGGCATACTCGTTTCCAGGGTCACGCTTCAGAGCTGAGTCGAGCAGCTGCTCGGCTTCCTCGTAGCGCCCCATCCGCCGGCTCTCTTCTGCCGACGCGACCTCCGCATCCGCCAGCGACTGCTTGAGGAATCCTTTTCGGTCCTCCATCAGCGGCGCGTCGGGGAGCACCTCGAGGCTCTCGCGATATCGTTCCCGTGCCTCATCATACTCGCCCCGCGAGTAGGCATCGCGGGCGTCGTCGCGCTTCCGATCGGATTCCGCGACCGACAACTGCCTACGCAGCATCTCCTGCTCCACCAACTTTGAGTAGCCGCTGATGTTGCCGCTTCCACTTACGGGCTTCGAGTCGTCAGGCGCATTCCCGCCAGCCAAGGCCCCGTTCCGGCCATCAACCAGCCCGGCATCTGGTACTGCCCGCTCCAAGCGCTCCAATTCAATCCCGAGCGCCATCGTCGAATCCAATTCCCGGACCTTCTTGTTCTCGGCCTGCCGCTCTTTCTGAAATTGGACAAGGCCCTCGGCGTTCTCAGCAGGCGGTTCCGGTTGACCGGTAACAGGCGGGATGCGGTCGACAATCATACCTCGAGCGTGCGGCACCTCTCCGCCGCGACCCGCAGTCCGGCCATCTTGATCGGGAACCGGGTTGGCGAGCCGCGTCGTTGGCACCGGTCCCGAGTCATCGATCTTGTAGCGGACTTCCTCGGTCGGCAGAGTTGCCGGTGCGGGTGGTGGTTCCGGACGGTCTTTGGCAGCGCGGCCTCGGCCGTTCTCAAGTCCGGTAACGAAGTCATCCATGTTCGCGTCGCCAAAAGGGTCGCCGGCCACGTTCGAGTTGCCGTCGCTCGTGCCGCCATTCACCCCGTAAAACGGATCCACGGCCGGACCTGATGCGACCGATCCTTCCGGATCGGCGGGAGCGTTCACGTTGCCCGCGGTCCCACTGTAGAATCGATCGCCACCCGGTTCGCCATCCTTCGATTCGTCTTCGCCGAACAAACGACCTCCGACCGGAATATCTCCGAGGAGCGGGACACCTTTTTCAGCGGCGACGCCCCCTCCGACCTGCCCGGGACGCCCTGCATCACCGGAATTCATCTTCCAGTTCTTCTCGTCGGTGGAATTGGTATTGAAACCTCCGCCACCGCCACCGGTGACACCCCACCCGTTCCCAAAACCGTCGCCATCGCTGAAGACGATGCTGGGTTCCTCAACCGCTTCCGGTTCGGGAACGGGAACGGCGGCAGGCGCGACGGTGTTCGAGGCGACCGGCGCGTCCTTGTCGCGCTCCAAGACAATCGCGGGCTTCTGCGGAGCCGGCAGGATCCCGTCGATCGACTGCTCGGCGACCTCGGCATCTCGTGACCGATAGGCGATCGAACCCAAAGAGATCGAATCGTTGGTCTCCACTCCCTCCATTGCGGCAAGCGAATCCTCTTTCCAACCGTCCGTCGCCGCTCCCGACTGCCTGGAGAATCGAGGCGAATTGGAGGTGCCATTAGGCAGCTCGGGTGGTTCGTATTCCGTATTGTAGTGGAACTCACGAGTGACCTCGACCTGCGCTTGCTCGTCAGCGGCTGCCGCCGAGTAGGCGACAATCATTTCCGGACTCATCTCCACCGAGTTTCCCACCCGACCCATTCCCGCCATCGCCCCCCAGAACGCGACCGTCAGGACTACCAGCGCGGCGGCGACCGACCACCATGGCATGCTCCGACGCCTGGTCTTCTTCTTCGATTCGTCGTCCTCGCCTAACAGCTTCATCACCTGCCAGCGTTTCGCCTCGGGCAGGCGCCAATCCGCGTCTGGTTTGTTCTCCCCATTCTCGGCCACGAGGCCGTCGAGCATGCGGATCCTCCGGACAAACAGCTTCAGTTCCGGATCCTCTTCGACCTGCTTCTCGAGCTCAGCCGCCTCGAACGGCGAAGCCTCGCCAAGAACCCAGGCGACGATCCGCGCCTCAAGCGCGTCGTCTCCCACCGGTTCCAGTGGCTGGTTCGTGTCGTCGTTCATGGTTCTCTCCGTTCGATGTTCAAAGTTGGGCGTTCGATGTTCGCGCTTGCTATCCCTCCGAGCCCTCAATCCCCATACGCCGCAGCGACATGGAGAGCCCCTTCAGGAGGTGGTGCAGCTTGTAGCCGACATTGCCGACCGACAGGCCCGTCCGGGTGCTGATCTGCTCGTATTTCAGGCCTTCATGGTATTTCAGGCGGATCAACGCCTGCTCCTCGTCGGGCAGTTCGGCTAGCAACAGCCTGACCGCCCCCATGGCCTCCATTCGCGCGAGCTGTTGTTCGGGGCCGCCGGTGTTGTCCCACTCCGGCGGCTCGTCGGTCACCCGCTCCCGCTTGTGGTCGCGGAGGTGGTTGAGTGACAGGTTCCGGACCGTGCGAAAAAGCCACGCCCTCGGGTTCGCGACCTCGTCCCAATGCTCATGCAGCCGGACGAAGGCATCCTGGACGATATCCTCGGCCACCTCACGCCGCCCGAGGATTCCGTAGGCGAACCGCAACAGCGGGCCCTCCTCGGCCTCAAAAATCCCACGGAGTGTCGGTTTCTCGGGATTCATCGGACCTAGGGTGACCACCGTCGCCGGCTTAGCCTTGGATGACCGGGGCTGTCGGGCGGGTTTCATGGGCAATCATCATCGACCTTTCCTTAGCGACACACCAGCCGGGGATTCCTTGGGCGAATTCGCGGATTTTCTCCCCGGCAGGCGGATTCATTGGCCTCACCCGGCCAAATTGTGACCCCGGCGGCCATTTTCGGGTCAGGATCGGGGCTTGCGAAAGAATCGGCCCACCGACCAGTATCCGCCCGCGCTCGATGTATTTGCTCAAGAAGGTTTTCCAACTCAGGGACAAGGCCAATCCCGACATGGAGAAGCCCTTCCTCGACCACCTCGAGGATCTGCGGGCGACGATCACCCGCATCATCCTGACGCTCATCATCTCGATGATCGCCTGCTTCTCGCTGCAGGGCTACCTGATGGACATCCTGCGCAAGCCGGTCGAGGACGTCTGGCTCACCCATTCCCAGTCGATGATGCCCGACGGCATGGAGGCGGGCGACTGGGAGCAGGCAAAGGACATTCTCGAGCGCGCCGCCCTGCTCAGTTCGGAGGAGCGCGAGCTTCTCTTTTCCTATTTCGATGATGCCACCCGCGAGCGGGTCGAGGCGGCCCGCCTGATGCGCGCTTCGCTCGGGCTTCCCGACGACAAGCGCGACGAGTTTCTGAAAGCTTCGGCTGCGGGAAACGAGTCGCTGGCAAAGCTCATCGAGCAGCTCGCTGAAGCGGGAGCCGATCCGGATTCGATCGGTGAACGGGACCTGATGCGAATGTCGTCGCTGAATCCGACCGAGACCTTCATGCTCTCGATGAAGCTGGCCTTCTTCGCCGGGGTCATCGTTTCGTTCCCCTTCCTCCTGTTTTTCATCCTGCAGTTCGTTCTCCCCGGCCTTCACAACAACGAGCGCAAGATCCTTTGGCCATCCATGGCGATCGGATTCGGTCTGTTCCTGCTCGGCGTCCTGTTCGCTTACTTCGTGGTGCTGCCGCGGGCCTTGGTCTTCTTCTACGAATGGGGATTGGGCATGGGGGTCGACAACGAGTGGCGCATCGGTGCCTACATCGGTTTCGCAACCCAGTTCACCCTGCTCTTCGGCCTCTCGTTCGAACTGCCGGTGGTGATCATGGCGCTGGTGAAGCTGGGCTTGCTGACCTACGAGATGATGAGCCGCACCCGTTCCTACGCGGTGCTGACGATCGTTGTTCTGGCGGCGATGATCACACCGACTTCGGACCTGCTGACCCTCTCACTGATGGCGGTCCCGATGTACATCCTCTACGAAATCTGCATCTTCCTGGCCTGGCTCGACCGCCGGAAGCAGCGCCGCGAGGAGGCGGAAGAGGAAGCCGAGCGCATGAGCCGGCTGCTCGAGGACGACGGTGGTGAGGAGCATGACGGCGTGGATGACCACGACCCGCACGCTCACGATCCCTACGACCATGATCCCTACGATCACGATGACCCCCATGCCCATGACCACTTGGAGCATGACTTCGAGCCCGAGGCCGACGCCCCTGAGGACGGCGAGGAGGAGGATATCGGTGACGACCTCGACGACGAACCGCTCTATGAGGAAGAGGAGCGGCGCGACATGGACCCGCCTGACACGACGCCGGATGAAGAAAGGCGCCGGGAGGACGACTGAGCAAGCTTGTCCGGAGAAGGGATCTCCCTTGTAATCGGCCCATGCATTCCATGACCGGATTCGGCCGGGGATCGGCCTCCACCGACCGCTGCACTGCGACCGTCGAGATCGCGGGCGTCAACCGCAAGCAGGCGGAGGTGGTGGTCCAGGGCCTCCGGGATCAGGTGGAACTCGAAAACCGGATCCGGAAGGCCGTTCTAGCACGGATTTCGAGGGGCCGACTCCAAGTCTCGGTGGTGATCGAGCGCACCGACGGAGACGGATCGTCGGTTCAGGCGGACCTCGCGTTGGCATCCCAACTTGACGACGTTTTCAAAAGCCTGTCCCAACATCTCGGAAGGACGGTTGCACCGGAGCCGGCCGATTTCCTGCGAGTTCCCGGGCTGATCCGTTTCGATGGCCAGGATATCGATCCGGAGGCCTCGTGGGAGGCGGTCGATCCCGCCTTGGAGGAAGCGCTCGCCCAACTCATGTCGATGCGTAAGGCGGAGGGAGCCGATCTTGTTGCCGACCTCCAGCAGCGTCTCGAACAGCTGGAGTCACACCGGAATGCGATTGGCGAAATCGCACCCACCCGCCCCGCTCATTTCCGGGAAGTCCTCTTGAAACGGCTCTCGGATGCCGAGCTCGACCTTGATCTCGACGATGAACGGGTTCTGCGGGAGATCGGGTTGTTCGCGGACCGATGCGACATCACGGAAGAATTGACCCGTCTGGACGCCCACTTCGGCCGGTTTCGAGAGTATCTGTCGGGCGGCGAGCCGGCGGGCCGCCCGCTCGATTTCCTCTGTCAGGAGATTCACCGCGAATTCAACACCATCGGATCCAAGGCGTCCGATGCCGCGATTGCCCAGCTGGTGGTGGCGGCAAAGACCGAGCTCGAGAAGATTCGGGAACAGGTCCAGAACATCGAATAGCGCCGCATCAGCGGAGCCACTCCGCCGCACGCTTGGCGTAGTAGGTGAGGATCATGTCCGCTCCGGCCCGCTTGATACCGATCAGGCTCTCGAGTGCGACGGCCTTTCCGTCCACCCAGCCTGATGCGGCCGCGGACTCGATCATGAGGTATTCCCCACTCACTTGGTAAGCCGCAACGGGAAGCACCGTACTTTCGCGAATCCGCGCGATGATGTCGAGATACGGTCCGGCGGGCTTGACCATGAGCATATCGGCTCCTTCCGCCTCATCGAGAGCCGCCTCACGGAGCGCCTCACGGGCGTTTCCCGGGTCCATTTGGTAGGTCTTCTTGTCGCCCTCCTTGGGCGCCGAGTCGAGCGCACCCCGGAATGGGCCGTAGTAGCCCGAAGCGTACTTTGCCGAGTAGCTGAGGATACCGACGTCTTCGAAGCTCTCGGAGTCGAGCGTGTGCCGGATCATGGCGACGCGGCCGTCCATCATGTCGCTCGGTGACACCATGTCGGCACCCGCCTCGGCGTGGCAGAGAGCCTGACGACAAAGCACCTTCACGGTTTTGTCGTTGAGAATGATCAGTTCACCTTCGGGCGAGCGTTCGACCAAGCCATCGTGGCCGTCGCTGTTGTAAGGATCGAGCGCGACATCCGTGATCACGCACAGTTCGGGATGAGCCTCCTTCAAGGCGCGCACCGCCCGAGGCACGAGACCCTCGGGATTCCATGACTCCGCGGCATCCGGCGTCTTGAGCGATTCGGGAATCGCGGGAAACAGCACCACGGCCGGCACTCCGAGCGCGAGAGCCTCTCCCGCCTCCTTGACCAAGCCGTCGATCGACCAGCGCGTACAGCCGGGCATCGAGGCGATCGGCATATCTTCTGCCGAATCGTGAAGGAACAGCGGGTAGATGAAATCGGCAGCCGAAAGATGGGTTTCCCGGACCAGTGATCGGATCGCGGGTGAACGGCGGTTGCGGCGGGGACGGATGTGCACAGCTCAGACCGGTTTGATTTCGTAACCTTCCTTGCCATCCTTGACGGCCCAGCCCAGCGAAGCAAGCCGGTCACGCAGTTCGTCGGAACGCGCCCAGTCCTTTGCCACGCGGGCCTGCCACCGCTCTTCGGCCAACGCGCGAATCTCCTCGGGCACCTCGGCCTCGGCGGCTTCTTCGGGAAGCTCGATTCCCAAGGCCTTCAACACCCGGTTCATGGCTGCGAGCGCCTTCGCCGCCTCGATGCCTTCAAGCGCGGACGACTCCTTCAGTCCGGTGAAGACCCCGCCGAGCGCACCCGGTGTGTTCAGGTCGTCGTTGAGTGCCTCCCATGCCGATTGGAACGGTCCGAATCCGACCTCGGTCAGTTGCGTCTCACCGCCTGCCCGATCCGCGAGACTCTTCGCTCCCTTCGCCAGTTTTTGCAGTGCCTCGCGAGCGCCGGAGAGTGACTCGAGCGTGAAGTTCAGCGGCTTGCGGTAGTGGGCGCCGATCAACACGTAGCGGACCTCCATCGGCGTGAAGCCTTTCGCGGCAAGGTCGTCCAGTGTGTAGAGATTGCCCACCGATTTGGACATCTTGCCGCCGTCTACAAGGAGGTGGGTCACGTGGAACCAATGCTCCGCGAACTGCCCACCACAGGCGCAGCGGCTCTGGGCGATCTCGTTCTCGTGGTGGGGAAACACCAGATCCACCCCCCCGGAATGGAGATCGAAGTCGTTCCCCAAATACTCCCGGATCATGGCCGAGCATTCGAGATGCCAGCCGGGACGACCTTCTCCCCACGGCGACTGCCAATAGTTCTCCCCGTCCTCGGGACGACGGGCCTTCCAAAGGACGAAATCGGCCAAACTGTCCTTCTCGTACTCGTCGGAATTCGCCCGTGAATCCTGCGTCCGGCCGAGTTCCAATTCACGGGTGTCCAGATGGCTCAGCTTGCCGTATTCCGGAAACGATTGGATGCGAAAGTAGACGGAACCATCGTCGGCGGCATAGGCATGCTCCTTCTCGACAAGAGCTTCGATCATCGCGATCTGCTGAGGGATGTGCTCCACCGCACTGGGCTCGACGTGGGGTGGCAGGCAATTGAGCCCGTCGCAATCGGCATGAAACCGATCGAGCCAGCCTTGGGTGAAGTCCTTCAGCGGGATCCCCGCCGCTTGGGAGTCGCGGATGGTCTTGTCGTCGACATCGGTCACGTTCCTGACGTGGAAAGTCCGGAGACCTCCGGTTTCGATTGCCCGGCGGAAGACATCCTGCAACACGAAGGTCCGGAAGTTGCCGATGTGGGCAGGGCCGTAAACCGTGGGACCGCAGCAGTAGAACCGCAGTGTATTGCCGTCCAATGGCCGCAGGTCCCGGGATTCGCGCGTGAGCGTGTCGTAAAGCCGCATCGCGTTGCTACTAAACGCCCGCCAAGCGCGAATCAACCGTCACCGACGGAAATCCAGTCACGGCAGCACCATGATCTGGCGCACTGAGGGATCCTGCCCGACCTCGATGACCTCTACCGGGACGCTCAAAGCAATCGGGACCGTCGACCGCAAACCCTCTGTCCTGGCCGAAGCGGATGAAGCGGAATGCCGGGAAAGCAGGGTCAGAGTGACCGCGACGACGAAAAGCGCGGCGAGCCCGATGTGCTTGAGGAAAGTCACCCGGCGAAAAAACCACACTTTTTAAAATTATCAACAAAAATTAAAAAACTCTGATGGGTGTTGGTCATGAGGGTCGACCGTGCTTCATTCGCCCTGTGCCCTCACCCGAGCCCACATCGCCCTCAAAAGTGAAGCAGTTGGTCATCGGCGGCCTCCTGATCGTCTCGGTGGGCCTGCTGGCGATCGTGTGCTGGTTGGCCCGAGGTCTCCCCGGCTTCTTCGGCGAGTGGTTCGGTGTCATCGCCGGCATCGTGAGCACCCCGTTTCTCATGGAGGCCTCGTTTGTCCTCATCGGCCTCATGCTGGTGCTCGCTGTCAATCACTGGCGGCAGCAACGCGAGGGCGATGAATTCGTCTATCTCGAGCAAGTCGAGGGCCCCGAGGCCGAAACACTTCCTGATTCAGCCCGGTGGGCGGTTTACCGCGAGGCACCCCTCGATGTCGAACTGCCGGGCCCACTCGATGAGATCGAGGGACTGATCGAGGCGGGTGAATACGCCGAGGCGGAAAACGGCTTTGCAACCCTGCCTACGGCTGAGTTGCAAAGCACCAAGGTGGTCGCACTACGGATCAGACTCGCCGAAGCCACGGGAAATACCGCGCTCGCCAAAACCCTCAGGCAGCGGGCTGCAGGCGAGGGTCACTGACGCCGGGCTGCTTCCTCGAGGAACAGCTCGGCAATTCGGAAGCTTCTGCGACTCAGTTCACGGGCATCGTTGTCGTTGATCAGAGCCAGGCCCTCCTCGCTTACCTCCGACAGGTAGATCTTCCACGCCTTCCTCTCGACCTCGCGCGGATCCAGCTTCGGACGATTCGAGGGACTCTGGCCGTCTTGCGCCTCCCCCTCGTCACCGCCACTCCCGCGACGACGACGGCGTCGACGACGCTTGCCGCCGCTGCCTTGATCGTCATTGCCCGGAGGCTCGGAGATCACCGGTGCTTGCTCGTCATCATTGCCACGCGGTGAGTCCTCCACCTTGGAATCCCCCTTTGGAGAGTCCGGCTTTGACGAGATCCGGCGGACCTTCGGATTTTCCGTGGCCACGTCCTGACCCGAGGAATCAGCACCCGATTCGGGGGCCGGTTCCCCGTCACCCTTGGGTGGGCTGACCGCGGGCCTCTCGGACTCGGCTTTCGGCTCAGCCTTCGCAACGGCGGCCTTCTTGGAAGCACGCTTCTTTGTCGCCTTCTTCTTCGGCTGCTTTTCTTCCGCCGGTTTCTCCTCGGGCACCTCGGGTGTCTCGTCAGTCATCGGCGGAAGCAAGACGTCTCCCCCGCCCTGCGTCGAGCGCATTTGCCGAAGGAGGGCGGACTTTTCGCGGTTCGGATTGGCAACGCCAAAAAAAAGGCCCGCCGGGATGGCGGGCCTTGGGAAATTCGTCGGCAGGTTCGGCTTACCAGCCGCGGATGTCATCCAGATTGTCCGGATGCTTCGGGTCGTAGGATCCGTTGGACCCTGCCGAGGTTTGCCCATCTGGACCGGCAGACCAAAGATCGAAGTCGGGATTCGCGGCGAAGGACCGATTGGGACGCGCGGGATTGTTGGTGCGATAGAAGTATTCCGTTCCCCATGGATCGTAGATCTTCAGGGAGCGCCCGGTTTGGCCGGCGAGCCAGCCTTGCCCGTCGTTGTCCGGATTCAGCTCGCTCAGGTAGACCTTGTCGTCAGCATTCTGCGGATAGAGAGCGTCGTAGACCTCGGAAGTCCCGTTCTTGCCATTGCTAACCGCGTTGACCGGATAAGCTCCGTTGTCCGCCTTGTATTCCTCCAGCGCGAGCTGAAGCAGCCCGATCTGGACCTTGGCCTGCTCGCGCGCCTGCTTGGCTTTGACGAAGTTGAAACCGCCGAAGGTCAGGCCGGCCAGGATCACGATGATGCTCACTACCACCAGCATCTCCATCAGGGTGAAGCCGCCGGTAGCGCGTTTCGGACAGGTTTTCATGGAATCGTTGGGTTGTTTTGAGAGGTCGGATTACTGACCCACCTCCTGAATAACCTTAATCAACGGCAGGAAGAGCGCAAACACAACCGATCCGACGACCAGCGCCAGGATCACGATCATGATCGGTTCGAGGATCGAGGTCAGGGCCGTCACGGCGTTGTCCACCTCGTCATCGTAGACATCCGCGACCTTCAGCAGCATCTCGGGCAACTGGCCGGTTTCCTCACCGACATCGACCATGGAAATCACCATCCCGGGGAACACCCCGGAAGCCTGTAGCGGTGTCACGATGGATTCACCCTCTTTGACCGCGGAGTGAACCTTCTCGATCGCGCCGGAGATGATCACGTTTCCTGCCGTGTCCCGGGTGATGTTCAGGGCCTGGAGAATCGGAACACCGGAGGTCACGAGCGTGCCGAGAGTCCGGGAGAAGCGGGCAACGGCGCTCTTCCTTTGGATATCACCGAAGATCGGGGCCTTCAGCTTCATCGTGTCGATCGCCTTCCGTCCGCCCTTGGTCTTGCCCCACGCGCTGAACCCGATACCCAGCAGGACAAACACCAGGATTACCCAGATGACGTTGGGCACCGGCGGTAGCAAGGCGGCCTCCTGTTTGATGAAGAAACTCGAGGTGCCGAACACGATCTGGGAAATCATAGGAAGCTCCGAGTTTTCCATTTCTTGGAACATCGCCTCGAACTTCGGAACGATGACCAACATCAGGAAGATGAGGATCGCGATGGCGATGAACATGACGATCACCGGATAGACCATCGCCGACACGATCTTGTTCTTCAGCTTCTGGGCCTTCTCCTGGTACTCGGCGAGACGCAGGAGAACCACTTCGAGAACACCGCCGAGCTCACCGGCCTTCACCATGTTCACGTAGAGCTTGTTGAAGATCTTCGGGTGCTGGGCCAACGCTTCGGAGAATGTCGAACCCGACTGAACGGAATCGGCGAGAGCTCCGAGCGTTCCCCGGAGCACCGGATTCGGCTCCTGCTTTCCAAGCACCGTCAAACCGCGCAAAAGCGGCAGACCGGAATCGATGAGCGTGGCCAGCTGACGGGTGAAAATCATCAGCGCCTTCGGCTTGATCCGACCGCCCGTCTTGGCCTTGCCCTTCGGGGCTGCGGGCTTCTTGCCTCCCTTGGCCTTCTTGGTCGCTTTCTTCGCCGGAGCCAGCGTGCCCTTGCCTTCTTCGACGACCTGGAGCGGGTAGTAACCCTGGGTGCGAAGCTGGTTAATGGCCTCGGCCTCGGTGGGCGCTTCAACGGTTCCGGACAACTGCTCCCCTTTGGCGTCGGCTGCGGTGAATTGGAATTGGGGCATGGGTATTTTCTAGCTAAAATTGATAGGCGGAGAATGACGTCGTGTCGAGTGAACTGACGACATCAAAATGCGGGTGAATGATCAGGTATACTTAAGGACTTCTTCGATGGACGTCTTGCCGAGATAGATGTTCCGGAGACCGTCTTCGCGCAGCGTCGTCATGCCGTGTTCCATGGCCTTCTGCTTGATCACGACAGTCGGTGCCCGCTCGGTGATCAGGTCGCGGATCGGATCGGAGATATCGAGGAGCTCGTAGAGGCCGGCGCGACCCTTGTAGCCGGACTGCCCACAAGTCGCGCAGCCGCGACCGGTGAAGAAGTCCTTGTCTCCCAGTTCATGCGGAGAAACGCCGAGCTGGTTGAGGATCGCCTCGCTCGGCTCGTAGGGAGCTTTGCACTCCTGGCAAATCGTCCGCACCAGACGTTGGGCAAGGATGCCTTCAAGGGAAGCCGCCACGAGGAACGGCTCGCATCCCATATCGACGAGACGGGTCACCGCCCCGGGGGCGTCGTTCGTGTGCAGCGTGGAAAGCACAAGGTGACCGGTGAGCGACGCCTGAATCGCGATTTGCGCGGTGTCGAGGTCCCGCATCTCCCCCACCATGATCCGGTCGGGGTCCTGACGGAGGAATGCACGAAGCACCCGCGGAAATGTCAGACCGATGCCCTCGTTGACCGGAATCTGGATGATGCCGTCGATGTCGTATTCGACCGGATCCTCCGCAGTGAGAAGCTTGTGATCGATCGTGTTGATCCGGCGCAATCCCGCGTAAAGGGTCGTCGTCTTTCCGGCACCCGTCGGACCGGTCACGATGAAGATCCCGTTCGGCTTCACAATTGTGTCACCGATGTATTCGTAGATGTGATCGGGAAGCCCGAGGGCCTCGAGCGAGAGGTTGACCGAAGAACGGTCGAGGACCCGGAGCACGACCGACTCGCCGTGATAGGTCGGCAGCGAGGAAACCCGCATGTCGACCTGGCGGTCGCCGACCTGTTTTACGATCCGTCCATCCTGCGGCACGCGGCGCTCGGCGATGTTCATGTTCGCCATCACCTTCACACGCGAAATGATCGGCAACGCGAGGTGCACCGGTGGAGGCGCCATCTCGTAGAGCGCGCCATCGACGCGATAACGGATCTTGAAGTCCTTCTCGAAGGGCTCGAAGTGAATGTCGGACGCCCTTTCCTTGATCGCCTGGTAAAGCACCAGGTCGACGTAGCGGATGATCGGCGCGGAGTTCGCCTCGTTCTCCAACTCGGCCGCGTTGAGGTCGCCATCGGGGCCGCCGAACTCGAGTTGCTCGAGAATCGCGTCCATACCACCGCCTTCTCCGCCGTAACAATCGTTGATCTTTTCCTCGACCTGGTAGTCGGGCGCCACAGCCAGCACCAGTTCACGGTCGAGTGCGAACCGCAGGTCCTCCAGGGTCTGCGGATTCATCGGGTCGACCAACACGATGTGCAGTCCTTCGTCGGTCAGATTGACCGGGAGCGCACCGTGAAGACGTGCCGTGCCGGCCGGCATCAGGGCGAGCAACTCGTCCGGCGGCGTCCAATCGGTCAGGTCCACCTGTTGGGCGCCGAGCTCGGACGCGATCACGGGCCAAATGTCGTCCTTGGTCTGGATGACCTGGAAGTCGGCGAGGACCTCCCCCGCCTCCTTGCCGCTGTTTTCCACCTCGTTCAGGATTTCCTGCCCGAGGGAGCGGTCGATCAGACCGCGGCCGATAAAGAGATCTACTAGCTGGTTGCTATCCATGGAAACGGGTTTTGAAAGGGATCAATCGGCGTCGGACATCGTCACGTGCAGCACCTCTTCGGCGGAGGTCAGTCCAGCCTGGACCTTGCGGATGCCGTCCTCACGCATCGAGCGCATGCCAAGTTCGCGGGCCCGGCGTCGGAGTTGGGAGGTCGTCAGGTTCTCGTTCACCATGTGCCGGACCTCATCGTCGATCTTGAAGAGCTCGAAGATGCCCATACGGCCGCGGTAACCGAGGTCGCGGCATTTCTCGCAACCGGTCGGTCCCATGATGGTGCTCTCGGAGAGCCGGGCCGCGTCGAGATTCAGCGCCCGCAACTGTTTGTCGTTGAGCGTCGCGGGAGCTTTGCAGACCGGGCAGAGTTTCCGGACAAGCCGCTGGGCGAGAATGGCACGGACGGCCGATGCGATCAGGAAGCGCTTGATCCCGATATCCGCCAGACGGGCAACTGCCGAAGGAGCATCGTTCGTGTGGAGCGTGGAAAGCACGAGGTGACCGGTGAGCGCCGCGTTGATGGCGATATTCGCGGTCTCGGCATCCCGAATCTCACCGATCATGATGATGTTTGGCGCCTGACGCAGCATCGAGCGCAGTGCCGCGGCGAAGGTCATGCCGATGTCAGCTTTCACCATCACCTGATTGATGCCGGGAAGCTCGTATTCGACCGGATCCTCGACCGTGATGATCTTGCGGTCCGGCCGGTTGATCACGTTGAGACAGGTGTAGAGCGTGGTGGTCTTGCCGGAACCGGTCGGGCCGGTCACAAGGAGGATGCCGTCCGGCAAACCGATCAGCTCCTCGAACTCGGACTGGTCGTCCGAGAAGAATCCGAGTTCGGGCAGACCGAGCACCAACGCGCTCTTGTCGAGAATCCGCATGACGATCGACTCGCCATGATTCGAAGGGACCGAAGAAACCCGAAGGTCGATCTCCTTGTCACCGGCCTTGAGCTGGATCCGGCCGTCCTGCGGCAGGCGCTTTTCCGCGATCGACATCGATCCGCTCATGACCTTGAGACGGGCGATGATGGCGGGCAGCAGCTTCTTCGGATGATTGTCCACCTCCACGAGGCGGCCGTCGATCCGGTAGCGGATCCGAACGGAAGTCTCCAGCGGCTCGATGTGGATGTCCGAGCAACGCATCTTCATCGCTTCGGCGAGCATATGCTGCACGAGACGGATGATCGGAGCGTCGCCTTCCTCGACCTCGGCGCCCTCGCTGGTCGGGACATTCATGTCACCGCCCAGAGTGTCCTGCGCGCCGTAGAACTGCTTGAGGAACTCCTGAATCGCGGAATGGGTGGCACAGACGAACATCAGCTCCCGACCGAGAATGGTCGGCAGGCTGTCCATCGTCTCGAAATCGAATGGATCCGCGACCGCGACCGTGAGGTAGACACCGTCATCCGCGACCGGAACCACCTTGTAGCGGACCGCGATGTCGTCTGGCACGGACGATGTTACCTCGGCGGTAATGGAGGCTTCTCCCAGGTCGACGGTTTCGATTCCGGCATTGGTCGCCAGAACACCCGCGATCGTCGCCTCGGTGAGCTCGGTGTTCTCAAGCAGATTCTCGATCAGCGATCCCTTGCCGGACCGGGCCTGATCGACTTGCTCCTGAGTGGTGGCACCTGCTTCGACCAGCAGATCGGCGAGATAATCTTCGTTTGAGAACACTTGAGGTTTGGGCCTTTAGGTCGTTCCCGCTGGAGAGATTTCGGAAAGAATCGGAAACTTCCTGCGGTGTCGGACATTGGTCAAGCGGCTCCCCCTTTGTCAACCGGCCGGATGGGCAGCCTGCCCAGGTTTTTCCCTCGGTAGGAACAGGGTATTCACGTTGCCCCTTCGATCACCCGAATTTCGCGCCACAACGACGGCAATACTTTGCATCCGGAAGGTGGCCGTGAACCCCGCACGAGGGACAAGCAAGCGTCGATTCATCCCCATCGATCTTCGAGATCTCGGAGGAAATGATGCCAGTGGGGACCGCGATGATGGCGTAACCGGTCAGAGCGAGGACCGAGGTCAGCAACTGTCCGAGCTGGGTCGTCGGAGTGATGTCACCAAAGCCGAGGGTCGTGATGGTGACCACCGCCCAGTAGACCCCGACGGGGATACTGGTATAGCCGCCCGCCTCACCCTCAACGAGATACATGGTCGCCCCGGCAATCAAAGCGACGGTAGCGAGGGCGAGAAAGAAGACCGTAATCTTCGCCCTGCTCGCGTAGAGCGCCCGCATCAGGACCGTCGCACCGCTGATATGACGGACCATTTTGAGGACCCGGAACACCCTCAGCACCCGAAGGATCCTGACCACCATCAGGGCCTGACCACCGGGCAGAAGCAGCCCGACAAAGCTGGGTAGGATCGACAACAGGTCAACGACCCCGAAGAAGCTTCTCGCGTAGCGGATCGGCTGACGGGACGTCCATAGCCTCAGCAAATACTCGACCGTGAAAAGGCCGGTGAAGACCCATTCGAGAATGTAGAGCTCCTCGCCGACATTCCTCCGGACGGAAGGAACGCTCTCCAAGACGACCGCCAGAACGCTGAGCAGGATCAGCACCAGCAGCACGACATCGAAGCGACGGCCGGAAGGAGTCTCGGCCTCGAAGATGATTTCCCGCCACCTTTCCCGGGTGCCCTCTGAGTCCACCATGCGGGCAGGCTGACAACTCGGATGGCCGACCACAAGCCGCCGGAATTGAAGATCGTTGCCAGCCGGTAGTTGCCGATTCGGCAAACGGGGTTCATTCTGCCTGCGGATGGCGGATGAGGAAAAACCAGCCAAGAAGCAGCCCGCGAAGAAGGCGAAGAGACGGTTCTGGCGCAAGAAGCGGTGGTGGACGCTCTTCCTGCTCGTTGCCGGATTGGTTTGGCTCGATGGTCCCGGTTGGCGTTGGATCGCCCAAAAGGCGGCGAGTCATTACCTTCCGGAGCTCGGGTATGAGGTGGAGTTCGAAGTCGACGGTCGACTGTCATCCGGGGAGCTGAGCGTTTCGAATGTCAGTCTGACCGGCGACGAAGCGGTTGTGAAAGTCGCCGGCCTCGACTCGCTGAAGGTCGGCTACCTGCTCCCGAAAGTGGTCCGGGGGGAGGTCGAGTCGGTTATTCTCGACAATCTGCACGTCGACGTGGACCTCGCGGCCGTTCCGCCGAAGGAAGACGAGGAATCCGAGCCGAGTGACCCTGCCGAGCTCTTGGCCAACCTCAGGCAAAGGCTGGTGCCGATGCAGATCGAGTTGCGAAACATCAGTGCGATCATCCGGCGCGGTGACGAGCTCCTCTTCTCCATCGAACCGACGACCCTGCTGCATTCCCCCAATGAAGATGAGTTCGAGCTCGATCTCGGTGACATGGAACTGCCCGGAGGGCGTGCCATCGCCGCGCAGCAAGCGACGCTATCGTGGACGCCCGGCGAACTCACCATCGACAAGTTGAAGTTGATGGACGGAATATCTGTCCGCGACGTGCTCGCGCGATTTGCCGAAGGCGAGCAACCGGAGTTCGGCGCGGGTATTGTTCTCGACGAAAAGCGCATCGACGTGACGACGGATCTAAGTGTCGCCTCTGTCATCCTTCGTGAGGAGATCCCTTCCCTCAAAGAGACAGCCAAGCTTTTCGCATTCGAACTCCCTGCGGAGGGCGCGCTGCACAAGCTCGACCTCAAGGTCACAGGAATCGATGGCGGTCTCGAAACCCTGGCGGGAGAACTCGAACTCGAGTTGGGAGACGTCGCCTACGATGATTGGACCGCTGAAGTGCTCGAGCTCCGCGCCACACTCGAGGGCTCCCGGGCCGACCTCGGCCTGACGGGAATCGCCTTGGGTGCCCCTCTCCAGCTTGGCGCGGAGGCCGAATTGTCGCGTTCCGAGATGGAACTCCTCCCGACCCGCGCGACCGCCAACCTGGAGACGCCGAATCTCGAGCGAATCCTAACAGCGGTAAGGGACCGCTTCACTCCTTCCGATGATCCCGTGCAGGTGCCAGCATCGTCGCTCAAGGTCAACGCTTCCGCTGACTTCACGAAGGGATTGCCTTCCGCCGCTCGCGCCGAACTCGCAATCGTCAGCAGCGTCGATGCCCCGCCCGTTTCAATCGATGCGACTTGGAACGACTCGCAGGAAATCACGGCTGCCGTCCGTCTCCCGGCGGTGGAAATCGATGGGGGCTTCGCGCTGGAGGCGAAGACCTACGAAGGGACGGCGAGTCTGGATTCATTCACACCGAGCTCGCTGAGAGCGTGGCTCCAGCCCTTCGGCATCGAAGTTCCCGACGGCATCCTAGCCACCCTGGACTGGGAAGGTTCCGGCGATCTCGAGCAGAACAGGCACCAAGGCAAACTTGAGATCAACGGCGCCGAGTGGAAGCGAGACGAAGACTCCGACACGCTGAAGGCCTTCGCTTCCGCTGAATATGCATGGCCGGAGTCGGTCAAGCTGGCCCCTCTGAACGTCCAGCTTTCCACCCAGAAGATCGAGACCCGTGCCGAACTGTCCGACCGCACCCTGACGCTTGAACAACTCGAGTGGAGCGACGCCGACGAGGTCCTTGCTTCCGGCAATGCCAGCATTCCCGTTCCCGAGGATCTCTCCGACTGGAAAGCTCTTCTTCGGGAAACACGGCCGATCGAACTGAAGTTCGAAACACCCGAGCTGCCGCTTTCGAAACTTCATCCGTTTCTCCCGGAGAGCTCCAGGTTCGTGGATTCGAGCCGCGCCAAGCTCTCGATTCACCTGACGGGATCCCCGGCCAATCCGGAGTTGGATACCAATCTCACCGCACTTGAACTCGGCCTGGTGAGCCAACCGGACGTTCCGCTTGCAAACATTGAACTCGAGGCCGTCGGGAAGGAGAAGACCCTCAAGCTCGAGGGCGAGGTCACCGCGCCGGGTTATCCTCCCGCGGTCATCAGTGCGGTGACGAACTGGGATCCGGACCAATGGGCTGAGGATCCGGATACCGTCAAAGCCGCCAGCCTCGATGCGAGGCTCACGCTGACGGACCTCAACATCGCAACCCTCGGGTCGTTCCTTCCCAAGACCAAGAAGCTGTCGGGCGAGATCAATGCCATGGTGGAGGTCACCGGCACGGTTGGCGAACCGGCTCCTCGGGCCGAAGTCACTCTCGATGGCGGCGCCTTCGAGATGCACGACCCCGGAGTGCCGCGTGTGAGCAAGGGTGCGTTGCGCGTCACGGCAACTCCCGCCGAAGTCAACCTGGAGAATCTGTCTGCCGAGGTTTCCGGGGGCACACTCGTGATCAACGGCGGGATCAAGCTGAACGATGGGAAGCCGGGTGACGTGAATCTCGCGATCGACGCGAAGTCGCTCCCGGCGGTTCGCAACGAATCGATGATTGTCCGGATCAGTTCCGATTTGAAGGTTGGCGGACCTTGGGAGACCGCCCGCATCTCCGGCGGCATCAAGGTCGTCGACAGCCTGTTCTTCAAGGACATCGAGCTGCTGCCGATTGGCGTGCCGGTCAACAAGGTCGCCGAGCCGAGCTTGCCGGCCATCGATGCCCCGCCCCCTTCCGAGCTTGCAGCAAAAGTGCCGGCTCCCTTCAACGATTGGTCCTTGGATGTCTCGCTGAAGACGGGCAGTCCGTTCCTCATCCGGGGCAACCTCGCAAACGGCGAAGTGTATGTGGATGCGCGGATCGGGGGCGCCGTCGGCACTCCCCGCCCAAGCGGTGAAATCAAGCTTCGCGAGATCGAGGCGAAACTCCCGTTCAGCACGCTTGAGATCGACGCGGGCAAGATCACGCTCCGTCCCGATCACCCTTTCGACCCGGTTCTCGACATCCGTGGCACCTCGCGCATCCGCCCGTATGACGTCACCATCTATATCTACGGCCCGGTCTCGGATCCGAATATCCAGCCGACTTCGAGTCCTCCGCTCGCCGAAACGGAAGTCATGACGCTCATCGCCACAGGCACGACAACCCGGGGCTTCGAGGATCCGAGCGCTGCCACGGCACGCGCAACGCAGCTGCTGATCGAAGAGGCCCGACGCGGTCGCATCGGAGCGGTCAAAGTGCTTCGCCCGGTCTTCAAGGTTCTGGACAAGGTCGACTTCCAGGTCGGTGAGGTCGATCCCTACACCAGCAAGAAATACAACTCGGCCACCTTCAACCTCGATGACAACTGGCTGCTGACCGCCGGAATCAGCGATGAGGGCAACACCCGAACCAAGGTCACTTACCTGCTCCGCTTCGAGTGAGTCACCGCGCCCCCATCATACTGGCTGCTTTTCTAGCGGCGGCAGGACCGGTTCTTGGTGAAACCGCCGTCAGGATCGTCGGCAACCAATCCCTGTCAGAGCAGGAGATTCTGACGAACCTCGGGGGCAGGCTCGACCACATCACCCTTCGTGAAGCTACCCGTCCGCGGGCTGCCGATGCTGCTTTCCTCGTCGAACAAGCCTACCAACTCGCCGGCTTCAACGATGTGACCGTCTACTGGAAGGTGGTCGACAAAAACACGATCCGCCTGCGGATCGATGAGGGCAAACGCGACGTAATCGGTGAAGTCACGATCAACAACGTACCCAATCCGAAGCTGAACGAGACTCTGGTCGAACTTTTCCAACTCAACCCGAAAAAGCGGGCGACCGGACTCAACGAGTTTCCCATCCGCGACGAGGATGTTCCTGCGGGTATCCAGCTGATGGAGGCCCAGATGCAGAGCATCGGGTTCTACGATGCTGAAGTCATTCTCGCCAGTCGCCAGCCGAATCCGGAAACCGGCAAGATCGATTTCACGTTCGACGTCAAGGCAGGCCGGATTTCAAAGATCGCCCCACCGGTCTTCCGCGGTGAGACGACACCCGGTCTCGCCGAGGCCGTCAGCCAGTATGTCGGCGAGCCTGCGACCACGCCCAACCTCAACTCCGTGAGAGCACGCGTCTCCGAGCAGTACCAGGCAGCCGGCTTCCTGCGTGCCAAGATCCGGATGGGTATCGAACGCGAAGGATTACAGCTGACTCCGGTGTTCGACGTCACGCGGGGCCAACGCTTCAAGCTGCGGAACATCGAGCTTGCCGGTCTCGGGAAGACCGATCCGGACCGTGTGCTTACCCGCTTGGACGATCTCCAGGGTGAGTATCTCGACGGCAATGTCGCCGAGAAGCGAATCCGCCAGCTCATTGCTACCGGCGCATTCTCGAACGTCCGCACCGAGATCGAACCCGTCGCAGGCGAAACGGTCGATGTGACCCTCCGCTTGACGGAAGCCGAAGCCAGAGGGATTTCGGGCACCGCCGGTTTCGACTCATTCGAGGGGTTTCTACTAGGTGCGGCGTATTACGATCGGAATTTCTTGGGCAAGGTCCGGAACTTCTCAGCCGGCTTCGAGATCACCCAGCGGTCTCTGCTTGGCGAGATCTCGCTGGCGGATCCGTGGCTGGCCGGCAGCGACGTGGCGGGCAAGGCACGTCTCTACGCCTTGTCGAAGGACTACGAAGGCTACAACGCCCTGCGCTCCGGCATCGAAGCCTCCGCCATCTGGCCGGTCACGGAGCACTACACGGTCGACGCGTCGCTCGGCTGGGCCATCGTGTCGACAGATGCCGACGGATTGCCGATCGCACAGCTCGGAGAACAGGACTACCAGAACCCCTATCTCCGGATCACCCAGACTCTCGACTATCGCGACAATCCGGTTCTTCCCAAAGAAGGCTGGCATCTCGAGCTGCCGGTAGAACTCGGCGCGGCGATCGGCGACAACTCCTCGGCGTACTTCAAGGCAGGCATCGAGGGCTCATATTATCGTCCGATCGGCGAGAGCGGCCAATTGGCGGTCGGCGCCCGGGCCGGGTTCCTGATCCCGAGTGGCGGATCCGGACGATTGCCCATCGACTTACGCTACTTCAATGGCGGAGCACGCAGCGTCAGGAGCTTCCCGGACCGGGAACTCGGCCCGTGGTCGACAACGGGCTATCCGGTCGGCGGGCAGAGCTACTGGGTGACCAATATCGAGTATATCCACACGATCGCCGGCCCGCTGAAGGCGGCGGCATTCTTCGACGCAGGCGGCCTGAGCCCGGATTGGGAGGATTTCGGCACGGGCGATCCGGAGATGGCCGTCGGTCTCGGGCTTCGTCTGGATCTTCCCATCGGACCGGTCAGGCTTGAGTACGGACACAATCTGACTCAAGACGGGCGCGACCCGAGTGGCAGTTGGCATTTCGCCATCGGCACCGCGTTCTGAATCCGACGTAGACCCGATGGCCACAATCATTCCCACTTGCGAAACCGCGGTCTCCGCATTGCCGGAGTGGCATCGTGCGGTCTTCAACGGCAAAGAGGACCTGGTGACCTCGTCAGCCGGATGGTCGCCCGGCGCTCTCAATCTTGCCCAAGGCGTCGCCATGAAGCTCCATGCCCAGTTGCTTCACAACGAAATGACCCGCCTTCTGATCGACCTCTCAAAGGATCCGACCGATCCGGCGAGGTGGAGTGAACACTCGATGACCCTCACCGAGGAGCAGCGTGAGAAACTCGATCAGAGGCAAAAGTCGGTTTATCTCAACGCTCTAGAGGCGCGGGTCGAGAACGCCGTGCAACGCGGCGAAACCGCGATCCACATCTCTTTTGATACGCGGCCGGACATTCGGGACGCTTGGGTCGAGATCGAGTATGATCTCCGGGTCGATGGCGAGGCCGCTTTCGCCAGGAGCTGGCGCGATGCCATGCTCACCAAGCTTCCGAACGCCGTGATCCGCGACGTCGCCTCGCCGACCAAGGGACTTGGCGCATTTCTTCGGAAGCGGCACCCCGGACTCCTGTCGCTGAGGTTTTCAGCTGCCCAGTCGATCTTTCTCGACGGGAGCCCTGTCGCGTGGACGCCCTTCAAGAAGGCGGTCATCGATTCGATCCACTCGATCCGCTGACCGCGTCAGCGGCCGAGCATGTCCTTAGTGTCTTCGACACTCAGGGCTCGCTGGTTCCGCCAGTCACGGACCTCAGGTTGTTGGAAAACCCGGCGGCGGACATCCGTCTCAGCATCCGAGTTTGTGGGAATGCCCTTCTTGTCTGCCTCGCGGGCTGCTGAGGTCGGGGACTCCCCGGTTGCGAACACCCGACCGGCTTCCCGGCTGGTCGTTGAACCTTCACGAGCCAACTGTGAACCCTCACGCGCGCCGTGCTGGAACCGGCTTCCATCCAGATTCCCGCTGTAAACCTGCTTGGCGTAATCCTTGCGCCCCCAGAAGGACTTCTTGTCGTAGTTCTTTCCCTGGAACTCGCGCTTCGAGTATTCGCCCGTGAACTGCTGATTGACCGAACTCGCCTCGCTCGCCGAACCTCCTTGCCCGTTCGAGAACATCGGATTCGTCGTGCCGTAACGCCCGAGAATCTTCTGTGAATCGTCGTCAAACATCTCGCCGCTCTTCATCTTGAAGCCCTGCTGCGGAGATGCCCCGGCATCCGCCACGCCGACCTCGTCCGTCCCGCACGAGGCGAGCAGAGAGACGCTCAAAAGCATCCATCCGAGATGGGCGGGACGGGTCATGGGCGCGGAAGCTGACAGATCCCCGACCCTATCACAACCTTCAATCCGGTCCCCTCGCCGCTTGCAATGGACGTCCGGCTCCCCTAATTCCCGCGACGTGACGCCCGAAGAGCAACTCGAAATCCTCGTCGCCGGAACCGCCAAGGTGCTCTCGGAGAAGGAGCTCTTGGAAAAGCTCAAGCTCGGCCGACCGCTCCGAATCAAGCTCGGTGTGGATCCCACGGCTCCCGATATCCATTTCGGGCACACCGTGGCTTTGGAAAAACTGCGGCAGTTCCAGGAACTCGGGCATCAGGCGGTGCTGCTGATCGGCGACTTCACCGCGACCATCGGAGATCCCTCCGGCCGATCCGCGACCCGCCCCCCTCTGACCCGGGACGAAGTGCTCGCCAACGCCGAAACCTACACATCCCAAGCGTTCAAGGTGCTTGATCGTGACCGCACGGAGATTGTCTACAACGGCGACTGGTTCCGTAAGATGAGCTACGAGGATGTGCTGAGGCTCAACGCGCGTGTGACCCTGCAGCAGATGCTGCAGCGCGAGGACTTCCGCAATCGCATCGATGCGGCCCAGGAAGTGCGGCTTCACGAACTCCAATACCCGGTCATGCAGGGCTGGGACTCGGTCGAGATCCGGTCAGATGTCGAGATCGGTGGCACCGACCAGCTCTTCAACATTCTGGTGGGTCGCGACCTCCAGAAAGAGGAAGGCCAGCCGCAGCAAGTGGTCATGCTGGTTCCTCTGCTGGAAGGCCTCGACGGAGTGAGGAAGATGTCGAAGTCCTACGACAACTACGTCGGGGTGAACGACGAACCCCAGGACATGTTCGGGAAGCTGATGAGCATTTCCGATGATCTCATGGCACGCTACCACCTCCTGCTGCTCGGCGAGGAGCTGCCCGCCGGCGGACATCCGATGGATACGAAGAAGGCCCTCGCCCAACGTCTGACCGCCCGCTACCACGGTGACGCCGCCGGCGCGGAGGCGAGGTCGACCTGGGAGGCGCGATTCTCCAAGCGGGACCTCGGAGCCGGGGCTGCCGAACTCGCCCTTGCGGACATTCCTTCTGGCGCAACGGTGCTGAGCCTCACCGCCCATGCATTTGAAGTGGCGTTCGACCTGAAGAAGTCGAACGGCGAGCTCCGGAAACAGTTCATCATTCCGGGGTCCGTCCAAATGAATGGCGAGAAGCTCACCGATCCGGCGGCGGCAGTCACTCCCGCGGCCGGTGATGTGTTGAAGCTCTCGAAGAAGCACGCCGTCCGGTTCGTCTGATGCCGATTCTCTACATCAAGCCGGGTTGCCCCTGGTGCGTCGAAGTCATCGACTACCTCCGCCGTGAGGGGATCCGGTTCGAGACTCGCAATGTCTCGGTCGACCCCGAAGCGATGCGGGAAATGGTGGAGCTCTCCGGACAGACGAAGGCGCCCACGATGGATTGGAACGGCGAAGTGCTCGCCGACTTCGGCGTTGAGGAATTGGTGCCCTTTCTCGAGCAGGTCCGCCGCTGAGCGTCGGTTCCCGATGAGGCCTCAACCCGAAAAAGAATCGGGACCGAGCGGCTTCCCCAAGCGCGCGGTCCCGATTTCTTTGTATCTTGGCCTGAACGGCGCCGACTCGTTGGAGTCTTAGCCGCGATCCCGACCATCCGGTCGGGATCTTTGCATGAACACTACTTGGCCATTGTCATCCTGAGAAAGAGGCGGAAGCGGCACCCGAGTCATCCCCCCGAACGATTCAGGTGCCGTTTCTTCCTGGGATCCGGAGCGAATGTCGGCGCTCGGCATCGGTTCCAGAGGCCCCCCGACCTCGTTTTCGGATCCGAAACCCACCGCCGGTTCCCCCATTTGCCGGGTCCCGTTGTGGAAATCTTCGATGGCGCCTCCGAATTCCGAACCGGATTCGGAGAACGCGAACCCACCCCACCCAAGCTCAGCTTTCGGGCGATGCGTTCCCCCCAGATCGTTACCGCCTTCCAGCGCAACTTGGGATGGGGTGAAGTTCGTCATCATTCCCTCCAATCGCGCCCTGCTAGCCCGATTTCCAAATTTTCTTAAATTTTCTTTTTAGCCGATCGTCCCAGCAACCGATCTGTCATACTTTCCTGATAAAAAACCGCTGCCAACCATAAGGAATTCAGGGATTGCCGCTCCTAGGCACCCTGCGAGACTCACGGTCTTTGAAGTGCGCACTTTCCGACGATCTTGGGCCTCCAAGCTGCCGGGGAGTGCCTGAGTCTTTAAACGAATGAGCGAACGCCAAGCCCCCCGAAAAGCCACCAAGGCCGTTGTACTCATGGCCGGAATCGTCGCTTTGCTGCCCATATCGGGCTGGATAGGCGGGCAAATTTGGTTGCTGGACCTCTGCAACCACTTCCAAGCCCAGTATTTCGGGTTCCTCTCCCTCCTTGTTCTTTGGCTCGTGATTCGGCGGCAATTTAGGGCTGCTGCGATCCCATCGCTGCTCGCGCTCATCCCGGGCGTGCGTCTCGCAGAGCTTTGGTTCCCGAGAGTCCCGCTTAAGCCCCAGACGCTCCAAGTTACGACTTTCAACGTGTACGGCGGGAACAATCGTTACGAGACCACCGTGACGTGGGCCATCGAAGAGGGCTCGGATTTCCTCTACTTCGCCGAGGCCACACCGGAATGGATCGCGGAACTGTCGAAGCTGGACGAGGCGTATCCCTACTCGATCGACCACCCACTCAACGGCAGCTTCGGCTTCGCGTTCCGCTCGAAGCACCCTTTCCATCTGACCGACATTCAATCGGTCGGCCGATTGGCGTTGCCGCTCCTTGATACCGTCATTCAGACACCGAGCGGAGAGATCCGTGTTCTCGGTGCGCATCCGGTACCACCCGCAACCCGCTTTTGGGCGGATGAGCGGGATGCCTATCTGGCCGAACTCCGTGAGCGGGCCGCACGATCGAACTTGCCGACTGTGATTGTCGGGGACCTGAACGCCACCCGTTGGAGTCATGCGATGACCGGCTTCTGGGAAGACGGCTACATCGATTCGGCTCGCGGCCACGGATTCAGCGCCACGTGGTCACGCGAGAATCCCATCCTCGCAGTGCCTATCGATCACATTCTCACGCGGGGCCTCGGACCCTGCGTGCTCCGATCAACTGGTCCGAAACTGGGATCCGACCACCGGCCTGTGACGGCAGGCTTCGACTTCCGCCCTGCCCGGGAGACCGACTAGGCGACCGAACCCCGCACGATCGCGGTGCGGGCTTGCGGGATTGGCAGATCCTCGGGTTGGAGGTCCAACCCATGCACCGGCGCGGTCTTCTCCACATCCTCAAGGATATCGAGCTCAGGCCTGAAGTCGGCAGCATGATAGGAACTGCGGACCAGCGGACCGCTCGCCACGTGCCTGAAGCCCTTCTCCAACGCGATCTCCTTGAACTCGGCAAACTGATCGGGGTGGATGTAGTCGACCACCGGAAGGTGCCGCGGTGTCGGGCGGAGATACTGCCCGAGAGTCAACACGGTGACATCGTGCTCAAGGAGGTCATCCATCGCCTTGAGCAACTCCTCACGGCGTTCGCCAAGCCCTAGCATCAATCCGCTCTTGGTCGCGACCTTTCCGTCCACCATCGCCTTGGCTTTCTTGAGCACGGCAAGACTGCGGTCATACTTCGCCCGGGATCGGACGAGTGGCGTCAGGCGTTCCACCGTCTCGAGGTTGTGGTTGAAGATGTGCGGACGTGCGTCCATTACCATCTGCAGCGCCCAATCCCGATCATTGAAGTCTGGAACGAGAACCTCGATGATAATCCCGGGATTCACCGCCCGCACCGCTTCGATGGTCTGCTGGAAATGCTCGGCTCCGCCGTCCCGGAGATCGTCACGGGCAACCGCGGTGATCACCACGTGGCGAAGTTTCATCCGACGTGTGGCCTCAGCGACCCGGATTGGTTCATCCTGCTCCAAGGCATCCGGCTTGGCGGTCTTCACGGCGCAAAAGCCGCACGCGCGGGTGCACTTCTCGCCGGCGATCATGAAAGTCGCCGTTCCCTGTCCCCAGCACTCCCAGCGGTTCGGGCACTGGGCCTCCTCGCAAACCGTTACCAGCTTGAGATCGGTGATCAGGGATTTGGTCGACCAGAAGACCGGATCATTCGGGAGCCGGACCTTGATCCACGACGGTTTCTTGTCCTGGTGGAGACCGGGATCCATCCGCATCTTTGGCCCGTGGCAGCCGCTCATTGGGCGGGAAACTAAGGGGCATGCCCGCCACGGGAAAGGGGAATCTCGCGCCACGCCGTGCCGATTCGGCAGTCCTGCGTGGGCAATGCCTCAAGTCGGCGACAGACGCGTCCCGGCGATCGCAAGGAACATCGGAAACTCCCGGGCCGCACGGTGCTCGCCCTTGCTCCGTGCCCCACCGGCTTGGGAACGTCGGTGGCTCATCAACTCACGCGTCTCGCTGATGGCGAGCCCCTCGGCACCGAAGGCGGTAAGAACCTCACCCAAGGGCCGGTGATAAAAGATCGTCTCGCTTCCCCCGCCCTTCCCCGGATGGGTGACGATCGGGATCTCAAGATCAACCCCGTAACGATCGACCCGCCGGTACTGGAGCTTCCTGCCTTCATCCCAGCCCCAATGCGTTTGCCGGGGAATGCGGAAGCAGGGGTGCATGAAAATCGCGACAAACCGGCCACCCGGTCTCAGAGCAGCCGCCATGTTGTGGCACATGGCCGGGAGATCCGGCACATCATGCACTGCCATCAGGGAGACGGCAGCGTCGAAGCTTCCGTCCGCCCAATCCCCATCAAGACAGGCGTCCGCGACCAGCATGCGAACTCTAGGCTCGTCTGTGAATCGTTCGGTGGCCGAATCGATAAGCCGGGGACTCGCATCGACCCCGACGACCTCTTTCGCTCCGGCATCCAACAACAGAGGCACGAAGACCCCCTGTCCGCAGCAAAGATCCAGGACGCGTGCACCGCGGACATTCCCGATCATCTCGATGGCGGCCGGCAGGACGACATGGCGGTGATAGTCGGAGCCCTTCTTGCCGACCAACTGGTCGTACCACGCCGCGACCGGATCCCAGCCCTTTCCGGCATTCTTCGCCAAAACGGGTCGCTTCTTTTTCGCAGCCCACTTGCGCTGGAACGGACGGCGTTTTGGAGGTCGGTCGGACATCTTGAAAAGTGCTCGGTCTGTATGTGGCAATCGGCCCTATGACTCGCGCCGTCCCTCGAACGCACGGGCCAAGGTCAACGCATCCGCATGCTCAAGTCCACCTCCGGCGGGCAAACCTTGTGCAAGACGGGTAACCCGGCATCGACTGCGAAGGAGGTCGCATAGGTAGCTGGCGGTTGCCTCCCCTTCGACGTCGGCACCGAGGGCCAGAATCACTTCCTCGATCCCTTCATCTTCGATCCGCGAAACCAGTCCCCCAATTCTGAGGTCTTCCGGAGTGACGTTGTCCAAAGGCGAAAGCCGACCTCCGAGGCAGTGATACCTGCCCTTGAACACACCCGAGCGCTCCATCGGCAGAACATCGGTAGGCTGCTCAACCACACACAATGTGGTTTCCCGCGAAGGGTGATCACAGATCGCACAGCGAGCCTCGGTCGCGAAAAACCCGCAGGTCGGACACGAGGTGATCGCGACTTTTGCCTCGGTTAGCGCCGTGGCGAGTTCCGCCGGATCGGACTTCGGACTCTGGAGTAGCCAGATCGCGATCCGCTCGGCGCTCCGAGGACCGATGCCGGGCAAGGTCTTCAGCGCTTCGACCACGCGGCCGACTGCCTCAGGATATTCGATTCGTGCCATGGCGGTTCTTCTAGGTCAGGTAGGTTCACGGTGGCGGACCGCATAGATGAGTGAGCCGCCTGAGGCCCAAATCAGCGCGGCCAGAGGCGCTGCCACGGGGACAGTGACTCCGGCAAGCGCGAGTACCGGCACCCACGAGAGCGTGAGCACCAACGCGCTCACCACGAGCACCCATCGACGCCACTGACCGCGGACGTGGAGAACCGATTGAGGAAGCCCGATGACGAGCAGGACTGTCCAGACCCAAACGAGGAACGGAGGTGACGGATGAATCTCGCCACCCATCGGCAAACCGGTGACCCAGGCCGCGAGTGCATCATCAACTCCCCGGAGAGGGCCGATCAGATGCAGCACCAAGGCAAGCACGAGAGCCATCCCGGAGATCGCCGTCGCGGCGATGCTCGGATGGGGCTCGGGCTTCGACTTTGCCTCGGTCATCGGAAGCGTGAAGCTAGGCGGCACCGGTGCCGATCACAAGTGCTGCAACGACTACTTCCCTTTCCTGCGGCTCAGCCATTCCACGAGGTCACGCAGTTCATCCGGTTTCAGCAGCGCGCCCATCGGCGGCATGGCCGACACAGGCTCGCTGATCGTCTCGATCTTGTCTCGCGGGATCCGCTTCTTCTCTCCTGCGACATCAAGTTCGACGAACTCAGACTGCTTTTCCACCAAGGTTCCACCCTCGGAAGTTCCATCCTTCAACGTTACCGCGACAACACCATATCCCGACGCGACCTCGGCTCCCGGCATCACTAGGGACTCGAGGAGTTTCAGACGCGGGAGCCTCTTCCCGACCGTCGAAAGTTCCGGTCCGGCCAGATCCGCCGCGTTTGTTCCATCGGCACGGTGGCACCGCATGCATTGCGCGGCCGGATGGCTTTCGAAAAGGCGGGCACCCTTCTCCGCATTCCCGCCCAGCAGCGATGGGTAACTCGCAAAAAGCGGGTCCTCCGATTTCGACACAGCCGCGTCGTAGCGTTCGACAGCGGCCTTTACGATATCCTCGGGACGACTCCGCGCGCCTTCAAGAATCTCGATGGCAGCCGCTCCCTTGCCGCTCGATGCGATGAGGCCGTCGACCGCTTTCGCGAACCGTAGGGCAACCTTCTCCCCCTCCATGGCCTGTAGAAGCCCCCAAGCCTTCTGAGCCCGCGCCGCCTCTGCGGACTCCGTTTCCTTCACCAGCAACTCCGAGGCTTCAGGAGCCTTTTGCTTCTGAAGCCATCCGATCGCCGCAAACGCCACTTCGTCCGACTCACTTGCAGCAAGTTCCATCAAGGTGGCCTTGCCCGAGTTCCCGCTGCGTTTCGCCCAAAGATCGAGGAGCCCGGCTCGTGCACCACCCGGCAGCGAAAGATCGGAGACCTTTGCCTTCAGCAGGGCGGGATCAACCTTGCTCAAATCGGTCGCGGTCTTGGCGAGCATCGAAACCGCGTCTTCAAGCAGGGATCCGTCGATCCTCAAAAGATCATCCACCCTTCCTCCAACGGATCCCGCAAGCGCCGAACCGTCCCGTTCCGGCAGCGGATCAAAGGTGCCGGTCGAGGTATCGACCACGAATGGCTTCTTCCAATCGCCAAGCAGGCGGAGCGCCTCACGTCGGACCGGAGCAGGAACCTTGGGGTTCATCGCGGCATCCACCAAGCGCTTCGCGTTGGCCTCGCCACCCACCCGGTAAGCGCTGTGGATCAGCCGCCTCCAAATCATCTCGGTGAAGTCGTCGTAGCGGGGTTGGTCCAAGAGCTCCGCAAGCACACTGCGGGAATCCTCAATCCGGTTGTCGTGAATCACCCGGACCGCCTCACGCATGACCTCGGGATCCTCGTCGCGAAGGAAGCCAGCGACACTGGCATCATGCTTGCGCCCCAGCGCCACTACCGCAGCCAGGCGCACGGACTTGTCTTCGTGCGTCGTCAGCCCGGTCAGCGTTACCGGATTGGCCAACTCGGCGAGCGCATACGCTCCGGCGTGCCGCAGATACGGATCCGCGTCCGAATTCGCCTCCAGCATCTTCCAGATAAACGGCAGCGAGCCCACCGCCGAGGTTTTCGCCGCGCTGATCGCGGCAAACATCCGCACCCGTGCCGACACGTCGGCGAGGAGACCGCTGAAGTTGATCTTATCGCCAACGATTCCCGAGTCTCCCAACACCTTGACCGCCTGTGCCCGGATCTCCGGATCGCCGTCCTTGAGCAGATCCACGAGAACGTTCTGAGCCTGCTCGCGCTGACGACCTCCGGGCACCGGCCCGAAGTCATCGTCGTCGACCTTCGGAAGCGCCATGTTCCCCCGCCTCGCAATCACGCCCAAGCCCCAGATCGCGTGCAGACGCTCAAGCCCCTCGCCATTGGTGGCAACCTCCTTGAGCGAGTCGAGCCCGTCGGCCTTTCCGACGAGGGCAAGATGGGCTCGCGTCCTCACACGCATGTCGGGATGCTTCAGGAGCCCCACCAGCTCTTTCGACTCTCGTTGATCAAAGCCTTCGCGGATGAGCTTCGCAGTATCTCGAGCCGCATCGGCCTGGTAGGCCTCGCCCGCTGACAACTCGATGACACGTCCATCCTCGTGCGACCGCCAACCGGTCACGAAGTCGCTGACGAATACCCGGCCATCCCATGAGTAGGTGACGTCGGTCGCGCACACGCCCCACATGAAGCGTCGTGAGTCCACGAGTTTCATCCCCGCACCCGATGGCTTGACCGCGAACGACTGGATTCCGGAGCTCGATTCCGATCCGCGATAGTCGCAAATGAGGAACCGCCCGACTTCCTCCTCAAGGAACCCGGTCCCGGGGTGGTAAGCGAGGCCGGACGGACCGGACGTGATGTTGTCGACCGGCGGCAGCAGCGAGGCGGGTTGCTTGTCGTTGGCCGGCTTCCACATTTCCTCCGCCATCCAGAAGTTCGGCGGATGCTGCTCGAGGCCGATCTGCCGGTGGAACGAATGCATGATCTGATGCCCCATCCGCCATCCGGAGTCCGCACCCTCGACCACATACACGAGCCGCGCCGCATCACCCTGGTCCGAATTGTTGTCGACCGAGAAGGCGTTCCCATACTCGTCGAATGCGATCTCCTTCGGATTGCGCAGGCCGGTATGGATCACCTCGAAATTGCTGCCGTCGGGATCGAAACGAAACACGGCACCCTGATTCGGATACTCGTAATGCACACCTTCCCGCGTCCCCACATTGAATCCCCGGTCACCAACCGTGCCGTAGATCCGTCCGTCAGGCCCGAGTTCGAAGCCGTTCAGGTCGTGCCCCGAAAACGACACGCGCACTCCGAAGCCATCCTCGATCACCACCCGGTCATCCGCCTTGCCGTCGCCGTCCTTGTCGACCAACCCGAGGATGCTCGGGATGTTCGCGACATAGACCATCCCGCGATAGGGAAACACCCCCGCCATGGTTCCCTCGAGAGCGCCATTGAACTCGGCGGCAAAGACACCGCTTTCCGAAAAGCTTCCGTCGTCGCCCTGCTTGTCGAGCCTCAGGACACGCTCAGAAACCTCCGTGAGATACTTCTCGCTGACCTTATCGCTCCACTTCTTGAACATCGCGGCGCGATCCTCGACCGTGCGGCTGGCGATGTCGTCGAGCAGCCAATAGAGGTGATTCCGGTTATCCTCGATACCATGGCGGAAACGATGGGTCTCGGCCACGTAGAGCACTCCCTGTTCGTCGAATGCGAGCGCTGTCGGCGAAGTCACGTCCTGGTTAGCATGGTTCGCGACAACCCGCCCCATCGTACCTTGGGGGATGCTCGACCCGGGAAGCCCGGCGAAAGGAACCAGACCGGCGACACCCTTCTCACCGAGCTGCGGCGGCATGATCGGATTCGAGTAGTTGTCGAAAACGAAGTGGTCGGCGGCGATAACACCCCAACTTCCGGTCTCGTTGTCGAGGATCCGCAAACGGACCTCCTTGCCGCGCCAGGATTTCACATTCCAGACGATGCGTCGGCACATCAGGTCATTGTTGCCCGTCTCCTCGAGTACCACCTTGTCACCGACCAGCATCTGCACCGCGGTCTTGCCCGGATGCTTGCCTCCGGCAATCGTGAAGGCGAGGTAGTCAGCCTTCACCTTCAAGGGCGGAGAAGTGAGTGATCCGGTCGCCTCGTCGCCACCGTGGGCGGAGCAAACGAGCGATTTGCCGCTGAACCCCGTAAGCTTGCCGTTCAGCCCGGCCATTTCGCCGGGAACCGGGGCGTCACCGAAAGCCATTCCTTCGACCGACCAATCCCCCAGACCGTCACCTTCGAAGGCCTGAATCACCTCGGAGGCAGCCATCGCGGCACCCGGGCTGCCGAGAATCGCCAAAAACCAAATCCATTTCATCGGCGCCCAACCTATCCGCCGCGGGAATTCTGGCAACCTCGCTCCCGGGCAGCACCGATGGCCGCCAATCCCTCGAATCTCTTGCGACCGGAGCCATCCCGCCCTAGAACCCCGCCGCCATGGCGGGCTTTCTCTCCTCCATTTACAACAAACTGGCGAACAAGGCCGAGATCGACTGGGACGAACTCGAGGCGGATTTCGTGGGCGCCGACCTCGGGCCGAAGCTCTCCATGCTGCTGGTGGACGAACTCCAGGATCTAGGAAGGAAAGTTTCGGCCGACGATGTCGTCGAGGCAGCCCGCCAGCACATCGCGCAACGCCTTCCGGCCGATTCCCCACCGCCGCTGCCGCTCTCAGCCGGCAAACCCTTCACCTTTCTCGTCGTAGGCGTGAACGGCGTCGGAAAGACGACTTCCTGCGCGAAACTGGCCCACTGGCTCCAAGGACGCGGCGCTCCAACCGTGCTTGCGGCGGCCGACACCTTCCGTGCCGCGGCCACCGAACAACTCGAACGTTGGGGCACGCGGCTCGGGATTCCGGTCGTCAAGGGGCCACCGAATTCCGATCCGTCTTCCGTCTGCTACAACGCCCACCAGCAGGCGATCACCGACGGAGCCCGCTATCTGATCTGCGACACCGCCGGTCGATTGCATACTCGGCATAACCTGATGGAGGAGTTGGCGAAGATCCGGCGCACCCTGGCGAAGCAGGATGAGTCAGCGCCCCACCTCACGCTTCTCGCGGTTGATGCGACGACCGGCTCGAATGCCCTCGAGCAGGCCAAGGTGTTTCACAAGGCATCACCCCTCGACGGCCTCATCGTCACGAAAATGGATGGCTCAGGGAAGGGCGGCATCATCGTGCCGATTTATGAGCAACTCAGAATCCCGCCCCGTTTCATCGGGACTGGTGAGGAGCCCGAACAGTTCGCTTTGTTCAACAAGGCGCGATTCCTTGAGGAGCTGATTTGAGCACGACCATCAGCGGTGCGGGCTGCCTCGGCGCCCTCGGGAACAGTCTGGAAGATCATCTCGACTCTTTGCGGAGTGGCCGGCCCGCCCTCCGTCCTCTCTCTGAACTCCCCGATTCTCCCGCCGGATTCGACGATCTGACCGCCGGATGGATCCGCCCCCGCTCCCTGCTGGTCCACCGGAAGTGGTCGCCGTCCAGCGCCGCAGCCCTCCACGTCGCCCGTGAAGCAGTGAACGCGGCCGGCTGGTCCTCTGACGATCTTGCGGAAACCGCCGTCTTCCTCGGCACCAGCCGGGGCGCTCTCGCCGGTTGGCTGGAACCGTGGCCCGGTCGCCGCGACTTCAACCTCCTCGCCGCCAGCAACTCACTCGCTTCGGAGCCGGCCGCAGCCGTGTCAGCCGAACTCGGGATTCGCGGGCCATGGCACGTGGTCTCCACAGGCTGCTGCGCCGGTCTCGACGCTCTCGCGACCGCCGAATTGTGGATCGAAGCAGGCAGGATTGAGCGGGCTCTCGTGATCGCGGTGGACCTCCCCCTTGTCGGCCCGATTCTCGACGCCTACCGGAGAACTGGACTCCTCGCTTCCGGTGACGGTCCCGGGATGCGGCCTGCCGAAGGTGCCGCCGCTGTCTGCATCGAGAAGGCCGGAGCTCAAGATCTCGCCCAGTTGCTGCAGTGCCATTCCATCTCGGACACCGAGGCATTGGTCTCTTCCGGACGAAGCCCCCATGCACTGCGCAAGCTCCTTCACTCGGCGAGCACCCAACATGGAGTTCCCGCCCTGTGTGTCGCCCACGCCAGCGGCACCGAACAGAACCGAAGCGTCGAGCGAGAAGCGATCGAATCCGAATTCGGCGCCTCGATGCCGGTTGTCGAGTTCAAGTCCCGCACCGGACACTGCATCGGCTCGAGCGGTTTGCTTGAGCTCGCCCTTGCCCAGACAGGCATGACAACCCCTCCGCTTCCCCCCGGCTCACTCGTCTTCAAAATCGCATCCGCACTCGGGGGCAAACACACCCTCGCCGCCATCTCCCTGCCATCATGAACGCGCTCTCGATCGATGTCTCCGTGGATGACCAGGAGCTCCGCCTTCTTCGGAATGGAGAACCAGTGCGTCGATGGCCGATTTCGACCGCAGCCAAAGGTGTCGGTTTCGAGGAGGGCAGCTATCGCACACCCACCGGCAATTTCGTGATATCGGATAAGATCGGAGACGGTGCTGATGCGGCCACCATCTTCAGAAGCCGCAAGCCCGATGGTGCGTGGGATGGTTCCCAACTCGATGCCGATCTGGTTCTTTCCCGGATCCTTTGGCTGGGCGGAACGGACCCGGCGAACGCGAATACCAAAGACCGATACATCTACATCCACGGCACGAATCATATTGATGACTTGGGACACCCGGCGAGTTGCGGCTGCGTCCGAATGTCGCCTGAGGCGGTGATCGAATTGTTCGATCTCGTGGATATCGGAACGAGGATACGTATTTTCCCTAAGACACGACCGAGCGGGAAACTTATCTTCTTCGACTGTGACTCAACCCTCTCGAGCATTGAGGGAATTGATGAATTGGCACGTGCCGGCGGTGATGAAGTCTTCCGCAAGGTCGAGTCACTCACCAACGCGGCGATGAATGGTGAGATACCGATTCATGAGGTGTTTCCAAAGCGAATGGAGATCATCCGCCCGAACCGCGACTTGTGCGATTCGGTGGCCCGCAAGTACATCGAAACCGAGACACCGGGCGTCCGTTCATTCATCAGTCAGTTGAAGGAGAGCGGCTGGACGCCGGTCATTCTCTCCGGAGGCTTCGCTCCACTCATTGAGCCTTTGGCCAAGGAGCTCGGAATCCGGCACATCGAGGCCGTACCCTTGTATTTCAGCACTGAAGGCGAATATTCAGGCTACGGATCGGGCTTCCCCACCACCCGCAACGGCGGCAAACCCGAGGTCATCGAGGCGTGGAAACAGGCGATGCTTCCGGAACGCACCATCATGGTCGGGGACGGGATTTCGGACATGGAATCCAAGACAGCAGTCGATCTGTTCATCGGCTATGGTGGAGTGGTGGAACGCGAACCGGTGAGGAAGGGAGCCGATCTCTGGATAACCGATTTCAATGCGGCTTCTCCGGGTGCCCTTGATGCCTTCGAGGCATAAGTACGGTCGCTCCGTAATATCAACTGGGCCGAAGGCAGGCGCAGCAACCGTTGAGGCGCTGTTCTGCCCTGCATTCACAACTCGATTATATCTTGCGCAAGACACTGACCCTCAGTATCCCGGCCTTCGCCATGAGCAGCAAAACGAAAAAGACCAACAAAGGGAAACGCTACACCGATCAGGAAAAGGCCGAGATCCTTGCCTACGTCGAAGAAGTGAATTCCGCCAAGGGACGCGGTGGCCAGAGCGCCGCATCGAAGAAATACAAGATCTCTCCGCTGACGATCTCCAGCTGGCTCAAGTCCGCTGGCGCCGCACCGAAAAAGAAGCGCGGCCGCAAGGCGAAAGCCGTCAAGGTTTCCGCAACCGGCGGCTCGATCGAGAAGAAGCTCGCGAAGCTTCAGAGTCTCCACAAGGAGATCGCCCGCACCGAGAGCACCCTTGCCAAACTCCAGTCGCAGTTCGAGAGCCTGAAGGCCTCGCTGTAACGTCCGAACCAGCCCGAATTACGGCACGCCCCGTCCTCCAACGAGGACCGGGGCGTTTTCATTGTCACCTACCCGAAGGCCAGAAGACATCGGTCTCGATGTCGAACCAGCCGACCTCCTCGCCATCGAAAACAAATCGGCCGAGGAAGGTCGTTCCGTCGAGCATCAGCGGCAACCAGTGGATGTCGTCACTCCACATGCGGTCGTAGGGAATGTCATCCAAGCGGCACCAGAGAGGCACTGCCTCGGGTGTTTCAACCGGCCGCCCTTCGAAGGAACCGGCAAGATAGACATGGCAAAGGATGTCCGGAACGTCGGACATCGCGAAATGGAGTTCTCCCATCTTCCGCGCACGCGGCACCCGGATTCCGAGTTCTTCCTCGGTTTCCCTCACCGCACATTCCAGAGGAGTCTCGCCGGGGTCGATCTTGCCCCCGGGGCCATTGATCTTTCCCGCACCCAGGCCGCGCTTCTTCTCGATCAGCAGGATCTCGCCGTCGCGGATCACGAACATCAGGGTCGCGTGAACCGGCGCACTCCAGCTTGCCCAGTCGATCGGTGAGTCATCCATCGGCACGCAGGGTTTCAAGCACGACCGGTGCCCGACCGCACGCTCATTCGGAAGCCGCGGCGTAGGCCTCGACGCTGTCGCAGGTGCAGACGAGGTTCCGGTCACCTGCCACGTTGTCGACGCGACCGACCGCCGGCCAGAACTTGTGTCGGCGCAGGGCCGCCAGCGGATAGGCGGCCTGCTCGCGGGTGTAGGAATGACTCCAGTCATCCGCACAAACATCTTCGGCCGGATGAGGGGCGTTCTTGAGAACGTTGTCGGTCGGGTCCGCTTCACCATTGGCGACGGCCATGATTTCGCCCTGAATCGAGATCAGCGAATCGCAGAAGCGGTCGAGTTCAGCCTTCGACTCCGATTCGGTCGGTTCGATCATCAGCGTCCCGGCAACCGGCCAGCTCATCGTCGGGGAGTGATAGCCGTAGTCCATGAGGCGCTTGGCGACATCCTCGACGGTGATACCGCTTTTGGCGGACAGACCACGCAGATCGATGATGCACTCGTGCGCGACGAGGCCTTTGTTGCCGGTGTAGAGAATCGGATAGAATGGAGCGAGACGCCGGGCCATGTAGTTGGCATTGAGAATCGCGACCTTGGTCGCCTCCGTCAGTCCTTCCGCACCCATCATGGCGATGTACATCCAGGAAATGGTGTTGATGGAAGCACTACCCCACGGAGCGGAACACACGACGCCCGCGGTGTCCCCCAGTTCCGAATGACCCGGGAGGAAGGGAACCAATTGCTCGGCAACACCGATCGGACCGACACCCGGGCCGCCACCGCCGTGTGGAATGCAGAAGGTCTTGTGCAGGTTCAGGTGGCACACATCAGCACCGATACGACCGGGACTCGTGAGTCCGACCTGGGCGTTCATGTTCGCGCCGTCCATGTAGACCTGCCCGCCCGCGCTGTGAATCCGCTCGCAGATGTCCACGATGGTGTCTTCGAACACGCCGTGCGTCGAAGGGTAGGTCACCATCAGGGCCGAAAGCCGATCGGCGTGTTCGTCGATTTTGGACTGGAGATCGGCCACGTCGATATTGCCGGCGTCGTCACAGGCAACGCCAACCACCCGCATGCCAGCCATCACGGCCGACGCCGGATTGGTGCCGTGGGCCGACAAAGGAATGAGACAGACGTCGCGATCCGCATCACCCCTTGATTCATGATAGCGACGGATCGCCAGCAACCCGGCATACTCCCCTTGGGAACCGGCATTCGGCTGGAGAGACACTGCTGCAAAACCGGTGATCTCAGCGAGCCATGCTTCGAGTTGGGAAAGCATTTCCCGATATCCCGCGCTCTGGCCGGCGGGAACAAAAGGATGCAGGTTCGCCACCTCATTCCAGCTCAGCGGCATCATCTCGGACGTCGCGTTGAGTTTCATCGTGCACGAACCGAGGGGGATCATCGATTCGTTGAGCGCGAGATCCTTCGACTCGAGACGCTTCAGGTATCGAAGCATCTCGGTCTCGGTGTGATACGAGTTGAAGACCTTTTGCTTGAGAAACTCCGACTCACGACGGAGCGAGGTCGGAATCCAGCCAGTCTCGCCCTCTTCAGACATTGCCGCACCGAAGAACTTGCAGACCCTTTCGACATCATCGGGACCGCAGGTTTCATCGAGGGTGATCCCGACATGATCCGCATCGATCTCCCGCAGATTGAATCCACTCCCAACTGCCTTGTCGCATAGCTGGGATGCTTCGCCTTGCACGTTCACCACGACCGTGTCGAAGCCCTCGTCAGCCAGCACCTTGACCCCACCGGCCTTCAACGAACCGGCAAGCCGACCCGCCAATCCTGCCACCTTGCCCGCAATCGCAACCAACCCCTCGGGGCCATGGTAGACGGCATACATCGACGCCATCACGGCGAGCAGGACCTGTGCGGTGCAGATGTTCGAAGTCGCCTTGTCCCGACGGATGTGCTGCTCCCTCGTTTGAAGGGAGAGACGCAATCCCGGACGACCCTTCGGATCGTTCGAAACGCCGATCAGACGGCCGGGAAGCTTCCGCTTGAGACGGTCGGTGCACGCCATGAATCCGGCATGCGGGCCTCCGAAACCCATCGGCACCCCGAAGCGCTGGCTCGACCCGACACAAATGTCGGCCCCGAACTCACCCGGTGCCTTCAGGACCGTGAGAGCGAGAATGTCAGCTGCGACAATGCTGAGGCCTTTGACTTCCTTCACCTTCGCGAAGAAGGCCGAGTAGTCCTCCACCCTGCCCAAGGTATCGGGATACTGGACGAGGGCCGCGAAGAAGCCTTCGACGGAAGAAGGTTCGAAGGTCCGCCAGTCGCCGACCTCAATCGTGATCCCCAGCGGCTCCGCCCGGGTCCTGACCACATCGATCGTCTGCGGGTGGCAGGCTTCCGAAACGAACATCACCTTCCCTTTCGGAGCGCCGGCAAGCGCGAGACTCATCGCCTCCGCCGCGGCGGTTCCCTCGTCGAGCAGGGACGCGTTCGCGACATCGAGGGCCGTCAGCTCCGTGATGAGGGTTTGGAAATTGAGCAAGGCCTCGAGCCGGCCTTGGGCGATCTCGGCCTGATAGGGTGTATAGGCGGTGTACCAGCCCGGGTTCTCAAGGATGTTCCGTTGAATCACGGTCGGGACCAAGGTCCCGTGATACCCCTGCCCGATGTAGCTGCGGAGCACGGTGTTGCCCGACATGATTCCGCGCAGCTTCTCAAGGGCCCCCGATTCGGAGAGCGCTTCGGGAAGCTCGAGCGGCCTTTCCGAACGGATCCCGGCAGGCACGGCATCGTCGATCAACCGGTCGATCGAGTCATAGCCGACTTCTTCGAGAAGTCCGGAGAGTTCGGAACCTGTGGTGCCAAGGTGGCGGCTGCGGAAGTCGGAGTGCAGAGGCATGTCGGGGTGCTTGAAAATGAAGAGAGCCCGGGGGCAACGCCCGCCGGGACTCGAAAGGGAGTTCGGTCGATCAGCCGATCATCGAGGTGTAGGCGGCGGCATCCATCAGGCCTTCGACCTGTGCCGCGTCCTTGACCTTGAGCTTGAAGATCCAGCCGGCGCCATACGGATCCGTATTCACCAGCGAAGGGTCGCCCTCGACCGCATCATTGACCTCCACGACCTCACCGGACACCGGCGCATAGATATCGCTGGCGGCCTTGACGGATTCGACCACGGCGGTGGGGTCGCCGGCGTCGACCTCGCGACCGACCTCAGGCAGTTCCACGAAAACGACGTCGGTCAGCTCTTCCTGGGCGTGGTCGGAGATTCCCACCGTAGCGGTGTCGCCATCAAGGCGGATCCATTCGTGGGAGCGGTTGTAGCGGAGGTCGTCGGGTACGTTCATCGGTGCGGAACTTATGATTTTTTCGCGGAGGGCTTGTAAAACGGTTTCTTCACGACAACGGCCGGGAACTTGCGGCCCCGCACGTCGATCTGGAGCTCGGTGCCGACTTTCGCCGATTCCCGTGGGAGGTATGCCAAACCGATTCCTTTCCCGAGGCTCGGCGACAGCACCCCGCTGCTCAATTCGCCGAGCAGTTCTCCATCCGCCGAGTGCACGGCGTAGTGGGCGCGGGGAGGCGCTCCTTTTTCGAGGTATTCGATCGCCGCCAGACGCTGGTCGGGTCCGGATTCCTTCTGGCGGGCGAGCACTTCGCGCCCCGTGAAGTCGCCTTTCTCGAGATCGACGAAGAAGCCAAGTCCCGCCTCGACCGGCGTCCGGTCCGGGGCGAGATCATTACCGTTGAGCGGATAGCACATTTCGAGGCGCAGGGTGTCCCGCGCACCAAGACCGCACGGTTTCACGCCGGCATCGACAAACTTGCGGAAGACGGACGCACCCTCCGCGGCGGAGCAGAAGAGTTCAAAGCCGTCCTCACCGGTGTAGCCGGTCCGGCACACGATCACTCCCAATCCGATCTGGGAGATCCCGTTCCGCTCGGGGAGTTCGGCGTCGGGAAAGACCTTGGCAAAGGCAGCCGCAGACTCCGGTCCCTGGACGGCGACGCCGGCCCAATTGTCGCTGTCATCGAGCAGCGTGGTGCCTTCAGCAGCATGGGAAGCGAGCCACTCGCGGTCCTCGTCGATCTTCGACGCGTTCACCACTAGAAAGAATTCCTCATCTCCGAGGCGGTAGATGATCAGGTCATCGATCACGCCTCCCTTCTCGTTCAGCAGAAAGGAATACTGACCCTGCCGATCGGCCAGCTTGGCAACATTGTTTGCCAGCATCCGGTTGAGCCACTCGAGCGCGGCACCTCCACTGACAAAAAACTGCCCCATATGGGAGATGTCGAAAATTCCGGCGGTCGTTCGAACTGCGGAGTGTTCGTCCATGATCGACGAATACATCACCGGCATGTTCCAGCCCGCGAAGGGCACCATACGGCCGCCTAGCTCCAAGTGGACCGATTCGATGGGCGAGCTCTTCAGGGACTCTGACACGCCGGGAACCTGAAAATCAGAGGATCAAAAGTCAAATCCACCCACAGATTGTGCCTATTTTCGACCCACGCGTGGATCATAGACCCGGTCAAACCGGTCGAGATAGCCGGAGATGGGATCATCGCGCTCAACCCGTGGCCGTTCTTCCAACTCCTTCTTGAGCTCGAGGTAGTCATCGAAGCTGCCGCTTAGCTCGTTCGCTTGGGAAATCTCGACGTAGTCCATGTAGTCCCGTGCCCGCAGCGCCCGGCTGGCCATGATTTCCCGCATTTCCGCGAGGTCGGCCAGAGCTTCCGCAGTCGAACCTTTCGCCCCCTTGTCGGCCCAGCTGACCAGCAGTTCCTGATACTCGAAGAGTAGGGGCCGGTAGGAGGGGAAACACCGGTAGCTGAGACGGTTCAAGGCCTCTTGAGCGGGACGAATCACCATGAATCTCTCAGCTTCATCGAGATCCGGCAGATTCTCCAGCGACTCGAAAGACGCGGTGCGGGCAAGTCCTTCACCATCCTCGTACCGGAGAGTCAATGCCGCCGCCAATGCCTTCTCGGATTCGGCAATGCCCATCGAGTCGGTGATCGGAGCATCGGCCAGCTTCGCCAAGGTCAATGCCCACCACTTCACCAAGCTGCGCTCGGACAGGTTCAGCTCGGGAAAGTGGCGCCGCATCAGGATCGGATACTCACCTTCAAAGCGGGCGATCTCGTCGCAGAATCCCGCAAAGGCCTCCTGCCCCCGAGGTTGCTCGAGCAATGCCATCACCAGAGCCCCGGATAGCACGCGGAACATGGTCCGCGAGACGCCGTCGAGACGAGCGAAACCCGCTTCGTCGATCCCGAGCAGCTGATCCATGGTGAAGTGTCCGCCCCGTTCAAACACCCCTTGGTAGAGCGCCCGATCTCCGAGGCCTGAGCGCCACTTTTCCGCTTCGCGGAGACCCTCCACGAGCCACACCGGAGCCTTTAGCGGAGAACCAAGCCCGCCCGGTTTCACACCCTTGAGCGCCCTTTGGTAGAGCAGTCCAGTGAGCAGCGCTCGCTCCATCTTCTCATTATCCAGCCCGCGAGCCAGATCGACATGGATCCGCAGCAGGTAAGTCTCGGCTGTGAACCGCAGTTCGAACGCCAGCGGGCGTGCCCGGGGCTCATCGCCCGGTTGTCCGTGGAGAATGATCTCGATCGGCATCGTGACATCCGGCGATTTTTCGCCAATCAGACGGTTGAACCGTTCGCGCACCGATTCCGCCTCAAGAGCCAGCGAGCTTCGTTGCGGGCCGACTCCACCGGACACCCCGAATTGCCCGCTCGCCGATTCGACCCGGTCTCGCAACTGGATCCCCGGATCGATCTTCGGCTCTTCCATCTCCAAGGGGACATACTCGTCACCCGGATCGACCGCGTCCCGATCAAGCAGCGGAACCGCCCTCCCGGGCTCCTCCGCCAGAAGCGGAAGCACCACCAGCCATCCGGCCAAGAATGACCGGAGCCACCTCATCGCAGCCCTCCCGGAAGCGGCATCTCCAAAGCATTCGGCGAGGGATCCAGCACGAGCTTGCCTTCCTCGATCCGAATCCGGGTCATCTCCTCTACGTAATCGAGTTCCTTCTCGGGTTTGCGGCGGTCGCCGGGCGTTCGGTAGAGACCCGCTAGCTCCTGGAATGACGGCAGCACGAGAATCAGGAAGCCCTCGGGCACCGGCAACTGCCCGAACCTTCCACCCACTCCGGGCTTCGGCAAGCTGTCGTGGTAGGGGCCTCCATCACGAAAGATCTGCGTGGTGATCTTGCCGCTCGGCTGCTCCAACTGCTCGACCCGCAGATACATCGAGAGGGTCAGAGGATAGCCCGCCACGTCGCGCACGATGATCACCTCGGCCCGGCCATCTTCGAGACGCACCGCGACATCCTTGATCTTCACTTGGTCGGCAAGGATGCCCCCTTGCTTGGAAGACAGCGTGTCCCGCAGGAACAGATTGATCTCCTCCTCGGAAATACTGACGTCGTAGTCCCGGTCGGAGGCGTTCGTGAGCACCTCGAGCAGGTCTCTCGACCGCTTACCGATCGCACCCGGCCCCCTACCATCGAGGTCCGAAAGATCCTGGGGCTGGGAGATGAAGTAAATCGCGGCACCCAGTCCGGCCAACCCGAGGAAGGCGATCAACGTCGCCAACTTCCCCAAGCAACCGCCCTTTTTCTTCTCAGAACCTGCGTCCTTATCTCCCATGCCCGGGCGTTATGGACAAATGCCGGAGTTTTGCCAAGCCCGGCTCAGGCCGAGTCAGAGGAGGCCGGTTTCGAGGGTTTCGGGTCGGAACCCGAGGACTTCTCGGCGGCAGGCTTCTTCCCGGTCTCCGAATCCTTCTTCTGGCCGCTCTTGTAGGACTCGGAGCGGTAGTCGGTCTGGTAAAAGCCTCCACCCTTGAAGATCAGCCCCGCCCCGGTTCCCAAAAGACGACGCACGCTGCCGTCGCAGCCCTCGGCCGGACAATCCGTCAGTTTGGGGTCATTCATGCTTTGGAACACCTCGAACCGGTGCCCGCACTTCTCACAGACGTAGTCGTAATTCGGCATGGCCAATGTCGCTTGCGCCGCCCCCTCTACCACGTCCGCTTCCCCTTGCAACCCCTCGGTTTGAATCGTGGGGCCACTCACTCACGCCCTTGACCCGCAGCCTCTTGCGCGTATCTCTTCCGGCACCGGACCGCGACCATGAGATTCTTCCCGCTTCTTTTTCCCGCCTGCCTGCTGCTGGCTTCCTGCAACTGGAATGTCACAGGTGACCGGACCAGCCGCTACCTCGCCGCCTACGGACCACCCCAGCAGGAGCAACGATCTCCGACCGACCCCGGAGCCGCCCTTCCGGATGACGCGTCGTATTGGGCAGGCGACCACGTGAAAGGCTCTCCCCTTGTCCGCATCAACCTGAGCCAGCAGAAGGCGCACTTTTACAAAGGCGGCAAGTTGGTCGGCGTGTCACGGATCTCGACGGGTCAGGAAGGTCACGACACTCCCCCGGGCCAGTTCAAGATCATCCAGAAGAACAAGGATCACCGGTCCAACCTCTACGGTGTCTTCAAGGACAAGGTGACCGGTCAGGTCGTCAACGATGACGTCGACACCACCAAGGACAAGTGTCCTCCCGGCTGCATTTATGTCGGCGCCCCGATGCCCTACTTCATGCGATTCAATGGCGGAATCGGCATGCACACCGGTTACCTGCCCGGCTACAGCGCGTCCCACGGCTGCGTCCGGATGCCCGACAAGATGGCCAGGAAGTTCTTCGAGAATGTAGAAGTCGGCACTCCGGTGATCGTCGAGCGATGACCTCCGATTTCGACCCGGCGCAGGGCATCGAATTGACCGTCGAGCAGGTCTCCGAACTGGCTCCGAAGATCGAATCCGGCACTTGGCGCCTGATTGACTGCCGGGAGGCGGACGAATGGGCGATCAACCGCCTGCCCAACGCCCGCCACATTGCTCTTTCCGACTTCCGCCCGGGCGCCGAAGCGGCGGCTGCCGACGGTATTCCGTGCATCGTCTACTGCCACCACGGCATGCGCTCGCTCCGGGCTGCCGCCTTCCTGCGATCGCTGGGTCTCGATCAGGCATGGTCGATGTCGGGAGGAATCGATCTCTGGTCCGACCGCATCGACCCGCAAGTCCCGAAGTACTAGAACCACCGTGCGAGCGATTGTCCAACGGGTCTCCGAAGCATCCGTCGTGATTTCCGGCGAGACCGTCGCGGAAACCGGAACCGGGCTTCTGATTCTTCTCGGTATCGAGGAGACCGACACCGACGACGATCTCGCGTGGCTCGCCGCCAAGGTCGCACGGATGCGGATCTTCGCGGACCCAGAGGGAAAGATGAATCTCGGAATGCTCGATCTACCGGAGGCGGGAGCGATCGTCGTCAGCCAGTTCACACTCCACGCCTCGACCCGCAAGGGCAACCGGCCGTCCTTCATCCGGGCTGCCCGCCCCGAGCACTCGGAACCGCTCTACGAGGCGTTCTGCGCCAGGCTCGAAGAAGAATCGGGAAGAACGGTGGGACGTGGCCGGTTCGGTGCCAACATGAAAGTCCGGCTCATTAACGACGGTCCGGTTACCATCCTCATCGATTCCAAGCTCCGGGAGTGATCGCGCGGCCGACCCAGCCCCGGCTCACTCCTTGATCCGCACCGAGGTTCCGCAGAACGTGCAGTTGAACCATCGGAACAGGATGGTGTGCACAGCGAGCGGGAGGATGTAGCCGATACCCGGAATGTGGTGGGCCTTGCGGTTCTTGAGGCACTTCCTCGGCATCAGGACTTTCTGTCCGCAGACACGGCACTTCACCCTGCAGGACACCGCGAAATACAGCAGACCGAACACCGGAATCGCGATTGGAAAAGCGATCACCCAAGACGGAACCCAGGCAAAGCTGTTCGAAGGGTGATCCGAAAGCATCAGCAATGGTGCGGCGACAAGACCGAGCGGAACCGCCAGCTGGAAAAGGATGAAGATCACGCAGCCGAACCAAACGAGGAACGGACGGTCGTGAAGCACTCCGCGGATGAACCATCGGGAATTCGGATCCTTGCCCCGATTGGTCGACTCCCGAGCCGTGCGGATCAAACGCACCCGCTCATCCACCGGCGCCTGCTCGGTTTTCGATGGTTCGGCGAGCGGCTCATCCCGGACATCGTCAATGCTGCGCACGCGGGCGGAGTCGATCCCCAATCGGGTACCCGACCGGAAGTCCGCAACCTGCTTGAGACCTCCCGCCTTGCCCCGTGGTTTGCCGATCGACCCGGGCGCGGGCTTCTTCGAGTTCGACGCCACCGCCACCTCGAGATCACTGACCGCCCGATTAAGCACTTCTGCCGGTTCGATCTCCGAGGGCCGGATTCCTTGTTCCATCAAGAGACGATTCGGGATCGGTAGCGCCACGGGCGCCCGGTCAAGCATGTCCTGAACGTCCGGATCCGCCTCGAAATTGACCGGCCCCTGAGGCACCGGCTCAGGCTCGACGACAGGCTCGCTTTCCTCAACCGCCTCTGCCTCAGCCACTTCATCCACCTCGACCGAAGCCTCCTGCACCACGCCGATGGAAACCACCGCAGGCCCGGCTACGGCACTCTGCGGGGCCACCGTATTGCCCTCGGTGGTTTGCCGGGAAAAGCCGACCCACGCGCGGACCGACTCGATGCCAGGAGCCGCATCGAGCAAGCCCAAGACACTATTGGCTTTCACCAACTCGGCGTGAAGCGCCTCGGGCTCCACGGTCGCAAGCTCGCGCACATCGGAGAAACCGGCCGCCTCGAGCAGTTCGATTTCTCCGTCTTCGATGCCTTCGATGGATTTGAACGCGACCATGGGTCGTCTTGCGCGACAGGCCGGAGACTATCCAACCCTCGCCTCGGAACAAGACATCATCCGAGGGATGCTACCATCTCCTCAAGCTGGGAGAGCTTGCCTTTCCACTCCTCGAGCCGGGCCCGCTCCTGGTCCACGACCTCGGCAGGAGCCCGCTCGACGAAGCTGGCATTGCCGAGCTTGCCTTCGGATTTCCTCACCTCGATCCGGATCTTCTCGATCTCTTTCCCGAGGCGGATTTTCTCGGCCTCGACATCGATCAACCCCTCGAGAGGCAGTGCCACCTCACCGATATCGGTAAGTGCCGCCGGCGTTCCCTTCGGTGCTTCATAAGATGCATCGATCGCGATCTCACCGGCTCCCGAGAGCAGCGCGAGCACACCTTTCTCCCCTTCCAACCAGTTGGGCGCACCCTTCACCACGAACTTCACGTCCCGGCGCGTGGCGACGTTGTACTCCGCCTTGAGGTTCCGCAGGCGACCCGCCGACTCGTAAATCGCGGCCGCCTTGGCCTGCTCGGCCTCGACTGCCGAACGATCGGCCCCGGCAAGCAAGCCGTCGGCGGCGAGTTCCTTCTCCATGACGAACTCGCCATCGCCGGTAAAGCCCATCCGTTGCGACAGCTCCTCGGTCACATGCGGCATGTACGGGTGGAGCAGTTGCAGGTAACGCGAGATCACCGCATCGAATACCGCGAGAGTCTTGTCGCGGGCATCCGCGGACGCGTCCTCACGCAGATCCCCCTTCACCGCCTCGAGGAAGCGGTCGCAGAAATCACTCCAGAGGAACTCGTAAAGCCGCTGCGCGATTTCACCGAAGCGGTAGTCGGCATAGAGACGATCGAGGTCCGAAGCCAGCGCGTCGAGTTTCGCGATGATATCGACGTGATACGGCGGCAGCTCGCCGAGGGAGGCGGGGCCAACCGCATACGACGCCGATCCTTCCGCCATCTGGCGGAAACGGCAGGCATTGTAGAGCTTGTTGGCGAAGTTCCGGCCCTCCTCGATCTGTGATTCATCGAATCGGATGTCAGTGCCGACAGGAGCGATCCTCGTGAGTCCGAACCGCAAACCGTCCGCGCCATACTTCTCCATCAGGTCGATCGGGTCGGGCGAGTTACCGAGCGACTTGCTCATCTTCCGCCCCTTCATGTCTCGGATCAGACCGGTGAAGTAGACATTGCGGAACGGCAATTCACCTTCGAAGCGGTACCCCGCCATGATCATGCGGGCGACCCAGAAGAACAGGATGTCGGGCCCCGTCACGAGATCGCTCGTCGGATAGAATTTCTTCAGTTCGTCGGTCCGCTCTCCAACCCCGGCCATCGTCGCGAACGGCCACAGCCAAGAACTGAACCACGTGTCCATCACGTCCTCGTCGCGGACCCACTCATCCGCATCGGCCGGCTCCTCCACCCCCACGTGGATGTCGCCTTTGTCGAAGTCCGCCATGTCGAGCGACTCCGCTCCCTTCAGCGCCTCAAGCTTCTCCTTGCGATACCACACCGGAATCTGGTGACCCCACCACAGCTGCCGGCTGATGCACCAATCCTGCAGATTCTCCATCCAGTGCGCATACGTCTTGCGCCAGCGATCCGGACGGAAGGCGATCTCACCACTCTCCACCGCCTTCGCCGCCTCATCCACGCACGGATACCGAAGGAACCACTGCATCGAAATCCTCGGCTCCACCGGGACATCGGCCCGCTCGGAGAACCCGACGTTGTTCTCATACTCCTCGACTTCGACCAGCAGGCCCATCTCCTCCAGCTTTGCCGCTGCAAGCTTGCGGGCCTTGAAGCGATCCAACCCGTCGAGATCCGGACAGTCCGGACAGTTGATCGTCCCGTCCGGATGCAGCACGTCGATGATCTCGAGGTTGTGCTTGAGACCGATTTCGAAGTCCGCCTTGTCGTGGGCCGGGGTGATCTTGAGGGCACCGGTTCCGAACTCGATGTCGACATGCTCGTCGGCGACGATCGGAATCTCCGCGGCCGGAAACGGACGCCGCACCATCTTCCCGATATTCGCGGCGTGGCGGGGGTCCTTGGGATTCACGGCCACCGCCACGTCCCCCATCAGGGTTTCCGGACGGGTCGTCGAGATCTCCAGATACTCGCCAGGTGAATCGACCAGTTCGTAGCGCATCCGATACAGCTTCGAGCGCTGCGGCTTCATGATCACCTCCTCGTCGGAAAGTGCCGTCAGTGAAACCGGACACCAGTTCACCATCCGCTTGCCGCGGTAGATCAGGCCCTCCTTGAAGAGCTCGACGAACACATGACTGACCCACTTGGTGTAAGCTTCGTCCATGGTGAAGCGCTCGCGCGACCAATCACACGAGCAGCCGAGACGCTTGAGCTGCTTGATGATGATGTCGCCGTGGCGATCCTTGAAATCCCACACTCGCTCGAGAAAAGCGTCCCGACCGAGATCGCGGCGGCTCTTGCCTTCCGCTTCTCGGAGCTCGCGCTCGACCTTGGCCTGGGTGGCGATCCCGGCATGGTCCGTGCCGGGCAGCCACAACACCTCATGCCCGGTCTGACGGGCGCGTCGGGCGAGGATGTCCTGCAGCGAGTTGTTCAGTACGTGGCCGAGGTGAAGAATCCCCGTTACGTTAGGCGGAGGAATGACGATCGAGTAGGCCGGCTTTTCGGATCTCGGATCCGCCTCGAAGCACTTTCCCTCCAGCCAAGCGGCATACCACTTCTCCTCCACCGCTTGCGGCTCATACGCTTTCGCCAATTCGGACATTGCGGCGGAGGGATGCCAGAGCCCCCCGGTTTTGTAAAGAAGGGCGAAGCGGGGATCCACGCCGCATCGGAAGCCATGCCCTGAATGCGACGGAGGCCCGGCCTCCACTCCCCAGGAAAAAACCCAAAAACCTGAGGAGCAATCGACCGAGCCTCCTACCTTAGGGTTGATGCCCCTCGGCAAAACTCGCGATCCCGTTTTTCTGTCAGGATCTACATCTGACTAAACGCCGCAGAGGGGCGTTTGTTTCAGTCAAACTTTCGTCGACTACGATTTTTTACGCAGAGCGGCCCCGAGGGTTCGACAAGCGAGATCGGTTTCACAACATTTGCAAACTCCGGATATTTAAGTGCTATCCCTTGATTTCCAACAGCATCTGAGGATTATTCGGGAACTTCTTAAGGAAGAACAGCAGACGTTCCATTGCCTCCAGCGGCCGGTGGCCGGAAAGCCCTCGCCGGATCATGTGGATCTTATGCAGCGTATGTTCCGGGAGCAGAAGTTCTTCGCGGCGGGTGCCGGATTTGAAGATATCGACAGCCGGATAGACGTAGTTCTCGGCGATTTTCCGATCGAGCACGAGCTCCATGTTCCCGGTTCCCTTGAACTCTTGGAAAATCGCATCGTCCGCGCGGCTGTTGGTCTGGATCAGGGCCGTCGCCAGAATCGTCAGCGACCCGGCCTCGCGGGTGTTGCGGGCCGCGGCGAAGAGCCTGCGAGGCGTCTCGAGCGCGCCGACCATAATCCCACCAGAGCCGATTCCCCGCCCCTTCTTCCGTTTGCCTCCGCCACCGCCACCGCCACCATTGTAGGCGCGTGCGAGACGGGTGATCGAGTCCATCAGGAGGAACACATGCCTGCCGGCCTCGACCAAGCGCTTTGCCCTTTCGATCGCGATCTCGGCAATGCGAGTGTGGTTGCGGAGGTGCTCATCATTCGAGCTGGCATAGATTTCCACGCCCGGCAGAGCCCGCCGGAACTCGGTGACTTCCTCGGGGCGCTCGTCGACCAACAGCACCATCAGGTGAAGGCTTTCATCGTGAAGCTCCTGCACGGCCTCCGCCATGTGGAGCAACAGCGTCGTCTTGCCCGATCGAGGGGGTGACACGATCAGACCGCGCTGACCGCGTCCGACAGGCGACATCAAATCGATCACCCGGGTCGTGTATCGCTCCGGAGTGGTCTCGAACGAAATCCGCTTTGAAGGATTGACCGCCTTGAGCTCTTCAAACGCAGGGAGACGCTTGGCCTCTTCGGGCGGCATGTCGTTGATCTCGGTGATCTCGACCATCTGCGGTCCCCGAGGACCCTGTTGACTGAGGCCCTTGATCCAAACGCCGACACGCAGGCCGTGCTTCCTGACGAGATCGGGAGAGACAAAAACGTCGTCCCGCGCCTGCTCGAAATTCTTGTCCGGTTTTCTCAGGAATCCGAAGCCCTTTGGCGCGAGTTCGAGCAAGCCGTCGACTTCCACCTTGGGCCCTTCAAGGACCGCAGGGCGTTGTTCGTTCTCGTCGCGACCTCCATCGCCAGACTCGTTTCCACCCTGATTGCCGCGGTCCCGCCGCCGACGACGCCGACGCCGGCGTTTCTCACTGCGGCTATCCGATCGGCCGGACTCCTGGGAGTCATCCCGGCGCGCGGCCGGCTCACCCGATCGATTGTCGTCCTGCGTTTCCGACCGTCGGACCGGGCCACCGCCCGGCACCCGGCCGAACTTGACCTCACGGTCGCCGTCGGTTTTGTCGACGGATGGCGAAGCACTTTCCTTTCCTTCGCTCCGTGGAGCTTCGGTTTTCGGTTCGGGGCGAGGAGCAGGAGCAGCTTCGGCGGGCTTTGCCTCGCCAGACACTTCCTTCTTCGGCGCATCAAGAGCCAGCTCTCCCTGGGCCGACTCGACCTTCTTCGGCGCCCGCTTGGCGGCCTTCTTCGCAGCCGTCTTTTTCGCAGCCTTCTTGGCCATCTTTTTAACGGCCTTCTTCGCAGCCTTCTTGGCTGTCTTCCGCGCAGCGGTCTTGGCGGCCTTCTTCTTCGGCGCGCTCGAAGCGTCACGATCGGCCTCTCGGGTGCTCTCTTCGCTCATGAAATCGGTTTCGGGGGTGAGATCGGTTGGTGTCAGGCATCAAGCGTCGCGAGCACATCATCGCTGACCTCGAAATTGGTGAACACATTCATGGTGTCGGGATGCTCATCGAGCTTCTCGTACAGCTTCAGGACCTGCTTGGCCTGCTCCAGATCGTCGATCACGGTGGGATTCTGCGGAATAGAAACGAGTTTCTCGGAAGCCGGCTCATGGCCGCTCTCACGAAGCGCGCTGGAGACTGCGTAGAGTTCCGTCGGAGCCGTCAGCAGGATGTGACCTTCCTCATCGCTGCGTACGTCATCGGCGCCTGCCAAAATCGCGGCCTCCATCACTTCGTCCTCACCCAGCGCTTCGGCCGGCAGCGTGATCTCACCCTTCCGGTCGAACTGGTAGGCGACGCTTCCGGGTGTCGCGACGCTCCCCCCACCTTTCGTGAAGATCGAGCGGATGTCCGCAGCCGTCCGATTCAGGTTGTCGGTCGCCGCCTCAATCAGGAAAGCGATTCCCTGGGGTCCGTAACCCTCGTAGCTCACCTCTTGGATGGCTTCACCTCCGAGTTCTCCGGTGCCCTTCTTGATTGCGCGCTCGATGTTGTCCTTCGGCATCGAGACGGCCTTGGCGCCGTCGATCGCCGCGCGCAGCCGGGGATTCATCGTCGGGTCACCGCCACCATCGCGGGCCGCGATGGCGATTTCATGGGCACACTTGCTGAACACCTTGCCACGGATCACGTCGACCCGTGCCTTGATATGCTTAACTTTTGACCACTTGTTGTGACCTGCCATGAACGAATGGTGGAATCCCTCTGATGGAATGGCTCCGCCTCGGAGTATTCCCACAAAGGAGATGGAACGATGGAGAGGTTCCGGTCGGGCTGAACCCCGCAATCATTGCCCCAAAAACCTTGGGCGGGAGCGGGAACCCGGACCGTGACAACCTGCCGAATCACAGGTGCCGCCTCAATCGGACTGCCAAAACGATGCCCGGACCGGAACGGTTTGGCAAAGGAAATCTTCCGCCGCCAATGCCCGGAATTTCAGGGCGTCAGGCGAGACCAACGGCCTTCCTTACCCGGTCCATCACGAGGCTGGCCGCATTTCGCGCCTTTTCCGCACCCGCAGCGAGGACCGAGTCGACGTAGCCCGGATCGGCCAGCAACTCGGTGCGCCGGCGTCGCATCGGTTCGAAGTAGTCCCAGTAAGCCTCTGCAAGACGCTTTTTGAAGTCGCCGTAGCCACATCCTCCGTTGCGGTGGTCCTCCTCCATTCTCCGGTAGGCCTCGTCGTCGGCAAACAGACGGAACAACGGCAGGATCAGCGAGCCGTCGACCGGCTTCGGGTCCTCGACAGGAGTCGAGTCAGTCACGATCCGCATGATCAGCTTTTTCGACGGCTTTTCATCGCCGAACAACGGCAGGGTGTTGCCGTAGCTCTTGCTCATCTTCTGACCATCGAGTCCCGGCACGACAGCGACTCCCTCGCGAATCATGGGTTCGGGAACGACGAGAGTTCCTTCGCCGTATGCCTCGTTGACCTTACCCGCGAGGTCGCGCGTCATCTCGAGGTGCTGCTTCTGGTCCTTGCCGACCGGGACCAGGTTCGAGTCGTAGAGCAAAATGTCCGCGGCCATCAGCACCGGGTAGGCGAACAGGCCGTGGTTCGGAGAAATGCCCTTGGCGGTCTTGTCCTTGTACGAGTGCGCCTTCTCGAGCATGCTGACCGGACACACCGTCGAAAGGATCCATGCGAGCTCGTTGACTTCCGGCACGTCGGATTGGCGGAAGAACACAGCCCTCTCCGGATCGAGGCCGCAGGCCAGGAAATCGACCGCGAGTTCACGGGTGAACTCCCGGAGCTCGTCCGGATTCCTCACCGTCGTCATCGCGTGGTAGTTGGCGATGAAGTAGAATGCCTCCCCCTTCTCCTGGAGGTTCACCGCCGGCTCCATCGCGCCGAAATAGTTGCCGACGTGGAGTTTGCCGCTCGGTTGGAGGCCGGTCAGGATTCGCATGCGGCGGACGATGGAAACTCGGGACGTGGCGGTCAAGACCGGCTCCAAGCGATCTGGAGCACGTTCGGCATCCCCGCTTGCGGCGGGAGAGAGTCGGACTAACCTCGCCCATGGTCATCGAGTGCAGAAACGGCGCGTGTTCGACGCCCCGTTGGATGCCCCGCGTGCTGATTGCCGCGGGCGTCTTTCATCTGCTGTTCGGTGTCTGGGCCAACTTCTGGCCGAATCTTTACTTCGACTGGATCGGCTGCGACCGTCCCAACCACCCGATGCTCTGGCGGGGTGTCGGACTCCTGTCGGCCGCATTCGGCTGCGGATTCCTTATCGCCTCGCGGTCGCCCGTCCGCCACTGGCCGCTCGTGCTGATGGGGTTCCTCAAATTCAACTTCGTCATCATCAGCTTCATCACGATCCGGATCGATGGTCCCCTTCCCTATCAAATCCTCGGGCTGGTGGTGATCGACGACCTCCTCTGGTGGTTCCCTTTCGCCGCCATGCTGTGGGCAGCGGCGGAAGCGCACGCCGGACGACCACCGTCCGGCGACCCTCCGCTCACGCTCGAGGAAGCAGGCCAGCAGTATCACCTGTCGACCGGCGTCACGCTCGGTGCCGCCGCCAAGGACCAGGTGCTTGTCCTTGTGTTCCTCCGGCACTTCGGCTGCACCTTCACACGCAAGATTCTCAGAGAACTTGAGGACCTGAAACGGGAGGCGGACCGACACGGCGCGCGACTCGTCCTCGTTCACATGCTGTCACCCGGCGGTGAGAAGCAGTATCTTGATGGAAAGGGCAACATCGCGCGAATCGCGGACCCGATGTGCGAACTCTACCGTGCCTTTGACCTCGGAAAGGGTGGCTTCCTCGAGCTCTTCGGTCCGCGGGTGTGGCTGCCCCTGATCATTGCCCTGTTCCGGGGATGCGGGATCGGCCATGTCGCCGGCGACGGCCTCCAACTTCCGGGCGCGTTCCTTTTTCACGACAATGATATCCTCGCGGCGCAGCGGGCAAAGACCCAGGCCGACCTCCCTGACCTTCCCGCCCTGTTCGAAGGGTTGCCAGAGCCGGAGAACACTGAAAGCGTCCCGGCATGAGCAGCCCACTTGAAGGACGCACCCTGCTTCTGACCGGGGCATCAAGCGGCATCGGACGTGTGACGGCCTCGATGGCGATGGCACGTGGCGCGACGGTGCTTGGCGTGACGCGCAGACCTTCGTCACTTCCATCGGGTGTCCGGCCGATTGAGGCCGACCTGACCCGGCGCGAAGACATCCTTGAAATCTTCCAGAAGGTCGACCGGATCGATGCTCTGGTGAATTGCGCCGGCATGGCCTACCTGTCGCGCATCATCGATGGCAATCCGGCCGACTGGGAGGAGATGTGGCGGGTCAACGTGTTCGCTCTCACGCTCTGCTCCCAACTCGCCCTCCGCCATTTCCCCAAGACCGGAGGACGGATCGTAAACGTGTCCTCAATGAGCGGTCACCGGGTGCCGCCGACCGGTGGGTTCTACGCACCCACCAAGTTCGCCGTGCGGGCGATCACCGACTCCATGCGTCTTGAAATCAAGGCGGCCGGGCTTCCGGTCCAGGTGGGCTGTGTCTCGCCGGGGTTCGTCGACACGCCACTGCTGGAGCACTACTTCCGTGGCCGGGAGGATTCCCTGCAGAAGACCCGGCAGGCCATGACCATGCTGGAACCCGAGGACGTGGCCCGCTGCATCATCACGATGCTCGAAACCCCGGCACACGTGGAAATCGGCGATATCCTGCTCCGCTCCTCGGACCAAAAGGTCTGAGCCGTGGTTGACAATCCGGTGCCGCCGCGCCGCAATCCTTCCAAGGCATGGTCAACATCATCTGCATGAAGTGGGGCACCCGGTATCCGGCCCACTACGTCAACGTCCTCTACAGGTCGATCCAGCGGAACCTCTCGCGCCCGTTCCGTTTCCTATGCCTGACCGACGACCCTTCCGATCTCGTTGAGGGAATCGAAGCGCGGCCGTTTCCCGAGAACCCGGGGGTCACGCAATCGAAGTGGCCGAACGTGTTCATGAAGCTGGTGATGACCCGCGACGGCTTCGAGAATCTTGAAGGTCCCACCTTGTTTCTCGATCTCGACCTGGTGGTTCTCGACTCGATTGACTGCTTCTTCGACTACAAGCCGGGCAAGAACTGCATCATCCACAACTGGTGGGAGCGCCGGAAGCAACTGTTCCGCAAGCGGCCGGAGATCGGAAACTCCTCGATCTTCCGCTTCGAGGCCGGCAAGTCGCAGTACATCTACGACACTTTCGTGAGGGAGCTGGATCGCGCCCAGGACCGCTCGATCTTCGTCACCGAGCAGCACTTCCTGACCTACGCCATGAAGGAGCGCTACTGGTGGCCGGAGGAATGGGTCCGCAGCTTCAAGTTCAACTGCCGTCCGCCGTTCCCGCTGAACCTCGTCATGTCGCCGCCCAAGCCCAAGGGTGCGAAATTCCTCGTTTTCCACGGGCAGCCGGATCCTCACGACGCGGTCGAGGGGTTCCGGGGCAAGAAACTGCACCATCGGGTGAAACCGGTGCCATGGGTCGCGGACTACTGGAAACCCTAGCCCGCGGGACCGCCTGAGGTTCTGCAGGTGACAACCGCCCCGCTTTCCCCTAATTCCGCCCCGGCATGCAGCTCTGGATCTGCCCCATCCTCGCTTTCCTTCTCGGATCGATTCCCTTCGGCCTGATCATTGCCCGAATGAAGGGCATCGACATCCGGGCCCACGGCTCCGGGAATATCGGCGCAACGAATGTTCTTCGGATCGTCGGCAAGAAATACGGGATCACCTGTTTGTTCCTCGATCTTCTCAAGGGCTACATCCCGATGGTGATCGCGATCAACCTGATCCAGATCGACGGCAAGGCGATCGTTCCGCACCTCGGGTTTCTTGACTCGCTCGCAATGGAGCTTCCGGCGTCGGAACAGTTCAAAGGACAACTCGTCCACGTCGTGACCGCCTTGTGCGCGATCCTCGGCCATAACTATTCGCCATGGGTGGGATTCAAAGGAGGCAAGGGCATCGCCACCTCCGCGGGCGTCGTCCTCGGGCTCATGCCTTTCGCGGTCATTCTGCTGATCGCCGTCTGGGGCCTTCTCTTTCTCATCACCCGGTATGTCTCGGTTGCTTCGATCGGAGCGGCGGCGGCGTTACCGGTTCTGACGCATGTCGGAGCGCGCTTCCACAAGAACGACGCCGGGGTCTCGCTGTGGGAAGCCGACACTTGGAACAAGCCGCTGTTCTTCTTCAGCGTGGTCATCGCCGCCTTGGCGATCTGGAAGCACCGGACCAACATCCGCCGGCTGATGGACGGCACCGAGCACCGGTTCACCCCGAAATCGAAAGCCTGATCCGATGTTCAAAAGCGCCGCTATTCTCGGAACCGGATCGTTCGGCACTGCGCTGGCCCACATCATCGGGCGCCAGCTCGACTCCGTGGCGATGATCGGGCGCGACCCGGATGTCGCCGCGACCATCAACCGCGACCATCGGAATCCGCGTTATCTGTCCAGCGCATCGTTGCCTGAGTCGGTTACGGCCGGCACGGAACTCGCGTCCGCTGCGGAACACGACCTCGTGCTCTTCTGTATCCCGACCTCAGCCACCCGCGGAACGGTCGAGAAACTCGCCTCGCTCGGCCTGCCGAAGGAGACCGCCCTGCTCTCATGCGCCAAAGGCATCGAGCGCGGTACCGGCGAGCGCATGAGCAGCATCATCCAGCAGGGCTTCCCCGACAACCCCGTGGCCGTCCTTTCCGGTCCCAATCATGCGGAGGAGATCGCGACCGACCTAGCCACTTGCGCGGTGATCGGATGCCGCGACGAGGAGCTCGCTTGCGGGTTGCAGCAACTCTTTACCGCCTCGCATTTCCGGAGCTACACCAGCGACGACATCGCCGGCATTGAACTTGGTGGAGCGATCAAGAACATCTACGCCATCGCCGCAGGCATCGCCGCCGGCCTCGGACTCGGCGACAACGCGATTGCCGCATTGGTCACCCGGGCATTGGCCGAGATGACCCGCTTGGGGGTTCAACTCGGCGGGCGTGTCGAAACATTCTCCGGACTGTCAGGGGTCGGCGACCTCATCGCCACCTGCTTCTCTCCCCACTCCCGAAACCACCGGGTCGGCAACGCACTGGGCGAAGGCAAAACCCTTGAGGATGCGGTCAACTCGCTGGGCATGGTCGCCGAGGGCGTTCCGAACACCCAATCGATCTACGAAGCCGCACGAGCCGCCGGAGCCCGCACACCGATCATCGATGCGGTTTACGCAATCCTCTACGAGGACATGCCGGCCGCACGCGCTCTGAGTGAACTGCTCAACCGCGACCCCCGACCGGAGACCGACTGAACCATTTCATGACTGCCGTCTCCGAAACCGAGAAGCGGCCGGGCATCATCCGGCGTCTGTATCACTGGACCATTTCGTGGGCCGACCGCCCCGGGGGAACGTGGGCGCTTTTCCTCATCGCCTTCGCAGAGTCGTCGTTCTTCCCCATTCCACCCGACGTGCTGCTCCTCGCCCTCTGCTTCGGAGCGCGAAAGAAGTGGGCGAAATACGCACTGGTCTGCACGGCAGGGTCGGTCCTTGGCGGGATCGCCGGCTGGCTGATCGGTTGGGGACTTGCCGAGTCGGTCGCGCAGCCCCTGCTGAACTTTTTCGATGGCGACGGCCACACCCAGGAGAAGATCCAGACCTGGTATGCGGACTATGGATTCCTGGGCATCCTGATCGCCGCGATCACCCCGATCCCCTACAAGGTCTTCACCATCGCCTCCGGCCTGTTCCACTACAGCCTGCCTCAGTTGATCATCGCATCGATCATCGGCAGAGGATTCCGCTTCTTTGTCGTCGCGGGCATCATCCGGATTTTCGGCCCCAAGGTGCGCCCCTTCATCGAGAAGCACCTCGAATGGTGCTTCCTCGGACTCGGGGCGCTGGTCGTGATCGGAATCCTCGCGATCAAATTCCTCCACTGACGGCGCGGCCCTACCGGGGTCCGCCACCGGGGGCCGTCCGCGTCGGCTTGTCGAAGCGAAGCTTGCTCCGGCTGGCCGCGCGGTCGCCATTCATCGTCGCGACCGTCATTTCCTTCAGCGTGTAGCTTCCGTCCGAAAGCTTCATCACGCCATCCACTTCGAATCGCTTGAGACGGGTGCCGTTCCGATCGAATCCCTCGATCTTCATGAAGGCGCCGAACTCCTTGTGGACCCAGACGTAAACGACGGAATAGGCACCACCGGCACCGGGATTGTTGACCCGGATCTTGTAGCAGTTGTGGGGACCGACCCGTTCGTCACCCAGCAGTGACGGCTTGGGCCAGTAGAGGAACCGGAACGACAGGTCCTCGTAAGTCAGATCGCTTCCCGCAATCGGCTGCCGGAGTTTCTCGTTGGGGAATCTCAAGGTCTTGCCGTCCTTGAACTCGAACAGGTCAAATTGGTTACCACCAAGACGGAGGTGAAAGGGTACCCACTTCTTGTTCTCCAGAAACTGGAACTGGATGTTCTTCCCTTTCAGGAACAGCGCGACATTCGTCTTCCCCCCTGGCCCGCTGATGTTGCCCGTCAAATCGGCTTGCTGAAGAGTCGCGGCGAGCCGGGCGCGCTCCATGAGCTGCTCGGCGGTCTGGCTGAACGCCGGCATCGCCAGCACCGCCACCGCCAAGGTCGTTGAAATCCATTGTTTCATCATCGCTGAACAATCGCTGTTTCACCTCCAACGTGCAAGTGCTTCCCCGTATTCAAAAAACACAGCGGCCGGATTGGCGGATTTTTCCAAATTTCCACCATTGGAGCTTGCCGGAAATCCGGCCGGTCCATTGGATACTTTGCAACGAATCCGTTGCCGTCCCCCTTAGACCTCCATGAGTCTCCGCACCCAGCTTTCGGACCTGCTCCCAGCCCTTCTCCCCCAAAATCCTTCCGAAGCCATCAAAGGCACCGAGTTGATCCGGCTCGTGCGCCTGCAGCTCAGCGGCAATTATTCAGACGCCTCACTGCGCTACCATTTCTCGATCATGTCCTGCGATCCGGCCTCGCCGATCGCCAAGGTGGAGAAGGGACAGGGGTATTACCGCCGCTCGGCACCGGTTCCCGCGCTGTCGGGGGCCCAGGAGCTGCTCGCGCTCAGCCAAGGCAGGCTGGAGGATCTCAATGCCGACCGGGGTGCCGTCGACCACGCGCTGGAGCGGGTGAAGAAATTCCGCGCGATCGTCCGCCGGTTCAGCGAGGTCAACGGCCGCTTTCCCTTCGAATACCGGGATGCGTTTACCGCAGGGTCGCCACTCGGCAATCTCTGGAAGTATCCCGAACTGGTCGTCGTCGACTGGCAAACCGGCGAGGACTCCGACGAGGACATGGCGCTCGAGTCGCGCATGCTTTCGCTCAAACAACGCCTCGGGCTGCCCCCCTTCCGTCTCAGCGCCACCCGGCTGCGGATCCAGGCGTCGCTGCACAGCTTCCGCGAGGATTTTTTCCAAACCCTCTCCGCATCGATGTGGACCCAGGGCGGCGAACTCGTTTACGCCGCCCCGATCGAGGACGAGGCCCTCGCCGACGGTCTGCGTGCCCTGAACGCCACTTTCGGCGTCGGTGTCAGCTCGTTCGGGATTGGTATCGAGACTCTCGATGACCTGCCGCGGGCCGCCAACATCCTCAATGCCCATCCGAAGGAGACCGAGGCCCTGATGGAACGGATCAATTTCGATCGGATCGCCGCTCCCCGGCATCGCCAGCACATCGACTGGGGAGCCCTCGAAGCGCTGCGCCGCGAGAGCGGAGAAACCGCGAGCCTGATCGACTGGGTCTGCGACTGCATCGAGCTCGGCAAAGCCTCGCACTACACGCCGAAATAGGCGCCCGCGGACCCCCACGCAGACTGGAACAGCTCTGCCTTGCCCTCTTTCCGGCAGCCGCTACCCTCCCCGGCTTCCACCGAGCGTTCCCTTCATGCACCGAATCTTCGTCGAGAAACGACCCGCTTTCGCCAACGCTGCCAGACACCTCCTGCGGGAACTCCGCGAATCGCTCGAACTCCCGGCGCTCGACGGACTGCGGATTGTCCAGCGGTACGATCTCGATGGTCTCACCGACTCGGAATTCGACCTCGCCGTCCGCAACGTCCTCGCCGAACCGCAGGTCGATACCGCGTCAACCACACTCGAGATCCCCGCGAACCAGCACGCCTTCGCCGTGGAGTATTTGCCGGGTCAGTTCGACCAACGCGCCGACTCGGCCGCCCAGTGCATCCAGATCCTCACCGGCAAGGAGCGCCCGAAGGTCGCGTCAGCCTACGTGATCCTGCTCGAGGGGAACATCACCGAAGGCGACCTCGAACGGATCAAGGACTACGTGATCAATGCGGTCGATTCGCACGAGGCTTCGCTCGAGCTGCCCGAAACGATCAGCGTGCCGACCCCCACCCCGGCCGATGTCGCGATTCTGGAAGGCTTCGAAAGCCTGGATCCGGCCGAACTGAGGAAGGAACTTGGTCTCGCGATGTCCCCGGAGGATGTCGCCTTTTGCCAGAACTACTTCCGCGACGAGGAAGGTCGTCCACCGACGATCACCGAGATCCGGATGCTCGACACCTACTGGTCGGACCACTGCCGGCACACGACCTTTCTCACGAAGATCGACAAGGTGGAGTTCGCACCCGGCACTGAACCTGTTCAGCGGGCTTGGGAAACATATCGGCAGGTCCGCAAGGATCTTGGCCGGGAGGATCGTCCCGTCACCCTGATGGACATCGCGCTGATTGGCATGCGCGAGCTCCGGGCCAGCGGTGAACTCGACAATCTGGAAGTCTCCGAAGAAATCAACGCCGCTTCCATCGTGGTGCCGGTCGAGATCACGCCGACACCCGGATCCTCCTTCTCCGATCCCGTCCGGGAAGAGTGGCTGGTGATGTTCAAGAACGAGACGCACAACCACCCGACCGAGATCGAGCCGTTCGGTGGTGCGGCGACCTGTCTCGGAGGATGCATCCGCGACCCGCTTTCGGGCCGCTCCTATGTCTACCAGGCGATGCGGGTCACGGGGGCCGCGGATCCCCGGACACCCTTTGCGGAAACCCTTCCAGGCAAGCTTCCCCAGCGCAAAATCTGCCAGATCGCGGCGGAGGGATACTCGTCGTACGGCAACCAGATCGGACTCGCGACCGGTCAGGTCACCGAGGTCTATCATCCGGGCTATGTCGCCAAGCGCATGGAAATCGGCGCAGTCGTCGCCGCGGCTCCCCGGTCGAATGTCTTCCGCGGCACTCCCGCGTCCGGCGACCTGATTCTGCTGATCGGCGGCCGCACGGGCCGGGACGGCGTCGGCGGCGCGACCGGCTCGTCGAAGGAGCACGATGACTCCGCACTCGAGAACTCAGCCGAGGTCCAGAAGGGCGACGCACCGACCGAACGCAAGATCCAGCGACTCTTCCGGAAGGCGGATCTGGCGAAGCGGATCAAGGTTTGCAACGACTTCGGCGCCGGTGGCGTTTCCGTGGCAATTGGCGAAATCGCTCCCTCGCTCGACATCAACCTCGATGCCGTACCGAAGAAATACGACGGCCTCGATGGAACCGAACTCGCGATCTCCGAGTCACAGGAACGCATGGCGGTCTGCGTCGATCCCGCGGACCGGGATTTCTTCATCGCCGAGTCCGCGAAAGAGAACCTCGAGTGCACCCATGTGGCGACGGTCGGAGACCACGGCCGCCTGCGGATGACCTGGCGCGGAAAGACCATCGTCGATTTGTCCCGTGCCTTTCTCGACACAAACGGCGTCCAGCAATCCGCCTCGATCCGCGTCGAATCGCCGACCGCATCGAAGGAACCGGCGGACATCCCCTCCATTTCGGCCGGAGTCCTCGCGGATCTCAATCACTGCTCCCAGAAGGGGTTGGGCGAGATGTTCGACGGCTCGGTCGGAGCTGGCACCGTCCTGTGGCCCTTCGGCGGGGATCACCAACTCACGCCCCCGGACGCGATGGTCGCCAAGCTGCCTTTGCTCGAGGGCGACACCGACTCGTGCACCTACATGAGCTGGGCCTACGATCCTTACCGTAGTTCCGACTCCCCATTCCACGGCGCCGCGTGGGCGGTCACCGAGTCTGCGCTGAAGTGTGTCGCAGCGGGCGCACGGCTCTCCGACATCCGCCTGACACTTCAGGAGTACTTTCCGAAGCTGGGTTCGGATCCGAGCCGATGGGGGCTTCCGTTTGCCGCGCTGCTCGGCGCGTTCGACGCCCAACACGGCCTCCGTCTCGCCGCCATCGGAGGCAAGGACTCGATGTCGGGCTCTTTCAACGATCTCGACGTGCCGCCAACCCTCGTCTCCTTTGCACTCGCTCCCGGCATGGCCAGCCTCGCGCTCTCCCCGGAGTTCAAGCAGGCCGGCTCGAAGGTCAGCGTGGTTGAGATCACGCCGACCGAGGAAAACCTGCCAGACTATCCGGCAGTTCTGGCAAGCTCCGCCGCACTCCACGAGCTCAACCGATCGGGCGGAATCATCTCGATGAAGTACATCGGCGCCGCCGGCCTCGAGCATGCCCTCGCGACCTGCTGCTTCGGCAATGGTCTGGGATTCGAGGCCTCCTCGGCCTTACCGAAGGCGAGCGGCATCTCCGCGTTCCTCATCGAGCATGGCGAGCCACTGCCCGCTTCTCTGGGTGCCGTGGCAATCGGCAGCGTAACCGAGCAGCCCTCCCTCCTTCTTGAGCCTGCGGGTGTCCCGGTCGCACTTGACGATTTGAGGGAGCAATGGACCGGGGCCCTCGAGTCCGTCTACCCGACCCGGGCGGAGGAACCTGCCGCCGCTTTGCAAGAGGTTCCGCTCGCCGGAGCCACTCGCCCCACCGGCTCCACTTCCCACGCCGCACCGAAGGTCATCATTCCCGCCTTCCCCGGTACCAACTCCGAATACGACTCCGCCAAGGCCTTCAACGAAGCCGGAGCGGAAGCGGAGATCCTCGTGTTGAGGAATCTCACTCCCGAGGCACTCGACGAGTCACTCCAAGCCCTCGCGGACCGGATCCGTGCATCGCAGATCCTGATGCTCCCCGGTGGCTTCAGTGCCGGGGATGAACCCGACGGCTCGGCGAAGTTCATCGCCGCCGTCCTTCGCAGCCCCAGAGTCGCCGATGCGGTGATGGATCTTCTCCAGAATCGCGATGGTCTCATCCTCGGCATCTGCAACGGCTTCCAAGCGCTGATCAAGACGGGCCTGGTTCCCTACGGTGAGATCCGGGAGCCCGCCGCTGATGCGCCGACCCTGTTCCACAACGACATCGGTCGCCACGTTTCCTGCTACGCTCACACGCGTGTGACGTCCGTCCTGTCGCCGTGGCTGGCCGCCTGTGAGGAAGGCGACATTCACCGGATCCCGGTCTCTCACGGTGAAGGCAAGCTCGTCGCGGACGCCGAGACCATCAGTCGTCTGGCCGCCGCCGGACAAATCGCGACCCAGTACTGCGACTCGGCCGGAAATCCTTCGATGGAGATCCGTTTCAATCCCAACGGCTCCCTTGCGGCCATCGAGGGCATCACCAGCCCCTGCGGCCGGGTTTTCGGCAAGATGGGACACACCGAGCGTCGCGGCACTCACGTCGCTCGCAACATCCCGGGCGAAAAACACCAGCCCCTGTTCCGGGCCGGAGTCCAGTGGTTCGCCTGAGCGATCAGGCACTCGCCCAATGGCGCAAGATTTGTAGGACAAATCGGTCCTTTTCGTTGAAAAATCGGGTGTTGTGCACGTAGATCAGGCATGCGCATCGCTCTGATCACGCTTGCTCTCGCACTTCCGCTCTTTGCCCAACGCGGCGACCGGAAGGGTCACGACAATATGGAACCGGTGGTTCCCGAGAATCTGATTCCTCCGGCACCCGTCCTAGATGTCGACGCGGCCCTCAAGACCTTCAAGCTCCAGCCGGGCTTCGTCATCGAGCCGGTGGCCGCCGAGCCCTTGGTCGAGAAGCCGGTGTGCATGGACTTCGATTCCGCCGGGCGGATGTGGGTCTGCGAAATGCGCGGCTACATGCCCGATATCGACGGCAAGGAGGAAAGCATCCCGCAGGGGCGTATCGTGGTCCTCGAGGACAAGGACGGCGACGGCAAGGCTGAGACCCGCACCGTGTTTCTCGACAAACTCCTGCTTCCCCGCTCGGTGGCCATCTACGAAGACGGGATCCTTTTCATCGATGAAATGCGGCTGTGCTGGGTCAAGCGCGACGGACTGAAACCGTCCGGCGATGTCGAGGTGATCGACGCCGAGTTCGCCAAGGGAGGCAATGTCGAGCACAAGCCCAACGGCCTGCTTTGGAACCTCGACAACTGGCTCTACCTCGCGAAGTCCGACAAGCGCATCCGCCGGATCAACGGGAAGTGGGAGATCGAGAAGACGCAGTTCCGTGGGCAGTGGGGCATCGCGCGCGATGACTACGGCCGCCTCTACCACAACAACAACTCGACGTTTCTTGTCGGCGATCTCGTCGTCCCGAACCTCCTGACCGGCAATCCGAATGCCAAGATGAAGGTCAACGACACGACCCGTCTCGGTACTAATCGCGTGTGGCCGATCCGCGTTACCCCGGCCGTCAACCGCGCCTACATGGACAAGCGAAACGGTTACAGCCAGCAGACGCTCGATCCGAAGACGCACAAGCTCATCAATTGCACGGCCGCGGCCGGCATGACCGTCTATCGCGGCACCAACTTCCCCGAGGCATGGAAAGACACCGCGTTTGTTTCGGAGTCGACCGCCAACCTCGTCAAAGCGATCAAGATCGAGGACAAGGATGGCAAGCTGACCGGAAGCCACCTTCCCGGCGAAACCGAGTTCCTCGCATCGACCGACGAGCGTTTCCGTCCGGTCAATCTCTACAGCGCGCCGGACGGATCGTTGTACCTCGTCGACATGTATCACGGGATCATCCAGCACAAGACCTACATGACCAGCTATCTGCGGGAGCAGACGCTGTCCCGCGGTCTGGACAAACCCGGCTACGGGCACGGGCGGATCTACCGGATCCGGGCGCAAGAGGGACAACTGGAAAAGCCGGAAGACCTCGCCGGGCTCTCACCCGAAAAGCGGGTCGCGCTGCTTTCCCACCCGAATGCATGGCACCGGGAGATGGCCCAGCGTTTGATCGTCCAGAGCGATCCTTCCGTGTATGCGCCGCTGCTCCGCGACCAGATCAAGCCGGACAACGGTCTCGGTGCGATCCACTCGATCTGGTGCCTTGAGGGTCTGGGAGTCCTTGAAGCCAACGATCTACTTCCGGTTTTCACCTCGACCGAGGCGAAACTCCGCGCCAGCGCCCTGTGGGCGGCCACGCGTTTGCCGGATTCCCAGCTTGGTGCCATCGCGAGCGCGCTCGCCTCTTCAAAGGGCGACGGCGAGTCGCTTCCCTACCGAGCGAAGGTCCTTGGCAAGACCGGCGATCCTGCCGCCTTGGAAGCCCTTGCCAAGCTGCTGCTCGAATCCGGCAAGCAGCCATTCGTTCGCGAAGCGGCGGTGGCGGGCCTCTCCGGACACGAGCGGAGCTTCATCGATTCCCACCCCGAAGCCCTGAAGGACAAACAACTCAAGGGTTGGCTCGAACAAGCAGCGAAGGCTCCAAGCAAGAAGTCCGGCCCGAACCTGAAGGGCGCCGCACTCGCTTCCTATGGCCGCGGCAAAGAGCTCTACCACGGAGAAGCCGCCTGCGTCGGCTGCCACGGTGCCGACGGTGCCGGCTTGCCCAATCTCGGCCCGCCGCTTGACGGCTCCGAATGGGTCACGGGAGATCCGGAGCGCCTGCTGAAGATCCTGCTCCATGGGATGACCGGACCCGTCAAGGTCGCCGGGGAAACCTACAACCCGCCGGCCGCGATGCCCGGCCTTTCGTTCAACCCGGCGATGACCGATGCCCGTTTGGCCGACATCACGACCTACATCCGCAACGAGTGGGACAACAAAGCTTCCGCTGTGGAAGCGGGAACGGCCAAGAAAGTTCGTGCCGCTACTGCGGAACGTTCCGGCCGGCCGTGGACGGCGGACGAGTTGAAGTGAGTCACATCCCCTGCTGCCTCACCAATTCGGTAAGCTGCTTTTGGAACGACTCGATGTCCTCCGGTGACGGGCGGTAGCCGGGGGTGTCCGGGTCAAGGCCAGGACGCCCCATCTGATCGATCATCCAGATCGCACCTTCGCCGTCGGAGAACGTCACCTTGCCACTGACCATCGCACCAGGCACCGCGACGCTGTCCATCGTGACAGTGACGGAACCCCCACCTGCGGGAGCGGACTCCTCGACCACCGCCTCTTCAGGTTGGGCTTGGGGTTCCTCCTCCTTTTCTTCCTGGATCTGCACTCCGAGATCGAGCACAAGGAACCGCGCGTCCATGTAGGTGATACCCACACCGAACTCGTCCTTCAGGCGCTTTTGGAGATCGGCGATCGTCGCGCCCTCGGCGGCCCATTGATGAAGGGCGGACTTCTGGTCTTCGGTGAGTTGGCTGGCGCTGAACATTGCGGCGATTCAGAAACCCTCCAGCCGACAATCCAAGTCCAAATCGCGGATCCGGCGTCAGGAAGCGACGCCCTCCCGCCGAGCCTCGACCGCCAGACGGAAGGCCTTGCGGTCGCCATGACGGCGGATCGAGAACTTCACACATCGCCGCTGGCCCGGCTCAGGACACCATGTCGCCTGCCAGAAATAGTAGGTTTCCCCGTTCGAGGCGGACACGGCGACTTTTGAAACCCCTACCACGCCGGATGAGTTCCGCGCCGACTTCAGACAGATCCTCGGCGCCTGATCCTGCTCCTTGAGCCTCTCGACCAAGGCATCGCGCCATGCCTTCGCCGCACGATAGGACGCCCGGGATCCGCCACACTGCCGGTCGGCGAAGTACTTGCCGAACTTCTCCCCCCGACGTTGCAGCCGCACCTGCCAGCCGTGAGTGCTGGCACTCGGCAAGTCGATGCGCGCGATCGCATACGTGTCGTCAGGAGTCCACATGACGTTTCTGCAGCGGAGCATCGGCCCGCCGCAAATCCTTGTCAAACAATCGCCCCCTGAAACGCCGACGCGCCCCGTCCCGACATCGGAACGGAGCGCGTCAAAACCTTATCGAAGTGCGAATCAGACCTCTTCCACCGGAAGGTTCGACACTTCCTCGCGCATCTTTTCGGCGAGCAATGTCGAAAGGTAACGCTCGGTCGATGAGCATCCGACCGTAACAATGCGTTTCCCTTGGAACTCGGGACGCTTGGCGATCTCCATCGCCGCCCAGACATTGGCACCGGTGGAAATTCCCGCAGGCAGTCCTTCGTCCTGAGCAAGCGCCTGTGCGGTCGCGAACGCATCCTCGTTGCTCACCTGAACGGTGCCGTCGATGATGTCGACATTGAGGTTTCCGGGGATGAATCCGGCACCGATGCCCTGGATCATGTGCGGGCCCGGATCGCCACCCGAAATCACCGGGCTGGCCGAAGGCTCGACCGCGAAGGTCTTCATGTCGCAGCGGGATTTGAGCACTTCCGAGACACCGGTGATCGTTCCACCGGTTCCGACACCCGCTACGAACGCGGCGATTTCGCCACCCGTGTCCGCCCAGATCTCCTCAGCGGTCGTCTCGCGATGAACCTGAGGATTCGCAGGGTTATCGAACTGTCCTGGCCCGAAGGATCCTTCGTTCTCTTCGAGGAGCTTCTTCGACATCGCGATCGCTCCACCCATCCCCTTCGCACGGGGAGTGAGCACGAGTTCGGCGCCCAGCATCCGCAGCAGGACCCGGCGCTCGATCGACATGCTCTCAGGCATGACGAGCATGCAGCGGTAGCCCTTGGCGCGGGCAACAAAGGCGAGTGCGATCCCGGTGTTTCCCGAAGTCGGTTCGATGATGAGTCCGCCCGGCTTGAGCGAGCCATCCTTCTCGGCGGCCTCGATCATCGACTTTCCGATGCGGTCCTTCACGCTGAACAGCGGGTTGAAGAATTCCGCCTTCACGCAGATCTCGGCACCGAGATCGGCACCGACCTTGTTGAGACGGATCAGCGGGGTGTTGCCAACGGTGGCAACCATGTTCTCTGCAATAGCCATGATTGGGGTGGTTTGGGTTAGATTTGGAAATCGTTGTTGCCGGAGTCGAGGTGCAGCCCGCACTCGTATTTCTCGCCATTGAAGCGGGTGGCCTCGGCACTTTGCTCGGGATCGGCCGGTCGCGTGCTGTGCCAATCTCCCATGGTCACATAACCCTGCGACGCCAGCGGATGGGGTGGCAAGTCGTGATCATGCATGTAGGCGGAAACCTGGGCGTCCGCCCAGTCCAGGATCGGATAGACCTTGAGTGTCCGCTTCTGCGACTCCGCGAAAGGGCGGTCGGCCCGGGTGCTCGACTGGCTACGCCGTAATCCGCTCAGCCAGACCTCCGCTCCCAGCTCGGAAAGCGCGCGGGCCATCGGCTCGACCTTTGTCAGCAGGCCGTAGCGCTCCAAGCCCTCGCCTCCCTCTTCCCAAAGGCGCCCGTGCACCGCCTCCATCCGGGCCGCGCTCATCTGCGGCTGATAAACACGAAGATCGGTTCCGAAACGCTTCACCAATTCCTCCGCGTAGCGATAGGTCTCGGGGAATAGATAGCCGGTATCGATAAAGACGACCGGGACATCGGGCGCGTGCTTCGACAGGAGGTCGAGCATCACTGCCGACTGGATGCCGAAGCTCGTCGATGCCGCAAGACGACCTTCGAACCGGTCGCGTAGCAACCGGATCCGGTCGGGCGCGCTCAGGCCGGTCAGTTCGGACGTCAGGGCGTCCGCGGTTGGAGCGGTCGCTGACATGCTCAATTCTGAATGGCTTCCGGCTTGATGTTCTCGTGGAAGTCCGGCCCTTGGATGGTTTCGTTGACGTAACCGGCCCGGATCACGAAGTCCCCGAATCGCTCGCCCTCGCTGCGCTCCTTGGCGTAGTGCTCAAGAATCGGACCCAGAGTCGCACCGATCTGGTTGGCATCAAGATCCTGCCGGTAAAGCTTGCTGAGCCGCTGCCCGGCAAAGCCGCCACCGAGATACAGGTTGTAGCGACCCGGACCACGACCGACGAAGCCGATCTCGGAAATGAACGGACGTCCGCAGCCGTTCGGGCACCCGGTCATGCGGATGGTGATCGCATCGTGCCGAAGGCCCAACTCCTCGAGCTTCTCCTCAAGATCGGTAATGACGTCCGGCAGATAGCGCTCCGCCTCGGCGAGTGCCAAACCGCAGGTCGGAAGCGCGACACAGGCGATCGATGCGAGGCGCATCGCACTCCGCTCGTGACTCCGGTGCATGCCGTACTTTTCGAGCAGCGCCTCGATCTCCGGACGCTTCTCCTCCGCCACATTGGCGATGATGACGTTCTGGTTCGCGGTCAGCCTGAAGTCGCCCTCGTGGACTTTCGCGATCTCCCGCAGACCCTCGCGCATCGGATAGCCCGGCGTATCAATCACACGGCCGCCCTGGACGAACAGCGTGTAGTGGAAATTGCCACGCTCGTCCTCCACCCAGCCATACCGGTCGCCGTTGTCTTCAAAGTGGAAATCGCGGGCAGGCTCGAGGTCATAGCCGAGATACTTGTTCAACTCGGCGAGGAACCAGTCGGTCCCGCGGTCCTGGATGGTGTATTTGAGCCGAGCGTGCTTGCGATCGGTCCGGTCACCGTAGTCCCGCTGGACGAGCACCACCTTTTCCGAGACATCGACAACCTTGTCAGGCGTGCAGAAGCCGATCACCTCCGCAATCCGCGGGAAGGTTGCCTCCGCACCGTGAGTCATGCCGAGCCCTCCACCGACCGCGACGTTGTAGCCTGTGAGCTTGCCGTCCTCGACGATCGCGATGAACGACAGGTCATTGGCGTAGACATCGACATCATTGGATGGCGGCACCGCGACGGTGATCTTGAACTTCCGCGGCAGGTAGGTCTTGCCGTAGATCGGCTCGACCTCCTCCTCGGAGCTTTCGAGCTTCTCGCCATCGAGCCAGATCTCGTGATAGGCCCTGGTCTGCGGGGTCAGGTGGTCGGAAATCTCCTGTGCGGCGCGCAGCGCCTGTTCGTGGATCGACGACAGATGCGGATTCGGATTGCACATCACGTTGCGGTTCACGTCGCCGCAGGCGGCGATCGTATCCATCGCGGCATCGTTGATCTCCTTCACCGTCCGCTTGAGGTTCGACTTGATGATCCCGTGAAGCTGGAACGCCTGGCGGGTCGTCAGCTTGATCGTACCGTTGGCGAACTGATCCGCCATGCGGTCGGTCTCGAGCCACTGTTTCGGCGTCGCAACACCACCCGGAACCCGGACCCGGATCATGAAGGAAAACGCCTTCTCCAGCTTGTGCTTCCGACGGCCCGGCCGCAGGTCGCGATCGTCCTGCTGGTAGGAACCGTGGAACTTCAAAAGCTGGCCGTCGTCTTCCGACAGCGATCCCGTCGAAAGGTCAGCCAATCCTTCGGCGATGGTTCCCCGCAGGTAGTTCGAACGGATCTTGATCCCTTCGTTTGCTGAAAGCTTCTCTTCACTCATCTCTCTGAAAATCTGAAACGTTGATGATTAATAGACGTCGCGCTGGTAGCGCTTGGACTTGCGCAACCCCTCGACGTAGGCCTCCGCTTCTTCCCTGCTGCGCTTGCCCTCGGCTTCGATGATACCGATCAGCGCTTCGTTCACATCGTGCGCCATGCGGGAGGCGTCGCCGCAGACGTAAAAGTGAGCACCCTTCTCAAGCCATGCAAACAACTCGGCGGCGTTCTCACGCATCTTGTCCTGAACGTAGACCTTCTCCGGTTGGTCGCGCGAGAAGGCGACGTCCAAGCGGTTGAGCGCACCATTCGAGAGATGATCCTGCCACTCGAGCTGGTAGAGGAAGTCGTAGGTGTAGCGCTGGTCTCCGAAGATCAGCCACGAGTCGCCTTTCGCACCGGTCTCGGCACGGTGCTCGACGAAGGCACGGAACGGAGCGATGCCCGTACCCGGGCCCACCATGATGATCGGCGTGTCGTCCGAATCCGGCAGTCGGAAGTTCTTGTTCACGTGGGTATAGACCCGAACCTGCTGACCGGTCTCGACAAGGTCGGCGAGAAAGGTCGATGCAACCCCCTTGCGCTGCAGCCCATGCGCCTCATAGCGAACCGAAGCCACCGTCAGGTGAACCTCATCCGGATGAGCGAGCGGGCTTGAAGCGATCGAATAGAGGCGCGGCGGAAGCTTGCGGAGGATTCCGACGAGTTCATCCGCCGAGACACCCTTCGGCGCGAATTCCGCGAGAGCGTCGGCAACCCACCGACCCCAGAGGTAGTCCTTCAATTGATCCTTCGCGTCGTCGGCGAGCAAACCTTCGAGACGCTCGGACTTCGCGACAGCCTGAAGCTTCTTCAGAACCGCCTTTGAAAGGACCGTGATCTCGAAGTCCTCGCGAAGTGCGTCGGCCAAGACTTTCTCATCGCCACCCTTGAGGCTCACCTTCTCGGTGCCCTTGAGCTTCGCGGCCTTGAGCACGCCTTCGACCATGTCGGGGGCGTTCAGGGGTACGACCGCCAATGCATCGCCGGGCAGATAACTCATGCCCGATCCTTCAAGCGAGAGTTCGTAGTGCCACGTCTCCTTCTGCGAGCCCTCCCCGTTCAGGAGAACCTTCTCCAGCATCTCGGATGGGAACGGGTTCTTTTTCCCAAATGCCTCACCGGCGACCGGGATCGCGACCGCAGGAGCAGCCGGTGCGGCAACCGCAGGACCGAATGAGGACAGCGCCTCATCCAGCCACGCGGCATGATCCTCATCGTAATCGACGTCGCAATCCTTGCGGGGCGTCGTCCGCTTCGCACCGAGCGCCTCAAGACGCGCGTCGATGTCCTTCCCCGTCTTGCAGAACTGCTCGTAGGATGTGTCACCGAGCGCGCACACCGAAAAGCTCACACCGGACAGATCGACCTTTTCCTGCATGAGTCCGTTGTAGAAGCCAGTGGCCGACTCGGGCGGATCGCCATCGCCCCAGGTGCTCACGATCACCAACAGCTTGCCGGCTTTGGCAAGATCCGCCGGTGAGAGGTCGGCCATGTTCTTCACGCTGGGCTTGAAGCCGCGCTTCTTGGCCTGCTTCGCGGTGAGATCGGCAAGTGCCTCGGCATTGCCCGACTCCGTGCCGTAAAGCACGAGCAGGGGGCTGGCGGACGGCGTGGCAGCAGCCGTTTCCGATCCGGATTCGGCCGAGAGATATCCAGCCAGCCACAGCCGCTGGCCGGGTGTCAGGCCTTGCAGAAGGGAAGCCGCGGCGCTGCGCTGCTCGGGAGAAAAGGGTGCGTGCTCTGGAAGCATTACCTTAGTGTGTTACCTTGTTTTGTAAACTTATGTGCCGGAGACTCAACCGCCCCTGCCTGTGACGCAAGCGAAAATCCCCAAAAGTGGGGCATCAGAAGCGGAACCGAGTCGGACCTGCGGCTCTCAACCGAGCCACTCCCAATTCATCACCACCTCAATATCCGGATGGATGCTGTGGTGCACGGGACAGGCCCGCCCCGTAGCCTCGAGAAAAGCTCTTTCCGGATGATCCGGCGGCAGCGGGACGTGGAGATCGAGCTCCAACTTCGAGATCCTCCGGGGCGTATCCGAAGCCATGTGCTTCCTCACCGTGACCTTCATGCCTTCGATCGGGATCTCCTTCCGGCGGGCGGCGATTCCCATCACCGTGCACATGCAGGCACCGAGCGCGGTCGCGACAAGATCGGTCGGCGAAAACGCCTCCCCTCTGCCGTTGTTGTCCACCGGAGCATCGGTGCTGATGACATTGCCCGAGGGGCCATGCGCCGCGGAGCAATGAAGCTCCCCTTCATAATCAATCTGGATCTGAACCATCTTCGTCTTCGGATTCTTCGTCGGGATCTTCGGCGGGCTCGGCCTTCTTCTTGGCCAGCACCACCCGAAAGCCGTAGGTCGGGTCGGTGGCGTCCGGCGGCTGGGGATTGCGAGAACCCACATACAGGTCCTTCTCCTGCACGCTGCCCCAGCTCCCGCCCCTGAGTACGCCGTTCTCGTTGTTGAGGCGGCTGTAGGAATCGCTCACCCACTCCTGGACGTTGCCGCATAGGTCGAAGACGCCGTTCTCATTGGCAGGGAATGAGCCGACCGGCGCGGTCGTGTCGTAGCCGTCCTGAAATCCCTCGATCGGCCCGAGATTGGCGATCGCCGCGACCGGCGGCCAGTTGGCGCCCCAGAAGAAGATTCTCGGCTTCAGCCGGTCGCGTGTCGCCGGCGAAGTGCCGGCGATCTCCATCGTCCCGGCCAATTCGCTCCACTCGAAATCCGTTGGCAGCCTGTATTCCAGAGAGCGGGTCAGCCGGTCCTCCTTCCGCTCTTTCTCGGTCAGCCACTCGCAGAACGCCTCGCTCTCCTCCCGTGAGACCGACACCACCGGGTGTTCACCCTCCTTTTCACCGACGATCGGCAGTTCCGGCAAACGGGCGCCGGTCGCCCGGACATACGCTTGGTAATCCGACCGCCTCGTCTCCCATGCCGCGACCATCCAGCCGTCACCGGCAGGAATCATCCGCATGCCAAGCGAGTTGTCCCAGAGGTCGGTGATCACCACGCTCTTGTTCTTCCGCAGCTCGATCTTCAGCTCCTTGAACTCCTTTTCGCCGAGGTTGATCGTCCGGGTCTCCGACTTGTAACCCTCGAGGGATGCCATCAGCTCGATGCGCCCCGGCCGCACCTGATCGAGAAGCAGCGGCCCCGAGGATGACCCTTGGCTCAAACCGTTGAGATAGATCTCCGCACCGGGAGGAACGGTCTCGACCATCACCCGACTGTACGGGATCCGCCGTACCAGAACCCGGAACGGCTTCCAGTTCTCCTTTCGGGCGGCAGGCTTCAGCCCGTTCTTCGGGAAGTCTTTCTGAAACTGCGGCAGGGCCTCGTGATCGGTGGTCAGGTACCCCTGCTCGACTCCCGCGCGGACCAGCCACTCGCAGTACTTTTTCGCTTCCGCATCGCTGGTCACAACCGCGGAGACCTTCTTTCCACCCAGATCCATCTTGATGATCTGCGCGACGTCCTGTGGACGCTGCTCGGCCTCGGCGTAGGCCTTCCATGCCTTCTCCCCGACCGGTCCCACACTTTCATGACCTTCGCCGAGAGGGCGATAGTCCACCCCGACCTGATCCGTCCATGGCTCGTTTTGGGCCGGTGGCGAGTAAACTTTCAGCACCGCCGAAATCACCAAGGGCTCCTCGGCCGCCGACATCGGAACCACGGTGGTCACCTCATAGGGCTGGTAGCCGTCCCGGAGGATGCGCAGCGACAACTCCTCGCCGACGTATGAATCGAGCACGTCGGTCGGCGTCCGGCCGATCAATTCGCCCATGCCCGACTCCCGATCGACCACGTCGATCACGTCGGCCCCGTCGGGCGTGCTGGTCACCTTGATGAACGCCTTTCGCGGCGGCGCGGGAGGCGTGGGTGGAGGGACAAGCCCGAAGGCATCCGCCAGCGGACTGCGATGCACCGCTTCCCAGCCGCCCCACATCAAGCCGACACCGAGCAGCATCGACATCAGGAACGCGCCGATCGGCCGACGGCGGCGACGATGCCTTCCCGTCCTCAGCGAGTTGAGCGCCTCGCCCAACTCACCGGCGGTCCGGATCGTGCGGCGCGAGACATGCGGCTCGCAGACGTCACAGATTACCTGGTTGAGGGCAAGCCACTGGCGCCTCTCGGGGCCGTCGGGCAGCTCGTCAGGCAGCTCAGGAAAGTCCAGCCGGTCCTTTCCGGTCGCCATCTCGTAGAGCACCTTGCCGAGCGAATACACGTCGGCCTGCGCCGACCCGGGACCCTCGGGCGGCACGAAACCCTCCGTCCCGACAAATGTCCGCTGGCCGCGGGTGGCGACGAGGCCGATATCCGCCAGCTTGGCCTTGCCATTGACGAAGATCACGTTGGCCGGCTTGACATCTCGGTGCGCGAGCCCGCTGTCGTGGAGGTGCTTCAGCGCCTCGGCCAGACGCTGCCCGACCTCGATGCACAATCCCGTGTCGAGCCGCTTGCCGCCCGCCCTCTTGACGTCACTCCGCACCGTCCGTGCCTCGTATTCGATCGGGTTGATGTCGCCGCCGGAGACGATGTCGTCCCCGAGTTCCATCACGTAGTAGTAAAACGCCGGCCCCTCGAGGCTGCGGCCGACGTGCAGCACATTGACGAGGCCGGGGTGATCGCGCGAGATCGGCTCGTATTTGAGGATGCCCTCAAACTCCCGCTCGAACGAACGCTCGTCCTCGAAATCCTCCCGCCAGAGCACCTTGACCGCCCGCAAGGCCCCGGTCACGCCACGCGCGAGCCAGACTTCGCCGTAGGCGCCACCGCCGATCCTCCTCAGAACCTCATGGTCCGGGATCTTCGGATCGGGGCGGACTCTAGTCGTCGGCATTCTCTTCGAGGCGGGCTAGCTCCTTTTTCAATACCGCACCCACCCGATGCTTGGCCAGATAGACTTGGGCCATGCTCACGTTGAGGTGCTCCTGCACCTTCTTGGCATCCCACTGTTTGACCACGTAGTAGTCGAAAATCTGATACTGCTTGGGGGAAACCTGCGCCTTGACCCGCGCCAGCGCCGCGTCGGCGATGTTCTTCTTCCACTCGACGTCCCACAGACGCTCCAGCAGGTCGCCCTTCGGATCCTCGAAGCGGTCGATCACCGCGGTCTTGCGATCGCTGTCCCAATCACCTCCGGCCATCGCGGTATCCTTCTTCCGCTTGCGGAACTGGTCATTGATCCGCCACCGGGTCATGTTCATCAGCCAAGTCTTGAAGGAGCCCTGATTCGGGTCGTAGAGCTTCTTTTTACTCTGTTTGGCGATGGAGAGAATCGTCTCCTGAACGCAATCGTGAGCCTCCTCAGGACGCAATCCGGCCTTGATCCCAACCGCGTAGATCAGGCGCCAGTAGGTTTGGTAGAATTCCTCCCACGTGCGCTGGTCCTCCCAGTTGTCGAGGCGTGCAATCAGACTCTTCCGGGTCTGCTCGTACGCTTCCTGCAGGACTTTTTCGCGTTCCTTGTCCTCTGATTGGTCAGCCATCGGGCCTCCCCATACCACGGGCCGCAACCCTTGTCTTTCACCGACTCCCGGATCGGAGCCGGTTCCCAAAAAAAAACTCCGCATTTCCAAACCATCCGGCGATGCGAAGCGTGCATCTTCCCCTTTCCCGAACTTCCCCGATCCCCTACTTTGGAAGGGTTCATCCCCCCGTGCGCATCACCCATGCCACCGACATCCCCCACACCCAATCCCGCCCGCCAGGTCGAAAGGATTCGCGAGATCCTTGTCGGTCGCCAGATGGAGGCCGTCGAAAGGCGCCTCGACCAACTCGAGGCCCGGCTCGAGCCCATGCCGGTCGGAGGATCCGACGCCTGGACCGAGGAACTCGAAGCCCTGCGCCGGGAATCCCGCGAGTCGGCAGTGCGCCTGCGCGATGACTTCGACGCCGAACGCCTCCGTCAGCAGGAGGAGGCGAGAATGCTGGCCCAGCGCATCGAAGCGGTGGTCCGAGGACGCCGCCAGATGGCCGATGAGGCTCGCCAGACACTCGAAACCGAGCTCCGCCCTTGGTTCAGCCGCTGGCAGGGAGAGCTCTACGAGACTCTGCAAAAACGGGAGAACCACCTGATCCAGCAACTTCGCGAAGAGCTCGACCGGATGCGCCACTGGATGCGCGGTGAGCTTTCCGCCCAATCCGACGCCGCAAGGCTCCACGCCGCCTTCGAACAACTCGCGGCATCCGCCCAAGCTATTGCCGACACCCTCCCCCCGAAACCGAACCCATGAGCACCTCCGCCATTCCCCCCTTGCCTTTCGGCATGCCAACCGGAGCGAACCCGCTTCCTTCAAGCGTGCACGGACTACCCCCGATGGACTCCGCATCCAGCCCCGCACCGGCCCCAAGCACCCCGCACTACTCGGCGCCCCTCGGAGCGGAACCGGAGCAACGAGGTCCTGCCCCGAAAGCGCAGCGACCGCAGATGAACCCACTGCCGGGTCCGGCCGGCGACAGCTACAGCGACCGCGACCTCGCCGAAGCCCTCCGCCCCTTGGTCGGCACCGGCGCCACGAGCCCCGGGCCCTTTGGCAGTCTTGAGGAGTTCGAGTCGGCCCTGCGCTCGGCCTTCCGCCGGACTTTCGCGCAGTACACTGGCAGCCCCTTCGACCCCCCGGACATTCTTCGCCGGGCGCTGTGGCGCTTCGATGCGCTGGTCTCGAGCCGCAGCTACGAGGAAACGCTGGATCGTAAGATCCGCCGTTTCCGCATCGAGGAAGTCCACCTGCTCGACAAGTCGACGCTCGAACTCATCTCCTTCGCCAGCGTCAAACCGAGCCGCCATTCCGACCCGCGCAAGGTCCGGCCGACGGTAAGCCAACTGGCCACCGAGCTCACCGATCAGCCCGACCGGACGCAGTTCCGCTTTGACAAGAGCCTGCATGCGAGCGTGCGGCACGGGGAGCTGACGATTCTCGTCGCCTTGGTCCGCGGCCGTCCGGATCCGCTGGCCGAACCGGACCTCGACTACGCCCACCGGAGGATCGAAAAGACCTTCCACGAGCCGCTCCTTCATGGCGACCCCCTCCTTCAGGAGATCCAGCCGCTGTTGGAAGAGTGCCTGCTGATCCACTCCCCGGTGTCCCCGATACCCAACTGAGAGGGCTCAATCCTTTCTCAGACCACCCTTGACCCTGCCACCTCGGCCGACTACGCCTCGCGCGCATGGGATTTGATACACTCGGCCTCTCGGAAGGCGTCCTACAGGCCGTCCAGGAGTCCGGCTACGAAACACCGACGCCGATCCAGGCGCAGGCCATCCCCCTCATCCTCGAGGGCCGGGATGTCATCGGTGCCTCGCAAACCGGAACCGGGAAAACCGCGGCTTTCGCGCTGCCGTCCCTGAGCAAGATTCACAAGATCGGCAAACCGCAGGTGCTGGTCCTCGAGCCCACCCGGGAACTCGCCCACCAGGTCGCCGAACAGTTCGAGAAATACGGCAAGCACACCGGCTGCAAGGTCGCGCTGCTCTACGGCGGCGTCGGTTACGGCAACCAGACCGATCAACTGCAGGACGCGGACATCGTCGTCGCTACTCCCGGCCGACTCGTCGATCTCTTCTACCGCGGCTCGATGCGCTTCGGTGAACTCAAGGTGCTGATCCTCGACGAGGTCGACCGCATGCTCGACATGGGCTTCCTGCCGCAGGTGCGGAAGATCGTGAACCTCTGCCCGTGGGAAGGGCGTCAGACCCTGTTCTTCTCGGCGACCATGCCGCCCGCGATCCAAACCTTCGCGATGTGGTGCCTCGACAATCCCGTCGAAGTCGAAATCGCGCGCCGCTCGGTCGCCAAGACCGTAAGCCACGCGTTTTACCCGGTCTCGATGGACCAGCGCGACGACCTGCTGCTCGCGCTCCTCGACCAGACCGACTACCACTCGGTGATGATTTTCACCCGCACCCGGAAGGAAGCCGACCAGGTGTGCGCGATGATCAAGGACAAGAGCCACGACAAGGTCGTGGCCATGCACTCGGACATCAACCAGTCCGACCGGATGAAGGCACTCGCCGGATTCAAGGAAGGGAAATATGAAGTTCTCGTCGCCACCGACGTCGCCGCGCGCGGCATCGATATTTCCGGCGTGTCGCACGTCATCAACTACCGCGTTCCCGAAAATGCCGAAGACTATGTCCACCGGATCGGGCGGACCGGCCGGGCCGAATCCGAAGGCGACGCCTTCACCATCCTCACGGCAGACGAACTCGACTTCGCCAAGTCGGTCGAAGTCTTCATCGAGCAGGACATCCCGCGCCGCAAGCTGGAGAACTTCGATTACATCTACACCGCGCTTCTCGACGAGAACCCCGCTCCGCTCCGCAAGAAGCGAAAAGGCGGTGGTGGGCGCAAGCGCCGGAGGTAGGAACCTGAAACCCTAAGCCTCAACTCCCAATCATCATCGTCGGGAGTCAGGAGGTTGGTAGCGTCCGGAAGCGTTGAAGTTTCGAGTTTAAGGTTTCAAGTTTCCGACGTGCGCGTCCTCTCCATCGACCCCGCCATCCGCAACACGGGCTATGCCGTGGTGGAGGGCGACCATCGCGAGGCGCGGGTCATCCGCTACGAGGTCATCTCGATCCCCTCGAAGCTTCCCCAATCGTCAGCGCTTGCGGCCGTCCGCACCCATATCGCGAACGTCATCAAGGACCACGAGCCCGATGAAATCGCCGTCGAGGGCATCATCTACGTCCAGTCGCACAAGACCGCGATCAGCATGGGTGCCGCCCGCGCCGCCACCCTGATCGCCGCCGCGGATGCCGGTTTGCCTATCTACGAATATTCGCCGAGCAAGGTGAAGCAGGCGGTCGTCGGCAACGGCAAGGCTGACAAGGCGCAAGTCGCCTTCATGATCCGGGCCCTCCTCGGGCTCTCGGAAACGCCGCCCCACGACGCTGCCGACGCTCTCGCAATCGCCCTCGCCCACCTCCAGGCATCCGACCCTTTCCGGGCCAAACTCCTTGACCGCAAGCCCCTCTAGCAGCCGGCCTCCGGTGGTTCGTAGTTCCCCCTTCAGGGGGCTCTCCCATGAAGATTCGCCACCTCGACAAACCCCTCGCCTACGAAGACGGCCTCTCCCTCCAACACGAAACCGTCTCCGGCATCCTTGAAGGAACCACCGAGGAAACCGTCTTCCTCCTCGAGCACCAACCGGTCTACACGATCGGCCGACGGCGCGACCAATCCTCGCTCAAGGACAAGACCGGTCTGCCGGCTCCGGTTTTTGAAATCAATCGCGGCGGCCAAGCTACCTACCACGGCCCCGGACAGCTCGTCGGCTACCCGATCCTCGACCTTCGTGAGCGCGGCAAGGATCTCCACGAGCACCTGCGCAAACTCGAAGAGGTTCTCATCCTCGCCTGTCGCGACTTCGGCATCGATGCGGGACGCCGCGAGGGACTGACCGGCGTCTGGGTCGAGAACCGCAAACTGGCATCAATCGGCGTCGGCGTCAGCAAGTGGATATCGATGCACGGCTTCGCGATCAACGTCACCCGCGAATGTCTGCTGCCCTTCTTCGCCATCACACCCTGCGGCATCGATGGCGTCGTGATGAGCTGCGTCGAGAACGAAGCCGGCCGCCCCGTGACGGTCGACGAGTTCGGTGCGGCCGTCACACCGCACTTCGAGGCGCTCTTCGGGTAACCGATCAGCCGACGTTGGTGAAGACCGACTGCACGTCGTCGTCGTCCTCGATCTTCTCAAGCAAGGCCTCAACGTCGTTCATCTGCTCTTCGGTCAGCTCCACCGGCTGGGTCGGGATCCGCTCAAGCCCCGCTTTTTTCGGGGTAATCCCCAGTTTCTCAACCCCATCGCTGAGGTTCGCGAAGTCCGAGTAATCGCCGATCGCCCGCGCGAGCCCGTCCTCGACATCCAATTCCTCAAGTCCGCAGTCGATCAGTTCGAGTTCCACCTCCTCCATATTGAGCTCGTCGGTGACCTCGAATTCGACGACCGCCTTGCGGTTGAACATGAAGTCGAGTTGCCCGCTGTTGACCATCTGCCCGTTGTTCTTGCTGAACACCGTCTTCAGGTTGCCGACCGTCCGGTTCGAGTTGTCCGTCGCGCACTCGATGTAAAACAGCGAGCCATGGGGGCCCTTGCCCTCGTAGTTCACTTCGACGAAGTTCGCGGCGTCGTTCCCGGTCGCCCGCTTGATCGCCGCCTCGATCTTGTCCTTCGGCAAATTCTCCGCCTTGGCGTTGGAGATGGCCAAGCGGAGCGAGGGATTCATATCCGGATCACCTCCCCCGTTTTTCGCGGCGAGGGTGATCGACTTGGCAAGCTTCGGAAACACCTTGGACATCTTGTCCCAGCGGGCTTCCTTGGCACGACGGCGGCATTCGAAGGCTCTTCCCATGGATTTTGTCTGACTGCCGGTATTGAAACCCCTACCCGCCCGGGTTCAAGTCCCACCCGGCCCCCTTACACCGAAAGTTTTGACTCCCGACCCCGTTCTTCTGCCATGAAACGCGCGCTCATACTCCCCATTCTGCTGCTTATCGCGATCGTCGCGCTCCTTGCGTGGCAGCCGTGGAGCGCACCGGGGGAGACACCCGATGCGGCCGACTCACCCGGTGCCCAAGTGGAGCCATCGGTTTCCGTCACCGAGCCGGCTCCCGCACCCCTACCCGATCCCCCGGCCTACGAGACGGGTGAGACGACTTCCGGCGGTACCGGAAAATACTACATGGGACGCGAGATCGCCCAGGTGATGGGGCACCGGGGCATCTCTTGGCTGGAACGTGACAACCGGGAAGAGGAGGAAGCACCGTCGAAAGCCATCCGGGGGCTTGATCTGGCCGAGAATGCCGTCCTCGCCGACATCGGCGCGGGTTCCGGCTACTATACTTTCCGTATCGCTCCCTTGGTTCCGAAGGGCAGCGTCATTGCCGTCGACATCCAGCCGGAGATGATCGCCCATCTCGAGAAGCGTGCGAAAGCCAACGGCGTGAACAACGTCCGCACCCAGCTGGGCACGATCGAGGACACCAAGCTCGAAACGAACTCGATCGACGCGGCCCTGATGGTCGATGCCTACCACGAGTTCTCCCATCCGGTGGAGATGCTCCAATCGATTGTCCGCGCACTTCGCCCGGGCGGGCGTGTCATCCTGCTCGAGTACCGCGCGGAGGATCCCGACGTTCCGATCAAGCGCCTCCACAAGATGAGCGAGGAACAGGTTCGCAAGGAGATGGCAGCCGTCGGACTCGAATTCGTGGTGAACCACGGCCACCTCCCGTGGCAGCACTTCCTGATCTTCCGCAAACCTGGTTAGGGACGAGCGCCACGCGCCTGAACCACAGCGACATTCCTCGCCCACCATGTCGGCTTCCGCGTGTGGGCCGGTGCAGATTGCATGGCCTGTTGGGATTTTGTTCACCCCAAGCATACCAAGCTGTCACCCCAATGTCCTTTACGTCAAACGGACTGACATTGTAGGGATGCTCGTTTTGAACATCCCCTCCCATCATGCGTTCTCTTAAGGCATTTGCCCCCTGCTATCTCGTCTTCGCCACTTCCGGTTTTGTTCTGACTACCCACGCCGAACTCCCCGCCGTCCTCCATCACCAAGGGCGGGTCACCGTCAACAACGTCAATTTCGACGGCAACGGAAGCTTCAGGTTCCTCCTCTTCACCGATTCCGATTCGGATCACTCTTCCGGAAACGAAACGGCAATCTGGAAAATCGATGACGCCACTCCTTCCGATCTCAACGAGCCGGTCACAGCGGTCTCGCTGACCGTCTCCCAAGGCCTCTACAGCATCCGCCTCGGCGAGGCACCACAGGTCGCGTTGCCAACCGACCTCGTCCCGCCACCTGGGGAGAGCCTGTTTCTCCGCACTTGGTTCGACAATGGCGTCAACGGCTCCCAGCAACTTTCGCCCGACCAACAGATCGCGTCGGTCGCCTTCGCCCTTCACTCGGGTACCTCCGGAGAAAACCTGTCCGACTTCACCAATGACACCGGCTTCATCAGCTCCATCGCAGGTTTGAATGTCTCGGAGCTCACCAACGACACGGGCTTCCTCACAGCCGCCACCTTGCCACCGAACATCATGCTACAGGGAGAAAGCGTCTCCCTGCTGGCCAACGATGCAGGCTACATCACCTCCGCCACACTCCCTGGCTCCCTCCCTTCGGGTGTCATGCTGGAGGGCGAGAATGTCTCTCTCCTCGCCAACGATGCGAACTACTTGTCGGGAAACGGAAGCATCTCGATCAACGGATCAATCAGCGTCGGAACAAGCACGGTCATCGGAACCAATTCGGTCGCTTTCGGTGACGGCACCGCGGTGGACGGCAACTACTGCTTCGCATGGGGAGGACTCTCGAGCGCCGAGAGCCTGTACGCGACAGCCTTCGGTGGCGCATGCACGGCAAGCAACACAGGCGCCACCGCTTGGGGAAACCTCAGCGAAGCCAGTGGTGTCGTCGCAACGGCATGGGGTACAGGAACGCTTGCAACGAGAAGCGGGGCAACCGCTTGGGGATTTCAGGCCGAAGCACTGGGAACTCATTCAACCGCATGGGGAGATCGCACAGTCGCGGAGTCCGAGGCCGAAACGGTGCTCGGAAGGTTCGATACGGACTACGCCGGGGACCCCACTGCCTGGATCACCACCGACCGTCTCTTCGTGATCGGAAATGGCGACAGTGACGCCGCACGCTCGGACGCATTGGTCGTGCTGAAATCCGGAGACACCACGCTGAACGGGGACCTGACACTCAACGGCTCACTGAATCTGAGCACCTCGCCCATTACCGCTGGAACGCTCTACGTCAGCGACTCGATCAGCAACGGACTGACCACCACAGCCAGTCCGGGACAGCGCGCCGTGGCCTTCGGGCACAGCACCGAGGCGCTTGGACTGAACTCGGTGGCTTGGGGATTCGAGTCAAACGCCACCACCACGAGCTCAACCGCATGGGGCAGCCAGACGACCGCTTCCGGGGTCCGCTCGACCGCTTGGGGGATCAGCAGCGTCTCTTCGGGCCTGCAGTCGACCGCTTGGGGCAGGCTCTCGAACGCAGCCGGCGACAGTTCGACCGCTTTCGGAGAAAACACGGCCGCGGAGTCGTTCGCCGAAACGGTCATCGGGCGCTATGATACCGACTACGCACCCGCTTCGACTTCGGCATGGAATGCGGCCGACCGCTTGTTCGTGATCGGCAATGGCACGGGCAGCGCAGCCAAGGCCGACGCGCTCGTCATGCTCAAGAATGGTGACACCGAACTCAACGGCGAGCTCTGTGTGAACGACGACGTGTTGGTATCCGGCGACTTCAAGTACAAGACCGCCAAGAGCTGCAGTCTGACCGTGAGCCCGGCAGCCTTCCGAATCGATGCATTGGCGGTGACCAACTACGAACCGGTCGACGACTACATCTCCCCCGCTGCCTCGGGCACCCATCAGTTCGCGGCTCAGGTGAATCTCCCGAAGGGCGCCGTCATCACGGAGGTGCGCTTCTATCTCGACGACGAGGAGGGCGGCGCCGCGTGGTCGAACTTCGACGGCTGGCTCCGACGAAGGAACCAAGGCTCGGTCGGCACGACCACGATGGGAACGGTCAGTGATCCGTTCGCGATCGACTCGAACGTCCAGACCATCACCACGATTGCCGATGCCACCGTTGTCGATACCCGGCAGTACACCCTGCTTGTCCAGATCGACTCCAACGGCAGCTCCAACGGCACCCGCTTCCTCGGCGCCACGGTGGACTATACCATCGACTCCATCCAGCCGTAAGCTTAACCCTTGTCGCTCTTATGAAAGCTAGGATCGATCCCCTTTGCCTCGCACTCTGCCTCGCCACCGCAGCCGTGGCTGACGTTCCTTCCGTCCTCCACCACCAGGGGCGCATCACCGTCAGCAACGTGAACTTCGACGGCACCGGCAACTTCCGCTTCGCACTCTTCACCGATCCCGACACCAACCACGCCTCCGGCAACGAGGTCGCAATCTGGAAGAATGACGATCCCTCTCCTACCGACCTGAAGGAACCCGTCACCGCCCTTTCGCTTGTTGTTGCTAAGGGGCTCTATAGCGTGCGACTCGGCGAAAGCCCGCAGGCCGGATTGCCCGGCAGCCTGATCCCACCACCCGGAGAGAACCTGTATCTCCGTGTCTGGTTCGACAATGGTGTCAACGGCATCCAGCAACTGACACCCGACCAGCAGATTTCGTCGGTTGCCTTCGCGCGTCACGCAGACATCACTGGACTCGACATCTCGTCGCTCAACAACGACGCGGGCTATCTTGCGCCCGACGGCAGCGGGGACGTGTCCGTCGCAGGCGACTATCGCTACACCACGGCGAGAACCTTCAAGATGCGCATTCCCGCAGCCGCCTTCACCCCCACGGGAATCAGCGAGCCTACCCGTGCTCCAGGCGGAACCCTCTCCGAAGCGAGCGGGCTGAACACCGTGGCAGCCTTGAACCTTCCCGAAGGCGCTACCATCCAGAGCATCAAGGTGCATTGCGATTCCACCGCAGGAACCCTCCAGGCGAAACCATGGGCATGCACCCACACTCCTGCCGGGACCCCAACGGTTGTCGAATCGTTGAGCATGACGGTTCCCTCCGCAAACGCGACTTACGACTTCCCCTTGTCCACACCGCACACGGTTCAAGCCGACACCTTCTATTCGCTCGAAGTGAACGTGCTTTCGGCGAGCGGAACTCTCTACGGCGCTGAAATCACCTACACGCTCGACACCGTGACCCCCTGACCGTTCTTCCGCACGCCGATCTCCTACATGCCCCCGCCCCCGAAGCCCATGAAACCCCTCATCGCTTCCGTCATCGTCTTAGCCTTCCCGGTCGCCCTTGCCGACGTCCCCACGACCTTGCATCACCAAGGGCGAATCACCGTGAACAATGTCAACTTCACCGGGACGGGTGACTTCAAATTCCTACTCTTCACGGACTCCGATGCCGACCATGGATCAGGCAACGAAACCGCGGTGTGGAAGAACGACGAATCATCCCCTTCCGACCTCAACGAGCCGGCCACTTCCGTTTCCCTCGCCGTTGCCCAAGGCCTTTACAGCCTCCGGTTGGGGGAAGCGCCGCAGTCCGTGTTGCCGTCCGACCTGATTCCTCCGGCGGGTGAGACCCTCTATCTCCGGACCTGGTTCGACAATGGCATCAACGGTTCCCAGCAACTCGCGCCGGACCAACAGATCGCCGCCGTTGTCTTCGCACACGCAGCCGCGACAGTGCCCGACAGTTCGATCACGGAGAGCAAGCTCAGCTTCGAACTGCCGCCGCCATACGCGACCAATCCTCTGGTGCTTGCGGGCAACACGACCGCCGGCTCGATTTCCGCCAGCAACTGGGGCGGCTTCATCCACTTCCCGAAGAACTTCGACACCACCCCGGTTTGCATTGCCGGAATCGACGAGACCATTGACGACAATGGCGGAACCTTCATCGCCCAGCAGGTGAACGGAACCCGCTCCAACGAGGTGGCATTTCGGACGAATGCCGCGTGCGATCGGGTTCACTGGTTCGCCATCGAGCCGGGCGTCCACACGATTTCGGGGAAATCCGTCATGGCCGGCGTCGAGAGCGTCACCTCGAACCCGCAGGTGATCAACTTCCCCCAAAGTTTCGCCGCGCCCCCGATCGTCTTCGTAATGGCCGCACGGCCGTCGCCATATAACAATCCCGAGTGGATCCGCCTGAACGCACCGACGACCGCGACCACCTTCACGGTGTACGCCCAGTCACCGACCTACGAATGCCATTGGATCGCCATGGACCCCGGGGAATACGAGCATGGGCGTTACAAGTGGCTCGCGGGAAGTGAGGACATCTCGCTCCATTCGCCGCCCCAAATTCCTGACCTCGCATTTCCCGTCGGATTCAACACCACCGAGGGGAATCCCGGAGTCATCGGCACGATCCTCGACACCAACGGAAGTGGCGGCGCCACATGGATCCGATTGCGGGACGTGAAGCCACAGACGGCCCAACTCCGGATCGGCGACGTGACCGAGTTCGCAAACTACCTGATTTTCCTCGAAGACAAATGACCCGGAATTCCATGAACCGACTGTTTTACATCGGGCTCGTCCTTGCCCAGTCCGCGCTTGCCGCGCCGATCGAACTCGACGTGATCCTGTCGGAGGGTGATCCGGGCCCGGGCACGGCCGCGACCGTAACCCGCATCTACAAGGGCTCCACCAACAACTCCGGGGAAGTGATCCTCGGGGGCCGCACCAACGGCGCCGGGCCGATCGTCTGGGCGGGTGACCCCACCGCTCTGCAGGTGATTGCCGAGGGCAACCAGGCGTCCCCGGCCCCGGGGAATCCTGCATTCAACAACCTCGCGAACTACAGCGCCATCTATCCGATCATCAATGACAACGGTGACTCGGCCTTCATTGGCGCGACCGATGGTACGGGCATTGGCATCTTCACCCACATCGGCGGAGTCCTTCAGCATATCGCCAGCCACGGCGAAGCGGTTCCCGGAGCCCCCGGCACGACCTTCCAGATGAATTTCGGCAATCTGGAGACCACCGCGTTCGCCCTCAACGGCAGCTCATTTTTCCACAGCTCGATCGAGGGAGCCATGGTGACCAGCGCCAACAACGACGTTCTCTGCGGCGGCCCCTCCGGTTCCGTGCAGCTGCTGGCGCGCGAAGGGGATCTCGTGAATGGCGAGAGCGACATCTTCTTCGACTCTGTCAATGGCGTCCTCAACGAGACGCGCACCAGCAGCGCGGGCACCACCGCCTACTGCGCCAGCCTCACCGGGCCGGGCGCCAGCGGACCTGACAACGGCTCGGGGATCATTCTCGGCACACCCGGGGCCTTCACGCTCGCCCTGCAATCCGGCAGCCCGGCATCGGCACCCGGACTTCCGGGCGATGCGCAGTTCCTCGGGTTCTCGAACAACTCCCCTGTCAGGGTCAATAACGCCGGCGAGCTCCTGTTCATCTCTTCCCTGTCCGGCACGGGGATTTCGGGAAACGTGACCGCAGGCACCGGCAACTTCATCGCGCTCTGGACCGGCACACCCGGCAACTACCGCATCGTTGCCCGCCGCGGCGATCCGGCGCCCGGTCTGCCGCCCGGTGTGGACCTTTCCATCTATCAGTCACTCAATCCCGACGAGCGGATCATCGCTCTCGCCTCCAACGGGGACTCCGCATTCATCTCCAGCCTGACCGGGGCGGTCACCAGCGACGACAATACCGCCATCTACGCGGAGCTCGACGGCACCCTGCATCCGGTGATTCGCGAAGGCGACCAAGCCGAGGGCCTCGCACCGGGAGTCCTGATCAACAATCTGAACCCGGGCATCGGTGTCCGGTTCGCCATCAACGCCAACGGCATCGTTCTGGTCCTCGCCGATCTCACCGGAACCGGCATCACCGGTGCCAACGACAAGGCGCTCTACTTCTGGACCGTTGCGGACGGCTTGCAACTCATCGCCCAGGAAGGAAGCCCTCTGGAGACCTCCCCGGGAACGTTCCAGACGGTCGGCGATCTTTCGTTGAATGGCACGATGGGCGACGATTCGGGCCATGGCCGCAACCTCAACAACCGGAACGAGGCCGTCATCGCGACCGAGCTTGACGGCAACGAGGTTCTGCTCCGCGCGAAGCTCGTCATCCCGGCAACCTACACCTTGGTCCATGCCGATACCCACTCGTCGGCAGGTGGCATCATCACCTCCAGCAACTACACCTCGGCCGCGACCACCGGCCACATGGCCGATGCGGAAGGAGCCTCCGCCGACTACCTCGCCAAGCCGGGTTTCGCAGGACAACTCTACGAACCTGTATCCGTTCTCGTCTCTGCCAGCCCGGATCCCGTCGATGAGGAAGCCACCACCCAGGCCTCCGCCACGGTTGTCATGGATGACTCGACCTTGCTTCCGCTCGCGAACACCACGCCGGCTTGGGAAGTCATGGCGGGGCCCTTCACCGGCATCACCGCTGGCGGTCTCGCCACCGCCGACATCGTGTACCAGAACGAAACGGGAACTCTACGCGCGACTTACGCGGGCATCTCGGGCGACGGACTTGTTACCGTCATCGATTCGGACCCCGACAACTATCAGGACTATGCCGCGGACGGCATCGACGACGATTGGCAGGTGAGCAACTTCGGTCTGCCGCCGAACAGCGACGCCGCTCCCGGCGAGAACCCCGATGCGGACCCCTACGACAACCTCTTCGAGTTCCTGACCGGCTACGACCCCAACGACCCGTCATCGTTCCTGACATTCCGGATTGTCGACCGGAGCCCGAGCACCGCGATCCTCGAGTTGTCGAAAGTCATCCCCGGCACCCGCTACACCCTCGAAAGGTCCACAAATCTGCAGCCTGGAAACTGGGCTCCCCTTTACGACACGGTCGTCGGATCGACCTTCCTCGACTACGAACTCCCGGACAAAAGCGCTCCCGATCCGGCCGCTTTCTACCGCGTCGATGTGAACCCTGAGTAGGGATGATTTCTTCCGTGGCGGAGCCGACCGCGCGGCGCTGCCGCGCACCATTGATTCCGCGAATGCGCGGCCCGTCGATAGATCCACGCCTCAGGCCGCTTCCTCATCCACCTGGCGGTCCACATCCTCGCGCAGGTTGTTGATGATGAACTCCTGCCGGTCCGGCGTGTTCTTGCCCATGTAGAAGGCCAGCAGTTCCTTCACTCCCTTGCCTTCCTCGAACTCCACCGGATCCAATCGCATGTCGGGCCCGATCATGAATTTGAACTCGTCCGGTGAGATTTCTCCAAGCCCCTTGAATCGGGTGATCTCGGCGGTCTTCCCGAGTTTCGACAAGGCCTCTTCCTTCTCCGCCTCATCGTAACAGTAGACCGTCTGCTTCTTGTTCCGCACCCGGAACAACGGAGTCTGGAGGATGTGCAGGTGCCCTTCACGGATGATCTCGGGGAAGAACTGCAGGAAGAAGGTCAGCAGCAGCAAGCGGATGTGCATGCCGTCGACGTCGGCATCGGTCGCGACCACCACCTTGTTGTAGCGCAGGCCTTCGATGCTGTCCTCGATTCCGAGGGCCGCTTGAAGCAACGCGAACTCCTCGTTCTGATAAACCACCTTCTTGCCGAGACCAAAGGTGTTGAGCGGCTTGCCGCGCAGGGAGAACACCGCCTGGGTCTCGACGTCGCGACTCTTGGTGATCGATCCCGATGCCGAGTCGCCCTCCGTGATGAAAAGCGTACTGGCACTCGCGAGCTTGTGCTTGGTCCCGAGATGGGCGCGGCAGTCACGGAGCTTCTTGTTGTGCACCTTCGCCTGCTTCGCCCGCTCCCGAGCGAGTTTCTTCACCCCCTTCAGGTCCTTGCGCTCCTTCTCGGCCGCGAGGATCCGCTTCTGCAGCGCCTCGGCCGCGGGCGGATGCTTGTGAAGGTAGTTGTCGAGATGCTCCTTCAGGAAGTTGCCGATGAAGGTGCGCAGGGTCTCGCCCTCCGGCGAGACCGTGGCCGAACCGAGCTTGGTCTTGGTCTGAGACTCGAAAACCGGCTCCTCGATCCTCACGCAGATCGCCGCCTCGATGCCCGCACGGATGTCGCTCGGGTCATACTGCTTCTTGTAGAAACCGCGGATGACATTCACCAAAGCCTCGCGGAAAGCCGCGAGGTGCGTGCCGCCCTGGGTCGTGTTCTGGCCATTGACGAAGCTGTAGTACTCCTCGCCACCCTCAACCGTGTGCGTGAACGCGATCTCGATGTCCTTTCCGACCAGGTGGATCGGCCCGTAGAGCGACTCGCCTTCCATCTCCTCCGAGAGCAAATCGAGAAGACCGTTCTTCGATTTGAACTTCTTGCCGTTGAATACCAGCGTCAGCCCCGGATTCAGGTAGCTGTAGTAGCGGCACATCCGCTCGACGATCGGATCGCGGAACTTGGCGCGCTCCGGGAAGATGCTCCGGTCGACCTCGAACGCGAGTCGCGTGCCCGAATCGGCCGCCTCCTTCCGAGGGGTCTTCATCTCCTCTGTCACCTCGCCGCGGGAGAACTCGATGGCTTTCGTCTGCCCCTCGCGCCACGCCTGGATCTCGAAAAAGTCGGACAGCGCATTGACCGCCTTGATGCCGACACCATTCAGGCCGACCGACTTCTTGAAGGCCTCGCTGTCGTACTTCGCGCCGGTATTGATCTGCGCCGCACAGTCGTAAAGCTTGCCCAGCGGAATACCCCGGCCGAAGTCGCGGACCTCGACGCGACCTTCGTCATCGATATCGATCCGGACCTCCTTGCCGTAGCCCATGATGTGCTCGTCGATGGCGTTATCGAGCACCTCCTTCAGCAGGACATAGATGCCGTCATCCGGCGACGATCCATCACCGAGTTTGCCGATATACATCCCGGGCCGGAGCCGGATGTGTTCACGCCAATCGAGGGACTTGATGTCGGCTTCAGTGTAGTTCGCTGCCATGGGGAATTTCCTTAAGAAAAGCTAAATACCTCGCCGCGCTGTGGCAAGCATGCAACCGGCAAACCCAACCGGCACTGGCCCCGCTTTCCAATCGGGAAATCCGGGAAAGACCACAAAATCAGGGCCTCACGGCTGGCGCGACCTTCTGCCACCGGCGGCGGAATGCCTCGGAATATCCTGCCAGACGGTCGCCCGCCGCTTTGGCACGTTCCGGATCCCCAGCCAGGAAATCGAAGGCCACCGCCTGCTCATGCCGACGGAACTTGTCCAAGTCGTTCACCGAGTCCTTCACCAAACCACGGTGCAGGTCGATCAGGCTGTTGGGGTCAAGCTCACCCCACCTGAGATCCGCCTCGGAGCCGGCGGAATCGGCAACGCGCAGCCCCTCATCTCCGCCACCCACAACGCGCTCGAACTTCCTGCCCGTCCGACTCCGAATGCTCACTTTCCCCACCTCCGGGCCGGCCAGCTCACCAAGTTCGGAAACGAAGGTTGCCGCGGATTGGCACAGGAGCATCAGGGCCGACCGTTGCTCGACTAGCTTCGGTTCGTGCGGTTCCCAAGCACGCAGGACGTCGACCGCTTCCACAAACCGACAACCGGCCAGCAGATCCTTCAGCTCCTTGGGAAGCGACCCCGGCGGCGGTGGCGGTGGCGGGAGATGCACCGCTTTCTCGAACTCCTTGATCCAAACCCCAACATTGAAACGGGCACGTCCCTTGGTCTTCAGCGAACCCTCGACGTTCTTCAATTCCTCGATCCGCTCTCTGCACCCGGACGCACCCAGATTGAAGCGCTTCGGTTCATTCCGTCGGAGCGTCCCGAGATCCGACAGGTAGTCCTTCGCCAGATCCGCGTAAGGTTTGAGCCACGCATTCCCGCCCCCGGTCGAAGATTCCGCCACTTTCCGTAAAAGCGGCTCCGCGGCCCCAAGCGTGCCCTGCTCCCAGTTCTTGAGACCTCCCAAAATGGCGACCAACTCGTCCGCTCCGCCACGGCCCTTCGATTCATCGGGAGCGATCGGCGGGAAGCGTCGCAAGTCACCAAGAGCCTCGAGCAAGCGGTCGCGAAGCTGCCGGTTCAGGCCTCGCGCTTTTTCAATGTGGGCAATGGCGCGAACGATCTCGCGGTCGGCATCGCCGCTTCGGCCGTCCAGATAGTTCATGACCACCACTTCACAAGCGGCCCACGAACCGGTCGGCTCAAGCACGCCGGGATTGTCGCGAACTTCCGCGAACTTCTTCGCTGCCGTGGCGAAATCGTGTGCGGACAACGCTTCCCCGGCTTCGCGATAGGTTCTCGCCACGCCGGCGCCCGCATTGCTTCCTCCGACGGCAATCGGACCGGGATTGACGGTATCGTCCGCCCCTCCGCCAGCTCCGCCGGGCGGCTTCGAACCGCTGCCGAAGATGACTTTGGCAGCAACTCCTACCGCGACCAGCACCGCAAGCCAGGCGAGCGCGATGCCCGCCTTGGCACCACCGCTCCGCTTCTTGCTTTGGAGCGACGGAACCGGCACCGCCGTTTTCTGAGGAGCGGGTGGACGCTGCCGGACCATCTGTTGCGCGTCGCGCATGGCGGCGATCAGGTCCTCGTAGGTCCTGAACCTCCCTTTCGGATCATAGGCCATGCACCGGTCGATCACCTCACAGGTCGCCGGATCGAGCCAGCTTGCGACCTTCGCCAAGGGCTTCACCTCAAGCTTCGCCTGCCGCAGCCGCTTGGTATCCATCGACTCCTCGTTGCAGGGCGGCTTGCCGGCCAAGGCGTGGTAAAAGGTCGCGCCGAAAGCGTACATGTCGGAGCGGAAGTCTTCGCTCTGGCCTTCGATGGTTTCGGGCGGAACGTAGTAAGGAGTCGCCCAAATCTCGCTCGCGGTCGCCTTGCCGCCCTTGGTCACCAGAGCCAGGCCGAAGTCGACGATCTTGGCACTTCCGGAGCCATCGATGAGGATGTTGCCCGGCTTGACGTCGCGGTGGATCAGCCCCGACTGGTGCGCAGCCTTGAGCCCTTCGATCACCTCGATCGCGAACGGCAGCGCCTCACCTTCCGGGATGGTTCCCCGTTCGCGCACCTGGTGCTCGAAGTGACCGCCCGGAACGAATTCCATCGCGATGAAGAACCTTCCGAAGGCCCGGCCCGTGGTGAACACCCGCACGACATTCGGGTGGCTGATCGATGCCGTGATCCGCGCCTCTTCCTCAAATGCGGTGATCCTCTTCTCGTCCTCCGAATACTCCTTGTTGAGGATCTTGACGACCACCTCGCGGTCGAGGGTGTTGTCCTGAGCGGTGAAGACCAGGCTCATGCCGCCGATCGCGTGCCGCCGCAGCAAGGTATAGGGACCGAACTCCCGTTTGACCCGGGTGTGTTTGCCACAGTTCGGGCACTCGACGTTCGAGAAAGGTTCAACCGCCGAAACGTCCATCGCCCCACCACAGGCGTGGCAGTACGCGATCTCCGCTTCTCCCTTCGACATGGCCGAATCTACCTACGAACGGGTCTCGCGGAAAACTTCAAACATTCAAAGGATCCGCCGATCCGCCCCACGGGTTGACAGGGACGAGGCGGAGGACCGAGGCTCGCCCGACCCATGGAGATCCATGTCGAGAACGACGCTGGCACCCGGCTCGATGCCTACCTGGCATCCCGGCTCGACGACCTGTCACGCTCGCGGATCCAGTCTCTCATCCGGGAGCAGCACATCCGGATCAACGGACAGCCGGCCAAACCGAGGGATGCGGTGTCACTGGGAGACAGAATCCAGGTCGAAGTCCCGGAAGCCGTACCCGACGAGGCGCTGCCGGAAGACATCCCGCTTTCGATTCTGCACGAGGACGACGACGTGATCGTGATCGACAAGGCCCACGGCATGGTCGTCCACCCGGCCGCCGGCAATCCCGACGGCACCCTCGTCAACGCGCTGCTGCACCACTGCAAGGGCAAGCTTTCGGGGATCGGCGGAGTCGAGCGACCGGGCATCGTTCACCGCCTCGACAAGGACACCTCGGGCTGCATGGTCGTTGCCAAGACCGACACCGCGCATCGCTCGTTGGTCGAACAGTTCGCCGGTCGCTCGACCGCCAAGCACTACCTCGCGGTCGTCCAGGGAAAGCCGCCGAAGGAACAGGATACCGTTTTCACCCACATCGGACGGCACCCCGTCAACCGGATGAAAATGGCCGTCGTGAACCCGCCCGGCGGACGGGCTTCGATCACCGACTACCGACTGCTCGTGACCGATCCGGCGACCGACAGCAGCCTCGTCCACTGCCACCTGCACACCGGCCGGACACACCAGATCCGCGTCCACATGCTCCACTCCGGCTGCCCTTTGATCGGTGATCCGATCTACGCCAAACCCGCCCGACAACGAGCCAAGCCCGGGCGATTGATGCTACACGCGTGGCGGCTTGCCTTTGATCATCTCGATGGCAGGCGACTCTCGTTCGAAGCCCCGGTGCCATCCGACTTCACGCCCTGGCTCCAAATTCTCGATCCACCCCTCGACCACCTCCGCGATGAACTTTCCCATGGATGAAGACGAACAGGCTGACGCGTTCTTCGAAGAACTGCTCGGCGCGGTCGACCAGCAACTTGAATCGGACTCCACTCCCTACGTTCGGAAACAGTACGACCGGCTGACCAAAGCCGGGCTGTCCGATGACGAAGCCCGCGAGGCGATCGCCCGATGTCTGGCGGAGGAGACCGACCGGATGTACCGATCCAAGAAGCCCTTCGACGAAAAGGCCTACCGGACGTCGCTCGAGATGATCAATCCCGGCGACTGAGGCTCCTCCTTCTCGACCACCGCCTCGACCCTCACCGGCTTGCGGTGAACCCACACGCTCTGCACCAGCCCGAGCAGGAACATGCACATCACCGCGAAGGTTCCGGAGTAGCTGATCAGCGGCAGCGGAATACCGGTAATCGGCATCAGCTGAATACACATCCCGATGTTCTCGAAAATGTGGGCGAAGAAAAGCGCAACCACCCCGCCCACGATGATCCGGCCCATCGGGTCGCGGGCGTAGCTGGCGATGAACAGACAGATCACCAGCAACAGCATGAACGCGGAGATCAGCAGCAGCCCGCCACGGAAGCCCTGCTCCTCGGCGATGACCGGGAAGATGAAGTCGTTGTGCACCGTGTTGACCGGAATCATCCGTCGGTCGTGCATCGACCCGTGCTCCTCCGTCGCCATCCAACCGAGACCGCCCCAGCCCGCATGCCCGATGGTGATCGCGATGTTGTAAGGCGCGTAGGCATCTCCGCTGGTGTCGACCGGCTTGTCCTGAAGCATGTCCAGAAACAGGTCGATCCGCGCCGCACCGCGTTCCGACGCCTGCGGCAGGACGATGAAGTAGAGCAATGGCAGGATGGCCATCGCAATGAACCCCATGAAGCTCAGGTAGCGAAAAGGCACGCCACTCACGATCAGGGCGACCAGTGCCACCGGGATCCAGACCAGCGCCGATCCCATATCTCCCATCTTCACCACCACGAGAAAAGGTATGCCGGTAAGCACTCCGACGAGACCGACCTTCACAAACGGCTCCTCCAACAGCCAACCGACCTTCGGGATCATCCGACCGAGCCGGGGCAGATCCTGTAGCAACCAGGAAAGCATCAGGATTCCCGAGGCGATCGCGAGCTGCGCCGGCTGAAAGCTCAGACCGGCAACCGTGATCTGGTGCACCTCGCTGTCCGAATTCATGATCGCGGCACAGAGACCGACACCCACCACATACATCGGAATCCCGAGCCACCGGAACCACCGGTAATCGATCAAAGCCGTGATCAGGTAAACGCCTGAGCCGATCAGGATCCACGTCTTCTGCGCGTTGGCGAACTGCTCGCCGCCGCCGGGCAGATGCCGGGCGGCGCTCTCGATCGAAAAGACGCCGAACACCAGCAACCCGTACATCGTGATGACGAGCGCCCAGTTGATTCCGAGCAATTTGCGCAACAGCGGCGTCATGGCAGGCCGCAGCACCCCAAAATCGCCGTCCGGAAGCAAGCCAACAAAGTCCCGAATCCAAACTTGCCCGGGCTGGCCTCCACCCTGAGCTTTTCCGGGTGAAGAAACCCCTCATGGTCGTCGCGATCGCCGCTGCCGCGGTGGCATTCCTTCTCTGGTGGTTCTCCGCCACCCAAGTCCTGAAGCGGCGGGTCTCGAGTCTGATCGACACCGCTGTCGTACCGGCTTCCATGAGTGACATCGGCAGGGGTGCCCGCGGTCCCAATGTCGCCGAGTTCGTTGCCGGCTCCCTCGAGATCGATTCCCCACCTTCGCTCGCCCAGGACCTTGGCCCCGATCTGAATCGCGACACAGTTTCGGCCCTCTATTCGGCGGTCGCGAAGTACTGCCGCTCGATCACCGTCAACGACCTGAAAATCCAGTCGGTCGACGTGGACGGCGAGACGGCGACCGTCCGTTTCTCGGCCGACGCCGTCGTCGACCTGCCCGACCGGCGCCCGGTGGACGGCATCGTCGATGTCGATAGCCGCTGGCGGAAAACCGACGGCAAGTGGCTGCTCGAGCGGTTCGCCTGGACCGAGTCGCCCCGGTCCGCACCCTAGAGAATCACTCCCACTCGATGCTCGCCGGCGGCTTCGTCGAGATATCGTAGAGCACCCGGTTGATCCCGGCGACCTCGTTGAGGATCTCGTGACTTGTCTCGCGAAGGAGCTGATACGGAAGCTCCACCCAGTCGGCGGTCATGGCGTCCTCGCTGATGACCGCCCGCAATGCGATCGCCCATTCGTAGCTCCGCTCGTCGCCCTTGACCCCAACGGTCTTCACGGGAACCAAGGCCGCATACGCCTGCCAAACACGGTCATACCAACCGGAGTCCTTGAGCTTGTTGATGAAGATCGCGTCGCAGTCCTGGATGATCTCCAACCGGTCTTGCGTGACCTCACCGGGACAACGAACCGCGAGCCCCGGCCCGGGGAACGGATGGCGGTGCAGGATATCGTGCGGGATTCCGAGTGACTTGCCCAGCGCCCGAACCTCGTCCTTGAACAGCTCGGCAAGCGGCTCGAGGACTTTGCCCTCCGCCTGCAGTTCGAGAATCCGGTCGACGCGGTTGTGGTGCGTCTTGATTTTGGAAGCCTTGGACTTCGCGTTCGACGCACTTTCGATCACGTCGGGATACAAGGTACCCTGCGCGAGCATTTCGGCGTCGCCCACCGCGTCCCAGAAGACATCGATGAAAAGGTTCCCGATGATGTCGCGCTTCTTCTCGGGCTCAGTCACACCCGCAAGCCTCGAGAGAAACAGCTCGCTGGCTTCGACGGTTTCAATCGGAACGCCCATTCGGTGGAAGTTGTTCCGGACCTCGTCGCCCTCGTCCTTCCTCATCAGCCCGTGATCGACAAAGATCGCCCTGACGTTGACTCCCGCCTCATTGAGGAGCACCGCGAGGACCGTGCTATCGACACCTCCGGACACACCGCAAACGACCTGCTTGTCGCCGACCGTTGCACGGATCCCGTCGATGACCTCCTTCTTGAAGTCCTCGATCCGGAACGGTTCGAGTTTCTCCGCCTGCAGCAGGAAATTGTGGAGGATTCGGGTGCCTTCGTGGCTGTGGGTCACCTCGGGATGGAACTGGATTCCGAAGAAACCGTTGCCCCAGCTCAAAGCGACAGGCGTCCCATGCTGGTTGCGGGCGATGACCGAACAGGTGTCCGCCAGATTCTCGACGGTATCCGAGTGACTCATCCAAACCTGCGACTCGTGCGAAAGCCCTTCGAAGAGACCTTCGGGAGCCGCCGGAACCAACTTGGCAGGACCATACTCGCGGCGGTCGCTCGCATGCACGCTGCCACCGAACTTGATGTTGAGGAGCTGCATGCCGTAGCAAACGCCAAGAACCGGGACACCGAATCCTGACAAGGCCTCGAAATCGATATCCGGCGCGTCGGGCTCGCTGGTGCTCTTAGGACCACCCGACAGAATGATCGCACCCGGCTTGCCGATATCGGGGAACTCCTCGAGAGCGTACAGTTTGGCGAAATACCCGAGCTCCCGAACCCGACGTACGATCAGTTGCGTGTACTGGGAGCCGAAATCGATGACGGCTACGTGTTGAATCTCCTCCATGATGGCAGGTGTTCGAGGCTCAGCTGATAGGTTGGTAGTTGGTCGGCTCCTCGGTGATGACGATGTCGTGCACGTGGCTTTCCCGGAGACCTCCCGGCGTGATCCGGGTGAACTCGGCACGTTCGCGGAGCTCCTCCAGCGAACCGGCACCTAGGTAGCCCATGCCGGAGCGAAGGCCGCCCATGAGTTGGAAAATCACGTCGGCAAGCGGCCCCTTGTAGGGCACGCGGCCTTCGACACCTTCCGCCACCAGTTTCCCCGAGGAGTTCTGGCTGTAGCGGTCACCCGCGCCCTTCTTCATGGCACCGATCGATCCCATGCCGCGGTAGGTTTTGAAACGGCGGCCCTGTGAGTAGACCGTCTGCCCGGGACTCTCCCGTGTTCCGGCCAGCAGAGATCCGAGCATCACCAGATCCGCGCCGGCAGCGAGCGCCTTGACGACATCGCCGGAGTAACGAACACCACCGTCGGCAATCACCTTCACCCCCTTCGAGCGGGCATACGGTGCGACGTTCTGAATCGCGGTGAACTGAGGCATCCCCACACCGGCGATCACCCGCGTGGTGCAAATCGAACCCGGACCGACACCGACTTTCAGTGCGCTGGCACCGGCATCGATGAGATCCTTTGCGCCCTGCTCGGTGACGACATTGCCTGCCACCACAGGACGGTCGGAAAGCGACCGCAGCTTGCTGATCACTTCCATCACGCGAGTCGTGTGACCGGTCGCCGCATCAATGAACAACGCATCGGCACCGGCTTCTAGCATGCCTTGGCCACGCTCTACGCAATCCGGTCCGACACCCACCGCCGCACCGCAGCGGAGCTGACCGTTCGGATCCTTCGCGGCATCGGTGAAAGCCGCGCGCTTTTCGATGTCCGCACCTGTGATCAATCCGACCAGCCTTCCATCGGCATCGACCAGCGGAAGCTTCTCGATGCGGTTCTGATAGAGAATCCGCCGTGCCTCCTCGAGTTCCGTATCCGGCGTCGAGGTTACGAGGCGTTCGCGGGGCGTCATCACTTCGGACACCGCGGCGTTCTCACGATCGAGATAACGGATATCCCGGCCGGTGATCATTCCTTCGAGGCGGCCGTTCTCGTCGACAACCGGAAAGCCGGAAAAGCCATGCTCGTGCATGATCGCACGGACATCCTCGACCGTCTGATCCTTGCGGACCGTCAGGGGCTTCAGGATCACCGCGTTCTCGGAGCGCTTGACCCGTGAGACCATCGACGCCTGCTGCTCGATGGTGCACGCCCGGTGAATCACACCCATACCGCCTTCACGGGCGAGTGCGATCGCCAGCTCCGACTCGGACACCGTGTCCATCGCGGCGGAGACGACCGGAATTCGAAGATCGATCTCTCCGGTAAGCCGGGTGGACAGGTCGGTGGTTGCCGGGAGCACCGCGCTCAACCGGGGCACGAGAAGGACGTCGTCGAAAGAAAGCCCAAGTGTGATGTCCGCCATGGCGGAGTCAATGGAGCGCGCCGCTCTGAATCAAGCCCGAATCGGGACCGGCGCGAAATTCCGAATCAGTAATTGGCGAAATCCATCGGAGCCGGCACCGCCACGACCCTCATCCCGGCCTGCTGGGCCGCCATGATGCCCGCGGGGGCATCCTCAAGGGCGAGACACTTCCGCGGATCGGCGCCAAGGAGCTCGGCTGCCTTGAGGAAAATGTCGGGAGCCGGCTTGCCGACCGCGACATCGTCAGCGGTCACCACGTCGTCGAAAAGGTCGGAAATCCCGACCGCCTGCAGAGTCTTCTCGATCACCATCCGGGTGCCGCCGGTCGCGATCGCCATCGGCAGCTTGCCACGCTGGCTCCGGGCGAACTCGACGACTTCGTCGATCAGTTCGATGGTTGCTAGCCGCTCCAGAAACGCCTCGCGCTTTTTCATCGCGACCGCCTCGGGATCCAACCTCAACCCGTATTCGCCGTTGAGGTCGACCACGATGTCCTTGGTCGGGCGACCGCCCATTGCGTAGAAGACGTCCTCTTGGAACACATTGGCTGCGCCGTAGTAGGCCAGGGCATCGCACCACGCCGCGAAATGGGCGGGCATCGAATTGACCAAGGTTCCGTCGCAGTCGAAGACGATGGCTTCAATGCCATCCACAGCTAGTTCAAGGGGACCGACTTTCGCCATCGCGCGGACGGCGTAGCAGTCGGCGGGCCGAAGGCAAGGATTCAAAACACAGTTTTTCGTCACGGACGGCGGTGCACCCGCGGTCTCGCCCTCCGCAACCCGCTGACTCCCAGCGACCACTTACTTCTCGACCACGACGGGATCCTCCGATCCGTCGAAGACCGCATCGCCCTCAACGACGGCGCCGTCTTCGAACCGGACTTCCCCAGTCACGGTTAGAGAATTGCATTTTGCCAAGGACGGGACTCCGAGCGAGGCCAGTGAGTCAACGAACTTGTAGCGGTCGTCCAGCTTCACAACCGGCGGCTTCCCAGCCCTCTCCTCGATGAGCTGCACCCGCCCGTCGGCACCGATTTCATAGGCGTCGGAACGCAGCGCGAACAGGTCGCCCGAGGTCTTCACCGGAGCAAAGCGGGACCGTGGAACTTCGATGGCTCGTGCTCCCGGGAAGCACTCGATCGCTGCCCCCATGGCGGTCTCGAGCTGGATCACCGGCGTGGATGACTTGTCGCGGGGATCGACCGTCTTGAGGTTGCGGATCATCGGTAGCGGGAGCACTCCCCCTGCCGACTCCAGAGCCTCCTTCAGCTTGTCGAGCCTCAGCCAGATCGAGTTGGTGTTGAAGTAGCGGTGGGTGTCGATGTTCTGGAAGGCCTCAAGATCCTCCTCAGGACACTGGGCTACCTCGCGCAGCAGCAGTTGACCGTCGGCCTTGCGGACGGCCAGATGCCCCCCCTTCCGGTCCGCCGGCGTGCGCCGCGTCACTTCCATCAGGAACGGGGCGTCGGACTCCGCGAACCATGCGAGGAGTTCCGGCGAAAGCACCGCACCGAGATTGTCGGAATTCGAAACGAAGGCATAGCGAACCCCGTCGGCCAGCAGCCGATCCAGCCACCCGCTGCCGATCAGCGCCGGATACAGGTCCCCGTGACCCGGAGGACACCATTCCAGTGCCGGATTCTCCGGCCACTCGACCGGCTGCAACGATCCGGCGTTGATCTTCGGTACCTGATTCTGCATCAATTCGACCTCCGTCACCCCTTTCAGACCATCGGGCGCATGCTCTTCCAAGTGTCCGAGGGTATCCTCGCTCGTCGCGAAGCTGTTCATGAACAGCAGCCGAACCGGAGCACCGGACGATTCCCGCAGCGAGGAAACCTGCCGGACGATGAGATCGAGGAATGTCACCCCGGGGCGGACCTCCAACAGGCTCTTCACCTTCTCCAGCCCCATGCTGGTCCCGAGGCCGCCGTTCAGCTTGATCAGCACTGTTTGGGCAAGCAGCTCGGAATCGAGCTCCGAGACCGACTCGGGATACTCGGGAAGCCCCGTTGCCGGCTCGATATCGGTTTCGGAAATCATCCCCGACTCGTCGCGGCACAGGGCCTCATAATTGCGACGGAAGGCCTCGATCGCCGCCCGCGCCACACCGGCGGACTGCATTTTTTCTTCAAATGGCGAAAAGTCTGCTGCTTTCATAGATGCATCGGGTTGCTGCGCCCACGCCTAAGCCGGTCGTGGCGCACGTCACGCCCGAAATCGGGGCAGGTCCGGCATTCGGTCAAATACTTTTATTTGCCGGTTGGCACATTTTCTGCTGTCTACCGGTTCCCTTTTTCGCCACGTTTCGGGCAACCGCGGTTCTGCGGGCTCGAATCCATGGCTGAGCAGTCGCTCCATCAATCGCTTTCCCAGCAGCAATCGCTGGCTCCCCAAATGCGGCGGAGCCTCGAGATCCTGCAGGCGAATTCGATGGAACTGACGCAGATGGTGCGTCAGGCACTGGATACCAACCCGGTGCTGGAGGACGTCACCGAGTCCATTTCCCTCGATGAGGACTCACCGTCTCCCGAGGAGGCTGACTCGCTCGAGTCGATGAACCAGACGGATGACGACTGGCGGGACCTGGCGATCATGGAACGGCGGAATCTGAGCTGGTCGGCGGACGATGAGGAACGCCGCGAGCACCTCTACAACTCGATCGTCGCCCCGGAGACGCTCCAGCAGCACCTCGCTGCGCAACTGGAGCTATCCCTGCTGGAGCCGTCGGTTCGCGAAGCCGCCCAAGCCCTGCTGGGAAACATGGACCAGCGGGGCTTCTACGACTTGCCTCCGAGCGAACTCGGCATCCGTCTCGGACTGGCAAAGGAAGACATCGACGAAGCCACCAAGCTGATCCGCGGCTTCGATCCCGCCGGCGTTGGCGCGGTGGATCTCCGCGACTCCTTGTTGATCCAGCTCGAGCGCCGGGGAGACCGCGACACGATCGAATTCCGAATCGTCAGCGACTACCTCGAAGACCTCGCAAGAAAACGCTTTCCACGGATTGCCCGCGCTCTCGGAACCAGCATCGAGCGCATCTCCGAAGCGGCGCTTGCCATCGGCCGACTCAGCCCGAACCCGGGTGGCGATTTCAATCCGACCGGCAACCCCTACATCCGGGCCGATGTGATCATCGAACGCGGAGAGGACGGCTGGACCGCCCGCCTGACCCACGAGTATCTGCCCAAGCTCCGGATCAACGACTTCTACAAGGACCTGCTGGGCAAGGCCTCGAGCGATGCCAAAGCCCGCCATTTCCTCAGGGAGAATCTCCGCGAAGGCCGCACCCTGATCCGGTCGCTTTCTTTGCGTCAGGAAACGATTCTCTCAATCGCCGAGAAGCTGATCCAGCACCAGCCGGACTTCTTCGAACGGGGCCCGCGCTTCCTGCGGCCGCTGACGATGAACGACATCGCCGACGAACTCGAGCTACACGCTACGACCGTGTCGCGAGCAGTTGCCGGGAAGTATGTGCTCACTCCCCACGGCCTCATGGAGATGCGCTCCTTTTTTGCCGCCGGCTACCAGACCGACGATGGCAAGGAGGTCTCCAACGCCGGGGTTCGGGAGGCGATGCAGGGGCTGATCTCCGCTGAGAACCCGGCCAAGCCGCTCTCCGACGACGCCATCGCCAAGGCTCTGAAGGCACAGGGCATTCCCGTCGCCCGCCGCACGGTGGCAAAATACCGCGACCAGCTGGGGATCCTCCCCTCCCACCTGCGGCGAAGCTTTTCCTGAGTTCTCTTTGATCCCGCCCGGATTCCTCCCTAGGGGTCTGGCCAGACGCATGACACCCGAACTCATCAAGCAAGCTCTCACGCAGGTCCGCTATCCCGGCTTTTCCCGCGACATCGTCTCGTTCGGCCTGGTCAAGGACATCCGGGTCGATGAGCAAGGCTCTTTCGTCAGGATCGAAGTCGCCACGAAGGACCCGGAAGTTCCGCAGACGATCTTCAAAGAATGTCACGCCGTCCTCGCCGAGCTACCCGATATCGGACCGGTCAAGATCGAGATCGACATCAAGGAGCCGCCGGGCGCCGGAGGTGGAGACTCATCGGATGGCAAGAGCTCGATCCCCGGCGTGAAACGCATCATCGCGGTCGCGTCGGGCAAGGGAGGCGTCGGCAAATCAACGGTCGCCTCCAACCTCGCGATCTCGCTCGCCGCCACCGGCGCCAAGGTCGGCCTTTGCGATTGCGACCTCTACGGACCTTCGATCGCGATGATGTTCGGTTCGGATGAGCGCCCGATGGCCAACGAACACGACGAGATCATTCCGATCGAAGCTCACGGGCTGAAGCTGATGTCGATGGGCTTCCTCCTGGAGGACAAGTCGCCTGTCATCGTACGCGGACCAATGGCGACCCGCTACACCCAGCAATTCCTGCGACAGGTCGCGTGGGGCGATCTCGACTATCTCGTGCTCGACCTTCCTCCCGGCACTGGCGACATCCAGCTGACCATCGTCCAGACCGTGGCCGTCGATGGCGCGGTCATTGTCACCACACCGCAGGAGGTCGCACTCATTGACGCCCGCAAGGCCGTCTCGATGTTCGCCAAGGTGAACGTGCCGATTCTCGGAATGATCGAGAACATGGCTTGGTTCGAATGCGAGCACGGCACCCGCTACCCGATTTTCGGTGATGGCGGAGGAGCGCGCGAAGCCGCCAATCTTCGAACACCGCTACTTGCCCAAATCCCGATCGAGATGCCTGTCCGGGAAGGGAGCGACCAAGGCAAACCGGTCGCACTTTTGCCTACAGACGCGAGTCCTGCTTCCGCCGCCTTCCACCAAGTGGCATCGTCCCTGCTCGAACGCGTCCCGATCCACTCAGGGACCTGAACCAATCCGCCACCGCCACTCCCCATGCCCCGCAAGACCAAGCTCGTTGTCACTCTCGGCCCGGCCACCGAATCCCCGGAAACCATCGGCCAGCTCATCGAGCTCGGCGCGAACGTGTTCCGGCTCAACATGAGCCACGCCAAACACGAGTGGGCAGCCGAGATGGCCAAGCTCGTGCGCCGGGAGTCGGCCGCCCGACACACCCATGTGGCGGTCCTTTTCGATCTGACCGGCCCCTCGATCCGAACCGGAGACCTGAAGGAACCCTACGAACTGAAGATCGGCGATCTCGTCGAGTTCAGGAAGGCCGACACCGAACCGTCGATCCCCCTTTCCACCACGGTCAATTACCCGGGAATGATGGATGACGTCTCCGAGGGCAAGACCCTGGTGGTCGACAACGGCACGCTGTTGATGGAGATCCGGACGAAAAAGGACGACCGGATCATCTGCGAGGTCCGCAATGCCGGAAAGCTCGGCTCGCGACGCCACATCAACCTTCCGGGAACCCGCCTCAATCTTCCGGCGATGACCGACAAGGACCGCAAGGACCTGTCGCTGGCGGTCGAGTGCGATGCCGACTACATCGCCGGCTCGTTCGTGCGCGACGCCGCCCACGTCCAGGAACTCCGCTCGGCGGTCGAAGCCCTCGAGGGCAACGCTCAGATCATTTCGAAAATCGAGGACCAGGAGGCGGTCCGTCACATCGACGCGATCATCCAGGCGTCCGACGCGATCATGATCGCCCGCGGCGACCTCGGCATCGAAGTCGCCTTCGAGGAGCTCCCCATCCTGCAACGCCGAATCATCAAACGCTGCCATGAGCTCGGCCGCCGGGTGATCGTCGCGACCCAGCTGCTGGAGTCGATGATCCAGAACCCGACCCCGACCCGCGCCGAGGTGACCGACTGTTCGAATGCGGTTTATGAGGAAGCCGACGCCCTCATGCTTTCCGGCGAGACGAGTATCGGGAAACACCCGCTGCGCTGCGTCGAGGCACTGGTCAAAATCTCAAGCCGGATCGAACGATCGGGAGGCCTTGGCTACGGCACCGGCGTCCTGCTTCGCGACGAGCGCCAGAAGACCGCTCGGGCCGCGGTGACGCTGTCGGACTCGCTCCCTGATGCCCGCCTGGTGGTGCTCACCCGTCGCGGCGTTCTGGCCAACCACACCGCCATGCTCCGCCCGAAGACCGCGGGATTCTACGCCTTCACGCCCCGTGAAACGGTTTGCCGGCAACTCGCGCTCACCCGGAACATCGAAGCCTTCAAGATGCCTTTCGCCGCAGGAATCGACGAAACCATCGAGCGCGCCGCCAAATTCCTCATCGACCGCGGTCTCGTGCAACCCGGCGGCCCGATGGTGATCGTCTCGGACCTCCTCTCCGACCACATCGCCGCCAACTCCATCCTGCTCCACCACGCGTAAGGAGTGGCGCTCTGCGAGCGCCATATGACGGGGTGGCGACTTCGAAGTCGCCAATGCCTACTCCGGCATCCCCTCCGGCGCCTGAAAGACGCCGCTCCCTGTCTTCCCGCTCCACGCCCACAAGGTCGGATCGAGCTCTTCTTTAGCGGCGGAGATTACCTCTCCCGCCTTCCCCGGATCTTCCAGCACCGCGAACACGGTCGAGCCTGAGCCACTCATCAAAGCTCCAGCGACCTCGGGTCTCGCGCGAAGCCACTCCCGCATCTCCGCGAGAAACAAATGCTTTCCGAACACCGGGCGCTCCAGATCGTTCACCAGTTCGCCCCAATCCAAAACCTGCGGCGCAAAATCAACGTCCGCAACCGCAGGGGCATCCTTCCAGCGCCGATAGGCATCCGGTGTCGAAACACCGAAAGACGGTTTTAGCAGAACCACCTGCAACTCGGGCAGTTCAGGCCCCGGCTCGAGGATCTCCCCCCGGCCGAGCACCCGACCCACCGGGGGCCCAAGGAAAAACGGAATGTCCGATCCGATTCGCGCCGCCAGTTCCACAAGGGCATCAACACCCAGCTTCGTTCCGAAGTGGGTATCAAGCGCCCGGAGCATCGCCGCCGCATCACTGCTCCCGCCGCCGAGACCGGCACCGTGAGGAATCCTTTTCTCAAGCTTAACTGCAAGCGGATCCATCTCCCCCGTCTCCTCGCGGAAAACCGCCAACGCCTTCATCGCCAGATTCGAGCCGTCCGTCGGCACCCCGGGCTCATCGCACTCGAACCGGTCCTCATCGGCCCCAGTGATCGTAATCCGGTCATGAAGACCGGGGAGCGTGACCATCACCGAGTCGATCTCATGGAACCCGTCGTCCCTGCGACGGATCACCCGCAGGGATAGGTTGAGTTTGGCGGGAGCCTCGACGGTCACGCCACCGATCATGCCTCCGGCACGCGCATGATCAACGCCAACATTCTTCCGGTCCGGCCCTTTTCCATACGGTAGCTGTAGTAGTCGTCCGGCATGACGGCCGTATCCCGGCCGCAGTCGTGAAACTGTCCGACTCCCACGCCCGCGGCCTGGCGGGCGATATCCGCGGCAAAGTCGATGTCATAATGAGGCGGGCGGATGCACGGACCCAGCACGACGGTCACGTCGCCCGGCTCTGTCCCGTAATGCTCGGCCATCACGCGCAGTCCCTCCTCCAGAATTCCCAACTCGGTACCCTTCTTGCCGGAATGAAGCACCCCGACGGCCCCGCTGACGCGGTCCGCCAGCCAGATCGGACCACAGTCGGCCACGTAGATTCCGAGAATTTCCCCCGGAACATCGGTCACCAGACCATCGACATCCGGAATCGTCGGCCGCCGCTCCCCTCGGAACGACTCCTCAATCACCGCGACTTCTCGTCCGTGGACCTGCGCCGCGCGCCACCAGTCGTCCTGACCGAAGGTCTCGAGGACATGCGCCCGGTGGAATGGCTCAAGACGCTCCAGCACCTCGTCGCGTTCCCCGTCGATGTCGACACCGGGAACTTTCGAAATGAAATCGACCCTTAGCCCCGGCAACTCGGCCAAGGGATCCAGAAAACAGAGCGCCTCCGTCACGGCACTAACGTAACGGAGGCGCAGGTAATCCGCCAGTTGGGGGGATGTGTTTTTTCAGCAGGCTACGATGCTCACGCAATCTCGCGGCTGTTCAGCGCGCGTTTCGTGTGCTCAACGGCTTCCGCCTGGTCCTCATCCATCTCGGACAGGATTCCGGCGAGATCCGTCGCGATCTCTTTCCGCATTTTGGAGACCAGTTCGACACCCTTCTGGGTGATGCGAACCATGATCTTCCGGCGGTCTTCGGCAGCGTGGACACGTTCCACGTATCCCAACTTCTCCAGACGATCGACGAGGCCGGTGGCCGCGGCGGTCGAGTGACCCATCTTCTTCGCGATATCCGACATCGTCAGATACTCCTCGCTCGAAAGATAGGCCATAAGGAAGAATTGGGGGAACGACACGTTACCCTTGTTGAGCTTCGACGAGAGGTTCAGGATGCAGCTACGCTGCGTGAACAGGACGAAGTCAGCAAGGCGATCAGCATCGGCATGCGACGTGGAGCCCTTCGGCCCCGGGGTGCTCAGTTTCATGATGGCTGGTTGTAGTGTTCATGTTGGGACATGTAAGGGAGCACAGCCTTTGCGGGGAGAAAGCTAGCAACTACCGCTGATCATAAGCAAGACCTAATTGTAAAAAAATCACCTTATTTTGGCGATTCCTTTTAAAACAGGGGTTTGAACACCTCTACTCAGCGCCCAACCCCCCTGTTGGAAGACCGATCGGCGCATCCGTAGCCGGCATTTCCGACTCTTCCTCAATCGGTCGCGCATACACAGAATCCCCGACCGACACCGAGCCCGATTTCAGATCCGCCGCCGTGTAGCGCCCCATGCGCTCGCCCGTCACCACCAGGGTGGCCGTCTGTTCCCCTTCTCCGCGAGCCGAGAGCAACAATCCGTCGCCGAGTTTGAGGTCATCGAAGCCTTGGACCAAAACGAAGCCATCCGCTTCATGTACCGATGCGACGCGACCGACCAGCTTGGCCGCAGTCGGCGACTCTTCCGGTTCGTCGTCGCTTCCGAAGAGCCCGCAGCCGGCAGTCAACAGACAGGCGAGCGCGCACAGGATCGAATGAAGGCCTCTCATCAGGACCGTTAGCGTCGCCAGCAGCCTCTTCGATTCAAGCGGTGAGTTGCCGTCACTTTTTCCCCGCGGGCGGTTGACCAAGGGCGCCCCGTGTGTGCAACCTCCGCCCGACCAAAGTCCCGGGCCGGTGGCTGAGAGGTCGAAAGCGCTCCCCTGCTAAGGGAGTATACCCCAAAAGGGTATCGAGGGTTCGAATCCCTCCCGGTCCGCCATCGCACTCCTTGGACAACGATGGACAGCGGTGACCAATCCGTTCCCATTGAGGGACTTACGAGCCGATCCCGAACTACTACGGGAGTCGGAGAAGTGGCCAGACTTGGACACCGCTGGACCACTTTTCCCAGATTTGAGGGATGATATAGGGGATGATTGCAACCGGGGCACCTTGGCCAACTCACCCGCCATTTCGAGCTGATGGCCGTCGGTGTAGAGATTCATCGTGAGGCGAATGTCCCCATGACGCATGAGTTTCTGAGCAACAGCCGGAGACACGCTTGAAGAGGTCAGAAACGTGGCAAACGTCCGCCGGAAGGAATGGAACTCTAGCCCCCGGCCCCGGTCGTCAAACTCGGCCACTCCCGCCAAAGCCAGATCGAGCCGAAATCGCTCCATCTGAGTAACGCCTTTAAAGAAGACTTTCCGCGATCCGTCCGGCGCATTGGCAATTAGCCAGCGAAGCGATGCCAAGGCGTCAGGGTGAAGGACGAGACAGCCTCCTTTGCGGTTCTTCGTGGTCGATGCAGCCAGCTCAATCCGGGGGCGCGTCCCCTCCAAAGTCACTCGCGATCGCTCAAGGGCCTTCAGCTCGGCTTTCCGGAGACCGGTGAACGCCGCGACTGTGTAGAGGTGGCCACGATACTCCGGAACGCTTCGGATGAAGGACGACAGCTCCCCGAGCGTGAACGCCCGCTTCTCATCGTCCCGAATCACGCGCAAAGCCTTCACGGACCGGAGCGGGTTCTTTTCAATCATCTCCTGGTCGACCATCCAACCGAGGAACGCGCTCAACGGCGCGAGGTGATCGTTGAGCGTCTTCGGCTGCAAACCGCCCTTGCGCTTGAGCTTTCGCCAACGCTCAAACTCGACGGCGGACACATCGCCGATCCGCCGCCAGTCGCAATCCCGAAACACCCGCGTCGGTTTGTTGCGGCAGTTCACCCGGTGCTTTTCGGTGACGTCCGGGGCAAGTCCCTCCTCGATCCACTGCTCCAGAAGTTCCGAGAGAGGAGCTAGGGCGGATTCCCGCTGGATCTTCGCCACCAGAATGCCGGCCAGTTCCTTCTCGCGACTCAGAACGAGCTCCCGGGCAAGTGACTCCGCCGCCTCCTTCGATCGCACCCCCAGCGGTTCATCGTATTGGCGACCGCGAATGGAGAACCGAACGCGGTAGGTCTTGCACCCACTCTGCCTGAAAACCCTCATCGTGTTGCCGTCGCCTCAATCTGACGCCTCAGGTAATCGTCGAGATCCGACTTCAAAACGAGGACCCTACCACCCTCCTTGAATGCCCTCAGGTGACCGTCCCGGATCCGGCGCCGAACCGACTTCACCGAGGTCTTAAGCCGCTCTGCCACGTCACGGAGCGTTAGAATCTCGTCCTCACTCACTTCTAGTCTCCCCTCTTGCTTGCCTGCCACTGCGAGTGCCACTCCCAGAACTTACCTTCCCAATCTGGCCTGTCCCCCTCGAGTTCCTCCTGGGTAACTCGGCCGAGGCGGATCATCCGGTCCTCAAGCTCGGACGCCCACAGCTTGAGCTCGCAGACAGGAATGTAGACGAGCGGAGTTTCGCGGGCCTGCCGTTGCTTCCCAAACAGGCTCCTGCGGGTCGACGTGACGTAGAAACAAAAAGCCGACAGCTTTCCCTCCTTCACGCTCTTGTGAACGGCAGCGCGAGAGACGGGCGCAAACATACTGGCCCCACCGGGTGAGACACACCGGCCGGCAACCTCGCAGACCGCCTCAAACCACGGTCCAGAGGTCCCCTCGGGGCCCTCGGCCTGGTACATTCGCGTCCCCGGAACGCACGATCCGAACACATGCCGGATCTCTTCGGGGATCTCCACAATTCGCGCTTCCTCGGGGGCCATGACCCGAGAAATACCGGAAAGTTACGGAACGTCAACCGGAAGTTGGAGTTTCGTCAACGTTCTCGGTGAGTGGGGGTGGACAGTTGCGGTAGTGGTGTGAACCTAAATGGGGAACGTCATAGCACACCAAGAGCCTCAGCGAGAAACGCCGGTCGTGGATTTCTCTTTTGCCCTGCACTTCCTCAACCAATCTTGCGTCACGGCGAGCCTCTCAAGTTTCCAATTCACATTCTCGCTGTCGGCAGCTTTGGAGCTCAGCTCATTAATACAAGGTTCGAGCGCTGCGTCAGCCTCCTTGTGAAGACCAAGATCCTCCAACGCCCGAGCCATCCCAAGTCGGGCCAGCCATACAACACTCTCTTGGTGGAGAGTATTAGCTTCAATTGCCCTTTCAAACGCATCCACTGCTTTCTCGTGCGCTCCAACTGCTCGCTCACAAACTCCGACCTCAAACCACAAACGCGATGGCACGAACCCGGTAGAACAGCCTATTTTGACAACCGCCCCCCGATATCCACGGAGGGCTGCTTCGTAGTCTCCATCAATCTGAGCTTGGCGAGCTTGCATTAGAGAAGATGCCAATGTGTCCCCGTGCACTGTCCCGAGACATAGCACAATGAGGAGCGCCATCTGAGTTGTTCGGAGCCAGTGTCGGAGCTGCGAGTTCATGTTGTCTTCACCCAACGTCAAAACTGAGGCGATCCCGGTAACCTCACCAGGAACGCCGCAAGCATTCAATCAGTTACCGAAGTGGGCGGCAAGCTTGCTACAAAGCCGCTGTGAGGGATCGCCTCCAGTGTCTTGTTGGGCTTGTTCATTTGGTGTCTTTATCCTCCCGAGAAACTTGCCGAGATGCCTCTAGAAGCGCTCGGATCAAGAGGACCGGTGAAACCGATAGCTCGTCTTCCTCCATGTCAACGATCGTGCAACGCCCACCAATGACTGAGCTCGATTGATCCAGACTCTCACCGAAACGGGGACTGGCATAAATCATCAATACGCCCTCCCCATGGAAGCTTAGATCTAGCGTGTCGAGCCGGCTCCGGCAGGCAGCAATCATGTCCGTTCTGCCCGCTGATTCGGACTCTACGAATTCTCCGCCATCTGTCCGCATCGCCAGAACCACGGCTTCGATTCCAAGCTCGGCAATGAGTTGCCCGTAGTCTGGTTCTACGTGCTCGAACGACTGGGATGCCGATTCAGGGTGCAGTCCCATCCTGGTGTTGACCTCACCGGCACCAATCGGTTGTTCGAATTCTGGTTCTACGTGCTTGGTTGCCGGGATGGCCAATTTGGCGTCCTGCCCCGTTTCGGATTCGTCGCACCCGGTGGTCAAAAGGACCGGGATGATGCAAAGAAAGCGATTCATCCTTTTGGAACGCCTCCGGGCTCAGTTTCTTAGCCCAACGTTGAAGGACGGGAGGCCCGGGGAGCGGACCGGGTGATTCTCCGCCATACCGCCGGCAGGCAGAGCGGCTGCCATGGCTGGACGTGGATCCTCAACCATCTCAGGGGATATTTGGCGGGTACTAAATATTGAGACAAGGAAATCCGGAAGCTACACACTACCAGAGAATCTGTGGAATGATCTCGCGAGAGCACCACGTCGTTCCGGAAAGCTCCGGGGCGGGCCATCAAGCGGAACCTTTTCGACGTCCGACCCCTATTCCGCTTGACCGCCCGCCCCTCCGCTTTGGGGATCGTCTATGACTCTTCTTCGGTGAAGAAGAGTCGGGGACTCTCCTTCGGGTGGATCCGAGCCGCCCACGAACTTTGGGCCACAGATTTCCCGCAAAGCCTCGATCCGTCGATTCCCGTGGAACTGGCCGGATCCCGTGTAGTTCATCACCACGACTATAGGCTCCGCCCGCGTGGTTAGAACCGTGGACGGGGGCAGATTCGCAACGATCCAGTCCTTCGGCGGCTCGTCGTAGTGCTTCGGCTTCTCCTCGACTTCCTTCCGGCACCCTCCCCCGTTCCATTTGGGAAGCGCTTTCAGGTGGCTCTGACCGCTGCCAGGAATCCGCACCAAGCACTGCCGCGTCTCCTCAAGCTCTTTCCGCTGAAGCTTCAGCTCCCCGAGGCATTGCACGAGCTTTCGCCCAAACAGCTGCCGATGAAGTTCCGCCAGCTCGGGTGCCGTCAGAATTTCGAGCTCGGCCGGCTTCACCACGTATTTGCAGGTTTCCCGAACGCCCTCCAATTTCCCCGCTTCATGGAAGTAGAAATTCCACCACGTCTGAACCTTGTCCCTAAACTTGCACCACTCTTCCAGCGGCAGCTTTCGTTCCACATCGACAATTGCGTGCGCGTGGATGTGGAAAGTGGGAGTCCCCGTTTCATCGCGAGCGACGCACCCCAATTCCGTTGACCGAAATACGATCGAAACTCCGGCCGCACGCATGAATGGGCGTGCGTTGAGCTTCGAGATCCTGCGGGACAGCCACTCGACACGCTCTTTGACCTCGTGAAGAGGCGTCCGGACGCCGGTGGTGAACACCCACATTCGGGAGAAGGGGTGAGCCTGGACGAAGTATTCCAGCTGCTTGAGCATCTGGCTACGTTTCCGCTGCGCGACCAACGGGATGAATACGATGTTGCGGAAGTCAGGTAGCTCGATGGACTCACCCGAGATCACGCCGACCATCGAGAGCTTGGCCGTCCCGTACGCCTTGATGCCCTGTGACTCCAACGCGTCCGCGATCCGGTAGGATTGCTCCACGAGCACGGCGCGCAACTGATCCTGCTTGTCCTTCGCGCCGACGTCGATGTCCCGACCCGTGAGAGCCTGACAAAGGGCGAAGTAGAACGCCTCCGCTCGAGATCCTGCCAGTTCCTTGAGCCGAGCCACCGCGGGAGCCGTGCCGGGCGCCCCAAGGTGCGCCCCGGCGCCGGCCTCCCGCGGGTTGACCCCATCCGGGGACACAGGATAGGATCCCGTCGAGTTCTGATTCCCGCCACAGGAAGATGCTCGATTCGGGGCCGTTGATGTTGACGCATCGGCGGCCCCCTTTTCGTCCGGGGGTGGCTGCTTCACGGCACCACCTCCCTTCCGCTGGCGCGAACGATGGCCAAAACGGCCCGCCGCGTGTCCTCACTGAGATTCGGCCAAGAATCGACAATCTCGGCCAACTCAGGCCGATCTTGCCCAGCTTGCGGGGATGATATGGGGGATGATCGCCCTCCCCCTCCTTCGCTTAACTCCTCATGCTCAGAGGCTTGCGACGGGCATATCGAGGGTTCGAATCCCTCCCGGTCCGCCACGACCCGACCCCAGCTCGCTGGGGTCGGGTCGTGGCGTTTCCGGGCGGGGCCGAGGACACTGGCGAGCCGCAGGCGAGACGGGTTTGAAATCGGAGAGCCGTCCGTGACGGCGACGCACGCCCGGTGCCCGGCGGGGCACCCAAACTGGAATCGCCGGAGCGGAGCGCAGGCAATCCCTCCCGGTCCGCAACTACTTCGTGACTTCCCGGATCGTCAGGTCCTTGAACTCGACGACGAACCTTCCGCCGCCGTGGGCTTGGAGACCGAGACGTCCTGTGAGGGGGATATCCGGGTCCTGCTCGGTATAATCGACCGCGGCGACGCCATTTACCCAGGTGCGAATCCGCGGACCCTCGCAAAGAATGCGGATTTCGTTCCAATCCCAATCCTTCACGACAACCGCCAAAGCCTCGGGATTCACCGGTTCGCCGATCACTCGCTTTCTACGGGACTCGTCGTAGAGTTTTCCCCACCAACCGATTCCGGCATCAACCTGGTAGCCTCTCATCTCGTGATTGTCCGGCAAACGGACGCTGCGGACCTGGATTCCGGAATTCATGAAGCCCTCGCCCTTCACCAACCGGACCTTCAACTTCAGCTCAAAGTCCGAGTAGGTGGCCTTGCTGGCGATGAAGGTGTTGTGCGGCACTTTCTTTTCCATGGAACCGCCGCGGATCACGCCATCTGCAACGGTCCACCAGCCTTCTTCGCCTTTCCGGATCTCCCATCCATCGAGGGACTTGCCGTCGAAGAGTGAGACCGCGGGCTCGGCATGGGTGGCCGGACCGAGGAGGAACGACGACAAGACGGTGAAGAGAAGGCGGTATCGCATGGTCAGCATATCAACGGAATACGCGGTTGGAGGCCAACGGATTTCCGTTCGAATGCGCCATGACCGACGATCCGGCACTTCAGCACCGAAGGTGCGTCGGCGTTTAGCCCCGGATTTAACCCCGGGGAAGTGTCGGCCCAGCAGGATGGAGCCCCGGAGGGGCGAAGGCGAAGTCGGTTCGGTCTGCGGGGACGAAAGGAGTTCGCCTGCGCACCTTTGGCGCTTCGAATCTTCCATTGGGGAAATCCCCGGGGTGAACCCCGGGGCTAATTGCCTGCACCCCTCCGGGGCTTTGTGAGTGGCAGCAGTGCGATGGACTCCAATTAGCCGCTCAATCGACGAAGCCGAGACGCCTCGCCTCGGTCATCGGGATCGGTGCGGCTTCGCATTCCTTCCGCCAGCCGGGAAAGTTCCAGTAGTTGGGAAAGCCGGCGCATTGTGACGGCTTAACCTCGTGGATCCGGCAGCCGCCGTCCTGAAGCATGATGCAGGAGTGGTCGGACCGCTCGATCAGGGAGAGTCCCTGACGGTTGGTGCGGAGCCGGGTGTACTTCTCGAGGAATCGTTCTTCGCTCATGCCGAGAAACTCCGCAATGCGAGGGACCTCGTCCTCCTCAATCCGGACGTCACCGGGCCAGCGGCAACACGCGGTGCACCTCTGACAAACGTAGTAGGTATCCGGGTCGAGCAGCACCTCCCGGTTCGCCGGACTTCCGCTCGACATCACCGCTGGGCCATTTGCTGGGCCTGAGCGGCCTTGTAGTAGCCATTCACCTTCGAGAGAAACGCCTTCCACTTCCGTCCGGGACGCCCGTTGTCCATCAAGAAGTGCGGGCAGTTCTTGTGCGGCTTGCTGGTACCCTTGCGCTCCCAGTGGTAGTGCGGGACGACGCGACTCAATGGGATACCTTCGCGGTGCATCAGGTAGGCGGTTAGCCGAGCGGTCCGGTCGATCGTCGCGTTGATGTTCGATCCGCGTTGCTCGCACATCTCGATCCCGATCGAGTAGCGATTGCCGGGGCCGTCAAAGTCAGCATGCTCGCCCTGCTCGCTGGTCGGCATGTGCTGAACGGCATGACGGTCATCGACCGTGTAGTGCCAAATCAGGTAACCGATCCGGTTGCCCCCCCGCCGCTTCGGGGCCCTCAAGGCACCGCGTTTCAATGCCAACGCATGGCGATCGGCGTCAGCGGAATAGTTCTGGGTCGAGTGAATCGTGATATATCGCGGGTTCATCGGCCGCACAACCCGCCGTCCGTGGGTCCCCTTTGCGACCATGTCCTGTTTCAGATTTACCGAGCGGAGCAATGCCGCCGTTCCGTTGTAGCTGCTGACGGGAACCGAAGCAGAACCTCCGCTCCCGCTGGATGCGCCCCAAAGCGGCAGACTGTCGTCGCTGTACCCTGAAACCGGATCGATCTTCGCGCACTGGACCGACGCCAGCACCACCAGGCCGAGGACCGGAATCAACAACGCTTTCATGCCAACGCCTATACCACCGTCTGTCCCAAGCGGAAAGCTGGGAAACTTCGGTTCCGCTGATTTCGAAGTTTTGCGCGCTCGAGAGAACGCGGGCCGCATGCGTGCCGGCGGGTCCGCTTGCCAAAGCCCCGCCCAGCCTCCAGTTTCCGGGCGTGCCTCCACCGGCGCACGATCACCAACGCTGGTTGTCACGGGCCACCGAGCAACCCGACTTCCGGAAACGTCTGACCCGTGTGGGCATTGGCGAAGGGACAGTCGTGTTCGATCACATCGATCCGGCCGCAAGCGGCTGGCTTCTCGCCCTGATCCGGAAAGCCGCAGGCGATGGCGCCAAGCGCACCTGGATCCGGGTTCCCTCTCCCAAGCATCGGGAACGCCTGGCGATCGAACTCGAGCTCTGGGGGATCCGGGCGGAAGTTTTGCCCGACCCTTCCCTGGAGTTCGACGGATCGGAGATGACCGATCCTGAAGGAGAGGCAGCCCGACTCGAATTGCTCGCCCGCGTGGCGCGCGGCGGCGGTTTCGTCGTAATTGCCGCACCCGACTTCTTCACGCAACCGGCCCCCGAGCCCGGAACCCTGCGGGATCGACGGATCATTCTCCGGCAGGGCGAGACGCACGACCCGGAGACACTCGCCCGGCTGCTTTCCGATCAGGGTTACGAGCGGGGTCACCTCGTTCAGGACCGAGGGCAGTTCGCGGTGCGGGGTGGAATCATCGACGTCTTCCCATGGCAGTGCGGTCGGCCTCTGCGCATCGAATTCTTCGACACCGAGATCGATTCGGTCCGTGAGTTCGAGGTCGATTCCCAAGCATCCGTCCGCAAGCTCAAGCAGGCGGAACTGCTCCTGGGCGAAGTCGATCCAAACGACGCCGTCGAGTCCTACCGTCATATCGACGATCTGGTGATCACACTCGGCGAAACGGACGACACTACCGACGTTGCGATCCTCGAAGGCCCGGTCGATCCGGATTCCGAGGAGGACTTCTCAACCGCCTGTTATCCCCGCCCTTTCGGCTCGTTCGAGGCAGGTGACTTCGTGCTTGAGGAGGCGTTGCGGAAACGGTTCTTCGACCAGCTCGCCGAGTGGAAACGCGACGGCTGGCTGACCGGCATCGTCTTCGCCAACCGCGGCGAGGAAGAACGTTTCGAAGAGCTCTTACCAACCGACGCCGAACTGCGGCCGGAGTTCCTCCGGGGCGAGCTGATGGAGAGCTTCACCGTCCCGACCGCCAGACTCGCGTTGCTCTCGTCGAGTGAGATTTTCGGGCGCTACCAGAACCCGGGAGCCACCCGACGGAGCCGTGCCGAGCAACAACGGATCGCCACCGCCCGGGCTTCGCTGGACGACATTTCGGAGGGCGACCTCGTGGTTCACAGCGAATACGGCATCGGCCGTTTCATCGGGATTCCCGAGGGCGAGGAGGAAATCGCCATCGAGTACCGCGACGGCGGGATCCTCTCCGTTCCGATCGACCAGGCCCATCTCGTGGGCCGCTACGTCGGCCTCGGCGGTCGCACTCCCGAGCTTTCGAAACTCGGTGGCACCGCATGGAAGAATGTCCGCAAGAGTGCCGAGCAGACGATCCTCGACTACGCCGCGCGTCTGCTGCGGGTGCAGGCCGAGCGCGAGTCCGTTCCCGGCTTCGCCCACCCTCCCGACTCGAAGTGGATGTGGGAATTCGAGAACTCGTTCCATTTCACCGAGACCCCCGACCAGCGTCGGGCGATTGAGGAGGCCAAGCGCGACATGGAAGCGCCGCGACCGATGGACCGGCTGGTCTGTGGCGATGTCGGATTCGGCAAGACCGAGGTCGCGATCCGGGCCGCCTTCAAGGCCGTCACTGGCGGCAAGCAGGTCGTCATCCTGTGTCCGACAACCGTGCTCGCCGAGCAACACTGGCGGACGTTCCGCGAGCGCATGAGCGATTACCCGATCCGGGTCGACCTGCTCAACCGCTTCCGCACGGCGGCCGAGACCCGCGAGACGGTCCGCGCGCTCGCCGACGGATCGGTCGACATCGTGATCGGAACGCACCGCCTGCTGTCGAGCGACATCCGCTTCAAGGACCTCGGATTGGCGGTGGTCGATGAGGAGCAGCGCTTCGGCGTGAAGCACAAGGAGCGCTTTAAGGAGATGTTCCGCCAGATCGATGTGCTGACGCTTTCCGCGACACCGATCCCGCGCACGCTCTACATGGCCCTGATGGGCGCGCGGGACATGTCGACGATCGACACTCCACCACCGAACCGCGTGCCTGTGCACACCAGCGTGACTCCTTACGACGAACGCATCATCCGCGATGCGATCCGGCGCGAGGTGCGGCGCGGCGGACAGGTTTTCTTCCTCCACAACCGGGTGAAGTCGATTGAGATGATGCGCAAGAAGCTCGCGGACCTGGTTCCCGAAGCACGCATCCTCGTCGGTCACGGACAGATGGAGAAAGACGAGTTGGAAGTCGTCATGCGCGGGTTCGTCCACGGCGAGGCCGACATTCTCCTCGCCACCACCATCATCGAGACCGGCATCGATATTCCGAACGCCAACACGATCCTGATCGACCGCGCCGACCGCTTCGGCCTGGCCGACCTCTACCAGCTGCGTGGGCGGGTCGGGCGTGCCGGCGAGCAGGCCTACGCGATTCTCCTGCTGCCCCGGGAAATGGTCACCGCGGGCGATGCCCGGAAACGGATCCATGCGATCAAGCAATACACCGCGTTGGGGTCCGGCTTCAAAATCGCCATGCGCGACCTTGAGATCCGCGGCGCCGGCAATCTGCTCGGAACCAAACAATCCGGCCAGATCGCGGCCGTCGGATTCGGGCTGTACTGCCAGTTGCTCCGCCAGTCGGTCGACCGACTCCAGGGCAAGGCACCGAGGAGCCGGATCGAGACCGGTTTCCGCAGCGACTTCGTCGCATTCTCCGACAACGAGTTCCAGAGAGGATCCGGCGACGGCCCCCTGCTGCCCGCTTTCCTTCCCCACGGCTGGCTAGCCGAAACGCGTCTGCGTGTCGGCGCTTACCGGGAAATGGCCGAGTGCCTCGATGAACCCGAACTGAATGCCATGTCGAAGCGTTGGGCCGACCGATTCGGCCGCCTGCCGGCCGAGGCAGCCAACCTGCTCGACATCAGCCGACTCCGACTGATCGCAGGGGGCAAGGGAGTCGAGAATATCGAGATCAAGGGGCAGCGTCTCATGCTGCAGCGGAACGGCGATTACATCCTTCTCGAAGGCGGCCGATTTCCCCGGCTCGATGCCGTCAAGCCCCGTGCGAAACTCGACGAAGCGATCGCCCTGCTCCGAAGCCTTTAGTGATCACGCAGGACGGTTTTGACTCGGACAGAGCCGCACTTTTGGCTAGCTCGCAGTTCAACAAAGCCCAGACATGAAAACCCCGCTCCCCCTCGCGCTCTCCGTCAGCTTGCTATTGATTCCGACGGCCGACGCGACGGGCCTGTTCCGCAATGGGTCGGGCGCCCGCTCCACCGGCCTCGCCGGCACCTCAGTGGCGGGGGCCGAAGGTCCGCTCGGCGCGATGTGGGGAAATCCCGCGGCGCTGACACGAATCGACCAACCGACTTTCGAACTCGGCTACTTCGGCGCCTACGCGCATGGCGACTTCACCAATGCGGTGAATGGCAGTGTGGGCATCGACACCCACGACGGCCACGGCGCCGAGATCGCCTATGCCCATCCCTTCGCCAGCGGACGCGGGACCCTCGGTTTCTCGGTCATTCCGGAAACGGCTCTGCTCGGCGATTGGAGCTACATCGACGCCCCGGGCGGACTCGACGGAACCGTCAGCTACGGTTTCCAACGTCATCGCTCCGAGTTTGTCGCGGTGCGCACGGCGGTCGGCATCGGCTGGAAGGTCACCGACCGTCTTTCAATCGGCGGCAGTGCCGGTTTGGTTTACGACCGGATCGAACTGACCGTGCCCTTCATCTTCCAGAGCACACCCGGAGTAGCAGGATTCAAGACGTTGCTCGACCTTGAAACCGAGGGCTTCTCCGGCAATGCCGACATCGGGTTGCTCTATCAAGTCACCGACGACATCGACTTCGGGATCCGCTACCGGACCACCACCACCCTCTCGAGCGAAGGCACGGCGACCGGCAATGCTTCCGCACAACTTGCCGCCCTCGGCGCCATGCTTCCGCGCACCGACTTCGGCTATCAGGCGAAGGTCGCGCTGCGACTTCCGGACATCCTCAGCGCCGGTCTCGTCTGGCGGGCGTGCGATGACTTCAGGCTGATGTTCCAGACCGACTGGATTCCGTGGAGTGATCACTTCGAGCGCATGCGGGTGCAGCTCGCCGGCGGAACCAATCCGGGACTCGGCCTGCCCAACGCCGTCGATTACGTGCCGCTGTCGTGGAAGGACCGCTTCACTTACCGGTTAGGCGCCGAGTACGACCTCGGTGCGTGTTGGCAACTCCGGGCGGGCTACATCTACTCGCCTTCCGCCATTTCGACCGCCTACGTCACGCCCCTCAACGGAGCCATCGCCGAACACACCGCAACGGTCGGGGTCGGTTATCGTCAGCCGGCCTGGTCAGTCGACTTCGGTTACCAACTCGACTTCCGCAGCACCGAGAAGGTCGGAACCAGCGGCTACCGCGCCGGCGAGTATTCGAACAGCAAGCTGAGCCTGCTCACCCATTGGTGGGTGCTATCCGGAACCTGCCGTTTCTAGCTGCCGGGCGGTTACGCTGATGGAGGGCGAGCCGAGAGATGTTTCGGACTCTGCCTACGCTCCTCCGGAGCTCGAATCGCTCTCGCTACCTGATTCCCCGGGGTGAACCCCGGGGCTAACCGCCGTCGCCCCTTCGGGGCTGGTGGAGAACCGCGAACGCGCGTGCCGGAACAACGCCAGCGAAGGCGGACATGGCTCAGCCCTTCGGCCCGCCACCGAGCACGTCCTTGAGGGCGCGCATCGTGTCCTGAAATTTCTGCATCGCGCCGACCGTGTGGCGTGGGAAATTCTCGCTCGCGGTGATGAGCAAAGCACGGCAGCCGCCGCGTGATGAAAGCTGGTGGTGATCGCTCCCGGCGGGCGCCCGGGTGAAGTCCCCGGCGGTCAGCACGACGTCACCGATCCGCAGGTCGCCTTCGAGCATGAATGCCATTTCGACCCCGTGATGCGAATGAGCCGGAAGCCGGGTGTTCGCTTCCATCTCGAGCAGGAAAACGGTCACGCCATCCTCATCGCGTGCGGAAAGCTCCTTCAGCCGGACCCCCGGCACCGGCAATGACACCCAGTCGCCCTCGTCACTGCGCAGGTAAAAGTGATCCTCCTCAAGCGTCGGCTCTTCAGCCGTCGGGAGAATCGAGCCGAGCACCCGTTGCTCAAGCTCGGGCGGCAGATCCGCCACCGGCGCGTGCGCCTCGGCGAGGATCGCGCAGGTGTCGAGCATGGCCGCGAACTGCGCAAGCTCCTCGTCGCTGGCGGCGGACCGCCATGCCTCGAACGCCTGCAGGCGTTCACCTTCCAGTCCTTCACTTGCGTAAAGGTGGGCGAGCTCGGCGAGTTCCTCGGGTTCGAGTTTCAAGGGCGTTCGGGGTTTCAGGCTTGGTCGTAGAAGGTTTGCTGGCTGAGGCGCGACTTCAACCGCGCAAGTCCGCGGCGAATGCGGGCCTTGACGGTGCCCAGCGGCGAGTCGAGGCAGTCGGCGATCTCCTGCTGGGTCAGTCCGTTGAGATAGGCGAGCGTGATGGCCTCCCGCTGTTCTTCGGGCAATTCGTTCAGCGCCCGATCGATCGCCTGCAATTCGTCATCCGGGAGCGACGGCTCCGACTGGCGGCGGAGCTGTTCGGTCACACGCTGTTGCAACTCGCCCTCCTGTTCGCGCTTGAGATCCGCCTTGCGACCCAGTGATCGAAGCCGGTCGAAGGCACGGTTGCGCGCCACGGTGATCATCCACGTCAGCGCCTTGCCCAACTTCGGATCATACATGCCCGCCTTGTTCCAGATGGTGACGAAAGCTTCCTGCAGAACGTCCTCCGCCTCGCCACGGTCCCGGACGACCGACTGGATGATTCCCAAAAGCCGCCCGCCGTGCTCGCGGTAGAGGCGGCGAAGCGCATCCCCGTCCTGGTGGGCTACCCGTGCCAACAACTCGGCGGTCAGCCGGTGCAGATCCTGGTTGGCATCGTCTCCCATGGTCATCGGACCAGCTCCGGCAAGGCGGGCCAGTGGTGGGGAAACGATAGGCAGAATCATGGCTAGGTCCGATAGTTTTTTCGACTCCGAGGAGCTCTCAGCGAGGATCCGACGGCTCCTCGGCCACGATCAGGCGCTCTGTTCCAAGCCCGCCTGCCGGGTCGATTTCCCCGGCAGCCTTCGCGTCCGGGAATCGCGGATCGGGATCCGCCGACAGCGCCTCGACCTCGGGGTGCGGAGCCGGATTGGAGAACAGCGGCCCCTCGACCGCGATGATCCAGAGCGCACCGATGAGGATGCAGGAGAGGGCGATGAGTTCCTTGAACATGTCATCCGGGGAACGCCGGATCGCCGGGATCGGACGCACCCGGTCGCGAAAAAATCAGAAACCGAAAGTTTCTCAGAAAAACGGCATCCGCCCGCAGCCGTTGGCCGTTTCCCTCATACGGATCCTACGCACCCGGGATTCGCCAATCCCCCCGCGTCGACGCAGACCGCCCGCTGCCGGCTTTGGATTCTCAGGGAGAAAAACCCGAAACCCTTACACTCCCCCGGCTCCTTGAGAATCCTCCCGGTGCGGCCCGTTCCTCAGGAATCGGCGAGCCGTCCCTTGAGATCGGTGAGGGACTTGCGCCATTCGTCGAAGTCGGCCGACTCTTCCCACGCCTCGCGGAGCTCGCAGGGATGGTTGAAAATCCGGTCGATCGCGCGGCGCGCACGCCGAAGTCGCCCGTCATCCTCGTCGGGCTCCTGCTCGTCGACCCAGTCTTCCAGACCCTCGGTCTCGTCCGAACTCGGGCCCGGCCGGCCCTGGATCCAGGCCAACACTTCGCATGCGGCAACCGCCTCCTCGCCGGCCGGCGATTCGATCGGCTCGTCGCCGGAGGAAAGTACGCTGTCGAGAGCGTCGTCGATCATCGCCATCGAGCCGGAATCGAGGAGTTCCGCCAGCCAATCGCAGGCGGCGTCATTGCCGAAAGAGGTCGTGTCCCAAGAACCCATGGCCGGTGTATGATTCGCGTCGCCTCAGGCTGTCAATCGTCGATCCGTATGGATGACGGATCGAAGTCCCGTTCCGGAAAATTCAGTTCGAGATCCTCCAGGGTGTCGGCGAACAACTTGGCCACGCAGAGATTGCGGTACCACTTGCGGTCGGCCGGGATCACGAACCACGGGGCGTAGTCGGTGCTCGTGCGCTCGATCAGGTCCTCGTAGGCTCCGGTAAAGTCGTGCCAGCGCTTCCGGTCGGCCAGATCGTCGACATGGAACTTCCAGTGCTTCGCCGGATTCTCCAGCCGCTTCTCAAGCCTCCGTTTCTGCTCGTCCTTCGAGATGTGGAGGAAAAGCTTCACGATGGTCGTGCCTTCCTCCGCCAGCATCCGCTCGAAATCGAGGACATGCTGGTAGCGCTTCTTCCAGACCGATTCCGGCAACAGCTTCTTCACCCGGACCGCGATGATGTCCTCGTAGTGGCTGCGGTTGAAAATCACGATCTCACCATTTCCCGGCACATGCGGGTGGACCCTCCACAGGAAATCATGCGCCAACTCGTCCTCGGTCGGCTTCTTGAATGCCTTCACGTTCACGCCCTGCGGGTCGACCCGGGAGAACACATGCTTCACGCAGCCGTCCTTGCCCCCGGTATCCATCGCCTGGATGATCACCAGCACCCGCCGCTTGTTCTCGGCGTAGAGCACCTTCTGGAGCGTCTGGATGCGGTCGCGGAGGGAATCGAAGAGCCCTTGGGTGCTGTTTTTTCCACCCTCGGGACACAGGCTCATGTCGGCCGCGTCGTCTTCGTTCAGCCGGACCTTCGCTCCCTGGGCGATCCGATAGGCTTTTCGGGGATCTCCAAGCTTCATGCGTCCTCATGCTTCCGTCCCATCCGTGAGTTGGAAAGCATCAATTGATTCGATTGCCACGATCCGGGCGGGTGTCACAAAATCGGCGTTGCAAGCGACCCTTCCATGACCAACCTAGCAGCTTCATGAGCGACCCGGCCGATGCCCCGATGCCCGCCCCCGTGCCCGCGACGGCGGTCCATATCGGTGCCAGTTCGGTTTCGATGCTCATCGCCGAGCAGCAGGAGGACGGCAGCCACCGGCCCCTCGACTTTCTTGAGCAGCCGGCACCGCTCGCGCGGGACATCTTCCGCTACGGCGAGGTGGGCGGAGAGACGACCGAGCGGATCGTCGAGATCCTGGACGGCTTCCGCGCGGCCGCGGCCGAAACGGGCGCCCGGCTCGATACGACTTCGCGCGCGGTTGCGACCAACATCCTCGTCGAAGCGAGCAATCACGAACGGTTTCTCAACCGCGTGAGGATCGCCTGCGGCCTCGCGATTAATCCCATCGATGACGGGGAGATGACCCGGCTGATCTACCTCAAGACCCGCCGGAGGCTGAAGGACACACCCCCGATGAAGCGGAAGACCTCGATGGTCCTCCACGTCGGCCCGGGCAACACCCGCGCACTGCTTTTCGAGAACGGAGCGATCAGCCGCTACACCAGCTACCGGATGGGTGCCCACCGGACCCGTGAGTCGATCGAGGGATCCTACGCGGGAGGCGAAGCCATGCGTCGCGTGATCCGCGAGCACGCTTCAGGCAACCTCGGCCAGCTAAAGTTCGACTACCACGACATCAAGGCCAACGCTCTTGTCCTGATCGGCTACGAAATCCAACAGATCAGCCGCTTCCTGACCGACTCAAAAGGGGGATGCAGCCGCAAGACTCTCGCTCGGCTCTCGGCCCAAGCGTCGCAGATGAGCGACCTGGAGCTCGTGCAGCACTTCCAGATCGACTACCAGACCGCCGAGGCACTCGTGCCGGCGATGGAGACGAATCTCACGATCGCCGAAGCGCTCGACGTCGACGATCTCTACGTGCCGTCGAGCGACTACGAGCAGGGCCTCCTTCTCGACCTGCTAGTCTCCAATCAACTGACGGAGTCGCTCGATCTCGAAGTGCTGCGCTCGGCCCGAATCCTGGCATCCCGATACCTTTCCGATCCGAGCCACGGCGAGCATGTCGCCAAGATCTCGCTCCACCTTTTCGACCTCCTGGCCGACCTCCACGGTCTCGGCACCCACGACCGGATGCTGCTCGAGGTCGCGGCGATCCTTCACGAGGTCGGCACCTTCGTCAGCCCGAGGGCGCACCACAAGCACTCGGAGTACATCATCCTCAACAGCGAGATCTTCGGTCTCGATCGAAGGGACGTCACCGTGATCGCGTTGGTGGCCCGCTACCATCGCCACTCCGGTCCGCGGCTCGATCATCCCAATTACCGGGAACTCGCTCCCAGCGACCGGATTCTCGTTTCCAAACTCGCCGCCATCCTCCGCGTCGCCGATGCCCTCGAAAGAACCCACGACCAACGGGTTCATGAGATCGTCACCCGACAGGACCGGCACCAACTCCATCTTGCCCTTCCCGGGGTCCCCGATGTCGCCGTCGAACGTCTGGCCATGCACGGGAAGAGCGACCTGTTCGAACAGGTCTTCGGCCTCGAGGTCGTCATCGAAGATCCCGCCTGAAAGTCATGAAGCTTCCCTACGTCAACCGCGAGCTGTCCTGGCTGGAGTTCAACCAGCGGGTTCTGGCCGAGGCCCAGCGTCCCGACCTTCCGCTCCTTGAGCGGGTCAAGTTCCTCGCCATCACCGCCTCGAACCTGGACGAGTTCTTCCAAGTGCGAGTGGGCGGCCTGATCCTGATGCGCCGCGGCGGTCGCAACCGGCCGGATCCATCCGGTCTCACGCCAATACGTCAGATCCAGGCGATCCGCCGACGGGTCCAGCGCATGATCGCCGACCAGTATTCGCTTCTCTCCAAGGAACTGCTTCCCGCCCTCGAAGCCGAAGGCATCCACCTGCTGAAGGTCAACGATCTCGACCCGACCCAGAAGGACCAGGTCGCCGCCTTTTTCCACAGCTCGGTCGAACCCCTTCTCACGCCGCTCGCGATCGACGCCGAGGACGAACCTCCCCACTTTCCGGCCCTGCAGCTGACCGTCGCCTGCAAGCTTGTCGATGAAGAGAACGACTCCACCCGCTACGCCCTTGTCCCGATCCCGGACAGCCTGAACCGCCGCGTGCCCGTCGACCGTGCCGGCGGAGGCAGCGGATTCGTCCTGATCGAGGACCTCGTCGCCGCTCACATCGGGTCCCTTTTCCCGGGCGAAAAGCCAACCGCCACCGCCTGCTTCCGCGTCACACGGAACGGTGACATCGCGGTGCAGGAAGAGGATGCCATCGATCTCGCCGGAGAAATGGAGGACGTCCTCGCCGCGCGGAAGATCGCCGACACCGTCCGCCTCGAACTGCCGGTGCCGCTGTCCCGCGACCTCGGCACCGTGATCCGCGACGCCTGCCGGGCCGGCACCGAGGAGGTCTATCGCTGCGACGGCCCGATCGGCCTCTCCTCCCTGATGGAGCTGGCATTCGCCGACGGCTATGACCACCTCCGGGACACCGACTGGCCACCGCAGCAGTCTCCCGACATCTCGCCTGCCGAATCCGTCTTCGAGGCGATCGCCCGGCGCGATGTGCTACTACACCATCCGTACGAAAGCTTCGAGCCGGTGCTGCGCCTGATCGACGAGGCATCGAAGGATCCCGATGTCGTTTCGATCAAGCAGGTCCTCTACCGGACCGCGAAGAACTCGCGCGTGATCGATTCGCTCATCCGTGCCGCCGAGAACGGCAAGAGCGTGACGGTGCTGGTCGAACTGAAAGCACGCTTCGACGAGGCCCGCAACCTCGACCGTGCCGAGGAACTGCAGCGCGCCGGCGTGCAGATCGTTTACGGCGTCAAGGGCCTGAAGACCCACGCCAAGATCTGCATGATCGTGCGGCGGGAGTCCGGTCACCTGCGGCGCTACGTCCACCTCGGAACCGGCAACTACAACGAGTCGACCGCCCGGCTTTACACCGACATTTCCCTCCTCACCTGCCGCCCGGAGTATGGCGCGGACGCCTCGCTCTTCTTCAATGCGGTCACAGGACGCTCCAAGCTGCTCCGCTTCCAACGTCTCGTGCCCGCGCCCACCGCGATGAAGCCGCGGCTGCTTTCGCTGATCGCCGACGAGGCCGAACGCGCCCGCCAGGGAGAGCCGGCCAGGATCATCGCCAAGGTCAACTCTTTGCAGGATCCGGAAATCATCGCGGCGCTCTACGACGCCTCCGCGGCCGGTGTCGAAGTGAAGCTGAACATCCGCGGCATTTGCTGCCTGAAGACAGGAACCAGCAAACGGGCGAAGAACATCGAAGTCGTATCGGTCATCGACCGCTACCTCGAACACGCGCGGATCTTCTATTTCCACCAAGGAGGCGACCCGCTGATCTTCACCTCCTCCGCGGACTGGATGGGTCGCAACCTCGACCGCCGTGTCGAACTGATGGTTCCGATCGAGGACAGCCGGGCGCGCAAACGCCTCCTCAAGATCCTGGAGACCTTCTTCCGCGACAACACCCAGGCGTCGCGGATCCTGCCGGACGGCACCTCGGAGCGCATCCAGCCGGGCAAAGGCGAAAAGGCTTTCCGGGCGCAGGAGGACTTCTACCGTCGGGCGCGCCGCACGGCCAAGGCCCGCGAGCACGAGCGCGCGATGCGCTTCGACCCCCATCTACCACCCGACCCGTCATGATCATCGAACCCGCAGGAACCATCCGCAGCCAATGGGGCGAAGGCCCGATTTGGTGGAACGAGTCGCTCTACTACGTCGACATCGAAGGCAAACGCGTGATCCGCTTCAATCCGGCCGACGGCACGGAATTGCAGTGGGAAGTCGGCGAACGGGTCGGCACGGTCGTCCCCCGCGAAGCCGGTGGACTGGTGATTGCCGGCGACAACGGATTCCATTTCCTCGACGAGTCCGACGGCACGGTCACCCCGATCGGCGATCCGGAGCCCGACAAGGCCGACAACCGCTTCAACGACGGCAAATGCTCACCCGACGGACGCTTCTTTGCCGGAACGATCAGTCTGGTGAAGAAGACGGGTGACGCCCGCCTTTATCGCCTCGACCACGACCTGACGATCCACGAGATCTTCGGTCCCGTCACCAATTCGAACGGCATCATCTGGAGTCCCGACGGAGCAACCTGCTACTACATCGACACTCCCCGCCGCGAGGTGCTGGCCTTCGACTACGACAACGGTCAGCTCCACAACCTGCGCTCGGTGGTCGACACCGGCGCGATCGACGCGTCCCCCGACGGAATGACCATCGACTCCGACGGGAACCTCTGGATCGCCTTCTGCCACGGCGCCTGTGTCGTCTGCTACGACCCTCAGTCGGGAGCCGAACTGAGGCGTGTTGACCTGCCATGCCTGGAGACCACGGCGTGTGCATTCGGCGGTCCGGATCTGGCCGACCTCTACGTCACGACCGGCGTGCACAAGACCGAGGTCGAGGAACTCGCCGGCAGCCTGCTCGTGATTCGCGACCTCGGCGTGAAAGGTCTCCCGGCCAACGCCTTTGCTGGATAGGACGGGCAGCGACTCACAGTCGTCGCATCCAGAATCGCATCCGGTGTGGAGTCTCATCGGACGCCCCCACTTCCTTCCAGTCGAAGCTCGCTTCCACCCCATCCATCGGCGCGAAGCCCATTTTCATCCAGAACGGATCAAGCGGGCGATAGTCCGACGGCCGTCGGGGATCGTCCTCCGCCCGCACGACCGCGCAGAAGCAGCAATAGTCCATTCCTCCCTCGTCGCGGGCCGCCTCGAGCCGCGCTTCCATGAACTCCCGACCGATGCCTTTCCCTCGATGGTCCGGGAGCAAAACCGACTCGCCGAAGTAGAACCCCCGATCCGGATCATGGCCTGCCCGAACGATCGGTTTCTTGAACTCATCAACCTCATCGCCGAGCGGCAGGCAGGTCGACATGCCGATGAGGCACCCATCCGCGTCAGCCACCACCACTCGGGCGCGCGGGTTCTCCAGATAGGTCGCCAAGTAGCGCCGCTCGTAATCCAGTGTCCCGTCGTAGAGATAGGGCCACTCCCGAAAGACCGCGATCCGCAACGCCGCGAGTTCCTCGATCCGGTCGGCGAGATCCCCCGCCCTGCAGGTCCGAACGCTGTGCATCGGGACTACGGAAATCGAAAGCCGCCGGGCCGTCGATTCGCTTCTCTTCAAAGTTGGTCCGCCACCGTTTCCGCGATCTGCGGGGCGAGTCCGTCGGCTTCCTCTTTCCGAAACCGTCTGCTGGTTCGGAAGTCGGCAAGAAAAACGCGGCTCGTCAGCTCGCGGACGAATCGCGGCTCGGCCGTCGCAAGGTTCAACTCGCGGTTGATGACCATGCTCAGGGTGTCGAAATTCGCAGAGCCGACCATCGCCCAGTCGTCGCAGAGCAACGCCTTCAGGTGAGTCATGCCCGGGTAGATATACACCCGCGCGCCCGCTTGCGTAAGTTTCAGCGCCGACGCCGCATTGGCCATGCGCATCAGGTCGGAATCCGACTTCCCCGGGAACACCAGCCGCACATCCACACCCCGGGCGCAGGCATCGAGCAGTTCGCGCTCGACCGAGTCGCTTGAGAAATACGGCGTCTGCAACCACACCCGCTTCTTTGATGCCCTGATCGCGGCGAGGCTGACATTTAGCACTTCAAAGCGCCCCTTCACCACATCGGTCCGAAGAACACGGATGCCATCGCGGGGGTCCCGAGCGAGCTCGACCCGCGGAAGCTCGTTCCGCATTCCGGGAATCGGCCCCGGGAAGCGGCAATCACGCCACCGGAAGTCGAAATCCGCCTGCAGGACGTTAACCACCGGGCCCTCGACACGAACCATCAGGTCGTGCCACTCGGACCGATACTCCCGTCCGATGTTCATGCCGCCGACGTAGGCCCGTTTGCGATCGAAGATGAACATCTTGGTATGATCGGCAGTCAGCCACGGATTGAGCGTGCGTCGCACCTGAGGCCCCCTTCCGTGCAGAACCCCGTGGATCGAGGCCGGACTTTCGAATCCCGTCGGCATCGGGGTATCGGGCGGAACGCGCGACGAAAGCATGGTACCAAGGTCATCGTACATCACACGCACCCTTAGGTTCTCCGAACGGGCTACGAGTTTCTCCGCATACCCGACGGCAAAGTCGTCGTTGTCGAAAATGAAAGTCTGGATGTCGATCGCCTCCGAGGCACCCGCGGTCTCCCGCTCGAGCGCGCCAAAGAACTCGTCACCATCGACCAGGGATCGAAGGCGGCCTTCGCAGGGCTCCGGGAGCCCTTGTTCCGTCAACCAGGCCTCGAAGCCCCTCGACCCCGGTGCGTGAGGAGCCGCATCCGTCACCGGGAGCGATACCGGGAGATTGCCGTTCACCAATTCGGTCGGCCGGCGAGCCGCCATCGCCATTCCCGTCGCCACGTAATTGAGCGGCGAACGAAATGCGGCCCCAACGTAGGCCCGGCCGACGGTCGACGCCGCTTCTCCGGTTCCCTCGATCGACTCACTCAGCAGATCGGAGCCCTCCCTGAGGCCGGCCATCCGCAGTGACGCGCCGCATGATACGAGCCCGGTCGCGAAGCAAGCCGCGAGGACGCCGGGAACCAGGCGCATGAGTGAACCGACCAACTTCATCAGGCGTGCGTAATATGGCGAAGCGAATCCTGTCCAGAGGGATCGCCAGCTTCAGCGGGCGCTCAATTCCGACCGGACGATCCGCATCCGGTCCTCGACCTGCATCACGCCCGGGAGCGCCCGTGCGTCGCGAATGGCCGCTTCTTTGGCAGCAGCTTCTTTCACGTCGCCTCGGATCACGAAACGTCCCCGCTCGAACTCGCCATGCAACTTCGACCCAACAAGTCGGGGGTCTGCCTTCACCACACGGCGGAAAGCTTCAGCCACATCGGAGGGCTGGTAGAACTTCTCACTCATCCCGTCCATGGCGAGCGCGGGATCGATCACGACCTTGTCGCTGTTACAACTCATCACCCCACTCACCATAGAGCTGAGGATAACACGCTCCTTTTCCTCCACCGACCCGACACGACCCTCGATGGTCATCACGCCATCGCGAAAGTGATACTCCAGCGGCAACAGCGCGAGAAGAGGATCGTCCAACTGGTAGAGCCTGACCTGATCCGCGACAGCGTCATCGCTTCGGAAGAGTAATGGGTCGATCGTTGTCTTCAGAACGATGCGACGCACGCCATTCACCCGCGAAAGATGCTCACGGGCAACCTCCGCATCATCGATGCAGCCGACCGTACCGCTCACGGTTGCGGTGCCTCCATCATCGACAGCTACGGTAAGTTCGAGGTGCTTGAGCTCCGGTGCCGCGCCAACCGCCTGTTTTGCAGCCGCATCCACACCGTCCAGGACCGGGCGGACCGAAATCCCTTGGACGACTCCGTAGATGCCATCGATCCGCAGCGCGGAAGTCGCGACGAATTCTGCCTGGTCGAGATTGTCGACTTCACCGCTGAGGGTCGCAATGTGGGTCGCAACATCGATCGAAAGATTGGCGCCGTCCACGCGGCCGCTCTGCGTCAGGAACGCCCGCAGCGTATCGGCTGAACTGGAGGAGTCCTCGATATCGGCACTGGGCGATGCCTGCAGCGGGTGAAGTGTCATCCCGATGGTTGCGAATACGGCGAGAGCGAGACGGGAGCTTTTCATGATGCAGGGGGAATCGCAGGCGACGTGCCAGAGCTACTACCATGAAGCCAACCCCCTACTTCATAACGACTTACAAATACACCCACCCGGATCACCTTCGTAAAACATCCGCCCGAGGGATGCGGAACGCAATTCAGTCCGACTCCCGAACTGCAAACTGCCACCCTGCGAGCTTCTGCGGTACAGGGAAACGGGCGCGACCTTCCGGCCGCGCCCGTTGCAATGGCTGTTGTGAAACTAGAGCGGATCAGTCGTCCAGACCGGCGAAGTCATCGAGGCTCTCGGGAACCAGGACCTCGTCGATCACGTGGATGATGCCATTGCCGGCACGCAGATCGGTGTTCACGACCTTGGCATCATTGACCTCCACTTCATTGTCATCGAGATCGACCTCCAGCTTGTCGCCACTGAGCGAGGTGACCTCGGAGTCTTCGAAGCTAAGGGCGGTGCGCTCTCCGGCGATGGCGTGATACATCAGGAGAGACCGGAGCTTCTCCTTGTTCTCCGGAAGCATGAGCTTTTCGAGAGTTCCCTCCGGAAGCTTCATGAAGGCCTCATCGGTGGGCGCAAAGACCGTCACGGTCTTGATGCTCTCAAGATCTCCCCGGAGTCCGGCTGCATCGATCGCCTTCTTCAGGATGCTGAAGGTGGCACTGTCATCGATCATCTTGACGACGCTGCCGGGGATCGCGGTTTCGACCACTGTCGTCGCCTTGTCCTCGGAGGTTTGCGTCTTTTCGGGATCGGTCTCCGCCGAAAGTCCGACGTGGATCAGAGCGGGAGCGATCACGAATGCTGCGAGTTGTTTGGTTTTCATCATCTTGTCTTTTGGTTGGTGGGACCGGTGGCGGTCTCCGCCCATTCTCTTGGCAAAACACGGGCCATGCGCCGGGATGATCATGCAGTTCATTGTCGATGAGTGACTTCTGTTGAAGTTCCGGATGAGACCGGACTCGGCTTCCGGCCACCAACGTTGCAGCCATGCACGAGAACCGGTGCACGTCGCAACGCCAGCGGCGTGCGATCGGGGTCAGTAGGCGGCTTCCTCAATTTCCTCGCCGACCTTCTGGACGTCTTGGCCGACACCGGCCATCGTCGAGCACGAGGTGAGGCAGAAGAGTGCGAAGTAGCCCAGCAGCGCAAGCGCACTGAAACTGAGGATACGATAGACGGAAGGACCAGCGTGTGTGGATTGCGATTTCATAACGCCATCACCTTCGCAATTCGCACGCCAGCACCCGGAAGCCACCACAGCCGCGAGAAACCTCGATAGTCGGTCCGTCGCGCCCGTGGCAGGCCGTTGAAGAACGCACGGTTCCAATGCAGGCTGCACTTTCGCCCAAAGTCGGGAAAAGAGGCCTGGGCAAGGCGGGAATCGGCTGATTTGCGGGCCTCGCGACGCACATCGCATTTTGCAACTACCTGCGGGCGTGTTATTGCAATTCGCAACCCAATTCAAGAAGCGCACAAAAACCAAAGGACCCTTTTCACTCATTTCCAACGGGTTACGACACATCCTCAGCAGGCACGCTTCGTGTTAAGAGTCTATTCCCCATATGGACCTCCTCATCATTGACGATGAAGCGACCATTCGAAAGACGACGACCCTCGCTCTTGAGCAGGGCGGTCACTACGTCGAATCGGTTGCCGACAGCGAATCCGCGATGCTCCGCCTCAAGGAAGAGTCGTTCGATCTCGTGTTTCTCGACCTCCGGCTCGGCGACGAGGACGGCTTGGAAATTCTCACCCAGATCCTGAAGAAGTATCCGCGCCAGCTGGTGACGATCTTCACCGCCCATGCGTCGGTCGAGACCGCCGTCAAGGCGACCCAAGCCGGAGCCTTCGACTACCTTGAGAAACCCTTCACTCCCGACCAACTCCGGGGAATCCTGGCCAAGGCCAAACGGGCCCTCGCGACCGAAGGCGAGGTGGTCAAACTGCAAGAGACCGTCCGTGAGCTTCAGACCGAAGCGTCACAAAACAATCCCCCGCTCGACTTCTCCTCGCAGGACAAACGGACCGCCGCGGAATTCGATACGCTGTTCCGGGCCGCAGCGTCACCGGCATCGGTGCTCATCCTCGGTGAAAGCGGAACGGGCAAGAGCGTGATCGCTCGCGAGGTCCACCACCGAAGCCATCTCCGGGAAAAGCCGTTCGTGACAGTGAGCTGTCCGAGCCTCTCGAGAGAGCTGCTGGAAAGCACGCTGTTCGGTCACGTCAAAGGATCATTCACCGGCGCGGTAAAGGACGTCTGGGGCAAGGTTCATGCGGCGGAAGGCGGCACACTCTTCCTCGACGAGATCGGCGAGCTCCCGATGGAAATTCAGCCGAAGCTCTTGCGTCTGTTGCAGGAGCGCGAATACGAGCGCGTCGGCGAGAACAAGACCCGTCCCGCCAATGTCCGGGTAATCGCCGCGACCAATCGCGACTTGGCGGCACAGGTCGCAGCCGGCGAGTTCCGGGAGGATCTTTACTATCGTCTCAACGTCATCAGCGTGACCGTCCCCGGTCTCCGGCACCGTCCCTCGGACCTGCAACGTTTCGCCGAAAGCTACCTCCTCCACTTCTCGAACCAAATCGGCCGCAAGATCCGCGGGTTCAACGACGAGGCAACCCAGGTTCTGATGCGTCACGCTTGGCCCGGCAATCTCCGTGAACTGCGAAACGCCATCGAGCGTGCGACGATCCTTGCCCGCGGCGAGTATATCGAAGCCACCGACCTGCCGAAGCCCGCGGACACCGAGGCTCTCACGGCGGGCTCGAACGGACAGAAGGGGCCGAGCGTTGGCGGCGAATACCGAATCGAGGAACTGGAGGAGGCGCACATGCGCCGGGTGCTGGAGTGGGCACCAAGCCTCCAGGACGCCGCCGCCATCCTCGGCATCGACAAGGCCACCCTCTACCGCAAGCGCAAGCGCTTCGGACTCACCTGAACCCGACCATGCTCCGCACCCGACTGCTTTTCGGTCTCCTCACCCTCGTCATCCTCCTCTGGGCGGTCGGCGCCGCGGGCTTGCTGATTCTTCGGCACGCCGACGAGAACTTCCAAACCCGTCTCACGCAGGACTACGAAGCCATCGACACCGCCCACAGCTTCCGCGCGGCAAGCTCGATGATCAACAGCACCTACGCCATCACCCTGGCCGACGAACCTCCGGAAGAGCCTCTTGACCAACAGCTCTACGAAGAAACGATGGCCGACTTCGACAAGGCCGTCGCGAAGCTGCGCAAGATCGGCAAAAACAACAGCCGGTGGGGTGAGTCGATCGACCAGCTGGAGGACGCCATCGGCCAGTATCGTGGCGCCTACCGGCAATTGTTCTCTGGCGAGGTTGTCGATCAGGACGAGCGGGCGCAGCTCCTCGTTTCGATCGGCAATCAGACGCAGCGCATTACCGACCTCGCACAAAACCTCGAGTCGCTGGCCGAGGAGCGGCTGTTCGCAGCCACCCATGCACTTTCCGAAGAGTCGGGAAAAAACACGCTCTTCGTCGCTACCCTCGTCATTCTCGGCACGGGCATCGCGACGCTGATCTACTTCCAACTCCTGCGTCACCTGGTCGATCCGGTAGTCGGACTGCGTGATTCCATCGAGGAAGTCTCGATGGGGAATTTCGAACTCACGCTGCCCGCACCCTCGAAGGGCAGCGAGTTCTCTTCGCTCGTCACCGCCTTCAACTCAATGGCTGCCGAGCTGCGGGTGCGCCGCCGGGAAACCGACCAACACCTGCTCCGGAACAACCTGGTCAACCGCGCGCTGCTCTCCGCGATCCCATCTCCCGTCTACGTCCTCGACACGCAGGGCGAAACGGTTCAGCTCAACCCGGCGGCCGAGGACCTCAACGAGTCTCTCGCGCTGGGAAGCCGCCTTCCCAACAAGGTCAGCCGTCTCTTCAAAGACTGCCAGAAGAACGGAGAGAACCTCCTTCCCGAGGACCCTCGGGAGGCACTGCTGTTCCGGATCAAGGAGGAGGAAAGCTACTACCTCCCTCGTATTTTCCGATTCTCCGCGGAGTCCGGCGAATATTCCGGTTGGGCGGTGCTGCTCCACGACGTCACGCGGATCCGCTGGCTCGACGACATGAAGACGAACATGCTCTCGACGGTCAGCCACGAGATCAAGACCCCCCTAACGGGAATCCGCATGGTTCTTCATTTGCTCCTGGAGGAACATTCGGGCAAACTCACCGACATGCAGAAGCAGATGCTCGGTTCGGCAAACGACGACTGCGAGCGCCTGCTTACCACCCTCAACACCCTGCTCGACCTCTCCCGGGCGGAGAGCGGCACGACCCACCTCGACCGCACCTCGATTGACCTCGAGGAGATCGCCCGATCCAGCGCCAACCTCTTTGAGTCCAAGGCCGGTGCCTCGGATATCAAGATCGCGCTCGAGCCATCCGATGACATTCCCCCGGTGTTCGCCGACCCGGTCAGGATCGCCGAGGTCGTGCACAACCTCGTGTCGAACGCGATCAAACACAGCCCGAATGGCGGCACGGTCCACCTTTCGCTCGCCCGTCGCGGCGCCGACTACCTCCGGCTCTCCGTCGCCGACGAGGGTCCCGGAGTACCGGATGACCTGCAGGGACGGATCTTCGAACGCTTCTTCCGGGCACCCGGCCAAAAGTCGGACGGGGTCGGCCTCGGACTGTTCATCTCCCGCGAAATCATGCGGGCTCACGAAGGCCGAATCGGCCTTGCCGAACGAAACGAAAACCAGAACCGAACCGAATTCTTCATCGATGTACCGATTGCCTGACAACCCTCGGGCGGAGGAGCGCAGCGGGAAAAGGATTCTCGTCGTAGATGACGAACCGACGCTGCGGCTCGGCTTCGCTTATGCACTAACCAACGAAAACACGGTCGCCGAAACCGCCGCCAACGGAGCGGAGGCACTCGACCGGCTGCATGAGAAGCAGTACGACGCCGTCGTGCTGGATCTGCGCATGCCCGAAGTCGACGGCCTCTCGGTGATCCAACGCATGCGATCGGAGGGCATCAAAACTCCGGTCGTGCTCTGCAGCGCGTTCATCACCCTCCACTCGGCGCTGATCGCCATCCAGAACCAGGTCGTCGACTTTCTCATGAAGCCGGTGCGCCCGCGGGATCTCCGACAGGCGGTCGCCGCCGTGCTTGGTATGGACGAAAGCCCGCTAGGCGTCGCCTTGGCCGCGGCACGGGAGTCCGGTCTCGACGACGCGATCCGCACTCTGGAAGGACGCGAGCCCACCCCTGGCACCAGCGAACATGCGTGGCTGCGGGTTCTGACGACGCTCCGGGAACATCAGGGCGACCCCGGTGGCGCTGAGTCGGAACTGACCGACCGGCTGCTCGATCTGCTCGCCTTCCGTCCGGGAGACTGAAGCTTCAGAACCGGAGCCTCACGGAGACCGTTCCGAACTCCGCCAACCCCCGCTGTGTCCGGTACTCCTCCGTTCGCCAGGTGTGGGCGTAGCTGAACTCGACCGCGCGGTAGCGGATCCCGAATCCGGCATACGCTTCCACCACGAACGGGCGGCGGTCGATCCCGGTCCGGAAGTCATGGAACAGCGGACCATCGAGGGTCGCATCGTGGGCGACGCCGGACAACTTCGCCCCGAACAGGCCGAAGACCGACCAGTGGCTGTCGTAGTCGAATCCCGATTCGAAATACTGGTGGGAGTAGGCTGTCGGTGACAGCCGCGGATCGGAGAAGTCCGGTGGCAGGTTGTATCCGATCCGGAACATGCCGCCGAGATGGGCGTCCGTGCGGAACGTCCCGAGCCGGGCACCCCATTCACCCACACCGTCAACCCGGATGATACCGTAACCGAAACGTGCCAGATCGAGGCGCCGCTTCTGGATAAAACTCAGATCGAAGGTCAGTTCGGACGGGATCTGGTTGGACCAGCCGTTGAACTTCTGGATGTCCCGGACGTCGTGGATGAAGTCCTGTGTTTCCTCGGCGAAGGCATTGCTGCCCGTCGTTCCGAGGCTGAACTCGACCGAGTTGAGGATCGAGTCGTCCTTCACGTGAAGGGAGAAGCCGAGGCCCAGCCACCCGGCATAGCGACGTTGGAAAGGCGGCTGGGCGTAGGGGTTCGGATTCGCCGGCGTGAACATCAGCTGCGTCAGCGAAACGCCGTAGTTGTACACAACAGCATCCGGATCTTCGAAGCCGGTCACTCCCTGGAACACGCGGAAACTGTCGGGATCCCCGGAAAGGGACCGCAGCCAGCGCTGGACCTGCGGAAGTTCGTTCACCGTCTTACTGCCTGAGATCCATGAAAGCCGGGCCCCGTTCGTGTAGTCCCGATCGCTTCCGCCAAACAGGTCGTTGTCGAGATAGAAGGTCAGATAGCCGGCATCGTCGGCCAACGGGTCCGCTACGGCGGAAGCCGTAGTCATGAGTGCGACGATCGCGGAGAGCGGTTTCATGGTCCCGAAAAGGAAAGAGAAGTGGCCGAAGCCACTTCTCTTTGAGGTCGTGTTGGATGTCGAAGCCTTAATCGAGTTCTTCGGCGACGTCTTCAACCGAGTCGCCAACTTCATCGATCGCCTCTTCGGTCGGGCTCTTGTCTTCACAGGCGGCCAGGAAAAAACTGGCGGCAGCGAGGGGGAACAACAGGATCATCTTGTGTTTCTTCATGTCAGTTTGGGGTTAGGGAGCTTTGCCTTGAACGGCCCGGCTGATTCCGGAGATCACCAGCAGGACGAGGAAGACGAAGAAGAGGATCTTCGCGATTCCCGCAGATGCGCCTGCCAAACCGGTGAATCCGAGCAGGGCGGCGATCAGGGCTAGAATTAAGAATGTGATAGTCCATCGAAGCATTGTGTTTTCCTTTCGTTAGTTCGCTTCTGAAGTCGCAAGCTATATGCCGATCACTCGAACTCGCCTCATTCATCTGGTGATCAGCGAGTTACGAATACACCGGCCAGTTCGGGCGAAGACAATTTTGGTGCAGGGTGCCTCTCTCCTGGCAGGCCGTGTTGCAGAATGCAATTCCATCCGGCACCCGTTCTTGCAAATGTCTTGCGTTAGCAACTTTGGGACATTTCATTTCTGCAGCCACCCGTGGCACCCACTCATGCGAGGATCTCCCCTGCTCCGGACCCTTCTTGTCATCGCCGCTTTGGCCGGTGCGGCCTTGGGAATCCGTGCGCTCTCGAATCCGACGCCAGCTCAACCGCAAGCACCACCCGCGCCAGCGCCTACCACAGAGGACGCCGTTCAGGTCCCCTTCTTTGTCTCCTGCTCCGAAGTGCCCGCGGAAGTCAGCATCGAGGCGGGCGGGGCGGTGGTCTCACTCGAACCCGACTCCGCGGAATCAGGAGGCATGCTCAAACTTTCGGGAGATCACCCAACGATCTTCATCACCATCCGCTGGGCGAAGCCGTCCGATCTACCCCGGTTCGCGAAACTCACGCTCGAGCCAGCCGGCCATCCGACCTTGAGACGCACCTTCGATGCCATCGGCGATATCGAGGACGTTTGGGAACTCCATCTCCACCCTTGAGCCAGATCCACCACGATTGCTGCGAGCACCACGACCACCACCACGAGTTGGAGGTGGCCGACCTGCAGGTGTGTTACCGGAGGACCATGGCCCTCGACGGAATCCGCTTCGCAACCTCGTGCGGCACCCGGGTCGCGCTCGTCGGCCCGAATGGCGCCGGCAAGAGCACGCTGATCAAGGCGATCGCCGGCTTGGTCAAGCGGAGCAGCGGCAGCATCCGCTGGCGTGGCACGGCCGTGCAGAAGTGGTCGCGTGAGTTCGCCTACCTGCCGCAGCGCGAGGAAGTCGATTGGTCCTTTCCCATCACCATCCGCGGTCTCGTCGAAATGGGACGCTACCCGCAGACCGGCTGGTGGGGGCGCTTCCGGAACGAGGACGACGCGGCGGTCGATGCCGCCCTTGAGTCACTCGAACTGGCGGACCTCCAGCACCGACAGATCCGCGAGCTATCCGGCGGACAGCAGCAACGGGCCTTCATCGCGCGGGCGATCGCCCAAGAAGCGCACGTGCTGCTCCTCGACGAACCCTTCACCGGCCTCGACCGTCGGGCATCGGCCCAGCTCGGCGAACTCCTCAACAAACTCGCTCACGAAGGCCGTCTGATCATCGCCTCCCACCACGACCTGCGCAGTGCCCCCGAGCTGTTCGACGAAGCGCTCCTGCTCAACACCCGGCAGATCGCTTTCGGCCCGACCAACGAGGTGCTTAGCGAGTCGAACCTCGACGCTTGTTTCGCCCAACCGGCCGCCTCGTGATGAGCTCCGAAATATTTCAGAGCCCGTTCTTCCAGCGCGCCCTCGCGGCGGCGCTGCTGATCGGTTTTGCAAACGGCTTCTTCAGCGGCTTCGTGGTGCTTCGCAAACATGCGCTGTCGGTCAGCGCGCTATCCCACACGATGCTGCCGGGGATCACGCTCGGGATCGTGGTGGCGGGCGCCCTCACCCAGGTCAGCGCCTTTGTCGGGGCTCTCTTCGCCGCACTTTTCGTCGGTCTGGGATCAATCGCCGTCTCGCGCGGAAAACGGGTCGCGCAAGGAACGGCCTTGGCGGTGATCTACACGACCGCCTTCGCCGCCGGCGTGGCGATCCTGCCGCATCTCGACACCCGCCAAGAGCTTGAGCACTGGCTGTTCGGAGAAATCCTCGCCGTCGGCGATACCGACCTCTGGATCATGTTCAGCATCGGCGCCTTGACCCTGATTGTCGCCAATCTGCTCATGCGCCCGCTCCTGCTGACGCTCTTCGAGGCCAACGTCGCCGCTGCCCAAGGGGTGCCGGTCCGGACCATGCAGTACCTCGTCTTCGCGCTTCTGGCACTTTCCCTCGTCGCTTCCTTGCAAGCCGTCGGCTGCGTTCTCTCCGTCGGCCTGCTTGTGGCCCCGGCCGCCACCATGTCGCTGCTCACCGACCGAACCTCCCTGCTCTTCTGGGGCGGCGGACTGATCGGCGCGGGCGGCGCTGTCGGTGGGGTGATTCTGGCAGCGATCCTCAATTTGAGCCCCGGACCCACCATCGTCATGGTCCTCGGAGGCCTGTTCCTGCTGGCCTGGTTGTTCGGCCCCCGGTACGGCGTATTGGCGGCAAACCGGGTCCGGCGCTCAGGATAGCCCAGTCGCAATCCTACACAATAATTGCCGAAAGTTGGGTAGACGGCAGGCGGCCAGCTTCTGCATGCTGGCGGCGATGGCTTACTTCCCAGACATACCCACCATCCCGTTCGAGGGCCCATCCTCGAAAAACCCTCTCGCCTTCAAGCACTACAACCCGGACGAGCTCATCGAGGGCAAGTCGATGCGCGACCACTTCCGCTTCGGCGCCGCCTACTGGCACGTGATGCGCAACGGCCTCTCCGATCCCTTCGGAGGACCGACCGCGGTCATGCCATGGGACGACTACTCGGACTCGGTCGACAATGCCAAGAAGCGCGCCGACGTGTTCTTCGAGTTCCTCGAGAAGATCGGCATCGACTACTACTGCTTCCACGACCGCGACATCGCGCCCGAACTCGATGACTTCGCCGCCTCGACCAAGGCGCTCGAAGACGTGGTCGACCACCTCGAAGGCCTCCAGCAGTCATCCGGCCGCAAGCTTCTCTGGGGCACCGCCTGCCTGTTCGCCCACCCGCGCTACTCGCAAGGTGCCGGCACCTCGCCGGATGCCCGTGTGTTCGCCTACGGCGCCGCGCAGGTGAAAGCCGCGATGGACGCCACCCACAAGCTCAACGGCGAAGGCTACACCTTCTGGGGTGGCCGCGAGGGATACGCATCGCTTCTGAACACCGACATGAAGCGTGAGCTCGACCACTTGGCCGCGCTTCTTCACATGGCGGTCGATTACAAGAAGAAGATCGGCTTCGAAGGCCAGTTCTACATCGAGCCGAAGCCCCGCGAACCTTCCACCCACCAGTACGACTCCGACTCGGCGGCGTGCCTCAACTTCCTTCGCGAATACGACCTGATCGACCACTTCAAGCTGAACATCGAGACCAACCACGCGACCCTCGCCGGTCACACGATGCAGCACGAGCTGACCGTCGCGATGAGCGCGGGAGCACTTGGCTCGATCGATGCCAACCAGGGTGACACGCTGCTCGGCTGGGACACCGACCAGTTCCCGTCGGACCTCTATGGCACGACGCAGGTCATGCTCAAGGTCCTCGAAATGGGGGGCTTCACCACCGGCGGTCTCAACTTCGACGCCAAGCGCCGTCGCGAGTCGCACGAGCCGATCGATCTGTTCTACGCCCACATCGGCGGCATGGACGCTTTCGCCCGCGGCCTCAAGATCGCCGCGGCGATCCGTGCCGACGGCCGCATCGCTGAAGCGCTCACCAACCGCTACAAGTCATGGGATTCGGGCATCGGTGCGACCATCGAGGGTGGCACCGACCTCGACACCCTCGACCAGTGGGTCCGTCAGAACGGCGAACCGGTGATCAACTCGGGCCGTCAGGAACTGCTCGAGAACATTCTCAACGAGCACTTCTGAGCCGGATCCCCCGGCATTTTGCAATTTGATGTTTCCCGGGGCTGCCGGCACTCTCGCCGGCATGCTTCCGGGACTTCTTGTTTTTGTCGGTGGCGGGCTTGGCGCCCTTTCGCGCTGGGGCCTGTCCGGCGCTGTCCAGGCCCTCGCCGAACGGACGGGCATGCACCGCTTCCCTTGGGGCATCGCGGTCTGCAACCTGCTCGGCTGCCTGGCGATCGGCGCGGTCTTCGGCTGGGCCGCTGGCAGGGTGAAGCCGGAGTGGCTCTTCCCTTTCCTCGTCACAGGATTCCTTGGTGGTTTCACCACCTTCTCCACCTTCGGAAAGGACACCCACCAGCTGCTCGTCGAAGGCTTCAATGGCTTCGCGGTCGGAAACCTCCTGCTCTCGACCATCGGCGGACTCGCCCTCGTCTTCGTCGGCTACCGCCTCGCTTCATAGTTCCCCCCTACCGATGATCCGTCCCACTTTCCTCGCTCTCTTTTTCCTGGCGGCAGGTCTTCCGCTCTCCCTCGTCGCGAAAGACACCGAACGTCCGAACTTCGTGATCATCTTTCTCGATGACGTCGGCTACGGCGACTTCGGGTGCTACGGGAACAAGGACGCCCGCACGCCGAACATCGACCGCCTGGCCAAGCAGGGAACCCGGTTCACATCGTTCTACGCCCAAACGGTTTGCGGCCCGTCACGCGGCGCGCTGATGACCGGCCGCCAGCCGCATCGGATCGGTGGTGGATGGAAGACAAACGCTGACGAAGTCACCATCGCCGAGATCCTTCAGGCCTCCGGCTACCGCACCGGCTGCGTCGGCAAGTGGGACATGTCCCAGCGCCGCTACCAGGAGGACCTCGTCCCCAACGCCCAAGGCTTCGAATCCTACTTCGGTCCGTTGGGCGCGAACGACGGCAACAAGGTCACGCTCCATGAAAACCGCCGGAAGCTCGAGACCACCGACGATATGGCCGGACTTTCACGACTCTACACCGACAAGGCGATCGAGTTTCTCGGCAAGCAGGGCGAAGCGCCGTTCTTTCTCTACCTCGCCCACACGATGATGCACGTTGTCATCGACGCATCCCCGGAGTTTCGCGACCGCACCGGCCACGGGATCTACGCCGACACACTCGAGGAGCTCGACCACGAGATCGGACGCCTCCTCGACGCACTAAAAAAACAAGGCCTCGCCGAGAACACGCTGGTGCTTCTCACCTCCGACAACGGCCCGTGGTCGAATGACGTCGGCCGCCAGCGAAAGAAAAACGGCAAGTTCGTCGAGTGGACGAAGGGCCCGAAGACGCCATGGGGCACATCCGGCCCGCTGCGGGGAGCGAAAGGCTCGACATGGGAAGGCGGCATGCGCGTCCCCGGAATCATCCGCTGGCCCGATAAGGTGGCAGCTGGAAAGGAATCCGACGCGATCTTCTCGACCCTCGATGTGCTTCCGACCTTCGCCCGTCTCGCAGGTGCCGAGTCGCGAATCCCGACTGACCGGGTCATCGACGGGGTCAACCAGGTTCCGTTACTGCTGGGCAAGTCAGAGTCCGACCCGAGAGAGATCCTCTACTACCACGACGACGGCGAACTTCAGGCCGTCCGCAAGGGGCCATGGAAACTCCGCCTGCCCGGACTGAAGAAGCTGAGGAATTGGCCGGAGTTTGACCGCGGAACCCAGCAAGCCGAACTCTACCACCTCGGCCGCGATCTCGGGGAAACGACCAACCTGGCCGACAAGGAACCGGAAGTGGTTCGCGAACTCACCCGCCTCGCCGCCGAGGAGCCATGACCCTGCCGACGTGAAGACCTTCCACCACCACGACTTCGCCGACCCCGCAGCGCTGCTTGCCACCAAGCAGGCCAGCGGAACCTCGATCAGCGTCTGCATCCCCACCCTGAACGAGGAAGGCACCATCGCCCGGATCATCTCCTGCCTGCGCGACTCGCTCGTCGAGAGCGTCCCGCTGATCGACGAACTTGTCGTGATCGACTCGGGTTCCACCGACCGCACCCGCCTGCTCGCCGAAGAGTCTGGCGCCGTGGTCCATCTCGCGAACGACATCCTTCCCTTCCACGGTAAGCGCACCGGCAAGGGCGAGAACCTTTGGAAGGCAGTCTACCAGTGCCGTGGAGACATCATCTGCTACCTCGACGGTGACATCGGCAACATCCACCCGCGCTTCGTGCTCGGCACTGTGGGACCGCTCCTCACCGACCCCCAACTCGACTACGTGAAGGGCTTCTACGAACGCCCGCTGCTCGCCAGCGAGGGTGTCGACCCGCGGGGCGGCGGACGCGTCACCGAGATCCTTGTGAGACCCCTGCTGGCACGCTTCTTTCCCGAACTCGCCAGACTTCACCAACCGCTCGCCGGCGAGTACGCCGCTCGCCGTAGCTTGCTTGAGTCCATTCCGTTCCCCACGGGCTACGGTGTCGAGACGGCACACCTCATCGATGTCCTCGCCCGACGCGGCCCCGATGCAATCGGCCAGACCGACCTCGACGAGAGGATCCACCGCAACCGCTCGCTCGCCGATCTCGGGCGAATGTCGGAGCAGATTCTGGACGCGTTCTTCGCCAGGCTCCCCGGCGCCCAGCCCTCCTCAAACGAGCGGCCGCCGATGGCTTCCCTCGACGAGTATCTCGCGCGCTTTCCCGAGACCCTGCTGACTGCTAGGAAAGGAGCATGAAACCATGGCACATCCGGCCCCTCGAGGAGCGAGACCACCCTGCGGCGGTTGAACTGCTCGCACTTCTGAATCCGGAGATCCCTACCCCAGTGGTCGCCGAACGCTTCGAGCGCATCCTCGACGAGCATCCGCACTACCAGGCTTTCGGTGGCTTCGCCGGTGACGAGATGGTGGCGCTGGCGGGCGCATGGGTGGCCACCAAGGTCTGGTGCGGCCGCTACCTCGAGATCGACAACATCGTGGTCTCCCCCGACCACCGCTCTGGAGGCTATGGAAGCCGGATGATCCAGCACCTCGAAGCTCTCGCAAAAGAGGAACTCTGCGAGATCATCGTTCTCGACAGCTACACTTCGAATCACGCATCCCACCGGCTGTATCACCGGCTCGGATTCGAGATCTTCGGCTTCCACTTCGTCAAGTCGGTGCCCCAGACGCCGTGACCGAACCCGCCCTCGTGATCGTTCACTACCACCTGCGCCCTGGCGGCGTTTGGCAGGTGATCCGGACGACCTCAAAAGCTCTTACCCGGGCAGGCGTGCCCCATCTGATTCTGAGTGGAGAGACGACCGAGTATGGGAATGATCTCCCGATTCGTACTGTCGCAGGCCTCGACTACTCCACCGCCGCGCCCGGGGAGCATTCGACCACAGAACTCGTCGGCCGGTTGCGTTCGGCGGTCGTCGACCACTTTGGCGAAGGACCGGTCGTGTGGCATTTCCACAATCCCTGTCTCGGCAAGAACCCGACGCTCAGTTCGGCGGTCGGCATCATGGCGGCATCAGGTGAGGCGATGATCCTCCAGCATCACGATCTCGCCGAAGACGGCCGGCCTGAAAACCTCAAGGCGTTGGATTCGATGGATGAACTTTATCCCATCACGCCGCGTGTCATCCACGCGTTCATCAACTCACGGGACCTTCGCCGATTCATCAAGGCAGGCCTACCGGCTGAGCAAGGCACCGTCTTGCCCAACCCCCTATCCCCGAACTCGCCCCTCCCCCCCAGCGACTCCGAACACCCGGTCGTCTTTCAACCAGTTCGCGCCATCCGCCGGAAGAACATTGGAGAAACGATCCTGCTCGCGGCGGCGGCACCACAGGGAGCGCGCTTCGCGATCAGCCGTGCTCCGGATCAACCCAGGTGGCAAACCGCCTACCGTGAATGGACCCAGTTTGCGGCCGAGTTCGAACTCCCGCTGGACTTCGATGTTAGCGACCGAATCCCAGCTCCGGGAACGGATTCCCGCACCTTCAATGCGTGGCTTGAGCGCTCAACCCACCTGCTGACCACCTCGATCAGCGAGGGCTTCGGGCTGGCCTTCATCGAAAGCCTTGCCCTCGGGCGCCCGCTGATCGGCCGGAGACTTCCCGAGATCGATACGGATCTGCCCGATCACCCGACGGACCGTCTCTACGAGTCCCTACGCGTGCCATCCGACTGGCTCGATACCGATCTGCTCCATTCTCAAATCCGTGAAGCGCTGAAGCTTGCCGGGCTCCCTTCCGATCCCGACGCGATTCACTCCGCGCTCGGCGGTGACGATGGGGTCGACTTCGGGCGCTTGTCCGAGGACATGCAACGCGCCGTAATTCGCGCCTGGCTCTCCGGGCGTCGCGGGATCACTGCCGTTGACCGGCTCGGTTCGTTGCCGCTCGAAACCTGGCTGTTGCTGAATCTCGAGAATCGAAGCGCTGCCGATCCAAACCACCAACTGGATCGCTACCGCGCCGAATTCCTTGCCGAGTCACTGGCCCAACACGCCACGCGCCTTCTCGCGGAGGCACCAGCACCCATTCGACACCTCGATCGAAGTGCTGTGATCGAGCAGTTCCGCAATCCGGCTGACTTCCGCTTCCTGAAATCATGAAAGCGGTTCTGTTCGACGTGTATCAGACGCTTCTCTCGGGGCGCCGCGTAGAGAGGCCTGACGGTCCGCTCCGGGAAGTGATCACCCGCTTCGGCCTTGAACTCGATCCGGACCAATCGCCAAGCGAACGGCTCAGGGAAGAATTCCGACGGGATCACGCCCGTTCCGAGCATTCCCATCCGGAGGTCGACATCCGCGATTGCTGGCGCCGGATCTTCCCTTCTCTCTCCGACCCGGATGCTTTCGCTCTCGCCGCCGAGCAAGCCGTGCATCCGGTCTTGCCGATGCAGGGAGCCCGGGAGGCGATTCGGAGGCTTCACGACAGGGGCTGTCGTCTTGGAATCGTCTCCAACGCGCAGGCTTACACGACTCCCTTGCTGAAGGAACACCTCGGCCCGGAATGGAGTCTCTTCGAGCCATCGATTTGCGCCTTCTCTTACCGCTTCGGATTCGCCAAGCCGAACCCGGGACTCTTCCGCGCTGCTATCGAACCACTTCTCTCAACCGGCATTCCGCCCGAAGAGATCCTGATGATCGGAGACTCGCCGACCAACGATATCGTTCCCGCGCAGTCGCTGGGCATCAGAACTCATCTGTTCCGCGATTGGTCGGACTTCCGCCGCGATTACGACCTCTGATCACCTCAGGCCCTACGCGAAGATGTCGTGAGCCACGTTTCCGTGAACATCCGTCAGACGGAAGTCGCGGCCGGCATGCCGGTAGGTCAGCTTCTCGTGATCGAGACCGAGGGCATGGAGGATGGTCGCGTGCCAGTCATGGATGTGCAGGCGGCCGTCCACCGCCTCGTAGCCATACTCGTCAGTCGCACCGTAGGAGAAGCCACCTTTGACCCCGCCCCCAGCCATCCACGTGGTGTAGCCCTTGTTGTTGTGATCCCGTCCGTCGCCGCCCTGCGCGTGCGGCGTCCGACCGAACTCACCGGCCCACACAACCAGCGTGTCCTTCAGCATATCGCGACGCTTGAGGTCTTCCAGGAGGCCGGCGATCGGCTTGTCGATCTCCCGGCAACGCGCAGGCAGGTCCTGCGACAGGTTGCGGTGATGGTCCCAGTTGCCATGGGTCAGTTCGACGAACCTCACTCCCTCCTCCGCAAATCGGCGGGCCAGCAGGCATTGCCGACCGAAGCCGTCGGTCTCGCTGCCATCGATACCGTAAAGATCCAGCGTCTCCTTTGACTCGCGGTTGATGTCCATCAACTCCGGCAGCTCGTCCTGCATGCGGAACGCCAGCTCATACGATTCGATCACCCCTTCCACTCCGGGCTGGTGCTGCTCGCGACGCAACTTCTCCTCGTTCAGCTTCTGAATGAAGTCGAGTTGGGCGCGTTGCTGGTCCTTCGTCAGATTGGGGTTTTTGATGTTCGGAATCCTCACCTCCTGGTTTCCGCCCCGCGCGAAACGCCGCCTTCCGCCATTGCCGAACGGGGTTCCTTGGTAAATCGCCGGGAGAAACGCGCTGCCGATGTGCTGGGCGTTGCCCGCACCGGGATTGAGCGCGACGAAACCCGGAAGATTGGCGTTCTCGGTGCCGAGCCCGTAGAGAGTCCACGCCCCGAGCGACGGGCGCACAAACTGAAAGCTGCCGGTGTGCATCTGCACCTGGGCCTGCGGGTGGTTCGGAATGTCCGTGTGCATCCCGTTGAGCATGCACAACTCGTCCGCCATCCTCGCGACGTTCGGAAACAGCTCCGAGATCCAGAGCCCGCTCTTCCCCCGTTGTTTGAACTCCCATTTGGAGCCCATCAAGGTTCCGCCCCTCGCGCCCGCCGTGCGCCCGGCCTTGCCATGATCCTTCGCAAGCTGCGGCTTGTAGTCGAAGGTATCGATGTGGGACGGCGCGCCCTGCATCGAAAGGAAGATCACCCGCTTCGCCCGCGCCTTGAAATGCGGCAGCTTGGGATCCAGCGGCTTGCCGCCTGCCACCGCTTCGGCGCGGGCCTGCTGGTGGGCGAGCGCCGCGAATGCGAGATAACCAACACCACTCGAAACGGACTTCAGAATTTCGCGGCGTGTATAGAGCTGGGGCGGGAACATGGCAGTCGGAGGGTTGCGATTTCAATTGAGATAGCGGAACTCGGCGGCGGCGAGCAGGCTGTGGCAATAGGTGGTAAGCACCGAAAGGTCGTCGTCCTGACCGAAACGGAACTGCGCGAAGAAGCCGTTGGCAGCGGACACCTCATATCCGTTCGGGACGCGCCCGTAGCAGAGAAGGAAGGACATCCGGATCCATTCGTCCTTGTCGTCGGTGTGTTCCATCAGGCGTGTCGCCATCGACTTCGCCTGCGTCAGCACGAAGTCGTTGTTCATGAGATAGAGTGCCTGAGACGGGATGTTCGTCTCCTCGCGTGCTCCGGTCACGATGTTGGCGTCGGCGCCGTCGAAAAGGGCCAGTGACGAAGGCAATGCGTCGCGCACGATCGGCAGGTAGACGGACCGGTAGTCCTGGTAGGAGTCGAGACGCTCGGTGTTGAAGGCACGCCCGATTCCGACATGACCCGCTTCCCCGATCACCGAACCGAGGGGACGCTGGGAATCGAGCTGACCGCTGGCGAACAACATCGCGTCACGAAGGGCTTCGGCGTCGAGACGGCGCACCGGCATCCGCCAGAGCAACGCATTCCCCGGATCCTTGCGGTAGGCCTCGGCGTTCCACGTCGATGCCATCCGGTAGGTCCTGCTGTGCACCAGCTCGCGGATGAGCGACTTGACCGACCACTCGCCTTTCACGAACTCGAGCGCGAGCGCGTCGAGCAGCTCCGGATGGGTCGGCGTGTTTCCGCTGACTCCGAAGTTGTCCGGTGAAGTGACGATTCCCTGCCCGAACAGCTTGCTCCAGATCCGATTGGCCATCACCCGGGCGGTGAGCGGGTTCTCTTCGGACGTCAGCCATTGGGCGAGCTCAAGACGTCCGCTTGCGTCAGGCGGACATTCGTCTTCACAGAAGTCGAGTAGCTGAAGAAATCCCCGGTCGACCCTCTGGGCAGGCATGTCGAGTTCCCCGCGGATCAAAACTGTCGCGTCTTCGGGCCGTGCGTGGTCCTGAACACCCATCGCGAAAGACTTCTTGGTGCCGTCCGGATTGTAGCTGCCCAGCCGTTCCTCAAGAAACGCCGAGGTCGTGCGAATGCGGATCACCTGTTGCTGGAGATTTCCCTGACGGGCACCGCTCCGCACGAGTTCCCGCAGCTGGTTCCGCTGCTCCTCCAACTGCTCGGCGAGTGCCTGATACTCTTCCGGACTGATATCTCCCTGCGGCTCGTCGGTGGAAACCGGGAGCTCGAGCAGCTTCGTGGCCCGGCGGGTCGCCACCGCGTTCACCGTTCCGAAGTAGGTCTTGGTGCTGTGGAAGATGCCGGCGATCGAGTAGTAGTCCTCGGTCGGAATCGGATCCGACTTGTGATCGTGGCAACGGGCGCAAGACACGGTCAATCCGAGGATCGCCTGGCTGGTCGCATCGATCTGCTCATCCACAAGATCCGCCTCGAACTGCCGCGGGTTCTGCTGGTTCAGACTCTTCGGCCCCATCGCAAGGAACCCGGTCGCGATCAGGCCCTCCTGCCAGTCCTCGTCGTACTTCGCGGGCAGCAGATCACCGGCGATCTGTTCCATGACGAACCGGTCATATGGCTTGTCCTCGTTGAAGGAGTCGATGACGTAGTCGCGGTAGCGCCACGCATAGGGGAAACTCGTATTCACCTCCTTGCCGGTCGATTCGGCATAGCGCGCGACGTCGAGCCAGTGTCTTCCCCAGCGCTCGCCAAAGTGCTCGCTTGCGAGGAGTTCTTCGACCTTCGCGCTGTAGGCCGCTTCAGGATCCTTCGCCCATGCTTCGGCGAATGCCATGATCTGGCCATAGCTCGGAGGAAGCCCGGTCAGATCAAAATGAAGGCGCCGGAGCAACACGTCGGGCGCGGCGTCGGAAGCCGGACGGAGGCCTTCCTTTTCAAGACCGGACAGAATGTGGGAATCAACAAAGCTGACCGGCCATCCCGCATCCTCAACCTGCGGCGCAGGCGACGCCTTCGGTGCCTGGAAGGACCAGTGCTTCTTGCCCTCTTCGATGTCGATCTCACTCTGCACCACGACCTTGTCGGGCACACGCGGATCCGGCGCTCCCATCTCGATCCATTTGCGGAAGTCCTCGATGATCTCGTCCGGAAGCTTCTTCTTCGGCGGCATCTCGTAGTCCGGATCCTGATAGGCCATCGCCGTGTAGATCAGGCTCTTCGTCGGATCGCCCGGAACCACCGCCGGACCGCTGTCGCCGCCATGGATCAGGCCGTCGCGGTAGTCCACCCGAAGCCCGCCTTTGATCTTCTCTCCTTCCGCGTGGCACTCGTAGCAGTATTTCGCGAGCACCGGACGAATCTTCTGCTCGAAGAACTTCGTCTCCTCGCTGGTAAGCTCCTCCGCAGGCGCAGAGAGGGGCAGCGCCCCGGCCAGAATGACGAGTGCGGGCTTCATTGCTTGCAAGCTTGTGGGTCAGGACTTGCGGGGCATCACTCGATCGGAGCGGGCCGCTTCGGGACCTCGCCACCGGAAGTGTCCCCACCACCGCGGCGATCCCGCTGCATGCCCGGACGCCCTTCCCGATTGCCTTGCTGAAAGCGCTCGCGCAGGCGTTTGATCATCTCCTCTTGTTCGGCCTTGTCGATGAAGCCGTCGCCGTTGGAATCGATCATGTCGAAGCGCTCCTTCATCCGCTCGGGAGCCTCCTCCTTGCTGATCTTGCCGTCGCCATCGGTATCGATGCGAGAAAGGTCAGGACCTCCACCTTGTGGACCACCCGGACGTTGCGGCCGGTCTCCTCCTTCGGGCGCGCCGTCACGGCGCTGCGGCCGGGCATCGCCATCCTGATTGCCATCGGGTCGCTGCGGTCGCCCTTCGCCATCCGGGCGGGCATCGGGACGATCCCCACGCGGAGCCCCGCCCATTTCCTGCGGGCTTACCGTGCCATCCTCGTCCTTATCCAGCTGACGCAGCGAAGCCACGGCCATGTCGATTTCCTCCTGCTGCAGCGCGCCATCGCCGTTGCGGTCCAGCGCTTTCATCAGCGGCGGCACCGGTCGGTTCATCGGTCGGCGGTCGGTCTCGCGGTCGCGCTCCTGAGCAAGGGCGGGAACAGTGACAGTCATCAGCGGAATCAGAAACAAAGAGGTCTTCATGATGGATCGGTGAACCATCCCCGCTGCGAAAAGTCGCGCGGTAACGAACACTTCCTTCCGACCGAAGCGAGAGTCGGCCTCCCTACTTCCTCTTCGCCGGCCGGTGGTAGGGCGAGTCCCTCGCCACATCCACGTCGGGGGCGACCACCTTCGGCAGTCGAGCTGAAAACCCCGCCTTGATCCCGGAAAACTCCGGATCCGTTGCAAGGTTCAGGTACTCGTTGCGGTCCTTCTCGAGATCGTAGAGCTCCTCGAAACCGTCGGCGTAGCGGATGTAGCGGAATTTGGTGTCGCTGACTCCGTGCGACGGCTTGCCGCCCGGGCCGCGGAAGACATACGAGGTCAGCGAGACGCGGTCATCCACTTTCCCGGGTGCCTTAAGTTGCGGGACAACGGAAGCCCCGGTGCATTGCTCGGGAACAGGAAGCCCGGCAAGTTCGCACAGGGTCGGATAGAGATCGGTGAGGGTCGTCGGTTGGCGCGTCCGCTCTCCGTCCTTGGAAACTCCGGGTGCGGAAATGAAGAGAGGCACGCGTGTCGTCTGCTCCCACAGCGCGAACTTCTCCCAGTTCTCCTTCTCTCCGATGTGGAATCCGTGGTCGGTCCACAGAACGACGATTGTGTCCTTCGCCATCGGTGAGGCATCAAGACCGTCGAGAAGACGGCCAAGCTGGTGATCGACGTAGCTGATCGAGGCCAGGTAACCCCGCATCAGATGCTTCCACTGACGGTTGGCCTTCACCCACGCATGCCAGCTTTCCCGCCCATGGCTGTGAGCATCGTCGAGATCGTCTTCGCGGTGTGCCGGAAGCTGCACCGACTCCTCCGGATAAAGATCAAACCACTGTTGCGGGACTTCCCAGGGGATGTGCGGTCGGAACAGACCGACGGCGAGGAAGAGAGGCTCGTCGGCTTCGTGATTCATCTGCCTAATCGCCCAATCGACGACCGCACCGTCTCCCTGTTCCTCCGACAGCTCGACCGGAGCCGCGCCGAACAGATGGTGACCGAGCGGACGTTTTCCGACGAAGCCGTCATCCTGCTTCCTTGTCCTGACAAATGCCGGGCGGGGCCAATCGGCCGAGATCGGATCAAGGGGATCGCCGCGATAGTCGTCCCACGCATCGGGATCGTTCTGCGAGTCACCCTTCGTCCACTGCAAGGTGTGGAAAATCTTCCCTCCTCCGACAGCACGGTACCCGTGATTCCGAAAGTGCTGCGACAGGACCACGGCATCCTCGAGAACCGGAGACTCGTGACGCCATCTCGGCCCATGGGCACCGAAGAGATTCCGATACAATCCGGACTTCACCGGGTGCACGCCGGTCATCACCGCGACACGCGACGGATGACAGGCGGGGGCCGCGCAGTGGGCGTTGCTGAAGGTTACCGAACGTTCGGCAAGACGCTCGAAATTCGGGGTCTTGATCCCGGGATGGTTGTCGAGCGGTGAGATGTAGTCGTTCAGATCATCGATGGCGATGACCAGGACGTTGGGCTTTTCCGAGGCGGGAAGAACGCCTGCGAGGCCGGCGATGAGGCAAAGGAATGCGAAAGGTCGGGTCATGGAAGGCATGGGTTCGAAACCGATGGGCGGACCGCCACGGCCTCACCTCGATTTCGAGAAGATTTGCCGACGGGCCAACCCGTTCCCTATCCGATACCGAAGCAACCCGCGATTCCTCGCAGACAGCTCAGCCAATTGGGCACCCGATCACGGACCGGAGCACCCTAGCGGCCCCGGTTATGCAGTCCCGGAAGTCACCGGGACAGGGCCCTTCAGTCCTTGGCACCCGCCCAGTTCGACCACCACGAGCGGAACAGCTGCCACTGGTCCTTGAGGAAGGCATCCTGGCTCGGAGAAAGGCGGTCGGTCGCATTCAGCTGGTGCTGGTAGGCGCTGTGCCCTTCGAGCACCATCAGACCCTTGTAGTAGAGAACCAGATCGGCGCACTCGTCGAAGCGCGAGAGAACGGTCAGTGCCTCTTCAAGCTCGGCGGCATACTTGCGGGCCTGGGCATCGCCGGCAGCGGCCCGTTTGCAGAGCTCGACGAACCGCAGGATCTCCTTCGGCAGCGCGTTGCCGACACCGGTGATCGCACCGTAGGCGCCGCAACGGACGAAGCCATGGTAGGCTTGCGTGTCGACACCGACCATCAGGATAAGATCCGGATCACCGCTGGTGATGTATTCGGCGGCGTAGGTCATCGCGGCAGCTCCGCCGAATTCCTTGAACCCAACGAGATTCGGGTTCGCGTCGCGAAGCTGGAAGAACAGGTCCGCCTTGGTCTCATAACCGTAGTAGGGGCTGTTGTAGATGACCGCGGGCAGCTCGCTACCGGCCTTGAACACGGCATTGAAGTGATCGCGCTGGGCCGGAACGGACGTGGCGCGGGAAAGCAGACGCGGAATCACCATCAGGCCGACGGCGCCGACTTCCTGCGCGTGGGCGGCGTGGGCGGCGGCCTGACGGGTGCTCGGCGCTCCAGTCCCAACGATTACCGGCACACCCGCATCCGCGAGGCGCTTGACGCCTTCCTGACGTTGCTCATCCGTGAGCAACGGCCAATCCCCCATCGAACCGCAGTAAACGACAGCATCCATCCCTTCCGCGATCAGGTCCTTGCCGGTCTGGACGAGGGCGTCGAAGTCCGGGACGCCCGTTTCCGAACAGGGGGTCATAAGAGCCGGAATGGTGCCGCGGAATACTTCTTTGTTGCTGGAGCTCATGGTTGGGAAGAGTCGGTGGGATCAGGGAATGGAGGGCGGCGGGGCCGGAACCGAACGCCGCGAGGGTTGTTGCCGGGAAGTCCATCGGGAAGCAAGGCGTGAGTAACCTCGCCCGGCCCGCCACTTCCACCTCCCGGTGACATGACTGGCGCCCACTCTACAGGTGCCGTCTTGTCCGAAACCGCAGTATTGAATGGCGGACGGGTAGTTTCCGCAACGCGGTCAAGCGGGGTCGGGAACGCCAGTGACGGGCAGCTCACCCGCAGAACCCAAAATCAAAGATGGTGCGCACGAGAGGACTCGAACCTCCACGGCCGTGAAGCCACTAGATCCTGAATCTAGCGCGTCTACCAATTCCGCCACGTGCGCGTTTTGGGTCGGGTAGATCGACGGGCGGCGAAATCACCACGCCGCCGGACTTTTGGCAATAGGAATTCTGAGGGAATTCGCAGTCCGGACACCACCAACCGCCCCTTTTCGCCGTTGCCAAGCCTTCGGCCAGCCAACAGGTTTCGGCCATGAGAAACCCTGCACCGATCGTGCTGACCCTGCTGCTGGCCATCGCCGCCACGGTATTCATCCTCAACCGGCCCAACCCACCGGAAGCGCCGCCCACCGAGCCGGCACCTCCGGCCGCGGAGCCAATCGAAGAGGAGGAAGCGGCCACCCCGCCGCCAACCGCCCTCGAGCCCCGCTCGTGGCCTCAGGAATCGAGCGACCTGAAGCCGGAGGAAGGCGCCGTGTTCGGCAATCTTCCCAATGGCATGCGCTACATCATTCTGCCCAACGGCGAGCCACCGGAGCGCGTCAGCATCCGGCTCCACATCGCCGCCGGCTCGCTGATGGAAGCGGAAGACCAACGCGGGCTCGCCCACTTCCTCGAGCACATGGTTTTCAACGGCTCGAAGAATTTCACACCCGACGAACTCATCCCGCGCATGCAGCGGCTCGGCATCGCTTTCGGCGCGCACGTGAATGCCTACACGTCCTTCGATGAAACCGTCTACATGCTCGACCTGCCCGACCTCAGCGACGAGATGCTCGATCTCGGATTCACCGTGATGCGTGACTTCGCCGACGGCGCCCTGCTGAAGACCGAGGAGATTGACAAGGAGCGCGGCGTGATCCTTTCGGAGAAAACCTCGCGCGATTCGGTCAGCTACCGACTGATGCAACAGCAGTTTTCCACGCTGATGCCCGACTCGCTGATCACCAAGCGATTCCCGATCGGCGAAGAGGAGGTGATCAAGAACGCTCCCCGCGAGCGCTTCGTCGATCTCTACGAGCGCTACTACACTCCCGAGCGGATGACCTTCATCGTCGTCGGAGACATCGAGCCCGCGGCCGCGGAGGAGCGCATCAAGAACGCATTCGGCACGCTGGAGAACCCCGCCGCCCCCGGGACTGATCCCGACCTCGGCGCCCTCAAGCAGGCCGAGGGACTCGAGGCCCTGATCTTCAGTGACAAGGAAGTGCCCGCGACCGAACTCGGACTGCTCACGATCGAGCCTTACGAAAAGAAGGCCGACACTTCCGAGAACCGTGCCGCCAAGCTTCCGCTCGGACTCGCGAACGCGATGCTCGGCACCCGCTTCGACCGGCTCGCCAAGAAAGAAGGCGCCCCGATCCTCGGTGGGTCGGCATCCCGTCAGGACCTCTTCAACTACGTCACCCTTGGTAGCATCGATGTCTCGGTGGCCGACGACCGCTGGCAGGACGCCGTGCCGGTCATGGAGCAGGAGTTCCGCCGCGCGCGGGAGTTCGGCTTCACCAAGGCGGAGTTCGCCGAGGCCAAGGCCAACCTGCTCAATTCCTACGAGCAGGCGGTAAAGTCGAAGGATTCCCGCAAGTCGGACGGCATGGCCACCTCGATCGCGAGGTCGATCAACGATGGTCGCGTGCTGACTTCTCCGGAGACGAATCTGGCGGTGGCCGCCGCCGCCCTGGAAGACCTTACCCCTGAAATCTGCCACGCCGCCTTCAAGGAGTTCTGGGCCGACAAGGGCTACTTCCTGATCCTGACGACCAAGGAGCAACCCGAAGGCGCCAAAGAGGAACTCGCCAAGATCTATGAGCAGTCCTCCGAACAGACCGTCGAGGCGCCCGAGGAAACGGAAGTCGCCGCCTTCGCCTACACCGACTTCGGTCAACCCGGCCTGGTGGAATCGGAAGAGGAGATCGAGGGTCTCGGGATCACCCGGCTGGTCCTCGACAATGGCGTGACCGTGAACCTCAAGCAGACCGACTTCGAAAAGAACCGGATCCGCATCGCAGCACGGATCGGGCTAGGCAAACTGGTCCAGCCGAAGGACAAGGTCGGGCTGGGCGATTTCGCCACGGCCGTGGTCGAGGGTGGTGGCATTGGCGTGCACTCGGTCGACGAATTGCAGCAGATCTTCGCCGGCAAGAACGTCTCGTTCGGTTTCTCGGTCGATGAGGATTCCTTCTCTCTCTCCGGCGGAACGACTCCGGAAGACCTCGGGTTGCAGTTGCAGGCGATGACCGCCCAACTCCTGCATCCCGGCTACCGGCAGGAAGGTGTCGAGCAGTTCCGCAAGGCGGTGCCGATGATCTTCCAGCAGATGAAGCACACCGCCGCCGGGTCGATGCAGAAAATGAGCTCGTGGATTCGTGGCGACGACCCGCGCTTTGCGTTCCCGGAATCCGCCGACGTGTTCCTCGGCTACGAGGTCGACGACGTCCGCGAGTGGCTCGATGCCGAGTTCGTCCCTGCTCCGATCGAACTGAACATCATCGGTGACTTCGATCCCGAAACGCTCAAGCCGCTCGTGCTCGCGACCTTCGGGGCGATCGAAAAACGCAAGCCCCGGAGCGCCCCGGATGACGCCCTGCTGAAGGTCGAGTTCCCGGAGACACCGCAAACCAAGAACCTCACCTACGAGAGCAAGATCCCCGTCGGCCAGGCGGTCGTCCTCTGGAAGGCGATCGGACCGAAGGACAACGAGGAAACCTTCCGCCGCCTGAATCTGCTCGCCGACATCTTCGGCGACCGGCTGCGCGAGGAGATCCGCGAGAAACTCGGTGCCTCCTACAGCCCGAACTCGGGCGCCAGCGGATCCAGCACGCTTGATGACTTCGGTTTCATGATCGCGATGATCGAAGGCAAGCCCGAGGACGCCGAGCAACTGGCCGAAGTCACGGTCGGCCTGGCCAAGACCCTCGCGTCCGGCGGCGCGACCGACGACGAACTCGACCGGGCCCTCAAGCCGTTGCTCGCAGACATCGACAAGTCGATGCGGGACAACAGCTACTGGCTCGGAGCGGTGATGTCCGGCAGCACCGAGAACGAGCGCAAGTTCGAACTCGCCCGCGGGCGCCGCGACGATGTGGCTTCGATCACGCTCGACGAAGTCAACGAGCTCGCCGGGAAGTATTACGCGACCGACAAGGCCATCCAGGTGATCATCAAGCCTGAGGAAACCGAGTAAGCCCCCAACCCCATGCTCTGCCCGTACTGCCGAGGACCACTCCGGGAAAACAGCCCGGAGTGCCCGGCGTGTCGGCTCAACCTCGAGCGGGCGGCGAAGCTCCTCGGCCCCCTGCCCCGGATCGACCCCGCGGTCAGCGACGATACGGACGCGCTCTTGCCGGCCGAGAAGAAGTCGCTGCGGAAACGCATCGATAAGATCGAATACCGTTTCCCGCAGGTCCGGGTGCAGGTCGTCTTCCGCCACTTTCCTGACGAGCACCCGCTGTCCTTGCACACCTTCTGGCTCTTCAATCTGGTCGGCTTCGGTAGCGAAACCGAGAAGGGATCGGAGAACCGTGCGGTGCTGTTGGTCATCGACCCGGTCCGCCACGATGCCTCACTGATGGTCGGCTACGGACTTGAACCTTTCCTCTCCGACGAGGAACTCGATGACGTTCTCGGCATGGCGGAGTCCGCATGGCAATCGAAAGACTGGGCCGGCGGCGTCGATGTGATCTTCGACGCGCTCGAAGCCCTGCTCGAGCGCGGAGCGAAGCGCGTCGCGTTTGCCTTCGGCCTCTCCCCTCGTCTGGGATCCGGGCGGGGTAAGAAATAGCTCCGGGCGACTCAGCCGAACGCCTTGAGGAACCCGACCTCGAGCGCGAGCTGCTCCTGCGCATTGGTCCTCAGGTTGGCCCTCAGTTCCTCCAAGGCATCCATGCGGGTCAGCAGGCCCGGCAATGACTCGCCTTCCGCAACGGCAGCCGTCTCCCCGGCACATTCGGCGAACTCCAACCCGCCACTCCCCGTCTTGGCCCTCAGCACATCGGCCATCCAAGACTGCAGCACATCGAAGAGCCGATCCCGGTCGGCGAGGTAGTCCGATTCCGCGACCGCCTTAAGCGCCTCCTCGCGGCGCTTCAGCCAGTCGCCCTCGACCGCCTGCTTCAGCGCCTTCTCTTCCTCCTTGAGGAGTTCCTTCCCCGCCGCCTCGGCCTCGGCCTTGCGTTCGACGAGAATCGCCGAGAACACCGCCTTGAGCCCGAGTGCGATGGCGGGACCGCCGAAACCTTGCGATGCCGCGGCATTGAGCGCCTCGACCAACTCGCGCCCGCCACCTTCCAGGAGCCCGGGCGTCCCGATCAGCGGCAGCCGCACGCAGCGGGAAATCACCGTCGGCAGCAGTGCTCCCGGATTCTCGGTGAGCAGCAGCAGCAGGGTGCGCGGCGGAGGTTCTTCGAGAGTCTTGAGAAATGCGTTCTCGGCCGCAGGCACCATCCGGTCGGCGTCGGCAATCACGCCGATCTTCCACGCATTCGGGCCGGCGACGACATGCAGCGATTTCTCAAGCTCGCGGATGCTGTCGACCGTGATCCTGCGCGATTTCGACTGGGGCCGGAGGATGCGGACACCGTCACCCGCCAATTCGTCCAGAGGCGGCGCTTCCTCCTTCACCGGCTCCCCGAACAGGTCGATTCCGCCGCCTCCGTCGCTTTGGAGGAGTTTCACCAGTCGCGCCGCCAGCTCTTCCTTACCGCTGCCGCGTGGTCCGCTGATCAGGAACGCGTGGGCGAGCCGCTCGCGACCGTGCGCGCCGCTGATCAGATCGAATGCCCGGTCCACCGTGAATGCCATCGCGCCGCAATGCTGATTCGGCGGGCCCGGCACCTCAACCCCTCAATCAGCCAATCTCCCACTCGCCCTGCGCGTCGGCCATCCACTGCTCCAGCGCCTCGATTCGGATTCCGTGTGCGCCGAAAGCGAGTGCCGTAGTCAACACCATCCGGTCATTGCTCGCCACCCGCACCTCGTCACCCTTCTCGGCAAAGCGCGCGGCGATCCGCTCGACCACCGTGTCAGCGGTCTCGGTGCCCTTGGAATAGACCACGAGGATCCCGTCTTCCGTCCCGCCCTCGAAATTCCGCTCGGTCCGTCGGCCGTCGAACACCACGACCACCTTCCAGCCGCTACGGTCACCAAGATCGCGCAGACGCCGCACCAACTCGAGCCGCGCCATGTGCCGGCGCGGTCCGTGGTGCAGCTCCCGCAGTTCGTCGATCGCGAAGACGGCACTGTGCCCGTCGACCACCAGCAAGCGTTCCATGAGGACAAAGAAAAGAGCCGGCGCCCGAGGGCAACCGGCTCTTCGAAAAATTCGTGGAAATCGGGCTTACTCCTCCTCGGAGGTCGCACCCTTGTCCTCTTCCGCAGCCTCGGGAGCCTCCTTGGCGGGGGCCTTTTTGGCCGGAGCCTTCTTGGCGGCCTTCTTTGCCGTTTTCTTGGCGGCCTTTTTCGCCGTCTTCTTCGCGGCCTTCTTGGCAGGCGCGGCTTCCTTCTTGGCGACGCTCTTCTTCGCGAGTCCGCCGAGCTTGGCATTCGCCTCCTTGCGCTTGAGGTATTCCTTCCGGCGGCGGCGTTTGATGACTTTCCTGTGCTGCTGTCCCATGACTTTGGTGGCGAGGGATTTACTGGCCCCTCCGCGCGCTAGCAAGGGGAATCTCGGTCGATGGAGGCTACTCGGCCACGGAAGCACGGATCCTCTTCCACGCATCGAGCGATTTCGGGAGATGGGCGGTGGAAGGCTCCTTCAGCCCGTAGCACTGCAGCCCGACGTCTCCCCGGTAGCCAATCTCGCGCAAATGGCGGAGCAAACCGGCCTGATCGAAATCCCCCCGATCCAGCGGCTGGATCAGGGCGCGCCAGTCCGAACCGCCCGCTTCGGCCCCGCAGGTGCTCACGCTCCACAGCAGCGGGCCGGCCTTATCCAGCGTCGCCCTGAGGTCGCTCTCGGGCTCGACCTTGAGGAAATGGCAGAGATTGAAGGCCACTCCGATGTTTTCGGCTCCGGTCGCCTTCGCGATCCGCACCGCATCGTCGACCGTTTCGACGTAGAAGCCGGAATGGGGATACAAAACGACCTTCAGGCCGGCCTCCTTCGCCTCGGCCGCGACCTTTCGCACGAACGCCACCGCGTGGGCGTCGGTCGTTGCTTTCCCTTTCCGGACAAACAGCTCCACCAACGCATCACGCCCTTTCAGTTGTGAAACGGCCTTCGAGATGGCCGGAAACTCGGTCTCGGCACCTTCGCCAACCTGAGCACCGACGTAGATGCTGAATACCCGCAGGCCGGCCGCATCGAACTCCTTCAGGAAACTGCCGAGCACATTCGGATGGACCGAGCCGACTCCGGCGTAGCCCATTTCCTTCATCGCGTGGGCACCCTCGGCGACGGACGGGAACTTCACTCCGTTTTCAAAGGCATAGAACCCGGGATCGAAACCCTCCCGATCCTTCGCCATGACCGTTCCCAATATCACGAGCGCCGCAGCCGGAATCCATCGAAGTGGGATCATGGGTCGGGATACGGGCGCGGCGGCAGGCCCTTGTCACACCTCGCCGTGGCTGAACGCCGCCGAATCTTCGTGCTGGCTTCCGGCTCGCCCGCCCTGTTTCTTCCCGCGCATGCCCGGACTCGTCATCGCTCCCCGCGCCCGCATCTTCCACGGCCACGAATGGGTCTACGGCACCGAGGTGAAGAAGACCTTCGGCGATCCGCAGCCGGGCGATGTCGTCACGCTCAAGGATTTCCGCGACCGGCAGCTCGGCAGCGCGATCTACAACCCGAACTCGCAGATCATCGCCCGACGCTTTTCACGCCGACGCCAGGATCTCGATGCGGACTTCTTCGTGCGCCGGATCCGTCAGGCGCTCGAGCTGCGACAGTCGCGCGGGATCGACGACACCCTGTGCCGCGTCGTGTGGAGCGAGTCGGACGGCATTCCCGGATTGATCGTCGACCGCTACGGCCCGCATCTGGTCGTGCAGGTGCTGACCCTCGCCATGCACCAGCGCCTCGACCTGATCCGGAGCGCGCTGAATGAAGTTCTTTCGCCGGAGTGCATCATCCTTCGCAACGACGCGCCGGTGCTGAAGCCGGAGGGGCTCGAAACCGAAATCCGGATTCTCGATGGCGAACTTTCCGGACCGACGGTGGCGGTGGCGAACGGGCTGGAGTATGAGATCGACCTGCTCGACGGCCAGAAGACCGGCCTTTATCTCGACCAGCTCGCGAGCCACACCGAGGTCGCCCGGTTGGCCAAAGGCAAGCGGGTGCTCGACTGCTTCACCAATCAGGGCGGCTTCGCCCTTGCCTGTGCCAAGGCTGGCGCGGCGAAGGTCACCGCGGTCGACATCTCCTCGACCGCCTGCGAGTCGGCCCGCCGGAATGCCGAGCGCAACGGGTTGGACATCGAGGTCCTCGAACACAACGTCTTCGACTTCCTCAAACACGCGAGTCCGGAATACGACCTGATCATCCTCGATCCTCCGAGCTTCACCCGGAACAAGAAGACCCTGAAGGACGCCATGCGCGGGTACAAGGAGATCCACCTGCGTTCCCTCAAGCTCCTCGACAAGCGTGGCATCCTGTCGACCTTCTGCTGCTCCCACCACGCCGGGCGCGAGCTGTTCCTGTCGAACCTCGTCGAGGCGTCGGTCGACGCGAAGAAGACGATCCGCATGGTCGCCGAACATTCCCAGCGCGACGACCACCCGATCCTTCCGGCACTGCCCGAGACCCACTACCTCAAGGGTTTCACGGTCGAGGTGATTCCCAGCCGATGAGCGATGATCCCTACACCAGTCCGGCAAGCGATCCGCTGCCGGACACCATGGACGACTGTCCCGGATGCGGTGCCCGCCTGATCCGCGGCAACGTCGACGGCACTCTCCGCTGGTTGCCCGACGACGCGAGCTCGATGCAGAAGTTCATCGGCGGCAAGCGGGTCGCCGGACCACCACCCCTCAGCATTTCGATCGGCGCCCGGAAGCAGGAGGCCAAACACTGCCCCAGCTGCGGAGTGACGATCATCTTCCCGGACCGCTGATCGGCGGGCGAAGCGGTCCGCTCACGCTTCTGCCTCAGATCACCTCAGGCGTCTCGTCCCCGGGCGGCGCTTCCTGTTCCCCGTCGCCTTCCTCCGCCGGGGGCGGCTCGGGCAACTCGGGCACCTTGAAGTACTTCTTGTCCTCTGCGGGGAAGTGCGGATCGGCCATCAACTCGCCAGCCGGCACGCCGGTCACGTCGATCCATTTGCCGTTGTAGGGGCTGATCACGAACCCCGGCTTGTCCGGCACCCGCTCGGCTACCGGAATGACCGGCTTCCCTTCGTCGGTGCTCTCAACCGGAGGTTTGGGCGGCGGGTCCTCCTTCGGTTCGACGTTGAGAATCTTCTCCACCTCCTCGAGCGGCGTGACCTTGGTGGTGGTGGCGGGGTCAGTGACCGGGCGCGGTTTCTCGCAGGCTGCGAAAGCCGCAACCGCTATGAGAATCAACCAACGACACATTTCCTCACTCATCGTCCAACAGATTAGCGCCGGGTCAAGTTCGCGTTGTTCTTTTGATCACGACACGGTTGAAATTCCCGTCATCGGACCGCAGGTCCTCCTTCACGATGTTCCCTTGGTCCGCCCCCCCCGAACCGCTGCGCTTCGACCGGTTCATGGCGGCCGCGCTGCACGATCCTTCGCAGGGATACTACGCCCGACGTATCCGCGATGTGGGCGCCCGGGGTGACTTCTCCACCACCGCCACCCTGTCGCCGGCCCTTGGAACCGCCATCGCCGACTGGGCGGTCGGCGCTATGGCCGCCACCGACTGCCGCGATCTGATCGAACTCGGCCCGGGGTCCGGGGAACTGGCCTCGACCGTTCTCCGGAACCTGCCGTGGCACCGCCGCTTGCGGATTCGGCTTCATCTGGTCGAATCCTCGGCCCCGCTCCGCAAACTCCAGCAAGAGCGACTCGGCAGCCGGGTCCGGTTTCACGAGACGGCTGCCGAGGCTCTGGCGGCATGCGATGGCAAGGCCTGCCTCTACTCGAACGAGTTCGCCGACGCTTTCCCGGTCCGGCGCTTCCGCAGGGAGAAAGAAGGATGGCACGAGTGCCACCTCCTCCCCGGCGAGGAACTGTGGAGGGCGACCGAGCGCCTTCCGGACTCCACTCTGTTCGAACGCAGTTTCCCGGTAGGCCAGATCATTGAGGTCGCCGAGGCCTACCACGATTGGCTCGACGAGTCGCTCGCCCGGTGGAAGGCCGGCCGAATGCTGACCATCGACTACGGATCTCAAGTCGCGGACCTCTACCGTCGGCAACCCGGAGGCAGCGTCCGGGCCTACTTCCACCACCAGCATCTGACCGGTGCCGAAGCCTTCGCCCGCCCCGGACATCAGGACCTCACAGCCGATGTGAACTTCAGCGATCTCGCCCGCTGGTCGTCACCCTATGCCCGCCAACTCAGACTGATCACGCAGCGAGAATTCCTCCTCCCCCATATCCGTCCGAACGAGGCCGCGGACCGTCACTCCGTCGACGAACACGGAGCCGGCCACGCATTTCTCGTCAGCGAACTCGAAGCCCTCACTTGACCGGGCACCACTTCGCTTGCACCTCTCCACCATGAAGATTCTCGCCCTCTTCCTGCTTACTGCGATCGCGGCACTCGGCAACCTGACCTCCGGCTCATCCCAATGCGTGGTCGGGATCAGCGAGGGTTGGAACTCGTCCCACGTCACGCTGACCGCCTACGAAAAGAAAGGAGGCAAGTGGGTGAAGGCCCTCGGACCGTGGCCGGGACGCCTTGGCAAATCCGGACTGGTCTGGGGCGCGGGCATCCACCCGCTGCCGCAAGGCGCAACCACCAAGAAGGAGGGCGACTGGAAAGCGCCCGGGGGCGTCTTCCACATCGGCGGGGCATGGGGCTACGATGCGCAGATCAAGAAGCACCCGAAGCTCTTCTATCGCAAGATCACCACCCGGGACCTGTGGGTCGAGGACTCGTCATCTTCGAGCTATAACCGGCACCTGATTCTCGACCACGAGCCCGCGACCGCATGGGAGAAGAAGCAGCAGATGCGGCAGAACGACCCGGCCCACTCGCTCAAGCTTTTCATCGCGCACAATGCCGCTCCCAAGATCCAGCCGGGTGCCGGAAGCGCGATCTTCTTCCACATCTGGCGCGGCGGCGGCTCGAAACCGACCGCCGGTTGCACCACCGTTTCCGAAGAACGCCTTCGCTCGCTCATCGCATGGATCGACCCGGACAAGAAGCCGCTCTACGTCCTGCTCCCGAAGGCGGAATACGGCAAGTATCGTAGCGACTGGGGGTTGCCGTAATCCTCACGAGGTCCGGCGGATCACTCGTTCTGCCGTTTCCCAGCGGGCACGCCAACGTAGGCGAAGGCGAAACCGATGGTAATCGCCACGATCATCGCGCCGAGTAGTCCCCAGTAGACTTCCCATCCGCCCCGGCCCGCCGGGACGGTGTAATCATAAAGGGACCTCACCACCACCGTGCCGACCAGACTCCCGACCCCGTTCGAGAAAAGCGACAGCAGGCCCTGAGCCTGGGTCCTCATCGCCGGCGGAACACGTCGGTCGAGGAACAGCTGCGCGGTGATGAAATAAAAGGTGTAGCACATGCCGTGCAGCGCGACTCCGGTCACCAACCCGGCGCGTCCGCCGCTCGCCCCGGACCACGCGAAAAGCCCGTAGCGCACTGCCGAAAGACCAAGCGCCACCAGCAGCAGCGTCTTGACCCGGAACCGACTGATCAGCGCCGCCATCAGCAGCATCGCGAGAATCTCGCTGAACTGCCCCAATGCCATCGTCGCCGTGGCGTGCGGATCACCCGCATCCTCGAGATGGCGCGGCGTCCACATATAGAATGCGACCAGCGGGATCGAAAGCAGGGCCGTGGTCGCGAAGAACACGCAATGGTCGCGTTCGCGGAGGAGCTTGAACGCATCGAATCCCATCAGCGTGCGCAAGGATCGCGAGCGACCGAGCGGCGGAGTCTTCGGCAGAAAGAAGGCGACGAATCCACCAGCCATCCTGACTCCCGCACCGGCATACCCCGCAACCGGGGAGGCGTCGGCATTCAGAACCAAACTCGTCGCGTAGCCCGCGATCATCCAGCCGATCGTTCCGCCCAAACGCACCAGCGGAAATTCCCGCTCGCCGGACTTGAGGTGCACCATCGAGATGCTCGCAAGCGTGCTCCACATGGGCGCGGCAACGATCGAACTCGCAAAAAGCAGCGCGATAAACCACCAGGGTGAGAGCCCGACATCGAGCACGGCGAACGCACCCGCAAGCAGGATCGCGCTGCCGAGTCCGATCCATCCCATCAGCCGTTCGGCGGAGAAGCGGTTGTCCGCGAGCGCACCGACACACACCGGCGAAAGCAACGAAGCCACCGGGCCCGCCAGCCACGCCCACTGGACCTGATGGCTGTCCAGACCCTTCGCCATCAGGATGTTCGTCAGGGCCGGCACATAGAAGCCGGGCGACATTCCCAGCAGGAAGAACATCAGCCACAGCCAACCCATCACCGGCGCCGGGCTGCGCTCGCTCGACACGCCGCGACGCTAGCGGCGGCTCTCCGGCCGGCAAGACCCATTCGTTGCCAGCGTTGGCTTGCCCTGCCCTCGGCGGATTCCTACCCTCGACAGCGTTTTTCCATCCCCCGGAATCATGACCCCCCGCATCACCCTTCTTCTCGGATTTTTCGTCACGCCCGCGTTCGGACAGGCCTATTCCTGGGCCGGCCCCGTTTCCGGCACCTGGGGCAGCCCCGTGTTCTGGAGCCCGTCGACCGGCTTTCCTAACGGCGCCGGAACCACCGCCACGCTGTCGAACACCGCGGGACCCTACGACGTGATTCTCGACGGCAGCTATTCGGTCGACCAATTCACCCACAACGGGTCCGGGAATTTCACCGCGACCTCGAGGACCTTCACCGTCAACGGCAACAGCACGCTCGCCGGTGACAGCATGATTTTCAGCAACTCGAACTATGTCAGCAACGGGACGGTCGCCCACAATGCCGGCCCGATCGACATGCTCGACTCCGATTTCATCGGTTCAGGCACCTTCTTCCAGTCGAACGGAACCATCAACTTCGAGAGCGGATCGATCACGCTGAACGGCTCCCAGACCGGGGGAACGCTCCTCTTCACCGCGGGTTGCGGATTGAGCGGAGGGTTCAACAACATCGGCGGAGTCATCGACATCGTCGGCCGCGGCGACACCGGACTTTCGGCATCGCTCAACATCGGCGGCTCGACTCTCGAAAACAGCGGCATGATCAAGCTACGAACCGATTTCGGCGTGAGCGATCCCGCCAACGTCACTCTGACGGGGACCGGAACCCTGGTGAACTACTCCGCCGGATCCGTCACCGTGGAAGCCGGCAGCGGAGGCAGCCGCAATATGGATCTCTCGATCGACAACCAGGGCGCGATCGGCTCCAACACCTCGCTTTCCTTCGCGCGAAGTGGAGCCTCTCACTCGAATACCGGCTCGATCGTTCTTTCGAACGGCGACCTGTCGATGTCGCTCTTCTTCGACACCAACAATGACGGCCTGATGTCATCGACACTCGGCGCGGTCGCCCTCACCGGCAACTCGGGCGGAGGCTCGATTCTCACCAACACCGCGACCGGCAGCATCACCGCCGGCACGACCCTGTCGATCGGCGGGCTGCAGGACATCGACAACGACGGCTCCCTCCAGTCGGGCGGCAACATGTCGGTCTCGGGAGCAGGCAGCGGAGCGGTGACCTTCGACCACACCGGCTCCCTCACGGTCGGCCCCGGCGGCGGCTTCTCGATGTCGACCACCAACGACGGCTCCCAGCTGATCATCCAGCCCGGCTCGGTCTTCAGCCCCGGCGACTTTCTCGACCTCTACCGGACCCAACTCATCCTCAACCAGCCGCTGTCAGTCGGGGCGTCCGATCTCGACATCCACCAGGCAACGGTCGGGGGCGCGTCCACCCTCTCCATCGGCGCGGGTTCGGCTACGACTTTCCGTGGCGCGACACTCTCGTCTCCGATCCTCAACTCGGCAAACGCGACCACGATCTCCGGCGGCACCTCCGGGCTGCAATACAGCAACTTCTACGGCTCCTTCACCAACCAGGTCGGCGGCACCCTCACCATCGATTCCGCTCCGAACGGATTTGCCGCCGGCCGCATTCACGTCAACGACTTCACCAACGAGGGACAGTTCACCCTGACCGGGAACACCACGGCCTACTTCCAGGTGCTCAACCAGACCACCTCGACCGCCAAGTTCATCAACGAAGCGACCGGAACCGCGACGATCAGCGGCACGGGAACCCGCAACTTCGACGTGCCGATCGACAACCGGGGCACGTTCAACATCCTCAGGAACACCTCGACCGACGGCGTGGTCAACGCCGTGCACAGCAACTCGGGCACGGTCAACATTGCCGCCGCATGGGACGTCGGCAGCCTGCTGTCATTCGACAACTCCGGGCTCCTCGACTACACCGGCGGAGCACTCGACTTCCTCGGCAACAACGGTGCTGGTTCGTTCTTCGACAGCTCGGGAACGATCAACGTTTCCCAAGGCGGAGCCATCAGCGGATTCCACTCCCACGGGCACTCGGGCAACATCAACATCAATGGCGGCACGCTCTCTGTGAACCTGGGCCTCAATGGCGCCCCCCAGACCTTCACCAACAGTGGCGACATCGAGGTCGCACCGGGAGCCACACTGTCGTTCTATGGGCCATGGGGATCGGATGACGGTCTCGTCTCTCTCTCCCCGGCCTCGACCATCGATGGCGGAGGCACGGTGCTCTTCAGCCAGATCGGGATCACGATCGATGGCACGTGGGATCCCGGCACCTCTCCGGTCGAATTTCACAATTCCACCCTCAGCGGACCGGGCAACTTCGTCGGCAGTTCCGGATCCACACTCCGCCTGCGGGGAAGCAACCTCAACACGGCGACCAGCAACACCTCAGCCGTCTCAGTGGAGTCCGGTGGCTCTCCGAACTTCTACACCGGCTTCTACGGAGCCTTCACCAACCTTGCCGGAGGTTCGGTCACGATCGATTCGGCGCCGGCGGGCTTCGCCGCCGGGCGCATCCACGTCAACGATTTCACCAATTTCGGAAGCTTCACGCTCACTGGTGACACCACCGCGCGTTTCGAGCACCTGAACAACGCTTCGACCGCGAAATTCATCAACGAAACCACCGGAACCGCCACCATCACCGGCACCGGCACGCGGGATTTCGACGTTCCGATCGACAACCGCGGCCAACTCAACATCCAGACCGCCACCAACACCAATGACGTCACCGACGCCGTTCACGTCAACACCGGCACGATCGACATCGCGGACTACTGGAGCGTGTCCAACATCCTGTCCTTCGACAACCAAGGCGACCTCGTCTCGACCGGCGGCGAGGTCCATTTCACCGGGAACAACAATGCCGCCTCGCTGTTCACCAACACCGGCAGCCTGACGACGACAACCACCTCGTCGATCCGCAGTTTCGAGAACGTCGTCAATGGCGGCGACATCAACGTCAACTCCGGCACGACTTCCATTCTCATCGGCCTCAACCTCAACGACCAGTTCTTCACCCACAGCGGCAACATCGAGGTCGCGCCCGGCGCCTCGATCATCCTCGACGGCCCCAACGGCAAGGATGACGCCTTCGCGACCTTCGAGCCCGGCTTCACCCTCGACGGCGGTGGCGACATCCACCACCAGCGGCTGACCACCACCCTCAACGACGACTGGAATCCCGGCGCCTCGCCCGTCAACCTCTACCAATCCACCCTCACCGGCACCGGATCACTGCTGCTCCAGAACGACAGCACCTTCCGCTTCCGCAACTCGCTGGTCCAGGTCCCGGTGTCCAACCACGCCTCGGCCACCGTCGAAGCGGCCGGCGGTGGCAGCGCCGGCTTTAACTACTTCTATGGCGCCTTCACCAACGAGAGCAACGGCGTGCTTTCGCTCGATTCGTCGATCAACGGATTCATCGGAACCTATCTCAACAACGAGGACCTCACCAACCACGGACAGGTGGATTTCACTGGCAATACCACCAACCGCATCCAGTTGGCCAACAGTTCGACCTCCACCGCCACCTTCGTCAACGAATCGACCGGCACGGTCACGATCGACGGCGCCGGCACCCGCGACTTCGACGTGCCGATCGACAACCGCGGCCAGTTCAACATCCAGACCGCAACCACCACCGACGGCATCACCGATGCCTCCCACGTCAATACGGGCACCATCAACGCCGGGTCCAACTGGACCGTATCGAGCTTCCTTTCCTTCGACAACCAAGCCGACCTCGTCTCGACCGGAGGCGACCTCTACTTCGGCGGAAACAATTCCCCTGCCTCGATCTTCAGCAATACCGGGACGCTCACAACCACCGCATCCTCGACGATCACCGGATGCGAGAACGTCAGCAACGGCGGCGACATCAACGTCAACGCCGATACACTCCGGATCAACATCGGCCTCAACCTCAACGACCAGTTCCTCACCCACAGCGGCAACATCGAGGTCGCGCCCGGCGCCTCGATCATCATCGACGGCCCCAACGGCAAGGATGACGCCTTCGCCACCTTCGAACCCGGCTTCACACTCGATGGCGGTGGCGACATCCATCACCAGCGGCTAACCACCACCCTCAACGACGACTGGAATCCGGGCGCTTCCACCGTCAGCCTCTACCAATCCACCCTCACCGGCACCGGATCGTTGCTGCTCCAGAACGGCAGCAGCTTCCGCTTCCGCAACTCGCTGGTCCAGGTCCCGGTGTCCAACCACGCCTCGGCCACCGTCGAGGCGGTCGGCACCGGCAGCGGCGGCTACAACTACTTCTACGGCGCCTTCACCAACGAGAGCGACGGCGTCCTTTCGCTCGATTCGTCGATCAGCGGATTCATCGGAACCTACCTCAACAACGAGGACCTTACCAATTACGGACAGGTCGATTTCACCGGCAACACGACCAACCGCATCCAGTTGGCCAACAGTTCGACCTCCACCGCCACCTTCATCAACGAATCGACCGGCACGGTAACCATTGATGGCAACGGGACCCGTGATTTCGACGTGCCGATCGACAACCGCGGACTGTTCGAAGTCCTCAGCACGACTTTCACCGACGGCGTCATCGATGCGACCCACGTGAACAGCGGGACCATCGCCGCGGCGGCCAACTGGACATTTTCCAGCATTCTGTCATTCGACAACTCCGGTATCCTCAGCTCCACCGGCGGCGAGCTGAACTTCACGGGCAATTCGTCGGCGACGTCGTTTTTCAGCAATTCCGGACAGATGACCACCGCCGCGAACTCCACCCTGTCCGGGTTCGAGAACGTGAACCTCGTGGGCGGCCTCAACATCACCGCCGGCAGCACACGGGTGAATGTCGGCGCCAACCTGAATCCGCAAACGCTCACTGTAAGCGGCAACGTCGACGTCGGCCCTGGAGCCGAATTCTACATCTATGGACCTGGCGGCACCGATGACGGCGCAGTGAGTTTCGAGCCGGGTTTCAGCGTGGACGGGACCGGTGGATTCGTCCTGAACGCCGCCACCCTGACGCTCAACTCCGACTGGATGTCGGGAGACCTGGACCTGAACCTCTATCGCGGAGTCATGAACGGCCCGGGCATCCTGACAACACAGGCAGCCGCTCCCTCGCGCTTCCGGTCGATGAATACGAACATCTCGCTGGTGAATCGAGGCGACCTCACCGTGGAGGGCTCCAATTCGAGTTCGTTCGCCAACAACTACTTCTTCGGCGCGACCACCAATCAAGCCGGTGCATCGTTCACCCTCGACACCACGACCGGTGGATTCGCCGATCTGAATCTCCATGTGAACGACTTCACCAATCACGGCACCTTCCGCATCGACGGCACGAATTCCGGCAGGGTCGAGCACTACGCCAGCAGTTCGACCGCAAAGTTCATCAACTCGGCGACCGGCACCGTGGAGTTCGCAGGCACCGGCAACCGGACCTTTGAACCGACGCTGGAGAACTCCGGCAGCGTGGTGGTTTCCAATTCAACCCAGTTCGGAGACACCTTCCCGCTCAGTTCCTCGGCGAACCACGGCGGCTTCCGCGTCGAATCCGGTGCCACGGCAACAATCTACGGAGACTTCGTCAACGAGACCGATGGCGTGATCGGAGGCAACGGAACGTTCAACATGTCGACCGCCTCGACCTTCACGAACAACGGCACCATCGCGCCGGGCGCGTCGATCGGCACACTCTCGATCACGGGCTCCCCCGCTCCGACGCCGACGAGCCGGTTCGAGATCGAACTCGATACCACCGGCAACGACCTGCTTCAGGTCACCGGCAGCCTATCCCTCGGTGGAACCCTCAAGCCGATCCTCCTCAACGGCTTCGTGCCGTCGCCAGGCGACACCTTCGTGATCATGGCATGCACCGGCACCTTGAGCGGCAACTTCGACACGATCGAGCAACCGCTCGGCTTCGGGGAGTTCGTCGTCGATGTCGATGCGACCAACAAACAGGTCGTTCTGAGCTTCGAACTGACCGGCCCGCTCTCCTATGCCGACTTCCAGTCGATCTACTTCACGCCGGCGCAGATTGCCAACGGTGACGCGGATCGCGGCAACGACTTCGACGGCGACGGACTCACCAACGAAATGGAGTGGATCCACGGCCTCGATCCGACCGATCCGACCATCCCGACCGCGCCGTTCCGAATCCAGAAGAGTGGCGGCACGGTCGAACTGATCTTCCTGGAGTCCAATCTGCTTCCTCCGTCCGTCCAACTCGACGTAACCACGACCATCGACCTGGCCTCCCCGCCGGCGATCATCCCCGCACCTGACGCACCGCGAATCTCGGAAACCCCGCTCCCCGGCTATCCGGACATCGACGAGGTCACTCTGGAACTCACCGACCCCGCGTGGACCGGTAGCAACGTCCGGTTTTTCCAACTCGAGTTCACGGACACCTCGCCGTAGCGCCTCCCGGCCCGGCAGCCCGCCACTGGGGTTTGTAGTTCCTCCTTCAGGAGGTCTTTTCTCAAGTCAGAGTCACCCCTTGGTCTGCCCATCGCCGCGAACGCGATACTGATAACTCGTCAGTTCTCGCAGCCCCATCGGACCCCGGGCGTGGAGCTTCTCGGTCGAAATTCCGATTTCCGCTCCGAAGCCGAACTCCTCACCGTCCGCAAACCGGGTCGAGACGTTGTGGAACACGCAGGCCGAATCAACCGCCGACAGGAAAGCCGCTGCAGCCGCGTCGTCCGCAGTCACAATGCAATCCGAGTGATGGGAACCGAAGGTATTGATGTGTGCCACGGCCTCCTCAAGCGAGCACACCACCTTGATCGACAAAATCAGGTCAAGATACTCGGTCTCCCAATCTTCATCGGTCGCCGCCGAACAGTCGATGATGGACCGCGTGCGATCACAGCCACGCAGTTCAACACCCTTCGCCTTCAACGCCTCGGCGACCATCGGCAGGAACTCACCCGCCACCGATTCGTGGACCAGCAGCGTCTCCATCGCGTTGCAAACGCCCGGCTTCTGGGTCTTGGCATCGACACAGATCCTCACCGCCATCTCGAGATCCGCCCGCGGGTCGACGAAGGTGTGGCAGATTCCGTCGTAGTGCTTGATGACCGGCATCCGCGCCTGCGACACCACCGTCTCGATCAGACCGCGTCCGCCGCGGGGAATGATGACATCGAGCCACTTGTCCATCTGGCATAGGGCAGTGACGCTTGAGCGATCGGTAAAGGGAATCAGTTGGATCGCATCGTCGGGCAGGCCAGCCACCGCACCTGACTCCTGCAGCGCGGCCGCGATCGCGCGGTTGGAATGAATCGCTTCGGACCCACCGCGGAGGATGGTCGCATTACCGGCCTTGAAACAGAGCACCGCGGCGTCGCTGGTGACGTTCGGGCGGCTCTCGAAGATGATTCCGATGGTCCCGATCGGCACACGCACCTGCTCAAGACGGATTCCGTTCGGCCGCGACCATGACTCCATCACCTCGCCGACCGGATCGGGAAGCGCGGCGACCTGCTCGATGCCGCCGGCGATCGAGTCGACCCGCTTCTCATCGAGCCGGAGCCGGTCGAGCATCGCCTTGTTCAAACCCTTCTGCTCGCCTGCTTCGATATCCTTCGCGTTTGCCTCGAGGATCTCCGGAGTCGCTGCGCGCAACCCGGCCGCCATCGCCAGCAGGATCGCATTCTTCTTCTCGGTCGGGATCTGGGAAAGCTTCAGCGCCGCGGCACGCGCCTTGCGGGCCATCGCTTCGATCGATGCTTGTACGTCGTCACTCATGACTTGGCTTGAAATCGGGTCGAGAGACCGCTCTCACCGGCAAGGATGCCGGTCAAGCGCTCGGGTTTCCGGCCGTGGGCGATGTGGGTCTCGATGCCACTCTCCACCGCAAGCCGCACGGCCTGCAGCTTCGACGCCATGCCGCCGATGGAGAAGCGTCCTCGCTCGTCCTTCACACAGCCCATCACCTCGTCGAGATCCGCGACCTCGGAGATCATCTCCTTCATGTCCGGCGAAAGCAGCCCGTCGACACTGGTGAGAAGAATCAAGCGCTCGGCTTGAACCAGATTGGCCACTCGCGCCGAGAGCATGTCGTTGTCGCCGACCCGCAATTCCTCCACCGCGACCGAGTCGTTCTCATTCAGGATCGGCAGGATTCGTGGCTCGGAAAGCAGACGGGAAAGCGTGTTGCCCACATAGCTGGCCCGGTCGGGAGTCCGCAGGTCATCGCCTGACAGAAGCACCTGAGCGACCGAGATCTCGAAATTGCGGAACAGGTTCTCATAGGTGTGCATCAGGCGGGCCTGACCGACCGCGGCGCAGGCTTGCCGGGTGGCGAGGTCCGAGGGGTAGCCGTCGAGCCCGAACGCCGACACTCCGGCACCCACCGCACCTGAGCTGACCAGCAGGCAGCGGTGCCCGTTCTCGATCAATCCGGCGATCGCGGTCACCAACCTGACCAAGGCGGCTCCATCGAGGGTTCCGTCTTCGACCCGGGTCAGCACCCCGGTGCCAGCCTTGATTACCGTCAATCCGTTCATCGCGACGCAGCGCGTATGCCCCGTTAGGCACCGAAAGACCACCGAAAATCCCGGCAGCCCCAAAGGCCCGCGCGACCCCGGTCGCGCGCCGGAGCCCGTGGCTATCCCTTCCCGAATCCACCTCCCATCCCCCCAAACCCGCTTGCGACCCCGCCCGAGCCGGTTTACACGGCCCGCCATGAGTTCCACATCGTTCGAACCCCGGGGCGACAAGCAGGCGGTCGAGGAGGGCCTCCGTTTCAGCCCGAAATTCGATACCGACGGCCTGATTCCGGCAGTCGCGCTCGACGCCACGACCAAGGAACCGCTGATGCTCGCCTACATGAACGCCGAGTCGCTGCGCCTGACACTGGAGAAAGGCGAAGCGGTCTACTGGTCGCGCAGCCGTCGGGAGATTTGGCACAAGGGCGCAACTTCGGGGCATGTCCAACGGGTTCGGGAGATCCGCACCGACTGCGATCAGGACGCGATCGTGCTCTACGTCGAGCAGATCGGTGCGGGAGCCTGCCACACCGGCCGCAGCGGCTGTTTCTACCGGCGGATCGACGGTCCCGACGGCTCGATGAGCCTCACCGAGGACGGTCGGCGCTTCGACCCCGGCGCGGTCTACGGAAAGTCTTGAGAAAAGTGCCGAAATCGTTGAATTTCGCGATTGCAAACGGTGAGGACTTCCCCTAGTTCTCCCGCCCCTCGCGAGGCCGAGGGAGCTTTTTACCCATTTTACGTTAGGAGGACGCCATGGACATCATCGCCAAGATCGAGCAGGAGCAAATGAAGCAAGACGTCGCCGACTTCAACGTCGGTGATACGGTGAAGGTCCACACCCGCGTGGTGGAAGGCGGCAAGGAGCGTATCCAGATTTTCGCCGGCATCGTCCTCGCCAAGCGCGGCTCGGGCGTGAATGCCTCGTTCACCGTGCGCAAGATTTCCTACGGTGAAGGTGTCGAGCGTGTCTTCCCGGTGCACACCCCGCGCATCGCCAAGATCGAGGTCACCAACCGTGGCAAGGTCCGCCGCGCCAAGCTGCACTACCTGCGCAGCCGCATCGGCAAGAAGGCGACTCTCGTGAAGAGCGCCGACGCCTGATCGACCCAAGCTTTCGAAAGCGCCCCCGGCCAGTGCCGCGGGCGCTTTTTCTTTTCCAAAGCTAGGCTGGACCGCCCCGTTCCGGAGCCGAGGCGCCCTCCCTCCTCCACACTACGGGCGTCACCCACCTTTCCTCTTGGAACGCCGCCGCGGGGCATCCACTCTCCGCGCGATGCGCCGAGTTCCACTGATCGTGGTCATTCTGTCCATCCCACTGGTGATCGGGCTCACCTGGTGGGGCGGGACGCGCGACTACGATTTCCTCGCGGAGCCCAGTGCTACCCAGATCGAGATCGCCAAGGCACGGGCCACCCAGGAACTTGCCCGTCCTGCCGATCTCTTCGGAGTGGAATCTCCGGCCGCCGAGCCCGGCATGGCCCACAAGCCGCCGAAGCCCCCACCCGCCCCGAAGCCCAAAGCGCCCCCGATCGAAGTCGGCGACCTCGACCAAGTGCCCCCCCTCAATGCATGGCGTGATCGCAAGGATGTCCCCGCCGGTTCGTTCATCGAGCTGGCATCACGACTCGAGGCCGAAGCAAAACTCGCATGGGCCCGCGTCGCGTGGGAGCGGGTGCTGGACACCAGCCTGCCCAACGATGAGGAACTCGATGCCGCGCTGAATGGCGTGCGCCGGATCCGGGCCACCATTCCGCACGACGAGACCGCGGCCGAGGATGCCCCGCTGCTGACCTTGCGGATCGAAACCCCGAAAGACCGCAGTGAGCTGACAAAGCAAGCTGCCAAGCTGGCCGTCGAAACTCTCAAGCAGGCTTCGGATCACCTGGTTCGGTTTGAGCCCGAGGTCGTCGCCACAACCGGCGGCGATACCCCCCAACTTGTCGTGAGCATCGTGGCGAAGGGATCGGATGACCCTCCCCCGTCGGTCACGCGGCAGGCCCCCTCGAGCGTCGACGGACTCCAGTCAGGCATCCTCGTCGCCGCTTTCAAGCTGGTCGCATCGTCCTTGGCGGTCTCGGATGAACTCCGGCCCATCAGCTCTCCGTCGCAGGGAGAACCCCCGATGGAGGCACTTTCCACCCGGATCACGAGATTGGCATGGCGGGAGTTCGGCGATCGTGCGACCGCCGAGTAACGCCCCACGGATCGGCCCCTCAGCGCATCCTGAATGTGGGCCTTATCAAAATGTCGGCGATTCCTGCCTAAGACACGACTGGACGGAACCGTTCTTCCGGCGTTCCCTAGTGCACGAAGTGAGATTGCTCTGGCTGACCCTTCCCCTACTCGCCCTCGTCGCCTCCGGTGCCGAGCCGGTGGAGCGTGCCCCGGTAGAACCGAAGAGCCTTCCGGCGCCCGATCAGAAGGTCGAGCCTGCCAAGCCGGCCATCGAGCGGCTGGAAGACGGCCGGATGAAAGTGGGCGAGGTAACCTTCGACCCGAAGACCCGTGAAATCCGTTTCCCTGCCGAAGTCAACATGACCGAGGGGCTGCTCGAGTTCTTTGTCGTTCACCGCAATGGCAAGGTCCACGAGTCACTGCTGCTCTCCGACATTTCGGCGACCAACCTCAACATCGCCTTCAAACTCCTCAAGTACAAGGCATCTCGCGAGCTTTACGTAAAAGTCGAGGAAGACGGCAGCCTTTCGAACGAGTTCGAGGAGGCCACCCCGGAGGAGAAGAAGGAGTCCCGTCTGAAGCTGCTGGTCGAGTGGAAGGACGGCGAGGAAACCAAGAGCGTATCCGCCAACGACCTGATCGCCCACGCCGCTACCGAGAAGGCGATGCCGAAATCCCCTTGGGTCTACGGCGGATCCTTTGTTTACGACGGCAAGTTTGTGGCCGAGACTTCAGGAGACCTGATGGCCATTTTCCTGAGCAATTCCGCCCTGATCAATTTCTCCGGTGAGGACAACGAGCTCGACGACGTATGGCTCCCTCACCCGACCCGTGTTCCCGCTCAGGGAACGAAGGTCACCGTCCTGATCCAACCCTACGAACCATGAAGAAGTTCCAAACCACCGCGACCCTGATCCTGACCGCCGTCACGCTGGGCGGTGCCTCCGCTCAGGACGCCCCGCCAAATCCGTATCTGTCGCTGCAGAACGAGATGAAGCAGTCGATCGCCCGCGGCAATGCGTGGCTCGCCGAGCAGCAGAACGAGAAGGGCTACTGGGGTGACCCGGGCCTTCCGGCCGTCACGGCTCTCGCCCTGACCGCAGCGGTGCGCGATCCCTCGCTCGACCTCTCCAAACCGTTCCCGGAGCACATTGAGAAGGGCTTCCAATGGCTGCTCTCCCAGCAGAAGGAGGACGGCGGCATCTACAATCGTGGTCTCGCGGTCTACAACACCGCCACCGCAGTCACCGCTCTCACCGCCGCCGCGCGCGACGTCTACGAACCGGCGATCGTGAAGGGCCGGAATTACCTGATCTCGCAGCAGTGGGACATCGACAAGCCGAAGGAAACCGACAACCCGAACGACGGCGGGATCGGCTACGGTTCGAGCAATGACCACTCCGACCTCTCGAACACCTACCTCGCGATTGAGGCCCTCCGCCTTTCGCGCCAGGTGATCGAGGACGGCAAGCACGGCGAGCAGCCCGAACTCGACTGGGATGCCGCAATCACCTTCCTTTCCCGCTGCCAGAACCTGACCGAGACCAACGACCAGGAATGGGCGTCGGACGACCCGAAGAACAAGGGTGGCTTCATCTACAATCCGGAGAGCTCCAAAGCGGGCGAGGACGACCTCGGCAACGGCCAGATCGCGCTCCGCTCCTACGGTTCGATCTCCTACGCCGGCCTGCTCTCGCTAATCTACGCCAAGCTCGAACCGACCGACCCCCGCGTCGTTGCCGTGAAAGAGTGGCTGGGCAAGAACTACACCATCGATGAGAACCCGGGCATGGGAGCCCAAGGCCTCTATTACTACTACCAGGCAATGTCGAAGGCACTTTCCGCCGCGGGCATTGACCGGTTGCCGCTGGAGAACGGCAAGACCGCCGACTGGCGCAAGGACCTCGGCGGCAAGTTGCTCAGCCTCCAACGCGAGAACGGCTCATGGGTCAACGACAACGCGCGCTGGATGGAGTCCGACGCGATGCTTGTCTCGGCCTACACGCTCATGGCGCTCGAGCAGGTCTACTTCTCGATCCCCGGCAAGCCCTGACCCCGTTCGACGCGCTTCATCTGATCTGAAGGGCGAACGGCCGGTGATCGGACGACACCCTGTCTTCGATCACCCTGACCTTTCCGACCACGCGCAGTCCCTTGACCAGCGCGTGGTCGATTTCCTTTACGGGCGCTGTCGAAGAATAGGTAAAGCCCGGGGCCTCCTTCTGCGCCGTCTTCCAGTCTTCGTTAAAGACCGCCAATGGTTGGGAACCCGGGATATCGTTGAAGTCGCCACAGAGAATCACTTTCGGGGATTCCTCCAGAGCGCTGGCCAGAAACTTTGCTTGGGCGATTCGCCGACCGTCGTCCTGATGGTCGAGATGAACGCTGACGATGCTCAGCTTCCGGTCGCCGTCGCGAACCGTCACCTCAAGCGCGATCCGCGGCTCGCCTTCACCCGGCAGCCGATGCACCCGATGCGACACCACCGGTAGCCGGCTGAGAACCGCGAGCCCATACTCGCCTCCTCCGAAATCCATCGCCTTGCCGAAAACCGGAGTCAGCCCGGTCAACCTGCCCAGCTCGACGGCCTGATCGACCTTGCCGCTGCGGCCACAGAGCTTGTCGACCTCCTGCAAGGCCACCAGGTCGGCCTTCTCCTCGGTGATTCTTTGGGCAATCCGCTCGAGGTCCGTCTTCCGGTCCATGCCCTGCCCGTGATGGATGTTCCAGCACATCACCCGCAGGGGTTCCGCGAGCACCATCGGCGAAGCGAAAAGCAACAAAAGCAGCGCCAACCTCATGCCGGAATCCTACGCTTGCCCTGCATCCGACTTCTCGCTTTTCCCGGAATCATCTGCTAGAAAGAACCGCCATGACCCTTGCCAGCAAGATCACGATCAGCCGAATCCTGCTGGTTCCGGTGTTCGCCACGCTGGCGATTTACTACGGCATCAGCGTCGAGGAGGGGCATCCGGAGGAGTGGCTCCGGTGGTCCGCCCTCGCCGTGTTCATCATCGCCTCGGCCAGCGACGGCCTCGACGGATGGATCGCCCGGCGCTTCAACCAGCGCTCCCACTTCGGCGCCGTCATCGACCCGATTGCCGACAAGGCCCTTCTGCTGACGGGCATCATCACGCTCAGCGCCGTCGACTGGGGCGCCGACGGGTGGAGCATTCCGCTGTGGTTCGCGGCGCTGGTGATCGTCCGCGACATCATCATCCTCGGCGGACTGGCGATTATCCACTTCGTGAACCATGAGATGCACCACGCGCCGCACTGGACCGGCAAGGTTTGCACCTTCGCCCAGATGTTCACACTCGGCTGGGTGATGCTCAAGGTCGTCCCGTTCTCGCCGATGTATCCCTGCATCTTCGCGGCGGTTTTCACGGTCTGGTCAGGCTACATCTACCTGCGCGCCGGCATCCGCCAGTTGCAGGAGTCGCCGAAGAGCCATCCGGGCTCCCACCCGTGATCCCAAATACCGCAATTATCCAATTCCCAATTGCGCTCCGCTCCCTGAGCCTCCCCGCATGCCCACGGTCGCCATCGTCGGTCGCCCCAACGTCGGGAAGTCCGCCCTCTTCAACCGCCTCGCCAAGCGGAGGATCGCGATTGTCCACGATCAGCCGGGGGTGACCCGTGACCGGCTATCCGCCCCCTGCCTCGCCACCGAGCACCGGTGCACGATCATCGACACCGGCGGGATCGGTGCCACGCTGGATGACGGGTTTGCCGCCCAGGTCACGCTGGAGGCCGACATCGCGATCCAGACGGCCGACCTCATCCTGTTCGTGGTCGATGCCCAGGAAGGCCTGACCCCGATCGACCAGGCACTCGCTCAGAAGCTCCGCAAGGCTGGCATCCCGGTCGTTCTGGTCGTCAACAAGGTCGACGACAAGAAGCACGAGAACGCCTTTGCCGACATGAGCGGACTCGGACTCGGAGACGGCTTCGCGGTTTCCGCAGAGCACGGAAAAGGCATGGGCAAGCTCGCCGGCGAAATCGACCGCCAGATCGAACCGCTGGCCGGCGAGATCGAGGAAGCCGTCGAGGAGGCCGTGGAAAGCGGGATCCGGCTCGCCATCATCGGCAAGCCGAACGCCGGCAAGTCCTCGCTCGTGAACGCGATCCTCAAGGATGACCGGACGATCGTTTCCGACATCGCCGGCACCACGCGCGACGCAATCGACCTGCCCTACGAGTTTGGCGGCGAACGCTTCACGCTGATCGACACGGCCGGACTTCGCCAGCGGTCCCGGCGAGATTCTTCGGTCGAGGTGTTCTCCGCGATGCGGACCGAGAAGGCGATCCGACGCTGCGACCTGTGCGTGCTGGTCATCGACCTTGCCTCGGGTGTCAGCGCCCAGGATCGCAAGATCGCACAGGTCGTCCTCAAGGAAAAGAAGCCGTGCATGATCGTCCTCAACAAGTTCGATCTCTTCCACCCGGGCGCCCCGCTCAAGGAGCGCAAGAAGGAAGCGGAGTCGCAGGTCCGCCGCGAACTGTTCTTCCTCAGCTACGCGCCGTTCGTTTGCGTGTCCGCTAAGGAAGGCACTGCGATCCCCCAGATCTTCAAGCAGATCCTCGCGATCCGCGACTCGGCCCAGAAGGTGCCGAGCACCGGTACACTAAACCGCTTCCTGCACCAGGCCTTCGAAACCAACCCTCCGCCCACCGTTGGCAAAGGCACGCGCAGGCTGAAGCTCTATTACGCCACCAGCGCGGTCAATGAGCGCTACCGAACCGTGCCTGTTCCGACCTTCGTACTGTTCGTCAACGACAAGACCCTGATGAGCTCCAGCTACGAGCAGTATCTGTCGAACCGGCTCCGCGAGTCGAATCCGGCACCGGGCGTTCCCGTCGTGTTCTCCGTCCGCTCCCGGCGCCGCGAGGAGCGGAACTACCGCTGAAGCTCCGCAATCACGACGGAGTTCTCCGGACCGCGCGAACCCACTCGCGCAAGGGCGGCTACGGAAGACGTGCGACTGGGCTGGCGCGGTCCGAACCCTCCGCCCACCCACATTTTCGGAACAAATTCCCTGCCCACCCGGCAGTATCCGTGCTTTGAAAGGTCCAGCACGATGGCCCTTCTCGACGTTCAGAACCTCACCACCCGCTTCCACACCCGCAACGGCGTCGTTCATGCGGTCGAAGACGTCTCCTTCAAGGTCAAGGCAGGCGAAACGCTCGGAATCGTCGGGGAGTCGGGATCCGGGAAATCGGTGACCTGCTACTCGTTGCTCGGCCTGATTCCACAGCCTCCAGGCCGGATTCACTCGGGTAAGGCGATCTTTGACGGCGTCGACCTCCTGCAGGCCAGGGAGCGCGAACTGCGTGGCATCCGCGGCAAACGGATCTCGATGATCTTCCAGGATCCGATGACTTCGTTGAATCCGTTCATGCGGATCCGCGACCAACTTACCGAACCGCTCGAGATCCACGAGAATCTTCGCGGCAAGGCGGCCGTAAGCCGCGCCATCGACGCGCTGGCCGAGGTCGGCATCCCGGAACCCGAGAAACGCATCGAGGCCTACCCCCACGAGTTCTCCGGCGGCATGCGGCAGCGCGTGATGATCGCGATGGCACTCATCACCCGACCCGAGCTGCTCATCTGTGATGAGCCGACCACGGCACTCGACGTGACAGTGCAAAAGCAGGTCCTCGACCTGATCCGCGAGCGTCAGAACGAACTGGGCACCGCGGTCATCTTCATCACGCACGACCTCGAGGTCGTCTCGCAAGTCTGCGACTTCGTCAACGTGATGTATGCCGGCCGAATCGTCGAAAGCGCCTCACGCGAGGAACTCTTCCGGAAGCCGCTCCACGCCTACACCCGATCGCTGCTCCAGAGCATCCCGGCCCGCCACCAGAAAGGTGAGGAACTCTACACCATTCCGGGACTTCCGCCGAACATGTCGAATCCGCCCGCGGGCTGCGCGTTCGCCCCGAGAAACCGGATCGGCAATGCGGAGCTCTGCGTCACCGACCACCCGCCGGAACTGACCGAGATCACGCCCGGGCACTACGCCCAGAACTGCCCCGGTTGCCTAGCCTAGGGAGCGCGGCTTTGGAAGCCGCTGCCGGGTTGCAGGTGGAAAGCTGCGGCTTACAAAGCCGCTCTCCTGAGTACCTCAGCCCGTCACGCGCATCGGCATGATCACATAAAGGAAGCTGCCGTCGATGCGAACCACGCCCGGGCTCATCTCGTCGATCAGATCGAGATAGACCGTCTCCTCATCGAGGTTCTGCAGCGGCGCCTTCAGGAACTCGGGGTTGAACGCAATCTGCAGGTCCTTTCCGTCGTACGGCACCTCAAGGGTTTCGCGGGCCTCACCGACATCCGGGCTGTTGGCGGTCACTTCGACCTTGTTGGCCGAGAACACCAGCTTGACGGAGTTCGACTTGTCCGAGGACAGCAGCGAGACACGGCGGACGGTCTCGAGCATCGCCTCGCGCGGCAACTCGACCCGCTCGCTCGAATCTCCCGGAATCACCTGACGGTAGTTCGGGTAGTTGCCCTCGATCAGCTTGCTCACCAGCAGGTGATCGCCGATGGCGAAAGAGATCTGGCTGTCGCTGAGACGCACCAGCACCTCACCGTCGTTGCCGAGGAGGCGCTGGAGTTCCTGCACAGCCTTGGTCGGCACGATCACGTCGACCTCCTGGCTGGCCGGGAAATCGAGATCGTTTTCGACCATGGCAAGACGCCGTCCGTCGGTCGCAACAAGCGTCAGCTTGCCCTCGCGGAACGAGGTGTAGATGCCGTTGAGCACATAGCGCGTCTCGTCGGTGGAAATCGCGTAGGCCGTCTTCTTCAGACCGTCACGCAGCAGCTGCTGCGGAATCCGGTATTCCTTGGCGCCCTCGAAGTCCGGAAGCGGCGGAAAGTCATCCTGTCCCAGACCGATGATCTTGAAGAAAGAAGGACCGCACTGGATCGAAGCCACATTCTTGGCATCGACGGTGATCTCGACCTCGCTCGCGGGCAGCTCGCGAATGATGTTCACCAGCCGCTTGGCGGGAAGGGTCGTCGCCCCATCCTTGGAAATCTGAGCCTCCACCGAACCGGTGATCCCGACATCGAGATCGGTCGTCGTCAGCTGCAGTCGGCCGTTCTCGGCAACAAGCAGAACATTCGACAGGATCGGAAGTGTGGTGCGGGTGCTGACGACATGCTGAACCTTCTGCAAGCCGTCGAGAAGAGCCTCTTTGGAAACGGTGAACTTCATTGCTCGGTCGGACGCCGGTCAATCGTGCGTCTGCCGAATGCTCTGCCCAGACCCGAAGGCTTGGCAAGCCTTCGTTTGGCCTTACCGGCACTTGTTCACAAGTTACGGCAATCCCTGAATTTCAAAAACTTTTGCAAGTTGTTCAGCGTCTGAGATCCGCCTCGATCTGCTGGATCCGGTCCCGGAGCTCCCGATCGACATCAATCTGCGATTTCACCTTCTTCACCGCGTGAATCACGGTCCCGTGGTCCCTTCCGCCAAAGGCCTCGCCGATCTCGATCAGCGACGATTTGGTGAGCTGGCGGCTGAGATACATCGCGATCTGGCGCGGCCCAGCGATGCTGGCCGGGCGACGGCGGCTGGTCATGTCCGCCAGCCGCATGTCGAAGTGCTCGGCCACGGTCCGCTGGATCGAGTCGATCGTGACTTGGCGTCCGTTCTCCTCGCGGAAGAGGTCCCGCAGCAGGTGCTCCACCTTTTCCAAGGTCACCCGCTCCCCGGCGAGCGACGCGAATGTTCCGACCCGCATGAGCCCGCCTTCGAGCCGCCGCACGTTGGTCCGGATGCGCTCGGCGAGCAGGCGGACGATGCCGTCATCCACGCGTACCTTCCACTCCTCCACCTTCCGCTGGAGAATCGCCAGCCGGGTCTCGAAGGCAGGCGCCTGGAGTTCGACCGTGAGTCCGCACTCGAAGCGCGACACCAGCCGCGGCTCGAGGTTTTTGATCTCCGACGCCGGCCGGTCGCTGGTGAGAACCACCTGGCAGCGACCGTCGAGAAGCGTGTTGAAGGTGTGGAAGAATTCCTCCTGCGAGCGTTCCTTGCCGCCGAGGAACTGGACATCATCGATGAGCATCACTTCGGCACTGCGATAGCGGCGGCGGAACTTCTCAAGGTCCCCTTTGCGGACCGCGTCGATGAACTCGTTGGTGAACTTCTCGCAGGTCAGGTAGACCACCTTCGACGCCTTGGTGCGTCGGAGCCACTCCTGGCCGACCGCCTGCATCAGGTGGGTCTTCCCGAGTCCGGGTCCGCCATGAATGAAGAGCGGGTTATAGCCCCGGCCCCTGCCTTGCGCGACCGCCTCACAGGCGGCGTGGGCGAACTGGCTGTTGTTGCCGACCACGAACGATTCGAACGCGAACGAGGGATTGAGACCGGCCCGCTTGAGGTTCCGATCCAGATCCTTGCCGTCCGCCGAGGGCTCCACGGCCGGGAACCAATCGTCCTGCTCGGCTGCCTCGTCCTCAGGCGGCGCCTCGGCAACAACCTCCTTCACCGGCGCGACAACCAGCTTCACCTCGGCCACGTCGGGGAACTGTTCGCGAACGGCCGCGGTCAGCTCGTTGAGGTAGTTCGTTTCGATCCACACATGGTGGATTTCGTTCGGCAGAAGAATTTCAGCGGTGCGGTCCTCGACCTTGCCCAAACGTGACGCCCGAAACCAACGCTCGAACGCATCCTTGCTGACCAATCCACTCAGTCTCTCGCAGACTCCGAGCCAATCCTCCGCCGTCTGCTCCGACCCGTTGTTGTCATCCGACCTTGCCAACGCTCCCGCCTGGTCCATCTGTTTCCGTGCTCTAAAAATAAGGGTTCTTTCCCGGCGTCTGACCATCGGACCACATGCTCCGCGGCGACCGGGGTGAAAGCTTTAAAGGAACGGGCACCCCGGATGGAAAACCTTTTGATCCCACTCTAACAATTGATGCAGTTCGGTGCCTTTCCACAAGCGTTCCACGGTTTCGGATTTTTAAAATCTTGACGCTGGATTTGCTTCATTTCTCCGAATGAAATGCGCGCCAGCCACCGGAACACCTACAAATCAACCAGTTGGTTTTCGTGTTTTTACGGGTGTTTTTACGGTGGATCCAAAACTTACAAATCCGTCACAGTCGGATAGACAGGTTTGATCATCGGAAGCTCTGCGCAGCCTTCAGCCGGGCAAGACGAACCAAACCCGACTCTTCCTCAACGTCTTGCGCCAAGACTGGGGTCACGAGCGACCATCAAAGCCGCAATTTCACGAATCGGTGTCGCGCTCAATCCGACCGATCGGCAGCATCGAGCATGCCAGCGTCAGGATGGCATTGATCGGGTAGAACCACGGGAAAGCAATTTGGGGACGGCTCTGAACCAGCGCTTCCGGAGAGATCTGCAGCGCCTCGAGCAAGCGGGGCAATTCGGGACGCACCCACGCGACCAGCGCCATCGAGAGCACGACACCGATCACGATCCCGATGAAGCTGCGCCGGCCCTGCAGGATGGCCGCCAGCAGGATGCCAAGCAGCGGTCCGTAAGTGTAAGCCACCATACCGAAGGCGAGATCGATCAGGTTCTTGTCCTCGGCATCCTTCCGGCTTGCCGCCATCCAGACCGCAAAACTGGTGAGGAAGATCGCCCAGATCACCACCGTCCAGCGGGACAGCTTCACCATCCGGGCACTCCCCTCCTCTGCTTCGACCTTCTCCCGCCCCAGCACCGCCGAGAGCGTGGTCTGGGAAAGGGCGGCCAGCACCGAGTCGAGGCTCGAGATCGCCGCCGCGAAAGCACCGGCGAGAATGAGACCGGTCAGTCCCGGCGGAAGCACGGTGACGATCCAGACCGGAAAGACGTTGTTCGGGTCCTCGGCAAACTTGGCTGCCTCATCCGGCGTCAGGCCTTTGATCTGATACCACGCGAACAGACCGGAACCGACCGCGAGCATCAGGAGTGTGGTGGCGATCGCGACACTGCTCCAAAGCATCGCCTTGCGGGCCTCGTGCTGGGATCCGCAGCAGAACATCCGCTGGGCGTTGAGCTGGTCGGTCCCGAAGGCGGCGAGATTCTGGAACGGCATGGCAATCACCCCGACCCAGAACGTGTAGTTCAGCAGCGAGTTCTCCCACGGCAGCGTGAAATCGAAGATCCGCATCTTGTCGACCGCGACGCCCTCGGGGGTCGTGAATCCGCGGTTGACCGCGACGATCTCGTCCCATCCCAGGTGGCTGACCAGCCAGCTGAGCGCCAGCACCCCGCCGAGCAAGAAGACGCCGAACTGGATGACGTCGGTCCAGATGACCGTCCGCATGCCGCCCATCAGGGTCCACGCCAGCGCGAAGACGCCGATCGCGACGATGCACCACGTCATGCTCCAGCCGGTCACCGCGTAGAGGATCACCGCCGTCACCAGCACCCGCACGCTCTGGCCGAGAATCGCCCCGAGCGAGAAAAGCAGCGTCACCAGCTTGCGAACCGGCTCGCCCAGCCGGTTTCCCATGAAATCGTAAGGGCTGTAGATTTCCCGGGCATAGTAGAGCGGGACCAGCCAGTAGCCGACGATGAAGCGGGCGATGATCGAACCGATGCCCCACTGCAGGTAGGTCCAGTCACCTTGGGCCGCATAGACGCCCCCGGGGACTCCGATAAAGGTGAGCGCGCTGATCTCGGTGGCGATCATCGAACCGGAAACCGCCCACCAAGGCATCGAGCGCCCCCCGAGGAAGAAATCCTTCACCGTCGCCGCCTTGCCGCTCATGACGTGGCCGATCCACGTGGTGAAGACCATGTAGAACGCCACCACCGCCCAGTCCCAGCCCGTGAAGTGCGTCTCGATCGCCCCAATCAGCATGGCGCACGCTACGGGTTCGGCTGCGGATCCGTCCACGTCCGATTTGCCAGCGGCCGGCCCTCCAGCCATCCTCGCCCGATGATCCATCCCGAACTGGCCGAACTCCTCCGCCACCGGCTCGAACTCATCGCCGACCACGACTTCCGGGACCGCGACCCGGATGGCCAGCTCGCGGCGCTGCAGTCCGTTTCTGAAGACATCAGCCGCTGGCACGAGGGGCATCGCGGCCATCTCCACCCGCGCCTTGAGCATTTCCTCAGCGGGTGCTCTTTCGACAAGGCCCTGCGCTTCATCGAGTCGGACGGGAGCTGGTCGGGCCACTGATCCGCACCTTTCTCACTCGTTAGACATCCGGCTCTTGCCCCGCCGCGAGCGGTCCCCTTAGTCTCCCGCATTCGCAGTGACACCGAACCCGAGCGGCATCCATATCACCGGTATTCTCCCAGCCCGCTGGGGGTCCTCCCGCTTCCCCGGAAAGCCGCTCCACGTCATCGCCGGAAAGCCGCTGATCCAACACGTCTGGGAACGCTGCCGCCAATGTTCGAGGCTCGATGACCTGCTTGTGGCGACCGACGACGATCGCATTCTCGCCGCCGCCGAGGGATTCGGAGCGCGGGCCGTCATGACCTCCCCGGACCACCCGACCGGCACCGACCGCCTCGCCGAGGCCGTCGCCGGGCTCCCTGACGCGACCCATATCGTCAACATCCAGGGTGACGAGCCACTGATCGATCCCGCACTCGTCGACGAACTCGCCGCGACAATGGCCGGGGATCCAGAGCTCGACATGGCGACCGCCGCCAATCCTCTCGACCCCGCCGATCCCGCCGTCGCCGACCCGAATGTCGTCAAGGTCGTCATCAGCCTTTCCGGCCGGGCCCTCTACTTCTCCCGCTCCCCGCTTCCCTACTTCCGGAATCCTGTCGACGGCCTAGCGGTGCTCCGTCACAAGGGCATCTACGCCTATCGCCGTAGTTTCCTCGAACGCTTCGTTACATGGCCGCCGTCCCCCCTTGAACGCGCCGAGTCGCTCGAACAGCTCCGCGCCCTCGAGAACGGCGCTTCCATCAAGGTGCTTCCGACCGACGACACCTCCCCGGGCGTTGACACTCCCGAACAGGCGGACCACATCGAACGCCTCCTTTCTTCCGCTACCCACTGATCCCAGCTCACCCGGCATTCCATGAAATACATCTTTGTCACCGGCGGCGTCGTGTCCTCCCTCGGGAAAGGGCTGGCCGCCGCCTCGATCGGCACCCTGCTTGAACACCGCGGCCTCAAGGTGCTGATGCAGAAGTTCGACCCCTACCTGAATGTCGACCCGGGCACCATGTCGCCTTACCAGCACGGTGAGGTCTACGTCCTCGACGACGGTGCCGAGACTGACCTCGACCTCGGCCACTACGAGCGGTTCACCTCCGGCGTCCTCTCGCGGATGAACAACCTCACGTCCGGACAGGTCTTCGACTCGGTCATCCGCAAGGAGCGCAAGGGCGAATACCTCGGCAAGACGGTCCAGTTCATCCCGCACGTCACCGACGAGATCAAGGCGCGCCTGCACAAGGTCACCGACGACAATCCGGAAGTCGACGTGCTGATCACCGAGATCGGCGGAACCGTCGGGGACATGGAAGGCCTGCTCTTCCTCGAGGCCCTGAGACAGTTTGCCCTGGAGGTGGGCAAGGAGAACGTCTGCTTCATCCACGTCACCCTGCTCCCGTTCATCAAGGCGGCCGGCGAGGTGAAGACGAAACCGACCCAACAGTCGGTCGCCAAGTTGCGCGAAATCGGTATCCAGCCGGACATCATCATCTGCCGCACCGAGGCCGATCTCGACGAGGACAACCGGCGGAAGATCGCGATGTTCTGCAACGTGGAGAAGAAGAACGTGGTCGCGTTCCGCGACGTCGCGCACACGATCTACGAGTGCCCGCTCGATCTGCGGCGCGACAAGATCGACCGACTCGTCGTCGACAAGATCGGGCTTGGTCACACGCCCGCTCCCGCGATCGAGGATTGGGAGTCCTTCGTCCAGAAGGTCATCCACCCGCGCAACCGGATCACCATCGCGGTGGTCGGCAAGTACATCGAGCTGCAGGACGCCTACAAATCGATCTACGAATCGCTCATTCACGCCGGTGCCAAGCACGACACCAAGGTCAACATCGTCCGTGTCGAGGCCGAGGCGATCGAGGACCATGGCGCGAAGTCGGTGATCGGCGATGTCGACGGCATCCTCGTTCCCGGCGGATTCGGCGACCGCGGCATCGAGGGCAAGATCCTCGCGGCGCGGTATGCGCGCGAGACCAAGATCCCCTACTTTGGTATCTGCCTTGGCATGCAGATCGCGACGATCGAGTTCGCGCGAAATGTCTGCAAGCTGCGCGGTGCCAACTCGACCGAGTTCGACAAGGAAACGAAGTATCCCGTGATCTGCCTCCAAGAGGAGCAGAAGGGTGTCGATGACATGGGAGCGACCATGCGACTGGGCTCCTGTGAAAGCATTCTCTTCGCCGGCACGAAGGCGTCCGACCTGTATGGCGGAGCGGAGCGGATCCACGAACGGCACCGTCATCGCTACGAGTTCAACTCGGACTTCCAGGACCGCCTCCAGGAAGCGGGTCTGGTGATCTCCTCGGTCTCCGCAGCCGAAGGGCTGGTGGAAATTGTCGAGATCGCGGACCATCCCTACTACATCGGCGCCCAGTTCCATCCGGAGTTCCAGTCGAAGCCGAACAAGGCCCATCCGCTGTTCTCAGGATTCATCGCGGCCGCCCTCGAGCGGGCCAACGCCGAGCTGGCGGCCTCGAAATAGGACCCGGACGGTTCTCCTTGCCAAGAACCGGGACGGACCTTACCAATCCCGCCCGCGCGGGACATGGCTCCCCGCAGAAAAGGACCCGTATTTCAACGGATAGAATGGCGGCCTCCGAAGCCGCAGATGCAGGTTCGATTCCTGCCGGGTCCGCCAGCCTACGCCAGGCTTCAGCTGGCAAGCCAGCCCCCCTCGTTTGCGGGAGCTGAGTATGGAATCGCCACGGCGCTGAGACACTTCATGACCCGAAGTCTTGGCGAAGGCTGCCCGCCGTAGCCTTGGCGGAGGAGGGCTTCTCGGTTCGGATCGCCCATGGACTATGTCTACTTCCTTCGGTCCGAGAGAGATGAAGCTCGAACCTACATCGGCTCTACCGCAGACCTGAAAACACGTCTCAAACGACACAAAGAAGGTGGGGCCAAGCACACCTCTCACTACCGCCCGTGGAAGCTCGTCACCTACCTCGCCTTTTCGACGAAGGATCAAGCCATCCAGTTCGAATTCTACCTCAAAACCGGCTCCGGACGTGCCTCCGCCTCGCGCAGACTCTGGGAATCTGCGGACTGACGACCAGCACCTCGGCTTACGAACTCCCGAAGCCCTATTTCAATTCCGTCAGGTAGGCGACCAGATCCTCGAGTTCCTGCGGCCGGATCACTCCCTCGAAGGATGGCATCGCGGGCTCGAAGCCCTCGGTTACTTGTTTGCTGGGATCGAGAATCGATTCCCGGAGATATCCGTCCAAGCCGTCGGCCTGTCGGCTCGCGATCCCGTTCAGGGCCGGACCCGTAAGTTTCTCGCCCGTTAGCGAATGGCAGCCGACACATCCATAGCGAGCGAAGACTTCCTTGCCTCTTCCCGCATCGCCCGGTTGAAGCTTCGCGTCGGTGCGCTCCCGTTTCACGATCGCGGCCAGATCACCGCCGTCGGGTTTCGGCAAATGGATCGGTCGGGCGTAGAGATCAATGGTGCGGACCTTGGCACTCCCGGTCTCCATCAACTGCAAGGTCAGGCTCATGATGTCGGACCGAAACACCGGCGGAACCTCGATCGTCAGGAAGCGCCGGTCGTCACTCAACCGCACCGCTTGAGGAGTCAACTCATGCTCCCCCGCCTTCCCGTCCCAACGGAAGTGTCCCGATCCATACTTCCCGGTCCGTTGGATGTTCCAGAACCGTAGTGATGCGACCGTCGGCAGACGGTCCTCTCTCATTGGCTTGCGAAACCCGACACGGATCGCTGTCTCCGCGACTTCGAGCGACGAGGGTACCGCGACCGGGTCGCGTTGGCGCAAGCCGGCGATCCCTTCGAGGCCGGGAGTGGTCGGCTTGTATCCGGAGATCCCGAGCCCGACCACGAACAACTCGCCGGTCTCCGGATGACTCGCGCCATTGAGGGTCGGAAAGGAGAACTGGACCGGCAGATTCCAGCCGAACGGCACCCCGACTTCCGGAGTCTCCACGGGAAACAGCCGCCCGTTCCACGAGACCTGCGCAAACACACCGTCCATGTCGGGAAAACCTCTCCCGGAAAGGGTCGCGAACCCCGCCCCCGAACGATTCACCTGATAGGGAAACCAGAGCAACGGCTCAACGATAGGCTTCGACTTCTCGAAGCGACCGGGATCATAGCCAAAAGACGGATTGTCGAAGCCGATGCGATACAGCGGCGTACTGGGAACGTGGTGCCCCTGCTGGTCTGAAGCGAAGACGGATCCGTCGCTTCTCACGCCCACATACGGAAGGCGCAATCCGTCGGCAAGAACCTCCGCCCGATCCCCTGACGGGTCGATCCGAAGCACCGAACTCCGGTGAAGGGACTGCTCGTTGAATGCTCCATTCCCCATTTCGACAATCCCTCCCTTGGCAACATAGAACGATCCGCCGGGACCGAGGTCCATGGACATCGCGTAGTCCCGGGTATGCAGGGTCTGCTCGAAGGCATCCGAGCGATTACGGAAAACGTCGTAGTGACCGTCACCATCGGTGTCGACGAGTTGGGTGATCTGGTCTCGCCCCAACACAAACACCTCGTCATCGACGTTCACCTCGATGTTCGTCGGCTCGAACAGCCCTGTCGCGACCCGCATCCAGCGGGCCACGGGTTGATCGATTCCGGAGATCCGCCAGATGTCTCCATCGAAGCCGCACAGCAGGGCGGTTCCGTCCGAAAGGAACGCGAGATCCATCGGCCGGATCCCGCGACGCTGGACATTTTCCATCGGAATCGAAATCGGCCGAAGATCGAAAGGACCATCCGCCCGGCTCGCCGACGCCTCGACTTCGATCGCCTCGGGAAACATCGGCCGTGCCACTTGCAGAGTCGGAAACTCGACTTCCGCCAGATCGACGGCCTGTCGCGACCGCACCACTCTGGCGGTCTGAGCCTCCTCGGAGGGCCCCACAATGAGACAAGTCCCGATCTCCCGCCCGGCCGACAGACGGACACCCTCACCCGCGATTTGAACGACCGGCAACGACCCCTTCCTGAGGACTCCCCGCGTCGGCCCATCGGCTCCGGCGACATCAGCCTCGAGCCTGAAGCAAAGCTCTCCCCTCCCCGGACCGACCTGGATCAATCGGTCGATCGATCCTTTCTCAAACCTTACGATCTCGCTGACCTCACGCCCGCCGGCCGTGTAGTGCAACACCGGGGTCGAACCGCTGAGACTGATTCCCATCCAGCGTCCGAAGTTTCGCGGCAGCGGCCCCACCGGATCGTCTCGACCGACGAGGTGGCGGGTCCGCGGATCGGGCGAAGGCCGGGCGCCGGACGACACCCCCGGCAGCTCCGGCGAGTGCATCAGGGGCTTCCCAACCGGTTTCGGTGGCCGGCCAGCCTTGGCTTTCTGATCGGGATACGAGATCGCCGCCATCGAATCCATGGTGATCGGCGGCTCACCCTCCGGCACCTTCCAGAACAACGCCCAGCGCAACAGGTCGGGATCAAAACAACCCCAGACACCTTCACCCATCGGCACCAACACCCCCCGGCGGGTCCGGTTCACCTCCTTGCCTTCCTCCGTGACAAGGGCCGAGCGCAGAAAGGGCGTCTGTGGTTCGACAAACGGACCGAACTCCCCGAACACCGGGCACAGGAGCGAAAGGAAGAAGGACAGGCAGGCAGGCTTCACGAACATCCGTTCTACGCCTGCGATGCCTGGCATCCTTCAGCAGCGCCCGCATAGGCGACTCCTACTTCACCTCAACCTGCAGGCTCGCGCTGTGGGCGGCGAACTCGGGTGCATACATGCAGCGAATCTCGGCGATCCCGGTCTGATAGCTACCGCGGTGCTGGATGCGCACGCTGGTCTCGAAGACGTGAGTGCCCGGCGGCAGACGATCGATGAAGAAGTGACTCGCCGTGTCCCGGGTCATCTCATAGTAGCCGAACCCGTCCTGCCAGCGGTAGCCGCTCAGCACGTTGACCGGTTCGGTGCCGCTGCCCCGCTGGTCCTTCAGGTGGACAAACTCCATCGCACGATCGTTACGAAGGACCAGGCGCGTGACCAATTCATCGCCGACCTCGAGCACTCCCTTCACCGGCTCAAGGACCGGCCCTTTCTCCGTATTGCGGCGGACGAACAATTGCTTCTCAAGCCGGAGCTGCTTGCCCTCATGGCTCGTCACCTTCGCCATGTCCTCGAGATACTGCCAGTGCAGGCTCGCCCAGCTCACCCCCTTGTCTGTTTTGACCAGCTCGATCTCACCCAGCGCCGGCTTCACCTGATCCGCCACGAACCGCTGCTCATAGAAGCCGGTTCCCGGCTCCACCTTGCCCGGCTCGACCTTCTCACCACCAAGGCTGACCTGGAGCAAAGCATCCGAGGAAAGCAGGTCCCGTCCACCCATCAGCAAGGCGTAGACCGCATCCGATGTCGCCTTGGTCGTCTTCCAGTCGGCAACCTGCTTCTGCTTGATCAGCCAGACCTGGCAGTCATCGACCGCCTTGTCGTCGCCATCCACCTCGCGGAACACCTCGATCATCATCGCCTGCGTTTCGATCGGCGCCTGCCACCACCACCAGCCATCGCCTTCGGCATCCTTCCAGAACATCCCCTGCTCCTCATCGACGGTCGCGTTCTCCTTGAGTGAGCGGGTGATCAGACCCGGCACCTGCTTCTCGCCCAGACGATGGAGCGCCATCGCGACATGTCCCCGAGACATTCTGCTGCCAAGGGTCGTCCAGTTCTCCCTCGCTTGGCCTGCGAAGTAGTCGAAAGCCACCTGATCCCGCTTCGACAGGGCCTTGTCCTTGAGGAAAAGTGTCCGTGTGTAGAGATGGTGGGCGACCCACGGGGAAAGATGGTTCTTCTCCAGATCCTCCTTCGAAATCCGATGGTAAACTCGCGTCAGCTCCGCATCGAGGGCTCCCAATGATTTCAATGCCGGAGTGATGTCTGTCGGCACGCCGAGATCCCGCAGTCGGCCGAAGCCGGTCGTGATATAGAGCGTGATATACTCGCTGCCACTGCCGCCGGGAAACCATGGCCAGAGACCGTTGGGCAACTGCATGGCGTTCAGCTTGCGCATCGCCTTCTCCAACTCGTTCGACATGTGGTTCTCGTCGAAGAGCAGGCCGACCCTCCGCCTTGCCTCCGATTCGTTCTTCGCGTCCGCGAGCCACGGAGTCTCCTCGATCATGATCCCCTTCAGGTCCTCGTTTTTCAGCAGAGGACTGTCGAGGGTGTCGGTGCCCTTCCACAGGTCGAAAATCCGCCGGATCTTGGGATCCGAATCGGCGATGTGTTGGCCAAGGGCATTGGCATAGTAGCGGTTGAAGGTTTGCTCGGAGCACTCGTGGGGGAACTCCATCAGGTAAGGCAGCGCCATCACCGCATACCATGCGGGTTGCGAGACGACCTGCAGATGGACAAACCGGTTCTCCAGCGAGTCCGAATTCCCACTGTCGAGGAGCTTGTCGAACCTGAAATCCTTCGTGACGGCATCGCGAATCGGCAGCGACATCGACTCGGTCACCAGGATCCGCCGTGAAAGCACCGGCAGCCAGCCCTCCTCACCGTCGCTCAGGTTTCCGGTCGAAGCGGTCGCGCGGTAGCGGAGAAACCCTTCGCCATCCGGCACCTTGACCCGCCAGCTCAGGGTCTTGCTTTGCTTGGCCGCCACCTCGAAGTCCCGGGTCTCCGCGTCGATCCCGAGAGCCTCATTCCTGCTCGCCTCGGTAGCAGCATCGTCGATCGCGAGGCGTGCGGTCCCTTTCTGCACGGCATCGCTCAGATTGCTGATCTTGACCGTGAATTCCAGTTCGTCCCCTTCCCGGAGGAAGCGCGGCGGATTCGGCTGAACCATCAGATCCTTCGCCGTCACCGTCTCCCCGTCGAGCAGGCCGCTCCGCAAGTCCTTGTCATGCGCCATGCCAAGGAAACGCCAGGTCGTGAGAGCCTCCGGCATGGTGAAGCTTATTCTTACCTTGCCATCCTCGCCGCTGACGAGATCCGGAAAGAAGAACGCGGTCTCGTTGAGGTTCGTTCGAACCGGAACGGGAGCATCCGCATCGCCACCACCTCCGTCGTCGGACGCACCACCTTCGCGCTTCGCTTTCGCCATCCCACCCTGCGCCGCACCGGGAGCCGCGTTCGCCAATCCGTCGGCACCCTCCATGTCCATGGCCGCCATCGGCGCGGCCTCAAAGGCCATCTCCTCACTGAGCATGGTGGCGTCAACCGCACCTCCACGGGCAAACACCGCTCCACCTCCTCCACCGCCATCGCCAAACGCCCATGCGTTTCTCCGACGACTCTGGAACCCTCCGCCGCCCACAGCGAACTCCCGATAGGGATCCTTCAGACGATACCATTCGATGCCCGGGTACTGGGAAATCATGTCGAACCCGCGCGAGCTGGAGCTGAACTGGTTTCCGAGCCACACCCCGCTCTCCCGACGAAGCAACCCGCTCAGGTTTCCGAACCCATGCGGAGCGAACGCATCCAAGGAGGCGTCGTAGAGTGTCGCGACCATCTCCGCGGCAGCCGCCTCGCCATCGGCGCCCTCGATCACCGCGGTCCATGTCTCCTTCACGCCGGGTTCCAGCTTGGACACGATCCGCTCCCAACTGAGCTTCAGCCGCTTGTTGGTCCACGGCACCTCGATCGGATGGGTCTCTTCGTGGAAGCGGTTCATCGTCACCTGCTGGATCACCACCGTCAGCCCACCACGGAGCGACTCCTCGATCGGGAAGCCGAAGGTCTGCTGGGTGCGTCCCGGCGCGGACCACTCACGCTTGAGAAGATTACCATCCGAGTAGAACTCGACCAACGCGCGGGCCTTCTCGTGCCCGCTTCCCCAGAGCAGTTGGAACTCTTTTCCGGGTTCAACCGTCCAAGTCGGAGCGGTCACGACAAATGGCTGCATGGTCGGATAGTCGTCACCCTCCGGATCGAACACCCGGATACCCCGGAACGCTTTAACGTCTCGGCCATTCGCATCCTTGGTCTCGAACACGAGACGATAGGCGCCCGGCTCGAGTTTCCGCTTGAAGGTGGCGGTGCCCGCTTTCTCGCCTTCTCCCGCCTCCGTCTTGAGAGGCACTTCGGCGACCACTTCGCCAAGCTTCCAGTCGTCGGGATCGATCGATGGATGAGGGGACTCCTCCTCACCCCTCGGGCCGTATCCCGAATACTCCGGGCGCGGGCAGACTTCCGGTTCTTCCAGACGGTGGATCTTGACCCCCCCTTCCGCGGCCCTCGCGACTCCGTCATGGGACTCGGTGCGCAGGGTGAACTCGATGTCCTCATCACTGACCAGCCAGTCCTTTGCCCGAATCGAGGCGCGTAGCGTGGTGTAGGCGACCGAGATGGTGCGGGTCGCGCTCCGGGTCTCGCCGGCTCCATCGGTGATATCCACCGTGACCCGGTAGTCGAAGACCGGCTCGGTGTCCTCGGGCACCGTCAGGTCGGGCTTCGCGGTGAACTTGATTTCGAAGCGACCCTCCGCATCGGTTTCGCCTTCGCCATGAGCGATCTCCTCCGCCCCACTGCTTGGCGGCTGATACCACCAGCACCAGCGGATCCAGTCGGGCCAGCGGGCCTGGCGGGTCACACGCCACGTCACCTTCGCGCCATCGACCACCGCGCCGGTGTAGGCCTCGGCCTTCGCCACCACCTCGACTTCTCCGCCAAGTTTCGCCTCGTTCTTCGCAGGCTCGATTTCGGAGAAGAATTTCGGCCGCTTGTATTCCTCGATCCGGAACCTCGCCACTCCGCTGCCGTTCGCGGCCCGGATCTGGTAGTATCCCAATACCCTTCCTTCCGGAGCCGTGAAGCTTCCGGAAAACGAACCGTTGCCGTTCGTCTTGAACTTCAGCTTCGCCACTTCCTCACCGTTGGGATCGCGCATCACGGCATCCCCGCTTCGGCCGGCGACGGCTCCATACTTCCCGTTGGCCGGATCCGATTTGCACCACACTCCCTTGAAGTGAACCGTCTGGCCGGGGCGGTAGATCGACCGGTCCGTGAAGAACACGATCCGCTCGTAGGGCCGGGTCTTGGAACGCTCGCCGCCCCCGCTCCAAGCGCGGGCAACCGCCCGCTCGAGATCCCTCTTCGCCATGACGAGCACCTGGCGATTGGCGTTCTTGAACCGAAAATACCCGTCCTCACCCGTGACTGCCTTACTCGAAACGGTCCCCTTTCCGTTGTCGCGGACACTCCAGGCCCCGACCTCGATTCCCTTGATCGGCGTTCCGGTCACGGCATCGGTCACGAAGCCATCAACTCCGGCACCGGCACCCCGACGAACGACCAGCGCGAGCGGCGATATGTGGAGAGGAACGCGGGCGATCGCGTTCTTCCCCATCTCGAACCCCTCCTCCGAGCTTGCGACCAGCATGTGGTATCCGGTGGGAAACTCCTCCGGAGCCTTCAGCCATGTCGTCCGGGTGGCGTAGTCTCCACCATCAGGCAGCTCCGAATCCCACTCCAGAACCGGCTTGGCCTTCAGGATCTCCTCAAACCGTTTGCTGTTCGGCATCGGATCCCCGCTGATCGTCCGCTCGTTCGGTTCGAAATTGAGCGAGTAGAGCCGGAACCAAACCCGGTCCAGATTGCGATGGCTCACCCGGATCTCCTCGCCAGCCGGCGACCACTGCGTCTGGGTCTGGAGCGAGATCTCCTTGCGCTCCAGCTGGGCCGCGACGTTCCCGCAAAGCTTTCCGAACGGATGCTCGGGAAACGCATCCCGACCGGCCACCGTCGTGTCGTGTGCCGCCTTCGTTTCGTCCTCACCGAGGAGACTTTGTGCCAGCATCCAGCGGGCGCGGGAGCTTTCGGGGTGCTCGGCGTGGGCCGTGGCAAATCCCTCCAAAGCCTTGCGGTAGAGCTCGTCCGACTTCTCACCCACCATCGCGCTTCCGGCTGCGGAGAGACGCTCGAGATCGGCATGCAGAAAGGCCGAGGGATCCTCATCCTCTTGATGGAAGGTCAACAGGTTCTGATAGAGCGTGATCGCCCGGACCGCCGGTGAGTCTTCCGGTTCGGGCTTCCATGCGAGGAAGTCCTCGACTGCACCAAGGGCTGGCGAGTCCTCCAGAATCTCAAACGAATCCTCCGGCTTCGCTGCCGCGGTTTCCCCGAGCGAGTAGAACTTGGCCGCTTCATAGGACAAGAAGTCGAAGACTGTCGGCCTGAGCCCGTCACCGAGCGTTGACTTGCTGAGCAAACCTTCGAGCTCCGCAGCTGGCATCTGCTTCAGAGCCTCCGCATCCTTGAGCGCCGATTGCAGCCGGGTATCGATCTCGGTCAGGATTCGCGCCAGACTCCATGCCTCGATGTCATCACCCTCGTCGTCCGCCTCGCTGCGCCCCATGTAGCGCCAGCGGTTTTGCTGATAGTGGCGAAAGAGCCACTCCGCCGAGAGCACCCGCAGGACCGGCTGGAGCTCCCCGGGAGCGGTCGCCATCGCCTCGTCGATCGCCTTCACCGCCTTCGCGGTGCCGCCGTCGATCCGCGCCTGCTGCAGCATCCGCATCACCATCGCTTTGCCGGCCTCGCCCCACTTCTTCTCCGCCATGGCCGCCTTCTCGATCGGCTCCAGCAGCTGGACCACCGTCTTCGGCTGGTCATTTTCCAAGGCCTTCTCGACCGCCTTCCATTCCTTCTCCCGATCCGCCGCCATCAGCGGAAAAGCGAGGCACCCGACACATACGATCCAACGAAACACTCTGCTCTTCATCGATTCTCTGGGAATGGTCTCCCTGCCACATTGGCAGCAAACACAAAGGTTGTGACACCTGAATCGGGAAAAGATTAGGGAAAACTCCTCTCCATGGACCGCGAGCTTCAGCTCGCCCCGGAACCCCGGGGAGCCGGACCGACGGGGCGAGCTGAAGCTCGCGGTCCATCCAGATTACCCTGGTTTCCACCTCACTACGGACAAGCGAGGGCGCTTGTCCCTACCTTGACCGCCCGCCTACTCCTCGCCGCCCGGCTTCAGCGAATAGAGCACCGACATCCGGACCGCGATCCCGTTCTCCACCTGGCGATTGATCAGGCTGCGCCCGTAGTCGAGGGCCTCGTCGCACAGCTCGACACCGCGGTTCACCGGACCGGGATGCATCAGCCAGATTCCTTCATCATCGAGACGCTTGAGACGCTCCGGCGTCACTCCGTAGACCCGGTGATACTCCCGGAGGCTGGGAAAATACTGCACGTCCTGCCGTTCCATCTGGACCCGCAGCAGGTAGACGACGTCCGGCTTCCATGCCATCGCCTCGTTGTAGTCCGTGAAGCGTCTCACTCCATCAGGGCAGGCTTTCGGCACGAGCGAACCGGGACCGAGATACGCGACCTCCATTCCCAAGCGTCTCAACACGCTGCTCGTCGAACGCGCGACCCGGCTGTGGAGGATGTCACCGACAATCAGCACCTTCCTTCCCGCCGGTGCCGGAATGACTTCCTTGACCGTAAAGGCATCCAGCAATCCCTGCGTCGGGTGTGCATGGGCACCATCGCCCGCATTGATCACGCTCGCCTTGGTCTGGCGCGCGATCATTCCCGGCAGTCCGCTGCGCTTGTGCCGGACGACGATGAAATCGGTCCGCATCGCCTGCAGGGTCTCAACCGTCTCCCGAACCGACTCTCCCTTCACCACGGAGGATTGGAACACGTCGAAGTTCGTCACGTCGGCCGACAGCCGCTTCGCCGCGACCTCGAAGGACGAGTGGGTTCGGGTTGAGGGCTCGTAGAAGAGCATCAGCACCGACTTACCCTTCAGTGCGGGAACCTTCTTCACCGAGCGGGTGAACAGATCCTTGAAAGGCACCGCCTGATCGAGAATCCGATCGATCTCCTCGCGGGAGAGGCTGGCCAGTTCGAGAAGATCCTTACGCGCCATGGAGTTCGGGGAAGAAGTAGAGGGTTCCGAATACAAGGACAAGCACCGCGATGATCGTCAGGAATCCGGCGTGGTGCATCGAGAGTTTCTTCAGCAGCGAGATCCACGCCGCTCCCAGCAGCAGGATGCCCGCGGTGGCAGCCAACGTGATGAATACCGCCCTCGTCCGCCACTCCGCCGCGGCAAACTCCTGCAGCCACCCGAATGGCAGGTCCATGATCGGAGACTTGGAAATCCAGAGCAGGTCGAGAACCCCGACAGAAACCCCGATCAACGCGAGTCCGTAGAGCAGCAAAACCACCGGCAACGGTGCGGTCTGCTTCGCCAGATACATCGCCGGCGCCTCGTTGGCAGGCGCTTCGATCCGACGCAGTCGTGTCAGTTCCTCATCGGTATGGCGCCGGACGGGTAGCGACCCGTCCTCGCGATGCCGGACCTGCTTGGGCTGATCGACCACCAGCCCGCGAGACTTCCTCAAAGAATGCGTTCCCACCGCTTTCGGCGCCTTCAGCGGCACGGTGGGCTCCTTCGCCGACCGTTCGGTGACGGCCTCGGATGCAGGCGGTTCTTCGACCGCTTCCGGCTCTGGCGTCGGCTCCTCGACCGGCTTCTCCTGCTTGGCGGGAAGAGACTCACGCGCCAATTCGATTTGCTGCTCCTCCGCAGACGGAACCGGTGCCTTCTCAAACACCGCGGCCTTCAACTCATCGGCCGCGCCCTCCTCCTCAGCCGGTTCCTCCCGGCGCACTCCCGGGGCGCCTGGCGGCGGTCCGTCCGCCGAAATGCCCAGCGACTCCCGCAGGGCCGCGAGTTCCTCCGGGGTCTTGCGGCGTTCGGGAAGCGGACTCACGTCGCGGGCTTGATCTCAATCTTGTCTTCGCCGTCGGTTTTCACGAGCGACACGTAAACGTGGTCATGGCGGGCGGTCTCGAGCGGAATGCCGACGTAGTCCGGCTGGATCGGCATCTCACGATGGCCCCGATCGATCAGAGTCGCCAGTTCGACCCGGGCGGGCCTGCCGTAGTCGGAGAGCGCATCGAGTGCGGCGCGGATCGTCCGCCCGGTGAAAAGCACGTCGTCGACCAGGATCACCCGGGCTCCGTCGACCTCGAACTCGATGTCGCTGCCCTGCAGCTTCGGGTTCTGGTGCAGGTGCTCGTAGTCGTCACGATAGAGGGAAATGTCGAGGGTTCCGAAGTCCACCTCGCGGCCCTTCGACTTCAGCAATTCCCGGATCCTTTCGGCCACTTCGTCACCGCGGCTGCGGATCCCGACCAGAGCGACGTTGTCATCGCCCGTACGCTGGAAAATCGCATCCGCCAAGGCTTCGACTCCGTCCGCGATCTCACTGGGGCCGAGGGTTCCGCTCATGGTGTCTCAAAGTGGAGGATTCCGATATCGCGGCGCCGTTGCATGCCGTCGAACCGCACATGGTCCGCCGCCGAGTGGGCCGAACTTACCGCCGATTCGCGATCGGTTCCACCGGCAACAACCGCAAGCACCCGACCGCCGTTGGTTTCCCAGCCTTCCGGCCCGAGCTTCGTTCCCGCATGGTAAACCCGGGCGCCACCGACGGTGTCCAGGCCCGAGATCACATCACCGCTGTGCGAACTCTCCGGATAGCCTGCGGATGCCAATACCACGCAGACGCTCCAGCCTTCATCGAACGCGATCTTCGACAGATCCAGGTCACCCTTTGCGCCCGCCAGGCAGAAGCCCGCGAGATCCCCCTTCACCAACGGCATCACCGCCTGGCACTCGGGGTCACCGAAGCGACAGTTGTACTCGATCACCTTCGGACCGTCGGGTGTCATCATCAGTCCGAAGTAGAGGAAGCCCCGGTACGGCAAACCTTCAGAAACCAGACCCGCCACGGTGGGCGCGACGATCTCTTTCTCGATGCGCTCCAATGCCTCCGCAGGAATCAGCTGTCGGCTCGCGACCGCCCCCATGCCTCCGGTATTCGCTCCGGCATCTCCCTCGCCGATCCGCTTGTAGTCGCGGGCCGGGGTGAAGACGAGATAGCCGTCGTCGACGACAGCCGCGAAAATCGAAACTTCCGGGCCTGTCAGGAATTCCTCCACCAGCACCCGGCCCTCGCCGAATCGCTTCTGCACGAATACCTCGTCGAGAAACGCCTCGCCCTCGGACTCCTCCAGACAAACGGCGACGCCCTTCCCGGCAGCGAGACCGTCGAACTTGAGTACCACCGGATATCCGCCGCCGATCGCGGCCCGGGCCTCCTCCAGACTGGCGACCGCCGAAGCCTTGCCGGTCGGGATCGTATGCCGCTCGAGGAAACCTTTCGCAAACTCCTTGGACGCCTCGAGTTGCGCCGACTGCTTGTGCGGTCCCCAGCAGGGAATGCCGGCCCCTTCGCAGAGATCCGCCAGTCCCTCACCCTTCACCAGATAGCTCTCCTCCCCGGCCACGCAGAGCTCGACCGCGTTCGCCTTCATCCACCCGACCAGCGACTCCAGCCCGTCGGCCTCGACGGGCTTCGCCAGCTCGAAAATCGCGTCACTCCCCGGAAAACAGAACACCTCGTGCTCCCCCGGGGACTCCACCAATGCCCGCACCAGCGCGTGTTCGCGCCCGCCCTTTCCGACCACCAGAATCTTCATCCGCGCCCTTTCTCCCCGATCCCGCTGCCCGCATCAACCCCGAATCGAAAGGTCGAAAGGTCAACGCCCGTGGACCGCGCGACCCCAGTCGCGCAATCATTCAAGCCCGGTCCTCTGAAGCAGGGCGCGAGTGGGCTCGCGCGGTCCGCCGCCTCATTCCTCGTCCACCGTCTCGTCGCGCTGGTAGATCGGCAGCTGGCGCCATGGCACGCTGAAGGCGAGCACCATCATCGAGGTGCCGTAGATCCTGCCGGCCTCGCGACTCTCCCACGCACCGTCTTCCCGCTGCTGCGGCAGATAGGTTTCGTAGAGCCAGGGCGCGAATTCCGCCCAATACCGCCCGCCGACCTGGAACATCGCCTGGGCGTTGTAGTAGATGCCGTAGGTCTCGAACTGGCCTCCGGGCAACCCCCGGAAAGTACGAAGAACATAGTCGGCCGCTTTCTGCGTCTCCGGCGTTCCGTGACGCCCGCACAATTCCAGACACAGCAGCCCCATCCCGGTCAGCGTCTTGGCATGATCCTCGCGACCGGTATAGCCGAAGCATCCCTGCCGTTCGTCCTGATGCCTTTCGAGATACGCCACCGCATCCGCGATCGCCTTGTCCGGCACCGGCGCACCATTCAGCTTGGCCGAACGCAAAGCCATCAACGCCCAGCCACTGCACGAGGTATCGCTGTCGCGGGAACCCGGATGGTAACGCCAGCCGCCCTGGTTCCTCTCGTTCTTCGGGACCTGCTGGGCCCGGAGGATCAGCTTCAGAGCTGCCGGCAGCGCCTTCTGGATCTTCCGCTGCCGCTCCGGATCCACCATGCCGCTGACTTCGGAAAGGAACAGGGTCGCGATGTTGTGCGCGTACATCGGGCCGCTTCCCGCGTGTCCCTTCTCGAAAAGCCCCTCCCGCGTTTGGTTCGCGAGCACAAAGTCGATGCACCGGTTCAACGGCTCGGCGTACGGCCCTTCGGTGGGCAGATGACCCATCGAGAGGTACGCCATTCCGACCAATGCCGGAACTCCGGTGGAATCGCCGTAATTCTCCGGAAACGATCCGTCCTCACGCTGCATCCGCGAAAGGAATTCAAGCGCATCCTCGATCGCGGGTTCCACGCGGTCCTGCCACTCGGCGAAGACCGGGTCAGCCGGTCCCTGCGCCATCGACGACGCCCCGGCCAGCACGACCGCGGCTGCGCATCCGATCATCCGCTTCGCAAAACTCATTTCGTCATTCCTTCGAAGTACTCCTTCACCAGCAACCGGTAGTCCTCGGGTAGACCGGCCGCGCCACCGACGCCGACATCGGACTTCAGGCTGGCCTGGATCTTCTCCCAGTCCTCGGCGCTGATCCCGAGCTTCGCCAACTCCGGCGGCACTCCGGGATCCGCTTCTTCCGGCCTCGGTCCTTCCATCGGGTCCTGACCGGGCTCCTGACCCGGCTGTCCGGGTTGCCCTGGCTGGCCCGGTTGCGAGGGCGGCCGACCCTGCATGCTCGAGCGACCGGCCTGCGCCGCTTGGGAAAGGGCCTGCGCGGCCTGAGCGGCATGCTGGGCAGCCTGTGCGGCGCTCGGACTCGATGCCGCCTGCGAGGCTTGGCTCATCGCCTCGGCCATCTCTGCGCTGCCGATCGGCGCCTGATTCGGATTCCCCTGCTGCCCTGCTGCTTCCGACGCCTGTTGCGCCAACTGCTCGGCAGCTTGATCGAGTGCCTCGGCCGTTTGCGCCATCTGCTCCGACGCCTGACCGTGCTGGGCCGCAGCCTGGCCTTGCTGACCTTCCGCACCCTGCTGGGCGGCTGCCTGCGCCGCCTGGCTCGCTTGCTCCGACTGCTGCTGGGCTTCACCGAGCGGGCTGCCCGACATCTCTGGAAGACTGCCGATATCCTGCGCGAGCTCGGCCGCTTCCGCTGCCGCCATTTCCTGCAACTGCTCCAAGGCTTCGCCGACATCGCCATTGGCCAATGCCTCTGCCGCTTCCGCTACCTGCTGCTGCCGCTCCGCGAGCTCGGCCAATTCGGCGACTTGTTGAAGAGCTTCCATCGCCTCGCCGACTCCTTCCGATGTCGCCTGCTCAAGAGCCGCCTGGGCCGCGTCGGCGGTTGCCTGCTGAAGGGACTCGCCCGCCTCCGCCGCCTGCTCGGCCGCTTCGCCGATCGACTCCTCACCCGCAAGAGCCTCGCTCGCTTCCTGCGCGGCCGCTGCGGACTCCGGTAGGGTATCCGCCAGCTCACTCATCGCCTCACGGGCCTCGGCCACCTGCTCACGGGCCTTGTGGGCAATCGCAGCCTGCTCGTTGGCCAAAGCCTCGCGAACCGCTTCGGCCAGCGGACTTTGCTCAGGCTCCGGATTGGCTGCCTGCAAATGTTCGGCCGCTTCTTCCAGGTTCCCCTCAGCGAGCGCTTCGGCCGCCTCCGCCAAATGCTCCTGACGCTCGGCCATCTCCGCCAAGGCCTCACCCCGCGCCTGCTCTTCGGCGGCGGCACTGCCCTCCTCCGGTGCGCCGGAATCCGCACCTTCATTGGATGCCTGCTCTTGCGAGCCTTCCTCGCCCGCACTCTCACCTTCATTCGAAGCCTGCTCTTGCGAGCCTTCCTCGCCCGCACTTTCACCCTCATTCGAAGCCTGCTCCTGCGCGCCCTCCTCGCCCGCACTTTCACCTTCATTTGAAGCCTGCTCCTGCGCGCCCTCCTCGCCCGCACTTTCACCTTCATTTGAAGCCTGCTCCTGCGCGCCTTCTTCACCGGCAGTCTCACCTTCATTCGAAGCCTGCTCCTGCGCGCCTTCCTCGCCCGCACTCTCACCCTCATTCGAGGCCTGCTCCTGCGACATGTCCCCTTGCTCCGAGGACGCCTCAGCTGCGGCCTCCGCTGCCTGTCTCATCTCCTCGGCCGCCTGCTTCCCGGACTCCGCCGCCTCCTTCAGATCGTTGGACGCCACTTCCTCGGCGGCTTCCTGAGCCTGCTCGGCCGCCTGCGGCAAATTCTCGGCTGCGGCACTCTGCTCCTGACCGGCCTCCGCCGCCTGTTCGCTGGCCTCCTGCGCCAACTCCGCCTGCGCCTGCGCCAACTGCTCCCGCAAGCTTTCGGCATCGGGTTTCAAAGCCTCGGCAGCCGCCTCCGCGAGTTGTTCGAGCTCCTCTTGGGCGGCCGCTTGATCGCGTGCCTGATCGGCCAGTGACTCGGATGCCTCCGCCTGAGCTTCAAGCGCCTCACTCAGCGCCTCGGGCCGCTGCTGAACCTCCTGCTGCAAGGACGCCTGCATCTGTTCCTGCTCCCGCTGCCACTCTTCGGAAGGAGCCGCCTCCGGACTCTGGGCCTGTTCCGCCGCCTGCCTGGCAAGCTCCTGCTGCTGCTGCGCGAGCTCCTCGACCTTGGCGAGATCGTCGACCTTCGGCTTGTCCTGCTCCACCGCATCCCGGACCTCCTCCATCTTCTTGATCGCCTCCTCGGCCTCTTCCTTCGCCGCATCGAGTTTCTCCTGCCTCGCCTCGCGGTCATCCTGCAACGCGACCTCCTCGAAATCCTCCTGCGCCTGCTCAACCATCTCCGATGCTTCCCGTACTTCATCCGCCTTTGCGGCATGAATCCCTTCCTCCATCCGGTCGGCCAGCTCCTCAAGTTGCTCCTTCGCCTCCGCAAGACGCTCGGCCACCTGCTCACGGATGTTGTCCACATCCGGCCGTTGCTCATTGTTCAGCAACTCTTCCCGCTTCCAATCCATCCGCTCGCGTGCCTCGCGGGTCGCCTTGATCGCCTCCTCGATCGTCTTCTTGGCATCCTCATGCTCGGCATCGAGCTCCTGCCTCGCAAGTGACTCGGCACGTTCGTTGACCCGGAGAATGATCCACTCCGACTCACCGCGGCCGGGACCTCCCAGCTCCTCGGGTCGGGCATCCGCCACTTTGACACGCACATGGATTTCACGGGCGTCGTCGAGCTTCGAGCGAAGCTCGCCGACCGACACCTTCGCGCTGCCGCGGAAACGCATCGTCTCCGGCGCACCAAACCGCTCCGGCAATTCCTGCGCCAATTCGATCCGGCCCTTGCGGCCGGCCTCCGTCTCCACCATCACGCTCGCGAGCCCGAAGTCCTCGGTGACCTCATAGCGGAAATCGATCCGTTCGTCGGGCCGCACCTTCAGCTCCCGTCGCGTCGGACTGAGGATTTTCACCACTGGGGCAAGATCCTCGAACGCCTTGATCTCGAAACCCAGAGCCCCGACCTCGCGCCCCAGCCGGTGCCGCAGCCAGATCGCCGCCTGCCCGCTGTCGCTCGCGGCAAGATCCCATTCAAATGCCACCCTCCCGGTCGATGCGGTCGTCTCGACCTCTCCTTCGACCTTCTTCTCGCCATCGATCTCCAACCATGCCGACTCCACCGGAGTGTTGGTTCCGGCAACCACCCGGACTTTCGTGCCAACCACGGCTTCGACCGAACCCGCAACCGGACGCTCTTTGGGCAACAAGCCCGTGTATTCCGGATACTCGAGCCGGATGACCGGATCCACGAGGCGCGGCTGCGGCCATACGGTCACGTTGAACGCATCGCTCTCGATCCTACCCGACCGTGCCCGGTAACGGAATGACTCGCGGGCAGGATCCAGCCGGTACACCCATACGCCGTCCACCGGCTCCATCGGCTGCGTGAGCAGTTCTCCCCGCTCAAGCTCCATCATCAGCTCGACCTCGCTACCATCACCGTCGTACTTCGCGGAAATCTCCACGGGATCGCCCTCGATCACCTCGATGTCACCCGGCGCCATTTCGAACTTCGCCGCGCCGACCGTTCCGGCATCGGAGAACGGAGCCACCGCACGCGCCATCAGACGCATGGTCTCGGCGGGTCGCAGGACCAACGCCGCAATGATTACAACGAGGCAAGCCACGACCGGCCACCGCCACTTGCGGGTCGTCTTCACCGCATCGACCTCGGCACCGGCATCCACCGCTCCCGCGTCGGTCTCCGCCGCCTCAAGCAAGGCGTCCATGAGTTCCGGCGAGACGCGTCCGTCACCGGCGAGCTCGAGCGCCGTGCTCAGGCGTTCCTCGATCTCCGGATGACGGCCTTCCAGCCAGCGCGCGATCTTGACCAGGCCGATCTTCCTCAGCAGCGGCGAGAATCCCCGCTGGGCGGCGATCAGGACGGCCACAACCCAGACGCCGAAGACGCACCAACGGGCCGCCATTGGCAACGGGGCGAAAATCAGGTCGATCGCCATCGCGACGATCAGACCGCCCAAAAGCACACACCCGACGACCAGCAGCCCGCGGGTCAGCTGGGCCCGCCGGATGCGCGCCCGCACTCCCGCGAGGCGGCTTTCGATCCGTTGACGACTCGATCCGCTCATTTCGGTGTTACGCATGGCTTCCTCCTCATTTGGCATTGGAACAAAAGAAATTGTCTACGGTTTCGGTCGTCAGGGCAATCCGCCGCCTCGCCGGAGCAGCCACTCGACCGTCAACAGGCCCGCAAACAGCGAAAGAACGACCCAGTGGTCCCAAAGCGAGGTCTCGCGGACTTCCTCCTTTTCCTCCGCTTCACCGAGGAAAAGCGCCGGCAGTTCCTTGGCGGTCTCAAGCGCGCAAACCTTGCCACCCGACAGGTCGGCCACCGTCTGCAGGAGCGGCAGGTTCAGGGTGGTGTCGGCAAGTTCCACCGGCCCGCGGGCTCCGACGACCCGAAATCCGGCGCCGAACTCCGTGACCTCATCCTCCCGCATCAGATCATCCGCCCGGCCACCACGGATCCGGACTTCGTATTTGCCGGACTCGTCAAACGGACCCGCCTCGGCCTCGTGCAGCCCGTTCGAGCCCTCGACGGGCCGCAAGGGAACGGTCGCTACTTGCTCGCCGTCGCGCAGCACCTCAGCTTCCAGATCCTCCTCGAAGACCGGGTTCAGATCGGCATCGCGCAGCCGCACGGTCAGCCTCACTTTGTCGTCCGGGGTATAGGTGAGCTGGTCGGTGCCAAGCCGGACCCGCGCGCCGCCGGACCTCAAAGTCGGCCCCGCGCCCCAGCGGACCAGATTGCCCCAAAACCGATGGTGATAAACGTCGCCGGATCCCACCCGCAGGCGCCACGTCCGGTCGGTCAGCAGCATGGCCACCTTGCCCTTGCCGGTCTGCCGGGTGACCAGCAATGCCTGCTCGGCCTCGCGTTCACGTCGGCGCGCCAAAGCATCGAGCCGCGCCGATAGCCCGGCCTCGCCGGCTGCGGAGTCCGAGGAGCCTTCTTCGGCATACAACAAAACCTCCGCGCCTTCCTTCACGCCACGCACCGGATGCCGCCAACGCATTTCCGGGAACCCGGCCCACAGCGCCTCGTTGCCGATCGCGCCATCGGCCTGCTGCGTCACCGGATGTCGCACCCCCGCACCGGTCATTCCGATCCGGAACGGCTCGCCGCCGGTGCTGAAGTAGGTTCGCGCGCCCCACTCGACGTCCACCGGCACAAGCCCCCTTCCGACCTCCGAGATGATTCCGTGCGGCATGTGCTCGGGCCCCGATACCATCACCAGTAGCGCTGCCCGCTCGTTCACGCAGTCCCGGATCACCCTCCACGTGTCGTCATCGATCACCTCGTCGGAGACGTCGCCAAGGATGATCACATCGAACTTCTTCCACTCCTCCGCGCTCTTCGGCAACTCGGTCGCCTGGGCTTCGCCGAACGGCCGGGATGCGGACGCCGCCACGCTGTCGTTCGACGCACCGAGAATGCCGTCCGGATGCGTCAGCACCCACTGCAGGTGCACCGACTTGTCGCGGCCGTAGAACAGGTTCCGGAGATAGCGGAATTCCCAACGCGGATGGCCATCGACGACGAGCACGTTGGTCCGCGCGTCGGTGATCGAGGTCTCGAAATCCCAGCCGTTGTTGTCGTCGAAACGCTCGCCTTCCAGCCCTTCGATCTCGACCCGGAAATCGCCGACACCGCCCGCTTCCGGAATTTGGGCGAAGCGCACCTCTTCCCGGTGATTCTCCTGGGGAATTCTGACGTCGCGCTCCTCAAGCATCTGGCCCTCACGCAGCAGCCGGACCTTGGCGGTCTTGCCCTTGTAGCCGTCAAACTTCAGCTCGGCCGTGACCCGCATCCGGTCACCGAGATGGACTGCCTCGGGCGCCCGAACGGAAAGCACCGCGGCGTCTTTCGGAGGCTTCGGACTGCCTGTCGCGAGCACTCCGACGGGCGCATCAAGAATCCCGAAGCGACGCGCGACCTCCTCGACCCGGGCCGGCCGGTTGTGGCGGCCGTCGGTGACCAGCACCACACCGGCAAGTTCGTCGGGCGGCACTTGTTCGAGCACGGTATTCAATGCCGCGGCCAAATCGGTCGACTGGTTCCAGCCGGCATCGACTTCGGAGTCGTCGCGAACGCTCCGGGCCGCCCTCACGGTCCGGACCCGCATCAGCTCGGAAAGCTGCTCGACCAGTTCGGCATCCGCGACCGCCTGCTCACCCTGCTCGATCCGGCTCAAGGTCTCGCCGTCGTCTTTCAGGTGCATTGATGCGGAATCATCGAACACCACCACGAGTTCCCGCTCGTTCTCGCGGGTCACGGTGCGCACCCAGGTCGGCTCGAGGAGAATCCACGCCAGCACTCCGAGCGCGGCGAGCCGCAAGGCCGTAATCCAGCGCGCCCGCTGGGGCGAAACCGCGGCGCGTTCGTAGCGGCCGAGATCGAGGATCAGTTCGACCGCCAACGCGATGCTCAGCGCGACCGCGAGCAACGGCCAACCCGGCGCGAGCCGGACAAACTGGCTGGCTCCGAACAGCACACCCCACGCCAGCGCGGCAACCGCAAGAAAACGCAAGACCCGCTTCATCGCCGGCCTCCTTCCCAAGCAGGCTGATCACCAAACTCAACCCTCACGTCCTCCGCCATCCGGCGGGACTTCGAAACCCATCGCGACAGCATGCTCTCGAGCAGGAAAAGGACAAAGGCAGCGATCGCCACAACCTTCCAAATCTCCCGCCCGAAGCCCTTGCCCTGAAGCACCCCCAGCATGTCGTCCACCGATCGGGGTTCGACGACGACCAGCTTCGAACGCATCACCTCAAGATCATCCTTATCCATCGACTCAAACCGGCTCTCCACCTCGTCACGGACGACCGCCACCGGGAGCGTTCCTCCTTTCCAACCGTTGAGCCACGTCGCACCGATGTCCCCAACCTCCACCTCGTAGATCCCGGGCACCGCCGGACCACCGATGGCCAGTTCCTCGCCCCGGCGGCCTGCCGAAACCTTCGCCTCCCGCGCAAGACCCTCGGGGTCGATCACTTTCAGAATCTCGCCCGTCGCATCCCGAACCGGGACGAACACATTGGCCGGCACGATCTGCTCCGCCTTTCCGGGCGGCGTCCAGAAAAGCCGCACATACGCCTCGCCGGAATCCTCACGGTAGTCGGCCTTGAACTCAACCGGCACACCGGCCTCGAGCGTCACCCGCCCCAGTTCGTTCTTCCCCACACCGGCACGCATCCGGGGACCGTCACCGATCTTCAGACCGAACTCATCATCCACCTCGACGGCGAACACATAGGTCCCGCTCACCGGCGGCACCAATGTCGCCTCCCACTCGACCCGGAAGTCATCGAGCGGCAACTGCTTGCCGGCCTTCTCGTTCATCCAGCGGAAGTCGATCCCCGGATCGATCCTTTCGAGGACCGCCTTGTCGCCCCGCCTCCTGAAATACCTAGCGGAAAGCCCGCCGCCACCCTGCCCGACGACCACGCTGGGGCTCCAGTTCGACTTGAGATTCAGCGAGATCCCGCCGCCCGCCGCCCACGTCACCAGCTCGTGAACCAACGGCACGAAGGCCCGCTTGGCCGGCAGGTTTCCGGCACGGGCGTCGAAGGCGCATGAAACCATCAAGCTACGACCTTTGCCGTAGACACGGGAACCGAGAAAGGCGTCGCCGTTCGCGAACGCAGCACCTTGGGCGGCACCATCGACCGGGTCGCCCAGCTTCCGCCACCGGCGGACCAACGCCTCGTCGAGATCGCCCGACTCCTTGAACATCTCGAGCGCCTCATGGACATAGGTCGAAGGCGCCAACCGCAAGCCGTCGACCTCCACCGACTCCTCACCCACCGGCATCGGCATCACCGGACCGGCGGCACCCCGCCACGTGTTGTAAAACGCTCCCTCGGCACGGGGACCGGCGATCGTCACCAGCCCGGCTCCATTGGCGACCTCCGTCGCCAGGCGCTCCGCCACCGGCTTGGGCAAGCGGGCCACGTCGGCCAGCACGACCACGTCGCGCCCTTCCAGATCGTCCGCCCGCAGGCTCGCCGCCGAGATCACCTCGGGATCCATCAGATACTTGCCGCCACTCCCGCCCGCGAGTGCCTGCCCCGGAGCGAGTGCGAGCGCGGTGTAGCCCGACGCCCGCTCGAAGAAGCCGCCCGTCGGATTGCCGTCAACAATCAGGACCGGCAGCCGCTCGCGTACCGCCACGACCCGCTCAAGCCGGTCATCAGCCCCAAGATCATCCTTCGCCGCGATCCGCGCCCGGATGATCGCCGGACCGGCTTTCGCGAACTTGTGACGGAAGCCGACCGTTTCGCTCTGCCCCGGAACCAGCAGGCCGACCGGTTGTTCTCCGGCGATCTTGCCTTCGATCTCCAGTTCCACCGGCCCAGGCGTCACGGGCTCCTCGCCGGCATTGGTGACTGTCACGAAGATGCCGACCTCGCGATCGGTGCCGACCACCGTTCGCGAGAGCTCGAAATTCCCCAGCGCGACGTTGCGATACAACTCCGGCTCTCCGAAGCTCCGCAGCAGGAGCTTCGGCTTGGCCGTCATGCCTTCCCAAGCCTCGCCGAGACCGTCCCAGGAGCCCGGATTGTCCAGCCTCCAGCCGTGGCGTTGGTCGTCGGTGAAAACGATGATCTCCTTGGAGGCATTCAGCCCTTCGTTGAGGGCAACCGTGGCCATCCCCAGCGCGTCGTGGGCGCGGAAGGTTCCGCCAACCGGCTTCAATCCCTCGAGCACCCCGAGCACATCGGCCCTATGGGTCAGGGGCGCGGCGGTCACCGCCTGCGGCGCCGGCCCGCCGAGAACCACGGTAAACGCCGTACCTCTCGGCGCCTCATTGACCAGATCCCTTGCTTCGGACACAGCCCTTTCGAAGATCGTCCTGCCGCCTGCATCGGCAATCGTCATCGAGTCGGAAGCATCGATCACCAAAGCCACGTCACGCCGACCGCTGGCCTCGAAGCGCTTCAGGTTGAGCTGCTTTTCCAGCCAGATCATCCCCGCCACCGCGAGCAAGAGCAGCATCGCCCCGCCGCGGATCAGCCAGCGCCACTTGGCATTGGAGAGCACGAACGAGCCGCCGAAGAGCGCGATCCCGAGCAGGCTGGCCGGCAAGACGAACATCCACGGCACGCTCGAGTCCGGCGGCACGAACGGCCGGGCCACCGCAAGGGCGACCAGTGCGAGGAGCAGGCAACGCGCCGCCATCAGGAGCAGGTCCTCCCACTCCATCTTGCGACGCCGCACGACGAGCGTGTCGAAAAGGAAACGCATCGCGCCCCAGTCGATCGGCTTCGCCGCCTGCTTGCGCACGAGGTGGATCAGGATGGGAATCCCCACCCCCGCCAACCCGGCCAGCAACCATGCGTTCAGAAACAGCATCTATTTCCGCCCTCCCACGTATCTGAGAAGCGTGTCCCTCAAGGGCACCTTCGTGTTCACCGCCACATAATCGGCACGCAGACGCCCGCAGGCCGCATCGATCCGCTTCACGAAATCCCGGATCTTCTCCAGATAAGCCGCCCGCACCGCTCGCGGGTCGATCCGCAGCATTTCCTCGATCCCTTCAAGGTCCCGGAACCTCTGGAAGCGCTGGAACGGGAAGGTCAGCTCCTCTTCCGCCATCAGGTGGAAAATGACGAGCTCGTGCTGGCGGAAGTCGAAGTGGTGAAGCGACTCGATGATCTTGTCCGGATCGTCGAACAGGTCGCTGATCAGGATCACGAGGCCACGTCGCGGGATCCGCTCCGCCACCCCATGCAGGACCTCGCCAACGTCGGTGTCCTCGCCCGCCTTCACCTCGTGAAGTTCCTCGAGGATCCGCCGGACCTGGCTTGGCCGGCTGCCCGCGCGGATGAAGCCTTTCACCGCCTTGTCAAAGGTCACCAGACCCGCCGCGTCGCCCTGTTTGACGAAGAGATAGGCCAGGGCCGCGGCGAGGTGTTTGGCGTAGGCGAGTTTCGAAAGCGCGACACCTCCCGACTGGGCCGCATGGTCTCCGGTGTAGCGCATCGAACCGGAGACATCGACCGCCAGCATCGCCCGCAGGTTGGTCTCCTCGATGTACTGACGGATGACATTGCGATCGCTCTTCGCCATCACCCGCCAGTCGAGATTCTTCGGGTCGTCGCCCGGCGCATACTCGCGGTGTTCGGCGAACTCGACCGAGAACCCTTTGTCGGGCGACGTGTGCCGTCCGGTCAGGGTTCCCTGCTTCCGTTTCCGGGCATACCACTCGAGACGGCGCATCACGCCCATCGTCTCGACGGGCAGCAAGCGCATGCACTCGGGCAACTTCAGATCGCTCATGAGCGTCGATTCCGGTCAGACCGCGATCTCTTCCTTCGGCGAAAGGGTTTCGAGCAACCGCTCGACCACCTGGTCGCTGGTCACGCCCGCGGCCTCGGCGTTGAAGGTCGTCAGCACCCGGTGTCTCAGCACCGGTTTCGCCACAGCCGCTACATCCCCGGTCGTCGCATGGAAACGTCCGCGCAGCACCGCGTGGGCCTTGGCCGCGGAGATCAGGCTGATGCCCGCCCGCGGTCCGGCACCCCAGCCGACCATCTCCTTCACGAACTCCGGAGCGGAAGCTTCCTTCGGCCGTGTCGCGCGGGTCAGCTTGGCCGCGAAGTCGATCACGTGGTCGCCGACCGGCACCCGTTTCACGACCTCCTGCAGGTGGACGATCTCCTCGGCATTCATCATCGGCCCGAGTTCCTCGCCACCGGGACTGGTCACGCGGCGGATGATCTCGCGCTCCTCCTCGTCGGTCGGATAGTCGACCACGATGTTGAAAAGGAACCGGTCGAGCTGCGCTTCCGGCAGCGGGTAGGTGCCCTCCTGCTCGATCGGGTTCTGGGTCGCCAGCACGAAGAACGGCTTGGGAAGATCGAGCGTATGCTCGCCCACCGTCACGTGCCGTTCCTGCATCGCCTCAAGCAGGGCGGCCTGCGTTTTGGGCGGCGTCCGGTTGATCTCGTCGGCGAGGATCAGGTTGGCGAAGATCGGGCCGTGGACGAACCGGAAGCCGCGGTGGCCGGTCTCCGGATTGACCTCGAGCACGTCGGTGCCGGTGATGTCGGCCGGCATCAGGTCCGGCGTGAACTGGACCCGCTTGAAGCTCAGGTCGAGCGCCTTCGAAAGCGTGGAAACGAGCAAGGTCTTGGCCAGCCCCGGCACGCCGACCAGCAGCGCGTGCCCCTTGCAGAAGATCGCCATCAGGGCCTGCTCGACGACCTCCTCCTGGCCGACGATCACCCGCCCGACCTGCTCCTTCATCGAACCGTAAACCTTGTGGAGCTTCTCCACCGCCGCCTTGTCGTCAGTGCTCATATCCCGGGGCATACGCCTCCCTCCAACAGCACCTTGCATTTCCTTTCGGATAGAACGCGATCCCACTCCAAAGGTAGGCCTGACCGCCCCCGGTCAGCCGCCGGCCGAACCACCCCACACCGGACCGCGCGACTCCGATCGCGCATCTTCCCACCTGCAAGATCGCCCCTTACCCGATCGACTCCGCCGTATAAATGCTCGCCACCCCGAAGGTTAGCGGGACCGCTTCGGCATCCTGATATCCGCAGGTCTCGATCAGCCCGCACATCTCGCCCGCCATCGGGAACTCCTCGATCGATCCGGCGAGGTACTCATAGGCATCGGCTTGGCGAGTCAGCCAGCCGGCGAGCTTCGGAAGCACCTTGTGAAGATACCAGCGGTAGGGTCGCCGGAGCGGCCCTTCCGGAAGCGAGAAATCGAGAACGAGCAGATGCCCGCCCGGCCGCAGGACGCGCCCCATTTCCCGCAGCGCGGCGGCATAGTCGGCCATATTGCGCAGCCCGAAGGCGACGGTGACCACATCAAATGACGCATCCTCGAATGGCAGGGCCAACGCATCGGCAACCAGCGTCTTTGCCAGCCCCCTCTCCTTGGCATGCTCGAGCATCTCCGCGCAGAAGTCGCTGCCAACCACCTCCGCCGTCGGGCAGGCATCCTGAATCTCAAGCGCGAGGTCGCCGGTGCCCGTCGCGACATCGAGAACGCGGTCAGGTTTCCAGCCCCGGACAATCCGGGCGACCTTGCGCCGCCACAGGATGTCGGTGCCGAGACTCAACACGTGATTCGTCGTCACGTATCGGTCGGCAATCCGCGCGAAGGCATCGCGCACGTAACCCGGATCCTGGATCGTTCCCTCCCCCATCTCGTCAGGGTAGCAGGTCGGTGTAAGTCCCGGGGTCGCTGCCGGGGATCTCGATCGCCCCACATGCCTTCTCATAGAACTCGCGGGGACCGACGCCACCGATCACCGCATAGGCATAGCCGGTTTCGCGAAGCGCCTCAAGCGACTTGAACAGAAGCGCCTTGCCGATGCCCGTACCCCGTGCAGCCTCGCTGACTCCGGTCGGCCCGAAGAAGCCGCGCATCGTCGTGTCGTAGCACGCGAAGCCGAGCACTTCCTTGTCCTTCGTGGCAATGAAGCAGGCAATCGGCTGGCGGGTCATGGCTACCTCCACCTCACTGACCCACTTGGCGGAAAAGTGCTCCCGCACGAAGTCCCGGACGGTGTGCAACTCGAAAGCCCGCGCCCGCCGCAGGTTGATCCCCTGAGCGTCCACGTTCGCATAGAGCTCCGCGCTTTCCGGAAGCGCATAGAGCCGCACCAGCATGTCGATCATGCGCTTTCCTAGCCCATCCTCCAGCCCGGCCCAAATGCCAAATTCCGGCCCGTGACATTCCAACCCGACATCCTGTCACAACTGCGACAATTTGTTTCATCTAGTTGCATATGTTTGGCTCGCCCGCCTTTTTCCAACTCCCTGATAATAGGCCACTTCTCCTCCCAGGAACCCACTTGGCACCTCGACTGCGATCCCTTTCGGCGAACATCACTACTACCATGATCCTTGCACAACATCTTCGCAACACAAGCCCATGGCTCAACGAATTCGGACGTCTCTTCGACTCGGCCTTCCGTCGGTTCGAAAGCGCGCCGAATGACCTCCGCGTCCTTGAGGACGACAACGGCTGGACCCTCGAGGTCGACCTTCCGGGCATCGCCCGCGAGGACATCGAACTCGAGGCGAAGGAAGGCAAACTGCAACTCAGGGTGAAGGACTCGGCCACCTACCAGCTGCCGGTCGGCAAGCTGGTCGATACCGCGAACATCACCGCCAAACTCGACCTCGGCGTCCTCTCCCTGCGTCTCCCGAAGGCAGAGACCAAGACCGAGGTCCAACGCATCGAAATCCACTAACCCCGAATCATCCATGAATCACGAAACCACTTGCTGCCAAGCTTCCGCACCGGAGGCATCGACCGTCGAAACCACCGTAGCGACTCGCGACGGGTCCTCGAACTCCTACGTCACCCCCGTGTGGCATGCCCGCCGGACCGACCATGGCGTCGAACTTGAGGTCACCCTTCCGGGCGTCACCAAGGAGGCGCTGGAACTCGAAGTCCGAGGCTCCCACCTGGTGCTCGAAGCGCGTCGTCCGGGTTCAGCAAACGACGGGCGTCTGATCCACGGACAACCCGCGCCCGACGGCTACCGCCTGAAGCTCCGGCTTGGCGAATCGCTTGACGGATCCGGACTCCGCGCGACCCTCGAAGCGGGAATTCTCAGGGCTTCGGTCCCGCTCGTCGAAGCGGCCCAACCGAAGAAGATCGAGATTCTCTGATTTCGTCCTTCGGCAGCGCCCCTCCGATCGGCCCCTCATCGGGGCGGTTCGCGAGGGGCGTTCCCATTTTTCCGACAAATCGCCTCCACCGTTGCTACTCGCTCCGGGAGGGTCCATGTTCGATCCATGCAGGTTGTCACGGACCAGATCCGGAACTTTCTCCAATACATCGCCGTCCAGTTCATCGAGCACCCCCAGCGGGCGCAGTTGAAGGTCGCCGAACTCGGCCCCAAGCGTCTCCGGTTCAAGCTGGTCCTGGAGCGCTCGGACGTCGCCCTCCTGATCGGACGCAACGGCTTCAGCGCCTCGTCGATCCGCGGTGTGGTGAAGGCAGCCGCCGAGCGCGCCGACGTCCAGGTCAACCTGCAGATTCACTCCCACGAGGAAGAAGAGGAAATGCTCGCCCGCGAAGGCGAACACTGAGACGTCCATGAACGGCAACCTACTCCTCCTCGGCATCGAGGGGCCGGAACTGAGCGACACCGAGCGCAAGCGCTTTGAGCGGCTCCAACCGGCCGGCTACATCCTCTTTTCGCGCAACATCGTCAGCCCCGAGCAAACCCGGGAGCTCACGGACTCGCTGCGTTCTCTCCACACCCTCGACCCGATCATCGCCATCGACCAGGAGGGCGGCCGGGTCACCCGCACCAAGGAGATCGCCCCGGTCGTTCCGTCCGCCAACGACCTCGCCGCCCAAGGGAACCCGGTGAACATCGCCAATGCGGGCGCTTACACCGCCGACCTCCTGCGCTTGCTCGGATTCAACCTGAACTTCGCGCCGGTGCTCGACCTCGATCACCATGTCGGCGCCTCGAACGCGCTTCGCGGCCGGTGCTGGGGTCGCGACCCGCAACGTGTGATCGACCACGCCGGCATGTGGAACCGCTGGATGCGCAAACGCTCGCTCCGCTCCTGCGCCAAGCACTTCCCCGCCTGCGGTCGGGCCAAGGTGGACCCCCACCACGATCTGCCATCCTCCAATGCGACCATCAAGGATCTGCTCGCCGAGGACATCATCCCCTACACGGCGCTCATGCCCGAACTCGATGCGATCATGGTCGGCCACGTCAGCTTCCCGGCCATCGACCCCGAGCTTCCGGCCTCCCTGTCGCCCAAGATCATCAACGGCTTCCTGCGCGGGCAACTCGGATTCGATCGCCATCTCGTGCTCACCGACGACCTCGACATGGGCGCAATCGCCGACCGCTTCCCGGACAATTCCGACGTCCCCGCAGCCATCCATGCCGGCAATGATCTTGCGATGATCTGCCACCGGATGGAGCGCGCCGACGAAGCCGCCCACCTGATCTCCGAACTCCCCGGCAACGTCGCGGCCGACGCCGAAAAGCGGGTCGAGAAGTTCCGCAAGAAGCTCCACGCCCCGCTCGTCTGGGACGAGGACAAGTGGAGCAAGACCTGCGAGAAGATCGCCGAACTCGCGGCGGAGGTCCCCGCCACTGGTGATGAGGCCGTGGCCAACTCCCCGGTTGCGGACTACTGAGCCGGAGACCTAGGCGGGCCGCTTCCGCTCGCCCCGTCCGTCGGCACCTCCGAAGGTTTCGCCGTCACGGGGCGCAATCGATTTCCTCTCGGCAGTGCGACTCTCGCCCTTGGCGGACTTGGCACCACCGCGAATGTAGAGGGTTTCACCCTTGCTCGGATCGGCCTCCGACCATCTCCAGAACAGACTCGCCTGCATAGGTTTGATCACGCTGCTCGTTCCGATCCGCCTCAGGCCGGGACCCTTTCCTTCCTCGGCCGCTTGCTGAGTATCGGCAGCGGCTCGTCGAAGGTCAGCGTGCGATACGGGAACGGGATCTCGATACCTTCCTCGTCGAGGGCCGACTTGATCGCCGTGATCACTTCAGACCTGCTGCGCCGCTGCTCATAGGGCCGGGCATCCGTCCAATAGATCACATCGATGTTCATGCTGCTGTCGCCGAAACCGGAAGCAAAGACGTCGTGTGGCCGGTCCTTGTCGACGCTGTCGCAGCGGTTGAGCACGCCCTCGATCAACTCGAGTGCCCGGTCGAGGTCCTCCTTGTAAGCAACTCCGGTCTCCACCGTTGTCCGCCGGAGCGACTGGTCATTCAGAACTTCGAGCGGGTTGCCGATCAGCTGGGAGTTCGGAACCACCACGAGTTCTCCTGTGAGACTGCGGACCGTCGTCATCCGCAATCGGGTGTCTTCGACCCGCCCGCACACGTCGCCGCACTCGATGAAGTCGCCGGGTTCGAAGGGAAAGCGCCATAGCAGAAGAATGCCGGCGAAGAAGTTCTGGAAGATGTCCTTGAACGCGAGTCCGACCGCAACCGACGCCAAGCCGGCCGCGCCGAGCGCCTTCGAAGGTGTGAGATCGGGGAAGACGATCATCGCGGCGATCAGCACCCCGAGCGTCCAAATGGCGACCTTACCGAAGGTGACGATCAGTTCCTTCAGCGAGTCCCTCATCGACCGACCACGAAGGGCACGACGGACCAACTTCCGATACGCGAAGACCGCAATCCATGTCGCGAGCAGGACAACCAGCCCCGCCACCAGATTGGGCACCTGACTCACCAACCCGGTCCACTGCTCGGAGAGCGTCTCCTTCAGGGTGGATAGCGTCTTCTCGAAAGAAATCATGCCGAGATCTCCAGCGGATCCCGAGCCAGTTACCGGCCCCTTAATGTGGTGGCCCGGGATACCCCGTCCCGACAGGGCTGCAGCCGATGAAGCGGAATGGCGGAGATTCGCACCGGCCCTTCCATCACCGTGCATTCCGCCCAGAGCCGTGCAGACCGCAACGGCCGGCGAACCGTTGCGATCTTTCAATCGGAGGCCACCAATCCGCTACGGGAGGGTCGCCCGGATCCGGTAGATATGCAGCGGATCACCGGTCAGCACCGTGCGGGTATCGGTTCCACCCGACCCGGTTTGCGGGGCGAGAATCTCGGACCACGTTTCGAGCACCGGATCGAATTCCTCCACCGAGTAGTTTCGATCGGCGGCGGTCGGATAGCTGAGATCAAAGCCACCTGTGGCAGGTGCGATCTGTGCCGCGAAGAACGAGAACGGATCGGCCCCATCGGTTCCGGCGACCCACTCGTCTTCGTTGCTCTGGCCGTCGCCGTCCCCATCTCCGGACATGGTCGCGGCACCGGCACCGATCTGGGCCGGGGAGAAGGTGTCGAACATCCACTTGAAGTAGACCAGATCCTCACCGGCAGCCGTACCGATCGACTGCTGACCGGCGGCATCGAAGTGCAGGTTGTCTCCCTTCACACCGAAGCTATCCGTATTGACAACACTCGTCAGCGGGTCGGCGGCCGCCACCGCATCCATTGCCGCCTGGACCGTCGCAAGCCGACCGGCATCGAGCGAGCTCTGGCCGTCGGACAAACGAATGATCACGAACGGAAGGTCACTACCATAGGTGGCGCGGACGTCGGCGATGAAGTTCGTCAGGTTGGTTTCGTAGTTGTTGTGGAATCCTCCGTTGATGTCGCTTTCACCCTGCAGCCAGACCATGCCGCAGATCTCGATGGATGCCCCCGGGTAGGCTGCAGCGAGTGCCGCCAATCCGTCGGTCACCGTTTGCTGGAACGTCACGTACTCCGGCCCATCGCCGGTGGTCGTGTTGTCACCTCCCCCGGCCCATTGGACCTCGAGGTTGGTTCCGCCGTTGGCATACTTCACCAGCGCGGTGCGCGTTTCGGGCCCGTTGCCGAAGAGGTCGGCAAGACGGCGGCCCAAGGTGACCTCGGGACCGAACTGGCTCGTCTCCGAGAGACCCGGCTGGAGGGTCGTCAGGGCGCTCCCGCCTCCATCCACCTTGTAGTAGAAGTCAACGTCCGACTGGGGCGTCTGAAGACCGGCGGGAAGCGACGCCGGATCGGCTCGCCCGTCGGCATTCGACTGACCGCCCAAGAGGAACACATTCACCTTCGTGACCGGGGATCCACCCCCCGGATTCTCCGCATCATAGATGTCAATGACGTCTTGCGCGATGAGCGCGCTATCGAAAACCCGGACCTCATCGAGGACTCCCTGGAAGGTGTAATCCAGCCCCGAGGTATATCCTTGGGCGATGCACTCGATCTTAAAGTCGGTGTCTCCCGAATTCAGCGTCTCAACGAACTGGCCGTCGCGATAGAAGGTGAGGTTGCCGGTTCCATCCGCGACGAGGCCGTAGTGGTGGAGACCGAGGTCCTGTGTGGCAGTAAAGTCATAGGTCGAACCACTTTCCGAACGGAAGCGGAGGCCTGTGAAGTTGTCGTTAAGCCAGATGAAATTTCGGGTGTCCGTGCTCGTGCCCATCACCATTCCCTTTTGACCGCCAAGCTCTGCCCGTTGCGCCCAGAACGTGACGCTCCACGGCTCCGACGGAAGGAATACCATCGGGTCGAAATTGACCTGGCTTCCATAGAGACCGTCGACCTCCAGCGCTCCGGATCCCGCCACGACCTTGAGCGGATCGGCTGTGATCAGGGCATCCCACACAGGCGTTCCGTCACGGCCGCCCGCGGACGCATCCGTGTAGTCGCCGTCGTAACGATGGTGCAGGGTCCGGGGCTGCACCGCGTCCGGATCGTTGCTCGCATAGAGTCCGTCGATCTGGGTCGGGGTGATCGCCCCTTCGAACACCCGCACCTCATCAAGGATCCCTTGGAAGGTGTAGTCGAGACCGGAGGTGTATCCCTGACCGATGCTGTTGATCCTGAATGACGAGTCACCCTGATTGACAGTTTCAACAAACTCACCGTCACGGAACAGGCTCAGGTTTCCGGTTCCGTCCGCAACCAAAGCGTAATGATGGAGGGCGGTGTCCTGCGGAACCGTGAAGTTGTAGGTCACATTGCCATCGGACCGGAAACGGAGGCCGGTGAAGTTGTCGTTGAGCCAAAGGAAATTCTGCGTGTCGGTCGCGGCACCGATCACCATTCCTTTGTTCGCCCCGTTCTCAGCGCGTTGTGCCCAGAACGAGATGCTCCAGGCCTCGCTGTCCAGGAAGTAGAACTCGTCGACATCCACCTGGGATCCATAAACCCCGTCCAGTTCGAGCGCTCCGGTTCCGAACACCACTTCGCCCACATCCGAGGTCAGCGCCGCGGTACCGGCCGCAGTACCGTCGCGCCCCTCCGGACCTGAATCGGTGAAGTCGCCATCGTAGCGATGATGCAGGCTCCGCTCGGGCAAGGCCGCAGTGGTGTCGTTGGCGGTGAAGAGCCCCTCGACTTCCAGTTCGCCAAGCGCGTGGTCGAAGATCCACACCTCGTCGATCTGGCCGTGGAAATCGAAGTCGTTGCCGGCCGTGTAGGCCTCGCCAATCGTATCGAGAATGATTCCGGTGCTCTTCCCGGTCGCGACCTGTGCCGGACCACCATCGACATAGCAGGTGATGGTGGTGCCGCTCGCGACGATCGCATAGTGGTGCCAATCGGTGTCGTCAGCCGCCGCGAAGTCCGCATTGCGCCCGGTCGTGCCGTCGCTGCTGCGCCACCGCAGCCCCGTCCTGCCGCCGCTGCCGCTGGCATCGTTGAGGGCGACGAAGAAGTTCGTTCCGTCCCGCTGGCCGATCGCCATGTCCCATTGGGCGGCGCCGCCGGTATCGCCCCCGGCCTTGCGGGCCCAGAAGGCGATCGAATAGGCCGTTCCCGAGCTGAAGGTCTTGGAGGGAAACGAGACGTAGTCGCGGTCAGCACTCAGGTCGAGCCCCCCGCTACCGAACTTGAAGTCTCCGGCGGAGGTGGTGATGCCGGAGTTGCCAATGGTATCGACGTCGATCAGAGCGCCGTTCTGGCTGTTGCCCGAGACGTCGGCGTAGTCGCTATCGAAGGGAAAGTGGGCCCAGACCCCGGCGATGGCGGACTGGACAAGGAACGGAATTACAAGTGTGGGAAGACAATGGGTTTTCATCAGGCGGACACATGGGTTTTGGTCACTCTACCTGTGGAATAAGCACAGGTGCCCGATGATTAGCCTCCATCGTGACTTTTTTTCAGTGATCCCCCGGCCGGTGAGATCCGCGGAACAGCGACCGCACCACCCCGGGACCGATCGAATCCTCGAAAATCCACACCTCGTCGATTTGTCCGTGAAAATCGACATCGAGTCCTGTGCCATAGGCATCGCCAATCGAATCGAAGCCGAAGCCGGTCTCAACATTCTCGGCGGTCTCCCTCTGAATCCCATCGAGGTAGTACGAAAGCGAGCCTGCCCCGTCCGCGATGATCACATGGTGATGCCATGAGCTGTCGTCCGGTGCGTCGAAATCCGCCTGACGGGCTCCGGGCGCTTCCGTATTCCCACGCCAGCGCAACCCTGTCCGCCCGTCATCACCGTTGGCATCCCCAAGCGCGATGAAGAAGTCCTTGGATCCACGCACTCCGATGACCATGTCCCACCATGACGCCTGCCCCTGATCGCCGGGCGCCTTGCGGGCCCAGAAAGATACAGCGTAAGGAGAACCCGAACTGAAAGTCTTCGAAGGGACGGACACGAAGTCACGGTCAGACCCCAGATCCAACGCGCCTCCTCCGAAACGGAAGTCATTGCCGGTCCTCGAGATCTTGGAACTGCCGTGCGGTTTGTTGTCGACCAAAGCGCCATCACGCCCCGATCCGGACTGATCTGAGCAATCGTGATCGAATGGATAATAGGCCCACACTGCCGGATCCTCGGCTGGCGCAGGAGTCGAGAGGAATAGATCTGGGTCGTAGGCTTCCGGAGCACTCCGCCCCACGACGTTCGCTCGTGCTGCCTGTCCGCCATGGAGTTCAAGGGGTGCCGGGCCTTCGCTAAGCGATTCGATCCTTACCCGCCCCGAGTCCACCTGCACCAGATCCGACCCGTCAGACGATACCACTCCGAAACGCGTTCCGAGATCGACCACCCGGACACGGGCGGTCGTGACGGTGAAGCCCGTGTCGCGCTCGGAGATGTCGAACCACGCTTTGCCCTCGTGCAACCTCGCCAACTTCTCACCCCGCAGCTCAAGCTTCGCCGGCCCTTCGAGCACGATGCGGCTCTTGGTCCGGGTCGTGATCTCGAGCGAGCCATTGTCAACCAGCAGCATCGTTCCCGGCACGAACTCCCCATCTTCTCCAACACCCCCGGACTCGAACATCCAGAGGCTGCCCTGACCTTCAACGATCCGCACCGGCGGCTGCAGTCGCTCGCGGATCGCGATCACGCTGCCGATCGCCAGCAGCAGGAAAAGCACCGCAGCCGCAGCAAGGAACGAGCGCTTCAGGATCCGCCGTTCGCGGGCCTCGTGGGTTTCGGGTGCCGGAGGTCCGTGAGTCGCGGCCCACGATTCGGCGACCTCGTGCAAGCCCGTCGCCACGGCCATGTGCTTCAGGTAGGCAAGCCGCAGTTCCGGCTCGCCGCGCAACAGATCCATCAACTGCCGGTGATCGGCCGACGAGATGTTGCTGTCCTCGAAGTCCTGGAGGAGTTGTTCGAGTTTCCGCCTGCCGGGATGCCTGGAGTTCATGCCGCTCCCTCCCCTCCCAAACGGTTCTCGATGCAAACCTTCAGCGCCGCCCTAAGCCGGAACAATTGGACCCGCAGTCCGCTCAACGACCGCCCGTGGGTCACCGCGAAGTCCTGAAGGCGCGTCTTTCTCCAGTAGCGGGCCATCAGCAGCTCCCTGTCGCTCTCCCTCGCCTCACCGAGGCAGGTTCGGAGCGCGTCGACCCGCTCGTTGTAGAAATCGCGACCGATGTTCCCTGCGAAGTCTTCCGCCAGCATCGAAGCCACATCGTCATCGAGGGTCATCCAGTGCCTCTTGCGGAGCGCCTGCTGATGGGCGAGCACCTGGAATCGCGCGACCGTGAGCGCCCACGCGCAGAAATTGCTCCCCATCTCGAAGTCACCCCGCTTGTTCCAGAGGACGAGATTGGTCTTCTGAATCACGTCATCGAGGTCCGGCGCACCGGGCAGAAGCGAGATCACGAACCCCCGGATCACGGACTGGTGATCCGTCAGGAGCGTGACGAATTCGGCGTCGATGTTGGACTCGGGATTCACGGAAGCTGCTGGAACATAGGCGTCCCGCCCCGTTGATTAGCATGGCAGGTCAAAAAACTCCGCAATTTCTCCTTTGAGGCGCCGAACACCACCTATTCGGCGGCCTTGCTCAGCACCACTCCGACCCATTCGGTCTGCGGAAGGATGAACTTGCGGATCCTCACCTTCACCTCGCGGGCCGCATGGCGCTCGAGCACGTGATCCGCAATCTCGTCGGCCAGCGTTTCGATCAACCGCCGCTCACCGGTTGCTGCGAGGGACACCACTTCCACCGCAACCGCATGGTAATCGATGGTGCGGGCAACATCGTCACCCATCGCGAAGAAAGCCGCGCCCGGAACCATGTCGATGTCGATCAGGAGCTTCTGGAACTCGGCACGCTCCTCTTCAGGGACACCGATCCTCGTTTCCACCTCCAATCCCCGGATCTTGATCACGCCGCTGTTCATGCCTGCTGGGTGGAACGCATCACTTCCGTGAGAAGCACACGTGTCGGTTGGTTGAGATCCATCCGGAGTGCCTCCTCGGCATCCGCCCAGCGGAATTCCTCCGCCTCTTCATTGAGAACCACTTCACCGGAAATACGGCGAGCGACGTAGTTGAGCAGCAGGAAATGCTCGGGACGCTGGAACTCCTCGGAATCGATACAGTCCTGCACCATCACGAACCTCGGCTCATCAATCTCGAGATTGGTCTCCTCGCGGATCTCCCGCCGGAGCGCGTCCTCCGAGCTTTCACCCCGCTTGATCTTTCCGCCGGGGATCCCCCATCGATGACTCCACTTGTGGGTCTTCACCATCAGGTAGCGGCCGGCTTCGTCCTCGATCAACGCGCCAACCGTCGCAACCGGCGCCTTGCGTGCGAGCGGCCGTTCGAGCAACCGCCGCAGTCCATCGAGATCCTGCACGGTGATGTCGGGCAAGGCATCGGCGAGGGGCGCCGGATGGGTGTAGCCCGTGAGAACCGCCACCGAGGTGATGCGGGCGTGCCGGGCGGTATCGATATCGTGGACCATGTCGCCGACGAACGCGCAGTCGGCGGGATCGATCCCATGACTCTCGATGATCCCGAGGATCCGCTCGCGCTTGTCGAGAACCCCGGCGTAGGTCGCCTCGAAATACGGAGCCAGTCCGAATTCCTCGAGCTGCCCGCGGAAGGCATCGGCATCCATGCTGGTCAACACGAAGCACCGGATCCCGTGCCGACGGCACCACTCGAGCTTCTCCCTCGCGTGGGGCAGGACGGTGACCGGCGCCGACGATGCCGAAAACGCGCTTCTGAAATGCGTCTCGAGCTCCTCAAGCGGGACACCCGGGAGCACTTCCTCGTAAAACTCCCGGTAAGGCAGGCGGAAGCGGACACGGAACTCCTCACGGTCCATCGGCGGTTTCCCGTAAACGCCGAGAACATGGTTCGTGGCATCCAGAACCGGCGGCAGATCATCCACCAAGGTCCCCGACCAGTCGAATATGAGAGCGCGAAACATGGCGGATCAACCGAGCGAGAATCGGATCGAGCGGACGACGCCTTCACCGGCTGCCCGCTTCAAATTCGCGAGCAGGCGGGGCTTCATCTGCTCCAGTTGGAACCGCATTGCCGGCTGCAGAACCTTGAGGGTCAGGCAGCCGCCCTTGAGCGAGTCCGGTGCCGCATGCCGGGCAACGAACTCGCCGGCGATCTCGACCCACATTTCGCGGAGCCGTTCCTCATCGATCCCCTCGGACGCGTTCGCCTGCTTGAGGATCGCGGCGAGGAAGTCCGTGGGTTGGTGGACCCGCGAGTCCGGATGATCCGGCTCATCGCCACCCCGCCACTCGCGAAGGATCGCGCGGCGGATGCGTGCGAGCCGGTCTTCCCGGGCCATCTCACTCGTCCCCGTCTTCGCCGATCGCCTCGACCGGGCAGCCCTCCATCGCCTCGCGGCACTGGCCGACTTCCTCGTCATTCTCCGGTTGCTTGAAAACGTACGAGTAGCCCTCGTCGTCGGAGCGGGTGAAGTTGTTCGGCGCCGTCTCCCGGCAGAGGTCGCAGTCAATGCACTGGCTGTCGACGTAGAACTTGCCGTCGACGTTCTCTTCATTCTTGTCTTCGCGGTCGGCCATCGTGGGGTGCGGTGAAAGGTTTGCGTGCCTGAAATCGCGCCGTAGCGCCGGTCATGCAAACCTTTTCGTCCCCCGTAGACGGCCCCGGCGGCAGGCAGGCGGCGCGGTCGACACGGCCACCACAGCCGTGCTTTCCACTGGCCAAGCCCCCGGGCGATTCCTAAGACAGCCCCGACGCCCATGTCCGAGGAATCCAAGCCGCCCTCATCCCAGCCGCGCCGACACCGGCCGAGGCTGACGGAACTGTCCCGTGAAACCACGGAGGAGGACCTCTGGAATCTCGATGACGAACCCGCCCCGATCGCTTCGACACCGGTCGAACCACGGGAAGCCGAGGCGACTCCGGAACCGGAGGAAGACCCCACCCCCGTGCTGCGGAGACCGCACAAGCCGGAGCGCGAGCTGATTCCCAAGCCCGAGCCCAAACCGGCACCCGAAAGCCCTGCCGAAGTGCCTCCGGCCGCTGCCGAGGTCGAACCGGAGCCCGAGGAGGAACCGGACGAACCCGAAGCCGCCACGAAGTCCGCTTCCCTTCTCGATGACCTCCCTCCTCCGAACCGGAAGGAGTGGATCGGCCTTGGAGCACTCGCCGCCGTGTTCCTCGCGCTCGCCGTGTGGTGGATCGTCGGCCAGTTCTCCGACGTCCCGACCAAACGCATCGGGAGCGATCAACCGGATCTCCCGATCGAGGGCAACTACGCCGAAGTCACGGACGCCGAAACCTATTGGCGACAACCGGTTCGGACCGGCGACAACCCCGACATCACCCGCCCCGAGGTCTCGTTCATCCCCGCGATTTCGATCCGCCTCTCCGGTGGCAGCGGCGTCCTCCGCGTGTGGTACAAGAATGACAGCGGCGAGTTTGTCGGCGACAGCGTGACGCGCCGGTTCGAGGGCGGACGCTTTGTAAAGAACGGCTCCGACACGCTCGAGTTCGCCTCCACCGACGGCTTTGAAACGAACGGCGAGTTCAACGGCTACCGCGTAGGCGAAGGCCGCTGGACCGCTGAAGTCCTGGAGGGACCTTCACTCAATGCCCGGGGCAGCGAGTTCAAGACACTGTTCACCGCACCGATTTCGTCGAACCGACACTGATTCATGTCCGATAGCACCCCCGTTCCGTCGCTTGTGCCCCGCGAAGGTTGGCACGTGATGCACCTGTTTTATCAAATCGACCACGCCCAGTGGTCACTCCTCGACAAGGAAGAGCAACGCGCCGCGAAGACGAAGCTCGCCGAGCTCGTCCAGGAGATCCGCAGCACGCCCGACACCCACCTGCTGACCTTTTCCATCGCGACCCCGAAGGCCGACATCGGCTTCATGCTGCTGACGCCCGATCTCCAGGTGGCCAACGCCTATGAGAAGCAGCTCACGCTTTCCCTCGGACCCGAGATCCTGAGTCCGGTCTACTCGTATCTCTCACAGACCGAGCGATCCGAATACACGACCACCTCGGAGCAATACGCCGAAGAGACACTCAAGGGCGAGAAAGGTCTGTCCGAAGACAGCCCCGAGTTCGCCGCCGCGATGAAGGAGTTCGATGAGCGAATGGAGCACTACCTCCAGCACCGCCTCTACCCGGTCCTCCCCGACTGGCCGGTCGTCTGCTTCTACCCGATGTCGAAACGCCGCCAAGGCAACGACAACTGGTACAGCCTGTCGTTCGAGGAACGGAAACGTCTGATGGGCGGCCACGCACGGGTCGGACGGACCTACGCGGGTCGCATCCTCCAACTCATCACCGGCTCGACCGGACTCGATGAATACGAGTGGGGCGTGACCCTCCTCGCCAAGGACACGATCGAAATCAAGGCGATCGTCTACGAGATGCGCTTCGACGAAGTATCCGCCCGCTACGCCGACTTCGGAGACTTCTACATCGGCATGCAGCTCCCGCTGGACGAATTGTTCCGACGGGTCTGCCTGTAGGAGGGCGGAAGCTTGGAGCGAGGGGCGTGGAGTTCGATGCCTCAGTTCCCATGCTTGACCGGCTCGCCTAGATTGCCCTGTCACGATGACCGCTCCTAGAGTCGTTGCAGGTGTACTTGCTCTCGCCGGGGGTTATTGGGCGATCACGCTATCATCGTGGCTTGCCTTTCCGATAGGAGTCCTCGTTTTGCTACCCGGCTTCGCGATTTGGGTGTTCTTCGGCTTGAGAGTCCTAAGTAAGCATTCGAAGCCGTGGTTTGTCGCTGGCTGGCTCTTCGCAATGGTCTGGCATCTGGCGATCGCCACTTGGGCGCCGCTCATTTCAGGCCTGCTGGACAATGCTCAATTCATCAGAGCGCCTGCTGCTGCGGCAGCGACTCTTTCGCTGGCTGGATTTCTTCTCGAAATCCGGCGGGGGAAGCACTCCACGGACTACTAAGCCGCAACCACCGTTCCCGGGCGATCACTCCTCGCCGACTTCCTCCATCTCCCGCTCCATTCGCTCGAGCAGTTCGGACATCTCCTCGAGGTGACGACGGAGGCGGCCCGCGGCGCGTGGATTCATCGGCACCGCCTGACGCCGCGGACGATCGGCACCGCCGCCGGGAACCCTCTCGGTCTCGGTCGGCAATTGGGCCATCGCGGGGCTCACGGGATTCTGACCCAGCATGAGTTGGATCTGGGATGCCGGGATCACGAAGCTGCGGGTCCTGTCGGTTCTTGCGACCGTCACACCGACCACCTCGCCATCCAAACCGATCACCGGACCCCCACATTGCTGCGGCTTCAACTGCATGTCGGTCTGAAGGGCCAGCGGGAATCCGCTGCCGACCAGACTGATCGGCCCGCCCATCTGGCGCATCAGGCGCAGACGACTTTCCGGGACACCGGGAAACTCGGGCCGGCCGCCGAGCGTGATCTGCACTTCGAGCGGCTTGCCGTCGCGCTGCAGCTTGGCCGTGATCTCATCGCCGGGTGAGTAATCGAGAAGGATGTTCCGAAGCTCGAAAGCACTGGTGATCTCGCGCTCTCCGATCGCCGTCAGGACATCGCCCGCAAGCACTCCGGCCTCGTCGGCACCCCCACGATCATCGACCTCACGGATCCTCACGCCGTCACCCTCGAACTCCGGGTCGAGACTGATCCCGATGAATGCCTGATCCGACTCGCGAAGCGGACGCTCAGCCACCGCGACCACACCAAGGCCCAGCGGATTGTCATCCGGACCGGGAGCGACAAGGAACCGTCCGATTCCGGGAGTCTCACCCTCGCTCCACGTGACCGGCTTGAACTTTTCACCGGTGAGCTGAAGCAGCGCCAGATCCTCATCGCGATAGACGCCGAGAATCGAAGCCGTCGCCGTGCGTCCGTCGCCACCGACCGCCTGGATCGGCGTGCGGGCCAAGGCGATCTCGCTCCACTTTGTCAGTACTTGGCTGCCGTCACCGACAACCGTGCCCATCGCCACCTGACGGCGATTCGCCCAGATCCAAACGGTCGACTTGGAGACCTCGCGGGCCAGCGGTTTGATGACATCGAAAATCTCCTGCGACTGTTGTCGCGTCGCCTGCCGCTCTTCCGGCCGCTGGAGCGGCACATCCTGCGCGACGGCTTGTGCCACCAGCACCGCCGTCAATCCAAGGGTTGCTGCTATCTTCATCGTTTGAGTTCTTCGAAAAGTTGGTCGCGACGCATCAGTTCCACGTCGATTTCAATCTGCTCCCGGCCACGCTGAATGGCGAGAGTGACGGTATCGCCCGCCGAATACTTCGCCAGCAGGAGCCCGAGACTGCGTCCGCCCCGCACACGGGTTCCGTCCACCTTGCGGATGATGTCGCCCTGCCGAATCCCGGCCTTGGCCGCCGGCGAACGGGCCGTGACCTGGTCGACCGGCACGCCGCCGTCGCGCAGCTCGCGCCCCATCACGATACCCACCACCGGGCGTTCCGGATTGGCCAAGGGGTTGAGTTGGAGTTCGCCCCAGCTCTCCCCTTCGAGCAGGCGCTTCCAGTCCTCGCGGAAACCATCGATCCCCGCGTGGTTGTTGTTATCGAGCGACTCGCCGATCGACGAGTTGATCCCAACCAGGTTGCCGTCGAGATCGAACAGCGGTCCGCCCGAATCACCGCCAATCAGCGTGCAATCGGTAGTGAGAAAGTTCCCGGGACCCTCGGAAACGACCCGCCCGAACCGGACCGGAGGCGTGCGGGCCGGATCGTAGCCCTCGCTGTGCCCCATCGCCACGACCCAGTCGCCGGCCTCGAGAATCTTCGACTTGCCCAGTTCGACCGTCGGCCAGTCGCCCTCCTCGGTGATCCGGGCCATGCCGATGTCCTTCGAGAAATTCGACCCCAGCACCTTGGCCTTGGTCTGCTTGCCGTTGGGGAAAACAACCTCCACCTCCTCGGCGCCGTCGGTCACGTGGGCCGCCGTCAGGATCAGGCCGTCCTTTTCCACGATCACCCCGGAGCCCGAGGCGCCGGTCGAGGGTGAAATCAGCGCCACCGTGGCGGGCATCACACGCTCCGCCACCGTCTGCGTCTTGCGCTCCAATTCCACCAAGTCCTTCAGCGAACCCACCGGCTCGCGCGCCGCCAAGGGCAAGCCCAGCAGCACCAAAAGGCCAATCGCATGCAAAATTCCGGATTTCTTCATCGCTTTGTCACTCGTGATAGCGACGCATTTCCGCCGCTTCGTCTTCACCCGAAGTTGACCGTGGCACTTTCGCCCGTCTCGCTTTAGCCTCTACCACGTCGATGCCGAAACGCAATTCGAAGGCCCAGGGAAATGGCCAGAATTCCTCTTCCAACCGCCGTCGCAAGCCGGCCCGAAAGCGCGTCGGGTTCGGAACGTTGGTGCTTTTCTGGCCGCTGATCCTCCTCCAGCGCATTACCGCCCCGCTTCCGGGCTTCCAGCGATTCCTGATCCGTCTGGTCGGTCATCCGGCCCTGCTGGCGATCTATTTCCTGATCCCGCTCGTCCTGTTCTATTACGCAAGAGCACGTAACTACGACATGGCGAAGGTCGAGGAAATGCCCGAACGCAGTGTCGTCCTCGACCGCCGCGGCAAGGAACTCGGAAGGATCCACGGCGAGAAGCGCGACATCATCGACATCTCGAAGATCTCGCAGGACTTCATTTTCGCCATCCTCGCCCGTGAGGACGAGCGCTTCTACAAGCACCGCGGCGTCGACTGGATCGGCTTCGGCCGGGCGACGCTGCGCAACGTCAAGGACATGGGCATGACGCAGGGTGCCTCGACCCTGACGATGCAGCTGGCGCGAAACAGCTACAATCTGAACGCCGACTGGCTGTCATTCTCGGATCCGCTCCAGGACCTCGACCGCAAGTTCCTCGAGATCGCGGTTTCTTACAGGATCGAGGGCAACTATGAGAAGCAGGAGATCCTTGAGCACTACGTGAACCGCATCTTCTGGGGCCACACGATCCGGGGCATCGAGGAAGCGTCGCGCACCTACTTCGAGAAGCACGCGAAAGACCTGACCCTCTCCGAGTCCGCCCTGCTCGCCGGGATTGTCCGCGGACCGAATGCCTTCTCCCCTTTCCGCGACATCCCCGACGCGATCAAGGAGCGGGACGCGACTCTAGACCGGATGGTCGATGCCGAATTCATCACCAAGGAGCAGGCCGACGCCGCCAAAGCGGAGGAGGTCAAGGTGCGTCCCGAATGGCGCCGTGTCTTCCACGACTCATGGGCGATGGACGCCGTGCGCCGCGAACTCGAGCGCATCCTCGAGGAAGAGGACATCGAGTTTGGCGGACTGCAGATCACGACCACCATCGACAGCCTTGTGCAGCAGAAGGCGGAGGAATCACTCAACAGCCACTTGCGCAGCTTCGAGCGATCGGCCGGCTATCCCCACCAGACGCGCGCGGCGTGGCAGGACCTGCCCGAACCGAAGCCGAATCCGAAGTACATCCAAGGAAGCGTGGTGGTCATCGAGAACCTCACCGGGTCGATCGTCGCCACCGTGGGAGGTCGCGACGCCGACGAGTCGAAATTCAACCGCTCGACGCAGGCCCGCCGTCAGGTTGGATCGACCTTCAAACCCTTCGTTTACCTCTCCGCCTTCGAGCGCGGCCTGCGCCCGGACACGATGATCAGCGACGACCCGTTGAAGCCCGGTGAGGTCAAGGGAGCCGGCCGCTGGTCGCCTTCCAACTCCGACGGCAAGTTCAACGGCTGGCAACCCGCGTCCTACGGCCTGATCCGCTCGCGCAACACGATGTCGGTCCGTGTCGGCAACTACGCGGGCAACGCCAAGGTGGCCGAAGTCGCCGAGGCGGTCGGCTTCGAGCAACCTCTGCAGAAAGACCCGACCGCGTTCCTCGGCACCCTTGAGGCGTCGCCGGAGGAACTCGCTTCGGCATTCACCGTCTTCCCGAACGGCGGCGAACGCTATCCGCCGAGAATCATCGCGGAGATCCGCGACCGCAACGGTGAGGTCCAGTTCAGTAATCCGCAGTTGTCCTACCAGGCGGTAGGCAACGGCTCGGCATGGACGACCTCGCAGATCCTCCACGAGGTGATGGAACGCGGCACCGGCGCCTCGGTGAAGCGGCTCGGTTTCCACAAGCCCTGCGGTGGCAAGACGGGCACCACCAACGACTACAAGGACGCGTGGTTCGTCGGCTACACCTCGAGTCTCACCTGCGCGGTCTGGGTAGGCCTCGACCAACCGAAAACGACGATCAACCGCGGCTACGGATCCGTCCTCGCGTTGCCGGTCTGGGCCGAGGTCATGAAAACCGCCGATCGTCTCGGCTATAAAGCGGAGGGACTCCGATCGAAGCTGTCCTTTACCGACTGCAGGCTGTGCCGGACCTCCGGACAACGGGCCACCGAAGGCTGCGAGGAGGCGGGTGAGGCCTACACCGACAGCGTTCCGCTCGATCTCGTTCCGGGTCCGGGATCGTTCTGTCAGATCCACCAAGGCGATCCATCGATCGCGGGAGACAACGTGCCGAAGGCGAGACCTGTCGACCCGGAATCCGAATCCGCACCGAAGGCCGTGCCGGTATCGCCGTCGAATGACGTGCCCCGCGCCGTCCCCGTGGAGGAACCGGTCCCCCGCGCGCTGCCGGTGGAATAGCCCGAGAGGCTTCTCCATCGACAATCGCCCGATTTCATTCGTCAATCCCGCGTGTCCACCTGGCGTCCGATCTCAAGGCTACCGAAATGGTTGGCCTGGCTTCCCCAGTGGATGCACACGCCCTTGCGCTGGGCATTCCGCCTGACGCTGATCGCCACCCTCATCGTCGCGGCGGTCGCGTTTTTCTATCTGATGCAGGCGGCGAAGTACGATCTCGACGAGGTCGCGCAGCTCCCCGCACGCACGACTTTCCTCGACCGCGACGGGGTCCAGGTCGAGGTGAGCTGGGGATCGGCACGCCACCTCGCCCGTCGCGCCGATCTGCCCGACTTTCTCGTCAGCTGCCTCGAAGCGCGGGAAGACGCGCGCTTCTTCGAGCACTCCGGCGTCGACTTCCGTGGCTTGGCGCGGGCGACTCTGCGCAATATCAAGGACCGCGATTTCACCCAGGGCGCCTCAACCCTGACGATGCAACTCGCGCGCAACACCTACGAGATGCGGGCGAAGTCGATCCACCGCAAGCTGTTGGAAATCGCGCTCACGCTGCGCATCGAGCATCGCTACTCGAAGGACGAGATCCTCACCCACTATCTGAACCGGATCTACTTCGGCTCGGGCTGCCACGGCATCGAGGAAGCGGCACGCACCTACTTCGGCAAGACCGTCTCGGAACTCCACGAGGGGGAATGCTCGATGCTTATCGGGATCATCCGCGGCCCCCATATCTTCTCGCCGATTCGCAACATCGATGGTGCACGTGACCAACAGAGCGAGGTCCTCGACCGGCTCATCGCAATGGAACGAATCGACCAAGCGGAAAAGGAACGCATCCAGGCGTTGCCGATCAAGCTGGTACCCGAAGAGCAACGGACGAACGAGCGCTCATATGCCATCCGCGCGGTGCGGGACGAGCTTTCGAAGATTCTGGAAGCCGCCGACATCCGGGCCGACGGGTTGATTGTCCACACCACCCTCGATAGCGGGTGGCAGCTGCGGCTTGAGACCGAGCTCTCGAAGGTTCTACTCGGACTGGAAAAAGGCCGCGGCTGGGAACATCCGACCCACGCCCGGCACGATCCGGGCACGACACCGGCGTATGTCCAATGCTCGGCCGTGACCCTCGACTCCGATACCGGTGAAGTGCTCGCGATGATCGGCGGACGGGATTTCCTCGATTCGCGCTTCGACCGCAGCACCGGAGCCCGCCGGGATCTCGGGACTCTCTTCGAACCGTGGATCGCCGCCGCCGCCGCGGAGCGCGGCAAGCGGGTGATTCCCGGCAACCCGTTGATGACCGGGCGCCAGATCGGACCGACCGAGACCGCCAGAATCGCGAAGCGTTGCGGGCTGGGCGGCCCGTTTCTCGATACCGAGGATCTGTTCCGCGGCAGCGCGGCGTCCACGCCGATGGAAACCGCGGTCGGGCTCGCCACCCTTGCGAACGGCGGCAAGCGACCGAACCCGCACTTCGTAACCCGGATCACCGACGCCGCCGGCGAAACCCTCTTCACGCGCAAGCCGGAAGTCTCGCAGGCGATCACCAAGCACGCAGCCGATCAGGCGAAGGCGCTGTTCCGCACCATCGGCGGCAGCCGATGCTACAACGGCTCCACCGGTTCGGACCGCGACGCATGGATGCTCCGAATCGGCCCCAGCGGCTCGACCGTCGTCTGGATCGGCTTCGACAACCCGGCCCCGATCACCAGCGACGCCAAACTCGAGAGCGTCCTGGTCGACCTGGAGAACCGGCTCGGGAAGTAACCAAGTCCGCCATACGCCAACGGCGAGACTGGCAATGGGCTACTCTTCCCCTTCCTCCGTCTTCGGCGGGTCGGGCAGGAGGTTCGGCCACTCGAACAATTCCACGCCCTCGCCCAGCCCGCCGATTTCCTTCACCAGTTCGGCGCATTTGCTACGCCACTTGCCGTAGTCCGGAGCGTCCTTCTTCTTCTCGCGGCTGTTCGGGAACACCACGTAGGTCACCTTGAGGTCGGACACCGGACGACTGTAAGGCGATGCGTTCTTGTTGAGCTGCTTCGCCATCCGCAACGACGCCTCACCGACTTTGAAGGTCGGTCCGCCGTCACCGACAATCGCCGGATAAACCGTCTTGCCGTGAACCACGACCGCGTAGTCACCGACACGCGGCGCAAATGGATCGCCCGATGCGGTGAGCAGGTTCACCGGAATCACGATGAAGGGATCGTACTCCGCGACGAGGAAGCTGCGGTACTTCATGTCCTGGATGCCCCGCTTCAGATACTCCATCCGGTCCTTCAGCCATGCCTTGCGGGCGGCGGTCGTATTCGGATCCGCAAGCTCGCGCTTGGCATTGCCGATCCGCTTCTCCCAACCGGCCACCATCGGATTCGGCGTCTTGGTTTTCTTCGGCCACCCGTAGCTGGTGAAGGGTTGGTAGTAGGTCGAGTTGACGATCTCGTCGGGCATCGTCGGCAGCCGGTCGCCGTCGGAACCGTCGGAAACCACGTCCATCTCGGCCTGCATCAGGAACACCTTCCGCTTCGACTGCGGATGGGTCAGGTTCAGGATGGTCTCGCAGTCGTAGAAATTGTGGCGGGTCAGCAGCTCGCTGAGCTGTGTCGCATTGCGCTTCAACCGGTCCGTCTTGTTCTCGTAGAGCTGGTAGAACCACCTCGAAACCTGCGCCTTCTCAAGCATGGTCCCGAGCCCCGGCAGCAGTGTGCCCAAATCGGGATTCACCTTCTGGAGTTCGGCGAGGCTCTTGGATGCCTTCGGCACCCGCACGTTGAGCGTGTAGCTGGCGGCATACGCATCGGCGTCGACCCGCTCGTCGGACGCCAGCCCTCCCTCGGTGACCTTGACCTCGGTTTTCAGGGTGATCTCCGACCTCAGCTTCCGGACGTCACCTCCAGTCGCAGCGGTGTGTTCGTTGATCGGGGGCAGGATCTCGTCATCGGGCTTCTTCCTGTCGTCGGCCGCCTGCTTGCGGGCCGCCGCCAAGTCTTCGCGGAGCTTCGCCAGATCCTGCTCATACTGCTCCATCAGCCGTGCCTCGACCTGACGCTCGATGTCACCAATGTCCGGCTCCTGAACAACCGGCGTGTTCCTGGCATCGAGATAGCGCTTCACTCCGCGCAGCAAATCCCTGCCTTGGGGAGTGAAAGGAATCGCGATCCCGGCCAGCACAAGAATCAGAAACGCCAGGCGGAAAAACGGGAAGCCGCGCCGCCGCCGCTCGCGCCGTTCCAAGCCTTCGATCTCGTGGGGGTCCATGCGATCCATACCCGAGTTCCCTAGCACATCCCTCGGATCGGTAAAACGCCGATCACACGGCGCCCGCGACACATTGGTTCACAAGGCGTTCGAGCGCTTCGGCATCGACTTCATCGAAGGCGCCCGCCTCGGTCGAATCGACATCAAGCACCGCGATCACCCGCCCGTTGCGGTCCTTCACCGGTACCACGATCTCGCTCGCCGAGCGGGCATCGCAGGCGATGTGCCCGGGAAACGCGTGGACGTCGGCGACCACCTGCGTCTCGCCCGTTCTCCAAGCGGTTCCGCAGACGCCCCTGCCCCAGCCGATCCGGTTGCATCCCGGTGTCCCCTGATACGGGCCGATTACCAGCGAGTCACCCACGACCCGATAGAATCCGGTCCAGAAATAGTGAGGCATGGCGCCATGCAATACGGCCACCAGCCCCGCCATCCGCGCGATCCGATCCGGTTCATTTTCAACCAGTCCCGCAATCCGCAGCCCCGCCTCGGCATAGCGCTCGCGCTTCTCCGCCTGGCTCAAAATCGTTGGTGTTTCGCCACTCACGGCACTTGTGAAAACCGAAACCTGACAAAGCTGCAAACTCCAATACAGTCGCGCCCGTGAGCTATCAGGTCTTCGCCCGGAAATACCGACCCCGAACCTTCAACGACATCCTCGGTCAGGACCATGTCGTCCGCACGCTGAGGAACGCGATCGACCAGAACCGCCTTGCCCACGCCTATCTCTTCGTCGGCCCGCGCGGCACCGGCAAAACGACCACAGCGCGGATCCTCGCCAAGGCTCTGAACTGCTCGGGCGGCCCGAAGGCCGACTTCGATCCGGACGAACCGATGTGCGTCGAGATCGCGGAAGGGCGCTCGCTCGACGTGCTCGAGATCGACGGTGCCTCGAACAACGGAGTCGAGGAAGTCCGGGCGCTTCGCGAAACCGTCCGCTTCGCCCCCGCCAGCGGACAATTCAAGATCTACTACATCGACGAGGTGCACATGCTCTCGAACGCGGCCTTCAACGCGCTGCTGAAGACCCTCGAGGAGCCGCCGGAGCACGTGAAGTTCATCTTCGCGACCACCGAGCCGCACAAGATCCTCGCCACCATCCTTTCCCGTTGCCAGCGCTTCGACCTGCGGCCGATTCCGGCCGACATCATCGCCAGCCATCTCCAGCACATCGCGACCGAGGAAGGCATCGCGCTCGACGAGTCCGCGGCCTGGGCGATCGCCAAAGGCGCCGATGGCGGCATGCGCGACGCCCAGTCGATGCTCGACCAGCTCGTGGCCTTCTGCGGTGAGTCGATCAGTGAGGCCAACGTGCTCGATGTCTTCGGCTTCACCTCCCGTGAAACGGTCGCCGCCCTCGCTCACGCGCTTCTCGGTCGCAACACCGCCGAGGCGCTGGCCATCGTCCAGCGCGAGGCAGACGCCGGCCGCGAGTTGTCGCAACTCCTCGGTGAGCTGATCGGCGGCCTTCGGGCCTTGCTGATCGCCGGACTCGATGCGGGCGCCAATCCCGAGGGAATCCCCGCCGAAACGTGGGCAGGACTCGTGGAAGCGGCCGGCAGCTACCACGCCGACCGATTGCTTGCCGTGATCGATGTCTTCGCCGAGACCGAAGGCCGGATGCGCTGGTCGACCAACAAGCGCCTCCACCTCGAACTCGGCATGATCAAGGCGATCCAGAGCCTTGGCGAAGTCCGCATCAGCGACGTGATCAAGGTGCTCGCCGGTGCGGCCGACCATTTGCCCGAAAGCGCGGCGGTATCGACTCCGGCTCCCGAGCCGGCGGCGCCTGCACCCGCCCCTGCGGCGCAGCCCGAACCGGCCGCGACCCCGAAACCCGCCGCCAAGCCGTCCAAGCCGGACGTCAACGGGATCGACGGCCTCGACGCGCTGATCGAATCGGCGCCGGACGTCCCGGTCGAACCCATCGCTGCCCCGCAACCGAAAGCCGCCGCTCCGGCACCCGAGCCGGAGCCGGCCAAGGAACAGAAACCGGAAGAAGACGACTTCTACCAAGACCCCCTCATTCAGAAGGCTCTCGAAATGTTCGAGGCCCAAATCCGCTAACCCCTTGATCCCATGAACATCGCAAAGATGATGAAGCAGGCCCAGCAGATGCAGGCCGGCATGCTCGCAAAACAGGAAGAACTCGCCGCCATGGACTTCGAAGCCTCGGTCGGCGGAGGCAAGGTCACCGTGGTGGCCAACGGAAGCGGCGACGTGAAATCGGTGAAGATCGATCCCGCCGTGGTTGACCCGGAGGACGTCGAGTTTCTCGAGGAACTCGTCCTGAAGGGCGTGCAGGAAGCTGTTGCCAAGGGCAAGGAAGCCACCGCCGCCGAAATGAAGAAACTGACCGGAGGCCTCGGTCTTCCGGGTATGCCCGGCATGTGACCCAGCGGCCGGGCCGGGCCTTCATTTCATGCGAACGACCACTCCGCTGATCCGGCGCACCGGCTGGTTGCTGGTGGGCGCCTCGCTGGCACTCCACTTCTTCTCGGTCCTCGCCTACGCCCGCCAGCCGGACCTGCTGGCGGCCTACACGGTCATGCCCATCTGGGTGTGGGGCGGCCTGGGCATCTTCCTTTCGGCCACCGCCTTCTACTTCCTCCGCGCCCCGCTGTCGCTGGTCGTGACGGCGGTGTGGACGCTGACGATTCTTCTCGGTGCCGACGAGGCACGGGTCATCGCGAATATCGGGACGCCCGCACCGCAGCCCGGAGAGGCGGCTCCGGTCGCCGGAGTGAAACCGATCCGGGTGGTGACGCTCAACGTCGCGACCTACCGGTTCGGTGACCCGGCCGACGACATCGCCGCGTGGGATCCCGACATCGTCGTGCTCCAGGAGGCCTCCGGCTATCGGGTGAAAGCGATCGCCGACCGTCTCTACGGCGGTCACGGCGACTACCGCAGCTTTTCCCTGAATGGCGTGGCAACCCGCTGGAAAATCACCCGCGAGGTCCGCAATCCCGACCCGCGGTTCTTGTTCTTCAATCACAACGTGACCATCGAAATGCCCGACAAGCGGAGCATCGAGGTCGTCAACCTGCACCTTTCCTCCGCCGCCACGGACCTCCGCCTGTGGAAGCCGGAGTGCTGGCGCACCCACCGCGAGAACCGGCGCCAACGCCACCTCGAGGTCGCCGTCGCCCTGAAGATCCTCGAGGACACGACCGACTTTCCCGGCGCCCAACCGGTGATTCTCGCCGGAGACTTCAATGCGCCGGCAACCGACCCCATCCAGCACCGGCTCGAGCGCGACTTCGATGACGCCTTCCTCGAAGCCGGAACCGGCTGGGGCGACACTTTCCAGCGTCGCATTCCGATCCTCCGGCTCGACCAGATCCACGTGACGCGCCACTTCACACCCGTCCGCTGCAAGGCGGTCACCACCCGCCACTCCGATCACCGCTTGGTCGTCGCCGACCTGATCCTCGATTGACCGGAGCCCTCCGCGCCCGCATTCCATGTCTGAAGTCACCCGAGAAACCCTCTCCTCCGTCCTTGAGGAAATCGCACTGCTGCTCGAGATCCAGGGCGAGAACCCGTTCAAGATCCGGGCCTACCGCCAGGGTGCGGAGATCGTTTCTTCCTTCGACGGAGACATCGTCGCCCGAGCCAAGGACAACGACCTCAAAGGCATCAAGGGAATCGGCGAGGCACTTCAGGACAAGCTCCACGAACTCGCCACGACCGGCTCGCTCGAGTTCCACCAAAAGCTCCGTGGCAAATACCCCGACACCTTCTTCGACCTGTTCGATATCGAAGGTCTGGGACCGAAGAAGATCGCCGCGCTGCACAAGGAACTCGGCATCGCCTCGATCCCCGATCTGAAGGCCGCCTGCGAGAGCAACAAAGTGGCGGGACTTTCCGGATTCGGCAAAAAGACCGAGCAGAAGATCCTCGAGGCGATCGAACGACGCGAGAAGTTCGCCGACCGCTTCCTTCTTCATACGGCCACCGCTGCCGCCGAAACGATTCTCGAAAGGATCCGGTCCCATCCCGATGTACTACGGGCGCAGTGGGCAGGATCCCTGCGGCGCTCGAAGGAGACCATCGGCGACCTCGACTTCATCGCGGCGACATCCAAGCCCGCGGACCTCACCGCCTGGTTCTCCGAACTCGACATCGTCACGGATGTGATCGTGCACGGAGACACCAAGTGCTCGATCCGCCTTGAGAATGGCCTCCAGTGCGACCTGCGCGCGGTCTCCAACGAGCAGTATCCGTTCGCGCTCCAGTACTTCACCGGCTCCAAGGAACACAACGTTGCCATCCGGTCGCGCGCCCTGAAGCAAGGCCTGTCGCTCAACGAATACGGATTCACCGCCGCAGGAAAAACGACTCCCCATGAGCCGATTCCAACAGTCCACGACGAGCGCGACATCTACCGCACACTCGGACTCGACTACATCGAGCCCGAGCTCCGTGAGAACCACGGCGAAATCGAGGCCTCGGAAGATGGCTCCCTTCCACGCCTGATCGAGCTCGAGAACCTCCGCGGAACTTTCCACAACCACACCACCGCTTCGGACGGAGTGGCGACTCTCGAGGAAATGGCGGAAGCCGCGATCGACCTCGGACTGCGGTATCTCGGTATCGCCGACCACTCGAAGGCGTCGTTCCAGGCCAACGGACTCGACGAGGAACGGCTGGCCAAACAGACCGAGGAGATCGCCGAATGGAACCGCCAGCGCGGCGACGAACTCTGGATCTTCAGTGGCACCGAAGTCGATATCCTCAAGGATGGGTCGCTGGATTTCTCCGACGACACCCTGGCTTCCCTCGATTACTGCGTCGCATCGGTTCACGCCTCGTTCACGCTCGACGAGAAGACGATGACGAAACGAATCATCCAAGCGATGGAAAACGAGCACGTGACGATGCTCGGCCACCTGACCGGCCGTCTCCTGTTGCGTCGCGACGAGTACGCCGTGAACCACGAGAAGATCATCGATTGCGCTGCCGAAACCCGGACGATCATCGAGCTGAACTGCAATCCGCGGCGGCTCGATATGGACTGGCGCTGGTGGCGAAAAGCCCGCGACAAGGGCGTGCTATGCTCGATCAACCCGGACGCCCACCGACCCGAGCAGTTCCAGTTCCTGCGCTTCGGAATCGGCATCGCCCGCAAGGGATGGCTGCGGCGCAAGGACGTGCTGAACACGTTCACGCTGGACGAAGTGAAGGACTACCTCGGGACGCCGAAGGCGAAGCGTTCGCTTTGACCGGACCGCGGGGGCCCACTTCCGCAAAGACGAATCGCGAGTGGGCTCGCGCGGTCCTATGCGCGCAGTACCCATCTCCCCTACCACGGCAGGATCGTGTCCCACACGCTGGCCCGGGCGCAGCGCTGCACCTCCTCCGCCTCGTCCATGCGGCGGAAAACATTCCTGCCCTCGATCTCCTTCCACGCCCGCTGGACGGCCTTCAGTTCCACCCCGATCCCGTTCACCCGCATCACCACGTGAAGGGCCACCAGCGCCGCACCCACCGCAGCCACCCAAGCGGGAGCGAATCGCGGCTTCAGGAAGGCAAAGACGAGGATCAGGACGACCAACACCGGCAGAATGCGCAGGTTCCACCAGCCAACGCGCCGCTTCTTCGCAGCCTTCAGGCCGTCCTTCTCCAGCAAGATCAGCCCCCCGTCCCGCAAGGCGGCGCCCAGTGCGGCCGCATCGCGCAAGTCGGACGGCTTACGCTTCTTCACGCCGAGACGCTCATAGAGTTCGGCAACCGTCAGCGCGCACTCCGTCCGCCGCCCGCGTGCCTGGGTCCGGCCCCAGAACCACCAGCGCCCCACCGCCGCCGCGATGAGGATCAGTGCCGAGACGAGGATGAGCGTGCGGACAATCACCGCGGCCATCCCAGCCGATCATGGCGACCCCGGCAAGTGTCGGCCGACGAATCCGCTACGATCCCGCCTTGGGATCCTCGGGCCACGGATGCTTCGGATACCGGCCGGCCAGATCCTTGCGCATCTGCGTGTAGCCACTCGCCCAGAAGCTCTTCAGGTCCTTTGTCACCTGCCACGGCCGACGGTTCGGTGCCTGCACCTGAACCACCAGCGGGACGTGGCCGTTGGCGACCGTCGGCGTCTCCCAAACTCCGAACAGATCCCGCACCATCAGTCCGATGCTCGGTTCGCCGTCGGACGCGTAGGTAATCTTCGCGTCCCGGCCATTTGCCAGCTTGATCCGCTCCGGCGCAAAGGCATCCAGAGCCGCCCGCTGCGGAGCGCTCAGCCAGTCCTTCAGCACCGGCCAGACCGGCGCTTCCTTGATCTCCTTGTAGCGCACCGCACCGTGGCAGATCTGGGCCACGGCGGCCTGCCGGTCCTCATCACCCCAGCCCGGCAACTCCAATTCGGGCATCCATTTGCTGAGACTCGCCAGACGGGCACACCATTGGTCCACCGAAGCGTCCCACTTTTTAAGCACCAGCTCTCCGGAAAGAACCCGGGCCGCGAGCAACTCGGCCGCCGCATCCAGATTGACTTCATGATCGCTGTCCTTGGACGCCAGCACGAGATCCCGGAAGCGTAGCTCCTTCCTTGCCACGACACATCGGCGCACCTCGTCCCAAGCGGCGCCATCGGTGTCGTGAAGATCATCGGGAAAAAGATCCCGAAGCCATTCGAGCTCGACGGCCGTCCCCCGGCGCAAGTGCACCGTCACGTCCCGCCCCTCGACCTCGGTGATCTCCGTCGCGACAAAAGCGGATGCATTCCGTGCCGCGCTGCGATCATCAAGTTTGGCCTTCCGTTTTCCAACCAGCCGGCACGCAAGCGTCGCGCTTCCTGCCCGGACGCCGAGCTGATCACTGAAGCCGGCAAGCATCGCCCGCCCGACAGCGTCCTTTCTGCCTTCGAAGTCGACCGCTTCGAATGGCCAGCCTCGTCGCAAGGCGAGCTTCTCGAGACGCTCGAAACCTCTCGACAGCTCCCTTGCCGCACGACCGTGAACACCGATCTGGGAAACGCGCTTCGGATCGAAGCCCATCGCCACCGCGGATTCGAACCCGCGCCACTCGGCCTGAAAGTCGGTGAAGTCATCATCGGCCACGAAGTCCCGCATGCCGTCCCCACGTCCTGCCCAGATACTCTCGCCCTGGACCGCCGCACTGACGAATGCCATTTCGGCCACGCAGCCTTCCTCGACACCGGCAAGCATCAGGCGCGCGAACCGAGGCTCGAGAGGCAAGCCGGCCATGGCGCGACCTTCCTCGGTCAGAGCACCGTTTTCATCCACCGCGCCCAGGTCGTGCAGCAGCGCGTCCGCCCGTGCGAGCCCCTCGGCTTGGGGCGCCTCGAGCCACCGGAAACCACCCACGTCTTCCACCCCCGCCGACTTCAGCAGCAATGACACCTCGGCCAGATCGACCCGGTGCACCTCGGGTGTTTCAAACGCAGCTCGACGCGCATGCTCGGCTTCGCTCCAGAGTCGGATGCAACGCCCGGGAGCGGTTCGTCCGGCTCGGCCGGCCCGCTGGTCCGCTGCCGCACGCGAGATCTTCTCAATCATCAAGGTGCCGATTCCACGTCGAGGATCGAAGCTGGCGATTCGTGCCAAACCGGCATCAATGACGGTCCGCACACCCTCGATCGTCAGCGAAGTCTCGGCGACGTTGGTCGAGACGATGATCTTCCTTCCCTTTCCCGGCGCGACCGCCGCCTCCTGTGCCGCTGGCGGCAATCCGCTGTAGAGCGGCAGGACCGACCAGCCTCCGCTCCACGTCGAATTCTCAATCTGTGAAAGCGTCCGACGGATTTCATGCGCTCCGGGCAGGAAACAGAGCACGTCGCCACACTCAGGGTCGGTGATCGCGTCCCGGCACGCGGCCGCAACCCGCTCCCAGACCGGTGTCTCACGAGCAGGACCGCCTCGCCGCCCCGAAGCTGCAGGGCTCGCCTTGTAACGGATATCCACCGGATACGTCCGCCCACCGGCTTCGAGGATCGTCACGGGTTCGAGAAACTCGGACAACCCGCGGGTCTCCAAGGTCGCCGACATCACGATCACACGGAGGTCGGGACGAAGCGTTTCCTGTAGATCCAGACAGCGACCGAGCGCGACGTCGACGGCCACTCTCCTTTCGTGGAATTCGTCGAAAACAACCGCCGAGACCCCTTTCAGCTCCGGGTCATCCTGAAGCCATCGCTGGAAAACGCCGTCAGTCAGATAAATCACCCGCGTATCGCGCCCGTACCGGGCGTCGAATCGCACCGCGTATCCGACCTCTCCCCCGACGCCTCCGCCCCGCTGTCGGGCCACCCACCCGGCCAGCATCCGGGCCGCCATCCGACGTGGCTCGATCACCAGCACTCTGCCTTCAATGCCCGCCTCAAGGAGCATTCCCGGCACTGCGGTCGACTTTCCGGATCCCGTCGGGGCCTTCAGCAGGACCCGCCCGCCCGGGCCTGCAGCCGCCTTCAAATCGTCCTCAATCTCAAATACCGGCAGCCGCACGGCCTTGGCTTAACGGCGGGCCGTGGATTTTCAAACCGGCATCTTTGCCCCGTGGCTGAAAGTCCCCCGCCCGCCCCTCCGTTATTCCCGTTGCTAAGCGGGCCGGTCGCCCGTAATTTCCACCCATGAACGCACCGCTCGCCTTTGGACTGCCGCAAGGCCCCGAATGGATCATCATTTTCGTCGTGGTCCTGCTTCTCTTCGGCGCCAAGAAGATTCCCGAACTCGCCCGTGGCCTCGGCAAGAGCATGGGAGAATTCAAGAAAGCCCGTGAGGAATTCGAACGGGAAATCAAAAGTGCCGAGTCCGAGGCCGTCTCCGAAGCGGAGGAAGCCAAGGTCAAGGAAGTCGCCGGCAAGGAGCCTCGCGAGGTCTGACGCTGATGCGACTTTCACCGATTTTCTCAAACGCCCCGGGATTCCTCGGGGCGTTTCTCTTGGCGCTCTCGGCGACGTCTTGCGAGAAGGAAAGCAAGGCTGCAGGCGAGTGGTCCGGCCCGGTCGTCACCGCCGATGCGGCTCCCCCGGAAACCTCAGCCGAGCCGGCACCGGTCGTCATTGGAAAGCCGGAAGTCAGTATCATCCAGGAACCGGACAGCCCCGGATCCCTCCGCTTCATCGCCTACAACATCGAGAACTGGCTCACGATGGACCGCTATGTCGATGGCAAGCGGGTCAACTCGAAGCCGAAGCCCGACTCCGAGAAAGAGGCGATCGTGACGATTCTCGCACGACACCAGCCGGATGTGGTCGGTATCTGCGAGATCGGCACCAAGGAAGACCTCGCCGAACTCCAGCAACTCCTCAAGGAGGCCGGCGTCGACCTGCCCCATGCGCACCACACCGGCGGTGCCGATGACACCCGCCGCCTCGCGATGCTTTCGCGCTTCCCCTTCGCGTCCACGCAACTCCACGAGAGCCTCGAATACGAGCTTGAGGGAAAGACGATGGGCATGGGGCGAGGCATCCTTGATGCGACCGTTGACAGCCCGATCGGTCCCATACGCTTCCTCGGCGCACACCTGAAGTCCAAGCGCGAGATCCCGGAAGCGGACCAGGAGATGATGCGACGTGCCGAGGCGCACCTGCTCCGCGATCAAGCGACATCGATCCTTACCGCGGATCCCTCCGCCCGGCTGATCGTCTATGGCGACATGAACGACACCCGGCAGGCTTCCGCGATCCGCACCATCCGCGGCCCGTCGAAGGGACCGACCAAGCTGGGCATGGCCTTCATGCGCGACAGCCGCGCCGAAACTTGGACGCATTTCTGGGAATACCAGGACGTCTACTCCCGCTTCGATTACGTTTTCTTCAGCATGCCCATGACCGATGGCGTCCTGTGGGACGAATGCCGCATCATCGACGACCCGGAGTGGAAGGACGCGAGCGACCACCGCGCGTTGCTGTTTGTTTTGGAGTAAGCACCCGGCTCACTCCAACTTGAGAATCCGGGCGCTCAGGGGAGGCAAATCCGGAAGCTGCAAACCGCGCATCGGGAGCGCCTTTGCCGACGCCTTTCCCGCCCATGGCTCGGCGAGACACTCGGTGAACCGGATCGTTCCCTTGCTCCGGCCCAACCATTCGAGCGCATGCTCCGGGATTCTTACGGAGGCACCGTCGAACGGGCGGCTTGCGTGGAAGTTGGCGATGACCATGTAGGCGTCGCCTCCCTCTGAGTCGCGCCTCAGGAAGGCGTAGAGCCAGTGTCCGCTGACCGTCTCTCCATCGATCCGGCCGAACTCCGCGTTTTCCTTGTTGGCATGATTGAGTCCGTAGAAATCGCCACGGGTGAAGGCCGGCACGCTGACGGCGTGGATCAGCTTTCCATACCACTCGCGCAACTTGATCTGGTCCGCTGACAAACGACCTCCGTCGTACTTCCCTCGGTTCACCCACTTCTGGAACTCCGGCATTCCCCAGTAATCGAAAATCGAGGAACGGCCGTCATTCCCGCCGAATCCCTCGGCACCATCCGCAGGCTCCCCGACCTCCTGTCCCGAATAGATCATCAGCGGCCCGCGCCCCATTCCGAACAGAACGGCTGTCACCGGACGCCCGACCGCCATCCCGAGACCGCCCCACTCATGCCGGCACGCCAGCCGCACCTCGTCGTGATTCTCGGCATAGCGCAGGGACCGATGGAACCGGTCTCCGGTGACAGTCTCATGATCCAGATCGTTGGCCCATTTGAAGCCACCGGCGAAGTCGTCATAGAGCCCCATGCAGATGTCATAGACCGGGTCATCGTAAACCGCGTCGAAGCCGGCATTCAGCAACGCGTCGAGCACGTTGCCATCGACCAGCTTCGCGGGGTCGTTGTCGTAGGCCTCACCGAACAGATACAGGCCGCCTTCCCGGGCCCGGGCACGGGTGATCATCCACTCCCAGAACTCCATCGGCACCATGTGCGCCATGTCGACCCGGAAGCCGGCCACACCCATCGCCTGCCAGTAGGCGAAGATCTCGTCCATCTTCCGCCAGGTGTCCGGCACGTCTTCGACCGAAGCATCCGGCCCCGGCAGATGGGACGTGTCGCGTGGACCGGTGAAGTCGTGACCGTAGTTCAGCTTCACCGTCTCATACCAGTCATACTCTCCCGGAGCGAAGGTCACCGAGTTGTTGCCGGTGACCCTGACAAAGTCGCTTTCGGGCTCGAACAATCCCGTGCACCCCGGCTTGCCGCCGGTCGGAAGTCTCAGCGGTGGTTCTCCCTCCGCCATCCCTGGCTGGACGTAGTAGAAGTTGTTCTCCTTCGAGAAGAACACAGCCGGGTCGTCACCCTCGCCGAAACTCAGGTCGGGCCGCACGTCGGACGCGTAGCTCCTCGCGACGTGATTCGGCACGAAGTCGATGAGCACCTTCAGTCCGTGCTTGCGGCAACGTTTCACAAGGGCGCGGAACTCCGCGATCCGGGCGTCGGGATCATCGGCGTAGTCCGGACACACATCGAAGTAGTCGCGGATCGCATACGGGCTCCCGGCACGACCCTTCAGAATGTCCTCGGGGTCCGCAGGACGTCCGGGATACGAAGTTCCGCTGGCCTGCTCGATCACCCCGGTCAGCCAGATGTGGGTGAAACCCATCGCCTTGATCTCTTCCAGCGCACGATCATTGAAGTCGGAGAACTTGCCGCAACCGTTCTCCTCAAGGGTCCCGTTCGGTTTCCGGGTCTCGTTGGTGTTGCCGAACAGGCGCGGCAGCACCTGGTAAATCACCGGACGCACGTTTTCATCCTCCATCGAGCCGCTCATCAGCAGCATCCATGCGAAAGCCGTCCGAAATTGCCAACGGATCTTTCCGTCAAAGTCGGAACCTCCGGCGGGCTTGACCGGAAGTCACTCGACCGGAACCTCGCCAAACTTGTCCTCATACGAGGTCACTGCCTCGTTCAGCCGGTCCAGAGCCGCCTGCAGGGTCTTCCCCTGCTTGCCGTTCTTCGGACGGGCCTCGAGGTCCGCGCGCATGCGTTTCATACTGGCGACAAAGGGACGGCCTTCCTCGCCCAGCAGGTCTGCCGCCTTCGCAAGCCCGATATTTCCCCACTTGGCACCGCTGATCGCCCAGCTCGCGGGAAGCTCCTCGAGCTCCGGGTAGATTCGCTCGATCGCCGGAAGCAGCGGCACCGCATGCTCGGGGCTCTTCTTCATGTCGACGTAGCGCAGGGTCTCGAAAATGTTGTTGAGGTCGATCGGCTGCTTGAATCCATCGCGCACCTTGATCCGGTTCACCGACTCGGCCATGCCCTGCACGATCTCGTCGGAAAGCTCGGGATTCGAGGCGATCGCCTTCTTGAACAGATCCGTCGCACCCCACCGCCGGCTCGGCAGGTTGTCGTCGGCATCGTAGCTCGCCAGCATCGCGGGAAGCACTTTCCGGAACTCCTTGGTCTCCTTGATGAGCGGATGAAACACGGTGAACGCCGCCGCCCGCAGCCACCACTCGGACTCGTTGAAATAAGGCAGCACCACATCCACCTGGTCGGCAATCGTATCGGCATCACAGCAACTCAGGGCCATCAGCGCCTGGCGCTTCTCCCACATCGCCGCCTTCGGATCCTTGAGGGGTTTGAGAATCTCGGGCAGGAAGTGCTTCTCGATCATCTCGGGAGTGATCTTCGACTCGGTTTTTCCAATGCCCCACCCGATGGCACAGCTGATGGCGTCGAGTCCGGCGCAACGCATCCGCCCGTCCTCGTGCGCCAACGCCTTCTTGATGACGGGAATCGCCTCCTCACCTTGAAAGCCGAGCGCATGCGATGCCCACTCGCGCACGGTCGGCGAGTAGTGATGCATCATCCGGGCATACCATTCGACCGGCATCTGCTTCTTGCGCTTGTCATTGCGCTCCGCGCGTCCACCTCTCCCAAGCTCTTTGCCATCCTCGTCGTAAAGCGTTTTGAAGACCGCGGCGATCTCGTGCGGCTCCTCCTTGATCTCGACTCCGTCGATAAAATCGGTGCGAAGGAAATCATCCGACGGGAGCGACTTCTCAACCTCCGTCGGCTTGTGCGGAACGCTGAACTCCGTGCGTGGCTTGCCGCAGATCCGGAGATTCCGTCGGTAGGACGTGTAGGCCATGCCGATCAGGCCGGTCTGATACGTCGGAGCCTTCCCGATCGGCCCGTAACCGGGATACCAAGGAGTCCGGAATCCGCCGCCCGGCATCCGGGACAGCTCGAAATACCACATCAGCTTCCCCTTCTGGCGCCAGTAGGAGGTCTTGTGCTCGGCCGGCACCAACGCGTCGACGATGTTGCGCCACGTGATGTTGCCGAAGGTCGAACCGTGCCCCGTCTCGGAGTCGAAATAGGTGTCGGCCTCCGCCAGTGCGAGAAGTTGGGCACCAGCCTGGAATTTCTCATCGGGAAGCAAGGTGAGTGCCGACGCCAAACCACCGTTCTTGCCATTGGACGACCACCACAGTTCGGGATGGTGATCCCCATAAGGCACACCGCCACGACCCGCGAACCGGAAGAAGAACCGAAGGGCGTCGTTGTACATCGTCTCGTCGACCGTCACGCCGCACTCGCGCGCCAGGATCAGCGTGGTGAGCGCCTGATCCCCCGCGGCATTGAGCAGACCACCGGTCACATAACCCGGGCCACACTTGGTCACGCCATGCCCCCAGCCGCCATAGTACTGGCCTTCCTGTAGTCGCTTGCACCGCGCTTCGAGCCCGGGAAGGACCCGCTTGTCACCGGTCGCCAGGTAATACTCACCGAGAAGGATTCCGCTGTATCCGATGCCCCATGTGCTGCCCCCAACCGGCTTCCCGGCCAACTCGACAACATACTCTTCTACCGCCGGAAGATACTTCTCCTCGCCCGTCGAAAGCAGGAACAAGGCCTCGAGGTTCCCGGTAATCCCCCCATCCGCAGGACCACCCTGATCGAGAATGAAGGCAGCCGTCTCGTCGACAATTCGCTGTGACTTGGCGCAGTCGACCGGATAGGTCGAACTATAACTCCCGATCGGCTCGAGTTGGATCGAAACCTTCCGCTCCCGGCCGTCGCGGCGAACCGCGAACTCCATCTTGCCGTCCCGCCCCTCGGCCGCATTGATCGCGAACCCGAGCGGATGGCGGGGGTCCTGCACATCCAGTGTCTGACCATCGACCGAAAGCAGCAGGTCACCCTTTTCCAGCTTACCCTCCGACGGGGTACCCGCCGTCACTTGCGTCACCTGAAGGTCCCCTTCAAGAATCGCGGCGAAGATCCCGGTTACGCCAACCATGAACTCCTTGGTGTCCTCTCCGGCCGGAAGGGTGTTGGCGGAACCGGCCGAATGCGCGGCGAACCAGGCAAATGCAATGAGCAGACGTTGCGGATGTTTCATGATGGGGTGATCGTCGATCGGATGTCTTGAATAGTTCGGATACGCGTCAGGAACGAGATCCTATTACCGGTTCATTGCGCCAATCCCTCCTCAATTTGCGCCACCGCGAACCGACGAAGGCGTGGCTCTGCATTGAGCAGGTCCGAACACGACCCGAAACGGGGTGCTTTTCGAAATTCAGGCCACGGAAGGGCCCTTTCCGGTACCCCATCGATTCAGCTGATATCGTATTCCGCGCCAGAGATTGACGCGCTTTACGGTGGTGTTAGACTGCCGCCGATGCCCCCCAAACGCTCGCGTGCGAAGCGCTCGGCCACCAAGTGCCGGGTCGCAATCATCCTCGACCTCGACTGGCCTTACAAACGACAGATCGATGTCTACCACGGCATTCTCGAGCAATGTGAGCGCTTCGGCTGGGATCCGATCCTCATCCCGCTTGCCGAAGGAATACCCACCGAGCACGAACCGTTTGAGAACCGAAAAGGCCTGCCCTTCGACGGCATCATCGCCCGTGCCACCAGTGAGTTGGCGGTCGAAGCGAAGAGCGCGGGCATCCCCTTGGTCAACGTGTGGATGAACTCCCCGGCCTACTCCGACGTGCCCACGGTCAGCGTCGAACTCGAGGCGACCGCACGCCGCGCCGCGAGGCACCTCGTCGCCCGGGGTCTTCGGAACCTTGCGTATCTCGGAGCAAGGAGACTGCGGGACTGCCGGTTCGAATACGCGGGCATGCGGTCGGCCGCCAAAGAAAACGGCTGCTCGATCTCGCGTCTGCTCATCGACCACAACTACAACCGGACCCAAACCCGGTGGGAGCAGTATCAGGCGGAGTTGCACCAGTGGATCGACCGCCTCGAGGTTCCCTTCGGTGTCTTCGCCTACAATGACCTCCAGGCCCGCTACATCATCGAAGCCTGTCGACGGAAAGGCCTCCGCGTTCCGGAGGACGTCGCGGTCATCGGATGCGGCAACGAGCTTCCACTATGCCTCCAGCCATCTCCCACAATCACCAGTATGGAACACGGGTTCTTCCATGTCGGGGTGCGGAGTGTTGAGATCCTCGCCGAGCTGATGGATGGCGCGAAGCCCCCCTCGGAGCCTCTGCTTCTCGAGAATACCATCCAGCTTATCGCCCGACAGAGCACCGATTCCTTCGCCGTCGACGACCCGCTGGTCTCCACCGCCCTCCGCTACATCTCGGAGAACTGCCACAAGCCGATCAATGTGGCGGATGTCGTCAACCACGTCCCGGCGTCGCGCCGCTCGCTCGAGCGTCGCTTCACCGAAGTCCTGAACCGCTCGATCGCCGCCGAACTCTGCCGGCTTCGGGTCCGCCGTCTTGAGCGACTGCTGATCGACTCGGACGAGCCGCTCGCGATGCTGGCCGACTCATGCGGCTTCCTCGACACCGAGCAGATGCGCCGCAACTTCCACCGCCTCCACGGCGTCACACCATCGGAGTATCGGAAGAAGCTAAAATCCTGAGCGGACTGCGACCGGGTTCAAACCCCGTCGCATTACCCACCAGTCCCAACAGAGATCCGGATCACTTCTTGGTGAGCGGGACCATCGCCTCACCAAAGGCCACCCCCTTGAGGAAGTAGGTCTTGCCCGAGCCGAGATAATGGTAAGGCCGGTCGTTTCCAACCGTCTGCCACTTGGCCATGCCTTCCTCGCCTTTCTTCCAAAGCCCTTCCTGGAAATACTTCAGGGCAACCTTGTCCTGAAACTCCGCAGTCGGGACGAACACGACGGTTCCCTTGAACTCAGGAAGCTTCGCGACATTCTCCTGAGCCTCCTGAAATGCACCGCGACCTTCGACGCCGCCCGTGCTCAGCTCCCCGATGACCACCGGTAGCTCGGGAGCGTCGAGATCCTTGCGCAGGTCCTCAATCAGCATCCCCATCCACTTGGTGTAATCATCGAAGCCGTTCTCCTTGTAGTAGGCTCCGACCATGTCGTTGAAGCCCTGGTGCCAGACGAAGCCGGCCAACTCGGGCTTGTAGCCCTTGAGTTCGGGGAACTTGTTTTCGTAATCCCCCAACTCTTCCTTCACGTGCTCGACCATCTTCCGATAGTACTCGCCGAAGGAGCCTTTGAGCTCCTCGAAGGTTGGCACCGGTTTCGGGGCCCGTGTCTTCTTGCCCTCTTTCTCCTTCTTCTTGTTCGCCTCGACGGTCGCGTCGTGCTTCTCCTGCATCTCGGCGATCATCTGCCGAATCTCCTCGTCGCTCGGCAGCGCGCTCGGCGGACGGAAGGGCTGATGGACACTCTTGCCGCCCCACGCGGTCTTGATGATCAGCACCGGCTCGTCATAGGCCTCGCCCACCGCATGACCGAATCCAAACTCCGGGCCGATCGAGTTCTCGCCTTTCGTCCCGTAGTCGACGGTGAGCGGACCATGCTTCGCACCGCCACTCTTGCTCGGGTAGGTGATGAAAACGTCATCCCGTTTCGCCCAGCCGTCGCCGTCCTTAACGATGCCATACCAGGGCTTGATTTGGGGATCGTCCTTATAGGTGTCCAGGTGCGTAGGGAGGCCCTTGCCTTCCATGTTCGACTGACCCGCAAGGATGAAGACCTTGAAGACCTTCTCCACGGCAGACAGCGGAATTGTCAGGGCTGAAAACGCGACAATCGCGGTGAGTTTGGGGATGTGTTTCATATTGGGGTAAAAATCGGTTTCGAGGGTAACGTGACCGGACTCCTAGTCCTGTCCCATCAGGCGACCGAAGAGCCGGCCGCCGATCGCATTTCCTGCCGACGGGATGGTTGCCACCACATCATTCTTGGTAGAGTCGCCGGCATTCTCGGTGACCGTGAACGCGATATCTCCGACAACCCCGCTCGCGGCTGGCACGGCCACGCTGGCCCATGGATCACCAACTCCAAGATCACCGCTGTGTTCGACACTAAGAACCGCCGGGGCGCTGTTCACTGCCTTGAGCATGGTGAAACTGATCTGCAGGCCGCCACTGCCGTCCTCGCTCGGCACCGGAAGCAGCGCGGTCGCATCGTCAGCCGGAGTGGCAGCACCAAGCAGGAAGGCAACACCATCCTCAATCCCGTCGCCATTGGCATCACCTTCGAAGGTCACGCCGCTCGTGACTCCGCTTGTCGCCCACATATCGAAGGGCGATCCACCTCCGATGAAGTCTCCCGGACTCAGTGTGCCCCCAGCGATGGCGGCGATATCCGAATCGCTGACGATTCCGGCGAAGAGCGCCACATCGTCCAACTGACCGGTGAAGTCACGGGTGCCATTGCCTGTCGCCGGACCGCCGATGGTCAACCGCCCCGCCGTGTTGCCGATGGTGAAGCCATCCCACTGGGAGTCCATGTTCGCGAGGCCTACGGAACTGCCGTCGACGAAAGTCTGGGCATAGGCGCCACCGTCGCCGGGACTGCCGGCGTTGGAATTGACAATCGCCACATGGCGCCAGACCGCTGACTCTCCCTGATCTTGCCGCGCAAGAGCATTGGTCGCATCGGGGGTGAACCAGTTCCCGAAACCCGCGGGCTTGTTCTGGATCCGGAGGTCGAGCTTGTCCCCATTCGTCCCGCTGTTGCCAAATCCCTCCACCTGCCAGTAAGGATTGCCACTGGAACCCGTGTTCGTCGACATCAGGCGCGTGTTGTTGTTCTCCTGGTCGATGTCCGCCGCCTTGATCCAGAACATGATGGTGTAGGCCATCGGGTCGGGGCCGAGGTCCGTGGTGTAGCTGGCTGTGGAAAGAGTATAGCTCCCATCGAACGAGATCGACTGGGTTCCGGCAAACGCACCCGGAGTGTCGCTGGAAAAAACGGCACTGGCCTGACCTCCCGAAAGATCGTCCGCGAAATCACCCGCAGGATCATCAAAACGGTCGCCGCCGGCACCCTCGAAGTCGTAGTAGGCCGTGAGCTCAGGCACATCCCGCATGGTGGTGAACGATCCCGCTTCCGACCAGTCGTCGCCGGTCGAGTTGGTCGCAAAGAAACGGAAACTGTATCCGGTGTTCGGACTCAGCCCGGTAATGGTATGCGCGATCACATCATCCTTCAGCGATCCCGGGAATGATTGGGAACCCCCACCCGGAGCACTGGTCCAGCCGCCGATGCTCGCAACCCCCTGATCGGTCTCGGCCCAAACAAGAGTGACGTCAGCGTCGGCCAACAAGAGCTCGCACTCGACCGAAGCGCCATCGCTCGTCACCCCAGCCGTCATCGGGTCACCGAGGGCGGGCACCGGGAACTCCAGAGGCGTGGTGAACGAGTTCGGGGCGGACCAGAAATCCGTCGCATGGATCCGGAAGTGGTAGGTGGTGTCCTCCAGCAAGTCGAAGAGCGTGGTCACGATGACACCCGCGGACTGCGCCCCGAGTGAAACGGAGTCATCCCAACCGACCGACGTCGGTCCCGCATCCGTGGTGCCGTAGTAAACTGTTACGGTGTCCGCGAACTCGTTGATCGAGCAAGAAACGTCGGCCTCGTCAAACGCCACGAAATCGACGGTCGGCCGCTCGACCCAGAAGTCCGTTGCGTCGAGATAGTTGTTGTCGAGGACCGCCCCTCCAGCCAGCCAGCCCATCTCCAGAAAGTTCTCCGCACGCGCGTGGAAGTGGAATCCGTAGTCCGTCGTGAAGGGGTTTCCCGACTCATTGTCGCCCCAATCGACCGAACCGGGGTTTCCGTTGATCATGTTCTCCGTTTCGTGGAACACGGCGGAACCCGGAATCTCCGCATTGACCGTCGCGACCGCGTTGACACGGGCCGTATTCAGTCCGGCATCCTGATCGGAGGACTCAAGGATGATGAAAGGCAAATCGGCCGGAATTCGCCCGTCGGACGAGCGGATGTCGTGGATCAGATCCACGAGATTGTCCTCATACTCCGGGATGAAGGCTCCACTGTTCTCGACCTTCTCATTGAAACCCTGGATCCAGACAAAACCGCAGATCTCGTAAGCGGTCGCGTTGCCGAATCGGGGATCCTCACCCGGGTTGATCGAGTTGTTCAGCACACCGTCGTCCAGCAGATCGGCATCGAGATCATCGAGGAACGCGTCGAACAGATTGACGGTCGTCGTGTAGTTCGGACCCACCACGCCGCCACGGGCGGCAACCGCGGATGGCGGCCTCCAGTCTTCGGCGAGCGTCGTGCCGCCCTTGTCGGACTTGAATAGAACCACCGGATCCGTGGTCGCGTCTCCGACCCGGATTCCCATTCCGAGTTCCGCACCGAACATCGATCCAAGGTTCACATTGACGCCGAAACCGGGCCCAAGCGGCCCGAAGCCTGTGAAGTTGTCGGCCGGGTCGGTGGTCGGCGCCACGGTCTTCACGCTGCCGTTGCTCGAGTCGTAGTGAACGCACCAGGCGTCCGCGCGGGGACTCGTCCAACTAGGGTCGATGCTCGCCTTGAAGGTGTGCGGCATGGCACCCAGATAAGTCGTCGCTGCGGTGGTGCCGCTTAGCAAGAACTCCAGAGTGGGGATGTTGAAGCTGGCCGTGCTGGTGTTGTCGTAGGTGTAGGCCTGGCCTTCCATGTTCGATTGCCCGCCGAGCAGGAAGACCTTGAGCGTGCCCTGTCCGGCTGCGGGGCGAGCCGCGAGAAGCACAAGCAGAGAGACAAAAACGGAGCTGGGAACGAATCGCATAAGGTGAAGTTCTACGTGATGGATCAGGAATTCAGTCTATGGCTCTCCGACGAGCCTCCCGAACAGCTTCCCGGCAACGGAGTTGCCAGCCGATGGGATGGTGGCAATCACGTCGTTCTTGGTCGGATCACCGGCATTCTCGGTGACGGTAAAACTCACGCCGTCCGATGTACCGGTCGATGCCGGGATCACGACCGGCCCGGACCAAGGATCGGTGATCCCGAGGTCGCCACTGTGGACAAGACTGAGCACGGCTGGCGCACTGTTGCCCGGCTTGAGCATGGTGAATCTCAGCTCCAACCCGCCAGAACCGTCTTCTCCGGAAGTCGGCAGCAGGCTGGTTGCCTTGTCGTCCGGCGTTGCCGCGCCCAACAGAAACGCGATCCCGTCTTCAATCCCGTCGCCATTGGCATCGCCATCGAAGGTCACTCCGGTCACCACTCCGCTGGTCGCCCACGCATCATAGGGACCCGCAGGAGCCGCACCCGACACTCCGATCAATCCGTCGCTGCCGTCGGTCTTTAGATAGTTCGCGACCGCCCCACCGTCCATGGCCGCCAGTTCGGCATACGTGTAGGCCGTCTCCCTCGCGGGTACCTCGAACCCGCCGATCGTCAAACCGGTTAACCAGAGTTCGACGCTCCCGTCGGTCATGCTGATGCCATGGTAGTAAGTGCCCCCCGTGTGATCGGTCTTGGTGAGAACGACATCGAAGGAGGCGTCAGCCTTCGGGATGCTGTTGGAAAAGCGCAGCGTATTGAGCTGGGTCGCGATGGTGGTGTTGATCTGCCCCGCCTTGTGATCAAAGACAATCGTCCCGGTGTAGCCGGTCATGTCCGGGATATGGATGGCAAAGTACTGATCGCCCCCGTCCCGGTTCGCGCTCTCGACACGAAGGTCACCGGAACCACTCATGGTGTTCGCGGTCATGTTGGCCGGCTTGCTTGATTGGGTCTTGTTCTGGACCCATAGGTTCCCGGGGACATCGTTGATGGTGATGTTGTCCGCCACGAGCTGGTGCGTCCGCTGCGCCGCCGAGACCGTGCCACCGTTTAGCGTGAGATCGGCAACCGTCGCCCGGCTGCGATCCGCGCTCAGGTCGCCTCCGGCATTGATCACCACGTCCGCTTCCGTGACTTCATCGCCGTTCACCCCTTCATTCAGGTCGATCCGCACCTTGTGATTGAGCACGGCCGTGTCGCCCGCCCCCGGCAGCGAGTTGGTGTCCCAGGTCGTCGTGTCGAACCACAACCCGCCTTCAACCACGCTTGTCACGATCGTCGTGACCGGTGTCACCGCACTGACCGATCCAGAGAAGACCCCGATGCCAGCACCATTCTGGGGCGCGACCTTGTAGAAGTAGGTGGCACCGTCCACCACCGTACTGTCCACGTAGCCTGTCGCATCTGCAGGCGGGAAGAGATCCACGACATCGCTGGTGAAGCCGGCATCACTGGCACGCCGGAGAACGAAATTGGACTCGGTGCTATAGCTGCCGACCCACGACAACTCGACCGCGAACGCGGTGGCACTTACCACCGTCAGCCCGGTCGGGGCCGGACTTGAACCGAGACCCGTCGGAAAACCGACAGGGCTCGACCAGACATCACCCTCGGTGGTGGTCGCGAGGAAACGGCAGACGAAGCCCGTATCCCCGGCGAGCCCCATGATCGTGTGCGACAACACACCGGCAGCACCCGTTGCCCCGAATACATGCGAGCCACCCCCGGACGCTCCGGTCCAAGCTCCCAAGCTGCTTTCACCTTGGTCACTGTGCGCCCACACCAGAGTTACGTCGGCAGGTGCTTCGATCAGCTCACACTCGACCGAGGCCCCGTCATCGAAGGTCGCGGTCACCGAGGGCGTTCCGAGCGGTCCGCTCGCTCCCGAGCTCAGCTGACCGGTTTGGGCGAGCGTCAGGATCTCATCGGCCGAAAGCGCCACGTCCCAGACTTGGGCATCGTCGATCAAGCCGTGGAATCCGGTCGCGGGATCCTCGCTCAGATTGTCAGCGGTGAAGCCGATGCCCACCCGGGTGTTGATGAGTGAAAGCACTGCCTGCCGGCTGCCCGATCCGCCATCATTGGCGAACACGGTCTCGCTGACCGGGTCATACAGATAGAACATCGTGTTGTCGGCCGACTCGGCATCGCCCGCCGGAGTCACGTCGTGATTGCGGACGTAGGCGACGAAATACGGCTGCCCTTCCTGCAACAGCAGATCGCTGCGGCTCAGCGAGTCATTGGTCGCATTGCCGTTGAACTTGGGAGTCTCGACATAGAGCGTGTTCTCCCAAACCCCGCCGATCTGCAACCGCTGGACGCCGAAGTCGAACCCGGAGTTCGTCCCGGTGCTCGGACTGTCCTCACCGGACAGGATGGCGTAGCGGCCGGCCGCATCGGGAAGGCTCGCGTCGAGCTGGATCCACGCCCCGATGGTGTGCGTATTGCCCAGATTGCCGAGGTCGTGGGTGGCACGGATGATGCCGGTGTTGGCATTGATCGACTTCGTGCTTCCCGGTCCGAGCGGCGTCAGGACACGGGCCGCCGAATCCGTGATTTCGGCATCCGCGACCGATCCGCTTCCGGCGGTGTTGTCGACGACCGTGCCGCCAAGTTCCTCCATTTCGTAACGCACCACCTGACTGTAGGTGTCGCGGTAGACCGCCCATGCGGCGGCAATGGCGGTACTGCCGTCGTGATCAACCGGAGCCGCCCGCATCAGCGACTGGGCCGCGGTCGCGTTGCGTTTGCCCATTTCGATGTAGTTGGATGCGGTGAAGTTCCAATGGTAAGCACCACCTTCCCCGCTGTCGCCCACCCCGGCTGAACTCACGTAAGCAGCACTCCCGGGAAGTTCCGCATTCAGATCAGCCACCGCCTGCTGCTTTGCGAGCACCATCTCTTCGTGCGCTGTGACACCCGGATAGCTGGGGCAATCGGAGATGATCACCGGAAGATCCGGAATACCCATATCGGTCCGGACATCGTGGGCGAGATCGACCACATTGTCGTGGTACTCCGCAAGGAATGCCGCGTTCCCATAGTCGTTCCACCCTTGCAACCAGATGAAACCCGCGACCTCGAAACCCTGGCCCTCGTAGTCACCGTAGGTTCGCTCGAGATCGGACAGCAATTTGTGCCACTGCTTGATCGCGTTGAGATACAGCGGACCCACTTGACCACCGCGTGCCGCAACCGCACTCGGCGGGCGCCAGTCGCCGCCAAGCGTCGTGCCTCCCTTGTCGCTCTTATGGAAGAAGAACGGGTTGGTATTCGCACCGGCCAGCTGGTGACCCATGCTCAATTCGATTCCGATCGTCCCGCTGTTGCCACTCGACGCACCAAATCCGGGAACCAGCGGGCCTGTTGCTCTTTCGCCAGCCGGATGCGAAACCCACACCTGGCTGAGCGGCGGGCTGTAGCCATCGACGTCGGTTTGTGTGAGCGGGAACGGGTCCGTCGGATCCACCAGATTCGGATTCTGCGTGACATCGTCCGACTCGAACCATGTGCCCCAACCCTCCATGTTGGACTGGCCGGCCATCAGATAGATTTTCACTGGCTCGGTCGCCGCGACCGGCGCAGCCAACCCACCCAGGCTTGCGAGGAAAAGAAACCCGAGTCGTCTGCCCCACGAACACCGGGGGCTGGGTTTCAGCGGGCGGAGGAACTCGAAATTGGCTCGTGTCATGTTACCGGGATGAACAGGTCGCCCGAAGTCGATCGAGAGCTTCGGGCGATCGCCGATGAAGGTGCCAACATGGCCGCACGCGGACAACTCCATGTTGCGCAGATCACTCTGGAATTTGCGCCACCTCGATACGCGAATTGAGGCAGGGCCCGGGCTGGCAGGCTCTCAATCGGCGGAGGAAGCCTTCGGTTCACCGTCTTCAAGACCAGCTCGCAACGCTTCGACCTCCTGAGCGAGAATCTCCAGATTCTTCACCAGTTCAGGCCTCCCCTTTTCCAAGGCGTTCGAAAGCCATGGATCTTCGCCGAGCCCTTCGAGGATCCTACCGATCCGCTCCAGTTTGCTTCGCAACTGGGCGTCGGCGTCCCCTTGGTGAAGTTCGCGCTCCAGCTCCGGCAAATCGATCTCCATCTGGCGGATCTTGCGGTCGAGCGCGAGCCGCTCTCCCCGTTCCTGCAACGCCTTGATCCGGTCATCCGCAGCCTTGCGGGCTTCCGCCGAGTAGGACACGCCCTCGATGATCGGCCAGTCGTCGGTGCGGAAGGTCGCGAGTGGGAGATTGTCTCTACCGACGAGGTTGCCGGTCGGCCAACTGGCCCAACCGTAGCGAACCGCGACGGGCTCCGGAACGAGATCGCTCGAGACCTCGATCGTCCACGTCCCATCGACCCGCTTTTCCTTCGCCTCCGCCGGATACCAGCGCCGGTCCTCGCCCGCGATGATGAAACCTTCGATCGGAGCGTTCCCCTGATACGGCTGGGGCAGTACTTGCCACGACGCGTTGTTCTCGATGTGTTTCCATCGCTCATAGACGACCGGATCGGCATCGAAATACAGATGCGCCTTGCCCTCGGAAACCTCCATCTCCTTGAACTCGTTGGCCCGATGGATCACCGGCTCCCCGTAAACCCGGGCGAGAGCCCAGAGCGACGCATACTCCGCGACCGGAAACTTCTCACCCGGGTGGATGTACGAGTTCCCCGTAGGATACGTCGCGATCATCCCGGCGTTCGAATCGTTCTTCAGAGCACGCCGCTGGATATCACGGATGATCGCATAGCCACCCGTGACAGCTTCGACTTCCGGATCGGTGCCGAACCTCCCCCATCCCGGCTGGCTGATGCAACCGAATGGAAGATCGTCGTCGCCGAACGCCTTGCGGAATGAGAGCGGGACCTTCGGAAACGTATGCTCGTAGCGTGTCCAGCGCATGAAGACGTTGTTCTCTCCCTGGTAGTACAACACTCCGGCCAGACCGAGCCAACGGATCGGCATCACGGTCGCGTTGAACAGACCCGCCGGCGGACTCCAGCCGTTTCGCGGATCCTGAGGCTCCTTTGGCAAACGCAACCTGGGCTCCGGCTTTCCTGCCGCCTTCGCTTCGGCGACCCGCTCCTCGTGAGCCGCCCTAGCCGCATCCTTCGCCCGCTCCCATTCATCCATCACCTTCTTCCTGCCTTCGGGATCGTCCCACATCGCGGTCTCCGCGTCGTAGGCTCGGAGCGTCTCCGTGACGGTCACGTGATCAATGCCGTCGAGCTCGTCGCGCAGGCACCACGTATCGCCCGTAGTGCCACCACGTGCCACATTGATGATCCCCACGGGGACTTTCAAATAGCGGTGCAGGAACACGCCATACAGGTACGGCACCGCCGAGAAGTTCTCCGCATTCTCCGGCGTGCACTCCCGCCAACTCACCCGCGGCCTGATGTCGTCGAGCGGCTTGTAGGACGAGTCGTTCCACGCGACGTAGCGCACTCCGGGAAAGTTTGCCGAGGAGACCTCACGCCGCTTCCGGTTAAAGTCCTTCCACTCCATGTTGCTCTGTCCGGCGCAGAGCCACACCTCGCCAAACAGCACATCCCGGACCGCCACGGTTCGCCCATCGCTCCGGGCAATGATCCAGGACCGCTGGAAGCTTCCTTTCACCGGCTCGAACAATGCAACCCAGGAACCATCTTCCGCAGCCTTGGCGACGACCGTCTGTGACGCCATCTCCGGAGCATTGCGCTCCTCGTATCGAATCGTCATCGAGTAGGAGCCGTCGTCTTTCCTGATCCGAGCTTCGTCCCGGCTCCCCTCCTCCGTCGCTTCGCCGATCGCCGCGGCACCGACCTCACCGTCGCGCGTGATCGTCACCTCGACTTCAGCACCCGGCTTTGCCCACCCTCGAATCCTTACCGGCTTGCCCTGCTGCAGCACCATGTGGTCGCCGATGATCTTGGAGAACCGAAACTCCGCACCTTCTTCTGCCCCGGATACCGATCCGACCGGAAACAGCAGTACCACGAGAAGGAAGGACCACCTTTTCATCTTTGGATTCATCACCGGAAACTACGGCCCGGCATCTCGCGCCAGATCACCAACTTGCGCCAACGCCCCCTGATTTTGCGGATTTCGCAATAAGAGCACCCTTCGACACCGCCCTCCAAAACGGGACGACTCCGGCAAGGCCAGGCCCTGCCGGAGTCGCTAATTCCATTGCGCGCTGCCAGGCGCCGTAATTTATGGAGCAATGGTCACCGACAACCGGGCGAACAACCGGTCGTCCGTTGCCAAGGTGCGACGAATCTTCACTTCCACCAGATCGACACCGGCGCCTCCACCCTCGTCGGTCTCGCTCACGATGATGTCGGTCCCATCGTGCACGGCGTCGGTCCAACCCGTCAGGCTCGACCCGTACTCCACGACAATCGTGGTGTCAGGATCTCCCAGCGCGAGATCGGTCCGGCGGTAAGTGTAGATGAAGAAATCCGGGTCGGTCGTGTTGTCGAAAGTCGGCGCGAGGGAGACGTCATCGCCGGGATCGGTAGGATCCCCGCCCACGACGTATTCGATCCCGGTCTCCAGACCGCCGCCATCGAAGTCGACTTCGGGCGTGTCGTCACCGAGCACGCCCGAGAACGGCCCGCCTGCCCATGTTTCGTAATCGCTGGCACCTCCCGCATCGACCAGAAGGCCGGTCACTTCGATGTTGCCGCCATTCTGTGAGACCACGGCCCCACTGGTATCGAAGCCCGTGCCGGTGATGGTTGGTACCACGAATCCCGAGATGCTGCCCGCGTCGATGATGGTGAAGATCTCACTGCCATCGAGATCGCCCGGGCTGAGCCCGCTGTTGACCAGATTCAGCGTCCAGGCCGTGTCGAACCCGACCGTCCCACCGTTGATCACGTCGTTGTCGACACCCGGGACCGCACCACTGGCGCTGATTTCGCAATCATATGCCGCACCGTTCGGCATGGTGAAGTTGCCCATATTGATCGCTCCAACGCTGGCACCGGGAGCAATCGTGGAAAAAGCCAAACTGTCTGCGCCTTGCACACTTCCGTTGCCTCCAAGTGCATCGATGGTCGCAGGCGTCGTAAGATTCACATCGAGCGTCGCACCCGCCACCACCGCGATATCAACCGTGGCCGGGAGAACCAATCCATCTTCCAGTCCAAGCGTCCCGTTCCTCACCTCGATCGCCGGTGTGTCCTCGACCGGACCGCTGAACTCCACTCGGGTGCTCGGCGCGGTCGTCCGCCGGACGTTGAGGGTGTTGCCGACCGTCAGCGCGGACTCCATCACCGCCGTGTTGTTCACGGCGATGGTCGAGCCGTTGCCATCGATGGGAATCTGGATGATCAGGGTGCCGCCGCCGGTATTCCCGATACCCATGGTGGTTCCGCCACCACTGGATCCGTTGAGCTTCGCATCCGGGCTGCCACCGTCGGCAGCCAGGGTGAAATTGCCTTTGGTGTGGTTGGACAAGAGATACTTGCCATCACCGATATACAGCCCTTCGCCCATCAGACTGGCCGTGTTCCGATTGTTCTCCGTCATGGTGATCGTCGCGCTCTTCATGAACTCGATAGCCCTCGGAGTCGTCGCCGTGGTGAATTCATAGATCGAGCCGTTGTTGCTGCTCAGGGCAAGAATCGGCGTGCCGGTCGTCACGATCTGGTCGGCATCCAGCAACTCGAGCAGGTCGATCTCGTTGCTCGCCATCTCAAGTGCCGCACCTTCGCCGAAATTCAGCTTCGTATTCTCGTATCCCGCGGTCGCCTTGTTTTGGAACTGCTCGGTGGATCCGACCAGCATCGTGGAGCCCGAGAAAGTCAGCTCACCCTTCATGTTGCTCGGGTCCACCTCCACCCAACCGTCGCCGGAGAAGTTGTAGGTCTCGGGCGCCTCGACCGTGAAGTTGTTGTAGAGATCCACCATCTGGTTGGCCGGGATTCCTGAGCTGCCGACGAAGTTGTAGGAGGAGACCGCATTCGCCAGGTCGTTCGGGTTCAGGCGTCCGCCATTCGATTGAAACCTGCCCCTGCAGTAGAGATTGGCCACCCCGGTGCCGTCTTGGGATACGATATCGACGTTCTGGGCGTTGGTACCGATCCCCGACAGAACCACGATCTCCACGTCGCCCGTCCCCGCTGGCGCTTCGAGAACCGAGCCCGAGAGATTCGGCAGGAACCCACCGACAGCCATGCCCTTGTAGATACTTGAACCGCTGGCACCTGCGGAGACGGTTCCGGTGGCCACCACTCCTTTCCAAGCAACACCTGATCCCACTTCACCGACGGTCGGCTCCGTGGCCAGAGCGTCCAGCGCGAGGATGGCGTCATCGTTCACCGCGATGTCGCCGGCAGGCCCCCACGTGGCGTCACCGGGGTCACCCAGCAAGAGCCCGAAGGCGTTCACCGCGACGCTGCCCGTGCCGAAGTCCGCCGGGGATGCCGGTGTCACCTGGAACATCAGCTGGCCGCTTTCGTTGACTTCGAGCACATCCGTCAGACCGCTCAGAGTGTCGTCCGCCCAGAGGTTTACCCGGGTAGGAAAGCCGGCGTCGCTCGAGAATATCGAGCCCCCTGCGGAGTTCAGCACATCGAAGAAGTTGTAGGTGGGACCACCCGCGACCGCGATGTTCTTGTAAAACGCCTGCAGGCCATCGACCGCCGTGATCGTTACCGTGTTGTTGAAGTTGACTGTGGCCTGACCGAAATCGAGTGCCCCGGCGGTGACTGTGCCGTTGAAGACATGTCCGAAGCTCTTGCGCTGAACCAGGATGTCGTTGGCGATAACCAGATTGGCATTGAAGACCGTGCCCGTCGGCTGGTTGTTTCCACCACCCGTTCCGAGATTCAGGTCGGTCGCGGTGATCGTTCCGGTGCCATCGAACACGACGTTGCTGTTGCTCCCGATAAGCTGGAACAGACCCACGTCGGGATTGCCCGCTCCGATGTCCACAACCTTCTCGATCGGAAAGATGTCGAAGGTCACATCTTCACCGATGGCCGGGAGCGCGCCGCCCCAGTTGTCGGCATTGAACCAGTCGATGTGGGCGGGATCCGGCAAGGCATCGCCCTGCCATGTTGCTGCATTCCCGATCCCGGTGGCGAGCAGCGCCGTTGGCGCAAGCTGGGCAAGTTTGCCTACGTGTCTTTTCATGCGAATTACGGTGTGTTGAGTTGTTGGGGATGCGCACCGGAGATCCTATCGGAGCCACGACGGCCGACCATTGGAACCCGTGCACATGGCTCTCACGCTCACCGGATCGCCAGCCAACGGTCAATTCGATTCAAGCTTCAAATAGCGCCAACAAATCCCTCTTTTGCGCCTGCTCGAATCTTATCCGAGGAATTGAAAGTTTGTTGCCAGAGCGGGCCGTAGCGCACCCCTTGCGCGCTTCCCACGATACGTGTGGGCTTGTCGCTCGGTCCCTCCCAGAATGCCGTCACCCTGACGGAGTCTCAGGGAAACGCAGCCCCGGCCGGAACGAGTACATAGAACGCCCTGACCAACGCGGAAGCCGTAGTGTCAGAGAAGTCACCCGAAGGAACGTTGGTGGCGATCGGGACACCCCAGTTCATGAGATCCGGCGACCGGTAGACATCGACGTTGCCCGATTCCGCAACAAACGCGATCGTGACATCGCCGTTTTGGGCCCGGGTGATCGACGTGACTCTGATGGCCTCCGGTGCCGCCCCCGTCGACACCGTGAGATTGTCGAAGCCAAACGTATCGCCATCCGTGGCACCGAGCACCCCGATTCTCCAGGCGTAGTTGTCGTAGCCGGACCCGACATCGGCAGAGCCCAGCGAAACCGTCTGCCAGGTTCCCGCAGCGATGGAGGAGGCAAGGACCGGGTTACTCAGAATCGTGACTGCATCGCCAAGGGCGGTCACGTTGTAGGTGGGATCGTTGGCATTCGGCCCTCCCCAGCTCAGTGCAGGCCCTGCTTGCCCGTCATCCCATCCATAGAGTTCGATCAGGAACTGAAGTGGATTCGCAGGACTGTTGTCCTCGAAGAAGACATCGATGCCGAACTCGAGAAGGCCGGTCGACTGCTTGTCATCATCGACAAAATAGAAGACCGCCCGAGGCTTCTGATTGAAAGAGAGCGCCGTGTCCTCGATGAACGCCCCGTCCCCCGACCCACCCGCTCCGCCGTCCGGGCTGTAGGTGAAACCCCGGGTCGATCCGGCCTCAATCCATTCATTGCTACCGCGGCCGGTCCCGGTTCCGTTGTAGAGCACCTCGTTGCTTAGCGGATCGAACGAGAACGCTGCAGCGCCATCACCAGTGCCTCCGACGACTCCGACTGGCAGGTTCAGGTCGCCATTCCTGAAGTTGAGCAAAGCGTTGGCCACCGGATCGACATAGTCCGTGATCAGCGTGTTGGACTCCGCGTTTCCGATGCCATCCGCGAGGGTTGTGACCGAATCGACGGGCAAGACGACCGTCACCTCTCCATCGGCTTCTGGCGTGACGAGAATCGAATAGTTGCCACTCGCACCGGTCAGGCCAGAAGCAGCCCCGTTGGTGATCGAGAAATCCGATACCTCCAAGCCGGCAACCGATTCGCTGAACGTCACATCCACCGTGTAGGGTCCGGATACGGGTGAGGCAGGCGTCGAGAGAAGGACGGTCGCCTTGCTGACGACGGTCACCTTCAGCGCAAGCGTCGCGGGGTCGATGCCCAACCCTTGGTCATGAGAGATCGTGTTGCCCAGTTCCAGATGGAATCCATGATTCGCTGCGCCGCCTTGCCAGCTCCGAACGATGTCGGTCACATCGATCGAGTAGGGAGTGCTGTTGCGGTAGGTTCCGGGCACGAATCCCCCACCGGTGTAGAGGTCGGTTCCGGTTCCGCTGGTGACCTTTCCTGCGTTCACGGGCGAGCCGACGACTGCGGGATTGTAGTCCGGATCGAGCGCTCCTCCTCCGGCGGGTGACCAATCATCCGCGACCTGTGAGACGAAGAGATCCGGATCGTTACCCGAGTTGGTGAGATCGTTGAGCGAGTAAGCGCTGAACTCGAGTTGGGCGTCGGCAATGGTCGAATTGGCAGCCAGAGCGGCGAGGTCGAACTGGAGCAGCAGCTGGGCGCGACGCGGGAAGTTTGCGGTCGTTCCGGAAGCGCTTGCCCGGACATACGTGGTGGTGTCGAAAGGGGCCACCGTGCCGCTGCTGCTTCCGGCGACATCAAACTTGTCGATGTTATTCGAACCGTCGGCCGGGAAGTCACCATTGACATCGACCGTCTGGAATTCGACGAGACCGTAGCTCACCGGAGGATCAACCGGCGGATCATAGGTGACGCTAAGACTGTTGGAGGGGTTGCTCCCGAAACCTCCAACGGTCTGCGCCGCGTCGCTTGGCAATTGAAGCGCGATGGTTCCGGGATACTCCGGAACGATGGTTACCGTATAGACCGCTGGCCCTCCCGAGAGATTCGTTGCGGTGCCGTTGGTCACCCCAAAGTCGGCCTCATCGAGTCCGACGACATCCTCGGTGAAGGTCGCCGTCACCGTGAAACTTCCCACAACCGGATCGTCCGGAGTGGACAGGGCAACGTCGGGTGCATCGGGATTGGAAACCGTGACGCTGAGTTGGTCCGCCGCGGCATTCGGGTTTCCGTCCGCATCGATTGCACAGCCTTCGGGCAGGTCGATGGTCACGACACCATTGATCGCGGGTGAAACCGTGACCGACCACGTGGTTCCGCCACCGGAGAGTCCTGAGGCGGAGCCACCCGTCACGACAAACTCGTTTGCGTTCAACTGGCTCACCGGCTCGCTGAAGGTCGCGGTTACGGCGAAAGGCCCGGGGACGCTCCCCGAGGGAGTGCTCAGAGCAGCGGTCGGCTGGGAGCTATGAACGTAGGGCGTGTCAGCGCTCGCGTCCGCGGTCCACTCGGCGTACTCCGCAAGCATCGTGTTGTAGATGTCCTGAACGGCCTGGGACTTTGAACCGATGTTGGTGGCTGTGGCGGTCGCGGTTTGCTCGATCTCTTCTCCCGGGGCGATATTGATCAGGTCGTAGAGTTCCCAACCTCCTCCGTTGTCGATGAGCTTGTATTGCTCGTTCACCCACGATCTGGCGCCGGCGTATTCGAAACCGATCGGCTTCGTGCGGGTCTGCGAGCCGCTCTCGATGAGAGGGCGCAGGGACACTCCGTCGAGGGGTTTCTGATTCGGGACGCTCAGCTCCAGATAGTCGAGGATGGTCGGGTAGTAGTCACTGGTTACCGCAGGGAAGCCCGTTGCCCTCCCTGAGCTGATCGCGGCAGGCCACTCGAGGATTCCAGGCACCCGCACTCCACCTTCGAAGAGGCTCCGCTTACGCTCGAGGCGGCGCCCCGACCGGATCGAGCGGACGGTGCTCGTCTCGTTGAACGAATCGTCATTGTCCTCGGGACCGTTGTCACTGGTGACCCAGAACATCGTGTTGTCGCGGACCCCGAGGGTCGTGAGCTCATCGCGCAGACGCCCAAGCGCGGTGTCCATGTCTTCGATAGAATCGCGCAAGGCATCGCTCGAATCGATCCCGCTCGAACCCTGGGGATCGACCATGGGCTTGTGGGGCGTGTGAAACCAGAGGACCACGAAGAAGGGTTCTCCCTCCGAGACTGAATCCTGCACGAAGGGGATCACCTGATCGACGAGAAGCTTCGAATCATCGCCGTCCACGGCGTTGTTGATTTCGCCAACGGGTACGGCCTTCCCCTCTCCCGAGCTTTCGTTCCAAGTCGTGGGCATCCGCCAATAGCGGGTTCCGTAGAAATTGGAGTCGGTGAAGCTGGTGGGCAAACTCGCGCTGTTGTTGGCGATCCGGTAGGGATGGTATGTCGGGACTTTCGACTCGGTGACGAAGCAGAAGTCGTAGCCGTGGTGCCAAGGGCCGGAGTAAACGGCAGCGTTGCCACCCCGGTTCGAATCGCTGCGGAGGGTGGTCAGCGAGCCAAGGTGCCACTTTCCGAAGTGCCCGCACCGGTATCCCGCCGCCGAGAGCACTTCCGAAAGCGGCGTTTCGTCGAAGCCGAGACGGCCGGAGTTGGCATTGGGCACCCCGACACGGATCGGACTGCGGCCGGTCAGACAACTTGCCCGTGTCGGCGAACATACGGCCGAGGCCGAGTAGAAGCGGTCGAAACGCAGGCCGTTGGCGGCCATCGCGTCCAAGGTCGGAGTGCTGATCCAGCCTTGGTCGGGGTGCGGTGTTCCGTTGGCGTAAGTGACCGTGGTGCTGTTGTAGTAGGGATCGCCCCAACCCATGTCATCGGCCATGGCCAGGATGATGTTCGGGCGAGGAGACGCGCAGGTGATGCCACCCAGCAGCAAGGAGATGCCGGCGACCGGACCGAGGGTTCTTTTCATGTTGGACGGAACTGGAGAATTCCCACTCTCCTCAAGTGTGGCGTTTGGGTTCGCCCAAGCCAACAGGGAATCTCACAGCCTCAGACCACGCAAACGTCGCTTTCTCCTGCAGGCACGCAGAAATGCACCCCGGAGTCCGGCTGCCCCGTTGAGACCGAAAACCCTTCGAGATCCGCCGCAAAACGGCTCGCAACCACCAACGAAAAAGGCACCACCCGAAAGGATGGTGCCTGATAAAGTGGCGGAGCGGACGGGACTCGAACCCGCGACCTCTGCCGTGACAGGGCAGCGTTCTAACCAACTGAACTACCGCTCCAAGGTAGTCCGCCTTGCGGCGTGCGCGGACGCTAGGAGGCACCCCGGACCGGTGCAATACCATTTTTGCAGAAATTTCGGGCGAGCCACTCCGATCATTCCACGGTGCCTCCGCGGTTGGTTTGCCTTGCCTGACGCCTCAACCGATCCACTCTGCGCGCATGTTCGTTTTCATCAGCCAAGCTCTCCACGTTTTCGCCGCCTTCGGCGTCTTTGCCGCCATCGGCGCGGTCTGCCTCGCCGGATCCGACACCCACCGCAAAGCGGCCGCGATCCTCCACGGCGTCTCCCTTCTCGTCCTGCTGCTGTTCGGTCTCCACCTGCTGTTTTCCCAGAAATTGGTCGGCACCGGCGGCTGGTGGCATGCCAAGATCGTGATCTGGCTCGTCCTCGGGGCGGCCCCCGCGATCGCCCGTCGCAAGGCTCTTCCTGGCGGCGCGCTGCTGGGCATTTGCCTCGTGCTTGGCGCCATCGCGGCCTTCCTCGGTCTCGCGAAGCCGTTCTAGTCCGCATTCCCGCCCCTTTTCCTCGCATTTCCGGTCAAGTGGGGACTCTCCGCTTGCGCGTTTCGGGGGGCGTTCCTAGACCTTCCTGCAGACGCGCCACCGTGTCCCGTCGCTCCCGCCCATGAACTCACCCGCATTCAGCTTCCCGATCGTCACGCGAGTCTGGCAATCCACGATCGGCCGCAAGTTTCTGGTCGCGCTCACCGGCCTCGTTCTCGTCCTCTTTCTCGCCGGGCACCTCGCCGGCAACCTGCTGGTCTACGTCGGACGGGAAGCCTTCAATGACTACGCGGATTTCCTGCACCACATGCTGCACGGAGCCGGCGTCTGGATCGCCCGGATCGTGCTGCTCACCTGCCTGACGGTCCACGTCGCGGCCACCGTTTCGCTGACCCGGCAGAATAAGGCGGCCCGCCAGAGCTACGAGTGCCCCGGAACCATCCAGGCATCGAAATCGTCGCTGATTATGATCTGGAGCGGCTTCACGATTCTGGCGTTCGTGATTTTCCACCTCCTCCACTTCACGGTGAGGGTCAGCTATCCGGCGGAGGCGTTCGTCGATCCCGACTACCTCCTCGCCACCGGCGAGGAACGCTTCGACGCGTGGCAGATGGTCATCACCGGTTTCAGCAACCCGCTGGTGGTGATCTTCTACGTGATCGCGATGAGCCTCCTTTGTTCCCACCTCAGCCACGGGGTGCAGGCGATGCTTCAGACCCTCGGGCTTCGCTCCAAGAAGACCGCCCCTGCTCTCAACGTGCTGAGCATCGGCTACGCCGCCCTGATCTGGATCGGATTCGTTTCCATCCCGATCGCCATCCTCGTTTTCCAATTCGGCCGCTAAACTCCCATGTCCACGATTCTCGACAGCAAAGCACCGTCCGGCCCGATCGATCAGAAGTGGTCGAAGCACAAGCAGGACTCGAAGCTGATCAACCCGGCCAACAAGCGGAAGTTCACGGTGATCGTCGTGGGCTCGGGTCTGGCCGGAGGCGCTGCCGCCGCGACCCTCTCGGAGCTCGGCTACAAGGTGAAGTGCTTCTGCTACCAGGACAGCGCCCGCCGCGCCCACTCGATCGCCGCCCAGGGCGGGATCAATGCCGCGAAGAACTACCAGAACGATGGCGACTCGGTTTACCGATTGTTCTACGACACCATCAAGGGAGGTGACTTCCGCTCGCGCGAGGCGAACGTCTACCGCCTCGCCGAGGTCTCGGGAAACATCATCGACCAATGCGTCGCCCAAGGCGTTCCCTTCGCCCGCGAATACGGTGGACTGCTCGACAACCGCTCGTTTGGTGGAGCCCAGGTGAAGCGGACGTTCTACGCCGCGGGCCAGACCGGGCAACAGCTGCTGATCGGCTGCTACCAAGCGCTCAACAAGGAGATCGCCAAAGGTGGCGTGGAAATGTTCCCGCGAACCGAAATGCTCGAACTGGTGACCGTCGATGGCCACGCCAAGGGCATTGTTGTCCGCGATCTGGTTACCGGAGAAATCTCGACCCACGCGGGCGACACCGTCGTGCTCGCCACCGGCGGCTACGGCAACGTCTTCTTCCTCTCGACCAATGCGATGGGCTGCAATGTCACCGGCGCGTGGCGCGCGGCCAAAAAGGGCGCGTTTTTCGCGAACCCGTGCTACACGCAGATCCACCCGACCTGCATCCCGGTCAGCGGCGACTACCAGTCGAAGCTCACGCTGATGTCCGAGTCGCTGCGAAATGACGGCCGCATCTGGGTGCCCAAGTCGAAGGAGACCTCCGAGAAACTCCGCAAGCGCGAGATCCGTCCGTCGGACGTCCCGGACTCGGAGCGCGACTACTACCTCGAGCGCAAGTACCCGTCCTTCGGCAACCTTTCCCCACGCGACATCTCCTCACGCTCGGCCAAGGAGGTCTGCGACGAGGGCCGCGGTGTGGCCTCGACCGGTCTCGGCGTCTACCTCGACTTCCGCGATGCGATCGAGCGCCTCGGCGAGGACACGATCCGCGCCCGCTACGGCAACCTCTTCCAGATGTATGAGAAGATCGCCGGCGAGAATCCCTACCAGACACCGATGCAGATCTATCCTGCCGTTCACTACACGATGGGTGGCCTCTGGGTGGACTACAACCTGATGTCGAATCTCCCCGGACTACACGTACTCGGAGAGGCGAACTTCTCCGATCACGGAGCCAACCGTCTCGGTGCTTCCGCACTCATGCAGGGTTTGGCCGACGGCTACTTCGTGATCCCATCGACCATCGCGGTGTATCTCGCGACGCAGACTCCCGGCGCGGTCACCACCGACCACCCGGAGTTCAAGAAGGCGGTCGAGGAAACCACGGCGCGCACCAAGACGCTGGTCGGGATCAACGGCAAGCGCTCGGTTGACTCCTTCCACCGCGAGCTCGGCCTGCTGATGTGGGACAAGTGTGGCATGGCGCGCAATCGCCAGGGACTCGACGAGGCGCTGGCGAAAATCCCGTCGATCCGCGAGGAATTCTGGGAGAACGTCCGGGTCACCGGCGCCGAAGGCGGCCTCAACATGGAATTGGAGAAAGCCGGTCGTGTCGCCGACTTCCTCGAATTTGCCGAAGTCATGTGCCTTGACGCCCGCGAGCGCGAAGAGTCCTGCGGCGGCCACTTCCGCGAGGAGCACCAGTACAGCGAGTCCGACGAGGAGGTGAAGTCCGGCTACCTTTCACCCGGTGAGGCGAAGCGCCACGACGACCAGTTCTGCCACGTCTCCGCCTGGGAGTTCAAAGGGGTCGGCGAAGCACCGACGCTCCACAAAGAGGAACTCGACTGGGAGACGGTCAAACCTTCCGTCCGGTCCTACAAGTAATCGGAAGGCAGCGCCGGATCAGGCTTCTCCGCCACCATCCGGGGCCGGGCGTCGCTTTGGCGCACCATCGCGTTCGCCGCGCTCCTGCGGCGGCTTCGGCTTGAGTTCGTCGCCCTCAAGCTTCTGATTGCCGTCTTTGTCCAGCGCTTCGAAGCGGTCTTCCTGCGCATCCTCACCCAGATTCTTCAGCCATGGGGACTTGCGGAACTCTTCGAAGCTCACGGCGCCGTCGCCGTCAGCATCAAGAGCGGAAAGGCCACGACCTCCGTCTCCGCGGTCGCCCCGCTCACCAGGCCTAGGCCCTCGACCATCCGGCGACCGCCCCTTGCCACGGGTATGATCTGCCGGCGAAAGGACACCGTCGCCGTTTTGGTCAAGGCGGTCGAAAAAGGCGCGCCGACGCTCTTCAGGCAGGCGCTGGACGAAAGGACTCTTGAGAAACTCCTCAAACGAGACCGACTTGTTGCCGTCGGTGTCCAGCTTCGGAAAGTCGATGCCGGGGCGCTTCCCGCGATCGTTTGGCGGACCGCCTACCTCGTTCTTCTGAATCTGCCCGTCGCCGTTTTTGTCGAGACGCTGGAAGAGTTGGTCCTGCTTCTCCTCCGGCAGACTTGAAATCCTCTCCAGCTGCCCGAACTCGCTGCGGGACACGGCACCATCTCCGTCCTTGTCGGCATTCCGGATGAACTCACCGAATCCTCCGGGGCCTCCCGGCCGGCGCTCGCGCTTGTCTGGCCGATCTCCATCCGGGCCCTCCGCGAAAGCAGGTAGACCGAGGATCAGCGCGCAAACTCCAAAGCAAACGGTTCTCATGGACGTGATGGTTGGTGCGGCTTCAGGCACCGCAAGAGGGAAACCGTCCGAGCCGCCAATGGTTGCGCCCGCTGTCGGGCTTTTTTGTTGGCCGAAACGGGACCCGCCATGGATTCTCAGACCCGCACCGCCCATGCACATTCAGGACATTCTTGCCGAAAGGCGACCCTCATTTTCCTTCGAGTTCTTCCCGCCCCGTAGCGACGCGGCCTGGGACGAACTCTACCAGACGATTGTCGATCTGGAGGTCTACCAGCCATCCTTCGTCTCGGTGACCTACGGCGCCGGCGGCACGACCCGGGAGGCAACCCACGATCTGGTGGTGCGGATCAAGGAAACCACTGGCATCCCTCCCGTTCCCCACTTGACGTGTGTCGGCCACAGCGAAGTGGAGATCGACGAAATCCTGACCCGCTACGCCGAGGCGGGCGTCTCGAACATCCTCGCCCTTCGCGGCGATCCGCCACGCGACCGGCCTGACTACGACTGGTCCGACTCGGAATTCCGGCAGGCTGCCGATCTGGTCGCGTTCATTCGCCGGTTCAACGAGAGCGGTCGCCATCCGGACCTACGGGGCTTCGGCATCGGTGTCGCGGGCTTTCCGGAAGGACATCCGGGGACCCCCAACCGGCTCATCGAGCTCGATCATCTTAAGGCAAAAGTCGACGCAGGCGCGGACTACATCTGCACCCAGCTGTTTTTCGACAACCACGACTTCCTCGACTTCAGGGACCGCTGCCGGCACAGCGGAATCGAGGTGCCGATCATCGCCGGAATCATGCCGGTCACGAGTCTCAAGAGCATGGCCCGCATGGCCGACCTCGCCGCCGGCGCCCGCTTCCCTGCAAAGCTTCTCCGCGCGCTGGACCGGGCGGGAGGCGATCCCGCCGCTGTCGAGCGGGTCGGCGTCCACTACGCCGCCCAACAAATTGTCGAGCTACTCGACCAGAACGTCGACGGCATCCATTTCTACACGCTCAACAAGAGCGGAGCGACGCGCGAGATTTACGCCAGCCTCGGCCTTGCTCCGGCGGAATCCAGCCAAGGCTGACAGGCCGGACCACCCCGCTCACTCGTCACTGCTCAAGCGCAGGATCTCCTCGGCCTGTTTCAGAGTCAGGTTGGCGAGGGTTCCCTCAAGCGGAACGTCGATACCGATTTTCCCGGTGCTCTGATCCACTGGAAAGCGCTCGCGCAAAATCCGCGACCGCTCGAAGGCATCTCCCGGAATCATCATGCGCACACCTCCATCGAAGAGATAGAGGTTACGCGCACGGTCCATCGCCTCCCGCCGAAGCCGACGGGTATCCGCCATATCGGAGAAGAACCGCGAGGTTTCGGGATCGGCACCCTCCTCGGGCTCGCTCGCCTTCGACGCCTCGCCGGCGTTTTTCAGACTGATCTGCAGTTCGCTCTCCTGCTTCGCATCCAGTCCGCTATCCACGCCCGGCAATCCATCCGTGATGCCGAACTGCTTCTCAAGCTCCTCCGCATCCGGCCGCCTTACGGTAATCCGACCCTGAACCGTCATCAGACCGCGTGCCTCGAGATTCAGTTGAGAGATCGTCATCGTCCCTGACTGCGTATCGACTTCGAAGTCACCCTGATCGAAGTCGACCCGCTTGTAGCTGTTGAATACGTCGACAACATCGAGTGCCTCAAGAAGATGGAGCCCGCTTCGCACGGAGATCATGTCCTCGCCGTCGAGGTCCACCTTTCCATTGAGGGTCACACCACCCGCCGAGTTGGTCGATCCGCCAAGAGCGAAGCGACCGGAGATCGTCCCGGAAACGACTTCCTGCGCGTTATTCGGCAAAAGTGCGGAAAGCGGAATATGCTCGAAAACCAGATCTCCTGAGAGCTCGGGCAATTCACCCCCGCTCACCTTTACGCCATCGAACGTCACCGTGCCCTTCCCGGCTTTGAGGACGCCCTTTTCGACCACCAGCCCGTCGCGGCTGCAGAACATGACCAATTCCTGAATCTCGAAACGACGGATCCAGTTCTGGGAAAACGTTCCACCGGTAAAGCTCAGCCGCCAGCCGTTGGCGGTCCGGTTCGCCAGCAGCTTGCTTCCCGTGATCCCGCCATAAGCCCTTTCGAAATAGCCCCAGCTCAATCTGGCGTTGTTGACATCGAGACCACGCAGTTCGAATCCCGGATGATTTGCGAAAAACGCACCGGCCGCAGCGGAAGCCTCCTCTTCGGAATTCGCACCGGCCCTCAGCTCCATATCGAGCCAGTTCATCTGGATCACACCGGCCTCCCACTTCTGGGTCAGGCCGTCGAGCATCCCCATATTGAACACCAGATTCCCGGCCTCCATCGATTGGAAGAAACTCTCCGGCGTGCCGGTCGCGCCAACCCTTCGGACCATCGCCTGACCTTGGATCCGGCGGAACCCCAGAAGCTTGGCATCTGATGCCTCCACCGCCTTCTCGAACCCGCTGCGGATCTGGGTCTGGAAGGCGCCCGTGTTCACCCGCTTGACCAGATAATAGAAAAACAGCAGGCCGATAAGGGCGACGACGATCAGTACCCGGAAGGCCATCCGCAGCAGGTGGAACAGCGTGATCGACCAGCCGCCGCCGCTCGACATCGAGTGGCGAAGCTGGAACCAGAAGCCCTGGCTGGCAATCCACTGGCTCAGGCGCTGGTTGAATTCTTGGCTCTTTTCGGCTTCCATTGAGGATCTGCGGGACGCCCCGAAATAAAGCCCTGCCTTCGAGACCACGCGAGGCCAAATTTCCCTAGCGCAGCCGGACGGGATTCCGTAGCAAACGGGCGTGGAAGGCGAGGACTACAAAGTCAGGCTGGAGATCTTCGAGGGCCCCCTCGATCTCCTGCTTTACCTGATCAAGAAGGATGAGGTCGACATTCAGGAAATCTCAATCGCCCGGATCACCAGCCAGTATCTGAAGTACATCGAGACGTTCCGGATGCTGAATATCGACCTCGCGGCCGAGTTCATCGTGATGGCGGCGAATCTGATGTATCTGAAGAGCCGCACCCTCCTGCCCCGTCAGGAGCAGCCGCCGGAGGAAATGGAGGACGAGGACGATCCGCGCTGGGAATTGATCCGGCAGCTGATCGAGTACAAGAAGTTCAAGGACGCCGCCAGCCTACTCAGCCGCCGGGAACTCGAGCAGGCCGACCGTTTCGCGCTCAAGCCGGAGAAGCCGGAAACCGATCCGGAGCCACCACCCCTTGCGGAAGTCTCGATCTTTGATCTGATCCGCGCGTTCCAGAACGTCCTGAAGCGCTTCGAGGAGTCGCACGACCTCGGTGACATCGTCGACGACCGCTACACGGTTTCCGACAAGATCGAGATGCTTCTCGGACGCTTCGGCCCGGGGCAGGCAGCCCGCTTCGACAGCCTCTTCGAGGACGCCGTCACCAAGGCGGAAGTCATCGTCACCTTCCTCGCGGTGCTCGAACTGATGAAGATGAACCAGTTCGTGATCCGCCAGACCGGAGTCTTCGGCGAAATCGACATCGAACGCCGCGCATCCGGCGCGACCACCGCTGCAGAAGCGCTGGAGGCATTTACCGAGGCCCAAGCCTGAGCAGCACCCCGCCCGCTTCAGCCCAAGCGGTAAGTGATCCGCGCCTTGGTGACGTCGTAGGGCGACATCTCCATCTTCACGCGGTCACCGATGACCAGACGAATGAAGCGTTTGCGCATCTTGCCCGAAATATGGGCGAGCACCTCGTGGCCGCTCTGCAGTTCCACCCGGAATTGGGTTCCCGCCAGAACGGATGTGATGGTGCCCTCGACCTCAACCGCCTTCTCCTCATCATTCGGATCGGTTGACTTGTTCCGCCGGTCATCGTCCCTCCTGCGGCCGCGCCCGCGTCCGCCGGGTCTGCGTCCTCTGCCTCTCGGTCGTCTGCTACTCATATCAAATCGGCGAGCCGGCGCGACTGGCGCATGCTGCCGGGCGGAGAGTTGCGGATCGAAACCTGAGGATCAATGGCAAAAATTCCTTGATTCCGCCGGGAACCCGCTTCCGGGATCGTCCCGGCAGCCCGCCCGCGGGGCACCCCGCCTGCCGTCGGAAAACCTGGCCGGAAACCCCCGATTTCTCCACGGATTTCCGATTGACACCCCGGGGGGCGCTCCCTAGTTTGCCCGCCCTTCCGCGCAGGGGACCAGCTTTCGGGGTCCGGATCGCGCCGAAGCCCAGCTCGAACCATCATGAAGACTTTTTCCGCCAAGCCCGCTGACGTCGAACGCAAGTGGTATGTGATCGACGCCGCCGACAAGATTCTCGGCCAGGTTGCCGTCGAGGCCGCCCGCCTTCTGCGCGGCAAGCACAAGCCGATCTTCACGCCGCACATCGACACCGGCGACTTCGTCATCGTGATCAATGCCGACAAGGTGCGCCTTTCCGGCAACAAGGAGCGCGAGAAGATCTACACCAGCTTCAGCGGATACGTCGGCGGCCAGAAGGTCGAGACCCCGCGTATGGTCCGCAAGCGCCGTCCGGTCCTCCTCGTCGAGCGCGCCGTCCACGGCATGGTTCCCAAGACCCGCCTCGGCCGCGCCCAGATGGGCAAGCTGAAGGTCTACGCCGGTGCCGAACATCCGCACGAGGCACAGTCGCCCGAGGCCTACGAAATCGCCTGATCCCCAATTCGACTTTTTTGAACATGAGCGCAGCAGCAGCTACCCAGCCCACCGCCGCCACCGGCCGTCGCAAGACCTCGGTCGCCCACGTCCGCATGAGCGAAGGCTCCGGCACCATCACCATCAACGGCCGGCCCTTCGAGGACTACCTCCCGACCCTGCCGCTGCAAAGTGCGGTGCTCGCGCCGTTCCAGACCGCGAATCTCCTCAACCGCTTCGACCTCAATGTCACCGTCAAGGGCGGTGGCCTGCACTCGCAGGCAGGTGCGATCCGCCACGCGGTCGCCCGCGCGCTGACCGGCTTCGATCCGGAACTCCGCAAGGAACTCAAGCCTGAAGGTTTCCTCCGCCGCGACCCGCGGATGAAGGAACGCAAGAAGGCCGGCCGCCCCGGCGCCCGCAAGCGCTTCCAGTTCTCGAAGCGCTAAGCTTCCCGCCTTTTTCGAAAAGCCGCGCAGCCCCGGGTTGCGCGGCTTTTTTCATGCCCCATGCTCGCGCCCGTGAAACTCATCTCTTGGAACGTCAACGGCATCCGCGCCTGCCTCGGCAAGGGACTCGGTGAATTCCTCCAAAGCAGCGACGCCGACGTCCTCTGCCTCCAGGAAACCAAGGCACGCCCGGAGCAGGTCGAACTGCCGCTCGAGTTCGGCGGCTACCATCCGTTCTGGAACTCGGCGGAAAAGCCGGGCTACTCGGGCGTCGCGGTCTTCACCCGCCACAAGCCGATCGAGGTCACGGCGGGCATGGGAGTCGACGAGCACGACCGCGAAGGACGCGTGCTCACGGTCGAGTTCGACGACTTCCGGCTGGTGAACGTCTACACACCGAACGCGCAGAACGAACTACGGCGACTTCCGTACCGCATGGAATGGGACGAGACGTTCCGGCTCTACCTCGCCAAGCTGCGCAAGCTCGGCAAGCCGGTGATCTTCTGCGGCGACCTGAATGTCGCCCACAACGAGATCGACCTCGCCCGCCCCGCCGCCAACCGCTTCAGCGCCGGCTTCTCGGACGAGGAGCGCAATGGATTCACCAAGCTGCTCGACAGTGGCTTCGTCGACACCTTCCGGCATTTCCATCCGGACACGCCGGAGGCCTACTCCTGGTGGAGCTTCCGCGGTGGCGCCCGCGCCAGGAACGTCGGCTGGAGAATCGACTACTTCGGCGTGTCGGAAGACCTGAAAGACGGCATGAAATCCGCCTCAATCCTTCCGGACATCACCGGCTCCGATCACTGCCCGGTTACGCTTGAGCTCGGCTGACGCGGATCGTCCTCTGGCAACGTCCACATAGGGATGAGCCGGCTCCAAGATAGCTTCGACGCGATCGGCGCGTTACTGGTAAGGTGTTTCCCTTGAGCTATCGGTCCTCAATCGCCTCGCTCGCCGCCTTCGCGGCCCTGCAGTCGTGTCTGCCGGGTGCCGAGACTCCGGATTCCGGCGAAGTGCTTTTTGCACGGGATGTCTGGCCCCTGCTCTCGGAGAAATGCATCGCCTGCCATGGCGGCGAAAAGATCAAAGGAGGCCTCGATCTTCGCACGCCCGAGTCGGTTCAGGCCGGTGGCGACAGCGAGGAACCGGTCCTTGTCGCGGGTAAGCCGGACGCCAGCGCGATCTACCTCGCCAGCCTGCGCACACATGACTTCTGGGAGCCGATGCCGCCGAAGGACAACGACGCGCTGACGGCCGAACAGATCGACTCGCTGAAGCGTTGGATCGCGGCCGGTGCCGCGTGGCCCGACGAAGGCCGCCGTGCCGAACTCCGCAGGGCGGTCAGCGAAAGCCACCGGCAGGCCGGCATGGTGACCTTGCCGGAGGTTGGAGGTCTCTCACCCGAGTGGACCGAGCGACCCTACAAACCGGAGGACCTTTGGGCCTACCAACCCATTCGCAAGCAGCAGCCCGATCACACAGATTCCCATCCAATCGATGCCTTCCTGAAGGACGCGCAAGCCGACCTCGGTGTCACCCCTGCTCCGATCGCCGACCGGCGCACGCTGATCCGGCGGGTGACCTACAGCCTCACCGGACTGCCGCCCTCACCCGAGGATGTCGATGCATTCCTGAACGATACACGGAACGACAGCGACGCCTTCACCGCGCTCGTCGACCGACTTCTCGATTCACCCCACTACGGTGAAAAGTGGGCACAGCACTGGCTCGACGTCGTCCGCTACGCCGACTCCAGCGGCTTCGCCAACGACTTCGTCCGCGGCAATGCCTGGCGCTACCGCGACTACGTCATCCGCTCGTTCAACGACGACAAACCCTACGATCAGTTCGTGCGTGAGCAGATCGCCGGCGACGAGATCGACCCGAAGAATCCCGAGTTGCTCATCGCATCCGGATTCCTCCGCATGGGACCTTGGGAGCTCACCGCGATGGAGGTTCCGAAGGTCGCGCGACAGCGGTTCCTCGACGACGCCACCGACATCGTCGGCCAGACCTTCCTCGGGCACATGCTCCAATGCGCCCGCTGCCACGATCACAAGTTCGATCCCATCCCGACGCGCGACTACTACTCGATGCAGGCGATCTTCGCGACGACCCAACTCGCCGAGCGCAAGGCGGCGTTTCTTCCGGAGGAAAGCCGGGAAGGATTCGAGGAGCACGAGTGGTGGCTCGGCGCGCGGCGCAAGGGACTGCAGACCCTCGGCGGGGGTGGAGGAAAGGACAAAACGTCGTTGAAGGCAGCTCGAGAATGGCTCATCGACAAGGGTCGCGAAGCCAGGGCCTTCGACTCGGTCGTCGCGCAGTTGACGAAGGAGACAAAACGCGACCCCAAGCTCGATGAGGTTCGCCGCCAGATGGCGCAACAGAAGGTTCACCCCGACCTGATCCCGCCCCCCAAGCCCGGATACACACCCCGTGACTTCGGGATCGAACGCATCATCAAGAAAAGCAACCAACGCCTGAGCTGGGAAACGGACGCGACACAACCCTATGCGCTCTCCGTTTACAGCGGACGAACTCCGTCCCTCAAAGCCGTATTGAACCCACGTCGCGTTCCCAAGAACCCAGAAAAGGACGGCGAACTCGAGGCCACGGCCATTCTGGCGGGCGGCGATCCGTTCTCTCCCACACTTCCCGTGAAACCCTCCGTGCTTCGGGTCGTCAATCACCTCAATCCGGGTCTGAGTGCCGAGATCCCCGAGTCCATTGGCGGCCGTCGCGCCGCGCTTGCCGAGTGGGTCACCCATCCGGCGAACCCGCTTACACCGCGGGTGATGGTCAACCGTATCTGGCAGGGCCATTTCGGCCGCGCGATTGCCGGCAACCCGAACAACTTCGGAGCGACCGGCCGCAAGCCGACGCACCCGGAACTTCTCGATTGGCTCGCCGCGACCTTCGTCGAGAAGGACTGGTCGGTGAAGGAGATGCACCGCCTCATTCTCACCAGCGAGGCCTACCGCCGAAGCTGCGTGCATCCGGACCCGAAAGCCGTCGAAGACAAGGATCCCGATGGAATGAGCTACGCTGTCTTCACCCCCCGACGGCTGACCGCCGAGGAGCTCCGCGACTCGATGCTTGCCGTCTCCGGCGAACTTAACCCGCGTATCGGCGGCCTTCCCGCCCGTCCCGAGATGAATCTCGAGGCCGCCCTGCAACCGCGTCAGGTGATGGGCAGCTTTGCCGAAGCATGGCAACCGAACATCCACCCGAAGGACCGGCACCGCAGGTCAATCTATGTGCTACGCATCCGTGGCCAGCTCGACCCCAAGATGGAGGTCTTCAACGCGCCCTCGCCTGACCTTTCCTGCGAGTTCCGCGAGGCCTCCACCGTGACCCCGCAGGTCTTCAGCCTCTTCAACAGCCGTAACTCCTACGACCGCGCGACCGCTCTCGCCGCCCGGGTGAAAGCCGAATCCTCCTCGCGCCAAGACGCGGTCGAGCGCGCCTTCCTGCTAGTCAACAGCCGCCAGCCCACGAATGCCGAGACCAAGGCCTGCCTCGAGCATTGGGACCGGATGATCGAAACGCACCGGCAAGCCGACATCGACTTTCCTCCGCTTCCCACCGAAGTCGTCCGTGAGGCCGTGGAAGAGAACACCGGCGTCCGCTTCGACTTCGTCGAGCAGCTGCCGAGCCACGAACGCTTCGTTTCCGACAAGAAGATCAGCGATCTCGATCCCGAAACGCGCGGCCTCGCCGAGCTCTGTCTTGTGCTGCTCAACGCCAACGAATTCATCTACCTCTACTGACCCGCCATGAAGCGATCGCGAGCCTACTTCCCCTGCACGCCCGGTGCCCGCGCTTTCCACGCGCCCACCCGCCGCAGCTTCCTCTACTCGCTCGGCGCCAGCGTCGGCAGCGTCGCGCTCAGCTCGATGAATGCCCGGGGGTCCGAGCTCCCCGACCTCGGCCCGCTCTCGCCGAAGGCCGGGCACCTTCCCGCCAAGGCCAAGAACGTGATCTTCCTGATGATGGAAGGCGGCCCGTCCCACATCGACACCTTCGACCCCAAGCCAAAGCTTGAGAAGATCCACCTCCAGGAGTTCAGCCGCGGCGGCAAGGAAAAGTCGGCGATGGAGAGCGGGAAGCGCTACTACGTCCGTAGTCCATTCAAGTTCGCCAAGCGCGGCCAGAGCGGCGCCGACATGGCGGAGAACTGGGAGCACCTCGCGCGGGTCGCCGACGACCTCTGCTTCTACCGCGGCTGTCAGGTCGACTCGGTCAACCACCCGACCGCGATGTTCCAGATGAACACCGGTAACCGCTTCGGCGGCGATCCGGCGATCGGCTCATGGATGACCTACGGCCTCGGCAGCGAGAACGAAGACCTTCCCGGCTTCATTGTCCTACCCGATGTCTCTTTTCCCCAAGGAGGCGCGCCGAACTGGGGCAACGGCTTCCTCCCCGCCCACTTCCAAGGGACTCCGCTCCGTCCCAAAGGCTCACCGATTCTCGATCTCAAGCCTCCCCACGGCATCACCCGCGAGCACCAGCGGCAGAATCTCGACCTCCTCGCCAAGCTCAACGGCATCCACCACGCCGAGCACCCGCAGCACGACGAACTCGCCGCGCGCATCGAGGCCTACGAACTCGCCTTCCGCATGCAGATGTCGGTGCCCGGCATCCTCGACATCGAAAAGGAGTGCGACGCCGTGAAGGAAGCCTACGGCGTAGGACGCGATCCGACCGATGCCTTCGGCCGCAAGTGCCTGCTCGCCCGCAAGCTGGTCGAAAAGGGCGTGCGCTTCGTCCAACTCTACGCCGGCACCTGGGACAGCCATGATTACATCGAGCGAGCCCACGGCAATCTCGTCACCCAGGTCGACCGACCGATCGCCGCCCTGATCGAGGATCTGAAGCAGCGCGGCCTGCTCGACAGCACACTGGTCGTCTGGTGCGGCGAGTTCGGGCGTTCTCCCGACAACGGCGTGCGCAACGGCACCGCCTACGGGCGCGACCACAATCCGAAGGCCATGACCATCTGGATGGCCGGCGGCGGCGTTAAGGCTGGCCACACCATCGGCGCCACCGACGAGACCGGCGCCGAAGCCGTCGAATGCGTCCACCACGTCCGCGACCTCCACGTCACCCTCCTCCGCCTCCTCGGCCTCGACGACAACAAGCTCACCTACTTCCACGGCGGCCGCTTCAAACAACTCAGCCAGTTCGGCGGCAGCGTGATCGAGGAGTTGATCGGGTGAACGGAGCGCTGGTAGTCTCGGTTGAGGAACTACTCCCTGGAGATCGAGCACCTTCTTGAATAACACCTACAAGACCAGTCATGCCCGCTGATTGGACTCATTCCGAGGTCAGGCTCACGGTCGAAGCCTACTTCCGAATGCTCAACGATGAACTCGCAGGGCGGCCGATCAACAAGACCGCCGTGAGGCGAGAGCTCTTGCCGCGGCTGGACAACCGCTCAAACGGAGCTCTTGAGTTCAAGAACTGCAACATCAGCGCAGCACTCCTTACTCTTGGGCTGCCGCCTCTGGACGGCTACAAGCCCCGCTGGAACTACCAGAAGGACCTCCTGCATGCCGTGATCAGCGAGGTACTTCGGGCTCAACCCGATTTGTTCAAGACGGTCGAGCTTGCCGTAAACGAGCAAATTGAGAAGCCGGAGGTATCCGATCTACTGGCCATGCTTGATCCGGAGTGCCCGGAACGTAGCGAGATCTACCACGGCGTTCAGGAAGGCAACCGCCAACCGTGCGCCCCCATAAAGCGCAACTACCTGGAACTCGAAACACGCAATCGCTCAATCGGCCTAGCCGGGGAGAGTTTGGTAGTGGAGTTCGAGAGATCGCGCCTCATTTCCCTAAATCGCGAGCATTTGGCGGATCGAATCGAACATGTGTCGGAAGAACAAGGAGACGGCACCGGATACGACATACGGTCGTTTGATGAATCGGGCCGTGATCTCTTCATCGAAGTCAAAACCACCCGATTCAGGAAGGAGTCACCGTTTTTCATTTCATCGAACGAAGTTCAGTTCGCCGAGCGACACGCACGGAATTACTCCCTCTACCGCGTCTACAGCCTCAGCCGGGCACCTCGCCTTTTCACGCTCCCCGGCTCCGTCCAGAAAAGCTGCCACCTGACCGCGACCCAGTTCAGGGCGACCTTATGATCGGCCTGCCAGTTGTCCAGTCCGCCCTCTGTAGCCCTCACGCCATGCGCACGGCTAATCGGAACAAGTAGGGCCGGCGGGATTCGAACCCGCGACCAAGGGATTATGAGTCCCCTGCTCTAACCGCTGAGCTACAGCCCCGAATGAACCCTCGGGAGGGCGGGGATTTCTACGCCGCTGGACCCACGCCTTGCAAGGGTCCCGCGACTGAATCCTCGGTTTGCGATGTTCCGGGACCTTCCGGGCTCTCATCAAGGGCCTGGATGCGCATTCATTTCGGGATCTTGAACTAGTCACGGGCGGGCTGACAGGACTTGGCCGAAGCCGGAATGCACTCAGGGCCAAGGAACAAGGGCTTTGGCTGGGATCCATGTCAGCGAAAGGACTTGGCTCAGCCTAACACATTCCTGTTAGACCCTGCAGGCAAATGAAAAGGCTTCCCCTCACCCTTTTCGTGGCTCTGTGCCCGTGGATCCTCAACGCCAGCGAAACACCCAAGGTCCAGGCGACAGCGCTTCACCTGAATCACTCAAGCATTGAGGGATCCGTCGAACTTTCGGAGCCCAACGACGCCCACCTGAATGGCGACAGTTCGATCTCGGAGACGCTCGCGATGCCGGGATCTCCCCGGGTCGTGGTTGGTGACGACGCCTTAATCGAGGAGCAGCGGACCGGTTCCGGTACTGCTCAGCCGGACAAGCACAAGGTCACGCTGAATTCCACTTCCGCGATCGGGACCCTGCTTACTCGAATCGTTCCCAGCGAGACGCCTGTCGCGACTCCGCCCGCCTCGGCGGAGGGAAAGGGTTCGTTGGTTCTCAAGCGACCTGAAGACGTCCCAAACTCATTCTCAGAAGTGTCGCGCATCGGGCTTCATGCACGCTACGGACCACTCATCCTGCCTACCGGCGTTTACGATCGAATTGACCTTGCTCCGGAGAGCGTCCTGCAACTGGGAGAGGCGGGATCCGCGGAACCTCAGCTCTATCAGATCGGAGCTCTCAGCACTTCGAAAGGCTGCAGGATCGAAGTGCTGGGCCCGATCGAACTGAGGCTCAAACATTCCCTCACGCTTCACGGAACCCTAGGTTCCACGGATCACCCGGAGTGGTTCCTTGTCACGATCTCGGACGGCAGCCTGATCCTCAGCCCGAAGAGCACTCTCCACGGAGCGGCGGTCGTGCCGAGCGGCAACACCACACTCAATGGCGGATCCTTGCTCAAAGGGACCGTCTCCACCGGCCGGCTCACTTTGAACGACAGCTCGAGAATCATCGCCGCGTCCACGGAGGCAAACCTGCCTCCCGTCGCAATCGACTCCGAGATCGAGACCAACCGTGATGAACCTGTCGGGATCACCCTCAACGCAACCGACCCGGAGTCCCGGCCACTCACGTTCTTTCTCCTCGAGCCACCCTCGCACGGGGCGCTCAGCGCATTGAGCGAAGGTCAGATTCAGAACGGACTGACGACCTACACACCCGAGCCGGGGTTCGCAGGCGAGGATTCGTTTAGGTTCAAGGTCTCTGATGGCGTCCACGAATCGGAGTCCGCGACCGTGCGGCTAACAGTCCGGCAAACCAATCGACCTCCGATTGCGTCGGACATCACCATCGAGATCAATCAAGGAACCGCCGAGAGCCCGATCCTCCTCACCGCCGTCGACCCCGACGACGACGAGCTGACATTCACGGTCGTCACCCCGCCTGCCCACGGCACGCTTTCCGGGACACCGCCTGCCCTCTCCTACACCCATACGGGCGACAGGACGACGACTCCTTATCTGGACTCCCTCACCTACATTGCCACCGACCCCGACGGCTACGAATCGCCCATAGCAACGGTTCAAATCAGCCTGCTCCCAGTCAATCGGCCACCTGCTGTCGCGCCGTATGCAGAATCCGGCCGCGAGGACCAACCCCATGCGATCGATCTGGCAGCTTCCGATCCCGACGGTGACTCCCTTACTTTCGATCTCCTTCTATCCGATGAACTGCCCGGAAAACTGGTCCACCCTGACGGGAGCCCATTCGGCACCTTCGCCGAACAGCCTGTCATCTCCGATGGCCCTGACTTCGTTTTCGTTCCGGATCTCGATTTCCATGGAACTGTCGAGTTCTCCGTTACCGTTTCGGACGGCGCATTGGCCTCGGAGTCAACCGTGGTGGCAATTGAGATCACCCCGGTCAACGACCCGCCGTCCGCGCTCCCGTTGACGATCGAAACTCCCGAGGACACGTCGGTCGAAGTCCCCTTGGCCGCGATCGATGTAGATGGTGATGCGTTGAGTTTCACCATCACTTCGGATCCCACCCACGGCACTCTCACAGGAACCCCGCCAAATCTGACATACCTCCCCGCCCCCGACTACTCGGGGCCCGATCGGTTCACCTTTGCAGCTTCAGATGGACAACTGCCATCCTTGGAGACGGCAGTCGATCTCGTAGTCCTCCCGATCAACGATCCCCCGTCGACCGCCGACCAGATCATCGGAACGGAGGAGGACACACCCGCGGCTGTCGCGCTGTCGGCAGCGGATCCTGATGGTGACGCCCTCCAATTCCGCATCCTGGCACCCCCGCTCCACGGAACGCTATCGGGCGACCCGCCGGAGCTCACCTACACGCCGGAGCTAGATTACCACGGACCGGACATCTTCACATGGCAGGCTTCCGACGGCACGACCGATTCCGATGTGGCGACTGTCTCCATCGAAGTGACTCCGGTGAATGATCCGCCAAGGGTTTCAGCGAAGCGTGTGAGTGCTACCGACGGCGAAGCGAAGATGATCGCACTGGATGCCGCCGACCCGGACGGCGAAGAACTGGAGCTAACGATTTTCCGCGAGCCTGAATTGGGGACCGTTGAAATCGACGGCGACGGAGTCATTTACCGATCGGACGACGGCGCGTCAGGCGTGGACCGATTCAGCGTCGTCGCCACCGATGGCACACTCGAATCTCTGCCTGCCGAAATCGTTGTGGTGATCGCATCGCGCCCACGGATCACGATCCTTTCTCCCGCGGACGGAGCCGAGTTCGGTTCAGGCGACGAGATCCCGATCCGTGTCGCGGCAACCGACGTCGACGGAGAAATCGCCGTCATTGTCGCGGAGATCGACGGCAGTCCGGTCGCGACAGGCAGCGGATCACCACTCGAGGCAGCCCTCAGCGAACTGGAGGCAGGCACCCATTCGCTCGTCATCAAAGCCGTCGACGACTCCGGTCTCGAACGGATCTCGAACCCGATCCAGTTCACAGTGATCGCGGAGAACACCGGACCGGTCGTCTCTGCGGGATCGGACCGGGTCGTGACTTCCGGCGCACCCGGCCCGAACCTGATCCTCAATCCCGGCAACGAGTCGGCGTTGGTCGATGGGGCGATTGCCGGCTGGACCCAGGCAGGTGATGGACAGTGGGGCCAAGGCAGCGCGGTCTCACGACTGCTGCCATCCTCGACAGCTCCGGCCTATCCAGACGCACCGGAAGGCAATGCATTCTTCCACGTGATCTCGAATCTCGATGGAGAACTTTGGCAGGATGTCGATCTCAGCGAAAGCCGATCGGATATCAAGGAAGGGTCCGCGCGGATTCATTTCGAAGCCCTTGTCCGGAGCTATCAGCGGACCACTTACCTTGATCGCACCTACACGGGCCGTGACAGTGACTGGTTCCCGACAGGTGAATTGGACGAGCCTTCGGTCATTCTCGAGTTCTGGAACGACGATACTGGAAGCCTTCTTCAGACGCTGCCCATCCAGCGACTGCCAGCACATGATCACTGGCAGCAGCTCAGCGGATCGGCGATCGTGCCGCCCGATACCACACGCGTGCGCGTTCGACTCCTCGCCACCCGGCTCGACCTTTCCACCGCCGACCCTCAAGAGAAGAACGACGCGATGTTCGACGCCGTCTCGCTGCGTCTTTCGAGCCCGGGCAGCGACTTCTTGCATGGCACAGTTGTCGACGACGGCCTACCCGAGCCCCGCTCTCTGACCATCAACTGGCGACAGCTTGCGGGCCCCGTCGCCGCCATCGAAGACTCTTCAGCGGCAGCCACTCCCGTGCGCCTCGTCGAGCCTGGCCCGTATCGATTCGAACTCACCGCTTCGGATGGCACACTCTCCGCCTCCGACACCGTCGAAGTCGAGTTGCTCGCGGGCAGCGGGAACGAGATGCCGCGTGTCGACTGCGGACCTGACATCGCCACTGAGTTCTCTTCCTTGCCGCTCGCGCTGTCACCCACAGTCACCGACGACAGCCCGGACTTCCAAATCGAGTGGCGTCAGTTGTCAGGCCCCGGAAAGGCCTCATTCACTGACCCGCGCAGCGTGGCCACAGCCATCTCGTTCCCGGGACCCGGCAGCTACCTGTTCGAACTAGGGGCATTCGACGAGGAATGGACCGCCACGGACCAGATCGCCATCGAGGTCAGCGCACCGCAAGTAAGAGCACCGCTGGATCTCGTGATTGTCACGGATCACTCGCCCTCGATGTGGGGGCTCAAAGCGGAAACCGACCCGAGCACGCCAATCTACAAGGCACGTTTCGCGGCAGCTCGATTGATCGACTCCCTCGATCCTGCCACGGACCGGGTGGCGATCCGCAGGTTCCATGCGGGCTTCCACGATCTGACTGCTGATTTCGCGGCAGCCAGAGATCAGATCACCCAGCAAAGAGGCGAGCTGGGAACCTTCGGCACCTTCCAGCCATCCAACATCGATCTCGGAATCCAAGGCGCTCTCGACCATCTGGATTCTCATCCCCGTAGCGAGCCGGCAGACAGGGCGATCGTTGTCTTCAATGACGGCGCCGGGCCCTATGCCGACGGAGCCGCTCGCGCCGCTCGTGATTCAGGCGTCCGAGTCATCGTCGTCTCATTCGCCAACGGGATCGACCCTATCGACACGGAGAACATGCGGATCCAGGCAAGCGTGCCGGCCGACTTCCTCGCGGCGGAGTCCATCGACGATACAACCGCCTTGTTCGCCACGCTCCAACGGACCCTTTTGCTCGGAGTAAACCGTCCTCCGATCGTGAACGCAGGACCACCCATCTGGCTTCCGCGCGCCACGGACACCACGATCCTTAGAGGTTCCTACACGGACGACAGCTACCCTGCCGGAACCTCACCCAGCATTCTTTGGGAGGTCGTTTCCGGTCCACCCGGCGTCTCCATCAGCAACCCGAACTCGTTGACGCCTCGCATGGCTTTCGAGAGCGACGGGGAGTATCGGTTGCGACTCAGCGTTGACGACGGCGCCGCGGTCGCGACCGATCACGTGACGATCCGCGTCGCGCAACCCTGCGACTTTCCCGCGCCGACCGGTCTCACCGCGTGGTGGCCGTTCGATGGCAACCTTCGCGACGCCGGCGGATCGCTTGACCTGACCCGCTACGGCTATTGGGAAAGCCCCACTTTCACAGAAGCCGTCACTGGACAGGCGGTGAGCCTCGATGACGTCGGTGATGTGTTGGCCGCCAACGAAACCGGCGAACTCGGATTCAATTCCGACGCGGGCTTCAGCATCGAATGCCGGATTCGGCCGCGAAGTAATGCGCCAAGCTATCTCTTCGGACTGGTCAATCCCGACACTGGTTCACCGGTCAAGAGCCTCACTTGGGGCCACCCGAATCTCAACGCGAACGGCCTGATTCACTTCGGCTCCAATCTGAGACTCAACACCACGGTGCTCCCGTTGGATGCATGGCATCACGTGGTCATGACCCACAACCGTTTGACCCATGAGACATGGGCTTACATCAACGGCGAAGGAAAGCGGATCTCGACAAGCCCCATCGCCGCGGACTTTCCCGTCGATCACCAGCTTGTCGTTGGAGGGCTGATCCCGACTTACACCGGACTCAATACAATCGTCACCGCCGATCCCGCCCGCCGATTCGATGGCGAGATCGACGATCTGGCGTTCTACTCGCGAGTGCTCGAATCCAGCGAAGTCATTGCTCTGCGTGATGAGCCGGGTGGAAAATGCCCTCCCTTACACAACAGCCCCCCGGTCGTTGACGCAGGAGCCGCAATTTCGATTTCGGATGTTTCGGGCGCAGGGAGGCTGGAGGGTTTCGCAACGGACGACGCGGGACAACCGCTCGTCGAATGGGTTCAAGTCGCAGGGCCGGGAACGGCTGTGTTTTCTGACCGCCAATCGCTCAGGCCGGCCGTCTCGTTTGACCAGCCCGGCATCTACACGCTCCAGCTCAATGCCTCGGATGGGTTCACGAGTGTAGCGGATACAACCCAAGTTCACCTCGGCTTCCCCAATAGCGCCACAGCGCCAGACGGGCTCGTCGCATGGATGCCGGGCAACCAACACCCGAACGATCTGGTTCAGGACCGCGCAGGAATCTGGAGCGGCAATGAAGCGTACTCCCCGGTCAAGGTCGCCGACGGCTTCCAGTTCGGAGGATCCGTCTCGTGGGTTCGTTTCCTTCCCCCCATCAACGCCCCACCCCTTTCGCAAGAAGGATATACCATCGAGACCTGGATGGAGATCCCCGAGGCAAGCGACGGCCTTTACTCGTCGCCGATCCTCTCCTTCCAGAACACCGCCGGAGCCCGGGTCCAACGCCTCGATCTCACCAGAGCCTATCGCAGCACCGGATGGACACCGGCCCTTGCATGGACGCTGTCGAACAACACCGGTACGGGAGCCCTCGCCACGACGCTTGTAGGAATTCCGTTGAACCGCCCGTTTCACCTCGCCCTTGTCTTCGATCCGACGACCTCCTCGCTGAGGCAATACATCGACGGTTCCCTGAACTTCACCCAAGGGGTTTCCGGCAGCTACCACCACCACTTCGATTCGGAGTTCTACATCGGTGGATATCCCGGCGACGCCCGAGTCTTTCCCGGAAAGATTGATGAGCTCTCGTTCTACGACCGGGCGCTCACCCCTACCGAGGTGGCAGAGGTCTTCACCGCAGTAGAGGCCGGCAAGGATCCTTCGCCTGCAGCAACCGATTCTCGCCTCAATGCCGGATCCGACCTGACCCTCTACCGCGGCGACTCCCACGGGTTCTCACCGACCCTGGACCCGTCTGCCTTCCCATCTGGAAATCCCGATTACCGATGGAAACTGCTCTCCGGCCCTGAGGAAGTCTTCTTCAGCGATGCAGCTAGCAGTGACACGATCGCGACCTTTGGAACTCCGGGTCGATACACCCTAGGTCTGACCGTTTCGGATGGTTCTCTTACTCTCTCGGATACCGTTCGAGTCGATGTGATTGAGCCTGTCATTGAAGCTCCGGTGGTCACGATACCTGACTCCCTGTCCATCCAGCTCCCGGAATCGCGAATCGAGATCCAACCGGACGTTACCGATGACGGGCTACCATCGGGAAATCTGAGCGCACGATGGCTTCAACTTTCCGGCCCTGCGCCCGTCGGACTCATCTCACTTGGAACTTTCGGAGTCAGTGTGAATTTCCAGCACCCCGGAGACTATGCGCTCGTCTTCGAGGTCGCGGACGGACTTCACACCGTCACCCGGGAGGTTGCGATCCAGGTATTGCCAGCACCCCTCCCCAACCAAGCGCCGGAGGTCGAGGCCGGAGCGGATCTTGTGGAGGCCGACGCGACTTTCTGGCTGAACGGCTCAGCAACCGACGACGGCAAACCCGGCACCACTCCGATTGCCTACCAATGGCGCCAAATCAGCGGACCCTCACCAGCGAGCCTCCTCACTCCGCTCTCGGTTTCGACCTCGGCTTCAGTGACTGCGCCCGGAACCTACCGCTTCCAACTGGTCGCCTCCGACGGAGAACTCTACGCGCTCGATGAAGTTACCGTAACCGTTCCCGGCGACGCTCCTGGTTTGCCCAATCTCCCCCCGACGGTCTCGCTGCCCCGAACAGCAACAGCCCAACTCCCTGCCGCTACGCTGTCGTTCAATCCGGTTATCTCTGATGACGACCGCACCGACTCACCACTCTCTTACTCGTGGACCACTGTCGATGGTCCGGCTCCCGCAGCGTTCTCCACCGCCGATCAAGCCAGCACGGGAGTGACGTTTCCGGCTGCGGGGCTGTATCGAATCGGCTTCAGAGTCTCTGACGGGGAGTTCGCGGCTAACGCGATTGTCACGGTGGACGTCCTCCCACCGGGAAATACCGCTCCGCTTATTTCTATGGGCCCAGGAGGAACTGTCAGGCCCTACGACTCGGCCAGCCTGACCGCGACCGCTGTCGACGATGGCCTCCCTGCTGGCGAGCTGAGCTATCTCTGGCGGCAGGTATCGGGGCCCGAGCTTGCCGATATCTCTGATCCTGCATCCGCCGACAGCCCGGTCATTTTGGGCGCCGGTGGTGCCTACGTCTTCGAACTCGCCGTGAGCGATGGCGATAGGACTGTACGAGACACGGTCACGTGGTACGCACTCGGCGCACCTTCCACCAGGATCGTATTTCCAACCCCGGGCTCCGAGGTCACCGACCGTTCTCTGATCGACCTTCAGGCCCGTGCCAGCATCGAGGGCGGACGGATCACGTCCCTCCACTTTGAGAAAGAAGGAAGCTCCATTGGAAACGCGACCCGGCTGAGCTCATCGAACGACTGGATCCTGCGCCTGCCTCCGTTGCCGGCCGGCTTTCACACGATCACTGCGGTTGCGCACTCCGCAGATGGGCAGACTGCGGCTTCCGCTCCTGTAACCTTCGAAATCGTCGACTTCGATGAACAAGCTCTGACCCTTGAGATCGAGAGCCCGTCGGACGGCGACACCGTCACGGGACATGTAGAGATCCGCGGGACGGCCTATTCGAGCCGACTCGAATCATGGCGACTTGAGCTCGCACCGATTGTCCCCTCCGGAGCAATAGCCCCGCGAGAAATGATCGCTTCCGGTAGCGCGCCTGTCGTCGACGCGCTCCTCGGAACGCTCGATCCCAGCCTCTCCCTCAACGGCGCTTATCAACTCATTCTCAGCGGAACCACCACCGCTGGCTCGTTCTCAGAGTATTCTGTCCCAATCCTCATCGACGGGAATCTCAAGATCGGCCACTTCGCCCTCGATTTCGAAGACCTCTCGATCCCGATGAGCGGACTCCCCCTCACGGTCACTCGAACCTACGACAGTAGATCTCCACAACTCGGAGATTTCGGCCCCGCCTGGGGAGTGGGTCTCCGATCAATTCGCATTCGTAAGGCAGGTTTGCTCGGTGAGGGGTGGGAACAGGATCAGGTGATCTCGGGGATCCTTCCCATCTACGCGGTCAACACGACCACGCGGAAGCGGGTCATCGTCACTTTCCCGGACGGGCGCACGGAAACCTTCGAACCGTTCTTCCGCGCTAGCAACCCGGCTTCGACAACCCAGCTCAATGTCCAGAAGTTCGTCGAGATATCGGAAGGCACATTGGAGTTTCGTCCGGTTGGGAACTCGGTCGGCACCCTCGAAATCGATGGTGCCAGCGACGTCATCTGGAACGGACCCATCCCGGGCCGGGGAACCGTCATCGACCTGAGCTTCCAACCGGCAGATCCGACCCGTTTTCGCTACACCGACCGGGATGGAACCTCCTACGTGATCGACGAGAGCTCAGGACTCCTGGAGCTCAGCGAACCGAACGGCAACACCCTGACCATCAACCCGGGAGGACTTTCCCATTCCAACGGGGAGCACATCCTCTTCACCCGCGATCCGCTGGGACGGATCCGCGAGATTACCGATCCAGCAGGTAACGCCATCCGCTACGGCTACGACGATGACGGCATGCTGTCGTCGGTTACCGACCGCACCGGCAACACCACCACCTTTCTCTACGAGAACCCCCGTTTCCCTCACTACCTGACGACCGTCATCGACCCTCGGGGCATCCATGCCATTCGATCGGAGTATGATGCGGACGGACGGCTCATCGCTCAGACCGACGGAGCGGGAAACAGGACGGAGTTCGAACACCATCTGGACGACAATCGCGAGGTCATTCGCGATCGTCTGGGACACACGACGGTTCACGAATACGACGAGCGAGGGAACGTTGTTCGCACCACCAACGCACTCGGCCAGACCACCCACTACACTTACGACTCGAGGGACAACGAAATCTCCGTCACGACTCCGCTCGGCCACACGACCACGCGGTCTTACGATGCATCGGACAACCTAATCAGTGAGACCGATCCGCTCGGCAACACGCAACGATTCTCCTACGACGAAGCGGGCCGTCCCACTACCTTCGCCGATGGCTTGGGACAAGGCAGTTCGCTCAGCTACGGCGTGGGCGGCAACGTCACGTCCATGACCGATGCCGGAGGGGCGACGGTTCAATTCGAAACTGACGCCAGTGGCAATCTCGGCGGGATCGTTGACGCATTCGGCACCACCACCCGCCATACTCACGACGCCCGTGGAAACCGGCTGTCGACCACGAACAGGGACTCTGAAGGCAATCTCCTTCGTTCCGCCGAAAGCACCTACAACGCCAACGGCAACCGGGTCTCTGAGACGATCCACACTGGATCGCAGAGTTTCACAACCCGCTTCGAGTTCGACGAGTCGGACCGTGCCACCCGCACGATCCACCCGGACAACTCGTCTATCGAGATCGTCTACAACTCCATCGGCAAGATCGCGAAGCGAATCGATGCCGGTGGACGGGAGACGGTGATGACCTACGATTCTCGTGGGCATCTGGCGCGGACAGACCTCCCCGACGGATCATCCACCACGTCAGCCTTTGATGTCGAAGGACGAAAGACCGCCGAAACCAACGCCGCCGGGGTCACGACCTACACGCTCTATGATCCGCTGGATCGAGTGACCACAGTCATCCTTCCGGACGACACCATGCCGCCAACCGTCTTGAGTGAGATCGCCGACATCGCTTCGGCAGCAGAGCTTCAGGACAATCCCCGGATCACCACCGACTACGACGCCGACGGCAGAGTCATCGCCACGACCGACCCGCGCGGCAACACCACCCGCTTCGAATACGACGCCGCTGGACGTCGGACCGCCACGATCGACCCGCTCGGCAATCGTTTCGAGGCGACCTACGATGCGGCGAACCGCCAAGTTTCCTCCACCGATGCCCTCGGTCGAACAACCCGCTACGAATACGATGCGTCAGGACGGCTCACCGGCACGATCTTTCCAGACGGGACTTCCAGCCTGACGACCTACGATGCTCTCGGGCGAAGGACGGCTTCGATTGATCAGGAAGGAAACACCACAACCTACGAATACGGCGCCCTCAATCATCTGGTCGCCGCAACTGACGCTGAAGGCGGACGAACCGAATATGATTACGATGCTCGCGGTCTTCAGAGAATCCAGCGCGACGCTCTCGGTAGGGAGACCTACTACGACTACGATGCCTTGGGCAGGCGGACCGGCCGCACCCTGCCTCTTGGGCAAAGAGAATCCCTCGAATACGACCCACTTGGTCGCTTGGTGCGCCACACCGACTTCAACGGCTACACAACAGCCTACGAATATGATCCGCTGAACGACCGGCTGATCGCGACCCGCGCCGATCCATCTCATCCATCGCTGGCGCTGCCCCACGCCCCGGCAGGATTCGAGTTTGAGCATGACACCCTCGGGCGCCCTACGGCCGCCACCATTCGGAATGCCGCCGGAGCAGTGCTGCACACGGACCATTGGTCCTACGACTCCCGATCAAGGACCATATCCCACGCTTCGACGAACGGCACACTTTTCTACGCGTGGGATGCCGCCGACAACCTCTCAGCTGTTCAGTCCGACACGCCCGATGGCTACGATCTCTCGTATGCCTACGACGCTGCCAATCGGATGTCCGACGTTTGGCACGGGCAAGAGGGCATTGACCCGACGGCCCAACACGGAGCCACCTACAGCTACACGCCCAACGGGAATCTCGCAGGGGTCGGCTACGCCAACCAAGTCACGCATGCCTACGCCTACGATCTTCTGAACCGTCTCACTGGAGTCGAAGTCGAACGACAGCCCCTTGGGAGCGGCGGATCCGCCACTCCCCTGCAAGGCTTCGCTTACACCCTGAACCGCACAGGCCACCGCACGCGGATTGATGAAACGGGAGCCGCCACGGTCAATCCTGCATCCAATGGAGACACTCGAACGGTCCATCACCTCTACGATCGACTCAACCGGCTGACGACAGAGACGATTACCCCGGCAACTGCTGAACCCGTCCAACTTGGAATCATCGGAGGATCGGTGACCTACAGCTACGACTCCGTTGGCAACCGAAAGACGCGAACCGTTGCGAATGCGGGAGGCCTCGGCGCTTCCCGCACGCTGTCCGAGGTCCTCCCCAACCAAACGCACCTCTACGATGGGAACGACCGGCTGACCCACCACAGCTACGACTCCAATGGAAACACCACTTCCTCGCCGGCGGACGACTACGCCTCCATAGAGGACGGAGTTCCACCCGGATCCGCACTCGAAGACGTCTACTCGTTCACCAATCGCCTGATCCGGCGCACTCGTGCCGACGGGGTCGTTATCGACCTCACCTACAACGCCAATGGCGATCGCGTCGGCAAATGGGTCGAGCGCAACGGCATCAACGAGGGATCGCACCGCTACCTCATCGACCGACTCAATCCCACGGGCTATTCGCAGATCGCCGAAGAGCGAAATGACACTGGAGAACTCGTCACCGTCTATGACATCGGGCTGGACGTTCTCGCCTTCCACACCAACCCGGCAAGTAATCCGCAGTCCGCCGAACTGGAGCGGCAGTGGATCACTTACGATGGCCTTGGCAGCGTCCGCGCCCTTACGAATGACGCGGGAGAAATCACGGAGAGCTATACCTACGAGGCTTACGGCCAATTGATCGGCCTGCTCAGACTGGATGGAACATCCGGCCTCTTCGTCGCCGCCGATCCAAGCTCCACGCCACACTCCCCCCTCCTCTTCACGGGCGAGCAGTGGGACGCCGACCTTGGCATGTATTTCCTGAGGGCCCGCTATCTCAATCCCGCCACGGGACGCCTCCACACCCAAGACACCTACGAAGGACGCAACGGGGAGCCTCTAAGTCTCCACAAGTACGCCTACGCCCACGGAAACCCCGTGAGCAATACCGACCCGTCGGGCAATATCACCCTGACGGAGCAAGCTGCCGTTCTTGGCCGAATCACTGGCCAAGCCGGCCTTGGGCTCTCCCTTGTGAACCTCAGCCTCGCCGGCCTGGGAGCGCCCGAGTGGATCACCGTCCGGGTCGACGGCCTGAGCCGAATGCTTTTCGGCGCATCGGCCATGTTCACCGCCGTCGCCATCTCCCCGGCGCACCCGATAGCCGCCACCGCGCTGTTCACATGGGGCCTTGACGAGATGTACGCCGGCTGGGTCCAACTCGTCACTGGAGTCAGGCAACGCTCCAATTTCGCCCACCTCCTCGCCGCCCTAGGCGTCCCCTACCCGGACGTCGTTGCCGGCGCCGCTCCGGCAATCGCGTTGCTGCCCAAGCTTCTAGCAGTCGGAACTAGACTATTGACCAGATCGATTCAGAAACTCATTTCGGCACAATCAGCAAAGCTCACACAGCGCATTGCGAACGATACGATCTACTGGAGTGGCCCGGAAGGGCTTCGAACCGCAATGCAACGCGCGGCTGAGACTGGTCGTAAGCTTGTGAAACTATCACCAAAAGCGAAAGCCGAACTGGAGGCTGGCGACCCTCGCCGTGCGATCGCTGAATCTCGAGCTTCCGCTCGCAGCGCGGAAGGAGACGTCGAAGCTTACGTAGACGGCCACATTCGAGATGGGTTTGCGGCAGAGCTAGAAGAACTACTCTCTCGGATGACTGACGGAAAAGTCGACCTTATCGAGATTGTGTTTTAGCACGCTGCAGACTCCCACCTACGATTCAACTATCATGAAGATTGAATTCCTCGAGCTCGCGAATTGCCTCGGGGCAACTGATGACGAGGGGGCCATGGTGTTCACCTACGACTTCAAGCACGGCACCCCGAAACATGTTATTGTGAACCCGAACCCTCTGGCCTCCAATTTCCAGCGACTTGAGGGCGCTGCCGCATCGGAGGACAGAATCGATGCTGCCATAACCGCCATCCTTGCATTCTTGGCGGAACGCGGATTTTCAGCAACAATCTCCTAGCCCGATGCCGGCTCAGGCCTTTCTTGCCGAAGGTTTTGATGTGCCGTTCTCAATAAGAAGCCGGAGCAAGGTCAATACCTACGCACGCTTTTTCAATCTCAGGATACCCCCTACAGCCATCTCGAAGGGATCGCAGTAGTGGAGTTCAATCCTTCTTCCCCTTCGCCGAACCTCCTCGGAAACCGAAGAACGAGGCACGACTCAGGATGGAGTTGCTGGTATCGCGGCGGGCGACGGTCTTGGCGGGCTTTTTGCGATCGCGGGCGGCGTCGCCGGTGGCGTTCATCGGGGCGCTGTAGCTGACGGTGCGTGAGTCGCTGACGCGGCTGCCGTCGGGACGCTTGAGGGTCGGGATCTTGAGGGTCGCATCGCTGACCGCGGACGGCGCGTTGTCGGTGTGGAGGCCAAAAAGGATTCCCCCATTTTCGAACAGACCGTCGAAGACCGCGTCGTTGACAATCAGGCCGCTCGATTCATTAGTAATTGTCCCAGTGTCACTGTTAACCTCGAGAAAGACACGATTGTTGCCCTCGCCGAGGACGCCGCGATTGATGATCTCCGATCCGGCCGAGACCTCGATGCGGCTCGCGCGGGTTTCGCCGAGAAGCAGCACAAAACCACTATCCCCGATCACCGAAAGGCGGCGGTCACCCGACCCGGCCACCACCGCTTCCTGGCCGCCGGCCACCATCACGCGGTTGGTCGCCTCGATCGTGGCGCCGGATTTCACCGAGACCAGATTGCCGGCGATCAGCACATCGCCATCGGTCGCACGGATGTTGCCACCGATGCGCACGTCAGCCGTGGCCGAAGCGGCGAGCAGGCTCAGGCTGCCGCCGTCGATGAAATCGATCGCATCCGCACCTAGCGAGGAAAGCGTCACCCCTTTGGCGGTGATGTTCCCGTTCACGATCAGGTCGGAATGGGGCGAGAAGAAACCGACGATACCGTTGGAGGTCACGTCGCCGTTGATGAAATTGGTCGAGCTACCGCCGAGGTAGTTGGTGACCGACTCGCCACCGACGAAGTCGAAGACCAGCTCGCTGCCGGTATCCAGATTCAGCGTGTCCCAGTTGAAGACGGTATCGTCGCTGATCGTGAAGACGGTCTTCGTCCCGGTCGGAGTATCAAAGGTTTCCCACGTGGCGGTGCCGGGCGTGGACAAGACGGGACCTTGCGCGGGCAACCATGCGGCACAGAGACCGAATGATACCACGCCTAGTGGGACAGCGGCGGGTTTCATGGGTGAGGGAGAGGTGGGACAGCAGTGCTAAAATTTAAGTAAAACTAGCCAAATGGGAAGAAATTTTTAGAAATATGAAGTTTCTTTGATGAAATTCGGCCGATGCCCGCTGGTTCCCCCCAGAATTTTGCGGGCATCGGCCGATTCACTGAACACGATAGCCTCCAGTGGACGGCAACCGATGTTGAAAACAGGAAAGAGTCCGGTCGGGTCGGCCCGTCCCCCGACGGGCTTCGACCTCTCCGGCAGCGATCGACTCGGCATGGCGGCGGCCACCGGACGTTTCAGGCCCCCCGACCCGATACGCACGGAATCCGACGCGGTTCCCCCCAGGAAAACCGAGCGATCTGCAGTGGAATGTCCGGAACCGGGCGCCGATCCCCCGCACTCCCCCCGAAGTGCTGGTGATTGACTTTTCGCAGTTTGCGATTGTTCCGATCATCACCCTTCCAATCGCGCCTGAATTTACTGATTTCCAAAATTCCTGAAAAACTTCATCTTATTCGGGAATTCGGCGTTCTCCCGAGCTTCCGGCGCTGTCGACATGCGGTTCCTTATCCTGATTCTCCTGCTTGCGGGCCCGTTGGCCGCTCTGGATCTCTCGGATCCGGTCGCTGCGGAGGCGGAACTGGAGGACCTCGTGGAGGAGTGGCGCGACGCCTGGGCCACCAATCCCGACGCCGAAACCGGGCAGGCGCTCGGCTCCACCCTTCACGCGCTCGGAATCGTCGAGCGCCAACTGGGGATGCCCGCGGATGCCGTGGCCCACTTGGAAGAGGCATGTGCGCTCCTGGAAATTCATGGGCCGGAGCTGTTGGCCGACGCTCGCGAAGCGCTTGCCATCGCCCTTCAGGACGAGGGTGAGGTGATCCGCTCCGAAGCCGTCCTTCGCGAGGTGCTCGCCGAGCGGCGCAGACACCCCGACAATCGGGCCTCACTCGCCGCGACCCTCGACCACCTGGCCCTCAATCTTCTGGTACAGGGCGAATATCCGGAGGGGGGAGCGCTCCTTGAAGAAGCGCTTGAGCTACTTCCCAAATCCGACCTCGCCGGACGAGCCAGGTTGCTCGGCCACCTCGGCCGCCTCCAACACAATCTTGGCAGCCACGCGAAGGCGGTGTCGACATTCCGCAGCGCCCTTGATCTTGAATTCTCCGACCCCGAACTGAGGTTCTCCCTGCGCAGCCAGCAAGCGCTCGCCAAGTTCCGCCTCGGGCGGGTCGACGAAGCGATTGCGGAGAGCGAGGCGATCGCCAAGGAAGCGCGAGAGCTGCTGGAAGACCGGCCATTACTCGCCGCTCCCTATCAGAACAACTTCGGAGCCTTGTCCCTCGCCCTCGGCTTTCCGGAAGCCGCGATCGCTTCCTTCACCCATGCCAAGGAGATGCTGCAAGCGAGCCTCGGCACGGACCATCCCGGCCTGATCGGCGTTCACAACAATCTCGGAGTTGCATTCCAGAAGACCGGCCAGTTCGAAGAAGCGCGGGCCGAACTCGAGATCGCCGCCGAACTGCAGCACAGATACCTTCCGCCCACTCACCTGAGAGCGGCGGAGATCGAAAGGAACCTCGCCATCAACGCGCTGCTCGAAGGTTCACCGGACGCCCCGGAACTTGCCCGGGCCGCCACAAAAACCGGCCTCGCGATTCTGAACCGGCTGATTGAATCCGGAAGCGAACGGGAGCGCCTCAACTTCCTTGAGCGATTCGACCTCGTCTCCCTGCCGTGTGCGATCGGAGACCCCGAAGCGATCGCGAATCTCCTGCTCGCTAGTAAAGCCAGGCTCCTTGACGCGATGATCTCAACCGTCGAGCAAACGACGACTCCGACTTGGACCGATATTCGCGACCAACTTCCGCCCGACACTGCTTTTGTCGACTTTTGCCGCTACAGTGACTTCGGAGAAGATGCCACAACCCGCTACGGAGCGATCCTCCTGACACCCCATCAGTCTCCGCGGTGGATCGAACTCGGCACAGCGGATGACCTGCACCGCTGGCTTGACGCCTTCCGAAGGCGAATCAACTGGAACTCCGCCATCCTTGCCGGCGAAAGCCCCCCGCCCCCGCCACTCAAGATGGCCGGCGTTCTGAAATCCATGCACCGGAGGTTCTGGGCTCCGATCGAGCAGGCACTCCCGGCCGGGACCGAACACCTGGCAATCTCACCTGATGGAGCGGTCCACTTCATTCCATTCTCGGCATTGGTCGATGAGGACAATCGACTCCTGTGCCGGAAGTATCTCCAGCTGACGCAGGTCACCAGCGGCCGTGATCTTCTCCCGGGTGACAAACTGGAACCCCTGTCCGAATCACCTTGGGCCGTCCTCACCATTTCCGATTTCCCACGCCCTACCCCTTCCAAGCAGCCCGACCTCCTGATGCAACTCCTCGCGAGTCTCGAACCCATGCCGGGCACCAAGCAGGAAGCGCGGGCCCTCAAAAAGGAAGCTCCCGGCGAGTCCATCTTCCTCAGCGACTCGGAGGCGACCGAGATGGCCATCGCAAAACTGCCAAGCCCGCCAGGCGTACTGCACCTCGGGTGCCACGCCTTCTACCTGGGCAACGGCGCCGCAGACTCCGAAGCCCCTCTCGACTTCGACGAGAATTCCCAACTCTTCCAGTCCAGCGGGCTGGTTCTGCACCGGGGCGCCCTACACCAAGCCGACGGCCGCCGCTCGAACCCCGGCGACGACCTGCTCTTTCCCACAGAGATCGCCGCCCTACCTCTCCATGGAACACGGTTGGTCACCCTTTCGTCGTGTGACTCGGGATCCGGAACCCCGATCAACGGAGAAGGCATTCTCGGACTCAAGAGGGCCTTCGCGATTGCCGGAGCGAGGGAAGTCGCGGTTGCCCTGTGGCCCATCTCCGACCAGTCGACGCCTGAGTTCATGGAACGCTTCTATCAACTGGCGAGTCGATCGGACCGCCCCGGACAGTCGCTCTGGCAAGCGCAGAGCGAGATGCTGGAACCCGTTGACTCCGACAACTTCGAGCTCTCGGTTTTGCGTTACGCCCCGTTTGTTTTGACCCAAAATCACCCCCTTCGAACCGGATCAGCCATCGAGCGGGCGGATGACGGCCCCAACTGGTGGATTCTGGCCGCAGCTCTCCCGCTTCTACTGTTTGCGGCGGCACGCATGCTTGGCAAACGCTCGGAATCCCCGGGATCCCAAAGCCCTGACCGCAGGCCAGATTAGGCTGAATTTTGGTGCTTTCTGGAAAACGTCGCCGAAATTTGAACGAAAGTCCGAGTGTTTAGTCTAAATTGAATACTTGATTTCTCATAATTTTTAGATTTTCATGGCCGCGTCCCAGCCATGTCCCCCGCTGTCCACCCCAAGCAGTTGGAACGCTGCTGGCAGGCCTGTTGGTCCCGAGCCCGCCGGCCTGTCGAAGGTGTTCTGATTACCGAGGAAGAAGCATCCCGAATCGCCGAGCAGGCCATTCGGAATGTTTCGCTGGATATGTCCAGCTTCACCAATGAGGCGGATTTTACCGCCCGTGCTCTTGAGGAGGCGGGTCAGGCCACCCGGGAACTTGTGGCACAAAAGCGCCGCAAGGACGCCGACCCCCAGCTCCACCATGACCCCGAAGACCGTCGCTATGACCGGAACTTGGACCTCGACCGGCTCCAAAGGTGCGACGAGGCCCGGGGATTTCAGGACCGCGAATGGAATCACCTTCCGAGCCTTCTGAAGCCTTTAGCGCTCAGAACCCTGCAGCGAAAGGGCATCAGCGGCCACGATGCCGAGGAGGTCTTCAACGACTCCCTGATGGAACTTGCCCGTGAGCGAAAGGGCGACCAGCGGGCACCCATCCTTGATCCGACGGTATTCGAGGAGTTGATCCCCCTCCACATGAGAATCGTCGGATTCCGGGCGATCGACTGGCAGCGGAAGCGCGGTACCCTGAAGAATCGTCCCAATGAAGGGGCCAGCATCGACGCCCTGACCGAGGACGAGGATCGGCCGGTTCAGTTTCGCGATCCGTCCGCAGATCCGGACAACCCGACTTTTGAGAACATCTACGCCGAATGCCGCGAGGCTCTCTCCCCGACCGAATGGGAGCTCATCTACACGGTCTACGTTGCTCAAACCGCGACGATTCAGGAGCTGATTGGCGACGCCAGCTTCTGCGCCCGCCACGGCCTCAAGTCCAAGGCCTCAGCCTCGACCAAGCGTCGGGTCCTCAATGAGCAGCTCCAGGCCGCTTTGGAAAAAATTCGGAAAACTCTGATTAATTGAAAACGAGGCCTGATCATTACGATTGGGAAGATAGCCATGGAAATTGAAGTTCCACCCCACTTGGAGAAAACGCGGCAAATGCTTGCCGGCAGTTTGCGCCTTAGGGCCTCCGAACCCGCCCCCGCTGTCCCCTCCGGACTCCTCGACGATCTGAATCAGCGATTTTCCACCCGCAAGATCGTGATCGAAGCCCCCCGCCAGTTCACGCTGTTCCGCCGTCTGCGGAGCATGCTCGAAACGCCTGCTTTCGGCATGGCGGCCGCCATCATTCTTGTCCTTGCCATCGCCGGCCCGACTTTGCGTCAGATGGGCGGCGGTGACTCCCACTCCTTCCGGGGCACTCCGGGTTCAGTTGAAGCCCCTGTTCGGATCGTCCTCATCGACGGACCGGCGGAACTTCCCAACTTCCTGAAAAGCTCGACCGACATCGAGCCCGGCTCGCTGATCTCCGTTGGCGACTACGGTGCGGCCATGAGCCTCGAAGGCCCGAAGGTGATTCTCGACTTCAAGCACTCCATCATCCGCAGCCACAGCGAGAACGGAGAAGTCGTCTATTCCGACACGATTCCCGAATCGCTGGCCATGCTCGCGGACGCGATCAGCGAGGCCGTGCTACACCTCTGATTCAGCCGCGAATCCGCGTTGGACCTCAGGCAAGACGCCGTGCAAATTCGGTGCATGCCGCGACTCGCCCTGCTTCAATCGAAAGGCTTCCCGAGCAAACGGGAAGCCTTTTCGCATCACGAAACACTGATCCGTGATGCCGCTGCGCAAGGAGCCCAGATCATTGTGACCCAGGAGCTCTTCCTGACGCCCTACTTCTGCATCACAGAGGATCCGTCCCTGTTCGATCTCGCCGATCCGATCCCATGCGAGACCACGGACCAGCTCGGGAAGCTCGCCGGCGAACTCGGAGTCGTCATCGTCTCGTCTCTGTTCGAGCAGCGGGGTCCGGGGCTGTTCCACAACACCGCCGTCGTTCACGACGCCGACGGCCGTATGCTCGGCCAATACCGCAAGAGCCACATCCCGCAGGATCCGGGATTCGAGGAAAAGTTCTACTTCACGCCGGGCGACACCGACTGGCCGGTTTGGGAAACCCGGTTCGGCAAGATCGGTGTGCTCATCTGTTGGGACCAATGGTATCCGGAAGCGGCCAGACTGATGGCTCTTGGTGGAGCCGAGATTCTTCTCTACCCCACTGCGATCGGTTGGCTGCCATCCGAAAAGGAAGCGCTCGGAGCCGCCCAGCACTCTGCATGGGAAACCGTGCAACGCGGTCACGCGGTGGCCAACGGCTGCTTCCTCGCTGCGGTAAATCGTGTCGGGACCGAGGGCGAAACCGAGTTCTGGGGACAATCGTTTGTCGCCAACCCTTACGGAGAACTCGTCGCCAAGGCGTCCTCCGATCAGGAGGAGATTCTGATTCACGACCTCGATCTCGGACAGGTGGAGGACTTTCGCCGCATCTGGCCGTTCTTCAGGGACCGCCGGATCGATGCTTACGGCGATCTGACGAAACGCTGGAGGCACTGAGCCGAGTTTCGGCCCACCCCTCGTCCCGGAGCCCGCTTCCATCCAATTGCTCGTGCCCGCCTTCTTTCTCATTCTGGCGTGCGCCCTCTGGGGCCTCAGCTTTCCGGTCATCAAGGCCATCCAGTTTGAGCAGGCGACGCGGATGGACGATGCCGGCTCGGCCTTTCTCGCCGCTTGGCTACAGGTCGCACGTTTCCTCGTCGCGGGACTCCTGCTCCTGCCTTTCGTCCTGCGGATGCCGAAAGTCTCCTCCGCCGAACTTCGGCAAGGCATCCTACTGGGGTTCTGGGGCGGCCTCGGAATGGTGCTCCAAGCTTGGGGACTGACCCGGACCGACGCATCGACTTCGGCCTTCCTGACGCAAGCCTACTGCGTGATCCTGCCACTGATCGCCTGCCTGAAGTTCAGGCGTACGCCGGCAGGAAGAACCCTTCTCGCCACCCTACTCGTAGTCGCCGGAGGTGCGATTCTGGCGGGACTGAAGCCCGACCAACTGAAGCTGGGCCCGGGTGAAACCGCGACTCTGCTGGCGGCATTCGCCTTCACCTTCCAGATCCTGACACTCGACCATCCACGATTCGCGACGAATCGTGGCCGACCGGTCACTCTCGTCATGTGCCTTGCCATCGCGGTGATCTTTCTCCCGGTCGTCTGGTTCACGGCGCCCACCCCGGGAGCCATCATTACCGCGGGCGCCTCATGGCCTGCCGCAACCATGGTGGTGGCTCTGGCCGTATTTTGTTCGATCGGAGCCTTCCTGCTGATGAACACCTGGCAGCGACGCGTGAGCGCGACCGAAGCAGGGCTCATCTACACGACCGAGCCGGTCTTTGCAGCAGCCTACGCCATCTTCCTGCCCGCTCCGCTCGCCGCCATGGCTGGCATTGAATACGGCAATGAAACGATCACCCTCCAAATGCTGACCGGCGGCGGATTAATCGTGATCGCCAACGTCCTGATGCAGTGGAAAGCGCGTCCGCACAAGCCAGCGGTCGCTCCTGCCCCTTAGCCCATCGACTTCACCGAAGCGGTTTGAACGAAGCGTTCTGCAGTTCTTCGCCGTTAAGCCCTTTGACCACTAGACTGAGGGACTTGCCGTCGGCCTTCCCCTCGATCCAAGTGGCCCGGTCCGGCTGCGGACCTCCACCGGTGAGCTGGGCATAGGGAAAGTCATCGTTCCCGGGCATCCACGCTACCTGGTGGGTGTGCCCCGACACCACGACCTGGGCACCCCACTTCACCAATGCATCGTGCCAAAGATCGCGGCTGAATTTACTATAGTAATCGTAGCTTCCGTTTCCGTAGGCAGAACGCTCAATCACACGTTCGGTCGTCCATCGAAGCGGAATGTGGCAGAACACCACCCGATAGGGAGCCTCCCTGAACCCGGGGCTGGCGGTCACCTCCTCGAGCCAGGCGGCCTGCTCCTCCCGAAGCCTCTCGAAGGCCACTCGCCCGCCAAAACTCGGGTGCGCATCCGGCTTGTCCTCACCGGTGTGCAGACAGACGGCGGCTACTGGACCACTACGAAAGGCATAGTAGGGCTTGTTCGCGGGCGTGGCGACAAACTCGGGAACCCGATAGGCCCACCGTCCCCGGACATCGTGGTTCCCCCAGACCAGCATCAGCGGACGACCTGCGGTGAAGTCCTGACCTGCCGGATCCAACAGTGTCGGCACCAGCCACTCCTCCTTGTGCCAGTCGTTGCAGGTATCGCCGTTCCAGATCATGAAGTCTCCGCCGGGACTCCCCTCGTGCAGGGCTTTCAGCGTCTCGTGGTTCTCGTGGGTATCGTTCCAGACCACGAACGATGTCGAATCCGCGGCAGGGTCGAGCGTGCGAAAGTCCTTCCATTCGCTTTCCTCCGCGCGTTTCCGGTCTGCGGACTCGGTCACGGCGCGGAGCCGATACTCCGAACCCGGTTTCCAGCCGTCGATTCTGACCCGCAGGACCTCATTCCCCTGCGGCGTCATGCCGAACGCGTCGGCGGCTGCCGATCCCTTGATGCCTTCAGGCCCCGTCCACTCGATCCGTCCGAGGCATGAACCGTTTACCGCCCACACGACCTCAACGCCATCCGCCCTCGGAGCCATGATCGTCGCCGCGGTTCTCGCCAAGCGATCAACGTTCGCCGCAGCCCCTGCTTCAGCGGCACTCGCGACTCCGCTGCCAGCCACCATACCCAAGAATCCCCTTCGCTTCATGGCAGAGCCATACGCCCGAATCCGTCGTGTTCTGAGCAAATTCGAGAGGTTTCCCGTCATTTCCATGATTTCATGCTCCCGATTCGACAATCCGAGTCCCAGTGAAGAAAGTCGCGCCGATGACGCCCGCTTCCCTCGGATTCTCGATGCCTCCCGAATGGTCGCCCCAGTGCGCCGTCTGGCTCTCGTGGCCGGTCGAGGACCCCCGCCATTGGGGTGGCAACAAACGCGCACTCATCGTGGCGAAGTTCGCTGAGTATGCTGCGGCGATCACCCGTTTCGAGCCCGTCAGAGTCAATGCGCCGGCAGCCGAACACGACGCCATCCGGGTGGCCTGCAATCAGGCCAAGGCGATTCCGGAGCGGGTGGAGCTTTTCGATCACCTCCACGACGACGTCTGGTGCCGGGACCACGGGCCGCTGTTCGTGCGAAACGAATCCACTGGTGAAGTGGCCGTCACGGATTGGGAATTCAATGCTTGGGGCGGCAAGTTCGCCCCGTGGGACAAGGACAACTCGATTCCGGCGCAGATCGCCCGCTCATTGGACCTGCGCCGCTTCGAGGCAGGTATGATTCTCGAAGGTGGCGCGATTGAGATCAACGGCCTCGGACAGCTACTCACCACCGAAGCCGTGCTTCTGAATCCCAACCGAAATCCGCATCTGTCTCGGGAACAGATTGAGGAACGCTTGAGGGATATCCTCGGCGTGAACGAAGTCCTGTGGCTCTCGCAAGGGATCGAAGGCGACGATACCGACGGCCACATCGATGATCTCGCCCGCTTTGTGGAACCCACCACGCTCGTGGCCTGCACGGCGCCCGAAGGTCCGAACCGAACCGTCCTCGAAGACAATCTGGCACGGCTACGCGAATTCAGAACTCCGCACGGCAGACCTTTCGACATCGTCGAGATCCCCCTTCCCGACCCATGTGAAATCCCGGGTTGGAGGCTTCCGGTCTTACCGGCTTCCTACGTCAATTTCCTGATCGTGAATGGAGGCGTGCTCGTTCCCACATTCCGTCAAATGCGGAACGACGACCACGCGCTGGGACTGCTCCGCGAGCTTTTCCCGGACCGCGAAGTCCATGGAATCGACTGTCTCGATCTGGTGGAGGAAGGCGGAACCCTGCACTGCCTGTCGCAGCAGCAGCCGGCCTGATCACTTCAGGGGGATAATGTCCACCTTGCCGCCCGGCCGGACGATGGAGAACTGACCGCCGGTTCGCTTCGCCATCTCCTTCATGCCTGCTTCGGCCTTCGGGTCCATCATCGCCACGGTATTGATGATGATCCCCTTGGACTTGGCCTTCGCACCGATCGACTTCGCTGTCTTCATCGAGTCCGGTCCTGCGGATCCATCGGTCATGAAGAAGATGATCTGAGGCGCCGGATCCATTCCCAGTGCCATATCGAGCGGGTTCTCCCAGTTGGTACCCCAAACGAGAGGGGTGTCGCGAACGTGATCGAGCGCCTTGTTCCGGGAACTCGGACCGCCCGAGATCCACTCGGGCTTGAGACGTTTTCCGACCGGATCCCAAACATGGGCGTTGCCCGGCGATTTCCATTTGTACTCGTCGCCGTCGAACTTCACGACACCGGTCTTCTTGGCGTTCAGCTTCACTTCGCTGCCGGCGACCCATGCCGGACCCGCGAAGAAGATCATTTGGAACTGCATTCCGACGCTCAGTTGCGCGACCGACTTCTCAAGTTCCTGCCGCATCAGCTTGTCCCGCTGACCGCTCATCGACGCGGAGTAGTCGATGACGTAACAGATCCGCTGGGCCGAGACCTGCTGGCGGAAGAAAGTGGTACCGCCACCGCCCATACCGTCGCCACTGCCATTGCCCCATCCCTCGCCGAAGTCATCTCCGTTCCCGAAGTCGATCGAAGGCTCGGTGACCTCGAGATCCGGCACCGGAATCGCCGTCGGCGAGACCACATTGGCCGCGATCACCTTGGCTGCGGATGAGGACGGTGAGGAAGGCTTCCGCTGAACCTGGGACATCGTCTTCTGCTTGATCTCCTCCTGCTGGTCTTGCGAAGCGGCGTAGGAGACGATCGTCACATCCTCCTTCATCAGCGACGGCAGGAAGATGAAGGCGAGAATCAGAAGCATGAGTGCCAGAACCAAAAGGGAGATCAGCACGCTCGTGATCGTGCTCACCCGCCGCTGGTGGCGGACTCTGGCTTCTTGGGCGTCCAGGAATTGGAAGGATACTCGTGACATGGCGATGGGGTTCTTTGGAATGTCACCCGGCGGCGTGCACGAATGCCCACAGCCCGGTGGTATGGCGACAATAAGCCATCTCCCTATTGGCGTAAACGTTCCAAACCCGGGGAATGTTAGCCAAAATTGTCAGGATTCGGCAGGACACGGACCTTGCCAGCCGGCGCCAGCGCCCCCTATCCAAGGGGCATGACGTCAATGGAGCGCCTGAAAGCCCTTGCCAGCGAGGCCGAGACCGTTTCCTCCGCAGCATCGGTGCTCGGATGGGATCAGGAGACCAACCTGCCTCCCGACGGAGGCCCGTGGCGGGCAAAGCAGCTTTCGTGGCTTTCTGGCCGCCATCACGAGATGGTGACCTCGGAAGCTTGGAAGTCGGCAATCGAAGAGGCGCTTGCCAATTGCGACGAGGAGGACTCCCGCGCCTCCCGCAATCTCACGGAGATGCGCCGCCAGTTCGAGCGGAAGCAACGACTCCCGACCGAGCTCGTCGAAAGGGCTTCAAGCCTCTCGTCCAGGGCAAAACAGGTGTGGTCGGACGCCCGGAAACATGACGATTTTTTGCGTTTCGCTCCCCTACTTGAGGAGTTGGTCGGCATTGCCCGGGAGAAGGCCGAGCTCTGGGGCTACGCGGACGAGCCCTACGACGCCCTCCTTGAGACCTACGAACGCGGAGCCACGACTGCGAAGGTCGCCTCGATCTTCGAAGGAATGGGATCCGAACTGCGCGAGATCAGCCAAGCCGCGGTCGACCGGTTTGCGGCCAATCCGGTCGAGTTGCCTGCCGGCCCCTACCCGGAGGAGGCGCAGGCCCGATTCAACCGCGAAGTGGCCGAGGCGCTCGGATTCGACTTCTCCATGGGGAGGATCGACACGACCACTCATCCCTTTTGCACCACCTTGGGACCGGCCGACGTGCGGCTGACCACCCGCTACGATCTCGACGATTTCACCTCCTCATTATTCGGGGTGATGCACGAAGCCGGACACGGTCTCTACGAGCAGGGACTCAGAGCCGAGGACTACGGCACACCGGCGGGCGATGCCGTTTCACTTGGAATCCACGAGTCGCAGTCACGGCTGTGGGAAAACCACATCGGGCGCTCCCGTGCCTTCTGGGATCGCTGGTTTCCGGTCGCCTGCAAGCACTTCCCCCAACTTGAAGCATTCGGCCTCGATGCCTTCATGGGCTTCGTCCAGCGCTCCGAAAAGTCCTTCATCCGAGTCGAAGCGGACGAAGCGACCTACGACCTGCACATCCTGCTCCGCTTCGATCTGGAGCGCCGTTTGGTCCAAGGCGACCTGCAGGTGAAGGATGTTCCCGCCGCATGGAACGAGCGCTTCGAAGCCGGCTTCGGCATCACACCGCCGAATGACCGCGAAGGATGCCTTCAGGACATTCATTGGGCCATGGGCGGGCTGGGCTATTTCCCGACCTACTCCCTCGGCAATCTCAATGCCGCTCAGCTCTTCGAAGCGGCCCGGGCGGTTCCGGATATTGCCACCGGCATCGACCGCTCCGACTACGCTCCCCTGCTCGCGTGGCTACGTGAGAAGGTTCACTGCCACGGAGGCACTCTTGATCCGGACGAAATCATCCGCGACGCGACCGGCAACGAGCCGAGTCCGGAAGCGCACCTTCGGCACCTTCGGAAACGCTACGTCGGCTGAACCGGGCGGACCTCAGCGGATCTCCATCCCGCTTTTCGGCCAGATCCAGCGGACGATCTTGCCGTCCTCGATCAGCGCCTGCGCCTGGATGTTCTTCACGCCGAAGATGGTCTCCGCCTTGTAGGCCACCAGACCGGTCTGGTAAGTCTTGCCGTCGCGCTCCTCGTCCTCGCCTGCCTTCCAGCCGAGCACCTGATCGAAGGTGAACTCCTTGATCTGGCCACCCTTGATGCTCTCCTGCATGAGGCTGACGATTTGCTCGGCATCGAGTTTGGCTCCGCCGGTTGATGCCGGTGTGGGTTCCGGGGTCGGCTCGGGAGTGGGCACAGGATCGGGCGTCGGGGTCGGCTCCGGGGTCATTTCCGGATCCGTCACGGCCACCGTCGGCTCGGCCGCTGGAGGCTTGTTGCCCAATCGCTCGACCAAATCGGTTGCCATCACGGCGACGCGACCTTCGATCGGTCCGCCGAAAGGGCTGACCACCAGTTCACCCTGCTCGATCCGCACCGGCGTGACAGGAGCGCCAGCGGGCATCACCATCGGGTCCGGGGATCCCGCGACCGCAAACTCAACCTTCTGCTTGAGCGTGACCTTCTCCGGAAGTTGGTCCGGCTTGAGGTCCGCCACCCACGCCGGCGCCGCGGCAACCGGAGGCTTTACCGGAGGGACGGGAGGTGTGGGAGGTTCCACCGGAGGTGCCGTGTCTCCGCCGCCACCGCCGCCAGCAAGCCCTTCATCTGCCTTGCCTTGCTCCGCAGGCTTCGCCTCCGAAATCCACGTGGGGCGGATCGACGGCTCGAGCCAGTATCCGGCGGCTCCTGCGATGGCGATTCCAATGAAGGCGAGAACGGGTTTCATGCTGCCCGATACGTAAGAGTTGACTCTCATCTTTGCCAGAGTTTTGCGGCGGCTGACAAGAATCCGCGGATGCCTCTGGACGCCCTCCGGCCGGTCCGCTCAGCTTTGGCGCATGCCCCGGCTGTATCTCCTCGACGGAATGGCGTTGGTCTATCGCGCCCACTTCGCCCTGATCCGGAATCCCATCCGGAACTCCAAGGGAATCAACACGTCGGCGCTCTACGGCTTCACCAACACCCTGCTGACGATCCTCGAAAACGAGAAGCCGACTCACCTTGGCGTGGCCTTCGACACCTCGGCTCCCACGCCACGGCACGAGAAGTTCCCCGAATACAAGGCACAGCGCGAGGACATGCCCGAGGAGCTCGCTGCCGCCATTCCGAACGTGAAGCGCCTCTGCCGCGCCTTCCATCTTCCGGTGCTCGAACTGGACGGCTACGAGGCCGACGACATCATCGGCACGATCGCCAAGCGGGCCGAACGGGAGGACGGATTCGAGACCTACATGGTCACCCCGGACAAGGATTTTGCCCAATTGATCTCGGCCAGCACCTTCATGTGGCGCCCCGGCAAGAAGGGGTCCGAACATGAAGTCATCGGCCCCGACAAACTCGAGGAGATTTGGGGGGTCGACGAACCTTCCAAGATCGTCGATCTGCTCGGAATGATGGGCGACGCGGTCGACAACATTCCCGGCATCCCCGGCATCGGCCTGAAGACCGCGCAGAAGCTGATCACCCAGTTCGGCTCGCTCGAAGGGTTGCTTTCACGGACGGGCGAGCTGAAGGGCAAACAGAAGGAAAAGGTCGAAGCGAACGTCGACCAGGCCCGGCTCTCCAAGGATCTCGCAACCATCATCACCGATGTCCCGATCGAAGTGGGTTGGAACGACCTTTCCCTCGACAATCGTAACGACGACGCAGTGCGCGAGCTGTTCAATGAGTTCGAGTTCCGATCCCTGTCGAAACGGCTTTACGGAGACGCCGCGCCATCGGGCGGCACCGGCGACGACTCTTCGGTGCCTTTGCTTCAGGAAACGTTCCGGACCTTGAGCGACGTCGCCCACGACTACCGTCTGGTTCGCGACGACAAGGACCGCGACGAACTCTTCGAGAAACTCGGCTCCGGCAAGCGGTTTTGCTTCGACATCGAAACGACCTCGCTCGACCGCTTCGAGGCACGCTTGCTCGGCATCGCTTTCTCGTGGAAAGACCACGAGGGTTGGTATCTTCCCTATGATCCGTCGCTTGATGAGCGGCTCCGCGAAGTCTTTTCGGGCAGCGCGCTGAAGGTCGGCCACAACCTGAAGTACGACCTTTCCGTACTTCATCATCTCGGGCTTCCGGTGGAAGGGCCCTTCTTCGACACGATGCTGGCCCATGCTCTCGTGAGCCCCGAGCTGAAGCACAGCATGGACTATCTCAGCGAGTCCCTGCTCGGCTACCGGCCGGTCAAACTGGCCGACATCGTGCCTGAACCCGAGAACGGCGGCGAGGACGACCTGTTCAGCCACGCGGCGAAGAAGAAACCCGGCAAGGACCTCGACATCGAATCGATCCCTCTCGAAGCGCTCGCGGAATACGCCGCGGAGGATGCGGACGTGACGTGGCAGCTCTACGGCAAGATGAGCAAGGCGCTGGCCGACCACGACCTGGAGAAGGTCTTCGAGACCATGGAAGCTCCGCTGCTCCCCGTGCTGGTGCGGATGGAAATGGAAGGCATCCGCCTCGACCCCGAGGCGCTCGACTCGATCCGCAACAAGCTCCAGGCCCGGATCGACGAACTCGCCAAGTCCATCTCCGACCAGGCCGGACGTCCCTTCAACCTCAACTCCCCGAAGCAGCTCGGCGAGATCCTCTTCGATGAACTGAATTTGGTCGAGAAGCCGAAGAAAACCCGCACGGGTCAGTACAAGACCGATGAGCAGACACTTTCGGCACTCGCCGGCCTGCACCCGATCATCGACGCGATCCTCGAATACCGCGAGGCGACCAAACTGAAGTCGACCTACATCGACGCGCTGCCCGGACACGTCCAGCAGGAGACCAGTCGGGTGCACACCCATTTCCACCAGCTCGTCGCGGCGACCGGACGGCTCGCATCGACCGATCCGAACCTGCAGAACATCCCGGTCCGCTCCGCCAACGGACGCGAGATTCGGCGGGCGTTCGTCCCGCGCGATGGATTCACGCTGCTGAGCTGCGACTATTCCCAGATCGAACTGCGGATCATGGCCGCGCTCGCCGGCGACGAGTCGATGATCGACGCGTTCCGTCACCAGAAGGACATTCACACGGCCACCGCGGCGAAGGTGTGGGGTGTGAGCGAAGCCGAAGTGACCAAGGACCAGCGACGAGGAGCCAAGATGGTGAACTTCGGGATCATCTACGGCATCTCCGCTTTCGGACTCTCGCAACGACTCGGCATTCCCCGCGGCGAGGCGGCCGAAATCATCGACAACTACTTCACGCAGTATCCGGCGATCCGCGAGTTCATGGACCGGACGATCGAGGAAGCGAGGGAAAGCGGACACGTCTCGACGCTCGGTGGTCGAAGACGCAGCTTTCCCGATCTCCGATCATCGAATCAGACGATCCGCGGCAATGCCGAGCGCGCCGCCATCAATACCCCGATCCAAGGCACGGCTGCCGACATGATCAAACTCGCGATGGTGCGGATCGATGCGCTGCTGCGGAAAAAAGACTACCGCAGCCGCATGCTGCTGCAGGTTCACGACGAACTGATCTTCGACCTCGATCCCGACGAGGAATCGACACTCGTCCCCGAAATCATCGGCCTGATGGAGTCGGCCCTACCGCTTCCGGGCAGCGTCCCGATTCTCGTCGAGCACGGTTCCGGACCCGACTGGCTGGCGGCTCACTGAACCGGTTCAGGGCGTCACCGCAAGCCGCTCCGGCTCGTCATTCCCTTCGATGAGGAAACCGTTTTCCTTGTAGGTCTTCAGACGGAAATGGGTAGCCGTGGAAAGTACGCCATCCATCGTGCTCAGTCGCTCGGAAACAAAGCGCGCGACCTCCCGCAGGTCGGTTCCCTCGACGACGACCATGAGGTCGTATCCACCGCTAGCCAGATAGCAGCTCGAGACCTGCTCGAAACGGGCGATGCGAAGCGCAAGACGGTCGAATCCCCCGCCCCGCTCAGGTGTGAGCTTCACCTCGATGAAAGCCGAAACGTCCTGGTCGCCGGCACGCTCGGGATCGATCACCGCCTGGTAGCCGACGATCGTGCCGTCGTTCTCCCAATCCGCGATGCGCGCCCGGACCTCATCTTCGGTCAGCGAGAGGATCTCGCCGAGTTCCTTGTGGGTGTGGCGGGCCTTGCTGCGGAGCAGCGCGAGCAATGGGTCGATCGACATGGGAAAGTCCGGATATCCTGAATCGCGGTCCCGGGCAAGGCCGGGAGGCGAAATCGAATCACTCGCCGAGCGAGATCCCGACCGCCTTGGCCGCCTGGACCATTTCGCCGTCCGGCTCGACCACCCGCAGTTGGTTCACCGCTTCCTCGATCGGAACCGAGTCCACGTGGTAGGCCTGGTAGCTGACCATGCGGCCGAAGCGGCCCTCTTCCGCAAGTTTCACCGCCATCACGCCGAAACGCGTGCCGAGAATCCGGTCGAGCGCCGTCGGAGCGCCACCGCGCTGGAGGTGACCGAGCGTGCACGCACGCGTGTCCTTGCCGGTGAGTTGTTCCAACCGGTGCGCAACCACATCGCCGACCCCGCCGAGGCGGACCTCCCCGCCGGCGTTCTCCGCAATGGTGACCAGCTCGCCATCGGGCATGGTCGCGCCTTCGGCAACCACCACCAAAGTGCTGTGCGCGCCGAGCGCATCGCGTTGTTTGATGACATCGGCCACCTTCTCGAGGTTGAACGGAATCTCGGGAAGCAGGATCACGTTCGCACCACCGGCGATACCGCCCCAGAGGGCGATCCATCCGGCGTGGCGGCCCATCACCTCGAGGACCATCACGCGCTTGTGGCTTTCCGCCGTGGTGTGGAGGCGGTCGAGGGCATCGACGACCGTGCTCACGGCACTGTCGAATCCGAAAGTCATCGCGGTCGCGCGGAGGTCGTTGTCGATCGTCTTCGGCACCCCGATGACCGGCCATCCTTCGCGGTAAAGCTGCAGCGCAGTCGTAAGCGAGCCGTCGCCACCGACGACCACCAGCGCCCGGATCTCGAGCTGGTCGAGCGTGCGCTTGGCCTTGGCAACGATTTCGGCCGGAACTTCGGCGATGTCACCTTTGCCGACCTTCGCGGCAAAGTGACCCTTGTTGGTCGTTCCGAGGATCGTCCCGCCAAGTTTGAGAATCCCGATCGTGTCCTTCGGGTTGAGCACCTTGTAGTCGCCCGGAGGAAGCAGGCCTTCGAAGCCGTCCTTGAAGCCGATGCACTCCCAGCCGAGATTGTCCGCCGCTCCGACGACTCCGTGAATGACCGCGTTGAGTCCCGGGCAATCGCCGCCGCTGTTGAGAATTCCGATCCGCATGAATCCGGCTTAGGCTGAAACGACCGCCGGGCGTAAGTCAAAAAAGCGGCATATGTGCCACTTTACCGGAGGCCGGGCCTACCTTGGATCCGGGACACTCAGGATCTCGCGCTTGCGATTCTCCACCACAGCTCCTCCGCGGACCCATTCGTCGTAGATCGCCCAGCCCCGGGGAATCAGTGCCTTGGCACGGCCGAAGCGATCCGGGGAATTGAGAAGCACCACGATCAAGCGACGGGGCGTAACTCCCTTGCTGCCATCGGCTTTCGGGCGGATAAGCGGGGCTCGTTCAACCGCGACGGACAAGCACTCACCCGCCGCCCGCGTCGTGCCGGTTTTCAGACCGATGATCGTCTCCGAGACGAGTTCATTGGTGTTGTTGACCTTGAAGGTCCGCGCCCCCTCGGCACCGTTGACAGTCACCTCTCGCACCTTCTGGCGACTGATGAAAGTGAAGCCGGGCCGGCGCATCGCATAGATCGAGAGCTTGGCGATGTCGGCCGCCGTCGAAAGACCCACACTACTCGGGAGTTCCAGACCGTGAGGGTTGGTAAACTTGGTTTTCCCCATCTCCAACGCTTCGGCGAGATGATTCATCTCCACCACGAATGCCTGCACCGGATCCCCGCTGCGCCCCTTGCGGGCGAGGAACTCACGCCCCACATGGTCGGCCAGCGTGAGCGCGGCCGCGTTGTCGGAACCCATCACCGCCGAACTCAGGGCGTCGAGCATGCTCATCCGCTCCCCAGGCACCAACTTCATGGGATTCGCTCCCGGAAGTTGCGCGACGGACGCGGGCACCACGACCTCACGGGTTGCGACATCCACCCCGGCCGCCTCGGCCCAATCCACGACCAGCACCGCCGTGGCGACCTTTGTCAGACTCGCCACCGGGCGCTTGACCGTCGAATTCGTCGCAATGAGCACCTTCCCCGAGTGGGCTTCCACCACCATCAGGGCCTCATTTCCCGGCGCCAAACCCGCCGAAAACGTAAAAATTGCCGCCACAGCCCTTCGGATCCACGCGATTTTCCTCGTCACGGCGACACTCTACCGCCGCCCCCATTCCGCTCAATCCCAATCACCGCGGGGACCAAATCGCGCCTTGCCATGCCCAAGGCTTGCCGTAGCCTGCCGCCCGAACGGCTGTCCGGCCCACCGGGTCGGAAGCCGCCACCCAGACCGGGCCTCCTTGCAAACCGCCGCCCGGCCCTTTGGAGAATCATCCGTCCCGCTACGCAGAGGATGGTTTTCCCCGGCACCAAAAAGCCGGCGGGCCCCGACGGAGAACCGGCCGGTAGCCGGCGCGAAACGATCGCAAGACTTCACGCCGCCGACCTCAGATGCAGGGCCCGACCAACACAACAACAACATGTCGAACGCAACATCCGAAAACCGGGGCAACGGCGAAGGCCAGCGACGCCGCCGTTCCCGCGGAGGGAGAAACCGCAACCGTAACCGCCAAGGCGGAAACCGCGAAGGAAACGCCCCCAAGCAGGGCGGAAACCAACAGGGAGGCAACCGCCAGGGCGGTGGTCGGAACCGTCAGGGAGGTAACCGCCAACGCCGGCGCGCTCCCAAGCCAAAGCCGCTCACCTGGTGGCAGAAGCTGCTGAAGGCGATCGGACTCTACAAGGAGCCGACGCCCCCAGCGCGCACTCCGAAATCCAACACGCGCAATGCACGGACCGAGGACGGTCCGAAGAGCGACGGCCCGAAGAAGTCCTCCAAGCCGAAGCAGAAGAGAGAACGGAAGTCCGAGGACACCCGCGGGCCGATCTCGACCGACAATGTCGAAACCAAACGCCTGTATCTTGGCAACCTCTCCTACGAGGCCACCGAGAGCGACCTCGAGGAACTGTTCCGCGGCGTCGGCACGGTCCGCCGCGTCGAGATCGTCTACAACCGCAAGACCCATCGCTCGAAAGGCTACGGATTTGTGGACATGCTCAATGTCGATGAAGCCAAGCGCGCCGTCGAAGTGCTCCACGAACAGTTCTTCATGGGCCGCAAGCTCGATGTGAGCGGCGCCAAGTCGGAAGGCCCGGTCGAGACCGAAGAGCCGAAGGCTGAGGAGAAGACGGTTCAGCAGATCGTCGACGAGGCTCCCGCCCCGGAACCGGCAGCCGTCGAGGAAACTCCGGAACCGGTCGCCGAGACGACCCCAGAGCCGGTCGCCGAAGCCGCACCGGAACCGGCTGCCGAAACCACTCCGGAGCCGGCACCCGAGCCCGAAGCGCCCGCAGCCGAGGAATCGGCTGAGGAAGAAAAGCCGAAGGCTGAGTAACCCCGAGCTTCCATAATTCCCGCGCCCCGCCCGGCTTGCCCGAGCGGGGCGTTTTTCATTTCCTGACCCGCGATGCGCATCGATCGTCCCGTCTTCCTCTGCGGCCCGACCGCGTCGGGGAAAAGCAGTCTCGCGATCGAACTCGCGCGCCGCATCGATGGTGAGGTTATCAATGGCGATGCGTTCCAGCTCTACCGGGGCGCACCGGTGATCACCGCCGCACCAAGCCCCGCCGAAATGGCGGAAGTTCCTCACCACCTTTATGCGGTCCTCAATCCGGCGGAGACCTGCGACGCGATGCGCTACCGGGATCTCGCTCTTCCGGTTTTGGAAGACGTGCTCTCGCGAGGGCGCACGCCGATCGTGACGGGAGGGTCCGGCCTTTATCTGAAGTTCCTCACCCACGGGCCCTCACCCCTCCCACCCGGCGACACCGAGCTGAGGGGCCAACTCGATGCCGAACCGCTCGACGTCCTGGTCTCGCGTCTGACCGAACTCGATCCCGTCGAAGCCGCCCGCACCAACCTGACGAACCGTCGCTACGTCAGCCGTGCTCTCGAGATCTGCCTGCTCGCGGGGAGGCCCTGCTCCGAACTACGGGACGGCTGGGAGCGAAGGACCTCTGAGATCGACCGATCCCTGCTCGGAATCTTCATTCAGCGGGAACGTCCGGATCTGCACCGTCGGATCGAACTCCGGACCCGTCAGATGATGGAGGGCGGCGCGGTCGAAGAGGTCGCGAGTCTGACCGAAGACGCCGCTGGGCTCGGGAAAGCGATCGGGATTCCCCAGATCCGGGACCATCTCGCCGGCCGGACCGACAAGAACACGTGTGCTGATCTGATCGAAGCCGCCACGCGCCAGTATGCGAAGCGGCAGGAGACCTGGTTCCGCCGTGAACAGTGGCTTCGTCCGGTGCGCTGGGAACCGGATACCCCCCCACCCGTCGAGCGAGCGCTCCAATTGTTGCAAGATGCCCAAGAAGGCACGGGGGTGGATCGTTGATCCTCGTGATGAAGCCTCTGCTCCTCTCCCTCGGTTTCGCCATCCTGCAACTCCGGGCGGCCGAGGTGGGAGAGCCTCTCGACAAGCTTCCTCCCAGCATCAAACCGGCTGAGAAGACGGTGTCGCTCCACGCCGACTACGAGCATCCCGGTGAGGATGGCAGCATCCCGGTATACCTCGTGAACCGGACCGACGATCCGCTGCCCTTGGGCGCCCAAGACGGCGACATCTATCTCAAGCTTGAGATCATGCGACCCGACGGCACGTGGGTCCGGGCCCAACCGCACGCCTACAGCTGGTGCGGCAACAGCTACATGGCCTCGCCGACGATCGCGCCCGGAACGTTCTACCGGGTGCCCGGCTTCCAGCCGAAGGATGGCGAGGAGCACAAGATCCGCTTCGCTCTCCACGAGCAGGAGATCCAACTGGTCACCCAGACCGGAACCGGAAGGGCTTCGGAGCGTGACATCGACCTGGCGTCCCGCGACGCCATGGCCATCAAGGAGGGCAGCTTCAAGTTTGTCACCAAGGTCGCGCTCGGCGAGCTCGAACTGAAGAACGAGATGGACCACATCAGCGACCTCCAGAAGCAGGCGATCTACGTGCTCGGAAGCGGGCGCTTCGAGACGGAAAAGGCCCGCAAACTCCTCAAACGGATCCTTGCGAAGTTCCCGGAACGCGAGCAGGAAATCCGCTGGTCGATGAGTCGGCTGGAGGAGGATTCCGACGACTAACCTACGTAAATCAGCGATCCAACAAGCTTTGACGGGCGACGGGATCGACGGCAAAGTCGGCGCATGCAGACCGCGCAATTCGAGCACGCGATCGAGAACATCCTGCGCCGGGACCGTCGTTTCGATCCCCAGGCCTACTTGTTTCTCAAGGACTCGCTCGATTTCACGCTCAAGCGGGCCTCCGAAGGCAATGGCGGCCAACCCCGCCACGTCAGCGGCAAGGAACTCCTCATCGGCTTCCGCGATCTCGCCCTCCAGGAATTCGGCCCGATGGCCGGCACCCTGATGAGCGAGTGGGGGCTTCAGGACACCCGCAACGTCGGCGAGATGGTTTTCCTGCTGATCGATGAGCAGATGTTCGGCAAGCAGGACTCGGACACGCTGGAAGACTTCGAGGACATCTACGACTTCCACGAGGCCTTCACCCTGCCCTTCACTCCGAAGAGCCGGCTGGAAACCAGCGACCGGAACTGAGTCCGGCTCAGCCGCCTTGGCCACCGAGCCAGTCCGACAGCACTTCGAGCATTCCTGCCGCGGCGGCGCGTCCCGTCTCCACCACGTCGCCATGGTCCAGCACGGCTTGGGGCATGCCCGCGGCGAAATTCGTGAGACACGACAGCCCGACCACCCGCAAGCCGAGTGCCTTTGCCTGGATCGCCTCAAGCACCGTGCTCATGCCGACCGCGGTCGCGCCGAGCGACCGGAGCATCCGGATTTCCGCCGGGGTTTCGTACTGCGGTCCCCGTAGTCCGGCATAGACTCCCGCCCCGAGCTCGAGCTTCCTCGCAGCCGCCACATCCGTGATCTGCTGCCGCCAGCACGCGTCGTAGATCTCGCTCATGTCGACGAAGTTCGGCCCGCCTTCCAAGGGCGACGTCCCGGTGAGGTTCAGCTGGTCGTCGATCCTCATCCACGAGCCCGGCGGCAGATCGGGAGCAAGGCTCCCTGCCGCGTTGGTTAGCACCACACCCTCGATGCCGTTCTCGGCCATCCAGCGAATCCCGGCCGTCACCGCCTTCGCATCGTGACCTTCGTAAAGATGCACCCTGCCCCGCATCACGATCACCTCCCGCCCGGCAAACGAGCCGAGAACGAACTCGCCCTGGTGTCCGGGCACTCCGGACGCCGGCAGACCCGCTTTCGCAAACGGAACCGACGAGTCGACCTCCATCCGGTCGACCAGCGATCCGAGCCCGGATCCGAGCACCATTCCCAAAGGCTTCATGGCAGTTGAAGATAGCACGGAGTCACGTGCATTACGAGTAGTGGCTAACGTGACCCGATCTTTTCGCGAATTCGGCCGGCAAGGTGTTCCAAACGCGGAACCGGCACCCCCGCAGCCTTCGCCTGTCGCAGTGGCTCACCCCAGATCGCCTCATACTCAACGGCACGCCCTTCGACGTAGTCAATCATGCTCGACGGCCGATATGGCCCCATCGGCCGGGTCCGCCCAATCTCGAAATCCACAACGCCTTCGTCGATCGAGAGGCCCTTGGCATTCGCTGCCGAGATCACCTCCCGCATGAGAGCCTCTACCTCCCGCTCAATCTCCGGATCGGCAAGCAGGACATCGGTGGTGACCCCTCCCTCCGCGATCGCCAGGCCATTGAAAGGAATGTTCCAGACCAGCTTGCGCCACTGCGCCCGCTCGAGATCCTCGACCGCCTCGCATTTCACGCCCGCCGCCTCAAAAGCCGCAGCCAACCGCGTCGCCCTCGGGATCCCCGGTTCGGGTCGCCATTCGCCAATCGTGACCCTACCGCCCGCGGTGTGCCGCACGTAGCCTTCGGAAAGCCGGTTGAGACAAACGAAGCAAAGCCCCCCGAGCACCCGTTCCGGGCCGATGATCTCCGCCAGAGCCTCACAATTCCCGAGCCCGTTCTGCAACGTCAGCACCTGGGTTCGCTCATGAAGCATCGGCTTGAGAACCTCCGCGAGGCGTTCGTTCGCCGTCGCTTTCCAAGCCACGATCACCCAGTCGACCGGTCCGATTTCAGATGCGTCCGAGAAGCCCTGCGCCGGATGAAGCGTCGCATTGCCGTCGACGCTTTCCAACCGGATCCCCTCCTTCATCACCACCTCGTAGTCCGAACGCAGCATGAACCGTACGTCCTCCCCATTCAGCGCCAGGCGCGCGCCGTAATGCAACCCCACCGCCCCGGCCCCGACCAGAGCCACCGATCCGTTCAACACACCCGCCATCTTCAGCTTCCCCGATACTCCGTCGCCAGGCGCTTCGCGGTCGCCACCGTGTTGCGGTGGAGTTTGGCCGTGAACTCGGTCTGACGGTTGTAGCCTCCGCCGTAGAGCACCGTGACCGGCACCCGGTTGCGGAGGAATGCGCCGAGCAACACTTCATCGCGACGCTGGAGATCCTTCACCGAAAGGTGCATCTGCCCGAAGCGGTCGTTGCTGTGATTGTCGGCACCGGCAATCCAGATCACCAGATCCGGCGAAAACGTATCCAAGGCCGCCGCCAAGGTGCTGAAGAGCTGTTTCAGATACATCTCACCTTCGACGTAGCGAACGGTTTCGACGTCCATGGAACCCTTCACCTTAAGCGTCGGGTAATTGCGACCGACGTGGATCGAATAGGTGAAGACGCGCGGGTCGTCGGCAAGAATCGAGGCGGTGCCGTTGCCCTGGTGGGCATCGGTATCGACCACCATCACCCGGATTCCCGGACGCTTCGCCTGCAGGTCGCGGATGGCAACCGCCACGTCATTGAAAACGCAGTAGCCCTCGCCATGCTCATGGAACGCGTGGTGGGTGCCGCCGGCGAGGCAAACGGCCACGCCTTCCTCAAGCGCGGCGTAACACGCCTGCCGGGTCGCCTCCACCTCGATCGCGCTGCGTTGGTAGAGCTTGGGAGTCACCGGAAGACCGATCCGCAGGGCTTCCTTCGGGTCGAGTTGCCCGCGGTAGATCCGGTCGAGATAATGGATGTCGTGTACATTCCGGAGCAGCTGCGGAGCGACTTCCGGAACCTCGACAATATCCTCGGGCTTCAGGATTCCGCCATCGAGCAGCATGTCCTTCGACACGCGGAACTTCTCCATCGGGAACGGATGGTCCTTGGGAAGCTCGAGCTCAAGTTCGGTGGAATAGAAGCAGCGCATCGGGGGTCACCGCTACGCAATCACAGGCCCCGTGGCTTGCCCAACGAAATTCGGGGCTGCCGCGAACTTGTCCGGTGCGGGGACCGAGCTACGCCAGCCCGAGCACCTCGTCGGCCTCGCCCCGGACCTGCCGGTAGACGTTCGGATCGTCGGCCAAGCTGTGCCCGTAGGATGGCAGCATTTCCTGCAAGGCGGGGCGCCACTCGTCGAGCCGGGAAGCAAAGCATTTCTCGATGATTTTCACCATCACGTCGACCGCCGTCGAGGCCCCGGGAGACGCGCCGAGCAGGGCCGCCAGCGAGCCGTCGCCGGCCGCCACGATTTCGGTCCCGAACTGGAGAACACCGCCCTTTTTCGGGTCCTGCTTGATGATCTGGACCCGCTGGCCCGCAGTCGAGAGCTGCCAGTCGTCGAGCGAAGCATCCGGGAAAAACTCCCGCAGGGCTTCGAGCCGGTCTTCCGGCGACTGCATGACCTGCTCGATCAGGTAGCGGGTCAGGTCGAGGTTGTCTTTTCCCACCGCCAGCAGCGGAACGAGATTGTTGAGTCGCACCGACCCGGGAAGGTCGAAGAGCGAGCCCGACTTGAGGAACTTGGGCGAAAAGCCGGCAAACGGCCCGAACAGCAACGAGCGGTGGCCGTCGATCATCCGGGTATCGAGGTGGGGCACCGACATCGGGGGCGCACCCACGGCAGCCTTGCCATACACCTTCGCCTGATGCCGGTCGGCGATCTCCGGGTCGCTGCAGACCAGAAACTGTCCGCTGACCGGAAACCCGCCGAACCCCTTGCCCTCGGGAATGCCGGACTTCTGCAGCAGCGGCAAGGATGCCCCGCCCGCCCCGACGAACACGAAGGGCGACTTGATCGAGCGGTTCAGCTTCAGGTCGAGATTCCGTACCGTGAGGTGCCAGCGCCCGTCCTTGGAGCGCTTGATGTCGCGCACCTGGTGATGGGTCGCGAGCTTCACTTTGTCCCGGGACTGCAGGTGATCGACCAGCGCCTGCGTCAACGAGCCGAAGTTCACATCCGTACCGCCCTTGGCAAACGTCGCGGCCACCGGCTCCCCGTCGCCGCGGCCCGAGAGAAGCAACGGCGCCCACTCGGCAATGGTCTCCCGGTCTTCCGTATACTCCATTTCGGAAAAGAAATGGTGGGCGGACATCGTCTGATGCCGGCGCTTCAGGAACGCACGATCAGCCTCCCCGCGGACGAAACTCATGTGGGGCACGGAGGTGATGAAGTCAGCCGGATCGGGCAGGATCCCCCGTTTCCCCAGAAAGGCCCAGAACTGTTTCGAGAGCTCGAAGGCCTCGTTGATCTCCAGCGCCTTCGAGATATCGATCGATCCGTCCGCCCTCTCCTTGGTGTAGTTCAGCTCACACAGGGCGGCGTGCCCGGTGCCCGCGTTGTTCCAAGGATTCGAACTCTCCCGGGCTACCTCGGCCAGGGCCTCGACAATCTGGATCTCCAGCGTCGGATCGAGCTGGTGGAGGATCAGCCCGAGCGTCGCGCTCATGATCCCTCCGCCGATCAGGACGACGTCGGGCTCGGCAAAAGTGGCCACACGCGCCGGAGCGCGCGAGTCTTCGGGGCTGTCGGTTGGCAGGGTGTCATCGGGCACGGCGGGACTACGGCATGAGCCGTGCCAGATGCACCAGCGGATTCTCGGGCCGATTCAGTGGTCCACCGGTCCGGCATCCTCCTCGCCAAACGCGGCGCGCGGCAGGCGCACGCGGTCGACCAGGTCACGGATTTCTGCCGGAGGTGCCGGAGTGAACCGGGAAACGACGATGGTGACGACGAAGTTCAGCAGCATTCCGACCGTGCCGATGCCTTCCGGGGTGATCCCCCACCAGAGCTCTGCCGACGAATTGATGAACTTGAAGTAGATGATGTAGCTCCCGGTGAATCCGATGCCTGCGAGCATGCCGGCGATCACCCCTTGCATGCTCGTCCGCTTCGTGAAGATCCCGAGAATGATCGCCGGGAAGAACGAGGAAGCGGCCAAGCCGAAGGCGAAGGCCACCACCTGCGCGACGAATCCCGGAGGATTCACCCCGAAGTAGCCGGCCACCACCACGGCGGCGCCTGCCGCCACGCGGGCAAGGATCAGCTCCGATTTCTCGGTCAAATCGGGAACGAAGGTCTTTTTCACCAAGTCGTGGGCGACCGAAGTCGAAATCACGAGCAACAGGCCGGCAGCGGTCGACAGGGCCGCCGCCAGTCCACCGGCGGCCACCAGCGCGATGACCCAGTCCGGCAACTGGCCGATCTCAGGGTTCGCGAGGACCATGATGTCCCGGTCGATGTAGAGCTCGTTCGCTGCCGATGTCGGTGGATTGTCCAGCAGCCGCTCACCGGATGTTCCGCGTATAGGCTCCCCGGAGTCATCGCTGCGAAACGTCGGATTGAACTTCGGATCACCGGGCATGCTGCCGAGGGCGGCGCCGTCACCCAGATACTGGATCTTGCCGTCGCCGTTCTTGTCGACCCATGCGATCAATCCCGAGTCCTCCCAGTTCCTGAACCAGTCGGGGATCTCCGAGTAGGATGTCTCGCTGACGGTCTTGAGCAGGTTGATCCGGGCGAAGACCGCAACCGCGGGCGCGGTGGTGTAGAGAATCGCGATGAAAAGAAGCGCCCAGAGCGCGGAGGTCCGCGCGGCAGAGGCCTTCTTCACGGTGTAGAAGCGGACGATCACGTGCGGAAGGCCCGCGGTGCCGCACATCAGGGCGGCGGTGATGCAAAAGACGTCGAGCACGCTCTTCTTGCCATCGGTGTAGGCGTCGAAGCCCAGCTCGCGACTCAGGCCGTCGAGCTTGTCGAGCACACTCACTCCCTCACCTTGGTACTCGCCACCCATCCCGATCTGCGGGACGGGATTCCCACTGATCTGGAACGAGAGGAAGATCGCCGGAACCATGAAGGCGAAGATCAGCACGCAGTATTGGGCCACCTGCGTGTAGGTGATCCCCTTCATGCCTCCGAGAACGGCGTAGAAGAGCACGATGACCATCCCGATGATCACCCCCGTATTCACCTCGACCTCGAGGAACCGGGAAAACACCACACCGACACCGCGCATCTGTCCGGCGACGTAGGTGAAGGAAACGAAGATCGCACAGACGACGGCAACGAAGCGCGCGAATTTCGAGTAGTAACGGTCTCCAATGAAGTCCGGTACCGTAAATTTGCCGAAACGTCTCAAGTACGGCGCCAACAGTAGCGCCAGCAACACGTAGCCACCGGTCCAGCCCATCAGGTAGACCGACCCGTCGTAACCGGCGAACGAGATGATCCCGGCCATCGAGATGAACGAAGCGGCGCTCATCCAGTCGGCCGCCGTGGCCATGCCGTTCGCAACACTCGGGACTCCGCCACCGGCGACGTAGAAATCCTTGGTCGATCCCGCGCGCGACCAGATCGCGATTCCGATATAGAGGGCGAAGGTCGCCCCCACCAGCAGGTAGGTCCAGAGCCTGACGTCCATCGGTCCTTTAGTCCGCGTTTCCTCCGAGAAGCTGTCGATCCAGCCGGTTCATCACCACGACGTAGACGCCGATCAGCACAAGGAAGACGTAGATGCTTCCCTGCTGGGCGAACCAGAATCCCAGTTTGAAGCCCGTCCCGGGAAGAGGAACCTCATCAAGCTTCTCGCGGAACAAAATCCCACATCCGTATGACACCGCGAACCAGACCACGAGCAACCCGGCCAGCCAGCTCAGGTTCGCTCTCCAATATCGACGCTTCGCCTCTTCCGAGGGCAAATCAGTTTTATCCATGGGTTGAGGGACGTCCTAGCAGCCCCTCCGACGGACGAAAAGGATATTGCCGCCCCTTTGTCGGGTCCCGGTTCAGGGCTCCATAAGGTCCCCTTCGAGCCGGACGAAGCCGCTCGCCGATGCCGATGGAATCGTGACCCTGACCTCGTCATCCACCAGTTGGACGGATGCTCCGGGCATCGCCACCTCCCAGGCCCCTCCCCGCAGCGGCCGGGACGCGACCGTTTGCCAGAGGCCGAGCGTCTCGGAGAACTCGACCTCCAGGCGCGCGCCGTGATCGATCGCCGGGACGAAGGAGAACACGATCTCGTCAGCAAGCCACTGGGCCGACGGGAGCAGCTCGACGGACGACTCGTCCGCATCGCCTCCGAGAATGAACTCCAGGAGATTGGCGAGGCCGTCTCCTTCCACATCGACCTCCGGTCCGGCGAATGGCTGGTCCGCATCGGGCCCGAACTCCGCGACCTGCCACTCGCCGAACGGGTCGTAGGCGAGGTTGGCCTGATCGCCGAGATAGGGCGCCGCGGCGGCGGAGGCCGAAAGCAATACCGGCGGATCGGCCGTCAGGTTCGTCGCCGGGTCGTAGCTTACGCTCATCCCCTGGAGCACCGCCTCCGTCAGCAAGGGATCCGGACGACGGAAGCGATAGTAGTCCGCCTGCGAAATCAGGTCCGGCATGCCGGTACCGGGAGGCGCGTAGTTGAAGTGATACTGGCTCTGGATGGTTCCCAGGTAGGGATTCGCCGTCTCCCAGTCCGTGTAGGCGGTGATGCCCACCTGAAGGGTCTCGCCGAATTCCGGAAACGGATGGTCGGGATTGGGATAGCGGTTCTCGACATACCAAGGTCCTGCTTCTGCATGCTTTCGAAGACAAACCACCGTGTCGCCCACCCGCACCATCTGCAGCCAAGCCTCGGTCTCGCTCTGGTCGATTCCGGTCGAGTTGTAGTAGAGGCGCGAGTCGCTGTTCCGCGTCGCCTTGATTTCGAACTGCCGGGTGCCCGGGTTCCCCGCGGAGCCGTAGCTCAGGAAAATGTAGTTCTCGGTATTCGGCACATAGTCGCTGCCAAAATCCCCGGGCGGCCAGACGGGCGTCACCGTGTAGGGATCAGGCGCCGCCTGGCTGATGGCACGCGGCGCGTGCGCGAAGATGCCGGTCAGCGAAAACGAACGGTTCGGCACTTCGGTCGGATCGCCAGGATTGTGCCGGCTCAATACGCGAACCCGCGTGGTCACGACAAAGTCGCCGGTCACTTCCTTGAAGAGCAGCAGACCGCGAAAGTTCGCGAACCACGTCAGCGGACCGGGAACGACATGGAAGCGCCCGGGCTCGGTCGCATCGATGTCCGCCAGTTCGAAGGACGGGGTTTCCCACCCTTCGAGCACCCCGAGGTCCTGCCAGTTGGCCAGAGTTGCGGCGTTGTCGAACTCATCGCTCAGAACCCAGAGATCGTCCGCATGGAGGCCGACCGAGAGCATTGAAAGCATGGAAAGCAGAGCCCGCATGACAGGAACTTACCAAGCGCGCACTGAATCACCGAGACCGAAACCACACTCCCGGCACAGTGAATGGCCGCCACCGATCCCGGGGCGTCCGGCCTGACGTATTTTCCGGTTCTTCTTGCCAGCGTGCCTCATTACCCCGTAAAGCGGCCTCCGGTCCGCGCTTTGGCATGTTCAAGGTATGGAGCATTGCCAGGCGTCTTTTCATATTCGGTGGTGATCTGAAACCCGGTTCTCGGGAACAGCCAAGACGACAGCGTCTCGCGGAATCCGACCAATGATATGAAAATGTATGTAGGCAATCTGTCCTGGGACGCGACTTCCCAGGACATCACCGAACTCTTCGCCCAATACGGAGAAGTGACCGACGTCCATCTCCCGACCGACCGTGACAGCGGCCGCCCGCGCGGCTTCGCCTTCGTCACGATGGGATCGAAGTCGGCCATGGTCGACGCCATCAAGGCTCTCGACGGCACCGAGTTCCTCGGCCGTGACCTCCGGGTCAACGAAGCCCGGCCCCGCGAAGATCGCGGCGGCGGTGGCGGCGGACGTGGCGGCTATCGCAACTGATCCCGCCCACAGCGCGATTCACTCCGACTTTTCAAGCGGCACTTCCAATCGGGAGTGCCGCTTTTCCGTACCGGCCGGCGCGATCGGAAAATCTAACCCGGATTCTACTGGCCGGACCCCCAACCCTACCCCACGTTTCTCCGCCAGTTTCCCTACGATCTGATGAACGACTCCTTCGGCCCGCCCGACCTGCCGCCGCAGCGGCAACCCCAAATGCCCCAGTTTCCGGAACTGCCCAAGCTGCCGTTTTCGCCGAAGCTGCTGCTCTTCGTCCCGCTTGTCCTCGTGCTGCTGATCGGAGTCTGGAGTTCATTCTACACGGTGGAGGCCGAGGAAGTCGGAGTGGTGACCCGTTTCGGGAAATTCCAGTCCACGCATGATCCGGGTCTCCGCTTCAAACTGCCGTTCGGCATCGACCGGGTGCAAAAGGTGGCGGTCGAGCGCCAGCAAAAGCAGGAGTTCGGATTCGGCACCCAGGGCGCGAGCAACCCGAGCCAATTCCGCAAGTCGGCTCCGGAACAACAGGCGGAAAAGCAGATGGTCACAGGCGACCTGAACGCGGCGTTGATCGAATGGGTCGTCCAGTATCGCATCCAGAACCCGACCGAGTATCTGTTCAATGTCCGCAATCCCGACGAAACGCTGCGCGACGCATCCGAGTCGATCATGCGCGAAGCCGTGGGTGACCGCACCGTTGACGAAGTGCTGACAGTCGGACGTCAGGCGATCGAGGCCGAAGTGCTGCTGAAACTCCAGGAACTCGTGAACCGCTACGAGATGGGACTGCGCATCAACCAGGTCCAGTTGAAGAACGTCGATCCACCCCGTGACGTCCAATCTTCGTTCAACGAGGTCAACAACGCCCAGCAGCAGCGGGAGGAACTGATCAACAAGGCGAACGGTGAGTACAACCGGGAGGTCCCCAAGGCCCGCGGCGAGGCGGACCGGAGCATCAGTGACGCGGAAGGCTACGCGATCCAGCGGGTCAATGAAGCCGAAGGTGACGCGGCCCGGTTCAACGCGCTCTATGCCGAGTTTACGAAAGCCCCGACCATCACCCGCCAGCGCCTCTATCTCGAGACCATGGCGAAGGTCGTGCCTGCCCTTGGCAACAAGATCATTCTGGACGAGGACGCCAAACAACTCCTGCCACTTCTGAATCTCGACCGAACCCCCACCCCACGATGAGCCAGATTCCCAAAAACGCTCTCAAGGGCTTCCTCGCCATTCTGATCCTCGCGGTCGCGGTGATCGTGCTTCCGTCCGCGCTCTACCGCGTCGCGGAAACCGAGCAGGCCATCATCACCCAGTTCGGCAAGCCGGTCGGCGAGCCGGTCACCAGCGCCGGACTGAATTTCAAGATGCCCTTTGTCCAGAAGGTCAACCGCATCGACAAGCGGGTGCTGGAGTGGGACGGCACCCCCACCGAGATGCCGACCAAGGACAAGACCTACATCCTGGTCGACACCTTCGGGCGGTGGCGCATTTCGGACCCTCTCAAGTACTTTCAGCGTCTCCGCGACGAGAGATCGGCCCAGTCGCGCCTCGATGACATTCTCGGATCCGAAACCCGCAACACGATCGCGCGCAACGAACTGATCGAAGTCGTCCGCACCACCAAGAACCGCGAGGTCGAGATCGACGAAGCCCTTGCGGAAGCGGATCTCAGCGGAAACGTCGGGGTTCTCAAGCCGATCAGCAAGGGTCGCTCTACGATGGAGAAGGAGATCCTAGGGGCGGCAGCACCGAAGCTCCTGGAGTTCGGCATCGAACTGCTCGACGTGCGCTTCAAGCGCATCAACTACAACCGCTCGGTCCAGCAACGGATTTTCGACCGGATGATTTCGGAGCGACTTCAGATTGCGGAACGCTTCCGTTCCGAAGGCCAAGGCGAGGCGGCCAAGATCATCGGCGGCATGGAAAGGGACCTGCGCGAGATCAAGTCGGAAGCCTACCGCAAGGTCCAGAGCATCCAGGGCGATGCCGACGCGAAGGCGACCCGGATCTATGCCGAGGCCTACAATCAAACGCCCGAGGCAGCCGAACTCTACAATTTCGTGCGGACCCTCGAAGTCTACGAGGAGGTTCTCGATTCGGGCACCACTCTGGTACTTTCGACCGACAGCGAGCTGTTCAAACTGCTGAAGGACGCTGAGGCACTTCCGATGACCGACGCCGTCGGCTCGCCGGAGCCTTGATCGACTCGATCCCCTAATCGACGAATCCCAGCCAGCTGCGGCCGATCAGCAGCACCACCGGCAAGGTGATCAGGCTGACGATCGTGGTGGCGACGACGACCTCGACCGCCACCGCCGGACGTCCTCCGTAGAGCTTCGCCAGAAGGATCGGAGTCATCGCCGCCGGCATCGCCGCCTGGACGATCAGCACCTGCTTGAGCTCGATCGGGGCCGGCAGGAACTTCGCGGCGCTCAGGATCACCGCGGGCAGCAGGGCGAGCCGGAACACAACACCGCCCACAGTCGCCCGCCACGACGGTCGCTCTCGGCCGATCAGGTCCATCACCACCGCGCCCGTCACGAAGATCGCCACCGGAAAAGCCCCGGCGCCAAGCCAACTCATCGTCCGGCGTAGCACTCCCGGCTCTTCCAGGCCTGTCGCCGGAACCGTCCGCATGCCGTCCCAATCAAGCGCAACCAGAATCAAGCCGATCGCCACCGCACACATCGGCCCGTTGATCAGACGTTTCCACGGAATCTCGCGCTGCCCGGAAATGAGCATCACGCCGACCGACCAGATCGCCAGTTCGACTCCGAGATTGTGGACGAACAGCATCGCGATGGCGCCGCCACCCACCCACAGCTGCTCGACGACCGGGATCGCGGTGTAACCGAAGTTCTGAACCCCGGCGGTGAGGGTGAAGGTCCGCTTGCCGGAACCTTTCTCGTAGCGCAGCAGTCCGGCGCCGAGCCAGACGATAAGAAAGCCGGTCACCGTCAACGCGAACCCGATACCGATCCCCCATGCGATCGATGAAACATTCCGGACACTGTCACTGCCGAGGATCTTATCGACGATGAAGCAGGGATACATGACGTGGAACACCAGATGCAGGATCCCGTCGTCGTGCTCCCTCTTGGTCAGCCCGACCCGCCTCAGCACCGCGCCGACAAAGATCAGCAGGTAGACGGGCAGAACCTGCCGAAGTAGCTCCAAGGTGCTTTCCACCGCGGCACCATCTTCCGCTTCCGACCGGCCGACAAGCGCAGACAAAAGCTGTCAGACAACCGGGCTTGCGGGCGGCTCCGCCCTTGGCCCATGCTCACGGCGTCATGGCATACCCCGACCGCGACTTCCTTCTCCACTCCCCCTCCGCCAAGCGCCTTTTCCACGAAGTGGCGGACGGACTGCCGATCTACGACTATCACTGCCATCTCCCGCCCGATGAAATCGCGCGCAACCACCGGTGGTCGAACCTGACCGAACTGTGGCTGGGTGGTGACCACTACAAGTGGCGCCTCTTGCGGGCCAACGGCATCGACGAGCGATTCATTACCGGAGACGCAGCCCCCGAGGAGAAATTCCAGGCATGGGCGGCGACGGTGCCCAAGACCCTGCGCAACCCGATCCACCACTGGACCCACCTCGAACTGCAGCGCTACTTCGGCATCAACCTGCTGCTGAGCCCGGACACCGCCGACCTAATCTGGGAAGAAGCCAACGAGAAGCTGAGCGACGAGAGTTTCTGCGTCCACGGGATCCTCGAGAAGTTCGACGTCCGGATGGTCGGCACCACCGATGATCCGGTGGACCCGCTCGACACCCACCACGCGATTGCCGATTCCGCACTGTCGACGAAAGTCCGGCCGACGTTCCGGCCCGACAAGGCCTTCGCCGTCGATCAACCGGAGAATTTCAATGCCTGGATCGACAAGCTTGAGGCGATTTCCGACACCGACATCTCCCAGCTGGGCGACCTCCTGACCGCGCTCCACAAGCGTCACGACGCCTTCCATGAAGCGGGCTGCCGCCTCTCCGACCACGGCCTCGACCACTGCCCCGCCCTGCGGTGCGACGACGCCGAGGCGGCGATCATTTTCGAGAAGGCTCGGACCGGACAGGCCGCCACCGCCGAAGAGCGGGAACAGTTCACCTTTTACCTCCTCCTGTTCCTCGGCCGACTGGACGCGGCCCGCGAATGGACGAAACAGCTCCACCTCGGCCCGTTCCGAAATGTCAACCCGGGCATGTTCGAACGGCTCGGACCGGATAGCGGATTCGACACCATCGGCGACTTCCGCCAAGGCCCGGGGCTCGTCAACTATCTCGGTGCTCTCGCGGCGGAGAACACCCTTCCGAAGATCGTGCTCTACAACATCAACCCGACCGACAACTACCTGTTTGCCGCCATGACCGGCGCCTTCCAGGACGGCACCGTCGCCGGGAAGATCCAGTTCGGCTCAGGATGGTGGTTCCTCGACCAGAAGGAGGGCATGGAGATGCAGATCAACGCCCTGTCATCGACCGGCCTCCTCTCCCGTTTTGTCGGAATGCTGACCGACTCCAGGTCCTTCCTGTCGTTCCCGAGGCACGAGTACTTCCGAAGAATCCTCTGCAACCTGATCGGCAATGACGCCGACCGGGGCGAGCTACCGGACGACTTCGAGACTCTCGCGAACCTGGTCCGCGATGTCTGCTCGGAGAACGCCGCGCGCCAATTCGGCGATGTCTAAGCGACGGTCGAGCCCTCTGAACACAAAGGGACCCCGCCCCGCGGAGCGACCGGGCTCTCCCCCCAGATCACCCGATGCCCCAACGGAACGAGGCAAGGCGACTATGGCAGCTGATCGGGAGTCGGCAACACCGATCCGTGGCGATGTCGGGTCTCCGAAACCGCCTGTTCCCTGAAAAACGGCGTCAATTCGATGCGGCCGTTGTTCACCGGCACAGCGTCCACGAGGCGGATTCCAGCCTCGATTGACGCCGCTTTCAGGCCAGCACCCGCCCCGACGGCCCGGATCACTCCGTATCGCCCGGGTTCGATTCGGCGGGCCAGCTGCGCCTCGTCCTCACGCCAGCACGGGAATGCGTGCCCCCACTCCGGCACCTCCGACTGAGACGGAACGGACCACTCGAAGTTCAAACCGGCGGCGACTGCGGCAAGGGTCAGTCGGGCGAGCGCGTTCGGGTTCTCCGCCCGCAGCAGCACCGGGCCGAGGGGGCGGTAGCGGAAGACATTCGCCTCGCTACGAAGCCCGCTCGGGTCGTGCTCAACTCCGAATTCCCGCCGCATCCAGAACGCATCGCTTTCCGCGGCTGCAACCAGGGAGTCATCGCCGGTGGCTTCAAGCAACTCCCCGACTTTCCGACCAACCGGTGCGCGGAACGAGAGCTCGCCGGCGTCGTGCCAAGTCGCGAACTGGGCGACATAATTCGGTCCTCCGGCTTTCGCGCCCGGCCCGAAACACGAGCGCTTCCATCCGCCGAATGGCTGACGCTGCACGATCGCTCCGGTAATCGGACGGTTGACGTAGGCATTCCCGACCTCGACGAGCTCTTTCCAGCGTTCCACTTCCGAGGGGTCGAGCGAATGGATGCCCCCGGTGAGCCCGAAGTCGGAGTCGTTCTGAATCCGGATCGCATGGTCGAGGTCTCGGGCTCTCACCAAGCCGAGCACCGGACCGAAGCACTCGGTGCGCCGATACCAGCTGTCCGGAGTGACTCCCAACTTGATCCCCGGCGACCAAAGGCACGGGTTGCCGTCGATCATCCTGGGTTCCAGCAACCATGACTCGCCGGGGTCCAGGGTAGTGAGAGCCCGGTGCAGCGCTTCCCCCGGCTCGCGAACGACCGGCGTGACCATCGACGGATACGACCAAGAGGGCCCCACCCGGAGCGACTCAGCGGCATCCTTGAGTTGCCTGAGGAAACCGGGATTGTCGTAAACCTCGGCCTCGAGAATCGCCAGCGAGGCCGCCGAGCACTTCTGCCCGGCATGGCCGAAAGCGCTGCGAACGAGATCCTTCACCGCAAGATCCGGATCGGCCGCCGCGGTGATGACGAGGGCATTCTTGCCCGAGGTCTCGGCAAGCAGGCGCATCTCGGGCTTCCACGACAGGAACATCCGGGCCGTCTCATAGGCACCGGTGAGGACGACAGCTCCGACCCGGTCATCGGAGACCAGCGAGCGCCCGATCTCGTTGTCCGGACACGGCACGAACTGGAGCACGTCTTTCGGGACTCCCGCATCCCAAAGCGCGTTCACCATCACCCAAGCGGAGAGCACCGTCTCCGGTGCCGGCTTCAGGATCACCGTGTTGCCTGCCGCGAGGGGGGCGAGCACGCTCCCGCATGGAATCGCGAAGGGAAAGTTCCAAGGCGGAGTCACCACGACGGTTCCCAACGGCTCGAAGCCCGAACCATCGAGCCATCCCCCGTCCCGGAGACTACGGGCGTAGTAGTTGGCGAAATCGATAGCCTCGCTGACCTCCACGTCCGCCTCCATCACCGACTTGCCGGCATCCAGAACCATGGCCGCGGTCGCGTCGCCCCGCACCTCGGCGAGGCGCACCGCAACCTGCGCAAGAATATCGGCGCGGGATTCCACGCCGGCTGAATTCCAGTCCTTGCGAGCGGCCACCGAGGCATCGAGCGCGCGCCCGACCTGATGGTGGCCGGCAAGCCCGTAGCGATATGCGGTGTGCCCGGGGCGCGAAGGGTCGGTCGCGGTCGCTTCGTCATCACCCTCGATGAACTCCCCACCGATCTGCAGCGGAACCCGGTCGGGTGTTCGATCCCGCATCGCGTCGACCTTCGACCGAATCCACACCACATTGCCTTCCAGCGCCCAGTCGGTGTCGACCGAGTTCACGAAGGGGTCCGACAACGGCAACTCGGCGACCGTTTCGGTCGCCCGGTCCTGACTCCGGCGAGGTCCGCTGGCGGTGGAGTCGATCATTCGGCACGCATTGAGAAAGCGCTGCTCCTGCCTCTCCCACGCCCCGTCCCCCGGTTTCATACCGAACAGGTCGTGCAGGAAATTCTCTGGCGACGTATTCTCGTCCAGCCTCCTGACGAGGTAAGCGATCGCGCTATGAAAGTCCTCGCGTTTCACGACAGGCGCATACAGCAGCAGGTCGCCGGCCACATCGCGAACCACCCTCGCCTGATGGTTGGCCATGCCTTCGAGCATCTCGAACTCCACCCTGCCCTCGACTCCCTCCCTCGCGCGGAGGAGTAGGCCATAGGCAACGTCGAACAGGTTGTGGCTGGCCACCCCGAGCCGCACAGCCCCTACGTTCTCCGGCTTGCAGCCTTCGTGCAGCATCCGTTTGAAGTTCGCATCCACCTCGGCCTTGCTTCCGTAGGGTGCCAGCGGCCAGTGATGGATCTCCGATTCGACCGTCTCCATTGCGAGGTTGGCCCCCTTGACGATGCGGATCTTGATCCCGGCACCTCCCGCCGCGACACGCCGCCTTGCCCATTCGTTCAACTCGATCTGAACCGGCCATGCGTCCGGCAGGTAGGCCTGCAGCACAATTCCCGCTTCGAGCCCGAGAAACTCGTCTTCCATGAGCACTTCCCGAAACGCGGCACAGGTCAGCCGGAGGTCGCGGTATTCCTCCATATCGAGGTTCACGAACTTCGGCGAGCCGTCCGTTCTGCGGTAGGCCATGGCGTTGCGATAGAGAAGCCGCAGACGCTCCTTGATCTCCTGAAGGGTCTCCGGAAACCCGACCGCGTGGATCTGGCTGAAGATCGCGGAGAACTTGACCGAGATGTAGTCGCAATCCGGATCGGCGAGACGATCGAGATTCGCCTGCAGCCGCTGCTGCGCCTCGCCCTCACCGAGCACGGCCTCGCCCAGCTGGTTGAGGTTCAGCCGCATGCCCGCCTTGCGGCGTCGCGCAATGTGTTTGGAAAGCCGCTCCGACTCCGCCGGGAGGATCACCGAGGCGCTCTCGCGTCTCAGCTGCTCCGCGACCTGTGGCATCACGATTTCCGGGGCGACCGCCGAAGCCGCTCCCCCCACACACATCGCGACACGCGCCGGGGTCGGCAGATAGACCGGCGCTCCGTAATCCTCGATCAGATCGCGGAAGCGCCTCGCCTTCCGCGCTTCACTCGGCGGCCGGAAGACCTGATCAGCCATCGCGAAGGTGAACGCCTTGCCCGGAGCGTCATCCATCATCGCCGCGAGCTGCCTGGATTGCAGACGTTCGCCGATGCGGCGGGTCCGTTTCGCCTCCTCCAGCAACTCCCTGGCAAGCTCGACCGCCTCCCGTGCCAGCGAGGCATTGTCAACCGGGTTGGTCCGCATGCGTTCAAGTCGATCCGTGATGGAACTCATAGCCCCCAGTATCGCATGCGGGGTCTTGACCGAAATCGACGCCCACTCCGCCCGATGCGGTCAGAAACAGCCCGGTTCCCTGTGTCGTTGCGGGACGGCCAAGGGCCTGCTTTCCTTCGGCCCACGATGGCCGTCGATATGGAATTCCTGCAGCGGGTGGACTCGCCCAGCTTCTGCGAGCGACTGTTCGCGGTGCTGCCGGATGTGCTGTTCTGCCTCAAGGACCGCGAGCGGCGCTATCGTGCGGCCAACCGGGCATTTGCCGAACGCCTCGGTCTGAAGAACCCGCAGCGGCTGATCGGCAGAATGGCGGAAGAGTTCTTTCCCCCCGATCTTGCCGTGGCATACCGCGAGCAGGATCTGCAGGTCCTGAACGACGGCAAGCCGCTTACCGATGAACTTGAGCTGGTGACGAATCGCGACGGCAGCGTCGGCTGGTATCTTGCAACCAAGGTCCCTCTCCACGACGCGGGCGGTGAGGTCATCGGACTTGCCTCCATATCACGGGATCTCCGGTCGCCGGAGGCAGGTGAGGCCGAGATTGAGGGAATCGCGCGTGTGGTGGACCACGTTAGGCACCACCTCGATGACGAGCTCCGCACGGCCGGTCTGGCGGAGATCTCCGGGTTCAGTCCCACCCAGCTGGATCGCCGTATGAAGAAGGTCTACCACCTGAGCACCGCCCAGTTCGTCCGCAAGACACGCATCCAGCATGCGGTCGACCAGCTGAGCCGGACCCGCCGCGGCATCGCGGACATCGCCCTCGAGTGCGGTTACGGTGACCAGACCGCATTCACCCGTCAGTTCCGCGCGACGGTCGGCATGCCGCCGGCGGCCTTCCGCGAGAGATCCAGCGAGCCATCTCGATGAAGCAGCCGAAGAAAATCGCGCTGTTCGGTGGCAGCTTCGACCCGGTTCACCTCGGGCATCTCGAAATAGCCCGTCTGGCGGTCGAACAGGCGGAGCTTGATCGCGTGATCTTCATCCCCTGCAGGCTCTCGCCCCACAAGCAGGAGCTTACTCCGCCCGCATCCGGCAAAGACCGCCTCGAGATGCTTCGCATTGCCACCGATGGACTGCCATGGGCCACGGTCGATGATTTTGAGCTCCGGTCGCCACCACCGTCCTACTCCTATCTCACCCTCCGGGAAATGAAGGAACGGTTCCCCGGCGTATTGCTCCACTGGCTGATGGGCAAGGACCAGTGGGATGCCTTGCCAACTTGGAAGGAATCTCGAGAGCTGGCGGAGACCCTGACCTTTCTCGTGTTTTCCCGCGACGGCGCTCCGGAGCCACGTGCCGGGTGGAAGATGATTCCCCTCAAAGGCACCCACCCGGCCTCGGCGACGACCATTCGTCGGGAGCTCCCTAAAGGAGGAGACAGCGCGAAGTGGCTTCCGCACGGAGTGCTGGACTACATCCTCAAAAACGGGCTGTATCCCAGATGAACGCCAGCTTGCCGAACCGGACACCAGCGTTACATTCCTAGGCTTACAAGATCCAGACTCATGAAATTCCTCCTCGCTCCCCTGCTCGTCATCACCTGTTCAAGTCTGATGCCCGCATCGGCCCAAGACGACAGGAACGCCAAACTCGCCCCTTGGCAGCAGGACTATCTGAATCTTCCCCAAGACCGAAGGGAAGAGTTCAAAAAGCATCTCTCGAAGGCTTCCGAATTGTTCAAGCAGAAGCGAATCTTCGAGACCATTGATGAACTGAATGCTGCGGAAAACATCTTTGACGACTCTCCCGAGGTCGAAACCCTCTACGGCGCCTGTCAGGTTGAATTCCGCGCCTTCGACAAGGCCATGGAGCACTTCGAGCGCGCGAACGCACTGACCCCCGGGAACGGCAGCGTGCTCTTCAACATCGGTGAAGTCTACTTCGTGCAGAAACGCTGGGATGATGCCCAAAAAGCTTTCGAACGTGTCCTGCTCCTGCTCGACGCCGACGACCAGTTTGCAATGACACGGCTCACCCAGTTCAAGATCCTCTTGTGCATGATCAAGCTCGGCAAACCCGACGAGGCACGCAAACTGGTGGACAAGTATGACATCCTAGATGACTCACCCTACCCATATTACGCTGAGGCCGCGATGGCCTACCACGACGGCGACGAGCTCAAGGCTGAAGCAGCACTGGCTCGAGCGGCGCGGATTTTCCGGCAGGAGGCGATTCTAGCCCCGTGGAAAGACACCCTGATGGAGTTCGGCTACATCAAGAGCTTCTACGGCGGAGACATCGAGGAGCCCTGACGGGCATCAAACCTCGGCGCCCGACAACGGGTGCTCGGCGATCCGCTCAAGCCGGATGCCGTAAAGCGCCGCGATCTCCGGCGCCTCTGAAGCGTGATACACATCGCGATAGTAGATTTCGCGTATCCCGTAGGCGCAGAGCGTCTGCATACATGCGGTGCACGGCATGGTAGTACTTGCCACCAGTTTGACCTCGCCTCTTCGGAACAGGCTGCAAAGGTTGATCTCGGCGTGCAGCATGAACTTCTGACGCCCGTCGCGATCGTCCCAGAAGCCGATTGGCGCGTCATACCCGGGCGCCAGTCCGTTGTATGCCGTCCCGACCACCCGGTTATCGAAGTCGAGCGCCGCCGCACCCACTTTCCGATACGGGTCTTCGGAGCGCAGGGAGGCGACGTGCGCCAACGCCATCGCGTATTCTGGAATCGAGATCCGGTCCACGCCCGCGACTCAACCGCGCCCTTCGCCAAGCGTCAATCGCCCGCTGATGCCAACAACATCGCTTTGCGGATCAACTGGTGAGTCTGTTGCCGAACCGGATCGGCATTGGCGCTCTCCGCTGCGCCCAAGGCTTCAGTCAACACCGCGAGGTCGACCTCGTCCCTAAGCCAGAGACCGAAAGCTGCCATGGCCACGGCATGTTTCATTTCCGCACCGGCAGGCTCCGCGACCTCGTCGAGATTCATTGTCGAGGAATCACTCCCTCTGCGAAACCGGATCTCCCCCATCGCCGAATTCGGATTCTCGAATTCGACAAGCACGAGAGTCGAGCGACCGGCCGGGAGAGTTGAGGGCAGCAATGCATCGTCGCGGCTCGCGAACGAACCGATCACCCGTCTCGGGGCTTTTGAAGCTGAGCGGATTTGGAAGTCGGCAAGATCCTCCTCGCCGGCGACCCACTGAAGACCGAGCCACTTGGAGCCCTGCCATTCGATCACCTCGGCACCGAAACGGAACCCATTGAGTTCGATCGGTGAGGGCAGTCGCGCCGTATTGACCAACTCCTCGACCCGGACCGCACGCTTCGGAGGCAGACCCTCTTTCTCCGTAATCCAACGCCTCACCCAAGTCGCGCTTGAGGTTCCCAACACCACCGGCAACCGGAGGTTCGGCTCGTTGCTGAAACCCGACAGCTCGCTGCCAGCCGCCAACTCGGAAGCATCTGGCAGAGGCGAACGGTCGATCTCCTTGGCGACCTCGACCAAGAACTCCCCGGCATGGGACTCCAGTTGAGTCGCTTGGGTTCTCATGCCACCACCTCCAGCAGCCACTCCAACCTCACCGTCGCCGACCGACGGCCCCGGAAGCGGCAATAACGCCACCTCACGCGAGACGGAGAAGCCTCCGCCACCGCCGGTCTCGGTTCCCAGCCGACTTAACAACACGGCAGCGAATGCGACCGCCGCCGCGGCGCCAATTCCCGTCAGCCACGGCCGCCACCGGCGGCGTGCCGATGCCAGCTCGACCACTTTTCCATCCAGGTCCGCCTCCCGTCCCGCCCTCATTACCGCCTCCCGCTGGGATGGCTTGAGACTCGCCGCCTTGGTTCCGAACGTGCCGTCGAGAAAACCCGCCATGCCGTCGATTTCACGCAAGCTCAACCGGATCGCGGGATCCGCTGCCGCCGCGCGCTCGACCATGGCCGCTTCATCAGCAGATAGTTCGCCGAGCACATAGGCGCTCAGGCGGAGATCGTCTGGAGTCATCTTCATCATGTCATGCCGTCCATCAGGTCGGCGGGCAAAAGGGTTCGGAGCCGTTTCAGGCCCGTGTGGATCAGGAAACCGACGTTGCCACTGGAAAGCCCGGTGGCCTCGCAAATCTCCTGATAGCTCAGACCATCCCGGAATTTCATCAGGATGACCGTCTGTTGGTTGTCGGAAAGGCGTTCGAGATACTTCATCACCTCCGCGATGCGCTCCTCTTGGTCGAATGCCTCGTCCGGTGCCTGTGCCGCCGTGGGCACCCGTCCGCGATCATCCTCATCGAGAGGCGACATCCGCGACTCCTTTCTCAGAATGTCGAGGGCTCGGTTGCGGCAGACGGTGAAAAGCCAGTTCTTCAATCCGTCGCGGACCTTCTCGACATCCTGCTTACAGAGCCGGATGAAGGTGTCTTGAACGACGTCACGAGCCCGGTCGAGATCACGAACGAAGGTGTAAGCGTAGCCGATCAAGGGCGACTCGTACTCGGCGAGGGCGCGCTCAATGAATTGCTCACGGGTTTCGACCATGTTCGGACCGGCGGCGGGTGACGCCGCTTCTTGCCTAGAAACGGCCGGGTCCGGGATTTCTTGGGGAGTATTTTGGGGTGGCTGCATCCGTCAGCGGACGAAAAAGCTGAGATGCTCCAGTTCCAACGCGAGGTCCACATTGTTGACGACCACGTCTTCGGGCACATCCAGCACCACCGGCGAGAAATTGAGGATTCCGGACACTCCGGCCGAAACCAGCCGATTGGCTAGGGACTGGGCGATACTTCCCGGGACGCAGAGAATGGCCAGCCGGACACCATCCGCCTCGATGCGCTCCTCAAGTTCCTTCTCCGAGAACACCGGAACTCCGATTCCCCGCGCCTTAACGGCCTCAGGCTCGGCGTCGAAGGCCGCCACCACCTCGAAGCCTTCTTTCTGGAATCCCTGGTAGCGGAGAAGTGCCGATCCGAGGTTTCCCCCCCCCACGAGCACGACCGGCTGAAGCCGCTCCCGGCCGAGAAGATCCCGGATCATCGACGCCAGTGTCTCCACCGGATACCCGAGGCCGCGGGTTCCAAACTGGCCGAAGTAGGCCAGATCCTTCCGCAACTGGGCAGGCTTGACGCCCGCCGCTTTTGCCAAGGCCGAGGAACTGACGGTCTCTTGCCCGTTCTCCACCAACCGCTGCAGGCAGCGGTGATAGATCGAGAGGCGGTAGATCGCCTTCTTGGGGATGTCGATTCGTTCCACGGGCGCGGAAGCAAAGGCTTCGGGATTTGACCGGTCAAGCTCCGAGCGGATTGCCATGCGGTCAAGAAGGCTGGCAGCGAAGACGGCCGCTCTCGTCCATTGAAGCCCGCCGCGAAACTTTCCCGAAAGCCGCGACACCCGCCCCACCAATTTGCACGTTGCTTAAGATTTCCTGACAGTAAGGGTATCACTGAACTTTCGAGGCTCCTAGGCAGATCGCGAGACTCCGCTCCCAAACTGACGTGGCACATTGCAACTTCGGTGCACGGATTTCCCATTGGGACTGCTGGGGTTATTCACATGTGTTCAAATGCATTTGAAATCCATGGAGGAAGAACAATCAGCTCTTCCTGATTACCAGCCAAGTCGTGGGACCGGGTTTGTCTTCAACTGTCTTCACGACTCCTGCACTGTTAGGTCGTGCCGAGAGGGTTTCCTACGGAATTTGTTAGGGCATCCAGCTCGGAAGACCACCTCCCACCCCCCGAGCCAATGAAATCTCTTCCGTCTAACGGACCGCTCCGGGCAAGACTGCCCCGACTGACCGGAGTCACCATCGCAGCATCGATGCTTGCCATGTGCGGCTGGTGCTCCGCTCTCACCATGAGCTTCTACCGGATCACCGACAACGCTTCCGATGATGTCTCCAATGACATCTTCCTGGAAGTCACCGATCTGGGCTCAGGCATGGCGCTTTTCGAACTCAGCCGAGGAGACACCTATGAAGGACTCATCGGTGAGGTTTACTTCCAGACCGAGGGCACCAATATCATCGGGGTCGAGTTCGACCCGGTCTTCTCGGCCGCCAACGTGGTCTACACGTCAGGCGCGAGTCCGGCCGACCCTCCGGCAAGCAATACCAACGACCCTCCCGATCCGGCTACCTTCATCACCAGCTACTCGTTTGACTCGCACAACAGCGAAGCAATCCAGCCTGAGGCAGATCTCGAGTATGGCGGATTCAAGGCGACCTACAGCGGGACCTACGACGACCTGGAGACGGCCCTGTTCAATGGCGAAGTGAAACTGGCGGTCCACGTCCGGGGTATCGGATCGCAGAGTGACACCTTCATTACCGGAATTCCGACGACGACCATTCCGGAGCCGTCGGTCGCACTGCTGACCGCGATGGGTTCGTTCTTCCTGCTCCGCAGACGCCGACAGCCCTCGGCCTGATTCTTCCCCCAGATTCCCCCCGAAACGAGAAACGCCCGTCTCCTCTCACGGAGACGGGCGTTTTTGCGAAAACGTTGCGGAAGGCGCGGATCAGAGCCCCTTCTTCACCACGTCGAAGAGCAGGTCGATCACCCGGTTCGAGTAACCCCATTCGTTGTCGTACCAGCTCACCAGCTTGAAGAAGCGGGAGTTGAGTTCGATCGACGAACCTGCGTCATAGATCGACGAGTGCGCGTCATGGATGAAGTCGGTCGAAACCACTTCTTCATCGGTGTAGTCGAGGATGCCCTTGAGGTAGGTTTCGGAAGCAGCCTTGAGCGCGGCGTTGATTTCGGCGAGGGAGGTGTCCTTGGTCGTCTTCACGGTCAGGTCGACGGCCGACACGGTCGGGGTCGGAACCCGGAACGCCATGCCGGTCAGCTTGCCCTTCACTTCGGGGCAAACCAAGGCGACGGCCTTGGCGGCGCCGGTGGTCGACGGGATGATGTTGATCGCGGCACTGCGGCCACCCTTCCAGTCCTTCTTCGACGGACCGTCGACGGTCTTCTGGGTCGCGGTGTAGGAGTGAACGGTCGTCATGAGACCTTCTTCGATACCGAAGCCTTCCTTGAGGAGGACGTGAACCAGCGGAGCAAGGCAGTTGGTGGTGCAGCTTGCGTTCGAGATAAGGTGGTGGGTCGCCGGGTCATACTGGTCGTCATTGACGCCCTGCACGAAGGTCGCGACACCGTCACCCTTGCCGGGTGCGGAAATGATCACCTTCTTGGCGCCGGCGTCGATGTGACCCTGGGCCATCTTGTCCTCAACGAACAGTCCGGTGGACTCGATCGCAACCTCGACACCGAGTTCCTTCCACGGAAGACCCTCCGGCGTGCGGGCGCTCACCACCTTGATCTCGTGGCCGTTGACGACGAGCACGTCGTCCTCGGCGACATCGGGCGAAGACTTCTTCGACTCGACGGTGCCGTTGAACTTGCCCTGGGTGGAGTCGTACTTGAGGAGATACGCGAGGTTGTCGGCTGGAACGATGTCACCCACCGCAACGACGTTGAAGGTGGTTCCGAGGTGTCCCTGCTCCACAAGTGCGCGGAAGACGAGGCGGCCGATCCGGCCGAATCCGTTGATGGCGATGTTGGTCATGATGCGTTGGTCTGTTTGGGGCCGCAGCCGCGGCCGATTGAGTCGACCGCATCATCGGACGCGGCCCGGTAGGCGATGTCGGCGTTCAGGCCGCCGGCGGCGGGATTATCCACCGACCTTCCCAGCCGTCAATGCCCCCGTGGGTCACGAATTCCCCGGCGCGGGCCTGGCGGTCGAACACAGCCAGTGAACCACTCCGGCCAGCAGAATCCCGGCCAAACCGACGTGAAGGACCTGAACCGCGGCGTAGATGTGGATCTGCGACATCACGACGCCGAGAACCATCTGGGCAAGGACCAAGCCCAGCACCAGCTTCACCGCGAAGCCGATCTCTCCGGCCGTTGCCCGCTTGGTGACCACATATCCCCCGATCGCCGCCCCCACGATGAGCCACGAAAAACTCCGATGCAGGAGGTAAACCGTGCTTTGCTCCAGAGTCTGGATCCACTCGCTCCGCGGTTCGCCGACGTGGTTCTTGGCCATTTCGTCGGTCATTTCCCGGATCTGGGTGCCCATGATCCCCTCGGCGACGACCAGGATAAGAAGCAAGCCGACCGTGATCCGAACCCTCCCTCGGTCGCCATCGCGCAGCGGGAGGGTACGGGGACGCTCACTCCCGCGCCAAAAGGTGTAGGTCAACGTCGCCACCAGCAACATCGCGAGCGCCATGTGGACGGTCAGAACACCGGGAGCCAAACCGCTCCAGACCACCCGGGCGCCCATCACGGCGTTGACCAGCACCAGGATCAGCGACACCAGCGCAGTCCACCAAACGATCCTTTGACCGGGCGGCCTGCCGAATGCGGCAATCACGGTGGCGAGCGAGAAAAGCCCGACCGGCAAGGCGAAGAGACGGTTGATGAACTCGGTCCAGACGTGGCGGGGATTGAAGGACTCGAGAATGTGCTCGGGCGTGACGGTCGAGGGATCCCGCCCCAGACGCTCCGCCTTCGCTTGGAACTTCTCGAAGTCGATTTTCGAAAGATCCACCTGCTCCACCTTCCACGGCGGGATCAGGCATCCCCAACAGGTCGGCCAGTCGGGACATCCCAGACCGGCACCGGTCACTCTCACGATGGCTCCGACAAACAGGAGCACCAGGACCGAGACAAGGGCGGCGAAGGCAAGTTTCTGGAAGCGATTCATCGCGCGCCGGAACGATGTCCGGATCCGCCACAGGCGCGAGCGGAAAAACCCCGACTAGGAGCGCCCGACGGCATCGGCCGTGTCGTTGGACAGCCCCGGATCCTCCTCCACCAGTTCTTCTTTACCGGATTCTGCAAGAATCCGCTGCTCTTCCTTCGGCCGATTCGACTCCTTGCCAATCGCGACCGCGATCCACCGGAACTCCTCGCTGTTATCGAGGATCACCTTGACCATCATCGTCAACGGAACCGCCAGGAGCATGCCGATCGGCCCCCACAGCCAACCCCAGAAGATCACCGAAACCAGCACCACCAGTGTCGAAAGTCCGAAGCGACGCCCCATGAGCATCGGCTCGATCACATTGCCGAGGAAGGTATTGATCAGGAAGTAGCCGCCACCAACCGCCACCGCTTCCGGAGTGCCAAGCACCAGCAGTGCGAGCAAGGTCGGGGGCACTCCCGCGATGAACGAACCGACAACCGGAATATAGTTCAGGGCAAAGGCAAGAATCCCCCAGAGCGGCCAGAAGTCGACATTCGCCGCCCAGCACAACGCGCCGGCAAGGACACCGGTCGCGAGACTCACCGCGGTCTTGATGCCGAGATAGCGCTGGGTGTCCTTGATCGCGCTGAGCATGCGCTGGATGTTCGGGCCTCTGGCCTCACACACCGCGTCCATCCGGCGACCGAACATCCGTGCTTCTGTCAGCATGAAGATTGTCAGGATAATCACCACCAACGACGTCCCGAAAAACGTGACTACACGACCAACGACGTCGGTTCCGAGGTTCCAGATCTGCGCGAACTTCAGCTCCCGCAGCTGACCGATGAGCACCTCCGCCGCCTGGGTAACCCTCGCCTCGCTGATCTCCTCTTCCGTGGGCGCAGGCTCGATCGGAACCGCACGGGGCGCATCCTCCAACTCCGACGGGTCGGGTTCGCCCACCGGACCCGACTGCCACCATGCCCGCACCTTGTCCTCCGCTCCGGCAACCGAGTCGACCGCATCCTCCAGCTTGCTGATCATCAGCGGACCGTAGTCGGTGTTCCATTTGGTTTGCAGGTCACCGACGACCGACAGCGCGAGAAAGACGATGCCGGTCAGGAACGCGAAATCGACGAGAACGGTCAGCAGCACGGCGATCACGCGTGGCACGCGATGATTCCTCAGCCAGTTGGTGATCGGAAAACTGATGGTCGCGATGAAGAACGCCAGCAGGACCGGCACGAAGAAACTCTGCGCCGCCTTAAGCCCGGCGATCAATACGACCAGCGACGCCAGGAGCAACAGCACCTGTGCTGCCCGGGGTCGTCTTGCGGTCGAAACGGCTCGGCTCATCTTCGCTCGGCCAGCATAAGCCTACGTACCGTCGGCGACAAAGAAATCCTTCCCGCATTTCACGCGGTACTGAGACCGCGGCTGCCGGTCCAAGCGCGAACGCCGACCGAGCGGCGCGGTGGCACGTCGAAAAACCCATCAAGACCGGGTCTCTCCAACAGGTCCGCAAGTGCCGGCACCGGCTCCGGCCATTTCCAACGGAAACCCAACCCGGCCAAGCGATGCGGCTCCACCCAGCGACTTTTCAGCACAAGTTCGGTCTCGGTGGAGAGCGCACGCGCACCCAGTTCCAGCACCCACCGCGGCGACGGAACCCCGATGGGCATCGCATGTACCTCACGGAAGGCCGCCATCAGTTCCCGATTGGTGGGAGCACACGGTGCGGTCAGATTGAATACGCCATCCGCCAGCGGATTGGCTTCGAGCGTTTCGATCGCGGAAATCACGTCGTCCATGTGCATCCAACTGACCCGCTGGCATCCCTTGCCCATCGTGCCTCCCAGACCACTTCGGGTGAGCCTGCCGAGCACGTCGAAAACCGATCCCCTCTCGTTGGCCATCACCATGCCCAAACGCAATGCCAGCTTGCGGGTGGCGGCCGGCACCGGTGCGGAGAAGAACGACTCCTCCCACGCACGGGCGACTTCGAACGAAAAACCTTCGCCCGGCTCCCCCTTCCATTCGTCCTGAGGCTGATCCTCGGCGTGGCGGTACCAAGTCGCGGTGCTGGCGTTCATCCAGACCCGCGGCGGCACCGAGCAGGCATCGATCGCGCGTCCGATCGCCCGCGTCGACCCGGTCCGTGACCCGAGGATCTCCGCGCGGTTCGGCTCATTGTAGCGGCAATCCACGCTGCGACCCGCGAGGTTGACGACCAGAGCAGCACCTTCCAGCGCCAGCGACCACGGACCTTCGGAGCTCCCGTCCCACTGCAGAAACATGGCTCCTTCGGGAACTCCGTCCTTCCGCCTGGCCACTGCCACTACCTCCCGACCCCGCTGTAGGAAATGACGACAGAGATAGCGGCCGATGAATCCGTTCGCTCCGAAAATGACGACGGTTCCTTTCATGCCCCCACCCCCTCCTTGGCAGTCCGCAAGGTTGGCAATCGACAGGACCCTTCCGGACAATTGAATTCAGCCACCTCCGCCTCGATCTGCCGTTCGGAGCGCAGTCCGAGCAGCTTGGACAGACTCAAGCGGTGCTGCGATATCCCGTGAACGATGCGCCTGAGGAATGGCCGGAACCGGGGCGATGCAAGATCGTGTGCCCGCAACCGATGCGCTTTGGTCGCCCAAAGACACACCAGCCAGGCATCCGGCCCCTGCCACCAATGCCCGTCGCCGGCGAGCACGACGCATTCCTTATCGGCTCCAAGTGACCCGATCTCCGGCATTAACCGCAGGGCTTCCGGTGAGTCGTATCCGACGAAACGCACGGCCACCCACAGCGGCTGTTCTTCCAGCCAGGAGCGGAACGTCCGGCAAAGGCCACAATTGGGGTCGTAGAAGACCGTCAGGCAATCGATCGGCTCTTCGTTCATCGGATCAGGCGTTGGGTGTGAAAGCTTGGCCCACACCGCTCCGACCGTGCGGCAGAGCCGGAGGACCGCTTCTCTCCAACTCCGCCCTACGGCGCAATCGGGTGAACACGAACAGATTGAAGAAGTGCATCGCACCAAGCACCAACAGCACCACCCCCATCTTGGCGCTCAGAGCCTCAAAGATCCCGCGAACGGCGACAACCTCGTCGACCACCTTAAGGTAAAGCGAGACGAAGCCGATATTGATCAAATAGAAGCCGACCACCAGCAGGTGATTGACGCTGTCGGCGAGCTGCTCGTTCCCGTGAAAGCAATCGACCAGGAAAATGCGGCCGTTGCGGTGCAGCGTTCGCGCCACCCAAATCGTCAGCGGCAGGGCAAGCGTGAGATAGAGAGCGTAGGTAGTGACGGTTGGATTCATGTTCTTTTTGTTCTGTAGTTTCAGTAACTAATGAAATTAATGGGCAAATGAATTAGCCGAGGAGTTTGGCCGCAAGCTGGACCGCGAAGCCGTGCTTCATCCCGGCGACCTTGTCCGCCACCTTCGAGGCGAAGCCGACAAACTCCTCAAGCTGGCGCATCTGCTCGTGGAACTGCTTCCCTTCCGGCGAGGTCATCTCCCGGCTGTCTTCGGCGCATTGGTGAAGCACTCCGAGCGCCGGTTCGATCTCCCTGCGCTTCCGTTCCCGAGCCACGGTCGTGAAAATCTGCCACACATCCTTCTCCGCTTCGAAGTATTCCCGGCGCTCGCCCTTCTTCACGACGCTCTTGATGAGCCCCCATGCCACCAACTCCTTGAGGTTGGTATGCGCATTCCCCCGGCTGATCTCGAGCGCCTCCATCACATCGTCGGTGCTCATCGAGCCGGGCGTCGACATCAGCAGCGCATGAATCTGGGCCATCGTACGTGGAATCCCCCATTGGGTGCCCAAGGCGCCCCACTGGCCCACGAACTGCTCCCGGGCCTGATTGAGTTGCTCGTGCTCCCTGCTCATATTTTCAGTAAATTCTGAAAATACAGAACCCGCAAGCCGAAAAGCAAACATTTCACCAACAACTGTTACGAACGAGACACGCAACAAGTCCTGCATTCCGCGGCCCGACCGAATAGCTGGTCTCCGCGGATCGGAGGGCTAAGCTGCTGTCCGGAATGCCCCGGGATCCAGTCCCGCCATACCTCCCTCAGACCGAAAAGCACCCCATCAGAAAACCAGACGATGATCCGACAAACATCCCCCTCCGTCCCCCGACTTCGAACCGCAGCAGCCCTTCTGCTGACGGCGATCCCATCTTCCGCACAACTCGTGATCAACGAAGTAGACGCCGACACGCCCGGCACCGACGCCGCCGAGTTCGTCGAGCTATTCGATGGAGGCACCGGCAACACCGCCCTCGATGACTACGTTCTGGTCTTCTTCAACGGCAACGGTGCGGTGAGCTACGCGGCTTACGACCTTGATGGGCTATCGACCGACGCTAATGGATACTTCGTGGCGGGGAACACCGGAGTAAACGGAGCCACTCTAAACTTCTCCGGCAATTTCCTTCAGAACGGTGCCGATGCCGTGGCGCTCTATCTGGGCACGGCCGCATCTTTCCCGAACGGCACGGCCGCAACGACGGCCGATCTGGTAGATGCGATCGCATATGACACGGACGACAGCGACGCGGCTGCCTTGTTAACCGGGCTGGGTCTGTCGGTGCAATATAACGAGAACGAGAATGGACAGAAAGATTCCCAGTCCATTTCTCGCCTGCCCGATGGAGGAAGCAGCATCTCCACGGTCGACGCGACCCCCGGTGCGGCGAACCCAACTCCTTCTGGAGCCCTTGCAATTTCCCTAGATGTCAGTTCAATTCCTGAAGATGGTTCGGCTTCTATCACTGGCACAGTCACGGCTCCTTCAGCCGTCAATGGTGACGTGACGGTGACGGTGATCATCGATGACTCCACCGAGGCGATGAGCTTCGACACCACCATCTTTGATGGAGATACCGAAGGCACATTCTTCATCGATGCGGTCGACGATCAGTGGCAGGACGGCGATCAAATCGTTACCGTAACTGTGGAAGCGGTCACCTACGATCCCGACAGCGAAACGTTCACCGTGACCGACGACGACACCGGTTTTCTGCTGGCGATCAATGAGGTCTACAACGCCATCGACGGCAACATGTATGATGCCAACGGTGACGGCACCGCTGATACCGACGACGAATTCATCGAGATCGTCAATCTCAGCGGCGGCGCCCTCGACATCTCCGGCGTGACGATCAGCGATAGCTCCTTTGAGCGACACGTTTTCCCGCAAGGAACGGTCCTTGGCCCCAACTGTTCGATCGTGGTCTTCGCGGGCGGAGATATCCCTCAAGGATCGACTGCAGCTTTCGGAAACGCCGAAGTTCAGTTTGCGCTGAGCAATCCTTTGTTTCCCGGCCTCTTCCTGACCGATACCGGGGATGTGGTCATCCTATCCGATCCGCTTGGCTCCATTAGCGCAGGGGGTGAGTTACACTCTTTGGTCCTTCCGGACCAAAGCCTCGCGGCAACGGCCGAATCGATCACCGCATCGACCGATTTGGATCCGATTCCGCCTTATGTCCTCCACACTACCACGCCAAGTGGATTGGCATGTTCTCCCGGAACATTCAGCGACGTGGCAACAACCCCGTTCTGCGTGCTGACCGACACTCTCACTGTCACCTTCAACGTTGCGGATGTGAGCGAATCTGCCGGGACGGTCGTGGGTGGCGGAACGGTTTCCGTGCCGGCGCCGGTTTCTGCAGACCTGACGGTCTACTTCACTTCAAGCGACACGACCGAACTTGATGGTGTGAGCATCGGTCCCGTGACGATTGCCATGGGGACCAGCTCGGCGGACTTCGACCTATTCCCCGTTGATGATCTCGACACCGACGGACCGCAGACCACCACATTGACGGCCCGCGCCTCAGGCTACCTGAATGGCAGCGGATCGATTGACGTCACCGACGACGACACCACCCCGTATACGCCGCCGAATCTCATCATCACCGAGATCATGCACAACCCGGCGGGTTCGGAGCCGGCTACCGAGTGGATCGAGATCTACAACGCCGACTCCGAAGCTGTCGATCTCGGTGGCGTTACCGTCGGGGACGAAGACGCTGTCTTCGGAACTCTGCCAACCGTCTCGTTGCCGGCAGGTGAATATGCAGTGATTTACAACGCGTCCCTCGGCTCCGCTGCCGACGTTCGTACTGACTGGGGAATTCCCGCAGGCGCCCTCGTCATCGGTGTCTCTTCGTGGGACAGCCTCGCGAACAGCCCGTCACTTGGCAACGAGGTCGTCAAGCTGTTCGATGCATTCGCCAACCTACTCGATGAGGTCGACTACGACGACGGCGGCGACTGGCCGTCGGACCCCAACGGAATCAGCCGCGCTCTAGTCAGCACCGCTTACGACGACGCGTCGAATGACTCCGGAACCAACTGGGTGCTTTCCACCGATGCGTCACAAAGCAATGCGGTGAGTCCCGCAGGCACTCTGTTCAGCACGTCCGACGTCGGAAGTCCCGGGTTCGACGGCACGGGAGCCGGCAACACCTTCGCAAGCTGGATCGCTGGCTTCGGTGGTGCCACGGACACCACGGCTGAGGGTACCAACGACTTCGACGGGCCGAACGTGCTCGACGCGTTCTTCGGAACGGATCCGACGGTCACCGACAGCAATGGAGTCCAGCCCGTCGGCAAGAGCGGCAACACCTTCACCTTCCGACACAAGCTGGCCGACACCGCGGTTACCGACCTGACGGCAACCTACCAGTGGTCTCCGACGCTCGCCGTCTGGACCGACGACGGCGTTGCGGCCGGCCCGATCACCGTGACTTTCGGAACCCCGACGGTCGTCGACCCCGGAGATGCGAACTTCGATATCGTCGAAGTGGTGGCCACCGTGACCGGTGGAACGCTGAACCGACTGTTTGTCCGGATCGAGGCAACCGTTCCCTGATTTCCAGGCTGCTGCATGGCGCGTTGGTCGAGGGCGGTCCCTGAACTCGGGGCCGCCCTCACCTTTGCCTGCGAGAGTCAATCAGGTTGGACTGCGCAAAATTGGGCGTTTCAACTGGGCGAATTGTCGCTTCCCTGCGGCATGGATTTGTCCGACTTCCGAAAGGAATACTCCGACCGTGGCCTGCGCCGGGAGGATCTTGAGCCCGACCCGCTCAAGCAGTTCGAGCAGTGGTTCCAGCAGGCGATCGAGCTGAAGCTGCACGAGCCGAACGCGATGTCGCTGGCGACGGTGGATCCGGACGGCATGCCACTGCTGCGCACGGTCCTCCTCAAGTACTTCGACGCATCGGGCTTCGTCTTCTTCACCAACTACGAGAGCCGGAAGGCCGCGCAGATCGCCGCCAACCCGAAGGTGTCGCTCCTGTTTCCGTGGATCACCCTCGAACGGCAGGTGATCGTCCAGGGCCGTGCCGAGAAGGTCGGAACCGCGGAATCCCTCCGCTACTTCACCAGCCGCCCCCGGGAGTCCCAGCTCGGCGCCTGGGTCTCCAGCCAGAGCTCGGTCATTTCCTCCCGCAAGCTCCTCCAGCAAAAGCTGGCCGAGCTCCGTGACAAGTTCTCGAAGGGCGAGATCCCCCTGCCCTCGTTCTGGGGCGGCTACCGGGTGGTCCCGGATACCATCGAGTTCTGGCAAGGCGGCCCGGCCCGGCTGCACGACCGCTTTCTTTACACAAAAGCGGCGCCCGACTGGTCGATCGAGCGCCTGTCCCCGTGAGGCCGGGGTTTTTTGATTCCGCCCCGCTCTACGATGTCCTAAGCAATCGGCCCGCCCGGGAGCGCTCCCGGCAGTGACCCCGACGATTTCCAGCCACCACCCATGCGAACCCTGCTCATCCTGCTCCGCAAGGAGCTGAAAGGATATTTCCGGAATCCTTTCGGCTGGGTGATCATCGCCGCGGTCGCGGTCGCCAATGGCGTCGGGATCTCGACCTCGATGAAGGGACTGGTCGACACGCCGTCGCAGCACAGCCTGATCTTCGCGACCTTCCACGCGCCGGTTTTCTGGTTCTGGTTCCTTTTCATCTTCCCGCTGATCACGATGCGGAGCTTCGCCGAAGAAGAACGCACCGGAACTTTGGAGACGCTGCTGACCGCCCCGGTGCGGACGTGGCAGGTGGTACTTTCGAAATACGGAGCGGCCCTCGGTTTCTACGTCCTGCTCTGGATCCCCACCCTGATCCAGTTCCACATCTTCCAGTGGGTGGCCGAGCTACCCGACGGCTGGACTCCCGGAGAAGTCCAGGGGACCTACACGATCATCTTCCTGATGGGGATGGCGTTCACGGCGATCGGCTGCATGGCATCCTCCCTGACATCCAGCCAGATCATCGCCGGCCTGCTGACGCTCTGCTTCCTCATGATCCTGTTCTTCCTCGGCTACGTCCCTGTGATCTGGGGCGGTGCGTTCCGCGGAGCCGAGATCTTCCGCTACATTTCCTGTCAGGAGCACCTCGCGTTCTTCGCCAAGGGCTTCCTTGATACCCGACCGATGGTCTACTACGGCACCCTGACCGTCGTGGTGCTCTTCCTGACCTACCAGATCGTCGACTACCGCCGTTGGAAACGCTGATGAGTGCCGAATCCAAAACCTCCGCCCGCCCGGTGAAGCGGTTCCGCGTCGGCTTCCTGTCGATCCTCCAGATCATCTTCGTGGTGCTGATTTTCTTCGGCGCCAACTTCCTGTCCTCGCAGCACCACCGCCCCTTCGACCTGAGCGACGACCTCGGTTTCACCCTCTCGCCCTCGACGCAGCGCTATCTCGCTTCGGACGCGGTCGCCGGACGGGAGGAACCGATCCAGATGATCGTCGCCTTCCGGGCGGACTCGCCATTCTACGACCGGATCCGCCCGATCTCGGAAGAATACGCACGGCTGTCGAACGGCAAAATCAAGTTGCGCCTGATCGACCCGATCCGGGCCAACGACCAGGCCGAACTCATCGCTGCCGAGTTCGGGCTGCTGTTCAACCAGGACATGGTCATCATCGATGCCCGCAGCCAGGAAGAGCGCGATCAGGCGGACGGCAAGAAGCTCAGCCCGCATGTCCACATCGTGAAGCTGGAGGACATGGTCGCCTACGAGACCGATGCCAGCAACCAGCGGCGCGTGAAGGCCTTTCTCGGTGAAGATGCCGTCAGGGCCGGGCTGGTCGGAGCGATCGAGGGCAAGCCACGGCGGATGTGGGTGCTGAGCGACAAAAGCGACCTGACCAGCGAAGAAAGCGAAGGCATCTGGCCGGTGCTCAGCGCGAACCTCGTCTCCCAGAACATCGTCCCCGAGCGCGTGCAACTCGCCGGAGTCGAGCGCATCCCGGACGAGATCGACGCCGTGGCAATCATCGGCGCGGCCTATGACCTGACACCGGAGGAATTGCCGGTGCTCGAGGAATACTGGAACCGCCCGAAATCCGCATTGCTCGTTACCACCGGGACCCGTGAGGTACCGTCGCGCCTCCGCGCGTTCCTCCGCAAGCACGGCGTGACTCCCCGCGACGAGCGGGTGCTTTCGAAGAAAGACGGCGTGATCCGCACATCGGTGCCGGCGCGCTTCACCAGCGGCATGGAGTTCACCCGTGACCTCTGGGAAAAAGCCACGCTGTTCGAGGGCACGACCAAGGTGCTCGAAGTCCGCGAGGGCGCCGAAGACCTGCTCAACAAACGCATTGCGCCCTACTCCCTTGTCGAGGCCGACATGCGGTTCTGGGGAGAGACGAAGTTCCCGGCCGACGACATTGAGTTCAACCCGGAAGAGGATCGAAAAGGTCCCATCCCGATCGCCGCTGCCGTGTTGCGCGGTAATGCGAACGACGACCGCGTGGCCGCCGAGACGTCGCGGATGATCGTAATTTCCAACACCGCCTTCCTCCACCCCGACAACGCCCGCCAAGCGAATTTCGACTTCATGGCGAGCGCCGCGAACTGGCTGGTCGGGCGTGAAAGCCTGGCGGGGGCGGCGCCGCGGAACATCCGTCGGCACAAGCTTCCGATCCTTGAACCTCAGGTCGCCTACATCAACCGGGTCAACCTGCTCATCCTGCCGGCGGCACTCCTCCTGCTCGGAGGGCTCACCTGGGCTTCCCGCCGTTCCTGATTTCCGCCATGCGCTCGATCTTCCTGACGCTCCTGCTCGGTCTGACCGCCGTGATCACGGTCGGGCTCTCCGGGCTGCGTTTGTCGGAAGGCGATCTCGCCCGGGTCTTCGGAGCACCGGCAGCCAAGATCGGCGACCCGCTCTACGAGTTCGACCCCAGCGACGTCACGGTGATCCAGCTCGCGGGCAATGGCGCGTCCGCGGTCTGCCAACGAAAAGAGACCGGCTGGTGGATCGTCCAGCCGTGGCACGACCGCATGGACCCGCGAGCCGTCCAGTCGCTGTTCGGCTTCACTTTGGGGACCAGGGTCGAGGGAGCGATTCCGGCCGAGAAGGTCGAAAGCGCCAATCTGGGATTTGCCGACGGACAGATCGCGCTGCGCTTCGCCACTTCGGATGACGAGCCGCTGGCCAAGTTCCGGATCGGCCACCGCACCGCATGGGTCGGCACGAATCCGGAGACCGGAGACAGCATCCCGACGGTCTTCGTCGAGCCCCGGGACAAGAGCCGCAAGAACTTCCTGTATGCCTGCACCGACGCGAATGACGTTCACTCGCTGCTTGGCGACGGCTTCAAACGCCTGCGGGACCACCACCCGTTCCTATTCCATCCGACGATCATCGAATCGATCCGCATCCGCAACCGGAGCGGTGAAATGGTGCTTTCGCGCGGGTCCCCGAAGGAACTCTGGAAGATCGTCAAACCGCTCGGGCTGAACTCGGACAAGGACGCCCTGCTGTCGCTCGTCCAAGGGCTCTATGACCTTGAGGCGGTGAACGTGAAAAACCGCTCGAACGTCACGCTTCCGACTGCGGATCCCGATGCGATTGACCAGATCGCGCTGAAGGTGTTCGGCAACAAGGAGGAGACCGTGCTGTCGATCTATCCTCCGGAGAATGCCGATGCCACGACCGTCCTCGCGGCAGTCAGCGACCGGCCCGATGCGGTTTTCGAACTGCCCCTCACCACCGTGGCGTCGCGCGAGGAAGGCAAGAGTCTGACCGGACTGAACGACCTGCCGCTCTCCGTGAACGCGCTGCGTGACCCGACCCTGACATCGATCGACCCGCGCGGGCTGAAGAGCATCCTGATTTCTCCCGCCGCGGGCGACGACATCCTCATCCGCCGCGAAACCCCTCGGCAGCGATTCCAGGTCATGCTCGACGGGCGCCTTGGTGATCCGAACGAGACCGCGCTGTTCTCGCTGCTGAAGGCAATTACCGAGGGCAAGGTCGCCGACTTCGTTTCGGACACCGCAACGGACCTGAAGCCCTACGGACTCGACCAGCCGTTCCTGATCCTCCGCTTCCTGTCCTTCGATGGGAACGCGATCCGCCTCGACTTCGGCGAATCCGAGGACGGCACCATTCACGCCATCCGAGAAGGCACCACGACCGTGGTGAAGATTGATCCGTCGATGCTCGCGCTGATCCCCACCAATCCCTGGGACTGGCGGAATCCCGCCCTGTGGAGCATCGCAGCGATCGATGTGACCAGCCTCCTCGTCGAGAAACCCGGGTCTCCGGATTTGGTCCTTACGCCCGACTTCTTTGCGGAAAAGTGGAAGGCAAAACTGGGGTCCGAAGACGTGACCGGCTCTCTCTCCCCCGAGCGCGCGGACATTTTCCTGCAGAACCTCCTCGATCTTGAGGCGAGCAATTGGCTTCGGCCCTCTGAGACCGAAGCTGACAAGGCATTGCTGAAGCCCGATATGGTCTTCACGATCTTCGCCAAGACCGTGGACGACCAAGGTGAGGAGTCCGGGGTGACATCGCCTCAAATCAGGATAGCCAAAGTGAAGCGCGGCAATATCGAACTCTGCTATGGCCGCGTCTCCACCCAGCCGTATCCATTCCTTCTCGATCCCGAGAAGGTCCGCCAACTGGAAGTCGACCTGTTCGCCACCGATTGATCAGTCGCCGAGCGCGGAGGTGACCCGGTCGAGGACTTCCTGGTAGGCCTCCATCACGCCACCGAGGTCGCGGCGGAAGCGGTCCTTGTCCATCTTCTCGCCCGTTTTCAGATCCCAGAGACGGCACCCGTCCGGGCTGATCTCATCGGCCAGCACGATCTTCGACGGATCCGACGCGAGGCGACCGAACTCGAGTTTGAAATCAACCAGCTTGAGTCCGCAATCGGCGAAGAAGCCGCCGAGGATTCCATTCACCTTCAACGCCGACTCGCGCAGGAAAACCAGATCTTCCGGCGTCGCCAGCTTGAGCTCGCGGATGTAGTCGTCGTTGACCAAGGGATCGCCGAGTTCGTCACTCTTGATGCAAAACTCGACCACCGGCGCGGAGAACTCGGTACCCTCTTCCATCCCGGTGCGCTTGCTGAAACTGCCTGCCGCGAGATTGCGGACAATCACCTCGACCATGAGGATGTCGACCTTGCGGACCTCGACATTCGTCTCATCGACCGTCCGCACGAAGTGTGTGGGGATGCCCTGCTTCTCGAGAAAGGCGTAGATCCGGGTGCTGATCGCGTTGTTCAGGCGCCCCTTGTCCTCGAACTGCGCCTTCTTCTCGCCGTTGAACGCGGTGGCATCGTTCTTGAACTCCATCCGCAAAACCTGCGGATCGTCGGTGGCCCAGAGTCGCTTCGCCTTCCCTTCGTACAACGGTTCCATGCCGCTTCCTAGGGAGCACCCCGCCGGGGGTCAAGCATGCCTCATTCGTTGCCCTCGAATTGAGCTCCGGCGACCAGATTTCCGCCGTCGTTGAGGCGCACGACGTTGTCCGAATAGATGTCCTCGCGCAGTCCCTGCTCGAGGATCAGTCCAGGTCCGTCGTTCTTCTCCATCCGGTTTTTCTCCACGACCATGCTGATCGCCGAAAACCTCACGGCCATCCCTCCGATCTTGTTCGCGTAGACCGAATTCCCGCGCACCCGGCCCGAAGCTCCGGCCGCGAGGACGATACCGTATTCCCGGTTGCCCATCACTTCGTTGGCCAGCAGGTCGATGCCTTCGGCCGCCGAGTCGATCAGGATCCCCGCGCGGCTGTTGCCCTTCGCCACGCACTCGGAAATCGATGCCGATCCTCCGTCCCACACCTCGAATCCGTGGCCGTAGTTCTCGGTCGATCGAGATTCGCGGATCACCAGTCGGCTGTCCTTGCCGTGCGCCGCCGCGCCATCCCAGCCATTGCCTTTGAATTCGCAGCGCAGCGCGTCGGCGACCCCGCTCTCGATCACTTCCAGCCCGTGCCCCGACGCCTCAAGGAACACGCAGTCCGCAAACGAGACTTCAGCGCCCCGCAGTTGCACCGCCGGGTAGCGCGTCTCGGCAGGATCGAAGCCCTTCTTGTGAAACACCACACCACTCACCGTGGCCTTCTTGGCACCGGGTCCGAAGGTAATCACGGGAGCCTCCCCGGCTTCGGCCTCAAGGACCGTCTTCCCCTCGCCCGCGCCTTCCAGCTGAACCGCGACATTGATCGCCAGTCCGCCCTCGAAGACCCCCTCGCCCAGCACCACACGGTCACGATCGCGCGCCCCCTGCAGGGCCTCCTTCAGAGTCGCCATATCCTCCGGAACCCGGAGCGTGCGCGTGTAAGATGCGATCTTCTCGTAAAGCGCACGAATCTCCTCGTCGTGCGGTGCCAGAGCGATCGCTTCCCGCATCCACTCGAGAGCCTGCGCGTCGAATGCCCCCTGGTCCCGGAGTTTCGCTGCCCCGGCAAGTTCCCGGGCACGACCGAATTCCTGTTGCTGCTTCTCCTTGGCCGCCGCGATTTCCTTGCCAAGAGTCCGGATCAGCTCGTCTCCCGGAAGCTCGCCCGCCAAGGCCGATAGCCCGGACTCCGCCTGCTCCCAATTTCGGATCTCGACCGCCGCCCGGATCGCTTCGGTCCACTGGGTGCGCACCTGCGACACCCGCGCCGATTCGATCTTGTCGCGAAGCTCAAGCACCTCCGACTCATTCGGATACTTTTTGAGAACCTTCTCCGCCGCCGCCGCGGCATCGTCCAGCCGATCCGCTTCGAACGCTGCCAAGGCCTCGCCGGACCAGTAGCCGACAAACTGCTCCTGCTCTTCCCGCATGCCGAACTCGATGCTCCGAAGACCGGTGAGCACGACCTCGGATCCGGGCGACAGCTTCTCAATCTGCAGGTAGGCCTCCTTCGCCTCCTTCCAACTTCTGCCGTCCACCAGTTTGGCGGCCAGCCTCTCGAGATTGGCCATCTCCATCTGGCGCCGGACATCCTTCTCCGCCTGGATGTGGAAATAGAGCCAGCCACCGCCGGCCCCGCCGATCACGAGGAACAGCATCAGATACAGAGCGACCCGCAAGCCCAGCCCCGTCGACTCAGGCTCCGGCTCGTTGTACTCCTCCTCCGGGTCCACCGGGGTGTCGCTCGGGCCTGCCTGAACCGCCGGCGCCACCTCAGATTCAGCCTGTGGCGGAGCGGGATCGGCTACCGGCTTTTTCGGTGGGACCGGAGTGCTATGGAAATCCTCGCGCTTGGTGGATACCGATTTGCCGGTCACGGAACCGGGGACAAGCGCCATCATCGCCGCGACCTTCTCCTGCCGCCGCCGTTCCGCCTCCTCGCGCACGGCTGCCATCGCCCGGTCGAACTCCTGCAGCCCCTCCTGGTAGCGCGTGGCAATCGTCTCATTCGGGGCATTTCGCACGAGATCCGCCAGGCGCTCCCGAGCCTCGGCGAACTCACCCATGCGGGTCACCGGATCCTCCTCCGCACCCAGACCAAGCACGCTTTTCGCCTCTTCCAACGTCATCCGACGCTCGTGTAGCATCGCCTCCGCGCGGCGAAAAGACCCATTCCCGGAAAGCGCGAAACCGTTTGGGAGCAATTGCTCTCCGGGGCGGCTCGGCCGCAGGAAATCACCCCCCTTCGTGCCCTCCCCGGCTCTGCGAATGACGTTTCCGGTAGGCCCGTGGCGACATCCCCATCAGTTCGGAGAACTTCTTCGAAAACGCGCTGTGGTCATAAAACCCGAGTTCGAGCGCGATCTCGGTGACCTGGAGGTTCGAGCTGACCAGCAGATCGCAGGCCTTCAGAATCCGGAGCCGCTGGATGTAGCGCGAGGGCGACAACTTGAACGCCGCCCGGAATCGCCTTTCCATCTGGCGGACGGACATGCCGACCATCCTCGCGAGCGAGTTCATGGAAACCTTTTCGGCGTAGTTGTGCTTCAGGTAGTCGGTGGCAGGGAGCAGATCGAGGTAGGGTTGCAGTTCCGCACGGGCGCCTTCGTAGCTTCGAACCGTTCCACAGACGCCCGCCACCTCGCCGGTCCGGGTGAAAAGCGGAATCTTGTCGGTCACGAACCACTCGGGTTCCCCAATCGAGTTCGGGAACAATTCGACGATCCCGATCATCCCCTCGCCACTCTCCATCACTTTCCGGTCGTCTTCCCGATACTTCTCGGCCAGTTCGAGCGGGAAAATCTCCAGATCCGACCTTCCAATCATCTCCGAAACGGTGGAAAATCCACACCTTTGGGCAAAGGCTCGGTTTCCCGACATGATGCGGAATTCGGTGTCTTTGGCAAAGTAGAGAAGACCCGGAAGAGTGTCGAAAAGCGCCCGAACTCCACCGGGTCTCAGCGATTCCAACCATTCCCGCGCAGCCTCGCTCATGTCGCAATCCTACACGAGGCTTTCGCCATCCTACAAGCGCGCGTTCCGGCCCTCGCCTATGTTCGTTACAACTCACAACCCGTGAAACCCATGAGTCAACAACCTGTCCGCATCGCAATCGTCGGTCTCGGCTTCGGAGCCGAGTTCATCCCGATCTACCAACGCCATCCCGCCGCCGAACTGGTCGCCATCTGCCAGCGCACCCGGAAGACGCTCGACGAAGTCGGCGACAAGTATGGCATCGACAAGCGCTACGAGTCCTACGACGACCTGCTCGCCGATCCGGACATCGACGCGGTTCACATCAACACGCCGATTCCGAACCACGCCGAGCAGACGATCGCCGCACTCAAGGCCGGAAAGCACGTCGCCTGCACCGTGCCGATGGCGACCTCGGTCGAGGACTGCCGCAAGATCGTCGAACTCGTCGAACAGACCGGCCTGAAATACATGATGATGGAAACCGTGGTCTACGCCCGCGAGTTCCTGTTCATGAAGGATCTCTACGACCGCGGCGAGCTCGGCAAGCTGCAGTTCCTCAAGGCTTCCCACCAACAGGACATGGATGGATGGCCCGGCTACTGGCCCGGCCTGCCGCCGATGCACTACGCGACGCACTGCGTCGGTCCGATCCTCGGCCTCGGCCGTCACGAAGCGGAATACGTGTCGTGCTTCGGATCCGGAACCATCCGCGAGGAAATGCACGATTGCTACGGCTCGCCCTACGCGGTCGAGACCTGCCACATCAAGTTCAAGGACAGCGACCTTTCCGCCCAGCTCTACCGCTCGCTGTTCGACGTCGCCCGCCAGTACCGCGAGTCTTTCGAAGTCTACGGCTCGAAGAAGGCCGTCGAGTGGCCGCTCATCGAAGGTGAGGAACTCGTGGTCCACACGGCCAAGAAGCCCGAGCCCGAGATCCCCGAGCGCGTCGAGTGCCCGGATTTCGCCCACCTGCTCCCCGACGAGATTGCGCCGTTCACCACGGGCGGTGTCTACGGTGGTGACGGCGGTGAAGAGCACCTCAGCTTCACCCAGGGCGCCGGTCACGGCGGCTCCCACCCGCACCTCGTGCACCAGTTCGTCGAACTGCTGCTCGGCCGCGGTGAGGGCTACCCGAACGCCGTCCAGTCGGCCAACATCACGTGCACCGGCATTCTCGCCCACGAATCGGCTCTCCAGGGCGGTGCGCTCGTCGCTCTTCCCGACTTCACACTGTCGAAGCCGAAGACTGACGAAGTGCGGGCAACCGTGCTAGTGTAACGCGCTCGGCATCCGAGACGTTTTTTTGGACGCCGGCTCCGGAAATCCCGGCGCCGGCGTCCGTATCTTATCACTGCACATCCACCCATGAGCCGACTTTCACGCATCCGCTTGCTTCTGCCTCTCCTCATTCTGGGAGCGGCGGTGGCAGCCCCCCTGATTCTTCCCCACAAGGAAGCCCGGCGTCTCGAAGTCCTGTTCTTCGGCGCACCAACCGAAAACGGACCCCATCACGATCCGATCACCCGCTACCGGGTGCTGAAGAAGGGGCTCGGCACCGAGGGGATCAACCTGACGTATTCGGAAGATCCTTCCGTGGCATTCACACCGGAAACGCTCGGCCGGTTCGACGCGGTTCTGATGTATGCCAACTGGAACCAGAACGAGCCGATGCCCGCCGACCAGCTCAAGGCGCTGGTCGACTACGTGGAAGCCGGAGGCGGCTTCGTTCCCGTCCACTGCGCATCGGCCTGCTACGGCGGATCGCCCGAGTTCGTCGAACTTGTCGGCGGACGCTTCAAGTCGCACGGCGGCGAAGAGTTTCAGGTCCGGAACGTTCAGCCGAACCATCCGATCCTCAAGGGACTCAAGGGCTACAAGGCGTGGGACGAGACTTACGTCCATGACCGGCTGACCGACGACCGCGACGTTCTCCAAACGCGCGACCGCGAGCCGTGGACCTGGACCCGCACCCAAGGAAGAGGCCGCGTGTTCTATACCGCCGGAGGCCACGACCACCGGGTTTGGGATCTGCCGGAGTTTCACAGACTGATCCGGAACGGGATCTACTGGTCGGTCGGACCCGATACCTATCAGCTGCTCGCCAACCTGAAGCTACCCAAGCTCGAACAGGAGAAGGTTTCCCTTCCCGGCTACCGCGAGCGCCGTGAGATCACCATGGCCCAGAAGCCGATCGAACCGGTCGAGTCGATGAAACTCGCTCAGGTGCCGACGGGGATGGAGCTTTCGCTGTTCGCCAGCGAACCGGACATCGTCAACCCGATCTTCGTGTCCTGGGACCACCGCGGGCGGGCATTCGTCATCGAAACGATTGACTACCCGAACAACCTCCAGGCCGGAAACCTCGGCCACGACCGGATCACGATCTGTGAGGATACGGACGGCGACGGGCGGGCCGACAAGTTCACCCGCTTCGCCGAGAAGCTGTCGATCCCCACTTCCCTCGTCTTCGCGAATGGCGGCGTCATCTGCACCAACGGCTCCCAGATGCTGTTCCTCAAGGACACAAATGGCGACGACAAGGCCGATGTTCGCGAGGTGCTGTTCGAAGGCTTCAACATGGGCGACACCCATGCGGGCGTCTCGAACCTCCGCTATGGTTTCGATGGATGGATCTACGCCACGATCGGCTACTCCGGTTTCAAAGGAGAGGTCGGCGGAAAGCAGCACCAATTCTCGCAGGGCGTGTTCCGCTTCAAGCCCGACGCGTCCGAGTTGGAGTTCCTGCAGAACACCACCAACAACACCTGGGGCCTCGGCTTCACGGAGGAGTTCGATGTCGTCGGCTCGACCGCCAACGGCAACCCGAGTTTCTACCACACGTTCCCGAACGAAACCTACAAGAGTGTCGGTGTGGATCAGGGCCGCACGCCGGCGGCGGACGACAATCCGATCTTCAATCCGATGTCGATGGACATCCGGCAGGTTGATCAGTTCGACCGCTACACCGCCGCAGCCGGTCACGCCGTCTACACCTCGCGACGCTTCCCTGCTGACTACCGGAACCGGATGGCCTTCGTCTGCGGCCCCACCGGCAAGCTGGTCGGCAACTTCGAGATGACCCGAAACGGTGGCGGCTGGAAAGCCGTGCAATCGCCCAACAACCTGTACGCGTCCGCCGATGCCTGGTCGGCCCCCGTTTGCGCTGAAGTCGGACCGGACGGCGCTGTGTGGGTCTGTGACTGGTACAACATCATCGTCCAGCACAACCCCACCCCCAGCCGCAACTCGGCCGGTGTGGATGCGAAAACGGGACGGGGAAATGCCTATGAGACCCCGCTGCGCGACAAGCAGCACGGGCGCGTCTACCGCATCTATCCGAAGCAGTCGGAAGACGAACCGAACCCGGGTCTGGATCCGAAGAAACCTGCGACTCTGATCGCCGGGCTCGACCATCCGAACCTGCTCTGGCGTCTGCACGCCCAGCGCCTGATCGCCGAGCAAGGAGACCCGTCGCTCGCACCCGAACTGATCCGGGCGGTCCAATCCAGCGAGTTCGCCGCACCGCATGCCCTGCACGCCTTGGCGGCTCTCGGCGAGCTGAAGCCGGAGTTGGTGCAAGCCGCCCTCGGATCGAAGCAACCTGCGGCTAGACGGGCTGCCATCGCCCTTGCGGATCCCGCGGTATTGAAAGCCGCATGCGTGACCGATGGCACCATCAAGTCGAGCGGACGGGAACTCGCCGAGATCCTGATCGGGCTCTCCAAGGGTGCCTCCGATCCCGAGATCGGTGCCGCCATTTACAAGGTGGCCGCAGATCACCCGACAGCCATCTTCGACGACCCCACCCTGCGCGACGCATGGCAGATTGCTTCCCGCCGGCAGGCTTCGGCTGTTCTCGCGGCGGCGAAAGCCGCAGGCACCGAAGGCGCACCGCCTGAGCCGGTGAACGTTTTGCCGAATTCCGGATTCGAAGAGTCCAGCGGCAACTTCCCGACCGACTGGACCGACCTTCGCGTGTATTCCGGCGCGAACCCCAATGACATCCGTGTCTCCTCGCCCGACAACGGCCGGAATGGTGGCAAGTGCCTCTCGATCTCCACCGACCGGCCCATCGACTGCGGGGTCGCGATCACCGTTCCCGTGACGCCCGGAACCCGCTACCGCCTGAGCGGCTGGGTCCGCTGCGAGAACCTCAACACGGTCGGCAACAGCCCCGGGGCGCTCATGAATATCCACGGCGGGCAACGCACCGGCGCCGTCAAGGGAACCACCGACTGGACCCAGGTCTCGGTCGAGTTCGATTCCGGTTCGAGCCGTGAAGCCGTGATCCACTGCCTGTTTGGCGGGTACGGCGGCGCTTCGGGAACGGCTTGGTTCGACGACGTTTCACTGGTCGCTATCGGAAGCGGCAACAGCCTCGAGGGCGCTCTCGACACCCTCGCCGCTTTTGACAAGGCCGGGGGTGTTTCCGAGCCCAAGGAATTGGTTCGGCGCTTCAAACCCGATGCCGAAGTGCACGCCCGGGGGGAGGCAGTTTACAACAAGACCTGTGTCGCGTGTCACGGCGTTGACGGCCGGGGCGTCCCCCACACCTTCCCGCCCCTCGACGGTTCGGAATGGCTGACTGGCGAGGCCGACCTTCCGATCAAGATCGTGCTCCACGGACTGATGGGGCCGGTGAGGGTCGGCGACGAGGTCTTCAACAGCGCGATGGCACCACTTGGTCCCGCTCTGAATGACCAGGAAATCGCCGATGTGCTGACCTACGTGCGGCAACGCTGGAAGAACGATGCCGCTCCGGTCAGTGCCGAAGAGGTAAAGAAACAACGTGCCGCTACTTCCTCGAGGACCACGATGTGGACCGCTCAGGAACTCGGAAGGTAACAAGGAGCGGCACCTTTCAGGTGCCGTTCTGAATCGAAGGGCACCCGATGGGAGCCCCTCCATGAAAAAGCCCCGGCAGCTTTCGCTGACGGGGCCTTTTTGAATCCAATCGCTTGTTCGCCGATCAATAGCGGTAGTGCTCGGGCTTGTAGGGCCCATCGACCGGCACGTCGATGTAGTCGGCCTGCTCGGTGGTCAGCTTGGTCAGCTTGGCCCCGATCTTATCGAGGTGAAGACGGGCAACCTCCTCGTCGAGATGCTTCGGCAGCACCTTCACCTCGCCGGGCTTGTAGCTGTCCTTGTTCTTCCAGAGGTCGATCTGGGCCAGCGTCTGATTGGTGAAGCTGTTCGACATCACGAAGCTCGGGTGGCCGGTGGCGCAACCGAGGTTCACAAGACGCCCTTCGGCAAGCATGTAGATGCTGTTGCCGGCCGGGAACGAGTACTTGTCGACCTGCGGCTTGATGTTCGTCTTCTGGACGTCCGACCGGGCGTTGAGCTTCTCCATCTGGATCTCGTTGTCGAAGTGGCCGATGTTACAGACGATCGCCTGGTCCTTCATCTTCTCCATGTGCTCGACGCGGATGATGTCGAAGTTGCCGGTGGTGGTGACGTAGATATCGCCCCAGCCGAGCGTGTCCTCGACGGTCAGCACCCGGAATCCTTCCATCGCCGCCTGCAGCGCGCAGATCGGGTCGACCTCGGTCACAACGACCTGGGCTCCCTGTCCGCGCAGCGCCTGCGCGCAGCCTTTGCCGACATCGCCGTAGCCGCAGACCACCGCGACCTTGCCTGAGATCATCACGTCGGTCGCACGCTTGATGCCGTCGACGAGCGACTCGCGGCAGCCGTAGAGGTTGTCGAACTTCGACTTGGTAACCGAGTCGTTGACGTTGATCGCCGGCACCAGAAGCGTGCCCTTGCGAGCCATCTGGTAGAGACGGTGCACACCGGTGGTCGTCTCTTCCGAGACGCCCTTCCAGTCCTTGATCATCTTGGCGAAGATGCCCGGCTGCTCCTTGCCGATGTTCTTGAGCAGGTTCTTGATGACCTCTTCCTCGTGACTGCCCGAGGGGGTGTTCACCCAGTCGGAACCGTTCTCCATCTCGTAGCCCTTGTGGAGCAGCAGGGTCGCGTCGCCACCGTCGTCAACGATCAGCTCGGGACCGCCGCCACACGGGAACTGCAACGCCTTCCACGTGCACCACCAGTATTCCTCGAGCGTCTCGCCCTTCCAGGCGAACACCGGGGTACCGGCGGCCGCGATCGCGGCGGCGGCGTGATCCTGCGTCGAGAAGATGTTGCAGGAAACCCAGCGCACCTCGGCACCGAGTTCGACCAGCGTCTCGATCAGGACGGCGGTCTGGATGGTCATGTGGAGCGAACCCATGATCCGGACACCCTGGAGGGGCTTCTCCGGACCGTATTTCTCGCGGGTCGCCATCAGGCCGGGCATCTCGTGCTCGGCGATGTCGATCTCCTTGCGACCGAAATCGGCAAGGCCGATGTCGCGGACTTTGTAATCTTGCGTGCTTTCTGCTACGGCACTCATCGTATCAAATGTAGGTGTTTTCGGGTTGGTTCCGGGGTTACTTGGCGGCTTTCTTCAACGCCGCAACCTTGTTCGTTTCCTCCCACGGCAGACCGCAGTCCTCCTTGCCGAAGTGACCGTAGTTGGTGGAGGCGGAGTAGATGGGACGGAGCAGCTTGAGCTGCTTCACGATATCGGCCGGCTTGAAGGAGAAGACCTTGAGCACGGCACCGAGAATCTTTTCGTCGGACACCGTTCCGGTGCCGAAGGTATCCACGTAGACGCTGACCGGCAGCGGGTGGCCGATGGCATAGGCAAACTGGATCTCGGCGCATTCGGCCAAGCCTGCTGCGACGATGTTCTTCGCCACCCAGCGACCCATGTAGGCGGCCGAACGGTCGACCTTCGAAGGATCCTTGCCCGAGAACGCACCGCCACCGTGACGGCTCGCGCCACCATAGGTATCGACGATGATCTTGCGGCCGGTCAGTCCCGAGTCACCCTGGGGACCGCCGATCACGAAGTTGCCGGTCGGGTTGATCAGGAACTCGGTATCCTTGGTCAGCATGCCCTTCGGCAGGACCTTCTTGATGACCTTCTCGATGCAGAACTTCTCGATCTCGCTGTGCTTCGTGCCGGCGGCGTGCTGGGTCGAAATGACGACGTTCACGATGCGGGTCGGCTTGCCGTCGATGTATTCGACCGAGACCTGCGTCTTGGCATCCGGACGTAGCCACTTGACCCGACCGGTCTTGCGGATGCGGGTCAGCTCGCGACCGAGACGGTGGGCGTACATGACCGGCGCGGGCATCAGCTCGGGAGTCTCGTTGCAGGCGTAGCCGAACATGATTCCCTGGTCACCGGCACCCTGTTCTTCGGTCTTCTTGCCGGTCGCCTTCTTGGCATCGACCCCTTGGGCGATGTCCGGCGACTGGGTGGTCAGGTAGTTGTTGATGAAGACCTTGTCGGCGTGGAACACGTCGTCTTCGTTCACGTAGCCGATCCCGCGGATCGCCTCGCGGATGACCGTGTCGATGTTGATCACCTCGCCGATCGACTTCTGGCCGATCTTGGGGATCGTGATCTCGCCACCCACGACGACCACGTTCGACTTCACGAAGGTCTCACAGGCCACGCGGGACTTCGGATCGACCTTCAGGCAGGCATCGAGAATCGCGTCGGAAATGGTGTCGCAAACCTTGTCGGGGTGGCCTTCGCCAACCGACTCGGAGGAGAAAATGAAGGAACTCATTGGTGTTTCGTTTTTCGTATCGTCAAATCGCGATGCGTTGATGTATCCCTCGGTCCATGGCGTCAATGCTGAAATCCCTGAAGCTTCTGGCCGACCCGACACGCCTCCGGATTCTCCGCCTTTTGGAGCGGGAAGCGCTGAGTGTGGCGGACCTGCAGGAGATTCTCGGGATGGGCCAGAGCCGGATTTCGACCCAGCTATCGTCGCTCAAGGCCGGATCGCTGGTGGAAGACGAGCGCAGCGGAAAGAACAACATCTACCGGTCCTCAATGCCTAGGGAGCTCGCGACCCTGACCGGCAGCGCGGCTGCGGAGATCCCCGAAACCGCCAAGGATGAGACTGCCCTGCGCCACCTTTTGAGAAAGCGGCAGGACCGTTCCCGTGCCTACTTCGACGAGCTCGCGGGCCGATTCGGCAAGGACTACGTGCCCGGCCGGTCTTGGAAGGCCTTGGCAGAGGCACTGCTCAAGGTCATGGCGGCCGGGACGGTCGCCGACCTCGGTGCCGGAGAGGGCACCCTTTCGCAACTGCTGGCCCAACGGGCTGACAAGGTCATCGCGGTCGACCTGTCCGAGAGGATGGTCGAGTTCGGAACGGCGTTGGCGAAGGAACACGGACTGGCCAACCTTGAATACCGCCAAGGCGACCTCGAGGAGCCACCACTTGATCCAGGTTCGGTGGATCTGGTCATCCTCAGCCAGGCCCTCCACCACGCCGCACATCCGCAGAAGGCGATCGACGCGGCGCTGCTCGCCCTCAAGCCGGGCGGCCGAATCGTCATTCTCGACCTGCTGCAGCACCAGTTCGAGCAGGCACGGGAACTCTACGCCGACCTTTGGCTCGGATTCTCCGAAGCCGAGCTCGCCGCGATGCTGGAGAGGGCCGGCTTCGGCGAAATCGAAACGGCGGTGGTCGATCGCGAGCCGGAGCCTCCCCACTTTCAAACCTTGCTGGCGGTGGCGCGGAAATCCGCATGACGAATCCGGCCCGCACCGACGCTTCCTCTGCCATGCGACTTTGGCCGCTTTTTCTCAGCCTGCTCGTCGGATCGTGCACGACCCCGACTCCGCCGTCCCCAACAGCGCCGGCTCCGGAAGGCTCACCCTCCCTCAAAGTCGCCGAAGCCGCCCCCGATACCGCCGAGAAGGCGAAGCCGGACAACACGCCGATTCGGCAGCCGAAACTCGTCCGCACCCGGATCGGCGGCATTTCCATCGAAGCGGTGACCTTCGACAGCAGGAGCCATCACTTGGTGGTTGCCGACCAACCCGGCGGCCCCGCAAGCCGGTGGGCTGACAGCCGTGCCGCAGGCCAGGCCCTTGGCGGCATCGCTGCCATCAATGGCGGATTCTTTAATCCGGACGGCTCTCCGCTCGGAAAGGTCGTCGCCTCCGGAAAGACCGCCGGAGCGGAAAACCGGGCGTCTTCGTTGGGGTCGGGTTACTACGTCGAAAGCCCGGGCGGCGGCATGAAGCTCGTCCGCCGCCAGAACTATTCCGGCGGGCGCCAGGCACTCCAGGCCGGCCCTTTCCTCGTGGAGAATTCCAAGGCCGTCAGCGGGCTCAGCCAGCGAAACTCCAGTGCCCGGAGCTTTCTCGCCACCGACGGGAAATCCGGATGGATCCTCGCCCGGACCGGCCCTTCCTCGCTGGAAGGGCTCGGATCCGCGCTCGCAGGGGCGAAAATCGGCGAAATTCGGGTTCAGAGCGCCCTCAATCTCGACGGCGGCCGGTCCTCCGACCTCTGGGTTTCCGGCTCCGTCGCCTCCGGGCCCCTTCAGAACCGGCCCCTGTGGAACAAGCCCGTGCGGAACTTTCTGGTTCTTTCCCGGCGTGACTGATGGGTTGACGAGAGCCTAACCGGGGCGCTACCGTGCCGACGTTTCGCGGGGCTTCCCAGAGCATCCGCCCGCTCCCCCGCCCTCTTTCCTATGTCCCTCCCCATGAGGCTCTTGCTCCCCACACTGCTCGTCGCCGGCCTCAGCTCCTGCGGCACCATGAACACCATCAAGGACGGCACCGTTGCCGGCTTCTCCAAGGTGGGTGAAGGCATGAGCAACGGCTTCGACAAGGTCGCCGAAGTCACCACCTCACCCTTCCGTCCCGGAGTTCCGGTGGTTGAAGCCCGTCAGGACGAGTGGGAAGAACTGCAAAGCGGTCACGACCGGGCACTCGCCTATCAGGCGGAGCAGCGTCGCCGTCGCGGCTTCTGGATTTTCGGTGGCTCGGTTGACTTCGAGGAACCCGAACTGCCCGACTCGGGTGGCGGCGTCATGGACACAGGCCTGCTGCCTCCGAAAGACTGATTGAGCAGCCCAATCTCCCTCGACGAGACTTTTCAAGCCCGCCGCTCCCGGCGGGCTTTTCATTTGCACGGGATCGACCGCTCCACTAAGCCTCGCCCGCCATGCTGAAGGCCGGAATCGTCGGAATGCCCAACGTGGGGAAATCCACCCTGTTCAATGCCGTCACACGCACCCGCAATGCGGAGGCGGCCAACTACCCGTTCTGCACCATCGACCCGAATGTCGGGGTCGTCACCGTGCCCGACGAGCGCCTCGCCGTGCTCTCGAAAATGTCCGGATCGAAGAAGCTCGTCCCGACCGCGATCGAGTTCGTCGATATCGCCGGTCTGGTGGAGGGCGCATCGGAAGGCGCCGGCCTCGGCAACAAGTTCCTCGCCAACATCCGTGAGACCGACGCCATCGTGCAGGTTGTCCGCTGCTTTGAAAACGACGACATCATTCACGAACTCGGCTCCGTCGATCCGGTTCGGGACATCGAGATCATCAACTCCGAGCTGATCCTCGCCGACATCGCGTCGCTCGACAAACGCCGGCAGTCCCGCGAGAAGAAAGCCAAAGGCGGCGACAAGGAATCGAAGGCGGAGGTCGAGTTGATCGACAAGCTCCTGCCCCACCTCAACGAGGGCAAGCCGGCGATCATGGTCGAACTCGACGACAAGGAGCGGAAGCTGCTCAAGGACTTCTTCCTGCTCTCGTCCAAACGGACGATCTACGCATGCAACGTCAACGAGGGCGAACTCTCGGACGCCCAGAAGAATCCCGACGCGCACCCGCTGGTCTCCAAGGTCCGCACCTATGCCGCCGAAGCCCACGGCGCCGAAGCAGTGGTCATTTCCGCCAACATCGAGGAGGAACTGATCGACCTCGAACCCGAGGAAGCCGCCGAGTTCCTCGCCGACATGGGCGTCACGGACTCGGGTGTCTCGACTTTGATCAAGGGCGTCTATCACCTGCTCGGCCTCAGGACCTACCTGACCACCGGCGTTCAGGAAACCCGTGCGTGGACGATCACCGAGGGCGACAAGGCCCCCGCCGCGGCGGGCGTGATCCACACCGACTTCGAGCGCGGGTTCATCGCCGCCGAAGTGGTGCACTACGATGACCTCGTCGCCGCCGGATCGAAGTCAGCCGCGCGCGACGTCGGCAAGCTTCGGATCGAAGGCAAGGAATACGTCGTGAAAGACGGAGACGTCATCGAGTTCCGCTTCAACGTGTGAAGTGCAACGCCACCCTTGGCCTCAGCCCCGCCCCAACATGCGCCACCTCCTGCTGATCCTCCTCGCGCTCGCCCTTCCGGCAGCCGCCCAGACCGCAATCCCGCAAACTCCTGCGGCAGCCCCTTCCGAAGTCTACCGATCGGTCGTCCGGATCGAGGCCGCCGTTCAGGTGCCCGACTATGGCACTCCTTGGAACAGCGGCCGGTTCGGCGGTGGCATCGGAACGGGATTCGTCATCGGCAAGAACCAGATCCTCACCAACGCCCACGTCGTTTCCAACGCGCGGCGCCTGCTGATCACGGTCCACGGCAGCCCCAAGAAATACCCGGCCAAGGTCGAGTTCATCGCCCACGACTGCGATCTCGCGCTGCTGTCGGTCGAGGACTTCTCCGACTTCGAGAGCTTCCCGGTTTTCGACATCGGCGGCGTGCCGGAGCTTGAGAGCCAGGTCCGCGTGATCGGCTATCCGATCGGCGGCCAGCGGCTCTCGGTGACCCGCGGGGTCGTCTCCCGAGTCGACTTCTCCAGCTACTCCCACTCGCGGGCCGACCAGCACCTGGTGATCCAGATCGACGCCGCCATCAACCCCGGCAACTCCGGCGGCCCCGTCCTTCAGGACGGCAAGGTGATCGGCGTGGCGTTCCAAGGCCGCCGCGATGCCGACAACACGGGCTACATCATCCCGACCCCGGTCATCCGCCGTTTTCTCAAGGACATCGAGGACGGGACCTACGATCACTATGTCGATCTCGCGGTCTCGACCTTTCCGCTTTTCAACGGCGCAATGCGGCAGGCGCTCAAGCTGCCCAATGACGACACAGGCGTGCTTGTCACCAACGTCGTGCCGAAAGGGTCATGCGACGGCCACCTCAAGCCGGGAGACATCCTCGTGGCCATCGACGGCAATCCGATCGACAGCGCCGGCCAGATCCTGATCGACGGCGCCAAGATCGACCTCAACGAGATCGTCGAACGCAAGTTCGCCGGAGACACGGTGCAACTGCGCTACCGCTCGGGTGACACGTGGCACGACGAGGACATCGAACTGAAGCCGCTTCCGCAGAACCGGATGTATGCCATCCAGTACGAGGTGCAGCCCCGCTACATCGTCTTTGCCGGGTTGGTCTTCCAACCGCTCGACACCAACCTGTTTGCCACCGAGAAGTTCGACGACATCAACGTCCGGCGCCTCTACCAGGACTACCTTCCCGAAGGTGTCTTCACCGAGCGCAAGGACATCGTGATCCTCACGCGGATTGAGAGCGATCCGATCAACAGCCAGCTGAACGGCTTCACCGGACTCGCGGTCGACAAGATCAACGGCGAGACCGTGCGAACCCTCGATCAGGCCCACGAATTGCTCCATCCGGAGAACCCGCCCGAGTTCCATGTAATCGAGCTCATGGGCGCCCGCCGGCCGCTCGTGATCCCGTCGGCAGAAGTCGACGCTGCCAACGAGCGCATCCAGCGCACCTACGCCATCGACCAACTTTCAAACCTCGAGGAGTGATGTACGATTCCCGCCATTCCCGACCCTCCGCCGAGCTCTCCATGCGTGCCGCACTTCTTCTTCCGCTGCTGTTTCTGGCGGGCTGCGAACGCCCGACCGCCACAAGTGCACCCCAACCCGCTCCGACCACCGCTCCGGTTGAAGTTGAGGAGACGGCTCCCGAATTCGACCCGACCGCCTCGGTCGTCCGAATCAACTCAACCCGCCAGGGATGGAACCCGGGGCAGCCGTGGGAGAAGAACTCGCCTCGCAAGCGCCGCTCGCTCGGTGCGGTGGTTGGCGACGGAAAGGTGCTCACGACCTCCGAGATGGTCGCCGACGCCACCTACGTGGAACTCGAAACGACCGACGGCCGCAAACTTGCTCCCGCCAAGGTCGCGGCGGTCGACTACGAAGCCAATCTCGCACTCCTCAGCCTGGAGGATCCGGAAGACGACTTCTTTGCCGAACTCACCGCCGTCGAGATCGCGGATCCCGCCAAGCCCGGCGATGAACTGCAGATTGTCCAGGTCGAGAACAACGGCACACCGCTCGTGACCCGGGGACCCGTGCAGAGCCTCGACATCATTTCCAACTTCCTGCCTGGCCAGTTCTTCCTCGCTTACGAGGTCAAGGCATCGATGCAGAACTCGGCCAGCAGCTTCACGTTGCCGGTCTTCCGCGACGACAAACTTGCCGGTCTTCTGACGAGCTACAACTCGAAGGACCAGCTCAGCGATGTCACCGCCACCGACATCGTCCGGCGCTTTATCGACGATGCGGCCGACGGCAGTTACGAGGGCTTCCCCTCGCTCGGGGTCTCGACGTCTTCCACGGACGATTCGAACTTCAGAAAGTGGCTCAAGCTTCCGGATGAAGTAGGAGGCGTCTACGTTTCGTCGGTCCGGAAGGACAGCGGAGCCGAGAAGGCGGGACTCAAGGAAGGAGACGTCGTGGTCGGCGTCGACGGTCATGACATCGACCAGCTCGGCTACTACGACGATCCGGACTACGGCCGTCTTTTCTGGAGCCACCTCGTGCGTGGATCAAAGGCTGTCGGCGAAACCGTCGAGCTCAGGGTGATGCGCCAAGGCGAACCGGTGACGATCGAAGCGATCCTCGAGCGTCGCGACAACGACTCCGCGCTCGTTCCGGCCTACACCTTCGACAAAGCACCCAACTTCCTCGTCAAGGGAGGCCTAGTCTTCCAGGAGCTCAGCCGTCCGCTGCTTGAGGCTTTCGGCGACGAGTGGCAGTCACGGGCTCCACTGGAGCTTCTGGATGTCCTTGAGAATCCGGAGAAATACGAAGAGAAAGCGGATCGGGTCGTGTTCCTCGCCGGGGTCATCGCGACTCCCGCCACGGTGGGCTACGAATCCCTCCGGAACCTGATCGTCTCCGAAGTGAACGGCGTCGAGGTCCGCGACATGGAGTCGTTGATCAAGGCCTTCGATAACGTGCCGGGCGACGGACTCAACGCGATCAACTTCGCGAGCGAGGACTTCACGGTCTACCTCGACGAAGTCGTCTCCACCGCCGTCGACGGACAACTGCTCGAGCGCGGACTGAGCCGGCTTTCGCGGAGCGACGAGAAATGATCGACCGCTACCGGCTCAGGTCGCACTGGTAGACGATCTTGAAGCCCGCCTGATTGAGCACGGTCGAGGCGAAATCGTGATCCTCGACGTGCATCGCGAGGAGCGCCTGCCCCTTGGCCGAGGGCATGAGGGCGTAGGCAAAGTCGATATTGGTCTCGGCAACCATCAGCGTGTCGAGAACTTGCAGCAGCCCGGGACCCGCCTCCTTCAGCGCGATCACGACCAACGTGGAAGTCGTGAACGGGATCCCCTTCTCGATAAAAATCTGCTCGGCGAGGTCCGGGTCGGTCAGGACCAGCCGGGCGATCGTCGCGTCGCGTGAGTCCTGCACGCTGATCCCGACCATCTCGATGTTGTTGTTACGCAGCAGCTTGGTCAGCGATGCAAGCGCGCCGGCGCGGTTCTGCAACATCACGGAGAACTGCTTCACCGGTTCGCCCGGTTCGAGGGTAGCGGGATCCATGGAGATTTCTTGGGGGTTCAGCCGCGCGGCCCGTGCAGCGGAAGGGTGCTCACCTCACCGCTGCCGACCTCTTCGATCACAAGCTGGTTGGGGCGAACGTCGCCAACAATGAATTCCCTTCCGTCCGACGAACGGAAGCGCTGCCCGGTACGAGCCACGTAGTATTGGCCCGATGCCGAGTCCTCGACAAGCGCGACGGGATCGTGCGCAAGGGCCGGAAGACCGACGACGAGGTCCCTGGAAATCCCCGTGCCGGCATCCTCAACCGAAACTATTGAAACCTCGGTCGGAACGCCTCCGTCGTTCTTGCCGCTCTGCATCTTGCGCCGGATCTTTACAATCTTCAGCTGGGACCCGGGAATCGGTTCACCTTTGGGAACCTCGAAGGTCGCGCCGCCCGGAACACGGATCGTCGCCGACTCGGGTGTGGTCGACTCCACTCTCAGGGGAAGCTCCCGCTGGCGATAGGAGCGCATGATCACCGGCACATCGCTCTCTCTCGGCCCCGCTCCGACGTGGGTGCCCTCACTTGCAGAATCGTCACGGCCCGGTCTTTCACCACTTCCCACCACCGCGCCGTCGAGGCTGGCGACTTCTCCTCGCCTCGGATGCCGAGGCAGCTGGCCCAATGCGCCGCCTCCCTCACCCGGCTCCGGAGCATTCCACGGCGTCGCGGAACCATCGGCAGGCTCGTTGCCTGGCTGAGGCTCGGGATCGTTTGATGCGATCGCGGGATCCACACCTTCATCCGGTGACCCGGCATCGGTCGACCCGTCTGCCACAGCCACCGCCTCATCCCCGGGATCCACCATGGGCACGCCGTCGTTCTCCTCCGTGCCCAAAGCCATCACCATTTCCGCACCCAGCTCGGCAGGCTCCTCCAATTCAAAGTCCCCTTCCCTCGGTTCGCCCGCAAGACGATCGGCAAGGTCGGCGTGCCCGGCCTGCCGCGCATAGTCGGCCGCCAGCATCCCGCTCTCACTCATTGCGAACCGGTTGGCCCCGATCTCCAACAACATGTCCACCGCATCCCCCTGCCCGTTCTGGGCCGCCAGCATCAGCGGCGTCCGGCCATCTTCCCAGCGGGCATAGATGCTTGCGCCGTAGTTGGTCAGTTCGTCGATGATCTTCGGCTGACCGAGAATCGATGCCGCCAACAGGGCATCATCCAGATCCTCGCGGACGTACGGCGCCAGTTCGCTGACCATCACCGTCCGCCCGTCTCGAACCGCGAGCATCAGTGACTTGTAATTCTCGTTGTCCTTCTGCTGCGGGTCCGCCCCTTGCCGAAGGAGATAACGCACGGTTTCCGGAGTCGAACGAAGCAGCGCCTCCATCAGCGGCGTCCGTCCCTTGGCGTCTTTCGCATCGACGGGCAATCCCCGGTCGAGAAGGAAGTCGATCGACTTCAAAGCCCCCGAACCCGCCGCAGCGTGCAAGGCGGTTCGACCCGCGGCATCGCGCGCATCCACACCGATCCCCGCGTCGATCATCGACTCCAGGGCCTTCAGGTCATCACTCTCGGCAGCTCGGAAGAATGCCTCGGCATCGAGCTCGTAGCCCGCCTCCTCGACCGCTTCCCGACTCCCCGCACCCGGCTCCTTTTTGCAGGAAACCAACGGCAGGACGCCGGCGAAGGCAGGCAGTATCCAGAAAAGGCGAATTCTCACGCCCAACGACTTACTACGGAAAACTTAAACATTCAATTCTCAAGTCACCCCACTCAAATCACCCCAACCGGGAAGTGGCAGTGCCGAACCGGAGGACTTGGGACCAAGATGGATGGGATGGATGGGATTGTGACTGCATTCGAGTGAGTCATTTCGAGGATCTGCTTCGAGAAATCCACCTCGGATCCCAAAGGTAATTCAGTCATCCGATCCATCCCATCCATCCTGGTCCTGAATCTGGCTCGAAGCCGAGTTCTTCTCCCAATCCGGATCTTTCCTAAGTCACTCCGAGGATCCGACAGACGTCCGCTTCGAATCGAAAGCGGACATTCCTGCCGCAGATCATCGCTCCAAACTCGCGATCCGGCTCTTCCCGGCCGGCAGCCGGACGGGGATCGAGCGACAATGCCTCGATCACCACCTGCCGGTCCCGCTCGGAGAAACCTTCGAGATTTTCCACTCCCTCCACCGGGTGCCGGGTCGGAGCTTCAACCGCGTATCCGGACGCCGCATCGGACACGGACTCCGCATACGGCAGATACGGCTTCACATCGAAGACCGGCGTTCCGTCCACAAGATCGACACCACCGAGATCGAGCACGGGGCCTTCCGAGACATCGAGGCGGACCGCCTCCAGACGCACCAGCGACAGGCCCAGACCATTCGGCCGAAAGGTCGAGCGACTCGCGAACACTCCGACCCGTTCGTTGCCGCCGAGACGCGGAGGCCGGACGGTCGGACTCCAGCCTTTGTCTTCAGTCAGATGAAATCCGAAAATCAACCACAGGTGGGAGAAGCCCTCGATCCCGCGCACCGCGTCGGCACTGCGAAACTCGGGCTCGAAGATCAGGCGGCCCCATGCCGATGGACACAAGCCGGGCTGGCGGGGCACGGCGAACTTTTCCCCGAAGCATGTCCGGAGGCGAGCGATCGGAACCATCTCCACCCCGCCACGCTAACACCGGCCAGCTCCCGCCCAAGCGCGAAGCGCGCTACTTGCCAGCCCTCTTGGTCGCTTCCAGAAGAAACTCACGCAGCTCTGCCGGCGGATGAAGACCGTGGGGGTGGTGCCCCGCATCCGGCTTGCGCCAGACTCGCACCTTGCCGCCGAGCGACTCGTACTTCGCCGCGACTGCTTCCCCATTCTGCTTCGGCGGCACGACGTCATCCTTCATGCCGAGCACCACCGCGACCGGGATGCCGGCTTTTGCGATCGGCTCCAAACGGTCGACCACCTGATCGTGCTTCCCCGCCGCGGCATCATCGATTCCATAGACCTCAAGGAGACGCTTCCAATCACCTTCCGAGCGCTTCCCTCCGTCACCACCCGGCCAAGTCCGGAAGTCGCAAACCGGATTGTCGCCATAAATCGCCGAAACCGAGTTGGGGTGCCGCGCCGCCCAGTTGAAGATCGGCAGTCCACCGCGCGACATGCCTTCCAAGACCGGCTTCGGTGAAAGCCCGAGCGTCTTGCTCATGAATTCATGCATCGCATCCCAGCGAAGCATCGCAGGCTCGGCGCCATACAGGTTGGAGACGTCGCAATAGGCGACATGCCATCCCCGATCGAGAAGCTCCAGATCCAAGGCAGGCTGGTGACCGAAGAATCGCGCCCTCCAGATCCACGGACGTCCGGCAGCCGCTTGTTTGGGTGAAACGATGGTTCCCGAACAGCCGGCGCCCGGAACCTTGAAATCGTAGCGGGCATAGCCGCCAAACTCCGAGACCTTGGCCTCCAATCCCGCCTCCTTGAGCTCATTCTCCGCGCGGAAACTCTCGTCAAACTTCGTCGGCAGAACATCCGCCAAATGGGCGGCCAGCTTCGCGTGCCCTTCCGTCGTCGGGTGGACGCCATCCGTCGTTTCCTCGGGCCCGAAGGTTCTCGCGAGGTCATGAATCAGCACCTTGGGTTCCTTCGCCGCGATGACTCCGAAGCGCTTGCGGATCTCGGCCAATCGCTCGCGGCGTTCCTTGAGGTTCGCGATCCGTTCCGATGGCAACCCCGACTTCTCCGGATACATCGGCGGAGGACCCGCGATGTGGATCAGCACCTCCGGATTCGCCTTCCTGAGATCGGAAACCATTGCCATCAGATCGGTCTCGAGATCCGCCTGATACTGCCAATGGTTGCCTCCGCCGGAATTGCTGTCGTTGGTGCCGAGCATGATCACCGCCACGTCCGGAGCAAACTCGAGTGCTTTCTGATAGATCGGCTTCCCCATCAGAGCGGCCCGGCTCTTCCGGACCAGCGTGTGTCCCCCGATCGCGAAGGGCTTCACCTGAAACTCGTCACCCAGCAATCGCCCGAGCACCGCCGGATAGCCGTTGGTGGCCTGTGGTTTGGCATGGGCTCCGGTCGAGATCGAATCACCAATGATGGCAACCTTCGTCGCGCCGAACACCGAAAATCCACCGAGCCAAAGCCAGAAAAGCACCCACCGAATCATGGCCGGAAAACGCCTCCGGGGGTCGGATTGTTTCATGATCGGGCGGGAAACCGGCGTTCCTCGCCCGAATCACGATTCAGCCTCAGAGTCGTAATCCTTCGGAGCCCGAACGACACGGTCGATCGCGTGCTTGGTCACGATATTCCCCCGACTTCCGCGACCCTTGACTCCAATCTCACCGAAATGGAACGGACGGGTGACATTGCGGAGTCGCAGGGCGGGTTTGAGATGCACGATCAGCATCTGCTCCGCGCTGGAGGCTTCGTCGGAGTGAACCGCGAAGTAAAAGACTCGGCTCCCCTTCTTGCCAGGAGTGAGATCGTACTCCTTGTCCCGAGTTACCCCGCCAAGCCTGAACCGCTTTGCCAGGATAGGACCGTCGCGGCCGTCGCGGTAGATCATCGAGTAGATGAGATCCTCCTCCTTGCGGAACACCGCCACTCGCAAAGGCCGCTGACCGACGAACACCTTGTCGGCGACCTTCGTCACCCGGACCTTGCCATCCGCCGTGAAGGCCACGATGTCATCGAGGGTCGAACATTTCTCGACCGGCTTCTCCTTCTTCAGGCCGTAACCGGCGAAGCCGTTCTTTTCATCGACGTAGAGCGTCTCCGTCGCAGCCACCACTTGCGTGCGGTCGACGCGCTCGAAGGAAGAGATCTCGGTCTTCCGTTCGCGACCCTTGCCGTACTTCTTCTGCAGGTCTTCGAACCACTTGATCGTGAACCGCGTCAGATTGCGCAGGTTCTTCTCGGTCTCGGCAATCCCGTCCTCGAGCCCCTTGATCTCCTCGTCGGCCTTGAAGGAATCGAATTTCGAGATCCGCTTGATCTTGATCTCGGTGAGCCGGACGATGTCATCCTCGGTCACCTCGCGTTTGAGCAACTTCTTGAACGGCTTCAAGCCGTCGTCGATCGCTTTGATCACCGCCTCCCACGTCTCGCACTCCTCGATATCGCGGTAGATGCGGTTCTCGATGAAGATCTTCTCGAGCGAACTGAAGTGCCACTTCTCGTTGAGATCACCGAGGCGCAGATCCAACTCCTTCTCCAGCAGGTCCCGCGTCTGAAAGGCGCTGCGCTTGAGAATCTCCGTGACCGGCATGAACTTCGGCTTGCCGTCGATGATCACGCACGAGTTCGGCGAAATACTAAGCTCACAGTCGGTGAAGGCGTAGAGAGCGTCGCGACTCGTCTCCGCATCGGTTCCGGAGGGCAGATACACGAGGATATCGACATTCTCCGCCGTGTTGTCCTCGATCCGCGAGATCTTGATCTTCCCCTTTTCCGATGCCGCCACGATCGAGTCCATCAGGCCTCCGGTCGTGGTGCCGAAGGGAATCTCATGGATCCGGATCAGCCCCTTCTTCTCGATCGTCATCCGCGCCCGGACTCGGACCTTTCCGCCACGGATGCCATCACGGTAGTCGCTCGCGTCCATGATGCCTGCCGTCGGGAAGTCGGGAAGCAACTCGAACGGCTGCTTGCGCAGCGCCGCCACGCAGCCGTCGATGATCTCGTTGAAGTTGTGCGGCAGGATCTTGCAGGCCAACCCGACCGCGATGCCTTCGACGCCCTGCGCGAGAAGCACGGGGAATTTCGATGGCAGAGTGACCGGCTCCTTGTTCCGGCCGTCGTAGCTCGGCGTCCAAGCGGTCGTCCGCGGATTGTAGAGCACATCCAGCGCGAACTTCGTCAACCGCGCCTCAATGTAGCGTGGAGCCGCCGCACCGTCGCCGGTCAGCGTGTTCCCCCAGTTTCCCTGGCAGTCGATCAGCAGGTCCTTCTGGCCGAGGTTCACCACCGCCGCACCGATCGCGGCGTCGCCGTGCGGGTGATACTTCATCGTGTTCCCGATGAGGTTCGCCACCTTGTTGTAGCGCCCGTCATCGAGTTCCTTCATCGAGTGAAAAATCCGCCGCTGGACGGGTTTCAACCCATCAGCGAGGTGCGGCACGGCCCGCTCGAGAATCACGTATGAGGCGTAATCCAGGAAGTAATCCGAATACATCTCGCCCAAAGAGGCGTGCTGGTCGGGGTCGTGGCTCATGTCGATTCGGGATCCTTAAGTTTTCCGAAACAATCGGCAAGTCCCAAGGACCCCGCCATTTCCGATGGTTCGGGATTGGATCGCAAGCCCGGGACTGCTGCGATGCGTCACCGCCCCGTCCCATGAAACCCCCGCGCCGCCTGACCCCGCTGCTGCCGCTCCTCGCCGGCACACTGGTGGCGTTTGCCCAGAATCTGCCGGAGTTCCCGGTCGATCCGGAGCTCCCGGACTTTCCCGACACCCCGATCGACCCCGCCTCGCCGTCGGATCCCGAGCCTACGGCCGACTCGCCTGACCTCACTTGGCCGGAAACGGATGCCGAATCCCGCCCGTGGCTGCGTTGGTGGTGGCCGGCCGACGGCACCGCGTCGGAGGAGACGGCCGCCATTCTCAAGCAGATCGAGACCGCCGGCTTCGGAGGGGTGGAAATCCTCCCAACCGCCAGTGACATGCCCGCCGACTGGCCCGGGCCGGGCTGGCCGGACCGATGCTCTGCCGCCGCCCGGATCTGCGAGGAACTCGGCATCGGCTTTGACCTAGCGACCCAGAGCGGCCCCTCTCCCGAAGTTCCGCCGGACTTTCCCGAGTGGGTCGAGCACGCGCTTGATCCGTTTTTCGCGACGCTCCAAGGCGGTGAGGTCGACATCGAGCTGCCGAACGCGGCATTCGACTGCCTTGGCGCCTGGCCGATCCAGGGACCACCGGTCGACCTGCTCGACTTCATCGATACCGATGCCTGGCGCCTGCGCTGGATCGCTCCACCGGGCACTTGGAACGTCTACGGCACCCCGAGCCGACCGGTCGGAAACAAACTCAATCCATTCTCGCCATCGGCGACCGCCGCATGGCTCGAACGATTCGACGAGACCTTCGTCACCTTCGACGGCCCCACCCCGCGCTCCCGCACCTTGGAAAGAACCGTGGCGACCTCGGGCGACTGGTCGGAGGGGCTTTACGAAGCCTTCCAAAAACGCCGTGGCTACGACCTGCGCGAGCAGCTCCCGATTCTGCTGGGCGACGCCGACCCCGGACTGATCGAACGGGTCGTCTGCGACTACCGGGAGACTCTGGCAGAGATGCACTACGAGGCGTTGCTCGCGTGGCACGAGCACACCCGCGACCGTGGCTCACTCAGCCGTAGCCTCCTCGCGGGAAATCCCGGCCACCCCGTGGACCTGCATTCGGTGGCCGACATTCCCGGCACCCTGATTTCGTCGACGGACCGCACCAATCCCCCCATCCGCCTGTTCTTCGCCTCGTCCGCCGCCCACCTCGCCTTCAAGCCGCTGGTGCAGGGCAGCTACCGGTGCCCGGACTCCGAACCGCTGACTCCGGAACGGCTCAAGACCGCCGCCGACCTGCTCTGGCTCGCCGGTGCCAACCAGCTTATCCTCGACGGCCGCAGCATGTCGACCGGGCTTCCGAAAGCCCCCCTCGATCCGGGAACCGGACTGTGGCGACAGATCGACTCGTTCACCGGATACGCCACCCGATGCCAGAACATCCTGCAAAGCGGCGCGCCCGACCCCGACGTGCTGCTTTACTTCCCCGCCCATGACTTCTGGGTCGAGCGTGGCGGATTGCCCGACGACCCGGTCGAGCGCGAACGCTGGCTTGAGACCACCCCGTTCCACCGCACGGCGGAGGCATTTCTCGATCACGGCGTGACCTTCGATTTCCTGAGCGACCGTCTACTCAAGCAGGCGGTCGTCGCCGACGGCCGCATCATCATTGGCGGGCTGACCTACCGAGCGATCATTCTTCCCGAAGTACGACGACTCCCGGAGACCACCGCCGCGCTCCTTCTGGAGTTGTCCCGCCGCGGCGCGAAGATCGGAATCCTCGGCGAGTGGCCGCGTGACGTTCCGGGTTACCCTTCGCCCGACATCCGGCGCGGCACGCTCATCTCGTCGATGCGTGATATTTCACCGGACTCGATCCGCGAAAGTCACGACCCGCTCGAACTCGCCATCGACCTCGGTGTCAGCCCCGAGACAATGGCGGAGCACGGACTGCGATTCGTCCGCCGTAGCCACTTCTCCGGCCGGAACTACTTCGTCGTCAATCGATCCGATGTCCCGGTCGACCGCTGGATCCCGCTCTCCGTCCCGGCAAAGTCGGTTCTTCTCCTTGATCCGCGCTTTCCCGAGCGAACCGGCACGACCCGGGTCAGGAAAGGCGAACACGGCTCTGAAATCCGTATCGTTCTCGGCCCCGGCGAGTCGAGGATCATCCGGACGTTCGAGAACGAGGAAATCGGCGGCCCGTCATGGAAAGAATTTCATCCCTCGAAGGAACCCATGCCGATAGCCGGCATCTGGAACGTCGAGTTCCTCGAAGGAGGTCCGGAACTCCCCGACGCGTTCGCAACGCCCATGCTCGGTTCATGGAACACACTCGGCGATCCGCGTGTCGGCAACTTTACCGGTATGGCGCGCTACACGATCGAGTTCGATCTGCCCGACACCGGCAGCGGCCTGTGGCAACTCGACCTCGGCGGCGTCGCCCACAGCGCCCGCATCCACATCAACGGCTTCCCCGTCGGCACCGCCTTCGCTCCACCCCATCGGTTCGACGTCGGTCCGGTCCTGAAACAAGGACTGAACACACTCAGCATCGAGACCTCCAACCTGCTTGCCGCGAAGGATCGCGCCGACCTGCCCTCGGGGCTGCTCGGCCCTGTCCGACTGTTCCCGATGATCGAGCAAGTCCCGGAAGGACTGCCGCCTGCCCCCGAGGAAGAGCCGCCCGCAAGCGAAACTCCGGAAGCGTCCGAACCGGAAGAGGACCTGCCTGCTACCAACCCCTGACGGGCACCCGTCCTCCCGCACGCTTCCGGCGGGTTCCTGTTTCAAACAGGATCACTGCTGGAAAGATCTCCGATCCCCCCTAGGTTCCGGCATGCCTCGCCTCGCATGCCTGCTTTTGATCCTGCTGACCTCTCTCGGGTCGGCGGCACCACTGCGGATACTCGCGATCGGCGACAGCTTGACCGAGGAATACGCCTTCGAGATCCCTTTCAGCGCGCCGGCTTCCGATCCAGGAAACGCCAACGCGCGGAATTGGCCCGAGCTGTTTCGGATCTTCCGGCCAACGGAGGCTTCGCTGGGACCCTACGAAGGCACTGCAGGATCCTACCTCGACTATCGGAATGGAGGCCATGAGTGGAACTTCGGCGTGCCGAGCTTCACCACCGTCGACTGGCAGCGGGTCATCAACAAGACCAGCTATAATCCCCTCGAAGACGACGCGATGGACCTCCTCGATTACGAGACGCGTGAAGAGGTGATCTACCAACTCTTCTACGGCAGCATCCAGGTGGCGGTGATCTTCCTCGGCGGCAACGACCTGAAGAACGACTACAACGATATCTTCAACGACACCGAATCCGCGAACTTCTTCCCAGGAATCCTCCAGCGTCTGCAGAATATCCACGGGTTCGTCCGAAACACCCGCGCGCAACTCCCGATCGTGGTCTGCACGATTCCCGACGTCGGAGCCACGCCGAACGTCAACGGCACCTACAACGACCCGGTGAAAGCGGCTTCCACCCGCGCCAAGATCGCGGCTTTCAACCAGTCGATCGATGACACCTTCTCACCCCTCTACCGCACGGAGGTCGCTCGAATCGACGAACTGACCGCTCTGGTCTTCGACCTGATGCCCTTCCACCTCAACGGCACCGTCTTCACAATTGAAGGAGATCCGGAGAATCCCCCGGACCGGGTCTTCTGTCGCGACGATTTCCACCCCAATACCGTTGCGCAGGCACTAATCGCCAACGAGATCATCGGGGCGATCAACACCTTCAGCCCGATCACCTCGCAGACGGTGACCCCGTTCCACGATCGCGAGATCCTCCAGAACCTCCTCGGCCTTGATCCCGACC